>NZ_FOGO01000022.1 GCF_900111245.1 Streptomyces qinglanensis | reverse complement strand
GGTTGATAGGCCGGATCTGGAAGCACGGTAACGTGTGGAGGTGACCGGTACTAATAGGCCGAGGGCTTGTCCATAGAGGCTCGCGTCCACTGTGTTGGTTCTGAGACAACAACCGTGCAAGCACCACCCTGTCGTTGGGGTGTGTTGTGCTGCTGGTTGTGTGTTTCACCGTGTTTCGGTGGTCATAGCGTGAGGGAAACGCCCGGTCACATTCCGAACCCGGAAGCTAAGCCTTTCAGCGCCGATGGTACTGCATGCGGGAGCGTGTGGGAGAGTAGGACGCCGCCGAACTCTTTGTGGGGAAAGCCCCGTCGGATTCATCCGACGGGGCTTTCTCACGTTCAGAACCGATTCGTCTTCCCGCCTCCAACCGTCCTTGTCGGCCGGCTGCCCCTGGCGGTCATCCGGTTTGCGGCGATCCGGCTTCCGAGGTGGACGATCTGCAGCGCAGTACGCGTGCCGATGGTCGTCCGGCTCTGTCCGCCCGCCCTTTCTGAGGCCGCCCCCTGGTTTGGTCCGGTTCCCGGAACCGTCCGGAGCCGAAAGGCCCCTGCCTCCCCGTTCACAACCGTCCCGCCGCTTTGAGCGAGAGATAGACGTCGGTGAGTGCGGAGGCGATTCTGGCCGGGGGCTCGTCCACGACAGTCACGCCGTGCCGACGCAGACGCTCGGCCGTCTCCTGTCGTTCCCCGAGCGCCTGTGCCGCTGCTGCAGCCCCGTACACCGCGTCGAGAGTGCCCCGTCCGCGCGCCATCTCCCTGATGCGGGGATCGGATACCGAGGCGACAAGAACAGCGTGCCGTCGGGTGAGGAGCGGCAGAACTGGCAGCAGCCCCTCGTCGACCGGTGCGCGATCGAGCCCGGTCAGGAGGACCAGGAGCGATCCGCTGGGTGTCGTACGGAGAGCTCTTGCCGCCAGAGCGCGCAGGTCGGATTCCGTGAGAACGGGCTCGAGAGGGGCCATGGCCGCTACGAGCGCGGGCAGCGTGCCGGGGCCGGAGCGGCCCGTGACGCTCGTCCTGGTGACACGATCATGGGCGAGCAGGTCGACGCGGTCGCCGGCGCGGACGGCCGAGGCGGCGAGGAGCAGTGCTGCGTCCATGGCCACGTCGAGGCGGGGAACGTCACCGACTCGGCCTGCCGATGTGCGGCCCGTGTCGAGGACGAGGAGGATCCGGCGGTCCCGCTCGGGCCGCCAGGTCCGGACGGCCACGTCCCCGCGTCGTGCCGTGGCACGCCAGTCGATGGAACGGGTGTCGTCTCCGGGCGCGTATTCCCGCAGGCTGTCGAACTCGGTCCCGTCACCGCTGGTCAGGATGCTTGTGCGGCCGTCGAGTTCGCGGAGGCGGGCCAGTTTCCCCGGAAGGAGCCTCCGACTCGGGAAGGCGGGAAGGACGCGGACGGTCCAGGGGACCTCGTGATGCCCTTGGCGGGCGGCGAGGCCCAGGGGGCCGTGCGAACGGACCGTGACGCGCACGGCTTCGCGGTCCCCGCGGCGGGTGGGCTCGAGCCGCGTGGTGACGCGGCGTCGCTCTCCAGGAGGTACGCGCAGCGTGTGGCGGCTCGCACGGCCGGAGAGGTCGTGCGGCCAACTGCTGGGCGGCCAGGCGTCGCGGAGGTCCGCGTGCAGGGCGCGGGTACTGGGGTTCGTGACGACGAGAGAGACGAGTGCCTGTTCGCCGAGTCGAACTGATGTGTCACCGCTTCGGGTGAACTGAAGCTGACTCACTGGCGCGGCCAGGAACAGGTCGGCCACGATGGCGATCAGCAAGGGGAGTTCGACGGCGAGGATTCCGGTCCAACTGGGCAGCAGGAGGCCCACGATGAGCGTGGCCAAGGCGGCTGCGAGGGCTGTTCTGCCGGTGAGGGCCATGGAAGGAACCGGACTTCTCAGCGGGGGACAGGGGTGTGGGTCAGAACGGAGTGCAGCACGCTGTCAGAGGTGACACCTTCCATCTCGGCCTCGGGTCGTAGCCGGACCCGGTGCCGGAGCGTGGGCGGGGCGAATGCCTTCACGTCGTCGGGCGTGACGTAGTCCCGACCGGTGAGCCAGGCCCAGGCGCGGGCGGCGGAGAGCAGAGCGGTAGCGCCTCGGGGGGAGACCCCGAGGGAGAGCGAGGGGGAATCGCGGGTGGCACGGCAGATATCGACGACATAGCCGGTGACGTCGGGGGAGACGGTGGTCCGGGCGACGGCTGCGCGCGCAGCTTCGATCTCGGCGCGGCCCGCGACAGGGCGTACGCCCATGGCGGCCAGGTCCCGGGGGTCGAAGCCCTCGGCGTGCCGCGTGAGTACATCGAGCTCGGTGTCCCGAGAGGGTAGCGGGATGGTCAGTTTCAGCAGGAAGCGGTCGAGCTGGGCCTCGGGCAGGGGGTAGGTCCCCTCGTACTCGACGGGGTTCTGGGTGGCGGCGACGAGGAAGGGCTCGGGCAGCGGATGGGGTCTGCCGTCGACCGAGACCTGGTGTTCTTCCATGGCTTCCAGCAGCGATGCCTGAGTTTTCGGAGGAGTGCGGTTGATCTCGTCGGCGAGCAGGAGATTGGTGAACACCGGGCCGGGTTGGAAGGAGAACGTGGCTGCGCGCGAGTCGTAGATCAGTGAACCGGTGACGTCGCCGGGCATCAGGTCCGGTGTGAACTGCACTCTTCTGGTGTCGAGTTCGAGTGCGGTGGCCAGGGTGCGCACGAGGAGTGTCTTGGCGACACCCGGCACACCCTCGAGCAGTACGTGCCCTCGGCACAGCAGGGCGATGACGAGACCGGTGACTGCGGCGTCCTGTCCTACGACGGCCTTGGAGATTTCCTGGCGGAGGGCTTCGAGGGCGCTGCGGGCGCTGTCTGCGGAGGGGGCGCTCACGGGGCGATGTCCTTGTCTGTCTGTCGACGGTGCTGCTGCGGACCGAAGGGGGCGAAGAGTTGCTCAAGGAGGTCGAGTTCCTCCGCGAGGCGGAGCAGTGCGGAGTCGTTCGGAGGAGGGGAGCCGAAGAGGAGGGAGCGGATACTGGCCTCGTCGTGCAGCGGTTCATCCGGTCCGGGTGACGCTCGGTCCGCTGCTCGGGCGGTCAGGACAGGGACCAGTGCCTCGGGGTCATCGGCCTGTGCACGAGGCACTCCGGTCAGGAGGGCGAGCCGGCCGCGGCAGGCAGTGCGGAGGGCGTCGGCCGCGTGACCGCGATCGTTGGCTCTCCGGTAGAGGCGGGATCTTCCCTCCGTCGCCTCCGCTGCGGGCACAGTGACCGGGAGCTGTTCGGTGACGAGAGGGCCCAGGCGCCGTGCCCTCCACAGGGCGGCGAGGAGGGCCGCGACGGCCAGCTGTACGGCCGCCCAGGACCAGCCGCCGGGCACCAGGTCGAAGAAGCTGCGCTCCTGGTCGTCGGAGGGAGCCGCACCGCTGTCGGAGGGGAGGTACCAGAGGAGCTGTGGGTGGGGCCCGAGGAGTTGCAGGACCAGGGAGGCGTTGCCGTGGTGATCGAGGTGTTCGTTGCGGAGGGGGTCGGCCGTACCCAGGAGGACGGTGTCGCCGCGGGACGGCGTGCGGAGGCGCAGCAGGGTGGCGCGGCCGTTCCTCGGATAGCACCTCTCGGCGAGTCGGTCGGTGGTGCCGTAGCGGTGTCCGCCGAGGTCCGCACTGTCGGCGCGGCGCGCCGCGGGCAGGTCGCAGTCCGGAGGTGTCGGCTGGACGGGTAGGGCGGCGAAGGTGCGGATGCCGGGGGTGAGAGCGGCGGTTGTCTTCGCGTCAGGCGCCAGCAGGACGGTGCGGCCGGAGTCCTCGGCCGCTGTGTGGAGGGCGGCGCGTTGACGCTCGGTGAGGGAGTTGGGGAAGGGGACGAGGAGTGTGGTGTCGGGTCCGGTCCGTCGGCGCAGGGCGGAGGAGTCGGTGAGGACTGTGGTGTGCACGCCCCGGTCGGTGAGCAGGCGGGCGAGGGCCTTGCTGCCCTCGGGCGAGGCCGAGCGGGGGTCCAGTGGGGCGGTGTGCTCGGCGGAGCGGAGTGCGGCGAGGGTCACCCCGGCGACAGCGAGCAGCGCGGCAGCCAGGAGAAGCCCGCGGGCCCGCTGCCATATGTGACGTGCGAGGGGTGAGGTGGAGGTGGGGGCAGTGGTCGTCACACGGCCCATCCGTGGGGAGTCGGCGCTGTGGGGGTGCGGCTCGCGGGCGGGTTGGGTCTGGTGTGGAGGAGGGCGTTGTCCAGGTCGCGGAGGAGGGCGTAGTCGGTGGGGCCGGCCGGTCGGTCGGCGTAGGTGACCTCGTCGAAGATGCGGGCGGCGGCCCGTAGCTGTTCGGCGAGTTCGGGGAGGTCGGTGGCGGCCTCGTTGGTGGCTTCGTCGGCTGTGCGGCCAGGGCGGGGGTCGAGCAGTGCGCGCTCCTCCAGGGAGCGGACCAGGGCGCGCATCCGTTCCTGGACAGCCGGATTCCAGCGGTCGGCCCCGGCGTGGGATGCGGCGGCTGCGCGGTGTTCGGCCGCGTTGCGGAGCCGGTCGGTGAACAGGGCCGCGGAGTCGGTGGTGGGGCGGGCGCGAAGGGAGCCCAGCCGCAGGCGGAGGGCGACGAGGAGAAGGACGAGGACGCAGGCCAGGACGGTGAGGCCCACAGATCCGCCCGGGGCGGCTTCGGCGGCGGTGCGGAGCAGGTCGCCGAGGCGGTCCCACAGCCAGTCGAGGGCGCGGTGCAGCAGGGAGGGATCGTGCTGGTGGTATTCGGGGCGGGACAGTTCCCGCTCGGCGTCCTCGCGGGCCGGTAGCCGGGGGATGGTGACGGGGCCGTCGCCCTCGTCCGCGGTGGCCGTCCGGTGGAGAGCGGCGGCGCGGCAGCGGGAGAGCGCTTCGGTGTGTCCCCCCGGCACGGTGTCAGCCTCCCGCGGTGGGGGGTTCGGTGTCCCGGTGCTCGAAGCCGGGGACGCCTGCCGCGCGGGCCAGCTCGAGGTCGAGGGCCTCGCGTCGGATGCGTTGGTCGAGGTAGAGGAGGGCGGTGATGCCCGCGCTGAGGGGGAGGGCCACGGTCGAGGCCAGGACGGAGCCGATGCCGTTGATGACGAGGGAGCTCCAGGTCGTCGCGGCCGCGGGGTCGGTGAGGGTGTCGCCGCCGCTGACGAGTGCGGAGACGGCGGTGGTCGGCAGCGAGACCACGAAGGAGATGGCGGTGATCAGCACCAGAGTGAGCAGTTGGATGCCCAGGATGCGCCACCAGCTTCCGGTCACCAGTTTGGCCGAGCGCCGCATGGCCGCGATCAGCCCCTGCTTCTCCAGCATCAGCGCGGGCGGCGCGAGGCAGAAGCGGACCCAGACCCAGGCTGCGGCGGCGATTCCGCCCAGCAGCCCGAAGAACAGCAGGAGGAGCGCCAGGCCGACCGGTCCCGCAAACGCGACGAGTATCCCGGGGAGCAGGCAGCCGAAGAGGACGAGGCAGACCAGGAGGGGAAGGAGGAGCAGCAGGCCCAGCAGGCGGGGGAGCTGCGGGCGTGCATCGCGCCATGCCTCACCGGGAGTGACCTGGCGGCCGAGGACCGCACGGCTGACGACCACGGTGAGCATGGCGGTGGCGACCACGGTGCCGAGCATGCCGACGATCCAGGTCACGCTCAGGGTGCTGAGCGTGTCGGTGAGGGCGTTGTTCAGTTCCTCGAGGCTGGGCTCGTCGTTCTTGGTCAGCGTCTCGAACGCGGTCGAGTCGCCGAGCCAGAGGCGCATGGTGAGGACCGAGACGAGCTCGGTGAGGACGGCGACGACGAGGGCGATGCCCAGCGCGGTGCGCCAGTGGGCCCGCATGGCGCTGACGGAGCCGTCCAGGATCTCCCCGATGCCCAGGGGGCGGAGCGGGACGACGCCGGGCTTCGCGGCCTGCGGCGGGTGTGCCCAGGCTGCGGGCGGGCCGTTGTGGTTCCAGCCCGAGGCGGGGCCGGGGGGTACGGCTCCGGGGCCCGCTGTCCCCCCTCGCGGGCCGCCGGGGTGCTGCTGCGGGATCTGCTCCCGGCTGCCGCGCCGGCCGCGGCTGTCGTCCCGGTTGCCCCAGTCCCACCCCTGCGGGGCGGCAGGCGGCTGGTCGGCGGCCCAGTTGCGGGGGCGGTCGTCCGCCTCGGGCCGGGGTGTCTCGGGTGCGGTGCGCTCCGTGTCGTCGCCCGTCGGGCCCCCGACGCGCGGTCCGGGCGTGCCGGAGGGGCGGGGGTCGGGCGAAGCGGATCCGGGCGAAGCCCGGTCCGGGGAGTCGTTCACGTGAGGTCACCTCGTGTAATCCCGGGCCTGGTGGGCTGCCCATCGTGCCACGGGGCGGTGCGGGTGCGGCCAGTCGGGAGCCTGCGACGCCCTTCAGGTGGCCTGCGCCGAACGGGCAGACTGGACGGATGGCTGACGAGTGTGTGCCCGTGATCCGTTACGAGGAGTCATCGGAGGGGCCTGTGGTGGTCCTTCTCGACCAGACCCGGCTGCCGGTGGAGGAGGCGGAGCTGGTGTGCGCGGACGTGCCCGCGCTGGTGGCCGCCATTCGGTCGCTGGCGGTGCGGGGTGCGCCGGTTCTGGGTGTCGCCGGTGGCTACGGGGTCGCATTGGCCGCGGCGCGGCGTTTCGACGTGGCGGAGGCCGCGGAGCAGTTGGCACATGCGCGGCCGACGGCGGTGAACCTCGCCTACGGGGCGCGGCGGGTGGAGGCCGCGTATCGGGAGGCTGCCGGTGGCGGTGCGGCGCACGCGGCTGCCCGGGCGCTGGCTGCGGCGCGGGAGCTGCACCGGGAGGACGCCGAGGCGAGTGCGCGGATGGCCGGGCACGGGAGGGAGCTGCTGGCGGGTCTGGTGCCCGGTGGCGGACTGCGGATCCTGACGCACTGCAACACCGGCAGGCTGGTGTCCGGTGGTGAGGGCACGGCGCTGGCCGTGGTGAAGGCCGTGCATCGGGCCGGTGAGCTGCGGCGGCTGTGGGTGGGGGAGACGCGTCCGCTGCTGCAGGGGTCGAGGCTGACGGCGTACGAGGCGGCCGAGGCGGGGATGGCCTACAGCGTGCTGGCGGACGGTGCCGCCGGGTCGCTGTTCGCGGCTGGTGAGGTGGATGCGGTGCTCGTCGGCGCCGACCGGATCGCGGCGGACGGCTCGGTGGCGAACAAGGTCGGTACGTATCCGCTGGCGGTGCTGGCGGGCCACCATGGGGTGCCGTTCGTGGTGGTGGCTCCGGTGACCACGATCGATCCGGACACGGAGACGGGCAGTGGTATCGAAGTGGAGCAGCGGGCGGCTCATGAGGTGACGGTGGGACCCGGGCCGGGATCGGGTCCGGCGGGTGCTGGAGGGGGCCCGGCGCTGGCTCCGGTGGGGGCGCACGCCTACAATCCGGCGTTCGATGTGACGCCGTCCGCCCTGGTCACGGCGGTGGTCACGGATGAGGGGACAGCCTCGCCCGTGACGGCCGCCGGGATCGCGGAACTGTGTTCCACATCACGAAAGCGAGCGTCACGATCGGCTAATGGGATGATGAAGGCATGAAGGGACGCGTCCTTGTCGTCGATGACGACACCGCACTGGCGGAAATGCTCGGCATTGTGCTGCGTGGAGAAGGCTTCGAACCGTCGTTCGTCGCGGACGGCGACAAGGCGCTCGCCGCCTTTCGGGAGACCAAGCCGGATCTGGTGCTGCTCGACCTGATGCTGCCGGGGAGGGACGGAATCGAGGTGTGCCGCCTGATCCGGGCGGAATCCGGTGTGCCGGTGGTCATGCTCACGGCCAAGAGCGACACGGTCGACGTGGTGGTCGGGCTCGAGTCGGGGGCCGACGACTACATCGTCAAACCGTTCAAGCCCAAGGAACTGGTGGCGCGGATCAGGGCGCGGTTGCGGCGCTCCGAGGAGCCCGCGCCGGAGCAGTTGGCCATCGGCGACCTGGTGATCGATGTGGCCGGGCACTCGGTCAAGCGGGAGGGCCGGTCCATAGCCCTGACCCCGCTCGAGTTCGACCTCCTGGTGGCGCTGGCGCGGAAGCCGTGGCAGGTCTTCACGCGCGAGGTGCTGCTGGAGCAGGTGTGGGGCTACCGGCACGCGGCGGACACCAGGCTGGTCAATGTGCACGTGCAGCGGCTGCGCTCGAAGGTCGAGAAGGACCCGGAGCGGCCGGAGATCGTCGTGACCGTGCGGGGTGTGGGCTACAAGGCCGGGCCGGGCTGAGATGGCCCGTAACACCGCACCGAACCGCACCGGCGGGGGGCGGGGGACGGGCCGCGACTCCGATGTGTCCAAATTCGGACGTCTGTGGAGAAGCGGGGTCCTCTTCTCCGACGGCCTGCTCCCCGAGGGGGCGACCGGTCCCGGCGCGCGCCCCATGGTGCGGTTCTTCGTGCGGTGGGTGCGGAGGCCGCTGCTGCCTGTGATGCGGCTGTGGCGGCGGAACATCCAGCTCCGGGTGGTCGTGGCGACGCTGCTGCTCTCGCTGGGAGTCGTGCTGCTCCTGGGGCTCGTCGTCATCGGGCAGGTCCGCAACGGCTTGCTGGAGGCCAAGGAGCAGACGGCGCAGAGCCAGGCTTCCGGCGGCTTCGCCGCTGCCGAGCGGATGGCCGACAGCGCGGGCAGCGGCCCCAGCGGTGAGGACAGCATCCGGGGCAGCAGGGGTGCGCAGAACTCCGGCACCTGGTTGACCAACCTGGTCGAACAGCTCGCCAGCAGCGGCCAGGGCGTCTATGCGGTGGTGGCGCTCGGTTCCGACAACAGCGAGTCGCCCTTCCTCGGCAACAGCAGCCTCACCACGCGCGGCCCGCGCGCGGCCGGCGACATCCGGCCCGAGAGCATCCCCGCGGATCTGCGCAAGGCCCTCGACGAGGAGCCGGGTCCGCACCGCCGGTACGCCCGCGTCTACCGGCAGGATTCGAGCCGCGAACCGGCGCTGATCGTCGGCAAGCGCCTCAACGACGCGCGCGGCAATCCTTTCCAGCTCTACTACGTCTTCCCCTTCACCCAGGAGGAGGAGTCGCTGAGCCTGGTCAAGGGCACCCTGGCGACGGCCGGGGTGTTCGTCGTGGTGCTGCTGGGCGCGATCGCGTGGCTGGTCGTACGGCAGGTGGTCACGCCCGTGCGGATGGCGGCCGGGATTTCCGAGCGGCTGGCGGCCGGGCGGCTCCAGGAGCGGATGAAGGTCACCGGCGAGGACGACATCGCCCGGTTGGGGGAGTCGTTCAACAAGATGGCGCAGAACCTCCAGCTCAAGATCCAGCAGTTGGAGGAGCTCTCCCGGATGCAGCGCCGCTTCGTCTCGGACGTCTCGCACGAGTTGCGGACGCCCTTGACGACGGTCCGGATGGCTGCCGACGTGATCCACGAGGCGCGTGAGGACTTCGACCCGGTGACCGCCCGCTCGGCGGAACTGCTGCTCGGGCAGCTCGACCGGTTCGAGTCGCTGCTGGCGGATCTGCTGGAGATCAGCCGGTTCGACGCGGGCGCCGCCAACCTCGAGTCGAGCGCCGTCGACCTGCGGGACGTGGTCCACCGGGTGGTGGAGGGCAGCGAGCCGCTCGCCGAGCGCAAGGGCAGCAGGATCCTGGTGAAAGGCGACGAGCAGCCCGTGGTCGCCGAGATGGACGGCCGCAGGATCGAGCGGGTGCTGCGCAATCTGGTCGACAACGCGGTGGAGCACGGGGAGGGCCGCGACGTGGTGGTGCGGCTCGCGACCGGAGGCGGTGCCGTGGCGGTGGCCGTGCGGGACTACGGCGTCGGCCTCAAGGAGGGCGAGGCCGAGCGGGTCTTCAACCGCTTCTGGCGGGCCGATCCGGCCCGGGCCCGCACCACCGGCGGTACCGGACTGGGGCTGTCGATCGCGCTGGAGGACGCCCGGCTGCACGGGGGGTGGCTGCGTGCCTGGGGCGCCCCGGGCGACGGGTCGCAGTTCCTGCTCGTCCTGCCCTGCACCGCCGGCGAGCCGCTGCGGGGCTCTCCGCTGCGGTTGGAGCCCGAGGACTCGCGCCGGAAGCGGGAGCGGGCCAGGGAACGGGAACGGCAGGCGGTGGCGGCGGGGAGCGCGCAGGCGCCGGTCACCGGGGCCACCGGCGGGGCGCGGGACGACGAGCGGCCAGGACATTCCGGAGAGGAGCGGGCATGAGAGCGGGCGAGGGGCGTACGCGGCGGGGCGGAACCGCCGCGCGGCGGCGGCGCGCCCTGGTCGTGCTCGCCTCGTGCGGGGCGCTGCTGGCCGGGTGTGCGTCGATGCCGGACGGGGGCAAGGTCAAGCACGTCAGTTCCTCGCACCGCAGCGGAGCCGACTCCCAGGTGCGGGTCTACAGCGTCAGTCCGCAGAAGGGCGAGGCGCCGACCCAGATAGTCCGGGGCTTTCTGGAGGCGACGACCAGCGACGAGGCCACATTCCCCACCGCGCGCGAATACATGACCCGCGACATGGCCCGCAGATGGGACCCGTTCGCGTCGACGACGGTGCTCTCGGACGCGCCGGATGCCGTGAAGGCGCCGCCGGAGAGCACGGCTGTCGAGGGCGGCTATTCGGTGGAGGTCTCCGGTGACCGGATGGCCGAGGTGGACAGCAAGCACGCCTACTCGCCCTCCGAGGGCAAGTACAGCGAGGTCTTCCGGCTGACCAAGGTGAAAGGCGAGTGGCGCATCGACGAGATGCCGGACGGCCTCGTGCTCGGCGAGTCCGACTTCCAGCGCATCTACCGCCCCATCAACACCTACTACTACGCGCAGCTCGGACCGGATGCGGATTCGATCACTGACGGTCAGAACGTGCTCGTCGCCGATCCGGTCTATCTTCGGCGCCGCATCGACCCGGTCACCGAGACGGTCTCCGCGCTCCTGCAGGGCCCGTCCGGCTGGATCGACCCGGTGGTGAGTTCCTCGTTCCCGCGCGGCAGCCGCCTGGCGCGCGGACAGCACCTCTCCCTCGACGATTCGGGCGTGCTGCGGCTGCGGCTCAACGCCCGCGCTGCCGAGGCCGGCGGCATGCGATGCGCGCGGATGGCGGCGCAGGTGCTGTACTCCGTGCAGGACCAGGCGTCGGCGAAGGTCGGCAAGGTGGAACTGGCCGGTCCCGAGGACCGGCAGCTCTGCTCCCGGACCCGGGAGCAGGTCGCCGCCTTCCAGCCGGGCCGCCTCAACGGCAGTGCGAAGCGGGCGTACTTCATCGACGGGAAGCACCGCGTCGCGTCCTTCAAGCGCAAGAGCGCGTCGGCCCGGCCGGTCGAAGGCCCGCTGGGCAGCGGGCAGGTGGAGATGGGCGCGGTCGCGGTCAACCGGATCGAGAGCGAGGGCGCCGCCGTCTCGCGCGGCCGGCGTGCCCTCTACGTCGCTTCCCTGGAGGGGAGCAGTGCCACCACCGCGCTCGGCGATCCGGTGCTCACCAGCGCGGCGGAGAAGGAGAAGGACCGGCTGACGGCGCCGAGCTGGGACGGGCTGGGCGACCTGTGGGTCGCCGACCGCGACCCGGACGCTCCCCGGCTGCTGCGGCTGCGCAGCGGCAAGGAGCAGCCCGACGAGGTGAGAGTGCCGGACCTGGGCGAGGACGAGCGCATCGAGTCGCTGCGGGTCGCCTCCGACGGGGTGCGGATCCTGCTGCGGGTGCGGGACAGCGAGGGTCGTGCCTCGCTGCAGCTCGGCCGGGTGGTGCGCGGCGGGACGGTGAAGGAGTCCCGGGTGACGGTCGAACAACTGCGTCCGGTCGCTCCCCAACTGGTGGACGTCTCGGCTGCTTCGTGGGCAGGCGGCAGCCGTCTCGTCGTGGTGGGGCGCGAGTCGGGCAGCGTGCAGCAACTGCAGTACATGGAGACCGACGGCTCGGTCTCCGACCAGCCGACGCTCCCGGGGATCACCGATGTGACGGGGGTCGCCGCCTCCGAGGACGAGAGCAAGCCGCTGCTGGCCGATTCCGAGGACGGCATCGTGCGGCTGCCCCCCGACGCGAACTGGCGGATGCTCACGGAGCACGGCTCGGCCCCCGCCTACCCGGGCTGAGCCCGCCGGGGCGCCTCCCCCCGCCGGTCGGCCGGATCCGGCCGTGCCGCTCCCCGTGCCGCGGCACAGCGGAGCGCGGGCGCCGCTCCCCGGGCCGGTGCCGCGGTGCTCCGGAGTTTTCCACAGGGGTGGTGGCACCGGATCCCCGCTGTCAGAGTGGGGTCATGTCGAGGACCTGGCTGGGACTTCGGCAGGAACTCGCAGATCTGGTGCTGCCCGTGGGATGCGCCGGATGCGGTCGCCCGTGTGTGCGGGCCCGCTTGTGCGAAGAGTGCAGCAGCGTGCTGAATGGCGCGGTGCCGCGGCGGGTCCGCCCCTCGCGCGTACCGTCCGGACTGCCGCAGGTGTATGGAGCCCTCACCTACACCGACGAGGCCCGGGCCGCGCTGCTCGCTCACAAGGAACGCGGTGCCCTGGGGCTGGCCGCGCCGCTGGGAGCGGTGCTCGCACGTGCCGTCGAACGCGCCTCGCGTGCGACGGGCACCTCTGCGCCTGCCGCACCTGTCCTGGGCGGGTCGCCCGTCGGGGCAGGCTGCCGGTCGGTACGGCGCCCGGCGTCGATCCTGCTCGTTCCGGTGCCCTCCATGCGGCGGGCGGTCGCGGGGCGGGGGCACGATCCGGTGCGGCGCATGGCGCGGGAGGCCGCGGCCGTGCTCAGGGGGGAGGGCATGGCCGCACAGGTACTGCCGGTGCTGTGCCTGCGCCGGAGGGTCGTCGACCAGGCGGGGCTGAGCGCCGCGGAGCGGACTGCGAATCTTGCCGGAGCTTTGGAGATGGTGCCAGGCGGCGTACGGCTGCTGGGCGGGGGCCGGGTCGTGCTGGTGGACGACGTGATGACGACGGGCGCGACGCTCGCGGAGGCGTCGCGGGCATTGGGAGGCGTGGCCGCGGCCGCGGTGCTCGCGGTGCGCTCGGTCGAGTGATCAGGGAGGACGGAAAGTTGCCTCGCGTGACGCGGTGGAACTATCAGATCGCCGACATCGTTGCAGGTGGTACCAGGGTTCACTCCCCTGATCGGAGGTACGTGCCGGTAGGGGGTGCCGAGCCTCCCCCAGTGGAGGTACGTTCGGATTGGGTGGCGATCTCTCCTCCGGGGGAGAAGGAGGTGAAACTCGCAAGCCGACTCGAGCCGGAGAGCCAAACGGCGGGAGGGCCGAGCCTCCGGCGTCAGTGCACCAAGGACGGTTCGCACGGGAATGTGGGACTGTCCGGGAACGGAGTTCTGCGTGGACATCGTCGTCAAGGGTCGTAAGACAGAGGTGCCCGACCGGTTCCGCAAGCACGTGGCCGAAAAGCTGGAGAAGGTGGAGAAGCTCGACGGCAAGGTGATCAACCTTGAGGTCGAGGTGGCCAAGGAGCACAATCCCCGGCAGGCCGACCGTTCCGACAGGGTTGAGATCACCCTGCGTACGCGGGGACCGGTCATTCGTGCGGAGGCAGCGGCCTCCGACCCGTACGCGGCGCTCGACCTGGCCTCCAGCAAGCTGGAAGCCCGGCTGCGCAAGCAGGCCGACAAGCGTCGCGTCCACCGCGGCGGGAGCCGCGCACCGATGAGTGTGGCGGCGGCGACCGCCCACCTCGCGTCGGAACTCAATGGAGAACTGGACGCCGCCGCCGGATCGGTGGCCGTGGCCTCGGAGGCCGACGACCAGCCCGTGGTCACCAGGATGGGACCGCTGGAGGTGCGCGGCGAAGGACCGCTCATCGTCCGCGAGAAGACGCACGCGGCAGCTCCCATGACGCTGGACCAGGCGCTCTACGAGATGGAGTTGGTGGGGCACGACTTCTATCTGTTCGTCGACTCCGAAACCAAGCAGCCCAGTGTCGTCTACCGGCGGCACGGCTATGACTACGGCGTGATTCATCTGGAACCGGACCCGTTCGTACAGGAGCCGCCGCCCGGAGCGGGCGGGGCGTTGGGCGGCTGACACCCGCCCTGCGCCGGTCAGGTGCGGTCCACCGGCGGCAGCCGGGCACGGTCCGGCACCCGCCTGCACGCCACCGGCTTGATGTTCGTGCCCCCGGCCGGATCTCGGGACCCGGCCGGGGGCGTCGGCATGAGTAACATCAGGACCCGGGCCAACCGCCGTTGGCCGTAGCGGGGTTGGTGGGAGATCAGGGTGGGGGAGGAACGATGGTGGACAGCTTCGGGCCCGTGATGCCCGTGCCCGACGCACGCCCGGGCCCGGTGGCGGAGGAGGAGCCCTACGAGCGGGAGCGGCGCAAGGAGCCGATCCGGGTGCTGGTCGTCGACGACCATGCGCTGTTCCGGCGCGGGTTGGAGATCGTGCTGGCCCAGGAGGAGGACATCCAGGTCGTCGGAGAGGCCGGGGACGGGGCCGAGGCGGTGGACAAGGCAGCGGATCTGCTGCCCGACATCGTGCTGATGGACGTGCGGATGCCGAAGCGGGGCGGGATCGAGGCGTGCACCTCCATCAAGGAGGTCGCTCCGAGCGCCAAGATCATCATGCTGACGATCAGCGACGAGGAGGCCGATCTCTACGACGCCATCAAGGCGGGGGCGACCGGGTATCTGCTCAAGGAGATCTCCACGGACGAGGTCTCCACGGCGATCCGGGCCGTGGCCGACGGCCAGTCGCAGATCAGCCCGTCGATGGCGGCGAAGCTCCTCACCGAGTTCAAATCCATGATCCAGCGCACCGACGAGAGCAAACTGGTGCCCGCGCCCAAGCTCACCGACCGGGAGCTGGAGGTGCTCAAGCTGGTGGCCACCGGGATGAACAACCGGGACATCGCCAAAGAGCTGTTCATCAGCGAGAACACCGTGAAGAACCATGTCCGCAACATCCTGGAGAAGCTTCAGCTCCACTCCCGGATGGAGGCGGTGGTCTACGCGATGCGGGAGAAGATCCTCGAAATCCGCTGACCCGTGGGCAACGGTCCGCCGCGCGTGGACGGAAAACCACCGCGAACGGGCGGCAGACCGCCGCCCGCGGGCAAGGAGCCGCCGAAGAGCGGGTGGCTCACCCGCCCAGCGCGTCGAGGGCGGACCGGAGCCGGGGCCGCAGCTCCTCCGGGGCGCAGCGCTCCACCCGCACCGCGTCGCAGCCCACCCACGCGGCGGCCTCGCACAGTGCCTGCGCCATCGGCTCCACAGCCTTCGCGCTCTCCATGGAGAGCTGGCGGGCGACCAGAGTGGTGCCCTCCCGGGCCGGGTCCACCCGGCCGACGAGTTCGCCGCCCGCCAGCAGGGGCATCGCGAAGTAGCCGTGCACCCGCTTCGGCTTCGGGACATACGCCTCCAGCCGGTGCTGGAAGCCGAAGACGCGTTCCGTGCGGGGGCGGTCCCAGACCAGCGAGTCGAACGGGGAGAGCAGCGTCGTGCGGTGCCGACCGCGCGGCGCGGACTCCAGGGCCGCCGGGTCGGCCCAGCCCGGCTTGGGCCAGCCCTGCACCCGGACCGGTACCAGTCCGCTGTCCGGCAGCACCGACTCCACCTGTTCGGCCTTGAGGCGGTGGTAGTCGGCCAGATCGGCCCGGGTGGCGACGCCCAGCGCCGATCCCGCCTGGGTGACGAGCCGGCGCAGACACGCGCGGTCGTCCAGGTCGTCGTGGAACAGGGCGTCGGGGACCGCGCGCTCCGCGAGGTCGTAGACACGCTTCCAGCCGCGCCGCTCGGTGACCACGACCTCCCCGACGTCCAGCAGCCACTCGACCGCGATCTTGCTCTCGGACCAGTCCCACCACTCGCCGCCGTTCCGGCCGCCGCCCAGGTCCGCCGTGGTCAGCGGACCCTCGGCGCGGAGCCGGTCGCGGACGGCGGCGCACGAGCCCTCCCGGTCCTTCATCTGGTGCCAGCGGTGGCCGCGGTCGCGGTAGGCGCGGCGCCGGAAGGCGAAGTGCGGCCACTCCTCGATCGGCAGCACGCACGCGGCGTGCGACCAGTACTCGAAGCTGTGTGCTCCGGACCAGTAGGCCGCTTCCACGGCCTGCCGGCCCACAGCGCCCAGCCGGGCGTAGGGCACCAGTTCGTGTGAACGGGCCAGGACCGAGATCGTGTCCAGTTGGACGGCGCCCAGGTGCCGCAGCACTCCGCGCGCTCCTGCCCTGCGGTCCGGGGCTCCCAGCAGCCCCTGCGCACGCAGGGCGATCCGCCGGGCCTCGGCAGCGGAGAGGGAGGCCCGCGGCGCGTGGGCGCCGGCGGCCGGGACAGCGGTGGAGGGCAGACCGGTCGTCATGCGGCACACCCTAGGCGGGGCCACTGACACTCCCCGCGCCGAGCCGTCGGCTCCTCCTCGGCTTCGGCCCGCGGGGCGCAAGCGGCCCTCCCCGTGCGCCTGCCCACCCCGGGTCGCGCCCGTGCTTCCCCGTGGGGCTGCGTCGGGGGGGCGTGGGAGCTATCCGCGCGGCGACGAGGGCAGATAGGGGGTCGGCTGCGGGTGTCCCAGGTCCGAGGGGAGCAGGGCGGCGACGCGGGCGTCGCGGCGTGTTCCCCTGTGCACGATGCGTGCCCGTGCGATGCCCTCCTCCACGAAGCCGAGCCGCTGCGCCACGGCGCGTGATCCGGCGTTCTCCACCTGGGCCAGCCACTCCAGCCGCTCCACTCCCAGTGCGGTGAACGCCCAGTCCACGACGGCCCGCGCGGCCTCCGCGGTGTAGCCCTTGCGCCGGTGGCCGCGTGCCGTCCAGAAACCCAGTTCGGCCTGCCGCTCGGCGGTGTGCAGGGAGAGCCGGACCAGTCCCGTGGAGCCCACCAGTTCGCCGCCGGTGCCGCCGCCGTCCGCCGCACGGTCGTCCTCCGCACCGCCGTCACCCCCGTCGGCGGCGCCGCCCGTGCTGCCGCGGGTGAAGACGCCGAAGTTGTACATCGTGTCCTCCCGCCAGCCGTTCGCGCTCACACCCCGGACGAACTCCTCGGCGTCCTTGAGCGTGTACGGCTCGGGCACCGGGACGAAGCGCTGGATGTCCGGGTCGTCGCAGGCCGCGGCGAGTGCCGCCTCGTCCCACTCCTCGAAGGGGCGCAGCAGCAGCCGCCCGGTGCGCAGTGTGATGGGTTCCATAGGCCGATTGTGCCGCCGGGGTCCCCGGCACCTTCGGGGGCTCCGGCACGTTGGGGGTACAGGGGCAGTCGTCCCTCGCATACGATGGCCGGTGCGGTACAGGCCCTCGGCAAGGAGAGGACCTCGGTGATCCGCACCGACATCCGCACTGACCGTGCAGACCGTGCCAGGCCCGACCGGCAAGGAGCCACCTTAAGTGTCCGTCTTCGGCAAGCTCATGCGTGCAGGTGAAGGGAAGATCCTGCGCAAGCTGGACCGCGTCGCGCGGCAGGTGAATTCCATCGAAGAGGACTTCGTCGACCTGTCCGACGCCGAACTGCGCGCGCTCACGGACGAGTACAAGGAGCGGTACGCCGAGGGCGAGAGCCTGGACGACCTGATGCCGGAGGCGTTCGCGACCGTCCGCGAGGCCGCCAAGCGGGTGCTGGGCGAGCGGCACTACGACGTCCAGTTGATGGGCGGTGCCGCGCTGCACCTCGGCTATGTGGCCGAGATGAAGACCGGTGAGGGCAAGACGCTGGTCGGTACGCTGCCCGCGTATCTGAACGGGCTCTCGGGCGACGGCGTCCACATCGTCACGGTCAACGACTACCTGGCGCAGCGCGACTCCGAGTGGATGGGCCGTGTGCACCGCTTCCTCGGGCTGCAGGTCGGCTGCATCGTCGCCAACATGTCCCCGGCCGAGCGCCGCGAGCAGTACGCCTGCGACATCACCTACGGCACGAACAACGAGTTCGGGTTCGACTACCTGCGCGACAACATGGCGTGGTCGAAGGACGAACTGGTGCAGCGGGGCCACAACTTCGCCATCGTCGACGAGGTCGACTCGATCCTCGTCGACGAGGCCCGTACGCCGCTGATCATCTCCGGCCCCGCCGACCAGGCCACGAAGTGGTACAGCGACTTCGCGAAGCTGGTCAAGCGGCTGGAGAAGGGCGAGCCGGGCGACCCGCGCACCCAGAAGCCGGAGACCGGCGACTACGAGGTCGACGAGAAGAAGCGCACGGTCGGCATCCACGAGTCCGGCGTCGCCAAGGTCGAGGACTGGCTGGGCATCGACAACCTCTACGAGTCGGTCAACACCCCGCTGGTCGGATACCTCAACAACGCGATCAAGGCCAAGGAGCTCTACAAGAACGACAAGGACTACGTCGTCATGGACGGCGAAGTCATGATCGTCGACGAGCACACCGGCCGCATCCTCGCCGGACGCCGCTACAACGAGGGCATGCACCAGGCGATCGAGGCCAAGGAGGGGGTGGACATCAAGGACGAGAACCAGACCCTCGCCACGATCACCCTCCAGAACTTCTTCCGCCTCTACAACACGCTTTCGGGTATGACCGGTACGGCCATGACCGAAGCCGCCGAGTTCCACCAGATCTACAAGCTCGGCGTGGTCCCCATCCCGACCAACCGCCCGCTGGCCCGGATGGACCAGGCCGACCTGATCTACCGCACCGAGGTCGCCAAGTTCGACGCGGTCGTGGACGACATCGCGGACAAGCACGAGTCCGGGCAGCCGATCCTGGTCGGCACCACCTCGGTCGAGAAGTCGGAGTACCTCTCCAAGCAGCTCACCAAGCGCGGCGTCGCGCACCAGGTGCTCAACGCGAAGAACCACGAGCGCGAGGCGCTGATCGTCGCGGAGGCGGGCCGCAAGGGCGCGGTCACGGTCGCCACCAACATGGCCGGCCGCGGTACCGACATCAAGCTCGGCGGCAACGCCGAGGGCATGGCGGAGAACGAGCTGCGCGACCGCGGGCTGGACCCGAACGAGCACCCGGAGGAGTGGGCGGCGGCTCTGCCCACCGCGCTGGACAAGGCCGAGAAGTCGGTCAAGGCGGCCGTGGACGAGGTCAAGGAGCTGGGCGGCCTCTACGTGCTGGGCACCGAGCGCCACGAGTCGCGCCGGATCGACAACCAGTTGCGGGGCCGCTCCGGCCGGCAGGGCGACCCGGGCGAGTCCCGCTTCTACCTGTCGCTGGGCGACGACCTGATGCGGCTGTTCAAGGCGCAGATGGTGGAGCGCGTGATGGCGATGGCCAACGTGCCCGACGACGTCCCGATCGAGAACAAGATGGTCACCCGCGCCATCGCCTCGGCGCAGTCCCAGGTCGAGCAGCAGAACTTCGAGATCCGTAAGAACGTCCTCAAGTACGACGAGGTGCTCAACCGGCAGCGCGAGGTCATCTACGGCGAGCGCCGCCGCGTCCTGGAGGGCGAGGACCTGCACGAGCAGGTGCGGCACTTCATGGACGACACGATCGAGGCGTACGTCCAGGCCGAGACCGTCGAGGGCTTCGCCGAGGAGTGGGACCTGGAACGGCTGTGGAGCGCCTTCAAGCAGCTCTACCCGGTGCAGGTGACCATCGAGGAGCTGGAGGAGGCCGCGGGCGACCGCGAGGGCCTGACCGCCGACTTCATCATCGAGGCGATCAAGGACGACGTCCGCGAGCAGTACGACGCACGTGAGCAGGAACTGGGCTCCGAGATCATGCGCGAGCTGGAGCGGCGCGTGGTGCTGTCGGTGCTCGACCGCAAGTGGCGCGAGCACCTCTACGAGATGGATTACCTCCAGGAGGGCATCGGCCTGCGTGCGATGGCCCAGAAGGACCCGCTGGTCGAGTACCAGCGGGAGGGCTACGACATGTTCCAGGCCATGATGGACGGCATCAAGGAGGAGTCCGTCGGCTACCTGTTCAACCTGGAGGTCCAGGTCGAGCAGCAGGTCGAGGAGGTGCCGGTCGAGGACGAGGCACCGGCGCCGTCCCTGGAGAAGGAGGGCGCGCGCGACGCGGTACCGGCCGGTGCGGGCGCGGGGCCGGCTCCCGCGATCCACGCCAAGGGGCTGGACCAGCCGCAGCGCCCCGACCGCCTGCACTTCTCGGCGCCGACCGCCGAGGGCGGCGTGGTCGAGCGCGATCTGGACACCAGCGAGACGGCGGACGAGAACGGCGGCGGTCCGGTCCGCTCGTCGGCCGACGGCCTCACCCGCGCCGAGCGCCGCAAGGCCCAGAAGGGGCGCAAGAAGCGGAAGTAGCACGGTGCGCGGCCCGCCGACGCCGACTGCCGTCCGGCGGTAGTCCAGGGCGGCTCGCGCACTCCTGCACGGCCTGAGGGGCCGGGCACCCGGTGCCCGGCCCCTCAGCCGTGTCCGGTGGCCTCCCGGCCGCGCTCGCGGCTGCTCCGGTCTTCTCCCCGCCCGTGCGGCTTCCGGCCTTCCGGCCTTCCGGCCTTCCGGCCTTCCGGCCTTCCGGCCTTCCGGCCGTGCACGCCGGGCCTCCCGGGCGTTCCGGGTATCTCGCCGAGGCCGGGGGCCGGGGCCTTCGGCGGCGCCCGCCCTTTCGACGGCGCTCGGCTGCTCGGTGGTGCCGGGCCTCTCGACGGAGCCGGGTCCTTCGCCCGGGTCAGGCGCCTCGGCCGTGCGGTGCCCGGCGTCTCGGGTGTCCGGGCGCCCACACCGTTCCCGACCTCACGGTGCGGCGCCGGTCCCACGGAGGCCCCCGGTTCCTCGGACGCGCTCGGTTTCCCCGCCCCGACCGGCTGTCCCTCCGCGGTGCCCGGCCGCTCGGGAGCGCACCCCCGGGCGGGAGCACGCCCCCGGGCGGGGGCGTGCCCCCGCGAGGTCCGGGTGGGCTCAGCCACCGGGGGTGACGTCCAGTTCGACGGCGGTGCAGCGCCAGCGGTTGTCCGGGCACCATTCCAGGCGGAAGGCCATGGCGCGCTGGTGGGCGCCGGTGGCGACGCGGGCGAAGGCTTCGATGACACCGGCCCGCGGCTGGGTGCCGCGGGCCTCCAGCACCTCGGGTGCCGTGCGGTCCGTGCCGCGGGGGCGCAGCGGTGCCGAGGGGGCCAGGGCGGTCAGCCGGTCGTAGGCGGGCCCGCGGACGTGGGCCAGGAGAGTGTGGACGGGGCACTGGCCGCTCAGCACCAGCAGCAGCCGGTGGGCGAACCAGAACGGGGGCCGGCCCTGGCGGGCGCGGTGAGCCGCGGCGCGGAGCGCGGCGTCGGCGGGGCGGCGGCTGTCGCGCCGGGTCGGCGGTCGGGTGGGTGCCGGGCGCGGGCCGCGCCTGCGGGGCTGACGTCCGGATGCCGGTTCGGAGACGGGCGTCGTCATGGGCTCCCTCGGGGTGTGTGCCGGGACCCGGCGAGCGAATACCGGGCGGTAACTGGCTGGACGGCAACGGTTGTAGCGGCGGAACACGGGGCGCCGCAATGCGCGGAGGCGGCCCGGTGCGGGGCTGCGGCAGATTCCCCTATCCGGTGGGGTCGACCCGCGGGTGTTGACTTCGCGCCGTGTTCACCTGCGGGTTCGTTCGGGCGCCGAGCAGGGCGCGGTACGGGGCGTGCCCGTATGCTGACGGGGCATCCGGTCCCGGCGATACACGAAAGCGGCAGCCCATGCGTGTCTATGTCCCTCTGACCCTGCCCGCACTGAGCGAGGCGCACGGCGCGGGTGAGCTGGGACCGGCCCCTGTCGAGGCGTATGCGGTCACTCCCGGGCTGCGCGCGTGGTGGGGCTCGGAGGACGCGGAGGAGTTGGAGTACGCGGCGCTGCGGCAGGCCGCCGGTGCTTCGCTGCGGCTGCTGGCCGACCAGTACGAGGCGGCGCGCCGCCGGGTCGTCGTCGCGCTGGAGGCCGCCGACGGGACCGTCGTCCCCGACGAGCAGGACGACGGGTCCCAGGGCGGTGCCGAGGCGGATGCCGGGGCCGTCGGCCGGGTCCGGCTGACCGCCGCCGTCCCGCTGACCAAGGCGGCCGCCGTCCACCTCGACGCCGAGGACGCGGTCGACGACGTGACCGCCGCGGTCGGTGCGCTGTCCGCGGCACTGGCCGGGGACGAGCGGGCGGAGCAGGTGGTGGACCGCGCCGACGACCACGAGCTGCTGTGGTTCGCCACCCAGGAGATCCCCGCGCTCGTCGGCTGAGGCGCCGCGCACGGAGCGGACGGCTGACGCACCGCTGACGCCGCTGACGAACCGCCCGCCCTTCCGCGGCGGGCACCGTCTGCCGCCGACGGACGGTGCCCGCGGCGGGCGCCGCCCGTCAGCGGGCGGGAAATCGGTGTCGCGATGTCAGTGCCCTCTCCTACCGTCGGCTGCATGGTCCTGGGGCGAGAAGAGCAGTCCGCGCACATCGTGTGGGACTGGAACGGCACGCTGCTGCACGACATCCACACGGTCATCGAGGCGACGAACGCCGCGTTCGGCGAGCTCGGTATGCCGAGCATCACACTGGAGCGGTACCGGGAGCTGTTCTGCGTACCGGTGCCGCGCTTCTACGAGCGGCTGCTCGGCAGAATGCCCACCGACGACGAGTGGCAGGTCATGGACGAGACCTTCCACCGGCACTACTGGGCCCTGGCCCCGCAGGCGGGGCTCGCCGAGGGAGCCGCCGAACTGCTGGCCGCCGGGCGTTCGGCGGGTCGCACCCAGTCGCTCTGCTCGCTGGCGCCGCACGACCGGCTGCTGCCGCTGGTGCGCACCTACGGTATCGAGGAGCACTTCGTGCGGGTGGACGGCGCGGTCGGCCCCTCGGGCGGTGGCAAGGCGGCGCAGATGGTGCGGCACCTCGCCGCGCTCGGCGGTGTGGAGCCGCGCCGCACGGTGGTGATCGGGGACGCCGTGGACGACGCCTCGGCGGCGGCGCACGCGGGTGCCCGTGCGGTGCTGTTCACCGGCGGCTCGCACAGCCGCGCGAGTCTGGAGGAGGCGGGCGTCCCGGTGGTCGACACCTTGCACGAGGCCGTCCGGACGGCGGAGCTGCTGGCCGCTGAGCCGTGGCCGGACCCGTCCGGGGCGCGGGAGTAGACCCGGGGTGCCCGGGGTGCGTGGGGTGCTGCCTGGGATGGCGGCGGCGCGGCAGGGGGCGCGGCGGCCCGCCGCCGCGGCGGCCGCACGGAGCACGCTGCCCGGGGGCAGCCGCGGCCGGCACGACCCCGGCGGCCCGGACGGGGGAACCGTCCGGGCCGCTCGCACCGTCTCCCCGAGCGTGCCCCCGGAACGCCGCTTTGCCAGAAGTTTTCCCGGAACCGGTCCAACTGGCCGGTTCGGAGAAGACGATCTCGGCGTTCTCCCTATTCGTACATATAAGGCCCATGACGTGTCGGCGTCCGGGGGCGATAGCCTTACCCACGTGATCAGCGCGATATCCACCGGAGGATCAGCGCCCGAGCGATCCTCCGTACAGCGCCCCCCGCGGCAGCGCGGGCGGGGCGCCGCTGGTCGTCTCTCCCGGCACAGCGGCGGACCCGAGCGGAGACCCCGCGTCGTTCCGGTGCCGTGCCTCCATTTTCCCGACGTCACGCAACGGCGCGCGACAGGAGCCAGAGGACATGCAGAGCAAGCTGGAAGAAGCAAAGGCCGAGCGGTTGGCGGAAGCCGCGCGGGTGGCTGAACGGAGTCCGGCCCAGGGGCGCCACCCGGTCCAGGGACCCCAGGACGACGCCCTTGGTGCGTATCTCCAGCGGTACTACCTGCACACGGCCCCGGAAGATCTCGCCGACCGCGATCCGGTCGACGTCCTCGGGGGTGCTCTCGCCCACTACCGGCTCGCCGAGGAGCGGCCGCAGGGCACGGCGGACGTCCGCGTGTACTCGCCGTCGATAGACGAGAACGGCTGGTCGTGCACGCACTCGGTGGTGGAGGTCGTCACCGATGACATGCCGTTCCTGGTCGACTCGGTCACCAACGAGCTCTCGCGCAAGGGGCGCGGCATCCATGCGGTGATCCACCCGCAGATGGTGGTCCGCCGGGATCTGACGGGAAAGCTGCTGGAGGTGCTCTCGGTCGGCCGGGACGACCTCGCGCAGGTGCCGGACACCCAGTTGCCGGACACCCGGGCCACGGGGGTCGGTGAGCCCGCGGCCGGTGCGCAGGACGGCGCCGGGGCGGCCGGGAACGGGAAGCTGCCGCACGACGCGGTGGTCGAGTCCTGGATCCACGTCGAGATCGACCGCGAGACGGACCGCGAGGACCTCAAGCAGATCGCCGCGGACCTGCGCAGGGTCCTCTCGGACGTGCGGGAGGCGGTGGAGGACTGGCAGAAGATGCGCGGTGCGGCCCTGCGCATCGCCGACGAGCTGCCCGGCGAGCCCACCGACGAGCTCCCCCGGGAGGAGATCGAGGAGGCCCGGGAGCTGCTGCGCTGGCTGGCCGACGACCACTTCACCTTCCTCGGCTACCGCGAGTACGCGCTGGACGTCGAGGAGGGCTCGGACGGCTCCGGGCAGGGTGACGGCGGCGAGGAGCTGAGCCTCGCACCGCTGCCCGGCACGGGGCTGGGCATCCTGCGCGCCGACCCGCACCGCAGCACCGAGGAGAGCCACCCGGTCTCGCCGTCCTTCAACCGGCTGCCCGCGGACGCGCGCGCCAAGGCGCGCGAGCACCAGATGCTGGTCCTCACCAAGGCGAACAGCCGTGCGACCGTGCATCGCTCGTCGTACCTCGACTACGTGGGCGTCAAGAAGTTCGACGAGGCGGGCAACGTCGTCGGGGAGCGCCGCTTCCTCGGGCTGTTCTCGTCCGCCGCCTACACCGAGTCGGTGCGCCGGGTGCCGGTGGTCCGCCGCAAGGTCGCCGACGTGCTGGAGAGCGCGGGCTTCACGCCCGACAGCCACGCCGGGCGCGACCTGCTGCAGATCCTGGAGACCTACCCGCGCGACGAGCTGTTCCAGACCTCGGTCGAGGAGCTGCGCTCCATCGTCACCTCCGTCCTCTACCTCCAGGAGCGCCGCAAGCTGCGGCTCTACCTGCGCAAGGACGAGTACGGGCGGTACTACTCGGCGCTCGTCTACCTCCCGCGCGACCGCTACACGACCGCGGTGCGGCTGCGGCTGACCGAGATCCTCACCGAGGAGCTGGGCGGCACCAGCGTCGACTTCACCGCGTGGAACACCGAGTCGGTGCTCTCCCGGCTGCACTTCGTCATCCGGGTGCGGCCCGGCGCCCAGCTCGCCGAGCTGACCGACGCGGAGATCGAGCGCATCGAGTCCCGGCTGGCCGAGGCGGCCCGCTCGTGGGCGGACGGTTTCAACGAGGCGCTGATCGCCGAGTGCGGCGAGGAGCAGGCCGCCGAGCTGGCGCAGAAGTACGCGCGGGCCTTCCCCGAGGGCTACAAGGCGGACTTCTCGCCGCGTGCCGCGGTCGCCGACCTGCAGCACCTGGAGGAGCTGGTGCAGGGCGGGCAGGAGAGCGACTTCTCGCTGAGCCTGTACGAGCCGGTCGGTGCGGGCCCGGGTGAGCGCCGCTTCAAGATGTACCGGACCGGCAGCCCCGTCTCCCTCTCGGCCGTGCTGCCGGGACTGCAGGCGATGGGCGTCGAGGTGGTCGACGAGCGGCCCTACGAGCTGCGCTGCGCCGACCGCTCGCACGCCTGGATCTACGACTTCGGGCTGCGGATGCCGGACGGCCGGCGCGGTCTGGAGGAGGAGGCCCGCGAGCGCTTCCAGGAGGCGTTCGCCGCGGTGTGGACCGGCCGCGCCGAGAACGACGGGCTGAACGCGCTGGTGCTCTCCGCGGGACTGACCTGGCGGCAGGCGATGGTGCTGCGCGCGTATGCGAAGTACCTGCGCCAGGCGGGGGCCAAATTCAGCCAGTCCTACATCGAGGACACGCTGCGCGGGAACGTGCACACCACCCGGCTGCTGGTCAACCTGTTCGAGGCCCGGCTGGACCCGGCCCGGCGGTGGGCGGGGCACGAGCTGACGGACGGCATCCTGGAGGAGCTGGCCGGGGCGCTGGACCAGGTGGCCAGCCTGGACGAGGACCGCATCCTGCGCTCCTTCCTGACCGTCATCAACGCGACCCTGCGCACCAACTACTTCCAGCGGGACAGCGACGGCGAGCCGCACCCCTATGTGTCGATGAAGCTGGACCCGCAGGCCATCCCGGACCTGCCCGCGCCGCGCCCCAAGTACGAGATCTGGGTGTACTCGCCGCGCGTGGAGGGTGTCCACCTGCGGTTCGGCAAGGTCGCCCGCGGCGGCCTGCGCTGGTCGGACCGCCGGGAGGACTTCCGTACCGAGGTGCTCGGCCTGGTCAAGGCCCAGGAGGTCAAGAACTCCGTCATCGTGCCGGTGGGCGCCAAGGGCGGCTTCGTCGGCAAGCAGCTCCCGGACCCGGCCGCCGACCGGGACGCCTGGCAGGCCGAGGGCATCGCCTGCTACCGGACGTTCATCTCGGGTCTGCTGGACGTCACCGACAACCTCGTCTCCGGGGCGGTCGAGCACCCGCGGGACGTGGTGCGGCACGACGAGGACGACACCTACCTCGTCGTCGCCGCCGACAAGGGCACCGCCAGGTTCTCCGACATCGCCAACGAGGTCGCCGAGTCCTACGGCTACTGGCTCGGCGACGCCTTCGCCTCCGGCGGTTCGGCCGGCTACGACCACAAGGGCATGGGCATCACCGCGCGCGGTGCGTGGGTGTCGGTCGAGCGGCACTTCCGGGAGCTGGGCCACAACACCCAGACCGAGGACTTCACCGTGGTCGGCGTCGGCGACATGTCCGGTGACGTGTTCGGCAACGGCATGCTGCTCTCCGAGCACATCCGGCTGGTGGCCGCCTTCGACCACCGGCACATCTTCCTCGACCCCGACCCGGACGCGGCCACCTCCTACGCCGAGCGCCGCCGGCTGTTCGAGCTGCCGCGCTCGTCCTGGGCGGACTACGATTCCGGGCTGATCTCGCAGGGCGGCGGCATCCACCCCCGCGGCGCCAAGTCGGTGCCGATCACCCCGCAGGTGCGCGAGGCGCTGGGCATCGAGCCGGGGGTCACCAAGATGACGCCCGCCGAGCTGATGCGGGCCATCCTCACCGCCCCGGTCGACCTGCTGTGGAACGGCGGCATCGGCACCTATGTGAAGGCGTCGTCGGAGAGCGACGCGGACGTCGGTGACAAGGCCAACGACGCCATCCGGGTGGACGGCCAGGACCTGCGGGTGAAGGTGGTCGGCGAGGGCGGCAACCTCGGCTGCACCCAGTTGGGCCGGATCGAGTTCGCGTCGAACGACGGCCGGATCAACACCGACGCGATCGACAACAGCGCCGGGGTGGACACCTCCGACCACGAGGTGAACATCAAGATCCTGCTGAACTCGGTGGTGGCCGAGGGGGACATGACCGTCAAGCAGCGCAACGCGCTGCTGGCGGAGATGACCGACGAGGTCGGCATGCTGGTGCTGCGCAACAACTACGCGCAGAACGCGGCGCTGGCCAACTCGCTGGCCCAGGCGGCCAGTCTGCTGCTGGCCAGCCAGCGGCAGATGCGCCGGCTCTCCAAGGAGGGCAAGCTCGACCGGCCGCTGGAGTTCCTGCCCTCCGACCGGCAGGTGCGGGAGCGGCGCGGCAACGGCCAGGGGCTGACGCAGCCGGAGATCGCGGTGATGCTCGCGTACACCAAGATCAATATCACTGCTGAGCTGATCGGGACCTCGCTGCCGGACGACCCGTACCTCGAGGGGCTGCTGTACGCCTACTTCCCCGAGCCGCTGCGCGAGCGGTTCGGCCAGCAGATCGCCAACCACGCCCTGCGCCGCGAGATCATCACCACGCTGCTGGTCAACGACACGGTCAACACCTCCGGCTCGACCTTCGTCCACCGGATGATGGAGGAGTCGGGGGCCTCCACGGAGGAGATCGTGCGCGCCCACACCGCCGCGCGGGCCATCTTCCGGCTGGGCGACATCTGGGACGCCGTCGAGTCGCTGGACAACGAGGTCGCCGCCAACGTCCTGACCGACATCCGGCTGCGCTCCCGGCAGTTGGTGGAGCGCGGCACCCGCTGGCTGCTCAACAACCGCCCGCAGCCGCTGGAGCTGGCCGACACCATCGAGCTGTTCGCCGACCGGGTCGAGGCGGTCTGGGCGGAGCTGCCCAAGCTGCTCAAGGGCGACGACCTCAAGTGGCACCAGCGGGTGTACGACAAGCTGTCGGGCGCCGGTGTCCCCTCGGAGCTGGCGCTGCGCCTGGCGGGCTCGGCGGCCGCGTTCTCCGCGCTGGACGTGGTGGCCGTCGAGGGCCGTACGGACATGGGCCTGATGGATGTGGCCGAGGTCTACTTCGACCTCGCGGACCGGCTGGGCATCACCCAGCTCCAGGGCCGGGTCAGCGAGCTGCCCCGCGCCGACCGCTGGCAGTCCATGGCCCGCTCCTCCATCCGCGAGGACCTCTACGCGGCGCACCAACTGCTGACGGCCGACGTGCTGGCGGCCGGGGACGGCGCCGCGTCGTCGGAGGAGCGGTACGAGGCGTGGGAGGAGAAGAACCACGCGATCCTCGTCCGCGCCCGGGCCACCCTGGACGAGATCCAGGCGTCGGAGACCTTCGACCTGGCCAACCTCTCGGTGGCGATGCGGACGATGCGCACCCTGCTGCGCAGCAACCGCTGACCCGGGTCCGGCACCGGACACCCTGACCGCCGCGCCGCGGGACCTTCCCGCGGCGCGGCGGTCACGCGTTCGGCCGCCTGTGCCGCGACGGGCCGCACCGGTGCTGCCTACGGTGAAGTGTGGGTGTGCTGGTGGACGGAGTGGACGACGCGAACGACGACAGCGGCGCGCACGAGGACGGCGACGCGGTCGGCGGCAGCCGTGCGGGCGGGGACGCCGGCAGGCGGCCGGACGCCGCGGGCGGCCCGCCGGGGGTGGACGAGGCCGACACGCTCGTACTCGACCCGGTGACCGGCTCCGGCCGCTCCGGGACCGGCACCGGCGCAGCGGTGGCCGTCCACCGTGCGGGCCGTACCGGGGGCGAAGCGGGGCTGCGGCGGCAGCGCCGCGCCGCCCTGCGGCACCGGGCCGGGTCCGCGGCGGCGCTGGTGCTGCTGGCCGCCGGCTGTCTGCTCCAGGTGCTGGGCATCGCCTACCCGCACGCTTTCCTCGTCGTCGCGGGCGCGCTGCTCGGCCTGCTGACCGATGTGCTGCTGCCCTACGGCGCGCAGCAGGTGGTGCGGGAACTGCGCCGGGCGCAGCTCACCCCGCCGGTACGGCAACTGCTGCGGGACGCGCTGCTGCTGGGCGGGCTGGGCGGGCTGGGGGTGCTGCACCCCGCCGGGGCCGGTGCGCTGCTGCCGGGCGCGGTGCTGCTCTGCTGGGTCCTGCACTTCTCCATCCAGGCCGTCGCGGCCGCCGTGCGCGACCGGCGGCGGCTCCCGGTGGTCACTCGCAACATCGACACCTCCGCGCTCCGGCTCTCGCCCGCGCCGCCCGCGCTGTTCGCCCAGCGGGCGACCGTGCGGCTGACGGCCGTCGCGGCGCTCACCACGGCCGGGATGAGTGCCGCTGCCGTGTCCGGCGATCCGGTGTGGGCGTCGGTTCCGGCCTGGGGCTGCTGCGCCGGGCTGCTGCTGGGGACCGCCCATCTGGCCGGGCGGCTGCTGCCCGGCAGGCGGGTGGCCGGTGAGGAGGAGGCGCTGGCGTGGCTGGACGGGTGGCTCGCGGAGTACCGGCCGACCACGGGGATGTACTTCTCGGGCGGGACGACGTCGGCGTACCAGGCGAACATGTGGCTCTCGACGCTGGCGGAGCTGGAGGGGCGGCCGCTGATCGTGCTGCGTGAGCGGTTCATGGTGCAGAAGATCGACGCCACCGACGTCCCGATCGTCTGCATCCCCAAGGTCTCCCATCTGATGCACCTGGAGCACTCCACGCTCAAGGTGCTGCTGCACCCGGCCAACTCCGGCAAGACCTCCCAGGTCCTGCGGATCCCCACCCTCAAGCACGCCTTCATCAACCACGGCGAGTCCGACAAGCTCTCCTCCTGCAACCCCTACGCCAAGGCATACGACCAGGTGTGGGTCGCCGGAGAGGCCGCCCGCGAGCGCTACCGGCTCGCCGAGGTCGGCGTGGACGACAAAGACGTCGTCGAAGTCGGCCGCCCCCAACTCGC
>NZ_FOGO01000025.1 GCF_900111245.1 Streptomyces qinglanensis | reverse complement strand
ATCGCACCCGAGCAACGCCTCGGAACGGCGCGGGCATGCTCTGCGAGGACGTCAGCAGGGTGCTCGGTGCTCGCTCGACGCGGCGAGTGACGCGCACAGGCCATGCTCCACCCGACTCTGTGCGCAGGACGGGGAGCAAGTACCGGCTCGGGGAAGGGAGGAGGACGACGAGCGGCGCCCCGACCCTCGGCTCCGACTTCCGACTCCGGGCCCGGCCCCGGCCCCCGGCCCCCGGCCCCCGGCCCCCGGCCCCCGGCCCCCGGCCCCCGGCAAGAGTGCTGCGCGTCGTGCAGGAAGACGCGTCCGCAGGAAATACAGCCCGGTGCCCAACGGCGCCCGGGCCGTACGCCGACCGCGGTCACTCAGCCGGCCACTGCCCACGGGAGTGGGCAGCGGCCAGCCGGTCACCCGGTGGGCTCCTTCACCAGGAGCCCTGCCTTCGGACGGTCCTCACGGATCTTCGGGGTGAGCGATCGGACCTCCTTGCGGAGCACCGTGCTCTGGGTCACCAGGAGGTACAGGACCGCGGCCACGAGCAGCGGCACGGTCAGTCCGAAGCGGTCCACGATCAGCCCGGCGACGAGACCGCCGAGAGCGCCGCCCGTCTTGGACGCCGCACCGCCGACGGACCTGACCCGGCTCCGGAACTTCTCCGGGGGCCACTGGTAGAGGATCCTCCCCACCACCGAGTAGGGAAACGCTCCGGCGAATCCGGCAGCGATCCAGCACACCATCACGAGCCACGTCGGTGCCCCCAGGGCCAGCACCAGCGGCTGAGGCACGATCAGCAGGTAACCGACGGCCATGATCACCGAGGGCCGCACCCGCTCGATGACCGGCACGGCGACCAGGCTTCCCGCGAACCCGGCGAACGCCGCCGCGCTGACGAGCGCCCCGATCGCTCCCGGACCGGCGTGGGTCTCCCTGGCCCACAGGGGCAGGAACACACCACTCATCGGCGCGACGAGGAACTCCATGGAGCCCAGCATCACGTGCAGCCTGACCAACAGGCCGTCCCTGCGGAAGTAGCTGACCCCTTCGCGGAGACTCCGCCAGTACCCGAACTTGCCCTCGCCCGGGTCCGCCTGAGCGTGGTCCGGCTCCATGCCGTGCGGCAACGCCAGACCGACGATCAGAGCGTTCGCGGCGAACAACGCGGCCACCACGGACAGGCCGATCACCGGCACCGGCGCCAGAAGCGCACCGAGGGAAGGGCCGAACACCTGGCCTGCCGTCGCCATCGCCGTCCCCAGGCTGATACCGCGGCCCTCGGCGACGCCGACGTACCGCGCCGCCGCAGGAGCCAGGCCGTTCATCGCCACAAGAGCCGCTCCGCTCGCAGCGCCCGACGATGCCAGAAGCGCCAGCAGCACCGGGAAGGACAGCGCGTCCATGCTGACGAGCACGGCGATCGCCGCGATGCAGCTCGTCTGTACCGCGGCACCGATCCATGTCGTCCTGCGCAGTCCCACACGGTCCACGACCGGACCGGCCAGGAACCGTGCCACGACGGCCGGCGCGACCTCGGCGAAGACGACCAGCCCCGCGTGGCTCGTGCTGCCGGTCGTGGAGAACACGAACCACGGCATCGTCAGAGTCAGGACCCAGTAGCCCATGACCCCGGTGAACAGCGAGGTCAACACCCACGTCAGCGGGCTGAAATGCCTCGTCAGCGACCACCTCAGGGCCAAGCTGCTGTAACTTGCCATGAACATGACACCTCCAATCCCAGAGGAGGCTCGGACCCGGAAGACGAGCTCCGATGCCTCGCCGGGAACGTCCCGGCAGGGGTGCCAGGGACAGGTGGTGGAGGTACCGGGGCGCAGCGCAGCAAGGCCCGGTACCTCCACCACCTGTCAAGCTCCGATGCCGGGTCGTTCTCGGCGGGGTGTCGGGGCCTCCCGCGCCCCGGTCCTGCGGGAGGAACAGGCGGGCGTGGCTCCACACGAGCCGGGCTGACGATCGCGTCTCAGAAGTCCTTGCGCTCGGGCCTCAGAAGACCTTGGGCAGCCACGGAAGAGGCGGCCGCGTCGTACCGTCGGGCCTCCCCGCCCGCACGCGACGCTCACGAGCGACCACCTGCACAGCTCACGACCGAAGAGGACGTTCCGCTGTCCAGCCGGACGACCACACGTCCGAGCACCTCGCCCGCAGGTCCCCCACAAGCGTCGTCACCGCCGCCACGACACCCGCCCACCGCAGCAGAAGCACCACCGTTGCCCCGCAGACAACCGTCCCGGCCCGCAACGTTCCCGAACGATCACCGACACCGACACCTGCGCCGCAGCCAACAGCCAACAGCCAACAGCCGGCAGACAGCAGACAGCAGACAGCAGCAGACGACACCCCCGGACCACCGCGCCGACAGCAGGGCATCTGCCCAGGCCGCATCCCTCGACGTGATCCAGCCCCCGGATTCACTCCACGGAACCCGCCCTTGGAACAGCCGGCCCACGCAACGAGCCCCGGCCTCGCAACCCTCCGCGGCTACCGCACCGATCCGGTACGAGGCACCACCGCACCCCGGGAAACAACATGCGTCGGGCAACGACACACGTCGACCGCCAGGCCGGACGGCACTCGCCGTGCCCCGACGGCTGCTGCAGCAGACAGCACTCACCTGAGCCGTCTGCGACATGCCGGCGGAAGCCACCGGCCCGCACCACGCATCCGCACGGCCCCCAGGCCGGCTCCCGACCGGAACCCGGCCCCGGAACAACACACGAGAAGGCCCCGGCCTCCCACCGAAGTGGGAGACCGGGGCCTGCCGACACCGTGACGTCCTAGACGGTCTCGTCCTCGTACAGGTCGGCGAACTCCACCCGCCTCACGTCACCGATCTCCAGCGGCTGCCGCAGAAGGCGGCGCAGCCAGGCGAACGGCCTCGACTTCTTGAGGTGTCCCGCGCCGATCTCGACCGAGACCCACCGGTACTCCACGTCCCGCATGGCCTTGCCCTCCGGGGCGTAGAGGGCCTGGGCGGCCTCCAGCTGCTCGGTGGGGACCTCGACGATCCACGAGTCCGAGCGCTGCTCCCACGGCCGGCGTCCCTGCCGGGGGACCTCCACCTGAAGGACGACCGTTCCCTTGCCCTCGTCCGGGACTCCCGCGGACGCGACCCTGACCACCAGACCCTTGAGTACGAGCCGGTAGCAATCCGAGAACAACATGACAGCTCCTCTGCTGTAGACAGCCGGGGAGCGCCCGTGCGGGCCGCCCTGGGCGCTCTGCCCTTCCCGGCACGACGTCGTCCGCGCCGCGCCGGGACCGGGGGGCAACCGCTGCGGAGCGGTGGTTGCCCCCCGGTCCCGGCGTGGTGCAGGCTCGTGGGGCGGGAAGGGCAGACCGGCCAGGGCACTCCGGACAGGCGTCTGCGAAAGCCGCGCAGGAGAACGGGCGAACTGGCGCGAGGCGCGGTCCGCCGGGGGTCTGGTCGATGCCGAGGTGCGGGACGTCTCGACATCCCTGGACAGCACGCGGCACGGTAGGCGGCCGACAAGCGCGGTAGGCGGATGGCAGCGGCTGACGTCCGAACGGGACCTGTGTCGGACACTCGTCGAGTACTGCCATGCGTCGGCCCGGGAACACGAGAAGGGCCCTGTGTCCGCCGGCTCTCCGGCAGGCACAGGGCTCTTCTCCTTCCCTCCCCCGGGCTCCGGCCGCTCAGCCGCACCTGCTCGTGCGGCTGAGCGGCGACCGGGACAGATCTCAGTCGCAGTCGTCGTGGAAGATGAAGATGCCGCCGGAACCACTGCGGTGCTTCCCGGGCTTCGACTTCCCGTCGTGCTTGACGGTGGACTTCCCGCCGTGCGTGGACGGGGAGAACGCGACGGTCTGCATCGTCGTCGTACCGAGGCTGTTGTCGCTGCAGCCGTCGTCGTCGGCCTGGCACTGCGCGACCACGAAGACCATGCCGAGCACCAGCACGAGGGCCATGACCACCGTCGTGATCAGGCGCCTGTTCATGTTCCCTCCTTCTTGGAAAGGGACCCCGCCGCTGTCCGCGGCGTGTGGTGATCCCCTGTCCGACGCGTGCCGACCGCGCTGCGGTGGGGCGGGAGGCAACCGGGGGAGGAACGAGTCCGGTTGCCTCCCGCCCCGGCGGAGCGCAGGCTCAAAGCGGCGGGCAGGGGCCACCGCCCACCCGCGCCCGGCGGCAGCCGCGGCAGGGGGCGGCGACCGGCACCAGAGCCGGAGTCACGGACGACGGCTCCGCGCAACGGGCATCCGGTCGGCCCCCGGCACGAACCAGGCCCGGCGCCGCCGCGATCGGCAGCACCGGAGCCGAGGCGCCTCTTGCAGAGCGGGCCGCTGCGATTCTCGGCAGGGCCGCGGTGCGCGGAGCGAGCAGCGGCCCCGCGCCACGGACACCGGACGAGGCCCGGCGCCCACCGCAGAGCGGCGGGCGCCGGGCCTCACAGCGGCCGGCTCAGCTCTCGCTCCCGTTGCACTTGAGGCACCGGCCCAGGAGGTACACGCAGCTGCCGCCCTCCCTGCTCGGGCATGCGTTGCTCAGGGTCGCCAGCGTCTGCACGATCTTCCGCGTGAGGTGCTTCATGACGTGAGTCCTCTCCGCCGGAGAGGGGAGGCCGCTTGGTGCGGTCCGTGGTGGGCCCTGCCCGGCGCAGCCGATCAGCCCCGGGGGCGGGGTGGGGGCAAACGCGCTCTTCGTTTGCGGCCGCCCCGCCCCCGGGGCAGGCTGCAAGCGGCGGGCAGGGCCCACCACGGACCGCAGGGCGCCGCCCTGCGGTCACCGACGATTGACTGTCCCGAGCCCGGCAGGCGGGTGCTGAGGCGACAGCAACACGACGAAGGCTCCGGCGCCGCCGCAATCGGCAGCACCGGAGCCGACTGTCCGGCCGGGCCGGGTTCAGCTCTCGTCCGGGCCGGACCCGCCGCCACCGGGCCGCGGGGGCCGGGTCAGGCGGGGAAGGTCGTCGGTCTGACGGCCGTCGGTGTCCTTGGCGTCCTGCTCCTTCATGGGGGTACTCCTCCTCCGGTCGTGCCGGACGGTGGCCTCCGTCCAGGAGGCGGACCGTGTTCGGCCCTGCCCGGCGCAGCCGACGAGCGGCAGGGGCGGGGTGGGGGCAAACACGCTCTCCGTTTGCGGCCACCCCACCCCTGCCGCAGGCTGCAAGCGGCGGGCAGGGCCGAACACGGCTCCCGCGGAGGGCTGCCGCCCCGGCACCGAACGCCGGAGGGCAGGCAGGGGAAGCTCGCCGGGGAGCCGACGCGGTCACGCGTGGCTCGGTGGCTCCCCGGTGCACACAGCAGGGGAGCACGTGCCAACTGACCCGCGGCGGACCCGCGACAGCCGAACCCGACCGGCCGCGACAACGACCTCCACCAGCACTTCGAGCGGAGCGGAACCATGCCGCGCCGACCGCTTCCGTGCAGCCGACGGCTGCACGGAAGCGGTGGGCGCACCCGACATGACGTTCGTACTCACTGCGGACTTCTGACTGTCGAGGACGGCCGGATGCGGCCGCCCGGAAGGGGAAGCCCCGCGCTGCGGCGAGCCGGACACGCCGAAGGACGGCCCCTCAGCCCAGGGACCGCCCTTGCGGAGCGGGAGGGGGCAGCGGGCTGCCGCCCCCTCCCGGGGCCGACTACTTCACCAGGCCCTGCAGGAACTTCGGCGTGGCCACCGGCTCCTCGGCCTTCCGGCGGACGACGACCTCGCTGAGCACCAGCTGGTCGCTGCCGTAGGTCCCGTTGGGCCTCTTGGCCCCGTGCTTGTACTCGAGGCTGAGGGCGCTCACGAAGTCACCCTTTCCGAGCGACGTGATGACGTCGATCCACCCGCGGTTCGTGGTGACGAAGGAGATGTAGTCGTCCTCCCGCCGGGTCGCCTCGTTCTGGTTCGTCACGCGGACGGTGAGCGTCGCCCAGTCGCCCTTCTGGTTCACGAAGGTCCTCGCCACGTGCCCGGTCGCCGTGGCGAAGTAGGGGAGCTTCTTGGCCAGGACCTGCAGCGCCTGCTCGACGGTGATCTCTTCCACGGTTCCTCCTGTGCGGTGACCGGGAGGGATGGCCGCTGCTGCGGCCCGGGGCTCTGTGGTCCCCTTCCCGGTGATCGGCCGACAGCGCCGCGTCGGGGCGGGGGGTCAACCGAGTGCGTCTTTCGCTCGGTTGACCCCCCGCCCTGGCGTGGGGCAGGCTCAGGCACCGGGAAGGGGGGCGCAGAGCCCCCCACCACAGCAGTGGTCACCCCTCACCGCCGGGGACCGGAAGAACACCCAGGCAAGCCGACGCCCGGGGCCACACCCCGCTCTCACCGGGGCGGGGTCCCGTACGCGCCGCCACGGACGGCCGGGCCTCAGCAGACCCGCCGAGCCGCAGAGCCGGTCGGGGGATCGTGACCCTACAGCGGTGCCCCCCGATGACGGCGGACCTCACCACGCAGAAGATCACCCCGCCCGTGCCGCGCTCCGTCTGCCGCACACAGCGCCGCGTCGGCCAGGGCCCGGCCCTGCATCCGCTCCCCGACGGAGACCACCGCAACGCTCGGGGACCCGCCCACCGATGGACCGACACCCGTGTCGGTCGACCGCGCCCCGGACTTCCCCTCGGACACGACCGGCCGGACCTGGTCTCCAGGCCCGGCCGGTCGTGGTGGCGCCCTTCCTCATACGGAGTCGCGGGCCCGCGCACGCGCGGGCCCGCAGCCCGGCTCACTGCCGGTCCTGGCTCCTGCCGGCAGCCTCCTGCAGCAGGCGGCGATACCTGATCACAACCTCCTCGTCCACCTCGAGAGCCAGCGAACCCACCAGCTCCCGCAGATGGACAGGGTTGTCCGTACCGACCGCCACCGCATCCACCTCGGGGAGGCGGCAGGCAGCGCGGAACGCCGCCTGCATCACCGTGGCCCGCTCCGCCTCGCGCAGGAAGACCCCCGGGTCGAACCGCTCCCACACGGAGTCTGCCGCGCCGCCGCCGAAGGGACTCATCCCCCACAGCTGCGACGGCCCCAGCTTCGCGGCGAGCAGCTCAGCGGACTCGAGGACCTCGGTCCTGACCAGCAGGCCGCAGCGCACCATCAGGACGTCGGGACGAGGCAGCCTCACCGCGAGCGCGCCCAGAGGGCGCGGGTCCCAGGACGAGATGCCCCAGGACCCGCACACACCGCTCGAGGCGGCCTCCTCCAGCACGCGGCAGGCAGCCGCCAGCCGCTCGCAACGCTCCGCCTCGGGACCTGCTGACAGGCTGTGCTCCGGATTGTGCAAGAGCACCACATCCGGCTCCCGCCCCAGGTCCCGGGCCGCGCGCTCCACCGCCGCACGCAGACGCTCCGGGTCCAGCGAGTGTTCCGACGCCCGGCCGGGCACCGGAAAGTACCCGACCTTCGTCGACACCCTGAACCGCGGCAACAGGTCGGCGGCGACCCGCGCCAACGTCTCGTGCGAACGGAACCCCAGGTAGTTGGAGCTCGTATCGAGAGCCCCGACCCCCAGGTCGAGCGCCTCTCTCAGGACAGCGGGCTCGTGACGAGACCGGTGAAGCCCGAGGACAACTCGGGGATGAGCGGCGCGCACAGTCCCTCCTTCACCAGGGTCTCGGCAACCTCGGACACCTCGAAGCCCACCGCCGTCTCCACGGCCTGCAGGTCGGCGGGGCCACCGCTCAGCAGCAGCCGCAGAGCGGGCAGCGCCTCCTCGGCGAAGAGAATCTTCCGTCCGGCGGCGGTCACGCACACCACCGAACCCTTCAGCTCGATCTCCGGCCGGAAGTGGGTGGTGCACACCACCCCTTCGAGCGGCCCGAAGATCTCCACGAAGGGCACGTCCCGCGTCGTGAACGGCTGCTGCTCGTACGCGGCCAGGTAGTCGGCCGGGGAGGTCTCGCGGACGAACTGCGCAGCCGCCTCCTGCAGCTCCGTCGTGTCGGCCCCGGGGGTCCGGTCCAGGTCGTACCGGAAGATCTCCCGCTGCCGGCACCAGTCCGCCAGCCAGGCGAGGTAGCTCGCCCCCGTCCGCTTGGTGAAGCCGAACGTCGCGTGCAGGCTGTAGCCGGCCCCGCTGCCGTTACGCGTCGCCTGGTGCCAGAAGCCCCGCGGGATGTGCATGACGTCGCCCGGCTTCATGACCCCCGACCAGACGCCCTCCTCACTGGGAGTGGTGTTGGGGTCGGCGTCCCGGTACATCGGGGCCGGCCGGGAGGTGTTCCGCACCTCCCACTCCTTCTCGCCGGCGAGCTGCACGATCACCACGTCGTGGTCGTCCCAGTGCAGCGGGAAGCCCGACGCCTCGTTCGTCGTCAGGTACACGTTCACCTGCACCCGCTCGTGAGACCACCACTGCAGGGACCGGCAGGCGGCCTCCATCGTCGGGTCGAAGGTGTTGAGCTGATCCACGATCAGCGTCGCCCCTTCCCGCAGCAGTCCGCCCAGCCGCTGCATGTTCACCATCGGGATGCTCTGGCCCCGGGGGCTGACCGTGTCGGTGAAGTACTCACCCGGGTGCACCTCCTTGCCGTCCTGGAACAGCCGGAACTGCGGACGGTAGAGGCTCCTGCGCATCGCGATGTCCAGCAGCCGGTTCGGCGTCAGGACCCGGGAGAGAAGCTCGGGGTCACCGATGTTCCCCCGTGCGAAGCCCTTCCCGAGCTCGTCCGCGCCGCTCCAACCGAGCGCCGTCTCGATCGCCTTCACCAACTGGTGTTCCATTTCTTCCTCCTGGAGAGAGTTCGCTGATGGGTACGGAAGCCCGGCGGGGGCCGACGCGGCACAGCGCGCCGACCCCCGCCGGAACCGGGACCGTCAGTGGTCGCTCAGGTTGCCGTCACCGCCCGGCCAGGGAGCGTCGCCGGAGCTGCCCTGGTTGTCGGACCGGAGGCTGTCGTACCGGTCCTGGACGACGAGCAGCTCCTCCACTCCCAGGACGAGCGCATTCGGAGTGGCGGGCTGCGTCTGGTCCTGCACGCTCATCTCGTGCTCCTTCCGCTGGCTCCCGCCCCGCTCTGGGGCAGGAGACCGGCTCTCCCACATCAGGAGAGAGCCGAAATGAACGCCCCTCCTCTTGCGCCGCAACGCGGCGCCGCCCCACGAGGGGCACGAAGAGGCGTCCAGCCGGGTCCTTTCCGGCACGAGCCGAGAAGGCGGATCGGCCGGGGGGCCGCAAGTGCTCTCCTTGCGGCCCCCCGGCCGATCCGCCAGGCTCAAGTGCCGGAAAGGGCCTGGCTGAACGCCTCCTGCTCCGAGTGCGCTCCATGAGCACCGCTGTCCACTGACTGGCCAGATGCAGGGAAGCAGCGTCAGACGTCACAGATGCAGCACATGTGCAGCCGTTCGGCGGGGCACTTGAGCGGCCCTCGCCGACCTGCTGTTCACCAGCGTCGTGCGCCGCCCGCCACGGACACGCTTTCTGCTGCCTCGGGCATCGCCCGTCATCGGCGGCGGGGAAGACAGCCGCCGACCGCAGCCACGTGGCCACCGGCGCAGCCTCGACACCGTCACGGAGCACCACTCGGGCCACTGCGGCAGCGCCTCCTGGCCTCGTGAGCATCGGCATTCCCACCCGCAGCAGACCGCCCCCTGGAAGCGTGGAGATCCGGCTCCGCGACTCGTGAAGGAAGCCGGCGCCATCCGCGCAGAACCCCTGCGCCACCCCGCGCCGTACCCCCGAACCACCCGCCAGACCGCAGCACCTCGCCCACACCGGCATCCCCGCCAGCCCACCGCACCCGCAACACCAGCAACCTCCGGTGCACACCCCACCCGCCCGCACTCGGCCACCGCCATCCCCACCCTCCGTCGGCAGACGAGCAGCGTCCTCAGCCGGAACCACCGCGCTGTGCCACCCACCGCGGTGAGTGGCACAGCGGAGAGGCGCATGGCACACGGACAGCCAGAACCACGCAACCGCAAGTGCCATGGACCGCGGGCGAGCCGACACCGACGGTGCACAGACACCGGCCGGGACGCATGAGCCATACCGACGGCACGCCAGATGACTCCGGCGACGACTCGGGGCGGCCTCGCCCGGCGTTCGTGGGACTCCGAGAACTCCTGGAAGGACAAACCCCCGGGAGGGACGACCAGTCACGGCACCCGCCCAACGCACCCCGGGCGACCGAGCACAGCCGCACACCCCCGGAACAGCCACCACCACCGAGCCCGCGAGCCCCACCAGCCCCCTACTGCTCGATAACCGAAGCCCTATTGCATAGCTCGCTCCTCCTCCCCTCTCTCTTCTCCCCTCCCAGACCTCCTCTCTGCCGGGGTCTGGGAGGGGAGTCGCTGCAACGCCGGAGGGGCGAGGGAGCACCTTGCTCCCTCGCCCCTCCGGCGTTCTCTTCTGACCGACTGCCCTACTGCTCTGACAGGCGTTCCACTCCCCCACGGGCATAGCGGCCGAAGCGGCCGGGGGTCAGCCCGTGGCGCTCGGCGGTGACCTCGAACTTTCCGACCGGCCAGCCCAGCAGCTGCGCCGACTCCTCGCTGCTCAGACTCGCCTCGACCCAGGCATGCCGGTCGGAGATGGCCGCGGTGACGTCCGCCGGGTCCAGGCCGTCCAGGTCCGCGATGGCATACAGGGGCCACCCGCGGAAGTCACCGACGGGTCGCAAGGTGCCCTGCTCGGCCAGCAACTGGATGTCGGCCCGCTCCACCTCCAGGCCGGTGCGCTGCGCCAGGTGCTCCGCGGCCTTCTCGGAGCCGAGGCCGGGGTGGTCGCCTACGGCGGCGAGGATCTCGTCGACCCGGTCAGGAAGGGCTGCGACCGACTCCTTCGACCAGCGCTTCTGCTCGGTGTCGGGCTCCGGGACCAGCCCCCGCTCCTGAGCGCGCTGCAGCTGCCACTTCTTCAAGCCCAGATAACGGCTGAGCTGCACCGGACCCATCGTCTCGGCCCGGTGTGCGCCACGCGCCCGGGGAACCGCCGGACCGCTGCCGGGGGCAGGAATCGCCGGCTCCTCCCGCTGCGGCTCAAGAGCGGCCACGATGTCGTCGACGCGGTCGGGGAGAGTCTTCGCCAGGGCGTAGGACCAGCGTTTGTCGTCGATGTCGGGCGGCGGGATCAGCCCGCGGTTCTGCGCACGGCGCAACTGTGACTCCTCGATGCCCAGCCAGCGGGCGAGCTGCACAGGGCCGAAGTCGGCACGATTCTGACTCACAGCACTTCCCTCCGCATGACATGTTCGCGCGCAGTGTGACGGCAGGCCGACGAGCAGGACCCCCGTTTCCAGTGTCTCGTGGGGCTCTGACAACCGGCCGGGCCTCTCTCAGGCGGGGCTGTCTGTCGGCGGGTCCAGGGCCGGACTCGCAACAAGGTCGGCGTGCAGTCGTGGCCAGCACAGGTCTTTGGCGACCTTGGAGGCGGCTACCCAGATCTGTCCGCCGTCACGGTCCCGCCAGGTGGGCAGGCTGAAGGAGTAGCCCCGAATGCCTCCCGAGGCGGAGGGATGCGTGCGCCATTCCACTCCGGCCTCGGTGAGGGCTCCTTCGAAGGCGTCCCTGCCGCGGGCGCGGGTCGTGTCGCGGGCGGCGCGAATACGGACGCGGAGTTCTTCGCGCTCGGGGCGGGGCGCTCCCCTGCTCCGGCTCGCGGCGCGCTCGGGACGCGTGACCTGGGGAGCGACGCGGTTGCTGCGTTCCTCGGCGTCGACGAGCTTCCATACGCGCTCGATGTCGCGGACGACGGGCCAGGAGCGGTGGTAGTCGAAGGCGTCCCGTACCAGCCAGCCGGTCCAGTCCACCCGGCTGATGGTGAGGTGGATGTGGTCGTCACCGTGCCGCACGGCGACCCAGGGGCAGTTGCCGTATCCCATTCGGGTGACGTAGCGCTCGGCGATCCGGGCCCAGGTCGGGTCGGCCAGGATCGGGTCGTCGGGGGCCGCGCGCAGGGCGCAGCGCCAGATCGGCCGGGATATGTCGCTGCGGCGGGCGGTATGGGCGTCGATGAGATGTGCCAGTTGCTCGACGGTGCCGGGGACGTTGCCCGTCACCAGTCGGGGGTTGACGTGTTCCTCGTCGCGGCCGGGGCCGAAGTCGTAGCGGAGGGCGCGGTCCGCGCGGCGCCCTTTGGTGATCTTGGCGATCACCGCGGCGGCCGGGCGGAGCTCTCGGGGGCTGCGGGCAGGCCGCGCACCTGGAGTGCGGCGTTGCCGAGCCGGGCGAGCGTCGCGTCGGTGTCTGCGGGGAGTGCGGCTCCCTGCTCCTGGGCGAGACTGATCAGGCTTCGCAGGTCCTGCGCCGCCTGGACGAGGTACGTGTAGGCGTTCTCGTTGACTTCGGGCACGCGGGGGACGTCGCCGGGGACGCCGGGTCGCCCGTGGAGGGATTCCTCGACGACGGCGCGGACCCATGCGCCGAGTTCCTTGCGCTCGGTCTGCCGGCGGGCTCCTTGCCAGCGCGTGAGTTCTTCGGCGTTCAGCCGCACGCTGACGCAGTGCGTGCGCTTGCTGTCCGCTTTCCCCCGCACCATGTCGTGTCCCCCCTCGGCTCAGTGGTCACTGACGTGACGCGGCACCACCGTAGTGCGGTTGCGCGACGGGCAGATGAGCGGGCGGTTCCTGGCAAGGAGGAGGTCGGTCGGGCCGGCGGTCGCGGCTCGGGTGGTGGGGGTCATACAGCGACGGGACGGTTCCGGGGCCGGGCGGCTCCGTCGCTGGTGTGGCGGTCCTCGGACATCAGGCGGCGAACGTCCTGACCCTTGGTCAGGTGGTGCGAGAGCCACTGTCCGATGTCACGCCTGTGGCTTGAGTGGCTTGTGTGATCAGATGCGGCGTCAGAAGTGTTGTGTGAACGGTGAGGTGTGAGCTCCACTGTGCTGGGCGCAGAGGCCGGGGGGGCGATGATCCGCACTTCCTTCTGATGTGTGCCTCTGCAGCGGGGTCGTCGTCGTGACAGCGGGTCGGCCTGCCCCGCTCACGAACTGTCGGCGCTGTCCCCCTCCCCTCAGCAGTGGCCCAGGTCCCTGCCGGGAGGGGGGCGCCGCGGTTCTCGAGCTTCCGCACTGCGGTTCGGCACAGAGGAGAGTGCTATGGCTGCCGCTTCACCCGTCGGCCGGGAAGCCGACGCAACTCACCGCAGCACGGCAGTCGGGGGGTTGGCATCCGGCCCCCGGAAGCCGCTGGATGCTGATGCCCTCATGCGCCTGCGTGCCCTCGTCTTCCGGGACCAGAGGCTGAGCTTCAGGGCGAAGGGACTCTTCGGGCTGATCACCACACCCGAATTCGGCTTCGGCGGGGCCACGGTTGCAGAGCGCACCGCGGAGTACGCCACGGACAGCGTTGCGGCGGCCCGGGCCGCTCTCGGGGAGTTGGAGGAGTTCGGCTACCTGGTACGTGACCGGCCCGCAGAACCGGGTGGCAGCGCGGCTCCGACGGCGTACGTGCTCGCTCGGACGGCCGGTGCCGCGCTGCTCGGTGCGTCCGGGCCCGACGGCGGGTCGTCTGTGTCCGGCGAGACGGCTGAACACCGGGAGGCCCCTTCGGGCGGTGGGGTGCGGGGACTGGAGCCCACAGGAGGCCGGGGCCGGGCCCACGGTGGATCGTTTCTCGTGAGCAGCCGGGTGCAGGAGGTGCTGCTGGCTCTTCCGGACGATCTCCGGAAGGCGCTGCGGGCCACCGCGCGCACGGACCGCCCCCGCGCTCTGGTCGCCGCCGTCGAGCGGGAGTTGCACACGGTGAGCTCGAACCGGTTGGTCGAACGGATACGGCGCCGGTGGGTCTCCCAGGGCTATGGGCGGCTGCTGGCTGCCGGAGCGCTCAAGAGGCCGGTGGGGGCCGCGGTCGCCTTGGTCCGGGCGGGGCCGTGCCCGGATCCGCGGTGCGAGGACGGCCGCCTGGAGGACGGGACGGCGTGCCGGGCCTGTGCGGAGCGCGAGAAGGACAGGCGGGCCGAACACGCTCGGCGCGGAGGGCAGCAGCAGGACGTCCAGCCTCCGCCGTGTGCGTACTGCGGAGCAGCGCCGGGTGCGGACGGGGAGCCTTGTGACGGGTGCGCACGGGCATCGAAGGCAGTCGACGAGGAGGTCGCCGAGTTGGTCGAGGTGGCCGTGCGGGCCTGGGCCGCGGTGCCCGGTACCTCGGTGGCGGAGGCGCGGGAGGCGGTCGGGCGGGCGGTGGCGCGGGCCCGGACGGATGCCGCCGAGGCCGGCGCCGCGGCGGCCGGCCAGGCACTGGCCGCACGTCTGGCCGCCCTCGAGGAGGCCGGGCGTGCGCGGATGACGGGCCGTGAGTCGGGAGGCCGGCATCGGGCGGATCTGGGTGCAGCTTCCGATCGCCTGGGCCACGTGACGGGCCGTCCGCTCGGGGCTCGTGCAGTCGCACGTGCGGATTCCTGTCCGGGTACGAACGGTTCGGGTTGCCCTGGGGGGCGGGCCGCCATGGGAAGTGACGGGTTGTGCCTGCGCTGCCGGGCGGGGGCCGGGAGCCGGGAAGTCCGTGATCGAGGACAGTAGGAAGCGACGCGCATGAAGCAACTCGTCCCTGCCGGCCGTGGATTGCTCGCCTGTCGGCAGAACGTTTCCGTGCCGGCACAGGGATGCGCGGGTTGGGCGGCAGAGAGTGTGGAGGGTTGTCCTGTCGCGGCGAAGCCGCCATCACGCGGGGGAACCACTGCGTGGCGGATGTCCAGGGCAGGAATGGGGGATCCGCGGCGCAGCCGCCTGCTTCGCGCGGGCCACGTGTGCGGCTCTGCGGCTTCAGACCTCGGTGAAGGTGGCTGACTCCAGCAGGTCGCCTGCGGGGGACGTCTGTGCTTTTAGAGGAGAACAGCATTTCCGCAGGTCAAAGCGGTGCGGAATAGCTCTGTTTCGTATTTCGAATGACGGTTTCGGAAGTTGCAGTTGCCTATGGGCAATCAGTGTTCGATTTCAGTTCGCCGCCGTGAGAAGCTGTGACGCGGCAGTGACGTGCCTATAAGCAACTGCTGAGTAGGGTCCTCGTATTCGTGTTGCCTATGGGCAACATTGCAGGTGAGAGGAGGGGTATGGGGCAGTCGAGCGCAGTCCGGCGGCTACCGGCGGTCGACCGCGGGACGGGTGAGATCGTGCAGCTCGAGTTGCTGGACCGTGAATCGTTCCAGCAGGGAGAGGTGCGGGAGAGGCCGGTACTGCCGGGGGTCCGGTACGACTGGCAGCCCTATGCGGGACGCCATGTGAACGTCGCCAAGTCCTTGATGAGGAAGGTCTGGCACAAGGACAGCGGATACCGCCAGAACGACCGGGACATCTTCGGGTTCTACGTGGCGCACTCGCCCGAGCGCGCCGAGCCTCTGCGGATGACGTTCAAGGAGATCGCGCAGACCCTCGGCATCCGGCCCGATACGGTGGCACGGTCGGTGGGCAGGCTGCATGCAGGCGGGTTGTTGCTGGAGGCCGAGAAGGTGGGCCGGATGAAGTTCTACCGCATCAACCCCCGCGCTGCCTTCGACGGTTCGGCATCCGACCAGACGCGAGCCGTCCGGGACGCCCGGTACCCGGTGGTTCCCGCGCCGAAGGCCCCACCGGGACCCCGGAAGAAGGAGGCCGTGTGACCTTTCCCGCGACACCGCAGTCCGAACTGCCCTTCACCCCCGAACTGATGCACACGCTGCTGCTGGGGACCGCCGAGGCTCCCGGAGCCGACTTCCGCGTACTGAGCTACTACGCGACGGCGGTGCCGCTGGGTGAGACAGTGCGCAAGACGGCCAAGGAGATCTCGGGGGCCGTCCAACTCAGTCCGCCCAACACCGGCAAGAGCATCCGCCGGTTGGTCGAGGACGGCTGGCTGGAGGTGTCCTACCGCATGGGCCGGGTGACCTTCTACCGCGTCGGCCCGCGTGTCATCGCTTCGGCAGTCCGGTCGACCGAGCCGGGCAGTTACTCAGCCGTGGCGAGTGTCAGCTACCTGCCGAGCGCCTACGACGCCGAGGGCCGGTGAGCAGACACCGCTCTTGAGCACCATGTGCCTACGCGACCAGAGAGGACAGCGGTCGCGTATGTCCGCAGAATGCCGGCCGGGTGCGTACAGCCGCGGCTCCGTGCGCACCCGCGCAACCGGTCACCGGCCGGTGAGGGCGGCATAGCGGCGCCGGAAGTCGGTGAGATGGCCCGCCAGGTCCGGCTGCGCCAGTCGCTCACCCCGTCCACCCTTGGACCGGATGGCGTGCTCGGCACACAGCTCTTCCAGTTCGCCGAGAGACGGTTCCGCACCGTCGTGGTCCTCGAGGTACCGCGCCCACACCCGGTAGATCCGCCAGCCCATGCGGTAGCGGCGCAGCGTACTCGGACTGATCCGGCCGCCGCCCCGGCCTGCCATACCCCTCACCCAGAGGTGATCGGACAGGTCCTGCACATCGGGCTCGGCCCCCAGCTTGTCGGTGAGTTCGGCCCACGCCTCGTAGTAGCGGTCGACGAGAGTCGGGCCCCTCTCCCCCACCGGCTGCAGCACCTGCCCTGCCCCGTGCGGCTCTTCTTTCCTGCTGACGGCGCCCTCCGGCTGCTCCTGCGGGAGGACGGCTGCGTGCTGTTGGCCTTCCGCAGGAGCCGTCATACCGCCGCTCCGACTGTCGCTGCTCTCCCCCGGTGTCCGCGCGCGTACCGCGGTACTGCTCGGCGTGTCCGGCTCTGCTTCGCGCCCTGGTTGCCGCCCTGGTTGCCGCTCGGGAAGACGCTCGACCGAACCGGCTCCCTCGGCCCGGGAAGCGGCGGCCTCGTCCGCCGCCGGTGCTTCGACCACCGGGTGTGCGGAACGGCTCTCCCCCGCCGGAACAGCCCGGCTCGCGTCACGGGTCGGCAAGAGTCTTTTCAGCAGACGGCTCTCTGCGGCAGCCACGGGCCGCGAGGTGAGCGCCTCGGCGGTCTTCGGTGCCTGAGGCGGGGAGTCGTCGAGCGGGGCGTGCTCTGCGGAGGCGTGTGCACCGAGCATTGCGGGGGCGTCAGCGCGCAGTTCCTCCGAGGACACGGTCCGCGCGAGCGGGATGCCGTAGCGGGTGAGTTTGAGGGGCATGAGTGCTTCGACGGGTGCTTTGCGGCGCCAGGAGCGGCCGTAGCGGGCGCGGAGTCGGGT
>NZ_FOGO01000020.1 GCF_900111245.1 Streptomyces qinglanensis | reverse complement strand
CCGGCGGCGTGCCGGGCGGCTTCGACGGTGACGACGAAGAGGACGGGGATGACGGCGTGCATGCCCACGCCGAGCGGGTCGGGCCAGGCGGCGGCGCCGTTGAAGGCGATGGTGGCGGCCGTCAGCAGCCAGGCGGTCTGGCGCAGCAGCGGGAAGGGGATGCGGATCCAGGTCAGCAGCAGGTCCAGCGCGAGCAGCACGACGATGCCCGCGTCCACCCCGATGGGGAAGAACGGCGCGAACGCGCCGAAACCTTTCCGCTCGGCCAGATCACGGACCGCCGCGTAGGAGCCCGCGAAGCCGATCGCCGCGATCACCACAGCACCCGCCACCACGACGGCGATCAGTATGCGATGTATTCGGGTCAGTTGTACGCCCTGCACTGGAATTGTCCCCACCCTCGGAAACTGGCGGGCCCAGCCTGGCACATGCGGCGGGCCGGAACGCGCGCGGAGCCCGGCCCTCGGGCGGAGGGCCGGGCTCCGGTGCGGACCGTTCGGTGCGGACCGTCCGATGCGGACAGGGCCGGTGCGGCGGGTCCGGCACAGCAAGTGCGGACGGGGCCGGCACGGCGGCTGCGGTGCGCGGTCCGGCGCCGGTGCGGTCACCCGAGGCAGGTCCGCGCCGGTGCGGTCAGCCGGAGGCGGGTCCGCGCGGGTGCGGTCAGCCGGAGGCGGTCAGCCGATGTGCTCGACCGCCGCCTTGGCCGCCTTCTCGGCGCGCTTCTTCACCTCGTCGGCGTCGGGCTTCTTGGCGTCCTCGAACCCGGCGCCCTCGTAGTCGACGGTGACCACGACGTTGGCCGTGCGGGTCACCAGGCGTTCGGCGCGGTAGTCGGCCGACTTGCCCTTGGCGTCCTTCTTCTCCGTCTCGTAGACGACCGAGACCGCCTGGTCGCCGATGCCGGAAGTGTCGGACTTCTTGAGGTCCTTGTTGTCCTTGCTGCCGGTCTTCTCCTCGACCTGCTGCTTGAGATACTCCGCGGCGCGCTTGTCGCCGGAGCCGATCGACGGGTCGGAGTCGAAGCGCTTGAAGGAGAGCGTGAGCTGGCTGTAGTCGTACTTGTCCAGGCCGCTCCACAGGCAGCTGTTGGAGTCGTCGGCGTCTCCGGAGCCGACGCTCTTGCCCGAGGTGTCCTTGGTGCCGGGCACCAGGTCCTTCGCGGCCTTCTTGTCGAGGGTCTTGCAGGAGTCGGGCAGCTTCTTGTGCTTCGCGGGCGCCACGGTGGGGGACTTGCTCGCGGAGGCAGAGGGGGTGTCGGACCCGTTGTCCTTGTCGGAGTCCGAGGAGCAGCCGACCACCAGCAGGACGGGGAGCGCCGCTGCGGCGCAGGCGACTGCGTTCCGCACGGTCCTGCTCCGTCGAGGGGCGTTGCGCGGGGCGTTTCGGTGCATGGTTCCTTCGCTTCCGGGGTCTTCACCAGTTGTGCCGAGCCGGGAGTGGCCGCGGTGCTGTCGGAACGGTACGCGGCCCCCGGCGCGGCGCGGGCGTTTCGCGGCACTTCCGCAGCGTGTGACTGCCCACAGGTGGCGCGGGCCACAGTGCGGAGCGCCGCCGGGTGCGCGGTGCCGTGCGGGCCGCGGCGGATCAGTCCTCCTCGAACCGCCCGGCGAGCTGCTCGGCGAGCTTCCGTGCCTTCTTCTGGAGCTCGTGGCTGTCGGGGATCCGGTGCTTGTCGGTGACCCACTGGTCGTACTCGACGGTGGCGATCACGTTGGCTGTCCGGAAGACCAGAGTGATGTCCCGGTGCAGTCCGGAGTCGGCGGTGTGCAGCGCGTCGTCGAGGTAGGCGGCGTCGCCGATGCCCTCCAGGGGCCGGGGTGCCACGTCCTCCTCCGCGGTGGGGGAGGGGGTCTCGTCGGGGGCCTCGTCCGGGTCCGCCGAGCTGTCCGGCTCGTCGTCCCCGGCGGTGGGGGAGGCGTGGCCGTCGGGTGTCTTGCCGGGGCTCGGATCGCCGGAGGCGGGGCCGGGTGTGCCGCTGATCCCGGCCTTGCGTGCCTTCTCGCCGTACAGCCGCTCGGCCTGCTCGTCGTCGCTGATCGACGGGTCGTAGGAGACCACTCGCTCGAACTGGACGGACAGGTGGCGGGTGCCGACCGTGGTGGCGCTCTTCCAGCGGCAGCCCACGCTGCGGTCGGTGTCGTAGGTGGCGCTGGCCTCGCCCTCCAGCGGGTCGGGGCCGGTGCTGGGGGCGGCCGTGTTCTCCTCGCCGCTCTCGTCCTCGGCCGCCGCGGCGCCCGGGAGCATGTCCCGCAGACGGCTCCTGCCGGCCGTGCCGCACGGTTCGGGGAGGCTGTCGTATTTGCCGGGGGCCGCGGCCGAGGGGGAGGCGGAGGCGCTGCCGGGCTTGCCGTCCTTGTCGTCCTCGCCTCCGGAGGAGCCGGTGCAGCCCGTGACCGTGCCGGCGAGCGCGAGGACCAGCGCGGCACTGGTCGCGTACGACGCGAATCCCGCGCGCGTCGCATACCTCTTTGCCCTCCGCGGCACGGCCGGCCTCCTCATTCGGGGTTGTCGTCCGGATCCGGGACTGTGTCGTCCGGGGTCCGGTGGCTGTCATCCGGTCCGGGGATGTCGTCCGGGTCGTCCGGTTCGGGGTGCGCCCGAGGGGCGTTCCGCCGACGGGGTGACGGCACATGTCTACCGCACCCGTCGCTCGGACGTCCGGTTGCCCGGCCCCTATGGCGCGAGAAGTCGGCCTTTTCCCTTTCGCCGCTTTCCCGGTCCGCGGTGCCGCGCGCGGTTCCGGTGCAGCAGGGCGCGCGGTCAACATCGCGCTGTAGAAGGGGAGTTGATCGGTACCTCGGGTCTGTTGCGGGCATCTGATCGGACTACTTCGGGCCGAGTCGGGTAGCGGCCCTGCGAATCCATCGGAGGTTCGGCGGAAGGACAACGGGCAGACGTGAAGCAGCAGACGCAGGAGGCAGCCGCCTCCCAGGGGGGACCGACCGGGGGGCCGCGCACCGACCGGCTCGTGTTCGGTGTCACGGCGGTACTCACGCTCGCCTTCGTCGTCTGGGGAGCGGTCGGCACGGATTCACTCGCCGGCGTTTCGCAGAAGATGCTGAGCGGCACGATGCACAACGGTGGCTGGGCCTTCGTGCTCGCCGCCACCGGTTTCGTGATCTTCTCGCTGTGGCTGGCGTTCAGCCGCTACGGCAGGATCACCCTGGGCAAGGAGGGGGAAGAGCCCGAGTTCAGAACGGTCTCCTGGGTCGCGATGATGTTCAGCGCGGGCATGGGCATCGGGCTGATGTTCTACGGGGTGAGCGAGCCGCTGAGTCACTTCAGCACCGCTCCGCCCGGTACGGATCCGGCCAACGACGCGGAGCGCATGGAGACCTCGCTGGCCACCACGCTCTTCCACTGGACACTGCACCCGTGGGCGATCTACGCGGTCGTGGGCCTGGCCATTGCCTACAGCTGCTTCCGCCGGGGCAGGAGGCAGACGATCAGCGCGGTCTTCACGCCGCTGATCGGCGAGAAGGCGGCCAACGGCGGCTTCGGCAAGGTCATCGACATTCTGGCGATCTTCGCCACGCTCTTCGGCTCCGCCGCCTCGCTGGGGCTGGGCGCCCTGCAGATCGGCAGCGGGATGGAGGAGGTCGGCTGGGCGGAGAAGGTCGGTACCGGTGTGCTGGTCGCCATCATCGCCGTGCTGACCGTGGCCTTCGTGGCCTCCGCCGTCTCGGGTGTGGAGAAGGGCATCCAGTGGCTCTCCAACATCAACATGGTGCTGGCGGGGCTGCTCGTGCTCTTCCTCTTCGTGGCCGGCCCCACCATCCTGATGCTCAACCTGATACCGACCTCGCTCGGCGGCTTCGTCGGCGACCTGCCGCAACTGGTCGGCCGCACCGACGCCAGCAGCGGCAAGGGCGTCGCGGACTGGCTCTCCAGTTGGACGGTCTTCTACTGGGCCTGGTGGATCTCCTGGACGCCCTTCGTCGGCATGTTCATCGCCAGGATCAGCCGCGGCCGCACCATCCGGCAGTTCGTCGGCGGTGTGATCCTGGTGCCCAGCGTCGTGAGCCTGGTCTGGTTCGCGATCTTCGGCGGTACCGCGATGAAGCTCCAGTCCGGCGGCGTGGACCTGGCCGGTGCCGACTCCCAGGAGGCGCAGCTCTTCGGCGTGCTGCGGGAGTACCCGATCGCCGGTGTCACCAGCCTCGTCGTGATGATCCTGGTCGGCATCTTCTTCGTCTCCGGGGCCGACGCCGCCTCGATCGTGATGGGCACCCTCTCGCAGAAGGGAACGATGGAGCCCAGCCGGACCGTGGTCATCGTCTGGGGCGTACTGACCGGTGCCGTCGGCGCGGTCATGCTGATGATCGGCGGTGGCGGTGACGAGGCGCTGGAAGGACTCAAGAACCTCACCATCCTGGTGGCGGTCCCCTTCACCCTGGTGATGGTCGGCCTGTGTGTGGCGCTGACCAAGGACCTGCGCCGGGACCCGGTCATCATCCGCAGCGAGCGCGGCGAGGAAGCCGTCGGCAGCGCCGTCGTCGCGGGCAACGAGCAGTACGGCGGCGACTTCGAGTTCCGGATCGGCCCCGTCGACCCCGGGGCGCCCAGGCCGGCGGCCGAGACCCTGGACCCGGAGGTGGCCCGGGCCGTGAACGAGGCGGGGGCTGCGGATCCCGGCGAGCGGACCGGCGCCGACCGTGAGGAGGCCGGCGCCGACCGCGAGGAGGCCGGGAGAGGCGCGGGGAACCGGGACTGATCCCGCACCGCGCCGCTCGCCCGCGTGTCCTCGCCCGGCGGGTCCCGCCACCGGTCAGCTGGTGGCGGGACGCGGTGTCCTGCGGGGTGCCGGGGTCCGACGAGAGCCCGGTGTGCTGCGGGGTGCCCGGGTCCTGCACGGGGCCGGTGTGCAGGGGGCCTGCGAGGTTCCGGTGTCCGGCGCCGTGCCGGTCCTGCGGGGCGCCCGGGAGGTCAGGGCCACACCAGGCAGTACGCCTGGTGCCCCGCCTCGTGCAGCCGGTCGGAGAAGTCCTGCCAGCGGTGCAGGAGCTGGTAGACGTTGAAGGCGTCCTGCGGGCCCGCGCGGTCGGGGACCGTGGACCAGATGAAGGCGGCCGCGCCCACCGTCTCCTCGCCGATGCCGCGGAGCGGGTCCACGACCGTCATCGGGAGCTTGACGACCGCGTAGTCCGGGTGCAGCACGACGAGTTCCAGCGGGGGGACCCGGTGCAGCGGTATCCCCTCGATCCCCGTCAGCACCATGGCCGCCATCGTCTCGGGCTTGATCTTGGTGAACATGCCCTGGCCCAGCTCGTCCCCGCCCAGTTCCTCGGGGCGCATCGAGATGGGCACGCGTGCGGCCGTGGCACCGTCCGGTGCCCCGAAGTACTTGTAGGTCACCCCCACTCGGCCGCCACCCCTGCTGCTCCTGGTCTTCGCCGTGCTCCCGATACCCGCGAGGCCGCTGCCGTGCACCGTACCGCTGCCGCTGGTGGTGCTGCCGCCGGTGACGCCGCCCGCCGCTCCGCTCTCGGACGGTGCGCACCCGCCCGCCGTTCCCCCGTCCATCGCACCGCTGTTCGCGCCGCTCCCCGCCGCCGTTCCGTCCTCGGCCGCGGCGCGCCTGTGGCGCCCCTGGGCCCGCTCCGGGCCGGTCTCCGAGTGGCCGGGCTCCTCTCCCAGTCCGCCACCGCGATGCATGTCACCACCCGACTGCTCATCCGGGCCGCACAGCCGTCCCCGTGCGGCCCGATCATCGTGTCAGAGACCTCCCCGTCCCGCGGAGCGTGAAACGCCCCCGGCCCCCGGCACGGGGGGCTCTGACACCATGGCTTTCGTGACTTACTCCTACAGCGCCCCAGTATCGCAGTCGCTCTTCGACCGCGCCGCCGCCGTGACACCAGGAGGCGTGAACTCTCCGGTCCGCGCCTTCCGCGGCGTGGGCGGAACGCCCCGGTTCATGGTGTCCGGTTCCGGTCCCTACCTGACGGACGCGGACGGCCGGGAGTACGTCGACCTGGTCTGCTCCTGGGGGCCGATGATCCTCGGCCACGCGCACCCCGAGGTGACGGATGCGGTGCGCAAGGCCGTGGAGCGCGGCACCTCCTTCGGCACGCCCGTCGAGGACGAGGTGGCGCTCGCCGAGGAGATCGTGCACCGGATCGACCCGGTCGAGCAGGTGCGGCTGGTCTCCTCGGGCACCGAGGCGACCATGTCGGCGATCCGGCTGGCGCGCGGGTTCACCGGCCGCTCCAAGGTCGTCAAGTTCGCCGGGTGCTACCACGGGCACGTCGACTCGCTGCTCGCCGCGGCCGGGTCCGGGGTCGCCACCCTGGGCCTGCCGGACACCCCGGGCGTCACCGGGGCGCAGGCCGGCGACACGATCGTGCTGCCGTACAACGACCTGGACGCGGTCCGCGAGGCGTTCGCCGCGCACCCCCGGGAGATCGCCTGCGTGATCACCGAGGCGTCGCCCGGCAACATGGGCATCGTCCCGCCGCTGCCGGCGGCCGACGGGCGGCCCTCCTTCAACCAGGGGCTCGCCGACCTGTGCCGGGCTGACGGCGCGCTGTTCGTCTCCGACGAGGTGATGACCGGCTTCCGCGCCTCGCCGCACGGCTGGTACGGCCTCGACGGCGTCACACCCGATCTGATGACCTTCGGCAAGGTGATGGGCGGCGGCTTCCCGACGGCCGCGTTCGGCGGGCGCAAGGACGTGATGGACCACCTGGCACCGGCAGGGCCGGTCTACCAGGCGGGCACGCTCTCCGGGAACCCGGTCGCCACCGCGGCCGGACTGGCCCAACTGCGGCTGCTGGCCGCCGACGGCTTCGCCGCGCACGGCGTGGTGGACGCCGCCGCCCGGCAGGTGCGGCAGCTCGCCACCGAGGCGCTGGCCAAGGAGGGCGTGGCGCACACGGTGCAGACGGCGGGCAGCATGTTCTCCGTCTTCTTCGGCGACTTCGGCGACGCGGGCGTCACCGACTACGCGGCGGCCAGGCGGCAGGAGTCCTTCCGCTTCACCGCGTTCTTCCACTCGATGCTCGCCCAGGGCGTCTACCTGCCACCCTCCGGATTCGAGGCATGGTTCCTCTCCGCGGCGCACGACGAGCGCGCGCTGGAGCGGGTGGCCGACGCGCTGCCCGCCGCCGCCCGCGCCGCGGCCGAGGCGGTGCCGGCATGAGCGAGCGCCTGGACGGCGCGGCCCCCGCGGCCGGCGCCGACGACAAGACCGTCACCGTCGTGCACGTGATGCGGCACGGCGAGGTCGACAACCCCGAGGGCATCCTCTACGGGCGACTGGCCGGATACCACCTCTCCGACCTGGGCCGCCGGATGGCCGACCGGGTCGCCGAACACCTGGAGGGGCGCGACATCACCTGCGTGCTCGCCTCCCCGCTGGAGCGCGCCCAGGAGACGGCGGCGCCGATCGCCAAGGCGCACGGCCTCGACATCGGCACCGACGAGCGGCTGATCGAGGCGGGGAACGTCTTCCAGGGCAAGACCTTCGGCGTCGGCGACGGCGCGCTGCGCAAACCGGAGAACTGGCGCCACCTGCGCAACCCCTTCCGGCCCTCCTGGGGCGAGCCGTACCTGGACCAGGTCGTCCGGATGCGGAGCGCGATCGAGCACGCCAAGGACGCGGCACGCGGCCACGAGGCCGTCTGCGTCAGCCACCAGTTGCCGATCTGGATCCTGCGCAGCTTCGTCGAGCGCCGCAGGCTCTGGCACGACCCGCGCCGCCGCCAGTGCACGCTCGCCTCGCTGACCAGCTTCACCTTCCTCGGGGACCGCATCGTCTCGGTCGGCTACTCCGAGCCGGCCCGGGACCTGGTGCCCGCGCATCTGCGGGCGGGAGGCAAGCGGCCCAAGGGTGCGGCCAAGGGCGCACAGGGCCGGGGCGCGGGCGCCTGAGCCCGGTGCGGGCCGCCGGGCCCGCCGCGGGTCGGGGACCGGCCGTCCGACCTGCGCGGGAACCGGGCCCGCGAGGTCAGCAGGGGGGTGCGGAAGATCCCTCATACGCGCATGCGAAACTTTTCACATGAGCCAGATCCGCGCCTCCCGCCGCCGCACCGTCCTGCTGGCTGCCGGGGTCGCCGCCGGTGCGCTGCTGCTGTCCGCCTGCGGTGACGAGCAGACGGGTTCGTCCTCGGGCGACACCAAGTTCGTCCAGGGGACGGGGGAGATCACCGAGGTCCCGAAGTCCCGGCGCTCCTCGGTTCCCGACCTGTCGGGCCCCTCGGTGGACGGCAAGGAGCTGAAGCTCTCCGACTTCGAGGGCAAGGTCGTCGTGCTGAACGTGTGGGGCTCCTGGTGCAGCCCCTGCCGCGCCGAGGCACCGAACCTCGCCAAGGTCGCCCGGGACACCGAGGACCAGGGCGTCCAGTTCGTCGGCATCAACACCCGCGACCTGGACAAGGCCAACGCCAAGGCGTTCGAGCGGAACTACGACATCGACTACCCGAGCTTCTACGACCCCAGCGGCAAGCTCATCCTCAAGTTCCCCAAGAACACGCTCTCGCCGCAGGCCATCCCCTCCACCCTGATCCTCGACAAGGACGGCAAGGTCGCGGTGCGAGCCCTGAAGGAACTGAGCGAGAAGGAGCTGCGCTCCGCGCTCGACCCCCTGATCGACGCGAAGTGACCGCCCCATGATCTCCCTCGCGGCCACGGGAATGAACGGCACCGTCTACAGCGGCGCCCTGCTGCTGGCCCTGCCCGTCGCGCTGCTGGGCGGACTGGTCTCGTTCTTCTCCCCCTGCGTGCTGCCGCTGGTGCCCGGCTACCTCTCCTACGTCACCGGGGTCAGCGGTACCGACCTGGCCGAAGCCCGGCGCGGCCGGATGTTCCTGGGCGCGGGCCTGTTCGTGCTCGGTTTCACGGCCGTCTTCGTCTCCGGCGGCGCCCTCTTCGGCGGTTTCGGCGCCACGCTCCAGGAGCACCGCACCCTCATCTCGCGGGTGCTGGGCGGTCTGACGATCGTGCTCGGGTTCGCCTTCATGGGCGCCCTCGGCCCGCTGACCCGCTTCACCCAGCGGGAGGTGCGGATCCACAAGCGGCCCGCGATCGGGCTGGCAGGGGCGCCGATGCTCGGGGTGCTCTTCGGCATCGGCTGGACGCCGTGCATCGGGCCCACGCTCGCCGCCGTCCTCACGCTCTCCTCGGACCAGGCCAGCGCCGGGCGCGGTGCGCTGCTGACGGTGGCCTACTGCCTGGGCCTGGGGGTGCCGTTCGTCGTCGCCGCGCTCGCCTTCCGCCGTGCGCTGGGTGCGTTCGGCTGGGTGAAGCAGCACTACGCGTGGGTGATGCGGATCGGCGGCGGGATGCTCGTCGCCGTCGGCGTGCTGCTCGTCACAGGCATCTGGGACCGGATCGTCTACGAGATCACGGTCTGGTCGTCCGACTTCACGGTGGGGATCTGATCCATGAGCACGACCGGTACCGGCAAGGGTGCCGCCGACGCGGCGGCCGACGAGGCCGGTGAGGCGACGGAGACGGCCGAGGCCCGCGGCAGTGCGGGTGCGGCGGCCGACTCCGGGGCCGAGTCCGGGAGCGAGTCCGCGGCCGACTCCGGGAGCGAGCGCGCGGCCGCGGCCCAGCTCTCGACCGCGCCCGGCGAGGAGAAGCTGAACGTTCCCTCGCTCGGCCCGCTGGGCTGGCTGCGCTGGTTCTGGCGGCAGCTCACCTCGATGCGGGTGGCGCTGATCCTGCTCTTCCTGCTGTCGCTGGGCGCCATACCGGGCTCGATCATCCCGCAGACGCCGGTGGACGCGCTCAAGGTCGAGCAGTTCCGCGCCGACCACACCACTCTCGCGCCGCTCTACGACAAGCTCCAGCTCTTCGACGTCTACACGTCGGTCTGGTTCTCGGCGATCTACATCCTGCTGTTCGTCTCGCTGATCGGCTGCATCGTGCCGCGCACCTGGCAGTTCGTCGGCCAGTTGCGCGCCCGGCCGCCGCGCGCCCCGCGCCGGCTGGACCGGATGCCGGTCTACACGACCTGGCGCACCGCGGCGGAGCCGGAGGAGACGCTGGCGGCGGCCCGTTCGCTGCTGCGGCGCAGGCGGTTCCGCACCCACCGGGACGGCTCGGGCGGAGGCGCGGTCGCCTCCGAGAAGGGCTATCTGCGCGAGGTGGGCAACCTCCTGTTCCACATCGCGCTCATCGTGCTGCTGCTGGCCTTCGCCTCGGGGCAGTTGTTCAAGTCCGAGGGACGCAAGCTGATCGTGCAGGGCGACGGGTTCTCCAACGTCCTCACCCAGTACGACGACTTCCAGTCCGGCTCGCTCTTCAGCGCCGACATGCTCGACCCCTTCGCCTTCCGGCTGAAGGCGTTCCACGCCACCTACGAGGAGAGCGGTCCCAACAAGGGCACCCCGCGCGACTACCGCGCCGACATCGCCTTCGCCAAGGGCGCCGACGGTACGGAGCGGGACGAGACCATCAAGGTGAACCATCCGCTGAAGGTCGGCTCGTCCAAGATCTACCTGATCGCCAACGGCTACGCGCCCGTGGTCACCGTCAAGGACGGGAAGGGCAACATCGCCTATCGCGGCCCGGTGCCCTTCCTCCAGCAGGACAACAACCAGACCTCCAGCGGAGTGGTGAAGGTCACCGACTACCTGGACGCGAAGGGCCGCAAGGACCAGCTCGGCTTCCAGGGCTTCTTCGTCCCCGACTTCCAGCCGAGCAGCGGCACCATGTTCTCCCAGTCACCGAGCCTGAAGAACCCGGCGATGTTCCTGACCGCCTACCACGGCAACCTGGGTGTGGACGGCGGACCGGCGCAGAACGTGTACCAGCTGGACACGGACAACATGACCAAGTTCAAGGACAAGGACGGCGGTCCGTTCGCCGAGAAGCTCGTCCCCGGCTCCACCATGAAGCTCCCGAACGGTGCCGGGAGCCTCACCTTCGACGGCGTCAAGAAGTGGGCGAACTTCCAGGTCTCCCACCAGGTGGGCAACGGCTGGGCACTGGGCGGGGCGCTCACCGCCATCGCCGGACTCGCGGGTTCCCTGTTCATCCAGCGCCGCCGGGTCTGGGTGCGGGCCTACGCCGCGGAGGACGGGCGCACGGTCGTCGAGATGGCGGCGCTCGGCCGCAGCGAGTCGGCCCGACTGCCGGACGAACTCGCCTCGCTCGCCACCGACATGCAGGCCGCGGCCCCCGTCGCGGCCGAGTCCTCCGCCGCGGATGCCGCGAGCGAGGGCGCCCCGAGCACGGACCCCGCGTCCGCGGATGCCGCGTCCGCGGATGCCGCGTCCGAGGATGCCGCGTCCGCGGACGCCCCCGCGGACAGCGCCGCCGCGCCGGACCCCGCCGATCCTGCTGAAGCCCCCGAAGGAGCAGGCAAGTGAACCTCCTCGCAGCCGAGCCGAACGAGCAGCTCGCGCACGTCAGCAACTATCTGATCTATTCGGCGATGGCCGTCTACGTGCTGGCCTTCTGCGCCTACATCGCCGAATGGACCTTCGGCTCCCGCAGCAAGGTGGGCCGCACGGCCGCCGCGCTGACCCGGAAGGACCCGGCGGACGCGGCCGTTCCCGGTCAGCAGCCCGCCGCGGGAGCGCGGAGCGCGGAACAGGGCGGCGGCACGGCGGTGCTGGAGAAGCCCGCACCGCCGAAGATCGTGACCCGCTCCGGCAGCGGCCGGCGCGGCGACCTGCCGGACGGCCCCGGGGCCGCGGCGGGCGACGAGCAGGGCGACACCTACGGGCGGATCGCCGTCTCGCTGACGGTGCTCTCCTTCCTGCTGCACTTCGCCGGGGTGCTGACCCGTTCGCTGTCGGTGCAGCGTGCCCCCTGGGGCAACATGTACGAGTTCTCGACCGCCTTCTCGATGGTGGCCGTCGGCGCGTACCTGGCCCTGCTGCTGGCGAAGAAGAACGTCCGCTGGATCGGGCTGCCGCTGGTCACCACCGTCCTGCTGGACCTGGGGCTGGCCGTCACCGTGCTGTACACGGACAGCGACCAGTTGGTGCCCGCGCTCCACTCGTACTGGCTGTGGATCCACGTCTCGCTCGCCATCACCTGCGGCGCACTGCTCTACCTCGGGTTCGTCGGTTCCGCGCTCTACCTGTTCCGGGATGCGTACGAGACGCAGTTGCTGGCGGGACGCAAGCCCGGCGCCGTGCGGTCCTCGATCATGGAGCGGCTGCCGTCGGCTGCCTCGCTCGACAAGTTCGCCTACCGGATCAACGCGACGGTCTTCCCCTTCTGGACCTTCACCATCGTGGCGGGCGCCATCTGGGCCGGTGACGCCTGGGGCCGCTACTGGGGCTGGGACCCGAAGGAGGTCTGGTCGTTCATCACCTGGGTCGCCTACGCTTGCTATCTGCACGCGCGCGCCACTGCGGGTTGGAAGGGACGCAAGGCGGCATATCTCGCACTTCTCGCCTTCGCTTGTTTCCTTTTCAACTATTACGGTGTGAATATCTTCTTCAACGGCAAGCACTCGTACGCGGGTATCTGAGGGGCCTGACCCCCGCATCCGGGGTGAAGGTGGAGCTATGAGCACCGAGGGCCTGGCAGGGACCACCGCGTACGGCATCCCGTACGGCACGGCGCGGAGCGGTCCCGGCGGCGCCGCACACACGGTCGGCTTCGAGCTGGCGTTCCCGCACCCGCTGGAGAGCGTGTGGGCGGCGGTCGCCACCCCCGCCGGGCTGCGCGGCTGGCTCGCCGCGGCCGACCCCTTCGAACCCGGCCCCGGCGGCGCGGTGACCCTGCACTGGTGGAACGGGGAGCCCGCCGCGGGCGCCGACGGCCCGCAGGAGCTGGCCACCCCCGGGCGGATCACCGCCTGGTCGCGGCGCCGCCTGGCGGAGTACACGGTCGACGCGCGCGGCTCCTTCGGCTTCACCCTGCGCGGGTCCGTGGACGACGACCACACCCGGGTCCGGTTCCGCAACGACTTCACCGCCGACGCCGGGCGGCTCCACGAAGTCCTCGCCCGGTGGCACGAGCACTTCGAGCTGCTCCAGGACGAGCTGCGCGGACAGCCGACGGACTGGGCGTCCCGGACGGCGGAGCGCTTCACGGCCCTCCGGGACGACTACGCGCGGCGCTGCTAGCGCGGAGCACGTAGCGCGGCAGCACGCTGTTCCGCGGGCTGAGGCGCCCGTCGGCGCGACTCCCGTGCCCACTCGCGCCGCCCGGACCGTGCGGGCCTCCGGAGCGGAACTCCCGGGGCCTCCGGGAGAGGGCGGCCCCCGCCCGGTCAGCCGTCGTCGCGGTCCTTGCGGTTGGGCAGCTCGTCCTCGTCGCGCGGGGACTCGCGGCGCTGCTCCGGGGCAGGGTCCGGAGCCGGTTCCGGAGCCGGTTCCGGGGCCGGAGGCGCGTCGGTGGAGGCATGCGTACCGGGAGCCGGGGACTCGTTCAGGGACTTCAGGAAGTCCGGGTTGTCGTCCGGGGCGACCCAGCGCCGCTCGTCGGGGCGGGTCGCGCCGTAGGGCGCGTTGCGCCGCGGCCGGCCCACCGCGAACCAGGCCACGGGCCCCAGCAGCACCTGCCCGAAGAGCAGGATGATGATGACCCACGCCACCTTCGGCAGCTTGCGGACCTCGTTCTCGGGCGTGTTGAGGCAGTCGATGAACGCGTAGATCCACACGGCCAGGATCAAGAGGAACGGGAGATACCTGAGCACGCGGAACGCCCCCTGGGTGCGAGATGCCGCCGGACGGATGCGGGGTGCGGGGCCCGCTCGGCGGGTCCCCACGAGCCAAGCGTAATGGCCCCGGCGCGGCCCCCGGCGCTCAGGGCGCGGGCATCGGGGAGGATACTGAGACGTATGGCATACGACGATCTCCGCTCGCTCCTGCGAGCACTGGAGCGTGACCGCGACCTGGTGCGGGTCAAGGCCGAGGTCGATCCCCATCTGGAGGTCGGGGAGCTCGTCGACCGGGTGAACAAGGCGGGCGGCCCGGCACTTCTGTTCGAGAACGTCAAGGGCTCGGACATGCCGCTGGCGATGAACGTCTACGGCACCGACCGCCGGCTGCTCAAGGCGCTCGGCCTGGACTCCTACGACGAGATCGGCGCGAAGATCGGCGGTCTGCTCAAGCCCGAGCTGCCGCAGGGCTTCGTCGGCTTCCGGGAGGCGTTCGGGAAGCTCGGCGCGATGTCGCACGTCCCGCCGCGGAAGGTGAAGGACGCGCCCGTCCAGGAAGTCGTCCAGCAGGGCGACGAGGTGGACCTGGAGCGGCTGCCCGCGCTGTTCACCTGGCCCGAGGACGGCGGCTCGTTCTTCAACCTGGGCCTCACCCACACCAAGGACCCCGAGACCGGTGTCCGCAACCTGGGGCTCTACCGGCTCCAGCGGCACGACCGCCGCACCATCGGGATGCACTGGCAGATCCACAAGGACAGCCGCAACCACTACCAGGTCGCGGCGCGGCGCGGCGAGAAGCTGCCCGTCGCCATCGCCTTCGGCTGCCCGCCCGCCGTGACCTACGCCTCCACCGCACCGCTCCCCGCGGACATCGACGAGTACCTGCTGGCGGGCTTCCTCCAGGGCAAGCGGGTGGAGATGGTGGACTGCAAGACCGTCCCGCTCCAGGTGCCCGCCGCCGCCGAGGTGGTGCTGGAGGGCTGGCTGGAGCCGGGCGAGCTGCGCCCGGAGGGCCCGTTCGGCGACCACACGGGCTTCTACACGCCGCAGGAACTCTTCCCCGCCCTGACCATCGACTGCGTCACCACCCGGAAGCGGCCGCTGCTCCAGTCCATCGTGGTGGGCCGCCCGCCGACCGAGGACGGGCCGCTGGGCCGGGCCACGGAGCGGTTCTTCCTGCCGCTGCTGAAGGTCATCGTGCCCGACATCGTCGACTACCACCTGCCCGAGTCCGGCGGCTTCCACAACTGCGCGATCGTGGCCATCGACAAGCGCTACCCCAAGCACGCGCAGAAGGTGATGCACGCCGTCTGGGGCGCGCACATGATGTCGCTGACCAAACTCATCGTCGTGGTGGACAAGGACTGCGACGTGCGGAACCTGCACGAGGTCTCCTGGCGGGCGCTGGGCAACGTGGACTACGCGCGCGACCTCACGGTGGCCGAAGGCCCCGTCGACCACCTCGACCACGCCTCCTACCAGCAGTTCTGGGGCGGCAAGGCGGGCATCGACGCGACCCGCAAGCTGCCCGAGGAGGGGTACACGCGGGACGGCGGCTGGCCCGGGATGATCGAGTCGGACCCGCGGGTGGCCGAGCTGGTCAGCCGCCGCTGGAAGGAGTACGGCCTGTGAGCGGGACCGGTGCCCGGCCACGGGCCGGGGAAGCGCACGCGGCGGCCGGGCCGCGGGCGGTGCGGCCGGCCCGGTGGCGGGCGGCCGCGGGAGCGAGCGAGGGGATGCTGTGAGCAGCACGGCTGAGGGCGTACTCGGACCGGGACCGGGGGCCGATGTCGGCCGCGTGCGGGCCTTCCTCCGGCTCGTCGTCATCGAGCACTCGGTCTTCGCGCTGCCGTTCGCCTACATCGCCGCGCTCTCCGCGATGTTCCGCGAGAGCCGCAGCATCCACTGGTGGCAGCTGTTCCTGGTGACCGTCGCCATGGTGGGGATGCGGACGTTCGCGATGGCGGCCAACCGGATCATCGACCGCGAGATCGACGCCCGCAACCCGCGCACCGCGGGCCGGGAACTGGTCACCGGTGCGGTCTCGGTCCGGACGGCCTGGACGGGCGCCGTCGTGGCGCTCGCGGTCTTCCTGGGCGCGGCGGCGCTGCTGAACCCGCTGTGCCTGGCCCTGGCGCCGCTCGCCGTGCTGCCGATGGTGGTCTACCCGTACGGGAAGCGCTTCACCGACTACCCGCACGCCATCCTCGGGATCGCCCAGGCCATCGGGCCCATCGGCGCGTGGATCGCGGTCACCGGCGCCTGGTCGTGGGACGCCGCGGTGCTCGGGCTGGCCGTGGGCATCTGGATCGGGGGCTTCGACCTGATCTACGCCTGCCAGGACGTGACGGCCGACCGCGCCAACGGGGTGCGGTCCGTGCCGGCGCGCTTCGGCACCGCGGCCGCGCTGCACGCCACCCGCGCCGCACACCTGGTCACGGTCGGCCTGCTGGTCGGCTTCGGGCTGCTCACCCACGCGGGCGTGTTCTTCTGGCTGGGCCTGGTGATCGTCGCGGGCGCCTTCGTCTACGAGCACACCCTCGTGCGCCCCCGCGACCTCTCCCGCCTCAACCGCGCCTTCTTCCAGGTCAACAGTTTCATCGGGATCGCCCTGTTCGGGTGTGCTCTGCTGGATCTGGCGGTGCGCGGGCTGGGTCTCTGACTAGCCTGCCCCTCCACTATCGGGAGCAGGGAAGGGAGCGCCGTGCCGATCTCGGAGACCGACCGCCTGCACTCGCAGCTCAGCCGGCTGGAGGACCAGTTCCCTGGCTTCCGGACGGAGATCGTGGGGGGCACCATCATGGTGAGTCCGGTCAGGCCGTTCCACGGCAGGACGATCCGACTTCTGGAGAACACGTTCGAGGCGCAGCTCGGAACGGAGTGGGCCTGCATCTCGGACGTCACCTTCGTCTTCTCCGCCGCCGACGAGCTCTGCCCCGACATCGCGCTGGTCCCGCGGGCGGAGGCGGACCGCAACCTCAGCGCGTACCCGCCGGACCTGATCGAGCTGGCCGTGGAGGTCGTGTCGCCCAGCAGCGTCCGGCACGACTACGTGGTCAAGGACAGGCTGTACGCGCAGCGCGGGATCGCCCGGTACCTGATCTTCGATCCGTACCGCGCCGAGTGCACCACCCTGTGGCACCCGGGCCCGGACGGCTACCGGGGCCGGGACGTGGTCCCGTACGGCAAGCCCGTCGAGCTGGCCCTGGAGATCGGCGAGGTGCGGATCGAGACGGACGAGCTGCCCGTCGACCGGGAGACCCGCACCCAGCCCCCCGGCGTCTGACGCGTCCTCCCCGGTCCCGGACGGGGTCTCAGTGCCAGGCGGGCTTGGCCTCGCCCAGGGCGCGGGGCTCGGCGGTGAGGCGGGCGGCGAGGACGCCGCCGATCAGGCCGAAGAGGTGACCCTGCCAGGAGATGCCGGAATCGGTGGGCAGGACGCCCCACAGCAGGGAGCCGTAGAAGACGGCGACGACCGTGCCCAGCGCCACGTCGGTGATGCGGCGGTCCACGAAGCCGCGGGCGACCAGATAGCCGAAGAGGCCGAAGATCAGCCCGGAGGCGCCCGCGGTGTTGCTGCCCGCCGGGGCGATCAGCCAGACGCCCAGACCGCTCACCACGACGATGATCGCGGCGACGGCGAGGAAGCGTCCCACCCCGCGCAGTGCCGCCAGGAAGCCCAGCACCAGCAGCGGCAGCGTGTTGGCCATCAGGTGCTCGAATCCGAAGTGCATGAAGGCGCTGGGGACGACGTCCACCAGCTCCCCGACGCGCCGCGGCTGGATTCCGAACGAGTCCAGCGCGTTGCCCGACGCCTGGTCCACGGCCTCCAGCACCCACAGCAGCGCCACCCAGGCGACGATCAGCTTGCCGGCCGCCATCGCTCTGGCGCCGCCGGAGCCGTCCGAGCCCTTCGCCATGCCCGCCTCCTTCACGAGGAGCGTCCCCCGCAGAACCTCGTCCGTGTCCCGTCACGCTGTACAACGGCGTACGGCGTGTCGGCGGTTCCCGGCCTGCCGACCGGCCCGGTCCGGGACGGCCCCGGACCCGTTCCCGGCTCAGCCCCGTTCCCGGCCCGGGCCCCGGCCCCCAGGATGGCCTCAGATGCCGCCCGTGCCCAGAGCGCCGTACATCACGGCGGCCAGCAGGTCCTGTGGCTCCAGCTCGCGCACCCCGTCCGGGGCCCGCACGGTGACGGCGTCGCCGCTGCCGAAGTCCATCCGCAGCGGGAGGTGCACCGTGCGCGCCTGCTTCCCGCCGAGGAACTGCTCCAGGTCGAGCGTGAGCCCGGTGAGCTGGCCGCGCCGGATCTGCAGATCGGCGCTGACGGTCTTGTCCGGGACCTTCTCCGGATCGAGCCGGGCGCCCAGCGCCGCCAGCGCCCGCGACAGGTCCGGGGCCGCCCGGCGCGCGGGCACGGAGACCGTCACATGCTCGGCACCGCCGTACTCGCCCGCTGTGCGGAAGCGGGCGTGCTCGCCCAGGGTCTTCTCCAGCCCCTGCAGGAACTCGCGCTCGGACTCGCCGTTCAGGGCGCGCCCGGCGGCCGTCGCGCGGCCCAGCCGCTTGCTGGTCTCGTCGGTCTGCCGGGAGTCCGGCGAGCCGTGCTGTCCTGCCTCGCCCCGCTTCCCCGCCCGCCGCTCGTCGCGCTTCTCCTCCGCGGTGATCTCCTGCGCGGCGCGCGCGAAGTCGTCGAAGGACTCCGGGTCGACCTCCACCCACCTGCCCTTGAGCGCGTCCTTGGCCGAACGCAGCGTCGCGGGCAGATCCTTCGCCAGCGAGACGATGCGGCGGGCCCGGTGCCGGTCCTGCTCGGAGCCGCCGGTCTGCGCCACCAGGGAGCGCAGGTTCATCCGGACGTAGAGCTTCTCCTCCACCGACTTGGCGGCCAGCACGTCCTTGCCGCCGAAGTTGACGGCCGCCGCGAAGCGCAGCCGCTCGGAGCGGCTCAGCTCCTTGAGCGGGATCTCCTCGCGGTCCGAGCCGACGGCGAAGGTGAGTTCGCCGCGGGTCAGCAGCCGGGCCGGGCGCCGGAGCGAGCCCTTGCCGCCCGCGGCCCGCAGGAACTTCTCGGCGTCGGCGCGGCTGCCGTCCACCGACACCAGCACCGAGGCGGCGGGCTGCTCGCCCAGCTTCTCGAAGGCGTGCTTGACCTTGAGCCCCGTGGTCACCTTCTCGGCCATGGAGCAGCCGGCGACGGCGACGGCCAGTACGGTCGCGCAGAGTGCTGCCGCGGCGGTGTGGCTTGGACGGGAGACACGCATGACGCAGAGCGTACGCGCCCTCGCGTCCCCGCCGGGGCCCGCGAGCCGGGACGTAGGGTCGGGGGCGTGAGTGACATGGCACGGGTCCCCTGGGTGGTCGGCGTCTCCGGGGCGTCCGGAACGCCCTACGCGGCGGCGGTCGTCCGGGCGCTGCTGGAGGCGGGCGAGGACGTCGACCTCGTCGTCAGCCGCGCCTCCCGGTTGACGATCCTCGACGAGACGGGGCATCCGTTCCGCGACGCCCATGCGCAGGACGACCTGCGCCGCTGGCTGGACCGGGGCGCCGACGGCAGCCCGGACGCGTTCGCGACGGACCCGGCCCGGGTGCGGCACTGGGCCCCGGGCGACCTGGCGGCCGGGCCGTCGTCCGGTTCGTACCCGGTGCGGGGGATGCTGGTGGTGCCGGCGAGCACCGCATGCGTCGCCGGGGTGGCGCTGGGGCTCTCCAAGGACCTGCTGCAGCGTGCGGCCAGTGTGACGCTCAAGGAGCACCGTCCGCTGGTCGTCGCCGTACGGGAGACCCCGCTGAACGGCCAGACGCTGCGCCACCTGGTGACGCTGGACGAGGCGGGAGCGGTGGTGCTGCCCGCCTCCCCCGCCTTCTACGCGGGGGCCCGGCACATCCAGGACCTCGTCGACTTCGTCGCGGGGCGGGTGCTGGACGCGGCCGGGGTGGAGCACAAGCTCTACCGCCGCTGGGAGGGGCACCTGGGGAGCGGAACGGGCGGCAGCGACCGGGATGCGGGAGGCACCGGCCCGGGCGGTACGGGCCCGATGCCTTAGATTCGTTCCCCGGACTACTACATACAGGAGGCAGCGGCATCCATGGACGCGGTGGACAGGCAGCTCATCCAGGCGCTGCGGGAGAACGGCAGAGCCTCCTACGCCGAACTGGGGCGGCTGGTGGGTCTGTCGGGGCCCAGCGTCACCGACCGGATCAACCGGCTTGAGGCCGCCGGAGTGATCACCGGGTACCGCGCGACGGTCGACGCCTCGTCCCTCGGGCTGGGGGTGACGGCGCTGATCGGTATCCAGCTCTCCGACGCCACCGACCACGAGGAGGTGGCCACCCGGCTGCGGGACCTCCAGGAGGTGGAGGACTGCTGGTTCATCGCGGGCGACGACTCCTACATGCTCAAGGTGCGGGCCGGTGACGTGGACGGCCTGGAGCGCACCATCCGCCGGCTGTCGGGCACCAAGGGCGTCTCGCGGACGCGGACGACGATCGTGCTGTCGACCAAGTGGGAGAACCGGGTCGGTGAGCTGCCCGAGGAGTAGCGGCGGGCGGGCCCTGGCGTAGTGTCGGGCCGGACGCGCGAATCATGACGGACACGGACCGAGGCGGGCAGGTGGCGCGAGGAATGGACGCGGCGGACATCGAGCGGAAGGTCCGCTCCGGCGAGCGGTTGAGCCGGGCGGACGGCATCGCCCTGTACGACTGCGACGACCTGGCCTGGCTCGGCGGCCTCGCGCACCAGGTGCGGACGCGGCACAGCGGCGACACCGCCCGGTTCGCCGTCCACCGGTCGCTGGAGCTGACGGCGGACACCGGCGAGGCGGTCGGCCGGGCCACCCGGTGGGCCGCCGAGGGTGTCACCGAGCTGCGGCTGACCACCGGCGGGATCGGCTGGAGCGGTCTTCCGGGTGCGGTGCGCACGCTGCGGGACGCGCTGCCCGCCGAGGTGGCGCTCACCGCCTGCACCGCCGCCGACATCGCCGGCTTCGCGGCCGAGCACGCCGAGCACGCCGAGCACGCCGAGCACACGGACGGTGCCTCCGGGGTGCTGGACACGCTCGCGGAGGCCGGTCTGGACGGACTGTGCGCCGAGGGCCCGGTGGAGACCGCCGCGGAGGCGGAGCTGTCCTGGGAGGAGCGGGCGCGGGTGCTGCGGCTCGCGCACGCCACGGGGCTCGCGACTCCCTGCACGGTGCGTTACGGGTCGGTCGCGGCCCCCGCCGAGCGCGCGGACTTCGTCGACCGGCTGCTGCGGCTGCGTGAACTGCAGGACGAGACCGGCGGCTTCCAGGTGTTCCTGCCGCTGCGCCGCGACGTGCCGCAGAGCGCGACCGGCGCGGAGATCCTCACGACGTTCGCGGTCTCCCGGCTGCTGCTGGACAACGTGCCGCACGTGGCGGTCGACTGGGCGCTGCACAGCGTGCAGACGGCGCAGCTCGCGCTCCAGCACGGTGCGGACGAGATGGCCGGCGCGGTGGTGGACGGCGAGCAGGCGCAGGGCGAAGGACAGGGCGACGCGCTGACCCGTGAGGACCTGCTGGATCTGATCACCGACACGGGGTTCCGCCCCGTCCAGCGCGACGTGCGCCACCGGGAGCTGCGCGGTTTCCCGGGCCCGGACCCGCAGCGGCGCGAGACGCCGCAGCCCATGCGGGTGTGAGGCGCAGCCGGGCGGCGCGGACGCTGCCCGCCCGTGCGGCCGGTGGTACCCGTCTCCGGGGGTGACGAAGATCGCCTCGTGGCCTGTGCTTGACTGGTGAGGAACCACGAATCGCCCGAAAGCATGGAGAACCCACGTGAGCAGCAGCACTTCGCACGCGACGCTCCGCTACACCACCATGCGGCTCGGCATCTTCGTCGGCTGCCTGGTCGTCGTCGGACTGCTGACGCACTTCGGCGTCATCCCCTCCGGAATCGGTGACTCGAACCCGATCTGGGTGGTGCTCGTGGCACTCGTCGTCTCCGCGCCGCTCAGCTATGTGCTGCTGCGCAACCAGCGGGCCGCGATGTCGGAACAGGTCGTCCAGGGCGTGAGCCGTGCCAAGGAGCGGCTGGCGGCCAACCAGAGCCAGGAGGACGGGACCCAGCCGGCGCAGGCGCAGTCGCAGGCGCCGTCGCAGGCCGAGCCCGGGACGGGTTCCGCGTGACGGGCTGAGCGGCCCTGTAACCCTCCTCACATCGCTGTCGGCGCCCCACCGGGAATGACCCTTCCCCGGTGGGGCGTTGAGCTTTTCCGTACTCGCCCCCCAAAGCAATGCTTTGGGTAAGCCAAAGACGGAGTGTTAGCGTGACGGCCATGACGAACGCAGCCACCACTTCCGACGCGCTCCTGGGCCGCCCCGGCCCGGCGCTCGTGGCGCGGCTGCATGTCGATCTCTGCCGCTGCATGTCGGCGACCTGTCGCTGACAGCGCGGCCGGACCATACTCCGGCGCGACCGCACAGTCCCGCGACCGCATCGCCTTGCGCACCTCCGCGCGCGATGCCCCTCTCCAGAGTCCGCTTCCAAGAGTCCGCTTCCTGATGCCCCCGGAGTCTGTCCGTGACCTCGTCGTCCCCGTCGTCCTCGTCGTCCCCCTCGCCGTCCCCCTCGCCGTCCTCCGCCGACGCCGCCCCGTCCGAACGCTCCGCGCGCATACCCAAGGTGCCGTTCTGGGCCCAGATCCTGCTCGGCCTCGTGCTCGGCGTGGTCCTGGGCTGGGCCGCCCGCAACTGGGACGTGGCCTGGCTCGGCACCACCCTCACCAAGATCGGTGAGATCTTCGTCCAGCTCCTCAAGCTGGCTGTCGCACCGCTGGTCTTCTTCGCGATCACCATTTCGATCACCAACCTGCGCAACGTGCACAACGCGGCACGGCTGGCCACCCGCACCCTGCTCTGGTTCATGGCGACCTCGCTGATCGCCGTGGCGATCGGGCTGGCCATCGGCCTGGTCACCAACCCGGGCTCCGGCACCGGTCTCTCGGCCGCGGACGCCGCCAAGCCGGACACCCAGGGGTCCTGGCTGGACTTCCTCACCGGGATCATCCCGACCGATGTGATCACGCCGTTCACCGAACTGAAGGTGCTCCAGATCGTCTTCATGGCGGTCGTCGTCGGTATCGCCGCGCTCAAGCTGGGCGAGAAGGCCGAACCCATCCTCACCCTGGGCGAGTCCGTGCTGGCCCTGCTGCAGAAGGCGCTGTGGTGGATCATCCGGCTGGCCCCGATCGGCACCATCGGCCTGATCGGTACCGCCATCAAGGACTACGGCTGGGACCTGATCGGCAGCTACGCGACGTTCACCGCGGACATCTACGTCGGCTGCGCACTGGTGCTGTTCGGCGTCTACCCGCTGCTGCTCGCCACCGTCGCCAAGGTCAACCCGCTGCAGTTCTTCCGGGGCGCCTGGCCCGCCATCCAGCTCGCGTTCGTCTCCCGCTCCTCGGTCGGCACCATGCCGCTCACCCAGAAGGTGACCGAGCGGCTCGGCGTGCCCAAGGAGTACGCGTCCTTCGCGGTGCCGTTCGGCTCGACCACCAAGATGGACGGCTGCGCCTCCATCTACCCGGCGATCGCGGCGATCTTCGTGGGCGAGTTCTTCCACGTCGACATGGGCATCAAGGAGTACCTGCTGATCGTCTTCGTCTCGGTCATCGGTTCGGCCGCCACCGCCGGCCTCACCGGCGCGACCGTGATGCTGACCCTCACCCTCTCCACCCTCGGCCTCCCGCTGGAGGGCGTCGGGCTGCTGCTGGCCATCGACCCGATCCTGGACATGATGCGCACGGCGACCAACGTCGCGGGCCAGGCCGTCATCCCGGTCCTGGTCTCGGCCAAGGAGAAGATCCTGGACCGGGAGGCGTTCGCCACGGCGCGCAGCTTCTCCGTCGAGGAGGCCGACAGCGGCGCCGAGGCCCGGGTGCCGGGTCAGCGGGAACCGGCCACCGCGAGCTGACCTGATCTCTTCCCCTCGTCCGGCCTCCTTCCGCGCGCCCCCGGCTCCGCCGCCGGGGGCGCGTAGGCTTGCCGGGAGCCGGAGTTGGCGGGGGAACGTGCGCGCTGTCGGGGTGGCGTCGCCGGTCCGGCGAGGGGGTCACGGGGCATACGGGGTGAAGGGATGGAAGCGCGTGGGGCAGAAGCGCATGCCGCGCGAGGTGAGGGAGCGGCAGATGCTGGACGCCGCGGTCACGGCGTTCGCGCGGCACGGTTACCAGGCCGCTTCCATGGACGACATCGCCGAGGCGGCCGGTGTCTCCAAGCCGCTGGTCTATCTGTACCTCAAGTCCAAGGAAGAGCTGTTCACGGCCTGTGTCCGGCGCGAGGTCGCCGCGCTCGTGGCGGCCGTGCGGGAGGGCACCCGACAGCGCGGGCTCTCCGCCGACCAGCAGCTCTGGAACGGCCTCACGGCGTTCTTCGCGCACACCGCGGCGCGCCCGGACGGGGTCGCCGTGCTCTACCGGGCCCGCACCCGGGGTGAGCCCTTCTCCCGCGAGGTCGACACCATGCGGATCGAGGTCGTCGTGATCGTCACGGCGCTGCTGGGGCAGGCGGCGCGGGACGCGGGCTGCGCCGGGAAGCTGGCCGAACGGGAGGTCTCCGGGCTGGCGCATGCGCTGGTGGGCGCTGCCGAGTCGCTCGCCGAGTGGGCCGACTCGCGCAGCCGCACCGGCCTGTCCGGTGCCGAACCGTCGCCGGACGCGCCGTCGGCGAACGAGACGGCGGCGACGCTGATGAACTTCTGCTGGGCCGGACTGGAGAATCTGATGAAGGGCGCCCGATGGGTGCCTGGAGTGGGCTCCGGTTCCGCGGTGGCCCGAGGCCCGCACGGCCCGTGAGATGTCTCCCGGCGGGGCCGTCACCGTCCCGCAGGACGAAGGTGCCCGAGGCGGGGCCGGCGGCGTAATCGACCTGGGCCGGGAGCGGTGCGGGTGCCCTGAAGCCCGCCTCGGCGTAGCACACTTCCCGTCCGTCGGCGGCCGCGCACAGCCCCGCCAGGCGGCGGGCGAAGGTCCACGTGCCGTGTCCGAGGGCGCGGCGGAAGCCGGACGGCCGGGCGGTGGGGCGCCCTTGGCAAGGTCGAGGGCCGGTCCTGTGTGTGTCCGATGAAGGTGGCGCGCGGGCATTCCCTGAACTCGTCCCGCTCCCGTAAATTTACTTCTCGGTAAGGTTACTGCCGCGTCAGGCGCTGGGCGCTGGGCGAGGACGGAACTCTCCGCACATGCGAGGAAGGAGCCGTCACCATGCAACCGGTGCAACTGGTCGAACCGCACAAGAAGGTGGAGGACGGCAGGGTCCGCGAGGTCTCCGTCCCGCCGCTGGCCCCGCGGGTGGCCGTCGGCTCGCTGGCCGACATCCCCTTCACCAACGCCGCCGAGGCCCCCGAGGAGCCCGTCCTCAGCCGGAAGGTGCGGGACGGCAGTTGGCAGGACATGACGGCCCGCGAACTCGCCGCCGAGGTACTGGCGATGGCGAAGGGCCTGATCGCGCTGGGCCTGCGGCCGGGCGACCGGCTGGCCATCATGGCCCGCACCACCTACGAGTGGACCCTCACGGACTTCGCCGCCTGGGCGGCCGGCCTGGTCACGGTGCCGGTCTACCCCACCTCCTCGGCCCTGCAGGCCCGGCACATCCTGCAGGACTCGCGGGCGCGGGCCTGCTTCGTGGAGGACGTCGAGCAGACCCGGATGCTCAGTGCCGAGCGCGGCAACCTGCCGGGCCTGGAGCATCTGTGGCAGTTCAGTTCCGGTGCCGTGGGCCATGTGGTGGACGCGGGCCGGGAGCTGCCGGACGAACTCGTCGCCGAGCGCCGGGCGCAGTTGGGGCCGCAGAGCATCGCCACGTTCATCTACACCTCGGGTACGACGGGCCCGCCCAAGGGCTGCGTGCTCACGCACGGCAACTTCTTCGCCGAGGTCGACAACGCGATCGAGCTGCTGTATCCGGTCTTCCGCGGTGAGCAGTCCGAACCGGCCTCGACGCTGCTGTTCCTGCCGCTGTCGCACGTGTTCGGCAGGATGGTGGCCATCGGCTGCCTGCGGGCGCGGGTGCGGCTCGGGCACGCGCCGAGCCTGAAAACCGAGGACCTGCTCCCGGACCTGGCGAGCTTCGCGCCGACGTTCCTGCTGGGCATCCCGTATGTGCTGGAGAAGATCTACAACACCGGCCGGGCGACGGCGGAGCGGATGGGCCGGGCCTCCTCGTTCGACCGCGGGGCGCGGATCGCGCAGCGGTACGGGGAGGCCGTCGAGGCACAGGAGCACGGCTTCGGCGGCGGCCCCGGGTTCGGCCTGCGGGCCGCGCGCGGGCTGTACGACACGCTGATCTACCGCCGGATCCGCTCGGCGCTGGGTGGCCGGTGCCGGTACGTCATCTGCGGCGGCTCCCCGCTGGGGCACCGGCTCGCGGCGTTCTTCGAGGGCGCGGGCGTCACGGTCTACGAGGGGTACGGGCTGACCGAGACGGCAGCGGCGACGACCGCCACGCCGCCGCTCAAACCCCGGCTGGGCACGGTGGGCTGGCCGGTGCCGGGCACGGCGCTGCGGATCGCGGACGACGGCGAGGTGCTGATCAAGGGCGACCACGTGTTCGGCGGCTACTGGGAAGCGCGTACCGGGAGCGTGCTCCCGCACCGGGACGCGGAGGGGTGGCTGCCCACCGGCGACCTGGGCGCGCTCGATTCGGAGGGGTATCTGAGCATCACCGGCCGCAAGAAGGACCTCATCATCACCTCGGCGGGCAAGAATCTGGCGCCCGCCCCGCTGGAGGACTGGCTGCGCGCGCATCCGCTGATCAGCCAGTGCCTGGTGATCGGCGACAACCGGCCGTATGTGACGGCGCTGGTGACGCTGGAGCCGGACGGGCTCGCGCACTGGCGCCGGATGCACCGCAAGGAGCGGTTGACCGCGGCCGAGCTGGCCGTGGACGGGGACCTGCTGCGCAATCTGCAGCAGGCCGTGGACGAGGCCAACTCGCTGGTCTCGCGGGCCGAGTCGATCCGCAGGTTCGTGGTGCTGCCGCACGACTTCACCGAGGAGGCGGGGCACCTGACCCCGTCCATGAAGCTGCGGCGGGCGGCGATCGTGCGGGACTTCGCCGCCGAGATCGACACGCTCTACCCGCGCTGAACCGGTATCCCCGAAGTCATGCTTTGGCCAAGACGGCGGTACCGTGAACCGAGCGTCGGGCACGAGCACGGTCGGGGGACGGGGTACGCCTCCCTCGCAGGGAGGGACACGGGATGACGACACCCCCGCAGCCGCCGAACCAGCCGCAGGGCGGCGGCGGCTTCGGCCCCCCGTCCGCGGGAGGCTACGGACAGCCGCAGGACGCTGCCTACGGACAGCCGCAGGACGGTGGCCAGGGGCAGCCGCAGAGCGGCGGCTACGGACAGCCGCAGGGCGGTGCCTATGGCCGGCCCCAGGGTGGTGCCGGTGCCTACGGCCAGCCGCAGGGCGGCGGTTTCGGCCAGCCCCCGGGCAACCCGGGCGCTCCGGGCGGCCCCGGCGCTCCGGGCGGCTTCGGCCAGCCCGGCCAGCCCGGCTTCCCCGCACCCTACGGAAGCCCGCCGCCCCCGCCGAACCGCAGCAACAAGGTCGTCGGCATCGTCGTGGCCGCCGTACTGGTGGTCGCGCTGGCGGTCGCCGGCACGCTGCTGGTGCTCTCGGGCGGTTCCGACGACAAGGACGACGCGGCCGACGACAAGGTGAAGCCCGAGAAGTCCGAGTCGGCCTCCGAGGAGCCCGCCGACGACGCCTCCTCCCCGGAGCCGACACCGAGCCCTTCGGAGACCGTCTACGAGCTGAAGTTCCCCAAGACGCTGGACGACGGCAAGTACCGTCTCAAGAAGGACCTCAGCGAGTCGGTGGACCCCGACCAGCCGGGCGAGGAGGCCCACCTGGGCTCCTACGCCAACCCCTCCGGCAGCTCCCGGCTGCTGTACGGGGCGGCCACCGGCGAGGACTACGGCAACCCCGAGAGGTCCAAGAACCAGATGATGGACGGCATGGAGTCGGGCTCGGCGATGTCGGTGGCCGTCAAGCGCCGCGACATCACACCCGCCGGCGGCGACCCGCTGACCTGCGAGGTACTGGTCAAGTCGCAGGGCAGCCGGAAGCTGACGATCCCCGTCTGCGCCTGGAGCGACCCGGGCACCGCCGCCTACGTCGCCAAGGACGCCCTCGACACCTACGGAGTCGACCCGAAGAAGGTGGACCTGGAGGCGTGGGCGGACCGGGTGAACGACATCCGCGACGAGGTCCGCGTCCCGGCCGGCTGACCGGCCCGGCCTGCGCACGGCCGGTCCGCGGCCGACGCCCGGACAGGGCTTCGCCCGCCCCTCCGGGGGAAGAGAAGCGGGCGAAGCGGCTGCGGGGGGTGGCTCAGAACGGCCGGTCGCCGACGATCGCCACCCGCTCGGCGACCCGGCGGTGCGGCGCGTAGTCGAACAGCGCGTAGTGCTGGGTCGCCCGGTTGTCCCAGAACGCGATGTCACCGGGCTGCCAGGCGAAGCGCACCTGGTACTCCGGAACGTGCGCCTGGCGGACCAGTTCGGCCAGCAGCCGGTCGCTCTCCTCGCGCTCCATCCCCACGATGTGGGTGGTGAACGAGGTGTTCACGAACAGCATCCGGCGGCCGGTCTCCGGGTGGGTGCGCACCACCGGGTGCTCGACCGGCGGGAACTCCTCCTGGAGTTCGGCCAGCCGCTCGGCCGAGGTGAACCGTGCGAACCCGGGGATGAAGTCGTGCACCGCGGTGGCCCCGTCGATCCGCTCCCGGATCCGGGTGGGCAGGTTGTCGTAGGCCGCGGCCATGTCCGCCCACATGGTGTGCCCGCCCAGCGGGGGCACTTCACGGAGCTGCAGCACCGCGCCCAGGGCGGGGCGCTCCCGGAAGGTGACGTCGGTGTGCCACACGTTCTCGTACGTGGGCCGCGCCGCCGCCCCCTTCTCGAACCGGACGATCTCGTCGCTGGACCCGCGGGCCAGCAGCGGATTGGTCTCCAGATCGCCCCAGTTCCGGGCGAAGCCGGCCTGCTGCTCGGGGGTGAGGCCCGCGCCGCGGAAGAAGAGGACCTTCCACTCCAGCAGCGCCCGGTTCAGCTCCTCGCGCAGCGCGGGGCTCAGCGGACGGGACAGGTCGGCGCCGCGGATCTCCGCGCCGATGACGCGTGTCTGCGGCACGACCTCGATCTGCTCGTAGGGCCGCTCCTCCCAGTCCTCGGCGAAGGGCCGCAGGATGCGCACGCCCTCGTAGAGGCCCCCTTCGGGGACGCGGGCGTCACGCAGCGCCGCGGTCCCGTCGGGGGTCCGGGCGGGAGCCTGGCCGGGAGTCTGGTCGGGGGTCTGGTCGGGGGTGGTGATGCTCATGATCGATCCTCCAGCGGATCCGGTCGAACGCGTGGTGGACGTACCGGCCGCGTCCGCACGCGGCCGTCGTACCCGGCCGCGCGGACGCGCGGCCGCCGTCGCTCCCTCCGGGAGCCGGGGTCACACCTAGAGACCGGATCGCTCGCACCCGCGCCGCCACGGGACGCCGTGGCGTCCGAGCGGGGAAGTGGAGTGCGCGACCATGCCGCTCATTGTGGGATTCGCTCCCCGGATCGTCAACATCACCCGGCGCGGCCGACCGGAGCGACGGCGCGCCCCGCCCACTCCGGGGGCTCCTCGACGAGCGCCTCCAGACGTGCGCGGACCGCCTCCGGGAAGGGCGTGCTGCCCTCGGCGCCCACGTGCAGCGCGAACAGCTCGCTCGTGGCGACCGGGCGCTCCCCGACGGACATCTCGTGCGCGAAGCGCAGCTTCTTCCCGGCGGCACCGAGGACGCGGGTACGCACCGTCAGCGGGGCGCCCTCCGCGACCTCGTCCAGGTACCGGACATGCGCCTCGACGGTGTACAGGGAGCAGCCGGTGTCCTCCCGGTAGGCCGGCCCCAGACCGACCTCGTCCATCATCGCGTCGGTGGCGTGGCCGAAGACCAGGACATAGAACGCCTCGCTCATATGACCGTTGTAGTCGATCCACTCGGGGCGCACGGTCTGCTCGAAGAGCGGGAGCCGGGTCATGCGGACGCCTCGCCGGGGAGCCGGCCGGTGGCCCGCAGCACGTCGATGACGCCCCGGTCCCGTTCGGCGACCAGGTCGGCGATGCTGCGCCCGGCGGCGGCCTCCTCGCAACCGGCCACCATCGCGTCCCGCAGCGCCCGGTCCAGTTCGGGCGCCTCCAGCCGGGTCCACGGCGACTTCAGGGACGGCCCGAAGTGGTCGAGCATATGGCCCATGCCCCCTTCGCCGCCCGCCAGCGCGAACGTCAGGCAGGGCCCCATGAACGCCCAGCGCAGCCCGGGACCCTCGGTGATCGAGTCGTCGATCTCCTGCACCGTCGCCTCGCCGTTGGCGACCATGTGCAGCGCCTCCCGCCACAGCGCCTCCTGCAGCCGGTTGGCGATGAAACCGGGCAGCTCCCGCTCCATCGTGATCACCGACTTGCCGGCCGCCTCGTAGAACCGCGACGCCCACTCGACGGCCGACCGGTCGGTGCGCTCGCCGCCGACCACCTCGACCAGCGGGATCAGATACGGCGGGTTGAACGGGTGGCCCACCAGCAGCCGCTCCGGGTGCGCGGCCTCGGTCTGCATGTCGGTCATCGGGTAGCCGGACGTGGAGGAGGCGATGACGACGCCCTCGGGCGTCGCCGCGTCCAGCTCGGCCAGCAGGCCGCGCTTGAGTTCCAGCTTCTCCGGCGCGCTCTCCTGCACGAACTGCGCCTCGGCGCACGCCTCTTCGAGGGTGGCGGCGAACCGGAGCCGGTCCGGTGAGGCGCCCTCGGCGAGCCCCAGCCGGGTGAGCGAGGGCCAGGCGGCGTCCACCAGGCGACGCAGCTTCTCGGGTGCATCGGGTGCGGGGTCCCAGGCGGTCACGTCGTAGCCGCGCGCGAGGAAGTGCGCGACCCAGCCGCCGCCTATGACGCCGGCGCCGACGCACGTCACACGGGACACATCGCTCGGAGGGGTGTTCATCAGGGTGCTCCTCGGGGTGGGGAGGGGATACGGCGCGGCCCGCGGTCGGGGAGGGCCCGCCGGTGCGGGAGGGAGGGGGCGCCCCCGCTCCGTACTGCGGGGCGGGCGGGGGCGGTGCGGTGGCCGCTCAGGCGGTGCGGGGCTTGAGCCCCAGCCGGGCCCGGGCCTCGTCGGGGGAGGCGACCGTGGCGCCGAGCGACTCGGTGATCTGCACGGCACGCTCCACGAGCTGCCCGTTGGTCGCCTTGACCCCGCGGCTGAGGTACAGGTTGTCCTCCAGGCCGACCCGCACGTTCCCGCCGAGCAGGATCGACTGCGCGACCCACGGCATCTGCATCCGGCCCAGTGCGAACGAGGCCCACTGCGCGTTCGGCGGCAGGAAATTGACCATCGACTGCAGCACGCCCGGGTCGGCCGGTGCGCCCCACGGGATGCCCATGCACAGTTGGAAGAGGGTCGGCTGGTCCAGCAGTCCCTCCTCCAGGAGCTGCTTGGCGAACCAGAGCTGCCCGGTGTCGAAGATCTCCAGCTCCGGCTTGACCCCCAGCTCCTGGATCCGGCGTGCGCCCTTGCGCAGCATCTCCGTGGTGGAGATGTAGAGCTGGTCGCCGAAGTTGAGCGACCCGCAGTCCAGGGTGCAGATGTCCGGCAGCAGGTCCTCCACGTGCGGCAGCCGGTCCAGGCCGCCGACCAGGTCCGTACCGTCCAGCGCGCCCTTCTCCAGCGGCTGGTCGGCGTCGAGCACCAGGTCGCCGCCCATGCCGGCGGTCAGGTTGATGACGACGTCGGTGCCGGTCTCCTTGATCCGCTCCAGGACCTCGCGGTACAGCGTCCGGTCCCGCGAGGGCGCGCCGGTCTCCGGGTCGCGGACGTGGATGTGCACGACAGCGGCGCCGGCTCCGGCGGCCTCGACCGCCGAGGCGGCTATCTGCTCGGGGGTGACGGGGACGTGCGGGCTGCGCCCGACGGTGTCACCGGCGCCGGTGAGGGCGGCGGTGATGATGACGTTCTCGGTGACGGACATGGTGCTACCTCCGGGGGGTCGGTCGGTGGTCAGGTGTCGGCCGGGACGGGCGCCGGTCAGCCGGCGGCCGGGGCGAGCAGTTCGGTGCGCACGTACGCCAGCAGCGCCGCGTGCATGTCGTCGGGGCCGGTCCCGTCCTCGGCGCCGGCGGCGCTGGCCAGCACCTGCGAGGCCAGTCCGTCGACGAGGGCGGTGAGCCGCAGCGCGCTGGACTCGGGGTCGACGGTGCGGAAGACGCCCTGTGCGATGCCGCGCCGTACGACGTCGGCGACGGTGGTGCGCCACTGCCGGTAGTACTCGACGTGCAGTCGTCCGATGGCGGTCGAGCGCGCTGCCTCGGCCCACAGGTCGAGCCACACCAGCCACTGCCGCCGCTGCTGTTCAGTCCGCGGGGTCTGCAGGGCGAGGAGTTCGGCCAGTTCGGCCGCGGCGTCCTCGGTGGCCCCGGTCTCGGAGATCCGGGCCGCGCGGCTGGCGGTGTCCTCGTCCATGCACCAGCGCACCGCCGCCTCCAGCAGTTCGGCGCGGCCGGGGAAGTGGTAGTGGATCGCGGCGGTGCTGGTGTCGCAGGCGGCGGCGATGTCGGCCACCCGTACGGCGTGGAAGCCGTGTTCCGCGATCAGCCGCACCGTCTCCCGCACGATCTGCAGCGGACGTCCGGCGGCGGGGACCGCGGTCGTCCGGGTCCCGCCGCCGGGGGCCGGTGCGGTGCTCGGGGTCTTCGGCGTGTCGGGCGCGGTGTCCTCGGTGCTGCCGGAGCCCAGCAGCCAGCCGGCGTCGACCCGGCCCGCGTCGGCGATCCGGGCCAGCTCGGCCACGGTGAAGCGGCGCGAGCCGCTGAGCGAGCGGGAGAGTTTCGAGGGGTCCATCACGATGCGCCGGGCGAACTCCCGCTGGCTGCATCCGGTGGCTTCGACGACCTCGCGGACGCGCTCGGCGATCTCGCCCGCGCCGTCCTGGATCCGGTCGCCCGCTGTGTTCGGCATGCGGGCCACCGTACGAGAGTGTTGAGATAACCGCAATGAGCGGTGTGCCTTCTGATCGGTTTCAGCCCGATATATCTGGCTGTTGCGCCTGCTGACTGATGCGTCAGTCAACAGGCGCAACAGGTCATCGCCGCGGTGCGGGCGAGGGGGCCGCGGTACTGCCCAGCCGCGCGTTCATCCTGAGCAGTGCCGGTATCAGGGCGTAAGCGGAGACCGGCACGACGATCAGCGTGAGGATCAGCGTCCGCACCGGGAGCGGCAGGTTCGCGGTGGGCGGGCCGAGCACCCCGAGGGCGACGGTGATGGTCGGGTAGACGGCGAGCCAGGTGATCAGTGCGCGGCGGTGCGCGGACGGAGCGGATGCGGGCGGGGGAGTGGTGGACATGCTTCCTCCGGGACGCGAGGGATGGCTGGAGCAGAACGACGGGAGCCGGGTGGACCCGAAAACTCCAACTGCTTGGTTGGAGTTTGGCATCCCGGGTCCCCGGTGTCCAACCATTTGGTTGGAATTCTCGGTTAAGCTGGCCCCATGGCCTGGGACACCGCACGCACCAAGCAACGCCTCCTCGACGCGGCCGTGGAGGAATTCGCCGCATGCGGCCCCGAAGGCGCCCGCATCGCCCGGGTCGCGGCCCGGGCCGAGGTCAACAAGGAGCGCATCTACCAGTACTTCGGCAGCAAGGAGAAGCTGTTCGTCGCCGTGCTGCGGAGCGAGCTGGAGCGGGTGGCGGCCGCCGTGCCGCTCGACCGCGACCAGGCCGCCGACCTGGGCGACTACGCGGGCCGGCTCTTCGACTACCACCGCGCCCACCCGCATCTGGCCCGGCTGCTGGCCTGGGAGGGGCTCCAGTACCAGGACCGGGTGGTCTCCGAGGCCGAACGCACCGGGCGCTACCGGGAGAAGGCCGCAGCACTCGCCGAGGCCCAGCGCGCGGGCGCGCTGACCACCGCCGCCGCCCCGGGCGCCCTGACTCACGCCGTCATCGCGCTGACGGCGTCCTTCTTCACCCTTCCGCAGGTGGCCCGCATGCTCGTCCCCGCGGACGGCGGTGCGGAGGGAGCCGACGGCGTGGCGGGAGACGCCGCCGCCGACACCGCTGCCGTGGCCGCCGACGACGCCGAAGCCGATGCTCCCGACGCCGACGCCGACGCCGACGCCGACGCCGACGCCGACCCCGGCGCCGCGCAGCGCGCCGCGCTGGTCGCGGTGGTGCGGTTGATGGCGGGGCAGGGCTGAACGAGGCCGCGGAGAGCCCGACCGGCCGTCAGGCCCCGGACGGGTAGCGGGCCGCGAGCGCCTGGACGGCGTCGACCATGGCGGCGCGCAGCGCGGGCGGCCCCACCACCTCCGCCTCGGCGCCCAGTCCGAGCAGATCGGAGACGGCGACCGGCTGCGACTCCACAGCCAGCTCGACCTCCGTCCATCCGTCCGCGTCGGGTGGCCCCGCCTGTTCCCGCGCACGCTCACCGGGTGCGCCGAACTTCGCGGGGAGCAGCCGCAGACCGGCGGGGGAGAGCCGGACCCGGGCGGTTTCCCGGCGGAGCAGTTCCTCCAGCCGCCGCGCCGACGCCTCCCAGACGGCGGCCAGGTCGAAGCCCGCGGGCCGCTCGAAGACCTCGTCGCCGAGAGCGGCCTCCAGCAGCCGGGAGATCCGGTAGGTGCGCACCTCCCCTGCGGGCGTACCGCCGCGGGGAGGTGAGTCGGGACGAGTCGGAGCCGTGCGTACGTCTCCCGCGGGCGTACCGCCGCCGTCCGCGGTGCCCCCGGCCGGGCTGCGGCTGCCCGCGGGTTCCGCCCCTGTGGCTGCCTCCGTGCCCGCGGTGGCCGCGTCCCCGCGCTCCCCGTCCGATGCGGCGGTCACCGCCACCGCGTACCAGATGCCGCCCTTGAGGACGATGCCCAGCGGGCGCAGCGCTCGCCGCGCCTCGCCGCGCCAGCGCCGGTAGCGCACCCGCAGCACCCGCTGCTCCCACACCGCGCGGGCGACCGTCGGCAGGAACGGCACCGGGTCCGGGTCCCGGAACCAGGCCGGGGCGTCCAGGTGGAACCGGTCCTGGACCAGCCGGCTGTGCTCGGCGAGCGGTGCGGGGAGCGCCGCGCGCACCTTGAGCTGTGCGGTCGCCAGCACGGCGCCGAGCCCCAGTTCCCGTACCGGGCCCGGCAGTCCGGACAGGAAGAGGGAGTCCGCCTCGGAGCCGGTCAGTCCGGTGAGCCGGGTGCGGTACCCGGCCATGAGGCGGAAGCCGCCCGCCGGGCCGCGGTCGGCGTGCACGGGCACGCCCGAGCCGCTGAGCGCCTCGATGTCCCGGTAGACGGTGCGGACGGAGACGTCCAGTTCGGTGGCGAGTTCGGGCGCCGTCATCCGGCCGCGGTTCTGCAGCAGGAGGAGCAGCGAGAGGAGCCGGTCGGCGCGCATGCGGCACATTCTCCCGCCGTCGCTTCCCGTACCTGACACAAGGTGTCAGGTACGGCCGCCAGGATGACCGGACACCGAGCACCACCGTCCACCGAAAGGCCCCCTCATGGCCGAGCGCACCACCACCGCCGTCTTCACCGGCTCCTCCTGGGACGAGAAGGACGTCACCGACGCCGACCGCAGCCCCCGCCTCACGTACGCCGCTGTCGTCAACGACTACAGCGGGGGCATCCAGGCAGTGGGCACCACGTGCCAGTACGTGCTCACCTACACGGCCGGGGGCCACGGCTCCTTCTGCGGTACGGAGTTGCTGACCGGCACGGTCGACGGGCAGGAGGGCTCCTTCGCCGTCCAGCAGCGCGGCACCTTCGACCGCGAGGGCGTCATCCGCTGCACCTTCGAGGTCGTCCCGGGCTCGGGTACCGAGGCGCTGACCGGCCTGACCGGCACCGGCGACTACGAGGTCCGCGAGGGCGAGAAGGCGGTGGAGGTGGCTTTCAGATACCGGCTCTCCGGGGACTGAACGCGGCCGGCCGCCGCCGCTGACCCTCGTCGGAGAGGGGCAGCGGCGGCGGCCGCAGCGGAGGATCCGTGGTCTGCCGTCCGGGCGGCGGACCCTAGGCGGGGGTGGGGGCCGAGCTCTTGTCCGGAGCGGCGGTGGGAGCCGGGGCCCCCGGGCCGCTCTGCTCCTCCGGCATCTTCAGGAAGAAGGTCAGCACCATGGCGACCAGGTAGAGGGCGAGGAAGACGATCGTCACGCCCCCGGCGCCGACGAGCGGCAGGAACAGCGAGGCGACGGCCGGGCCCACGAAGGCGGCGCCGCCCGCACCGAGGTTGAGGAGCGCCATGGCGCCGCCCTTGTTGTCGGGGGCCATGTTGGGGATCAGCGCCGAGATGGGGACGAAGCCCGCCAGCGTGGCGCCGTAGAACATCCCGGCGAGCACGGCGACCCAGTAGTAGTCGGGGCCGAGCCAGGTCGGCACGAAGTACAGCACCGTCACGCTGATCGCGCAGCCCAGGGCGCCGAAGGTGGCGATGGTCGTGCGCCAGCCGATCTTGTCCGAGACGGCGCCGAAGATCAGGTTGAAGAAGATGTTGGTGCCGTAGATGATCGCCAGCAGTTGGAGCCACTTGTCGGTGCCGAAGCCGACGTCGTCGGAGAAGATCCGCGGCAGGTAGACGAGCATGCCGAACTCGGGCGCGGTGTTGATGATCCGCACCAGGCAGCCGACCAGCACGCGCGGGTGGGTCCAGATGATCGAGACGCTGTTGAACAGGGACTCGCCCGTGGTGACGCCGGGGTCGGCCAGCCGGTCGCCGCCCTCCCGCCGTTTGGCGCCGACCAGGGCGATGGCGCCGCCGAGCAGGATGAGGCCGAGCGCGGTCCACAGGGTGCCCAGCTCGCCGACGGCGGGGATGGTGAAGCTGGACCAGAGGGAGCCGAGGGTGGGCAGGCCGCCGGTGAAGGCGAAGTAGAACCAGCCCACGGCGGTGCCCAGCCGGGCCTTGGGGGCGCTGCCGGTGATCCAGACCAGGAAGCCGAAGGCGAAGAGCGGATAGCCGAAGCCCCGGATGCCGTAGAGGACCAGCATCATCGGGTAGTTCTCGGTGCCGAGCGCGAAGAGCAGGTAGAGCGCGTCGAAGACGGCCCAGATGCCCAGGCCCGCCCACATCACCTTGCGCGGGCCCCACACCTGGGAGAGCGCGCCGGAGAACCAGGAGGCCAGCATCACGGCGACGCCGTACGCGGTGATGACGTAGCCGGCCTTCACGTCGGTGCCCGCGCCGTGGTCGGCCATGTAGGGCGCGATGAAGCCGCTCTCGACGCCGTCGCCGATCATGAACAGCAGTACGCCGACATAGCCGAGGACCAGGGGTTTCGGCAGCCCTATGCGATCGAGTAGCCCTCTCTCGGCGGCTCGGTTCGCTGGATCCGTCATCGGGGGGCCTCCGCTCTGAGGTATCCGGTTGGTGCACCGCAGATCCTCAGCCCGGCTCCGAGAAATATCAAGAGCTATGTTAAAAGTAACGGTCAAGTTCGTTACCCCGTAACAGCGCGGCTCGGCTGCGTAGCCGCGCCCGGGGCCCGAGGCGCCCCCGCCCCTTCCGTCCCCCTTCCGTCCCCTTGCCATCTCCCCCCTCCCGTCGCGCCCGTTACGTCGGCACCACCCGCACGTCCGTCAGCTTGCGCAGCTCCGCCACCAGGTCGTCCTCCACCGGCCCGGAGAGCACCACATGGTCGAACGCCTGCACGGGGTCCAGCCGGTGCAGGGCGCTGCGGCCGACCTTGCTGTGGTCCATCAGCAGCATGCTGACCGAGCCGGACTCCCGCATCGCGCGCTTGAGCGCGACGATCTCCTGTTCCTGGTGGTAGGTCATGGTGCCGGTGATCGCTGAGGTGGAGACGACGGTCAGGTCCACCGAGAAGCTCTTGATCATCTCCAGTGCGGAGAGCCCGATCCAGGAGTCGTGGGTGCGCGAGTACTCGCCGCCGATCGCGATCAGCCGCACGTCCTCCACGTGCCGCAGCTCCTCGGTGATCAGCCGGTAGTTCGTCACCACGGTCAGCGGCCCCACCTGCGGCAGCAGCTTCGCGAAGGCGAGCGCGGTGGTCGAGTCGTCCAGCATCAGCGACATCCCCGGCGCCACGAACTCCAGCGCGGTCCTGGCCAGCGCTTCCTTCTCGCCCGTGTGCGCGTGCAGCCGGAAGTCCGAGCTGGACTCGAAGACGGTGGAGGGCTGGGCCGAGACCCCGCCGTGGTACTTGCGCAGGATGCCGCGGTCGGCCAGTTCGGCGATGTCCCGGTGCACGGTCATCACGCTGACGCCGGTCAGCTCCGTCAGCTCCGCCACCGAGGCGTCGCCCTTGGCCAGCACGTGGTCGACGATCTGCTGCTGACGCTTCTGGCGCGCCGCGCGCGCCGCTGAGTGGGCGGTCATGGGGACCATCCTGCACCCCGTACGGTGCGTTCCGGTCCGCGGACCGCAGGCAGCCTCACACTGCTCCCGGTGCCCGTACCAGTGAGCGAGTGACAGATAACAGAACCAGTGTTAATTTTCTGGGAGCCGAAGGTGAGGAGTTCCGGCCGTGGCCGATGCAGTGGTGTTTGACATGGACGGAGTGCTCGTCGAGAGCGAGCATCTCTGGGAGCGGCTGTGGACCGCGTTCGCCGCCGAGCGCGGCAAGCAGTGGGGACCCGAGCAGACCAAGAGCTGCCAGGGGATGAGCGCCCCGGAGTGGGCCGCCTTCCTCACCGAGTTCGCCGGTGCGGGCGACAGCGCCCCCGACACCGAGCGCACCGTCGTGGACGGCATGATCCAGGCGCTCGAGGACGGCGAGATCGAACTGCTGACCGGCGCCCGCGCGATGATCGCCGACACCGCGGCGCGCGGCCCGATCGCACTCGCCTCGTCCGCGCCGCGCCGCGTGATCGACGCCGTCCTCGCGCACCATGGAGTCGACCACCACTTCAAGGCCACCGTCTCCAGCGCCGAGGTCCCGCGCGGCAAGCCCAGCCCGGACGTCTACCTCGCGGCCGCCGGCAAGCTCGGCGTCCCCGCGGCGGACTGCCTGGCGGTCGAGGACTCCAGCAACGGGCTGCGGGCCGCGGCGGCCGCCGGGATGACGGTCGTCGCCATCCCCAACCCCGGCTACCCGCCGGCCGAGGACGCCCTGGCCGGGGCCGTCCACGCCTCGTCCGACCACGACGACGTACGCCGCTTCCTGCTCTCCCGGCTCCCGGAGGGCTCCCCGCTCCAGGAAGGAGACCCGGCATGACGGACCCGACAGCCGAGCCGACCCGAGTGCTGGCCTCCGGCGACCACTTCATCGCCCCCGGGCTCTTCGTCGACGCGCTGGAGGCAGCGCTGCGGGAGACGGCGCCCGGCGTCCGGCTGGAGTTCCGCACCCAGACCACCCCGTGGCCGCACACTCCCTTCGGCCCGGTCGGCAATGTCAAGGAGGCCAGCGGCACCGAGGACGAGCTGCTCGAAGCGCTCGGCGACGCCCGGGTCGCGCTCGTCCAGATGGCACCGTTCACCGAGCGGGTGATCCGCGAGGCACCGAACCTGGAGCTGATCTCGGTGGCCCGCGGCGGCCCGGTCAACGTCGACGTGGCGGCGGCCACCCGGGCGGGCATCCCGGTCACCTTCGCCCCCGGCCGCAACGCCGCGGCCGCCGCCGAGTTCGCGCTCGGGCTGATGCTCGCCGCGCTGCGCCGCATCCCCGCCTCCGACGCGGAGCTGAAGAAGGGCACCTGGCGCGGCGACTACTACGCCGTCGAGAACGCGGGCATCGAGCTGGACGGCACCACCGTCGGACTCGTCGGCTACGGCGCCATCGGCGCGATCGTCGCCCGCGTGCTGCGCGCCTTCGGCTCCACGGTGCTGGTCGCCGACCCCTACGCCGACCCGGCGAAGGCGCAGGCGGACGGCGTCGAACCGGTGGCGCTGGAGGAACTGCTGCGCCGCAGCTCCGTGGTCAGCCTGCACGCCCGGGTCACCCCCGAGACCCGGCACCTGCTCAACGCCGACAACCTCGAGCTGTTGCCCGAGGGCGCCGTCCTGGTCAACTCGGCGCGCGGCGAACTCATGGACTACGCGCCGCTGCCCGCGCTGCTGGAATCCGGCCGGCTGGGCGCGCTGGCGCTGGACGTGTACGACGTCGAGCCGCCGCCCGCCGACTGGCCGCTGCACCGCGCGCCGAACGTCATCACCACCCCGCACCTGGCGGGCGCCACCCGGCAGACCGCCGACCGCGCCGCGGCCGTCACCGCGGCCCAGGCGGCGGCGTACCTGCGCGGGGAGCGCCCCGAGTTCGTCGTGAACCCGGAGGTGTTCGAGACCACCGGGGCCGCAGGGCGAGGACCGCGGTCATGATCGTCGGGGTCGACGTCGGGACCTCGGTCACCAAGGCGCAGCTCATCGCCCGCGACGGGCGCACCGGCCCCGCGCACGAGGCCCGCAGCACGCTGTACACGCTGCCGGGCAACCGCGTCGAGCAGGACATGGACGAGGTCATCGGCACCGTCGTCACCGTCGTACGGGCGGCCGTGGCCGACGCCGCGCAGTTCTCCCCCGACGAGCCCGTCGAAGCCCTCGCGCTCACCGGCCAGGGGGACGGGCTGTGGCTGCGGGACGCCGACGGCCGCCCCGTGGGCCGCGCGCTGTCCTGGATGGACGGCCGCGCCGCCGACGTGCTGGACGCCTGGGCGGCCGACGGCACAGCCCGCGAGGTCCACCGGCGCACCGGGGCCGGGATGTTCCCCGGCGCCGCCGGTCCGCTCCTCGCGCATCTCGCCGAGCACGAGCCCGAGCGGCTGGCCGCGGCCGACGTGGCCGGGTACTGCGTCGACGCCATCGCGCAGCGCTTCACCGGCGCCCGCACCGTCGACGCCTCCGACGCCTCGGTCCCGTTCCTGGACGCGGCCCGCCGCACCTACGACGACGAGGCCCTGGAACTGTGCGGGCTGAGCCGCTGGCGCGGGCTGCTCGCCGAACCGGCACCGCCCGGCGCGCTGTTCGGGCTGCTGCCCAAGGTCGCCGCGGAGCTCGGACTGCCCTCCGGACTCCCGGTCAGCGCCGGTCCCTTCGACATCCCCGCCTGCGGATTCGGCTCCGGTCTGGAGCAGGTCGGCCAGGGCAATCTCATCATCGGGACCACCCTCGCCTGCCAGGTCCTCAGCTCCGACCCCGCGCCCGGCGCCGGGGACGAGGCCGCGGGCATGGTGCTGGCCACCCCGTACGAGGACCGCTATCTGCGGGTCATGCCCGCCATGATCGGCACCGCGGGGCTGGACTGGCTGCTGGGCATGCTCGGGGTGCGGATCGAGGAACTCGACGCGCTGCTCGCCCGGTCCCCCTACGGCGCGGCCGGGGTCACGGCGCTGCCGTTCCTGTCCACCAGTGGCGAGCGGGCCCCCTTCGTGGACGCCCGCGCCCGCGGCCGGCTCGACGGGCTCTCCCCGCTGACCAGCCGCGCCGATCTGGTACGGGCGCTGTGCGAAGCCGTGGCCTACTCGGCCCGGCACTGCCTGGAGACCCTCGGCGTGGACGGTGCGATCACCGCCTGCGGCGGCGGCGCCCGCTCCGGCGAGTGGGGCCGCATCTTCGCCGGTGTCCTCGGCCGGGACGTGCATGTACGCGAGGACGCCGTGGGCATCCGCGGCGCCGCGCGGGTGGCTTGGCGCGCCCTCGGCGCGGACGCTGCTGCCGGGTCCGGCGGCGATGGTGGCGGGGTCGCCGGGCCGGGCGGGGACGGTTCCCGGGTCGCCCGGGCCGACGCGGAGGCCGTCGCCTTCTACGAGGACGGCTACCGCCGCTACCTCGACACCCTGGAAACCGCCCGCCGGTCCTGGTGAGCCCGGCCCCGCCGGCCCGGCCCGCGGCCCGCGCCTCCCGGCGCCCGCGCCGCCCGGGCCGCCGCGGGGCCACCCCAACCTGCTGGAGTCCCCCATGACACGCGTATTCAACGACCCGGCCCGCTTCGCCGAGGACATGGTCCACGGCTTCACCGCGGCCCACCCCGACCACGTCCGCGCGGTGCCCGGCGGCGTGGTGCGGGCACACCGCCCCGGCACCGCCAAGGTCGCGGTGCTGACCGGCGGCGGCTCCGGCCACTACCCGGCCTTCTGCGGCGTGGTCGGCCCGGGGTTCGCCGACGGCTCCGTGATCGGCAACGTCTTCACCTCACCGTCCGCCGCGCAGGCGTACTCCGTGGCGGCGGAGGCCGAGACCGGCGCGGGTGTGCTGTTCATGTTCGGCAACTACGCGGGCGACGTCATGAACTTCGGCCAGGCGGCCGAGCGGCTGACCGGCGAGGGCATACCGGCCCGCTGCTTCGCCGTCACCGACGACGTCGCCAGCGCCCCCGCCGCCGAGACGGAGCGGCGCCGCGGCATCGCCGGGGGGTTCACCGTCTACAAGACGGCCTCCGCAGCGGCCGAGGAGGGCGCGAGCCTGGAGGAGGTGGTCCGGGTGGCGGAGCGCACCAACGACCGCACCCGCTCGCTCGGCGTCGCCTTCGCCGGGTGCACGCTGCCCGGACAGCGCGAGCCGCTGTTCACCGTCCCGGACGGCCGGCTGGGCCTCGGTCTGGGCATCCACGGCGAGCCCGGGGTGCGCGAGAGCGACCTGACGACGGCCGCCGACCTGGCCCGCACTCTGGTGGAGGGGCTGCTGGCCGAGCGGCCCGCCGCCGCGGGCGACAGCAACCGGGTGGCGGTCCTGCTCAACGGCCTGGGCGCCACCAAGTACGAGGAGCTGTACGTCCTGTGGGCGTCGGTGGTCGAACTGCTGACCGAGGCCGGGCTGGAGCCGGTACGTGCCGAGGTGGGCGAGCTGGTCACCTCGCTGGACATGGCGGGCTGCTCGCTGACCCTCACCTGGCTGGACGACGAGCTGGAGCGGCTGTGGCTCGCACCCGCCGACACCCCCGCCTACCGCCGGGGCCGTCTCGACGCGGCGGCCCCGTCCCGGACCGGCGAGGCGGCGGCCCCGCGCCGGGCCGCGGCCGCCCGCGCGCACGACGAGCCCGCCACCGCGACCGGGGAGGCGGTCGCCGCCGCGACCGCCGCGGTGCAGGCCCTCCGGGCGGCCCGCACCCTGCTGCACGACGAGGAGGAGGCCCTCGGCCGGCTCGACGCCGTCGCCGGGGACGGCGACCACGGGCGCGGCATGAGCAAGGGCGTGGACGCGGCGCTCGCCGCCGCCGAGCAGGCGCGGGACGCGAACGCGGCACCGGCCGCGCTGCTCGGTGCCGCCGGGGACGCCTGGGCCGCGGACGCGGGCGGCACCTCCGGAGCGCTGTGGGGCGCGGGGCTGCGCGCGTTCGGCTCCGCGCTGCCCGCCGACCGCGCCCCCGAGGCCGGAGAGCTCGCGGCGGGCGCGCGCGCCGCGCTGGCGGCCGTCACCTCGCTCGGCAAGGCGGAGCCCGGCGACAAGACGCTGGTCGACGCGCTCGACCCGTTCGTGACGGCCTTCGAGGAGCGGCTGGCGGCGGGCGGCTCCCCCGCCGAGGCGTTCGCCGCCGCCGCGGAGACGGCCCGCGCCGCCGCCGAGGCCACCGCCGGACTGCGCCCGAAGCGGGGCCGCGCCCGGCCGCTGGCCGAGCGCAGCGTCGGCACCCCGGACCCCGGCGCCACCTCGCTGGCGCTGGTCCTGGGCGCGGTCGCCGCCACCGCCGGACCCGCCGCAGAACCCGCCCGCTGAGCGGCGCCGCGCCCGCGGACCGCCCACTCCCGTCAGGAGGAACCACCATGAGCAGCACCCCCGCAGCGCCCCGGCCTCTCCGTGTCGTCGTGGGCTGCGACGACGCGGGCCTCGACTACAAGGAAGCCCTCAAGAAGGACCTGCTGGGCGACGCCCGGGTGGCCGAGGTCACCGACGTCGGGGTCGGCGGCGGCGGTACGGACCGCGGCCGGGCCTATCCGCACGTCGCCGTGGAGGCCGCCCGCCGGGTGGCCGAGGGCGAGGCCGACCGGGCGCTGCTGGTCTGCGGCACCGGGCTGGGCGTCGCCATCAGCGCCAACAAGGTGCCCGGCATCCGGGCCGTCACCGCGCACGACAGCTACTCCGTGCAGCGTTCCGTCCTGAGCAACAATGCGCAGGTGCTCTGCTTCGGCCAGCGGGTCATCGGCCTGGAACTGGCCCGCACCCTGGCCGACGAATGGCTGGACCAGCACTTCGACGAGGGGTCGGCCTCGGCGGCGAAGGTCGCCGCGATAGCCGAGTACGAACAGGGCTGCTGACCGCATCCGGGGGCGCCGCATCCCGCGGGGGGAGGTGCGGCGCCGCCGGGTGCCGCTACCGGAGGCGGGCCGGTATCCGGCCGGCCTCCGGGACGAGACCCCGCGAACGGAGAGACCGGAGCCCGGAGAGTCCGGAGCCCGGAGAGGCCAGGCCCGAGGCCGGAGCCTGGAGAGGCCGGGGCCCGGAGAGTGCGGCGGAGCGGCTGCGATGCGGAGCGGCGCCGGTGCACGGCCGCACGGGGCCGGATGCACGGGGCCGGGCGCGGGGGCCGGCCCCGCGGCGGTCCCGGTTCCGGCCGCACTGGGCCGCATCGTTCCGGAAAGGCACCGGAAAAGGCAGGAGCCCCCGCCGGGGCGGGGGCTCCTTGGATACTGCAGAGTCAGGGACTACTGCGCAGTGACGTTCTCCGCCTGCGGGCCCTTGGGGCCCTGCGTGACATCGAACGAGACCATCTGGTTCTCCTCGAGGGAGCGGAAACCGGATGCGTTGATCGCGGAGTAGTGGACGAAGACATCGGGACCGCCGCCGTCCTGGGCGATGAAACCGAAGCCCTTTTCGGCGTTGAACCACTTAACGGTTCCGGTAGCCATAAGCCCTCCTTGGGCCTATAAGGGTGTCCCTGCTCCCAGAACCCACAAAGAAGCCTGAAAACGACGAGAGCCCGCGGTCACATGCTCCGCAGGCTCTGTACTGCAAGGGAAACCAAACTGCAACTTGGCTCTGAGCCTAGCACGGTGGGGCCCGCGGTGGAAGGGCTGCGGATCATGCGCCACGCCCGCGGAAAATCCCGTACAGCCCGGCGGAGGAATCCGTCCCGCCCCGCCGCGGGACCCCGCGCGAAGGGGTGCGGACCGGGGCGTACTCTCCGGAGAGTGACTGCGAAACCGAGGCATGTGCGCACCCGCCCCCGCGTCGCGCACATCCAGTTCCTCAATTGTCTTCCGCTGTACTGGGGCCTGGTCCACACCCACACGCTGCTGGACCTGGACCTCACCCGGGACACCCCCGAGAAGCTCAGCGAGATGATCATCGACGGCCGGCTCGACATGGGGCCCGTCACCCTCGTGGAGTTCCTGCGCAACGCCGACGACCTGGTCGCCCTCCCAGACATCGCCGTCGGCTGCGACGGCGACGTGATGTCCTGCGAGATCGTCTCGCGGGTCCCGCTCGACCAGTTGGACGGCGCCCGGGTCGCGCTCGGCTCCACGTCGCGCACCTCGGTACGGCTCGCCCAGTTGCTGCTCGCCGAGCGCTACGGCGTCCGGCCCGAGTACTACACGTGCCCGCCCGACCTGGAGCGGATGATGAAGGAGGCGGACGCCGCCGTCGTCATCGGCGACGTGGGCCTGCGCGCGTATCTGCGGCAGCTTCCCGAGCAGGACCTCCAGGTGCACGACCTGGGGCGGCTGTGGAAGGAGTGGACGGGACTGCCGTTCGTCTTCGCGGTCTGGGCCGTGCGCCGCGACTTCCTGGAGCGGGCCCCGGAGACCGTGCGCGAGACGCACCGGGCCTTCCTGGCCTCCCGCGACCTGGCCATGGAGCAGGTCGACCAGGTCGCCGAGCACGCGGCCCGCTACGAGATCTTCGAGCCTGCCACGCTGGAGCGCTACTTCACCACGCTCGACTTCCGGTTCGGCGAGCGCCAGCTCGAAGGCGTCGTCGAGTTCGCCCGCCGCACCGGTGCGACCACCGGGTTTTCGCCCGACGTCCGGGTGGAGACGCTGCGCTCCTGAGCCCTGCCCGGCCACCCGCGGGCTGCTGCTGCGGCAGCAGCCGCGCGGCGAGGGAGGGTCCGGAAGCGGTTCCGACAGCGACGGCTCCGGGGCGCCGGAGGACTGCGTCGGCACCTGGCGGGGCTTCCTCGCCTTCCCGGAAGAGGGTTCCGCCGGGCGCCCGGGGTGGCCGACGCCCGGGGCGCAGCGCCCAGCGCGGAGCTGTGCGCGCGGGGACGACCGGCTGCGCTGCGCGTCGCACGAGGAGAGCAGCCGATACGCGACGGGGACACTCCGGAAAATCGGCTGAGCACCCCTGGCGTAGGCTGGTCCGGCGCCGCTGTGCTGTGGTAAGCGGCGAGATGTGTCGATTGCGCGACCTTTGGAGGGACGCCACGGTGACAGCGCACGTGTCGGAAGCCGACCTGCTCTCCGCCCTCGACCGCGCCGCCACCGGCGGGCGCGTCACCCCCGAGGAGGCACTCGACCTCTACCGCTACGCGCCCCTGCACGCGCTGGGCGCCGCCGCCGACACGGCGCGCCGCCGCCGGTACGCCGGGAGCGAGCACATCGCGACGTACATCATCGAGCGGAACATCAACTACACCAACTCGTGCGTGACGGCCTGCAAGTTCTGCGCCTTCTACGCCTCGCCCAAGAGCGACAAGGTGTGGATCCGCGACCTGGACGACATCCTGCGCCGCTGCGCGGAGACGGTGGAGCTGGGCGGCACCCAGATCATGTTCCAGGGCGGCCACCACCCGGACTTCGGCGTGGAGTACTACGAGGAGCACTTCGCCGCGATCAAGAAGGCGTTCCCGGAGCTGGTCATCCACTCGCTCGGGGCCAGCGAGGTCGAGCACATGGCGCGGATCTCCGGTGTGACGCCGAGGGAGGCGATCGAGCGCATCCACGCTGCGGGCCTCGACTCCTTCGCGGGCGCCGGTGCCGAACTGCTGCCCGCGCGGCCCCGGAAGGCCATCGCCCCGCTCAAGGAGTCGGGCGAGCGCTGGCTGGAGATCATGGAGATCGCCCACGACCTCGGTGTCGAGTCCACCTCCACCATGCTGATGGGCACCGGCGAGACCAACGCCGAGCGGATCGAGCACCTGCGGATGATCCGCGACGTGCAGGACCGCAGCGGCGGCTTCCGGGCCTTCATCCCGTACACCTACCAGCCGGAGAACAACCATCTGAAGGGGCAGACGCAGGCGACCGTCTTCGAGTACCTGCGGATGATCGCCATCGCGCGGATCTTCCTGGACAACGTCGCCCACATCCAGGGCTCCTGGCTGACCACCGGCAAGGACATCGGGCAGCTCTCGCTGCACTACGGCGCCGACGACCTCGGCTCGGTGATGCTGGAGGAGAACGTCGTCTCCTCGGCGGGCGCCAAGCACCGCTCCAACCGGATGGAACTGATCGACCTGATCCGCAAGGCGGGCCGGGTCCCGGCGCAGCGCGCCACCACCTACGAGCACCTGGTGGTGCACGACGACCCGGCGAACGACCCGGTGGACGACCGGGCCGTCTCGCACCTGTCCTCCACGGCCATCGACGGGGGTACGGCCCACCCCGAGCTCGCGCTCATCGACGCGAACTGACCCAGCGGGCCGGGCATGCCGACGGGCGGCGAACGAGTGGACGAGCGGACGGACGAGAAGTGACGCGGGCATCCCTGGAGAAGAAGCCGCACGAGGTCGCGGCCATGTTCGACGACGTGGCGGCCAGGTACGACCTCACCAACGACGTGCTCTCGCTCGGCCAGACCCGGCTGTGGCGGCGGGCGGTCGCCGACGCCGTGGACGCCCGCCCGGGTGAGCGGGTGCTGGACCTGGCGGCCGGCACCGGCACCTCGTCGCTGCCGTTCGTGGAGGCCGGCGCGTTCACCGTGCCGTGCGACTTCTCGCTGGGCATGCTGCGCGAGGGGAAGCGGCGCCACCCCTGGATGCCGTTCACCGCGGGGGACGCGACCCGCCTCCCGTTCGCCGACGCCGTGTTCGACGCCGTGACGATCTCCTTCGGGCTGCGCAACGTCAGCGCGGTGGACACGGCCCTCGCCGAGCTGCTGCGGGTCACCAAGCCCGGCGGCCGGGTGCTGATCTGCGAGTTCAGCCACCCCACCTGGGCGCCGTTCCGCACCGTCTACACCGAGTACCTGATGCGTGCGCTGCCGCCCCTCGCGCGGCGCGTCAGCAGCAGCCCGGACGCGTACGTCTATCTCGCGGAGTCGATCCGCGCGTGGCCCGACCAGCCCGCGCTCGCGGCGCGGCTGCAGGACGCGGGCTGGGGCCGGGTGGCCTGGCGCAACCTGAGCGGCGGCATCGTCGCGCTGCACCGCGGATTCCGCCCCGCCACCTGACACGGCGCGCGGCGCACAGGCGAAGGCGCGCGGCGGGAAGCGTGCGGCGCGCTCGGCGGCTGCCGCGCTCCCCGCAGCCGGTCCCGGGTTGCGCTTGGATAAATCTGCTTCCGTCGACTGGAGTTCGGCGGAACGATGGAGACGCCCCCCGTATCCGTCCGCGCACGCGCGGTGCCCACGGGTGCCGTTTCGTCCCGCCGAACCCACCGGAGCGCGCCAATGCCGTCCCCTCCGCCGTCCCCGCAGCGCTGTCCGCAGTGCGGCACGGCCTCTCCCGCCGAGGCCCGCTTCTGCATGTCGTGCGGCGCCCCCACGGCACCCGCCACCCCGCCCGAGGCCCCGACGGTTCCGCGGGAGGCGGGCCCGCCCGAGGCCGCACCGGGTTCCGGAGGGCAGGGAACACCCGGCGGCGCGACGACTGCTGACGTGCCATCTGCTGATGCGACGACTGCTGACGTGCCGTCTGCCCCCGGCGCGGCGTCGGCAGCCGCGGCCCCGTCTGCCTCCGGCGCTCCGCCGGCCCCTGCGGCTCCGCCTGCGCCGGGCGCTCCGCCGGCTCCCGCAGCTCTGGCTGCGTCCGGCGCTCCGCCCACCCCACCCGACCCGTCGGCCTACGTTCCGACCCGGACCTCCCTGCCGGCCCAGCCCGCGCCCCCCGGCACACCGCCGACCGCCCCACAGGCCGCGCTGCCGACGGCGCCGCCCGGCACGCCGCCCGGCGCGGCGGCCTGGGCGCCGCAGCTCCCACAGCCCCCGCAGCCGCCGACCCCGCCGGGCGCTCCCGCCGGGCCTACGCCGCTCGGGCTGTTCCTGGCGCGGACCGTGAAGGGCGACTGGGCCGCGGCCCTGCGGGTCGCCGCCTGGCCGCTGGGCCTGCTCCTGGCGGCCGCCTGCGCGCTCGGTCTCTGGTCCGACGACGATCTCGACGACCTCGACATCGGCTGGGGCACCCGGATGCGGGTCGCGCTGGCCGCACTGCTGCGGGGCATCGGCGGCGGGTTCGGGGTCTCTTCCGACGGCAGCGCCGACGTCGGGGGCGAACGTGTGGTCGGCAAGGCCGAGGTCACCGGACTGCCGCTGCTGGCCACCGTGCTGTGGATCGGAGCGCTCGCCGTCGCGGCCCGCGTCGCGAGCCGCCGGACCGCTGCGGCCGGGCCGTCGGCCGGGCTGGAGGCGGCGCTGCGGATCGGCGTGCTGTGCGGACTCGGCGGGCTGCTCCTGGGGCTGTACGCGGCGCCGTCGTACGAGGGTCTCGAACTGGACTCCGCGCCGGGGCTCACCCTGTTGTGGGCGTTCCTGCTCTCCACCGTGGTGGCGGCGCTCGTGCTGACCCGCGGCGGATCCGGTGCCGTGGCGGCCGCGAGCCCCGGAGTGCGCGCCGCGGTGGGCGCGTTGCGCACGGCGGGGCTCGCGCTGGTGTGTGTGCTCGCGCTGGCCTCCCTCGTCATGCTCGTCGTCCTGCTCGTCTCCGCGGACGAGATCACCGCGGACGACGTGTGGGGGCTGCTGGCCATGCTGCCCAACGTCGGTGCGCTCGGCCTCGCGCTGGCCTGGGGCGCGCCGCTCGACGTGCGGTGGGACTTCGACCGCTGGAACACCGGCCGGGAGTCGCTCGGATACGGCGAGCTGAGCGACCTCGCCGACGGCTGGGCCGTGGTGGGCGCCCTGGCCGGCGGGCTGGCCTGCGCGCTGCTGCTGGGCACCCTGGTCGCCCGGCGCAGCGCCGAACGCCGCGAACAACTCCTGTCCGCCGGGTTTTTCGTGCTGGGCCTGCTGCTGGTCGTCGCGGTGGCCGGGATGGGCTTCGAGGCCCGCTTCCACCAGGCGTCCGGCACCGCGGGCGGCGGTGGTCTCGGCGACGGCGGCCTCGGTGGCGGCGGCCTCGGCGACGGCTACGGCAGCGACTCCGGCGGCCTCGGCAGCGACTTCGGCACCGGGGAGTCCGTCGCCTCCAGCGCCGAGGTCGGCGCAGGCATCGCCGAACTGCTGCTGTTCGCCCTGCTGTGGTCCTACGGCGGCGCGCTGCTGGTCCCGTTCCTGCACGCCCGCTTCGGCCGCGCGGGCGGCCGGGGCGGCCCGCCGCGGGCGGACGGCTCCGGTCCGGGCGCCTACCCCGCTCCATACCCCGCTCCATACTCCGCTCCGTACGGCGCCCCGGCCGGAGCGCCGGTGCCGCCTCCGTACGCCGCCCCGCAGCAGGGCGCGCCGGGCGGCGGGTACCCCGCGGGCGACACCCTCGCCGGCCCCGTCCCGGGCGGCGGCGGTCCGGTCCCGCCGCCGCAGCGCCGCCGCGGTCTCACCTGGGCGGGCCTGGTCCTGGCGGCGTTCCTCGTCGTGGGCGCCGCGACCGGCGGCATCCTCCATCTGGCGGGCGGCGACGGGAAGGACGGCGACGGCACGGCGGCTGCCGAGAAGTCGGCAGCCGGGGAGAAGGTTTCCCCGTCCACCTCGCCGCGGCCCGACGACGCCGGCAGCCCGGCGCCCGAACCCACCCCCTCGGCAAGCGCGTCCGGCGCCGATGCCGAGGAAGGCGGAGAGGGCGGGGAGGGCGGAACCCCCGGTTCCCCGCAGAGCACCTCGCTGCCCGAGGGGTTCACCAGGGCCGACGATCCGGAGGGGTTCTCCGTCGGGGTGCGGGAGGGCTGGCAGCGTGCGGTGAAGGGCACCCAGGTCGACTACGAGGCACCGGGCAGCGAGGACTACCTGCGCATCGGCGTCATCCGCAACACGGGCCAGACCTCGTACGAGAACTTCCGCACCCTGGAGAAGGGCGCCGCCAAGCGCGACGGCTACCGGCGGCTGGAGCTGACCGCGAACACCTTCCGGGGACGGCCCGGCGCCCGCTGGGAGTTCGTCTACACCTCCGACGACACGGGCCGCACCGTCCACGCCGTCGACCAGGCGTACGTGGCCGAGGACGGCACCGAGTACAGCATCTACGCCGAGAGCGGCTACGACACCTGGGACCCGGGCCGCGAGCAGGTCTTCAGCACCGCGCTGCGCACCTGGGACGAGAACGGCGCCTGAGGTGCGGGCGGGACCGCGCCGAGGTGGTCCCGCCCGCGCCGCATAGACTGGCGCTGTCAGTCAACCAGCCAGCATGCGGGAGTCCTCGTGGCCGACCCCCAACCCCAGGCGCACTCCGAGTCCAAGGCGCGGTCCCGGCCGGAGGCGGCCGCCTCCGAGCGGTCCGCCGATGTGATCGTCGTCGGCGCCGGGCCCGCGGGCGCCACGACCGCCTACCACCTCGCCCGCAGCGGACTGGACGTGCTGCTGCTGGAGAAGACGGCGTTCCCCCGCGAGAAGGTGTGCGGCGACGGGCTCACCCCGCGTGCCACCAAGCAGCTCGTGGCGATGGGCATCGACATCTCCGAGGAGGCGGGCTGGCTGCGCAACAAGGGGCTCCGCATCATCGGCGGCGGCCACCGGTTGCAGCTTCCCTGGCCCGAGCTGGCCAGCTACCCGGACTACGGGCTGGTCCGCAGGCGGGACGACTTCGACGAGCAGCTCGCGCGCCAGGCGGAGAAGGCGGGCGCACGCCTGCACGAGCGCTGCAACGTCACCGAGCCCATCGTGGACGAGCGCACCGGGCACCTCACCGGTGTGCACGCGAAGCTGGGCGAGGAGAAGACGCCCGTCACCTTCCACGCGCCGATCGTGGTGGCGGCGGACGGCAACTCCACCCGGCTGTCGCTGAAGATGGGGCTGCACCGCCGCGAGGACCGGCCCATGGGGGTCGCCGTGCGGACCTACTTCACCTCGCCCCGGCACGACGACGACTATCTGGAGTCCTGGCTGGAGCTGTGGGACCGGCGGGGCGCCGAGGACCGGCTGCTGCCCGGCTACGGCTGGATCTTCGGCATGGGCGACGGCACCTCCAACGTCGGGCTCGGGGTGCTGAACACCTCCGCCGCGTTCAAGGAGCTGGACTGGCGCGAGGTCCTCAAGGCGTGGTGCGCCTCGATGCCCGAGGAGTGGGGCTACACCCCGGAGAACATGACGGGCCCGATCCGCGGCGCCGCGCTTCCCATGGCCTTCAACCGCCAGCCGCACTACACCCGCGGCCTGCTGCTGGTCGGGGACGCCGGCGGGCTGGTGAACCCGTTCAACGGGGAGGGCATCGCCTACGCCATGGAGTCCGGCGCGATCGCCGCCGAGACCATCGTCCAGGCCCACGCGCGGGCGACCCGGGCCCAGCGCGAGCTGGCTCTGCGGCGCTACCCGAAGGTCCTCAAGGACACCTACGGCGGTTATTACACGATGGGCCGCGCCTTCGTGAAGCTCATCGGCAACCCGAAGGTGATGAAGCTGGCCACCGAGCGCGGCCTCTCGCACCCCGTGCTGATGCGCTTCACCCTCAAGATGCTCGCCAACCTCACCGATCCCACCGGTGGCGACGCCATGGACCGCATCATCAACGGCCTGGCGAAGGTGACCCCGCGCGCCTGACCGGACTTTCGACCCCTGCCCGCCCCTCCCGCACCGGGCGCGCCCCGACGAGGACCGCCCGGTGCGGGTGCGTGTGTCGTACCTGAGGCGGAGGCGGCGATATCCGTACCCGGGCGGACGTGCGGATGGGGTCCCGCGCCGTACGGTCCCCGGTGTGACTGAGACGAGGCATAAGACGTTCCAGGGCGGCCTGTACGCCCTGCATCAGGAACTGTTCGCCGGAGCTCTCGCGGCGCGGAGGCTGCCCCCGCTTCCCGTCTCCGGACCCGTCGCGGGCATGCTGTCCGGACGGGTGCGGAGCATGGTGAGCCGGCTGCCGCATCTGGCGATCGGTGCTTCCGCGGCTGTACTGGTCTGGTTGAGCTGGTCACTGTGCTGGGACCCGTACGACTACGCCTACCGGGACACGCTGCGCGGTGTACTGCTGGGTCTGGCGACAGCCGGACCCCTGGTGCTGGCCCTGTTCCGGCCGATCGCGGCCTGGTGGCTGTCGCTCGGGGGAATCGTCGTGGTGACGGTCCCCCGACTGGTCACCGACCCGCTGCCGTTTCCGGAGCCGGTGTTCATCTCGCATCTGACCGTGATGGTGCTGGTCGCCCTGCGCAGCCATCCGGCGGTCGCGGCCGTGCTGTGGCTGTGCACCGTCGTCGTGGGAGCGGCATCGGCGGCGCCTGCCCACGACCTTGAGCGGAGCAACCTCGCCGCGTTCTCGCTCTGGGCGGCTCTCGCGCTGATCGGCGCGGTCTTCGCACGAGCCTGGTACGACCTGCGCGTCCGGGCCGCGGCCAGTCATGACGCCTCCCTCGCCGAGAGATCGAAGCGCACCGTGCTGGAGGAGCGCACCACCATCGCCCGGGAGCTGCACGACGTGGTCGCCCACCACATGTCCGTCGTCGCCATCCAGGCGGAGGCGGCGCCCTACCGTGTGGAGAGCATCCCGCCCGAGCTGGCCGCCTCCCTCGCCACCATCCGCGAGAACGCGGTCGCGGCACTCGCCGAGCTGCGCCGGGTGCTCGGGGTCATCCGTGCGTCGGACTACGGGGCCCCCGGCGCGCCGGAAGCCCCCCAGCCCACCCTGGGGGAGCTCGACGGCCTGCTGGCCAACGTCCGCGACGCCGGGGTGCCGGTCGAGACCGCGGTCACCGGCGCGCGGCGGGAACTGCCGCAGGGGGTCGAACTGTCGGCCTACCGCATCATCCAGGAGGCGCTCAGCAACGTTCTGCGGCATGCGCCGGGAGCCGACACCCGGGTCGAACTCTCCTACGTCCTGGGGGGCCTCGGGGTGCGCATCGTCAATCTGTCGGCCGGGGACACCGTGTCGCCGGCCGCCGCCTCCGGGTCGATCGGGAGTGGCTCCAGACACGGGATTCCCGGCATGCGCGAGCGTGCGGCGATGCTGGGCGGAGAGATGACGGCCGGTCCCACGCCGGACGACGGGTATGAAGTCGTCGCCTTCCTGCCCGTGTCCGCCCCCGCAGGGCGTCCGGTCCCGGCGGAGGCGGCATCGTGACCATCGGGGTACTCGTCGTCGACGATCAGGCCATGGTCCGCGAGGGCTTCTCGGTCCTGCTCGGCGCCCAGTCGGACATCGAGATCGTCGGCGAGGCGGCCGACGGGCGACAGGCCCTCGCACTGGTGGCGGAACGGCGGCCGGACGTCGTGCTGATGGACATCAGGATGCCGGTACTCGACGGGCTGGCGGCCACCCGTCGCATCGTCGCCGCCGACGCGCACGCCAGGGTCCTGATACTGACCACCTTCGACCAGGACGAATATGTCTACCGGGCGCTGCGTGCCGGTGCCAGCGGCTTCCTGCTCAAGGACGCCCCTGCCCGGCAACTCGCCGACGGCATCCGGATCGTCGCCGCCGGCGAGGCCCTGCTCGCCCCCACCGTCACCAAGCGCCTGATCAGGACCTTCACCCGGCCGGCCGGCCACGGCGCCGACGGAGCACTGCCGCCGGTCGCCAGGCTCGGTGAGCTCACCGAGCGCGAGACCGAGGTGCTCGTGCTCATCGCCCGCGGCCTGTCCAACGTCGAGATCGCCGCGAAGCTGGTCGTCGCCGAGTCGACCATCAAGACGCATGTCGGCCGCGTCCTGGAGAAGCTCGGCCTCCGGGATCGCACCCAGGCGGCTGTGTACGCCTACGAGACCCGGCTGGTGACGCCGACGGGCTGATTCCCGCGCCTCGGTCCCGAAGTGCTGGCAGAGCACTCCTCGGGGGGGCGTCCTACACTCCCGACCCCGACCCGGCGGAAGAGCTGGTAACTGCTGCCGCGCAGTTGGCTGTCCAATGTTGCCTTCGAACATCGGAACAGCACATCGAGCCCATTCGCCGCAGCTCACCCGAGACTCAGTAGCGCCGAGAGCGTCGTCGTAGGCGCCCTGCGCCGGCGTACGACCGAGGGCCCCACCGAAACGGTGGGGCCCTCGGTCCGGCGGCTTCGGCGCACCGGGCCGCGCCTGGTGTTACAGCACGCGGACGGCGCCGGTGGGCTGGTCGTAGCTCAGGGGGCGCTCCACGATGCCGGTGGAGGAGTTCTGGGCGCCGATGAACTTGCCGCCGCCCACGTAGACGGCCACGTGGTAGGCGCTGCCGGCGCCGCCCCAGTAGAGCAGGTCGCCCGGCTGGAGGTTGTCCAGGGAGACGGGGGTGCCCGCGGTGGACTGCGGCTGCGAGGTACGCGGCAGGTTGACGCCGACCTGCTTGTAGGCCGCCTGGGTCAGGCCCGAGCAGTCGTACGCGGAGGGGCCGGTGGCGCCCATGACGTAGGACTTGCCGACCTGGGCGCGCAGGAAGCTGAGGAGGGTGGCCACGTTGCCGCCCTGCGGCGCGGCGGCGTTGGTGGTGGTGAGGGAGGAGCGCTCCGTGGAGCGGGAGGCGCGCTCCTTGGCCTCGGCCGCCGCCTTGCGGGCGGCTTCGGCCTTCTTCTTGGCCTCGGCCTTGCGCTTCGCCTCGGCCTCGGCCTTCTTCTTGGTCTCCTTGGCCTCCTGCTTGGCCTCGGCGGCCGCGTCCTGCTGGGCCTGCTGGAGGCTGTACTGCTGTGCGGAGTGGTGGAGGGACTCCGCCGCGAGGGTGTTGGAGTCGGCCGTGGAGAGGGTGGGCATCTCCACCGTGTCGGCCGGTGCGTTCTTGTCGGCCGCCAGGGCCGGTGCCGCCGCCGCGGTCAGGGCGATGGTGCCCATGACGCCACCCGTCATACCCGCACGCAGCGCCGTGTTCATCTTGCTGGAGCGGGGCTTCCGGTGGCTGGGAATCTGAGCTTTCGGGGACATGAGGGAATGCCTAGCAGGCCGCAAACCCTCCCCTCAACAATCGTGCGATGCGCCACAGTCGCCGCTCGAGCGGCGACTTGAGCCCTGCGGACGCCTCCCGGAGGGGATTCCCGGACGTGATCATTGCCCAACTACGGGGCCGTGACCACGTTGTTGTCCGCATTGCCGGAATTCCCGCGGGGTGTACCACGGTGAAAAGGCCCGCGCAAAGAAGTCAGCGGCTGACGGGAGCGCGAGTGGCGCAGTTCACATGCGCCGCCGGAGCGTGAAACCAACTCTTGGTGCAAATGGGATGTTGGGTGCTTATCGCCCATCCCCTTCGGTCACGGGCAGGACTCGGCCGGATCGCGCGCGGGTCTCGCCGCTTGTGCCGGGTTTCACGAGTGCACGATCCCCAGTGGTTCGCGCATAGCAGGTGAAACCGTCCAGCGCGAATTTGCCCGTGCAGTCGAGTGCTTGGTACAGCGATCCGCTTCTGACGGCTCTGAGCACGCTCGAATGTCACCTCAGGTGATCATCCATGGGCTTTGCGTATGAAGATTGACGCCGATCCGATCGGATGATCGGGCGTCAGGTGGTGGAGATCACAAACCAGTTGGCGGCACCCGTGTCGCAGATCACAGAGGGGCGGGCTTAAGATGCCTGCGAACAGGGCTTGTGAACTGCCTCACATAGGAGCGATCTTCGTGGGGGTGCGCAGCGGCCCAGCGGTCTGCCGGCAGTCAGAGTCGACGCCTGGAAGGAGACGGGAGCGGTGAACGTCTACACACCAATCCTCGTACTGGGAGCGATCGCGGCCGCGTTCACGGTGTTCTCCGTGGTCGCGGCCTCGATCGTCGGCCCCAAGCGCTACAACCGGGCAAAGCTGGAGGCGTACGAGTGCGGCATCGAGCCGACGCCGCAGCCGGCCGGAGGCGGCCGCTTCCCGGTGAAGTACTACCTGACGGCGATGCTCTTCATCATCTTCGACATCGAAATCGTCTTCCTCTACCCGTGGGCCGTGCATTTCGACTCACTCGGGATGTTCGGGCTCGTCGAAATGCTGGTCTTCGTCGCCCTCATCGGTATCGCGTACGCCTACGACTGGCGGCGCGGCGGCCTGGAATGGGATTAGGGGCAGGATAGCAATGGGACTTGAAGAGAAACTGCCGAGCGGTTTTCTGCTCACCACGGTCGAGAAGATGGCCGGGGCGGCACGTAAATCATCCATGTTCCCGGCGACGTTCGGGCTCGCCTGCTGCGCCATCGAGATGATGACGACCGGCGCCGGGCGCTACGACCTCGCCCGGTTCGGCATGGAGGTCTTCCGCGGCTCGCCGCGCCAGGCCGACCTGATGATCGTGGCGGGCCGGGTCAGCCAGAAGATGGCTCCGGTGCTGCGCCAGGTCTACGACCAGATGCCGAACCCCAAATGGGTCATCTCCATGGGGGTGTGCGCCTCGTCCGGCGGCATGTTCAACAACTACGCCATCGTCCAGGGCGTCGACCACATCGTGCCCGTCGACATTTATCTTCCCGGATGCCCGCCGCGCCCCGAAATGCTGCTCGATTCCATTCTCAAGCTGCACGAGAAGATCCTGCACTCGAAACTCGGCGTCAACCAGCAGGAAGCGGCCCGCGAGGCCGAGGAAGCGGCGCTGAAGGCGGTACCGACGATCGAGATGAAGGGGCTGCTCCGGTGAGCGACGCACAGGCGGCTGCCGGGCCGCAGGCGGAGACGAGGCGGGACGTGTGCCGCCGGGGCGGAGAAGCGAGCGGGGTGGTGGCGTGAGCGACGCACAGGCGGCTGCCGGGCCGCAGGCGGAGACGAGGCGGGACGTGTGCCGCCGGGGCGGAGAAGCGAGCGGGGTGCGGGGATGAGTGACGAGAAGCGTCCCAAGGCGCCCTTCGAGAACGATCCGGCCCAGCGCGCGGAGGAGTCGCTGCCCGTGCCGCCGGGGGACACCGGCGAGGTCATCGCGGTGCGCCGCGGGATGTTCGGCGCCCGCAACGGCGGGGACACCTCCGGCTACGGCGGACTGGTGCGGACCGTGCGGCTGCCCGGCGGCAGCTCCCGGCCCTACGGCGGCTGGTTCGACGAGGTCGCCGACGAGCTGGAGGGTGCCCTGGAGGAGCAGGGGCTGGACCCCGAGCAGGTCATCGAGCGGACGGTGGTGGACCGCGGCGAGCTGACCTTCCACGTCGCCCGCGGCCACCTGTCGCGTACGGCCCGCATCCTGCGGGACGACCCGGCGCTCCGCTTCGAGCTGTGCACCGGGGTCAGCGGCGTCCACTACCCGGAGGACGCGGGGCGCGAGCTGCACGCCGTCTACCACCTGCGCTCGATCACCCACAACCGGCTGATCCGCATGGAGGTCAGCGCGCCGGACGCGGATCCGCACGTCCCCTCGACCGTCGACATCTATCCGACGAACGACTGGCACGAGCGCGAGACCTACGACTTCTTCGGTCTGATCTTCGACGGCCATCCGGCGCTGACCCGGATCCTGATGCCGGACGACTGGCAGGGCTTCCCGCAGCGCAAGGACTATCCGCTCGGCGGTATCCCCGTCGAGTACAAGGGCGCCCAGATTCCCGCTCCTGACCAGCGGAGGTCGTACAGCTAAATGTCCTCTACAACCCACGCACCCGCAGGCATTCGGGAGACCACCGAAGGCACCGTCTACGACGTCACCGGAGGGGACTGGGACGAGCTGGCCGCGCACGCCGCCAAGAGCGACGACGAGCGCATCATCGTCAACATGGGTCCCCAGCACCCGTCCACGCACGGAGTGCTCCGGCTGATCCTGGAGATCGACGGCGAGACGGTCACCGAGGCCCGCTGCGGCATCGGCTACCTGCACACCGGCATCGAGAAGAACCTCGAGTACCGGACCTGGACCCAGGGCACCACGTTCGTCACGCGCATGGACTATCTGACGCCGTTCTTCAACGAGACGGCGTACTGCCTGGGCGTGGAACGGCTGCTGGGCATCGAGGACGAGGTGCCCGACCGCGCCAACGTCATCCGGGTGCTGCTGATGGAGCTCAACCGGCTCTCCTCGCACCTGGTCGCCATCGCCACCGGCGGCATGGAGCTGGGCGCGACCACGGTCATGATCTTCGGGTTCCGGGACCGGGAGCTGGTCCTGGACCTCTACGAACTGATCACCGGGCTGCGGATGAACCACGCCTACATCCGCCCCGGCGGACTCTCCCAGGACATTCCGCCCGGGACCGTGGACGCGCTGCGCGAGTTCCTCAAGAAGATGCGCAAGAACCTGCCGGAGTACGACGCGCTCGCCACCGGCAACCCGGTCTTCAAGGCCCGGCTGAAGGACATCGGCTACCTCGACCTGGCCGGCTGCATGGCGCTGGGCGCCACCGGCCCGATCCTGCGCTCCGCCGGACTGCCGCACGACCTGCGCAAGGCCCAGCCGTACTGCGGCTACGAGACCTACGACTTCGAGGTCCCGACGGTCGACACCTGCGACTCCTACGGGCGGTTCCTGCTGCGGCTGGAGGAGATGCGCCAGTCGCTGCGGATCATCGAGCAGTGCGTGGACCGGCTGGAGCCGGGCCCGGTGATGGTCGCCGACAAGAAGATCGCCTGGCCCGCGCAGCTCGCCCTCGGCCCCGACGGGCTGGGCAACTCGCTCGACCACATCAAGAACATCATGGGCACCTCGATGGAGGCGCTGATCCACCACTTCAAGCTGGTGACCGAGGGCTTCCGGGTGCCGCCGGGCGAGGTGTACGCGGCCGTCGAGTCGCCCAAGGGCGAGCTGGGCGTGCACGTCGTCAGCGACGGCGGCACCCGCCCCTACCGGGTGCACTTCCGCGACCCCTCCTTCACCAATCTGCAGTCCATGGCGGCGATGTGCGAGGGCGGCCAGGTGGCCGACGTCATCGTCGCCGTCGCGTCCCTCGACCCCGTGATGGGAGGCGTCGACCGGTGACCAGCATCGAGATCGGCATCCCCGAGATGCCCGCGCCCGACTACCCCGCCGAGGTACGCGAGCGGCTGGAGGCGGACGCGCGCGAGATCGTCGCCCGCTACCCGGACAGCCGCTCCGCGCTGCTGCCGCTGCTGCATCTGGTGCAGTCCGAGGAGGGGCATGTCACCCGCACCGGACAGCGCTTCTGCGCCGAGGTGCTGGAGCTGACCACGGCCGAGGTCAACGCGGTCGCCACCTTCTACTCCATGTACCGGCGCAAGGCGTCCGGCGACTACCAGGTCGGGGTGTGCACCAACACGCTGTGCGCGGTCATGGGCGGCGACGCCATCCACGCCGCGCTGCGCGAACACCTGGGAGTGGGCGAGGGGGAGACCACCGAGGACGGCAAGGTCACGCTCGAGCACATCGAGTGCAACGCCGCCTGCGACTTCGCACCGGTCGTGATGGTCAACTGGGAGTTCTTCGACAACCAGACCCCCGACAGCGCCCGCGCCCTCGTCGACGACCTGCGCGCGGGCCGCGAGGTCACCCCCACCCGCGGTGCGCCGCTGTGCACCTTCAAGCAGACCGCGCGGGTGCTGGCCGGCTTCTCCGACGAGCGGCCCGGCGCGGTGGAGGCGTCCGGCAGCGCGGGCCCCGCCTCGCTGGCCGGGCTGCGGCTGGCCAAGGGCGAGAGCACCCCGGGCGTCGTCGCCCCGCGCGAGGCGGCATCCGACGAGGAGGGGAAGTGACGGCAGTGACTCACGACGGCGGACAGGACGGTGCCTCCCCGCAGCCGGCCGGCGGCGCGGCCGATCCGCAGAAGCTGCTCACCCCGGTGCTGTCCGCGCACTGGGACGAGTCGGACTCCTACACGCTGGCCGGCTACCGGCGGCACGGCGGCTACCAGGCGCTGCCCAAGGCGCTGGCCATGGACCCCGACGACCTGATCGCCTACGTCAAGGAAGCGGGCCTGCGCGGCCGCGGCGGCGCCGGCTTCCCGACCGGGATGAAGTGGCAGTTCATCCCGCAGGGCGACGGCAAGCCGCACTACCTCGTCGTCAACGCCGACGAGTCCGAACCGGGCACCTGCAAGGACATCCCGCTGCTGTTCGCCAACCCGCACTCGCTGATCGAGGGCATCGTGATCGCCTGCCACGCGATCCGCTCCCACCACGCCTTCATCTATCTGCGCGGCGAGGTCGTCCCCGTGCTGCGCCGGCTGCACCTGGCCGTGCGGGAGGCGCGCGAGGCGGGCTATCTCGGCCCGGACGCGCTGGGCCCGGGCAAGGACCTGGAACTCACCGTGCACGCGGGAGCCGGCGCCTACATCTGCGGTGAGGAGACCGCGCTCCTCGACTCGCTCGAAGGCCGCCGCGGCCAGCCCCGGCTGCGTCCCCCCTTCCCGGCCGTCGCCGGGCTGTACGCCTGCCCCACCGTGGTGAACAACGTCGAGTCCATCGCCTCGGTTCCCGCCCTCGTGGACCGGGGCAAGGACTGGTTCCGCTCGCTGGGCAGCGAGAAGTCCCCCGGCTTCACCCTCTACTCGCTCAGCGGGCACGTCGCCCGCCCCGGCCAGTACGAGGCGCCGCTGGGCATCACCCTGCGCCAGCTCCTGGACATGAGCGGCGGCATGCGGCCCGGGCACCGGCTGAAGTTCTGGACCCCCGGCGGCTCCTCCACCCCGATGCTCACCGACGAGCACCTGGACGTGCCCCTCGACTACGAGGGCGTCGGCGGCGCCGGTTCCATGCTCGGCACCAAGGCGCTCCAGTGCTTCGACGAGACCACCTGCGTGGTGCGGGCCGTCACTCGCTGGACCGAGTTCTACGCGCACGAGTCCTGCGGCAAGTGCACCCCCTGCCGGGAGGGCACCTACTGGCTCGTCCAACTGCTCCGGGACATCGAGGCGGGCAAGGCGGGCCGGGCCGACCTGGACAAGATCGCCGACATCGCCGACAACATCAACGGCAAGTCCTTCTGCGCCCTGGGCGACGGAGCGGCGTCGCCGATCTTCTCCTCGCTGCAGTACTTCCGCGACGAGTACGAAGCCCACCTCGCGGGCCGCGGCTGCCCCTTCGACCCCGAGAAGTCCACCGTGTGGGGCGACGACCCCAGCTCCGCTCACCTGGAGGTGAACGCGTGACCGTCACCACTCCTGCTGCCTCCGGAGGGGGAGGGGAGGTCGCCCCGCCGCCCGAAGACCTCGTGTCGCTGACCATCGACGGCGCCCAGATCTCCGTCCCCAAGGGCACCTTGGTGATCCGCGCCGCCGAGCAGCTCGGCATCGAGATCCCCCGCTTCTGCGACCACCCGCTGCTCGACCCCGCGGGGGCCTGCCGGCAGTGCATCGTGGAGGTGGAGGGCCAGCGCAAGCCGATGGCCTCCTGCACCATCCAGTGCACCGACGGCATGGTCGTCAGGACGCACCTCACCTCCGAGGTGGCGAGCAAGGCCCAGCACGGGGTGATGGAGCTGCTGCTCATCAACCACCCGCTGGACTGCCCGGTCTGCGACAAGGGCGGCGAGTGCCCGCTGCAGAACCAGGCGATGTCACACGGCCAGGCCGACTCCCGGTTCGAGGGCCGCAAGCGCACCTTCGCCAAGCCCGTCGCCGTCTCCACCCAGGTGCTGCTGGACCGCGAGCGCTGCGTGCTGTGCGCGCGCTGCACCCGCTTCTCCAACCAGGTCGCGGGCGACCCGATGATCGAGCTGCTGGAGCGCGGCGCCCTGCAGCAGGTCGGCACCGGCGAGGACGAGCCCTTCCAGTCGTACTTCTCCGGGAACACCATCCAGATCTGCCCGGTCGGCGCGCTCACCTCGGCCGCCTACCGGTTCCGCTCCCGCCCCTTCGACCTGGTCTCCTCGCCCGGTGTCTGCGAGCACTGCGCGGGGGGCTGCGCCGTCCGGCACGACCACCGGCGCGGCAAGGTCATGCGGCGGCTGGCCGAGAACGACCCGGAGGTCAACGAGGAGTGGCTGTGCGACAAGGGCCGCTTCGGGTTCCGCTACGCGCAGCGCCCCGACCGGCTGCACACCCCGCTGGTCCGCGGCAGCGACGGGGAACTGGCCCCCGCGAGCTGGCCGGAGGCGCTGGAGGCCGCGGCGCTCGGGCTGGCCGGGGCCCGGGGCCGGGCCGGAGTGCTGACCGGCGGCCGGGTCACCGTCGAGGACGCCTACGCGTACGCGAAGTTCGCCCGGGTGGCGCTGCGCACCAACGACATCGACTTCCGCGCCCGGCCGCACTCGGCCGAGGAAGCCGCCTTCCTCGCCGCCCAGGTGGCGGGCCGCGGCCGGGACCTGGACGGCACCGGGGTCAGCTACACGGCGCTGGAGGCCGCGCCCGCGGTCCTGCTGGCCGGACTCGAGGCGGAGGAGGAGGCGCCCGGCGTCTTCCTGCGGCTGCGCAAAGCCTGGCGCAAGCACGGGCAGCGCACCTTCGCGCTGGCGAGCCACGCCACCCGCGGGCTGGAGAAGGCGGGCGGTACCCTGCTGCCCGCCGCACCCGGCACCGAGACCGAGTGGCTGGACGCGCTCGCGGGCGGCGTCGGGCTGGAGGAGCAGGGCGCCGCGGCGGCCGAGGCGCTGCGCGGCGAGGGTTCGCTGATCCTGGTCGGGGAGCGGCTGGCCACCGTGCCGGGCGCTCTCACCGCCGCCGTCCGCACCGCGGCCGCCACCAACGCCACGCTGGTGTGGGTGCCGCGCCGGGCGGGTGAGCGGGGCGCGGTCGAGGCGGGCTGCCTGCCGGGGCTGCTGCCCGGGGCCCGGCCGGTCGCGAGCGAGGAGGCGCGTGCGGAGGTCGCCCGCGCCTGGGGGGTCGCCGAACTGCCCGCGCAGCCGGGCCGCGACACCGGGCAGATCGTCGAGGCCGCCGCCGAGGGCGAGCTGTCCGCGCTGGTCGTCGGCGGGGTCGGGGTCGAGGACCTGCCCGACCCGGTCCGGGCCCGGCAGGCGCTGGAGGCCGTGGACTTCCTGGTCAGCCTGGAGCTGCGGCCCGGCGCCGTGACCGAGCTGGCCGATGTGGTGCTGCCGGTGTCGGCGGCGGCGGAGAAGTCCGGCACCTTCCTCAACTGGGAGGGACGGCTGCGGCTGTTCGACGCCGCGCTCAAGCCCGACCAGATGACCCGCCGGCACGCGCAGCCCGACGCCCGGGTGCTGCACATGCTCGCGGACGCACTCGATGTGCACCTCGGACTGCCGGACGTGCGCACGGTGCGCGGCGAACTCGACCGGCTGGGACACCGCTCCGGCGGTGCGGGCACCGCCGCAGCGGCCCCCGCGACGCGCAGCGTGCCGCAGCCGCGCACCGGCGAGGCGGTGCTCTCCGGGCACCGGCTGCTGCTCGACCAGGGCCGGCTGCAGGAGGGCGACGAGGCGCTGGCCGGTACCCGGCACGCGGCGCTCGCCCGGGTGTCCGCGGCGACCGCCGAGGAGGTCGGCGTCCGGGACGGCGACCTGCTGTCGGTCAGCGGTCCGCGCGGTGCGGTGCGGCTGCCGGTCCAGGTGACCGGGATGCCCGACCGGGTCGTGTGGCTGCCGCTCAACTCGGTCGGCTCCGGTGTCCCGGCCGACACCGGGGCGCTCCCCGGTGACGTGGTGCGGATCGCTCCGGCGGACGCCGCCGAGCGGGAGAACACGCAGGAGGTGGGCGCATGAGCGCCGCGACGCTGAGTCCGCAGGATCCGTTCGCCGGAATGCCGCGGCTGGCCGCCGAGGACCTGTCGATGTTCGGCACGGACCCGTTCTGGCTGGTCGCCCTGAAGGCCGTCTTCTGCTTCGCGTTCCTGATGCTGACGGTGCTGATCTCCATCGTCTTCGAGCGGAAGATCGTCGGCTGGATGCAGCTGCGCGTCGGCCCCAACCGGCACGGCCCCTGGGGCATGCTCCAGTCGCTCGCCGACGGCGTGAAGCTGATGCTCAAGGAAGACATCATCGTCAAGGGCAGCGACAAGCTGGTCTATCTGCTGGCACCGGTGATCGGCGCCGTGCCGGCCTTCATGGCGATCGCGGTCATCCCGTTCGGGCCCGCGGACAACGAGATCTCGATCTTCGGCCACCGTACGCCGATGCAGCTCACCGACATGCCGGTGGCCGTCCTCTTCATCCTGGCCACAGCGTCCATCGCCTCCTACGGCGTGGTGCTGGCCGGCTGGTCGTCCGGTTCGACGTATCCGCTGCTGGGCGGGGTCCGGGCCACGGCCCAGATCATCAGCTACGAGATCGCGATGGGGCTCAGCTTCGCCGCGGTCTTCCTCTACTCCGGTTCGATGTCCACCTCGACGATCGTCGGCGAGCAGGCGGACGGCTGGTTCGCCTATCTGCTGCCGGTCTCCTTCCTGATCTACCTGGTCTCGATGGTGGGCGAAGCGCACCGGGCGCCCTTCGACATGCCGGAGTCCGAGGGCGACCTGGTCGCGGGCTTCCAGACCGAGTACAGCTCGATCAAGTTCGCGATGTTCATGCTGACCGAGTACATCCACGTGGTGACGGTCTCCGCGCTCGCGGTCACCCTCTTCCTGGGCGGCTGGCGCGCCCCGGCGCCGATCTCCACCTGGTGGGCGGGCGCCAACCACGGCTGGTGGCCGATCCTGTGGTTCACCGCCAAGCTCGTCGTGCTGATCTTCGTCTTCATCTGGATCCGCGGCACGCTGCCCCGGGTGCGCTACGACCAGTTCATGAAGCTCGGCTGGAAGGTGCTGATCCCGGTCGCGCTGGTGTGGCTGATGCTCGTGGCCACCGTCCGCGCCATGCGCAACGAGGGCTGGGACTACAGCGAGGTCGTCTACTGGGTCGCGGGGACCGCCCTGGCGCTGCTGCTGATCACCTTCGTCGTGGACTTCTTCCGCGGCGGTGCCGACGAGGAGCAGGACGAGGCGGCCGCCCCCGACAAGCCGTTCGACCCGATGGCGGGCGGCTATCCCGTACCACCGCTGCCGGGGCAGACGCTGCCGCCGGTGCCGCGGCGCCCCTCGCGTGCCGAGCGCGGCCGGGAGCCGGAGCCGGTCGGAGCCCAGGCAGGCGGGACGACCACCGCTACTGACGCAACCACCGAGAGCAAGGGGGCTGACGGTGCCTGAGAACCCCGTGGCCGGCTTCGGCGTGACCTTCACGGACATGTTCAAGAAGCGGCTGACCGAGCAGTACCCCGAGTACAAGAAGCCCACGGCGCCCCGCTTCCACGGCCGCCACCAGCTCAACCGGCATCCGGACGGGCTGGAGAAGTGCGTCGGCTGCGAACTGTGCGCCTGGGCCTGTCCCGCCGACGCGATCTACGTCGAGGGGGCCGACAACACCGACGAGGAGCGCTACTCGCCCGGTGAGCGCTACGGCCGCGTCTACCAGATCAACTATCTGCGCTGCATCCTGTGCGGCCTGTGCGTCGAGGCGTGCCCCACCCGGGCGCTGACCATGACGAACGAGTACGAACTGGCCGACGACAGCCGCGAGTCCCTCATCTACACCAAGGAGGAGCTGCTCGCCGGTCTGGAGGACGGCATGGTCGACTCGCCGCACGCCATCCACCCCGGCACGACGGAGAAGGACTACTACCGCGGACTGGTCACCGAGGCGGCGCCCGGGACCGTGCGGCAGACCGTCACCGACACCGGGGTGCCGCAGGAGTCCGCCGACACCTTCGGGGCCGACGAACCGGCCGCCGCCGGGGACGCCACCTTCGACGCGGCGCCGCTCGGCGAGCAGACCGGCGGCACCGTGACCGCCAGCGGGGAGGGCGAACGATGACCGCGCTCGCCGCCACCGCCGCCACCTCCACCGGCGAGGCCGTCCAGTTCTGGGTGCTGGGCACGGTCGCCGTGCTGGGGGGACTCGGCACCGTGCTGCTGCGCCGGGCCGTGCACAGTGCGCTCTGCCTGGCCGGCACCATGATCATTCTGGCGCTGTTCTACCTCGCCAACGGCGCCTATTTCCTGGGTGTCGTGCAGATCGTCGTCTACACCGGCGCGGTCATGATGCTGTTCCTGTTCGTCCTGATGCTCGTCGGCGTCAGCGCCGCCGACTCCCTCAAGGAGACGCTCAAGGGCCAGCGCTGGATGGCGGCCCTCTGCGGACTGGGGCTCGGCACGCTGCTGATCGTCGGGATCGGGCAGGTCTCGGTCGGCGGCTTCAACGGCCTGGCGGCGGCGAACGCGCAGGGCAACGTCCCGGCGCTGGCCTCGCTGCTGTTCACCAAGTACGTGGTCGCCTTCGAGGTCGTCGGGGCGCTGCTGACCGTCGCCGCGGTCGGTGCCACGCTGCTCACCCACCGGGAGCGCGTGGAGAAGAACAAGTCCCAGCGCGAGCAGGCCATCGAGCGGGTGCGCGGCGGCACCCAACTGCCGCCGCTGCCCGCGCCCGGTGTGTACGCCCGGCACAACGCGGTCGACCGCCCCGCGCTGCTGCCCGACGGCTCGCCCGCCGAGCTCAGCGTCAGCCCCACCCTGCGCAGCCGCGGTCAGATCCGCGAGGTCAGCTCCGAGCAGTTGGCCCGGCTCGCCGCCATCGAGCAGCGCACCGCCGAGTACCAGGGCCGCCCCACCTACCCCGGCCCCAAGGACCCGGGCGAGCGCGCCCTGGAACGGGAGACGGCGGGCGAGGAGGAAGCCGCCCGGAACGGGCAGCCGTCCGAGCCCGAGGACGCGGCCGGGACCGAGCGCGAGGAGGCCGCCAAGTGAGCCCGATCAACTACGTCTATCTCGCGGCGCTGCTGTTCACCATCGGCGCCGCCGGAGTCCTCATCCGGCGCAACGCCATCGTGGTGTTCATGTGCATCGAACTGATGCTGAACGCCGCCAACCTCACGCTGGTCGCCTTCTCCCGGATGCACGGCAACCTCGACGGCCAGATCATGGCGTTCTTCGTCATGGTCGTCGCCGCCGCCGAGGTCGTGGTCGGCCTGGCGATCATCGTCATGCTCTACCGCGCCCGCCACTCGGCCTCGGTCGACGACGCCAGCCTCATGAAGCTGTAAGGGGTACGAACCAGTGGAGTCAATGATCGGACTGCTCGTCGGGGTGCCCCTGCTCGGCGCCGCCGTGCTGCTGTGCGGCGGGCGGCGCCTGGACCGCGGAGGGCACTGGCTGGGCACACTGCTGTCCGCCGCCTCCTTCGCGATCGGCGCGGCGCTGTTCCTCTCCATGCTGGGGAAGGACGCCGAGGACCGGGCCATGCACAGCAAGCTGTTCTCCTGGGTGCCGGTGGAGGGCTTCCAGGCCGATGTGGCCTTCCAGCTCGACCAGTTGTCGATGACGTTCGTCCTGCTGATCACCGGCGTGGGCACGCTCATCCACATCTACTCGGTCGGCTACATGGAGCACGACCCGGGGCGGCGGCGCTTCTTCGGCTACCTCAACCTGTTCCTGGCGGCGATGCTGCTGCTCGTGCTGGCCGACAACTTCCTGCTGCTGTACGTCGGCTGGGAGGGTGTGGGGCTCGCCTCGTATCTGCTGATCGGGTTCTGGCAGCACAAGCCGAGCGCGGCCACCGCGGCGAAGAAGGCGTTCCTGGTCAACCGGGTCGGTGACGCCGGGCTGGCCGTCGCGATCTTCCTGATGTTCACCACCTTCGGCAGCTTCGCCTTCGCGCCGGTCCTCTCCTCCACCGGGGAGGCGGGCGAGGGCACGCTCACCGCGATCGGGCTGATGCTGCTGCTGGCGGCCTGCGGCAAGTCCGCGCAGGTGCCGCTCCAGTCCTGGCTGGGCGACGCGATGGAGGGCCCGACCCCGGTCTCGGCGCTCATCCACGCGGCGACGATGGTGACCGCCGGCGTCTACCTGATCACCCGGTCCGGCGCGATCTTCAACGGCGCCCCGGACGCGCAACTCGTGGTGGTCGTCGTCGGCGGCGTCACGCTGCTCTTCGGTGCGATCGTCGGTTGCGCGAAGGACGACATCAAGAAGGCGCTGGCCGGCTCGACCATGTCGCAGATCGGCTACATGATCCTGGCCGCCGGGCTGGGGCCGATCGGCTACGCGTTCGCCATCATGCACCTGGTCACCCACGGCTTCTTCAAGGCCGGGCTGTTCCTCGGGGCCGGTTCGGTGATGCACGGCATGAACGACGAGGTCGACATGCGGCGCTACGGCGGACTGCGCACGCACATGCCGGTCACCTTCGTGACGTTCGGGCTGGGCTATCTGGCCATCATCGGCTTCCCGGGCCTGTCCGGGTTCTTCTCCAAGGACCAGATCATCGAGGCCGCGTTCGGCAAGGGCGGCACCGAGGGCTGGATCCTGGGCGCGGTCACCCTGCTGGGCGCGGCGCTCACCGCGTACTACATGACGCGCGTGATGCTGATGACCTTCTTCGGCGAGAAGCGCTGGCAGCCGGACGCCGAGGGCCGCGAGCCGCACCCGCACGAGTCCCCGAAGATCATGACGATCCCGATGATCGTGCTGGCCTTCGGCTCCGTCTTCGCGGGCGGTCTCTTCAAGGCGGGCGACACGTTCGTGGACTGGCTGGAGCCGGTGACGGCGTTCGAGCACGGGCACTCCCCGGTCTCGGCCACCGCGGTGACGGCCTCGACGATCGTCTCGCTCGTCCTGGGCGTGGGCGTGGCCTGGTTCCAGTACGGGCGCAAGCCGGTCCCCGCGGTCGCCCCGCGCGGCAGCCTGCTCACCCGTGCGGCCCGCCGGGACCTGCTGCAGGACGACTTCAACCACGTGGTGCTGGTCAGCGGCGGTACGCATCTGACCCGCAGCCTGGTCTACGTCGACAACAAGGTCGTCGACGGCGCCGTCAACGGCACGGCCGCCGGCTTCGGCGGTCTCTCCGGACGGCTGCGGCGGCTCCAGAACGGGTTCGCCCGCTCCTACGCGGTCTCGATGTTCGGCGGCGCGGCTGTGCTGATCGCCGCGACCCTGCTGATGAGGGCGGTCTGAGTTATGTCATTTCCCCTGCTGACGGTCACGGCAGCGCTGCCCGCCGTCGGGGCCGTCGCCACGGCGGCCGTTCCGGCGGCCCGGCGCACCGCCGCCAAGTGGCTGGCGCTGGCCGTCTCGCTGGCCACGCTGGTGCTCTCGGGCGTGGTGCTGGCCCGCTTCGACCCGGGCGGCGCCCGCTACCAACTGACCGAGTCGCACGCCTGGATCTCCGACTTCGGGGTCCGCTACGAACTGGGCGTCGACGGGATCGGCGCCGCGCTGATGGCGCTGACGGCGCTGCTGGTCCCGTTCGTCATCGGCGCCGGCTGGCACGACGCCGACCAGGTCGAGGAGCGGGAGAACAGCCGCTGGCGGCCCACTCAGGGCTTCTTCGCGCTGATCCTCGCCGTCGAGGCGATGGTGCTGGTCTCGTTCGCGGCCACCGACGTCTTCCTCTTCTACATCTTCTTCGAAGCGATGCTCATCCCGATGTACTTCCTCATCGGCGGCTTCGGGGACCGGGCACACGCGGCCGGTGAGGAGGAGGGCGCCAAGCAGCGCTCGTACGCGGCGGTGAAGTTCCTGCTCTACAACCTGGCGGGCGGGCTGGTGATGCTGGCCGCCGTCATCGGGCTGTTCGTCGTCAGCGCGGACAGCCTGGGCGAGGGCACCTTCTCGCTGCCGGAACTGCTGAAGGCGCGGGCCAGCGGCGATCTGACGATCTCGACGACGACCGAGCGGCTGCTGTTCCTCGGCTTCTTCGCGGCGTTCGCCATCAAGGCCCCGCTGTGGCCGCTGCACACCTGGCTGCCGAACGCGATGGGCGAGGCCACGGCCCCGGTCGCGGTGCTCATCACCGCCGTCGTCGACAAGGTCGGCACCTTCGCGATGCTCCGTTTCTGCCTGGGCCTGTTCCCGAACGCCAGCGAGTGGGCCACCCCGGTGGTGCTCGGCCTGGCGCTGGTGAGTGTGCTGTACGGGGCGCTGCTGGCGGTCGGACAGCGGGACATGAAGCGGCTGATCGCCTACGCCTCCATCTCGCACTTCGGCTTCATCATTCTGGGCGTCTTCGCGATGACCAGCCAGGGCCAGGGCGGCGCCACGCTCTACATGGTCTTCCACGGCATCTCGACGGCCGCGCTGATGCTGGTCGCCGGGTTCCTCATCTCGCGCCGCGGCTCGCGCCTGATCGCGGACTACGGCGGAGTGCAGAAGGTCGCTCCGGTGCTGGCCGGCACCTTCCTGGTGGGCGGGCTGGCGACGCTCTCGCTGCCCGGTCTGGCGCCGTTCGTCAGCGAGTTCCTGGTCCTGGTGGGCACCTTCAGCCGCTACCCGGTGGCGGGGATCGTCGCCACCGCGGGCATCGTCCTGGCCGCGCTGTACGTGCTGGTGCTCTACCAGCGCACCATGACCGGCCCGGTGCGCAAACCCGAGATCGAGAAGATGCCGGACCTGAAGGTGCGGGAGCTGGCCGTGGTGGCGCCGCTGGTCGCGCTGCTGCTCTTCCTCGGTGTCTTCCCCAAACCGCTCACCGAGATCGTCAACCCCGCGGTGGAGCACACCCTCTCGGATGTACAGAAGAAGGACCCCGAGCCGCAGCATCCCGTGGCCGACCACACTGATCCCTCGGCGTGGTTCGACTACAAGCCGGCCGGACACGGCGGAGGTGACCACGAGTGATCGGTATGACAGACGCGGCGTCGGCGGGCGGTGCGTCCGCGGCGTCCGGTGTCCCCAGCCTGTGGACGGTCGCGGCGGGCGCGGGCGACACGCTGCAGGCCCCGAGCATCGAGTACGGCAAGCTCTCCCCGGTGCTGATCGTCCTGGGCGCGGCCGCCCTCGGCGTCCTGATCGACGCGTTCGCGCCGCGCCGGGCCCGCTACAGCGCCCAGTTGTTCGTCGCGCTGGCCGGACTGGCCGCCGCGTTCGCCGCCGTCATCGGGCTGGCGGCGAGCGGTGCGGCCACCACGAAGGCGCAGATCGCCGGGATGGGCGCGCTGGCCGTCGACGGCCCTGCGCTCTTCCTGCAGGGCACGCTGCTCCTGGTCGGGATCGTGGGTGTCTTCACCTTCGCCGAGCGCAGGCTGGAGCCGGCCGCGCACGGCAGCCGGGTGGACTCCTTCGCGGCGCAGCCCGCCTCGGTGCCCGGCGGTGAGGGGGAGCAGCAGGCGGTCAAGGCGGGCTGGACGACCACCGAGGTCTTCCCGCTGCTGATGTTCGCGGTCGGCGGCATGCTGCTGTTCCCGGCGGCGAACGATCTGCTGACCCTCTTCATCGCGCTGGAGGTCTTCTCCCTCCCGCTGTACCTGCTGTGCGCGCTGGCCCGCCGCAGGCGGCTGCTGTCCCAGGAGGCGGCGGTCAAGTACTTCCTGCTGGGTGCGTTCTCCTCGGCGTTCCTGCTGTTCGGCACCGCGCTGCTGTACGGGTACGCGGGCACCGTCAACTACTCCTCCATCGCCCGCGTGGTGGCCGGGACCGACGCGGTCACCGACCCGGTGCTGGCCGACACCACGGGCAACGACGCGCTGCTGCTGATCGGCAGTGCGCTGGTGGTGATGGGCCTGCTGTTCAAGGTCGGTGCCGTTCCCTTCCACATGTGGACCCCGGACGTGTACCAGGGCGCGCCGACGCCGGTGACCGGTTTCATGGCGGCGGCCACCAAGGTGGCGGCGTTCGGCGCGCTGCTGCGGCTGCTGTACGTGGTGCTGCCGGGGCTGCGCTGGGACTGGCGGCCGGTGATGTGGGGCGTGGCGATCCTGACCATGCTCGGCGGTGCCGTGGTCGCCATCACCCAGACGGACATCAAGCGGCTGCTGGCCTACTCCTCGATCGCGCACGCGGGCTTCCTGCTGGCCGGCGTCATCGCCACCTCGGAGGACGGCATCTCCTCGGTGCTGTTCTACCTGGCCGCCTACTCCTTCGTGACGCTGGGCGCCTTCGCGGTGGTCACGCTGGTGCGGGACGCGGGTGGCGAGGCGACGCACCTGTCCAAGTGGGCGGGGCTGGGGCGGCGCTCCCCGCTGCTGGCCGCGGTCTTCGCGGTCTTCCTGCTGGCGTTCGCGGGCATTCCGCTCACCTCCGGGTTCGCGGGGAAGTTCGCGGTGTTCAAGGCGGCGGCCGAGGGGGGCGCGGGTGCGCTGGTCGTGGTCGGTGTGATCGCCTCGGCCATCGCGGCCTTCTTCTATCTGCGGGTCATCGTGCTGATGTTCTTCAGCGAGCCGCGGGCCGACGGGCCGAGTGTGGCGGTGCCGAGTGCCATGACGACCTCGGCGATCGCACTCGGTGTCGTGGTCACGGTGGTGCTGGGCGTGGCGCCGCAGTACTTCCTGGATCTGGCGGGGCAGGCGGGGGTGTTCGTGCGGTGACGCGGGGAGCGACCGCGCGGCGGCCCCGTACGGCCCGCTGTTCCACGACGTAGCCGCCGGTCCTAGGAGCCGACCGGGGAGATGCCGCCAGAGACCCGCGACCGGGCCTCTGGCGGCTTCTTGTGGGGTTGTCGGTGACAACAAGCGCGCTGAAACGGTAGGAATTCCAGTCATGGGTTGTGTGATTCTCCGCCGGGAGAACGGCGGTTACGAGGGGAAGCAGGGCGGCGTCTTCACCGAGGGGGTGTCGGCCGAATCGGTGGGGGCCAAGGGACTGTGTCTGCACGTCCTGCACATCCCGGCCAACTCCCGCGGGGAGCCCCATCTGCACGCCGGTCACGAGTCGGCCATATACGTCGTCAGCGGTGCGCACGAGATCTGGCACGGGGAGGACCTCTCGCACCGCGACACCCTCCATCCGGGTGACATGGTCTACGTGCCCGCCAACATGCCGCACATGCCGGTCACGGGCGAGGAGCCGGTGACCGTGGTGGTGGCCCGTACCGATCCCCGCGAGCAGGAGTCGGTGCATCTGCTCTCGCCGCGCGATCCCTGAGGAGACGGTCCCTCGGGGGTGCTCCGCGCGGTCCGGGGCCGCCGGAGCACGGGCGCGGCGCCCGGAGCGCCCGGTGTCCGGGGCGGAGCCGTCGACCTTTTTGCGTGAGCACGACAATCACGCGCAGGGGCTCTCTCCCGGAGTCGGCACCGGATGTCAGCCGTCCGGCTTATCGTGGCGGGCATGCTTCAGGAGAGTGCCGAGAGGCCGGGTGGGACGTCCGAGACGGCAGCGCTGCGGGTGCTGCGCAAGGTCTTCGGCTACGACGCCTTCCGCGGACAGCAGGAAGCCGTCATCGACCACGTCGTCGCGGGTGGCGACGCGGTGGTGCTGATGCCGACCGGCGGCGGCAAGTCCCTGTGCTACCAGATCCCGGCCCTGGTCAGACGGGGTACGGGTGTGGTGATCTCGCCGCTCATCGCCCTGATGCAGGACCAGGTGGACGCGCTGAAGGCGCTGGGCGTCCGCGCCGGGTTCCTCAACTCCACGCTCGACCTCGACCAGCGCCGGGTGGTGGAGGCCGAGTTTCTGGCAGGTGAGCTCGACCTGCTCTACATCGCCCCCGAGCGGCTGCGGCTGGAGACCACGACGGCGCTGCTGGAGCGCGCCGAGGTGTCGGTCTTCGCGATCGACGAAGCGCACTGCGTCGCCCAATGGGGTCACGACTTCCGGCCCGACTATCTGAATCTGTCGATGCTCGGTGAGCGCTGGCCCGACGTGCCGCGCATCGCGCTGACCGCCACCGCCACCCGCGCCACCCACCAGGAGATCGTCCAGCGGCTCGGGCTTCCCGCGGCGCGCGACTTCGTCGCCAGCTTCGACCGGCCCAACATCCAGTACCGCATCGTTCCCAAGCGCGACCCCAGGAAGCAGCTCCTGCGCTTCCTCAAGGAGGAGCACGAAGGCGACGCGGGCATCGTCTACTGCCTGTCGCGGAACGCGGTCGAGCGCACTGCCGAGTTCCTGTGCGCGAACGGCGTCGAGGCGGTTCCCTACCACGCCGGGCTGGACGCGGGCACCCGCGCCGCGCACCAGGCCCGCTTCCTGCGGGAGGACGGACTGGTCGTGGTGGCCACGATCGCCTTCGGCATGGGGATCGACAAGCCCGACGTGCGGTTCGTCGCGCACCTTGATCTGCCCAAGTCGGTCGAGGGCTACTACCAGGAGACGGGCCGGGCCGGGCGCGACGGTCAGCCCTCGCACGCCTGGCTCGCCTACGGCCTCCAGGACGTCGTCCAGCAGCGCAAGCTGATCGAGAGCGGCGAGGGTGATCCGGCCTTCCAGCGCCGGGCGCGGTCGCATCTGGACGCGATGCTCTCGCTGTGCGAGACGGTCCGCTGCCGGCGCGGTCAGCTCCTCGCCTACTTCGGCCAGGAGCCGGCCGAGGGCGCCGCCGAGCTCTCCTGCGGCAACTGCGACACCTGCCTGTCCCCGCCCGAGTCGTGGGACGGCACGGTACCCGCGCAGAAGGTGCTCTCCACCGTCGTCCGGCTCAAGCGGGAGCGCGGCCAGAAGTTCGGCTCCGGCCAGCTCGTGGACATCCTGCTGGGCCGCAGGACGGCCAAGGTCATCCAGTTCGACCACGACGGGCTGTCGGTCTTCGGCATCGGGACCGAACTGGCCGAGGGCGAGTGGCGCAGCGTCATCCGGCAGTTGATCGCCCAGGGCCTGCTGGAGATCGAGGGCGAGCACGGCACGCTGGTGCTCACCGACGCGAGCGCCACCGTGCTGCGCGCCGAGCGGGAGGTGCGGATGCGCAAGGACCCGGCTCCGGCCCGGTCCCGCGCGGCCGGGTCCGCCGGGAGCCGGTCGGGCGGCGGCTCCTCCGGCAGGGCGGCGGTGGCCGCCGAGCTGCCCGAGGAGGCCGTACCGCTGTTCGAGACCCTCCGCGGCTGGCGGGCCGAGCAGGCGCGGGAGCAGGGCGTTCCCGCCTACGTGGTCTTCCACGACGCGACCCTGCGCGAGATCGCGGTGCGGCGTCCCGGAACCCTGGGCGAACTCGGCGAGATCACCGGTGTCGGGGAGAAGAAGCTGGCGACGTACGGGGAAGGGGTGCTGGCGGCACTGGCGGGTGGACCCCCGGAGTGAGGGCCCGGGCGGCCGCCCGCCGCGTCCGGCACGGGTGCCGGACGCGGGTGCCGGGCGCCTCAGGCGGCGCCGGCGGCGGGCTCCACCCGCCCGCGGACCTCGCCCAGGCCGACGCGGGTGCCCTCCGGGCCGGGGGCCCAGGCGGTGAGCACCACCTCGTCGCCGTCCTCCAGGAAGGCCCGCTTCCCGTCGGGCAGCTCCAGCGGCTCGCGCCCGCCCCAGGTGAGCTCCAGCAGGGAGCCGCGCTGCGCGGGCTCCGGGCCGCTCACGGTGCCGGAAGCGTACAGATCGCCGGTCCGCAGCGAGGCCCCGTTCACCGTCATGTGTGCGAGCTGCTGCGCCGCGGTCCAGTACATGGTGGAGAACGGCGGCTCGGCGATCACGTGGCCGTTGAGCCGCACGGTGATCCGCAGATCGAACCCGCCCGGCTCGATGCCGTCGGCCCCGTCGGCCCCGTCGTCAAGGTATGGCAGCAGCGGGGCGTCGCGCCGCGGGGGTGCCACCCGTGCGGCGTCCAGCGCGTCCAGCGGGGTGATCCACGGCGAGACGGAGGTGGCGAACGACTTGCCCAGGAAGGGGCCCAGCGGTACGTACTCCCACGCCTGCAGGTCACGTGCGGACCAGTCGTTCAGCAGCGTCACACCGAACACGTGGTCGCGGAACCCCGCCATCCCCACCGGGGCGCCCAGCGGGCTCGGGGCGCCGACGACGAAGCCGACCTCCGCCTCGATGTCCAGCCGCCGCGAGGGGCCGAAGACGGGCAGCGGCTCGTTCGGGGGCTTGCGCTGGCCCTGCGGGCGCACCACCGGTGTGCCGGAGACGACGACCGTCCCGGCGCGCCCGTGGTAACCGATGGGCAGATGCTTCCAGTTGGGGGTGAGGGCGTCGCCGTCGGGGCGGAAGATCCGGCCGACGTTGGTGGCGTGGTGTTCGCTGGCGTAGAAGTCGACGTAGTCGGCGACCTCGAACGGCAGGTGGAGCCGCACCTCCGCGAGCGGCAGCAGATGGCGGGCCGCGGTCTCGCGGTGCGCGTCGTCGGTCAGCCATGCGCGCAGCCGCGACCGCACCTCCTGCCACCCGGGCCGGCCCAGCGCCAGCAGGGGGTTGAGCGAGGGCGCTCGCAGCACGTCGGCGTGGGGGGAGCCGAACGCGGCGGCCGCGGCGCCCAGGTCGAGCACGTCGTCGCCGAACCGGACGCCGATCCGGCGGTGGCCGGGCCGGTCCGGGGTGCTGAAGAGGCCGTACGGAAGGTTGTCCGGGCCGAAAAGGGCACTGTCACTCATGGGGGTCAGGCTATGTGTCGGGTGCCTGCCCTGGCCCTACCCGTTTCCGCGAAAGACCGGCCCGATCGCGCCGGGGCGTCCCGCGCGGAACGCGCCTGATGCGGGCCGTGCCCCTGATCCGGTATATACCGGCATGGCGCGTCAGGCGTGTTCCGCGGGGCAGGCGCCGACCGTGATCGTTATGTGACCGGCTACGCTGCCACGGGAGGGTCCCCCTGGCCGACAGGGGTATCCGGCCGAGAAGACCTGAAGAACACCGCACACCAGGAAGACCGCAGCACCGGGAACGCCGGGCGGGTGCAGCCACCTGCCGGAGACGGCGCCGACCGGTGCCGCACGATCCGGACCCGTTCGTTCCGCGTACGCAGACAGGAGTACCCCTCGTGACCGTCGTCGGGCCCTTCGGGCTGAGCGTGCGGGACCAGGCTGTCGAAGCAGACGTCCTGGCCGGGTTGGCGGCCGTCGATGAGGGCCTCATGGAGGCCACCAAGAGCGACGTCCCCTTCATAACGGAAGCGGCGCAGCACCTTGTGCGGGCCGGTGGCAAGCGCTTCCGGCCACTGCTGGTCATGCTGGGGGCCCAGTTCGGCGATCCGCATGCGCCCGGGGTGGTGCCCGCCGCCGTCGTCGTCGAGCTGACCCACCTCGCCACGCTCTACCACGACGACGTGATGGACGAGGCCGACGTGCGGCGCGGGGTGCCCAGTGCCAACGCCAACTGGGACAACTCCGTCGCCGTCCTGACCGGTGACTTCCTCTTCTCCCGCGCCTCGCACATACTGGCCGACCTCGGCCCCGAGGCCGTCCGGGTCCAGGCCCAGGCGTTCGAACGGCTCGTCACCGGCCAGATCATGGAGACCGCGGGGCCCGCCGACGGCCACGACGCCATCGACCACTACCTCGAGGTGATCGCGGGCAAGACCGGTTCGCTGATCGCCGTCGCCGGGCGCTTCGGCGCCATGATGTCCGGTGCCGACGAGCGGACCGTCTCGGTGCTCACCCAGTACGGGGAGCGGGTCGGCGTCGCCTTCCAGCTCGCCGACGACGTCCTCGACATCGCCAGCGACGAGCACGAGTCCGGCAAGACCCCCGGCACCGATCTGCGGGAGGGCATCCCCACCCTGCCGGTGCTGTACCTGCGCGCGCGTGCGGCGAGCCCGGACGGGACCCGCGAGGACCGCGAACTGTGCTCGCTGCTCGACGGCGACCTCGGTGACGACGGGCGCCTCGCCGAGGCACTGGCCGCGCTGCGCGTCCACCCCGCGCTGGAGCAGGCCCGCCGGGCGACCGTCCGGTACGCCGACGAGGCCCGCGAGATGCTCGCCCCGCTGCCCGACAACGCCGCCAAGGCCGCCCTGTCCGGGCTGTGCACGGCGGTGGTGGACCGAGCGGGCTGACCTTGCGCGCCGGGCGGCCCGCCCGGGTCACCGGTCTGCTCGGCACCGGAGGACCCCGGTTCGCGGGCCCGTGACCGCGGGATTCCGGGCATCGGCCCGCACGCGACCCCGAGTCGGTCCCGTGCGGTACCAACCCGGAGGCGGAGCACGGTCATCCCGGGGGAGTAGTGGAATGTGCCTCCGACGGCTGACGCGGCAGAGCGCAGGATTTGGTGCCATGGAAGCACCACCCCGCACCGATTCGGGTGAGAATGGCGGCAAGGGGTGGACGAGTGCGACCTACGGAGCCGCCGCCGACACGGAGGTAGGACAGACAGATGGCACAGATCCAACCGAGGAAGCCCCGGCGCAGGGCGGCGCGGTACGCCGTACCGGTCGCCGTCGCCGGGGTCGCCGCCGCGACCGTCGGCCTGGTACCTGCGCTCGCCAGCTCCGGCGATCCCGATCTGCCGGAGATCACGGCGGAGGAACTGGTCGCCAAGGTGGCCGCGTCCGATGTCGACCAGCTCTCCGGCACCGTCCGGGTGAAGACCGATCTCGGCCTGCCCTCGCTGCCCGGTGGCAGCGGCGGCGGGAACGGCGGCTTCGGCGGCGGTGCCGGCGAGGGCGGGGACGGCGTGGAGGGCAAGGCCGCGCAGCCGGACGCCTCACCCGGGAAGAAGCTGTCCGAGCTGGCCTCGGGGGAGCATCTCCTGCGCTTCGCCGCCGACGGCCCCGACAAGCAGCGCGTCTCGATCATGGAGGACGCCGCCGAGTACAGCCTCGTCCACAGCGGACGCGACCTGTGGGCCTACGACAGCGGCAGCAACGCGGCCTGGCACGCCGAGGCACCCGAGGGCGCCGGGCATGCGGGGAAGCACGACGGGCCGGCAGGCCCGGACGCGGTAACCCCGCAGAAGGCCGCGAAGCAGCTCTTGAAGGACCTCGACTCGTCCACGTCCGTGGCCGTCGACGGGACGGCGAAGGTCGCCGGGCGGGACGCCTACCAACTGGTCGTCAAACCCAAGGGAGCGAACGACTCCACGATCGAGTCGGTCCGCATAGCGGTGGACGCGGACAAGGGGCTGCCGCTCAGGTTCACCGTCGACCCGAAGAAGGGCGGCGATCCGGCGATCGACGTGGCCTACACCAAGGTGGACTTCGGGAAGCCGGACGCGAGCAGTTTCACGTTCCGGCCGCCCAAGGACGCCAAGGTCACCGAGGCGAAGCCGGACGGCGACCGGCGGGCCCCCAAGGGCCCCGGCGGACTCTCCGGTCTGGAGCTCCTGGGCGGGTCGGCGGGCGACTGGAGCACGGTCGCCACGTTCGACAGCGGGATGCCCGGTGGGCCGGGTGGCGGGAAGTCGGGCGGTGACAAGCGCGCCGACGAGCTGCTGGACAACTTCACCGACAAGGTGAAGGGCGACTTCGGTACCGGACGGGTCTTCAGCACCCGGCTGGTGAACGCCCTGATGACCGAGGACGGCCAGGTCTACGTCGGTGCCGTCACCAAGGAAGGTCTGGTCAAGGCCGCCGACGAGCACGTGGGCGCCGAGTAGCGGCTCCGAGGTGCCGGTCGCACCGGTGAACCACCGGTGCGACCGGCACCCGCTGAACCACCGGCGGCACGACGAGGAAGGGCAGGGCACGGATGGCCGAGCGGACCGCCGTGGCGGGGGACACCGGTGCGGTGATTGCTACCCAGGGACTCACCAAGCGCTACCGGGGTGGTCAGCTCGCCGTCGACGCGCTCGACCTGTCCGTCCCGCGCGGCAGCGTCTTCGGCTTCCTCGGCCCCAACGGCTCGGGCAAGACCACCACCATCCGGATGCTGCTCGGCCTCATCCAGCCCACCGGCGGTGCCGCGCACCTGCTCGGCGAACCGATGCCCGGCTCCGGACGCCGGGTGCTGCCCCGGGTGGGCGCCCTCATCGAGGGGCCCGCGCTCTACGGCTTCCTCTCCGGACGGGCGAACCTGCTGCGGTACGACGCCGCCGACCCCACCGCCGACCCGCGCACTCGCGCGGCCAGGGTGGACCGGGCCCTGGAACGGGTGGGCCTCTCGGGGGCCGCCGCCAAGAAGGCGCGGGCCTACTCACTGGGCATGAAGCAGCGCCTGGGCCTGGCCGCCGCCCTGCTGCAGCCGCGCGAGCTGCTCGTCCTGGACGAGCCGACCAACGGCCTCGACCCGCAGGGCATGCGGGAGATCCGCTCGCTGGTCCGGGAGTTGGCGGAGGACGGCAGCACGGTCTTCCTCTCCTCCCACCTGCTGGACGAGATCGAACAGGTCTGCACCCACACGGCCGTCATGCACCACGGCCGACTGGTCACCCAGGGGACCGTCGCGGAGATGTCGGCAGGCGCCCGCGGCCGGCTGACCGTCACCACCCCGGACCCGGGTGAGGCCGCCCGGGTGCTGAAGGAGCACGGGGTGTCCGACCTGAGCACCGCGGGCGAGGAGCTGAGCGGCGATCCGCCGCCGGGCGACCCCGCGGAGCTGAACACCGCCCTCGTCCGGGCCGGAGTACGGGTCCGGGCCTTCGGGGTACGGCAGGCGTCGCTGGAGGACGTGTTCGTCTCACTCACCGGGGAGGGCTTCGATGTCGCGGGCTGAACCGGTGTACGACGCACGGTCCGCTCCGCGGGTGTCGCCGCTGTGGCTGCTGGGCCTGTTCCGCAGCGAACTGCTGGTCACCTTCCGGCGCTGGCGCACCCTGGCGCTGCTGGGCGTGCTGGCGGCCGTTCCGGTGCTGGTCGGGGTCGCGGTGAAGGTCGAGACCAGCGACGGCGGCTCGATCGGGTCCGGCGGCGGGGAGGGCCCTGCCTTCATCTCCCAGGTGACCAACAACGGGCTGTTCCTGGTCTTCACCTCGCTCGCCGCCACGCTGCCGTTCTTCCTGCCGATGGCGGTCGGTGTGGTCGCCGGGGACGCGGTGGCCGGAGAGGCGGGCGCGGGCACCTTGCGCTACCTGCTGGTCGCCCCGGCGGGCCGCACCCGGCTGCTGCTGGCGAAGCTGACCACCGTGGTGGCCTTCTGCCTCGCGGCGACACTGACGGTGGCGGTCGCCGCATTGCTGACCGGGGCGCTGCTCTTCCCCACCGGAGAGGTCACCCTGCTGTCCGGTACCGCGGTCTCCTTCGGGGAGGGACTGCTGCGTGCGGGGGCCATCGCCGTGCTGGTCGCCGCCGGCCTGCTCGGCCTGGCGGCCCTCGGCCTGTTCGTGTCGTCCCTCACCAACAGCGGCATCGCCGCGATGGCCACCACGGTCGGGCTGCTGATCACGGTGCAGATCCTCAACGCCATCCCGCAACTGGACGCGTTCCACCCGTATCTGTTCCCGCACTACTGGCTCAGCTTCGCCGATCTGCTGCGGGACCCCGTCTACTGGGACGACATCCTGAAGAACCTGGGCCTCCAGGCCCTCTACACGGCGGTCTTCGGCTCGGCGGCGTGGGCCGCCTTCACCAGCCGCGACGTAACAGCCTGACGGCCCGCTGCGACTCCCTTCGCGGGGGGCGTCTTCGCGGGGTCCGTTCCCCTCCGCGGGGTGCGGTGCTTGTGGGGGGCACGCCCCCTGGCCCCTTCGGCTATCCCCTTCGCGGGTGGCCCGGCTCCGTGGGGGCACGCCCCCGTTGTCCTTCGGCTGCCGCCGAGCGGTCGTGTCGGGGGGCGCTGCCCCCCAACGGCCCCCCGCTAAGGGGGCTCCGCCCCCTTAGAAACCCCCAGGCACCAACACTTCTCCCTCCCCCTCCCGTATCCGGCAACCGCCGGGGGCCTTTCGGCTGCGGGAGCGTTCTTGTGCTGTGAGGGACGGCATCAGGACTTTTCCCGCACCGGACGGACCGAAGGAAAGGTCCGGAGCAAGGTCCGTAAGGGTTTGCGTGGGTGCGGCTGGGGGTCCTAGGGGGCGGAGCCCACTAGCGGGGGGCTGTTGGGGGGCGGAGCCGCCCCAACGCCCGTCCGGCGAGGACAACGGGGGTTCGGGGGCGAAGCCCCCGACAACGGCGCCGCACCGAGGCGAACAACGGACGGGGGCACCCAGCGAAGGGGGGAGGAGGCGGCGCCCCCGCAAGGGGGCGCCGGGCCAGGAGGGGCGAGCGACCGCGGGGTCAGCGCTCGGCAGCCCCCGCGACGGGCGTACCGGCGCCGCTCGGACCGGCGGCAGCCGCCGCCGCAGCGGCGGCGGTCTCCTCACGGGCCCGCAGCGCAGCAGCCCGCAGCTCGGCGCGCCCCCGCCGGGCGTTGCGCAGCGCGTCCCAGGTGAGGATGGTCAGCGCCACCCACACCAGGCCGAAGCCGGCCCACCGCTCGGGGGGCATCTCCTCGCCGAAGACGGTGAGGCCCAGCAGGAACATGAAGGCGGGGGCCAGATACTGCAGCAGCCCGATCGTCGAGAGCGGCAGCCGCACCGCCGCGCTGCCGAAGAAGATCAGCGGCAGCGCGGTCGCCACCCCGGCGAAGGCCAGCAGCACCGTGGTGCCGAGTCCGCCGGTGGCGAAGGACGATTCTCCGCGCGAGCCGAGGTAGAGCAGGAAGCCCAGCGCCGGCAGGAACTGCACGGCGGTCTCCGCGCTGAAGCCGGCCACTCCGTCGAGCTTGACGTGCTTCTTGATCAGCCCGTAGGTGGCGAAGCTGAACGCCAGGCAGAGGGAGAGCCAGGGCAGCTTGCCGTAGGCGACGGTCATCACGACGACGGCCGCGGCACCGACGGCGACGGCGGCCCATTGGGCGAGGCGCAGCCGCTCCCGCAGCAGCAGGACGCCGAAGGCTATGGAGACCAGCGGGTTGATGAAGTAGCCGAGGGAGGATTCGAGCACCTTGTCGGTGCTGACCGCCCAGATGAACAGTCCCCAGTTGAGCGAGATCACCGCGGAGGCCAGCACCACCAGTCCCAGCTTCTTGGGCTGGCGCACCAGCGCGGTCACCCAGGACCAGCGGCGCAGCAGGGCCAGGATCAACAGTGCTGTCGGCAGCGACCAGACCATGCGGTGGGCGAGGACTTCTCCCGCACCGATGTCGGAGAGTGCGTGCCAGTACAGGGGCAGCAGGCCCCACATCCCGTACGCCGCGAAGCCGAACAGCAGCCCCGTGCGCTGTGTACTCGGTGTCTGCATGACCCTCCCTGCCTTCTGCCCGGATGTGTTGTGCAAGCTCTCCGCAAGGTAACGGGAGCCGACCGTCTTGTCATTCCCGTTCCGCGCTTTGGTCCTGTCGCTGGACTCCGCGGAGCCGGCGCCGCGATACGGGCCCGGCGGAAGGGCCGCCGTCCGAACAGTCGGCACGCCACGCAGCGGAAGGCGCGCAGCGAACGCCACGCAGCGAACGCCACGCAGCGAAAGACGCACAGCGGCCCGGCACCCAGGGAGGGTGCCGGGCCGCCGGGGCGCTCGGGGGTCAGCCCACGACCGTCCAGGTGTCGTTGCCGTGCAGCAGCGCGGACAGGTCGCCCTTGCCGTCCTGTTCGACGGCGCGTTCGAGCTGGTCGGCCATCTCCGTGTCGTACACCGGGCGCCGCACGTCGCGCAGCACCCCGATGGGGGTGTGGTGCAGCGTGTCCGGGTCGGCGAGCCGGGAGAGCGCGAACGCCGAGGTCGGCGAGGCGGCGTGGGCGTCGTGCACCAGCACCTCCGCGGTGCCCTCGTCGCGGACGTCCACGATCCGCAGATCGCCGGTCGTCCGGTCGCGGACCACGCCCTGGGAGCCGAGGCCGTCCTCGGCGGGGGCGCCGAAGCGGATCGGCTCGCCGTGTTCCAGCCGGATCACGGCCTCCCTCGCCTGTTCCTGGTCCTTCAGGACCTCGAAGGCGCCGTCGTTGAAGATGTTGCAGTTCTGGTAGATCTCCACCAGTGCCGACCCCGGGTGGTCGGCGGCGGCTCGCAGCACACCGGTGAGGTGCTTGCGGTCCGAGTCGACCGTACGGGCCACGAAGGACGCCTCGGCGCCCAGCGCCAGCGAGACCGGGTTGAACGGAGCGTCCAGCGACCCCATGGGCGTGGACTTGGTGATCTTCCCGGCCTCCGACGTCGGGCTGTACTGCCCCTTCGTCAGTCCGTAGATCCGGTTGTTGAACAGCAGGATCTTCAGGTTCACGTTGCGCCGCAGCGCGTGGATCAGGTGGTTGCCGCCGATGGAGAGCGCGTCCCCGTCACCGGTCACCACCCAGACGCTCAGGTCGCGCCGCGAGGCCGCCAGCCCGGTGGCGATGGCCGGGGCGCGGCCGTGGATGGAGTGCATCCCGTAGGTGTTCATGTAGTACGGGAAGCGGGAGGAGCAGCCGATGCCCGAGACGAAGACGATGTTCTCCTTCGCCACGCCCAGCTCCGGCATGAACCCCTGGACGGCCGCGAGCACCGCGTAGTCGCCGCAGCCGGGGCACCAGCGGACCTCCTGGTCGGACTTGAAGTCCTTCATCGACTGCTTGCCGACCGCCCGCGGTACCAGCGACAGTGCCTCGGACACGGCCGCGGGGGCGCCGTTCTGCTGGGTCCGGGCGGTCTCCGGAGCGGGACCGGGGGACGTCTCAGCCATGTGCGATGGCCTCCTTGAGTGCGGTCGCGAGCTGCTCGGCCTTGAACGGCAGGCCGCGGACCTGCGTGTACGACTGCGCGTCGACCAGGTAGCGGGCGCGGAGCAGGGTGGCGAGCTGGCCCAGGTTCATCTCCGGTACGACGACCTTCTCGTAGCGCCGCAGCACCTCGCCGAGGTTCTCCGGGAACGGGTTGAGGTGGCGCAGATGGGCCTGTGCGATCTCGTCACCGGCGTTGCGGACGCGGCGTACGGCGGCCGTGATCGGGCCGTAGGTCGAGCCCCAGCCCAGCACCAGCAGCGAGGCGTTCCCGCCCGGGTCGCTGACCTCCAGGTCCGGCACCTCGACGCCGTCCACCTTGGCCTGCCGGGTGCGGACCATGAAGTCGTGGTTGGCCGGGTCGTAGGAGATGTTCCCGGTGCCGTCCTGCTTCTCGATGCCGCCGATGCGGTGCTCCAGTCCCGGCGTGCCGGGGACCGCCCACGGGCGGGCGAGGGTGTGCGGGTCGCGCTTGTAGGGCCAGAAGACCTCGGTGCCGTCGTCGAGCTCGTGGTTGGGCCCGGTGGCGAACAGGGTGCGCAGGTCGGGCAGCTCGTCCACCTCGGGGATCCGCCACGGCTCGGAGCCGTTGGCCAGGTAGCCGTCCGAGAGGAGGAACACCGGAGTCCGGTAGGTGAGCGCGATCCGCGCCGCGTCCAGGGCCGCGGTGAAGCAGTCGGCCGGGGTGGCCGGGGCCACGATCGGCACCGGCGCCTCGCCGTTGCGCCCGTACATGGCCTGCAGCAGGTCGGCCTGCTCGGTCTTGGTCGGCAGGCCGGTGGAGGGGCCGCCGCGCTGGATGTCGACGACCAGCAGCGGCAGCTCCAGCGAGACGGCCAGGCCGATGGTCTCCGACTTCAGCGCCACGCCGGGCCCCGAGGTGGTGGTGACGGCCAGCGATCCGCCGAAGGCGGCGCCGAGCGCGGCGCCGATCCCGGCGATCTCGTCCTCGGCCTGGAAGGAGCGCACGCCGAAGTTCTTGTGCTTGCTCAGATCGTGCAGCACGTCGGAGGCCGGGGTGATCGGGTACGAGCCGAGGAAGAGCGGCAGGTCCGCCTGCTGGGACGCGGCGATCAGTCCGTAGGACAGCGCCAGATTGCCGGAGATGTTCCGGTATGTCCCGGCGGGGAAGGCGCCGGAGGCGGGAGCGACCTCGTAGGAGACGGCGAAGTCCTCGGTCGTCTCGCCGAAGTTCCACCCGGACCGGAACGCCGCGATGTTCGCCTCGGCGACCGTCGGCTTCTTGGCGAACTTCGTCCGCAGGAACGCCTCGGTCTGCTCGGTCGGCCGGTTGTACATCCACGACAGCAGGCCCAGCGCGAACATGTTCTTGGACCGCCCGGCCTCCTTGCGGCCCAGCTCGTAGTCCTTGAGCGCCTCGACCGTCAGCGTCGTCAGCGGTACGGGGTGGACGCTGTAGCCGTCCAGCGAGCCGTCCTCCAGCGGGCTGGCGTCGTAGCCGACCTTGGCCATCGCGCGCTTGGTGAACTCGTCCGTGTTCACGATGATCTCGGCGCCGCGGGGCACATCGGCGATGTTCGCCTTCAGCGCCGCCGGGTTCATCGCCACCAGCACGTCCGGGGCGTCGCCCGGCGTCAGGATGTCGTGGTCGGCGAAGTGCAACTGGAAGCTGGAGACGCCCGGCAGGGTGCCCGCGGGGGCGCGGATCTCGGCCGGGAAGTTCGGCAGCGTCGACAGGTCGTTGCCGAACGAGGCCGTCTCGGATGTGAAGCGGTCTCCGGTGAGCTGCATACCGTCGCCGGAGTCTCCCGCGAACCGGATGATCACCCGGTCCAGGCGCCGGACCTCTTTGTCCCGTCCGCTGTCCTGGCCCCCCTCGGGGCCGGACTGTGGCCCGGCTGGGCTGCTGACCTGACTGGTCACGGTGGATCGGACCTCCCTCAAGGCGGCGGCTCGCCTGCCATCGTACGTTGCTAAGGGTTGCCTTCCCGTGGCTGTTCCCATCGTGGACAGATTTTTGAGACATCTGGCGTGCGCTGCTGCCGCCACGGAGTACGCCGTGCCGCCAGACTCCGCCTCCTTGCTGGAGGGCTCCTCGAACGGGCGGCGGGCCGGACCCCGCCCCGGGGTGACGCGGATCACCATCGGAAAGACCGAACGCCTGCGGCGCGGCGCCGGGGGCCGGGCCGGGGACGCCGCCGGACGCGGATGCCGGAGGCGGCGCCGGAGCAACACCGGAGGCGGCGGTTCCGGATCTGGGCCTGCGGGGTCGGGCGGCGTCGGCCGCGGCCCCGCGGGAGAGGCCCGCGAGTGTGACGCGGCCGTCCTCGGCGACCCCCGGAGGGCCTACACTCCGTGCGTACAGATCCTCGAACGTACACACCGACACTCAGGACGGGGCAGGCGTGCCGGACTACTTCCACGGCTACACGGTCGTCGGGCTGGTAGCCGTCGTCGGTGTGCTCTTCGTCTGCGCGGCCTTCGCCGCCGGTCGGCTGCTGCGGCCCGTGGTCCCGACCCCCGAGAAGATGCTGACCTACGAGTGCGGTGTCGACCCCGTCGGCGAGGGCTGGGCGCACACCCAGGTCCGCTACTACGTCTACGCCTTCCTCTACGTCGTCTTCGCCGTCGACTCGGTCTTCCTGTTCCCCTGGTCGACGGTGTTCGCCGCGCCCGGCTACGGCGCCACCACGCTCGCGGAGATGTTCGTCTTCCTCGGCTTCCTGGCCGTCGGCCTGCTCTACGCGTACAAGAAGGGCGTCCTGGAATGGACGTAACGAACACCCCGACCTCCGCCGCGGCACCGGCTCCCGCCGCGGTGCCGCGCGCCGAGGGGCGGTCCCAGCTCGGGCTGCTCTCCCGGCTGGCACCCGAACCGATGAAGGTGGTCCTCAACTGGGGCCGCCGCTACAGCCTCTGGGTCTTCAACTTCGGGCTGGCCTGTTGCGCCATCGAGTTCATCGCCGCCTCCATGGCACGGCACGACTTCATCCGGCTCGGTGTCATCCCCTTCGCTCCCGGCCCCCGGCAGGCCGACCTGATGGTCGTCTCCGGCACGGTCACCGACAAGATGGCACCCGCCGTCAAACGTCTCTACGAGCAGATGCCCGAGCCCAAGTACGTCATCTCCTTCGGCGCCTGCTCCAACTGCGGCGGCCCCTACTGGGACTCCTACGCGGTCACCAAGGGCGTCGACCAGATCATCCCCGTCGACGTCTACGTGCCCGGCTGCCCGCCGCGGCCCGAGGCGCTGCTCCAGGGCGTGCTCAAGCTCCAGGAGAAGATCGCCGCCGAGTCCACCGCCGACCGCTACGCGGGACGCGACGCGCCCGCGCCCTCCGCAGGCGCCCTCACCAGCGGCCTGGTCGCCCCGCCCGCGGCGTCGCCGGAGCCGGACGGTTCAGCGGATCGGTCTGCGCCGTCTGCGTCCGCCGCGCCGCAGTCGGAACCGGACGGCGACACGGAAGGGGACGGACGGTGACCGAGCCGCCCCAGCACCCCGGCTGGCTGCCGCGCTCGGCCGAGGAGCTCTTCGGCGCGGGCGCGACGGCCGAGGACGCCTACGGGCTGCTCACCGCCGACGTACCGGCCGACGCCTGGATCCCCGCGCTGACCGCGGCCCGCGACGAACTCGGCTGCACCTACTTCGACTGGCTCAGCGCCGTCGACGAGCCCGGCACCGGCATCCGGGTGTGCGCGCATCTGGCGGCGCTGCCGGCGGCGGGCCGGGGCGTGCGCCGCCTGGTCCTGCGTACGACGCTGCCCCACCAGGCGCCGGCGCTGCCCACCGCCACCGGGGTCTACGCCGGTGCCGCGTGGCACGAGCGGGAGACCCACGAGATGTTCGGCATCGACTTCCCCGGCCATCCGCACCTCGTCCCGCTGCTGCTGCCCGACTCCTTCGAGGGGCACCCGCTGCGCAAGGACTTCGTCCTCGCGGCCCGCGTCGCCAAGGCGTGGCCCGGCGCGAAGGAGCCCGGCGAGTCCGGGCACGGCGGACCCAAGCGCCGCCAGATGCTCCCGCCGGGCGTCCCGGACCCCAACGAGTGGGGCCCTCTCAAGGGCCAGCTCCCGCCGGCTCCCGCCCGCGAACGCACCCGCCGCACCGCGGGCGACACCCCGCGCCGTACCCGCAGCGCACGCGCCGGCTCGGCCTCCCAGCCGGACGCGGAGGCGGCCCCGGCTCCCTCACGCGGCCCGCGGCGCACCCGCAGCGCGAGTGCCGGCTCGGCGTCGCAGCGCGCGGCGGGACCGGGAAAGTCCGCGCCGGAGGAACCGGGGAAGCCCGCACCGGAGCAGCCGGACCAGTCCGCGGCGGAGCAGTCCGCGGCGAAGCGGGAGCACCCGGCGGAGCGTCCCGGAGCTGCCGACCGCACCGAGAGCACTCCCGCCCCACCGCGCTCCACCGACGCTCCCTGGCACCAGCCCGCCCCGTCCGGCGGCGAGGAGGCGGCGCCCTCCGACGCCCCGGACGCTGCCGCCCGTACCGGCGACGGCGGCGCCCCGTCCGCGGACGGCCGTGCCCGAGGCGCGGACGGTCGTGACCAGTCCGCGGACAGTCGTGACCAGGACAGTCGTGACCAGGACGGCCGTGATCCGGGCGGCCATGACCGGGGCGGGGACGGGCGCTCGGACGCCGATGCCTCGGCGCCGGACACCGCCCAGGACCCGGCGCAGGGCTCCGACCGGGACGGCCGGGAGCGGGATCCCGAGCGGGACCGCCAAGAGGGGGACGGAGCCTGATGGACGCCGTCGACGTCGCGGTGCGGCTGCTGGCCGTGCTGCTCTCCTTCCTCGTGCTGCCGCTGCTGGTCGGGCAGACCGAACACAAGGTCATGGCCCATATGCAGGGGCGGGTCGGCCCGATGCACGCGGGCGGCTTCCACGGCTGGGCCCAGTTGGTCGCCGACGGGGTGAAGTTCGCGCAGAAGGAGGACATCGTCCCCGAGGGCGCCGACCGGCGGGTCTTCCAGCTCGCTCCCGCCCTCGCCCTGATCCCGTATCTGCTCGTCCTGGTCGCGATCCCGGTGGCACCGGGCGGCGGCGTCGTACAGGTGCTGGACGCCGGGATCTTCTTCGTACTGGCCGTGATGGGCGTCGGCATCCTCGGCTCGCTGATGGGCGGCTGGGCGTCGGCCAACAAGTTCTCCCTGCTGGGCGGGTTGCGGACCGCGGCCCAACTGCTGGCCTACGAGCTGCCGATGCTGCTGGCCGCCGCGTCCGTCACCATGGCGGCCGGCACCCTCTCGCTGCCCGGAATCCTCGGGGTGTGGGAGTGGTGGTGGCTGCCGTGGCAGGCGGTGGGGGCGGTGGTCTTCTTCACCGCGGGCCTCGCCGAGCTCCAGCGCCCGCCGTTCGACGCGCCGGTCGCCGACTCGGAGATCATCTTCGGTGCGTACACCGAGTACACCGGGCTGCGGTTCGCGCTCTTCCTGCTCGCCGAGTACGCGGGCATCGTCGTCCTCTCCGCGCTGACCGCCGTGCTCTTCCTCGGCGGCTGGCACGGTCCCTTCGCGGACGGCCTGGGCTGGCTGTGGATGCTGCTCAAGACCGGCGTCCTCGCCTTCGGGGTGATCTGGCTGCGGGTCAGCTACCCCCGGCTGCGCGAGGACCAGATCCAGCGGCTGGCCTGGACGGCCCTCGTCCCGCTCGCCCTCTTCCAGATCGCCCTCACGGGTGTCGTCAAGGTGGTGATGTAGCCGTGTCCCACGCCTCTTCCGCGGGCACGCCCGCCGAGCGGCCCGGCGCGCGGCGCGGAGTGTTCGGCTCCGGGCTGGCCAAGGGCCTGGCCGTCACGCTCCGGACCATGACCCGGCGCTCGGTCACCGAGCACTACCCGGACACGCAGCCCGAGCTGCCGCCCCGCAGCCGCGGGGTCATCGGCCTGTTCGAGGAGAACTGCACCGTCTGCATGCTCTGCGCCCGCGAATGCCCGGACTGGTGCATCTACATCGACTCGCACAAGGAGACGGTGCCCCCCGCCGCGCCGGGCGGGCGCGAGCGCAGCCGCAACGTCCTCGACCGGTTCGCCATCGACTTCGCCCTGTGCATGTACTGCGGTATCTGCATCGAGGTGTGCCCCTTCGACGCGCTGTTCTGGTCGCCGGAGTTCGAGTACGCGGAGACCGACATCCGCGAGCTGACCCACGAACGGGACACCCTCCGTGAGTGGATGTGGACCGTGCCCGAGCCGCCGCCGCTGGACGAGGGCGCGGAGGAGGCCAAGGAGGTGGCCGCCGCCCGCAAGGCCGCCGACAAGGCCGCCCAGGTGGCGGAGGCCGACATGCTCGCCGCGCACCGCGAGCACCCCGCCGAGGAGACCGCCGCACCCGCCGGGCAGCCGCAGCGGAACCCGGACCCGGAGGCGACGGACCAGGGCGCGCGGAGCCCCGGCGACCGCAACGCGCCGCGCCGTCCCGACCGGGACGAGGCGCCGCGGGCGCCGGACCAGGACACGCGGGGCGGTGCCGAATGAACGCTCTCGCGCACAGCGCCGCCACCCACGCGGCCGCCGACCACCACGGCTTTCTGTCCCCCTCCGGGGTGGAGATCGTCTTCGTGCTCGTCGGACTCGTCACCCTCGGCGCCGCCCTGGCCACCGTGACCACCAAGCAGCTCGTGCACGCCGCGCTGTGGCTGGTGGTCGCGCTCGGCGGGGTCGCCGTCGAATACCTTCTGCTGACCGCCGAGTTCATCGCCTGGGTGCAGGTGCTGATCTACGTCGGCTCCGTCGTCGTCCTCATCCTCTTCGGGCTCATGCTGACCAGGGCCCCCATCGGGCGCTCACCCGACGCGGACTCCGGCAACCGCTGGGCGGCGCTCGCCGTCTCCGTCGCGGCGGCGGCCACCCTGGTGACCGTCGTCGTCGACGCCTTCCGCGCCACCTGGATCGACCTGGCGGACCCCGCAGGACCCGGCAGCGGCTCCTCCGAGGTCACCGGTACGGCCCTCTTCCGGCACTGGGTGCTGCCCTTCGAGGCGCTCTCGGTGCTCCTGCTCGCCGCGCTCGTCGGCGCCATCGTCCTCTCCCGCCGCGACGGCGACCGCGACCTCCCTCCCGCGCGCACCAGGGCCGGTGAGCGCTGATGCACCTCGCCTACCCCGCCGTACTCGCCGTCCTGCTCTTCTGCGTCGGCCTCTACGGCGTCCTCGCACGCCGGAACGCCATCCTCGTCCTGATGGCCGTCGAGCTGATGCTCAACGCCGTCAACATCAACCTCGTCGCCTTCGACGTCTGGCTCCGTGACACCCTGCACGCGGGTCAGGCGCTCACCCTCTTCACCATCGCGATCGCCGCGGCCGAGATCGGCATCGGTCTGGCGATCGTCCTGCTCGTCCACCGCAACCGCGGCAGCTCCGACATCGACAGACTCCGGGACCTCCGCGAGAGCGACAGCCCGTCAGGGGGCGACTCCGGCGGCGGTTCACGCGCGGAGAAGAGTCCGGCATCCGCCACCGACAACGACGCCGAGAGCGGCTCCGACCAGCAGGTCCAGGGCCCCGCCGCAGGGAGGCGGCACGCGTGAGCACCACGACACTCGCAGCGCTGGTCCCCGTCCTCCCCGCGCTCGGTGCGCTCACCGGGCTGCTCCTCGGCCGCCGCGCACCCGGCTTCGTCCGCCCGCTCGCGGTCCTGCCCACCCTCGCGGCGGCGGTCCTCGCCGTCGTCGTGGCGGCCCGCCAGGGGGGCGGTCCGGCGCTGCGTGCGGCCACCGAACTCGCACCCACGGGCAACGACGCGCTCCCCCTTCAGCTCGCCCTCAACCTCGACGGCTTCGCGGTCCTGGTCGCCGTCCTCGTCGGAGTCGTCGCCACCTGCGTGCAGGTCTACTCCACCGGCTATCTGCGCGACGACCCGCGCTACGCCTCGTACGCCGCGCTGGTCTCGCTCTTCACGGCCGCGATGTTCCTCGTGGTCTACAGCGACGACCTGATCGTGCTGCTCGTCGGCTGGGAGGTCATGGGCATCTGCTCCTACTTCCTGGTCGGCCACTACTGGGAGACCCCGGCGGCGCGTGCCGCCTCCCTCAAGGCGTTCCTGGTCACCAAGCTGGGCGACGTGCCCTTCCTGATCGGCATCCTGGCGCTGGCCTCGGAGGCCGGCAGCTTCCGCATCAGCACCGTCGTCACCCGCCTGACCTCCAGCCTCTCCGGGCACGAGCTGACCCACCCCACGGTGATCGCGCTGCTGCTGCTCGCCGGGGTCGCGGGGAAGTCGGCGCTGCTGCCGCTGCACTCCTGGCTGCCGGACGCGATGGCCGGCCCCACCCCGGTCTCCGCGCTGATCCACGCCGCCACCATGGTCGCGGCCGGCGTCTACTTCGTGGCCCGGCTGCTGCCCGTCTTCACCGCCTCCGCCGCCGCACTCGTCGTCCTCGCGGTGCTGGCGGCGCTCACCATGACCGGCTCGGCCCTCGCCGCGCTCGCGCAGGACGACATCAAGCGCGTCCTCGCCTACTCGACCATCAGCCAGCTCGCCTACATGGCCGCCGCGCTGGCCGTCGCCGACCGCGGCGCGGCCGTCTTCCACCTGCTGGTGCACGGCGCGTTCAAGGCGCTGCTGTTCCTGGCGGCCGGGGTCGTCATCCACGCGGCCGGCACCAACTCGCTGACGGTGATGGCCCGCACCGGCGGGATCGCCCGGCGCGTCCCCGACGCCTACTGGACGATGACCATCGCCCTGCTGGCCCTCGCCGCGATCCCGCCGTTCTCCGGGTTCTTCTCCAAGGAGGCCGTGCTGGCCGCGGCCGAGCACGCCGCCTTCGGCGACGCGCATCCCCCGTTCGCCGGGGCGCACGCGGTGCCCGCGGGCGCCGGCTGGATCGTGCTGGTCGCCGGGCTGGTCACCGCGCTGCTGACCGCCGCCTACGCGGCCCGGCTGTGGCTGCTCGCCTTCCGGGGCGGCCCCGCCGTCGCGCCGCTCGCCGTCACCGGCGAGAAGGCCGCCGAACACGTCCCCGAACAGGTGCCGCAGCAGGCGCCCGAGACGGAACTCGCCACCCCGGGCCCCGTGCACCGGCACGCCGGCCACGACGAGCACCGCCCCGCCCCGGCCGTCATGAACCTCGTCCTGTGGACGCTCGCACTGCCCTCCCTCGCCCTGGGCATCGCCTTCCCGGTACTGCCCCACTGGTTCGACGGCGCGTCCCTCACCCCCACGCCGGCCACCTCCGTGCTCGCCACCGGCGTCGCCCTGGTCGGCGGCCTGCTCACCTACGCCACCTGGCGGCACAGCAGCGCCCTCGCCGCCCTCCACCCCGAACACGACGCCGACCCCGGTGTGCTGCTGCTCGGGCCGCTGCACCGGCACGCGGCAGCCGGATTCCATCTGGACGCGCTCTACCGCGCCGTGGTCGTACGCCCCGTCCAGGGCGCGGCCGGACTGGTGCGCTTCCTGGACAGCGCGGTCGTCGACACCTACGTGGCAGCCGCCGGCCGCGCCCCGCGCCTGCTGGGCGCCGCAGTGCGGCGCGCCCAGACGGGCAACGTGCAGACCTACCTCGGCGCGCTGCTGACGGGCTCCCTGGCGCTCGCCGTCATCGCCGTGGTGGCCATGACCGGAAACGGAGGGGCGTGACGTGATCCCGCTCGACGACACTGTCCTGCAGGCGCTCCTGATCGCCGTCGTCGCCCTGCCGCTGCTCGGAGCGGCCGCCGCGCTGCTGCCCGCACCGCCCGGCCTGCGCGGCCGCAGCCCCGAGCAGGCCGTGCTGCGGCACGGAGTGACCGTCACCGGCGCCGTGCTCGCCCTCGCGGTCCTGCTGGCCCTCGGCTTCGACCACGACCGCCCCGGCACCATGCAGGCCGAGACGAACGTCGACTGGATCCCCGCACTGGGTGTCCGGCTGCACCTGGGGACCGACGGCGTCTCGCTGCCGCTGCTCGTCCTCACCGCGCTGCTGTCCTTCCTGTGCGCGCTCTACAGCTATGCGAAGCCGCCGCCGGGCCCCGGCCCCAAGGGCCTGGTCGCGCTGCTCCTCCTGCTGGAGTGCGGCACCCTCGCCACCTTCGCGGTGCTCGACCTGGTGCTGTTCTTCCTGGCCTTCGAGACGGTGCTCGTCCCGATGTACTTCCTCATCGCCCGGTGGGGCGGCGCCGGCCGGGGCCCGGCTGCGTGGAAGTTCGTGCTCTACACGCTGCTCGGCTCCGTCGTGCTGCTGCTCGGGCTGCTGGTGCTCGGACTGAACGCCGGAACGTTCGACATGGTGCGGCTCGCCCAGGCGCACGGCTCCGGCCTCGGCCACACCACCCAGGTGATCGCGGCCCTGGCCATCGGCATCGGACTGGCCGTCAAGGCGCCCATGTGGCCGCTGCACAGCTGGCTCCCGGACGCCCACACCGCGGCACCCACGGTGGGCTCCGTACTGCTGGCCGGCGTGTTGCTGAAGATGGGCACCTACGGGTTCGTGCGGATCCTGCTGCCCGGCGTCCCCGACGGCGCGCACACCTTCGCGCCCTACCTGGCCGCGTTCGCCGTCGCGGGCATCCTCTACGGCTCGCTCGCCTGCCTCGCCCTCGCACGCCGGGGCGCCAAGGGCGACCTCAAGCGGCTGATCGCCTACTCCTCGGTGGGCCACATGGGCTTCGTCCTGCTGGGCATCGCCACGCTCACCCGCACCGGCGTCAACGGCGCGCTGTACGCGAACCTCGCCCACGGCCTGATCACCGGGCTGCTGTTCTTCCTCGTCGGCGCGGTCAAGGACCGCACCGGCACCGGCGACCTCGACGCCCTGGCCGGAACCACCGGTGGCGCCCTCTACGGCCGGGCGCCACGGCTCGGCGGACTGCTCGCCTTCGGCGCGGTGGCCTCCCTGGGACTGCCCGGACTGGCCGGATTCTGGGGAGAGCTGCTGGCCCTGCTGGGCGCCTACCATCCGGCGCCCGGACTGAGCCGGCCCGCCTTCCTGGTCTTCCTCGCCCTCGGCGCCCTGGGCACCCTGCTGACCGCCGCGTACCTGCTCCAGGTCGTCCGCCGGGTCTGCATGGGCGACCCGGCCGAGGTCCGGCCCGCAGCGCTCGCCACGGTGCCGGACGTCCGCGCCCACGAGTTCGCCGCCTGGACCCCGCTGGTCGTCCTGACCCTCGTCGCCGGACTGTGGCCCGGAGCCCTCCTGGGCCTGATGGAGCCGGCCGTCCAGAACCTCCTGCCAGGAGTGGCCCGATGACCGCGCTCCCGATGCCAGTGCTCACCGCCGAGCAGGCCGCGCACGGCCTCACCCGGTCGGCGCCGCGCGCCGACCTCGCCCAGGGGGCCGACCTCGTGCAGAGCATCGACTGGGCCGCCGTCGCGCCGCCCGCCGTCGTCGCGGTGGCCGCGCTGTTCGTGCTCGTGGCCGAGCTCTTCCTGGCCGAACGGCACAAGGGGCTGCTCGGTGTGTGCTCCGCCGCCGCGCTCGCCCTCGCCGGGCTGACCCTCGTCCCGCTCGTCGGCGAGGACCGCGCCACCTTCTGCCTCACCTCCGGCACACACGCCTGCAGCTACGTCGCCGACACCTTCACCCTCACCGTGCAGCTCCTCGTCCTGGGCGGCGCCTTCGTCACCGCGCTGCTGTCCATGACCGTCGTCCGCCGGGACCGGCTGCCCGCGGGAGAGTTCTGGTTCCTGCTGCTCTCCTCGGCCGCCGGTGCGGCCCTGCTGCCCGCCGCGCGCGACCTGGCGACGCTCGTCGTCGCCCTGGAGGTCGCCTCGCTCCCGGCCTTCGCGCTGGTCGGCCTGCGGCGCGGCGAGCGGCTCTCGTCCGAGGCGGCGCTGAAGTTCTTCCTCTCGTCCGTGGTCGCCACCGCCGTGATGCTGCTGGGCGTCAGCTTCGTCTACGCCGCCACCGGCAGCATGCATCTGAGCACCGTCGCCGAGGCGCTGCCCGGGACCGACAGCCGGCTGAGCACCCTCGCGGCCACCGGCGTGGCGCTGACCATGGTCGGCTTCGCCTTCAAGACCGCCGCGGCACCCTTCCACTTCTGGGTCCCCGACACCTATGTGGGCGCCCCGGTGCCGGTGGCCGCCTACCTGTCGGTCATCGGCAAGGCCGCGGGCTTCTCCGGGCTGATCCTGGTCGCCGTGCGGGCCTTCCCGTCGTACGCGGACGCCTGGGGACCCGCACTCGCCGTCCTCGCCGCGCTGACCATGAGCGTCGGCAACCTGGGCGCCCTGCGACAGCGCACCGACCGGGCGCACGGAGCCGTCCGGCTGCTCGCCTGGTCCTCGGTCGGACAGGCGGGCTATCTGCTGGTCCCCCTCGCCGCCGCCGGGTACGCGGACGAGCCGGACCGGGCGGTCGGCACCACGCTGGCCTACGCCCTGATGTACGCCGTCGTGAACCTGGGCGCCTTCGCCGTCGTCGCCGCGGTCCGGCCCTCCGGTGCGGACGGCCGCCTCGACGACTTCCGCGGCCTGGCCCGCACCCGCCCGGTCGCCGCCGCGGCCCTCGCGTTCTTCCTGCTGTGCCTGGCCGGACTGCCGCCGGGCGTCGTCGGCCTGTTCGCCAAGGTCGCCGTCTTCCAGTCCGCCGTGGACGCGGGGCTGGGCTGGCTCGCCGTCGTCATGGCGCTCAACGTCGTGGTCGCGCTCGTCTACTACCTGACCTGGACCGCGCTGCTCTTCCGCCCCGCCGCGGACCAGGGGCGGACGGCTGAGCCTCTCCCGGCCCGCCCGCGGCTCTCCGCCCCGCTCACCGCGACCCTCGCGCTGACCGGCGCGCTCGCGCTCGCCACCTCGGGCGCGCCGCAGCTCGTGCTCCGGTTCACCACCGCCGCGCTCTTCTGACCGCGCGCGGCGTGGGGGCGCCGAGACGCCCCGGCCGACGGAACGCCCGGGCGGAACGACGGCAGGCAGACCCGGGGGAACTGAGAACGCCCGCTCTCCGTTGACGCAAAAGGGAGGGTCCACTGGACGGGGTTGCTGAGGGCGGAAGGTCTGCCCGGGTCAGGGCTCCGCAGCACCATCTGGAGGGCGTACCGTGCACCGCCGGCACAACGGGCTGAGGACAGCCCTGCTCCTGGGAGGGCTGTCCGCTCTCATCGTCGTCATCGGGAGCTTCTTCGGCACCACGGGCCTGGTCGTCGCACTGCTGGTGGCGCTGGGCACCAACGCCTACGCGTACTGGAACAGCGACAAGCTCGCGCTCCGCGCCATGCGCGCCCGCCCCGTCAGCGAGTTCGAGGCGCCGCAGCTCTACCGCATGGTCCGGGAGCTGTCCACGGCCGCCCGCCAGCCCATGCCGCGGCTCTACCTCTCACCCACCCAGGCGCCCAACGCCTTCGCCACCGGACGCAACCCGCGCAACGCCGCGGTGTGCTGCACCGACGGCATCCTGCGGCTGCTCGACGAGCGCGAGCTGCGCGGCGTCCTGGGCCACGAGCTGAGCCACGTCCACAACCGGGACATCCTCATCTCCTCCGTCGCGGGCGCCCTCGCCTCGGTGGTGCTCTTCCTCGTCAACTTCGCCTGGCTGATCCCGGTGGGCCGCGCCGACGACGACGAGGGCCCCGGCCTGGTCGGAATGCTGCTGATCATGCTGCTGGGCCCGCTCGCCGCCTCCCTCATCCAACTCGCGGTCTCCCGCTCCCGCGAGTACGAGGCGGACGCCTCCGGGGCGCAGCTCACCGGGGACCCCCTGGCGCTCGCCTCGGCCCTGCGCAAGCTGGAGGCCGGTACGGCCCAGCTCCCGCTGCCGCCCGAGCCGCGGCTGGAGACGGCGAGTCACCTGATGATCGCCAACCCGTTCCGCCGCGGCGAGGGCGGCATGACGAAACTTTTCTCCACCCATCCTCCGATGGCGGAACGTGTCGCCCGGCTGGAGAAGATGGCAGGCTGGCCCGAGTGAAGACCCTCCTCAATCTCATCTGGCTGATCTTCTCCGGCTTGTGGATGGCCCTGGGCTATGTCCTGGCCGGAGTCATCTGCTGCGTGCTCATCATCACGGTCCCCTGGGGGCTGGCCTGCTTCCGCATCGCTGCCTACGCCCTGTGGCCGTTCGGCAGAACGGTCGTACAGCGCCCCGGAGCGGGCGCCGCGTCCGGCGCCGGCAACATCGTCTGGCTCGTCTTCGCGGGCATCTGGCTCACCCTCGGCCACATCACCCTCGGAGTGGGCCTGTGCGCCACCATCATCGGCATCCCCTTCGGGCTGGCGCACTTCAAGATGGTCCCGATCTCGCTGATGCCGCTGGGCCGCGAGATCGTCTCCACCAGCGCCCCGGCGGCCTACCCGGGATACCGCTGGTGAACGCCGTCCCGCCCGCGCCGCGGGCGGGCCCGGCCCCTTCGACACGGCGGCGCCGAGTCCCCGGACTCCGCGGCGGGGACAGCGCTGTTCCGCCGGGAGCCCGAAGGAGCCGGTCCCGGAACACGCGCCGGCCCGCTCGGTCCCGCCGCATGGCGGGACCGAGCGGGCCGGAACGGCACGCCGACGTCAGCGGAAGTTGACGTACTGCAGGGCGAAATCGAAGTCCTTGCCCTTCAGCAGGCCGATGACCTCCTGCAGACTGTCCCGGCTCTTCGAGGTCACCCGCAGCTCGTCGCCCTGCACTTGGGCCTTGACGCCCTTGGGGCCCTCGTCCCGGATCACCTTCGCGACCTTCTTCGCGTTGTCCTGCGAGATGCCTTCCTCGAGCGACGCGGAGATGCGGTACTCCTTGCCCGACGCCTGCGGCTCCCCGGCGTCCAGCGCCTTCAGCGAGATACCGCGCTTGACCAGCTTGGACTGGAAGATGTCGAGCACGGCCTTGACCCGCTCCTCCGAGTTCGCCCGCATCTCGATCCGCTCGCCCGACCACGCGAGGGAGGCATCCACACCCTTGAAGTCGTAGCGCTGGGAGATCTCCTTCGCGGCCTGGTTCAGCGCGTTGTCGACCTCCTGCCGCTCGACCTTCGAGACGATGTCGAAACTGGAGTCGGCCATGGTGAGTTGGCTCCTCGTACATAGATCCGGCAGAGAACGGCCCCGGAGGGCCGTGCGCAAAGCCTAGCCACCCGCGACCGTGCTCCGGCCCCTGCGGCGAGGGGCGTCGCGGCGGAGCACCCGGACCGCCCCGCGCCCCCGCCCGGTGACCCGCCCGACGGCCCCGCGCCGCTGATCAACCGGGTGGCGAACCACCCCGGTACATCGGGTATGGTTTACACCGTTGCCACGGCGCACCGCCTCAGGCGGAGTGCCCGGCAGCAATCCCTGGCGGTGTGCCCGAGCGGCCAAAGGGAGCAGACTGTAAATCTGCCGGCTCAGCCTTCCTAGGTTCGAATCCTAGCGCCGCCACAGGACATAGAAACGGGCCCCTGACCAGCCATTAGGCCAGGTCACGGGCCCGTTTCATGTTTCCTCGCCGAGCTGGACCCGCTGTCTCACACTGTCTCGCTGCGAATCGCTGTTTCTCGGTGCGTGTGGACCAGTCGTGGACCGGGTTTAGCGGGCTTCGGCACGTCAGCCCGGGGGCCTTGAAGAGGTGCTGAGATCTTTGCGTTGGCGGCCTCGTCACCGTCTGTGAAGAGACTCGCGTTACCCAGGCTAGACACGTCCCCTCATACCGTGTGTCTGCGACATCAACTGAGTCTCGCCTGGCCCAGTACCTCGCTCCCCGTGTGGAAGGTCACACTGATGCGTTGGCGCGGGTCTTGGGGCGTCATGCCCGAAGGCGTCGGCGGCCCTGGAGCTTCGAGGGGACGACCACGCCCATTGCCTAGCTGTCTTCGGCTGACTCATTCCGGTCGTCTGCTGCACGTCGGAGGGTTCCCGAGCGTCGCCGGAGAACGCCCTCTTGGCTGAGGAGGCGATACACAAAGCCATACGAGCGACCAGTGGCGTCGGCTAGCGATCGGATCGACTCGCCCGCGTTGTAGCGGCGCATCAGCTCGGCAGAAAGCTTTGCGCGAGCAGCTGAAACCACCTCTGAACGCCGCTTCACCTTGGTAGTGCTGCCGGTTTGAGCTGTTCGTTTCATGATCCGACTAGACGTCGGCGACTTACCATGGAGTTGCGCCCGCAAGGCCGCATTGAACTTCACAGTGTCCCGTAGCGTGGGCTCTCGCTCCAGCCCGGTGTTGACCACGGAGGCGGCCGCACGCGTGATGGCACCAGCTGAGGCATCAGGGCAGGCTGTAGCGATCATCTCGCGGATGACCTGCTCTGCCGCTGCCTTCTCAGTCATCTCTTTACCGTAGCGCGTAGGCGCAAGCCCAGCACCGGCCCACAGTCGCCAGATTGGAACACAGACTGCGAGCGAGGTTCTCCGCAGTTCGAGCCGCTTCCGCAACCGGCATGGCTTCCAGCTCCTTCACGTTGTTAGCGACGTGCTCGACAGTGCGCGTCCAGTGGTCTTTGGCTGTGCCCCAGTCCCCACCGTGCAGCGGAGTCACGAACATATTCGCGAAAATTCTGGCCTCGCCGCCTTCAGCGTGGAGCTCACTCAACGTTCTCACTCAGCCCCTCCAGATGGGGGCGGGCCAACTTGATCAATGATGCGCTGGAAAAACTCTTCCTGGGATTCCCGTTGTCGGCGATCCACTTGTTGACTGACCAGATAGCCGGATACTGCGCCGATGAACGCTGGCACGAACAGCCAGCCCACCATCGACAGCGCCCAGGCTGCAGGAGGGGCCGACATCTTGGCAGGGGAAGTGATCCCAATCATCACTTCGTAGGCGCACGTCCAACCGATCAGTGCTCCGCTGAGGAGATACAGCCCGGTGAAAGCGGCGGCGCACCATGCTCCACGAGTAACCCACCAGTACGACAGGTTGTTGAGGCTCGCAAGCGACCTCTTCCAGTCCCGCAACCGTTCTCGGAACGTGTCGGGCGACGGCGGCGGCGGTTCTTGTGAAGGCGAGTCAGGCGAGGCCATCCCTTGAAAATATCGAAATTGTCGAGTCTCAGGTGATGTTTGACGGGTTGGCGTCGGGTGATGCTTGACGCTTTCCCTAGAGGATCTTCCGGCGGTTGTGTTCGCCGGAGGTGCGGACCACCACCTCCTTCCTGGTGATACGCGGGAGGGTGGTGATCAGCTCGCGGCTGTGGAATACCCGGATCGATGTCTCGTCCAGGTGGGCGGTGACGACTTGGTGGGCATAGCTGCGGCCGAACTGGACGCGCTGTCCGGCGATCATGAAGCCGCCGACGCTGCTGACCGTCCGTTCGGTGATCTGCTCGGCTGGCGGAGGCAGCAGCGGTGACGGCCCGGCCGGACGAGCACCTTGCAGGCGCCCGCATGCAGAGGGCGGCAGAGGGCTGGGCAGGGTGGCCTGCAGGACACGCTGCTCGTTGAGGACCTGAAGGACTTTCCCGTCGAGCCGGAGGGTGACCCGCTGTCCGGCGAACGGCCAGCCGGTCAGGACCTTGTCACCGCCCAGGCCGACGTAGCCGACCGCGTTCACGGTCCGGTCCACCTCCACCGCCCCCTTCGTGTCCTGCGCTGGTCCGGGATCGTCCGCCCAGGGCCCGGCGGGCCGGGCGCCCCCGCCTGCCAGCAGGGCTTTGAGGTCGCGGCCGGACAGCTTCGAGGGCAGCGTCTTGTGCCGACCGCCGCCGATCAACACGTGCAGCCGGTTCACGTCGATGCGCAAGGTCACCGTGATGCCGGCCAGTGCCGGACCGAACCAGACCTGCTGACCGCGCAGGCTCAGGTTCCCCGACGCAGGCACCACTCGCTCCAGCTCGATCGCACCGACCTCTCCCTCCGCCATCGGCCAGGCCGCCGCGACCGGCTCGGGTGGAGGCACTGGGACATCAGGTTGGGGGACGGGGTCGAGGCGGGCGGGCAGCACCACCGGCAGCGCATCCTGCTCGGACCGCGGCCGGGAAACGAACCGGCTGGCCGGGACGGCCATGTCCAGTCCCTGGTGCGGCCGCATCCGGTTGTAGTCCTCCAGCCAGGCATCCACCGCCGCCTGCGCAGCCGCCAGGTCGACGAACGGATCACGCCGGTCGAGGAGTTCGCGCCGCAGAGTCTGGTGGAAGCGTTCGATCTTCCCCGTGGTCGTCGGGGACTGCGGCTTCGTCAGCCGGTGAGCGATGCCGTTCTCCCGGCAGATCCGGTCGAACATCGTCTCTCTGGGCTTGCCGGGACTGAAGCGGGCGGTGAACTGCTTGCCGTTGTCCGTCAGCACCTCGCCGGGCACTCCGAACCGCACCAGTGCCTCGCCGAAGGCCAGACACACCGCTCGGGCCGTGGCCCGCTGCACCACTTTCGCGATCACCATGAACCGGGAGTGGTCATCGATCCCGGTGACCATCTTGCACTCGCTGCCGTCCGCCAGCAGGATGCCGCCGACGATGTCCATCTGCCACAGTTCCATCGACGCCGACCGCTCCCACCTGCGGTAATCCGACCGGCGACGCTTACGCACCCCGGGCTCAACAAGTCCGTTGCGGACCAGGACTCGATAGACCGTCGCCCGGGACGGCACCGGCGTGATGCCCCTGCGTTCCAGCTCGTGCACCAGCCGACGCGGGCCCCAGCCGCGATGCCGGCGCCGCAGTTCACACACCACCGCCTCCACCTCCGCCGCTATCCGGTGCGGGCACGAGTCCGGCCGGTGCGACCGGTCCGCCAGCCCCGGCAGACCCCACTGCTCGTACTTGCGCACCCACGAGTGCACTGACTGCCTCGACACCCCATACCGGGCGGCGACTTGGGTGACCGGAACCCCCGCGGCGACCTCCATCACCGCGTGATACCGCTGCTCGACCACGCTCAGCTCCACCAGCACGGCCCCGGCCCTCCCTGCACGCGGGTACGACGCGCACAGCAAAGCCGAGGCAAGCGGTGTCAAGCATCAGGTGAAGCCACAACGTCAAGCATCAACCGAGACAAGACACATCCAACGGCGCACACCTGTGGAACAACTATCTCTACGACTTCAAGGCCCGCGCACGGCGCGGGCTCGTGCCGCCTCGTCGGCGGATCGCTACGTGCTGCGGGCAAGGTGAGGGAGTCACCCGCAGGACAAAGACATGCCTCCGGCGGGGGCGCTCAGGCTCCGAGGTAACGGGGGCGCTGTTCGCGGGTACCGGCCTAGCATTGCGTGCGGGGAGTAGCTCCCATCCCATAGACACTGACAACACCGCTTACCGCTTTACCCGCCCCCGAATCGCGAGCGCTGCAAGACCGAGCAGTACCGGCTCCGAGAAGCGGGATGCCATCTCGATGTATCCGCCAGCCGTCGTCAAGTCTTGGTCGCTGGAGCGGAAAACAACTGAGTTGAGTGTGACGGTCAGCGCTTTATCGAAGCGCTTGACAGTAAAGCGGTCATGCGTAGCATTTTTCGGATCATCCTTGTCTATCTCGAAGGTGACCTTCCCTCCGCTGGGTGGCACCGTGCCGGTGACCTGCTGCTTCGGAGAATCCTGCGGCAGGCCGATGCCCATCATCAGTATGATCGTCGCCATCATGGCGAAGGTGAGCCAGCCAAGCGCCCGCGAAGCGCGCAGGCCGTAGCCAGACAAGAGCCAGTAGAGCTGGAGTAGCCAGCGCTCCGCTTCGTTCCACTTCTGTCCGTGGCGGCGCATCTCCATCTCACCGTAGTAGAAGTCGGCAGCGCCGGGTTCGTCTTTCGCGTCTTCGCGAGCCTTGCGAAGCTGGCGGTAGATAGCTGTCAACGTGGCTAGTCCCGGCACATCATGCATATCTCCAGGAGGTCCACCCCATCGTGCGCGAAGAAATGCAGGGTGAGTCGGCAACGCACGCCATCGCCGCTCTTCTTCAATTACTTGACGCTGAGCCCAACGTAGCGGGAATAGTTTGTGGACTCGACCCTCCGGAGGGGCTTGTAGAGTCCAACGCCCCTCAAGGTGCAGCTGGTCAAGATGTAGCGCACCCGCAAATCGGCAGATGCGGAGATCAACATCTGAGAAGGAAAGCATTGAGCAGTCGACTCCTCGAAGGGAGCATATGCTTGAAGTACCTTGCCGCCAGGTGGTCGAAGACTCGTCGAGAACAAAATCGTGTTCCCTGGCCAGCGGATACCTCCTTTGGTAGCGAAAAGGTACCGGAGAAGAAGATATCGAGAAAGGTTGCGTGAATACGGCGTCGGTGAGATCGAGTCGGGCGCGGCGAAATCGGAATGTTCCGGTTGCCTGCCATTCCGTGCGCTTGCATGCGATCTCCATAGCAACTGCTTCGATAGTGGCGGGACCGCTGAACAGCGCCATGGATAGATCCAATTTATCTCGACAGATAAGCGGACCGATTGACTGGGTGCCATGGAATCGTGCACCGTCGAATCGGGCACCGCTATTGAAGGACACTCCAGCAAAACGAGCGGGCCCTTCGAAGGTTGCACCACTGAAATGCGCATAATTCGCAAAGACCGCCCTGTCGAAGTAGGCTTCTCCTCCGAATTTTACGTCGGTGAATTCTGCCATTTTTGAGAACTTGCTTTCATGGAAGGCTACCTCATCACTAAATGTTACCTGGCTGAACGAGGTGTATCCTGAAAATGTTGCGCGCCCGAAGCTGGCGCGCTCAGTGCAGATTGCCCCGTCAAAATCAGCCGCCGCTGAGAAAGTTGCCCCGAAGAACCAGGCATCCTGGATTGTGACGTCATGAAAATTCACGTCTTGAGAGAATGTGGTGTCGGCGAAACGGGTCAGGTTAAACTTTGCTTCGCTGAAATCTGCGGTTCCATGGAAAGTTGCAGATTGGAAAAGCATTTCACCATTCGATACGACCCGTGCGAAACTCGCATCCTCGATGAAGTGGGCTTTGCGGAATGAAGCCTCTCCTGTAAATGATGCTCCCGTGAAATCGGCTTGTCCGAATTTTGGAGCATCGATCCCCGGGTCATGCAGGGAGGTTAGTAGATCTTGCGCGAGAGAAGCGGTGAACACCGTCCCTCGGTGGTTAATGTCGTCACCTGCTCGGAGGCTGCTGAGGTATGCAGTTCGAGATGAAGTGTCTAGATGCGACAAACACCGCGTGTAGCCAGGTACGTGGATGCCACGACAGCCCACCGGATCAGTATCTGGGTCGGCTCCATGGCCGCAATGGGGCCAGTCCGGTGGTTCTGAGATCAGCGTTTGACCAGTCATCCGACAGAGATACCGCATCTGTCCAGCTTGGGGGCGGAGTTTACGCAGATGCGGAGTGCCCGACAGCAGCCTGATCGCTTACGCCGTCGCCGCCTTAGGACGTCGATGTCTTCCCGCCGAACTTAGAAGGCACAGGGCCCACAGTCCAGGGCGGCCATCGACGAGTAGCCGAACGTGATCGTGGTAGCAGAGCCCTCTGGGCCGTCCGAGGCCGACCAACGCTCACAGTCGCACACAGGTGACCACCCCCACCCCGCTCTGGCCTGGGCGCCCGGAGGCGATCTGCCACACTGGTACAGCCATGCCTAAGCCCGGAGTTCTGACATCAACGACGCCGAACAAGGTTGTACGTGAACATCCGTGAGCAGCCGAGGTGGCGGCGCGCGGCGCGGTCGCACCCCGGAGCTGATCGAACTCCTGAAGCGGGTGTAGGCGCGACCCTGGGGATCCCCCGCCGACGCGGCATCTGTTCTTCTATGTGTCCGAGCTGAGCCTGGTGGCTGGCGCACGGAGCATACGCGTCTGATCGTTCGACTGTCCCACCGTCGTGGCGGGCTTTCTCCGGCTGAGGTCACCGCAGGGAGGCCGTTGCGGTACAGCAGCGAAGTACAGCAACTCCCATGACTGCAGATGGCCCGCACTGGCTGAAGATCCCCGCCACAAGCCCCAGCCGACCGGCCCGTCCGTAGTTTCGCGAGGTGATCAGTCGGCGTGCCACAGTCGTGCCAGGACGAGCGGCGGCTCACGGGCAACGCAGGTGTCTGACAGGCGCTGGCTGGGTCCTTCCGCTCGCATTGCCCGAATTGGCAGGGGGTGCCGGGCTCCACACTTTGTGCAAGGCCGGAAGGGCCGTGGCGCTCAGCGCCACATCTCGGGCAGGCTTTGACTGCCAGGCTCTTTCCCGATGCGCCCCTCAGTCTCCGGGGCTTATCTCCAGCTCGTAGACGATCTCTGCGCGTGCGGCCGGTACGACGATGTCGGCGGTCTCCACCGGCCGTCCGTCATCGGCGTAGTACGTCCGTGCAATGCGCGTGACGAGAGAGCCGCGCGGGATGCCGAGCATCTGTGCTTCCCGGGCTGTCGCTTCCCCGGGCTCCGGTTGCTCAACGGCGCGGCTCACCCGGACACCGATCACGTCCATGCGCTCAACCACACCACGGCCGGCGTGCGGACCGCCTTCCGGCAGGACGATGATCGTGCCACCCGTGATGCTCAGCGGTTCCCAGCTGGTCGAGAGCTGTACCGGCTTGCCCTCGGCCAGGAACTCGTAATCCGTACGGACGCAGAGGTCACCCTCCGTCAACCGGAGACGAGCCGCGATGCCGGGTGGTGCTGGCACCTTGGCCTCGCTCTGAGCCTCCCAGGTTCCTGTCTTGCCGAGGTCGGCCATGTCCGCCCGGAAAGGAGAGCCATCACGTCGCGTGCGCCGGAGCGAGCGGACCATGCGCAGGCGCTCGCGGGGTTCGGCGACGTAGGTGCCCGAGCCTGCGCGGCCTTCCAAGAGGCCCTGAGAGATCAGTAGTTCTTGAGCGCGGCGAACGACAGCGTCGCCGACGCCGTAGTCAGCAGCGAGACGCGCCCGGGACGGCAGCCGCTCGCCCGGCGACCACTCGCCGTCCGAGATGCGGCGCCGGAGCAGGTCAGCGATGTGGAGATAGGGCGGCTGCTCAGGCATGTGGAAAATCTAGCTCACCAGCTTTAATCTAGATATCTAGCTTCACTCAACGTGAGCCCTGGCTGGCAGAGGATCACCATGCCCCAACCAGAGGCCGTGGCCCACTCGATCGCTTCAGCGATCACCGTGGCTGGGCTCACCCCACACATCAAACGCCAAACCGGTTCCATCCGTATCGAGGTGGTCACCCCCGAAGCCATGCCGGCCAAGACGTGGAACGCACTCTTAGCTGCGCTGGGCAGAGGTGATCGCTTCGGGATGGAAGTCAGTGCTCAGGGCTCGGTGGCGTGGGCCGCCGTCCTCACCGGCGCGCCTCCGGACGAACCCGCTGCCACTCCACCGGGAACCGGGCCTCTGGCGTAGGGAGCCGCATGTCATGACCCGATACCTCGTTCGAGCACTGGAACCGACAGCCCGCTGGCTCTTCCCTGCCACCGGGCGCCACCGGCCGGTTCCGCCTCCAGTGGCCAGTGGGCACCTCGATGCCTCCCCAAGGCTCTACAGGCCACCGACATTCACGGAAGAGCAGCCCAGCGCGCTCGTTCGCCCGTACTTCCTGGCGCACGAAGCATGTACGCGGCACAACGACACACCTCGTCGAGCGCTCCTCATCTGGGCTCGCTCCGTCGCGGCATATCCGGGCGGTGGCCAGGCATGAGCTACCGATCCCCTGTCTGTCACGTCGGGGGCAACACCAGAAATGCCGCCACGCCGACCACGTGCAACGGCCGAAGGCGGCGGCGGGCGTCTTCTACGAACCCTGCGACTGCCCGTGTCACCGTGCCAGCGCCGAGAGGCCGACTCCCGACGAGAGGCCCAAGCATGGCGCGAAGTGAGAAGCAGGTCGCCATCGAGGTCGACGCGGCTTCGGTCCTCCTCGGCGACGAGATCCAGATAGGCGGTCGAGCCTTGAGTGTGCTGGACCTCGTCCACCTCTCTGGCGGCTGCAAACGGGTCACGTTCACCAGCGGCGAGACCTTGATCATCACCCCCAGGACCACACTCGCCGTTCTTCGTACAGTCAAGGGATGGGATGGACCATGCTGACCGCGATCACCGGACTTCGCATCAGGGGGCGAGAGCGTTGAGCTACGACCGAGACAACGTCTCCCCGCCGCGCCCGGGGCTTCGCCTGCTGCCCTGGGTGACCGAATCGGGGAATCCCTGCTTTCTCAGCGCGGACGACGGCACGGGAGTGCTCGCGCAGCTCGCCGACGTAGTCCAAGACGAGCAATTGTGTGACGCTGACGCGGTCCGCAAGGACGGCCAGGAAGTGCTGGGCGACAGCGCGGCAGATGCTGCCGCACTCCGCCAGGCGCTTGAAGCTTCCAACCGCGCTTTGACTGACGCGCTGCGCGTCGCTGATAGCAGGGGCGACCGCCTAGCGGACCGTGAGACCACTGAGAGTGTCTGCGACGACAAGGACTGGGCGAGCAAGAGCGTTGCGGACCCCGTTTCGCTGAGGAAGCGCTCGGCCGACGGCCCCTGCACAACGCCGGGCTGAGCCCGCGAAATTCTGGCAACCAACGACCCCAACAGCACAGAGAGTTGTGAAAGTGTGCCGAGGGCGGCAGTGGAGTGGTCCTCTGCCATACGCAAGGGGGGAGGCCCTGGAGTGACGAGCCGTCCGGTTCTGGGCCCCACGCCTGTGGCGGCGGCATGGGACAAGGCTGCACAGTCGCGTTGCCGCTGATCCTGGCCCAGTGGCAGGGTGCTGGTCTAGGGTCTATCGGTCACGCCCGTCGGTGGCCTGGCGGTTGAGAGCCTTGGCCTCTCCTCTTCTTCCCGCCTTCTCCAGCAAGAGACCAAGATTCAACCGGGCTCCTTCGTACCCGGCCTCAATCGCCTGTTTGTAGGCGGCTTCGGCTTCGTCGATGCGCCCCGTCTTCTCCTGCAGGAGGCCGAGGTTGTGCAGGGCCTTGGTGTCTCCGCTGTCGACCGCTTGCTTGTAGGTGGCTTCGGCCTCGTCGGTGCGTCCTGCCTCCCATAGGAGGACGCCGAGGTTATTCAGGGCTCGGGGGTCACCGCTCTCGACCGCTCGTCTGTATAAGGCTTCTGCCTCATCGATGCGCCCCGTCGCCTCTAGCAGGAGACCGAGACTGAACACGGCATCCGTTTCACCGGCGCCGATGGCTTGTTTGTAGGTGCCTTCGGCTTCGTCGATGCGCCCCGTCTTCTTGTGCAGGAGGCCGAGGTTGTGCAGGGCCTTGGTGTCTCCGCTGTCGACCGCTTGCTTGTAGGTGGCTTCGGCCTCGTCGGTGCGTCCTGCTTCCCATAGGAGGACGCCGAGGTTGGTCAGAGCTAGGGTATCTCCGGCTTCGGCAGCTTGCCGGTAGAACGCCTCGGCCTCCTTCATGTGCCCGGCTCTCTTGAGGAGTAGGCCGAGGTTGGTTAGGGCCCTTGTGTCTCCGCTCTCGACCGCCTGTCGATAGGCGGTTTCGGCTTCGTCTCTCCTTCCCGCCTCCGCCAGCAAGAGACCGAGGTCGAACCATGCTCTTGCAAACCCGGCCTCTGCCGCTTGTCGATGAGCGGCCTCGGCCTCCTCGATGCGTCCCGCCACCTGTAGCAAGAGACCGAGATTGAATCGGGCTCCTGCGTACCCGGCGTTGGCAGCCTGTTGGTAGATCGTTTCGGCCTCGTCGATGCGTCCAGCTTCCTGCAGCAGGAGGCCGAGGTTGTTCATGGCTCCGCCGTGCCCAGCCTCGACCGCCTGTCGATAGGCGGCTTCGGCCTCTTCCCCACGGCCCATTTCCGCCAACAAAAGACCGAGGCCGTTTAGGGCGTCAGTTTCACCGGCGTTGGCAGCCTGTTGGTAGATCGTTTCGGCCTCGTCGATGCGCCCGGTTTCCTGCAGCAGGAGACCTAGGTTATGCAGGGCTTTACTCTCTCCGGCGTCGGCGGCCTGGCGGAAGGCAGTTTCAGCCTCTTCTTTCCTCCCCGTCATCACCAGCAGGTGACCGAGGTTGTTGAGGGCTCCTGTGTACCCAGCGTCGGCGGCTTGGCGGAAGGTGCTTTCAGCTTCGTCGATACGCTCCGCCTCCCGCAGGAGGATGCCGAGGTTATTCAGGGCTCCCGTGTCTCCGGCGTTGGCGGCTTGTTGGTAGATCGTTTCGGCCTCATCGGCCCGTCCCGCTTCCCACAGCAAAAGGCCGAGGCCGAGCATGGCATCGGTGTCTCCGGCATCGACGGCTTGGCGGAAAGCGGTTTCCGCAATCGCTGAGGCCGCTTGATAGGCGCGGAAACCGATGTTGTAGGAGTCTGTAGCGTCTACGGCATGCTGCAGGGCAGTTCGCCAGGTGACGTCAGGGATGGGGGTGTCGCTGTAGTCGGCGAGGTAGTCGAAGATCTCCCAGGCGCAGGGGTCCTCGGTTGGTATAAGCATGCTGGTCACGCTGTGACGGCGACGGGTGGCCCATTCAAGTGCTGCGTCGAGAGGTTCGGGGCGCAGGAGGGGCCCACCTGCGGCGGTTAGGTAGTGGTGGTGAGCTTCGACGAGAAGGTCGAGGTGGTAGGGAGGGCGTAGGCCGCAGCGAGCTAGGTTGACGGCTGCGGATACGAGGGCGGCCGCGCGGGGGTGCCCGCCGGGCCTGCCAGCGCGGTGCCACTCTTGGTACAGGGCGGGGCCTGCGGCGAGGTATTCGGCGAGACCATAGGGGCCATGGTGCGTAAGGGCGTCGGCGATACGGTCATCGTCGGCTTCGCCCGCCCGTTGCAATTCATTCCCGCTCCAAACCCGATTGAGTTCCACGGGTTCGACTTGTTTGAGGATTCTCGCACCTACGTCCACAACCTCGGCGTACTGCTTGTTAGCGCTATCGAGAGGGCCCATGCTGAAACCCATGAAGGCGTCGTAGTGCTGGTAACGCATCGTGGCTAGAACAGGGATGCGCAACCGAACCAGTTGGGCGAGCAGCCCTGGTTCTAATCCTTCGGGGCCGAGGAAGTTCTCCAAGTCATCTAGCCACGCAACGCAACGCGCTGAGCTGTGCTCGACTACCTCCACCCCAATTGGCAGATCGCGGCCCGTGGCTGGCGCCAGGACACGATAGTTGGGCAGTTCGGCCCGCAGAGCTTCGTGGGCTGCGCGAGTCTTCCCCGCAGTGGACTGGCCGACTACTAGCACGAGCCCTCCAGTTTGTGCTGCGGCGGCTAGGCGCCCACGCAACTGCCCGTCCACATCTCGCGGAATGTAGGGCGGGACGGGGCTGCCGCTGTCATCGGGCCGGGCCCGATGAGCTCCCGCCTCTATTGCCCCCCATTCCTCGGCCAGCGGCCAGCGGCCAGGGTCTCGCAAATAGCCGCGGCCTTGCCCACTGGCCGTAGTGATGGTGACAGGGCCCAGGAAGTCCCGTCCCATGAGGACGTGCTGCTGGCTCCCGCCGGCGACATGGTTGTGGGTGCTCTCCGGCTCCCTCTTCACACTTGCCCCCAGGCCATCGGACCGACACCTCGGCGTCCTCGCAGGCGCCACGCGCCTCGGCGTTCAAGGCGAAGGGCGAGGAAGCCTAAGTCCTGCTGACAACAGCAGCGTACTTTGTCACTTGTACCAGCGGATGTGGAGTCACAACCCACACCATGTCGAAGTACTGCTCTCCGTCTACTCCACCGGAGGCTGATAGCGCGGAGACCGACGGTTGGCAATGGAGGACCGAGTTGGTCGAACGAACAGTTCCCGAGATCGGTCCTACAAGGAGTACGGCTTCAGGGCACCATCGAGCTTCAGCTGACCGTGTGTGGCATATGAGGACCTGTTAGCCGCAGGTGCAGAATTTCCACTCAGCGCTTCTCTGGCCTGAGCTCTAGATGGCCGTAGTAACCGAGGGTGATGAAGTCTAGGGATGATGTAACCAGAGGTGGCGCCATGGCCATCGCCTCTTGTCGGGGGACCGTGAAGAGGTCTCGCGAGCTCGCCTGGCGCGGACCAGGAGTCATCAGAGGCTGTGCGTAAACCAAGCGTGGACCCAGAGGCACAGACGCCGACCTAAGAAGGACAAAGACGCTGGTCATGCTTCGGTTCCCAACCGGCGCGTCTGGGGTCTGTAAATCTGCCGGCTCAGCCTTCCTAGGTTCGAATCCTAGCGCCGCCACAGCCTCGAAAGGGCCCGCGACCAGCGAAAACGCTGGGGCGGGCCCTTTCTGCTGCGTGGGGCGGCCGTGGGCCTGTTGCGTGGGGCATCCGTGGGGCGGGCGGCGCACCTGGCGCTGCTCGAACGTCCTCGCTATGCCGCCGAGTCCCGCCGCGACGCCTGCCGCCGGCGCCCCCGGCGCCCCCGGCGCCCCCGACGCAGCCGGTGCGGACACCGCGAGGCCCACGTGTACGGACCGTCCTCCTGTGCGCGGGGAGACTTCGCCGTAGCCGTTCCTTGCCGAGATCCCGCCGTGTGCTCGTCAGCGAGCCCCGCGCAGCCGCAGACGGGGGAGACGCACGTCACATTCGGCCGTGTCACATCGGGCAGGGGGCCATCCGTCGGAACGGGTGCAGTCATCGACAACGGCAAGCAGGGAGTGCACCGTGGAAGCTCGTCTGAACCTTTTCGAGAGCCCGCTGCTGAGCAGGTTCCTGAAGCACGTCGTCGCGGCCGGCAAGGTGGTGGAGGACTCGGCGCTGCCGTCCGCGACACAGGAACTGGTGAAGATCCGCGCCAGCCAGATCAACGGCTGCGGGTTCTGCACCGACATGCACACCAAAGAAGCCGCGCACGCGGGCGAGACCTCGACCCGGCTCCATCTGGTCGCGGTCTGGCGGGAGGCCACCGTGTTCACGGCGGCCGAGCGGGCGGCGCTGGAGCTGGCGGAGCAGGGGACCCGCATCGCGGACACGGCGGGCGGGGTCACCGACGAGGCGTGGGCGGCCGCCGCCGAGCACTATGACGAGGAGCAGCTCGCGGCCCTGGTGTCGCTCATCGCCCTGATCAACGCCTTCAACCGCGCGAACGTCCTTGTCCAGCAGCCCGCCGGGGCCTACCGGCCCGGCCAGCTCGGGTGACGAACAGGTAGGGGTGGGCGGGGGTGCGGGCGGCGCTGGTCCCGCCGCGGGGACGCGCGCTGCCCCCTCGGTGCCGTTCCGCGGAGGGCGACTTGCCGGTGCCGGTGCCGGTGCCGGTGCCGGTGCCGACGCCGGCCCGCACCGGCACCCGCCCCCGCACCGGCACCGCGCCCGCGCTCGTGCCACCGACCGGGGAGCGGCGGACTCCCGCCGTCAGGCTCCTTCCACCCCGGCGACCTCGTCGATCGCCTCGGGGATCGGCATCCGGCCGCCGATGAGTTCGAGAGTCAGTCCGGCGGTGCGGGGTTCGTCGAGCAGGGCCAGGAGGACGGCTGCCACGTCGTCCCGTGTCACTTCGCCGCGGCCGGTCTCGGGGGCCAGGTGGACGCGGCCGGTGCCGGTCTCGTCGGTGAGCCGGCCGGGGCGCAGTACCGTCCAGTCCAGGTCGGTCCGGGCCCGGAGGTCGTCGTCGGCGGCGCCCTTGGCCCGCAGGTAGTCCGCGAAGACGGGGTCCATGCCGTCGGGGGTCCCGTCGAGGAGCGCATCGGCACGCATTGCGGAGACCATCACGTAGCGTCGCACGCCCGCTGCTTGTGCCGCGTCCGCGAACAGGACGGCCGCGCGATGGTCCACCGACTGCTTGCGGGCGCTGCCGCTGCCCGGTCCGGCCCCGGCGGCGAAGACGGCCGCGTCGGCGCCCTCCAGATGCCGTGTCACCTCCTCGACACCGGCCGTCTCCAGGTCGCACACGACGGGTTCGGCTCCCGCGGCCAGGAGGCCGCTCGCCTGTCCGGGGCGGCGGACGATCCCCGCCACCGCGTCCCCGCGCCCGGCGAGCAGCCGCTCCAGCCGCAACGCGATCTGACCGTGTCCACCAGCGATAATTGTGCGCATCCCCCGACCGTACGCCCACCGCGGCAGCCGACGGCGCACCCCCGGCCCGCCGGACCCGGTGCGCACCCGTCCGCCCGCTTCCTCACCCCTGCGACTGGCGCGGCAGGCCCAACTCGCGTGCTCCGACCAGGTCGCAGTACTCCCGTACGGCACTGGTGCGCGCCACCACGCGCCCCCGGTGGACGACGATCCGGCTGTAGGCGAGGGAGAGCGCCGCGGCCAGTTCGGTACCGCGGACCGCGAGCAACTCCGCGGGGAAACCGGCCTCGACGCGCACCTCGGGCAGCCCCATCGCGGCGCGGGCGCGGGTGCTGATCGCCTCGTAGGCGCTGTACGGGCGGGCCTCTCCGTGCGAGGCGAGGAGATACGCGGCTTCCAGCGGGTCGCCGCGGCCCACCTGGTTGGCGGCGTCCCGCAGCGCCCCGCTGCCCGCGGCGACCGCGACCCCCGCCGTCCTCAGCATCCGGACGGGCGCCGTCCGGGACGGCGCGGTGGGGGTGGAGCGTTCGAGCACCCCGCAGTTGCCCTGGGGCAGGCACACCACTGTCACCCCGGCAGCGGCCAGTTGGCCGGCGGCGCGCTGCGCGATCTGGAGCGGCTGCCGGGCGAGGCCGCCGCACGGGCCGATGGCGACGCCGGGCCGCAGCCCGCCGACCGCGGCCGCGAGGCGCGCGAGCCGCGCCGGGTCGCTGCCGTCGGTGTGCAGGTCGACCTGGCAGCCGTGTTCGGCCGCGACGTCCAGGACCGCCTCCACGTAGCCGCCCGGGTCGGGGTCCAGGTCGGGGCAGCCGCCGACGGCCGCCGCGCCCATCTTCACCGCGTCCCGCAGCATCGACAGTCCCTCGGCACCCGCGGCCCCGGTCAGCAGCCGGGGCACCGCGACGGCGCTGAGGTCCACCAGACCGCGCAGCGACCTGCGGGCCTGCAGCACCGCCGCCAGAGAGCGCAGTCCTGCCACGTCGCCGATGTGCACGTGGGTGCGCAGCGCGGTCGCGCCCTGGCTGAGCTGGAGGAGAGCCGCTTCGGTGGTGCGCCGCTGCACGTCGTCCGCGGCGGGGTCGGCGCTGTCGCCGTGCCGGCCGAGGTCGGGGCGGCCGGGCGGGTCGGCGGTCAGCGCGGTGTCGTAGTGCGCGTGGGGTTCCGCGGGGGCGGGGAGCAGCAGATAGCCGGACAGGTCGATCCGGGTGGCGCTGTCCTGCGCCGTGCCGAGGCTGCCTGCGGTGCCGACGGCTTCGATGCGCTCGCCGACGAGGCGTACGTCGACCGTGCGGCCGTCGGCCAGTCGCGCGCCGCACAGCACGAGGGAGCGTGCCGGGCGGGCGGACTGCCGGGCGGCGTCGCGGAAATCCCGTCCCGCCTTTCCCGGTTCCTGTGGCTCGCTGTCGGTCATCTGACTCCCACGTCGTATGTGGGACGAGAGTAGGACGCGCAGTGAGCGCCGACGGGGAGGAGACGAATAGTCGTACCGGTGTGGTGTGCCGGGTCCCGTTCCGGGGCGGTGTGCCGGGGCCGGACGGGGCCGCTCGTGTCCCGGTGGGGCCCTACCGGCCGGTGCAGCCGGTGTGGCCGGTGCGGCTGAGGGGCTGGGGGCCGGTGCGGCCAGTGGGACTGGTGGGGCCGGTGCAGCTGTGCGGTCTGTGCGTCGCCGGGGGCGAACGGGAGGCGGCACGAGGGCGGCACCAGGGCGATCCAAGAAGGACAGGGGATCGTCCCCGAGGTCGCGCGGGCGGCGATCGGGGGCAGATCAGGGGCAGATCGGGGGCAGCTCGTGGGCGGATCAGCGGCGATCCGGAGGCCGGTCGGGGGGGACGTCGGCGGGGCGAATACCGATTTCACGTTTGGCGGCGGGGCGTGTAATGTCTTCATCGCTCGCCCCAATAGCTCAGTCGGCAGAGCGTCTCCATGGTAAGGAGAAGGTCAACGGTTCGATTCCGTTTTGGGGCTCTGATGTGAGAGATCTTCCGTCGGGAGGTCGCCGCATCGTGGCGGTGTAGCTCAGTCGGTAGAGCAAGCGGCTCATAATCGCTGTGTCACCGGTTCAAGTCCGGTCACCGCTACTTCACCGACAGTAGCCGGTTGTGGGGTCGGTCCTCCGATCGGCTACTCTTTCTGCGTTAAAACCCGTCCGTTCGTCAAGGAGCACTCACGTGGCTGCCACAGACGTCCGCCCGAAGATCACGCTGGCCTGCGTGGAGTGCAAGGAGCGGAACTACATCACGAAGAAGAACCGGCGCAACAACCCGGACAGGCTTGAGATGAAGAAGTTCTGCCCGCGTGACAACCGGCACACCGTGCACCGCGAGACACGCTGAATCGTCTCGCGCCCCGAGGCCGTCCCCGTCGACCGGGGTCGGCCTCGTGCTGTGTCCGGTGTCCGGCGCTCCGGAACCGGACCTCCCGCGCAGCCGTACTCGTCGTGAATCCGCCGCACTGCCGCAGGAGGCGCCGCAGATGGCACTCGACCAGTCCTTCGTCGGACGGACGTACCCGCCCAGCAGGCCCTACGAGGTCGGCAGGGAGAAGATCCGCGAGTTCGCCGAGGCCATCGGGGACGACAATCCCGTCTACACGGACGCCGAGGCGGCCCGGGCGCTCGGTCACCCCGAGGTGATCGCGCCGCCCACCTTCGTCTTCTCCGTCACGTTCCGGGAAGCCTTCACCGTGGTGCAGGACCCGGAACTGGGGCTGGACTACGCGCGGGTGGTGCACGGGGGCCAGCGCTTCGTCCACCACCGCCCGGTCCGCGCCGGGGATCTGCTCTCGACCACCTCGACGATCGAGTCCATCAAGTCCCTGGCGGGCAACGAGGTCCTCGACGTCCGCGGCGAGGTGCGGGACGCGGCGGGAGAGCCGGTGGTGACCGTGCACACCAAGCTGGTGGCGCGTGCGGTGGAAGCGGCCGAAGGGGAGTGACGGACATGACAGCGCAGATCGCCTACGCCGACGTGGAGGTGGGCACGGAACTGCCCGCCCGCACCTTCCCCGTGGATCGCGAGCGGCTGATCCGGTACGCGGGCGCCTCCGGGGACTTCAACCCCATTCACTGGAACGAGCGGTTCGCCAAGGACGTCGGGCTGCCGGACGTGATCGCGCACGGCATGTTCACCATGGCCGAGGCCGCTCGGGTGATCACCGACTGGACGGGCGACCCCGGCGCGCTGGTCGAGTACGGAGTGCGCTTCACCAAGCCGGTCGTGGTCCCGGACGACGACCAGGGCGCTGCCATCGAGGTGGCGGCGAAGGTCGCCAAGAAGCTGGACGACGAGGCCCGCACGGTCCAGGTGGACCTGACGGTCAGCAGCGCCGGCGCCAAGGTCCTGGGGATGTCCCGCGCCGTCGTCCGGCTCGCCTGACGGACCGGCCTCCGCATTCCGCACCCGGCGGACCCGGCACTCGGCGACTCCGGACCCGGCGGACCCCGGACCCGGGGCCCTGAACATCCGGCTCGTCGGCACCCTGGCTCCCCGGCTCCCGCGGACCGGAGCCGGCCGGCTCCCGCGGACCGGAGCCGGGCGGGCCGACGCGGCGGGCCGACCCGGCGGTCCAGCGCGGCCTCCGGTCGAGCAGCGTCCGCGCCCCCGTACTCTGGAGCGCGTGCAGGAACTCTACGTTGACCCCGGTGTCCCTCTGGTCTCGCTCGCCCCGCTGACGACGCTGCGCCTCGGCGGCCCGGCCCAGCGGCTGGTCACGGCGACCACTGACGACGAGGTGATCGCGGCGGTCCGCGAGGCCGACGACAGCGGTACGCCGCTGCTGATCATCGCGGGCGGCAGCAACCTCGTGATCTCCGACGACGGTTTCGCGGGAACCGTCCTGCACATCGCCACCAGCGGTTCCTCGCTCGCCGGTACCCGGCTGGAGCTGGCGGCGGGCGAGAACTGGTCGGACGCCGTCGCACGCACCGTCGAGGCCGGGCTGGCGGGCATCGAGTGTCTGGCCGGCATCCCCGGCTCCGCGGGCGCCACGCCGATCCAGAACGTCGGCGCGTACGGCCAGGAGGTCTCCAGCACGCTCACCGAGGTCGTCGCCTACGACCGGCGGACCCGCGAGACGGTCACCCTCTCGAACGCCGAGTGCGACTTCTCCTACCGGCACAGCCGCTTCAAGGCCGACCCCGCGCGCCACGTCGTGCTGCGGGTCCGCTTCGAGCTGGAGGACGCGGAGGGCAGGTCGGCGCCGATCAAGTACGGGGAGACGGCGCGCCTCCTCGGGGTCGGGACGGGGGACCGGGTACCGGTCGCCGAGGCCCGCGAGACCGTGCTGCGGCTGCGCGCCGGCAAGGGCATGGTGCTCGACCCCGACGACCACGACACCTGGTCGGCCGGGTCCTTCTTCACCAACCCGGTCCTGGACGAGGCGGAGTACGCGGCCTTCGCCGACCGGGTGCGGGAGCGGCTCGGTCCGGACGTGGCGCCCCCGGCCTTCCCCGCGGGGGAGGGCCGGACCAAGACGTCCGCGGCCTGGCTCATCGACGGGGCGGGCTTCACCAAGGGGTACGGCCAGGGCCCGGCCCGGATCTCCACCAAGCACACCCTGGCGCTCACCAACCGCGGCTCGGCCACCACGGCGGACCTGCTCGCGCTGGCCCGGGAGGTGCGCGAGGGGGTACGGGACGCCTTCGGCGTCGGCCTCACCAACGAACCGGTGATGGTCGGCTGCGCACTGTAGCCGCAGCGCACGGACGGGCGCCCGGCGCCCGCGCCCGGCCTCGCGCCGGGAGCACCTCGGCCATCCCGGTAGCCGCGCCACCCGGTAGCGGCTCGGCCCCGGCGGCCGTGCCCGGCATCCCGAGGGCCGGCCCGGCCGTCCCTGGATGAGCGGGTCCGCCGGCCAGGGGCAGCGGCCCGGCCTTCCGCGGGCCGGCCGCCCCGGCGTCCCCGCGGGTCAGCCCGGTTCGGCCGCCAGCCAGGCGTCGATGTCGGCCAGGATCTCGTCCCGGACGCCCTGCGGCATCGAGGCGCCCCGCACGGACTGCCGGGCCAGCTCTGCCAGCTCCGCGTCCGAGAACCCGTGCTCCCGGCGCACCAGCTCGTACTGCGCCGCCAGCCGGGAGCCGAACAGCAGCGGGTCGTCGGCACCGAGCGCCACCGGTACCCCGGCGTCCCACAGCGCCCGCAGCGGGACGTCCGCCGCCTTGTCGTAGACACCGAGCGCGACGTTGGAGGCGGGGCAGACCTCGCAGGTCACCTGCCGTTCGGCCAGCCGGGCCAGCAGCCAGGGGTCCTCCGCCGCGCGCACCCCGTGGCCGATCCGGCCGGCGCGCAGATCGTCCAGGCAGTCCCGTACGCTGCTCGGCCCCGAGAGCTCGCCCCCGTGCGGGGCCGCGAGCAGCCCGCCCTCCCGCGCGATGGTGAAGGCGCGGTCGAAATCCCGTGCGAAGCCGCGTCGTTCGTCGTTGGAGAGGCCGAACCCCACGATGCCGCGGTCCCGGTAGCGCACCGCGAGCCGGGCGAGGGTGCGGGCGTCCAGCGGGTGCTTCATCCGGTTGGCCGCCACCAGCAGCCGGATGCCGAGTCCGGTGTCCCGGGACGTGGTCGCCACCGCGTCCAGGATGATCTCCAGCGCGGGTGTGAGTCCGCCCAGCCGCGGCGCGTAGGAGGTGGGGTCGACCTGGATCTCCAGCCAGCGCGAGCCGTCCCGCAGGTCCTCCTGGGCCGCCTCGCGCACCAGCCGCTGGATGTCCTCCGGCTCCCGCAGGCAGGACCGCGCGATGTCGTACAGCCGCTGGAACCGGAACCAGCCGCGCTCGTCGGTCGCCCGCAGCTTCGGCGGCTCGGCACCGCTCAGCGCGTCCGGCAGGTGCACGCCGTACTTGTCCGCCAGTTCGAGCAGTGTGGAGGGGCGCATCGACCCGGTGAAGTGCAGATGCAGATGGGCCTTCGGCAGCGTACGCGGGTCCCGCTCCCCGGAAGAGTGCAACATTCCCAGATCCTGCCGCATCAGGGCCCCGGAGAGACAGCCGGTTCCCGGAAGGGGATGTTCCGAAAATGCGAGCGGGCCCGGAGGCAGCGCCTCCGGGCCCGCTTCGCTCCCCATCGGGGCCGGCCGCTCAGTCGCGGGCCTCCGCGAGCAGCTTCTGGATCCGCGAGACGCCCTCCGCCAGGTCCTCGTCGCCCAGCGCGTAGGACAGCCGCAGATAGCCGGGGGTGCCGAACGCCTCACCCGGGACGACCGCGACCTCGACCTCCTCCAGGATCAGCGCGGCCAGTTCGACCGAGGTGGCGGGCCGCTTGCCGCGGATCTCCTTGCCCAGCAGCGCCTTCACCGACGGGTACGCGTAGAACGCGCCCTCCGGCTCGGGGCAGAGCACGCCGTCGATCTCGTTGAGCATCCGCACGATGGTGCGGCGGCGCCGGTCGAACGCCGCGCGCATCTCGGCCACGGCGTCCAGGTCCCCGGAGACGGCGGCCAGCGCGGCGACCTGCGAGACATTGCTGACGTTCGAGGTGGCGTGCGACTGCAGGTTCGTCGCGCCCTTGATCACGTCCTGCGGGCCGATCAGCCACCCCACGCGCCAGCCCGTCATGGCGTACGTCTTGGCCACGCCGTTGACGACCACGCACTTGTCGCGCAGCTCCGGGACGACCGCCGGGAGCGAGGTGAACTCCGCGTCGCCGTAGACCAGGTGCTCGTAGATCTCGTCGGTGAGCACCCACAGTCCGTGCTCCACCGCCCAGCGGCCGATCTCCTCGACCTGCTCGCGCGGGTAGACGGCGCCGGTCGGGTTCGACGGGGAGACGAACAGCAGCACCTTCGTCTTCTCGGTGCGCGCGGCCTCCAACTGCTCGACGGAGACCCGGTATCCGGTGGTCTCGTCCGCGACGACCTCCACCGGCACGCCGCCCGCCAGCCGGATGGACTCGGGGTAGGTGGTCCAGTAGGGCGCGGGCACGATGACCTCGTCGCCCGGGTCGAGCAGCGCGGCGAACGCCTCGTAGATCGCCTGCTTGCCGCCGTTGGTGACGAGCACCTGCGAGACGTCGACCTGGTAGCCGGAGTCGCGGAGTGTCTTGTCGACGAGGGCGGACTTCAGTTCGGGGAGTCCGCCCGCGGGGGAGTAGCGGTGGTTCTTCGGGTCGCGGGCCGCGTTCACGGCCGCCTCGACGATGTAGTCGGGCGTCGGGAAGTCCGGCTCGCCGGCGCCGAAGCCGATCACGGGGCGTCCGGCGGCCTTCAGCGCCTTGGCCTTGGCGTCCACGGCCAGCGTGGCGGACTCGGAGATCGCGCTGATGCGGGCCGACAGGCGCCGCTCGGACGAGGGCTGTGCAGGGGGAGTCGCTGCGGTCATAGAGGCATGTTCCCAGACCCGGCAGCCCGGGGGCACCGGGGTTCCGCGGCTACCGCGTCACATCCGGCGCGGGCGGTGCACCCCCTCCGGCGGGCGGCGGAAGGGCCTCGGGCGGGCGGCGGTGCGGCCACCGGCGGGGCGGTGCGATCGCCTCCGGCGGGGCCGCGGTGCCGGCTTCGCCGGGACCTGTGGTGGGCACGGTGCGGTGGATCCTGTTCGACGCCCGGCTCCTGAGCACGTACACTCCCATGTCGTTGGCCTTCAGCCGTCACTCGCAGCCCGCTCGCGATGCACACTCCGTGCGAGGGCATGGATGCGGTAGGTTGAGGGAACACAAAGGGTCGTAGCTCAATTGGAAGAGCACTGGTCTCCAAAACCAGCGGTTGGGGGTTCGAGTCCCTCCGGCCCTGCTACACACACGTCGCCAAGGTGTGTGCGTGCGTACCATGCGTGAATTGCACTGAATTGCACCGCCGTGCGGCCGGGCCGGACGCCGCAGGGCAACGACCCGGATCAGGTGAGGACGAGTGACGGAGATCACGGATACCACCGAGGTCCCCGAGCCCGGAGGGTCGTCCGAGGGCAAGAAGCCGCGCAAGGGCGGAAAGCGGGCGAAGAAGGGGCCTCTGGCTCGACTCGGCCTTTTCTACCGCCAGATCGTCGCGGAGCTCCGGAAGGTCGTCTGGCCGACGCGGCAGCAGCTCTCCACGTACACGAGCGTGGTGATCGTCTTCGTGGTCATCATCATCGCCTTGGTGTTCGTGATTGACTATGGGCTGACCGAAGTCATGAAACACGTCTTCGGCTGACCCTCCGCGCAGAGCCCCCTTCGCGGGGCTTTCCGCATGTTCGACCCCTTGAAGCCAGGAAGAAGCAGCCACCGTGTCTGAGCCGAACATGAACGATGCCGTCGAGCCCGCCCAGGGTGATGACACGGCGCGCGACATCGTCGAGGCCGCGGACAGCAGCGTCGACCGGGCGGAAGCCGCCGAGGCCGCTGCCGGTGAGCCCGCCGAGGAGGCCGCCGTCCGCGAGGAGGCCGAGGCCGTGACCGCGGTCGAGACTCCTGAGGACGCTGCCGCCGCGCCCGAGGAGACCGCCGGAGCCGAGGCCGAGGAGATCGCCGGAGCCGAGGCGGAAGAGGCCGAGGAGGAGCAGGCCGAGGAGGAGCAGGTCGACCCCGTCGCCCAGCTCCGCGACGAACTGCGCTTCCTGCCCGGCGAGTGGTATGTGATCCACACCTACGCGGGCTACGAGAACCGGGTGAAGACCAACCTGGAGCAGCGCGCCGTCTCGCTCAACGTCGAGGACTTCATCTTCCAGGCCGAGGTGCCGCAGGAGGAGGTCGTCCAGATCAAGAACGGCGACCGCCGCACCGTGCGCCAGAACAAGCTCCCCGGCTACGTGCTGGTCCGGATGGACCTCACCAACGAGTCGTGGGGCGTCGTCCGCAACACGCCCGGTGTCACCGGCTTCGTCGGCAACGCCTACGACCCGTACCCGCTGACGCTGGACGAGATCGTCAAGATGCTCGCCCCCGAGGCCGAGGAGAAGGCCGCCAAGGCCGCCGCCGCCGACGAGGAGGGGAAGCCCGCGGGCACCCCCGGCCGCAAGGTGGAGGTCCAGGTCCTCGACTTCGAGGTCGGCGACTCGGTCACCGTCACCGACGGCCCGTTCGCCACCCTCCAGGCGACCATCAACGAGATCAACGCCGACTCCAAGAAGGTCAAGGGCCTCGTCGAGATCTTCGGCCGCGAGACCCCGGTCGAGCTCAGCTTCGACCAGATCCAGAAGAACTGACCCTCCCCACCCGGGCTCCGGCCGGGCGGCACCCCGGTGCCGGCTCCCGGCCGCGGCTACTGCCCGGGGGGCGGGCGAAACCAGCTTCCGGACAGGTCAGGAAGGGCCCTCGCGCCCTTCCTGACCTGCTCGGTTTCAAGCCGCGTGACGGTACGGGCTATCGTTGTGCGGTATGCCTCCGCCCGGGTGACGGGCGGCGGACGAATCACCTCTCACCAGGACCCGGAGAGAACATGCCTCCCAAGAAGAAGAAGGTCGCGGGGCTGATCAAGCTCCAGATCCAGGCCGGTGCGGCCAACCCGGCTCCGCCGGTCGGCCCGGCGCTGGGTCAGCACGGCGTCAACATCATGGAGTTCTGCAAGGCTTACAACGCGGCGACCGAGTCGCAGCGTGGCTGGGTGATCCCGGTGGAGATCACGGTCTACGAGGACCGCTCCTTCACCTTCATCACCAAGACGCCGCCGGCCTCGAAGATGATCCTCAAGGCCGCGGGCGTCGAGAAGGGCTCGGGCACCCCGCACACCACCAAGGTCGCCAAGATCAGCCGCGACCAGGTGCGCGAGATCGCCACGACCAAGATGCCCGACCTCAACGCCAACGATCTGGACCAGGCGGAGAAGATCATCGCCGGTACCGCCCGTTCCATGGGTGTGACCGTCGAGGGCTGAGCCCCCGGCAACCGATCCCACCCCCGTGGCAGGGCCAGGCGCTGGTCCGCACCACGACTCCATACCGTCAGGAGCAGCAGTGAAGCGCAGCAAGACTCTCCGCGAAGCGGACGCGAAGATCGACAAGGCGCGGCTGTACGCGCCGCTGGAGGCCGTCCGCCTCGCCAAGGAGACCTCCACGAAGAAGTTCGACGCGACCGTCGAGGTCGCCATGCGCCTGGGTGTCGACCCGCGCAAGGCCGACCAGATGGTCCGTGGCACCGTCAACCTCCCGCACGGCACCGGTAAGACCGCCCGGGTCCTGGTCTTCGCGACCGGCGACCGTGCTGCGGCGGCGGAGGCCGCAGGGGCCGACATCGTCGGCTCCGACGAGCTCATCGAGGAGGTCGCCGGCGGCCGTCTCGACTTCGACGCCGTCGTCGCCACCCCGGACCTGATGGGCAAGGTCGGCCGCCTCGGCCGCGTGCTCGGTCCGCGTGGCCTGATGCCGAACCCGAAGACCGGCACCGTCACCCCCGACGTGACCAAGGCCGTGAACGACATCAAGGGCGGCAAGATCGAGTTCCGCGTCGACAAGCACGCCAACCTGCACTTCATCATCGGCAAGGCGTCCTTCGGCGAGCAGCAGCTCGTCGAGAACTACGCCGCTGCCCTTGAGGAGATCACCAGGCTGAAGCCCGCGGCGGCGAAGGGCCGGTACATCAAGAAGGCATCCTTCACCACCACGATGGGCCCGGGTGTGCCGGTCGACCCGAACCGCACCCGCAACCTCCTCGTCGAGGAGGACCCGGCCGCCGCGGCCTGATCCGCGACCGGCCGGCAGCTTTACGGCGCACCGAGGCCGGTGCCCGCTCCCCTGGGGCGGGCACCGGCCTCGCGTCGTTCCCGGAGCCGGGAGCCGGGAGCCGGGAGCCGGGAGCCGCGCTCTCCGGGCCTTTCCGGCGCTCCTCCGGGCCGGTGGCGCCGGGTCCCGGGAATCCTGGAACCCGAACCGGTGTGTGCCGCGTCTCCTGTGTTGCATAAGGTGCGGGTAAGAACGGGGCCCCGTGGGGTCCGTACAGCAACAGGGGGGCTGAGTCCCATGCGGAAGACGAGGGTGGCTGCTGCAGCCGCGGGTATCGCGCTGATAGCCGGGCTGACGGCGTGCGGCAGCGAGAAGGCGGACGGAAGCGGCGGGAGCGGTGCGGACAAGGCCGGCGGGTCGGCCCTCCAGGGCGCGCTGGCGGCGCTGAAGAAGGCGTCGAAGGCCACCGACAACCAGAACTCCGCCAAGGTCGAGGGCGTCAACAACCAGACGGTCCAGGGCAAGTCGATGAAGACCGAGATGGAGGGTTCCTTCGACTGGTCCGGCGGCGGCATGAAGGGCGAGGCCGACCTGACCATGGGCGGTGCCGGCAACCAGTCGGCGGAGGCGCGCTACCTGCCCGACGCGATGTACGTCCACCCCGCGTCCGGTGCGCCCGGCGGCAAGACGTGGATGAAGTACGACTACGACGTGCTGGCCGAGAAGGGCGGCGCTTCGGGCGCCATGCTCAAGGACCAGATGCAGAACAACAACCCGGCCCGCTCGGTCCAGCTCGTGCTGGCCTCGGGCAAGGTCAAGGCGCTCGGTACCGAGACGGTGCGCGGCAAGAAGGCGACGCACTACTCGGGCACGATCTCCGTCAACGAGCTGACCCGGATGCAGTCCAAGGACCTCTCCGAGGAGGACCTCGACGCCCTGGAGAAGCAGTTCAAGCAGCAGGGCCTGGAGAAGGAGAAGATCGATCTGTGGATCGATGAGGACGACCTGCTGGTCAAGAAGCACGAGACGGCCAAGAGCGAGGACGGCTCGACCGGCATCGACGCCACGAACTACTACTCGGACTACGGCACCCCGGTGAACGTGACCGCCCCGCCCGCCTCCGAGACCACGGACGCCTCGGCGATGATGAGCGGCGGCACCCGCCAGAGCTGACCGGCACCTGCCGGAGCTGACCGGCGCCCGCCGGGGCCGACCGGGCGCTCACCGGTCTCCGGCGGAGGGTCCGGCGCAGTACCGGGCTGTCCGCCGCGGCGGCCCGGGGTGCCGGACAGCCGCGGGCCCTGCGTGCCCGGGACCGGATTTGGCGGTCCCGGGCACGTTCGCGTATTCTCCCTGTGAAGCCAAAGACCGCTGGTCGTCGTCGTGCGCACTCAGAGCGCCGTCGGCCGAAGGATCCGCTCGCTGCGGACGACCCGCGCAGGTGATTGAGGAAGAACTCCCGGCGTGCCGTGTGCATTCCGGTCGAGGTGACGCCCCATGCGCCTGCGCTGGGGCGTTTGTCGTGTTCAGCCCCTTCCGAGCGGTCCTCATCACCCGGAAGGAGGCCGAGGCTCATGGCGAGGGAACAGGTCGCTCCCGACAAGATCGCAGCCGTCGACGAGATCACGAACAAGTTCCGTGACTCCAACGCCGCTGTGGTCACCGCGTACACCGGACTCTCCGTGGCGCAGCTCAGGGAGCTGCGCCGTGCACTCGGTGAGAACGCTCAGTACCGTGTGGTGAAGAACACGCTGACCAAGATCGCGGCCAACGAGGCCGGGATCAACGAGCTCGACGAGTTCCTGACGGGCTCCTCGGCTGTGGCCTTCGTGACCGGTGACCCGGTCACGGCGGCGAAGGGTCTTCGTGACTTCGCCAAGGACAACCCCGCCCTCGTGATCAAGGGCGGAATCGTCGACGGCTCGCTCTACGGCGCCGACGACCTCAAGAAGCTCGCGGACGTCGAGTCCCGCGAGGTGCTGCTCGCCAAGCTGGCCGGTGGCATGAAGGCGTCCATGGCCAAGGCCGCGGCGACCTTCCAGGCCCCGCTCTCGAAGTTCGTCCGCACCGCGGACGCGCTTCGCAGCAAGGTCGAAGAGCAGGGCGGTGCCGACACCACGGCTCCCGCCGAGACCGAGTCCGAGTAGTACCGGCGCCGGGTGCACCCGGTGGTCCGCTCCGGCGGAGCACCGCGCACCGCTCGCCTCAGCTCACTCACCGTATTCGGTCACAGCGGGCCGTAAGCCCGCCGACATATTGATCCGGCACCAGCCGACTGAAGTGGAAGGACCACAACCATGGCGAAGCTCAGCCAGGACGAACTGCTTGCCCAGTTCGAGGAGATGACCCTCATCGAGCTGTCGGACTTCGTGAAGAAGTTCGAGGAGAAGTTCGACGTCGAGGCCGCCGCCCCGGCCGCCGCCGTCGTCGCGGCCCCGGGCGCCCCGGTTGCCGAGGCCGAGCCCGAGCAGGACGAGTTCGACGTCATCCTGACCGGCGCCGGCGACAAGAAGATCCAGGTCATCAAGGTCGTGCGGGAGCTGACCTCGCTGGGTCTGAAGGAGGCCAAGGAGCTCGTGGACGGCACCCCGAAGCCGGTCCTCGAGAAGGTCGCCAAGGACGCCGCCGACAAGGCCAAGGAGTCCCTCGAGGGCGCCGGCGCGTCGGTCGAGGTCAAGTGACCCGTACTCGCTGAGCCACCGGCTCACCGAGTCATCGCGGCAGACCGCGGGCTACTCCGTGCGGGGTAGCCGTGCAGCGAAGGGCGATCACCCAGACGGGTGGTCGCCCTTCGCCTTTGCCGGACGGTCGCACCCTGCGCGGGCCTCGGCGGGTATGGTGATCTTCGTTGTCCCTGAGGCCCTTGACGAACGGCACGCAGCGCGCAATTCTCGGGGCGCGTCGTCACATCGATCCGAACTCCGAGGCATGGATCGGCGGCGAAGCGGGAAGTGTTGCGGCAGGCACGACGAGCCGCGGCAGGCGCGTCCACCCTGGCGAATCGAGGCCGCCGGGGACCGGGCGGGACGGAGCAGAACAATCGCAGGAGGTGGAGACCGGGGCGTGAGCCGGTTTCCCGTCATCCTTACTGGACATCAGTGGGCCATGTGGCTACACTGACCCTTTGCGCTGCCTATTAGCTGCCCCCTGCCCGTCACCAGGGGCACCGGTATGCGTGTAGAGAGTCCGAGCCCTCGGAAGGACCCCCTCTTGGCCGCCTCGCGCACTGCCTCGACTGCCAATTCGAACAACGGCGCCAGCACTGCCCCGCTGCGTATCTCTTTTGCGAAGATCAAGGAGCCCCTCGAGGTTCCGAACCTTCTCGCGCTCCAGACCGAGAGCTTTGACTGGCTGCTCGGCAACGAAGCCTGGAAGGCTCGCGTCGAGGCCGCGCTGGACAGCGGACAGAACGTTCCCACCAAGTCCGGTCTGGAGGAGATCTTCGAGGAGATCTCGCCGATCGAGGACTTCTCCGGGTCGATGTCGCTGACATTCCGCGACCACCGCTTCGAGCCCCCCAAGAACTCGATCGACGAGTGCAAGGAGCGCGACTTCACGTACGCGGCTCCGCTGTTCGTCACCGCCGAGTTCACGAACAACGAGACCGGCGAGATCAAGTCGCAGACGGTCTTCATGGGCGACTTCCCGCTCATGACCAACAAGGGCACCTTCGTGATCAACGGCACCGAGCGTGTCGTCGTCACCCAGCTCGTCCGGTCCCCGGGCGTCTACTTCGATTCCTCGATCGACAAGACCTCCGACAAGGACATCTACTCCGCCAAGGTCATCCCCTCCCGCGGTGCCTGGCTGGAGATGGAGGTCGACAAGCGCGACATGGTCGGTGTCCGCATCGACCGCAAGCGCAAGCAGTCGGTCACCGTCCTGCTCAAGGCGCTCGGCTGGACCACCGAGCAGATCCTCGAGGAGTTCGGCCAGTACGAGTCCATGCGCGCCACCCTGGAGAAGGACCACACCCAGGGCCAGGACGACGCGCTGCTCGACATCTACCGCAAGCTGCGCCCGGGTGAGCCGCCGACCCGCGAGGCCGCGCAGACGCTGCTGGAGAACCTCTACTTCAACCCGAAGCGCTACGACCTGGCCAAGGTCGGCCGGTACAAGATCAACAAGAAGCTCGGCGGCGACGAGCCGCTGGACTCCGGCGTGCTGACCACCGCCGACATCATCGCCACGATCAAGTACCTGGTGAAGCTGCACGCGGGCGAGGCCGAGTCGCAGTCCGCCGAGGGCGACACGATCGTCATCGAGACCGACGACATCGACCACTTCGGCAACCGCCGGCTGCGCAACGTCGGTGAGCTGATCCAGAACCAGGTCCGCACGGGTCTCGCCCGTATGGAGCGCGTGGTGCGCGAGCGGATGACCACGCAGGACGTCGAGGCGATCACGCCGCAGACCCTGATCAACATCCGGCCGGTCGTCGCCTCCATCAAGGAGTTCTTCGGCACCAGCCAGCTCTCCCAGTTCATGGACCAGACGAACCCGATCTCCGGGCTCACCCACAAGCGGCGCCTCAACTCGCTGGGCCCGGGTGGTCTCAGCCGGGAGCGGGCCGGCTTCGAGGTCCGTGACGTGCACCCCTCGCACTACGGCCGGATGTGCCCGATCGAGACGCCGGAAGGCCCGAACATCGGTCTGATCGGCTCGCTCGCCTCCTACGGCCGGCTGAACCCCTTCGGTTTCGTCGAGACCCCGTACCGCCAGGTGATCGACGGTGTCGTCAGCGACGAGGTGCACTACCTCACCGCCGACGAGGAGGACCGCTTCGTGATCGCCCAGGCGAACGCGCCCCTCACCGAGGAGATGCGGTTCGCCGAGGACCGGGTGCTGGTCCGCCGCCGCGGCGGCGAGGTCGACCTGATCCCGGGCGACGACGTGGACTACATGGACGTCTCGCCGCGCCAGATGGTGTCGGTCGCGACCGCCATGATCCCGTTCCTGGAGCACGACGACGCCAACCGCGCCCTGATGGGGTCGAACATGATGCGGCAGGCCGTGCCGCTCATCAAGGCCGAGTCCCCGCTGGTCGGCACCGGTATGGAGTACCGCTGCGCGGTCGACGCCGGCGACGTCATCAAGGCCGAGAAGGACGGTGTCGTCCAGGAGGTCTCCGCCGACTACGTCACGGTGGCCAACGACGACGGCACGTACACCACCTACCGCGTCGCCAAGTTCACCCGCTCCAACCAGGGCACCTCCTTCAACCAGAAGGTGCTCGTGGACGAGGGCGCCCGCGTCATCGAGGGCCAGGTGCTGGCCGACGGCCCGTCCACCGACGAGGGTGAGATGGCGCTCGGCAAGAACCTGCTCGTGGCCTTCATGCCGTGGGAGGGCTACAACTACGAGGACGCGATCATCCTCAGCCAGCGGCTGGTGCAGGACGATGTCCTCTCCTCGATCCACATCGAGGAGCACGAGGTCGACGCCCGCGACACCAAGCTCGGCCCCGAGGAGATCACCCGGGACATCCCGAACGTCTCCGAGGAGGTCCTGGCCGACCTCGACGAGCGCGGCATCATCCGCATCGGCGCCGAGGTCGAGGCGGGCGACATCCTCGTCGGCAAGGTCACCCCCAAGGGTGAGACCGAGCTGACCCCCGAGGAGCGGCTGCTGCGCGCGATCTTCGGTGAGAAGGCGCGCGAGGTCCGCGACACCTCGCTGAAGGTGCCGCACGGCGAGACCGGCAAGGTCATCGGCGTCCGGGTCTTCGACCGCGAGGAGGGCGACGAGCTGCCGCCCGGCGTCAACCAGCTCGTGCGGGTCTACGTCGCCCAGAAGCGCAAGATCACCGACGGTGACAAGCTCGCCGGCCGGCACGGCAACAAGGGCGTCATCTCGAAGATCCTGCCGGTCGAGGACATGCCGTTCCTGGAGGACGGCACCCCGGTCGACGTGATCCTCAACCCGCTGGGTGTCCCCTCCCGGATGAACCCGGGCCAGGTCCTGGAGATCCACCTGGGCTGGCTGGCCTCCCAGGGCTGGAAGGTCGAGGGCTCCGAGGAGTGGATGCAGCGCCTGCAGTCCATCGGTGCCGACGAGGTGGACCCGAAGACCAACGTGGCGACGCCGGTCTTCGACGGCGCCCGCGAGGACGAGATCGCCGGTCTGTTCCAGGCCACGCTGCCCAACCGGGACGGCGACCGGATGGTCCAGCCCTCCGGCAAGGCGCAGCTCTTCGACGGCCGCTCCGGCGAGCCGTTCCCGGACCCGATCTCGGTCGGGTACATGTACATCCTCAAGCTGCACCACCTGGTCGACGACAAGCTGCACGCCCGTTCGACCGGTCCGTACTCCATGATCACCCAGCAGCCGCTGGGTGGTAAGGCCCAGTTCGGTGGCCAGCGCTTCGGTGAGATGGAGGTGTGGGCCCTGGAGGCGTACGGCGCCGCGTACGCGCTGCAGGAGCTGCTGACCATCAAGTCCGACGACGTCACCGGCCGCGTGAAGGTCTACGAGGCCATCGTCAAGGGCGAGAACATCCCCGAGCCGGGCATCCCCGAGTCCTTCAAGGTGCTCATCAAGGAGATGCAGTCGCTCTGCCTCAACGTCGAGGTGCTGTCCTCGGACGGCATGTCGATCGAGATGCGCGACACCGACGAGGACGTCTTCCGCGCGGCGGAGGAGCTCGGAATCGACCTGTCCCGGCGCGAGCCGAGCAGCGTCGAAGAGGTCTGACGGAGTCGGCCGGGGCACGCCCCGCGTGTCCCGGCCCTCCCCGCGACCCCGTTCAGACCATTGACACACGACCCTGAGAGGGATTGACGAGAGTGCTCGACGTCAACTTCTTCGACGAACTGCGAATCGGCCTGGCCACCGCTGACGACATCCGTCAGTGGTCGCACGGCGAGGTCAAGAAGCCGGAGACCATCAACTACCGCACCCTCAAGCCCGAGAAGGACGGACTCTTCTGTGAGAAGATCTTCGGTCCGACCCGGGACTGGGAGTGCTACTGCGGCAAGTACAAGCGCGTCCGCTTCAAGGGCATCATCTGCGAGCGCTGCGGCGTCGAGGTGACCCGCGCCAAGGTGCGCCGTGAGCGGATGGGCCACATCGAGCTCGCCGCGCCCGTCACCCACATCTGGTACTTCAAGGGCGTTCCCTCGCGGCTGGGCTACCTGCTCGACCTGGCCCCGAAGGACCTGGAGAAGGTCATCTACTTCGCGGCGTACATGATCACGTACGTCGACGAGGAGCGCCGCACCCGCGACCTGCCCTCCCTGGAGGCGCACGTCGGTGTGGAGCGCCAGCACATCGAGCAGCGCCGGGACTCCGACCTGGAGGCCCGCGCCAAGAAGCAGGAAGGCGACCTGGCCGAGCTGGAGGCCGAGGGCGCCAAGGCCGACGTGCGCCGCAAGGTGCGCGAGGGCGCCGAGCGCGAGATGAAGCAGATCCGCGACCGCGCCCAGCGCGAGCTGGACCGGCTGGACGAGGTCTGGAACCGCTTCAAGAACCTCAAGGTGCAGGACCTGGAGGGCGACGAGCTGCTCTACCGCGAGCTGCGCGACCGCTTCGGGACCTACTTCGACGGCTCCATGGGCGCTGCCGCACTGCAGAAGCGCCTGGAGACCTTCGACCTGGACGAGGAGGCGGAGAGGCTTCGCGAGATCATCCGCACCGGCAAGGGGCAGAAGAAGACCCGCGCGCTCAAGCGGCTCAAGGTCGTCTCCGCGTTCCTGCAGACCAGCAACAGCCCCAAGGGCATGGTGCTGGACTGCGTGCCGGTCATCCCGCCGGACCTGCGTCCGATGGTGCAGCTCGACGGTGGCCGGTTCGCCACCTCCGACCTGAACGACCTGTACCGCCGGGTGATCAACCGGAACAACCGGCTGAAGCGGCTTCTCGACCTCGGTGCGCCCGAGATCATCGTCAACAACGAGAAGCGGATGCTCCAGGAGGCCGTCGACGCGCTGTTCGACAACGGCCGCCGCGGCCGTCCGGTCACCGGTCCGGGCAACCGCCCGCTCAAGTCGCTGTCCGACATGCTCAAGGGCAAGCAGGGCCGCTTCCGGCAGAACCTGCTGGGCAAGCGCGTCGACTACTCGGCCCGTTCGGTCATCGTCGTCGGCCCGCAGCTCAAGCTGCACCAGTGCGGGCTGCCCAAGGCGATGGCGCTGGAGCTGTTCAAGCCGTTCGTGATGAAGCGGCTGGTGGACCTCAACCACGCGCAGAACATCAAGAGCGCCAAGCGCATGGTCGAGCGCGGCCGCACGGTCGTCTACGACGTGCTGGAAGAGGTCATCGCGGAGCACCCGGTGCTGCTCAACCGTGCGCCGACCCTGCACCGCCTCGGCATCCAGGCGTTCGAGCCGCAGCTCGTCGAGGGCAAGGCCATTCAGATTCACCCGCTCGTGTGCACCGCGTTCAACGCGGACTTCGACGGTGACCAGATGGCCGTGCACCTGCCGCTGTCCGCGGAGGCGCAGGCCGAGGCCCGCATCCTGATGCTGTCCTCGAACAACATCCTCAAGCCGGCCGACGGCCGGCCGGTGACGATGCCGACGCAGGACATGGTCCTGGGCCTGTTCTTCCTCACCACGGACGAGGAGCAGCGCGTCACCAAGGGCGACGGCCGCTCGTTCAACTCCACCGCGGAAGCGATCATGGCGTTCGACGCCGGGGAGCTGTCGCTCCAGGCGAAGATCGACATCCGGTTCCCGGTCGGCACCACTCCGCCGCTGGGCTGGACCCCGCCGGCGCCGGAGGAGGGCGAGCAGGAATGGCAGCCCGGTGACCCGTTCCGGCTGCACACCTCGCTGGGCCGGGCGCTCTTCAACGAGCTGCTGCCCGAGGAGTACCCGTTCGTCGACTACACCGTGGGCAAGAAGCAGCTCTCCCAGATCGTCAACGACCTGGCCGAGCGCTACCCCAAGGTCGTCGTCGCCGCGGCGCTGGACAACCTGAAGTCGGCCGGTTACTTCTGGGCGACCCGCTCGGGTGTCACCATCGCGATCACGGACGTCGTCGTCCCGGACGCCAAGCCGGAGATCATCGCCGGTTACGAGGCGCAGGACGAGAAGGTCCAGAAGCAGTACGAGCGCGGTCTGATCACCAAGGACGAGCGCACGCAGGAGCTCATCGCCATCTGGACCAAGGCGACCAACGAGGTCTCCGAGGCGATGAACGAGAACTTCCCGAAGACGAACCCGATCTTCATGATGGTGGACTCGGGCGCCCGAGGGAACATGATGCAGATGCGTCAGATCGCGGGTATGCGCGGTCTGGTGTCCAACGCCAAGAACGAGACCATCCCGCGTCCCATCAAGGCGTCCTTCCGCGAGGGCCTCTCCGTGCTGGAGTACTTCATCTCCACGCACGGTGCCCGTAAGGGTCTCGCCGACACGGCGCTGCGTACGGCGGACTCGGGTTACCTCACCCGGCGTCTGGTGGACGTCTCGCAGGACGTGATCATCCGCGAGGAGGACTGCGGGACCGACCGCGGCCTCAAGCTGTCCATCGCCTCCAAGGGCGAGGACGGTGTGCTGCGCAAGGCGGAGGACGTCGAGACCAGCGTGTACGCGCGCTGCCTCGCCGAGGACATCGTCGTCGACGGCATGGTGCTGGCCCCGGCCGGTACCGACCTGGGCGACGTGCTCATCGACGAGCTGGTCCGGCACGGCATCGAGACCGTCAAGACGCGCTCGATCCTCACCTGCGAGTCGCACGTGGGCACCTGCGCCATGTGCTACGGCCGCTCGCTGGCCACCGGCAAGCTGGTCGACATCGGCGAGGCCGTCGGCATCATCGCGGCCCAGTCGATCGGTGAGCCCGGCACCCAGCTCACGATGCGTACCTTCCACACCGGTGGTGTGGCCGGTGACGACATCACCCAGGGTCTGCCGCGTGTCGTCGAGCTGTTCGAGGCCCGGACGCCCAAGGGTGTCGCGCCGATCTCCGAGTCGGCCGGCCGGGCGCGGATCGAGGAGACGGAGAAGACCAAGAAGGTCATCGTCACCCCGGACGACGGCTCGGACGAGACCTCCTACGCGGTCTCCAAGCGGGCCCGCCTCCTGGTGGGCGAGGGCGACCACGTCTCCGTCGGCCAGCGGCTGACCGTCGGTACGGAGAACCCGCACGACGTGCTCCGTATCCTCGGCCAGCGCGCGGTCCAGGTGCACCTGGTGGGCGAGGTCCAGAAGGTCTACAACTCGCAGGGTGTGTCGATCCACGACAAGCACATCGAGATCATCATCCGGCAGATGCTGCGCCGGGTGACGATCATCGAGTCCGGCGACGCCGAGCTGCTGCCCGGCGAGCTGGTGGAGCGCACCAAGTTCGAGGGCGAGAACCGGCGCGTGGTGCAGGAGGGCGGCCACCCGGCCTCCGGCCGTCCGCAGCTCATGGGTATCACCAAGGCGTCGCTGGCCACCGAGTCGTGGCTGTCGGCGGCGTCCTTCCAGGAGACGACCAGGGTCCTGACCGACGCGGCGATCAACGCCAAGTCGGACTCCCTGATCGGCCTCAAGGAGAACGTCATCATCGGTAAGCTCATCCCGGCCGGTACGGGCCTGTCCCGCTACCGCAACATCCGGGTCGAACCCACCGAGGAGGCGAAGGCCGCGATGTACTCGGCCGTCGGTTACGACGACATCGACTACTCGCCCTTCGGCACCGGCTCCGGCCAGGCGGTCCCGCTGGAGGACTACGACTACGGGCCGTACAACGCCTGAGTCGCCTGCGCCCGAGTCTCCGCCGGATACGGCGGATGACGGAGGTATCCGCCGCGGGGCGGTCACCCGAGAGGGGTGGCCGCCCCGCGGTCGTTCTCCGGCCCGCGGTATCGGCACCGGCCGAACCGTCCGCGGACCGCGCGCGTCATGGATGATGGAGGGGACGGTAAGCGAGCTGGGAGGTGGGGGCCGGTGGCGTACGGACCGTGGAATGCCCGGGGTGTTCCGGGCCAGGGGCAGCAGCCCGGTCTTGTCCCGAGTCAGGGCCACAGTCCGGGGGCTTATCCGGCCCAGGGCCAGCAGGTGGGCCAGATGCGCGCCGCGCACACGGACCGGGAGCGGGCGATCGATGTGCTCAAGGCCGGCTTCACCGAGGGCCGGCTGGGGCAGGACGAGTACGAGCAGCGGCTGGCCCGCGCCTCGCACGCGCAGACGTACGGGGAGCTGAACATGCTCATCGCGGATCTGCCGCAGGGGCCGGTCCCGATGCCGTCGCAGCAGCCCGTCTATCCGGCGGTGCCGCGTACCTTCCTGCCGCCGCCTCCGCCGAGCACCAACGGTTCGGCGATCGGCGCACTGGTCTGCGGGGTGCTGACGCCGATGTACGGGCTGACGGCGATCCCCGCGGTGATCCTCGGGCACAAGGCGCGGGCCGAGATCCGCAGGACGGGGGAGCAGGGCGCGGGCCTGGCGATGGCGGGTCTGGTGCTCGGCTGGGTGGCCATCGGGGTGTTCCTGGCCATCGTCTTCGGGGTGATCCTGGCGACAGCCTGACGAGGTCCGGGGCTGCCGGCGGGGCCGGCGGGGGCGCAGCGGTACGGCGCGTCGGCTCCCTGGGCGGCTCGGTGCCCTTCTTCTCGCAGGTCGGGGGCGCTATCGTGGCCGCCCCATTTGTTTTGACCCCAGCCCATGAGGTAGGTACCCTCAATTCCTGTGCCTGGGGTGTCCCCTGCGCTGTTGTCCCCCGCGATCGCGGTGACGGTGCGCGCAGCAGGTGATACCGGGATCTGCATGCTTCTCACCATGGAGAAGTCTTCCGCCCTCAGCGGGGATCTGCAGTCTTCGACACACCCGACCTCGTGGGTCGGGTATGGCCCAGGTTAGCTTTACCGAGACTGGCACACAGAAACCGGAGAAACGGTGCCTACGATCCAGCAGCTGGTCCGCAAGGGCCGGCAGGACAAGGTCGAGAAGAACAAGACGCCCGCACTGGAGGGTTCGCCCCAGCGCCGCGGCGTCTGCACGCGTGTTTTCACGACCACCCCGAAGAAGCCGAACTCGGCCCTGCGCAAGGTCGCCCGTGTGCGCCTGACCAGCGGGATCGAGGTGACCGCCTACATTCCGGGTGAGGGTCACAACCTGCAGGAGCACTCCATCGTGCTCGTGCGTGGTGGCCGTGTGAAGGACCTGCCGGGTGTTCGCTACAAGATCATCCGCGGCTCCCTCGACACGCAGGGCGTCAAGAACCGCAAGCAGGCTCGCAGCCGCTACGGCGCCAAGAAGGAGAAGTAAGAATGCCTCGTAAGGGCCCCGCCCCGAAGCGCCCGGTCATCATCGACCCGGTCTACGGCTCTCCTCTGGTGACCTCCCTCATCAACAAGGTGCTGCTGAACGGCAAGCGCTCCACCGCCGAGCGCATCGTCTACGGCGCCATGGAAGGGCTGCGCGAGAAGACCGGCAACGACCCGGTCATCACGCTGAAGCGCGCGCTGGAGAACGTCAAGCCGACCCTCGAGGTCCGCTCCCGCCGTGTCGGTGGCGCCACCTACCAGGTTCCGGTCGAGGTCCGCCCCGGCCGTTCCTCCACGCTCGCGCTGCGCTGGATCGTGGGTTACTCCCGCGCCCGCCGCGAGAAGACCATGACCGAGCGCCTGATGAACGAGTTGCTCGACGCCTCCAACGGGCTCGGCGCCGCCGTGAAGAAGCGCGAGGACACGCACAAGATGGCCGAGTCCAACAAGGCCTTCGCGCACTACCGCTGGTAGTCGCTACCCCCATCGAGACCGAGAGAAGACTGAAGCCTTATGGCTACCACTTCACTTGACCTTGCCAAGGTCCGCAACATCGGGATCATGGCGCACATCGACGCGGGCAAGACGACGACCACCGAGCGGATCCTCTTCTACACCGGTCGCAGCTACAAGATCGGTGAGGTCCACGACGGCGCTGCCACGATGGACTGGATGGAGCAGGAGCAGGAGCGCGGCATCACGATCACGTCGGCCGCGACGACCACTCACTGGCCGCTCAACGGCGTCGACTACACCATCAACATCATCGACACCCCGGGCCACGTCGACTTCACCGTCGAGGTGGAGCGTGCGCTGCGCGTGCTCGACGGTGCCGTGACGGTGTTCGACGGTGTCGCCGGTGTGGAGCCGCAGTCCGAGACGGTCTGGCGGCAGGCCGACCGCTACGGCGTTCCGCGTATCTGCTTCGTCAACAAGCTCGACCGCACCGGCGCCGAGTTCCACCGCTGCGTGGACATGATCGTGGACCGCCTGGGTGCGGTGCCGCTGGTCATGCAGCTGCCGATCGGCACCGAGGCCGACTTCAAGGGCGTCGTCGACCTGGTGTCGATGAAGGCCCTCGTCTGGTCGCCCGAGGCCAAGATGGGCGAGATGTACGACACCGTCGACATCCCGGACACCCACACCGAGGCGGCCGAGGAGTGGCGCGGCAAGCTGCTCGAGGCCGTCGCGGAGAACGACGAGGAGATGATGGAGCTGTACCTGGAGGGCGAGGAGCCCACCCAGGACCAGCTCATGGCGGCGATCCGCCGCGTCACCCTCGCCTCCACCGGCGCCGAGGGCACCATCACCGTCACCCCGGTGTTCTGCGGTACCGCGTTCAAGAACAAGGGCGTGCAGCCCCTGCTCGACGCGATCGCCCGCTACCTGCCGGCCCCGATCGACGTCGAGGCCGTCGAGGGCCAGTCCCCGAAGAACGCCGACGAGGTCATCAAGCGTCGGCCCTCCGAGGAGGAGCCGATGTCGGCGCTGGCGTTCAAGATCGCCAGCGACCCGCACCTCGGCAAGCTGACCTTCCTGCGCGTCTACTCGGGCCGGCTGCACACCGGTACCCAGGTCCTGAACTCGGTGAAGGGCCGCAAGGAGCGCATCGGCAAGATCTACCGGATGCACGCGAACAAGCGTGAGGAGATCGAGTCGGTGGGTGCCGGCGACATCGTCGCCGTCATGGGTCTGAAGCAGACCACCACCGGTGAGACCCTCAGCGACGCGAGCAACCCGGTGATCCTGGAGTCGATGGACTTCCCGGCCCCGGTCATCGAGGTCGCCATCGAGCCCAAGTCGAAGGGCGACCAGGAGAAGCTGGGCGTCGCGATCCAGCGGCTGGCCGAGGAGGACCCGTCCTTCCAGGTCAAGACCAACGAGGACACCGGCCAGACGATCATCGCGGGTATGGGCGAACTGCACCTCGACGTGCTGGTCGACCGTATGAAGCGCGAGTTCAAGGTCGAGGCCAACGTCGGTAAGCCGCAGGTGGCCTACCGCGAGTCGCTCCGCAAGAAGGTCGAGAAGGTCGACTACACCCACAAGAAGCAGACCGGTGGTTCCGGTCAGTTCGCGAAGGTGCAGATCGCCGTCGAGCCGCTTGAGGGCGACGGGTACGAGTTCGTCAACCAGGTCACCGGTGGCCGTATCCCGCGGGAGTACATCCCGTCCGTGGACGCGGGCTGCCAGGAGGCCATGGAGTTCGGTGTGCTGGCGGGCTACCCGCTGACCGGTGTCCGCGTGACGCTGCTCGACGGTGCCTTCCACGACGTCGACTCCTCCGAGATGGCGTTCAAGATCGCCGGTTCCATGGCGTTCAAGGAAGCCGCCCGGAAGGCGAGCCCGGCCCTGCTGGAGCCGCTGATGAAGGTCGAGGTGACGACGCCCGAGGACTACATGGGCGACGTGATCGGTGACATCAACTCGCGGCGCGGCCAGGTCCAGTCGATGGAGGAGCGGGGCAACGCGAAGCTCGTCACCGGCCTGGTACCGCTGTCGGAGATGTTCGGCTACGTCGGAGACCTGCGCAGCAAGACCTCCGGCCGTGCGACCTACTCCATGCAGTTCGACTCCTACGGCGAGGTTCCCAAGAACGTCGCCGAGGAGATCATCGCGAAGGCCAAGGGCGAGTAACCCACTCGTCCAGGGGCGAGGAGGACACCCGTCCTCACCCCTTAGGCTGGAGCAAAGGCATTCGGGGCACTCCGGTACAGATCGCTCGGTCGCCGAAGCGGACTGTGCCGGGGCGCCCCGGCCGCCGGCCCACCCAAGCGAACAGGTCAAGGGCATCCCCCTCGGGGTCCTGACCGGTTCGGTACGACCACCTGAACCCCTCCGCAAAACGTGGAGGGTGTACAGCACCAGTCCACAGGAGGACCCCAGTGGCGAAGGCGAAGTTCGAGCGGACTAAGCCGCACGTCAACATCGGCACCATCGGTCACATCGACCACGGCAAGACCACTCTTACCGCGGCGATCACCAAGGTGCTGCACGACGCGTACCCGGAGCTGAACCAGGCTTCGGCCTTCGAGAACATCGACAAGGCGCCGGAAGAGCGCCAGCGCGGTATCACCATCTCCATCGCGCACGTCGAGTACCAGACGGAGAACCGTCACTACGCCCACGTCGACTGCCCGGGTCACGCGGACTACATCAAGAACATGATCACCGGTGCCGCCCAGATGGACGGCGCCATCCTCGTGGTCGCCGCCACCGACGGCCCGATGCCGCAGACCAAGGAGCACGTGCTCCTGGCCCGCCAGGTCGGCGTTCCGTACATCGTCGTCGCCCTGAACAAGGCCGACATGGTGGACGACGAGGAGATCATGGAGCTCGTCGAGCTCGAGGTCCGTGAGCTGCTCTCGGAGTACGAGTTCCCGGGCGACGAGGTTCCGGTCGTCAAGGTCTCCGCGCTCAAGGCGCTGGAGGGCGACAAGGAGTGGGGCGACTCCGTCGTCAAGCTCATGGCGGCTGTCGACGAGGCCATCCCGGCCCCGGAGCGCGACACCGACAAGCCGTTCCTGATGCCGATCGAGGACGTCTTCACCATCACCGGCCGCGGCACGGTCGTCACCGGCCGTATCGAGCGCGGTGTGCTGAAGGTGAACGAGAACGTCGACATCATCGGCATCAAGGACACCAAGACCTCGACCACGGTCACCGGCATCGAGATGTTCCGGAAGCTGCTGGACGAGGGCCAGGCCGGTGAGAACGTCGGTCTGCTGCTCCGCGGCATCAAGCGCGAGGACGTCGAGCGCGGCCAGGTCATCATCAAGCCGGGCTCGGTCACCCCGCACACGGAGTTCGAGGCGCAGGCGTACATCCTGTCGAAGGACGAGGGCGGTCGCCACACCCCGTTCTTCAACAACTACCGCCCGCAGTTCTACTTCCGCACCACCGACGTGACCGGCGTGGTGACCCTCCCCGAGGGCACCGAGATGGTCATGCCGGGCGACAACACCGAGATGAGCGTCCAGCTCATCCAGCCCGTCGCCATGGAAGAGGGCCTCAAGTTCGCCATCCGTGAGGGTGGCCGCACCGTGGGCGCCGGCCAGGTCACCAAGATCTCCAAGTGACCTCGCCGCGCCGGGTCCGCCCGGCGCATCCCGGCTTCGGCTGACAGCCGGCTCCGGCCGGCGTATCGGCTTCGGCTGATGAGAGGGCCCGTACGGCAGTACTGCCGTACGGGCCCTCTCGCATGCATGGACGCGGGACGGACGGTGCCTCGGAGAGCCCGCGCGCGGCCGGCGGGACGGTGTCCCGCCCGGATCAGGGGTAGGAGACCACCGTGGAGGGCGTGGTCGACGTCCCCGAGGTGGGCGAGCCGGTGTCGTTGATGACGCGCTCGTACTGGCCGTTGCCGCCCAGCGAGACCACCAGCACGTCGTGGAACGTCACCCCGGAGGTGTGCGGGGCGGCGAAGCCGTGGTGCTGGACGATCGTCGGGTCCACGTTGTAGTAGCAGTAGCTGCCCAGGCCCCACGCCTCGTGCGAGGTGACCGAGTCGGCGACCTTGTAGGCGGCGTAGCCCTTGATCGAACCGTTCTGGATGGCGGCCTGGTCCGGCGCGTCGTACGCCTTCTCGTTCTGGAAGAAGATCGTGCGGCCGCGCTCGCCGTTCCACTGCACGTCGTACTTGTTGAAGTGCTCCACGAACAGCCCGGTCGCCAGCACGTCGTCGCCGTTGACGACGACGCCGTAGTCGGCCCGGTTCGTCTCCCAGCCGACGCCGGTGCCGTGGTCGGCCCGCCACACCCAGGTGTGGTCCACGAGGGTGTGCCGGCTGTTGACGACGATGCTGGTGGTGGCCTTGCCCGCGCCGCTGCCGCCGATGCGGACGAACACGTCCTGCACCGTGATCGGGTTCGCGGAGTGGTCCGCGGAGGCGCCCTGCGGCCCGATCTCCACCAACGTCTCGGAGTTGGTGGGCCCGGCGTCGACCAGGAACCCGGCCAGCCGCACCCCGTCCACGTCGGCGACGCGCACCGCGGTGGTGCCCCCGTCGGGCACCAGGGTCGCGTAGCCCAGGCCCAGCACGACCGTCCCGGCCCGCTCGACCTTCAGCGGCTGGTCGAGATGGTAGACACCCGGCGTCAGCAGCAGGTGCAGCCCTTGGCCGAGCGCCTGGTCGAGGATGGCCGCCGAGTCGCCGGGCCGTGCGACGTAGAACTGGGACAGCGGCAGCGAGGTGCCGCGCGGAGTGCCGCTGCCCCAGGTGACACCGCGTGCCGCGGTCCGCTTCTCCGGCAGGAAGACCCGGTAGTCGGCGCCGTCGAGGTAGAGGAACGGCTTCTCGCGCGAGATCGGCGTCGTGTCCAGCGTGGTGTAGGGCGGGTCGGGGAAGCTCTGCCCCGGAGCGCCCTCGACGCCGGAGAAGACCATGTTCCAGACGCCGTTGAGCCAGCCGCCCACCGCGCTGTCCCGGGTGTACCACTGCTGCTGGGAGTACGGTCCGACCTGGCCGTCGATCCGGCTGTCGGCGATGTAGCCGCCGCTGGCCCAGCCGTAGCCGTCCGGGGAGAGGTTGAGACCGCCGCGGACATGCATCCGACGGAACGGCGCGGCCTGCGCGACGGCCCACCGGTTGGTGCCGCTGACCGGGACGAGCGCGAGATTCTCCGCCGAGCGCCAGAAGTTCTGGGTGGCGTTCCCGTCGAACCACCCGGCGTCCACGGTCACATCGCCGTTGATGGTGGTGTCGTCGGGGGACAGCCCCAGTCCGGCGATCGAGGTGTAGAAGCCGAGCTGCGCGTTGAGTCCGTGGTAGGTGCCGGGCTTGAACAGCAGCGCGTAGCGGCCGCTGCCGAACTGCGCGGACTCCTGTTGCCGGAAGATCTCGTCCAGCTTCGCCTGGATGCCGGGCGTCGAGGGGTCGAACACGATGACGTTGGGGCCGAGGTCGCCGCCGCCGGGCAGGTCCTGGGCGCGGTGGGCGTGCGTCGGCCGCGGCCGCTGTGCCGGGGCGGCCGAGGCGGGTGCGGACATGCCGACGAGCGCCGTGGGGACGGCGGCCGCGGCGGCCCCGAGGACGGTACGGCGGCCGGGCACGGGGCCGGTGGAAGACGTGTCGGAGGAACGGGCGGCGGAACTGTCGGAGGAACTGTCGGAGGAAGGGGGCATGGGCGCTTCTCCTTGTTCATCAGATGAACGATGGGGGGTGAGGGAGCGCTCTCTCGCCGCTGAATGGTTCATCCGTGTGTACAGGACGTCAAGAGTTGTGACGGAATGCTGGCGCCTTCCGGCCGGTGCCGTTCGTCGCCCATGTCGGCCCTGTGGGCCCGGAGTTCGCGGCTGACCTGTAGCGACGTGCGGGAAGGGCTTGGAAGGGCTGCTGCGGCGAAGTGCGCGGAGCGGGCAGGCTGCTGATCCTTTGGTTCACTTCCTTGACACCTCTGCCGCGTGCCTCAACACTCCGGACCGGGAGAGCGCTTTCCGATCCATCGGCGCGACGGCCCGCTCGCCGCGCCGCCCCCCCACCCCTCACCTTCAGGAGGGCTCCATGGCACGGAGATCGACGTACCGCTCGGGAACGCTGCTCGTGGTCGCGTCACTGCTGGCGGCACTCGGCGCGTCCGCGTCCGCGACCGCGTCCGAAGCCGGAACCGGCACCGGGGCCGGGACCGCCGCGGCGCAGCCGCCGCACCGCTACTTCCACGAGTTCCAGGCCAACTGCGCGGTCAGCCACACCGGTCCGGACGATCCGATCGTCTTCCCCGGGCAGCCCGGCGCGTCCCACAACCACACCTTCATGGGCAACACCACGACCGACGCCGACAGCACCCCCGCCTCGCTCGACGCGGGCAGCACCACCTGCAAGGCGCCCGGCGACAAGTCGGCCTACTGGATGCCCACCCTCTTCGACGGCGACCGGCCGATCCTGCCGGTCGGCCCGCAGACGATCTACTACAAGGCCGGTGTCACCGACTACACCAGCGTCCGCCCGTTCCCCGAGGGGCTGCGGTTCGTCGTGGGCAGCCCGGCGCAGAGCCCGCAGGACTTCCGCGACCACCCCGGATACGTCGAGGGCTGGGAGTGCGGGGACAGCTACTTCAACACCGAGTTCCCCACCGACTGCCCCGACCGCGCCGACGTGCAGCTCAACATCCGCCTCCAGGCCCCGAGCTGCTGGGACGGCTCCTCCCTCGACTCCGCCGACCACCGCAGCCACATGGCCTACCCGGTGGTCAAGGAGGGCACGAACGACAACGTCTGCCCCGCCGGCCATCCGGTCGCGCTGCCGATGATCGAGTTCAAGATGGCCTTCCCCGTCAACGGAGACCTCTCCGCCGCGCGGCTGGCCAGCGGCCCGAGCTACTCGTTCCACTACGACTTCTTCAACGCCTGGGACGACGCCACCCTCGCCGCCCTGGTCGACCACTGCATCGTCGGCGGCCTCCAGTGCGACGCACGCGGCTACGACCAGACACATCCCGAGGAAGGCGCGGCCCTGAACGAGGACTACGAACTGCCCGCGGGGGTGGCCGCACCATGACCGGACCCCGCACCCGCACCCGCCGCCGGGCGGCACCTCTCGTCCGCCGTCTCCACCCGGCGCCCCTCGTCCGCCGTCTCGTCCCGGCGCCCCTCGCTCGCCGTCTCGCGGCACCCCTCGTCGCCGGGGCGCTGGCCGCCGGAGCGCTCGCGCTGCCCGCGCAGCCGGCGCAGGCCGCGGGCAGCGTCGTCGAGGTGACCGGCAGCCAGGGCGACTGGCAGTTGACCGTGGACGGCAGCCCCTACCAGGTCAAGGGCCTCACCTGGGGGCCAGCCGCCTCCGACGCCGGGAAGTATCTGCCCGACCTGCGCTCCATGGGCGTCAACACGATCCGCACCTGGGGCACCGACGCCACCAGCAAGCCGCTGCTGGACGCGGCGGCGGCCAACGACATCAGAGTGATCGCCGGATTCTGGCTCCAGCCCGGCGGCGGCCCCGGCAGCGGCGGCTGCGTGGACTACGTGACCGACGACGGCTACAAGAGCAGCATGCTGGAGGAGTTCACCCGCTGGGTCGACGCGTACAAGGACCACCCCGGCGTGCTCATGTGGAACGTCGGCAACGAGTCCGTGCTCGGGCTGCAGAACTGCTACAGCGGCGACGCGCTCGAAGCGCAGCGCGCCGCCTACACCTCCTTCGTCAACGAGGTCGCCGTGCGGATCCACGCCGTCGACCCGGACCACCCGGTCACCTCCACCGACGCGTGGACCGGCGCCTGGCCGTACTACAAGGAGAACGCACCCGATCTGGACCTGTACGCGGTCAACGCCTACCAGGACGTGTGCGGCATCCGGTCCACCTGGGCACAGGGCGGCTACACCAAGCCCTACATCGTCACCGAGACCGGCCCGCCCGGCGAGTGGGAGGTCCCCGACGATGCCAACGGCATCCCCGAGGAACCCACCGACCAGGCCAAGGCGGAGGGCTACACCGCGGCGTGGGACTGCGTGACCGGACACCGGGGCGTGGCGCTGGGCGCGACGATGTTCCACTACGGCACCGAGTACGACTTCGGCGGCATCTGGTTCAACCTGCTGCCCGCCGGTCAGAAGCGGCTCTCCTACTACGCCGTCAAACGGGCCTACGGCGCCGCCACCGAGGCCGACAACACCCCGCCGGTCCTCTCCGCGATGTCCGTCGAGGGCGACCCCTCCCGGGTGCTGGCGGGCGGCGAACTGACCCTGTCGGTGCGGGCGACCGACCCGGACGGCGATCCGCTCTCCTACGAGGTGCTCAGCAACAGCAAGTATCTCGACGAGAGCAACGAGCTGACTCCGCTGCCCGCCACCGGCCTCGGCGGCGGCCGGCTCCGGGTCACCGCACCCGACCGCCCCGGCGTGTGGAAGATGTACGTCAAGGCCACGGACGGCAAGGGCAACGTCGGTGTGGAGTCCCGCTCCGTGCGCGTCGTCCCGCCGGACGTCGACGGCACCAACGCCGCCCTCGGCGCTCCCGCGACGGCCTCCTCGGAGCAGCAGGGCGGCGGCGACTGCCCCTGCACCGCCGCCGACGCCGTGGACGGCGACCTCACCACCCGCTGGGCGAGCGACTGGAGCGACCCGCAGTGGCTGAGCGTCGACCTCGGCGCCCGCACCGCGTTCCGGCACGTGCAACTCGTCTGGGAGACCTCCTACGCGACGGAGTACACCGTCCAGACCTCCGACGACGGCCGGAACTGGCGCACCGTACGCGAGGTCACCGGAGGCGACGGCGGAGTCGACGACCTCGACGTCTCCGGCACCGGCCGCTACGTCCGCGTCCACGGGACGCAGCGCGGCACCGGCTGGGGCTACTCGCTCTACGAGTTCGGCGTCTACACCTGAGCCGGGGCGGCAGCAGCGCCCGTGCGGGCCGGTGCGTGCCGCGGGTACGGCTCCGCAGCGGCTCCGCAGCCGCGGACCGTACCGGGCCCGGCCGGCGACATCTGGAGAGCGCTCTATACGGCAGCCGCCTCCGCCGCTAGGGTGCCGGGCATGAGCAGCCGGGCTCCGACCCTGGAGGACGTCGCACGGGAGGCGGGAGTCTCCCGTGCGACGGTCTCCCGCGTCGTCAACGGCGTCCGCAACGTGGATCCGGCCATCCAGGACCTGGTCCGGCGGGCCGTCGCACGCACCGGATACGCGCCCAACCGGGCCGCCCGCTCCCTGGTGACCCGGCGCACCGAAACGGTCGCCCTCGTGGTCTCCGGCGCCGGGGACCTCTCCGACGAGGCACAGGACGCCTTCGCCTCCCGGGTGTTCTCCGACCCGTTCTTCGGCCGCGTGGTGGCGGGCGTCACCGGCTATCTGCGCCCGCGCTCGATGTACCCGGTCCTGATGTTCGCGGAGACCCCGGAGGCCCGCCGGGACGTCGTGGCCTACCTGCGCCAGGGCCGCGCGGACGGCGCGCTGGTGGTCTCCACCCACGCCGAGGACGCGCTGCCGCCGCTGCTCGCCGAGGCGGAGCTGCCCGCTGTCCTCTTCGCCCGCCCGGCCCGGCCGCTCCCGCTCAGTTGCGTCGACCTCGCCCACCGGGACGGCGGACACCTGGCCGCCGAGCGGCTGCTGGCCCGCGGCTGCCGCCGCAGCGTCACGATCGCCGGGCCGCTGGCCGTCGCCGCGAGCCAGGAGCGGCTCGCCGGTTTCCGCCGCACGATGGCCCGCCGCGGGCACCCCAGCGTCCCGGTGGCCGAGGGCGCCTTCACGCTCGACAGCGGCAGAACGGCCATGGCGGCCCTGCTGGACGAGCACCCGGACCTGGACGGAGTGTTCGCCGCGAACGACCTGATGGCGCAGGGCGCCTGCGAGGTGCTGCGGGAGCGGGACCGGCGTATCCCGCAGGACGTCGCGGTCGTCGGCCTCGACGACTCCAGCGCCGCCGTCACCTGCCGCCCCCCGCTGACCACCGTGCGCCAACCCGTCGAGCAGATGGCCGCGGCGATGGCACGCCTGCTGGACGAGCACATCCGCGGCGACCGCACCGAGCCGGCCTCCGAAATCTTCGCCCCGGAGCTGGTGGTCCGGGACTCGGCGTAGCCGCGGCCCGGCCCTGGCGCCGGGCGCTGTGCGGCCTGATGTTGTCGCTGCCGGGCGCTCGGCAGCCGGGCGCTCTGCCCTTACCGCGTAGTACCCTGAACCCGACTCGACCACGGAACGCCCTTGACCTGCGGTGCTGCGGGCAGGGAGCACACATCCTGGAGTGACGCCATGCTGCGCACCATGTTCAAGTCCAAGATCCACCGCGCCACCGTGACCCAGGCCGACCTGCACTACGTCGGCTCGGTCACGATCGACGCGGAGTTGATGTCCGCCGCCGACCTGCTCCCCGGGGAACTGGTCCACATCGTCGACATCACCAACGGCGCCCGGCTGGAGACCTATGTCATCGAGGGCGAACCGGGCTCGGGCGTCATCGGCATCAACGGTGCCGCCGCCCACCTGGTGCACCCCGGCGACCTGGTCATCCTGATCAGTTACGCGCAGGTCGACGACGCCGAGGCCCGCACCCTGCAGCCGCGTGTGGTGCACGTGGACGCGGACAACCGCATCGTGGCGCTGGGGGCCGATGCCGGTGAGCCGTCCCCGGGCTCCTCCGCGGAGCGTGCTCCGCACGCGGTGGCCCGGAGCTGATCCCCGCCGCCGACTCTCCGCGGGGCGACTCCCCGGTGCCGTGGTGGGGGTTCGTTCCCTGGGCGGGATTGTTGTGCTCCGGTTCCCGCTGGTGAAGTCGGTGGGTGGGGTGCGGGGTGCGCTGCTACCGTCAGGTGCACGACAGTTACCTGATGCTA
>NZ_FOGO01000007.1 GCF_900111245.1 Streptomyces qinglanensis | reverse complement strand
AGGGCAAGTACGCGGACAACCTCGACGGCTGGATCCGCGAGGCCCGCGCCGTCATGGCCAAGCACGACATCCCCGGCAGCTACGACGGCATCAAGCGCAACATCATCCGCGAATCCGCAGGCGACCCCGACGCCGTCAACGACTGGGACATCAACGCCCAGAAGGGCATCCCCTCCAAGGGACTCCTCCAGGTCATCCAGCCCACCTTCGACCAGTACCACGTCAAGGGCACCCCCGACGACCTCACCGACCCCGTCGCCAACATCGTCGCCGCCTGCAACTACGCCGCCGACCGCTACGGCAGCATGGACAACGTCGACTCCGCCTACTGACAACACCCCCCACACACACGCCCACACGCCCACACGCCCACACGCCCACAGGCACACCGGCACCACACCAGCACCACCGCCACACCCCCAGGGAGCGGGCGGGAGGAACCCCCTCCCACCCGCTCCCTCGCATATCCGCTCGTCTGTTCTGTGGAGTATCCGGCCGGGCGCGGGAAGTTCAGGTATGGATGGCCAGCTTGAACTGCGCGTGCACCAGGTCCCGGGACCTGGAGTCGTTGTGGGCGACGCGGATGGCCAGCGGGACGTCCGGGTGCACGAAGAGCTCGTGGTGCTTGGTGAAGCACTGCATGCCGGGGGAGGGGCGCCGATGGTCCGTCGCCGTGGTGTCCACCGGGTCGTCGGTGAGGCCGAGCGGATCGCGTACGACTTGGTCGCGCAGTTCGCTGTAGTCGCCGGGCTCCCACTGGATCATGACGGTGACCACCCCCCATCCGTCGACCGCGGGCCAGATCAGTCCGGATCGGTCGTCGGCGCGCCAGTCGGAGACGTCGTAGCCGTCCGGCTGACGCACCTGGTGCATGCCCTCGGCGTCGTAGGACTCGCCTCCGCCGAACGGGAAGCGCACCACGTGGTAGGCGCTGTCGGAGGCGACTCTCTGGTTCTCGTTCAGGATCAGCGAGCACACGGGTATGGGCATCGGCTCTTTCCCTTCTGGCTCCTGGGGTCCGCCTGCGGCCGAGTGCGGCCCCGGCGTCCAGGCAAGGATGCGCCGTCACCGTGCGCGTGACGACGGTTTCACCGTGTCGCCGTCGAACCGTTGCAGACCGCCTGCGGCTTCCGCTGCGCGCCGTCCGGCCGCCGCGACACCGGTGCCGTCCGTGCCCGCTCTACACTGAGGTGCTCTGCGGGCCCAGGCTGCCCGGAGCGAGGGGACACGGCGCGGACGGGAGGAGAGCGGTGGCACCCGAGGCAGACGGTGGGCAGGACCCCTCCGCCGAGTTGCTGACGCAGGCGGCCACCGCCTTCGGCCTGTTGGCTTCGCCGTCCAGGGTGCACATCGTCTGGGCGCTGTCCCAGGGCGAGTGCGATGTCACGCACCTCGCCGAACGGGTGGGCGGGACGCTGCCCGCCGTCAGCCAGCACCTGGCCAAGCTGAAGCTGGCCGGGCTGGTGCGTTCGCGGCGGGAAGGGCGACGGCAGGTGTATCTGGTCGACGACCCGGCCGTCGTCACCGTGGTGCACGAGATGGTCCGGCAGTTGGCCCTCGGCCGCGGTGCGCCGGTGAACGGACTGCGGTCACATGAATTCGGTGCCTGAGGCCCCGGGACCCGCCCACCGCACGGAGGACGTGGCGCCCGCGCAGCCGGGCGGCGGCACGGCGCTCGCGGCGCACGCTCCGCTCACGGCACTGCGGCTCCTGGAGACGGGGCCGCGCGGGCTCACCGAGGCGGAAGCCGAGGAGCGCTTGGCGCGCCACGGAGAGAACACGCCACCGGTCCGGCGCACCCCCTCGCTGGCGGGGCGCCTCGTCCAGCGGGTCCGTGAACCCTTCACCGCCGTCCTTCTGCTGCTGGGGCTGGTCTCGGCCGCGATCGGTTCGGTGGGAACCGCGTGCGTGATCCTGGCCCTGGTGACGGTCAGTTGCGTCCTGCGTGCCGGTGGGGAACTGCGGGCCGACCGCTCGGTCGCCGGGCTGCGCGCGCTCGTCGCCGGAACCGTCACCGTGCTGCGCCGCCGTGACCCGCACGCAGCCCGCCCGGACGAAAGGGAACTCCCGGCCGCCGACCTGGTGCCCGGGGACGTCATCCGGCTCGGCCCCGGCGACCTCGTGCCCGCGGACGTGCTTCTGCTGAGCTCCACCGGCCTGGTCGTGGGGCAGGCGCAGCTGACCGGGGAGTCGGGTCCGCTCGGCAAGCACCAGGCGTCCGCCGGAAGCGGCGGAGCCGGCGTGGGAGAACCCGGTGCCGGGCTCTCCGTGCCGGATCCGGCCACCGGCACCGCCCTCTTCGACGAGCCGCACCTGTGCTTCCAAGGCAGCACCGTGCTTGCGGGGGGAGGGCGCGCGGTCGTGCTCGCCACCGGCGGGGAGACGAGGCTGGCCGCCGGTCATCAGCACACCCGTCCGCGGCAGAGCGCCTTCGACCGGGCGCTGCAGGGCACCGCCTGGATCCTGGTGCGGTTCATGCTGCTGACGCCCCCGGTCGTGCTGGCGGCGGACGCGGCGGTCAGCGGCCGGGGTGTGGCGATCCTGCCGTTCGCCATCGCGGTCGCCGTCAGCCTCACTCCCGAGATGCTCCCGGTCGTGGTCACCGCAGTGCTCGCCCGCGGCGCCGCCTCGCTCGCCCGCGAGCGCGAGGTGATCGTCCGCCGGCTGCCCGCGCTGCACGACCTGGGCGCCATGGACGTGCTGTGCCTGGACAAGACGGGCACGCTCACCCAGGACCGCCCGGTCCTCGACCGTACGGTGAATCCGGGCGGTGCGCCGGACGCCGAGGTGCTGCGCTGGGCCGCCCGCAACGCGCTGTGGACGCTCCAGCTCGCCGAGACCCCGGTCGTCGACACCCTGGACGACGCCATCCTGCACGCCGCCACCGAGCGGTACGGCCCCTCATGCCTCGAGGACGAGTACGAGGGAGTGGCGGTGCTGCCGTTCGACCCGGTCCGGCGGCTGTCGACCGCCGTGCTCCGCGCGTCCGACCGCCCGGGAACGCACCTCCTCGTCGTCAAGGGTGCCGTCGAGGCCGTACTGGAGCGGTGCGTGCTGGCGGAGGCCGAACGCGAGGAACTGCGCAGGACGGCGGCGCGCTACGCCGCCGACGGCCTGCGGCTGCTGGCCGTGGCCACCGCCGAGCGCCCCTCCCGCGCGGGCCCGTGCCCGTACAGCTCCGCGGACGAACGCGGGCTCTCCCTCCGCGGGCTGGTCGCCCTGCGCGACGCGCTCGCCCCCGATGCCCCCGAGGCGCTGCGGGGCCTGCGGGACCAGGGGGTCGACGTCAAGATCCTCACCGGCGACCACCCCGGCACGGCGGCCCGCGTCTGCCGGGAACTCGGCCTGCAACCCGGTGCGGAGGGCGTGCTGACGGCCGACCGCATCGACCGGCTGGCGGACCGGGAGCTCGCCGAGGCGGTCGGGCGCGTCACCGTCTTCGCCCGGTGCACTCCGCGGCACAAGGCCCGGGTGGTCGCGGCCCTGCGTGCGGCCGGGCACACCACCGGCTTCCTCGGCGACGGGGTGAACGACCTCGCGGCGCTGCGGTCCGCCGATGTGGGACTGTGCCCGCGCGATGCGGTGCCCACCGCCCGGGAGAGTGCCGACGTGGTGCTGGGCGAGCGGCCGTTCGCCGCGGTGGAGCCCGCCGTCACCGCGGGGCGGCACAGCAGCGTCACGCTCACCTCCTATCTGCGGGTGGCGCTCTCCTCCAACCTCGGCAACGCCGTGGCGATGCTCGCCGCGGCGCTGCTGTTCCCGTTCGTCCCGATGCTTCCCGCCCAGGTCCTCGTCCAGAATCTGTTCTTCGACGCCGCACAGCTCGCCTTCGCCTTCGACCGCCGGGGGCCGGCCGAACTGCGCCGGCCCGCCGCGCTGCGCCCCGGCGAGCTCCTCCGGTTCATCACCGGCTTCGGTCTGCTGAACGCCGCCGCTGACCTGGCCACCTTCGGAGTGCTGGCCTGGACCGTGGCCGGGGCGGCGACCGAGGCGGGTCAGGGGCTCTTCCACGCCGGGTGGTTCACCGAGAACCTGCTGACCCAGGCGATGGTGATGGTGTTGTTGCGCAGCGGCCGCGGGATGGCGCGGCAGCGGCGGCCCGGTCCCGTACCGCTGGCTGCCGCCTTGCTCGCGGCCGTCGGCATCGTGCTGCCGCTCACCCCGCTGGGGCCTGCGCTGGGCATGGTCACCGCGCTGACTGCTGCGTCGTACGCGCTGCTCGCCCTGATCCTCGCGCTGTACGGAGCCGCGCTGGTCGCCGCCCGACGGCGCGGTGTCCGCACTCCCGGATAGCGCGCCCGCGCCTTCCCGGGACCGGCGCCGCCGGAGGGCTCAGCCCGTGCCGTCGGCCCGCTCCGGCCGGGCGGGCGGCGCCCGGCCCGGTCGGCGCCAGGGGAGTCCGAGGCGGTGGAGGACCAGCGCCGGCCCGCCTGCTCCGTAGGCCGTGCACAGTGCGCCTTCTTCGAGCAGTTCCCTCCGCTCCCGCGCACGCAGGTTCTCTGCCTCTTCGAACGTCTTGCTGCCCGTCGGCCGCAGTCCGTCCTGTGTGCGGCAGGTCTGCCCGGGACGCAGCCGCGTCTGCGGGAGTTCTTCGCCGTGCTCGTCCAGGACCGTGCCCGCACATCTGGGGGTCTGCGAGGAAGGCAGGGCTCCGGCCGACTGGAACAGCCCCAGCAGACCGGTAGGAAGAGCACCACCAGCCACCGTGCGGCCTTCGTGGTGCCGTCTGCGGGCCCTCCTGGTCTCGGCTCACGGAACAGCATGCGGCCGCAGCGTAGTACGCGGCGGGTGTCCGAGTTCCGGGCCTGTCCGAAGCCCTTGCCGACCGGGAGCGGCCCGGCCGGCGCGGAGCGACGCCGGTTCCGGAGCGCGGCCGTGCCGACGGGGACGGCTCAGCCGTAGGAGAGGTCGGTGCAGGGGTCGTCGGCGGCCGAGCGGCCGGTGTCCTCCGCGGGTCCCCGACCGGTTCCGGCATCCGGGGCGGCGGTGTCGCGCGACGACGGGGGCCGGTAGTCGGCGCCCAGCGTCACGCGCAACCCGGGCAGGTCGCCGGCTTCCAGGCGGGCGCCGGGGAAGAGCCGGGCGAGCTGCGCGGCGTCCGACCGGGCGCCGGGGCCGTAGGTGAGCACCGTGGTCGTGCGGTCGCGCTCCGCCGCGTTGCCGACGCCGGTCACGGTGAAGTGGTGGGCGCGCAGCTCCGCCGAGGCGGCGGCCGCCAGCCCGCGGGTGGTGGTGCCGTTGCGGACGGAGACGCTGATACCGGTACCGGAGACCGGTTTCCGGGGCGCCGGGGCCGACGGGCTCCGCGCGCCGGGCTCGCGGGACGCCTCGGGGGCACCGCTTCGCTTCCGGGGCCGGTCGGCCCTCAGGTCGGCCCACAGCCTTTCCGCCTGGGGGTGGCGGACGGCGACGCGGTTGCCCTGGTAGCGCCAGGGGACGGTGACGAACTCGGTGTTCTCCAGGTCGATGTCCTTGAGGGGCATCGCGAAGTCCACCATTTTCCTGGCCGTCCCCAGGCCCTCGTCCACGGTCAGGGACTCGGTGGCGGCGTCGGCGAGTGGCAGCAGCGTCGTGGGAGCGAACCCCTTCTCCTTGATCTTCTTGACCAGTGAGCCGACGAACGCCTGCTGGCGTTTGATCCGGCCGATGTCGGAGCCGTCGCCTATGCCGTGCCGGATGCGGACGTAGTCCAGGGCCCGCTGCCCGGACACGGTCTGCTCGCCCGCCCGGAAGACGCGTGCGCCGCGGGAGCCCCGGTTGGGGTTCAGATCGCCTTGGTAGAGGTCTTTGGGCACGCACACCGGCACTCCGCCGACCGCCTCGGTCATCGCGGAGAACCCCTGGAAGTCGACGACGACGGTGTGGTCCACGCGCAGCCCGGTCAGCTTCTCGACCGTGTTCTGGGTGCAGGCCGGGTTGCCCTCGCGGCTTCCTCCGACGGAGAACGCCGCGTTGAACATGGTGTTGTGCCGGGCCGCTGTCCAACTGCCGTCGGGCAGCTTGCACGGGGGGATCTCCACCAGCGTGTCCCGGGGGAAGGAGACGGCCACCGCGTGCGCGCTGTCCCGGAAGACGTGCAGCAGGAACGCGGTGTCGGAGCGCCCCGTGTCGTCCTTGCGGCCCCCGCCCAGCCGGTCGTTCCCGCCGGTGCGCGCGTCCGAGCCGATCACCAGGACGTTCTGGCCGCCGGCGCCGGCGGCCGGGCGGTCCCTGCTCAGCCCGTCCGAACCGAACGTGGAGATGTTGCTGTTCAACCGCAGGAGGAACCATCCGGTTCCGGCGGCGGCCAGCACCAGCAGCGAGAGCGTCAGCAGCCCTGCCGTCCGGGCCCTGCCGGCGGTGCGCCGCCGCCGGCGGTTCCTCCGGTCTCCGTCGCGGTTCGGGGAAGTCCCCGCGTTGCGGTCCGACATGCGCGCTCCTCGTCCGTGCGGCTCCTGTGACAGAGAAGACGGCCGCACCGCCCTCAGGGTTGTACAGTTGCGCAATGTAGCAAGTGATGAAGGAGAGGTGGGCGAATGTTTCTGCGCAACGGTCTGGAGCCGTGGCACCTGGTGGTCGTCGCGCTCGTGGCGATGCTCGTCTTCGGGTCCAAACGGCTGCCGGACGCCGCGCGTTCACTCGGCACGTCCCTGCGGATCCTCAAGAGCGAGGCACGGGCCCTCAAGCAGGAGTCCGCGCCGTACCCGCCGCGCGGGCCCGGGGACTCCGAACCTCCGGCCGCATGACGCCGCTCCGGAGGTGTCCCCGGGGATCCCGGGAAGATCCCTGGCCGCTCCGCGGAGCCACCGCGGGCGGTCGTGCGGAAACTCCCGTCCGGTGGGCGGAGGGAGTTTCGGCCCCTCGCGCCGCCGGGGCCGGTGTGTCAGGAGCGCGCGGGGCCCGTGTGCCGCCCGGCGCGGGTGCGGCGGCGGTAATAGTGCACGGTCACCGCTGCCAGCAGCGGCCCCCAGGCGATCATCGGCACGTAGCACAGGTCGAGAAGCCACTTGCCCCAGCGCGCGATGTCCATCTCCGCGTGCGCGGTCGTCCAGAGGAGCAGTACGCCGTAGACGCTGCAGGCCGTGGCGCCGAACGCCGCGGGCCCGACCGCGGCCCACACCGGCACCGGCCGCCCGCCGAGGAAGGGCAGCCACCGGGGCCACACCTCTCCCCAGGGCCGCACCAGCCCGAGGGTCAGCCAGGCGAGCCCTTCCTGGAGCAGTGACAGCAGCGGCAGGGCGAGCAGGCCCCACCCCGGCACCAGCATCGCGTCGTACTCGGCCTGTCCGAGCCCCAGTGGCACGCCCAGCACGACGGCCACTCGCCACAGGCCGGACGGGAGCGCGACCCACACCACGGCGGCCGCGGCGCGGCGCGCCCACGCCGGGACGCCCGGCACCGTGCCGACCGGGCCGCCCGCGCGCGGGTTCCGCTCGTGCGCCGTGCGGGAAGCGGTAGGGGGACGTTCAGTGGGCATCGCGATCCTCCTGGATCCGGGTGCCCGGGTTCCTGGACGGGTTCCGGGCCGACCCCGCCGATGCTTCCGGGTCTCCCGTCCCCCGGAGTCCGGCCGCAGGACGAACTCCCGCCCGTTCCGCAGCCGTACGGGCCCTCCCGTCGATCAGACCGCGGAGGGACGGCCCGGTACGGCCAGGGACGGATGCCGGTGCGCTCCCGCCCGCTGACATGCGCTCCTGCGGGCCTCTGCGCCGGCGGAACCCGTCCGGCCGGGTCAGTCGGCGCGTGGTCCGGCCGCGGAGGCGTCGCCGCGCCGCCGTCCTGTGCCGTGCGCGGGAGGGCTTCCCGGGTGAGCGGGGCAGCAGCCGGGCCTTCGCTTCCGGGCGGCTTCCGGTCCTCCGGTTCCATCGCGGTTCTGCTCCTGGCCCAACCGCGGTGCACGGCGCTGCGCGTGGTCCCCGGTTCGGCCGGACGGGGTGCCGCACGGCACGGCTCCGCCCGGTGCTCCGGGCGGAGGTGCCGGCGCCGGCCCGGCCGCGCTACGGCCGGGGCCAGGGGCGGCCGTCCAGGCGTTCGATGTCGGTGTTGAAGCGTTTGAGGTAGGCGGCGAAGGCGGCGATGTCCTCGTCGTCCCAGTCGGCCATGATCCGGTCCAGGCTGCGCACGGTTCCCTCGCGCTCCTCGTCCAGCCGCTGCTCGCCCTCGGCGGTGGTGCGGAACTTGCGGGCCATGCCGCCGTCCGGGTCGGGGATGCGCTCCAGGAGCCCGGCGCGCACGGCGGCCGCGGTCTGCCGGTTGAGGGTGGAGGCGTCGAGGCCGAAGGCGTCGCAGAGCTGGCCGATGGACATCGGCCCCTGCATCCGGATCCGGCTGAGCAGGATGTAGGCGCTGCGCTCGAGCGTGCTGTCCTTGCGCCGCCCCTTGGACTTGTGCAGGTGGAGATAGCGGCTGAGCAGCATCTGCTCGTACTCCACCTGGCGCGTGGCCTCGTCCATGTGCCTCCTTCGGGGGCCGCGCGCCGGGCGGTCGAGCGTGCCTCCAGTGGTCCTGTGTATCACGCAGGGTGCACGGCACATGCGATATGGCTCATGCACATCATATGTATGATGCACAATCATTGCCGCCGTTCCGGAGCGGTGGAACCCGAACCCGCAGAGGAGTCCCGTCATGGACGGTCCCGAGCCGACCTCCCGCACTGGCGGCGTCGTCGCCACGCTCGCGCTGGCCGGCACCGTCGCCGCGGTCATGCAGACCCTGGTGACCCCGCTCATCGCCGAACTGCCGCGGATCCTGCACACCACGCCCGGCGACGCGGCATGGGTGATCACCGTCACGCTGCTGGTCGCGGGCGTGTGCGTGCCGGTCTCCGGCCGCCTCGGCGACCTCGTCGGCAAGCGCCGGATGCTGCTGGTCTGCGTCGTTCCGCTCGTGGTCGGCTCGGTGGTGTGCGCCCTCTCCTCCTCCGTGGTCCCGATGATCGTCGGCCGGGGACTGCAGGGCATGGGCATGGGCATGGTCCCGCTGGGAATCGCGCTGCTGCGCGACGTGGTGCCGGCCGGGAAACTCAGCGGCTCCATCGCCCTGGTCAGCGCCTCCATGGGGATCGGCGGCGCCATCGGACTGCCGGTCGCCGCAGCGGTGGCCGAGTACGCCGACTGGCGGGCCCTGTTCTGGGGCTCGGCCGGGCTCGCGCTGCTGATCGGAACGCTGATCTGGTTCCTCGTCCCGGACGTCCCGGCCGGTGCCGAGGGGCAGCGCTTCGACGTGCCCGGCGCAGTCGGTCTCGCCGTCGGCCTGGTCTGCCTGCTGCTGACGATCTCCAAGGGCGCGGACTGGGGCTGGAGTTCGGTTACCACGCTCGGCCTGTTCGCCGTCGCCGCAGCGGCCCTCGCGGCTTGGGGGGCCTGGGAGCTGCGTACCCGTGACCCCCTGATCGACCTGCGCACCACCGCCCGGCCGCGAGTGCTGCTCACCAACGTCGCCTCGGTCCTGGTCGGTGTCGGCATGTACGCCTTCATGCTGATCGCGCCGCAGCTCCTGCAGTTCCCCGAGATCACCGGATACGGCCTGGGGCAGTCGATGCTGGCCACCGGATTGTGGATGGCACCGGGCGGCGTGATGATGATGATCGTCTCGCCGCTCGGCGGGAAGCTGATCAACGCACGCGGTCCGAAGCCCGCCCTCGTCTGCGGTGCCCTGGTGATCTCCGCCGGGTACGGACTGTCCCTGGCCCTGATGGGCTCCGCCTGGGGGCTGATGGTCGTCGGCATCGTGATCAACAGCGGGGTCGGCCTCGCCTACGGTGCCATGCCCGCCCTCATCATGAGTTCGGTGCCGCTGTCCGAGACGGCGGCCGCCAACGGGTTCAACACGCTCATGCGCTCGCTCGGCACCACCATCGGCTCGGCCGTGATCGGTGTGGTGCTCGCGCAGTTGACCATCACCCTGGGCGGCCACCAACTCGCCTCGGAGACCGGCTTCCGTACCGGTCTGCTGATCGGCTGCGGAGTCGCCCTCGTCGCCGCGGTGGTCGCCGCGGTCATCCCGGCGGTACGTGCGGCAGGCGGTGCGGAGGAAGGCGAGCAGACCTCGAAGGGCCAGGTCCCGGCGCCTGCTTGAGCCGGAAGCGCGGTGCGCCCTCCCGCACGGGGCGCACCGCGCCGCCGCGGGCAGCCCGCATCCCGCTCCCGCATCCCGCTCCCGCATCCCGCTCCCGCATCCCGCTCCCGCATCCTGCTCCCGCTCCCGCATCCCGCCCCCGCATCCCGCCCCCGCTCCCTGCCTCGGCCCCGGTCCGGGCCCGGCGGAGTGATGGACTTGCCCCATGACGACCCTGCCGCACCGGATCCTGGGCGCGCTGGACCGCTTCAACGCGGCACACCCCTGGGACCACAACGCGCACTATCACCGCTGGATCCTGCGCCGGCTCCCCCGGCGCTTCGACCGCGCCCTGGACGTCGGTTCCGGCAGCGGCGACCTGGCCAGGCTGCTGGCGACGCGGGCACAGGAGGTGCACGCGGTCGACGCCGACCCGGTGCTCACCGCCCGGGCAGTAGCGGCCACCCCCGCCGCGGCTCCGGTCGTCTTCACGGTCGCGGACGCACCCGCCGGGCTCCCCGACGGCCCCTACGACGTCCTCACCTGCGTGGCGGTCCTCCACCACCTGCCGCTCGACGAGGCACTCCTCGCATTCCGCCGCCGACTGGCGCCGGGTGGCACCCTCGTGGTCGTCGGCTGCGCCCGGGCGCGGAGCGTCGGCGACCACGCGCTGGGCGCGGCCGCGGTTCCGCTGAACGCCGCCGTCGGCTGGTACCGCACCAGGGGGCGCGCGGCGCAGCGCCCGCTCTCGATGACCGCCGCGACCCGCCCGCCGGAGCGGGACTTCGCCGACATCGCCCGGGAGGCCCGCCGTATCCTGCCCGGCGTGCGCCTGCGCCGTCGTCTCTTCTGGCGCTACACCCTCGTCTGGCGTGCGGAGCCGTGAGCGCGACGCGTCGCGGCGGGTGCGGTGACTGGCGCGAGGGATCGGCGCCGCGGGGGACCCGGCGCCGGGCACACCGCCGTCCGGTGACCCGGAGGCCGCGCCGGTCGGAGTCCGGGCCGCCGCCTCCTCCAAACGCGCCCGGCGTCGCCGTGTCACCAGCCGCCGAGCGGCTGGAATCGCACACCCCGGTGCGGGCTCGTACCGGACGGATCGGCGCCGGGTCACCCTCCACAAGACAGGCGTTCGGCGCGGCCCTCGCGGGCGGTTGTGCCCGATTCCGCCACCCACCGGCTACCCGCCCGGCTGCCCACCGGCCCGGGGCGACGGACACGAGCGGTCCGGCTTCCCGCCGCGCGCTGTGACCGGCGTGGACGAGCGAACGAACATGTTTGTGACGAACTTGTCCGTGACGAACATGTTCGTTAGTCTGCAGGAGTGACCGCACAGCACTCCGCCGCGTCCCGCAGCCGCCGGGAGCGGCCCGCCAAGCCCGCTCTGAGCAGAGAGGGCATCGTCGCCACCGCTGTCGCACTGATGCGCGCCGAAGGTCTGCAGCGCGTGACGATGCGACGGCTGGCGCGGGAGCTCGACACCGGGCCCGCCTCGTTGTACGTCTACGTCCGCAACACCGCCGCACTGCACGCGGCCGTACTGGACGGGCTGCTGGGCGAGGTCGACCTCGATCCCGCCGTCCCCGACGGTGACTGGCAGGAGCGTGCCGTGGCCGTTCTCGGCTCCTGCACACGCGTCCTCTTCGCGCATCCGCAGCTCGCCCGCGCCGCGCTCGCCGTCCAGCCGTCGGGGCCGCACTACCTCGCCCTGCTGGAGACTCTGCTGAAGCTGCTCCACGAGGGCGGCGTCCCGGACGACCGGGCAGCCTGGGGAGTCGATGTCCTGCTGCAGACCGCCACCGCCACAGCAGCCGAGCAGGCCACCCGGGACGAAGCCGGGAGAGCCGGGGCCGAGACGCGTTCGGAGGCGGCCGGGACCGCCCTGGCCGACATCTCGGCCGCCACCCATCCGCGGCTCGCCGCTGTCGGTGCGGAGCTGTTCACCGGCACCCCCGAGGAGCGGCTCGGGTGGGCCTTCCGCGTCCTGCTGGACGGTATCCGCCACACCCCCCGCGCCTGACTCCGGCCGCGGGCCCTGCCCTTGCGTGCAGGCCGCTGTCACGAAGGTCGCTGCCGCGCAGGCCCATACCGCCCGGCTACCGCCCACGTCCTTACCACCCAGTGAGGTGACCCCATGCCCCTGCACCACCCCGTAGCCGTCGTCGGCGCCGGTCTCGGCGGACTCGTGCTCGCCCGCGTTCTGCATGTGCACGGCATCGAGGCGGCCGTCTTCGACCTCGACGCCGCCCCGCACGCCCGCGCGCAGGGCGGCATGCTCGACATCCACGAGGAGAACGGCCAGGTCGCCCTGGAAGCAGCAGGTCTGACCGCCGGGTTCCGCCGCATCATCCACCCCGGCGGCCAGGAAGTGCGCATCGTCGGCAAGGACGCGGGGCTCCGCATGGCCGAGGAGGACGACGGGACCGGCACCCGCCCCGAGGTGGACCGCGGCCGGCTGCGGGACCTGTTGCTCGGCGCGCTGCCCGCGGGCACCGTCCGCTGGAACGCCAAGGCCGACACCGTCCGCGCGCTGGGCGGCGGCCGCCACGAGGTGACGTTCGCCGACGGCGGCGTCATCACGACGGACCTGCTGGTCGGCGCCGACGGGGCCTGGTCGCGGATCCGCCGGCTGCTCTCGTCCGCCCGGCCGGCCTACACCGGCATCTCCTTCGTCGAACTCGACCTGCTCGACGCCGACGTCCGCCACCCCGCGGCGGCGGCGCTCGTGGGCGGGGGGATGTTCTTCGCGACGGAGGACGGCCGGGGCTTCCTCGGCCACCGGGAGCCCGACGGCAGCCTGCACGTCCACGTCGCCGTGCGGGCCCGCGAAACCTGGCTCGACAGCATCGACTTCACCGACACGCAGGCCGCCAAGGAATCGGTCCTGGAACACTTCGCCGACTGGCACCCGAGCCTGCGCGCGCTGCTCGCCGAGGCCGACGGGCGCCTGGTCCCGCGCCGGATCCACGCCCTGCCCGTCGGCCACAGCTGGGAGCGGGTGCCCGGCGTCACGCTCCTCGGGGACGCCGCCCATCTGATGTCCCCGTTCGCGGGCGAGGGCGCCAACCTCGCGATGCTGGACGGCGCCGAACTCGCGCAGGCCCTCGCCGCCCACCCCGGCGACCGGGAGAAGGCCCTCACCGCCTACGAGGAGGCTCTCTTCCCGCGCAGCGCGGAACGGGCCGCCGAGTCCGCAGCCGGGCTCGACCTGCTCTTCGGCCCGGACAGTCCCCGGGCTCTGGTCTCCATGATGGCCACCGGTTCCCCTGCGGCGTGCCCGCCCTGACCGCCGATAACGGGCGCGGTCCGCTGCCGGTCGACCGCATCCCGGAAGTCCTGCCGCCCGGTTCCCCGTGCCGGACCCGGCACGGGGAACCGGGCAGCCTCACCGGCCGGTTCGGATCGCTCAGACGCCCGCGACGGACTGGATCCAGGAGCGGTACCGCGTGACGTTGGTGTACGCGGTGCTCGACTGCCGGTCGCTGGTGGAGGCGACGCCGACCTGCGTGCCGTTCGCCATCATCGGGCCGCCCGAATCGCCGCCCGCCGTGATCCCGTCACCGCGCCGGGCGCAGATCGCCGAACCGTAGTAGGCGTCCTGGCAGCCGCCGGTCACCACGACGTTCGCGTACTTCAGGTAGCGGGACTGGCAGTTGATCTCCTGACCGCAGCGGGACGTGGCGCCCCAGCCGTACACCTGCACGGTCTGGCCGACCGATACCGAGCCGGGCCGGCCGAGGCGGGCGTAGGTCGCCTGGACGGACCGGTCGAGGCGGACCAGCGCCAGGTCGGCTGAAGGATGGGTGGAGACCTGGGTGCCGTTGGCGGTGGTGCCGCCGCTCGTCTGGTCCAGGCTGCCGATGCGGAACGACAACTGGCCGCCGCTGACGCAGTGCTTGGCGGTCAGGATCCAGGTGGGGGCGATGATCGTCGAGCTGCAGGTCTGTCTTCCCCCGGAGAACAACCGGGCGGCCCACGGCCCGTTCTGGGCGTATCCGCCGCCGATGATCGGCTGGGGGCCGCTGTCCTGGGTGCCGGCCGCGGACGCGGCACCGGCGGCGGCCGGGCCGGTGGGGGAGTGGTCCTGGGCCACCGCGGCGGTGCCGAGGCTGAGGGCGGCCAGCAGGGCGGCTATGAGGGTGGGGAGTATCCTGGTGATTCGCAAGGCTCCTCGTTTCCGAAGGTTCCGAAGGTTCCGAAGTTTCCGAGGGTTCCGAGACGCGCGATGTCCCGCGCGTGGCGTCCAGGGAAGTACCGGCTTCAGGTTTCCGGAATTCGAGGAGTTCGGGTAATAGCATTTTGCGGTTAGCGCCCGGTTATGGCCCGGGCCGGGACAGCGCCCCGGCCGTCCGCCGGCCACCGGCCCGGACGGGCCCCGAGCCGCGTCGGGACCGCGCCGCAGGACTCCGACCGGCCCCGCAGCAGCTCTTCGCGGGATGCGGCCGGCCGGGCGGACAGCACCCGGTGCCGGCCGGGACCTCGGCCCTCCACCGCCCGGCCGGGCGGACCGGCGAAGGGGTGCGCCGAGATCCCGGACGGCCCGCTCCGGCCGGGAGCGGCACCGGCTGTCCGGTGCCGGCCGCCGCGGTCAGCGGTTGCCCGGGCGGCTCAGGAGGACGGGCACTGCTTCCAGGCGAAGTGGTACGTCGTGTTGATGTCCCCGTCGGTCGAGTCCATCGTCATGAAACTGGTCGTGGTCGGATCGGAGCTGCCGACATCGACCCGCACCTCGGTGTTGATGTTGAAGTTGCGCTGCTCACCGCAGGGCTTCCACACCACCTGCCCCCAGTCCGTGGAGTCGGTGGCCTGCCAGTTGGCGTCCTGCGGGCCGGTGAAGGGGTGGCTCGTGGCGGCCGTGTCGGGGGAGCCCTGGAAGTAGTACGACGCCTTCTGCAGGCCGGTGGCGCCTGGCTGCAGGTAGGCGTAGCCGCGGTAGTCCGCGGAGACGATCGCGTAGGTGAACCCCTGCGGCACGTGCACGATCAGGTTGAGCTGGCAGTTCTTGCGGCGGTCGGTGGGCTTCGAGTTCGGCCCCACCTCGGCCAGGTAGTCGCTGTAGGTGACGGTGAAAGCCGTGTTGTCCTCGGCGACCGCCACCTTGGCGGTTCCTTCGCGGCAGCCGGAGCCGTTGACCGTGGCGACGTCGATGACGATCTGGTCGTCGGGCGGGTCGGCGATGGCGGAGGGTGCGCCCTGGGCGGGCTGTGCGGAGAACGCGCCGGCGGACAGCGCCGCCGCCACCGCTGCGGTCCTGAGGGATCTTCGCGACATGGGCATCCCTTGCGTCGTGTGCGGTTTCGGGGGACAGGAGGGAGCCGGGCCCCTGCGCTCCGGGTGGCTCCCTCCGACCGGTATGAAAGAGGGCGGCGCGCACCTTGGACAGGCCCGTTTTCGGACGCAGTTTCCCCTACGGTGCTTTTGCGCCAGGCGTGGGCACGCTCTCCCGCCGCGCCCGCGCTGCCGTTCACCCGCGCAGCGTGAGGGACGGGGCGTGCCCGTAGCGGCGGCGGTACCAGTCCGCGAACCGGCCCAGGTTGGAGAAGCCCCAGCGGAAGGCGATCTCCGCCACGGTGACCGGGCCGTCGGAGTCGGCTGCGAGCAGGTCCTGATGGGCCCGCTCCAGACGGATCTCGCGCAGATGGGCCAGCGGGGTCCGGCCCACGTACCGCTGGAACGCCTCCTGCAGGGCACGGGGGCTGAGCCTGGCCGCCACCGCGAGGTCCGACAGGGACAGCGGTTGGTCGCTGCGCTCCTCCATGAGCTGGATCGCCCTGCGCACGGCGGGGTGGGCGACGTTCCCGACGTGCCGCACCGGTTCCGAGGCCGGCAGCAGGCGATGGGTCGCCATCAGGGTCGCGGCAGCCGTCCGGGTGAGCTGTGCGGCGATGAGCGGGTTGGTGCGGGCCACGCCGCCCGTCATCACCTCCCGGTGCACCGCCGCGGACACCCCCGACCAACTCTCCGCCGCCGCCGCGGAGACCGGGCCGCCCAGCGCGAACCGGGCCCGGACCGGCTCCTCGTGCCCGAGCGCCTCACCCGCGGCCCGGTCCACCGCCTCCCGGGAGAGCCGGAGCGTGGTCATCCGGGCCCCGGCGCCCCAGAAGACCTTGAACCTCCGGTGCGGGTCGAGGATGTAGGTCTCCCCGGTGTCGACGAACTGCTCCTCGCGCCCCGGCGACTCCACCCGCACCCGGCCTCTGTGCACCTGGCAGATCAGCAGATACGTCGTCAGCGGCTCGGGCGCCACGAGCGTCTCCGTGCCGTAGCTCAGGGCGGAGAGCGTGACCCCGGGGAAACCGCCCTCCGCGTACCACGCGGAGAAGTCCTGCGGTTTGTTCAGAACGCGCAGTTCGTAGGGGCTGTACGCGGTGCTGATCATCTCGCGCGTCTCGTCCAGATCATCACTGCGGACCAGCGTCCGCATCCGGCTGTCATCCGCAGCGGGCGCGTTCATCCGAGCTTCCTCACTCACCGTCGCGTTATCCGGCCAGGGACCGCGCTCCGCGGCTAGCCTGCCTTTTCCACAGTGAGTAACGTTCTGCATCCCAGGAGTCAAATGCCGAACGATGCAGTGGAGTCCACACAGATCAGTATCGGCCAAGTCCTGGAGCCGTACCGCGTCCGGGGTTCGGGGGACCCGGCGCAGTACGGCAGGGCCCCGAGCCGGTTCTCCGGCTCGGGGCCCTGCTGGTCGCTGGTCGGTTCCGCCGTACCCGAACTGTCAGTCCTGCCGGGCGTCCCGCGCCGCACCTGGCGCCGCGAGACGCCGGAGTATGGAGTGCAGCAGCGCGTTGAACTCCGCGGGCTGCTCCACGTGCGGCATGTGGCCCGACTCCTCCATGATGTGCGCCTCGCCGCGCGGGGCGAGTTCGGCGAGCGTCTCGGACACCTCGGCGGGGATCTCGGCGTCGAGCCGCCCGTGGACGAAGAACGCGGGAACCTGCAACTCGCCGATCGTCTCCCGGGGGTTGTGCCGCACCGCGTCCGAGAGGATCTCGTCGATGGAATCCGAGGCGGCCAGGATCTGCTGCACCGTCCACTCTGGCAGCGCCGGGTCGGCCAGCGGGCCGTACCAGTCCACCACCCACTGGCGGACCGTCGCCGCCCGGTCCGTACGCAGCATCCTGCGCAGTTCGACGAGCAGTTCCGCCTTCCGCTCCGCCGGCCAGTAGCCGGGGCCGTCGACAGCGACCACCCCGCGCACGGACGACGGCGCCCGCCGCGCTGCCTCGAGCACGATCGCGGCTCCGGCCGAGACGCCCACCAGCACCGGACGGTCCAGCTCCAGCGCCTCCGCCAGCGCCAGGACGTCCTGCGCGTGGCCCGCGATCGTGTCACCGCCGCCCGGCCGCGCCGAGCGCCCGCATCCGCGCCAGTCCGGTACGACGACCCGGTACGCGCCGGCGAACTCCTCGGCCTGCGCGCTCCACACCTGACCGTTCGTGCCCCATCCGTGCAGCAGGATCAACGGTTGCCCGGACCCGTGGTCCTCGTGGAACAACTCGATGCGGTTGACGGTCGCGTAGGGCACAGGTCCTCCTTGCGGCGCGGCACAGGGCGCGGAGCGGAATACGTACGAGCAGGGCCCCGAGCCGGAGTGCTGCCGACTCGGGGCCTCGCTGCCCGGCGCTGAGCTCCCCCGAGCCCCCAGCCCCGTAACAGCCCAGGTCGTGGCCGCGCCTGCCCTGCGTGAGCTCGTTGCGCGAGAGCTCCACGGCACCGCACGACATGTGACGCCTGGTATGCAGAGAAGTTACGCACCGTGGGGGCCGGGTGCTAGCCGTGGAGCGCGGACCCTGGCCGGATTGCGCGCCCGGCCGGAACGCTTCCGGGCCCCCGCCGGGTCACGCCCGCGCCTCCTCGCTCCGGTCCGCCGCCGCCCCGGTGGGCTCCAGCCGGACGACCAGCGCCTTCGACGTCGGCTGGTTGCTGCCCTCGGCCACGCTGTCCAGCGGCACCAGGACGTTGGTCTCCGGGTAGTAGGCGGCCGCGCAGCCCCGGGCACTCGGATAGGGGACCACCTCGAAGTCCGCAGCGCGGCGCTCCTCGGCGTTCGCCCACACGCTGACCAGGTCCACCCGCTGCCCCGCGGTGAGCCCGAGCCCGGCCACGTCCTCCGGGTTGACGAGCACGACCTGACGGCTGCCGCGGATCCCGCGGTAGCGGTCGTCGGCCGTGTAGGGGATGGTGTTCCACTGGTCGTGGGAGCGCAGGGTCTGCAGCAGCAGATGCCCCTCGGGCGCGAGCGGCATCTGCCAGGCGTTGCGGCTGAAGAGGGCCTTTCCCGCCGAGGTGCGGAAGACACCCTCGTTGACCGGGTTGGGCAGCCTGATGCCGCCGGGGCGGATCACCCGCCGGTTGAACTCGTGCAGCCCCGGCACCACGCGGGAGATCCGTTCCCGGAGGGTGCCGTAGTCGGCCTCGAACTGCTGCCACGGAATCCCCGGGTCGTCGCCGAGGGTGGTGCGGGCGAGCCGGCAGAGAATGGCGACTTCGCTCAGCAGCAGTGTCGAGGCGGGCCGCAGCCGTCCGCGGGAGGTGTGCACCTCGCTCATGGAGTTCTCGACGGTGACGAACTGCTCGCCGCCCGACTGGACATCCCGCTCCGTGCGGCCCAGCGTCGGCAGGATGAGCGCGGTACGGCCGCAGACCGCATGGGATCTGTTGAGCTTCGTGGAGATGTGGGCGGTCAGCCGGCACCTGCGCATGGCTTCCTCGGTGACCGCGGTGTCCGGAGCGGCCCGGACGAAGTTGCCCGCGACGCCGAGGAAGAGCTTGATCCGGCCGTCCCGCATGGCCTTGATCGAGTCCACCGAGTCCAGCCCGTGCGCGCGAGGGGGCTCGAAGCCGAACTCCTGCCGCAGCGCGTCCAGGAAGGCGTCCGGCATCTGCTCCCAGATGCCCATGGTGCGGTCGCCCTGGACGTTGCTGTGTCCGCGTACCGGGCAGGCCCCCGAACCCGCTCTGCCCAGGTTCCCGCGCAGCAGCAGGAAGTTCACGATCTCCCTGATGGTCGGAACCCCGTGCTTGTGCTGAGTGACCCCCATGGCCCAGCAGACGATCACCCGCCTGCTGCGCAGCACCTCGTCCCGGACCGCTTCGATCTCCTCGCGCGCGAGTCCGGTCGCGCTACGGATGTCGTCCCAGCCGATCTCGCGCACATGCCGCGAGAAGTCCTCGAAGCCGCTGGTGTGGGAGTCGATGAAGTCCTGGTCGAGCACGGTACCGGGCGCCGCGTCCTCGGCCTCGACCAGCAGCCTGTTCAGCCCCTGGAACAGGGCCAGGTCGCCGCCGGTGCGGATCTGCAGGAAGCGGTCGGCGATCCGGATGCCCCGGCCGAGCACCCCGCTGGGCTGCTGCGGGTTCTTGAACCGCAGCAGTCCGGCTTCGGGCAGCGGGTTCACCGCGACGATGCGCGCGCCGTTGCGCTTGGCCTCCTCCAGCGCCGAGAGCTGCCGCGGATGGTTGGTCCCCGGATTCTGCCCCACCAGGAAGATGAGGTCCGCGTGGTGCAGGTCGTGCAGGGTCACGGTGCCCTTGCCGGTGCCCAGGGTCTCGTGCAGCGCGAAGCCGCTGGACTCGTGGCACATGTTGCTGCAGTCGGGCAGGTTGTTCGTCCCGAACGCTCTGGCGAAGAGCTGCAGCACGAACGCCGCCTCGTTGCTGACCCGTCCCGAGGTGTAGAACACCGCCTCGTCGGGGGAGTCCAGCGACGTCAGCTCGGCTGCGATCAGCCCCAGCGCCTCGTGCCAGCTGACCGGTTCGTAGTGGTCCGAGTCCGGCCGCTTGACCATCGGCTCGGTCAGCCGGCCCTGCTGGTTCAACCACAGGTCGGAGCGGCGGGCCAGCTCCGACACCGGGTGCCTGCGGAAGAAGTCGGCCGTGATGCGCCGCGAGGTCGCCTCGTCGTTGATGTGCTTGGCGCCGTTCTCGCAGTACTCGTTGCGGTGCCGGTGGCCGGGGGAGGGGTCGGCCCAGGCACAGCCGGGGCAGTCGACGCCGTCCACCTGGTTCATGGTCAGCAGCGTCCTCCCGGCCCGGCGGGGCGAGGTCTGCCGGAGGGAGTACTCGATCGCGTGCGCGACCGCGGGCACTCCCGCCGCCCATTCCTCGGGCGGCGTCACCGACAGCCGCTCCTCGGGCTCGTCCTCGGGTGGCTTGTGCATCAGGCTCGCCCCTCGCTTCCGCTACCGATTCCGTTCCGGATCAGCCGACCGGCCAGTGCGGTACCCGGCTGCGGGGAGGTTCCGGCTCCTCCGGCTGCACGCGACCGTCGCCGATGCTGCCGCGCCAGGCCCCGGACTCCTCCCCGACGGCCTCGATGAACTCCTTGAAGCGGCCCAGTTCGCGGCGGACCGTGCCGCGCAGGAGCCCGGACGCGGCCGCGAGGCGGTGGGCGGCTCCGGGCGAGTGCATCCGCATCCGCACCGTGACCGTGCTGCGGTCCGTCTCCGCGGGCCGGAAGCACACCTCACCGCTGTGCGCGTGCCGGCGTCCCGTGCTCCGCCAGGCCAGATACGCATCCGGCCGCTGCTCCACGATCTCCGCCTGGAACCGGCCGCGCAGCGGCCCGGCTCCGACGACCCAGCGGGTGAGGTTGGGCTTGACCTGCTCGACCTCCCGCACCGACGACATGAACCGCGGGAAGTCGGCGAACTGGGTCCACTGGTTGTAGGCGGTGTGCACCGGAACCCGGACCTCAACCGTCTCTTCGATGGCGCTCATGGCTCGCTCGTCCTCGACTGTCGCTCTCCGTCAGCAGCGGCACCCTGGACCGGACCGGACCGGACCGGACCGCCACCGCACCGCCGCCGTGACCGGAGCCGGATCGGTGTCCCGCCCTCGCCGGTCACGTGATCGAATGGGACAAATTAGCACAAGAGGCGCGTTTTACGAGGTGGCCTGCCGGTCCGCAGCGCGGCGCGCCGCGGGGCAGCGCATCGGCGCCTGCGCGGGCGTACCCAACGCAGGCCCCCGGGTGCGCGGGTCACCGTCACCGGCGCCTGGACCGCCGGCCGCGGGCGGCCGAGCGCGCGACCACCCCGACACGGCGATCCCGCGGCCGCCGGAGCCCGCCGCAGCCGGCCGGCCGCGAGGAGCCGACCGGTGCGGGTCCCTCACCCCGGGGACTCGGCCGCGTTCCCGGACGATTCGGCCACCTGCGGAGCCGCGGCACCCGGTGCGTCCGCCGGTGCCCCGGCCGGTGCCTCCGCCGCCGGGCGACCGGGGGCCGGGGTCCGGGCGACGGTGCGCCACCACGGGGCGGAGGGGACGTCCTCCGCGGTGGGCTCGAACGGTTCGCCCGGGAGGGGCAGAGCGGCCCGGGCGCCGGCCTCCTCGCACGCCGCGAGGGTGCCTTCCCCGGGCTCGTCCCACGGGTGCGGCGCGAGAGTGAAGGTCGCCCAGTGGATGGGCAGCATCACCCCGTGCGGATTCCCTCCCTGCAGGTCCAGATGGGCCCGCACACCCTCGTCCGGCGTCATGTGGATGTCGGGCCAGTACTCGCTGTACGCCCCGATCTGGATCATGGTCGCGTCGAAGGGGCCGTGCTCCGCGCCGATGTCCCGGAATCCGGGGAAGTAGCCGGTGTCGCCGCTGTGGAGGACCCGGTGCCCGGAGGGCCCCTCGGCCACCCAGGACGCCCAGAGGGTGTGCTGCCGGTTGCGCAGTCCCCGACCGCAGAAGTGCCGGGCCGGGGTCGCGGTCAGCCGCAGACCCCGGACGTGCGTCGACTCCCACCAGTCCAGCTCGCGCAGCCGGTCGCTCGGGACGCCCCAGCGCTCCAGGTGCGCGCCCACGCCGAGCGGCACAGCGAAGACCGTGTCCGTCGAGGCCAGTGCGCGGATCGTGGGCAGGTCGAGGTGGTCGTAGTGGTCGTGGGAGATGACGACCACGTCCACCGCGCCGAGCGAGGCCAGCGGCAGCGGAACGGCGTGCAGTCGCTTCGGCCCGGCGAACGAGAACGGGGAGCAGCGCCGCCCCCACACGGGGTCGAACAGCACCCGTCGGCCGTCGATCTCGGCGAGCACGCTGGAGTGACCCGCCCAGGTGAGCCGCAGCCCGGTGGCCGGCGGCCGGGCGAGGTCCTCCGCCGTGGTGGGGTGCAGGGGTATGGGCCCGGCGGGTCGGCGTCGCCTGCGCGCTTCCTTCTGGAAGTACCGTTTCGCGAAGTCGAGCCTGGATCCGGAAGGGCGGGCCCGGGGCCCCTCGGGGTTGTCGGGGTTCTGGAACACCCCGTCCGCGAAATGCGGAGAGCGGCGGATCCGCGCCATGCGCTCACCGGTGGGATCGGCTCCGAAAGCGACGGGTCGCAACGTCCGCGCCTGGGTGAGCGGCGGATTCGGGGCGTCTGAGTCGGCCACGGGACCTCCTGGGACCTTCGCTTCGTTCCGATACCGGGCTTGTGCACGGCCTGTACTTCTTGCCGGCGTCCGGCGTCCGGCGCGGCACCGTGTCCCGGCCGCCGCAGCGGCCGCGACGTGAACCGGCGGGCGCGCGCGGTGAGTGAGCCGGGCGCCACCGGCTGCTTCCCGCCCGATCCGGGCGGACCGCCACGACTGCCGGCCCGCCGCGGCGTGTGTCCCCGACAGCGCGACCTCCGCATCGCCGGGGCGGTCGCCTCCGTACGGGACACGATCGGCCGCCGGGACGACGCTGCAAGCCACCGGCGTCCGCACACCCGGAAATCCTACGACCGCTCCCGACCGTCCCGGCGGCCATGCCGTCGCGGCCATGGGTGGACACGGGGCGAGCCGTCCGCGGTGGTACCCCGTCGGGGAGGGGATGGAGGTGCTGACGGCGACCGACTCGACGGCCCAGGAGACGCCTTGCGGTCGGGAACACTCTCAGTGTCGCAGTCCGGGAAGGCGCCTGTCACCGTCCGCTGACCGTCCGCCGGAACGATCTTCGTGGTCGTCGTGCGCCCATGGAGCTCCGGGTGACGAGCACAACGCACCAGGCCGGACGGGGAGCCGCGAGTGGCGCACGACAGTGCCGTACCGGCGGAGGGATCCACCGCCACGACCGCGGCCGAGCACCGGACGTCGGCCCACGCGGACTGCGACGCCCCATCCGGCAGTTGGTGTGGCGAAGGCCGGCTGACCGCCCGGCACGGTGACCGACTCGGCGACATCACGGACGTATGCGGCTGGCCGACGGCGGAGCCGGTCGGCGAGGAGACCGCCCGCGCGGCGTGGCTGATCGCCCAGCACGCCGACCGTCGACCCGACGCGTACCCGCCACAAGGCCCCGCTCGCGGTGAGCGGGGCCCGTCGCTGCGCGGCGGCAGTGGATCAGATCGGACCGTGCCACTTGCTCTCGCAGTGGATCTTCCGGCCGCTGGAGTCGACGTGGCAGGCGCGCGAGTGGACATTGCGCGTCTTGTACCTGCTGTAGAAGTATCCGCCTGAGTTGTCCGCCCCGTTGGTCGTGCAGTCGTGGACCGGGGCCATCCGGTAGTGGTAGCCCGACCAGGTCCCGTTCGTGTAGATCTGGTAGGCGATCTCCTGCCCCGCGCAGTATCCGTCGGTCGCTTCGTCCCCGATGCCGGTCCACAGGGCGACGTAGTTGTTGGTCCGGTACATCGACAGGTGCTGGTACACGCCACTGACCGTACTGCTGGCGGAGCCCACGTAGCCGTACCCCTTGCTGCCCGGATACGTGCTCGAGGTGTACCACTCGTCGGCTGCGTTCGCCGAACCCGGTACCGCGACGATGAGGCCCGCCGCTGCGATGAGGGTCGTCAGGATCCGTCTCATGATGTCCCTTGTCGACGTGAGGTGAACAGGGCCGGCGTCAGCAGGTCACGGTCCGGTCGTATCGACCGCCGACGGTGTGCACGTACTTGCTCGTGTTGTTCCTGATGGTCATGCAGGAGGTGTCGCGCCAGTACTTCACGACGACCTTGACCCGCATCGTCTTTCCGCAGGTGTTCCGCAGATAGCCGGAGACGCCCCCGCCCGGGTCGTTGGAGACGCTGCGGTGGACGCAGGCAGGTGCCGTCCCGGTCAGAGCGGCGCCGGACGTCGCCGCCTGTGCCGGTGCCGCCCCTGCGGCGATCCCGCCCAGCACCAGCACCGTGCCCAGCGCAGCGGTCGATGTACGCTTTCGCATTTCTGCTCCTCCTTCGGTTCGACGCCAACTCTGGGCGTGCCGGGAGGCTTTCGCGACGTGATTCGGCCTGGACCGAAGAAGGGCGTACCGGGAGGATTGCGGTACACCGGCGTACCGAGCGCGTGGGGGCAGGAGCGCGAGCGTGGTCTACCGCATCCATTTCACCGTCGAGGATCTGGCGCGCACCCGGGTGGAGCGGCCTGCGCCGCTGCTGGAGTTGAGCGCCGCCATACGCACCCTGCAGAGCCGCAGCCACCCGGTGCGCTTCGGGGCGTGGCGGCGCAGCGCATGCGCCGCTTTGAGGCCCGAGGCCCGGATGGTCCTCGACCTCGTGCCGCCCGGCGGCTGGGCCCCCACGTTCCTGACCACCGCCGAGGCGGGCAGCCCCGAGGAGCTGCTGGAGCAGGTGCGCTCGACTCCCCGCTCCCGGGTGCGCGGTGACCTGGCCCATGTGGCGGAGTGGCAGGCACCACCGTCATGGGCGCGGCACCTGGCCGACGACACGGAGCTGCTGCAGCGGCTCTGCGACGGCCTGGACCATGTCTGGACCGTGCTGCTGTCCCCGTACTGGGGGCACCTCGCCGCGGCGGTCGCGGACGACCGGGCCGTGCGGATGCGACAGGTCCTCACGGGAGGAGTGGAAGCGCTCCTCACCGCGGTGGATCCGCGGCGGGTGCGCTGGAACCCGCCCGTACTGGAGTTCAGGATGGTCTCCGGGTACGACGGCGACCTCCACCTCGGGGGCCGCGGGATGCTTCTGGTCCCCTCACTCTTCGCCGACGGGCCCGCCATCGACATCGACGCCGAGCCGCAACCGGTACTGAGATACCCCCTCGGCCACTCGCAGGTGTCCGCCTCCACCCCGCTGTGCGTCCCCCCTGCGCGGCAGCCTCCGGCCGGGCAGGACCGCTCACCGGTCGACTCCCTCCTCGGCCGGACCAGGGCCGCTGTGCTGCGCGCCATCGCGGAGCACCCGGGCTGCTCCACCAAGGAACTGGCCGCGCGCAGCGGGACAGCACCACCCAGCGCCAGCGAGCACGCGACCGTGCTGCGCACGGCTGGGCTCATCCGCACCGTGCGGCACCGCAACACCGCACTCCACAGTCCCACCCCCCTCGGCACGGCACTCCTCGAACAGTCCGGCCCCGCCGCCGGTCCCGCCGGCTACTGAGAGCCGTTCTCCCGTCCGCGCACCACGGCGACCGGGCAGTGTGCGTGGTGGAGGACCGCGATGCTGACCGAGCCCAGGCGCAGTCCCGCGAAGCCTCCTTCACCTCTGCTGCCGACCACGAGCAGCCGGGCCGTCCGGCTCGCCGCGATCAGCGCCTGCCGCGGTCGTTCGCGTACGGCGCGGCGCTCGACGGCGACGTCCGGACAGCGTTCGCTCCACCCGGACAGCAACTCCGCCAGCAGGCGCTCCTCCCCGGCCTGCAGTTCTCCGGGGGCCTTCGCGTACCGCAGCGTCGGATCGGGCGGCGGCACCGGTGGCACGCTCCACTCCGACCAGGCGTGCAGAGCCACCAGGGGCCCGCCGCAGGCCGCGGCCTCGGCGAAGGCGAAAGCTGTCGCGGCCTCCGCCGGGGAGGAGCCGTCGACACCCACGACGACGGGCCCGCCGGGCGTCGGAGTCTCCCGGACCACCAGCACGGGTCCCTCGGCCCGGGTCGTCAGATGCCTGGAGACGGACCCGAGCAGGCCGCTGGTGATGCCGCTGCTCCCGCTGCTGCCGACGACGGTCATCAGCGCCTCCCGGGACAGTTCCGCGAGCACCGGCCGCGGATCCCCCTTCGCCAGGGTGGTGCGGACATCGATGTCCGGCGCGACGGACCGGGCCCGCGCCTCGGACTCGGAGAGCACGTGCTCGCCGCTCTCCCGCAGCGCCCGCCGACCGGCTTCGTCCAGCGCGGTGGCGATTCCGGGAGGCGGTACCCAGTCGACGGAGTGCACGATCCGCAGCCGTGTGCCGCGGCACGCGGCCTCCCGGGCGGCGTGCTCCACCGCGACCGCGGCCGGAGGCGAACCGTCCGTTCCGACTACTGTCTGCGGCAATCGCACGGGAAAGCACCGCCCTGGCTCCGGGACGACATCACGTTCGCTTCCTCGCACGGTCCCGCACCGGCCGGAGCCCGGCAACCGGAAGCAGCGCCCACCCGGTGGCCCGCAACCCCCCCTCGGCGGCCTCCCGGGGGCTCTCTCGCTGCGGCGCCGGTCCACCGGGTCCCCCTCCGATCCCCGCGGACCCCGGTCACTCCTGGTCTGCCGCACCGGCGGCCCGGCTGCCCCGGACCGTTTCGCGGCGCCGCCGCAGCGAGCGCCGGAGCTCGTCGGCGCCCCAGACCAGTACGGGGAACGTCAGCAGCAGCGCCACCACGTCCCAGGGCAACGGGGCGGTGCCGAAGACGCTCTGGAAGGGCGGCACCCAGATCAGCACTGCCGTGAAGGCGAGTTCGAAGACGATGCCGGCCAGCAGCAGCGGATTGGAGGCCCACCCGACCTCGCGCAGGGACGCCCGGTCGGTCCGGGCCGCCATCGCCGTGCCGACCTGGCACATGACGATGCCCGCGAAGGTCGCGGTGGTGGCGGTCAGATAGTCCTGGTGCAGCCCGCTGCCCTCGGCGGTGGAGGCACCGGGCGTCCACCCGGCACGCCACAGCACGTAGAAGTAGGCTCCCATCACCAGCGCGGTGGAGAGCAGTCCCAGAAAGGCCCACGCCCGGAACAGCATGTCCCTGGTGATCACTCCGGAACCCCGTCCGGAGCGTCTGGGCGGTCTGGTCATCAGCCCGGGCTCGGCCGGTTCCCGGCCCAGCGCCAGTGCGGGCAGCGTCTCGGTGCCCAGGTCGATCGCGAGGATCTGCAGGACCGTCAAAGGCAGCGGGATCGTGCCCCCGCTGAGCGCGTACACCAGGAAGGGCACGATCTCCGGGACGGCGTGCGCGAAGATGTAGAGGATGAACTTGCGGATGTTGTCGTAGACCCGGCGTCCGGATTCCACCGCCTTGACGATGGTGGCGAAGTTGTCGTCCGTGAGCACCATCGTGGCGGCTTCCCTGGCGACGTCGGTGCCGGACAGGCCCATCGCGACCCCGATGTGCGCCCGGTGCAGTGCGGGCGCGTCGTTGACCCCGTCGCCGGTCATCGCCACGATCTGGCCCTGGTCGCGCAGCGCGTCCGCCACTCGCAGCTTCGTCTCCGGGGAGGCCCGGGCGAAGACCACTTCGGCAGGGGAGGCGAGCAGTTCGTCCAGCCGCTGTTCGCCCACCGCCTCGGCATCCGCCAGGACGCTCAGCTCGGGGTCGCCGATGCCCACCTCACGGGCCACGGCGGCGGCGGTGGCGCCGTTGTCCCCGGTGACGACGTGCACCCGAAGCCCGGCCTGATGGCAGCGGCGCACCGCGCCGGCCACCTCGGGGCGCGGCGGGTCGTGGAGACCGACCAGACCCAGCAGCTCCAGGTCGCACTCGACGTCCTCGCGCCGCGCCGGCACCTCTGCGGTCGCCGGGCTCCGCGTGGCGACGGCGAGGACGCGCAGCCCCTCCTGCGCCATGGCGTCCGCGGCCGCGCGCACCGCGTCGGCGTCGGCGCTACAGCCCAGCCGGGGCAGCAGCGCTTCCGGAGCGCCCTTGACGCTGACCGTCGGTGTGTCCCGCAGGTCGCTGACGACCGACATCATCCGCAGCCGGGGGTCGAAGCGGAACAGGGCCCGTCTGCGCAGGTCCCGCGCACCCAGGTCGGGATCCCGGTCCAGGCACGCGGCTCCCTCGACCAGTGCGACCTCCGTGGGGTCGCCGGTGAACGCCCCGTCCTCGCCGCGGGTGACGGTCGTGCACTCGGCCATCGCCTCCGCGAGCCTGCCGACGTCGTCGCCCGGGTCCGGCTCCTCGACGCCGCGCTCCCCGCCGAGCGGCGTCCACACCGTCCGCAGGCGCATCCGATTGCGGGTGAGGGTCCCGGTCTTGTCGGTGCAGATCACATGCGTCGAACCCAGCGTCTCGACCGCGCTGAGACGTTTGACGACCGCGCCCTGCCGGGCCAGCAACCGCACCCCCAGGGCGAGCGCCAGGGTGATCGTCGGCAGCAGCCCCTCGGGGACGTTCGCGACCAGCAGGCCGATCGCGAACGTCAGCGCGTCCCTGACCGGGAGGCCCGACGCCGTCCCGATCAGCAGGAAGACCGCACCCATGCCGACAGCGACCGCGGCGATCAGCCAGGCCACCCGCTTGACCTGGAGCTCCAGCGGACTCCCCTCGCGCCGGGTGCGCTGGCTGAGCGCGGCGATCCGGCCCAGTTCGGTGTGCCGGCCGGTCGCGAAGACGATGGCTTTCGCCTGCCCCTCGACGCACGTGGTGCCGCTGAAGGCCAGATTCGGTTCGCGCAGGGTCGGCGCGTCGGCCGCTGCCTGGCCCGCGGCCCGCTCCACCGGGGCGGACTCGCCTGTCAGCATCGACAGGTCGATCTCCACGGCCCCCTCCACCAGCCGCACATCGGCGGGCACCTTGTCGCCCTCGTCCAGCAGGATCAGATCGCCCGGAACGAGCTGCGTCGACTCGACGGTCTGCTCCCCGCCGTCCCGTATCACGCGGGAATGTGCCGGGAGGTAGTCGGCCAGCGCTTCGACAGCGCGTTCCGCCTGCCGCTCCTGCAGCAGCGCGAACCCGGCGTTGAGGAGGATGACGGCGACGATCGCCACGCCCAGCACACGCGTACCGGCGACGAAGGCCAGTCCCGCGGCCCCCCACAGCAGCAGCGCGAGCGGATGCACCAGTTGCCGTGCCAACTCGCGCCGCAGTTGTCCGCGATGCTCCCGGCGGACCTCGTTGGGGCCGTACACGGCGGCGCGTCTGTCCGCCTCACGCCGCGAGAGCCCCTCCGAACCGGTCCTCAGATCCTGGCGGAGGCGCGCCAGCGGTTCCCGCGGGTCGACCTCCACGGGGAGCTGCGACTGCTCGGTCCCCGCGGCGGCCGGCTGCATGACGGCGCCTCAGCCACCGGTCCGCCACCCGGCCGGAACGGCCGGCACGCGCGTGTCCCCGAGCAGCGGTGCCCGGCGGGAAGCGGTAGGCGGGGTACCGAGGACGGGGCGGCTCCCGATGCCGGCAGCGGTGCTGTGGCCCCCGGACCCGGTCCCGTGCCCTCGCCGCCGGTCCTCCCGGCCGACGGCCCCGCGCCCGGACGGTCCGCGAGGGCAGCGGCGCACGCTCCCGCCGGTCGCGGGAGCATCCGCGCACGGCGTGCGCGGCCCTCCGTGAGCACCGGCCGCGGCGCCTGGCCGCGGCCCGCCGTTGTGCATCGTCCCTGCCTCCAGTCGCCTCCAGTCGCCTCCAGTCGCCTCCAGTCGCCTCCTGGCGCCACGGTCGTGCCGCGGCCGTCGGCCCGCGATGCGAGGCCCTGTTCCAGGTGAGCAGAGGCCCGGGCAGCGGGCCACCGCGATCCGCCGTTCGGAGGAGAAGCCGGGCACCGGTGCCCGGCCCCGTCCCCGGCGGACCGGCAGGTCAGGCGCACCCCGCGCACGGTGTCCGGGCGTCACGCCCAGTCATGGGGAAGGGCGCGTCGGCGTCCTATGGCGACTGCTTCCTCCGCGTAGGAGAGTGGAAGATGCGGGGGATGAGGTGGCTCTCGACGCCGAGGCACCGACACTCCGCCGCGTACGGACCGGCGGCAGGGCGCAGGTGCGATTCTCGACCGCGACCGGATCGCTGCCGGTCCTGACAAGGGAATGAGTGGCGGGGGAGTGGACCGACCGGCGCTCCGTCGGACAGCTCGGGAAACCGCAGGGCCGCCGTCCGCAGCCGGCCCGCCTGCAGCGCACCCCGGGGCTCCGCGAAGAGGCGAGCAGCACGCGCGGGTGAGCAGCCCGCGCGACCGCCTCGGCGCCCTGTTCCGGCGTCCAGCAGCAGGTGGGGGCCTGCGCGTGGTCCTGGCCCGGCACACCACACATCGGGTGCCGCACCGGTCCGTACCCGGGTGAGGAGAGCAAGATGTCACACACCATGGAATGGAAAGTTCGCCTCCACCTCTTCGAGGACGACGAGGGGGCGACGAAGGCGCACGCGACGCTGGACACCGGCGCCGCGCAGGTCACCGGCCGCGGCACGGCCCACTGCCACCCGGCGGACACGGACGTGCCGGAGATCGGTGACGAGCTGGCGGCGGGCAGAGCCATGCGCGACCTCGCCCAGCGACTGCTGAACATCGCCGAGCACGACGTCGAAGGCATGCAGGTCCCCCGTGCGGAGGCCCGTCCGACGGTCGGGCAGCCCAGGTGACCGGTGGCGGCGAAGCACCCGGCCCGTGGTCCGGGAACCGGGGAGCGGGCCGGCGGGCCGTGGGCTCCGCCGGCCGACGTCGAGGAGATCGAGGACGCCTGCCTGGCCGAACTCGAGCTTCCCGGCGTCCGCAGGGACCAGATCACCCCGCGGCGAGGTGCAGGAGAAGGAACGGACCGGAACCGTGCGCAGGCACACCCGCCGCATCGGGCGGTTCGACTCCCGCACGACGCTGCCGCCCGACTCCGACGCCGAGCACATCAGCGCGGAGCTGACGGACGGAGTCCTCACGGTGAACGTCCCCAAGGCAGGGAAGGAGCAGGCGCAGCGCATCGAGATCACCGGCTGAGCCGGAGCAGCGGCTGAGCCCGTAAGCGCCGAACTCCCCCGGGCGCTGCGCCCCGCCCTCCGGCAGGCGCCCCCCTCCGGCAGGCGCCCCGCCTTCCGGCAGGTGGTGCGCCGGAGCCGGGCGTCGGGGCCCCGGCACGGTCAAGGGCCGACCGGCCTGGCCTCACAACCGAAGCAACCGCCCTCACCCGGAAGGACCAGCCTCCCGCGCCGGGTACCGCTCAGGGACGCACACTCGAGCTGCACGCAGCAGCAGGAGAGGGAGGAGAGGGAGCGCCTGATGAGCAGCAGCTTCGGCGAGGCCGTACGGGAAGAGCTACGCCCGCTCACCAGAGAGCTGCGGCACGCCATCCCCGGGGTCTACCAGGGCTACGAGGAACTGCACGACGCGGCCCTGCGGGCAGGCGTACTCGACGCGAGGACCAAGGAACTCATCGCCCTCGCGCTGGCGGTGAGCAAGCAGTGCGACGGCTGCATCGCGGCACACGCCCATGCCGCCGTGCAGCAGGGAGCGACCCCGGAAGAGGCCGCCGAAGCCATCGGCGTCACCTTCCTGATGAACGGGGGGCCCGCCACCGTCTACGGTGCTCGGGCCTTCTCCGCGGTCAACGAGGCGTACACGGCTTCCGGGTCCGGCAGCGGCACCCCGCCGCACTGAGCCGGCAGCGCCACCGGGACCCCCGGGCGGGTCCCGACGCCTCGGCGGGATCCGCTGTGCGGCGCCGGTCGAGCGCCATCCGACCGTCGCCGGACGCGGCGACGTGGGCCCCGGCAAGACGGGGCACGTGCCACCCACGTGACTCGGACATCACACCAGTCACCCCGAGGCAGGGAGACGACCGTGCGTGCAACGTTCCCACTGGGGCGGATCGCCGGGGTGCGGATCGGCGTCCACTGGAGCGTCCTGCTCATCTTCGCCCTCATCACATGGGTGCTGGCCCGGAGCCGGTTTCCGCGGGTCGAGCCCGGTGGCTCGGAGGCGCTGTACTGGGTGACGGGACTGGGCACCTCACTGCTGTTCTTCGGCTCGCTGCTGGCACACGAACTCGCGCACGCGATCGTCGCCAGACGCAACGGAGTGCTGGTCGAGGACATCACGCTGTGGCTGCTCGGCGGACTGGCCCGGTTGAAGTCCGAGGCGTCCGAGCCGGGAGCGGAGCTGCGGATCGCCGGAGTCGGCCCCCTGGTCAGCCTGCTGCTCGGCGTGGGCTTCGGGCTCGGCTCCTGGCTCGTCCACCTCCTGGGTGCTCCGCGCCTCCTGGTGGAGGCGGCGGCCTGGCTGGCGGTCATCAACGTGCTGCTCGCCCTCTTCAACACCATCCCCGCCGCTCCCCTGGACGGTGGGCGCCTGCTCCGCGCCCTGCTGTGGCGCCGTAGCGGGGACCGGCTGCGGGCGGCTGTCCGGGCAACCCTCGTGGGGCGTGCCTTCGGCTGGCTGCTCGTGGTCGGGGGAGTCCTGCTGTTCCTCACGGTCCGGGCCTTCGACGGGCTGTGGCTGGCCCTGGTCGGCTGGTTCCTGCTCACCGCCGCGACCGCGGAAGGCCGGCAGGCGCAGATCAGAAGCGCCCTGGCCGGTGTGCCGGTGCGCCGGGCCATGACGGAGCAGCCCGTGCTGGCCCCCGCAGGGCTGACGGTCGGGCAGTTCCTCGCGGACCCCCGCTACCGGTACCGCCACTCGGCCTTCCCCGCAGTGGGAGCGGCGGGCGACGCGGCAGGGCTGATCACTCTGGAGCGGGCCCGGCACGTCGGTGCCGACCAGTGGGACACCACTGCGGTCGGTGACGTGATGCTGCCGCTGTCCGAAGTGGTCACCGTGGGCCCGGACGATCCTCTGGCGGACCTGCTGCCGCGGATGGAGCCCGGCGCTGAGCACCGGGTGCTGGTACTGGAGGACGGCCATGTCGTCGGCATCGTCTCCCCCAGCGACATCGGCCGCACGCTGAGCTGGCTGATGCCTCCGCAGCAGCATCCGCGGAGTCGGTGACGCGGGCGGGCACCCGGGCCGGCCGCGGCGGGCACACCGCGGTGCCGCGTCAGGAACCTCCGCACTGCCGATTTCCGGCCCTGGTCCTGGCCCTGGTCCCGGTCCTGGTCCCCGGCGCAGGCGAAGCCGCTTGTGGTAGCTTCAACTCGCCGTGCGCCGCTGCGAACCGAGGAGGTGAGACCGATCAACGCTGTGACAGGTCGGGGCTCCCTCTCTCGCATGGTCCAGGGAGTGCCCGTTCAAGGCATTCCGAAGGGCTCGCAACGCTATGCGCTTCCTCTCTCAGACGTCGTATGACGACGTAACCGAACAGCTTTTCACTCTTGGTGAGATTCCCGGCGTGCTGTGGACGCCGGCAGGCGCCGCCGGTACGCGCCCTCTCGTCCTGATGGGACACGGCGGCGGTCAGCACAAGAAGGCACCCGGAATCGCGGTCCGTGCGCGCCGCTTCGCGGCCGAGTGCGGCTTCGCGGTGGCGGCGGTCGACGTGCCCGGACACGGCGACCGGCCGACGGAGGACGAGTACGACCGGCTCGCGACCGAGAACCAGGCCCGCGTGGCGGCGGGGGAGGAACTCGCCCCGCTGATCGCGGACTTCCAGGCGATGGTGGCGCGCCGGACCGTCCCGGAGTGGAGCGCTGTCCTGGACGCGCTCCAGGAACTCGAGCACGTCGGCTCCGGCCCGGTGGGCTATTGGGGAGTGTCGCTGGGCTGCGGACTCGGCGTTCCCTTCGTCGCCGCCGAACCCCGGGTCCGCGCGGCGGTACTGGGACTGGGCGGGGTGCTGGCATCGGCCGGGCCCGCGGCGCGGATCACCGTCCCGGTCGAGTTCCTGGTGCAGTGGGACGACGAGCGAGTGCCGCGCGAGCAGTGCCTGGCACTGTTCGACGCCTTGGGGTCGGCTGAGAAGACCCTGCACGCCAACCCGGGCGCACACGCGGAGATCCCCGCCTTCGAGCTGGACAGCACACTGCGCTTCTTCGCCCGGCACCTCGACCCGGAGTCATCCGGCGCCTCGGCGTGACTGCCGCGGGGTGCCGACCGGGTCTCTTCCCGGTCGGCACCCCGCGATCGGGCTGTTCCGGTGACGGGAGGGCACCGCATCCGAACTGAATGAATGACAAGCATCAAGAATTCTCAATATCGGTACTACGGGTGTGTCCGAGGGGTAACGTGCGGTAGCCGTGCCCAGATGGTGCCCCGCGGGCCGCAGGAGGTCCGCGGCAGGTCCCGGTCGCGGCGATCGTCTGCCGCCCGTCAAGGCCAAAGAGGAGCTGAACACCCATGCCGAACCCGCAGGAACCGGCGATCCGCAGCGACATCCCGCATTCGGCCCGGATCTGGAACTACTGGATGGGCGGCAAGGACAACTACGAGGTCGACCGCACCGTCGGGGCAGCGTGCCTGCAGATCGACCCGGACATCTCCACCATGGCCGTCCAGTCACGCCAGTTCCTCATCCGCGCTGTGCGGCACCTGGCCGACGAAGCCGGCAGCCGCCAGTTCCTCGACATCGGTACCGGCCTGCCCACCATGCAGAACACGCACGAGGTCGCGCAGGGCGCGGCACCGGAGTCCAAGGTCGTCTACGTCGACAACGATCCGCTGGTACTCGCCCATGCCCGGGCGCTGTTGATCAACACCTCCGACGAGGGAGTCACGAGTTACATCAACTCCGACTTCCACCACCCGGAGCAGATCGTCGCCGACGCCCGGAACATTCTGAACTTCACCCAGCCGGTCACCGTCATGTTCATGGGCGTGCTGGGCCATGCCGACACCCACGAGGACATGCTGCGCGTCGTGCGCACCGTCATGGAGGCGGTGCCCTCGGGCAGTCACCTGGTCCTGTGGGACGGCTCCGTCGACAGCCAGGCGTATGTGACTCTCTGCGAGGAGTACGCGAAGACCGGCGGGGCTCCCTACCGTCCGCGCACGCAGGAGCAGATCCGCGCGGCCTTCGACGGATTCGAGTTCATCGCCCCGGGCTTCGTCCCCATCACCGAGTGGCGGCCGGGGTCCACCGAGATCGGGGAGCGGCCGCAGATCGCCGCCTACGGTGGAGTCGCCCGCAAACCGTGAGTGCGCGGCGTGCCGGAAGGCCGGGCCCCGGCTCACTCCTGAGTGTGAGCAGGCGGCCCGGCCCGGCCCGCGCCCCCGGCACCAGGCCCACCGGAACAGCCACGGGATGAGCTGTCGGGCTCTCCCGTCACCCGGGACCGGACGCCGTGCCGGCCGATGCCGCCGGCCCGGGGCTCTTCGCGGGCGCGGCGTCGTCGGTGTGCTGCGGGGCCTTCAGCAGGCACGCGATGCTCAGCGCGCACATGGCGACGAGCAGCACGATGACCGGCACGATGCTGTCGGTCGCCTGGAACATCAGCGTCGAGACCACCGGTGAGAGACCGCCGAACAGCGCGCCGGCCACCTGGTAGGTCACCGAGATGCTGGTGTAGCGGGCCTGAGGGCCGAACATCTGGGCCAGGACCGCGGCCACCGGGCCGTATGTCGCCGCCATGACCAGCCGCATCGCGGCGAAGACCAGGAAGATCAGCACCGTCGAGTCCGAGGAGACCACCAGGAACTGCGGTGCGGCCAGCACGGCCACCCCTGCCAGGCCCCAGACGACCACGCGGACGCGCCCGACCTTGTCGCCCAGCCATGCGACGCCCAGCGTCGCGATCAGTTCGACGACCGCCGCGACACTCAGCGCGTTGAGCACCACCGTCTTCGAGAGTCCCACGGCCGGATCGGTGGCGTACGCGGTGATGAACGTGGTCACCAGGTAGTAGCCGCCCACCGCGATGGGGAGCGTCCCGATGCCCAGCAGGATGGGCTTCCAGTTCGTCCTGAGCGCGTGTGCCAGCGGCAGGCCCCCGTCAGGCTCCGGCTCGGCCTCGAAGACCGGCGACTCCTCGATCTTCAGACGGATGAGGACACCGATGACGATGAGCACCGCCGACAGCAGGAACGGCACACGCCACGCCCACTCCTCGAGTGCGTCGTCACCGAAGGTGGACAGCAGGCTGAACAGGCCGGTGGACAGGAGGGCTCCGGCCGGATTGCCGAGCTGCGCGAAGCCTCCGTAGAAGGTCTTCTTCTCCTCCGGCGCGTGCTCGACGGCCATCAGGACGGCGCCGCCCCACTCGCCGCCGACCGCGATGCCCTGCACGAAGCGGAGGAGGACGAGCAGCAGGGGGGCGAACACCCCGATGCCGGCGTAGGTGGGCAGCAGGCCGACGAGGAACGTCGCGGCGCCCATCATGGTCAGGGTGATCACCAGCGCGCTGCGTCTGCCGAAGCGGTCGCCGATGTGGCCGAAGACGACACCGCCGAGCGGTCGCGCGAAGAACCCGACCGCGTATGTGGCGAACGCCGCCGCGATTCCGGTGAGCCGGTCCGTCCCCTCGGGGAAGAAGATCTTGCCGAAGACGAGAGACGCGGCAGTGGCGTAGACGTAGAAGTCGTACCACTCGATGGTGGTGCCCACGAACGCGGCGACACCCGCCTTGCGCGCTCTGCGGGATTGAGCGTGTTCCGTCACGGCTGCCCCTCGGTCGATGTGGCTGTGGTGGAGTGCTGGAGCGCGCCGTCGACCCACGTCTGGAGGACGCCGACCGCGGCGACGGCCCCGGGGTCGACGGCGAGCGGATCGGCGTCCAGGACGGTGAAGTCGGCCAGCTTGCCGGGGGTGATGCTGCCGAGTTCGTGCTCGCGGCCCAGGGTGCGGGCCCCGCCGAGGGTGTGCGCGGCGAGCGCGTCCGCCGCCGGGATCCGCAGGGAGGCGTCGCCGAGCCGGTGCCCGCGCCGGGTGACGCGGGTGACGGCCGCCTGGATCGCTTCCAGCGGCTTCGGCTCCGCCACCGGCGCGTCCGAGCTGAGCGTCACGGGCACCCCGGCCGCCAGGAACTCGCCGAGCGGATTGAACCGCTCGCCGGGGGTGCCGATCGCCTCGGTGACGCCTTCGCCCCAGTTGTAGTAGTGCTGGGTCTGGTTGACCGGGTGGATGCCCAACCGGCGCATGCGCTCGATCTGTTCGACGGTGGGCAGCCCGCAGTGCTCGATCCGGTGCCGCGCATCGGACCGGGGACGGCGCTCCTGTGCGGCCTCGACGGCGTCGAGCACCATCTCTATCGCGTCGGGCGACTGCGCGTGGGTGGCCGTCTGCAGCCCCACGGAGTGCGCCCTGTCGATGAGTTCCCGGTACGCCCCAGGCTCGTGGTAGAGCTGCCCGGTGCGGCAGGGGTCCCCGACGTAGCCGTCCGGGAAGTAGGCCGTCCAGCCGCCGAGAGTGCCGTCCGCGTAGAACTTGATCCCCGCGAAGGAGAGCCGGGCGTTGCCGAAGGCGCCGTGCATCCCGGTTTCGAGCACGTGGTCCAGCAGATGGCTCAGCAGGTACATGCTGACGCGGGTGCGCAGCTCGCCGCCGTCGGCCAGTCGCAGGTAGGTGTCGAATTCGCGGCGGGTCACCTGGCAGTCGCCGATCGTCGTCACGCCGCCTGCGAGAAACCGCTCCTGCGCGGCGCGTAGCTGCCGCAGATGCTCCTCGGGCTCGTCCCCCAGGTGGAAGTTCGGCCCGTGGCGGCCGACCTTGACGCCGCCGACACCGGTGAGGATGTTGCAGGCGGCATCGGAGATCTCACCGGTCAGCTCCCCGCTGGCGTCCCGGAAGAAGGTGCCGCCCTCCGGGTCCGGTGTGTCCCGGGTGACGCCGTGCCGGGCCAGGGTGCGGCTGTTGACGACACCGCCGTGGCCACTGGCGTTCATCAGATACACCTCGCGGTCGGCGCCGACCCGGTCGAGCTCCTCCTTGGTGGGGTGGCGGCGCTCGGCGAGGTTGCGGTGCTCGTAGCCGTAGCCGCGCACCGGCCGACCGGGCGGCAGGGAGTCGGCCGCTGTGCGCAGCAGGGCGATGATGCCCGGAATGTCGGCCGCCCGGTCCGGCCCGCAGTCGACCCAGCTCATCATCTGGCCGTACATCAGAGGATGGGCGTGCGGATCGACGAAGCCGGGGACCACGACGGCGCCGCCGAGATCCACCTCCTCGGCGGGCCGGCCGGTCCGAGCCGCCGCGGCCCGGCACTCCTCGACGGTGCCGACGGCGCCGAACCGGTTCCCGTGCACGAGGAACGCCTCGGCCCCTTCGGTACCGGGGTCGACGGTGCGCAGGGTGGCATTGGTGAAAAGGGTGACGGTCGCGTCCAGGACCGATGTCTCCTGGTGGCGCAGTACGCGCATGTGATTCCTCGTGCGGGGGTCGGGTCGTTTCGGTGCTCGGCACCGTAGGTCCGCCCATCATCGGCAGCAATACCAGGTACGCTGTGATGCCCGTGCACATCCGCGTTTCTGTCGTACTCGGTCCCTGATATTCGGCTGATCAGCTTCCAAGAGACGTGCGCACCGTAAAATTGTCCCTCCGGAAGCCCGGAATCACTCTGTAAAGATTGGGTCTCGGACACTCATGAGCGACGATCTGGACGCACAGCTCATCGCCGCACTCCAGCAGGACGGCAGGGCGAGCTACAGCGAGCTGGCCGCCCGGGTGGGAGCGCCGCGGACCGCCGTCTCGGCGCGGGTGCAGGCCCTGCTCGGCACCGGAGCCGTGGAGATCGTCGCGGTGGCACATCCCCAGCTTCTCGGGCTCACCACGCTCGCGCACGTCTCCGTCGCCGTGTCCGGCCCGGCCGACGACGTGGTCGGCGCACTGTGCGCCACCGATGCGTCGGTCTTCGTCACCGCGGTCAGCGGCGCCCACGACCTCGTAGCGGAGCTGCGCGTCTCCAGCGACCGCGAACTGTACGACGCGCTCGCCCACCTCCGTGCGCAACCCCGGGTGCGAGCGGTCAACACGCTCCTCTACACCGACGTCGTCACCTCGGTCTTCATGCCGCAGGGACGGCTCCGCAGCGACGTACACGTCGACGAAACCGATCTGCGGCTCATCGAACTGCTGGAGCGCGACGGCCGCATGCCGTTCGTCGAACTGGCCCACCGCGTCGGCATGTCGCCGAGCGCCGCCCGCGCCCGCGTCAGCCGGCTCGTCACCGGCCGCGCCCTGCATGTGGCCGCCGTGGTGCGACGGGGCACGGGCAGCGGCAGACCGGCACTCGGCGTGGGACTGAACCTCGGAGGGGACGACGAGCACGTCACCGGGTTCCTCGCCAGGCTCCCCGGGGTGGAGTTCGTCGCCCGCACCGTGGGCCGCTTCGACCTGGTGATCACTCTCGGAGCCGACTCGACGACCCGCCTGCACCGCATCACCGAGCAGCTCAAGGCCCTCGACGAGGTGCACGGCCTGACCACCTGGGCGCATCTGGAAGTGTTCAAGGAGCACTACTCGCGGGGCATCGCGAGGACAACGCCGTAGGAGCGTGCCTGCCCGCAGCAGCCGGGCGGCGCCGAGGCTGACGGAGAACGGAGGAGAACCGCTGGTCGCGGTGGTGCAGGCGTCATGCGAACTGCGGCGACCCCGTGTCGGCCCGTTCCGCTGGTTTCACCGGTTCCGCCGGTTCCGCCGGTTCCGCGAAGGATGACCTGCGCGGGTCACGGGTTGCTCAGCGGCATGCTCCCGGGGCACAAGGTGCTCGGACGACTCCGCTTCGCCCTGTGCGTGATGCATCGGAGGCCGCGGCGTTTCGGGCCTCTACGGACGGTAGAGGGCGCGGGCCCGCGCCAGGTCGGTATCCCCGTCCCGGTCGAGGCTGAAGAAGTAGTTCGTCTGCCATGCCTGGGTGCTGCGGGCCTGCCGGTTCGTCGTGGTCACCCACGGCGGATAGACGCGGAAGCCACGCTTCCCGCCGACGCCGTCACGGGAGATGACGTTGCGCTCGGACAACACCTCGCGCGGGAACACGAACTGCCCGAAGCCTTCACCGCTTTCGCCGCGGCTGCTGATGACGAAAAGGTCGACCTCGTCGTCGGCGTCGAAAGGGCGGATCGGCCCCTCACCGGACCGCTTCCACACGGTGACGAATTGTCCCGCCTTCGTCGGGGTGGTCTTGGCCGCGCGGAACCGGACCGAACGGTCGTCCAGCATGAACGCGCAAGCCGCGTACTCGGCGCTCTCGGGCTCGGGAACCGGCAGCGAGCAGGCGAAACCGCTCGGGTCGTACACGAGAGCCTTCGCTGCCAGCAGGTCACCGTGAACCCCGGACCACGGCTGATTCGTCGCCATGACGCCATCCTGTCATCGCACGAGCGCGTGCCACTGCTCCGGACCCACCTGGTCGGCCTCCGACCGCCGGCTGCGAACCCGGCGTCCCTCTCCCTGCGGGACCCGGGAGCTGGAGCCCGACTCCGCCAGGCGGCGGGCATCAGCGCCGGGAGACGGGAGGCCCTGCGAGGTCCGGCTGCGGGCATCTGCACCGTCCGGCCCTCCGGGGTGGCTGCCACTTGTGGCGAGTGGGCCGACCCGGGACTGCGGCCGAGAGGGTCCACGGGCGGGAGCGGCCGCCGATGCTGGTGGCCCGGCCGGCACGGTGGTGTTGCCACTCGACGGGAGGGTGGGTGAGTACCGGGCCCGTCCCCGGGGCTGGAGGCGGGGGACGGGCTGCTGTCCATGACCGGTACTTCGAGCGGTGTGTAGTCGAGTTGGTGGGTGGCTCAGGGGAGAGCGAGCGCTCCTGCGGCTGCCGTGGCCGCTGGTCGGTCGGAGACGGAGACGTCGCGCTTTCGCCGGTCGACGGGCGGCCAGTGACGCACTGCCCGGGGGAGTCTGAGGATCCGGCAGGCAGCGCCCTCCCGCATCCGGCCGACGAGCTGCGTGATCGGCCGAACAACGCCAGGTCAGCCGGGTATCGGGTCGCTTGACGACGGTGAGTCCACCGTCGTCGTCAGGTGGCGCGATGGCGGGCGAACGGCGGAGGCCGGAGCTGAGTGCAGAACGCGTTGCCGAAGGAATTTCGGGCGGCCTCTTGCGCATGGGCAGAGCGGTGGCCCATATTCATGCAACGCAACCCGGTCAACTCGTGTTGATTGTCGTTGCAGCCTATCAACTCGTGTTGAAAGCTGGACTGAGATGGTCACTCGCCGCGACGTAGCGCGCCTGGCAGGCACCTCGGAAGCATTGGTCAGCTACGTGCTCAACGGCGGCCCGCGCAGGGTCGCGCCTCCTACACGTGAGCGGATCCTCGCGGCCATTGACCAGCTCGGCTACCGTCCCAACGCGGTGGCTCGGTCGCTGAAGACGTCCCGGACGATGACCATCGGGCTCGTCGTACCCGACAACTCCAACCCGTTCTTCGCCGAGCTGGCACGCGTGATCGAAGACGTCGGCTTCGCCTCCGGCTACACGATGCTGCTGGGCAACGCGATGGGCGACGACGCCCGCGAGGCGGCGTACATCCGGACTCTGCTCGACCGGCAGGTCGACGGACTCATCGTTGTACCGGCACACGGCCCGCGCAGTTGGACCACCGACTTGTCCGAGCAGGCCGTGCCTCGGCTCGTGCTCGACCGCGAGCTGGAACTGCCGGGCGCGACGTATGTCCTCACCGACAACGAGGACGGCGGATACCAGGCCACCACCCACCTGCTCGGCCACGGCAGGCAGCGGATCGGCTGCATCGCCGGGCTCGAAGGCATTCATCCGACGGCCGACCGGGCCGCCGGCTGGCGCCGCGCTCTCACCGATGCCGGAGTGGATCCGGCGGGTTGCTCTTTGGTACACGTGCCGTTCGGACGGGCCGACGGCTACCGGGCCGGCCGACGTATGCTCGCGGGCACGCAGCGTCCCGACGCCCTTTTCGTCGCCAGCGACGAGCAGGCCATCGGTGTGCTGCGGGCCGCCGCCGAACTGGGCGTGCGGGTTCCCGACGATGTGGCGGTCTGCGCTTTCGACGGCATCGACGGCAGCGCGTACACGGTGCCGGCGCTGACCACGATGCGTCAGCCCTTCGATGAGCTGGGCCGCTCGGCCGTCGAGTGGTTGCTGGCCAAGATCGCCGATCCCGAGCTGCCGACGCAGCGGATCACCCATACCACCACGCTCGTCGCCCGCGGCTCCTGTGGCTGTCCCGACCCGGCCGGCGGCGACTCGACGATCGGCCAGCGCTTATAGCGGCTGAACCGGGCGGCAGGCACCCCCGACTCGGATTCAGGTCCGGGCGCCCCTGCGCGGCTCCCCCTCCGCATGTGGGCTGACCGGACATCTTCCTCGGTGCGACGGTCTCCAGCGGCGCGGTGGCTCACGGTTCGCGGCTCGGCAACCCGTCCCGTGGCCTTCCCGCTCGTGAGCCGGAGCAGCACCGACCCTACCTGCGGCCCCACTCGCCGGGCCGACCCAAACCCTGTCTGACGCAATGACGCGAAGAAAGGCATACCCATGTACAACTGCACTGCGCGCCGGCCCCGTTCCGCCGTCGCGGCCGTCGCCGCCGTATCCCTGATGGCCGTGGTGGCCGGCTGCGGCCGGGGCGAGCAGAGTTCCGGTGACAAGAACAAGGACGACGTACGCATCGCCATCGTCACCCGTAACTTCACCAACCCCTACTGGGCGGCGCTGCGCGACGGCGCGCTGGCCGAGGGCAAGAAGCAGGGCGTCAAGGTGGAGGTCCAGGCGGGCGCGTCGGAGACCGACAGCACCGGGGAGAACGCCAAGTTGTCCACGCTGGCCAAGCAGAACTACAACTGCTTCGGCGTGGTGCCGGTGAACGCCACCAACGTGATCACCCCGCTGGTGCCGGTGGCACGGAAGAAGATCCCGATCCTGAACCTGGACACCCGAATCGACCCGAAAGCCTCGAAGAAGGCGGGCGTGTCCTATGCATCGTTCATCGGCTCGGACAACCTGTCCGCGGGGCAGAAGGCCGGGAAGGCGCTGCTGAAGCGGATGGGCGGCAAGGGCGAGGTGGCCATCCTGCAGGGCATCGCCGGTGAGCAGAACGGCATCAACCGCCAAAAGGGCTTCTCGCAGGAGGTGGACGGCAAGCTGAAGATCGTAGCCGCTCAGCCCGCCGACTACGACCAGGCCAAGGCGCAGACGGTCACCGAGAGCATCCTCAAGGCGCACCCGAAGATCACCGGGATCTTCGCCGCCAACGACACCATGGGGCTGGGCGCCGCGCAGGCAGTGCGCAACGCCGGGTTGACCGACAAGGTGTCCATCATCTCGGTGGACGGCATCACCGCCGCGCTGAAGGCAGTGAAGGCCGGCAAGCTCAGCGGCACCATCTCGCAGTATCCCTACGCCGAGGGCAAGCTGGCCGTGCAGGCATGCATCAACCAGATCCGCCACAAGACCGTGCCCAAGCGGATCGTCGCCCCGATCGCGCTGATCGACTCGAGCAACGCGGACAAGGCGCTCCGCTCCTTCCCGCAGCCGTTCGAGCCGTTTGCCAACCCGCTGGCCTCGGCCGGGAAGTGAGTTGATCATGGCAGACACCCAGGCGCCGGGACGGCTCGGCGTAAACCTCTCGGTCGCGGCAGCGGCGCGGTTCGCTGCCCCGATCGGACTGGGCTTGGTGTTCATCGCGTTCTTCATCGCCACCCCCGACTTCCTCACCACGTCCAACATCAGCGACCTGCTGGTGTCTGCCTCGATCCTGCTGGTGCTCGCCATGGGACAGCAGCTCGTGGTCACCACGGCGGGCATCGACCTGTCGGTGGGGTCCAATCTGCCCTGGTCGGCGGCGGTGCTCGGGTACGCCTACACCCAGGGCTGGGGGCTGCCCGCGGCGGTGTCGCTGGCGCTGCTGGCAGGGCTGGCGGTGGGCGTGATGAACGGCCTGCTGGTGGCTCGGCTGAACATGACCGACTTCATCGTCACGCTCGGCTCGCTGTCCGTGGTCAGCGGCCTTACCCTGCTGCTGACCAGCGGCAACACCATCCCGGTGAACTCGGATTTCCTGCGCGCTCTGGCGATCGACGGGATCGGTCCGGTGCGCTGGTTCTGGGTGCTGGCCTTCCTGGTGGCCGCGCTGGTGGGCTTCCTGCTGTTCCGCACCCGCACCGGCACCTACCTGCTGTCCACCGGCGGCAACATCGACGCCGCGCGGGGGGCGGGTATCCATGTCGACCGCATGCGGTTGATCGCCTATGCCAGCTCCGGCCTGGCCTGCGGGATCGCGGCCGTGCTGTTCGTGGCCCGCACCGGCGGCTCCGACCCCAGCCTGCAGACCGACCTGCTGCTCAGTTCCATCGCCGCGGTGGTGCTCGGCGGATCCAGCCTGTTCGGGGGGAAGGCATCCGTGCTCGGCTCGCTGGCGGGTGCGTTGCTGCTGCAGAGCCTGATCAACGGTTTCACCCTGCTGGGCATCTCTCAGTACTACCAACCCGTCGCGGTGGGTGTCGTCGTGCTCGGCGCGGCCTTCATCTCCCGGTTCCAGAAGTAGAGGCGAACATGACGGACACTCCGGCCCGCGTCGCGGGCGAACCCTCCACCTCGGGCTCGGCCGCCCCGACCAGCCCACCGCTCGTCGAGATCAGCGGGTTGCGCAAGTCCTTCGGCGCGGTGCACGCGTTGCGGGGAGTGGATCTGACACTGGCCGACGGCGAGGTCACCGCGCTGCTGGGCGACAACGGCGCGGGCAAGTCCACCCTGGTGCGCTGCCTGACAGGCGTACACCCGCCGGACACCGGCCAGATCCTGTTCCGTGGTGAGCCGATCCAGCTCAGCTCACCGGACGACGCCCGGCATCTGGGCATCGAGACCGTCTACCAGACCCTCGGGCTGATCGAGGACCTGTCGGTGTGGCAGAACCTGTACCTGAACCGCGAGTTGACCACCGGATTCGGCCCGTTCCGGGTGCTGGACAAGAAGTCCATGATCGCCGAAAGCGGGGACATCCTGTCCCGGCTGGACGTGAATGTGCCGAACGTACGGGCCACGGTGCGGCGGATGTCCGGCGGCCAGCGGCAGAGCATCGCCATCGCCCGGGCGGCAAACTGGGGCAAGACTCTGGTCATCATGGACGAGCCGACTGCCGCGTTGGGTGTGCGGGAGACGGCGGCCGTGGAGGAGCTGATCCGACGGCTCCGGGATGCGGCGGTGACCGTGCTGTTGATCAGCCACGACATGGCTCAGGTGCTGCGGGTGGCGGACACCGCGTATGTGCTTCGCCGAGGGCAGACCGCCGCCCGGCGGACTGTCGCCGACGCCACCGGCGACGAGTTGGTCGGCCTGATCACCGGGGCCGTCGAAGGAGCCGCGCATGGATGAGCCCCGCTCGCCGCTCGTCGCGGTGATCGGCTCGGTGAACATCGACCACGTCGTGGTGGCCGACGCCTTCCCCTCTCCCGGACAGACCATCCTCGGTCGGACCGCGCAGGTCACGCTCGGTGGCAAGGGAGCCAACCAGGCAGTGGCGGCCGCGTCCGGAGGAGTGCGGACCGCGATGATCGCCCGGGTCGGCGACGACGCCGAGGCGGAAACGGCCCGTGCCGGGCTGACCGCCAGAGGTGTGGACGTGCACGGGGTGGCCACGGTGCCCGGCGCGGAGACCGGCACCGCGTGGATCACCGTGGCGGCCCGTGACAACGCCATCATCGTGGTCCCCGGGGCCAACTTCCAGTGGGCGTCCGAGGGCGACTCCACCGATGGCGCCGGCGCGGAGGCGTCGGTCGTGCTGGCCCAGCTGGAGATCCCGTTGGATGTGGTGCAGCGCGCGGCGGTCGCCTGCCGGGGGCGGTTCCTGCTCAACGCTGCCCCGGCCGCCGAATTGCCACAGGAGTTGATCTCCCGCTGCGACGTGCTCATCGTGAACGAACACGAGCAGGCAGCGGTCTCCGGGCAGTCCGGTCCGGAGGATGCCAAGGAACCGGCCGCCGTGCGGAGGGCGCACGCCGCACTGCGCGGCCGGGGTGCCAAGGCGGTGGTCACCACACTCGGAGGGGCTGGCGCGATCATCACCGATACGGACGGCACCACCACCGCGCTACCGGCCATCCCCGCCACCGTTGTGGACACCACCGGCGCCGGCGACGCGTTCGCCGGGGTGTTCGCCGCCCGACTGGCCGCCGGTGACGCGCTCTTGGAGGCCGCTCGGCTGGGCATCGCTGCCGGCTCCCTGGCGGTGCGTGTGCCCGGCGCCCAACAGCAACACGCCGACCTGGACACTCTGCGAGCCATCGCCGCCACCATGGGAAAGGACTGAACCTGTGCAACGCAGTGGCATCATCCACCACGAACTGGCCGGCCTGATCGCCGGTCTACGGCACACCGACACCTTCGTCATAAGCGACGCCGGGCTTCCCCTCCCGCCGGGCATTCCTACCGTGGATCTCGGCTACCGGTACGGTCGGCCCCCGTTCCTGGACATCGCTGAGGCGGTGCTCGCACAGGTCGTGGTCGAGCACAGTTGGGTGACCGATCGAGTCCGCGAGATCAACCCCACCGTCTACACCGCGCTGCGCTCGTTCGGGCTCGAGCCCGAACCCCTCGACCATGACGAGTTCAAGGCCAGGGTCGGTGACGTCAAGTTCGCAGTGCGCACCGGAGAGGACACCTTCTACGCCAACGTGCTCTGTCGCGCCGGCGTACCGTTCACCCCATGACCGGTTTCCCGCGGAACCATCCGGCTGCCCCGCCCGCGTTCGGTCGATGCTCTTCCCTCATACCGGCAGGAGAGCTGGAGGATGAGACTGGCTGAAGCTCCGCCGCAGGATGTACAGCCAGGGGAGGGGGCGGGCCGCTCCCTCCCCTGGGCCCGGAGCGCTCTCGCCGCCTGCCTCAGCCGACCAGCTCCCTGGTGATCCGTTCCAGCATCAGGGCCGACGAGTCGCTGGCCCGCTCTTCCCAGGCGAAGACGCAGGCGGTGGCGACGCCGTCGAAGCCCAACTCGCGCAGGGTGCCGAAGAAGGCGTCCCAGTCGACCTCGCCCTGGCCGATGTCCAGGTGCTGGTGGATACGCGCCGGTGTGCCCGGCGGGTTGAGGATGTAGCGCAGTCCGGACGAGCCCTTGTGGTTGAAGGTGTCCGCGATGTGTACGTGCCGGAGCTTGTCGCCCGCGTAGCGCATCATGGCCGCGATGTCGGCACCGCGCTGCGCGGGGCCGGAGAGATGGAAGGAGTGCGGGGCGCAGTACAGGTATCCCACCCAGGGCTTGTTGATGGCCCGTACGAGATCGACCGCGGGGGTGTTCTCCTCGCAGAAGTCGTCGGGGTGCGCCTCCAGGTTGAGGGCGATGCCCTCGCGTTCGAAGACGGGCAGCAGCTCCTCCATGGAGCGCCAGAATGCGGCCTCGCTCTCCGCTGCGCGCTCCGGGCGGCCGTTGAACTCCGAGTTCATCAGCGAGCATTCCAGCTCGGCCGTGACTTCGATCATCCGCTTCCAGTAGCGTACGGCGGCCTGCCGCTCGGTCTCGTCGGGAGAGGACCACTTGTACAGCGGCAGCACGGAGGAGAGCTGCACACCGTGCCTCCGCAGCGCGCCCTTCAGCTCGGCGATGCGTTCGTCGTCGGCCCGCGGGTGAAGGAAGAACGGCATGAAGTCGTCCCGCGGCGACAACTCGATGTACGTGTAGCCGAGTTCGGCGACTGTACGGACCATCTGGTCCGGCGGCAGGGCACGGAGCATGTAGGGGTCGAGAGCGATCTTCATGCGGGGCCTCCGTGGAGAGCGGGCCGGGGCTTCATGTCGACGGTGACGGGCTGCTGGCCCGACTCCAGGGAGCGGACCGTCGCGTCGGTGATGACGGTGGCGGCGTAGCCGTCCCAGGCGGACGGGCCGGTGGGCTCACCGCCCGCCTCGACGGACGCGATCCACTCGCGGAACTCGGTGTCGAAGGCGTCGCCGAACCGGTCCTTCCAGTCCTGGAGTACGGCGCTGCCGTGCTGCCCGGCGGTGCGGATGCCGACGGCCGCCGGGTCGGGCAGCCTGGCCAGTCCCGTCTCGCCGACGGTCTCGCACTGGATGTCGTAGCCGTACTGGCAGTTGACGAAGACCTCCAGATCGATGCGCACGCCCTGCGCCGTCTCGAACAGCATGATCTGCGGGTCCTTGAGGTGCTCGAACCGCCTGCTGGTCGCGCGCGGGGTGATCACCTGGGCGGAGACGATCTCGTCGCCGAGCAGCCAGCGCAGTACGTCGATCTCGTGCACGGCCGTGTCCTGGGCCGCCATGGCGGAGTGGTAGGCGTCCGGCACGGTGGGATTGCGGTGGGCGCAGTGCACCATCAGCGGGGTGCCGATGGTGCCTCCGTCCAGCACTCCCTTCAACTGCCGGTACCCGGCGTCGTAGCGGCGCATGAAGCCCACCTGGACCAGACGGCGGCCGTACGAGCACTCCGCATCGACGATGCGCAGACAGTCCTCGGCGGTCGTGGCGAGCGGCTTCTCGCAGAGGACGGGTTTGCCGGCCGCTATGGCGTTCAGGACGTGTTCGGCGTGGGTGGGACCCCAGGAAGTGACGAGTACGGCATCGACGTCGTCAGCGGCGATCAGTGCGGGGCCGTCGGGCAGGGCGCGGGCACCGACCCGGACCGCCGTCTCGGCCGCGCGGCCGCTGTCGATATCGGTGACCGCCGTGACCTGGGCGCCCGCGACAACATCGGTGAGCCGGCGGATGTGGTCCTGGCCGATCATTCCGGCGCCGATGACCCCTACGCGCACAGTCATGGAGGATTCCTTTCTACGGTCGCGTGGGCGCGCCGCCGGCCGGTGTCCGCAGCCGACGGCGCCCCCGGGACGGGACAGACGGGAGAAGGATCAGGAGAAGCGGGCGCGCAGGTCGTCCTCGAGCTGTTCGAGGGTGCGCCCCTTGGTTTCGGGGACGAACAGCTTCACGAAGGCGAAGGAGAACAGACCCGCCACCACGAACAGGAAGAACGTGTTGGAGACCCCGATCCCGGAGACCAAGGAAGGGAAGACCAGCCCGATCACGAAGTTGGTCAGCCACAGCACCACGGCCGCGACGCCCATCCCGAAGCCGCGCATCCGCGTCGGGAAGATCTCCGAGAGCATCAGCCAGGTCACCGGGGATATCGCACCCTGCTGGAAGGCGAGGAAAGTGATGGTCATCGCCAGCACCGCGAAGGCGCGTCCCATGCCGGAGTCCATGGTCAGCGAGAAGACGCCGATCAGCAGCAGCGCTGTGGTGGTTCCCAGCTGTCCGGTCATCAGCATCGGGCGGCGGTTGACACGCCCCAGCAGCCAGATGCCCACGAACGTCGCGAGCACCGAGATCACACCGTTGGCGATGTTCGCGACCAGTGCGTTGTCCGACTCGAAACCGGCCTCGGTGAGGATCTCGGTGCCGTAGTACATGATCGTGTTCACACCCGTGATCTGCTGCACGATCGCGATACCGAAGCCGACGAACATCAGCTTGCGCACCCACGGGGTGGACTTCATGTCCTTCCAGCCGCCGAGCTTCTCCTGCTCGTCCTTGACCGCCAGCGCGGTGACCTCGCGCAGCTCGGCTCTGGCCCGCGCCTGCGACCTGACCTGCTGGAGCACCTTGAGCGCGTCGGGGAAGCGGCCCCTGGAGGCCAGCCAGCGGGGGCTCTCCGGCATGACCAGCATGCCGAACCAGAGCACCACGGCCGGCAGGGTCGCCAGCACCAGCATCCACCGCCATACGCCACCGGACTCACCACCGACCTGGGCGAGGGCCGCGTTGCAGGAGAAGGCCAGCAGCTGACCGGTGACGATCATCAGCTCGTTCCGGGTGACCAGCGCACCGCGGCGTTCGGCCGGGGAGACCTCGGCCAGGTAGACGGGCACCGTCACCGAGGCGCCGCCGACCGCGAGGCCGAGCACGAACCGGGCCGCGATCATGACCTCGGTGCTGGGGGCCATCGAGCAGCCCAGTGCACCGACGAAGAACACCGCGGCCAGCAGCAGGATGTTCTTCCGCCGTCCCCGCGTGTCCGACAGTCGCCCGCCGGTGACCGCGCCGAGCGCCGCACCGAGCAGCAGCGAGCTGGTGACCATGCCCTCGGTGACCGGGGTCAGGCCAAGGTCGTCGGTCATGTACGGCAGCGCGCCGTTGATGACGCCGGTGTCGTAGCCGAACAGGAGGCCGCCGAAGGTGGCTATCCACGTGATCAGCCGCAGCCGACGCCGTACGGCGGGCGGCGCGTCGTCGAGGGCGGTGGAGGGCACCGAAGGCGTCGGGTCCGGGGTCGCTTCGTCTCTTGTCGCTTCGTCTCTGACATCCATGGCTGCCTCCTACCGGTTGTCGTCCGGGCGCCGGGTACCGGTCAGGCCGCAGCCGGCCAGGTGCTCCCGGGTACGTACCGCGATGGGGAGCGGCACCTCGGGAGCGCACGGGTACAGGTCCTGCTCGACGATCACGAAGAGCTCGGCGTCGAGCCGGGAGAGCGCATCCACCACGTCGGCGGGGTCGGGCACCCCCTCGGGGGGTGACACACACACGCCTCGCTTGACGGCCTCCCCGAAGGAGAGATTCTCGGCGGCCACCTGTGCCAGTACCGCCGGGTCCATCTGCTTGATGTGCACGTATCCCACGCGCTCGCCGAAGCGGCGCACGAGGTCGAGATTGTCACCGCCGCCGTACGCGACGTGCCCGGTGTCCAGGCACAGGTTGGTGTAGCGGCTGTCGGACTCGTTGAGCAGCCGCTCGATCTCGGGCTGCGTCTGGATGTGGCTGTCCGCGTGCGGGTGGAGGACCAGCCGGATGTCGTACTCGTCGAGCAACAGCTTACCGAGCCGGTCGGCGTTCCGACCGAAGCCGGCCCACTGCTCGGCGGTCAGCTCGGGGGGCTCGGTGAAGTCGCCGGTCTTCTCGTCCCGGTACATGGGCGGAATCAGCACGAGATGGCGGGCACCTGCCGCGGACGTGAGCTCCGCCACTTTCCGGACGTGAGCCAGCATCTCGTCCCACGTCTCGGGACGGTGCAGCCCGCCGAAGGCCGTGCCTCCGGAGACGTGCAGCCCGCGCACGGCGAGCTCCTCGGCGAGCACCGCGGAGTCGGTGGGCAGGTATCCGTACGGGCCGAGCTCCAGCCAGGTGTATCCGGCCTGCGCCAACTCGTCGAGGAAGCGAGTGCAGGGGACCTGGTGCTCGTCCTCGGGGAACCAGACGCCCCAGGAGTCGGGCGCCGAACCGAGGCAGAGATTGCCCGCGACGGTACGGAACGGGGATGGCGCCGTCGCCATGTGGATCAGTCCTTACGGGAGGGGAGAAGAGAGGAGGGGACGGGGTGGGACAGGGAGAGGGGGACGGGCTCCAGCGATGTGCTCAGACGGAGGTGGGGAAGGAGAACCCGGCGGCCGCCTGCTGCACCGCCGTCCGGGGCCAGCGGGTGGTGACGACCTTGGGGCGGGTGTAGAAGCGCACGCCTTCGGGCCCGTGGACGGGGGAGTCGCCGATGAGGGAGTCCTTCCAGCCGCCGAAGGAGTAGTACGACATCGGGACGGGCACGGGGACGTTGACGCCGATCATGCCGACCTTGACCCTGCGCTGGAAGCGGCGGGCGGCTTCGCCGGAGGCGGTGAACAGGGCGGTGCCGTTGCCGTAGGGGTTGGCGTTGATCAGCTCGATCGCCTCGTCGAAGGTGTCGACACGGACGACGGCCAGCACCGGGCCGAACAGCTCCTGCTGGTAGGCGTCCATCTCGGCGGTGACGTGGTCGAGGAGGGAGGGGCCGGTGAAGAAGCCGTCGGCGTACGTGGGGTCGTCGACTTTCAGGCCGCGGCCGTCCACCACGACAGCGGCGCCTTGTGCGGCGGCTGTGCCGACGGCGTTCTCGACGCGTTCCTGTGCGGCCTTGGTGACCAGCGGGCCCAGGTCCGTACCGGGCGCGTCGCCGGGACCGACCGTGACTTCGCGTGCTTGGCGCTCCAGGGCTTCGACCAGAGCGTCGGCAGCCTCGCCCACCGCCACGGCCACGGAGACGGCCATGCAGCGCTCACCGGCCGACCCGTAGGCGCCGGCGGTGATGTGGTTGGCGGCGAAGTCCAGGTCGGCGTCGGGCAGTACGACGGCGTGGTTCTTGGCGCCGCCGAGGGCCTGGACGCGTTTGCCCGCCTCCGTTGCCGTGCGGTGCACGTACTTGGCGATGGGGGTGGAGCCGACGAAGGAGACGGCTTCGATGCCGGGGTGGTCGAGTATGGCGTCCACGGCGTCCTTGCCGCCGTGGACAATGTTGAAGACGCCGTCGGGCAGCCCGGCCCTCCGGTAGAGATCGGCGACGAAGTTGGCGGCCGACGGATCGCGTTCGCTGGGCTTGAGCACGAAGGTGTTGCCGGTGGCGATCGCGACGGGGTGCATCCACAGCGGCACCATCGCGGGGAAGTTGAACGGAGTGATCCCGGCGACGACCCCCAGGGGCTGGCGGAAGTTGTGCACGTCCACGCCGCGGGAGACCTGGTCGGAGTAGCTGCCCTTGAGGACGTCCCCGAGGCCGCAGGTGAACTCGACCACTTCCCGGCCGCGCATGACCTCGCCGCGCGCGTCCTCGACCGTCTTCCCGTGCTCGGCCGAGATGAGCCGGCCCAGCTCCTCCTCGTGCTCCAGGAGGAGCTGCCGGAAGGCGAACATGACCTGGATGCGCTGACTGAGCGACGACTCCGACCACGACTCGAAGGCGGCGGACGCCGCTTCGACGGCGATGTCCACGTCCGTGGCGCTGCCCAGGGCCACATGGGCCTGCTGCTCGCCGGTGGCCGGGTTGAACACCGGCTGGGTCCGTGTGCCGGAGCCCTCGGTCGAGCTGCCGTTGATCCAGTGCGGGATGGTCTTCACGGTGCGGTCTTCCTCACAGGTGTGCGAGTGGGGTTCAGAGGTAGTGGCGCTGGGTGGCCTTGTGCGCGGCGTAGGACTCGTACGCGCTGCGGGTGGATTCCAGGGCCGAGGTCTGGCTGACCGGCACGTCCCACCAGCCGTGGCCGGGCGGGTTGGGCCCGTACAGATCGGTCTCGACGTGGACGACGGTGGTGCGGCCGGCCGCCCTGGCCTTCTCCATGGCGGTGTGGAAGTCCTCGACGGTGGCGGCGTGGAGGACGTCGGCGCCGAGGGACGCGGCGTTGGCGGCCAGGTTCACAGGGAGCACGGTGCCGTCCAGCAGCCCGGAGTCGGCGCTGCGGTAGCGGTACTTGGTGCCGAACCGCTGCGAGCCCAGGTCCTGCGAGAGGGAGCCGATGGAGGCGAAGCCGTGGTTCTGGACCAGGACGATGATCACCTTCAGCCCCTCGGAGACCATGGTGACGATCTCCTGGGCCATCATCAGATACGAACCGTCCCCGACCAGGACGACGACCTCACGCGTCGGGTCGGCCATCTTGGCGCCGACGCCCGCGGCGACCTCGTAGCCCATGCAGGAATAGGCGTATTCGACGTGATACGCCTTGGGATCGCGGGCCCGCCACAGCTGTTGCAGGTCGCCGGGCATGGAACCGGCCGCGTTGATGACCACGTCCCGGTCGCCGAGGGCCTGGTTGAGCGCGCCAAGAATCTGGGTCTGCGCCGGCAGGTCGCGGGTGTTGCGGTCGGGGGCGAAGCACTCGTCCTCGATCTGCCGGGTGCGGGCGATGAATTCCCGCGTGCGGCGGCGGTAGTCGTCGGACACCTGCCAGTCGGTCAGAGCCCCGGCAAGGGCTTCGATACCGAGCCTGGCGTCGGCCACCACGGGTTCGGCGGAGTGCTTGACGGCGTCCAGCCGGGCGACATTGAGGTTGACGAAGGCGACGTCCAGGTTGCCGAAGACGGTGTGGGAAGCGGTGGTGAAGTCGCTGTAGCGAGTGCCGATGCCCAGCACCACATCCGCCTCGCGCGCCAGTTCGTTGGCCGCGTACGCGCCGGTGGAGCCGATGCCGCCCACCGCGCACGGGTGGTCCCAGGCCACCGCGCCCTTGCCCGCATGCGTGTCGGCGACGGGAATGCCGGTCGCCTCCGCGAACGCCCGCAGCTGAGTGTGCGCGCCCGAGTAGACGACTCCGCCGCCCGCGACGATCAGCGGTTTCCTCGCCTCGCGCAGCAGCCGCGCGGCACGCTCGACCGCCGCGGGCTCCGGCGCCGGGCGGCTCACGTGCCACACCCGGCGGCGGAAGAAGGACTCCGGCCAGTCGAAGGACTCGGCCTGCACATCCTGCGGCAGCGCCAGGGTCACGGCCCCCGTCTCGACCGGATCGGTCAGCACCCGCATCGCCGCCTGCGCGGCCGGGACCAACTGCTCGGGCCGCGTGATCCGGTCGAAGAACTTGGACACCGGACGGAAGGCGTCGTTGACCGTCACGTCCCCTCCCCTGGTGTCCTCCAGTTGCTGGAGCACCGGGTCGGGAGTACGGGTGGCGAACATGTCGCTGGGCAGCAGCAGGACGGGAAGCCGGTTGGTCGTCGCCAAGGCCGCGCCCGTGAGCATGTTGGTCGAGCCGGGCCCGGTCGAGGCCGTACAGGCGTAGGCCGCCAGCCGGTCGCGCATCTTCGCGAACGCGGTGGCCGCGTGCACCATGCCCTGCTCGTTCCGCGCCAGGTAGTAGGGCAGGTCGGCCTCCTCGGTGACCGCCGCCTGCAGCAGTGCCTGCCCGAAGCCGGCCACGTTGCCGTGCCCGAAGATCCCCCACACACCGGGGATCAGACGCTGCTCATGCCCGTCACGCTCGCTGTACTGCGCGGCCAGGAAGCGCACGAGAGCCTGGGCCGTGGTCAGTCGTACGGTGTTCATCGCTCCTGGTCCCCTCCGAAGGGCAGCCGCACATCGACGTCCTGCGCCTCCCACATCGAGCGCACCCAGCCGTGTGCCGGGTCGTCGCAGATCAGCCAGGCGCGGTCCTGTCCAGGACCCGCCATCACGTTCAGGTAGTAGAGGTCGTAGCCCGGCGCGGCGGCCGACGGTCCGTGCCAGCCGTGCGGGATCAGCACGACATCGTCCGAGCGGATCTCGGCCAGCACGTCGAGGGGACGCCCGGGGGCGCCGTACACCCGCTGGTAAGCGAAACCGTCCTCACCCGCGACCTGGAAGTAGTAGATCTCCTCCAGCTCCGACTCCACCGGAGCGCCGGTCTCGTCCCGGCGCGGCTCGTCGTGCTTGTGCGGCGGATACGAGGACCAGTTGCCGCCCGGGGTGAGCACTTCGCACACCAGCAGTTGCTCGGCCTCGAATGTGCCTGGCAGGCAGTAGTTGTTGACCTGCCGCGAACAGTTCCCGGCGCCGCGCAGCTCGACCTGCACCTCCTCCCTGCGCCCGTACCGGGCGGGCAGACCGCCTCGCTCGGTACGGGCGCAGGGCAGCGCGAACCTGCCGCCGGACGCGCTGCTGAGGACGGCCTCCGACTCCCGGGGGAGGTACCCGAAGTCGGTGACCGAGTCGAAGACGGTCATCCGGCCCTCCAGTTCGAAAGTCCGGCCGTCGACGCTGACCGTGCAGCCGCCCTCCAGCGGGAGGATGAGGAACTCCGAGTCCCCGGTGGCCAGCGTGTGCGTCTGGCCCGGCCCCAGGGTCAGGGTCCTGAGCCCTGAGTGGCCCCAGCCCGCCGACTCGGGCGTGATCAGGAGGTCGTACGGGCCCTCGGCCGCGGTGCCCGCGGGCAGGTGGCATGTGCTCGTGTCGCTCACAGCAGGTTCACCGCCCGGTCAACGGCGCCGGCGACATCGCCGTCCGCGGGGTAGAGCAGGGAACGCCCCACGACCAGGCCCTGCGCGGTGGGCAGCTTCAGCGCACGGCCCCAGGAGGCGAAGGCGGCCTCCGGGTCCTTGACCTCGCCGCCCAGCAGCAGCGCGGGAAGGGTGGAGGAGGACAGGACGCGTTCCATCGCCTCGGGGCCGGGCATGACCGGCAGCTTCAGCCAGGTGTAGGCGCTGCGCCGGCCCAGGCCCGAAGCGGTGGTGATGGACTTGATGACGGCGTCCGGGGAGAGATCGTTGCGGATCCGCCCGTCCTGCCAGAAGGACCAGAACGGCTCCACCATGGCGATCAGCCGACGGTCGTTGAGCTCGTCGACCGCCCGCGCGGTGTTCGCCAGCGCGGCGGGCGTCGCTGGGTCGCCGAGGGCGATACGGGTGAGCATCTTGCCGCCGTCGAAGCCCATCGCGGCGATCGTCTCCGCGTCGTAACCGGTGAACCGGTCGTCGATCTCGAAGACCGAACCGGCCAGCCCGGCCCGGTTCATCGACCCGAAGACGCTCTTGCCGTCCAGCACACCGAGCAGCAGCAGGTCCTCCAGGATGTCGGCCGTGGCCAGCACCCCGGTCACGCCCGGCCGCTCCAGTGCCAGGCACATCCGCTCCAGCAGCGCGAAACGGTCGGCCATGGCGAACGGGTCGGAACCCACCGCGTTGGCACCGCGCGCTGGATGGTCGGCGGCGATGATCATGGCCTTGCCGTGCCCGCCGAACGGGGAGGTCGCCTTGACCCGCCGGGCGGCCGCCTCGGCGATGGCACCCGGATCGTTGACCCGAGCCTCCACGATGCGGCTCACGTGGTCAGACAGCACTTTTCACCTCGTTGCTCGTTCGGCCGCTCACCGCGCGCAGCTTCTCCTCGACCTCGGCCTCGGTGGGCATGGCGTCCGAGCAGGCCAGCCGGCCCGCGACGATCGCACCGGCCGCGTTGGCGAACTCCACCGTGCGCGTGGCGTCCCAGCCGGACAGCAGTCCGTGGCACAGCGCCCCGCCGAACGCGTCACCGGCGCCCAGGCCGTTGACCACGTCCACCGGCATCGGCGGGATCTCCGCAGCCGTGCCGTCCCGGTCCATGGCCAGCACGCCCTTCGGCCCCTGCTTGACCACGGCCAACTCCACCCCGGCGGCCAGCAGCGCCCTGGCGGCGGCGTACGGTTCACGCTCACCGGTGGCCACCGCGCACTCGTCCGAGTTGCCGACAGCGACCGTGGCGTCACGCAGCGCCTCGGCGTAGTACTCACGAGCGGCCGTCGCGTCCTCGCCGGGCCAGAACATCGGACGCCAGTCAAGGTCGAAGACCGTCACACCCGCCTTCGCCCGCTCCTCCAGCGCCGCCAGGGTGGCCGAACGGCTGGGCTCCTCGGCCAGGCCGGTCCCCGTCACCCAGAAGATCTCCGCGCTCCGAACGGTGTCCAGGTCCAGCTCCTGCGGACGGATGTCCAGGTCAGGGGCCTTCGGCAGCCGGTAGAAGTACAGCGGAAAGTCGTCTGGAGGGAAGATCTCGCAGAAGGTCACCGGCGTCGGCGCGATGCCCGAGGTGCCGACGAAGCGGTCGCTGACGCCGTAATCGGCAAGGGCCGACCGGACGAAGTCCCCGAAAGGGTCGCGGCCGGTCTTGGTGATCACAGCCGCTCCGTGCCCGTAGCGCGCGGCGGCCACCGCCACGTTGGTCGGGCTGCCGCCCAGGTACTTGCCGAACGAGGTGACCTCCGGCAGCCCGACGCCCGTCTGGAGCGGATACACATCCACTCCCACACGGCCCATGGTCAGCACTTCGAACGACATCACGCTGGCATTCCCTTCACGCCCGAGGACCCCGGGAAGGGTGGGGCGACGGCTCGACTGTCGCGCTCTACTAGCGCGCTCTAGTTCGAGCACGATGGTGCCTGTGCAAATGTCATGTCAATAGGTTGTTGCCGCGAGATTTTCCGAGCGTTCAACGAGGGCCCGCGGCCGACGTTCGACGGAGGAGTCCGGCAGCGACCTGGCAGCGGCCTGTCGACCGCCTGGCAACGGGGCAGGCGGTCGCGCGCACGGTGAGCGCACGCGATAACGTGCCGGACGGAAGTGAACGCCCGGGGCGTAACCGGACAAGGCAACCGCGAGCGTCCAACTGCCGGGATCATCGGGATCGTGGCCCGGCCGTGACCGGAGGCCGGAAGGTCGCCCAGATCAACGGAGGGCCGCTCCTCCGTGGCTTCCCTGGGACGGCTGGAAGGTCCGACGGGGGTCGTCGGCGCCGGAAGTTCGACGGAGGTTGTCTGCGCCCGGTGGACGGCCGCGGGGCACCGGACGCCGGCGGCCCGCTGTCGGTGGCTGTTCGGCGTCGGCCGACCGCTGGAGGTCACCGGACGTCCGCGGGGCGACGCATGCGGCGGCCTCCGGACGCGGGGCCGGCGGGGGTGACGGAGTCGGAAGCACGGGAGCGCGGGGCCCGGAGAGTGCGGGAGAGGGAGACAACACGTGGATGCGACGGGCAAGCAGCGTCCCACCATGGCGGACGTCGCCGCGGAGGCAGGCGTCTCGCGGGCGCTGGTCTCGATCGTCTTCCGCAACCAGCCGGGGGCCGGCCAGGAAACCCGCGACCGGGTGCTGCGCGTCGCCGACGAGATCGGCTACCGCCCCGACAGCGCCGCCCGACTCCTCGCCCGCGGCCGCAGCCGGGCGCTCGGCGTCATGTTCACCGCGCACCAGACCTTCCACGCCGATCTCATCGAGGGCATCTACGCCGAGGCCGATCGGCACGGCTACGACGTCCTGCTCTCCGCGACGGCCCAGGGCAGGGGCGAGCCGAAGGCCGTCGAGGCGCTGCTCAGTCACCGCTGCGAGGCTGTGATCCTGCTCGGCCCGGAGGCGACGGCCGCCGAACTCGATGCTCTCGGGCAGCGGACCGTGGCCGTCTCGGTCGCCCGGCGGATGCGGGGGGCAGGGATCGACTCTGTGCGCAGCGCGGAGGGCAAAGGCGTACGGCAGGCCATGGACCACCTCGTGGAGATGGGCCACCGTCGGATCGTCCACATCGACGGTGGCCGAGGGCCGGGTTCGGCCGAGCGGCGCCGCGCCTACCGCGCCGCCATGCGCCGTCACGGACTGGGTTCCGAGCTCCGTGTGATCCCGGGCAGCCACACGGAGGAGTCGGGTATCGGCGTCGGCCGACTCCTGGCGTCCGAACGCGACGCCGGACAACCGCTCCCGACAGCGGTCCTGGCGGCCAACGATCGCTGCGCCATGGGTCTGTTGATGGCTTTCAGCCGGACCGGTGTCGATGTCCCCGGGGAGGTGTCCGTCATCGGCTACGACGACAGCCACCTGTCCCACCTCATGCCCGTCGGTCTGACGACCGTCCGTCAGGACGCCGTCCTCATGGCCGAGCACGCCGTGCGCTTCGCGAGGCAGCGGCTGGACAACAAGGAAGTGGAGCCGCAGGAAGCGGTGATCGACCCGAAGCTGGTCGTACGGGACACCAGCCGCCCGCCCCGGGCGTCGTGAGTCCGGCGGGCCGGCGGCCTGCCTGGGCGTACGGACCCGTGCTCACGGCCGCTCCCGCTCTCGCGGATACGCTCCCACCTGTGCTCAAGTGTCAACCGCCTGTCCCAGGCGCGGGATCGCGTCACGGGACGACCCGCACTGCTGCGCTGGTCTGGGCAGAGGCCCTCTCCTGCGCCAGGGAGGGGTGCGGAATGCGTCAGATGCTAGGCCCATAGGGGTCGGCCCTTCCTTCCCGTGCGGTCCAGGGGCTCTTGCGCCTTCTGTCCGGGAATACCCGTCCACCCGGCGGGGCGTGGCGACACGGCACCGCTGACGACGGCGCGCAGCAGCGGCGTACCGCGCACAACCTCGACCCGATCGTGGGACGGAGAAACGGGCACGGCTGACGGGCGCGGGAGCGCGAGTGGTCCCAGAGGGCTCCCGTCATGGGAGCAAACGCATGCACGAAAGAAGCCGTCCCAGCAAATGCTGGAACGGCTTCCGATCTGCGATCTTCGCAGTCGGGACGGCGGGATTTGAACCCACGACCCCTTGACCCCCAGTCACCGGCAAGCGCGCCACACGCGCCATGTGATGCACTGTATGTCGCTGCGGTGCAGGTCAGAGGCATCCCACGCGGACACCGGACCGCACGCCGTGAGAGATGTGTGAGACATCGTGAGACGCCGCCAGCCCGCCCGCCCCGGCCGCCCGGTCACCCGACGCCCCTCTCCGCGGCCGGCCACGGCCACGCCTCCCCGTCGAGATCCCGCAGCCGCACACGCAGCATGCGCTCGGTCACATGCAACTCGTGCGCGGCGACACGGATGTCATCGGCCCACTGGGCCACCTCGCACAGATCCGATATCGCGATCAGCTTCCGGGCCGCCTCGATGTCGGCGCGCCGCTCCTGACGGACCGCCACGACCCCGGTCGCGCACCCGTCGTGGTCGGCCAGCACGTGCTCGATCTCGTGCGCCAGGACGCACCGCTCCTGCACGACGGACAGTCCCGTGGCGATCACGATCTTTCGCCTGGTTGCGCACCATGCCCCCCACGTGTCGCGCAGCCAGGTCCGGGCGATCGAGATGCCCAGCATGTCCACCGCGTCGTGCGGCGAGTACTGTCGACCGGCCTCGATGTAGAAGGACTCGGCAACAGACATGGCGCCCCCTTGCGTTGCGTTACCGCAGTACACGAGGAGGCGTGGACCTACAGGTGTACCTGATGGGCTGTGAGCAAGGGAAGGAAAGAACGGGAAAACGTTCAACTTTCTTCTACTTCTTGCGCCTTCAGGCACACCCCGGACACATGCGGTCTCGCCGGGCCGACAGGCCAGGCCCAGCCCGCTCGGGGCGAGGTGAAACCGGAGCCGGCCGCGAGGGCTCCGCGGCTACTCGCCGTCCATGGCGCTGGCGATGCGCCGCGCATCGTCGGCGGGGACACCTTCGCCCTCGGCGTGGGGTCGTGCCGCGGCGAGCCCGTACTCCGCGGTTGGCTCGGCCGTGGCGGGGATGGACCAGACGAGTTCGTCGGCGAGCCGGTCGAACTCGGCCCGGATACGGGAGTCGGCACCCAGGGCTTCGGCCTTGCGGCTGAACCCGTAGATGTCCGGCAGCATGCCGAGGACCTCTTCGCGGCTTGCCTCCGGGCGTGCCGCGGTGACTTGGGACTGCTCGATCCGTAGGGCGGCCAGTTCGTCCGTGAGGGGCGCGAGCACCACTTCGGGGTCTTCGCCGGCGAGGATGCGGTCGGCCCAGCCGGCGCGCCATCCGAGCGCCGCGACAACGGGCTCGGTGCTGGGGAGCTTGGCCCGCTGCTTGGGGACGACGCCCTTCTCCAGGCTGAGGATGCTGCGGATGGTGACCGAGCCGCCCGCCTGTTGGATGCGGGCTACGACGTCGGGACGGGTGAGGCCCTGACGTTCCCTGCTGTTGCGGATGGCGGTGCCGAGGACGGCATACGCCTGGTCTCGGTCCATGGGGGGTCTCCGCACTCTCCTACGCGCAACGAAAAGCAACGACAAACAACCTACCAAGGTCCACCTCAGTCGGCACCGGCGCCTTTGAGTCTCCGACCTGCAATTTCGCGTTCTTTCACCTGCAATTGCAGCGGGGGGCTTGTGATCTTGCTTGTTCTTTCGCTAACTTTCGTGTTGTGCAAGCGCGGGGATACCGGATCCGGCGCCAGCGCGAGGAGAGCGGATACGGCCTCACGGCCTTCGCCAACCGGATCGGCGTCTCCCCGTCCTGGCTCTCACGGATCGAACGAGACCAAGCCAACCCAAGCCCTGACCTGCTCAGACGCATAGCACTCACGCTCCGCAGCGAGCGAGCAGCCAGGGCCGCGATCTCAGAGATCGCCCTCACCCAAGAGAGACGTGATGAAGACACCCCAGCGGACTGAGTCCCCCCACCTCACGGCGGCCGATCTGGCGGCCCGCTGGTGCACCACGGAGAACGCGATCTACATCCGCCGCCACAAGAGGCAGCTCCCGCCGACGCTCCCTGGCCGAAAGCTGCTGTGGAAGCGGGACGTGATCGAGGCGTTCGAGGCGGCCGGCATGGCCGCGGACCCGAAGAGCCCGGCGAACGACCCGGCGGCAGCTCCGGTCGAGCGCGCCGCGTAACCCGCCTTGTGGGCGGGGCCCCGCCACGGCCAAGCAACGGGACCCCATCAGCCCACACCCATCCAACACAGAAGACAGGAGGGGCTGTGACCCCATCATCCCAGAACCCGGAGCCCGCGATCGGGCAGTACCGCAAGGCGTCCCGGCTGCAAGAGGGCTGGTACCTCAAGCACGAGGACCAGTGGAAGCAGATCAGCAGGGTCGTCCAGATGCTCAGCCCGCTGCGCATGGCGATGTTGACCCTGGCCGATGGCTTCGAGGTCAGCGTCCCCCACACCCACGAGGTGTTCACCCGGACGGCCCCCGAGATGAAGCGCGCCGGGGGCGGTGTGCAGCGATGACGACCCGGGAGCAGATGGGCCCCGCGATGGCCCTCGTCGACCTCGTCCAGTCCCACCCCGAACTGCCCGTCCTGGAATGGCGGATCCGCCCCACCAGCGGCACTCTCACCGGCGACCTGTACGCCTCCGACCACCCGTGCGCGGCACTGCACGCCTACGCCGCCGTCCTCGGCGGCCGACCCGAGCCGGACGAGTCCGCCACGTTCGAGTCCAGCGGGCTGGTGCGCCGCATGTACCGGCTCACCACCACCTGGCACGACGTGCAGGTGCAGGTGTCCGCGTCGGTCACCATCGGCTTGACCGGTCCCCGCTGGGCCGAGGGTCTGGCCGCCGAGTGGAGGCACCTGCTCTCCGACCCGGCCGAGCCGCCGCTGCCGATGGCGCTGCGCCCCACCGTGCAGGTGGAGGTGGCGGCATGAGCACCCGCACCTACACCCGGACCGAGCTGGACGCGCTGAGCCGCGCCTACGCGGGAGTGCGGGACTCCTCGTCTCTGCCGCTGGTGGAGCGGGTGGTCGTGGCCCTGTCGGACGCGGGCTTGCTGCAGTCGGCGGCGACGGCGACCGAGTTGCACCGCCTGCGCCAGTGGGCCCGGGGCCGCAACGTCCCGCCGACTCCCGCCCCGACCCGGCCGGCCGTGTTGACCGAGCAGCAGCAGCGCGTGCTGGAGCTGATGGGGCAGGGCCTGACGAACGAGTCGATCGCCCATCGCATGCACATCACGGTCGACTCGGTGAAGACCCACCGGCGTCGCCTGTACCAGCGGCTCGGTGCCGCCTCGGGAACGCAGGCCCTGTCGCTGGGCTTGTCGATGGGTCTGATCTCCGCGCCGGAGAGCGGCGCCGAGGCGGTGGCGTCGTGATGTTCGACGAGACGTGTCTGGCGTCGCTACCGCTGGTCGACCAGACGCAGTGCGAGATCGCCGCTGCCGACTTCCGCTTCCACGAGTTGTACGGCGCCGACGAGTCGAAGTGGTTCCCGTGGCAGCGGCATGCCTACCGCCGCGCGATGACCGATGTCCGCTCCACCGCCCCTGAGGAGGGGACCACCATGTCGATGCCCGTGTCCGGGCCGCACCGCGTGTACGTCGACCGGATCCCGTCCGGGGTGACGGTGAACCTGTCCGCCTACCTGGACTTCGCGCTGCGGCACCTGGCCGACGAGTGCGGCGACGACCTGACGGAGCTGGTCGAGGCCACGGCTTCGGCGGGCGTGCAGACCTCGCAGGGCAACGACGATGCGCACGCGGTCCACGAGCGGGACGCGTTGGCGCAGTCGCTGGCGGACTCGGTTCCGGGGCTGGACGTGTACGGGAGGCAGTGCACGTTGCTGGCCGAGCAGTTGGCCCCGGAGATGGCGGCGCAGGCGGCCGAGGCGAAGCGCCTGCGGCGCGAGGTGGCCCGGTTGCAGGAGCTGGCGAGCCGCCAGGCCGAGCGGCTGGACGAGTTGCAGCAGGCGAACGAGTCGGCGTACCGGGCGGACCACGACCGGAGTGGTGGTCCGCGGATGGGCGACGGGAAGCACGCGGGCCTGTGGTCGCGGCCGGCTGGTCCGGGTGCGGTGCGTGCGGGGTGGCCGCTGGATCTGCACACCACGGGCGGTGCGGCATGAGCGAGACACCGATGACGCGGGATGAGGCCGCGGCCCGTGCACACACCGCGGAGGCTGCCACCGTCGAGCTGACGGCGGACCGTGACGCCGCCCGCGCCGAGGCCGCCGCACTGCGCGGTCAGCTCGCCGCCGTCTGCGGCAGCACGGTCGCCGCGTGGATGCAGGAGCAGCAGCGGCTCATCACCACGCTGCACGCCGAGCTGGAGGCACGCCCGTCCCGCGCCACCGTGCTGCGGGAGGCTGCCGAGACGGCAGAGGGTCTGCGCCAGTTCGAGACGACGACCGGCCCTCGACGGAGCGCTCAGGTGTCGGAGAACGTCGGCGTGCTCCGCCTCGCCGACAAGCTGCGCCGCCTGGCCGACGCCGCCGAGCGGGACGACGCCGGGAAGGACACCCCCACCGGGGGCGAGTCCACCCGCGCCGCCGTACTGCGGGAGGAAGCGGACCGCTGGCGACGCGAGGCCGACGGCCTGCCGGACGCCGGACAGGTCCATCACAAGCGGGTGTTGTACGGCGGGGCCATCGTCCTGGACCGACAGGCCGAGGCCGCCGAGCGGGACGAGGCCCAGAAGGACTGCCCGCACCAGCGCGAGTCCGTCCGCGACGCCGACCGACGCCAGGCATGCCGATGCGGACAGCCCGGCTGCGAGCACTGCGACACCCCGGAGTGGTACGGCCTGCCCTGGCTCGCCTGGCTCGATGAGCTCGACCAGCAGGCGTTCCTGGGCGAGATCGCCTCGGCCGCCCTCGGCTACTACCGGGCGGAGGACGACGACGCCGACGTGCTCCGGAGCGTGGTGCAGGCGTGCGCGACGTACCGCCTCGTGGCCGAGGCCGACCACGCACAGGCCACTGCGCCCGGCCCGGACGCAGTCGAGGAGCAGTCGGTCAGCGGGGCCTGCGAGCGGTGCGGGGAGCCGCCGGAGTCCTGGTGCACGCACTGCGCCGGATGCGCCTGCCCCGACGGCCGCGCCGAGACCCACGCGCCCGGCGGCTCCTGCCCGAACGCGTCCGCAGCTGGGTCGGGTGAGCGGCAGTGACTCGTCCCCGCAAGCGCACCCACACCAGCCACATCCAGGCCGCCGCACGCCTCCGCGAGCACCCCGGCATGTGGATGCAGGTCGCTGTCTACCCGGTCGCCTACTCCGCCCGCGGTGCGGCGCACCGGATCCGCACCGCCTACCGGCTGCCCGCCTATGCACCGGCCGGCGCGTTCGAGGCGCGCGTCGAGCAGATCGACGAGGGGACCGCGGTCGTCGCCCGCTGGCTGGGCGCCCAGGTGGAGGCCGACCTGTGGCAGGCCGCTGCACTCGCGGCCGTCCACGCCGGAGGTGACCCCCGGTGAACCAACGCCGCTGCCTGCTGCTGGCCACCATCCGCGCCGACCACGGCACCTGGACCACCAGCCGCGCCTGGGACCTGTACCGCACCCAGCGCCTGGCCCCGGGCCGCCGCACCGCCCGAACCGACCTCGCTTACCTCGCCCGCACCGGACGACTCACCACCGTCACCGGCAACCCGCGGGCCTACACCCTCCCCGGAGGAACCCGATGACAACCATCGCGCCGTCCGCCGTTCCCCGGTCCGCACTGGGCGCCGAGGCCCGCCGCCACTTCCTCCTCGCCATCGCACGCCGCACCGGCACACCCTTCCTCACCACCGGCCTGGCCCTACAGATCTACGCGACGACGCCGTGGCACACCACCGCCCGGAGCACCGCCCGCCGCGACCTCAGGGACCTCGCCCGCCGCGCCTACCTCGTGCCCCACGACACGAAGGCGGGACGTGTCTACCAGCTCGGCAGCGACCCCAACCCCGCCCACCCGGTCCGCCACGTCAGGCGGTACCTGCTGGAAGTGATCCGCAGGGAGGGCGGGGAGTGGACCGTCGGACGCCTGAAGCCCGCTTGGCGCCAGGTCACCGGCACCCACGTCCTCCGGATGTCTTGCCGCCGCTACCTCGCGGACCTGTATCGGGACGGGCACCTGGACCGGCACGGAGAGGGCACCCCGCGCCGCTTCTACACCCTTCCCGACCACACCACCGGAGGTGCCGCGTGACAACCGCCGCGCTTGCCGGGGCCGCCACACAGGCCCCGGACGCCGGGCTCGACATCACCGAACCCGGCATCTACCCCGACCTCCCCATGGACGCCTACCACGCCGACCCCGTTCCCGGCGGCAGTCTCTCCTCCACTGGTGCTCGCCGCCTCCTTCCCCCCGGCTGCCCCGCGCTCTACCACCACGAGCGGCAGCATGGGCGGCAGCCGCGGAACACCTTCGACTACGGCACTGCCGCCCACCGGCTCGTACTCGGCGACGGCCCCACCATCCACGTAGTCGAGGCAGACAACTGGCGCACGACCGCCGCGCGTGAGGACCGAGAGGACGCCCGCGCCATGGGCAGAGTCCCGCTGCTCCGCCACGAGTACGAGCAAGTCACAGCGATGGCGGACGCACTCCGCGCCCACCCGGTTGCCTCCGTGCTGTTCGACCCGATACGCGGAGGCGCCCCGGAGCAGGCCCTGTTCTGGCGCGACCCGCCGACCGGGGTGATGCGGCGCGCACTCCTCGACTGGCTGCCGCAGTCCGGCCCCGGCCGCATGGTCGTGCCGGACTACAAGACCGCGGCATCGGCCGAGCCGGAGGCGATCCGCCGGACGGTCGACACCTACGGCTACCACCAGCAGGCCGCCTGGAACAGCGCCGGGGTCAAGGCCCTCGGCCTGGCCGAGGACGTGGCGTTCGTCTTCGTCGTCCAGGAGAAGACCCCGCCGTACCTCGTGACGGTCGTCCAACTCGACGCGATGGCCATGCGCATCGGCGCCGCCCGCAACCGCCGCGCCCTCCAGATCTACGCCGAGTGCACCGCCACCGGCCGCTGGCCCGGCTACACCGACGCCATCGAACACCTCTCCCTGCCGCCCTACGCGGAGAACCGCGACTCCGAGGAGTATTTGTGAACCAGCCCGAGCGAATGACCCCGACCGCCGCACCGGCCCGCGTAGGGCAGGGCACCGCAGTCGAACAGTCCCGCGCCGCCGCCGAGGTCCAGGCCGCCGTCGTCGTCGCCCAGCAGTGCCCCCGCAACCCGGCCGCCGCCATCGCCGAGATGCGCACCGTGTGCGGGCAGAAGCGGCTCGCCGAGAAGGCGTTCTACAGCTTCCCCCGCGCCAAGCAGACCATCAGCGGGCCGTCCGTGTTCCTCGCCCGGGAGCTGGCCCGCATCTGGGGCAACATGCAGCACGGCCTGATCGAGATGCGACGCGACGACGAGTACGGCGAGTCGGAGATGCAGGCGTTCGCCTGGGACGTCGAGAAGAACTCCCGGGTCAGCAGCACGTTCATCGTCCCCCACCGCCGGGACAAGAAGAAGGGCGAGGGCTCGGAGAAGCTGACCGAGCTGCGCGACATCTACGAGAACAACGCCAACAACGGCGCCCGTAGGGTCCGCGAAGCGATCTTCTCGGTACTGCCTGGCTGGTTCGTGGAAGAGGCGATCGACGCCTGCCGAGCCACGCTCCACAACGGCGGCGGCGTACCGCTGCCGACCCGCATCGCCGACGGCATCAAGGCGTTCGAGCGGTTCGGGGTCGCCATCGAGCAGATCGAGGCCAAGTTCGGCCGCAAGTCCACCCAGTGGACCGAGCACGACGTGACCGAGCTCGGCATCCTCTACAGCTCGATCGATCGCCGAGAGCTGACGGTCGAGGAAGCGTTCCCGCCGCCGCGGGTCACCGCCGAAGAGATCACTGGGGCGTCGGCTTCGAACGCCGAGTCGGTCGACTGGCCTGAGGCGACCGCTCCCGGATCGGGGGCCCGCGCATGACCGCCCTCGCCTTCACGGACGCCGAGACCTCGCACCTGGACCCGCGGTTCGGGGATGCGTGGGAGATCGCCGTCATCCGCCGCGACACCGACGGCGCTGAGGTCGAGTACCTGTGGCAGGTGCGGGTGCCGCTCTACCACGCCGACCCCGAGTCGCTGTCCATCGGCCGCTACCGGGAGCGGTTCGCTGTCTCCGCCGGCTGGGATGCCGCGGAGATGAACGAGGACGGCACCGTCCGCGCGCGGCTGACCATGCCGGAGCTGCTGCACGACGTGCAGGAAGCCATGTGGCAGGCGGTCGTCGTCGGCTCCAACCCGGGCTTCGACATCCGGTTCCTGACGAAGCTGCTCCAGGAGCACAACCGCAAGCTGCCGTGGCACTACCGGCCGGTCGACATCGCGACCCTCGCCGCGGGCTACCTGGTGGGCTGCGGGCGCGGCGCCGAGGTGACGCTGCCGTACTCCTCGCGTGCTCTGTCTCGCGCGGTTGGTGTCGAGCCGCCTGGCGACGACGTGGCGCATACCGCGCTGGGCGACGCCCGCTGGCACAAGGCCGTGTTCGATGCGGTCACCGGGAGCGGGTCGTGACGGGGGCGGGCGGTGTGGCCGCCGCCGCCACGGTGGTCGCCGTCTACTGCGCGCCGGTGTGGCTGCTCCGCCGCTACGCCTTCCCGCCCGCCCCCGCGGCGTCCGCGCCGGTCGCGGCGCCGATGCCGACCGTCGAGGACGTGCCCGACGGCTGGCTCGTCGTCGAGACCCAGCCGTGCACGGGCCGGTGCCGCACCCACATGCCGCACGAGATCACCTGCGAGGTGGCCCGCTGCGTCGGCTGCAACGCCACCCACACCACAGCGGAGGCCGACCGTGGTTGACGTTCCCCTGCCGGTCCCGCCAACTGGCCCGACCCAGCCGCATCTGTTGGCCGCGGCCCGCCGGTCGGTCGACGCCATCGCCGAGCGCGGTGGCTGGAGCACGACCGACAAGGACACCGTGCTCGCCGCTCTTGGCCTCACCCCTTCCGTTCCGGCGCCCGACACCGACGACACCAAGGACCCCGCATGACCGAGCTGATCGACAACCCCGAGATGGAAGACACCCACTACGGCATCCAGATGGCGTCCCTCGGCGAGGACGGGGACAGGCTGCTGGCACTCGGCCACCACGAGCCCAAGCGTGTGTTGGCCGCCTTCAACCGGTACGCCCGCACCGTCATCGGCTGGCCCAACATCGCCGACGACTTCACCGCCAGCGCCGCCGACTGGGCAGGCCGCCTGGAGCAGCGGTGGGCCGTCTTCCGCAAGCCCGACCCGGACGACGACGAGTGGGACGTGCCGGAGTACGCGTGGCATGCGGACTGGTCCGACCCCGACGCCCCTGGCGCCCGGCCTGTCACGCTGCTGGACGTGGCGTGATGACCGACTACCCGAAGATCGCCGCCCGGTTCGCCCGGGACACGCAGCACCACGAGATGACCGTCCTCCACGACGACGGGCTGTACCGGCACCTGAACTTCGCCACCCCGGAGCACGGCAGCATCGGTGCCTTCCACCTGATCACCTGGCCGTACAACCTCGTCGTCAAGACCGGGTGGACCTTCCACTTCGACATCGACGCCACCCCCGACATGTTCAACCTGTTCCGGAAGACCGCGTTCCCCGGCGAAATCAACCCGGGCTACTGGTCCGAGAAGGTCCGCGCCGGACGCGACGAGATCGAGAGCTTCGACCCGGACCTCTTCGAGCAGCAGGTCAAGCGGTACGTCGCCCACTCCATCCGCGATGGTGAAGCGCCGCGAGGTATCGGCCGCGAGGTCGCCAGCGAGATCTTCGAACTGGGCGACATCAGCCACGAGGCGGGCGCCCGCGCCGCGTTGGCGGACTTCCGCTACGAAGGCTGGGACTTCGGTGACCTGTCGGAGTGGGACTTCAGCGACTACACGCCCGGCTTCCTGTGGTCCTGCCACGCCATCCGCCACGGCATCGACCTGTGGGACGCCGCCACGAAGGCGGTGGCCGCGTGATGACTCGTCCGAACACGCCAGACCGGGTCAACTCGGACGGCTCGAAGACCATCACGACCAAGCGCGCCTGCAACGGCTGCGGCGACCTGATCGGCGACCTGACCGACAGCGAGTTCACCGCCGCAGTCGCTGGCCGCCCCCTGCCTGACGTGCGCCGCGAATGCACCACCTGCGGGCCAACCGCTCCTGAGCCCACATGCACGCCGATGAAGCTCGCCAGCGGTGACGTGCTGTGCCTGGAGATGGAGTGCGACCACGACGGCGTCAGAGATAACTCGTACTGCGAGGAGGTCGGAGAGGAAGTGGTCTGCGCGATCCATTCCACCTTCGCCCCGGGCTTCGAGGACGCCTACGAGGTTGCCACCCACGCCGAGCCGTGGCCCTGCAAGCACAACAAGGCGGTGACCCCGTGATCCCCGGCGACTACGACAAGCTGTGGGACGAGTCCCGCGACGAGGCGCCCTTCGCCAACAGCGACGAGGGCTACGGCTGGATGGCAGCGAACTGCGACACCTGCATCCACGACAAGCCCGCACGACAGGGCGACGAGGGCAACGGCTGCCCGCTGCTGCTCCTCTCCCTCGTCGGCCGCCGCCCGGCGCAGTGGCTCGACGGTCCGCGCGACGAGCACGGCCGCTACTCCCGAGCCGGCCAGTACCACTGCGTCGAGTACCGGCACGAGGACGACGGCCCGTCCGAGCCGCAGCCGATCCCGGACCCGCCCGGCCAGTTGGGGCTGGTGCCGCGTGAGGGCTACGAGGGTGTGCGGATGCTGCTGCGGCCGAACCCGGCAGAGCTGGGGGTGTCGTGATGGGTGCGCACCGGCTGGCCTCCCGCGCCACACTCCGCGCCCAGGTGAAGCGCCTCGAAGCCGAAGCCGCTGACCTCGCCTGCCAGGTCGTGAAGGTCACCGGCGAGTTCGATGCCGCAGCGGTCGAGCTGTCCGGCGCTCTCGAAGACCGGCGTGCGGCCGACGAGCGGGCCAAGCACCTGGCCGGGCAGCTCGCCGAGGCCATGGCCGAGGTCCACCGGCTCCGGGCCGAACTCGCCGAGTCCGGCGCGGTCACCGTCCCGCCGGCCGAGCGCGACACCAGCCACCCCGCCGACATCGCCACGCACCCGATCCCCGCAGGCGACATGTGGGCCGACCCCACCCGCTGGCGCCACACCGCATAACCCCGCCTACTGCCCGCGCCCGGGGATGACCACAGGCCCCCGGCGCGGGCCACCACACCACCACACCAGCACCCAACCCGCACCAGGAGGTGACCCGCAGATGAAACACCTCAACGCCTCACCGCCGCACATCGCACCCGAACACCTCGCCCTCGGCACCTGCCCCACCTGCGGCCGGAAGTCCTACCTCACCCGCCGCGAAGCACGCCGCGCCGCCCGCGCCATCCACCCCCACACCGCCCTCCGCGCCTACAAGTGCGGCGACCACTGGCACAACGGCCACACCTCGGCCTGGAGAAAGCGAGGCGAGCAGCAGTGACCCGACCCCACGGCTACGCCCGCTACAAGCTCGACGGCTGCCGCTGCTACACCTGCGGCTTCGCCGCCGCCCAATACCGCGACGCCCGCGACCACGCCATCCGCCGCGGAACCTGGCAGCCCTACGTCGACGCCGAACCCGCCCGCGCCCACGTGCGTGAACTCCTCGCCTGCGGAATCGGTACGCGCACCATCGCAGCCCTCGCCCACCTCGACCGCAAGCAGGTGTACGTCCTCCTGCACGGCCGATCCGACCGCGGCACACCACCACCGGCACAGATCCGGCCGGCCACCGCCGCGGCGATCCTCTCCGTCGAGCCGACGTGGGAGAACCTGCCGGGCACGACCACCGTCGCCGCAGTCGGCACCGTGCGCCGTCTCCAGGCGCTGACCGCCAGAGGCTGGCCGCAGTCACGCCTCGCGGCCCGGCTGGACATGACCCCGGGCAACTTCGGGGCGCTCCTCGCACGGGAGCACGTCACCATCGCCACCGCGCGCCGCGTGCGCAGCCTCTACGACGAGCTGTGGCGCACCGACCCCCGTGACCACCGTGTCGCCAACCAGGCATACAGCCGGGCCCTCAACCAGGCCAAGGCCAAGCTGTGGGCTCCGGTCGGCGCGTGGGACGACGACACCATCGACGACCCGCAGGCGTACCCCGACTGGACCGGCCACTGCGGCACGTCCAGCGGCTACAACGCCCACTTCCAAAACGGTGTTCTGCCTGCTTGCCAGCCGTGCCTCGACGCCCGCAGCGCCCACCGCGCCGCAACCAAGGCGGTGGCGGCATGACCCACATGACCCGCGAGGAGCGTGCCACCAGAGCCCGCACCCTCTACCGAGCCGGCTGGAGCGACCCGGCCATCGCCGCCCACCTCGGCGTGTCCACCCGCACCGTGCTCCGCCTCCGCCACGAACCCACCCGCGCCCGGAAGGCCACGGTCGTCATCGACCGGCCCAGGCCCGCGGAGGGCTGGCACCGGCACGGCGCCTGCACCCGACCCACCCCGATCCCCGCGGACTGGGACGGCGACGGCACCACCACCGAGAGCATCGCCGCGCAGAACGTGTGCGTGTTGCGCTGCCCGGTCCGGGCCCTCTGCCTGGCCGAGGCCATGCACGGCGAGGGCGCGATGCCGACCCGGGGCCGCGGCGGGATCGCGGGCGGCCTGACCCCCGTGCAGCGGGCTTCTCTCTACCGCGCGCTGCGTTCCCGCACCCAGGAGGTGCCCGCATGAGCATCACCGGCCACGCCCCCGACAACCTGCCCCGCGGTGACTGGCGGGACCATGCCGCCTGCCGCGTGCTGGCCGACCCGGAGGTCATGTTCCCGCCGCCGGGAGCGCCGGCCCTCGTCGCCCGCAGCATCTGCGACGACTGCCCCGTCCGCAGGGCGTGCGCGAACTGGGCCCTCAGCAACCCGCAGGACGCGGCGTTCGGCGTGTGGGGCGGGCTGACGGAGCGGGAGCGGGCGACCATCCTGCGCCGCCGCGTGCCCCGGGACCCGGACCACCCGCAAGCCCCGCGCAAGGGCGGCCGGCCGCAGGCCGAGTGCGGCACGGCGTCGGCCTACGACCGGCACGTGAAGAAGCGCGAGCCGATCGACGACGCCTGCCGCGCGGCCAAACGTCGCCGCGACGCAGCACACCGGGCCAAGGCCGAGGCCGCAGCGTGACCGGCCACGACCCCACCACCAGCACACACACCGCGGGGGCCGACCGCCCTACGACCGGCCCCCGCACCGGCGCCGATACCGCCGACAACCTCAACAAGGAGCTGCAATGACCACCGTAACCCCCGCCAGCACCGCAGAACTCGACCTGCTCGCCACCAGCGGACCGACATCGCTGGTCATCACCATCACACCCGCCCTCGCCACGGACCTCCTGCGGCGCAACACCCACAACCGCAAGCTGCGGGACCGTGCCGTCGGCGACTACGCCCGCGACATGGCCTCCGGACGGTGGGCCGTCAACGGCGAAGCCATCAAGCTCGCCACCGACGGCAGTGTCCTCGACGGACAGCACCGCCTCCACGCCGTCATCCAGGCCGACACCGCCGTCGACATGTTCGTCGTCATCGGCCTCGACCCCGCCTCGCAGGAAACCATGGACGCCGGCCGCAAGCGTTCCACCGGCGACGTCCTCGGCCTCCGCAACGAAGACAACGCCGTCACCCTCGCCGCGATCCTCCGCCGGGTGTGGGCTTGGGAGCAGGGCGACCGCCGCTTCACCGGCCGCCAGTCCCCAACGACCGCCGAGTGCGCTGCCCTCCTCGTCGAGCGGCCCGAGCTGCGCCGCTCCACGGAGATCGCGGTCCGCACCCGCCAGGCATTTCCGCACATTCCGCAGTCGGTCCTCGGCACCTGCCATCACCTGTTCACCACCATCGACCCGGCCGAGGCTGCCTGGTTCTTCCAGCGGCTCAGCGACGGCGCCGAGCTGCCCGTCGGCCACCCGATCCTCGCCCTGCGGACCCGGGTCACCTCCGAGCGACTCGACAACGTGCGCCTGGCAGAAGACCGCTTCATGGCCTACCTGATCCGCACTTGGAACGCCGTGCGCGCTGGCCGGGACCTGGCCCGGCTGGTGCACAAGCCGGGCAGCGAGATCCCCACCCCGAAGTAGCAGTACCGCCGGGTCCGCAGCACCGCGGGCCCGGCACCGGACACGACGAAGCCCCGCCGAAGCGGGGCCCAGGGGAGAGAGGAGAAGCCGATGTCAGGTCTGCGGACGGTGAGTGTCACCCGCGGCCATTGCCTGTCGGTAGAACTCCGGGGACACCAGAACTGCCACGCGGTTCCTCTCCTTCTTGCGATCCACGACGAAGACAGGATCCACAAGGGCCGCGCCAAGCTCCAAGCCTCGCACCAACTCTTTGGCCTCTCCTTCCGTGATCTCGCAGCCCGTCAGCTCGCGCGGTCCAGACGCCCAGGGCGAACCCGCGATGTTGTGACGCGGCCGTTCGGCGCGGATGGCGTGAAGCTCGGCTGCGAGCGCGGCAGCGCGGGAGTCGTACCACTCGACAGTTTGGCGTGCGGCTTCGTGCCACCACGGCGCCTTGACCGCGTGGGCTGCGAAGCGCTGCTCCACGTTGTGCGTGATTCCGACGTAGAGCAGGGCGTCGTCCCCGTCGTAGAAGCGGTAGAGCGCGGTGGGGTGGTCGTCGAGATACATGGGGTTCCCCCTCGGTCAGTCCGAGGGGGATCCCCCCGGATCTCGGTCTGCTTCGACGGCTTCCGCGTCAGGCACGGGCACGATCGCTGCGATTCGACGGCCACGGCTCGTCACGTAGGTGATCCGGCCGCGGACGGCGGTCTCGTTCACGACGTCCGACAAGGACGCCCTCAGTTCTCGGATGCCGATCTCGGCACTTGTGGACGCAGGCATACGCACATAGTAACCGTGGTACCTTCGCGTACCCAAGTGTACACTAGTGACCCCACGGATATCCGTGAGCCGCCCTGACCAGGGGGTTTCACAGCCACGTCCTGATCAGTGCGAACGAGAGAAGAGCAAGCGTGAGGATCCGGCACTCCAGGCCAACGAGGGACTTCCTCCAAGTCCCCAACGCCACCGTGCGCGACGACCGCCTAAGCCATATGGCCCGCGGCATCCTTGTCGAACTCCTCAGCCGCCCCGACGGCTGGGACACCACCGCCGACTCGCTGTGGCGCGCCTCAAACGAACGCCACGGCAAGGCGGGCCCCGGCCGCCGCCAGTTCCGCGCAGCCTTCGCCGAACTGAAGGAACACGGCTACCTCACGCCGAGTCGAGAGGTACTCCCCGGTGGCCAGCACACCACGATCCTCACCCTCACCGACGTGCCACACGGTGGTACGTCGGCGCGAGCAGGGGAAACCCCGAAGCCCGCAGGTCACACCGACGTACCACATGGTGGTACGTCGGACCGAACTGGGGGAACGCGCAATGGCGCAGGTGGGGCCGACGTACCACATGGCGGTACGCCGGAAGCCCACTCCGACGTACCAGGTGGTGGCACGTCGGAGTCACCTGCACAAACCCCCAACACCGCAGGTCGCACCGACGTACCAGCCTGTGGCATCCCGGCCGGACCTGCGCAAACAAGCAAAACCCCAGGTCACTCCGACGTGCCACACGGTGGTACGTCTAAGAACGAATACGGGAAGACGAATACGGGAGAAGAAACAAATACTCCTGCGCTTCGCGCAGATGATTCCCTCACCGGTCCACTCGCCCTCGACAGCAGCGGCAACGCCGCCCCCCAGCGCGACTACCAACTCGAAGCCTTCGGCGCGTTCTGGCTCGTCTACCCCCGCAAGCGCAACCGCGAAGACGCCCGCAAGGAGTGGATAGCCGCCATCGACCGCGGCGCCACCCCCGAACACATCGTCCAGGCTGCCAAGGCATACGCCCACGAACGCGCGACTGAGGACCCCCGGTACACGCCGTACCCCGCCACCTGGCTCCGTCGCGGCGCCTACGACGACGAACCCGACCAGCCGCCACTGGCCGCGCCGTTCGCCAGCGGTCAACCCACCCCCAGCAACGTCATCGCGCTGCCCAACCAGCACCGCCCGTCCACCACTGACGCCCGCGTGCAGCAGGCCATCGACGTCGGCAGCCGCCTCCAGGCCGCCGCCGACGCCGCCCGCGCTCAGGAGAACCGATGACCGAAACGATCACCTACAAGGAAGTGGGAACGTTCCTCGGCCTCGCTGCCGCCCGCGACCAGCGCACCGTCGGCGACGCCGACGTCCTCGCCTGGCACGCAGACCTCAACGCCGCCCGCATCAACTACGCCGCCGCCGAGGCCGCCCTCACCCGCTTCTACCTGGAGATGGCCTCCCGCAAGCCCGAGGACCGATTCCGCGCCACGGCCGTCGACATCATCGACCTCGCCCGCAAAGCCCGCCGCGACCGCCTCACGAACTTCCAGTACGAGCCGCCACCCGGCGACGAGGACCCGAACTACCTCGCCCGCCTCCGCGGACAGATCGCAGCCACCGCCGACGGCCATCGGCCCGCCGACCCGGTCCCGCCCGCGCTCGAAGGCGGCTCGCCCCAAGCCCTGGCGCGCGTCCTCGAAGGCGTCGGCCGGGAGATACCCGCCGAACCCGGCGAGGAGGAAGCCCGCGAGGCGGCCAAGCCCCGGCCGTTCAGCGTGCAGTGCCCGGCATGCCAGGCCCGGGTCGGCCAGCACTGCCGGTGGCCCGGAGGGAAACGTCGACCAACCCACGGCGCCCGGAAGCGAACCGCCCTTGGTGAACCCGTAGCCGACCCGGCCGCCGCACGCGAGGAAGAACGCCGCCGGACCGCCGCCGCGGAAGCCCTCGCCCGCCTCACCCCCGAGCAGCGCGCCCAGATGGACGCCATCAACCACCAGGAGCCCGCATGAAAGCCCTCACCATCCGTCAGCCCTGGGCCGACGCCATCACCCACGGCTCGAAGCGCGTCGAGAACCGCACCTGGACGACGAACTACCGCGGTCAGATCCTCATCCACGCCGGCGCCACCGACGACCGCCACGCCATCCTGCCGTTCGGCGAGAACACCGCCCGCCGCAACTACCCCGACACCCGCAGCGCGATCCTCGCCGTTGCCAACCTCACCGACTGCCACGCATACGCCGACTGCTGCGAGCCGTGGGGCAACTGGGACGTCTACCACTGGCAGCTCTCCAACGTTCGCCCGCTCCAACAGCCGGTGCCGTGCAAGGGCCGGCTCGGCTTCTGGACCCCGCCCGCCGAGGTCCTGGCCGCCGTCGAGAAGCAGCTCGCGGAGGTGTCCGCATGAAGCGCAGCCTCGCCCGCCTCCTCGACGCACTCACCCACACCGGACCCGGCTACAACCCGCCACACCAGCCCCGCCGCGGCGACGACATCGACCAATGGCTGAAAGCCCAGCGCGACGCGGCAGCCGACCACCCGGAGGCGTACCAGGCCGCGGACGGACTGCTCGACCTGTACCGGCTGCACGCCGACACCCGCACCCCCCTCACCGAACACGTCTGCGAGGGACGGGTCATCGGCGACTGCGAGTGCTTCGAAGGCGGTGCCCGATGACCGGCCAGCACTCGCTCCGTGTCCGCCTTCACGGAGGCCGGGCCGTCCACGCCGCCCGCGAGCTGCCGATCTCCGGCGGCACCGAAACCGCCTGCGGCTACTTCATCGACGTCCTCGCCGACAACCACTGGCTCGACGACGACGCCGAGATCACCTGCCGCCGCTGCATCCGCGCCATCAACCGAGAGGCCAACCGATGACCGGCCAGCTCCAGATCCCCGAGCCCACCCCCGGCACCATCAACGCCGCCGCCGGCGAACACGCCAAGCAGACCGGCATGACCCGCGTCGACCAGCTCGACCCCGACTGGGCCACCGACTGCGACGCCCGCATAGCCAAGTTCGCCGCCCTCGGCATCCCCTTCCAAGCCGCCGACCTCGTCGCCGACGGGCTCGACGAGCCGCCGCACCCCAACTGCTGGGGCCCCCGCTTCCGCGCCGCCGCCCACGCCGGAGTCATCCGCTTCCACGGCTACGCCAAGTCGAAGCGCGCCACCGTCCACCGCTCCATCTGCCACGAGTGGATCGGCGCCGAGACCGAGGAGCGTGCCGCATGATCTCCGTTCGCGCGTCAGTTGCCCTCACCGCCTACGTCGCCACCATCCCGGCCGCGAACATGCTCGTCACTCACGTCGGTGCCGTGCCAGTCGGCTTCGGCTATGCCGCACCCGCCGGCGTGTACATGGTCGGCCTCGCCCTCGTCCTCCGTGACCTCGCGCGGGAAGCCGCCGGACGCGCCGCCATCCTCGCCGCGATCGCCACAGGAGCGGTGCTGTCGTGGCTGCTGGCCACCCCAGAGTTGGCCATCGCCTCCACCGCGGCGTTCGCCCTGTCCGAGACGCTCGACTACGCCGTATACGAACCACTCCGCCGACGCGGCCTGCTGGTCGCGATGGCCGCCTCCAACGCGGTCGGTCTCCTCGCCGACAGCGTGGTGTTCCTGTGGCTCGCCTTCGGGTCCCTCGCGTTCCTGCCCGGCCAACTCGTCGGCAAAGCCTGGATGACGGCCGCCGCCATCACGGTGATCTTCGCCTGGCGCGCCCGCAGGCCGGAGGCGACCGCATGAAGTTCTACCTCGGCGCCAAGCCGCACTTCATGGCACACACCGACGTGCCGCTGTTCGTCTCCGACACAACTCTGCGCGGCATACGGCGCCTACCCGAAGCCCGCGGCCCGTGGGCGCTGGACTCCGGCGGATTCACTCAACTGTCCGAACACGGCACCTGGGGCAGCGGACCCAGCCCCCGCCAGTACGTGGAACAGATCCGCCGGTACGCGGAGCACATCGGCCGCTTGGAGTGGGCCGCGCCGCAGGACTGGATGTGCGAGGACGTCATCATCAACGGCGGCCCCATGCCCGGCGGCAAGCACGCCCCCGGCACCCGCCTGAGCGTGGCCGAGCACCAGCGGCGGACCGTGGCGAACTTTTGCGAGCTCCGCGCGCTGAACTGCCCGGTGCGGATCATCCCCGTGCTGCAGGGTGACCGGCCGGCCGCCTACGAGCAGTGCGCCACCCTCTACGAGCGGGCCGGCGTCGACCTCACTCGCGAGCCGCTGGTGGGTGTCGGGAGCGTGTGCCGCATTCAGGACACCCCGCTCGCCGCGGAGGTCATCCACACCGTCGCGGGCATCGTCGGCCCGGGCCGGGCGCACGGCTTCGGCTTCAAGACGGAGGGGCTCCGGCGCGTCGCGCACCTGCTCGGCACAGCCGACTCGATGGCCTGGTCCGCCCAGGGCCGACACACCCCCGGCGACGGCTGCGACTTCCGGCTTCCGCGTTCCCGCGGCCCGCACAAGAACGAAGCGAACTGCCTGCGCTACGCCCTCGCCTGGCGCGAAGGCGTCCTCGCCGCCATCGAGAAGGGCATGACCGCCCCCCGGCAGCTCTCCCTCCTCGACCTACCGGTCGAAGACCGACTGGAGCGTGCAGCGTGAGTCGCTACAGCGTCCCCATGCCCGACGACATCCGCGCCATCTCCCGCACCGGACAGCACCCCGCCCTCGCCGTCACCTGCCCCCACTGCGGCGCCCACGACCGCGCACCCTGCACCACCCGCAGCGGACGGCGCCGCATCACCGACGCGCCCGTCCACCCCGCCCGCATCACCGCGTGGGTCATCGCCACCGCCGTCTGCCCCGCCTGCCAGGTGGCGCCCGGCACCCCCTGCCGGGTCGGCGGCCGAGCGATCCCCGAACCCCACCCGCAGCGCGTACAGGAAGCCGAGGTCACCGCATGAGCCCCACCCGCATCAAGCGCGAACGCACCCGCGGGTGGCGTGCACCCGAAGGCGCCATCTACGTCGGACGCGGCACCGCCTGGGGCAACCCCTACGCAGTAGTCCGCCAGGCCGACGGCCTCTACGGCATCCCCGACCCGATCGACAGCCTCAGCACCTGGGCCACGTTCGACTACGAGCGCGACGCCCGCGCCGAAGCCGCCCTCCTGTTCCGCGCCTGGATCGCCGAGCGACCGACCCTGATCGCCCGCGCACGCCGCGAGCTGGCCGGCCGGAACCTCATGTGCTGGTGCCCGCTCGACCAGCCCTGCCACGCCGACGTGCTCCTGGAGTTGGCCAACGGGGGCGACCAATGACCGGCCCCTACCGCGTCCTCGTCACCGGCTCCCGCGACTGGCCCGCCTCCAACGTGGTGTGGGCTGCCCTCAACAACGCCCGCGACGAAGCACTCATCACGGGCCGGTCACTCGTCGTCGTCCACGGCGTCTGCCCCACTGGTGCCGACGCCCAAGCCCGCGACTGGTGCCTCACCGCCAACGGCTTCGTCAACGGCGTCACCGAGGAACACCACCCCGCCAACTGGCGGATCAACGGGCGCCGGGCCGGGTTCATCCGCAACGCCCACATGGTCTACCTCGGCGCCGACCTCTGCCTCGCCTTCATCCGCAACGGCAGCCGCGGCGCCAGCCACACCGCCGGACTCGCCGAACAAGCCGGGATCCCAGTCAGGCGGTGGACCACATGACCACCGCCTACGACCGGCTCCTCGCCGAGGAGATACCCATCCGCCCCACACCACCGCCGCACACACCCCAGCCCGCCGACTACCACAGCGCGTGGACCGAAGCCGAACAAGCCCAGCACCGCGCCGACCTCCTCGCCGCACTCGACGCACACCACGCCCACATCCGCCACCGGCACCTCCACGCCATACCCGAACAGGACGCCGCCTAATGGCCCGCAGCCCCGCAAACCAGCCCGCCCTCGGCGACCACCACCACCCCATCCCCACAACACCCGACACCGTCCCAGCCGGCTGCTGGTGGTTCACCGACCCCGACGGAGCCCTGTGCCTCCTCCCCGGATGCATGGCCCGCAGCCAAGACCCCGAGGCGGACTGCACATGCGACACGCTCGGCGCCCGCCTGGAGCGTGCCGAACGGAAGCTGCGGGACGAGCGGGCCGAACGGCAGTACGCCGAGGGCTGGTACCAGGCACTGCACGCCGCCCTCGACGCCCACCCCGCCGGACCAGACATCCGAGCCGACGCGCGGGCCAGAAGAGCCGCAACCCAAACCCGACCGTAGATCTACGACAGGACATCCCATGTCCACCAGCCAGCATCGCCGCTGCCGTGGCTGCGGCCGACCACTTCGGGACCCCGTGTCGCTCGCGGCCGGTATGGGTCCGGTGTGCCGGCGTGCGGTTCGCGGGCCGGAGCCACTGCGGGTGCATGAAGGGGTGGTTCCTGCGGTGTCCGGCCAGCTCGAACTGCCGGGCTGCGGTGAACTGCCAGCCACCTCCCCGCTCAACCACCGTCGTGTCCGTCGCCGCGGGCCGACCGTCGACCTACCCGACATCGCCCACTACCCCGGAGGACCCCCATGACCGCTGTCCCGAACGAGCCGTTCCTGTCCGTTGCCGTGCGCTGCTTCGTCGTCGGTGCTGTCGGCACTGCGGTGGTGAACGCGGTGTGGTGGCTGATGGCCGGGGGGCCGATGCCGCCGTGGGCGTCGCTCGTCACGTCGATGGTGGTGATGGCGGCTGCTGGTCGGGTGGCTGCGTACCGGCGTGAGCGTGCGTGGCGGCGGGTGATCGCCGCCTACGAGTTGCCGTCGTTCGGTGCGGATGGCGGGGACACGCCCGGTCGTCCGCCTGCTGTCTGATCCCTTTCGTTTGCCCGGCCGCCGTGCGCGGCCGGGCCCCTGCACCCGGAGAACCTGATGACCGCACAGCCTGGCCGCGCGATGACGATGCGCGAGATCCGCGAGCAGTTGGGCCACGCCACGCCCGGCGTGCCCGCCCCCACCGTGCAGCCGACCCGATACGTCGTCTCCTGTCTGCCCGAGGGCGATGACACCGACCGGCATCTCTTCGCCATCCAGGTGGAGTACCGCGGCCGAGACCGGTGGGCCGTCGTCCGCCACGGCCAGTGCCTCACCGCCGACGGCTCCTGGGATTGGGAGCACGTGCCGTCCGAGCGCACCGACGAGTGGCTGGCCGCGCACCGGTTCGACGTGGACACGGCGCTGCGCCTCGCGAAGGAGCAGGCACCGCTGATCACCGTGAACGGCTTCACCGTGTCCGACGCACTGCGCATGCACGCTGAGAGGAGCACCCGATGACCGAGCCCAGCATCCCCGAGACGCGCACTGTGCGCCCGCTGGACGGCCGTACAGGCGCTCCGGTGGATACGCCGCCCCCGAAAGAGGCCCGTGAAGGGGTCTGCGCGCCCGTCTCCCGGCCTGAACTGCCCTTGGGGCCCCTGGCTATCTCGCACTCTAAGAGCGCCAGCGAGGCGTACAGCCACTCGATCGACCGCATGCAGCGAGGAGCGCGCCCATGACCACCCCTGAACTCCCCGCAAATGACTGGCGCAGAACCGTGTACGGGCGCAGTCAGATCAGTGGCAACGACTCCCGCCGTCGCCCTCGTACCGCTGAACGTGCGCGGCTGATCGCCGAGCACCGCAACCGGTGCCTCTACTGCCAGATACCCATCGGCGCCGAGATCCTGCGCGAAAACAGTTTCGTCACACTCCGCCTCAACTGGGATCATTTCGCGCCCTACGCGTACATCGCGCGGAACCCGCAGGACAACTGGGTCCTGGCCTGCCACGTGTGCAACAACATCAAACAGGGGCGGATCTTCCAGACCGTTCAAGAAGTACGCAATACGATCCTGCCCGAGCGGCTCACCAAGGGCTACGAAGATCCACTTTCTGTGTGTCGCCGTCTCGGAATCGTCATCGATCACGACCCCTGGCCCGACCGCCTGTGCGTCGTGAAGCAAGCCACGATTCACAGTGCAGCTCCGTCAAAGGCCGGGTTCTGGAAGACTGCATGCGGCCTGGAGAAGCCAGCCGTTCTGTGGCGCACGCCGGCCAAGGCGACGCGGTACTGCGCGGACTGTGCGGTGGCTGTGAGCGGAGCGACGCGAGCCGACGGGCAGGGCGTGGCGTCATGAATCACGGCAACACTTCCCTCCCCACGCTCACCGACCGAGTCGCCGCGCTCGCCGAAGTGGAGCGGGCGGTGCGGCAGGTCGCCGCCAACTGCTCCTACCGGCCGGGCGACGGCTGCGACTTCTGCAACGGCGTGGATGCGGCACTGGAACAGGTCCGTCGCCTGGCCGCCGAAGCGCAGCGCACCGAGAGCGTGCCGCCGGCGGGCGCACAGGACCGCGAGGCCCCCACCCATCCCGCCTATCTCCGTGCTGTGGTGTTGTCCGCTCTCGCCGGCTGCGGTGTGCAGGTGCCCGCCGCGCGTGCGCAAGCGGCTGCGGAGACCGTGCTCGTGCACCTGGCCGACGCGCAGCAGCCCGGCGGCGGCGCAGTCCGCGTCACCTCCGGCAGCAGCGAACGCCGCGACCGGTACGCCGCAGCAGTCCGCCACCTGCACGAGACCGGCGGCCTCTACGCCCTCGACGCAGGCGAGGACGGGCGCATCGCCGACGCCGTGACGCCCGTGGCCGACGCCGAGCAGCACGCGGTGTACCGGCTGCTGTCCGAGTCCCGCATCCGAGAAGCCCGCCTGCGGGAGGAGAACGAGGGGCTGGACGAAGCACTTCGGGGGGCGATCTCGGCGGCCGAGAAGGACAGCGCCCGCCTGCGCGGCGAGCGTGACCGGGCGCGTGAGGTGGAGGTCCGACTGGAGAACCAGCTCGCCGCCATCCTCGGCGAGTGCGACGCCATCGACAGCGACGTGCACGGCAAGAACCCTGTGGCGCTCGCCGGAATGCGCGACGCTGTCGCACGCATCCGCGCCGTACACGACGACGAGCCGACCCCCGGGCCAGCGCCGACCGCACTCAAGCACCGCGGCGGCAATGCCGAGGACTGCCCCGCCTGCCACGACACCAACCCGCCGTACCCGTTCCTCTGCCCCGGCCCCGGCAGCGAGGAGCCCCCGTGCTGACCCCAACGTCATCAAGTGCAGAGAACAATCTCCGCGCCCAGGTACGTGCGGCCCTCATCATCAGCGGTCTGAGCCAAGCCGAGGCCGCCCGGCGGCTCGATCTGTCCACCAAACACCTCAGCCAAATGCTCACCGGTCGGGCCACCCTCACCCTCTCTTGGGCCGACAGCCTCCTCTCACTCTGTGGCATGCGCGTCAGCGTCGCCGTGTCCCTCATCACCGACCCGCGCGACATCGGCGACGACGGAGCCGCATCGTGACCGGGCCGCGGGGACTCACAGACACGGAACTCGAAGTCCTCCGCGGAACCGCGGCCGGCGACACCTACAGCGAGATCGGCCACCACATCAACCTCACCACCAAGAGCGTGGCGAACGTAGCCACCCGCGTCATGCGCAAACTCGGCGCGGTCAGCATGCCCCACGCCGTCTACCTCGCCACCCGCACCGGACTCCTCGACGCCCCCCTCGACAACCCCCTGACCGGCCGGCAGCTCGAAGCCCTGCTCTGGACCGCCCTCGGCTACACCGCGCAGCACGCCGCCGACCAGATGGGCACCTCCCTCGACACGGTCCGCTGGCTTCTGCGCACCGCCCACCACCGGCTCGGCGCGCGCACCGCCACCCACGCCGTCGCCCTCGCCATGGCCGCTGGCCTCATCACCCCAGCCCACATCACCACCGGGCGACAGGAGCACGCCGCATGACCAGCACCCCACTCACCCAGACCCGCCCCGAACCCAGCCGGCCCCTCATCCGCGCACTCCAGCGCCAGATCGAGCAGCTCGCCAACAGCATCCCCGGCAAAGACGCCCACCGCACCGCAGCCGGCTGGGTGTACATGACCTGCATCCACGCCTGGGCAGCCGACCACCACCTCATCGACGGCCGCCTGAACGCCGACGCGCAGCCCGCACGGCGGCAGTTCCTCGCCCAGGGCGGCACCGACCTGGCCTGGCTCACCTACGCCGTCGCCGACACCGCCGTCCACCCCTGCGCCTGGACGCTCCTCGACCCCGCCTACGACAACCCCGTCCGCCACGCCTCACCCAGTGAGACCGCCGGCAGCCGCCTACTCCACTGGTGGGCCGAAGACGCCCCCACCCTCGCCTACCCCGTCGAGAGCGGGCCGGGCACGATCACCGGCTGGATCCTCGGCGACCTCCTCCAACTCGTCACCGACGAACGCCGCCTCGCCCACGCCCTCGCCCAATCCCCCTGGTGGCTCGCCGACGGCATCCTCGACCGCACCCTCATCCCCGCCGCCGCGGAGTTCCGCAACGAGACGCTGCGCCTGATCGACCCCACCTGCGGAACCGGCCACTTCCTCATCCGCGCCATCGACATGCTCTGGGAGCTGTACACCACCGGCCAACTCGCCCCGCGGCAGATGCACATGGACGGCGTCACCGGCTGGACACCCATACCCCCGGCCGCGGCGGCCCGCCGCATCCTCGCCGGCGTCGACGGCATGGAACTCGACCCGGTCACCGAGGCCGTGTGCCGACTCCGCGTCACCGTCTACCTCGCCCACCTACTCCACGAGGCCGGCGCCCTACCCGGGCCGCTGCGCCTGGACGCGATACCGCACCGGCCGATGCCTCGCATCAGCGTCGGCGACAGTCTCCTCGCGGGGAAGGTCAGCCGCGCCGAGTACGCGCGGCTGCGCCCTGCCCAGGCCCGCATCGTCAACCTCGGCACGGACGGCGGCACCGACACCCCAGCCGACGACGGCAGCGGGCCGGGCGCGGAGGCGGACCCGGTCCCCGTCGTGCTTCCGCAGGGCGCCGAGCGCGAACAACTCGCCCTCTTCTCCTGACCGCCTTCGCCCGAGTCGCGCAACAGGTAGACGCGCCCGCCTTAAAAGCGGCTCAGTGCCGGTTCGAATCCGGCCTCGGGCACAACCCACACGACGCTGAAGGGAACCTGATGACCAACCCCAACCCCAGCCCCGACTGCTGCGGATGGGCCTTTGCCCGCCGAGTACTCACCGACCCCGCCCGGCAGCGCGAGACGCTCGCCAGCCTCGACCGGGCTCTCGAAACCCTCACACCGACTGTCGCCCCCGACACCTTCCGCACCACCCCGGAGACCACCATGACCACACCCGTCAACTACGGCTGCTGGGACTGCCCCGACTTCCGCACCACCAGCCACGCCGAACTGAAACGCCACACCCGCGAACAGCACCCACCGCCCGAGCGCTGCGGCGATCTGTCGCCCACTGACCCGTTCGGCGCCATTCGTGAGGAGTGCGTGCTGCACCCCGGCCACTACGGCAGCCACGCCAACGACCACGGCACGCGCTGGCAGCTAGCCGAACGCTGCGTCGGCTGCGACTCGGAAGAGATCGTCTACCACAACTACCGGAACCAGCCGTTCTGCGAGCACTGCGCCAACTGCTCCTGCCGCCAGACCCCGTGCGCCCGAACCGCCGCCCACTGCGGCGAGGAGTGCGCCGACGGCCACGTCCGAGCCGGCCGCTGCACGCGGCGCGACGCAGCCCCACCCGCCCCGTGGGTACCCATCGACCTCACCACGCCCATCGGCGAACTGATCAACGGGCTCAGCCTGGACACCATCCGCGAGGTCTTCCGCCTCCTCGGCAAAGACATCGTCATCCAGCCCGCCAAGAAGCTGACCGTGACCGACGACTTCACCCCGCCCCCGCCCGGCAGCACCCGCGAGCAGCTCCCCGACCACCTGCTCCGCCTGATCGACGTGCCGCCGTACACCAGCACCGCATGTGAGACGGCCCGCGAGTGCGAGCGCGTAGTCGACGTCCACACCGAACACGCCGAGGAACTCCGGGCGGCGGCCGACCACCTCCACGACAGGTGTCGCCGCAACAACAAGTTCACCGGTGTCCCCTGCGGATGCGACTGCCACGGCATCGAGGAGCAGCCGTGACCGACCCCAGCCCCGCCGACGAACTCCGCACCGCCGCCGCACGCCTGCGGGCGCTCGCCACCGCCGCCACCCCCGGCCCGTGGCGCCAGCACGACACCCACCTCGGCCAGTACGGGCACACCGCGACCGTCCTGTCCGGCGAGCGCAACGACACCGAACTCCGCGCCTGGTTGCCGACGATGAGCCAGGAATCGTGGGACGAGACCCGCAACGTGTGGGCCGACGCCGCCTACATCGCCGCCATGCACCCCGGCATCGGCCTCGCCCTCGCCGACTGGCTGGAGCACGCGGCCCAGCAAGAGGCGTACACCCTCGCCGAGTGGGGCCACCGCGGCGGTGGCGGCCCCCACGCCCTCGCCGTCGCCCGCACCATCAACCAGGAGCAGCCGTGACGTGGGAGCGGCAGGAGATCACCACAGCCTGTGACTCCTGCCGCGCCTACTGGAACACCCTCCAAGACCTCGGCGCCGAATGGGACGCTGCCGGCCGCCCCATCGACCCCGACGGCTGGGGCCAGCAGATCGCCTCCGCTCTCGCCATGTACGGCGGACACCTCGCACACCACCTCGACAGGAGCCAGCCATGACCGACCCCACCGTGACCGACATCGTTCTCGCCTTCGTCGCCCTCGCCCTGGCCGCGGCTGCTGTCTGGTGCGCGGTCGACACCAGCCGGCACGCCCGCCGCGCCCAAGCCGCTCACCGGGAAGCCGCCGGCCACCGGGCACGAGCCGAACTCGCCGCCCTCAAAGCCGCACGCATCCGCCGCCACCACTGACCCCCGCCCGGCCGTCCCCCTCCGGCCGGGCTGGCGCAACTCCCGCACCAACCCAACGAACCGCACATACCGTGTACCAACACAACACAGGGGGGCGCACATGGACGACGGAGAGCAGACAGAGACGACAGCCAGCCACATGGACATCGTCCTGAACGAACAGGGGGAGACGTTCCTCCCGACATGGGCAGTCGTAGACCTGCTCCGCTCCGTGGCGATCGTGATGCGCGGAAACGAAGACGACCCAGACGTGTCGATCGGGATGTTCGCGCGGATCCTGGACCGAAACGCTGACGCGCTGGAAGTCCGCGCCATCGAAGCGACGACTCAGGCGGGCGAGCCAATGGCCTGACCGCCGCACACGACGACGCCCCGCCCAACCGGGCGGGGCGCTCACACGTCGCCGGGGTCGGGCCAGCCGGCCGACGACTCCGCCGACGGGCGCGGAACGAGACCGGTCACTCCGCGGCCCCCAAGGACTCCCACCTCCACGGGGTGTGCGTCGTATGGCGTCGCTCCCTGCCACATGCCTTGCAGTGCCTCGGCCGAATCCGCATGGGGACGACTGCGTGCAGGGGCAGCAGCCAGTCACCTTCGACTTGCAGATGGTCGCCCCGGTGCTGGCCACAGCGGCCGCAGATCCAATAGCCGTCCGAGCCGTCGGGCTGGACCGGGCCTTCACGGAACCAGTGGTCCGTGACCAGCGGCGGCCGGGCAGTCACGGCCGCCACCTCCCGCCCGGGCGCACCGATTCCGCGAACGGGTCGACGATCCCACGGAACCGGTGGCCGCATGGCAGCCACCGGGCCAGCAGCGCCGTCTCATACACACCGAACTGCGGGTCCTCAAGCCGCTCATCCACGCGCTCGGCTACCGCACCACACCCAGGGCAGCGCGGCAGAGGCGGCAGAGGCTCACCCCGCGCAATGGTGCCGAGGGCCCGCACGGGGCGGCTGTTCAACTGCCAGCGCAGCTCGGCCATCTGCTCGGCTGTCAGCTCCTGCACGCTCACGGCCGCCACTCCTCGCGGTAGTCGGGGTGGTCCGCCGTCATCGGGCACCGCTCTCGTCGTAGGAGGGGACGATCTCGCCGTCACCGCAGCACTCGACGGTCTCGTCCTGGACCTCCTCGCCGCACGAGTTGCACCACCAGTAGACCGGCTCCGACTCCTCAGCTGTCATCACGCTGCTCCTCTTCGTGGCGGCGCGCATCGTAAGCCACCTGCCTTCGCCGCCATTTGACCGCTCCATCGAATAGGCCCGTGTCTTCCAGAAAGTCGATCGCTGCCAGCTTGCCAGCCCGCTCTGCTTCGTAACTGGAGGCGCCCGCGGCTCGCGACTCGCGAGTCACCCTCGCTGCCAGCAGGTCAGCTTCTCGGGTGAGACGCCCTCGGAGAGGTGCGAGCTCGTTCCGGCGCTGAACCTTTTCGGTGCTGGGCGTCTGGTACTCCAGCGTGCCCATCAAGTTGTGCGTGGGACGTTCTTTCGCTATGGCTTCGAGCTCAGCGATGTATGCGTTGCGGCGCCCCGCGTGCCACTCTTCGGTGCGGCGTGTGACTGCCGGCCACCAAGGTTGTTGCCTGTGGGCCTGGCAACGGTGGTCCGGGTCGTAGGCCGAGCCGATGTACAAGAGGTTGCCCTCGGAGTCCCACAGGCGGTACACAGCGGCACGGCGGGGCTTGGCGGCGGAGTCGCTTGACGCGCTCATCGGTGGTCTCCTCGGAGGCGAGGCCGAACCAACCGGCCGCTGCTACTCGGGTGCATCCTGCGGCGAGTCCTTCCTCGGGCGTTGTGTCCAGCGGCCTGCCCCACGCTCGATGTCTTGGACCGTGCCGAGTGACACGCCCAACTGTTCGGCGATCTTGCGGTAGGGCACCTTCTGCTCGCGCAGTTCGAGGACGACCTGCCGCCGGTACTCGTGGAACTTCTTGTTGCGCTTCGCTTGGTCCTTCAGGAGCAAGCCGATCACGCGCGCCCGGGCCAGCGGGTCGGTCATCGCTTCCACTTCGTCGAGAGCGTCGAACACACGCTGCGCCTCCTGGTCGATGGGTTCTTCGGTCATCCCGTTCCTCATCTTCGGGAGCCGCTTGCCTAATTGTATGGGTGCCCATACATTGGTGACAAGCAGCCCACGCTGCCAATGCACAAGGCCCTGGTTCGTGGTCGCACACGAACCAGGGCCGCACCAAACCGACGGTGCCCGGTGGTCGCACACCGGGCACCGTCAAGCCCCGGCCCGTGGTCGCACACGGGCGCGGGAGTCACCCCTACCTGCGCTACCAGGAGGAATGACCATGCCGGATGCTATCGGCACCCACGCCGACCCCGACAGTCCGACGCAACGCGTCGTCCAGCTCCTCACCGCTACCCTCACCGGGCTCGACGGCACGATCAGCCGCGCCGGTGGGCCCGGCGTTCTCGACGTGCCGCTGCTCCTCGGCCTCCACGCCCGCCGCATCCACGGCAGCAACGGGCCCGCCGTGAGCGACGACGTGGAGGCCGCCCTCAAGGTGATCGGCAACCCGCACGAGCCGACCCCGCCGCGCCTGCTCCACCGCCGCATCCAGATCGCCCTCGACGAGGGAGTGACGCTGTGACCGCCGTCGAGCCGGCCGAGCCCGGTACCCAAGAGCAGCAGTGCGACGGCAGCGGCGGCTATGTCGAGGACACCTCCGGAGACGGCATCGTCCGGCAAACGTGGCGCAACTGCTGCGCCCACCCCCGCACCGACGGGCAGCAGCGTCAGCACGTGGGGCGGGCCGGCTGATGGCTCTCTTCCGCAGTGACCGCGAACTCGCCGACACCAAGTACAGCGGCAAGCAGTCCGCCTCCGACCGGGCCTCCGCCAGGCGCCGCGCCGACCACCGCAAGCCCGGTGGCGGCGCGGACCGTGCGCTCCGCGCCGGCCAGGACTGGGACGACGCCCAACGGCACGCCGACATCCGACGCAACAGCCAACGCAGCTAACCCCCGAACCGGCCGGGCCCGCCTCCACCCCTAGGGCGGGCCCGGCCTCGGAGCCGACCGTGAACCTTCCACACCCCACCACCACCGCCATCCCCGCACTCCTGTGGCACCTCCTCACATGGCGCCTCCACGGACCGCTCATCAGCCTCTGCGACGCCATCGCCCTCGCCCACATGCTGGAGCGGCTCGGCACCCGGACGGAGCCCCGGTGACCCGCCTACGCCCCCGGCTGCGGGACGAACTGTGCGGGCCGCTCGCCCGCTGGACGTTCACCGCCCTCGCCCTCCTCGCCGCGCTCGGCGACTTCAGGCCCGGCGTCCTCGTCATGGGCGCCGCCGCGGTCGCCTCCTGGCGCGCACACCACCACCGCATCCGACGATCCCGCAGGGGAGCACGACGACGATGACCGCACCCGCCGCCCACTGGGCACAGGCCAACCCGCTCCCGGCTGCGGTCCTCGCGGTCGGTGTCTGCGGGCTGCTCGTCCTCGCCGGGTGGCTCATCGTCCGCGGCCTGCGAGCCGCCGCCCGGCCCTCCGCGTCCGTCGTCGTCGCGTCGATCGGCGCCGCCGCCTGCACCGGCTACACCGCGGACACGAGCTGGCGGTTCGCCGCGCACCGGCTCGGCATGCACAGCCAGAACGAGCGGCTGTTCTTCTTCGCCGCAGGGGAGATCGCGCTCCTCGCCTGCGCGCTCCTCGCCCGAGCCCACAAACGCGCCACCACCACCGACACCACGGCCGGCACCTCGGGAACGCCCGGCGTCCTCGTGTGGGTCATCACCGGCGTCCAGGTCATCCCCGCCCTCACCGAGTCCGGACTCGTCGGCGGCACGGTCCGCGCCGTCATCGGGCCCGTCATGGCCGGCATCCTGTGGCACCTCGCCATGGGGCTGGAGATTCGCATCGCCCGCCCGCAGGCCCTCGCCTCCGGGCTGCTGGCCGTCGTCGGACGCGAGTTGCGCGAGCGGGTCCTGTCCTACGCGGGGCTCGCGACCCGGGACCGGGACGCCGAGCAGATCACCCGCGACCGTGCCACCGCCCGCGCCGTCCGCCTCGCCTCCCGCGACCGCCTTGGCCCGTGGGGGAAGAAGCGGCTCGCCGCCGCGGTTGCCCGCGCGCAGGTCGGTGTCAACGGTCAGCAGCGGCACCAGCTCATGCAGCTCCTCGCCGCACGGCGCGGTGCCGCCGCGCTGAAGGACGTACCCCTGCCGTCGCTGTGGACCGTCGAGGCTGTACCCGCCCCGTACCTGCGTACCCCGCACGGCATCACCACGGCCGAACTCAAGCGCCTCGACCGGTTCGATGCGGTACGCCGGGTGGCCGCCGCGCACCCGGATCGCACCCCGGCCGGACTCGCGTCGCTGTGCACCGGGTACGGCGTACCCGTCACCGAGACGCTGGTGCGGATGGCCACCCGGGCGGGCAATCCGCCACGCCTGGACACGGCCACCCCCGCCGTACCCGACCCGGTCGAACCGCCCGCACCCGAGGCCGTACCCGCACCCGAGGTACAGGCCGTACCCGCGGCCCCACCAGCACAGACACCCGTACCCGCCGACGTACCCGACACCGAGGTACACCCCGAGGTACAGGACCCGGAGCCCGTACTCGCCGCGGACCGTACCCGTACCCAGGTACACGCCCGGCTCCCCGAGAGCACCACCCACGACGCACCGGCGGAGCACCCCGACGAGCCCCCGGCTCCGGCCGCCGAGTACGCGCCCGTACCCGAGCCGAGTACGCCGAGTACACCCCCAGGTACGGACGCCCTCCTCGACCGGGCGCGCGTACTCGACGCCGAGCACCGCCGTACCCACGGCAAGCCCGCGGGCATCCGCGCCCTCAAGTCGGGGCTCGGTGTCGGCCAGTCCAAGGCGTCCGCCATCCGCCGCCACCTCGACGCCCAGGAGACCCAGTGATCGTCATGACCGACCCCCCCGCCGCCCCCGGCACGCTGCCCCCGGGCTGGACCACGGCCAGCACCACGCAGGCAGCCGAGCCCACCCCGACCGGCACGTCGACAGCGCCGGCCATGTCCGGCGTCATCACCACCGTCACCAGCCGCTCCGACACCCGCGTCACCGTCCACCGCGCCGACTACGAAGTGCTGTCCCCGCAGGGCGAGTACACCGTGCACGGCTATGCCTGGCGCTGCCCCTGCCACCGCCTCGCCCTCGGCTACCGGCCCGAATCCGGCTTCGCCGCGGCGCTCGCCGACGGCCGCGACCACCAGTGCGGAGACCACTCGTGAGCAGCGACGGACAGCAGCCCCCGCTCGCGCCCGAGATGCCGCCCGCGCCGGCCGGGGCCGACAACCTCCCGCCGTGGCGCAAGCCCGCCCCCGAGCCAGCCGACCGCCACGACGACGACTGGTGGGACCGGCTGTACGCCGACGGCACCGACACCGGGCCCGCCGCCGACTGGTGGACCAGGCCCCCGGAGCCCCCCGAGGCCGAGCTGCCCGTGCCGCGCCCGCAGACGAGCGCCCAGCCCCAGCCCGTCGAGGAGCTGACGGCCGACCCCGACACCCCGGAGCCGGCGCCCGAGCCCCGGCGGCGGCTGCCCACCATCAAGACGGGCGCCGTCGACCAGCGGGCCGAGCAGGTCCGCCAGCACCTGCACGTCGAGCACCGCACCTGGGTCCTGCTCTACAACGGCAGCGCCGCCACGTTGGGCTGGAGCTTTGGCCTGGTCGACCTGTTCGGAGGCTGGATCACCGACTGCGGCCGCGACTACAGCGTCACCACCGCACTGCTCCTCGGCAGCGGCATCGTCGTCCTCCTCGGCCAGGTCCTCGACCGCCGCACCCGCGGCTGGTGGGGCCCGCTCCCGTGGATCTGCCGCGCCCCCCTCGCCTCTGCCGTCCTCGCCTTGGGCCTGTACGCGCCCGCCTCCCTCTGACCAGGAGAAGTCATGTCCACCGCCGTATCCACCACGCCGATGGCGCCCCCGTCGCCGGGCATCAGCCAGGGCGAGATCCTCGGCCATCTCGGCGCCGGCGGCGCCGCCCTGGTCGTCACCGTCGTACTCGTCCTCGGCGTCAAGGCCGCGGGCAAGGGCCGGCCGTTGCCGTGGACGCTCGCGCTGTTCCTCGGCGCGCTCGCGGCCACCCTCTACGCCGCCGCGGGCGGCATCTGGTCCACCCCCGCCGACCTGCTCGGCACCCTCCTGGCCGCGCTCGGCGTCGGCGGCAGCGGCGGCCCCCTCGGCAACGTCGGCATGGGCGCCGCGGCCTGCTGCATCGCCGCCGTCCTGTACTGGAAGAAGCTCACGCTGAAGCAGGTCGCGATCTGGGGCTTCGTGATGGCCTACGTCGCCGGCCGTGCGGGCGGCATCTGGGGCGTCCTCGCCTCCGTCGTCGCCTCCTTCGCGAAGGTCCTGGGGGTCTGACGTGCCCGACCGGAAGCCCCGCCCAGTGGCCCGAGCGCGGGAGGCCGCCCGCCCCTTCATCCCCGGCCGGCACCTCGCTACGTCGCTGTGCACCGGCAGCCGCGCCCTGCTCGAACGGGGCGCGGCCTGGGTCGCCGCAGGCGACGGCACCCAGGGCAGCGTGACCCGCCTGGGTGGGGTAGCCGCGGGCGCGGTCGGCATCGTGCTCCTGGTCGACCAGCACCCGCCGATGATGACGCCGCTGACCGCGGCCTGGTGCGTCGCCGCATGGACGCTGGCCCCCGCCCCCACACCCCGAAACGATCAAGACGAGCCGGGGGAGGAGCAGCCGGCCGAGGCCGTGCCACCGGCCGCGCACATCGTCGCCCTCGCCATCCGCGAGATCACCGCCGACACCGGGCAGCGCGGCGCCCACCTCGACACCATCGCCGACGCCCTCCCCGGAGCCACGAAACAGACCGTCCGCCAGGCCCTCGACGCGGCCGGCATCCCGGTCACCGAAGGACTCAACCTGAAGGCGGCGGGGGGCCGTCAGCGCAACCGCCAAGGGGTCCTCCTCCGGGACCTCCCGGACGGGCTCGGGCACCTCCCCGACACCCCCGCTCCCGGCCCGCCCGGCAGCCCCGACCGGGGCCCCGCCTACACCCCCGTCACACCCCACCCACAGCCCGGCCCAGCGCCCGCTCCCCACACCCCGAACAGCCCCCACCCCCCGGCCCGGTAGCCCGGTAGGAACCGCAGGTCAGCCCACGTCCTACCCGCCGCCTACCCCGTTCCTACCTACCCGCCTACCGCCCCCGAGAGGACCCGCCGATGGCCTACCAGTACCGGTGCGACGACTGCGGCACCACCGCCGAACCGGTGCACTCCCGCGTCGCCCTGCGCGCCGTCCGCGGCCGTCACCGTCAGCTGGCCCACCACGGGCTCAGACCCGACGGCGAGCACATCGAGACCGTAGGCGTCCGCCAGCGGCTGTCGTGGCGCACCGGCTGCGGCTTCGCCGTCCTCGCCTGGATCGCCGTCCTCGACTGGATCATCCGCCACCTCTGACGAAGGAGACACCCGTGGACCAGGAACAGCAGATGAAGGAAGCCGTCGCCGAGGCCATCCGGCTGAGCCTCACCAGGCCGCCGACGATCTTCCCCGACCCTCCAGTCGAAGAGGCGCAGCAGAGGGCATTCGACCTCGGCGCCACCTGGGCCGACTTCCACGCCGAGGAGCCGCGCCAGCGTGAGGCCCTCGGCATGCAGATCAACCCAGCCGACCGGCCCCGCCGCCGCTGACACCGCAGGGCCGGGCCCGGCTGTGGCTGCACGATCCCGGCCCTGCGGCCACCCATCCCACACGAGAGACAGGAGACCCACATCATGCACGCCATCCGCGCGCTGGCCACCCGACTCATCCCGCCCACCTACTGCCCCGGCTGCGGCTGGTGGGTCCGCGCCTGCCCGCACATGAACTGACGAGTACAACCAGACCCGCACAGAGGCCACAAGACCCTCACCTACCCGACACAACGCCAGTACGATCCATCCTTCAACAACCCAGGGGGACCCATGAACCCGCACCAGCAGTACCCCGGCCAGCCGCAGCCCCCGTTCCAGCAGCAGTGGCAGCCCCAGCCGCCGCCCAAGAAGAAGCGCACCGGCCTGATCGTCCTCAGCGTGATCGGCGGCGTCCTCGTCCTCGGCGGCATCGGCTCCGCCATCGGAGGCGGCGACACCGACAAGAAGGACACCGCGTCCGAGCCGAGCGCCAAGCCGAAGCCCGAGAAGGAGAACGCCGAACCCGCGGGCGACGAAGCACCGAAGGCCGAGGAGACCTCCGCCAAGCCCAAGCCGGCCGCCAAGCCCGAGCCCAAGCCGAAGCCGAAGACGGTGACCATCAAGGTGTGGGGCAGCGCCCCCGCCGGCGCCGACATCACCTACGGCACCGACACCGACAGTCGGCAAGGCTCCGGACTGCCCATGACGAAGACACTCCCGTTCAACGACGACGCCCTGTGGTACCACGTCAACGCCCAACTCCAAGGCGGCGGCGACATCAACTGCTCGGTGACCGTCAACGGCGAAACGAAGAAGGCCCACGCCTCCGGCGGCTACAACATCTGCAACGCGCAGCTCTCCAACACCGGGCTCGGCTGGCACTGACCGCCGCCCCCCACCGCGGCCCCGCCAACCCCCCAGTGCGGCGGGGCCGCACTTCTACGTGACCCCAAGGAGGGCACATGCGTATCACGCTCGCAGCATCGGCAGGCAGCGTGGCACTGCTCGCTGCTCTTACCGCGTGTGCGGCACCGGGTGATGAACCCAAGCCGACCCCACATGAGGAGAAGGCATCTCCCGACAAGGAGCAGGCCCAGGACGAGCCGGACCGTCTCGAACTGGGGCAGTCGTGGCCCTGGAAGGACGATGACGGCAACGAAGGCACCGCCTCAGTCCTCAGCTACAAGCAGCCCTACTCAGGCATCGAGCCGCCCGACGAGAGCCTTGGGATGCAAGAGAAGGCCGTATGGGCGCGCGTCGACGTGAAGGTCTGCATTGACAAATCGGAGGGAGAGAACAGCGTCTCGCAAGATCCGTGGTCGCTCGCCTTCGCTGACGGAAGCCAAGCGGAGATCACCGGCCTCAGCGGCGGGGACTTCCCGAAGCCGGAGTATCCCATCATGGACAAGGTCGTCCGAGCTGGGCGCTGCGCCCGGGGAGGGATCATGTTCCCCGTGCCGGCGGACCAACGGCCTGTGCGCGTCGAATACGCACCAGAAGGGTTGGCCTATCCGACCGAATGGCGCATCCCGAAGCGGTAAGTGTGAAGAGGTGGGCACTGTCGTCGTTCGGAGACGGCAGTGCCCGTGGCATGCTGCGCGAACTACGGCCGCCACTCCTGCCTGTACTCCTCGTGATCCGCGTACAGGGCGGCCATGCGGCGCAGCGTGCCGCAGTCCTCACCATCCACCGCGCACACATAGCCTCCGTCCCCATCGGCACGCAGCTCGTGCTCGGCGAGCAGCCACTTCAACAGCTCAACCTCGGCGAAAGCCCGCGTCGGATCGTGCCGCGCGATGTGGGTCAGCTCGTCCTCGTTGAGGCTGCTCTCTCGGTCCAGGTGCTGGGTGCCGAGGTCGACGTAAGCGTCGTCGTCGTCGTCTCGCCGGAGGGCCCAGGTTGGCTTGGCCCACGGGGCGTCGGTCGGGCGCTGGGCGGTCTCGTGGTCTTCGGTGACGCGTAGCCACAAGAAGTCGGTCAGGTCACGGTCCATGCTCATGCCCCTTCGGTAGGTTCGGGACGCTGCGGGAGCCTGGCGTCAGGGACGCCAGTGCAGCGCGTTTCGTACTGCCCTGGGAGACGGGACCAGTGCTCGTAGAGGCGGCCGTCACGCTTCACCGACGACCGCTTCCCGCACACAGGGCATTCGGAGACTGGCCGGACACGAGCGGCCTTGACTGCACTACTCGCTTGCCTTCTGTGCCAAGCGTTCGCGAGGTACCTCGCGACTGCCGGGCTCTTCTCCCCGCACCCAGCGTCGACTTTCTTGAGGGCCAGATTGCAGGCGTTGCATATGAGGCCGCGAACCGCCCATGTTCCCAGCTTGTGATCGTGGTCGATGCACAGATGCGAAGCGGCTTCCTTGCAGATCTTGCACCGTCCCCTGCTGAGGCGCAGGAGGTCGTCGTACTCGCGGCACGTGAGCGAGTAGCCGACGTGATAACAGGACGAGTGCTTCGGCCTGTACCGCCGTTTGGTGGCGTTACCCACCGTCGCCCGGCCGCTGCTCGCCGCAGTCGTCCTCCCCGGCGACGGCGCTGACCTGACCATGACCCGCCTCCTCATCGGCTGCGGGGCCATGGCCAGCGTGCAGGTTGGCGGGGGCTTCGTGGGTGGCCTGTTGTCCCGCGCGCACAGTGACAAGGAGAACTGATCATGCCGAAGTACAAGCTGACGATGGAGATCGACGCGCCCGACGAGTACGGCCCCACCGGGCAGGGCATCCGCGACGCCGTCTACGACGCCTGCGAGGACGTGCCCTTCGCCTTCGAGATCACCGAGATCAAGGAGAGCTGACCATGCTTGCAGTGTCGGAACGCATCAAGGGGCCCGGTGGCGTCACGAAGGAGTTGATCTGGCACAAGCCGGTCGGCCCGGACCCCGACGCCACGTTCCAGCGGATCGCGTGCAGCGACGAAGACAGCATCGTCATGTCGGGCGGGAAGCGCCAGGTGCCGCGGCGTCTCGACAAGCCGGGCGAGCGCTGGTGCCCCGACTGCCTCGCCATCACCCGGAAGAAGGACTGACCATGCCTGCGAAGCGCGATCCCCGGTTCAGGAAGTGGCAGATCGTGACCCATGGCAGCCAGCCCCGCATGCAGGTACTCAAGGTCTCCTGGGACGAGCAGGGGAACCCGATCTACAAGATTCGGCACTACAACTCGCTGGCGTTCTTCACCGGGGAGTGGGTGACCGAGGAGGCCCTTCACCCGGTCTCAGCCTGAATGACGCCTTGGACCTCGTCGGACGGCTGGGGCTTCGCGCGCGCCATCCACCGCCCCGACCCCGGCAACACCTCACGCGGCAACAGACACGGCTCGATCTCCAGCGCAGCACACAACCGCGCCAACGCGGCCTCACACACAGCCTCAGACTCGGCCTGCACCGTGAACGTCGGGTCCATGGGTGGCAGTCTGCCCGCTGCCGGGCGCTGTCCGCGGGGAAACCGGCACACTGAGTCCCACGAACTCAAAGGAGCACCGTCATGTCCACTCGCACAATCGAGCACAAGGCGCCGAAGAAGCAGTTCCTCACCCTCGACGAGCTCGCCGCGTTCGTACAGGACGCCATGCGCTCCGGCGCGGCCGGCACCGAAGTCGTCTCCGCCGCCGTCTCGTTCGGCGGGAAGCTGCAATCACTGGCCATCGACGTCGACACCGCCAAGCAGGACCCGGCAGAGACCGCCAACTGAACGTGCCACGATGCCCTCTCCGCACTGGTTCACTTGGCTGACATGGCTGGGCATCATGGAGCTATGCGCGACGCCGTGATCTTCGATGTGGACGGGACGCTGTGCGACGTGCGCGGCATCCGCCATCTCCTCGACGAGCCTGGCCGCTTCCACGCCTTCCACACGGCGTCCGTCGACTGCCCACCGCATGCGCACGTCGTTGGGGCCGCGCACGAAGCGCGGGCCGCCGGGCTCGGCGTACTCGTGGTCACGGCCCGCTCCGTTCGCTTCCGGCCGCACACCGCCATGTGGCTGGCCCTGCATGGTGTGCCGTCCGACGCGATGTGGATGCGCGCTCACCACGACCAGCGTCCTGACTACGAAGTGAAGCGAAGCATCCTCGCCCGCATCCGTGAGCGCTGGAGGCCCGTGCACGCTTGGGACGACAACCCGGCTGTCCTCGCGCTATGGGCGGAGGAGGGCATACCGACCACCGTCGTGCCTGGCTGGGGTGAGTGAGTCGCCCATGCCCACTCTCGGGGGGCGTCGCGTCCGCGGATCAGGTCGAGCCCGTGGGCGGCTGCGCGAACCAACGAGCACTGGCCCCTCGAGACGGAGCCTTCGCCCCGCCCCGTGCCGGGCGTTGCGCTGTCACCCGCCGGGCCTTCACCACCCGCCGAAATGACACGCTTGTCATTTCACCTGTGCACACTAGTGCGTGTACCGCCCCCTCTTCCGCCCGCGAGGAGCCCGCCGTGCACACCCACACCACCGACGACGGCTACGACTGGCCCACATGCGGCGCCTGCGCCCGCCCCCTCTGGGAACAAGAACTCGGCCGCATCGCCTGCCGCCCCTGCGAAGACAAGACCCGCACCAGACTCGCCGCCATCCCCGGCCTGTTCACCCACGCCAACACCACCGCCGCACTCATGCGCGGCACCGTCGGCAAACAAGGCAACGTCTCCGGCTCCCGCACACCGCCCATCCCACCCGACGTGCGCGTCCTCAACCTCGTCGCCCCCGGCGGTGCTGCCACACGACTCGCCGCCATCGAAGACGCCTGGCGGCAAGCACTCGGCTGGACGATGGCACCCTGGCGCGGCAACGCGAGGCAGGCCGTGCCCGAGCACGTCAGGTTCCTCGTCAACAACCTGCCGTGGGCCGTGGACGCCTACGAGTCGGTGGGCCAGGACGTCGAGGAGGTCCGCCAACTCCACGCCGAACTGGGCGCCGCCCTCGACCCCACGAAACGAGCCGGCCGCGTCAAAGTCGGCCTGTGCCCCATCGCCTACGACGACGGAACCCAGTGCGGCGCCCAGCTCACAGCCTCAACCGGCAGCCCCCGCATACGGTGCGGCGACTGCGGCAGCGAGTGGCCCGACATGGCCGCGTGGCGCGAACTCCGCCTCGCACAGGAAGCCGCCACACGCGACCACCACATGGAGGCAGCAGCGTGAACGACATCGCCGACTTCCTGCGTGCCCGGTACGCCGAACAGCGGGCGCTCGCTCTAGCCGCCAGCCCCGGACCGTGGCAGCCCAACGCCGAACACGACGAAGTGATCGCCATCGACGGCATCACCGTCGCCGAAGGGTTCGCACTCAGCGGCCGGCAACTGCGGGCTACCGTCGACCACCTCGCCGCTCACGATCCCACCGCCGTTATCGCCGACCTCGACGCCAAGCTCGCACTCGTAGCCGACCTCGACGCCGAACGGCACGCAGTCGTCGAAGACTGCTGGTACACCTGTGCTGCGGCCACCGAAGAACGGGACGGCGGAGAGACCTGCGACGAGAGCCGCCTCGGCGGCCCCTGTGACTGCGGACGCGACGCCCGCATCGACCGTCGCCTCGAAATCCTCGCCCGTCCATTCGCCAGGCACCCCGACCACAAGGGTGAGGAGTGGGCACCGTGAAGGACAACACCCCTCTCGGGGACCGGATGAAGGACTACGAGGCCGTCACCCGCGCGGTGCTTCCACGCCGGACCCACACTCTCCTACGCGTCGACATTCGAGCTGCGCACACCTACCTGCGCGGCGCCCAACGCCCCTTCGACGACCAGTTCATGGCTGCAATGGACGCCGTGGCCGAAGCACTCTGCACCGAGATCACCGGCAGCGTGTTCGCCTACACCCAGTCCGACGAGATCAGCGTCCTCTACACCGACTTCGCCACCCCCACCACCCAGCCGTGGTTCGGTGGCATCCTTGCCAAGCAGACCTCCATGGCCGCCGCCCTTGCCACCGCGGTCCTCAACGAACAGCGCCCTGGCAAGCGGGCACTGTTCGACGCCCGCGTGTTCACCATTCCCGACCCGGTCGAAGTGGCGAACTACTTCCTGTGGCGGCAGCGCGACGCCGTCCGCAACTCCATCTCGATGGCGGCGCAGGCCCACTTCTCCCACAAACGCCTGCACGGCGTGAACAGCGGCAGCATGCAGGAACTCCTGTGGTCCGAAGCCGGGATCAACTGGAACGAATACCCCGACGGCTGCAAGCGCGGACGGCTCGTCACCCGGCACAGCCGTGAGCGCACCATCGAGTACGTCGACCGACGCACCGGCCAGCCGTCCGCCACCACCGCGGTCCGCTCCTGGTGGCGAGCGACAGCCGCCCCGCACTTCACGACAGCGCCCGACGGCTGGCTCGCCCAGACCATCCCCGCCATGCCCACGCTCACCCCGGCGCAGACCGAAAAGGCAGCGGCATGAACGACGACCAGGACGGGCCCGTGCCCCCGGTCGCCACCGGACTACCCCTCGCAGTTGGAAGCGACGGGCAGCCCTACCTCGGCTGCGACACCGTCATCGCCCTCCTACGGGCCATCGCGTCGAGCAGCCGCAACCTCGCCGACGCCCCTGACTGCGACCTCGACACTCTCGCAGCAATCCTCGACCTCGAAGCCGACGCTCTCGAAGTCCGCGCCATCGCCCACACCACCAGCCCCAGGGCGGCAGCATGACCCGGTACACCGTCACCCTGACACAGCGGCCACTGACCTGGCTCGAACGACTCTGGTACCGGCGGCTGCGCATGACCCCGCTCCTGTCCACCAGCGCGCCAACCAGGGGCCAGTGGATACGGCACCTGCCCCAGTCCTGGACCTGGATCCACCGACGGCACGCCCACAAACGCGGGCTGTACTGGCTGCCGTGCATCCTCTGCGGACGCCACTCCGGCGGCCACCAGTGGGGCGACAGCATCCCCGACCCCACCCACACCGGACCCGTCCAGATGGCCATCGGCATCTGCCCCGCATGCAGCCGAGCCGGCCGAGGCTGGCGCGTCCCGCACCCACTCGAAGCCGTCCTCGATCAGCTCGCCGACGAACACGAGCACGGCCACGACGACTGGCACACCGACTGCGTCCGCTGCCTCGCCCACGACACCGCCATCCGCGACGCCTTCTCCCGCTACAAGGAGACCTAGGATGCCCAGCTCGCTAGCTGAACTCGCCGAACAGTACGAGCGCGAGTCTCACAGCCCGTGGATCAGCGCCCGGCGAAGCAGGCAGCTCCGCCACACGGCCGCTCTGATGCGGCGCATGGTCTGCAACCGGGAAGCCGCCGACCCAACCCGACTCACCATCACATGGTCCATGCTCGTTGACATCCCAGCGCGCTGGTGCCGCCAACACGGCTACCGCACCGTCACCGGGCACGGCGGCTACGTCATCCAACGCGGCAGCGAACAACCAGTCGTCACCAAACCAGGCGACACGCTCATATGGGACGGCAACGAGATCACCGTCCGGAACGAAAAGAACGCTGCTCGCCTCCTTTGACGTGCCAAGCCCTTGACAGGCGCGTAGGTGAATGGTTGACAAACCCCTGAGACCGAAGCGACTATTTGCTTAGATCGACTGACTTCCGCGCTAAGGCCGCCCCGCACAGGGCGGCCTTTCGTCGTACCCGGGAGGTGAACATGCCCTCCGGAGTCGCGCTCGCTACCGCATCCGACGTCGCCTACTGGACCGGCCGCCCTGTCGGCACCATCTGGCGATGGGCATCCGAAGGCCGCATCACCGTATACGGACAAGGCAAAGGCGCCCGATACGACCTGATGGAGATCAGCCCCGCACAACGCGACGACGACAACAACGTCATCGCCCCTACCCCTGCACCACCCGTGGTTCGACGAGTTCGCGTCGACGCGGCCTGAGACGCCTGCCGTGCGGGGCAGGCGCGGGCGAGCGCCCCAGCCATGGGCTGGCTGCTGCGGCGCCCCCGCACGGCCCGCCCGAGTCGCTTCGTCACGACCGGGCGGGCCCCATACCCCACACACCCCGACGCGCACCGTGCCGGCCTCGAAGCGGCACGGTGCGGCGCCGCGGTCCGCCTGACTGAGGGCCAGGCGGACCACACCCCAACGTGCCCCGCGGCACGCATAGACCGGGTGCTCCAGCCCCCTGCTGTTGAGCCCCATGGTGGCCGCCCCGCCGAGGGCACGGGGCGGCCACCAACATCCCCGTAGTCGCCCGCCGCTGATCCCGGCGGGAAGGAAGCCCCGGACCATCCAGGGGCCGGGGCTTCCGCCACACCCTGGAGTGGAACATGGAAGAGTTCACCGCGAACACGGTCCAGAAGATCGGCAGTGGAGACCGCCGGGATTTGGTGCACATTCGAGCCTGGACCCCCGGGGATGGCATTAGCTGCGCTTGGGCGTGTAAGCCGAAGAGCACGCCCTGCGGCCCTCCGGTCGCAGTCACGCTGACCGAGGTTCGCGAGTGCTGCTGGCGCGACCGCTGCAACGACCGCTGCCGACCCAAGATCAGGGCGAAGCGCCGCGTCGTCTGCCGCAACCACATCCCGGGTCTCTACGACTCATGGCAGATCAACCTCGAAGCTCGTAAAGCCGCCACCGAACGGCTGGTCGTCCAGCACTGGGACGAATACCAGCGGTACGTCGAAGACGAAACGGCAGCCAGGCGCCAGGAAGCCTTCGAGTTCGCCGATCCGGAGATCCGCCGCATCGTCCTTGAAGCGTGCGACGCAGACGACAACCCGGGTGCCGACAACTGACCTAAGACCCCTGCTGCCCGCCGTCGGGAGGGTGCGGGCAGCAGGCTCCCTCCCAACACAAGGAGCCCGCGCCATGAATGTTCCCGGCCCGCCCGACAACGAGCCGATGGCTGCCGACAGTCTTTGCGAGCACGCGTGGCAGTACAACAAGCCCGCCCACGCCACCGCCTCAGTCCGCATCTGCTCCCTCTGCCACACCATCGACGGCGAAGACCTCATGCGCACCCTCAACGAATACGCGCTAGAGCAGATGGCCAAGCTGCAACAGAAGCCCACCACGCTCACCTACGCCTGGACCGACGGGCACACCCTCAGCGTCGTCGACCAGCCCGGCGGCATCCCCGACAACCGCCGCGAACGCTCCATCCTCCGAGGACTCCTCACCCACACCCTCACCACCCTCGACGAACACGAACACCCCCTTCGGCTCGTCAACCTCCCCGCCGACCCTCACTGACACAGGAGCCCGCGCCATGGCCCACACCGCCACTGAAAGCCCGCTGGTCACCCACGCCCGCCGCGAACTCGCCCTCATCGGCGAAGACGAATGGCTCACGAACGGCCTCTGCAAGGTCATCGAAGCCTTCGCCGCCATGGGCCACAGCGGCTTCTCCGCCGAGCACTCCGCGCTGGTCCTGGAAAAGCTGCTCCGCTTCCAGCCGCTCAGCCCGCTCACCGACGACCCCGCCGAATGGATCGACCGGGCGCAGGAGATGGGCGGCGTGCCGTTCTGGCAGAACGTCCGCGACTCGCGCAGCATGTCGACCGACGGCGGTAAGACGTACACGCTCGTCGATGAGGAGCCCGAGACCATCCACACCAGCCAGCACAAGGCGGTGACCGGCTGATGGCCCGCTACACGATCAACTACCTCACCGGCGACACCGAAACCGTCGAAGCCGACGGAGTGAAGTACGACGACGAAGCCCGCGACTACACCTTCTACACCGGCAGCGAGGCCGTCGCCTTCGCCCCCGTCGACAACGTCCGCAGCATCCACCGCCACAACGAGCCGGTGACCGGCTGATGGCCGGCGTGCCCAGCTACCGCGAACTCGCCGAGCGCACCCTCGACCAGACCGCGCAGGAACTCAACGCCATGCCGCAAGGCAACGTCTCCGCCCACGAAATCCAAGCCCGCGCCGCGAAAGCCCAGGTCTACGCCCTGGTCGCCGCCACGCAGGCCCTCCTAGAGATCGGCGACACCCTCCGCGGGGCACTCAAGCGAGGCGACGGCTGATGGCCCGTCTCCAGATCCTCGAACTGCCCGAGGTTGAGCACGCGGACGGCACCTACGAGACGCCGTTCGCGCTCGTGGTAGACGACCTGCCCCTTGATTGCGTCGCGATGAAGGGCGAACTGGACCCGAGGAACGACCAGTGGCAAAGCCTCGCTGAACGAGTCGGTGCCCGCGCTGTCCTCGTCTTCGAGGAAACGGTCGAGATCCCCGCCAACGACGTGACCGACTACCTGGTCGACGATCAGTTCAGGCGGGATATGACCGCGTGGACCGACGTAGTGACCGACACCCTGGCGAAGATCCAGAGCGCTGTCGAGATACCCAAGATTCCCGCACCCATTCAACGTGCGGTCGGTGAACCAGGAGGCCCCTGATGCCGACGAGTGACGCCGAGGGCAAGGACTGGTCCCTCGCGAGGTTCGAGCAGCACCTGCCCGACACCGTGTGCGACGTCGGCCCCGGCGAAGGCACCTACGCGAAGCTGTTCCGGCCCGTGCACAAGGGCGTGTGGTGGACCGCAGTCGAGATCCACAAGCCCTACGTGGCCAAGTACAAGCTCAAGTCGACGAAGACGCGCACCATGTACGACGAGATCCACACCGAAGACGTGCGCGACTCGGCGGGCCACCTGTTCCATCGGGACCTCGTCATCCTCGGCGACGTCCTCGAACACATGCCCCGCGAAGACGCCGTCGCACTGCTGGAGCGCATCGAGGCCGCCGGCGCCTGGCACATCCTCGCCTCGGTGCCCATCGTCGACTCCCAGCAAGGCACAGTCGACGGCAACCCGCACGAAGCCCACGTCCACCAGTGGGACCCCGACGACATGGACACCGTCCTCGCCCAGCTCGGCGGCGGCGTCGAGTCGATGCGTGGCGACACGCTCGGCGTCTGGTGGTGGTCACGCCGTGGCTGAGACGTGGCCAAGCCTGCTTGGCGCGCTGGCGTTGCCAGGCGTCGGCTTGGCCGGGACCTGGGCGTGGACGTGCCTCCTCGGCCAGCTCAAAGACGTGCGAGACGCCAACATCAGGAGCCGCCGTGGCTGAGCAGCACATCGGGCAGATGCTCGACGCGATCGGCCTCGTCGCCGACCTCGACGAAGGCGACATGGCCATGGACGCCATCGTCATCCTCAAAGTCATCAAAGCCGACGGCAGCGTCCACCTGGTGAAGGGCCGCTCCGACGCAGTCGACTGGATCACCGCACTCGGCATGGTCACCGCCGCACAAGCCGTCGAAAACAGCGGCTACTCACTCGCCGACGAGGACGACGAGCCGTGAGCGGCGCGACGGCATTCGGAATCCTTCTCGCGCATCTCACCGGGGACTACCTCATCCAATCCGACTGGATGGCGAACGAGAAGACGAAACGCTGGTGGCCCGCCTGGGCACACGCCCTCACCTACGGGCTGCCGTTTCTCCTCGTCACCCAGTCACCCGCCGCGCTCGCCATCATCGTCGTGACGCACGCCGTCATAGACCGCTACCGACTCGCCCGGCACGTGGTGTGGGTGAAGAACCTGATGGCGCCCGCAAGCTACCGGCATCCGTGGTCGGAATGCTCCGGGACCGGTTACCACAATGATCGCCCTCCGTGGATGGCCGTGTGGCTGATGATCATTGCCGACAACACGATGCACCTCATCATCAACGCCTCAGCGGTGATGTGGCTATGAGCGGCGGCTGGCAGGGCTCGGACCGCGTTGACCGCCTGCCGCCGGGCTGGAAGAAGATCCGGGCCGAAGTTCTCGCCAGGGACGTGATCTGCGTCCTCTGCGGCGTGCGGCCCAGCTCCCACTGCGACCACATCAAAGCCAAGACCGACGATCACCAGCCGTCGAAACTGCAGGGCGTGTGCGCCGAATGCCACGGCCGCAAGTCCAGCGCCGAGGGCAACGCCGCACAACGCGCCAACCCGCGGCCCGGCAGACGGCGCCCACCCGAACAACACCCCGGACTCAGGTGAAGACGATGCTCACCGCCATGATCCGGGTGGCCCACGGCGAAGACCCCACAGCCGCCGCCACCCAAGCGCTCCTCCACCAGGCCCACCTCAAACGGGTGCACCTCGCACGACCCCTCACCCCGACGATCACGCCGATGTCAGGAAGCGTCCAGCAACTCGCTGAGATCCTCGGCATTGCCCCGGACGCGCACCTCGACTTCTACCGCGCCGAGAGCGACACCATCGCCTGCCCAGCAACCTGACGCCGAGAGGCCCGCGCCATGGCCATTCTGTCCGTAGCCATCCCAGTCCCCACGGGCCAGCTCTTCGCACTCGCCGACCAGGCAGAGACTCTCATCCAGACGTGGCAGCGGAATGGTGTCCGCGATCTGCCCGCCCTCGCTGACATCCCCACGCACCCACGCATCAGGGTCTACGGGCCCGCCACAGGCAGCGCCGACCTTCCCCGCACGCACAACCTCGACTGGTACAAGGTCGACTACGAGACGGGCCAGCCATGCCCGCGTTCCTGATCCGCTACCCGAAGGGGCAGGGCGAGGACATCCTCGCCGAGGACAGCCACCTCACCCTCACCATCGACCACGGCTGGGCCGTACTCGCCGACCCACACGGCACCTGCATCGCCGTACCCGCACACAGCGGAGCCACCATCACCCGCATCGACCAGAACCAGCAGCCCGAGGAGTGATCCACGTGGCCAGCAAAGGCAGGGGAAGCCGAGGCCGCAGCGGACGCGGCAACCGCGGCAATGCCGCCGCCCTGAAGCAATACTGGGGCCCCGGCAAGGGCGGGACCACCAAGATCCGCTGGAACACCCCGTCGGACTTCACCCGGTGCAACCGCCACCTCAGGCGCTACCTCGGCAGCCGCGCCGCCGGATATTGCGCCCGCCTCCACCGGGACATGACAGGGGTCTGGCCTGGCGACCGCCGCAACGTCGGCCGCACTTCAGTACGACGACGCCGCTGAACGACCACGCTGCGGCGACCAGCAGGCCACAGACCTGCAAGGACAGGGCACACGCACGCGCCCCTGCCAGATCGGCAACGAAGAGTGCGTGCCCGGCCGACTGAGGAACGGCATGTGCGAACTCCATTACCGCCGCGCAAGAACGACCGGCACCACAGGCGACCCGCACCTGAACAACCTCCTGCACTACGCCGTCGCCCCAACGGGATGCTGGGAGTGGCAAGGCGCGCGCTACTCCAACGGCTACGGCAAGACCTCACGCCAGATCCACGGGACGCGATTGGCCCAACGCGTCCTCTACGCCGAACACTGTGGCCCCATCCCTGAAGGTGCCGAACTGGACCACCTGTGCCGCAATCGGGCATGCGTCAACCCTGGACACCTTGAGCCAGTCGCACGGGCCGTGAACATCCAACGCGGATACGACGCTCGTCAAGGTGGCAGGTGCAAGAACGGCCACGACCTGACTCGATCCGATGCGTACTACGTCGAGCCCAAGTCCGGCCGGCGACAGTGCCGGGAGTGCTGGCGTCGGAACTATCGAACCGCCCGAAGGAACCTCAACGCCAGGCGAGCTGTCCAACCCAAGGCGAGCTGACAGGTAGCTGACGCAACCACAAGGCAACCCTCAGAGCATGGGCAAGGCAGGCTGGGCGCGCCACCACGTCGGCCCCCTCCTCTCCGGTGGTGGGGCACCGGTAGGGCATGGCATAGGGGTGAGGCAGACGCGTTGGGCATGCGAGCAAGGCGTTGAGCAGCAACAAGATCTTTTGATCTTTCGCGAAGATCGATTGAAGAAGATCGAAAAGCGAAGCGATGAAGATCGCTAGCGACGCTTTCGATGGCGGGTTGATCTTGCTGACGAAGTGGATCAAGCCTGACCTTGATCGTTGATCAAGAAGATTCCTTGATCCTTGATCTTGGTCCAAGATCATCCGTTTCAAGATCATCTGGGGGGATGATCTTGGTCCCATGATCATTGCCATCGGGGCCGTATAGCACCTGACTCTCTGTACGGGTTCCCTAGGCCGCCGACCTGCACGGATGGCTGACAGGTCTAGTCAACGCCTGCTCGTGTGATCTGTCTCGGTACGGTTACGGTGCTGGTCAAAGGGCTACAGCCGTAACGCGCATCCTCTAGGCTTGGGTCATGATCTCGACGACCTGCCGCACCGAGTGCGAGCGCTGCGCGGGGCCGATGCCCTTGACGGCTCGGGCGGATGCGCGGTTCTGTTCGTCGCGGTGCAGGCAGGCCGCATACCGCGAGCGGCGGCGTGTACAGCAGCAGCGGGTGGCGGCGGAGCAGGTGGCTCGCGTGCCAGCCGAGTTGACGGGGCGCCCGCGGTGGGTGCGGTACTCGTCTCGGAAGGTGCCGCTGCGGGTGGATGGTCGTTTCGCGTCAGTGGATGACCCGTCGTCGTGGTCGGACTTTCCGACTGCGGTGCAGGCGCAGGCTGGTGAGGGCGTCGGCTTCGTCCTGGCGGGCAGCGATGGGATTGTCGTCGTCGACCTCGACCACGCTGTCGAGGAGGGCCGGGTGCTGTCGTGGGCGCAGGCCATCATCGACCGGCTGCCGGCGACGTACATGGAGCGTGGTCGGTCTGGTACGGGTCTGCACTTGTGGTTCCGCGGCCAGGTCTCGGCTGGCCGCCGGATTCGTCGCGGTGAGGTGGCGGTTGAGGTGTACTCGGACCGCCGCTACATGATCGTGGGTGACCGGGTTCCGGGCACTCCTCTTGAGCTTGCCGAGCTGCCTGATGCGGCCGGTGTTCTCGCCTCGTTGATGTGACGCCCTGGCGGCGTCCCTCGCGGGGCGTCGTTACGTCAGGCCCTCTGCGCGCCCTGGGTGGCGCGTGGTCTTGACCCAGGAGGTCGTCATGGGCACACATGGTCCGATTCCGAAGCGGAGCGAGGAGCGCCGCCGCCGGAACAAGGACGAGGGGCCCGGTCTGGTGCAGGCGCCGTCGGGTCCGCCGACGGATCTGCCGGATCTGCCGGAGCCGGATGAGCTGTGGCATCCGATTGCGCGGGACTGGTATCTGTCGCTGCGGGAGTCGGGGCAGGCCGTGTTCTATCAGCCGTCGGACTGGGCGGTGGCCCGGTATGCGGCGGAGTTGATGTCGCGTGGTCTGTCGTCGGACCGGCCGCCGAACGGGCAGTTCGTTGCGGCGCTGGACAGTGTGATGGCGCGGTTGCTGTCGACGGAGGGGGATCGTCGTCGGGCGCGTATCGAGTTGGAGCGGAAGCCTGCGGTGCAGCAGGCTCCGGCTGGGGTGACGGCGATCGCGGACTACCGTGCGGCGATCGGGGGCTGACGTGCTGGTCTACGTGGTGTGTGCGGGCAGTCGCGACGAGGCGGTGGCGTGGTCCCGCATGCATGACATCCCGCAGCAGCGGTGCCGTTATGCGAGTTCGACCCGGGTGATCGAGGGTGTGCGGGACTTCGTGGTGGTGCGCCTCCGGGGCTTCTTCGATCGTTCGGATCGGGAAGAGATCGAGGCGTGTCTGCGGCGGAACGAGATGAAGATGCCGTCGCCACTCGTTCGTCGTGATGAACGCGGAAGTTGAAGCCGTCCCCGAGGTCGTCACCCCGTTCACGCTCGGGCCGACTTGGCGGCGTGGCCGGGACGGCCGGTTCGTGCTGCCGGAGTTCACGCTGGGCTGGCATGCGCTGGCGTGGACGGCTACGTACCTCCAGCACCATGTCGGGGCGCCGTGGCGGTATACGGCGGAGCAGGCCCGGCTGACGCTGTGGTGGTACGCGCTGGACCCGGTGACGTTGCGGTTCCAGTACCGGGACGGCGTGATCCAACGCCTCAAGGGTCATGGCAAGGATCCCTTGGGGGCTTCGTGGTCGGGGTTCGAGTTTGTCGGCCCGTGCCGGCCGTCGGGCCAGGTGGCGGATGAGGGAGACGAGTGGGGGATCCCGCCGGGGCAGCCGATCGGAATGCAGCATCCGGCGGCCTGGGTGCAGATCGCGGCGGTGTCGCAGGACCAGACGCGCTCGACGATGACGCTCTTCCCGGGGATGTTCAGCAAGCGGGCGATCGAGGAGTACCGCATCGATCTCGGCAAGGAGATCATCTATGCGGACAAGGGACGCGCTCGAGTTGAGGCGGTCACGTCTTCGCCGCGAGCGATGGAGGGCGGTCGGCCGACGTTCGTCCTGCTGAATGAGACGCACCACTGGGTGGACTCGAATCAGGGGCACGAGATGGCTGCGGTCATCGAGCGCAACTCGACCAAGAGCGCGGACGGAATGTCGCGAACCCTGGCTCTCACGAACGCTTACGAGCCGGGTGAGGACTCGGTGGCGGAGCGCACTCGGGAGGCGTTCGAGTCGGCGGAGTCCGGGCGGTCGGTCGATACGGGTCTGTTCTACGACTCGTTGGAGGCGCCGGCTGAGGCGAAGCTGACGGAGGAGTGGATCGTCCCGACGCTGAAGGCTGTGCGTGGGGATTCCGTGTGGCTGGACATCGACCGGCTGAAGGCGTCGATCCTGGATGTGCGGAATCCGCCGTCGCGTAGTCGCCGGTTCTGGTTCAACCAGATCGTCGCCGCGGACGACGCGTACATGGCCCGCTACGAGTGGGATGCCTGCCAGGTCGACGGCGTGGAGCTGGCCGAGCGAGACGAGATCGTCTTGTTTTTCGACGGGTCGAAGAGCGATGACGCCACCGGGTTGGTGGCGTGTCGGGTGTCGGACGGTTTCGTGACTGCTCTGGGCGTGTGGCAGAAGCCGCCGGGCTGGCCGGATGATCGGCCGTGGCGGGTGCCGCGGGATGAGGTCGACGGCGTGGTCGAGCAGACCTTCGCCCGCTACCGGCCGCTCGCGTTCTTCGCCGACCCGGGAGCCGGCCACGATGACGCGGACGGCGAGCGGTACTGGGACGGTTACATCGACTCGTGGGCACAGCGGTACGGGAAGCGCCTGAAGCTGAAGGCTGTGGTCTCGGGTACGCGGCAGCACGCGGTGCTGTGGGACATGCGTGATCCGAAGCATCAGCCGCTGTTCACGGAGGCGGTTGACCGGTTCTACCGGGATGCGCTGGAGCGGCAGGTGCCTCACGACGGGCACCGGGTGCTGCGGCAGCACATCGCGAATGCGCGGCGGCGGACGAACAGGTGGGGCTACACGATCGGTAAGGAGCACCGCGAGTCCGCCCGGAAGATCGATCTCGCGGTGTGTGCGATCGGGGCGCGGATGCTGCGCCGCATGTTGATGAACTCGCCCGCGTGGGCCAAGAAGCGGTCGGCCGGTAAGGGCCGGGTCGTCGTACTCAGGTGAAGGGCGGTGACCTGTGGCCGCTACGATCCCTGAGCTTCCGCTGGTGTCGTTGTCGGAGGACGAGCTGGCGCAGATCCAGTTTCTCCGGCAGGACCTGCTGTCGGCACGGTGGCATCTGCAACTGTTGGACGCCTACTTCAACGGTGAGCAACTGGTGCGGGACCTGGGGATCTCCATCCCGCCGCAGTTGAAGGGCCTGCACACGGTCATCGGATGGCCGCGGATCGGTGTGGAGGCGCTGGAGCAGCGTCTCGACTTGGAGGCGTTCCGCTGGGCTGACGGCGGGGACGCGGAGGGTCTGCGGGAGATCGCCGACGCGAACGATCTGTTCGACGAGGCGAGTCTGGCGCACTTGGACGCGCTGACCTATGGGCGGGAGTACATCGCGGTCGGGTCGGGTGAGTGCGGCCCGGGTGGGGATTGCCCGCCTGTGATCACGGTCGAGTCTCCGTTGGATATGACGGTGGAGTGGGATGCCCGTCTGCGGATGGTGACGTCGGCGCTGCGGGAGTGCACCGTGGATCGGTTGGATCCGGCGCGCAGCGATGAGCCGTTGACGGTGCTGTACGGGCCTGAGCAGACGGTGTATGCGGTGCCTTCGCCCAGTGGCGGCTGGGAGGTCGTCGACCGGGACATGCACGGTCTGGGGTTGCCTCCGGTGTTGCGGATGGCGAATCGTCAGCGGACCGCGGACCGGGTGGGGCGTAGTGAGATCACCCCGGAGGTCATGTCGATCACGGATGCTGCGTGCCGCCGGTTGATGGGCATGGAGGTGGCGGCGGAGTTCTTCGGTGCTCCGCAGCGCTACATCCTCGGCGCGTCCGAGTCTGCGTTCCAGGACGCGGAGGGCAACGCGAAGTCTGCGTGGGAGACGTACATCGGTCGGGTCCTGGCCTTGGAGCGGGACGAGGAGGGAAACCTTCCGACTGTGGGCCAGTTCGCGGCGCATGACCCGACTGGCATGACGAAGATCATCGACTTGTATGCGCGGATCATGGCGACTCAGTTGGGGCTACCGCCGCACATGCTCGGCTACACCTCGGACAACCCGGCTTCTGCGGATGCGATCCGCAGCAGCGAGGCGATGCTGGTGAAGAAGGCCGAGCGTCGGATTCGCCGCTTCGGCGCGGTGTGGGCGGATGTGATGCGTCTGGCCATGTGGGTGCGCGATGGGGAGGCGCCGCCCCGTGAGCGGCGTATCGAGTGTGTGTGGCGGAACCCAGCGACACCGACCGTGGCGGCGCAGACCGATGCTGCGGTCAAGTTGGTGCAGGCCGGGATTCTGCCGGCCGACTCCGACGTGACGCTGGAGCTGGCGGGCCTGTCGGAGGGGCAGCGTCAGCGTGTCGCAGCCGACCGGCGCCGCTTTGCCGGGGCCCAGTTGCTGGATCGGCTCACTGGGCTCGGCGGCGGGGAGGACAGTTCGGCCTCGACGGGGGAGGCCGCAGGTCTGCCGGAGGTGACCGGTGGCGAGGAGAGTTTCTGACGCGGACGGCGCCCGTCACCGTCAGGCTGCTGCCGGGCTGGTGCGGCTGCTGCGCAGGGATCTGGGCAGGCTGCGGAGACTCCTCGTGCCCGCGCGGATGGGTGCGACGTTGCCGCCGTGGATGGAGGCGGTCGACGCGGTGGTGCGCCAGTACGGCGACTTGGCGGCGCAGTTGGCTGCCGAGGTGTACGAGGCGCAGCGAGCCGCGGCCGACGTCACCAGTGCGTTCACCGTGCCGCTCGCGGACAGCCCGCCGCAGGAGCAGACGCAGGCGTCACTGCGATGGGCCACCAAGGACCTGTGGCCCCGGGACCCGGACGATCCGCGTACCACGGCGGCGCAGGCACAGCCAGTCGAGGTGAGGCTGGCTGCGGCGGAGAAGAAGACGGCTGCGGTGGTGGAAAAGCTCGTCTTGGATCAGGGACGCCAGACGACGCGGCAGGCTGTGCAGCGGGACCGTGAGGCTGTTGGTTACGCGCGGGCCGCAGCGCTTGGCGCTTGCGCGTTCTGCCGCTTGATGGCCTCACGCGGGATGGTCTACAAGTCCGCAGGCACGGCCGGTCGGGATGCCAACGACCGGTTTTCCGGCGATGCGTCGGTGGCGAAGTATCACGACCACTGCTCCTGTCAGATCATCAGTGTCTTCCGGGGGCAGCGGTTCGAGTTGTCTCCGCAGGCGGCTCGGTGGGACCGCATCTACCGGGAGTACGCGCAAGGCCATCCGGGCGATCAGCTTCGCCTGTTCCGTCGGGCGATCGCCGAGCACGATGCGTCGCCCGTCCAGTAACACCGCGGCCGCCCTGGAGGCGGCCTTTCTCATTCACATCCATGCCCCAGGAGGGCCGTTTCGTCATGTCCGAAGAGACCGAGCAGCAGCAGCCCGGCGCCGAGGTCGAGGAGACCACCGACCCGGCTGTCACCGGGGAAGCCGACGCAGTGAGCAGCCCCGACGGTGACACCGGTGAGACCGCCCTGGAGGCGGGTACGCAGGGCGAGTCGGGTGCGGAGCCGTTCGATGCGAAGCGCGCCGCGGCGAAGATCCGCAAGGCCAACTCGGAGGCGGAGAACCTTCGCAAGCGGCTGAAGGAACTGGAGCCGAAGGCCGCCGAACTGCAGCGGATCAAGGACGCGGAGAAGACCGAGTCCGAGCGCCTCGCCGGCCAGCTCGCTACGGCCAACGAGCAGATCACCAAGACCCGTCAGCGGCTCGTGAAGAGCCAGGTGCAGGCGCTCGCTGGGAACACGTTCGCCGACCCGGAGGACGCAGTCGGGGCGTTGGACCTCGACTCGTACATCGACTCGGACGGCGACATCGACGAGGCGGCCATCAGGGCCGATCTCGATGCGCTCTTGGAGCGCAAGCCGCACTGGGCCAAGCCCCAGCCTCAGCCCCAGGAGGGCCCGCGGCGTCCTGCGCCGGATCGCACTCAGGCGTCCGGCGCCAACAAAACGAAGGCCCCCGACCCGGCGGAGGAGTTCGCCGGGTGGCTGAGTTCGCAGCTTAAGAAGTAGCTGCGGGAGAAGAGACGATCATGGCGGCTACGGCCCCTATCACCCTGTCCAGCATCGATGGTGCGCTTCTGCCGCGCACGATCACCGCTCCGATCTTCGAGAAGTCGGTGGAGCAGTCGGCGATCATGGCGCTGGCGCGTCCGGCGCCGCTGGCGCTGGACGCCACCACGTCCGTGCCGATCCCGATGGACGTGCCGACCGCGGACTGGGTCGGGCAGGCGGCGAAGAAGCCCCTGTCGACCGGTGGCGTGGACGTGAAGCAGATGCAGGCGAAGAAGCTGGCGGTGCTGATCCCGGTGGCGATGGAGGTCGCGAACACCAACGCCGCGGGTCTCTACAGCCAACTGCAGAAGGATCTGCCTACCGCGTTCGCCCGCGCGTTCGACCACGCGGCGATCCACGGCAAGACCATGAAGGGCGCTGCGGGTCCGTTCACCGAGTACTTGGCCTCCACGACGAACAGCGTCACGCTGGGCACTGCGACGCAGGGCAACGGCGGCATCTGGGCCGACCTGGTGACGGGCATGGAGGAGGTCATCGACGCGGACTGGGACTACACCGGTACCGTCGCGGATCACCGGCTGAAGCCGAAGCTGCTGCTGGCCACGGACACCACCGGCCGGCCGATCCTGGTGGACACGCAGACGCCGGGTACGGACATGGCGGCGGCGGGGACGCTGATCGGTGAGCCGCTGGCCTACTCGCGGAGCGTGTCGGGGAAGCAGCGGCGTCAGTCCGCCAGTGTCGATTCCGGCCTGCGGGCGCTGGGCGGCGACTGGTCGCAGTGCGCCTACGGCGTGGGCATGGACATCACCGTGCGCGTGTCGAACGAGGCCACCTACGTGGACGAGGAAGGCGGCGTCCACTCCGCCTTCCAGGAGAACCTGGTGCTGCTCCTGGCGGAGGCGTACTACGGGTTCGTCATGGGTGACGCGCAGGCGTTCGTGAAGTTCACCGGCACCCCGAGCGGTTCCTGATGGCCAGGGCTGTCCCGGCTTCCGCGCCGGACGGGGCAGCCAAGCCGCTGTCCATCGTCGCCCGCGTGCACGCCGCGCCACCGGAGCACAACGCGGGCGCCGAGCACATGCTGATCTCGATGCTGCGGCCGCTGGTCGAGCGCGGGCATCAGGTGGAGGTGTGGTTGTCCCGTTACGGGAAGGCACACGAGGTCTACGAGTACCGGGGCGTGCGCGTCGTGCCGCTGGAGGCGCGCCTGGATTTCCCTTCTGCTGTGCGGCGGGCGGATGTGCTGCTGTCGCATCTGGAGTGCGTTCCGTCGACGGCGTCGCTGGCCCGCGGCTACGGCAAGCCGATGGTGGTCGTGTGTCACAACACGCACCGGCCCACGTTCCGGGATGCGGCGGCGGGGCAGACGGCGCTGGCGGTGTACAACTCGCGCTGGATGGAGGCGGAGGCGGAGTTGTTCTTCGCCGAGTATCCGAAGGCTGTCCGGCCGGAGCGGTCGCTGATCGTGCGGCCTCCGGTGTTCGCCGACGAGTATGCGACGAAGCCCGGCAAGGCCATCACGCTGATCAACTGCAATGCGGAAAAGGGCGGGACGACACTCGCGGCGCTGGCCCGGCGCATGCCGGATCAGCAGTTCCTGGCCGTGCGCGGTGCCTACGGCGAGCAGATCCTTCCGGACCTGCCGAATGTCGAGGTCGTCGAGCACGTGGACGGCTCCGAGATGCGGGAGCGGGTGTATGCCCGCACGAAGGTGCTGCTGATGCCGTCGGTCTACGAGTCGTGGGGACGGGCTGGCGTTGAGGCGTTGGCGTCTGGCATCCCTGTGGTGGCACATCCGACTCCGGGCCTGTGCGAGTCGCTCGGCGAGGCGGGCGTGTTCGTGGACCGCTTCGACGTGGACGGCTACGAAGCGGTGTTGGGCAAGCTGCTCGGTGATCCGGCCGAGTACCGGTTGGCGTCCAAGAGGGCTCGGGCTCGCTCGCGCGAGTTGGGTCCTGCAGCCGATCTGACGGCCTGGTGCGGTGCTGTCGAAGGTCTCGTGTGATGGAGCGGAGGTGTGCGTCGTGGCCTTCACGGTTCCCACGGCGGAGGAACTTGCGATGTACCTCCAGTTGGACGAGATCAGTGGCCCCCGGGCCGACTTCTTGCTCACGACGGCGGCACGGCTGTGCATGACGGTCGTCAAACCGCTGCCCGACGAGGCCGATGCGGTCGTGTTGGCGGCGGCTGGTCGGGCGTACATCAACCCTACGCAGGTCTCCTACGAGACGATCGGCCCGATGTCGGTGCAGCGCCCGCAGGGTTCTGGCGGTCTGTATCTGACGAAGGCTGACAAGGCGGCGCTCAAGTCGCTGGCCGGCCGCGGGGGGGCGTTCACGGTGGACCCGACCCCTGAGACTGCCGATCCGTCGCCGACGTATCCGGTCGATGTGGACGAGGGGATCGCCACGGAGTACGAGCCGGGCTGGGGCTGGCTCTGATGCCTGCCCCGTACCTGTATGGGGAGACCATCGTGCGCCTGCGTCGCGGCCCGTCGCCGGGCCGGGATGAGCGCGGGCAGCCGATTCCGGGCCCGCTCGTGGAGACGCCGATGCCTGGCTGCGTGGTGGCCCCGCGGGCGGAGACGCCGCAGGTCGGCGGCGCGGAGCAGCAGGGCCGGGACACGGTCATCGTCGGCTTCACGGTCTATGCTCCGCCCCGTTCCGATGTGCTGACCACCGACCAGTTCCGTATTCGCGGCGAGGTGTGTGAGGTGACGGGCTGGCCCGGCGACTGGGGGCGTTCTCCGTTCACGGGCACGTCCGGGCCGGTGCAGTTCGCTGCGGATCGGGTTACGGGCTGATGCCGCGTTCCTGCTCGACGGCGGCCACGAGTTTCTGCGCGGCGTCGTTGCTGCGGCGGGGGATGGACAGGCTGTGCGGGTCCGACTGCGGCGGTCGGCCGCCGGTCAGCGCTCCACCCTTTTCCGGGGCAGGTGCGGAGCCAGGCAGCACGAACTGCACATAGCCGTGGGTGGCCCAGGTGCCGGGCTTGAGGCGGGTGCCGGTCACGTCGGCGGCGCGGATGCGGAACTCCCGGGCCTGCTGGCCGATCTCCTTCTTGGTGATGGTGATCCAGCCGTCCTCGTAGCGGATCGTGCCTTGTACGCCCTTGACTTCCATGCCCGCCCCCCAAGTTGTCGGTGAGGTGAGGGTATGGCAGCCAAGTTCCGCATGTCTCGGAAAGGCGTCGGTCAGTTGTTGCGCTCTCCGATGGTTGAGGCGGAGATGCTGCGCCGCGCCGACGTCATCAAGGACGCGGCGGTCGCGATCTCCCCGGTGGGTACGGCGGCGTGGGATCCGCATCCGGGTCTGTACAAGGCGTCGTGGCATTCGACGAGTACGCGCCGCGGCGGACGCCGCAAGGACCGTGCGGTGGCCACCGTGTGGAACTCGGCGCCGTATGCCCGGTGGGTGGAGTACGGCACCGAACGTGTCCACGCGCATCATGTGCTGCTGCGGGCGGCGCAGGCGGGTGGCCGGTGATGGCGGCGGTCGGGTCGGTGGATGTCGAGCTGGAGCTGATCGGCTGGCTGCAGGAGCGCCTCGGCGACGGCGTCGTGGTGCGCGACGAACTCGACAACCTCCTCCTCGATGAGCTGCCCACGGTGCAGGTGCAGCGGCTTCCGGCTGGCGGTGATGACGGGTTCCGGCTGGACCGGGCGCTCGTCGACATCGACGTGTACGCCGCCACCCGCGGTGAGGCGATCGCCCTGTCGGCGACGATCCGCGGCGCTCTCCTCGGTGAGCTGCGGGGCAGCACGACCAGCAACGCCACGTGGGGCCGCATCAGGTCGGATCCGCCGCCCGCGATCCGCCCCTACCAGAACACGGGGCTCCGCCGTTGTGGGGCCACCTACGAGATGTTCGTTCACCCGGTCTCCTGACCGGCCAGGCCCGCGCCGGACCTGTAACCCAACCCCGCCCGTGTGCGGGGTTTTCGCATGTTGGGAGACCCCCTGATGGTCAACATCACCCGCGCTGCGGACTTGTCAGCGATCGGTGCGAACGGAGGTGGATGGACGGCGCCTGTCGGAACCACCTCCCCTGGCGATCCGCTGATCCAACCGACAGGGCTGTGGCAGCCCATCGGCGGCATCTCGGAGGACGGCCTGACGCAGGGCTTCGACGAGGACTCGGAGGAGTACACCCCCTGGGGCTACACGTCGCCGTGGCGCACGACCATCACCAAGTCCGTCCGCACGTTCGGCCTGACGGCGTGGGAGACCAGCCGGACAACGGTCAAGTCCATCCAGTACCGGATCGCCGAGGCGGATCTGGCGCCCGACGAGGACGGGCTGACGACCTACGCGGAGACCGCGTCGCCGCTGCCGGACCGCCGCGCTTGGTGGTTCATCGTCATCGACGGCAACGTCATGCAGGGGTTCTACGTGCCCGAGGGCGAGGTGTCGGAGCGCTCGGACGTGAGTCACAAGCAGGACGAGACGGCCGGCTACGAGTGGACGATCACCGCCTATCCCGACACGGAGGGCAACACCGTCTACCACGCGGACCGTCTGCCTGCGACGCCCGAGTACACCGGGTCCTGACGGGCCCCATGACTGGTGGCGGGCCGCCCTCTGGCGCGGGCCCGGCCCGCCACCTTCCCTTTGGCCCGCGCCCGGAAGAGAGAGGCCCGCGCTATGCCCACGACGAAGAAGGAACTCGACGCCGCAGCCGCGCAGGAGGCGGAGGCCGAGCAGGAGAACGACCCCTACGTGCCGGTGCCCCTCGCCGGCTACGACGGCGTCACCAAGGACGTCCGGGCTCTCCCGGCCGGCCGCTGGCGCGCGAGTGCGTTCCGTGCCCTGAACTCTGGCGACATGGACGCGTTCATGGCGCTCGTTCTCCACGAGGACGACGTCGAGGTGTATGAGGAACTCGACCCGGACATGGACGCGATCGGCCGGTTCGCGGAGGCCGCGGCCCGTGCCGGGGGTGAGGACCTGGGGAAATCCGGTGGGCCGTCTCGGTCTGGCAGGAGCACCCGGAGGCGGTAAGAGCTGACCTCATCGACCGGCACTACGACATCACCGACGTGCTGGCCGGGCGGCGGACGTGGGCGTGGCTGCGGGTGCTGATCCAGCATCTGCCGCCCGAGTCGCACACGATGACCGCCATCCGCAACAGCCTGTCCGACGTCGAGTTGGATGAGCAGGCGGACCTGGGCGAGCCGGAGAAGGGCCGCTGGTCGCAGGCCGAGCAACTGCTGGCGCTGCTGGCGGACCGGGTGGCGCAGCTCCAGTACACGCTGATCTGCGTCAACACGGAGAAGAAGTCGCAGCGGCCGGATCAGCCCGAGCCGATCCGACGCCCGGGGGCCAAGCCCCGCAAGAGGAAGACCGCCCCCATGTCGGATGCCGCCGCGGAGCGGCTGTTCCAGCTCATCAACGGAGGCGCGGCCTGACGCGCGGGAGGGAGTCCTCCTGTGGCCATCTCCGTCGGATCCGTCGAGGTCGATGTCATCCCCAACACCAAGGGGATCTACAACCACCTCAAGTCGGCACTGGTGCCCGCAGCGACGAAGGCCGGAGAGGATGCGGGTAAGGCGGCCGGCCGTAGCTTCGGGCCGGCGATGCAGTCCGAGGTGGGTCAGGTCGGCCTGCAGATCGGGCAGCAGATCGGCGCGCAGATCGCCGCCCGCATCACCGCCGAGATCCGCGGTGCGCTGCGGGACGGGGTCACCCAGGGCGGGCGGACTGCCCGCCCGGCGGCGGCGAAGCAGGGCGAGCAGGCGGGCGGGGCGTTCGCGAGGAGCGCCCGCGCCCGCATCGAGGCCGCGTTCCGGTCGCTGCCCGACGTCACCGTCGGCGCAGACACCTCCGAGGCGGACTCCGACCTGCAGGCCCTGCGCGCCCGCATGGAGACCCTCGCGGGCAAGCGCATCGGCGTCGACATCGACACGGGCGAGGCCCGCACCGAAATCACAGAGCTGGAGGATCAACTGCGGCGGCTGGGTGCCGCCCACCCCAATCCGACGGTGCGGGCCGACACGGCCGCGGCGCGGGCGCAGCTCGCCGAGGTGCGTGCCGAGCTGGACCGTCTCCATGCGGATCGCACCACAATCCGCCTGGAGACGGACGGAACGTTCGGGCAGCGGTTGCGTGCCGCGGTGCAGCAGGCAGAATCGTCCCTCCCCAACATCAACATCGGGGCGGACACCACCCCCGCACAGGGTGAGATCGCCAGCCTGCGGGCCCAGTTGACGGCGCTGCGGGATGTGCGGGTCGGCATCGATATCGACGCGGCCACCGCCCAGGCGAAGATCACCGAACTGCAGGGGCGACTGGAGCGGCTTTCCGCCTCGGACGCGGATGTGGCGGTGCGGGTGGACGCGGCTGCTGCCGCGACGCAGCTCGCCGCCGTGCAGGCCATGGTGAACCGGCTCGACGGCCAGACGGCGCGGGTGCGGGTGGACACGTCCGCCGCGGTGCGGGCCCTCATTCAGTTGTCGATCGCCGTGGGTGGCGTCGCTGTCCTGCCCGCGGTGCCTGCCCTGGCGGCGGGCCTCGGCGCGGTCACTGCGGCGGCTACCGTCGCGGCGGCCGGTGTGGGTGCTCTGGCCGCGGTCGCGGTCCCCGCAGTCCGGGAAATTGCCGGTGCGCTGCAGGCGCAGAAGGCGGCGCAGGAGGCGGCGTCGCGGGCGACCGCGTCCGGCGGTCAGGCGTCTGCGCAGGCGGCCCGGCATGCCCTGACCCAGGCGAGCGCCCAGCAAGCGCTGGCGGCGGCGGAGCGGAACGGGGCCCGGCAGATCGCGCAGGCCCAGCGGCAGGTGCGTCAGGCCCGGCAGGCTGCCGCGGAGGCGGCGGCGACCGCGGCGCAGCGGCAGGAGGCTGCTGCCCGGGCGGTGCAGGACGCGGAGCGGGCATTGTCGTCGGCTCAGCGTGATGCCCGGCAGGCACAGCAGGATCTGACGGATGCCCGCCGTGAGGCCGCCCGCGAGCTGGAGGATCTGAACGCCCGGCTCGCTGGGGCACAGCTCTCTCAGCGGGATGCGGTGCTGAGTGTGCGGGAGGCGCAGGTTTCGCTGGCCCGCACGATGAAGGATGCGGGGTCCAGCGAGCTGGATCGTGCTCGTGCGCAGCTCGCCTACGACCAGGCGGTGCAGCGCCTCAAGGACCAGACGGTCGAGACGAAGCGGCTGAAGGCGGAGACCGCGGCGGCGAACAAGGCCGGGGTCTCGGGTAGCGACACGGTGCGGTCGGCTCAGCAGCGGTTGGCGTCGGCGCAGCAGCAGGTGGCCGACCGGTCGCGTGCGGTGCGGGATGCGCAGGTGGAGGCGGCCCGCGCGCAGACGCAGGCGGCGCGGGATGTGGCTGCCGCGCAGGAGCGGGTGGGTGAGGCCACCCGGAATGTGGCGGTGGCGCAGCAGTCGGCTGCGGATGCGGTGTCGAGTGCGCAGCGGCAGATCCGGTCGGCTGAGCTGTCGGCGGCGGGTGGCGCGGATCAGGCTGCCGCCGCGCAGGCGAAGTACCGGGCTGCGCTGGCGAAGATGACGCCGGCGACGCGGGGCACGTTCAACGCGTTCGTGTCGCTGCGGAAGGCTTTCTCGGCCTGGTCGCGGAGCCTGCAGCCGGCTGTGATGCCGCTGTTCACGCGGGCCCTGAACGGCATGAAGAACTCCTTGCCGGGGTTGACGCCGCTGGTATTGGCGGCGGCCCGCGGCATCAAGACGTTGCAGGACCGGGTGTCGGCCGGCTTCAAGAGTCCGTGGTGGAAGAGCTTCAAGAGGGACGTGCAGGGCAGTGTCGAGCCTGCGGTCGTCAGCCTCGGTGTCAGCTTCGGCCGGATCTTCAAGGGCATGGCCGGGATCATCCAAGCGTTCCTGCCGCACATCGATTCGATCGCCAAGCGGATGGAGTCGGCTACCGGCAGGTTCGCGAACTGGGGCACCGGTCTGAAGGGGAGCCCGGAGTTCGAGCGGTTCCTGGACTACGCGGCCCGCATGGGCCCCAAGCTCGCTTCCACTCTGGGTGACCTGGGGCGGGCGTTTCTCGACGTGTCGCGGGCGCTGATCCCGCTGCAGGGCCCGGTCCTGGACGTGCTGGGTGCGCTGGCGCGGGGGATTGCGTCGATCGCGACGACCCTGCCGTGGCTGATCCAGGGCATGTACCTGGCGCTGATCGTGACACGGCTGTGGACGATCGGCATGGTCATCTTCAACGCGGTCATGCAAGCCAACCCGATCACGTTGATCATTCTGGGGATCATCGCGCTCGTCGCGATCGTCATCTACGCCTACAAGCGCTGGGGCTGGTTCCGGACCGCGGTGCAGGCGGCGTGGGAGGGCATCAAGACCGCGGCCTTGTGGGCGTGGAACGTGGTGCTGAAGCCGGTGTTCAACGCTTTGGTTGTCGCGATCCGCTGGGTCGCGAAGATCGCCGTGTGGCTGTGGCACAACGTCCTCAGCCCGGTGTTCCACGGGATCGCCGTGGTGGTCACCTGGTGGTGGCAGAACATCGTGCGCCGCTACTTCGGGCTGGTGCGGGGCGCGTTCCGGCTGGTGGCGAAGGTCGCGACGTGGCTGTGGCGGAACGTCTTGTCGCCGGTGTTCCGCGGCATCGGGAAGGTCATCTCCTGGTGGTGGCAGAACGTCGTCAAGCGCTACTTCGGCTTCGTGAAGTCGGCGATCCGCACGATGGCGAGCGTCTTCAAGTGGCTGTGGAAGAACGTCATCAAGCCCGTGTGGTCGGGCATCCGGACGGCGATCCGCGTCGCCTGGGAGAAGGGCATCCGGCCCGCCTTCAACGCGATCAAGTCCGCGGTGTCGAGGGTGGCGGACAGCTTCCGGAAGGCGAAGGATGCGCTGGGAAAGTCCTGGGCGAAGATCAAGTCGCTGACGCGGAAGCCGATCAAATGGGTGATCGATCTCGTCTACAACAAGGGCGTGCGCGGCCTCTGGAACACCGCCGCGAAGGTCCTGCCGATCAAGAAGCTGCCCTTCTTCAAGTTCGCCACCGGCGGGCCCGTGTACGGGCCGGGTACGGCGACGTCCGACAGCATCCCCGCACGGCTGTCCCGCGGCGAGCACGTGTGGACCGCGAAGGAAGTGCAGGGCGCAGGCGGCCACGGTGCCGTCGAGGGGCTCCGGGCTGCGGCCCGCGGGGGAGCGGGCCAGAGCGGTCCGGCTCCCGCAGCAGGCGGTGTGCCCGGATACGCGTTCGGCGGTGCCGTCGACTGGTTCAAGGGGGCGGGCGAGCGGCTCGCCGGGGGTGCTCGTGCGGTCGCCGGGTCCGTCTCCAAGGGGCTGGGCAAGCTGAAGGACGCGGCCCTGGGCGGCGTGTACAAGGCCGCGTCGGCGGCGGCCAAGCCCATCCGATCCCTGATCAACAAGGTGCCCGGCGGCACCAAGGGCTGGGGCTCGCTAGCCAAGGCCGTCCCCTCTGGACTTCTCACCGAGGCGCTGTCCGCCATCAAGGGGTCGGAGACCTCGGAGCTGGGCGGGCAGGGCGTCGCCCGTGCGCTGAAGTGGGCGCGCTCGCAGGCAGGGAAGCCCTACCAGTGGGGCGGCGCGGGCAACCCGAGCTTCGACTGCTCGGGGTTCCTCAGCAGCATCCAGAAGGTCATCCAGGGCAAGAAGCCCAAGGGGCGCCTGTGGTCCACGTTCTCCTTCTCCGGGAAGAGAGCTCCGGCTGGGTGGGAGTACCACAAGCGCAGCCCGTACCAGATCGGCATCACGAACAAGGGCAAGGGGCACACGGCGGGCACCTTGGCCGGGACGAACGTGGAGTCGCGCGGTGGCGACGGCGTCGTCGTCGGCTCCCGGGCCCGCGGCTACAACAGCCCGATGTTCGGGAAGAACTGGTACGGGTTCAAGCCTGCCATCGGTGGTGGCGGCGGCAAGTCGGCGAAGGCCGCGCAGGCCACGGCTCGCCAGATGTTGGGTGAGTTCGGCTGGTCGCAAAAGCAGTGGCCGCCGCTCAAGAAGTTGTGGACCCGTGAGTCCGGGTGGCGCTGGAACGCGAAAAACCCCAGCTCAGGCGCCTACGGGATTCCGCAGGCGCTCCCGGCTTCCAAAATGCGGTCGGCTGGCGCGGACTGGCGCACCAACCCGGCCACACAGATCAAGTGGGGCATGGGCTACATCAAGAAGCGCTACGACTACGGCACCCCGGCGAGGGCCTGGGCGAGGTGGCAGTCAAGGTCGCCGCACTGGTACGACGACGGTGGTCTGCTCCAGCCCGGCCTCAACCTCGTCGCGAACGGAACAGGCCGGCCCGAGCCGGTACTGACTGGCAGGCAGTGGGAGGTACTGACGGGGGCTGCAGCACGTGGCACCGACGAGCCCGCACTCGGCGACCTCTCGGTGACCGTGTACGTCGGTGATCGGGAGATCACGGATATCGCGCGGGCTGAGGTGCGGCGGTCGAATGGCGAGGTTTTGACGGCGCTGGGTGCGCGGGCGGGGAGGTGACATGGCGATCCCGGGGAACCTTCTGTCGGCGACGACGGAGATGGTGGATCCGAACACGTCCGGCTGGGCGGCGAAGGCGAACTGCTCGCTGTCGCTGGCGTCGGGTGGGCGGAATGGTGACGGCTGCCTGAAGCTCACCTCGGCGGCGTCCGGGGAGATGCAGGCGCGCACGTTCTCGTCGGTGCCGGTGGATGCGGGCGCCCTGTACTGGACGTTCGCGGACGCGTCATCGTCGGCTCAGCCGGAGCGGATTGGTATCCGCTGGCTGGACGCGGCGGGCGCCGAACTCTCGGTGACGTGGTCGCTGACGACGGCCGCTGCTTCGGCGAGCTGGCATCGCGTGTCGGTGGCCGGGGTCGCCCCGTCGGGCGCCGTGCGAGCGCAGGTGCTGCTGTCATCGACCGTTGCCGGGGCGGGGGTGGTGCACTACTGGGAGAACGTCTACCTCGGCCTGCCAATCCGCTACCCCGGCAACCTCCTCAGCTTCAACGCCGAGGCGGGCGGGGAGGTCGACGCATCAGCGTGGGCGGCGGAGACGAACGCCACCGTTTCCCGGATCGCACCCGTGTCGAGCTGGTCGTCGACGTTCTACAACGCGGGCGGCGAGCAGGTCGCGGTGACCGCCACAGCGGCGGGTGATGCGAGCGGCGAGTGCGTGGAACGACCCCCCGTGACGGTGGGGACGGAGTATGTGGCGTTCGCCTACCTGGGGCCCGCCACCACCGGGTCGGCGACGTGGGTGGAGCTGCGGTTCTACGACGAGACGGACACCGTACTGGAGGCGCACCGGTCGACGCTGGCGCCGCCGGGTACAGGCATGTACCGGCAGATCACCTCCGGGATAGCCCCAGCGGGCGCGGTCGCCGCCAGTCTGGCGGTCGGCATCACCGGGGCCGGCGCCGGTGAGGTGGTGCGGACTGAGGGCGCGTTCATCGGCGCGGTGGGCGCGGTGCCGAACCCGGCGATCCGCACCGGCAACCTGCTGCCCTGGGCGGACTGGGATTTCGAGGAGGGCGTCGGATCGTGGACCGTGGCCTCCGGGCCGGCCACCATCGCCCGCAGCAGCCCCTGGGGTGCGGAGCACGTTTTCGACTACTACGCGCTCACCGTGTCGTCGGCTACGGCGGCGGGGAGTGTCCTGCGGTCCGGCATCTACCCCGGTGTGACGGCGGGCGACAACTGGCGCGCCGAGACCTGGTTCAAGGTGGGCGCGGGTGGGTGGCAGATCGCTATCGCCGTCCGCTGGTACACCGACACCGACACCTACCTGTCCAGCTCTACGGCGATCACTTTCGATGCGCCGACGCCCGGCTGGTGGCTCCTCGTCGATGACGCGATAGCCCCGGCCGGCGCCACCCAGGGCCAGTTGGAGGTCACGCTCACCGCGACGTCGTCGAGCTCGGTCATGCAGCTCGACCGGCCGGCCCTGTGGGAGACCCTGCCGCGGGAGGAAGTGGCTGCGTTCGACGAGCAGGCGATGGTGCAGCTCATCCTGCGGGAGCTGACCGTCGGCCAGCTGATGACGGTGTGGCGGGTCACGCCGGACGGTGGCCGCACACTGGTGCGCGGCCCGGAGGGGCTGTACGACGGCTACTCGATCCCGGCCGACAGCCTCGTCATCGAGGACTATGAGGCACCGCTGGGTGTGCCGGTGTACTACGTGATCGAGACGGTGGCGGTCGACGACAGCGCCCACAGCCACAAGATCACGGACACCGTGACGCTCACTGCGGGCGACCCGAACTACGCCTGGTTGACGGATCCTGCCCGGCCGGGTGTGGGTCTGCGGGTGGCGGTGCGGCAGGCGCCGGAGTGGCAGCAGGCGATCGAGCAGACCGTGTACCGGGTGCGTGGCCGGGCGACGCCGGTGGTGCTGTCGGATGTGCGGCAGTCCCGCGAGGGCAGCCTCGTGTGCTGGACGCGCACCGACCAGGAGCGGGACGCGCTGCGGTTCCTCCTGTCGACCGGGAACGTTCTGTTGTGGCGGTGTGCGCCCGGCATGGGCGAACCCGATGTGTACGTGGTCGTCGGCGAGGTGCAGTACCCGCGGATCGTGACGTATGCCCGCGAGGAGTGGCGGGAGTGGACGCTGCCGCTGACCGAGGTGGACATGCCCACCGGCGGCCAGGTCGGTAGCGCCACCTGGACCGTGTACGACGTGGTCCTCGAGTACGACAGTGGCTACGACGTCCTCGACCGGTACGAGACCGTTTTCGACCTCACTGTCGACAGGAGGTCGTGACGTGTATCCGCCTCCGTCCGGCCGGTTCCTGCCGACGCTGGTGGAGGCCCACACCCCCGTCACCGTCGTCCAGCTCCACAAGGCGGACGGCACCGTTGTGGAGCTGGAGCACACCGCCGGCTCGGTGACGGTGGACAGGTCGCAGGCTGTGCGCCGCACCGCCACCGTCACCGTGCCCGACACCAGCCTCATCCCCAGAACCCCAAGCGAGCAGCTCGCCATCTACGGGGCCAGGCTGCGTATCGAGCGGGGCATCCGCTACGGCAACGGCACCATCGAGACGGTGCCCGTCTTCTACGGGCGCGTGGATGCCGTGGACGGCGACCCCGACTACGGGCCCGTCGACATCAGAGCCTCGGGTCTCGAGGCGGTCGTCGCCGACGACAAGTTCGTGTCCGCCTACTCGACCCGCGGCGGTGTCACCGCGGTGACCGCCATCCGCGGCCTCATCCAGGACGCCATCCCCGGCGCCGTCGTCACCAGCTACGCGGTCGATCAGGTCATCGGGGTGCGCACGTGGGACGCGGAGGGCGACCGGTGGGCGGCCGTGCAGGAGTGCGCCACCGCCATCGGCGCCGAGTGCTACGCCGACGCCGATGGGCAGTTCGTCATCGCGGAGCTGCCGGACATGCTGGTCGCGCCGATCTCGTGGCAGGTGGATGCGGGGGAGCGGGGCGCGCTCGTCTCCGCCAGCCGCGGATACAACCGGGACGGCATGTACAACTGGGTCGTCGCCCGTGGGGAGAACACCGAGGAGGACACGCCGCCGGTGACCGCGACGGCCGCCGACGAGGACCCGACCAGCCCCACCTACGTGTACGGGTCGTTCGGCAGGGTGCCGACGTTCTACTCGTCGGCGACGTTGACGACGACGACCCTCGCCCAGGCCGCAGCCAACAAGCTGTTGCGCGACAGCCTGAAGCCGAACGCCACCGCAGACCTGTCCAGCGTGCCGAACCCGTGCCTGGAGCCGGGCGACGTCCTCCGCGTCACCTACGCCTCCGGCGACCGCGACCTCTTGCAAGTCGAGAGCTTCAGCCTCGACCTGGTGGGCGGCGACTTCACGCTGGCCTGCATCGGTGGACGGGAGGACTCGTGACCGGGATCAGCCCCCAGCAGCTCGCCGCCGCCATCCGCGGCGCCGCGGTCGAGGCCGGCCAGACGGCGCCCGTCGTGCGTGGCGCCGACTGGCGACTCGCCACCGTCACCACCGTCAACACCGACGGCACCGTCGACTGCGACGAGATCCGCGCCCGCCGCCTGCCCAGCTACCCGGCCCCGCAGACCGGGGACGTCATCGTCGTCACCCGCTCCAGCTCCGGCAACTGGATGGCGTTCGGCCGGCTGGAGAGCACCGGGGCGGGCTGGACCAGCCTCACGCTCGCATCCGGCTACCAGTGGCCAGGCCACGGCTACAGCCCCGCCTACCTGGTACAGGGCAGGCAGGTGACGTTCCGCGGCCGGGTCGGCCCGTCCTCCGGAACCATCGCCAACGGCTCCACGATCGCCACGATCCCTACCGCGATCCGCCCGCCGGCCGGTGTGGAGGTCGGTTTCGGGGTGGCCCGGGACTCCAGCATCAACCCCGCGGTCGTCCGGGCGGAGATCACCGACGCGGGCATTCTGCGGATCTACGAGACGACGAATCAGCCCTCCTGGATCGCGCTCGACGGCATCACCTACTGGACCATCTAGGAGGCCCTGTGCCCACCGACGACTACGGTCAGGGCGTGCCCTGGCTGGAGAACTCCGACAAGCCGGACCTGCGGGCGGGGACGAAGGGCCTGGCCGACGCCCTCACCCCGCGGTCGATGATGCGGTATTCAACGGCTGCCGAACGCAACGCCACCATCACGTCGCCAGTCGCTGGGATGGTCGCGTGGCTCGACACCGAGATGTTGTTCACGGGCTACGACGGCACCGCATGGGTGGTGCTGGCGGCCGGCTCCCAGCAGTGGACCACCATCTCCCTGGCCTCCGGCTATGCGCACGACGGCAACAGCAACGGCACGGCGCAATACCGGCTGGTCAACCTGTTCGGTGAGACCAGCCTCATGTTCCGGGGCGGGGTCGGCATCACCTACAGCAGCGGCACCCCGCCCAACAGCAGCCAGATCAACGCCACGACGCTGCCCGTCAACGCTCGGCCGGCCACCAAGCGGACCATCTCCTGCGCCTGTTCCGTAATCGACACCACGCTCTCCAGCGTGAAGCTCGACATCAACAGCGACGGCACCCTGGTCCTCATCGGCATCGGCAGCACGTCCGAGAACCCGCCGTGGGTCAGCCTGAACGGCTGCTTCGCCTCCCTCTGACCCCGTCCCCCGTTTCCCTGCAGCCCCGCATGGTCGGGGCCTTTTTCATGCCAGGAGGGCCTATGGCCACCATGTGCAAGCTGTACACGGACACTGATCAGCTCATCCAGCCGCAGACCTGGACCACGGTGCGATTCGACCGGGTGCTCAAGGACACCGCGGGCCTGTACCAGGGCACCGGATCCGTGGCAGACCCCGACTCGGCGCTCATTCAGCCCCCGCGCGACGGGGACTTCATCTGGTTCCGGTTCATCCACTGGGACTCGATCACCGTGCCGGACGGGGATGTCCGGCCGCGGCAGTTCCTGGAGCAGTTCTGCCGCGACCCCTACGGGCAGTGGGATTCCACCGGCTCCACCGACGCCGACGACACGCCGGGGCGGGAGTTCCATCTCGCCTCGTGGTCGTTCAAGGGCCGCGCGGGGCAGCCGGTCGCGATCCGGGTGTGGCACGACCACCACGAGCCCGTGGCGGTCATCCACGGGCAGTTCGTCGCGATGACGTGGGACTACTGAGAGGCCCGTGATGATCAAAGGAATCGACGTCTCGTCGTACCAGCCCGAGCGGTACGGCACGCGGGGGCTGGACTTCGCCATCATCAAGATCACCGAGGGGACGTCGTACACGAACCCGAAGTGGGTGGCACAGCGGCAGACCGGCCGGGACGCCGGACTGGTCACCGGCTTCTACCACTTCGTTCGGCCCGGCTCGATGAAGGCGCAGGCGGATTACTTCCTCTCGAAGATCAACCTGCGGGCCGGGGACATCCTCGTCCTCGACTGGGAAGACCCCGGGGTCTCAAGCGCGGACAAGGACGCGTGGATCAAGTACGTGCAGGGCAAGGCCCCGGGACACCGGGTCCTGCTCTACTGCAACGTCGACTACTGGAAGAACCGCGACAAGTCCTCGTTCGCGGGGGACGGGCTGTGGATCGCCCAGTACAACGGCCACGCCGGCTCGCCGAGCATCCAAGCCCCGTGGCTCATCCACCAGTACACGAGCACTCCGATCGACACCAACCTCGCCCGCTTCGCCGACCGCGCAGCCATGAAGGCGTGGGCGACCAGCGGCAGCGGCAGCACACCGGAGGACGACATGCCCACTCAGAAGGAGCTGTACGAGGGCGCCTGGGAGCTGGACGGCGAGATGACCGTGCCCTGGGGCAGCGAAACGAACCCGACGTGGAAGCCCAAGTCGGTGCTCATCCACGTCGGCGAAGTCGCACGGGAGACCCGGGGCCGGGTGAAGGGGCTGGAGAGCGCGGTCGCCGAGCTGGCCGCGAAGGGCGCGGCCCGGGACGCCGTCCTCGCGAAGCTCGCGGAGGGGGGCGGACTGACGGCCGCCGAGGTCCAGGCCGCTGCCGACGCCGGGGCGCAGGCCGCCCTGGACAGGCTGGCGGACGCGCTCGCGAAGGGCCAGCCGTGACCGGTATCGATTACGACCTGGAGTTCCTGGAGGACGGCCGCACCATCGAGCTGATCTCCATCGGCATGGTGTGCGACGACGGCCGCGAGTACTACGCCGCCAACAGGGACATGCCTGTGCGGAAGATCCGCAGGCATCAGTGGCTCATGGAGAACGTCGTCCCGCACCTGCCCAAGGGGCACGGAGATCTGCGGAACAGCATGTCGAAGCGCTGGCTGTTCCACTACGGCGACCCGAGGGTCAAGTCTCGGGCCACGATCGCGGACGAGGTGGCCGCGTTCATCCAGGCCACGGAGGACGTGGAGCTGTGGGCGAACTACGGCGCCTACGACCACGTGTGCCTCGCCCAGCTCTGGGGCACGATGATGGCCCTGCCCGACGGTGTGCCGATGTTCACCAACGACATCCAGCAGGAAGCCCGCCGCCTCGGGATCGCCTGGGACGAGCTGCCCCAGCAGGAGAGCGGCGAGCACAACGCGCTCGCCGACGCCCGCCACAACCAGATCATCCGGCGCTGGCTCGCGCAACGGGCCTGAACCGGAAGCCGATCAGCCCATTTCTTCGTCAGAACGGATCCTGCCGTGAGAGTCTTCGGCCGCGAGCCAGCGCTCGTCATCAACACCGTGTCCGCCGCCCTCAGCCTGCTGGTCACCTTCCAGTTCGGCCTCACCACCGCGCAAGCCGGCGCCATCGTCGCCGCCGTATCCGCCGTGTTCGCCGCAGTGGCCGCTGCCGTCACCCGGCCCATTGCCCCGCAGGCGTTCACCGGCCTCGTCGCCGCCGTCGCCGCACTGGTCGCCGCGTTCGGCTTCGAGGTGTCCCCCGAGTCGATCGGCGCCGTCAACGGCCTCATACTTGCCGGCCTCGCCCTGCTGGCCCGCGGACAGGTGACGCCGTCCAAGCCGAACGCACCAGCCGCCGGAGCCTGACCAGGGGGCCGTCATGTCGGACGAGCCGACGCTTGGGGAGGTGGTGCGACGACTCGAAGCCGTACACCAAGACCTCAAGGAAGACGTCCGCGAGCTCGGCTCCCGGCTCGACAGCAAAGTGTCCATCGAGCGATACGACTACGAGCACCGGGCCAGAGACGACGACCTGCGGCGCATGAGCGAACGCGTCCGCGCCATCGAAGAAGCCCGCGACGCCGACGCACGCCAAGCTGACGCCGACCGGCGAACAGCGGACGACCGCCGCCGAGCCGACAGGCGACTCGTGTTCACCGCACTCATCGCACCGATCGCGCTGCTGCTACTCCAGACCTACCTGGCAGCAAGGGGGGCGGGCACGTGAGCACCCACCACCATCCCGGCAAGAGGCGCCGCCGCAGCGACGTTCTGTTCGCCGCTGCGGTCGTCATGGCGTTGGCTGCGTTCGTGTGGGTCGTGCTCACCATGCAGCGTCTCGCCGGGGAACTCCGCGACGCCAACGACGCGCGGGACGCGCTCGCCGAGCAGGTACAGCAGTTGGGGGAGAAGCCTGTCGCCGGGCCGCCCGGTAGTCGCGGAGACGCCGGCGACGCCGGGCAGGTCGGCCCGCGCGGGCCCCAGGGGCCCGAGGGGGACCGCGGTAGTCCCGGGCCGCCCGGCAAGACCGGAGCCGACGGCAACAACGGCTCTGACGGCAAGGGCGGCGAGGCGGGAGAGGAAGGCCCGCAGGGGGAGCAGGGCGAGACCGGGCAGGAAGGCGCCCAGGGAGAGCCCGGACCGCAGGGGTCGCGGGGCGAACCCGGTGCGGCAGGACCGCGTGGGGAGCAGGGCCCGCAGGGCGAGCGGGGGCCGACGGGTCCGGCGCCGTCGTCCTGGACGTGGACGTACAACGGCGTCACCTACACCTGCACCCCTACCTCTGGCGGTTCCACCTCGTATAGCTGTGCGCCGTCTGGCGGGGGAGGGTCGGGGCCGGATGAGCCGAAACCGCAAGCTGCGGCGCTCGACCCGAGCCGCCGCACGTATCCGTAGGAGGCAGCATGCCGTTGCAGTCGCCGGGGCCGACGCCGGCTCCGGATCCGGGAGGCGCCGACCTCGGTAGCCAGGTGGACATGGGGTGGGTGGAGCCGCCGCCCGAACCGTCACCGGAGCCGCCACCGCCGCCGTCCACGAACCCGTTCCTCGAACCCGCACCCCCGCCGCCGGACGAGGCGGCATGACAACGCCCCGCCGCCCATTACGGGCGGCGGGGCGCTTCGTCGTGTGCGGCTACGATGCGGGTAGCCGCCCCGGTACTAGACCTACCGGGGCGGTGTCGTCAGACGGTCTCGGTGGTGTAGGTGTCCCAGCCGATTCGGTCATCCTGCTCACGAAGCATCTGGCGCCAGCCCTCGGGTGCTGGGTAGTTGGAGTCCTCGCCGTCGCCCCGGTAGTAGAGCATCGCCTTGCCGTCCCCGATGCGAAAGTCGATGCCCAGCCGCTTGGCATCGTCGATCAGCGAGTCGATGGCGCCCGTGAGGGCGTCTACTCCCTTCTCCTCGCAAACGAAGTAGCGCGTGCGCAAGCTGCCCTGCGTAGAGATGGAACCCTCTGCGGGAGAGTCGGACAGGAAGCCGTCGTCCAGGAAGTCGAGCGAGGCCATCCAGCCGGAGTGAATCTCCTGGCGTTCCCCGTTGATGACGTGGGCCCGCGCAGACCATGTGACGGTGATGCCGGTGGACCAGTAGCGGCCCGTCTTGCTGATCATGCGTCCTCCTTGGCGTTGACGATGGCGCTGATGCGGTCGAGCCTCTCCTGTGGCGACAGGGCACCGAGGTTGCCCTCCGCGAGACCGTCGAGGATGCGGCGCACGTTGACTCGCCCCGGGTCCAGCACCGCATCCAGGACGGCGGCGCGGGTGGAACCGTCCCGCACGTACACCCACACCCCCTGCTCCTTGCGCGGCACGGTGTTGCAGCGCGAGTCGAGCGTCTCCCGGGGGAAGTAGCCGAGGTCGGTCTCGGCGAGTTCGTCGGCGATCTCGGTGAGGACACCGGAACCCAACTTCCGGTAGCCCAGCTCCTCGCGGAGCGCGCCGAGCGTGACGCGTGTGAGGCCGCCCTCGGCGGTGCACTGCTTGTGGATACCTGCAAGATCAGACATGCCCCCACCTTCGACAGGATGTGATGGAAGCCAGTGCATCATATGGATTCGCGTCGCACAAGATGTGTGACGTGGCTCGATGTGATGCAGGTTGAGTCGAACACCGCTGGGCGCACACTCGGTTGACGCTGCCTCACCCCCGATAACATGCAAGATCGCGGGTCTCGCCTTCGACGGATGGAGCGCGACGGCTCTGGGTCCGTCACGGCACAACCGGGGAGCGGGTGGGCAGTATGGCCGGGTGGATCCGACGTGCGCTGAAGAGGGATCCCCAGGCGGGTACCACCTCCACTGACCCTGCCCAGTGGAGACTCTTTCACTGGCGCTGCCCGTGCGGAGCTCACTCTCGTGGCGGCGACCCCTTCAAGGCTGACGCGGAGTACAACGCCCGGCGACACATGTGGCGCGAGGGTGTGGAACATCCGATGCCGGAGATCTACTCCGCCGAGTAAGAGTCGAGCTGCGGGACTTGGCGGGAAGCACCGCTGCCCCGGGCCCCGGAAGAATTTGGCCAGGCTGGCGAACAGTTGGGCTATATTGGATACCAGCCCAGGTGCGCAGGCATCGGATACTTCCACTGTTAATGGGGCGGTTGCGGGTTCGAGTCCCGTCGGACGCCACGGCGTCCGTAGCTCAACAGGTAGAGCACCACGTCTCCGACACCGACTTCGATCTCTGGGCCCACAACTTCAGATTTGCACCTCCCGGTGCGCAGGCTGCGGCTACTTCTTTGGGTGAATGCGCCGCCGCCGTCTTTGATCTCGGGAGGCACAGCATCCGGGGGCGCCCGGTGCGCAGGAGACGGATACTTCTCCTCTCAAGAGAGCAACGCGGGTTCGAATCCCGCCGCCAGTCGTATGGCTGGTGTCGTCCAGCGGCCTAGGACGCTACGTTTCCGTCACCGACTCTGACCTCGGGCACCCCCACTGCTGGGCTTCCCCTCTCAGAGAGGGGGCTTCTTGTGGCCCGCTTCAACACCCGCACAGCCCGCCCGTCTGCCAGCTCGCCCGTGACATCGACCGGGGAGCGTGCGCTCACCGCCGAGGGCAGCCACGGCTACCTCCGCGACACCAAGTCCGAGCTGTTCCTCCTCGCCGTCGCCAACATGGTCGGCCAGGACACGTTCTACGAGACTGGCGGACAGCGCGACGACCGCTACACCCAGCTCATACGGCAGCTCGCCGTCGAAGACCCAGCCTGGTGCGTCGAACTGCTGGGCTGGCTCCGCAGCGACGCCAACATGCGCACCGCCGCGCTGGTCGGCGCCGCCGAGTTCGTCAAGGCCCGCCTCGACGCCACGGCCGCCGGTGACCTGGCGCCCGACACGGTGACGGCATCGGCCAGCGGCGGAGGCTGGAACCGGCGCGTCATCGACTCCGTCCTCCAGCGCGCCGACGAGCCCGGCGAAATGCTCGGCTACTGGGCCAGCCGCTACGGCCGACGCCTGCCCAAGCCCATCAAGCGAGGGGTCGCGGACGCCGTGCAGCGGCTGTACAACGAGCGGAGCCTTCTCAAGTACGACACCGAATCCAAGGGGTACCGGTTCGGCGACGTCCTCAACCTCGTCCACCCCAGCCCGGCGGATAACAAGGCGTGGCAGGGCGACCTGTTCAAGCACGCCCTCGACCGCAGGATGAAGCGCGACGAGGAGATCCCCGCCAGGCTCCCCATGCTGCTCGCGCGTGAACGGCTCACGTACACACCAGTTGACCAGCGCAGGGACGTGCTCGCCAACCACGGCGACCTCCTTCAGCAGGCTGGCATGACGTGGGAGGCGCTGGCCGGCTGGCTCCAGGGGCCGATGGACAAGCAGGCGTGGGAGGCGGTCATCCCGTCCATGGGCTACATGGCGCTGCTCAGGAACCTCCGCAACTTCGACGAGGCCGGCGTGTCCGACGCGGCGGCGGAGCAGGTCGCGGCGAAGCTCGCGGACCCGGAGCAGGTGGCACGCTCACGTCAGTTGCCGATGCGGTTCTACTCGGCGTACAACGCGGCGCCGTCGCTGCGCTGGGGCTACGCACTGGAGAAGGCGCTGTCCGCGTCACTCGCGAACATCCCGCAGCTCGCAGGGCGCACCCTGGTCCTGGTCGACACCTCGTCATCGATGAACGAGCCGTTCTCGCGGGACGGCAGCCTGATGCGGTGGGATGCTGCGGCCCTGTTCGGTATCGCGTTGGGGCAGCGGTGCGCGCGAGCGGATGTCGTGTCGTTCTCGTCGGCCCGTTACTACACGAACGACCGCCCGGGGGCGAGGACGAAGGCGTTCCCTGCGCAGAGGGGTGAGTCGCTGCTGCGGGCGGTGCAGCGGTGGAAGGGCGGTGGCTGGTTCCTTGGGGGCGGTACCGACACAGCGGCGGCTCTCCGTCAGGAGTTCACCGGTCACGACAGGGTTGTGATCGTTACGGACGAGCAGGCGGGGCATGACGCGGACGACGTGATGCGGGCTGTTCCGTCGTCGGTGCCGATGTACACGTGGAATCTGGCTGGCTACCGGGTGGGGCATGCGCAGTCGGGTGGGAGGGGCCGGCACACGTTTGGCGGGCTCACGGATCAGGCGTTCCGGATGATCCCGCTGTTGGAGTCGGGGCGGGCCGCCGCGTGGCCGTGGGTTCACGCCTGAGCCTCACAGCGCTGAGCCCCGCTGCCTTCGGGCGGCGGGGCGTTTCGTCATGTGCGATGACTCCTCGACGGGCGGCTTCACCGTCGATCAAGTGGGTCACCGACGAGCACCACGTCGAGTGCCCCGCCGCGACCCCTACTTCTTGACCGCAGGCCGCCACCAAGCCCCGCCGCCGTGCGGGGCTTTGCCGCGCGGCAGGACCCGCGAGTTGCGTCGTCTGTACATGATGAGATCCGACAAGGAGACCGCCGATGCCCGACGAATCACCCGCCTACCAGCGCCTCAAGCAGGCAGCAGCGCAAGCTAATGCGGGTGCTCCCCTGCTAGCCCTCCGTACCCTGAGGGACGTCCACTGGGAGTGCGTCGCCCTTGAGGCTGAATGGCAAGACCGTGACGACGAGAACGCGGCAGAGGTGCGCGCCGCGCTCGCCCGCATCCGCGCCAAGCTGGCCCCCGCTGTGACAAATCCCTACGGGGCAAAGGAACCGAACCGGTGAAGGAGTGGACGGGATGAGCGGCCGAGAGACCATCCAGAGGTTGAGCGCCTCACCGAGAGGCACGACGGCCTTCTGCGGACCCTCAACGAACAGGGCGAGGCCCGCGCTGAATGAGGAGCCCGCCCGGTGACCGACCTTGTCCCGCGTCAGCCGGACGCCACCCCCGCCAACTGCGACGCTCGCCGTCCTCGCAGCCATGGAGGAGGCCGCGGACAAGCACCTCGACGCCACCCTCCGCGTCCGGAGCATGCACCACCACCGGAGCCATACACCCACCCTGCGGCACGGCGAGCCTCGGCGCATCTCGGGTCAACCCGACCCCTGCCCCGGCCGGCGGTGCTCCTCCCAGGCCAGCAGCGTGCTGGGCGTGCTCCCCACCTCCGCGGCGACCCCTTTCAGACCGCGCCTTCCTACTGCTCTGCGGGCCGCGGCCAGGTCGCCCCAGCCGCGGGCGGCGAATTCGGCGTCGAGCCGGGCGAAGGCGGCGGCTCGCCTGGGCTGGAGCCGTGCACCAGCCGTGACCCACCCGTCGCCGAGGATCTTCCTACGCCAGTACGCGATCGTTCTGGGGTCCCGCCCCGCCCTGCGCCCGACCTCGTGGAGGCTGAGCTGAGCGGTGTCACGGATGAAGCTCTCCCACCCGGAATGGCCGAGGCCGCGGGCCAGTGCCTCGAGGGCTGCCCGTTTGTTCGCGTGGGCCTGGCTGCGGCCCTTGACGATGGTGGCCCGGTGGATGGCCCGAACCTCGGGCCGGGGCGCGGTGGCTACGTGGCGGGTGTTCCCGGAGCGCCCGGCAGCGCGGCGCTCCTCGGGGCTCTGCCGCTGGGCGATGGAGGCGAGTTCACCGCGAGCGTGCCGGGCGCGGGCCTGCTCCCGCCACCTGTCACTCAACTCCGGGCTCACGAGCGGGTGGCCGGCGGCCAGGCCGTGCCGTTCGCGGTAGTCGTCCGGAGTCATGTCCTCGCCGCGGTGGAGGTGCATGTCGAGCCTGCGGTACCACCGGCCGCATTCGAGGCACTGCAAGCGCCCTGCGGCGTCCTCGGGCTGCGTCCCGCGCGGCACGGGCCTCAAGCCATCGCCTGCGCTTCGACGGCGTCGGCGTAGGCGATGGACAGGCCGGGCACCTCCTGGGCGACGCGGGCGATGACAGCCCGGTGCCAGGAGGCGGGGAACGGGATCTCGGGGTGAGCGGCGTGGTACTCGGCGTCGTCCCGGTAGGTGACCACCCCGGGCTCGGGCATGTCCATCAGCTTGCCGATCAAGACGGACACGAACTCGCCGGTCCGCTCCTCCAGGTCCTCGATCTCCAGCCGGACGCCGCCGGGGACGGCGTACTTCCCTGCCTCCCAGTGGCGGACGGTGCGGGCGCTGACGCCGAGGTGCTGGGCGAGCCATTCGGGGGTGAAGCCGAGCCACTCGCGGACGACCCGCAACTCGGCCGGGGCCATACGCTCGTCCTCCGGCATGCCGGGCGGATCGGTGTAGTCGGGCACAGTGCCTCCAAGGTGAGGCCCCCGACCGGGCGGCCGGGGGCTGTGAGTGATGCTGTCAGGCGTTGTCGACGTCGTGGCGCTCGATGATGGCGAACAGGTCGATGTCCTCGATCGCCCCGGCGATGTCGAAGTCACCGATCTCCTCGGTGTAGTCGGGGTCGGTGTGGTGCAGGCCGATGAACTCGTTCCCAGCGATGGAGATGCCCTCGGGGAGGACGTTGTCGATGGCCTTCCGGTAGTCGGAGGCGATGCGGTCGAGTGCGCCGGACGTCTCCATGCGCTGCTGCCAGTCGCTGTCGCCGCCGTTGATGGCGTCCAGGATGCTGGCCTCGACGCTCACGTTGTAGCGGTCGCCGTGGTTGCACCAGGTGCCGTAGTCGGTGGTGGTGGTCATAGCTGTCCCCTTTGCTCGGTTCGGATGTGTGTGCTGGTGGTTCAGAGGGCGGCGATGGCGTCGCGGATGCCGGAGACGACGGCGGCGAAGACCTCGTCGCGGTCGGCGACGCGGGACTCGCTCCAGCCGAAGCGGGCGTGGATCTTGCCGGTGGCGGCGTCGAACCACACCTTGTCGATGCAGCCGAGGAGCTTGCTCGCCTGGCTGTTGGAGATGCCTGCGCCCTGGTAGCTGGCGGAGGAGATGTTGCCGGTGTTGTAGTGGCTGGTCTCGATGCCCGCGAAGTGCGCCCAGTTGTTGATGTAGACGCGGTCGTGGCCGTTCTTCTGCCAGCGGTTGCCGCCGATGGCGGTCATGGTGTCGATGGTGAACTCGACTGTGCGGGCGGGTCGCTTGAGGGCGCCGATGGCGATGCGGGCGGCGAGGGAGGCGGTGTCGATGATCCAGCGGCCGGCCTGCTTGACGGCGTTGATGGCTCCGTAGCGGCACCAGGTGCGGATGGTGGCGACGGTGACGTTGGCCTCGATGGCGGCGGCGGTGGTGTTCATCGACCGGTTCCTTCCGGCGGGGTCTGGGGCTGTTCCCCTGACCTCATGACAACCACAGTAGCTTCCAAATCTGGAAGGCGCAAGGGGTCTTCGTGACTCTCCTCTGCCTGTGTCATACTCAGCGAGTCACCGCCTGTGTGAGGCATGCAGCTCCCTTTACTCCTTGAGCGGCTGCGGTTGCCTACCTGCACGCGCAGGCGTGGTGCGCGTCGGTTCTCGCACAGTGCCCGGCGCCTGCTCCCCGCCACTGCGGGGCTAGCGTCAAGCCTCCGCCACACAGGCGGAGGCTTTCGCACGTTCACGAACCGCCGGGGGTCCGCACCGCATCCCGAGCCCCCGCCGCTTGTCACCCGGCCCTGTCACACTGGGTGCATCACATCCATCATGCTGGCTGCATGTGGACGGACGGCCCCGCTACAGCGCAGCGGGGCCGGATCCGTAGAGGAGAAGCAGAGTGGGCAAGCTGGCGAATCGGGAGCTGTTGCTCCCGGCACAGGTAGCGAACTTGCGGACGGCCCTCCGGAACCGCGAGAGAAGCATCGTGGACGGGATGTTCCAGCAACCCGACTACCCGCCTCTGCCGCACTGCCCGACGTGCGACGTGGCCCCGGAGCGGATCAACGGGGAGCAGACGTTGCACGGCACCATGCTGATCGACTTCCTGCCGTGCGGGCACCTCTTCTACTTCTACCTGGACATGCTGCTGTGACCGGCGACCTGGTGGCGTTCCTACGGGCCCGGCTCGACGAGGACGAGCGACTGGCGCGGGCAGCCGCTGAGCCGGAGAAATGGGTGGAGCTGAACCGAGAGCCACGCCCCCGGTGGTACGTGCAGCTCTGGGCGGACCCTGACCGGGTAGCTGTCATTGCCGATCCCGAGTCTTCCGCCTTCCCGGTCGTAGTCAGTATCGAAGGCATGGATGAGGGCGACGCACAGAACCGCATCGATCACATCGCTCGCCACGACCCGGCCCGGGTCCTCGCCGACATCGAGGCGAAGCGGCGGGTCGTGAGGTACTACGAGGATGCGGCCCGTACTCTCGCGGCCGCAGAGCCCGGCACGCCGCCGCACGACCTCATGACCGGCGCGATGAACTCTCTACGCGCGGCCCTCCAAGCGCTCGCGCTGCCCTACGCGGACCACCCCGACTACCGCGAGGAGTGGCGGCCATGAGGTGTCGCTTGGTGGCGCTCCTGCGGGCGCGTCGCTAGCCCTGCGCTGCGTGCCGGTGCGGACCCCTGCTGCTGCGCTGCGCGGCCCGCCACGCAGCCCAAAGCTGATCAAGTTCGGCGAGCGCCTCCGGAGTCCACACCGTGCGCCCAGCCACGAACCGGCGGATCGCGGCGTTCGCCGACGCCTCCGCATCACCACACGCACACGAACGTCCGACATCGTCCCCCACCATGCCCGCCAGTCTACGGAGCTGGTCTGACGGCGGCGGCCCGCTCCACTGTCAGTGCCTCGTGCCATGCTCCGCGCGTGGATGACACCCGGGCGACAGCCGTGTACCGCCTGTATGACGCCGAAGGCACCTTGCTGTACGTCGGCGTGACCTGGGCTCCGAAACAGCGGTGGAAGGATCACCGCAAGGAAATGCTCTGGTGGCCAGAAGTCACCGATAAGCACCTCACCTGGTACGGCACCCGGCCGGAGGCGGAGGAAGCCGAGCTGAGTGCCATCCAGGCCGAGAACCCGCTGTACAACAAGAGTGGGTTCGGCTTCGACGCCGAGGGCGAGCCGCTCGGTCCTGTGCTTCCGTCGGGCGTTCCTCCTCAGCCGTGGGGAGCCCGGATCGCCTACCAGTTGCCTGCAGTGCGGCCGGCGTACCGGCTGGAGTGGTTCACGTGGCGCGCCCAACTGCGCGACGCCTACCTCACCCCCGAGGAGAGAGCGGCGCTCGGACGGAGGCAAGGGCGGTATGACTAGCGCGCTGACCTGTGGGTAACCCGCCGCACGCGGCTCGCCGTCCGACCTACGGTCCTCGTCCACCTACGAGGAGGTAGCCATGGACGAGGACCGGACGGGTGTGGACTGGAACTGCTGGGCAGTGCTGATCGCTGTCGTGCGATTGGTGATGGACGTGGCCGGAGCGTGGCGGTGAGGTCACGACCCGCGCGGCCCCCACTCCCACGCCCCGCCCCCGCGCGGAGTCGTCGAGGCGGACGCGCTACAGCTTGAGCAGCATCGCGTCGTACACCGGCGCATCGGGGAAGGGCACCACTTCCCCGATCTGCCGATATCCCCACTCCTCATACCGGGCACGCACGCGCGGGTGATCACGCTCCACGAGTAGCGTCACACGCTCTTCGGCGCGATCACGCACAAGCGCATCATGAATCTGACGGGCGGCCCCCGTACCCCTGACAGACTCCACCACCATCAACTCCGACAGTGCGAACGTCCGGGCTCCGGTCTCAGCGAGCTCAGCCTCCGGCGCAGGAGTGCGCAGACCTTTCCACCAGTTCGTTCCCTGTTGGAGCACGCATCCGAAGGCGTAACCGACCGGTGTCTTGTCGAGGTAGCCGACAGCGGCGGCGAACCCGGGAACCTCAGTGTTCCAGCCGAGCCGTTCGTCGAACCGCTCGATGCTGTGAAACTCCTCGTCCAACCGGTTCCGGTATACCTCGGCGTACACCGCTAGGAGTTGCAGTCGGATCTCGTCGAGGTCCCCGGCGCCCCGTCGTTGAATCTCCAGCTCGGTCATCACACCTCCTGCCTGGTCTGTTCGCAGAACTCCCGCGCCGCCGCCACCTTGGGGTACCGACCCAACCCACTGCGCACCTTGGCGAGCTTGTCTGCCAGCCGCGCGCTCTGCACCCGGCCAGCCATGCCCGACGCCCGCCGAGCTTGCTGGACGGCGCCCTCCACTTCGCCACCGTCCAGCAGAGCCTGGGCACGCTGCAAGGTGTAGTAGGTGCGGTTCCTCTCGAAGCGCGGCTCAAGCTGCACCAAAGCTGCGGACGTCAGTTCGTCGGCCCTCCGGTGCTGACCGAGTGCCTGCCGTGCAGCCCCGGCCAATCCGAGAATCTCGGCGGGGGTCAGGAACGACAGCCACGCCGTGGGCTCACCGCTCGCTTTGCCGTAGGCCGTTTCCGCCCTCGACAGCGACCGCTCCGCTCGTGACCGCTCGCCGAGCCACGCGTGCCCGACGGCCTGGCGGCAGTGCAGCAGCGCCATCAACCGGGGATCGTCCTTCGCCTGCCGTGTCTCCACTGCCGCCCGCCCGATGCGGAGCGCCTCTTGGTCCCGGTGTTGGAGCCGGGCCTGCATCGCCAGGTTCGACCACACCCGGGCTTGGAGGGTCCCGTCGCCTGCGAGCATCGCCGACTGGAGCGCCTCCTGATACAGGGCGCTGGCGGCTTCCTGGAGACCGGCGTCGTAGGCAAACCACCCTGCGGACGCGGCGAGATCTCCAGCGGCCGAGTACAGAATCTTCTCGACCCGCGGCCCGTAGGTGCATCGGTTCAGGGCATCGTGCACTCGCGCGAGGGCCTCACCCGCCACGGAATGGAGGGCTCCGCCACCGAGGGCGTGGTCGTGGCCGTACAGGGCGGGAACGAGCGAACGAATCCGGTCAGCGTCGCTCGTGCCGAGCCGGCCGCTGGTCGGGATGTTGTCCACGCCCAGGGTGGCCGCGAGCCCGCCAGCGATGAACTCCCTACGACGCACGGGCGGAGTCCTCTCATGCGAGGCTGCCCGTGCTGGGGGAGGCGGAAGGGGGCGGGGGCGTTTGGCGCGTGGGATGAAACCCATTGCCTCCGGCGAGCAGCCGAAGATTTCCTGGAGGGGAAGAAGGTACCGTGACCATGGCCGCTGCACGTCGCCTGCGATCCAGCGCCGGACGTGTCGATCCGTGCAGGAGGCGGTTTCGCCGGTGAGGTACTCGGCGACACGGTTGATCTCCTCGGCAAGCCCCTGATGCGTGAACCCGTAGGTCAGGAGCAGGTCTTCGAGCTTCTTGTTGCGCTCCCGTGGCATGGCGCCCCCTTTCGCTGAGCTTCGAAGTTAGCGGTGCGTGGCTTCCAGCGCAGCAGAAAGTGTCCGGTTCACCGGAAGTAGGTGACCCCGAACTGTCCTGATGCCTCACCGGACACTTTCGGTTTCCTAAGGTCATGACCGAGACCGTAGGGCAACGACCGGCCTCCACCGGCAACCCGCATGTGCGTGGCGACTACGTGGTGGATGAGGCCACGCGGCAGGCCATGCCGTCGGAGCCGGCGTGGGTGGGACGGGTGCAGCTCGTCTCCACAGGGCCCCCGCTGCGGTACGTCTTGGTGACCGAGACCGGCTACGAGTGGCGCGCCGACCCACGCGACGTGCGTCCGGCCACGGTCGAGGAGCGCTCCGAGTACGACGCCGCGCTGGAGCGCAGGCTCCGCGGGCTGCGCGACCTCGGCCTCCGACTGACGGGGAGCCGCCGCGCATGAGCGCCCTGAAGATCCGCGTCTCCCGCGACGGCGGCCGAACCTGGAGTCGGCAGCGCACACTCCGCGGCTCCGAGCGCTGCCCCGTCACCTCGACGTGGCCGCCCTGCCGGTGCCCGCGCTGCAACCAAGGGGGCGGGCGCAGTGCCTGCTGATCCCGCGACGCCCACGGCCCGCCGCGGCACCTGGTACGGCACCTGCCCCCGCTGCACCCGGCCGCTCACTCTGACCAGCAGCAGCGACGAGAAGGGCCGCGTCGTCAGCATCCGCTGCCGCGAGTGCGACTCCCAGAAGGACAAGCCCCGTGCCTGAGAATCCCGACAGTCCCGTCCAGTCCCTGCGCCGACACCTGCGCGAGCACCTGCACCGGTACGGCCGCAGCAGCCTCGGCTCGCCGTTCCTCAATGCCTTATGGAACCTGACGGGCCCCGGCCCGCGGGCCGACTGCCTGCGGCGCGTTGCCTGGCACGCCCGGCACCAGAAGCTGACCTGGCCGGTCAGCCTCGGGACCCGCTACGCGGCCGACCTGCAGCAGGCCGCCCGACTCCACAGCGATCTCGGCGCGTTCGTGGTGCCGCTGGACAGCCTGCCCGAGGACTGCGGCCAGCAGATGGAGGCCGCCCTGGTGCTCCTCGCTGTGTGCCCGGACCGCCGCGCCGCACTGCCTGTCGAGATCGCCGAGCCGGGAGACACCACATGACCGTGACCAGCGTCGGCCCGGACTGCGAGTACGTGCCGTGCGTCTACTGCGAGCAGTACCGGGCCCAGATCACCAGCGCCCAGCACCAGGGCGAGACCGCGCTGGAGGCGGTGCTGCACGAGGTGCTGCACCTCCACTGGGAGGAGAAGCACGCCGGTGCGCGGCGGCTCCACGCCGCACCTGACTCCCGTCCCGGCCGGAGCGACATCACCCGGGCGGACCCCGTGGCGGACCGGCCGGGACGGGGCCCCAGTTCCGACGAGAGAGAGGAGCCGGAAGTCCCCGCCACCGGACAGGCCGACACGCACGGCTTCCACTCCATCGCGTGACGACCGCAGCCCGGAGGCGGGTCCCCGAGAAAACCAGCAGGAGGAGGAGCACCATGCATGCGCTGATCCTGTCCGCCGATCCCGAGGACGACGAGCCTACCCAACCGGCCGAAGACGCCGACTGCGGCAGCGGCCAAGGCTGCGGCGGCGACCGGTAACAACTCGATACGCGGGGCGCTCTGGTCGCCGGGGCGCCCCGCCCGATCAGGAAGGCCAGCATGCACTGGCACGCCTACACCTACACCGGGGGCCAGTGGCCCAAGGACAGCGAGGCCCGTAACGTCCAGGCTGCGGTGCCGCCGAACACGATCAGCCAATGGTTCAGGAAGCCGCAGTCCATGCGAGCCAACACGTTCACCGACGCGGGCGAGGTGGTCGCGTGGCTGGACAAGGAAGTGCGCGCCGCTCCGCCTGCGGATGTGGAGGGGAAGCTCAGCTACCTCCGGGACTGCGTGGACCGGGGGGCTGACGCCTATGCGGGGTACTACTCGCGTGGGCAGATCGTGGTGCGTTGCGCGCTGGCGTGTCCGCGGGATGGCGAGCGCTGCCCGGATCCGCCCCGATGACTGCCCTGGCCGGTCGTGCCTCCCCCGTCGCGGGCGGCCAGGGCTTACTCCCGCACGAGGTCGGCGAGGGGTACGCCGATCGCTCCAGCGATGCGCAGCAGCCAGGACAGGCGCGCGTCGGTCGTGCCGGCCTCGATGCGCTGGAGGGTGATGCGGTCGATTCCGGCGCGGTCGACGAGGTCGAGCTGGGTGAGGTTGGCCCGCATGCGTTCGTGCTGGACACGGCGACCGATGGCGCGTTGGCGCTCTCGGATCGGGTCGTGTTGCTGGGCGGGCACCCGGCAAGCGTTGACGGAAGATGATCACTAGTCAGCATCTGCACAGATGCTTTATATGATCTTGTCAAGGCTGTTGACGGATAGCCACCCGAACGAATGATAGTTCGGTTCCAGGGGTTGCTGGCATATGCACCCCGGGGTATCCGTGGATGCCGACCGCAAGCTGCCCGCCGGGCTCACGTCAGAGGAGGCGTGGAGCTCGGCGGGCGGGGCCCCGCCCCGCCCCTTGGCCAGGGGGCGGGGCGGGCGTCGTCCCATCAGGCGGCAGCGCGACCCGACAGCAGATCGACGAGACTTGCGGTCACCACCCGGTAGGCGCGGCCGAACCGAAGCACCTCCACCGGCGCGGAGTCCGCCGCGATCTGAGCCCTCAGGTGCGAAGCGGAGATCCCGAGCGCCGTCGCCGCTTCGCTGACGCTGACTGTGGCCGGCCACCGCTCGACTTCGCGGAGGGTCGGGCGGCGGGTCACTCGGCTTGGCATGTGTCCTCCTCGGTGATGCCGAGGGCGTCGGCCCAGCGGAGAGCGTTGGCGGCGCTGGGGATCGAGGTGCCGGTCTCCCAGCGGTGGATGGTGGAGCGGCTGATGCCGATCGAGTCGGCGACGTCCTGGAGGGAGAGGTGCCGGGCGGCGCGGTGCTGCCGCGCTTCGCCCTTGGTGATGAGTGTGCGGGCGGTGGTGATCCGCTGGAGTTCGGCGGGCGTCATGTGTTCGAGAGTGGCAGTCCCGCGTATGTCCCGCTACTGTTCCGCCGGAATTCGGTACGGGAATTCACCCGCAATCTTTCAGTATCTTTCTGGGCCTTTCTAATTCTTGCTCCCGTGATTGTTCCCCGACCGTTGCGCCCGGCCGGAAGGGTCGGAAAGAATGGCGACTGCGCACGCGTGGCCAGCAGTTGAAGCCCCGCGAGGACCGCAGCCGCTACCACCACCACCGCACCACGAGGGCACTCCATGGCCGACCCGATCAAGAAAATCACCCTGCGCGACGGCAGCACCCGCTGGCGATTCGTCGTCGACGCCGGAGTAACGCCGGAGGGAAAACGCAAGCAGATCACCGGCACGAAGGACACGAAAGCCGAAGCCGTCGCCGAGCGCGCCCGCATCGTCCATCAGCGCACCGCCGGCACTCTCGTCGTCCCCTCGAAGATGACCGTCGACGAACTCCTCGACACCTGGCTCAAGACCGCCACCCGCGATGTCGAGGAGGGAACGGCCACCAACTACGACAACGCCATCCGCCCCATCCGCCGCAGGCTCGGGCACATGCGGGTACAGCAACTCACCGAGGAAGACGTCGAAGCGTTCATCGACTGGATGGTCACCGAGGGCAGGCAGCGCGGCGGCACGCCGGGCACCGGCCTGAGCGTCCGCTCCGCACGGCTGTCCCTCGGCCGGCTGAGGTCGGCCCTCACTCTGGCCGTGCGCCGCGGCATCGTCGTGCGGAACGTGGCCGAGCACGTGAAGGTGTCCCGGGAGGCGCAGCGCAAGGCCGCGGCTGTCGCCAAGACCCGCGGCGCGCCGTGGGATCAGGACGAGGTGAGGAAGTTCCTCGCGGGCATCGTCACCCACCGGCTGTGCGGCCCGATGATGCTGGCGTTCATCGCGGAGCGCCCGGCCGAGGTGTGCGGCACCCGCTGGGCAGAGGACGTCGACCTCGACGCGGGCACGATCGCCGTCGGCGACAACACCCGCACCATCGTCTACGACCGCACCCTGGAGAAGGGCAAGCGCAACAAGGTTGTCGAGAAGACAGCCAAGACCGATGCCGGTCGACGGGCCCTGCCCCTGCCCATCCCCGTGCTCCGGGCTCTGACCGTGGCTCGCACGGTCCAGGCGCAGGAGAAGGAGTACGCGGGCCGCGGCTACGAGGACAGCGGCTATGTCCTCGTCGACGAGCTGGGGCGGCCGTTCAAGACGGACAAGCTGCGGCGCGAGGCGTACAAGCTCATGGATGCCGTCGGCGTCCGGCGGGTGCGGTTGTACGACGCGCGGCACGCGGTCCTCACGTGGATGGCTAACAACGGTGTGCCCGACACCGTCGTCTCCGCGTGGGCCGGGCACACCGACCTCAGCTTCACGAAGCGGGTGTATGTGCACTCCGACCCGCACAGCCTTCGGGCCGGGTCGGAGAAGCTGGGGGAGCTGCTGGCGAGTCCGGAGCCGCGGGTGCCGGATCTGCCGGCGCCGCGGGCGGAGGCGGAGCGGGTGGAGTGGTCGCCGGGCGGGCGGCGGCTGCGGACGCACTGCCGCCACGGGCACGAGTACACGCCGGAGAACACCTACATCGCTCCGGGGACCGGGTACCGGCAGTGCCGGGCGTGCCGGAGCGGCAACCAGCAGTCGGGGTAGTGGCCTTCGCCGGGAGCCCCGTCGAGGCTGCGTGAGAAATTGTGAGAGGCGGGCCGGTGTGAGACGCAGAAGAGGCACCCCGTAGGGTGCCTCTCACCTGCTGCTTTACCGGTCGGGACGGCGGGATTTGAACCCACGACCCCTTGACCCCCAGTCAAGTGCGCTACCAAACTGCGCCACGTCCCGGTGCTCGCTCGGCTCGGGGCTTTTCCCTCGCCGCTCGCGCACAAAGAACAATACAGCACTTCAGGGGGTGCTCGCTCACCCCCTCCCGGTGCCTGCGGCGCCCGGTGGATCATGCGCGGGGTCGTCGCTCCCGCGGACGGGTGGAGCACGGGCCTGGTCGGGCAGATGTCTGCTGCGTCCGGCTCGTTGCGGCGCGCGGTTTGGTGGGGGAGGCGGTGGGAAACCCGGCAGATCCGCGACAGACGGCCGGGGCCCGTGCGGGTGCGGGGCCCCGGCCCCGTGCTGGGAGGAGGTCCCGGTTGTGAGCCGGTCCCGCATTGTGATCGTCGGAGCTGGATTCGCCGGCTACAGGGCCGCGCGTACGTTGTCCCGCACGCTCCGTGACGAAGCGGAGATCATCCTGGTCAACCCCAACGACTACTTCCTCTACCTGCCGCTGCTGCCGGAGGTCGCGTCGGGTGTCCTGGAGCCGCGGCGGGTCTCGGTCTCGCTCGCGGGCACGCTGCCGCGGGTGCGGCTCGTCCTGGGCGAGGTCGACAGCGTCGATCTCGACGGGCGCCGCCTCCGGTACGTGGACCCCGAGGGCCGTTCGGGCGAGCTCGGCTACGACCGGCTGCTGCTGACGGTCGGCAGCGTCAACAAGCTGCTGCCGATCCCCGGAGCAGCCGAGCATGCGCACGGCTTTCGCGGTATGCCGGAGGCTCTCTACCTCCGCGATCACATCAACAGGCAGATCGCGCTGGCTGCCGCTGCCGAGGACGCGGAGGAAGCAGCGGCCCGCCGGACCTTCGTGGTCGTCGGCGCGGGCTACACCGGCACGGAGGTCGCGGCACACGGTCAGATGTTCGCCGAATCGCTGGCCCGGCAGCACAGCCGGCAGGAGGCGCACGAGCGCGGACCGGCGGGCCGTCGGCGGACGCGGGAGGTGCGGACCCGCTGGATACTGCTCGACGTCGCGCCACGCGTGCTGCCTGAACTGGATCACCGTCTCTCCGAGACCGCGGACGAGGTGCTGCGCGAGCGGGGGGTCGAGGTGCGGGCCGGGACCTCCGTCCAGGAGGCGACGAGCGAGGGGGTGGTGCTGGACACCGGAGAGGTCGTACCGACCCGCTCGCTGATCTGGTGTGTGGGGGTACGGCCCGATCCCGTCGTCAAAGATCTCGGGCTGGAGACCCGGCAGGGGCGCATCGTGGTCGACGAGTACCTGCGGGTGCCGGACAGGCCGGAGGTCATGGCCTGCGGTGACGCGGCCGCCGTGCCGGATCTGACCCGGCCGGGGGAGATCACTCCGATGACGGCGCAGCACGCGGTGCGGCAGGGGAAGGCCGCGGGCCGCAATCTCGCAGCCTCCCTCGGGCACGGGGAGCCGCGCCCCTACAAGCACCACGACCTCGGATTCATGGTGGACCTGGGCGGGGTCAAGGCCGCCGCGAACCCGCTGCGGGTGCCGCTCTCGGGACCGCTCGCCAACCTGGTGACCCGGGGGTACCACCTCGCGGCCATGCCGGGGAACCGGATCCGGGTCCTGGCGGACTGGGCGCTGGATGCGGTGCTGCCCCGGCAGGCGGCACAGCTGGGGCTCGTGCGGTCCTGGTCCGTGCCGCTCGAGTCGGACTCGCCCGAGGTGGCGCGGGTCCCGACGCGCTGAGTGCTGTTCGCCCCCGTCCGCACCCCGTCACCGCCCTCGCCCGATCGGGTGGCGGGGTTATGCACAACCGGCCAGTTGTCCACCGGAAATGCGGCAGTTGCCCACCAGCGCAGCCGCCAGGGCAGACTGCTTCCACCGGGGCGAGAGGGCACCCCGGCCGGAACACCGGGTCGAGAGCGAGGACGGCGATGAGGGATCCTCCTTTGCACGCACAGGCGGAACGCAGACGGGTGCGAGAAGAGCCAGCCATCCGCACAGCCGCGGTGACCAACTGCGGTCACCAGCCGTGGGCAGCGGTCGCGGTCACCAGCGGTGGCGCCCGTCTGAGTTCCCGGAGAGCGCGACCGGTGGCAGGAACTCGCGCTCGAAGGTGCGGTGCCACCAGGCCCCCGTCTCTCGCCGCTCCTCCCGTGTCGTGAAGCGGTAGCGGTACAGCAACGCCCGTACATGGGTGGGCGGCTGCTGCGGGAACGGGTTGGTGTGCAGCAGCCGCACTGTGGCCGGGTCGTTCTCCAGCAGTCGGGAGACGAACGGCTCGAACCAGCCGCGGGTGTAGGCAGGGGACAGCGCGGCGAACCACATCTGCCAGTCCAGACGCAGGTGGTACGGCGCGAACTGCCGCGGCAGCCGGCGCACGTTCCCCGGCTTGCCCTTGAAATCGTACTCGCGCCACACCGTGCCCGGCGTGACCTGCTCCTCGTCCGTGCCCTCCAGGACGATCTCGTGCCGGACGCGGGTCACGCTGCCGAAGGCACCGTAGGTGTTCACCAGATGGAGGGAGTTGAAAGAGCGGTTCATCTGCTGGGTCCGGCTGAGCAGATTGCGTGCGGGCCACCAGCTCAGCACGACGATCAGCACCGTTGCGAGGCACACCACGACTGCGAACCACAGCGGAGTCGGTCCGTAGGAGGAGGTGCCCGTCGCGGGAGACGGATCGACAGCCGAGAGCGCCAGGACGATCGTCAGCCAATTGAGCCAGGAGAAGTTGCCCGACAGGACGAGCCACAGCTGCGTGACGATGATCAGCCCGGCCGCGATGGTGGCGACCGGCTGCGGAAAGAACAGCCCGAAGGGCACGACGAGCTGGGCCACATGGTTGGCGGCCACCTCCATCCGGTGCATCCGCCGTGGGAGGTGGTGGAAGAACCAGCTCAGCGGTCCGGGCATCGGCTGGGTCTCGTGGTGGTAGTAGAGGCAGGTCAGGTTGCGCCAGCAGGCATCGCCGCGCCACTTGATCAGCCCCGCGCCGAACTCCACCCGGAAGAGCAGCCAGCGCATCAGCCACAGAGTCAGCACGGGGGGCGAGGTCTGCGCATTGCCCAGGAAGATCGCGAGGAATCCGCTCTCCAGCAGCAGTGATTCCCAGCCGAAGCCGTAGAAGATCTGACCGACGTTCACGAACGACAGATAGAGGAACCACAGCAGTGCCCACAACACCATCGAGGCCCACAGGGGCACGGCATCCGCGGCGCCCGCCACCACTGCGGCGGCCAGCGCGGCACCCGCCCAGGCACACGCTCCCGTGAAGCGGTCGCCGCACCGCCAGTGGAAGAGGCTGGGGGAGGCGCGGAACGGCACCCGGCGCGTGAACGCCGCGGCGGGCACCAGACCGCGTTCGCCCAGCAGGGCCCGGAACTGCAACGCCGCCGAGAGGAAGGCAACGAGGTAGACCCCGGCCAGCGCACGCTGGAGAACCAGTCGGCTCAGCCCGTATCCGGACGCGGGGAACCACGGCGTGAACCACTCCATGGCGGCCATGGGTACCACCCCCGCGCGCCCTTCACGCACCGTGGCCACTCCCGGGACCGGGCCGCTGCTGCTGGGACTCGGGCACATGTCCGATCATGGAAGGATGAGCGACGACGGTTACGTACGGGTGCGTGACGCCCGCGAGCACAATCTGCGCGGCGTGGACGTGGACATCCCGCGGGACGCGCTGGTCGCCTTCACCGGTGTCTCGGGTTCGGGCAAGTCCTCGCTGGCCTTCGGCACGCTCTATGCGGAAGCACAGCGCCGCTACTTCGAGTCGGTCGCCCCCTATGCGCGGCGGCTGATCCACCAGGTCGGAGCGCCGCGGGTCCAGGAGGTCACCGGACTGCCGCCCGCGGTGGCGCTGGAGCAGCGGCGCTCGACGCCCACGGGCCGCTCGTCCGTCGGAACGGTGACCACGCTGTCGAACTCGCTGCGGATGCTCTTCTCGCGCGCCGGGCAGTATCCGGACGGTGCCGAGCGGCTGGATTCGGATGCCTTCTCGCCCAACACGGCAGCCGGGGCCTGTGCAGAGTGCCACGGGCTGGGCGTCGTACACCGGGTCACCGAGGAGTCGCTGGTCCCGGACCCGTCGCTCAGTGTCCGGGAGGGCGCAGTCGCGGCGTGGCCGGGAGCGTGGCTGGGCAAGAACCTGCGGGACGTGACCGCGGCGCTCGGCTACGACATCGACCGTCCGTGGCGGGAGCTGCCGTCCGAGCAGCGCGAATGGTTGCTTTTCACGGACGAGCAGCCGGTCGTCACCGTTCACCCGGTGCGGGAGGCGGGCCGTATCCAGCGGCCCTACCAGGGCACCTACCAGAGTGCGAAGCGGTATGTGCTGCACACCTTCGCGGAGACGAAGAGCGCCACCCTGCGGCAGCGCGTGCGACGGTTCCTGGCCAGCGCCGACTGTCCGGTCTGCGGCGGCCGCCGGCTGCGTCCGGAGGCGCTCGCCGTGACGTTCGCGGGCCGGGACATCGCCGAGTTGGCGGCCCTGCCGCTGGAAGGGCTGGCCGGGGTGCTGCGCACCGCCATGGGGGGAGGGGAGGGGGGAGGGGCCCCCGAAGAAGGCATCCGGCAGAGCGTCGCCGACACCCTCTGCAGCGATCTCGTCTCCCGCATCGACGTGCTCGTGGAGCTGGGCCTGGGCTATCTCAGCACCGACCGCCCCACGCCCACCCTCTCGGCGGGGGAGCTGCAGCGGCTCCGGCTGGCGACCCAGTTGCGGTCCGGTCTCTTCGGCGTGGTCTACGTCCTGGACGAGCCGTCGGCCGGGTTGCACCCCGCCGACACCGAGGCGCTGCTGAGGGTCCTGGACAGGCTCCGGGAAGCGGGGAACTCGCTGTTCGTGGTGGAGCACGAGATGGCCGTGGTCCGGCGGGCCGACTGGGTCGTGGACGTCGGCCCCCGTGCGGGCGAGCACGGAGGCGAGGTGCTCTACAGCGGCCCGGTGCCCGGGCTGGCGGGGTCCGAGCGCTCCGTCACGCGCACCTACCTCTTCCCCGCGGAGGTCCCCGGCGCCGCGGGAACGGGCCCCCTCGGCGCCTCCGGGCCCGGCGTGCTCCCCGCGGCGGAGGGCGACGGCGTGGGCTCCCTTGTCTCCGGGGTACCGGAGTCCGCCCGTCCCGGCCGCGGCACCCGGTCGCAGGGGCAGCTCCGGCCGCGCCGGACGGAGCGCACGCTGTCGTTGTCCGGGGTGACGCGGCACAACCTGCGAGGGCTGGATGTGGCGTTTCCGCTCGGCGTGTTCACGGCTGTCACGGGGGTGTCAGGTTCGGGTAAGTCCACGCTGGTCACTCAGGTCCTGGCCGACGTCGTGGCGGCGCACACCGGCACCGGGGCGGCCGCCGCGGAGAAGACGGGAGAGGCCGCCGGCGGGGGCACGGACGAGGCGGAGCGGGGGGCGGAGGAGCCTCCGTCCGGGGACCGGGGAGCCGGTGTCGCCGCGGTAGAGGGGCTGGAGGCGGTGGACCGGCTGGTGCGCGTCGACCAGAAGCCCATCGGGCGCACCCCGCGCTCCAACCTGGCGACCTACACGGGACTCTTCGACGCGGTGCGCAAGGTCTTCGCGGCCACGGACGAGGCCAAGGCCCGGGGATACGGAGCCGGACGGTTCTCGTTCAACGTCGCGGAAGGCCGCTGCCCGACCTGTCAGGGCGAGGGGTACATCGCGGTGGAACTCCTCTTCCTGCCCGGTACCTATGCGCCGTGCACGGACTGCCACGGGGCGCGCTACAACCCTCGGACCCTGGAGATCACCTACCGGGGAGTGACCGTCGCCGAGGTTCTGGGCATGACGGTCGACGCCGCTGCCGAGTTCCTCGCGGACGTTCCGGCCGCACGGCGCGGCCTGGACGCCCTGCAGCGTGTCGGCCTGGGGTACCTGCGGCTGGGACAGCCGGCGACGGAGCTGTCGGGCGGCGAGGCGCAGCGCATCAAGCTCGCCGCCGAACTCCAGCGTGTCCGCCGCGGCCACACGCTCTACCTCCTGGACGAGCCCACCACCGGGCTGCATCCGGCCGATACGGAGGTGCTGCTGGGGCAACTGCACGGGCTGGTCCGGGCCGGTCACACGGTCATCGTCGTCGAACACGATCCGGCGGTGATCTCCGGGGCCGACTGGGTCATCGACCTGGGGCCGGGCGGCGGTGACCGGGGCGGGCGGATCGTCGCCGCCGGCACCCCGGAGGACGTGGCAGGCTCCCGTACCAGCCTCACCGCGCCCTACCTCGCGGCGGCGCTGGGCCGGTGACCACGGTGCGGCGGCGGTCCGGGCAGTGGCCCCGCGGGCAGGGCGGCGGCCTCCGGCGGCCGTCGAACAACACCGGCGGCTCCGTGCGCCCGCAGTCGTCCTCGCCGGGAGGCGGGCGGGCCGGGCCGCATCCGAGGGCGTCCGCACGCAACCGCCGGCCCCTGCGGGCGGTCAGTAGGGGAGAGCGGCATGAACGGCAACGCGTAGCGACAGGAGGTGCCATGAGGCAGCGGCACGCGCTCATCGTCGGCGGCGGTATCGCCGGAGCCATGACGGCGATGTCCCTGCACAAGGCGGGGATCAGCTCGACCGTCCACGAGGCGTACCGGACCGGCGCCGATGATGCCGGGGCCTTCCTCGTGCTCTTCCACAACGGACTGGAAGCCCTGCGCACCGTCGACGCCCACCGGGCTGTCCTGGACGTCTCCTTTCCCGCGGAACGCGTGGAGATGCTCGCGCACACCGGGGACAGCGTGGGCGTGCGGCCGGTCGCCGGGGGCGGCGCCGACGACACCGGGACCCTCGGCCCGCGCACGCTCCGGCGCGCGACCCTCTATCGCGCGCTCCATGATGAGGCGATCCGCCGGGGTGTCACCATCGAGCACGGCAAGCGCCTCGTGGCCGCCGACACGGCTCCCGACGGGAGGGTCACCGCCCGCTTCGCCGACGGCACGTGCGCCGAAGGGGACCTGCTCGTCGGGGCCGACGGTCTCCACTCCGTCACCCGCACCCTCATCGATCCCGGTGCACCCGCGCCGCGCCATACCGGGCAGATCACGGTGTGCGGCTACACACCGGAGGTCCCCCCGGAGGCGGCGCCGCCTCCCGGCACCTACCGGATGATCCAGGGGCGGCGCGCGTTCCTCGGCTGCACCGCGGCGCCCGACGGCGAGGTCTGGTGGTTCGCCAACACCCCGGGCGGCGAACTCGACCGGGAGGAACTGGCCACCGGCACACCCGCGGAACTCGACCGCTGGCGGGACCACGTCCTCGCGCTCCTCTCCGAGGACGCCTCGCCGGCTGCCGAGATCGTCCGGGGCAGCCGGGGCATCGTGGCCACCAACGCCTACGACATGGCCCGCACCCCCGTCTGGCACCGCGCTTCCATGGTGGTGCTCGGGGACGCGGCGCACGCGGCGGCGCCCAACGCGGCGCAGGGCGCCTCCATGGCGATCGAGGACAGCGTCGTCCTCGCCAAATGCCTCCGCGACCTCCCCGGGGTGCCGGAGGCGTTCTCCCGCTTCGAGTCACTGCGCCGGAACCGGGTCGAGGCCGTTGTGGAACGCAGCGCCCGGTTGAACGACCGGGTCGTTCCGCGCCCTGCGGAGGCCCGCAAAGGCCCAGGGCGCGACGACGACTCCGGCAGCGACTGGCTGCTGGACTACCGCATCGACTGGGACGCACCGGTAGGCGACGACGCGGGTGCCCGCGCGTGAGCGCACCCGGCTCGCAGGTGCCGAGCGAGGGCTCCGCAGGGCAGAGGCGGAGGCCGGGTAGCGGCTGGCTACGGTATGTGCATGACCATCCGCGTGCTCCTTGTCGACGACGACGCTCTCGTACGGGCCGGGCTCCGGCTGATGCTGGGAGGCACCCAGGGCATCGAGATCGCGGGGGAGGCCGCGGACGGCAGCCAGGTGCTGCGACTGGTCGACGAGCACCGTCCGCATGTGGTCCTGATGGACATCCGGATGCCCGCCATGGACGGGCTCGCCGCAACCGAGCTGCTCCGGGCGCGTGACGAACCTCCCGAGGTGGTCGTCCTGACCACCTTCCACGCCGACACCCAGGTGTTGCGCGCCCTGCGTGCCGGAGCCGCGGGCTTCCTGCTGAAGGACACTCCACCCGCCGACATCCTGGCCGCAGTGCGGAAAGTGGCCTCCGGGGAGCCCGTGCTCTCCCCCGCGGTCACCCGCCAGCTCATCCAGCACGTCACCCCCGCGGGCCGGGACACCCGCCGCTCCCGCGCCGAGGACGCCCTCGCCCGGCTCGGCGAACGGGAGAGCGAGGTGGCGCTCGGAGTCGGCCGCGGACTGGCCAACGCCCGGATCGCGGCGTCTCTCTACATGAGCGTGCCGACCGTCAAGACACACGTCTCCCGCATCCTGACCAAACTCGGCCTCAACAACCGCGTCCAGCTCGCTCTCCTCGTCCACGATGCAGGACTGCTGGAGGAGTCTCCGGCCGACGAGTAGCCCACCTCCGGAGGAGGGCCGGGAATCCGTGCCGCCGACAGGTGTTGTACCGGAGGTGACGCCATCGCCCCGGATCCCGGTACCCCTGTCCGTTCTCGACCGCTCCCTCACCCGGGAGGGCGAGCACCCCGGCCGTGCGCTGCGTGAGACGGTGCGCTTCGCGCGGCAGGCGGAAGCGCTGGGCTTCCTGCGCTTCTGGGTCTCCGAGCACCATGCCGTCCCCGGCATCGCGGGCTCCGCACCGACCGTCCTGGCCGCCGCGGTGGCCTCCGCCACCTCCCGGATCCGGGTCGGCACCGGAGGGGTGATGCTCCCGAACCACCAGCCGCTGGTGGTGGCCGAGCAGTTCGGGGTGCTGGAGTCGCTCCACCCCGGCCGTATCGACATGGGGCTGGGGCGCTCCGTCGGATTCACCGACGGCGTCCGCAAGGCACTGCGCGTCGGCAAGGACGCCGCCGAGGACTTCGGGGCGCAGATATCCGAGCTGCTCGGCTACTTCGAGGGCACCGGCCCGGTACGTGCCCGGCCCGCCGAGGGACTGCGCGTACCGCCGTTCGTCCTGGCGGTCGGCTCGGGTGCCGCGGTGGCGGCCGAGCACGGACTGCCCCTGGTGATTGGGGCCTCCCGCGACGAGCAGCGGACACGGGAGGCGATACGGGCCTACCGTGCGGCCTTCCGGCCGCGCACCGGCCCCGCCGTCCCGGGAACCGAAGCGAGCGGCCCCGTCCGGGCCGGGGCCGCGCCCTACGTCGTCGTCGCGGTGAACGCCGCCGCCGCCGACACCCGCGCGGAGGCGGAAGAGCTGCAGGTCCCCGAGGCGTGGTCGACGGCGCTCTCCCGCACCCGCGGCACCTTCACCCCGCTCGTTCCGCCCCAGGACGTGCTCGGCCGCACGATGGGCCCGAAGGAGCGCGCCGCCTTCGACGAGGCCCGGCAGACCCAGCTGCGCGGCACCCCGGGAGAGGTCGCCGGTGCGTTGGCCGGACTCGTGGAGCGCACGGGCGCCGACGAACTCCTGCTGACGCTCAACACGTACGCCCCCGACGACCGGCTCCGCTCCTACCGCCACCTGGCCGATGCCGCCGGCCTGGGCCGGGGGTTGCCCGGCTCCGCGGCCGTGAGCTGAGCCGGCCGGTATCCGGCCGGGCTCCGCGTGCACACCGGGTGTCGCCGGCCCGGAGACCGGGCGGGGGAGGGGCGGTCGCGGGCCGCGGGACGCGGTGGCCTGTCAGTGTTGCTGCCCGGGCAGTTCCCGCTTGAGCACCTTTCCCATGTCGTTGCGCGGCAGCGCGTCCAGGAAGCGCACGTCGCGAGGACGCTTGTGCGGGGCGAGCTGGTCGGCGACCAGCTCGGTCAGCTCGCCCGCGGACGGCGGCTGCTGTGGCGACACCGGCACGATCCAGGCGACGACGCGCTGGCCCAGGTCGTCGTCCGGCTCGCCGGTGACCGCGGCCTCCGCGACGGCGGGATGGCCGAGGAGCACGTTCTCGATCTCGCCCGCGCCGATCCGGAAGCCGCCGCTCTTGATCATGTCGGTGGCTTTGCGGCCGACGAGGCGCACCGACCCGTCCGCGTCCCGCGTCGCCATGTCCCCGGTGCGGAACCAGCCGCCGTCGAACGCCTCGGCTGTCGCGTCGGGGCGGTTGAGGTACTCGGTGAACAGGTTCGGCCCGCGCACCTGGAGCTCACCCACCGTCTCGGTGTCCTCGACGGGAAGGCGCTGCCCCGTGTCGTCCACCAGCCGGATGTCCACATCGCGCAGCGGCAGGCCGACAGAACCCGTACGGGAACTCCCCGAGGGGCGCACGCTGGTGTTCATCAGCGTCTCGGTCATGCCGTAGCGCTCGATCACCCGCTTCCCCGTCGCGGCGGTCAGCCGGTCGTGGTCGCGCAGCGGCAGCGCGGCCGAGCCCGACACCAGCAGCCGCGCCCCGGCCAGCGCGCGCACCAGGTCCGGATCGCTCTCGCAGGCGTCGGCGAGGCGGTGGTACATGGTCGGGACACCGAACAGCATCGTGCCGCCGCCCGCCAGCTCCCGGGCCACTCCCTGCGTGCTGAAGGCCCCCAGATGGCGCAGCGCGCCCCCGCGGCGCAGCGGACCCAGGACGCCGAGGATCAGCCCGTGCACATGGAACAGCGGCAGACCGTGCACCAGCACGTCGTCCTCCGTCCACTGCCACGCTTCCACCAGCGCGTCCAGATTGCTGGCCACGGCGCGCCGCGACAGCACCACACCCTTGGGCGGCCCGGTCGTGCCCGAGGTGTAGACGATGAGTGCCGCGGTCTCCGCGTTCGGCTCGGTGGGCAGGACCCAGCTCCCCTCCTCCGCCTCGTCGGGGATCACCACGTCCGTGCGCGGCAGTGGCGCGAGCGCTGCCGGAAGTTCCGCGCCGGGCTCCGCCAGCACCGTCGCGGGTGCGCTGTCGTTGACGATGTGCGCCAGTTCGCTCTCGCCGCTCTTGGGGTTCACCGGAACCACGGGCACCCCGGCCAGCAGCCCGGCGACCACGCCGACCGCCGTCTCCAGGCTGGGCGTCGCCCAGACCGCGACGGGTGCCGAGGTCTGCAACCTGGCGGCCAGTCCACCGGCCACGGCGGCCAGCCGACGGTAGCTGAGGACTCGGTCACCGAAGCGCAGCGCCGTGTGCGAGGACGCCGCGTGCAGCGCGGGGAAGAGCAGGGACACCCGGACTCCTTTGTGATCTCTCGCCTCTGGGACCGCCAGCATCTCACCCGTCCCGCGGTCGGGGGAGCCGCCGGGTCGCCCGACCGCGGGACGGGTGGGGAGGAGGGCTCCTGGCGATGCCCGCCGGGGACGCTCAGCCCGAGGAGCCCGTCGCCCGCGGGAACAGGGTCGTGAACGCTTCCTTCGGGTCCTCGAGGCCGCGGGCGAACGGGGCGTCGAAGTGCCAGACGAGGAAGAGCAGGAAGGCGATCAGGGCGCTGAAGATGCCCGCCAGGGCCAGTTCCCTGCCGGAGCGCTGGATCTGCAGCGCGAAGAGCATGCCCACCGAGACCACCGCGCCTGCGTACAGCCCGATCCACACCACGCCCGGCATCGTGGGTCCGGCGCCGGTGGCACGTGCGGTGCGGGCGGTGTCGGCCGCGGCGATCTGGTCGATCACGGCTTGGTAGGACTGCGCCTGCTGCATGGTGGTGGGCTCGAAGGAGGCCGCGTCGCCGCGCAGCTTCTTGAGCATGCGGGTGCCCCGGTCGGTGAGTTCGCCCTGATCCACCATGTGCGACCACTCGGTGGTGACGGCGTACCGGACGTAGGAGTCGATGTCCGCGCGCACCCGTTCGCGCTCGGCTGCGGGGTAGACGCCCACCCGCTCGCTCACCTCGTGCAGTGCCTGCGCCTCTTGGGCGAGGGCCTCGTCCGCCGCGTTGCGTTCCTCCCAGACCCCGGCGATGGCCAGCCCCAGCACGATCGCGTACACCACACCGATCATCATCGTCATGTACTCGATCACGTCCGGGGTCTCCGACGGATCCCCCGGCGTGGTGCGCCGGCGTCTGAGGACGACGACGACCACGACGACCAGACAGGCGGCGACCAGGCTGAGCACCAGCATGAGCCTTTCGGACACAAGTCCTCCACGAAGCGTTGGATGAGGGAGAAATGGAGAAAGGGAGAAGGAGGGCGGCGGCCCAGGTGCACGGCCGGGCGGCGGTCAGCCGCGGCTGGTGCCGGTGCCACCGGCCGCCGCCTGCCGTCCACCGCTCGTACGGGGGCGCAGGGCGGCGGCCGCGAGGACGGCCGGGGTGACGATCAGGAGCGTGCGGGTGACCATCGACAGGCTTCCGTCCGGTCGCTCGCGCTGGAGTGCGGACCGGCGCGGAGCAGCGAGCGCGGCGCGCGAGGGGGCCGGCGAGCCGAGCGGCCGGGATGCCCTCGCGGGACGGAGGGAGGGGAGGTCCGGCCGGACCGGATGTGTGGCAGCCCGGACCTCCGACGCCTCGGGGGCGGTCTGCGGCTTCGAGGGGACGGGGGTCGCTGCGGATGGAGGCCGCACCCGCACGGCGGGTGCGGGAGACGACGAAGCAGGCGAAGCAGGATTCGGCTCCGTGGGCCGAGGTGCAGGGGCCGGTGCCGAAGGTGTGGGGCGGGGCGGACGCGGGGTGCACGGCTGCCCTGCCGAGAGGTCGAGGCTGACATCGGGTGTCCGCACCGTCAGGGACGCGCCCGGACAGTGGCCTTTCCGCCCTGCCGTCGCCTCCACGCGGGTTCCCTCCGCGTCGACCGAGAGGTGGGCGCCGCCGCCCCGGTGGGGCCGTCGGCCGACTGCTGCCGTATGCGGAACGGCGGAGGGCAGGAGGTGCGCCGCCGGCACTGTCCGGGCGGCGAGGGCGGCGGTTGCCGTCCGAGGAGCCGCTGCGGGGCGGGAACTGCTCGTCCCGCGGGAGGACTTCGGCGGCGGGCTGCTCGGCACACCGCCGCCCGGCGCGGCGGCTGCCGCGAGCACGACGGCTGCGTCGGCGGGGGGTTCGGCACTCGCGGAGGCCGCGACCGCCGCTCCACCGGCCGTTGCCCCCGTCGCCAGGCACATGAGTGCCACCGCTGCCAGCTTCTGCCGTCCGTCGCGGCCCGCGGCCCGCTTGTTCTCCTGTTGTCGCACACGCTGAGAATGGAGGGGGAGGCGTGCCGCGCAGAAGCCTTCCAGCCGGTAGTCACACGATGGGTTGAAGTGCTTGGTGTCCGGCTGATCATGCGTCCGAACTGGCGTGTGACCAGGGCGGGTCGGCAGGGACGCGCTTGTGCACCGGCGGCCGAGCCGCCGCCGAGCCGCCGCCGGGCCGAGTTGCCGACGGGCGGGTGGGGTGCGCGCGTACCCGTAGCCGAACGGGCGGCCGTGCCCGTCGGAAGCGGGTACGCGGAGCGCCCTCGTTCTCCGGTCCGTCTCCGGTCCGTCTCCGGTCCGTCGGCAGTCTGCGGCCAGGGGTGCCGGCGCTTCCGGGCCCGCCTCCCGTTGCGCTACTGCGCCTTGACGAGGTCCATGTAGTGCGCCCAGTCCCACTCGCCGCCGGGGTCGGTGTGGTCGGCGCCGGGCACCTCGTTGTGTCCGATGATGTTCCGGCGGTCCAGCGGGATTCCGTGCCGGCGGCAGATGTCCGCAGTCAGCGCCGCCGATGCCTCGTACATGGCCTCGGTGAACCAGTCCGGTTCGTCGATCCAGCCCTCGTGCTCGATGCCGACACTGCGCGTGTTGTAGTTCCAGTTGCCCGCGTGCCAGGCCACGTTCTTCTCGCGCACCATCTGGGCCACGTGGCCGTCGTCCGAGCGCACCACGTAGTGCGCGGAGACCGCCTTGTCGGGGTTCTGGAAGATCTCCAGCGTGTCCGCGTAGTACTCCTGCGTGACGTGGATGATCACGAACTCGACCGGGTACTGCGCGGGCCGGTTCGCCTTCGTGTAGTTGGAGGAGGAAGCGGGGACCCACTCCGCCGCCGGATAGTCCACGGCGAGCGGCCTTCTGGACCGGGCTGCCGCGGCTCCGCCCGAGACGAGCGAGGCTCCCGCGAGTCCTGCCGCGAGAGTGAAGCCTGCCCCTCCGCGCAGCAGTGCGCGCCGGGGGAGGCGGGGGCGTGAGGGGAAGGGCGCGGGGTTCTGGCGTGCTGAGTCCATCGTGTCTCCCAGTGGGGGGGAATGGGTGCACGTGCAGGGCGAGTTGACGCGCGTTGATGATGGCAGCCCCCGGAAGGGCTGCCAAGAGTCGCCAGAATGTGCCAATGGACCGACCTGTGGCCGTCGTGCGGTGCCCCGGCGGTGTCCCGTCCCAGTGCAGCGGGAGCGTCGCAGCCGGGAGGGCGCCGCGGACAGCTGACCGGCCCGGGTCTCGGCCCGTGCCGGTCAGGTCATCCCCGGCGCCCGGCCGGGTAGGCGAGCGGGTCGTCCAGTACCACGCGCACGGCTGTGTGGGCAGCGCCCAGCAGCGGTCCGTCCGCGCCCAGTTCCGAGACGAGCAGTTCCGGGAGGGCACCAGGTGCCGCCGTGCGCTCCCTCAGTTCCCGCTCCAGGGACGGCAGCAGCCAGGGGGCGAAGCGGGCCAGTACGCCGCCGAGCACCAGAGCCCGGGGGTCGAGCAGATTCACCGTTCCGGCCAGCGCCAGTCCCAGCGCGCCACCGGCTGTTCCCAGAGCGTCCAGCGCGCGCACGCAGCCTGATGCCGCACTCTGCCGGAGGGCGGCCAGTGCCGCGGCCCGCGGCCCGTCGGCCGGGATCCCGGCGGCCCGGAGCAGGGCCGGCTCACCGGCGTACTGCTCCAGGCACCCTCTGCCCCCGCAGGCGCACCTCTCTCCGTCGGGGTGTACCGGCATGTGGCCCATCTCCCCGGCGAACCCGCGGTGGCCGCGCAGCAGCGCGCCGTCCAGCACCACGGCGGCACCGATGCCGACCTCTGCCGAGACGTGCACGAAGTCCCGGGGGACCCTGCCGCCGCTCAGCCAGAGTTCGGCGAGTGCTCCGAGGTTGGCCTCGTTGTCCACCAGCAGCGGCAAGGGATCCCGTTCCGCTCCCGCCTCCGCGAGCGGGGGAGTGAGGTCGACACCGTGCCATCCGAGGTTGGGGGCGCGGACGACGGTCGCCGTGCCGCGGGTGACAAGCCCGGGTACCGCCACCGCCAGGGCGGCCGGGGCCAGTCCGAGCTCGCGCGCCCGGGCTGCCACCTGGTCCACCAGCTCCCGCAGCGGTGTGAGGACGGCGTCCGGCACGCTGTCCCTGCCCGGCGAGTCGGCCTCCGCGCGGGCGCGCACCCGGCCTCGTAGGTCGATCGCGCAGACCGCCAGATGGTCGACGCCGATCTCGGCACCCAGACCGCACGGCCCGCTGTCGGGGAGCGCGAGCGCGGTACCGGGCCGCCCGGGTCCGCCGGCCGCCGGTGCCGGCCCCTGCTCGGTCAGCAGGCCGCCGCGCAGCAGTTCGTCCACGAGGGTCGAGACGGCCGTACGCGTCAGCCCCAGCCGCGTCGCCACCGCCGCACGGGACGAAGGCCCCTGCTGGGCCACCGCGTACAGCACGCGCGAGAGGTTGCGCCTGCGTATCTCCCGCTGGGGTCCGGGTGTCTGAGCTGCCATCGAACGGCTCCTTCTCGTGGCGCACCGAGGGTCCGTCGGAGCCTGTCGGTACACCGCTCCGTACGGCCGGGGCCGGCGGCCGGAGCCGCGGCGGAGGGGCGCAGACGCATGCGCGACCGGCTGTCAGGTGCCGGTGCCGGTGCCGGTGCCGGTTCCGGAGGTCCGCCCGTCACGGGCGCCGGCCGAGCAGCGCACCCGCCCCTTCGAGCGTCGCCGAGAGGCGGGCCAGCGCGTCGTCGTCGCGGGGCACGGGCTCGTAGGAGGCGCCCTGCGCGGTGCGCCAGCGGCGGGCGACGGCGCCGGGGTCCTCGCCCAGCAGCAGCCCCGCGGCCTGTGCCGCGGCCCCCAGCGCCACCAGCTCCTGCGCGCCGGGTACCTGGACGGCCCGTCCGGACAGCCGCCGCACCGTCTCGCGCCACGCCGCGCCCTTGGCGCCGCCGCCGATCAGCAGCAGCGGCGTGTCCTGCTCCGCGGCCGCGCCCCCGCCCCCGCCCTCGGCCAGCACCCGGTCGAGAGCGCGCAGCAGTGCGAAGACGGCGCCGTCGTAGGCGGCCTGGAGCACCTGGCCGCCTGTCGTGGCGTGCTGGAGCCCGCTCAGCAGTCCGGTCGCGTACGGGAGGTCGGGAGTGCGCTCGCCGTCGAGGAAGGGGAGCGCGGTGACCCGCCCGCCCGCTTCCACGTCCTCGCGGTCCCGGGAGAGCAGTGCGGCCATCCGGTCCACGGCCAGGGTGCAATTGAGAGTGCAGGCCAGCGGCAGCCAGCCGGTGTGCGCGTCCGCGAAGCCCGCGACCGTTCCGCTCGGGTCGGCGGGGCGGCGGTCGGAGACGGCGTACACGGTGCCCGAGGTGCCGAGACTGAGCACCGGTTGCCCCGGCAGCAGTCCCAGGCCGAGTGCCGCCGCCATGTTGTCCCCGGTGCCGGTCGCCACCAGGGTGCCCGCCGTCAGGAACCCGTCGCCGGTCTCCTTGACCGTGCCCGCCGCTTCCCCGGAGCTGAGCACGGGCGGCAGCAGGGCGGGGTCCAGTCCGGCGAGCTCCAGGATCTGCGTGTCGTAGGAGCCGGTCGCCGAGGACCACCAGCCGGTGCCCGACGCGTCGCCCCGGTCGGTGCCCGGCTGACCGGTCAGCCGCTCGGTCAGGAAGTCGTGCGGAAGCCGCACGGCAGCCGTCGACCGGGCGGCTTCCGGTTCGTTCTCCCGCAGCCAGGCCCATTTGGTGACGGTGAAGGCCGGTGCCGGGACGCTGCCGACGCGCTCGGCCCATGCCGTGGGGCCGCTGAGATCGGCGACCAGACGGTCGCGCTGGGGTGCTGAGCGCACGTCGTTCCACAGCAGTGCGGGGCGCACCGGATCTCCCGCGCCGTCCAGCGTCACCAGGCCGTGCTGCTGGCCCGCGACGGACACGGCGGCGGCCTCGCCGGCGGCCCGCCCGCACTGCCCCACCGCGGTGCGGAGCGCCTGCCACCACTCTTCGGGGTCCGACTCGCGGCGGTCGCCCGGGGAGACGGTGTGCGGTGCCTGGCCGCGGGCGAGCACCTGGCCGGTCGCGGCGTCCACCACGAGGGCCTTGGTGGACTGGGTCGAGCTGTCGACCCCGATGACGAACGGGCCTTCCGGTGCGCTCATGGACTGCCGCTCCCTTCCCTGGCTGCCGGTGCTGTGCGCATACTAATTTGTAAGCTGCCATGACGAATAGCTGCGCACCACGGTGTCCGCCTGTGCGTACCCAGGGCGACGGTGCGCGGGAGAGGAACGACAGCATGAGCTACGTGCCCGTACCGGCGGACAAGTTCAGCTTCGGCCTGTGGACGGTGGGCTGGCAGGGCCGGGACCCGTTCGGCGACGCGACGAGAGAGCCCCTCGACCCGGTCGAGACGGTGCACCGGCTCGCCGGACTGGGCGCCTACGGAGTCACCTTCCACGACGACGACCTCGTCCCCTTCGGTGCCCCGGAGCGGGTACGGGAGGCGCACGTCGCACGGTTCCGGAAGGCGCTGGAGGCGACCGGCATGGCGGTGCCCATGGCCACGACGAACCTGTTCACCCACCCCGTCTTCAAGGACGGCGCGTTCACCGCCAACGACCGGGAGATACGGCGCTTCGCCCTGCGCAAGACGATGCGCAACATCGACCTGGCCGCCGGACTGGGCGCCCACACCTATGTCGCCTGGGGCGGTCGGGAGGGTGCCGAGTCCGGCGCCGCCAAAGACGTCCGAGCCGCGTTGGACCGGCTGAAGGAAGCCTTCGACCTGCTGGCCGAATACGTCACCGGACAGGGCTACGACCTGCGCTTCGCCCTGGAGCCGAAGCCCAACGAGCCGCGCGGGGACCTCCTGCTGCCGACGGTCGGACACGCCCTCGCCTTCATCGGGCGTCTGGAGCGGCCCGAGCTCTTCGGGGTCAACCCGGAGGTCGGACACGAGCAGATGGCGGGGCTGAACTACCCGCACGCCATCGCGCAGGCCATCTGGGCCGGCAAGCTCTTCCATCTGGACCTCAACGGCCAGTCCGGCGTCAAGTACGACCAGGACCTGAGGTTCGGGGCCGGGGATCTCCGTGCCGCGTTCTGGCTGGTCGACCTGCTGGAGCAGAGCGGTTACGCGGGCCCGCGGCACTTCGACTTCAAGCCCCCGCGCACCGAGGACACCGCCGGGGTGTGGGCCTCGGCGGCGGGCTGCATGCGCAACTACCTCGTCCTGCGCGAACGCGCCGCCGCGTTCCGCGCCGACCCCGCCGTCCAGGAGGCACTGCGGGCCGCGCGAGTGGACGAGCTCTCCCGCCCGACGCTCGGACCGCAGGAGACGCCGGATGCGCTGCTCGCGGACCGCGCCGCCTTCGAGGACTTCGATCCCGCGGCGGCAGCGGAACGGGGCATGGCCTTCGAACACCTCGACCAGCTGGCAATGGACCATCTGCTGGGCGTCTGAGCCGCCACGGGGCCGACGCTCCCGAGGGGCTCCCGCTGCCGCGGAGTGGGGGCGGGGCCCCGCGAACGCTGCGCGGCCCCGCCGCACGGCGCGCCGCCGACCCGTCCCGGGCGGGTACCGCGGCGCCGTTGCGGCGGGGCGCCGGCGGCCCCGCCGACGGTTCAGCCGGTTCAGCGCCGCAGCGCCGCGGCCTCCTGCGCGCTCACCTGGGCCGGGAGGCCGAACGTGGCGAACAGCTCCTCGCCGAAGAACGCGCCCACATGGGCGATCTGCCCGTCCCGCAGTGTGAGCACCTGGAGCTGGAACGGCCGATGCACGCCGTCCTCCCGCAGGCTGTAGAGCCCGAAGGCGGGCTGGCCGTTGGCCCAGGTCGGCAGCATGAGGCCCTCGTCGCGGCCGATGGGGCACTGGGCCCCGATGAGCCGCACGATGTTCTCCCGGCCGCGGAACCACTCCGGGAAGGGAGGCATCTCCCAGACGGCGTCCTCCTTGAACAGGTCCACGATGGCCGTCACGTCGGAACGCTCGAACGCCGCCGCGTACCGGTCCAGCAGCTCCCGCGCCGCCGGTTCGGTCGGTTCGGTCAGCTCTTCCTCCACGGGGGCGACCTGTTCGAGCTGGGCGCGGGCCCGCTGCAGGGCGCTGTTCACGCTCGCCGTCGTCGTCCCGAGGAGTTCGGCGACCTCGGCCGCGCGCCACTTGAGCACATCCCGCAGCAGCAGGACGACCCGCTGCCGGGTCGGCAGGTGCTGCAGGGCCGCCACCAGCGCCAGCCGCATCGACGAGCGGCCCACCACCACCGAGGCCGGGTCCGTGGGCCCGGAGGAGCCCGCGAACATGGCATCCGGGATCGGCTCCAGCCACGGCACCTCCGGGGCCTCGACCACCGGGCGCTCCGGGTCGTCGCTGGGCGCGCCCAGCCCGGAGGGCATCGGCCGGCGGCCGCGCTGTTCGATCGCGGTCAGACACGCGTTGGTGGCGATCCGGTAGAGCCAGGTGCGCAGCGAGGACCTGCCCTCGAACCGGTCCCCGGCCTTCCAGGCGCGCACAAAGGTGTCCTGCACCAGGTCCTCGGCGTCGTGCACCGAGCCCATCATCCGGTAGCAGTGCGCCAGCAGCTCGTTGCGGTAAGGCTTCGCCTGCTCCAGGAGCTCTTCCGGGCTGCCGGGGAGTTCGGCCACGGGAGTGTCCGCCGAGCGGGGGCTGTCTGCCATAGTCCTGGCCTTTCGTTCTGCTCCGGTCGCCCATCGGCGCCGGCGGACCACTCGTCCTCGATGAGAGGAAATGTAGAGCACGGGTCCGACAGCCTGCTGACCTCCGGCAGCGGACGGCGTCCTTCCGCGCGGCGGCCCCCGCTACCGGAGCGGCCGCTTGCGCACCTCCTCCGGGGCCCGGCCGGGCGGCTCGGCCGGTGGTTCCGGCCGTGCCGTGCCGCTCTCCGGCCCCCCGGCGGCCGCCGGATCCAGCACCCGGGAGAGGAAGGCGCGAGTACGGGCCTGCCGCGGCGCGCCCACGACCTGCTCGGGCGGCCCCTCCTCGACGATCAGTCCGTCGTCCATGAAGACCACCCGGTCGGCCACCTCCCGGGCGAAGCTCATCTCGTGGGTGACCACCAGCATGGTCATCCCCTCGTCGGCCAGTCCGCGCATCACCGCCAGGACATCGCCGACCAGCTCCGGGTCGAGCGCCGAGGTCGGTTCGTCGAACAGCATCAGCTCAGGGCCCATGGACAGGGCGCGGGCGATCGCCACCCGCTGCTGCTGCCCTCCGGAGAGCTGGGCGGGGTAGCCGGACTCCTTGTCCGTGAGTCCCACACGGCGCAGATTGTGCCGTGCGACCTCCTCCGCCTCCGCCCTGCCCCGCCCCAGTACCCGGCGCTGCGCGATCGTCAGGTTGCCCAGAGCGGTCAGGTGGGGAAACAGGTTGAACGACTGGAAGACCATGCCGATGCGGCGCCGGACCCGGTCGATGTCCACCTCCGGGTCGGTGACCTCGGTACCGGCCACACGCACCGTGCCGGATGTGGGTTCCTCCAGCAGGTTCACACAGCGCAGCAGTGTCGATTTCCCCGACCCGGACGGGCCGATGACGCAGACCACCTCGCCGCGCCGCACCGTGACGTCGATCCCGCGCAGCACCTCCAGCTCGCCGAAGGACTTGCGCAGTCCCCGCACCTCGATGGCGGCCGCGTCCGCCACGGCCGCCCCGGTCGTCTCGCTCTCACCCACCCCGGTCACCTCGCCTTCGCCGTACGGGCCTCCAGGCGCCGCACCAGGTGGCCCAGGGGCAGCGTGATGGCCAGGTAGAACAGCCCCGCGATCAGGATCGGGGTGAGGCTGCGGTGCTGGTTGAGCGCGTCCCTGCCGAACTTCGCCAACTCGTACTGGTCCATCGACAGCCCGAGCAGATACACCAGCGAGGAGTCCTTGGTCAGCAGGATCAGCTCGTTGGCGAGCGGCGGCAGCACGATCCGGAACGCCTGCGGGATGACGATCGAGACCATGGCCCACAGCGGCGACATCCCCAGGGAGCGGGCCGCCTCGGTCTGGCCCCGGGGAACCGCCTGGATGCCCGCACGGATCGTCTCGGCCATGTAGGCGGCGCCGACCAGCCCCAGAGCCAGCATCACCGTCACGTACTGGTTGATGGAGACCTGGAACGCCAGCGGTACGCCGAAGCCGAGCGCGATGAACACGAGCAGCGCCGGTACGCCGCGGAAGAACTCGATGTAGGCGACAGCCAGCCAGCGGTACGGCGGTACCTGCGACAGCCGCATCAGGGCCAGCAGCAGCCCCAGCACCAGCCCGAAGGCGAAGCCGAGCACCGTGTAGATCACCGTGTTGACCAAGGCGGTGGTCACCACGTCCGGGAACTGCTTCTTCGCGACCTCGACGTCGAAGAACGCGCGGCGCAGCTCGCCCCAGTCGGCGGCGAGGGCGAGGGCCAGCACCACGGCCAGCAGCATGCCGTACTGGGCGGTGCGGATGGCGCGGGTGCGGTTGCGGCGGCTCACTTCTTCGGCTCCGTGCCGAACCACTTCTTGTAGAGCTTGTCGTACCGCTTGTCGGCCTTGGCCTTCTTGAGTGTCTTGTCGATCTGCTTGCGCAGTGCGTCGTTGCCGGTGCGCACACCGATGCCGTACTGCTCACCGGTGTCGAACTCGGTGGTGACCTCAGTGTCCGGGTTCTTCTTCGCGTAGTCGTAGAGCACGCCGTTGTCGTTGATCCCCGCGTCGACCTGACCGGTCTTGACGGCGCTGAGCAGCAGGGCGAGGTCCTCGTAGTGGCGGACGGTGACGCCGTCGGCGTGCTTCTTGGCGTACTCCTCGCCCGTGGTGGACTGCTGGACCCCCAGCTTCCTGCCCTTGAGGTCGTCCAGGGAGTCGTACTTCCCGCCCTTCCCGCCCTTCGCGGTCAGCAGTGCCTGGGTCGCCTCGAAGTAGGGGGCGGAGAAGTCGAGGTTCTTCTCGCGCACCGGGGTGATGGTCATGCCCGCGGCGGCGAGATCGCACTTGCCCGCGTTGAGGTCCTCGCCGGACTGGATCCCCTCGAACGGGGTGTCCACGATCTTCTGCTCGACGCCGAGGTCCTTCGCGACCAGGTCGACGAGGTCGACATCGAAGCCGACGATCTTCTTGCCCTGTTTGAACTGGAAGGGCTCGTAGGGCAGATGGGTGCAGACGGTGAGTTTGCCCGAGGACACCAGTTGCACCTCGTCACCGCTCTTGCCCGAGGTCTTGGTGCTGGAACAGGCGGTGACGGCCGCCAGCAGGGCGGCCGTCACGACGGCGGTCAGTGATATCCCGTACTGTCGCTTACGCGTGGATCGTGCGGACACAGCGCCTCCACAAGGGGGACAGGTCGGCAAAGGAGCCCGATCATGGCCGGTAAGTGCCGTGCATCCTGCCACCGGTGCGGGGCGCTGTCAGCTCTGCGTCCGCCGTCGCTTCGCGGGCGGAGCGTCAGCCGTGTGTCCGGTTGCATTCCAGTTCGGCCCACACCGCGTGCCCCGTCGTCGACTCGGAGCCGCTGGTGCGGGCCCTGCGTATGCCCCAGTCGTCGGCGAGCACGCTCACCAGCAGCAGGCCCCTTCCGTTCTCGCGCTCGTCGTCGCCGGTCCGGCCGCGGTCCGCGTCCTCCACGCGCATGACCGACTGGCCGCCGCCCTCGTCCGCCACCTCGAGGCGGAGTCGCACTCCGATGACCCACAGCTCGCAGCTCACCTTCTCGCTGTCCGTGTGGCGGACGGCGTTGGTGAACAGCTCGGACATGAGCAGTTGCGCGTCGGCGTTGGACTCGTCGTCGACATACCACTCGCGGAGTCTCTCCAGCACGCGTGCGCGTGCCAGGGCCACGGAGGTGTCGCGGGCCGGCAGGTGAAAGGCGTCGCGCAGCGGACGGGTCGTCGGTGCGCCGTCTGGCCGGTGTTCTAAAGGCAGGGCGTCATGGGGGGCAGCCACGGCTCCACTATGCGGTTCGTCACTCGCGTTAGGCAAGGATCAGTCTGTGAATTGCAGAATTGTGTTTGACAGGGTGTGCTGGCGAGCTGGCACATGCCAAACTTCCCTCTACCGATGTCAGTTGGAGGGGAGCGGCTGTGGCGGACTCACGGACGGGCGGTGCGGCGCCCACCGTGCTGCGTGTGGTGCTCGGAAAGAGACTGCAGCACCTGCGTGAGCGTGCAGGAGTGACCTTCGAGCAGGCGGCCAGATCCCTCGACGTCACGCACGCCACCATCCGCCGGATGGAGAAGGCGGAGGTCGGCCTCAAGGTCCCCTATGTGGAGAAGCTGCTGCGCACCTACGGGGTGAGCGATCCCGACGAGATCGACGGCTTCGTCTCGCTCGCCCGGGAGGCCAACCAGCCCGGCTGGTGGCACCGGTACCGAGACGTGCTGCCCGAGTGGTTCAGCGTGTTCGTGAGTCTGGAGAGCGAGTCCGAGGTCATCCGCGCCTACGAGCCGCACTACGTCCCCGGACTGCTGCAGACGGAGAGCTACGCCAGAGCCGTACTGCGTGCGGGCATGCCGCACGCACCGGAGGCGGAGATCAAACGGGGTGTCGCGCTGCGCATGGAACGGCAGACCGTGCTCACCCAGGAGGCGAATCCGCCGCTGCTGTGGGCCGTCATCGACGAGACGGTTCTGCGGCGCCCGCTCGGTTCGCCCGATGTGATGCGCGAGCAGATCGACCACCTCATCCAGGCCATCGAGCGGCCGAACGTGGCACTGCAGATCATGCCGTTCAGTGCGGGACCGCATCCGGCCATGTACGGCCCCTTCCACCTCTTCCGGTTCCCTCTCGACGAACTGCCCGACATGGTCTGCGCAGAGAGCCTCGTGGGTGCGGTCTACTTCGACCAGCGCGACGACGTCAGCGTGTTCCTCGAGGCGCTGGACCGGATGAGCGCCCAGGCCGTGCCGCTGGTGCGGACCCGGGCGGTCCTGAGTGCACTGCGCAAGGAGATCTGAACCATGGGTCGAATCTACAACGGGATGCCCGCCGCACATCTGGGCGACGAGGGCTGGCGCAAGCCCTGGAGCGGCGGCAACGGCGGCAGTTGCGTGGAGGCGCTCAAGCTGGCCGACGGCCGGGTCGCGCTGCGCCAGTCCACCGATCCCGACGGCCCGGCGCTCATCTGCAGCCGGAGTGACATCTCGGGTTTCATCGAGGCGGCCAAAGCGGGGGAAGCCGACTTCCTGGTCGGCTGAGCACACCACCGGACCGCGAAAGCCCGGTCCGGATCGACGGACGAGTGGGAGAAGCACGTGTCGGAGGCTGGATTCAGCCCGGATGAGATAGACACCACCAGGCCGCACCCGGCCCGGATGTACGACTACTACCTCGGGGGCAAGGACAACTACGAGGCCGACCGGGACGCGGCGGACCGCATCCTCAAGGCTCTGCCGGACGTGGGCGTCACCGCCCGCAGCAACCGGGACTTCATGCACCGGGCTGTGCGGACGGCGGTCGACAGCGGTGTCCGCCAGATCATCGACATCGGCACGGGCATCCCCACCTCGCCCAACACCCATGACATCGCCCGCCAGGTGGACCCCGGAGTGCGGGTCGCCTATGTGGACAACGACCCGATCGTCGCCGCCTACGCCGGAGCGAAGCTGACCAACTCCGGCAACGCCGGCTTCGTCCTGGCCGACATCCGCGATCCGGCCGCGATCCTCGACCACCCGGTCACCCGGGACCTCATCGACTTCGACGAGCCGGTCGCGCTGGCGCTGCTCGCCGTGCTGCACTTCGTCACCGACGCCGAGGACGCGGTGGGCATCGTACGGTCCCTGACCGAGCGGCTGCCCGCCGGAAGCCGCCTGATCCTCAGCCACGCGACGGCGGACTTCAACCCGAGCGACGGCTTCGGGAAGGTCGCGAAGGTCTACAACGAGGAGTCCACCTCCAGCGCCCAGTGGCGGACCGGGCAGGAGATTTCCGCCTTCTTCGAGGGATTCGAGCTTCTGGAGCCCGGTCTGGTCCAGCTCCCGCTGTGGCGGCCGGACGGGCCCGTGCCGAGCGGTGCCGACCTCCGGCGTCATATGGGGTACGGCGGCGTCGGGGTCAAGTGACCGCAGGCCCGGTCCGGTGACCGCCGGCCCGGTCTCCGGAGCCGCGACGTCCGCCGTCGCGGCTCCGGCCGGGCCGCTGTTGAGGGAGGGAGCGCGTCTCGCACCGGAACGGGTGCCTCCTCGGGAACCTCGATGCCGACAGTGAGTGCGACATGACAGAGTGGTGCGCATGACGATGCCACCGCCGCCGAATCATCCGCCTCCAGGCAGCCCGCCGCCTCCGGCGCAGCCTCCGGGAGGAGGTTTCGGGCCTCCCGACTCCGGTGGTTTCGGTGCGACTCCGGGTGGCGGATGGCCGCCGCCTCCGCCGCCGCCCGGCCGGAACACCGGGAAGACGGTGGCAGCGGTGGTCGCGGCGGCTGTCGTCGCTCTCGCTCTGATCACCGCGTCCGTCGTGTACCTGACGCGCGGCGACTCCGATTCCGACAGCTCGGCTGACGGCAAGCCGTCCCCTTCGCCGTCGTCCTCGTCCTCCCCGGAACCGAGTCCGACGCCGACGGACGAGCCCTCCGACGAGGAGGCGACCGACTACCCGGATCCGGACGAGCCCTCGGAGGACCCCGACGAGAGCCCCAGCGATGTGCCGCTCCCGTCGTTCCTCCTCCGCGTCGGTGACTGCTTCGACGAATCCGAGGAGCGCGAGGGCGCGATCATCGATCGCGACTGCGACGAGTCCCACGACGCGGAGGTGGTGAGCCGCAAGAAGCTCACCGGGGACTACAGCACAGACGGCGCGGTACGCAGCAAGGCGGACTCGATGTGCCGCACCCTGCTGCGCGACAAGGCGGCGAAGCAGCCGCGCGGCACGGTGGGCGGGACGCTCATCACCTACCCCAAGGCGGAGAACGCGGGTACGGCCCTGAGCTATGTCACGTGCAGCCTGACGGCCGGCAAGGGCAAGCAGCTCTCCAAGCCCCTGGTGTGACCCGGTCCGGTGCGACCCGGCCGGTGTGATCGGCCGGGAGCACGCTCTCCCCCGTCGCGCCAACGCGACGATCTGCGCGCGTAGTTGAGGCTCCAAAGTTGGCATGGACGCATCGATCGCAGGGTAAGTCCAGCCGCGACCGAAGTGACAGCAGTTCCAACCGTGCCTATCCCTGAGAGGCCCCATGAAGCTGCGCAGATGGACTTCCACGGCTGCCGCCGTTGCCGTCCTCCTCGGACTCTCCTCCCTCACCGGTGCCGCGTCCGCCTCCGCCGACGAGGCGGCCGCGACCGGCTATGTGGCCCTCGGCGACTCCTACTCCTCCGGAGTGGGCGCCGGGGACTACGCGGGAGGCGGCTGCAAGCGAAGCGCGCACGCCTACCCGAACCTCTGGAAAGCCGCCAACTCCCCCTCGTCCTTCGACTTCACGGCCTGCTCCGGCGCGCGCACCGGCGACGTGCTCGCCGGCCAGCTCGGCCCCCTCGACTCCTCCACGGGCCTGGTGAGCATCAGTGTCGGCGGGAACGACGCCGGGTTCGCCGACACCATGACGACCTGCGTCACCCGCGGCCAGAGCGCCTGCCTGGCGCGTGTCCAGAAGGCCCGCGAGTACGTCGAGAACACCCTGCCGGGCAAGCTCGACGGCGTCTACGACGCCATCGCCCAGCGAGCCCCCTCCGCGAAGGTCGTCGTACTGGGCTATCCCCACATCTACGAACTCGACGGCGGCTGCTTCGTGGGCATCAGTGAGAAGTCCCGCGAAGCCATCAACTCCGCGTCCGACGCGCTGAACGAGGTCACCGCGAAGCGCGCCGCCGACCACGGCTTCAGCTTCGGTGACGTCCGTCCCACCTTCTCGGGCCACGAGATCTGCTCGGAGAACTGGTGGCTGCACAGCGTCACCTTCCCGATCGACGAGTCCTATCACCCCACCGCCGCCGGGCAGTCCGGTGGCTATCTCCCCGTTCTGGAGGGCCTCGCCTGACAGCACACCGTCGGTCCGTGCCGCCGCCCGTGTCCCGGGGCGGCGGCACGCCCGTGTTCAGACCCCGGCCGGCGACTCCCCGTCGTCGGCGGACGCGGCCGCGAGCGCGGCTGCCGGGTCCCGCTCCGGCCCGCCCACCGGCCACCATGCCTGCCCCCGCCTGCGGAAGGGCCACCAGCGGCCGTCCGGCCCGTACCGGAGCTGCGCCTCTCCTCCCTCCGCCGTCCAGTGCGGGCCCTCGCCCTGCAGCACCGGGCGGCTCTCCCCCTCGCCCCAGGCGAGGTCGAGTTCGTCACGCGCCTGCCGCAGCTCCGCGGGCGACACCGAGCGGTCCGCCAGCACCGCCAGCGCCTCCGCGCCGCCGAACCCCCAGGCCCGTACGGCGATTTCGAGCTCAGCCGCCGAGCAGCCGCAGAACGCGGCGAGACGGGCCGCGACGTCCGGACCGGGGCGTGCCGCGGCGAGTCGCACAGCGTCCTCCCGGGCAGTCAGCGGCCGCCGCACAGGCGGGCCGGACGCCTGCGGGGAGACGGCCGCCGCCAGCATGCGGCGAGCTCTCGCGGCGGCGTCCGCGGCCAGGAAGGAGAGCGCGCCGACGTCCAGGCCCGGCACCTCGGCGGCGCCGTCCAGCGCCGCCGTCCCGGCGGCTCCGCTCACCGGCGCGGGCGGTTCGGGCAGCGGAGGCAGGAGCATCCCGAGTGCGAACGCCTCCACGGCGTCCACCCCCTCCGGCCCGTCCTCTTCGTGCGCGGCTGCCCCGAGCGGTCCGCCGCCCTTCCCCGCAGCCTGTGCCGCGCTGCGCACCTGCAGCGTCTCCAGCAGTTCCCGCTCTCCCCGCCCCCGCATCAGCAGCAGGGCGAGCGGGTCCTCGTCCAGCAGCCGTGCGGTCTGGTAGCTGAGCGCGGCCGTGTGCGCGCAGTGGTCCCATCCGCCGCACGCACACTCGGGGTCCAGGTCGCCGACGCCGGGCAGGAGGTCCAGTCCGGCATCGGCCGCGTCCTCCACCAGCCGGGGCGGCATGTCCCGGTCCAGCAGCGCGGCGATGTGGCCCGACTGCGCGGCGACCACGTCCAGCAGCCGGTCCCACTCCTCCGCGGTGAGTTCGCGCAGCAGCACATCGGCGCGGCACGGTGTCCGGTCGGTGCCGAGGACCACCGCGGTGATGCGGCCGGGGCGGACGGAGACGGCCCCCACCGCACCCCGCCGGGCGAACGCGCGGCCCAGCTTGAGCTGTGCACCGTCCAGCGCGGTGTCCTCGAGTGCTCTGAGCCAGGTCCGGCCCCACCAGGTGCGGGCGAAGGCCCGGCCCTGACCGGGGGGCGGCGGCGCGAAGACACGTTCGCGCCCCCCGTCGTGCTCCGCGTGCGCCGGTGTGTTCATGTCCGCCCCGCTTCCTGCCTCCACAAGGGGGTGCTCCTGCTCGTCCCCGCCGCTCAACGCTCCACCTTCCGCAGTTCGACGAGCTCGGCCAGCTCTGCGTCCGTCAGTTCGGTCAGCGCCGACTCCCCACCCGTGCCGAGCACGGAGTCCGCCAGTGCCTGCTTGCGCCGCAGCATGGCGGCGATCCGGTCCTCGACGGTTCCCTCTGTGACCAGTCGGTGCACCTGAACGGGCCTGGTCTGGCCGATGCGATGGGCGCGGTCGGTGGCCTGGGCCTCGACGGCCGGGTTCCACCAGCGGTCGTAGTGGATGACATGGCTCGCACGCGTGAGGTTCAGACCGGTCCCGGCGGCTTTGAGGGAGAGCAGGAACACCGGTGCGGACCCCTCCTGGAAGCGGCGCACCATCTCGTCCCGCCTGGGCAGCGGGGTACCTCCGTGCAGGCACTGGGTGGGTACGCGCCGGGAGGCGAGATGGCGTTCGAGCAGCCGCGCCATCTGCACGTACTGCGTGAAGACGAGGATGGAGGCTCCTTCCGCCAGCAGGACGTCCAGCAGTTCGTCCAGCAGTTCCAGTTTTCCGGAGCGGCCGGGCAGCCGGCCGCCGTGCTCCTTGAGGTACTGCGCGGGGTGGTTGCAGATCTGCTTGAGCGAGGTGAGCAGTTCGACCACCAGGCCGCGCCGTTCGAACCCTTCGGTGCCCTCCAGCGCTTCCAGGCTCTCGCGCACCACGGCCTCGTAGAGCCCCGCCTGTTCCGGGGTCAGGGCGACCGCGCGGTCGGTCTCGGTCTTCGGCGGGAGCTCGGGCGCGACACCCGGATCGGTCTTGCGCCGCCGCAGCAGGAACGGCCGCACGAGCCGTGCCAGCCGCTCCGCGGCCACCGGGTCGCCACCCTCGACCGCGTCCGCGTAGCGTCTGCGGAACGTGCCGAGGCGGCCCAGGAGCCCCGGGGTGGTCCAGTCGAGCACCGCCCACAGTTCGGAGAGGTCGTTCTCCACCGGCGTGCCCGTCAGCGCCACTCGTGCCCGTGCCGGGATCGTGCGCAGGGCCTTGGCGGTGGCCGCGAACGGGTTCTTGACGTGCTGGGCCTCGTCCGCGACGACCATGCCCCAGGACCCGCCGTCGCCGGGGACCAGGCGAGCGGAGTCCAGCCGCATCGTGCCGTAGGTCGTCAGCACGAACTCGCCCTCGCGCAGTCCCTCCAGCGAGCGGTTCGGGCCGTGGTGGCGGCGCACCGGGGTCTCCGGCGCGAATCGCTCGATCTCCCGCTGCCAGTTGCCCACCAGGGACGCGGGACACACCACCAGGGTCGGTCCGCCGCAGCCCTCGACGTGCTGCCTGCGCAGGTGGAGCGCGATCAGGGTGAGTGTCTTGCCCAGCCCCATGTCGTCGGCGAGGCAGCCGCCGAGGCCGAGCGATGTCATCCGGTGCAGCCAGTCCAGACCGCGCAACTGGTAGTCGCGCAGCGTCGCTCTCAGTTCGGCGGGCGGAGGCAGCGGAGGCTCCTCGCGCCGTTCCGGATCCGACAGCCGCTCCCGCAGGGTCTCCAGCCACCCGGTGGCCTCGACCTCGACGCGTGCAGCCTCCTGGTCGGCTGCTCCGGTGCCGGGCGTTCCGGTGAGGACGGCGTCGAGCGCCTCCAGCGTGCCCACCTTGCGGTCCTCGCGCTGCTGCGCGGCCGCGATCTCCTGAGGAGCGACGAGCACCCACTGGTCGCGCAGCCGCACCAACGGGCGTCCCGCCTCCGCCAGCCGGTCGAGTTCGGCGCGGGTCACCTCCTGGTCGCCGATGGCGAAGCGCCAGTCGAAGCGCAGCAGCGCGCCGGGGTCCAGCTGGGAGGGCAGCCCCCGGCGGTGCTGGTCCTGCCTGCCGGTGCCGGAGGCAACCGCTCCGTCGTCCGGGCCGATCACGGCGCGGGAGCTGAGTGACCGGGCGAACTCCCGTGGCCAGTGCACCTGGACGCCCGCGGCGGCCAAGGCGTGCGGAACAGAGGTGCCCAGCAGTTCGGCCACTTCCTCCTCGGCGAGTTCGAGCGCGTCGGGCACCGCCGCCGACAGCAGCGGGGTGAGCGGCTCCCAGACAGCAGCCGCACGCCGCAGCGCGAGGAGCGCGTCCGTGCGCGCCTGCGGACCGAATCGTTCCGTCAGAGGCGCGGTGCCCGCCCACACCGCTGCGGCGTCGGCGACCAGCGCGCTGTCGGCCGGTGCGTGCAGTTGCAGCACTCCTCGGAAGACCGGGCCGTCCTGCTCCTCGGCGAGCGTTCCGCTCGGCTCGGTCGCGTCGCCTGGGACACGCGGGCTCTCGATCTCGATCCGCAGGGACAGGCCCAGCCTGCCGCCGACGCCTGCTGCCACCTCCGCGGCCCACTGCCGCAGCTCCGGCACCGCGGCGGGTTCGTCACCGGCGAACGCGGCCGCTCCTGCCGCGGCCGGTGCGGCAGGAGTGCGCGGCAGGCCGTCCGCGACGGCGTCCAGGAACGCCAGCAGCAGCGGTACGGGCTCCGGCATGCGCAGCGGACCGCCTCCGGGCAGCGGCACAGCGTGGGCGTCCGGAGGCATCGCGGCGGCCAGCTCCTCCAGCGCGGCGCGGTCCTCGCCGGTGAGCGGCGCCAGGCTCCAGATGTCGAAGCCGGCCGGACTCACTCCGGGCCGCAGTCGTCCCTCGGCGGTCAGCCGGAGGGCGAACAGCGCGGCGGCGCCCCAGAAGGCCGTGGTCGGCCCCGCTCCGCCCTCCTGGCGCGCGGCACGGGCCCTGGTGAGTACGGGGAGGGCCGCCGCCACCGGAAGAGCGAGAGCCGGCACCGTGCGGGTCTCCGCACTGCCGCCGACCGGGACGACGACTGACAGTTCGAAGGGATCGGCATCAGACCCGCAGCCGGCTGCGCGGGTCTGGGGCGGTGCCGTGTCGGGTGCGGCGGGCTGCTGCACGGTCCCTTCGGGGAGCCGGAAGGCGACACGGGATCGACGTGGCGGGTCTGCGGGCAGAAAGACGGCCACGCAGTCGGTGAGCTGGGACATCCGGGGGGTGTTTGCCAGGGTCGCTGCCACAGTGCTGATGCATTCCTCAAATTTGATTAGTGGGCGGAGCGGCCGAGGGTACAGCACGCCGCGGCCGGGCGCTGCGTACCGGTGAATCCCCGCGGCACGCCGTGGTCCGCCCGTGCGGCGAGGGAACCCGCCGTGCCCGGATGGCGTTCAATGGAATGAGAGGCGGAGCTGCCGGACTGGACGACAGAGGGCACGCCGCGGGTGCGGAGGAGGTACGGAGATGACCAACCGAGCGAAGATCGCCATCGGCGGGGTGGCGGTCGGGTTGCTGCTGTGGTGGCTGACGTCGTTCTGGATCGCGCTGCTGGTGATCGTGGGCGTCCCCGCGGTCGCGTACCTGGCGCTGGATCCCTCGCAGCGCAGGAGACTGCGCAGAGTCAGCCGCAAGGAACTGGACCGCTGACCGCCGCGCGGCCCGCGGCGCACCCTGCGCAGCCTTCACCGGCACGGGGCATGGCCTTGGCGCCGGGCGCCCCGGCAGCCATGCGCCGGGGGAGACGGCCGGCGGGGATGGCCGGGCGGGGCCGGGCCGTCACGCCGCCGGGCGCAGGGCGATGCCGTCCAGGGCCGTGAGGAGTTCAGGCAGTTCGCGACCGCGGCCGACCGGAAGGACTTCTCCGGGCGCCTCGTCCAGCAGCACGAACGCGATGTCGTCGGTGCGCGCCACCACGCTCCAGCCGGGGCCGTCCGCACGCAGGGTGCGGGAGTCGCCCGAGGCGAACGCGGACCGTATCCGTCCGGGCGGCGGGGGCGCCGCCAGATAGGACCGCACCTCCTCCAGGACCCGCCGCACCGGCGCCTCGGGCTCGCCGCCCGATTCCACGAACTCCACCTCGTCGTCGACCTGCGCCCGCCATTGCCCCCACTGGAGCGCTATCTCGTCCGCACCCAGCCGCCGCTGCGCCGGTCCCCAGTCGGAGGTGTCCGGCGGCGTGAGCACCGGTCCGGCGTCCTGCAGTTCCCCCTCCAGGACCGGGTCGTGCGGCTCGGGCAGACCGGGTGCGGCGACCGCGAGTGCCAGCGGCCACCCGGGCAGCACTGCGACGATGTCCCGCTCGTCCGGGGACAGGTCCGATTCCATACCGCAGTCCCAGGCCGCGATGGCACACGCCACCTGCGGCACTTCCTCCGTCACCACGGTCCAGCGCGCACCGGCCCCGTCCTGTCCCAGCACGAGCCCGTACCCCTCCGCATAGGGCTCCAGGCCCAGCGCGGCGCAGGCGGCGGGGTAGTCGTCCGCGAGCACACTGGGGAACTGTGCGGGCGTCAGCAGCACGGCAGTCAGCACATAGAGCGAATCTTCCTCTTCCGCAGCCACCGATGACCTCCCGTTCCTGGTGGATCTCGGTGACGATAGCCCCCGGAGTCCGGAGGCGACAGATGGAATGTGTCCCCGAGGGACAGCCGAGACACCTCCGTGACCGACGCCAGGATCCGAGGGAGAGGAGCACTCCGCGTGCGCCGCTACGAACGGCTCAGCCACATCCTCCGGCTCGACCCGGAACAGGACGCGCATGAGATCTACCGCCTGATCGCGGCCTACGAGTTCCCGTGGGACTTCACCCGGGCCCTCGAACTCGCCCTGTACCGCACGTACGCCGTGCCGAGCATCGGCAGGCTCCTGGCCGCCACCGCGGAGCTGACCGACCGCTCGCAGAAGCGCTACGACGACACCGCACTGCTGCTGGACGCCGTTGTCGAGCACGGCTTCGACAGCGTGCAGGGGCGCACCGCGGTGCGCCGGATCAACCAGATGCACCGCGCCTACGACATCAGCGACGACGACATGCGCTACGTGCTGTGCACCTTCGTCGTCATGCCCAAGCGCTGGCTCGACGCGTTCGGCTGGCGTCGTCTCACCGACCACGAACTGCACGCCGTCAGCACCTACTACCGCACCCTCGGGCGACGCATGGGCATCAGGGGGATCCCCGGCAGCTACGCGGAGTTCGAGCGCTTCCTCGACCGCTACGAGGCGGAGCACTTCGGCTGGGACGAGGGAGCGCGGAAGGTCTCCGACGCCACCCTGGAGCTGATGGCGTCCTGGTATCCGCGCCCGCTCGCACCCGTGGTGCGCGGTGCGAGCCTGGCGCTGCTCGACGACGCGCTGCTGCGGGCGTTCCGCTACCCGGAACCGGGCGTTCTCGCCCGGAGGCTGACCCGGGGAGCACTGCGGCTCCGCGGCCGGGGGGTGCGGCTGATGCCGCCGCGCCGGCGGCCGCACTACGCCAGGCAGAACCCGGAGATCAGGGGCTACCCCGGCTATCCGAACGGTTTCCGTATTGCTGACCTGGGGGTCTTTCCTGCTCAAGGCGGCCCGAACGGCTCAGGCTGTCCCCTGCCGCGGGCGGCGGAGGGATCCCGTGACCGGCACACCTGAGCGCGGCGTCCCGAGGCGTTCCGCCGGCGCCGCTCCGCCGGGATGCCGGTGCGGTCGCCCGGCTCCGGGCACCGGGCATCACCGGGCCTGCCGCTCCGCCAGCGCCAGATACCTGTCGTCCTCGTCGGTGAAGGACACCAGCCGCCAGCCGGTGGCGGCGAGCAGCGTCCGCAGCCGCGGCTCGGCCCGGATGTCGTCCGGAGTGAGCTGCCGGCCCCGGCGGGCTGCCAGCGCGGCGCGGCCCACCGGGTGGAAGAGCGCGAGCCGCCCGCGCGGGCGGACGACGCGCGCCAGTTCGCGCAGACCGCTCTCCGGGCCGGGGAGGTGGGAGACGAGTCCGGCGCCGAACACTGCGTCCAGGCAAGCCTCCGGCAACGGGAGCCGGGCGACATCGGCGAGGAACAGCAGGGCCGTGCCGTCCCGGCCTGCCCGCACCACCTCTGCCAGCATCTCCGGGGTGAGGTCGGCGCCCAGTACCGTTCCCTCCGGGCCCACCGCCTTGCGCAGTGCGGGCAGCGCCCGTCCGGTACCGCACCCCGCGTCGAGCACGGTGTCGCCGGGACGCAGCCCGACCTCGGCCACGGCCGCGGTGTAGGCGGGGCCGTCGTCGGGGAAGCGTGTGTCCCAACGGGCGGCCCGCTCGCCGAAGAAGGCCCGGACCGCCTCCCGATCGTCTGCCAGGTCGTGTGCCATCCCGCTATCCTCCCCGCCGCGCCGGCACTTCGGCAAAGCGGATTCGGGCTCGGTCCGTCGTTACTCTTGTGACAGTTGCGACAGGGGAGTAACTGTGCGCAACAGATCACCACCTCATGGTTGCTGACTGTGCTCTCGTGGGTAAGGGTGGCACGGCAGATGCCGAGGAAAAGGGGGCGCGTCGTGGCACTGAACACGGGACTCGACTGGTTGCTGGACGACCTCACGAAGCGGATCTCTTCGGTCCGGCACGCGTTGGTCCTCTCCAACGACGGGCTCGTGACGGGCAGCAGCCACGACCTCGAGCGCGAGGACGCGGAACACCTGGCCGCGGTCTCCTCCGGACTGCACAGCCTGGCCAAGGGGTCCGGGCAGCACTTCAAGGCCGGGCGGGTGCGCCAGACCATGATCGAGTTCGACGAGGGCGTGTTCTTCGTGATGGCGGCGGGGGACGGCAGTTGCCTGTGCGTCCTGGCGGAGGCCGAAGCGGACATCGGGCAGGTCGCCTACGAGATGACGCTGCTGGTCAACCGGGTCGGCGAGCACCTCGGGCTGGCCGCCCGGAACGGCGACCGGCCTGCGGGTCCCTAGGGTTTTCCACAGGCTCGGCGGGATTCTTCGGTCCCGGCTACCGTCGTTGTCACGCAAGGTGAGGGACGAGCGACGGGGGATGACCGTATGCGACACCAGCCCATGGAGCACCGTATGCCGGCTCCACTCCGGGATACGGCCGAGGTGAGCCTGCGTACGGCCGCGCGGGAGCTGGGGCTGCGCCCCAGGGAGTTCGAACTGGCGGTGCAGATCGAAGAGGTGCGCACCGTACCGGGGCCGGCGGGTCGGACACGCCGGGTGCTCAGGGAGGAAGTGGAGCGGATCAAGGCCGCCCCGGGATTCCCCGGTGCGCTGCGCGGACGGCTGCGCGTGATGGGCGTGCGGGAGGCATCCGCACTTCTGGACATCAGCCCGTCCCGATGCGCGCGGCTCGCCAGGGCGGGCTGCTTCGGGCCGGTCAGCTTCTATGTGAACCGGTACCGCACGGTCGTCTGGCTCTATCTCGCCCAAGAGCTGCGGGACTTCGCGGAGAACAATCCCCAACTGCTCACCGGGCGCCTCCCCGTCGGCCTGCGGGCCGAGCTGGAGGCCGGTGTCGACCACCGCGCCCTGCGCTGGCGGGGACGGCGGGTGGAGCAGCTCACCCGGCATGCCGCCGACCCATGGGAGCGGGCCGCGGCACGGGCGAGCGTGCTGGACGATGCGACGCTCGCCGAAGCCGTACCCGACGGGGGAGAGCGGGCCAGGCTCAGGGCGCTGCGGCCGTGCTTCCTGGAGGTCCGCAACGCCGCCGAGGTCACCCGGGACGTCCTGGAGGAGGTGTGCCGGGCCGAAGGAGCCGAGGAGATCCGCTGGTACCGCTTCCTGCTGGACGCCGACCTGGAGAGCGCCAGGGCTGCCGAGGGTCCCGCAGCAGCGCGCGCCGTCCGCGAGCCGGGCCGCGGACCCGTCGAGGGTCGCCCCGGTGCCTCGTGCGCTGCTGCCGGAGAGGGGCGGTCCCACCCCGGAACCGCGCGGCCCGTCGCCGGACCGCCCACCGCTCCCGGCCCGCGGCGCCGGTGGTCCCTGCTGCGCCGCCGCAGGCCGAGGCCCGGGGTGCGAACCGCCGGAGGAACCGGCACGCGCGGCGGCCGGGCGACCCGCGTACCGGAGCAGTGAGAGTGCGCGCTCAGGACGAGGGCGTCTCTCCTCGGACTTCCCTGCCGGAAGAGGTCTCCGGCGCCGGGCTGTGCGGGCGGAACAGGCCCTCCTGCATCACCGAGACGATCAGGTTGCCTTCCCGGTCGAAGATCTGACCCCGGGCCAGGCCGCGCGCACCGGTGGAGATGGGGGACTCCTGCTGGTAGAGGAACCATTCGTCGGCACGGAACGGGCGGTGGAACCACATGGCGTGGTCCAGCGAGGCCGTGTCGAAGTTGCGCGGACCCCACAGGGGCTCGATGGGCAGCCGTACCGCGTCCAGGAGGGTCATGTCGCTGGCGTAGGTCAGCGCGCAGGTGTGGACGAGCGGATCGTCGCCGAGCGAGCCCGTCGCCCGCATCCACACCGCGCTGCGCGGCTCGACTCCTGCCAGTTCCTCTGTGCTCCACCGGAGCCGGTCCACGTAGCGCAGATCGAAAGCCTGCCGGCGTGCCATCCGCTCCAGCGGCTCGGGCAAGGTGCCCAGCCGCTGTCGTACCTCGTCGGCGAGCCGCGGCAGGCTCTCGGGCTCCGGCACTTCGGGCATCGGCAGCTGGTGCTCGAAGCCGGGTTCCCGTACATGGAAGGAGGCGGTGAGATTGAAGATCGTGCGGCCCCGCTGGACGGCGATCACCCGCCGCGTGGTGAACGAGCGCCCGTCCCGGACCCGTTCCACCTGGTACACGATCGGCACACCGGGAATCCCGGGCCGCAGGAAGTACGCGTGCAGCGAGTGCACGGGGCGGTCCTCGTCCACGGTGCGGCCCGCAGCCACCAGCGCCTGCCCGGCGACCTGGCCGCCGAAGACCCGCTGGAGGGACTCCCTGGGACTCCTGCCCCGGAAGATGTTCAGGTCGATCTCTTCCAGGTCCAGCAGGTCGACAAGGCGTTCGGCAGGACTCGGCCCGGTCATCTCGTGCGTTCCTCTCTCGCGTCCAAGGCTGCCGGCACGCGCGGTGCCGGGCTCACATGGGGCCCACGTCGGTCACCTCGACGACCGCGCGGCCCTCCTCGTCCGAGGCGACGAGGTCCACCTCGGCCGAGATGCCCCAGTCATGATCGCCGCGTGGGTCGGCGAACACCTGCCGGACGCGCCACAACCGGTCCTCCGGCACCTCCTCGATCCGCAGCAGCCGCGGGCCGCGGGCATCCGGTCCGGTGCCCAGTTCGTCGTACTCGTCCCAGTACCGGTTCATGGCCTCGGCCCACGCGTCCTCGCCCCAGCCCGCCTCCCCGTCGAGGCTGCCCAGCTCGGAGAACTTGTCCAAAGCGGCCAGCTCGACCCGTCGGAACATCGCGTTGCGCACCAGGACACGGAAGGCGCGGGGGTTGGCGGTGATCGGCTTGACCTGGTCGGCGCGCTCCTGGGCCTCCTCCGCCGTCTCGTCCTCGGGGTTGGCGAGCTGCTCCCACTCGTCCAGCAGGCTGGAGTCGACCTGGCGGACCATCTCGCCGAGCCACTCGATGATGTCCTGGAAGTCCTCCGACTTCAGATCGTCCGGGACGGTATGTTCCAGCGCCTTGTAGGAGCTCGCCAGATAGCGCAGCACGATGCCCTCGGTACGAGCGAGCTCGTAGAAGGAGACGAACTCACTGAAGGTCATCGCACGTTCGTACATGTCCCGGATGACCGACTTGGGGGAGAGGGGGTGGTCCCCGACCCAGGGATGCGACTTGCGGTAGAGGCCGTAGGCGTGGAAAAGCAGCTCTTCGAGGGGCTGCGGATAGCTGATGTCCATCAGCCGCTCCATCCGCTCCTCGTACTCGATCCCGTCGGCCTTCATCTCGGCAACGGCCTCGCCCTTGGCCTTGTTCGTCTGCGCGGCGAGGATCTGGCGCGGGTCGTCCAGCGTCGACTCGACGACCGACACCATGTCCAGCGCATAGGAGGGCGACTCGGGGTCCAGCAGCTCGAAGGCGGCGAGCGCGAAGGTGGAGAGGGGCTGGTTGAGCGCGAAGTCCTGCTGGAGGTCGACGGTCAGCCGGATCCGCCTGCCCTCGGCGTCGGGCTCCTCCAACTGCTCGACGATGCCGCCGTCCAGCAGCGAGCGGTAGATGGCGATGGCCCGCCTGATGTGCCGCAACTGGGCCCGGCGGTCCTCGTGATTGTCCTCCAGCAGCCGCCGCAGCTGCGCGAAGGCGTCACCGGGGCGCGCGATCACCGACAGCAGCATGGCGTGCGTCACCCGGAAGCGGGAGGTCAGCGGCTCCGGGTCGGAGGCGATCAGCTTCTCGAAGGTCTGCTGGCCCCAGCTCACGAAGCCCTCCGGCGCCTTCTTGCGGACCACCTTCCGGCGCTTCTTCGGATCGTCTCCTGCCTTGGCCAGCGCCTTTTCGTTCTCGATCACGTGCTCGGGCGCCTGCGCGACGACGAAGCCCGAGGTGTCGAAGCCCGCTCGGCCGGCCCGGCCCGCGATCTGGTGGAACTCGCGGGCGCGCAGGGTGCGCACCCGGCTGCCGTCGTACTTGGTGAGCGCGGTGAACAGAACGGTCCGGATGGGCACGTTGACGCCGACACCGAGGGTGTCAGTGCCGCAGATGACCTTCAGCAGCCCCGCCTGGGCCAGCCGCTCCACCAGCCGCCGGTACTTCGGCAGCATCCCGGCGTGGTGCACTCCGATCCCGTGCCGCACATAGCGGGAGAGATTGCGGCCGAACGCCGTCGTGAAGCGGAAATTGCCGATGACCTTCGCGATCTCGTCCTTCTCCGCGCGGGTCGACATGTTGATGCTCATCAGCGCCTGGGCCCGCTCCACGGCTTGGGCCTGCGTGAAGTGCACGATGTAGACGGGAGCCTGGTGGGTCTCCAGCAGCTCGGTCAGCGTCTCGGTGAGACCCGTGGTGCGATATTCGTACGAAAGTGGCACCGGGCGGGTCGCGGAGCGCACCACGGCCGTGGAGCGGCCGGTGCGCCGGGTCAGGTCCTCCTCGAAACGCGAGACGTCCCCCAGGGTGGCCGACATCAGCACGAACTGTGCCTGCGGCAACTCCAGCAACGGGATCTGCCAGGCCCAGCCACGGTCCGGCTCCGCGTAGAAGTGGAACTCGTCCATCACCACCTGGCCGACATCGGCGTCCGCCCCGTCGCGCAGCGCGATGGACGCCAGCACCTCGGCGGTGCAGCAGATGATCGGCGCGTCCGCGTTGACGGACGCGTCCCCTGTGAGCATGCCGACGTTCTCGGTGCCGAACAGCTTGCACAGGTCGAAGAACTTCTCCGAGACCAGTGCCTTGATCGGCGCCGTGTAGAACGTCACCTTGTCCTGGGCGAGCGCGGCGAAGTGCGCTCCCGCCGCGACCAGACTCTTGCCGGAGCCCGTCGGGGTCGACAGGATCACGTTCGCCCCCGAGACCACCTCGATCAGTGCCTCCTCCTGGGCGGGATAGAGCGAGATGCCCCGCTCTTCCGCCCACCCGGAGAAGGACTCGAAGAGGGCATCGGGATCGGCGTCGCTCGGCATCTGGTCGATAAGGGTGGCTGTCACGCCCCCCATACTGCCTGCTGCCCGGGACGATCAGGGAACCGGTGGGCTTTTGAAGATCGCCTGGCGCTACGCTGTGTCGCCGAACGGGCATCAGCTCCGGACGGCAGCAGCGCGGGCGCGCGAGGCGGTGCCCCGCGTGGGCCGCGGCCGACGCGATACGAGGAACAGGGCGGGGATACGCATGATGGGACCGGCGCACTCGCTGTCGGGAGCCGCAGCCTGGCTCGGGGTGGGGGCGGCCGCGGCCCTGCTGGACCACCCGATGCCCTGGCCGGTGGTGGTGGTCGGTGCCCTGCTGTGCGCCGGGGCGGCCTTGGCGCCCGACCTCGACCAGAAGTCCGCCACCATCTCCCGGGCCTTCGGCCCCCTCTCCCGCCTGCTGTGCGGAGTGGTGGACAAACTCTCCGCCGCCGTCTACAACGGCACCCGCTCCGGTGGCGAGCGGCGCCGCTCCGGAGGGCACCGCACTCTCACCCACACCTGGCCCTGGGCGCTCCTCATCGGCGCCGGCTTCTCCGCGGCCGCCGCCGTGTGGGGCCGCTGGGCGGTGCTGGTCATCCTCTTCATCCACGTGGTGCTCGCGGTCGAGGGCCTGCTGTGGCGGATGGCCCGGGTCTCCAGCGATGTGCTGGTGTGGCTGCTGGGGGCCGCGTGCGCCTGGATCCTGACCAACCTGCTGGAGAAGCCCGGCAGCGGTGCGGACTGGCTGTTCACCGGGGACGGCCAGGAGTACCTGTGGATGGGGCTGCCGATCGTGCTGGGCGCGATGGTGCACAACATCGGCGACGCTCTGACGATCTCCGGCTGCCCGATACTGTGGCCCATCCCGATAGCGGGCAAGCGCTGGTACCCGCTGGGTACCCCCCGGTTCATGCGCTTCCGGGCCGGAGCCAAGGTCGAGAACGCGGTGCTGATGCCCGCCTTCATGGTGCTGAGCGGAGCCGGGAGCGTGGTGGCCCTGGGGTTCATAGGCTGAGCCCCGCCGTGGCCCCGGTGCGCCGCGGCCCCCGCCGCGCATCAGCCGTGCCAGGAGCGCCACAGTGCGGCGTAGGGTCCGTCAGTCGCCACCAGCGCGTCGTGGCTGCCCAGTTCGCTGATGTGGCCCTCCTCCACGACCGCGATGACGTCTGCGTCGTGCGCGGTGTGCAGCCGGTGCGCGATCGCCACCACCGTGCGCCCCTCGAGGACCTGGGCGAGCGAACGCTCCAGATGCCGGGCTGCCCGGGGGTCCAGCAGCGATGTCGCTTCGTCCAGGACCAGCGTATGCGGGTCGGCCAGCACCAGGCGGGCCAGTGCGATCTGCTGGGCCTGCGCCGGAGTGACGGTCAGCCCGCCGGAGCCGACCGCGCTGTCCAGCCCGTCCGGCAGCGCTTCGGCCCAGCCGCGGGCGTCCACCGCGCCGAGCGCCGCCCACAGCCCGGCGTCGTCCGCGTCCTGCCGGGCCAGCAGCAGATTGTCGCGCAGCGTACCCACGAAGACGTGGTGTTCCTGGTTGACCAGCACCACATGGCGGCGCACCTCCTCCGCCGGCAGCTCGCTCAACGCGGCCCCACCCAGGGTCACCTCGCCGTGGCGCGGTCCGTAGATCCCGGCCAGCAGCCGTCCGAGTGTCGACTTGCCCGCTCCGGACGGGCCGACCAGCGCGACCCTGCTGCCGGGGGCGACATCCAGGGTCACCCCGTGCAGGACGTCGACCCCGGCCAGATAGCCGAACCGCACTCCGCTGGCGCGTACGTCCTTGCCGCGGGGCGCCGGGCCCCGGCCGTCCTCCGCCTCGATCTCCCGGACCCCCACCAGCCGGGCGAGGGAGACCTGGGCGACCTGGAGCTCGTCGTACCAGCGCAGGATCAGGCCCACGGGCTCGATGAGCATCTGTGCGAGGAGGGCACCGGTGGTGAGCCGGCCGACGCCGATCCAGCCCTGGAGCACGAAGACACCGCCCAGCAGCAGTACACCACCCATGATCAGCATGTTGCTGAGGCTGACGGCGGGGAAGAGCACGGTGCGCAGCCACAGAGTCCTGCGTTCCCAGGCAGTCCACTCGGCGACCCGGCGCTCGGAGAGCGCCACCCGGCGGGAGCCCAGCCGGTGCGTCTCCACCGTCCTGCCCGCGTCGACCGTCTCGGCCAGTGCCGCGGCGACCGCCGCGTAGCCCGCTGCCTCGGCCCGGTAGGCGTGCGGAGCCCGGCGGAAGTACCAGCGGCAGCCCGCCAGCAGTACCGGCAGGGCGAGCAGCACGGTCAGGGCCAGCGGCGGTGCCGTGACGCACAGCGCCCCCACCAGCAGCGCCGCCCACACCAGGCCGATCGCCAGTTGGGGGACCGCCTTGCGCATGGCGTCGCCCAGCCGGTCGATGTCGGTGGTGATCCGGGAGAGCAGGTCGCCGGTCCCGGCCCGCTCGAGCACACCGGGCGGCAGCCGCACGGCGCGTACGAGGAAGTCCTCGCGAAGATCCGCCAGCATCTCCTCGCCGAGCATCGCACCGCGCACCCGCACCTGCTGGGTGAAGACCGTCTGCACCAGCAGCGCGAGGGCGAACAGGACGGTCGCCCGCCCCAGTTGCAGGTCCTCCCGTCCGGCTGCGAGCCCGTCCACGATTCCGCCCAGCAGCCAGGGCCCCACTGTCGAGGCGAGGACGGCGCCGCTGTTCACGCCGACGAGCAGAACGAAGGCGCGTCGATGGCGCCGCAGCAGCTCTCGTACATAGGTGCGGACCGTCGCGGAGGATCCGGCGGGAAGGACCGTGACGTCTTCCGGAGCCGACGGGTCGTAGCCGGGCTCGGGCACGCCGAACCGGGGGCCGCGGCGTTCCTCACCCGCCGTCCGGTCGTCCGTCGCCGGGTGGCTCTGCGGGCTCACGTGGATTCGGCTCCCTCGGTCTGTGCGTTCCCTGCCCGCGACTCGGCCGGCCGCCCGGCGGTGGACTGCGGTGCCCGGGTGACGACGGCCCGGTACGCGTCCTCGCAGCCGAGGAGCTCCCGGTGTGTTCCGGCGGCCGCGGCCCTGGACCCGTGCACGAAGACCACCCGGTCGGCGCTGTCGAGCAGCAGGGGGCTGGAGGTGAAGACCACCGTCGTCCGGCCCGACCTGAGCGCGGCCAGCTCCCGGGCGATGCGCGCCTCGGTGTGCGAGTCGACGGCCGAGGTCGGCTCGTCCAGCACCAGTACCGGCGGATCGGTCAGGAGCGACCGGGCCAGCGCGAGCCGCTGCCGCTGTCCGCCCGAGAGCGAGCGTCCCCGCTCGGTGATCCTGGCCCGCATGGGATCGCCCTCCGCGTCCGGGCTGCCCTGCACCAGCGCGGCGAGCACGTCGTCGCACTGGGCGGCTTTCAGTGCCCGCCCGGCGTCCACCGCGCCGGACGAGGGCACGTCCAGCAGCCCGGCCAGCGTGCCGGAGAGCAGCACCGGGTCCTTGTCCTGCACCAGCACAGCGGCCCGGGCCCGGGCCAGCGGCATCGCGTCCAGCGGTGTGCCGTCCAGCAGCACCGAGACGTCCTCCCCCTCCCGTCTCCGGCCCTGTGCCCGGCCGGCTCCCTCCCCGGCCGCGGACTGCGGTGCGTTCTCCGTTCCGGCGGCGGCGCCGGGAGCGGCGGCGGAGGCGGGGTGCCCGCCCAGCCGCTCGGCGAGGTGCCCTGCCGCGTCCGGATCACCGCAGACGACGGCGGTCAGCAGACCCGCCGGGGCGCGCAGCCCCGTGGCCGGGTCGTGCAGCCCCTCCCGCACGTCGGTGGAGCCGACAGGGGCGGCCCGCTCCCTCGCGTCCGGCCGGGCGGGGAGTGCGGTCACCTGCTGTTCCTCGCCGGGCCGCCGCAGTCCCAGCACCCGTGCCGCGCGTGCCGCGGAGGGACGTGAGAAGGAGTACGACATGGCGAACTCGCCGAAGAGCTGGAGCGGCACCAGCAGGAAGCTGATCGCGCCGTAGACCATCACCAGTTCGCCCACGGCGATGCGCCCGTCCAGCGCCAGCCGGGTGCCGTACCAGACCACGGCCACCAGCAGCAGTCCGGGCAGTGCGACCTGGAGCGCCTCGATGAACGACCACATGCGGGCGGTGCGTACGGCGGCGTGCCGCACCTGCTGCGAGGCCCGCCGGTAGCGGGTGAGGAAGAGCTCCTCACCACCGATGCCGCGCAGTACCCGTAGCCCGGCCACCGTGTCGGCGGCCAGTTCGGTGGCCCGTCCGGCCCGCTCGCGCTGCGTGTCGGCGCGCCGGGTGGCGCTCGGCAGCAGCGGCAGCACGGCCAGCGCCAGGGCGAGCATGCCGGCGCAGGTCAGCAGACCCAACTGCGGCTGGTAGACCACCAGCGCGACGCAGACGCCCAGCGTCGTCAGCAGGGCGGCACTGAAGCGCGAGACCGCCTCGACGCACCATCCGATGCGTTCGATGTCACCGGTGGACACGGCGACGACTTCGCCGGCGGCGACCCTGCGGGTGAGGGTTGCGCCCAAAGCCGCGGTGCGGCGGGCCAGAAGCTGCTGGATGCGGGCGGCAGCGGTGATCCAGTTGGTGACGGCGGCCCTGTGCAGCAGGGTGTCACCGGTCGTCACGGTGAGCGTGACGACGGCCATCGCCAGCGCGGCCAGCGCCAGGTCGCCGCCTGAGCGGTCCACCACCGCGGTCACCGCCAGCCCTGCGACGGCGGGGAAGGACGCGATCGAGGCAAGGTGCAGAACTCCCCATCCCAGCGCCTTGCACTGGCCGCCCATCTGCATACGCCCCAGCCACAGGAGCAGTCGGAAGCCCGAACGGACATCGGGTACGCCGGGGTCGTCGTAGGGGAGGTCGCGGATCTGCATGGCGTTCCAATGGGCTCGAAACCGCACGGACGGGGACGGACGCGGGGACGACGGAAGGGCATATGCGGGCAGCCGGTACAGATCCCGCAGGGCGTGCGCCGATCCCATCCGGTCGCCGCCGCGTCCGCAACGGGATTTCCCGGACGGCGGCGTACTTCCGGCCAATGCGAGGATGGAGAGCATGGGCATGCGTGGGGCACGACGTACAGGTGGCGGAACGGTCCGGCCGGAGGCCGCCCGGGACTCTTCCCGGGACCCCGCCCGGGGCGCGCCGATCGGCGGGGCCCGCGGGCGGGGCGCGGCCGGGAGGGTCCTGGCGGCCGCTGCGGCGGGCACCACGTTGGCCGTGCTGCTCTCCGGATGCGGGGGCAGTGGAAGCGGCCACGGTTCCGGCGGCCCGAAGCGGACGAAGGCGCCCGAGCACTCGGCGCAGGCCGAGCTGGCCGAGAACCCCACCCGTATCCCCCGGGTGGGTGACCGGCTCCAGTCGAAGATCCCCGATGACGCGCGCCAGGTCGTGGCCGTCGAGGGCAAGGGCGAGGACTCGGCACAGGCCACGGTGCGGCTCTACTCGCGGCACGGCAAGAAGTGGCGGGAGGAGCACAGTTGGGCCGGTCACAACGGCAAGAAGGGCTGGACGGCTGACCACCACGAGGGTGACAAGCGCAGTCCGGTCGGCGTCTTCACGCTCTCGGACGCGGGCGGTGTGCTGCCGGACAGTGAGGCCAAGCTGCCCTACACGCACACGTCGGCGTTCACCCCGCCCTCGTACTGGCCGAAGAAGACCCGGCACGATTTCGACCATGTGATCGCGATCGACTACAACCGCGTCACCGGTACCTCCCCCCTCGACCCGACCCGCCCGCAGGGCAAGGCCAAGGGGGGCAGTATCTGGCTGCACATGGATCACGGCAGCGGGACGTCGGGGTGTGTGAGCCTGTCCAAGTCCGGCATGCGGACGCTGCTGCGCACGCTGGACCCGGACAAGCACCCCGTGGTGGTGATGGGGGACCGGGCTTCGCTCCGGAAGTGAACGGGAGACCGGGCGCGGCGCTCGGGTCCCTCTCCGGGCCGTTCCGTTCAGCCGCGCCCACGCCGGTGTGTTCTCCGGCCTCCGCTCAGGTCTCCGGCTTCTCCGAGTCGGCCCCCGGCCGCTTCTTCCGCCAGTGCCCGCGGGTGAAGTCGGGGATCTCCTGGGGCGTGCCCTCGGCCTTGACGGAGGCGTGGCTGAGCGGCACGGGTGATGTCCAGGTCGCGGCGTCGTAGACGTCGAAGTCGGGTACCAGTCCCAGCCGCATGCACTGCGTCAGCCGGTACAGCATGATGTAGTCCATGCCGCCGTGCCCGCCGGGCGGATCGGCGTGCTCCTTCCACAGCCAGTGGTCGTACTCCTTGTACTGCTCGAAGTCGCCCCACTGGTCACCTGACATGTCCGGTTCCAGGTAGATGCGCGGCGGGTAGTCCTCGAAGACTCCCTTGGTGCCACCGAGGGCGTTGATCCGGGAGTAGGGATGGGGGTTGGAGACGTCGTGCTCCAGCCGCACGACCCGGCCCTTGGCGGTCTGGACGAGACTGATCGACATGTCGCTCTCGATGTACGTCTCCTTCCAGCTCTCGTGGCCGGGCGGCATGTGTTCCTCGCGGTAGGCCGCCAGGCCCAGTGAGGGGGAGCCGAAGGTCGCGATCCGGACGGCCCGGTCGCCGCGGTTGATGTCCATGTAGTTGGCCGCGGGGCCGAAACCGTGGTTCGGGTACAGGTCTCCCCGCAGCCGGGTGTGCCATTTGCGGCGCCAGGGCCCTTCGTAGTAATCGGGGTCGAACATCAGCCCGCGCAGGTCGTGCAGGTAGGCGCCGGCGCTGTGCAGGAGGTCGCCGAACAGCCCCTCGTGCGCCATCCGCAGCACGCGCATCTCGTTGCGGCCGTAGACGCAGTTCTCCAACTGCATGCAGTGCCTGCGGGTCCGCTCCGAGAGGTCGACCAGCTCCCACAACTGCCCCGGTTCCAGGGCGATGGGGCATTCGACGCCGACGTGCTTGCCGCCCTTCAGCGCGGCCTTCGCCATCTCGAAGTGCCAGTCCCACGGGGTGGCGACGTAGACGAAGTCGAGGTCGCCGCGCCGGCACAGCTTCTCGAAGTCGTGGTCGCCCTTGGTGTACAGAGCGGGCGCGGGTTGCCCGGCGTCGGTGACCTTCTTCGCCGCGCGTTCGGTCTTCTCCCGCACCGGGTCGCACAGGGCGACCACGCGTACCGCCTCCAGCGCCAGGAACAGGTCGATCATGCTCCCGCCGCGCCGGCCCAGGCCGACCAGGCCGACCCGGATGGTGCCGCGCTCCTCGAACGGTACGCCGATCATCGTGCGGCCCCGGCGTGGCGGTGCCGCGGTGCTCGCACTCTGCCGCGCGGCGGAGGCGTCCCCCTGCGCCGCCTCCGCCGGGGTGCCCAGCGCACCGATGCCGAGCCCGGCACCCGCGGCACCGGCGGTGCGCAGCGCCGAACGTCGGCTGAATCCCTGGTCGTCACTCATCGGGTCTCCCGCAGCTCTCTGCAACTCGGATGCGTGATCTCGATTCAGGACCCTGCTGGTGGAGACCGCTGGACCGCAAGAGGAGGCACGTGGACTCTCGTCGCCCGTGGATGGACTTCCGTGCTCGCAAAATCTTGCTGCAATGAGACGGAAATATTTACAGAGTCTCTTGACGGCGCTCTCGGGCACCGGCAGGCTCCCCGCCGTACCACCCGTGAACGGGCCCTCCCAGACCGTCCGTTCGCTTCCCCCCACGGTGGCCGAGCTATCCGGCTGCTGCCTTCCCGGGCCCTTGCACGCCCGCAGACCGAAGGAGCCGCACGATGAGAAGACGACTGCTCAGCGCCGGTACGGCGGGAGTGCTGGTGGCCAGTGCCCTGCTGGCGGCGACTCCCTGGCAGGCCCGGGCGGTCCGCTCGGCGCAGGCACCCGCGGCGTCGGCACGGCCTGCCGCGGACGGAGCCGTGGCGCCGGGCGGACGGACCGTCACCGCGACGCTGTTCGAGCGCCCGTTCACCTCCGTCGCCCGGGAGTGCACCGACACGCTCGGTCCGGCGGGGTACGGCTATGTCGAGGTCTCACCCGCCACCGAGCACATCCGGGGTGACCAGTGGTGGACGTCGTACCAGCCGGTCAGCCACCGGATCGCCGGACGGCTCGGTGACCGGGAGGACTTCGCGCACATGGTCGACACCTGCGCGGCGGCGGGCGTGCAGGTCATCGCCGACGCGGTCGTCAATCACATGACCTCCGGGGCGGGCACCGGCACCGGCGGCACCCCGTACAGCAAGTACGAGTACGCCGGGACCTACCAGGACGCCGACTTCCACACCTGCCGGCACGACATCTCGGACTACACCGACCGCGCCGACGTGCAGAACTGCGAACTCGTGGGACTGGCCGACCTGGACACCGGCAGCGAGAAGGTGCAGGCGGCTCTCGCCGGATATCTCGACGACCTGCGCTCCCTCGGCGTGGCCGGGTTCCGCATCGACGCCGCCAAGCACATGGCCGCCTCCGATCTGGCGGCCGTCAAGGCGAAGCTGGACCAGCCGCCGGGCTACTGGGTCAGCGAGGTCATCCACGGTGCCGGTGAGGCGGTGCAGCCCGAGGAGTACACCGGGGTCGGCGACGTGGACGAGTTCCGCTACGGCCGCCACCTCAAGAGCGCCTTCCAGGGCGGCGACCTCGGATCCCTGCGGAACGTCGGCGACGGCATGCTGGAGAGCGGGGCCGCACGTACGTTCGTCGACAACTGGGACACCGAGCGCAACGGCTCGACGCTCACCTACCGGGACGGCGCCACCCACACCCTCGCCACCATCTTCGAACTGGCCCACCCCTACGGTTCCCCGAACATCTTCTCGGGCTACACGTTCACCGACCGCGACGCCGGACCGCCCACCGGGGAGGCCGGGTGGACCGACCTGCACGCCGAACCCGAGATCACCGGCATGGTCGGCTTCCGCAACGCGGTCGGCACGGCGGAGCTGACGGACTGGTGGTCCGGGGGCCAGGCACTCGCCTTCGGGCGCGGCGACCGCGGGTTCGTCGCCCTCAACAACGGCGACGCCGAGCTGAGCAGGACGTTCCGGACCTCGCTGCCCGCCGGGAGGTACTGCGATGTCGCAGCCGTGCAGGGCGGCTGCGCGCAGAAGGTCACGGTCGCCGCCGACGGCAGCGCCCGGCTGACGGTCCCGGCCCATCGGGCCGTCGCCTTCCAGGTGGAGGCGACCGGCTGACAAACGGGGCGAGAACGGGGCGGGCCGTCGCTGCGGCCCGCCCGCGCCGCCTCATCCCGGCCGGGTCGCGAGCTCCAGTTCCTGGAGAGCCGAGTGGTATCCCCGGTTGCCGGTCGCGTGGTCGAGGCCGATCTCGCAGGTACGGTTGGCCGACAGATACGTGTCGTAGGAGCGTCGGTTCACCTCCGCGGCCTCCCGGGCCGTCGCCGAGGCGGTCAGCTCCTCGTGCAGCAGGCCGCGATCGCCCGCGAAAGCGCAGCATCCCGCGTCGAGCGGCACCACGACCTCCTCGGCGCACGCCTCGGCCACCTCGCGCAGCTCCGCCTCGTCGCCCAGGTGCCGCATGGAGCAGGTCGGATGGAGCACCGCCGAGGCGACCTTCCGCTCCACCGTGAGCCGCGGCAGCAGTTCGCGGGCGGCCCACACGAGGGAGTCGAGCACCGTCAGTCCCGCGTGCAGCTTGCGGTTGGCCGGTGTCAGGTACGGGACGACCTCTTCCGTCAGGCCCAGAGTGCAGGAGGAGGCGTCGACGACGAGCGGGAGTTCGCCCCCGTCGGTCCACCGCCAGGCGGCCTCCACCATGCGGTTGGCCATCAGGGCGTTGCCCGCCTCGTAGCCCTTGGAGTGCCAGATCGTCGCGCAGCAGGTCCCGGTGACGTCCTCCGGTATCCACACCGGGCACCCCGCGCGGGCGGAGACGGTGACCAGGGCTTCCGGCAGCGACAGCCCACGGTGGCCGTCCGGATCGCCGAAGATGCGGTTCACACACGCCGGATAGTAGACCGCGGCGGCGTCCTGCCTGCCCGTCGCCGGGAGCCGCCTGGCGGCCGCCGCCGGGATCTCCGGCAGCCACTGCGGCACCAGGTCGGGGCGGACCGCTCGGCGGGCCGCACCGGTGGCGGCGCCGAGCAGCCGGTCGCCCAGATCTCCTCCCCGTCCGCGTACCCGGCGGCGGATCCGGTCCCCGGCGGCCACCGCGAGCCGGGCCGCGCGCTCCACCTGGGCGAAGTGCCGCGCCGTGCGCTCCGCGGCGCGCTCCTCGCGTGGCGAGTGGCGGGCGTGCCGGAGGGTCTTCATCAGCGCCCCGGTGTCGATGCCGACCGGGCAGTCCAGCTTGCACGTGGAGTCGCCCGCGCAGGTGTCGACGGCGTCGTAACCGTAACTGGCCAGCAGATTCTCGCCGACGAGCGAGCCGGGGGCCTGCCGGGTCATCTCGCGGCGCAGCACGATCCGCTGCCGGGGCGTGGTGGTCAGATCCTCGCTCGGGCAGGTCGGTTCGCAGAAGCCGCACTCGATGCAGGGATCGGCGGACGCCTCCACCCCGGGGATGGACTTGAGGCCCCGCAGATGCGCCTGCGGGTCGCGGTCCAGCAGCACCCCGGGTGCCAGCACCCCGGTCGGGTCCAGAAGCCGCTTCACCCGCCACATCAGCTCCGTCGCCGTGCTGCCCCACTCCAGCTCCAGGAAGGGAGCGATGTTGCGGCCGGTGGCGTGTTCGGCCTTCAGGGAGCCGTCGAAGCGCTCCACGGTCATCCGGCAGAACGCGTCCATGAAGGCCGCGTAGCGCTCCACGTCGTCCGGGGCCGCCGCGTCGAAGGCCAGCAGGAAGTGCAGGTTGCCGTGTGCCGCGTGCCCGGCGACGGCCGCGTCGAATCCGTGCTGCTCCTGCAGCTCCAGCAGCGCTTCGCAGGCTTCGGCCAGCCGGGAGGGCGGTACGGCGAAGTCCTCGGTGATCAGTGTGGTGCCCGCGGGGCGCGAGCCGCCGACCGCGGTGACGAACGCCTTGCGCGCCTTCCAGTAGGAGCCGATGGTGGCCGGGTCGCGGGTCAGTTCGTTGGTCACGGACGCGACCGGTGCGACCAGTTCCAGTTCGGCCAGCACCGCGCGCGCCGCCTCCTCGCGTTCCTCGCGCACGGCGTCGTCGGGGGAGCGGAACTCCACCAGCAGGGCCGTGGTCTCCTTGGGCAGTTCCGCCCAGTCCTGCGGCACGCCCGAGACGCTGACCGAGGCGCGCAGCGTGTTCCCGTCCATCAGCTCCACGGACAGGGCTCCGGCTTCGTTGAACCGGGGTACGGCTGCAGCCGCCGCGGACAGCGACGGGAAGAAGAACAGCCCGCTCGAGGTGTGCCTGTGCAGGGGCAGGGTGTCGAAGACGAACTCGGCGAGGAAGCCGAGCGTGCCCTGGGACCCCACCATCAGCCCTCGCAGGATCTCCACCGGGGTGCTGCCGTCGAGGAAGGCGTCGAGCCGGTATCCGTTGGTGTTCTTCAGTTCGTGCTTCGCCCGGATCCGGGCCACCAGGTCGGCGTCCGCCTCGATCTCGGCCTTGAGCGCCAGCAGCCCCGCGCACAGTGCCGGTTCGGCCTGCGCCAGCTTCTCCTCCGCCGCCGGGTCCGCGGTGTCCACGACTGTGCCGCTGGGCAGGACGCAGGTGAGCGAGGCGACCGTGCGGTAGGAGTTGCGCGTGGTTCCGGCGGTCATCCCGGAGGCGTTGTTGGCCACCACTCCGCCCACCGTGCAGGCGATGGCGCTGGCCGGGTCGGGGCCGATCAGCCGCCCGTGCCGGGCCAGCGCGGCGTTGGCGCGGAAGACGGTGGTCCCCGGCCGGATCCGGGCCTGCCTGCCCTCCGCCAGCACCTCGACACCCGCCCAGTGCCGGCGGACGTCGATCAGGATGTCCTCGCCCTGGGCCTGCCCGTTCAGCGAGGTCCCCGCCGCGCGGAAGACGGCGTCCCGGCCGTTCTCCCGTGCGTACGCGAGGACGGCGGCGACATCGGCCACGTCCTCGGCCAGGACGACCGCCCGCGGTACGAAGCGGTAGGGGCTCGCGTCGGAGGCGTAGCGCACCAGGTCGGACACCTTGCTGAGGACCTTCTCCGGTCCCAGCAGTCGCTCCAGGTCGCCGCGCAGCGGCTGGGGTGTTCCGTGCGCCAGTGTCTCGGGGACCCGGTCGGCGGCGGGGGAGTGGCCGGTGCCGGTCCGCGGGCGCAGCACTCCGGACTCGGGTTCGAGCAGCGGCATGGCATCTCCTGGGCGCACAGGGGTCGGGCGGGAGTGCGGGCTTGTGTGTGCCACATGCTAGTTCCGCCGGCCGGCCGGGACGGTGAGGGTCGTTCCCGCCGCGTAACGGTCGCCGGTGCGTCCGGCACGCGGCGGCGCCGGTGTGCGGCCGGAGCTGCGGGGCCTGTGCCGCCGGGGGCGGGTCGCGTTCTCGCGGCCGGTGTCAGTGGCCGCACCGGTCCGCGTCGAGCAGGGCCAGCAGCCGGCTGAGTTCGTCGCGCTGTGCGGCGGTCAGCGGTGCGAGCAGCTCTTCCGCGGCGCTCCTGCGGGCCCGCCGCAGTGCGGTGAGGGCCGTCGAGCCGCCTTCTGTCAGTTCGATGCGGATCACCCGGCGGTTGGTGGCGTCGGGGGCGCGGCGTACCAGGCCGCGTTCCTCCAGTGCGTCGACGAGGCTGGTGACCTGCCGGGGCACCACCCCCAGCCGGGCGGCGAGGTCCGCCATCCGGGGCGGCTGCGGGCAGTGCGCGACCGTGCGCAGCAGGCGGCCCTGCGCGGGGGTGACCCCCAGCGGCGCGAAGTTCTCCCGATGTGCGTGGTTGATCCGCTTCGTCAGGTGCAGGAGCTGGTCAGCCAGGTCGGAGGCGCGTTCGGCGGAGGGGCGGTGGACCATGTCAAGCAGGTTATCAGTACATAGGTCATTGTGAACATAGGTAACGATGAACTATGCTCCCTCAGTCTCGGCGCAGTCCGCCGAGCGCGCCCGCGCCGGCGGACCGGCTCCGCCCCGGGCGACACCCCCGAGTACCGAGGAGCCCCTTGCACCGTGAAGCATCCGGCTGGACGCCGTCACCGCAGGAAACCCCGACGCCGCAGGAGCAGCCCGCACAGGTGCGCCGCATCCTGCGCCTCTTCCGTCCCTACCGGGCCCGCCTGACCCTGGTCGGCCTGCTGGTGGCCGCCTCCTCCCTGGTCTCCGTCGCCTCGCCGTTCCTGCTGCGCGAGATCCTGGACGTCGCCATCCCGCAGCAGCGCACCGGGCTGCTCTCGCTGCTCGCCCTCGGTCTGATCGTCACCGCGGTCGTCACCAGCGTCTTCGGTGTGCTCCAGACGCTCATCAGCACCACGGTCGGCCAGCGCGTCATGCACGACCTGCGCACCGGGGTCTACGCCAAGCTCCAGCGGATGCCGCTCGCCTTCTTCACCCGGACCCGGACGGGCGAGGTCCAGTCCCGGATCGCCAACGACATCGGCGGCATGCAGGCGACCGTCACCTCGACGGCGACCTCGCTGGTCTCCAACCTCACCAGCGTGGTGGCCACCATCGTCGCCATGCTCGCGCTGGACTGGCGGCTGACGCTCGCCTCCCTGGTGCTGCTGCCCTTCTTCGTCTGGGTGAGCCGCCGGGTGGGGCGGGAGCGCAAGCGCATCACCACCCAGCGGCAGAAGCAGATGGCCGCCATGTCCGCCCTGGTCACCGAATCCCTGTCGGTCAGCGGCATCCTGCTCGGCCGCACCATGGGCCGGGCCGACTCGCTCACCCGGAACTTCGCCGGCGAGTCCGAGACCCTGGCCGACCTGGAGATCCGCTCCCACATGGCCGGTCGCTGGCGGATGTCCACCATCGGGATCGTCATGTCCGCGATCCCCGCGCTGCTCTACTGGACGGCGGGCATGCTCACCCACTTCGGCGGGCCCGCCTTCTCCATCGGCACCCTCGTCGCCTTCGTGACCCTGCAGCAGGGGCTGCTGCGCCCCACCGTCTCGCTGCTCACCACCGGTGTGGAGATGCAGACCTCGCTCGCGCTCTTCCAGCGCATCTTCGAATACCTCGATCTGCCCGTCTCCATCACCGAACCGCGCAGACCCGTCCCGCTCCCGCAGGTCCGCGGTGAAATCCGCTTCGAGAACGTGGACTTCACCTACGACACCCGCCCGCCGGGCAGCCCCGCACGCGACAGCGGCCACACCCTGCGCGGAATCGACCTGACCGTCCCCGCGGGCAGCAGCCTCGCGGTCGTGGGGGCCACGGGGTCGGGCAAGTCCACCCTCAGCTACCTGGTGCCCCGGCTCTACGACGTGACCGGGGGCCGGGTGACCCTCGACGGTGTCGACGTACGGGACCTCGACTTCGCGACCCTCTCCGGAGCCGTCGGCGTGGTCTCCCAGGAGACCTACCTCTTCCATGCGACGGTCGCCGAAAACCTCCGCTTCGCCCGGCCGGACGCCACTGACGAGGAACTGCGCGAAGCGGCGACCGCGGCGCAGATCCACGAGCAGATCGCCGCCTTGCCGGACGGGTACGAGACGCTCGTCGGAGAGCGCGGCTACCGCTTCTCCGGCGGGGAGAAGCAGCGGCTCGCCCTCGCGCGCACCATCCTGCGCGATCCTCCGGTGCTCATCCTGGACGAGGCCACCAGCGCCCTCGACACCCGCACCGAGCGCGCCGTCCAGGAAGCCGTCGACGCACTCTCGGAAGGGCGCACCACGCTCACCATCGCGCACCGTCTCTCCACCATCCGCGACGCCGACCAGATCGTCGTACTGGACGGCGGGCGGATCGCCGAGCGGGGCACCCACACCGAGCTCCTCGCGGCAGCGGGAAGGTACGCCGCGCTGGTCCGGCGCGACAGCCGGACCGCGGATGCGGCAGTGGGCGGGTGACCCGCACACGGCAGCGGGCGACTGACCCGGCGACGGCGGTGGACGACCGGCCCCGGACGCGCCCGCGTGCGGTCACCCGGCGCGGGTGCCCGCCGCGTCGCCCGCCTCACCGGTAGAGCAGATACGGGCGCCTGGCCCGCTGGAAGTCGCGCACCTCCGTCCGCCACGCCCCGGTGATCGCCTCCAGGCTCCGGCCCGCGTCCAGCATCTCCCGCAACCGGGAGGAGCCCGACAGCTTGTCGATCCAGAACGGCCGCGCGGGGTCGGCATCCTCCCGCCAGGAGAATCCGTCGTACCGCATCGCCTCCCGCAGCATGGCCACCGCCGTCGGCACGGCCCGGTAGCGGGCGGGATCGGTCACCAGGAGCTGCACCCCCGCGCAGGTCTTGCCCTGATGCTTGCTGAACGTGGGGACGAAGTAGCCCTCCCGGAAGCGCACCCCCGGCAGTCCCAGCCCGTTGAGCCGGTCGCTGTAGTGGTGGTCCAGGAACGGGGCGCCGATGAACTGGAACGGCAGTGTGGTCCCGCGCCCCTCCGACAGGTTGGTGCCCTCGAAGTACCCGGTGCCCGCGTAGGCGGTCGCCGTGTCGGGGGTCGGGACATTGGGGGACGGCGGCACCCAGGCCAGCCCCGTCTCCTGTGCCGGGGTGCGCGGCGACCAGCCCCGCACCCGGACGACGTCCAGCTCCACCCGCCCGCCGTCGCCCTCCTGGGGCAGCAGTTCGCCGTTGAAGTAGCGGGCCAGCTCACCGACCGTCATGCCGTGCTGCTGGATGATCGGCTTGAGCCCGACCCCGGAGGCGAACTCGGGTGTCAGCAGCGGCCCGTCCGCCCTGCGGCCGATCGGGTTCGGCCGGTCCAGGACCACGAAGGACGCCCCGATCTCCCGCGCGGCGACCATCGCGTGGTACATCGTCCAGATGTAGGTGTAGAAGCGCACCCCGACGTCCTGGATGTCGAAGACGACCGTGTCCACGCCCGCCTTGCGGAACAGTCCGGCCAGTTTCGCCCCGTCGGCGCCGTAGGCGTCGTAGACCGTCAGCCCCGTGCGCGGGTCCTCGAACTCGGGCTCCGACCCGCCCGCCTGCGCGCTGCCGCGGAAGCCGTGCTCCGGGCCGAAGACGCCCGCGATGCGCAGCTCCTTGTGCGCCGCCATCGAGTCGACCACGTGCCGGGCGTCCCGCAGCACCCCGGTCGGATTGCTGAGGACGCCGAGCTTGCGGCCGCGCAGCGTGCGCCAGCCCTCGGCGGCCGCCGCGTCGGCACCCGGGACCACGCGAGACGTGCGGTGCCCGCCGCCGGGACGGGAGGACTCCGCAGCGGCGGACGGGGCGAACAGCGGTGTGCCGAGGGTGGCGGCGGTGCCACCGGCCAGCAGCGAACGGCGCGAGGGTGCAGCGGTCATCGGGGACCGTCCTTCCGGCGTCCAGAGGTGCAGCGGGGCGGTGAGGCAGCGGGGCGGTGAGACAGCGGGGCGGTGGGGCAGTGGGGCAGTGGGGCAAGCTAATACGAACGCGGGAGCGCCGACCAGAGGGCGCGCAGCGGACAGCCGCGCCGCAGCGCCGATCGGAGGCGCGGACCGGTGACCGGCGTGCGCCCCGCCGGGCGCTGCGCCAGGATGAGGTCATGCCCACCCACATCACCCTCGTGCAGGGGGACATCACCGAGCAGGATGTCGAGGCCGTGGTCAACGCCGCCAACTCCTCCCTGATGGGCGGCGGAGGCGTGGACGGAGCCATCCACCGCAAGGGCGGCCCGGAGATCGTCGCCGAGTGCCGCAGACTGCGCGCCGAACGGTACGGCAGCGGCCTCCCCACCGGTGCCGCTGTCGCCACCACGGCGGGACGGCTGACGGCACGCTGGGTCATCCACACGGTGGGCCCGGTCTGGAGCGGGCAGGAGGACCGCTCGGAACTGCTGGCCTCCTGCCACCGCGAGTCGCTGCGCGCCGCTCGTGAACTCGGTGCCCGGACCATCGCGTTCCCCGCCATCTCCACGGGTGTCTACCGCTGGCCGCTGGACGACGCGGCGCGTATCGCACTGCGCACTCTGCGGGCGGAGGGTGAGGGCTTCGCCGAGGTGCGCCTCGTGCTGTTCGGACAGCGCTCCTACGACACCTTCCGCGCGGCCCTCTGAGTCCCGGTCAGCTCCCCTGCGGGATCAGCCCTGCGGGATCAGCCCTGCGGGATCAGCCCTGCGGGATCAGCTCGGTCGCGCGCAGCGCCGCCGCCATGGACAGCGGATCGCCGCCTTCCGCGCCGGCCGCCACCTCCAGCGCGGTGTCCGCGAACTTGATCGCGTGCTCGTCGCCGTGGGCCGCCGCGCGGGCGAAGACCTCCTGCGGTCCCGGCGGGGTGCTCTCCGGGACCGGCGCCGCCTGCGCGGGCGCGTACACGGCCGTGACGGCCGCGCTCGCGGCCCAGGCGGCGTCGGCGCTGAGGCCCCACAGGCGGGGCGGGAGCGCGGGCAGGGTGCGCAGCACCGCGTTGGGCGCGGTGGCCGCGTGCACCAGCATGACGGGCGAGCCGTGGGCGTGGGTGGCGTACCGGTGGGTGGCGGCGCGGACGATCTCCCGCAGGTCCGCGCGGGCACTGTCGGGATCGGTCCCGCCGCCTGCGCCGGCCGCGTCCGGTGCCGGGCGCCCCGCCGGGTGCGGCCGACGGGGGAGCGCGGTGATGCGTGCCAGCCGCTCGCGGATACCGCCGCTCTGGTCGGCGATCAGCGGGACGGCGCCGAGGCCCGCCGACGCGGTGGACTCCGGCGGCAGCAGGTCGGTCTCCGGCAGTGTGCTGTGCCGGGCCGCCCAGTACCCGAGCGCGTGTGCCAGCTCCGCCAGCCGCGGGGCACTCGGTGGGCCGTCCACGAGCAGCACCCGTACGGCGTGTCCGGTACGGATCACCGGATGGGTGGCGCCCGCGGAGATGCCCGGCAGCAGCCGCGGCCACCACAGGGCGAGCACATCGCGCCACGGGTGCTCCTCGACCTGGCGGGCGAAATAGCCGATCCAGTCCCCGAGCCGCCGCGGATCCCCCAGCGCCTCGGCCCAGTTGTCAGCCGTGATCTGCGTGCTGCGCGCCGGCAGGTCCTCCAGCTTGTCCCGGTAGCTGTCGATCCAGTGGTGCACCGACGGGGCCTGACCGTGCCGCACCAGCGCTTCCACCGCCATGGGTGCGTGGTTGCTGAGCCAGCCCTCCCGCTCCGGTCCACTGGTGTGCAGACGCTCCAGTGCCTCGTCCAGGGTGCCGGTCGGGTCGCCGCCGCTCGTGTGCTCTCGGGTCGAGTCCATGACCAGGACGTTACGAGCGGGCCCGGCACCCGGTATCGGACGCGGGGCGGAACCGGGCCGCGCCGAAGGACCTAGGCTCGCCGTCCCGGGCGAACGGACCTCGGTCCGGCGCCGGGGACGTCCCGACGCCCACGGCCACGGCACGGGTCCAGGAGCCCGTGGGCGTCCTGCGCACGACGGGCTCAGGGCCCGCGGCACCCCGGGCACGGCGTGCACCCCGGGCACGGCGGGCGCGGCGGGCACGGCGAATTGAGGGGCCGACGGGGCTCGGGACCGGCGGCCCGAGCGGGCCGGCCACCGGCCGTCCCTGCGGAGACCTCGATGGGACGGCCGAAGCACTGCCTCCCGTGCGCCGTACGGCCGACCAGGTCAGCTGTAATGTACAGCGGCTCGCGCGAGTGTCTCACCGCCACCGGTGGCCAGCGGCTCACCGTGCCCGAAGCAGACGGTCTCGACCCCCTCGTCCGCCGCCAGGGTGCACAGCCGCAGGAACGCGGCTGCCGTGCGGGCCCGGTCCAGATTGAACACGCCCGGTGCGGGGCCCTCCGCGAGCCGGGCGACCGTGTCACCGGTGAACAGCGTCCGGTGCTCGGGCAGCAGCACCGCGATGCTGCCCTCGGTGTGTCCGGGCACGGACAGCACGGTGGCACCGCCGCCGAAGTCCAGCAGGTCGCCCTCTGCCACCTCCCGGTCGACCCGGCAGGGCGGCGCGGGCGGCACCGCGGGGGCCTCGGAGGTGCTGCCGGAGGCGGCGTGCACCTGGTCGAAGAGGGCACGCTCCCACTCCGGAGCCCCCGCCATGTCCGGTGGCGGTGCGGGCGCCCGGCCGCGGATCACGGGAGCGTCCGCGCGGTGCGCCACCACCTCGGCTCCGTACCGCCTCGCCAGCTCGGCGGCCGAACCGGCGTGGTCGGGGTGGAAGTGGGTGAGGACGATCCGGCGCAGCCGCCCGAGGTCGGCCCCGCAGCCGCGTACGGCGTCCGCGAGCGCGTCGGCGCTGCCGGGAGGGCCGGTGTCGATGAGCGTCAACTCGGCACCGTCCTGCCACACATGGACCTGGCCGACGGGGAACGGGACGACGTGCAGCGAGGGACGCACTGTTCGGGATTCCACGGTGGCACCGTAGGCGGCCCCGGGCGCCGCCTGCGCGGCATTTCGCCCGGGGCTGAGCGGTTGCGCGTGCGGCGGAATCCGCCCGGCAACGTTGTCGGACGGGATCGTTGCCGGTTGCGGTCAGCGGCTGCGGACGGCCTCCCGGTAGCGCCCCACCGGCGGCAGCCAGCACAGCACCGCTGCCAGGAGCGCCGACGCGGCGGCGATCAGGCTGCTCGCGTACAGCCCGGCAGGGGCGGCGTCCCGCAGGATCAGCAAGTGGGGGAAGGCCGCTCCGCCCACTGCCGGCACGGTGAGCAGGACCCGGGCCCACAGGGCGCATCTGCCGGCGACGAACAGCCCGGCCAGCAGCAGCGCGAGGGCCAGGGCGAGCGCGATCGCGGCCCGCGCTGACATGGTGCTCTGCCACTCGGTGACGACGTCGTCCCAGGCGGTGCGGGTCATCCCCGCGACGTCGGCCGCATCCGTGCCCGCGGGGAGGCCGACCGCTGCCGGGTCGCTGTCCACGGCGTTGCGGACGTTCCGGTCCGCGAGGTCCTTGCCCCCGACGTACACCAGCAGCGCACCGACGGCGCCGGAGAAGGCGGACAGCGCGGTGGCGGCCAGCAGGGCGACCACGAGGCCCGGCTTCCGCACCGGTTGCCCGGCCGGGTACTCGGAGTCCGGGAAGCTGGACGGCGTACCGGTGCGGGGGGCGGTCTGGGGGTGGCTCACGTGCGCGAACTCCTCGCGGGCAGAAGGGAAAAGGGAACGAACGGTTCGACCCTTGCACGGGAGACCTGCGCGAACCAGCGCTTCCAGTAAGGAAATCGGATAACAGTGGGGCTGAACTCGCCGGTAATACAAGGGAGTTACGTTCACGACAACAACGTGCTACCGATGCGCGGCCGATCAGCTCTGCGCGGCTCCGCCGTCCGCCGGCTGCCACCGGTCCGCGGACACCAGCACCACATCCAGCGCGCGCGGGCCGTGCACGCCCTCGACCCGGTCGAGTTCGATGTCGCTGGTGGCGGACGGGCCGGAGATCCACGTCTGCGGCCGTGCCGGATCCAGCCGTTCCAGAGCCTGCGGTACGGAGTCCACGACCTGCTCCGGCACCCGCACCACACACACGTGATGGTCGGGGACCAGCGTGCTGCGCCGCCGCCCCTGGCCCCGGGAGCCGTCCAGGACCAGCGTGCCCGTCTCGGCCACGGCGACCGCGCACCCGGTCACCACGCTGTCCACCGTGTCCAGCACGAGCGGGGTGAGTGCCGCCGAGTCCCGCAGGTGCGCGATCCCGTCCGGCAGCCACTCCGCGGGAACCCCCGCAGGAGTCACCACACGGCGCGCCCCCCGCCGTACCAGGAGCTCCGCGACGGTCTCCGGCAGCCCGCCGGGAGTGCTGTGGTGCACCTGCGCCCGGTAGTCCGCCAGATGGGCGGCGAGCAGCCGTGCGGCCTCCGCCGGGGAACGCCGGCCGTGGACGCGCAGATAGTCGCGGGCCACCGGCGCCTGCTGCGGCAGCTCTCCGCGCGGTACGTCGGCCAGCGCCCGGCGCACCCGTCCGAGTACCGTCTCCCGGCTGCTCACCGCGGGTCCTCCAGGGGGCCGGTGCGGCCCGTCGAGCCGACTGCTCCGGTGCCGTCGTCCACGGTGTGCGCGGTGGTGCTCCCGGGCGCGCCGCCCGCGGTGCCGCGGGTGCGCCGCCACCAGTCGCGGAACGACTCCGCGGGCACCTGCGGCACCTCCCGGGTGTCGGTCCAGGCCCGGCCGGGCCCCGGCAGCCTGCGCGGCACCAGACGCCGCGCCCGCGCGGCCATCCGTTCACCGGCACGCAGCGCACGCGGATGGTCGAACGTCCAGGAGGCCGCCCGCATGGCGGCCCGCTCCGCCGCGTGCCCCCTGGCCGGCCGCACCGTCGTGCGCTCCCCGCGCACGGTGGCCGTGCCGCCCTGGACGACGCGCTCGCGCAGGTGCACCAGCACCTCGGGGATGTCGATGGCCACCGGGCACACCTCGTAGCAGGCACCGCACAACGACGACGCGTACGGCAAGGAGGCGTCCAGCCCGGTCTCCATGCTGTCGAGCTGCGGCGTCAGGATCGCGCCGATGGGCCCCGGGTAGGGGGACCCGTAGGCGTGTCCGCCCGCGCGTTCGTAGACCGGGCACACGTTGAGGCAGGCCGAGCAGCGGATGCAGCGCAGCGCCTGCCGGCCCACCTGGTCGGCCAGCGTGTCGGTGCGGCCGTTGTCCAGCAGCACCAGATGGAAGGCGGCGGGCCCGTCGCCGGGTGTGACACCCGTCCAGGTGGAGGTGTAGGGGTTCATCCGCTCCGCTGTGCTGGAGCGCGGCAGGAGCTGCAGGAAGACCTCCAGGTCCTGCCAGGTGGGGACGACCTTCTCGATGCCGGCCACCGAGATCAGCGTCTCGGGCAGCGTCAGGCACATCCGGCCGTTGCCCTCGGACTCGACGACGACCAGGGTGCCGGTCTCGGCGACCAGGAAATTCGCCCCGGAGACGCCCACCTTGGCTCTCAGGAACTTCTCCCGCAGGTGCAGCCGGGCAGCCTCCGCCAGATCGCCGGGACGGTCGGTGAGCCCGTCCGGCGCCGGCCGGCCCCAGTGCCCCATCCGCTCCCGGAAGATCTCGCGGATCTCGGAGCGGTTCCGGTGGATGGCGGGCACCAGGATGTGCGAGGGGCGGTCCTCGCCCAACTGGACGATCAGCTCCGCCAGATCGGTCTCGTAGGCCGAGATGCCGGCCTGTTCCAGCGCCTCGTTGAGGCCGATCTCCTGCGTGACCATGGACTTGACCTTGACGACCTCGCGCTCTCCGGTCGCCCGTACGAGGCGCGTGACGATCTCGCCGGCCTCCTGCGCGTCGGTGGCCCAGTGCACCGTGCCGCCCGCGGCGGTGACCGCGGCCTCCAGTTGTTCCAGGTAGTGGTCCAGGTGGCGCAGCGTGCGGTCCTTGATCTGCGCCCCGGCCGCCCGCAGCGCGGACCAGTCGGCCAGTTCCGCCACGGCGGCGGCGCGCTTGTCGCGGATCGTGCGGGTGGCGTGCCGGAGGTTGCCGCGCAGCCGTTCGTCCCCGGTGGCCGCTGCGGCAGCCTCCGGGAACGGCGGCATGCCCAGATAGGTGACGCTCACCGGATCCCTCCGTCCCTCGTCCCGCGCATGCGGCCGGTCCTGGCGGCCGGACCCGGCCGGGCGGCCGCGCGTGCGCCGCTCACCACGGCGACTCCTCGGTGCTCGCCAGGATCTCCGCGAGGTGGACGGGACGCACCCGCGAGCCGGCCCGGGAGAGCAGACCACCGATGTGCATCAGACAGGAGTTGTCCACCGTGCACACCGACGCCGCGCCGCTCGACCGGATGTGGTGCGCCTTGTCCGCGCCCATGGCCGAGGAGACGGCCGGGTTCTTGACCGCGAACGTGCCGCCGAAGCCGCAGCACTCCTCGGCACTCGCCAACTCGCGCAGCTCCAGCCCCTTCACCTCTTCCAGCAGGGCGCGCGGCCGGCGGCCCAGGCCGAGCACCCGCAACCCGTGGCAGGTCGGGTGGTAGGTGACGGTGTGCGGGTAGTACGCACCGACATCGGTGACCCCCAGGACGTCCACGAGGAACTCGGTCAGCTCGTAGGTGCGCGGCACCGCCCGGTCGGCCGCCGCGGCCAGCCTGCCGCCCCGCCCCTCCGCCGCCGCTCTGGCACCGATGCGCGGATAGTTCTCCCGCACCATGGCCGCGCAGGACCCCGAGGGGACCACGATGTGGTCGTAGTCGGCGAAGGCAGAGGCGTACCGGTGCACCAGGGGCTCGGTCGCGTGCCGGTAGCCGGTGTTGAACTGGGGCTGGCCGCAGCACGACTGCGCCTCGGGGAAGTCCACCCGGACGCCGAGCCGCTCCAGCAGCGTCACCACGGCCTGCCCCGTGCGCGGGTAGAGCGCGTCGTTGACGCAGGTGACGAAGAGCGCTACGCGCACGGCGACTCCCTTCCGTCCGGGTGCTGCCGGCCGGTGGGATGCGTACCAGCGGCACGGCGCGCGGCAGTCCGCTCCCACGACGAGCGATCACCTCGGGGGTCATACTGTCGCAGCAGCACGCTGTCAGGCACCAGGGCGCGCGGCGCGGGCAGCGGCCCCCGTCACCGCTCCGGCCGTACGGGCCTGTACCTGCAGATTTCCGTCACGCCGCTGTCTCCACGGGACCGGCGACGAGGGGCAGTCCGCAGGTGTCCGCCGCCGGTCGGTACAGCAGCGCGTTGCGCCCCGGAACCAGGTGCCGGCGGCCGGACAGGCGAAGCGCTCGCCGCGGGCGGGCCTGCCGCACGGTCGCGGACGATCCGCTCAGCCCAGCCGGACGCGGCACACAGTGCCGGAGCGCAAGGGCACGTTCGGCGGAGAGGAGGGCGAGCGTGCTGCTCATCGGCGTCCCGCGCAACCTGCTGACCCTGAACGACCCCTCGCGCGAGATCCCAGTTATCGTCACTGGCGCGCTGTTGATCGTCTCCGTGCTCACCCCGCGGGCCGTCCCGGCACTCGCCGCCCGCAGGCACCGCCGCACGGCGGCCACCGGCCCCCCACGCGGCGGCCGACGCGGCGCCGGACACCACAGCGGCACCACCCCCCGCCCCGCTAGCCTCCGCAGCCGTACCGCAGGTCCCGCAGTCTCCCGAAAGGCCACGCCCATGCGCCCGCACCCCCGCTCCCGCGCCCTCGCCGTCACCGCGGCGGCCTGCGCCCTGACCGTCACCGTCGCGGGCTGCTCCGGTACGACCACGAGCGACGCCCGGGGCGACGCGGAGGACACGGCGCGGAACGCCGAGGCGGGTACGGACGCGCCGCTGAAGAAGGGGCTCAAGCTTGCCTTCCTCCCCAAGCAGATCAACAACCCCTACATGACGGTGGTCGACAGGGGCGGCATCGAGGCGGCCGAGGAGTTCGGCGGCAAGGGCAAGGAGGTGGGCCCCTCCGACGCGAAGGCGTCCTCGCAGGTGAGCTACATCAACACGCTCACCCGGCAGCGCCAGGACGCCATCCTGCTCGCCGCCAACGACCCCCGCGCGGTGTGCGGGCCGCTGAAGGCCGCCATGAAGCAGGACGTCAAGATCGTCACGTACGACTCGGACGCGGGTGAGGACTGCCGTCACCTGTTCGTCAACCAGGCCGGCTCCGAGGACATCGGCCGGGGCCTGGTCAAGGACATGGCCGAACAGCTCAACTACAAGGGCGACATCGCGATCCTCTCGGCGACCCAGAACGCCACCAACCAGAACACCTGGATCGAGATCATGAAGGACGAGCTGAGCAAGCCCGCGTACAAGGACATGGAGCTCGTCAAGATCGCCTACGGCGACGACGTCGACCGGAAGTCCTTCCAGGAGACCCAGAGCCTCCTCAAGACCTACCCGGACCTGAAGGGCATCATCTCGCCCACCACGGTCGGCCTGGCAGCCGCGGCCCGCTACGTCAGCGGATCCCCGTACAAGGGCAAGATCACCCTCGGGGGCCTGGGCACGCCCAACCAGATGCGCAAGTACATCAAGAACGGCACCCTCGAGCAGTTCTCCCTGTGGGACGCCTCCAAGCTCGGCTACCTGAGCGCCTACGCCGCCGCTGCCCTCTCCTCCGGACAGATCACCGGGAAGGAGGGCGAGAAGTTCACGGCGGGGAAGCTGGGGCAGTACACCATCGGCAAGGACGGCGAGGTCGTCCTCGGGCCTCCGACGGTCTTCGACAGCGGGAACATCGACGACTTCGACTTCTGAGAAGACCGGCCCGAAGAGACGGCGGACAGCGGAGCGTCCGACCGGCGAGCAGCCGGCCGGACGCTCCGAGCAGCCGGCCGGACCGGCGGGAAGCGGGGCGCACGGTCCGGGGGAGGAGGGAAACCGGTGCGCCCGCGTGAGCCGGACGGCCGGGGGCAAGGAGCCCGCCTGCTGGGCAGGTCGCCGCGCCCCACAGTCCACACGGCCGACACCGGTCGAAGCTGGACGCGCAGAAGGCCGGCGCCGACCCCCACACCCCCACGCGGCTGACACCGGGCCCGCTGCGGAATCCGGCTGCGTCCGGCTCCCGCGGACCGCGTCCGCAGCGGTCCGCACCAGCGGCCGGCCGGATCACCGCGGTGAACTGCTCCACCGGAGTCTCACACCGCGGCGGGGCTGACAGCCGGTACCTCCCGATTTCCCTCCGCCAGCAGGGCCCGGACATCCCGCACGGCCGACCGGCCGGCCCGGTTGGCGCCGATCGTGCTGGCGGAGGGACCGTAGCCGACCAGATGGATCCGCGGATCCCGGGAGACCCGGGTGCCCTCCAGCCGGATGCCGCCACCGGGCTCGCGCAGCCGCAGGGGAGCGAGATGATCGATGACCGGACGGAAGCCGGTGGCCCACAGGACCGTGTCCGCAGGCGCCCGGCCGCCGTCCGCCCAGACGACGCCGTCCTCGGCCAACCGGGCGAACATCGGGTGCCGTTCCAGTACGCCGCTCTCCCGCGCGCGGCGCACCTGCTCGGTCATCGGCAGCCCGGTCACCGACACCACGCTGCGGGGCGGCAGACCCTCCCGTACCCGCTCCTCGACCAGCGCCACGGCGGCCCGGCCGGCCTCCTCACCGAAGGAATCCGAGCGGAAGCGGGGCGGCCGCCGGGTCACCCACAGCGTCTCCCGCGCGACCTCGGCGATCTCCAGCAGATGCTGCACCGCGGAGGTCCCGCCGCCGACGACGACCACCCGGCGGCCCTTGAAGGCGTCCGACCGCGGGCCCGGGTACTGCGCCGTGTGCAACTGGCGGCCCCGGAAGAGCTCCTGTCCGGGAACCCGGGGCCAGAAGGGACGGTCCCAGGTGCCGGTGGCGTTGATCACGGCCCGTGCCGTCCAGTCGCCCTGCGCGGTCCGTACCACCAGCCGTCCGCCCCACCCCGCGTCCCGCACCTCGCGGACATCCACCGGGCGCCGCACCCGCAGCGCGAAGGCCCGCTCGTAGGCGGCGAAATACTCTCCGATCACCTCCGAGGACGGACGCCCGGGGTCGGCGCCGGTCAGCTCCATGCCGGGCAGCGCATGCATGCCGTGGACGCGGCCGTACGTCAGCGTCGGCCACCGGAACTGCCACGCCCCGCCCGGCGCGGGTGAGTGATCCAGCACGACGAAGTCCGTACCGGGCTCCCACCCGGTCCGCCGCAGGTGATAGGCGCTGGAGAGTCCCGCCTGCCCGGCTCCGACGACCACGACCGCCACGTCATTCATGCCTCTGCGAACCATCCGGCCCCCCGAATCCTTCCCGCGGGCGTGCGGGTCGCCCAGGAGCACGGCGTCCGTGACGAGCGCGGCCGCCCCTCCCGCGCGCGTGCGGGTCGCGCCCTGTCCGCGCGCCACGTCCGACGGGTCCCCCTCCCGCACAGTGCGGCGCGCGAGCCGGCGTCCGGCATGTGGGGGCGGGCCGGTCCGCTTTGAGAAGATCGATTCATGGCTGAGCGCTTCACGACACGTGAGATCGATGTCCCGACCGGCTCGCAGGAGGTGGTCCAGGACCTGACGCAGCAGTGCGGCTCCTTCCTGCGGGACGTCGCCGAGGGCCGCGACGGACTGCTGAACGTCTTCACGCCCCACGCCACCGCGGGCGTGGCACTGCTGGAGACCGGAGCAGGCAGCGACGACGACCTGCTGGCCGCCCTCCGCGACCTCCTCCCCGCCGACGACCGCTGGCGCCACCGCCACGGAACCCCCGGCCACGGCCGCGACCACGTCCTGCCCGCCCTCGTCCCGCCGCACGCCACCCTGCCCGTCGTCAGGGGAGAGCTGGCCCTGGGCACCTGGCAGTCGGTGTGCCTGGTGGACACCAACGTCGACAACCCGGAGCGGACGGTGCGGCTGAGCTTCCTGGGGTGAGCCCGGGCTGACCGGATCGCCCTTTGAGCGGTGCCAGTCGGCAACCGTCCACCGACCCCCGTGAATCGGTGCGGAAAGCGACTGGCTCAAGGGGGATCCACGCAGCGGCTGCCGACCGGCGAGGGCGTGAAGGGCGTGTACGTCGGGGACGGGTGCACACGCAGGACCGGAGCATCATGCGGCAGAGGTGCCGGACGTCTCCCCGCCGGCCCCGGGTGACTGTGGCGCGCCGGTGGTGTGTGCGCGGTGTGCGGGAGGCGTGATCCGTCCGAACCCGCAGGTGGGGGCGTGTTAGCCTCCCGGTTGGCATGGCCGGGCAACGCCTCTTCCGAGCAGTTCCGTCGGGAGGGAGCAGGCAGACGGGAATCGGGGGAGTATGGCCTTGTCGGGTGGCTACGAGGTCAAGTCCAAGGCGGGCATGACCGGCAAGGCCGGTGAACTCGACCGTGCGGGCGACGACACGGCAACGGTGCGCAAGGCGGTCGATCCCGGGGTGTGCTACATCCCGGACGTGCTGGGCGGCGACGAGGCCGCGGCGGCGTTCAGCGCCTACGCCGCCGCCTGGGAGTCCGAGGCCGGACTGCTGGAGCAGGCGCTGCACGAACTGGCGGGCAAGGTGGACGGGGCCAAGAGCGCGTACGCCGGCAACGACCACCTCGTCGCGACCAGCGTCCTCGAGACGCAGGTGGGCGTGGGTGACGGGGTTGCTGTGAGGCCGGCCCCGGCCGGGAACGACGCGATCACGAGGACACCGACTCCTGCCGGCGCCGGCAGCGTCTCCACCTCGCCCCTCCGCGCCGACCGGCCGTCGGCCCTGACCGAGTACTGAGGGCCGGTCGGTGACGATGTCTCTGTGGGCCGACGACAGTCCGGCCGAATGCCGCAGGCGGCTGGCCGACCTGAGCGAGCGCATATCCACGGCGGGCAGCAAGAACGACCTGCTGGACCACATCGACAGTGCGCTGTCCGTCCCCGCTCCGCAGGGCGACAGTCTGACGCTGGAGACGTTGAGCAAGACCTACCGAGACCAGGCCGAGCGGGTCGACGACGTGTACAAGCGGGTCCACCGGGTGGCCCGCAAGGGCCTGCCGGAGGTGTGGGTGGGTGACACGAGTGTCCTCGCCTCCAACGCGGCGAGCGCTGCGGGACGGTCCGCGACGCAGATGGCGGAGGCTTTCCGGGGCGGCGCGAAGGCGTTGCTCGAACTGGCGGACGCGCTCGGGGACGCGCAGAAGCAGGACGACCAGGGGCGCGCGGGACTGCGGCAGGCCAGGAGCCAGCTCGGCGGCAGGGACGGCTGGTTCGACGACCTGCACGAGGACGACGGCGAGGAGCGGGCCCGCAAGCAGGCCCGCGGTGTCGCCTCGGGTGGCATCTCGATGATGCACCGGGCCGCCGTCTTCACCGAGCACGTGGTCCGCGCCGCGGTCCGGGACCTGAACAAGTGGGCGTCCGAGGCTCGCGCCGAGAAGCTGCACACCCATGACCTGTCCGCGGTCGACAAGCTGACGCTGGCCGACACCAGTGCCGGCGGCGCCCCGGAGCTGAACGAGATTCTCGGCGCCGCCGACCTGGAGCGCGCCGGCCGCCGGATGGACAGGCTGAACGCCGCCGACGAGGCGGCCATGGAACGCATGCTCGCGCGGTCCCGCAGTCCGCAGGAGCGGGCCTACCTGATGAAGGCCCTCGCCGCCGGCCACGACGTCGACGAGATCGAGCAGTTCCGGAGCAAAATCCACGGCAAGGGCGCGGAGTGGCTGCGCCGGCACCTCACGCCCGTGGTCACCGCCCCCGACAGCATGGACGACGAGGGACGGGCCGACGACGGCTCCAACAACAACAAGGACCAGGTCCGCTTCGGCAATCAGTTGTGGATACAAGGCGGCGACGGCTCGGAGGGCACGTGCGTGGCCTCCTCCACCGTCACGGCCCGCGCCATGGTCGACCCCGTGTACGCCCTCGGCCTCACCGGAGGGCCCAGCGGGCACGAGGACGACCCCGACGCCTTCCGCCGGCGACTCGTGGACGAACAGCACCGGCTGCACGAAGCAGGCGACGGCGGCGACGACTGGGACGGCATGGCCCACGAGGGCCAGGAGCGCATCGCCGACTCCGCCATCGGCGGCGCCACCGGCGACGACTACGAACGCCACGACCTGGGCAGTGCCGACGACCGCAGGGCGGTCCTCACCAGGGTGGAGAAGGCGGTCGCAGAGGGGAAGCCGGTACCGGTCGACGTCAAGGGCGAGGGCGGTGCCCACGCGATGACGATCATCGGACAGGAGGGCGGCATGCTGCAGGTCTACAACCCCTGGGGCACGACCACCTGGGTCAGTGAGAACGACTTCATCAACGGCCACATGGACAAGGCCGCAAGAAAAGGGCTCAACGATGCGTACAGTGTCTACCTTCCGGATTAGCACAGCCGATGCGGGTACCGGAGCGGGTGGCGTCGCTGTCGCCGCGGCTGCTGCCCTCGCGCTCGTCGCCGGCTGCGGGTCGGGTGCCGACGAACCGACCCCGCACCCCACCGGGGACACCAGCGTCACCGCCGAGGTCGGGGAGCGCTTCACTCTCACCGTCAACGAGAACGCCTCCACCCGGGAGCACTGGTTCCTGGCCGACCCCGAGCCCGACGGGGCGGTGGTCCGCAGCCGCGGCCGGCACATCGAGTCGGACTCCGGCGACGAGCCGATGCCCGGTTCCAGCAGCGACCTGGTCTTCACCTTCGAGGCCACCGGGAAGGGCCGCACGCGGATCGTGCTGACGCACTGCCTGGCCACCACGACGTGCCCTCCCGACGGCCGCAGCCAGGGCCCGACGGCACAGCCCCTGTCCGCACCCGAACGCGTCACCTACACCGTCACCGTCAGCTGACTTCGGCAGAGGAGACAGCAGAGGCCGATGATGAACCCCACCCCGCGCTCCCCAGCCCGGACCGACGACGAACTGGCCCGGCTCGATGTCCCGCTTCTGCTGCGCTACGGCCTCGCCAGCACCGCGCCCGGCCCTCAGCGCACGACCCTCTTCGGTGACGGCGCCGCGGGTGCCGCGGTGATCCTCGACCGCCTCGGCATCCCTCCGCGTTCGGTCGCCTTCCTCGCCGACACCGTCCGCGCCGGCGGCCTGGCCCGCGCCGCCGAGCTGCCCGAGCCCCTTCCACGCGCGGAGGCCGCGGACACCGTGGGCGACTGGCTGCGCGCGGGGGCCGACCTCGCGGGCGGCGTCGACGTCGACGACCTCGCCGCACGCTGGCTCCATGCCGTCGCCACTGTCATCGAGGTACGCCGTCTGACGCGCGCCCGCGGCTGACCCGTGGCGCGAGGCGTCCCTAACCCGAGCGCGTGCTCCCTCGGGCAGGCGGCGGCGAGATGGTGCTCTGGCCGTATCGGCATGGTGCTTCCGGGAGTTGGCGAAGTGGGCGGCCGCATCGGCGGGGCGTGTGCGGCCGGCCGTGGAACCGCCGGTCAGGGCGCGCCGGGCTGACGTCGTGCTGACGACTGACCTGGTCTCCTCGTCCGGCGCCTCGGGCGCGTGCACCATGCCGACGTCCGACGTCCGACGTCCGCCGGAGACCGTCGAACGCGCGGGCCGGGGGAGAGCGTGAGGGGGGAGACCCGATGTGCCAGAGTGCCGGTATGGCGTGGAATGGTGAGGAGTACCAGGCCCGGTTCGACAGGATCGCCGCCGAGGGCGGGGATGTGCATGGCGAAGCCGTACTGGTGCGTTCCCTGGGGCCGTCCAGCGTCCTCGACGCGGGGTGCGGCACGGGCAGGGTGGCGATCGAACTGGCGCGGCACGGGATCGACGTGGTGGGGGTGGACCTCGACTCCTCGATGCTGGCCACGGCCCGGCACCTCGCCCCCGGTATCCCCTGGCACTTGAGCGACCTGGCCGGCCTCGATCTCGGCAGGACCTTCGACGTGGTGGTGATGGCGGGCAACGTCCCGCTGTTCACTCCGCCGGGAACCGAGCCGGACCTGGTCGGCGGAGTGGCGGCACACGTCCGGCCGGGCGGCCGTCTGGTGGCAGGCTTCTCGCTGGACCGGGGCTACAGCCTGGAGGATTACGACACGCATTGCGCCGCGGCCGGCCTCTCCCTCGAGAAGCGCTATGGGACGTGGTCCCGCGAGCCCTACGCGGGCGGGACGTACGCGGTCTCGGTCCACCGCAGGCCCTGACTGCCGATCGTGCTCCCGGAGCGGCGCTGCACGGGCGCGGAACTCCTGCGCGGGGCCCGGTCGTGCTGCCGTGCGCAGCCGTGTCCGCGCGGCGGAGCCGCTCCGGCTTCGGCCGGACGGGTGACCGGTGGGCGTGGTGACGGTGCTCTGCCCCTGCGGCGGCCAACCCTGGTCCAGCAAGCCCTCGGCCCTGGCGCGGTACAGGGCCGCCCGCGACGGGGTGAACAGCGCCGCACCCGGCGGCTCCGCCGGGACCGTAGGTCTCTCCGGGCCCGGCCGGGACGCGCACGAGGGGCGAAGGGTCCGCACTGCCGGCGACGGAAACGGGAGACGACGTGGCGAACGACAACCTGCATCCGGTGCTGCGGGCTGTATGGGCCGTCGTCGGCGGGCTGTTGGTCGCAGTGGGAATCGCTCTGCTCGTCCTTCCGGGCCCGGGTCTGCTGCTGGTGTTCGCCGGCATGGTGCTGCTCGCCCGTGCCGTCCCCGCCCTGCGTCACCACGTGGAGCCGGTGCGGGTCCGCGCCATGCAGGCCGCCGAGGAGAGCGTGTCGTCCTGGTGGCGGATCGCCGGCTCGACGCTGGTCGGGCTCGGGCTGATCGGCGCCGGTGTCGCCTGGGGACTGGTGCCGCAGTTGCCGTTCAGTGGCTGGAGCACCGGCGGAAGCCTGATCGTCTCCGGTATCGCGCTCTTCGCGCTCCTCTGCTGGAGCTACCGACGGCTGCGGCGTCTGCGTGCGGCCCGCCGGTAGGGGCCAGGCCGCGCCGGAACCACCCTGTGCCCCCTGCACCGGAAGCTTGCTCTCTATGCCCCTTCGGCGCCGGCCGCGGACACCACCGGGAGGTTCGCGGCGCGGCGGGTGGAGGGCAGGGTGGCCAGTGCGGTCAGGGCGGCGGTCAGGGCCAGGGCGAGCAGGAGCTGGAGCCAGGGGATGCGGGGCTCGGCTGCCGGCTGGGTCGCCACCGCGGTCAGCGCTGTCGCGGTGCCGGCGGCCAGGCCGAGGAACGCGCCCAGAGCGCAGATCAGCAGGGCCTCCAGGCGGATCACCCAGGCGACGCCGCGGCGGTTCATGCCGAGCGCGCGCAGTACGCCGATCTCGCGGGTCCGCTCGCGCACGGACATCGCCATGGTGCCGACCACGCCGAGGGCGCCGATCAGGACGGCGACGCTGAGCAGGGCGGTGGCGAGGGTCAGCAGCGTCTCGTAGGGACGGGCCGCCTCGCGGGCCGTGTCGGCGCGGTTCTGCACCAGGAGTGCGGGGTTGTCCAGCGTGTCCCGGATCCGGTCGCGAAGCGCGTCCGTGCGGCCGGGTGCCGCGCGGACCAGGATCTCGTCCGGCCGCTCGCCGGGGCGTGCCGCGGAGAGCGGAACCAGCGCCGGGCCGAGCCGCTCGGGTCCGTCGTAGACGGCGACGACGCGGCGGTCACCGAGGGGCGAACCGACCCGCAGGCCGCGCGAGTCGGCCTCGGCGCGGCTGAGGGCGATCCCGTCGCGGCCGAGGCGGTCCAGGTGTCCGGCTGCGACCGTCAGCCCCGCCGCGCGGCCGACCGTCCGCGGATCGACGGCGAGCGCACCGAGTTCGCGTCCGGCGCCGAGTTCGACGCCGGTGGGCACCGTGGGAGTGACGGCCTCGGCACCGGGGACGCGTGCGACGCGGCGTGCCGTGCCGTCGCCGATCTCCGCGAAGTCGACCGGGACCACGTGCAGATCGGACGCCATGGCGCGGGCCGCATCCCGCTCCGCCATGCCGCTCAGCGAGGCGGCACCGATACCGGCCGCGGTGACGAGCGCCAGGCCGACCATGAGCGCCGAGGCCGTGGCAGCCGTACGCCGTGGATTGCGGCGGGCGTTCTCGACCGCCAGCGTGCCGCGTACGCCCGCGAGGCGGCGCAGCGGTCCGCGCAGCAGCGCGCCCAGGCCGACGGCGAGCCATGGGGTGAGGAGCATCAGCCCTGTCATCAGGACGGCCCCGGCGACGGTCACCATGTCGAGGTCGGGGGTGTCGCTGAGGTACCACAGGAGCAGCGCGCCGAAGCCGGTCACGCAGCAGCCGACGGTGTTGCGGCGGCGCAGCGCAGCAGGCGTGGGCGGTTCGCCCGTCCTGAGCGCGGCCATGGGTGCGACGGCGGCGGCCCTGCGCGCCGGGACGTACGCCGCGAGCGCGGTCACGCCGACGCCGACGGCGAGCGCCGCCAGTCCGGCCGGGAGGGAGACGAGGGGCAACGGAGCCGCCACGGCACCCCCGTCGACCGGAAAGCACGCTTTCAGCGCCATGGCGAGGGCCGCCCCGAGGGGGTAGCCGACGGCTGACGCGGCGGTGCCCACGAGCAGTGCCTCGCCCAGGACGAGCCGCAGGACGTTGCCGCGGGTGGCGCCCACGACCCGGAGCAGGGCGTGCTCGCGTGCCCGCGCGGCAGTGAGCATGGCGAAGGTGTTGGCGACGAGGAAGCCCGCGACGAGGAGCACGACGGCGGCGAAGCTCAGCAGCAGGCCGGTCGTCTTGTCGCCCTCGGCGCTCGCGCCCGCAGCGGACCGTGCCTGGGCCTCGGAGCGGGTGACGGCCTCGGCCTGCGGGGGCAGCAGCTTCCGGGCGCGGGCCGCGAGCCGCGCCTCGCCGGTGCCGTCCGCGGCGGTCAGGGAGATCGCGGTCAGCCCGAACCGACGGCGTGCGGTGGCCTCGTCGAACGCCGTCAGCGTGCCGCCGGAGGCGACGCGGGCGTCGCGCGCCGTGAAGACACCGACGAGCCGCACATCGCGCGCCTCACCCTGTACGACGACGCGTACCCGGTCGCCGACCCGGTAGCCCGCGCGGTCGGCAGCCCGCCGGTCCAGGGCGACCTCCCCGGCGGACCGTGGGCCCCGGCCCGCGGCGAGCGGGTAGCGCGGATCCGAACCACTGGAGTCCGGCACGTAGTTGACGCCCGCGCTGTCGGTACGGGAGCCGACCAGGGTGCCGTCCCGCCCGGCGAGGAACGTGCTGCCCTCTGCCACCGCGCGGACCCCGGCGGCCCCGGGCAGCGCCCGCAGCCGCTCCAGCAGCCCGGGACCGAGACCGCCCGCACCCGGTTCGGCGGGCCCCGCAGGCGGCTGCTCCTGGGTGATGGTGACCGAGGCGTCGGGGGGTGCGACGCGCCGGGCGTGCTCGACGGCGGTCCGGGCCGAGCCGCCGTACAGCAGTGCGCCCGTGACGCATGCGACACCGAGCACGACGGCGAGAGCGGGCAGCGCGAAGCGGGACGCGTGCGCGCACAGGGAGCGCAGCGGACGCGCCACGGCGCGGGGGAGGCGTGGAGCAGCAGGCATGAGGGCCTCGACGGGACGGGGCGGACAGCGGACGGCTCGATCCTGCGGCGCCTCGCCCCGGTCGCGGATCGACCGTCCAGCCGACCCGGCGGCCCGGCAGCGGCCCCCGCGTCGGCCGAAAGGCTGAGGCGGGCTTGGCGGTCCGGCCCTAACGTGAGGCGGCATGATCCCTGCTCCCGCGCTCCGCACCCCGCTCCGCCGGGTACTGGTCGCCGTGGCGGCAGCCGCGGTGCTCGCCCTGCTCCTCGCCGAGGGCGCGGCCACCGGATACGCGCCCACGGCCGCCGCGACCGTCGTCGCGGGTGCGCTGTGCGTGGGGGCGCTCGCCGTCCCGGTCGGCCGCTTCCCGGCGGCCGCCGCGGGTGCCGTGGCGGCGTCCGCGACACTGTCCCTGGTCACCATGCGGCTCTCCCACCGGCCCGAGGTCACCCCGGGGGCGGCCGAGACGGCGGCACTGCTGCTGCTCGTCACGCGGGCCGTCCGGCGCACCCGCCCGGCACTCGCGGCGTGCCTGGTGGCGGCGAGTTCACTCGCCGCCGCGCTGCTGCCGCTGCGGCTGCCGCGCGTCGAGTACGACAACGTGATCCAGCTCGGCGAGCCCGTGATCCTCTTCGCGCTCCTGCTTGCGTTCGTGCTCGGCCTCTACCTGCGGCTGCTCGACACCTTCCGCACCCGTGAGCGGGAAGCCGATCGGCAGACCCAGCGGCTGGAGTACGCGCGGGAGTTGCACGACTTCGTGGCGCACCACGTCACGGCGATCGTCGCGCAGACCAAAGCCGTGCGGTACGCCACCGCGCAGGGACACCCGCCCGCAGCCGACGACCTGGACCGCATGATGGCGGGCATCGAGCGTGCGGGGTCCCAGGCGATCGAGTCCATGCGCGGCATGGTCTCGGTGCTCCGGGCGCCCGGTGAGGGCCCGGCCGCCGTCCGCCCGTCCGGGGACCTGGCCGGGGCGCTGCGCACCCTCACCGAGGAGTTCACCGCCGCGGGCCCGGCCACCGCGGTGCTCCTCCTGGCGCCCGAGTTGCGCGGGGCCGGGCACGAGCTCCCGCCGGGCCCGGCCACCGCAGCGCACCGGGTGGTGCGCGAGTCGCTGACCAACGTCCGCAAGCACGGTGCGGGGGTACGGCGGGTGACCGTCGAGGTGCGGCCGTCGCCGGAGGGCACGTTCACCGTGTCCGTCACCGATGACGGCCGCGGCCCGTCGCATGCCGCGGCGCGGACCGCGCGGCCCGGCCCGGCGGACGGCACCGGAACCTCCGCCGGCTCGGGGTTCGGCCTGACGGGGCTGGCCGAGCGGGTCGGAGCGCTGGGCGGTACCTTCACGGCCGGCCCGGCCGGGGAGGGCGCGGCGGGCTGGCGGGTGACGGCCCGGCTGCCTCTGGGATCATGGGAACGGTGAACAGTGGGACGACGATCCGCGTGCTTCTCGCGGACGACCAGGAGATGGTCAGGGCAGCCTTCCGGATGATCCTCGACGCCCAGCCCGACATCGTGGTCGTCGCGGAGGCCCCGGACGGCGCGACAGCGGTCGCCGAGGCCCGCCGCCTGCGTCCCGACGTGTGCCTGCTCGACATCCGGATGCCGGAGCTGGACGGTCTGGAGGCCACCCGGCAGCTCGCCGGGCCCGAGGTCCGGGACCCGCTGAAGGTGCTGATCGCCACCACCTTCGACCTCGACGAGTACGTCTACCGGGCGCTGCGGAACGGCGCCTGCGGATTCCTGCTCAAGGACGGTTCTCCCGCGCTCCTCGCCGAGGCCGTGCGCGCGGCGGCGCGGGGCGACTCGATGATCTCCCCGTCCGTCACGGTGCGGCTCCTCCGCCACATGACGCCTCCCGCTCCCGCGGCCCCGCCGCCCCCCGCCGCTCCCTCGCCCCCGTCCACGGCCTGTCCCGTCGAACCGCTGACGGAGCGGGAGTTGGACGTCGTGCGGCTGGTGGCGCGAGGGCGCACGAACGAGGAGGTCGCGGCGGAGCTGTACGTCACCCTCTCGACGGTCAAGACGCATCTGGGCAACGTCCAGCGCAAGCTGGCGGCCCGCAACCGTGTGGAGATCGCCGCGTGGGCCTGGGAGTCGGGGCTCTGCGGCTGACCCGTCCTCGCGCACCTGCGCTCCCGCCGGGCTGCTGCGCGCTTCGGCCACCCGTCCGCGGCCGGGGCGGTCGCCGCACGGTCGAGCACCCCGGCGCGATCACGGCCTGCCGCCCCGGCTCGTCCGGAGGCCCGGGATGCCTCCGCGGGCCCCGGGGAAGCCGGTTCCCTCGGTCTCCCCGGACGGGATCCGGACAGCCCTCGGCCCGCACCCAGCGACGGTGCGGCGTCCGCGAGGTGGCATGGCGCCGCGCCCTGCCCGTGCGGTCAGCTCGGGCGGGGCGCGGCGCGTTCCCCCGGGGATGTGGTCTGCGCGCGGACCGTGCGGTGCGCGGGCGGCCCCGATGCGTCTACTGCAGAGCCAGTTCGGGTGTGGTGTTCCAGTAGGAGACGGTGGAGCTGTCACCGAGGGCGAGGCCCGCGCCGCCGGGAGCGCTGACCTCGGCGGTGGAGCCGGTGCCGTGCAGGGAACGGTCGGCCAGCTCGACGGTGATCTGCTTCTCGCGGTGCGTGCCGGGGCCGTCGCCCTTCTCCAGGCCGAGCGCGGCGTATCCGGACTCGCCCGGCTCCAGGGAGACCACGGCCTGGGGCTTTCCGCCGCCGACGGCGATCGGGGCCTGCGCACCCGGGTAGCCCACGAACGGGTAGCCGTACAGGTCGCAGCGGGTGCTGCCGTTGTTGGTCGCCTTGAGCAGCACCACCGCCGCGGTTCCTCCGGTCCGCTGGAGATTGACGGAGACCTTGCCCACCGTGCACGCGGAGCGCTTGGTGCGCGGCGTGGCGGCTCGGGAGTGCGTGCCCGCGCCGTCGCTGTTCCCGCTGCCTCCGCCACTCGTGGAGTCGGCGCCTGTGGGGCCGGAGTCCTGCGTGCCGGTCGGTTCCGGACGCTGCTCCGCGGAGTCGTCCGTCGCCGCGGCGGAGGACGAGGAGCCGGCGGCACCGCTCTCGGTGCCGTCTCCCTGGCAGGCGGTCAGTGAGAGCGCTGCGGCGGTGGCGACGGCGGCGAGGCCGCAGGCCCGGACGGTGCGATGCGTACGACGAGTGGTGTTCACAGGTTCCCCCTGGGTGTCGGACCGGATGTCGGTCGTGGTCCGCGCCGCCCGCTGGTGGGTGGCGGATGCCGTCATCCTGCGCTGCGGAGACCTTGTTCCGGATCGGCTGTTCGGCCGACCGGAGTGGTGGTCGGCGGACTGCCGTCAGCCGAAAGTCCGAGACGGACAGGATGGGGATTCCCGCCGCCCTCTCCGTCCACTTCCGTCACCGGAGGCCGGGGGAGCCGCCTGTTGCGGGGACGCGGGCACGTCGGAACGGCTGCCGGAAGAGGCCGTGTCGCGGCTGCCGGAAGAGGCCGCGTCCGCGGATCGGAGGACCTCCGCGCCGCTTTTGCCGGACCAGACCACTGGCACATCCCCGTCGGCTCACCGGGCTCCGGCCGGCCTCGAGCGGTGCAATACGCACAGCCGAGCCGAGCAGCGCCCCGGGGCAGGCGCCGCGAAGAATCCGCGTCGCTGCAGGTCAGAAGGGAGTTTCTCGCCGCCGAGCGACCTTCGCACCGTCATCGTCCGGTACTCAAACTTCAAAGCTTGCGCACAAATTGCACACACCCCCTCTTCAGGTGGCCCCTGATGGTCTACATTGACGGTGCTTCAGATGTTTGGACACAGGGCGACAAAGAGTGATCTAACGGTCCGATGTTTCGGGCAGCCATTAGTCGTATCCCCGTGCCGGACACAGGAGTGCTCGGCTCCGGGATCCCGAGCCGGGACCGCGGGTGCGGGGAGCGCCCGAGGGTTCCGCGGGGTCCTGTGCCACCAGGGAGCCGGGTGGGGAGAAGGGGGTACGCCACCGCTCGGCGTGGTGTTCACGTACGGCCGCGACGGCGGGAGTACGTGCGCCCGGGCGGGAGTGTCCCCAGGTGGGGAAGGAACAGCGCGGCACGGGGGCGGGTGCCTCCGTGGAACAGTGATGTGCGAACAGGTCGAACCACTGGCGAGCTGGGGGATTCTGTGCGGCAGGGGGAATTGGTCGACCCGTTACCGTCGGCGCTCGGGCGTCCGGCGGAAGGGGCAGTCAGCCGGCCCGCGAGCGACTGGGAGCAGCGGTACCGCCGTACGGTGATCACCAGCGACACCGTGGTGACCGCCTTGGTGGTGGCGGCGATCGGCATCTTCTTCGGGGCCCGGGACGCGGCCAACTGGCATGAGAAATGGGGCATCCTCGCGCTCGGCACCGAGCTGCTGGTGCTGGGAGCGCTCGCGGTGAGCCGGGCATGGGCACCGGCCGTGCTCGGCCAGGGCGCCGAGGAATTCCGCCGGCTCGGACGCTCGCTGTTCACGGCGGCCGTCGTACTGGCACTCGGCGGGATCGCCCTGACCTCGCGCAACATCAAGCTCTGGATCTTCGTCGCGATCCCCGCGATCGCGCTGCTCACCATGATCGCGCGATATCTCCTGCGCCTCTCGCTGCACAGGCAGCGGATGGCGGGACGATGCCTGCGGCCGGTGCTCGCCGCCGGGAGCCCGGCCACCGTGCGCGATCTGATATCCCGGGTCCGCAAGTTCCCGCACCTCGGCTGGCGGGTGGAGGCGGTGTGCACGCCGGACGGACTCGGACTGCACGGTGACCACCTGGACGGAGTGCCTGTCGTCGGCCGGCTGGCCGACCTCGCGGGCCATGTCCGGCGGGACGGCTACCGGGTGGTCGCGGTCACCCCGGACCCGCACTGGTCGCCCGAGCAGTTGCAGCGGCTGGCCTGGAACCTCGAGGGCAGCGATGCCGAGATGGTCGTGGCCCCCGTGCTGATGGAGGTGGCGGGCCCGCGGCTGCACGTCGACGCGGTGCTCGGGATCCCGCTGTTACGGGTCAGCATGCCGGCCTTCACCGGAGGCCGCCGGGCCGTCAAAGAAGTCGTCGACAAGATGGGAGCGACGCTCCTGCTGGTGCTGTGCGCGCCGCTGATGGTGCTCGTCGGGCTCCTGGTGCTGGCGGACAGCCGGGGCGGTGCGTTCTACCGGCAGCGCAGGGTCGGCAAGGACGGCCGGGAATTCACGATACTCAAGTTCCGCACCATGGTCGCCGGGGCCGACAGGGCACGGGCCGAACTGGCCGACCGCAACGAGGGCGCCGGGCTGCTGTTCAAACTCCGCCGGGATCCGCGGGTGACCCGGGTCGGAGCGGTGCTGCGCCGGTACTCGCTCGACGAACTCCCGCAGCTCTTCAACGTACTGGCCGGATCCATGTCGCTCGTCGGCCCGCGGCCCCCGCTGCCGGAGGAGTCCGCCGCCTACGACCCGGACATCCGGCGGCGGCTGCTGGTCAAACCCGGGCTCACCGGCCTGTGGCAGATCAGCGGGCGCAGCGATCTGCCGTGGGAGGAGGCGGTCCGCCTCGACCTGCGGTACGTGGAGGACTGGTCGCTGGCCCTGGACACGGTGATCTTGTGGAAGACCCTGCGCGTGGTGCTCCACGGGCAGGGGGCCTACTGATGCGCGGCGGCCGTCGTCCGGCCGACGTGCGGAACGCAGGCCGCAGGGGCCTGCTCTGGGGGAGGAACGCGTCATGAGGGTCAGTGTTCTGGGGCTCGGCTACGTGGGCTGCGTGTCGGCCGCGTGCCTGGCCGGCCGGGGGCATCAGGTCGTCGGAGTGGACGTGAACCAGGCGAAGGTCGACCTGGTCAACGCGGGCAAGGCCCCGGTGGTCGAGGAGCGGATCGGCGAACTCGTCGCCGAGGTCGTGGGGACCGGAGCCCTGCGGGCCACCGCTGACGTCCGCGAGGCGGTCCTGGACAGCGAGGTGACGCTCGTCTGCGTGGGCACGCCGTCGGAGCCCAACGGCAGCCTGTGCACCACGTATCTGGAACGGGTCACCGAGCAGATCGGTGCCGCGCTGGCGGAGCGCGGCGGGCGGCAGACCGTCGTGTACCGCAGCACCATGCTCCCCGGCACCTGCCTGAACCTGCTGGTCCCGATTCTGGAGAAGTACGTCGGCGGCACCGCCGGGGTGGACTTCGGGGTCGCGGTCAATCCGGAGTTCCTGCGCGAGGGCACGAGCGTGCGGGACTTCTTCGACCCGCCCAAGACCGTCATCGGCGAGCTCGACCCGGCGAGCGGCGACGCGGTGGCGGCGCTGTACGACGGCCTGCCCGGCGAGGTCTTCCGGGTGCCGGTCCCCACGGCCGAGGCGATCAAGTACGCCGACAACGCGTTCCACGGCCTCAAGATCGGCTTCGCGAACGAGCTGGGCGCGGTGTGCCAGGCGCTCGGAGTGGACTCGCACCAGGTGATGGATGTGTTCCTGGCCGACCGCAAGCTGAACATCAGCCCGGCCTACCTGCGGCCCGGCTTCGCCTTCGGCGGCTCCTGCCTGCCCAAGGACCTGCGCAGCCTGGTCCACGCGGCCCGGCGGGCCGACGTCTCGGTGCCCATCCTCGCCCATGTGCTGCCCTCCAACTCCGACCACCTGCAGCGCGCGGTGGACCTGGTGGAGCGCACCGGCAAGCGCCGCGCCGGACTGCTCGGGCTGTCCTTCAAACCCGGCACCGACGACCTGCGCGAGAGCCCGCTCGTCGAACTGGCGGAACGGCTCTACGGCAGGGGGTACGACCTGCGGATCTACGACGCCAATGTGAGCCTCTCCCGGCTGCTGGGCGCCAACCGCGAGTACATCGAGACCCGGTTGCCGCATCTCGCCCAGCTCCTCGCGGACTCCGTCGCCGAGGTGCTCGAGCACGCCGAGGTGTGCCTGGTCGGGACCAGCGACCCGGCCGTGCTCTCGGCACTGCCGCACGGTGACGGGCCGGTGCTCATCGACCTCGTCCGCCTCCCCGACGCCGAGGTGCGCCGGGCCGAACAGGGGTACATGGGCCTTGCCTGGTGACACGACCGACGGCGGCCGGCCGGCCCGGCGCGCGCTGATTCTCGTGGAGAACCTGTCGGTGCCCTTCGACCGGAGGGTGTGGCAGGAGTGCAGGACGCTGCACGACGCGGGCTGGGAGGTGCACGTCATCTGCCCCCGCGGAGGGAAGCGGGACACCGAGCCGGAGACGGAGATCGACGGGATACGGATACACCGCTATCCGCTGCGCGCGGCCACCGGAGGACCGGCAGGGTATCTGCGGGAGTACGGAGCGGCGCTGTGGCACACGGTCCGGCTGGCCCGCAGGGTCGGCCCGGTCGACGTGGTCCACGCCTGCAATCCGCCCGACCTGCTGTTCCTCCCGGCACTGTGGCTGAAGCGGCGCGGCGCGCGGTTCGTCTTCGACCAGCACGACCTGGTACCCGAGCTGTACCTCTCCCGGTTCGGCCGCGGCCAGGACCTGCTCCACCGTGCCGTGTGCGCGCTGGAGCGGATGACCTACCGTGCCGCTGACATCGTGCTCGCCACGAACGAGAGCTACCGGGATGTCGCGCTGCGCCGTGGCGGCCGGAGCGCGGCGGACGTCTTCGTGGTGCGCAGCGCGCCCGACACCGACCGGTTCCGCGCCGTGCCGCCGGAGCCGGAGCTGAAGCGGGGCAAGCCGCACCTGCTGTGCTACCTCGGTGTCATGGGCCCGCAGGACGGCGTCGACTACGCCCTGCGCGCCCTCGCGAAACTCCGCGACGACCAGGGGCGGACCGACTGGCATGCGGTGTTCGTCGGCGCCGGCGACACCTTCGACGCGATGGTGGAGCTCTCCCGGCAGCTCGGGCTCTCCGAACAGGTGCAGTTCACCGGGCGGATCCCGGACGCCGACCTGGTGCGCTACCTGTCCACCGCGGACGTGTGCCTCTCTCCCGACCCGCACAATCCGCTCAACGACGTGTCGACCATGAACAAGGTCCTGGAGTACATGGTGATGGGCCGGCCGATCGTCTCCTTCGACCTCCGGGAGGCCCGGGTCTCGGCCGGAGAGGCCGCCGTCTACGCGCCCGCCGACGACGAGGCCGCATTCGCCGGGGCCGTCGCGGAGCTGCTGGACGATCCGGAGAGACGGGCCCGGATGGGCAGAATCGGACAGGAACGGATCAGCGGGGAGCTCTCCTGGCGGAACTCCCAGCAGTCGCTGCTCGCCGCCTACGCCGCCGCCTGCCGCGACCACCCGCGGGTCGCGGCGGGCACCCCGGTACCGGCGGGCAAGAGGCGACGCCGTTGAGCGACGACACGATACGCCTGGTCACGATCGGGCGGCTGCTCCGTCGGCGCTGGCGCCTGCTCGCCGTTCTCGCCGTGGCCGGCGCTCTCGTCGGCTACGGCACCTCGGCGCTGTTCCCGCCGCGCTACACGGCGTCGGCGTCGGTACTGCTGCCGGGGCAGTGGGAGGAGCGCGAGCTGCTGACCCAGGTGGAGATCGCGACCAGTTCGGCCGTGGTCGACCGCGCGGCCGCCACGCTCGACTGGCCGGGCGTCAGCGGCACCGAGCTGCGGGATCGGGTACGTGCCGAGGCGGCGGACGGGAACATCATCACCATCTCGGGTACGGCCGGGACGCCGGAGCGCGCGCAGCAGCTCTCCGACCGGATGGCCCAGCAGTTCGTCACCTTCGCGGCCCGGATCGCGGGCGAGGGCACCGACGCCGACGCGGCGGCGGGGACCGAGGCACTGCGGCAGAAGGTGCGGGAGACCGATCGCAGGATCACCGAGCTGGCCGAGGCGGCCGATCCGGGGCGGACGGTGGAGAGCGTGCAGGCCCGCACCGAACTGGAGAAGCTGCGCACCGCGCTCCAGGAGGCCATGAAGAAGCTGGACGACGCCGCCCCGGCGAGCAGCAGGACCGGTCTGGTCGTCATGGGGCCGGCGGCCCGGCCCACCGGCGAGGCACCGCCGACGACGGTGCAACGGGTGGGCGCCGGGGCGCTGCTGTCCTTCCTGCTCGGGATCGTCGGGCAGCTCGCCGCCGCACGGATGAGCCGCCGGCTGGACACCGGACAGGAGATCGCCGCGGCGCTGGACTCGGCGCTGCTGGGCACCGTCGACATACCCGGCCGGCAGCTCGCGCACCGCCGTGCGGGCCGCGGCGGACGGACCCGCCGGGTGCTGGGCCTCGACACCCGATGGCACACACCCGCGCCGCGGATGTCCGGCGACGAGGCCGACAGGCGGCTCCGCTGCCGGCGGGTGTGCGCCCGCCTCCGCGAGGAGCTGCCGGCGGCCCCGCGGCAGGTGCTCGCCGTCGTTCCGGAGGGCGACCTGCTCGGCCGCCGGGCCGCCGAGCAGCTCGCCGCCGAGGCCGGGCACGATCCGCTGCTGGCGGCGGTGGACGTGTCCGTCTCCCGGCCGCTGGTGCCGGACCGCGACACCGAATCCGGTGCCCTGGTCGTGCTCAGCGCCGGCAACTGGACCGCGGAGGAGCTCGGAGGCGTCGCCCAGGCGTGTGCGGACGCGGGACACCAGGTCGTCGGTGTCGTCGTCGCCGAACCGGTCCGGGCCCGTTCCGAGCGGAGCGCCGAGCGCCCCGCGCAGCACCCGGAGCAGGCGGTCCCGGTCGGCGGCGCCGCGAGGGGAGGTCCAGCGTGACGACGAGCCGGACCGCGGACGCGCCGGGCGCTGCCCCGCTGCTGGATCTCCAGGCGCTGGTCGTGGCGGTGCGCCGGCGCCGCCGCCTCTGGTGCTCCATGGCGCTGCTGGGACTGCTGGCCGGTGCCGCCGTGGCGATCCTGCTGCCCCCGCCGCCGACGGCGGTGACCAAAGTGCTGGTCGCGCACCAGGAGGACCAGCCCAACGACACCGGAACCCTGATCCGTACCGATGTCGAACTGCTGGGGACCACGCGGATCGCGGGCCGGGCCCTGCGCTCCCTCCGGTCCTCCGAGGACCCCGAGGACTTCCTGCAGGACTACCGGGGGACCGGCTTGACCAACAACCTGCTGCAGATCGATGTGACAGGGGAGGACGAAGCCCAGGCAGTGGCCCGGGCCGAGGCGCTGGCCGACACGTTCGTCGCCGACCATGTGCGGCGGATGCGCGAGACCGCCAAAGCCGAGACCAAGGCCCTGCTCGACCAGCGCGACCGGATGCGGGACGAACTCGCCCAGGTCAACAAGTCGATCGGCGGGCGTTCACCGGAGAGCGACCCGAAGGCGTCGGCGCGGATCGAATCGCTCTTCGCCCGCCGGGCCGAACTCAACTCGCGGATCGCCGACTTCGACCAGCGGGCAGCGGAGGCGCGTACCGGGACACCCCGGATCGTCGCCGGGACGCAGATCGTGGACGCCCCGCGCGCCGTGCGCCGTTCGCTGCCCGCGGCCGCTGCCACCGACGCCGCGATCGGGCTCGTCCTGGGGCTCGCCCTCGGGCTCGCGGTGGCCGCGGTGGGCGCGGTGGTGGCGGACCGCCCCGTGCTGCGCCGGGAGATCGCGGCGAACCTGGGCGCCTCGGTCCTCGCGGAGCTGCCCCTGCGGACGGGCAGGCTGTGGCAGCTGAGACGGACGCGGGCGGCACGTGACCGGCTCACCGCGACCCTGGCCCGCTCCGTGCGCGGCTCCGCCGAACCGCTGTCGCTGCTGGAGCTGGGGTGCGCGCGCCGCGCGAGCGCGCTCGCCCTGGACCTCGCCGGGGTCCTCGCGGAGGACGGGCCGGTGGCGGTCCTCGACGGCCTGCCCGGCCCGCACCTCGCGAACCGCCGCGGGCAGCCGGACGACCCGGTCGTGGTGGTCGGTGGCGAGCGGGCCGCGGCCGCGCCGCACCCGGAGCGCCGGCTCGGCGTCGGCTCGGTCGCCCCCGGTACGGCCTGGACCGACCTGCGGCACCTGGGAACCCGGACCGTCCTGGTCGTGCGCGCCGGGCACGGCAGCGCCGCCTGGCTGCACACGGTGGCGCGGCAGCTCGCGGACCAGCACATCCCGGTGCTCGGCGTGGTGCTGATCGACCCCGACCCGCGGGACCGGACCGACGGCACGCTGTGGGACGGCCCGCACACCGCGGCGCGCGGCCGCAACGAGCGCCCGGCCCGGCAGAACGGGACGGTCGCGCCGCAGACGGAACGGCTGCCTGTACGGACCGCTCGGGTCCCGGACAGCGACCAGGAGACGAGGTAGGACATGTGCGGCATCGCAGGCACGTACCGGTGGCCGGACGGGAAGGCCGTCACCGACCGGCTCACCGACACCCTGGCCCATCGCGGCCCGGACGGTGCGGGACGCTACAGCCACGCCCTCGGCGACGGGGAAGTGCACCTGGGACACCGCAGGCTGGCCGTCATCGACCTGTCCGGGACCGGCGCCCAGCCGATGGCCGCGGACGGCCTCGTCCTGACGTACAACGGCGAGCTGTACAACGCGCCCGAACTGCGGGCCGAACTGGCGGCCCACGGGGTGCGCTTCCGCGGCACCTCCGACACCGAGGTGCTGCTGGAGGCATGGCGGCGCTGGGGCACGGACTGCCTGCCCCGGCTGCGCGGCATGTTCGCCTTCGGCGTCTTCGACGAGCGCACCGGAGAGCTGGTGCTCGCCCGCGACCAGCTCGGCATCAAGCCGCTGTTCCTGCTCCGGCGGGGTACGGGCCTGGTGTTCGCCTCCGAGCTCAAGGCCCTGGCCGCCGTCACCGGCGGGTCGATGCAGGTGGACCCCGCCGCGATGGTGGCCTCACTGCTGTACTACTGGGTGCCGGACTCACGGTGTGCCCTTCGCGGGGCGGAGAAGCTGCCGCCGGGGAGCTGGCTGAGGTGCCGGCCCGACGGGCGGGTGGAGCGCGGCCGGTACTGGGACCTGCGCCAGGTCGCAGCCGAGGGCCGGGAGCGCGCCCGGGCCGGGGAGCGGCCGGATCTCGCCGCCGTCGTCGAGGAGTCGACCCGGCGCCACCTGCTGTCCGACGTACCCGTGGCGACCTTCCTCTCCGGCGGGCTGGACTCCAGCTACCTCACCGCGCTGGCGGCCCGCGACCGGCCCGGGATCTCCGCCTACACGATCGGATTCCGCGCCGAGGACGCCAGATTCGAGGCGATGCCGGACGACCTGCGCCACGCCCGGCGGGTCGCCGAGCGGTTCGGCGTCGACCTGCGGGAGATCGAGATCGCTCCGGACGTGCTCGATCTGCTGCCGCGGATGACGTACCACCTGGACGAGCCGATCGGCGACCCCGCCGCGATCAACACCTTCCTGATCTGCTCGGCCGCCCGGGAGGCCGGGGTGAAGGTGCTGCTCTCGGGGATGGGCGCGGACGAGCTGTTCGCCGGATACCGCAAGCACCTGGCCAACCTGCTCGCGGTGCGCTACCGGCGCGTTCCGCGGCCGCTGCGGCGCGGTCTGTCCAGGGCCGTGGACCGGCTGCCGGTCGCCTCGGCCCGCCGCGGGTACCGGTCGGTGCGCTTCGCGAAGCGGTTCCTCTCCTTCGCCGACCTGCCGGAGGAGACCGCGTTCCGGCGCAGCTACACCATGTACGACAGGGACGAACTGCTCGCGCTGGTCGACCCGGACCTGGCCGGGACGGTCGAGGACGTGCTGACCGAGCATGCGGACGTCTACCGGGACAACGAACTCGACGACTTCGTCAACCGCATGTGCCTGGCCGACGCGCGGATGTTCCTGCCGGGCCTGAACCTCACCTATACCGACCGGTCGAGCATGGCCGCCTCGACCGAGGTGCGGGTGCCGTACGTGGACGTCGAGGTGGTCAGGGCGGCGTTCGCCGTGCCGGGCGAGCGCAAGATCGCCGGACGGCAGGGCAAGGCCGTCCTCAAGGAGGCGGCCGCCTCGATCCTGCCCGAGGAGATCGTCTACCGGCCCAAGGGCCTCTTCAGCGCTCCGCTGCGGGCCTGGATGAGCCGCGATCTGGCGCCGCTGGTGCGCGAGGTGCTGCACGACGGTGTGCTCGTCCAATCCGGGTTCCTGCGCCGCGACGCGCTGGCGCGGCTCGTCGCCGAGGACGCTGCCGGGCAGCAGGACCACGCCAAGCATCTGTGGCACGTGCTGACCCTCGAGTACTGGTACCGCGGCGCGACCTCCGGGGTCGGCCACAACCCTCAGCTGACGGCGTAGAGACAAGAGGACTTCGGGTGAAACAGGTTGTGCAGAACTACAAGAGCGGCGAGCTGACGGTGCTCGACGTGCCGGTACCGGGGTGCAAGCCGGGGGGCGTACTGGTCCGCAGCGCCTACTCGTTGATATCCACCGGGACCGAGCTGATGAAGGTCTCCGAGGCCGGGATGTCGATGCTGGGCAAGGCCCGCTCCCGCCCGGACCAGGTGGCCAAGGTCATGCAGAGCGTGGCCACCAACGGGGTGCCCGCCACCTACCGCAAGGTGATGGGCAAGCTGGACTCCTGGACGCCGCTGGGCTATTCGCTGTGCGGGGTGGTCGAACAGGTCGGCACAGGGATCGACGACGTGGCGGTGGGCGACCTCGTGGCCTGCGCCGGCAATGAGCACGCGCTGCACGCCGAGCTGAACTGGGTGCCGAAGAACCTCTGTGCCCGGGTGCCGGACGGTCTCGCGCCGCGGCACGCGGCCTTCGGGACCGTCGGTGCGATCGCGCTGCAGGGCGTCCGCCGCGGCGAGCCGCAGTTGGGCGACGTGGCGCTGGTCGTCGGCCTCGGGCTGATCGGGCAGTTGGTGGTGCAGTTGCTCGCCGCCTCGGGAGTCCGTGTCGTCGGGGTGGACCCCGACCCGGCCCGCTGCGAACTCGGTGCCCGGCTGGGCGCGGTGACCTGCGGCGATCCCGCGTCCGCCGCGGTGGAGGCGGCCGTCGCCGAACTCAGCGGCGGGCACGGCGTGGACCAGGTGTATCTGGCCGCCGGCGGCGGCAGCAACGAGCCCGTCGAGCTGGCCGCCCGGCTGAGCCGGGACCGCGGCCGGGTCGTCGACATCGGCAAGTGCCGCCTGGACCTGCCGTGGAACGCGTACTACGAGAAGGAACTCGACGTCCGGTTCTCCCGCAGCTACGGTCCCGGGCGCTACGACCCGGAGTACGAGCTCGCCGGACGGGACTATCCGATCGGCTACGTGCGCTGGACCGAGCGCCGCAACCTGGCGTGCTTCCTCGACCTCCTGGCCCGCGGCTCCGTCGACGCGGAGCCCCTCGTCTCCCACGTCGCCGACTTCGACGACGCCGTCGAGACCTACCGGAGCCTGGAGGAGGGCGACCTGAAGGCCGTGGCCGTGCTGTTCCGGTACCCGGGCCCCGCCGGACCTGCGGCGGACGCGGCGGCACCGGCGGCACCGGAGGTGGCCGTGCCCGCGGTGCAGCGGCGCAGCGGCGCAGCGTCCACCCCTGCCCGGAGCACTGCCGCCCCGGTGCGGGTGGCGTTCGTCGGCGCGGGGAACTACGCGTCGTCGATGCTGCTGCCGCACCTGGCCCGGCGGGACGGGGTCGCGCTGTCGACGGTCGTGACCACGACGGCGCTCTCCGCCGCCAACGCGCAGCGGAAGTTCGGCTTCGCCGAGGCGACCACCGATCTCGACGCCGTGCTCGGCGACCCGGCCGTCGATGCGGTGTTCGTGGTCACCCGGCACAGCTCGCACGCCGAACTGACCCGCAGGGCGCTGCTGGCCGGGAAGGCGGTCTTCGTGGAGAAGCCGCTGGCGCTCACCGAGGACGAACTGGCCGGTGTGCTCGCTGCGGTGGAGGAGTCCGGGAACGACCGGCTGCAGGTGGGCTTCAACCGCCGGTTCGCACCGCTGCTGCGTCAGGCCAGGAAGCGGTTCGGCACCCGGACCGGTCCGGCGAGCGTCCGCTACCTGGTCAACGCCGGCCGGCTGGAACACGGCAGCTGGTACCTCAGGCAGGGTACGGAGGGCTCGCGGTTCGCCGGGGAGGGCGGGCACTTCATCGACACGGTGAGCTGGCTGCTCGGGGGCGATCCGGTCTCGGTGTACGCGGTCGCCACGCCCGACAACGAGGACCTCCAGGTGGTGCTGCGCTACCCGGACGGGTCGACCGCCACCCTCGGCTACGTCACCAGCGGCTCGCCCGGCTTCCCCAAGGAGACGCTCGACCTCGTCGCGGACGGCAAGGTGCTGCACCTCGACGACTTCGTGCGGGCCTCGGTGCACGGCCGCAAGCGCTGGGCCTCCCCGCGGCTGTCCAGGACCCGGGACAAGGGCCAGCGCGCCGAACTGGCGGCGTTCCTCAGGGCGGTGCGCACCGGGGGGCCGATGCCGGTGGCGCTGGAGTCGCTGGCCGCCACCACGGCGGCCACCCTCGCCGTGCGCACCTCGCTGGCCGGCGGCGCACCGGTGACCCTGGCGAGGCAGCGATGACGATGAGCGCGGGCTGGTATCTGCGGCGGCTCTCCCGCATGGGACCGGGGGAGGCCGTCGGCCGGGCGGGCGACGCCCTGCGCAGGCGGCGCTGGCGGTCCGCGCCGCCGGACTGCCCGCAGGTGACCGGCGCCCGGTTCACCGCCGTGCTGCCCGCCGGGACGCTCGCCGCGGTGCCGCCGGACGCCGCGAAGCGGCTCGTCGCCGAGGCGGACCGGCTGCTGGAGGGACACGCCGCGTACTTCGGGGTGGAGCGCACGGACCTGGCCGACCCGGACTGGCAGTACGACCCGAAGACCGGGCGCCGTGCTCCGCGCGGCTACGCCTTCGAGGTGCCCTACCGGGACGAGGACGCCGTCGGCGACATCAAGCAGATCTGGGAACTCTCCCGCCACCAGTACCTCACCGTGCTCGCCGCCGCCTACGCGCTCACCGGCGACGAGCGGTACGCCGAGCGGACGGCCGGGCATCTGCGGTCGTGGTGGCGGGCCAACCCGCCGCTGTGCGGTGTGCACTGGGTGAGCGGCATCGAGCTGGGCATCCGGCTGCTCTCCTGGGTCTGGATCCGCCGGCTGCTGGAGGGCTGGCCGGGCGCGGCGGAACTGTTCGAGGACAACCCGGTGGCGCTGGCCCAGATATGGCACCACCAGCGCTGGCTGGCCGCCTTTCCCAGCCGGGGTTCGTCGGCGAACAACCACGTCATCGCCGAAGCCGCCGGGCAGTCCGCCGCGGCCTGCGCGTTCGGCTGGTTCCCCTCCTCCGCCCGGTGGCGGGCCGAGGCGCTGCGGACGCTGGAGCGGCAGTTGCGCAGCAACACCTTCGCCTCCGGCCTGAACCGCGAGTCGGCCACCGAGTACCACGCACTCGTGCTGGAACTCGGCCTGGCCGCGGTGGCCGAGGCGGATGCCGCCGGGGTGCCGGTCCCCGCCTCGATCCGGCGGGTGCTGCTGCGGATGACGGACGCACTCGCGGCCGTGCTGGACAGCCGTCTGCGGCCACCGCGCCAGGGGGACGCGGACGACGGGCACGGGCTGGTCCTGGACGGCGCGGGCACCGACCGCTGGGCCTCGCTGCTGGCCACCGGGGACGCCGTGTTCGGCGGGCTCGCCTGGTGGCCTGCGGTGACCGGGACCGATGTGCGCACGCCGCTGCTGGCCGCGCTCCTCCGGCCGACCGCACCGGCGGTGCCCCGGCCGGCCGTCCGACCTGCCCATTTCGCCGATGCGGGCATGACCATCCTGCGCGGCCCGGGGGAGATCTGGTGCCGCTGCGACGGCGGTCCGCACGGGTTCCTGTCCATCGCCGCGCACGCCCACGCGGACGCGCTGTCCGTGGAGGTCCGGCACGACGGGGTGGATGTGCTCGCCGACCCGGGGACGTACTGCTACCACGGGCAGCCCCGGTGGCGGCAGTACTTCCGCTCGACCCTGGGCCACAACACCCTGCAGTTGGACGGCGCCGACCAGTCCGCCTCCGGTGGCCCGTTCCTGTGGACCCGGCACGCCCGCAGCCGCGTCCTGGTCGCGGACGCGTCCGGGGAGGGCGCGGCCCGCTGGTGTGCCGAGCACGACGGCTACCGGCACTCCGTGCACCGCCGCCGGGTGGAGCTGAGCGCCGCGGACCGCGAGTTGCGGGTGGTCGACGAGGTGCGCGGACCGCGCCGGGCCGCGCGCCTGGCGTTCCACCTCGGTCCGGCGGTCACCGCGGAACTGGTCGGGAACCGGGCCGTGCTCAGCTGGGCCCGGGAGGGCGAGGAGCGCTCCGCGGAGCTCGAACTGCCCGGGCGGCTGACCTGGCGGGCCCATCGCGGTGAGTGCGACCCGCCGCTGGGCTGGTACTCCGCCGGGTTCGGGCGCAAGGAACCCGCCACGACGCTGGTCGGCAGCGGGTTCACCGACAGCGCCGGGGGATTCGTCACCGTACTCAGGTTCCGGGGCTAGGGGGGCGCGTGGGGATCGAACGGCGGCACCGGGGGTTACCGGTGGCGGTACCGGTACTGGCCCTGGTGGCGGCGACCGGCTGTGTGAGCACGCCCGGCGCCCCGGCGGAGCCGAGCGCCGCACCGTCCCCGTCCGCGGCCCGGGTGTGTGCGGAGCCCGCGGCCGGTCCGGCGAAGCCGCCCGCGGGTGCGGTGCCGGTCGACCCCGCGGTGGTCGGCGACCTGGCCGCGAAGACCCGGAGCAGTCCCCCGAACACCGTCTTCTGGCTCCGACCGGGCAAGCACCGGCTCGAGCGGGGCCGCCACGCCCAGGTCGTCCCCAAGAAGGGGAACAGCTACCTCGGTGCGCCGGGCGCGGTGCTCGACGGCCGGAAGACCAACCAGTACGCGTTCGGCGGCAGCGCCCGCGACGTCACCATCCGGCACCTGACCGTGCAGGGCTTCGTCGCGCCGCACGACGAGGGCGTGGTCAACCACGACTCGGCCGACGGGTGGGTGATCGAGCACGCCAGGATCCAGTACAACTCCGGCGCCGGACTGATGGCCGGCGCCCGCCAGCGGGTCCGGGCCAGTTGCCTGCGCGGGAACGGGCAGTACGGGATGAACGCCTACAAGGCGTCCGGCGGTATCAGCGGCCTGGTGGTCGAGGACAACGAGATCGCGGACAACAACCGGGACGACTGGGAGCGGCGGCGGCCCGGCTGCGGCTGCACCGGCGGTGTCAAGTTCTGGGCCGTCGACGGCGCCGACATCCGCGGCAACTGGGTGCACGACAACCGCGGAGCCGGACTGTGGGCGGACACCAACAACAACGACTTCCGCATCGAGGACAACGTTCTGGAGGCCAACGACGGTGCGGCGCTGATCTACGAGACCAGCTACAACGCGGTCGTCCGCAAGAACACGATCCGGCGGAACAACTGGGTCGAGGGCCGCAGATACGCCGACCGCGGCGACAGCTTCCCGTTCGCGACCGTCTACCTGTCCGAAGCCGGCGGCGAACCGCGGATTCCGGCCCGCACGGACAAGATAGAGATCTCCCGGAACGTGCTGGAGAACAACTGGTCCGGGATCACCCTGTGGGAGAACTCCGACCGGTTCTGCAACAGTCCGGCCAACACCTCCACCGGTTCCTGCACCCTGCTGGTGAAGGACACCGACCGCTGCACGCGCCCGGAGATCGCCGAGCCACCGCTCTACAGCGACTGCCGGTGGAAGACCCAGCGCGTGGACATCCACGACAACCGCTTCGTGCTGGACACCTCCGTCGTGGAGTGCACGGTCAAGTGCGACCGCATGGCGCTGCTGGCCAACTACGGCACCTACCCGGACTGGTCGCCGTACCAGGGCGACCGGGTGGCCGAGGCGATCACCCGCAAACAGCACAACCGCTGGCACGACAACGTCTACCTGGGACCGTGGAGCTTCGTTGCCCACGACCCGAGCCGGGTCCTCGACCCCGGTCAGTGGCAGGCAGCGCCCTACCAGCAGGACGTGGGCAGCACCTTCCGGCCCCTGGGCGGTGGGTGAGATGGAGCAGCGCACACCGAGGACCGTCGGGGTCGTCTGGGGACTGCTGGTCCTCAACACGCTCGGCTCGGCCGGGGCGAGGACCATCGTCCCGCTGCCCCGCTCCCTCATCCAACTGGTCACCATGGGCGCGCTGGCGGCCGCGTTCGCCCTGGCACTCGTGCTCAATCCCCGGCTGCGCATCCGGCCCGGCGCCTTCCTGCTCCTGCTCACCCTGCTGCTGGTACCGAGCGTGATCTCCAGCGCCGATCCGGCATCCGGATTCGGCGCGCTGTTCCGCTGCGCCCGGCTGGCGCTGTTCGTCGGCACCCTGTGGCTGCTCAGCCGCTGGTGGGACGGCAGTTCGACGTTCGTCAGACACCACATCCGGATGTATCTGGCGGTGCTCGGGTCGGTGGCCGCGGGCGCGCTCCTCTCGCCGGGTGCCGCCCTGCCCGACCTCTACGGCGGCCGGCTGGTCGGCGCGCTGTGGCCGCTGACGCCGCCGCAGATCGGACAGTACGCCGCGGTGATCATCGGGCTCACCGTGCTGCTCCTGCTGGGCCGCCGGACCGACAAGGGCAGCGCGGCGGCGGTCATCGTCCCGTCAGCCGTCCTCCTCGCGCTGACCCACACCCGGACGGCCACCCTCGGCCTGTTCGTCGGGCTGGCGCTGGCGATCGGCTCGCTCGTTCTGACCAGCGCCGCAGCGCGCCGGTTCTTCGTGTGGACCGTGCTGTGCGCAGCGGTGGCCGCGGTGGGGTTCGGCCCCGCGCTGCGGGCCTGGTTCCTGCGCGGGCAGAGCCAGGAGAACTTCACCAGCCTCACCGGCCGGGCCAAGGTCTGGGACGCCCTGCTGGCGGCGCCCCGCACGGCCGTCGAGCAGTTGTTCGGCGCAGGGTTGGGCGACAAGTCGTTCGGCGGGCTCCCGATCGACAACAGTTGGCTGGCCGTCTACCAGGAACAGGGCCTGACCGGGATCGCCCTCGTGGCGACGCTCTTCATCGTGCTGGGCGGCGGCGCGCTGCTGCGGCCCCCGTCGCTGTCGAGGGCCTGTGCGCTCTTCCTGATCAGCTACTGCGCCATCGCCTCCTACACCGAGGCCGGGCTGGGCGACGCCTCGCCCTATCTGCTGCATCTGGCCGTCGCCGCCTCGCTGCTGGCCGCACCCGCCGAGGCCGCACCCCTCCCACCGCCCGACGCCTCCGGGCGGCGCGGCGGGCCGTACGCCCTGAACCCGAACCGGGAGGTGACGTGAGCATGCACGTCCTCGTGGTGCACAACCGCTACGCCTCGGCCCAGCCGAGCGGGGAGAACAAGGTCGTCGACCAGGAGGTCGGGCTGCTGCGCGCGGCCGGACACCGCGTCGAGGTCTTCGAGCGGCGCAGCGACGACATCGCCGCCCGCTCCCTGCCGGGCAAGGCCGCGGTGCCGCTGCTGGTGCCGTGGAACCCGCGGGTCCGCGCCGAACTGACCGCCCGGCTCCGCGCCGAGCGGCCGGACGTGGTGCACGTCCACAACGTCTTCCCGCTGCTGTCGCCCGCGGTGCTGGCCGCCTGCGCCGACGCGGGCGTGCCCGCCGTCGCCACCCTGCACAACTACACCCAGGTCTGCCCGCCCGGCACGCTGCAGCGGAACGGACGGCCGTGCTCGGAGTGCGTGGGCTCGGCACCGCTGCCCGCCGTCCGGCACGGCTGCTACCGCGGCTCCCGGCTGGCGACGGTGCCCCTCGCGGTCAGTCTGTCGGCCAACCGGCGGCGCTGGTGGTCCGGCGTCGAGCGGTTCCTGTGCATCTCCGCGGCGCAGCGCGACGTCCTGGTGCGGGCCGGCATGCCGCCCGGGCGACTGGCCGTGAAGCACAACTTCGTGCCCGACCCGGGAGGCTGCCGAGCGGGCCCGGGCGAGCATCTGCTCTATCTCGGGCGGCTCGCGGAGGCCAAGGGCATACGGCTGCTCATGACCGCATGGGACCGGATCGCCGCGGCGGGCGGTGTGGGCGTGCCTCTGGTGATCGCCGGAACGGGCCCGCTGGAGGGTGAGGTGCGCGCCTGGGCGGCGGGCCGGGACGACGTGCGGTACGTGGGCCTGTACGACCCGGAGCAGTGCCGGCAGGCGATCGCGCGGTCGGTCGCGGTGGTGGCGCCCTCGACGTGGCTGGAGGCATTCGGCCTGGTGGTCGTGGAGGCCATGGCGGCGGGGGTCCCGGCGGTCGCCGCCGGGCACGGCGCCTTCGTCGAACTCGTCGAGGACGGGGTGAGCGGGCTGCTGCACCGGCCGGGAGACGCGGCCTCGCTCGCCTCCTGCATCCGCCGGATCGCGGCCGGACCGGCCCGCAACCGGGAGCTGGGCCGAGCGGCCCGGCACCGATACGAGCAGGACTTCAGCCCGGCCGTCGGGCTGGAGCGCCTGGTGGAGGAGTACCGCACCGCGATCGCGGGTCGGTCAGCACCGGATCGCGCCGGGGACGGCCCCGCGCGCAGGGGGGATGGGGACAGCAGATGCAGATGACACGATGCCGGCTGTGCGGCTCGGAGGCGCTGGCGAGCGTCGTCGACCTCGGTGCGACGCCACCGTGCGAGAGCTTCCTGGCCGCGGACCAACTCGACCAGCCGGAACCCACGTACCCGCTGCACCTGCGGGTGTGCACCGAGTGCCGGCTCGCGCAGATCCCGCCACTGATCACGCCGGAGGACACCTTCACGCAGTACGCGTACTTCTCGTCCTTCTCGACGTCCTGGGTGGAGCACGCGCGCACGTTCGTCGCCGACACCGTGCGCAAGCTCGCGCTCGACTCCGCGGAGAAGGACGCCTTCGTGGTCGAGGTCGCGAGCAACGACGGGTACCTGCTGCGGCACCTGGTGGACCGGGGGATCCGCTGCCTGGGCATCGAGCCGTCGGTGAACGTCGGCGTCGCGGCGCGGGACGCGGGCGTCCCGACACTCACCGAGTTCCTGGACCCGGCCACCGGTTCGGCCGTCCGGGCCGAGCACGGACCGGCGGACCTGGTCGTGGCGAACAACGTGTACGCGCACATCCCCGACGTGGTCGGCTTCACCCGGGGGCTGCGCGCCCTGGTCGCGGACGACGGCTGGGTCTCGATCGAGGTGCAGCACCTGCTGACCCTGATCGAGCAGAACCAGTACGACACGATCTACCACGAGCACTTCCAGTACTACACGGTCGCTTCCGCGACCCGGGCGCTGGCCGCCGGCGGACTGGCGCTCGTGGACGTCGAACTGCTGCCCACACACGGCGGCTCCATCCGGCTGTGGGCCCGGCCGACCGGCGCCGCCGGGGAGCCGACCCCGCGGGTGGCCGAGGTGCTGGACCGGGAGAAGGCCGCCGGGCTGCAGGAACTGACCGGCTACACCGAGTTCTCCGCGCGGGTGGCGAAGGTGCGCCGGGATCTGCTGCGGTTCCTGATCGAGGCGGCCGAGCGCGGTGAGACGGTCGTCGGCTACGGCGCCCCCGGCAAGGGCAACACCCTGCTCAACCACTGCGGAATCCGGCCCGACCTGCTCCCGTACACGGTCGACCGCAACCCCTACAAGCACGGCAGATTCACCCCGGGCACCCGGATCCCGATCCTGCCGCCCGAGCAGATCAGCACCGACCGGCCGGACTACGTGCTGGTCCTCCCCTGGAACCTGCGCACCGAACTGGTCGAGCAGCTCTCCTACGTGCACGCCTGGGGCGGCCGGCTGGTCTTTCCCATCCCGGAACTGAGCATCGTCGAGGTCGCATCATGAAGGTCGTACTGTTCTGCGGCGGTTACGGGCTGCGGATGCGCAGCGGAGCGTCCGACGACATCCCCAAACCGATGGCGATGGTCGGCCCGCGGCCGCTGATCTGGCACGTCATGCGCTACTACGCGCACTACGGGCACACGGAGTTCATCCTGTGCCTCGGCTACGGGGCGCACCACATCAAGAACTTCTTCCTCACCTACGAGGAGACCACCTCCAACGACTTCGTGCTCCGCAACGGGCGGACCGAACTGCTGTCCACCGACATCGCCGACTGGACGATCACGTTCGCGCAGACCGGCATCGAATCGCCGATCGGGGAGCGGCTGCGCCGGGTACGCGAGCACTTGGACGGCGACGAGATGTTCCTGGCCAACTATGCCGACGTGCTCACCGATGCTCCGCTGCCGCAGATGATCGAGCGGTTCGCGCGGCGCGACGCCGGTGCGTCGATGATGGTGGTGCCGCCGCAGTCCTCGTTCCACTGCGTGGACCTGGGCGAGGACGGGCTGGTCGGGGGCATCACCGCGGTGAGCGAACTGCCGCTGTGGGAGAACGGCGGCTACTTCGTGCTCCGCCAGGAGGTCTTCGACCACATACCGGAGAACGGCGACCTGGTCGCCGACGGATGCGCCGGACTGGCCAAGCAGGGCCGGCTGGTGGCCCACCAGCACCGCGGCTTCTGGAAGCCGACCGACACCGTCAAGGAGCGGGCCGCGCTCGATGCCGCCTACGCCCGGGGCGACCGCCCGTGGGCCGTGTGGGAACGGGACGGTGCGGGAGCGGGCGCGTGCACGTCCGGCAGCAGGGACGGCGCCGGAGTCGGCGCGTGATCCGGCTCGGCGCCGGGCGACTGGAGCGGATCGCCGCGGTGGGCGCGCACTGCGACGACATCGCCATCGGAGCCGGCGGCACCCTGCTGGCGATGTGCCGGGCGCGGCCGGGCATCCGGGTCGACGCGCTGGTGCTCTCCGGCGGTGGCAGCGAGCGGGAGCAGGAGGAACGGGCCGCGCTCGCCGCCTTCTGCCCGGGCGCCGATCTGCGGCTGACCGTGCTCAAGCTGCCGGACGGCCGGCTCCCGTCGCGGTGGGACGAGGCCAAGGCCGCGGTCGAGGAACTGCGCGCGGAGACCGACCCGGACCTCGTGCTGGCACCGCGCACCGACGACGCACACCAGGACCACCGCTGCCTGGCGAAGCTGATGACCACCGCGTTCCGCGACCACCTCGTGCTCGGCTACGAGATCGTCAAGTGGGACGGCGACCTCGGCCGTCCGGCGGCCTACCAACCGCTGTCGCCGGAGCACGCCGAACAGAAGGTGCGGCTGCTGCAGGAGCACTACCCCTCGCAGCGGCACCGTCCCTGGTACGACCGCGAAGCCTTCCTCGGGCTCGCGCGGATCCGCGGTGTCGAATGCCACGCGCGCTACGCGGAGGCGTTCGCCGTCACCAAACTCACTCTCGACCTGGGGGACTGAACCATGCGCGTGCTGCTGACCGGACACCAGGGCTATCTGGGCACCGTGATGGCCCCGGTCCTCGCCGAGGCCGGGCACGACGTCGTCGGCCTCGACGCCGGCCTGTTCGCCGACTGCGTGCTGGGGCCGCCCCCCGCCGACCCGCCGGGAGCCGGGGGAGAGGCCGACCTGCGCGACGTCACGGCCGCACACGTGGCGGGGTTCGACGCGGTGATCCACCTGGCCGCGCTGTCCAACGACCCGCTGGGCGCGCTGGCGCCGGAGCTGACCTACGACATCAACCACCGCGCTTCGGTGCGGCTGGCCCGCCTGGCCCGCGAGGCGGGGGTGCGACGCTTCCTGTACGCGTCGACCTGCTCCGTCTACGGCGCCGCCGGGGGCGGCGAACTGGTGGCCGAGGACGCCCCGCTGCGCCCGGTGACCCCGTACGCGGAGTCCAAGGTGCGGGTGGAGGACGACCTGCACGCGCTGGCCGACGGCGACTTCAGCCCGGTGTACATGCGCAACGCCACCGCCTTCGGCTACTCGCCCCGGCTGCGCGCCGACATCGTGCTGAACAACCTCGTGGGCCACGCGCTGCTGTCCGGCGAGGTGCTGGTGCTCTCCGACGGCACGCCCTGGCGCCCGCTGGTGCACGCAGCCGACATCGCACGGGCTTTCGCGGCGGCGCTGACCGCGCCGCGGGAGGCGGTGCACGACCGGGCCTTCAACATCGGCAGCGAGATCAACAATGTCACGGTCGCCGAGATCGCCGAGGAGGTCGCCGCCGCGGTGCCCGGCTCGCGTGTGGTGATCACCGGGGAGACCGGTGCCGACCCCCGGTCCTACCGGGTGGACTTCTCCCGGTTCCGCGCCGCGGTCCCCGGCTTCGAGTGCGCATGGACCGTGAAACAGGGCGCGCTCGAACTCGCCGACGCCTACCGGGAGCACGGCCTGACCCGGGAGGACTTCGAACACCGCTTCACCCGGCTGGCCGTGCTGCGTGCCGCGTCCGAGGCCGGAGCCGTCGACGAGACCCTGCGGAGGCGCCGGTGACCGCCGTCGGCGACGCGATGTACGCCCTGGTGGAGCGGCTGTACCCGCTCTGCCGGAGCATCACCGGCGACGGAGTGCGCGCCACCCTGGAGATCGTCGGCGAGTATCTCCCGCTGCAGGTGCACGAGGTGCCGACCGGCACCCGGGTGCTGGACTGGACGGTGCCGCAGGAGTGGAACATCCGGGAGGCGTACATCGCCGACAGCACGGGCCGCCGGGTCGTCGACTTCGCCGACTCCAGCCTGCACGTGCTCGGCTACAGCGTGCCGGTGTCGGCGACCATGCCGCTGGCCGAACTGCGCGCGCACCTGCACACCCTGCCCGACCATCCGTCCTGGGTGCCCTACCGCACCAGCTACTACGCGCCCGAATGGGGGTTCTGCCTGGCCCAGGAGACCTTGGACGCGCTGCCGGAGGGCACGTACGAGGTGCGCATCGACTCCGCGCTCACCGACGGCCACCTCACCTACGCCGAGCACGTCGTCCCCGGGCAGGTCGCCGACGAGGTGCTGGTCTCCTGCCACGTGTGCCACCCGTCGCTGGCCAACGACAACCTGGCCGGCATCGCGGTGGCGACCTACCTGGCCCGCGCGCTGGCGGAGCGCACGCCGTGGTACACCTACCGGTTCCTGTTCGCCCCCGGCACCATCGGCGCGATCACCTGGCTGGCCCGCAACGCGGACCGGGTGCAAGGGGCGTCCGCGGCACGGGCGGAACCGGGAGCCGGGGGACGGGTCGAGCACGGGCTGGTGCTCGCCTGCGCGGGCGACCGGGGCGGACTGACGTACAAGCAGAGCAGGCGCGGGGACGCGGAGATCGACCGGGTGCTGCGGCACGTGCTGCGCGGCTCCGAACGCCCCCACCGGATCACGGAGTTCACTCCCTACGGCTACGACGAGCGGCAGTTCTGCTCACCCGGGTTCGACCTCGGCGTGGGCTCGCTCTGCCGGACCCCGTACGCCGGATACCCCGAGTACCACACCTCGGCGGACAACCTGGACTTCGTCGCCCCGGAGGCGATGGCCGACACACTCGCCGTCTGCCGGGAGGCGTTCGCCGTGCTGGACCGCAACCGGCGCTACGTCAACCTCAGCCCCTACGGCGAACCGCAACTGGGCCGCCGCGGGCTGTACGAGTCGCTCGGCGGCCGCAGCGACGCGAAGCAGGCCCAACTCGCCATGCTCTGGGTGCTCAGCCTCTCCGAGGGCGAGCACAGCCTGCTGGACATCGCCGAGCGGTCCGGGCTGCCGTTCGACACCGTCGCCGTCGCAGCCGACGCCCTGCACAAGGCAGGGCTGATCAAGGCATGACGCCGATGAGCACCGAGGGGGAGCGCACAGCGCCGCCGGCTCCGGCCGGGCGCTCCGGGCCGGCCGCCCGGCGGGCCGTGGTCGGCCGGCTCTCCTGGGGGCTGGCCGACCAGGCGGCCTCCAGCATGACCAACTTCGCGGTGGGCGTCTATGTGGCGCGCTCGCTCGGGCTGGCCGCGTTCGGCGCGTTCAGCCTGGCCTGGGTGACCTACGGCGTGGTGCTCAGCATCTCCCGCGGCATGGCCACCGACCCGCTCGTGGTGCGCTTCAGCGGCGTGCCGGAGGCATCCTGGCGCGGCGCCGTGGCCCGCGCTTCGGGAACCGCACTCGGCGTCGGCGCCGCCGTCGGTGCGGCGTGCCTGGCACTCGGACCGGCGCTCGGCGGGCAGGTGGGGTCCGCGTTCGCCTGCCTCGGCGCGCTGCTGCCGGGGCTGCTGCTGCAGGACGCCTGGCGGTACGCGTTCTTCGCGGCGGGCACCGGACGGAAGGCGTTCGTCAACGACCTCGTGTGGGGCGTCGCGCTCGTCCCGGCCATGGTGTGCGCGGCCCGCGTGGGCAGCGTCGCCGCCTTCGTGCTCGCCTGGGGCGCGTCCGCCGCGGTGGCCGCCGCCTACGGCTGCCTCCAGTCCGGCATCCTGCCCCGGCTCACCGGAGTGCGCGCGTGGCTGCGTGAGCACCGCGACCTGGGCTACCGGTACCTGGTCGAGAACACCTGCGTCAGCGGCGCGAGCCAACTGCGGGCATACGGGCTCGGCGCGATCGCCGGGGTCGGCGCGGTGGGCGTGATCCGGGGCGCCGAACTCCTGCTCGGCCCGTTCCTCGCCGTGCTGATGGGGCTCTCGCTGGTCACCGTCGCGGAGGCGGCACGGGTGCTGCGACGGGCCCCGCACCGGCTGGGCCCGTTCTGCCTGCTGCTGGGCGGCGGGCAGGCCGCCGCCGCGCTGCTGTGGGGCGGGGCGCTGCTGCTCCTGCCGGACCGGGTCGGTGCGCTGGTGCTCGGCGACGTCTGGCACTCCGCCGCGGAGCTCATCGTGCCGGCCACGCTCGGCGTCGCGGGCGCCGGCCTCGGCACCGGTGCGGCCGCCGGGCTGCGCGCGCTCGCCGCCGCCCGGCGCAGCCTGCGCAGCCAACTGGTCGCCTCCGCCTGCTATGTCGGCGGCGGGCTCGGCGGGGCAGCCGCGGCCGGCACGGTCGGCTCCGCCTGGGGCGTGGCCGCCGCGACCCTCCTGGGCTCGGCTGTGTGGTGGCTGCAGCTCCGGTCCGCCCTGCGCGAGCGCCACCACCACCCCATCCGCGAAGTGAGGACGCCATGAAAGCGCATCCCCGGCTGAGCATCGGCCTGCCCGTGTACAACGGCGAGGAGTACCTCGCCGAGGCGCTCGACGCGCTGCTCGGCCAGACCTACGAGGACTTCGAACTGGTCGTCTCCGACAATGCCTCGACCGACGGGACCGAGGACATCTGCCGCACGTACGCCGCGCGGGACCCCCGCATCCGCTACCTCCGGCTGCGCCGGAACATCGGTGCCGCGCCGAACCACAACCACGTCTTCACCCAGTGCCGCGGCGAGCTGTTCAAGTGGGCCTCGCACGACGACCTCTACGCCCGTGACCTGCTGCGCCGTTGTGTGGAGGCGCTGGACGCGCGGCCTGACGTGGTCCTCGCGCACTCCGGCCAGGCGGTCATCGACGGCGAAGGGCAGCTCAAGGTCCCCTACGAGTACGGGCTGGCCACCGCTTCCCCGCACGCGCCCGAGCGCTTCCGCAGCTTCCTGTTCGAGCCCGGTGGCGACGACTTCTACGGGGTGATGCGCGCCGACATGCTGCGCCGCGTGAAGCCGCACGACAGCTACCACCACGCGGACCGGACGTTCGTCGCCGAGATCGTCCTGCACGGGCCCTTCCACCAGGTGCCGGAGCTCTTGTACTTCCGCCGCGACCATCCCACCCGCGCCGAGCGCGCCAACCCCGGCAAGCGCTCCCGGTGCGTCAACCTGGACCCGCGGCGGGCGGGCCCGCTGCACCCGACGCCGCGGCTGCTCGCCGAGTACGTCTGGGGATTCGCCTCGGCGATTCGGCGGGCGCCGCTGTCCACGGCCGACCGGCGCGCGTGCTACCGCCACCTGGCCGCGTGGATGACCAGCCGGGTCCGTCCCGGCGCCGGCGAGCGGGTCGAGGACCGTGCCCCGGCCGACCCGGCCGCGCTCACCGTCTCCGTCGACGACCTCGTCGCGGGCCGCGAGGGGCGACGGACATGAGAACTCCCGTACGCGTCGGAGTCTTCGGACTGCTCGGCTCCGGCAACCTGGGCAACGACGGATCGCTGGAGGCCGTGCTCGGCTACCTGCGCGCCGAGCATCCGGAGGCGGTCGTGGACGCGCTGTGCGGCGGGCCCGAGGCCGTCGCGGCCCGGTACGGGATTCCCGCGACGCGGCTGCACTGGTACCGCGGGGAGTACCGGACCGCGTCCCGGGTGGCCTCGATCGCGGGCAAGGGACTGGGCAAGCTCGTCGACGCGGTCCGCACGGCCGCCTGGGTGCGCCGGCACGACGTGGTGATCGTGCCGGGCATGGGCGTTCTGGAGGCCACGCTGCCGCTGCGGCCGTGGGGCTTCCCGTATGCGCTCTTCCTGCTCTGTGCGTCCGGCCGGCTGTTCGGCACCCGGGTCGCGCTCGTGGGCGTCGGTGCCGCCGCGATCGGCGACCGGGCGACCCGGGCCCTGGTGCGCTGGTCCGCGCGGCTGGCGGCCTACCGGTCGTACCGGGACGACCTGTCCCGTGACGCGATGCGGGAGATGGGTGTGGACACCGCGCGCGACGCGGTCCACCCGGACCTCGCGTTCGCCCTGCCCGCACCACCGGCCGGGCGGGACTCCGGCCGGCCCGGACTGGTCTGCGTCGGCGTCATGGACTTCCACGGCGGCGACGACGACCGCGCCCGTGCCGAGGAGATCCACCGTCGCTACCTCGACGGCACGACCCGGTTCGTGCGCACGCTGGTCCAGGAGGGCAGGCCGGTCCGGCTGCTCACCGGCGACGAGTGCGACGCCCGCGTGGTCGACGCGATCCTCGAAGCCGTGGACTCGCCGCTGGTCGGCGCCGCCGAGACGACCTCGCTGGCCGACCTCATGAGGGAGACGGCGGCGGCCGGCACCGTGGTGGCGACCCGCTACCACAACCTGGTCTGCGCGCTGAAGGCCGGCACCCCGACGCTCGCCCTCAGCTATGCGGCCAAGAGCGACGCGCTCATGGCACGGATGGGACTGGACGCGTACTGCCACCCGGCCCGCGAGGTCGACGCCGACCGGCTGCTGGAGCAGTTCCGCGCGCTGGAGAAGCGGTCGGCCGAGCTGCGCCAGACCCTCGCCGAACGCAACCGGCTCACCACCCGGCAACTCCGGGACCAGTTCGGCGCCTTGACGGCCGCCCTGTTCCCGGCGCACGACCACCCGCACATCCGCACCCGGCAGGAGACTCCATGAAGGCGACCCACGTCCCGGCGATCGCCGGCGCATACCTGTTCGAGCCGACGCCGTACGCCGACGAACGCGGGTTCTTCTGCCGCACCTTCGACGCCGACGTGATCCGCTCGGTGGGCCTCGACCCGGACGCCTTCGTCCAGGACAGCGTGTCCCGCTCGGTGCGGGGCGTGCTGCGCGGCCTGCACCTGCGTTCCGGCAGGGGCGAGGCCAAGCTGGTCCGGTGCTCGTACGGGCAGATCTTCGACGTCGTCGTGGACCTGCGGCCACACTCGCCGACCCACCGCAACGTGGCCACCTTCGAGCTGTCCGGCGAGACGCAGGCGACCCTGTACATCCCGGCGGGCTGCGCCCACGGCTTCCAGGCGCTGAGCGACACCGCCGACACCTCCTACCGGATCGACCGCCCGCACGATCCGGCGGAGGACGTGACGATCGCCTCCGACGATCCGGAGCTGGCCATCGGCTGGCCGCTGCCGGTCACCTCGATGTCCCGGCGGGACCGGGAGGCGCCGAGCCTCGCCGACGTCCTGAAGCACATGGAGAGGTGAGGCCGACATGGACACCGAAAGCCCCGAACGTTCCGACAGCGCGGCCGCGGCCGCGACCGCCCGAGCCACAGCAGACAGCGGGGAGTTCAGCCTCCCCCGGTCGCGGGCGGCGAACGAGCGGCTGCACGCCCTGATCCCCGGCGGTGCACACACCTACGCCAAGGGCGACGACCAGTACCCCGCCGACCTCGCCCCGGTCATCAGTCACGGCCACGGTGCCCATGTGTGGGACCTGGACGGCAACCGCTACATCGAGTACGGCTCCGGCCTGCGTTCGGTCAGCCTCGGTCACGCGCATCCGCGTGTGCTGGAGGCGGTACGGCGGGAACTCGACCGCGGGAGCAACTTCGTCCGGCCGTCCGTCGTGGAGGTCGAAGCGGCGGAGCGCTTCCTGGCCACGGTGCCGACCGCCGAGATGGTGAAGTTCGCCAAGAACGGCTCCGACGCCACCACGGCCGCGGTGCGCCTCGCCCGCGCCGCCACCGGACGCCCGCGGGTGGCCCTCTGCGGCGACCATCCGTTCTTCTCCGTCGACGACTGGTTCATCGGCACCACGCCGATGTCCGCCGGGGTCCCGGCGGCGACCGCCGACCTCACGGTGACGTTCCCCTACGGGGACCTGGCCGCCACCCAGGAACTGCTCACCCGGTACCGGGACGAGATCGCCTGCCTGGTCCTCGAACCCGCCTCCCACACCGAGCCCCCGCCCGGATACCTCGCCGGTCTGCGCGAACTGGCCGACCGGCACGGCTGCGTACTGGTCTTCGACGAGATGATCACCGGCTTCCGCTGGTCCGAGGCGGGCGCCCAGGGCCTGTACGGCGTGGTCCCCGACCTCTCCACGTTCGGCAAGGCGCTGGGCAACGGATTCGCCGTCTCCGCGCTGGCCGGGCGCCGCGAGCTGATGGAGCGTGGCGGACTGCGGCACCCCGGCGACCGGGTGTTCCTGCTGTCCACCACGCACGGTGCGGAGACGCATGCCCTGTCCGCCGCGCAGGCCGTGCTGACCACCTACGTCGAGGAAGGCATCACCGCACGGCTGCACGTCCTCGGCGAGCGGCTGGCCGCCGGTGTCCGGGAGGCCGCCGCGAGCGCGGGCGTCGGCGACCACCTCGTCCTCCGGGGCCGGGCCAGCAACCTGGTGTTCGCCACCCTGGACGAGAACCGGCAGCCCTCGCAGCAGTACCGCACCCTCTTCCTGCGCCACCTGCTCGCCGGCGGAGTGCTGGCCCCGTCGTTCGTGGTGAGCAGCGCGCTCGACGAGGCCGACATCGACCGCACCGTCGAGGTGGTGGCCCGGGCCTGCGCGGTGTACCGGAAGGCGCTCGACGCCGCCGATCCCACCCCTTGGCTGGGCGGGCGGCCCGTGCGGCCCGTGTTCCGGCGGTCGGCCTGACGTAGCGTCAGTGCCGCTCCGGCAGCGCGGCCCGGTCCGTGCGGCCGACCCGTCGGTCGGCCGCACGGTCGATCAGCCGGGCGGTCACCGGTGTCACCGCCAGCGCGGTGCACCAGCCGCCGAGGGCATCGGTCGGGTAGTGCGCCCCCAGGGCCACCTGTGCCCAGCCCATGGCGGCACCGCCGATCAGTGCCGCGGCGAACACCAGGAGCGTGCCGACCGCCCTGCCGGGACCGAACCGGCCGACCGCAGGCAGCGCCACGGCCAGGGCCAGTGCGGTGGCGAAGGCGGTGTGCCCGCTCGGGTAGGACAGATACCCGCCGTTGATGGTGCGCCCCACCAGGTGCTTGAGCAGCGTCGTCGCCCCCACGGCCAGGCCCGTGCCGACCACCGTGAGCACCGCCGCGCGAAACCACCGGACCAGCAGGCAGCTCGTCACCGCGGCCGCGACCAGCATCGCCGCCCCCGCGGGCTCTCCCAGGAAGTCCGTGGCCACGGCGAGCTGCCGCCACGGCGGCCCCGCCCCCTCGGCCACCGCCCGGATCCGCGCCTCCACCCTGCCGGCCTCGCTGTCCCCGGCGTACCGGACCCCGAGCACGGCGACCAGCAGTGCGGCGAGAGCCGCGGCCGGCCCGAACGACGCGCGCAGCGGGGGAGCCAGCACCGCGGGCGCCGCCCGCCCGGTCACCCGCCCACCGCGCTGGGCCGGCCCGCGGCAGCGACGTGCCTCCCCGCCGCGCCGCACTCCGCCGCGCGGCGGGGACCGGGCCCCGTACGGACCGCACCCCGCCGCCCGCCGACACGGCCCGGCCCGTCGGCCTCCGCAGCCCGCGCGGCCGGACCGAGCGGGACTCCGGACCCGGCGGTCCCGTACCCGGCCGGGCCGAAGGCCGGGCCTGTTCCGTCCAGCTGATGCATCGTCGCCCCCACCCTGTCGGCCCGGTCGTGCCCGGCCTGTCGTCACCGGCCCCGCGGGGCCCGGCCCCTCCCTCGGCGACCGCAACCGCCCGACGGGCACCCGCTCCCGGCCGAACGACTCCGCCGCGTGCCCGTCGGCCCGCGCCCTACCGGATGCGTCCCCCGCGCTCGCGCCCCCGGAGGGCAGACCGGGACCGGCCGCCACGTATCACCCTAACGAGCAACCCGGTCGCGGCAACCGGGCCTTGCGGACCCGCCAACGGCTTGGTGACGCCGTGCCGGGCGGGCAGCCATGCGGCGCCCGGGGCGGGGTGCGGCCCCGGGCGCCGTACGGTACGTGGTCCGGACGGCGGGCGGGTGCGTCCGCCGTGTCCCGGGCCACGTACCGTGCCCGCTCGGTCAGGCGCGCGGTGGTGTCCGGGAGGGGCGTCCCGGACCGCGGGCGAGGACGTAGCCGCCGAGGGTGCCGAGGGCGGCCAGGACGCCTCCCGCGACGGTCCAGATCCAGCGGTCGGACCAGCGGCCGGAGGACCAGCCGTCCTCCGGCTCGACGGCCGCCGGAGCCTGCTGCGCGTCGGGGCTCGCGCCGTCCTCGCCGTCCTCGCCGTCCTCGGGCTCTTCGGCGTGCTTCCCGTCTCCCGCGGAGACTCCCGGGGTCAGGGGGGTGGACAGGGCCCCGTCGACCGCGTGCGCGCCGCCGGCGTCCTTGGCGACGGCCTCGACCTGCGCCCGTACCGGCAGGCCGAGGTCCTTCTCGGGGGCGTCCGCGGCGGTCAGTCGCAGGTAGTAACTGCCCGGCAGCGGGTGCGCCGACCACGGATCGTCCAGCGACCGCACCGGGCGCAGGGTGCAGGACAGCTCGACGGACGCGCTGTCATCGGTGGCCACCCTGCTCTGCATCCCGTACATGCAGGGCTGCCGGCGGCGCAGTCCGTCGTACACGTCGATGCGCCAGGTCGAGTCGCCGTGCCGGGCGGACTGCTCGGGCAGCTCCACCTCGGCCTTGAAGGTGGCGCGCTGCCCGGTGTCGAGGGGGAAGACCCAGTACAGGTAATCGCCGCTGGACGCGTTCGCGGTGGCCGAGCGGCCCGGCGGGACCGCTGTGGCATCCCGGAAGCCCGTACCGGCCCGGGTCGGCCCGGACTTGCTGTCCTCGGCGTCGGGCGAGGCGGTGTCCGCCGCCGCGCCGACCGTTCCCGCGAAGAGGGCTGCGCAGGTCAGCGCCGCGCTCGCCAGGGTGCGGATGATACGCATCAGTTGCCCCTCCTGACGGGGTTGCGCCAGCGGGAGAGCCAGCCCCACAGCAGTCCGGCCAGCAGACCGGAGAGCGTGAGGACGCCCAGCATCCACCAGCCGCGGCCCAGGCCGAAGGAGGCGACGTCGGCCGCCTCGCGCGGGCTCTCCACCAGGTCGACGGTCAGCTCCAGGGGCAGACCGGGCTCGGTCTTGACCGAGGCGGGCGCCGAGAAGGAGTTGCTGACCTGGAGGCACACGGTCTCCGGAGGTGCCTCGTCCTCGTCGGCGGGTGCCTTGGGATAGCGCAGGCCGGTGGATATCAGGTCGGTGCGCCCGTCGCCGGCCTCGGAACCGCGGACGATCTCCCGGCCGTGGACCGTGACGGCGCGGAGCAGAACGCCGTAGTCGTTGTGGACGGCCCGGTCGGCGCCGATGCTCACCGAGGCGCGCAGCTCCTTGCCGGGCGGGACCTCGACCCGGTAGAAGCGGTGCTGACCGAACTTCTCGCGGTCGCTGTACAGGCCCGGGCGCAGCTTCGGTGCCCGGGAGCAGGTCCGGGCGCCTTCAGTCGCCTCGGGGACGGCGACGGGGTCGGCCGTGCGGTCGACCAACTGGTTCACGCGGTCGGTGAGTTCCTCGGTGTGCCGGACGGAGGTGTAGGTGCCTCCGGTGGCCTCCGCGATGCAGCTGAGCTGTTCGCGGGTCTTGGCATCGGGGACCAGGCCGAGCGTGTCGACGGTCAGGTGGATGCCCTTCGCGGCGATCTCGCGTGCCACCACGCAGGGGTCGAGCGGTGCGCAGGTGTCCTCGCCGTCGGTGATGAGGACGATGCGGCGGGAACCCTCACCGCCCTCGAGGTCGTCCGCCGCGGCGCGCAGCGCCGGGCCGATGGGCGTCCAGCCGGTGGGCGCGAGCGTCGCCACGGAGGTCTTGGCCTCGGTGCGGTCCAGCGGGCCGACCCGGTAGAGCTGGTGGGTGTCCTTGCAGCCGACCTTCCGGTCGTCACCGCGGTAGCGGGCACCCAGCGTCCGGATACCGAGCTGGACTTCGTCCGGTACCGCGTCGATGACTTCGTTGAACGCCTGCTTGGCCGCGGCCATCCGGGACCGGCCGTCGATGTCGCGCTTCCGCATGGAGCCGCTGACGTCGAGCGTCAACTCGACTTTGGGGGCGTTCTCGTCCGACGCGGGCTCGGCGCTCGCGGTGCCGGTCGGGAGGAGCCCGAGGGGCAGGGCCATGAGCAGGGCGCACGCCCCGGTCACGAGCCGTCTTCTGGTGATCATCGCCAGATCGTAGTGAGTATCCGGAGGCGATCCAAAACGGCTGCGGACAGCGGTGACGAGGGGCCGTGCGCCGACCGTTGGCGCTGTCGGCGCCCGTCCGTCTGCCCTCTCCGCGGTCCGCCGGCCCGGTGTTCCGTACCGGGTTCCGGAATCCGGCGGGTCATGCGGTCGCTCGGGGTCGGCGTCCTTGTCGGGGGACGGTTTTGCGCGCCGTGTCACGGGCCGGTATGCGTCTCGTAAGGGAGGTCCGTCCGGTGCCGGAGCAGCGGCGCGGTTCACCTATGGTTTTGATCATGCATCAGTCAAAAGCTCCGCAGCACACCGCTCAGCATCCGCAGCCTGCCCCGGCGGCACCGGTCCACCGGAGGAAGAGGACCCTGGTCGCGGCCCTCGGCATAGGACTGGCCGTCGCGTTGAGCGGGTGCAACGACGACACCGGCAAAGGCAGTGACAAGGAGTCCGCCGCCGCCTCGAAGAGCCCCTCGGAGGGCGCCTCGCAGCCGTCCGAGCCGGCGGCTCCCGGGGGCGACGAGCCGATGGTCGAGGGCTGGCAGACCCAGACCTCGCAGAAGCACCACTTCCGCTACGACGTGCCCGCCAAGGCCGAGAAGTGGAAGGTCCTGGACAAGGGGACGGCCCTCTCCTACACGGACAAGGACGGCAAGCCGATCGTCGTCATGACCGCGGCGGCCGACTACCGCGAGGGCGGCTGCAGCTCCCACCCCAACCCCGATGCCATCGGCCAGGCGGGCAAGGGGCAGCTCGCCACCGTCGGTACCACCGGCGGCGGCAAGGAAGGCTCCCTCCAGGAGAACGCCCGCAACTGGGCCGGCAACTGGGGCTTCGCCGCGTACGGCGGGAAGGACCACAAGCCCAAGATCGAGGTCAGCCGGGCGAAGCCGTGGAAGCACGGCGGCATCGAGGGCTACACGGCGACCGCCCAGGTCACCGTCACCAACCGGCCCAGCGCGTGCGTGCCGCCGAAGGCCGTCGTGCACAGCATCGCGCAGAAGCTCCCCGACGGCACCATGCACGGCTGGGTGATCTACGCGGACCAGGGCGTGCCCGATGCGCTGTCCGCCGACGACATCAAGAAGATCATGAACACCGTCCGGCCCACGGGCGGCTGAGGCCCGCGCGGCCGGTCCCCTCCGGACCGGTCTCTGCGCGTGCGGTGCCGGGGGCGGTGGAGCACGGACGGCGGGAACCCCGTCCGTCATCCGCGCCTTTCCCTGTCACCCTCCTGTCCCTCTCCTGTTCCTGTCCTGTTCCTGTCCCGGGGGGGGGGCGATCCCGGGCGGCGGTCCCGGGCGGCGGTCCCGGCTCGTGCGTCCCGGGCCCGCGCTCCCTCTCCCGTGCCTTCCGCGTCCGCTCCCGCCTGGTGCGTCCCGAGGCGGGGCCCTCGCCCGTGTGCGTTCCGGGGCGGCGCCGTCACCTCTGCCGCGGGCCGCCGGAGGGCGGCCGGGAGGCGGCAGGGCGGCCGACCATCCAGTCGTAGATCTGCTGTGCGTCGCACTCGCGCTGACCGCCGGGAAACAGCAGGCCCGCGCCCGCGAACCCCGGATCGGCGGCCTGCTCGGCCAGATACGGCAGTGCGACACACCGCATGCCCGCACGGCGGGCGGCCTCGGCGCCCGCCGGGGCGTCCTCGACCGCCACGCAGTCGGCGGGGGAGACACCGAGTCTGCGGGCCGCTTCCAGGAAGACGTCCGGCCGGGGCTTGCCATGCGGCACCTCCTCCGCCGACACTCGGAGCGGAAGCAGCTCATCCAGGCTGGTCGCTCCGAGTACCGCGTCGATGGCGCCGCGCGACGATCCGGAGGCCACCGCCAGCGGATGCCCGCAGGCATGCAGATGTTCCACGAGCTTTCGCATCTCGGGGAACACCTCGGTGCCGGAGCGCACCGACTGGAGGTACAGGCGGTTCTTCTCGGCCAGCAGCGTCTCCACGGACGCGGTGAGCCGGTGTGCGCGGCGGAGTTCCGCGAGGGTCTCCCTGGTCCCGATCCCGATGAACCGTGCGTGCTCGGCCCAGGTGAAGCCCGGAACACCGTGTGTGGCGAGCAGGCGCCTGCCCGCCTCGTAGTAGTGCGGCTCGCTGTCGACGAGAGTGCCGTCCAGGTCGAAGACGACCGCGGGAGCGGCGGCAGAACTGATCACGTGCCCAGCATGTCAAACGCGCGCGATTTGGTCGCAGGTGGGAAGGGGTGCTTTCCTCTTCGTACCAGCATGTGGACGGATGGCCGACCAGGCCGGCCCGGATTGGAGGGGTTTTGGACAAGTCGCTTCGGAAGGCCGGGGGAAGGACCCCAGCACATCTCCTCCGTCGCACCGTCGCGGCACTCGGTCCCGAACGCTCTCACCGGGCGCGCGTCTCGGCACGCGCTGTCATCGGCATCGGACTCGCGGTCGCCGTCTGCGCGGCCGCCGGTCTGCCGCTGCAGGCCACCGTCGCGGGCGGGCTGGTGGCGCTGCTCGCGCTGTTCACCGTCGCGGACCCCACCGTAGGGGGGCAGGTCCGCACCACGGCGCTGCTGCCCGCTGCCGGCGCTCCCGTGCTCGCGCTGGCCGCGATTCTGCACCAGCAGCCGCTCGCCCGGGACGCCGCGTTCCTCGCGGTGGTCTTCGCCGGGGTGTACGCGCGCCGCTGGGGGCCGCGCGGCAATGCGCTGGGCATCTTCGCCTTCATGCAGTTCTTCGCCGCGCAGTTCCTGCGTACGGAGCCCGACCGGCTTCCGGAGACGTTCGCCGCCGGGCTGCTGGCGCTCGCGGCGGCCGCGCTCACCCGGTTCGTGCTGTGGCCGATCGAGCGCGGTGCGGTGCCGCAGCCCGCCATCGCGCCCGTCGGCGGCCGGGGGCTGGCCCGGCCCACCACCCGGCAGGCGTTCCAGGCGCTCGCCGCCTGCGGTTTCGCCCTGGCCGCGGGCCAGGCGCTCTCCCTGGACCGCTGGTACTGGGCGGTCGGCGCCGCCTGGTGGATCTTCGTGAACACCGCTTCCCGGGGCGAGACGCTCGTCCGCGGCTTCCGCCGGGTGCTGGGCACCGTCACCGGGCTCGCCGCCGGGCTGCTGGTCGCGGTGCCCGTGGACGGCGCCGTCGCGCCCACGCTCGCCGTCGTGGCCTGCTGTGTCTTCGGGATCTTCTACGCGGCGCCGCGGTCCTACTCGTGGATGATGTTCTTCGTCACGCTCATGGTCGGCATGCTCTACGGCCTGCTCGGCGTCCTCCACCCCGGACTGCTCGGGCTGCGTCTGGAGGAGACCGCGGTGGGCGCGCTGGGTGCCGTGCTCGCGGTCGCCCTCGTGCTGCCCGTCACCACGCACGCCGCGACCGAGGTGTGGATACGGCGCGCGGTGCACTGCGTGCACGAGTGCGCCAGGGAGGCGGCGGACCGCCTCGCGGGCGGCAGTGGCGACGGGCCCGAACCGCGGGTCGCGGAGCTGGAACTGCTGCTGGGGCGTGTGCGGCTGTCGGTCGCGCCGCTCGTCCATCCGCTCAGCCCGCTGCGCGCACGCAAGGCCAGGGCCCGCCAGGTGCTGGCCCTGCTGGACGACTGCGCCCGCCAGATCCGGGGTCTGGCCGAGGCCGCGGCCGATCCCGCCGCCTCGCACGACGCCCGGCTCACCGCGGCCTGCGAGCGCGTCGAGGCCGCGGTGCACCGGTTGGCGGTGCCGGCGCGGGCCCGGATCGCCCCGCCCGTCGGCAGCGCCGCCCCGGTGGCTGCCGCGGTCGCGGAGCCGCCCTCCTCCGGCGATCGCGCACTGGTGCATCTGCACGCCCTGGAGGACGCGCTCCACCAGCTCGCCGCGCCGCTGCACACCCACCCGAGAGCGGCCGCCTGAGGGCGCTGCACACCCACCCGGGAACGGCCCGCCTGAGGGCGCTGCACACCCACCCGGGAACGGCCGCCTGAGGGGGCAGTGCCGGTCCGCCTGTGCCCCGTCCGTCCGCCCGGTCCGGCGCAAGCAGAGCGCGCTCTGTTCGGAACAAGCCGACCTTCCGTTTGGTCCAGACCAAATGCCGGTCGCCTGCTACCGTCGTGCCTTCCGGACGGAGCGGCGGCGAAGGGGCGGCGCGATGCAGGGGGGCACGGGGCGGCACGCGCGGGCGTACATCGGATCGTTCACTTCCGCGGGGGGCCGGGGCATCACCACGGCGGCTCTCGACCCCCGCACCGGCGCGCTCAGCGCCCTGCACCACACCGACGACACCGTCGCCAACCCCTCATTCCTCGCCCTGGCGCCCGCGGGCGGCCTCCTCTACGCCGTCAGCGAGACCGACCGCGGCGCGGTCGCGGCGCTGCGCCTCGACGGCCCCGGCCCGGCCCGCAGTCCCGGCGCGGGCAGCCCTGCCGTCGGCCCGTTCCCCGCGCTGCTGGGCGGCACGGTGCCCGTCGAGGGCGCCGGTCCCACGCATCTGGCGGTGACCGGAGACAGCCTCTGCACCGCGAACTACACCTCCGGCAGCGTCAGCATGCTGCCCCTGCGCGCCGACGGCGCCCTTGGCGCGCCCGCGCGCACGCACCAGCACCGCGGTCGGGGCCCGGTCGCGGAGCGGCAGGAGGGGCCGCACGCACACGGCGTCACGCCCGACCCGTCAGGTCGCTGGCTGCTCTGCACCGACCTGGGAACCGACTCGGTGTGGATCTACGACCTGCGGGACGCCGCGGCCGGCGCCGGTCTGCGGCCGCACCGCGAGGTCCCGCTCCGCCCCGGAACCGGCCCCCGCCACCTGGCGTTCGGGCCCGCACCCTCCGGGTCCCGGCGGACCGCCGCCCGGCGGGCATATGTCGTCAACGAGCTGGACTCGACCGTGACGACCTGCAGTTGGGACCCCCGCCGAGGCGCCCTGGAGCCGCTCGGCGAGACCCGGCTCGTACCGCCGGAGCGTGCGGCGGCCGCCAATCACCCCTCCGCCCTCGCCCTCGCACCCGACGGGCGCTTCGCCTGGGCCGCCAACCGGGGCGACGACAGCATCGCCGTCCTGGACCTGGCCTCGTCCGCGCTTCCCGAGCGCGTCGCAACCGTCTCCTGCGGCGGCTGCTGGCCCCGCGACCTGGCGGTGCACCCGACAGGTCGCCGGCTCTACGCCGCCAACGAGCGCTCGGGCGACGTCACCTGGTTCGGAATCGACCCGGGCACCGGGATCCCGGTGCCCGTCGGCTCGCTGCCCGTGCCCTCGGCCTCCTGCGTCGTCATCGACCCGGCCGCCGGGGCGTGAGGCGCCGGGCGGCGGCGCTCCGGGCTCCGGAGGGGGCGGCCCGGCTCCGCCGGTCAGCAGGTGTGCTGCTCGCGGTTCGGCAGCCCGCGAGTCTCCCGGGCGGCCGGGCGGGCGCTCAGCGCGCCGTCGCCCCCTGCGGCTGCGCAATACCCGCCTTGGCGGCGTAGGTGGAGGCCACGAGCTTGCCCAGCGCCGGGTAGGCGCCCAGCGGTTCGGCAGTCGAGCAGCCCGCCTCCTCCGCTGCGGCCTCCAGCAGGCCCTCGGCGATCTCCGGGCCGATCAGGCACGGCGCGATGGCCAACTGCTGGGAGCCGGAGTTGCGGAGCTGCTCGGCGATCTGCTGGACGGCACCCTCGTCGTCGAGCGCCGCGGCCAGCACCGGCACCGCGAGCCGGGCGGCCAGCAGCATGCCGGTGATACCGGCCGCCTGCACCGCCTCTTCCCCGCCTATGGTCGCCAGGACGATGCCGTCGGCCGCCGTCGCGACCGTGAACAGCCGGGCCCGGTCGGCACGCGCCAGCCCCGCCTCGGAGAGCCGCACATGCACGCCTTCCGCCAGCAGCGGGTGCGGCCCCAGCACGTCGGTCAGCTCGGCGCCGGAGCCGCTGTTGAGGACCTCCTGGCGGATGTGGCGCAGCTGTGCGGCGTCCGGGCCCGCCAGCAGCGGCACCACCACCGCGGGCAGCCCGTCGTCGGCGGTGTCGGCCGGCGGTGCCGCGACCGCGGCCTCCTGCTCAGGAGAACCGGCCTCCTCCGCCATGGCCGCCGCCTCGCGCGCGTACCGGCGGCGTGTCGCCCGGTCCTCCACCGCCTGGCCGAGGGCGGAGCGGATGGTCGGGAACTCCCCGTCGTCGCCCTCGGTGAAACCGACGCGCGCGTCGAGGCCGGGCAGCTCCGAGCGTGCGATGCTCAGCGTCTCCTCGGCGAGACTGCGCGTGGCGCCGGAGGGGGCGCCGGGGACGGCCAGAACCAGTGCCGGCGCACCCTCGGGGGCGACGACGGGCTCCGGCCGGCGGTGCCGTCCGGGCTGGCGGGGACGTGGCATTCGTACGGGCAGGCCATTGTCCGGTCCTGTGGGGGAGCTCATGCGCCCGCATGCTAATGCCTTCATGGGCTTGGCTGTTCGGCCGGGGCAGACCGATGTGCTTATGTCCCGATTCATCCGAGCGAGGCGGCTGCTTCGCCGGGCATTCTGGAGTGCGGGCCCCCGCAGAGGATACGGTGCATGATGCGACGGCCCGCACTCCAAGCCCGGGCCGTCCGCTGTGCTGCCCGTATCACCTCAGTATCACCTCAGTCCGTGCGGCCCACCCCGCCGCGGGCCGTCGGCGGAGTGTCCGAGCCGTCCGGGCCCGTCACCGACAGCAGTGCGGGATCCCTCGGAAGCGCCAGGGTGCCGTCCGCCAGCCGCCCGGCGACCAGCAGCGCGCCCTCCAGCGGGCCGCCTGCCGCCTCCGCGATCCGGGCGTCCGGAAGCCGCTCGGCCAACTCCGTGCGCAGCGGGTCCTGCAGGGTCTCGCCGAGCTTGAACAGGCCCCCGGTGAAAGCGACCCGCACCGCCGGCCCCCGGTGCTCCGCCGGTTCGCGGCCGGCGGCCGGATCCCTCGCGGGCGGGAACGTACCCTCCCGGCCCGGGCACACCGCCTCGGCTGCGGCGGCGATCTCCCGGGCCGCCGCCCGCACGATCCCCGCCGCGACGGCATCCTCCTCGGCGCACCGGGCGACCTCGGGCGCGAACGAGGCGAGTACCGCTGCCCGGTCCGTGCGCGGATACAGCTGTCCGGGCAGTGCGCTCAGCGGGGTGCCGAACACCGCCTCGGCGCGCTTCCGCAGTGTCCGCGAGCCTCCCGTCCGGCCGTCGAACGCGCGCAGCGCCGCCTCCAGCCCGGAGCGCCCGATCCACGCGCCGCTGCCGCAGTCGCCCAGCAGATGACCCCAGCCGTCGGCGCGCCGCCAGATCTCCAGATCGGTGCCCATGGCGATCATCCCGGTTCCCGCCGCCACCACGGCACCGGGCTGTTCGCCCAGGGCACCGGCGTACCCGGTCACCGCGTCGGCGGCCAGCGCCAGGCGCCGCACCCCGAACTCCGCCGCGAACACGCCCGGCAGTTCGGCCCGCAGCCCCGTGCCGAGGGTCGCCATCCCGGCGGCGCCCACGCACGCCGCCGCGAGGTGTGCGGCGCCCGCGTCCGCCAGCAGCGCTCGGACCGCGGGCACCAACTGGCCGGTCAGGTGCGCCGCGTCGATTCCGGCCGGTCCGGTGCGTACCGGCTCGGGGCAGGTGACGGTGCCGACGGCTTCGGGTGGCCCGCCGCCGTCCGCGGACGCGGCGCCGGGGAGGCGGGCCAGCGCGACCCGGAGTCCGGAACCGCCCGAGTCCACGCCCAGCAGCCAGCCGCCCGCGCCCGGTGCGGCCGCTCCCGTGTCCTGCGCGGCCGCGGTCACGGCAGGCGCCAGTCCACAGGATCGGCCCCCTGGGCGGCGAGCAGTTCGTTGACCCGGCTGAAGGGCCGGGAGCCGAAGAAACCGCGATCGGCCGACATGGGTGAGGGGTGCGCGGACTCGACCGCGGGCAGTTCGCCCAGCAGCGGACGCAGGTTCCGGGCGTCGCGGCCCCACAGCACCGACACCATGGGGCGTCCGCGTGCGACCAGCGCGCGGATCGCCTGCTCGGTGACCTCCTCCCAGCCCTTGCCGCGGTGGGCCGCGGGCCGGCGCGGGGCCGTCGTCAGCGCCCTGTTGAGCAGCAGCACCCCCTGCTTCGTCCAGGGCGTCAGATCACCGCTCGTGGGGCGGGGGAGGCCGAGATCGCTGTGCATCTCCCGGAAGATGTTCTCCAGACTGCCCGGCAGCCGGCGGACCTCCGGAGCCACCGAGAAGGACAGCCCGACGGCGTGCCCGGGTGTGGGGTACGGATCCTGGCCCACGATGAGGACGCGCACCTCGTCGAAGGGCTGCTGGAAAGCCCGCAGCACGTTCGGCCCCGACGGCAGGTAGGTTCTCCCCGCGGCGACCTCCGCGCGGAGGAAGTCACCCATCGCGGCGATCCGTTCGGACACCGGTTCCAGCGCCTTCGCCCAGCCCGGTTCGACAATCTCGTTCAACGGTCGTGCAGCCACGAGCGGTCACTCTACTGGCTCAGCCGGGCGCTGCGGTCCGCACCGGAGATCTCCTCAGGCGACCACCGCCGCCCGCACGCACAGCACGTCCGGCAGGTGCGAGGCCAACTGCTGCCAGCTCTCGCCCTCGTCCGCGCTGGCGAAGACCTCGCCGTTCCGGTTCCCGAAGTAGATCCCGGCCGGGTCCGCGTCGTCCGTGCACAGCGCGTCCCGCAGCACCGGTCCGTAGTGCGCGGCCTCGGGAAGGCCCGCGCCCAGCGCCTCCCAGTCGCCGCCCGCGTCCTGGGTGCGGTACACGCGGCAACGGTGCCCGGACGGCACCCGGTCCGCGTCCGCGTTGAGCGGGAAGAGGTAGGCCACGCCGCCGCGCCGCGGGTGGGCCGCGACGGGGAAACCGAAGTCCGAGGGGAGGGAGTCGCCGATCGACTGCCAACTGGAGGCGCCGTCGTCACTGCGGAAGACGCCCCAGTGGTTCTGCAGATACAGCCGGTCGGGGTCCTCCGCATCCCGCGCGATCTTGTGCACGCACTGCCCGTACTCGGGGTAGCGGCGGCCCTCCGGCAGGAACACCGCCGAGACCCCGCGGTTGCACGGCTCCCAGCTCTCGCCGCCGTCCCGGGTGCGGTAGGCGCCGCCCGTCGAGACGGCGATCGTCACATGCCGCGCGTCCCGCGGGTCGACCAGGACGGTGTGCAGCCCCAGTCCGCCGCCGCCGGGCGCCCACTCCCGTCGGGTGGGGTGCTCCCACAGCGCGCGGACGAGGGAGAAGGACACGCCGCCGTCCGTGGAGCGGAACAGCCCGCCGGGCTCCGTCCCGGCATAGACCACACCGGGTTCGTCCTCTCCACCGGGCTGGAGCTGCCAGACACGCTCCAGGGAGGCCCCGGTCTCCCGCGGGTAGGCCACCGGAGGCCGCGGGGGCTCCTGCCAGGTCCTGCCCAGGTCGTCGGAGTGGAAGACCGAGGGCCCCCAGTGGGCACTGTCCCCTCCCGCCAGCAGCCTGGGCGCCGGGCCGCGCCGGTCGATGCTGAAGGAGTAGACGGCCTGCGCGTCGAAATACGGGCCGGTGAAGTCCCAGTCCGCCCCGCCGCGCCGGGCAACCGGCCGCCGGGCGAGGAACAGGCCCTTTCTCGTACCTACCGCGAGCAGTACGTCCGCCATTGCGGCACCGCCTTCGAGACGTCGTTGTCCGAGGTGTCCAGCTCCGAGTCGTCCGGAACACGGAACAGTCTGCACCTGCCCACTGACACTCCCGCCCGGACTGCGCGGGCGGCGTCCCGGGCGGGTCTCCACGGCGCCCGTTCGGCCCCCGGAGGCGCGCGCCCCCGACGCCCGAACGGCGGCACACCCGTGCGCCGAACGGGCTGCGGCCGCCTCCGTCGTCAGGGTTGCCCGGGCCGGGCCGAGCGCGCCGCGCGGGCCCGGCCGCGGACGCCGGGTCTACGGTGCCGCCGTGTCGGAGAGATCCTCATGTCCGTGCTGCGCGCCGGACCAGCCCTGCCGGCAGGGCGGCTGCCCGTCCGCGTACCGGCCCCCGTCGCCGCCCGGCCCCGCGTGGCAACTGCGCGGCTACGGCAGCGGCGCGGGTGCTGCCCCGCACTCCGCCGGGGCGCCCTGGTTCGCCGTCGGCGTCAGCCGTCCGGACGGCACCCAGGTGGAGATGGTGGCCGCTGTGGTGGACGGCAGGATCCGCCTGGAGGAGGTGCGGGCCGATCCGCCGCTGACCCTCCGGGAGTTCGCGGAGCTCGCGCCGCGCCTCGGTGAGCCGCTGGCGCTGGCCTGCCCCTCCGTGCTCCGGCCGTCGGCGCCCGCCCCCACCGTCCGGACCACCGGGCCCTGCGTGCTGCCCGCGGCGCCACGCCCCGTCCCGCCGCGGCCCGCACCGCCACGATCCGCGGTCCCGCCCGCCCCCGCGGCCCCGCAGCCCCCCGCACCGGCACCGGCCTCCGCGCCGGACCCGGCGGCCGCCACGCCGCGGAGAGCGCCCGCGGCTGCTGCGGCGGGAGGACGCAGACGGCGGCCCGGTCTCCGCGGCACGGAAGCCCTGCACACGGCGGCCGGTGCCTACTCCGCGGCCCGGGCGCAGGGTCAGGACCCGGTGCTGGCCGTCATGCGGGTCACCGGGCACAGCCGCCGCAAGTCGCTGCGCGTCATCGCCGGCGCCCGCGACGCCGGACTGCTGAGCCCGCGCCACGCCCGCCGCCGACGCTGAACGGCGCGGGTCCGGCCCGGAACGGCGCCCGCCCGCCTGCGCTGTTCCGTGCATGCCGTGTGCGGTGAGCCCCGCGCGTGCCCGCCGCCGCACTCTGCGCCTCCTGCGGAGCCCGCCGGCACCGTCCACCGGGCGCGCCGGAGCGGCGACCCGCGCGGCGCATCACGGCCCCGCGCGGCTCACGGCCTGCCGTGCGGTCCGGAGCCGGTCTCCCAACCGCACGGACGCAGCCGTTCCAACTGCCGCACCCGGGCCGTATGCGACACCTCGGGGCTCTCCTCGGCCTCCGGTGGTGTTCCCTGCCGCCAGGCGAGTCCGTACCGGGCGAACAGCTCTCCCCGGAGCCGTCCGAGCGGCATCGGCGCACCGGGCAGCAGCACCGCGACGACAGCGCCCATCAGATTGGCCCGCAGCAGCGGATAGTCGGTGTCCGGGTCGGGGGAGCCGTACCGGACCACGGCCCCGCGCAGCACGGCTGCCAGGCGCTGCTGCTCGTCGCACCGGACGAACCCCTCCTGCTGCAGGATCCCCGCCATGTGGGCACGCATCAGCACCGGTTGGCTGCGGGCCAGTCCGAGTACGGCGTCGATGGCCCGCGCCAGCACTTCCCCTCCGCTGTCCGGCCCCTCCGGCGAGGGGCCGCGCTCCAGGGCCTCGCTCAGCGTCAGATGCATCAGGCGGTGCACCGCCGACTGGAAGAGCTGTCGTTTGCCGGGGAAGTAGTACGAGATGAGCCCGCGTGCCGAGCCGGCCCGATCGGCGATCGCGCCCAGGGTCGTCGACTCGTATCCGTGCTCGGCGACCAGCTCGACGGTCGCCTGCAGCAGGCGTTCGCGCGAGCGTCGGCGCAACTCTTCATTGACCGATGCGCTCCGGGGGGACATGCTGTAACTCCTGCGTTGACTGGCCGGCAGCCAATATATTCAGCACGACTTCGGGTGTTCGCCTCCAGGGGGCTGGAACGCCCGCTGCAGCAGCCGATATCGGGGCGACGCGGGGGATCGCCCCGATATCGGCGTCGACCGGGCGCCTGGGTGAGATGGACCGGCGAGGTTCGGCCGAGCGTACCGGCAGCGGCGGTCCCGGCCCCGACTCTAGAGGACGAGCGCCCCCTCAACACCCCTCCTGCCGCCGCGACTTTCCCGGACGGCTTCCGGCCGCCGCCCCCGGTACGGCGACCGCCCGTCCCCGGTACGTTGGTGCGCACACAGCGCACACCGCCGAGGGCAGGGGAGAGCCATGGTGCCGGGACCGGACCCCAGAGAGATCGACAACACGCTGCCGCATTCGGCGCGGATCTGGAACTACTGGCTCGGCGGCAAGGACTTCTACGACGTCGACCGGCAGGTGGGTGACGAGATCGCGCGCACCAACCCCGGCATCGTGACCACAGCCCGTGCCCAGCGGGCTTTCCTGTGCCGCGCTGTCCGCCATCTCGCCGCGGACCTCGGCATCCGGCAGTTCCTGGATGTCGGCACCGGTCTGCCCACTGTCGACAACACCCACGAGGTCGCCCAGCGCATCGCCCCCGACGCGCGGATCGTCTACGTGGACCACGACCCGCTCGTCCTCACGCACGCCCGCGCCCTGCTGACGAGCACCCCGGAGGGCGTCACCCACTATCTCGACGCCGATCTGCGCGAACCGGACGCCATCCTGGAGGGCGCGGCCGCGACCCTGGACTTCGATCGGCCCGTGGCGCTCATGCTGCTCGGCGTCGTCGCCCATCTCACCGACGACAGGGCCTACGACGTGGTGGCCCGCTTGACGGAGGCCCTCCCGTCCGGCAGCCATCTGGTCTTCAGCGACTCGGCCGAAGTGGTCCATCCGGAGGCGGTCCGCGCCATGGTGCGCCAGTGGAACCGCACCAGCGACAACCCGCGGGTCAACCGGTCCCGCGAGCAGATCCTCCGGTTCTTCGACGGACTGGAGGTCCTGGAACCGGGGCTGGTCTCGGTCACCCGGTGGCGCCCCGAGGCGCTCCCCTTCGGCGAGCCCGAAGAGGTCGACAACGTGGGCGCGGTGGCCCGCAAGCCCTGAGCGGCCGCCAGGAGCGGCCGCTCAGGGAGCGGTCACCGCGGGCGGCTGCCGACGGCCCCGCCGGTCCATCCGGGTACCCCCCGCCCGGCTTCTATCCGTGTCCGGGGCCGTCCAGCCGCTCCCCGGGCCGCAGAGCGGCCCACGCGGCCGCGGCCGCCAGCGCCACCGCCGCCCCGAGCAGCGCGCCCACCACGGTGTCCGTCAGCCAGTGCACGCCGAGCCACAGCCGGGTGAACGCGACGCCGAGAACGCTCACCGCGGCGGCACCGAGCGCCGTCCGCCACCTCACGGTGGTCACCGGTGTCCCCCGCTCCTGCCACAGCCACAGCAGCAGCGTGCACACCAGCGCGGCTGTCAGCACGTGCCCCGACGGCATCGCGGCGTACTCCGCCGAGGCCACCGGCTCCCGCCAGTGCGGCCGCTCCCTGCCGAGCGCCGCTTTCATCCCCTGCTGCACACCGGCGCCGACCAGGGCCGTGCCCGCCACCCAGCACGCCGCCGGACGCTCACCGCGCCACAGCAGCCGGACACACACCGCCGCCAGCAGCAGGCGGAAGGTCCACGGATCCCACACCCAGTCGGTGAGGATCCGCAGGAGCCGCGTCACCGCCGGGTGTTCCAGTGCCGCCGCGTGCAGCCCGGAGGCGGTGCTCCGGTCGAGCACCGCCAGCGGTTCCCAGGGCAGCAGAGCCAGACTCGTCAGCAGAACGGCCGCGGCGCCCAGCGCGGCGGCCGCAGCGGCCTGCCACACGCCTGCCGGACCGGCACGGGTCGCACCTCGCATGTCCCGATCATCGCCCCTGACACCGGCCGCGGTACAACTCCCGGCCGGGTGTTCCCCGCCGGACGGTACGGGGCGGTCGGCCGCGGACGGCCCGGAGCACGGGTCAGTGGCGCAGCGCGGACAGTCCGGGAGCGAACGCCACGAGCACCGGGATCACCGGTACCAGGGAGGCCACCGCCGTCATCCGCAGCCGGCGGCTGACGGACAGCCGCGGCCCGGGGGCGAGCAGCCGGTGCACCCGTTGCGGCACCAGCGCCACCGGTGTCGGACAGGGACCGAAGACGCCGCGCCCTTCGTTCAGCTCCACCAGGGCCAGGGCGATCGTGAGCCTGCCGTAGCGGCGGGAGGCGGCGTCGTCGGCGGCCAGTTCGACCAGTCGGTGCACCTGGTCGCGGAAGCCCGCGAAGACCGGCACCCGCGAGAACCCGGCGGCCAGCGCCGACGAGCAGTGCAGCAGCCAGTCGTGGCGCGCTCGCGCGTGTCCCTGCTCGTGCTCCAGCACCGCGTCCAGTTGCCGGCCCTTGAGCCGGCGCAGTGCGCCGGTGGTGATGGCCAACTGCGGGTTGGCACCCGGCAGCCACCAGGCGTCCGGCTTCTCCTCCTCCAGGACCACCAGCCGCTCGTTCGAGGAGGCGCTCTCGCCCGGCAGGCGCGGCGCCCGCTCGCGCAGTTCCGCCCGCCGCCTGCGGCGCCTGGCCCGCGCGTCCTTGATCTCCCGCAGCAGCATTGCGCCGGTCCAGGCGCCTCCGCAGGCCAGCAGCACGCTCAGGGCCCCGGCCCAGGGCGTGGAGGCGCTGGAGGAGTACGCCTCGGCCACCCCGTGCGGCGCCCCGGCGAACACGTGGCTGCGTACCGCGGTGAAGGCGGCCGCACCCGAGAGGGCCATCGCCAGCAGGCAGCACAGCAGCACCGCGCCGACCACGCACTGCCACACCCACAGGGCGAGCACCGGTTCCCGGTCGGGCCAGGTGGAGCGGGTCAGTACGCGCGGCGCGAGACCCGCGGCGAACAGGGCGAGCACCATCAGCGCGAGCGGGACGGTCATGCCGCTCAGCCTAGAAGGCCGTTACGAGACAGTGATACGCCCGGCAGCGCAGAAGTGACACGGCTCACAGCTCTGCCGGGTTTCCGGGTGGCGTCCGCGGGCGGGAGGGCTTCCGGCTCTGCGCGGACGCTCCTCAGAGCGCGAGCAGCATCGCGAACATCCCCGCTCCCATGGCGAGTCTGCAGCCGGCCGCGACTCCGGCCTGCCGTGCCACGGGCGGCAGCGCGGCCCGCGGCCCCACCGGGCCGCTCGCCGGGCCGGTTCCTGCCGGCATCAGGCGCGTCCCCGTCCAGAGCACGTATCCGGCGAAGTAGACCAGCAGCATGCCCGTCACCACCGGCAGGCCGCCCGCTGCGGAGTGGTGTGCGGCTGCTCCGCCGGACGGACGCAGGACCATCGCCAGCGACATGTACACCATCGCCGCGCTTCCCAGGAGATGGTGCAGATGCCGCCCCGGCGAGGCGGCGGCGTGCCGCTCGGTCGCCGCCAGCCGCAGCTCCCGTACCAGCAGCGCGCCGAAGAAGGTGCCGAAGACCCACCCCGACACCGTGTGCGCCGCGGGTGTTCCGCTCCAGGGGGCCGGCGCGGCCATCGCCGCCATCCCGAACCCCATCGCGGCCTCGCCCCCCGCCTCCGCGCGCGGCCCCGGCCGGGCGCCGCGCGCCCGCAGCAGGCACGAGGTGCCCGTCACCGCGCAGAGCGCCGTCAGCAGCCATCCGACCGTGGCAGGGCCGTGCATCCACCCACCTCCCCGGGGGAGGCTGCCCGCTCGCCGACGGCGCACGGGAGCGCACGGGGGCAGGGAGGGCGCGCCTGCCGCCGGTGGTTCAGCGGGGCCGGGGAGCGGTGTGCCCCATCATCTCGGTGGCCTCCAGCAGCGGCATGCCCAGGTCCTGGAGGAGGACGCGGGTGTCGTCGGTGTGGTCCGGGAGGAAGGCATGGTCCCCGTGCCCGGCGGAGCTGTCGCCGCCCGGGCGCTCGCCTTGCTCGTCCGCCGTCTCGTGCGCGTGATCGCGGATGCGGCGGCTGAGCAGCCGCCAGGCGTAGGCATTGGTGTGCGGGCTGCGCAGCGCCTGGTCCCACTGGTCGGCCAATTCGGCGAAGGCCAGGCGGACAACGGCGTCCGCCTGCTGCGCATCGGCCAGGCGGTTGTGCGCGTACTCCAGATACCGTTGCCGGTAGAGAACGCAGAAAGCGGTGAACGCCACCGGAGCTTCCGGTGCGGATTCCGGGCGTTGCGGCTCCCGGCAGGTCTGTGGTGGCGCCGTGGGCGCGGCGCGCTGTTCGCACGGCAAGGGCATACGAACGTTCAACGTTCCTCTCCCCTCCCATTCCCTCCGTTGCGGTCCCCCTCCTGCGGAAGCTACAGCTCCAGATGCGTCGGACGCCACGAGCTTCTGCACCGTGCAAATTCATCGGCAATTGCACGAGCAGCCGCACGGTGCGAATGGGGACGGATTGTCGAACTTCCAAGCGAGGAAAAGCCGCTCCGCTGTTCTTCTGTGATCGAAGCAGATCATTTTCGGCGAATCCGATAGCGTTCTTGATGTGTTGTTCGTCAGGCCGTCACTCTTCAGTCCGCACCAGGGTCACATGCCAACCATCGGAGTGAGCCACGCGGAATTCACTCCTGAGGGTGGAGAACCGGCACGGCGTCCGAATCTGCCGCAATGTCCCCCGAGGCCGGAGCCGGTGGCGGCAGCCGGATCGCCGACGTCGACGCCGTCGTGTTGAATTGGAGTCCGCCGTCGAAGGGTTGGAGGTCGCCGTAGCAAGGGGCTCGGCTGCGGGCCCGGCAGGAGCGCGCCACCGGCCGGACGCGGCCGGGCAGGGGCCGCCTCCGCTCACGTGGCGGCAACGGCCCACCGGGGCCTTGGGCTGACAACTGTCCGTGTTCTGATCGGTTTGGTGTGTGGGGGGTTCTGGTGTCGGTTCCGGGTGCGGGCTCCGAAGGTGCGAGCGACGGGGTGCTGGTGATGGCGGGCGTCGGCGGGGGCCTGATGGACGTCGGCGTCGTGATGGCGGGCCTGGGCGGAGTGTCCTGGAGCGGCATACTGGCCGGTGCGGACCTGTACCCGACCCGTCACGGCGCTGTGAACGTCGTCGAACTGGCCGGTCCGGTGGACCCGCAGATGGTGCTGGCCCGCGTGCGGCTGGTGGCCGGTGCCTCCGGCCGGCTCCTGGTGGTCGTCGTCGGAGAGCTGCGCAAGGACCCGGGCAAGGGCGGACTGCACATCGGACTGGGAGCGCCCGGCCAGCACTCGGCAGCCGTGCGCTACAGCGGACTGCCCTGGGAGTGGCTGACGGCGGAGCTGGCCGTACGGCCCCCCGGGTCGACCACCGTGCTGCTGGACGTGGCCACCGAGCCCGGCGCCTGGGAGGCGATCCGGGCGGGCGGCCTGCCGGAGGCCCACGGGGTGGCTGTGCAGGGCCGCGTGGTGCGGCACAGCCGCGAGTCGGCGTGGCGCCGGCTGCGGGGCGGCAACGCACCGGTGGAGCCCGCCTACCTGATGGAGTGCATTCGGCTGTGGCGGGCGGGCGGTCGCATGCCGTTCGCCGAACTGCACCAGCGGGCGGCGGCCGTCTCCGGTACGACGGAGCACGAGCAGGCGCTGTTCGTCGCCCCGTCCGCGGCCGCGGCACTCCCGGCTCCGGAGCCGGCGGGCGAACCGCCGCACGCCCACCGGCCCGCTGCCGCACCCGTCGGCCCGAACGGATGGGAGCCCCAGCCACCGCCCGGCCTCCCCGCGGAGTGGCAGCCCGCCGACCCCCACACGCTGCCGGTCCCGGCTCCGCACGGGGCGCCCGGTGCGGAGCCGGGACAGGGGAACGGCGCCGGCCCCCGGCACCGGCCCGCGCCGCCTCCCCCGGGGGCCCGGGTCCTCGACGAACCGGCCGAGGACCCGCACGAAACGATCATGGCCGCGGCGCGCGCCGGCCGCCACGAGGAGGCCGAGGCGCTCGCGGTGGAGTGGGAGGAGGCCGCCGAGCGCAGGGAGGGGCCCGGTTCGGAAGGAGCGCTGCACTGGGTGGAGGTCCGCGCCGACCTCGCCCGGCTTGCCGGCGCCCCGGCCCGCAGTTGCGAACTGTGGCTGCGGGTGGCCCGGGGCCGCCTCGAACGCGGCGAGTCCGAGGGGGCCTTGGAGGTGGAGGGCGCCGTGGACCGGGCCCACCACCAGTGGCAGTGCCTGGACGAGGGGGAGACCGCCCGCGAGTTGGCCCCGGAACTGGTCCTCCTGCGCCGCCGGGTCCCCGGCCGCCAGCCCGGTGCGGTACGACTGGTGGAGGAACGCGCCGAGCGGCTGCTCGGCGGCGTCGAGCAGTGAACCCGCGGTAACGGCCGCACGAGTGGCGCAGGCTGGTCCGTTCGCAGCAGCGCCGGACCGGCCGCCCGCTCCTCCGCCGACCGCTCCCGGACGCTGGGTGGCGTACTGCACCTGACGTCTTCTGAGGAGCGCGCATGTTCCGTCGATCCGTACTGGCCTTGGCCACGCTGCTCGCCACGACCGTGCTCGCGGTGGCGCCGGCTGCGGCGGCTGCCGAAGCCCCCGTGCCGCAGACCGGCGAGCTGACCCCCCGTGAACAGGCCGTCCTCAAGGCCGCGGAGAAGGCCCTGGGCACGCTGCTGGGTGGTGTGGTGTCCCTGGGTGGGAACTGAGGGGGCTCTGCGGGAACACTGCGGGAACGCTGAGGGAACACCGGGGGGAACCCGGAATCCCGCACCGGCTGTCCGCCCGGCCCGCCGCCGACCCGGCTCCTGCCGGGGCGGCGGCCGGCCCCGCAGGAGTGCCCGGGGCCAGGGCAGGACCGGTGCCCGGTGCCGTCCGGCCGACCGCCGGGGAGCGGCCCGGAGACCGGCCGCGGAACACTGCGGCGCGCCGCACCCGTTGCGCCGGGACAGGACGGCGCACGGTCAACTCCCCGCTGCGCGCGACGGCTTCGGAACCGGCCCGCGTCGGTGCGGGGAGCAGTCCGGCCTCCGTCGGCACTGTGGGGGAGCGTACGACCGGAGGGCCGGGCCGCCGGGGCCCGGGCGCACGCCGTACCGCGTGAGATGATCTTGCACCGTCTGCCCCCTACACGGACGCGTGATCGGCTCGTACTGTGGGCAGGCGTCACCGCGTCAATTCCCCGCCCCGCGAACGGAGATTGCGACTCACCGTGTCTGTTCCCGAGCTTTTGACTCTCGATCCCACCGGCAGCGACCCGCACGGTGAACACAAGGCCCTCCATGCGCGGGGGCCGGCGACCCGGGTCGACCTGCTGGGCGTCACCGCCTGGTCGGTCAGCGACCCGGTCCTCCTCAAGAAGCTGCTGACCGGCCCGGACGTCTCCAAGGACGCGCGGCAGCACTGGCCGCAGTTCGCCGAGACCGTCCCCACCTGGCCGCTGGCACTGTGGGTCGCGGTGGAGAACATGTTCACCTCGTTCGGCAGCGACCACCGCAGGCTGCGCAGGATGGTGGCCCCGTCCTTCAGCGCACGCCGGGTGGCGGCGCTCGGCGAGCGCGTCGAGAGCATCGTCGACGACCTGTTGGACGTGCTGGCGCGCACCCCCGAAGGGGAAGCGGCGGATGTGCGGGAGCTGTTCGCCTACCCGCTGCCCATCCAGGTCATCTGCCACCTGATGGGCGTGCCGGAGGAGCGCCGTGCGGGCTTCCGGCAACTGGTCGACAACGTCTTCGCCACCACGCTGACCCCCGAGGAGGCCGCCGCCAACACCGCGAGCCTCTACAGGGTGCTGGACGAACTGATAGCCGAGAAGCGCCGGCAGCCGGGCGAGGACATGACCTCCCTGCTCATCGACGCGCGGGACGAGGAGGGAGACGGGTCGGCGCTCTCGGAGGCCGAACTGCGCGACACCCTGCTGCTGATGATCAGCGCGGGCTACGAGACCACGGTCAACCTCCTCGACCAGGCCATCACCGTGCTGCTCACCCACCCCGAGCAGCTCGCGCTCGTGCGGGAGGGCCGCGCCAACTGGGCCGACGTGGTCGAGGAGACGCTGCGCTTCGAACCGGCCGTCAAGCACCTGCCGCTGCGCTTCGCAGTCCGCGACATCCCGTTGCCCGACGGGCAGGTCATCGCCAAGGGCGAGCCGGTCCTCGCCTCGTACGCCGCCGCCAACCGGCACCCCGACTGGCACGGCGAGAGCGCCGACACCTTCGACCTCACCCGCACCGATCCCGGCCCCGAGCACCTCGCCTTCGGCCACGGCGTGCACTTCTGCCTCGGCGCCCCGCTCGCCCGGCTGGAGGGCATCACGGCGCTGGAGAAGTTCTTCGCCCGGTTCCCCGACGCACGGCTGGGCGTCCCCGAGGAGGAGCTGCGCCCCGTTCCCTCGCTCATCAGCAACGGCCACCAGACCCTCCCGGTGGTGCTGCGCCCGCGGACTTCCGCGCACTGAGCGGCCGGCCGGGGGCCCGGTGTCCGGCTACCGCTCCCCGTCCGGCCGGGCGGCGTCGCACGCCTCACGCGTGCGACGCCGCCCGGCGAGCAGGCCGGTCCCTGCGACCACCAGACCGACAGCCACGACCTTGGCGGCTCCGTACAGGTTCAGGTACGCGTCCGGGGCCGCGTGGCCGGTGACGAAGAGGGCGGCGGCCGCCCCCAGGCCCAGCAGGATCAGCACGACTCCGCCGATCGGCCCGGTACCGGCCCACCACGGTGCGGGATCCGCCGCCGGGGGGCGGGGCTCGCCGGTGTGCTGGTCGCTCATCTGGATCCTTTCGGGGTCTGCGGACCGGGTGCGGGGCGCGGCGCTCAGCCGCCGGTGCCGGGGGAGACCGGGCCGATCTTCGGCACCGAGGCGTCCCCCGACGCGGTCACCGGACCGCCGGACCACCCGAGTCGCAGCGAGGACTGCTGGTCGGGCGGGGTGAGCAGGGCACCGTCCGGGGTGACGGTCGCGGTGCCCGTCATCCGCGGATCGGCGAACGACAGCGGGGCCCAGGCACTCGAGCCGGGCGCCAGTTCGACCTGCTGCGAGCTGCTGCCCTCGCGCTGCGGGGGGACGGAGACCCGGTTCCCCGAGGCGTCGACGAAGGCGAACCCCGGGAAGCCGCTCATCGTGCAGGTGCTGCCGGAGTTGTTGGTGAAGACCAGCGCGTGGTGGTGCTGGCCGGCCCCCGGGTGGTTGGGGCCTATGGACGCCTTGAGGTCCGAGGTCGCGCACGCGCCCCCCGAGCCGGAGCCGGGCTCTGCGCCGTCGCCGCCCGCTTCCGCGCCGCCGCCACCGGAGCCGCCGTCCGCGGAGCCGCCGGAGCCTTCGGAGGCCGAAGCGGAGGGCTCGGTGCTCCCGCCCTCGCCCTTCTTGCCCTTGCTGTCGCCGTCCTTCGCGCTGTCGCCCTTCTCCTTGCCGGACGGGGAGATTCCCGCGGGCGTCGCCTCACCGGAGACCCGCCGGAGTTCCGGGGCGCCGCCGTCCTGGCTGCCGCACCCGGCCAGCAGCCCCGCTGCCACCAGCGCCGCGGCAGCCGACGCGGCGGCTCTCGCCGGATGCCGGAGGCGGTCGCGCCGCGTGAAGGGGTTGCCGCCCGCGGCAGGGGCCGTCCGCGCGCGCCGGTTCGCCCTCGGGGTGGCGTAGGTCATGTCCGCGTCCGGTGCCATCGCTCTCGTCGACTCCCTGCTCGTGTCCCTGCTCGTGCTGTCCCCCCGCTGTCGGACCGTGCACAGCCTTCGACGGCGAGGCGGACGGAAAAGTTCACGGTGGTCGAAGTCCTGTTCTCCACCGCCCCCTCGCACCCTAAGGGGGGACCGGCGATCCCCGGACAGGTGCTGCCTTCCTCCCGTTCCCCGCCCGCGGCACCGTTGAGCTGCAGGAACCCGCTTCGTGAACGGAGAACACGGCATGACCCGCATCGCTCTGATCACCGGTGCCAACCGCGGACTGGGCCGCAGCACCGCACTGCATCTCGCCGAGGCCGGCACCGACGTACTGCTCACCTACCGCTCGCACGCGGACGAGGCCGAGGCCGTCACCGCACAGCTCCGCGCGCTGGGCCGGACAGCGGTCGCGCTGCCGCTGGACACCTCGGACACCGCCGCCTTCCCGGCCTTCGCCGACACCGTGCGCGGGACGCTCGAGGAGCACTGGGACCGCGAGGACTTCGACATCCTGCTCAACAACGCCGGACACGGCGTGCACAAGCCGTTCGTGGAGACCACCGAGGAAGACTTCGACGGGCTGATGAACGTCCATGTCAAGGGCGTCTTCTTCCTCACCCGGACGCTGCTGCCGCTGCTCAGGGACGGCGGCACGATCCTCAACACCTCCACCGGACTGACCCGCTTCGTCGCCGCCGAGACGTCCGCGTACGCGGCGGCGAAGGGCGCGGTCGAGGTCCTCACCCGCTATCTCGCCAAGGAACTGGGGCCGCGCGGTATCGCCGTCAACGTCCTGGCCCCCGGTGCCACCGCGACCGCCTTCGGCGGGGGCGCCGTCCGCGACCGGCAGGAGACCCGGTCCGCTCTCGGCGCGGTCACCGCGATGGGCAGGGTCGGCGAGGCGGACGACATCGGCGCCGCTGCCGCGGCACTGCTCGCCGAGGGCACGTCCTGGATCACCGGCCAGCGCATCGAGGCATCGGGCGGCATGCTCCTGTAGGCGACCGGGGGGAGGGAGAATGGCACCGTACCGGCGAGCGACGGACAGCGAGCGACGGACAGCGAGCGACGGACAGCGAGCGACGGACAGGGAGTGGCAGACCGTGGACCGAGCACAGCTCGCGGACTTCCTGCGCACCCGCAGGGAGGCTCTGCAACCGGAGGACGTGGGGCTGCCCCGCGGTCCGCGGCGCAGGACCAGGGGGCTGCGCCGCGAGGAGGCGGCTGCCCTGAGCGGCATGTCCACGGACTACTACAGCCGCCTGGAGCAGCAGCGCGGACCGCAGCCGTCGGCGCCGATGCTGGCCGCGATCGCCCAGGGGCTGCATCTGTCGCTCCCCGAGCGGGACCACCTCTTCCAGGTCGCGGGGCACAACGCACCTCCGCGGACCGGTTCGGACCACATCACTCCCGGGCTGATGCGCATCCTGGGCCGGTTGGACGACACCCCGGCGCAGGTCATCAACGACCTCGCCGAGACGCTCTGGCAGACACCTCTGGCCACCGGGCTCCTCGGTGACGAGTCCCGGTTCGTCGGAGTTGCCCGCAGCCTGTACTACCGCTGGTTCACCGACCCGGCCACCCGGCTGCTGTTCCCGGAGGAGGACCGCCCGCGGCACAGCCGGTTCTTCGCCTCGGAGCTGCGGGCCGCCTACTCCCGGAAGGGCCGGGGCAGCCGGGCCGAGGCGCTGGTCGGACAACTGCTGGAGACCAGCGAGGAGTTCGCCGAGTACTGGAGCGCCCATGAGGTGGGGGCGCCGCGGGTGGAGCCGAAACGGTTCCTGCACTCCGAGCTGGGGGAGATCGAGGTGCACTGCCAGGTGCTCCTCGATCCCGACCAGGGCCAGACGCTGCTGGTGTACACGGCCGTCCCCGGCTCGGAGAGCGACGAGAAGCTCCGGCTGCTGCCCGCCGCGGGCTCGCGCGCCGCTGCGCCGGAGAGCTGACGTCGGGCGGGCGCGGCGGGGCGCTTCCGGCGCCGCCGACGGCCGAGCGCGCTGCGGGGGGTGGCGTTCGGACGGGACAGGCCCCATGATCGTTGCCAGGGTGCCCGGTCGCCGGCCGGGTGCGGCGTTCGGCAGTTCAGCAGCTCCGGAGGGGTAGATGTCCCGGCAGGCCACCGACCAGACCGATCAGAGCGACCGGACCGGGCCCCTGACCCACCGGCTGGTCCCCTCCCCGGCGGGCCGGATCCATCTGGTCGAACAGGGCACCGGACCGCTGGTGCTGCTCGTGCACGGCTTCCCCGAGTCCTGGTTCTCCTGGCGGCACCAACTCCCCGTGCTGGCCGCGGCCGGATACCGCGCCGTGGCGATCGACGTACGCGGCTACGGCCGCTCCTCGCAGCCCGCCGGGACGGCCGCGTACCGGATGCTCGACCTGGTGGAGGACAACGTCGCGGTCGTGCGGGCCCTGGGGGAGCGGACCGCGGTCGTCGTCGGGCACGACTGGGGCTCGCCGATCGCTGCGAACTCCGGTCTGCTGCGGCCGGACGTCTTCCGGGCCGTGGGCATGCTGAGCGTCCCCTACAGCCCGCGGGGCGGCCCCCGGCCCTCCGAGGTCTTCTCCCGGATCGGCAGGGGCGAGGAGTTCTACATCTCCTACTTCCAGCAGCCCGGCCGTGCGGAGGGCGAGATCGAGCCCGACGTGCGCGGCTGGCTCGCGGGCGTCTACGCCGCGCTGTCCGCGGAGACCATGCCCGCGGACGGCGCGCCCGGCCCGCATTTCGTCGCCCCCGGCGGCCGGATGCGCGACCGGTTCCCCACCGGGCGGCTGCCCTCCTGGCTGACCGAGGAGGAACTCGACTTCTTCGCGGGGGAATTCGAGCGCACCGGGTTCACCGGGGCGCTCAACCGCTACCGCAACATGGACCGGGACTGGGAGGAGCTCGCGGACTTCGACGGCGCGCCGCTCACCCAGCCCTCGCTGTTCGCCGGCGGCGGCCGGGACGCCTCCACCACCTGGATGGCCGACGCCGTCGACGCCTACCCCACGACCCTTCCCGGTCTGCACGCCTCGCACATCCTCGAGGACTGCGGCCACTGGATCCAGCAGGAGCGTCCGGAGGAGATCAACCGGATCCTGACCGAGTGGCTCGCCGCGCTGCCGGCGCCGCCCGGCTGAGTCGCCTCCGGCGTGGAGCCGCGGAGCCGGGCCGGGGCACCGCGGGCCGTCCGGGAGGGTGCGCCGCCGGGGGCCCGGTGCTCAGGCCGGGCGCCCGCCGGAGGCCAGGTCGGCCTCCACGTTCGCGGCCATGACCGAGAGGGTGTGCACCGTCGCGGTGTACTGCTCGGGGGTGAGCTCGCCCAGGACGGTGCGGCGGCTGTGCGCGATCCGGTCCGCGATCCGGGCGTGCGCGGCGCGGCCCTCGGCGGTGAGTTCGATCCTCGGCCCCGCGGTGGTTGCCCATCCGCGGGCGGCGAGGCCGTTCCCGGGGCCGTCCAGTATCTCCGCCGGCTCCACGGCGCCCGCCTCCCAGAACGGGGCGAGCGCGCGGGCCAGTTCGTCGCGGGAGGCCGGACCGCGGCTGAGCGTGTTCAGCACCTGCCAGTGCCGACGGCTGACGCCCAGATCGGCGAGGGCGGCGTCGAGCTGCCGCTCCAGCAGGTCGTGCAGGTGCTTGAGCCAATAGCCGAGGGGCTTGGGCGCGTCCATGCCGGTCTCCGTCCGCCGGGAGTAATGCATGTAGAATAACATGTGAATGTTGTTCGTTATGCAATATGCCAAGTGCAGGGGAGTGCGCCGTGGGCGACCCGGAACCTGATGTCGCGGCCCTGGAGTCCGCGCTGGTCGCCCTGCGCCGGGCGCAGAAGCGGCGTGCGCTGGCCCGGCTCGCGGAGCGGCGCGGCGAGCGCACGGGACCGCATGCCGGGCTGCCGGACGCGGTGGTCGAACTCGTGGACGCGGTCGCGGCCGAGGACGAGGCGGGAAGCGCGCTCACCGTCACCGAGGCGGCCGCGGTGCTCGGGGTCGATCAGCCGCGTGCCAGCCGGCTGGCCGCCCAGGCGCGGGATGCGGGGCTGCTGCGCCGGGAGGCCGACCAGCAGGACGGACGGCGCTCACTCCTGGTGCCCACCGGCGAGGGGCGGGCGCTGCTCGCCCGCGTCAGGGAGTTCCGCAGCAGCGTCGTGGCCGAGGCCCTGCGCGACTGGCCGGAGCCGGACCGCGCAGCCCTGGCCCGCCTCCTCACCCGCTTCGTAGGAGACTTCACCGCGCTGACCGCTCCCTGAGATCGCCTTGCCGCCTTGCCGCCTTGCCGCCGCGTCGACGGCTGCCCACCGGACGTCTCTCCGCAGACACGGCTGCGCCTCCCGCCCCTCCGGGGTTGTCCGCCGGCGCCCCGGAGGCACCGGACACGGCCGGGCGTCAGCCGTGCGGAGTACCGGAGCCGGCCGGAGGGCGGCCCGACGGGCCGCTCAGCCCGTCCGTCCCCGCGGTGCAGCGGGCGGGGCGCCCCTCGGTGACCGTCCTGCGCGCGCCGGCCGGGGTGACCACGGTGTGCGCAACCTTCCGACCCGGCGGTGCGGAGATGCGAGCCGCGGCACGATCGCGGGGCAGGATGTCCGGGTGAGTCAGGTGTGGGTGTGGCGACGGATCTACCGGTGGGTGCCCGCCGGGGTGCTGGTGCTCGCGGTCGGGCTGGATCTGCTGGCGCGGCATTGGGTCTCCACGGCGCCGCTGCTCGCCGTCGCACCGGTGGTGGCGGCGCCGGTGCTGGAACCGCCGACGATCATCGCGGTGGGGGTCGCGGCGATGGCGGCACAGGCCGGGCTCGCTTATTCCAACGGCACGTTCGGGCCGCAGAGCGGCATCGGCACCCAGCTCACCCTGGTGGCCATCACCGCGCTGGCGGTCGGCCTCAACCGCACCCTGCGCTCGCACCACGCCTCCGCCGACAAGGCCCGGCACGCCGCACAGGTGGCCCAGCAGGCGGTGCTGCCCACCCCGCCAGAGCGCACCGGCGGACTGCAGGTCGCCGCGCGCTACGTGCCCGCCGACGAGACCGCACTGATCGGCGGCGACCTGTACGTGGTCCAGGAGACGCCCTACGGGGTGCGCGCGATGATCGGCGACGTGCGCGGCAAGGGGCTGTCCGCCATCGCGGTCGTCAGCGCGGACATCGGCGCCTTCCGCTACGCCGCCGACCACTGCGCCGATCTGCCCACCGTGGTGGAGACCCTGGAGGAGACGCTCGTCCGGGAGGGTGAGCGGCAGGGCGGACTCGAACAGGCAGAGGGCTTCACCACGGCGCTGCTCGTGGAGTTCAGTCCGGACCTGGAGCAGGTCCGGCTCGTCAACCGCGGTCATCCCGCGCCGCTGCTGCTGGACCCGGCAGGCCGGGCCCGCGTGCTGGAGCCCGCCCGGGAGGCGCCGCCGCTGGGCATCACGACGCTGGGCTCCTGGGCCTCGCCGGTGGAGACCTACGACCTGCCGCCCGGCGGGACGCTGCTGTGCTTCACGGACGGCGTCACCGAGGCCCGGGACCGCAGCGGTACCTTCTACCAGCCGGCCGAGCGGATCTCGCAGATGCTGGACGCCTACCGGCGCAACACCGGCTATCCGGCGGAACCGCCCACCGTGCTCGACTTCCTGGTCACCGATGTGCACCGGCACAGCTCCGGCCCCGCCCAGGACGACCAGGCGCTCCTCGCCCTCACCCGCCCCGCCCGCCGCAGCGACCTGCTCACGCCGGGTGCCTCGCCTCTCGCGTCCTGAACCGTTCCGAACCGTTCCGAACCGGTCCGGCCCCTCCCGGTCGGCGCCGGATGCCGGATGCCGGAGGACTGCGCTCTACCCGCCCTCCGCGGGGGACGGCTCCGCGCCGGACCGCCCGGCGGCCGGGAACCGGGCCGCCTTCCGTACGAGCTGCCGCCGGAGAAAGTCCGCCGCGTCGTCCGGGCGCATGCGGGCCAGGGCGACCAGACCCGTGATGACCACGTCCGCCACTTCCGCGTGCACGTCCTCCCAGGTATGGCTGTGGCCCTTGCGCGGGTTCGTGCCCTGGACACCGATGACCGCCTGCGCGGCCTCGCCCGTCTCCTCCGAGAGCTTCAGCACCTGCAGCGTCCACTGCTGCTCCCGCGGCACGCCCTGCGCGTCGCCGTGCGCGTCGAAGGCGCGGGCGAGCGCGTGGGCGACCGGCCAGACGTCCCGCGGCTGCCCCCGCTCCCGGTACGCGTCGTCCGGCCCGGGGCGGTCGCTGCCGCCGTCGGCGCCGCGGCCCGGCGCACCCCGCAGCGCCGGCTCGGCGTCCCGGAGCGGGTGGGGTCCGCTTCCCGGGGCGCGCTCCCGGTTCCGCTCCTGCGATGTGGCGTCTCCCAACGGATGGCTCCTCGCTCGTGCCGCGTTGACCGGCGCCGGCGCGCCGGCAGGGAGTGCATGCCCGCCGCGTCCCGGCGCCGAACCCGTACCGGGGATCCTGCCGCCGTGCGGGACATGCCCCGCACGGCGAGGCGGTGCCGGTGCGGCCTCCCGTATGGTCGACGGCCCGTCAGGGCGGCGCCTCGTCCGTACGGCACCCCGCCAGTACGGCGCCGTGCCCGGGGCCCGGCCCGCGGCGGTGGGCCGGGCCGCGGCTCAGCGCCGTGTCCCGGCCAGGTCCGTGCGCCCCTCGGTACGGAACTCCAACTGCCCGTCCGCCACATCGACCAGCAGCCTGGAGTGCGGCGCCAGATCGCCGCCCAGCAGCATCCGGGACAGCCGGTTGTCGACCTCGCGCTGGATCGTGCGGCGCAGCGGGCGGGCGCCGTACTCGGGCTGGTAGCCCCGGTGGGCCAGCCATCCGACGGCCGCGGGGGAGAACTCGATCTCCAGGTCCTGGGCGTGCACCCGGCGCCTGGTCTCCTCCAGCAGCAGGTCGGTGATCTGCCGGAGCTGTGCGTCGTCGAGCTGCCGGAAGACCACGATCTCGTCGATGCGGTTGAGGAACTCGGGGCGGAAGTGCTCGCGCAGCGGCCGCAGCACCCGCTCCCGGCGGGCTCCTTCGTCGGCCTCCTCGCCGCCGCCGAAGCCGAGCACCGCGCCGCGCCCGGTGATGGCCTCCGAACCGAGGTTGCTGGTCATCACGATGACAGTGTTGGTGAAGTCGACCGTGCGGCCCTGGGAGTCGGTGAGCCGCCCGTCGTCCAGGACCTGCAGCAGCATGTTGAAGACGTCGGGGTGCGCCTTCTCCACCTCGTCCAGCAGCAGCAGCGAGTAGGGGTTGCGCCGTACGGTCTCGGTGAGCTGCCCGGCCTCCTCGTGCCCCACGTATCCGGGCGGGGCGCCCACCAGCCGGCTGACCGTGTGCCGCTCCTGATACTCGCTCATGTCGAGCCGCACCATTTTCTCGTCCGAGCCGAACAGCGCCTCCGCCAGCGCCCGGGCCAGCTCCGTCTTGCCGACGCCGGTGGGTCCCAGGAAGAGGAAGCTGCCGATGGGCCGCTCCGGGCTGGAGAGGCCGGAGCGCGAGCGCAGCACCGCGTCGGCGACGACCGTGACCGCCTCGTCCTGCCCGACGACCCGCTGTTGCAGCCGTTCCTCCAGCCCCAGCAGCCGCTCCTTCTCCTCCTGGGTGAGGTTGCTGACGGGGATGCCGGTCTGCTGCGAGACGATGTCGGCGATGTCCTCGACCGCGACCTCCACGATCCGGTGGCCGGAGCGGGCCTCCTGCTTGTGCCCGTCGCGGCCGACCGCCTCCTCCAGTTCCGCGAGCCGGTCCCGCAACTGCGTGGCCCGCTCGTAGTCCTCCGCGGCCACTGCCTGGTCCTTGTCGCGGCGCACCTGCTCGGCCTCGCGCTCCAGGGCCCGCACGTCCGTGCCGCGGGTCGCGGTACGCAGCCGGACCCGGGCGCCCGCCTGGTCCAGCAGGTCGATGGCCTTGTCGGGCAGGAAGCGCCCGGTCAGATAGCGGTCGGACAGCTCGACCGCGGCCACGAGCGCCTCGTCGGTGTAGCGGACCTGATGGTGGGCCTCGTAGCGGTCCCGCAGACCGCGCAGGATCTCGACGGCGTCCGCCGCGGTGGGCTCGGGGACCAGGACCGGCTGGAAGCGGCGGGCCAGCGCCGCGTCCTTCTCGATGTACCGCCGGTGCTCCTCCAGGGTCGTGGCGCCGATGACGTGCAACTCTCCCCGGGAGAGCGGCGGTTTGAGCATGTTGCTCGCGTCCATCGACCCGCTCTCCCCGCCGCCGCCGGCCCCGACCACGGTGTGCAGTTCGTCGATGAAGACGATGAGTTCCTCGGTGTGGGCGCGGATCTCGTCGATGATGCCGGTGAGCCGCTCCTCGAAGTCGCCCCGGTAGCGGGTGCCCGCGACGACGCTGCCGAAGTCGAGCTGGACGACGCGCCGGCCCAGCAGGTTGTCGGGTACGTCGCCGTCGGCGATCCGCTGGGCCAGACCCTCCACGATGGCGGTCTTCCCGACCCCCGCCTCACCGATCAGCACCGGGTTGTTCTTGCCCCGCCGGGCGAGGACCTCCACCGTCTGCTCGATCTGCTCGTCCCGGCCGATGACCGGGTCGATCCGCCCCTCGCGGGCCAGCTCGGTCAGATCGCGGCTGAACTTGTCCAGCTTGGGGGTGTTGCTGGGGCGCGCCTCCGGACCGCCGCGGGCAGGTGCTTCCGCTCCGCCGCCCTGCCCGGCGCCGGGGCCGCCGCCCGATCCGGCCGAACGAGGGTCGAAGTGGGCGGAGTTGAGGATCTGGCCCGCGGTGGAGTCGCGGTTGGCGGCGAGTGCGACCAGCACGTGCTCGGCGCCGATGTAGGAGGCGCCGCGGGCACGGGCGATCTCGTGCGCGTCCATCAGCGCCCGTTTGACCGCGGGGCTGACGGACAGCGAGTTGCGGGGCTGCCCGGTCCCGACCTCGCGGTCGATCTCGGCGACGAGCGCGTCGGGGTCGGCCCCGGCCCGGGAGACCATGCTGCGGGTGGGCTCGGCGGCGAGCGCCGCCCGCAGCAGATGCTCGGTGTCCAGGTCGTCGCTGCCGTGCTCGGCTGCGTAGGAGGCCGCGTCGGAGACGAGCTGCCGTGCGGGCTCGCTCATCAGCCGGAGGAAGTCGTAGTAGCGGGGATCGCTGAACTGTCCGCCGTTCCCGGGCCGGGCTCCGCGCAGGAAGTGCGCGATGAACTCCTCGAACGGGTCCCGACCGAAATCCCCGGGACCCGTGTATCCGCTGGTCATGGTGGATCCGTCCCGCTGACCCGGCCCGGCCGGGCCACGCTGTGCTGAGTACGGGGGGCTACTGGTGCGGGGGTTCCCAGATGTGCGGGGATGACACGTATGCCCGGTTATTGCCGGGTTTCGAGGGTGCGGCTGTGCATGGCGCTGCGCCGGAGCGCACCGCGCTTCCGCCGGGGGCGGGGCCGCGGTCGGCCGCTGTGCGCCGAGCCGTCTGCGCCATGTGTACAGGGCGGTGTGTGGCTGATCCGTGACGCACCGCTGTGTGTGCCGGGCTCGAATGTCGGGGGCGAGTGGGGTGGCCGGTTTGGTCTCCACTCGCCGGTGTGAGGAAAGAAGTGCTGGTCAGACGGGTGGGGTCGACGCGGGGGCGCTGTGATGAACGTCTCGTTCCGTTTTGCCTGTTGACAGTAATGCTTTCGTAATGAATGACATGAAGGTTTTGGGGAAGCTGCCGCGACAGGCCGGAGACTCCCTTCGGCCTGGTGGCCTCTGAACCTGACCGCAAAGGATGAACGCGTGGCTGCGCAGACAACGGCCAGAACTTCTGACCAAGAGCCGGAGGCGAAGCCTCCGGCGCCACCGAGAGATGGCTCGATCGCGCCGTGGGTCTTCTATCCCTCGGCCGTCGTCATCCTGCTCTTCGTGCTCTACGCCGTCATCGGCCAGGACACGGCCGCGGAGCAGGTGCAGAAGGTTCAGGACGAGATCGTCGGCAACCTGAGCTGGTTCTACATGGCTCTGGTCTCGCTCTTCGTGATCTTTGTCATCTGGATCGGGATCGGGCGCTACGGGGACATCAAGCTCGGTAAGGACCATGAGAAGCCGGAGTTCAGCACGCTCTCCTGGTTCGCCATGCTGTTCGCCGCCGGCATGGGTATCGGTCTGGTCTTCTGGGGCGTCGCCGAGCCGCTGAACTTCTTCCACGCCCCCCGGCCCGGTGTCGGCGAGGGAGCGGCCGACCGCGAGCAGTTCGCCATGGTGCAGACGTTCCTGCACTGGGGCATCCACCCCTGGGCGATCTACGTGGTCGTCGGTCTGGCCGTCGCCTACTCCGTGCACCGCAAGGGGCGGCCGGTCTCCATCCGCTGGGCGCTGGAGCCGATCCTGGGCAACAGGGTGAACGGCGTCCTGGGCAACGTCATCGACTCGGTCGCGGTCATCGGCACCCTCTTCGGTGTGGCGACCTCGCTCGGCTTCGGCGTCATGCAGGTCGCCAGCGGAATGAACTTCCTCGGCTGGGTGGACGACCCGAACAGCAAGCTGCTGCTGGTCGTCCTGATCTCCTGCATCACCGGCATCGCCACCGTGTCGGTGGTCACCGGCATCGGCAAGGGCATCAAGTGGCTGTCCAACATCAACATGGGCGTGGCCGCGATCATCATGCTCTTCGTGCTGATCGCCGGCCCGACGGTGTTCCTGCTCAACGGTCTGGCCCAGGACGTCGGCGGTTACCTGCAGAACGTGCTGCAGCTCAGCTTCGACACCGGCGCGGCCCACGGCAAGGAAGGCACCAGCTGGGTCAACGGCTGGACCGTCTTCTACTGGGGCTGGTGGATCTCCTGGGCGCCGTTCGTCGGCATCTTCATCGCCCGCATCTCCCGGGGCCGCACGGTGCGTCAGTTCGTCTGCGGCGTGCTGCTCGTCCCCACCCTGCTGACCTTCGTCTGGTTCGCCATCTTCGGCGGCACCGGCGTCTTCCAGCAGATGAACGACAAGCACAACTACGTCCACGACGGCGCGATCAGCACCAACAACGCGCTGTTCGAGATGCTCGACACGCTGCCCGGCGGCAAGTTCGTCGCCGGTGTGTCGATCCTGCTGATCGTGCTGTTCTTCGTCACCTCCTCGGACTCCGGCTCGTACGTGGTCGACATGCTGGCCTCCGGCGGCGACCCCAACCCGCCGGTCTGGAGCCGGGTGTTCTGGGCGCTGGCCGAGGGCGCAGTCGCCATCGCGCTGCTGCTGGCCTCCGATCTCGGTGCCGGAGCCGCGTCGCTGAACACCTTGAAGACGGCGGCGATCGTCATCGCGCTGCCGTTCAGCATCGTGATGATCGGCATGTGCATCGCCACGCTGAAGTCCTTCCACCAGGAGCGCCAGGCGTACCTGAGGGCCAAGGAGCAGAAGCAGCAGGAGGAACTGATCGACCAGACCGTGGCCGCGCTCGAGGACAGCCTGGAGAACGGCACGCTCTCCGACGCGGTCCCGTCCTCCTCCAAGAGCACGTCCGAGGGCGCCGAGAAGTAGTACCCCGGAGCCGTCACCGCAGGTGCCGGACGCCGGATGCCGAGGCCGCAGCCGATGAGGCTGCGGCCTCGGCCGTTTTCCGGCCGGTGCGGCGGCGGTGTCCGGGTGGTTCCCGGCCCTCGGGGCGGGCCCGCGGAGACATCGGGGGTACCGGTTCCCAGGACCGCGGCGCGATTGCATATCGTCTCCCGGTGCGAACAAACGTCGGATGTGTCTGCGGTGCGGAGGGCTTGCTGTGGTGACCCGGTGGCGGCCCCGTGTGCGGCACCCCGCCCAGATGGTCGTGGTCGGCTTCGCCATGGCGATCGGGATCGGGACCGGCCTGCTGATGCTGCCGGTGGCCAAGGCCGGGACGGGTTCGGCCACCGGGCTGGAGGCGCTGTTCACCTCCACCTCCGCGGTGTGCGTGACGGGGCTGGTGGTGGTCGACACCCCCGGCTACTGGAGCGGGTTCGGGCAGACGGTGATCCTCGCGCTGATCCAGGTCGGCGGCTTCGGGATCATGACGTTCGCCTCCTGGCTGGTGCTGCTGGTCTCCCACCGGATGGGGCTGCGGGCCCGGCTCACCGCGGCGACCGAGACCAAGACCCTGGGCCTGGGGGACGTGCGCACGGTCGTCGTCCGCGTGGTGAAGGTCAGCCTGCTGCTGGAGGCGGTCACCGCGGCGATCCTGGCCGTGCGGTTCGCCACCTCCTACGGTGAGTCCCTGCCGCGCGCGGTGTGGCTGGGTGTCTTCCACGCCGTCTCGGCGTTCAACAACGCGGGATTCGCGCTCTACTCCGACAGTCTGATGGGTTTCGTCACCGACCCGTGGATCTGCCTGCCGCTGTCGGGCGCGGTGATCGCCGGAGGGCTCGGCTTCCCGGTGCTGTTCGAGTTGCGCCGCAGATTCCGCAGGCCGCGCACCTGGTCCCTGCACACCAAGATCGTGCTCGGTGCCTCCGCGGTCTTCCTGGTCGGCGGCAGCGCCTTCGTCACCGCTCTCGAATGGGACAATCCGGCGACGCTGGGGCCGCTGGACGTGCCGGGGAAGCTGCTGGCCGGATTCGTCCAGGGCGTCATGCCGCGCACCGCGGGTTTCAACAGCGTCGACACCGGCGCGCTGAGCCCGGCCACCTGGCTGGGCACGGACGTGCTGATGTTCATCGGCGGCGCCAGTGCCGGTACCGCCGGGGGCATCAAGGTCACCACCTTCGCCGTGCTGTTCTTCGTGCTCTACGCCGAGATCCGGGGCGAGGGCGCGGTCGACATCTTCCGCCGCCGGCTGCCCGGCGACCTCCAGCGGCAGGCCCTGACGGTGGTGCTGCTCTCGGTCGCCGCCGTCGCGACCTCGACGCTGGTCTTCATGGTCTTCACCGACTTCAGCCTGGACCAGTCGCTGTTCGAGGTGACCTCCGCCTTCGCCACCGTCGGACTCTCGACCGGCATCACCTCCGGACTGCCCGGGGGCGAACAGGTCCTGCTGACGGTACTGATGTTCATCGGGCGGCTCGGTCCCATCACCGTCGCCTCCGCGCTGGCCCTGCGGCTGCGCGTCCGTATGTACGACCTTCCCGAGGAGCGACCCGTCATTGGCTAGGAAACGCAGCAACCGGAACCGCCGCGGCTCCCACCGCGACTCCGTGGTGGTCATCGGGCTCGGCCGGTTCGGCCGGTCCCTGGCACTCGAACTCGTGGACGAGGACACCGAGGTCCTGGGCATCGACGAGAGCCCCGAGGTCGTCCAGTCCCTCTCCGGCTCGCTCACCCACACCGTGCGCGCCGACTCCACGAAGGAGGACGCCCTGCGGCAGCTCGCGGTCCACGAGTTCGACCGCGCCGTCGTCGCCATCGGCAGCGACCTGGAGGCCAGCATCCTCACCGCCTCGCTGCTGATCTCCTTCGGGATCGAGAACGTATGGGCGAAGGCCACCAGCGAAGCCCACGGCCGCATCCTCACCCAGCTCGGTGTCCAGCACGTCGTCTTCCCCGAGCACGACATGGGGCAGCGCGTCGCGCACCTCGTCCGCGGCGGCATGCTCGACTACATCGAGTTCGAGGACGACTTCGCCATGGTCAAGACCACCCCGCCGCCCGACGTCCTCGACATCCCGCTGTCCGCCAGCGCCGTCCGCACGCGCTACGGCATCACCGTCGTCGCCATCAAACGGCCCGGCGAGGGCTTCAGCTACGCCACCCCCGACACGGTGGTCAAGGCGGACGACACCCTCATCGTGGCCGGACGCACCCGGGCGACCGAACGCTTCAGCGAACTGCGCTGAGCCCCCGCGGCGGCCGGAGACCGACAGTCCCGGCAGGCTGGGCAGCGCCGGAACTGTCGGCCCGCGCAGCCTAGGACCCGCACGGCGCCGGACGCAGAGGACGCACCGGCAGCCCCCGGATCGCCACCCGCACGCGGGCTGCCGTCACTCCCGCGGGTGCGGGTTCCGGGGGCCGCGGTCTTCTCCCCCGGCGCTCTCCGCCCCGTCCGGCGAACTGGGCGGATCCGCGTTCCCGCGCGCCGGGCTGTCCGCCGAGACGGGGGTGCGCCGGACGGCCCGGGCGAGCCGGTGGGTGCAGGCACGCGCGGCCCACTGCAGCAGCGCGCACACCGCCAGGACGCCGACGGCGGCCGCGGCGTCGAGCCAGAAGTGGTTGGCGGTCACCACGATCACGGCGAGGGTCAGCAGCGGGTGGACGATCACCAGCCAGCGCACCCGACGGCGGCTCACCCGGATGACGACAGCGGCGACGAGGATCGCCCAGGCCACGTGCACGGACGGGACGGCCGACAACTCGTCGGCCACCACGCTCCCCGGCCCGCTGCCGTAGACCGACTGCCCGTAGCGTTCGGCCGTGTCCGCGAAGCCGAGCCGCGTCAGCAGCCGCGGCGGTGCCACCGCGACGAGCTGGATCAGCAGGGAGACCACCGTGACCAGGACGACGTAGGTGCGCACCCGGCCGTAGGAGTCCCGGTGCCGCCAGAACAGCCAGACCAGCAGCGCCGCCATCGCCCCGAAGTGCATCACGGCGTAGTAGAAGTTGGCCGCCTGCACCAGCCACGGGTGGGGCAGCACGGCCTGCTGCCAGTCCACCTCGTCCGGCAGGCGCAGGCGCTGCTCCCAGTGGTAGATCCACCGCGCCCGGTCGAGGGCCGGCCGCAGGTTCCCGGCCGACATGCGGGCCGGGATCTGCCAGATCAGGAAGACCGTGGAGACGAGCGCCGCCTCGCGCAGCAGCATCGGCGCCCGCGGCCAGCGCCAGTGCCACACCGGCAGGCTCAGCGCCAGGAGGATCAGGGGTACGCCCGCCGACAGCAGCCACGCAGAGGCTCCTCCCACGGTCACGCTCCTTCCTGACCCGCGGCGCTCCGGCGACCCGTACGGGTCCTGCGCTGCCGCCCCGGTCCCCGGCCAGGCGGGCGGCCTGCCCGGCCGGCCCGGGACCGGTCCGTCGCCGGGGCCCGCGGGGGCGGGTGCCGGCCGCTGCGCACGGCGGCGCGGGACGGTGCCGGACAGCGCGGTACAGCGCGGGACCGGGACGCCTCGGACGTTTGGTCGGTACCCCACTGCCGCCACGTCTGCCGACCACGGCACCCGAAAAGCGGACATCAGGTGCCACCACTCGCTCCTCCGGGGCAGCCGGTGCGGCATCCGGCCGAGGGGCCCGGCCGTCCGCCGCCGCACGGCCGTCGGCCCCGAACCGGCGGAGTGCCGGCGCGGCTCGGCCGGCACGGCCGGATGCGCCAGAATGTGCACGAAGGGAGTGAGGTGGCGATGGTTGTCCGTGCGCCGTTGGCGGTGTTCGATCTGGACGGGACGCTGGCCGATGTCCGGCACCGGTTGCCCTTCCTGCAGCGGCGGCCGCGGGACTGGGACGCGTTCTTCCGCGCCGCCGCGGACGATCCGCCGCTGGTGAAGGGGGTGGCCCTGGCCCTGGAGACGGCCGAACGGTGCGAACTGGCCTATCTCACCGGGCGTCCGGAACGCTGCCGGACGGATTCCGTGCAGTGGCTGCGGCAGCACGGGCTCCCCGCGGGGCAGCTCCTGATGCGCGCGCGGGACGACCGCCGCCCCGGCCGGGTCGTCAAGCCCGAACTGCTGCGCCACCTGGCCCGGGAGCGCACGGTGGCCCTGGTGGTCGACGACGACGAGCAGGTGGTCGCCGCGTACCGGAGGGAGGGCTTCCAGGTGGTCCTCGCCGATTGGATGGCGGCACCGGCGGCGCTGGAGGCGGCGCAGGAGCGCGAGGGGCGTACCTGAGCCCTGAGCTCTGGGACCGTGCCGCGTTCTCCGGCCGTCCGCGAAGCCGCCGCATCCGGTGGGGTGTGCTGCGGCTGCGGCGTCGCCCGCAGCCGCAGCACGGGGTCAGCGGCGGAGACGGAAGCGGTGCACGAGGTCCTCGCCCCCGGGACCGGCGTGCGACTTGTCCACCGCGTAGACGCTGCCGTGCGCGACGCGCACATGGTTGGGGTGGGGGCCGGTGGCCACCGTCCGCACGACGGTGCCCCGGCGGGGATCCAGCACCGTGACGGTGCCTGCCGTGCGGTTGGCGGCCACCACCCGGCCGGTGCGCGGGTCGGCCGCGACCGAGAGGGTGCCCTCGCCGGTCGGCACGGACCGGGTCACCCTGCCCCGCCGCAGGTTCACGACGGACACCGAGCCGGCTGCCTGGTTCGCGGTGTAGGCGGTGCGCCCGTCCCGGGAGAGCGCGACGGAGATCGGGCCGTCCCCGGCGGGAACGGACTGCGGCTCCTTGTGCGGCGGGACCGCGATGATCCGGTCGCCGTCCAGGTCGGCCGCGTAGACGGTGCCGGTCCGCTCGTTGACCGCCAGCCCGGCGGGGGAGGAGCCCTCGACGGTGACCCGGCGCTTCTCCTGGTAGGTGCGGGTGTCGAAGGCGACCAGGGAGCCGTCCCCGAAGCCGCCGGCCCACGCGGTGTCGTGCCGCTCGTCGACGACCACCTCCCGGGCGTGGGCCACATCCGGCAGCGTCGCCAGATGCTTGCCGTTGCGCTGGCTGTAGACGGCCACGGAGTCGTCGCGGGTGTTCGTGGTCCAGACGGTGTCGTGCTCGTCGTCCACGGCGACCCCGTAGACGGCCTCGACCGCTCCGGTCTGCTGGTCGGTGACCGGCGGCCGGTAGGCGGCCCGCACCTTCAGGGTGTGCGGATCGAGCTTGAGCAGGCCGGACGTGGTCACCGGCGGCCGGCCCACCGCCGAGGTGGCCCACAGGACATGGTTCCGTGCGGAGTAGGCGGACTGGTAGAGCCCGGCGGTCACGGGCGCGGAGGCGACCGGGCCGGTGTGGCGGTCCGGGTGTGCGGCGGTGGCCGTGCCGGTCGCCGCCAGGGTGCTTCCGGCGGCGAGTGCCACGGCGAGGGCGGCGGTGCGGCGGATACGGCAGGTGAGAGTACTCATGCAGCCTCGTTCTCCTCGACGGGTCCGCCTCGTGGGCGGGGCGGACGAGAGGTAACTTAGCTTAGGCTTACCTAACTTGCATCCCCAGGGGTGTCGCCCTCCGACGGCACCCCGCGTCTCCTCGGAGCTCCCGCCCATGACCCCGCTCGCCCCTCCCGAGGGCGCACCGCACCGACCGCCCCGCCTGCCCCGCCCCCAGCCGGTGCCCCGGCTCCCCGAGCCGGGCGTCCCACTGCCCCGGCGGCCCGCCTCCGCCGCCGACTTCTGGGCCGGTGTCCGCCGCCGCGGCACGCCCCTCCTCGCCCCGGACCCCCACGGCAGTCCCGAGCACCGTGCCGTGACGTTTCTGTGGCGCGGCAGCCCCGCCACCCGCGCCGTACAGGTGCTGCCGAACAAACTCACCGATCCGCGCGCCCCCGAGGGCAACCTCATGACCCGGGCGCCAGGTACCGACATCTGGCACTGGACGGTCCGGCTGCGCGACGACTGGCGCGGCACCTACGTCTTCCACGTGGACGACGGGGGCGGCCCCGCGCCCGAGGACCCCGCCTACTGGCCCTGGCTGCGCCGCACCCGCCGGACCGATCCGCACAACCCGCACACGCTTCCGGCGCGTTGGAGCGGCGAGCCGGTCTCCTGCGCCGAACTCCCCGCCGCGCCCGCGGCCGACGACTGGCTGCCCCGGCCGGGGGTGGCCCGCGGCACGGTGACCGAACACACGCTCCCGAGCGCGCACCTGGGCGGCGCCCGCCGGGTGTGGCTCTACGCGCCGCCACCCGGCGACCGGCGTCCCGCCGCGCCCGACAACGCGTCCGCACCGGACACCGGCCTCCCCGTCCTCGTGCTGCTGGACGGGGAGCACTGGCAGCCACGCCTCGGCCTGGCCCACCTGCTGGACAACCTCGTCGCCGACGGTCGCATCCCGCCGCTGGCCGCGGTGCTCCCCGACTCGGTGGACGCCGCCACCCGCTGGCGCGAGCTGACCTGCCGCCCCGCGTTCGCCGCGTTCCTCGCCGGGGAACTGCTCCCGTGGGCCGCCACCCTGCTGCCGCTCACCGACGACCCCGCGCGGACACTCGTCGCCGGACAGAGCCTCGGCGGGCTCACCGCCGCCTACGCCGCGCTCCGGGCACCGCACCGGTTCGGCAACGTGCTCGCACAGTCGGGCTCCTTCTGGTGGCCCGACGGACCGTCGGCGGAGTGGCTGACCGGCCGTATCGCCGCCGGACCCCGGCTTCCGATCCGCTTCCGGCTCTCCTTCGGCACCCAGGAGTGGGTGGCGCTGCCCGCGGCGCGCCGACTGCGCGACGCCCTGGCCGCGGCCGGGTACGCGGACGCGGTCCACCGCGAGTTCAACGGCGGCCACGACTACCTGTGCTGGCGCACCGAACTCGCCGACGGCCTGGTCGAACTGCTCGCCCGCGGCGACCGCTGACCGCCCCGCCCGGCGGACGCCATGAGCGAGGGCGTCCGCCGGGCGAGGCGCGCGGCGGTCAGCGCGCCAGCCGTGCGATCCGGTCCGCCAGCGTCGCCGCGACCGTCTCCAGGTGCGCGCCCCGCAGCAGACGCGGATGCGTGCAGTCGAGGTCGTGGTTCTCGACCGCTCCGGTGACATGCGGCTGCCAGGCCCGGTGGGTCAGCCAGTCCTCGGCCCGGGGCGCCGCCGCGGTGAAGAAGAGCACGTCCCCCGTGTGGACCCGGTGCCGGTGCTCGCGCATCGACCGGGCGTGGTGGGGCACCACATCGACGATCCGCTCCAGCGTGCGGTCGCCGAGCCCGGCCAGCGGACTGCCCGCCCGGCTCAGGGCGGCCAGCACGTCCGCGCGGTCCCGCTCGGTCGTACGGTCGACGCCCGCCATCCGCAGCACCGCCGTCAGCGCGTCCCCTTCCTCGGGGGCGGGCCGCTGTCGCCACTGCTCGGCGGGGAACGCGTCCAGCAGCGCGAGGAGATCGACCTGCGCTCCGCCCTCCTGGAGCAGTACGGCCACGGTGTGTGCCAGGACCCCGCCCACCGACCAGCCCAGCAGCCGGTAGGGGCCCCGCGGCTGGAGCGCCCGGATCCGGTCGGCGTAGTCCGCCGCCTGCTCCTGCAGGGAGCCGGGCAGCGGTTCCCCGGTGGCGAACCCGCGGGCCTGGATGCCGTACACCGGCTGGTCGGGGCCGAGCCGGGCGGCCAGCCCTGCGTAGCACCAGGCCAGACCGCCGGCCGGATGAATGGCGAACAGCGGCGGCCGGTGGCCCGAGGCGCGCAGCGGCAGCACCACCTCCAGCGCGTCCCCGGCGCCGGGCGCGGGCTCCTGCAGACGTGCGGCCAGGGCGGCCGGTGTCGGCGCCTCGAACAGCGCACCGACCGCGGGCTCGGCCCCGAGTTCCTCGCGGATGCGGGCGACCAGCCGCACGGCGAGCAACGAGGTGCCGCCCAGGTCGAAGAACGCGTCGTCGGGACCCACCCGCGCCACGTCCAGCACCTCGGAGAACAGCCGGACCAGCGCCTCCTCGCGCGGCCCGGACGGCTGCCGCACGTCGTCCGCCTCCGCCCCGAAGACCGGCGCGGGCAGTGCCCGCCGGTCCAGCTTGCCGCTGGGCCCGAGCGGGAACTCCGGCAGGGCGACCACGGCCGACGGCACCAACTGCTCCGGCAGCTCACCGGCCAGCGCGGCGCGGACGGCCTGCGGATCGGCCCCGCCGGTCACATAGCCGACGAGCTGCTGCGCACCCGGCCGGTCCTCGCGGACCACGGCGCAGGCGCCCGTCACTCCGGGCCGCGCCGCCAAGGCGGCCTCCACCTCGCCGAGTTCCACGCGCTGTCCGCGCAGTTTCACCTGGTCGTCGGTGCGGCCCAGGTACATCAGCTCCCCGTCCGCGGTCCAGCGGGCCAGATCACCGGTGCGGTACATCCTGGCCTCCGGCGGACGGCCGTGCTCGGGCGTCGCGTTCGGCGCAGGCGCCCGGACGAAGCGTTCCGCGGTCAGCTCCGGGCGGTTCAGATAGCCGTCGGCGAGCTGCCGGCCCGCCAGGTACAGCTCTCCGGGCACCCCCGGCGGACACGGGCGCAGCGCCGCGTCCAGCACGTACACGCGGGTGTTCCAGACCGGCCGGCCGATCGGCACCGGTCCGTCGCCGTCCGGTGCGCAGGCGTGGTGGGTGACGTCGACGGCCGCCTCGGTCGGCCCGTACAGGTTGTGCAGTTCCACGTCCGGCAGTGCCCGTGCGCAGGCGCGCGCGGTCTGCCGGGGCAGTGCCTCGCCGCTGCAGAACACCCGGCGCAGACCGCCGCATTCGGCTGCCTGCGGCTCGCTCAGGAACGCCTGGAGCATCGACGGCACGAAATGGCACACGGTGACGCGCTCCTGCCGGATCGTCCCCGCCAGCCGCACCGGGTCGCGGTGGCCGCCCGGCTCCAGGACGACCAGCGCGGCGCCCTCCCGCAGCGGCCAGAAGAACTCCCACACGGACACGTCGAACGATGTCGGGGTCTTCTGCAGCACCCGGTCCTCCCCGGTCAGCGGGAAGGCGTGCTGCATCCAGCGGAGCCGGTTGTCGATCGCACCGTGCGGGACGACCACGCCCTTGGGCCGGCCGGTGGAGCCGGAGGTGTAGATGACATACGCCGGGTGGGAGGGCGTCAGCGGACGGGGCGGGGGTACCGGCGGATGGGCCGCCAGCGCCTCCTCCGCCAGTTCCGCGAGGACGACCCGCGGGGTTCCGGCCTCCCCCGGGAGCCGGTCCGCGTGGTCGGTGACGGCGCACACCGGCGCCGCGTCCTCCAGCATGAGAGCGAGGCGGGCCGCCGGATGGTCCGGGTCCAGCGGCAGATAAGCGGCACCCGCCTTGAGCACGGCCAGCAGGGTGACCACCAGGTCGGCCGAGCGCGGCAGGCACACCGCCACCACGGCGCCCGGCCCGGCGCCCCGTGTGCCCAGATACCGGGCCAGCCGGTTGGCGCGGGCGTCCAGTTGTGCGTACGTCAGCGTCGTCGCGCCGTGCACCAGGGCCGTCGCCCGCGGGGTGCGGGCGGCCTGCGCCTCGATCGGGCCGATCAGCGTGGTGGCGGGCACCGCGTGGTCGGTCCGGTTGAACTCCTCGACGACCAGCGCCTCCTCGGCCGGGGTGGCGATCGAGTGGTCGGACTGCGGGCGGTGCGGGTCCGCTTCGGTCAGCCGGTCGAGCAGCCCCAGGAAGCGCTGCTGGTGCGCGGCCAGTTCGGCCGCGGAGTAGAGCGCCGGGTTCCCGTCATGGTCCACACACAGACCGCGCCCGTCCGCACGGTCGTGGATGTTGACCGTCATGTCCTCCACCGGTCCCGCCGACAGGTTGCGGGCCGCAACCGGCGTGCCCGCCAGCTCCACCCCGTAGTCGAACGGCATGGCGTTGACGAGCGGCCCCACCAGTCCCCGGCCCTCGCCCAACAGCCCCAGGTCGCGGCGGATGTCCTCGTACCGGTAGCGCTGGTGTCCGCGTATCCCGCGCACACCCAGCACCACCTGCCGCACCAGCTCCGCGAAGGAGTCCCCGGGGCGCACGGTCAGCCGCAGCGGCAGGACGTTCATCACCATGCCGGGTATCCGCAGCGCGGCCGAACCCATCCGGCCCATCATCGGCACGCCGAGCACCACCTCCTCGCGCAGCGTCGCCCGAGAGGTGTAGAGGGCCTGTGCCGCGATCAGCAGATCGGGCCAGGTGGCGCCCAGCCGGTCGGCGAGTTCCCGCAGCCTTCGCGTCGCCTCCGGCCCCAGCCGCGCCGTGCTGCGGTGGAACGTCCGGGCGGGCAGCGCGTCCCGGCCCGCGAGCCGGGGTGCTCCGGGCCGGTCGGCGAAGGCGCTGCGCCAGTGGTCGCGGTCGGCCCGGAACGCGTCGGAGGAGCGGTACCGCTCCTCCTCGGCGACCAGGTCGGCCAGCGGCCGGAAGCCGGACGGCGCCGGCTCCCGCCCGTCGGCCAGCGCGGTGTACACCTCGGCGGTGCGCCGCACCAGCAGCGCGTGGCCGTAGCCGTCCATGACCAGGTGGTGCACGCGCTGGTACCACAGCCACCGGTGGTCGCCGACGCGGAGGAGGGCGTGCCGGAAGAGCGGGCCGGCCGCCAGGTCGCAGGGCTCCGCCAGGTCCGCGCGCATCCACGCCTCGGCCTCCCGCTCGGCGGCGGGCACATCGCCGCGGCGCAGGTCGCGGACGGCCGGCGGCGCCTCCACCGTGCGGCGGAGGACCTGCCGCGGCCCCTGCGGGGTGTCCTCGATCCGGACCCGCAGCGCGTCGGTCTCGGCCACCACGCGGCGCAGCGCCTCATCGAACACCACGGGATCGAGCGGCCCGTCGACCACCAGGCACTCCGCGGTGTTCTGGGCCGGGCTCAGCGGATCGAGGGCCTGCGCGTACCACATGCCCTGCTGCGCGGCGGTCAGCGGCAGCGCGGTCTCGTCCGCACCCGTGGCGGTGCCGCCCGCCGGGGCGGCGGAGCGGGCGTGGGACAGGAGGGTCATGCGGCCCCCAGCAGCGGAGCCCACGCCTCGATGGCGGGTGTCTCGGCCAGGTCGGCGAAGTCCGCACGCACTCCGTGGTCGCGGCGCCAGCGCTCCAGGAGCGTCATCAGGCGCACCGAGTCCAGGCCGTGGTCGACCAGGTCGCCGTCCAGGGGGATGTCCGCGGGGTCCTCGCCGAGGGCGGCGGCGACGTCCCGGCGGATCTGCTCGGGGGTGAGGGGCATGGATTCAGACCTCCGTGTGGTCGGTGGACGCCGGGCGGGCGGCGGGTTCGGCGAGGTCGCCGACGAGCGTCTCGGTGGTGCTGACGACCGCGCAGCGGCCCGCGGCCCAGCGCAGCGCCGCCCGGTGGTCCGCGCGGGAGAAGTCGGCCACCGCGTCGGCGGCGACGAACGCCTGGATGTCCCGCATCCAGGCGTCGCAGGCGGTCACCAGGACACCGATGTGCGCGTACACCCCGGCGATCACCAACTGGTCGCGGCCCGAGCGGTGCAGCAGCTCGGCCAGGTCGGTGCGCACGAACGCGCTGTACTTCCACTTCGTGAGGACCCGGTCGCCCGCCGCGGGGGCGACGGCCGCCGGCACGGCGAGGGCCTGGGGGGTGTCGGCGGCGCCGGGCCCCCAGAAGTCGGCCTGCAGCCCGCGCTCCTCGGGTGACTGTCCGCCGCGCTGCGCCGAGTAGACGACGGGCACGCCCAGGCGGCGGCACTCGGTCAGCAGCCGCGCGGTGTTGCCGAGCATGCCGATCAGCGGCTGCCGGCCGGTCGGGAAGGCGCTGAGGAAGTGCTGCTGCAGGTCGTGGACGAGCAGCACGGCGCGCGCGGGGTCCGCGCGCCAGGACGCCCGGTTCGCGGGCAGTTCGTCCGCGGTCGGCAGAAGGTAGGGGTCGATGGCGGGGAGTGCCATGTTCGAGGGCCTTTCAGTGCTGCGGAGCGGTGGCCGCGGCGGATCGCAGTTTTGTCTTGCTGACCTTGCCGACACCGGTCTGCGGGAACGCGGTGACGAACTCCACGACGTCGGGCACCTTGTAGGCGGCGACGCCGCGCTCGCGCACGAACCGTTTGAGGTCGGCGGGCTTCAGCGGCCCGCCGTCCGCGCGGGGGACGACGTAGGCGAGCGACCGCTCCCCGAGGTACGCGTCGGGCACGGCGACGACGGAGACGTCGTGCACCGCGGGGTGGGCGAGGAGGATGTTCTCCACCTCCTCGGGTGCGATCTTCTCGCCGCCCCGGTTGATCTGGTCCTTGGCCCGCCCCTCGACCACGAGGTGCCCGCCGGGGGTGCGCCGCACCAGGTCCCCGGTCCGGTAGAACCCGTCGGGGGTGAAGGAGCGCGCGTTGTGCCGCGCGGCGCGCCAGTAGCCGCGGATGGTGTACGGGCCGCGGGTCAGCAGGTGTCCGGACGCGCCCTCGGGCACCTCCCGGTCGGCGTCGTCGACGATGCGGATCTCGTCGTCCGGGGAGATGGGGCGGCCCTGCGTGGTGACGACGGTCTCCGTGTCGTCGTCCAGCCGGGTGTAGTTGACCAGGCCCTCGGCCATGCCGAAGACCTGCATCAGCCGGCAGCCGAGCGCCGGTTCCAGCCGCCGCGCCGCCTCCTCGCTGTACTTGGCGCCGCCCACCAGCACCAGCTCCAGGCTCCGCAGGTCCTCCGGGGTGCCGGCGGCCGCCTCCGTCCACAGCAGGGCCAGCGGCGGCACCAGGCCGGTCATGGTGACCCCCTCGCGGGCCACCAGGGGGAAGGCGGTGGCCGGATCGGGGCGCGGGCACAGGACGACCCGGCCGCCCGCCGCCAGGGTGCCCAGCCAGCCGGGCGAGCTCATGGGGAAGTTGTGCGCCGCGGGCAGGGCGACGAGGTAGCGGGTGTGCTCGTCCACGCCGCAGATCTCGTTCGAGCCGTGGAGCGAGTACAGGTAGTCGTCGTGGGTGCGCGGAATCAGCTTGGGTGTGCCGGTCGTGCCGCCCGACAGTTGCAGGAAGGCCAGCTCGTGCGGCTCCGGACCGGCGGACGGGCACGTCGCGGGCACGGAGCCGGGCGCGGCCTCCGCCACCTGGGCCAGGGCCGTGTGCGTGCCGGGCTCGCCGACGACGAACACGTGCCGCAGCGTCGGGGTGTCCCGCTGGACCCGGGAGGCCGGCTCGCGGTGGTCCCAGCCCGTGTGCCGGTCGCAGGTCACATAGGCGGCGGCTTCGGTGAAGGCGCAGAAGTGGCGGATCTCCGCCTCCCGGTGCGCGGGAAGGGCGAAGACGGGCAGCGCGCCGATCCGGAACAGCGCGAAGACCACCTCCACGAACTCTCCGACATTGGGCAGGTGCAGCACCACGCGGTCGCCCCTGCCCAGGCCGCGGGCCGCGAATCCGCTGGCCAGCCGGTCGGCGCGCTCGTCCAGTTCCCGGTACGTCCAGGTGCGGCGCCGGGGCGCCGGGTCGACCAGCGCGATCCGGTCGGGGTGCGCGGCGGCCCGCTCACGCAGCAGTTGCCCGAACGTTTCGCCGCGCCAGTGGCCGGCCGCCCGGTACCGCTCGGCGAACTCGGCGGGCCAGGTGGGCGCGTCCAGCCCCGGAGTGGTCGCGGGCGCGGTCGGGCTCGCGCTCTCGGACGATGGCCCGTCCTCGACAGGGTTCGCGGAATCGGACAGGCTGTTCACAGGGCGGCTCCCACGGCGTCCAGGAAGGTGCGGAACTTCGCTTCGGTCTCGGCGGTCTCCGCCTGCGGCGAGGAGTCCGCCACCACACCGGCACCCGCGAACAGGCGCAGCCGGCTGCCCTCGGCCTCGGCGCAGCGGATCGTCACCACCCAGTCGCCGTCCCCCTGTGCGTCCTGCCAGCCGACCATGCCGGTGTACGGACCCCGGTCGAACGGTTCGCAGGACGCGATCAGCTTCCGCGCGGCTGCGGTCGGGGTTCCGCAGACGGCGGGGGTGGGGTGCAGCGCGGTGGCCAGGTCCAGCGCGGTCGCGGCCGGTTCGGCCAGCTCCCCGGAGACGGTGGTGGACAGGTGCCACATGGCGGCGGTGCGCACCAGGGTGGGTTTGCCGGGCACCAGCAGGCGGGTGCAGAAGGGCGCCAGGGCCTGCCGTACGGCGTCGACGACGACGGCGTGCTCGTGCAGGTCCTTGGGGGACTCCAGCAGTGCGGCGGCCCGCCGCACGTCCTCGGCGAGGTCGCTGCTGCGTGGCGCCGATCCGGCCAGCGGGTTGGCGGTCAGGCGTCCGTCCCGCCGGGCGACCAGGAGTTCCGGGCTGGCGCCCACGAGCGTGCGGCCGGGGCCGCTGGGGACGGCGAAGGTGTATCCGGCCGGGTCGCGGTGGGCCAGCCTGCGCAGCATGGCGCGCAGATCGGGCTCGTGCGGCGCGGTCAGGTCCAGGGCGCGGGCCAGCACCACCTTCTCCAGCTCGCCCGCCCGCAGGCGGGCGACCGCGGCGGCCACCGCCGCGCCGTACCGCTCGGCGCCGGGCACCTCGCGGACGTGCCAGCCGCCGCCGGTCTCCTGATCCGGCATCGGCAGTACCGTCTGCGGGTCCTCTCGCAGCGGCGGTGCCCAGCGCACCTGTTCCGGTACGGCCAGCGCGGGCGGCGCGTCGGGCGCGAAGGGCAGCGCCCCGACCACGAGGGGAGCCGGCTCGCCCGCCTGCCGCCGGGCCTCCAGCAGCCGCCGCACGCGCTGCGGCAGCGGCCTGCTGTCGTGCGGCACCTGCGCGGACGTCCCCCGTGCCAGCAGGGTGCGCTCCGGGGTGGCCAGCAGCCGGTCGGTGCCGGGCCGGTAGTCCTCCAGCAGAGCGGTGGCGGCGCCGGGCGAGTGTGCGGGGTACGGCAGCGCGGCCGGCCCCGACCGGGAGGCGGGGGCGGGACGTTCGCGCAGTGGGGCAGACATGGGTTCTCCCAGGAGAGTGGCGGGTACGGTCCGGGCGGCCGGTCAGGCCCGCAGGGTGGCGCCGCCGTCGACGTACAGGTCGTGCAGGGTGATGTGGCGGGCGCGGTCGGAGACGAGGAAGGCGACGGCCTCCGCGATGTCCTCCGGCTCGGCGATCCGGCCCAGCGGGATGCCGGTGCGGTGCGCGGCGAGATCGCCCTGCACGGCCCGCTGTTCGCCGTCCGCCGTGCTCTGGTGCCCGTCCTCGTCCTGCGCCCGGGCTCCGGACGCGGAGCGCCGGGCGGCGCGCTGCATGGCGGTCCGCGTCGAGCCGGGGGAGACGGTGTTGCAGCGCACGCCCCGGGCGGCCAGCTCCAGTCCGAGGCACTTGGTGAACATCACCGCGGCGGCTTTTGAGGCGGCGTAGGCCGCCATCCCGGTGCGCGGGATGCCCGCCGCGTTGGAGGCCACGGTCACGATGCTGCCGCTGCCCCGCTCGGCCATGGTCCGGCCCGCCGCGCGCGAGACGTGCAGCACGCCGGTGGTGTTGACGGCGAAGGTGGCCGCCCAGTCCGCGTCGCTCAACTCCAGGACCTGCGCGGTGCGCAGGATCCCGGCGACGTTGACGGCGATGTCGAGGGGTCCGGACAGGTCCGCCGTCTCGGCCAGCAGCGCGTCGACGGCGGCCGGATCGGTGACGTCCAGGGTGCGTGCGGTGACCCGGTCCGGGTGGTGGGCGGCCAGTCGCGCGACCCCGTCCGGGTCCAGGTCGGTCGCCACGACGCGGGCCCCGCGTGCGGCGAGTTCCCGTACCACCGCGGCGCCGATGCCCCGGCCGGCCCCGGTCACCAGGGCGGTCCGGCCCGCCAGTTCGTCCGCGGCGGTCATTCGGCCATGGCCTTCCGGATGTCGCCGAGCACCGAGAGGGCGGCTTTGGCACCGCCCAGGCTCGTCCACTTCGAGCCGTCGATCTCGGTCACGTGCTTCTCGCGCACCGCGTCCAGTTGCCGGTAGGCGGGCTTGCCGGTCAGCTCGTCGAGCAGGTCGGCGTCCGGCCCGGTGGGGGAGAGGGTGCCGATGAACAGCCAGTCGGCGTCGATCTTCTCGAGGTTCTCGTCGCTGATCGGGGTGGAGTGCCCCTCGCCCTTGCGCTGCTGAAGGCCGGGCCTCTCGAAGCCGAGGTCGGCCAGCACGTCGCTGATGAAGACGCCCTGCTGCATGACGGCGGTGCCCTTGGCCGAGTAGCGGGCGACGGAGACGCTGGCTCCGGCCCGGGGGCCGAGGTCCTTCTTCAGCGCGGCCGTCCGGGACCGGTAGCGCTTCAGGAACGCGTCGGCCCGGTCGCCGCGGCCCAGCACCTCCGCGGTGAGTTCGAGGGACTTCTGCCAGTCCTTGGTCTTGTCGATGGTCACCACGGTGGGTGCGATCTTCTTGAGCTGCTGGAGGACCTGCTCGTCGGCGAGCTGGCCGGCGAGGATGACATCCGGTTCGGCGCGGACGACCTTCTCGATGTCGGGACCGGTCACCGCGCCGACGGTGGGGATGCCCTCGGCCTCCTTCGCGAGATAGGCGGGGGCGCCCTGCTGGCCCCGGCCCGCGGTCAGGCCGACCGGCCGGACGCCGAGAGCGAGCGCGGAGTCCAGGTCCATCTCGCTGAGCGCCACCACCCGTCGGGGCCGCTTCGTGACCGAGACCTCGGTGCCGGTGGCGTCGGTCACGCGCACCGTGCCGCTCTCGCCCTGTGCGCCACCGGAGCGGGACGTCTCCTCGGCGGAGCCGCATCCGGCGAGGGCGAGGGCGCAGGCGCTGAGGCAGAGGGCTGCCGCGGTGGACCGGACGGCCGCGGGGCGGGTGGCGGCCGCGGAGACCGGGGCGGTGTGTCTGCGGGCGGGGGAGGACGGCTCGAGCTGCATGGGCGGTGTTCTCGCTTTCGGGCATGCGGAGTTCTGGCGCCGGCCGGTCGCGACCAGGCGTACTTAGGTTAGGCTAACCTTATGTTGAGTGTGCAAGAGCGGCGGTCCGCCCCGGCCGGTGACCGCCCCCCGCGACGCCGCCGCCCCGCCGGACGGCAGGCACTCGGCGCCGGGGCGGCACTGACCGTGCTCCTGGCGGTCCTCGCCCTGGTGTCGCTCCTGGTCGGCAGCGGCTCCAGCTCGCCCGGCCGGGCCTGGGACTACCTGCTCGGCGACCCCTCGGCGCGGGCCGATCCCCAACTGCGCCTCGCCGTGCTGCAGGTGCGCTTCCCCCGGACCCTCGCCGCCGTGCTGGTCGGCCTGTGCCTGGGCACGGCCGGCTGCCTGCTGCAGGCGGCCACCCGCAACCCCCTCGCCGAGACCGGTCTGCTCGGCGTCAACTCCGGTGCCGCCTTCGCCGTCGTCCTGGGGCTCACCTTCTTCGGGGCCGACTCGTCCGCCGAACTGCTCGGCTGGGCGCTGCTCGGCGGCATCGCCGCGAGCGCCGTCGTGCTGCTGCTCGCCGCGTCCGGGCGCACCGCGGGATCACCACTGCGGCTGGTGCTCGTCGGCTCCGCGCTGGGCGCCACCTTCCACGGTCTGACCTCGTACGTCCTGCTGGGCACGCAGGCCACGTTCGACACCTACCGCTACTGGACCCTCGGCTCCCTGGCCGGGGTCGGCACCGGCGAACTGGCCCCGCTCCTGCTGCCGGTCGCCCTCGGCCTGGGCACCGCCCTGGCCTGCGCCCGCCCGCTGTCCGCGCTCGGTCTCGGTGACGACGGCGCCCGGACGCTGGGCCACCACCCCCAACGCATCCGGCTGCTGGTGGCCGGTGCCGTCGCGCTGCTCGGCGGCTGCGCGGTGGCGGTCGCCGGACCCGTCGCCTTCCTCGGACTGCTCGCCCCCTACGCGGCGCGCGCGGTGACCGGGCCGCGGATGACCGCCCAACTCCTGCTGTCCGCACTGGTGGCGGCCGATGTGCTGATCCTGGCCGACATCCTCGCCCGGGTGCTCGTCCGGCCCTGGGAGACCCCGGTCAGCGTGCTGCTCGCCTTCGTCGGGGGCCCGCTGCTCATCGGCATCGCCCGCTCGCGGCGGCTGTCCACCGCGGGGGCGACGGCATGACCGGACCCCGTCCCACCCGGCCCCCGCGTCCGGGCCGGCACCCCGGTGGCGGCCGGCCGGCCGACGGACCCGGGCTCACACCGCCTGACAGCACCCTGCTGCGGGCCGGACCCTTCTCCTGGCTCCTCCCGCGCCGCAGCGCGCTCGCCGCCGCCCTGCTGCTCCCGCTGCTCGTCCTCCTCGTCGCCGCCGGCGTGGTGGTGAGTTCGGCCGGGACGAGCCTGCCGGACGCCCTCTCCGGGCTGCTCGGTACGGGGGAGCCTGGCACGGTGATGATCGTGCGGGAGTTCCGGCTGCCGCGCCTGTGCGTGGCGCTGATGGTCGGAGCCGCGCTCGGCGTCTCCGGCTGCCTCACCCAGACACTGGCGGGCAACCGGCTGGCGACCCCCGACATCATCGGCGTCAACGAGGGTGCCACCGCCGCCGTCGTCGCCTCGGCGGCGGGGTCGTCGACCGGCATGGTCGGGCACTGGTGGCTCGGCCCGCTCGGCGCCGTGGCGGCCGCGGTCCTCGTCGTGCTGTGCGCGGGCGGGGCCGGTTCGGCCGGCTACCGGGTCCTCGTCGTCGGCATCGGGGTCTCCACCGTCATCGGCGCCGTCAGCGATCTGGTCATGTCGCGGGAGAACGACAACACCGCGGGCGGCGTCTTCCTGTGGGCGGTCGGCAGCCTCAGCGGCCGCGACTGGCAGGTGGGCACCCCGCTCCTGGCCGCTCTGGCCGTCCTGCTGCCCCTCGGCCTCGCCGCCGGGCACCGCCTGCAACTCCTGCGCCTCGACGACGAGGTGACCGCGTCACTCGGCGTGGACCTGCGCCGCCTGCGGGCCGCCGCGCTCGGCCTCGCCGTCGTCCTCGCCGGGCTCGCCGTCGGTGTCGGCGGACCCGTCGCCTTCGTCGCGCTGGCCGCCCCCGTCCTCGCCCAGCGGCTGTGCGGACCCACCCGGGTGCCCGTCCTCGGGTCCGCGCTCACCGGAGCCGCACTCGTGGTCGCGGCCGACACCCTCGGCCGCGTCATCGCCCCCGTCGAACTCCCCGTCGGCGTCGTCACCAGCGTGCTCGGCGGACCCTTCCTGCTGTGGGTCCTGCTCGGCCCGGACCGTACCACCGGAAAGGTCTGAACCCGCCATGACCGACACCCCTCCCGGCCTGGAGGTCCGCTCCCTGCACGCCGGATACCCGGGCCGCCGGATCGTCCACGGCGTGGATCTGACGGTCCCGGCCGGGCAGGTCGCCGCCGTCGTGGGTCCCAACGGCTGCGGCAAGTCCACCCTGTTGCGCGCCCTCGCCCGCCTCCACCGGCCGGAGTCCGGCACGGTGCACGTCGCGGGATCCGACATCTGGCAGGCCGGCCGCCGCCGGGCCGCACATCTGGCGGCCCTGCTGCCCCAGTCGCCCCGCGCTCCCGAGGCCGTCACCGTCGCCGGACTCGTGCGCTACGGCCGCCATCCGCACCAGGGGCTGCTGCGCCAGTGGTCCCGCGAGGACGAACGCGCCGTGCACGAGGCGCTGGAGGCCACCGGCACCACCGGACTGGCCGCAGAACGCCTGGACCAGCTCTCCGGCGGCCAGCGGCAGCGCTGCTGGCTCGCCATGGTGCTCGCGCAGCACACACCCGTGGTGCTGCTCGACGAGCCCACCAGCGCCCTCGACCTCGGACACGCCGTCGACGTCCTCGAACTCGTCCGGGACGTCGCCGCCGCCGGCCGCACCGTCGTCATGGTCCAGCACGACCTGACGGCCGCGGCGCGCTACGCCGACACCCTGGTGGCGATGAAGGACGGCCGCGTACTCGCCCAGGGGCCGCCCCGCGCCGCGGTAGACCAGGCCCTCGTCAAGGAGCTCTACGGCCTGGAGGCGGACATCCTCCCGGCGCCCGCCGACGCCGCTCCCCTCGTCGTTCCCCGGCCGCGCCCCCGGCCGGGCGGGGCGGCGGCCGTGCGCCGGACATGATCCGGCGATTCCGCCCTGCGGTGCCGGGCAGCGCTGCTCGGGACCGCCGCTCGGCCGCCGGCGCGGCTGCCCGGCGGTCACGCGGTAGGTGTCCGGGCGGGGGAAGCGGTGCGGGCGGCGGCCGGGGCCTCCGGCAGCCGGGTGTGTATCTCGAAGGTGTCGGCCAGCCGGGCGTGTTCCAGGATCCGCAGGAAGCGGTTGCTGTCGCAGACCAGCCGAAGCCTGCCGTGCCGTGCCGCGGTGCGGTTCCTGGCCCGGCACAGCAGACTCAGCCCGCTGCAGTCCATGAAGGAGACCGGTCGCAGATCCAGCACCAGGTCGGGTCGTGGGCCGGCGGTCAGCGCGTCCAGCCGGGAGGCGAGCAGCGGCGCCGTACTGATGTCGAGCTCTCCGCCCACTTCCAGCACGGTCACGCCACCGTCGGCGCGTTTCGTGTGGCAGTGCGCGGACTCGGGGGAGTTCTCGGACATGCGTCCAGGTAAGCGCGGGGCACCGGCCGCCGGGTAGGGCCGGTCGGTCCCGCGCCTGTGTTCGACGCGCAGCACCCGGACCGGCCGGGCCGGTCGCCGCACGGCAGAGCGGGACCGCTCGCCGGTAACCCGGGACCGACGGCCCTCACCCCGCTCCAGCGCCCCCGGGCAGGCTGGAGGAGACCGCCCGGCCGGCACATCCGAACCACGGAGTGGACATGTATCCGAATGACGGCTTCCGTGAACTGGACCGGCGGGAGTGCTTCCGCCGCCTGGCGTCGGTGCGGCTCGGCCGCCTCGTCCACACCCGTCACGCCCTCCCCGCCGTCCTGCCGGTCGCCTTCCGCCTGGACCACGACGGGGCCGTGCTGCTGCGGACCTCGGCCGCCTCGGAACTGGCGCGTGCGATCGACCAGGTGGTGGTGGCGTTCGAGGCGGACGACGTCGACGAGCGGGCGCCGTCCGGCTGGAGCGTCGTCGTCACCGGGCGCGCCGCGGTGGTCACCGATCCTCTCGAACAGGACCGGCTCCGGCGGAACGGCCTCTGCACCTGGGCGCCTTCGGCCGGAGGTCTCTTCGTACGCGTCGAACCCGCACTGGTCACCGGCCGGGAACTGGCCGGCCGCCCGGTCGATGTGTGCGGCACCGGCCCGGCGCCCGGTCCGCCCGGGTGAGCGGGTCCGGACGGCCCCGCGGAAGAGGGCCGTCCGGACCCGTCGCGGCGCACCTCGTGGCCCTGCCGCCGCCGCGGCGGGAGGCGAACCATCGCCGGCGGAACGGGCGACGGCCCGCCCGCGGCCCGGCACGCACGGACGCCGCGTCCTGCTCCGCACTTGCTCACCGTCGGTACCGCAGCGGTGCCGCACCGGGGAAGGGACTGCCATGACTGCTCCGTACGTGGTCGTCGGGGTGGACGGTTCAGCGGTCGCGGTACGGGCACTGGACCGGGCCGCCGACGAAGCCGCGCGCCGCCGCACCGGACTCCACCTCGTGTACGCGGTTCCCGACCGCGACGAGGCGGCACCCGTGCTGGCGTCGGCCCGGACCCGGCTGCGGGCCCGCCATCCCGGTCTGCCGGTGGCCGCCACCGCAGCCGAGGGCGGCGCGGTGCGCGCCCTGGTGCGCGAGAGCGCCGGAGCGTCCCTCACGGTGGTCGGCGCCGGGGGACTGGGTGCTGTGGCCGGTGCCCTGTTCGGCTCGGTGAGCCTGCGGCTGGCCGCCCGCCCGCCCGGCCCGCTGCTGGTGGTACGCGGGGCCCGGATACGGGACGAGGGATGTGCGGTGCTGCTCGGGCTGGAGAGCGACGCCGAGGCCGATGCCGCGGCCTACGCCTTCGCCGAGGCGGAGCGGCGCGGCGCCCGGCTGCGGATCTTTCTGCGCTCCCGCGCAGGGACCGGGACCGACCGCCCGGATCCCGTACGGGCCCTGCTGGCCGCCACCCGCGAGGCGTCCGTCGCCGTCGTCGAGGCGCACCGCCGCACCCACCGGCTCGGCCCGCAACTGGGCCAGGTCGCGCACGCCCTGCTGCACCACTCGCACTGCCCGGTGCTCGTGGTGCCGGCGCCACCGGTGTAGGCCCCGCCGCGTCGGCGGACGGGAATCCCGGTCCGCCGACGGCCGTTCGTGGCGTCTCCGCTCCCTGCAGAGCCCCGGCCGGTCCCGCCACCCGGTGGGTGCCCGGTACTATCCTGCGACGACGGCCGCTACCGTGGTGCGGAAGCGCGGCGGCCGCCCCGCGGCACGGTCCAGGGGAGGTGGAGGAGCAGCGGTGGGAGACTCCGAGGAGGCCCGCGAACCCCGCTTCCGGCTGCCGCAGTTACGGCTCGACGAACTGCTGGAGGAGCTGCAGGCCCGGCTCGACGCGGCCCGCGGCACGCGGGACCGGGTGCACAACCTGCTGGAGGCGGTGCTCTCGGTCGGCCGCGAACTGGACCTCGAACAGGCGCTGCGCAGCATCGTGCAGGCTGCCGCGGTCCTGGTGGACGCCGAATACGCCGCGCTCGGGGTCATCGGCCCGGACGGCAGGCGGCTCTCGGAGTTCCTCACCGTGGGCGTCACCGGCGAGCAGATCGCCGGGATCGGGCCGTTCCCGGAGGGTCACGGCATTCTCGGGGAGCTGATCCGCAACCCGGAGCCGCTGCGGCTGCCGAAGCTCTCGGCGCATCCCGCCTCCTACGGATTCCCGCCCCACCACCCGCCGATGAACACGTTCCTGGGCGTCCCGATCCGGGTACGGGACCAGGTCTTCGGCAATCTCTACCTGACCGAGAAGCGGGGCGGCGCGCAGTTCGACGAGGAGGACGAGTCGGTCCTCTCCACCCTGGCCGTGGCGGCCGGGGTGGCCATCGACAACGCCCGCCTCTACGAGGAGTCCCGGCTGCGCGAGCGCTGGTTGCAGGCCAGTGCGGAGATCACCCACAACCTGATGTCCGGCAGCGACCGCGGCCAGGTCCTCGGGCTGATCGCCGAGCGGGCCCGGGAGATCACCGCGGCGGCGCTGGCCGTGGTCGCGGTGCCCATGGAGGAGACCGACGCGCTCACCGTCGAACTGGCCATCGGGCCGCAGGCGGAGGCGTACCGCGGACTGGTGCTGCCGGCCGGGGACGGCCTGATCGGGCGGGCCTTCGAGAGCGCCGCCGCCGTCTCGGGCCCGGATCTCACCGGCGCCGGGGGCGGCACACCCGGTCCTCCTCCCGCCGCCGGCGCGCGGCAGGGCCCGGGCGGCGGGCTGCCGTCGGCGGGGCTCGGCGCGGCCGTCGCCGTTCCCATCGGCTCCGGCGACAGCGTACGCGGCGTGGTGCTGCTGGTCCGGGCCGCGGGCCGGACTCCGTTCTCGGAGAAGGAGACCGAGCCGCTGCGCGGATTCGCGGCCCAGGCCGCCGTCGCCATGGAGTTGGCCGAACGCCGCCGGGACGCCGAGGAGATCGCGGTGCTCCAGGACCGCGACCGCATCGCACGCGATCTGCACGACCTGGCGATCCAGCGGCTGTTCGCCACCGGGATGACGCTGCAGAGCGCGGGGCGCTTCATCGACCACGCGGAGGCGTCCGAGCGGGTGCTGCGCGCGGTGGACGACCTGGACGAGACCATCAAGATCATCAGGACCACCATCTTCGGACTGCGGGCGCGGGAGGACGCGGCCGGATCCGGCCTGCGTGCGCGCGTGGTGCGTGCGGTGGGCGAGGCGGCTCCCGTGCTCGGCTTCCCGCCCAGTCTGCGGATGGAGGGGCTGCTGGACACCCAGGTGTCCGGCGAGGTCGCCGACCATGTGGTGGCCGTGCTCTCCGAGGCGCTGACCAACACGGCCCGGCACGCGGGTGCGAGCCGGGCCGAGGTGGTGCTGGAGACCGACGGGCAGCAGCTGCGGCTGGCGGTCTCGGACGACGGGAGGGGCATCCCGCCGGGCGGTCGCCGCAGCGGACTGCGCAACATGGCCGAGCGCGCCCGGCAGCTCGGCGGCGAACTGGAGCTGACCGGCCCCCCGGCGGGCGGCGCCGCACTGGTGTGGCGGGTGCCCCTCCACGGGCCGTCCCGCCGCTGAGCGGCTTCGGCGCACCGCGGCTCGGGTACGGGCACCCGGTCGGACACCGGGCACCGGGCGGGGGCACGCCGCGGACGGACGGCTCGTCCTGCGGCACGGGACGGTGACCGGCCGCAGACATGCGGAAGGGGTCCGGGTACGCCGTGGCGCGGCGTACCCGGACCCCTTCCGCGGTGGGTCGGTCCGACCGTCAGACAGTCGTGGTGACCGGGTCCTTGTCCTCGTCGGCGCCGCCGGAGCTGTCCGGTGCGCCTGCCTTGCGGCTGCGGATGTACTCCAGGAAGTTGTTCAGCTCGCGCTTGACGATCGGGGCGAGCAGGTAGAGGCCGATGATGTTGATGACGGCCAGCGAGAAGAGCACGGCGTCCGCCAGGTCGATCAGGGTCTGCAGGGTGAGCAGGGCGCCCGCGACGGCGAACAGGGTGTAGACGACCTTGAAGCTCAGCTCACTGACCTTGCTGCGGCCGAACAGGTAGGTCCACGCCTTGAGGCAGTAGTAGCCCCACGTCAGCACGGTCGAGACGGCGAACAGCATGACCGCGATGGTCAGGATGTAGGGGAACCAGGGGAGCACGGTCTCGAAGGCGTCGGAGGTGATGGTGACGCCGCCGATGGACTCGTCCGTGCGGGCCTTGGTCCAGCTGTCGGGGCTGGCGATGACGATGGTGAGGGCCGTCATGGTGCACACGACCACGGTGTCGATGAAGGGCTCCAGCAGGGCGACCAGGCCCTCGCTGGCGGGGTGCTTGGTCTTCACCGCGGAGTGCGCGATCGGGGCGGATCCCAGGCCGGCCTCGTTGGAGAAGGCGGCCCGCTTGAAGCCGATGATCAGCGCGCCGAGGATACCGCCGGCGACACCCTCCGGGTTGAAGGCGCCCTCGAAGATCGAGCCGATGGCGTCCGGGACGGCGCTGATGTTGGCCAGGATGACGATCAGGCACGCGACGATGTACATCGCCGCCATGGATGGCACCAGCCGGCTGGTGACGGTGGCGATGGAGCGGATGCCGCCCAGCAGCACGATGCCGACGACCGCGGCGATCAGGAGACCGAAGAACAGGGCACCGGCGGAGGAGCCCAGCGCGCCGTCCTCGCCGCCTGCGACGGAGACGAGCTGCGCGTAGCTCTGGTTGACCTGGAAGAGGTTGCCGCCGAAGAGGCCGAAGAAGAGGATCATGGCCGAGGCCAGGACCGCCAGCACCCGGCCGAGGACCTTGCCGTTGCGCCCGAAGCGCTCGGTGAGTCCCTTGGGCAGGTAGTGCATCGGGCCGCCGGAGACGGTGCCGTCCGGGTGCACCTCGCGGTACTTCACGCCGAGGGTGACCTCGACGAACTTCGTGGCCATGCCCAGCAGGCCGCAGAGGACCATCCAGAAGGTGGCGCCGGGGCCGCCGATGGAGACGGCGACGGCGACACCGGCGATGTTGCCGAGGCCGACGGTGCCGGAGACCGCTGCGGTCAGCGCCTGGAAGTGGTTGACCTCGCCGTCCGACCCCTTCTCGTCGTACTTGCCTCTCACGACGTCGACCGCGAGCCGGAACTTGCGGATCTGGACGAGCCCGAACCAGGCGGAGAAGACGAGGCCGGCCACGACGAGCCAGGTGACGATGAGGGGCAGTTCCGTTCCGCCGACGGGGACGGAGTAGAAGACGATTTCACCCAGCTTGGTGGCGATGGGTTCGACGAAGTCGCTTACTGCCTTGTCGACGGAGTTGGTTATGGAATCGAGTGACACAGTGGTTACCACCTGTAGGGCGGGCCGACGCATGGGAGACTGCGCCGCGGTGAGCGGACATGGTGCAGAACGCCGTCGTCCGATCGGCGAGGGGAGGGAATCGGTCCGCGGACTCGAACCGCGATCGCCCTGGTTGTGCAGTTGATACCGGTAGTCCGCAGAGCCGGCATGGGGTGGAGCCGGATACGGGATTGCGTTGTTCTAGCATGTTCATTGCGGATTCACACGTGATGTAAATCACATAACGGCGAGTAACTAATCAAAGTGCCTGGGCGCGTGACGTGACCGTTATCCGGACAGGTTCATCCTGTTATCGGGTGAACGCGGATTCGGGCGCCGCAGCGTTCTCCCGCGGGGATACTCCCGGCCGCGGATGTCCTCCTGCCGCTCCGGGCCGGAGGGGCCCCGGTCCGGGGGGCCGATGGGCGCCGGGCAGGGACCTGCGGCCCCTGCCCGGCGCCCCGTCCCGGCGCCGATGCTGGGAACAGCACCCGAAACGAGAGGTGGACGCCATGTCCCGCAATGTGACCGTGGGCCTCGACGGCTCCCCCGAGAGCCGGGCCGCCGCCGAGTGGGCGGCCCGGGAGGCCGGGCTGCGCGGCCTGCCGCTGCGGCTGCTGCACGTGCGCGAGCCCGCCCCGGCGCCGCTCACGTACACGCCCTCGGCGGCCGCTGCGGAGACGTTCCAGGACTGGGCCGACCGGATCCCCCGCGAGGCGGCCGACGGCATCCGGCTGCGCCACCCAGGGGTGGAGGTGGCCGTCGAACTGCACGAGGGAGCGCCCGACGCGGTGCTGACCGCTGCCGCCAAGGACGCCGAACTGCTGGTGCTCGGTTCCCGCGGCCTCGGCGGGCTCGGGGGATACCTGGTCGGCTCCGTGGGACTGGCCGTCGCCGCACGGGTCGAGCGGCCGGTGGTCTTCGTGCGGGCCGGGGAGCAGGCCGCGGACGAGCACGCCATGGACCCCGCCGGTGTCCCCTCCGCCGCGACCGGCTTCCGCCCCGTCGTGCTCGGCCTCGACGCGGCCAGCCCCAACGACACCGTGCTCGCCTTCGCCTTCGAGGAGGCGGCCCGCCGAGCCGCCCCGTTGCGGGCCGTCCACGCCTGGAACCTGCCGCCCTACTACGTCTACGGCATGTCGGCGGTCCTCGGTCTGCACGAGGAGCTCGCCCGGCAGAAGGCCGCCGAGATCACCGAGGCGCTGCGGCCGTGGTGCGAGAAGTACCCCGACGTGGAGGTCCGGGAGGAGTCCCGGATCGGCAGTCCCGCGGGCCACCTGGTGGAGGCTTCCGGGGACGGATCGCTGATCGTCGTGGGCCGCCGTGCGCGGCACGGCCGGATCGGCGCCCGAATCGGCTCGGTCACCCACGCCGTCCTGCACCACGCGGCCGCTCCGGTCGCCGTCGTCGCCCACGGCTGACGCGCCCTCGGCTCCGGGCTCCGCCGCCGGGTGCGGGCTCCGGGCGGCCGGTGCGTCGCAGGGCCGCGGCCGGGCTCCTCCGGTTGGATCGTCTGCGGGCCCCGCGGCGGCCGGCCGCGGGCGACGGACGAGCACCGGGCGGGAGCAGCGGGATGAGTGCAGGCGGGAACTTCGCGGAGCGGACCGGGACCCTGCGGCGGGTGATGCGCGGACGGGACCCCGGTGAGGAGCACCGTGCCGCCACACCCCTGGAGCTGCTGTTCGACCTGACGTTCGTGGTGGCGGTCGCCCAGGCCGCCGCCGAGCTCCACCACGCCTGGGCCGAGGGGCATCTGGGGTCCGGACTCGCCGGGTACGCCGCCGTGTTCTTCGCGATCTGGTGGGCGTGGATGAACTTCACCTGGTTCGCCTCCGCCTACGACACCGACGACGTCCCCTACCGGCTGCTGACGCTGCTGCAGATGGCGGGTGCCCTGGTCCTCGCCGCCGGAGTGCCCGAGGCGTTCCAGGACGGCGACTTCTCGACCGTGGTGGTCGGCTACGTCCTGATGCGCCTCGCGATGATCGCCCAGTGGCTCCGGGCGGCGGCCGGGCATCCCGACGGGCGGCGGAGCGCCCTGCGGTACGCGGCGGGTGTCGCCGTGGTGCAGTGCGGATGGGTCGCCCGGCTGTGGGCCACGGGCGGGTGGGCGCCGGCCACCTTCGTCCTGCTGGTGGTGGCCGAACTGGCCGTACCCGCCTGGGCCGAGTCCCGGGGCGGGGCCACCACCTGGCACCCCGGACACATCGCCGAACGGTACGGCCTGTTCACCATCATCGTGCTCGGCGAGGTCATCCTCGCCAGTCTCACCGCCGTCCAGTCCGCCGTCACCGACCACGGCCTGTCCGCCACCGTGCTGCTGATCGCCCTCGGCGGGCTGCTGCTCGTCTTCGCCCTGTGGTGGATCTACTTCACCGGCAGCGAAGCCGAACTGACCACGCTGCGCACCGCGCTGGTGTGGGGATACGGCCACTACGCGGTCTTCGCGGCGCTGGCGGCGGTGGGCGGCGGCCTGGAGGTCGCCCTGGACACGACCGAGCACCACGCGCACCTGACCGAGCGGGCCGCGGGGCTCGCGGTCGCCGTACCCGTGGTGGTCGTGCTGCTCGTGCTGGGCGTGCTGCACCGGATGACCGGGACCGGAGCGGTCGGGCACGCCCTGCTGGTGGTGGCCGGGGCGCTCGTGGTGCTGGGACTGGGCTTCAGCCCGCCGGTGTTCGGGATGGGCGGTGCCGTGTTCGGCATGGGACTGGCCGTCGCCGCGACGCTCACCGCCAACCTGGTGGTCCTGCGGCGCCGGATGGGTGCGCGGGGCTGAAGCGCGCGGGCGGCGAGCGGCCCCGGCCCGGGGCCGCGGGGGCGCCGGGCGGGCCTGATCCCGGCTGCCGGGCCCGCGGTCGCGGCCGGGCGCCGACGGGGCCGCGTCGTGTGCTCCGCGCACGCCTCCTCAGATGTGCGGGACCACCGCCACCGGGGGAGTGGCATGGTGCAGGGCGGCCTGGGTGACCGGGCCCAGCCGGGTGCCGAGCGCCGGCCGCTGCACACGTCGCCCGACCACCAGCAGCGACGCGTCGTCGGCCCGCTCGATCAGGTGCCGCGACGCGTTCCCCGGCGCCGCCTGCTCGTCCACCGTGACCTGCGGGTACTCCTCCCGCCACGGAAGCACCGCGGTCGAGAGCAGCTGATGCTCGCGCCGTCCCAGCTCCGAGCGCTGGGTCTGGTCGATCATCCGGGGTCCGTAGGTGAAGACCGCGGGCAGCTTCCACACGTGGACCGCGCGCAGGCCCGTACCCCGCAGCGCCGCGGCCTCGAAGGCGAACTGCAGGATCGCCCGGCTGGGTTTGACCAGATCGAGCCCGACCACGACCGGCCCGGGCGAGGGGCGTTCCCGCGGAGTCCGGCTCTCCCGCACCTCCTCGTCCTGGAAGGACGCCCGCACCAGCACGACCGGGCACTCGGCGCGGGCGGTGACCTCCTGCCCGACCGAGCCCAGCAGGAATCCGCTCGCCCTGCCCAGGGCCCGGGAGCCGAGCACGAGCAGCCGCGCGTCCTCCGTCAGCTCGATCAGCACATCGGCCGCCACCCCCGGCACGCTCAACTGCTCCACCCGCAGGCCGGGGTGGTGCTCGGCCAGCCGCTGCGCCGCCTCCCGCGGCACACGGGCGATCCACTCGTGTTCCTTGTCCGGGTCGGCGGCCGAGGTGTGCGGCTGCCAGCGCCACACGTGGACCAGGCGGAGCCCCACGCCCTGCCGCTCGGCCTCCAGCGCCGCCCAGTCGATCGCTGCCTGGCTCTCCGCGGACCCGTCGAAGCCCACTGCGATGGTGTCCGTCATTGCTGACTCAGCCTCCGCCCTGCCGGATCGGCGATTGCGTCCCTCCCTCATAAGGAGTGAACCCGCTGGTGCCGCCGCCCGCACGGTGTGCCCGCTGGGTGGCACACCGGTTGCGCACAGTCCCGCCGGGGCGCGGAGGGCGGCGGCGGTCCGGGCACGGGATCCTGCCGGCGCATCCTGGTCCGGTGCGCGGCCCCGGCCGCTCCGGACTGCTGTGCGCGGCGCCGGTGGACAGCTCAGCGGGACCGCGGGAACCTGGAGGAGTCCGGTATGCGGAGTACGGAGTTTTCCGGCCAGGGAGCGGAACATGGCCCATCTCGTCACGGCGGGTACCGACGGAACCCCGGAAAGCACAGCCGCGGTCCGCTGGGCAGCGCGTGAGGCGACCGCCCGCGACGCACCGCTCCAGCTCGTGCACGTGCAGGTCGCCGACAGTGCGCTGGACCAGCTCGTCGCCCCGGACGAGAGCGACGCGCCCCGCCGCCACACCGAGCAGGTCCTGCACGAGGCCACCGCCGAACTGGCGGGCGACTTCCCCGACCTGCCCGTCACGACGAAGAGCGCGACGGGGGAGCCGGCCCGGCTGCTCACCGACCTGTCGGAGACCTCGGATCTGCTGGTCATCGGGTCGCGCGGATTCAGCACCCTGGGGGGCTATCTGGTCGGCTCCGTCGCCCTGCCCGCCGTCGCGCACGCGCAGTGCCCCGTCGTCCTCGTCCGGGCCCGTGCGGGAAGCCCGCAGGCGGACGAGGCGCCCGCAGCGGACGCGGCGCACGGTGCCGCGCGCCCTGTGGTCGCCGGCGTGGACCTGAGCCGCCCCTGCGACGAACTGCTGGACTTCGCCTTCGAGGCCGCCGGGCGCCGCACGGCGCCCTTGGAGATCCGGCACGGCTGGGAGCCACCCGCCTACTACGGTGCGCGCACCCTGCCCCGGGCCACCATGGCCCTGGACGAACTGCTGGCGGAACGCGCGGCCGCCGTCACCGCCAGGGTGCGGCCCTGGCGCGAGAAGCATCCCGACGTGCAGGTCGATGTCCGGGCGTTCCTCGAACAGCCGGCGGCGCTGCTGGTGAAGGCCGCCGAGAACGGGTGTCTGCTCGTGGTCGGACGACGGCAGCGCACCTCCCGGTTCGGCCCCCACGTCGGATCCGTGGTGCACGCGGTGATGCACCACTCCCGCACCCCCGTCGCCGTCGTCCCGCACACGTGATCCGCCGCCCCGCCGCCCGCCGGTCGCGCGGCCGGCGACACGGGCGCGCATGCACGCGTTCCCACGCACGCGTTCCCACGCACGCGTTCCCGCGTACCCACGCACGCGTACCCGGACGTGCGGAGCGTACGGCGGCGCGGTCGCCCGCGCGTCCGGGGCCCGTTACCCGGCGGCGAACGGCGTTCGAGGCCCGCGCCCGGATCACCGGGTACGGATCCGGCGCCCGGTCACCTCACCGGGCAGCACGCGGATCCACAGCTCGCGCCGCCCGCCCGCCCACGGATCCGCGCCCGGCCGGGAGGCGAGGTCCTCGACCGTGCCGGGATCGGTGACGTGCCGGGCGGTCCCGGTGAGGAGGACGCTCCAACCGCTGCTGAGGCGCTCGTCCACCCGGTCGACCTCGAAGGCCACCTCGTCCCCGTCCGCCGCGGCCGCCGGTCCGCCCGCCTCGGTCCGGTAGACCACGGTGCGCCCGTCCGCCAGGAAGTTGACCGGCAGGATCACCGGCGCGGGCCCGTCGGTCAGGCCGACCCGGCCGACTCCATGTGTCCCGAGCCGCCGCCAGCACTCGTCCTCCGACATCCGGCTCAGCTGCGGGTGGGCGGCGGCCGGTCGCCGGCCCGGCCCCGGCTCCCGCGGGCCCTCCTTGAGTTCGTCGTAGGGGAGGTCGAGGACGGCGGCGAGGCGCATGAGGGCGGCCGGGTCGAAGTCGTCGCTCAGGGACTCCAGCCGGTCGAGATAGGCGACGGACATGCCCGCACGGCGGGCCACCTCGTCGCGGGACAGCCCCAGTTGCTCGCGGCGCACGGCACAGCGGTTCGTGAACGAGTCCTGGTGCGGGCCCGCGGCATCCGCGTCGCCGCCGTCCGGCTCCGGCCCCTCGCTGTGCATCGTCCCCGACCTCCACCCCGCCGCCCGGCGCGGCGTGCCGTCTGCGTCCCGGCGGTCCGCCGGCCGCCTGCTCCAGATCAGCAGGGCAGCGCGGGGCGTGCCACCGGGGCGCCGCCGATCGGGGCCCCGGGTCACCACCGCCTCCGGCTCCGGCGGTACCCGGCCCGGGGCCCGATCGGACCGAAGGGCCCTACGGCCGGCGGCGCCGGGATCGGCCGCGGCGACCGCGTCCGGCCCTCCGGCCGGCGGGCCGGTCCCCGGTGCCGTGCTCGGCGGCCCGGGCGATGTTGCGGGCCATGCCCTCGAAGAGCACGGTGTGGAACGGGGCGACACTCCACCAGTACAGGTGGCCCGCCAGGCCGTGCGGGCGGAAGAGAGCGCGCTGCCGGTAGCGCGTGCGGCCGTCCGCGGTCCGGTCGACGTACATCTCCAGCCAGGCCCGTCCGGGCAGCCGCATCTCGGCGCGCAGCCGCAGCAGCTCTCCCGGCCGGACCTCCTCCACCCGCCAGAAGTCCAGCGAGTCGCCGACCCGCAGCCGTCCCGGGTCGCGCCGGCCGCGCCGCAGCCCCACCCCGCCCTGCAGCCGGTCCAGCCAGCCGCGCGCAGCCCAGAGCGGGCCGAAGGAGTACCAGCCGTTCTCCCCGCCGATGCCCTCGACGACCCGCCACAGCGCGTCCGGAGAGGCGGACACCCGGCGGGCCCGGCGGTCGGTGTACAGGGTGCCGCCCGCCCAGTCGGGATCCGTGGGCAGTGGATCACTGGGCGCGCCCGGGACGGAGGCCGAGGACCAGTGGGTCGCCACCTCCTGCTCGCGGACCCGCCGCAGCGACAGCTCCACCGCACGGGTGAACGGCAACGGCTGCTGTGGCGGTCCGGGAAGGTACCGCACGATGTCGTTCTCGCGGCAGACGACCTCGTGGCGCAGCGACTCGGCCAGCGGCCGGGCCACGGCGGGCGGCACGGGGGTGACCAGCCCGATCCAGTGGCTGGAGAGGCCCGGGGTCAGTACCGGGACGGGAAGGATCAGCCTCCGGGGCAGCCCCGCCACGGACGCGTAGCGCAGCATCATGTCCCGGTAGGTGAGCACGTCCGGCCCGCCGATGTCGAAGGTGCGGTTGAGACCGGCCGGCAGTGCCGCGGCGGCGACCAGACACCGCAGCACGTCCCGTACGGCGACGGGCTGGATCCGGGTGCGCACCCAGCTCGGGGTGACCATCAGCGGCAGCCGCTCGGTGAGATACCGCAGCATCTCGAAGGAGGCCGAACCGGAGCCGATGATGACCGCGGCGCGCAGCACCGCCGTCGGCACGCCCGACTCCAGCAGGATGCGGCCGACCTCGGCGCGGGAGCGCAGATGGGGCGAGAGCTCCCGCTCGTCCACCCCGGCGGGTGCCAGGCCGCCGAGGTAGACGATCCGGCGCACCCCGGCCGTCCGGGCCTCCTCGGCGAAGAGCCGGGCGGCCCTCCGGTCGGTCTGCTCGAAGCCGCTCCCGGTGCCGAGCGAGTGCACCAGGTAGTACGCGACGTCGACCCCGCGCAGCGCGGCCGCGGTCGAGCCGCGGTCCGTGAGGTCTCCGCCCACCACCTCGACGCGGTCGGCCCAGGGGTGGTCGCGCAGCTTCTCCGGCGACCGCGCCAGGCAGCGCACCGCGTATCCCGCGTCCAGCAGTCCGGGCACCAGCCGCCCTCCGATGTACCCGGTCGCGCCCGTCACCAGGCACCGCCGCCCGTCCGCCTGCTGCTCCGCCATCCTGCCTCCACCTCGGCCGTCCCGCGATCCCCGCCGCCGGTACCCGCTGCGGCCCGCTTCTCCGCATCGTCCCGGTGACGGATACCCTCCGGAGCACGCGACACGTCTGCGGGGCACCGGCGGCCCGGTGCCCCGGCCCGGTGCGGGTGCGCCACCAATCCGCCGGGCGAGCGGCTCCGAAGCAGCGGTGGAGCTGTCATGTCGAGAAGGGAAGAACGTGTCTCCTGTACGAGGCCGCGCACGCGGTGACCGTCCGGCCGGGCCGGGAGCGCCGGGGGTGAGGGCAGGTGGATGAAGCCGCTGCCCTCGGGTCCCCCGCGGTGGGACCCGTCGAGCTGGGGGACCTGTTGGTCCAGGTGGCGCGAGGCGATCAGGACGCCTTCGCCGCCATGTACGAGAGAGTGGTCGGTCCGGTGTTCGGGCTCGTGCGGTCCGTCCTGCGCGACCCCTCGCAGTCGGAGGAGGTCACCCAGGAGGTGCTGGTGGAGGTGTGGCGGGTGGCCGCCCGGTTCGACCCGGCCAAGGGCACGGCGATGACCTGGGTGATGACGCTCGCCCACCGCCGCGCCGTCGACCGGGTGCGCTCCGAGCAGTCCGCGAGCGACCGGGAGCTGCGGGCGGCACAGCTCTCCGGCTCCCGCGACTACGACCATGTCGTCGAGCAGGTCGAGGCGCGGCTGGAGCGGGAGCAGGTGCGCCGCTGCCTGCGCACGCTCACCCAGATCCAGCGCCAGTCCGTGACACTGGCCTACTACAAGGGCCTGACCTACCGTGAGGTCGCCGAACTGCTCTCCCAGCCGCTCGGCACGGTCAAGACACGGTTGCGGGACGGCCTGATCCGGCTGCGGGACTGCCTGGGGGTGCAGGGATGAAGACCGCGGAACTGCACACTCTCACCGGCGCCTACGCCTTGGACGCCGTCTCCGGGGACGAGCGGGAGGAGTTCGAGAAGCATCTGCGTGCCTGCTCCTTCTGCGCCCAGGAGGTCGCCGAGTTGCGCGCCACAGCCGCCCGGCTGGGCCAGGCCGTCTCCGAGCAGCCCCCCGCGGAACTGCGCGAACGGGTACTGCGCCGGATCGGCGAGGTGCGTCAGGAGTCGCCGGGAGGCCGGGTCGCGGAAGAGGCCGCCTCCGTCAGGGCGCCGCGCGGGCGGCCCCGCTCCTGGCACATCTGGGCACTCGCGGCGTGTGTCGCGGCCGCCGGGGCACTGGGCGGGGTCGCCGTGTGGCAGCACCAGGAGGCCCAGGACGCGCGGCAGCGCAGCGAGCGGGCCCAGGACCGTGCCGAGGCGCTCGCGCGGGTGCTGTCCGCCTCCGACGCGAAGGCCGTTCCCGGCGCCGAGCTGCCCGGCGGCGGCTCCGGCACCGTGGTCCTCTCGCAGTCGCAGAACCGGGCGGCCCTGGTGGTCTCCGGGATGCCGGCACCGCCGAAGGGCAAGGTCTACCAGCTGTGGCTGAACGACGGCGGCCGGATGCGTCCGGCGGGCCTGATGCCCCCGGGCTCCGGCTCCGAAGCGGCCCTGCTCGAAGGGAAACTCGACGGCGCCTCCGGCATGGGGGTCACCGTCGAGCCCGACGGGGGCTCCCCGCAGCCCACCTCGGAGCCGGTGATGCTGGTGGACTTCCCGGCGTGATCCGCCGCGGGTCCGGGCCGCCGTGCGCGCGCTGCTCGCCGCACGGCGGCCCGCCCGCTGCCCCGTCCCCCGGGGCCGAAGGAGGTCTTCGCACCCGCACCCGCGGCACCGGCCGGTGCCACGGGCGCGGGGGGACCCGCAGCGTCCGTGCTGCCCGTGCACCGGCGCGGGCAGCGGAGGCGGTCCTCAGCTTCTCCCGTCGGCCGTCCGCCGTGGCGGCCGGGGGAAGAAGCCGCTGGTGCGCGCCGCGTAGGCCGTGTAGCCGGGCCGGTCGGCCATGTGCTGTTCCAGCAGGCGCTTTCCGCTGCCCACCGTCAGCAGCGCGCTCATCAGCAGCGGGGAGACGAGCACCGCGAGCGCCGTCGTGCCGTCGGTCACCGCCACGAGGTACAGCCCCCACCACACGCAGAAATCTCCGAAGTAGTTCGGGTGCCGCGTCCACGACCACAGCCCCCGGTCCATGACGGTGCCCCGGTTCTCCGGCCGTGCGGTGAAGCGGGCCAGTTGGGCGTCCCCGACGGATTCGAAGAACATCCCGACCAGCCACACGGCACACCCCGCCCAGGCGGCGGGGCCGGGCGGGGTGCGCGCGTACTGGCCCGCCTGCACCGGGAGGGAGACGACCAGAACGAGCGCACCCTGCAGCAGATAGACCTTGCGCAGCGCGTAGGCGTTCCGGCTGCCCGGTGCCTTGTCGAGCATGCGCGCGTAACGCGGGTCCTCGCCCTTGCCCCGACCTCTTCCGGCGATGTGCCCGGCCAGCCGCAGTCCCCACACCGTGGTGAGCGCGGTGACCAGCGCCCGGCGGGCCGGATCGCCCTCACCCGCGGAGAACCCGCACGTGGTGAGCGCCACCGTCGCGAACGCCAGTCCCCAGGCGACGTCCACGATGCGGTGGACGCCCATGCGGAGGGCGACGGCGAAGGTGAGCAGCATGACGGCGGCGACGGAGGCGACCGTCGCCCACACGTCCCCGCCCAGCGCGGACCAGTCGGTGCCGCCGGTCATGACCACGTCACCACGTCCCCTCGTGCCCGCCCAGCGGGTTCGCGCCCAGCCCGCTGCGGCCGTCCTCGTCCGGCCGGACGGCGAGGATCTGGTCGACGCCCATCCGCCGCTCGGCGAAGGCCAGCCGGCCGCCCGCCAGATACAGCCGCCACAGCCGCGCCGTGGGGGCTCCGACCAGGGCTGTGGCAGCGTCCCAGCGTGCTTCCAGGGTGTCGCGCCAGGCGTCGATGGTGTGCACGTAGTGCTCCCGCAGCGAGGTGGCGGCACGGACCTCCAAGCCCGCCTCCTCCAGCAGCGCGACGGTCTCCCCGAGGGGCCGCATGTGCATGTCGGGAGCGATGTACGTCTCGATGAACGGCCCGCCGCCCGGTGCGTCGGCGCCCCGGGACATCTGCTGCACCAGGAGCCTGCCGTGCGGCGCGAGCGCGTGCCGCAGCCTGGCGGCGAAGTGCGGGTAGGCGTCCGCGCCCACGTGCTCGCCCATCTCGACGGTTGCGGCCGCGTCGAATCCCGTGTCGGGCAGGTCGCGGTAGTGGCAGTGCCGCACCCGCACCCGGTCTCCCAGACCGCGGGCCCGGACGCGCTCCCGGGTGTGGCGCGCCTGCTCGGCGGAGAGGGTCACGGCGGTCACCTGCGCCTGGAAGTGCTCGGCCGCGTGCACCGTCAGCGAACCCCAGCCGCATCCCATGTCGAGCAGCCGGGCCCCGGGGCGCAGCGCCAGCTTGCGGCAGATCAGATCCAGCTTGTCGTGCTGGGACTGGGCCGGCCCGTAGCCCTCGGTGCCGGGTGGCTGCCTCCAGTAGCCGCAGGAGTAGGCCATCGTCTCGTCGAGCAGGAGCTCGTAGAAGTCGTTGGACAGGTCGTAGTGGTGGCTGATGGCGCTGCGGTCCCGGGCCACGCTGTGCAGCGTGCCGCCCTGCCGGGCGCGTCGGCCCGGCGGGCGGGGCGGAGGACCGACCGCGCCGAGCCGCACCAGCAGCGCAGCCGCCTCCGCCCACTGCCGGGCCGTGAGCCGCGGCCGGCTCAGACCGCGCTCCCGCGCGGCCTGCCAGAGGGCGGCGAGCGCCTCCGCCGGGTCGCCCACGACCTCCAGGTCGCCGCTGATGTAGGCGTCGGCCAGACCGAGTTCGCCGGGCTGCCACAGCAGCCGCCGCAGCGCCGTCCGCGAGCGCAGGACGACCAGCGGGGCGCCGGAGGGTCCGGCCTCGCTGCCGTCCCAGGCCCGCAGCCGGAACGGCAGTGCGCCGCCGAGGAACTCCTCGGCGACGGCGGCCAGGCGCGGTGCGGCGCCGGTACGGGAGACGAGCTGGATCACGGTGCGGTGGCTCCGTCCTTGATGAAGAGCAGTTGCTGGACGTCCAGGTACCCGGTGCGGAACCCGGCCTCCGAGTAGGCGAGGTAGAGATCCCACATGCGGCGGAAGACGGCGTCGAAGCCGAGCGCGGAGACCTCCGCCGTGTGCTCGGCGAACCGCTCCCGCCACAGCCGCAGGGTCTCGGCGTAGTGCGGACCGCGCCGGTCGTACCGGGCCAGGCACAGTGCGGTCTCCTCGTGGGCGATGCGGGTGAGTGCCTCGCGGGAGGGGATCAGCCCGCCGGGGAAGATGTATTTGTGTATCCACGTCCAGGTGTTGCGGGTGGCCAGCATCCGCTGGTGCGCCATGGTGATGGCCTGGAGCGCGGCCCGGCCGCCGGGCACCAGCAGCCGGTCGAGCGCACCGAGGTAGACCGGCCAGTGCTCCGCGCCGACGGCCTCGATCATCTCGACGCTGACGACGGCGTCGAAGGACCCCCGCACCTGCCGGTAGTCGCGTAGCTGGACGGATACGAGGTCGCTCAGTCCGGCCTCCTCGACCCGGCGCCGGGCCACGTCGAGCTGTTCCCGGGAGAGGGTGACACTGACCACCTCGGCGCCTCTGCGGGCGGCCCGCAGCGCCAGTTCGCCCCACCCGGTACCGATCTCCAGCAGCCGGGTTCCGGGCCCCACGTCGGCCAGGTCGAGCATGTGGTCCACCTTGCGGCGCTGCGCGGGCGCCAGGGCCTCCTGGTCGGCCGGCAGGCTGCGGAAGAGGCCGGCGGAGTAGCTGAGGGTCTCGTCCAGGAAGAGGGCGAACAGTTCGTTGGACAGGTCGTAGTGGTGGCTGATGTGGGCGCGCGAACCGGCGACGGTGTTGCGCTCGGCGGCGGGCTTGCGCGGCGCCCACAGATGGCGCAGCCGCTGCAGCGCCGGGGGCAGCAGCCGGTCGGCGTGCTCGGCGAAGACGGACAGCAGACCGACCGGGTCGGGCGTGTCCCACTCGCCGGCCATGTACGACTCACCGAACCCGATCAGTCCGAACCGGCCGACGCGGCGGTGGAAGGCGGCGGGGTCGTGCAGTTCCATCAGCGGTCCGCCCCGCCCCCACTGCTCGCCGCTCGGAAGCCGTACGCGCAGCGGCAGCTCGCCCAGGGCCCGGCGCAGCAGGCGTTCGGTGACTGCTGTACGCATCCACGAGGAGCGCGGCACCGCGGCCACGTCGGGCCATCGGAGAGGGTCCACGCTGTGCGTGGAGGGGACGGCGGGTGAGGCGTGCAGGGTCAAGACAGTCCTTTCTGTCGGGGATTTCGGGGACGGGGGCGCACCGGCAGCCCGCGCAGCCACAGGCGGATGCCGTGCAGCCGGATACCGGCCGTGGTGGCCGCGGTCGGCCAGGGGTGGCGGACAGCGGTCCGCAGCAACTGCCCGGCCGTCCCGGGCCGGTGCCGCCCGGTGACGGTGGCGACGAAGCTGGTGTCGTCCCCGTGCCGCAGCCGCACCCCGAGCCGCAGCCGGTCGTCCGGTTCGGGCAGCCGCATCCGGTAGACGCCGTCGACGGCGAAGAACGGGGAGACGTAGAAGTTCTTGGGGACCTCGGCGCATCCCTCCGGGTCGGGGTGCAGCAGATAGCAGTGCCGCTCGCCGTAGGTGTTGTGCACCTCGGCGACGACGCATTCCGGCGACCCGTCCGCGGGCCGGCACCAGTAGAGGGTGAGCGGGTTGAACACGTGGCCCAGGACCCGGGCGGAGGTCAGCATGCGCACCCGGCCGTCGCCGAGGGCGACGCCGTGCGCGGACAGGAAGCGGTCGAGTCCGGCGCGGATGCTCGGCGCGGTACCGCCGAAGTGGTCCCGCGCCTCGAACCGGGCCAGGCCGCGCAGCGGGCGCGGCAGCCGGGGCGGACGCTCCGGGTCCACGAACCACAGATAGGTGCCCTGGCGGAAGGAATGGCGCAGCGGGCGGAGCCGGGTGTGGGAGATCACGCACCGGTAGAGGGCCGGTGTGCGCGCCTCCCGGTGCGCCGGTGCGGGTCCGTCCGCCGGCCGGGCCGCGGCGCGCCCGGTCACCAGCGCACCCCCAGGGAGCGGGCCGCGGCGACGCCGGAGCGGCAGCCGTCCTCGTGGAACCCCCAGCCGTGCCAGGCGCCCGCGTACACCACGGGCCCGCTCTCGAGCTGCGGCAGTCTGCGCTGGGCGGCGACCGACTCCGGTGTGTAGACGGGGTGCTCGTAGACCATGCGCGCCAGCACCCGGCCCGGGTCGACGTGCTCCCCCTCGCCGAGGGAGACCACGTAGCGGTCCGGCGCCGCGAGGTGTTGCAGCCGGGTCATGTCGTAGCTGACCCGTACCCGGCCGGGCGGGGCCGTGCAGTCCGGCATCCGGTAGTTCCAGCTCGCTCCCGCACCCGGTGAGCGGGGCAGCACCGTGCTGTCGGTGTGCAGCAGCGCCGGGTTGCGGGACCAGCGGAAGGCGCCGAGCACCCGCTTCTCGTCCTCGGTCGGCCGCTCCAGCACCCGCAGCGCCTGGTCCGCGTGGACGGCCAGGACGACCTTGTCGTAGTGGTGCTCCTGGCCGTCGGCGGTGACGATCTCGGCCCCGGCGCCCCCGGTGGAGTGCCGGCGCACCGCGCGCACCGGCGCCGAGGTGCGGATGTCGGGGAGTTCTTTGGCGATCCGCTGCACATAGGTGTGCGAGCCGCCGGTGACGGTGCGCCACACCGGCGAGCCGCCGATGCCGAGCATTCCGTGCTGGGACAGGAAGCGGAAGAGATAGCGCGCCGGGTACTGCAGGGCGGTGTCCGGCGCGCAGGACCACACGGCCGAGACCAGCGGCGCCAGGTAGTGGGAGGTGAAGTAGGAGGAGAAGCCGCCGCTGCGCACGAAGGCGCCCAGGGTCTGCGGGGAGCCCGAGCCGTCCGCCGGCAGGTCGTCCTCCGCGGCCAGGGTCCGCAGGGCCCGCCGGTGGAAGACGGGGATCTCGGTGAGCATCCGCAGATAGCGGCCGCGCCGCAGATGCCCGGGCCGGGGAAACAGCCCGCTGGGCCCCTTGGCCCCGGCGTACTCCAGTCCGCAGCCCGCGCACTGCACCGACATGCTCATCTCCGACTCCTGCGTGGCCACGCCGAGTTCGCCGAACAGCCGCGTCAGCAGCGGGTAGGTGCGGGTGTTGTGGACGATGAACCCGGAGTCCACGGGCAGCGGGCGGCCGTCCGCGGTGACGACCTCATGGGTGTGGGTGTGCCCGCCGAGCCGGTCGTCGGCCTCGAAGAGGGTCACCTCGTCGGTGGTGCGCAGCAGCCAGGCCGCCGTCAGTCCCGCGATCCCACTGCCGATCACGGCCGTCCTCCGCAGCTGTGCCGCCATGCCGCTCCTCTCCTCGCCGCGCGTGTGAGCGCTTGTCCGGACACCACCCGGGCCGGGCAGCCGCATGGGATTCGAAGCTGCGCGCGTGGCGGATTGGCCCCGACGGGGAAATCCGCACCGGGCGTCAACTCCCGCGAAAAGATTCATTCTTTTCGCGGGTCGACCAATCCGTCGTGCTCCGGGGCCCGAAGCAGGGGCGTGAGTGACACGGAAGAGACCTCGGCCGACGGGCAGCAGCCCGCGCCGCCGCGCACGCCGGCCGCACGGGCCGCCCGTGCGGGGCTGGCGGGGCTGTGCGGCCTGCTGGCGGGCTACGCCGCGCTGGCGGTCGCCGAGTTGGTGGCCGCCGCCGTACGGCCGCGCAGCGGCCCGCTGGTGGTCGTGGGCGGTGCGGCGATCGATGCGACGCCGACTCCGGTCAAGGACTGGGCGATCCGCACCTTCGGCAGCGACGACAAGTTCGTCCTCCAGCTCGGCATGGCCCTGGTGCTGGCGCTGTGCGCGGCGGCGCTGGGCGTCGTCTCGCTGCGGTACCGGAGGGCGGGTGCGGGCGGTGTGCTGCTGTTCGGGGTCGTCGGTGCGGTGACCGCGCTCAGCCGCCCGGAGGGGCAGTACACCGATGTGGTGCCCTCCTTGGCGGGGGCGGCGGCCGGAGCGGCCGTGCTCCACCTCCTGGTCGGTTTCGTGCGGGCGGAACCGGACGGCACCGGCCCGGTGGCCGCCGGACCGGTGGGACGAGTGGCCGCGACCGGCCGCCGCGGCTTTGTCCTCGCCGCGGGGGCGGTGGCCGTCACCGCGACCGGTGCCGGCTGGCTGGGCCGCTTCCTGGGGGCCGCACGCGGCGCCGCGGCCGAGGCGTCCCGCGAGGCCGTGACGCTGCCCGCACCCTCCTCGCGCGCGGCGCCCGTGCCCCGGGGTGCCGAACTCCAGGTGGCGGGGCTGGGCGACTTCATCACGTCCAACTCCCGCTTCTACCGGGTGGACACCCTGCTGCGGGTCCCGCGGCTGACCACCGAGGACTGGAGTCTGCGCATCCACGGCGCGGGAGTGTCCCGGCCGGTGAACCTCGACTTCGCCGCACTGCTCGAACGCGGCCTGATCGAGCGGGACATCACCATGACCTGCGTCTCCAACCAGGTGGGCGGCTCCTACGTCGGCAACGCGCGCTGGCTGGGTGTCCCGCTGGCTCCGCTGCTGCGCGAGGCGGGGGTCCGTCCCCCGTCCAAGGGCGGACCGGCCGACCAGTTGGTGGCCCGCTCCGAGGACGGAATGACCCTCGGCAGCCCGGTGGAGACCGTGATGGACGGCCGCGACGCGATGCTCGCGGTGGGCATGAACGGCGAGCCGCTGCCCTTCGAGCACGGCTTCCCGGTGCGCATGCTGGTCCCGGGCCTGTACGGCTATGTCTCGGCCTGCAAGTGGCTGCGCGAACTGGAGCTGACCCGCTTCGAGGACATGGACGTCTACTGGGTCAAGCGCGGCTGGGCCCGCGAGGCGCCCATCAAGATCCAGTCCCGTATCGACACCCCCCGGCCGCTCGCCGACGTCCGCTCCGGCAAGGTCGCGGTGGCCGGAGTGGCCTGGGCGCAGCACCGCGGCATAGCCCGCGTGGAGGTCCGGGTGGACGACGCGCCCTGGCGGACCGCGCGGTTGGCCGAGGAGGACAGCCAGGACACCTGGCGCCAGTGGCTGTGGGAATGGGACGCCGAACCCGGCTCCCACACCCTCCAGGTCCGTGCCACCGACAAGCAGGGCCGCACCCAGACCGCGGACCGGGTCGGCACCGTCCCCGACGGCGCCACCGGGCGCCACTCGGTGGTGGTCAACGTGACCTGAACCGCTCGTCGCACGCGCCGGATCCGCTCCGGCGCCGGGCGAATCCCGCGGGTCGCACACGTGATCCGCATCTGCAACCGCACCATCATCCACGTAGGAGTGAAGAATGAACCGCAATCGCACCCGTCACGCTCTGCTGGCCGCCACCGCCGCCCTCGTGCTGCCGTTCGGGCTGGCCGCCTGCGGCAGTGACGACAGCGGTGGCGACAAGTCCGAGGGGAGCAAGAGCGAGCAGAAGCAGAGCGACAAGAGCGAGAAGAGCGACAAGCAGGACAGCGGCGACGACATGGCCATGGACACCTTCGGTCCGGCCTGCGCCTCCGTGCCCAAGACCGGCAAGGGCAGCTTCAAGGGCATGGCCCAGGACCCGGTCGCGACTGCCGCCTCCAACAACCCCGAGCTCTCCACGCTGGTCTCCGCCGTCAAGAAGGCCGGACTGGTCGACACGCTCAACAGCAGCGAGAACATCACCGTGTTCGCGCCGACCAACGACGCCTTCGACAAGATCCCGAAGGCCGACCTGGAGAAGGTGCTCAACGACAAGAAGATGCTGACCAAGGTGCTGACCTACCACGTGGTCGGCAAGCCGCTGGGCAAGCCCGAGCTGAAGGACGGGGAGTACGCGACCCTGGAGAAGCAGAAGCTCACCACCAAGGGCTCCGGGGACTCCTACACGGTCAACGACGACGCCAAGATCGGCTGCGGCGACGTGAAGACCGCCAACGCCACCGTCCACATCATCGACACCGTGCTGATGCCCCCCAAGTAAGCGCGCCCCCGCTGATCCGGCGGCGTCCGGAGAGCGCGGCGGACACCCCCACGGCCGTCACCGTGGGGGTGCCCGCCGTTTCCGCGCGGTGTCCGAGGCCGCCGGTGCCCCGCCCGGTGCCGTCTGCCGGACGGGCCGGCACCGGGCAGGGCGCTCAGCCGATGCCGGGCAGCGCGGCGAGGGCGGCGTCCAGCCGCCTGGTGGCGTCCGAGGCCACGGGCTCCAGGGCGGGCAGCCCGGTGAGGGTCACCATGGTGCCCGGGTCCAGTGCCTGCACGACCGTCCGGTCGCCGTCGCGCCGTACGACCACGTTGCACGGCAGGAGCAGGCCGATACTGCGGTCCGCCTCCAGTGCCTCCCGGGCCAGGGGCGGGTTGCAGGCGCCGAGGATCAGGTAGTCCTCCATCTCGTGGTCGAGTTTGGCCTTCAGCGTCGCGCGGACGTCGATCTCGCTGAGGATGCCGAAGCCCTCCTCGGCGAGTGTCGCGCGGACGGCGGCCACCGCGGTGGCGAAGTCGGCGTCGAGAGTGACGGTGCGGTCGTAGGGCACGGGAACTCCTCGGCTCGGCCCGGCGGGGTGCGGTGGCTTCCTGTATCCCACCGGATCTCCGGCGGAGCGCGGGGACACGCCGGGGCGGGCGGCGGTGTCGGCGGTCGCGGGCCGGGGGAGTGCGGGCCGGGAGAGTGCGGCCGGTGCTTCAGGCCAGGGAGAGGAAGAGCTTCTCCAGGCGGGCTCGCAACTGCTCGCGGTCCTCGCCCTCGGCCAGGTCCGTATCGGTCAGGCAGTGCTGCAGTCCGGTGGCGATGATGGCGAATCCCGCCCTGTCCAGCGCCCGGGAAGCGGCCGCGAGCTGGGTGACCACGTCCTCGCAGTCCCGCCCTTCCTCGATCATCTTGATCACTCCGGCGATCTGCCCCTGCGCCCGGCGCAGCCGATTGACCACGGTCCTGAGTTCCTCGGCCGCCATCGACAGTTCCACGGCAACTCCGTTCGCCAACTCCGTCCGATATACCCCTCTAGGTATTCTACCCGGGGAGAGGGTGCCCACGGAGAGTGACCAGGTGAGGGCATCCGTCCTCGCGCCGCCCCCCGGGCGCCGCTCGTACGGCAGCTCCGGGAAGCTTCCGTCCCACCGTGCCCCTCACCCGTTCGGACTACGTTCGGATGCGGTGGCGGGCAGCGCTGCTCCAATTGAGGGCGAACCGACAGAGCGGAAAGGAGCCCCGGTAGGGCCTGCGCATCAGGCACGAGACTGCTGTCGTCAGCACCTGCACGGGTGGCGTTTCCCATGGACAGCCTGAAGATTCTGCCTCTGGCCATCACCATGATGGCGGGACCCCAGATCATGTCGGCCGTCATCCTGGCCACGGCGCAACGGGCAGTGCGGGTCTCCCTCGGCTTCGTGGCGGGAGTACTGATCGCCACGTCGCTGGGCGTGGCCGTCATGCTCGGCATCGCCACCGCGCTGGGCGGCGCCGTCGACTTCGGAAGCTCTGGGGACAAGAGCTCCGTCGGCCGGGTGATCCAGTACGTGCTGGTGGCCCTGCTGATCCTGGCAGCACTGCGGAACTGGCGGAAACGGGAGACCGTCGAGCCGCCGAAGTGGCTGCACGCGCTGATGTCGGCCGACACCCGGAAGGCATTCGAGACGGGCCTGCTGGTCGTGCTGCTGATGCCCTCCGACCTGATGGTGATGCTCACCGTCGGCGTCCACCTGGACCAGGGCCACAGCTCGTTCGTCGACGCGCTGCCGTTCATCGCCCTCACCACCCTGGTCGCCGCGACACCGCTGCTGCTGCGCGTCCTCCTGGGCCATCGGGCCGCGTCCGCGATGCCCGGCCTGCGCGACTGGATGAACAACAACAGTTGGCTGGTCAACATCATCGTCTGCCTGATCTTCGTCGTACTGATCCTGGCGTGACATCCGAGTCGGCCGCACAGGCCGCGCAACCGAGGAGTACTCATGACACAGGCTGTGAAACACCCCGCATCGCACCGGGAGCCGCTGGCGACCGGCATAGCGACGTTCGCCGCGGTGATGCTCGTCATCGGGGGAGTGCTCGGCATCCTCCGCGGCATCATGGCCATCGCCAACGACAGCGTCTTCGTGAACACGCCCGACTACGTCTTCGAGTTCAACGTGGAGGGCTGGGGCTGGGTCCATCTCGCGCTCGGCATCGTGGCTCTGATGACCGGGCTCAGCCTCTTCAAGTTCACGCTCTGGGCCCGGGTCGCCGGAGTCGCCATCGCCGGTCTGCTCCTGGTGAGCAGCTTCCTGTCGCTTCCCTACTATCCGGTCTGGTCAGTCGTGCTGATCGCGCTCTACGGATTCGTCATCTGGGCGCTGTGCGTCGCCCGGCCCGAGTCCGTCGACGTGCCCTGAGCAGCCGGCGGGCCGGTCCGCCGGCCGCTCCCGCAGCACCGTGAGGTCGAGGAAGTGCGCGGAGCAGGAGATGCAGGGGTCGTGATTGCGGATGGCGCGTTCGCACAGCCCCGCCAGTTCGGCGTCGGTGGCGTCCCCGTGTGCGAGCCGCTCCTGGACGAGCCGGCGCAGCTCCTCCTCGACGGCACCCTGGTTCTGCGAGGTGGGCGGGACGAGGCACGCGTCGGTCACCAGCCCGTCCCGGTCGAGGCTGTAGCGGTGGTACAGCAGGCCGCGCGGTGCCTCGGTGGCCCCGTGACCGGTTCCGGCACGCGGCGTGACCTCCTGGGCGGCGAGCGGGGGCGGCTCGTAGCACGCGATCAGGCGCAGCGCCTCCTCCACGGCGTAGAGGACCTCGACGGCCCGGACGACGATGCTGCGGAACGGGTTGCGGCAGACCTCACCCGAGGCCGGGTCCGGCAGTCCGGCCGCCCGCGCCGCCTCCCGCACCGCGGGCGGCAGCAGGTGCCCGCTGACGGCGTACCGGGCCAGCGCCCCGGTGAGATGCCGGCCGCCGTCCAGCCGGGCCTGCAGCGCGGTGGAGTACGGCACCTGCTCCTCGACGACATGCGTGCCGAAGTCGGCGAGCGGGAACGCTCTGCGCCGCTCCCCGTCCCCGTAGGGCAGCACGGTGGGGACACCCCGCTCGATGGCGTAGGTGCCCGGTTCCGCCAGCGCGAACAGATCGGCACGGCACTCCGCTTCGGGGAAGTCGAAGGCGGCCACCCAGGCCACGGCGGCCAGCGCGTCCTCCCGGGCCCGCGTCAGGCGTTCGGCCAGCGGGCGGAGTTCGGCCCGTGAGGGGACCCGGTGGAAGCCGCCGACACGGACGTTCACCGGATGGACGGACCGGCCGCCGAGGACCTCCAGGATGCTGTTTCCCGCCTGCTTGAGCCGCAGCCCCCGCTCGATGGCCGCGCGGTGCCGGCGGGAGACCTCCAGAGCGCTGTCGACCCCCAGGAAGTCGGGCGCGTGCAGCAGATGGATGTGCAGACTGTGGCTCTCGATCCACTCGCCGCAGTAGAGCAGGCGCCGCAGCGCGGCGAGCTGTCCGCCCACGGCGACACCGCACGCGTCCTCGATCGCATGGCAGGCGCTGGTCTGGTAGGCGACCGGACAGATGCCGCACACCCGCGAGGTGAGGTCGGGAGGTTCGGTGTGCCGGCGGTTGCGCAGAAAAGCCTCGAAGAACCGCGGGGGCTCGTAGATGCTCAGCCGCGCCTCGGTGACGCGGTCACCGCTGACGCGCAGCCGCAGGGCCCCCTCGCCCTCGACGCGGGTGAGCGCGCCCACGCTCAGTACCCGTGTGCCGCTGTCTGCCATGGCTGCTCCGTCCTTCTCCCCAGCCGTCCCGGGGGCGCCGGCCCGTGGCCGGAGCCGACTGTCGTGTGGTGGGACGACCGCTCAGTCCTCCTCCAGCGCGCCGGGTGGTTCGAGCGCGGCGAAGTCCTCGACGTTGTAGGTGTGCAGGAAGCGCACGATGTCCCCGTCGCTCATCCCGTCGCTGCGCAGCAGCGGGATCATGGCGGGCATGTTCGTCGAGGCGGACGGGCCGAAACACCCGTAGCAGCCGCGTCCGTAGGCCGGGCACAGGGCGCCGCATCCGGCGTGGGTGACCGGCCCCAGGCAGGGGATGCCGCGCGCGACGGGCAGGCAGGTGGTGCCACGGCGTTTACAGGCGAAGCACACGCTGTGATCGGGGATGTCCGGGCGGCGGCCGGCCAGGAAGGAGGTGATGACCTCCAGGAGCTGCCCCCGGTCGATCGGGCAGCCCCGCAGTTCGAAGTCGACGGGGACATGCGCCGACACGGGCGTGGACGTGGCCAGGCTCTCGATGTACTCGGGCTCCGCGTAGACCGTCGCGCGGAAGGCGTCACCGTCCGCGGAGTTGCGCAGGGCCTGGATGCCGCCCGCTGTCGCGCACGCGCCGATGGTCACCAGGTGGCGGGACTCGGCGCGGATGCGGCGGATGCGTTCGAGGTGCTCGGGCGTGGAGACCGAGCCCTCGACCAGCGCGAGCTGATAGGGCCCGGGCCGGATGTCGCTCGACGCCTCGGCGAAGTGCGCGACCTCCAGCTCGGCCGCCAGCGGGAGCAGTTCCTCCTCGCAGTCCAGCAGGGTCAGTTGGCAGCCGTCGCAGGAGGCGAACTTGAAGACGCCCAGGCGGGGACGGTCGGAACCGGTCATCTCACAGCTCCCGTACGGCGAGGAGGGGCTCCGCCCGGTCGTAGCCGACCACCGGGCCGTCCCGGCACAGCAGCAGCGGCCCGAGCTGGCAGTGGCCGCAGTGACCTGTGGCGCAGTGCATGTTGCGTTCGAGGGAGATCCGGATACGTTCCGGCGGTATGCCGCGGTGCCGCAGTTCACGGGCGGTGGCCCGGATCATGACCTCCGGGCCGCAGAGGAACGCGGTCGTGTCCTGCGGGGTGAAGGACGCCCGGTCCAGCAGCGCGGTCACCACTCCCACCTCGCCCTCCCAGCCCGGGGCCGGACGGTCCACCGTCACGCCGCAGTACGGCCGGCCCCAGGCGGCCAGTTCCCTCCGGTACAGCAGGTCCTGCGGGGTGCGGGCGCCGATCAGGACGTTCAGCCTGCCGTGCGCCTCCGGCTCCGACAGCGCGGCCCGCACCAGCGGCCGCAGCGGTGCCAGACCGATGCCGCCCGCCACCACCAGCAGGTCCCCGTCCGCCGACGCCAGGTCCCACTCCGTACCGAACGGCCCGCGCACGCCCACCTGCGCACCGGGCCGCATCGCGCACAGCGCCCGGGAGACCGCGCCCACGCCCCGGACGGTGTGGCTGAGCACTCCGTGCCGCAGCCCCGCGACCGACACCGGGATCTCGCCCACCCCGAAGGCGTAGAGCATGGCGAACCGGCCGGGCCGGAAGCCCGTCAGCGCTTCTCCGGCCGGTTCCAGCTCCAGGGTGCGGGTATCGGTGCTCTCGGCCCGGTTGCCCACCACGCGGTAGGGGAGGGGAGCCGCGGTCACGGCTGCGGTCCGCTTCCGTAGGGGCCGTAGAGGTCGAGCAGCCGGGTGCGTGCGGCGCGCAGCCGCCGGCCGATCACCTCCACGACGTAGCTGAGCAGTTCGTGGTCGAGTTCGTGGTCGTCCTTGCACAGCGAGAGCACCTCCGCCGCGTCGAACTCCCAGGCGCGCACCTGCCCCACGGCCTCGGCGCCCAGGTGCCACTGGTGCGGCGGACACAGCCACGACCAGCCCAGCAGCCGCTCGGGGCCCAGCGTGTCGACCACTGCCGCCGGGCGGCCGGGGACGTGGATGTCGAGGTTCACGGTCCCGTTGCGGATGATCCAGAACCGGTCGGCCCGCTCGCCCTCCTCGAAGATCCGCGTCCCGGCGGCGAAGGACACCTCGCGGCCCAGCGCCAGCAGGCGCGCGCGGGGGCCCTCGCGCAGCGCGGCCAGTACCCCGGCGTGTCTCACCGCGCTCCGTCCTCTCGCCCGTCCTGCCGTCGGAGCCCTTCCTGGTGCAGGGCGTGCGCCTCCTCGGTGATGTCGATGCCGACCGGGCACCAGACGATGCAGCGGCCGCACCCCACGCACCCGGAGCTGCCGAACTGGTCCCACCACGTCCCGAGCTTGTGCGTGAGCCACTGCCGGTAGCGGCTGCGCGGCGAGGCGCGGACCGAGCCGCCCGGCAGATGGGAGAAGTCCAGGTCGTAGCAGGACTCCCAGCGCCGCCAGCGCTCGGCGTGATCTCCCGTCAGGTCGGTGACGTCCTCGGTGGTGGTGCAGAAGCAGGTGGGGCAGGCCATCGTGCAGTTGCCGCAGGTGAGGCAACGCGCCGCGACGTCGTCCCAGCGTGCGGCGTCCAGGCTGCCCGCCATCAGCTCCCGCAGGCTCGCGGGAGGCATCGTGCGGCCCATCCGTCCCGCGGCGTCCTCCACGCTCCGGCGCGCCGCACCGCTCGTCGCCTCGTCGGCCGGACGGTGCGGCAGCCTCCGCAGCAGCTCCGCGCCCTCCGGCGTCCCGGCACGGGCCAGAAAGCGGTGGCCCGCCTCGTCCACCACCTCGGTCAGCGCCAGATCGTAGCCGGGGTGGGCGGCGGGGCCGGTGTCCATGGAGACGCAGAAGCAGGTGGCGCCCGGTTCGGTGCACTCCACGACGATCAGGAACGCGCCCGTACGGCGCTCCCGGTAGGCGTCGTCCCGGTGCCGGCCGCCGGTCATCACCCGGTCCTGGATCCGCACGGCGCTCAGATCGCAGGGGCGTACCCCCAGGAACGCGAAGGAGACGGGCGAGGGAGGTTCCTTCCGGACCGTCATCGTGCCGTCCGGCGCCCGGTCGGCCGTCCACTGCCGCACCCGCTCGGGGTGGAGGAAGTTCTTCCAGGACTGCGGACCCGCGCTGTGGGCGAAGCCCGCGCCGTCGGTCCGCCGCACGATCCGGTAGTGGCCCGCCTCCAGCTCCACCCCCCATCCCCAGGGCAACTCCTCGGCGCCGGCGAGTTCGTCCAGGACGACGGCGCTGTCCCGCACGGTGGGGCCGACCACGGTGTGCCCGTCGGCCCGCAGCTCCCGCACCAGGGCATCGATGCCCTCGCGGTCCAGCACGCAGCGCGATTCCTCGGTGTCCGGGGGTGCCGTCGCGGCGGCCATGGCTGCTCCTGCCGTTCGGTGGATGTGCTGCCCCCAGCCTGACCACGGCTCCCCCTCCGCCGCACGCGGACGCGCCGCGCGCGGCGGAGGGTGCGCCCGCGTGCCTGCGTGCCTGCGTGCCCGCGTGCCGCTTCCGCCGCGGTCGGTGCCCCTCGGGCGCGCTCGGCGGCCCCCGCCGCCTCCCGCGGGACCCGGGTTCAGTTGCGCCGCTCGTCCGGCGGGGCCTCGGCCGCGCGGGCGATCTCCGCGCGGATCCGCTCCACGAGCGGTTCGAGGGCCGCGGCGACCGCCGGTGTCAGGCCCTCGCCCAGGGAGCCGTCCGCACCTTCGACCGCGTAGACCACCAGCCGGTCTGGCAGCCTGCCGAGCGCCTGGGCCAGCGCCACCGCGTACCCCAGACCGAGCCCGTGACTGCTGGTGGTGCGCACCGGCCACGTCGCGCCCGCGCCCGGCTCCAGCCGGTGGACGCGTCCCGGACACGCCGGTACGGCGCGTGCGGCATCCACCACGACCGCCAGTGCGGCATCCGTCCACAGGTCGATGAGGCGCGCCGGATCGCCGTCGCAGCACACCGTGCGCACGCCTCCCGGTGTCCCGCCGGGCGGCATCCGGGCCCGCAGCCGGGCGACGGCCGCGGGCCCGGTGCCGTCGTCCCCGCGGAAGGTGTTGCCGACCCCGATGACGGTGATGCGCGCCGCGTCCGCCGTCGTCTGCTGCCCGCCCTCCGGGCCGCCGCTGTCCATGGCCGCCATCCTCGCGCGGGCGGCCGGCGGAGTCCCGTGACCGGGCCGGGCCCCGCACTTCGGCGTCGCCCACCGCGCGGCGCGGACCTCACCCGGCGCCCTCCGCGGTCGGCCGGGTCAGCCGCGAGATGCGGTCGCGGACGTCGCGGACCTGCGGGTGCCGCCGGTAGGGGGCCAGCGACCGGTGCAGCGAGGTCAGGGAGGCGGTGGTGCGCCCCGAGGAGGTGTACGGGTAGTGCGCGAAGAGCTCCCGGCACTGGGCCAGCGCCCTCTCCAGTTCGCCCAGCGACAGCAGGGTCTCGGCCAACTGGACGTGGGTGAGGACGTGCGCGATGTGGTGGGTCGCCGGGCGCGCGGCCAGGGATTCCTCGAACGCCCGGACGGCCGCCGCGCGGTCGCCCAACGACAGCAGCACCTCGCCCCGCTGGTAGTGGAAGGCTTCCGGCGCGTACCGGGTGTAGGGGCCCGGTGCGTCGTCGCCGGTGCCCGGCTCGGCGGCGTAGGAGCGCTCGGCGGCCAGCAGGTCGGCCAGCGCCTCCTCCCGCTCGCCGTGGGCGGCCCGCACCCCCGCGCGCCCGGCGTACAGATAGGTCCGTACATGGGAGGTGGCGGCGAAGGACGCCACCTCCAGGGCGATCCGCGACCACTGGTGTGCGTGCGCCATGTCGTCCAGCCGCAGGGCCAGCACCGCCATGGTGCGCAGGGTGATGGCGTAGACGTTCCGGTTGCCCGCCCGGTGGGCGAGGTCGAGGGCGGCGAGGTAGCAGTGGTGTCCGAGGTTGGGCAGCCCCGCGTCGGCGGCCATCGTGCCCAGCAGGTGCATCAGGCACGCGCTGCCGGTCAGCACTGCCGGAGCGGCCGCGCCGCCCCCGGGCGTGGTCACCAGGCGGGGCGCGACCTCGTTGGCGATGTAGGCGCCCAGTGCGGAACGCGCGTGCGCGCCGCCGTACTTCTCCGTCAGCTCGGCGAAGACCGCGACCAGGTCGGCCAGGCGCGCGTCCGGGCGCAGTGCGCGGTCGCGCGCGACGGACGAGCCGGTGCGGGTGCGGCTCGGCGGCGGGGGCCAGGCGGGCAGCCGGACGTCGGCGGCGGTGAACAGTTCCCGGTTGAGCGCGAGCCTGCGGGCCGGATCGGCGTCCACCTCGCACAGTGCCGTCAAGCGCTCCACCGGGTCGTCCGCCTGCAGCGCCGTGCCGGGTGCGGCCGCTGCTGCCGTCGTGCCCAGCCCTGTCTCACCGATGTGTACGGCGCGGCCGAGACGCTTGCCGAACACCTGCGCCACCAGGCCGGGAACCGGTGCGCGCGGCCTGGACCCGTCCAGCCAGTGGGCCACCGCGGTCCGGTCGTAGCGCAGCCGCAGCCCGTGTTTGGTCCCCAGAGCGTTCACCGCCCGGGCGAGTTCTCCCGCACTCCACCCGGACTCGGCGAGCAGCGCGGCGAGGTGGCGGTTCGGCCGGTACCGGCCCATGGGCGTCTCCTGGCTTGCTTCTGCCCGGCCGCGCCGCTCCGCGGGGTCGCCCGGTCACGCGGGCCGGGGGCTTTCAACGCGTTCACGTCCCGAGGACCGGATCTGATTATCACCGCGCCCGTCCTTGTGCTTCGGTGGAGACATACCCGGAGCGGAGACCTCTCCGCACGAACCGGGAATGTTTTCGGACTGCACGCACGGGGCGCCACTGGCCCGGCGGTTTCCGTGTGTCAGTTGTTGCCGTTCCCCTGACACCAGTCGTCACACGCCGTCGAGGCGCGCCGCAACGCTGCACGTCACGAGGGGTTCTCACGGAACGGCCCTGCCCGGGGTGCGGCCGCCCCGGGTCCGCGAGGAAAAGTCCAGAAACCGGCACCGCCCGGCACGCTCCGGATCTCTCCCGGCCGCGCGCGCCACCCCGGTGACCGCCCGTCGCGCATCCCACCGAGCGAAAGCCCTCATCCGGCGCCCGGAGTCGCCACCTGCCCACCGTACCCGGCTGTCCCTGCCCGCCGTGCGGACAGAGCCCCCTGCGCAAAGAGAGAGAGCACCATGTCCTCAGTACCCGACCGGTCCGAGCTGTCCGCCCGGGGTGCGGCCGCTCCCGACATCGTTCATCTCTTCCCGGGCCAGGGGGATTTCGCCGTCTCGCCGCTGGTGGCGGCCGCCCGCGCCCACCCCGTGGTCCGCGCCGCGGCCGAGGAAGTGTTCGCCCGGGTCGACGCGGTCAGCGGCAGCTACGGAGTACCCGCGCTGGGGCCCGCGCTGCTCGGCAGCACGCCGCCCAGCGGCCGGACCCTGGCGGCCGGTCCGGTGGGCACCCCGCAAGTGGCGCTGTTCGGCGCGTCCTTGGCGGTCCACCGGGCGCTGTGCGCCATCGGCGCGGCACCCCGGCGGATCGTCGCCGTGAGCTTCGGGGAGATCGCCGCGCTCACCGCCGCGGGGGTCTTCGACGTGGCCGACGGAACCCGTGTCGCCTGCAGGCTCTCGCGCTACCTGAGCCGCTGCCGCGGCGGCATGACCCTGCTCGCGGCAGGCGAGGACCGGGCGCAGGAGCTGCTGGACGCGGCGGGGGCCCGTCGGGTGTCCGTGGCCTGTGTCAACGACCCGGAGGAGACGGTCCTCAGCGGCCCGACACATGAACTCTCGCAGGCCGAGACGTGCGCCGAGCGGCACGGGGTGGCAGCGGTCCGGCTCCGGCTGCCCTTCGCCTCCCACCACCCCTCGCTGAGCTCGTACGCGGAAGGATTCGCGGCCGCGATCCGCACCCTGCCGTCCCGGCCGGCCCACACGCCCGTGCACTCGGCCGTCCACGGCGGCCCCTACAGCAGGGGGGACGACCCGTACCAGGGGCTCGCCGCCTGCCTGACCCGCCCGGTGCTGCTGCCCCCGGTGCTGGAGCGGGCCGCGAGCCCCGGCCCCGCCCTGCTGCTGGAGGCCGGTACCGGTCAGGCGCTCACCCGCAACGCCCGTCGGGTCCTGGCGCGGTACGACTCGGTCGCGGCGCGCAGTCCGCTCACCGAACCGGACTTCCCCTGGGAGCGGCCGCACCGGCTCCGGTACCCCGGCCCAGGGCGGCCGGGGAGCGCGGGGCCCGGCGCCGACCGCCGCGAGCAGCACGGGGTGATCGCGTGACACCGCCGGACGCCGCGCCGCCCCCGCACCGCTGCGACGGCGACCCCCTGCGGACCCGGCAGGCCCGGCACATCGCGGACGTGCTCGGAGCCCAGCGCCCTCCCGCACCGGGCGAGGGGCCCAGCCGCAACCACCGGACACACCATGCGCTGACGCGGCTGGCGGCGGTGCTGCCGCCCGCCCGCGAACTGCTGCGGGACCGGGAGTGGCTGGCCGCGCTGAGCGCCTGCACCGCCCTGGTCGACCCGGCGCTGTACATGACCGTCGTCAACCACCACATTCTCTGCCTGGGCTCCGTCGCCGGCGCTGCGGACGCGGAGCAACTCGGCGCGGGAGACCTCGCGCAGGCGGTGGAAGCCCTGGAGAGCGGCCACCGCAAGGGGGTCTTCCTGGTCACCGAGATCGGCGACGCCAACAGCCACCTCGCGCTCCGCACCACCGCCGAGTTCGACCCGGAGCGCCGCGAGTTCGTCCTGCGCACGCCCGACGCCGGGGCCGCCAAGTTCTCCGGCGTCGGTGTCCCGGGCCGGCCGCAGTCGGCCGTGGTGTGCGCCCGCCTGGTGGTGGACGGCACCTGCCACGGAGTCCATCCCTTCCTCGCCGACCTGTGCGACGAGCGGAGCACCGCTCCCGGGGTCGCGGTCAGCGGACCGCTCGGTGTGGAGGCCCTGCCCCTGGAGTACGCGCTGGTGCGGTTCGAGGGAGCACGGCTGCCCTACGACCGCTGGCTGCGCGGCGCTGCCTCGATCGACGACGACGGCGTCCTGCACGACCCGGGCGGCGGCCCCGACCGGGCGCTGCAGCGCACCCTGGACGTCGGACGCCGCCTGTGGGCGACGGTGCCCACCGCGGCCGCCGCCACGGCGCGCGCGTCCGCCGTGGCCGCGCTGCGCCACTCCCAGCACCGGCGCTCGCACGGCAGGATCGCCCCCGGCGCACCCGTGCTGGCCTACCGCACCCAGCAGCGCGCGGTGCTGGGTGCGCTGGCTGAGGCGTTCGCCCTCGACCGGGTGGCGAGCACCGCGCTGGACCTCTGGCAGCAGGCCGAGGAGGCACAGACGCAGCGGTCCGGCGAACGCCCCGCCGCGGCCGGCGGGGCGGGGGAGGCGGCGTTCACCCCCTGGGCCGCTGTCGACCGCAGGCTGTCCGCGCTGAAGGCGTCCGCCGTGGACGGCGCGGCGCGCGTCACAGCGGAGTGCCGCCGCCGCTGCGGTGTCGCGGGCTACCTCGCCGCCAACCGGCTCAGCGGCTACAGCGGCTTCGCGGACTCCTTCGGTGCGGCGGGTGGCGACAACCGGCTCGTACTGCTCGACGTCGGCTGCGCCCTGGCCGAGGAGCGCCCCGCCGACGGACCGCCGGCCGACACCCGCCCGCCGCCCGACCCCGACGACCCCACCTGGTGGTGCCGGATCGTCACCGCCCTGGAGCAGCGCCTGGCGGCCGGACTGCGGGCAGCGCTGGAGGACGGCCGCCGCCGCGGACTGGGGGGAATGGACCTGTGGAACCCGCTGCTGGAGCGCGCCCGGCAGCTCGGCGAGGTCCACACCCTCCGGCTCGCCGCGCAGTCCGTGGCCGCCTCCGCGACCACCGGCGGCTCCGACCCGGCCCGGGGCGGACTGACCGCCCTCTACGGCACCACGCAGGCGCTGCGGCTGGCCGGACCGCTGCAGTGGACCGGCGTCGTCTCCGCCCGCACGGCCGCTTCCCTGGACGCGGCCGCGGACCGCCAGTGCGCGCGACTCGTCCCGCACATCGAGGAACTGGCGGCCGCTCTCGCCCCGCCCGAGTCGCTCGCCCCCACCCCGCTGACCGATCCCGACTACGCCACCGCGCTCCACGCCACCCTCGACCGCCCCGACGGAGGACACCCGTGACCACGACCCTGCCCACCCCCGGCGCCGCTGCGGCGCCCGCCGCGCGGCCGCCCGCGATCGGCGTGCTCGGCATGGGCACCCATCTGCCCGCCGGGCGGCGCTCCAACGACGAGGTCGCACGCTCCGCCGGCGTCAGCCCCGGATGGATCACCGAACGGACCGGCGTGCGCAACCGGCACGCCGCGGCACCGGACGAGGCCGCCTCGGACCTGGCGGCGGCCGCGGTACGGTCCGCCGTGGCAGCCGCCGGACTCGACAGCGAGCAGCTCGACCTCCTGATCCTGGCCACCTCGACCCCCGACGAGCTGGGACCGGCCACCGCCTGCCGTGTCCAGGCCCTCACCAAGGCCCGCAACGCGGTCGCCCTCGATGTCAGCGCGGCCTGCTCGGGCTGGCTGTTCGCGGTCCGCGTCGCGCACGACTACCTGCGCTCCGACGCCTGTGCCCGGCACGCGGCGGTGGTGGGCGTCGAGGCGTACTCGAAGTTCCTCGACCCCGCCGACCGGGCAACCGCCGTGCTGTTCGCCGACGGGGCCGCCGCCTCGGTGCTGGGTCCGGTCCCCGCGGGGGAGGGGTTCACCGACTTCCACCTCGGCTCCGACGGCGCCCTCGCCGACCATGTGCTGATCCCCGCAGGGGGGAGCCGGGCACCGGCCAGCTCCGGCACGGTCGCCGCGGGCCGGCACACCATCCGGATGGACGGCCGCGCCGTACGGGACTTCATCGCCGAGATGTTCCCCGCCGTCGTCGCCGACGGCCTGGCCCGCAACCGGCTGCGCATGGAGGACATCGACGCCTTCGTCGCCCACCAGCCCAACCCCAGGCTGCTGCGTTCGGTCGGCACGTCGCTGGGCATTCCGCCGGGCAGGCTCCCGATCGTCGCGGACGAGGTCGGCAACATCGGCGCCGCCTCGACGCCCTACGCGCTGGCCGCCACGGCCGCCGACGGTGCTCTGCCGCGCGGCAGCCGCGTCCTGCTCACCACCTTCGGCGCCGGGATGACTTGGGGCAGCGCGCTGCTCACCTGGAGCGGCGCCCCCGTCATCCGCACCGCCCCCGCCCCGGAATCCACGGAACGGAGCCCGCGATGAACACCATGAACACCACCCCCACCACCGCCGAGGCGTTCCGGCTCGACGGCATCCGTGCCCTGGTGACGGGCGCGTCGCGCGGAATCGGCCGGGCCGTCGCGCTCGCCTTCGCCGACGCGGGCGCCGACCTGGTGCTGTCGGCGCGTACCTCGGCCGCGCTGGAGGACACCGCAGCCGAGGTCGCGCGCCGGGGGCGGACCGCCGCCCTGGCACCCGCCGACTTCTCGGAGCCGTCCGCCGCCGGGGCCGTGGTCGACCGGGCGGCCGACGCGCTGGGCGGGCTCGATGCCGTCGTCCACAACGCCGGCATCCTGCCCACCGGCCCCGACGGCACTCCGAACGTCGCCCCCCTGCAGCACACGCGGCAGGAGGACTGGGACGCGGTGGTGACCGTCAACCTCAACGCCTCCGCCGCGCTGTGCCGGCACGCCCATCCGCACCTCAAAGCGTCCCGGCGGGCCTCCCTGGTGCTGATGTCCTCGGTGGCCGGGGCCGTGGGCACTCCGATGATGGAGGCGTACGCGGCGACCAAGGCCGGACAGGTCTCCCTGGCCCGCAGCCTGGCCGTCGGGTGGGCGCGGGAGGGCATCCGGGTGAACGCGCTGTGCCCCGGGTGGGCCCGCACCGACATGACCTCGTTCGCCTCCGGCACCGCCCCGGTCTCCGACTGGCTGATGGCGCACGTGCCGATGGGCCGCTGGGCCGAACCCGAGGAGGCCGCCTGGGCCGCGCTGTACCTGGCCTCGCCCGCGGCCGGCTATCTGACCGGGCAGGCGCTGCTGCTGGACGGCGGACTGTCGGTACCGGACGGCGGTCTCGCCGGCATCCCCAAGCCCGCCTCCCCCTTCGCGGAGGTGTGAGCCGGTGCCGCCCCGGACACCCCAGCACGACGGGCGGGCCGGTGTGGTGTGCGGCATCGGCGCCGCACTGCCCCCCGCGGAGCGGAGCAACGCCGACGTGGCGCACGACGGGGACCTCGCCACCAGCGACGAGTGGATCCGCTCGCGCACCGGCATCGCGCGTCGCCGCCGCGCGGGCCCCGGCATCGCCACCGGGGACCTGGCGGCGGCCGCCGGAGGAGCCGCGCTCGAGTCGGCGGGCGGCGCCGCGCCCGACATGGTGCTCCTGGCCACGACGACACCGGACCGGCGCTGCCCGGCGACGGCTCCGCAGGTGGCACACCGGCTCGGCCTGGGAACCGTCCCCGCCTTCGATCTGGCAGCGGTCTGCTCCGGGTTCGTCTACGCGCTGACCGTGGCCACCGGGCTGGTCCGGTCCGGGGTCTGCGAACGGCCCCTGGTCATCGGCGCGGAGACGTACTCCACCATCGTCGACCCCCGGGACCGGGACACCGCCGTCGTCTTCGGCGACGGCGCGGGCGCGGTGCTGCTGCGTGCCGGAGACCCCGGGGAACCGGGCGAGGTGCTCGCCTGGGACCTGGGGGCGGACGGTGCGGGGAGCGATCTGATCGCCATCGCCGCGGGCGGCTCCGCGGCGCCCGCCACCTCTCACCGGCCACCGCGGGACCACCGGTACCTGCGGATGCGGGGCCGGGAGGTCTACGCGCACGCGGTGCGCCGGATGACGGAGTCCTCCCGTACCGTCCTGCGGCGGGCGGACTGGCGGGCCCCGGCACTCGGCGCGTTCATCGGACACCAGGCCAACCAGCGGATTCTGGACACGGTCGGCGACCGGCTCGGCGTCGCGGCCGAGTGCCGCTTCGGCAACATCCGCGACGTCGGCAACACCGCGGCCGCCTCCGTTCCGCTGGCGCTGGCCGACACCGCGGCCCGCGGCGTGGTGCGGCCGGGCGCCCCCACCCTGCTGACCGCCTTCGGAGGCGGGCTCACCTGGGGTTCCCTCGCCCTGACCTGGCCCACGGCCCGGGCCTGCGCCGACACCCCCGCCGGACCGGCCGCAGCGGCCGACCGGCCGGCACACGACACGTATCCGCCACAGGACCGACAGCAGCGGGAGGAAGAGCCATGGACTCCGTCCACGACCATGTGATCACTGTGCTCACCGAGAAGTTCGACATCCCCGCCGAGGGAATCGCGCCCGGCACCACCCTGACCGAACTCGGCCTGGACTCCCTCGCCGTCACCGAGCTCCTGGTCACGCTCCAGGAGCAGTACGCCGTCGGCCCGCCCGACGACGCGGTCACCGGCGAGGCCACCCCCGAGGACGTCGCGGCACTGGTGCGGAAGCTGCAGAGCGAGGAGCAGCGGCCCGCCGGGCAGGGGACGCAGGAGTGAGCGGCGGTGGGAGTGGCCGTGCCGCGGCGGTGACCGGTCTGGGCCTGGTGACTCCGGCGGGTCTGGGCACCGAGCAGACCTGGCGGCGGGTGTGCTCGGGCCGTTCCACCGCGGCGGAGGATCCCGCACTCGCCGGGGCGCCGGTCCCGCTCTCGTGCCGGGTCGAGGGGTTCGAGCCCCGCCGGCACGTGGGCGGCGCCCAGCCCTGGCGGGACGACAGGTTTACCCAGTTCGCCCTGGTGGCGGCCCGGGAGGCGGTGCGGGACGCCGCCTTGGAGCCACGCTCCTGGGACGGCGCGCGGGTCGCGGTCGTCCTGGGCTCGGCGGCCGGCGGCGTGGCCACCTACGAGGAGCAGCACCACAGGTTCCTCACCACCGGGCACCGCGCGGTCTCCCCGCTCACCCTGCCCGCCTTTCTGCCGAACATGGCCGCCGGCCGGCTCGCCATCGACCTGGGAGCGCACGGACCGGCACTGCACACCGCGACCGCCTGCGCCTCGGGTGCGACCGCGGTGGCCGTCGCGGCCATGCTGCTGGATGCCGGCGCCTGCGACATCGCCGTCGCCGGCGGCAGCGACGCCATGGTGACCCCGCTGTGTGCGACGGCCTTCGCCCGGGCGGGTGCCCTCTCCCGCCGGGTCGGCGATCCTGCGGGCGCCTCGCGCCCGTTCGACACCGAGCGGGACGGCTTCGTCCTGGCGGAGGGCGCCGGAGTGCTGGTGCTGGAGCGCGCGCCGGACGCGGCGGCGCGGGGTGCCCCCGTCCGCGCCCTGCTCGCCGGGCACGGCTCGTCGGCCGACGCGCACCACACCGTGGCGCCGGAGCCGGAGGGCCGCCACCTGCGCAGAGCGGCGGAGCAGGCGCTGGACCGGGCCGGTGCCGCCCGCACGGACGTGGACCACGTCAACGCCCACGGCACCGGAACCCCGCTCAACGACCGGACCGAGGGGGCCGTGTTGCACGCCCTCTTCGGCGGGGGTCCCGCGGTCACCTCCACCAAGGGGGTGACCGGGCACATGATGGGCGCGGCCGGTGCCGTGGAAGCGGCGCTGACCGTGCTGGCCGTGCAGCGCGGGACGGTACCGCCGACCGCCAACCTCCGCGGCGCCGACCCCGGGGCCCGGGGACTCGACCTCGTGCACGGCACCGCGCGTTCGCGGCCCGTGGGCCTGGCCCTCAGCAACTCCTGTGGCTTCGGCGGGCACAACGTGGTGCTGGCGTTCGTCTCCGCGGCTACGCCGGTGGGTTGAGGGGGCCGCCTCCGTTCGGGGACGGTGTCCGCTGCCGTGCGGGTGCCGTCCCGCCCGGCTCGGTAGCGGTGCGGGCCGCCGCCGGGTGCTGCTCCGAGGCGGACGCCGGGTCGCCGGGCGGTGCGGGTCGGTCTGCCATGGCCAGCGCATAGTGCTCCGGATCGGTCATGCCACAGGGATACCCCACCGGGCATCCGGTACCGGAGAGCCCCGCCGGGTGTCACCCGTGCTGTGGTACGGCGCCCTGCCGGGGACCGCTCGAGTGGCCCCGGCCGGTCCCCCTGTCCGGCGTACCGGGGGGACCGGCCGGGGCGTGCGCCCGCGGTCGCGGCGTCAGCCGCAGTGCTGGGACCGCTCGTCGTCGGTCATCTGGCGGGTGTGCTGGGTCTTGGTGCTGGGCGCGTCCGGTTTCGGGCCGGTGGCCTCGAAGGGGACGTACCAGATGTAGTGGCCGTGGAACCGGTCGGGGAAGTGCATCTCGTACTGCCCGCTGACGGTCTGCAGTTGTGCCTCGCGGGTGACCCAGCCGACCTCACCCGGCCGGACGTCGATGTTCGTCTGGTCCGTCTCGGTGTGCGAACTCTCCCACGTGTGCTGGTAGTTCGTCTCGATACTGACCTTGAACACTTCCGCGAAGCCGTACTCCGCGCTCAGCGACACGCCCACGCTGTTGCTCTCGCCGGTGGTGTCGGACCAGCCGACGGTCGAGCGCTGCAGGTCCTGGGTGCAGTTGAAGGCGCTGTCGCCGACCTGGTGCGACTCGCCCGTCGAGTCGCGGGGCGGCCCGTCCGGGTGGAAGACGCAGACGTCGGTGCCGTTGTCGCATTTGTCGAGCAGTTCGCGGATGGTCGGCGGATTGTCGTCGGCCTGCGCCACGCCGGGGGCGAGCGCGGCGCTGCCCGCGGTCGCCAGGGCTGCGAGCAGGACGGACCACTTGACGCGCTGGTTCATGGGGGCTTCTCCTCACGGAAGGTGGGGGACGGCGGAAGAGTGCTGACGCGAGGGCGGGGACGGGCGAGGCGCCCTGGGCGCCGGCTGTCCCCTCGGCGTCAGCTGAAGCCGATGGACTGTGTGCGGTCGTTCATGAACGAGCCGATGTCCGCGGTGTTCTCCTTGAACGGTCCGTCCCGGTCGCCGCCGAGGCCGGGCTCCGGGTAGAGCCAGAGCCAGCAGTTGCCCCAGGGCTGCACCGAGGAGATGCGGTTCTTCCAGGCGTCCTGCAGGTCGTACTGGTAGTCGACCCAGCCGTCCTTCTCGCACAGCCCCGCGCCGGTGATGGTCAGCGAGTCGCCGCCGAAGTCGACGTCGTCGAAGAAGGTGCCCTGGATGACGCCGTCGGCCTGCCGGTCGCTGTCCGCCGCCAGCGACCGGGTCCGGGCGCGGAACCCGCTGTCGTGGGCCGCCGTACGGGCGGAGGCGGGAGCGTCGTCGATGCGTCCGCCGCTCGCGTGCTCGACGGCCGCGGTGAAGTCGGCGAAGCAGCGTTCGGCGCCGGTGTCCAGATCGAGGGTGCAGTGCTGTGGCCCGTCCCCGCCGCTGGGCGGGTCGGCCTGTGCGGCCGGTGCGGTCGCGGCTCCGGCCAGCAGGACGGAGGCGGCCAGGGTGACCGTACGTCGAGTGCGGTGTCTCGGCCGGGAGTGCATGTGATCCTCCAACTGTTCGTGGGGCACGCCGCGTTGGCGTGGAACAGCAGTACGCGTGCTCGTTGGTCCCCGGCTGAAACAGCAGGCCCGGTATTGCCCGGAAGTTACCGGCCGTAACAGGCAGGATTCCCGGAAGGTGCCCGGAATTGTGGGCCCCCGTGCCGGGCGTCCGAGCGGGCCGTGCGGGCGGGCCGTCCGCGCGGGGCGTGCGGGCGGGCCGTCCGCGCGGGGCGTGCGGGCGGGTCGTCCGAGCGAGGCGTGCGGGCGGGTCGTGCAGGCCGGCCGTGCGGGCGGAGAGGGGTGCCTGCGGGGCCGTCGCACGGCTGCCCGGGATCCCGGGGCCCGTGCCGCACCCCGCTCGGCTGCTCCGGCCCGGCGTGTCGAACCCGTGTCCGACAGGGGGAGAGGAGGCCCTGCGGCACCGCGGATGCCGGGCCGGGTACCGCCTCCTGAACCCGTTCGCCCGGTCCGGCCCTGTGTCAAGCCCCGCGGCACCGCGTGTCGGCCCTGTCACCGGCCCCGGATGCGGGGCCACCTGGCCGCCCGTCGGTGCGCCGCCACCGGAGCGCGGACCGCTACCGGAACAATGTCGGACGGCGGCCTCGGTGCGGACAGCGTGCCGCACCGGCTGCCCCTGGCTACCTGCGTCCAGTTCCGGGAGCGGTGTGAGCGATACGGTGCGGTCCGCTGAATCCGACGAACCCGACTGGGGGCGGCTGGACGCGGTGATGTCCGAGGCGATGGCTGCCACCGGCGCCTCGATGGGGCTGCTGTACCTGCTGCCGCCCGGCGAGCGGGTGCTCCGCCTCGCCGTGGTGGTCGGGGTCTCCCGGCGGATCGCCGCGCCGTGGGCCCGGGTGCCGCTGGAGGCACCGATCCCGGTGGCGGTCGCGATGCGCCAGCGGCGGATCGTGTGGCTGGCCAGCCAGGAGGAGATGGCCCGCCGCTACCCGCGAGTCGGCCTGGTGCTGCCCTACGACTTCCGGCTGGCCGCCGCGCCGATCCTCACCTCCGGAGCGGCCCGCGGCGGCATCGTGCTGCTGTGGCCGTCCGCCCACCCGACGAAGCTGAGCACCCACGAACGCCACGTCGTGGGTGCGAGCTGCCGCAGCGCGAGCCGCGTTCTGCGGCAGGCCGCCGACAGCGGCCGTCCGCTGCTGCCGCAGGACGAACCCCGGCTGCTGGAGCCGGGGCCGCCGCGCGAACCCGAACCCGCCGAGGCGGCGGCCGCCGTCGCGTTCCTCGAACGCCTCCCGGACGGCTGCTGCTCCTTGAACGTCGAGGGCCGGATCGTCTTCCTCAACCCGGGTGCCGCCGCGCTGGTGGGCGCCGATGCGGAGTCGCTGCTGGGCACGCGGCCCTGGGAGTCGCTGCCCTGGCTGCACGACCCGGTGTTCGAGGACCGGTACCGGGCCGCGGTGATCGCCCGGCAGCCCACCACCTTCACCGCGCGGCGTCCCCCCGACACCTGGCTCTCCTTCCGGCTGTTCCCCGGCGAGGGCGGGGTGAGCGTGCACATCACACCCGCCGCCACCGAGCAGGCCCTCCAGCCCCCGGACCATCCACCGGCCGAGCCGGGTCCGCCGGGCGGCGCCACCGCCCTCTACCACCTCACCCATCTGGCGGCCGTGCTCAGCGAGGCGGTCGGCGTCGCCGACGTCGTGGAACTCGTCGCCGACCAGCTCGTGCCCGCCTTCGGACCGGGCGCCATGGCCCTGATGACGGCCGAGGAGGGGCGCCTGCACATCGTCGGACACCGCGGCTTCCCGGCCGAGGCGATGGAGCGTTCGGACGCGGTGCCGCTCTCCTCCGGAACGCCCGCGGCACGCGTCCTGGCATCCGGCGTCCCGGCCTTCTTCGCGAGCGCCGCCGACCTCGAACGGGCCCACGCGCACCAAGCCCAGCAGGACGGGATGGCCGCCTGGGCGTTCCTGCCGCTGACCGCGTCCGGCAGCCCCATCGGCACCCTCGTGCTCGCCTACGACCAGCCCCACCCCTTCACCTCTCCGGAGCGTGCCCTCTTCACCTCCCTGGCCGGACTGATCGCACAGGCGCTCGACCGTGCCCGGCTCTACGACACCCAGCGGCGCCTGGCCCACAGCCTGCAGACCGGGCTGCTGCCGCACAGCCTGGCCCGCATCCCGTCGCTGGAGGTCGCCGCCCGCTATCTGCCCGCCGGGCGCGGGATGGACATCGGGGGCGACTTCTACGACCTCGTCCGCAGCGACCCGGGCAGCGCCGCCGCCGCCATCGGCGACGTCCAAGGGCACAACACCACGGCAGCAGCGCTGATGGGGCAGGTGCGCACCGCCGTCCACACGCACGCGACCGCCGGTGTGCCACCCGGCGAGATCCTCGCCCGCACCAACCGGCTGCTCATCGACCTGGACACCGGCCTGTTCACCAGTTGCCTGTACGCCCACCTCGACCTGACACGGAACGAGGTCAGCCTCGCCACGGCGGGACATCCCCCGCCCCTGCTGCGCCACCCGGACGGCCGTACCGAGATCCTCGACCTGCCACCCGGGCTGCTGCTCGGCATCGAGCCGGACAGCGCCTACCCCACGACCCGCGTCCCGCTCGCACCGGGCTCCGTCCTGGCCCTCTACACCGACGGGCTCGTCGAGATCCCGGGGGCGGACATCGGAGCGTGCACCGCCGCACTGGCCCGTCGACTCGCCGAGGCCACCGAGTCCGACCTCGACGCCCTCGCCGACACCCTCGCCGACCCCTCCGCGCGGCAGGTACCGGTCACCGACGACATCGCGCTGCTCCTGCTGCGCCCCACGGGCACCTAGCCCGTACGGGCCCCGGCCCCGGACGCCCCCGGCCGCGCGCCCGGGGCCGGGGCGCCCGGTGCGGCAGGGCTCAGCCGGACGTGGCGGTCACCTGCGCAGTCCACCGGATCCGGGTGCTGCACAGCGACACCACCAGCGCGGAGGCGGCGACCGTCGCCATGCCCCAGGCCAGGTTGCTCGCGCTCGCGATGAAGCCGATGAGGGGCGGCCCGGCCAGCAGCCCGGTCGTCCCCATGGCGGCGACGAGCGTCAGCGCGTCCGAGCTCTCCCTGGCCGCCGCCGCGTACACGCAGGGGGTGACCGCGGCGATGCCCAGACCCACGCACGCGAAGCCCGCCAGGGCCGGTACCACGCCGCCGGCCGCCAAGGCGCAGGCGAGCCCGGCACCCGCCAGAGCGCCGCCCAGCAGCACGACCCGTCCGTCACCCCAGCGATCGCGCCAGCCGTCGGCGAACAGCCGCGCCAGGACCATCATCCCCGAGACCACGGCGATCCCCAGCGGTGCGATCTCCGCCGACGCCTCCGCGACGTCCCGCATGTAGAGCGTGGACCAGTCGTTCATGGCCCCTTCGGCGACCGTCCCGAACACCATGGCGCAGCACATCCACAGCGTGACCCGGGACGGCAGCGCCCACCGGCCGCGGCCGGGCTTCTCCGCCTCAGCGGTGGCGCCGCCGTCCGCCAGCAACCCGGTCCGCGCGTATCCGCCCAGCAGCAGCAGGACGGCCGCCGCGGCACCGAAGTGCGTCCCCACCGACGGGGTCAGCGCGTTCATGGCCGAGGCCAGCAGGGCCGCGAGCAGCGACCCGCCGCTGAAGACCGCGTGCAGCCGCGCCATGGCGTGGCGCGCGAACCGCTCCTCCAGCGCCGCTCCCTGAGCGTTCATCGCGACGTTCAGACACCCGACGAAGACCCCGTCGACGCCCAGCACCAGCAGCGCGACCGGGTAGCCGGGCGCCGCCGCCAGCGCCGGCAGCAGCAGCGTCAGGCACAGGTGGGAGAGCAGCGCGAGCCGCAGCGAGCCCAGCCGCCTCATCAGCACGGCCACCAGCGGGAAGGACACCGCGGCACCGACCCCGGCGGCCATCAGCAGCATGCCGACCTGGGCGGCGCCCAGGCCGAGATCGCTCTTGATGGCGGGGATCCGCGAGGCCCAGGTGGCGTACTGGAATCCCAGGGAGCAGAACAGCGCGGCGATCGCGGTCTGGGCCCGGAGGAACGAACCGCCTGCGGAGGACACCTGCATCAACTCACCTCGTGGTGCATCGCCGGACCGCGCCGCGGTGCGCCCGCCGGAGCGGAAGCGGCGCCGGGAGCGCGGACCGGCTTGGACATGTACACCGCGCCCGCGCCGTATCCGCTCCCGGCGGAGACGATGCGCGGATGCGGCACGAACCCCCGTGCCGCCCAGAACCCTTCGCTGCCGCCGACGGAGACCAGCGAGATCCGTGCGTCCCCGCGCGCCCGGGCGATCCGGCCCAGATGGTGCAGGAGGTGTTGCGCCAGGCCCCTGCGGCGCAGCGGCCCGGCGACGACGATGTCGTGCAGATGGAGGTTGCCCTCCGGTGCCGACGGGACGGTGCGCGAAGCCTCCTCCGCCCGCTCCAGGCCGGGATAGCGGAAGGCGGGGTAGGGCAGGGCCAGTACGTAGCCGACGGTCCGCAGGCCGAGATCCAGCGTGAAGCAGGTGGCCGGTGAGGCGTTCGCCCGTGCCTGCAGCGCGGCCCGCCCCTCGGAGAGGCCGATGCTGCCGTAGGCGTCCCGTTCCAGTTCCGCGATGGCGTCCCAGTCGCCGTCCACGATGGGGCGGATGACGGCGGCCTCGCGGCGCACCGGCTCAGCCATCGCTCCCCTCCTCCGCGACGGGGATGCTCGCGGGATCCGGCCGCTGACCGGCCGGCCGGACGGACGAGGACGTGCAGTGGTGGGGGAGCGGGGCGATCCCGTTGAAGCCGCGGGTGGTGTAGCTGGTCGCATACGCGCCGCAGGACAGCACCCAGACCGGTTCGCCCGACGCCAGCGCTCTCGGTACCGGGACCAGTCCGTGCTCGGCGGAGTAGGCGTCGTCGCTGTCGCAGGTGGGGCCCGCGACCACTGCGGGCACGTGCGGGCCGGAGGTTCCGCGGTGCCCCGGGAACACCAGCCGGTACTGCACGGCGTCCATCTCGTAGAGGCCGTTGAACTTCCCGCAGCTCAGGTACAGCCAGTACTGCTCCTCGCCGTCCGGCTTGCGGCGCCTGGCGAGCCGGCTGACGCGGGCGCGGATCGCCCCGTGGTCGGCGACGAGGTGGCGCCCCGGCTCCACCACGAACTCCAGGGGGACGCCCGCGGTGCGCCGCAGCTCGGTCATGCCCTCCCGCAGCACCGCGAAGATCTTGTCCAGGGGCGGTTCGAGGGGCCGGCCGCGCCGGTCGAGATATCCGAGCGCGGGCAGCCCGCCGCCGAGGTTGACCAGTTCCGGCCTGATGCCCCGCCCGACCAGGGTGCGCAGCACACCGCCCAGTTCCTCCAGGGCGCCGCGCCACGCCTCCGCCGTCATCTGCTGGGATCCGACGTGCACCGAAACGCCCGAGGGCACCAGCCCCGCGGCACCGGCGGCCTCCAGCACCGCCGCCGCCTCGCCCGGTGGGCACCCGAACTTGGTGCCGAACCCCCACACGGCGCCCTCACCACTGGTCAGCACCCTGCAGAAGACGCGCGATCCGGGGGCATGGGCGGCGACGGCGGCCACGTCCTCCAGGCTGTCGGTGGCGAACTGCCGGACACCGAGCCGGTACGCGGCGGCGATGTCCGCGTCCGACTTGACGGTGTTCCCGTAGTGCATCCGTCCGACCGGTACCCCCGCCCGCAGCGCCTGACGCACCTCGTTCGGTCCCGCGGCGTCGATGCCCGCGCCCCGGCGCGCCAGTACGGCCAGCACCTCGTCCACCGGGCACGCCTTCATCGCGAACCGGACCCGGACGCCGGGCAGTTCCCGGCACAGGGCGTCGTAGCTGCGTTCGATGCCCGTCAGATCGAAGACGATCCGGTCGGTGTCCGCAGCGGCGAGGGCCGCGGTGAGCGCCGCGGACGGGGGCGCAGCGCCGGGAGCGGCGGCGCCCGGGAGGTCAGGACCGGGCCGCCGCACCCGGGTGTCCGTGCTCATCGGCGGCTCACCTCCGGCTCGGCCGTCACCGGTGTGTGCCGGGCGGCGGCCACCAGTTCCTCCCACGCCTCGGTCAGCAGCGCGAAGTCCGCGATGTCGCTGCGCGCCTCGTCCAGCAGTTGCTCCCGGTCGGCGCTCAGCCGGTCGGCGACGGTCGCGTAGCGGCCGCCCAGCCTGCGGTAGGCGGAGTCGAGTGCGTCGAGCCGCTGGACGTTCTCGCCGCGGTCCAGCGCGGTGCTCCGGCCGGCGAGTTCGGCGACCGCGGATCCGCGCACCTGCCCGTCGCTGTCGAGCAGCGCGTCGCCCGCGCGGGCCATCGCCTCGTAGAGGGAGTGGAAGTAGAGCATCGAGAGCAGGAACTTGGCGAAGCGCCGCTGGTAGGCCAGAAATCCCTGGTCGGTGCGCCGCTCGGTGGTGTGGTAGTTGACGATGTTCCGGTTGTGCAGCACACCGGGCAGCCCGGCGTGGCGGACGAGATGGAGCAGGAAGTAGTCGCTGCCGATGGTGTCCCGCGCCGGCGGCAGCGGCACCCTCTCGTGCACGCCGTGGAAGCTGACGTTGCACATGTCCACCCGCATCGGGTCCACCAGCGTCAGCAGCGAGTGGTCCCGCTCGAAGGGCCGGGTGCCGGCGCCCAGGAACGACTCCCGCACCAGCTCCCGCTTCTGCCGAGCGGACCAGTGCGCGGGTGCCCACAGGCTGACGACCTCGTGGTGGATGTCCGGGTCGGTGCTCGGCATGTCCCCGAGGTCCACCGACGGTGCCCCGATGAACGAACTGCCCACCAGCGCGACTCGCCTGCCGGTGTGCTCTGCGGCCAGCGCGGTCTCCGCCACGTGTGCCGCAGCGTCACCGGCGCGCTCGCCCAGTGACAACAGTTCCTGGTGGACGGGGAAGACGGGGGAGCCGTGCACGGTCTGGTACCGGCTGTCGGAGTCCCTGCGGTGCACCGAGTCGCAGCCGAGCGCGGCGGCGAGCAGGAAGGCGCGGTCGGTGCAGGCGCCGTAGGAGAGCGCCTCGGGGAGCAGCAGTTCGCGCAGCAGCGCGGGTTCGGCGTACCCGGTGCGCTCGGTCACCCGCCGGAGGAAGTCGGCCTGCCGGGCCTCGTCCAGGTGGTGGACGGTGACCCCGGGGGAGGGCGGCAGGCTCCGCACGGCTGCGCCGTGTTCGGCGTACGCGGCCGGGGAGCAGGAGTCGAGGATCAGCAGACGGACCTCGGCGCCGAAGTGCGCGGCGGCGTAGCCGGCCTCCGCGCCGACGGCTGCGATCGTGGCGGCGCAGGGCCTGTTGGTGGGCAGGGTCAGACAGATACGGCGCATGTCTCTTCCCCGGTGGCCGCGGTGGTCTCGGTGCCTTCGCTCTCGCCGGTGCCTTCGCGAGTGCCGGTGCCGGTGCCGGTGCCGCCGTCCGGGCCGTGCCAGGACTCCAGCCCCAGCAGCCTGGCGCCCAGTCCGGTGAGTTCGGCCGGTCCGTACCGCTGGGACTCGTGCCGGTCCGGGTCACCGACCAGGGTCGGGTTCCAGTCCGGAGTGCTGAGGTGGCGCCAGGAGCCGGTCCGCGACTGCCGCAGGCTGCGGTGGCTCTCCAGCGCGGGCATCATCGACAGGTACTGGACCGAGCGCACTCCCTGCTCTGAGGTGTTGGGCGCGACTCCGTGCGCGAGCAGCCCGTTCCAGATGAGCAGGTCCCCGGCCGCCAGTTCGGGCCGCACCACGGGCATCTCCCGCCGGTCGACCGCGGGCCGGATCGGGTCGCGGTCCTCCGGCTGCAAAGCTTTCCAGCGGTCGAACCGCCGGAAGAGTTCGGGGCAGCACTGGAAGCCGCCCAGCGCCGGTTCGGTGTCGTTGAGCGCGATGACGCCCTGCACCCGCTGCGGCGGTACGCCGAGCGAGGTGTCGATGTCCCAGTGGAGCTCGATGTCGAAGCCCCGCTCCCGGCGCTCGATCAGGGCCCGGTCGCGGTTGCGGACGTTGGGCGGATTGAGGTTGAGCCGGTCCAGGGTGACCCACAGCTCCTCGCAGTCCCACACGTCGACGAAGGCGTCGTACACCCGCTGGGTCTGGCGGCTGTCCCAGATGAGCTGGTGGTGGTACGCCTCGACGAATCCGTAGATGTGCAGCTCCCGTTCCAGGTCGGAACGGAACGCGCGCTCCTGGTACCAGGTCTCCGGACGGTCGGGGTCGAGTCCTTGGAAGTCCCAGGCGAAGTCCAGCAGCCGCCGGGCGGCCGGGGCGGGGATCGCCTCCTTCACCACGATGTAGCCGTAGGTCTGCCAGAAGGTGAAGTCCTCCTCGGACAGCACCCGGAGGGGGCGGGTCTTGCGGAGTTCGCGCAGCGGCGTCCGCGCCAGGTAGGTGTCGCCGTCCGCGCTGAAGTAGGGGATGTTCGATGCGGCTCGATAAAGGTAGGGGTCAGACGTCGCCATGCGGTGCTCCAGGTGCTCACTGCCGTCCCCGGGAGGGCGAGCGGCAGTCGTACGTCCGGTGGGTGTGCGGTAGTCGTACGTCCGGGTGGGTGTGCGGTGGCGTGTGACCGGCCGGGTGGCAGGTGTGCGGTTCGCGGCCGGGTTGCGGCGCGGAGGGCAGGGGCCCGGCGGGGCGCTCGGCGGCGGTCGCCGGTTGCGGACGGCGGGCGCCCGCGACCGTCCCCCGGTCCACGGGCGGGTCACGTTGCGACGGTCCGGAGGCGCAGCGATGCGGGGCGCTCCGCCGCGAAGCGGAACGCGTGCCACATGTGTCTCTCCTTTGGCTCGCGCCCCACCAAAGTTGGACTAGACCAAATCGAATGTCAACTCCCGCCGACCCGGGGCCCGATGGCCGGTGCGGCGATGTGCGGCGCCGGTGCCCGGCTCTCGACGGTGCGGAACCACCCTTGACGCGTGTGGTTAATCTGGGGCGTACAGCGTTGGTCTATACCAAGATGATCGACGGCGCGGAACCGCTTCCTGCCGTCGCCGACGTACCGGTCCCACCGAAAGGCGCGGTCGATGTCCGCCAAGAAGCACAGCAGCGAGTTGCGCCGACTCGCGCTCTCCGTCCTGCAGCCGGGATTCGTCGGCACCGAGGCGCCCGACTGGATCCTGCGCGAGATCGGCGACGGCCTGGCCTCCGTCGTGCTCTTCTCCCGCAACATCGCCTCCCCCGACCAGGTCGCCCGGCTGACGGCCCGGCTCCGCGCGGAGAACCCCGAGCTCGTCGTCGCCGTCGACGAGGAGGCGGGCGACGTCACCAGGATGGAGTGGGCCACCGGCTCCACGAGGCCGGGCAACTTCGCCCTCGGCACCGTCGACGACCCGGAGCTGACCGAGGCCGTCGCCGCCGACCTGGGCCGCCAACTGCGCTCCGCGGGAGTGAGCCTGGACTACGCGCCCAGTGCGGACGTCAACTCCAACCCCGACAACCCTGTCATCGGGGTCCGCTCCTTCGGTGCGGTCCCCGAGCTGGTCTCCCGCCACACCGCCGGGTGGATCCGCGGACTCCAGTCGTCGGGCGTGGCCGCCTGCGTCAAGCACTTCCCCGGGCACGGTGACGTCGCCGCCGACTCGCACCACGAACTGCCCACCTACGGTGCCGACGCCGCCGAGATCGCCGCGCAGGCGCTGCCCCCGTTCCGGGCCGCGCTCCAGGCCGGTGTCCGCGCGGTCATGAGCGGTCATCTGCTGGTCCCCGCCTACGACTCCGAGCTCCCGGCCACCCTCAGCCGGCCCGTCCTCGAAGGGCTCCTGCGGCGGGAGCTGGGCTTCGACGGCCTGATCGTCAGCGACGCCATCGAAATGGGTGCCGTCACCCGGCGCTACGGGATCGAGGGGGCGGCAGTGCGGGCCGTCGCGGCCGGGGTGGACGCCATCTGCGTCGGCGGGGAGAGCGCCGAGGAGGCCACTGCCGGGCAACTGGTCGAGGCCCTGGCCGGTGCCGTCGCCGACGGTGGCCTGTCCGAGGAGCGGCTGGCCGAAGCAGCGGGCCGGGTCGCGGAGTTCGCCGAGTGGTCGGCACGGCTGCGGGCCGACCGGAGCGCCGGGGAGACGGGTGAGGACATCGGCCGTGTCGCCGCCCGCCGTGCCGTCCGGCTCGGCGGGGCGGCCGGGGAGCGCCTGCCGCTGCGCGCCGCGCCGCACGTGGTGGAGCTGGCACCGGTCACCAACATGGCCATCGGCGACCAGACCCCGTGGGGTGTCGCGGCTCCGTTGCAGGAGCGGCTTCCGGGTACCACCTCCGTGCGGGTGCGCGGCGACGAACTGCAGGAGCGCACCGTCACGCTGGAGGGCTGCGCACTGGCGCCCGCCGCGGGGCGACCACTGGTCGTGGTGGTCCGGGACGCGTCGCGGCACGCGTGGATGAGCCGGGCGGCCGCCGCCCTCACCGCCGCGCGGCCGGACGCGATCGTGGTGGAGATGGGGCTGCCCGGAGCCACCGCCGAGGGCGCCGCGCAGATCTACACCCACGGCGCCAGTGCCGCCTCCGGGGTGGCCGCGGCCGAGGTGCTGGCAGGCGACCGGGAACCGGTGGCCGCACCGACAGCCGGGGCGGCCCCTCGGGCCGCTGTCTCCGGGAGTGTGCCCGGGGCGGCCTGAAGGGCGGCGCCTCCCGGCGTCCTTGAGGCGCACACCGGAGTCCGTCCGCTCCCGCGCGGGCGGGCCGGGCCGACGGATCGGCGGACGGGGCCCGCCCGCCGCCTACGGGTGGGCCGCGGTCAGATAGCGCTGCAGCGTGGGCCCCAGCCACGCCACGATCTCCTCGCGGTCCAGCGCCACGGCCGGCGGCAGCCGCAGCACGTAGCGGGTCAGTCCGAGGCCCAGCAGTTGGGATGCGGCCAGCGCGGCCCGTACCGCGGCCTGCTCCGGGTCGGGGTGCATCTCCCGTACGACGGGGAGGAGCTGCTCCTGGAAGATGTGCTGCATGCGCGCTGCTCCGGCCTCGTTGGTCGCGCCGACCCGGAGCAGCGCCGTGAGTTCTCCGTCGTCTTCCCACATCCGGAGGAAGTGCGCCACCAGGGCGTGACCGATGCGTTCGCGCGGCAGGGCACCCGGAGCCGGCAGTTCGAGGTCCACGGCGACGGCGGCGGCGAACAGCCCCTCCTTGTTGCCGTAGTAGCGCATCACCATGGACGGATCGATACCGGCGTCCCTGGCGATGGCGCGGATCGTCGCCCGCTCGTAGCCGTCGGCGGCGAAGCGTTCGCGGGCGGCGTCGAGGATGGCGGTCCGGGTCGTGGCGGAGCGCCGAGAGGCGGCGGGGGCGGGGGGCTTGCTTCGGGTCACGTCTGCGAGCGTATGCCAACAATCGTTGGCCAACAAGCGTTGACGTCTTTCGCCGCGGGTCCTAGTGTTGCCGCCACGAGGTCAACGAGCGTTGGCCAACAGTCGTTGGCAGTCCAGGAGGTCCTGATGAGCAGCACGGCTGAATCCGGCACCACCCGCGGCACCCGCACCGTGATCGTTGTCGGCGCCGGCCCCACCGGTCTCCTCCTCGCCGGCGATCTGGCCGCGGCGGGCATCCCGGTGACCGTCCTGGAGAAGCGCGGCGAGGGGATCAGCAATCTCTCCCGCGCCTTCGTCCTGCACGCCCGCACCCTCGAACTCCTCGACGCGCGGGCACTCGCCGACGACCTGGAGGCCGTCGGCCGGCCTCTGGAGCGGCTGCGCCTCTTCGGGAAGCTGTCCATCGGCCTGGACACCCTTCCCAGCCGCTTCAACCACCTCCTGGTCCTCCCGCAGTACGAGGTCGAGAAGGTCCTGCACCGGCGCGCCGTCGACGCCGGTGCCGACTTCCGGTACGAGACCGAACTGACCGGGCTGACCCAGGACGCGGACGGTGTGTCGGTCCACGTACGCGGACCGGCCGCGGACCCCGGGACCCTCCGGGCTTCCTACGTGGTCGGCACCGACGGGATGCGCAGCGCCGTACGCGAGGCGGTCGGACTGCCCTTCCCCGGCCGCTCCGTCATCAAGTCCGTCGTGCTGGCCGACGTGCGACTGGCCGAGCAGCCCGAGTCGCTCCTCACCGTCGACGCCGTCGGCGACGCCTTCGCCTTCATCGCGCCGTTCGGCGACGGCTACCACCGGGTCATCGGGTGGCACCGCGGCCGGGCCGTCCCCGATCACGAGGAAGTCGCACTCGACGAGGTCAAGGAGATCACCCGCCGTGCACTCGGGCGGGACTTCGGGATGTACGACGCGCGCTGGATGTCCCGCTTCCACAGCGACGAGCGCCAGGCACCCGCCTACCGTGTCGGCCGGGTCTTCCTGGCGGGCGACGCCGCCCACGTCCACACCCCCGCCGGCGGCCAGGGGATGAACACCGGGCTGCAGGACGCAGCGAACCTCGGCTGGAAGCTCGCCCGGGTCGCGGCCGGGCACGCCGCCGACGCACTGCTCGACACGTACCACTCCGAACGGCACCCCGTCGGTGCCTCCGTGCTGCGCAGCAGCGGCGGAATCGTCCGGCTCGCCATGGCGAAGACCCCCTGGGCGCGGGCCGCGCGCGGGGTGCTGACCACCGTCCTCGACACCGTCGGCCCGGCCCGCCGCGCGGTCACCGGACGGATCACCGGCATCGGCTACCGCTACCCGGCCCCGCGCGGCTCCCACCGGCTCACCGGCCGCCGCGTCCCCGATGTGCGCCTCGCGGACGGCAGCCGACTCCACGAGGCCCTCCGCGGCGGCCGGTTCGTCCTGATCGCCCCGAAGGCGGCAACGCCCCCCGCCGCCGGGGAAACAGGCCCGCTGGCCGTACGGCACTGGGCGGGCGACCGCCGCACCGCCCTCCTGGTCCGCCCCGACGGGTACGCGGCCTGGGCCGCCGAGGCGCCCGGCCCGGACGCCGTCCGCGAGGCGCTCCAGGCGCATCTGGGCTGAGGCGCCGGGCCCCGGCTCAGTCCGGCACCCGGCCCTGGCCGCCCAGGGTGGTCCAGAGGAAGGTGTGGACCAGCGCCTCGACGAAGGCGGCCTGTTCGTGGTCGGCGGCACCCGCGTGCCCGCCCCCGGTGTTCTCGTAATACCGGACCGGCAGCCCCAGGTCACGCATTCGGGCGGCCATCTTCCGCGCGTGGCCCGGGTGCACCCGGTCGTCGCGGGTCGAGGTCGTCAGCAGCAGCGGCGGGTACGGCCGGTCGGCGGCCAGATTGTGGTACGGCGACCAGCGCCGCAGATGCGCCCGCTCGCGGGGGTCGTCGGGGTCCCCGTACTCGGCGACCCAGGAGTTGCCCGCGAGAAGCTTGTGGAAGCGCAGCATGTCCAGCAGCGGCACCTCGGCGACCACCGCGCCGAAGAGCTCGGGGCAGCGGGTGAGCATGACGCCCGTCAGCAGACCCCCGTTGCTGCCGCCGGCGACACCGAGCCGCTCGGGAACGGTGATGCCCCGGGCCGTCAGGTCCCGGGCGACAGCGGCGAAGTCCTCGAAGGCCCGGTCCCGGTCGGCACCGAGCGCGGCGCGGTGCCACGCGGGACCGTACTCGCCTCCGCCGCGGATGTTCGCCACCACGTAGGTGCCGCCGCGCTCCAGCCACGTCCGGCCCGTCACCGCGGAGTAGGACGGGGTGAGGGACACCTCGAACCCGCCGTAGCCGTACAGCAGCGCCGGGGCCGGCCCCTCCGGGTGCTCCGGCCCGACGACGAAGTAGGGGACCCGCGTCCCGTCCGCCGAGACGGCGAAGTGCTGCCGTACGCACAGCCCCTCGGCGGAGAAGCGGGCCGGTGCCCGCTTCAGCGTCTCCGGCTGCGGCGCGTCGGCCGCCACCCGGCACAGCGCTGAGGGCTGCAGGTACCCGTCGACGTCGAAGAGGACCTCTTCCGCGTTCTCGTCCTCCTCGTCCGGAGCGGTCGCGGTCACAGTGGCCGTCGACAGCGGCGGCACCTCACCGAGCGGACTGCGCGACCAGCCGCCGCCCGCGTCCGGGGAGAGCAGGTGCAGCCTGGAGGAAGCATCGGTGAGGGTCTCCAGGACGACATGGCGCCTGGTGGCGGCGTAGCCGTCCAGGACGGTGCGCTCGTCGGGCGTGAACAGCACCTCGTGCGACCGCTCGCCGCTCAGGAACGCGTCGAAGCCGAAGGCCAGCAGCGCTCCGGCGGGCCGGTCCAGCCAGGGCGAGCGCAGCCGCACCAGCAGCCACTGGCGGTGCACCCGGGCCAGGGAGTCGTCCGGCACCTCGATCCGCACCGGAGTGTCGTCCGGCCCCAGCAGGAAGAGTTCGCGGTGCCAGAAGTCCCGGTTCCGGGCGGCCAGGCTCCGCTCGAACCCCGGCGTGGGGTCGTGCCAGGCGGCGACCGACACGTCCTCCTCCCGCCCCTCGAAGACGACCGGGGCCTCGGCGAGCGGGGTGCCGCGCCGCCACCGCCGCACGGTGCGCGGATAGCCGGACGCGGTCAGCGAACCCGGGCCGGTGTCGGTGCCGACGAAGAGGTGGTCCTCGTCGATCCAGCCGACGGAGCTCTTGGCTTCCGGCAGTACGAAGCCGTGTTCCCCGTCCCCCACGAACGCACGGGCCTCCAGGTCGTACTCCCGTACGACCGTGGCGTCCGCCCCGTCCCGGGACAGCTCCACCAGCGCCCGCCCCAGATCCGGCCGCCGCACCGAGGCGCCCGCCCACACCCAGGGCACGTCCTCGGCCGCGGCCAGCGCGTCCAGATCCAGCAGGGTCTCCCAGCGCGGTTCCGGCAGCCGGTACTCCTCCAGGGTGGTGCGCCGCCACACTCCTCTGAGGTGGCCGGCGTCGCGCCAGAAGTTGTACAGATGCGGCCCCCGGCGCCTGACGTACGGAATCCGCGCGGGATCGCTCAGGACCTCCCGCACCTCACCGCGCAGCGTCTCGAACCCGGGATCGGCGGTCAGTTCCGCCACGGTCTCCGCGTTGCGCGCGTGCACCCAGTCGAGCGCGGCGTCGCCCTCGATCTCTTCCAGCCACAGATACGGGTCGTCGTCCATCACCGCACGATTGTCCCTTGCAGCGGGTACCGGCCGGACCGGGGACCGGGCCGCCCGCGTCGGGGATGGGACCGTGTGGGGGCACGGCACGCCGGGAGCGGCCCGGCGGGCGGAGCGCGGACGAAGGAGTGTGCGTGGACCCGGAACTGGTGGTCGTCGGCGCCGGACCGGCGGGGGTCGCGGCGGTGCTCATGGCGGCCGGGCTGGGTCTGCGCTCGGTCCTCGTCGAGGCCGACCGGGTGGGTGGCAAGGCGTGGGACATCGGCGCGCTGGAGAACGTCCCCGGAGGCTGGAGCGACGGCACCGCCCTCGCCCGGGCGCTCGCCGCGGACGTCGAACGGGCGCGGGAGACCGGCCGGTGCACCCTCCTGCAGGCGCGCGCCCTCCGGGTGCGAGCCCACCGGGACCGGGCCGAGACCGTCCTCGCGGACGGCCGCACGCTCACCGCGGGCGCCGTGCTGGTGGCCACCGGGGCCACCGCGCTGACCCCCGGGCACGCGGCGTGGATCGAGGCCCCGGAGGGGCTGCGGCCGCCGCCGCTGTGGAGGGCACGAGCCGCGGACGTCGGGGCGGGGGATCCGGCCGTGGTGCTCGGTGCCGACCGTCCGCTCGGTACCTGGCTGCGGACCCGCCCCGAGGCCGCTGCGCGGCTGGAGGTACTGCACCCGGCGGGAGACGCGTACAAGACGACGGAGGTCGCCGACGACGCCCGGGTACGGCTGTACGAGGTCGAGCACGCCACCGTGGTGTCCCTGGACAGCGGCTACCGGATCGCGGCGCGGTGCACCGACGGCCGGGTGCACGAGGTCCGGACCCGGGCGTTGTTCGGCAACCTCGGCTCCCGCGCCGCGCCACTCGACGGCGACCTCGCGCCCGGCCCCGACGGCTACTGCCCGCCCGCGGCCCAACACCCCCGCCTCCTGGTCGCGGGTGACCTTCGAGCGGCCCGCCACCAACGCATCGTCACCGCCCAGGGCTCCGGAGCCGAGGCGGTGCTCACCCACTACTACGCGGAGCGGGGCAGCGCCGGTTGAGGCGGCTCGCTCACCGCCCGCCCCGGACGCACGAGGGAGCGGGTGGGAGGGGTGTTCCTCCCGCCCGCTCCCTGGGGGGGGTGTGGCGGTGGTGCTGGTGTGGTGCCGGTGGGCGTGTGGGCGTGTGGGCGTGTGTGGGGGGGTGTTGTCAGTAGGCGGAGTCGACGTTGTCCATGCTGCCGTAGCGGTCGGCGGCGTAGTTGCAGGCGGCGACGATG
>NZ_FOGO01000021.1 GCF_900111245.1 Streptomyces qinglanensis | reverse complement strand
TGGGTCGCCGGAGAGGCCGCCCGCGAGCGCTACCGGCTCGCCGAGGTCGGCGTGGACGACAAAGACGTCGTCGAAGTCGGCCGCCCCCAACTCGCTCCCATCCGGCACGCCGGTGCCCGCGCGGCAGGTGGCGGAGACGGTCTGCTGACCGTGCTCTACGCGCCCACCTGGGAGGGGTTCACCGACGATCCGGGCAACACCTCGGTGCTCACGGCGGGGGAGAACATCGTCCGGGCGCTGCTGGCCGACCCGAGGGTGCGGCTGCTGTACAAACCGCACCCGATGACCGGTTCGATCGACCCGCGCGCCGGCGCAGCGGACCGGCGCATCCGCGCGCTGGTCCACCGCGCGGGCGCCGGGCGTGCGCAGCCGGATCCGGAGGCGGTCGCCGCGCTGGAGGAGGCGACCCGTGCGCTGGAGGAGCTGACCCGCGCCGACCTGCGGCAGCACGCGGACGAGGTGGAGCGGATGCTGCACCAGCAGGCGCCCGCGCCGGGCCGTGCCCAGCAGACGGCCGAGGCTCTGCGCAGGTGGGAGGAGGCGTACTGGGCGGCGCGGCCCGCCGGGCAGCACCAGGTCGTCGACGGCCCGCGGCCGGGGCTGTTCAGCTGTTTCAACGAGGCCGACGTGCTCGTCTCGGACGTCTCCTCGGTGGTCTCGGACTACCTCACCAGCGAGAAGCCGTACGCGGTCGCCAACACCAGCGGGATGACCGAGGACGGCTTCCGCCGCGCCTTCCCCACCGTGCGCGCGGCGACCGTGCTGGGCCCGGACGGCGCGGGGGTTCCCGGACTGCTGCGGACCGTGCGGCATCCGGAGGAGGACGCGCTCGCCCCGGCCCGCGCCGCGCTGAAGGTGCGGCTGCTCGGCCCGGCCGAGCCCCCCTCGCTGGTCCGCTTCGACAAGGCCGTGCAGGCCCTGGCGCGGGAGGCCGAGGTCCGCGCCCGGCACCTGCGGGAGGACGGCCCGGACGCGGCCGCGTCCGGGCCGGATCAGGCGCGGGTCGGGGTGCTCGGCGAGGACGGCCGGCCCTGACGGCTCGCGGCGTCCGCCGCCGCGCCGCCCCGGGGGGCCTGTTCGGCCCCGGCCTGCCGCATCTGGTCCGCCGGGTGCGGGGCGAGGGAGCGCAGGGCGAGGACCAGGTTGTTGTTGAGCGAGAAGTAGAGCTGGACGGCCTGGCCGCTGTCGCCGAGCCGGGTGGGCGGGACGACATCGGTCTTCTTGCGGTCCGGCAGGTCGCCCAGCAGCCGCCCCAGGCGCATCCTCTCCGGGCCGAGGCCGGGGCGCAGCCACAGGTCCCACACGCCCTCCGGGGCGCCGTCGGCGAACGCGGCGGGGAGCTCGAAGGGCAGCTCCATCCGCACGGTGTCCGGGTGGTCCGTGCCCTCCGCGTTGTCGCCGCTCCACCGTCCGGGGAACTCGAACGCCTGGCGCGGGTTGTCGCGCGGCACCGCCGCCAGCACCGGCCCGCCGGACAGTTCCTCGGTGCGCCGGGACAGCGCCGGGCGCGTGCCCCGCCCGTACAGCCGCGCCGTGAGGGTATAGCCATGTTCGCCCAGCTCGATCGAGGTGACCTCCGCGTGCCGGGTGCGGGACCAGGCCCGCACGGCGAGGTAGCCGTCGCCGGTGACATAGGGGATCCGCGGATTCAGGGTGCCGTCGCCGGCGAGCGGCGGCGGCGTGGAGAGCAGGTGCGCCGTCTCCACGAGGAGGGCTTTGACCCGCTTGGCAGCGCCGTCGGAGGTGCGCTCCACGTAGGCGTCCCACCGGGCCTCGTACAGATCCGTTCCGGAGCGCTCCAGCCGGAGGGTGACCCAGCCGTCCGCGTCCGCCCGGTCGCGGGACGGCAGCGGGAGGCGGACCGGTGCGGAGTCGTCCCGGTGCCGGGGGTGCAGGGACAGTACCGCCGCGCCCTTGGGGAGCGTGTCGGCCCGGAGCCGCACCAGCAGCGCCCCGTCCCGCTCGGCCCGCGCCCGGGCGACCGGGCGCCGCATTCCCTTGGGGGTGCCGCCCGGTGCGCCTCCGCCCACCCGCAGGGCGCGGGCCACGGGGCGCAGCGCGGGGACGAGCGCCCGCGGCACGAGACGGCGGGCGGTCCGTGCGACCCGCACCCGGCGGCCCGCGCGGGGGGCGGATGCCGCGGATGCGGACTGCCGGGCGGCAGGCTCGCGCGGTGTTCCCGACCCGGTCCGCGCGTCTTCCGCCGACTGCGTGGAGCCGGCACGCTGTGTGGATCCGGCCGATTGGACGGGTCCGGCCGACTGGACGGGTCCGGCCGCCTGGACGGGCCCGGTCGACTGCGCGGGTCCGGCCGGCTGTGCGTGCCCGTCCGCCTGGGCGGATCTCTTCGGCTGTCCGGATCCGGTTGCCCCCGCCGGTCCGGTCGCCCGTCCGGGGCCGCCGCTCGGCGGTGCGGCTTCCGGTACGGCGCGGCCGGGGGCGGCGCCCGCGCCGGGACGGCCCGCCAGCAGCCGGGTCATCAGGGCCTCGTACTCGCCCGCCACCCGCTGGGGGCAGTAGCGGGCGGCCTTCTCCCGGGCCGCGCCGGCCATCCGGGAGCGGAGGTCCGGGTCCTCGATCAGGTGGAGCAGGGCGTCGGCGTAGCCGCGTACGGTCGTCTCCTCGCTGCCGCCCAGCGGGGCGAGCAGCCCGTCCTCGCCGTTGGTGATGATCTCTCCCGGTCCGTACGGGCAGTCGGTGCTGACGACCGGGACGCCGCAGTGCATGGCCTCCACCAGGGTCATGCCGAAGGACTCGGCGTCGGAGGAGACGGCCGCGACGGAGCCCTTCGCCCACTCCGTCTCGATGGGGGAGTGGACGCCCATCAGGAACGCGCGGTCGTGGAGGCGGAGGTCGTTCAGGGTGGCCCGCAGCGCGTCCTGCTGCGGGCCGCGCCCGTACAGCCGCAGCGACCAGTCGGGGTGGACGCCGGCGACCAGTGCGAAGGCGCGCAGCAGCCGGTCGTACCGCTTGACCTTGATGAGGCGGCCCGCGGCGACGATGAGCTTGGCCGCTCCGTCGGAGGGCTCGACCTGCGAGGCGGGTACCGCGTTGGGCACGCAGGTGATCTCGGCCCGCACCTCGGGCAGGGCGGCGCGGTAGTCCGCTGCGTCCGCGTAGGAGACCGTGACGAAGGCGTCCAGGTGGGCCAGGGCGGCGTCCTGGTGGCTGCGGATGTGGTCGCTGTGCATCGCGTGGGTGAGATGTTCCTGCCCGATGCGCAGGTAGCGGTCGGTGCCGTAGGCGGCGAGGTAGTCGTTGATCTTCGGCCGGGTCCCGATGACGACGTCCGCGTCCAACCGCTCCAGCACCTCCCTCACCCGCAGGTCGCCCAGCCGGGTGGCGATGCCGCGCTCGACGTGGTCGCGGCCCTCGATGAAGCGTTCGCTGGGCCGCCGGTAGTCCGGGTGGTCCCCGTCGTAGCCGGGGGAGGAGCGGCGCAGGTCGATGAGGGAGGTGAGGGTGACGCGGGGGTCGAAGGCGAGTGCGGGTTCCTGGCGCGACCGGCGGAGGCTGACGACCTCCACCTGGTGCCGATCGGCAAGCGCTCCGGAGAGGTTCACCGTCGACCTGATCGTCCCGCCGATTCCGTAGGCGTTGTCCAGCAGGAACACGATCTTCATCCGCGGCTTCCCCTTCTCCGTGCTGCGCATGTCCACATGCTCGAAAACAGATGATTTCCACCGCCTATTTGAGGTGTGAAAAGGGAGGGGATGCGCTCGTAACACTCGTATGTCCCTCGTTCGGCCCTCGCGGCGGCATGCCGCGCCCGGATGGGCAGCCGCCGCGCCTACTGTCTGATCAATGGCCTCGAAGATCATCGACCCAGCCGGACCGGGCGGCACCGACGGCGGCCCGCCCGCCGGTTCCGGCGTGCCCGCGGACGGCGCGGACGCCGAGGGGGGCGCGGGGGCCGCCCCGGCGGCGGCCGCTTCCGGGGCGCGGACCGACCGCGGGGCGCGGGCGCCTTCCGAGGCGCCGGTCGCCTCCGCGGCGCCCTTCGGTCCTGGGGCGGTGGCCGGTTCGGAGGCAGCGGTCGACCCTGGGGCTGCAGTCGCCTTCGGGACACCTGCCGGTGCGGCCCCCAGCGCGACCGACGACGCGACCGACAGCAGCGCCGGGGGCGCGACCGACGGCACGGGGCGCCCCGCGCGGGACCCGTTCCTCGACAACGCGAAGTTCCTGCTCATCGTGCTCGTCGTGATCGGCCACACCTGGCCGATGGGGCTCGTCGAGGGCTCCCGCACCGTCAAGGCCGGCTATCTGTGGATCTCCGCCTTCCACATGCCCGCCTTCATCCTGCTGAGCGGCTACTTCTCCCGCGGCTTCACCGGACGGCCCGCGCAACTGCGCAAGCTGGTGGCCGGGGTCCTGGTGCCGTACCTCGTCTTCGAGGTGCTCTACACCGCGGTGGAGACCGCCGCCTGGGGGAAGCCGTTCCGGCTGACCCTGACCGAGCCCACGTTCGTGTGCTGGTTCCTGGCCGCACTCTTCGTCTGGCGGCTGACGGTCCCCCTGTGGCGGGTGATCCCCTGGCCGCTGCCGGTCGCCGTGCTCGTCTCGCTCGCGGCCGGCACCTCCACGCTCGGGGACGACCTGGCGCTGCCCAGGGTGCTGATGTTCCTGCCGTGGTTCGTCCTCGGACTGGCTCTGCGGCCCGCCCACTTCGCCCGGCTGCGGACCAGCGTCCCGCTGCGGTGGTGCGCCCCGCTGGTGCTCGCGGCCGGCGGCGCCGCGGCGTACGCCCTCGCACCGGGCACCGATGTGCACTGGCTGTGGATGAGCTACGGCCAGGCCGAACTGGGCGCGACCACCCTGCCCTACCTGCTCGTGCGGCTCGCACTGTTCGCGGTGACGGCTCTGATGACCGGCGCCTTCCTCGCGGTGGTGCCCCGGCGCACCCGGTGGATCACCGCGTTCGGCGCCGTGACGCTGTACCCGTACCTGCTGCACGGACTGCTGACCACCGCCGCGCACGGCTACGGCTGGGACGCGCCGCTGCGCCCGCTGGGCCCGCTGGGTGCCGGTTTGCTGACGGTCTGCGGAGCCGCCGTCGCCGTACTGCTGTCGACCGCGCCCGTACGGCGGCTCGCGCGGCCCCTCATCGAGCCACCGGTGCCGGGCCTCACCCGGCCGCGGCGCCGGGGACGCTCGCCCGGAACGAGTGAGCCAAGGACGGCGTGATGGCCTGGGACCCTTTCACCGACACCTTCGTGACTCCGTCGCGCACGGCACCCGGCGCCGCGGCCCCGCCGCGGACCGGGCCGCCGGACGGCGACGCCGCAGCGCGGTACGCGCCCACGGTCTCGGCCCTGGGCTCCTGCGCCGGGCCGGACGGCTCCGGCGGCGGCGCTCTCCCCGGCCCGCCCGGGCCCGCCTCCGGGCTGCCCGGGCCCGCCCCGGCGCCGCCCTCCTCCGGCATCCGGCGGCCCGGGGAGCCCGGCGCGGCGGACGAGGCCCGAGGGGTGCGCGAAGACGACCTCGGCGGCGCGGAGAGACCGGCCCGAGGGCCCCACCGGAGACCGGACCGAGGACTTCACCGGCGGGCCCTCGGCGCCTCCGCGGCAGGGCGGCAGAGCGGACGCGACCCGTTCCTCGACAACGCGCGGTTCCTGCTGGTCCTCCTCGTCGTCCTGGAGCACAACTGGGCACCCGTCGCCGACGCCATGCGCGGCGTCGAGGCCGCCTCGCTGCTGGTGTACTCCTTCCACCTGCCCGCCCTCGCGCTGGTGTGCGGCCACCTGTCGCGGAACTTCACCGGGCGGCCCGACCAGATGCGCAGGCTGCTGACCCATCTGCTGGTCCCCTACCTCGTCTTCGAGGCGGCCTTCGCGGGAATGCGCACCCTCTTCTGGGAGCAGCCCTTCGCCGTCACCCCGACCCGGCCGTCCTTCGCGTGCTGGTTCCTGCTGGCGCTGTTCGTCTGGCGGCTGACGGCGCCCCTGTGGCGGGCCGTCCGCTGGCCGGTGGCCTTCGCCGCGCTGCTGTCGGTCGCCGCCGGGTTCACCGACCTGGGAGACGAACTGGCCCTGTCCCAACTGCTGATGTACTGGCCGTGGTTCGTCCTGGGGCTGCGGCTGCGCGCCGACCGGCTGCGCCCGCTGCGGAACCGTGCCGCGCGCAGGTGGGCGCTGCCGGTGCTGGCCGCCGCGGCGGTGGGCGCCTGGTGGGCGGTGCCCCGGGTGAGCCGCGGCTGGCTGCTGATGGAGGCGGGCGCCCACGAACTGGGCCTGCGTCCGCTGCCGTACGTGGGGGTGCGGCTCGCGCTGTTCGCGCTCGGCGGCGTGCTCGTGGCCGCGTTCCTCGCGCTGGTCCCCGCGCGCCGCACCGGCTACACCGTGCTGGGTGCCTGTGCGCTCTACCCCTTCCTGCTGCACGGGCTCGTCGTCGAGGCCGTGCGGCAGACCGGCGGCTACCAGGTGGTGGTCACCGGCGGCCTGCTGGCGGTGGTGGGGACGACGGTGCTGGCCGTGGGGCTCACCATGCTGCTGGGGCTGCCGCATGTGCGGCAGGTGCTCTGGCCGCTGGTGGAACCGTCGTTGCCCGGATGGCTGCACGGGAGGGCCGCGGCCGAACCGGGCGACGCCGCGTCCGACGGGCGGCTCCCCCGGGTGCGGGCCCCGCAGCAGGGAAGCGGCCGGGCCGCGGAACCCCACGCGGGCGGGGCCCGGGTACCGGGCCGGGTCGCGAACGGCGGCTGAACCCCGGGTGGCCGCGGCGCTGCGGCTCGCCGAAGCTCTGCCGACACCCGGCGCGGCGGGCTCCGGCCCGCCCCGGCGGGCGGTACAGGTCTCAGGGACGCCCGTACGCACCCTTACCGAGGAGAGCGCCTCCCATGACGACCACCGCCTCGTCCGGCCGGGCTCTGCCCGACGCCGCTGCCGCTGATGCTGCCGCTGACGGTCCGGAACCGCCCCGGCCCCGGACCTTCGAGGAGGTACCCGGCTGGTTCTACCGCACGGACCTGATCCTCTTCGACTGGTTCCTGACCCGGCAGCGCGAGCTCCGGCACCGCGGCGACCTGCTGGAGATGGGTGCCTATCTGGGCAAGAGCGCCGTTCTGACGGGCGGCTACCTGAACGGTCCGGACGAACGCTTCACCGTCTGCGACCTCTTCGACTCCGAGGCCGCGCCCGACGACGCCAACGGGCGCGAGCTGCGGCGCTCCTACGCCACACTGACCCGGCGCGCCTTCGAGGCCAACTACCTCGCCTTCCACGACGCGCTGCCGCGGATCCTGCAGGCGCCGACGACAGCGGTGCCCGGCGAGGTCGCGGACGGCAGTTGCCGCTTCGTCCACGTGGACGCCTCACATCTGTACGCGCATGTGCGCGGGGACATCGCCGCCGCGCGGGACGCCCTCGGTCCGGCCGGGCTCGTCGTCCTGGACGACTACCGCTCCGATCACACGCCCGGTGTCGCCTGCGCCACCTGGCAGGCCGTGCTGGAGGACGGTTTGCGGCCGATCTGCGTGTCCGGCCACAAGTTCTACGGCACCTGGGGAGACCCGGAGCCCTGGCAGGACGCGCTCCACGCCGACCTGCGAGCCCGCGGCAAGTGCTGGCTGCAGTGGCAGGAGGTCGCGGGACGGCGGCTGCTGCTGGTGGGGGCCCGCAAGGCAGACCCGCCGGTGCTGCCCGTCTCGCGGCATGCCGAGTCCGGTACCGCCCGCAGGCCCGCACTCCGCGCGGCCGCCGTCCGGCGGCTCGCCGTCGACCTGCTGCCCCCGATGATGACCCGCGCCGTGCGCCGGGCCCGCCGCTGACCCGCCCGCCGCGACCGGCTCGCCCGCTGCGACCGGCTCGGCGGACTCGGTGCGCTCAGCACAGCCGGCGTTCGGCCACCAGCGGGTCCGGCGGGATGCGCAGGGCGGTGCGGGACCAGGAGCCCCGCAGATTGCTCCAGAAGCGGCCGGGGGTCAGCGGCGCCCGGGTCGAGTCGAGGAGGTCGGGCAGCGGGCCGCAGGTCAGCGCGTGCCGGGCGGCCCGTACCCGGCGCGGGTCGACGCCCCGGGGCACCGGTGCGCCCGGCGCGGTCAGGTCGGCGAGGATCCAGGCGCGGTCCAGCGGCTTCTCGTGCCCCGCCTTGCGGTGCGAGACGGGCTCGGTGTGGGCGCCCAGCGGGTTGCCCAGGCCGAGGATGTCCACGACCCGGCCGTCCAGCGGGAGGACGGCCCCGGCCAGCCCCAGTCGCGCCTCCGCGCCCGCGACCGGCGCCCGCACCCGCGGCGCCAGCGGCACCAGCGGGAACCCGGAGTCGCGGGGCAGCCGGAGCACCAGTGTGTGCCCGCCCTCGCGCAAGGCGTGCCGGGCGACCAGGGTGAAGTCCCGCGGCGCCGCGGTGTGGTCGTACTGGCTCACCGGATGGTGCGCGCCCAGGGCCTGCTGGTAGACGCTGTGCGAGTCGAAGACGATCCGCTCGTCCTCCAGGCTGCCCAGCGGCGGGCGGAGTGCGACGAGGCAGACCAGGCCCCAGCCCGTCACCGCTGCGGTCAGCAGGGCCGCCGCACGTCCGAACGGCAGCAGGAGGACGGGCAGCAGGAGCAGGAAGAGGGCGGGCAGCACCATCCGGCCGTGCATGAAGTCGCCGCCGACCTTCACCACGAAGAGCGCCGAGAGCAGCCCCGCCACGACGGGCGCCGCCACGAGCGCGGCGTCCGCCCCGCGCGCCGCTTCCGGCGCACAGCCGCTGCTGCTGCCGCTTTCGCCTGTGCTGCCGCTGCCGCTGCCGCTGCCGCTGCCGTTTCTGCTTCCGTTTCTGCTTCCGCGCCGGACCCGGACCAGGTGGAGCACTCCGTACGCGGCGAGGAGCCCGAGCGGCACCCACAGCAGGTACGGGTCCAGGGTGTTGCGCAGGTAGTACCAGCCGTAACCCCACTGGCTTCCGGAGGCTTCCTTGGCGATGGCCGGGAGCGGGACGAGTACGCCGTAGTACCCGGCGCGGAAGAGTTCGTAGCCGCCGGGCAGCGCGACCGCCGCGCAGGTCCAGGCGAGCGCGGTGCGCGGCCGGGGGCGCCGCACCACCCACAGCGCGACCAGGAACACCGCACCGACCAGCACGAGATCCGGCCGCACCAGCGGGCCCAGGCCGAACACGAACGCGGTGGCGGGCAGCGCCCGTCCGGGTGCGGTGAGTGCGTGCCGCAGCCCGCGGGGCGCGGGCGACTCCCGGCCCCGGTCCCGTTCCGGATCCGGGGCCGGGTCCCGTTCCGGTTCCGAGCGGGCCCGGACCAGCAGCCACCAGCAGCCGCCCAGATAGCCGAAGGACAGCCCGCTCTCCAGCCCGGAGGTCGCGTAGTCCCAGGTGGCGCAGAGCGGGAGCAGCACCAGCACGCCGACGGGCAGCAGCGCGCCCGCAGGCCGGTGCAGGCGGATCATCCGGCGGGTGCCGTCCAGCGCCAGCAGGAAGCCCGCCACGGTGCACAGCAGCCCCAGGGCGACCGCGAGCCGCAGCGGGTCGTCCACCCCGGGGACGCTGCTCCCGGCGGCGAGCAGCCACTGCCAGAGCGTCCCGGTGGAGGTCTCCGCGCGCTCGCCGGCGTTGTAGACCGGGCCGTTGCCCGCCAGGATCTGCCGCACGGTGCGGGTGTAGATCAGCGCGTCGTCGTTGGTCCAGCGGTGCCGGTACCCCAGGACGAGGACGGTCGCGCCGCAGGCGAGGACGGCGAGCGCGTTCCAGCGCTGGACCAGTGTGCCGGGCAGACCGAAGGCCCGTGGTCCCTGCGCCGGTTGGGGGACGGGGATCTCGTCGGAGCGGGACATACCGCCAGCCTCTCCCCGGGTCCGCCGGGCCCCGTGGGTGCGGCGCGCCGCCGGGTTGCCGCTCACCCGGTCGGCGGAGGGGCGCCGCGGGAAGCGGCGGAGTCCGGGTGGCCCGCGCGCGCCGGTCGCCGGACATGCCGCGTGCCGCGGCCATATTCGGCCTCGGACCGGTTCGCCGGGCCGGACCGGGCTGGAGCGGTCTCCGGCCCGCCGAAGCGGCCCCGGACTGCCGGCTCCGGCACGTCCGCTGTGCCTGCCGTGATTGCTGTGTCTGTCGTGTTCGTTGCATCCGTTGTGTCCGTTGTGGAGTTCCGCCCGTACTGCCCCGCACAGAGAGCGAGCCGTCATGCCCACTGCCGAGCCCACCCCCGACCCGGCCTCTCCCGATCCGGTGACTCCGAATCCGGCCGCCGCCCCCGGACCGGCCTCGTCCTTCCGCCCGCCGCACCACACGCGCGCGGGGGGCTTCCGCGCACTGCCGGGCGCGCAGGTCTCCGAGCGGGCCGCCGTCGGGGACGGCAGCACCGTGTGGGAGCTCGCGCAGGTGCGCGAGGGTGCGGAACTCGGCACGGAGTGCGTGGTCGGGCGGGGTGCCTACGTCGGTGCGGGGGTCCGGATCGGCGACCGCTGCAAGCTGCAGAACCACGCCCTGGTCTACGAGCCCGCCGTCCTGGGCGACGGCGTCTTCGTCGGACCGGCCGTGGTCCTCACCAACGACCGCGCCCCGCGCGCGGTGGAGCCGGACGGTGCGCTCAAGCGGGCGGGCGACTGGGAGGCGGTGGGGGTCACGGTCGCCGACGGCGCCTCCCTCGGCGCGCGTGCCGTGTGCGTGGCGCCGGTGCGGATCGGCCGCTGGGCGATGGTGGCGGCGGGTGCCGTGGTGACAGCCGACGTTCCCGACTTCGGCCTCGTCGCGGGCGTTCCGGCGCGCCGCATCGGCTGGGTGGGCCGGGCCGGGGTGCGGCTGCGTCCGGTGCCGGAGCGGCCGGGGGAGTGGGAGTGCCCCAGCACGGGCGAGCGGTACCGGGAGCAGACCGAGGAGGACGCCGCCGGGGCGGCCGGGTCCGGCCCCGGGCTCCGCGAGGTGCGGCCCGTGGAACACGGGGCGGGGGTGCGGGGCCGCTCGTGACGGGGGCCGGGCTGTCCGCGCTGTGACGGGAACCGGGGCAGGTCCGGGCAGGTCCGGACCGGCCCGAGGCGAGGGCCGGGTGGTCCGCGCCGCGAGCGGCACCGGGCGGGGTGCCCCGTGAGGAGCCGGGCGGGGCCCTGTGAGGAGCCGGGCTCCGGACGGCGCCGGTCCGCTCACGGAGTCGGCGCCGCTCACGGAGTCGGCGCCGATGACGGGGGACCGGGGGTCCGTTCCGTGACGGAGGGCACGCGGACGGCGCCGCCGCGCCCTCGTCCGGGGTGCGGGTGTAGGCAATACGAGTGATTTGTACGCAAATCATGCAAGAGGGTGGCCGGATGCGGGTCCACATAGGGCGAATCTGCCGGGGGAACCGGAGGGCACATCCGCATGCAAGGGCTGCGAAAAGACATGATTCCGGCTGCCAAGCCCACGATTCCGGCCGCCAAACCCGTACTCGGGGACGACGAGGTCGCCGCCGCCGTGCGGGTCCTGCGGGACGGCCGCGTGGTCCAGGGCCCCGAAGTGGCGGCGTTCGAAGAAGAGTTCGGGTCGCTGGTCGAGGGCCGTCCGTGCGTCGCCGTGAACTCGGGCACCTCGGCGCTCCATCTGGCGCTGCTCGCGCTCGGCATCGGGCAGGGCGACGAGGTCGTCGTCCCCTCGTTCTCGTTCGCCGCCACGGCGAACGCGGTACGGCTCGCCGGTGCCGAACCCGTCTTCGCGGAGATCGACCCGGAGACCTTCTGCCTGGACCCGGACGCCGCCGCGGACGCCGTCGGTCCGCGTACCGCCGCACTGCTGCCGGTGCACCTGTACGGCCATCCGGCACCCATGGGGCGCCTCACCCAGCTCGCGCAGCGGCACGGGCTGGCCGTCGTCGAGGACGCCTGCCAGGCGCACGCCGCCGCGCTGCACGGGCGGCCGGTGGGCGCCTTCGGGGACGCGGCCTGCTTCAGCTTCTACCCGACGAAGAACATGCACGCCCTGGAGGGCGGCATGGTCGTCGTCCCGGACGCGGAGCGGGCCCGCACCCTGCGGCTGCTGCGCAACCAGGGCATGGAGCAGCGGTACGAGAACGAGATCGTCGGTGCCAACATGCGGATGACCGACGTGGCGGCGGCCATCGGGCGGGTGCAGCTCGAACGGCTGCCGGAGTGGACCGAGCAGCGACGCACCAACGCCAAGGCGCTCGACGCGGGCCTGGCCGGCGGACTGGTCACCCCGCAGGTCGCCGACGGCGCCCGGCACGTCTTCCACCAGTACACGGTCCGGGTACCGGGCGGCTCCGCCGTACGGGACGCCGTCCAGCGCGAGCTGCAGGCCGCGGGCGTGGGGTGCGCCGTCTACTATCCGACGCCCATCCACCGGCTGAAGCCGTACGCGCACCTGGGCGCCGACCTCCCGGTCACCGACCAGGCCGCCGCCGAGGTGCTCTCGCTGCCCGTGCACCCCGCACTCACACCCGAGGATCTGGAACGGATCGTGGCCGCAGCGGACAGCGCGGCGTGCCGGGCCGGAGTGACCCGGTGACGGCGGCGAGGGCGGCCTCGGCGGCGCCGACCGCGGCCGCCGCACCCGTGGCACCCGCGGCCAACGAGCCCAGGACGGCCCGCGCGTCCCACACCGGGTCAGGCCCTGGGGCGGCCGCCGCTGCCGCGCCCGAGGAGCAGCACACCGGGTGCGGTCCCCGGCGGCGGCTGCGCGCCGGACTCGTCGGACTGGGTGTGATGGGCCGCAACCACGCGCGGATCCTCTCCGCGCTGGACGGCGTGGAGTTCGTCGGCGTCGTCGACCCGGCCGGAGCCCCGCACACCGGCGGGCCCCTGCCGCCCGGCGTGCCGGTGCTGCGCGAAGTGGCCGACCTGCTGGCGCTGGGCGTCGACTACGCGGTCGTCGCCTGCCCGACCGCGCTGCACGAGGAGGTCGGCCTGCAACTCGCCGCGCACGACGTGTGCGCGCTGCTGGAGAAGCCGCTGGCGCACACGCCGGAGGCCGCACGGCGGCTGGTGCACGCCTTCGAGGAGCGCGGCCTGGTCGCCGGGGTGGGGCACGTGGAACGGTTCAACCCCGCGCTCCAGCAACTGCGCACCCGCCTGGAGGCAGGGGAGCTGGGGGACCTCTTCCAGGTCGTCACCCGGCGGCAGGGGCCCTTCCCGCACCGCATCGCCGACGTGGGCGTGGTCAAGGACCTGGCCACCCACGACATCGATCTGACGAGCTGGATCACCGGGCAGGGCTACGCCTCGCTCTCGGCCCGCACCGTCTCCAAGAGCGGCCGCGAGCACGAGGACATGGTCGCCGTCGTCGGCTCGCTGACCGGCGGCACCATGGTCAGCCACCTGGTGAACTGGCTCAGCCCGCTCAAGGAGCGCTTCACCGCCGTCACGGGCGAGCGGGGCTGCTTCGTCGCGGACACCCTCACCGCCGATCTGACGTTCCACGCCAACGGCGCGGTGGCCACCGAGTGGGAGGCCCTGCGCGCCTTCCGCGGGGTGGCCGAGGGCGACGCGGTCCGCTACGCGTTCCCCAAGCGCGAGCCGCTGCTCGTCGAGCACGAGCGGTTCCGCGACGCGGTGCGCGAGGGCACCGGTGAGGGCAGCGGCATCGTCACGGCCCGCGACGGGCTGCGGACGGTGGAGGTGTCGGCGGCCGTGCTGCAGTCGGCGCGCGAGGCAGGCCGGGTACGGGGCGGCGCGCCCCCGGCCGGGGGAGACGCGGCCGGGCCCCTCGACCCCCTCGTGGTGGCCTCTCCCGTCGGAACGGCCACCGCGGCGCCGGACCCGGGCGGACCGGCACCCCACGACGCGGCCGTCCACGACCCGGTGGTCCTCCACGATCCGACGATCCCGCACGATCCGACGGCCCCCATCAACGCGGAGCACACGGCATGAGGCACACGCACCGCAGCATCCGGCGCCGGACGGCGCGCGGCAGCAACGCCCCCGAGGCCCCCGACGCGGCCGCCGGGCGGATGGCCGGGAGCGCCGCGCGGCAGGGTGAGGAGCGCCCCCGGGGGCGGCCGCGGCTGGCCGTCGTCGTCGGCAACACGATCGCCGGGGACTCGCGGGTGCAGAAGACCGCGATCGCCGCGGCCCGGGCGGGCTGGGACGTGACGCTGGTGGGGCGCAGCCCCTCCCGGCGGCGCGAGGAGTCGGTGCTCGGCCCGGTCCGCGTCATCAAGGTGCCGGTCTCGGCGCATGTGCGGGCCGTGGTCGCCGCCGAACGCCGCCGCCCCGGGGTGCGCAGCCGGCTCACCCAGTTCGGACTGCCCGACGACGCCGCCTGGGTGCGGGCCCGGGCCGCGCACGCGGCCTGGGTGCGCGAGCAGACGGCACGCGTCGGCTGGCTCGCCGGCCCCGCACGCGAGCGGCCGGCCCCCCAGGAGCCGCGGTCCGCCGCGCTCGCCCGGCAACTGGCCCGGGAGGCGCTCCGCGGATGGGTGCGGGCCCGCCGGTACGCGCACCGGGGCCGCGGCCGCGCCTACCGGTGGGAGTGCCGACGGGTCGCGGGTGCGACGCGGCCCACCGGCGACTGGCGCACCGACTGGCCCGAACTGCTCGACATCGACCTGGCATTCGGCCCGGTCGTCGAGGAGCTGGAACCGGACGTCATCCACGCCAACGACCATCTGATGATCGCCGTGGGTGCGCGCAGCGCCGCCCGGCTGCGGGCCCGCGGCGTGCCCACCCGCTGGCTGTACGACGCGCACGAGTACGTCCGCGGCGTCGAGTGGCCGGACGCGGTGCGCGCCGCCGCCTTCCCCGGGGTGGAGGAGGAGTTCATCGGCCGGGCCGACGCGGTCGTCACCGTCTCCGAGGAACTGGCCGGCATCCTGCGCGAGGCGTACTCGCTGCCCACCGAGCCGCTGGTCGTCGCCAATGCGCCGGTCCGCGAGACCGTCAGCGCCACGGCGGGCGAGTGCGTCCGCGTCCGGGACGTGTGCGGACTGAGCCCCGACGTGCCGCTGCTCGTCTACGCCGGATGGATCGGCCCCGAGCGCGGACTGGACACCGCGGTGGAGGGCCTGGCGGAGCTGCCGCACGCCCATCTGGCGCTGGTCGCGGGCAAGGAGAACGCGACGCTCCAGGGGCTGCTGGCCCGCGCCGAGGAACTGGGCGTCCGGCAGCGGGTGCACGTGGTGCCCTACGTGCCGCAGGAGCAGGTGCCCGACTACCTCTCCTCCGCCGACCTCGGACTGGTCTGCTTCCGGCACGTGCCCAACTGCGAGATCTCGCTGCCCACCAAGGCGGCCGAGTACCTGCACGCCGGACTGCCGATGGTCACCAGCGGGGTGCGCACGCTGCGCAACTTCGTCGAACGCACCGGCGTCGGCGAGGTGTTCGCCACCGAGGACGTCCGCTCCTTCGTGGCAGCCGTGCAGCGCGGTCTCGCCAAGCGGAGCACGCTGGCCGCCCGGATCACCGGACCGCTGCTGCGGGAACTGTCCTGGGAGCAGCAGTCGGCGGGACTGCTGGACCTCTACGAGCAGCTCGCGGGCCCGGCCGCCGCGGCCCGCCTGGCGCCCCGCGGCGTGCCGTGGTCCGCCACCGAGCAGCCCGGACTGGGCGCCTCGGGCCGTGCCGCGTCCCCGGAACCGGCGCAGCCCGGCGCGGCGCCGTCCGCGTGGCGGTCGCTGGGCAGCACCCCGGTACGGCTCGGTCTGGGCTGCGCCAACTCGGCCGGTCAGCTCGCCGGATTCGCGCGGGCCCTGTGCGAGCGCCGCCAGGACCTGTCGGCCGAGGTCGTGATGCACACCCACGACCAGAGCGTCATCTATCCGGCCGACATCTACGCGATCGGCGAGCGCACCGGCGACCTGGGCTTCCAACTGGAGCGGGCCCACCGGGTGCTGGGCTCCTACACGCACTACCTGGCCGACTCCTTCACCCCGGCGCTGGGCCGGCTCAACGGCGGCCACATCCAGGACGACCTGCCCTCGCTGTCCGCCGCCGGGATCAAGGTCGCCCTGCTGGCGCACGGCAGCGACGTGCGCGACCCCCAGCGGCACATGAGCCGTTATGAGCACTCCCTCTTCCACGCGGCCGACGAGGCCGTCCTCAAGGCCCTGACGCGGAAGAGCGCCCGCAACCGGCGGGCGGCGGCGCAGAGCGGACTGCCCCAGTTCGTGACCACCCCCGACCTGCTGGAGGAGCTGCCCGGGGCCCGCTGGGCGCCGCTGGTGGTCGACACCGGGAGCTGGGCGAGCGAGCGGCCCGCCATGGAGCGCTCCCGGCCCGTGGTCGTGCACGCGCCCTCCAAGCGGTGGACGAAGGGCACCGAGAAGGTGGTGCCGGTGCTGGAGGAGATGGACCGGCGCGGGCTGATCGAGTTCCGGATGCTCACCGGGGCGCCCTGGAGCGAGGTGCAGGAGCTGGTCAAGGGCGCGGACGTGGTCGTCGACCAGTTCGCCGTGGGCACCTACGGCACCTTCGCCTGCGAGGGGATGGCCGCGGGCCGGCCCGTCATCGCCTTCCTGGACGAGCGGCTGCACCGGTCGGTCGGCATCCGGCCCCCGATCGTCAACGCCACCCCCGCCACCCTGCGCGGCGCGGTCGAGTCGCTGCTGGAGGACCGGGACTTCGCCCGGCGCACCGCGCAGGAGTCGGCGGAGTACGTCCGCACCTACCACGACGGCACCTACACGGCGGACGTACTGGACGGCTTCCTGCGCTGAGCGCCGCGCCGCCTTCCTCGGCGGCGCGCGACGGCCGGCAACAGACGGCCGACAACAGAAGGGGACACCCGTGGAGTTCGACAGCGGAGCCGGCACGGACGGCACACCGGGCGCGGAGCAGCGGTCCGCGCCCACCGGGCGGCGGGGCCGGATCGTGATGCTGGTCTGCAACGGGGTGGAGGGCGACTCCCGGGTGCAGAAGACCGCCCGGTCGGCCGCCGCTGCCGGGTGGGAGGTGGTGCTGCTGGGCCGCTCCCCCGACGGGCGGCCCGCGTCCTGGCGGCTGGGCGGGGCGCAGGTGCGGCTGCTGCCCGTGCCGACCCCGCTCGCCCGCCCGCCGCGCGCCGCCCGGCGCCCCCTGCTGACCCGGCCGCTGGCCTACGGGCCGGCCACCGCGCCCTACCGCGCGCAGCGCGTCAAGGCGTGGCGTGACGAACTGCGCACCCGCCGCGCCGCGCTGGCCGCCGACCGGCGGTCGGCGGTGTACGCCGCGGCGCGGCTGGCCGGTCCGCGGGCCGCCGCCCGGCTCGCCCAGCGCTGGGTGGGCTTCCGCACCCGCCAGCTCGACCGGGGGACCGCGCTGCGCGGCACCGGCAGCCCGCTGGACCGGGCGGCTGTGGCCGTGTGGCGGCGCGCCCTCGAGGAGCGCTGCTGGCGGCGGCTGTGGCCCGCCCTCTACGACTTCGAACTCGCCTACGGGCGGACCGTGGACGAGCTGCGGCCCGACCTGATCCACGCCCACGACTTCCGGATGCTGGGGGTGGGTGCCCGCGCCAAGGTCCGGGCGGCGGCGGCCGGGCGGGCGGTGAAGCTGGTGTGGGACGCGCACGAGTACCTGCCCGGTGTCCGGCCCTGGCAGCACGACGTGCGGTGGCTGCCGGCCCATCTGGCGCACGAGCGCGAGTACGCGCCCTGCGCGGACGCCGCCGTCACCGTCTCCGGCACCCTGGCCGCGCTGCTGCGCGAGGCGCACGGGCTCGCCGAGGAACCGGCCGTCGTCCTCAACGCGCCGGAGGCGCACGCCGCCGCCACCGGCACCGCCGCCACCACCGACACAGGCGCCCCCGCGAGTGCCGCCGCAGGCCGCCCCGGGCCGGGAAGCCCGGCGCCCTCCGGCACCGGGACCGGGTCGCCCGACGGCACGGACGGCAGGGACGGCAGGGATGCCGGGGACGGCACGGACGGCAGGGACGCCGGGGACGGCGGGGACGGCGGGGACGGCGTGCCGAGCCTGCGTGCGCTCTGCGGCATCGGCACCGGGACCCCGCTGGTCGTCTACAGCGGCGCGGCAGCCCCGCAGCGCGGGCTGGGCACGATGGTGGAGGCGCTGGCCGAACTGCCCGAGGTGCACACGGCGCTGGTCGTGCCCCGGCCCTCCGCCGGATACCTGCGCGAACTGCGCGCGCGAGCGGCGGAGCTGGGGGCCGCCGAACGGCTGCACGTCCTGCCGTACGTGCCCTACCGGCAGGTCGTCCCCTTCCTCGCGGAGGCGGACGCGGGCGCGATCCCGCTGCACCACTGGACGAACCACGAGATCGCGCTGATCACCAAGTTCTTCGAGTACGCGCACGCCCGGCTGCCGCTGGTGGTCAGCGACGTCAGGACGATGGCCGCCACCACCCGGGAGACCGGCCAGGGCGAGGTCTTCCGCGCGGAGGACACCGCCGACTACGTCCGCGCCGTGCGCGCGGTGCTCGCCGCTCCGGAGCGCTACCGGGCGGCCTACGAGCGTCCGGGCCTGCTGGAGCAGTGGACCTGGGAGGCCCAGGCCCGCACGCTCGACCGGATCTACGCCCGGCTGCTGCACCAGGCGGCGCCGGAGCGACCCGACCATCAGGAGCAGCCGGAAGGAGACGGGAATGCGGATCTGCGTGGTGGCGCTCGGGAAGATCGGGCTGCCACTGGCCGTCCAGTTCGCGGCCAAGGGACATCAGGTGACGGGCGCGGACACCGACGCGCGCGTGGTCGCGAGCGTCAACGACGCGGCGGTGCCGTTCCCCGGTGAGGAGGGGCTGGCGGAAGGGCTGGCCGAGGCGGTGCAGGCGGGCCGGCTGGCCGCGACGACCGACACCGCGGCGGCCGTCTCCGATGCGGAGGCCGTCGTGCTCGTCGTCCCGCTGTTCGTCGACGAGCGCGGTACCCCCGACTTCCGGGCGATGGACGCCGCGACCCGCGCCGTCGCCGCCGGGCTGCGCCCCGGCACGCTGGTCAGCTACGAGACGACGCTGCCGGTGGGCACCACCCGCGACCGGTTCGCGCCGCTGCTGGCGCAGGACTCGGGACTGCTGCCCGAGCGGGACTTCTCCCTGGTCTTCTCCCCCGAGCGGGTCTTCACCGGCCGGGTCTTCGCCGACCTGCGCCGCTACCCCAAGCTGGTCGGCGGGATCGGCCCGCACTCGGCCAAGGACGGAGTGCGGTTCTACGAGTCGGTGCTCGACTTCGACGTCCGCGAGGAACTGCCCCGGCCCAACGGGGTGTGGGACCTGGGCTCGGCAGAGGCCGCCGAGCTGGCCAAGCTCGCCGAGACCACCTACCGGGACGTCAACATCGCGCTGGCCAACCAGTTCGCGCGGTTCGCCGACCGGTCCGGCGTGGACATCGACGCCGTCATCGACGCCTGCAACACCCAGCCCTACAGCCACATCCACCGCCCGGGCATCGCCGTGGGGGGCCACTGCATCCCGGTCTACCCGCGGATGTACCTGTGGAACGATCCGGAGGCGGCCGTCGTCCGCGCCGCGCGCGAGACGAACGAGGCCATGCCCGCGCACGCCGTCGACCTGCTGGCCGACGCCTACGGCGAACTGCGCGGCGCCGACGTGCTGGTGCTCGGCGCGGCCTACCGGGGCGGGGTGAAGGAGACCGCCTTCTCCGGTGTCTTCCCCACGGTGGCCGCGCTCCGCGAGCGGGGCGCGCGCCCGTACGTGTCCGACCCGCTGTACGCGCCGCACGAGCTGGCCGACATGGGGCTGCGCCCGCACACCGGGCAGCCGGTGACCGCGGCCGTGGTCCAGACCGACCACGCCGCCTACCGGGAGCTGTCCGCCGACCGGCTGCCCGGCGTGCGCGTCCTGGTCGACGGCCGCCGCGTCACCGACCCGGCACTGTGGGCGGGTGTGCGGCGGGTGGTCGTCGGGGACGGCGGCGGCCGGGAGGCGGTGGCGGTATGAGCACGGACAGCCGGGCGGCGTCCGGCACCGCCGGGCCGGACGGGGCCGCCGGCCCCGACGTCAGCGTCGTCGTCGCCGCCTTCGACACCATGCCCTACCTCACCCGCTGCCTCTCCTCGCTCGTCGAGCAGACGATCGGGCCGCGGCGGATGGAGGTGATCGTCGTCGACGACGGCTCCACCGACGGCAGCACCGAGGAGATCGCCCGCTTCGCCGCGCAGCACCCGGACCTGTTCACCACCGTGCGCCGGACCAACTCCGGCGGCCCGGCCGCGCCCTGCAACCAGGGCCTGGAGCGGGCGCGCGGCCGCTACGTCTTCTTCCTCGGCGCCGACGACCACCTCGCCCCCGAGGCGCTGGAGCGCATGGTGGCCATGGCCGACGACTGCCGGTCGGACGTGCTGCTGTGCAAGATGGTCCCGGTCGGCGAACGCACCGTCCCCACCGGTGTGTTCAGCCGCTCCACGCCGGTGATCCGGCTGGTCGGCGACGGGCTGCCGTGGGCACTGTCCAACACCAAGCTCTTCCGCCGCACCCTGGTCGAGGAGCACGGCATCCGCTACGACGAGTCGATGCCCGCCTTCAGCGACCAGCCGTTCGTGCTGGAGGCGTGCGTGCGCGCGGCCCGGATCTCGGTGCTGGCCGACCAGCCGCACTACTTCGCCGTCCGCCGGGCCGACTCCAGCAACATCACCTACCGGGCCGGGCCCGAGGTCCGGCTGCACTGCGCCGAGCGGCTCTTCGAGGCCGCCTGCCGCTTCCTGCCGCCCGGCCCGCTGCGGGACGCCTTCCACAAGCGGCACTTCCACGTCGAGGTCTTCCAGCTCTTCGGCGCGGACTTCCCCGCCCTCGACCACGAGGTGCGGCAGGCCGTGTGCACCGGGGCCGCCCGGCTGATCGGGGCGTACGGCGACGGGGTGCTGGAACGGCTCGACCCGCGCCGCCGCCGCACCCTGGAACTGGCGTGGCGGGGCGAGGTGGCAGCCCTGTGCGCCGAGATCGCCGCCGATCCCGAGCGGACCTCGCGCCCGGTCACGCCCGCGGGCCGCGCCTCGCTGGTGCGCTGGCTGCGCGGTCCGGGCGGCGCCGGCCGGCCCCCGCGGGGCGGGGGCCGGCAGCCGGTCGGTTGAGTGCCTCGGGCATGCCGGTCGGTGGGGTGCCTCCGGCGTGCCGGTCGGTTGAGCGCCTCCGGCATGCTCGTCGGTTGAGCGCCTCCGGCGTGCCCGTCAGTTGAGCGCCTCCGGCGCGGGCGGCGGCTCGGCACCGCCCGCACCCCCGGTCACCGCGCCCAGTTTCCGGGCCCGGGGCCGGGCCGTCTCCGCCCCGGCTCCGGTCGGCTCCGCCTCGGCTCCGGTCGGCTCCGCCCCGGTTCCGGTCGGAGCCGGCCCGTTCCCGGCCGGGTCCGGTCCTGCCGCTCCTGCCGCTTCCGCCGCGAGGGCCGCCTCGGCCTGCTCCGGGGTGGGCGCCGGGCGCCGTTCCGCGAGCGGCACCACCGGCGGCAGCGCCGCCGCGTCCTCGCCCAGCAGCACCCTGCGCACCGCGCGTTCGGCGGCGAGCCCGTCGTCCCAGGGGCAGAACCGCTCCCGGAAGGCACCGCGCAGCGCCCGGGCCTCCGGACCGCGCCAGGTGCCGCTGCGGAAGACCGCCGTCAGCTCGTCCTCGGTTCGGGTGACCGGGCCCGGGGTCTCGCCCGCCCGGCCGGAGAGCAGGTCGAAGTAGGTGCCGCGGGCGTCGCGGTAGCTCTCCCAGTCGGGTGCGTGGACGACCAGCGGCCGGTCGAGATTGGCGTAGTCGAACATCAGCGACGAGTAGTCCGTGATCAGCGCGTCCGCCGCCAGGCACAGGTCCTCGACCGAAGGGTGCCGGGAGACGTCGCGCACCAGCCCGCGCGCGTGCAGATCGCGCAGCACCGCGTCCCGCCTGTAGTAGTAGTGGGTGCGCACCAGCAGTACGTACTCCTCGCCCAGCCCGGCGCTCAGCCGCTCCAGATCGAGGCGGGGGACGAAGCCCCTGCGGTAGTCGCGCGCGGTCGGCGCGTACAGCAGGGCGATCCGGCCGCGCGGGATGCCGAGCCGGGCGCGGACCGCCGCGACCTCCTCCGCGGTGGCGGTCGTGAACCGGTCGTTGCGCGGGTAGCCCGCGGACAGGTCCTCGTAGCCGGAGGGGAAGACCCGGTCCCACACCTCGGCCGAGTGCGGATTGGCGGTGAGGCTCACGTCCCACCGCTCCACCCGGCGCAGCAGCTTGCCGAAGTCCATCTGCGCGGCCGCCGGGTACGGCTGCTGGTCCAGGCCCATCGTCTTGAGCGGAGTGCCGTGGTGGGTCATCAGATGCACCTGGCCCGGCCGCTTCACCAGGTGGTCGGGGAAATTGACGTTGTTGACGAAGTACCGGGCGCGGGCCAGCATCCGCCAGTAGCGCCGGGAGCCGGGCACCACATGGTCGGTGCCGGGCGGCAGCGCGGGCACCGCGTCCGGGCGGACGACCCACACACTGTGCAGCCGCGGCGCCAACCGCCGGGCCGCGGCCTCGATCGCCTGCGGATTGCAGGCCACTCCGCGGTTCCAGTACGCGGAGTAGACGGCCACGTCCGGATAGCCGGGCAGCCGCCGCTGCACGGCGTAGTAGAGCCGGTGCCCGGCCCGTGCGAGCCGCGGACGGGCCGCGCGGGCCGCGGACCGGGCGCGCCCGGCGGCGCGGCGCACCGCCTCCCGCGCCGCGAACAGCGGATAGGCGTCGAGGGCCAGCAGCCGGCAGTCCCGTGCCCGCCGCGGCGGCGGGGTGAAGCCGTCGGGCAGATGCTCGCGGTAGAGCCGCGCCGCCTCCCGGAAGAAGGCGCGCCGGTCGGCCGGGCGCACCCGCTCCTTGCGCCGGATGCAGAAGACCAGGTGCGAGACGGCCCGCTCGAACAGCAGCGGCCGGTGCCGGGCCAGTTCGGGGCGGCGCTCCAGGAAGGCGAAGAGCGAGGCGTACTGCGGGAAGATGTCGAAGTGCGCCCGGCCCGGTGAGCGGGTGATGGCGCCCTGGTGCCGCTGCCGGTAGTCGACGCACACGCGCGGCAGGCAGCCGATGGATCCGGCGCACACCAGCGCCTCGTTCGAGAGCGGCGCGTCCTCGTACAGGCCGGGTTCGAAGCGCAGCCCCTCGCGCAGGTAGAAGGCGCGCCGGTACGCCTTGTTCCAGGCGACGTGGAAGAGGGTGAGCAGCTCGGGGTGTTCGGCGGCGGTGAAGGTCTGGGTGCCGACCCCGGCGAGCTGGTCCCCGTAGCAACTGGCCTCGGCGCGCCCGTCCCAGTAGGAGCGCTGGTGGTCGAAGACCAGCACGTCCGGGCCGCCGCAGGCGGCCAGTTGCCGGTCGATCGCGGCCAGGGCGCCCGGCAGGAGGCTGTCGTCGCTGTCGAGGAAGAGCAGGTAGTCGCCGCGTGCGTGATCGACACCGGTGTTCCGGGCCCGGCCCAGTCCGCCGTTCTCGGCCAGGTGCAGCACCCGCACCCGGGAGTCGCGGGCCGCGTACTCGTCCAGGATGGCGCCGCTGTGGTCGGGGGAGCGGTCGTCGACGGCTATCACCTCCAGGTCGGTGCAGGACTGGCCGAGCACCGAGTCGAGACACTCGCGCAGGTAGCCCTGGACCTTGAACACCGGTACGACGACGCTGAAGCGGGGCATGACCACCAGTCCTTCGCTGCGGGGGGAGCAAGGGGCGTGAGAGGTGCGGCGCCCGGTCCGGGACCGCCGCCGGAGCCCGGTGCGGGCGCGGGGTGCCGCTCGGCGAGCGGTACGAGGGGCGGCACCGCCGCGGGGACGGTGGCGCCCGGGGGCGCGGCGGAGCCGGCTGCGGTGCCGAGGCCGGGACCGGTGCCGGTTGCGGTGCCGGTTGCGGTGCCGAGGAAGACGTGCCGGACCACGCGTTCGGCCGCGTGCCCGTCGTCCCAGGGGCAGAACCGCTGCCGGAAGGCGGCGCGCAGGGCGCGCGCGTGCTCGGTGGTGTGCGCGCCGGTGGCGAGGATGTCGATCAGTTCGTCCTCGCTGCGGGCCACCGGGCCCGGCGCGGCCGCCGTCACGTCGAAGTAGGTGCCGCGGGTCTCCCGGTAGGTCTCCCAGTCGGGTGCGTGGACGACCAGCGGCCGGTCGAGGTTGGCGTAGTCGAACATCAGCGACGAATAGTCGGTGACCAGCACGTCCGAGGCCAGGAACAGCTCCTCGACCGACGGGTGGTCCGACACGTCGAGCAGCCCGCCGGGCGGCTCGCAGGGCAGCCCCTGGCCGGCATGGAAGTAGTGGGCACGTGCCAGGAGGACGAAGGACGGGCCCAGCGTCGCCACCAGTCGTGCCAGGTCGAGCCAGGGCTGCCGGCCGGGCCGGTGGTCGCGGTGGGTGGGCGCGTACAGCACGGCCGTCACTCGGTCGGGTATGCCCAGCGCGGCTCGGAGGCGGGCGACGTCGGCGGCGGTCGCGGTCTGCAGGACGTCGTTGCGTGGCTGCCCGAACTCCAGCGTCGTGTACGGCGAGGGGTAGGCGCGCTCCCACACCAGCGTGGAGTGCGGGTTGCCGGAGAGGCTGTAGTCCCAGCGGTCGGTGTGCTCCAGCAGCCTGCCGAAGTCCATGCCGTCGGCGGCGGCCGGATAGGCCATCAGGTCGAGCCCCATGTGCTTGAGCGGGGTGCCGTGATGGGTCTGGAGCAGGAGCTGTCCGGGCCGTTTGCGGTAGCTGTGCGGCAGGTTGACGTTGCTGACCAGGAAGCGGGCCCGGGCGAGCGCCGTCCAGTACGCCGCCGATCCCGGCTGCAGCCGCCGTACGCCGGGCGGGAGGGTGTGCGCGTGGTCGGGCGGGCATATCCACGCGGTGCGGATGTCCGGGACCAGCTCGCGGGCCTTGGCCTCGATGGCCGCCGGATGGCAGGAGTAGCCGCGGTCCCAGTAGGCGGAGAAGACGGCCAGGTCCCGATCGAGGGGGCGGTGGCGCTGGAGCAGGTAGTGCCCGCGCAGCAGCGCCTTGCGCAGCACCCGGCGTGCGCGGCGCAGCCGGGCGCCCAGCAGGCGGCGGGCGCGGCCCGCGTGCGCGAGCAGCCGGAAGGCGTGGTGTGCCCCGTGCCGTACCAGCATCCGGCGCAGCCGCCGGCCCGGCGGCACGGCCGCGCGGCCCGCCGCGGATGCGGGCCGGTGGCGGCGGCAGTGGGCCCGCGCGCGGTGCAGGAACTCGGCGCGCGCCGACCCGGGCAGCCTGCCGGGGGTGCTGTGGATGGTGGCGAAGTGGTCGGTCATCCGCTGGTGGAGGGCCTGATGCCAGCGGTCCAGTCCGGGGCGCGCTGCCAGGAACGCGAACAGCCGGTCGTACTGGTCGAAGACGTCGAAGTGGCGGCGTCCGGTGGTCGTCAGGATGCTGCCGCCGCGGCGCTGGCGGTAGTGCACGCACACCCGGTCCAGCGTGCCGAGGGTGCGTGCGGTGAGCAGCGCCGGGAACGTCCAGGGGGTGTCCTCGTAGGTGCCGGGCGGGAAGGCGAGCCGCTCGCGGAGCAGGAAGGCGCGGCGGTACGCCTTGTTCCAGGCGACGGCGGTGAGCCGGAGCAGCTCGGGCCGCTCGTCGAGGGTGCACACGCCGGGCCCGGCGCCGGGGGTGAGCAGCTCGGGGTGGGCCGGGGGGCCGAGCGAGCCGTCCCAGTAGGCGGGAGCGAAGTCGAACAGCAGGATGTCCGGGTCGCTGGTCTCCGACAGGCGTTCGGCCAGGGCGCGCAGGGTGCCCGGGGCCATGGTGTCGTCGCTGTCGAGGTAGAGGACGTAGTCGCCGCGGGCGCGGGCGGTGCCGGTGTTGCGGGCCGGGCCCAGGCCGATGTTCTCCGCCAGATGGATGACGGTCACCCGTGGGTCGGCAGCGGCGTAGGCGTCCAGGATCTCGCCGCTGGAGTCAGGCGAGCGGTCGTCGACGGCGATGAGTTCGAGGTCCCCGAAGCACTGCCCGAGCACGGAGTCCAGGCACTCGTGCAGATACGCCTGCACCTGGTGGGCGGGGACGATCACGCTGAAACGGGGCATGGCGGTTCCGCGGGGTCGACGGGGAGCAGGGGCGGCTGCCTCGCTCGACAGGGGTGAATCATCTGATTTATCCCATACGCCGGACGAGGGCACATCCCGGCGCCGCTCCGTACCCCGTGCGCCCACTCCGAGCTGTCCGGCCCGGAGCACCGCCCTTCGGCCGCCTCGGGACGCCGCTCTCCGTCCGCCGCGGAGCGGGCCCTCCAGCCGCCCCGGAGGTGCCCTGGTGCCCCGGAACGCCTTCCCGCCCAGGGCGGGCGGGCGCCCCGCCCTCAGCCCGGCAGCCGCCGGAAGACGCTGCGCGGCAGGTGCCGCAGCACGCTCATGACCGGCCCCAGCGCGGCGGGCACCCACACCGTCCGCGCCCGGCGCCGCACCCCGTGCTCGATCGCCTCCGCCACCGCGCCCGGCGTGGTGGCCAGCGGCGCGGGCGTCCGCCCCGCCGTCATCCGGGTGTGCACGAACCCGGGCCGCACCACCAGCACATGCGCCCCCGTGCCGTGCAGCGCGTCCCCCAGGCCCTGCGCGAACGCGTCCAGCCCCGCCTTGCTGGACCCGTAGAGGAAGTTGGCCCGGCGCGCCCGCTCCCCGGCGACCGAGGAGAGCACCACCAGCGAGCCGTGCCCCTGGGCGCGCAGCGCCTTCGCGCACACCAGCCCGGAGGAGACGGCGCCGGTGTAGTTCGTCCGGGTGAGGCGCACGGCCGCCATCGGGTCCTGCTCGTCGCGGAGCTGGTCGCCCAGCACCCCGAAGGCGAGCAGGACCAGGTCGATGTCGCCCTCCGCGAAGACCTTCTCCAGCACCTCCTCGTGCGTCTCGGGGGCCAGCGCGTCGAACGGGACCGTGCGCACGGCGACCTCCGCGCCGTGCGCCGCCGCCTCCTCCCGGAGCCCGGTCGCCGCCGCGTCCAGCGCCGGTCCGGGCCGCCCCGCGAGCCAGACCGTGCGGGCGCGGCGGGCCATGAAGCGGCGCACCGCAGCCAGCGCGATCTCGGACGTGCCGCCCAGGACGAGCAGCGACTGCGGGGAACCGAAGGCGTCCTTCATGTGTGCTCCTGAGTGTTCTTCCGGGATGCCGGTTCGGGATGCGCGGAGGCGGGGTGCGCGGGGTCCGGCCGGATGCGCGGGGCCGGATGGGCGGGGTGAGGGTGCACGGGGTGCGCGGCGCCGGGAGGCGCGGGACCGGGAGGCGCGGGACCGGGAGGCGCGGGACCGGGAGACGCGGGGCCGGGAGGTGTCCGGCCGGGCGCGGGCGTCACAGGGCCAGCCGCCGGGCCAGATCCGAGGTGAAGACGCCGCGCGGGTCCAGCCGGGCGCGCAGCTCCCGGAAGTCGGCCAGCCGCGGATACATCCCGGCCAGCAGCTCGGGCCGCATGCGCGCGTCCTTGGCCAGGTACAGCCGTCCTCCGGCCAGCGCGACCTCCTCGTCCAGCAGGTCGAGGAAGTCCGCCAGCCCCGGCAGCCCGGCCGGGATGTCCAGCGCCAGCGTCCAGCCCTCCGCGGGGAACGAGAGCCACCCCGGGTCCCCGGCGCCGAACCGCTTGAGGACGGCGAGGAAGGAAGGGCAGGAGCGGCGCGAGATCAGCCGCACGATGCGGCGCAGCGCGTCGTCGTGCTCGTGCCCCACCACGCACTGCCACTGCACGAACCCCGCGCTGCCGTAGACCCGGTTCCAGTGCGGCAGCCCGTCCAGCGGGTGGAAGAAGGAGGCGAGCCGCTGGAGTTCGCCCCTCCGGCGGCGCGGCGCCTTGTGGTACCAGAACTTGTTGAAGGCCGAGACCGTACTGCCGCGCAGCAGCCCACCCGGCACGGTGCGCGGCGCGGGCGGCAACTGTCCGGGCCGGAAGGCCAGCGGATCGCTGCGCGCCGCGCGGGCCGCACGCCCCGGTCCCTGCAGCGCGGCCAGCGGCGCGTGGTCGCCGCGGGTCAGCACAGCGCGTCCGGCCGCCGTGCCGCGCGCCAGCAGGTCGATCCAGGCCACCGAGTAGCGGTGGCGGTGGTCGCTCGCGGTCAGCGTGGCCAGCAGCGAGTCCAGGTCGGGGAGCCGCTCGGTGTCCACCGCCATCAGCGACGTCTCCACCGGCAGCAGCTCCACCGTCGCGCTCAGCACCAGCCCGGTCAGGCCCATTCCGCCCGCCGTGGCGTCGAACAGTTCGGTACCCGGCACGACCGTCCGCACCTGCCCGTCCGCCGTCAGCAGCTCCAGGGAGCGCACATGGCGGCTGAAGGACCCCGAGAGATGGTGGTTCTTGCCGTGGATGTCCGCGCCGATCGCGCCGCCGACCGTCACATAGCGGGTCCCCGGAGTCACCGGTACGAACCAGCCCAGCGGCAGCAGGACCGTCATCAGCCGGTGCAGGCTGACCCCCGCCTCGCAGGTCACCGTCCCCCCGACCGCGTCGACCGCCAGCACCCGGTCCAGCCCCGTGGTGTCCAGGACGGTGCCGCCCGCGTTCTGCGCCGCATCGCCGTAGGCCCGGCCCAGGCCGCGCGGGATGCTGCCGCGCGCCCCGCACTCCAGGACCGCCGCCACCGCCTCCTGGCGGGTGCCCGGCCGCAGCACCCGGGCGCCGGTGGGGGCGGTGCCGCCCCAGCCGGTCAGCAGCCGGGCGCTGCGGTCGGGCGGTGCGGACACGTCGCGCTGGAGGTGCTGAGCGGGCATGGACGTGACGGTAAGCGCCAGGAAATGCCCGGCAGGGGAGGCTGTGCCGGAGACCTCGCCGGTGTCGTCCAAAGGTCGCTGAAAGGGTGAAACGGCGTGTGTCGGGTCGCGGCTCGGCCTGCGGCGGCGCCTGGCGCGGCAGAGTCGGAGCGTGGCAGCGAAAGCGGTACGACAGTGGGAGCGGCGGCTGTTGTGCGCTCTGGGCGACTGCGCGGCCGACGCCCGCGTGGCCGGCGCCGCCCGCGCGCTGTCCTGGAGCGGGGAGCACGCGGCCGTCTGGCTGCTGGTCGGACTCGCCGGCGCCGCCACGGACCGTACGCAGCGGGAGCGCTGGCTCCGGGGCACCGGGCTCGTGGGTGCCGCGCATCTGGCCAGCATGGGGATCAAGCGGGTCGTGCGCCGCCCGCGCCCCGAGCCGGCGGGCCGCGCCCCGCTCGTACGGACGGCCGGGCGGCACTCCTTCCCCAGTTCGCACGCCGCCTCCTCCGGTGCTGCGGCGCTGGCCCTGGGCGGACTGCGGCTGGGGACGCCGCTGGCCGCGCTGGCCGCGCTGATCTGCGTCTCCCGGCTGGTCGCCGGTGTGCACTACCCCTCGGACGTGGTGGCGGGCGCGGCGCTGGGCGCGCTGGTCGTCCGGCTGGGTGCGGCCGCCCGGCCGGAGGGTGCACCGTCGCAGGTCGTGCCCGGCCCCGCTGCGGCAGCGCGGAACGCGGAGGGGGCGCGGAACGCGGAGGGGGCGGTCGGATGACCGAACGCTCCACGCTGGCCGGCTCCCCCGGGCACCGGTCCGCCGGGGCCGCGGGTCCCGGCGCCGAGCAGACCGCCGGGCAGACGGCGGAGCCGGCAGCCGAGCAGAGCGCGGGACCGACCGCGGGACCGACCGCGGGACCGGCTTCCGAGCCGCGCCTCGCCGTTCGCGCCGCCCCGGCCACCGGGCGGCCGACCGGGTTCGCCGGGACCCTCCCCGGCGGACTGCTGCTGACCGTACGGCCCCGCCAGTGGGTGAAGAACCTCCTCGTCCTCGCGGCGCCCGCCGCCGCCGGGGAGCTGGCAGCGGTGCACACGGTCCTCGCGCTCGCCCTCGTCTTCGCCCTGTTCACCGCGGCAGCGGCGGCCGTCTACCTGCTCAACGACGCCCGCGACGCGGAGGCCGACCGGGCCCACCCCGACAAGTGCCGCCGCCCCGTCGCGGCCGGAACCGTGCCGGTGCCCCTCGCCTACGCCCTCGGCACCGTCCTCGCCCTGGCCTCCACCACGGCCGCCGCGCTGCTGTGCAACACCGGGACCGCGGCGCTGCTCGCGGGCTACGTGGTCATGCAGATCGCCTACTGCCTGCGGCTCAAGCGCGTCCTGGTGGTCGACCTGGCCGTGGTGACCGCCGGGTTCGTGATGCGCGCGATGTCCGGTGGGCTGGCGCTCGGTATTCCGCTCTCCCGCTGGTTCCTGATCACCGCCGGGTTCGGCGCCCTGTTCATGGTGGCGGGCAAGCGCTACTCGGAGGCGCTGCTGATGGGCGAGGGCGAGGGGGGCACCCGGGCACTGCTGCGCGAGTACACCGTCGGCTACCTGCGCTTCGTCTGGCAGCTCGCCGCCGGAGCCGCAGTGCTCGCCTACTGCCTGTGGGCGCTGGAGGACGGCACCGGCGCCGGGGCCACACTGTGCCGGCAGCTCTCCATGGTGCCGCTGATCCTGGCGGTGCTGCGGTACGCCGTCTTCACCGACCGCGGTGCGTCCGGCTCCCCCGAGGACGTCCTGCTGCGCGACCGTCCGCTGGCGGTCACCGCACTGTGCTGGGCCGCGCTGTACGGGCTGTCGGTCGCGGGGATGTAGACCGTGCGCGTCCGCGAGCTCCGGAGCCGTGCGCGTCGGCGCGCCCGGAACCGGGTGTGTCCTGGCGGTCCGGAGCCGTGCGCGTCGGCGAGGCCGGAGCCGTGCGCGTCCGAGGGGCCGGGGGGCGGAGGGGCCGCGCCGTGAGGGCGCGGAGCGCCCCCGCCTCCCGGCTGCCGCCGCGGCTCCGCGCCTTCTGCGCGGAGCTCGCCGGGTTCGCCGCCGTCGGTGTCTTCGCCTTCCTCGCCGACCTCGGCGGCTTCCTCTGGCTGCGCGGCCCTGTCGGGATGGATCCGATGTACGCCAAGGCCCTGTCCTTCGTGGCGGGCGTCGCCGTCGCCTACACCGGCAACGCGCTGGGCCCCTACCGGCTGCGCGGCCGCCGGGTGACCGGAGGCTGGCGGAGGTTCGGCGTCTTCGTCCTGGTCAACGCGGCGGGCGGGGCCGTGCAGCTCGGCTGCCTCGGTGTCTCCCGGCAGGTGTTGGGACTGACCTCCACCCTCGCCGACGTCGTCTCCGGCGCCGGAGTGGGTCTGGTGCTGGGGACCGCCGTCCGCTTCTGGGGGACGCGCACCCTGGTCTTCTCCGGCATGCGGGGACCAGCCCGGGTGACCGGGCACGCCGGGACCGCCGCGTCCGGCCGGTCCGCTGCCTCCGGCCGGTCCGCCGCCGCCGGCCGGTCCGCCGCCGCCGTGCCCGAGGGTGCGTCCGGCACGGACGGCGCGTCGGCCACGTGGGAGCGGTCGCGGATCGACGGCGGGGCGGGGGCCGGGTGACGGGCAGACGGCCGCCCCGGAGATCCGCCCGTCGCCGGGCGCACTGTGCCTGCGCCGGGCCCGATGCGCCTGTGCCGATGCGCCTTCGCCGGGCGCACGCGCCTACGCCGGGCCCGATGCGCCTGTGCCGATGCGCCTTCGCCGGGCGCACGCGCCTACGCCGGGCCCGATGCGGCTCCCGGAGCCACCTGGCGGGCCGCCCGCTCCATCGCGCTGGCCAGCAGCGCCAGATCGGTCGGCCCGTTGCCCAGCTCCCGCACCTGGCGGCGCGCGGGCGGATCCCCGGCGCGCGCCCAGTCCAACGGCACCACCGTGGGCCGCAGTGTCGCCGTCCGGGGGATCCGGCCGGTGACCCGGCCCGCCTGGAAGGCGACCGGCACTCCGCCGACCACGGTGCCCTCCGGGCCCCGGCGCTGACGCAGCGTCAGCGTGCCCCGGCCGCGCGGGGTGCCCTCCGCGCCGCGTTCGCCGCCGGTCAGCTCCACGTGCAGCGCCGCCGTACGGGCCGGTGCCGTGTGCACCGTCCGGTCGGCGCGGCCGGTCGCCGCGATCACATGCACGCCGAGCCGGCTCCCCGCCCGGGCCACCGCCTCCAGCGCCCGGACCACCGAACCGGCCGCGGGGCGGCCGGGGTTGCCCAGCGCCGGGTCGACCAGCGTGTCGAAGTCGTCCACCAGCACCACGAGCCGGGGCGGCACGCCGCCGGGGCCCAGCGGGGAGGGCGAGGTCAGCGAGGGCGCCGCGGCGTCGCCGTCCTGCCCCTCGGCATACCGGGAATCGCTGCGGGACGCCGCAGCACGGGGCCCTTCGGCGCGGGATCCTTCCGTACGGGACGCCTCGGCCCGGGCTGCCTCGGCGCGGGATGCCGCCTCCGTACCCGGTTCCGCGTCCGCGGGGAGCCGGTCCCCGGGCCGCGGGTCGGTGCGCCGCAGCCGGAGCGTGCGCCGGGTGCCGTCCGGCTCGGGCTCCGGGGCTCCGCCGGTGCCGGCCTGGCCGGACCGGTCGCCCGGGTCCGGCCGCCGGGCCGCCCCGCCCTCGGCCGCGGAGAGCGCCCCGACGGGCTCGTCAGGTGCTCCGGCCTGCTGCGGCAGCGCCTCCAGCCCTCCGCCGCCTCCGGCTCCGGGCCTTCCGCCGCCCTGGGCTCCGCTCCCGCCTGCGGCGCGGTCCTCCGGGGCTCCGCCGCCGTGCCCCCGGGGCCGCTGGGCGGCCACGGCAGCCCGCTCCTCGGGCGCCCGGGCGGGGGCCGGGACCTGCACGTCCTCCCCGGCCCGCGGCTCGGCGGCCGCCTCCCGTACCGGTCCCCGCTCCGGCGCCTGCCGCGGCGCCACCACCCGTCCGGAGGGGCGGGCGGCCGACCGCACATACTCCTCGAAGCTGCTCTCGTCACCGATCAGCTCGGCCCGCCGCTTCAGCTCGGCGCTCAGCGACTGCGCGAACTGCCGCATCCGCACCGGGTCGCCCGCCGTCAGCCGCGCGGTGGTGTGCGGCAGTTCCTCGCACACCCGCAGCCCGTCCCCGGCGTCCGCACCCGCGCCGTCCACCAGCACCAGCGCGAGCCGGTCCGGGCGTTCCCCGGCGGCGAGGGAGGCCGCCAGCGAGCGGAGCAGTTCGGTCTTGCCGGATCCGGGGCCGCCGCTGACGAAGGCGTGCCCCGGCAGGGCGCGGCCCGCTCCGCCGGAGTCGCCCTCGGGGACGGCGGGTGCCATCCCGGCGGGCAGCGCCGACAGGTCCGAGAGGTCGGCCTCCAGCGGTCCGTGCGGACCGGCACCGAACACCAGCGGGACCCGGCCCGTGACGGCGGCCCGCTCCGACCAGCGGGCGAGCAGCGCGGCCGGGGTCGCCCGGGCCAGCCCCAGCTCCTCCAGCAGCCGGCACTGCTCCGGCAGGGTCACGGTCGGGGCCGCCGAGGTGTCGGCCCCCGTGCCCTCCGGTTCCCGCAGCGGGGCCAGCGCCCGGGCGAACCGCTCGGCCCACGCCGCCGACACCGCGTCCACGGTGGCCACGGGCCCGCCCGGCGCCCCCGGGGCGCCTCCCGCCGCGGCCGGTCCGGGCCTGTCCTGCGGTTCCCCGCCGGGAGCCGCGGCTTCTCCGCGGAGCGCAGCTTCTCCGCCGGGAGCCGCAGGCGCCGCCCCGGCAGGAGCCGGGTCCCGGCCGCCGTCCTGCCGCTTCTGTCCGCGCGCCGGGGCGCTGTGTCCGTCCCGGGGAGCGTGTGCGTCCCGGGGAGCGTATGCGTCCTGTCCGCCGTTCCGCCCGTCGTCCCGTGCGGCCTGCCCGTCCCGGCCGCCGGTCCGTCCGGTCCGATCGGCCGGTCCGTCCGGACTCTCCGGGGTGCCGTGCGGTGCGGCCCGGCGGGCGGGGTGCAGGACCTTGACCGCCGTGGCGACGTCGCCGCTCAGCAGCGCCACCGTGCCGCACTCGGCGAACCCGGGGCAGGCGTCGTTCGCCGCTTCGAGGGTCGCGGTCAGGGGCGAGGACGGACTGGCGGGCGGCGTCTCGGCCAGGCAGAGCAGATGGATACCCGCGGCCGGGCCCTCCCGCGCCAGCCGGGCCGCGCACGCGCGCAGCTCCGCGGATCCGGGGTCGCCGTCCACCACCACGACCGCGGCGGGGCCGCGGGCGCCCGCGCGGCGGGGGGCCGAGCCCTGGGCCTCCAGCCGCCGTACCAGCTCCGCGGTGCGCGCGGCCGCCTGGTCGTGGTCGTAGGCCGTCAGCAGCCCGCAGTCCTGGCCGTGCGCCGGACGCAGATGGGGCAGCCAGCCGAGCCACGCCCACTCCTGCTGCCGCTCCCGGGCGCTGCGCGCCGGGTCGGCCGACAGCAGGACGACCTCCAGTGCGCTGGGCCCGTGCAGGGCCGTCAACTGCGCGAGCACGGACCGTGCCAGTCCGGCCAGCCGCGCCCGTGGTCCCGCCAGCCCGAGCGCGCCCGCCCGGCGCAGGTCGGCGGTGACCGCATCGCCGTGCCCGCCGCTGCGGTGCGCGATGCCGAGCCGCACCGTCAGCGCGTCCGGATGGTCCGGGCCCCGCTCCCACAGCCGAGGGCCCGGGCCCAGGGCGCTCAGCAGCACCGAGGCCGGGTCCGGCCAGCGCTTCGCACTGCCGGGCGGCGTGGACAGGCTGTCGGCTGCGGCCTCCTGACGGTTCCCGAAGCCCTCGGCCGGGTGCGCCGCGTAGCCGCTCGCGGTGCCGGAGCCGTAGCGCGTCGGCCCGTGCGGGTCCGGGTCGGGGTGCCGCGATCCGCCGCCGGGCGCCGCGCCGGGCCCGGCGGGCTCCGCGCGGGCCGTGAGGCGCCGTGCCCAGGCACTCAGTCCCCGGCTTCTGCGGGCCGCGGCCTCCCCGCCGTCCGCCGCCGGTCGGGCGGCACCGGCATCGGGGCCGCCGGGTGGTACGAGGCCCGCGCTGTGCGTCATGCCGGCCCCGGGGAAGGGGCCGCCGGACGCCGGTGCGTAGGAGTGCGCGGAGCGGCCCGGGCCGTCTCCCGTACCCCAGTGCTCGGTCCCTCGGCCGGAGCCCTCGCGGGGACCGGGCACGTCGCCGGATGCGGCCGTCCCCGCGCCCGCGCCCGTGCCCGTCCCCGTGCCCGGTCCGGCGGCGGCGCCGACCCCGGCGGGCCGCTCGGGGGCGAGGGGGGCGAGGCGGAGCCGTCCCTCGCCGTCCGGCGCCGTGGGCAGGGCCAGCGGCGCGTCTTGGCCGGACGCGGACGGATCCGCCCCGGCGGCGTCCGCGTGCGGGCCGGTGCGGGCGGCGGCCTCCAGCCGGACGGTCGTCTCGCCGATGCGCAGCGTGGCGCCGGGGCGCAGCAGGACGGGCTGCCGGCCGACCGGAGCGCCGTCGACCGTGGTGCCGTTGGTGGAGCCGAGGTCGGTGACGGTGACCGTGCCGCCGTCGGTCACGGTGACGGCGCAGTGCAGCCGGGAGACGTCGGGGTCGTCCAGCGGGACGTCGGCCTCCGCGGAGCGCCCGAGGTGGACCGTGCCGCCCTGCAGCAGGTGGATGCCGCCCGCGTCGGGGCCGCCGGTGACGTGCAGCCGGGCTCGGGCCGAGCCGTACGCCGTCAGTGCCGTGACGGCGGCGCCGTGCGCGGGGAGCGCGGCAGGAGCGACGGGGGCGTGCAGAGAGATGAGCGCGCCGTCCAGCAGCGGGGGCTCGCCGATGATCTGGCGGTGCGGGTCGAGCCGCCGGGTCCCGGCGTAGACGACCACCGGCTCCTGCGCGGCCTCCTCCTGGCCCGCCGCCTCACCCCCGGAGGGTCCGGAACCCCCGGACGGGCCGGACGCGGAGGGCGCGGCGGCCAGCGCTGCCGCGGCCGAGGTCGCCAGCGCGCTGGTCACCGCCGAGAGCACGGTGCCCGCCGGTGCCGTGACCAGTACGTTCGCCTGTCCGGCCGGCTGGGCCGGGTGGGGCTGCGCCGACTGCGGCCGGGTGGCGGGGTGTGCGGCCGGTCCCGTGCGGCCCCCGCCCGCGTCCGCCGTGCCGCGCGCGCCACGTGGCGCCGGCGCGACAGTCAGCCGGATCTGCATCTGCGCCTCCAGGTCCCGTCCGCGCCGCGCGCTCGGCGGGCAGCCCACCCACCGCGCTCACGCGCCGGCACATCGTCCGTACCACTGCATGCATACTCGCACCCGCGACCGACAGCGGAGCCGGTCCTGGCCATCCGCCTGATTCTGCCGCGCTGATGATCTTGACCGGGCGACGGCGCCGCCGCAACCATCGCCACCCCGCGTGCGTCTTCCGGGGGAGTCGTCCGGCCAGGCGTGCCCACCGGGCACTGGCTCGTGTCCGGTGCGGTGCGCCGGCACGCGCGTGCCCGGGAGCGGGTGCGGGCCTCGGCGCCGCCTTGCGCGGCGGCACTATTGTGGGCGGGATTGCAGAACGAGACCAGGGAGCGCATGACGTGCGGCCGGTAGGCAGCAAGTACCTGCTCGAAGAGCCGCTGGGGCGCGGCGCCACGGGCACCGTCTGGCGGGCCCGCCAGCGCGAGACGGCGGGCTCGGAGGCGGCGGTGGCCGGGCAGCCCGGCGAGACCGTCGCGATCAAGGTCCTCAAGGAGGAGCTGGCCAACGACCCCGACGTGGTGATGCGCTTCCTGCGGGAGCGCTCCGTGCTGCTGCGGCTGACGCACCACAACATCGTCAGAACCCGCGACCTCGTGGTCGAAGGCGATCTGCTGGCGCTCGTGATGGACCTCGTCGAGGGCCCCGACCTGCATCGCTACCTGCGGGAGAACGGCCCGTTCTCGCCCATCGCCGCCTGCCTGGTCACCGCACAGGTGGCCGACGCACTGGCCGCCAGCCACGCCGACGGCGTCGTGCACCGGGACCTGAAGCCCGCGAACGTCCTGCTCACCGAGGACGGGAACGGCATGCGCCCGATGCTCACCGACTTCGGCATCGCCCGGCTCGCCGACTCGCCCGGGCTGACCCGCACCCAGGAGTTCGTCGGCACCCCTGCCTACGTCGCGCCGGAGTCGGCCGAGGGTCGCCCGCAGACCTCGGCGGTGGACGTCTACGGCGCGGGCATCCTGCTGTACGAGCTGGTCAGCGGCTATCCGCCGTTCAGCGGGGACAGCGCCCTCGCCGTCCTGCACCAGCATCTGGCGCAGGAGCCCGAGCGCCCCGCGAACCTCCCCGACCCGCTGTGGACGGTCATCGAGCACTGCCTGCGCAAGAACCCCGACGAGCGGCCCAGCGCGGAGAACCTGGCGCGCGGCCTGCGCGCCGTCGCGGGCGGCATCGGCGCCCAGGCCACGCCGCAGGCCGCCGGTGCCGCGCTCGGGGTGGCCGCGCTGCTGGCGCCGGACCCCGCGCCCGCACCCGTTCCGGGTTCCGCGCCCGGCGCCCCGGCGGGGGGTGGCGGGCAGTACGATCCCGCGGCGCAGACCGACGTGCTGCCGCAGACCGGCGGCCCGCACGGCGCACCCGGCCCGTACGACCCGTCGGCCGAGACCAATGTGCTGCCGCAGACCGGCAGTCCGCAGGGCGGTTACGGCCAGGGCGGCCAAGGGGGTCAGGGCGGCAGTGCCGACTCCACCCGGGTCATGCCGCCGGTTCCGGGCGGTCCGCCGCAGGGCGGAGCTCCGCAGCAGGACGGCCCCCACCCGTGGGAGAGCCAGTTGCGCGCGGCCCGGGACCGCAACGAGCAGACCCAGTTCCAGCCGCTCGACCCCAGCATGGATCCGCTGCGCCGCCGTCCCCAGCGGCAGGCCCCGCCGCCGCCTCCCGGCCGCCAGGACTACGGGCAGCAGTACGGCCGGCAGGGGCAGTACGGCCAGTACGGGCAGCAGCCGCCCGCGCAACAGCCCCCGCAGCGCTACGAGCCGCAGCCGCCCAGGGGCCGGGAGCCCCGGCCGCAGCGGGATCCGCGGCAAGGGGGGCCGCCGCGCGAGCCCCGGCAGCGCCGCGAGCCCCGGCAGCGCAGCGCCAACCCCATGCGCATCCCGGGGCTGGGCTGCCTCAAGGGGTGCCTGTTCCTCATCGTCATCCTCGTGGTGGCCGGAGTGCTGATCTGGAACCTGACGGATGCTCCGCAGTGGTGGGCCGACGGCAAGAGTTTCTGGGAGTCCACGAAGGACGTGTTCCGCGAGATCGGGGACTTCTTCGACAAGGTCAACAACTGAGGGTCCGGTCCGCCCGACAGCCGAACCGGAATCCCGGGGCGCCGGACCCGAGCACCGGCGACCATGGGGATTTGTCGACACCTGAAGGGGGATTTCCCCCACAGAAGTGACAGTTACCGGCATCCGGGGCTCCCAACCCGGGCCCCGCCGCGTAGCTTTGTCGCCATGGCACGGAAGATCGGCAGTCGCTACACGGCACACCGCATCCTCGGCCGCGGCAGCGCCGGAACAGTGTGGCTCGGTGACGGACCGGAGGGTCCCGTCGCCATCAAGTTGCTGCGTGAGGACCTCGCCTCCGACCAGGACCTGGTCGAGCGGTTCGTGCAGGAGCGCAGTGCGCTGCTGTGCCTCGACCATCCGCGCGTCGTCGGCGTGCGCGACCTGGTGGTGGACGGCAACGAACTGGCCCTGGTCATGGACCTGGTGCGGGGGACCGATCTGCGCACCCGCCTGGAGCGGGACCGCCGACTGGCACCCGCCGCTGCGGTCGCCGTCGCCGCCGACGTGGCCGACGCGCTGGCCGCCGCGCACGCCGCCGGGCTGGTGCACCGGGACGTGAAGCCGGAGAACGTGCTGCTCGACGCGCTGGCGCTGGAAGGGCCCGGCGGAGCGCCGCCCGCGCTGCTGACCGACTTCGGCGTCGCCAAGCTCATCGACTCGCCCAGCCGCACCCGCGCCACCTCGATCATCGGCACCCCCGACTACCTGGCGCCGGAGATCGTCGAGGGGCTGCCGCCGCGTGCCGCCGTCGACATCTACGCGCTGGCGACCGTCGTCTACGAACTGCTGGCGGGCTTCACGCCGTTCGGCGGCGGCCACCCCGGTGCGGTGCTGCGCAGACATGTGACCGAGACCGTGGCGCCGCTGCCCGGCATCCCGGACGAGCTGTGGCAGCTCGTCCACCAGTGCCTCGCCAAGGCGCCCGCCTCCCGGCTGCGTGCCGCGGAGCTGGCGGCCCGGCTGCGCGAGCTGCTGCCGGCCCTGGAGGGGCTGCCGCCGCTCGACATCGACGAGCAGGGCGACGAATTCGGAGAGTACGGCGAGTACGGCGAGTACGGCGAGCCCGACGAGTACGGGGGCGACGACGCCTACTCCGACCGCTCACCGGGCGCGGACCGTGCGGGCGGTGCCGGTGGGGCGGCGCGCGACCGGCGTGCCGATCCCGGCGTGGTCGCCGCCGCGGGCGGGGGCGCCGTGCCCCTCGTCCACTCGCGGGTCGGTCCCGACGCGAACCGGGACACCCACACGAGCATGCGGGTGCCCGGCGAGGACGAGCTGGCCGGCGGGGCGCACGGCACGGCACGCACACCCCGCGCCGCGGGTGAGGCGCGCGCCGGATCCGCGCGGCACCGGACCGCCGTGCGGCGCCGACGGCTGAAAATAGGCGCTGTCGCCGCGCTGGCCGCCGTGGCCCTCGCGGTGGGCGGCTGGCTGGCCACCGCCGAGGAGGACACCGGCTCGTTGCGGGCCCCCGCGTCCGGGTACTCGACGGAGTGACCGGAGGCCCGTGCGGCGGTCCGGATGCGGAGCGCGGCGGCGCGTAGCAGCCTGGACGTGCCGGATCGGCGCGCCGCCCGCACCGGCCGCACCGGCCGCGCCGGGCGCACCGACTCGGTGCGGTGGGCCGTACCGGCCGTACCGGGCAGGGTGGAAGGAGGTGCCGCATGGAGGACCTCGCGGGCGCTCCGACGCTGCGCAGCGCGGGCGAGATCGCCCGGGCCCGGCAGGCGCTGCTCTCCCGGCACGCCCATGTGCTGGAGCCGGCGGCCGTCTCCCGCTGCGTGGGAGCCGATGCGGCCGACTGGCGGCGGTTCGGCCTGCACTGGGAGGACCTGGCGCCGGACGGTCACGCCGCGTGGGACGCCACGCACCGCCTGCGCCGCTACGGGCACTTCTCGCTGGACCGCACCGGTGCGCTGCGCCCGACGCCGCACCCGGCCTTCGCACAACCCGGGGACACCGGTCCCCTCCCTCTCGGGGACGACGGCCACATCGAGCCGCTGACCGACGTCTTCGCGGCCGACCCGCTCTTCAAGGCGCTGGTGCGGATGCTGGGCCGGATCGCGAGCTGTCTGCAGGACGCCGAGGTGTGGAGCGTCCGGGTGCATCCGATCCGGGTGGTCGCCTCGGCCGACCGGACCGTGCTGCCCGTTCCCGAGGGGCGGCACCGTGCCGGGGCGACGCTGGTGAGCTCCCTGCTGGTCGGCCGGCAGAACGCCGTCGGCGGGCAGCACACCGTCTACGCGCCCGACGGCACCCGGCTGCTGACCGCCACCCTGCACGAGCCGGGCAGCCTGCTGCTCGGCGACGACCGGGCCACCCTGCACGAGGTGGGTGCCGTCCGACCCGCGGAGACCACCGGGCCCGCGCGCCGGGACGTCCTGGTGACCACGCTGACGGCACACCACAGCGCGGAGCGTGACGCCCAAGTGGGCTAGGGCTGGGGTGGCGGCTTGCGGTTAGGGTGGGGAGCGTGGCAGTCGTCGATGTATCCGAAGAGCTGAAGTCCCTCTCCTCCACCATGGAGTCGATCGAGGCCGTCCTTGACCTGGGCAAAATGCGGTCAGACATCGCCGCGCTCGAGGAGCAGGCGGCGGCCCCGGACCTGTGGGACGACGTCGAGAACGCGCAGAAGCTGACCAGTCGGCTCTCCTACCTCCAGGGGCAGCTGCGCAGAGTCGAGGAGCTGCGGGGGCGTATCGACGACGTCGGGGTGCTCTTCGAGCTGGCCGAGAGCGAGGACGACGCGGACGCCCGCGCCGAGGCGGAGAACGAGCTGGCTGCGGTCCGCAAGACGGTGGACGAGCTGGAGGTCCGCACGCTGCTGTCCGGCGAGTACGACCCGCGTGAGGCGGTCGTCAGCGTCCGGGCCGAGGCGGGCGGTGTGGACGCCGCCGACTTCGCCGAGCAGCTGATGCGGATGTACCTGCGCTGGGCCGAGCGCCGTGACTACCCCACCGAGGTGTTCGACATCTCCTACGCGGAGGAGGCGGGCATCAAGTCCGCGACCTTCACGGTGAAGGCGCCGTACGCCTACGGCACGCTCTCGGTGGAGCAGGGCACCCACCGGATGGTGCGCATCTCGCCGTTCGACAACCAGGGCCGCCGCCAGACCTCGTTCGCCGGGGTCGAGGTGCTTCCGGTCGTGGAGCAGGTGGACCACATCGACATCCCGGAGAACGAGCTGCGGATCGATGTCTTCCGTTCCTCGGGCCCCGGTGGCCAGTCGGTGAACACCACGGACTCCGCGGTGCGCATGACGCACCTGCCGACCGGGATCGTCGTCTCCTGCCAGAACGAGAAGTCCCAGATCCAGAACCGCGCCGCTGCCATGCGCGTCATGCAGGCGCGACTGCTCGCCCACCGCCGCCAGGAGGAGCAGGCCAAGATGGACGCGCTCAAGGGCGACGGCGGCAACTCCTGGGGCAGCCAGATGCGTTCGTACGTCCTGCACCCGTATCAGATGGTCAAGGACCTGCGCACGGAGTACGAGGTGGGCAATCCGCAGGGCGTGCTCGACGGCGACATCGACAGCTTCCTGGAGGCCGGTATCCGCTGGCGCAAGCAGCAGGAACAGACCCAGAGCTGACGCCGCGTCAGGCCAGGTCGGGCAGGCGTCGGCCCTGTTCGACGGATCTTCGCTTGACGCGCATATGTGGGCTGGGGAAAGCTGTTGGCTCGGCATGCCTGTGTCAGGAGCGCACGGACGGGGCGAGAGAGCCCCGGTGAATACGGCGGCAGTCCGGGTGGGGGTACGACATCGCCTCGACATCGCCTCGACGGCAAACCCGGTGCGGATCGCGCTCCACGCGCAGCGGCCCCATCCACGAGTACAGCTACTGGGGGTAGTTGGAACATGAGCAAATCGAAGACGCGGCTGCGGGTCGCGCGGATCGCCGCAGCGGCCGTGTTCGCCGCGGGCGCCTCGCTGACCGCCGCAGGTGCCGCGCAGGCCGCCGATGTGTCGGACAACGGTGACTCCGGCGGCATCCTCGGCGGCATTTTCGGCGGTGGCGACAGCGACGGCGGCGGTGACAGCGGCGGCGACAGCGGCGGCGACAACGGCATCGGCGGCGGCGACGGCGGCATCGGCGGTGACGACGGCGGCATCGGTGGCACCGTCATCGGCGGCAACGACGGTGGCAACGGCAACGCCGGTGGCAACGACGGTGGCAACGGCAACGCCGGTGGCAACGACGGCGGTGTCGCCGACGGCGGCAACGGCAATGACGGCGGCAACGCCAACGGCAACGCCGGTGGCAATGGCAACGACGGTGGCAACGGCAACGCCGGTGGCAACGGCAACGCCGGCGGCAACGACGGCGGCCACGCCAACAACGGTGGCAACGGCAACGGCGGTAGCGGCGGCAACGGCGGCGGCGAGCAGCCGGCGACCACCGGCGGTTCCGGCGGTGGCGGCGACGACACCTGCGACCTCGACGGTGACCAGGTGAAGTGCGAGGTCGGCACCAACCCGGACAGCGCGGGCAGCCAGCCGGTCCAGGACAGCAAGCCGGAGGCGCCGAAGGACGAGCTGGCCGAGACCGGTTCGGGTGAGACGACCTTCCTGCTGGTGGGCGCGGCGACGATGATCGCCGGTGGCGTCGGGTTCCGCCTGATGCCGCGGCTCGCCTCGCGGCGCACTGCCGCGTAAGGAGTCAGGCTCGCACCAGCGCGCCGGGGCGCGGAGGTCTCAGGACCACCGCAACCCGGCGCGTTTGGGCTTTCCGGAGCGTGTTTCCGGGGAGCTTCCCCGGTTCCGGGGCTTCTGCAATCCCCCGGGGGCCCGGCAGGCCGGCCTTTCCGCGCTCCCGCGGACCGCCCGCCCGGAGCCGAGGCGTACCGCACTGCGGCGCCGACCCGCCGACGGACGCTCCTCGATGTCTCGCGAGTCAGTCACCCGGCGGGACGGCGCTTGCGCACGGCGCGCGTCCGCAACGTCACGCCGTGGCTACGCGCTGTGCCACAAGTGCTACTGCTATCAGTGCCGCCAGCAGGGCGATCAGCGCCGCCGGGGACAGATGCGCCAGCGGGGCCTCCCGGTGCAGCCGTTCCCGGTGGGCGCGGCACACGGCACAGCGGCCCTCGTTCACGGGCCCCGCGCAGTTGGCACACACCAGTCGATCGCATGTCATGCGAACTCCTCCTCAGTCGCGCCAACGACACCCGTGAGTGATTCGTTCCCCAGGGGTGCTCGATTCCACTCTGCCAGGTGAGGCGGCTCCACGCAGAAACAGGCAGGTGGGGCGCGGGCGCGGAAGGTGGGCTCGGGTGCCGCGTGCGCGGCACGCCACGCTTCGCGTATGGTCGCCCACACCGCTCCCGGCTGACGCCGGAGGGCGTCCCAGGAGGCCGCACCGCGGTTTCCGTTGTCCCTACCCAGGTCGACGTGGTGTATCCGTGATCCGATTCGACAGCGTCTCCAAGTCCTATCCCAAGCAGAACCGCCCGGCGCTCCGCGATGTGTCGCTGGAGGTCGAGCGCGGCGAGTTCGTGTTCCTGGTGGGCTCCTCCGGTTCCGGCAAGTCCACCTTCCTGCGGCTGCTCCTGCGCGAGGAGCGGGCCAGCTCCGGCCAGGTGCATGTGCTCGGCAAGGACCTGGCGCGGCTGTCCAACTGGAAGGTGCCGCACATGCGGCGGCAGCTCGGCACGGTCTTCCAGGACTTCCGGCTGCTGGGCAACAAGACCGTCGGGGAGAACGTGGCCTTCGCGCTGGAGGTCATCGGCAAGTCGCGCGGCCAGATCCGCAAGACGGTCCCCGAGGTCCTCGATCTCGTCGGCCTGGGCGGCAAGGAGGAGCGGATGCCCGGCGAGCTGTCCGGCGGTGAGCAGCAGCGGGTCGCCATCGCGCGGGCCTTCGCCAACCGCCCGATGCTGCTGATCGCCGACGAGCCGACCGGCAACCTGGACCCGCAGACCTCCGTCGGCATCATGAAGCTGCTGGACCGGATCAACCGCACGGGCACCACCGTGGTGATGGCCACCCACGATCAGCAGATCGTCGACCAGATGCGCAAGCGCGTCATCGAACTCGAGACGGGCCGCCTCGTGCGCGACCAGTCGCGCGGTGTCTACGGATACCAGCACTGAGGCGACTGAGGCACCGGCACCAGCACTGAGGAAAGGACGCCATGCGCGCCCAGTTCGTCCTGTCGGAGATCGGCGTCGGTCTCCGCCGCAATCTCACGATGACCTTCGCGGTGATCGTCTCGGTCGCCCTGTCGCTCGCACTCGCGGGCGGCTCGCTGCTCGCCCAGGAGCAGGTGAGCACGATGAAGGGGTACTGGTTCGACAAGGTCCAGGTCTCGATCTACCTGTGCAACAAGAACGACGCCTCCTCGGACGACCCCAACTGCGCCAAGGGTGCGGTCACCCGGCAGCAGAAGAGCGAGATCAAGGCTGACCTGAAGAAGCTCGACGTCGTCGAGAAGGTCTACCACGAGTCCGCCGACCAGGCGTACAAGCTGTACAAGAAGCAGTTCAAGGACTCGCCGCTGGCCGCCTCGCTGACGCCGGACCAGATGCAGGAGTCCTACCGGGTCAAACTCAAGGACCCGACCAAGTACCAGGTGCTGCAGACCGCCTTCTCCGGCAGACAGGGAGTCCAGGAGGTACAGGACCAGCGCAAGACGCTGGAGCCGCTCTTCAACCTCCTCAACGGTATGAACATCGCGGCCCTGTGCGTGATGTCGCTGATGCTGGTGGTCGCGCTGCTGCTGATCGTCAACACCGTGCGGGTGTCGGCGTTCAGCAGGCGCCGGGAGACCGGGATCATGCGGCTGGTGGGCGCGTCCAGTTTCTACATCCAGATGCCGTTCATCCTGGAGGCCGCCATCGCGGGGCTGATCGGCGCCGGGTTCGCCTGTGTGCTGCTCGTCCTGGGCAAGTACCTCCTGATCAACAACTGGCTGCAGCAGAGGATCACCCTGATCGAGTTCATCGGCTGGGACGCGGTGGTCGCGGTGATGCCGCTGATCCTCGCGGTGGGGCTGCTGATGCCTGCCGTGGCAGCCTTCTTCACGTTGCGCAAGTACCTGAAGGTGTGACGCAGGCCGCGGGGTGCCGTGCGCCCAACCCCCCGTGAGGCGCCCCGCACTGGCCTACACTCCGGACCATGCCAGGCTCGTGGTTCCTCGACACGCGCCCGCGCCGGCCGCGGCGCGGGGCCCTGACGATGGTCTTCGCCGGTGTGCTGGCGACCGGAGCCGCCACCGGAGCGTTCGGCGGGGAGCTGGCCGCCTTCGGGTCGGCCGCTCCCGGCAGCACCGCGCACGGCGCGGGTCGCAGCGCACTCGGCGGCCCGGCCGACGCCAAGAGGGAGTCGGCGGGCTCCCGCGGCGCCCGCGAGCGGGCCGGAGGCGACGCGGCCGACGCCGTGGTCAGCCGCAGCGGCGACCGCTGGTCCGCCGCCTACTCGGCCCGCGAGTACGAGGGGCTGCGGCAGGCCCTCGACGGCTCCTACGTGGGGGTCGGCATCTCCGTGCGGCAGACCCGGGCCGGTGCCTCGCGCACCGACGGCACCGGGAGCGGCGCCGCGGACGGGGAGAGCGCCACCGACCGCGCGGCCGGGCGCCGGACCGGGCACGGTACCGCCGTACGGGTGGAGCGGGTGCAGCCCGGCAGCCCCGCCGACCGTGCCGGGATCCGGGCGGGCGACCGGCTGCATTCGGTGGCCGGCCGGCGCGTGACGGGCGAGCCGGTCACCGCCGTGGTGGCGCTGCTGCGCGGCTCCGACCCGGATTCCCCCGCCGACGCGGCCGACCCCGGTACCCGCGTCCGGCTCCACCTCACCCGCGCGGGCCGCGACCTGCACCGCACGCTGCAGCGGGAGCGGCTGACGACCGAGTCGGTGCGGGTGGACCGGATCGGCGGCGGCGTCACCCGGGTCGCGATCCGCTCCTTCACCCGGGGCTCGGGCGAACAGGTGCGCAAGGCGGTCCGCGACCGGGTGACGGAGACCGGGCCCGTCCTGCTGGACCTGCGGGGCAACTCCGGTGGCCTGGTCGACGAGGCGGTCACGGCGGCCGGGGCCTTCCTCGACGGCGGTCTCGTCGCCACCTACGACGACGACGGGACCGAGCACGCGCTGTACGCCGAGGACGACGCGGAGCATCCCGGTGACGTCGAGCGGCGCCCGCTGGTCGTCCTGGTCGACGGCGGGACGATGAGTGCGGCCGAGATGCTCACCGGTGCGCTGCAGGACCGGGGCCGCGCCGTCGTGGTCGGCTCGCGCACCTTCGGCAAGGGGTCGGTGCAGATGCCCCGGCCCCAGTCCGACGGCTCCGTCGCCGAGCTGACGGTCGGTCACTACACGACTCCGTCGGGTCGCGACGTGGAGGGGCGCGGCATCGCGCCCGACCTCTCCGTGCGCAGCAGGAGCGAGTCCATGGAGCGGGCCAGGACAGTATTGAGTGGCCTCGAGGCCCGGTCGTAGTGGGAGAATGGACCGGCTATGGCGAAGATGAAGACGACACGGACCAAGGCCAAGGCCCAGGGCAAGGACGACAAGGACGCCCGGAAGCTCATCGCGCAGAACAAGAAGGCGCGTCATGACTACCTCGTGCTGGACACGTACGAGTGCGGCATCGCCCTGACGGGCACCGAGGTCAAGTCGCTGCGGCAGGGCCGTGCCTCGCTCGTCGACGGCTTCGCCCAGATCGACGGCGGCGAGGTCTGGCTGCACAACGTGCACATCCCCGAGTACGCGCAGGGCACGTGGACCAACCATGCCGCCCGGCGCAAGCGGAAGCTGCTGCTCCACCGGGCCGAGATCGACAAGCTCACCGGCAAGCTCCAGGAGACCGGCTACACCCTGGTCCCCCTGCAGCTCTACTTCTACCGGGGCCGGGCCAAGGTGGAGATCGCCCTGGCCAAGGGCAAGAAGGAGTACGACAAGCGGCAGACACTGCGTGAGAAGCAGGACCGCCGCGAGACGGAGCGCGCCGTCTCGGCGGTCCGTCGCCGCCAGCGCGCGACCGTCTGAGGGCCGAGCCCCGGGCCGGGGCCGGGATCGCGGCCCCGGCCAGGTGGCGCCGAAATGGTTGGCATCGGCGCGGCCGGGTCACGTATCATGGCAGCAGCATGACGGCACCGCCCGCGAGGGCGGCTGTGCAGATTGTCAACTCAACACGGGGATGATCGGTTTCGACAGCGAACGTCGAAGCAGGGGAAGCGAGCCGAGGAACGCGGCAATGATCTCGTTAACCATGTGCCGCAAAAAAATAATCGCCAACACCAAGCGCGATTCCTTCGCCCTCGCTGCCTGAGCAGCGACCTGCGAAGTGTCAGCCCGGGGTAGTTCCCGCCCCGGTTCCTGGCATCAGCTAAGGGAACTCACCGCGTAGGTCCGGTCACGGGACCTACCGGGACATCGAACAGTGACTGGGCCCGTCGGAGACTTGTCCGCGTGATCTCCGGGGCCGAGAAAATCGCAGCGGACTGCGCTCGGAGAAGCCCTGTTTCCACTTCGTTGGACGCGGGTTCGATTCCCGCCATCTCCACGAAGGCGAAAGGCGAGGTGTGCCCACGGAAAGCGTGGGCCGCCTCGCCTTCGTCGTTTCTGCGCGGCTGTCGCCGCGGGTGCGGGGGCTTCGCCACCCGCGGCCCCCTTTTTTTCGCGGCGTGGGGGGTGCTCTGCGGGGTGTGGGGGCGGGGTGTGCCCACGGAATGCGTGGGCCGCCTCGCCTTCGTCGTTTCTGCGCGGCTGTCGCCGCGGGTGCGGGGGCTTCGCCACCCGCGGCCCCCTTTTTTCGCGGCGTGGGGGTGCCCCGCCGGGCGCGGGGGCCATGTCGGTCCGATTACCCGTGTTCGGTCTTTCCTTACGGCCCTGACCTGCTCTTTCCTCTCCTCCGGCAGCGTGCTGTGATGGGGGGATGCAACGGGTCGGGGTCATGGACAGCTTGCCCGCGCGGCTCTTCCTGCTCGCGTGCGAGGTGGAGAAGGAGCAGCTCAAGTGGGGCGACCAGCTCGGGTACGCGATACGGGCCGGCACCCTCGCGGAGCTGGAGGCGCGGGGCTGCATCGAGGACGACAGGGGCAAGGTCCGCGCCGTGGGCGGGCACCGCACGGGTGACCCCGTGCTCGACGGCGCACTCCGCGTCATCGCCGAGCATCCCCGCGCCCGCCGCTGGCACACCTGGGTGCAGCGCGAACGCCGCCAGACCTGCCTCGCCGTGGAGGAGCGGCTGGCCGACGCCGGGGTGATCCGGGTGGAGAACAGGGCGCTGCGCCGCAAGCGGATCACGGTGCGTGACCGGAGTGTGCCGGGAGCGTTGCGTGCGGAGGCCGTCGCGACGCTGACCGGCAGCGAGCCGGCGGCGCGGATCGAGCCGTCGCGGGCGGCGCTGGCCTCTTTCGCGGCGCTGGCCCGGCTCTGCCCGGAGCTGGGCTGGCGGGTGCGGCACCAGAACCGCCGCCGCCTCAAGGAGCTGACCGCGCGGGCGGGCGTGGCCGGGCCCGCGCTGAAGAAGGCGATGGACGCGCGGGCCGCGGCCAACAATGCGGGGGCCGCGGGGGGCTGATTCCGTCGCCCGCGGCACCTACTCTGGGCGCAGAGCCCTGCCCCGGTGCGCAGCAGGCCCGCGGAAGGAGTGCCGCATGGTCGTCCGCAGCACGGAACCGGCTCCGGAACCCCTGGGCCCCTCGTCGCTGACCTGGAAGTACTTCGGGGACTGGCGCGGGGTGCTGCTGGCGCCGTGGGCGGGGGCGATGCAGAACATGCACCCGCAGCTCGGCGCGGGGGTGGCCGAGCACTCCCGGTTCTTCGAGGAGCGCTGGCAGCGGCTGTTCCGTTCGCTGTACCCCATCGGGGGCGTGGTCTACGACGGGCCGCGCGCGGCGGCGACGGCGCGGCAGGTCCGCGGCTACCATCGCACCGTCCGGGGCACCGACGGCGCGGGCCGCCCGTACCACGCCCTCGACCCCGACACCTTCTACTGGGCGCACGCCACTTTCTTCGTCCTCACGCTGCTGGTCGCCGACCGGCTCGGTCCGGGCCTGACGGAGGCGGAGAAGCGGCAGTTGTTCGACGAGCATGTGCAGTGGTGGCGGCTGTACGGCATGAGCATGCGTCCCGTACCGCCCGACTGGGAGGCGTTCCAGGACTACTGGACGCGGATGGCCGAGGAGGTGCTGGAGGACAACCGGCCCACCCGCGACGTGCTGGATCTGCGGATGCTCGCGAAACCGCCCGCGCTGCGGCTGCTGCCGGACACGGTGTGGCGCCTGGTGCGGGGCCCGCAGGCGCGCGCCACGGTGTGGTTCACGGTCGGGTTCTTCCCGCCCGTGGTGCGCCGCCGGCTGGGCTACCGGTGGACCGACCGCGACGAGCGGCGGCTGCGCAGGATCGGACGGCTCGTGCACCACGGCTGGAAGCTGGTCCCGCCCTCGCGCCGCTACCACCCTCGGGCGCGCGCGGGCTGGGAGCGGGAACAGGGCCGCAGGCCCCGCGGCGTGCCGCCGGTGGAGACGCCGGTCCGCAATCTGCCGCCGCCCCAGGAGCGCGACCTGCCCCAGCACTATGTTCCCCCGGTGTGAGCGGTCACCCGGGTGCGGTGAGCGGAGACGGCCAGCAGGGTGGCGAGCGCTGCCGCCGCTGCCGCCGCCACCGGGGGGACGCCGTACGCCCAACCGGCGGAGCCGAGTGATTCCGCGGCCCGGCCCCCGGCAGCCGATCCGGCGGCGATCCCGCCGAGCAGCGCGGTGACGGCGAGTGTCATGCCTTCGTTGAGCCGCCCGGCGGGCGTGAGCCGCTGGACAACTGCCATACCGGTGACCATCGTCGGCGCCGTCGCCAGTCCCGCCACCAGGAGCGCCCCGGCCACTACGGGGAGGGGGGCCGTCAGCGCGGCGAGCAGCGGCAGGACCGTGAGTGCGGCCATGGCGGCGGTGCATCCGGCCAGTCGCCGCCGGTCGGAACGGGCGGGCGGCAGGCGGCCGAACGCGAGCCCGGCGAGGGCGGATCCGGCCGCCTGGCAGGCGAGGACGGCACCGCCCGCGGCCCGGTGCCCCTGGCCGTCCGCATAGGCGAGGGTGACCACCTCCAGCGCGCCGAACACGGCCCCGGTGGCGGCGAAGACGAGCAGCAGCGCGGGTGTCCCGGGCTGCCGCAGCGGTGCGGATCCGGCCCGGTTCCGCGTCCGGCCGGGCGGGGGTTCGGTCGAGTGCCGCCCCAGGAAGAGCAGCGTGCCGGTGAGCAGCAGCCCGCAGCCGGCCAGGGTGCCGGCCTCCGGGAAGAGCGCGGTGCACAGGAGGGTGGCGAGGATCGGCCCGAGCAGGAAGCACAGCTCGTCGGCGGCCTGTTCGAACGAGTTGGCGGTGTGCCGGGCGGCCGGGTCGCGGCGCAGCAGATGTGCCCAGCGGGCACGGGCCATGCCGCCGGTGTTGGGGGTGGTGGCGGTGGCGGCGTACGCGGCGAACAGGGTCCAGACCGGTGCCCGGGTGTGGACGCAGACCACGAGCGCCAGCGAGCCGAGCAGCGCGAGCAGGGTCGCGGGCAGGGCGGCCCGGGACTGTCCGTGGCGGTCGACGGCACGTGCCACGAGCGGTCCGGCCAGCGCGGTCGCCGCCAGGCCGGTGGCGGTGACGCTCCCGGCGAGTGCATACGAACCGTGCGCGTCCGCGATCATCAGCACGGCACTGACGGTGAACATGCCCATGGGCAGCCGGGCGAGGAGTCCGCCGAGGGTGAAGCCGACGGCGCCGGGGCGGGCGAACAGCCGTGCGTACGGGCCCGCCGGGCGCGGTACGGGGCTGTCGGAGGGAGCCGGACTGTCGGAGAGAGCCGGGCCGTCGCAGGGCGCCGGGCCGTGGGACGGTGCTGGGGGGTGCACGATCACCAGCGTGCTGCCGTGAACGGTGTACCGCGGCCGGGCCGGAGCGGGAGGCCGACGGGAGATCCGGGGGAGGGGCATGCGTCCAGCGTTGCCGCGGGCGGCCGGTGCGGTCCAACACCTGTTGGCGGCCCTTTCACACACCTGTGTTGTGGATCGCGAGTCGCCCGCTTACCGTCTCCTGGTGTCCGACGACCTCTCCCCGCGCCGATTGCGGGCGTTCGTGGCCGTTGCCGAGGAACTGCACTTCACGCGCGCCGCGGCCCGGCTGTTCGTGGCCCAGCAGGCGCTCAGCCGGGACATCCGCGCGCTGGAGCGCGAGTTGGGTGCCGTGCTGTTCGTGCGCAGCACCCGGCAGGTGGAGCTCACCGCGGAGGGGGAGCGGCTGCTCCCGTACGCGCGCCGGATCCTGGCCGCCCACGACGAACTGGCGGCCGCCTTCGCGGGGGACGGTGCGCCGGGCGGTCGGCCGCTGGCTGTCGATGTGGCGGCTCCGGTCTCCACCGGGCAGCGGGTGCTGGAGGCGGCGCGCGAGGCGGCCCCGGCCGTCGAGTTCGTCGCCCGCTACTACAGCGGGCTGACCGCGGCCGCCGCCGACCTCCTCGCCGGGCGGCTCGATGTCGCCTTCGGCCGTGTCGCCGGGCTGCCGCCCGATACCCTCACCGGCCTGGAGCACGCCCTGGTGCGCTACGAGCGGGCGGCCGTGCTGCTGCCGGAACGGCACCGCCTCGCCGGGCTGGACGAGGTGCCGCTGGCGGAGCTGGCGGGCGAGACGCTGTACGCCGGTGCCGGGAACGACGGCACCGCCGAGTGGACCTCCTACGCGCGGGCCCTGTTCGCGGAACGGGGCATCCGACTGGCCGCGCCCTTCCCGAAGATCGAGGGGGAGCGGGAGTTCGCACGGGTGGTGCGGGCGAAGGGCTGGTCGGTGCTGGCGACGTCGGTCTTCGTGGGTGTCGAGGGGATGGTCCTGCGGCCGCTGACCGCTCCGGTGCCGCTCTCCCCGGTGTCCATGGTGTGGCGCCGCGGGCTGCGGCACCCCGGCCTGACCGTGCTGCGGGAGGCCGCACGCGGGTCGGCAGCGGCCGAGGACTGGTTGCGGCGTCCTCCGGACGGCTGGCTCCCGGTCCAGGACGAGGCCCTTCACTGTTGACCGCTGACCGCTGACCGCTGACCGCTGACCGCTGACCGGCTCACCCGCGCCGGCCGGCGGCCGGGGCCGACTGCCCGTGGCAGGTCAGGCGTTGGCGCCCGCGTCCACCGTGAACACCGAGCCGGTGATGCCTGCCGCTTCCGGACCGGCCAGGTGGGCCACCATGGCGGCGATGCCTTCGGGGGTGCCGTAGCGGCCGAGCGCGGTCAGGGCGCGCTGGGCGTCGGCCTGGGAGCTGTCGGCCGGGTTCATCTCGGTGTCGGTGGAGCCGGGCTGGATCAGGTTGGCCGTGATGTCGCGGGCTCCCAGATCACGGGCCAGCCCGCGGGTCAGGCCGCCGAGTGCGGACTTGGAGGCGGCGTAGAGCGTGATGCCGGGCCGCGGAACGCGCTCGGCCAGGTTGCTGCCGATCGTCACGACGCGCCCTCCGGCCGTCATGTGCGCGGCGGCGGCCTGGGCGGCGAGCAGCGCCGCGCGCACATGGATCGCCAGCGTGCGGTCGATCTCCTCCACCGTGATGTCCTCCAGCGGGCCGTTCGGGAAGATGCCCGCGTTGTTGACGAGGATGTCGAGGCGGCCGAACTCCTGCGCCGTGCTGCGCACGGCTGCCACCGGGTCGGTCGCCGACGCGCTGTCGGCCCGGACGGCGAGGGCCCGGCGTCCGGTGGTGCGGAGGTCTGCGGCGACCTCGGCCGCCCGTTCCTTCGCGTCGACGTAGGTCAGTGCGACGTCCGCGCCGTCCGCCGCGAGGCGCCGGGCGACGGCCGCGCCGATGCCCCTGCTCCCGCCGGTGACCAGTGCTGCTTTGCCGCTGAGGGGGAGTGTCGCTGCAGACGTCATGGCTGTCCTCGTTCCGATGCGGAGGGCGGAGTCGCGCACCCACTTCTCTGTAGTGAGTGATACATAATTAAGGCAGCGAGTATCCTCGGTCGTCAAGACCTTTCGGTATCGAGCGCTAAATAAGTTCGTCGTCACGGCGCCCGGCGGTTGGCCCAGCACGGCGGCACACCACGGCCACACCACGGCACACGGCGGCACAGGACGGCACGCAACGGCAGGAAGGAGGCCGGGATGGCCACACGCGGACGGCCGCGCGCCTTCGACCGGGACGCCGCTCTCGAACGGGCGATGCACGTCTTCTGGGAGCGCGGGTACGAGGCGACCACGATGGCCGACCTCACCGCGGCCATGGGCATCCGGCCGCCGAGCCTCTACGCCGCCTTCGGCTCCAAGGAGGGCCTCTTCCGCGAGGCGGTCGCGCTCTACGGCCGCACCGAGGGCGCCCGCACCCGCCGGGCGCTGTCCGAGGCGCCCACGGCCCGCGAGGGAGTCCGGCAGGCGCTGCGCGGCAACGCCTGTGCGTACACCGCCGCCGGCAAGCCTGCCGGTTGCATGGTCGTCCTCGCCGCCACCAACTGCACCCCCGAGAACGACGGGGTCCGGGCGCTGCTCGCCGAGGACCGCCGCGTGATGGAGGGCCGGATCCGGGAGCGGATGGACCGCGGGGTCGCCGAGGGCGATCTCCCGGACGGGGCCGACACCCGCGCACTGGCCGCCTTCTACGCGACCGTCCTGTTCGGCCTCTCGGTCCAGGCCAGGGACGGCGTTCCCCGCCAGGACCTGCTCGGCGTCGTGGAAGCGGCCATGGCCGGCTGGGACACCCTGACGGCCACCGGCACGGCCCCCGCCACCGAGCCGGTCCCCGGCCGGGGAAGCACTCCGTAGCCGGGCCGCGTCGGTCCGGGCGGAGCCGTCCCGCACCGGAGGGAGCCGTCTCCGCACCGGCCCGCGCCCCCGGTCGGACCGGCCGTCCCCGTCACACCGGCCGAGCAGGCCGCTGCGCGCCCTGCTCCCGGGCCGACACGCAGGTGTCGCGCGAGCTCTGGCGAAGGCCCCCCTTTCGGTACATTGAGACGCCAGTGCGTGACCTGCCGGGCGTGCCGACGGCCGCCTCCGAGCTCATGAACCTCGCAGGCGAGGCAACGTGTTCCACCTGAGTGCGCCGATCGTGACCGTGTTCCTCGTCTACGTCGTCGCCGTGCTCGCCATCGGGGTCCGCGCCTACACCCGCACCCGCACCTTCGCCGACTTCGCCCTCGGCGGCCGCAGACTGAGCGCCTACGTCGCCGCGCTGTCCGCCGGGGCCAGCGACATGTCCGGCTGGCTGTTCCTCGCCCTGCCCGGCGCGGTCTACGCGGGCGGTCTCGGCGCCGCCTGGATCGCGGCCGGTCTGGCGGTCGGCACCTATCTCAACTGGCTGTTCGTCGCGCCGCGGCTGCGTACCTACACCGAGCGCGCCGAGAACGCGGTCAGCCTCTCGGCGTACCTGGAGGAGCGGTTCGAGGACCGCACCCGGACGCTCCGGATGGTCTCGGCCGCGGTCACCCTGGTGTTCTTCACCGTCTACGTCGCCAGCGGTCTGGTGGCCGGAGGGCTGCTGTCCAAGTACGTCTTCGACATCCGCTTCGGACTCGGGGTGACCCTGACCGCCCTGGTGATCGCCATCTACTCCTGCCTCGGCGGCTTCCTCGCCGTGAGCCTGACCCATGTGATGCAGGGCCTGCTGATGCTCTGCGCCCTGATCGTGCTCCCGGCGGTCGGCGTCGCGGCGGTCGGCGGGTTCGGCGCACTGGGCTCCACCCTGGGCGACAAGAAGGTGGGCCTGCTCGACATGGGGTCCGACGTCCACTACGCGGACGGCCAGTGGTCCGCGGGCGGAGGGCTCGGCGCCGTCGCGATCGTCTCGCTGCTCGCCTGGGGCCTCGGATACTTCGGCCAGCCGCACATCCTGGCCCGCTTCATGGGCATCCGCAGCATCCGCGCGGTGCCGGCGGCCCGCCGCATCGGAACGGGCTGGGTCGTCCTCGTGCTCAGCGGCGCCACGCTCGTCGGCCTGGTGGGCATCGCCGAACTCGACAGGCCGCTCTCCTCCCCGGACACGGTGTTCATCGTGCTGAGCCGGACGCTGCTCGACCCCTGGGTCGCCGGGGTGATGCTGGTCGCCGTGCTGGCCGCCGTGATGTCGACCGCGGACAGCCAGCTCCTCGTGTCGTCCGTGGCCCTGACGGAGGACTTCTACCGCGCGTTCCTCAACCGGCGCGCCTCGGACAAGGTGCTGGTGCGGGTCGGCCGCGGCGCGGTCGGCGTGGTGATCCTGGCGGCCTTCGCGATCGCGCTCCGAGGCGACGGGCTGCTGAGCATCGTCGCCTACGCCTGGGCGGGCTTCGGGGCCGCCTTCGGCCCCGTCGTCCTCCTCTCGCTGTACTGGCCGCGGATGACCTGGGCGGGGGCCATGGCCGGGATCGTGTCGGGTGCCGCCACGGTGCTCCTCTGGAAGCGGATCAACCCCCTGCTCGGACCGCTGGAGTCGGGCCTCTACGAGATGGTCCCGGGCGTGCTCGTCGCCACCTGTGCCGCACTGCTGTTCGGCAGGTTCGTCGGCCGGCCGCCCAGGCGCGCCTTCTGGCGGATGCCCGGCGGCGGCATGAGCCAGTTGATGCTCAGTCCGTTCCTCCGCCACGCGCCGGTCGGCATCGCCGTTCTGGACTCGGACCTGCGCTACGTCTGGGTCAACGAGACACTGGACCGCCTGGTCCCGCTGGAACAGCGGCTGGGGCGGCAGATCAGCGAAGTGCTGCCCGGCCCGCAGGCGGAGACCTTCGAGGCGACGATGCGCTCGGTCCTGGAGACCGGGGAGCCGGTCATGGACCACGAGTTCCGCGGCCCGCACTACCCGGACCCGTACCGCAAACGCGCGTTCTCCGCCTCCATCTTCGTGATGACGGACCGCCAGGGCCGGCACGTGGGGATCTGGTACATGGTCATCGACGTCACCGAGCGCTGGCAGGCACAGGAGCGACTGGCCCTGCTGAACGAGGCCGCAGCCCGCATCGGCAGCACGCTGGACGTGACCCGCACAGCGCAGGAGCTGGCCGACGAGGCCGTGCCGTCCCTCGCCGACTTCGTCGCCGTCGACGTGCTGGACTCGGTCATGAAGGGCGAGGAACCGGCCCCCGGACCGGTCGGCATGACCCCCGTGCTGCGCCGCGCGGGGCAGCAGTCGGTGCGCGAGGGCTGCCCGGAGGCGACCCGCGCCGTGGGCGAAGTGGTCCAGCGCGCCCCGTCCTCGCCCGTGACCCGCTGCCTGCTGGAGAGCAGAACCCTGGTGGACCGGACGCTGGACCCCGCCACCAGCCCCTGGGTCACCGAGGACGAGTCCCTCGGCGCCTCCATCCGGGCGTTCGGCTTCCGCTCGGTGGTGGTGATCCCGGTGCGGGCGCGCGGCGTCACCCTCGGCGTGGCGACGTTCGCCCGGCCCGCCCACCGGGACCCTTTCGAGGCGGACGACGTGCGGCTGGCCGAGGAAATCGTCTCCCACGCGGCAGTGTGCGTCGACAACGCACGGCGCTTCACCCGCGAGCGCACCGCGGCGCGTTCCATGCAGCGGTCCCTGTTGCCGCAGGAACTGACGGCGGGGAACGCGCTGACGGTGGCCTCGTGGTACCTCCCGGCGGACGTCCCCAGCGGCGTGGGCGGTGACTGGTTCGACGTCATCCCGCTCTCCGGTGCCCGGGTCGCCCTGGTCATCGGGGACGTGGTCGGGCGCGGCATCAACGCGGCGGCGACCATGGGCCGGCTGCGGACCGCAGTGCGCACCCTCGCCAACCTGGACCTCCCCCCGGACGAACTCCTCGCCCACCTGGACGACCTGGTCATCGGCCTCATGGGGGCGCACAGCAGCGAGGAGCCGTCCTCGGCCGAGGACGAGACCGCGGGCACCGCGCTCCTGGGGGCCACCTGCCTGTTCGCCGTGTACGACCCGGTCAGCAGGCAGTGCACTCTCGCCCGGGCCGGCCACCTCCCACCCGTGATCGTGGGCCCGGACGGCGGCGTCGACATCGTGGAACTGCCCGTCGGACCGCCGCTCGGCCTCGGATACCTCCCCTTCGAGTCCGCCGAACGGGAGCTGCCCGAGGGCAGTCTCCTCGCCCTCTACACCGACGGCCTCATCGAGACCTACGACCGGGACTTCGATGTCGGGCTCGCCCGGCTGAGCGAGGCCCTCGCCGTGCCCGGACCCACGCTGGAGACCATCGGCCGCAACGCCCTGGACGCCCTGCTGACCGGCCCGCCGGTCGACGACGCGGCCCTGCTGCTGGCCCGGACCCGGGTACTGCCCGCGGACCGGGTCGTCTCCTGGGACCTGCCCAGCGACCCGGCCGCCGTCGGGCGCGCCCGCGCCGAGGCCGGGGAACAGTTGACGGAGTGGGGTCTGGAGGAACTGACCTTCACCACCGAACTCATCGTCAGCGAACTGGTCACCAACGCCATCCGCCACGCCACCGGCCCGGTCTGCCTCCGCCTGATCCTGGACCGCGGCCTGATCTGCGAGGTCTCCGACGCCAGCAGCACCTCCCCCCGGCTGCGCCACGCCCGCACCACCGACGAGGGCGGCCGGGGCCTGCTGCTGGTGGCCCAGCTGGCGCAACGCTGGGGCACCCGCCACACCGCGACCGGCAAGATCATCTGGACGGAACAGTCCCTCCCCGCCCCTGCGGAGGGGTAGGAACGGCGCCGCGCCTCGTACGACGCTGCGTCCACTCTGTTCGTCGGCCGGGCCATGGCCCGGGGCGCTGGGCGCGCCGCCCCGCGCCAGCCGGCCAGTGGAACCATCAGTAGAACCTGAGCTCCCGCTCCGCCGCGGCCAGTGCTGACTCCCACGGGTACGCCGCCGGATCCTCCTGGCCCGGCGGGTGCGGCCGGTAGCCCTTGCGGCCACGCAGCAGCTTCACTCCGTCCCGCCACCGAAGGTGCTCCAACGCGTCCCGCAGCGAGCGCTGTCGGTCCGTCTCGGAGTGCCAGTACGGCATGGCCAGCACCGGCCTGCTCCGGTAGGACGCCTCGGCCGGTACCGCCAGCGCCGGGTCGGGCGTGATACCCGCCGCCCAGGCACAGGCGTCCGCCGCGGACAGCGGCGCCACGAGCACGACGTCCGCCAACGGCAGGGGCTCGGACCGCCAGGGTGCGTCGTACCGGTGCCGGACCGGGTGGCCGGTCAGCTCCTCCAGTCCGGGCAGTTCCGTCTCCAGCCACCGGGCGGCGGCCGGCGTGAGAAGCAGATGCACGTCCCAGCTCCGCCGCTGCGCCGATCGGATGGCGGAGCCGATCTGCTGGACGGGGGCGGCGGCGCTTGCGCTGAGGTGGAGAACGGTGGACACGGGGAGCAGTCCATACGCCGGGCAGGGGAACTGGCAACCCGCGCAGTCGGTGCGGGCCCCCTGGGGCGCAGGAGGCGGGTCCGGCGGCAGGACGGGAACCTCATGTCCCCTCCGCCGGTGCAAGGACGTCATCGCGCGGCCAGCCGGTCCAGCGCCGCCCGGCTCTCCTCGTCCGCCGCCCGGCAGATCATCACCCGCTGGTCCGTGTCCTGAAGGGGCATGAGGACCTCGAAGTGCACGGCGAGCGCGCCGACGTCGGGATGCCGCATCATCTTCCGGCCCCGGCCGTTGACCTTGACGTCCCGTGCGCCCCACAGGCGGGCGAATTCGTCGTCCCGGGTGCGGAACTCGGTGATGAGGTCGCTCAACGCCTGATCGTCCGGGTGCGCGGCCCACGCGGCGCGCAGGTGCGCGACCCCCTCCCGCACGACGCGTTCCCGGTCGACGTAGCACTCCCGGATCTCCGGATGCATCAGGCACAGCCACATCGCGTTGCGCCGGGGCGGCGGCAGGGTGCCGAAGTCCAGCAGCAGCCCCGTCATGGCCTCGTTCCAGGCCAGGATGTCGAAGCGGTGGTTCATCACCATGGCCGGCAGCGGCCCCAGGTCGGCGACCAGCCGGGCAAGCGGTGGCGCCGCCGCCGTGGCGGGCCGGTCGGTCCCGCGGGGCCGCTGCCGGGCCAGGTCGAAGAGGTAGGCGCGTTCGTCGGGGGCCAGCCGCAGCGCGCGGGCCAGTGCCTCGGCCACTGCCGCCGAGGGCCGCAAGCCGCGGGCCTGCTCCAGCCGTACGACGTAGTCGACGCTGACCCCGGCCAGCTCGGCGACCTCCTCGCGGCGCAGCCCCGGAGTCCGCCGGGACCGCCGAGGCGGCGGCAGGCCGACGTCGTGCGGGTCCAGGCGCTCGCGCCGGGTCCGCAGGAATGCGGCCAGCTCCTGGGTCGGGTCCACGGTGGGCGTCTTCATGCCCGTTCCAACAACCAGGGTAGGACCGGCCTTCCCAGGAACCGCCTTCCCTTACCCCCGGCGAGCGGCGGTCACAGGCTTGTCCTCGACGGCGGAACACGAGCACAGGAGGACACGATGCCGCTCACTCTCGACACCTACCGACTGCTGGGACGCTCCGGGCTGCGGGTGTCACCGCTGGCGCTGGGCGCGGCGACCTTCGGCACCGAATGGGGCTGGGGCGCCGAGCCGGACGAGGCCCGCAAGCTCTTCGACCTCTACGTCGAGCGCGGCGGCAACTTCATCGACACCGCCACCACCTACACCGAGGGCAGCTCCGAGCGGCTGCTCGGCGCATTCGCCCGGGACCGGCGCGAGAGCCTGGTGCTGGCGACGAAGTACACGACGCTGCGCCGCCCCGGCGACCCGAACTCCGGCGGCAGCCACCGCAAGAGCCTGTTCGGCTCGGTGGAAGCGAGCCTCCGGCAGCTCGGTACGGACTACATCGATCTGCTCTACCTGCACGTGTGGGACTTCACGACACCCGTCGAGGAGATCCTGCGCGGCCTGGACGACCTGGTCCGGCAGGGCAAGGTCCTGTACGTGGCGATCTCCAACGCCCCGGCCTGGCAGGTGTCGCGCATGCAGGCCGTCGCCGATCTGCGCGGGTGGTCGCCCCTGGTCGCGCTGCAGATCGAGTACAACCTGATCGAGCGCACCGGGGAACGCGATCTGATCCCCATGGCCCGCGAGATGGGCCTGGGTGTCGTCCCCTACTCGCCCCTGGCCGGCGGGGTGCTCACCGGAAAGTACCGCAGCGGCGACGTGACGACCGCGGACAGCGGGCCCGGCGACGGCACCCGCAAGAGCTTCAACGCGGCCCTGGGCCTGCTCACCGAGCGCAACTTCGCCGTCGCCGAGGTCGTCCGGGAGGTCGCCGGGGAACTGGGCTGCTCACCCGCCCAGGTCGGGCTGGCCTGGACCCTGCAGAACCCGGCCGTGACAGCACCGATCATCGGCGCCCGCACTCCCGCGCAGTTGGAGAACAACCTGGGTGCCTTGGAGGTCGACTTCACCGCCGACCAACTGGCCCGCCTCGACGCCGCCGGCGCGATCGACCTCGGCTTCCCGCACGCCATGCTCGCCGGCGACCACATCCGCAACGTGACCGTGGGCGGCCTGAGGATCGAGTCCCGCCGCTGAGACCCGAGCGGTTCGCGGTGGCGACGGACCGGCCCCGGGGCGTGCGGTGTGCGCGGCCCGGGGCCGGTCCCAGCGGATTCCGGGCGATGCTTTGCATGGTGTGCTCCTCTACGGTCGTCAGTGGCTGCACCCCCTGGGGCGAGAGGGCCCGAACCCCTGTGACACGGCCGCATGTGACCCGCGTCCCACTGCTGTCGGCCGGGGCCGTGCCCGTCGGCGGAAACCCGGGTGGCCTCAGCCCTGCGGCTGGATAGAGTCGCGCTGTGCCCGAACTGCAGCGGCTGCGTGCCGACCACGCCCCGGCGGTCCTGGCCTTCGAACTGGCGAACCGCGCCTACTTCGCCGCCTCCGTCACCGACCGCGGCGACGCGTACTTCGACCAGTTCGCCGACCGGTTCGGCGCCCTGCTGGCCGAGCAGGAGGCCGGTGTCTGCGTCTTCCACGTCCTCGTCGCCGGGGACGGCCCGGTGCTGGGCCGGTTCAACCTGTACGACATCGAGGACGGTGCTGCGGAACTCGGCTACCGGGTCGCACAGCACGCCGCCGGACGCGGTGTGGCGACGTCGACGGTCCGGGAGCTGTGCCGGCTGGCCGCGACACGGTACGGGCTGCGCACACTGCGGGCCGGTACCTCCCGCGCGAACGTCGCGTCCCAGCGGGTGCTGGCCAAGGCCGGATTCGTCCCCGTCGATCCGGCAGACCCGGCAGACCCGGCAGACCTGGCCGCCCCGCTCGATCCGGCCGGCTTCGGCGGTCAGCCGGGCACCTGGTTCCGGCGCGACCTGGACGATGCGAGCCGGGCGGCTGCGGGCCCGCCCGGCCGGTGTTGACCTCCACCTCCGCCGACCGCGGCGACCTCGCAGCCTGGCCATGCCCACCGGGCCCGACCACGCCTCACCCGGCGCCGGGAACAGACCCTGGTCCGGACGGTCAGCCGCGAGTGGCGTCCCAGACCTCGCTCTGCTGGAAGTAGGTGTCGTACAGCTCCTGCACGTCCAGCAGGCTCTCCGGCGGAACCTTGCCGTAGGCGACGCGCTCGAGGTGGCGGAAGTACTCGAAGCGCTCCACCCCCGGAGTGATCACGATGAGGATGTCCGCACTCTCCCCGGGAGCCGCGGCGAAGGCGTGCGGCACGTTCGGCGGGACCACGACGAGGTCGCCCCGGCCCGCCGTGACGATCTGGTCGCCGGAGAGGAGCTGGGCCGTGCCCTCCAGCAGGTAGAAGAGTTCGGCGGAGTCGGCGTGGTGGTGGGGAGCGGCGCCGTTCGCGCCCTCGGTGAGGGTGACCCGTTGGGTGGACAGCGCGCCGCCGGTGGCGCTGCTGTCCGCCAGCAGCCGGATGGTGGTCGGGGCCTGTCCGATGACCTCGGCGTCGGCCTCGCGTACGACGTGGGACCGATCGAAGTCCGGTGGTATGAGGGACATCTGCTCGCTTTCTGGGTGCTGAGGGTGCGGCGGCCTTGCCGCGGAGAGGGTCAGACCGCGAAGAGAAGCACGGCGGAGAGCAGGACGACCGCGGCCGTGGCCGCGTGGATGCCGAAGGCGGCGGCTTTCGTGCCGCCGTTGCGGAGGACGATCACCGTGTCCCCCAGCGGGGTCAGCGAAATCACCAGCATGAACCAGGCCGCGGCTTCGGCGTTCGAGAACGCGAGCAGTGCGAGCCCGAGAAGACCCGAGACGAGGTCGCGCAGCCCCTTGACAGTCAGATACGCGGGGTCGCCGTCCTGCTTCGCCGGGACGCCGTACCCGGCAGCCGCGGCCTGCGGCTGGAAGAAGAACCGCAGACCGATGAAGACGACGAAGAGATCGAGCACCACGGCCAGGCCGTATGCGAGCGGTATGAGCACGTCTCTCTCCCTGAGGTGTGCCGAGGGTGTCCTGTGAGAAGGACGTGGCTCAGGATGCAGCACGGGACCCGGATGATCAATCGTTTGTTCCACATGATCTGAAAACCCCGGAGTTTTCGGTGACGCCTGGGGAATGCGGGTGGAGTCAGGGGACATCGAGATATTTCGGACACTCCGAGGGCGGACTCCGCATCCGGGAGATGCTCTTCACGGATCCTCTCGGCCCGCTCCGCAGCGGCTTGCCGGGCTCCCCTCCCGGAGACGGACCGGCGCCGCCTCACAGATCGTCGGCCGCGCCGTCGGGGCCCGCGAAGACGAGCTGGGTGAGGGTGGTGGGGCTGTAGGGGGCCGTCACGGTGAGCCGGTAGAGACCGGGCCGGGGCACCCGCAGGTCCACGCGGAGCAGGTCGTCGCCGTCCGCGTACGGGCTGCCGTCCCGGCTCCAGCCGTCGCCGTCCAGCGCGGACAGGGTGCACTCGACCCCGGACGGATCGTCCGTACCGGTGATCTCGACCTGCCACTCCGCGCCCGGTACGACGTAGTCCGGCACCTGGATGCCCAGCGCGCCGTCCGCCTGGTCGGGGCCCAGCGGGTCCTCCTCCAGCAGGAAGTCGACGATCGCCAGCCGGGCCGCCTTCCCGCTGGCCAGCGTGCCGTGCTGGAGCGCGAGAGGCACGGACGAGGGGATCAGGGAAGCGGAGGCGCGGTGGACGGTGCCGTCCCCCCGCACCGGGTAGCGGCGGGGTGCACCGTGGCGGTCCCGGATCAGCTCGCCGTCGGTGTGGGTGCGGAAGGAGTACTCCGCCGGCCGGACGACGCCGTCCACCAGCGTCATGGACTCGGCGGTGCGCTGCTGGATGCCCACGAGCTGGCGGTGGCGCGGCAGTGGCTGGGCGAGCAGCTTCTGCCGGAACGCCTCCGCGTCCGCGTCCAGGTCCTTGTCGCCGCCGAGCGCGGCGACGTCCGCGGAGGTCAGGCGGCGGACCTCGGCCCCCTCCTCCAGACACAGGTGGCGGGGGAGCAGATCGTGCACGCCGGGCATGGTCGCGGCCAGCGCGGCGAGCTTGCGGTGCGGCAGAGGCACCGGCGCGCCCTGGACGCCGTTGAGGATGCACGCCGCGTCGACCGCCCCCTGGAAGGGGGTGCCCAGCGTCAGCACGCCCCGGGTGTCGGCGGCGAGTTCGCTGTCGCCGCCGAGCGCGAGCGCGGCGTAGGTGACCAGGCCGCCCATGGAGTGTGCGACGAAGACCAGCCGCGCCTCGCGCTCGTCCACCGCCTGCCGCCTGGCCTCCGCGTGGGCCGGATGCGCACGCCACTCCTCCAGGTGGCGGCGGGCCTCCCGCGCCAGCAGCCGCGCATTGGTCTGCACGGGCAGCCGCCAGTCGTAGGGGAAGGTGCGCAGCGCCCGCGGATGGGCCGCGACCGCTCTCGCGTCCTCGACCAGCCGGGTGTAGGGCTCGACACCGCCGAGGAAGGGGATCCAGGTCGGAAAGCGCAGCAGCCGGCTCGCCCGCACGGACCCGCGCACCCCCGCGCGCTCCGCCTCGGTGACGTGGAGGGAAGCCAGCCCCGACCTGCTCAGCCACGCCTCGGCGAGCCAGCGCGGGTGGGACAGTCCCCACAGCACGTCGCCGTCGGCCGAGTCGACCAGTTCGCTGCCCATGATGCCGGGCACGACGACAAGAGCGTCGTGGGTGAGAGCGGGGGCGGGGACGGGGGGCATGGCGGCGTTCCACTGCGCGCGAGAGGTCATGCCTGCGACGATAGGCACCATGAGCGGCGTCGGGGGAGGAGTCGAGTTACGGGACGCCTTCTCGGCGGACGAGGAGGCGGACGTGCCGCCCCCGCGCACCCTGCTGACGCTCGCGGTCCTCGACTACCGGGACGGCGACGAGGAGTTCACCGACGGCATCCGCGAGCAGTTGGACGTGGTCACCTCGTGGTGGTCGGCCGAGGGGCCGTCCACCGCCTTCCACCAGGTGCCGAACCCGGTGCTGGAGACGCGGGACGATGTGGAGGACTTCTTCCGGGAGCGGGGGGTCCGGGAACTGGGCGGGCAGGCCCTGGTGCTGTTCGTCACCGGCCACGGCCTCTCCGGCGCGTCCCGCTCCCACTATCTGAAGCTGCCCGGCTCGGTGAGGAACCGCAAGCTCGCCACCGCCGTGCGCACCGCTGACGTGGTCGCCGCGGCCCTGGACTCGCACGCGGAGAACGTCCTGGTCATCGTCAACGCCTGCTACGCGGGCCAGTTGGCCCCCGAACTCGCCGCGCTCTACGCCGACATCGGCCAGCAGCGCCGCGAGACCTGCCGGCTGGACGTCCTGGTGACCTGCGGCCACGACCGGCCGGTACAGGTGCGCCGCTTCCCCACGCTGCTGCGCGGAGCCCTGCACCGGCTGCGCACCAACGCCGGGGTGACCACGCCGAATCTGAGCGTCGGCGACTTCATGGCCGAGTTCGAGCGCGGTCTGCGGCGCGGCCCGGAACGGGACCGGCACCGGCTGCGCCAACTGGTCAACAGCTCCAGTCCGCTCGAACCGACCCCGTGCATCCCCAACCCCGGCTACCGGCACGACCGCGAGGGCTCCGGCCCCGGCAGCGCACACGGCGGCGGCAACACCAAGGACGGCTACTGGCTCGACCGGGCCACCGGACGCACGCAGGACGAGGACAGCGGCTGGTACTTCCGCGGCCGCGAGAGCCTCAACCGCACGCTCACCACCCACCTGGACGGCACACGCGCCCGCGGCGTCCTGCTGGTCACCGGCAGCGCGGGCAGCGGGAAGTCCGCCGTGCTCGCCCGCGCGGTGGTCCTCAGCGAGCCCGCGTACCGGAACCAGCCGCTGTGCAAGGCGGCGACCGAACAGGTACCTGCCGCCACCGTTCCGCCGCCGGGCTCCGTCGACGCGGCCGTCCTGGCCCGCCACCAGGACGCCTCCCAGGTCGCCGCCGCCCTGCTGCGCGCACTGGGCGAGACCCCCGCGGCCCCCGAGTCGGCCGAGGACCCGGTCACCTGCTGGTCCCGGCAGCTCGTCACCCACCTGCGCGGCCGCACGGGACGGGTGGGCGTCGTCCTGGACGGCCTGGACGAATCCGAGGAAGCCGACCGCATCGTCACCGACGTCCTGGGCCCCCTCGCCGAGTTCTGCACCGCCCGCCTGCCGTCCCAGGCCAGAGGCGGACGGGGCGAGACGGCAGACCCCGGAGAGCCGGGAGCGCCGGACGGGTCGGGAAGCGAGAGCGGCGGACCGGGTCCCGCCGAGCTGAGCCTGCTGCTCGGCGTCCGCTCCAGCAGACCGGCCGCGGCAGCACCGGCGGACACCTGCCCCGATGCGCAGCGCGGCCTGCTCGACCTCCTGCGCGAGACGTTCCCCGGCGCCGGAGTGGAACGCACCGACGACGAGCAGAGCACAACCGACATCGCGGAGTACGTGACCGCGCTCCTCGGCGACCGCACCGACCCGCGGACCGCGCACGAAGCGGCCGCCCTGGTGGCCCGGCAGGTGTGGCCGTCCTTCATCGACGCGCGCCTGGCCGGGGAACAGCTCAAGGGCGACGCGGATCCGGTGCACACGGTGCGGCAACCGGAGTGGCAGCAGATGCTGGGGCTCGGCGTCAGGGGGCTGCTGCTGCGCGATCTGGCACTGGTGGCCGAGGAAGGGCTCCCCGCCGACGTCGCGCACGCGCTGCTGCGGGCCGCCGCCTTCGCGGAGGGCTCCGGCGTCCCCTGGTCGGTCATCTGGCCGGCGATGGCCCAGACCCTGCTGGGCAGGCCCCTGGAGAACTGGGACGAGATGATCGAGAAGCTGCTCGGCAGCCGGCTCAACGGCTATCTGACCCATGACCACCAGGACGAACGACGCGTCTACCGCCCGACGCACGAATCCCTCACCGAGGTCCTGCGCGCGGGCACCCTGTTCGACAAGGGCGACGGCGCGTGACCGAGCCGCCCGAGCGCCCCGACCGGCACCCGCAGACTCTCGGGCACCTGGAGATCCAGGGCTCCGGCGGCCACCTGGAGATCCGCGACGGGCACGCGGAGAGCCCGCGGCCCGAGCGGCACCAGGAGGCACCCGGTCCCGGCCGGCAGGCACCGGCGGTCCGGCCCGCCGACAGCCACGTGGAGATCCAGCAGAAACTGGCCGCCGCGCTGGCCGATCTGGTGCCCGACGACCCCAGCATCCCCCCGCACCCCTATCTGCGCCGCCACCTGGCCCAGCACGCGGCCCAGGGCCACGTCCTGGACGACACGCATGTGCCGCCCGCCCTGCTGCCCTGGGAGACCAGCGCCGCGGTCCGCCGCCTGCTGGCGGCCGGGGAGTCCAGCTCCCTACGGCAGCAGTGGCTGCAGGCGTGGGCCAAACTCGAACCCTTCACCCGTGACCTCACCCCGCTCTCCCGGCTCGCCAGCCTGCAACTGGCCCACCACGCCGCCACCGCCCGGCACCTGCCGCCGGAGCGGCGCGGCAACCCGCCGGAACCGTTCGCGGAGTCACCGGTCACCCCGCTGTGGAGCGACTGCGCCAGCGCCGAGAACCTCTGGGCCCTCACCGATCCCGCCGTCACCTCCCTGACGTCCGTCACTCCCCGCGGGCCCCGCCGCACGCTCGTCGTCGCCGGGGACGACCACGGCGCGGTACGCCTCCTGCGCCCGGACGGCACCGCGGCGGCCGCCCCCCTGGCCCTGCACCAGGGCGCCGTCACCCATCTGCTCCCGCTGGCCGACGGGCTCGTCGTCACCGCCGGGACCGACGGGCGGGTCACCGTGCTCGACGCGCACCGGGCCCGGCCGATACGGCAGATCCACCACCGCGAGCGCGCCTGGGTCACTTCCCTGATCCGCCACGAGCAGTCCGAGCACGCCCCCGCCCTCCTGGCGGCCTACGGCGACGGGCACATCGCCGCCTTCGACGCCGCCACGTTCCAGCCCGCCGACATTCCCCTCCCCGTCCTCGAAAGCGCCCCGGTGCTCCTCCAGAGCACCCGGCTGCCCGGCCCCGCGGACCCGCCGCGCACGGAGTGCGGATCCCCGGTCCGGGGCGGCGAAGCCGCGGTGTCGGGCCCGCCCCGCTCCGGGACGCCGGTGCTGCTGTTCGCCCAGCACGACACGGTCGGGTGCTTCGACGGCCGCACCACCGCGCGCTGCTCCCGCCATCCCGCGGCCGTCCGCGCGCTGCTGGCCCTGCCGGACCGCAGCGGCCGCTACGCGGTCGCCCTGGAGGACGGCTCACTGGCTCTCCACGACGCAGCCGCACCGCAGCTCCGCCTCCCCGCGCCGACCGGGACCGGGCCGGACACCACTCAGGCCACAGCGCTGCAGGTCGTCGAGGTCGAGAATCGGCAGACCCTCGCCTCGGCGTCGGCGGACGGCACCGTACGGCTGTGGGAACTGCCCGCTCTGCGCCCCCTGCACCTGGCCCTGCCCGGGCACTCCGCCCCGGCCACCGCCCTCACCGCCGTCACCCGCGACGGGCACACCCGTCTCTACAGCGCCGGGCTGGACTCCACCATCCGCACCTGGCCGCTGTCGTCGGCTGCGCTGCAGAACCCCCCGCCGGTCTGGACCCCGATCACCGCCAGCGCCCTCTCGCCCCCGCCCATGCGTCTGCTGGCCACTGCCGAGGAAGCCCGGACCAAGGTGTGGAACATCGAGACCGGCGCGGAGCAACTCGTCCACGAGGGGGACTCCTCGACGGCGCTCGCCTGGGTCCCGCTGGGCACCCGCCTGCTGCTGGCGGCGGGGATGAGCGACAGCAGCGTCGTCCTGTGGGACCTCACCGAGGGCGGCGCTGCCTCGACCGTCCGCGCACTGACGGGGCACTACTCACCCGCGCTGTGCCTGGTGCCGATGATCGACGACGCCACCGCGCTGCTGGCCGGCGGTGGCGCCGACGGCAGAGTCCTGGTGTGGGATCTGAGCACCGGGCGGACCGTGCACAGCTTCTCCCAGCACGTCTTCAGCGTCCGCTGCCTGGCCTCGGTGCACTCCCGGCACGGATTCCTGCTCGCCTCCGGCGGCAGCGACGGCAATGTGCGCATCTGGGACCTGCGGCGCCCCCCGCGCGAGGCGGGCGGCGGCCACCGGTCGGACCCGGTCACCATCCGCTGCGAGCAGCACGCCGTGAACGACGTGGCCTTCTTCCCTCTGGACAACGGCGGGCTGCGACTGGCGACCGCCGGACAGGACGGCTCGCTGAAAGTCTGGTCGGTACGGGAGGGGCAGGGGCAGGAGCCGGTGCCGGGGCGGCAGGAGCGGTCACGGGAGCGGTCGTACGACGGGGTCGACCTCGTACGGGAGTTCAACCCCGGGGACGGCGAACTCACCGCCGTCACCCGGTTCACCGACGGCCGGGGCCGCACCGTCTTCGCGGTCGCGGGCAGGACCGGCATCCACCTGTGGGACGCCACCGTCGACCGGCCGCTCCTGCAAGCCGTGACGGGGTATCCGGTCAACACCCTGAAAATGGCCCCGCAGCGCGCCTCGGAATCGGTCGCGCCGGTGCTGCTGGCCACCGGGGAAGCGGGCACGATGATCCTGCGCCTCGACGACAAGCGCCTCTGAGCGGCCCCTTCTCGACTCCGGCGGCTGCGCGGCTCCGCGCCCTGGGCCGGCTGGGTTCCCGAGGGCGCCGGGCAGGCAGCGGAGAGGCGGGGCGGGTGGGGCGAACGGCCGGAACCAGGGCTCAGGACCGATGCGGTGTGCTGCCGCCCGCATCGGCCCAGGGCGTGCACGGCAAAGGCTTCGGCTCCACGAAGGGCTGCGGTCCGTTCTGCCGGCCGTCCGCTGCCGCCAGATCCCGCACGTGTGCCACCGCCTCGTCCAGAAGGCCCGCGGGGACGAGCCAGTACGTGACTGATGCTGACCATGAGGCGGTCAACCGCGGGCGCCGTACCGGGATTCCCGGGTTCCCTGGGATGCTCGGGTTCCCTGGGATTCCTGGGATTCCCGGGAACGCTGCCCCGGATCCGGATCCGCACCACCACGGGTTCCGTTCGCCCTCCGACGGTTCCCCGGCCTGCCTGCACCCGCGTACCTCCTGCCGACGCGGGGCCGGGGCCCGCGGCAGGACCCCACCGGTGAGCGCTCGAACTCGGCTGTCGCCAGCCGGTGTTCCTGCCCCCGGGAGGCAGGAACGCCGGTGTGGACGGCGCTCGCGGACCTCTGGCGCGGCACCCCGGCCACGGCGTTCCTGCCGGTCAGGTGCATGATGAAGGAGGCGGACGAGGGAAAGGGCGGGGATGGCACACGGGACGGTGGAGAGGCAAGGAAGGACCCCTCCAGCACCGGAGCGCGTCGGCGGCGCGGGCTGGACGGCCGTGTGGCTGACTGGTGCCGTGGCCCTGTCGGCGGAGGGAGTCTTCGCGCTGGTCGTCTTCTTCCTGGTGGGCCTGCGGGACGAGCACTACATCGCCGGTGGCTTCGGGGCCTACATCGGATATCTCCTCGGTGCCGTGATCGCCATGGTCGTGCTCGGCCTGGCGGGGCTTGCCGGCTCGGCTGCGGTCGTCCTGCCGGTCGTACAGCTGTCGCGCTGGTCGGCCCGCAGGAAGGAGCGGACGGAGACAGTGCGCTGGTGCCTGGCTGTGTGCGGCGCGGTCGCCGCGGCTGCAGCCCTGTGCATCGGGGTGCCGACGGCGCTTCTCGGGGGCAGTTGGACTGCGCTCCCGCTGGTACTTCTCGTGGCGTTCCTCGGCCTGGTGCCCGCCGTCCTGTGCAGCCGGACCGTGACCGTCCTGCGCGGCAACCCTGCCCGGTTCGGGCTGGCCGCGGCGGTCCTCGGCTGCGGACTGGCGCTGTCAGCGGTGGTCTTCGTCGGCGGCGTGGCAGCCTACGGGACCGGCCTGCTCCAGGAGTACGAGCCGCCACGGCTCACCGACGCGCAGCTCGTCGGCACCTGGAGCGACGACCGAGGCGGCACCCTCACCCTCCGGGCCGACGGCACCGCGGTGGCCGACGAGCTGGGAGTCCATGGAGCGGAGACGGCGGACGGCGCGGACGTATCCGGGCACTGCAGTGGCTCCGGCTCATGGGCGAAGGGCACCTCGCCGTCCGGAACCCCGCAGCTCGATCTCGACGTCAGCGACTGCACGGAGCCCAACGGCTGGGACTTCGGCGGTACCGAAGAACAGCCCACCCTCTTCCACTGGATCGGCGACCCGGACTCACTCAACCGGCACGTACTGCATCGCGGGGCGTCGGCGCAGTAGTCTCCGCGGACTCGGGGGCCGATCCGGCAGCAGGAGCTCGGCGAACGGCGCGGGGACCGGGAAGAGCGGCCGGCCGAGCCCACTGCGTCCCTCTCGTCGGATGAAGCCCCTGGGGTCTGCCGGACGCCGAGTGGGGCGGGCCCCGGGACCACGCGCGTCGAGTGCGCGGGACTTGGCACCGGATGCATGCGCCCTCTCCGCGCCTCCATGCCTCAACTGTGAGCCCCCGCTGGGCACTTCCGTACGTCCCCACCCGTTGGTCCCGCTGCGCGACAATGGACGACCCGCCTCTCGGCGCACCTCTGCCCGCACCTGCCGCAAGGACTCATGACCGTCTTCCTGACCCCACCGGCCCGCCACGACGCGTCGGACGCCCGCGACGTCCGCTCCCGCAGCACAGCGCTGCAGACCGGCTCCGGCTCCGGCTCCGGCTCCGGAGCCGGCACCGGCACCGGCGCCGGAACGCCGAGGAGGCCGCGATGACCAGTCATCTTCCTCCCGTCACGCTGGTCCGCCCCCCGGAGCGCGGTGTCTGGCGACTCGGCAGGGCGGCCGAACCCCTGCGCTACAACAGGGTCGAGCCGGAGACCACGGGCGGCTCGGGTGCGGGAAGGTTCAGTCTCTTCAGCTACGGGATGCTCTACACCTGCACTGAGACCACCGGCTGCTACGCGGAGGCCCTGGCGCCGTTCCGCGTCCATCCGCGGATGCGCCGCCTGATGGCCCAGGACGGGCTGTCCGAGGGCGGCGGCCGGATGCGGCCGGGGCACCTGCCGTCGAGCTGGCGGAACGAACGCATCCTGGTGCGGCTCCGGCCGCCCGCCGAGGGGCGGTTCCTGGACGTCGAGTCCGAGGACACCCGGCGGTTCCTCGGCGAAGAGCTGAAGAGCGAACTGGGCGACTGGGTCGCCGCGGACTCTCTCTCGGACCACGACCTGCACGGCACGGACCGGCGGATCACCCGGCAGATCGCCGCCTGGAGCGTGGCCCAGCGCGACACGCAGGGCCACCAACTGATCCAGGGGATCGCCTTCCGCTCCGGATACGGCGGGCGCCGGTGCTGGGCGCTCCTGAGCGGCCCGGAGATCGAGGAGGTGGAGCGGCGGCCGATCCTCGCGGAGTCCCCCGAGTTGCAGGAAGTCGCTCGTGAGTTCGGTCTGACGGTCTGGTGAGGCTGCGGACCGGCCGGCGGGCAGCCCCGTGACCCTGTCGGACGGGGGCGGGAGCGGCGCCCCGCCGGCGAGGCGGCCGGTGGCGGAGGAGGACTCGGCCGCCCGGGACCCCGGCGGTGCCGCCGGGACGATCGGCCGTACGACTCGTCACCCGGATTGAGTCAATCTGCCGGCTGCTGTCTCGATCCCGCCGTCGGCAACTCTCCCTCCTGCTCGCATGTGGCCTGGCCAGAGACCTGAGGGGAGATCAGAGGGGGATTCGAGGGGGTTTTAAGGGTCTTTTAGAGTGGGAAAAATCTGGAGTATGGGGTGTGGTCAAGGGTAGTCTCCTTCCATCAGGAGCAGGGAGAAGGCATGTTGAGCACGCCGACTATGCACTTGTCCAGGCCCCGCGCCCTCGGGATCCGAGCACGCCAGGCGCGACGAGCGCCTTCGGAGCGTCCCGCCGCTCGCTCGCGAACCCGACGACCGCCGGTGCGGGGACAGGCACGTCCCGGACGCGGGCCCGCCCCGCGGCACAGCAGTCGCTGTCACCGCGCACCCTGCGCCTCCAACAGCCCGCACACAGCCTTCAGTGACCTTCCGCGACCAGTTCGCACGGCCCGCCCGGACTGACCTGCCGGGGGGAATGAGGAGACCATGCAGACACAGCGAGAGCCAGCCGCAGAAGCCCGAGCACACCGCGACACCGCGGAGCGGACCGTCGCGGATGTCGCGCGCTTCCTGCAGGACAACTTCGGCCAACGGGTGACGGCCCTCATCGCGGGCATCGAGGACCCCAAGCAGGTCGGCAAGTGGTGCAAGGGCAACAACGTGCCCCGGATCGATTCCGAACTCCGGCTGCGCACCGCCTACCAGGTGTTCAAGCTCATCGAGAACGGCGAGAACTCCCACGTCGCCCGCGCCTGGATGATCGGGATGAACCCCCAACTGGAGGACGACGCTCCGGTGCAGGCCATCGCGGAGGAGCGGTTCAAGGACGTCATGGGGGCCGCCCGCTCCTACCTGCAGGGCGACCTCTGAACGACCGTTCCCGGCCCGTTCCGGGCCGGGAACGCCCTCCCCGGCGCTTCCAGCCCGGCGTCGGACCGGAGGGCCGTGCTCGCTCCACCGCGCACCCGCGGACCGCGCACGCCCGCGGCAGCGGCACCAGCAGCGCGCAGGCCCCCACCCGCCGGAGCCGTCCGGCGAGCGGGGGCCTGCGCTGTGCCGCCGTCCGGCGGCGGGCGAGAGGGGCCGAGGGCAGCCCCTGCGGGAGCAACCGTGTCCGGCGGACCGCCCACCTGGCCGGAGCGGCACCGGTCCGCTCTCCGGCCGGCTGCCGACAGCCCCCGGGAAAGCCGTTGCGCCCACCGGGAGGGCGCCCTCTACCGTGGCGCCGTGACCACCCACGTGATCGTGCTCAACGGCGGCTCCAGCTCCGGCACGTCGGAGCTCGCCAGAAGCCTGCAGGCCACCCTGCCCGAGCCCTGGCTCGCTCTCGGAGTCGACGACCTGATCGAGGCCATGCCCGCGTCGCTGCGGAACGGGGACACCGGCATCGGATTCGCGGCGGACGGCGGAGTGAGCGTCGGGCCGCGGTTCCGGGAGGTGGAGGCCGCGTGGATGGCCGGCGTCGCGGCGATGGCCGGCGCGGGAGCCCGGGTCGTCGTCGACGAGGTCTTCCTCGGCGGCGGTGCTTCGCAGCGGCGGTGGCAGCACGCCCTTCGCGGACTGGAGGTGCTGTGGGTCGGCGTCCGCTGCGAGAGCGCGGTCGCCGCGGCCCGCGAACAGGTCCGCGGCGACCGCGTCCGCGGAATGGCCGCCTCCCAGGCAGAGCTGGTGCACCAAGGCGTGCGCTACGACCTCCAGGTCGACACCACCCGCACCCCCTCCGCGGAGTGCGCCCGCACCATCGCGGCCCACGTCCACCACTGACCGCTCGGCGGCCCCGGCGCGGTCGGCCCGGGAGCGGGTGGTCCGGGTGGCGTGGGGGCGACCCGGGCGCTCCGACCATGCCGCCGCGCTCCGCGAGGTGGAATCGCGTACGGTTGACGGCTGCCCTAAGGAGAGCAGAAGGGGGCCGCCGCGGTGAACGCGCAGCACAGAGCGGAGCCGGAGACCGTACGTGACCGCGAGGTCGACGCGGAGCAACAGCACCTCGACCGGGTGTACCGGAGGCTGGAAGAGAAGATCCATGAGGCCGAGTTCCTGATGGACGACGCCGCCAAGCGCGCCCAGGTGGGCACTCCCGGCGCCCTGGCCGAGCGCGATGCGCAGGTGTTCCGCGCGGGGGTCCATCTCAACCGGCTCAACAGCGAATTCGAGGACTTCCTCTTCGGGCGGATCGATCTGCTGGAGGGCAAGACCGGGGAACGGGGCCCGGACGGCGCCTACACCTCCGTGGAGCCCGCGGACGGTGCTGTGCGCGCGGTGGACGGCGAGCAGCGGGCCGACATCGCGGAGACCCTGCACATCGGGCGGCTCGGGGTGCTGGACGCCGACTACTCGCCGCTGGTCATCGACTGGCGGGCGCCCGCGGCGGGGCCCTTCTACCGGTCCACCCCCGTGGCGCCCGGCCGGGTGGTGCGCCGCCGCGTCATCCGCAGCAAGGGCCGGCGGGTGCTCGGCGTCGAGGACGATCTGCTGCGCCCCGAGCTCACCGCCCGGCTGGACGGCGCTCCGCTGGCCGTGATCGGTGACGGGGCGCTGATGGCCGCGCTGGGGCAGGCCCGCAGCCACGCGATGCGGGACATCGTCTCCTCCATCCAGGCCGAGCAGGACGAGGTCATCCGGGCGCCCGCGGCGTCGGTCACCGAGGTGGCGGGCGGCCCGGGAACCGGCAAGACGGCGGTGGCCCTGCACCGCGCCGCCTACCTGCTGTACCAGGACAGGCGCCGCTACGCGGGCGGCATCCTGATCGTGTCCCCGACTCCGCTGCTGGTCTCGTACACGGAGGGTGTGCTGCCCTCGCTCGGCGAGGAGGGCCAGGTCGCGATCCGGGCGCTGGGCTCGCTGGCCGAGGAGACGGCGGGCGCGGAGGCGACGACGTACGACGAGCAGCGCGTCGCCCGCGTCAAGGGATCGGCGCGCATGGTGAAGGTGCTGCGCAAGGCGGCCCGCGGGGCGCTCGACCTGGGGCTGCGGGCGCCGGTGCCGGAGCGGCTGCGGGTCGTCGCCTTCGGCGGACGCCTGGAACTGGACGCGGCGGAACTGGCCGCCGTGCGTCAGCAGGTCCTCGGGGGCACCGCGCCGGTCAATCTCATGCGGCCCCGTGCGCGGAAACTGCTGCTGGACGCGCTGTGGGAGAAGTCCGGGGCGCACCGGCGGCACGAGGACCCCGAACTGGCCGCCGAGGCCCGGCAGGGCTTCGACGAGGACATCGCGTCCGAGGACGTGTTCACCGACTTCCTCGATGCCTGGTGGCCGGAGCTGGGCCCCCGCGAGGTGCTCGCGGCCATGGCCGACGAGGCGCGGTTGGGCCGCTGGGCGCGGCGCGTGCTGCGGCCCGCCGAGGCGCGGATGCTGGCGCGCTCCCTCGCCGCGCGCCTCACCCCGCAGGGTGAGGGAGCGCTGTCGGTGCACGACATCGCGCTGCTGGACGAGCTGCGCACGCTGCTGGGCGCCCCCGCCCGCCCCAAGAAGCGCGAGGTGGACCCGGTGGACCAGCTCACCGGGCTGGAGGAGCTGACCACCGCGGCCGACCGGGACGGGAACGGGCGCCGGGAGCGCGCCGCCGACCGGCTGCCGTCGGAGCGCACCGAGTACGCGCACGTCATCGTGGACGAGGCGCAGGACCTCACTCCCATGCAGTGGCGGATGGTGGGCCGCCGCGGGCGGCACGCCACCTGGACGATCGTCGGCGACCCGGCGCAGTCCTCCTGGACCGACCCGGACGAGGCGGCCGCGGCGCGGGACGAGGTGCTCGGGAAGCGGCCCCGGCGCCGCTTCGAACTGACCGTCAACTACCGTAACCCCGCCGAGCTGGCCGTCCTCGCCGACCGGGTGCTGGCGCTGGCCATGCCCGGGACGGCGCCGCCGCGCGCCGTGCGGTCCACCGGTGTCGACCCCGAGTTCGCCGTCGCGGGCGGCGTCGCGGGCGATGCCGCAGGTGCGGTCGCGGGCGATGGCGCTGCTGGCGTCCCGGGCGGTGACCGGGGCGGCGGTGACCTGGGCGCGGCGGTGCGGGAGAGTGCCGCACGACTGCTGGCGGAGGTCGAGGGCACCGTCGGGGTCGTGGTCGCGATGCGGCGGCGGGAGGAGGCGTGGAAGTGGCTCGCGGGACTGGGGGAGCGGGTCGTCGCGCTCGGGAGTCTCGAGGCCAAGGGACTGGAGTACGACGCTGCGCTCGTCGTCTCCCCCGCGGAGATCGCCGACGAGTCACCCGCCGGACTGCGCGTGCTGTATGTGGCGCTCACCAGGGCGACGCAGCGGCTGTTGGTGCTCAGCGCGGAGGCCGACCTCCCCGACGAGGCGGGGGTCCCCGACCTGCTGCGGGACTGATCCGCCGGGGCTCGGCACGGCCTGCGGAACGGCTTCAGAAGCGGTGCGTGCGGGGGGAATCGCGGCGGCGGGTCGTTTGTTAGCCTGGGTGTGGCACCGGCCCGATCCATGCCCCCGGGCCCAACCATAGGCGCTCAGAGCGCCCACTTGCCGCGAGGCGAGCTGGCGGGTCGGTGTCATTGAACGTGAAGCGAAGAGGGCTCCCGTCGTCCGGACGGGAGCCCTCTTCGCTGTGTGGACGCCGCCCTCGGCGGCGCAGTCCGCGGTGGTCGACCCCGGTGGTCGGCCGTGGTGGTCGGTCACGGGGGCCGGAACGGGGCCGACGGCCGACAGCGGTCGTCCGCGGTGGTCGTCCGTGGCCGTCCGCAGTGGTTGTCCGCGGGGCGTCCGAGGCCGTCCGGGGGTCCTCGGCCGACCGTCGCCGGCAGCCGCCGACAACAGAGGACAACAGACGACAGCGGATGACAGCGGACGACAGCGCGGTCGACCCGCCTGGTCAGCCGACCACGCGGACGCCGTCGGCCTGCGGGCCCTTGCGGCCCTGGGTGATCTCGAACTCGACGCGCTGTGCGTCCTCCAGGCTGCGGTACCCCTCACTGTCGATCGAGCTGTAGTGCACGAAGACGTCCGGTCCGCCGCCTTCCTGTGCGATGAAGCCGTAGCCCTTCTCGGCGTTGAACCACTTGACCGTGCCCTGAGCCATGTTTCCGGGTCTCCTGTGATGCAGAGGCAGTGTGCGGGCCGATCCTAAGTCGGTTTCGGTCCGTTTCAGAGGAATTGGGGCCGTTTCTCTTCCGGTTCTCTTCCGGGGAACCGCGGGGCCCGCACCCGGTCGCACAGGTGACAATCTCTCGGATAGTGGAATACGATTTCCGAAACAAGGGATGCGTTACCACGTACCGGGGGGTAGGTGGGACGATCTGTTGACGTGGCGCGCTGCAGGCCGTAAGAAATGCGGCCCCCGCGCGCACGCGCACAACGTGACAAGGGAAAGCAGAGGAAGTCGGCAATGGCGCCAAGCGTCTCCTACTCGATGACGGTCCGCCTGGAGGTCCCCGCAGGCGGGACGGCGGTCAGTCAGCTCACCACGGTCGTGGAGTCCTCCGGAGGCTCGGTCACGGGTCTCGACGTGACCGCCTCGGGCCACGAGCGGCTGCGGATCGACGTGACGATCGCGGCCAGTTCCACCGCGCACGCCGACGAGATCGTGGCCGAGCTGCGCACCATCGAGGGCGTCGCCATCGGCAAGGTCTCGGACCGTACCTTCCTGATGCACCTCGGCGGCAAGATCGAGATGTCCGCCAAACACCCCATTCGCAACCGCGACGACCTGTCGATGATCTACACCCCGGGCGTGGCCCGGGTCTGCACGCAGATCGCCGAGCACCCCGAGGACGCGCGACGCCTGACGATCAAGCGCAACAGCGTCGCTGTCGTCACCGACGGCTCCGCCGTGCTGGGCCTGGGCAACATCGGCCCGCAGGCGGCGCTTCCGGTGATGGAGGGCAAGGCGGCCCTCTTCAAGCGGTTCGCCGGGATCGACGCCTGGCCGATCTGCCTGGACACCCAGGACACCGACACGATCGTGGAGGTCGTCAAGGCCCTGGCGCCCGGCTTCGCCGGGATCAACCTGGAGGACATCTCCGCGCCGCGCTGCTTCGAGATCGAGGCGCGGCTGCGGGAGGCCGTCGACATCCCCGTCTTCCACGACGACCAGCACGGAACCGCCATCGTGGTGCTCTCCGCGCTCTACAACGCGCTGCGCGTGGTGGGCAAGCGGATCGAGGACGTCCGCGTCGTGATGTCCGGGGCGGGCGCCGCCGGTACGGCGATCCTGAAGCTGCTGCTGGAGGCGGGCGTCAAGCACGCCGTCGTCGCGGACATCCACGGCGTCGTCCATGCGGGCCGCGAGGACCTGGCGGATGCCGAGGAGGGCTCGCCGATGCGGTGGGTCGCCGACAACACCAACCCCGAGGGGCACACCGGCACCCTCAAGGAGGTCGTGGTCGGTGCGGACGTCTTCATCGGCGTCTCCGCGCCCGACGTCCTGGACGGCAGCGACATCGCCAGGATGGCCGAAGGCGCCATCGTGTTCGCGCTCGCCAACCCGGACCCGGAGGTCGATCCGGCAGCGGCCCGCGAGTCGGCCGCCGTGGTGGCCACCGGACGGTCGGACTTCCCCAACCAGATCAACAACGTGCTGGTCTTCCCGGGTGTCTTCCGCGGCCTGCTGGACGCCCAGTCCCGCACCGTGGACGACGCGATGATGCTGGCGGCCGCGCGGGCGCTGGCCGACGTGGTCGGCGAGGACGAGCTGAACCCGAACTACATCATTCCCAGCGTCTTCAACGAGAAGGTCTCCGGCGCCGTCGCCGGCGCGGTCCGCGAGGCCGCGCTGAGCGAGGGCGAGGCGAAGGCCGCCAAGGAGCGGGCCCAGGCCGGCTGAGGGCTCTGCTCTGCTCGGGCCGGCTGAGGGCTCTGCCGGGGCCCACCGGGCCTGCTGAGGGCCTGGGCAAGACCCCACCGGCCCCACCGGCCCCACTGGGCCTCGCCTGGCCCACCGGCCTCCACCGGGGGCTGTGCACGTCCCGCCGCGGTTGCTCGGCGGGGGCAGCGCCGTCCGGCGGCGCGTCGCGGCTCGCGGCCGCGAGGCCCGCGGCCACGAGGCGGTCCGCGTCGGCCGGGAGCCCGCGCCGGAGGGGGCACACCGTGCGGCGCCGCCTGCGGCCCGTGCGGGCGCCGCGCAGGGGCGTGACGCCGTGTCGGCAGCGGGGGCCCCGGCGCGTCGGGCGGGGGTTCACTCGGGCGGGCCCCTTAGTGTTGCGGGCAGCCAGAGGCCAAGACACGTCAGCACGCGCGAGGGCGCCGGATGACGCCGGATTGGCTTTCCCGCCGCAGGTAGGGGCAGGATGCATTCCCAAGGACTTCGTCCGAGGGGGAGACCCCGAAACGGACCTTGTCCAGGGGGATACCCCCACGGGGCGCGCGGGCCCGAAGGCGGACCCGGGTCCGGGGACTGTCGGAGGGCCCTGGCAGCATCGGCTTCGATCTCACGCCTCATCGGCAAGAAGAACACGGGAGTACGAATTATGAACCGCAGTGAGCTGGTGGCCGCTCTGTCCGAGCGTGCCGAGGTGACCCGTAAGGACGCCGACGCGATCCTGTCGGCGTTCGCCGAGACCGTCGGCGAGGTCGTCGCCAAGGGCGACGAGAAGGTCACCATCCCCGGCTTCCTCACCTTCGAGCGCACCCACCGGGCGGCGCGCACCGCGCGCAACCCGCAGACCGGTGACCCGATCCAGATCCCGGCCGGGTACAGCGTCAAGGTTTCGGCGGGCTCCAAGCTCAAGGAAGCGGCGAAGGGCAAGTAAGCCCTGAGGCACTGAAGCAGAGGGCGGCCCCCCACTCGGGGGGCCGCCCTTCGTGTGTCCGCGGCCGGGGCGCGGTACCGCCCCGGGTGCTCTCGCGAGACCGCCCCGAGCCGGGCCCCGCTCTCCGGACCTGCAGCCGAGCCGTGCACTGAAACCGGGTGCTGGGCGCCCCGTCGGGGGACCGGAAACCCCCTCCGTCCCCAGCCGGGACCCCCGGTCCGGGGAGGAGCCGGGACCCCCGGTCCGGGGAGGGCCGGCAGCCGCGCCCGGCCCCCGTCCTCGGGACGCACCCGGCGGGTCCGGGTGCCGCGCGGCTGCGGCGCCCGGACCGGACCGGAGTCAGCCGTCGTCCTCCCCGAACGCGAGTGGCAGCGCTCCCAGGTCGACTTCCTGGAGGGAGGGCAGCAGCAGGGTGCCGGGGGCCTCCTCGATGCCGTCCACAGTCGGGACGGCGATCACCCGGCAGCCTGCGGCGCGGGCGGAGGCGGCGCCGGTGGGGGTGTCCTCCAGGGCCAGGCACGCGGTCGCGGGGACCCCCAGGAGGCGGGCGGCGGCCAGATAGGGGTCCGGGTGCGGCTTGCCGCGCGGGGTCTCCCCGTGTGCGACCGAGCAGGTGAAGCGGTGCGGCCCCAGAGTGGTCAGCACCAGGTCGGCGACGGGCCGCTCGGACGCCGTGACGAGCGCCACCGGGACGCCCATGCCCCGGGCGCTGTCCAGCAGCGCCAGCGCGCCCGGCTGCACCGTCACCCCGGCGCGCACCCGCGCCGTGAACGCGGCGTCCAGCCGGTCCTGCGCGGACGCGGCGGCCAGTCCGGTGCGCTGGGCCACGAGCGCGGCCGCGCCGTCCAGCGGCAGGCCCGCGAAGGGGGCGAGGGCGGCCGCACCGGCGTCGGCGCCGTGCTCGGCCAGCAGCTCGGCGAGGGTCGCAAGCCAGTCGCGCTCGGTGTCGACGAGGGTGCCGTCCATGTCGCAGAGCAGGGCGGCGGGCGTCCGGCCGGTTCCCGGCCGGACGCGGGGGGAGGCGGGCGCGGTGGCGCCTCCCGGCGGCAGGCCGGGGGAGGGCGGGGGAGTGGGCAATGCGGGCTCGCACTTCGTCGGTGGGTGGAGGCTGCCGACACGCGGGTCGCGCGTCGGCGGGTCGGCTCACGCGCGGGTGCGCGCCAGCGGATTGGTCTGCGTGGAGTTGCGGACGGTGAAGACGACCGAGCCGGGGCGGTAGCGGTCGTCGGAGGTCTCCACGGGGCGGCCGTCGGCCGTCGTGGTGGTGCGGCGCACCCGCAGCAGCGGGCTGCCGCGGCGTACGCCCAGGTGCTCCGCGTCGGCGGTCCCGGCGGCCACCGCGTCGATGTGGTGCTCGCCGTGTGCGAAGACGAGCCCGCTGTCGTCGTGGAGCCGCTGGGTCACCGACTCGCAGTCGGCCGGCAGCCCGTCGACGGCGGTGCCGATCCACTCCGCGTAGACGGTGCGCTCCAGCAGCACGGGCTCCCCGTCCAGGGTGCGCACCCGGAGCACGCGCAGCACCGGAGCGCCGTGCGGCACCTGGAGCAGTCCGGCCTCCTCGGGGCGTGCGGTGTCCCAGTCCGAGGCCACCACCAGTCCGCCCGCGGTCCGGCCTCCGGCGCGTGCCCACTGGGCGAAGCTGCGCAGTTCGGTGAAGGTCTGGCTGGGCGTGGTGGACAGCACCACGCGGCGGGCGCCCTGCCGGGAGCCGATCAGGCCCTCGGCGAGCAGCGCGGAGACGGCTTGCCGGACGGTGCCGCGGGAGGCGCCGTGCGCGGTGGCGAGTTCCGCCTCCGAGGGGAGGGTCGCGCCGACCGGGTAGTGCCCGTCGGCGATGGCGCGGCGCAGCTCGTCGGCGATCCGCTCGTGCCGCGCGCCGCCGCGCTGCGACGGCGTACGGCCAGTGGTCCTGCGGCGGCCACCGCGGGCGGACTCGGACATGGGGCGACTCCCTCGACGTGCTGCGCTCACTGGCTGCGCTGGCTCCGCCAGATCATGCCATCTGTGCGCAGCAGTGCGCACATCACTGGGCCGGGGCAGATGCGTATATCCGCAGTTCGCAGCGCTAAACCTGTTCGCAAATAACGCTTTGAGCTGGGAGTTTGATGAATACCCGGGCTTTGCGCCGTGGGGTGCGTACTGCTAGCTTGCCCACGCTCAATGAATCGAGCTTGTCCATACAGGTGACGGGCGCGAACCCCAGGAGTGGAAACGTGAAGGCAGACCATCTCAGCCGTAGGAGCCGCCTGTTGACCGCCGCGGCAGCGGTCGTCACTCTCTCCGCCGCGGCAACCGGCTGCGGCTCGGCACCGGCGCAGGGCTCGGACAGCGAGGCGAGCAAGGCCCGCTCGGCCGCGGACCTGGGCGGCATGGACAAGCTGGTGGCGGCGGCGAAGAAGGAGGGCGAGCTGAACGTCTACGCCCTCGCGCCGACCTGGTCCAACTACGGCCAGATGATCAAGACCTTCGAGAAGAAGTACGGCATCGAGGTCCACAACGAGGACCCGGGCGGCAGCAGCCAGGGCGCGCTGAACGCCGCGGCCAAGCGCAAGGGCCAGGACCGCGCCGTCGACGCGCTCGACCTGGGCACCGCGTTCATGCAGCAGGCCAAGGCCAAGAAGCTGCTGGCCCCCTACAAGGTCAAGGGCTGGGACGCGATACCCGACTCGCAGAAGCAGTCCGACGGCTCCTTCATGAACAACTACGGCGGCTACATCTCCCTCGGCTGCGACGCCAAGGCCGTCAAGAAGTGCCCCAAGAGCTTCAAGGACCTGCTGAAGCCGGAGTACAAGAACAAGGTCGCCCTCAACGGCAACCCGAACGAGTCCTCCTCGGCCTTCTCCTCCGTCATCGCCGCCTCGCTCGCCAACGGCGGCGGCTTCGACGACGTGCAGCCCGGCCTCGACTTCTTCGAGAAGCTCAAGAAGAGCGGCAACTACGTGCCCGTCGAGTCCACCAAGGCCACCATCCAGAAGGGCGAGACGCCCATCTCCATCGACTGGGACTACCTCAACCTCGGCTATGGCGAGGAACTGAAGTCCAAGAGCGTGGACTGGCAGGTCAACGTGCCCACCGACGGCCAGTACTCGCAGTACTACAACCAGGGCGTCAACAAGTACGCGCCCCACCCGGCGGCCGCCCGGCTGTGGCTGGAGTTCCTCTACAGCCCCGAGGGCCAGAACATCTGGCTCAGGGGCTACTCGCGGCCCGCGCTGCTGGAGAAGATGACCGAGGACGGCACCGTCGACAAGAAGGCCGCCGCCAAGCTCCCCGAGGTCGAGGGCACGCCGAAGTTCCCCACGCACGCCCAGGAGGCCGAGGCGCAGAAGACCATCAGCGAGGGCTGGGGCGCGGCGGTCAGCTGATGGCTGTGACGACCCCCGCCTCCGCGGCCGACTCCGCCGCCCCCGCGACCGGGCAGCAGCCCGGCGCCACCCCGCCCGCGTCGGCGCGCCGCCGCGCGGGCGGCGGCGCCCGGCACTGGCGCTGGCCCGCCGTCGTACCGTTCTTCGCGTTCATGGCCGTCTGCTTCGGCCTGCCCGCCTGCACCCTGGCCTACAACGCGTTCACCGTCGTCGACCCGGCCACCGGCGCCGACCACTACAGCCTGGAGAACGTACGGCACTCGCTGTCCGGCGCCTACGCCACCGGACTGGCAGGCAGCGTCAAACTCTCCCTGCTCAGCGCCGTGCTGGCCACCGTCCTGGGCACCGTCATCGGGCAGGCGCTGCTCAGCTCCCGGAACGGGGCGCTGCGCAAGGCCGCCGTCTCGGCGTCCGGCGTCTTCGCCAACTTCAGCGGAGCGCCGCTCGCCTTCGCCTTCATCGCCACCCTCGGCACCACCGGAACCGTGACGCGGCTGCTGCACCTGAAGAGCACCGGGTTCAGCCTCTACACCTTCACCGGACTGGTGCTGGCCTACCTGTACTTCATGGTGCCGCTGATGGTCGTCACCGTGCTGCCCGCACTGGACGGCGTCCGCACCCAGTGGCGGGAGGCCGCCGCCTCCTGCGGCGCGACCAAGGCGCAGTTCTGGCGGCACGTGGGGCTGCCGGTGCTGATGCCCTCGCTGCTGGGCGGAGCCGTGCTGATGTTCGGCACCGCCTTCGCCTCGCACGCCACCGCCGCCGTGATGACGGGCAGCTCGGTACCGCTGATCACCATCCAGATCGCCAACGCGCTGTCCGGCAACGTCCTGGTCGGGCAGGAGAACCTCGCACTCGCCATGAGCCTCAACATGGTGGTGATCGCGCTGCTCGTGATGGCCGTACAGATCCCGCTGCAACGACGGAGCAACCGATGGCTGGGCTGACCGCCACCCCCCGTGTACGCCGGGTGCGCAAGCGCCCGTACGGCAGCTTCCTGGTGCTGCTGCTGGCCGCGCTCTACTTCCTCGTCCCCGTCGCCGCCTCCCTCTGGTTCACCGTCGACGACCCCGGCAAGGGCGTCACCTTCGGCGCGTACGCCCGGGGCCTGCGGGACGAGGGCATGGCCACCAGCCTCGGCCTGTCGATCCGGCTCGGCCTGGCGACGGTCGCGCTGGGGCTGCTGCTGATGGTGCCCACCATGGTCGTCGTCGCGCTGCGGCTGCCCAGGCTGCGCCGCGTCGTCGAGGTGCTGTGCATGGTGCCGCTCATCATGCCGCCCGTCGCCCTCGTGGCCGGGGTCAGCACGGTGCTCTCCTGGGAGCAGGATCTGGCCGACACCCCGCTGTGGGCCACCTTCCAGGCGCTGCACAACAAGAGCTTCCCGCTGGTCCTCGTCCTCGTCTACACCGTCATGTCGCTGCCGTTCCTCTACCGCTCGCTGGACGGCGGACTGCGCGGCACCGACCTCAAGACGCTGGTGGAAGCCTCCCGCAGCCTGGGCGCCTCGCGGCTGGGCACGCTGTGCCGGGTCGTGGTCCCCAACCTGCGGCCCGCCATCGTCAGCGGCGCCGTCCTCAGCCTGGCCATGGTGCTGGGCGAGTACACCGTGGCGAGCGTGCTCGGATTCGAACCGTTCTCCGTGTGGATGGTGCACGTCGGCGACTACGAGGCCCAGCTCTCCGTCGCCGCCGCCATGCTCAGCCTGCTCATCACCTGGGGCCTGCTGCTCCTGCTCACCAACCTCGCCGGCGGACGCACCCGCAACCGGAACCGCAACCGGAACCGGACCGGCGACCGGAGGAAGACGACCGTATGACCACCACCGCGCGCACCGACACCACCGACACCACAGCGAGCACCGGCACAGCCGCCGCGACCGCACCCGGCACGGCGGCCACCCCCGAGGACCAGCCCGGCGGCGTCGGCCTGCGGCTGCGCGGACTGCAGCGCTCCTTCGGCGCCACCACCGCGCTCGACGGGCTCGACCTGGACATCACCCCCGGTGAACTGGTGGCCCTGCTGGGCCCGTCCGGCTGCGGCAAGACCACCGCGCTGCGCATCATCGCCGGGTTCGAGAGCGCCGACCGGGGCGAACTGCTCATCGGCGGCGAGGACGTGACCGCCGTGCCCGCCAACCGGCGGGACATCGGCATGGTCTTCCAGTCCTACAGCCTCTTCCCCACCATGACGGCCGCAGAGAACGTCGCCTACGGGCTGCGCGTCCGCAAGGCCCCCAAGGCGGAGCGGGCGGCGCGCGCCGGTGAACTGCTGGAACTGGTCGGGCTGCCGGGCCGCGAGAAGCACTACCCGCACCAGCTCTCCGGCGGCCAGCAGCAGCGCGTCGCACTCGCCCGCGCCCTGGCCATCCGCCCCCGGATCCTGCTGCTGGACGAACCGCTCTCCGCACTGGACGCCAAGGTGCGGCTGCAACTGCGCGAGGAGATCCGCCGCCTCCAGCTCGAACTGGGCATCACCACCGTCTTCGTCACCCACGACCAGGAGGAGGCGCTGTCGATGGCCGACCGCGTCGCGGTGATGCGGGACGGCCGCCTGGAGCAGTGCGCCCCGCCGAACGAGCTCTACGAGCGGCCCGCGACGCCGTTCGTCGCCGAGTTCGTCGGCACGATGAACCGGCTGCCCGGCGTCGTCCGCGACAGCGGCACCGTCGAGGTGCTCGGACGGCGGCTGCCGGTGCACGGGGAGTGCCCCGGCAGCGGCCGCGAGGTGGACGTCCTGCTGCGCCCCGAGGGGCTGAAGGTGCACACCGGCGCCGAGGCGCAGGGCGAACCGGCGACCGTCCGGGTGGCCACCTTCCTCGGCGGCGTCACCCGCCTCCTGCTGAGCACCGACTCCGGAGCCGAGGCCAAGGCCGACCTGCCGAGCTGGGAGGCGGAGACCCTCACTCCGGGCGCCCGCTGCACCCTCACCCCGCACGACAACCCGGTCCTGGTGGAGGAGGTCGCCCGCTGACGGCTGACGGCTGACGGCTGACGGCTGACGGCTGACGGTCGGCGGCTGACGGCTGTCGGCTGATTGCTGACGGTCCGCGGCTGGCGGTCGAGGGCCGGCGGATGCCGCTGGCCGCCGACGCCGACGCATTGATAGCCGACCGTTGATCGCCGACCGCTGGGCTTCGGTCGGGTCCGGCCCGTCGTACGGGGGGACGACGGGCCCGCGGCGAGTTCCTTCGCGGCCTGCGGTGGTTCATCGCAGGCCGCGCGGTGCTTCTTCGCGTTCCGCCCCGGGCGGGGCCGGGGCGGTCGGCGGTCGGACGGCACCAGGACGGCCGGGCAGGGCCGGGGCGGCTCGCGCCGCTGCCCGGCCGGGCCGGTACCGCTGCCCGGGAGGCGCCGCTGTGGGCGGGCGCTGCCGTTACGGGCGCTCCACCTTGGCGCCGAGATCCGCCAGCTTGTGCATGAAGTTCTCGTAGCCGCGGTTGATCAGGTCGATCCCGTGCACCCTGGAGGTCCCCTGCGCGGCCAGTGCCGCGATCAGATACGAGAAGCCGCCGCGCAGGTCCGGGATCACCAGATCGCTGCCCTGCAGCTTCGTCGGCCCGGACACCACGGCCGAGTGCAGGAAGTTGCGCTGCCCGAAGCGGCAGGGCATCCCGCCCAGGCACTCGCGGTAGAGCTGGATGTGCGCCCCCATCTGGTTGAGCGCCGAGGTGAAGCCGAGCCGCGACTCGTACACCGTCTCGTGCACGATCGACAGCCCCGACGCCTGCGTCAGCGCCACCACCAGCGGCTGCTGCCAGTCGGTCTGGAAACCCGGGTGGACGTCCGTCTCCAGCGCGATGGCGTTCAGCGGGCCGCCCGGGTGCCAGAACCGGATGCCCTCGTCACCGATCTCGAACGCGCCGCCCACCTTCCGGAAGGTGTTCAGGAACGCGATCATCGACCGCTGCTCGGCGCCGCGCACGAACACGCTGCCCTCGGTCGCCAGCGCCGCGCTCGCCCAGGAGGCCGCCTCCAGACGGTCCGGCAGCGCCCGGTGGGTGTAGCCGCCGAGCTTGTCGACGCCCGTGATGCGGATGGTGCGGTCCGTGTCCATCGAGATGATCGCGCCCATCTTCTGCAGCACGCAGATCAGGTCCTCGATCTCCGGCTCCACGGCCGCGTTGGACAGCTCCGTGACGCCCTCCGCCAGCACCGCCGTCAGCAGCACCTGCTCCGTCGAGCCGACCGACGGGTACGGCAGCCGGATCTTGGTGCCGCGGAGCCGCTGCGGGGCCTCCAGGTACTGCCCGTCGGCCCGCTTCTCGATCGTCGCGCCGAACTGCCGCAGCACGTCGAAGTGGAAGTCCACCGGACGCCCGCCGATGTCGCAGCCGCCCAGCCCCGGGATGAAGGCGTGGCCGAGCCGGTGCAGCAGGGGACCGCAGAACAGGATCGGGATCCGCGACGAGCCCGCGTGCGCGTCGATGTCCGCGACGTTGGCGCTCTCCACATGGGAGGGGTCGAGCACCAGCTCGCCGGACTCGTCCCCGGTGCGGACCGTGACGCCGTGCAACTGCAGCAGTCCGCGTACGACCCGGACATCGCGGATGTCCGGCACGTTGCGCAGGCGGCTCGGTTCACTGCCCAGCAGCGCGGCGACCATGGCCTTGGGGACGAGGTTCTTCGCACCCCGGACACGGATCTCGCCCTCGAGCGGGGCGCCACCGTGGACGAGGAGTACGTCGGCTGGGCTGTCGGTCATGGATCTCCGCGATTCCGCGAGACGGGATGGGACAACAGGCAAGCGTAATGGCCCCGTCCGGTGCCGACCCAAGCCCGTGGGGGGTCGGCGACTGTCACAGGTACGCAATAACACGGAGGGTCGTCCACCTGTCACCTCAGGTGCTGTATATGCGTGCTGCGGCGGATGGGTACTGGTGCGTATGCGTTCTGAGGTGCTCTGCGGCTCGAGGTGCGCCGCTGGGATGCGCCATGCCCTGAAGTGCCCCGCGGCCTGAAGTGCCCCGCGTTCCGCGGGGCCGTGTGCGGGGCCCTGCGCTCTGTGTGCTGGTCTCCGGGCTCTGCGGCGCATGGTGCGGCTTCCGCAAGGTGGTCGAGGGGTCTCAATGGGTCACCGGCGGGCGGCCGGTCTGTGCCGGGCGCCCTGCCCGTACCCACCCGGCCCGGCCCGCGAGCCGCCCCGCGCCGCACCCCGCTTCGGCCTCCGAGGCCCCCGATCCGGCCATTGGGTCCCGCAAACGGCCCAGGTGCGGGATCATTGCCGTATGACCGAGGTGTCCTCGCTCACCGGACGACTGCTCGTCGCCACACCGGTGCTGGCCGATCCGAACTTCGACCGCGCGGTGGTGCTCCTCCTCGACCACGACGAGGAGGGCTCACTGGGCGTGGTCCTCAACCGACCCACCCCGGTGGACGTCAGCGACATCCTGGAGCCGTGGGCCGCGCTCGCCGGGGAGCCCGGCGTCGTCTTCCAGGGCGGCCCCGTCTCGCTGGACGCGGCGCTGGGCGTCGCGGTGGTGCCCTCCGGCAGAGGCGACCGCTCCGACGGGGATCCGGCCCTGAGTGCCGAGGACGCCCCGGGCGGCCCGGCCGGGTCCGTGTCCGGGGGCCCGCAGGCAGGGCGCACGCGGGAGGACGGCCCGGCGGCGGAACCGCAGGACCGGTCCGGCGGACGCCCCCGGGAGCCGGACGCACCGGGCACCGCGGACCGTGCGAGCACCGGGGCCGTGCACGCTGCCGGGAGCGGGGCGACGGCGGACACCGGTACCGCCGAGCGGCAGGCGACGGAAGAGCCCGGAGCTGCCGAGCATGGCACCGGGGGCCGCGGGGCGACCGGCGAGCCCGGCACTGGAGACCGACCGGCGACCGGCGACCGCGATGCTGGTGACCGTGGACGCCGGCAGCCCCAGGAGCGGGGTTCCGCGGGCGGTGGCGAGTCGGCGGGCGAGGGCGGCGCGGATGCCGCGGAGGCCGACACCGAGTACGGCGACGCAGGGCCGGAGACGGACACCGTCCTCGACACGGACGGGCCGCTCGGGTGGCGCCGCGTGCACGGTGCCATCGGCCTTGTCGACCTGGAGGCCCCGCCCGAACTGCTCGCCGCCGAACTCGGCTCCCTGCGGATCTTCGCCGGGTACGCGGGATGGGGCCCGGGGCAACTGGAGAAGGAGCTGTCGGAGGGTGCCTGGTACGTCGTCGAGTCCGAGCCCGGCGACGTCTCCTCCCCGGCTCCTGAGCGGCTGTGGCGGTCCGTCCTGCGCAGGCAGCGCAGCGAGCTGGCGCTGGTCGCCACGTATCCGGACGACCCGTCCCTGAACTGAGCTCCCGGCCGGCCGGGCGGTGCCCGGGAGGCGGCGCCGGGACGAGTCCCCGGGCCCCTGCAAGCGGCCCCGAACTGGGGTCCGTGCGGGGCCCCCGACGGGTGACCCGTGTCCCGGCCCATGCCTGACGTGTTCCGGTCGCATGAGTACCCTTGGACTGCATGAGCACTCTTGAGCCCGAGCGCGGGGCGGGCACCGGCACACTCGTCGAACCGACCCCGCAGACATCGCACGGTGACGGCGATCACGAGCGATTCGCCCACTATGTCCAGAAGGACAAGATCATGGCGAGCGCGATGGAGGGGACTCCCGTCGTCGCGCTCTGCGGGAAGGTCTGGGTCCCGGGTCGCGACCCGAAGAAGTACCCGGTCTGCCCGATGTGCAAGGAGATCTACGAGACGATGGGTGCCGGAGGGGACAAGAACGGCAAGGACGGCAAGGGCGGCGACAAGAAGTAGCCCGCCCCCGCGTCTGAGCTCAGCGCCCCCGCGCACCCGCGCACCGCGGCTCCGTACCGCGCGCGTTTCACACTGCCGCCCCGCCCGTACCCGGTACGGGCGGGGCGGCAGTGCTGTGTGCCACAGCCTTCTCCCCGCTGGTTCGGGATTGTTGTGCTCCGGTTCCCGCTGGTGAAGTCGGTGGGTGGGGTGCGGGGTGCGCTGCTACCGTCAGGTGCACGACAGTTACCTGATGCTA
>NZ_FOGO01000011.1 GCF_900111245.1 Streptomyces qinglanensis | reverse complement strand
AGGTTGTCGTAGACGTAGTCGTAGCGGCGGTCGTTGGTGTCGGTCCAGGACACCACGCGCTGTTCGTCGTCGTACTCGAAGCGCAGTGGCAGTCCGGAGGAGCCTGTGACGTCGGTCAGGTTGCCGTCGGTGTAGGCGTAGCGCAGCACCGTCGTGTCGGCGTCGGCCCCGGCGAGGGACAGCGCGGTCACGCGGTCGTCCTCGACCGTCAGCCGCACGGTGTAGCCGCCGCTGTGGACGAGGCGCAGGGGTGCGCCGGTCTGTTCGTCGTACTCGAAGGTGATGCTGTTGCTGTTGCGGTCGGTGATCTGCTCGATCCGGGCCGCGCCGTCCTCCGACGTGCCCCCTTGCGGCGGGGCGAAGTGCCGTACCCAGCCGGTGTCCGGGTCCGTCAGTGTGTATCCGCCGTCCGGGGTGCGCTCCAGCAGCATCCGGGCCGGTCCGGCCGACGGCAGGGTGGGGACGCCGGGAGCGGGGTGCGGGAAGGTGAGCAGGCGGCCGTCCTCGGCGACGAGGACGACGCCCTCCGGGTCGACCTCCAGCCGCTGGTCCACCGTGGAGCTCCACGACGGGCCGAACCAGCGGCCGAGGGTGTAGCCGGACTCGACGCGGCGGGCGAAGGTGAGCGGCAGGGTGCCCGGCAGGGACAGGTCCGTCTGCGGGAGGTACATCCTCCCGGTGGCCAGGTCCACCGGGTCGGTCCTGCCGGAGGGGGTCTCCTCGCCCTTGCGGGCGGCCTGGTGCGGACCCTTCTTCTCGACGGCCTTCCGCCCCGCCGACAGTTCCTTCGCCAGCTTCCCCGCGCGCCCGGCCTTCGTCGCCGCGCCCAGGCCCTTGGTGCCGAAGAGTTCGGGGATGAGGCGGCCGACCCCTTCGGAGGGGTCCTTCTTGAAGGTCTCCCACATCTGCTTGCCGGTGCCGACCGGGTCGTTGGCGGTGCGCACGATACCGGTGACGGTCGAGTTGAGCTGGGTGACGTACTCGGCGGGGTGGGTGATGTTGTAGGGGTCGACCGGGTTGATGCTGCGGACGAAGTTGTTGAGGCCGGCGACGCCCTTCACTACGCCGCCGACCAGATGTTCGCTGTCGAGCTGGAGCCCGGTGAAGCCGTCCCCGGCCTGGTCCCAGTAGTCCGGCTTGGGCGGGGCCGCGTCGCGGGCCTCCTTGACCTTCTTCTGTGCTTCGGCCGCGGCGGTGTTGCGCTGGGTGCGGGCCTCCTTGAGCTGCTCCTCGGCGTCCTTCTTCTTGTCGTTCTTGTACTTGGTGACCGCCTCGCCGGCTTGGCCCTGCGCCCACTCGACCGTGCCGGCGAAGGACTCCAGCGCCCCGACGGCCTTCTCGCAGGCGTGCGCGGCCTTGACCCACTTGGCGGGCTCCAGGCCCACCTTCTCCCAGAAGGCGTCGGCGGCCTTGCCCTTCAGCGTGCCCTTGTGCAGCCCCTTGAGACCCTTGGCGACGTTGTCGAACGCCGTCTTGAGGTTGCTGATGTGCTCGGCCGTCGAACGGATCTTGCTGGGGCTGCCGTAGATCAGCTTCTTGGGGTCCTCGGTCTCGTCCAACTGGAACTCGGCCGTCTCGGCGCCCATCGCGTTGGCTGCCGAGCGGGACTTGTCCCGCACCCAGTCGCCGCCGCTCTCCCAGCCGACGTCGTCCAGCCGGTCACCGGTCCAGTTGCCCGCGCCCTCGACGAAATCCCCCGCGCCCTCCGCGAGGTCCTCGGCCTTGTCCTCGACGCAGTCCGGTACGAAATCCCGCCAGCCCATCAGCCGTTGCCCCCGTCGGCTCCGCCGCTCCCGTCGGCTCCGCCGCTCCCGTCGGCTCCGCCGCCTCCACCGGGCTGCCCGCCCTGCTGCTGGGCCGCGCGCTCCTCGGGCGAGGGGCCGAACCACTCGTCCTGCTGGGCCTCGACCTGCTCGTCGCTGATGCCGGTGGCCTTCTGGACGACGTCCATGTACATCCCGCCGCGCCCCTTGGAGGACAGCTCGCGCCCGGTGTCCTGCCAGTCCTGTTTCATGTCCTGCCCGGCCTTGTCCCAGGACTCCTTGCTGTAGTCGGGGGCGTCCGGCGTGAGGATGTCGCCGTAGCCCTGCTTGACGACCTCCTCCTCGGTGGCGTGCGGGTTGCCGGTGTAGAGGGCGGAGTTCATGGCGATCTTGAGGGTGCCCGCCCGGTACTGGTCCTCCTCGTGCGCCATGCCCGCCGCGAGGCCGAGCTTCTTGGCGAGCGCGTTGGCGTTCTGCACCAGGGCGCGCACGCCCCACTCCCACCTCTCGCAGAAGTCCTCGAAGTCGACCGAGAGGCTGTAGTGGCCCATCTCCATGCCGGTCAGGGACAGTTCCTCGAAGCCGGCACCCTGCAGCGACGACGTCGCAGAGCTGCCCGACTCCTTCAGCTCATCGATGGCGCCCTTGAGTCCCTTCTCGACCAGATCGAGGGACTCCTTGTTCCAGTGGACGCCGTCGCTGCTCTTGCCGCCGTCCCCCATCAGACGTCCTCCCCGTCGTCCGGGCCCGGCACGGCCACCGCCTCCGGCACGATCCCCGGCGCGGGCGGGAAGAGCATCGAGCCGTCCTCGTCGGCGACGTTCACCGCCACGCCCGCCGGTCCGTTCTGCGCGGGGACGACGACGTCGAGCAGCCGGGCCCCGAGGATCGCCGCGTAGTCCCACGGCCGGTCGGTGGCCTCGCCGCGGGCGAGTGCGAAACGGGCCAGGGCCGCCTCGTCGGTGAAGGCGAAGATCCAGCGGACGCCGCCGTGCACCCCGGACATCACCTGGTCCTCGCCCACTGTCGGGACCAGCACCGCGGTGCGGCGGAACTCTCCCACCAGCGCCTCGGGGTCGCCGGTTCCCGCGCGCCGTGCCGCGATCTCCTCGGACAGTTCCATTCCGCCCCCTCGTGCTGCTGCTTCCCCTCGCGTCGCCTGCCGCCGCCCCCGACGACTGCCCCCGCACCGCGGCCGGTTCGGCCAGTCGGCCGGTCGGCCGGTCGGCCGGTCGGCCGGTCGCGGCCGGTCCGGTCGGTCCGGTCGGTCCGGTCGGTCCGACCGGTTCCGCGGGCGAGGCCAAGGGCCACGAGAGCCCCGGCAACCCCGGCAACCAAGTGAACAGACGCTCACGCACCGTTGCCTGGTTGCACACCCGCAGGCCGGGGTGGGGAAGCTGTGCCGCATCCCACAGCGCGCCCGGCGTGTTCACACCTTCGCCGGACGCGTTCCGGCGGGCCCGACGTCATGCCTCGGGCCGCTGCTCCAGTTCCCGCTTGAGGTTGCGCAGCGTCCGGTCGATGTTGCGGATCTGGAAGGCGGCGAAGGTGCTGCCTCCGGTGGCGATCCGGTCGAAGACCCCGGCCACCGGGTCCGGCCAGGAGCGCCGGTCGTCGGTCCAGGTCTCGGTCACCTTCGTACCGCCCTCGGAGCTGTGGAAGCGGTACTCCCAGGTCGCGATGGGGGACTTCAGCTTCGGGCGCCGCAGGCCGATGGCGTGCACCCGGAAGGCGAAGCGGCGGCCCGGGTCGGCCTCGGTGACCGTGCAGCGGGTGGTCCAGCGGAAGACGCCGCGCTTGTTGCGCCCCTCGAAGACGGTGCCCACCTCGGCGGGCTCGTCCCCGCCGGGCACGGTCGCCCCCAGGTTCTCCGGGCTCCAGCGGCCCATCCGGGCGGGCCGGCTGATCTGCTCGTACACGGCCTGCGGCGCCGCGTCGATCCGGATGCTGCGGGACACGGTGAATTCGCGGGGCATGGGCACTCCGTTCCTCGGCGGATGCCGGGGGCGCGGACCCGGTGCGGGCCGTTTCGTCGGTCCGGCTCGCGTCGGGCCGACCGGTTCCGCCGCATCTCCGCCGGCCCGACCGGATCGCGTCGGGCCGAGGGGTACGCGGCGGCCCGGTGCGCGGTGGCGCGGACCCGGCCGCGGACGGGGCTCCCGGCCCGCGTGACCCTACTTGCAGGTAGTCGTGCTGTCAGGGGTTCGCGGGAGTGCGGGCTGCCCACGCGGGGGAGTGCGGGCTGCCCACGAGGAGGCGGGCCGCCCGGAAGGAGGGCTGGTGCACCGAAGCGCAGACGGGCTCCGCGGGAGCGCCCCGGGGCGCGGGCCGGTAGTGAAGTACTGGGGCGTACGCCGGGCACCCGGTACGATCAAGGGGGCGCTCCGGATTCTCCGGAAGCCCCGGGTCCCCAGAAGGCCGCCCCAGCCCTCCGGATGTGTGGCACACCACTTGTGAGCTGCCCCTCATTCCGCGCCCAGGGGCCGGATGTGCTAGTGGCCCGATTGGCTACGGCTCTGGCCTCTGTGGCACACTGTCCAGGTTGCTCGGTTGAGTGCCGATGCTGCGCGCCTCCCGCCGGGAGGACCGGAAGCGAGTCCCAGGTATTCGTCGCCCCTCGTCAGGGGCGGAAGTACGGGAATCTTCCGGGAAGCGTAGGAGGGGCTTCCAACCAGGCACCCGGTGGGATTCCTCCCCCGGCTCCTTCCTCATGTGGATCGCGGACGGATCGCGTATGCGCCCGCGGAACCTCGGCGGAGTACTGCTGAGCAGAACTGCGAGAAGGATGCCGACACGCCCGACCGCGTGGGTCGAGTGAGGGCGGGAGCCCATGGGTTCCGGAGCGTTACGAGAGACAGGACTACGAAGTAGCCATGGCGGGACAGAAGATCCGCATCAGGCTCAAGGCCTACGACCACGAGGTCATCGACAACTCGGCGAAGAAGATCGTCGAGACGGTGACGCGTACTGGCGCGTCGGTCGCCGGCCCGGTGCCGCTGCCCACAGAGAAGAACGTGTACTGCGTCATCAAGTCGCCGCACAAGTACAAGGATGCGCGCGAGCACTTCGAGATGCGTACCCACAAGCGTCTGATCGACATCCTCGACCCGACTCCCAAGACCGTTGACTCGCTGATGCGCCTGGACCTCCCGGCCGGCGTCGACATCGAGATCAAGCTCTGAGGGGTGTCGTAGAGATGGCTAAGCAGATCAAGGGCGTCCTGGGCGAGAAGCTCGGCATGACCCAGGTCTGGGACGACAACAACCGCGTTGTCCCCGTGACCGTCGTCAAGGCCGGTCCGAACGTCGTGACCCAGGTCCGCACCGCAGACAGGGACGGCTACGAGGCCGTCCAGATCGCCTTCGGCGAGATCGACCCGCGCAAGGTGAACAAGCCCCTCAAGGGCCACTTCGCCAAGGCCGACGTCACCCCCCGCCGCCACCTGGTGGAACTCCGCACCTCCGACGCGTCCGAGTACACGCTCGGCCAGGAGCTGACCGCGGACACCTTCGAGGCCGGCATCAAGGTCGACGTCACCGGCAACTCCAAGGGCAAGGGCTTCGCCGGCGGCATGAAGCGCCATGGCTTCCGCGGCGGCAAGGCGTCCCACGGTGCGCACCGCATCCACCGCAAGCCGGGCGCCATCGGTGGCTGCGCCACCCCGGGCCGTGTCTTCAAGGGCACCCGCATGGCCGGCCGGATGGGCAACGAGCGGGTCACCACCCAGAACCTGACCGTCCACGCCGTTGACGCGGAGAAGGGCCTGCTGCTCATCAAGGGCGCAGTCCCCGGTCCGAACGGCGGCCTCGTCCTGGTCCGTACCGCGGCCAAGGGGGCTTGAGGAACCGATGAGCACCATTGACATCCTTTCGCCGGCCGGCGACAAGACCGGGACCGTCGAGCTCCCCGCGGAGATCTTCGACGTGCAGGTCAGCGTTCCGCTGATCCACCAGGTCGTCGTCGCCCAGCTGGCAGCGGCCCGCCAGGGCACGCACAAGACCAAGACCCGGGGCGAGGTCCGCGGCGGCGGCAAGAAGCCGTACCGCCAGAAGGGCACCGGCCGCGCCCGCCAGGGCTCGACCCGTGCGCCGCAGTTCGCCGGCGGTGGCGTCGTGCACGGCCCGGTGCCGCGCGACTACTCGCAGCGGACCCCGAAGAAGATGAAGGCCGCCGCGCTGCGTGGCGCCCTCTCCGACCGGGCCCGCCACGGCCGCGTCCACGCCGTCTCCGGTGTGGTCGAGGGCGAGATCTCGACCAAGGCCGCGAAGAACCTGTTCGGCCGGATCAGCGAGCGGAAGAACCTGCTGCTGGTCGCCGAGCGCTCCGACGAGGCCGCCTGGCTGTCCGCCCGCAACCTGCCCCAGGTGCACATCCTGGAGCCGGGCCAGCTCAACACCTACGACGTGCTCGTCTCGGACGACGTGGTCTTCACCCAGGCCGCGCTCGAGTCCTTCGTTGCTGGCCCGCAGGCCCACACCGAAGGGAGCGACGCCTGATGGCTACGCGACACCCGAGCATTGCCTCCAAGGCAGCGAAGGCCGCGAAGGCCGCCCGCGTCGCCAAGGCCGCCCGCCGGGCCGCCGACGGTCCGGGCCCGATCGCGCCGGCCGACCCGAGCAAGGTCTTCACCGACCCGCGTGACCTGCTGATCAAGCCGGTCGTCTCGGAGAAGAGCTACGCGCTGCTGGACGAGAACAAGTACACGTTCATCGTCGACCCGCGTGCGAACAAGACCCAGATCAAGCAGGCCGTCGAAGAGGTCTTCTCGGTCAAGGTCGCCGGGGTCAACACGATCAACCGCCAGGGCAAGCGCAAGCGCACCCGCACCGGTTACGGCAAGCGCGCGGACACCAAGCGCGCCATCGTGACCCTTGTCGAGGGCGACCGAATCGACATCTTCGGCGGCCCGGCCTCCTGACGGGGGCCAGGTCGTTCTGAAGTCCGGAATCTTCCGAGGACTGAGAAATGGGTATCCGCAAGTACAAGCCGACGACTCCGGGCCGTCGCGGCTCATCCGTCGCCGACTTCGTCGAGATCACGCGGTCCACGCCGGAGAAGTCGCTGGTCCGCCCGCTGCACAGCAAGGGCGGCCGTAACAACGCCGGTCGTGTGACTGCGCGCCACCAGGGTGGTGGCCACAAGCGCGCCTACCGCGTGATCGACTTCCGTCGGCACGACAAGGACGGCGTGCCGGCGAAGGTCGCGCACATCGAGTACGACCCGAACCGCACCGCGCGCATCGCGCTGCTGCACTACGCGGACGGCGAGAAGCGCTACATCCTCGCCCCGCGCGGCATCCAGCAGGGCGACCGCATCGAGAACGGCCAGGGCGCCGACATCAAGCCGGGCAACAACCTGCCGCTGCGCTTCATCCCCGTGGGTACGACGATCCACGCGATCGAGCTGCAGCCGGGCGGCGGCGCCAAGTTCGCCCGCTCGGCCGGTGCCTCGGTGCAGCTGCTGGCGAAGGAGGGCCGGATGGCCCACCTGCGTATGCCGTCCGGTGAGATCCGGCTGGTCGACGTCCGCTGCCGCGCCACCGTCGGCGAGGTCGGCAACGCCGAGCAGTCGAACATCAACTGGGGCAAGGCCGGCCGCATGCGCTGGAAGGGCGTCCGCCCGACCGTCCGCGGTGTGGTCATGAACCCGATCGACCACCCGCACGGTGGTGGTGAGGGTCGTACCTCCGGTGGCCGCCACCCGGTTTCGCCGTGGGGTCAGAAGGAGGGGCGTACGCGCTCGCCGAAGAAGGCCAGCAACAAGTACATCGTCCGCCGCCGCAAGACGAACAAGAAGCGCTAGGAGGCGGGTTTAGATGCCGCGCAGTCTCAAGAAGGGGCCCTTCGTCGACGACCACCTCGCCAAGAAGGTGGACGGCCAGAACGACGCGGGCACCAAGAACGTCATCAAGACCTGGTCTCGCCGCTCGATGATCGTCCCGGCCATGCTGGGCCACACGATCGCGGTGCACGACGGCCGCAAGCACGTCCCGGTGTTCGTCACCGAGTCGATGGTCGGCCACAAGCTCGGCGAGTTCGCGCCGACCCGCACCTTCCGCGGCCACGTGAAGGACGACCGCAAGTCGCGTCGTCGCTGAACGGCTGGGTGCGAAGACTATGACTGACACCGAAGGGACAACCATGGAAGCCAGGGCCTCAGCGCGCTACGTGCGCGTCACGCCCATGAAGGCCCGCCGGGTGGTGGACCTTGTTCGTGGCATGGACGCCACGGAGGCTCAGGCGGTCCTGCGTTTCGCCCCGCAGGCCGCGAGCGTGCCGGTCGGCAAGGTGCTGGACAGCGCCATCGCCAACGCCGCGCACAACTACGACCACACCGACGCCGACAGCCTCTACATCTCCGAGGCGTACGTCGACGAGGGCCCGACCCTGAAGCGGTTCCGGCCGCGCGCCCAGGGCCGCGCCTACCGGATCCGTAAGCGGACGAGCCACATCACCGTGGTCGTGAGCAGCAAGGAAGGAACCCGGTAATGGGCCAGAAGGTAAACCCGCACGGGTTCCGGCTCGGCGTCACCACCGACTTCAAGTCGCGCTGGTATGCCGACAAGCTCTACAAGGACTACGTCAAGGAAGACGTCTCGATCCGCCGCATGCTCACTCAGGGCATGGAGCGGGCGGGCATCTCCAAGGTGGAGATCGAGCGCACGCGTGACCGCGTCCGCGTCGACGTCCACACCGCCCGTCCGGGCATCGTCATCGGCCGCCGCGGCGCCGAGGCGGACCGGCTGCGCGGCAACCTGGAGAAGCTCACCGGCAAGCAGATCCAGTTCAACATCCTCGAGGTGAAGAACCCCGAGACGGACGCGCAGCTCGTCGCCCAGGCGGTCGCCGAGCAGCTCTCCTCCCGGGTCTCCTTCCGCCGCGCCATGCGCAAGAGCATGCAGACGGCGATGAAGGCCGGTGCCAAGGGCATCAAGATCCAGTGCGGCGGCCGTCTCGGCGGTGCCGAGATGTCGCGCTCGGAGTTCTACCGCGAGGGCCGGGTCCCGCTGCACACGCTGCGCGCCAACGTCGACTACGGCTTCTTCGAGGCCCGTACGACCTTCGGCCGCATCGGTGTGAAGGTGTGGATCTACAAGGGCGATGTCAAGAACATCTCCGAGGTGCGCGCCGAGAACGCCGCGGCCCGCGCGGGCAACCGCCCGTCGCGCGGCGGTGGCAACGACCGTCCCCGTGGTCGGGGCGGCGAGCGTCGCGGTCGCAAGCCGCAGCAGGGCCAGGGTTCGGCCGAGGCTCCCAAGACGGAGTCCGCGCCGGCCGGTGCCGCTGCCGAGCCGAGCGCTTCAGGAAAGGAGAGCTGACCCATGCTGATCCCGCGCAGGGTCAAGCACCGCAAGCAGCACCACCCGAAGCGCACGGGTATGGCCAAGGGCGGTACCGAGGTCGCGTTCGGTGAGTACGGCATCCAGGCTGTGACCGGTGCCTACGTGACGAACCGGCAGATCGAGGCCGCTCGTATCTCCATGACTCGTCACATCAAGCGTGGCGGCAAGGTGTGGATCAACATCTACCCCGACCGCCCGCTGACCAAGAAGCCCGCCGAGACCCGCATGGGTTCCGGTAAGGGTTCGCCCGAGTGGTGGATCGCGAACGTCAAGCCGGGGCGCGTGATGTTCGAGCTGTCCTACCCGAACGAGAAGATTGCTCGTGAGGCGCTCACCCGCGCTGCTCACAAGCTTCCGATGAAGTGCCGCATCGTGCGGCGCGAGGCAGGTGACGCGTGATGGCGGCCGGAACCAAGGCGTCCGAGCTGCGCGAGCTGGGCGACGAGGAGCTTGTCTCCAAGCTCCGCGAAGCCAAGGAAGAGCTGTTCAACCTCCGCTTCCAGGCGGCGACCGGGCAGCTCGAGAACCACGGCCGGCTCAAGGCCGTCCGCAAGGACATCGCCCGGATCTACACCCTGATGCGTGAGCGCGAGCTGGGCATCGAGACGGTGGAGAGCGCCTGATGAGCGAGACGAATGTGACTGAGACACAGCAGGAGCGCGGCTTCCGCAAGACCCGGCAGGGTCTTGTCGTCAGCGACAAGATGGACAAGACCGTCGTCGTCGCCGTCGAGGACCGCGTCACGCACGCCCTGTACGGCAAGGTCATCCGCCGTACCAACAAGCTCAAGGCGCACGACGAGCAGAACGCTGCCGGTGTCGGCGACCGCGTCCTCCTGATGGAGACCCGGCCGCTGTCCGCCACCAAGCGCTGGCGCATCGTCGAGATCCTCGAGAAGGCCAAGTAGGACCTCCCTTCTGGGGAGTCCCGGAGAAGCTGCCTGAGGGGGTACCCCCGCAGGTTCGTTCCGCCAGGCTCGGCAGGGATCGCGAGATCCCTGCCGGGAACCGGCAGACATACAGGAGATAGACGTGATCCAGCAGGAGTCCCGGCTTCGCGTCGCCGACAACACGGGTGCGAAGGAGATTCTCACCATCCGTGTGCTCGGCGGTTCGGGCCGGCGCTACGCGGGCATCGGTGACGTCGTCGTCGCTACCGTCAAGGACGCGATCCCGGGCGGGAACGTGAAGAAGGGCGACATCGTCAAGGCTGTCATCGTGCGCACCGTCAAGGAGCGCCGCCGCCCCGACGGCTCGTACATCCGGTTCGACGAGAACGCCGCCGTCATTCTCAAGAACGACGGCGACCCTCGCGGTACCCGCATCTTCGGCCCGGTCGGTCGTGAGCTGCGCGAGAAGAAGTTCATGAAGATCATCTCGCTCGCGCCGGAGGTGCTGTGACCATGAGGATCAAGAAGGGCGACCTGGTTCAGGTCATCACCGGCAAGGACAAGGGCAAGCAGGGCAAGGTCATCGTGGCCTACCCCCGCGAGGACCGCGTCCTGGTCGAGGGTGTCAACCGGGTCAAGAAGCACACCAAGGCCGGTCAGACGGCCCGCGGTTCGAAGACCGGCGGCATCGTGACGACCGAGGCCCCGATCCACGTCAGCAACGTTCAGCTGATCGTGGAAGCGGACGGCAAGAAGGTCGTGACCCGCGTCGGGTACCGCTTCGACGACGAAGGCAACAAGATCCGCGTTGCCAAGCGGACCGGTGAGGACATCTGATGACTGCCACCACCTCTGAGGCCCCCCGCCTCAAGCAGCGCTACCGCGCCGAGATCCAGGGCAAGCTGCAGGACGAGTTCGCCTACGACAACGTCATGCGGATCCCCGGGCTGACCAAGATCGTGGTCAACATGGGTGTGGGCGACGCCGCCCGCGACTCCAAGCTGATCGAGGGTGCCATCAAGGACCTCGCCACGATCACCGGCCAGAAGCCCGCCGTCACCAAGGCCCGGAAGTCCATCGCGCAGTTCAAGCTGCGTGAGGGCCAGCCGATCGGCGCCCACGTGACGCTGCGCGGCGACCGGATGTGGGAGTTCCTGGACCGCCTGCTGTCCCTCGCGCTGCCGCGCATCCGCGACTTCCGCGGACTGTCGCCCAAGCAGTTCGACGGCAGGGGCAACTACACCTTCGGTCTCACGGAGCAGGTCATGTTCCACGAGATCGACCAGGACAAGATCGACCGGGTCCGGGGCATGGACATCACCGTGGTCACCACGGCGACCACCGACGACGAGGGCCGCGCCCTGCTTCGTCACCTCGGCTTCCCGTTCAAGGAGAACTGACCATGGCGAAGAAGGCCCTGATCTCCAAGGCCGGCCGCAAGCCCAAGTTCGCGGTGCGTGCCTACACGCGCTGCCAGCGTTGCGGCCGTCCGCACTCCGTCTACCGCAAGTTCGGCCTGTGCCGCGTGTGCCTCCGCCAGATGGCGCACCGTGGCGAGCTGCCGGGCGTGACCAAGAGCTCCTGGTAATCCCGCCCATTCTGTCGCCCGAAAGGCGCCCCGCAGGGGCGGTCGGGCGACGGGCGGGCCAGGACTCTCGGTAAGCTGAAAAGTCGCTTACTACGCCGTAGGTCCCCCGCGACGCACCCGTCCCGTCGTCGGCCGCAAGGCCGGCGGACGGGGAGAGGGACGACGCAGACAGGGAAACCCCGGCGAGAGAGGCCGAAGGCCATCACATGACCATGACCGATCCCATCGCAGACATGCTGACGCGTCTGCGGAACGCGAACTCGGCGTACCACGACGCCGTCGAGATGCCGCACAGCAAGATCAAGTCGCACATCGCGGAGATCCTCCAGCAGGAGGGTTACATCACCGGCTGGAAGACCGAGGACGCCAAGGTCGGCAAGAACCTCGTTCTCGAGCTGAAGTTCGGCCCGAACCGCGAGCGCTCGATCGCCGGTATCAAGCGGATCTCCAAGCCGGGTCTGCGGGTCTACGCAAAGTCCACCAACCTGCCGAAGGTGCTCGGCGGCCTGGGCGTGGCGATCATCTCCACGTCGCACGGTCTGCTGACCGACAAGCAGGCTCAGAAGAAGGGCGTGGGTGGGGAAGTCCTCGCCTACGTCTGGTAACGGAAGGGAACGGAGGTAAAGCAATGTCGCGTATCGGCAAGCTCCCCATCCAGGTTCCCGCCGGTGTGGACGTCACCATCGATGGCCAGACGGTCGCGGTGAAGGGCCCCAAGGGCTCCCTCTCGCACACCGTTGCCGCGCCCATCGAGATCGCCAAGGGCGAGGACGGCGCGCTCGTCGTCACCCGTCCGAACGACGAGAGCCGGAACAGGGCCCTGCATGGCCTGTCCCGCACGCTGGTGGCGAACATGATCACTGGCGTGACCAACGGGTTCAGCAAGGACCTCGAGATCAGCGGTGTCGGCTACCGGGTCCAGGCCAAGGGCTCCGACCTGGAGTTCTCGCTGGGCTACAGCCACCCGATCCTGGTGGAGGCCCCCGAGGGGATCTCCTTCAAGGTCGAGTCCCCGACCAAGTTCACGGTCGAGGGCATCGACAAGCAGCGGGTCGGCGAGGTCTCCGCGAAGATCCGCAAGCTGCGCAAGCCCGACCCCTACAAGGCCAAGGGCGTGAAGTACGCGGGCGAGGTCATCCGCCGCAAGGTCGGAAAGGCTGGTAAGTAAGCCATGGCATACGGCGTGAAGATCGCCAAGGGCGACGCCTACAAGCGTTCCGCTGCCAAGCGCCGGCACATCCGCATCCGGAAGAAGGTCTCGGGCACGCCCGAGCGCCCCCGTCTGGTGGTGACCCGCACCAACCGCGGGATCACCGCACAGGTGATCGACGACCTCGCGGGCCACACGCTGGCCTCGGCGTCGCACCTGGACGGTTCGGTCCGCGGTGGCGAGGGCGACAAGAGCGCCCAGGCCCAGCAGGTCGGCGCACTGGTCGCCGAGCGTGCGAAGGCCGCGGGTGTCGAGGCTGTCGTGTTCGACCGCGGTGGCAACAAGTACGCAGGGCGGATTGCCGCTCTGGCCGACGCCGCCCGCGAGGCCGGGCTCAAGTTCTGAGCACGGTCCTGCAAGCGGACGTTAATCGAGAGAGGTAATTCCAATGGCTGGACCCCAGCGCCGCGGTGGCGGCGCCGGTGGCGGCGACCGGCGGGACCGTAAGGGCCGGGACGGCGGCGCCGCCGCCGAGAAGACTGCGTACGTTGAGCGCGTTGTCGCGATCAACCGTGTCGCCAAGGTTGTGAAGGGTGGTCGTCGCTTCAGCTTCACCGCGCTGGTCGTGGTGGGCGACGGTGACGGCACCGTGGGTGTCGGATACGGCAAGGCCAAGGAGGTGCCGGCCGCCATCGCCAAGGGTGTGGAGGAGGCCAAGAAGCACTTCTTCAAGGTCCCCCGCATCCAGGGCACCATTCCGCACCCGATCCAGGGTGAGGAGTCCGCGGGTGTCGTGCTGCTCAAGCCGGCTTCGCCCGGTACCGGTGTGATCGCCGGTGGCCCGGTGCGTGCCGTGCTGGAGTGCGCGGGCATCCACGACGTGCTCAGCAAGTCGCTCGGCTCGTCGAACCCGATCAACATCGTGCACGCCACGGTGGGTGCGCTCCGCGGGCTGCAGCGCCCGGAGGAGATCGCGGCCCGTCGCGGCCTGCCGCTGGAGGACGTGGCACCCGCCGCTCTGCTGCGGGCGCGTGCAGGGGTGAGCGCGTAATGGCTCGCCTGAAGATCACGCAGACGCGTTCCGTCATCGGGACCAAGCAGAACCACCGTGACACGCTGCGGACCCTGGGTCTCAAGCGCGTCAACGATGTGGCCGTCCGCGAGGCCAGCGACGTCGTTCGCGGGCAGGTGCACACCGTGCGCCACCTCGTGACGGTCGAGGAGGTCGACTGAGATGGCTGACTCCGAGAACCCGCTGAAGGTGCACAACCTCCGTCCGGCCCCGGGCGCCAAGACCGCCAAGACCCGCGTGGGTCGTGGTGAGGCGTCCAAGGGCAAGACCGCGGGCCGTGGCACCAAGGGCACCAAGGCCCGGTACCAGGTTCCGGAGCGCTTCGAGGGTGGGCAGATGCCGCTGGTCATGCGGCTGCCCAAGCTCAAGGGCTTCAACAACCCCGCCCACAAGCAGTTCCAGGTGGTGAACCTGGAGAAGCTGGCCGCGCTCTACCCGCAGGGTGGCGAGGTCACGGTGGCCGACCTGGTCGCCAAGGGCGCTGTGCGCAAGAACGAGCTGGTCAAGGTGCTCGGTGACGGCGACATCTCGGTGGCGCTGACGGTGACCGTCGACAAGGTCTCCGGCTCCGCCAAGGAGAAGATCACCGCCGCCGGCGGCACCGTCACCGAACTCCTCTGAGTTCGTTGACCAGGTGAACGACAGGCCGGGGATGTCCCAACGGGACATCCCCGGCTGGTTGTTTGCGTAGCTGGTCGTTTCTCGGTGGTGCACTGGCCGGTAAGGTGGCACCACGTTGATAACTGTCGATCCTCAAGACCGTCACCTCTCGCGCCAGTAGATCGCGGGGGGCGCAGGAGGCACCGTGCTCACCGCGTTCGCCCGGGCGTTCCAGACGCCCGACCTGCGCAAGAAGCTGCTCTTCACGCTCGGCATCATGGTGCTCTTCCGAATCGGAGCGCACGTTCCGGTGCCGGGCGTCAGCTACGAGAACGTCCAAGCCTGTATGGACGAGGCCAAGGGCGCGCAGGGCCTCTTCGGCCTGGTCAACATGTTCAGCGGTGGCGCGCTGCTGCAGATCACCATCTTCGCGCTCGGGATCATGCCGTACATCACGGCGAGCATCATCCTGCAGTTGCTGGTGGTGGTCATCCCCCGGCTGGAGGCTCTGAAGAAGGAGGGGCAGGCCGGACAGGCGAAGATCACGCAGTACACCCGTTATCTGACCGTTGCGCTCGCCATCCTCCAGGCCACCGGTCTGGTCGCCACCGCGCGCAGCGGCAGTCTCTTCCAGAGCTGCAGCGTCGCCAGCCAGATCATCCCCGACCAGTCGATCTTCAGCACCATCGTGATGGTCATCACGATGACCGCGGGTACCGGTCTGATCATGTGGCTGGGCGAGCTGATCACCGACCGCGGTATCGGCAACGGCATGTCGATCCTGATGTTCGTCTCCATCGCGGCCGGTTTCCCCGGCGCGCTGTGGGCCATCAAGAAGCAGGGCAAGCTGGCGGACGGCTGGATCGAGTTCGGTGCGGTCATCCTCTGCGGCCTGGCGATGGTCGCCCTGGTGGTCTTCGTCGAGCAGGCCCAGCGCCGTATTCCGGTGCAGTACGCGAAGCGCATGATCGGCCGGCGGAGCTACGGCGGGACCTCGACCTACATTCCGCTGAAGGTCAACCAGGCCGGTGTGATTCCCGTCATCTTCGGCTCGTCGCTGCTCTACATTCCCGCGCTGATCGTGCAGTTCAGCGGATCCCAGGCGGGCTGGGCGCAGTGGATCCAGGCGCACTTCGTGAAGGGTGACCACCCGCTTTACATCGCGACCTACTTCCTGCTGATCGTCTTCTTCGCCTTCTTCTACGTCGCCATCTCCTTCAACCCCGAAGAAGTTGCCGACAACATGAAGAAGTATGGTGGCTTCATCCCGGGAATCCGGGCTGGTCGTCCCACCGCGGAGTACCTGAGCTACGTGCTGAACCGGATCACGTGGCCCGGCTCTCTGTACCTGGGTCTGATCGCACTGGTGCCGACCGTCGCGCTGATCATGTTCAACGCCAACCAGAACTTCCCGTTCGGCGGAACGAGCATCCTGATCATCGTGGGCGTCGGTCTCGAGACCGTGAAGCAGATCGAGAGCCAGCTTCAGCAGCGCCATTACGAAGGGTTCCTCCGCTGATGCGTATCGTCCTGGTCGGGCCGCCTGGTGCAGGCAAGGGGACGCAGGCCGCGTTCCTCGCCAAGAACCTCGCGATCCCGCACATCGCCACCGGCGACCTCTTCCGCGCCAACATCAGCCAGGGCACTCCGCTCGGGCAGAAGGCGCAGGAGTACATGCGGGCCGGCCAGTTGGTCCCCGACGAGGTCACCATCGGGATGGCCAAGGGGCGCATGGAGGAGGAGGACGCCGCCGGCGGCTTCCTGCTCGACGGCTTCCCGCGGAACATCGCCCAGGCCCAGGCACTGGACGGCTACCTGGACGAGACCGGTCTGAAGCTGGACGCGGTCCTCGACCTGGAGGTCCCCGAGGACGAGGTCGTCAAGCGGATCGCCGGTCGGCGGATCTGCCGCAGCGACAGCAGCCACGTCTTCCACGTCGAGTACAGCCCCGCCAAGACCGAGGGCGTCTGCGACGTCTGCGGCGGTGAGCTCTACCAGCGCGAGGACGACCGCGAGGAGACCGTGCGCAAGCGGCTCGAGGTCTACCACAGCGAGACCGAGCCGATCATCGACCACTACAAGACGCAGGGGCTCGTGACCACGATCTCTGCGCTGGGTGCGGTCAGCGAGGTGACGGAGCGCGCGATGCAGGCGATCTCCGCGGAGTAGCAGGGCCGGGCGCCCGAGAGCGGCGCCCGGGAGCCCGGGGCGCGCGTGCCGCGCTTCCGCATCGGCCGTTGCGACGGGGCCGGACCAGGGGTCCGGCCCCGTCGGCTGTCTCCGGTCGCCCGGCGGTCCGCGGCGGCCCCTCCGGGACGGCGGTCGGTTCGTCGCGGTCCGCGGACGCGACCGGTCTGCCGGCCGCGACGGAGGCGGCGCCCATGCGGCCGCGGACCCGGGACGGACGGGGGCGGCCCGGTGGCGCCGGGCCGGGGGGGGCGGTGGCCGGGGACGGCGTTCCCGCCTCCGGACCGGGGCTGGCAGACTTGTGGGGGCAGTTTTCGTACAGGCAGCAGCAGCCGGCGGCGGGAGCCGTCGGCCAGGGAAGGCGGACGTCGGCATGGTCGAGATCAAGACCCCGGAGCAGATCGCGAAGATGCGCGAGGCGGGGCTGGTCGTCGCGGCCATGCACCGGGCGTGTGCCGAGGCCGCGGTGCCGGGTGCGACCACGAAGGACCTGGACGAGGTCGCGGCGAAGGTGCTGGCCGACCACGGTGCGAAGCCGAACTTCCTCGGGTACGGCGGCTTCCCCGGGAACATCTGCACCTCGGTGAACGAGGTCGTGGTGCACGGCATCCCCAGCAAGGAGACCGTTCTCAAGGCCGGTGACCTGCTGTCCATCGACGCGGGCGCGATCATCGACGGCTGGCACGGGGACGCCGCGCTGACCGTCTTCGTCGGCGAGGGCCACTCGGCGGAGCTGCGCGAGCTCAGCCGGGTGACCGAGGAGTCGATGTGGGCCGGGATCGCCGCGATGCGCAAGGGCAACCGGCTGGTCGACATCTCCAAGGCGATCGAGAGCTACATCCGGCGGCAGCCGCGCCCGGCGAGCGGCAAGTACGGGATCATCGAGGACTACGGCGGCCACGGGATCGGCTCGCAGATGCACATGGACCCGCACCTGCTGAACTACGTCGAGCGGCGCCGCGGCCGGGGACCGAAGCTGGTGCCCGGGATGTGCCTGGCCATCGAGCCGATGGTGAGCCTGGGCACAGCCCGTACGCATGTGCTGTCGGACGACTGGACGGTCAAGACGAACGACGGCACCTGGTCCTCCCACTGGGAGCACTCGATCGCCCTCACCGAGCAGGGGCCGCTGGTGCTGACGGCGCCGGACGGCGGCCGCGCCAAGCTGGCCGAGCTCGGGATCGAGGCCGCGCCGGACCCGCTGGGCTGAGCGCCCGGCCGGTGCTGCGCCGGACCGCCCCCGCTGCGCGGTCCGGCCCCTTCCCTTCCCGGCGGGCCCGGTTCCCTTCCCGGCGGGCCCGGCTCTCCGTCGCGGGCCCCGGCCCCGGAACCAGCCGGGACCGTCCGGGTGAATCGCCCCGGATCGGCGCTCGGCGGATTAAGCTGCCCGCGCCGCGGGGAGACTCCCCGATTCGTCTATTCGGGAGCGGTGTCGTAGACTGGCTCGTCGGCCCAGGTGTACCCGTTTGCCACTCGGAGAGCCAGGGCCTCCCAGGTAGCCGATCCCGGAAGGTGAAGCGCTCAAGCATGGCCAAAAAACAAGGGGCCATCGAGATCGAGGGCACCGTCGTCGAGTCTCTCCCGAACGCGATGTTCAAGGTTGAGCTCCAGAACGGGCACCAGGTCCTCGCGCACATCAGCGGCAAGATGCGGATGCACTACATCCGTATCCTTCCCGACGACCGGGTCGTGGTGGAGCTGTCTCCCTACGACCTGACGCGCGGACGGATCGTCTACCGCTACAAGTAGATCGACAGATCGTGCCGGCTTCCCCGCTCCCGTGGGGAGAAGGCCAGACCCGGAGAACCTCACACCATGAAGGTCAAGCCGAGCGTCAAGAAGATCTGCGACAAGTGCAAGGTGATCCGCCGCCACGGGCGGGTCATGGTCATTTGTGACAACCTGCGCCACAAGCAGCGCCAGGGCTGACTAGACGACCTGCCTTTCGCAGTTCCTTCGCGCGACGCGAGCAACAGTTGCATGAGCAGGACCCGGCATCGCACGCGGTGTCGACACCCCCGGTCGGAGGCCGGGGACCTGTCCTCCAGAGGACGGGAGTGGGACTGCTTCAGACCTCCGACGAAATCATCAGGAGCCACATCCATGGCACGCCTCGCTGGCGTCGACCTCCCGCGCGAGAAGCGCGTCGAGGTCGCCCTCACCTACGTCTTCGGCATCGGCCGCACCCTTGCCCAGCAGACCCTGCGCGAGACCGGGGTCAGCCCGGACACCCGCGTCCGGGACCTGGACGAGGAGGAGATGGTCAAGCTCCGCGAATACGTGGACAACAACCTCCAGGTCGAGGGTGACCTCCGCCGTGAGATCCAGGCCGACATCCGCCGCAAGGTGGAGATCGGCTGCTACGAGGGCCTGCGCCACCGGCGCGGTCTCCCGGTCCACGGTCAGCGCACGAAGACCAACGCCCGCACCCGTAAGGGCCCGCGTCGCGCCATCGCCGGCAAGAAGAAGCCGGGCAAGAAGTAGTCCGCACCGGACACGCTGCAAGCGGTCCGCGTAGTAGGACCGACCACCTCACGGGAGTTATCTCTATATGCCTCCGAAGGGCCGTACGGCCGGCGCCAAGAAGGTGCGCCGCAAGGAGAAGAAGAACGTTGCCCACGGGCACGCTCACATCAAGAGCACGTTCAACAACACCATCGTTTCGATCACCGACCCGACCGGCAACGTGATCTCCTGGGCTTCCGCCGGCCACGTCGGCTTCAAGGGCTCGCGCAAGTCGACGCCGTTCGCCGCGCAGATGGCCGCCGAGAACGCGGCGCGCCGCGCGCAGGAGCACGGCATGCGGAAGGTGGACGTCTTCGTCAAGGGTCCCGGCTCCGGCCGTGAGACTGCGATCCGCTCCCTCCAGGCCACCGGCCTCGAGGTCGGCTCGATCCAGGACGTCACCCCCACCCCGCACAACGGCTGCCGCCCGCCGAAGCGTCGCCGGGTCTGAGAACTGAAGTAGGAGATCACCACACATGGCGCGTTACACCGGGGCCGACTGCAAGCGTTGCCGTCGGGAGAAGCAGAAGCTCTTCCTCAAGGGAGCGAAGTGCGAGAGCGCGAAGTGCCCGATCGAGATCCGTCCTTACCCCCCGGGTGAGCACGGGCGCGGGCGCACCAAGGACTCCGAGTACCTGCTGCAGAAGCGCGAGAAGCAGAAGGCCGCCCGTATCTACGGCGTGCTGGAGAAGCAGTTCCGCGGGTACTTCAACGAGGCCAACCGACAGCAGGGCAAGACGGGTGAGAACCTGCTGCGGATTCTCGAGACCCGTCTGGACAATGTCGTGTACCGGGCCGGCTTCGCCAAGTCCCGCGACCACGCCCGCCAGCTCGTCAAGCACGGCCACATCGCGCTGAACGGTCGCAAGACCGACATCCCCTCGGCGCGGGTCTCCGTCAACGACATCGTCGAGGTCCGTCCGTCCTCCCGTAACCTCACCCCCTTCCAGGTGGCGGCTGCGGAGGCCGGCGAGAAGACCGTTCCGGCGTGGCTGGAGTCCATTCCGGCGAAGATGCGGATCCTCGTCCACTCGATGCCCGAGCGCCAGGTGATCGACACCCAGGTGCAGGAGCAGCTCATCGTCGAGCTGTACTCGAAGTAGCCGAGGCGGCTGATCGTCGAGCGTGCCCGGGTCCTCCGGGCTCGCTCACACGGGTGCGGGGCGGTTCCGGCCGGTTTCGGCCGGACCGCCCGTACCCTTGCAGTACCGGCATCAAATAGCGGTTGCCGAAAACTGGAGGAAAACATCTCATGCTGATCGCTCAGCGCCCTTCCCTGACCGAAGAGGTCGTCGACGAGTTCCGCTCCCGGTTCGTGATCGAGCCGCTGGAGCCGGGCTTCGGCTACACCCTCGGTAACTCCCTGCGTCGTACGCTCCTCTCCTCGATCCCCGGTGCTGCCGTGACCAGCATCCGGATCGACGGTGTCCTGCACGAGTTCTCGACCGTGCCGGGCGTCAAGGAGGACGTCACCGACCTCATCCTCAACATCAAGTCCCTCGTCGTCTCCTCCGAGCACGACGAGCCGGTCGTGATGTACCTGCGCAAGCAGGGCCCGGGCCTGGTCACCGCCGCGGACATCGCGCCGCCGGCCGGTGTCGAGGTGCACAACCCGGACCTGGTCCTCGCCACGCTGAACGGCAAGGGCAAGCTGGAGATGGAGCTGACCGTCGAGCGCGGCCGCGGCTACGTCTCCGCCGTGCAGAACAAGCAGGTGGGCCAGGAGATCGGCCGGATCCCGGTCGACTCCATCTACTCGCCCGTCCTCAAGGTCACCTACAAGGTCGAGGCGACCCGAGTCGAGCAGCGCACCGACTTCGACAAGCTGATCGTCGACGTCGAGACCAAGCAGGCCATGCGGCCCCGCGACGCCATGGCGTCCGCGGGCAAGACGCTGGTCGAGCTGTTCGGCCTGGCCCGCGAGCTCAACGTCGACGCCGAGGGCATCGACATGGGCCCGTCGCCGACGGACGCCGCGCTCGCGGCCGACCTGGCGCTGCCGATCGAGGAGCTGGAGCTGACGGTCCGCTCCTACAACTGCCTCAAGCGCGAGGGCATCCACTCGGTGGGCGAGCTGGTGGCCCGCTCCGAGGCCGACCTGCTGGACATCCGTAACTTCGGTGCCAAGTCCATCGACGAGGTCAAGGCGAAGCTGGCCGGGATGGGCCTGGCCCTCAAGGACAGCCCGCCCGGATTCGACCCGACCGCCGCCGCCGACGCCTTCGGCGCCGACGACGACGCGGACGCCGGGTTCGTCGAGACCGAGCAGTACTGAGCGACTGCTGACCGGCGGGGGCTCCGTCCGGAGCCCCCGTGAACCCTCCCCGGTACCTCGTACGGCCGGGACTGCCTCCGGTGCCTGACACGGCCGGTGCAGTGACAACGAAGGAGAGACACCATGCCGAAGCCCTCCAAGGGTCCCCGTCTGGGCGGCAGCGCCGCGCACCAGAAGGCGATGCTGGGCAACCTGGCGACCGCGCTGTTCGAGCACGGCCGCATCACGACGACCGAGGCGAAGGCCCGCCGCCTGCGTCCGGTCGCCGAGCGCCTGATCACCAAGGCCAAGAAGGGCGACCTGCACAACCGTCGCCAGGTCATGCGCACCGTCCTGGACAAGAGCGTCGTCCACACGCTCTTCACCGAGATCGGTCCCCGGTACGAGAACCGTCCCGGTGGCTACACCCGCATCACCAAGATCGGCCCCCGTCGCGGCGACAACGCCCCGATGGCGGTCATCGAGCTGGTGGAGCCGCTGACCGTGCAGCAGGCCGCGGTGGGCGAGGCCGAGGCCGCGACCAAGCGCTCCGCCAAGGACGCCGCCGGTGACGAGGCCGTCGCCGACATGAAGAAGGAGTCGGCCGACGCCGAGGGCGAGTCCAAGGACGCCTGAGCACCGCACGGCTGACGTACGAGTGGGCCCGTTCCCCTGCCGGGGGGCGGGCCCACTCGTCGTATCCGGCCCGGGCCGGATGAGAGGATCGGGCCGTGACGAACGACCTGGTGCGAGTGCGGCTGGATGTGTCCTACGACGGACGTGAGTTCTCCGGATGGGCCCGGCAGCACGGCCGGCGCACGGTCCAGGGCGAGATCGAGGACGCGCTGCGGGTCGTCCTGCGGCGGGACGAGACCCCGGAGCTGACCGTCGCCGGGCGCACCGACGCGGGCGTGCACGCCAGAGGGCAGGTCGCGCACGTCGACCTGCCCGCCGAGGTGTGGGCCGAGCACGGCACGCAGTTGCTGCGCCGGCTGGCGGGCCGGCTCCCGATGGACGTCCGGGTCCGCGGCGTCGGCGAGGCGCCGCCGCACTTCGACGCCCGGTTCTCGGCCGTCTGGCGGCGCTACGCCTACCGGGTCACCGACCATCCCGGGGGCGCCGATCCGCTGCTGCGCGGCCATGTGCTCTGGCACAACTGGCCGCTGGACCTGGACGCCATGAACGAGGCGGCCCGCGGGCTGCTGGGGGAGCACGACTTCGCGGCGTACTGCAAGAAGCGCGAGGGCGCGACGACCATCCGCACGCTTCAGGAACTGGCGTGGGTCCGCCGCCCGGACGGGGTGCTGGAGGCGACCGTGCGGGCCGACGCGTTCTGCCACAACATGGTGCGCGCCCTGGTGGGCGCCATGCTCTTCGTGGGCGACGGCCACCGTCCCCCCGAGTGGCCCGCGCAGGTGCTGGCCGCGGGCGTGCGGGACTCCGCCGTTCATGTGGTGCGCCCGCACGGGCTCACTCTGGAGGAGGTCGGCTACCCGGCGGACTCGGAGCTGGCGGCCCGCAATCTGGCCTCCCGCAACAAGCGCACCCTCCCCCCGCTGCCGGGCCGCGGCGCCGCCGCGGGCTGCTGCTGACGGTGCGGCGGGGGGCTCCGGTGACTAGTCCGATCCGGGGGACTTCTCCGGCTCCGGGGACTTCGCCGCGGCGGCCGACTGGTCCTTGCCGCGTTTGAGGACTCGCGCGTAGGCGTAGTTGGAGCCGTCGAGGGCGGCCTGCTGGGCCTTCTTGTCGTCCGCTCCGGAGGCTTGGCCGTCGGTGCGGCCGGCGATGGTGAAGTACGCGTACCGGCCCAGCGAGTTGGCCGTGGTGCGGCAGGTGACCGTACGGCAGAAGTCGGGGACGCCGCCGCCGGGGAGGGCGACCAGGTTGGGCTGGTACTGCTTCTTGACCTTCTCGGCGGTGGCGGCGTCCTTGAAGACGGCGATCCCCACGGTGACGGCGATGCCGTCGTGGGTGTAGGTGGCGCGGAAGAGGGCGGTGCAGTTGTTGCGGGTCAGCACCGGGCCCAGCCCCGCGTGCGCGGCCGCCGCGCAGTTCTTGCTGGAGTCGGTCTTGGTCAGCTTGTAGGGATGGTCGTTGATGGTGACGCGGCGGGTGGGGTAGAGCGTCTTGGCGCTCAGCGGGGCCTTGTCCCGGGAGGCGTCCGAGATGAAGTCCCGCGGCGGTGCCGGGGGCGGCGGCTCGTCCTTGAACGTCGGCTGCGGGTCCTTGTCGTCCGGCGGGACGCTGGAGGAGGGCGGCAGACTGTCCGAGGGCTTGTCGGCGGCCTGCGAGCCGTTCTCGTTGACGACGGCCACCGCGACGATGCCCGCCACGGCAGCGGTGGCCAGGGCTCCGCCGCCCGCCATCAGCCAGCGCCGCCGCCGGGTGCGGCTGCGCTCGGCCTGCTCCGCGAGTGCCGCCCAGTCGGGGGCCGATCCGCCGAGGTGCCCGGAGTTCTGATCGCCGGGGCCGCCGCCCCAGTGCCCGTCGGGTCCGCCTTGGGAACCCCACGGAGGTCCCCCCTGCCCAAAGCTCATGACCGCATCCTATTGCGCGTGATATTCGCTTGGATCGGGCGTCGTCGGACCGTGACAATCGGGTTCATGGGACATGTCGAAGTCGCGCACCTGGATTTCCTGCTGCCCGACGGGAGAGCGCTCTTCGACGATGCGTCGCTGCGCGTGGGCGAGGGCTCCTCGGTGGCGCTGGTGGGGGCGAACGGTGCGGGCAAGACGACGCTGCTGCGGCTGATCGCCGGAGAGATCACCCCGGACGGCGGGACGGTGACCGTCAGCGGCGGGCTGGGGGTGATGCCGCAGTTCGTGGGCAGCGTCCGGGACGAGAGCACGGTCCGGGACCTGCTGGTCTCGGTGGCGCATCCGCGGATCAAGGCGGCGGCGCGGGCGCTGGACGACGCGGAGTACGCGGTGATGACCGTCGACGACGAGGCGGCGCAGATGCAGTACGCGCAGGCGCTCGCCGACTGGGCGGAGGCGCGCGGGTACGAGGCGGAGACGCTGTGGGACGTGTGCACGGTCGCCGCGCTGGGCGCCCCCTACGAGAGGGCGCAGTGGCGGCAGGTGCGCACCCTCTCCGGCGGCGAGCAGAAGCGGCTCGTCCTGGAGTCGCTGCTGCGCGGCACGGACGAGGTGCTGCTGCTGGACGAGCCGGACAACTACCTGGACGTCCCCGGCAAGCGGTGGCTGGAGGACCGGCTCTGCGAGACGGCCAAGACGGTGCTGTTCATCTCCCACGACCGCGAGCTGCTGGCCCGCGCCGCCGACCGCATCGTCAGCGTGGAGCCGGGGGCCGCGGGCAGCGACGTGTGGGTGCACGGAGGCGGCTTCGAGACGTACCACGCGGCGCGCCGGGAGCGGTTCGCGCGGTTCGAGGAGCTGCGGCGGCGCTGGGACGAGGAGCACCAGAAGCTCAAGCGGCTGGTGGTCATGTACAAGCAGAAGGCCGCGTTCAACTCCGACATGGCCTCGCGGCTGCAGGCAGCCCGTACCAGGCTGCAGAAGTTCGAGGAGGCGGGCCCGCCGCTGGAGCCGCCGCGCGAGCAGGACATCCGGATGCGGCTGCGGGGCGGCCGCACCGGGGTGCGGGCGATCACCTGCGTCGGCCTGGAGCTGACCGGCCTGATGCGCCCCTTCGACCTGGAGGTCTTCTACGGGGAGCGGGTAGCGGTGCTGGGCTCCAACGGGTCGGGCAAGTCGCACTTCCTGCGGTTGCTGGCCGGTGGGGACGTGGCGCACACGGGTGCCTGGAAGCTGGGTGCCCGCGTGGTGCCGGGCCACTTCGCGCAGACCCATGCCCTCCCGTCGCCCGGCCACCGCCCCTCATCGGCGGCGCTGCGCGCCGGCACCTCCTCATGCGAACTGGAGGGCCGCACTCTGCTGGACATCCTGTGGATGGAGCATGCCCGGGACCGCGGCGCCGCGATGTCGGTGCTGCGCCGGTACGAGCTGACGCGGCAGGCCCAGCTCCCCTTCGAGCGGCTCTCCGGCGGGCAGCAGGCGCGCTTCCAGATCCTGCTGCTGGAGCTGGCCGGGGCCACGGCCCTGCTGCTGGACGAGCCGACGGACAACCTGGACCTGGAGTCGGCGGAGGCGTTGCAGGAAGGGCTGGAGGCGTTCGAGGGGACGGTGGTGGCGGTGACGCACGACCGCTGGTTCTCCCGCTCCTTCGACCGCTGTCTCGTCTTCGGCGCCGACGGCCGGGTCCGGGAGTCCGCGGAGCCGGTGTGGGACGAGGGCCGGGTGGCGCGGAAGCGGTGAGGCCGTGGGGCGGTGCCGTCGCCCGGAGGCCGTACGGTGCGGCGGCGGGGGCGCGGCCGGGGCGGCGCCTGGTCGGCCGGTGGGTCCGGCGCGGGTCCCGCTCCGGGGACTGGGCGGGAGGCCGTCCGGGGGCTGTTTTGACCCTTGCGGGGGAGGGTCGGTATCCTGCTGGTTCGTTGTGTGTATTGGCTTGCCTGTTCTCACGTGGGGGGTCTATACACCGGCCTACCGGTCGATGACCAGCGATCAGCATGCGGATGCGTCACCGCATGCGATCTTGCCTGTCGTGATCTGCCTGGTTGGCCCTGTCAGGACCCAATCACTGAAGAAGCGAAGGCTACGACCGTGCGTACGTACAGCCCCAAGCCTGGCGACATTCAGCGCCAGTGGCACGTCATCGACGCCCAGGACGTCGTCCTCGGCCGGCTGGCCTCCCAGGCCGCCACTCTCCTGCGGGGTAAGCACAAGCCCGTGTACGCGCCCCACGTCGACACCGGCGACTTCGTCGTCATCATCAACGCCGACAAGGTGCACCTCTCCGGCAACAAGCGCACCCAGAAGATGGCCTACCGCCACTCCGGGTACCCGGGTGGTCTGCGCTCCGTCCGCTACGACGAGCTGCTGGAGAAGACTCCGGAGAAGGCGGTGGAGAAGGCCGTCAAGGGCATGCTCCCCAAGAACTCCCTGGGCCGTCAGATGCTCTCGAAGCTGAAGGTCTACGCGGGCGACCAGCACCCCCACGGTGCCCAGCAGCCCGTGCCGTTCGAGATCAGCCAGGTCGCGCAGTAAGTCCGGCCACCCCCTAAGACTGAAGAGAAGCTGAGGAGAATCGTGGCCGAGACCACCGCCGAGACCCCCGTCGAGGGCGTCGAGGAGTACACGACCGAGACCCCCGAGGCCCCGGAGGAGTACACCTCCGAGTCCCTCGCCTCGCGCTTCGGCGACCCGCAGCCGGCCGCCGGCACCGGTCGCCGCAAGAACGCCATCGCCCGCGTCCGGATCATCCCGGGCTCCGGCCGGTGGAAGATCAACGGTCGCACCCTTGAGGGCTACTTCCCCAACAAGGTGCACCAGCAGGAAGTCAACGAGCCCTTCAAGGTGCTGGAGCTGGACGACCGCTACGACGTGGTCGCCCGCATCTCCGGCGGCGGCATCTCCGGCCAGGCCGGTGCGCTGCGCCTGGGTGTGGCCCGTGCGCTGAACGAGGCGGACGTGGACAACAACCGCGGCCCGCTGAAGAAGGCCGGCTTCCTCACGCGTGACGACCGTGCGGTCGAGCGCAAGAAGGCCGGTCTCAAGAAGGCCCGCAAGGGCACGCAGTACAGCAAGCGCTGACCCGGCGCTCGCTGCTGCGAGCTTTCCGGATGCCCCGTCGGCACCTCTCTTCGGTGCCGACGGGGCATCGGTCGTTCGGGCCCGGACCGGTCGCCGGCCCGGCCCCGGCACGACATCCGGCGCCGCGAACGGCGGCGCCCGCGCGGCCACGCCGGCCACGCCGACAACGGGGCGTATACCTGGTGTGCCGGGCCTTCCGGGATCCGCCCGGTGAACGATCCGCACCATCCCGCACAACGCCCCCAGAACTCGGAGGAACGACTGTGGCACGACTCTTCGGAACCGACGGCGTACGCGGCGTCGCCAATGAGGGGCTGACGGCCGAACTGGCGCTCGGGCTGTCCGTCGCGGCGGCCCATGTGCTCACCGAGGCGCAGAGCGGCGCCGAGGCGGAGCGGGAGGGCTCCCGGCCGGTCGCCGTCGTGGGCCGGGACCCGCGGGCCTCGGGCGAGTTCCTGGAGGCCGCCGTCGTGGCGGGGCTGGCCAGCGCGGGGGTCGACGTGCTGCGGGTCGGCGTGCTGCCGACGCCCGCCGTGGCCTATCTGACCGGCTCCCTCGGTGCCGACCTGGGCGTGATGCTGTCGGCCAGCCACAACCCGATGCCCGACAACGGCATCAAGTTCTTCGCCCGCGGCGGCCACAAGCTGGCCGACGAGCTGGAGGACCGGATCGAGGCCCTGCACCGCGAGCACGCGGCCGGCCAGCCGTGGGCACGGCCCACCGGGGCCGGAGTGGGCCGGGTCAAGGACTACGACGAGGGCTTCGACAACTACGTCGCCCACCTGGTCGGGGTGCTGCCGAACCGGCTCGACGGGCTGAAGGTCGTCATCGACGGGGCGCACGGCGCCGCGGCGCGGGTCTCACCGGAGGCGTTCGCGCGGGCCGGGGCCGACGTGGTCACCCTCGGCACGGACCCCGACGGCCTGAACATCAACGACGACTGCGGCTCCACGCACATCGACGGGCTGCGCGAGGCCGTCGTACGGCACGGCGCGGACTTCGGCGTGGCGCACGACGGCGACGCCGACCGGTGCCTGGCTGTGGACGGGGCCGGGCACGAGGTGGACGGCGACCAGATCCTCGCCGTCCTCGCGCTCGCCATGAAGGAGGCCGGGCAGCTCCGCAAGGACACCGTCGTCGCGACGGTGATGTCCAATCTCGGCTTCAAGCTCGCCATGGAGCGGGCGGGCGTCGACCTGCTGCAGACGGCGGTCGGCGACCGCTATGTGCTGGAGGAGATGAAGCGCGGCGGGTACTCGCTCGGCGGCGAGCAGTCCGGGCATGTGATCGTGCTCGACCACGCCACCACCGGGGACGGCACGCTGACCGGTCTGATGCTGGCCGCGCGCGTCGCCGCCACCGGCAGGCCGCTGGCGGAGCTGGCCGGGGTGATGGAGCGGCTGCCGCAGGTGCTGGTGAACGTACCGGACGTGGACAAGGCGCGGGTGGCGACAGCGCCCGAGCTGCTCTCCGCCGTCGCGGAGGCGGAGCGGGAGCTGGGGGAGACCGGCCGGGTGCTGCTGCGGCCCTCCGGGACCGAGCCGCTGGTGCGGGTGATGGTGGAGGCCGCGGACATCGAGCACGCGCGTGCGGTCGCCGGACGGCTCGCGGACGTGGTCAAGCGCGCGCTGGGCTGACCGGGCACCCACGGTGACCGGGGGGCGGGGCGGAGGGCGACGCGTCCCGCCCCGCCCTGTTCTCACCGGTTGCCACGGTCACCGGTTGCCCCGGCTCGACGCCTGCCCCGGATCCTGCCCTGCCTGACTCCGCGCCTGCACCGCCGCGGTCACAGCTTGCGCAGGGACAGGCGCTGCACCGTGTGGTCGGCCGCCTTGTGGAGCTGGAGGGTGGCCCGGCCGCGGGTGGGCGCTATGTTCTGCCGCAGATTGTGTTCGTTGACGGTGCGCCAGGTGGTGCGCGCGTAGTCGAGGGCCTCCTCCTCGGAGACGGCCGTGAACCGGTGGAAGTGGGAACGCGGGTCCTGGAACGCGGTCGCGCGCAGCGCCCGGAACCGCTCCAGGTACCAGCGCTCGATGTCGGAGGTGCGCGCGTCCACGTAGACGGAGAAGTCGAAGTGGTCCGCGACGGCCAGCCGGGTGCGGCCGTCCTTGCCGGGCAGGGCCGGCTGGAGGACGTTGAGGCCCTCGACGATGAGGATGTCGGGCCGCCGCACGGTCAGCCGCTCCCCGGGGACGATGTCGTAGTGCAGGTGCGAGTAGACCGGGGCTGTCGCCTCCGGTTTTCCCGCCTTGACGTCGGCGACGAAGCGGGTGAGGGCGCGCCGGTCGTAGGACTCGGGGAAGCCCTTGCGGGACATCAGTCCGCGCCGCTCCAGTTCGGCGGTGGGCAGCAGGAAGCCGTCCGTGGTGACCCGCTCGACGCGGGGGTGCGTCGGCAGCGGGGACTCCTCGCCCGGCGGCCGGGGGCGGGAGAGCAGCGCCTGCAGCAGCCGGGAGACGGTGGACTTGCCGACCGCGACACTGCCCGCGACGCCGATCACGAACGGGGTGCCGCGCTGCGGAGCGGGCCGCTCGGGGCGGCGCGGGTCGTCGAGGAAGGCGTTGAGGGACCTGCGCAGCTCGTGGGTGGCCGCGACGTACAGATTGATCAGCCGGGACAGCGGCAGGTAGATGTCCCGCACTTCGTCCAGGTCGATGACGTCGCCGAGGCCGCGCAGGGCCTCGACCTCGGTGGCGGTCAGCGGGAGCGGGGTGCGCTCGTGCAGGGCGCTCCACTCCGAGCGGCCGAGGTCGACGTAGGGCTTCGTGGGCACGGTGCCATTCTGCGCGGGTGCTGCGGGGTGCCGGCGGCCGGGGCTGCTGACCTCCGGTAACCCCGGTCCGCCGCTGTCCGCCGTCTTGTCCGCCGTCTGCGAGCGGTCCGGTGGGCGCGCCGTCGCGGGCGGTCGGTGTGCTGTGTGGGCGGCTGCCGGTCGGATCGGTCGGACAGTGTGCGGACAAACGGTGTACGGGGTGTGCCGATGGGGGCTATGTTCCGCCCATGTCGCACCCCTTGAGCCGCATACGTCGCCCCCGCCTCCGCCGCACCTCCGATGCCGCTGGGCTGACCGGCCACGCCGGGCATGTCTACAGCGACCTGGCCGACGGACTCCCCGACGAGGATCTGACCGAGGACCTGACGGATTCGCTGGAGCTGTACGTGATGGGCAGCAAGCCGCGCTGCGAGGAGTCGGAGTACCTGGAACTGATGGAGGACGCGATAGAGCGCATGGCACGCGGCGAGTGACCCGGCGGGGGAGAGCCCGTTCCGCGCCCTCGCGGCGCGTACCCTCACCCCGTCGGTGATCCGCGGCGCGGCCGCGGCCAGGACCGCGGCAGGACCGCGGCAGGGCGGTACGTCGGCAGAGCGGTACGGCGGCAGGGCCGGGACGGGGTGTGCGGAAGTGGGACAGCAATGATCATCGGAGTGGGGATCGACGTCGCGGAGATCGACCGCTTCGCCGCCTCGCTGGCGCGGACCCCCGGCATGGCGGACCGGATCTTCGTCGACCGCGAGCTGTGGTTGCCCAGCGGCGAGCGGCGCGGCACCGCCTCGCTGGCCGCCCGGTTCGCGGCGAAGGAGGCACTGGCCAAGGCGCTGGGCGCGCCCGGCGGACTGCGCTGGACCGACGCCGAGGTGTGCACCGCCGACTCGGGGCGGCCCTATCTGCGGGTCCGCGGTACGGTCGCGCGCTGCGCCGCCGAGCTGGGGGTGCGGGGCTGGCACGTCTCCCTCTCGCACGACGCGGGAGTCGCCTCCGCTGTCGTCGTCGCGGAGGGCTGAGTCCGGCCCCCCCGGGGCGCGACCGGATGAGACGCACGCCACACTGGGGGCATGAGGACTGGTTACGGGGTGCAGACCGTCCGTGCCGCCGAGGCGGCGCTCATGGCCCGGCTGCCGGAGGGTGCGCTGATGCAGCGTGCCGCCGCCGGGCTGGCGGCGGCGTGCAGCGGTCTGCTGGGGCGGACCTACGGGGCCCGGGTGGTGCTCCTCGTCGGCAGCGGCGACAACGGCGGGGACGCCCTCTTCGCGGGTGCCCGGCTCGCCCGGCGCGGTGCCGGGGTGACGGCGGTGCTGCTGGCGCCCGAACGCGCGCACGAGGGCGGGCTGACCGCGCTGCGGGCCGCCGGGGGGCGGGTGCTGCCCGCGCCGGGTGCGGTGGTGGAGGGCGTCGCCGCGCCGGTGGCTCACGTGCTGGCCCGCGCGGACCTGGTGCTGGACGGGATCGTCGGGATCGGTGGCACGGGCGGACTGCGGCCCGCCGCTGTCGAACTGGCCGACCTGGTGCGGGAGGCGGGGGTGCCGGTCGTCGCCGTCGATCTGCCCAGCGGGGTGGCCGCCGACACCGGCGAGGTGCCGGGCCCGGTGCTGCCCGCCGGGGCGACGGTCACCTTCGGCGCGTACAAGCCGGGCCTGCTGGTCGATCCGGCCCGGGAACTGGCCGGCGCCGTCCGGCTGATCGACATCGGTCTGGAGCCGCACCTGCCGGCCGTCCCGGAGGTGGAGGCGCTGCAGCACGCCGACGTGGCCCGCCTGCTGCCGAGGCCGCAGGCGGAGAGCGACAAGTACCGGCGCGGCGTCGTCGGCGTCGTCGCGGGCTCCGGCCGCTATCCGGGGGCCGCCGTGCTGGCCGTCTCCGGGGCGCTGCGCAGTGGCGCCGGCGCGGTGCGGTACGTGGGGCCGGGCACGGAGGCGGTGGTCTCCCGCTATCCGGAGACCCTGGTCTCGGAGGGGCCGCCCGGGCACGCCGGGCGGGTGCAGGCGTGGGCCGTCGGCCCCGGGCTGGGCGACGAACCGGCCGCCCGGCAGGCTGTCGACGAGGTGCTGGCCGGGGATGTCCCCGTGCTCGTGGACGCGGACGGGCTGCGGCTGATGGACCCGGACGCGGTGCGCGCCCGCACCGCCCCCACCCTGCTGACGCCGCACGCCGGGGAGGCCGCGGCGCTGCTCGGCACGGCCCGCGAGGAGGTCGAGGCGGGGCGGCTGGCGGCGGTGCGCGAGCTGGCCCGGCGCACCGGGGCCACCGTGCTGCTCAAGGGCTCCACGACGCTGGTCGCCGAACCACCCGGGACCGACGACGCCCCGACGTCCCCCGTGAGGGTGAATGCGACCGGTACGGGGTGGCTGGCGACGGCGGGCAGCGGCGATGTGCTCACCGGGCTGGCCGGCGGACTGCTGGCCGCCGGACTCCCCGCCCTCGACGCCGCCTCCGCCGCCGCCTATCTGCACGGCCTCGCCGGCCGGCTGGCCACCGACCCGCCCGCCGCGACGGACCTCGCCGAGGCGCTGGCCCCCGCGTGGCAGGACGTCCTGCGGGGGGATTGAGGCGCTGAGCCGTCTGCCGCGCCGCGGTGCCGGGCGCCGGGCACGGCGCCGCGGCCCGTTCGGGGCGCCGGGGCCGGTCGAGGCGGTCTACTCCGGGACGGCCGTCCGCTCCTGCGGCGGTACGGGCGCCGGGGTGAGCTGTTTGCCGAACCAGTGGTCCGCGTAGGGCGAGTCGTTGAACGGGGCGATCTCCTCGTACCCGAGCCGCGCGTACAGCCGCCTGGCCTCCACCAGGTCGTGCCGGGTGTCCAGCCGCACCGTGGCGGCACCCATCCGCGCCGCGGTGCGCTCGGCGGTGTCGACCAGCAGCTTGCCCAGGCCCCCCTTGCGGGCGTGCGGGGCGACCCAGATGCGGCGCAGTTCGGCCGTCGTGGGCGTCATCATCAGGACGGCCGCACAGCCGGCGACGGCGCCGTCGGCGTGCCCGCGGGCCAGCAGGAAGGCTCCCGCGGGCGGGGTGAGTGCGTCGTCCGGCTCCGCGGCCAGCGCCGCGTCGATCTCCTGCTCGGTCGCGGGGCGGCCGTAGTACCGGCCCGCGATCTCGCCGATGTAGGTGCGCACTGTGGCGACCGCGGCCGGGCTCTGCACGGGTTCGGGTTCAATGGTCCACGTCACGGGGCCATTGTCCGAACCCGTGCAGAGCCCGGCAACGCCTTTTCGCTGCCCGGGGAGGGCTCTCCGCCGACGGACCGACAGGGCGTCTCCGCGGGTGCCCGGCAGGCCCCGCCGGGGACGCCGGCCCGCACTGTCAGTGGGCGCTGCCACACTCCGGACATGAGCGAACAGAGCGCCGCGGGCGCGATGCCGACCGCATTCTCCGTGCCATGGGCGGACGACACACGGGAACCGCTGCCGCTGGTGGGCGACGAGCGGGAGCTGCTGACCCGCTATCTCGACCACTACCGGGAGACACTGCTGCTCAAGTGCACGGGTGTGCCGGCCGAGGCGCTCTCGGAGCGTGCGGTACCGCCCTCGGGGCTGACCCTGCACGGGCTGCTGCGGCACCTGGCGGGGGTGGAGCGCTGGTGGTTCCGCATCCAACTCGCCGGGGAGGACGTGCCGCTGCTGTACTACTCGGACGACGACCCCGACCAGGACTTCGACTCCCTGGGAGGCGATCCGGCCGAAGCGCTGGCGGTGTGGCGTGCCGAGTGCGAGCGCTCCCGCGAGATCGTCGCCGCCAGGGACCTGGACGCGACCGGTACGCACGCGCGCACCGGCGACCCCGTCTCGGTCCGCCGCGTGCTCCTGCACCAGATCGGCGAGTACGCGCGCCACTGCGGCCACGCCGACCTGCTGCGCGAACGCATCGACGGTGCGGCCGGCCACTGAGCGCCGCGCCGGTTCGGGCACCTGCGACACTGAACCCGTGAACGACGTGCCACAGGTGTCCCACCCCACCCACCTGCCCGTCCCCGGCGCGGACGACGCCGGCGCCGGACGCGCGGCTGCCGGGCGCGACGGGAGCGGACCTCCGTCCGGCCGGCGCGCGCGGGCCTCGGCCCCGCGTCCCGGCGGGCCCCCCGCCGAGTCCGGCCGGGCGTGTGCCGAGATCGATCTCGGCGCCGTGCGGGACAACGTGCGGACCCTGCGCGGCTACGCGCCGCGGGCCGAGCTGATGGCCGTGGTCAAGTCGGACGGCTACGGGCACGGCGCGGTGCGCTGCGCCCGGGCCGCACGGCAGGCCGGGGCGGGCTGGCTGGGGGCCGCCACCCCGCAGGAGGCATTCGCGCTGCGGGACGCCGGGGACACCGGCCGGCTGATGTGCTGGCTGTGGACGCCGGGCGGCCCGTGGCAGGAGGCCGTCGAACGGGACATCGACGTCTCGGCGAGCAGCCACTGGGCGCTGGACGAGATCGTGGCGGCGGCCCGCGCGGCCGGGCGCACCGCGCGGGTGCATCTCAAGGTGGACACCGGGCTCGGGCGCAACGGCTGCCAGCCCGCCGACTGGCCGCGGCTGGTGGCGGCGGCGCGGGCGGCCGAGGCGGAGGGCGCGCTGCGGGTCACCGGGGTGTGGGCGCACTTCGCCTGCGCCGACGAACCGGGCCACCCCGCCAACGCCGCGCAGCTCGACGCCTTCCGGGAGGCCGTCGCGGTCGCGGAGCGCGCCGGGCTCGACCCCGAGGTGCGGCACCACGCGAACTCTCCCGCGACCCTCACCCTGCCCGAGTCGCACTTCGACCTCGTCCGTACCGGCGTCTCCGTCTACGGCCTCTCACCGTCGCCGCAGGTCGGTACGGCCGACAGCCTCGGACTGCGCCCGGCGATGACGCTCAGCGCCTCGCTGGCGCTGGTCAAGCAGGTGCCCGGCGGCCACGGGGTCGGCTACGGGTACGCCTACACCACCCCGGGTGAGACGACCCTGGGGCTGGTTCCGCTCGGCTACGGCGACGGCCTGCCCCGGCACGCGTCCGGGACGGGTCCGGTGCTGGTCGCGGGGAAGTGGCGCATGGTCGCCGGCACGGTGGCCATGGACCAGTTCGTCGTCGACCTGGGCGGCGACGAGGCGGCGGCGGGTGACCGGGCCGTCCTCTTCGGCCCCGGCGACGCGGGCGAGCCGACCGCCGAGGACTGGGCCCGCGCGGCGGGCACCATCTCCTACGAGATCGTCACCCGGATCAGCGCGCGGGTACCCCGGGTATACGCCAATGAGCGGGCCGATGAGCGGGCCGATGAGCAGGCCGGGGGCTGAGCCGGGCAGCGGCACGGCGGTCGGCCGCGGACACCGGTGACGGACGGGACGGAACCGGGCTGACGGGACGGACGGGGGCGGTCATGAGCGACAGCAGCAGCACACGGGACGCGGTCGGGGCGGTTGTCGGCGGCGCGTCCGGCGCGTCCGGCGGCGGGAGCTGGACCCGCCGGGCGGGCGTCGCGGGTGCCGCCCTCGGGGCCGTCGCGGCCGGGGTCGCGCTCGAACGTCTCACCGTGCACCGTTCCGTACGCCGCAAGGCCCGGCTGGCGCTGGACGCCGCGGGGCCCTACGGCACGCTGCGGGGGACTCCCGGCCGGGCCCGGTCCGCGGACGGCACGGAGCTGTACTACGAGATCGACGAGCCCGCCGACTTCCCGCTCCCGCGCACGGACCCCGCGGCGCCCGCCGCCGGGTCCGGCGACGGGCTGGGCGGTCCCGAGGTCGGCCCGGTCCCGCTGCCCGAGGCGCAGCCGGCGTCGGGGCGGGGCCGGGGCGCGGCCGAGGGCGCTGCGGGGCCGGTGGCCGGGTACTGGTCGCGGCTGGTGGAACTGGTGCGGGGCCGGGGCGGATCGGGCAGCGCGCCGTTGACCGTGGTGTTCTCGCACGGCTACTGCCTCAGCCAGGACGTGTGGCACTTCCAGCGGGCCGCGCTGCGCGGCGCGGTGCGGTGCGTCTACTGGGACCAGCGCAGTCACGGCCGCTCCGCGCGGGCCGCGGCCGGCGAGCCGGTCTCCATCGACCTGCTGGGACGCGACCTGAAGGCCGTCCTCGACGCCGCCGCACCCGAGGGGCCGGTAGTGCTGGTGGGTCATTCGATGGGCGGGATGACGCTGATGGCGCTGGCCGAGCAGTACCCGGAGTACGTCGCCGAGCGCGTGGCGGGCGTGGCGCTGCTGGGCACCAGCGCGGGCGGGCTCGGCGAGGTGACCTACGGTCTGCCGGCCGCCGGGGTGCGGACCGTGCGCCGGGTGGTGCCGGGGGTGCTCCGCGCGCTGGCGGCCCAGTCCGAGTTGGTCGAGCGCGGCCGCCGGGTCACCGCCGATCTGTTCGCCGGGGTGGTCAAGCGGTACTCGTTCGGCAGCCCGCGCGAGGTGGACCCGGGGGTGGCGCGGTTCGCGGAGCGGCTGATCGAGTCCGTGCCGGTGGATGTCGTCGCGGAGTTCTATCCCGCCTTCGCCGAGCACGAGAAGACCGCCGCGCTGTCCGCCTTCGCCGACCGCCCTGCGCTGGTGCTGGCCGGGGACCGCGACCTGATGACGCCGAGCGAGCACAGCGAGCGGATCGTGGTGGCGCTGCCGGGCGCCGCGTACGTGCTCCTGGAGGCGACCGGTCACCTGGCCATGCTGGAGCGTCCCGAGCCGGTGAACGAGCACCTGGCCGAGTTGCTGGCGCGTACCATCCGGACCCATGGAAGCACCGCACGACCAGCATCCCGCTCCGCCTCCGCAGGCTCCCCCCGGCGACCGCACCGGCGCTGACGGCACCGGCAGCACCGGCAGCACCGGCAGCACCGGCAGCACCGACGGTGCTGCGGACGGCCCGCGCAACGAGACCACGTTCACCGTGCCGACGGCCGACGCCATGCGGGCGCTCGGCCTGCGGCTGGCCGGACTGCTGCGCGCCGGTGACCTCGTCCTCCTGACGGGTGAACTCGGTGCCGGGAAGACCACCCTGACACGCGGCCTGGGCGAGGGTCTGGGCGTGCGCGGCGCCGTGACCTCGCCCACCTTCGTCATCGCCCGCGTGCACCCGCCGCTGGCGGACGGTCCGCCGCTGGTGCACGTGGACGCCTACCGGCTGGGCGGCGGCCTGGAGGAGATGGAGGACCTGGACTTGGACGTCTCGCTGCCGGATTCGGTGGTCGTCGTGGAGTGGGGCGAGGGCAAGGTCGAGGAGCTCACCGAGCAGCGTCTGCACGTCGTCCTCACCCGCGCGACGGGCCAGGACGCGCCGTCCGGCGAGGGGGCCGAGCGCTCCGGCGACGGCGTCGGCGACTCCGGCCCGGAGGCGGCCGAGGACGTGCGGACGGTCACTCTCGTGGGGGTCGGACCGCGCTGGGCTGCGGAGGACTTCGGAGCCCTCGGGTAGCCGTCCGGCGCCCGGTTCCGGCCCCCCCCAGGTGTGCCGACACGGTGTCGGCAAGATGTTGCGCGGTCGGCGCGGGCCGTGGTCCCATGGGAGGTGAGAGCACGGTTAGGTATGCCTAAGTGCCACCGTGCCGACGCCCCTGGAGGAGCCATGACCGCACAGCAGCCTCAGCAGCGAGCGGCGCGGGCGCCGCACGCGCCTGCGCGGGACGAGTCGGCGTCCGCCGGTGGACACACCCCGCACGGCACGCCGCCCATGAGTGAACTGCTCGCGTCCTGCGCCGCCGCGGCCGCCGTCTCCAGCCCGCCGTCGGACACCGGGACTCCGGACGAGGAGGCCGCCCCGGCCGGGCGCGCACCTTCCGGTTCCGGGCAGGCGCCTTCCGGGCGCCGCTGAGGGCTGCGCCTCGCGAGCGCCGAGAGCGTATCCGGGGAGCCCGGAGCACCGCAGCCGTACGTCACGGGCCCGGTGCCCGGCAACGTCGGAGGGTGCCGGAGGCGTGCGGCGTCAGCGCACGACCACGACGCGGGTGCCGATGGGCGCGTGCAGCCACAGCGCCTCACCGTCGTCGCGCTGCTCGCGGATGCCGCCCGTCCTGCGGGAGGCGTCCGGCGTGGGCGTCGAGCCGTCGAGTGCCGCACTGAAGCCGACCGTGACGCCGTCCACGTCGGCGAACCGCACCACGTTCTCGACCGGAACTCCGTCCGAGCCGGTCACATGGGAGGCGCGCGAGGTGACCTTGTAGGCGCCCGGTTCGGGGTCGACGGTGCTGGGGGAGACCTCGAAGGTCCTGCCGGCCTTGCCGTTCTTGCCGACCAGCCACACCCGCTGCCGCTTCAGCGCGTAGACGACGCGATGGCCGTGGCCGGAGTCGCCGGGCAGCGCGGTGTCCTCGGCGGGGGTGCGGTTCTTCCCGTCCGAGGCGCCGGGGGAGGGCTTGGCCGACTTCGTGGCGGACGGCTTCTCGGCGCGGTCCTGGGCGGCCGACGCCTGGTATGCGAAGAAGCCGACCACGGCGAGTGCCGCCGCCGTCAGCCCGGCCACGATCACCCCGGCGCTGCTGCCGCTGCTGCGTGCCACCGTGCGCTGCCACCTCTCCTGCCCGCGTGCTCCTGCGGCGGACTGCCGTCCGACCCGTCCGGGAGCCGACTTCGGGTCGACGGTAGCAGCAGGTGCGCCGCGCACGGTTCGGGGCGGAGCACAGGGCCGGTGGGCAGCGGTCGAAGAGGGGCAGGGAGCAGCGCGGGACAGCGGAGGGAGGAACGCCGGGCGAGGGGGAGGAGGAGCCGCTGGGCGATGCGGGGAGGAACGCTGGGCGGCGGAGGGAGGAGCACTGGGCGGCGGAGGGAGGAACGCTGGGCGGTGGAGGGAGGAACGCTGGGCGGTGGAGGGAGGAACTTGGAGTAACGTCCGCGCTTGTGTTCGCATGAGCCGATGACCCCCCACGGTTCATCGACAAACTCCACAACCCCCCTACCGAAAGTTCCCGAACCCCAGGACCAGCAGGGCGAGTTCCGGGTGCACCGGGACCGGTCCCCGGCCGGCCGGGGCGGGAGCGGCCTCCAGGGACGGGACGGCGGTCCGGAGCACCCCCACGCTCCGGCCAACCCCTACGACGAACTGGCGTCGCTGGCCCCGGCGGACACCGCTCCGCCCGCCACCCCCGCCCCCAACCCGTACGAGGCGCTCGGGGACGGTACGGGGAGCGCGGACGGCGGGCAGGGCGGGTACGGCGGGTACGGCGTGGCGGGGTCCGCCGCGGCGGACCCCGGGTCCGAGGAACCGTACGAGGGCGGACTGCGGGGCCTCGGCCTGCGCTCCGACTACGACGAGCCCGCCTACGAGGACCGGATGCCATATCTGCGGGCCGTCCGCAGGCGTCGCCGCTCCCGGCTGTCCCGCACCGTCAAGCTCGGCGTCGCCTGCTGCGCGCTGCTGGCCTTCCTCGGGGTCGCCGACCGCTGGGCGGCGCTCTACGCCGAGGGCAAGGCCGCCGACCAGGTCCAGAGCGCGCTGAAGCTGCACGCCCGCCCCGAAGTGCACATCAACGGCTTCCCCTTCCTCACCCAGGTGGCGCGGAACCGGCTGGACGACGTGGAGGTGGCGATTCCCGATGTGCCCGCGGGCCGGGTCTCGGTGGCCCAGGTCAGCGGCCGGGTCGAGGATGTGCGGATCATCGGTGACGCGCCCTCGTCCGTGCGCGGCGCGGTGCTCGGCCGGATGAAGGGCGACGTGCTGCTCGACTTCGACGACCTGGACCGTGAACTGGGCACCTCGCAGGTGTCGTTCACCCCGGGCGGTCCGCACACCGTGCTGGCGGCGGGCGACCTGCCCGTCGCGGGCACCGAGGTCAAGGTGCGGGCCCGCGCCCACCTCGCCCGTACCGGCGATCACGGTGTGGGCACCACGGTGGACGACATGCGGCTGGTCGTCCCCAAGCTGTTCAGCTTCACCCCGGGCACCGGCGAGGACGCGGGACTGCGGCTCTCCCGTCCGCTGGCCGAGCGCATCCGGCACGACCGCGACAAGGCGCGGGCCCTGTTCGGGGTGCGGTCCATCGCGCGGCGGTTCGGCATGACGCCCGAGCAGGCGCGTCAGGCTCGGCACAGCGACCGGGAGCTGAGCCGGGTGACGGGGACACCGGACTTCGTGGACAAGGTGATGCGGCTCAACCTGCTCGATGTCGCCGTGCGGCATCCGAAGCTGCTGGAGAAGGCGGGGATCGATCCGGCCCTGGTGGCGGCCCTCAAGAAGATCGAGGAGCCGAAGCTCGCGGACAAGCTCGCCCTTCGCGTCACGCTGCCCGAGCTGCCCGGTGACGTGCGGTTGCGCGGCATCTCGGTGGCCAAGGAGGGCATCCGCGCCGAGCTGACCGGCTCCGATGTCCCGTTCGGCGAGGGAGCCACGAACGAGGGAAACAGCGGGGGCAACGACGAGCGGAAGGACGAGCGGAAGGACGAGCGGAACGATGAGGGGATCGACGAGGGGATCGACGAGGGGAAGGGCAACGCGAGGACCGACGCGGAGGGCAACGCGAGGACCGACGCGAAGGGCAACGCGGGGACCGGCGAGGGGAACAGTGCGCGGGGAGAAGCCCGCGACCACCGGCAGGACGCCGGGGTGCACGGAGGCGCCGACGGGCGCGGGAACCGTGCCGAAGGGCGCGGGAACGCGACGACGCACCCGGTGAAGCACCTGGTTCCGCGCCGGTGACGCGCCGGTGACGCACCGATGCGTCACCGGCGCGTCACCGGGCGGAGACCTCCGGTGTACGGCCCTGCCCGGCCGCCGGGCAGGGGATGGCGGGCCCGCGCGGGTGAGAGCGGGCCGCGCGGGCGCCGTAGGCTGGTCGGGTGTTGATGCTCGCGCTGGATACCGCCACACCCGCCGTCACCGTCGCACTCCACGACGCGGACGGCGACCGCACGCTCGCCTCCGCCCATCAGGTCGACGCCCGCCGCCACGGCGAACTGCTGCTGCCCTGCGTGGACGCGGTGCTGGCGGAGGCCGGCCGGAAGCTGGCCGAGGTCACCGACGTGGTGGTCGGCGTCGGACCGGGCCCCTACACCGGGCTGCGGGTCGGCCTGGCGACCGCGGAGGCGTTCGCGGCGGCGCTGGGCCAGCGGGTGCACGGCGTGTGCACGCTCGACGGCATCGCGTACGCCTCGGGCCTGGCGGAGCCGTTCGTCGTCGCGACCGACGCGCGCCGCAAGGAGGTCTACTGGGCCCGGTACGCCGACGCGCGCACCCGCAGCACCGACCCGGCGGTGGACCGGCCCGCGGAGATCGAGGCCCGCGAGGAGGGGATCGGTGCCCTGCCCGCGGTCGGCGCGGGCGCGGTGCTGTACGAGTCGGTCTTCCGGGGCGTACGCCACGACCTGCCCGCCGATCAGTCGGCCGCCGCGCTCGCCCGGCTCGCGGCCGAACGGCTGGCGCGTGGCGAGGAGCTGCTGCCGCCCCGTCCGCTGTATCTGCGGCGGCCCGACGCGCAGGTGCCCGCCAACTACAAGGTGGTCACCCCGCGGTGAGCGCCGCCGACCAAGCCGACCACGCTGCAGACCGAGCCGCAGACCAAGCAGCAGCCCAAGCCCCCGGCCAAGCCGCCGACCACGGCTTCGGCCCCGCGCGGGCGGAGGGCCCGGAGGGCGGGGAGAGCCGCGTCGGACTGCGCGAGATGCGCTGGTGGGACATCGAGCCCGTGCTCGCGCTGGAGCAGCAGCTCTTCCCGGAGGACGCCTGGTCGGCCGGGATGTTCTGGTCCGAGCTGGCGTACGCGCGGGGAGCGGACGCCACCCGGCGCTACCTGGTCGCGGAGGACGCGGCCCTGTCCCCGGGCGCGGCGGCCGGTCCTGCGGGCAGCCTCGTCGGCTACGGCGGCCTGGCGGCCGTCGGCGGCACCGGGGACATCCAGACCATCGGCGTGCTGCCCGGCCACCGGGGCACCGGCCTCGGCGCGCGGCTGCTGCGGGCGCTGCTGCAGGCCGCCACGGACTTCGAGTGCGCGGAGGTGCTGCTCGAGGTGCGGGTGGACAACGCGCCCGCGCAGCGCCTGTACGAGCGCTTCGGCTTCGTGCCCATCGGCATCCGGCGCGGCTACTACCAGCCCACCGGTACCGACGCGCTGGTGATGCGGCTGGCCGACCCCGCCGTGTACGCGGCCGCTGCCGACACCTCGGGGGACGCCCCCGCGAACACCCTTCCGCACCCCGACCCCCATCCGCACCAAGGAACGAAGAGCCATGGCTGACGAACCGCTCGTTCTCGGCATCGAGACCTCCTGCGACGAGACCGGCGTCGGAATCGTGCGCGGTCACACGCTGCTGGCCGACGCCATCGCCTCCAGCGTGGACACCCACGCGCGATTCGGCGGCGTCGTCCCCGAGATCGCCAGCCGGGCGCACCTGGAGGCGATGGTGCCGACGATCGACCGCGCGCTGGAGCAGGCCGGGGTCGCCGCCACCGACCTCGACGGCATCGCGGTGACGGCGGGCCCGGGGCTCGCCGGGGCGCTGCTGGTCGGTGTCTCGGCGGCGAAGGCGTACGCGTACGCGCTGGGCAAGCCGCTCTACGGCGTCAACCACCTGGCCTCGCACATCTGCGTCGACCAGCTCGAACACGGCGCGCTGCCCGAGCCCACGATGGCGCTGCTGGTCTCCGGCGGCCACTCGTCGCTGCTGCTGGCGCCCGACATCACCGCCGACGTCCGGCCGCTGGGCTCCACCATCGACGACGCGGCGGGCGAGGCGTTCGACAAGGTCGCCCGGGTGCTCAACCTCGGCTTCCCCGGCGGCCCGGTGATCGACAAGTACGCGAAGGAGGGCGACCCGGCGGCCATCGCTTTCCCGCGCGGGCTGACCGGACCGCGCGACGCGCCCTACGACTTCTCCTTCTCCGGCCTCAAGACGGCCGTCGCCCGCTGGATCGAGGCGAAGCGGAACGCGGGCGAGGAGGTGCCCGTCGCCCACGTCGCCGCCTCCTTCCAGGAGGCCGTCACCGATGTGCTGACCCGCAAGGCCCTGCGCGCCTGCCGGGACGAGGGCGTGGACCACCTGATGATCGGCGGCGGGGTCGCGGCCAACTCCCGGCTGCGGGCCATGGCCGAGGAGCGGTGCGCGGATGCGGGCATCACGCTGCGGGTGCCCCGGCCCAAGCTGTGCACCGACAACGGCGCCATGGTGGCGGCGCTCGGCGCCGAGATGGTGGCCCGCAACCGCGCCGCCTCCGCCTGGGACCTGCCCGCGGACTCCTCGCTCCCGGTGACGGAACCGCACGTGCCGGACCCGTCGGCGGCCTCGGACCACGACCACGACCATGACCACGACGATCACGACCACGACCACGTGCACGAGCTGAGCAGGAAGAACCTCTACGCCTGATGCCCACCGTCGCTCTCATGTGGGAGGCCAAAGCCGCTCCCGGCCGCGGGCCCGACCTGCTCTCCTGGGTCCGCGGCCGGGAACTGCCCGCGGACGCCCGCTGCGAACGCCGCGAACACTTCACGGCCCCCGGCGACCGGGTCCTGGTCATCACCTGCTGGACCGGCGGATACGACGCCGACGTCCCCGAACTGCCCGACCCTCCGCCGGAGCTGTCCGCCCGCCCGGTGCACCGGTGGCGGTTCGAGCGCGCGTGACGGCGCTCCGGACCGTCGCCGTGCCTCGTGCCGGAGCGCCGACGGCTGACGAGCCGTACGGCTGACGCAGTCGTACGGCGGATGCGCCGAGTGATGCGCCGAGCCCTGCGGGAGAGCCCTCTGGTGTCGGATGCGAACGGGTGTACGCGTGAGGCGGATGTGCTCACGGTGCGTCACCCGGCAGGATGGTGCGGGCCGGAGAGGGTGTCGGAAGCGGGGGACGCGGATGGCCAGGAGGGTGGGACACCGCGCGCGGTGGCGGGTGCGGAGCGCAGCCGTGCTGCTGGCGGCGGCAGCAGCCGGGCTGGGGCCGGCCACCGGGGCCGCGGCGGCCGCGGACGGACCGGCGCCGCCCGCCGTCTACCTGGCCGAGCAGTTGCGCGAGAACCCCGTCCACCTCTCCGACCAGCTTCCGCGCACCAACCCGCTCTCCGCCCGGCCCGCCTTCGCGGAGGCGGCGAAGCGCACCGGCGTGCCGACGTACGTGCTGGTGCTGCCCGGGTCCGGGGCCGCGCGTGACGTGGGACTGCTGGCGGCCGTGCACGACCGGCTCGGCAAGGACGGGCTCTACGTCCTGCTCGGCGAGGACGGCGGGAGCCCGCGCACCGAGACGTTCGGGGTGGACGTACCGGCCCGGGACGCGGCCATGGCGACCACTTTCGAACTGCCCTACGACGCGGGCACCCTGGAGACGTTCCGGCACTTCGTCGAGGTGCTGCGGTCCGGCGACGCGGTGCGGCGCGCCGCGCGGGGACTGGCGGCGAGCCGGGCCGGGGAGGAGCCGGACAAGCTCCACACCGGCCGCACCGACCGCGAGAACCAGGGCTTCCTCACCGGCATCCTGCTCACCGGGGTACCGGTGTTCCTGGTCGCCACCGGCTGGTACATCCGGCGCCTGCGGGGCGGGAAGGGGCCGCGGCTCCGGCTGCTGGTGCCCGTCGCCGCCGGGGCGGCCCTGGTGGTCGGCGCCGGTGCGCCGCTCGTCCTCGACGACACCCGCTCGGACGCCGACCAGCCGCCCACCGCCGCCGACCTGCGCGCCAGGACCGTGCGGGTCGCCGAGGGGCTGCGCGCCGACCCCGTCTACGTCGACCCGCTCGCAGCCGGGCTGCTGAGCCGGACTCAACTCGACCGGCTGCGGGAGCGGGTGGCGCGCCTGGACGTTCCGGTCCGGGTCGCCGTCGTCCCCCTCGTCACCGCGGACGAGTCGGCCGGGGACGGCGCACGCCTCGCCCAGCGGCTGCACGAGCGGCTGCGGGGCCGGCTGGGGAAGGACGGCGACGGCCTCTACATGATCGCGGACGCCTCCGGGAACGGTGAGCTCGAACTCGTCAACCACGGCGCCCGACTGGACAGCGCGGCGCTCCAGGACGCCACGGAGGACCTGCGCTTCGGCGGGGACGGCACGGAGGACTCCGCGGGCGAGGGGCTCTACCAGCGGCTGGACAGCGCGCTCCGGGCCGTCGGCCGCGCCCCGCAGGCCCCGCCCGGACGCCCCTACCTGGAACCGCCGGCTGCGGACGACGCGGTGACCGAGGACGTACTGCCCTCGCTCTATGCGGGGGACTTCGCGCCCGGACTGCTGATGGGGGTGGTCGGTGCCGCTGCCGCCTTCGGGGTGACGGCCGCCGGTCTCGCCGCCGCCGGACGGATACGCAGCGCGATCCGGCCCGCATCCGCCGCCGCCCGCGTGAGCGGCGCGGACGGTCCCCCGCCGCAGCTCCCCGCGCGCCTCCCGGCCGGGCGGCTGCGCCGGACGGCACGGCAGGAACTCGGCGCGCTGAACGACGCGTTCGAAGCGGCCTCGGACAGACTGCCCGACGCGGTGCGCGCCCAGGTCTGGGACTGCCTCGACGCCGCGACCCTCCTCCTCGACCAGGAGGGCGACAACCGGGTGGACGCCGCCGCCGACGCGCCCACCCTCGCCGCCGGTCTCGCGTTGATCCGCACCGGCCGCGCCCTGCTGGAGCGCGGCACCGGACCCCCGGGCCGCGGCACCGGACACCCGGCTCGGGGCGCCGGACCCCGGGCCCGTGGCACCGACCGGATCCGGCTGTGCACCCTCGACCCGCTGCACGGACCCGCGTCCGCGACCGGGCGGCTGAAACTCCCCGGTGAGACCGGCGCGCCACGGCCCCGCCCGCTCTGCGCCGACTGCCGTGCCGCCCTGCCGACGGGCGGCTCACCGCCCGCGCGGGCCGCCGAGACCGTGGCGACGCGGCTGCTGTGCCTGCCCGTACCCGGCGCGGCACGCTCCGCACCGTACGAGCCCTACCACCGCCTCCCCGGTCCGCTCGCCGCCCAGGGCACCGGCCGCAGCGCGGAGCTGACCGCCGATCTGATAGTCCGCCGAGTCCGGGAGCAGTTGGGTGTCCACTGAACGACGCGCCGCGCGTGGCGCACGGTCCGCGTCCGCGGCGGGCCCGGCCCGGTTCCTCGCCGCCGTCCTGCTGCCCCTCGCCGCCGCACTGGCGCTCGCGCTCGCCGCCGGGGCACCGGCTCGGGCCGACGACGATCCGGCCGCGGCCTCCGACGCCGGTTCCGCGGGGCAGCGGATAGCCGACGGGCTGCGCACCTCGCCCGTGTACGTGGACCCCGCCTACCGGTCGGCGTTCCCGCCCGACGAGCAGCGCCGACTGGCCGCGAAGATCGAAAAGTCGGGCCTGCCCGTCCGGGTCGTCGTCGTCCCGCTCATCTCCGGCGACGCGTGGGGCGGCGACCCGGAGAAGATGGTCGACGTCGTGCGCTACCGGATGGCGGAGGGCGCGAAGAAGAAGACCGTCTACATGACCCTCAGCACCGACGAGGGCTTTCTGAACGGCTACGAGTTCCCCCGCGACGGCCAGTACCAGGCGTTCTGGGGGGTCGCCGCGGTCGGCCACCAGGACGACATGAAGGACCGGAGCCTCTACGCCAAGTTCTCCCGCGCGCTGGAGATCGTGTGGTCCGGCGACGGCGAGAAGCAGTACGAGAAAGCCACCGCGGACCTGCACGACGACGACCCGGCGGACCGCGACGGCGGCGGGGACGACGCCGGCGGGGACGACGCCGGTGGGGACGACGCCGGTGGGGACGACGCCGGTGGGGACGACGCCGGTGGGGACGACGCCGGTGGGGACGGCGACGGCGCGGCCGGTGGCCCCTCCCCGCTGCTGCTCGGAGTGCTGATCGGGTCGGCGGTGGTGGTGCTCGCCGCCGCGGTGCTGGTCTTCCGCACCGTGCGGCGGCGCGCGCGGACCTCGGCGCGGGCGCCGTTCACCTCGCCGCGTTCCGTCTTCGCCACCGCGCGCACGGCGGGCGTGCGCGACCTGCGCAAGCGCGCCCAGCGCGAACTCCTCGCGTACAACGAGAAGCTGCTCGCCCACGAGCCGGGCGAGCACGCCGACAGCGATCTGCTCCAGCTCTCCCTGGACGCCTACGCCGCGGCGTGCACCGTGCTGGACGGGGCCCGCGACACCCCCGACCTCGCGGGCGTTCTCGCGCTCCTGCACGAGGGCCGGGACGCGCTGGTGCGCTCCGAACCGGCTTCCCGCAGCCGCCGCAAGGCCCGGGCCGCGGCACCGACACTGCCGCTGTGCTTCTTCGACCCGCTGCACGGTGCCGCCGCCGAGCGGATCCGCTGGCGCCCGCTGGGCCGCCGCGAGGCCCTGCGCGTCGCCGCGTGCCGGGACTGCTCCGCGGCGGTGTCCGCGCGCCGCGCGCCGGAGGTCCTCACCCACCAGCACGACGGCCGCCGGGTTCCGTACTTCGAGGTCCCGCCCGAGCACAGCCTGTGGGCCGCCACCGGCTACGGCTCGCTGACCGAGGAGACGCTCACCGGGCGCGTCCTGCGCGGCGACTTCACCCGCATCCGCACCCGTACCACCCGCACCCGCACCCGTACCACCCGCACCCGCACCCGCCGCGGGCGCTGAGGCCCCGCGGATCAGGCCAGCGGATGCCCGAGCAGCATGCTGGGTGCGCCCGCGATCCGGGTGAGGAAGACGGTGCAGGAGCCGGGCGCCGCCTTCGGGTCCAGTTTCAGCTTCCGGCGCAGCTCCTCCGGTTCGACCGCCGAGCCGCGCTTCTTGACGGTGACGACACCCACGCCGCGCTCCCGCAGCAGGGCGCGCAGCTTCTTGACGTTGAACGGCAGCGCGTCGGTGATCTCGTACCCGGTCGCGAACGGCGTCGGGTGCACCGCGTCGGTGGTCACGTACGCGATCGTCGGGTCGATCAGCCGCCCCGCCACCCGCTGGGCCAGCTCGGCGACCAGGTGGGCGCGGACCACCGCGCCGTCCGGCTCGTAGAGATACCGGCCCACCGGCCCCACCTCCGGGTCGGGCAGCCCCTCACCGGCCAGGGTCTCCCCGGCGGGCAGCAGCGTGGCCCGCACCCCGCCGGTGCCCGTCCGGCCGCCGCCGAACCACAGCACCGCCTCCTTGACGTCGCCGCCGCAGGAGACCCACTCCGCCTCCGCCTCCGCGGGTACCGCCTCGTGCGGGATGCCGGGCGCCACCTTCAGCGCGGCCAGGGGCGCGGCCAGCGCCGTCCGCACGGCCCAGCTCAGCGGCGGCGAGTAGCCCTCCGGATCGAAGACCCGGCCCCGCCCGGTGCGGCGGGCCGGGTCGGCGAAGAGCGCGTCCCAGCCGCCGGTGTCCACCTCGGTGACGTCGGCGCACCGCACCTCGACCAGGTCCGCGAGCCCCAGGGCCGCGGCGTTGGCGCGGGCCACCGCGCAGGTGAGCGGCGAGCGGTCGACGGCCAGCACCCGGATGCCCTCCCGGGCCAGCGCCAGCGCGTCGGCGCCGATACCGCAGCACAGGTCCACGGCGCTGCGGACGCCGAGGCTGCGCATCCGGCGGGCACGGTGCCCGGCGACCGGGGTGCGGGTGGCCTGTTCGAGTCCGTCCGCGGTGAAGTAGAGGGCGTGCGCGTCGGCGGGGCCGAACTTCGCCTCGGCGCGGGCGCGCAACCGGCTCTGCGCCAGGGCCGCCGACACCAGCGCGGGTTCGTGCCGTTGCCGCAGCCGCGTCGCCACGGCGAGCTCCTGTGCGGGCTCGACCCCCTGTACCTCCCGCAGCAGCGCCTGCCCCTCGTCGGAGAGCAGCTCCGCGAACACCTCACGATCCACCCGGCCATTGTCCCGCGCCGCTCCCGCACCCTGTGCGCCGGGCCGCGCAGGCGTAGGGTCGGCGGCGTGAAGTACGGCGTGAAGTACGGCGTGAACTGACGACACGCCGTGCCCGGCGCCCGGGCCCCGAGCCCTGACACCGCTCCTCCCCGTTCCTCTCCGTGCGGGCGCATCCTCTCCGTGCGGGCGCGCAGGGTGCCTCCGCGCGACAGGCGACCGCGGCGGCGCAGGTGGTGCGGGCCGCGCCGTGCTCGCCGCGCGCGGCGAGTGGATCACCAACGAGAAGCGGCTGCTCACCCGGGCCGGGCTCCGCGGCTTCGACGCGTTGATCGGCGGCCTGGAGCCGGAGCCGGAGGCTCTCGTGCAGGCCGTCGGGCGAGCCGAGGCGCTGCTGGAAGCCGCGGGCTGACGGGCGCGGAAGGGGGCGCGGGCCGCCGAGCGGGGGCGGGAGGAGCGCCCGTCCGATTCGGCACGAGCCGGTGCGGCTAGCACTCCGCTTGACCGAGTGCTAAGCCAGGCATAATCTCGACCCTGGCACTCTCCCCGTGTGAGTGCCAGCAGTACGCGACGGGCAGATCCGGCACCCGCGACGACGGATCTACCAGGTCGCCACTCCAGACATAAGCCCTCAGTTTGACGTATTGAGATCTCCGAAGGGGGAGGTCGGATCGTGACGACCGCCAGCTCCAAGGTTGCCATCAAGCCGCTCGAGGACCGCATCGTGGTCCAGCCGCTCGACGCCGAAGAGACCACGGCCTCGGGCCTGGTCATCCCGGACACCGCCAAGGAGAAGCCCCAGGAGGGCACCGTCCTGGCCGTCGGTCCGGGCCGCTTCGAGGACGGCAACCGCCTGCCGCTCGACGTGTCCGTCGGCGACATCGTGCTCTACAGCAAGTACGGCGGCACCGAGGTGAAGTACAGCGGCGAGGACTACCTCGTCCTCTCGGCCCGCGACGTTCTCGCGATCGTCGAGAAGTAGTACGGCGAGAAGCAGTACGGACTACGGACGCGGCAGCTTCCCGAAGCCGCAGCGTGCAGTCGATACGCGCCCTGGTGCCCGCTCCTCGTGCGAGGTAGCAGGGACCAGGGCGCGGCTCGTACGGGCCGACACGGGCGCGTACGAGACGTGCGAGACGTGTGAGAGGACACAACAGCTTCCATGGCGAAGATCCTGAAGTTCGACGAGGACGCCCGTCGCGCCCTTGAGCGGGGCGTCAACAACCTCGCCGACACCGTGAAGGTGACCATCGGCCCCCGGGGCCGCAACGTCGTCATCGACAAGAAGTTCGGCGCCCCCACCATCACCAACGACGGCGTCACCATCGCCCGTGAGGTCGAGGTCGAGGACCCGTACGAGAACCTGGGCGCCCAGCTCCTCAAGGAGGTGGCGACCAAGACCAACGACATCGCGGGTGACGGCACCACCACCGCCACCGTGCTGGCCCAGGCGCTGGTCCGCGAGGGCCTGCGCAACGTCGCCGCAGGTGCCTCCCCGGCCGCCCTGAAGAAGGGCATCGACGCCGCGGTCGCCGCCGTCTCGGACGAGCTGGTCAAGACCGCGCGCCCGATCGACTCCAAGGAGGACATCGCCTCCGTCGCCGCTCTGTCCGCGCAGGACAAGCAGGTCGGCGAGCTGATCGCCGAGGCGATGGACAAGGTCGGCAAGGACGGCGTCATCACCGTCGAGGAGTCCCAGACCTTCGGCCTGGAGCTGGACTTCACCGAGGGCATGGCCTTCGACAAGGGCTACCTCTCGCCGTACTTCGTCACCGACCAGGAGCGTATGGAGGCCGTCCTCGACGACCCGTACATCCTGATCCACCAGGGCAAGATCAGCTCCATCCAGGACCTGCTGCCGCTGCTGGAGAAGGTCATGCAGGCCGGCTCCAGCAAGCCGCTGCTGATCATCGCCGAGGACGTGGAGGGCGAGGCCCTCTCCACCCTCGTCGTCAACAAGATCCGCGGCACCTTCAACGCCGTCGCCGTCAAGGCGCCCGGCTTCGGTGACCGCCGCAAGGCGATGCTCGGCGACATGGCGACGCTCACCGGCGCCACCGTCATCGCCGAGGAGGTCGGCCTCAAGCTCGACCAGGCCGGTCTCGACGTGCTCGGTTCCGCGCGCCGCGTCACCGTCACCAAGGACGACACCACGATCGTCGACGGTGCGGGCAAGGCCGAGGACGTGCAGGGCCGCGTCGCCCAGATCAAGGGCGAGATCGAGGCGACCGACTCCGACTGGGACCGCGAGAAGCTCCAGGAGCGCCTCGCCAAGCTGGCCGGCGGCGTCTGCGTGATCCGCGTCGGCGCGGCCACCGAGGTCGAGCTGAAGGAGAAGAAGCACCGCCTGGAGGACGCGATCTCCGCGACCCGTGCGGCGGTCGAGGAAGGCATCGTCTCCGGCGGCGGCTCCTCGCTCGTGCACGCGGTCAAGGTGCTGGAGGGCAACCTCGGCAAGGAGGGCGACGAGGCGACCGGTGTCGCCACCGTCCGCCGCGCCGCGGTCGAGCCGCTGCGCTGGATCGCCGAGAACGCGGGCCTGGAGGGCTACGTCATCACCTCCAAGGTCGCGGAGCTGGAGGCCGGCCAGGGCTTCAACGCCGCCACCAGCGAGTACGGCGACCTGGTCAAGGCCGGTGTCATCGACCCGGTGAAGGTGACGCGCTCCGCGCTGGAGAACGCCGCCTCGATCGCCTCGCTGCTGCTGACGACCGAGACGCTGGTCGTCGAGAAGCCGGCCGAGGAGGACGAGGCCGCGGGCGCGGGCCACGGCCACGGGCACGCCCACTGAGGCACCCCGCCCCGTCCGGTGAGGGCGCACCCCGTCGCGGGGTGCGCCCTCGCTGCTTTTCGCGGCCCCCGGCGGGTCCTGCCCGCCCCTACTTCGGGCCGTACTTGCGTCCCGTGGTCGAGGACGCCTTGGCCAGCACGCCGCGCGGGATGAGCCGGGAGGCGCCCAGCAGGGCCTTGTACCGGGGGTCGGGGACCGACAGCACCTTGCCGCGCGCGAGGTCCTGCAGCGCCGTCTCGACCACCTGGTCCGCGTCCAGCCACATCCACCGCGGAATGCCGGTGGAGTCCATCCCGGCCCGGTCGTGGAACTCGGTACGGACGAATCCGGGGCACAGGGCCATCAGCCGCACGCCCTGACCGGCCAGATCCTTGGCGGCCCCCTGCGTGAACTGGGTGACCCACGCCTTGGAGGCGCCGTAGGTGCCGCGGGGGAAGAAGGCTGCCACGGAGGCGACGTTGATCACCCCGCCGCGCCCCCGTTCGCACATGGAGGCGGTCGCCGCCGACGTCAGCCGCAGCACGGCTTCGCAGTGCACCTTGAGCATCGTCAGCTCGTCGGCGACGGACACCTCCAGGTAGCGGCCCTTGTTGCCGAACCCCGCGTTGTTGACCAGCAGGTCGACGGGGTGCTCCCGGGAGTTCAGCCGGTCCTCGACCGCGGAGATGCCTTCCTCGGTCGCCAGGTCGGCGGTGACGACGTCGGCCTCCACTCCGTGCCGGTCGTGCAGTTCGGTCGCCTCCCGCCAGAGCCGGTCGGTGTTCCGCGCGGCGAGCACGAGGTGGTAGCCGCGGCCGGCGAGCCGCCGGGCGAAGGCGGCGCCGATACCGGCGGTGGCTCCCGTAATCAGTGCAGTCGTCATGCGGCCACGCTATCGGCCCCGCACTGCTGCGGGTTCGCCGTCCGGCCGCCTCGGCGACGGTAGGGCACCCGTACGAACGCGCCGTGCCGCCAGGACGGGACGGGGTCCGCCGGCCCGGACCCCGGCGCCACCGCCGGGACGGTGGCTCCACTCGACCGCGGTTCGGCTCGACCGCGGTTCGGCCGCCGCGTCGTGGCGGTCCGTCAGCCGAGGATGGCGGTCCGTCAGCGGGGGATGGCGGTCCGTCAGCGGGGGGATGGCGGTCCGTCAGCCGGGGATGCGGCGCAGCGCGTGCTCCCGCGCCTGCGGGTCCAGCGCCTCGCCGGCCGCCAGCACGCGCGGCAGCAGCTCGGGTTCCCGGGTCAGGGCGCGGAACACGAAGCTGACCGAGACCTCGTGGTCGGGGCGGTGGACGACGGTGACGGGATCGCCCGCGCGCACCTCGCCCGGTTCGACGACCCGCAGGTAGGCGCCGGGCATCCGCCGGTTCGTGAACCGCTTGACCCAGCCCTGTTCGCTCAGCCAGCCGGCGAAGGTGCGGCAGGGCACCCGCATGGAGCACACCTCCAGCAGCGGTCCGGTGCCGGGCGCGCCGAGCTGCCAGCGCTCCCCGATGCGCGCGTCGTCCACCGGGACGCCGCGGGTGGTGAGGTTCTCGCCGAAGACGCCGTTGGGCAGGGCGCGGCCCAGCTCGCCCTCCCAGAAGTCCAGCTCTTCGCGGGCGAAGGCGTAGACCGCCTGCTCCTCGCCGCCGTGGTGGCGCAGATCGCCGATGGTGTCGCCGGCCAGTCCGCTGCCCCCGGTGCCGCGCGGGCCGGGGCCGGTGACGCTGACGGCGCCCTCGACGGGCCGTTTGTCGATGCCGGTCAGACCGCCTTCGGCGGCGGTGTGCTCCGAGCGGTGGGGCTTGGCGAGGTTCACGGAAAGCAGCTCCATGGGCCGAGGCTACCGAGGAGCACCCCAAGCCGCGAGCCGGTTCAGGTGGCAATCCCCAAGGCAGGCTTATGCTCACCTATGCTCGGGCGCATGATCGAGGCCCGTCATCTGCGCGTTCTGCGCGCGGTCACCCGAACCGGTTCCTTCTCCGCCGCGGCGCGCGAGCTGGGCTGTACGCAGCCCGCCGTCAGCCAGCAGATGAAGGCGCTGGAGGCGGCCGCGGGCACCCCGCTGCTGGTGCGCACGGGGCGCGAGATGCGGCCGACCGAGGCGGGTGAGGCGCTGGTGCGGCACGCCACCGGGATCCTGGCGGGGCTGACGGCAGCCGAGGAGGAGGTGGCGGCGCTGGCCGGGCTGCGGGCCGGGCGGGTGCGGCTGGTCTCCTTCCCCAGCGGCAGCTCCACGCTGGTGCCCACCGCCGTCGCGGCGATGCGGGCCGCGCACCCGGGCACCCGGGTCTCGCTGGTGGAGGCGGAGCCGCCGCGCTCGGTGGAGATGCTGCGGGCGGGGGACTGCGAGATCGCGCTGGCCTTCCGCTACGACCCGGTGCCGGGGGAGCACGTCGCGGCCGAGGACTGGGAGGCGGACGACCTGGTGGTCCGGCCGCTGCTGACCGACCGGCTGGTCGGGCTGGTGCCGGAGGGCCACCCCTTCGCGGACGCGGAGGAGGTCGGTATCGGCACCCTCGCCGAGGAGCCGTGGATCGCGGGCTGCCCCCGCTGCCGCCGGCACCTCGTCCAGGTGTGCGAGGCGGCGGGGTTCACGCCCCGGATCGACTTCGCGACCGACGACTACCCGGCGGTGGTGGGCCTGGTCGGTGCGGGGCTGGGGGTCGCGGTGCTGCCGGAGCTGGCTGTGGAGTCGGTGCGTCCGCGGGGGACGCGTGCGGTCCGGGTGGCGCCCGCCGTGCAGCGCGAGGTGGTCGCGCTCACGCTCCCCGACCTCGCGCGGGTGCCCGCCGTCGCCGCGATGCTGGACCGGCTCGCGGCGGCCCGCGGCTGACCGCCGCCCGGCCCCCCCGGCCCGCCCGGCCCGCCCGGCGGGGGCGGCGGGGGCGGCGAGGGCGGCGGGCCGGACGGTGTGTGCGACGCGTGAGGGAACGTTTCCGCGCGGCGTCCGGGGTTCCTCGGTACCGCACGGTGCCCGGTCGGCGGTCGGCCGGGCGGGGTTCCGTTCACATCTCGCCGACCGGTTCCGCGGCGTGCTCGGCCGCACCGCCGGGAGCGGCCGTACGGTCCGGAGCCTCCGCACCGCCCGGACCAGCGGCCCCACCTCCCGGCGCCGACGGCCGCTCGTCCTGCGCGGGGCCGTGCGTGGTCACCAGCCGGTTCCGGGCCCGGCCCAGCAGCTCCTCGCGCTCGTCCTCGGTGAGCCCGCCCCACACCCCGTAGGGCTCGCGCACCTGGAGAGCGTGCGCCGCGCACTCGGCGCGCACGGGGCAGCGCATGCACACCTCCTTGGCGGACGCCTCCCGCGCACTGCGGGCGGCGCCGCGCTCCCCCTCGGGGTGGAAGAACAGCGAACTGTCCACCCCCCGGCAGGCGGCCAGAAGCTGCCAGTCCCACAGATCCGCGTTGGGTCCAGGAAGGCGGGAGAAGTCTGCCATCGCGTCTCTCCTGAGTGCTGCTGGAGGTGATCTGACACTCGTGCGTAAATATGACTCTTTCGCGAATCTAGCGATCGAACTCGCAAAACGGAAGTAATGCATCTGAATAGGGCACTTCAGGATTAATGGTGCGTCGGTCACCGCAAAGCCGGGATGTTGCTGCTCTGTGTACGGACGCTCACGTAGAGTGCTGAGGACGGCGGCTGGAAGCCGTAACTCTTTCGGGTGACCGTCGTTGAGAGAGCGAAAGCGATTGGTTCGGAACCGGCCCGGGGCGCAGTCCTCCACGGCCGTCAATCGCGCAGGTGACGATTCTCAAGCAGCCTGGAGGCTCAAGGTGATGCGCATCAGCAGCGGAGGGCGGCCATGACATCCGTCCTCGTATGCGACGACTCCCCGCTCGCCCGAGAGGCCCTGCGCCGCGCGGTCGCGACCGTGCCCGGCGTCGAGCGTGTGACGACGGCGGCCAACGGCGAGGAAGTCCTCCGCCGCTGGGGCGCCGACCGGTCCGACCTGATCCTGATGGACGTCCGGATGCCCGGCCTGGGCGGAGTGGAGACCGTGCGGCGGCTGCTCTCCGCCGACCCCGGCGCCCGCATCATCATGCTGACGGTGGCCGAGGACCTCGACGGCGTCGCCCTGGCCGTCGCGGCCGGCGCCCGCGGGTACCTGCACAAGGACGCCTCCCGCGCCGAGCTGCGCGCGACCGTCACCCAGGCGCTGGCCGACCCCACCTGGCGGCTCGCCCCCCGACGGCTGCGGTCGGCCGAGATGGGTGCGGCGCCGACCCTCACCGCGCGGGAGATCCAGGTGCTGGAGGGCATGAGCCACGGCCGCTCCAACGCGGAGATCGGGCGTGAGCTCTTCCTCTCGGAGGACACCGTCAAGACGCACGCCAGGCGGCTCTTCAAGAAGCTCGGCGCCTCGGACCGCGCGCACGCGGTGGCGCTCGGATTCCGCTGGGGCCTCGTCCGCTGACCTGGTGCCGGGTGTCCGCCGGGGGCACCTCCCGGCCGCAGGTCCGAGCGCGTCCCGCCGCGCACAGCAGCCGCCCGTCCGCCCGCTCGTCCGCGCCCGGAACCGGTCGCCGGCGAGTGGGACGGCGGCCCCGGCCGGGCCGGTGTTCCCGCGGATTTCCCCCGCGGCTGCCAAGAAATCTCGCGCGTGCCGCATGCTTGTTGTATGGAGTTCCTCGGGGACCTGTCGGTCAGGCGTGAGGGGAGGGCGTGGACATGAGGGCCAGTGCGCCTGCTCATAACGCTTCGGCTCACTTCTACGAGCGCGGTGCGGCGAACCGCGCGGCGTCGGTGCACCATGGACCGATGCGCGACGACGAGAGCGGGCCGCCGCCGACCGGGGCCGCGGACGCGGCCGAGGTCGCCAAGGTCGGCAAGCTCGTCCAGCGCGCTGTCGAGGGCGACAGCCAGGCCACGCACGATCTGCTCGCCCATGTGCACCCGCTGGCCGTGCGGTACTGCCGCACGCGGCTGACCCGACTGCCCGGTGACGCGCGTCACTTCGTCGACGACCTCGCCCAGGAGGTCTGCATCGCGGTGCTCTGCGCGCTGCCGCGCTACCGGGACACCGGCAAGCCGTTCGAGGCATTCGTCGTGGCCATCGCCCAGCACAAGGTCGCCGATCTGCAGCGGGCCGCGATGCGCGGGCCCGGCTCCACCGCCGTGCCTTCGGACGAGATGCCCGAGCGGCCCGACGACTCCCTCGGCCCCGAGGAGCGGGCGCTGCTCAGCAGCGACGCGGAGTGGGCCAAGAAGCTGCTGGCGAACCTGCCCGAACACCAGCGTGAGCTGGTGCTGCTGCGGGTCGCCGTGGGGCTGACGGCCGAGGAGACCGGGCAGATGCTGGGAATGTCACCCGGAGCCGTCCGCGTCGCCCAGCACCGGGCCCTCAGCCGGCTGCGGGCGCTGGCCGAGCAGTAGTTCCGCCGCACGTGAGCGACGTGCGCGGGGGCTCTCGCGCCCACGGGCGCCCGAGGGCCGGAGCTTGTCCACAGGCGGTCCGCTCACCCGTCCGGGCCCGTTAGCATGGACATCCGGCCGGGGCAAGCATGGGAAAGGTGTCATGACTGAGAACGTCGACGGAGTGCCCGCAAAGTTCGCCACTCTGGGCCTGACATACGACGACGTACTGCTGCTGCCAGGCGAGTCGGACATGGCACCGCAGGACATCGACACCGCGTCGTACGTCTCGCGCAACGTACGGGTCAACGTGCCGCTGTTGTCCGCCGCCATGGACAAGGTCACCGAAGGCCGGATGGCCATCGCGATGGCCCGGCAGGGCGGCGTGGGCGTGCTGCACCGCAACCTCTCGATCGAGGACCAGGCCAACCAGGTCGACCAGGTCAAGCGGTCCGAGTCCGGGATGGTCACCGACCCCATCACCATCCGCCCCGACGCCACCCTCCAGGAGGCCGACGCGCTGTGCGGCCGGTTCCGCATCAGCGGCGTCCCGGTCACCGACGCCGCGGGCAAGCTCCTGGGCATCGTCACCAACCGGGACATGGCCTTCGAGCTGGACCGCAGCCGCCAGGTGCGGGATGTCATGACGCCGATGCCGCTGGTCACCGGCGAGGTCGGGATCTCGCGGGACGCCGCGATGGAGCTGCTGCGCCGCCACAAGATCGAGAAGCTGCCGCTGGTGGACGGCGGAGGCACGCTCAAGGGCCTGATCACCGTCAAGGACTTCGTCAAGGCGGAGCAGTACCCGAACGCCGCCAAGGACGCCGAGGGCCGGCTGGTCGTCGGCGCCGCCGTCGGTGTCGCGGGCGACGCCTACGACCGGGCCCAGGCGCTGATCGAGGCGGGCGTCGACTTCGTCGTCGTCGACACCGCGCACGGCCACTCGCGGCTCGTCGCCGACATGATCGCCAAGATCAAGTCGAACCATCCCCGCGTCGACGTCGTCGGCGGCAACATCGCCACCCGCGACGGCGCCAAGGCGCTGATCGACGCCGGTGCCGACGGTGTGAAGGTCGGGGTGGGCCCCGGCTCCATCTGCACCACCCGCGTCGTCGCCGGAATCGGCGTCCCCCAGGTCACCGCCATCCACGAGGCGTCGCTGGCCGCGCGGGAGGCCGGTGTCCCGGTCATCGGCGACGGCGGCCTGCAGTACAGCGGCGACATCGCCAAGGCCCTGGTCGCGGGCGCCGACACGGTGATGCTCGGCAGCCTGCTCGCGGGCTGCGAGGAGTCGCCCGGCGAGCTGCTGTTCATCAACGGCAAGCAGTTCAAGTCCTACCGCGGCATGGGCTCGCTCGGCGCGATGCAGACCCGCGGCGACAGCAAGTCCTACTCCAAGGACCGCTACTTCCAGGAGGGCGTCAGCGGCGACGACAAGCTGATCCCCGAGGGCGTCGAGGGCCAGGTCGCCTACCGCGGCCCGCTCGCCGCCGTGGTGCACCAGCTCGTCGGCGGTCTGAAGCAGTCCATGTTCTACGTCGGCGGCCGCACCGTCCCCGAGCTGCAGGACCGCGGGCGCTTCGTCCGCATCACCGCGGCCGGGCTCAAGGAGAGCCACCCGCACGACGTGCAGATGACGACCGAGGCTCCGAACTACTCCCGGAGCTGACCCCGTCCCCGAGCCCGCGGCCCTCCCGGAGCCGCGGGCTCCGGCGTGTCGGCGATACTGGACCGCGGCACACCAGAGTGAGAGGCAGCAGACGTGACTGAGATCGAGATCGGGCGCGGCAAGCGCGGGCGGCAGGCGTACGCCTTCGACGACATCGCGGTGGTGCCCAGCAGGCGCACCCGCGACCCGAAGGAGGTCTCCATCGCCTGGCAGATCGACGCCTACCGCTTCGAGCTGCCGTTCCTCGCCGCCCCCATGGACTCGGTCGTCTCGCCGCGTACCGCCATCCGCATCGGAGAACTGGGCGGCCTCGGCGTACTCAACCTCGAGGGCCTGTGGACCCGCTACGAGGACCCGGAGCCGCTGCTGCAGGAGATCGGGGAACTCGACGAGGCGACAGCCAACCGGCGGATGCAGGAGATCTACGCCGAGCCGATCAAGGAGGAGCTGATCGGGCAGCGGATCAAGGAGGTCCGCGACTCGGGTGTGGTGACCGCCGCCGCGCTGTCGCCGCAGCGCACGGCGCAGTTCTCCAAGGCCGTTGTGGACGCGGGCGTGGACCTGTTCGTCATCCGCGGCACCACGGTCTCCGCCGAGCACGTCTCCGGCGCCGCCGAGCCACTGAACCTCAAGCAGTTCATCTACGAGCTGGACGTGCCGGTCATCGTCGGCGGCTGCGCCACCTACACCGCAGCGCTGCACCTGATGCGCACCGGCGCCGCGGGTGTCCTCGTCGGCTTCGGCGGAGGCGCCGCGCACACCACGCGGAACGTGCTGGGCATCCAGGTGCCGATGGCGAGCGCCGTCGCCGACGTCGCCGCGGCCCGGCGCGACTACCTGGACGAGTCCGGCGGGCGCTATGTGCATGTCATCGCGGACGGCGGTGTCGGCTGGTCCGGCGACCTGCCCAAGGCGGTCGCCTGCGGCGCCGACGCCGTGATGATGGGCTCCCCGCTGGCCCGCGCCTCCGACGCACCCGGCAAGGGCCACCACTGGGGCATGGAGGCCGTGCACGAGGACGTCCCCCGCGGCCGCCGGGTCGACCTGGGCGCGGTCGGCACCATGGAAGAGGTCCTGCTCGGCCCCTCGCACACTCCCGACGGTTCGATGAACTTCTTCGGCGCACTCCGCCGAGCCATGGCCACCACGGGCTACTCCGACCTCAAGGAGTTCCAGCGCGTCGAAGTAACGGTAGCCCGCTCCCGCTAACCCCTCGCGGGGGGCGTCTTCGCGGGGTCCGTTCCCCTCCGCGGGTGGCCTGGCTTCGTGGGGGCACGCCCCCTGGCCCCTTCGGCTAGCCCCTTCGCGGGGTGCGTTGCGTTGTGGGGGCACGCCCCCGTCGTCCTTCGGCTGCCGCCGAGCGGTCGTGTCGGGGGGCTCCGCCCCCCAACGGCCCCCCGCTAAGTGGGCTCCGCCCCCTTAGAAACCCCCAGGCACCACAACTTCTCCCTCCCCCTCCCGTATCCGGCAACCGCCGGGGGCCTTTCGACTGCGGGAGCGCTCTTGTGCTGTGAGGGACGGCATCAGGAAACTTCCCGCACCCGACGGACCAAAGGAAAGGCGCGGAACACACGTACGCAAGGGCTTGCGTGGGTGCGGCTGGGGGTCCTAGGGGGCGGAGCCCACTAGCGGGGGGCTGTTGGGGGGCGGAGCCGCCCCAACGCCCGTCCGGCGAGGACAACGGGGGCTCGGGGGCGAAGCCCCCGACAACGAAGCCGCACCCGGCGAACAACAGACGGGGAAACGCACCCCGCGAAGGGAAACGCACTCCGCAAGGGAAACGCACCCCGCGAAGGGGACCGCACCCCGCGAAGGGGACCGCACCGCCGCGAAAGAGAGGCCGTCAGAGCCGGTGCGCCGCACCGGTAGGACTCGCTCCGCGAGTGTCAAGGAGGAGCTGCGCCTTCGCGGCGAGCCCCTGCAGGTCATAGCGGCGATGGTGCTGCAACAACAGCGTGAGGTCCGCATCCGCCGCGGCTTCGTACAGCGCGTCGGCCCGCGGTACGGGCTGGCCCGCGACGCGCCATTGCGGCACGTACGGGTCGTGGTAACTCAACTGGGCGCCGAGTTCCTTGAGGCGGCCGGCGACTTCGCGCGCGGGGGCGCCTTCCTGGCTGGCGAGGTCGGGTTTGTAGGTGACGCCGAGCAGCAGGATGCGTGCGCCGCGGGCGGATTTTCCGTGTTCGTTCAGCAGGACGGCGGCGCGTTGGGCGACGTAGCGGGGCATGCGTTCGTTGACTTCTTGGGCGAGTTCCACCATGCGCAGCGGGTAGCCCAGCGAGCGGCTGTGGTAGGAGAGGTAGTTGGGGTCGACGGGCACGCTGGGGCCGCCGACTCCGGGGCCGGGCCGGAAGGACTGGAAGCCGAAGGGTTTGGTCTCCGCGCACCGCACGACGTCCCACAGGTCGATGCCGAGGTCGTGGCAGAAGACGGCCATTTCGTTCATGAGGGCGATGTTGATGTGCCGGTAGTTGGTCTCCAGCAGCTTGGCGGTCTCGGCCTCGCGCGGCCCGCGGGCGCGGACGACTTTGGTGAGCCGCCCGTAGAACGCGGCGGCGGCTTCCGTGCAGGCGGGGGTGAGCCCGCCGATGACTTTGGGGATGGCGGTGTAGTCGTGGGTGCGGTTGCCGGGGTCGACCCGGGAGGGTGAGCAGGCGAGGTGGAAGTCGCGCCCGGCCCGCAGTCCGGAGCCGTCTTCCAGCAGTGGTCGTACGACGTCCTCCGTGCAGCCGGGGTGGACGCTGGATTCGACGACGACGAGGGTGCGCGGGCGCAGCCGGGCGGCCAGGGTCCGGGCGGCGGTGCGGACGGCGCTCAGGTCGGGGGCCCGGTTGGGGCCGAGTGCGGTGGCCGCGCAGATGACGGCGGTGCGCACCCGCCCGAGGACGGCCGGGTCGCTGCTGGCGCCGAAGCCTTTGGCGAGCATCCGCCGTACCTCGGCGGCGGCGAGTGGCGCGTCACCCGGGGGGCGGCCGGCGCCGATGTCGGCGACGACGCCGCGGTCGGGGTCGTACCCGATGGTGCTGATTCCGTTCGCCGTCGCTGCCTGGGCGAGCGGCAGCCCCGAATGGGCGAGTCCCAGCACGGCGAGATCTGCGGGCATGACAGCGGTCTTCCCTTCCCCTTATCGTCCCGGTTCTGTCCCCGGGCAGCACCGGGAGTGGCGAGCGGCGCAAATTAAGGTTAAGAGCCCATATGACAGACAAGTCGGATTGCGCACTCAGCAGGGCCGGTGCTCGGCCAAAGTCGCGGGAATGGGGGACCATCGTCAGGGGGACCACGGGGGCGGTGTCCGAGTACTGGCGAGCACCAGTCGAGCAGCTTGGGAGGCAGCGGTGAGGACAGCGGCACTGGGACCGGAGCAGCGTGCGGACGCGCTGGCGAGGATGGCCGAGACCGAACTCGACGTGCTGGTGGTCGGTGGCGGCATCGTCGGCGCGGGTACGGCGCTGGACGCGGTCACCCGCGGCTTGTCCACCGGGATCGTGGAGGCCCGTGACTGGGCCTCGGGGACTTCCAGCCGTTCCAGCAAGCTCATCCACGGCGGGTTGCGCTATCTGGAGATGCTGGATTTCGCACTGGTACGCGAGGCGCTCAAGGAGCGCGGCCTGCTGCTGGAGCGGCTGGCACCGCACCTGGTCAAGCCGGTTCCGTTCCTCTATCCGTTGCAGCACCGCGGCTGGGAGCGGCTGTACGCGGGCACCGGGGTGGCGATGTACGACGTCATGTCGGTCTCCTCCGGACACGGTCGCGGCCTGCCGAGGCACCGTCATCTCTCGCGCCGTCATGCGCTCCAGGTGGCTCCGGCGTTGAAGAAGGGGGCGCTGGTCGGTGCGCTGCAGTACTACGACGCGCAGGTGGACGATGCCCGCTTCGTCGCCACGCTGGTGCGCACGGCGGCGGAGTACGGGGCGCGCGCGGCCAACCGTGCGCGGGTGGTCGGCTTCCTGCGGGAGGGTGAACGCGTCGTCGGGGCGCGGATCGAGGACCTGGAGCAGGGTGGCGAGTACGAGGTGCGGGCCCGTCAGGTCGTGAACGCGACCGGGGTGTGGACGGACGACACCCAGGGGCTGATCGCCGAGCGGGGGCAGTTCCACGTCCGCGCCTCCAAGGGCATCCATCTCGTCGTCCCCAAGGACCGCATCAACTCCACGACCGGGCTCATCCTCCGTACGGAGAAGAGCGTGCTGTTCGTCATTCCCTGGGGCCGGCACTGGATCATCGGCACCACGGACACCGGCTGGGACCTGGACAAGGCGCACCCGGCCGCTTCCAGCGCCGACATCGACTACCTGCTCGACCACGTCAACGAGGTGCTGGCCGTGCCGCTGACCCGGGACGACGTGGAGGGCGTCTACGCGGGTCTGCGGCCCCTGCTGGCGGGCGAGTCGGAGGCGACGAGCAAGCTGTCCCGCGAGCACACGGTGGCCCATCCGGTGCCGGGGCTCGTCGTCGTCGCGGGCGGCAAGTACACGACCTACCGGGTGATGGCCAAGGACGCGGTGGACGAGGCGGTGCACGGGCTCGACCACCGGGTCGCCGAGTGCGTCACGGAGGAGGTGCGGCTGGCCGGGGCCGAGGGGTACGCCGCGCTGTGGAACGGACGCGCGCGCCTGGCGCAGCGCGCCGGACTGCATGTGGCCCGGGTGGAGCATCTGCTGGGCCGCTACGGCTCGATGACCGAGGAGGTGCTCGACCTGATCGCGAAGGAACCGGCACTGCGCGAGCCGTTGCCGGCCGCCGACGACTACCTCAAGGCGGAGGTCGTCTACGCCTGCACGCACGAGGGCGCCCGTCATCTGGACGATGTGCTGACCCGCCGCACGCGCATCTCCATCGAGACCTTCGACCGGGGCGCACGGAGCGCACGGGAGTGCGCCGAGTTGATGGCCCCGGTGCTGGGATGGGACTCCGACCAGGTGGACCGGGAGGTCGAGCACTATCAGAAGCGGGTCGAGGCAGAGCGCGAGTCGCAGTTGCAGCCGGACGACCAGACGGCGGACGCTGCGCGGTTGGGTGCGCCCGACATCGTGCCCGTGTAGCCGGTTCCGCGGGAGTGCGGTTCCCGGGGGATCCGGACGCGGGTCCCCCGTTGGACTGGTCGTCCCCGCGGCGGCTGTTGGGCGTGTGAACCCCGGTGAGGAGTGGTGGGGCTGTGGTGTAACTGTGCTGCCCCCGTACACGTCTTGTCGGGGTGATGGTTCACAATGAAGGCTCTGCCGGGGGCGGGCTCTCACGCAGAGGGGACACAAGGGGATTCATGAGCGAGGACGCGGGACGGCTGGTAGGCGGGCGCTATCGGCTCGGGGAGGTCCTCGGGCGCGGCGGTATGGGCACTGTCTGGCGCGGCGAGGACGAAGTCCTGGGCCGCCGGGTCGCCGTGAAGGAACTCCGCTTTCCCTCCAGCGTCGACGAGGAGGAGAAGCAGCGGCTCATCACCCGCACCTTGCGTGAGGCCAAGGCCATCGCGAGGATCCGCAGCGGCAGCGCCGTCACCGTCTTCGACGTCGTCAACGAGGACAGCCGGCCCTGGATCGTGATGGAGCTCGTGGAGGGCCGCTCCCTCGCCGACAAGATCAAGAACGACGGTCCGCTGGATCCCCAGCGTGCGGCCGAGGTCGGCCTCGCCATCCTCGACGTGCTCCGCGCGGCCCATCGCGAGGGCATTCTGCACCGCGACGTGAAGCCCTCCAACGTGCTGCTGGAGGACGGCACCGGCCGCGTGGTCCTCACCGACTTCGGCATCGCCAAGGTCGAGGGCGACCCGTCCGTCACCTCCACCGGCATGCTCGTCGGCGCCCCCTCCTACATCTCTCCCGAGCGGGCGCGCGGCAAGCCCCCGGGCCCGCCCGCCGACCTGTGGTCGCTGGGCGGCCTGCTGTTCGCGGCCGTCGAGGGCCATCCCCCCTACGACAAGGGCTCGGCCATCTCGACCCTGACGGCCGTGATGACCGAACCCGTGCCCTATCCCGAACACGCGGGCGAGCTGCGCGAGGTCATCGCCGGGTTGCTGGTCAAGGAGCCGGAGAAGCGGCTCGATGTGAACGGGGCACGGCTGCTGCTGGAGCCGGTCGCCTCCGGGCAGCGCAGCCCCCTCGACCCGTCCGGCGGGCGGGACGCGGAGAGCCGCGCCGAGCGCACCTCGGTCCTGCCCCCGGTGCCGCCCGCGGCCGCACCGGGCGCCAAGGGCTCTGCCGCAGCGGCCGGCGGCCCCGGCGCGGACGGCCCCGCCTACAGCGCCGGGACGACCGGCGGCAGGCGCAAGCGCCGCTCGGAGAGCACCGGTTCGGGCGAGAGGCTGCGGGGCGCCCTGAAGTCGGTCCGCAACGCGGCGGGCGCCGTGGGTGTCGGCTCGGCCGCCGCGGGCACCGCCGGTTCCCCGGAGCGCACCGGCTCGGGCTCTCCGCACCGGGGCGGCGGCACGGGCGGCGCGTCCACCGATCCCGCCCGTCCCGCCCGCACGGATTCCGCGCGCGGCGCCTCCTCCGGTGCGGCCTCCGCGACACCGCCCGCGGCACCGCCGCGCCCCTCGGCACCGCCGTCCTCGGCGCCGGGCGGGGCCCGGAGCGGGAAGAGCGGTGCGTCCGCGTCGGACGGCGGCGCGGGTGACGGCCAGGGGACCGGGACGTCCGGTGCGGCCGGCACCGGCACTGGAACTGGCACCGGCACCGGTTCCGCTTCTGGCTCCGGCTCCGGTGGTGGTCCGCTGCCGGGTCCGGGCAGCGGCAGCAGGGCGCTGCCGCCGGAGAGCGGGGGCAGTGGCGCGATCACCTCGCTGCGTGATCTGCGGGAGCTGCCCGAGCTGCGCAAGGGCCTCTCGACTCGGACGCTGGCGATCGCGGCGGCTGCCGTGCTGGCCCTCGTCCTGCTCATCGTGCTGATCGTGGTGAACAGCGGCGGGGACGGCGACAGCGGCGGCAAGGCGTCCGGCGCGGCCGGCAGCAGCGCCGGGAACGGCGGAGGCGGCACCCGCGAGGGCGAGCAGGCCACCGCCGGGAAGGCGGGACAGGACGGGGACACGTCCGGCGACGACGGGCAGGGCAGCGGCGACGACAAGGGCGACGGCGACCAGGACGACAAGGGCGGGAAGAAGGAGAAGGGCGACAAGAAGGGCGAGGAGGACGGTTCCGCGCTGCCCGACGGGTACGCCCAGGTCAAGGACAGCAGGTTCCACTTCTCCGTCGCTCTGCCCGAGGGCTGGAAGCCCGCCGGGATAGCGGGCAAGAACTCGGGCCGCAAGTACGCCCCGCCCGGTGGCGGCTATCCGCGGATCCAGATCGACCACACCAGCAGCCCCGGCGGCGACGCGGCGGGGGCTTGGCGCGATCTGGAGTCCGCGGTCAAGGGTTCCAGTTCCGGCTACGAGTCGCTCGGGATCAAGAAGGTCGAGTGGCGCGACTACCCGACCGTGGCCGACTGGCAGTTCCTGCGCAAGGAGAACGGCAAGAAGGTGCACGCGCTCGACCGCGGCTTCAAGGTCGACGGCAAGAACGGCTACGCGATCCTCATCACCTGCGAGGCCGACGCCTGGGACGACAAGGCGTGCACGACGCTCCGGAAGGCCGCGTTCCAGACGTTCGAGCCGAGCGCCTGACGAGCGCACGGTGCTGCGGACGGGGTGCCCGACCGCCGTTCGCCGCCTCGGTCCGGTTCTCTGACGACGGTTCGCCGCCTCGGTCCGGGCCTCTGACGACCGTGTGACGCCTCGGTCCGGTTGCCTGACCCGGTGTGACGCCGCGCCCCTGACGTCTGACCAGCCCCCGCACGGATGCGGGCACGCCCGGAGCATCCGCCCGGCGCACAAGTCCGGGGCACGCGCCCGCCGTGCGCGGGCGGTGCGGACGCCGTACCGGAGCGGCCCGGGGAACCGGCCGGACGGTGGACCGGACCTCCGTCGCGCGGTGACGTAGCCGGTTCCCGGACGTATTGTGAAGGACGCGGACCGTAGCTATCCGCAAGAAGGCCGGAACCGAACGCAATTGACGGTCTCGCGCGCGGTGGGGAGGGCGTCGTGGAGGAGCACGGGGAGTACACGGGTCGGCTGCTCGCCGACCGCTACCGGCTGCCCCTGCCGCCTGCCGACGCGTACGAACTCGCCGAGTCCCTGGCCTGGGACGTCGCCAGTGGCCAGGAAGTCCTCGTCCGCCAGGTCCCGTTGCCCGAGGTCGTCGAGGCCGAGGTGGTGGACGAGGGCTACGGCGTCCCGGGCCGGAACGGCGCGGCGCGCGGCAGCGGCCCGCAGGTGATCCGGACGCCTGCGGACCCCGCGGTCCGCAGGGCGATGGAGGCCGCCGTCGCCGCGGCGCAGCTTCCGGACCATCCCAGGCTCGACCAGATCTTCGACGTCTTCGTCGAGGACGACGGGCTGTGGATAGTGAGCGAGTCGGTGCCCGCCCGGTCTCTGGCCGCTCTGCTGGCCGAACGCCCGCTGGGGGCGCACCGCGCCGCCGAGATCGCCGCCGACCTGCTGGCGGCGCTGCGGATCGTGCATGCGCACGGCTGGGTGCACCGCAACATCACGGCCCGCACGGTGCTCGTCTGCGAGGATGGGCGCGCCGTGCTCACCGGGCTCGCGGTGGGGGCCGCCGAGGAAGCGCTGTGCGGCTACGACCCGCTGCCGCCGCCGAACGACCCCGAGGCAGGCCCGCAGTCCGGATCACCGGACGGTCCCGCGGTGTCCGGTTCCCCGCGCGATGCCGGGGACATGCCGGGTGCGCCCGTGCCCGCCGGTGCCCGGCACGGGCGGGCGGCCGGGGCGGACGCCGGCTCCGCGTCCGCCGCGGCACGCGGTGGGCGCGGTGAACGGGACGAGCGCCACCCGCGCGGGGAACGCGGCGGCCCCTCGGCGCCCGGCGTCCGAGAGGAATCCGCCCCGGACCCGGTCCCGGGGACGGTCCCGGCGCCCGGACCCGCGACCTGGACCGGGGAGCGGCTGCCCGAGGGCTTCGTCGCACGGGACGGCGACCCCGCGGCGGAGGCGCCCCACACCGAGGAGCGGCGCCGGGGCATCTTCGGTCTGGAGGGGATCGAGCCGGAGGAGGACGGGCGCGGTCCGCGGGACTTGGGCGGTCCGCGGGACTTGGGCGGTCCGCGCGGCGGGGGGCTGCCGGATCGGGAGGGCCCCGCCGACGAGGTCTCCGCGCGGGCGGTGCGGCGGGGTGCGATCGCGGCGTATCGCGCGGGGGCGCAGCGCGCGGTGGCCGACACCCGGGACGCGGCGCTGCGTGCCCGCGCCGAGGGCGGAGCCGACCGGCCGCCGCCGGGCACCGACTGGTGGTCCACCCGCCCGGACGGCGGCCCGGCGGACGACGGTCCCGCGCACACGCTCGACGACGACGTGCGCTGGCTGCCGTCCGCCGAGGACGAGGTGCACCCGGACGAACTGTCCGGCGGCGGGGTGGTGCGCCAGGTCGAGCGCGACGAGATCTACGGCCCGCAGGCGGTGGGTCCCTACGGTGCGCCTCCGCCGTACGGCCGCCTCGCCCCCGGTCGGCAGGCGCCGGACGCCGCCCCCGCGCCGGACGCCGCCCCCGCGCCGGACGGCGGAACCGGCAACGGCGTCACTCCGGACGGCCGCCCGGGCACCGGCCCGGACGAGCGCCCGGGCACCGGCCCGCACGGCCGTCGCAGCACCGACGGCGCTACCGGTCCCACGGCGCTGCCCGGTCCCCGGCCCGCCGGTATCCGCAGCGTCCCGGCGCCGTGGACGGCCGGACCGGCGGCGCGGGACCGGGGCGCGGCCCCCGGCCGGTACGCCCCCGGCGAGGCCGGGCCCGGCCCGGTGGGGGAGGGATCCGCCGCCCCGGACGAGGCGCCCTGGGACGGTGGGGAGGGACACCCGGACCCGGAAGAGCTGCCCTGGGACGGCGACGAGGGGTACCCGGACCCGGACGAGGCGCCGTGGGGCGGTGCGGAGGCGGCCGACGGCCGGTACCGCGGGCCGGCGACCGCGCTGGCGGCGGAACGGGCCCGGCACGCCCGTACGACGGTGGTCGGGCCGGTCACCGAGCGCTGGGCACCGGAGCAGGCGGGGCCGGTGTACGAGAACTGGCGGCTGGCACCGCCGGTGGGCCCGGCCGTCGACCTGTGGGCGTTGGGGGTGCTGCTCTTCCGCTGCGTGCAGGGCCATGCGCCCTATCCGGAGGACAGCGCGGCCGAGTTGGTGCAGATGGTGTGCGCGGAGCCGCCGGCGTTCGCGGAGGACTGCGGACCGCTGCGTCCGGTGGTCGAGTCGCTGATGCGCCAGGACCCCACCGAGCGGCCGGACTTCGAGGAGCTGCGGGGTTGGCTGCGCTCCCTCATCCGTTCGGCCCCCGAGCCGGATGTGGGCCTGCGGACCGTCACGGCGCCGCTCACGCTGGACCCGGGGGCGCCCGCCGATCCGCACCGGCTGCCGATCGTGCGGCGCCGCGGCGAACTGGTGCGCAGGCGGTGGCGGAAGCGGGCTGCGGGAGCGCCGCGGCGCGGGCGCGAGCCGGAACCGCCGGCGCCCCACGAGCCGGAACCGGCACTGTTCCACGAGCCGGAACCGGCGCTGTTCCGCGAGTCGGAACCGGCACCGCTCCGTGAGCCGGAACCGCCCGGTGCCGATCGCGCGGAGCCGGTGGGGCACCGGCGGCCGCGGCGCGGGCGGACCCCGGACCGCAGTCTGGAAAGCGACCCGGGCCGGAGCCCGGACCGGGCCCCGGATCCGGACCGGAGGCGCGGCGGCGGCCCGCGGCGGCTCGGGGGGCTCGTCCTGGCGCTGATACTGCTGGGCATGGCGGCGGCGGTGGCGTTCGTCGCATGGTTCCTGCCCGGTGGCGAGAAGGGGGAGGACAACCAGCGGGGCTCCGTCGTGGTGCCGGAGGAGCGCGACCCGGGCCCCTCACCGGAGGGGAAGCGGGACGGCGGGTCCGACGACGGAGCCGGCAAGGGCGACCAGAGCGACAAGAGCGACAAGAGCGACAAGGACAGCAAGGACAGCAAGGACGGCAAGGGCGACGGGGACGCCGGGAGGTCCGCGCCCGCCACCGGCCCCGAGGCGCCCGACGGGTACCGGATCAGCCGCGATCCGGCCGGGTTCCGGATCGCCGTCCCCCAGGAGTGGGACCGCCGGTCCGCGAACGGGCGCGGCCAGGTGCGCTACAACGGCGGCGAGGTCGAGATGGTCGTCGTCAACGGCCGGGACACCACCGGGAAGTTCGGCAAGGACCCGATGGCCTACCAGAGCGAGGACGAGCCGGAGCTGTCCGCGTACCGGGCCGCGGACTGGGCGAGCACCGGAGGGCTGCGGCGCATCGACGTCGGGGACCGGGCGATGGCCGAGGGCACCTTCTCCTGGCGGGAGCCCGGAGGGCGCCAGGTGTACGCGCGCAACCGTGCGATGATCGTGGACGGCCGCTACCGTCTGCTGCTCGTGCTCGGTTCCAAGGGCCACAAGGCGGAGATCGACCGGCACTTCGAGGCCGTCGCCGACACCTACCGCCCGACCGCCGCGCGCTGAGCCCTCGGGCCTCGGTCCGCTGGGAAGCCCAGGTCACAGGTCTGTGAACAAAGTGGCGATCGCGCTGCCCAGCAGGGTAATGGTGAAGCATGACGAACGAGGGGGACGGGTTGGACGAGTCGACCAGTTACGGGCTGCAGCCGCCCGCGGGGGCACCGGCGGGGCAGCACCCGGGGATGCCCGCACAGTCGGCGTCGTCCGCCCCGTTCCCGCCGTCCCCGGCATCCGGTGTGCCGTCCGGGCCGTCCGCGCCCGGCTCGCCCCCGGGCGTTCCGCAGGCCGGGCAGCACCGTCCCGCGCCCGGTGCCTACGAGCCCACGGAGGTCGCCGCGGCCCCGTCGTCCGAGCCCGGCGCGGAGCCGGGGACGGGGCGGCTGATCGGCGGCCGGTACCGGCTGACGGCCCGGCTGGGGCACGGCGGCATGGGCACGGTGTGGCGGGCGCACGACGAGGTGGTGGACCGGGACGTGGCGGTCAAGGAGCCGCGGCTGCCCGACCACCTCTCCGCGCAGGAGCGCGAGACGATGTACGCCCGGATGCGCCGGGAGGCGCGGACGGCCGCGCGGATCGACCATCCGTCCGTGGTGACGATCCACGACGTCGCGGTGGAGAACGAGCAGCCGTGGATCGTCATGGAACTGGTCCAGGGGCGCTCGCTGGCCGACGTGCTGAACGAGGGCACCATCGGGGTGCGGGAGGCCGCCCGGATCGGGCTCGCCGTCGCCGGGGCGCTGGAGGCGGCGCACGCGACGGGCGTGCTGCACCGCGACGTGAAGCCGGACAACGTGCTGCTGGGCCGGTACGACCGGGTCGTGCTGACCGACTTCGGGATCGCCGCGGTCCAGGGGGAGCAGGGGCTCACCGAGACCGGCGCCTTCGTCGGCTCGCCGGAGTTCGTGGCGCCCGAGCGGGTACTGGGGCAGCGGCCGGGGCCGGAGTCGGACCTGTGGTCGCTCGGGGTCGTGCTGTACGCGGCGGTCGAGGGGGTCTCGCCCTTCCGCCGCTCCAACAGCCCGGCGACCCTGCAGGCCGTGCTCTCCGCCGAACCGCAGCGCCCGGCCCGCGCGTTGAGCGATTCCGGTGCTTTCGGGATGCTGCTCACCCGGCTGCTGAGCCGGGAGCCGGGGCTGCGCCCGGACGCCGCGGAGATCCGGCAGACCCTCGTGGACGTGGCCCGTCCGCCCCAGCAGGCCCCGGGTGCGCAGGCCGACGCCTCCGGCGGCGGCCTCGGCCGGGCGCTGCGCGGGTTCGGCGGCAAGCTGCGCACCAGTCGGCCGTGGCAGTTCGGCACCGGTGGTGTGGTCGTCGCGGCTGCTGCCGCGCTCACCCTGTTCTTCGTCCTCACCGCCGACCAGGCGCCGGACGGCTGGCAGACGCGGAACGAGGAAGCGCGGGTGGGCGCCCGGCTGGCGGTGCCCGAGGAGTACGAGCGCAGCGCGGACGACGGCGCCGTGACCTACACCGATCCCGGCGACGTCGTCTCCATGAAGCTGACCCGCAGCGGCAAGGACATCGAGGAGAACTCCCTCAAGGAGGCCAACTCCTGGAAGAGCTTCTACGAGGACGGCGCCGAGGAGGGCTACCTGGACACGATGGAGGAGGTGCGCTGCCGGGTCACCGAGGCGAAGCAACAGGGGCAGGAGGCGGCCGAGGTCTTCACCACCTTCCAGCCCCGCCCCGAGTCCGAGGAGTCCAAAGAGGCGAAGAAGTTCCGGCACGAGCTGGTCTACGTCAACGACAAGGGCATCCGCTGGCTGCTGACCGTGACCATGCCCGCCGAGGGCAAGTCGCGCAAGCACGGCGAGGCCGTCTTCCAGGAGGCGAAGAAGTCCCTCAAGATCAGCGACCTGTGAGCCGCCACGTCGCACGTCCGCGGTCCCGCGGAGTCACCTCCGCAGGCGGCGCAGCGCCTCCATGGCCTCGCGCTCGACGCGGGCGAGTTCGTGCAGGAGTGCACCTGCCTGGAGCAGGTGCTGTTCGTCGCCTGACGTACCGGCCTTGGTGATCAGCTCCGCGGCCTCCGTCCATCCGGTGGCCGCCTCGGCGTACAGCCGGTGCCCGGTGCGCAGGTGCTCGCTGTCGAGGAGTGCGTCGCATTCGGCGAGGAAGTCCCGGTAGAGGTTGCGGAACAGAGCGCCGCCGGTTCCGGCCTGCTCCATCAGGCGGGCTGCCAGCGGCAGGTCGCGCTGCGGGTCGTCGGTGCGCCGCAGCCAGGTGCCGATCAGCTTCCCGGCCTTCTCGATGCCGCGGTGGCCCAGGTTGGCGATGGGCGGTTCGAGGAAGGCGTCGGCGCAGGCGGTGACGGCGGGCACGATCCGGCTGCGGGGGGAGGGCGGGTCCTGCGCGGCGGTGAGGGTGAAGGAGCGGTGCTTGGCGGCCATCGGGCCGCGGGCGGCGCGGGCCTCGGCGAGGCTGGTGAGGCTGGTGGACACCGCGCCGCCCTGCTGGTCGGTGTCCACCAGGTGGGCGTTCTCGTCGTCGTAGCCGTACAGGGCGACGACATGCCCGCCGAAGTGCACCTTCGAGGTGAAGTAGTCCAGGTGGTAGCTGTCGAGCTGCAGTCCCACGGGGTGTCCGGCGTCGATGCCGGCCGCCGCGTCCGCCCACGCCTTGCGGGGTGAGGTGGTCTCGCGGACCAGCAGTTCGAGGCCGAGGGTGGCGGCCAGGTTCCGGGTGAGTTCGAACGGCTTGACCCGTCCGCCGAGGAAGGGGAAGTCCATGTTCTTGCTGTCCCAGTAGATGAAGGACAGCCCGGAGCCGAGCCCGAAGAGCATGGGTTCGGACAGGTCGATCCCCTGGTGCCGCAGCAGCACGCCCAGTGCGGTCGTCTCGCAGTGCTGCGTTCCGCGGGCCTCGACCCCTCGTACTGTGCTCACGCCGTGCTCCCCGTGTAGTTGTCCGGACCGGGGCGTGCGAAGCCCCGGTGGCCAGGGGCTTCGATGGCGCGCGGTCCGTTCCGTACGCCGCCCCGGTGGACTCTTGCACGGCGGACGGCTGCGCGGGGCACCTTTCCCGGTTCCGGTTCCGGTTCCGTTCCCGGGCCGGAATCGGGCCGCGTCGGCCGCTCGGCGCCGGAATCGGGCCGCGTCGGCCGCTCGGCGCCGGAATCGGGCCGCTCGGCTCCGGCGCCGGGCCGCCCCGGCCGTGAGCGGAGCCGGTTTCGCCCCCGAGCCGAGCCGCGCCGGCCCCCGAGCCGCGCCGGCCCCCGAGCCGCGCCGGCCCCGAGCCGGGCCCGCCCCGGCCCGGGACCAGGCCGCTCCCGTCGGCTCTGCCAGCAATCGCTGGCAGATTCCGTGAAAAGGGGTTACCGCTGGGTATACGTGGCCGCGCCCGTGGTCGTACGCTCACTCGCATGACGGACTCGCAGGACAGCACCCGCACCGCGCCCCGCACCGAGCACTCCTCCGGCAACCCGGTGGCCCCGGCACCCGCGCGGGCCCGGACGGCCGCCGATGTCGTCACCCCCGGCCTCGTCGCTGCGCTGGCCCGCGGCGTGGTGGGCAGCGGCAGGACCCGCAGCCGCTCCCCCTTCACCGGTGAGGTGCTGGCCGAGCTGCCCGAGTCCACCCCCGAGGACGTCGCGGCCGCCTTCGAGACGGCCCGTGCGGCGCAGCGCGCCTGGGCGGCCACCCCGGTGCGGCAGCGCGCCGCGGTGCTGCTGCGCTTCCACGACCTCGTACTGGCCCGCCAGTCGGAGGTGCTGGACCTCGTCCAACTGGAGACCGGCAAGGCGCGGCTGCACGCCCACGAGGAGGTCCAGGCCGTCGCCGTCGCGGCCCGGCACTACGGGCGCAAGGCCCCCGCCTACCTGCGGCCCAAGCGGCACACCGGTGCGATCCCTGCGCTGACCAAGGTCACCGAGCTGCGCCACCCCCGCGGAGTGGTCGGCCAGATCGCCCCGTGGAACTACCCCTTCGAGCTCTCCGTCGGCGACGTGCTCCCCGCCTTCGCGGCGGGCAACGCGGTGGTGACCAAGCCCGACACCCAGACCGCGCTGACCGCACTGTGGGCGCGCGATCTGCTCGTCGAGGCAGGGCTGCCCGCCGACGTCTGGCAGATCGTCCTGGGCGAGGGCCCGGTCGTCGGGCCCGAGGTCGTCGACCGCGGCGACTACGTCTCGTTCACCGGCTCCACCCGTACCGGACGCGAGGTGGCCGGCCGTGCCGCCGCGCGCCTGGTGGGCTGCTCGCTGGAGCTGGGCGGCAAGAACGCGATGCTGGTCCTGGACGACGCCGACCTGGACAAGGCCGCCGAGGGCGCGGTGCGCGGCGCCTTCTCCTCGGCCGGGCAGCTCTGCATCTCCATCGAGCGCCTGTACGTCCACGAGTCGGTGGCCGACGCCTTCCTGGAGCGCTTCGTGGCCCGCGTCCGCGCCATGCGGCTGGGTGCGTCCCTTGCCTACGGAGCCGACATGGGCTCGCTCGTCTCCGAACGGCAGTTGCAGAACGTGCAGCAGCACGTGGCGGACGCCGTCGAGAAGGGCGCCGCGGTACTGGCGGGAGGCCGGGCGCGCCCGGACATCGGCCCGCTGTTCTACGAGCCCACCGTGCTGGACGGCGTGGAGCCGCAGATGGCGGTCTGCGGCGAGGAGACCTTCGGCCCCGTCGTGTCCGTCTACCGCTTCTCCGACACCGACGAGGCGGTCGGCCTCGCCAACGCCACTCCCTACGGCCTCAACTCCAGCGTGTGGTCGGGCAACGGTCGCCGGGGGCGTGAGGTCGCAGCCCGGCTGCGCACCGGCACCGTCAACGTCAACGAGGGCTATGCCTCCGCCTACGGCAGCGCGCAGGCCCCGATGGGCGGGATGGGCGACTCCGGTCTCGGCCGCCGGCACGGCTCGGAGGGCATCCTGAAGTACACCGAGTCGCAGACGGTGGCGCACCAGCGGGTGCTGCCCATGGCGCCGTCCCTCGGTATGAGCGACGAGGCGTACGCCGCGTTCATGTCCCGTTCCCTCAAGGCCCTCAAGACGCTCCGCTTCCGCTGAGGTCCCGTGGCCCCCGCACCGTCGGCTCGTGCGGGCGGGGGCCGCCGGCCGTCGGCCGGGCCCCGCCCCTCGCCGCCCGCCCCTCGCCGCCGCCCGCCCCTTCCGTCCTTCCGTCCTTCCGTCCGCTCCGTCCGCACCGCCACCGCTGAACCGGAGGTACCCGTGTCCCTGCCCCCACGTGCCCAGCAGCGGGCGGGCGCAGACCCGTTCGACTACGACGTCCTGGTCGTCGGATCCGGCTTCGGCGGCGCGGTCTCCGCGCTGCGGCTGACCGAGAAGGGCTACCGGGTCGGCGTCCTGGAGGCCGGTCGGCGTTTCACCCGCGACGAGCTGCCGAAGAACTCCTGGGATCTGAAGAACTTTCTGTGGGCGCCCTCGCTCGGCCTCTACGGCATCCAGCGCATCCATCTGCTCGCCAATGTCATGATCCTGGCAGGCGCCGGGGTGGGCGGCGGCTCCCTGAACTACGCCAACACCCTCTATGTGCCGCCCGCGCAGTTCTTCGAGGACCGCCAGTGGGGCCACATCACCGACTGGCAGGACGAGCTGGCGCCCTACTACGACCAGGCCAAGCGGATGCTCGGCGTCCGCCTCAACCCGACCACCACCCCCTCCGACGTCCATCTGAAGGCCGCAGCGGACCGCCTCGGCTACGGCGACACCTTCCATCTCGCGCCCGTCGGCGTCTTCTTCGGCGACGGCCGGGACGCCGACGGCACGGCCCGCACCACCGCGGGCGGGACCGTCCCCGACCCCTACTTCGGCGGTGCCGGACCGGACCGCAACGCCTGCGTGGAGTGCGGGGAGTGCATGACCGGCTGCCGCCGCGGCGCCAAGAACACCCTCAACGAGAACTATCTGCACCTCGCCGAGCGGGCCGGAGCCGAGATCCGCCCGCTGACGACCGTCGTCGGCCTCCGCGAGCGCACTCCGGGCACCGACGCGGACGGCTACGAGGTGCTGACCGTCCGCACCGACAAGCGGCGCGGCGGCAAGCCCCGCATCCTCCGCGCCCGGCGGGTGGTGCTGGCAGCCGGTACGTACGGCACCCAGAAGCTGCTGCACCAGGTGAAGAGCGCCGGAACCCTGCCCCGGCTCTCGCCCCGGCTGGGCGAGCTGACCCGCACCAACTCCGAGGCCCTGGTGGGTGCCCAGACGCTGCCCCGCCGGTACCGCAAGAAGTGGGGCCGGGACGCCGCACCCGACTTCACCAAGGGCGTCGCCATCACCTCTTCCGTGCACCCGGACGCCCACACCCACATCGAGCCGGTGCGCTACGGCAGGGGTTCCAACTCCATGAGCGCCCTGACCACCCTCCAGATGCGGCAGAACACGATGCTGCCGGGCGCGCTCGCCCACGTGCTGACCTGTCTGCGGCACCCGGTCCTCTTCCTGCGCTCGCTCTCGGCGCGCAAGTGGTCCGAGCGGATCATCATCGGGCTGGTCATGCAGACGCTCGACAACTCGCTGACCACCTACCGCAAGGACAAGGGCCTGGGCAAAGGCATGCTGACCGCGCGGCAGGGGCACGGGGCGCCCAACCCCGTGCACATCCCGGAGGGCGCCGAGGCGGCGACCGCGCTCGCCGAGGAGATCAACGGCTTCGCCGGGACCAACGTCGGTGAGCTGATGGGGACGCCGCTGACCGCGCACTTCCTGGGCGGCTGCCCCATCGGCGACAGTGCCGAGCACGGTGTCATCGACCCCTACCACCGGCTCTACGGGCATCCGGGCATCTCGGTCGTGGACGGCTCCGCGGTCTCCGCCAACCTCGGGGTCAATCCGTCCCTGACCATCACCGCGCAGGCCGAGCGCGCCATGTCGTTCTGGCCGAACAGCGGCGAGGAGGACCCGCGTCCCGGGCAGGACACCGGATATCGGCGGCTGGCGCCGGTGGCCCCGGCCCGGCCCGCGGTACCGGAGACCGCGTTCGGGGCGCTGCGGCTGCCGGTACTCGCGGTGCCTCCGGTCCCCGCCCGGGACGGGTCCGCCTCCGGTACGGAGCAGGACTGAAGCGGCACCCGCGGGGCCCGGTCGCGTCGCTGCCGTTCCGCCCGCGGCCGGGCGGAACGGCGAGGCGGTCCGGGGCGGCGAGGCGGCCCGGCGGCGAGGCGGTCGGGGCGGCGAGGCGGTCGAACGGCGAGGCGACGGCGCAGGACGCGGTGCGGGACGCGGTGCAGGGCACGGCGGAGGGCCCCGGGCGCCGGCCGGGTGGGTGGCGGCAGCCGCGGGGCCCTCGGGTCAGCACCGGCGTCAGGGCAGCGCCCGTGCTGACGGCGGCGCGGGGGGAAGGCGCCGCCATATTGGTCGAACCAATGGCGGAATCCCGCCACGGTTCACCAATCGGCCGTGTGGTCAGGTCGTTCTGCACACCGGACGTCTGCATCGTGCTGGATCCGCCGCACCCCGCGCAACCGTTGCGACAGTGAGGGATTCCAGGGTTCTCGCGAAGATCCGGTGCGGCGGGGCCCCACGAGGGCCGGAGGCGGGCCCGGCCGGGCCCGGTACGACGGTTCCGACGACCTGTGACGGGTCCCGCGGGCACCGGCAGGGCGAGGCGGTCCGCAGGGACCGGCGCCCCGGCGGCCGGCCCGCGGGGTCCGGCAGGAAGCCGCGGAGCGGCCGGTCCAGAGCGTCCCCGGGACCGGCCGCTGTCGTGACCGGGCTGCTGTCCCCTGCCGTCCGGTCACAGCACCGGAGCGAGGTCCCACGACACCCGGCGTCTCCCCTCGCGGGGAGGACGGGCGTCTCATCGCTCCGGTGACGCCGCCCCGCTCGCCGCCGGGCCCGGCGGAGATCAGGGACACCGGGTCCAACGAAGGCCGCCCGGGGCGGTCACGCGCCGTACGGGTGAGGGCCGGACGCGCGCCCCTCAGTGGCCCCGGCACAGCCGCAGCAGGGTCCGGGCCAGCTCCCGGCCCGGCCCCCCGAGCTCGGTGCTGTAGTGGTCGAGGATCTGCATCTCGCGGGCCAGGTGCACCCGGCGCCCGCCCGAGTCGATCCGCACCCGCTGGATGTTCTCGGAGACCTCCATGCGGTCGCGGACGAGCGCGACGATACGGGCGTCGAGTGCGTCGATGCGGGCCCGCTCGGCATCGATGACCGCTTCCGGCGCCGGATCGGACTGCGCGCTGGTGGTGGTGCTGGTGCGGGTGGTGCTGGTGGTGGCGCTCATGTGCTGTTCGCTCCTCGGGTCGCGGAGCCCGCGGACGGCGGCCCGGGGGGAAGCGGGCACACACACCGGCGCCCCGGGCCTGACCGGCCCGGGGCGCCTGGGGAAGTTCGTGTGTCGCTTCTCTCACACAGAACGGCCATGGCAGCCGGCCGGGCCGGTGCCATAGGTAAACCACTGCGCGTTCTGCATACGGCCAGTATGCCACCGGTTCCGGGACACCCGGCGGCGGGTCCGGGCACCCGGGGGCACCGCTATCATCGGAACCGAACCCCCGCTTCACGCCGAAAGGCATCAGCTTCGTGGCTTCCAACCCGTCCGAGAGCACTCCGGACACCGTCCTCGTCGTCGACTTCGGCGCGCAGTACGCCCAGCTCATCGCGCGCCGGGTGCGCGAGGCGCGGGTCTACAGCGAGATCGTGCCGTCGACCATGCCGGCCGCCGAGATGCTCGCCAAGAACCCGAAGGCGATCATCCTGTCCGGCGGCCCGTCGTCGGTGTACGCGGAGGGCGCGCCCGCCATCGACCGCGAGATCTTCGAGGCGGGCGTCCCGGTCCTGGGGATCTGCTACGGCTTCCAGCTCATGGCGACGACGCTGGGCGGCACGGTCGACAACACCGGCAGCCGCGAGTACGGCCGCACCCAGCTCTCCGTCGCCAAGGCGTCCTCGACGCTGTTCGAGGGCACCCCGGAAGAGCAGCAGGTGTGGATGTCGCACGGTGACGCCTGCTCGGCGGCGCCGGAGGGCTTCACCGTCACGGCGTCCACGGACCTGGTGCCGGTGGCGGCGTTCGAGGACGACGAGCGGAAGCTGTACGGCCTCCAGCACCACCCGGAGGTGATGCACTCCACGTTCGGCCAGCAGGAGCTGGAGCACTTCCTCTACCGGGGTGCGGGCCTGTCCCCGTCCTGGACGACGGAGAGCATCGTCGACGAGCAGGTCGCCGCGATCCGGGAGCAGGTCGGCGGCAAGCGCGCCATCTGCGGGCTGTCCGGCGGGGTCGACTCGGCGGTGGCCGCGGCGCTCGTGCAGCGTGCCGTCGGCGACCAGCTCACCTGCGTGTACGTCGACCACGGCCTGATGCGCAAGGGTGAGACGGAGCAGGTCGAGAAGGACTTCGTGGCGGCGACCGGGGTCCAGCTCAAGGTCGTGGACGCGGCCGACCGCTTCATCGACGCGCTGGCGGGCGTCTCCGACCCGGAGCAGAAGCGCAAGATCATCGGCCGGGAGTTCATCCGGGTCTTCGAGCAGGCGCAGGCGGAGATCGTCGCCGAGGCGCCGAGCGACGAGCCGGTGGCGTTCCTGGTGCAGGGCACCCTCTACCCGGACGTGGTGGAGTCCGGTGGCGGCACCGGCGCGGCCAACATCAAGTCGCACCACAACGTGGGCGGTCTCCCCGAGGACCTCGAGTTCGAGCTGGTGGAGCCGCTGCGCAAGCTGTTCAAGGACGAGGTGCGGATGGTCGGGCAGGAGCTCGGGCTGCCGGACGAGATCGTCCAGCGCCAGCCGTTCCCGGGCCCGGGGCTGGGCATCCGGATCGTCGGCGAGGTCACCCGCGAGCGGCTCGACCTGCTGCGCGAGGCGGACGCCATCGCCCGCGAGGAGCTGACCGCCGCGGGGCTGGACCGCGACATCTGGCAGTGCCCGGTGGTGCTGCTCGCGGACGTCCGCAGCGTCGGCGTGCAGGGCGACGCGCGCACCTACGGCCACCCGGTGGTGCTGCGCCCGGTCTCCTCGGAGGACGCGATGACCGCCGACTGGTCCCGGCTGCCCTACGACGTGCTGGCCCGCATCTCGACGCGGATCACCAACGAGGTCTCCGAGGTCAACCGGGTCACGCTGGACGTCACCAGCAAGCCCCCGGGGACCATCGAGTGGGAGTGAGCCCCGGCTGAACTCCCCTCGCGGCGCCAGGCCCTGTGCCCCGTGCTCCCCTCGCGGAGTCCGGGGCACACGTGTGTTCGGGCGGCGGTGGCGGGGTGGGATACGGTGCCGGGATGTCGGAGGAGGAGCAGCGGGAGGGCGGGCACGAACCCGAGGAGAGGCCCGAGCCTGTGGCGGAAGCCGAGCCCGAGGGGAGGCCCGAGGCCGCGGGGGGATCCGAGCCCGAGGGGGGATCCGAGGCCGCGGGGGGATCAGAAGCCGCGGAGCGGCCCGCCTCCGAGAACGGGCCACCGCCCGAGCGCGAGACCGATTCTGAGACCGAGGACGAGCGGCGTGAACGGTGGCGCCTGGCCCGGGAGACCGACGACCGGCGGCGCCGCCGCAACAGGATCGCGGCGTGGTGCGGCGTGGGCGTGCTGCTCCTCGGCGGTGGGGGGTGGATAGCCAAGCCGTTCGTACAGGACCGGATGATCACCTCGGACGCCTGTGACGGCGCGGTGCCGGACGGCAGCATGGACACGCTGCGGGGCGGTGCGGGTGACGCGGAGCCGCGCCTCACCGAGGCGGAGGCCGAGTCGGACGACGAACTCGGGCGCTACACCTGCGAGGTGGTGAACGAGGAGGGGAGGCAGGTCCTGTCGGTCCAGGGCTGGACCCGCCGCGACGACATCGACCGCAGGCTGATACGCGAGGTGACCGGCAGGGGTGGGATTCCGGGCGACGCGCTCTCCGGTGGACTGCCGGGATTCCGGTCGGGAGTCTCCAGCCTGGCGCTGATGACCGCATGCCCCGGGCGGGGCAAGGACGCCGCCGGGCAGCAGCGGCAGCTCCTGGTGGACGTGCGGGGTGCGCTGCCCGTCAAGTGGTATCAGTTGGCCCGGACGGGCGGGGCGATGGTCAACAAGGTTTCGGAGAGACTCGGTTGCGACACCGAGCCGCTGCCGCTTCCGGCCAAGGGCAGCGAGAAACACGAGCCCGGGGCCGTGTCCGCCGCACGCGCGGCGGACACGGCGTGCGGAGCCCTGGCACAGGGCCCGTTCCGGAGCGGTGACTGGTCGTTCGACCTCCGCATCCCCAAGAGATCCGGTCCCGTGAGCACGTGCCTGGTCCGGCCCTCCGGCGGGGACGAGAGGGGAAGGGGGCACGCCCCGGTGGCCTGGCTCTACGGTGTGTACGGCCAGTGGTCGCGGCAGATGATGCTCGAAGCGGCGAACCACAGCGGAGTCCCCACGGCCGAGGCACTGCCCCGGAAGTGGCTCACTGACGACAGTGCGGGGGCCACAGCTCGCTGCGGGGGCCGACCGGCGGGATTCCTGCTCGGCGTCGACCGCCCGGATGGAGAGTCGGACGAACCGCAGGCCGTCAGCACCGAAACGCTGAGCCGGGGGCGGATGCGCGCGATGCTCGCCTCCTTCGCCAAGAAGGAGAGCGCAAGAAGGGGCTGCACGGATCTGCGGCTGCCCGCTGCCGGCTGAGTCGGCGAGCCGAAGCCTGCGAGGGGGCCGGGCGAGCAGCCTGCGACGGTCCGACGGGTTGCTCGCCCGGTCCGTTGCGGCCGGTTTCGGGAGTCGCTGCCCGCGGGCTACCGCAGGTTGAGCCCTCGGGCGTACCACGTGTCCATCTCGGTGCGGAGCCGCTCGGTTCGCGCGGCGGGGATGTCCCGCTGCCGCGCCCACGCATCGAGCACTGCGTAGAGCTGCACCCTGCCGTCCATCAGCCGCTCGACGGCCCGCTTCCCCTGCCCCGCGGAGGCGTCGGGGCGGCGCTGCGCCAGGGTGGCGGCCGAGGGCCGGGTGTGTATCTGGTGCTCGGCAGGGTGGTAGAGACCGCGGGTGTGCCGCAGCACTGCACGGTCGAACTGCGCCAGGGAGGGTGCGAGTCCGTCCTCGACGGCGACCGTACGGGCAGCCATGAGCTCGGCGACGAAGGTCGCGCTCTGCCCCAGCCCCAGCTTCAGGCTCGCGGACAGCGTCTTCTTCTCAAGCTCCTCACCAGGTTTCTGCCCGGTGTGGGTCAGCCGTTCCAGATACCAGGCGAAGCGGGCGCGTTCGGCGTCGTACAGCGTGGCGAACGCGCGGGGTGAGGCGGCCACGCGGCGCACGACCCTCTTCGCCCCGTCGGGCAGGGGGAACACGACGTGGACGTCATGGCCCGAAGGGAAGGGCGTGGCCCAGTTTCCGCTGCCGCTGCGGTCCTCGTACTCGGCCTCCTCGTCGGTGGCGGTGGGTTGTTCCCAGTCGCGGATCTCCCCGAGAGTCACCCCCCTGCTGGTGTCCTGGATGTACGAGGCGAACATCCGGGCCAGGTAGGGGTTCAGTCCGAGGGGGAAGTCCGGCGGGGAGCTCCTGTCCTTCTCACTCAGCAGCAGTACGGCGGCGTGGGTGACGCGGGCCGCCCGCTCGGTGTGCGGGCGGGCGAGCTCGTGCTGGTCGGCGGTGGTGCGGCCGGTCGTCGCCGCGACGAGCGCGCGTCCGGCGAGCTGAGTGCCGTCCGTACCCTCGCACAGCGGGGAACCGGTGGTGCGCAGCAGCCGTTTGAGCGGTCCGGTGCGGTTGACGTCCTCACCCGGGTCCAGTTCCTTCGCGGCGCGTTTCGGGTCGTTGGCCTGTGCACGTGCGGAGTCCGGTGCCTGGCGGCACTCGTCCGAACCGTCCTCGCCGAGCAGCAGCGCGGGGACGAGCACGGCGAGCAGTGCGAGCGTGAGCACGCCCGCGCCGGCGAGCAGCAACGTGCGTCGGGACGCGGCGCCACGTATGCGGCCGAGGAAGGACATCGGGCGAGGGTACCGGGCGGCGCCGCGGGTGGGTGCGGCGCGTGCGGGTAGAGCATCGCGGGGCCGCGAAGCAGTCGCCTGTGCCTCCGCTGTGTTGTGCTTGTGCTGTCAGATGTAGTACTTCTTATACATGAGCGAGCACGTGCACAACAGGCTGGCGGTCGTGCGGGCGGAACGGAAGGTGTCCCGGGCGGCGCTGGCCGAAGCAGTGGGCGCGCACTACCAGACGATCGGCTACATCGAGCGGGGTCAGTACAACCCCAGTCTCGATCTGGCGCTGCGCATCGCGGCGTACTTCCGGCTGCCGGTGGAGGCCCTGTTCTCCCTGGAGCCGTTCCGTCCGCTCACGGACGAGGTGTACGGCACGGGCAGCGGCCGGGACGGAGCCGACGCGACCGCACACACGGGGAGGAGCACCGGATGACCACCGGTACACACGGGGAGGAGCGCCGGATGGCCACCGGCACGGACGGCACGCGCTACGACAGGTGGTTGCTGCGGACGATGAACGACGCGCGCACCAAGCGCTTCCACGCCTCCCGAGGGGCGCGGCATCGCATCGTGGCGGCCCATGTCGGCACGACGGCCCTGGGGTTGACGGGGATGGTGGGCTGCTTCGCGTCGGCGGCCCTGTGGCCGGTGGCGTCGCTGCTGGTGGCGCTGCTGGTCTGGGTTCCGCTCACCGGTCTGCTGAACTCGATGACCCGCGGGCTGCTGGAGCTGCGCGTCCGGTTCCTGGACGAGCGGCAGGTGGCCGAGCGCGGCACGGCGCACCTGTGGGCGTACCGGATCAACTCCTGGCTGCTCACGGCCGCCTTGCTGGGCTTCTACGTCCTGTGGGTCGCGGGCACGTCGATGGCCGACCTCGCGGGTCCGCTCGCCGCCACCGGGCTGGTCGCCTACGCGGTGCACCGGCTGCTGCCGCTGTGGATCGCCGCGCTGCGGGTGCGGGACGAGCCGCAGGACGACGAGGAGGAGTGGCCGGCGCCGGTGTCGGCCTGACTGCGAAGGGGCGGCCTGGCCGCGTATTGTCGGCCCGATTGTGTTCCGCTGGGCGGAAGGCGGGGCTCGTATCGCGGGAGCGGTGCGCTGTTCGCGTGAACTCCGGGGGCGGCCGCGCGCGGCTCCCGCGCGGCGGCGTCCGACGCTGCTACCCAAATATCATGCGATCCGATAGTCATATTGTTTCGCGCAGGACTCTGCTCTGCGTCGGCGTCGGTGTCGGAACCGCGGCGCTCGCGGGTGTCGGTGCGGGTGTACTCACCCACGAGGACACCGGAGGCGGGCACGCGCAGACGGGAGCCGGATCCCCGAAGGGCTCCGACCCCGCTCCCGGCGGTCCGGCCCCGCCCGCGCGCGGCGGCGCAGGCGCACAGCCGAGTCCCGCGGCCCACGACAGCTACCGGCTGCGTCCCCTCGCCGGTGAGACCTCGATGGGCGAACCGAAGCCCCACGCCCCCGTCCGCACTCACGCCGAGATGTTCCTGCCCGCCGGGCAGGGACAGCGCGTCATCGCGCTGACGTTCGACGACGGCCCGCACCCCGTCCACACCCCGGCGCTGCTGGAGGTGCTGCGGCGGCACGGGGTGCAGGCCACCTTCTTCGTCGTCGGCGAGAACGCCGCCGCCTTCCCCGACCTGCTGCACGCCATCACCGCCGACGGCCACGTGGTGGGCAACCACTCCTGGAACCACAAGCAGCTCACCCGGCTCGACACCGGCCACGTCCGCGACGAACTGGGCCGCACCAGCGACCTCATCGACCGCGTTCTGGGCGCTCCGCCCCGCTGGTGCCGCGCCCCCTACGGCGACTGGCACCCTCCCTCACTGCGCGTCTGCTCCGATCTGGGCATGGAGCCGATGGGCTGGTCCGTGGACACCCAGGACTGGGCCCGGCCGGGCGTGGCGCACATCGTCCGCGCCGTCACCCGGGACGCGGCCCCCGGCGTCATCGTCCTCCAGCACGACGGCGGCGGCCCCCGGCAGCAGACCGTCGCCGCCGTCGACCGCTACCTGCCCGTCCTCCAGGAACGCGGCTACACGTGCGTACGGCCCGAGGCGTGAGGTCCGGTCAGGCAGCCGGTCGCCTTCAGGTGCTCGTCGGCGGTACGGCGAGGGCCCTGCGGGCGGCGCGGAACGCCGTCAGGCCCGATCCGGACGAAGGTGCCGCTGCCGCCGCCGCTGCTCCGTCGGTTCGGCAGGCGGGGCACCGCTCCTCGTCGCCGACCGGGACGAACAGCAGCGGCTGGGTGTGCGGGCCCGTGCACTCCCGCATACGGGACACGCGGGGGAGCGGCGTCGAACCCGGGTCCGGCGGGCCTGCCGCGACAGCCGGGGCCGGTTCGGGGAGCGCGTGCTCCAGCCGCCAGCGGAGCGCGCCGAGCGGGGAGCGGGCGTGTTCCAGTCCCGCTGTCAGCGCGGTACGGATGTCGTCCGCACCGATTCCGCGCTCCAGCCAGCGCGCCGCGAGGGGCGCCCACTGTCGTGCCTTGCGCGGCGGCAGCGCGAGGTGCGGCCCCGAGCGGGCGAGGGACAGCAGCAGCGCTTCGGCCGCGTGGTGGTGGGACGCGGAGCCGATCCGGTGCTCGGCGTGAGATGAGGTGGGTGCCGGTGGGTGGGAGGTGTTCCCCACGGGTGTTTCAAGGGGTTGAGGGGCGGCGGACCGACGGGTCGGCCCACCGGCGGCCGGTGCGGTGCCCGCCGGTCGGACGGCAGACCGGGAGGCTGGTCGGGCGACGGCAGGAAGAGCCCTCGCAGTTGCGGCGTGCTCCCGCGCCTCGTCCGGGGAGAGCGGCACGTTGGTGAGGAGCTGCACGGTCTGCCAGCGGCCGTCCGCGCTCTGCCGACGCCACTCGAACAGGTACCGCTCCGCCCGTAGTTGACGCTTGGCGTGCTGGAAGGCGACCTTCCCGATCCCGGCGCGCTCGGCCGTCCGCCACAGCGGTTCGTCGGCGCCTTCGGGAAGCGAGAGCTGCCAGGCCAGGAGCCGTACCGCAGGCGCGGACAGGCGGGGGTGGCGGATGATGTCGTTCGGCAACTGGGAGAAGAAGCGCGCGGGCGCGCTAACATGCCTGTGCATCCCAGGGTCCCTCCGAGACCTTGGTGGTGAAGGCCCTCGGCCGGTGCGCTAACACCGTCGGGGGCCGCCTCATGTGTGGCACATGAGGTGAGCTGACACGCGGCAGAGTACACGGACTGTGGGTAGTTGGCGACGGACGGTTGCGGAGTGTAAATCCCGTCCCTGAGCTGTCCGTTGGGCCGCTTCGGCCGCCCGACTCACCAGCCGCGCATCCAGCACCGCCAGGGCCGGGTGACCAGTTCCCGGTACGTGTGATGGGAAGGGTTGCGCCCGGAGTGGCGCAGCGCCCATGCGTGCCCCTCGGTGTAGTCGATGCTCGCGGCGGACTGCTCGTCGCAGACTGCACACTGCATCGCGTACATGATCGGCTCGGCGTCCGGCTCCTGGTCGGGCACGAACACCCAGTTCTCGTACCGGATGACGGACCGGGGCCGGTGACCGCCGCTCACGGCAGCCTGCTCTGCCAGTTGAGATCGGTCACCCGGGCGCGCAGCTCCTCACTGACCCGCGCCGGGCGCACCGCGTACGGCGGCACGTCCCACTCGCATCCGCCGCCGGGCGGCCGCAACTGCACGTAAGGCCCCTCGCGGCCCATCACTTGGCCGACCCGGCCCGTCCGCACATCGACCGCGAAGGCCCCCGCCGGGGGAATCTCGCTCTCCATGGGGCAAAGCCTGCTGGCCACGGGCTACGGTGCGAAGTAACGGAACAGGTACGGACGGTGAGTGTGCCCGAGGTGTTCCTCGGCCATCGGGCGTACTGGCTCAGGAGGTGAGCCGGTTGGCGGGCAACGGCGGCAACAGGAACGGCAACGGCGACGACCGCCCCATGGCGTGGCGCTACGCCGGAGACCAGATGAAACGCTGGCGCGAGGCAGCCGGCATCTCCCGACAGGCCCTCGCGGACGAGGCCGGCTACGGCTACGACGCCATCAAGGGCATGGAACGCGGCGTACGCAAGGCCCAGGCCCATGTGCTGCGGATCGCCGACGAGATGTCCGGGGCACAGGGGAAGCTGGCCGCTGCGGTGGAGTTCCTCCGACCCGAGCCGTTCCCGTCGTACTCGCATGACTTCATGCACGCGGAGAGCGACGCGGTGGCGCTCTGCTGCTATGAGACTCAGTTCGTACCCGGGCTACTGCAAACCACGGGGTACGTCCGCGCTCTGCTGGCCGCCCACTGTCCTCCACTGGACGACGAGACGATCGAGGAACGGATCAAGGGGCGATTGGAGCGACAGGCCCTGCTGTCACGACAGACCAAGGCGTTCAGCTTCGTGATGGAAGAGGCTGCGCTGCGCCGGCAGGTTGGTGACATCGACTCATGGCGTGACCAGCTTCTGCGCCTGGTCGAGACAGGACGGCCGCGTCATGTGAACATTCAGGTCCTGCCAACTGACCGAGGCGTTCACGCTGGACTCCGAGGTCCCTTCACACTCCTGAAGACCCCGGACCACGAGTACCTTGCCTACGAGGAGGGCCAGGAGATGGGCGTGCTCTATTCACAGCCGGAGAAGGTAGGCAACTTCATCCAGCGGCATGAAATGATCCTGCGGCAGGCTCTCAACCCGGACGAGTCAGCGCGGTTCATCAGCAAGTTGGCGGAGGAGCTATGAGCACTGAACTGGCATGGTTCAAGTCCAGCTACAGCAACGACGACGGCGGTGCCTGCGTCGAGGTCGCCGTCTCCTGGCGCAAGTCGAGCTACAGCAACACCGACGGCGGCAACTGCGTCGAGGTGGCCGCCTGCCCGCACACCGTCCACGTCCGGGACTCCAAGAACCCCACCGGCCCCCAGCTCGCCGTCCCGCCCGCCGCCTGGTCGGCCTTCCTCGCCCGAACCTGCCACTGACCCCGGCGGATCACCGGAGCGGCCCGCAGCCCAGGGGCACCGGCGGCGGGTGCGGCACCGCCGGACCGGCCTGACCCCTGGTAGCCGGCACGACGAGTGCGCCGCTCGCCCCGTCGTATCGGACGGACCCTCGCGGCCGTACGCACTTTCTTGACCTGGCAATGCGCGGCCTGACCCAGCCATGCAGGGGAAGGGCGAGGTTCACTGCAAAGCCCCTGCCTACCGGCGGGTACGGCAGTACCGTGGGAGGTGTCCTAACGCGGCACGGGGGTGCAGCAGTTGCCTTCCCGCGAGCGCCGGGATTCGTGGTGTCGGGTCGAGGGAAGCAGCAAAGGGCGCTTGGTGAGCAGCTCAGGAAGAACTCAACTGCTTTTTGTTCATGGTATCGGCGGCTTACGGGATGCGGAGCGGGAGCGCCGCACCTGGCTGGAGGCTCTGGCGGATGGTGCGCGTAGGGCCGGACATGCGGATGCCGTTTCCGGTTTGACGCAGGGATGGCTGAGTGAAGCCCGGTTTGTGGATTACAGCGATCTGTTCTCGGACCGTGAGGTGCAGGGGGGTGGGGAAAATGACATCCCTGGCGAGCAGGTGGAATTCCTGGAAGCGTTGGTCCGGGATGCTGTCGATGAGATCGCCCGAGAGGCGCAGCGCGAAGCGGACCGGCAGAGGTCAAGGCGCAGTACGCGCAGGTCGGGGCGGAAGCCGAGTGATTGAACGATCTCTTGCCCTCAACTGGTAGTTCATGAAAACGAATTCGGACAGGCGCTTAGTGTGCCCTGCAGTCCTGCCACCGGATGGATACGAGGGGGCACCGTGGCCCGTTTTACCAGGAAGCAAGTCATCGCATGGATCGTTGTACCGATCGTAGCTGCAGTTATTACCGCACTCGCCACCTTTCTCGCCGGAGCGAGGGAGGAGACCAACAACAACTGCTCCGGTTCTTCCCAGTGTGGCGACGGCAACAACCGAAGCGAGAATGGATCGCGTCCCGATGGAGACTAGGCCACTCAAGGTATCAGTCGTTGTGATGGCATCCATCCTGGCAACGCTCTCGGGGTGCTCGTCGCAGAAGACCAACAACTGCAACGGCGCGTCCCAGTGCGGCGACGGGAACAACCGCGCCGTGGAGTCGAAACCCCGTGCCGAACTGGAGCTTGCCAAGGTTACGGCAGAGATCCGGCCTGGAATTGAGGCTGTGGAAAAGCCCGCCGAGGGGCCCGGCGAGAAGGTCAAAATTGCAGGCGTCCACATTGACATCACGGCCAGCAATCTTGGCAAGGCCCCGTCATTCATCTCCAAGGGGATTGTGACATTTCGGAAGTCTGGCCACTTGGAGGGGTGTCATCAAATCGGGGGGGGGGGGAGCTATCTACCGAAGCAACCTATGACTTCACAATCGATCAGCCACTGGAATATCCTGGAGGGCGCTTCTACAAGACCCCTTCCAGTATTTCAAGAGAATTGACACACGAGGTCCCTCCCAATAAGTACGAAAAATTCACCATCACTACAGGTCCAGATCTCCCTCTGAATCCATGGATCGGGATTCTGGATATCACCCTGGAGCACGACAAAGGGAAGAAGTTGAAGATCGGCCCACTCGCAGTCGTTGATCATGGAACGAACGATTACTTCCAGTTTGACCTGGAGGAGGAGTCTTGGCGAATTGAAGAGGAGGATATCCCTGGGTGTATGAAGCGGAATGCGAAATTCGTCTCAGGGTTGATGCAGATTCCTAAGCTTACTCCGTCGAAGGAGTTCGCCAGTTTGAACAAGGCGCTGGCGAAATACCAGTAGGCGTGCGGCGGTCTGCTGCACAATGCGCTTGTGGTCATCGGCTGAACTGACGCTTCCGGTCAAGCTCCGCCCTGCCAGAGGTATGGAGCTGCTTGGTAAGCGCATTTGGCTGTGGCCGCAGATCTTTCTGGATTGACACAGTCATCATGGAGCGAGTGCGCGGCTTTCAAGGGAAGGCGGGACGATCTCGCCTTTCTGAAGGCGTTTCCCCTGTGGCTCCGCCGCTTTCGCGAACGCTCCGACGAGGTGTGCGGCGTTCCGGGAGGTGCCACCTGCAGCTCCTGCCACCACAACATCCTTCTCCATGGGGCTTGTTCGCATCGCTGTGAGGCGCTGCAGGAGTTTCCACTGGGCGGCGGGACGGGTGAAGAACGACGGTCGATGCCGGTGGAATCTCCGGGAGGAGGGCCTGTGAGTACCACTCCGATTCCTGCGACCGGTGCATGCCGGGTGTCCGGGGCGACGAGTAGGGGTCGCTGAGGCAGGCGGTGCGCGACGAGGGATGGCAGGGGGTGCCCTACCGATGATGGTTACTTTCGGTGCTGATTTATTCACTTGACGTGCCTAAGCTGACTGCAGCACAGTTGCCGATGTTCACCGTTCGAACACATTCGCAGGGGGGAACTTGCGACGCGTGATAGGCACATCGGTCGCTGCGGCACTTCTGATCCTCGGGGGCTCGGCTGCTCCGGCAGCAGCCGACACCACTGGCACGAGCTCAACCACCGATACCAACTCCCCGGCAGGGACCGTCGGGGTCGGACGGTTCCGCACTCTCGGAGACCCCGTACACGTCTCGAAGACACCTCCCAGGGAGCTGTCCGCTCACGGCGGCTGGAAGAAGTACAGCGGTTCGGGCACCAGGGCCAAGGTGAAGGTGTGGATCCAGGTTCACACCAAGAAGGGATGGAAGACGATTGCCCGGCCGGGCGGCTCCGGGCAGAAGAAGAATCCCAAGATCGTCAAGTCCGGTGGGGGAAGCGGAAAGGTGGCGGTCGCGCGCAAGAGGTGCCATAAGCCCAGCAAGCGGCACTCATTCCGCAGCCTGGTGGACGTCGACATCCTCGGTGTGGGTGACACTCCGGAGAAGCTGATCACCAAGACCAAGCGCATCCGCTGTGGGCTGTAGGCGGAGGAGGAGTACGGCATGAGCGACCGTGACCCGACGATGTTCGTCGGTGTCCATGGCATCCTGCGCAAGCATCCGTGGATCGACGCCGTCAACGTCGACGAGGACGGCGACCAGGTCGAGGACACCTTCAGCCTCGCCTTCAAGCGGGCCGAGACCTACGGGTGGACCTCGATGAGCCTCGGCGAGGGCCAGGAGATGGACGGGCTGCGCTGGTGGCACAACGATGCGGGCGGTGACTGGACCCAGGACGAGCAGGTGCGTGAGGTCGCCTGGTTGCAGGCCCAGGTCGAGCAGCTACGCGGACAGCGCCTGCCCCTCCAGCCTGCCCTGACCGTTCTGAAGGACGGGTTGGACCGCGTCGGCCGACTGCAACTGACGGGCGTTCATCTGGTCGCTCCCATGCACCTGGCCACCGACAGCCGATTCGACCTGGTGAACGCGGCGGACTGGTTCGCGCTCTCCGACCCGGACGCGCGCGAACAGGTCACCGTGACCGTCTCCGCGAGAGGGCCCGGCGACCTGACGGCGGCGGCCGATGCCGTCTTGTCCGCCGCAGCCCAGAACGCACAGCACAGGATGTTCTTCGAGGCCGCCCCCAGCCGGCACGCTGTGGACGCTCCAGGCGTGGCCCTGGCAGCACTGTCGGAGAACGTGTTCACCAGTGGCATGTGCCCGGCCCTGGCCTTTCAGTGCCGGGCCCCGGAGTGGTCTGTCGACGCCGCAGCCTGGATCGCCGAGATCGTCCTGGAGTCGCTACGGCAGGTCCAGGTGCGCACACCTGTGCTGCTCACCGTCTCCGAGGCCACCGGCTGACCGAGGCACCAGCACCGCGACGGGAGCCCGCGTGCCGCACACGAGCGCGCGGGCTCCCCGCTCTCGCGAGCTCGCTTCTCGCGCGGTGACGGTGCCGCGGGAGGTGCGGCTCATACGGCCACTGTGGACTCCGAGGGGCCGGCTGCATCGAACGAAGGCCGGCTCCTGCCCGTCACGCAGCGACGACCGGAAGGCGGTCACGCGGAACCCCAGCAGTATGGGCCCCTCTCCGCGCACAGACCCACGGCGCGATCAAGGTCCCGCGAGGCGGACGCCCGCGCGCGGGTCCGCGGCCTGGTCTGGCGCTCCGCAACGGCGCCCCGGGGTTCACACCAGCCGTCGTGCCGTCGCCCAGCGGGTCAGTTCGTGGCGGTTGGAGAGCTGGAGCTTGCGCAGCACTGCCGAGACGTGGGACTCGACTGTCTTGACGGAGATGAAGAGCTGCTTGGCGACTTCCTTGTAGGCGTAGCCGCGTGCGATGAGGCGCAGGACCTCGCGTTCGCGCTGGGTGAGCCGGTCCATGTCCTCGTCGACCGGCGGCGCGTCGGTGGAGGCGAAGGCGTCCAGGACGAAGCCGGCCAGGCGCGGGGAGAAGACCGCGTCGCCGTCCGAGACGCGGAAGATCGCGCCGACCAGGTCGTCGCCGGTGATCGTCTTGGTGACGTAGCCGCGCGCGCCGCCGCGGATGACGCCGATGACGTCCTCGGCGGCGTCCGAGACCGACAGCGCCAGGAAACGCACCGGCTGCTCGGTGTCGCCCATCAGCGGGGCACTGCGGCGCAGCACCTCGACCCCGCCGCCGCCCGGGAGGTGGACGTCGAGGAGGACGACGTCGGGGCGGGTCGCCTCGATGACGGTCATCGCCTGGTCGACGTCGCCGGCCTCGCCGACCACGTCCACCCCCGTCTCGTCGGTGCGGCCGATCTCCGCCTGCACGCCCGCGCGGAACATCCGGTGGTCGTCCACCAGGACGACCCGCACCCGGCGGCCCTCGTCCGCGCCACCGCTCGGCTGCCCGGCCTGTTGCCCGCTCTGGGCCGCCGTCTCCGGTGCCGCCGTCTCGGGCACTGCCGCCTCGCCTGGTCCGTCCGTCACGACTCCGCCGCCCTCTCCATCTCCAGTTCGACCTCTGTCCCCTCGCCCGGTGCGGTCCGCAGCCGCGCCGTGCCGCCGTTGCGCCGCATCCGGCCGATGATGGACTCGCGTACGCCCATCCTGTCCTCCGGCACGGCGTCCGGGTCGAAGCCCGGCCCGCGGTCCCGCACGGAGATGAAGACGGTACGCCCCTCCACCTCGGCGAAGACCTGTACGGCCCCGCCCTCGCCACCGTACTTGGCGGCGTTGACCATCGCCTCGCGCGCGGCTTGGAGCTGGGCACCCAGCGCCTCGTCCAGGGGGCAGTCGCCGACGCAGACCACCTCCACGGGCACCCCGTGGTGATCCTCGACCTCGGCGGCCGCGGCCTTGACCCCCTCGGCGAGGGTCACGGGCTCGTCCTCCTCCTCGGCCGCGGCGCCCGACCCGTCGGCCGACCGGTACAGCCAGGCGCGCAGCTCCCGCTCCTGGGCGCGGGCGAGCCGGGCCACCTCGCGCGGCTTCTCGGCGTTGCGCTGGATCAGGGTCAGGGTGTGCAGCACCGAGTCGTGGACGTGCGCGGCCACCTCGGCCCGCTCCTGCGCGCGAATGCGCATCAGCCGTTCCTCGGACAGGTCCTGCATCATCCGTACCAGGTAGGGGCCCGCCATCAGGGCGATGCCGACCAGTACCGCGAGCGCGGCCTGGAGCACAGCCCCCAGATGGCTGACCGAACCCTGTACGACGACGATGCCGGTCACGCCGACGGCCACCAGCGCGACCCCCGCCGCACTGCGGGCGACCGGCAGCAGCCGGGTGCGGCGGCCGACCTCCGCCCAGTGCGCCCGGCGGGAGTTGTCGGCCTGCCGCCACACCAGGGCAACGCCCGCACCGATCAGTACGACCGGCCACAGATAGGTGTTGGCGGCGCCGAACTGGAGGTTGTCCGCCATGACGACCACGGTGGTGATCAGCGCCAGCACGGCGACGATCTGCCCCTTCTCCGGCTTGCGGAGGAAGCGGCGGCGCAGCCCGTCCCGGTCGGTGACGACCTCCGACAGTCCGCCCGCGCCGATCCGGTGCCCGCTGCCGACTCCGCCGGTACCGAGCGGCACCACGAACCAGAACGCCGCGTACAGCAGCACCCCGAGGCCGTTGGCCACGCTGAGCGCCACGAAGACGATGCGCACCCAGGAGACGGGCAGCCCCAGGTGCCCCGCGAGGCCGCGGGCCACCCCGCCCAGCATCCGGCCCTCCGCGCTGCGGTAGAGCTTGCGCAGCGGCGGATCTTCGGTCGGCGGCTCCGAGGACGCGGGTCGGGGTCCCTGCGGGGCCGCCTCGGAGGCGGGCGAGGCGGGCGCTGTCATGCACCGATCGTCACACGGGCCGCGCGGCCGGACATCAGGGTTTCGCCCTGAGCCGTCCCGGACACCGTCCCGGGTTCCGGTTCCGGATCTCAGGGAGGTGTCCGGGTAGGCCCCCGATGCCCGCCGGTGCGCGGGGCGCGACCATAGGGCCATGAGCGAGGAGGAGCAGCACCCGGCGGAGCCCGCCGCCGGTGCCGACCGGGAGGGCCGTGCCTCCGCTTCCGGCGCGGACCGGGAGGGGCCTGCGTCCGCTTCCGGCGGGGGTGCCGGGCGGGAAGGTGCGGACCGGACAGACGCCGGGCAGCAGGGGCGCGCGGCGGGCGGAGGCTCGGGTGCGGGCGCTGGTGCTGGTGCGGGCGAAGGCTCGGGTGCGGGCGGAGGCTCGGGCGCGGGTGCGGGCCACGGGACCGCGGGGAAGGGTGCGGCCCCCGGGACCGCGAAGGCGGGCGGCGCCTCCTGGGGGGCGCACAATCCGGTGCCCGAGCCGCGCTCCGGCAGGCCGCGGCGCAGCCGTACGCACAAGGTCGCGGGCGGCGTGTGCGGCGGGCTCGGCCGGTACTTCGACCTCGATCCGGTGATCTTCCGGGTGCCGCTGGTGGTGCTGTCCGTCGTCGGGGGACTGGGATTCGTCTTCTACGGGTTCGCCTGGCTGCTGATCCCCGCCGAGGGGGAGACCCAGAACGAGGGGCGGCGGCTGCTGTCCGGCCGGGTGGAGGGCAGTTCGCTCTCGGCGGTCCTGGTCGCGCTCGTCGGCTGCGGCCTCTTTCTCGCCTCGATCGGCAACCGCAGTGTGCCCTTCTCACTGCTGCTGGTGGGGGCCGTGGCCGGTGCGGCGTACTGGTCGCAGCACCGCAGGCAGGCCGAGGCCGCCGGAGCCGAGGGGGCGCAGATCGATCCGGCGACGGCGCACGCTGTCGCCGACGCGCCGCCGGAGGCGCAGGCACCGCCGGTCGCGGGGCCCGCCTCCTGGTGGCGGGAGCCGCTCACCAAGGAGGCCGGAGCCACCAAGGGCGCCGGTCCCGCACCGTGGCAGCCGGGCGGGGCGACCGGCTATCTGTGGGGGCCGGAGGGCGCCCTCCCCGCCGCGACATCGTCCGCCTCCTACGGAAACCCCTGGGGACCGCCCAGGGTCCCGGCGCGGGGCGCCGGCACCGGCGGGATGCCGCCCGCACGCCGGGGCGCGCGGGGTTCGCTGGGCGGGTTCACCCTGCTCCTCGCACTGCTGGCGGGCGGGATCGGCACCGCAGCGGCGTGGGAGACCCATCCGCTCGGCACGACCCTCGTCGTCGGTCTGAGCTGCGCGTTGGCGGTCTTCGGCCTCGGCCTGGCGCTCAGCGCGTTCGTCGGCCGCACCGGACCGGGCACCCTCGTCTGCGTCGTGCTGACGGCGGGGCTGCTGGCGGGCGCTTCGGCGCTGCCCGACGACATCGCGACGCACGTCCGCGAGACGCACTGGATGCCCACCTCCGTTGCGGAAGTCCGGCCGCGATACGAACTCGGCTCCGGCACCGGCGAACTGGACCTGAGCGGCACGGGCCTGAAGGCGGGCCAGACGCTGCGCACCGGTGCGCGGGTCGGCGCGGGCGAGATCAAGGTCGTCGTACCGGCGAACGCGGTGGTCGAGGTGCGCGCGGACGTCGGTATGGGGGAGATGAGCTTCCCCCGCGCGCTGAACGCCGACGGAGACGTCGTCCACGACCGGGCCGGCGGTCTGGGGACGAACCGGAAGCTGACCCTGCGCCCGTTCGACGGCGCGAAGCCGGGGGGCACCATCGTGGTGAAGCTGAGCGCCGGCGCGGGGCGCGTCGAGGTCGTCCGGGCGCTGCCCTCGGGCGAGCGGTCCGACACCGGGCCGTCGTCGGGCGGCGGTACCCGGCAGAGCGCCGCACTCGGCGCCGGGCCCCGCACCGGGGACGGTCCCGGCCCGGATTCCGGCGGGGCACGGCAGCTCCGCGGCGCGGACACGTCCATGACGGGAGGGATCCGATGAGGCACCGCTTCGAACCGTCCCGGCTGCTGCTCGGGTTGGCCATGATCGCTGTCGCGGTGCTCTACCTGCTGGACTCCGCGGGAGAGGTGGACATCCCGTTCTGGCTGCTGCTGGTGGTCGTGCCCGGCGCACTGGTGCTGGCGGGACTGACCGCGCTGGCGACGTTCCTGGCCCGCCGCTCGGTCGCCCGCCGCAGGGAGCACCGCGAACACGGCGGGCCCGAGCGCGGCGGGCCCGGTCCCGGTGGGCCTGGTCCTGGTGGGCCTGGTCCCGGTGGGCCCGGTCCTGGTGGGCTCGGTCCCGGCGGACGTGAGCCCGGCGGATACGGCGCACGGGGGGCGTGACGGGACGGACCGGCGGGGGACGACGGGGCAGCACCCGTCACGCCACCTCTTCCGGCTCCGCTCCTGCCACTGCGTCCCGGCCACTTCCGGCCGCTGCGTCCCGGCCACCGCGGGCCGAGGCGGCCCGCTGCCGTCAGCGGAAGAGCTGTCGGCCGAGGAACTGTCAGCCGTTGTCGGCCGCGGAACTGTCAGCCGAAGATCTGCTGCCCCTTGCGGCGCTTGCGTACCGCCAGCAGCGAGTCGAGCGAGAACATCGGTGCCCCCGCCATCAGCAGCGGCAGCCATGCCATCAGATACGGCAGGTCGTTGCCGTAGTAGTACGGCTCGCTGGACCAGCTCACCGTCATCCACAGGCAGAAGGAGAGCAGCGCCCCGCCCGCGGCCGCCACACGGGCCCACAGTCCGCACAGGGTGCCCAGCCCGATGGCCACCTCCCCGGCGCCGATGGCCGTACCGAACCCCTGCGGGCTCTGCTGCGCCAGCTCGACCATCCAGGTGGCCGCCGCGGAGTCGTGCACGGCCGTCAGTGTGGCGGCGAACGAACCGGGACCGGAACCGGTGAGGAAGTCGGGGTCGGTCAGCTTGTCGACGCCCGCGTAGAGGAACGTGATGCCGAGGAAGAGCCGCAGCGGGAGCAGCGCGTGGCGGGCGGCGAGACCGCGCGCGCCCACCGGTCCTCCCGCGACCGGCCCCGGGTAGCCGCTGACGGCCCTGGGTCCCTCGTCCGCCCGGCCACCCGCTGCCCCGCGGCCACCCGCTGCCCCGCGGCCACTCGCCGCCCCACTGCCACCCGCCGTCCCACGGCCACCCGTTGGCCCCTGGCCACCCGTCGGCCCCGTCACAGACATGCGTCCCTCCCGCCTCTCGCAGCCGTGTTCGCGTGCGGAGGCGATTCTTCACCCAGGGCCTACCCGGCTGGCAAGTGCCCGGCGACCCCTCCGGGAGACCTGCCGTGCGGCGCCGCCGGGCCGGTCACTCGACGACGTCGATCGGGTAGCGGTTGGTCTCCGCGCCCGCAGCCGTGACCACTTGGACCTCCACCCGGCCCGGTTCGACCTCGGCCGGTACCGGGACGTTCAGCACGGTGTCCGCAGGGCCCGCGAAACCGCCGGGCACCGGGATCAGCGGAGCGTGCACATGGACGGCGCCGATCCGGACCACCACCCGGGCCAGCCGGTCGGCAGCGGTGGCGCCCGGCGGGACGAAGCCCGCACCCCGGATCTCGATGTCGTCGCCGGTGCGGATGGGCGAGTGCAGGTCGCCCATCTCCCGGGCCCGCACCACCGAGAGCACCACGGGGCGGCCGCCCTCCGCGTACTTCCCGGCCAGATACGTCGCAGCCGAGACGACGACCAGCAGCGCCAGCCCCCAGGGCAGGTCGGGCAGCCGTTCGGGCTGGCGGGACAGCCGGACCGCGGCGAAGACCACCGCGACCCCGTTGATGAGCATGTACTGCACGTCCGAGAAGGCGCCCCGGCCCGCGTCGTCGGTCAGCAGATCGGCGGCGTGCGGACGGTCGGCGCGCACCTTCTGCAGCCGCCTGCCCTGCACCCGCACCGCCACCGTGCGGCGCACGACGACCGCGACCGCACAGGTGAGCGCGAGTACGGTGACCACCCCCGCGCCGCGGGAGAGATCCAGCCCGGTGAGCAGTGCGCGGCGGGCCTCCGGGGTGGGCGCCGCAGCCAGCTCGACGGCCAGCACCAGCACGGCGAAGACGGACAGCAGCACCCAGCAGGCGGCCACCGTGCGGGACGTGGACAGCCGGTTGTCCTCGCCGATGACCGGCGCCAGCACCCCGCCCCGCGACCGGTGCAGCCAGGCGGCGACGGACAGCCCCACCGCCGAGACACCGGCCGCCACCAGCCCCGCGGTGCGGCCCGTCGACCAGCCGCCCGCCAGCGCGGTCAGCAACTGCACCAGCAGCAGCAACCCGGCGGCGGCCCAGACGGTGCCCACGGTGCGCCGCCACAGCCGCGCCACCCACGCCTCGCCCTCCTCGCGGCTCCGGTCGGCCAGCGCCCGCGCCGCTCCGGTCAACTCGTCGGACACCCACTGGCGTGAGGCCCCCGCCGAGTGCGCCAGCCCCACCGGGACGCCCAGGCCCGCCGCCAGCTCGTCCCGGCGCTGCCGAAAGGCGGCCAGCGCCTTGCGGTAACTCTGGCGGGCGCTGTGCGGGCAGTTGTCGCACTGGCAGGTCGCCCGGCCGCCGCTGTCGCCGCCGCTGCCGTTTCCGCCGTTTCCGCTGCCGACGCTGCCGCCGGTGCTACCGCTGTCGCCGTCGGCGGGACGGGAGGGGGTGAACGGTGGGGTCGAGGGAAGCGGCGGAGGCGAGGGCGGCGATGGAGGCGAGGACGGAGACGGGGTCGGCATCGGTGGAATCCGTGCGGTCGTTTCCTCCGGAGAGCGCGGGGCGCGCTGGGAAGAGGGCGTGGCGGAGCGTGCGCCGGGCACGCGGCCCGCGCCGGGGGCGGAGGCCGCGCTGGCCGCCCCCGTCGACCCGGCCCTTCCCGTGGACCCGGCCGCGCCTGTGGCTCGGGTCGTGCCTGTGGCCCCGGCCGTGCCTGTGGCTCGGGTCGTGCCTGTGGCCCCGGCCGTGCCTGTGGCTCGGGGCGTGCCTGTGGCCCCGGCCGTGCCTGTGGCTCGGGTCGTGCCTGTGGCTCCGCCGGTCGTACCTGTGGTCCCGCCGGTCGTACCTGTGGTCCCGGTCCTCCCCGTGGCCCCGGCCGTACCCGTGGCTCCTCCGGTCGTCCCGGTCGTCCCCGTCGTCCCGGCTGCTCCTGTTGTGCCTGCTGTGCCTGCTGTGCCTGTTGTCGCCGCTGTCCTGGCCGTGCTGCCTGGCGCTCTGGCCGTGCCTGGCGCCCCGGCCCTGCCTGGCGTCCCGGTGCTACCGGTCGTCCCGACTGCTCCGGGTGCGGCGCCTGAAGCTGCCGCGGGGCCGGTCGTGGTGGGGGAGCCCCTGCCGGTGGCGCCGCCCGGCCCGGTCGAGGTACCCCGGTCCGGCGCGGTCCCCTGTGCCGCGGCGCCGGCCCTGCCGGTGCTGCCCCTGCCCGCGGCGGAGTCCCGTGCTGCGGGGTCCCGTGCTGCGGCGTCCCGTGCTGCCGCGGAGCTCTTCCTCGTGCTCGGGCCGGTGCCCGTGGCCGGGCCGGTGCCTGCCGCGGGAGCGGTACTCGCGGCGGAGCCGGTGGCGCCCGGGGCGGAGCCCGTGTCGGAGGCCCGACCTGTGCCGCGGGCGGCACTCGTGCCCGGTGCACCGCCGTCGCCGCCGTCGTGCCCGTCCTCGTCGCCCGGGCCCTCCGGACCGTCCTGCGCCGTGTCCACGGCCACTGTGCAACCCCGCCTCTCAACTTCCGTGGGTTGGAAGGGGATTGTGCCTTACATGAGCCGATGTCAGCTCAGCAGGTCCGGTTCGTCCCGGGTGATCCTCGCGTAGAGAGGTTGATAGTTGTGCCATGCGGCCAGGTCGCTGCCGAGCTGTTCGCGGGCCGCCACGGCGTTCCGGTGCTCGACGGGCACGGGCTTCCCGGCCGCTTTCGCGGCGAGCTGTATCTCGCAGGCGCGCTCCAGTTGGAGGAACCACCAGGCCGCCGCGTCCACCGAGTCCCCGACCGTCAACAAGCCGTGACTGCGCAGGATGACGGCCTTGTGCGGGCCCAGAGCCGCGGCGATCCGCGCTCCGTCCCCGGCGTCCACACCTACACCGGTCCACCCGTCCAGGAGCGCGTGGTCCTCGTAGAACGCGCACGCCTCCTGGGTGAGTGGTTCGAGCGGCTCCCCGAGCGCTGCGAACGCCCGCCCGTACGTCGTATGGCTGTGGACGACGGCCACCACATCCGGTCGCGCGTCTTGCACCTGAGAGTGAACCGCGAATGCCGCCTGGTTGACGTGGCGGCCGCCCTCCCGCACCCGGCCCTCCTGGTCGACGAGGAGCAGATCGCCGGCCGTCACATGGCCGAACGGGACACCGAAGGGGTTCACCCAGCAGCAGTCGGTGAACTCCGGGTCCCGCACCGTGATGTGGCCGGAGACCCCGTCCTCGAACCCCATCCTGCCGAACAGCCGCAGCGCCGCCGCCAACCGCTGCTTGCGGTAGGAGCGTGCTTCCGCGGTCGACGCGTGCTCGGGCGGCACGGCCAGGTGCAGTTGTCCGACCGGTACCGGAGGCGGTGGGTGAGGGGCTGGGACGGCGGACTCGGACATGGGTCCCTCCGTTCGGCTGCGTTGCGGCTGCGTGCACACCCGGGCAGCCACGGAAGCTAGCCCCCCGCGCCGGAACTGGCCAGACCCGTGCCGCTCCCGTTCCCGCACCCCACCGGAACAGCCCGGCGCCGCGGGGGCCGGAAGCCGGGTCCGGGGTCGGGTCCGGGGCCGGGGTCGGGTCCCGGGTCGGGTCCGGGGTCGGGTCCGGGGAAGCGGAGGGGGACTGAGCGCGCGCTGCCGGAGCGGTCACGCGGGGCGCACCGCTCCGGCGTAGGGCATCTGATCGATCGGAGCGACGCGCACCGCGGTGCCGGGCCGCGGCGCGTGGATCATGCGGCCGCCGCCGACATACAGCCCGACGTGGCTGACGCTGTCGTAGAAGAACACCAGGTCACCGGGGGTGAGGTCGCCGCGTGGCACCCGCCTGCCAGCGTGGATCTGACTGTAGGTGGTGCGCGGCAGCGAGACGCCTGCGGCCCGCCAGGCGGCCTGCGTCAGACCGGAGCAGTCGTATCCGGCCGGGCCCGTGCCGCCCCACACGTACGGCTTGCCCAGCGCGCTGCGGGCGAAGCCGACCGCTCGCGCGGCGCGGCCGACCGGCGCCGGTCCGGGCGTCTCCTCCGGAACCGGGTGCGCTGCCGGGCCGCCGCCGCGGGCCGCTTCCGCCTTCCGGGACGGCCGGTGCGGCCGGGTGCGGGCCGCGGGGGCCGGCTCGTCGAGCACGGCTGCGCGCTGCTCGGCGGTGAGCTCTCCGAGCAGCCGCTGCGCCTGCTGGAGCTTGGTGCGGACCGTGCGCTTGTGGCGGCTGGTCCGCTCGGCCGCCTCCGCCAGCTCCGCGGAGACGCCTGCCGCCTCCTCCCGCAGTTGCGCGAGCCGCTGACTGCGGTGCGCGGCGCGCTGCACGGCCGCTGCCTGCCGGTCCCCGGCGCGCTCGGTGGCCGCCGCGCGCTCCAGATAGTCCTCGGGGGCGGAGGTGAGCACGAGGCGCAGCGCGGGATCGACGCCGCTGCCGTCGCGGTACTGCGCCGCCGCGTAGGAGCCGAGTGTCCGCCGGGAGGCGTTCAGCTTCTGCTGCCGGCGGGCCGCCTCGTCCCGCAGGGTCTCCAGCCGGGTCCGCGCGCTCCCCGCTTTCTCCCGGGCGCCGTTGTACGCCTCGGTCGCCCGCTCGGCCTCCCGGTGCAGCCGGTCGACCCTCGCCTTCACGCGGGTCGTGTCCGGCTGCGGGGTCCGCGGCTGCGCCGAGCCGGAGCCCTGGAAGGAGGTGGCCCCCGCGGCGCCCGCGAGGACGAGGGTGAGGGCGGTCCGGACCGCGGGCGCGGCGAACACGGCGAAGGAGCGGCGGGCGGGCTTGCGGTGCGAGGCCATGGCGGCCGTCACTTCCTCACTGGTGCTGACGTGTCCTGCGGGCGCGGGCTGCGCACGTCCGCGGGGCGTGCGGCGGTGCCGGGCACGTTCCCCGCGGGCGGCGCCGGGCGCATCGCACCTGCTCCTGCTTCTGGAGTGGCCGCGCCGACCGGCGGGGCGCGGCCACGTGACGAGGACGCTATGCGGAAGGGGATCGAAGAGGCACGGGGATGACCGCAAGTGAGCCGTTTCGTCCACATACTGCCCTGATCGCGTCGACTGTCGACTCGAAGCCGGGGGCATATGCGCGGTCCTGACCGTCCGGGTGCGAGTGCCCGCGAGGAAGCCGGGGGCGTGCTAAAGGGCCCGAAAACACCCGGATACGCTCGCGGCCATGGACGTACTGATCAATATCTTCGTCGGCCTGCACATCATCGGCATAGCCGCGCTCCTGGGCGGCTTCCTCGCCCAGATGAAGGCGATCGGCAGCGGCGGGGCCCGGATCAGCCCCAGCATGCTGCACGGGGCGCTGACCATGCTGATCACCGGCGTGGCGCTGGTCGGACTCCATCAGGCGGACGGCGGCGCGGTGAACAACGTCAAGATCGGACTCAAGCTGGCGCTGCTCGTGGTGATCCTCGGAGTCACCTACGTCAAGCGCGACGAGGAGCGGCTGAGTGCCCCGCTCTTCGGCTCGGTCGGCCTGCTGACGACGGCGAACATCTTCATCGCCGTGCTCTGGGTCTGAGCGGGCACCCCCCGGCGGCAAGAAGGCCAGCGGAGAGTGCGGAGGGCCCTGGTTTTCCACAGGGCTCCGGAGTGTCGGCGCGGCGGCCTAGACTCGGACGACGATGAGCAGCCTTTTCGACGACAGCTTCCTGGCGGACCTCGACGGCGCGGCACCCGAGGCGGACGCGGCGCCGCCGCCCGACCCCGAGGAGAACGGGGCCCCGGGCCCCGCCGAGGAGATCCCGGACGATCTCTTCGCGGGCACCTTCGCGGGCGGCGCCCGCGGAGCCGCCGCGCGTGACGCCTACCACCGCGACGGCGCTCCCCGGTCGGTCATCGACCCCGCCGCGCTGCTGGAGGGGATGAACGAGCAGCAGCGCGAGGCCGTGCTGCACGCGGGCTCCCCGCTGCTCATCGTCGCCGGAGCGGGATCGGGCAAGACGCGGGTGCTCACCCACCGCATCGCCCACCTGCTGGGCGCCCGCAATGTGCACCCCGGGCAGATCCTCGCCATCACCTTCACCAACAAGGCGGCCGGCGAGATGAAGGAGCGCGTCGCCGAGCTGGTGGGGCCGCGCGCGCAGTCCATGTGGGTCTCCACCTTCCACAGCGCGTGTGTGCGCATCCTGCGCCGCGAGAGCAAGAAGCTCGGCTTCACCTCCTCGTTCTCGATCTACGACGCGGCCGACTCCAAGCGCCTGATGGCCCTGGTCTGCCGCGATCTGGACCTGGATCCCAAGCGCTTCCCGCCCAAGGCGTTCAGCGCCAAGGTCTCCAACCTCAAGAACGAACTGGTCGACGAGGAGGACTTCGCGGGCCGGGCCGCCGACGGATTCGAGAAGACCCTCGCCGAGGCGTACACGATGTACCAGGCGCGGCTGCGCGAGGCCAACGCGCTGGACTTCGACGACCTGATCATGACCACGGTCCATCTGCTCCAGGCGTTCCCCGACGTGGCCGAGCACTACCGGCGCCGCTTCCGGCACGTCCTGGTCGACGAGTACCAGGACACCAACCACGCGCAGTACCAACTGGTGCGCGAGCTGGTCGGCCCGGCCGAGGAGCAGGCCGAGCTGTGCGTCGTGGGCGACGCCGACCAGTCCATCTACGCCTTCCGCGGGGCCACCATCCGCAACATCCTCCAGTTCGAGGAGGACTACCCGGACGCGACCACGATCCTGCTGGAGCAGAACTACCGCTCCACGCAGACGATCCTCAGCGCCGCCAACGCGGTCATCGAGCGCAACGCGGACCGCCGCCCCAAGAATCTCTGGACCCGGGCGGGCTCCGGCCCGCGCATCACCGGCTATGTCGCCGACACCGAGCACGACGAGGCCCAGTTCGTCGCCGAGGAGATCGACCGGCTCAGCGACGGGGAGACCGACGGCCCCGGCACGGCGGGACGCCCCGGTGCCGACAGCACCGACGGTGGCGACGGCGGTGGCGACGACGGCGCGCCCCGGGTCCGTCCCGGCGACATCGCCGTCTTCTACCGCACCAACGCCCAGTCCCGCGTCTTCGAAGAAGTCTTCATCCGGGTGGGCCTGCCCTACAAGGTCGTCGGCGGAGTCCGGTTCTACGAGCGCCGCGAGGTCCGCGACATACTGGCGTATCTGCGGGTGCTGGCCAACCCGGAGGACGCGGTGCCGCTGCGCCGCATCCTCAACGTGCCCAAGCGCGGTATCGGTGAGCGCGCCGAGGCCATGATCGAGGCGCTGGCGCTGCGCGAGAAGATCACGTTCCCGCAGGCGCTCGCCCGGGTCGAGGAGGCGTACGGCATGGCCGCGCGCTCCCTCAACGCCGTCAAGCGGTTCAACACGCTGATGGAGGAGCTGCGCACGGTCGTGGAGTCCGGCGCCGGTCCGGCCACGGTCCTGGAGGCGGTGCTGGAGCAGACGGGCTACCTCGCCGAGCTCCAGTCCTCCACCGACCCGCAGGACGAGACCCGCATCGAGAACCTTCAGGAACTCGCCGCTGTCGCGCTGGAGTTCGAGCAGGAGCGGGGCGAGGACGAGTCGCCGGGCACTCTCGCCGACTTCCTGGAGCGGGTCGCCCTGGTCGCCGACTCCGACCAGATCCCGGAGGAGGGCGACGACGAGGGCGTCGTGACGCTCATGACCCTGCACACGGCCAAGGGCCTCGAGTTCCCCGTGGTCTTCCTGACCGGCATGGAGGACGGCGTCTTCCCGCACATGCGGGCCCTCGGCCAGGCCAAGGAACTGGAGGAGGAGCGCCGGCTCGCCTACGTCGGCATCACCCGCGCCCAGGAGCGGCTGTACCTCACCCGGGCCGGGATGCGCAGCGCATGGGGTCAGCCCTCCTACAACCCGCCCTCCCGCTTCCTGGAGGAGATCCCCACCGAGTACCTCGACTGGAAGCGCACCGGCAGCGGGGGCGGCGGCCTGGGCGCGAGCGGGACGGGTGCGGCGACGGGTGCCGGGATCGGGGTGACCCTCTCCTCGACCAGCGGGGCCGCCGCCCGCCGGGGCGGTCCCTCCGGGTTCGCGACCCGGCGGGCCGGGGACCGTCCGGTGGTCGCCCTCCAGATCGGCGACCGTGTCACCCACGACAGCTTCGGGCTCGGCACGGTGCAGTCGGTCAAGGGAAGCGGAGACAACGCCGAGGCGACGATCGACTTCGGCGGGGAGAAGCCCAAGCGGCTGCTGCTGCGCTACGCGCCCGTGGAGAAGCTGTAAGGCGAGAGCGCCGACGCGTTCGCGCCCGGACCGTACGGTCCGGGCGCCGGGCCATGCCCCGGGGGGTCACACCCCCCGGGAGTCACGCCTGGTGCCGGTGCCGGGCCCGGGGCTCGGGGCCCGGGGGCGGATTCTCAGCTGATGCTGAGGCCCTTGCTCTGCAGCCACGGGATCGGGTCCACCGCCGAGCCGCCACCGGGACGGACCTCGAAGTGCAGATGCGGTCCCGTGGAGTTGCCGGAGTTGCCGGAGTAGGCGATCACATCGCCCGCCTTGACCGAGCCGGAGCGGAGCTTGTTGCTGCTCAGGTGGCAGTACCAGGTCTGGGTGCCGTCCTTCGCGGTCACGATGGCCATGTTCCCGTACGCCACGCTGTGCTTCGTGGAAACGGTGCCGTCGGTCGCGGCCATCACGGGCGTGCCGTAGCTGACGGGGAAGTCGATCCCGGTGTGGATCGACATCCAGTTGACGCCTGCCTGGCCGTAGCGCGCGCTGAGCGTGTGGTTCTTGACGGGAATGACGAACTTGGGGCGCAGTGCCTCCTTGCGCGCCGCCTCCTTCGCCTTGCGCTCCTTCTCCGCTTCCTGGCGCTGCTTGAGGTCGATGCGCTCCTGGGTGCGGCTGGCGCGGTCGGCGAAGTCGTCGGCGTCCGCGGAGAGGCCCTGGAGCTGGGTGTCCAGCTTGCTGTTGACGTTCGAAGGCTTCACGGGGGAGGCGTCCGGGGCCGCGACGGTGGTGGTGCTGTCCTTGTCCTTGCCGTCGTCGCCCATCACGCTCGCGGCCGCCGCGCCCGCGACGCCCATGACGGCGACGGACGGAACCGCCACGGTCATCAGCGCCCGGCGGCGGGGCTTGGGAGAGCGTCGCCGCCCGCGCCCGTGCGAGCCACCGCCGCCGCCGAGCGCGGCGGGGGCGTCGTGGCGAACATCCCGTACGTCCTCCGACGCCGACTCCACGAGGAAGTCGGGCTCAGCGGAGTCGAGCCCGTGCTCGTGCAGCGGTTCGTAGCCGAGGGCATCGGCCTGCTCGTGCTCGCCCTGTGCGGCCTCGTCCTGCGCCAGCACGGAGAAGTTCCACTGGGCAGTGACTTCCTGCCCCTGCTCAGGATGCTCTCCAGCGGGGGCATGACCGGGGTCGAAACCGAACTGTGCGGTCCCGTTCCCGTAATCGGCCTCCGCGCTGCGGAAGGCGTCGTGATCTTCGTAGCCGCCCTGGTGGTAGCCGTCCTGGTGGTAGCCGTCCTGCGCGAGGTGGCCGCCGGGGACGCCGTAGCCGCCCTGGTCGCCCTGCGGCTGGTCGTAGCCGCCGAACCCGGCGTGCGCGTCGTAAGCCTGGGGCGTGTCGTACGCCGCGTGCTCGAATCCGTCGTATGCGGCGCCCCCGTGTGCGGGCCGGCCGTCATACCCGGCATGGCCGTCGTAGCCGGGCCGGCCGTCGTGGCCGAACGCCATGCCCCGGCCGTCGGTCGTCCAGTCACCGGACTGCGGCGCTGCGGCCTCCCAGCCGCCGGTGCCCCAGGAGGTCGTCTCCCAGTTCCCTGTCTCCTGCACGCCGAAGGTCCACTGGCCGGTGCCGTCGCCCGGGACCGGGTGCCCTTGGCCGAAACCCGGGGCGGCAGCAGCGCCGACGGAACCGTCCGGCCCCGTCATCGCGTCGGGCTGGTAGTTCCCGGTGCCCCAAGCGGTGGTGTCCCAGGAGCCGGTCGCGGCGCTGCCGGTGTCGTTGCCCGGGAGGGTGCCGAAGAGCGGATCGTCGCCGTAGGAGGGGTACGACCCGCCCGGGTAGGAGTCACCGGGAGGCGCGTAGGTACCGGCGGAGTACGCGTCGTGCGGACCGGCCTGGTAGCTCTCCTGCGGATAGGCGCCATACGCGGACTGTCCGTGGTCCACGCCGTAAGTGCCGTACGAGAAGCCGGAACCGGGGTCGTCGGGATTCGGGACTCCCGACGGATGACGGTCGTTCACCACCAACTTCTCTTTCGCCTCGGCGACAGGGGCGGAGCAATGCGGGCGACTGTACCCGGGGGTATGCGACGGCCACAATCTTCGGCAGGTTTTGGCGGCGCAGGAAAAGGGCAATCGGCCGTGTTTCGGCGGACTACGGACCGGCCGCGGAGGCTGAGTTCGAAATTCGTTCGAAAGAGTGAGCCGCTCGGACGGCCCCATCCGTCGTCCCGGTGCCCGATCTGACGATCATCGCCACCGGTGCGCCCCTGCCTCCAACTCACCCCGGAACCGGGCGGAGACACCGTAATCCACCGGCAGCGCCACATGACCGACACCGCCGTCATCGCCCCCGAACACCCTTGATCCGAGAAACCGCGCCGCTCGTTTCCGGTCTTCGGTCGGAACCTCGGTCGGAACCTCGGTCGGAACTTCGGTCGGAACCTCGGCCCGACTCTTCGGCCAGAGCGTGCAGCCCCTTCGGGCAGAGGGTGCGGTGGGGCGAGGAGGCGTCGTGCTCTGGAGTCTCTGGCCTGGGGGCCACCGGCCGGTGCGGCGCCGCTGATGCGGATGCGGCGTGGGCGGCGCGTCGACGGAGCCGGGACCTGGTGTGCTGCCGCGTATGCCTGTCGCCCGCTCGGACTCGTCGGCCGGTGGTCTCCCGCGGCGAACGACGAGGCAGGGGCAGGACAGGCACGGAGCAGGGGCGGGGTTGGCACGGAGCAGGGGCGGGACAGGCACGGGACAGGCACGGGGCAGGGGCGCACTCGGCGCGGAGCAGGGAGTGCAGGAGCCCCGAGCGCCCGGCGCGTGCGGAACTGTCGAGGCCGCGCGCGAAGCTGGTGCGCTCCGCGTGACGGGAGTGCGCCCGCGCATTCTGCTCCCGAGCGGTGTGCGCAATCCGCCGTGCAGCCCCCGGTGACTACGGCGGCTGCGGGACGCAGGGGGGCGGTCGGGGTCAGGAGGTCGTCCTGGAAGCAAGCGGAGGGAGGCCGGAGCCGGGGGATCCGGTGGCCGTGTGTGATTTCCCCCTCCCTTGCGAGCGGGGAACGGGACGGGTGCGGGATGCTGGAGATAACGTGCGTTCACACCCCGGGGCCCGTTCCGGCCTGGAGGTCGTCCTTGAGGGAGGCAGTGATGGATGTGACGGGTCCGATCCGCGTGGTGGTCGCCAAGCCGGGACTCGACGGCCATGACCGCGGTGCCAAGGTCATCGCCCGGGCTCTGCGCGACGCCGGTATGGAGGTCATCTACACCGGGCTGCACCAGACACCGGAGCAGGTCGTGGACACCGCCATCCAGGAGGACGCGAACGCCATCGGCCTCTCCATCCTCTCCGGCGCGCACAACACGCTGTTCGCCCGCGTACTGGAGTTGCTGCGCGAGCGGGACGCCACCGACATCAAGGTGTTCGGCGGCGGCATCATCCCCGAGGACGACATTCCGCTGCTCAAGGAGCAGGGTGTCGCCGAGATCTTCACCCCGGGCGCCAGCACCACCGAGGTCGTCGACTGGATCCGCACCCACGTGGGCCCGGTCGCAGCCTGAGACCACCGGCGGCCCCTGGCCGCCCGCCGCCCGCCGCTCGCCGTCCGACCGGAGGGGCGGCCCCCGGAATCGGCAGTCGGCCCATCGGGACCTGCGCCCCCGCACCCGGCCTCCGAGATCCCCACCCGACCCTGGGACCGCCGGGCTCCCGGGCCGCTCGGCCTGGGACCGCCGGACCTCGGGGACCCCGTACTCGCGGGCCCCGGTGCCCCCGGCCCCCGGCCGCGGGGACAGCGGCCTCGGAGCCGCGGCGGCGCATCCCGGGAAGACCCGGCCACCGCCGGGGACATCTCCGTCAGCCGTTCGGCGCGGGCAGTTCCGGCCCGCTGTCCGGCACCTCGTTCCGCAGCTCCGCGAGCATCACGGAACGCAGCCGCAGGGTGGCCAGGAGCCGCTGGAAGGACTCCGCCCAGTACGCGCCCGCACCTGGGGACTCCCCTTCCTTCTCGTCGGGCACCGCGGCGAGCGGCGCCAGCCGCTCGGTGTCCGACGGGTCCAGACAGCGCTCGGCCAGCCCCATCACCCCGCTGAAGCTCCACGGGTAGCTGCCCGCGTCCCGGGCGATCTCCAGCGCGTCCACCACCGCCCGCCCCAGCGGCAGCGGCCACGGCACCCCGCACATCCCCAGCACCCGGAAGGCTTCCGACAGCCCGTGCGCCGCCACGAACCGCGCGGCCCACGCACCGCGCTCCTCCTCTGGCAGCACCGACAGCAGCTTGGCCGGATCGCCGGGCCCTTCGGCGAACGGATCGGTCGGCTCACCGATGAGGGCACGCGCCCACGGGGCGTTCCGCTGCCGCACGGCGGCACCGCACCACGCCGCGTGCAGATCGTCCCGCCACCCGTCGGCGACCGGCAGCGCGATGATCTCGGCCGGAGTCGCCCCGCCCAACTGCTCGCCCCACACCTCCAGCGGGGCCGCCTCCACCAGTTGGCCCAGCCACCAGGCCCGTTCGCCCCGGCCCGACGGGGGCTTGGGCGCGATCCCGTCGCGCTGCATATCCGCATCGCACGCGCTCGGAGCCGTCACCGCGATGCCGCCGCTGCCACCCGTCCGGTCCGGGGTCACGCAGCCGCGGGCGCGGTCCGCCATCCGGGCAGCCAGCGCGGAGCCGGGCAGCGCCGTCAGCAGCTCGGCCGCCGTCGCCCGTACGGTTCGGCTGCGATCGGCCAGCGCGCGCTCCAGAAAAGGCTCGTCCGAGAGACGGAGTCCCTCGCGCAGCGAGTCCAGGAACATCAGCCGGTCCTCGGCCCGTTCGGTCTGCCAGGTGGAGGCGAGCAGCGCCGTCGCGGCGTCCGGATCGCGCCTGCGAACGGCCGTGAGCAACGCGACCCGCTCGGCGAACAGGCCCTCCTGCCAGACCTTTTCGGTCTCGTCCGGCCGGCCGTCCGGTGCCCGGCGGCGGACACCGTCGCGCAGCGCGAACTTCCAGTCCGCGTTGTACCGGGCCAGCCACAGCGCTCGCGGACCGGCGAACGCCAGCGTCTCGGCCCGCAGGTCGGTACGGGCCCGTGCCGCGTCCAGCAGGGCGGGCAGCAGGGCGGTCGGCGCCCGGTAGCCGTGGGCATTCGCCTCCGCCAGCCACTGCGGCAGCAGTTCGCCCAGATCCGGACCCGCACCGCGCCGCCCGGACGCCGCCCCCGCTCCGCCCGGTGCCCGATCCGCGAGCAGCGCCGCCAGCCGCCGTTCGGCCGCGCCGGGCAGCGGTGGCCGCCCGTCCGCCGGCGCGTGCGCGGGCCGCTGCCCGGGAACGGCGGGACGCGCACCGGCCCGGCGGCGTACCGTCTCGGTGGCCGCGGCGTCCAGCAGCGCCGTCACGCTCCCGCCCGGCGGCCGCCGCCGCTCGGCTCCCAGCAGCGCCGCGGCCACCAACTCCCCCCAGCCCTCCTGCTCCTCCCGCTCCTTGCGGTTCCCCCGGTCTTCCCGCTCCTCGTGGTTCCCCCGCTTCTCCCGATCCTCCCGGTACTCCACGTGCCCGTGGTCCTCCTGTTCCTCGCGGGCGCCGCCGTTCGACGGCTGCGCCTCGCGGGGGTGCCGTCCCGTCCCTGTGCCGACCGTCATGTCCGCCCCTCCCGTCGCGCCTGCCGCTCGTCCGCCTGCCGTTCGCCGCCCATCCCGACCCGGAGCCCCGGCTCCGCTCCGGCCTTGCGGCCCTGCTCCCCTCCCCGACCGGGTGGCCCCGCTCCGCTCCGACCGGACGGTCCTGATCCGCACTGCACCGACCACGCGGATCCCGGCACTGCACCGACCACGCGGGTCCCGGCACTGCACCGACCACGCGGGTCCCGTTCCGCCCCGGCCGGGCGGCCCCTGCGCCGCTCCGACCGAGGCATGCCTGTCCCTCCCTCACAGCGGGACGACCCGGCCCTGGTGCCAGGCCGTGTGCGGGGCGAAGCCGCGGTGGCCGCACTCACCGAAGACCGTGACCGGACCCTCCGCGGAGAGCGCGAGCAGTCGCCACAGGGCCGCCGCACCGGTGCCCGGCGCCACCGGCAGTGCGACCTCCTCGTCGGCCGCGGCAAGGTGCCAACCGGCGGCACCCGGCCCGGCACCGCCGCGGCTCGCCCCCGCCGTGCCGCCCGCCGTGCCGGCGTCGGAGGGCGGCACGGGCACCACGCGCTCCAGCACGCACGGCCGGCCCTCGGCCCATGGATCCTCCCGGAGCATCCGCGCATAGCCCTCCAGCGCCTCCCGGACGCCTGTGCCCGGGGGTTGGAAGCCCGGCAGCGGTGCGCCGTACCGCGGGCCGAGGGCGGCCCGCAGCGAACCGGAGCCCGGGTAGTAGGCCAGCTCCGCGTCCAATGCCGCACCCACCGGCAGCGCCAGCTCCGGAGCGCGGCCGCCCGCGCCGTAGGAGAGCAGCAGGGCGTGCCGTCCTGCCGACCGGCCGTACAGCCACACGCGGCGGACTGTCAGGCGCCCCTCGTCGGCGTCCCGCTGGGCCAGGACCAGCCACTTGTCCCGGACCAGCGCCTGCTTGTCCGAAAGCAGGTCGGCCGCCTCCAAGGTCAGACCCACCCGGGTGCGGACGGTGTCGGCCAGCGGCGCGGGCAGCTCCGCGGCCCGCCGCCAGCCGACGGCCAGCAGGTGGAGCAGCGCGCACTCGGCCAGCAGCCGTCCTGGCCACCCCTCGCCGGAGCCGGGTATCGCACCCAACTCGCGTATCCGGGCCGCCAGGCCCGGAGCCTGGGCGTCGACCATCCGGGCCGCCATCTCCTCCCACGGCGCGTACCCCCGCTGCTCCGCGCCCGCCAGTCCGCCGCGCAGCAGGTCGGCCAGCCGCTGCTCCAGCTCCTGGGTACCGGCCGTGATCCGCTCGGCGCGCTGCGCCGCGCGGCGGTGCGCGGCCTCGGCCCGTGCCCGCTCGTCCGCACCGTTCCCCGTGCCTGCCGCCGCCTGCCCGGCGTTCGTCCCCTCCGGCGCACCGGCCGGGCCGCGTGCGGCCTTCCGCTCCGCACGCCGCCTGCGGTCGCCGAGCCAGCCGTCGGCCCACTCCGGCGGATCGCCCCCCTCCGCGACCACCGCCTCGCCGCCCGCCCACAGCAGGAGCAGACCGAGCGCGTGCTTGCACGGGAACTTCCTGCTGGGGCAGGAGCACCGGTACCCGGGCCCCTGGCCGCCGTCGAGATCCACCACCGTCTGGTACGGCTTGCTTCCACTGCCCTTGCACTGCCCCCAGAGCGCGCCGTTGCCCCACCCGGCCTCCGTCCACGGCCCGGGTGCCGAGAGTTTGCTTCCCGCGCGACGTGACGCGTCGTCAGGCGCCAGCGCCCTTACCTGCTCCGCCGTCCAGCGGACCGCCTGTCCACCCATGCCGAAGACGGTAGGCGGCGCCACTGACAACCCCCCGTCGAGCGGGCGAAGGTGCAGGTCAGAGCGATTGTCAGTGCCGGGGTGCAGAGTGGTTCACGGATCGGCCGAGGCGCTGCGGCGCGGGGGTTCCCTTCCTTGGCCATTCCCTTGTCTTTTTCCAGAACCGGTCTGCTTCGAGGGGGAATTGTGACCGAGAGCCATGTCGCGGATCCGGCTGCCGAGTCCGCGGGAGAGCCGGCCTCCGGCCCGGCCGCTCCCGCCGCCGCCCTGCGGCCGCACGCCGAGACAGCCTTCGCCGAGGAGCTGGCGGCCCTCGCCGCGGCCGACGACCGCCCGCGGCCCGCCCGCTGGCGGCTGTCCCCGTGGGCCGTGGCCACCTACCTGCTCGGTGGCGAGCTCCCCGGCGGCACTGTCATCACCCCCAAATACATCGGCCCGCGCCGCATCGTCGAGGTCGCGGTCAGCACCCTGGCCACGGACCGCGCGCTGCTCCTGCTCGGCGTGCCCGGCACGGCCAAGACGTGGGTGTCCGAGCACCTGGCGGCGGCCGTCAGCGGAGACTCGACGCTGCTGGTCCAGGGCACGGCGGGCACCGCGGAGGAAGCGATCCGCTACGGATGGAACTACGCGCAACTGCTCGCCCAGGGCCCCAGCCGCGAGGCTCTGGTGCCGAGTCCGGTGATGCGCGCCATGGCCGAGGGCATGACGGCACGGGTCGAGGAGCTGACCCGGATTCCGGCCGACGTGCAGGACACGCTGATCACCGTGCTCTCGGAGAAGACCCTGCCCGTCCCCGAACTGGGCGAAGAGGTGCAGGCGGTCGCCGGCTTCAACCTGATCGCGACGGCCAACGACCGGGACCGGGGGGTCAACGAGCTGTCCAGCGCGCTGCGCCGTCGCTTCAACACCGTGGTGCTGCCGCTGCCGGAGACCGCCGAGGCGGAGGTGGACATCGTGGCGCGCCGGGTCGGCCAGCTCGGCCGCTCCCTCGACCTGCCGCCCGCGCCCGAGGGGTTCGACGAGATCCGCAGGGTGGTCACCGTCTTCCGCGAGCTGCGCGAAGGAGTGACGGGCGACGGCCGCACGAAGCTCAAGTCCCCCTCCGGGACGCTCTCCACGGCCGAGGCCATCTCCGTCGTGACCGGCGGGCTCGCGCTGGCGGCGCACTTCGGGGACGGAGTGCTGCGCGCCGGGGACGTGGCCGCCGGCATCCTCGGTGCCGTGGTCCGCGACCCGTCCGCCGACCAGGTGGTGTGGCAGGAGTACCTCGAGGCCGTCGTCCGCGAGCGGGACGGCTGGAAGGACTTCTACCGGGCCTGCCGAGAGGTGTCCGCATGACGGGTGTCGCAGGGGGCGCGGCAGGTCCGCTGCTGCTGGGGGTCCGGCACCACGGCCCCGGTTCGGCCCGGGCGGTGGGTGCCGTGCTGGACGCGTACGAGCCGGGCGTCGTCCTGATCGAGGGCCCTCCCGAGGCCGACGCGGTGGCCGCGGCGGCGGGGGACGACGGCATGGTCCCGCCGGTGGCGCTGCTGGCCCACGCCGTCGACGAGCCGGGCCGGGCCGCCTTCTGGCCGCTGGCGGAGTTCTCACCGGAATGGGTGGCGATCCGCTGGGCCGTGCGGCGCGGGGTCCCCGTCCGCTTCATCGACCTGCCCGCCGCCCACACGCTCGCCATGAGCGAGGGCGAGCAGGAGACGGTCCCCGGCGGCACCGACGGGGGTGGTGCCGCCGGGGACGCCGATCGCGATCCCGATTCGGGTCCCGGCTCCGATTCGGGCCCCGATCCCGATTCGGGTCCCGAATCCGCGTCCGAGGGCGGGAGCGGAGTGCGACTGGACCCGCTGGCGGCGCTCGCCGAGGCGGCCGGGTACGACGATCCGGAGCGCTGGTGGGAGGACGCCGTCGAGCACCGGCGCGGCGCAGCTCCCGGTGCCGACCCGTACGAGCCGTTCGTGGCGCTCGGCGAGGCGATGGCCGAACTGCGCGCGGTGCACGGCGCGGGCGGCCACCAGCGCGACCTCGTCCGCGAGGCGCACATGCGGCTGCGGCTGCGCGAGGCCCGCAAGGAGTTCGGGGACGCGGCCACCGCCGTGGTCTGCGGCGCCTGGCACGTACCGGCGCTCACCCAGGCCGCGACGGTCACCGCCGACCGGCGGGCCCTCAAGGGGCTGCCCAAGGTGAAAGCCGAAGTCACCTGGGTGCCCTGGACGCACCGGCGGCTGGCACGCCGGTCCGGGTACGGCGCGGGCATCGCCTCGCCCGGGTGGTACCGCCACCTCTTCACCGCCCCGGACCGGCCGGTGGAGCGGTGGATGACCGACGTGGCCGGGCTGCTGCGGGCGCAGGACCACCAGGTCTCCTCCGCGCACCTCATCGAGGCCGTACGGCTCGCCGAGACGCTGGCCACGCTGCGCGGCCGCCCGCTGGCCGGGCTGACGGAGACGACGGACGCGGTGCGGTCCGTCCTGTGCGAGGGCTCCGACGTGCCGCTGGAGCTGATCCGGGACCGGCTCGTGGTGGGAGACGTGCTGGGCGAGGTGCCCGAGGGAGGCCCGGCCGTCCCCCTCCAGCGCGACCTCGCCCGCTGCCAGCGCGCGGTGCGGCTGAAGCCGTCCGCAGCAGAGCGCGAGCTCGACCTGGATCTGCGCAAGGAGACCGACGCGGCACGCAGCCGGCTGCTGCACCGGCTCCGGCTGCTCGGCATCGGCTGGGGCGAGCCCGCCCGCTCCCGGAGCGGCAGCACCGGCACGTTCCGGGAGAGCTGGCGGCTGCGCTGGGAGCCGGAGCTGTCCGTGCGGGTGGCCGAAGCGGGGATCTGGGGCACGACCGTGCGCGAGGCGGCCACCGCCAAGGCGCGGTCCCGGGCGGTCGAACCCGGCACCGCGCTGGCCGAGATCACCGCCCTGGCCGAACTGTGTCTGCTGGCCCGGCTGCCGGACGCGCTTCCGGTGGTGATGCGGGTGCTGGCCGACCGGGCCGCGCTGGAGTCCGACGTCGGCCACCTGGCACGCGCCCTTCCGGCGCTGGTGCGCACACTGCGCTACGGCGATGTCCGGGGCACCGACGCGGGAGCGCTGGCGGAGGTGGCCGGTGGGATGGCCGAGCGTGTCCGGGTCGGCCTGCCGCCTGCCTGCGCGGGGCTGGACGACGAGGGCGCCTGCGAGATGCGCGGCCATCTCGACGCCGCCCACCAGGCGGTGAACCTGCTCGCCCGCGACGTGCCGACAGCGGACGGCGCGGCGGCACCGGACGCGGGCGGCGCGGCGGCGCCGGACACCGAGGGCGGGGCGGCCGGGAATCTGCTGGACCGGTGGCGGACGGTGCTGCGCACCCTCGCAGGCCGGGACCGGGTCCCCGGCCTGCTGCGGGGCCGCTGCGCACGGCTGCTGCTGGACGACGGCCAGTTGGCGGACGCCGAGGCGGAACGGCTGGTGGGCCTGGCGCTGTCGCCGGGAACGCCTCCGGCGGAGGCCGCGGCGTGGATCGAGGGGTTCCTCGCGGGCGGCGGGATGCTGCTGGTCCACGACGAGCGGCTGCTGGCCCTCGTGGACCGCTGGCTGACGGGCGTGCCGGCGGACGCGTTCACGGATGTGCTGCCGCTGCTGCGGCGGACATTCGCGGAGTACGAGGCGGGAGTACGGCGCACGCTCGGTGAACTGGTGCGCCGCGGTCCCGCGGGGGAGGGCAGCCGCCGGGGGAGCGGCGAGAGCGCGGGGCTGCCCGGGTTCGGTGCCGGGCTGGAGGTGCGGCGGGCCGACGCCGTGCTGGAGACGGTGCGGCTGCTGCTCGGCACGGCGTCCGCCGGGGACGGCACAGGTGCGGCGAACGGGAGCCACGAGCGGGAGGGGGCGCGGGTATGACGGTCCGCGAAGAGGCGGCGGAGTCCGGCGGGGCGCAGCTCACCGGAGTCGAGGCGGACGAGCGGCTGCGGCGCTGGCGGCTGGTGCTGGGCGGGGGCGCGGCGGACGGCACCGGCTGCGCGCTGGGCGCTGCCGACAGTGGGATGGACGGGGCTCTGGAGGCGGTCTACGGCGGGTCAGGGGGCAGCGGTCCGGCCGGCGGCGGCACCGGTGCCGGGACCTCGGGCGGGCTCGGTGCCTCAGCCCCGCGGATCTCGCGCTGGCTGGGTGACATCCGCACCTACTTCCCCAGCTCCGTCGTCCAGGTGATGCAGCGGGACGCGATCGACCGGCTCGGGCTCTCCGCGCTGCTGCTGGAGCCGGAGATGCTGGAGGCGATCGAACCGGACGTGCACCTGGTGGGCACTCTGCTGTCGTTGAACAAGGCGATGCCCGAGACCAGTCGGGAGACCGCGCGTGCCGTGGTGCGCAAGGTGGTCGCGGAGCTGGAGAAGCGGCTCGCCGCCCGCACCCGCTCGACCCTGACCGGTGCGCTCGACCGCTCCGCGAAGATCAACCGCCCCCGGCACCGGGACATCGACTGGAACCGCACCATCCGCGCCAACCTCAAGAACTACCTGCCCGAGTACGGAACGGTCGTCCCCGAGCGGCTGATCGGGTACGGGCGGGCGGCGCAGTCCGTCAAGAAGGAGGTCATCCTCTGCATCGACCAGTCCGGGTCGATGGCGTCCTCCGTCGTCTACGCCTCCGTGTTCGGCGCGGTGCTGGCGTCGATGCGGACGCTCGACACCCGGCTCGTCGTCTTCGACACCAGCGTGGTGGATCTGACCGAAGCCCTCGACGATCCCGTCGACGTGCTCTTCGGTACCCAGTTGGGCGGGGGCACCGACATCAACCGGGCGCTGGCCTACTGCCAGTCCCGGATCAGCCGACCGGCGGAGACGGTCGTCGTACTGATCAGCGATCTGTACGAGGGAGGGATACGGCAGGAGATGCTCAAGCGGGTCGCCGCGATGCAGGCGTCCGGTGTTCGGTTCGTCACCCTCCTCGCCCTCTCCGACGAGGGCGCGCCCTCCTACGACCGGGATCATGCGGCCGCGCTCGCGGCGCTGGGCGCGCCTGCCTTCGCCTGTACACCCGACCATTTCCCGGAGGTGATGGCGGCGGCGATAGAGAAACGTCCGCTGCCGGTACCGGAGTAGCCCGCCCCGGGGTGTCCCCGGGTGTCGCCGGGCGTCCCCGGGTGTCCCCGAGCTTTCCCGGGTGTGCGGGACCGGTGGCGATCGGTGCCCCGCACACCTTCCGGGTGTGCGCTGTGACCGTTGTCACCGCGGATGTGTGAGGTGCGATTTAGGCACCGCACGCACGCAGGGCTAACCTGCAAGGCGGACATGCCGCGCGACCCGTGGACGCCGCGGCCCTGCGGCACGCCCACGCTGACATCGACCGCGAGACCACTGATTAAGGGGACGGACGCGCGTGGACCTGTTCGAGTACCAGGCGAGGGACCTCTTCGCCAAGCATGACGTACCGGTGCTGGCCGGTGAAGTCATCGAGACATCCGAGGCGGCGCGCGAGGTGACCGAGCGGCTCGGCGGCCGGGCGGTCGTCAAGGCGCAGGTCAAGACCGGCGGCCGCGGCAAGGCCGGCGGCGTCAAGCTGGCCTCCGACCCGGCGGACGCGGTCGAGAAGGCCGGCCAGATCCTGGGCATGGACATCAAGGGCCACACGGTCCACAAGGTGATGCTCGCCCAGACCGCGGACATCCAGGAGGAGTACTACGTCTCCTTCCTGCTGGACCGCACCAACCGCACCTTCCTGGCCATGGCCTCCGTCGAGGGCGGCGTGGAGATCGAGGAGGTCGCGGCCACCAAGCCGGAGGCGCTGGCCAAGATCCCGGTGGACGCCATCGAGGGCGTGACCGAGGCCAAGGCCCGCGAGATCGCCGAGGCCGCGAAGTTCCCGGCCGAGCTGGTCGACCAGATCAGCAACGTGCTGATCAAGCTGTGGGACGTCTTCGTCAAGGAGGACGCCCTCCTGGTCGAGGTCAACCCGCTGGTCAAGACCGCCGAGGGCAAGGTCATCGCGCTGGACGGCAAGGTGTCGCTGGACGCCAACGCCGACTTCCGCCAGCCCGAGCACGAGGCCCTGGAGGACAAGGCGGCGGCCAACCCGCTGGAGGCCGCGGCCAAGGCCAAGAACCTCAACTACGTCAAGCTCGACGGCCAGGTCGGGATCATCGGCAACGGCGCGGGGCTGGTCATGTCCACCCTCGACGTCGTCGCCTACGCGGGCGAGGCGCACAGCAACGTCAAGCCGGCCAACTTCCTCGACATCGGCGGCGGCGCCTCCGCCGAGGTGATGGCCAACGGCCTGGAGATCATCCTCGGTGACCCGGACGTCAAGTCCGTCTTCGTGAACGTCTTCGGCGGCATCACCGCCTGCGACGCCGTCGCCAACGGCATCGTGCAGGCGCTGGAGCTGCTCAAGTCCAAGGGCGAGGACGTCAGCAAGCCGCTCGTCGTCCGCCTCGACGGCAACAACGCGGAGCTGGGTCGCAAGATCCTGACCGACGCAGCGCACCCGCTCGTGCAGCAGGTGGACACCATGGACGGCGCGGCCGACAAGGCCGCCGAGCTGGCCGCCAAGTAAGCCCGGACGAGACCGAACGAGGACACCGACACACCATGGCTATCTTCCTCACCAAGGAGAGCAAGGTCATCGTCCAGGGGATGACCGGCTCGGAGGGCCAGAAGCACACCAAGCGGATGCTGGCCTCCGGCACCAACATCGTCGGCGGTGTGAACCCCCGCAAGGCGGGCACCACCGTTGACTTCGACGGCACCGAGGTGCCCGTCTTCGGCGGCGTCAAGGAGGCCATGGAGGCCACCGGCGCCGACGTCACCGTGATCTTCGTCCCGCCGAAGTTCAGCAAGGACGCCGTCATCGAGGCCGTCGACGCGGGCATCGGCCTCGCCGTCGTGATCACCGAGGGCATCGCCGTCCACGACACCGCCTACTTCTGGGACTACGCGGCCCAGAAGGGCAACAAGACGCGGATCGTCGGCCCGAACTGCCCCGGCCTGATCACCCCCGGCCAGTCGAACGCGGGCATCATCCCGTCCGACATCACCAAGCCGGGCCGCATCGGCCTGGTCTCCAAGTCCGGCACGCTGACGTACCAGATGATGTACGAGCTGCGGGACATCGGCTTCTCGACCTGCGTGGGCATCGGCGGTGACCCGGTCATCGGCACCACCCACATCGACGCCCTCAAGGCGTTCGAGGCCGACCCGGACACCGACCTGATCGTGATGATCGGTGAGATCGGCGGCGACGCCGAGGAGCGTGCGGCCGACTTCATCAAGGAGAACGTGACCAAGCCGGTCGTCGGCTACGTCGCGGGCTTCACCGCGCCGGAAGGCAAGACCATGGGCCACGCGGGCGCCATCGTCTCCGGCTCCTCCGGCACCGCGCAGGCGAAGAAGGAGGCCCTGGAGGCCGCGGGCGTGAAGGTCGGCAAGACCCCGTCCGAGACCGCGCGGCTCGCGCGGGAGCGCCTCAGCGCCTGACGCCTGAGCGTGCCTGACGCTCGGGCGTGCCTGACGCTCGGGCGGGCCTGATGCTCGGGCGGGCCTGACGCCTGGGTGGACCGGCGCCGCGTACCTGAGCGGACCGGCGTCCGACGCCTCGGCGGGGACGGCCGGCGGGCAACGGTTCGGTGTCCGGCGCCTCGGCGTCCGGCAGCGGGCCGGCTGCCCGGCTCCAGCCGCTCGACGGGCCCGCACCCTCCGGGGTGCGGGCCCGTCGGCGTGTCCGGCCCCGTCCGTCCGGAACGCAGGGCCCGCCGGTCCCGGGCTACGGGAAGTCGTGCAGATGCCCCCGGGTGTTGGTGGACCGGAGTTGGGGAAGGTACGCCTGCCCTGCTCCGCCGGCCGGTGTCCGGACGGAGGAGCCCGCGCTGTCCCGCTCACTCGTGGGAGCGGAGTGCGTGCGTGTCTCCGCCCCCGCCCCTGCTCCCGCCCCCGGTCCCGCTCCCATCCCCGCCCCCATCCCCGCCCCCGTTTCCGGCCCGCCCGGGAGCGTCGCCGGGGCGAACGTCCCCCGCGGTGCCCGCTCCCGCTCCTGCGCCGGGGCGCTGTCGCCGGTCTGGGTCGTCAGCAGGGTGAACGCGGTCGCCGCGGCCACCGCCGCCGTCAGACCGACCGAAGCGCGCGTCCACAGCCGCGTCGTCCGCGCGCTGCCGCCCCGCACCAGTTGGGCGGGGACCGGGCGCACCGGCTGCGCGGCGGCCAGCTCGCGCAGGGTACGGGCCAGCACGGCGCCCCGCTGCCGACGCGGCGACCGTGCCAGCGGAGGCCAGTTCTCCTCCAGCGCCGCCCGCCCGTGCGCGATCCGCCCGGCCGCCGCCTCGGTGCTGCACTCCGCCTCGGCGGCCGTCTCGGTCAGGCTCAGCCCCAGCCCGTAGTGCAGCAGCAGCGCGGCCCGGTAGCTGCGCGGCAGCTCCAGGAACGACTCCAGTACCGCGCTGTCGACCGACGAACCCCGGCACACCTCAGGTCTGCGGTGTCTCGGATGGAACTGATGCCAGGGTGAGAGCGCGTACTCGTACACCGTCGCCCGCACCGTCCGGGTCGGATCGCCCCCTGCCAACACCTTCGGCCAGTGCTGCCACGCCTGGTGGAACGCCCAGCGCACGGCCCGTTCCGCCACCCGGCGGTGCCCGCACAGCAGCAGGGCCTGGCGGGTGAGCGCACGCGCCTGCCACAGGTACAGCTCGTCGAACGCGGCGACCGGATCGTCCGGCAGCACCGCGGTCCGCCGGGCCGACCGGACGAAGTCCTGCACCGGACCGGGCACCTCCGCCACCACCTCGACCCGCGGTTCCGGATCGCTCCGCGGCGCCGGAGCCGGAACCCGCGGCGAGCCGGTCTGCGGCTGGGGCTCGGTCCGCGGGGTCGGTGTGACGAGTTCCCCTTCGTCCCCGCCCTGTGTCTGTGTCTGCGGCGTCTGTGTCTGCGGCGTCTGTGTCTGTGTCTGTGCCTGCGGCTCCGTCTGCGTCTGTGCCTGCGGCTGCGGTGTCTGTGCCTGCTCCTGTGCCGGTGCCGTCGTCTCTGTCTGCTCCGGTGCCCGCTCCTGCTCGGCCGGGGCCACCTCGGCCGTGGCCGTAGGTGCGGGGTCGGCGGGACCCGGTGTGGTCGCTGGTTCGGGCCCGGGGCCGGGTTCGGGTTCGGGTTCGTCCGTGGGTTCGGGTGCGGGCGGAGCCTTCGACGACTCCGAGGGCAGCACGGCGGCTTCCGGGTCCGGTGCAGCCGCCGTCGGACCCTGGGTCGGCGCGTCCGGAGCCGGTGCGGCCTTCGCGGCGTGCCCCGACGCCTTCGGGTCCCGTGCCGACACTGGGGGCTGCGCTGCCTCGGCCGCACCGGGCTCCCCCTCGGGGCGGCGTTCAGCGGCCGGGTGCGCCGCGGCGGCAGTCGTCGCCCGGCCGCCGGGGGAGCGCTTCTCCTGCTTCCGGCTCTCCCGGCTCTCCCGGCTCTCCCGGCTCTGCCGGCTCTTCCGGGTCTGCCGGGTCTTCCGGTTCCTCGTCCGGTGCGCCGCCTTCTCCGCGCTCCTCTCCCCGCCCTTCGCCGGGGTCCTCTCCGTCCGGCCTTCCGTCCGGGCGTCCGTCCGAGCATCCGCCGGAGCCCCGGGCCGCGCTTCCGCCGGAGTCTCCGCAGCCGGTGCGCCTCGGAGGGAGGGCGCGTCGGGAGCTTCCGAGGAGCGGGGCCGGGCCGTGTTCGGGGCGTCGTCGGAGGAGGGGGAGAGAGGCATACCACTTAGCTTGTGCGACACAGCGACAAAATGCCTGCTACTAGGGCAAAACGGGTGTTCTTGGCAGCATGGCGCTGTGAGCCCCCTGACGCACCGCGGTCCGTCGCTCTCCTCGGGCCGCCGCCACCCCCGTCTCCTGCCCCTCACCAGCGGATGGCTGCTGGGCGGTGCGGTGGCCGCCGGGCTCGGGCTCGGCCTGTCCGTCGTCGTCGTCCTGCTGCTGTGGACCGTCTCGCCGTATCCCGTCGGAGGTGCGGACGAAGCCCTGCGTACGGCGGCGGACCTGTGGCTGCTGGCGCACGGCGCGCAGCTCGTGCGGCAGGAGACACTGACCGGCCCGGTGGCACCCGTGGGGGTGACACCCCTCCTGCTGACGGCGGTACCCGTTTGGCTGCTGTGGCGCGCGACGCGGGAGGCGATGGATACCCGGCCGAGCACGGACGACGACTACGGGCCACCGGAGGTGGCGGTGTGGGTGTCGGGCGGCTATCTCCTGGTCACCGCCGCCGTGCTGGCCTCCGCCTCCGGCGGTCCGTTCGAGGCGGACCCCGTCAGCGCCGCCTGCCGTCTGCCGCTGTTCGCCGTGCTGGTGACCGGGTTCTGCGCGGTCCGCTGCCTGCCGCCCCACGCGCTCGCCAGGAGCTGGGCCGCACTTCTCGCGCGGCTGCCGGATCCGGCCCGCTCCCGGGTGCGCGGCGCCCTCCGCCTCGTCACCCGGGAGCGGGCTGTCGTGGCCGTACAGGCTGCCGGTACGGCCACCGTGGTGCTGTGCGCCGGTGGTGCGGCACTTCTGGCGGCTGCTCTGGTCTGGAACGCCCGCGCGGCGTTCGGCGCGTTTCCGCAGCTCGCCGGAAGCGCATCGGGCCACCTCGGGCTGCTGCTGCTCACGGTCGCGCTGCTGCCCAACGCGGCGCTGTGGGCGACGTCCTACGCCCTGGGTCCCGGCTTCACGCTGGGCGCCGACAGCGTCGCGGGCCCGCTCGGCACGACGGCGGCCCCGCTGCTCCCGCCGTTCCCGCTGCTGGCCGCCGTGCCGGAGGAGGGCTCCGGCAGCGTTCCCCAGTGGTGCCTGACGGGCCTGGTCCCCCTGCTGGGCGGTCTGCTGTGCGGCTGGTGGGTGGGGCGTTCCGAAGTGGCTGTCGGACCCGGACCCGGGGCCCGACTCGGTCTCGGCCCCGAACCCCGACCCGGCCCCGAACTCCGACCCGGCCCCGAACCCCGACCCGGCGCCGGCCCCGGACTCGGGCCCGGACCCGGGAGAGCGCTGCGCGGCGCACCGGGCTGGCGCGCCACCGTCGTGACCGTGCTGCTCGCCGCCGTGCTGTGCGGGGCCGTCACGGCGCTGCTCACCGCGAGTGCGAGCGGCCCCCTCGGCAACGGGACGCTCGCTCATGTGGGGCCGTACTGGTGGCAGGCCGGAGGCGCGGCGTGCGCCTGGACGACCGCCGTCGGGCTGCCGACCGCGCTGTGGGTCGGCTGGTGGACGCGGTACCGCGCGCGCAGGGCGACAGCCGCCGCGGCGCAGGCCGTGCAGGCTGCCGTGCTCGCCGCCCAGGGCCACGGCCCGGACCCCGCCTGGCACACCGACGAGGTCCGCCGCGCACGCTGGTCCGTGATGAAGGCCGCCTCCGGCGGCCTGATGCCCGATTTCGCGCCCGACGACTTCGACGGAGACCGCGGCCTCGAACGCTCCGGAACGGGTGAGACGGAACGGGAACGGCGCAGCCCGCCCCCGTTCGCACCGCGTACCGATGCCGACCGGAAGCCCGGATCCGCGCCGGATCCCGGCCCGGACGTCGCGTCCCCCGCAGGCACCTCGCCCCGGGACGACCTCTCGCCCTCCGCCGACGCCTCGGCCCGCCCGGACGAGACGGTTCAGGCGGTCCCGGCGAAGTGATCCGCAGGGTAACGGGGTTCGCCCGTCCGCACCGTGGAGATGCCGGGGGTGCCCGGTGCCGCGGTGTCGGCCGGGGTCAGCGGTCCTCCAGGAACGGCCGCAGCTCCTCGGGCAGATGCCGGGTGCAGTCATCCCGGGACGACTGGGTGAGTGCGTCGTTCTGGCAGGCGTAGAAGTCGCTGTACACGAACTGGAACGCGAAGGTGGCCCCGACGATCACCAGCGTCAGGCTCGCGGTGACCAGGCCGCTGATGGCCGCTGTCCGCTTGGCCTTGTCCGCCTGGGCGGGCGTGACGGCCAGCGGTACCCGGGGCTTGCCGTCGGCGTCTTCGGCGGTGCCGTTCTGCTCCGCGCCGCGTGCCGTGCCGGCCACGTCCTCCGCGGTGGCCGCAGCACCCTTGCGCCCGGTCCTGCCGCCCTTGTCCTTCTTCGTGGCCTTTGTGGCGGACTTGCCCCCCGCCTTCGTTGCGGAAGCGGGCAGTTTGCCGCGCAGCGCGTTGCTGCCCCAGTACAGCGAGAGCGCCCCGAGCAGCAGGGCGACCTGCGGCACGCTCAGCAGCGCGAAGAACAGGCCCCAGATCCCGGCGTGCAGGGAGTAGCGGGCGTGGCGTTGCAGGGGGTCGGTGGGGTCCCAACGCATCCCGCGAGTGCCGCCGGGGCCGTCCGGGCCGCCGGAACCGCCCGGTCCGGACGGCCCCTGGTCGCCGTTGGTCCGGCCGTTCCCGCTGCCGCTGTCCGCCTTGCCGGGGCCGCCGCCGAACCCGCCGCTCTGCCGCCCCGGCTGCCGGGCGCTCCACTGACTGCCCCAGCCCGACGACTGCTGCTCACCGTTCGAGTCCCCGGTGCCTTCGCGGTCTCCGCCCTGCGGTCCGCCCCCGGTCGAGCCGTCCGTCGAGCCGGTCGAGCTGCCGTCAGCCGAGCTGCCGTCAGCCGAGCCGCCGCCCGTGCCCGGCCCCTGGCCGGACGATCCGGACGATCCAGAGGGCGCCGAACCCGGCCCACCGGTCCCGCGAGCCCCCGGTGACTCACCGGTGTCGCGCTCGCGCGGCACCCGCGGCTCCCACGGCCGGTCCGGCTGCCCCTCCGGCGGCGGCGCGAAGGGGTTGTCCTCGCGGGAGGTGCTGTCGGATGCGGCCGCACGGCGGCGTCGGTCGGTCATCTGGTGTGTGTCTTCCTCATCGCTTCCGCGTCGCTTCCACGGCCCTGCGGCCCCTGAGCCCCCGCGGGAACCCAAGGAGACCGTGTCCCTGACGCTACCTTCCGCATGCGCCCCCGTCCCGTGGGGGCCGTTCCGAGTGCCGGTATCGTTGCCGACGGTCGGACGCTTCGTAGAGTTCCCCGGAATCCTCGGGTCCACGTACTTGTACGACCGCACAAATCCGTCTCCCCGTGAGAGAGAGCCCCGCCGTGGACGCGCAGTCCTTCCGACCCGTCGCCCCTGTGCGCCTCGTCGTCCTGGTGTCCGGTTCCGGCACGAACCTCCAGGCGCTGCTCGACGCTGCGGCCGACCCCGCGGTCGGCACCCCGTACGAGATCGTCGCCGTCGGGGCCGACCGGAGCGGCATCGAGGGGCTGGCACGGGCCGAGCGGGCCGGGATCCCCACCTTCGTGTGCCGGGTCAAGGACTTCGCCGACCGCGCCGAGTGGGATGCCGCCCTCACCGGGGCGACCGAGGCACACGCACCGGACCTGGTGGTCTCGGCGGGCTTCATGAAGGTGGTCGGCAGCCGGTTCCTGGCGCGGTTCGGCGGGCGGGTCCTCAACACACACCCCGCGCTGCTCCCCAGTTTTCCCGGTGCCCACGGCGTACGCGACGCGCTCGCGTACGGCGCGAAGGTGACCGGATGCACCGTCCACTTCGTCGACGACGGCGTCGACACCGGTCCCGTCATCGCGCAGCGCGCGGTCGAGATCCGGGACGAGGACCACACCGACGAGGGTGCCGCCCTGCACGAGCGGATCAAGGAAGTCGAGCGACGGCTGCTCGTCGAGGTGGTGGGGCGTATCGCCCGCCACGGCTACACCCTCGAGGGGCCGAACATGAGAAGGGTACGACTGGGTCATGAGTGAGAATGCTGCGCTGGGCGCCAAGCGGCCGATCCGCCGCGCGCTGGTCAGTGTGTACGACAAGACGGGGCTGGAGGAGCTGGCGCGGGGGCTGCACGCCGCCGGGGTGCAGCTCGTCTCGACCGGTTCGACGGCGAAGCGGATCGCGGACGCCGGGGTTCCGGTCACCCCTGTCGAGGAGCTGACCGGCTTCCCCGAGTGCCTGGACGGGCGGGTCAAGACGCTGCACCCGCGCGTGCACGCGGGCATCCTCGCCGACCAGCGGCTGGCGGCGCACCGCGAGCAGTTGGGCGAGCTGGGCGTCGAGCCGTTCGAGCTGGTGGTCGTCAACCTCTACCCGTTCGCGGAGACCGTCGCCTCGGGCGCCTCCGACGACGCCTGCGTGGAGCAGATCGACATCGGCGGGCCCTCGATGGTCCGCGCCGCGGCCAAGAACCATCCGTCCGTGGCAGTCGTGGTCAATCCGGACCGCTACGGCGAGGTGCTCGCGGCCGCCGAAGGGGGCGGCTTCGACCTGGCGGCACGGAAGCGGCTGGCGGGCGAGGCGTTCCAGCACACCGCGGCGTACGACGTCGCGGTGGCCGGCTGGTTCTCCGGCTACGCCGACGCCGCCGATTCCGGTGCGACCGCCGATTCCGGTGCGGCTGCCGAGTCCGGGGGGACGGGCGAGGCCGCCCGGGAGCACGACGCGTTCCCGTCCTTCGTCGGCGTCACCTACCAGCGCAAGAACGTGCTGCGGTACGGCGAGAACCCGCACCAGCCCGCCGCGCTCTACACATCGGGCGGCGGCGGACTGGCCGAGGCGGAGCAGTTGCACGGCAAGGAGATGTCGTACAACAACTACGTCGACACCGACGCCGCGCGCCGCGCCGCCTATGACCACGCCGACCCGTGCGTCGCCGTCATCAAGCACACCAACCCCTGCGGCATCGCGGTGGGCGCGGATGTCGCCGAGGCGCACCGCAAGGCCCACGCCTGCGACCCGCTGTCCGCGTACGGCGGCGTGATCGCCGTGAACCGGCCGGTGTCGCGGGCGATGGCCGAGCAGGTCGCGGAGATCTTCACCGAGGTCGTGATCGCCCCCGACTACGAGGACGGGGCTCTGGAGGCGCTCTCCCGCAAGAAGAACATCCGCGTGCTGCGCTGTCCGCAGGCGCCGGCCGCGCCGGTCGAGTTCCGCCCGGTCGACGGCGGTGTCCTCGCCCAGGCCAGGGACGTCTTCCAGGCGGCCGGTGACGATCCGGCGCACTGGACGCTGGCCGCGGGGGAGGCGCTCGGCGCCGACGAGCTGGCCGAGCTCGCTTTCGCCTGGCGGGCCTGCCGGGCCGTGAAGTCCAACGCGATCCTGCTCGCCAAGGACCGCGCGACCGTGGGCGTCGGCATGGGCCAGGTCAACCGCGTCGACTCGGCCCGGCTCGCCGTCCAGCGCGCGGGTGAGGAGCGGGCGCGCGGCGCTTACGCGGCGTCGGACGCGTTCTTCCCCTTCCCCGACGGGCTGGAGGTGCTGACCGCGGCGGGCGTGCGCGCCGTCGTCCAGCCGGGCGGCTCGGTCCGCGACGAGCAGGTGGTCGAGGCCGCGGCCAAGGCGGGCGTGACCATGTACGTCACCGGGACGCGGCACTTCTTCCACTGAGCGCCGCGCCGGACCCGGCACCAGCGCCGCGCCCGGCACCAGCGCCGCACCCGGCGCCGGCGCCGTACCCCGCATCCGGACCGGACCCGGCACACGAAGGGTCCGGTCCGGTACATCAAGGGTCCGGTCCGGCACGTGAAAGGGGTCGGGCCCCGCACCGCGGTGCGGGGCCCGACCCCTTTCACGCCTCTAGGCGCCCTTTCCTGCCTGCGAGTGCGGCCCGCCGCACCGCGGGCGGCGGGCCGTCGGCTCAGTACTGCGGCCGGTTGAACCACTGACTCGCCGGGCTCAGGCAGCAGAAGACGAGTGTCAAGACCGCGGTGGCCAGCCACAGGATGTACCAGAAGAACATGCTCGCCGCGTCCTCGCCGCCCACGGCGCTGCCCAGGGCGCCGAAGCAAAGCAGCAGCGGCAGCAGGGCGTTGACCGACGCGGCGATGATCGCGGTGACGCGGGTGCCGATACGGCCCTTCCCGAACATCGAGGCGGGCACGATGTGCAGCGCCGCGAGGCCGCCGAAGATCAGGAGTCCGATGAACGCGGCGCCCAGCGCTGCACCGCCCGCCGCGTCCACTCCGGGGATGTCGCTGACAGCGTCGTTGGCCACCAGCCCGACGAAGAAGACGATCACGGCCAGCAGCGCCCAAAACGAGCCCGCCACGAACAGCAGCACGCGGGCCGTGACGACCTGGCCCGGCATGCTGACGGTCGGCTGTATGCCTCCGCCGGGACCGCCCGGGTACGGCGGCACGCCGCCGGGGTAGCCGTAGCCGGGCTGGTTGTAACCGGGCTGGGCGTAGCCGGGCTGACCGGCGCCCTGCCCCGGGTATCCGTAGGGAGCGCCCTGGCTGCCCTGCTGGGGCGTCGCATAGGGGTTGGGTTGCTGGCCGGGTGGCGGCGGGTAGCTCACGGGCTGGTTCCTCCGACGGTGTCGAGGAGCGGATGGGGCCGAGCAATTCCGGAGAATCACGGCCTGCCCTCAGCAATGTCGCTGCCCCCCGGTACGGCGCCGCACCGTCGGCCCTCCCTGCACTGCCCGACGCCGTGAACCAATGTTGCTGGTCCGACTGTCCGACTGTCCAGCCGACTTCCCCGACTGTGGCGAAGTCGCAACGCTCAGTATGCCGGGGCCGCCCCCGCCCGGCTCTCCCGCCCCGCACCCGCGTGGGCCAACCCGCCGTCCAGCACCGCCAGATGCGCTTCCTGCACGAGGTCGAACCGGAGCGCGAACCGCACCAGGGCCTCGCGGACGCTCTCCGCGGCGTCCGGTGCGCGCAGTCGCAGCTTCAGCCGGAGGTAGTCGATGTTCCAGGCGACGGCTGCCGGGGAGGCATCCGGCCACACCGGGCGCAGCCGCTCCGTCAGTTCCACGACATCCGGCACCGGGGCCGCCGCGTCCCCGCGCAGGGACGCCTCGCACAGTGCCGCCAGGACGAGGAAGTAGTGGCAGGAGTGGTCCAGTGGGTAGGGGCGCGGAAAGGGGTCGAAGCGCCAGTCCTGCGTCCGGTCCTCGGCCGGGTCCCCTGCCCCGCCCCCGGCCGGGTTCTCCGTCATACTCGCGGACGGGTCTTCGGTCCGGTCCGCGCGCCGGTTCCCCTCGCCGTGCGCGGCGTCGGGACGGAGGGTGGCGGCGCGCTGTGCACGGGACCGTGCGCCGGCGACGAGCGAGTCGGCGGACGCCAGGTAGTCGTGGCGCGGCGCCAGGACGTCGAACCCGCACCCGGCCCCCGCCTCGCCCGCGCACAGGCGGACGCGTGCGAACTCGAAGGGGACCGGGGCGTCCGCGCGGCCGGGCGCGACCCTGATGTGCTCCCCCGCGCCCTCGGGATTCTCGACGAGGTAGGTCTGATCGCTGCTGAAGTTGGTGAGTATCCAGAAGGCGCCGGTCGCGGTGATCTCCCCCGCCGCGCATGCGACGGCAGGGTGGGAGAGTGCCAGGCCGGTGCCTGTGGGTGCCGTGCGCCCGAAGCGCAGCGTATGGCCCGGCTCCAGCCGGTACTGCCCCTCGAGTCCCCGGCACCCGTCCGGGACGATGATCACGCTGAACACGTCCTGCACGCTACTGACCCTCCGTGCGCATTCGCAACGGAGCGTAGGGGGAGCAGAGGGGTACATGAACCGACCTTTGCCGTCCCGTTGCCAACAGGACGCCACAAGGGTGACGCCGGATCGCACCGCGCGCGACGGGGAGCGCACGGCGGCACCGCGCGCCCGGCACCCCGGGTGCGACCCGCGCGCCCGGCACCCCGGGTACGGACCCTCGCGCACGGCCCGGCGGCCCCGCTGCGCACCGCTGGGCGGGGTCGGCGGCACCTGAGTGGAGACCAGGGCCCCGGATCCGCGAGGATGGGGCGCATGACCGCCCAGATTCTCGATGGCAAGGCCACCGCCGCCGCGATCAAGTCCGACCTGACCACCCGTGTCGAGGCGCTCAAGGCGAAGGGCGTCACGCCCGGCCTGGGCACTCTGCTCGTCGGTGAGGACGTCGGTTCCCAGAAGTACGTCGCGGGCAAGCACCGCGACAGCCGGCAGATCGGCATCAACTCCATCCAGCGGCAGTTGCCCGCGACGGCGACCCAGGAGGAGATCGAGGCGGTCGTCCGCGAGTTGAACGAGGACCCGGCCTGCACCGGCTACATCGTCCAGCTCCCGCTGCCCAAGGGCATCGACGTCAACCGGGTGCTGGAGCTGATGGACCCGGCCAAGGACGCCGACGGCCTGCACCCGACCAACCTGGGCCGCCTGGTGCTCAACAAGCAGGCACCGCTGCCCTGCACCCCGCAGGGCATGGTGGTGCTGCTGCGCCGCTACGGCGTCGAGTTGAACGGCGCCCACGTGGTGGTGGTCGGACGCGGGGTGACCGCGGGCCGCCCGCTGCCGCTGCTGCTGACCCGGCGGAGCGAGAACGCCACGGTGACGCAGTGCCACACCGGGACCCGTGATCTGCCGGGGCTGCTGCGCCAGGCGGACATCGTGGTCGCGGCGGCCGGGGTGCCGCATCTGGTCAAGCCGGAGGACATCCGCCCGGGCGCCGCCGTCCTGGACGTCGGGGTCAGCCGGGACGAGAACGGCAAGATCGCGGGCGACGTGCACCCCGGGGTGGCCGAGGTCGCCGGCTGGATCTCGCCCAACCCGGGCGGTGTCGGCCCGATGACCCGGGCGCAACTGCTGGTGAACGTGGTGGAGGCGGCCGAGACGGCGGCCGGCTGAGCGCCGCGGCAGGGGAGAATGCCGCCATGGAAGAGGGCGACCGCACCGCCGCCGCGGACGGCGACGAGGGCCTGACCGGTGGCCACGCCGACCGGAGGGGCGACCGGACCGGTGGCGACGAGGGCGCGAGCGGCGACCGGAGCGGTGGCGCGGGCGCTGACGGAACCGGCGCCGCGACCGATGACGGAACCGACGACGGAACCGATGACGGAACCGATGACGGAACCGACGACGGAACCGACGACGGAACCGACGACGGAACCGGCGACGGGAATGGGACCGGGAACAGGGCCGGGAACGGCACCGCGGACGGCGGACTGAAGGGAGACTCCGCGATGGCGGGGCAGGAGGCGGCTCCACCGAGGAAGGCGTCGCGGCGCTTCCCGGTGCTGACCCGGGACACCGCGCGTCCCGAGGGCGGAGGGCGCGCCATAGGAGGGCACCGCCCGGCACCGTATCGGCAGTGGCCGCTGCTGGCCGTGTGCCTCGGGGTGCTGGCCGGACTGCTGGTGACCATTGCGGAGTTCCGCGCGGGCACCCTCGTCATCGGCCTGTCCCTGGTCGGCGGGGCGCTGCTGCGCTGGGGCAAGCCGTCGGTCGGCATGCTGGCGGTGCGTTCGCGCTTCACCGACATGATCACCTACGGCGTGCTGGGCCTCGCCATCGTGCTGCTGGCCCTGATGGCCCAGCCGAAGCCATGGCTCTCGCTGCCGTTCCTGGACACCGTCGTGCACTTCACCGTGCGCTGACGGGCGCTCCGTCGGGGGCGTGGCGCCGCTGCCCCGCCCCCGCGACGGTCGGTCCGCCCGGCACCCTCGTGGGGCGAACCGTCACGTCGCCGGTCCGCCGGTCCGCCGGTCCGCCGATCTGTCGGTCCGACCGGTCCGCCGGTCCGGCCGGTCCGCCGGTTGCCCCGACTGTCGGCCCGGCGGCAGGCGGCTTCCGGTGCCGTCCGTAGGGTGCCGTCCGTACGGTGCCGAGAGCACGTGCCGCACGCGCCGTCGGGCAGGACGGGTCACCCGGAGGCGGTGCGTGGACCGTTGGTGTCCGGACGGGCTGGCAGACTAGGGGGCGTTTGCGCGAACGAGCACCTGAGGCCGTGGCGCGACACGGGGGAAGGAATGCTGAGAGCGCACTCGCGGACAAGGGGGAGGCCATGCCTCGTTGGAGGTCGCTACCGGAGGATCTGGACCCGCAGATCCGGGAGTTCGCCAGCCAGTTGCGGCGGCTCGTCGACCGCAGCGGGTTGAGTGTCGCCACCCTCGCCGACCGTACCGGGTACAGCAAGTCGTCGTGGGAGCGTTACCTGAACGGCAGGCTGCTGCCGCCCCGCGGCGCCACCCAGGCCCTCGCCGAGGTGACCGGGACGGATGTGCGGCACCTCGGCACCATGTGGGAGCTGGCCGAACGCGCGTGGAGCCGGAGCGAGATGCGCCGCGACACCACGCTGGAGGCCATTCAGATCGCCCAGGCGCGGGCCGCGTTGGACGAGCCATCGGAGCAGGCGTCCGGAAAGGGGCGCAAGCGGCGCAGGGGCAGGGGCCCGGCGCAGGGTGCCGCCCCCGACGCCGGCCCTCCCGCGCAGGAGCCCGCCGCGGACGGCGGCACCCCCGCGGTGCCGCACCAAGCGGCGTCGCCGCACCAGTCCGCCCCGCCGCGCCAGTCCGGCCCGCCGCACCAGTCCGCCCCGCCGCACCAGTCCGCCCCGCCGCGCCAGGACTTCGGGCCCGATCACGGGGTGCCCCCGCAGCGGGGTGCCCCCGGCCAGGGCGCGACGCCTGGCCGGAACGCGACACCGGGCCAGGGCGCGACGCCCGGCCGGGACGGCACCCCGCAAGATCCTCCCGGCGGCCCCGGCGGCCCCGGCGGCCCTGGCGGCCAGGACGTGGAGACGGCGGTCCTGCGCACGGACGCCATCCGCGCGGCGGGCGAGAAGGCGCGCGCCGACAGGGCGGCAGGGGACCGGCAGGGCCCGGACGAGGCGCGCCTGGACGGGGCGCGCGCGGACAAGGCGCGTGAGCGGGAGCGGCGCCACCGGTCGGACGCGACCGACTGGGGCACCCCCGCCCCCGCGACCGGCGGGCGGCCCACCGGCCCGGTCGGCGACCGGGGCACCGGCGGCGCACCGGGCGGCACCGGACAGCCGTCGGCCGCGGGCGGCGGCGTACCGGGCGCCACCGCGCCGGCCGCCGTACGGGGAGCCGAGGGCGACCGCGCCGCGCAGGCGTCGGGCGGACGGCGCAGGGTCACCGTGCTGCTCGCTTCCCTGGTGGCCGTCCTCGTCGTCGCCGCAGGTGCCGTCCTCTTCTTCGGCACCGGCGAAGACGGCGAGGAGGAGGCCGCGGAGCCGAAGCCCACCCCCAGCCGGACGGCGCCGCAGCTTCCCGCCGGGGTGAAGTGCTCGGGCGAGGACTGCTCCGGCAAGGACCCGGAGGCCATGGGCTGCGGCGGCAAGCACGCCGCCACCAGCAGCTCGGCCTGGGTCGGCCGCAGCTTCGTCGAAGTCCGGCACAGCACGGTGTGCAAGGCGTCCTGGGCCCGGATCACCAGCGCGAAGTCCGGGGACGCGCTGCGGATCAGCGGTCCGGGCGGCCAGGCGGAGAGCGACGAGGTGACGAGCACGAACGACGCCTACACCAAGATGGTCTCCGTCGGGACGCAGGACGAGGCGCGGGCCTGCGCGACGCTGGCGGCGGGCGGCAAGGGCTGCACGGTGCCGGGCAAGAAGGTGCGCTGAGCGGACCCGGGGGTGCGCGGGACGGGGGGTCGGATAGCCTGGCCGATGGGTCTCTTGACGTAGAGAGACTTCCGGCCACCCGCCAGCCACGTCAGGTACTACGGAGAACGCCATGACCCGCACTCCCGTCAGCCCCGTCACCGTCACCGTCACCGGCGCCGCAGGCCAGATCGGCTACGCGCTGCTGTTCCGGATCGCCTCCGGCCAGTTGCTGGGCCCCGACGTCCCCGTCAAGCTCCGCCTGCTGGAGATCACCCCTGCGCTGAAGGCGGCCGAGGGCACCGCCATGGAGCTGGACGACTGCGCCTTCCCGCTCCTCCAGGGCATCGACATCGCCGACGACCCGAACGTCGCCTTCGACGGCGCCAACGTGGCGCTGCTCGTCGGCGCCCGGCCCCGCACCAAGGGCATGGAGCGCGGCGACCTGCTGGAGGCCAACGGCGGCATCTTCAAGCCGCAGGGCAAGGCCATCAACGACCACGCTGCCGACGACATCAAGGTCCTGGTGGTCGGCAACCCGGCCAACACCAACGCGCTGATCGCCCGCTCGGCGGCGCCGGACGTTCCGGCCGAGCGGTTCACCGCCATGACGCGCCTGGACCACAACCGCGCCCTCACCCAGCTCGCGAAGAAGACCGGTTCGACCGTCGCCGACATCAAGAAGCTGACGATCTGGGGCAACCACTCCGCCACCCAGTACCCGGACATCTTCCACGCGGAGATCGCCGGCAAGAACGCCGCCCAGCTCGTGGACGACGAGAAGTGGCTGGCCGACGAGTTCATCCCGACCGTCGCCAAGCGCGGCGCGGCCATCATCGAGGCCCGCGGCGCCTCCTCGGCCGCCTCCGCCGCGAACGCCGCCGTCGACCACGTGCACACCTGGGTCAACGGCACCGCCGAGGGCGACTGGACCTCCATGGGCATCCCCTCGGACGGCTCCTACGGCGTGCCGGAGGGCATCATCTCCTCCTTCCCGGTCACCACGAAGGACGGCGCCTACGAGATCGTCCAGGGCCTGGAGATCAACGAGTTCTCCCGCACCCGCATCGATGCCTCGGTCCAGGAGCTGACCGAGGAGCGGGACGCGGTCAGCGGCCTCGGCCTGGTCTGAGCCGACCGCGACACCGCCACGCACCGCCCCGAGGGCCCGTGCGGATCCAGCTGATCCGCACGGGCCCTCGGGGCTTTCCGGGGACGCGTTCCGGACGCTTTGTGCGCGTCACCCGGCGGCCCGCGCGGGCCGCGTCAGTCCTCGCCGTTGCCGTCCTCCTCGGCCATCGCGTCCTCGTATGCGCGCAGGGTGGCGACGACCAGGGCGCGCTCGGCGGGGGAGAGGTCGCCCAGCACCTGGCGCCAGGCACCGGCACCGCGGGCCAGCCAGCGGGAGATGGTGGGCTTGTGGGCCGGAGTGATGCTCACGATACGACGGCGCCGGTCGTTCTCGTCCTCCTGCCGTTCCAGCACGCCCTTCCGGCTCAGCTCGCTCACCAGGAGGCTGACCGTGGTGGGGGCGACCTCCAGGCGGGTGGCGAGCTCGTTGACGGTCATCGGACCGTCGAAGAGGAGGTACGAGAGCAGGGACAGATGACGGGGAGCCAGCGCAAGGGCTTGCAGCTCCTCGGGTACGGGGATGCGCTTGACCCGGCCGACGATGCGCGGCATGAGCAACAGGAGCGCGCGAACGGCGTCGTCCTCGGCCAGCTCCCGCTGCCGGCCCATCGGCGCCTGCCGGTCGCCTGTCTCCGGGGGCGTGGCCGCTGCTCCCGGCTTCGACGATATCCCCGGAACTGCTGCCTCCGGAACAGCCGTCTGAGCGGCCTCTCGTTCGGCTCCTTCGCCGGTGTCGGCCCCTTCACCGGCGCCGCTTCCCCCGCCGGTCGCCGAGTCGGCCTCCTGGGCTGCATGGGTTGCCGCCTGGTTGGTCCCTCGTCGCCCCTTTTCCTGCCCCCGTCTCCCTCTGTGACCGTCCATTGACATGGCGACGGACCTCCATTAGCTTTGCTGTCAAAGATGTTTTGCTGTCAAAGGTGATTCGTCTCGCGATGGTAGCGATCCGGGACTTCACCTTGCCGATCGGAGGGTCGTCATGCCGCACTTCGAGGTGCAAGTTCACGAGGAAGTACTGGGTGGGGAGGACGCGCCCGTGAGCGGGCAGCTCATCAAGGAGCTGACGGAGGCCGCGCTGACGGTCTATCCGGAGCCGTTCCGGGAGATGGTCGGCGTCGAGATCTTCGGTATTCCCCGCGGAAGGTGGGGCGTGGGCGGGAAGGTCACCGACGAGCCGTCGCCGGTCGTCACCCTGCGCTCCCGAGAGGGGTTCTTCCACCATCCCGACTTCGCCGAAGCCCCCGCCGGATTGATATCCGCGATCACCGACGCCGTCGCCAATGTGCTCGGCGAGCGGGTGCGGGGACGGGTGACGGTGCTGCTGGTGGGGGTTCCGGCGGGACGTTCGGGGGTGGGTGGCGAGCCGGTCTGAGCAGGCGGCCCGAGATCCCTCGCGAGTGGGGGTCCGGTCACGCTTTGCGCGGGGTCCCGGCCTGCTGCTCGGAGCGGGAGCGGAGCGCAGAAGCGAGAGAGAGCGTCACCGTCAGTGAGAGGGCGGCGACCAGGGCCATGGCGGTCGCGGGAGAGGTCCGTTCCGCGACGGCCCCCGCGAGGGCCGCCCCCACGCCCTGCATGGCCAGCATTCCGGAGGAGTGCAGGCCCAGCGCGTGGCCGCTGAGCTCTTCCGGCGTCCGCTCCATCAGCCGCTCCTGGAGCAGCAGACTGGCACCGAAGCCGAAGGACGCCGGCATCACGAGTCCCGCCGCGAACGGCACCGCGGGGTGCAGCACGAACAGCAGATAGGGGGAGGCGAGCAGCGCGAGCATCGGCACGGCCAGCGCTGTCCGCCAGGACCGCGGCAGGCAGCGGCCGACGACCGTGTCCCCGGCCAGCATGCCCACCGCTCCGCAGGCGAACAGCAGCCCGGCCTCCCGCGGCGCGTACGGCACGAAGAGCGACTCGCACCCCACCACCAGACCGTTGGGCACCCACAACCCGAGGTAGACGGCCCGGCGGGCGGGGGAGGACCACAGCCGGGAGTTGGTCCGCCAGGTCTCGGCGGGGGAGGGGCGGCCCGCGGCGCGAGCCGGACGCCGCCCGAAGCCGAGCCGCGCCGCCACCGCCCCCGCCAGGTACAGCGCGGCCCCGACCAGCAGGGTGCCGCGCGCCGAGAGGAGGGTGACGAGCAGCCCGCCGAGGGCGAAACCGCCGATCTGCATGATGCCGCTGGACATGTTGAGCACGGAGCGGCCGAGGAGGTAGCCGTCCCGGGGGAGGATCTCGGAGAGCAGCCCGTAGCGCACCCCGCCGCCCAGGGAGGCCAGGATCCCGAGTATCAGCAGCAGGGCGAACGATCCCGCGACGGGCAGCCCCGGAAGGGTCTGCGCGGCGGTACCGAGTGAGAACGCCAGGAGCAGCCCGGCCAGCGCGGTGCGGGGCGGCAGCCGGTCGGCGGCCGACAGCAGGGTCGTCGCGCCGATGAGCTGGGCCAGCGAGGGGCCGAACATCGCGAGCGAGGACAGCAGCGGGGAGCCGGTGGCGGTGTAGAGCAGGGTCCCCAGGGCCAGGCCGCTCACCGTCTGTCCGGCCACCTGGAAGGTGCTGGTGAGGAAGAGCGGACGGAACTCGGGAGTCCGGAAGAGTTCGCGGTAGGTGCGCATGCCGGGAAGTCTCGGGAGGACGGCGGCGGCCGGTTACTGTTTCGCGGCAGAGCGAAACCTCGACGCGGACGCCCGCTCGGGACGGGCGGCGGCGGGGACGACGGGACGACGGCGGCGACGGGGACGACGGGATGACGGCGGCGACAGGGACGACGACGGCGACGGCGGGACCGGATCGGATCGGCGGATCGGGTCCCCGGATCGGATGGGATCGGGTCGCCGGATCGGGTCGCCGGAGCGGATCGGCAGGGGGCGGCGGGGGACATGGGATGGTGGCAGGTCAGCGCCGACACCTTGGCGGGCAGCCGCTTCGTGGTGTCCCCGCTGGCGGAGACGATCGCCGGCCTCAAGGTCTTGGAGCGCGGCAGCGCGGCCCACCCCGGCGAACGCGCCTGGCTCGCTGCCCACCGGCCCGCCTACCGCGCCCGCCAGGCCGCCGACCCGGTCACCGAACAGCTCATCCGCGCCGCGCTCGGCCCCACCTGGAACGCGGACTTCCTCACCCCGCCGCCCGACCCCGACGCACGGGGTGCCGCCGCCGCGTCCTTCGAGGAGGAACTCGCGTGCGTGCGCGCGACCCCGCCGGAGGTGGCCCGTACCGACCTGCTGGTGTCGCTGGGCGGCTCGGGTCCGCTGCCCGGCGTCCTGCACCGCGACGACCTGCCGCTCCGCACGGCCGACACCCTGGAGTGGGTGTGGCGCGAGACGGTGCTGCCGTACTGGCCGCGGCGCCGCCGGATCATCGAGGCCGACGTGGTGGCGCGCACCGCCCAACTCGGCCGGGCCGGCTGGGCCGCGGCGCTCGGCAACATGCGGCCGGGCATGCGCTGGCTCGGCGGGAGCCGCCTCCAGATCAACGCGCGGAACTATCCGCCGCGCGAACTGGACGGCGCACGGCTGATGTTCGTCCCCGTCACACCGCACACCGGATGGGTGAGCTGGGAGGCGCTCCCAGTCGGCGTGCCGGAGGGCCGGGCCCGTCCGCCCACCGGGGTCCGGCCCCGCTACGCCGTGGTCTACCCCTGCTCCGGAGCGCTCGCCGACTCCGGCCATCCGGCCGTGCCGGAGGCGTTGGGTGCGCTGCTCGGTCCCGCGCGGGCCGCGGTCCTGGTGCTCCTCGACTCCCCGAAGAGCACCACGCAGCTCGTCGCGCTCACCGGGCAGGGGCTGGGCTCGGTCGGCCGCCACCTGAGGGTGCTGCGGGACGCCCGGTTGATCCAGGGGCGCCGGGCGGGCCGCTCGGTGCTCTACCATCGCACCGCCGCGGGCGAGGGCCTGCTGCGGGCCCAGGAGTGACGGCCCGGCCGGGGCGGCGGCCGCCGGAGCCGGCACCCCCGGGTGCCCGTCGATGACCCGGCAGGTAATCGCGTCCCCAGCACCGGGCGGCCACTATTGAGGCATGACCGGAACGCAGACAGTCCCCACGCCCGCAGCAGCCGCCCCGAAGACCGGCCCGGTCGCCGACCAGAAGAGCGGCCCGGCGACCCCGGCAGACTCCGTCGCCACAACCCCCGCCCCGGACACGCGGGCCGTGGTCGAGGAATTCCTCTCCCGTGTCGGCGCCGGGGACCCGGAGCGGGTCGCCGCGCTGTTCGCCGAGCAGGTGGACTGGATGATCGCCGAGAACCCCACGGTGCCCTGGGTGCGTCCGCGGCCGACTCGTGCGGATGTCGCCGCGCACTTCCGTGAGCTGGCCGCCGGGGTGGAGCCGATGGCGCCCCGCGGGCGGCCCTTGGAGGCGCTCGTCGTGGAAGGGGACGAGGCGGTCGTGACCGGCAACCTGGCCGGCCGGGTCCGCGCGACGGGCAAGGAGTTCTTCGCCCCCTTCGCGCTGCGGCTGACCGTCGAGCAGGGACTGGTGGTGCGGTACCACCTCTACGAGGACGGGGTGGCGGTCGCCGCCGCCTGCGCTCCGGACGACGAGGACCGGGCGCCCGGCTCCGCGTCCGTCCGCCCCTCCGCCGCGTCCTGACCCCGCCCCGCGTCCCGTCCGTTCCCCGCGTCACCGTCCGCCGCCGCGTCCCGTCCGTTCCCCGCGTCCCGGTCCGCCGCCGCCTCCCGTCCGTTCCCGGCAGGGCCGGAGCCGCTCTCCGCCCTGCCGGGAACGGGCCGCAGCCAGACCACGGTGACCGCGCCCAGCACCGCGACGACGGCTGCCGCGAGCCGGAACCCGGCGGACATGCCGTCCGTGAACCCGCCGGTGCGGGAAGCCAGCACGGTGCCCATCGCGGCGACGCCGAGGGCGCTGCCGAACTCCCGGGCCGCGCCGTTGAGTCCGGAGCCGAGCCCGGCACGCTCGGCGGGCAGCGAGCCGATCACCGTCAGCGAGAGCGACGGCGTCGCCAGCCCCATTCCGACGGCCAGTACCAGGAGGATGCCGGCGTAGGGCGGGTAGGGCGTCGCGCCGTCGACGAGGGAGAGCAGGCCGAGCCCGGCGGCCAGGCAGGCCAGTCCGGCCGCAACCGTGGCGCGTGGCCCGATCCGCAGGGAGAGGCGGGGACTGAGGCGGGAGACCACCAGCATGGCGACGGCGAGCGGCCCGATCGCGAGCCCGGCGAGGGCGGGGGAGTAGCCCTTGGCGTACTGCAGGTACTGGGCGTTGACGAAGAACAGGGCGTACATCCCGAAGAAGATGGCCGACACTCCCAGCACGCCCGCCCGCAGCGGCCGTGACCGGAGGAGCCGCGGGTCCACCAGCGGGTTCCGGGCCCGCATCCCGTGTGCCGCGAGAGCGCCCAGCAGCAGTGCGGCCAGCGCGAAGGAGCCGAGCACCGGAGGGGAGTCCCAGCCGCGGCCGGGGCCCTCGATGAGCGCGGTGAGCAGCGCCAGGGAGCCGAGCACCAGCAGTGCGGTACCCGCCGGATCGGTCGGCCCGGCCGGAGCGGCGGCGAGCCGCGGGGTCAGCCGGGCGGTCAGCGCCAGCAGCAGCAGCGCGGCGGGGGCCGCGACCCAGAACAGGCCCTGCCAGGGCAGGTACTGGAGCACGAGGCCGCCGCCGAGGTTGCCCAGCAGCCCGGCGACGCCGGTCGCACCGGTCCATACGGCGACGGCGTGCGCGCGGCGCCCGTGCGGTGCGGTGCGCACGGCGAGGGACAGCGTCGCGGGCATCACCAGCGCCGCGCCGGCACCGGCGAGCCCGCGCGCTGCGACCAGGACGGTCACGTTCGGGGCGAGTGCCGTCAGCAGGCAGCCCGCGGTGAAGAGGCCGAGTCCGCACAGCAGGGCGCCTTTGGGACCGCGCCGGTCGCCCAGCGCCCCGGCGGGGATGAGCAGTCCGGCGAAGAGCAGCAGGTAGGAGTCGACGATCCACAGCAGTTGCGCGGAACTGGGGTGCAGGCTGCCGGCGCGCAGATCGGGCAGCGCCAGGTTGACGGCGGCCACCAGGGCGACGGCGAGCACGACGCACGCCGACATCAGTCCGAGCACGGTGCTGTGGCGCGCCGGGGCGGCCGCGGGCCGCTGGGTGTGTTCAGGCATGGGTGTCCCCCGAAGAGGCGTGAGGAGAGGCGGAAGGCAGGAAGCAGGAAGGAAGAGAGAAGAAGCGAGAAGACAGAAGGAGAGAGAAGAGAGAAGAGAGAAGAGAGAGGAAGGGAACCGGGCGCGGAACGCGGACGCGGACGCGGATGCGGGCGCCCTGCCGCGCGGCCGCGGCGGCTGTCGGCGCACCGTCCGGTGGGGGCGTCCGGCGTGCACCAGTACGGTAGGCAGCTCATCCGGATTACTTCAATTGCAACCTCTGCAAGGGAAAGTTGCCTCGCGTGCAATCCAGCTACCCGCCGCCCCGCGGCTCGGCCCCGTCGTTGGACCTCAACCTGCTCACCGCCCTCGACGCGCTGCTCACCGAGGGCAGCGTCACCGGAGCCGCGCGGCGCCTGCACCTGTCCACACCCGCCATGAGCCGCACGCTGACCCGCGTGCGGCGGGCGCTGGACGATCCGGTGCTGGTGCGGTCCGGGCGGCACATGGTGCCCACGCCGCGTGCGCTGGAACTGGCCGGGGAGGTGCGGGGGATCGTGGAGCGCGCCGAGGCGGTCCTCACTCCCGGAGCGGACGGCGACTTCGAACCCGCAGCGCTGGAGCGCACGTTCACGCTGCTGGCCGACGACGCGCTGCTGACGCTGGTCGGGATGCGGCTGCTGGAGCGGATGCGCGCGCAGGCGCCGGGCGTCTCGCTGCGGTTGCTCCCGGAGGGGCCCGGGGACTCCACGGCGCTGCGCGAGGGCGTCGCCGACCTGGAACTGGGCGTAGTGGACGCACCGACGCCGGAGACCCGGGTGGAACACGTCTTCACCGACACCAACGTCGGCGTCGTCCGCCGGGGGCATCCGCTGCTGGACGGAGAGCTGACCGCGGAACGGTTCGCCGCTGCGGACCACGTGACGGCCTCACGCCGCGGCAGGTTCCACGGGCCGATCGACGAACTGCTGGCCGCGCGCGGGCTGCGGCGCCGGGTGGTCGCCTCGGTCCCGACGCTGGCCGCCGCCCTGATGGTGGTCGCGCAGACCGATCTGGTGGCCCGCACCGGGCGGCGGCTGGGCGCAGCCCAACTGGACCGGCTCGGCCTGGTCGCCTTCGAGATCCCGCTGGAGCTGCCGGCCCTCCCCATCGCACAGGCGTGGCATCCCCGCTACGAGAAGGACCCTGCCCACCGCTGGCTGCGCCGCTGTGTGCGGGAGACCGCGCAGGACCTCGGTCCCGCCGCCGGCCCCGGCATCGCCTCCGGCGCCGACCCTGCCGCGGGCACCGCCGCCCGGCCGCCCGGGTGCGGCTACACCGACTCCGAGGGGGGCTCGTCCTGACCGGAGCCGCCCAGGTGCCGGCGGAGCTGCTCGACGGAGACGGTGCGGTCCGCGGGCGGGGTGGCGCGGGAGACGGGCCGGTTGAAGCGGCCCAGATCGATCTCGTCGTGGTTGCCGCCCGCCTTCCGCTCCAGGCGCAGCGGATAGGGCTTGCCCTCGGTCGAGACGTGCATGGTGACGCGGGCCTGCTGCCGGGCGCGGGTGACGGGGACGGCGTGGTGGCCGTGCACGTCCCCTTCGTGGCCCCGCTTCCAGCGGGGGCCGGAGGAGCCGGACACCCCGGAGGCGGCGCGGAAGGCGTTCAGGTCGCAGGCCGTGGCCAGGCCCCCGCCGCCCAGCTTGTCGCTGCCCTGCGCGCTGCTCTTGATGTAGTGCCCCTTGAACTTCTCGGCCGCCTTCGCGCCCTTCTCCGGGCCGAGCTGCGCCCGCCAGAACGCGGCGTCCGGTTTGATCCAGACAGTGCCGCCGCGCTTGATGAGCCGCATCGAGCCCTTGCCCGGGACCCCGACTTCTCCGGAGCAGTTCGCCCTTTCGTCGAGAGTCAGGTCGAGGCGGAGATCCGGTGCTTTCATTCTGAGCCGCATGGAGTGTGCGGAATTCAGCTCGTGCGACGCTTTTTCCGCTATTTCCTCGCCCGACAACTCTTCGATATCCGGTCCGTCACGCTGTGTGGCCGTGGGGGCGGCATGAGCCGGGGCCAGGAGTCCGCCGGAGGCCGTCGCCGCAGCGCAAACGGCTACAACCAGTGAGGTTCGGTACTGCTTACGCATTGCTGGCTCCGATCCGCCGGAGGGGAGTCCGGGGGCGCCGTGTCGGCACGCCGGGCTGCCAAATACGGACAAAGACGTACTCACCGTACGGTCCGCCGGGGGGTGCCGCACCTCGACCCGTGATGAAGGCCACTTGGCGACGGTTTCTGGACATGCAACCGGAAGAACGGGGCAGGGTTCCCGATTGCCATTGGCCCAGGCCCGTGGCAAAAGCCCCCAACGGGGCACCGGGGTCACCCCGGAGAAAGCAGTAAGTAACGGAAGGCAGTACCGAAGGTGTCCGTTCTGGAGAGCATTCATATCGATGGCGCGTGGCGCACGGCCGCAGCCGGCGGCACGCGGGAGGTGCTGGACCCCGCGGATGCCACCACGCTCGCCGTCGTCGCCGAGGGCGACGCATCGGACACCGACGCGGCGGTCGCCGCGGCCCGCCGCGCGTTCGACGAGGGCCCCTGGCCGCACACGCCCACCGCGGAGCGCGCCGCGCTGCTGCGCCGCGTCGCCGACCTCCTCCAGCGGGACCGGGAGGACATCGCGCTGACCGAGTCCCGGGACACCGGCAAGACCCTCGAAGAGGGCCGGGTGGACGTGGACGACGTCACCAACGCGTTCCGCTACTTCGCCGACCTGGTCATGAACGAGTCCGGTGGCCGGGTCGTGGACGCCGGCAGCCCGGATGTGCACAGCGTGGTCGTGCACGAACCCGTCGGCGTCTGCGCCATGATCACCCCCTGGAACTACCCCCTGCTCCAGGCGAGCTGGAAGGTCGCCCCGGCGCTGGCGGCCGGCAACACCTTCGTCATCAAGCCCAGCGAGGTCACCCCGCTCTCGACCGTCCACCTGGTCAAGCTGGTGATCGAGGCCGGTGCCCCGGCCGGGGTCGCCAACATCGTCACCGGCGCGGGCCTGCCCGTCGGCCAGCGCCTGGCCGAGCACCCGGACGTGGACCTCTTCTCCTTCACCGGCGGACTCGTCAGCGGCACCAAGGCCGGTGCCGCCGCCGTCGCCGGTGCCAAGAAGGTCGCCCTGGAGCTCGGCGGCAAGAACCCCAACGTGGTCTTCGCCGACGCCTGCGCCACCGAGGAGGGCTTCGACACCGCCGTCGACCAGGCCCTGAACGCCGCCTTCATCCACAGCGGCCAGGTCTGCTCGGCCGGTGCGCGGCTGATCATCGAGGAGTCCGTCAAGGACCGCTTCGTCGCCGAGCTCGTCTCCCGCGCGCAGCGCATCAAGCTCGGCCGGGGCACCGAGGACGGCGTCGAGTGCGGCCCCCTGGTCTCCCAGCAGCAGTTGGAGAAGACCGAGGACTACGTCGCCTCGGCCCTGGCCGAGGGCGCCGAGCTGCGGTGCGGCGGGGAGCGCCCGCAGCCGTCCGAGGTGCGGCCCGAAAGCGGCTACTTCTACGCGCCGACCGTGCTGGACAACTGCCACCGCGGGATGCGGGTCATCCGCGAGGAGACCTTTGGCCCAATCTTGACGGTAGAGAGCTTCAGCACCGAGGACGAAGCTGTAACGCTGGCCAACGACACCGAGTACGGCCTCGCGGGCGCCGTCTTCTCGGGCGACACCGCTCGCGCGCGCAGGGTTGCCGCGCGACTGCGCCACGGCACGGTCTGGATCAACGACTTCCACCCGTACCTGCCGCAGGCCGAGTGGGGAGGCTTCGGCAAGTCCGGCATCGGCCGTGAGCTGGGTCCCCACGGTCTGGCCGAGTACCGCGAGACCAAGCACGTGTACGAGAACCTGCGGCCTGCCCCGGTCCGCTGGTTCGCAGGCTGAGCCGACGAAGGAGACCGGCCACCGGCCCCATCCCACCGCGCACACCCGAACAGAGCGCAACGGCGGCTCGCCCGGTCGAGCCGCCGCGGCGCACCCGTACCGACCGCCAGTCCCCTCCCCGGAAGTTCTCAAGGAGCAGTACCCCTATGCCCAGCTATGACTACGTGATCGTCGGAGGTGGGACGGCCGGATCGGTGATCGCCTCGCGGCTCGCCGAGGACCCGGACGTCACCGTCGCCCTGATCGAAGGCGGCCCCTCGGACATCGACCGGCCCGAGGTCCTCACCCTCCGCAAGTGGCTGGGCCTGCTGGGTGGGGAGCTCGACTACGAGTACACGACCACCGAGCAGCCCCGCGGCAACTCGCACATCCTGCACAGCCGCGCCAAGGTGCTCGGCGGCTGCTCGTCGCACAACACCCTGATCTCCTTCAAGCCGCTGCCCTCCGACTGGGACGAGTGGGAGGCCGCGGGCGCCACCGGCTGGGGCTCCCAGGCCATGGAGCCCTACTTCGGCAAGCTGCGCAACAACGTGGTGCGGGTCGCCAAGAAGGACCAGAACGAGATCGCGCAGGACTGGATCGACGCCGCGAAGGAGGCCCTCGACCTTCCCGAGGTCGTCGGCTTCAACGACCAGCCCTTCGAGGAGGGCGTCGGCTTCTTCGACCTCTCCTACCACCCGGAGGACAACAAGCGCTCCTCCGCCTCCGTCGCCTACCTGCACCCGCACATCGAGGCCGGTGACCGCCCCAACCTGCACATCCTGCTGGAGACGTGGGCGTACAAGCTGGAGATCGGCGGCGCCGACGGCAAGACCGTCAGCGGCGTGCACGTGCGCGGCAAGGACGGGGAGGAGCGGCTGCTCACCGCCGGCCGCGAGGTGCTGGTGTGCGCGGGCGCCGTGGACACGCCGCGGCTGCTGATGCACTCGGGCGTCGGCCGCCGGGAGGACCTCCAGGAGCTGGGCATCCCGGTCGTCCACGACCTGCCGGGCGTCGGTGAGAACCTCATCGACCACCCCGAGTCGGTGATCGTGTGGGAGACCGACGGACCGATCCCGGACAACTCCGCGATGGACTCCGACGCGGGCCTGTTCGTCAAGCGGGACCCGGAGCACCAGGGCCCCGACCTGATGTTCCACTTCTACCAGATCCCCTTCACCGACAACCCCGAGCGACTGGGCTACGAACGCCCCGAGCACGGCGTGTCGATGACCCCCAACATCCCCAAGTCCCGCAGCCGCGGCCGCGTCTATCTGACCTCCGCCGACCCCGAGGTCAAGCCCGCGCTCGACTTCAAGTACTTCGAGCCCGACGCGAACGGCTTCGACTACGACGGCCAGACGCTCGTCGACGGCATCAAGCTCGCCCGCAAGGTCGCCCAGGCCGAGCCGTTCGCCAAGTGGCTCAAGCGGGAGGTCTTCCCCGGCCCCGAGGTGACCGACGACGAGGAGATCAGCGAGCTGGTGCGCAAGGCCGCGCACACCGTCTACCACCCGGCGGGCACCTGCCGGATGGGTGCGGAGGACGACGCGCTCGCCGTCGTCGACCCCCGGCTGCGCGTCCGCGGCCTGACGGGCATCCGCATCGCGGACGCCTCCGTCTTCCCGACCATGCCCGCCGTCAACCCGATGATCGGGGTGCTGATGCTCGGCGAGAAGGCGGTCGACCTCATCCGACCCACGCAGACCGACAAACAAGCGACTACGGCACCGGGAGGTGTTGCCTGATGTCCGAGACCGCTGAAGCCACGGCAGCCGGCGAGCACGAGAACGCGCACGAGCACGGCGACCAGGCGGGCCCCGCCATCTCCGTCCGCAACCTGTGGAAGGTCTTCGGCCCCAAGGCCGACCGGATCCCCCGGGACGCCTCCTACGCCGAGCTGTCGCAGAGCGAACTGCGCGAGCGGACCGGCTGCACCGCCGCCGTCCGCGACGTCTCCTTCGACGTGCACCAGGGCGAGGTCTTCGTCGTCATGGGCCTCTCCGGCTCCGGCAAGTCCACCCTGGTGCGCTGCCTGACCCGGCTGATCGAACCCACCGCCGGCTCGCTGGAGTTCAACGGCGAGGACGTCATCGGCATGGGCGCCGACGCACTGCGCGAGCTGCGCAGGCACCGCGCCTCCATGGTGTTCCAGAACTTCGGTCTGCTCCCGCACCGCACCGTCGTGGACAACGTCGCCTACGGCCTGGAGATCCAGGGCATGGCCAAGGCCGAACGGCGCGAACGCGCCGCCGAGATGGTCGCCAAGGTCGGCCTGGACGGCCTGGGCGAGCGCCGCCCCGGCCAGCTCTCCGGCGGCCAGCAGCAGCGCGTCGGCCTGGCCCGCGCGCTGGCCGTCGACCCCGAGGTGCTGCTCTTCGACGAGCCGTTCAGCGCGCTGGACCCGCTGATCCGCCGCGACATGCAGGAGGAGGTCATCCGGCTGCACCGCGAGGAGGGCCGCACGATGGTCTTCATCACCCACGACCTGTCCGAGGCGCTGCGCCTGGGCGACCGCATCGCGCTGATGCGCGACGGCGAGGTCGTCCAGCTCGGCACCCCCGAGGAGATCGTCGCCAACCCGGCCGACGACTACGTCCGCGACTTCGTCCGCGACGTCCCCCGCGAGCAGGTCATCTCGGTGCGCCGCGCGATGCGCCCCGCCGAGGGCGCCGAGGCGAAGACCGGCACCGAGGTCGCCCCCGACACCCTCGTCTCGACCGCGATCGAGACCGTCGCACGCACCGGCGAGCACTGCCGCGTCGTCGAGGACGGCCGGCTGCTCGGCGTCGTCGACCACGCGAGCCTGCTGATCGTCGTCGCCGGGCTCGACAAGGACGCCGACCCCGAGGACGCCGCTCCCGAGGACGGCACGGAACGGGAGGTGGCCGCGGTATGAGCGCCACACGTCACAGCACCGCGGAGGCGGTCCATACCGGCGGGGGACTGATATGAGTTCCCCGACCCTCACCAAGGGCGAGGCCGCGAACCCCGCGCCCTCCTCCAAGGAGCCCGCCGAGGCCCCGCAGGAAGCCGCACCGCCCTCGGCGCTCGCCCGCTTCCTCGGCAACCCCAAGACCCTCGCACTGCTGGTCGCGGCCCTGGTCGTCGTGGTCAGCGCACTGGTCACCGGCGACGGCACCTGGCCGCGCTCGCTGACCGCCGATGTGGAGTCGCCGCTCAACGACCTGGACAACTGGCTGGTCGACAACCGCGACTCGCACTGGATCTTCCTGTACTTCCTGCTGCACATCAGCAACTTCGCGCAGGCCGCCTACGACACGCTGCTGAGCCTGCTGGAGTCGATGAGCTATGTCGGCGTCATCGTCGTCGGCACCCTGATCGCCTGGGCCGCGGGCGGCGCCGACCGCTCCCGCCGCGCGCTGCGCACCGGCGGCACGGCACTCGCGGTCTTCGTGGTGTGCGGGGCGCTGGACGTGTGGGAACCGACGATGGAGACGCTGGCGCTGATGATCGTCTCGATCATCCTCTCCGCCCTCCTCGGCGCCCTGCTCGGCCTGGCCTCCGGAGTCTCGGACCGCTTCGAGAAGATCCTGCGGCCCGTCTTCGACACCATGCAGGTCATGCCGGCGTTCGCCTACCTGCTGCCGCTGGTGCTGATGTTCGACATCGGCGTCCCCTCCGCGCTCATCGCGACGGTCATCTACGCGGCGCCGCCGATGGCCCGCCTCACCTCCCTCGGCCTGCGTCAGGCCGACCCGACCGCGCTGGAGGCGGCCACTTCGCTGGGCGCCGACTCCCGGCAGCGGCTGCTGACCGCCCGGCTGCCGCTGGCCCGCAAGCAGATGATGCTGGGCCTCAACCAGACGATCATGATGTGCCTGTCCATGGTCGTGCTCGCCTCGCTCATCGGCGCCGGCGGCCTGGGCTCCGAGGTCTACGAGGCGCTCGGCGCGCTGAAGATCGGCGACGCGCTGGTCGCGGGCGTCGCGGTCGTGCTGCTGGCCGTGCTGCTGGACCGCACGACGGCCGCGGCCGGTGAGCGGCTCGACGACGTCGCCACCACGAGCTTCTCCCGCGCGGCAGCACAGCTCCGGCTGGCCGTCTGGGGCGGCATCGCCGCCCTGACCGCCGTGTTCGCCGCGGTCGGCACGGCCGTCGCCGGAGACGAGTGGCCCGAGAACTGGGTCGTCGACTTCACCAACTCCATCGACACGGCCGTCAACTGGTTCACCGACCACCTGGGCTCCGGTATCCCCCTCCTCGGCGGCACCATCACCTGGGCCGAGGGCTTCACCGAGATCGTCCTCAACCCGCTGCGCAACGGCCTGCAGACCACCCCCTGGTGGGCGCTGGCCCTGCTCGTCGCCGTGATCGGCTGGATCGTCGGCACCTGGCGCGCCGCGCTCACCGGCGTGGTCTGTCTGGCCCTGATCGGCTGGATGCGGCTGTGGGACGTGGCCATGGACACCCTCTCGCAGGTGCTCGCGGGCCTCGTCCTGACCGTCGTCGTCGGTGTGCTCGTCGGCGTGCTGTGCGCCCGCGTCGAGCGGGTGGACAAGATCATGCGGCCGGTGCTCGACACCATGCAGACGATGCCGCAGTTCGTGTACCTGATCCCGGTGATCGCGCTGGTCGGCCAGAACCGTACCGGCGGCATCCTCGCCGCGGTCGTCTACGCGGCACCCGCGGTCATCCGCATCACCGCGCAGGGACTGCGGCACGTGGACCCGGCCGCCATGGAGGCGTCCAACTCGCTGGGAGCCACCGGCATGCAGCAGTTGTTCGGCGTACAGCTGCCGCTGGCCAGGAAATCCATCCTGGTCGCCCTCAACCAGGGCGTCGTGCTGGTGCTGTCGATGGTCGTCATCGCCGGCCTCATCGGCGGCGGCGCACTCGGCTACATGGTGGTCCGCGGCCTGTCGAAGGGCGACCTCTCGCAGGGCTTCCCCGCCGGCATCGCCATCGTCTGCCTCGGCATCATGCTCGACCGCCTGTCCCAGCCGGCCGCCAAGCGCAGCCGCGACTGAGACCTCCGTCCCCCGAGATCCCCCCGACGGGTCCCCCCATCCCGTCCCACAGGAAAGAGAAATTCGCATGAGAATCAAGCGCGTAAGCACCATCGGAGTGGCCGGCGTCGGTCTGCTGGGCGTGCTCGCCCTCACCACCGGCTGCGCCGCCGACACCAAGGCCAGCGGCGGCGGCGACGACAAGGTCGTCCTCGCCGAGCCGTCCTGGGTGGGCGCCACCGCCAACGCGGCCGTCGTCAAGAAGCTCCTCGAGGACGAACTCGACGTCAAGGTCGAGGCCAAGCAGATGGACGAGCCCGTCGCCTTCGACGCGCTCAACAGCGGCAAGGCCGACGTCATCCTCGAGGACTGGCACGGCGTCCCGAAGAAGCAGAAGAAGTACGTCGAGGAGAAGAAGACCGTCGTCTCCGGCGGCGACCTCGGCGTCGTCGGCCACATCGGCTGGTTCGTGCCGAAGTACTACGCCGACAAGCACCCCGACATCCTCAAGAGCTACAAGAACCTCAACAAGCACTACAAGGACTTCAAGACCTCCGAGAGCGGCGACCTGGGCCACTTCATCGGTGCCGCGCCGTCCTACTCGCAGCACGACAAGGAGCTCATCAAGAACCTCGGGCTCAAGTTCAAGCACATCCCCTCCGGCGCCGAAGCGGCCCAGCTCAAGGAGCTGAAGCGGCTCTACGACGCCAAGAAGCCGTTCCTCACCTACTGGTGGGAGCCGCAGTGGATGAACGAGAAGATCGACCTGGTCGAGGTTCCGCTCCCCAAGTACACCAAGGGCTGCGAGGTTCCCGCGTCCGAGGCGAAGTGCGGCTACGAGACCAACCAGCTCGAGAAGTTCATGAACAAGGACTTCGCGACCGGTGACAGCAAGGCCGCCGAGTTCATCAAGAACTTCCACTGGTCCACCAAGGACCAGAACGAGGTCGCCGGAATGATCGCCGGGAAGAAGATGGACCCCGAGGACGCCGCAGCCAAGTGGATCAAGGACAACAAGTCCACGTGGGAGAAGTGGATCCCCAAGGACTGATCCCGCACCGCGGCGCGGCTGTCGCCGCTGCCGCACGCACTACCGGCCCCCGCGACGCTTGTCGTCGCGGGGGCCGGTGCGTTCCCTTCGCGGGGGGCGTGTTCGCGGGGTCGGTTCCCCTCCGCGGAGTGCGTTTGCGTTGTGGGGGCACGCCCCTGTTGTTTTCGGCCCCCCGCTAAGGGGGCGGAGCCCCCTTAGAATCCCCTAGCCGCATCCCTCGGATCCTTTCCGCACGTGTGCTCCGGACCAAGTTCCTGGCCCGTTGGGTGCGGGGAGAATCCAGATGCTGTCCGTCACAGCCCAAGAGTGCTTCCGCGGTCGAAAGTCCCCCAGCGATCGCCGCATCGGGCTGACCCCGGAACTCGTGAGGCTCGCCCATTTCTTCTGTCACTTCTGCCGGCTGATCGGTCCGAGAACCAGGGCTACGAGTCCGGTGGCGACAAGCAGGACTGCCGGTGGGACCAGGACGGGTTGAAGAGTTGGGGCGACACCGGCGCAGCTTCGGCTTCCTCTTCCTGTTTGGATCACCCGATTTCTCCTCGTTGGTGAGTCCTGGGTCTGGCCGGGACCGACGGGTCCGGCACAGGCCAGGTCGGTCAACCACGAGTGTCGACCTGCTGTGCCTGATTCGAGATCAGATATACGCTCTCGCCCGCCTTGCTCTGGAATTGCTCACCCCGGTTCCTCAGTCGCGTTTGAGGTTCCGATAACGCACCCAGGCAATTCCGAGGCCCGGGGGTACCAGAATCAGAGGTGCGCTGAGGGAAGAGAGAATGTCACCCCCGGTGGTCACGGCAACCAGGAACCAGATGGCATACAGGAGTGCGAATGCCAGAAATACTTGAAGCATTGCTCTCCGTGTTGAAGGCGGGAGGTCCGGCCGTGGCATTTCTTTCCCTTCTCTAGGATAGCCAGCTTTCCACTAGGGCGCTGGTGTTGGCTCCGGCCGCAAAGCAGCCGACGGATGAGACGAAGCCCGTCTCGGGGCCGGTGGCTGCCGTGCACACTGTGCCGACGACGAAGCCAGCGGTGAAACTTGCAGAACCCTTGGCTGCCTCTGTGAAGTCTCCGGAAGCCAGGTCTTTTCCTATGCTGACCAAGTCCATTGCATCCTGAAACTTGCCCACGGCTCCTGGAACATCGAGAAGCCCTCCAGGGTCGATGCGGTTGACCGGGTCGCCTTCGGCGTAGAGGTAGGGGTTCTTTTCCTGGCCGGAGGGGTCGGGTTGGGTGAAGCGGCCGATGCGGGGGTCGTAGTAGCGGGCGCCCATGTGGTACATCGCGGTGGCGTCCTGGTAGGTGCCGGCGAAGCGGTAGGGCTGGCCCTTGCCGTCGTCTTCGTCGGCGATGGTGACACCGCGGGGGCTGTAGTAGTACGAGGCTGTCTTCTTCCCCTGCTCGTCGACCATCGCCACCGTGGAACCGAGCGCGTCGGTCAGGTAGTAGTAGCTCTTCCCGCCCCTCGTCACGGAATTCAGCGTGCCCGGCGCTTCGCGGACGAATCCTGTGTCCTGGCCGCCGGTGCTGGTGGCTGAGAGGCCGAGGGGGCCGTGGTGGAAGTAGGTGGCACCGATCTTGACGCGCTCGCTGTTGTCCGTGGAGGCGTACTGGCCGTCGTAGGTCTTCCCGCTCACGGTGGTGGAGGTGAGCTGGGAGAACTCCGACCAGGTGCCCTTGGTGCGGGCGGTCTGCGGGGTGGGGGCGCCGGAGGTTTCGTTGCCGGCGCGGTCGTAGGACCAGCCGGAGTAGTCGCCGTTCTTCTGGGTGATCTGTCCGGCGTCGTTGTAGTCGTAGGTGGTACCGCGGGGGCAGCCTTCGGTGATGCCTTGTGAGGTGAGGTTGCCCGCCGGGTCGTAGCAGTACTGCCAGGAGTTGTTCCGCTCGCCGTCCTTGGTCTCCTCGGCGTAGGAGAAGCGGCCCGCGCTGTCGTAGGTGTGGGTGCGCTTCAGGTCGTCCACGGCGTCGGTGACGGTGCGGAACTTCGTGCCGTCGACCGTCTTGCCGCCCGAGGCGTAGCTGTAGGTGTAGGACAGGTCGACCAGCGTCGTGTCACCGTGGGTGGCTTTGATCCGGGTGGGACGGTTCGACTTGTCCACCGTGATGGCCTGCTCGGTGCCACCGGGGTAGGTGGTGGAGGTGCGGGTGTCGTTGTTGTTGTACCCGTAGGTGGTCTTCTTGCCGTCGGGCGCGGTCAGGTCGGTGAGGCGGTTGGCAGCGTCGTAGCGGTACCGGGTGGTGCCGCCGGGGTCCTCGTACGAGGCGACGTTGCCGTCGGCGGTGTAGGTCAGCACCGTCTGGGAGCCGTCCTGGAGGGTGCGCACGGTCTCACGGGACAGCGGGTCGAAGGCGTACTTGACCACACCGGTGCTGTCGTCGCGCTGGCGCAGGTTGCCGTCCCCGTCGTAGTGGTAGGTGACCGTCTTGGAGGGGCCGGTGACCTTGGTGACCCGGTCGCGCTGGTCGTAGCTGTAGGTGAGTTCGATGCCGCGGCCGTCGGTGACGGTGGCCGGGCGGCCCTTCTCGTCATAGGTGTAGGTCGTCTCACCCATCGGGGAGGGCGGGTCGGCCTCGGTCAGGTTGCCGTGGTCGTCGTAGGAGAACTTCGTCTTCTTGTCCCGCTCGTCTGTCACCGAGCACACCTGGCCCTCGAAACCCCCGCAGTCCGGGTCGGTCTCGTTGTAGTCCATGGTGCGCTCGCCGCCGCCGTCGCCGGATACCGCGACGGAGGTGGTGTTGCCCTTGGTGTCGTAGGAGTACTCCGTCTCCTGGCCGTCGGGCATCTCGACCGTGCCGGGCAGGTCGGCCCCGGCGATGGTCTGGTAGCCGGTCAGGGAACTGGTCGCGCCGGTGGGCAGCGTGGCCGAGGTCGGGTTGTTGCGCCCGTCCCACCCGTAGGCGGTCACGTTGCCCGGGTTGCCGCCGGTGCCCATCGCGTCGGTGGCGGTGGCCAGGTTGCGGTTGGCGTCATAGGTGCGGGAACGGTGGTGCCCCAGCGGGTCGGTGACCTCGGAGACCTCGCCGTCGCTGTTGTGTTCGTACTCGGTCGCGTCGCCCAGCGGGTCGGTGACGGTTGTGGTGCCCGCCTTGTCCGGGGCGTCGGCGGTGTAGCTGTAGCGGTAGGTGGGGCCCGCGTGCTCGTCACCGTTGAAGTGGGTGGCCCGCAGCATGGAGGTGACCCGGTTCCGGTCGTCGTAGGTGAAGACCGTCACCCGCCCCTCCGGCGTGGTGATCCTCGTCAGACGGCGGGAGGAGTCGTAGCCGAAGGTGGTGGTCTTTCCCTCGGTGTCGGTGGTCTTGGCCAGGTCGCCCGCGCTGTTGAGGTCGAAGACGGCGGTGCGGCCAGTGTGGTCCTTGGCCTGCCACTGCGAGGCGTCCGTCTTCACCAGGTCGATCCAGCGCCCCGAACGCTTGCCGGTGAGCTTGAAGCCCTTGTTCTCGCCGTCTTCGTCGTGTTGGGCCACGGTGATCTCGCCGTGGTTCCTGTCGGTGATCTTCGTCAGACTGCCGTACTCGTTGTAGGTGTCCTTCACGCCCGACTTGCGGTCGGTGAGGGTGTAGGTGCCGTCCGAGTTCTTCTCCAGATCCTCGGAGTAGCCCTTGGGCGTGGTGTACGCGTCGCCGTCCTTGGCGAAACGGAGACTCTCGCCGGTCTTGCCGTAGAGGACGACCTCGTCGTCGGCGAGGTGCAGGTAGCGCTCATACCCCTGCCACCAGCGCTGCGACATTCTGCCCCAGGGGGCGTCGAGCGAGTTGTACGTGCGGGTGAGTTGCAGTCTCCGGCCGACGCCGGAGATGTCGAAGTCGGTCGCCGCCAGCATCAGGTTGCCGGTCGAGTAGTTGACCCGGGCCACCAGGGAGTCGGTGATCCGGAAGTCGGATATCCCGTGCCAGGGAACGTCCCCCTGTCCTTCCGGTACGACGTCCGACGCGGCCGCTGCGGACTTTCGTGTCTTCTTCTCCTCGGTGGCGCCGGACGGCCGATCGGCGCGTTCCTGCTGCGCCGTGCGCCAGGCCGCCACCTCCGGGGAGGGCTCGGCCTCATCCTCGTCGGCGGCCGGTTCGGTCTCTCCCACCTTCACCGGCGGGACCTTTGCGTCCGGCCGGCTCGTGCCCCACGCCGAACCCGGCGCCCCCTTCGCCGGGGCCGCGGCACTCGCGGTGGCCGGAAGCGCCGCCGCGCCGGTCGCGGTAGCCGCCAGCAGGGCGATCGCGGCAGTGACGGAACGTCTGGACTGTTTTCGGGCACGCCACATGGACGTGCCTGAAGCACGTAACAGCATCTTCCCCCCTGGGAATCAGCCCCCGACCGCTCTGGCCGGAAGCGCCTGCGACGGTTCCACACCGTGGCGACTCAGATCCAGAGGGCGCACACATTCCGCTCGGAAATTTTTGCTCGCAGACAACAGACGCGAGTTGCATACCGAGGGGGGAACGATCCGGGTCTGCTGTACAGCCCCTGCGCGATGTCAGTGGGCGGAGTGCGCATCGCGGGAACGTCGCCTCGCACTCCGCGAGAGCTGCTGCGGCGGCTGACATCCGCGCCGCGCTCCGGAGCCTTTCGGGCCTGCTGCGGAAGGAGTTGGGTGCGGCAAGCGCCAACTTCGTCCGTGGTCCTCAGCGCATCGGGACGGACGCGAGAGGAGACCGCCGCAACACCGTCCGTTGCGGCGCCCCCGCAAGGGGGCGCCCGGCGTCAGGAGGCGAGCAGGTGGTCCGCGAGGGCCTGGACGCCCGCGTAGGCGCGGGCCGCGAGGCCGCCGCCGAAGGTGACCCGCGCCGCACCGGCGGCGGCCAGCTCCGCGGGGTGGGGGCCGTCTTCCTGGGCCAGCGCGTTGACCGGCACCGGCAGCGCGCGGGCGAGGACCGCGAGGTCCTCCGTCGGTGCGCCGATCGGATACACCCCGTCCGCGCCCGCCGCGACGTAGGCGCTGCCCCGTGCCAGCGCCTCCGCGAGCGGCTCCTCGGCGCCCCGGATGTAGACGTCGATCCGTGCGTTCAGGAAGGGTGCGGAGCCCAGCGCGGCCCGTACGTCCGCCAGGAAGCCGGCCTGCTCCTCGGTCGGCAGCAGCACTCCGTCCGCCGAGTCCTCCAGGTTGCAGCCGACAGCTCCGGCGGCACGGAGGCGCGCGGCGATCTCGGCCGGGGGCAGCCCGTATCCCCGTTCGATGTCCGCGCTCACCGGGATGGTGACGGCGCGGGTGATCCGGGCGACGGCTGCGAACATCTCGTCGGCGGGGCATGCGCCGTCCTCGTGTCCGAGCGAGGCCGCCACCCCGGCGCTGGGGGTGGCCAGCGCGCAGAACCCCGCCTGGGCGAAGATCCGGGCGGAGGCCGGGTCCCAGGCGCCGGGCAGCACCAGCGCCTCGCCCGGCTTCCGGTCGTGGTGCAGGCGGCGGAGCCGGGCCGCAGCCGCAGCGTGGTCCGCGGTGCGCATCAGGCGGTCCGACCGCTGTCGTGCAGGCTCTGCGGAAGGCCCCGCACGGTCACGTTGAACCGGTTCCAGGCGTTGATGGCCACGATCTGCCCGATCAGCGCCGCGAGTTCGGCCTCCTCGAAGTGCGCGGCGGCGCGCGCGTACACCGCGTCGGGCACGAAGCCGTCCGTCAGTTCGGTGACGGCCTCCGTCAGGGCGAGTGCGGCCTGCTCCCGCTCCGTGAACAGGTCGCCGCTCTCCTCCCAGGCGGCGAGCAGGTCCAGCCGCAGTTGCGACTCGCCCGCCTTGCGGGCGTCGGCGAGGTGCATGTCCAGGCAGTAGGCGCAGCGGTTGATCTGCGAGGCGCGGATCTTGACCAGCTCGCCGATCACGGGTTCGAGCCCCGCCGCCGAGGCGGCCTGCTGGAAGGCGTACATGCCCTTCATCATCCGGGGGGCGGTCTGCCAGATGTCCATCCGCGGTGTGGTCGTCATGGCTGCGAGCCTATGCGGAAGTGGTTCATGTGTATGGTCCACTTCCATGGCAGATTCGTGGGCCAATTCTTCTTCCGGGGCCGGCTCCCGGGCGTCTCGCGCATCCCGCGCGCCCCGCACCGGCAGCGACCTCCACCTGGACCTGGCCCTCGGCCCGACCGGCGATTCCGGCACGCACCGGCCTCGCGCCGCCCTGCTGGCCGCCCTCCGCGACGCGGTCCGCAGCGGACGGCTCACCCCGGGCACCCGGCTGCCGTCCTCCCGCGCGCTCGCCGCCGACCTCGGGCTGGCCCGCAACACGGTCGCCGCCGCGTACGCCGAACTCGTCGCGGAGGGGTGGCTGTCGGCGCGGCAGGGGTCGGGCACCCGGGTGGCGGAGCGCGCGGAGCCGCTGCCGCCCGGCCGCCCGCGCACCCCGCACCGGCCCGGCGGCGCCGGAAGCGGTGTGCTCTCGCGGTACCGGCGCTGCGCTGAGCGCCCCCGGCACGATCTGCGCACCGGGGCGCCGGATGTCTCGGCGTTCCCGCGCTCGGCCTGGCTGGCCTCGGCGCGCCGCGCGCTGACCGCCGCGCCCGCGGCCGCCTTCTCGCACGGCGATCCGCGCGGCACCGCGGAGCTGCGGCGGGCCCTCGCCGACTACCTGGCCCGGTCCCGCGGGGTGCGCGCGGCGCCGGAACGCATCGTGGTGTGCGCCGGTTTCGGGCAGGGGCTGGCGCTGCTGGCCCGCGCGGTGCCGGGGGAGCTGGCCGTCGAGGAGTACGGGCTGCCCTTCCACCGCGAACTGCTGGAGTCCGCCCCGGGCCGCACCCGTCCGCTGCCGGTGGACGCGCACGGCGCCCGCACCCCGCTGCTGGACTCCGAGCCGCGCTTCGCCGGCGTCCGCGCCGTGCTGCTGACCCCCGCGCACCAGTACCCGGTCGGCGTCCCGCTGCATCCCGACCGCAGGGCGGCGGTCGTGGACTGGGCCGGGCGGACCGGCGGGCTGGTGCTGGAGGACGACTACGACGGCGAGTTCCGGTACGACAGGGAGCCCGTGGGGGCTTTGCAGGGGCTCGACCCCGACCGGGTCGTCCATCTGGGCACCGCCAGCAAGGCCCTGGCGCCGGCTCTGCGGCTGGCCTGGATGGTGCTGCCCGACCACCTCGTGGAGGCGGTGCTGGCGGCGAAGACGCCTGCGGAGTGGACCACCGGCGCCCTCGACCAGCTCACGCTCGCGGACTTCCTGGAACGCGGCGCCTACGACCGTCACGTACGCGCCATGCGGCAGCGCTACCGCGCACGCCGCGACCGACTCGTCGGCCGACTGGCCGCCCGCGTCCCCGAGGTGCGTGCCACCGGTATCGCCGCGGGCCTGCACGCCCTCCTCCGTCTGCCGCCGGGCACGACGGAAGCGGACGCCCTGCGCGCGCTGCACCGCGCCGGGGTCGCCCTCGACCCGCTGTCCGCCTTCCGGCACCCGGCGGCCCCCGCCCAGCCGCCGCCGGACCCGGCGCTGGTGGTCGGCTACGGCACCCCGCCCGAACACGCCTGCACCGCCGCGCTGGACGCCCTGTGCGGGGCGCTGGCGTGCGGGTCGGGCGGTCCGTAGGAGCGCCGCAGGTGGCGGCCCTGCCCGTCGGGCAGTCACGAAGTCCCGTGCCTCCCGGTGCAGTTCGGGTCGTCTGCGGTGTCGGGGATGAGAGTCGGCTCCGACGGTCTTCACTGTCTGTGCACACTCTTGACGCACACGTGTAGATGATGTTGTGTTCCCGACAAGATTTCAGCTGACCGGGAGGAGTTCGAACGTGCTCAGGAGACGAGTGGCCCGTGCATTCGCTGTCTCATGTGCCGCTGTGGGGCTGGTCATCGGGGTGACCGGGTCGGCCGCCGCCGGGGACACGTACAACATCTTGAGCGACATCGACGGCCACCAGGTCGGCTACATGGCACACCTGGACCCCGACCCGGACACGTTCAAGATCTGCGACACGCAGAAGGACGGCTACGGCGTCACCGGGCGGCTCTACATCGACCAGGGGCCGTGGGCGCTGATGGGCACCGTCGACGACGGCGGGGACGCGGGGTGCGACTACATGAAGCGCGAGATCACCCACCCGTGGACGTACAAGATGGTGATCTGCTGGAACGGCCCCGGCAACATCTGCCACACCACGACGTTCAAGGAGTGACCCAGCAGGTCACCCGCGACGCACACGGCGCCGCCGCCCGGAGGGACCGGGCGGCGGCGCCGTGCCGTGCGGGCCGTGTCGGCCGCGGCAGCGGGGTCAGCTCGTGAGCACGGACCTGAGCTGGTCCAGGCCCCAGTCCAGGTCCTCCCGGGAGATGCACAGCGGCGGGGCCAGCCGGATGGTGGAGCCGTGGGTGTCCTTGGCCAGGACCCCGCGGGCCAGCAGCCGTTCGGAGATCTCGCGGCCGGTGCCGTACGACGGGTCGATGTCGACCCCCGCCCACAGGCCGCGGCCGCGGACCTCGCGGACGGCCGTGGTCGGGAGCCCGCGAAGCTCCCGGTGCAGGTGCTCGCCCAGGTCCTTGGCGCGCTGCTGGTACTCGCCGCTGCGCAGCATGTCCAGGACCTCCAGCGCCACCGCGCAGGCCAGCGGGTTGCCGCCGAACGTCGAGCCGTGCTCGCCGGGGCGGAAGACGCCCAGCACCTCGCGGGTGGAGACGACGGCCGAGACGGGCACCACGCCGCCGCCCAGCGCCTTGCCCAGCACGTACATGTCGGGGACGACGCCCTCCTGCTCGCAGGCGAAGGTGGCGCCGGTGCGGCCGAGGCCGGACTGGATCTCGTCGGCGATGAACAGCACCCCGCGGGAGCGGGTCAGCTCACGGACCCCGGCGAGGTACCCGGGCGGAGGCTCCAGAACGCCCGCCTCGCCCTGGATCGGCTCCAGGAGGACGGCCACCGTGTGCGCGTCGACGGCCTCCTCCAGCGCCGCGAGATCGCCGTAGGGGACGACCTCGAAGCCCGGCGTGTACGGTCCGTAGTCGGCTCGGGCCTCCTCGTCGGTGGAAAAGCTGATGATCGTCGTGGTGCGGCCGTGGAAGTTGTTGGCGGCGACGACGATCTTCGCCTGCCCGTCGGGGACCCCCTTGACCTGGTAGCCCCACTTGCGCGCCGTCTTGACCGCGGTCTCCACCGCCTCGGCGCCGGTGTTCATGGGCAGCACCATCTCCATGCCGCACAGCTCCGCGAGCTGCGCGGCGAAGTCCGCGAAGCGGTCGTTGTGGAAGGCGCGGGAGGTGAGGGTGGCCCGGTCGAGCTGGGCCTTGGCCGCCTCGATCAGGCGCGGGTTGCGGTGGCCGAAATTCAGCGCCGAGTAACCGGCCAGCATGTCGAGATAGCGGCGGCCCTCGACGTCGGTCACCCACGCGCCGTCCGCGGTGGCGATGACGACAGGGAGGGGATGGTAATTGTGCGCGCTGTGAGCCTCCGCTGTGGCGATGCTCTGCGCGCTCGAGGCGCTTGAGAGGGTGGGCTGCGTCGACATCGTCGTCTCCGTTCCTCCGTGCATACCGGCGTACCTGCCCGGTGGGGCCGCACCTTTCTATCGTCCCTCGGCAGGCGGTGGGTGTGGGAGCGCCCGATCAGTTCCTCCGCGCGCCCCCGCCCGGGCCGTGAGCCCCCGTGCCTCCGTGCCTCCGTGCCGGGCCCGCATGCTCCCGCGGACCGCTCCCGTGCCCCAGGTCACCCGGGACGGGGGCACCGGCCGGTCCGGACACCTGAGAGAATGGCGGCATGGTCAATGATCGTCCTCGTGTGCTGTCCGGTATCCAGCCCACTGCCGGTTCGTTCCATCTCGGCAACTACCTCGGCGCCGTGCGCCAGTGGGTGGCCCTCCAGGAGACTCACGACGCCTTCTACATGGTCGTCGACCTGCACGCCCTGACGATCCCCAAGGACCCGGCCGACCTGCGTGACAACTCCCGGCTGGCCGCAGCACAGCTCCTGGCCGCCGGACTGGACCCGCAGCGGTGCACCCTCTTCCTGCAGAGCCACGTTCCCGAGCACACCCAGCTGAGCTGGATCGTGGAGTGCCTCACCGGGTTCGGCGAGGCCGCGCGCATGACGCAGTTCAAGGACAAGTCGGCCAAGCAGGGCACCGACCACACCAGCGTCGGGCTGTTCACCTACCCCGCGCTGATGGTCGCGGACATCCTGGTCTACCAGGCCCACCAGGTCCCGGTCGGCGAGGACCAGCGCCAGCACCTGGAGCTGACCCGCACCATCGCCGAGCGCTTCAACGGGCGGTACGGCGCCACCTTCCCGGTCCCCGAGGCATACATCCTCAAGGAGACGGCGAAGATCTACGACCTCCAGGACCCCGGGGTCAAGATGAGCAAGTCGGCGTCCACCCCCAAGGGCCTCGTCGAGCTGCTGGACGAGCCGAAGACCACCGCGAAGAAGATCAAGAGCGCGGTCACCGACACCGACACCGTCATCCGGTTCGACCAGGACAAGAAGCCCGGCATCAGCAACCTGCTGACGATCTACGCCACGCTCACCGGTTCCGGAATCCAGGAACTGGAGGATAAGTACGCGGGCAAGGGCTACGGTGCGCTGAAGACGGACCTCGCGGAGATCGTCACGGACTGGGTGACACCGTTCCGCACCCGGACGCAGGAATTCATGGACGACCCGGCGGCGCTGGACAAGATCCTGGCCGACGGCGCGGAGAAGGCCAGGGCCGTGGCGAGCGAGACGCTGCGGACCGTGTACGACAAGGTGGGCCTCGTGCCCGGCAGGCAGTGAAGGGAGAACCTATGGGCGCGGGAGCGACCGTCACCCTCGGCGTATCGCTCGCTGTCCCGGAGCCGTACGGCACACTGCTCCAGGCGCAGCGGGCCTCTTTCGGTGACGCCGCCGCCCATGGCATCCCCACCCACATCACGCTGCTGCCGCCCACCGAGGTGCCCGCCTCCGCCCGGCCCGAGATCGAGGCGCACCTCGCGGCCGTGGCGCTGGCCGGACGGGCCTTCCCGGTGCGGCTCTCCGGCACCGGCACCTTCCGGCCGCTCTCACCGGTGGTCTTCGTGCAGGTCGTCGAGGGCGCCACGGCCTGCTCCCGGCTCCAGGAGCAGGTCCGCGACCCGCAGGGCCCGCTCGACCGCGTCCTGCACTTCCCGTACCACCCGCACGTGACGGTCGCGCACGGCATCCCGGAGCCCGCCATGGACCGCGCCCACCGGGAGCTGGCCGACTTCGAGTGCGCCTGGACGGCGGCCGGCTTCGCCCTCTACGAGCAGGGCGCCGACCAGGTGTGGCGGCTCAAGCGCGAGTTCCCGTTCGCACAGCACCCGAGCGCCGGCCCGGGCCCGGCGGCCGGGCCCGGCCATCCGCAGGGCCCCGGGGTGGAGGCCGCGCCGGCCTTCGAGGTCACCCTCCCGTCCGGGACCTGCCGCCCGCCGTACCAGCGGCGCTCGGCGGCGCGCCCGCCCGCCACACTCTGAGCGCCTCCCCCGGACGGGGAACGCCGACGAGGGCAGGCCGCTCCCGGCATGCGGTACGCGATACCGTCCGGTGACGGCTGGAGCGCGCAGGGCTGGGCAGGTGGCTGGTGTGGAAAGACTGACGAAGCTGCCGATCGTGGGCTCGTCCCTCGCCCGGCTCCGCACCACCCGCCTCTGGCGGATCTACGAGCACCTGGACACCCGGAAGTGGACCCGGCTCGCCGCCGCCATCACCTTCAACAGCTTCCTCGCGCTGTTCCCGATGCTCGCCGTGGGCGCGGCCGTGGCGGCCGCGCTGCTCTCGCACGGCCAGATGACCCGGCTCCAGAACACCCTGACCGAGCAGGTGCCCGGCATCTCCGACCAACTGGAACTCCAGTCGCTGGTGGACAACGCGGGCACCGTCGGCGGCATCGCGGGCGGACTGCTGCTGCTCACCGGCGGCCGCTGGGTCGGCGTGCTGCGCGAGAGCCTGCGGGCCATGTGGGACCTGGAGGAGGACCCCGGCAACCTCGTCGTGCGTCGCGCGGTCGACGTCGGCATCCTGCTGGGCCTCGGCGTCGTCGGGCTGGTCTCCTTCGGCGGCTCCGCCTTCGCCGTGACCGCCGTCACCCGGGTCGCCGAGCGCCTGGCGCTGGCCGAGGGCGGAGTGGGCACGGTACTGCTGCGCACGGCCGCCTACGCGGCGGCCGTCGCCGCCGACTTCCTGCTGTTGTGGTATGTGCTCACCCTGCTGCCCCGGGTGCGACCGCCGCGCCGCGCGACGGTGGCCGCAGCCCTGCAGGGCGCGGTGGGCTTCGAACTGCTGAAGCTGCTGCTCGGCGGCTACCTGCAGCAGGTGGCCGCCAAGAACCTCTACGGCGCCTTCGGCGTCCCCATCGCGCTGCTGCTGTGGATCAGCTTCATGACCAAGCTGCTGCTCTACTGCGCGGCCTGGACGGCCACGGCACCGGCGCCCGACGGAGGCCCCGAGGACCGGCAGCCGATCAGGGACCTGGCCGCGAGCGGCGAGGACTCACCCGACGAGGAGGCCGCCGACGAGGAGGCCGCCGGGGGCGAGGCCGCCGGGGGCGGTGATGCCGCCCACGAGGACGACACGGCGCCGGAAGGCGAGACGAGCCGCGGCGGCGAGGTCGCCGAGGGCAGCCAGGCCACCCCCGGCAGTGGCACGGCCACCGGCGAGGAGGAGTCTCCCGCCGGTCCGGACACCGGCCAGGACGACCCGGACGCCACCGGCGAAGAGGGGCAGGACACCGCCGGCGACGGCAGTACCGGTCCGGACGCCACCGGCGGCCAGGGGACCACCGGTGGCACCGCCGTCACCCGCGACGGCGGCGGGCCAGCTCCGGAAGCGGCCAGCGGCGGTGCACCCCGTACGCCACCAGAGCCAGGACGACCAGAACACCGGCCATGATCCCCAGCGCGGTACCGGCACCGCCCGAGGGCTTGTCGGCGGCGTGCGCGGCGGCCCGGGACCCCGAGCCGCCCGCCTCGCCGTCCTTGCCCGCCGGTGCGCCCCCGCCGTTCGTCGCGCTGCCCGGTGCCGCGAGGAGACCGACCGGCTCGACCTTGCCGTCCGCGTCGAAACCCCAGTCCAGCAGCTTGGCGGCCTCCTTGTAGACGCTGTGCGCCTCCTTCGCGTCCGGGTGCATCACCGTCACCAGCAGTACCCGGTCGCCGCGCTGCGCGACGCCGGTGAAGGTGTTGCCCGCGTTCGTCGTGAAGCCGTTCTTGACGCCCGCGATCCCCGGGTAGGGGTCGACACCGACGTCACCGGTCAGCAGCCGGTTGGTGTTCTGGATCTGGAAGCTCCCGCGCTTGGTCTTCCCGGTCTTCTTGTCCTTCTTCGTCTCGCCGGGGAACTTCGCGGTGGCGGTGGCCGCGTACTCGCGGAACTCCTCGTTCTGCAGCCCGGAGCGCGCGAACAGCGTCAGATCGTAGGCGGAGGAGACCTGGCCCTTGTGGTCGTAGCCGTCCGGGCTGAGCACCTCGGTGTCGTCGGCATGCAGCGCGCGGGCCTTCTCGTTCATCTCCCGCACCGTCTTCGGCACGCCGCCGTTCATCGCCGAGAGCACGTGCACCGCGTCGTTGCCCGAGCGCAGGAAGACGCCGAGCCACAGGTCGTGCACCGTGTACGACTCGCCCTCCTTCACCCCGACGAGACTGCTGCCCTCGCCCATCCCCTCCAGGTCCGACGAGACCACCTTGTGGTTGCGGTCCTTGGGCAGCTTGGGCAGCACCGTGTCGGCGAAGAGCATCTTCAGGGTGCTGGCCGGAGGCAGCCGCCAGTGCGCGTTGTGCGCGGCCAGCACCTTGCCCGACTCCGCGTCCGAGACGATCCACGAACGCCCCGAGAGCTTCTCGGGCAGCTCGGGTGCCCCCTTCTTCAGGTTCACCTGGGTGCCCGGCCGGCCGAGCTGCTCGCCGCCGATGGTCGACATCTGCGCGGGAGGCTTCGGCTCGGCAGGCTTGCCGCCCGGCTCGTTCTCGTCTGCATAGGAGGGCTGGGCACCCGCGGCGGCCAGCAGACAGAGGGCCAGGGCGGCGGATGCGAGGCCACCGCGCGCGGCCGCACGCCGCGTGCGCGCGGCGGGAGCTGAATAATGCGAAGAAATGGGCACCCTGCGAACGTACAGGCCCATCGGCGCGCCGGGGACGCCGAGGCCCGCCAACCACGGATCCAAGTAGCCCAACTCGCCCAGTGCCGTAGGCCAATGGGGGGGTGGGGGGCAGCGCACCGGACCTCCGCGGACCATCCCGCGGGCCTTCCAGGGGGGCGCCCGGCGGCCACCGGCGGCACACTGGCCATACTGGACATCATGCGCGACGCCTCCACCACCCCGCCCACCGCGGACCCCGGCCCGGTGCCGGAGCCCCCGGCCCGGCGGCGCACCGGGCTGGTGCTCTCCCGGCGCGTCTCCTGGTTCCTGCTCGCCTTCGGCGTCTGGTCCTGGTTCGTGTGGATCACCTTCGTCAAGAATCTCTGGAAGGACAGCAGCGGACTGGCCTTCGACGACGCCGGAGCGCCCACGGGCTACTTCTGGGTCCACCTGCTGCTGGCGATCACCTCGTTCCTGCTGGGAACGGCCATCGGCGTGCTCGGACTGCGCGGACTGCGGGCGGCCCGGCGCACCTGAGGCGGGCGCGGAATCCGGTGAGCGGGGGAGACGAGGGGGAGGACGACTGACATGGCGGCTGTGTTCGTACTGATCGGGCTCGTCGTGCTGGGCCTGCTGGCCGGTACGCACCTGTACCTGTGGCGGCGCTTCGTACGCGACGTGTCCGCGCCCGGCAGCGTGTGGCGCCGCCTTGGCACCGTGCTAGCGGTACTGCTGCCGGTCACCACCCTCGGCGCGCTCGTCTCCGGCCGGGCCGGCGCCCCCTTCCTGATGGAGCAGATACTCGCCTGGCCGGGCTTCCTCTGGCTGGCCTGCCTGCTCTACCTGACCCTGGCGCTGCTCGCCGGAGAGCTGGTGCGGTTCGTCCTGCGGCGCACTCCGTGGGGAAGGGCACGGTCGGTCCAGGCCCCGGCCGCGGAGCCGGCCCCGGTTGTGCAGGAGTCGGCGCGCGTCGCGGAGCCGGTCACCCCTGCGGGCGGCCCGTCCCCGTCCACCGGGGCGGCCGTCTCGGCGGACGCCGGTCCCGCCGCCGCGGAAACCGGCCCTGTCGCAGGGGAAGCCGGCCCTGCCCCCGCGGAAGCCGGTGCGACCGGATCCGCCGTCGCCGGGCCGTCCGGCGACGGGGCGCACACCGTGCCCCTCGCCGCGCCCGTACCCTCCCGCCGCGTCTTCCTCGCCCGTACGCTCGCCGTCACAGCGGGCGCCGCCGGGCTGGGCACCACCGGCGCAGGGGCCTACAGCGTGCTGAACGGGCCGACCCTCAAGCACGTCACCGTCCCGCTGGCCAAGCTCGGCCGCCGCACCCACGGCTACCGCGTCGCCGTCGTCAGCGACATCCACCTCGGGCCGATCCTGGGCCGCGGCCACACGCGGCGGATCGTCGACACCATCAACGGCACCCAGCCCGACCTGGTGACGATCGTCGGCGACCTGGTCGACGGCAGCGTCGCGCACCTCGGCCCCGCCGCCGAGCCGCTGCGCGAGCTGCGCTCCCGGCACGGGACGTTCTTCGTGACGGGCAACCACGAGTACTTCGGCGACGCCCGCGCATGGATCGACCACCTGCGGGAACTGAACGTCCACCCGCTGGAGAACGCCCGCCGCGAACTGCCCGGCTTCGACCTCGCCGGGGTCAACGACCTCGCCGGCGAGGACCAGGGCGAGGGACCCGACTTCGACCGGGCACTCCGCGACCGGGACGCCGAACGGGCCTGCGTGCTCATGGCGCACCAGCCGGTGCAGGTCCACGAGGCCGTGGACCACGGCGTCGACCTCCAGCTCTCCGGCCACACCCACGGCGGCCAGCTGTGGCCCGGCAACCATCTCGCGGCGCTCGCCAACCCGACCGTCGCCGGACTCGAACGCTACGGCGACACCCAGCTCTACGTCACCCGCGGCGCGGGTGCCTGGGGCCCGCCGGTCCGCGTCGGCGCCGACTCGGACATCACCGTCGTCACCCTCGCCGCGAAGACGGCATAGCGCGGGGTGCGTTGTGCGGGCCGCGGCTCGCCTGCTGCGTGGGCCGTCGCCCGTCCGCTGTGCGGGCCGTCGCTCAGCTGTCCAGCAGGTCGAGAGCCCGCGGCCAGGAGCTGCTGCGTGCGGCCTGGTCCGCCTCCGCGGTGGCGGCGACGGCGCCGTTCCGGCCGCCCTCCTGGCCCGGCTGGCCGAGCGGAAACCAGTTCACATGGTGTCCGGCGTCCGGATACACCAGCTTCTTCGCACCCTGCCGGGCCATGGCGGCGGCGGAGGCGGCCGAGCCCCACATCCTGTCGTTGCCGCCCGCGACGGCGAGCACCGTGCCGCGCACCCGGTCCAGCGGGATCGGCCCGGTCGGCACCGGCTCCCCATGGTCGGTCCAGGCGGTGGTGCCGCTCAGATAGGGGCCGTTGACCTTCGCCGACGGCGCGTACGCGATCACGTCGTGGAACACGTCGGGGCGGCGCTGCCCGAGCAACTGCGCGGCCTCGCTGCCGCGCGAGTTGCCCATCACGGCCAGCTTCTCCGGGGCGGCGCCCTGCTGCTTCCGGAGCAGTCGCCCGGCCCGCGTGAAGTAGTCCAGATCGATGCTGTCGATGCCGTTCGGGCGCCCGGAATCCTTCCCGCACCGGAAGTAGCACACCGACATCGCCGGGTGCCCGTGCGAGGCGAGCAGCGCCGCCGTGTACGTACCGGAGTTGCCGCCCTCCGAGCCGCCGAACACCAGCACGGGGGCTTTCGCGCTGTCGCCGCCCCGTCCTTCGGGCGGCAGGTAGAGATCGCCCGCCACCTTGTCCCTGGCGACGGTCAGCTCACGGTGCGTGGTGCCCTTGGTCAGCCACTGCCGGACCAGATCGCGGCGTGCCACCCGCTCGCCCTTGTCCTTCCCGGACAGCGCGGTGGCGCTGAGCCGCACCGAGTAGGCGCGCTGCCGGCCGGGCGGGCCCGGGTGGTACGAGAACGTCTTACCGCTGCCGATCAGCTTCTTCGCCCGGCCGCCGGTCGGCAGCATGCGCTCCAGCAGGCCCGCCGTGCCGCGGCTGCCCAGGTCGACGGCGCCGTCCTCGTCGGCCGTCCGCCGTACCGCCGCGGCCCACCGCTGGTCGTGCCGGTCCTCCGCCCCGGCGGTGATCCTGACCTTCGTGCCCGGGGCGAGCCCTTCGAGCCGTACATGCACCTGCTCGTCCGCGCGGGCGACCGGATGGTCCGCCGTGAAGTGCGCGGTCGGCTTCGCCTCCGGGTGCGGCTCTGCGGGGTCGCTGGCCCCGCAGGCCGTCGTGGCGAGGGCCATGGCCACTGCCGTTGCCGTCGGTACGATCCGCATGCGTCCCATCGTCCGCACCATACGCACTCTTCCCCGGCGGCCCCTTGCGGGGGCGCGGTCCCCTTCGCGGGGTGCGGTCCCCTTCGCGGGGTGCGTTTCCCTTGCGGAGTGCGTTGCCCTTCGCGGGGTGCGTTTCCCCGTCTGTTGTTCGCCGGGTGCGGCTTCGTTGTCGGGGGCTTCGCCCCCGAGCCCCCGTTGTCCTCGCCGGACGGGCGTTGGGGCGGCTCCGCCCCCCAACAGCCCCCCGCTAGTGGGCTTCGCCCCCTAGGACCCCCAGCCGCATCCATGTGAGCCCCTTGCGGACCTTGCTCCGGGTCTTTTCTTTGGTCCGTTGGGTGCGGGAAGTGTCCTGATGCCGTCCGTCACAGCACAAGAGCGCTCCCGCAGTCGAGAGTCCTCCGGCGGTTGCCGGATGCGGGAGGGGGAGGGAGAAGTGTTGGTGCCTGGGGGTTTCTAAGGGGGCGGAGCCCCCTTAGCGGGGGGCCGTTGGGGGGCAGCGCCCCCCGACACGACCGCTCGGCGGCAGCCGAAGGACGACGGGGGCGTGCCCCCACGGAGCCAGGTCACCCGCGGAGGGGACTGACCCCGCGTAAACGCCCCCCGCGAAGGGGGGGCGTTCCGGGGAGGGTCAGAAGCGGCGGGTGATCAGGGCCCGCTTGACCTCTTGGATGGCCTTGGTGACCTCGATACCCCGCGGACAGGCGTCCGTGCAGTTGAACGTGGTGCGGCAGCGCCACACTCCGTCCCGGTCGTTGAGGATCTCCAGCCGCTGCTCGCCGCCCTCGTCGCGCGAGTCGAAGATGAACCGGTGCGCGTTGACGATGGCCGCGGGCCCGAAGTACTGGCCGTCGTTCCAGAAGACCGGGCAGGACGAGGTGCACGCGGCGCACAGGATGCACTTGGTGGTGTCGTCGAACCGCTCCCGGTCCGCGGCGGACTGGTAGCGCTCACGGGTGGGCTCGTTGCCGTTGGTGATGAGGAAGGGCATCACGTCGCGGTACGCCTGGAAGAACGGCTCCATGTCGACGACCAGGTCCTTGAGGACCGTGAGCCCCTTGATCGGCTCGACCGTGATCGGCTTCTCGGGGTTGATGTCCTTCAGCAGCGTCTTGCACGCGAGCCGGTTGCGCCCGTTGATCCGCATGGCGTCCGAGCCGCAGATGCCGTGGGCGCAGGAGCGGCGGAAGGTGAGGGTGCCGTCCTGCTCCCACTTGATCTGGTGGAGCGCGTCGAGGACGCGGTCCTTCGGGTCGATCTTCAGCGTGAAGTCCTGCCACTGCGCGTCCTCGGAGACCTCCGGGTTGAACCGGCGGATCCGCAGCGTGAGGGTGATCAGGTGCGAGGCGCTGTTCTCGGCCGAGTCGACGGGCCCGGCGGAGTCGTTCTTGTCCAGCGTTGCGGTGCTCATCAGTACTTACGCTCCATCGGCTGGTAGCGGGTCTGCACGACCGGCTTGTAGTCCAGCCGGATCGACTCGGTGCCGTCGTCGCCCACCTCGCGGTACGCCATGGTGTGCCGCATGAAGTTGACGTCGTCGCGGTTGGGGAAGTCCTCGCGGTAGTGACCGCCGCGCGACTCCTTGCGGGCGAGCGCGGAGACCGCCGTGACCTCGGCCAGGTCGAGCAGGTTGCCCAGCTCCAGGGCCTCCAGCAGGTCGGTGTTGAAGCGCTTGCCCTTGTCCTGGACGCTGATGTCGCGGAAGCGCTTGCGCAGGGCGCCGATCTCCTCGACGGCCTCCTTCAGCGTCTGCTCGGTGCGGAAGACCATGACGTTCTTGTCCATGGTGGCCTGCAGCGCCTTGCGGATGTCGACCACGCGCTCGTTGCCGGTGGCGTCGCGCAGGTTCTCGATCTCGTCGAGGACGAAGGTGGCCGGGTCCTCGGGCAGGTCGATGTGGTCGGCGGTGGCCGCGTACTCGGCGGCGGCGATGCCGGCCCGGCGGCCGAAGACGTTGATGTCCAGCAGCGAGTTGGTGCCCAGCCGGTTGGCGCCGTGCACCGAGACGCAGGCGACCTCGCCGGCCGCGTACAGGCCGGGGATGGGGGTGCTGTTGTCCCCCAGCACCTCGCCCTGCACGTTGGTCGGGATGCCGCCCATCGCGTAGTGCGCGGTCGGCTGGATCGGCACCGGGTCGGTGTAGGGCTCGATGCCCAGGTAGGTGCGCGCGAACTCGGTGATGTCGGGCAGCTTGGCGTCGAGCTGCTCCGGCGGCAGGTGCGTGAGGTCCAGGTAGACGTGGTCCTTGTCGGCGCCGCAGCCGCGGCCCTCGCGGATCTCGGTGTAGATCGCGCGGGAGACGACGTCACGCGAGGCGAGGTCCTTCATGACGGGCGCGTACTTCTCCATGAAGCGCTCGCCGTCCTTGTTCCGCAGGATGCCGCCCTCGCCGCGGGCGCCCTCGGTGAGCAGGATGCCCATCTTCCAGATGCCGGTCGGGTGGAACTGGAAGAACTCCATGTCCTCCAGCGGCAGCCCGCGCCGGAACGCGGCGGCCTGGCCGTCGCCGGTCAGGGTGTGCGCGTTGGAGGTGACCTTGAAGAACTTGCCGTTGCCGCCGGAGGCGAAGACGACGGACTTGGCGCGGAAGACGTGCACGTCGCCGGTGGCCAGCTCGTAGGCGACGACTCCGGCGGTCCTGCGGACGCCGTCGACCTCGTTGAGGAGCAGGTCCAGGACGTAGAACTCGTTGAAGAACTCCACGCCCTCCTTGACGCAGTTCTGGTACAGCGTCTGGAGGATCATGTGGCCGGTGCGGTCGGCCGCGTAGCAGGAGCGGCGCACCGGGGCTTCGCCGTGGTTGCGCGAGTGGCCGCCGAACCGCCGCTGGTCGATGGTGCCGTCCGGGGTGCGGTTGAAGGGCAGGCCCATCTTCTCCAGGTCGAGGACGGAGTCGATGGCCTCCTTCGCCAGGATCTCGGCGGCGTCCTGGTCGACCAGGTAGTCGCCGCCCTTGATCGTGTCGAAGGTGTGCCACTCCCAGTTGTCCTCCTCGACGTTGGCGAGGGCCGCGGCCATGCCGCCCTGCGCCGCGCCGGTGTGGGAGCGGGTGGGGTAGAGCTTGGTCAGCACCGCGGTGCGGCTGCGCTTGGTGGACTCGATGGCCGCGCGCATACCGGCGCCGCCCGCGCCGACGATGACGGTGTCGTACTTGTGGATCTTGACGTTGTTCATCGGGAAAACCTCAGCCTTCAGCCCCGGTACGTCAGCGGATGTTCGGGTCGAAGGTGAAGATCACCAGCGTGCCCAGCAGGACGGTGAAGACGGTGGCCGTGTAGAGCAGCATCTTCAGCCAGAAGCGGGTGTTGTCGCGCTCGGCGTAGTCGTTGATCACCGTGCGCAGCCCGTTGGCGCCGTGCAGCATCGCCAGCCACAGCATCGCCAGGTCCCACACCTGCCAGAACGGCGAGGCCCAGCGGCCCGCGACGAACGCGAAGCCGATCTTGCTGACGCCGCCGTCCAGCACGAGCTGGATCAGCAGGTGGCCCAGGACGAGCACCACCAGCACGATGCCCGACAGCCGCATGAACAGCCATGTCTGCATCTCGAAATTGCCGCGGGACGCCTTGGGCGTCTTCGCGGTCCGCTTGCGCGGCGGTTCGATGACGGGGGCCGGGTGGTCCACGTCGTACAGCGTGACGCTGTCGGTGGGCTCGCCCGCGCCGTCGTTCTTGGCGGCCTCGGTCGTCTCGGTCGTCGACATCACGGATCAGCTCCCGAACAGCTCGCGCAGCGTGTGCTGCAGGACCGGGTAGAAGGCACCGGCCATGAGGACGATCCACACGCCCAGCACGGTCCACAGCATCTGCTTCTGGTACCTCGCGCCCTTCGACCAGAAGTCCACGGCGATGACCCGCAGGCCGTTCAGCGCGTGGAAGAGGATGGCGGCCACCAGGCCGTACTCCATCAGGTTGACGAGCGGAGTCTTGTAGATCGCGACAGTGTCGTCGTACGCCTCGGGCGAGACGCGGACGAGCGCGGTGTCGAGGACGTGCACGAACAGGAAGAAGAAGATGAGGACGCCGGTGACTCGGTGAGCCACCCAGGACCACATTCCTTCCCGGCCGCGGTACAGCGTTCCAGCCGGCACGGATAAACCCTCCGGGAGCGGATATTGGGGCCTGCCGGCTTCGGTAGGTCGGGCGGGCCCGGCCGGGTACGGTCCACCGGCCTCGGTCATCGTAGCGACGGGTTGTCGGCACGTTCGCCCAGGGGTGTGCAGGTGTGATCAATCAGGCACGGACGGCCTATCCGCGGTGTGAGCGGGGACACACCGCTGCCCGCGTGCGGCGGGGCTCAGTCCGCCGGTCCGGGCGCCGCCAGCCGCCCGAGCCGCCCGCGCGCCAGCCGCCGCAGCTCCTCCGCGGTGACTGCCCACTCCTCGTCGGCATCGTTCTCCAACCGCAACCTGATCCCCGCCAGTACCTGGCCCAGCCGCTCCTCGGCGGCGAACCCGTCCAGGCAGTACAGGAACGCGTGTCCGAATTTCCGCTCGTACGCGGCGTGGGCTGCCCGCAGGGCCGTGTGCGCGGCGAGTACGCCCGGCTGCGGCTCCCCCTCCAGCGGGTGTGCGGCCGTCTCGCAGACCAGTGCCTCCCGCAGATCCGCCGGGGTCAGGTCGTAGCTCGCCTCGTCGGCCGCCGCCAGCAGGGCCTCCACATCCGGGTAGGGCCGGTGCGTCACGAGACGGCGGGCCCAGCGGCGGCTGCCGCAGCAGCGCAGCAGCAGCGGCTCGACCGTCGCGAGGGCGGCGCTGTTCAGCCGGTCCAGGGGTGTCCGCGTTCCGTGGCGGGGAGGGGTGGGAAGGGTCATGCGCTCCGTAAGTCCGAAGGATCCGGATGTGGACCCGGATGCGCCACGGTAGTGGCGACCAGGCAAGATCGGCCGTCCGAGTCGTGCTTTTCACCCGTAAGGGAACGCGTGGGGACGCATAGCTGACGGGGAAGGGTTGGGAAGGGGAAATACCGTATCCGTATGGGACGAAACTGGTCGAAGAAGTCGAGACGGACTGCCGTCGGGGCGGTGCGCCGCTCCGGCGCACCGCTGGCACTCACCCTCGCCGTCAGCCTGCTCGGCCTGACCGCCTGCGGCGGTGACGGCGACGGGGGCAGCGATTCCCCCTCCGCCTCCGGGAGCGGATCGGAGCAGCCGCCCCAGGGGCCCGACCGGCTCGGCCCCGCACCCTCGGCCGTGCCCTCGGTGCGCCAGTGGAAGGCCGTACGGGGTCCGGGCTGGCAGCGTACGGACCGCACCCGCGTCGTCCCCGGTTCCGACTCGCTCCGCGACGAGGCGAAGCTGCTCGCCGACGAGCTGAAGGTGCCGGTCGCCAAGGGCCCGTCCCGCACCGGCGACATCGAGCTCAAGCGCGGCGAGGACGGCGGGAAGTCCCCCGGCGGCAAGGTGAACGGCGGCCCCGAGAGCTACCGGCTGGTCAGCAGCGACGGCAAGATCACCATCACCGGAGGCGGCGACGCCGGGGTCTTCTACGGCACCCGCACCCTCCTCCAGACCTGGCGGGCCCAGGGCCGCTTCGCCGAGGGCACCGTCGCCGACGCCCCCGACCGCCCGCAGCGCGGCTTCTCCCTGGACATCGCGCGCAAGAACTTCAGCGCCGACTGGATCAAGGCCCGGATCCGCGAGATGGGCGACCTCAAGCTCAACCAGCTCCAGCTCCACCTCTCCGACGACCAGGCGTTCCGTGTCGAGAGCGAGACCCACCCCGAGATCGTCTCCGACCCCCATCTGACCAAGGCGCAGGTCCGCGACATCGTCGGCCTCGCCGCCTCCCGGCACATCACCGTCATCCCCGAGATCGACTCGCCCGGCCATCTCGGCGCCGTCCTGAAGGCCCACCCCGAACTGCAACTGCGCAGCGCCTCGGGCGCCACCCCGCGCGGCGCGATCGACATCAGCAAGCCCGCCGCCGCCAAGCTCGTCGACGAGCTGCTGGTCGAGTTCGCCGACCTGTTCCCCGGCAAGTGGGCGCACGCGGGCGGCGACGAGTACCAGGCACTGATGACGGAGAACCCGGAGCAGACCTATCCCGGGCTCGCGAAGAAGGCGCGGGAGGAGTTCGGGGACAAGGCCACCGTCCAGGACCTGGCGACCGCCTGGCTCAACGACCGCGCCTCGACCCTGGACAAGCAGGGCAAGATCCCGCAGGTGTGGAACGACGGCATGCACCGCGGCGGCGTCGTCAAGCCGAACAAGCCGCGCGAGGTCGCCTACTGGACCGGACGGGAAGCGGGGGAGCGGCAGCCGTCCGAGTACCTGAAGGAGGGCTGGAAGATCGTCAACCTCAACGACGAGTACCTGTACTACGTCCTCGGCCAGCCCAACAACTTCACCTATCCGACCGGCCGGCGCATCTACGAGGAGTGGACCCCCGCCGTGGTGCGCGGCACCGACCCGGTGCCGGACAAGTGGGCCGGACGGGACCGCATCCTCGGCGGCCGGTTCGCCGTCTGGGGCGACCTCGCCGACGCGCAGACCACCGGACAGGTCGCCCGCGGGATCCGGCTGCCGCTCGCCGCGACGGCCCAGAAGCTGTGGGACCCGCAGCGGCCCGAACGCTCCTGGGACGACTTCGTGAAGCTCGTCGACAAGGTGGACTGACCGGGACCGGCCCGCCGCCGGGCCGGCGGACGCCGTCTCACCAGTAGGCGTCCGCCGGCCACGGCTCGAACTTGGCGAAGTCCAGCGGGTCGTCGTCCTCGTCGAGTTCGGCGAAGCCCGGCGTGGCGAATGCGCCACGCAGCCACGAGAGCAGGACGTCGGTCAGGGAACCCTCCAGCGCGGGTCCCTGACGGGCGTGCCGCGGCCAGACGAGCAGCGGCCAGCGGTCCGGATCCGCGCCCTCGGTCAGCCAGCCCAGTGCGTCGCCGTCGATGGAGTTGGCGAACGGCAGGAAGCCGCCCGGCTCCGGCCGGCTCGCCAGCGGATACTCCTCGGGCCAGTTGCCCTTCAGCGTTCGATAGGCGTCGTTGACCTGCTGCACGTGCCAGCCGAATCCGCCGCCCGCCTCCGGATCGGCAGCCGCCCCCGCACGGCGCAGCGGGGTGTGGAAGCGCAGCCACTCCGACCAGCAGCCCGCACCGTAGGTCTCGAGCAGGGTGACGTACTCGTGCGGCAGCCTGGTGCCCAGCTCGGCAAAAAGGGGCTCCCAGCCCTCGCCCGCCGCATCGCCCAGGTACGGCTGCTCCGGCGGCGGGACGAGCGCGGTCAGCGCCGCGAGCCCGCTGCCCTCGCTCAACGCGGCCCGCCGCGCGGGGTCGTGCTCCGCCGCGGGCGGCGGCGGGGTCCAGCGGGCGGCCTCGGGAAGGTAGGCGGTGCGCTGTGCGGTTCCGGGCAGCGGTCCGAACCGGCCGCCGCCGTCCATGGGGATGCCGGTGGTCAGCAGGGCGCTGAGGGTTTCGGTGGCGGTGCCGCCGAGGCGGTACCAGGGGCGGCTCTCCGAGGTGGCGTCCGGGTCCGGGCTGGGGTAGACGTTCCAGTCGAAGAGGACGACGGGCCACGCGTCCGGGTCCTCGGAGGCGGAGGTGTCCCACAGGAGTACCCCGCCGCCCCGCGTCTCGCCCCACGCCAGCAGCCCACCGGCCGCGGGGTGGAAGAGCGGCGGCCCCTCGGTACCGGCGCCCCGGGCGCTGATCCGGGTCTGCCGGTGGGTGTCGTGCAGCCAGCCCGCGTAGTCGAACCTGCCCTCTTGGACACACGGCGCGTGCACCCAGACGTATGCGCCGAGGTCGAGCGGCCCGTAGGCGGTGACCAGTTCCTTGTAGTCCCGGGGCAGCCGCAGGCCCAGCCAGGACTCCACGGCCGGCCAGTCCACCGGAACGGGCGCGGGGGGCGAGGGCGGTGTCGTGCCCGGTCCGGTGCCGGGCAGCGCGAAGTGCGCAGCCGGCGTGGAGAGTCCGGAGGACGGAGAGGGCGTGGTGCCGTTCATGCGGCCGCATCGTGGCACGGGCGGCTCCGGCCGGCGGCGCCAGGGGCGGCGGCGGGGCGCACCGCGGGCGGCCGAGGAGAGGAAACGGGTGCCGGACCGGCGGAGAAAGCCGAGGGCGACCGGGGTCGCCACCCCCCACAGGAGAGACCCCGGCCGCCGTCGGACACGGGCTCACTACGCCAGCGGCTTGCCCGTACTCTCCTCAGCGCCACCGCCTCGCAATGTGTTACGCGCCACGCCGCAACCGTTCGCGGGCCGCCGTTCCGTGCTCACCGCGGAGTCCGGATGCTGACGGTGGGCTACCGCCTCCTTACGCACAGCGCGCTGCCGCCCCGCCTCTCCCTTCGGCATGGACGAGCGTGCACACTTGGCCTTAGCGTGCTGCTCGCGCCGCGCCGGGTGGACCGAACCCGGCAGCCGGGACGCGAAAATCCGGCGGCCGGGATGCTGACTCCCGGCAACGGCGCACAGCACAGACACCTTCGCGGAGTGGGGCGAGAGACGGGCGTGCAGGGGGACGACGCGGAGCTGACCGCTGCGGTGCAAGCGGCGCAGGAGGGGGACGAGTCCGCCTTCCGCACCGTCTACCGCTCGGTGCACCCGCGCCTGCTCGGCTACGTGCGCACGCTGGTGCCGGACGCCGACGCCGAGGACGTGGCCTCCGAGGCGTGGCTGCAGATCGCCCGCGACCTGCCCCGCTTCCACGGCGACGCGGACCGGTTCCGCGGCTGGGCGGCACGGATCGCCCGCAACCGGGGCCTGGACCATCTGCGGATGCGCGGCCGCCGCCCCGCCGTCGGCGGTGACGAGAGCGAACTGACCGTCCTGCCGGCCGGCACCGACACGGCGGACGAGGCGCTGGAGGCGCTGGGGACCAGCAGCACGATGGCGCTCATATCGCAACTCCCGCGCGACCAGGCCGAGGCGGTCGTGCTGCGGGTGGTGGTCGGACTGGACGCCAAGAGCGCAGCGCAGGTGCTGGGCAAACGCTCCGGCGCGGTGCGGACGGCCGCGCACCGCGGACTGCGCAGGCTGGCGGAGCTGCTGGAGGAGCGGGCCCTGGGCCCTTCCGGCGACGCGGTCGACGGCGCGGGCGGGGCGGTGGCCGACGGCCCGGCCGGTGGCCCCGGCGGTCCGGGCTCCGGGTCCAGGCCGGGCGGTGGCACGGCGAAGGGCAGGACTCGCGGCATGGCGCGCGGTGTGACGCATAAAGCCACCCGAACGCTGAGGGAAACGTGATGGCGGACGACCGGTACAGTTGGCTGGACGAAGAGACTGCGGAGCGCTTGCTGCGCGGCCTGCCGGTCGAAGCCGGTGAAAACGGCAGACCGGACTCCGGTTCCGGCCCGGCCGCCGAGGCACGGGACGACGGCCCGGAGGGCGGCTCCTCCGCGGAGCGCGGATCTCCGGCCGGACGGCGGGAATCCGCCCAGGAGCACGCGGACCCCGCGGCCGGCCAGTCGGCACGGGCGGACTCCGCGGCCGGCACCGGACGATCGGGGCGAAGAGCCGGGGGCCGTCTCGACGTGCCCTCACCCGACTGGTTCCGCGAGGCCGACCGCCGTACGGCGGCCCGGCTCGCCGCAGCGCTGGACGAGCTGTCCACCGCCCACAGCGCACCCCTTCCCACCGCACCCGGCACCACTCCGGTCGAACTCCCCGGCGAGGCCGCGGCGCTGGACGCCTTCCGTGCTGCCCGGGTCGCGGCCGGGCACGGCGGCACCACCACGGCCGCGGCGGCCGACGCGCTCGGCGGCGGCGGTGCGCTGGGCGGTGCCCGCAGCCGTACCCGGCACATCCTCACGGGCCGACCCCTGCGGGCCGGATTCGCTGTCGCGCTGGCGGGCTGCGCGCTCGGCGGGGTCGCGGTCGCGGCCGGAGCGGGAGTGCTGCCGACCCCCTTCTCGAGCGGCGACGCACCCGCCGCCACCGCCTCTCCGGCCGCCAGTTCCGGTTCCGAGAGCCCGGAGGAGGGCGGCGGAAGCGGTGCCGGGACGCCCGGCCGGGACAGCGCGGGCGAGCGGCACGGCGGCCGCGACCGGTCCACCCGGCCCGGCGGGGGCGGCGGTGAGGACGGAGACGGCGGGGGCGCCGACGGCGGCAAGGGGAGCGGGCAGGACGGCTCCTCCCGGGACCTCGCCGACGGTGGCACCGGTGGCGACCTGGGCGGCAACGGCTCGTGGAGGGACAGACCCGGCGGCACCTTCCCCGGCGCGGGCGGGCACCACGGCGGCCACGGCGGCTCCCGGAAGGAAGCCATCGCCGAGGCGCTGTGCAAGGCGTACGCGGCGGACAAGCTGGAGACCGACGACCGCCGCAAGCTGGAACGCGCCGCGGGCGGCCGGGCCGTGGTGCGGAGGTTCTGCGCCCGGCACGGGGAGAGCGACAGCTCCGGCGGAGGCGGCGGAGAGAGCGCCGGCGGTGGCGGCGGGCAGAGCACCGGCTCCGGCGGCGGCTCGGGGGAGAGCGCCGGCGGCGGCGACGGCGGTGGGGACACCGGCGGTTCCGGCGGCGCGGACACCGGCGGTTCGGGTGCGAGCGGGGGCGGCGTGCCGTCCGAGCCCTCGGACCCCGCACCGAGCACGACGGCGGGGACGGCCGCACCGACGCGGCAGTGACAGGCGCCACACGGTTCACCCGGCCGACGGTGTGACACTTTCGCCGGGCACGGCGCTGAAGAGAGTGAGCCGACTGGTCATCGGCGGCGCGGTAAGCCCGAGGTTCCCCCCGTACCTCTGGGTTCGCGCGATGGCGCGGGCGGGACACGTTCCCCCGGTCCCGCCCGCGCCCCCTCACTCCCTCGCTCCTCCCCGGCTGTTCGCACGGCGGCCCGGTGCGCGGGCGGGGCGTTCTGCCGGGCGGAGCGCGGTCACTTGTAGACCACGACCTTGTCGCCCGGGCGGATCTCCGCGAAGACCTTCGCGATCTTCTTCTTGTCCCGCACGTTCACGCACCCGTGCGAGGCGCCCGCGTACCCGCGGGCGGCGAAGTCGGAGGAGTAGTGCACCGCCTGGCCCCGGCTGAAGAACATCGCGTAGGGCATCGGGCTGTCGTAGAGGGTCGAGCGGTGGTGCCGGCTCTTGAAGTCGACCTTGAACTGGCCCTCGCGGGTCGGTGTGTAGGCCGAGCCGAACCGCACGTCCATCGCCGTGCGCACCGTGCCGTCGACCATCCACACCGCGGTGCGGCTCGTCTTGCTGATGCACAGCGCGCGCCCCGTGGTGCAGCGCGGGTCCGGAGCAGCCGGCGGGCGGCTGGTGGGCGGGTGCAGTTCGGTGCGGGTGGGCTGGTGCGTGCGGGCCCGCAGCGCGCTCAGCACCGCGTCGGTGACCTTGCCGGTGCGGGCCATGCCGCGCCGCTGCTGGAACGCGGAGACCGAACCGGCCGTCACCGGGCCGTAGTAGCCGGTCGGGTTGCGGTCGAAGTGGCCCAGTTGCCGCAGCCGCGCCTGGAGTTCGCGTACGTTCGCGCCGCGCGCTCCGGGCGCCATCCGTACCGCCTGCGCGGCCGGTTGCGCGGCCTTCGGCTGCTGCGGCCGGGTGGGCTGCGCGGGCCGGGCCGGTGCCGAGCGCTTCGTCTGCAGGGGTACCGGGGCGGGCGGCGGCTTCCCCGCCGCCTTCTGCGGGGCCGTGGAGATCCGCACGGACGGGCCGCTCGCTCCATCCTTCACCTCGCATGCGGCGAGCGCGCCCGCCGTCAGCAGCACCGCGGCCGAGACCGCCGCACCGCGCACGGCCGTTGCTCCCCTCCCGCGCATCCCCACCCCCGGAGGTTCGACAGGTGTACGGGTCCATCACTGCCCAGCGTGCCGCCCCGTGAACCCGCAGTCGCCGCTGCCGATCGCCGCGGCGGGTGCCGCGCCCGGTTTTGTTACTGGCGGGTTTAAAAACGGGTGCGGATCGGGGACAGTAGGCGCAGGCGTGACCGACGACCGACGAGCAGGCCGCGAGGTGTCCATGTCGACAGGAACCGGGACGGGGTCCGCCGAACAGCCGCAGCCCCGGCCCCAGCAGCCCCCGCCCGCCCCCGGAACCGGTGGCGGCGAGCCGGAGCCGCTGCCCGGACTCGCCCGTGCCGCCGCCGCCCTCGCAGCGGGGGAGACCACCTCCCGGGCGCTCACCGAGCGGGCGCTCGCCCGGATCGAGGCCACGCAGCCCACGCTGAACGCCTTCCGCAGGGTGCGCGCGGAGGCGGCGCTGGCCGAGGCCGACGCCGCCGACCGGGCCCGCGAGCAGGGCCGCGACCGGCCGCTGCTGGGCGTCCCGGTCGCGGTCAAGGACGACACCGACGTGTGCGGGGAGCCCACCGCGTTCGGCTGCGCCGGGGACTTCCCCGTCAAGACCGCCGACGCGGAGGCGGTGCGCAGGCTGCGGGCCGCCGGAGCGGTCGTCGTCGGCAAGACCAACAGCCCCGAGCTGGGGCAGTGGCCGTTCACCGAGGGCCGCGCCTTCGGCGACACCCGCAACCCCTGGAACCCGGCCCACACGCCCGGCGGTTCCTCGGGCGGTGCGGCAGCCGCCGTCGCCGCCGGGCTGGTGCCCGCGGCACTGGGCTCCGACGGCGCCGGGTCGATCCGGATCCCCGCGGCCTGGACGCATCTGGTCGGCATCAAGCCCCAGCGGGGGCGCATCTCGACCTGGCCGGACCCGGAGGCGTTCAACGGCATCACCGTCCTCGGGCCGCTGGCGCGCACAGTCGAGGACGCCGCGCTGCTGCTGGACGCCGCCGCGGGGAACCGGGAGGGCGATCTGCACCGGCCGCCGCCCGTGGACGTGCGCGGAGCGCTCGGCCGCGATCCCGGACGGCTGCGGATCGCGCTCTCCACCCGGTGGGCGTTCACCGCCACCCCGAAGCGGCTGGATCCCCGCGTCGACACCGCCGTGCGCGCCCTCGCCGAGCGGCTCGCCGTACTCGGACACGAGGTGGAGGAGGCCGACCCGCACTACGGTCCGATCGGGCTGACGTTCCTCCCCCGCGCCACCGCGGGCATCCGCACCTGGGCGCAGCGCACTCCCGACCCCGCGCTGCTGGACCCGCGCACCCGCGCCGCGGCCCGCACCGGGCGGCTGCTGGGCGGCCCGCTGCTGCGCGCGGCCCGGGCCGCCGAGGAGCCGCTGCGCCGCCACGTGGGCCGGATCTTCCACCGCTACGACGTCGTCCTCGCCCCCACCACGGCCACCCCGCCGCCCCGGATCGGCGATCTGGCGCGGCTGTCCAACTGGCAGACCGACCGCAGGATGATCGCCCACTGTCCGTACGCCTGGCCGTGGAACGTCCTCGGCTGGCCCGGCGTCAACGTCCCGGCCGCCGTGACCGAGCCGGACCGGCTGCCGCTGGGAGCCCAGCTCCTGGGCCCCGCCGACAGCGAGCCCCTGCTGGTCTCCCTCGCCGCCCAGTTGGAGGCCGACCAGCGCTGGTACGAACGGCGCCCCCCGGCGGTGTGAGCGGCCGCGGCGCGTGGTGAACGGCCCTCCGCGGCGTGGGTGGCACCCGCCGGGTGCGCCTCCCCGCCGGGCCGCCGCCCGGGCTCTCCCCGGCGCGGCGGGTGTGCTCGGCAGGCCGATGCCGCGGGTGTCTGCCAGGGTGGGAGCAGTACCCGGCAGGCGCGCCGCACCGGGGAGGCCCGGAGAGCCCGGAGGGGTCCGGCGGCCCGGAGAGGCGCGCGACGCACGAGGAGGGCCGGCATGCCGCTCAACCCCGCGCTCACCTACCGCGACCCCCGCGCCGCCCTCGACTTCCTGCAGGCCGCGTTCGGCTTCGAACCCGTCCGCGTGCACGAGGGCGACGACGGTTCGGTGGTCCACGCCGAGCTGCGGTTCGGAGACGGCCTCGTGCTGCTCGGCACCGCCCGCGACAGCGGTCTGATGGCGGGGCTGGGCCCCGGCGCGGTCTACGTCTCGGTACAGGATCCGGACGCGCACCACGCCCGCGCGGTGGAGGCGGGCGCGGAGATCGTGCTGCCGCCCACCGACCAGGACTACGGCTCGCGCGAGTACGCCGCCAGGGACCCGGAGGGCAACCTGTGGTCCTTCGGCACCTACGTCGCCACGGCCTGACCTGCTGTGCCCGTCGTGGGGCCCGCCGTGGGGCCTGCGGTGCGGGGCCGGGTGCGGGGGCCCGGTGCGGGCGTGCTCGGCGGGCGGGTGAGCCCCCCCGCCCGGCGCGGTCCGGCCCCGCGCCGCGCCGCCCCGTGTCCCGCGGCCCGGACTCAGCCCAGGGCCGCGCGCTTGAGCGCCCGCGCCCGGCGGGCGACGCGGCGCACCGCACGGTTGCGGGGGACGAACGCGAACTGGCGGGGCACCGCGCCGGGCAACGCCAGCGCGGTCAGTCGGCGGCGCGTGAAGTAGCGGCGCGTCGCCGGGGACAACCGCTCGGCCAGATACCGCTCCGCCTCCGGACGCAGCGCCGGGAGGACCCGCGGCTGCATGCAGAACCCGACAGCGCGGACCAGCGCCGCCGACTCGCCGCGCGGAAGCGGGGCGCGGCCGTCCTGCTCCCCGTCCTCCAGATCGGGCAGCAGCGCGTCCACCAGCGTCACCGGCACCCGCTCGGCGCTCTCGTAGGGCGCGATCCGCTCCAGCAGCGGACCCGTACCGGTACGTGCCACCGGCAGCCCGTAGAGCGCCGACGCCGTCAACAGCGCCGTCGAGCAGCAGCCCACCACCAGGGCCGGGCGCGTCCGCTCGTACAGCGCCTCCGCCGGTGTCCGCGGATCCACCACCGTCAGCGCGACACCGAGTTCGCCCGCCTCCTTCTCCACGGCGCGCGGCACGTCCGCGGGCGCGGCCGGGTGCGGCTTGAGGACCATCTCGCGGTGACCGCGCGCCGCGGCCCCGCGCAGCATCCGCACCTGGAGCCGCTCCTCCTCGTCCGGGGAGAGCAGCTCCGGCGCGGACGGCGACGGGCCCAGCAGCAGCGCGGCACCCCGGGGCGCGGTGGCCGCCGAAGGCGGCGCTTCCCCCGCGAGCTCGGCCAGTACCGCACGGAACGCCCCGGCCGGGACAGGCTCGGGCCGTACGCCGAACTCCGACAGCAGCAGCGGCGCCAGACCGGGCACCAGATCCAGGTGGAGCAGCCGGCGCACCCGGGTGCCCACCAGCGGATCCAGCTTGCCGCCGGTGGGGCCGTAGCTCGTCAGCCCGCCCGCGTACGCCTCGATCGGCGCGTCCGCGAACAGCCGCGCCACCGCCGCGGCGGGCTCGTCCTGGAGCGCGTCCAGAACGAGCGTGATCTCGTCCTCGGGGCCGTCCCCCAGGTCCCACATCCGGCGCAGGTGCCGCTCCCACAGCGGGGCGTCGTCCGCGCGCGGTGACCAGCCCGCCGGGTGCAGCGGCCGGATCGTCTCGTTCCACGACAACACCCGGTCGAAGCGGCCGCGCAGCCGCGCGAAGCCCGGCGCGGTCTCCAGCGGCGGCGCCGTCTCGGGAGTCGCGGCGTTGTTGCTGACCAGCAGCAGCCGCTGCTCGGCCGGTTCGAAGCAGCCCGCGTCGAGCGCCGCCGCCAGGGTGGCGGCGCCGTGCAGAGTGCTGGCGAGGAACATCTGTGTCCGCATCAGGCCACCGCTCCCGTGTCGTGCGTGCCGGGATCGGCCGCTTCCGTGCCGCGGCTGCCGGACTCGGTGGCCGCCGTGCCGTGTGGGCTCGGGCCGGGCGCGCCGTGCGGGTCCGGTTGTGTCGTGGCGGGCGCACCGGGGACGGCCGCTTCTGCGGTGTGCGCGCCAGGGTCGACCGCTTCCGGGGCGTCGCCCGCCGCCCCCGCCGCGCGTCCGGGGCGGGCCGGACGCCTGAGGAGCCGCCGCAACCGGACGGACCGCTCGCTGTCCATCGAGTCCAGCGCGTCCGACAGCAGCTCGGCGGGCAGCCGCTTGAGTGCCGCCGCGCTCTTCGTCCGCAGCGTGCGCGCCACCGCGGGTTCGAACGCGTCGCTCGTCAGATGGTGCGAGACGAGCGCGCAGTAGGTGCGCACCGCCTTGGGCAGCAGCAGCTCGGCGTCCCGGTCCCGCGCGGTCTCCTCGACCACCTGGTCGAAGGCGCGGAGGAAGTCGAGCTGCCGCACGTCCCCGATCCGGGTCAGCGAGGAGGCGACCCCGCGCCGGTAGAAGACGCCCAGCAGCCCGACCGCGGCGAACGAGCGCGCCTCGCGGTGCAGCCGCCAGATCCACGGCCGGTCCTCGGCCGTGCGCAGCCCGTCGGTGAAGTGCAGCAGCCCTTCGTCCAGCAGCCTGCGGTGGTAGATCCCCGCCCACGCGTAGGCGTAGTCCACGGAGGTGCTGCGGGTGGCGGGCAGGATCGCCGCACGCGGGTCCTCCACCACGCCACGCCGGCCGTGCGGCACCCGGGCCAGGGTGCGCGAGCGCCCCGTGCACCGGACGTGGTCGGTGCGGACGAAGTCGCAGCCCAGCCGCTCGATGGTGGCCACAAGCCGCGGATAGTGGCCGGGCGCCAGCCAGTCGTCCCCGTCCAGGAACGTGACGAACTCGCCTCCCGCCCGGTCCAGTCCCGAATTGCGGGCCGTCGCCAGACCGGCGTTGCGCGCATGCCGGACCCGGACCACCTGCGCCACGTCCCGGAGATCTTTTTCGGCCCGCTCCAGAATTTCCGGCGTTCCGTCCTGGGAAGCGTCGTCGACCAGAACGAACTCGAAATCCCGGCGGGCGTTCGCCCGGAGACTCCGGAGCGTTTCCGGGGCGTATGACTGCACGTTGTAGAACGGCACGATGACGGAGAGCTTGACCACCCGAAGGACCCTAGGGTTCACGTCCCGCCCCGTCTTGACCTGCGGCGGACCCGTGAGTGAACGGCGCGTGGCGGGATGGTGAACGGGCTTTCCCCGTCGCCGCGTTGGGCATTCGTCGGTGTGCTGTTAACCGGCTGTTGCCGCCGCGTTGGGCCGCCTTCCGGAATCCCTTCCTAGCGTCGAAGACGTGCCCTCACGAGAAATCCCCTCCGCAGCGAACGACCCGGCCGCGCCGACCGGAACCGCCTCCGGCGAGCGGACGGCGCCCCGCCGGGTGGTCGTCCTCGCGGATTCCGACACCCGCTGGAAATGGGGTGTCCTGACCGCCCGCAGGCTGGCCCCCGAGGCCGCCGTCGACGGCCTGCTGCTGCGCGGCCGCGCCACACCCACACCGCGCCAGCTCGCCGAGGTCGGCGTCGGCGTCGACTCCCTCCGTGAGGTCACGACCGCCGAATTCCTCCGCGCCGCCACTGCGCCCGGCGCCTACGACCTGGTCGTCCTCGCGTGCGTCGGCGGCGCCGTGCAGGCCATGCTGCACGGGCTGCGGCGGGCCGCGGCCGACGGCGCTGCTTCCGGGGGTGCCGCCTCCGGCGAAGCCGCTTCCGCGAGGGCCGCTGCCGCTTCCGCGAGGGCCGCTGCCGCCTCCGCAGCCGCGGCGGACAGCGGGCCGGACGGCGAACTGCTCCGGCAGCGGCGCCCCGTGGTGGTCACCGGCTACGTCGGCGTCGTCTACGAGAAGCTCACCGACGGACTGCTGCTGCGGCACGGTGCCGACCTCGTCCTCGCCAACTCGCCCTTCGACACCGACCGGTTCCGCGCGGTGTACGAGGGCGTGGGCGCCGACGCCGGAAGCGTGGCCGAGTGCGCGCTGCCGTTCCTGGAAGGTACGGCGGCACCCTCCGCGGGCGAGGCCGCCGACGGGCCGTTCACCGTGGTCTTCGCGGTGCAGCCCTCCGTCCCGGCGGGCCGCGCCGACCGCGCCTACCTGCTCCGCCGGGCCGTGCACCACGCGCTGCGCCACCCCGAGCGGCAGGTGCTGATCAAACTGCGCAGCAAGCCCGGCGAGCACACCACGCACATCGAGGAGCTCCCGTACCAGAAGCTCGTCCGCAAGCTGCCCGGCGGACGCGACGGCGCCGACGGCGGACTGCCGCCCAACTGCCGCCTCGTCTACGGGAACATGGGGGAGATCCTGGACCGGGCGCGGCACACCGGCGGCCTGCTGGTGACGGTCAGCTCGACCGCGGCGCTCGAATCCCTGCACCGCGGCGTACCCACCGCCGTCCTCACCGACCTCGGCGTCCGCGAAGCCCTGGGCAACCACTACTTCACCGGCTCCGGCTGCCTCGCCTCCTGGGACGAACTCGACGACGGCCTGCTCCCGGAAGCCGACGAGAAGTGGACGCTGCGGCAGGGCGTGCGCGGCGGCGACGGCTTCGCCGCGGCCCGCGACCGGGTCGCCCGCCTGGTCGGCCGCGCGGCCGGCGGCGGGCTGCCGCCGCTCGCGCCCTACTACACCCTCCGCACTGCCCCCGGCTACCTGCCCGGCATCCTGCGGCGCTACGGGCTCGAACAGGACGGATCACCGGGCGCCGGAAGCCCCGCCGAGGCTTCCGACGGCCTCGGCGCCGCCGGTCGCGGTGCCGTACGGCGCGTCGTCCGCGAGGCGGCCCGGGGCGCCTACCGGCACGGGGTCCAGCGCGTCGCCCCGCTGATCCGGAAGGCGGGCGAACTGTGACCGTGCCGCCTCGCGACGCCGCCTCGCCCGGTGCCCGTCCCGCGTCGTCGTCCGGTGCTCCTGTGCCGCCCTCGGCGTCCGCGCTGTCTTCCGGTGCTCCCGTGCCGTCGTCCTCGTCGTCCGTGCCGTCGCATGCACCCGGCAGCGCCGCTCTGTCCGCATCCTCGCCTCATCCAGGAGCCAGCATGTCCCCAACCCCCGCCGTGCTCGCGGTGATACCCGCCCGGGGCGGGTCGAAGGGCGTGGCCGCCAAGAACCTCGCACCGGTCGCGGGCGTTCCGCTCGTCGCCCGCGCGGCACGCGAGTGCCTGGCCGCGCGGAACGTCACCGACGTCGTCGTCTCCACCGACGACCCCGCCATCGCCGAGGCGGCCCGCTCCGCCGGAGCCGAGGTCGTCGACCGGCCCGCCGACCTGGCCGGCGACCTGGCCAGCAGCGAGACGGCCGTCCTGCACGCCATGGACGTCTACGAGGAGCGGCATCACCGACCGCTGCAGACCGTGCTGCTCGTGCAGTGCACCAGCCCCTTCCTGGTACGCGAAGACGTCGAGCGGGTGGCGGCGGCCGTCATCGAGGAGGGCGCGGACAGCGCCCTGACCGTGGCGCCGTTCCACGGCTTCGTCTGGCGCGACGGCGACACCCCGGCGGCCGCTTCCGGCGCTGCGGAGGCTCCGGGCACGAGCGGCAGCGCCTACGGCGTCAACCACGACCGCTCCGTACGCCCCCGGCGCCAGGACCGGCCCGAGGACCTGCTGGAGACCGGCGCCGCCTATGCCATGGACGCCATGGGGTTCCGGGAGTCCGGCCACCGGTTCTTCGGGCGGACGGCCGTCGTCCGCACCGACCCGGCCCGCGTCCTGGAGGTCGACGACCCGCACGACCTCGCCCGGGCCCGCCTGCTGGCGCCGCTGCTGGACGCGCACCGCGCCGGTCCGGGCACCCTGCCGACGCGGGAGGACGTGGACGCCGTCGTACTGGACTTCGACGGCACGCAGACCGACGACCGCGTCTACATCGACACCGAAGGGCGGGAGACCGTCGCCGTCCACCGCGGAGACGGGCTCGGCATCGCCGCGCTGCGCCGCGCGGGCCTGGAGGTGCTGATCCTCTCCACCGAGACCAACCCGGTCGTGGCGGCCCGCGCCGCCAAGCTGCGGCTGCCGGTACTGCACGGCATCGACCGCAAGGACCTGGCGCTCAAGCAGTGGTGCGAGGAGCGGGGGATCGCGCCCGAGCGGGTGCTGTACGCGGGCAACGACGCGAACGACCTGCCGTGCTTCGCGCTCGCCGGATGGCCCGTCGCCGTCGCGGACGCCCACGACGTGGTGCGGGCCGCCGCCCGTGCCGTCACGACCCGCGGCGGGGGAGCGGGAGCGGTCCGCGAGATCGCGGGGTGGTTGGTGGGGGCCGAGCTGTGAGGGCCGAGCTGTGAGGGGGGTGGGGGTGGGGTTCGGGCGCAGGCTCGTCGCCTTGGTTGGGCCCACCCACAAAGGAAGCCCGCCGGAGCCGCGACGCCCCCCGCCCGCCGCCTCCTGACCAGCGCAAACCCTACCCGGACCAGCGCACCCAGCCCCCCGTGAACCGCCTGTCGACCTTTTGCACACACCCGAGAAAGAAACTCCCGGAAATGGTGAACATGATCAGCAACGCCCAGCACACCGACGCCCGCCGCGACCTCCACGGCGCCTCCCGCATCCGCACCCTCGGCGCCCGGACGGTGGGCCCCGGCCACCCCGTCTACGTCACCGGTGAGATCGGCATCAACCACAACGGCGACCTCGACAACGCCTTCGCCCTCATCGACGCCGCCGCGGAGGCGGGCTGCGACGCGGTCAAGTTCCAGAAGCGGACTCCGGAGATCTGCACCCCGCGTGACCAGTGGGACCTGGAGCGGGACACCCCGTGGGGCCGGATGACGTACATCGACTACCGGCACCGCGTCGAGTTCGGCGAGGACGACTACCGCGCCATCAGCGAGCACTGCGCCGAGCGCGGCATCGACTGGTTCGCTTCTCCGTGGGACGAGGAGGCCGTCGCCTTCCTGGAGAAGTTCGACGTACCCGCGCACAAGGTGGCCTCCGCCTCCCTCACCGACGACGATCTGCTGCGCGCGCTGCGTGCCACCGGGCGGACGGTCATCCTCTCCACCGGCATGTCGACGCCCCAGCAGATCCGGCACGCGGTGGAGGTGCTGGGCAGCGAGAACATCGTGCTCTGCCACGCGACCTCCACCTACCCCGCCAAGGCCGAGGAGCTGAACCTGCGGGTCATCCACAGCCTGCAGGACGCCTACCCGAACGTCCCGATCGGCTACAGCGGCCACGAGACGGGTCTGCAGACCACGCTGGCGGCGGTCGCCCTCGGTGCCGTCTTCGTCGAGCGGCACATCACCCTCGACCGTGCCATGTGGGGTTCTGACCAGGCGGCTTCCGTGGAGCCGCAGGGCCTCCAGCGTCTGGTGCGGGACATCCGCACCATCGAGGAGTCCCTCGGTGACGGCGTGAAGAAGGTGTACGACAGCGAGCTGGCGCCCATGCGCAAGCTGCGCCGCGTCAAGGGCGTCGTGGCCGAGGGTGCGGAGGCCGCCGAGGAGACGGGGGCCCGCGAGCCGGTCACGGTCTGAGGCGGGTCGAGGCCGTACGGGCACCGCCTGTACGGGCACCGGCCCGTACAGGCCCAGCCCGGCCCGGCCAAAGCCCAGGCCAGCCAAAGCCCAGCCCAAGCCCAGCCCAGCCCAGACCCGCACCCCCCCCGGGGTCGCGGCCCCGCACCCACCCCCCGACCCCGCACAGCGGAACGGAGCGTATGCGCACATGTCCCGTAGCCGCTCCGCATCAGGAGCGATGAGCCACTCCGGCCCCGCAGCACCCGTCGCGGCCCGCTGCATCGACGGCTCCGATCCGGGAGCCCCGGTGGACGGACCCACCGAGCACGGCACCGAGCACGGCACCGAGCACGGCAGTGAGTACGCCAGCGAGCACGGCAGCGAGTACGGCCCCGAGCACGGGGCCTCCGCGGCCCGCACAGCCACCGACCGCGCCCCGGACCGTGCTTCCGGCCGGGGAGCAGGTCCGGCGGTCCGGGCCGCTACCGACCCCGGGGGCGGAGCCACCCCCGGGAAGCGGGACGGGGCTCTCGCTTTCGTCGAGAGCCCCGTCCAACTCCTCAACGTGCTGGAGTGGGCGCACAACCATCCGGCGCCGGGCGCCGTGAATCCGCTCGCTCTCGTCGTGCTGCCCCCGCACGACCCGATGACCCGTGGGCAGTTGCGCCGGATGGCAGAGCTGGCCCGCGACGAGGGAATCGCGGTGAGTTGGCAGGAGGCCAGGGACGGTGTGGGCGGCGCGCTCAGCAGTCTGCTCGCGCTGGCCCGCAGGGTGCGCCGGGCCCGGACGCTGGTGATCGGTGACCCCTTCTCGCGGTACGTGCAGTTGCTGCTCGCCCTGACGCCCGCGCGCGCCGAGCGTCGGATCACGGTGGTGGACGACGGTACGGCCACCATGGAGTTCGTCTCCCAGTTGGCGCGGGGGGAGCGCCTCGTACGGTGGCATCGGCGCGGGGTGCGGGGAGGGGTGCGCGGACTGCTGTTCGCGCCGGTCTCGCGCCGGGCGCGTCGCCGCCTCACTCCGCGGCGGGACGGCTCCCGCCCGGTCGAGGTGTTCAGCTCGATGCCGGTGGAGCCGCCCGAGAACGTGACCGTGACGGCGAACGAGTTCGCCTGGACCCGCGCCCGGTTCGGTCCGCCGCGTCTGACCCGGGGCGCCGATCTGGTGGGCACCTCGCTCGTGGAGACCGGGGTGGTGGACACCGAGCGGTATCTGGAGGCGGTCGCCTCGCTGGCCCGTGCCTACGGTGCCACCCGGTACTTCGCTCACCGCCGGGAGAGCAGCGAGAAGCTTCAGCAGGTGACGGCCGCCACCGGGTTGGAGATCGTCCGCCCGGACCTGCCGCTCGAACTGGTCGCCCGCCGCGGGCCCGTCGGCAGGACCATCCTGAGTTTCCCCTCCACCGTCGTCCACACCCTTCCGCTGGCGCTCGCGGGCACGGCGGTGACCGTGGCGGTGTGCGACGTCGACCCGGCCTGGCTCACCCGCACTGCTTCGCCGCGGGCCCAGGGCTTTCTCGCGGGTGTCACGGGGACGGCCCGGGGGGTGCGCAGGCTCCCCTCGGCCCTGCCCGCTCCACCGGGCCGGAGCGCATGACTCCGCGGCGGCACCGCTGGGCTGCGCGGTGGCCGCCGCGCAGCCCAGCGGTGGCACCGCCGCGCAGCCCACGGTGGCACCGCCGCGCGCCCCTGCCCGTGCCGCTGGTCTCCCTCCCGGCCTGCCGGGGAGGCGGCACCGGAAAATTTCGCAGGTATACCCAACCGCATAGGGACATAACCGCCGCCCAGCCTAGATTTTCTTCCCCTGAGAGGTTGAACTTTGCTGGATCTCTAGTCAGTTGCGGTGTCAAGGGGCCTACTCTTCGGACCATGAACGAACTCCTGTCCCCTGCAGCACCGGAGGTAGACGCACGCGGGGCCGCCGGCGTACTTCCCGAGCTGCCCGGCCGGCTGACCGATCCCCTCCGCCACGAGCTCATCGCCTTCCGTCGCGATCTCCATATGCACCCAGAGCTGGGGAACCAGGAGTTCCGCACGACCACGGCGATCAAGACCCGGCTGGAGCGCGCCGGGCTGCGCCCCCGGGTGCTGGCCATGGGCACCGGCCTGATCTGCGACATCCACCCCGAGCCCGGCCCAGGAGCCGACCAGCAGGCCGTCGACCAGCAGGCCGCCGGGAAGAGCGCCGCGGTGCCGCAGGCGGCGGGTCCCGCGCACGCGGCCCCGCCCATGCTGGCGCTGCGCGCCGACATCGATGCGCTGCCGATCCCGGACACCAAGGAGGTGCCCTACCGCTCGACAGTGCCCGGCCGGGCCCACGCCTGCGGGCACGACGTGCACACCACCGTCGTGCTCGGCACCGGCCTGGTGCTGGCGGAGCTGGCCAAGGCCGGTGCCCTGCCCCGTCCGGTGCGGCTGCTGTTCCAGCCGGCCGAGGAGGTGCTGCCCGGCGGTGCCGCCGACGCGGTGGACTGCGGGGTGCTGGACGGCGTCGGCTCGATCCTCGCCGTGCACTGCGATCCGCGGGTCGACGCGGGCCGGATCGGGCTGCGTGCCGGGCCGATCACCTCGGCCTGCGACCGGCTTGAGGTGGTGCTCAGTGGCGCCGGCGGCCACACCGCGCGGCCGCATCTGACCACCGACCTGGTGACGGCGGCGGCGAAACTGGCCACCGAGGTGCCGGCGCTGCTGGCCCGGCGGGCGGACGCGCGCTCCGGCCTCTCGTTGACCTGGGGCCGGATCGAGTCCGGGCACGCGCCGAATGTGATCCCGCAGCGTGCGGAGCTCTCCGGCACGCTGCGCTGCCTGAATCTGCCGACCTGGCGGGAGGCTCCGGACCTGGTGCACGAGGCCGTCGACGAGGTGGCGACGCTGCACCGGGCCAAGTGCGAGCTGACCTATGTGCGCGGGGTGCCGCCGGTGGTCAACGAACCGTCCGCGACGGCGCTGCTGCGGGAGGCGATGGCGGCGCGCTCGGGTGCCGCGTCCGTGGAGACCACGGAGCAGAGCCTGGGCGGGGAGGACTTCTCCTGGTATCTGGAGCACGTTCCCGGTGCGATGGCCCGGCTCGGGGTGCGGCCTGTCGGCGACCGCCGCAGCCGCGATCTGCACCAGGGCGATTTCGACGCGGACGAGTCCGCGATCACCACCGGCGTCGAACTGTTCACCGCCGCCGCGCTGCTGCACCGTTCGTAGTCCCGCTCCACCCGGGGGCCGCGACCCGGCCTCCCGGACAGGCGGACCCGCGGGCCGGGACGGGCCCGGCGGACTCCGCGCCACCCGCGCCCTCCGCACCGCCCGGCCGCCCCCGGCGCCCTCCGCGCAGCCTGGCCGACCCCGCACCACCCGTGCGGCCCGCCGGCTCCCGGCGCTACCCGCGCCGACAGCCCGCCCGATCCCGCGCGACCCGCGCCGACGGCCCGGCTGCCCCCGGCGCTACCCGCGCCACTACCCGGGGCCCACGCACCCTCCCGAGCCCGCATGCGCGTCCCCGACCCGCAGCCCCGCGGAGCGCCCCGCGCTGCCCGGCGGCAGGGGTTCGGGGAGCCGCTCCGGTGGTGGCCCGGAAAGGGACTCGGGGCGCTGCCCTACGCGGTGCCGCACATTTCGCCCTTGCCCCGGGACAGGGGAAATTCCGCACCGCAACAAAAGGGGCAAAAACGTACATCAGGGCGGCGTTCGCGACGATCCGATAACAGCGGTTCCCGTCTTCTTCTGCTGGAAATCTACGCGCGTTAATCTGTGGCCGTCTCAAGGGCCGGAACCCGAACTGCGGGGCCGGAACCGGTGCTCCACGATTCGAAGGGGACCCTGTTGCGTCGGGTAACAAAGCTTGCTGCGGCGGTCACGGCCACCGCAGCTCTCGCACTGACGGCCACCGCGTGCGGTGAGAGCTCTACGGAGTCGGGTGGCAAGAAGAACAAGGGCGTCGGACTCGCTTTCGACGTCGGCGGTCGGGACGACCACTCGTTCAACGAGGCGGCGGCCCGCGGCACGGACAAGGCCGAGAAGGAACTCGGTGTCAAGACCAAGGAGATGACCGCCGGCAACAACGAGACGGAGGAGACCCGCGAGCAGCGGCTCACCTCGCTCGCGAAGGCCGGCTACAACCCGGTCATCGGCGTCGGCTTCAACTACGGCAAGTCGGTCAACAAGGTGGCCAAGGACTTCCCCGACACCACCTTCGGCGTGGTGGACGAGCAGTCCCACGCCAAGAACGTCGTCGGGATGACCTTCGCCGAGAACGAGGCGTCCTACCTGGTCGGCGTGGCCGCTGCCAAGAAGACCAAGACGGACAAGGTCTCCTTCATCGGCGGCGTGGACAACGCGCTGATCCAGAAGTTCGAGGCGGGCTACGTCAAGGGCGTCAAGGACACCGACCCGAAGATCAAGGTCGAGGTCGACTACCTGTACAAGGAGTCCGACAAGGGCTTCAACGACCCCGCGCGGGCCAAGAGCATGGCCAAGGGCATGCTCTCCCGCGGCAACGACGTGATCTACACGGCGGCGGGCCAGTCCGGCGCCGGCTCCATCGAGGAGATCAGCAAGAAGAAGGGCGCCTGGGCCATCGGGGTCGACTCCGACCAGTACCGGCAGAAGGGCCTGGGCAAGTACAAGGACGCGATCCTGACCTCCTCGGTCAAGAACGTCGACGTGGCCGTCTTCGAGCTGATCAAGAGCGTCAAGGACGGTAAGCCGCTCACCGGCAACCAGACCTTCTCGCTCAAGGAGAAGGGTGTCTCGGTCGCCACCTCCGGTGGCTTCATCGACGACATCAAGGACGACATCGACAAGGCCACCGAGAAGATCACCTCCGGCGAGGTCAAGGTTCCGACCCGCCCGTGACCCGGTGGAGGCGGCACCGTACGCAGCCCGGCACAGCCGCGGCGCGTACGGTGCCGCCCCCGTCCGCCTCGTCGAGGCGTCCCGTCCGCAGTGCCCCGGGCACCCGTCTCCGTGCGCGGTGCCTCCGGCGCTCGTCCCCGTAGGCAGTGCCCCCCGGCACTCGTCCCCGCATCATGAGCCGTCGTGCCCGCACGGCGGAACCATGCCGTCCGGCCCGGCGCGCGCAAGCGCCCCGGAGCCGGCAGCCGCCGGCCCGCGGAGCGGCCGGCCCCAGCGCCAGCAAGGGAGCGCGTCAGTCAAGTGTCCAGCGAGTCCAGCGGCAGCAGCGGCGAGCCGTCCGAGGCGGGTCAGGAGCCCGCGGCGGCCGTCGAACTGCGCGGCATCACCAAGCGGTTCCCGGGAGTCGTCGCCAACCGCGACATCGACATCCGGGTCGACCGGGGCACCGTGCACGCCCTCGTGGGTGAGAACGGCGCCGGCAAGTCCACCCTGATGAAGATCCTCTACGGCATGCAGCGGCCGGACGAGGGCACCATCAGCATCGACGGCGACGAGGTCGCCCTGCACAGCCCGGCGGACGCCATCGCCCGCGGTATCGGGATGGTGCACCAGCACTTCATGCTGGCCGACAACCTCACGGTGCTGGAGAACACGGTGCTGGGGGCCGAGCGGCTGTACGGCATCGGCTCCCGCGCCCGCAAGAAGATCAAGGAGCTGTCGGACGCCTACCAGCTCGGCATCCGCCCCGACGTCCTCGTCGAGGACCTGGGCGTGGCCGACCGGCAGCGCGTGGAGATCCTCAAGGCCCTCTACCGCGGCGCCCGCATCCTCATCCTCGACGAGCCGACCGCCGTCCTGGTCCCGCAGGAGGTCGACGCGCTCTTCGCCAACCTGCGCGAGCTCAAGGCCGAGGGCCTGACCGTGCTGTTCATCTCGCACAAGCTGGGCGAGGTGCTCTCCGTCGCCGACGCGATCACGGTCATCCGGCGCGGGACGACGGTCGCGTCCGTGCGGCCCGAGGAGACGACGCCCAAGCAGCTCGCGGAGCTGATGGTGGGCAGCGAACTGCCGTCGGCCGAGACCCGCGAGTCGACCGTCACCGACACGCCGATGCTGCACGTGGAGGGGCTCCACCTGTCTGCCGCGGACCCCGACGGCGGCCGGCGTACCGTGCTGGACGGCATCGGCTTCACCATCCACAAGGGCGAAGTGCTCGGCGTCGCCGGAGTGGAGGGCAACGGCCAGGCCGAACTGGTCGAGGCCATCATGGGCATGTGCGACCCGGACGACGGGCTGATCACCCTGGACGGCCAGGACATCTCGCACGCCCCCACCCGGCACCGCCGGGAGAGCGGGATCGGCTACATTCCCGAGGACCGCCACCGGCACGGGCTGCTGCTGGAAGCCCCGCTGTGGGAGAACCGCATCCTCGGGCACGTCACCGAGAAGCCCAACTCCAAGGGACCGGCCCTCGGTATCCCCGGCGCGCCCCAGCTGCTGGCCCTGGGCCAGGCGCGGGCCGACGCCGAGCGGATCGTCGGCGAGTACGACGTGCGGACGCCCGGTATCGAGGTGACCGCCGCCAGCCTCTCGGGCGGCAACCAGCAGAAGTTCATCGTCGGCCGCGAGATGAGCCACGACCCCAAGCTGCTGATCGCCGCGCATCCCACCCGGGGCGTGGACGTCGGCGCCCAGGCGCAGATCTGGGACCAGATACGCACGGCCCGCCGCGAGGGCCTCGCCGTCCTGCTGATCTCCGCCGACCTGGACGAGCTGATCGGCCTCTCGGACTGCCTGCGGGTGATGTACCGGGGCCGCCTGGTGGCGGACGCCGATCCGGCGACCGTCACCCCGGAGGAGCTGGGCTCGGCGATGACCGGCGCGGCCACCGGCCACCTGGAACACCAGGAGGACGCCGCAGGCGGGCCGGAGGACGCCCGTCCGTCGCGGGACACCGGCGGCGCGGACTCCGCGGACGCGCCGGCGAGCGCTCCGGCGGACGCCCCGCGGAACGCCGCGGCCGACGCCCCGCAGAACGACTCGGAGAACGACCCGGAGAGGGGAGGCGACAAGTGAGCCGCCTCAAGGACAAATTCAGCGCCCAGGCCGTGCTGCAGGCGCTGGCCGCGCCCGCACTCGCGCTTCTCGCGGCGTTCGCGCTCTCCTCCGCCGTGATCATGGCGACCGGCAAGGACCCGTTCCACGCCTTCTACGTGATGGTCGACTTCGGCTTCAAGAGCGACAGCCAGGTCTGGATCATCAACAAGGCGATCCCGTACTACCTGTCGGCGGCCGCCGTGGCCATCGGCTTCCGGATGAACCTGTTCAACATCGGTGTGGACGGGCAGTACCGGGTGGCGGCATTCTTCGCCGCGGTCGTCGGCGGGGCGCTGGCGCTGCCCGGTGTGCTGCAGATCCCGGTGATCATCATCACCGCGATGGCGGTCGGCGCACTGTGGGCGGGCATCGCGGGCGTGCTCAAGACCACCCGCGGGGTCAGCGAGGTCATCACCACGATCATGCTGAACTCCATCGCGGGTTCGCTGATCGGCTACTTCCTCTCCGAGAACAAGCTGGGTGTGAAGGACGGCAACCTCTTCCACACCCCGACCATCCCCGACTCGGGCCGGTTCTTCCTCCTCCCGACCTCGCCCGACCCGATCTACGGCACGGTGATCATCGCCGCCGTCATCGGCCTGGCGTACTGGTTCGTGCTCGGCCGCACCCGCTTCGGCTTCGACCTGCGCGCCGTGGGCCGCAGCGAATCGGCGGCCTCCGCCAGCGGGGTCAGCGTCCGCCGGATGGTCGTCACCAGCATGCTGCTCTCCGGTGCGGTCGCGGGCCTGGTCGGTATGCCGACGCTGCTGAACAAGTCCTTCAGCTACGGCACCGACTTCCCCACCGGCGTCGGCTTCACCGGCATCGCCATCGCCCTGCTGGGCCGCAACCACCCCATCGGCATGGCGCTGGCCGCACTGCTCTGGGGCTTCCTCGAACGCACCGGCATCCAACTGGAGTTCGAGGGTTATGAGCAGGAGATCGTCGGCGTCATGCAGGGCGTCATCGTGCTGTGCGTCGTGATCGCCTACGAGATCGTCCGGCGTGTGGTGCTGCGCAGGCAGCAGAGCGCGGTGGGTGCCGAGCTGAGCGCCCAGAACGCCCCGAGTACGGAGAGCACCCAGGCAGAGAAGGCGGGGACCACCGCATGAGCACCACCACGTCCGCGCCGAAGAAAGCCCCGGCGTCCGCACCCCCGCGCGCCAAGCGCAAGCTCTCCTACCCGGTCGTCCTGCTGCTCGTCGCCGGCGGGCTGCTGCTGCTCTCGCTCGTCCGCGTCATCACCGGGGACGTGCAGCTCAGCAACAGCCAGCAGTTCTCCTCCGCGCTCGGCGCCGCCGTCCCCATCGGACTGGCCGGTCTCGGCGGGCTGTGGGCCGAACGCGCCGGCGTCATCAACATCGGCCTCGAAGGCATGATGATGCTCGGCACCTTCGCGGCCGGGTGGATGGGCTGGCAGTACGGCCCGTGGGCCGCCGTCCTCGCCGGGATCATCGGCGGCGCGCTGGGCGGGCTGCTGCACGCGCTGGCCACCGTCACCTTCGGCGTCGACCACATCGTCTCCGGTGTCGCCCTCAACATCCTCGCGCTGGGCCTGGTCCGCTACCTGGCCAAGCTGTGGTTCGGTGCCACCGGCAGTGCCGCGGCCCAGGCCGGGGGCAACGACAAGCAGTCGCCGCCCATGGACAGCATGTCCACCTTCTCCGTACCCGGCCTCGCCGACGGACTGGGCAGCATCGAGAAGCACCACTGGTTCTTCGTCTCCGACCTGGCGGGCATCCTGCGCGCCCTGGTCGACGACGTCTCCTGGCTCACGGTCCTCACCGCGCTGCTCTTCGTCGGCAGCTTCTTCGTCCTGTGGCGCTCCTCGTTCGGACTGCGGCTGCGCTCCTGCGGCGAGAACCCGGTGGCGGCCGAGTCGCTGGGGGTGAACGTCTACTTCTACAAGTACGCGGCGCTCACCATCTCTGGCGCGCTGGCCGGGCTCGGCGGCGCGTTCCTCGCCGTGGGCGTGCACATCTACCAGGAGAACCAGACCGGCGGCCGCGGCTACATCGGCCTCGCCACCATGATCTTCGGCAACTGGCGGCCCGGCGGCGTCGCCATGGGCGCGGGGCTGTTCGGCTTCATGGACGCCCTGCGCGTCGTCGGCGGCGGCACCACCGTGCACGCCATGCTGCTCCTGATGGCCGTGCTGCTGGTGGGACTCGCCGTCTGGAAGCTGCGCACCGGCCTGCGGGGCGCCCGTATCCAGGCCGCCGTCAGCCTCGTTATCGCCGTGCTGCTCGTGCTGTGGTACGCGCTGACCGACACCGTGGCGCTGGAGTTCGTCGAGATGACGCCGTACGTCACGACGCTGCTGGTGCTCTCCCTCGCGGCCCAACGCCTCCGTGCGCCACGCGCGATCGGCAAGTCGTACCGACGAGGCGAGGGAACATAGCCGTGCACGAGGCCGCCGCGACCGCACCCGGCACCGACATCGACTGGCAGGAACTGCGCGCCCGCGCCCGGGCCGCCAAGGCCCGGGCCTACGCGCCCTACTCCGGCTTCCCCGTCGGCGCCGCGGCGCTGGTGGACGACGGCCGCACCGTGACCGGCTGCAACGTGGAGAACGCCTCCTACGGGATCGGACTGTGCGCCGAGTGCGGACTGGTCTCCGAACTCTGCGCCACCGGCGGCGGCCGCCTCCTCGCCTTCACCTGCGTGGGCGGCGACGACGGGAACGTCATCGCCCCCTGCGGCCGCTGCCGCCAACTGCTGTGGGAACACGGCGGCGGCACCCTCCTGGTGGAGGCACCCTCGGGGGTCCGCCCCCTCTCGGAACTGCTCGCCGACGCATTCGGCCCCGAGCAACTGGCCCGCTGAGCCGGGCCCGTGCGCGGGCCGTCGGAACGAACCCGTCGGGACGAAACCGTCGGAACGAAAGAGGAACCACAGCATGGACGCCATCTCCGTCATCCGCGCCAAGCGCGACCGCCAGGAGCTGACCGGCGAGCAGATCGACTGGGTCATCGACGCCTACACGCGCGGAGCGGTGGCCGACGAGCAGATGTCGGCCCTGGCGATGGCCGTGTACCTGAACGGCATGACCCGCGCCGAGATCTCCCGGTGGACCGCCGCGATGATCGCCTCCGGCGAGCGGATGGACTTCGCCGCGCTGGCCCGCCCCACCGCCGACAAGCACTCGACCGGCGGCGTGGGCGACAAGATCACCCTGCCGCTGGCGCCCCTGGTGGCGGCCTGCGGCGCGGCCGTCCCGCAGCTCTCGGGCCGCGGTCTCGGGCACACCGGCGGCACCCTGGACAAGCTGGAGTCCGTCCCCGGCTGGCGTGCGTCGCTGACCAACCCCGAGATGATGCGGGTACTGGACGAGGTCGGCTCCGTCATCTGCGCCGCGGGCGACGGGCTCGCGCCCGCGGACAAGCGCCTCTACGCCCTGCGCGACGTGACGGCGACCGTGGAGTCCCTTCCGCTGATCGCGTCGTCCATCATGTCCAAGAAGATCGCCGAGGGCACCGGCGCACTGGTCCTGGACGTCAAGGCCGGGTCCGGAGCGTTCATGAAGAACGTCGAGGACGCCCGCGAGCTGGCCACCGCGATGGTGGAACTGGGCACCGACCACGGCGTGCGGACCGTCGCGCTGCTCACCGACATGAACACCCCGCTCGGCCTGACCGCCGGGAACGCGCTGGAGGTCCGCGAGTCCGTCGAGGTCCTGGCGGGCGGCGGCCCGGCCGACGTCGTGGAACTCACCGTCGCGCTGGCCCGCGAGATGCTCGACGCGGCGGGACTGCCGGACGCCGACCCGGCCAAGGCGCTCGCCGACGGCTCCGCGATGGACGTCTGGCGCCGCATGGTCGCCGCCCAGGGCGGCGATCCCGACGCCGAACTCCCGCGCGCGCGGGAGCAGCACGTCGTCACGGCCCCCGCCTCCGGTGTGCTGACCCGGCTGGACGCCTACGCCGTCGGCCTCTCCGCCTGGCGCCTGGGCGCGGGCCGCGCCCGCAAGGAGGACCCCGTCCAGGCCGGGGCCGGCATCGAACTCCACGCCCGCCCCGGCGACACCGTCACCGCCGGCGCCCCGCTGCTGACCCTGCACACCGACACCCCGGACGCCTTCGGCTACGCGGAGGCCGCCCTGGAAGGCGCCTGGGACATCGCGGCGCCCGGCACCCCCCACGAGCCGACGCCGCTGATCCTGGGCCGCATCGGCTAGATTCGGCCGCACCGAGTCGATCAGTCGGGGAACCGGTTCCCGAGCCCGCCGCCCGGTCCGGTTCCCCGCTGTGCTGCGGAACGGCAGCAGAAGGGCGGCCCCATGCTCACGTCCATACCCCTGGGGTGGCTCTGGCTGCTGGCCGCGGCGGCCCTCGCCCTGTCGAGCCTGCTGCTGGGAAGCTGGATCCCGCTGCGAAAGTTCCGCATCGCCTATCCGGTGGTCATGACCGCGGGCGGCGCACTCCTGGTCGCCGTCTGCCGGTGGAACGACATCGGCCTGAGCGGAGCCCTCGTCATGTACGCCTGCGCCCACATCGGCCTGACCCTCGGCCTGCTGCCGCAGCGCACACTGTTCCGGGAGATCCTCGACCGCTGGCGCCGAGGCGAACCCACCCACCACCTCAAGGCCCCACCCCGCCACCAGCTCTTCCTCGCCGCCTCGGTCGTCACCGTCCTCCTGGCGGGCTTCGCCCTGACCCGCTGACCCCGCGTATCGGGCGATACTGACCCGCCGTCTGGGAGAGGCAGCGTCGTGCGGCGATGCTGACCTGACAATCAGGTGCTGCTCGGAGCCTCGGATTCTCGGTCTCCGCAATCCCGGCCTCCATACTCAGGGGCTGCACAGACGATGACCGTCAACTCTTGCGGCCTCACGAGTTCAGTCTCGGTGGGCTGACGCAAGGATCTTCCGCTTCTCAGCTTCATACACCTCGACAGCCCAGGGGGACCGGTCATAGTACGCCTCCCAGAATCCCGGGCGACTCCATGGCTCTGGGCGCAGAGTGAACGACCCTGAGTCGAAGGGGAAGTAGCACCATGTTGACGGCAACGAGGGAGACGTCACTGTGAAAGCCCGGCTGTCGAAAAGCGCCGGATCTTCCCCGCCGATAGACTCAACGCGGAAGAGTGGGTCTTTCCCCTGGGGGACGAATAGTTCGAGTACTGTGTATTCTTTCCCTTCCCTTAGGGCGTCAACACCCTGAAGCGTCTTGGATTTTGCCCTCTGTGGAGTTGACAATCGGGCGCGCACTCTATCCCCTTCTGTTCGGCGACCTCGTAGTCCCAGTTCGGCACCTTGTTCCCCTTCGGGGCATGGCGGGGAACATGAGATTGAGGAACGTAGGATTTCCGATCCCGTCTCCCGGGATTGTGCGGCGAGATTCTGCGATGATCTTCGGGGCGAGCTAACTGCTCTTGTCGAAAAGGGAAAATGCAGCCTATCTCCGTAGTCGAGCTGCGAGTCCTCTACCGTCGGCCGGCCTCTCGCGCGACGTGCGTGTGCCAGTTGTCACCTGCTCGCCAGAATGCGCGATAGGGTATTCCTTCTTCCGTTCCCCGGATGCCTTGGGTGGGTTAGGTTGGTGAATCGCCCTCCCATGCCACCACCCACTGGGCTTCCTCGAAGAACTTCTCAAGCGAAGCGTAGTCCTCCACCCACTCGTCGCCCCCGTCGAACTGAAAATCACGGTCTGTTGCAGTGCAAATCAGATAGCTGATAGGAGTGCCGGAAATTTCTTCGACCTTGACGAATTTTCCCTGATCGCCACTCGACGCAATTCTCCCCACTCTGTTGGGTATGATCATGACTGCTCCTGGTTTTCGTCAATCCGAGAGTTGAGCGTGATTGTTCACGCGTGATTTCTCGCTCTCAGGTGTTCGTGGTTTTCGAAGTGTCCGTATGGTCAGTGGGTGCCATCCAGGGGATTGTCGTATATGTCGTTAGTTTCGCCTAAGGCCGACTCTTCCAATACAAGATTTTCCGAGAAGTTGATCAAGGCGCGCACCAAATTTGCTGAAACTTCTTTCAGGCTGGGGTCGATGCTCAGGCGAGCCTGTGACCAGTCTCCTCCGTCCGGAATGATAATGGCGGCGAATGCGTTTCGTGGGGTGGAGGGTTCTCTGTAATGGAATTCCAGAACCCGCTCCCCTGAGGTGACATCATCAAAATTGATGACTTCGATATCTGGGTCGCCGAACTTCACTGTTCGCATGAGGTGCTCTCTCTATCAGCCCAGGAAAACTGAAAAATTGCCTCCCGCGGTGGATATCGCTCCTCTTTCGTCCGGCAGGCGAATTCTAATGATGTCTTGCCATTTTCGACAATCCCTTCGTGCCCGCCCGTCTCTGCGGATTCCAGATCGCAGAGAACTCCTGCCCCGCATTTGTTCCACGCGCCATGCGAGGAGGCCCAGGAAGGCCGTGGCCGGGGGGATCTGCATGGTTCCCTTGATTAGGTTTCAGTATTCGAATGAATGATTTCGTAGCTCGTAGTTGTCGGATTGAAATACTTCACTACCCATTCACCTGCCAATTCTCGACTTAGGCGATGAGCAAGTTTCAAACCTTCTTCCGTGAACCCTTTTTCCGCCTCCGGGGTGGAAAATCCTGATCGTGCAGGGTCATCCCTGTCATAAGTGGATTCGTAGTCTTCTGCCCAGTGTTCAATATCCTCGGACAGTTGCCCGCTAATGGGGAGGTCTGATGGCGCAAAATTTTCCTCCCCAGAATCTGAGGAAGTCCACAAGGGGTGGCATTCGTACTCTGCTGCCAAACGGATGGTCTTTGTCACAGTCTGCTCCTACTCAATGCTTCTGAGGTTGGCTCCCACGATGAACCCGTTGCTTCCGGATGTTACTGCGACCCGCCGCTTCTCGCCTCCAAATTCGATTTCATAGATTGGGCGTCCAGTCCCTCTCCCTTGGTGTCCAACAACGTTGCCTTCAGTTACGGCCTTCATTACGATGTCCGGAATATTCCCTGCGGAGATGCCGTGTTCTTCGAATTCCGCACCGTGTTTTGCAGTGATGTGCTGCAAGCCTGCCTTCGGGCCGCCTTTCTCCAGGAAGAATACCTTTCCGGATGCATCGCGGCCTGTTGCCACAAGGTCCTCAGGTGAGAACTTGACTCCTTCTCGTTTTAGTTGTTCCACGTGGCTAGCTTTGACTGGGCAACCCTTCAGGCCGAGCGGATCCACCCAAGTGAGAGGGTTGGCAAGATAGATGTGTTGGTTAAATGCCGCCGCCAGGCCGAGTGGGTCGGGTGTCAGGTACCGCGCCGTTTCGGGGTCGTAGTAGCGGAAGTAGTTGTAGTTGAGGCCCGTTTCGGGGTCGGCGTACTGGCCGGGGAAGCGGAGGGGGCAGGTGATGGCGTCGGGTGGGGTGGGGAGTGGGGTGCCCCAGAGAGTGGTGCGGGACTGCCATGCCAGGCCCCCCTCGGGGGTGAGGAGCTCGGTCGGTGTGCCCACCACGTCCGTGACGATCGCATGGAATGTGGGGTCCTGCACGAGGGGATCGCGGGTGGTCTGGGCCAGGGGGCGGTGGGTGCCCGGTTCGTAGTCCCAGGTGGTGGTCGTGCTGTCCTCGGTTGTCTGCTCCGCCACCCGGGTGCCGTCCCAGGTGAAGGTGGTGGAGCGTTCTTCGGGTCCGGTTTTGGTGAGGCGGCGGCCCAGCGGGTCGTAGGTGTAGTGCCACTCCTCCCCGCTGGGATTGGTCGCCGATATGAGGCGGTCCTCGGCGTTCCAGGTGTAGGTCCAGGTGCGGGTCTGGCCGTTGAGGAGTTTGCGGGTCTTGCGGATGAGGCGGCCCGCGGCGTCGTGTTCGTAGGTGGTGCGACCCGCACGGCGGATCAGCGTGCCGTCGTGGCTGCGTTCGCCTGAGGAGTGGTGGGCGGGGGCTTCCGCGTGGGACTGGTTGCCTGCCGTGTCGTAGGCGTACTTCTCTGTCCAGCCGTGGGCTTGGACACTCGTTACGCGGCCCATCTTGTCGAGGTCGAAGCGACGGGTGCCGGACGTCAGTTCGCGGATCTCGGTGACGTAGCCGTCGGGGCGGTAGGTGTACGTGCGGTGCTGGAGGAGTTCTCCGTGTGCCGCCTCCACCGTTTGGCGAGTGAGGGCGCCGGTCGCGTCCCAGCACTGGGACAGTGTCACGGTGTCCGTCAATTGGCGGTGTGTTTCGCGGCCCGCCGCGTTGTGGGTGAAGGACAGTGAGCCACCGTCGGTCGTGAGGGATAGCGGGCGGTCCGCCGCGTCGTATGTCCAGGTGGAAATGTGCCCGGCTGGCGTCGTGCGACGGGTGCGGCGGCCTGCCGCGTCGTACGCGTACGAGACCGTGCGGCCGTTGACGGTCTCCGACAGGACGCGGCCGAGTGCGTCCCGCTCCAGCGTCACCTCCGCCGCAGCGTTCGCTGTGCGAACGAGCGCACCTGCTGTGTCGTACGCGTACGTCGTCACTTCGCCGGTCGCCTCGTCGGCCTGTTCGACGGGGCGTCCGAGCTGGTCCCGCACATAGGTCAGCCGCTCGCCCATCGCGTTTGTCTGCGCGAGGAGGCCGCCTGCCGCGTCCAGTTCGTATGTCTGTGTCGCCCCGTTGAAGTCGGTCTCCGCGACGAGGCGGCCCACTGGGTCGTACTCGTAGCCCCACGTCCTGCCCTGGGGATTGGTGACCTCCACCAGACGCAGCTCGGTGTCGTACGCGAAGGCGTACTCCGCGCCGTCCGGATCGGTACGGGTGGCGGGTAGGTCGAAGTGGGTGTGGGTGTACTCCGTGGTGTGGCCTGCGGCGTCGGTGTGGGAGACGAGATTCCCTTCCCCGTCCCAGTCCCACTTCTCGATATTGCCGTCCGGGTCCTGCCGCCAGGCGGGTTTGCCTTCGATGGTCCAGCCGTGTCGGGTGGTGTGGCCCATCGGGTCGGTGAGGGTGGTGATGCGGCCGTGGGGGCCGCGGCGGATGTGGGTGGTGTTGCCGAGGGGGTCGGTGAGGGTGGTGGGGAGGCCGGCCGGGTTGGGGGTGACCGTGGTGGTGTGGCCGAGGGGGTCGGTGACGGAGGTGAGGTGTCCGGCCTGGTTGTAGGTGTAGCGGGTGGTGTTGCCGGCCGGGTCGGTGGTGGAGGTGCGGTTGCCCTGGTCGTCGTAGGTGTGCTGCCACAGGCCGTCGTTGGGGTCGCGGATCTCCAGCGGGAGGCAGTCGTCGTCGTAGAGGGCGGTGGTGGTGCTGCCGTCGGGGCGCTGGATGCGGGTGAGGTTGCCCGCCTCGTCGTAGGTGTAGCGGGTGGTGCGGCCCAGCGGGTCGGTGACGGCCACCGGGTGGCGGTTGGCCGCGTCCCATTCGGTGCGGGTGGTGTGGCCGAGAGTGTCGGTCTCGGCAACGATGCGGTGGGCCTCGTTGTAGACGTAGACGGACTGGTGGCCCAGGGAGTCGGTGTAGCGGGTGGTGCGGGCCGCCTCGTCGTAGAAGAAGCGGCCCGAGAAGGTGCCGTCGGGTCCGATGGTGCGCAGGACGCGGCCGCGGTGGTCGTAGACGTAGCCGAAGGCGGTGCCGTTGCGGTCCTTCCACGAGGTGATGCGGTGGGCCTCGTCGTAGCGATAGCGCAGCGGCTGCCCGGTGGAGTTGACGATCTCGGCGAGGTCCCCGGCCTGGTCATAGCGGTAGGAGACCAGGAGGGTGCTGCGCTCCTCGTCCGGGCCGTGCAGCATGCGCAGCGCGGTGATCCGCATCAGCTCCGCATCGGTGTCCACCGCGATCCGGTAGCCGCCCGAGTGGGTCACCCGCTGCGGTGCGCCCGCCTGGTCGTAGGCGATGTCGATGCGGTTGCCCGCCCGGTCGCTGATCGCCCGCAGCGCCAGCTCGCGTCCACCGGCGGGCAGCGGGGCGAAGTGCAGGGTGCGGTTGCGCTCCGGTGCGGTGATCGTCATCGTGCCGTCCGGCTTGCCGTCCCAGCACAGCGGCCACCGCGGCCCACTGACCGGCAGCACCGGCACCTCCGCCTCGGGCACCGGATAGCTCAGCACCATCCCGTCGTCCGCGACGAAGACGATCCCCCGCTCATCCAGCTCCACCCGCTGATCCAGCGTCCCCGCCCACGTCGGCCCGAACCAGCCCCCACACGGATGCCCCGACACATAATGCCGCTCCAGCAACAACGGCAGATCACCAGGCAGAGCAACATCCGTCGTGGAGGTGAACATCTCACCGCTCACCACATCGACCGGATCGCTCTCGCCGGTCCGCTCGCCGTTGCCCACGTCGCTCTGGTCCGGCCCGTCCGCCCGGTCCCGCGCGCTGCCGTCGCGGCGCAGCGCCCGCTCCCGGCTGACCAGCCGCTGGGCGGCGTTCTTGGCCGCCGAGCCGCCCTTGCGCAGGGCACTGCCGACCCCACCGGTCGCCAGTCCCATCAGCAGGTCCGGGGTGAGCTGGCCCGCCGCGCGGGAGGGGTTGCGCTGCCACTCCTCCCAGTTGACGACCGCCTTGGCGAACTCCTTGGGATGCTGAGCCGCATAGGCCGCGCCGTCCGCCATGCCGGCGAGCTGCATGGAGGCGCCGCCGTAGCCGTCCTCGACGAAGTACTCGCCCTGCTTGTACATGCCGCGGATGCTCTCGGCCGCACCGCTGAGGAAGTCCTGGCCCCGCTCATGGACGCCTGCCATGCCTTTGGGCGGATCGGGGGCCTTCTCCGCTGCCTGCTCCAGCTTTCGCTTCGAGACGTCGACGACGCCCTGAAGCTCCTTCTCCAGGATGTCCAGGCGGCGGTAGCAGTCACTGAGCGCGGAGACGCCGGGATCTTCGTCCGGTGGCTTGTCCGGCAGGTCCTCGTCCTTGCGGGCCACGGCCGCGTCGTACTCGTGGGACTGCGTGACGTACTTCTTGGAGGCCGCCCGAGCAGCGTCCGCGTCCGTGATGATCGGCTTGACCCGCTTGTGGACGGAGCGAAGTTTGTCCGCGTAGGCGTCGAGGGCGTGAGCAGCCGAGAGGAAGTGCTTGCGCGCCCTTTTCAGTTCCTTCGGCAGGACCTCGATGGCGTCGGTGAAACTCTGGGAGGCCGCGCCGGTCCATGCCATCCGAGAGAGGGCTGCCAGTTTGTCGTTGCCGTCCTTGAACGCACCCGCGTAGGCACGCAGCTTGACGACCAGATCATCGACCTTGTCCGGATCGCCGGGTATGACGTCGTCGGGCTTGGCGTGCGGCGGTATGCGCTCGGTGGGGCTGCCCGGCGAGCTGCCCTCTGTCGCGTCCTTCGAGGTCATGCGATCTTGGGTTTCCCCTCCTCCTTGGGGCCCCCGCCGTCGACGAGCCACCCCTTCCCGGTACCTTCGCCGTCCTTGACCCGGGGCTTCGAGGGCATCTGCGGCTCGTCCTCCCACTGTTCCTGGAGACTCTTCGGTGCCGGGTCGAAATCACCCCGGTCCTTGTTATTCCACGCCCGCAGTCCGTGGTCGCCCGTCGGAAGTTTCGCCATGTTGTCTTCCGTCGGGGAGAAGTCCTTCACTCGCAGCAGGTCGGCCATGATGTAGGCGGAGATGACCTGTTGCAGCGTCTTGAGGATGTCTTCCGTGTGCTCGGCGAGGCGGCCCATGCCGAAGCCCCACTCGGAGAGCACTTCCTTGGCGGGCTTCTCGATCTCGATGGTGGCCGCGAGGTGGATGTCGGCAGCCATCGGCTTCCAGTCGTCCTTGATCCGGTGGGCGGCGAGGACGGACTCCTGCAGCGGCTCCATGACCTTGCGCACCGAGGAGATCTCCAGCGCGTAGCCGTCACCCGGTTGCGGGCCGTCCTGCCCGTGCTGGGGCTTGTCGTCCCCTGACATACCCGTTTCCTTCCCCCCGCCCGACGCGCGTGAGTTCGGCCGTGTCCGAGACGCTTCTGCCTAGCTCGGCCGCCTCCGGCACGAGGAGCCGGGCGGAGAGAAGAGGGCGAGGGGCCCTGACCGCCCTCGCCGAGCTGCTGCGGATTCTCCCCTCCCGCAGCGTCACCGTACGGACACCGGGAGATATGTTCGCACATCCGTGCTGCAGGCGGGGCGGAGATTCTCCGCGGGCGCGGGGGCTGTTACTCCGGCGGGGTCAGCAGCTTGCCTGCTTGGGCTGGCTTCCGGTTGGCCCATGGTGCCGTGGGTGCAGGGGAGGTCGTGGACGGTGAGGGTGTCGGTCAGATGGGGGTGCCAGGCGTCGGGTGCGGGTGCCAGTTCCCGGGCGGTGCCGGCGGTGCGGAGGCAGGACGAACTGTCCGTCAGTGAGCTGTCCCCAAGCGTTGCTGCGTCAGCACGGGTGCGCAGAAGTCCAGTTGATGGCGTGGCGGCCGGTCCAAGAAGGGGCGCGGGCGGCGGGCCGCTCAGCCGCGCATGAAGGCCCCGGCGAGCAGGGCGAACTGGTACCGGCTGCGAGTGGCCGCTCGGTGGCGGGGCGGAGGGGTGGTGCTCCGCCCCGCCGGTGGCCGGGTGGTCAGCTCACGGGGTGGTGGTCGCCGCCTGCGTGGTGAAGGCTGCCCATGCGGTGGGCGAGACGGCGAGCGGGCGGATCCCGGTGTCCTTCGAGTCGCGGACGTGGACCGTCTCCGACCCGACAGCGACCTCGACGCAGTTGTCGCCACTACTGCCGCTGTAGCTGCTCTTGTGCCAGTCCAGTTCGGTGCTCATAGCGCTCCTCGAATCTGCTTCAGCAGGCTCACCGAGGCTTCGTGGCTCAGGGCCTGTGAGCGCATCTTGCCATAGCGCTGGAGCATTGCACTGACAGCTTTCGGGTCGGTGAGGAGAGCGCTGCTCTCGTGCCCCTCCACGTACCCGACCCACTCGTTGGTCTGCGTTTCTGCCAGGTACATCTGGCCGTCAGCACCTACGTGCTCGGGCTGGTGAACCGGCATGAGCTGGATCTCGACATTGATCCGGCGTCCCATCTCCAGCAGGTGGTCGATCACTGCGGCGGTCACCTCGGGGCCGCCCAGATCGCGTTCGAGAAGGTACTGCTCGATGATGAAGCTGAAGGCGGTGTTGGGGCGCTCGGCCAGAAGGTTCTGGCGCTCCAGCCGGGCCGCCACCTGCCAGTCGATCTGCTCCGGGGTGAGGGGCGGCAGCCTGCGTTCGGACAGGCCCCTGATGTACGCCTCCGGCTGCAACAGCCCCGGGATCGCCCGGCACTCGTAGGCGTACAGGGTGATCGCTTCCTCTTCGATGCCCGCCCACTGCTGGAACCAGGAGGCCAGTCCGGCCTTGCGCCGCAGGCTCTTGGCGGCGGCTTTGAGGACCTTGGCCGCGAGGGGGCCCAGTACCGGTTCGGACCGTTGCGGCAGGTCTCCCGGAGGGAACCGCTTGCCCTGTTCGATCTTGGCGACGTAGTGGGTCGAGTAGCGGATGCGCGGGGCGAACTCCTCCTGGGTCAGGCCCGCCTCGTCGCGCAGGGCCTTCAGTACTGAGCCGAAGGTCTTGAGTCCGTCCGAGACTTCGGGTTCGCTGGGTGCAGTCGCGTCCTGGTCCGACGTCATCGTCGCGCGCCTTCCGTGCCGTGTGCCGTTCCCCGCTCAACCTGTTCAGGGTCACGGACGGTGGTGCACCCAGTCCAGTGCGTGAACTGGTACAGCGACATCTGTACCGGCGCCGTATCTGTCAGTGACCGGGGCATCCCGGAACGCTGAGGATCATGCACGCTCCCCGGGCCGAAGTGCCCCTCACCACCGATGTGTTCGTACAGCGGTTCTCCGCGACCCGGCGCGGTGCGCGGCTCGCGCGCCGGCTGGCCGCGTGGCAGCTCGATGTGTGGGGCGTGCCGTACGGCGCCCCGCTCTCCGAGGCAGTGACGCTGATCGTCGCGGAGCTCAGCTCCAACGCGGTGCTGCACGGCCGCGTTCCGGGCCGTGACTTCGAACTGCGGCTCCTCCGCGACCGGGAGAGCGGGCGGGTACGGGCCGAGGTCTCCGATACCTACCCCGGACTGCCCGTAACGCTGGCGCCCTCCACGCACCAGGACTGGGGGCGCGGTCTGCTGCTCGTCGACGCGCTGGCCTCCCGGTGGGACGTGAGCGCACGGCTGGGTCCGGGCAAGACGGTCTGGGCGGAGGTGGACGCCCCCGGGCACGTCTGACCGGCGTGACCGGTCGTCAGGTCCACAGGCGGAACAGTTCGGTGTCTCCGCCCAGCCCTCTGGCGCCGGTGACTGCGTCGGCCAGCGAGGCACCGAGAGTCAGCACCTGGTAGTAGAAAGCGGAGACGAAGGCCAGAACCGCTGCCCCCCCCTGGGGATCTCCGAGGCGCGAGGTAGGCAGCGCACCCTCCGTCCAGGAAGGCGCGTGCCAGGGCGTCGGTCCCGGTCGTGCAACCGGTGCTGAGAACTGTGGACCGAGGCGAGCAACCCAGCTCGGCCACGAGGCCGGGGGTGAGTACGTCGTTGAAGGGCTGCTGCCCCTCCAGTTCGGGGGCAAGCCGGTCCAGAATCATGCCCCGGTCATCGCCATGGCAGCTGAAGACCAGGTGCTTCGCTTGGCTCAGTGTGCCGTTCAGTACGTCGGCCAGGTGGCGAGGTGATCCGACGGGCAGGAGCCGCACGTCGGCTGCAGCGTCTTGCGGTCATCGATCCGCTTGCGGCTCGGGTACCGGAAGCGGTGTTCGCGCCTGGGCAGGAACGGCTCGATCACTGCCCACACCTCGTCACTGACCTCCCACGACTTCGGTCGGGTCACCCTCACCCCCGAGGAATGAGATCACCTGCCCCTCCCACGTGCCAAACGAAGATCATTCTCCAAGGACTCCAAGTCGCTCGGGCACGGCTTGCGTTCACTCACCGGCCACCCCAACAGACCGCTGGCTGCGGACCGGAAGATTCCGCCTGCACCCACATCATCAGGCAACGACAGAGCCACTCGAATCTTCGCGAACCGCCCCCTGAGAATGCCCCATCGCTGTCCGGAAATAATCGTTGACGGGCTGATTGGGCAGTGATTGTATCGGTCGCCGAAACGGACGACCGTGTCCGCACGGGTATGGGAGGGAACCGCATTTGCGCACCAGATCTCGAAGGTCACTAGCGGTAGCCGTAATAGCAATTACTGCCTTATTTGTTCCCGTTGCCGCAAGAGCCGACGCAGCACGCTCCGACGAGTCAGCGGGAGCGGCTTCCGTAAGGGCACGTAGCGGCAATACCATTGTCCAGAAAGGGAGTAGTCCCACACGTGACTTTCAGTCCCTTCCCTTGCGGGGCGGGAGCTCGGCGCAGTCCAACTGTGCTGAGATGCGACGCAATTTGGCGAATCTGAGGAAGGCCGGCCACAAGCGGGCCGTGTGCTTCAAGTGGGGAGCGCCTGATGAGCGCGCAGTCGGAAGAGGCTCGTCATCTTCGTCCGTCCCAGGCACCGTATGGTGTGCTGGCGTGCCAATGGATCGGGTCTACGTGACTCGGAACTCCATTTGCTCGCGACGCAATTTGGTCATTCTCGTGGTCGATACCCAGAATGGTACGATCTGGGGCGAGGCGCTCGCGACGGTAGAGCAACAGATCGACACCAAGAACACCTCCGTCGAATACTCGGAGTACATGAATTTTCATCTCGTGGAATCCGATATCACCTCTTCCGCGATGACCATATCCGTGAACGCAACCTGCTCGCTCGACAACAGTTGCCGCCAAGATTCATCACCGTGGGGCGACCCTCGGCCGATCACTGTCGGCGGATCCATCGACGGAACTTGGACACGGTCTTGGACCGGAAACCAGGGTCACAAGGAATTTCGACTCAGCTACGATCTGTACATTCACATCTCGGGTACAACTGGGGGTAACACCGAATGGGGTGGGGATGAGGAGCAAGCTGACGGACAGTACTGGGTCCGCTGCGATAACGAGGTCGGCACGTACGCGGGATGTGTCCAGCCGGATTTCACCCCAACCTTTGTGGTGAACGAGAAGTACTCTGCAGCGCGCAATTTCATTGCCTCGGTCCAGGAGAACATGGCCACACATCCGGGGTGGGAGGGACACGGTCAGCCTCTGCACCGCGAGTCGGACGCGGACGAGGAGGAGGAGAACCGCAGGGTCATTTGCAAGGACGGCAGCTTCAAAGCGGATCCGGACACCCCAGATCCGACGTGCGATGAATACCCGTTCGCGCGCTCGAAGGAGAGTGGTAGGCAGCTCGGGGTCACTACTGGGGCTGAGTGCCAGCAGTACTGGGTCGAAGCCAGAGTGATCGGCGGTCAGGAGTACCTGATCCTGTTCAACGTTGGCGATCCCCCCGCCGACGCCAAGTGTGGTCGCGCCAGCATGCCGAAGAGCCAGAATACGGGTGTGGGTGGTGACCTCGGCCGGAAGACCGTGCAGTGGCGCCTGCTGGAGAATGATTCCTACTGGGTGGATGCCGGTGCCGGAAACGGCTAGCGCCGCTCCCCTACGGCCTGGTCCGCCGACCGGGGACCAGGTCGCACAGTGATGAGCTGACCAGTGAGGCGGCATCGCGAAAATGAAACTTTTGCCGAACTCGGAGCTGTACGACACCGGATACTGTGCTCTCTTCGCGCGCAGGATTTCACCCACGGACACTCTCTCCCGGATATCGGGCGACAGGTATCGCGCCGCTCTTGTGGACCGAATGGAAGCCGAGGCCATCAAAATGGCTGGGGAGGATCTCGAAGAGGAGGACGTTCCTGAACTGGATATCGATGAGCTGCGCAGTAGCGGAATGATCTGCGCCGACGGCCCGTTGTTGCGCGCCGGTACTCACGATGACTGGTGCTTCGTCATCGAGTCGGAGGGGCCTTACCTGGCCAAGCAGGAGATCATCCGCTCCGTATCACGGGGTACAGTCGCTCTCTCCGCACTGAAAAGTGAAACAGGAATCACCTGGATATCCTACGCAGAGGATGAGGAGATCCTCTCTTCTTTCGATCCCCTTCTTCCTCAGTACGACAGCGGAATCCGGCCGGACGTACTCGACAACATAACCGGGTACCGGGAGGCGATCGAGCGCGGCGACCCCGCAAAGGCCCACCAGAACGCGCTACGGAAGATCCAATACGAACTCGGCTGTGCTGTGCCCCAGGAGGCAGATGCTCCCCGCCTGTTGGCTATCCGCATTCCCGGAGGGTACTAAGGCGATCCCGCTCGCGAGGACTGTTGCCGGCGTCGCCATTCCTGCCCTCGCCCTGGCCCGTGCGCCACCACCTCCGTGGATGCCGGGAAATCCTCAGTGAGAGCGGTGAGAGCGGTGACGCGGCTGGCAACACCCCTGCCGCCCCGTCGCGGATTCTCCCCCTCCGCAGCGTCACCGTGCGGACGCCGGGAGACATGTTCGCGCATCCGTGCTGCCGACGGGGTGGAGATTCTCCGCGCGCGGGGCCGCTACTCCGGTGGGGCCAGCAGGGGGCTCAGCAGGCGGCCCACCTCGGCCATGGCTTCCGGTTGGCCCATGGCGCTGTGGGTGCAGGGGAGGTCGTGGACGGTGAGGGTGCCGGTCAGGTGGGGGTGCCAGGCGTCGGGTGCGGGTGCCAGGTCCGGGGCGGTGCCGGTGGCGCGGAAGTAGTGGGCGTCGCCCCGGTGGACGGCCGGGGTCCAGGTCGGGCGGAGCGAGGCGTAGTGCGCCAGCATGCGGGTGACGGCCGTCAGCCGGGTGTCGTCGGGCAGGTCGTGGCCCATGGCTTCGGTGATCAGGCGCCGCACCACGGCTGGTCCGGCGTCCGGGTCCAGGCGCGGGGTGCGGTCGAGCGGTGCCGCGTCCAGCAGGGCGAGGACGTCGACGTGTTCGCCCTCGTCCTGGAGCCGGGCGGCGACGGCGTGCGCCAGGGCGCCGCCCAGTGACCAGCCCAGCAGCCGGTAGGGGCCGTGTTCCTGTACGGAGCGGATGCGGGCGGTGTAGGCCGAGATCAGTTCGGGGAAGGTGGCGGCGGACGCGTCCCCGGCGCGCAGCCCCTGCGCCTGCAACGCGTAGACGGGCACGGACGGCGGCAGGTGCGGGGGCAGTGTGGCGTAGCACCAGCCCAGTCCGCCCGCCGGGTGGACGCAGAACAGCGGCGCCTCCGTGCCGTGTGTGCGCAGGGGCAGCAGCATCTCGTAGGCGTCCGGGGCGCTGTCGGCGCTGTCGGCCCCTTCCCCGGACGGGTGCGGCTGGGCGGAGGTGTCCAGGCGTTTGGCCAGTTGGGCCGGGGTGGGCGACTCGTAGAGGGTGCCGAGGGAGAGTTCCGCGCCCAGTTCGGTGCGGACGCGGGCCAGCAGGCGGGTGCCGGAGAGGGAGTGGCCGCCCAGGGCGAAGAAGTCGTCGTCGGGGCCGACGTGCGGCAGTGCGTCGGAGTTCCTCGGCGGCAGGTCGAGGACTTCGGCGAACAGGGCGCACAGCACTCGCTCCCGGCCGGTCGCCTGCCGCTCGCGAGGTGCGCGGGCGGCCGGGAGGAGCGGGGCCGCTGCCGTGTGCAGCGCGGCGCGGTCCAGCTTGCCCTGCGGTGTCATGGGCAGCGCCTCATGGGTGTAGAAGGCGGCGGGCACCATGGCGGACGGCAGCCGGGAGGCGGCCCAGGCGCGCAACTCGACCGGATCGAGAGCCGGGGCCTGATCCGGGGCCGAGCCGCGTGCCGGATCCGGGGCCGAGTCCGGGTCCGGAACCCCGACCGGGTCCGGGTCCGGCTCCGGGCCCGAAGGGCGCTGACCCGCGCGGGGTGCGGGCACCACGTGTGCGGCCAGCCGCACGGTGCCGGTCGTCGCGCCCTCGGCGGCGGGCTGTGCGGCGACGGCGACCTGGGCGATGTGCGGGTGCCGGGCCAGTACCGTCTCGATCTCCTGGGGTTCGATGCGTACGCCGTGCACCTTCAGTTGGGTGTCGGTCCGGCCGAGGTACTCCAGTACGCCGTCCTCCGTCCAGCGCACGAGGTCTCCGGTGCGGTACCGGCGGGCGCCCGCCGGGCCGTGCGGGTCCGGGCCGAACCGCTCCGCCGTCGGCCCGGAGGCGTCCAGGTAGCCGCGGGAGACCTGGGCGCCGCCCAGGTGGAGTTCGCCGACGACGCCGGGTGGGGCCAAGTGCCCGTGGCGGTCGAGGACGTAGGCGCGCATGTTGTGGCCGGGGCGCCCGATGACCGGGTGCGGGCCCTGTTCGTCCAGGCGGCACCAGACGGCGTCGACCGTGCACTCGGCCGGGCCGTAGCAGTTGTACACGGTGGTGTCCGGGAGCGCGCGGAGCCGCTGCCACAGGGCGGGGTCCAGTGCCTCCCCGCCGACGACCAGCGCCGCCGGTCGGTGCCCGGCGGAGTCGAAGAGTCCGGCGGCGAACAGCGCGCGCACGTGGGTCGGGGTGAGGGCGAGCAGGTCGATGCGCTGGTCCCGGACCTGTGCGGCGAGCGCGGCCGGATCGTGGCGTACGGCGTCCTCGACCAGGTGGAGCCGGTATCCGGCGGCCAGGCACAGCCACCCCTCCCAGGAGGCGTCGAAGCAGAACGAGGCGGTCTGCGCGGCCCGCAGCCGACGGCCGGGTCCGGGGGCGGACGAGGGTGCGGGCGCGGACGAGGGTGCGGACGAGGGCGCGGGCACGGGCGCCGCGGCCGGCAGGAGCGCGGTGCGGTGGTCGTGGTACAGGTTGGCCAGGTGCCGGTGCTCCACCTGTACGCCCTTGGGGCGGCCCGTCGTGCCGGAGGTGAAGGCGAGGTAGGCCACGTCGTCCGGCAGCAGCGCGCGGGGCCGGTCGCGGTCGCCGGGGTCGGTCGCGGGCTGCTGCTCCAGGGCCCGTACGGTCGCCGCCGCGCCGAGGTCGAGGAGCGTGTGCGGCGGACGGGAGTCGGCGCAGGGCGGCTCCCCGGCCGCCAGCACGCACACGGGTGCGGTGTCGGCGAGCATCTGCCGGGTGCGGGCCGCCGGGTGGTCGGCGTCCAGCGTCAGGCAGGCGGAGCCGGACTTGAGGACGGCCAGCAGCGCCACGGCGTAGTCGGCGGTGCGGGGCAGCACGATCGCGACGGTGCTGCCGGGGCCCGCACCCCGGGCGAGCAGCAGGTGGGCGAGCCGGTTGGCGCGCGCGTTGAGTTCGCCGCGGGAGAGGGCGACGGCGCCGGTCCCCGTCCCGCACACCAGCGCGGTCGCCGCGGGTTCCTCGCGCACCCGCTCCTCGAAGGCCGTGTGCAGCAGCTCCTGGCCGAAGTCCGCCTCGGGCCCGCGGCCCCACTCCAGGACGCGCGTCCGCTCCTGCGGCGTCAGCAGCTCGATGTCCGCCAGCGGTGTCGCCTCGGTGGCGCCGGTGAGGGTGTGCAGCAGCGCGAGGAAGCGGCGGTGGTGTGCGGCGATCCGCTCGGCGGGGTAGATCTCCGGATCGGACTGGAAGTCGATCCGCAGTGAGCCGTCCGAGGGGCGGTCGTAGACGTTGACGGCCATGCCGGTGACGGGGCCGTTGGAGAGGTTGTGCAGCGTGGCGGGGTGGCGGCCGAAGCTGATCTGCGGGTCGTGCAGCATGACGTTGATGCCCCAGTCCTCCATCCTTCCGGCCGTCGGCCGCCGTGCGTGCGGGCCGCGCACCAGATGGACGTAGGAGTAGCGCTGGTGCCGCAGCAGCGTCTTGGCCTGTGCGGCGGTCTTGCGCAGCAGCTCGCCGACGGTTCCGCGGGACGGCTGCGGGACGCGCAGCGGCAGCACGTTGGCGACCATGCAGGGGACGTCGCGGCTGGCCGGGCCGCGCGCCGCGACGGTCACGTCCACGACCGCGTCCTCCCGCCGGTCGTCCGCGAGCCGCTGGACGTAGAGGGCCAGCGCCGCCATGGCCACGGTCGCGAGCCCGGTGCGGGCGCTGCGGGCCAGCGTGCGCAGCTTCCCGGCCGTGTCCGGGTCCAGATGGCCGGTCTCCCGTACGAAGGAGGGCGCCGGCCTGGTCAGCCGGCCCGGGGCCTGGAGCGTGGCGGCCGCGCACCTCTCCAGCTCGCCGGACCAGTAGTCGCGGTCCCGCCGCATCCGCTCGGAGCCCGCGTAGGCGGCCTCTTCCTCCAGCGCCTGGCGCAGCGGTGCCAGCCGGGTGGGCGGTACGGGGGCACCGCTCTCCAGCGCGGTGTAGATCTCGGCGACGCGCGGCAGGAACAGGCTGGTGGCGTAGCCGTCCATCAGGATGTGGTGGCTGCTGATGTAGAGGAGACAGCAGGCGTCGCCCGTGCGCAGCAGTCCGAACGAGAACAGCCCGGCGCTGCGCATGTCCAGCGGCGACTCCAGATCCGCGCGCATCCAGGAGTGTGCCGCGGCCCAGGGGTCGGCCTCGTGCCGCAGATCGAGGCGGTGCAGCGGCCAGTCCTCGCAGGGCTCGACGATCTGCCGGACGCCGCTGTCCCCTTCGGGCCCCTCGGGGACGAACCGGACGCGCAGGGCCTCCGTCTCCGCGACGGTGCGGCGCAGGGCCCGCTCCAGCAACTCCACGTCGACGGCGCCCCGGATCTCGATCACCTCGGCGGGCCGGAGGCAGGGGCTGTCCGGCGCGAGCTGCTGGGTGAACCACATCCCCGACTGCGCCGCCGTCAACGGCAGACCCTCACCGATGTCGAACCTGGCCATCCGTACCAACTCCCGATCGCAGCCTCACGTCTGGGAGCACAACGAGACGGACAGGGGAGAGGGCACCTTTCGGGGACAGGTGTTTCGAACACGATGCGGCAGCCGCCGGGCAGGGCCGTTCGGGTGACGTTCCTCCGGCGCACTTCGGCGACTCGCGGCGCCCTCCGCAGCGCGCAGCGCTCGATCTCCGCCGCGCGCCGTGCTGTACCCCGCCGCGCGCCGCGCCGTTCTCCGGCGGGTGCCGTCCGGAACCGGTACGGCGCGCGGCGGAACCGGGTCAGGCGCGGGCCGGAACCGCCGCGCGGCGGCTCGCGTACAGCGTGATGCCGGCCGCGAGGACCATGGCGCCCAGGGCCAGGGCGACCGTGGCGGCCCAGCCGGCCGCGGCGAACGCCACGGCGCCCAGTGCGCCGCCCAGGGAACTGCCCACGTAGTAGCTCATCTGGTACAGCGCGGACGCCTGGGCGGCTCCGTGTGCCGCGGTGCGGCTGACCGAGCCGGAGGCCACCGCATGCCCGGCGAAGAACCCGGCGGTGATCAGCACGAGGCCCGCGACGACGGCAGCGAGGCTGTCCGCGAGGCTGATCAGCAGCCCCGCGGACGCGGTACCGATGCCCAGGTAGAGGGTGCCGCGCCGGCCGAGCCGCGCGTTGAGCCGCCCGGCGGTGGCGGAGGCGGCCGTGCCCACCAGGTAGATGGCGAAGACGGAGCCGACCAGTCCCTGCGAGAGCCCGAACGGTTCGGCCACCAGCCGGTAGCCGATGACGGTGTAGACCGCGCCGAAGACCACCATGAACAGCAGCCCGATCGCGTACAGCCGCAGCAGCAGCGGATTGCCCAGGTGCGCGCGCACGGTCGCCGCGACCCGGCGCGGGTGCAGCGGAGCGGGGGTGAAGTGCCGGGCGGGCGGGACGAGGAGCCGGAAGGCGACCGCGCACAGCAGCGAGGTGACGGCGACGGCGCCCAGCCCGGCGCGCCAGCCCCACGCCTCGGTGACCCATCCGGTGAGGATCCGCCCGCTCATCCCCCCGACGCTGTTGCCCGCGACGAACAGCCCGACGGCGCCCACCAGATGCCGCGCCCGCACCTCGTCCGACAGGAACGCCATGGCCGAGGCGGGCACCCCGGCGACCGCGGCGCCCTGGAGCGTCCGCAGCGCGATCAGCATCGGAAGGCTGGGCGCGAAGGGGATCACCAGGGCGAGGGCGACCGCGACCGCCAGTGAGACGGTCAGCATCCGGCGGCGCCCGAACCGCTCGGAGAGCGCCGCCAGCGGCAGGACGGCGACGGCGAGCCCGACGGTCGCACCGGAGACGGTCCAACTCGCCTGCTCGGGAGCGGCGTGCAGCGCCTGCGAGATCTCGGGGAGGAGCGCCTGGGTGGAGTAGAGCAGCGCGAAGGTGGACAGCCCGGCGGCGAAGAGCGCGAGCCGCATCCGTCCGTGCCCGGGGTCGCCGGGGCTCAGCTTGGTCGCGTCGGAGCGCTCGGAGCGCTCGGAGCGCTCGCCGGGGGCGGCGGGCTCGGCGGGTGGCGCGGCGGCGGAGGAGGTGTCCGTGACAGGGACGGTGCCGGTGGCCGGGCCGGCGCCTGGGACCGGAGCGGTGTCCGCGGCGGGAGCGGCGACGGGAGCGGGAGCGGCAACGGGAGCGGCGGCGGGAGCGGAGGAGGAGTCCGCGACAGGAGAGGCGGGACCGGCGGGGGAGGCGTCCACCGGGCCGGAGGACGCCTCGGTATCGAGAGCAGGCATGCCCCGAACGTACGACCCGGCCTTTCATCCGTCCAATGCATGAAAGTGCGACAATCAATCCCCTCGCGCATCATCGCAGCTAGCCGACAGCGGGAGCGCCCTGTGTCACCGCCGCGCAACAAGAAAGACACCCCGGTCCCGGCGCCGCGCCAGGCCGCTCCGCCCTCGGCGCTCGCCCTCACCCCGCGGCTGGCGCAGTTCGCCGCGGTGGCCCGGCACGAACACGTCACCCGTGCCGCGCAGGAGCTGGGCATTCCGCAGTCCTCCCTCAGCCGCGCCCTGGCCCGGCTGGAGGAGGACCTGGGCGTCGCCCTGTTCGCCCGGCACGGCCGCGCGCTCTCCCTCACCCCGGCCGGCCGCACCTTCCTGGCCTCCGCGGAACGCGCCCTGGCCGCGGTCGAACAGGCGGCCGAGGACGTGCGGTCCGACGCCGATCCCGCCACCGGCAAGGTCGCCTTCGGCTTCCTGCACACCCTCGGCTGGGAGACGGTCCCCGAACTGCTGCGCGCCTTCCGCGCCGACCATCCGCGGGTCCGCTTCGCGCTGGTGCAGAACTACGGTGAGGCCATGCTCGAGCGGCTCCGCGCCGGTGAACTCGACCTGTGCCTCACCTCGCCCATGCCGGAGGCGCCGGACCTGGTGGCCCGGCGGCTGGACGAGCAGCGGCTGCGGCTGGTCGTACCGGACGACCACCGGCTCGCAACGCGCAGGAGGGTGCGGCTCGCCGAGGCCGCCGAGGAGTCCTTCGTCACCCTGGAGCCCGGCTACGGGATGCGGCGCATCCTCGACACCCTGTGCGCCGAGGCCGGGTTCACGCCGCGGATCGCCTTCGAGGGCGAGGAGGCCGAGACGATCCGCGGGCTGGTCGCCGCCGGGCTCGGCGTCGCGCTGCTGCCGCCGCCGGTCTTCCCGCGGCCCGGCGTGCGCGAGCTGACGGTGACCGCGCCGCGCGCCGTCCGCGAGATCGGGCTCGCCTGGCTCGCGGGACGTCCCGACCCGCCGCCGGTCGCGGCCTTCAAGAGGTTCCTGCTCGGCCGCAGGGGACAGCTCCTGCGCGCCCCGTCCCCCCACCCCGCCCCCGACCGGTCCGCACATCCCGCCCCCGAGGAGCGCCCATGACCCCCCACCCGCACGGTCCCCGGCACACCGCCCCGCCCACCCCGCCCGCCGGCCACGCCGGCCACGCCGGCCATGCCGGAGACGCCGGCCACACAGCGCACGCCGGACACGCAGCACACGCAGCACACGGCGGACACACCGCGACCGGCGGACACACCGGGAGCACCGGGACCGAGCCCGACTGGGACGCGCTGGCCGTGCACCTCGAACGGGAGGCCGAACTGAAGGTGCCGTTCCTGGAGGAGGCCGCCGCCTGGCTGCACGACCTGCTCGGCCCCCTCGACGTCACCCGCGTCCTCGACCTGGGCAGTGGCCCCGGGGTCACCACCGTCGCACTCGCGCACGCCTTCCCCGGTGCCGAGACCGTGGCGGTCGACAGCTCCGCCGCGCTGCTGGAGCGGGCCCGGGCCCGCTCCGAACGGGAGGGCCTGGCCGCCCGCATCACCACTCGCGCGGCCGAGCTCCCCGCCGGACTGCCGGACCTGGGATCGGCCGAACTCATCTGGACCAGCAACGTCGTCCACCACCTGGGGGACCAGCGCGCCGCGCTGGAGACCTTCGCCGCGGCGCTGCGTCCCGGCGGGGTGCTGGCGGTGCGCGAGGGCGGTCTGCCCACCCGCTTCCTGCCCCGCGACATCGGTGTCGGACGGCCCGGTCTGCAGGCGCGCCTGGACGCCGCCGAGGAGGACCGGTTCAGCGCGATGCGCGCCGAACTGCCCGACCACACCCGCACCGTGGAGGACTGGCCCGCGCTGCTGGTCGCCGCCGGGCTCGCACCCACCGGCAGCCGCACCTTCCTCACCGATCTCTCGGCCCCGCTGGACCCCGTCGCCCGCGCCCATGTCCGAGCCCGCGTCGAACGCCTCCGCGAGAGCCTGGCGGACGACCTCTCCGCCGAGGACCTGGCCACCCTCGACACCCTGCTCGACGACGGCTCCGCGGAGGGCCTCCTGCGCCGCCCCGACGTCTTCTTCCTGACGGCGACCACCGTGCACACGGCGGTACGCACCTGAGGGACATCCGCGCCCGGCCGCCGCCGCGCGCCGGCCCGCCGCTCGCGCCCGTGCTGTCGCCGGTGGGCTGCCGTCCCCGCGGAGCCGTGCCGGAGCGGGCCCCTGTGCCCCGGGCCTTGGGCCCTGGCCCGGGGCACGGGCCCGGTGCCGCCGCGGAAGGCGCGGTGGCAGGTCCAGCGGTGCTGCGGCTAGCGCAGGTTCTTCCCGAAACCGCTCGCGAGGGGCATCCGCAGCCCCAGCGGCGGCGGCGCGGCCAGCGCGTCGGTGAGCGGGCGGCACAGGTCGCGGCCGCAGAGCGTGCCGAGTGCGAAGTCCTCGGTCAGCGCCGCGACCTCGGCGGCGTATCCGCGCAGGCCGTGCCCGTCGGTGTGCACTTCGAACCGGCACACCCGGGTGTTGACCTTCTTCGCGCGCTCCGCGAGGCGGAAGGACAGTTCGGGGTCGCACCGGGTGTCGTTCGTCCCGTGCACGATCAGCACGTCCCGCCCGCGCAACTGCTGCACGGGCTCCGCGCCGTATCCGCCCGCGTTCCGGTCCGCAGGCTCGCTCCCGTTCCCTTCGGCAGGCCCGTCCCCGATTCCGCTCCCGCCGCGGGGCCCGTCCGGATCCGCCCGCAGCAGCGGTCCCAGGGCGACCACGGAGGCGACCGCCTCGTGCCCGGCGGCGCGCAGTGCGGCCAGGGCGCCGACATCGGTGCCCACGAGGCAGACCGGGATGTCGCCGTACCGCCGCACCACCTCCGTGACCGCCTCCTCCGCGTCGGCCGCGCAGTCCGCCGTCCGGCGGGCGGCGTCCGCTCCGGGGCGGTGCCGCCGTCCGTTGCGGTAGTGCACCAGGTGGGTGACCACGGGGTCGTCGTCCGAGGTCGCGCGCCCCAGCCGACGCGCGAGCGGGAGCGCGGAGGCCGCCGCCAGCACGCTTCCGCCGCGGGCGCCCCCCGAGGAGCCGCCGCCCGGCAGGACGAGGACGACGGCGTGCGGGGCCCTTCCCACTGCACCGCGGGGCCTTCCCAGACGTGAGTCCCTCTCGGGCGAAGCTCGCTGAGCCATGGCGCAACAATGGCACGCCCGCACGCGTACGTACGGCAGTTGGGAAAGCACATGCGATCTACGCGCGTAGGAGCTACAGTGCCGTGATGGTAAGCGAATCTTCGAGCACCGTCCCCACCAAGGAGCAGATCCACCGGGCACCCAAGGTCCTGCTCCACGATCACCTCGACGGCGGGCTGCGCCCCGCGACGATCGTCGAGCTGGCCCGCGAGACCGGCTACGACGCGCTCCCGGCGACCGACGCGGACGAACTGGAGGTCTGGTTCCGCGAGTCCGCCGACTCCGGCTCACTGGAGCGCTATCTGGAGACGTTCACCCACACGGTGGGCGTCATGCAGACCCGCGACGCGCTCTTCCGGGTCGCCGCCGAATGCGCCGAGGACCTGGCCGCCGACGGCGTGGTCTACGCCGAGGTCCGGTACGCACCCGAGCAGCACCTGCTCGGCGGGCTCACTCTCGAACAGGTCGTCGAGGCCGTCGACGAAGGGTTCCGCGAGGGGGAGCGCCGCGCCCGCGCCGCGGGCAACCGGATCCGGGTCGGCGCGCTGCTGACGGCCATGCGACACGCGGCCCGCGCCCTGGAGATCGCCGAGCTGGCCAACCGCTACCGCGACCTGAGCGGCCCCGGCGTGGTCGGGTTCGACATCGCGGGCGCCGAGGCGGGCCACCCGCCGACCCGCCACCTGGACGCGTTCGAGTACCTCAAGCGCGAGAACAACCACTTCACCATCCACGCGGGTGAGGCGTTCGGACTCCCCTCCATCTGGCAGGCCCTGCAGTGGTGCGGCGCCGACCGGCTGGGCCACGGCGTGCGGATCATCGACGACATCCAGGTCGCCGAGGACGGATCGGTGAAGCTCGGCCGCCTCGCCGCGTACGTGCGCGACAAGCGCATCCCGCTGGAGCTGTGCCCCTCCTCCAACCTGCAGACCGGAGCCGCCCCGTCCTACGCCGAGCACCCCATCGGGCTGCTGCGGCGGCTGCACTTCCGTACGACGGTGAACACGGACAACCGGCTGATGAGCGGGACGAGCATGAGCCGCGAATTCGAGCACCTCGTTTCGACGTTCGACTACACGCTGGACGACATGCAGTGGTTCACGGTCAATGCGATGAAGTCGGCGTTCATTCCTTTCGATGAACGTCTCGCCATGATCAACGATGTGGTCAAGCCCGGATATGCCGCGCTGAAGTCCGAGTGGCTCTTCCAGGACTCACCCCGCTGACCCCCTGTGACCAGCGGTTCAGCCGTCGCCGCACACCCTGTGCGGGGCGGCTGGACCGGTGCCGCGGGAAGCCGGAAAGCGCCGCGCGACGGCGACTTACGGCAGCACCGGGGTGTTTGCGGCCCCTCGGAATTCCTGGCTACGTTCGCCGGGCTGCTCAAGCCCCTTTCCGGGTTGCTCAAGCCCCCATTCCGAGGACGTAAAAACTGATGAAGCAGGTAGCCAAGAAGACCCTGGGTGTCGCCGCGATGAGCGCGGCGGTCGTCGTGGCGGGCGCCGGTGCCGCCTCCGCGCTCCCCGTCGAAGGTCTCGGTGCCCCCACCGACGTGGTCGGCACCGACGCGGTCGGCGCCGGTGGCCGGGCCCTGGGCCCGATCGCCCACACCGCGGGGCAGACCCTGGGGAGCCTCCCTCTCGAAGAGGCCACCCAGGGCCTTCCGGGCGGGCTCTCGCAGCCGGTCGGTGTCGCGCAGGAGGCGCTGTCCGGCGCGCTCACCGGCACCCCGCTGGACGCCACCGAGAAGGTGGCCGGCCAGGCGCAGAAGTCCGTCGAGGGCAAGAGCTCCGCACCCGGCGGCGGCATGATCGGCGGGCTGCCGCTGGGCAGCGCCCTGCCGGTCGGCGGCTCGCACTGACCGACGCGTTCTTGCCCGCGGGCAGGTGCGGTCCGGACACACGCGCGGCGGCGGGCACCCTCCGGGTGCCCGCCGCCGCGGGCTGTCACCGTTCGTGCGGCGCCGCCCGCCGGACAGCCGATCCGGCGGCCGCCCGGCGGCCCGCCGGGCAGCCCTCAGCCGTTTCCCCGGCGGCTGCCGGCGACCACCGGCCGGCTACCAAGCGACTACCAGGCGGAGCTGTGCGAGCGCCCTTCCTCCGGGAGGAGGATCCACAGTGCGAGGTAGAGCAGGAACTGCGGTCCCGGCAGCAGGCACGAGACGAGGAAGATCACCCGCATCGTGGTGGGTGTGGTGCCGAACCTGCGGGCCAGCGCGGCGCACACGCCGGCGATCATCCGGCCTTCGGTGGGGCGGGCGAGTGTGGACATGAGGAACGCTCCTTAGCTCTCCGGTCCGGTGCGGCTGCGCCGCTGCGCGGTCCGCGCCGTGCGGTCGCCCTGCCGGGTGCCGCCGCGGCCGCCGTCGCTGTGCCGACGTCCTGCTCTCGACGGTAGACCGGACAGAGGGTGCGAAACCTCCCCTCAAGGGGCTGTTCCGACCCTGGTTGTCCTCGGGGTCGAACCCTGAGCCGTCCCCTCCCGCAGCCGGAGCCCCGCGGCCCGCGGTGCGGCGCTCCCGGACCGCGCTCCCCTGGCCCGTCGGCCGGCCACTCGCCCGTCCGCCGCCCGCACCTCCGCGGTTCCGGCGCCATCGGTGCGGCCGCTTCCGGCCCGGTCGTCCGCGGCTCCGGCGTGCCGGCGCCGTCCGGTGCCGGGCCGTTCGGTGCCGAGCCGGCCGGATCCGGACCGGACGGTGCGGCCTGGGCCGCCGTCCCGGTGCCGCAGCCTGCGGCGCAGCGGCGGGAAGGCGAGTCCGGCGGTCAGTGCCACTCCCGTGGTGTTCAGGAGCATGGCGTCGACATCGGCGACGTGCCCCGGCACCCCCGACTGCGCCAGGGTGAGGACGACCGAGAGCATCGCGCCCGCGAAGACGGTTCTGGTCACGGTGCCCGGCAGCCCCCGGTGCAGCCGCCCGGTGGCGAGCGGCAACAGGACGCCCAGCGGCGCCAGCAGCAGCAGATCGCCGCCGATGCCCGTCAGCGCCGCGCGGGGGCCGTCGGACAGATCGGTGCGGATGGTGGCCAGCGGGTGCAGATTGGCCGGCGCCACCCAGGGCACCGCCAGCGGGCGCAGCGTCAGCCAGCCGACGAGACACAGATGCGCCGCCAGCAGGAGGAGTCCCGCGAGGCGGATTCGGGAGGCGGCGGAGGGCGGGCCGCCGTGGCCTAGACGCTGCACGTCACTGAAGACGCCCTTCCGTTCCGCCGCGGTTCCGGTGCGGTGTCCTGAGCGGGTCAAGGCTCTGTCACACGCGTGTTCCAGCGGCTGCCGGTCCAGCCCCTTCTGTCACGCCTGCACCTTGCACCTCAGCCACCTCGAGTCCCCCGAGCAGCCCGGCCGACGGGAAGCCTCGGCAGCCCCGGGCCGCCGACCGCCCCCACCAGCCGGGCGCCCGGGGCGGCTCACACCTGGGTGCCGGACGACTCGGCGGACCGGGGGTGGGTGCGCAGCGCGGTGCCGCACTCGTAGCGGCGCAGCGGCGAGCGCGCCGCGCCGCTGTCGCCCTCGGCACCCTCCGCCTCGCTGACGGCGCCTTCACTGCCCGGGGAACGGTCGCCTGCCGGTCCGCCGAGGATGACGCCGCCCTCGGCGTCGGCCGCGGAGGTGTCCGCGTACGTGCACACGATCTGCGCCAGCGCGTAGGGCGGGAGTTCCTCCAGCGGCTCACTCAGCCGCAGCGCCTCGTCCGGATCGCCCTCCGTGCCGCCGCTGATCGTCAGCCTTCGCGGTACGGCGGTCTCGAAGCCCGCGGTGTCCTCCGCCGGTTCCGGCCGCTGCCGCAGCTCGTCCAGCAGCTTCCGGGCCACCGGCAGCCGCCGGGCCGAGGAGCGTCCGCCGGGCATCCGCACCTTCCGCTCGACGGGCGAGACGCGCGCCCCGCACACCAGGTAGACCCGGACGACGGATGCTCCGCCGCCGCTCTCCGGGCTCTTGCGGTCGTCCGGCAGCACACAGCCCACCCGGGACGGCGCAGCCCCCGCGTCCACCGGCACGGACGTGGCACGGATGCCGCACCCGGCGGCCAGCGGGACGAGGACGGACAGTGCCAGGGCGCTCAGCGCGGCACGGCGCAGCCCCCGGCCCGGCCCCCGCCCGGCGCCCGGTACCCGGCTCCCCGGTACGCGGTCCGCGGGGACCGCGGGGACCGCGGGGAGCGCGGGGGCGGACGCGGACGCGGCCTCGGGCGTGGGACGCGGGGTGGTGTGCGGCGGCGTCCTGCGGTCGGTCGTACGGACGCTCATCGGCCACCTTCCTGGTCCCGCCCGTCACTCCGGCGCGCATCGCCGCCGGGGTCGCTGCCGCCCTCGTCCGCGTGTTCGTCCGCGTGTCCGTCGCCGCTCTCCCGCTCCTCGGCGATCCGGCGGGCGTCCCGGGGCAGCCGCAGGGTGAAGACCGCGCCGCGCTCCCCGTCGGGGGCGTTGTGCGCGGTGATCTCACCACCGTGGATGTGGGCGTTCTCCATCGCGATGGACAGGCCCAGACCGCTGCCCTCGGAGCGGGGGCGGGAGGCGCTGGCCTTGTAGAAACGGTCGAAGACGTGGGGCAGCACATCCTCCGGGATGCCGGGGCCCTGGTCGGCGACCTCGATCACCAGCTCGTCGCCGCCCCCCGCGACTCCGGCGCCGTCCTCCCGGCGCCGCGTCCGCACCGAGACCCGCACCGGGGAGCCGCCGTGCTTCAGCGCGTTGCCGATGAGATTGGCGAGGATGACATCGAGGCGCCGCGGATCGAGCTGGGCCATGATGCCGCGGTCGGCGTCCAGTTCCACCGCGTCCAGCCAGGCGCGGGCGTCGATGCAGGCGGTGACCTGGTCCGCGACGTCCACGTCGTCCAGCACCAGCTTGGCCGTGCCCGCATCGAAGCGGGTGACCTCCATCAGGTTCTCCACGAGGTCGTTGAGCCGCCGGGTCTCGCTCACCACGAGCTGCACAGCCGGAGCGATCATCGGATCGAGGTTCTCCTGCTCCTCCTCCAGCACCTCGGTGACCGCGGAGATCGCCGTCATCGGGGTCCGCAGCTCGTGCGACATGTCGGCGACGAAGCGCCTGCTGGACGCCTCCCGGGCGCTCAGCTCGGCGACGCGCTGCTCCAGCGAGGCGGCCGCGTCGTTGAACGTGCGGGAGAGCTGCGCCAGTTCGTCCGTGCCCGAGACGCGCAGCCGCGTCTCCAGTTTGCCCTCGCCCAGCCTGCGGGCCGCGTCGCCCAGCCTCCGCACCGGCCGCAGCACGGTGGTCGCCGCCGCCTGGGCCAGCAGCATCGCGCCGATCAGGGCCAGTGCCGTGGCGATCCCCAGCGACCAGGCGAGCGAGTTGAGGTCGTCGCGCTCGGGTCCCAGGGACTTGAGCAGGTAGCCGGTGGGGGTCGGCTCGTCGCCCACCACCTTGGCGCCGCCCACCAGGTACGGGTCGCCGTCCAGCGTGATCCGCTGCCAGTACAGGTGGTACGGGTGCTTGTTCTTCTCGTCGACGGTGCGCTTCTTGGCGACGGCCTTGCGCAGTTGCGGGGGGACGTCGGCGAGGGTGAAGTCGTCCTCGTTGGAGGCCGTGGCGCAGGTCTTGCCGTCCTCGGCGCGGTCGATGAGCAGCACCTGGTAGTTCTGCGAGCTGCGGGCCATCTTGGCGGCGGCCTCGCGCAGTTCCTGGCAGCTCAGCTTGCGCGGCAGGTTGCCGGCGTTGTCCTCCATCGCCTTGCGGAAGTCGTTGAGGGACGCGTTCTGGGCACGGGTGAGGACCGCGTCGCGGTTGAGCCAGTAGGCGATGCCCGAAGCGGAGACGGCGGCGGTGAGCGCCACCAGCGCGAAGACGACGACCAGCCGCAGCCGCAGAGTCGGCAGCACACCGGCGAGGCGGGTGCTCAGCCGCCCGCCGGTGGAGGGAGCATCGGTCACGCGGCGGATCCGTTCGCCGCGTGCGTCACCGCTGGTGCCCCGCCCGGTCCCGTCGGGCGCACGCGCACCGGCGCGCGTCGTGCGCTCACTGGGGGACGTCCAGCCGGTAGCCGACCCCCCGCACCGTGCGGATCAGGGTGGGCGAGGAGGGTACGTCCTCGACCTTGGCCCGCAGCCGCTGCACACAGGCGTCGACCAGCCGCGAGTCGCCCAGGTAGTCGTGTTCCCACACCAGCCGGAGAAGCTGCTGCCGGGAGAGGGCCTGGCCGGGCCGCCGGCTCAGCTCCAGCAGCAGCCGCAGCTCGGTCGGCGTCAGTTGCAGGTCCTCGCCGTTCTTGGTGACCGTCATCGCCGAGCGGTCGATCACCAGTGAGCCGAACGTCGCCGAGTCGTTGGACTCCCGTTCGCCGCGCCGCATCACGGCGCGGATGCGCGCGTCCAGCACCCGGCCCTGCACGGGCTTGACGACGTAGTCGTCCGCGCCCGACTCCAAGCCCACCACGACGTCGATGTCGTCGCTGCGCGCGGTCAGCAGGATGATCGGCAACTGGTCGGTACGGCGGATGCGGCGGCACACCTCGAAGCCGTCGATGCCCGGCAGCATCACGTCCAGCACGATCAGGTCGGGGCGCTGCTCGCGCAGCAGTTTCAGGCCGTCCTCGCCGGACGCGGCAGTCACCACGCGGTGCCCCTGGCGGGTCAGACCCATCTCCAGGGCGGTACGGACAGCGTCATCGTCCTCGATCAGCAACAGGAAAGGCACGCGCGCCATTCTGGCCCATGGCGCACCCATAGTTCGACCGGCGGTCGCCGCAGCGCAGCGACACGCCCGCCGACCTGCGGAGTATGGGGTCCGCCGAGCCTTGTGACACCGCTGTGACAGACGGGGGACCTGGCGATGAAGTCGGGGCGGCAGTGTGTACGGGGTCAAGCAAGCGACTGGGTCTGCTCCGAGGGGGCGCGAGATGAACACACTGCACGGCACCAACACGAGCGCAGTCCTTCACACGCGTCTGCACCTCCCCTCGGTTCCCGCTCAGCAGACCCGGTCTGCCGAGAAGCCCGGTGCCGTGAGCGGACGGGGGTGCGCTCGCGGTGCGGCGCGTATGCGTCCGCGGACCGTCTTCGGTCCCGTGGTCGAGGGGCTCCGGGGGGAGGCCCCTGGGGGGACGGGGGAGAACGGGAGCAAGGGGAGCTCCCGGGAAAGTGGCGAGTACAGGGAGGCGGCCGTCCTGGGGACGGCCGAGGCATCCACGGGGGAGGCCGCCTCGGGCGGTGCGGACGCGGACGCCGAAGCGGCGTTCACCGCGTACGTACGCGAGCGCCGGGCCTCTCTGTACGCCACCGCCTACCACCTGACCGGTGACCGGTACGAGGCGGAGGACCTGCTGCAGAGCGCCCTCTTCTCCACCTACCGGGCCTGGTCGCGGATCAGCGACAAGGCAGCACTCGGCGGCTACCTGCGCCGCACCATGACCAACCTGCACATCAGCGCCTGGCGCCGCCGGAAGCTGAACGAGTACCCGACCGAGGAGCTGCCGGAGACCGCCGGCGACCAGGACGCCATGCGCGGCACCGAACTGCGCACCGTCCTGTGGCAGGCCCTCGCCCGGCTTCCCGAGCTGCAGCGCACGATGCTGGTGCTGCGCTACTACGAGGGGCGCACCGACCCGGAGATCGCCGAGATACTGGACATCAGCGTCGGCACGGTCAAGAGCAGCATCTGGCGCTCGCTCCGCCGCCTCCGTGACGACGAGGTCCTCAGCTTCGGCCGGGACCAGGAGGAGAGCTTCGGCGAGCTGGTCGCCTGACGGCGCACCGCTCGGCCGCACGAACGGTCCTCCGGCCGCCCCTCGGGGACATGGGGCGCGAAGGGGATACGGGGGAAACGGGGGAACCTGGGGGAATCCAGGGGAAGAGAAAAAGGGGAAACAGGGGGAATCGGGGGATGGGAGAGGGCGGTTGCGCCAGGGGCGGGGGTCCCGGGCGCAACCGCCCCCTCAGCGGTTTCCCTGCGGCGCCGGCGCGGTCGCCCGGCCGAGCCGGGCGATGCGGGCCGCGGCTTCCCGGTGGGCGCAGGCATGTGCGCCCAGCGACCGGTGGCGGGCGACGATGGCGGGTTCGGCGCGCAGCAGCCGTACGCCGCGGCTGAGCAGCACCGGGAGGGGCTTGCGTGACTCGCGGATGTCGCGGAGCAGCCGTCGCCGGAACGTGGTGGTGGGGTGGCCCCGCAGGCAGATGGCGTCGGCCAGCAGGCCGAGGGCCGCGCAGCGCGCGGTGATGTCCGCGGCGAAGATGCCCTCCGCGATGAAGAGCGGGGACCCGCCGAGTGCCAGGTGCTCCGCGCCGGTGCGGGCGCTGGTGGCGATGGAGTAGAGCGGCACGGTGGCCGCGCCCTCGCGGCAGAGCCGGGCGATGGCGTGCACGGCTGCGTCGGCGTCCCAGGAGAGCGGGGAGTCCCAGTCGGTTCCGGCCCCGACGCGGGGGAGGGTGGGGTCGTCGCCCTCCTTGTAGAAGTCGTCCAGGCGGAGCACGGGGAGCCCGCTGCGCGCGGCGAGGCGGGTCTTGCCCGACCCGGAGGGGCCGGTGAGCAGGATGACCCGTGCGGTGCCCCCTGCGAGGGCCGTTCGCTCGGACAGGTCGCATGCGTGGCTGGAGTCGGTCACGGGCACCCATTGTCCGCCATCCCCCCGCCGGATTCGAAGGCGCGTGCGGAATCGGGCGGGAGGCGGGGCCGCGGCGGGGACGCGGTTCCGCGGGGTGCGGCAGGGCCGCGGCGGGGTGCGCTCCCGCGCGGCGGGGGGCCGCGGAAACTCGTCCGGGCCGACTCGCCTCCGCCCCTCCCGAAATCGGCCCCCGGCCAGCGAGAATGACCCCCCACAGCAGTCGAGGGAAGAGGGAGGCCCGCACGTATGGCTCAGGAAGTACGCGGGGTCGTCGCACCGGGCAAGGACGAGCCGGTGCGGGTCGAGACGATCGTGGTTCCGGACCCGGGGCCCGGCGAGGCCGTCGTCCAGGTGCAGGCGTGCGGCGTGTGCCACACGGACCTGCACTACAAGCAGGGCGGCATCAGTGACGACTACCCCTTCCTCCTCGGGCACGAGGCGGCGGGTGTCGTGGAGGCGGTCGGCGAGGGGGTCACCGAGGTGGCGCCCGGGGACTTCGTGGTCCTCAACTGGCGTGCGGTGTGCGGACAGTGCCGGGCCTGCAAGCGCGGGCGCCCGTGGTACTGCTTCGACACCCACAACGCCGAGCAGAAGATGACCCTCAAGAGCGACGGGCGTGAACTGGAGCCGGCCCTGGGCATCGGCGCGTTCGCCGAGAAGACGCTGGTCGCCGCCGGGCAGTGCACCAAGGTCGACCCGTCGGTCTCGCCCGCCGTCGCCGGACTGCTGGGCTGCGGTGTCATGGCCGGGATCGGCGCGGCGCTGAACACCGGCCAGGTGACGCGCGGCGACTCGGTCGCGGTCATCGGGTGCGGCGGGGTGGGGGACGCCGCCATCGCGGGGGCGCGGCTCGCGGGTGCGGCGAAGGTGATCGCCGTGGACATCGACGACCGCAAGCTCACCACCGCCGAGAAGATCGGCGCGACCCACACCGTCAACTCCGCCACCACCGACCCGGTCGCCACCATCCGCGAGCTGACCGGCGGTTTCGGCGCCGACGTCGTCATCGAGGCGGTCGGCCGGCCCGAGACGTACAAGCAGGCGTTCTACGCCCGCGACCTGGCGGGCACGGTCGTCCTGGTCGGCGTGCCGACGCCGGAGATGACGCTGGAGCTGCCGCTGCTGGACGTCTTCGGCCGGGGCGGTGCGCTCAAGTCCTCCTGGTACGGCGACTGCCTGCCGTCCCGGGACTTCCCGATGCTGATCGACCTGCACCAGCAGGGCCGGCTCGACCTGGGTGCCTTCGTCACCGAGACCATCGCGCTGGACGAGGTGGAGAAGGCGTTCGCGCGCATGCACGGCGGGGACGTGCTGCGTTCGGTGGTGGTCCTGTGACGGCGGCCCGGATCGACCACCTCGTCACCAGCGGGGAGTTCCGCCTGGACGGCGAGACGCACCAGGTCGACAACAACGTCTGGATCGTCGGCGACGACACCGAGGCCGTCGTCATCGACGCGGCACACGACGCCGACGCCATCGCGGCGGCGGTGGGGGAGCGGACGCTGCGCGCGATCGTGTGCACACACGCGCACAACGACCACATCGACGCCGCGCCCGCCCTCGCGGAACGCACGGGTGCACCGATCCTGCTGCACCCGGACGACCTGCCGCTGTGGAAGATGACCCACCCGGACCGGTCGCCGGACGGGGAGCTGGCCGACGGCGGGACCGTGCAGGTGGCGGGTGTCGAGCTGGCCGTCCTGCACACCCCGGGCCACGCACCCGGCGCGGTCTGCCTGCACGCGCCCGACCTGGGGACCGTCTTCACCGGGGACACCCTCTTCCAGGGCGGTCCGGGTGCCACCGGCCGGTCCTTCTCCGACCACCCGACCATCGTCCGCTCCATCCGGGAGCGGCTGCTGACCCTGCCGCCGGAGACCGTCGTGCGCACCGGGCACGGCGACAGCACCACGGTGGGCGCCGAGCAGGCGAACGTCTGACGCGGGTGCCCGGTACCGTCCGCTCCGCCCCGGCCGGGGCGGAGCGGACGGTCACTGCTTGTAGCTCTCCAGGAAGCGGCCGATCCGGGAGACGGCCGCGTCCAGGTCCTCCGCCCTGGGCAGGGTGAGCACCCGGAAGTGGTCGGGGCGGGCCCAGTTGAAGCCGGTGCCCTGGACGACCTGGATCTTCTCCCGGAGCAGCAGGTCGAGGACGAACCGCTCGTCGTCGTGGATCCGGTGCACCTCGGGGTCCAGCCGGGGGAAGGCGTACAGCGCGCCCTTCGGTTTGACGCAGCTGACACCGGGGATCTCGTTCAGCTTCTGCCAGGCCACGTCCCGCTGTTCGTGCAGCCGCCCGCCGGGCAGCACCAGGTCCTCGATGGACTGGCGGCCGCCGAGCGCGGCCTGGATGGCGTGCTGCGCCGGGGCGTTGGGGCACAGCCGCATGGAGGCGAGCATGCCCAGCCCCTCCAGGTAGTCGCGGGCGTGCTGCTTGGGGCCGGAGACCAGCAGCCAGCCCGAGCGGAAGCCCGCCACCCGGTATGCCTTGGACAGCCCGCTGAAGGTGAGGCACACCAGGTCGGGGGCGAGGGCACCGACGTGGTGGTGGACGGCGCCGTCGTAGAGGATCTTGTCGTAGATCTCGTCGGAGAAGACCATCAGCCCGTTGCGCCGCGCCAGGTCGAGGATGCCCTCCAGCAGCTCGGGCGGGTAGACGGCGCCGGTCGGGTTGTTGGGGCTGATGATGACGACGGCCTTGGTGCGGGGAGTGATCTTCGCCGCCATGTCGTCCAGGTCGGGCAGCCAGTCGGCCTGCTCGTCGCACACGTAGTGCACGGCCTTGCCGCCCGCCATCGTCGTCACGGCCGTCCACAGCGGGAAGTCCGGCGCCGGGATGAGAATCTCGTCGCCGTCCTCGACCAGCGCCTGTACGGCCATCGAGACGAGCTCGGAGACGCCGTTGCCCAGGTAGATGTCGTCCACGTCGGCGTCGGGGAAGCCGCGCTGCTGGTAGTGCTGGGCCACCGCGCGGCGGGCCGGGAGGATGCCGCGGGACTCGGTGTAGCCGTGCGCCTGGGGGAGCATCCGCACCATGTCCTGGATGATCTCCTCGGGTGCTTCGAAGCCGAAGAGCGCGGGGTTGCCGGTGTTCAGCCGCAGCACGCTGTGGCCCGCCTCCTCCAGCGCGTCGGCCTGCTCGATCACCGGTCCGCGGATCTCGTAGCAGACCTCGCTGAGCTTGTTCGACTGCCGGAACTCCATGCTGCCCCACCCTCCTGGTCCAACCCTGGTTTCTTGGTTCTACCAAGTCCGCACTTGGAAAGTCCAACCACATGTCTACACTGAGCGGCATGCCGAGTCATGCCAGCCAGCCGAGTCCGGGGCGCACCCGCCGCAGCTACGACCAGTTCTGCGCCACGGCGCGCGCCCTCGACTCGGTGGGGGACCGCTGGACCCTGCTCATCGTCCGCGAACTCCTCGCCGGACCGCGCCGCTACACCGACCTGCACGCCGACCTGCCCGGCGTCAGCACCGATGTGCTGGCGGCCCGGCTCAAGCACATGGAGGGCGAGGGGCTGGCCGAACGCCGCCGCCAGCCGCGCCCCGCCTCCGGCCACGTCTACGAACTGACCGAGCGCGGCCGCGGGCTGCTGCCCGTGCTGACCGCACTCGCCTCCTGGGGAGCGCCCGCGCTGGGCGCACCGCGCCCCACCGACGCGGTACGTGCCCACTGGTGGGCCCTCCCGCTGCGGGACGCGGTGGGCGGGCTGACCGGAGCCGGCGCGGCCGCGCTCATCGAGGTCGTCCTGCCCGAAGGGGCGTTCCACCTGCGGGTGGGCGACGCGCCGGACGGCCCGCTGTACGGCGAGGGCCCGGCGGATGACGCCGAGGCGCGGCTGGAACTGGACGCGGAGGCGTGCGCGGCCCTCGCGGACGGCTCGCTGGCCCTGGCCGACGGCATCCGGGCCGGGACGGTGCGGGTGACGTTCCCGGACGGCGGCCGGGAGGGGCCGCTGGCGCGTGCGCTGGACACGGCGGGCTGAGCGCCCTCCCGTCGGCACCCCGGAGGCGGGGCACCCGGGCAGGACGGGCCGGGCCAGGACGTGCCGCGGACCGCGCGGGTGCAGGAGCCCCGGCCGCGGACCGTGCCGGGCACACGAGAAGGGCCGCGGCCCACACCCCCTCGGGGGCGCGGGCCGCGGCCCGACCGGTGACCGGCGCCCGCTGTGCGGGTTCCGGTCCCCGGTTGCGCTCAGGCGCCGATCGGATGCCAGACGGTCTTCGTCTCCAGGAAGGCCGTCATCCGCTCCAGCCCCGGCTCGGCCGCCCAGTCGACGCCCTCCGGCGCCGGGCGCAGCACCCGCTTGAGATTGTCCGCCGCGGCCCGCTCCAGCTCCGTGGCCGGCTCCGGGTCCGCGCCCGCGAGGTCGATCGCGTTCACGTCCTGGTGCGCGGCGAGCGGCCGGGCGAGTTCGGCGGTACCGCCGGAGAGCACGTTGACCACGCCGCCGGGCAGGTCCGAGGTCGCCAGCACCTCCGCGAGGGAGAGCGCGGGCAGCGGCGCGTCCTGTGCGGCCACGACGACGGCCGTGTTACCGGTGACGATCACCGGCGCGAGGACGGAGACCAGACCCAGCAGCGAGGCGTTCTGCGGGGCCAGAACCGCCACCACACCGGTCGGCTCGGGGGTGGAGAGGTTGAAGAACGGGCCCGCGACCGGGTTGCCGCCGCCCACCACCTGGGCCACCTTGTCCGACCAGCCCGCGTACCAGACCCAGCGGTCGATCGCCGCGTCCGTCCGGGCCTGCGCCTTCGCCTTCGACAGCCCCTCGGCCGCGGCCACCTCGGCGGCGAACTGCTCGCGGCGGCCCTCCAGCATCTCGGCGACGCGGTAGAGGATCTGGCCGCGGTTGTAGGCCGTCGCGCCCGACCAGCCGCCGAACGCCTTGCGGGCCGCGACGACCGCGTCCCGTGCGTCCTTGCGGGACGCGCGGGGGGCGTTGGCCAGCCACTGGCCCTTTGCGTCGGTCACCTCGTACACCCTGCCGCTCTCGCTGCGGGGAAACGTGCCCCCCACGTACAGCTTGTAGGTCTTCAGCACGGACAGCCGTGCGCCCCGTGCCGGGGATGTACGTGCCTCAGGCGTGCTCAAGGTAAGCCTCCAGACCGTGCCTGCCACCCTCGCGGCCGTAGCCGGACTCCTTGTAGCCGCCGAACGGCGAGGTCGGATCGAACTTGTTGAACGTGTTGGCCCAGACGACGCCCGCGCGCAACTGGTTCGCCAGCTTCAGAATGCGCGAGCCCTTCTCCGTCCAGATGCCCGCCGAGAGCCCGTAGGGCGTGTTGTTGGCCTTCGCGACCGCCTCCTCGGGCGTGCGGAAGGTGAGCACCGACAGCACCGGGCCGAAGATCTCCTCCTGCGCGATCCGGTGCGCCTGGCCGACCCCGGTGAAGACGGTGGGCGCGAACCAGTGGCCGCGCTCGGGCAGCTCGCACGGCGGCGACCAGCGCTCGGCGCCCTCGGCCTCGCCCGCCTCGGCCAGCTCGGTGATCCGGGCCAGCTGCTCGGCGGAGTTGATGGCGCCCACGTCGGTGTTCTTGTCCAGCGGATCGCCGACCCGCAGGGTGCGCAGCCGCCGCTTGAGCGCGTCCAGCACCTCGTCGTGCACCGACTCCTGCACCAGCAGCCGGGAGCCGGCGCAGCACACCTGCCCCTGGTTGAAGAAGATCCCGCCCACGATGCCCTCGACCGCCTGGTCGAGCGGGGCGTCCTCGAAGACGATGTTGGCGCCCTTGCCGCCGAGTTCCAGGGTCAGCCGCTTGTCCGTGCCGGCGACCGTCCGCGCGATCTCCTTGCCGACGGCGGTCGATCCGGTGAAGGCGACCTTGTGCACGTCCGGATGGCCCACCAGGGCCGCGCCCGTCGCGCCGTCGCCCGTCACGATGTTGACGACGCCCTTGGGCAGCCCCGCCTGCCGGCAGATGTCCGCGAAGAACAGCGCCGAGAGCGGCGTCGTCTCGGCGGGCTTGAGCACCACCGTGTTGCCCGCGGCCAGCGCCGGGGCGATCTTCCAGGCGAGCATCAGCAGCGGGAAGTTCCACGGGACGACCTGCGCGGCGACCCCCAGCGGCCGCGGATCGGGCCCGCAGCCGGCGTAGGAGAGCTTGTCGGCCCAGCCCGCGTAGTAGAAGAAGTGCGCCGCCACCAGCGGCAGGTCCGCGTCCCGCGTCTCGCGGATCGGCTTGCCGTTGTCCAGGGTCTCCAGCACCGCCAGTTCGCGCGAGCGCTCCTGGACGATCCGGGCGATCCGGAACAGGTACTTCGCGCGCTCGGTCCCCGGCAGCGCCGACCAGGTCTCGAACGCGGCGCGCGCGGCGCGCACCGCCGCGTCGACGTCGTCCGCCTGGCCGTAGGCGACCTCGGACAGCACCTCCTCGTCGGCCGGGGACCGGGTGGTGAACACCTTGCCGCCCGCCGCCTCGCGGAACTCCCCGTCGATGAACAGGCCGTAGGACGGTGCGATGTCGACCACGGACCGCGACTCGGGCGCGGGCGCGTAGCCGAACAGCGTCGACGTCGTCGACCCGGACTGCTGGTCGTTCATGGCTCAGTCCACCGTTACGTAGTCGGGGCCGGAGTAGCGGCCGGTAGCGAGCTTCTGGCGCTGCATCAACAGGTCGTTCAGCAGGCTGGAGGCGCCGAAGCGGAACCAGTGGGGGCTGAGCCAGTCGTCCCCCAGCGTCTCGTTGACCATCACCAGGTACTTGAACGCGTCCTTGGCGGTGCGGATGCCGCCCGCGGGCTTCACACCCACCTGCTGCCCGGTGGCGGCGCGGAAGTCGCGGACGGCCTCCAGCATCAGCAGTGTGTTCGGCGGCGTCGCGTTCACGGCCACCTTGCCGGTGGAGGTCTTGATGAAGTCGGCGCCCGCGAGCATGGCCAGCCAGGAGGCCCGGCGGATGTTGTCGTAGGTGGCGAGCTCCCCGTTCTCGAAGATCACCTTCAGGTGTGCCGCGCCGCAGGCGGCCTTCACCTCGCGGATCTCCTCGAACACCTGGAGGTACCGGCCGGCGAGGAAGGCGCCCCGGTCGATCACCATGTCGATCTCGTCGGCCCCGGCGGCCACCGCCTCCCGGGTGTCCGCCAGTTTGACCGCCATCGAGGCCCGGCCGGAGGGGAACGCGGTGGCGACGGACGCCACGTTGATCCCGTCGGCGCCCAGCTCCGTCAGCGCCTGCCGCGCGGTGGCCGCCATGTCCGGGTAGACGCAGATCGCGGCGACGCGCGGCGCCGAGCGGTCACCCGGGTCGGGATGTGCGCCCTTCGTACACAGGGACCGCACCTTGCCCGGTGTGTCGGCCCCCTCCAGCGTCGTCAGGTCGATCATCGAGATCGCCAGGTCGAGCGCGTACGCCTTGGCGGTCGTCTTGATGGAACGGGTTCCCAGCGCGGCGGCCCGGGCTTCCAGCCCGACCGCGTCGACACCGGGGAGCCCCTGCAGAAAGCGGCGGAGTGCGGCATCGGAGGTCGCGACGTCGGAGAGGGAGCCCCTCCCCGCGTCGCGAGGGGCCGCATCGGTAGGCATGCTCACCAGAGCACCATATCTACGCGCGTAGGAGCTGTCACCCCATGAGCCCCGCCTTCTTCCCTCCAGCCTGGCGGGGGTGGTCCGGCGACCGCCTCCCGTCCGGGTGCTCTTCGATGCCGTACCGCAATGTCCGTCATGCGGACGGTCCGGCACAATCGTTCGCATGACGAGCGAGGACAGCGAGGGCACGGGCGAGGGCGAGGACCGCGGCGGCGCGACGGACGGCGACCGGGCGGCCGGAGGGGAGCCCGGCGGTGCTTCCGGCTCCGGCGCGGACACCGGTTCCGGGAGCGGCACCGGCTCCGGCGGAGAAGCCGGTTCCGGAGACGCCACCGGCTCCGGCACCGCGGCCCAGGGCGGGGGACAGGAGTTCCCCGACCGGGTGTACCGCTCGGCCGGCGGGATGGCGGGCGGCATCGTCCTGCTGGCCATCGGGCTGTGGCTCGCCACCGACGCGGTCATCGGGGGCGAGGGCCGGACACCGTGGCTGGCGCTCGCCGCGATGCTGTGCGTCGTGCCGCTCGTCGTCGCCTTCACCCTGCGTCCCGCCGTGTTCGCGGGGGAGCGGCGGATGCGGGTGCGCAACCCGTTCCGCACCATCGAGGTGCCGTGGGGAGCCGTGGAGTCGCTGCGGGCCGGGTACTCCAGCGAGGTGCTGGCCGGAGGCGCGAAGTACCAGTTGTGGTCGATCCCGGTCTCGCTGCGGGCCCGCAAGAAGGCGACCCGGCACAACGAGCGGATCAGCTCGGGGCGGGCGCCCGCCGCCGGACCCGGCGGGCTGTTCGGCGGACGCGGGGTGCCGAACATGGGCCCGGACGCGTCGGAGCTGCAGGAGAAGCGGGCCGCCTCCGACCAGTCCGTCGACGAGCTGCGCGAGCTGGCCGAGACCCACGGCCGGAAGGACACGGCCCAGGGAGAGGTCGCCGTCCGGTGGTCCTTCGAGGTCATCGCCCCGGCGGTGGCGGGCGCCGTGCTGCTGGCGATTCTGCTGGCGACGGGCTGACGCGGCCCGGGCAGCAGGTGCCGGGCCGCCCGGCCCCACACCCCCTTCGGCCCGCCCGGGAGGTGCGAGCCGCCCGTCCCGCACGGACCGCGGTTTCCGGCGGCTCCGCGGACTACTCCTCCCGCTGCTGAACCCGTTCGACCAGGGACCGCGCCTCCGTGGGGGACAGCTCCAGGCCGAAGGTACCGGCCAGCACTCCGGGCAGCTCGCGCGGATCGACGGTGCGCTTCTCGTCCGGCTCGCCGCCTGTCGCGGCGCCGGCCGCCGTGGTCGTCGTCCAGGTGAGGCCGTCGAGCTGGTCGGTGCGGTCGGCGCGGATGCGCTGGACGAAGGGGCGGCGGTTGAAGGGGGAGTGCGGGCCGGTGGCGATGAAGTGGTTGCCGACCTCGTTGTCCACCGGGTACTGCGGGTTCTCCGTGAAGGTGTGCCGCACCATCCAGCCGCCCCGGCCGTCGGGCTGGTGCAGCGCCCAGCCGTCCGCGCCCGGCGTGATCTCCGTACGGCGCAGCAGGAACGGCCGCCCCTCGATCGTCACCTCGTTGCCGTCCACCAGTTCGATGGGTGCGAGCGGGCTGGCGCCGAACCCGACATCGGCCAGCAGGCGCCGCCCGTCGACGTCGACCAGCAGCATGGCGTGCGTCGCCGGAAGGATCTTCTCCGCACCCAGCTGCACCCGTCCGGCCAGCGCGGTGAAGCGGAACCCGAGCCGCTCCAGCGCCGCCGCGAAGAGGGCGATGTGCTCGTAGCAGTAGCCGCCGCGGCCCCGGCGGACGAGCTTGTCCTGCACCTCGGCCAGATCGAGGGAGACCGACCGGTACAGGAAGCTGTCCAGGTTGTCCCAGCGCACGGAGAGCACATGGGCGCGGTGCAGCGCGCGCAGCGTCGCCTCGGTGGGGGTGCGTTCCCCGTCGTACGTCAGCCGCGCCAGGTAGGCGTCGAGGTCGAGCTGTTCGCCGTGCCACATGGCCGTCGGTCTCCCCGTTGCGTGTGGTGTGCCCGGAGTTCTCCGAGCCGGGGCGGTGCCCCTTCCCACGCAACTCGCGCGGCGGGGCGGCTGTTCCCCGCGACAGCCGCCCCGCCCTGCGGACGGTTCAGAACCCGGTGGCCTGCTTGAGATCGTCCTTGATCCGCTCCAGCACCCCGGCCGCGCGCTCCCGCGCGGCGCCGAGACCGGCCGCCGCCCCGGCAGGCGTACCGGCTTCCGCACCGGCAGCCGTCCCGACCGGGACGACGACCTCCAGGTAGCACTTGAGCTTCGGCTCGGTACCGCTGGGCCGCACCACGACCCGGCCCCCGGCGATCGGTCCCGCCGTGCCGCCGTCCGCGTCGGCGCCCGCGTCCGCGCCGCCGAGCAGGTAGCGCAGCCCGTCCGTGGGCGGGAGCGCCGCGCTGCCCCGGTTCAGGTCCTCGGCCTGCGCCACGGCCAGCCCGCCGAGCGTGGTCGGCGGTTCGGCGCGCAGCCGCTCCATGGCGGAGGCGATCAGCGACAGGTCCGCCACCCGCACCGAGAGCTGGTCGGTGGCGTGCACACCGTGCTCGACGTCGAGTTCGTCCAGCAGGTCCGACAGCGTGCGCCCGGCCTGCTTGAGCTCGGCGGCCAGTTCGGCGACGAGCAGTGCCGCGGTGATGCCGTCCTTGTCGCGGACGCCCTGCGGGTCGACGCAGTACCCCAGCGCCTCCTCGTAGCCGTAGCGCAGTCCCTCCACGCGGGCCAGCCACTTGAAGCCGGTCAGCGTCTCGGTGTACGGCAGCCCGGCGGACTCGGCGATCCGGGAGAGCAGCGAGGAGGAGACGATGGTCGTCGCGAGGGTCCCCGCGGCGCCCTTGCGGATCAGATGGGTGGCCAGCAGCGCGCCCACCTGGTCGCCGCGCAGCATCCGCCAGCCGCTTCCGGCCGCCGCGTCGCCGCTTCCGGCCGCCGCGTCCGGTACGGCCACACCGCAGCGGTCCGCGTCCGGGTCGTTGGCGATGATCACGTCGGGGCGTTCGCCGTGCTCGGCCTCCCAGGCGCGGGCGGTCGCGTACGCGCGGTCCATCGCACCCGGTTCCTCCGGGTTGGGGAACGCGACGGTGGAGAAGTCCGGGTCCGGCTCGGCCTGCTCGGGCACCGGCACGGGCCGGGGGAAGCCCGCCCGCTCGAAGGCGAGCTGCGCTGTCCGGTGGCCGACACCGTGCAGGGCGGTGTGCACGACCCGCACCTCGCGGGCCGAGCCCTCGGTGAGCACGGCCTGGGTGCGGGCCAGATAGGCGTCGTGCACCTCGTCGCCGAGCACCTGCCACCCCGACTCGGGGCGCGGCACGCCCGCGAGCGGGCCGACGGCCGCGATGGCGTCCGCGATCTCGCCGTCGGCGGGCGGCACGATCTGCAGACCGTCGTCCAGGTAGACCTTGTAGCCGTTGTCCCGCGGCGGGTTGTGGCTGGCGGTGACCATGATCCCGGCGGCCGCGCCGAGCTGCCGCACGGCGAACGCCAGCACCGGGGTGGGCAGCGGCCCGGGCAGCGTCGCCGCGCGCAGTCCGGCGCCGGTCATGACCGCCGCGGTGTCCCGGGCGAAGTCGGCGCTCCGGTGGCGGGCGTCGTAGCCGATCACGACCAGCGGCGCGTCGCCCTCCGCGGTGCCGGGAAGGCGGGTGCGCAGATACGCGGCGATGCCGGCCGCGGCGCGGATGACGACGGCGCGGTTCATCCGCATCGGCCCCGCGCCCAGCTCACCGCGGAGTCCGGCGGTGCCGAACTGGAGGGTGCCGGCGAACCGGTCCCGCAGCTCGGCCAGGTCGCCGGCCCCGAGCAGCGCGGCGAGTTCCTCGCGGGTCTCCGGGTCCGGGTCCTCGGCCAGCCAGTCGCGGGCACGGGCGAGCAGCGCGTCGTCCGATCCGGGCGCGGGCGCGTCCGGTGCGGCTGTCGCGCCCTCCCGCAGGCTGTCGGTCATCTTGGTGGTCCTGCCTTTCACGGTGGGGCTGGGGAGCCCGGTGGGGCTGAGGGGCCGTGGGGCCCGGAGAGAGCCGCCCCCGGGATGGTCCGGGGCGGCCCCGGCCGGTCAGAGCCGCTTGAGTACCTCGCCGAGCAGGGTGCCCATGCGCACCGCGGAGTCGCGGCCGGCCTGCAGGACCTCTTCGTGGTTGAGGGGCTCGCCCGTCATCCCGGCGGCGAGGTTGGTGACCAGGGAGACCCCGAGCACCTCGGCGCCCGCCTCGCGTGCGGCGATGGCCTCCAGGACGGTGGACATGCCCACCAGGTCGCCGCCGATGGTGCGGACGTAGCCGATCTCCGCGGGGGTCTCGTAGTGCGGGCCGGGGAACTGGACGTAGACGCCCTCTTCCAGGCTCGGGTCGATCTCCTGGCAGAGCGCGCGCAGCCGCGGCGAGTACAGGTCGGTCAGGTCGACGAAGTTGGCGCCGACGATCGGCGAGGTGGCGGTGAGGTTGATGTGGTCGCTGATGAGGACCGGCTGGCCCGGCCGCATGCCCGGCCGCAGCCCGCCGCAGCCGTTGGTCAGCACGATGGTCTTGCAGCCCGCCGCCACGGCGGTGCGCACCCCGTGCGCGACGGCCGCGACACCGCGGCCCTCGTACGCGTGCGTACGGCCGAGGAAGACGAGCGCGCGCTTGTCGCCCACCCGGTGCGAGCGGATCTTGCCGGCGTGGCCCGCGGCGGTGGGCGGCGGGAACCCCGGCAGCTCGGTGATCGCGAGCTCGTGGTCGGCCACCCCGAGCGTGTCGGCGGCGGGCACCCAGCCCGAGCCCATGACGAGCGCCACGTCGTGGCTGTCCTCGCCGGTCAGGGCCCGCAGCCGGGCGGCGGCCTCCTCGGCGGAGCGGTAGGGGTCGTCGGCAGCGTGGGTAGTGGCAGATGCGTTCACGCGACGAGGGTAGCCCGTTATCTCCTACGCGCGTAGACGTGCGGCGCAACTCATCCGCAAGTCCGGACGAACGCACGGGCGACAGCGGGGGCGGGCGGGGCGCGTGTGGAGATTCTGTCGGTCCGCGACGCTAGCGCACCGCCGCTAGCACGGTCGCTTGCGGAGCTCCATGACGTAGTCGTGCGGAGCGCCCGCGGACTCCGCGGCATCGGCGATGTCCCCCAGATAGCGGGCCGAGGGCAGCCCGCCCTCGTAGCCGTTGAGGACGTAGCACCAGGCCGGCTCCTCGCCCTCCAGGGTGTGCACCCGCACCCGCATCCGCCGGTATATGTCCAGGCCGACGCCCTCCCACCGGTCCATCGAGTCCTCGTCCATCGGCGCGATGTCGTACAGCGCGACGAAGACCTGGGAGCGCGGTGCCTCCACGAGAGTGGCCAGTGCGCCGTCCCAGCCCATGTGCTCGCCTCCGAAGGTGAGCCGCCAGTCGGTGAGCCAGCCGGTGCCGCGGAGGGGGGAGTGCGGGGCGCGGCGGGCCATCAGGCGGGCGTCGAGGTTGCCGGCGTAGGCGGCGTAGAGCGACATCCCACGAGGGTAACGGCGGCCCTCGCGGGACGGGCGTTTCCCGGGGCCGCGCCCGGTTGGCCCGGTGGCGCGGGCGGAGCGCGGACCCGCCGGGGCGCCGGACCGGCGCGGGGAGGGGGCACCCCCGGCGGGTCCGGACCTGACGGGTGCGGGACAATGGAGCATGTGACTCGGATCGTGATCATCGGTGGTGGCCCTGGCGGATACGAAGCAGCGCTGGTGGCGGCGCAACTCGGCGCGGAAGTCTCCGTCGTCGACTGCGACGGCCTCGGCGGGGCGTCGGTGCTCACCGACTGCGTACCGTCCAAGACGCTGATCGCCACGGCCGAGGTGATGACCAACTTCGACTCCTCGTACGAGGAGCTGGGCATCCGGGTGGAGGACACCACCCATGACCCGGACGATCCGGCGCGCGTGGTCGGGGTCGACATCCGCAAGGTCAACCGGCGGGTCAAGCGGCTTGCGCTGGCCCAGTCGCACGACATCACGGCCTCGGTCACCCGGGCGGGCGGCCGGGTGGTGCGCGGCCGCGGCAGGCTGGAGCCCGGCCAGGCCCCGGACGGCTCCCGCGTCGTGACGGTCACCGCGGCGGACGGCAGCCAGGAGCAGCTCACCGCGGACGCGGTGCTGATCGCCACCGGCGGCCACCCGCGGGAGATCCCGGACGCGCGCCCGGACGGCGAGCGCATCCTGAACTGGACGCAGCTCTACGACCTCCAGGAACAGCCCGAGGAACTGATCGTCATCGGCTCCGGTGTGACCGGAGCCGAGTTCGCGGGCGCCTACCAGGCACTGGGCTCGCAGGTCACGCTGGTCTCCTCGCGGGACCGGGTGCTGCCGGGCGAGGACCCGGACGCGGCGGCGGTGCTGGAGGACGTCTTCCGGCGCCGCGGGATGAACGTGATGAGCCGCTCGCGTGCCGCCTCGGCGCAGCGGGTGGCCGCGGCCGGCGGCCCGCCGAAGCCGGACGGGGACCGGGTCGAGGTCACGCTCCAGGACGGCCGGAAGATCACCGGTACGCACTGCCTGGTGGCGGTCGGGGCCATCCCCAACACCTCGGACATGGGGCTGGAGGAGGCCGGGGTCCGGCTGAAGGACTCGGGGCACATCTGGACCGACAAGGTCTCGCGCACCTCGGCCCCCGGCGTCTACGCCGCGGGCGACTGCACCGGGGTCCTCGCGCTCGCGTCCGTCGCGGCGATGCAGGGCCGGATCGCGATGTACCACTTCCTGGGCGACGCGGTGAACCCGCTCGACCTGCGGACGGTCTCCGCGAACGTCTTCACCGACCCGGAGATCGCGACGGTCGGCTACACCCAGGCGGACGTCGACAAGGGGGCCATCGAGGCCCGCGTCGTCAAGCTTCCGCTGCTGCGCAACCCGCGGGCCAAGATGCAGGGCATCCGGGACGGCTTCGTGAAGCTGTTCTGCCGCCCCGGCACCGGCATCATCGTGGGCGGGGTGGTCGTCTCGCCGCGGGCCAGCGAGCTGATCCATCCGATCTCGATCGCGGTTGACAACAATCTGACCGTGGAGCAGATCGCCAACACGTTCACCGTGTATCCGTCGCTGACCGGCTCGATCGCCGAGGTCGCCCGCCAGTTGCACACCCGCAAGACGACCGAACTGCACTGACCCGGGGCGGATGCGGGGTGGCTGGCCGGGCGCTGTAGTCCCGAACAGTCCCGCTATACCACATTCGAGGACGCCGGACGGACAACTTCTGTTAATCGGCGGATAGCGCTGAAACCAGACGGTCGTTGGCGTTACTGTCAGTTCCGTGTTCGCTGCGGAACGTCGTCAATTGATCCTAGAAATGGTGCGAGCGAACGGAGCAGTCTCGCTCCGTGAGCTGGCCCGCGTAGTCCAGACCTCCGAGGTGACCGTGCGCCGTGACGTACGGGCGCTGGAGGCCGAAGGACTCCTCGACCGCCGTCACGGCGGAGCCGTGCTGCCGGGAGGCTTCACCCGGGAGTCCGGCTTCCCCCAGAAATCCCACCTGGCCACCGCGGAGAAGACGGCGATCGCCGATCTGGCCGCGGGCCTCGTCTCGGAGGGCGAGGCCGTCGTCGTCGGAGCCGGTACGACGACGCAGGAGCTGGCGCGCCGGCTCGCGAGAGTGCCCGGCCTCACCGTGGTCACCAACTCGCTGCTGGTGGCCCAGGCGCTCGCGCACGCCAACCGGGTGGAGGTGGTGATGACCGGAGGCACCCTGCGCGGCTCCAACTACGCGCTGGTCGGCAGCGGTGCCGAGCAGTCCCTGCAGGGGCTGCGGGTCTCCCGGGCCTTCCTGTCCGGAAGCGGGCTGACCGCCGAGCGCGGGCTGTCCACCTCAAACATGCTCTCCGCGAGCGTGGACCGGGCCCTGGTGCAGGCGGCCGGGGAGGTGGTGGTGCTGGCCGACCACACCAAGCTGGGTGCCGACACGATGTTCCAGACGGTGCCCACCGATGTGATCACCCGGCTGGTGACGGACGAACCCCCGCCGCACGACGACCGTGCGGAGACCGAGCTGCAGGCGCTCGCCGACCGGGGTGTCCAGGTGGCCGTCGCCGGGACGCCGTCCGCCGCCCCGGAGCGGGGCCGCCCCGAGGTGCCGATGCCCACCCCCCGCAGGGCGGCGCCGCAGGGCGGAACCCACTCCGGCGGCCACCACCCCGGCAACCACACCCACCCGGGACCGTCCGGCGGCCCGGCGGGCGGCGCCGCTCCCGGCCATCTGCGGTCCGCACCGGCCGCCGCGGTGCCGCCCCGGGTGGCGGACCTGGCGCCCAGGCGCCGCTGACCCGGCGGCCGCACACGACGCGCGCCCGCCGCCGGAGGCGTACCTCCGGCGGCGGGCGCGGTGTGCGGTTCCGGGCGGTCCGGGTCAGTCCTTGATCTCGCAGATGACGCCGCCCGCGGTCACCGCGGCGCCGATCTCCGCGTTGAGGTCCTTGACGGTACCGGCGCGGTGCGCGTTCAGCGGCTGCTCCATCTTCATCGCCTCCAGGACGATGATGAGCTCGCCCTCCTCGACCTGCTGCCCCTCTTCCACGGCCACCTTGACGATGGTGCCCTGCATGGGAGAGGCGAGCGCGTCGCCGGAGACGGCGGTGCCGGACTTCTTGGCGGCCTTGCGCCGCGGCTTGCGGGCGCCGCCCTCGACCGCGGCCCGTGCCAGCGGCATGCCCAGCGAGGAGGGCAGCGAGACCTCGAGCCGCTTGCCGCCGACCTCGACGACGACGGTCTCGCGTCCCGCGGCGTCCTCTTCCTCGGCCTCGCCGGGGGCGGGAGCCGCGAACGGCTTGAGGTCGTTGACGAACTCCGTCTCGATCCACCGGGTGTGGACGTCGAACGGCTCGCCCTCGCGGCCGCTCACCTCGGGCGCGAACGCCGCGTCCCGGACCACCGTGCGGTGGAAGGGCAGCGCCGTGGCCATGCCGGTGACCTCGAACTCGTCCAGCGCACGGGCGGCGCGCTGGAGCGCCTGCTGCCGGGTGGCACCGGAGACGATCAGCTTGGCGAGCAGCGAGTCCCACGCCGGGCCGATCACCGAGCCGGACTCGACGCCCGCGTCCAGCCGGACGCCGGGACCGCTGGGCGGCGCGAACGTGGTGACGGTGCCGGGCGCCGGGAGGAAGTTGCGGCCCGGGTCCTCGCCGTTGATCCGGAACTCGAAGGAGTGACCGCGCAGCGGCGGGTCGTCGTACCCCAGCTTCTCGCCGTCGGCGATCCGGAACATCTCGCGGACCAGGTCGATCCCGGTGACCTCCTCGGTGACCGGGTGCTCCACCTGGAGACGGGTGTTGACCTCCAGGAAGGAGATCGTGCCGTCCTGGCCGACGAGGAACTCGCAGGTGCCCGCGCCCTCGTAGCCCGCCTCGCGGAGGATGGCCTTGGACGCGCGGTACAGCTCGGCGTTCTGCTCGTCCGTCAGATACGGGGCCGGGGCCTCCTCGACGAGCTTCTGGTGGCGGCGCTGGAGGGAGCAGTCGCGGGTGGAGACGACGACCACGTTGCCGTGCTTGTCGGCCAGGCACTGGGTCTCCACGTGCCGGGGCCGGTCCAGATAGCGCTCGACGAAGCACTCGCCGCGGCCGAAGGCGGCCACGGCCTCGCGGACCGCCGAGTCGTACAGCTCGGGGACCTCCTCCAGCGTGCGGGCCACCTTCAGGCCGCGCCCGCCGCCGCCGAAGGCGGCCTTGATGGCGATGGGCAGGCCGTTCTCCTCCGCGAAGGCGACGACCTCCTCCGCGCCGGAGACCGGGTCCTTGGTGCCGGCGACCAGCGGGGCGCCCGCGCGCTGCGCGATGTGCCGCGCGGCGACCTTGTCGCCCAGGTCGCGGATGGCCTGCGGGGGCGGGCCGATCCAGTTGAGGCCCGCGTCGAGCACCGCCTGCGCGAACTCGGCGTTCTCGGAGAGGAATCCGTAGCCGGGGTGGACGGCGTCGGCTCCCGAGTCGGCGGCCGCTTTCAGTACTTTGCCGACATCCAGATAGCTCGCCGCCGGGGTGTCACCGCCCAGGGCGAATGCCTCGTCGGCCACGCGGACGTGCAGCGCGTCCCGGTCCGGCTCGGCATAGACGGCGACACTCGCGATTCCCGCATCCCGGCACGCGCGGGCGACGCGGACGGCGATTTCGCCGCGGTTGGCGATGAGCACCTTGCGCACGATGGCTCCCTCCTTGGAACAACCTGAGTTTAGGTACAGGCGACACCTGACGCCGAGCCGCCAAGGGGGGTGAGCTTGCCCACACGGAGTGTCACCCGTGGGTCGCGCAGAACCGGATCTCCCCTCGTTGTCCCACGGTACGCCGCATTCGGCGGTGGAATGTGCGCCTCGGGCATGTGGGCTAGCTCTCTGTCGGAGTCGTGCGCCTGAGCGCGTCGTCTTTGTGGGGTCCCTACGACTCGCAGACGGAATTTTTGCTTTGCGTCGATTCTCTTGCCCCGGCTTGTACCCGTGAGTAGCGTTCGCCCTGCCAAGAGCACGTACCTGGAGTAACCCGCAGCGCACAGCGGAACCGCGTCGGGCGGGACGGCCGCCGAGCCGTCAAACGGCCGTCGGCGCACCGAAGATGCAGGCGACGGAAGAGGTGGGCGGAGTGGCAGGGCGCAGACGGGCAGTGGCCGCGGTGACCGCGTTGGTGCTCACGGTGGAGGCAGCCGTGCTCGTGGGGCTCAATCTCTTCCTGGGCAAGGTCGCGGACGCCCAGCAGATGTCCCTGGCCGGTATCGAGCCGCGCGCCATGACGATCTCCGCGGTGCTCGGCGCCGTGCTGGTCGGCGGCTATGTGCTGGGCTGTGCGCTGATCCTCCTCCGTACGGCGATACGTGACGTACCGCCGCGCGGCTTCCTGCGCATCGTGCTGATCAGTTGCGCGGTGGTGCACGGGGTGCTCGGCGCCTTCTGCGTCGGCCTCGTCGGCTGGCTGGCGTTCGTGCTGCTGATGAGCGTCCTGGGCCTCATCGTCTGGTCGTTGACCTGGTACGGCGAGGCGATGGCGGAGCCGGCCGGCCGCCCCGCCGAACACCCCGGCGAGCGCCCCGGCGACGGGCCCGGCGTCAGCGCGGAGCCCACAGGTCCGTGACGGCGACGCCCAGCTCGCCCAACAGCCTGCGCAGCGTGGGCAGCGAGAGTCCGAGCACGTTGCCGTGGTCGCCCTCGATACCGTCCACGAACGGCCCCGAGCGGCCGTCGAGCGTGAACGCGCCCGCCACGTGGAGCGGTTCGCCGCTGGCGACGTAGGCCGCGACCTCCGCGTCGGAGGGCTGCCCGAAGTGCACCGTCGTGGAGGCCGTCACCGAGCGGCGCGCGCCCTCCGCGGCTGCGCGGGTGTCCACGACGCAGTGCCCGGTGTGCAGCACCCCGGAGCGGCCGCGCATGTCCCGCCAGCGCGCCGTCGCCTCCGCCGCGTCGGCGGGCTTGCCCAGCGGCCGCCCGTCCAGCTCCAGCACCGAGTCGCAGCCGACGACCAGCGCCTCGGCGGCCTCGGCCCGCGCGGCGACCGCCGCCGCCTTGGCCTCGGCCAGCACCCGGGCCAGTTCGGACGGCGTCGGCGCGTCGAGCGCGTCCTCGTCCACCCCGCTGACGACCACCTCGGGGGCCATCCCGGCCTGCCGCAGCAGTGCGAGACGGGCGGGGGAGGCGGAGGCCAGCACAAGACGCGGTGAGTTCATGCGGGCCATCGTAGGGAGTCGCCGTGCCGGGCCCCACGCGGGCGCCCGGGGCGCCCGGGGCGCCCGGGGCGCCCGGGGCGCCCGGGGCACCTGGGGTGCCTAGGAGTACGTGACCGAGAGCAGCAGCATCATCACCACCGCGGTGACCACGAGCAGCACCCAGCCGAGGCGGTGCATCTTCTCCTGGGTCCTGCGGATGTCCGGCGGCGGCTCGTCTCGGGGATCGGACCACAGCATCCGCCCATGGTGGCCGCACCGCGGCGCCCGCGCCTGAGTACGCGTACTCAGGCGCGGGCGCACGCCGCGCACGCCCGCGGCGTGCGCGACCGGTCAGCCTGCCCAGAAGGTGCGGCGCCAGGCATCCGGACCCGGCGCGGGCGGCGGGCCGGGCACCGTACGGGCCGGGTCGGACCAGGCGCTGGGCGCCGCCCGCCGCGGCTCGTCGGCCGGCACGGCGCGGGCGCGCACCCGCACCACCGCCAGCGCCGCCGCCAGTTCCTCGGGAGTGGGGTTGCCCCGCACGACCCGGATGGACGGCTCGGCCCCGGCAGCGCCCTCGGCTGCGCCCCGCGGGGCGGTCTCGACGGACTCCGTCGTCATCGCACTCTCCTCACAGCGGGATGTTGCCGTGCTTCTTCGGCGGGAGCTGCTCCCGCTTGCTGCGCAGCGTGCGCAGGCCGCGGGTGATGTGGCGGCGGGTCTCCGCCGGGCGGATCACCGCGTCCACATAGCCGCGCTCGGCCGCCACGTACGGGTTGAGGAGCGCGTCCTCGTACTCCTGGGTGAGCTGGGCACGCAGTTCCTCGGTCTGCTCGGGAGTACCGGCGCCCGCCAGCTTCTTGCGGTGCAGGATGTTGACCGCGCCCTGCGCGCCCATCACCGCGATCTGCGCCGTCGGCCAGGCGAAGTTGAGGTCGGCGCCCAGGTGCTTGGACCCCATCACGTCGTAGGCGCCGCCGAACGCCTTCCGGGTGATCACGGTGATCAGCGGTACCGTCGCCTCCGCGTACGCGAAGATCAGCTTGGCGCCGCGCCGGATGATCCCGTCGTACTCCTGGTCCGTGCCGGGCAGGAAGCCGGGGACGTCCACGAAGGTGAGCACGGGGATGTTGAACGAGTCGCAGGTGCGCACGAAGCGCGCCGCCTTCTCGCTCGCGTCGATGTTGAGGCAGCCCGCGAACTGCAGCGGCTGGTTGGCGACCACCCCCACCGGGCGGCCCTCGACGCGGCCGAACCCGGTGACGATGTTCGGCGCGAACAGCGCCTGCGTCTCCAGGAACTCACCGTCGTCCAGCACATGCTCGACCACGGTGTGCATGTCGTAGGGCTGGTTCGCCGAGTCCGGGATCAGGGCGTCCAGCTCCCGGTCCTCCTCGGAGGTCTCCAGGTCCGCCTCCTCCGGATAGCCGGGCGGCTCGGAGAGGTTGTTGGAGGGCAGGTAGGACAGCAGCGCCTTGACGTACTCGATGGCGTCCTTCTCGTCCCCCGCCATGTGGTGCGCCACACCCGAGGTCGCGTTGTGCGTGCGGGCGCCGCCCAGCTCCTCGAAGCCGACGTCCTCACCGGTGACCGTCTTGATCACGTCCGGCCCGGTGATGAACATGTGCGAGGTCTGGTCGACCATCACGGTGAAGTCCGTGATCGCGGGCGAGTAGACGGCGCCGCCGGCACACGGGCCCAGGACCAGGGAGATCTGCGGGATCACCCCGGAGGCGTGGGTGTTGCGGCGGAAGATCTCCGCGAACAGGCCGAGGGCCGCCACCCCCTCCTGGATCCGGGCGCCGCCGCCGTCGTTGATGCCCACGACCGGGCAGCCGGTCTTCAGCGCGAAGTCCATGACCTTCACGATCTTCTCGCCGTAGACCTCGCCGAGGGCGCCGCCGAAGATGGTGAAGTCCTGCGAGAAGACACACACGGGGCGGCCGTCGACGGTGCCGTAGCCGGTGACCACGCCGTCCCCGTACGGGCGGTTCTGCTCCAGCCCGAAGTTGGTCGAGCGGTGCCGCGCGAACTCGTCCAGCTCGGTGAACGACCCCTCGTCGAGCAGGAGTTCCACCCGCTCCCGGGCGGTCAGTTTCCCCTTGGCGTGCTGCTTCTCCACCGCACGCTCCGAGCCCGCGTGCACGGCCTCCGCCGTGCGCTGCTCGAAATCCGCGAGCTTGCCCGCGGTGGTGTGGATGTCGAGGTCGTCGATGTCGGGGCTGGGCGAGGACATCTCGGAGGGCTCCTTACCGTCGCGGGTTGGCTACCGACCCGTAGGCTATCGGCGACCTGCCCGTCACGGAGTGCGTCGTTGGCCACACTCGGACCCACCCGGCACCCACCCGGCACCCACCCGGCACCCACCCGGCACCCACCCGGCACCCACCCGGATCCACTCCGACCGGTGTCCGGTCCCGTCGGCGGGTGGCGGGGGCCGGATCCGGCGTACCCCCATAACCTGGCCGCATGACGTCACACCGCTGGTCCGACCTCGACCGTCCCCCGCTCCGTCAGGAGGCCCTGCGCAGGGCCCTGCTCGGCGGGGACTCCCTCTGGACCGACCTGGAGGTGGCCGAGTCGATCGGCTCGACCAACACGGAGCTGGTGGCCCGCGCCCGCACGGGCAGAGCCGGGCCGGGCGCCGTCCTCGTCGCGGAGGAGCAGACCGCGGGCAAGGGGCGGCTGGACCGCTCGTGGACGGCCCCGCCCCGCTCCGGCCTCTTCTTCTCGATGCTGCTGCGCCCCGAGCCCCCGGTGGAGCGCTGGGGCTGGCTCCCGCTGCTGGCCGGGGTGGCCGCGGCGGGCGCGCTCGCCCGTACGGCCGGTGTCGACACCGGCCTCAAGTGGCCCAACGACGTGCTGACGACCGGCCAGGACGGGGAACGCAAGATCGGCGGCATCCTGGCGGAACGGGTCGACTCCGACGCCGTCGTCCTCGGCATCGGGCTCAATGTCAGCCTCCGCGAGGACGAGCTGCCGGTCCCCACCGCCGGTTCGCTGCTGCTGGCCGGTGCGCAGGGCACCGACCGGGACCCGCTGCTGCGCGCGGTGCTGCGCGCCGTGGAGGACTGGTACGGCCGCTGGACGGCGGCGGACGGCGACCCGGCGGCCTCGGCCGTGCTGGACGCCTACGCGGCGGGCTGCGTGACGCTCGGCAGGACCGTGCGCGCGACGCTGCCCGGCGGGGGCGAGCTGGTGGGCGAGGCCGTCGCGGTGGACGGCGACGGCCGGCTGGTCATCGCCTCGGAACAGGGCGTACAGCATCCGGTCGCGGCCGGTGACATCGTCCATCTGCGCCCCGCGGCCGGAGAGTGAGGTAGCGCACAACTGCCGTATGGTGGGCAATCGGCGGTGACATCGAGTGCCACCCGGGAGCGGTGGCCGGACCGCCGGCAGATCGGGCAAGAGGGAACGGAAGGGCTGTGCGCAGGGACGACGCGAGGCCGCGACACCACGCCGCGGAGCGTGCGGGGAGCCCGCGGTGACCGTGGACGAACCGGGCGTGCCCGGACGCGGAGCGGCGTCCGCCGGGTCCGCACCGGTGCCGGGTGCCACGGGCGCCGGAGCCGGGACCGGAGCCGGGGACGGCGACCGCGGAGCGCCGGACGCCGCCGATCCCGCGGACGCCGCGGCGGGTCCGCCCGGCGATCCCGCGCCTGGCGATCCCGGGGACGGTGCCGCCGCGGAGGCCGTCCCCGCGGACGGCGGCCCCGGTGATCCCGCGGGGGCACCGCCGGCCGGGGGCGCCGACGCGTCCGCTGCCGGAGCGCCGTCCGCTGCCGGAGCCGCGTCCGCCGCCGGAGCCGGTCCGGCTCCGCAGGGCGACGCGGAGCCGTCCGCCGATGCCGGTTCCGCCGCGTCTTCGGGCATCGGTACCGGCACCGGCATCGGTACCGGTACCGGTTCGTCCGCCGGGGACGGGCCCGCGGGCCCCTTCGCCGAGGGCGCGGGGGATCCGGACGACGAGCCCGACCCCAGCGCGCTGCGCATCGAGGAGCTCATCCTCGGGTCGGAGCGGCAGTACACGCCCTTCCAGGCCGCCCGCGCCGCCGGGGTCTCCATGGAGCTGGCCTCCCGGTTCTGGCGGGCGATGGGCTTCGCCGACGTCGGTCAGGCCCGGGCGCTGACCGAGGCCGACGTGCTGGCGCTGCGGCGGCTGTCGGGCCTGGTCGAGGCCGGGCTGCTGAGCGAGACGATGGCGGTGCAGGTGGCCCGCTCCACCGGGCAGACCACGGCGCGGCTCGCGGACTGGCAGATCGACTCGTTCCTGATGGGGCTGACCGAGCCGCCCGAGCCCGGGATGACCCGCAACGAGGTCACCTTCCCGCTGGTGCAGCTCCTCCTGCCCGAGCTGGAGGAGTTCCTGGTCTACGTGTGGCGGCGCCAGCTTGCGGCCGCCACCGGGCGGGTCGTCCAGGCGCAGGACGACGAGGAGATGGTCAACCGGCGGCAGGCCATCGGCTTCGCCGACCTGGTGGGCTTCACCCGGTTGACCCGCCGCCTGGAGGACGAGGAACTGGGCGAGTTGGTGGAGGCGTTCGAGACCACCTCGGCCGACCTGGTCGCCGCACACGGCGGGCGGCTCATCAAGGCGCTGGGCGACGAGATCCTCTACGTCGCGGAGGACGCGGGCACGGCGGCGGAGATCGGGCTGCGGCTGATCGAGACGATGGCCAACGACGCGACGATGCCGGAGCTGCGGGTCGGTATCGCCTTCGGGACGATGACGACCCGGATGGGCGATGTCTTCGGCAACACGGTCAACCTCGCCAGCCGGCTGACCTCGATAGCGCCCAAGGACACGGTGCTGGTGGACGGTGCGCTGCGGGCCGAACTGACCGCTTCCGGCGCCGCGCCGGAGTCGGAGAAGGAGAGCGAGGACCTGTCCGGGTACCGGTTCGCGCTCCAGCCGCTCTACCAGCGTCCGGTGCGTGGGCTGGGCGTCGTGGAGCCCTGGCTGCTGCGGCGCCGCGGCACCGGGGGTTAGCCGGGCACGGGCGGCCGACCCGGTGCGGGTGCGCGCCGGACGTTGACGGGCGGAAGTTAGCGACCGTTATCGTGGCGGCCATGGATCTCAGCGAGCAGACGTTCGGGGAGTGGGTGCGGGTCCGCAAGGACGGGCACGTCGCGGAGCTGGTGATGGACCGGAGAGGGGCCATGAACGCCGTGTCGACGGCGTTCGCGGGCGCCCTGGCCGACGCGTGCGGCGCGCTCGCGCGGGACGGCGAGGTGCGGGCCACCGTGCTGACCTCCACGCACGAGCGCGCGTTCTGCGTCGGCGCCGACCTCAAGGAGCGCAACTCCTTCAGCGACGCGGAGCTGGCCGCGCAGCGTCCGCACGCCCGCGCCGCCTACACCGGGGTGCTGGAGCTGCCGATGCCGACGATCGCAGCCGTGCACGGCTACGCGCTGGGCGGCGGATACGAACTGGCGCTGGCCTGCGACCTGATCGTGGCCGACCCCACCGCGGTGCTGGGCCTGCCCGAGGTGTCGGTCGGCGTGGTACCGGGCGGTGGCGGCACCCAACTGCTGCCGCGCCGGGTGGGTGCGGCGCGGGCCGCCGAGCTGATCTTCACCGCGCGCCGGGTGGCGGCCGAGGAGGCGCGGGCGCTCGGCATGGTCGACCTGCTCGCGGAGGCGGGTGAGGACCGGGCCGAGGCGCTGGCGCTCGCGGCCCGGGTCGCGGCCAACTCGCCGGTCGGGCTGCGCGCCGCCAAGCGGGCGCTGCGCACCGGATGGGGGATGGACCTGCGGGCGGGGCTGGAGGTGGAGGAGGCCGCCTGGCGTACGGTCGCCTTCTCCGGTGACCGGGCCGAGGGCGTCGCGGCGTTCAACGAGAAGCGGAAGCCGGACTGGCCCGGGGTCTGACCCCGGCGCCCCTCGGCCGGCCTCCGGCGGTCCGGCGGTCCGGTGCGGTGGTCCGGTGCGGCGGCCCGGTGTCGTGGTCCGGTGTCGCGGTCCCGGCGGCCCGGTAGGCGGCGGAAGGGCGGCGGTCTTCGGGCGCCGGAGGGCGCGGTTTCCCGGCAGGGCGCGGGGTCTTCTTCGTAGAGTGAAGCTCTGTGTAATGATCCGTGCGGCGGAACAGGACGAAGCCTCCTAATCTTGGCGTATGGGTCGAACAGCGGAGGACGCGGACGGGCGCCTCGATGCCGTCGTCGTGCTGTCCCAGGCCATGGCGGCGGCCCAGACCTCGGCGCCCGTCGCGGCCCGCCCGCATCCGGACCCCGCGGAGGACCCCGAGGCCGCCGCCGCGCGCTCCCACCGGGACATAGCCCACGCGGCGGCCGAGGGCGCCCGCGCGGCGACAGGCGGCGCGTTCGCCGCCGTGTCCGTCTGGGAGCCGGCCGGCGGCCGACTGCGCGTGCTGGCCAACGTGGGGGAGCGGACGCCGGAGGAGGCCGAGTTCCCCGCCGACGAGTCCTACCCGGTGCACGATTTCCCGCAGCTCGCCGAGTTGCTCCACGAGTGGTGGGCGGGCGGCGGCCGACCCCGGGCATGGGTGGTGGGCGACGGCCCGGAGGTGGCGGGCGGCGCCGGGGACCGGGCCGCGCACAGCTACCGGCAGGTGGCGGCGCGGCGCCGCAGGGGCCGCGGCTCCTGCGTGATCGCCCCGATCGTGCTGCGCGGCCGGGCCTGGGGAGAGCTGTATGTGGCTCGGCCCGCCGGAGCACCCGCCTTCACCCGCGCCGACGCCGACTTCGCCGCGGTGCTCGCGGCCCTCATAGCCTCGGGCATCGCGCAGAACGAGCAGTTGGAGGAGGTCCGCAGGCTCGCCTACACCGACCCGCTCACCGGACTCGCCAACCGGCGCGCCGTCGAGACCCGGCTGGACGAGGCCATCGCGCTCCACCGCGATCTGGGCACCGTCGTCAGCCTCGTCGTCTGCGACATCAACGGGCTCAAGGGCGTCAACGACGCCCAGGGCCACGAGGCGGGCGACCGGCTGCTGGAACGGTTCGCCGCCGTGCTGTCCGCAGGTGCCGCCGCCCTGTCCGGCGCACTGGCCGGGCGGTTGGGCGGCGACGAGTTCTGCATGCTGGCCGTGGGCCCCGCCGCCGACGAGGTGGTGCACGCCGTCGGCGAACTGTGCCGCAGCGCCGCCGCGCTGGAGCTGGGGGAGGGGGTGGCCTGCGGGATCGCGTCGACCGGCGACCCGGTGGGCGCCGTGCGCTCCGCACACCGCCTCTTCCGGCTGGCGGACGCCGCCCAGTACCGCGCCAAGGCGCTGCGCTCCGGCGAGCCCGTCGTCGCGGGCCGGGAGGGCGGGCCCGACGACCCCACGGTCCGGCTGGCCGCCACCCCCGACCCGCTGCCGCCCGCCCCCGAGCGCCGCCGCTTCCGCCGGAGCTGAGCCCCGCCGCCGGGCTCGTCTGTGCTGAGCCCCGCCACCCGGGCCGCCCACGCCTGACCGCCCGACTCCGCCCGCCGACCGCCCGCCCGCCTCCTCCCCGCGGACGGGCCCTCCCGGCGGACGGCGACACCGCCGCCGGTCGCGCGGCGCCGGTGTCAGCCGTCGGCCTCCGGCGCGGGGTCCGCCTCCCGCAGGACGCGGTGCAGCGCGCGGGCGAACGCCGCCGGGTGCTCGACGCTGCCGAGATGGCCGCCGGGGAACTCCCGGCGCCGCGCCCCCACCGCCTCGGCCAGCTCGGTGGCGAGGGTGTGCGGGAGCTGCCCGCGGGAGGCCCGGCCGACCCCGACGACCAGCCGGTCCGGGGCGGCCCGGAGCCGGGCGAGGTCCGGGGTGTGGTGGGTGAAGGGCTGCAGCACGTGCTGCAGGAAGTGGGCGCTGCTCGCCTCCACGGCGGCCCGCAGCTCCTCCGGCATCGGTTCCGGCGCGCCCTCGTCCTCGCCCGGGTCGAGCGGCTTGGCTTCGCCCATCGCCGCTCCCATCCGCGCGTAGCCGGCTCCGGCGCCCTCGCGTGCGGCGACGTCGCTGATCTGCGCGAACGCGTCCAGGGCCGGTCCGGGGTCGGCCGACACCCGGGCCAGCGGCGGCTCGTGCGCGACGGCGAGCCGCACCCGGTGCGGGTGCAGCGTCAGCAGTTCCACGGCGGTGACGCCCCCGGAGCTGGTGCCGAACACGTAGCAGGGCTCGTCGGGGGAGAGCAGGTCGAGCAGCCGTCCGGCGTCGGCCGCGTGCACCGCCACCCGCTGCTCCTGGCCGGGGGCGTCCAGCGGGCTGCCGCTGATGCCGCGCGGGGCGTAGCTCGCCACGGTGAAGTGGGCGGCGAGCACGGGCGCCACGCCGTGGAAGACGTCCGCGTTCCCGGCGCCGCCCGGTATGAGCAGCAGCAGCGGCCCCGTGCCGCGCACCTCGTAGCCGAGGGTGGCGCCCGGGACGGGCAGGGAGCCGGAACGGGGTCCGGTGGCGTCGGCGGATCGGTCATTCACCGGTCTTCTCCTCTTCTCGGGTGTGTTCGATGTGTTCGATGCCGTGCCCGGCGCCTCCGGCGTTGCGCCCGACGGCCGGTGCCGGTCCGGGGTCCGGGGCCGAGGGCGGAGCGCCGGTGCTCCGCGGCTCCGGCTGCGCGGTCCGCGGCCAGTTCTCCAGCAGGAAGTGCAGTGCTTCCAGGGAGCGGCGCCAGGAGGCGTCGAGGTGCCGCGGGTGGCTGAACCCGGTGCGGGTCTCCAGGTCCGCGTAGCCGTGGAAGGTGCTGCGCAGCAGCCGTCCGGCGTCGGTCAGATCGGGTTCCCGGAGGCCGTAGGCGCGGAGCATGCCGTAGGTCAGCTCGATGCTGCGGCGGTGGCCGACGGACTCGGCGGCGACGGCGGGGTCGACCTGGAGCTGTCCGGCGGCGTAGCGGCCGGGGTGTTCGAGGGCGTAGCCGCGGAAGGCGTCGGCGAACGCGATCAGCGCGTCCTTGCCCGCGCGCCCGGCGACCGCTGCGCCGATCCGGTCGGTCATCTCGCGGGCTGCCAGGACGCACAGCCGGGTGCGCAGGTCGGCGAGGTTGCGGACGTGGGAGTAGAGGCTGGCGTCCTTGACGCCGAATCCGCGGGCCAGCGCGGACAGTGTGACGTTGTCCAGGCCCACCTCGTCCGCCAGCTCGGCTGCTGCCTGGACGATCCGGTCCACGGTCAGACCCGCGCGCACCATGCGCTCACCCATCCTCTCCGGCGTCGGCCGCGTACGGTCCGCAGCCTAAAACTAGGAGCCCTAGGAAGAAAACTAGATTTCCTAGGGGGCGGGTCGGCGCCTCGTGACAGATGGCAATTCACTCACTAGGGTTCGTGAATATGAATATGCACACTGTGGTCGTCGGGAGCTCGGGCACCAGCCCCGAGGAGGTCGTCGCCGTGGCCCGGGACGGGGCCCGCGTCGAACTGGATGAAGAGGCCCGCGAAGCGCTGCGCACCGCCCGCCGCTTCATCGACGACCTCGCCGCCAAGCCCGACCCGGTCTACGGTGTCTCCACCGGCTTCGGCGCCCTCGCCGTCCGCCACATCGGCCCGGACCTGCGCGCTCAGCTCCAGCGCAACATCGTCCGCTCGCACGCCGCGGGAATGGGCCCGCGGGTGGAGCGCGAGGTGGTGCGCGCGCTGATGTTCCTGCGGCTGAAGACCCTCGCCTCCGGCCGCACCGGGGTACGCCCCGAGGTGGCCCAGGCCATGGCCGACCTGCTCAACGCGGGCATCACACCGCTGGTCCACGAGTACGGCTCGCTCGGCTGCTCCGGCGACCTCGCCCCGCTCTCCCACTGCGCCCTCACGCTGATGGGCGAGGGCGAGGCGGAGGGCCCGGACGGCGTGCTGCGCCCCGCCGCCGAGCTGCTCGCCGAGCACGGCCTCACCCCCGTGGAACTGCGCGAGAAGGAGGGGCTGGCGCTCCTCAACGGCACCGACGGGATGCTCGGCATGCTGCTGATGGCGTGCGCCGACCTCGCCCGGCTGTTCAGCTCGGCCGATGTCGCGGCGGCCCTGTCGCTGGAGGCGCTGCTGGGGACCGACCGGGTGCTCGCCCCCGAACTGCACGCCGTCCGGCCGCACCCGGGGCAGGCCGCCAGCGCGGCCAACATGCTCAAGGTGCTGGAGGGGTCGGGACTCACCGGTCACCACCAGGACGACGCGCCGCGGGTGCAGGACGCCTACTCGGTGCGCTGTGCCCCGCAGGTCGCCGGAGCGGGCCGGGACACGCTCGCGCACGCCCGCGCCGTCGCCGAGCGGGAGCTGGCCTCCTCCGTGGACAACCCCGTGGTGCTGCCCGACGGGCGGGTCGAGTCCAACGGGAACTTCCACGGAGCCCCGGTCGCCTACGTCCTCGACTTCCTCGCCGTCGCCGTCGCGGACCTCGCCTCGATCGCCGAGCGCCGCACCGACCGGCTGCTGGACAAGAACCGCTCCCACGGCCTGCCGCCGTTCCTGGCCCATGACGCGGGGGTGGACTCCGGGCTGATGATCGCCCAGTACACGCAGGCCGCGCTGGTCAGCGAGCTGAAGCGGCTGGCGGTGCCGGCTTCCGTCGACTCCATCCCGTCCTCGGCGATGCAGGAGGACCATGTGTCGATGGGCTGGTCGGCGGCCCGGAAGCTGCGCACGGCAGTGGACGGACTCGCCCGGGTGATCGGCGTCGAGGTGTACGCGGCGGCCCGGGCCGTCGAGCTGCGCTCCGGGACGGCCGGACTGGTGCCCGGGGAGGCGGCGCGGGCCGTGATCGCGGGGCTGCGCGAGGCCGGGGCCGGAGGGCCGGGCGGGGACCGCTACCTCGCGCCCGACCTGGCAGCCGCCGAGGGCTTCGTCCGCTCCGGCGCGCTCCTGGACGCGATCCGGCCGGTCACCGGGCCGCTCGCCTAGCCGGCCGGCCCGGCCCGTACGGACCGCGCCAGGCGCGCGTGGCGGGGAGCCGGCGTCCGGGGCCGGTGCGGCGGCGGTGCGGCGGCGGTGCGGCGGCGGTGCGGCGGCGGAAGTGAAGCGGGGGAGCTGAAGCGGCGTCGCCCGGGGTGACCGGTTGGTCACTCCGCCGCCGCGCCCCCGGCATGTTCCAACCGCGTCACAGAGTTGCTGTGATGGGTGGGATGTTCAGGTTTTTCGGGGGTAGCGTTGGCGGTGGGTACGAACCCGAGAGCGAGCAGGACTCCGCCGGCCGCCGCGGCAGTGGCCAGAGGGCGGCGGTGGACTGACAGCTTCGAGGGTCCGGCCTCGGACACGAACGCCCTCCTGGGTGCGTGGGTACGGCGTACGGCTTGGGGGTCAGTGGTGAACTGGCCGTACGCGGGCCGATGTTACTGAGAAGCGGAGGCAAGGGGGAAGTCATACTTCCGCTTTTCCTGGGAACCAGGAGAGGTCACATACCAGGCGGACAGGTGTCCTGGACCACAGTTTGACAGAAAGTGGAACCGGTCATAGTCCCCGGTGCGTTCTTGTGCAAAGAGCTGGAGCGCACATGTCCGATTTCGGACGCTGTGGGGGCTGCGCAGCTTTTTACCGGGGAGACATGGGGTTCCGAAGGCAGATGGAGAAGCCAGTGATGACGGGTGGGAAGCACCGCAGGGGTCTCGCGGTCACGGCCGCGCTGCTCGGTGGGGTGCTCACGCTGAGCGCCTGCGGCGGTGGTGACGACGGTGACGACACCGAGAAGTCGGCCACCAAGAACGACATATCCGCCGAGAAGGACAGCTCGTCCGCCCGAATAAAGATCTCCGCCAAGGACGGCGCCGACAACGCCAGCATCAACACCGGCGGCAACGTCACCGTCACCGGCGGCAAGCTCACCAAGGTGAGCCTGAAGGCGGTCCAGAGCGGCGCCACCATAGAGGGCAGCCTCGGCTCCGACGGCAAGAGCTGGAAGCCCGGCAAGCAACTCGAGCGGGCCACCAAGTACGAGATCAGCGCCACGGCCAAGGACGGCGAGGGCCGCAAGGCCGTCGAGAACCGGACCTTCACCACCGTCGCACCCGAGCACAGCTTCATCGGCACCTACGCCGGTCAGGACGGGTCCACGGTCGGGGTCGGCATGCCGGTCTCCATCACCTTCGACAAGCAGATCCAGAACAAGAAGGCCGTCCAGTCCGCGATCAAGGTCAGCTCCAGCAGCGGCCAGGAGGTCGTCGGCCACTGGTTCGGCAACGACCGCCTCGACTTCCGTCCCGAGGACTACTGGAAGCCCAACACCAAGGTCACCCTCGACCTCGGCCTCGACGGTGTGAAGGCGGGCAACGGCAACGTCGGCGTCCAGGACAAGAAGGTCACCTTCAACATCGGGCGCAAGCAGGTCAGCACGGTCGATGTGAAGTCCTACAAGATGAAGGTCGAGCGCGACGGCAAGGTCGTCAAGACCATCCCGATCTCGGCCGGCAGCGCGAAGAACCCCACGTACAACGGACAGATGGTGATCTCCGAGAAGCACAAGGAGACCCGGATGGACGGCAACACCGTCGGGTTCGGCCGCAAGGGCTCCGAGGGCTACGACATCCCGGACGTGCCGCACGCCATGCGGCTGTCCACCTCGGGCACCTTCATCCACGGCAACTACTGGGGCGCGCCCTTCGGCTCCGGCAACACCAGCCACGGTTGCGTCGGCCTCAAGGACACCCGCGGCGCGGGCAGCACCTCCACCGACGCCGGCTGGTTCTACGAGAACTCGATGATCGGCGACGTCGTCGTGGTCGAGGGCTCCCCGGACAAGACGATCCAGCCCGACAACGGCCTCAACGGCTGGAACATGAGCTGGTCGGAGTGGAAGGCCGGATCCGCGGTCTGATCCGCTGACACCTCCTCCACACGGCTGCGGGCCCCGCGACATGCGGGGCCCGCAGCCGTGTGCGGGCCCGCCCTTACCTGCCGGGTCATCGCCCCCGGGCCGCCACGCGGCGAAACTGGTCGTACTGCACAGCGTTCCGCACCAGAATCGCCACTCGGCCTCCGGAGGTCCCCCATGACCGCGTACGCGATAGCCCGGCTGCGCAACCGCGAGATCCACACCGACCTCGTCACCTACGTCGAGCGCATCCAGGCAAGCCTCGACCCCTACCAGGGGCGCTTCCTCGTCCACGGCGGCGCCCCCGAGGTGGTGGAGGGCTCCTGGGCCGGCGGGGTCGCCGTCATCGAGTTCCCCGACCGGGAGACGGTCCGCGCCTGGTACGACTCCCCGGAGTACCAGGAACTGCTCCCGCTGCGCACGGCGCACATCGACGGAGACGTGATCATCGCGCAGGGCGTCGGCGACGACTACGACCCCGCCTCCATGGCGGCCGCCTTCCACCGGGCGATGGCCCAGGAGTCGTGACGCCGGCGGCCCCCGGCCACCCCACGGGGCGGTCGACCCGCTACCCCACCGGGCGGTCGATCACATAGCGCCACACCCCGTCGGCGCCCCGCCGGGCCACATCGGTCGCCGTCCCCTGAAGGTGCAGCGGACGCCCGTCCGGGCCGGTGCCCTCGATCTCCCAGTCCACGATCAGCAGCGCCGTGTCCCCCGCCGGACAGACGTGCCGGGGCCGCACGGTGATCGGCAGGCCGAGCCCCAGGAACTCCGCGTTCGCGCGCGCGATGCCCTCCGGCGAGTCGGCCACCCTGCCGTCCGGCGCGACGAACACGGCGCCCTCCTCGTACATCCCGGCCACCGCCTCCGGCCGCCCCGAGTTGAACCGCTCCGCGAACACCGCCGGAACGTCGGCGGCCGCGCGGGCCACCGGCGGGGACCAGTTGTCGGTCGGACTGCTCTCGCTGTGCACAGTGCTGCTCCTCCTCGGCCGGGACGGCGCCGTACGCTCGGCGCACACGGACACCGCCGACGTTAGGACCCGCCGACGTGACTCACCGAACGGTCAGTTGCGGCCCCCGCCCCGCCCGTCCCGGCCTGCCGGACGACCCGCGGGCCCGACTGCCGGACGCCCAGCGGGCCGATGTGCCGGACGCCCCGCGTCCCGGGCTGCCCGACGACCCGCGGGCCGAGGCGGACGCGCCCGCGCCGTCCTGCCCCGTCGAGATCACCCTGCACGCGCTGCGCGGCCGCTGGACGACCCTGGTCGTACGGGAACTCCTGCGCCGCCCGCACACCTACAGCCAACTCGCCGCCGCCCTGCCCGGCCTCTCCGACAAGACCCTCACCGAGCGGCTCCGCCAACTCGCCGACGCCGGCGTCGTGCTCCGGGACCGCTCCCCGGGCTGGCCCACCACGGTCCGCTACCGGCTCACCGCGCAAGGCCGCGCCCTGGGGCCCGTACTGCAGGCCATGTGGGAGTGGGGCGCGGCGGCCGACCCTCCCGAACCGGCCCGCTGACCTCGAACCGGCCCGTTGCCCCCCGGACTAGGCCCGGAAGACCTGTGTGGTGTGCCACCGCGCGTAGGGCGCGGCGACCGGCTCCGCCCCGGCCTCTTCCGGCGCCGCCACCGGGCGGCCGGCCAGTTCCCGGACCTGGGCACGGGCCGCGGCGCCCGCGCCGGAGAAGCGGGCGGAGACGGTGATCCGCAGCCCCGGGTCCAGGCCCAGCACGCCCTTGTCGAACAGTTTGTGATGCAGGGAGCACAGGCACAGCGCGTTCGACAGCTCGTCGGGCCCGTCGTACGCCCACCAGTGCACATGCGCGGCCTCCAGCCCCACCGGGCGGCGTCCCAGCGCGCCGTCGAAACCGCAGAAGGCGCAGCGGTTGCCGTACGCGGCCAGCACCCGGGCGCGGAGCCGCCGCGCGGCACCGGGGTCCCGGACGAAACGGCGGACCGCAACCCGCGCCCGCTCGGCCGCCCCGCCGGACACCCCGGTCATCCGCGCCAGGTCCGCCGCCTCCAGATCCAGCCCCGCGTCGGCGGCGATGTCCTCTTGGAGGGACGGCGGGAAGTGCAGGTCGAGAAGCGTGCGGGCGAGAACGGACAGCAAGGCGGGATCGGTGTCCAGCGCCGTGCGCAGCTCCGGCACCAGCCGGCCCACCGCGCCGCTCTCCCGCAGCCGCCCGACGCCGGGACCCGGGCTGTCCGCACCGGAGTCCGTGCGCACCTCCCACACGCCGTCGCTCACCAGGTGGTGGAAGGGATAGCCCGGCGATGTCCGGCGGGGCGGACCGTACTCGCGCAGCAGCCCGGCCAGGTCCTCCTCGACGTCCGTGTACCGCAGCCCGCTCTCCGGCGCGGCCTGGAACCGGCCCAGCGCGTACAGCAGCAACAGCGGCTTGTGCGGCGCCCGTTCCGGCCCGGAGGCCCACTGCCGCAGCCCGCCGACCCGCTCCACCCAGTCCACGTCCACCACGCGAGCGAGGGTACGCCGCGCGGTCCGGCCGCCCGCCCGCGGCCCGGCGCGCGGCGGCGCCTGCGCCGAACGGCACGGCCACGGCGGCAGGATGCCGTCCATGCCCACATCTGCGCGGAATGCCGAACGGGCCGGCCGCCGGGACCGCTGGTGGCTGGCCGGGGTCTGCGGAGCCTTCGGGGCGCTCTCGCTGGCGGTCGTCCACCCCGGCCTGCCGCTCGGCTGGGACGAACTCGTCTACGCCAGCCGCTTCGTCCCCTACGGCCCCGAGACGCCGTTCAGCGCCCCCCGCACTCGCGGCGTGCCGCTGCTGATCGCCCCGGTCGCCGCCGTCGGCCACTCCGTGCCGCTGCTGCGCTGCTATCTGACCGTCGCCGCCGCACTCGCCCTCTACCTGGGCTTCCTGCCGTGGCTGCGCGCGGTCGCCCGCCGAGGCGTGGTGCCGCTCGCCGCCGCGCTCTACAGCAGCGTGTGGTTCGCGCTGTTCTACGCCGGTGCCGCGATGCCCAACCACTACGTCGCCATGGGGCTGACCGCGGCCTTCGGCTGCTGCGTGCCCGCGCCCGAGGCGGCGTCGTCGTCCGGGCCCGGGTCCGGGCCAGGGGCGTCGTACGCGTCCGCAGCCGCGCCGGGGTCCGGGCGCGGTCCCGGACCGGTCCGGGACCGGGTGCGCACCTGGGCCGCCGTGCCGGCGGCGCTGGCTGCCGCCACCCTGATACGGCCCAACGACACCGTCTGGCCGGTCGCGGTGCTGCTCGGGGCCGCACTGTGGACCCGGCTGAGCCCGGGTCGGCGGGGGCCGGGGCGTGGGCCAGGCGGATCGGAACGGGGCCGGCCGCCACGCTCCGGAGCCCCGGCGTCGACATCGGCATCGGCCCCGGCGCCGGGCGTCGCGGTCGCCGCGTCGGCCGGGGTGCTGCTCGGGCTGCTCCCCTGGGCCGTGGAGGCCCGGCTGCGCTTCGGCGGCGTACTGGAGCGGGTGCGGGCGGCCGGTGACATCCAGGGCGGGATGCACCTCCACCTGTCCCTGGACACCGTGTTCCGGCACGCGGCGGCACTGGACGGGCCGCTGCTCTGCCGCCCCTGCGAGGGGGTCACCGTCGGATGGGCGTCCGCCGCATGGTGGCTGCTCATCCCGCCGCTGCTCGCCCTCGGCGTCAACGCGGCGCGCAAGGAGGGCCGTACAGCACTGGCGGTCCTGCCCACCGCGGCGGCGGCCGCCGTGGCCGTCCCGTACCTGTTCTTCATGGACTACGCGGCGCCGCGCTTCCTGCTGCCGGCCTACGCGCTGCTGGCACCGGTGGCCGCACTGGGCGTGTGCGGAGCACTCCGCCGGGCGCGCGCGGCGCGGAAGCTGTGGCTGCTCGCCCCGCTCGGAGCCACCGCGGCGCTGCTGCACCTCGGTTTCCAACTCCACCAGTTGGACCTCCACTCCGGCATCCAGGCAGCGGCCCGCCAGGACTGGCAGCGCATGGAACGCGTCCTGCGCGCGCACGGGGTGCGCCCACCGTGCGTACTGGCCGGGAACAGCTCCACCATCCCCGTCGCCCACACCGCGGGCTGCCGCCCCGCCGCGCAGGGCCACCCGGCTGCGGAGGACCCCCAGGCTGCGGAGGACCACCAGGCTGCGGAGGACCGTCCTGCCGCGGGCCGTCCTGCCACGGGGGGCCGCCCCCACGCCCTCGTCCTGCGCGGCGTCCCGTTGCCCGCCTGGGCGGCGCGGGCCGGCTGGCGACTTCACCCGGTCCCGCACACCTACAACCCGGGCTGGCGCATCGCCGTTCCCCCGCCGACCGTCCTCGGGGCGCCCCCGCGGCCTTCCGGCGACCGGCTGCCGGACGAGCAGTCCTCCGACCCCGTCACGGCAGGGGAGGACGCCGCCCATGGTCGTGCGCGTACGCGGTGAAGACCTCCGCAGGAGTGCCGCCCGTCCGCAGGAACCGCTGGTCGAGGGCGAGAGCGAGGTCCGTCAGCGCGTTGCCGAGGACGGTGGCGGCCAGCCGCACCTCGCTCTGCTCACTGGAGTGCCCGCGGCGGCCGAGGTCGACGGCATAGTCGATCGTGGCGGCCAGCGAGAGGTCGTCCTCACCGTCGTGGAAGTAGTAGGCGTCCGGGTACTGGGTGAAGTCCACGCGGATCCGCACCACTTCCGCCGCGATGCCCTCCAACAGTGCCGCTCCCGTGGCGGAGTGCAGATACTGGGCGGGCGGCTGGACGCGGCGCAGCATGGCCAGCCGCAGCGCCAGGCTCCTCCGGCGGGCGAGCGCGGGATAGATCTGCAGCACCCAGGAGACGGTCGTGGTCAGCAGTGCCAGCCCCACCAGCGCCTCCAGCGGTGCGACGAGCCGCAGCCAGCCCGCGGTCGGCGCGATGTCCCCGATCCCCAGCGTCGCCAGGTTGACCAGTGACACATAGAGGGAGTCGAGCAGATCCCCGTGCTCGTGCGGCGCCAGCCCGGCCGCGAAGGCGAACCCCTCCGGCATGTGCGGCAGATAGACGAGCGCCCACCCCAGGACCACGAGACAGGTCCACATCCCGACGACCGTCACCATCGCCAGCGGCCCGACCAACTCGTTCATGCCCCTGCGGGCGGGGAACCGATGCGACAGCCTCCACAGCGCCGTCATCACGAGTCGGCTGGCGCCGCCCCTGCGGGTCGGATGCCAGAGCGTGTGGAACAGATCCCGCAGTGCGGCCAGCACCAGACCGGCCCCGAGGAGCGACACCAACCAATCCATCCACCCAGCATGCGCTCCGCAGCGCCCCGGACACAGCAGGTGACCCGTGCCCTCGATGCCGGCGGCACGTCCGCGGACAGTCCGGGCACCGCCCCCGCGGTCGTCCGCCGCGAGGCCGGCAGGCATGCTCGCCGACCCCTTCGGATTCCAAGGCAGTCAAGCAGGCGACCCGGACGAACCCGGAGTCAAGACCCCGTTCGTCACGGATGGCCGAGGGCGTGCCGAGGTGACACCTTCGAAACGAAGGCTCACGTGTGATGCTGGTCACATTCTCTCGTGCGGGCGCGGAGGATAACGGGAGGTATCGGGACGATATTTCAAAGGTTGCTGCCGATCCCGGGGTGTTTCGACGGTGTCGGTGCAGGTGGGCGGCAGATCCGGACCCGGCACGTCCGCTGGTTTGCCCTGCGGGATACGCATGGGTGAGAGTGATTCCCAATCCGGAGGCTGCTCGCACCTTCGGAATGCGAAGAGAGTTCCTTGCGTCGCCTGGGAAGTGAAGGACGGCCTCTCCTCGTATCCATCTGTGACCGAAGGGGCATCGTCAGGTATGAACGGGACAGGAACCGAGCTCGGCGCCCAGTCATCCCAGTCGCCCCGTGCGCCGGTCGTCCTCCACATCGCCGCACTGATCGCAGGCGTCGTCCTCATCACCACCGGCAAGGCCACCCCCACCGAAGCCGCGCTGTACGTGACCCCGTTCCTGGCTCTCTACGCCCGCCGATAGCGCGGTCGCCGGCCTGCTACCCGGTGACCGCCGGATCCGCTACACATCTGGGAACGGCGGCGGACCTCCACTCGGCGGCATCGGTTCGCCCAGTTCACCTGGGGAGACGCTCCTCTCCGGTCACCACGTGAGCCGGAATGCCGCCCGCCGCGTGCGCGTGGTCGGGGTCGTACTCCCAGCGCCAGTCCGTGCTCACCGCGGTGGTAGGCCGAGCGCGGCGTGGGCCTCGTCGAGGAACCTGCCGATGGCGGACGCGGCGCCGCGGGCCTGTTGCGCGTCGCCGGTCGCCGCGGTGTCCTCCCAGCGGCGCAGCTCCTCGGCGAGATGCGGCTGCCGTTGGATGTGGACATGGACCGCCCACTGCGCGATGAACCGCTGGAGCGGTGCGAGATCGGAAGCCTGGCGGGACTGGTCGGCTGCCTGATCGGGCTCACGAGTGAAGGCGACAGGGCAACCGGTGCGATCTGCGATTCCCAAGATTTCTCCGTCAGTTGTTTTTCGCTGCTTCAACATCCGAACCCTTTATAAGAGCCTTGTCCAGTGCCCCTTTGAGAATGTCACGCGTGGCATCGGTGGCTGGCAGAGCTGCGAAAACTGCAGTGGCAAGCAATAGGACGCGAATTCCATCGGAGGCTGGTCCGACTCCGGGTAACACAGGAATCGTGAGGGCTGCTGCTATCAAAGTGCAACTGGGTGCTGCCCTGCGGAGACTGCGCGCGAAACGAGATGTAGGCGTGACTTCGGGTGTATTCGCAAGTAATTCATCCCACTTTCCATGTGCGGCCGAAATTGCGCCAGCCAGAACGGATGCACATACGCGGTCGTACTGTTCGATAGAGTGGGCTTTTGCGATCTCTCCACTGAGTCCGCGCAGCGCAGCAGCGATCCGAGCGTGATCACATCGAATCTGCCTTCGCAGTGTTCTCTCTCGCCAATGGGCAGTCCGAATAGGCACGGGATTCATCTCGATGGTGCGAGCTGACTCGTCCATTAGGGTTCGAATCTGCCGCAAGATGTGCGGTTTAAGGTGGTGCGGCCTCCTGGCGTGCAGAATCCAGGAAAGATAATGAAGCCGCCAGACAACCTGATCGGTGGTCTTTTCATACTCTGCGCGCGCGTATCGATCAAGAAGTTGCCGAAAGGCGTTTGTCCAGCGGCGCAGTGCTACCCCTATGAGAAAGCTGCCCCCTGAGAGAACTTGCCAACCGGTCGGCCACTCTCGGTAGTTGTTGGATCCGGAAAATGCCACCCAGGGTAAGCCGATGAGGGTGAAGCCTATCACGGACACCCAGGAAATGAGTAGAAAATCAAATCTACTCTTCTCTGATTCAGGGTTACCGTGAAGCCTGTCTCGTAATATGGATAGAGCTGCTCTTCGGCTGGCCCATAGAGTGCCGGTCGCCATTAGGGTCAAGGCGATTTCGGCTTGTTCGAGGATTGGTAATCCGGAGCTCTTGGTCGGCTGCAAGTCCATGAAGGGATTTGAAATTATCTGACCGTTGAGTAGCCAGAGTAGTAGCGTGGCGCTGCCTGCGCTAACAGCACCTGCCCCGATAATGGAAAATCTGTCATGTCTTTGCCGCATCCATGCTGGAAGGAAAACGCCGATGGCAGCCGACTGTGCGGCATCGATCAAACGTTCCCGGTCCGATGGGTCTTGGATCGGCAGGGTCAACAAAATGCGTCGCCTGATCTTTATTTCCTCGTCGCGGCTCTCTCGCTCTTCGGTCAATCTTTGAGGAGTGTTGAACTTGAATTGATGCCAATTCCATGTCCGAGAAAGTGCCCCCATGGTGCCCCCCTGGTCGCCCGAAATCTCACCTGTCGCACCTGGGGTAAAGATGCCACCGTGCGTACCGTCCTATGCGGATCATTTTCTCTCGGTCCGGGCGGGACCGGATCGGTGGTGTGCCCTTCATCGGCGGGATCAGAGCCTGACTGTCATGCATGTTGGCGCCCGAGACGTTGGCGGGTAGCAGGCCGGTCCGTTCGGTGATCGGGTGGACCGTGCCGAACGAGGGCGCAGCGACGACCCCGGTGCCATCTGCACTGGGGGTTCGTGATCGATCCCCGGCAGGACCACGCCGGATGCTGTCCAGGCGACGGACGGTCCGGCACTGCGTATGCGGGTGTTCCGCCTGGCCCGCCCCCCCCCCGACCGCTGGCGGGAGTCGAAGATCGCGGGAGCCGGGCCTGCTCAGAGCGACAGTTGTCTCAGCGCCCGCCACCACCCGACGACCACTTGTTGAGCTTGCGCACGGCCGCCTCCAACTCTTCTCGCTTCGTCGCCTGGTCTTTCTGCCCGTGGCGGCGGCTTTGCTGCTCTCCTTGGGCCTCCGCCATCAGTACGGCCTCCAAGGGCTCAGCGCGCCCTTCCGCCCCTGTGGTGCCAGGCCCGCCCTCTCGCACAAGAGCCGTGTCAATTGCGCTTCCAGCAGGGCGGCATCATCCACGGACAGCACAGCCGACTCAGTCGAGACGTGAACGTCACCCCGAAAGACCTGAAGCGAGATGTGGAACCGGTCATCGACCAAGCGCACATCGCCGGCCACCTTGAACCGGCGCGGCACGTCCTCATGCCGGTGGCCGCTCACCTCATCACCGCCATGTCGTACCGCGTGTACGCCAGCACCCCACGACGAAGCCGATCCCGCTGCTGTGCTTCCCGCTTCTCGTGTGCCACGACATAGGGCCGGACCAGGCGGACATCTTCGCCACGCAGCGAAGACCGATCGAAGACCCGATGCACGCGCGGAAGCATCAGGGTCAGGGTGTCGCCAGGGATCGCGGGGGATGCTGCCTCGACGATGCGATGACGACCCGCACCGGGGAGCAAGCGTTGCAACAGCCATCGCACGAACTGAGGGATAGAGTTTGCCACGTTGACGCTCCTGCACAGCGTTGACCACGCCCCCGGACCGTTCGCATCGGTCGCGGGGGTCTCTTGCGTCGCCAACTGTGCTGGGGGAGAACGGCGATGGCTTCCCGTCCGTGGCTGTCCCCATGATGGGTAGGCTGAAAGTCAGGCTTCGCGACACACTGTCATCAGCAGGCGCTATGGGGCACATGATGACTGGTTACAAACCGCCGACCGCACTACCGCGAGAGCTTCTCAGCCACCCCGAGATGCGCGCCGCGATCGTGGCTCACGACTTCGGCGCGGTCTTCTTCCTTGCCCGGCAACTGGCCAAGATCAGCTACTCCAAGATTGCCGCAGAGTGCGACATCAAACCCGAACGCGTCGGCACACTCGCCCGTGGCCAGGGCCGCATCACGTCATTCGACAAGATCGTGACTATCGCCGACGCCTTACACATCCCCGGACGCCTGCTCGGCCTCGCACCCCGGGCCTGGGAACCAGGCACCGCGCCCGGTCATGCCCCTACCGCCTCAGCACACACCACACCAGCGACCCGAGAGGGAAATGAGACAGTGCTGCGCAGGGAATTGTTCAAAGCCTCAGCCGGGGCAGGTCTGGTTCTCGGCCTGCCTGAGCTGACCCGGATCAAGGCAGGCCGACACATCGGCGGAGACGTGCCGGACCAGTTGCGCCACCGCACGGCACGACTGCGGCGCCTCGATGACGTCCTCGGCGGTGGAGACACCTACCGCGTCTACCTCGGCGAGTACCAAGCAACCAAGACGATGCTGCGAGAGGGCAGCTATACGGAGGAGACCGGGTGCGCGCTTCTGTCAGTGCTCTCCGAGCAGGCGCAACAAGCAGGATGGGCCGCATTCGACGCGGGCCATCACGCCGACGCGCGCAGCCTCTACGAGGACAGCCACCAAGCCGCTGTCGAGGCGAAGGACGCAGCGCTGGCCGGGAACGCGCTGGCATTCCTCGCCTACCAGAAGATCGACACGGACCGGTCCGCAGGGATAGAGACCGCTGTCCAGGCGTGCCGCACAGCCGGCCCAGACGCACCGCCCGGGGTGCGCGCGTTGCTGTATGAACGGCTGGCATGGGCCTGTGCTGTCGCCGGGAACGCCAGGGATACCGAACGCGCTCTGAACAACGCGGAAGGTGCTCTCGCCGAAAGCGACGGAAGTCCGCAACCCGACTGGTCCTCATGGGTCGACCGCAAAGAACTCCAGATCATGACCGGCCGCTGTTGGACCGAGCTGCGTCGGCCGCTGCGCGCCGTCCCCGTCCTCGAAGACGTGCTCACCGGATACGACGACGCCCACGCACGGGACAAGAGCCTCTACCTGTCATGGCTCGCCGACTCCTACCTCGCTGCCGGAGAGATCGAGCAGGCCACGGCCATCACCAGTCGGGTACTGGAGCTGTCAGCCGGAGTGGCGTCCGTCCGCCCACGGCAGCGCCTCGCCCCGATCCTCCGGCAGCTCAGCGATCACCACGGGCTTCCGGCCGTGGCCGAGGTGCTGGAGAAGGCCAGGGCGTGACAGGTCAGTCCCCAGGGTCCGGATCAGCGGTCCGCTCCACCCATCGCAGGTAGGCGTCCGAACCCGCCACGATCGGTACTGCGGACACCTCCGGGTTCTTCCACGGGTGGTGCTCCACGAGGTGCGCCTCAAGCTCTGCGTACCGGTCGGCACGGGTCTTGAACAGCAGTTGCCACTCTTCACCCGTGCCGAACTCGCCCAGGTGCCAGAAGACGGAGACCACCGGACCGACGATCTGCGCACCTGCCGCGAGCCGGGCCGTCACCACCGATCCCGCGAGGGTGGTGGCCTGCTCCCGGGTCTCCGTCGCCGTCGCCACCTGAAGGAAGTCAGTCATACCGGCGAGCCTAGTCCGCCTCGCCGGTCAGCGCTCCGATGCGGCGACGCTCGGTCGCCCCGTCCTTGCGGACGGCGCCCCCACCCGGCGGCGGGCCCGCTCTCGGCGCCTCACTCGCCCGTCGGGGCCAGGCCGATCGGGCAGCTGACGCCCGTGCCGCCGATGCCGCAGTAGCCGCCCGGGTTCTTGTCGAGGTACTGCTGGTGGTAGCCCTCGGCGGGGTAGAAGGGGCGGCCCTCGGCGGGGAGGATCTCGGTGGTGATCGTGCCGTGTCCGGAGCCGGTGAGGACCTGCTGGTAGGCGTTCCGGGAGGCTTCGGCCGCGGCGGCCTGTGCGGGGGAGTGGGTGTAGACCGCCGAGCGGTACTGGGTGCCGGTGTCGTTGCCCTGGCGGAAGCCCTGGGTCGGGTCGTGGGACTCCCAGAAGCGCTTGAGCAGGGTCTCGTAGGACACCTTCGCCGGGTCGTACACGACGCGCACTGCCTCGGTGTGCCCGGTCAGGCCCGAGCAGACCTCTTCGTAGCTGGGGTTCGGGGTGGACCCGCCCTGGTAGCCGACGAGGGTCGTCCAGACGCCGTCCGTCGTCCAGAAGACGCGCTCGGCGCCCCAGAAGCAGCCCATGCCGAAGTCGGCGATCTCCAGGTCCTCCGGGTACGGGCCCTGGAGCGCCGTGCCGAGCACGGTGTGGCGCTCGGGTACCGCGTACTCCGGCTCGGGGCGGCCCTGCAGAGCCTCCTCGGGGGTGGGGACGCGGTTCTTGAACCTGCCGAACAGCATGTCGTTCTCCAGAGGGAGGTCGAGGCGAGGGGCCGGGCGGCCGGCGGGCCGCTCAGCCCTTTCGCTCGGATGGTGCCGGGGCGGCGGCCTCGGCCTTGCGCGCGTCGGCGGCGGTGGCGGTCCCGTCGGCGGTCCCGCCGGGGGCGGCCGCTGCCGCGGGCGCGGTGCCGGCGGGCTCCTCGAAGTCCACGCGCCGCATGTGCTTGTTCATCGACTTCATCAGCATCCACACGGCCGCGCCGATGAGGGCGAAGACGACGAAGCCGAGCACGCCGGGGGTCACCTTGTTCTCGTCCAGGTCCTTCGCGAGCGGAAGGACCTGGACGAGCGTTGTCTGCGTCGGGCTCATACCGTCAATTCTCGCGGATGCCCGCGAAGAGGTCGTGCTCGGGGAGCGAGGTCTCCACGCGGGACTTCGCCAGCTCGTACTCCTCGGTCGGCCAGACCTCCCGCTGGATGTCCATCGGGACGCGGAACCAGCCGCCGTCCGGATCGATCTGGGTGGCGTGCGCGATCAGCGCCTTGTCGCGGATCTCGAAGAAGTCGCCGCAGGGTACGAAGGTGGTGATCTCGCGCTCCTTGATCCCCATCTTCTCCCAGCGCTCCAGCCACTGGGTGTAGGGCGACTCCAGGCCGCGGTCCAGCATCGCCTGGTGCATCGCCTCGGTGCGCTGCCGGTTGAAGCCCTGGTTGTAGTAGAGCTTCTGCGGCTGCCACGCCGGGCCGAACGCCTCCTCGGGGTACTTCTCGGTGTCCGCCGCGTGCTCGAAGGCGACC
>NZ_FOGO01000018.1 GCF_900111245.1 Streptomyces qinglanensis | reverse complement strand
AGTCGACGTTGTCCATGCTGCCGTAGCGGTCGGCGGCGTAGTTGCAGGCGGCGACGATGTTGGCGACGGGGTCGGTGAGGTCGTCGGGGGTGCCCTTGACGTGGTACTGGTCGAAGGTGGGCTGGATGACCTGGAGGAGTCCCTTGGAGGGGATGCCCTTCTGGGCGTTGATGTCCCAGTCGTTGACGGCGTCGGGGTCGCCTGCGGATTCGCGGATGATGTTGCGCTTGATGCCGTCGTAGCTGCCGGGGATGTCGTGCTTGGCCATGACGGCGCGGGCCTCGCGGATCCAGCCGTCGAGGTTGTCCGCGTACTTGCCCTTGCCCTCGCCCTTGCCCTTGCCCTCGCCCTTGCCCTTGCTGTTGTCCTTGCTCTTGCTGTTGTCCTTGGCGGCCTTGTCCGCGCTCTGCTCGGCCTGGGTGGCCTGGGTGGTCAGGTGCTGGGCGGTGGCGGCGGCCCGGTGGGCGGCCGGGGAGGCGGCGTCGGGCTGGGCGGCGTGGGCGGTGCCGGTCAGGGCGGTGGCGGCGATACCGGCCGCACCCAGGACGGTCAGGCCGCTGACGGCCGCACGACGGGTGGGACGGACGGCGGTCAGGGTGCTCAGGGTGGTGCGCATGGGGAAGGGGGGGCCTTTCGCGTGGGGGACGTGACGCCGCACCCGGCACGCGGCTGCCGGTCGTGTGGTTGCGCGGCGTGGGGCCCACCGTGCGCAAGACACCCCCCACCCCGGCAAACATGTGACCTACGACCCGGCCTAGTCCCCCACACCAGGCCCGGGATGCTGTCCCCGCACCCACCCCGATACCGGCATTCCGGACATACGAGGGCGGGTCGTACGTGACCTGGAGCCTATGGGCGGCCTCACACCACCCACCCGTCGCCGCCACCGAGGGTGAGCGCGTTCTTCGCGACGGTGAGGGACTCCTCCGAGGGCCCCTGGCCCGGGTTCTCGGTGGCGAGGGCCTGGTTGAGGGCGACAAAGGGGCGCATGCGCTCCTCGTACCGGAGCAGCGCGTCGGCGACCGACGCGGGGGACGCGCTCAGCTCGCGGGCGAGGACGTACGCACCGACCAGCGCGAGGCTGGTGCCCTGGCCGGAGAGCGGCGAGGGGCAGTACCCGGCGTCGCCGACCAGTGCGACACGGCCCCGCGTCCAGTGGTCCATGCGGACCTGCGCCATGGCGGCGAAGTAGAAGTCGGGGGCGGTGCGCATCGCTTCCAGCAGGGTGCCGGTGTCTCCGCCGAGAGAGGCCATGTTCTCGGCCAGCAGCGCCTTCTGCTGCGCGGTGTCGCGGTGGTCGTAGTCGAGCGGCGGCGACATGAAGCCGAGCGTGGCGCGCAGCTCGGTGTTCCCGCGGACGGGGTAGAGGCAGTAGCTCGCCTGCTCGTTCCGGACCCACACCTGCCAGTTGTCGAGCCCCGGGAAGTTGTCCGTGCTGAAGACGGCGACATGGGCACCGAGGTGGTGGAGGTGCTGGCCGGACTCGGAGCCGAAGGCGAGTCGGCGCACTCCGGAGCGCAGGCCGTCCGCTCCTACGACGAGGGAGAAGGTCCGGCTCAGACCGCTCGCGAAGGTGACGTGGACGCCGCCTTCCTCCGGGTCGGACTGGTCGAGGGCGGCGATGGAGTCGCCGAACAGGAATGCGGCACCGCCTGCGTCATCCGCGTCGTCCGCGTCGTCCGCGTCCGCGCGGACCCGCCGGTGGAGCAGTTCGGTCAGGTCCTCCCGCAGGATTTCGATGTCGTCGCTGTCGAGCCGACCGCTGCTGTAGGTCATCTCGGTGGAGCGCCACAGTTCGTTGCCGTCGCTGTCGTGCATCGACATGCCGCGCATCCGGGTGCGGGCCCGGCGCGCGTCGGCGAGGAGGCCCATCCGGTCGAGCACGTCGAGCGCGACTCCGCGCACGTCGACGGCGTGTCCCCCGGGCCGCACCGAGGGCGCCCGCTCGACGACCGTGGGCGCGAATCCTGCCCGGCGCAGCCAGTGGGCGAGCGCGAGTCCGGCGACTCCGGCACCGGAGATCAGAACGTTCCGCATGGCGACTCCCTGCACTGCTGGACGCAGGTGCTGTACGACGTACGCGCTCCTGCGGCGCACTCCCTGCACGCGATGCTGAATGTACGGCGTACACAGCACCTTTCCCATCGGCAGCACGCTCACCTGTACTAGCACAGAAAGCCAGAGTTCCCGCCCAAGTCGCTGCTAACCTCTGTCCTAGTACAGGTGACAGGGAGGAGCAGTCGTGGCGCAGCTCACACCGCCATACGCGCGGATCGCTGCCGATCTGCGGCGCCGCATCGCCGGGGGAGAGCTCGCGCCCGGCGACCGGGTGCCCTCGACCCGGCAGCTCGCCCGCGAGTGGAACGTCGCCCTGGCCACCGCGACCAAGGCACTGACCGCACTGCGCCAGGACGGACTCGTGCAGGCCCGGCCGCGGGTGGGCACGGTGGTCGCTCCACGGAGCCGCCGCCCGGCGCAGCCCGACCGCCCCGCGCCCTCCGGGGGCCCGGCAACCGCGGTCGGCGATCCGGCAGCGGGTGCGCAGCAGCGCGCCGACCGGGAGCTGTCCCAGGAACGCGTCGTCCGCGTGGCGGTCGGGATCGCCGACGCCGAGGGGCTCGCCGCACTGTCGATGCGGAGCGTCGCGGCCCGCCTGGGCGCGGCGACGATGGCGGCCTACCGCTATGTGCACAGCAAGGACGAGCTGATCCTGCTGATGGCGGACACCGTCTTCGGCGAACTGCGGCTGCCGCCGCATCCCGCGGCCGGGCCGGCGCCCGAAGGCTGGCGGGACCGGCTGGAGCTGGGCGCCCGAGCCCTGTGGCGCGTGCACCGGGCCCACCCCTGGCTGGCCCAGATCGGCCCGCTCACCCGCCCGTTGCTGCTGCCCAACCTGCTGACGTACTCGGAGTGGATGCTCGGCACGCTGGACGGCTGCGGGCTCGCCCCGGCCACCGCGCTCGACCTGAACGCCCTGCTCTACAGCCATGTGCTGGGGCTGGCCATCCAGCGCGAACGGGAGACCGCCGCGGAGAGCAGCACCGGCCTGACGGAGGACGCCTGGATGGTGCAGCAGGCGGCCACTCTCGCGTCGCTGACGGCCTCCGGCGCCTACCCGGCCTTCGCGCGCCTCCTCGACGCGCTCGGGGACGACGGCTACGACCTGCGTCTGGACGGGCTCTTCGAGACCGGGCTCGCCGCCATGCTCGACGGCGTGGCCCGGCTCGTCGAGGGGCCGTAATCCGCTCGCGCCCGCTCCCGGGCCTCGGCACCCTTGGACCATGGAAGCCGACATCTGGCCGCTGTACGGCCTGCGCCTGGCAACTCCGCGCCTGGAGCTGCGTCTTCCGGACGACCGGGCCCTCACCGAACTGGCGCGGCTCGCCTCCGGGGGCGTGCATGACGACTCCGAGATGCCCTTCAGCGTCCCGTGGACCGCCGCGCCTCCGGCCGACCGCGCCCGCGGCTGCTTCCAGCACGTTCTGAGCACCATCGCCGGCTGGCGGCCGGAGGACTGGACGCTGAGCCTCGCCGTCCTGCACCGGGGCCGGGTGATCGGACGGCAGGATCTGAGCAGCACCGACTTCGCCGTCGTACGGGAGACGCACACCGGCTCCTGGCTGGGCGTGGAGCACCAGGGCCGGGGTTTCGGCACCGAGATGCGCGCCGCTGCACTGCATCTGGCGTTCGACGGGCTCGGAGCGCACAGCAGCCTCTCGGCCGCGATGACGGACAACCCGCGCTCGCGGCGGGTCTCGGAGAAGCTGGGCTACCGGCCGGACGGCCTGCTGACCGAGTCCGTGCTGGGCCGGGCCCGCACTCTCGAGCGGCTCCGGCTCGACCGGGCCGGATGGGAGGCGCACCGCGCGGTGCCGGTGGAGACCGCGGGACTCGGCGCCGCCGCTCTGGCACTCTTCGGAGTCCGCGCGCCGGGCGTGCCGGACGCGGACGCAGCAGCACCGGACTGACGAACCCCCGAGCGAGAGGACCGCGTCATGACCACGCCGAGCAAGGGCCACACGATCACCGTCGAGGAGGGCACCGAACGCGTGCGCGTCGTCACCCGCGACGGCCGGGTGCTGGCGGAGAGCAGCCGACCGCTGCTGCTGCGCGAGACCGGCTACCCGGTGCGGTACTACCTGCCGCCCGAGGACGTCCGCACCGATCTGCTCGCGCCGTCCGACACCCGCACCCGCTGCCCCTTCAAGGGCACCGCCTCGTACTGGTCGCTGGCCGACGGTACGGCCCAGGACGTCGCCTGGTCCTACCCCGAACCCCACGACCAGGTGGCGGCCATCGAGAAGCACCTCTGCTTCCCGGACGTCCAGCTCGGCTGACGGCCGGCGGCCGGCGGCCGGCGGCCGGCGGCCGGCGGCCGATGCGGCCGACAGCCGGACTCCGGAGTCGCTCAGCCGAAGTCCCGAGCCGGTGCCGGACCCAGCCGGACAGCCGGAAGGGCGGGCACCCCGCGGGGTGCTCGCCCTTCCGCCGCCCTCGGCGGGCGGTACTGCCTGGTGCGGCTCGGACTCAGAAGTCCATGCCGCCCATGCCACCGGCGGCAGCCGCGTCGGCGCCCGCGGCGGCCTTCTCCGGCTTGTCGGCGATGACGGCCTCGGTGGTGAGGAAGAGCGCCGCGATGGAGGCGGCGTTCTGCAGCGCGGAGCGCGTCACCTTGGCCGGGTCGAGGATGCCCTCGGCGATCATGTCGACGTACTCGCCGGTCGCCGCGTTCAGACCGTGGCCCGGGGTCAGGTTGCGCACCTTCTCCACGATGACGCCGCCCTCGAGGCCGGCGTTGACCGCGATCTGCTTGAGCGGGGCTTCCAGAGCCAGCTTGACGGCGGCGGCACCGGTGGCCTCGTCGCCCGCCAGGTCCAGCTTCTCGAAGACCGAGGAAGCCTGCAGCAGGGCGACGCCACCGCCGGCGACGATGCCCTCCTCGACGGCCGCCTTCGCGTTGCGGACGGCGTCCTCGATGCGGTGCTTGCGCTCCTTGAGCTCGACCTCGGTGGCGGCACCGGCCTTGATGACGGCCACGCCGCCGGCCAGCTTCGCCAGCCGCTCCTGGAGCTTCTCGCGGTCGTAGTCCGAGTCGCTGTTCTCGATCTCGGCGCGGATCTGGTTGACCCGGCCGGCGACCTGGTCGCTGTCGCCCGCACCGTCGACGATGGTGGTCTCGTCCTTGGTGATCTGGACCTTGCGCGCCCGGCCCAGCAGGTCGAGGCCCGCGTTCTCCAGCTTGAGGCCGACCTCCTCGGAGATGACCTGACCGCCGGTGAGGATGGCGATGTCGTTGAGCATCGCCTTGCGGCGGTCGCCGAAGCCCGGAGCCTTGACGGCGACGGACTTGAAGGTGCCGCGGATCTTGTTGACGACCAGCGTGGACAGGGCCTCGCCCTCGACGTCCTCCGCGATGATCAGCAGCGGCTTGCCCGACTGCATGACCTTCTCCAGCAGCGGAAGGAGGTCCTTCACGTTGCTGATCTTGGAGTTGACGATGAGGATGTAGGGGTCCTCGAGCTCCGCCTCCATGCGCTCCATGTCGGTGGCGAAGTAGGCGGAGATGTAGCCCTTGTCGAAGCGCATGCCCTCGGTGAGCTCCAGCTCGAGCCCGAAGGTCTGCGACTCCTCGACGGTGATGACGCCTTCCTTGCCGACCTTGTCCATGGCCTCGGCGATCAGCTCACCGATCTGGGTGTCGGCCGCGGAGATGGAGGCGGTGGAGGCGATCTGCTCCTTGGTCTCCACGTCCTTCGCCTGCTCCAGCAGAGCGGCGGAGACAGCCTCGGTGGCCTGCTCGATACCGCGCTTGAGGGCCATCGGGTTGGCACCCGCGGCGACGTTGCGCAGACCCTCGCGGACGAGCGCCTGGGCGAGCACGGTGGCGGTCGTCGTGCCGTCACCGGCGACGTCGTCCGTCTTCTTGGCGACCTCCTTGACCAGCTCGGCGCCGATCTTCTCGTAGGAGTCCTCGAGCTCGATCTCCTTGGCGATGGAGACACCGTCGTTGGTGATCGTGGGGGCGCCCCACTTCTTCTCCAGAACGACGTTGCGGCCCTTGGGGCCGAGCGTGACCTTGACGGCGTCGGCAAGCTGGTTCATGCCACGCTCAAGACCGCGCCGCGCCTCCTCGTCAAAGGCGATGATCTTGGCCATGTGGGTTGGTCCTCCCTGGCTTCCCCCATGCGTCGAGCGCAAGGGGAGGGTTGGATTTCTCCGGACCGCGTGGCGCCCGCGACGGACGGCCTGAGACCCGGCGGTTCCTTCCCCACCCGGTTGCGGCCTCACCGACCCGGTCCTTCTTTGTCACTCTCACTCGCAGAGTGCTAACCCAATGATTAGCACTCGGGCATGGAGAGTGCAAGCGACGCCGGAGGCGTCTCCGTGAGGGGTGGTGGTCGGGCGACGGAGGGGGCGCAAGCGGCACTGAGGGCGCCCCCGGCCGGGGGCGGCGAAGTCACCTGCGGCCCGGGAAGCGGAACCCGGGAGCAGACCCGGGCCCCCGCGGAAGCCGAGCCCCCAGCGGACGGCGGACGGCGGACGGCGGACGGCGGACGGCGGACGCGACAGCAGACAGCAGACAGCGGAGAAGGGGCCGCACCCTCGGGCGCGACCCCTTCTCCGCTGTGTCTGCAGCTCTGCGCAGTCCGGCGACACTCAGCCGGTCACGCGGACCATGTCCGCCTGCGGCCCCTTCTGACCCTGCGAAATCTCGAACTCGACCCGCTGCCCTTCGTCGAGAGTGCGGTAACCGTCCATCTGGATCGCGCTGTAGTGGACGAACACGTCCGCACCACCGTCGACCGCGATGAAGCCGTACCCCTTCTCCGCGTTGAACCACTTGACGGTGCCCTGAGCCATTCCTAACTCCCCTATTACTGGCCCTTGCGCGAGCCCGCACTTCGCGAACCCGGGTCAGACCTCACCCCCACGAGCAAGCGGGGGCGTGCGCCGGAACGCGTCGACCGCCGCTGAATGTATCTGCACGGACGCCCTGTGCAACAGGTCAATCGGACGAGAATTCTGGGCACGGCTGATCGGAAATAGGCCGCAACTGGGCCTGAAGCAGGGCAAGTCGGGCCAGACATTTGGAGCCTTCGCGACAATTGCCGTCCGGTTTTCGACCGTAACTTGTCCCGTTGTCGTCGCGACGCTGTCCCGTCCTCGTCCGTGCCCGCCGCGGTCTGCGCGGCGGTCGGGCGGGTGCCGGGTGGGGGGAACTTCCGTCACTCTACCGTCTCCCGAAACACGGAATCGCCCCCTCCGATTTTCTCCGGAGGGGGCGATCCCACGGCGTAAGCCCTGCTGACGGTGGCCCCGGACACAGCAACCCGACGGCGGTCCGGCAGTGGTCCGGCAGTGGTCCGGCGGCGGACGACCAGGCTGACCGGCCGGGCAGCGGCGGCCCGGTCAGCCGCCGGCGACCGCCGGAATGATGGAGACGCCGGTGCCGTCCGGGGTGGGGGTCTGCAGCCCCTGTTCGAAGCGGACGTCGTCGTCGTTCACGTAGACGTTGACGAAGCGGCGCAGCTTCCCGGCGTCGTCCAGGACCCGGGCGGAGATGCCCGTGTGGTTCTTCTCCAGGTCCGCCAGCACCTCGGCGAGGGTCCCGCCCTCGGCGCTGACCTCGGCCTGGCCGCCCGTGTAGGTGCGGAGGATGGTGGGGATCCGGACGTTGACGCTCATGTCGATCTTCCTCACGTGTTGGGGGACGCGTCCCAGGGGCCCGTTCCGGCACTCCCGGTACGGAACACCGGGCAAACACCGGGGGGCGGATTTCAGCCGTTCGAGGCGCTGCGGGCCTGCGAGGCCCGCGGTCGTTCGAGGGGCCGTGGCGCTCCCGGGGCCGCGCGCCCCGGGAGACCCCGGTCAGGCCAGACCGGCCTCGCGGAAGGCGGCCAGGTTGGGGCGGATCACGGCGGTGGGCCGGGCCGTGGCGGCCACGGCGTCGAGGGTCTTGAGTCCGTCGCCGGTGTTCAGGACGACCGTCGTGAGCGTCGGGTCGATGGCACCGGACTCGATCAGCTTGCGGGTCACGCCCAGCGTGACGCCCCCGGCCGTCTCCGCGAACACCCCTTCGGTCCGGGCGAGCAGCGCGATCGACTCCACGATCTCGGCGTCGTTCACGTCGTCGGCGGCGCCGCCCGTACGCGTGCAGATGTCGACCACGTACGGCCCGTCCGCCGGGTCCCCGATGGCCAGCGACTTGGCGATGGTGTCCGGCTGCTTCACCGGGCGGACGGCGCCGGTGCCGTCCTTGTACGCGCGGGACACCGGCGAGCAGCCCTCGGCCTGCGCGGCGTAGATGCGGTACGGCTTGTCCTCGACGAGCCCGAGCCGGATCAGCTCCCGCAGCCCCTTGTCGATCTTCACGAGCTGGCAGCCGGAGGCGACGGGGATGACGAGCTGGTCGGGCAGCCGCCAGCCGAGCTGCTCGCAGATCTCGTACGCCAGTGACTTCGAGCCCTCGGCGTAGAACGGCCGCAGATTGACGTTCGTGAACCCCCAGCCCTCGCCCAGCGGGTCGCCGATGAGCTCGGAGCAGAAGCGGTTCACATCGTCGTAGGTGCCGTCGATCGCGACGAGTTCGCCGCCGTAGATCGCGGCCATCACCACCTTGGACTGCTCCAGCCCGTCCGGGATGAACACGCACGAGCGCAGCCCGGCCCGGGCGGCGGCGGCACCCACCGCACCGGCCAGGTTGCCGGTCGAGGAGCAGGAGAGGGTGCTGAACCCGAAGGCGCGCGCCGCCTCCAGGGCGATGGCGACCGGGCGGTCCTTGAAGGAGTGGGTGGGGTTGCCGGAGTCGTCCTTGACGTAGAGACCGCCGGTCACGCCCAGTTCGGCGGCGAGCCGGTCGGCCTTCACCAACTGGGTCAGGCCGGGGTTCAGGTTCGGCTTCTCGGCGACGTCGGCCGGCACCGGCAGCAGCGGCGCGTAGCGCCACATCGAGGCGGGCCCGGCGGCGATGCGCCGCCGCAGCTCCTCCGGGTCGCCGGAGGGGAGCTCGTAGGCCACTTCGAGCGGGCCGAAACACTCCAGGCACACGAAGCTGGGGCCCAGCTCGGTACGGGTGCCGCACTCACGACAGGAGAGGGCCACTGCGGCGCCGAGGTCGTAGGGGGCGCTTCCGGCGGTGCCGGTGGAGGTGGTGCTGTTCGCTGCAACTGTCTGCACAGCCATGGAGGCGAGGCCCTTTCTCCTCATCTTCCCCGTGGCGTATCTCGTCACGGGCCGGAATTGGCACCGTCCCCACGAGGCGGTCTCGCCTTTGAGTCCGCTTACGCGCGGATCGCGGGATGGTTGCCGGGGCTTCAACGGGCCGTTCCCTCTGCCCCTCTGGATGAGCTGCACTATGGCTACGGGCGGCCGACAGCCGCCCGGCGTTTGTGTCGCGGCGACCCCGAGATGCGGAGGTCACCTGCGTTGTTCAAGACTGTAACCGACGGCGGTCACGCTTGAGGGGGACGTCCGAACCGCGAGATGGATCTTCCACCGCGCATCCTCCCCGGTCCGGGGCCGTAACGGCACCGCCTGGCACGCCTCGGCCCGCCCGGGACCCGACCAGCCCGACCGACAGACCGACCAGCACGACCGACCAGCACGACCGACCGGACCGACCGGCCGGCACGACCGACCAGCCCGACCAGCCCGACCAGCCCGACCAGCCCGACCAGCCCGACCAGCCCGACCAGCCCGACCAGCCCGACTACAGATCCCACCGGACCGGCTACAGGAAGGCACGCACGTGCTCGACGAAGTGGGCCGCTGGCTGCGGCGCCGTTCCTGGCGCGTCGCGGACCGGCCACTGGAGGACCTGCTGGCGGCCAAGCGCCGCACCGGCACCACCGTCAGCGTGGTGCTGCCCGCGCTCGACGAGGAGGCCACCGTCGGCGACATCGTCTCGGTGATCCGCCGCGAACTGGCCTCGCCGCACCCCGGCACCGGGACCGCGCTGGTGGACGAGCTGATCGTGATGAACTCCGGCTCCACCGACCGGACCGCCGAGGTCGCGGCGGCGGCCGGGGCCGAGGTGGTCCACCGGGACGAGGTGCTGCCCAGGCTGCCGCCGCGCCCCGGCAAGGGCGAGGTGCTGTGGCGCTCCCTGCTGGCGACCAGCGGCGACATCGTCTGCTTCGTCGACGCCGACCTGCGCGAGTTCTCGCCGGACTTCGTCACCGGCATCGTCGGGCCGCTGCTGACCGAACCGGACGTGCACCTGGTCAAGGCGATGTACGACCGGCCGCTGCGGAACGACCCGGCAGGCGGTGGGCGGGTGACCGAGCTGGTGGCGCGTCCGCTGCTGAATCTGCACTGGCCCCGGCTGGCCGGCCTCGTCCAGCCGCTGGGCGGCGAGTACGCGGCACGCCGCTCGCTGCTGGAGCGGCTGCCGTTCCCGGTGGGCTACGGGGTGGAGCTGGCGCTGCTGGTCGACACGCTGGAGCTGGCGGGTCTGGACGCACTGGCCCAGGTCGACGTGGGGGTCCGGCTGCACCGCAACCAGGACGGGCAGGCACTCGGCCGGATGGCGACCGCCATCCACGCGGCGGCCGAGCGCCGCATCGCCCGGGGCCCGGCGACGGTGGACGGTACGCGCGGCGGGATCGAGGCGCTGTCGGGCGGCACGGCGCTGACCCAGTTCGAGCGGGACGGGACCGGGTGCTTCGTTCCCCGCGGCCACCTGGTGGACGTGGAGGAGCGCCCTCCGATGTGCACCGTGCCCGAGTACGGGCAGCGGATGGCGGCATGAGCGGCCCGGAGGTACCCCTGTCCGTGTTCGGGGGACGACGGGCACGTTTGAGCGGTTTCGGCGGCGGCTAGGCTCGCGGCATGGTCGCTGGAGGAACATCGCCCGGAGCAGCACCGCAGGGAGCAGGGGAAGCGCCGCGGCAGGCCAGGGGAACCCCGGCGCGGGTGCTGGTGGCCTCCAACCGCGGTCCGGTGTCCTACACGCGCGCGGAGGACGGCACGCTCTCCGCCAGGCGCGGGGGCGGCGGGCTGGTCTCCGGACTGTCCGCCATCGGCCCGGAGGCGGACGCGCTGTGGGTGTGCGCCGCGCTCGGCGACGGCGACCGCGAGGCGGCCAGGTCGGCGCAGGGACGGCTGGACACCGGGGACACCGGCGGGCAGCCGGTGCGGATGCTGGACATCCCCTCCGGCACCTTCGAGGCGGCCTACCACGGCATCGCCAACTCCGTACTGTGGTTCACCCACCACATGCTGTACCACACGCCGCTGGAGCCCGTCTTCGACGAGGACTTCAGCGGTCAGTGGGCCGGTTACGAGGCGTACAACGCCGCTTTCGCGGACGCGCTGGCGCAGGAGGCCGCCGACGGTGCCGCCGTCCTGGTGCAGGACTACCATCTCGCGCTGGTCCCCGGCATGCTCCGCGCACGCCGCCCCGACCTGCGGATCGGCCATTTCTCGCACACACCGTGGGCGCCCGCCGACTACTTCCGGCTGCTCCCGGACGACGTCGCCGCGCAGGTGCTGGCCGGCATGCTGGGCGCCGACCGCACCGCGTTCCTGACCGCGCGCTGGGCCCGGCTGTTCGCCGAGTGCTGCGCGCGGGTGCTGGGCGCGACGGTCGAGGGCGGCGGCCCGCCGCGCGAGGACGCCGCGCCGGAGGGCCTCTCCTCGGACGACGCCGCACCGGAGGACTTCTCGCTGACGGTGACCTACGAGGGCCGTACGACACATGTCGGGGTGCATCCGCTGGGTGCGGACGGCGACTTCCTGCGCGAACGGGCGCACCGGAGCGACGTCGCCGACCGGCTGGCGCAGTTGCGCGACCAGGTGGGCACGGGCCCGGACGGGGCCCCGCGCCGGGTCCTGGTCCGGGTGGACCGCACCGAGCTGTCCAAGAACATCGTCCGGGGGCTGTACGCCTACCGGCGGCTGCTGGCCGACCGCCCCGAGTGGCGGGAGCGCGTCGTCCACCTCGCGTTCGCCTACCCCTCGCGGCAGGACCTCGCCGTCTACCGGGACTACACGGCCGAGGTGAGCCGGGTCGCCGAGGAGATCAACCGGGAGTTCGGGACCGGCGGCTGGACGCCGGTCGTGCTGCATGTGAAGGACGACTTCGCGAGGTCGCTGGCCGCCTACCGGATGGCGGACGTCGCGCTGGTGAACCCCGTACGGGACGGGATGAACCTGGTGGCCAAGGAGGTCCCCGTGGTCTCGGACGCGGGCTGCGTGCTGGTGCTCTCCCGGGAGGCGGGCGCCCATGAGGAACTCGCGCCCGACGTGCTGTCCGTGAACCCGTTCGACGTGCGGGAGACGGCGGCCGCCCTGCACTCCGCGCTGGAGGCGGACCCGGCCGACCGCGCGGAGCGGACCCGCCGACTGGCCGCGACGGCCACCTCCCGGCCGCCCGCCCGCTGGTTCCTCGACCAGTTGGAGGCGCTGCCCGGCTGATCCCGCCCGCGGCCCCGCCCGCGCGGGCCCTGGGCCCTGGGCCCGCGCAGAGCCGCTGCCGAGCGGTGGCAGCCGATCGGCGTCCGCCGGTCAGCGCACCGGACGGCGTCCACCGGTCAGCGCACCGGCGGGATCTCGGCCGCCAACGCCCGCAGCCAGGCCACCAGTCCGGCCGGGCCCGGGACCCGGAGGTCGGCTCCGTCGCGGAGCTCGGGAACCGCCTCGGCCTCCGCCTCGGGGGCGCTGTAGAGCAGCAGTCCCGGTACGCCCTCGGCGCGCAGGGCCGTGACAGCGGCGTAGGCGGGCAGATCGCCGCGGTCGTCACCGGCGTAGACGACGGCGGTGGCGGCCCGCTCGCGGACGAAGCCGGTGAGCGCGGCGCCCTTGTCGGCGCCCGGCGGCCGGAGTTCGAGCACCATGCGCCCCGGTTCCACCACGAGTCCGTGCCGCTCGGCCAGCGTGTACAGCGGCTCCCGCAGCCGGTCGAGGGCCTCGTCGGGCGAGGCCGCACGCCGGGTGTGCACAGCGAGCGCCCGGCCCTTGTCCTCCGTCCAGGTGCCTTCCGGCGCTTCGGACTCCCGGAGCAGCCCGGGGAGTTCGGCCCGTACCGCGGCCACCCCGGCCGGGGGTTCGGGGGCGCGGACGACCGGGTCCGCCGCGTCCCACCGTTCGGCCCCGTACGCGCCCAGGACGGTGAGTCCCTCCAGTCCGGCGGCGCCTTCGAGGCCGCCGTACCGGACGGCTTCCGCCGCCGGGCGGCCGGTGATCACGGCGACGCCGGCCAGCCGCGGGGCGAGCCGCGCCAGCACGGGAACCGCCTCGGGGTGCGCCCGGGCGTCCCGCGGATCGCCGACGATGGGCGCGAGGGTGCCGTCGAAGTCGAGTGCGAGCACGGTGCGCGCGGGGTCGGCGCGGACGGCGGCGAGCCCGGCGCGCCCGGCCTCGGTCTCAGGTTCGGGCAGCGTCGGATGCGCGGAAGGCGGCGGAAGCGACATGTGCGCACCCTAGCGAGCGGGCGGCGGGCCGGCGGGTGCGCCGGGAGGGGGGGTCCCTAGTGGGTACGGTCCCGGGCGGCCTGCCGGTTGCGCCGCAGGCGGTTGACCGTCACCGGGGCGTGCCGGGCTGCCCGGGGGTCGTCGAGCAGCGCGTTGAGGTACTGGTAGTAGCGCACGGGCGACATTCCCAACTGCTCCCGGACGGCGCGCTCCTTCTCGCCGGAGGAGGGCCAGCCGCGGGCCGCGAAGGCGAGCACCGCGCGGTCCTCCGCGGAGAGGCCGTCCGCTGCCGGGTCCGCCGCGCCGCCGGGAGCGTCCCCGGCCGCGTCCGCAGCGGCGCCGGGGGGCAGATCCGCCGTGCCGGACCGGTCCGTCTCGCCGTCCGCGCCGCCGCTGTCCCGCACCTCTTCCGTACCGCTCACGCTTCCACCGTACGTGCCGGAGCAGCGGCTGCGACCGCGCGGGGAGGGGCGCTCGGCCTCAGCAGCGGCGCTCGGCATCAGAGAGAGGGGCGCTCGGCGTCGGCAGACGGACTCGGCGTCGGCAGACGCGCCCGGTGTCAGGAGGTCTTCGCCTCGTCCTCGGCCTCGGCCTTGCGCTGGAGCTCGGTGAGCACGGCCTTCGGGTCGCCGCCCTTGACGGCCGCCTGGCCGATGGACTTCTTGAGAGTCGCGGTGGTATCGGCCCAGGAGACCTTGCCCACCGGGTAGAACTCGGCGCCGGCGAGCTGGTCGAGGAAGGGCCAGAGCTTCTTCTGCTTCTTGTCCTTGCGCATCTTCTCGGAGGCGCTGGTGGTGACGGGCAGCAGCCCGTACTGGGAGACGAAGGAGTAGTGGTTCTTCGTCTCGAAGACGAAGGCGAGGAACTTGCCGCACGCTTCGCGGTGGCCGTTCTTCTTGAAGGCCATCATCCAGTCGGCGACGCCGAGGGTGCCCTCGGCGGGGCCCTTGCTGCCGGGCAGCTTGCCGGTGCCGTAGGAGATGTCCTTCTTGTCGGCCTGCTGCATCAGGGTGGGGTGGCCGTTGAGAATGCCCACGTCGCCCTCGGTGAAGGCGTCGAACAGCTTCTGCCGGTCGGTGCGCTGGGGGCTGGGCTCGGTGTAGCCGGGCGTGACGAGGTTGTCGCGCAGCCACTGGAACGTCTCGATGTTCTCGGGGGAGTTGATGGTGTAGTTGCCCACGCTGTCGACGTAGGCGCCGCCGTTGCCGAGCATCCACATCAGGGACTCGCCCTGCGCCTCCTCGGGGCCGAGCGGCAGACCATAGGGGATCCGCACCCCGGCGGACTTCAGTGCGCGGGCGGCCGACTTGAGCTCCTGCCAGCTCTCCGGCGGCTTCTCCGGGTCGAGCCCGGCCTTCTCGAAGAGGTCCTTGTTGTAGAAGAGCACCCGGGTGCTGGCGACGAACGGCAGTCCGTACTGGACGCGGCGCACCTCACCGGCCTCGGCGAGCGGGACGAGGAACTCGGCCTGCGCGGGGATCGGGAGCAGCTCGCTGACCTTGTAGAGCTTTCCCTCGTCGGCCCAGTCGGCGTACGAGTCGACCTGGGCGATGTCCGGCGGGTTGCCCTTGTCGACCATGTCGGTGAGCTTCTTGCCGATGTCGTTCCAACTGTGCACGGTGACGTCGACCGTGATGTCGGGGTTCTTCTTGGTGAAGGCGTCGGCGAGCTTCTGCCAGTAGATCTTGGAGCTGTTCTCGGCGCCGGGGTTGCCGTAGTCGGCGGCGACGAGCTTCAGCGTCACCTCGCTCGATCCCGGACCGCCGCCGCAGCCGGACAGTGCGGTCATGCCGGCCGCCCCGGCCACACCGGTCGCGGCCATACCCAGGAATCGACGCCGTTCCATCTTCTTCATACCCCTCAGCCCTGCGAACCCTCAGAACATACTGCGAGCCCCATGAGTGCCTTTGCTCCCCCCTGGCACCACCAGCCCCGGCCCGCCCGCCCGGAGTCTCCCTCCAGGAGGGCCCGAGCGTCCACCGAAACCGGATACCAGTACGGAATCAGGTTGGCTTCCATTCGGATCACGAAAGAAGTCCGGATGCGGACGAACCGCTCGCCGCGCCGCACGGAACGGCCGGCACCGGGAAGAAGCCCCCGAAGTGGACTAGACCTTTACGCTCCTCGCACGGGACACTGTCCCGCGTGAGTACCCGTGACAAGGCCCCCCTTGCGTCCGCCCCGGCAGGTGGCGCCTCCCGGACGCAGACCCGGGAAGCGCACCCCGTGCAGTACGTCATCGCTCTCGACGTCGGCGGCACCGGGATGAAGGCCGCCCTGATCGGCACCGGCAACGAACTGCTGCACGAGGCGCGCCGGGCCACCGGCCGGGAACGCGGCCCCGAGGCGGTGGTGGCGGGAATCCTCGACTTCGCCGCCGAACTGCGCGCCGAGGGCGTGCGGCAGTACGGCACCGAACCGTCCGCCGCGGGCGTCGCCGTCCCCGGCACCATCGACGAGGAACACGGCATCGCCGTCTTCTCCGCGAACCTCGGCTGGCGCGACGTGCCGATGCGCGCACTGCTCGGTGAACGGCTCGGCCGGGGCCGGGACGCCGGACTGCCGCCACTGCCGGTCGCGCTCGGCCACGACGTACGCACCGGCGGGCTCGCGGAGGGCCGCATCGGCGCCGGGAACGGCGTGGACCGCTACCTCTTCCTCCCGCTGGGCACCGGCATCGCGGGCGCCATCGGCATCGGGGACCGGGTCGAACCCGGGGCGCACGGCAGCGCGGGCGAGATCGGCCACATCGTCGTACGGCCCGACGGCCCGCCCTGCGGCTGTGGCCAGCGCGGCTGCCTGGAGCGCCTCGCCTCGGCGTCCGCGGTCGGCGCGGCCTGGGCGGCGGCCTGCGGCGACCCGGAGGCGACGGCAGCGGACGCGGCCGAGGCCGTGGCCGCGGGCGACCCGCGCGCCCAGCGGGTGTGGGCCGACGCCGTCGATGCACTGGCCACCGGCCTGGTCACGGGACTCACCCTGCTCGACCCCCGCACACTGATCATCGGCGGCGGCCTCGCCGAGGCGGGCGACACCCTCTTCGTTCCGCTCCGGGAGGCGGTGCGCGAGAAGGTCACATTCCAGCCACTCCCGACCATTGTGCCCGCGGCCCTCGGAGACGCCGCGGGCTGCCTGGGCGCGGGTCTCCTCGCCTGGGACCTACTCTCCGCGGAGGTTGCGAGCCGATGAGCAAGCGAACGGTGCTGACCGGTGCCCGGGTGGTGGTACCCGAAGGGGTACGCGAGAACGGCAGCGTGGTGGTCGAGGGCCGCACCCTCGCCGGCATCGGCCCCGGAGGGCCCGCCGGTGCGGGCGCGCCGGGCACGCCCGCACCGGACGCGGAGACGCTCGACCTGAGCGGGCACTGGATCGTGCCCGGCTTCGTCGACCTCCATGTGCACGGCGGCGGCGGCGCCTCCTTCTCGGCGGGCAGCCACGAGGAGTCGCTGACCGTGGTCCGGACCCACCGTGCCCACGGCACCACCACCATGGCAGCCTCCACGGTCACCGGAGACCTGGACGACCTGTCCCGGCAGGCGGCCTCGCTGAGCGAACTCGCCGAGCAGGGCGACCTGGCCGGCGTCCACTTCGAGGGCCCCTTCATCTCCTGCAACCGGCGCGGCGCGCACGACGAGTCCCTGCTGCGCGACCCCGACCCCGGCGACGTGCGCAAGCTCCTGGACGCGGCACGCGGCCGGGCCGTGATGATGACGCTCGCCCCTGAACGCCCCGGCGGGCTGGACTCGGTGCGGCTGCTCGCCGACAGCGGCGTGATCGCCGCGATCGGCCACACCGACGGCGACTACGAGGGCACCCGGGAAGCCGTCGACGCGGGCGCCACCGTCGCCACCCACCTGTTCAACGCCATGCCTCCGCTCGGCCACCGGCAGCCGGGGCCGATCGCCGCGCTGCTGGAGGACGACCGCGTCACGGTCGAGCTGATCAACGACGGCACCCATCTGCACCCCGCCGTGCTGGGACTGGCGTTCGAGGCCGCGGGGCCGGACCGGGTCGCCTTCATCACCGACGCGATGGGCGCGGCGGGGATGGGCGACGGCCGCTACCCGCTCGGCGGCCTGGAGGTCGAGGTGCGCGACGGCGTGGCCCGGCTGGTGGAGGGCGACTCCATCGCCGGTTCCACCCTGACACTCGATCAGGCGTTCAAGCGCGCGGTCACCGTCGACAGGTTGCCGGTCGCCGACACCGTCCAGGCGCTGTCGGCCAACCCGGCGCGGCTGCTGGGGATGGCCGACCGGGTGGGCTCGCTGGAGCCCGGGAAGCTGGCCGACCTGGTGGTGCTGGACGAGGAGTTCACCCTGACCGGAGTCATGCGCCAGGGCTCCTGGGTCGTCCGCCCGGCCCACTGAGCCGAACCGCGCATCGCCCGGCGCGGGTTCCCGGGGGCATCTCCCCCTCGTAGGCTGGGTGAGGCATGATCGCTCGCGCGGTCGCGGCAGGCCGCGGCCCGCGCAGGGCCCGCGCGCCGCGCCCGGCGGAAGTGTCGTCTGCCCTGGGTTGTATGTCATGAATCGTCGTTGGACGGGTGAGGGTGGTGCGCGCGGATGATCCTGACCGTCACGCTCAATGCCGCGCTCGATCTCACCTACCGAGTGCCCCACCTCGTCCCGCACTCCTCGCACCGGGTGCGGGAGGTGACCGAGCGCCCCGGCGGCAAGGGGCTGAACGTCGCCCGGGTGCTCGGGGCGCTCGGGTTCCGGACGACCGTCACCGGTTTCGCCGGGGGTGAGACGGGCCGCACGCTGCGGGCCCTGCTCGCGGCGGACGGCGACCGCGGAAGCGGCGAAAGCGGCGAAGGCCGCGGAGTCGGCAAGGGGGCCGGACCCGGCAGGGGTGCCGGAAACGCCGGAGGTGCCGGAACCGGCGGAGGTGCCGGAACCGGCGGAGGTGCCGGAACCGACGGGGGGAGCGCCGCCGTCACCGACGCACTGGTCGAGGTCGCCGGGCCCACCCGGCGCACCGTCGGCGTCGTCGACGAGAGCACCGGCGACACCACCCAGCTCAACGAGCCCGGACCGCACATCTCGCCGGAGGAGTGGGAGGGCTTCCTGACTGCCTACCGCGGCCTGCTGGAGCAGGGCGTCGAGGTGGTGGCCCTGTGCGGCAGCCTGCCGCCGGGCGTCCCCGTCGGCGCCTACGCGACGCTCGTGCGCGAGGCCCGGACAGCCGGGGTCCCGGTCCTGCTGGACACCAGCGGGGAACCCCTGCGCCGCGGCCTGGCCGCCCGCCCCGACCTCGTCAAACCCAACGCGGACGAACTCGCCGGGATCACCGGCACCGCCGAACCGCTGCGCGCGGCCCGCGCCGCCCAGCGGCGCGGCGCCCGCGCGGTGGCGGCCTCGCTGGGGGCCGACGGGATGCTGTTGGTCACCCAGGACGGCGCCTGGAGCGCGGCCGTCCCGGAACGGCTGGCGGGCAACCCGACCGGTGCCGGGGACTCGGCGGTCGCCGGTCTGCTCTCCGGCCTGGCCGAGGACCTGCCCTGGCCGGAGCGGCTGGCCCGCGCGGTCGCCCTGTCGGCGGCGACGGTGCGCGCCCCCGTCGCGGGCGAGTTCGACGAGCAGACCTACGCGCGGATGCTGCCCTCGGTCCGGGTCCGCGGCGCGGAGACCCCCTGAGGGACGGCCCGCCCCCGGGTCGGGCGGCGGCCCCGCCCGCGTACCGCGCCGGGGCGATGCGCGCCCGGCGTCAGCCGCCGGTCCGGCGTTCCGGGCTCGGCCGACCGCCGGTGCCCCGTTCCGGCCTCGGAGTCAGCCGTCCCGGCCCCGGTACGTCGGCGGCCGGTCCGCACCCGGCGGGTCAGCCGTTGTTCCAGCCCTTGGTCAGCCAGACCTGGTCCAGGTTGACCTCGCACTTGTTGCCGTCCTCGCAGGAGATCTTGACCGAGTTCTGGCCCTTCTGGAGCTGGATGTTCGACCAGGTGTTCTGCCAGCCGTGCTCCCAGTCGCCTTCCTTGGCACCGGAGAAGTTCTTCATCCGCAGCGGCCGGCTCTCCGGCTTGCCGTTGACGGTGAGGGTGGCGTCCGCGTCCTTGCCGGGCACGCCGTAACGGACGTGCAGGGTGTACTTGCCGCCCTCGGGAATGCCCTTCAGCGCCCAGGTCGCCGAGGAGCCGGGCTGGTTCATCCCGCCGACGTACGCGCCGCCCTGGCCCTTCGCGCCCGCCACGTCGGTGGCCGCCGTGGCGCCGCCGTCGAGCCGGAGGCTGGCCGCGTCCTCCTTCGGCAGCTTCTTCGACGCGGGCTCCTGGCCCTTGTCGTCCTTGCCGCCCTCGTCCTCGCCCCGGTCCTGCTCGTCCTGCTGCGAGCTGCCGGTGTTGCGGGCCTGCGGCTCGTCGTCGCCGCTGTCGTCGTTGAAGACGATGGCGGCACCGATGCCGATCACCACGGCCGCCACCACCGCTATCGCCCCGACCAGCAGGCCGGTCCGGTTGCGCCCGCCGCGGCCGGGGCCGCCCTGCTGCCGCGCGGCGGCCCGTCCGCCGGGAACCGTCTCGGGCGCGGCGTAGTGCGGGCTCGGCTGGTGCTGCGGGGGCGGCGGCTGCTGCGAAGCGCCGTACCCGGGCTGCTGGGGATAGCCGTAGCCGGACTGCTGCTGCGGATAGCCGTAGCCAGAGCTCTGCTGCGGGTAGCCATAACCGGAGCCCTGCTGCTGCGTCTGCGACGTCTGCTGCGGGTAGCCGTAGCCGTACTGCCGCTCGCCGACGGCACGGACCTGGTTGTAGGAGCGACGGGGAACGCCGGGCTGCTGTCCGGGCGCGGGCTGCTGGGCGCCGCCCTCCTGCCGGTACAGATACGCGAACGGGTCGTCGTCGCCCCCCTCCGGCGCAGCACCCGTGCCGTTGTTCTCGGCGGTCATCCCCTCACTCCCTACTGCGTCAGGTATCCGGGCGAGCCTACCTCTCCTGGGTGAACCTCTTGGCCCTGTTGCCGACCGGCTACCGACCGGCCTTCCGGCCGACTGCCGACCGATTGGCCCGGGCTGCGCTAGCCCGCCCGGCGCTGTCCCTTGGACCGGGACCGCTTCTCCACGTACATGCGCTGGTCAGCGGATTGCAGGACTTCTTCGGCCGTCATTCCGCAGCCTGCCCAGCCGATGCCGAAGCTGGCGCCTACCCGCACCGTCCGGCCGTCAATCTGAATCGGCGGGATGATCGCGTTCCGCAGCCGCACCGCGAGATCCTGGGCCTCGGCCGGGCCCAGCCCGTCGGCCAGCACCACGAACTCGTCGCCGCCCAGCCTGGCGACCGTGTCCTCGTCCCGGACCCCCGCCTCCAGGCGGCGGGCCACCGCGATGAGCACGCCGTCCCCGCAGTGGTGTCCGTAGCGGTCGTTGATGGACTTGAAACCGTCCAGATCGCAGAAGAGGACGGCGAGCCCCTTCTCACCGGGCCCGTCGCCCTTCGGCGGCACCGCGTGCACATGGTACGGATCCGCTCCCCCGTCCGCGCCGGACCCGCCGAAACCGCCGAAACCGCCGGCGCCCGGGGAGCCGGGCGGACCGCCGGGCGCCACGGCGGTCGCGTACGGAGCGGGGGCCTGCCGGGTGCCCGCGGCGGGCCGGCCGGTGCCGGGTTCCGTCCCGGCGCCGGGTATCGCTCCCAGACCGTCCAGGTCCCAGAAACCACCCCCCTGCCCGTACGGCTGGCCGGGCCCGCCCTCCACGTAACCGGAGGGGCCCGCACCGGGCAGGACGCTGGACTGGACCGCCGGCCGGTCCGGCCTCGCGCACAGCCTGCTGCCCAGCCGGGCCCGCAGCTCGGCGCTGTTCGGCAGCCCGGTCAACTGGTCGTGGCTGGCGCGGTGCGCGAGCTGGAGCTCGTGCCGCTTGCGCTCCTCGATGTCCTCGACGTGGGTGAGCAGGTAGCGCGGCCCGTCGGCGGTGTCGGCGACCACGGAGTTGCGCAGCGAGACCCAGACGTAGCTGCCGTCCCGGCGCGCCAGCCGCAGCTCGGCCCGGCCGCCCTCGGCCGAGGTGCGCAGCAGGGTGCGGATGTCCTCGGGATGGACCAGGTCGGAGAAGGAGTAGCGGCGCATCGCGGCCGCCGGGCGGCCCAGCAGCCGGCACAGCGCGTCGTTGATCCGCAGCAGCCGCCCGTGCTGGTCCCCGCCCATCTCGGCGACGGCCATCCCGCTGGGCGCGTACTCGAACGCCTGCCGGAAGCTCTCCTCGCTGGCCCGCAGCGCCTGCTGCTCGCGCTCCAGCCGCACCAGCGCGCGCTGCATGTTCGACCGCAGCCGGGCGTTGCTGATGGCGATGGCGGCCTGGGAGGCGTACATCTGCAGCGCCTCGCAGCCCCACGCGCCGGGGCGGCGGCCGTTGCGCGGACGGTCGACGGACAGCACCCCGAGCAGCTCGCCGTCAGAGGCGTACAACGGTGCGAAGAGGCGGTCCATGGGGTGCCAGGCGTCCGGGGTGTCCCGCACCGGCGACGGCGCGTGCCACTCCGGCACCTCGTCGTCGTCCAGGACCCAGCCCTCGGTGTACGGGACGAAGTGGAGCACGCCCCACTGCTGGCCCATCGACAGCCGACGCTCCCAGGCGGTGCGCGACCCCGAGCGGCCCGCCATCATCGCCTCGGCCGCTGCGCTCCCGGCGACGGCGGCCACGACCAGTTCGCCCTCGGCGCGCACCAGGTGGACGGCGGCTATCTCGAAGCCGAGGCCCTCGACCACGCCGTCGGCGACTGTCTGCAGGGTGTCGGCGAGGCTGCGGGCGGTGTTGAGCTGCGCCACGACGTGGTGGAGCTGCCGCAGGCTGGCGAGGCGGACGTAGGGCTCCGACTCGGTTTCCATAGCCCTCCCCCTGAGCCTTGCTCGTCCACTCCAGGTGCTCGTGGCGTCGCTTCCGGGTCTCACTGACTCAGTGCTTCGGCTGTCTTTCGGCTGCCACCGCCACTGAATCACAGCGAGCTGTTCACTCGGTACACAGGGTCAACAATTAATGCCCTCTGTGACTCAAGTCACAACAGTCCGCGATTAGTTGATTGCGCAACGTGTACCCCCGCGGGACAGCGGTATACGCCGCGTACATCTCGTGCAAATTCCCCGCATACTCCGGACGGCCCCGGCCGGTCCTAGTACCCACCTGGTCCCCGAGTCCGATGCGGGGTCGGGAGAGCGCCCGTTAGCGTAGCCGACGTGTCCCACGCAGTGCAGCAGCAAACGACCCCCGTACCCCCGGGCCCCGCCATGCCCCATGCTGATGGGGTGAGCGACGAGGAATTCCGCGCGGCGATGGCCCGGCTCGCGGCCGGGGTGGTGCTCGTCACCGCACACGACCCCGAGGAGGGCGTGCGCGGTGAGGACGTCGGCATGACCGCCACCGCGTTCCTGTCCGTCTCGCTCGACCCGCCCCTGGTGCTGGTCAGCGTGCGCGAGGACTCCCGGATGGACGAGCTGCTCTCCCGCCAGAACCACTGGGCCGTCTCCCTGCTCACGGAGGCCCAGCACCAGACCGCCGGTCGCTTCGCAATGAAGGCGCGGCTCAGCGACCGGCTCCTCTTCCAGGAGCTCCCCCACACCCGCGGCTCCGTCAGCGGCGCCCCCCTGGTCGACGGCGCGCTGGCGGCCGTCGAGTGCCGCACCGAGCAGCGGGTCACCGCGGGCGACCACACCCTGGTCATCGGGCGCGTCCTGGCCACGCGGCTCACCCACGGGGAGAGCGGGCCGCTGCTGTACCACAGCGGGCGGTACCGGTCCCTGCGCTGACCCGCGGGCCCGCGGCCCCGAGGCCGCCGTCAGTCCCAGCCGCGGCCCGCCCGGCCCCGCTTCAGATCGCTGCGCTGCTTCTTCTGGCGCAACCTGCGCTCATTGATCCCGCGGGGCGTCTTCTTCTTCCGCCGCGGCGGGGGCGGGGGCGCCGTGGCCTCCGCGAGCAGCGCCGTCATCCGCACGGCCGCCGTCTCCCGGTTGCGCCACTGCGAACGGTGCTCGCTCGCCCGCACGACCAGCACCGCACCGTCCACCAGCCGGTTCGCGAGCCGCTCCAGCGCACGGCGCTTCCACACCTCGGGCAGCGCCTGGGTGGCGGCCAGGTCGAAGCGCAGCTCCGCCTGGCTGTCGCTGGTGTTCACATGCTGGCCGCCCGGCCCCGACGAGCGGGTGAAGCGCCACGTCAGCTCGGCCTCGGGCAGGGCGACGTCGCCGCGGATGACATGGGGACCGGACATGCTCTCCATGGTCCGGCCTCCGGGCGCGGTCGTCATCCGCTTTTCCGGTTTTCCGGACACCCGCGCCGCGACCGGTCCGGGCACCGCTCGGTGCCCGCGGGCGCCACCGCGAAGGACCGGCAGGGCGCCACCGCGAAGGTAAAGAACGCAAAGTGGGCCGGGAAAGCTGGAACCCGCCCGTCCTCCGGCTGCGTTGTGCAGAGTGTGAGGCGTGCGGCCGCGGACCCCGGTGAGGTTCCGTTCCGGCGCCGGTGATTCCCTCGGAGTCACCACCAGAGCCAGACACGACAGAAGGGCACCCCATGGCTGTAAGCCTGTCCAAGGGCGGCAACGTCTCGCTCACCAAGGAGGCACCGGGCCTGAGCGCCGTCACGGTCGGCCTCGGCTGGGACGTGCGCACCACCACCGGTACGGACTTCGACCTCGACGCGAGCGCCATCGCGGTGACCGCCGAGGGCAAGGTCTACTCCGACCAGCACTTCATCTTCTTCAACAACAAGGCGACGCCGGACCAGTCGATCGTGCACACCGGTGACAACGTCACCGGTGAGGGCGAGGGCGACGACGAGCAGATCAACGTCAACCTGGCCGCGCTGCCCGCCGAGATCGACAAGATCGTCTTCCCGGTCTCGATCTACGACGCGGAGAGCCGCAGCCAGAACTTCGGCCAGGTGCGGAACGCCTTCATCCGGATCGTCAACCAGACCGGCGGCACCGAGATCGCCCGCTACGACCTGAGCGAGGACGCCGCCACCGAGACCGCCATGGTCTTCGGCGAGCTGTACCGCAACGGCGCGGAGTGGAAGTTCCGCGCGGTCGGCCAGGGCTACGCCTCCGGCCTCGTCGGCATCGCCCAGGACTTCGGCGTCAACGTCTGAGACCGGCGAACCGCCGACCGCCGTCCGGCGCGTCGGACCTCCGGCACGTCGGACCTCCGACGCGCCGGACACGGTCCGCCGGACACGGGCCCCGCGGACCTCGGGCCCGCCTGGCAGACACCGGCCGGGCTTCGGCGGTGGCGCTCCCCGAGCACGGGAGCGTCACCGCCCGCCCGCGCCCCGGCCGCAAAGCGGCCGCACAGCAGCCGCACAGCAGCCGACCGGTACCGCCCGACCGGAACCGAGTGGCGCCGAACGGAACCGCGCGGCGCCGGGAGCCCGGCGGGCGTGACACCATCGCGCCGTGCTCGACATCGGCTACGCCCTCTCCCGCCGCTTCCCCGACCCGCCCCAGACGGACTACCGCACCGCCGACGTGCGGACCCTGCGGCATGATCTGTTCTGCGGCGACATCTACCTCGCCGACACCGACACCGACCGCGAACTGTCCACAGCCTGGGGATGGGTGCCGGTGCTCGACTTCGCCTGGGCGCTCTGCGACATCGTCGAAGAGCTGGACCGCGACCCGCTGGGGAGCCGCTCCCCGGGTCCGCACCACGCCGCCCTGGACTTCACCGAGTCCGCGGAACTGCTGCGCTTCACCCGCCGGTTCGGCTGGGTGGAGATCACCGCCGACTGGACCCCGGACGGGGAGGAACCGCTCTCCTTCTCCCACGGCGCCCTGCGCCGGGAGGCCCGCGACTTCCTGCACGACCTCGTCGCGGACCTCTCGGACCTGCACGAGGACCTGGCCGCCAATCCGGCCGTCCACGTCCTGACCTCCCGCTTCCCCCGGGTGCCCTGACTCCGTGCCCGGGCGCCGGGCTCCGCCGCCGCGGCCTCAGGGCTCCACCCGCACTCCGATCTGCGCCGCGAACGCGGGGGCCAGCTCCATCAACTGCCCCGGGTTGATGGTGGCGCCGGCCAGCCGGTCCACGCCCGAGGCGATGTCCAGCTCGGTCGCTCCCCGCAGGTCCACGTCCTTGAGCCGCACCTCGCGCAGCTCGGCCCGGCGCACCGCGCAGTCGCGGAAGGCCACCCGCTCCAGCGCCGCGCCCGCGAAGTCCGGCTCGTCCAGCACGCAGCCCTCGAACGTCACGTCGGTGAGCGACGCCTGCCGGAGATTCAGGAAATCGATCTTCCCCCCGGACACCAGCACCCGGTTCCACCGCGCCCCGTGCAGCCGGACACCACCCAGCCGCGCATCCCGCAGCTCCACGTCACGGAACTCGGCACCCGCCAGCTCCGTACCCACGCCCCGGACCGCTTCCAGCACCGAGTCGATCACCCGGAGCCGCCCCAGCCGGGCCTCGTCCAGCACGCACCGGTACATCCCCACGTCCAGGAACGTCGCACCGCCGCCCTCGGTCCCGCTCAGATCCAGTTCCTCGAACCGCACCCCGTCGTAGTCCCCGTCCGGCTCCAGCTCCTGCCCCTCGAAGGGCCGTAGCTCGGGCAGGGAGATCTGCGGGCGCCGCGCCGCCCGTACTGCCGATGTCGCCATACCTCTCATGGTGCGGCCGACCACTGACAACGACGGCGCCGACGGGGGTCAGCCGCGGCGGGTCGGCGACCGCAGATCGGCGACGGCGGGTCGGCGGCAGCGGGTCGGCGACGCACCCGCACCCCTGGACCGGCTGCACGGGACCCGCACGGAAAGTGGCCCTGGTCCCATTAACCGGCATCCGGGCCCCGCCGTCCGGCGCACTGGCCTAGCGTTCTTCCCATGACCACCAGGACCGGGAACCGGAAGCGATGGCTCATCGCGGTGGCCCTGCTGTGCGCCCTGGCCGTGACCGCGGCCGCCGTGGTGCTGATCCGGCAGTACCAACGGGATCGGGCGTCGAAACCGTTCGTCGTTCCCGAGGGGTGGCGCGCCACCCAGGTGTACGCGGCGGCAGACAAGGCGCTGTCCGTGCCCGAGGGCACCACGCGGAAGGCCGCCCAGCGCGCCGCCCGCGCGGGCGAGCTCCCCCTCCCCGCCGCGGCGAAGCACAACCCCGAGGGGTACCTCTACCCCGCCACCTATCCGGTGCGCGCCAAGACGACACCGACCGCGCTGCTCACCTTCATGGCCGAGACGGCGAAGGAACGGCACGCGGCGGCGGGCGTGGGCGACTACGACACCCTCGTCATCGCCAGCCTGGTCCAGGCGGAGGCCGACAGCCCGGAGGACATGGCAAAGGTCGCCCGTGTCATAGACAACCGCCTCAAGCGCGACATGCCGCTGCAGATGGACTCGACCATCAACTACGCCCTCGGCCGCTCCACCCTCAACACCAGTCACGCCGACACCCGTCTCGACTCCCCCTACAACACCTACCGCCACAAGGGCCTGCCTCCCTCCCCCATCAACAACCCCGGCCCCGAAGCCCTCGAAGCCGCCCAGCACCCCACCTCCGGCGACTGGCTCTACTTCGTCACCGTGAAACCGGGCGACACCCGCTTCACGGACGACTACGCGCAGCACGAGAAGTGGGTGGAGGAGTTCAACACCGAACAGGCCGGCGGCGCCTGAGCCGGACGCCACTCGGCACCAGCACCAGCACCAGCACCAGCACCAGGACTGAGACCGGGGCCCGGACCGGGGCCCGGACCGGACCGGCGACGAATGGCCGCTGCCGATTTCCCACGAACCTCGCAGGCACCGGACGTGAGTACTACGATTTTCCTGGTGTGTCGTACGTCACATCGAGTGGGCGACAGGTGGTCCGTGCGGGAGAGCTGTGTGCCCCGCACGGGAGATGGGGGGCTTTTGTGCGCGAGATGGCCAAGGGGACGAACGTAGGGCTCAGCTCTCTGAGCTCCCATGTCGGCTCGGTGCTCGTCGGCCTGAGCTGGGTCAGCCCGGCCGGGGACGGCGACGCGGACGTGTCCGTCCTGCTGCTGGCCGCGAACGGCAAGGTGCGCGGAGACGGCGACTTCTACTTCTACAACAACCCCGCGGCGGCCGACGGCAGTGTGCAGCTTCTGGGCAAGACACCGACGGAGAACGGGGACGAGGATCGCATCAGCTTCGACCTGACCGCCGTCCCGCCCGGAGTCGCCCGCATCGTCGTCGCCGCGAGCCGCTACGGCGGCCGGAACTTCGGGGAGTTGGCGGACGTCGAGGTCACGCTGGCCGACGGGACCGGCGAGCGCCTCCTCCGCTTCGCCGTCGAGGACGCCGACACGGTCAGCGCGATCATCTTCGGCGAGCTGTACCGGCGCGGCGGAGAGTGGAAGTTCCGGGCTGTCGGCCAGGGGTACGACAGCGGACTGGCCGGACTGGCCACGGACTTCGGCGTCGACATCGAGGACGACGCCGAGGACGGCGAGGGGACGCCCGACGACGAGCGGGACACCGCCCGGAACGCCCCGGCCGGGCAGGCCGCCGCGGACGCGCACAGCAGCGCGAACGCAAGCGGGACCAGGACCGGGACCGGGACCGGGAAGGAGACCGGGAAGGAGACCGGGGACGGAGCTGCGCAGGCCGGCGGTCCGGATCCGCGGACGGCGCCCAGCCGGGTACCGCCGCCGCGCGCGCCCGGCGGCACCGTCCCGCCTGCCGTCCTTACGACCCGCCCCCGCACCGCGAAGAAGAAGGTCACCCTGCCCCGGGCGGACCGGAAGGCACTGGCGGAGAACGAGTCCTGGCGGCCGTCCCGGCTGGTACCGGTCCCGACGCTCAAGAGCGACCGGGACCGCGAGGTGCGGGCCACCTCGGTGCTGCTGTCGGTGATGGCCCAGGTGCCGGAGTTCGGCAGGAGACTCACGGCCGCGTTCGGGGCGCCCGCCGGGCGCATGGAGACCTACACCGAGGTCGTCCTCCCGCACGGCGAGACACCGCGCCGCCCGGACGGGGTGATCCGCGTCGAGCGGGCCGGCAAGCTGTGGACCGCCCTCGTCGAGACCAAGACCAACGGAAGCGCCCTCAAACCCGACCAGGTGCAGGCGTACATGGACATCGCCGCGCGCCGCGGCTACGAGGCAGTGATCACGGTGTCCAACGATGTCGCGCTGGAGGGCAGCCCGCTCGTCGACGTCAAGATCGACGGGCGGCGCAAGCACCGCGTGGCCCTCCGGCACCTGTCCTGGGCCGAAGTCACCTACCAGGCGCAGATGCTGATCCGGCACGAGGGCGTCGGGGACAGGGCACACGCCTGGCTGCTTCAGGAACTGCTGCACTACCTGCAGCACGAGAACTCCGGCTGCCACGGCTTCCAGAACATGGGCGCGGCCTGGGTGCCCGTACGCAACGGGATCAACGACGAAACCCTGTGCGAGGGCGATCCGCGCGCGCTGGACGTGGTCGAGAGCTGGGAGCGGCTCGTCCGCCAACTGTGCCTCAGCCTCGGCGGCGAACTCGGGCAGAAGGTGCTGCCCGTCCACCGGGCCAAGCGCGGTGCCGACCCCGCCGCACGCCGCAACCGCCTGGCCGACGGGCTCTGCCGCGAGGGGCGGCTCCAGGCGGAGTTCCGGATCGACGGGGCGCCCGGAATCCTGGCGCTCAACGCGGACCTGCGCACGGGCAAGCTGCGCACCTCCATCGAGATTCCGGCCCCCGAGCAGGGCTACCCGCTCAGCAGGGCGAAGCGCCTGCTTCGCCGGCTGGCCGAGGCCCCGGCGGACCTCCACGTCGAGACGCTGCTGGAAGGCGGGGCAGGCGGCCCGCGGGGCACGCTGGAGCGGCTGCGGCCGGAACCGGCGGACATGCTCCCGAAGGGCGACACCGGGGTCACCGGTTTCCGGCTGTCGTTGTTCAAAAGCATGGGGAACAGCCGGGGCAACGCCGAATCCGGCTTCATCCGCAGCGTCGACAACGCGGTGCACCGCTTCTACACGAGCGTGGTGGTGCACCTCGACCAGCCCTGACCCCCTGTCGGTCCCCGCAGGGCAGCGGGGACCGACGGAATCAGGCCGTGAAGGCGGCCGGCCGACCCGGCCGCACGGCCCCCGCCCGAACCGCGTGCATCCGCCGGCCGCCCGCCGTGCGGCCCTCCGGTGGACGTGCCGCACCCGTCCTTCCGGGGGCACGAGGAGTGGCCGAATGACAGCGCCGAGTCAGATACATCCTGTACCGGACGGGGGCGGGACCGCTATGGTGAGGGCCCGTCATACACATTGCGGAAAGAAGCGAGAGGAGGAATTCCGTGCCCTATCGAGAGACATGCTGGAACGCCGCAGATCCCTCCCGGATCGGCGTACACCGTGACCGGCGAGAAGCTGCTGGAGAGGCCGGATCCTCCAGCTTCTCCGCGCGAGGAGCAGTCTTCCTTTCGTTGTGAATCGCAGAGTGCACGCCCGGCCCGTGTGCGGTAAGGCGAGCGCGATGTATCTCGATCTCATGGAAGCCCTCGGCACATTCTTCGGCGGTCTCGGCGCCTTTCTCGCCGCCACGACCCAACTGCTGAACACCTTGCAGAAGAAGGGCAAGGAGGAGGAGCGGGGCGCCGGCAGCGGCAACGACGCACCGGTCGGCTGGGAAATCCCCCCGGCACTGACCCTCCACCTGGCCACCGCGGCCTGACCCGCTCCCCCTGACCTCGCCCTCGGGAGACGCCACTCCGCACCACGCGTCCCTCGGGCCGGCCCCACTGCGGTCGGCATCCAGGCCGGGCCGGGCAGCCATGTCAGGCCGCAGGCACCTCACTCCGGCGTTGCCGGGCACCGCACGCGCAGCGCACGCAACGCATCCGCACGGGGGAGGAGCCCTCCCGCTCCTCCCCCTGTTGCCGAAAGCCCCGAGGCCGAACGGCGGACCTCGGATGTCCGACCCCACATGCCCCACGCCTCCCGCGCACCCAACACACCCCACGTCGAACGCGAAAACCTCCGCACCGATCCAGCCTCAGTCCGAGAACTGGTCACAGAATGGCCACCTCTCACCCAAGTTCTCCACAGGGTGCACCGCAGAGCACTACGGTCACTCCACCCGAAACACCCTTGGGGGACGAGATGACCAATCCGTACACCGCTCCCATACCTCCGGCTCCCCGCCCGCCCGACACCCGCCCGCTCCACAAGCGGGTTCTCGTATGGGTCGGAGGAGTGGCCCTCTTCGTCGCAGGTGTGGGCATCGGTGCCACCGGCGAGGACGGACAGCAGCCGGTCGGCGACGAGGCGAAGCCCGCGACGACTGTCACCGCGACCCGGACGGCAACACCCGACCCCGCGCCCACGGTCACCGAGACCGTCAAGGCCAAGGCGAAACCCCGCCCCACGGTGACCGTCACCACGACCGCAGCCGCGAAAGCGGCCGACGACGGAAACGACGGAAACGGCGGAACCGGCGGCAACAGCAGCAGCGACAGCAACAGCGGCCAGGACAGCTCGGGCACCTGCTCGATCGTCTCCAGCTCCGGAAACTGCTACTCGGCAGGGCAGTTCTGCCGCAACAGCGACCACGGCGCCACCACCTCCACCGCGAGCGGCCGGGCCATCAAGTGCGCCTCCAGCTCGGGTTCCTGGCGCTGGACGTACAACTGACGTCGACTCAGTCCACCACGGACACGGCGTCACGGTCGTCGCCTGGCTCGCCCCGCTCGGCCCGCTCGCCCCGCTCGGCCCGCTCACTCCGCTCGCCCGGCTCGGCGCATACGGGCGGGCCGGTCCGGCGCAGGACGAGAAGCGCGACGAGGACCGCGGCGGCCAACAGCCCTGCGCCGAGGCGCAGGCCGAGCGCGTACCCCGCATCGAGCGCCTCGGGGGTGACGGCCTCGCCGGTGCGGTGCTGAGCCGCGGTGCCCAGTACGGCCAGTCCGAGGGAGGCACCGATCTGCCGGGAACTGTTGAGCAGGCCGGACGCGGTACCGACCTCATGCGCAGCCACCCCAGCGGTGGCGGTGGAGACGACGGGCCCCAGGCAGATTCCGAAGCCGGCACCGGCGACGACCGACGGCCCCAGGACATCGGTGACGAAGGCGCCGTCGGCGCTGATCAGGCCGAACCAGGCGAACCCGGACGCGGTCAGCGTCCCGCCGGCGACCAGCAGGGTGCGGGGCGCGACGCGGTAGCCGAGGGCGATGGCGAGCACCGACCCGGCGATCACCGCGAGGGCGAAGGGCAGGAACATCACCCCGGTCAGCGCCGGACCGTTCCCGAGGACCTGCTGGAGGTAGAGGGAGACGAAGTAGAAGGACGCCGCCATCGCCGCACCCACCAGGAGGTTGTAGGCGTTTGCACCCGCGACCGCCCGGTTGGCGAACAGGCCCAGCCGGACCAACGGTTCGCGTGCCGTGGTCCGCTCGACGTGGACGAACACCGCCAGCAGCACGACGGCGGCCGCCAGCGTCGCCAGGGTGACCGGTGAGCCCCAGGCGTACCGGTCGGTCCGGACGATGCCGAACACGAGCAGCGTCGTTCCCGCCGTCACCAGGACGGCACCGGGCACGTCCGGACGGCCGCGGGAGAGCGGCGCGCTGTCGGCGACGCCGCGCCAGGCCAGGGCCAGCGCGCAGGCGGCCATCGGCACATTCACGAACATCACCCAGCGCCAGTCGGCGTACTCGGTGAGCAGCCCGCCCAGCAGCACACCCATGGCGCCGCCCGCGGCGTTCATCGCACTCCACACACCGAAGGCCCGGACCCGCGCCCGGCCCTCGGGGAACGTCTCGGCCAGCACCGCCAGCGCTGCCGGTGCCAGCGCGGCGGCCCCGACACCCTGCACGGCCCGGGCGGCGACGAGGTGACCGGGCGCCTGGGCGAGACCCCCGGCCAGCGAGGCGAGACCGAACAGGCACAGCCCGAGCAGCAGGACCCGCTTGCGGCCGTACCGGTCGGCGGCCCTGCCGCCCAGGAGGAGCAGCCCGCCGAAGGTGAGGGCGTAGGCGTGGATGACCCAGGTCAGGCCCGCCGCGCCGAAGCCGAGCCCCTCGGCGATCTCCGGGAGTCCGACGTTCACGACCGACAGGTCCAGCGACACCATGAACTGCACGACGGCCACTGCGGCAAGCGTCAGTCCGGGGCGGGCGGTTGGGCTCTTCGTCATCGCATTCTTCTCCGTTCCCGGCGGGGGCTCACGGTGGACGGCTCGACTTTTCGAACGTGTTCCGAAAGTAGCACCGAACCGTCCGCCACGCACGCGAAGGGCTCCGGGAGCAGCAAGACTCCGCAGGCGGCGACGAGCCGCCGCGCTCGGCGCGGCATGGGCGGGACGGCCTCGTCCACGGCAGAGGCGCCGCCCTCGTCCCGGCAAGCGGGACGGCATGATGGGGCGATGCCCCGACCGCCCGAACCGTCCGAGCCGACCGGCCCACACACGTCGCCCGGGACACGCGAGATGCCTGATGCGCGTGAGACGTCCGACGCGCGTGAGACGTCCGACGCACGTGAGACGCTCGCACCGAAACCGCAGGACGGGGCCGCTCGCACCGGCAGTCGCACCGGCAGTCGCACGGGCCCCGCCGGGGACACCGGACGCAGCGGACACACCGGCCGTACCGGCCGCCCGCGGCTGACCTCCCGCGCGGAGATCCTGGCGGCGGCCCGCCGGCTCATCGACCGCGACGGGTGGGAGAAACTGACCATCCGCCGCCTGGCCGCCGAACTCGGCATCGGCGCGACGACCCTGTACCACCACATCCGGAGCAAGGACGAACTCCTCGTCCTCCTGCTCAATCACCACGTCGACCAGATCGCACATCCGCAGCTCCCCGACGACCCGCGCGACCGCGTCGTCGCGGCCGCCACCGCCCTGCACGACGCCCTCGCCGACTGGCCCTGGGCCGCCGAGATCCTCACCGCCGACGGGTTCGTCGGCCTGCTCGACGCATCGGCCCTGTGGATGGTCGAGGCCGTCGTCGCCGGGGCCGAGGACTGCGGCTGCACACCCGACCAGGCCGTCGACGTCTTCCGCGACCTCTGGTACTACACCGTCGGCGAGATCCTCGTCCGCGCCCACTCCGCGCGCCGACCGGCCGAGGGCACACACCCCGCCCCCCGCGGCGCCTCCTTCAGCGACCTCGACGCCACCCAGGTACCCCGCCTCGCCGCCATCGGCGACCGGTGGCCAGAGCTTGCCGCACGCGACACCTACCCCCGGGGACTCCGCGCCTTCGCCGACGCGCTCCTCCCCCACGCCCCGCCCACCGCACCCCGAACCACCGACTGACCCCGCGCACCCAGCCGGCACCCGCAGCACAGAACACGCGCACACGACGAGCGACAACGCGCCGCCGCGACGCCCCTCGCATGCGGGAAGCTCCTCGAATGCGCGACGCTTCCGCTGCCGAACGCGGATGAACCCGCCCGCGACGGGTACGGCGTCGCACACAACGGCAACCGCCCGAGGCCGAGAATCCGGACCGGGCGCCGCCGACGGTCCGCATGCACACCGCCGGGGGGCGACATGGACGAGCGCAACTTCCTGCGCGAACGGCTTCGCTGGGCACTCCGCGCAGGCGGCGCCCTCACGGCGTTCTGCGTCGTAGGGGCGGCGCTGTCCGCCCTGTTCGGTGCTCCGGACGTGGTGTCCTGGCCCCTGGCGGCGGGTGCGGCCGCCGTCGGCTGGCGCGGCGGCAACCAACTGATGCAGCGCTACGAAGGCCGCCGGTGACGCGGTAGCAACAGGCCGGAGCCGAACCGGCCGCCCCGCAGCCGAGCTGCGGGCGCTCCCCCGAAAAAGCGGTGGAGCGGGACCCCGGGGTGCCGCTACCGTGCTACCGCCCTTGTCGCCTCACCGAGGACGTGGCCTTGTACACCAAGTGAGACCCCCCGAGTGCTGATCTGTCGCGCGTCGCGCCTGTGCGCCGCGCTGCTTTCCGCTGCGGACTTCTCACTGAAACCGGTGTACTGCTGTGCAAACGACCTGGGTGGTCGTTCCCACCCGCCTGCCCGAAATCCTCCGCCGTTGTCATGTCTGCGCCTCCGAGCGCTTCCGGACCAGCGGCAAATTCCGCGTCAACGCGAACCACAAGCTCCTCGACGCCTGGCTCCTCGCCCTGTGCACCGGCTGCGGGGAGACCACCAAGCTCACCGTGCTGGAGCGGACCAACGTCCGCTCCATCCGCCCCGAACTGCTGGACCGCCTGCACGGCAACGACCCCGGCCTGGCAGCCGAACTGCTCCAGGACCCGACCGTACGGCGCCGCAACCGCATCGCCCTCGACTGGCGCAGCGCCTGGCAACTGGAGACCGCCGGACCGACATCGCCGGACACCGGGGACGTGCCGGGAAAGAGGGCACCGGCAGACGAGACGGCGGCCGTGCCGGAAGGCGAGACGCTCGAAGTCTCGGTCCGCTTCGCGGCGCGGATACCCGTCCGCCCGGTGCGCCTGATCGCTGACGGCTTCGGCCTCTCGCGGGCCGAGGTGGAGCGACTGATCGTCGAGGGGAACCTCGTCTCGACGGTCCGCCTGAGCGGCAAGGTCTCCGCCGACTTCACCTTCACGTTCAAACGCTGAACCAGGCCCTACCGGGTAGGTCCGGCCCGCCGCGGCGGGCCGGACCTACCCGGACTCCATGATCGACTTGAGCCGCACGAGATCGGCGGCAACGGTGTCGGCATCCCGCTCGAAGTCGGCATCGCTCATCTCCGGCCGCCGGCGCAACGTGAACACCACCTCGCTCCCCGCGCCATGGACGATCACGCGCACCGGGTTGTAGACGGTCTGCCCCGAAGGCAACGTCACATCGTGATCCAGCACGCCCAACTCATTACGCGGCGCGAAGTCGACCACCACCCGCCCCATCGGCGACGACTCCGCGACCCACCCCTCGTCCCCCTGCTCGACGGAATCCCCCAGCCCATGGGCCCACACGGGCAGATTCACCGGGTTCGACGCATAGGCATAGACCTCGCCGAGGGGCCGATCGATGTAGACGCTCACATGGCGTGATGCGGTGACTTCGCTGCTCATGGAACGACGGTAGCCCTCCGCCCACGCCTCTCTCTTGAACGAATCGGCCGTTCCCCCGCACCGGTCCCACGTCCTCCGGGTCGCCGTCAACCGGGTCGCCGTCCGCCGCGTCCCGGTGCTCCGCGACATCACAGACGTAAAGAAACCAGCGAAGCACCGCGCCAAGCCCACCAACCTTCCGTAACCCACAGGAGTGAAGAGAGTGAACTCGGCTCGCTTTCCTGCCCGTTCGCTGGCATAGGCTCCAGTCGAGCACCCGCTCCATCCGTACGACGTCGAAACGGCGGCCGCACGAGAAACCGCACGTCAACCGCACGACGACCGCACGACGACCGCACGACGACCGCACACATGCAACGGCCCCCGGCCGGGACGGCAATCCCGATCGAGGGCCTGACCACCGAGGAAGAAGAGACCTTCCCCATGGCTGTTCAGCAGCTTAACGCGGCTGCGCCCGCGCGCCCGCCCTCTCGCCCGTATCGACGTTGCACCTCCGCCAAGACCGCACCGGCCCCGGCCCGGCCCGGCGTCGTCCACATCAAGTACCGGCACCGCGAGCGCTTCACAGTCGTCGGCAACCATCTGGCCCAGCACCGCGAGCTGTCCCTCCTGGCGATCGGACTCGCGGTGCACATCCAGTCCGTGCCGGACGGCACCCGCGTGGACATCAAGTCGCTCACCGCGCGCTTCCCCGAGGGCGAAGCCCGTATCGCGGCCGCCCTGCGGGAGCTGGAGGCGTACGGCTATCTGACGCGGACCACGCGGCGCGCACCCGGCGGGCGGCTCGTCACGCACACCGTGTCCTACGACAACCCGGGGGCGCCCCAGCGCCGCCCCCATGCTGCACCCCGCGTAACGGAGGAGCCCCGGCCCACGGCCGCCCCCCGGGCCGTACCCCCGCCGCCGCCCGCACCACCCCAGGCAACCCCCGCACCACCCCAGCCACCGAAGCCCACATCTCTCCCGGCACCGAAACCACCCCTCCCGGAACCGCGCACCCCCGACCCCGTACGGCACGGCACCGCGGCCGCGCTTCTCGCCGGGCTCCGCCGGGACGACGACCGTCTGCTGCTCTCCGAGCGGGACGTGGCCCGCCTCACCCCCGCCGTCGGCGCCTGGTTGGAGCGCGGCACCGGACCGGAGGCCGTCCGCCGCACCCTCACGGCGCACCTCCCCGCCGGGCCGCTCCGCCGTCCGGCCGCCCTCATCTCCCACCGCCTCACCGTCCAGCTCCCGGCGCCGCTGCCCGAGGCCCCGCCCCCGGACCGCCGCCCGGACCCGTTCCAGGAGTGCCCCAAATGCGAGCTCCCCTTCCGCGCCCCTCGCCCGGGCCGATGCCGGGACTGCCGCGGCGGGGCGTCATAGCGAACCGCGCGACGGACGTCGCCGCTAAGGTGAAGGGGCTGGTCTCCGGTCACCGCAGAGAGGAGCGAATGCCGTGACGATCACCCCGCATCACACTGATCACGACTCTTTCCAGTACCAGGCGATGCGCGACATCGTGCGCCGCATGAGCGACGGGGTGCCCGGCAAGCTGGAGATCACGAAGGAAGGCATCGTCCACGACATGATGGCACCAGGAGGGCCGCACGAGCTGACAGCAGCCCGCATCAGCCGTCGGCTGGAGAAGGTGATGCCGGACGAACTGCTGGCACACACGGGTACGCCGGACGTCGAGGACGTGGCAGAGGGCGTACTGCGGCACCCGGACGTCATGGTGATCGCCGAGGCCGACATGGAAGTGGAGGGCTCCTTCGACCCCCGTTCCGTCCTGGCCGCCATCGAGGTCGTCTCGCGCTCCAACCCGGACAACGACTGGACGAGCAAGATGCGGGACTATCCGCTGCTCGGCATCCCGATCTATGTGATCTTCGATCCCCGAACCGGTGAAGGCGCGGTCTTCTCCGACATCCACACCACCCCCGCGGGATCCCGCTACGCCACCCGCAAGGACTTCCTCTACGGGGAGGCGGTCACGATCGGCGAGTGGACCATCTCCACGGACGGACTCCCCCGCTACGCGCCCTGACCGCACGGGAGAGCTGGAGACGCTGACCGGACACCCCGTGCGGCACCGCTATACCCCACACGGCGGACCAGAATCCCCGCTGGACCACGCCGTCGCGAAGGAGCCGCGACCTATGGCAACGGAGGTGTCACCGTCGTGTGGCCGCCCGGTGCCACGCGGATGGATGAAGACCCGGCTCACCAACCCACCAGTGCGCACTCGCCGCGGCACGCCGGCGTCGGGCCCCCGGGCTGACAACGAGCAGCTCGCACGGTGCTGCCGGTATGAGTCGGACCGGCAACTTTCCGTTCACAGCGTGCAGGCAGTACCTGCATCAGGTGCCTGCGGTGCTCCTTGGAGACTCACGCACCGGCCCCCTGTGCAGTGACAGTCGTTGACGCCATCGTTTTCGTCACAACTGCCATCAGCTCGGTCGCGGGGTCCCTGGCACAGAGCGAAGGCGGACGGCTATGCGTCGTCGATCAGCGTGCCTTGATGGAAGTACAGACGCCATCCGACGGCCGTGAGGCGCCACAAGGAACTGCGTCGAGCTCGGCGGCCCCGGTTGTCCGAGACGTATGTGAGGTGAACTGCGCCTGGTGCAAGCAGCGTCGCCTGCATGTCGCTGGTCACGATGCGGTGCATCGGTGAGCCCGCAGGAGGTGCAACAGCACCCAGAATCGACACTCGATCCCACCGCCGGCCCGAGGCTCCGAACTCGACGAATGCCGGATGCAGGAGTTCGGCTACGAGTGCTGGTGACGCGCGGACCTCGGGTTCCAGGAGCCGTAGCTCGCTCTCGACAGCGGCCCGTACCGACTGTTCCTCGTCAGGCATGGGAAAGAGCCCAGTCATCGACTGACCACGCGCCGGGGCTCAAGATCAGGCGGCAACAGGCATTCATTTCGGGAGGATGGCACAGCACCTCGCGTCCGAGCTCCTACGAGCGGGTGGCCTGATGTCTTCGGGGGTGACGATGGCATTGAAGCGGCCAGGCGCCGCACCCCTGACATGGCGGCCGTCCTGGAGATCAGGGACTGATCGGTCCGCAGCCTGATGGAGTTCCGCGACGGTCCGGATCTCCGCTTCAGCGGGTTGCCGCTCGAGAGAGGGAACGTTCCGACCTCGCCGCAGAAGAAGCTGACTCTCCGCTGCAGTCTTCTGTCCCTACTGGCCACGGGCCGGTTGGTTGGCGATCAGCAAGGTCGTGCCCGCCGGACGGAACCCCAGGCGCGCGTAGATGCGGGCGACTGCCTCTTCTGCGTAGGCGAGGATGATGGTCCGCACGCCGTGATCGCGGGCGTGGGCGACCAGGGCTGCCATGACGGCAGCACCGAGGCCCTGGCGGCGAGCGACGGGAAGGGTACCGATCCCGCCTATCTCGGTGGCGTTCTCCGCGGGGTGATAGTGCCCGGCGGCAAGCGGGGTGCCGTCTGGGGTGAAGGCGGCGACGAGGACTTTGTGTCCGGCCCGGAGCGAGGGCTGGAACGTCGCCACCGTGCCGCCCGCAGTGATGCGTTCGGCCGCTTCCTCCAGTTCCGCGCGGCCAGCGGGACCCACAGCCGTGCCCTCGTCCGCGAACGCCAACTCGGGAAGGGCGAGTACGGCCGGCAGCGCCGGATCGTCGGCGTCCAGAGACCGGACAGTGACTCCACGGGGGACGGGCTGCGGGAGCATCTGATGCTGTGGGTCGAGGACCATCAGCGGACGTTCGGCCACGGGGAGCCCCGCTTCCACGAGGCGACCGCGTAGGGACGGCGTCGACTCGGCCAGCCACTCGAAGCATTCCGGCACGTCGAGTTCACGTTGGCGAGCACGGACCAGGGCGATGTCCTCAGCGGTGGGCGCCGCGGCCCCCGTGATCGGGCGGGCGTGGTTCGGACCGCCGTAGTACAGGCCGTCCGCTTCCTTGCGGACGAAGAGACACAACCTGCCGAACGTTTCCACCTTCGAGAACAGCAGCGGGACGGTCGCGTAGTACCGCTCGATACGGTCACGCAGAGAGGTTTCATCCATGCAGCGCATCCCACCACAGAGAGCTGATGCACCGCCCCTGAAGAACCTCGCGCCGTGGCTGTAGCGGTCCCGCACGCCGGACCAGCACCAGCACGATGCGGGGCGGCCTCGGAGGCCGGACCGTAGGCGGGTCTACCGCACCGCAACTCGCCCACAGCCACGCCGACCCGCAGGATTCCGGACACCAGCGCATCCACCGCTGCAAGGTCAGGCCCTGAGGCGGGCCCTCTCCCGAATCGTCCGCCTGGGACCGACGGCACCTCGCCGGCCGGATGCCGAGGCAGGTCCGCGGTCGTAGCGGAGCACCAGGATTGCCCAACCAGCGGACTAGTAGGCTCTCCACCGGCCAGAGTGTGGGCCGGGAGGGGATTCGTTGTCGCATGGCTGCTCTGCCCATATCCGCGCATCCGGACACGGGCCGCGGGAAGGGCCCGTACACGGTGCTGGGAACTCTCGACGGGGAAGACGAATCGGGTGCGTGCGGGATACCTGTCCCAGAGCGCCGGTTCATCGCTCGCAGCGCGGACGGCCACCATACGATGCTGGTCAGTGTGCCGCTGCCGGGTACCGACACCGACCGATTCCTGGCTGAGGCCACCGCGTCCCGCCATCTGCTGGGCCCCTGGGCGTCCCCGGCCGCCGAACTCGCCGCGGATGGCACCGATTCCTGGCACGCACGCCCCTATCTGCCCGCACTCTCGCTGCCCGCAGCGCTCAGGGCGCACAACGGGCCGTTGCCCGAACGCACCGTGAGGGCCCTTGGTGCCGCGCTGCTGGTGACTCTTGTGGTCGGACACGGACAGGGGCTCGCCCATGCGGGCGTATCGCCCGGTGCCGTCCTGCTAGGGGTCCGCGGCCCCCGTTTGACCTGTTTCGGTGCCGTGCGAGCCGCTGCCGAGGACGGTACTCCGCGCTCGGGCCTGCCAGGTCTCGAATCCGGGAGCCTGCCACCGGAACAGGCCGACGGAGGACGACCGCGGCCGCTGGGTGACCTCTACGCGCTCGGCGCGACCCTCGCCTACGCCGCTACCGGGCACACCGTTCCCGAGCGTCGGGAGATCCCGCCGTCATTGCGCGATATTCTGACCCGCTGTCTGGCCCGGGACCCGGCGAACCGGCCCGCACCGGCCGAGTTGCTCGACGTCCTCAGCCCACTGCCGGACACCGGAGGCAGCGCGGCGGCCGACGGCATCCCGGCGGCCGAGCCCTCCGACGCCGTCTCCGTGCAGGAGCGAGCGGCAGTCCTGCTCACTTCGGACTGGCTCCCCGGCAGCCTGGTGGCGGCGTTGGCCCGCCAATCGGCCAGGGTCCTGACCACGAGCCTTCCGAACCGGCCCGCCGACCCCCGAGGCTGAAGCATCGATGCTCTCTCCGCTCCACCACGACGACCCCGAGGCATTCGGCCCGTACCAACTCATTGCCAGGCTCGGCAGCGGCGGTATGGGTACCGTCTACATGGCACGTTCACCGGACGGCCGGACCCTCGCGCTCAAGACACTGCACGCTCGGATCGCCCACGACGCCGACTTCCGCACCCGCTTCCGGCTGGAAGCAGACGCCGCCCGGGTCATCGGCGGTGAGCACGGCGCCCGGGTCTTCGACGCCGATCCACGCGCCGAGACTCCCTGGTTCGCCGCCGAGTACCTGATCGGCCCGCAGCTCGGCGAAGCGGTGGAAGTCGCCGGACCACTGCCGGAGGCATCCGTGCGACGGCTGGGTACGGCACTGTGCGCAGCGCTGGGCCAACTGCACCACTCCGACGTGGTGCACCGCGACCTGAAGCCCTCCAACATTGTGATCACCGCGGAGGGGCCGAAGGTGATCGACTTCGGTATCGCGCGCGCTCTCGGAGACGACCGGCTCACCCGCGCCGGCAGCCAGATCGGCACGCCCGCGTTCATGTCCCCTGAGCAGGCCGGCGGCCTGCACCACGGCTGGGCGGGCGATGTGTTCGGCCTCGCTGCGGTGCTGGTATTCGCCGCCACCGGGCACGGCCCCTTCGGTGACGGGCAGGCTGCCGAGCTCATCTACCGGGTCCGCTACACAGCGCCCGACCTCGACGGTGTTCCCGACGCGCTCGTGCCCGTTCTCGCCCGCGCGCTGGCCAAGGACCCGGCCGAGCGTCCCACCACTGCCGAGCTGCGGGATCAGCTGCACGAAGGAGGTGGGGAGTTCGCGGACGACCTGCCCGGCGCTGTGCTGCAGCAGATCGGCGCACGGGCGGAGGACATCTGGCACGTACAGCACGAACGGCTACCGGCGCCGGTGATGGAGGGGGCGACAGGACCCCCACCGCAGGCACCCCCGGGGACTGGCAAACTCTCCCGACGGCAACTGCTGTTCGCAGGGGGCGCCTCCATACTCGGCCTCGCGGGGGCAGGCGGAGGGGCCTGGGCGCTGTTCGTCCGAGGCGGTGGGCCGGCCCCGGCGCCGTACCACAAACCGACGCCCGGACCCTCCGTCTCGCCGCTGCCCAAGAAGAAGCTCGACTCACTGTGGCAGGTTCAGCTCGGTGGCCCGTTGGGATACGAGTCCCCGGCCAGTCCGATAGTGATCGATGGTCTGGCCATCCTGCCGTCCAGAAGGGCCTACGGCGTCGACACCGCCTCCGGCACAGTGCGCTGGACCACCCGCATCGCGCGGTCCTGGCACCTGGCCTCGGACGGCAAGCACGTCCTCCACGTCGTGAATCACGAGCAACCGCCCGGCGTGACTCGGGGCCTGGCCCGGCTCGACCTGGCCTCCGGCAAGGACCGCAAAGAGATCGACCTGCGCGATCCGAGCGGCAAGCTCTTCTCCGTACAGCTCCTGGGTGTCTCCGACGGCATCGCCTACCTGGCCGTTCTGCGACGGCACAAGACGAAGCTGTACGAGCGCGAGATGCCCTGGCACGTGACCGCGTTGAACCTCGACAGCGGTGACGAACGCTGGTACGAGCCGATTCCGTTCCACCCGGCGGAGTCCGACGACCTGCACTTCCTGGCCGCCAAAGTCGCCGGGAACCGGCTGGTGGCCCTGCAGCACATGAACGACGACACGGTACGGGTCAACGCACGCGACCTCCGCACCGGAAAGACCGTCTGGGACCAGCCTTTGAAGGGTGTGGAGCCGGATCAGGCACGCCATCCGCTGACGAGCGACGACAAGCACCTCTACCTGGGTGTCGGCCGGCTGCGGGCGCTGCGTCTGAGCGACGGCAAACCCAGCTGGGAACGGTCAGGCCGCTATGGCCCGCCGGCTCTGAAGGACGGGAAGCTCTACGTCGTGGAGGAGGGAAGCGGACTCCGTTGTGTGGCAGCCGACAACGGGAAGCACCGCTGGACGCAGCGCGACTCCTACGGTTCGCGTGCTGCCTTGACCTCCCGCCCCGTCGTCGGCACCAAGTACGCCTACGCCAAGAGCACGGCCGACGGTGTGCTGCGCGCGGTGAGCCTCACTTCGCACACCACGCATCACCAGTACCGAACCACCGGGACGCGCTTCTTCGCCGACGAGCGCAACAAGGTGATCATCGCCTCGGACGACCATTTCCTGGCCGCCTTCCCCCTTCGCTGACCCGACAGCCGCCCCCGACCCGTATCGGAGTGCTCTCGAATGACCCCTCTCGGCACCGGTGACCCGATCCGACTCGGGCCCTACCGACTGCTCGGTGTGCTCGGAGAAGGAGGGATGGGGAAGGTCTACCTCGGGGTGGACAGGACAGGAACGGCCGCAGCGGTCAAAGTGCTGCGCCCCGAAGTGGTCGACGAGGCCGACCTCAACCGGCGATTCATCCGAGAGGCCCAGGCAGCGCGGGCCGTGACCAGTACAGGGGTCGCGGCCGTGCTGGGAGCGCAGACCGAAGGCGGACGACTGTGGATCGCCACCGAGTTCCTTGCGGGACCGACTCTGGAACAGGCGGTCGAGGCGCACGGCCCGTTCGAGGAGCGGGCCGTACGGGCGATCGCGGCCTCGATCGCCCGTACGCTCTGCGACATCCACGCCGCCGGCCTGATCCACCGTGACCTCAAGCCCGCCAACATCGTGCTGACGTCGAACGGTCCGCGAATCATCGACTTCGGCATCGCCCGCCCACAGCACGGTCTGACGCTCACCCCCACCGGGCAGGTCCCGATCACCCCCGGCTACAGCGCCCCGGAACAGGCGCTCGGCCACCGGGTCACGCCGGCTGTCGACGTCTTCTCCCTCGGTGCGGTGCTGGTCCAGACGGCGGGCGGCCGCCCTCCCTTCGACGCCACCAACATCGCTGCGCTGCTGTACAAGGTCGTCCACGACGAGCCGGACCTGAGCACCGTGCCCGAGGCGCTGCTTCCGCTCATCACGCCGCTCCTGGCCAAGGAGCCGACGGCCCGGCCCGCGCCGGCCGGGATCGCCGTCGCCTGCGCCCCGCCCCGGGGTGCCGAACGCTGCTGGCGGCGCGGCCCCCTGGCCGAGGAGATCAAGAAGCGCGAGAGCCATGTCCGAGCACTGACGGCGCCCGGACCCTCCGAGGCCGACCGCGGGCTGAGCCGCCGCCGGATGGTCACAGGGCTGGCGGGGGGCGGCACACTCCTGGCAGCGGGTGGAGGTGCGGCCTTCACCTTGTGGTCTCGCGAACGGTCCGAGGCGAAGGAGAAGGACCTGTTCGCCTTTCCTCCCGCTGCCCGTACGCCCAAGGCGAAGGTCCTCGACCGGGACGACGGAGACTTCGTCGTCGGTGGCTCGCCCAAGGCCCTGTGGGGTCCGCTCTACATAGCCGAGGGCACACCGGCCGTGCTTCCGGTCCGGGACGTCCTCGTCTTCGGCCACCGTGACGGCGGGATCGCCGCGTGCAACGTCGTGGACGGCAAACAGCGGTGGGTACACCGGGACATCCGTCCCAAGAGCCGCTACCTGTCCCTCTCCGACCGGCTGATCGCGGCCGTCGACGAGGCGGGAACGCTGCGGACCTTCATCGCCGCCACCGGGGAGCCCCGTTGGAGCGCCCCTGTGGGAGCAAGCGCCTTGCTCGCCGCCGACGAGGACACGGTCTACCTCCGTACGAAGGATCACCGGCTGTGTGCCGTCGCCCGGTCGAACGCCCGGGTCCGCTGGAGCAGAAAGTTCCCCGAGGGCTTCAACGGCACTCTCGCCCCGCCGGGTGCCGCCGCCCACGAACGACTCGTCGTCTCCACCGACAAGGGCGACATACTGGCCTTCGACACGACGGACGGCCGTCTGGTGTGGAAAGTGCGCAAGCAATGGGACAGCCTGGTCCGGCCTGCGATCCGGAAGAGCATCGTGCTTCTCAACGGAACGACTCTCACAGCACGGCGGCTGCAGGACGGCAAGGAACTCTGGACGATCCGGGACAAGACCTCTTACGACAGGCCGTTCAGTCCCGCCACGATCACCGACGACGAGACCGTGTACGCCGTCAATGAGCCCTTGCTCTTCAAGTTGCGCAGCACCGACGGGAGCAAGATCTGGAGCGGCCGGGGAATGGTCAGCGGAGGTCTTCCCACCCTGGTCCAGGGCAACGGCGTCTGGGGCATCGACACAGAGCTGGAGGGCGAGGTCATCACCGTCGACAAGACGGACGGCTCCATCCTGTGGCGGTACGACATCCCCCTGGCGCAGAATGCGTGGCAGGTGGCCGACGGCAACCGGGTCTTCATCATGACCGACCGCTCGGTGTATGCCCTGCCCGTGTGCTGACACTCCGCACCTCGCCAAGAGACGGAGAGCAGGCCGAATACGTCCTGCAGGAGTGAGACCCGGCCCAACTCATCCGGCAGGGAACGTGCCGTCGACCAGTCGAGGGCCAGTTCACGTTCCTTGCCCCACGGTCGGTCACCTGCCCATCAGGCATTCGCCATGCCCTCACCCCCGCCGTTCCGGGCATGGATGTGGTCCTTCACTATCGGCTCGGAGCGCCCGGGGATCCTGGATCCCCCTCGCGCATCTTCTCAGTGATCCGGCCCTGCGCCTGGTCGGGCGCCGTCGTGCGCCTGGCCGTGTTCGTCCTCACGGGCGTCCAGCGGCCTGCCGAATCACAGCGGCCGGAGCCAAACGCTTCTTGACGGACGGCTGGGTTGCTGGGCGGTTCTGCGCGCTGGAGGCAGGGCCGACGCGAACGGGGCGGAGGCAGGAACGGGCGGCGGCCCCGGTCCGCCAGAGTGCGCGGGGCCGCTCCAGCGGCCCGCCTTGATCCGGGTGACCACGGACATCTGCACCCCCGTACGCCTCGACGAGCAGCGCGACGCCATCGGGCGACTGGGGAATGCCCTCAGCGGAGACGACGGCCCCGCCGATTCGTGGTCCGCTAGGACGGCTGCCGTCAAAACTGCCGTCATCGACACCGCAGAGGCCCCGCATCGATCATGATGCGGGGCCTCTGACCTGCGGAGCCGCCTGTCGGATTCGAACCGACGACCTTCTGTTTACAAGCTGTGGACAGCTCGGACATGTACGGTCGGAACGGTCAGGTGTGCGACGACTACGCGGGCCTGCGTCCGCCAACGGTCGGCATCGTTGCTGTACTCCGCTGCTGTACTGCAACGGCTCCGGAGGGCGCATGAGGACAAGGCGTTGCGGCAACTCAGCGGCTTGTCTGGGGGCAAGAGCCAGGCTTCTGGCCACAGGTGGTCCACTGGAGAGGGGTTTCTCAGCGTCCCGGAGGAGTGCTGGAGTCCACCGCCGCCCACCAACATGATGCGAAGCAATGGCGCTGCCGTACCTCTCGGCCCTGTGTCATTCGTGCCAGTACCTGTTCACTGTGCGTGGTCAGGCCCACTATGCTCGGGGAAGATCCGGTGGCCCTGGGCCGCTCGTGGGTCAACCACGAGCCTTGGGTTGCATGGATGCAATGTCCGCTTGGGAGAAAGTGGGGGGCCTGTGTCCTCATCTCGTATGGCCTCGATGAAAGACGCCTTGGTGAGCTTTGCTGAAAGCCTGACAGCGACATGGGCCCTGAATATCCCAGGCCAGCAAGAAGACCAACTTAAGTCCCCTACCACGACGCTGCTGGTGAAGGCTGGAACAGCCTACGGGCGTACTGTTGCGACTAAGACGGAGTCCGTTGTCTCTGGACTCGGCGGTCGGCCCGATATTGGTCTGGCAGTTAAGGGCTTGCTTTGTGGGCATATTGAACTGAAGGCGCCGGGCACGGGAGCCCGTACCAGCAAGTTCAAGGGCGACAACAAGAAGCAGTGGGAAAAATTCAAGTCACTGCCGAACGTGGTTTACACGGATGGCAATGAATGGGCACTTTACCGTACTGGCCAACTGGTAGGTAAGGTTGTTCGGTTTACAGGGGACGTTACGTCGGATGGGCGTAACGCTATCAGTGACGACAATGTAACCCAATACAGTGAACTAATTCGCAACTTCCTGACGTGGGATCCAGTCGTTCCCGATTCCCCTCGTGGACTCGCAGAGGAGCTAGCTCCTCTCTGTAAATATCTGCGTACGGATGTGCTTTCTTCGCTAGCCATCCCGGGATCTGCAATGTCGATACTGGCTGAGGAATGGCGTAGGTTCCTCTTCGGTGACGCGGATGATCTCCAGTTCGCGGACGCGTACGCCCAGACACTGACTTATGCGATGCTGCTTGCGCGTCTCGAGGGCGTAACCGACCTGCGGCGGGACGCCGCTGATGCTTTGGACAAAGGGCACGGTCTGCTTGCCCAGGTCCTGAGAGTGCTGGCTCAGCCGGATGCGCGCAAAGAGATTGAGGTGCCGCTGGACCTCCTCGAGCGTACGATCGCGGCTGTGGATCCTGAGGCTGTTAGTCGGCACGGTGACCCCTGGATTTACTTCTATGAAGATTTTCTGGCTGCCTACGACGAGAAATTGCGCAAAAATCGCGGAGTTTACTACACTCCTGCGCAAGTTGTAGGCTGCCAAGTAAACCTTGTCACGGACCTTCTCATCAGTAAGTTTGGTAAGCCTCTTGGAATGGCTGACGATGACGTCACGGTGTTGGATCCAGCAGTGGGGACAGGAGCTTACCCGCTCGCGGCCTTCCGCCGCAGCCTCGAACTGGTTGAGAACGCTTACGGCGGGGGTGCTGTAGGCGCCCGGGCCACTAAGGCCGCAAAGAACCTACATGGGTTCGAGTTGCTCGTCGGCCCCTATGCTGTTGCGCACCTTAGGCTCGCGGAGCAAATTATTTCGGCAGGGGGTGAACTGCCGGCAGATGGAGCCCATATTTACCTGACGGATACTCTCGAGTCGCCTTGTGAGCCTGAGGGGCAATTGTCACTCGATTTGTTGCACCGCCGTCTGGCGGAGGAACACAAGCGGGCTCGGAAGGTCAAGTCGAGTGCTCCCGTTCTTGCTTGCATTGGCAATCCGCCCTATTACCGGCAGACCATAAGCTCAGATGATGTGGGAGTGGAACGTCAAGGCGGATGGGTGCGATTCGGGGACCACGGGGATGACGGGATCCTTGCTGACTTCGTCAATCCGGCCATTGAGGTCGGCATGGGTGGTCATGTCAAGAATCTCTATAATCTGTATGTGTACTTCTGGCGCTGGGCTCTGTGGAAGGTGCTGGAGTCGACGGACGAACCCGGCATCGTCAGCTTCATCACGGCCTCCTCCTATCTTCGCGGTCCGGGTTTCGTCGGAATGCGTGAGACGATGAGGAAGGCTTTCGATGAGCTCTGGATTATTGACCTGGAGGGAGACAACCTCGGGGCCCGTAAGACCGAGAACGTGTTCGCCATCCAGAATCCTGTGGCCATTGCGGTCGGTGTTCGTTACGGGACTCCCAAGCCTGACCAGCCGGCCACTGTCTGGTATGCGCGTATCACAGGAACGCGTCAAGAGAAGCTTACGCGACTCGGTGACGTGAAGACGTTTGATGATATGTCCTGGCAGCGATGCTTCGAAAGTTGGCACGAACCCTTTCTCCCGGAGCAGTCTGGTGACTACTTTGCCTGGCCTCTGTTGACCGATGTTTTCCCTTGGCAGCATTCAGGGGTCCAGTTCAAGCGAACCTGGCCGATCGCTCCAGACACCCATACTCTAGGGCGCCGCTGGCAGACATTGACCAGCGCCCCTGACGAAAGAAAGGCGGATCTGTTCGTAGTCCGACCTGCCCGCAACCTTGACCGAGCGTATTCACGAGTCCTTGGCATGGATCCCGAGAACATGCCACCTGCTCTTCCAGTGCTGAGGAATGCGCGTCCGCAGGATGAGCCAACTACTGTCCGATATGGCTACAGAACTCTCGACAGGCAATTCGCCTTCGCGGATAGCAGGCTAGCTGACCGGCCGCGTGCGGATTTGTGGCGCGTCCACTCTGACAAGCAGGTGTACATGACGAGCCTGCTAACGGGTGTTCTCGGGCTAGGGCCCGCTGCGAGCGTCACGGCGTACGTTCCTGACCTTCACCATTTCCGAGGGTCCTTTGGCGGGAAGGACGTCATTCCACTCTGGCGCGACGCAGCGGGGACCGAGGCCAACACCAACCCAGCACTGGTACAGAAGCTGTCTAGCCTGTTCAGCCAAGAAGTGACAGGGGAGGACATTTTCGCTTACTGCTATGCGGTTTTGTCCTCTCCCTCCTATGTTGATCAGTTCAGCGAAGAATTGGTACTGCCGGGCCCTCGCATTCCGATCACCAAAAATGTTTACCTATTCACACAGGCGGTGGAAATCGGGTGGCAGCTAATTTCCCTACAGACTTTCGGAGAAAGGTCTGCTGAATCGGGCGCACGTGTGAGTATTCCGCAAGGGGGAGCCAGGTGCGTCAAGGCGGTTCCCGGTGATCCCGCTGGTTATCCGGACGAGGTGTTCTACGACCGGCAAAGCCGAGTACTCCACGTGGGAACCGGAAAATTTGCTCCCGTGGCGCCAGAAGTATGGGACTTCTCAGTCAGTGGCTTCGAGCCGGTGCAATCGTGGGTAGCGTACCGCCTCGCCGAGGGTGCCGGTCGACGCAGTTCTTCGCTGGATGGCATTAGGCCGGAGCGCTGGACGGCTGAGATGACTGAGGAACTGCTCAGAGTGCTATGGATTGTGGAGCGCACCTTGCAGTTGCAGCCAAAGCTGATTGCCATGCTCGACGAAATTGTCAATGGCGAGACGGTCGGGCATGAAGAAATGTCGCAACCGGCTGAAATCTTGCGGGAGCCAGTGCCTGAGGTTAAGCGTGTAGCTCATGTGCAGGGCACCTTTGACGAGTGAGTGTGTCGAAAGGAGATAGGTCGGCGGAGCGGCTTTGGGCTGGAGGTGCTTCGGCGCGAGCGATCATGGCCTCGTAAGCTTCCGGCGCGTCGGGCAGTCTGTGGACCTGCCCGGTAAAGCACGACGTTGGGGCCATGATCTTCGAGGCTCGCGCCAAAGTGGCTGCCTAAAGCCGTGGAGCCGACCGCCCCAGCCACGATGTACCCCTTCTCTGACGTTAGACGGCTGATTGCGGTGCGCGCGGCACGGGCGCCGGCCGGGCTGGAGCTGGGCGGAGACAGGAGCGCAGGCCCGGCCGGTGCCCGGGCCGCGCGCGGCCCGCGTGAGCGGGCCGCCTTGAAGTCGTAGAGAAAGTTGTTACGCACGCGCTTCGGGTGCTGGTGTCTTGTCTCGGTTGATGCTTGACGTTGTGGCTTCACCTGATGCTTGACACCGCTTGTCTCGGCTTTGCTGTGCGCGTCGTATCCGCGTGCAGGGAGGGCAGGGGCCGTGCTGGTGGAGCTGAGCGTGGTCGAGCAGAGATACCGGGCTGTCCTGGCAGTGCTCGCCGGTGCGACGGTGACGGAGGTGGCCGCCCAGGGGAGAACTTCAGCTCGGTTCCGCCGATGTCGGCGACGTGGGGGTTCAGTGTTGAGCACGAAAGTCTTCGTAGCCACGGGTGGCTCCTGTGTGCCCGTGCGGTCGCCCGGCCAAAACCAGGGGCGTACCGGCAGGGTAAACCAGCGCCAAAGCCTCCGGGACTGGGACCTTGTGGTTGGGCTTCACCTCACGCGGGTCTCACATGAGGCACGATCTGAGTATGGATCTGCAAGGAATCGGGGCCATAGCGGCTGCTGCGGTGACTGCTGTTGGTATCCCCGCCGCTCTGCTGGTGGGGCGGTGGCAAACGCGCGCCGCTATCCGCAACGCTGAGGAAACGGGACGTTCCGGAATCGCTCAAGCGGAAGCCACCTACAAGGTGGGGGTCTGATGCACGATCGGGTGACATCTGAACTGGCTTGCCCTGCGCAAGGACGCCAAGCGCCGTCCCGAGCGGCAGCGCTGCTGCGCCAAGGGCGAGTGCTGCGAGCAGTATCCGAGCGGGCGGGTCGTCCAGATCGCCCGAGACACCCTCCGCGCGGCTCTGAGTCAGGCCGTGATCGAGGAGGAGATCCCACGCAACGTCGCCAAGCTCGTACGGGTCCCCAAGCCGCGACGCCGGAAGGTCAAGGCGTGGTCCGTCGGGGAAGCCAGCCGCCTCCTGGAACACGCCGTCACCTCGGACGACCCGCTGTACGCCGCGTGGGTCCTGGCGCTCACCCTCGGGCTCCGTCGCGGTGAGATCCTCGGCCTCACGTGGGAGTCCATCGACTTCGACACCGGAGAGCTGTACATCGACCACCAACTACAGCGTGCGGGCCGTGAGGTCCTGCACCGGGAGACGAAGACGGAGGACTCGGAGGACTTCCTCCCCCTGCCGGAGCTCTGCCTCGCAGCGCTACGGCAGCGTCGCCAGCATCAACAGGAGGACCGAGAAGCGGCCGGAGAGCTCTGGCAGGACATGCATGGGCTGATCTTCACCACTCGCTACGGGACGCCGATCGAGCCCGGCAACCTCACCCGGGCCTTCGCCGTCCGCATCCGCCAAGCCGGCGTCCGCGCAATCCCGCTCCGGAACACCCGGCACACCACCGGTTCGCTGCTCGTCGCCATGAAGGTGCACCCCAAGGTGGCGCAGCGGATCTTGCGGCACTCCAAGTTCACGATGACCTTCGACGTGTACTCGGAGGCCAGTGACGAGGAGATCCGCGAAGCACTGCAACGGCTCTCCCGCGGCTTCGGCCAGAGCCCGCCGGACGACCCCGAGGAGTCCGACGAGGACTCGTAGCGGCCCGTAACGATCATCCCGGTTGCTGTACTTCGCTGCTGTACGGCACCACAGAGGCCCGCCCCGGAACCCCGGGACGGGCCTCTGACCTGCGGAGCCGCCTGTCGGATTCGAACCGACGACCTTCTGTTTACAAGACAGATGCTCTAACCAGCTGAGCTAAGGCGGCGGGGGTGCGTCGCTCGTGCAGTGTACCTGGGAGAGGGATCGTGATGCTTGCGACTACTGACAAACGGGCGTGCAGCGGCTAGCGTCTCGCCAGGTCCACGCAGTGGACTACACCTCCCTTTACGACGGATCGTCCGGCACGTACCTGCCGGTGAAGGAGAAGCGAACATGGCCACGGTCACCTATGACCAGGCGACCCGGGTGTACCCGGGCGCCGACACCCCCGCCGTCGACAAGCTCGACATCGAGATCGCGGACGGGGAGTTCCTCGTTCTCGTCGGTCCCTCCGGCTGCGGCAAGTCCACCTCGCTGCGGATGCTCGCCGGCCTGGAGGACGTGAACGAGGGCAACATACGCATCGGCGAGCGCGACGTGACCCACCTTCCGCCGAAGGACCGGGACATCGCGATGGTGTTCCAGAACTACGCGCTCTACCCGCACATGACCGTGGCCGACAACATGGGCTTCGCGCTCAAGATCGCGGGCGTGGCGAAGACCGAGATCCGCAAGAAGGTCGAGGACGCGGCCAAGATCCTCGACCTGACCAAGTACCTGGACCGCAAGCCCAAGGCGCTCTCCGGCGGTCAGCGGCAGCGGGTCGCGATGGGCCGGGCCATCGTCCGGGAGCCGCAGGTCTTCCTGATGGACGAGCCGCTCTCCAACCTGGACGCGAAGCTCCGCGTCCAGACCCGTACCGAGATCGCGAGCCTCCAGCGGCGCCTCGGCATCACCACCGTGTACGTCACCCACGACCAGGTCGAGGCCCTGACCATGGGCGACCGGGTGGCCGTGCTCAAGGACGGGCTGCTCCAGCAGGTCGACAGCCCGCGCAACATGTACGACCGTCCCGCCAACCTGTTCGTCGCGGGCTTCATCGGCTCCCCCGCCATGAACCTGGTCGAGGTCCCGATCACCGACGGCGGCGTCAAGTTCGGCAACAGCGTGGTGCCGGTCGAGCGCGAGGCCGTCAGCTCCGCCGCGGACAAGGGCGACAAGACCGTCACGGTCGGTGTCCGTCCCGAGCACTTCGAGATCGTCGACGGCGAGGGCGGCGGCAAGGGCCTCGCCAAGGGCGAGCACGCCGGTGTTCCCGTCACGGTGAACGTCGTCGAGGAGCTGGGCGCCGACGGCTACGTCTACGGCACCGCCGACATCGGCGGCGAGCAGCGCGACCTGGTGGTCCGGGTGCCCGGCCGCAGCGTTCCGGAGAAGGGCTCCACCATCCACGTGGTGCCGCAGGGCGGCGAGGCCCACGTCTTCGCCACCTCGTCCGGCGAGCGCCTCAGCGACTGAGCGCCTCAGCACCTCGACGACTGAGCCGGCTCAGCGACTGAGCGGCTCAGCGACTGAGCGGCTCAGCGACTGAGCGGCTCAGCTCCTGAGCCACTGACGCGGCAGCAGCCCGCGGGCCGTCCGCCCGCGGGCTCGCTGTCCGGGACCCGGGCGTGGGGGCATCCCGCGTCCGCGGGATCCGGTTCCCCGCCTCGGGCAGGCGCTTCGCCCTGTACGGGGCCGGTGTCGTGCCGGGTTCCTGCAGCGTTCGGCCTGTCGGTCCGTGTGGGCCAGGCTCCTGCCCGTATCCTCGTCCCGTCGTGCTCGGCACTTCCCTGCGGGGTCGGCCGTACGGACCGCGTCGGCCTCCGGCGTCATCTCGCCGCCGGATTGTTCCCTCTCCCGTGCGACATTTCTTCGAACAAGCCGGGTTCCCGTCCCTCGAAGTGGTGACAAAATGTCGCCAAATCACCACCCCCCGCTACCATCGCGGGCGTGAACCATGCAGCCCGCCGTATCGGCCGATCCCTCGCACTCGTACTCCCGGTCGTGCTCGTCCTGTCCGGGACCCTCGCCGTCACGTATGTTCCGTGGGCATCCGCGCCCGCGGACGCACCGGTTCTCGCCTCCTCGGCACACAAGGCGTCGGCGGACACTGCCTCGACGCCCGCCGGGCCGGCGACCCGCCACACGCCGGAGCACCAGCTCCGGGACCGGCTCATCGCCGAACTCCAGGAGCAGGACCCCGGGGTGGCGCTGAACAGCCTCCAGCGCGCCATCACCCGCAAGCCGTCGCTCGCCCGCCACTGCGCCTCGATCGCCCGGGCGCTGGGGAAGGCCGCCGTCCACAAGTACGGGGCCCAGCGCGCGCAGCGGTTCTCGCGGCCGGTGTGCGACACCTCGTTCGCCTACGGGGTCGCGCAGTTGAGCTGACGCCGCGAGAGCTCCGGATGCGCCGGACCGGGGCGTGACAACCGGGGTGGGTCGTGTGGCGCATAGGCTGCGCCACATGACCCAGCACCCGACCCAGGCCGTGATCCTCGCCGGTGGACAGGGATCACGGCTGCGGCCGTACACCGACGACCGTCCCAAGCCGATGGTGGAGATCCCCGGCACGGGAGTACCGATCATCGGCCATCAGTTGGCCTGGCTGGCGGACGAGGGCGTCACCGATGTCGTCGTCTCCTGCGGACACCTCGCCGAGGTGCTCGACGAGTGGCTCGCGCAGGCGGAACTCCCCTGCCGCGTCACGACGGTGGTCGAGCGCGAACCACTGGGGCGCGGCGGCGGGCTCAAGTTCGCGGCGCGCTCGCTGCCGCGGCCCGAAGAGCCTTGGTACGCGACCAACGGCGACATCTGGACGCGCTTCTCGCTGCGCGAGATGGCCGACTTCCACGCCGAGCGCGACGCCACCGCCACGCTCGCGCTCGCCCGTCCGCGCATCCCCTGGGGTGCGGTGGAGACCGACGAGTTCGGTCACGTCCTCGACTTCATCGAGGCGCCGCCCTCCCCCTATCTGATCAACGCGGGTGTCTACGTCTTCTCCCCCCGGTTCGTCGGGCTGCTGCCCGAGCGGGGGGACCATGAGCGGACCACCTTCCCGCGTCTCGCCCGCGAGCGGGCGCTGGCGGGCTTCCCGCTGCCGCAGGGCTCGTACTGGCGGGCCATCGACACCGCGAAGGACCTGCGCGAGGCCGCCCGCGAACTCGCCGACGGCACCCCGCGCTGAAGCCCTCGGGGCTGTCCTGAAGGTCCCTGCGGTACCTGCCCGGCTCGTACCTCCCGCACCGGCTCGTACCTCCCGCACCGGGTCGTACCTCCCGCACCTCTCCGGCACGCCTCTTCGGCTCGCCTCTTCGGTCCGCCTCTTCGGTCCTCGCGGTTTCCCGCCGGTCCGGCGCGAGCCGCGCAGACTGCGCAGGCCGGGACCACCTGTGCGGCGACTGCCGTGGCCGCGTGCGAGCGAAGCCGAGCCCTTCCGCAGGCACCGACCAGAGCAGGACAAGGCAGGACAGGACAGGAGCTGGGCGACGGCCGGAAACCCGAAGCCGGGTGGGGTCGTCGATCCCGGAAGATCGACGACCCCACCCGGCTTCACACGCCCTCGGCGCCTCGGCAGCGGCCCAGCCGCAGAACGGTACGGAACCGAACCGCCTCCGCGGCCCGCCCGCCGCCGCGGGTCAGCGTCCGAGCAGTCCGCCCAGTGCGCCGCGGCGGCCGCCGCTGCTGCCGGACGAGGACCCGCTGCCCGAGCCGGACGACGAGGCGCTCGTGCCGGAGTCGCTGGAGCCGCCGGAACTGGAGCCACCGCTGCCGCCGGGGTTGGCCTGCGGCTGCTGCGGCGCGGGCTGCTGCTGGGCCGGCGGTGCCGTGGTGCCCTGCTGCTGTCCGGGGGTGGCGGCCCCTTGTCCGCTGCCCTGGTTGGCGCCCTGGGTGCGGCCCTGGCTGGGGGTGGACTCGGGGCCGGTGGTGGCCCGCTGCTCGCCCGGGCTGGTCTCCTCCGCCGAGGGGCTGCCGTCCTTGTCCCGGCTGTCCTTGTCGCCGTCCCGGCCGTCGGCGCCGGACGGGCCCTGGGTGGCCTGGCCGGAGCTGGAGCGGCCCGGCTCCTGCGGCATCGGGGAGCCCGGCAGCCGGTTGGTGGGCAGATCGCCGCGTTCGGACCCGGAGGCGGGCTGCGAGGAGCGGACGGCGCTGCCCAGCAGGGAGCCGACGAGCAGTGCGAGGCCGACGACGACGGTGGCGATGACGGTGCCCCGGCGCAGTACACGCCGCCGCAGGTCGCGCAGTTCGACGCGGGGGCCGAGCCTGCGCCATGCCTCGCTCGCCAGCCGCCCGTCGAGGGAGTAGACCGGGGCGCCCGCGATGATCAGGGGGCTCCAGGCGGCGAGATAGATGATGTCCGGCGCCTCGTAGGCGGGGACGCTGCTCCAACTGACCGTCATCAGCAGGGCGGCGGAGAGCAGGGCTCCGATTCCGGCAGCGACCCGCTGCCAGAGTCCGAACATGGTCAGTACGCCGACGATGACCTGGAGGAAGGCGACCGTGAGGCCGGCTCCGACGGGGTGCGCGAGGGCGAAGTCCCGCAGCGGGGTGGCGATCGTCCACGGGTCGAGGGAGCGCAGCCAGGTGACCATGGAGCCGCGCTCGCCGCCGTCGAAGTAGACGGGGTCGCACAGCTTGCCCATCCCGGCGTAGACCGTGATGAAGCCCAGGAAGAGCCGCAGCGGGAGCAGGACGACGCCCAGGTTCATCCGGCGGCCCGGGTAGTACGCGTGCCGGACGGTGTCGCGGCGGGACCGGGCCCCGGTGATCCCCTGGGCGTGCTCGTCCTCGTCGTCCGGGTACGCCTCGTCCGCGTAGGGGCCGGGGGCGTAGCCGAGGCCGTCGGGGCCGCCCGGGTGGCCGCCACGGTGGGTGACGGTCGGCAGCTCGCCGGTGTCCGGTCCGGCCGCCTCGAACTCGCCGGTGTCCTCGTCGAACGCGCTGCGCGCCGGGCGTACGCCCTTCAGCAGTGGTTCGGTGCGGTGCTCGCGCGGGGGCAGCGGGCCTCCGCTCTCGGAGGGCTGGGGACCGCGCGGCGGGCCGACCACGGTGGCCGGGCCGTTCCCGGTGCGGCCCGGGCCCGCGATGCCGGGGCCCTTGACGCGGGGCAGCGTCTGGGTGGCGGTGGGGTCGGACTCGGCGGTGCCGCCGCCGTCCGCGAAGCCGACCAGGCCCGCCGTTCGGGCGGCCTGGATGAGCTTCGTCGCTCCCGTGTCGTCGGGCTCGGGGCCGCCGCTCCACACCACGGGTGTGCGGCGTCCGGCTCCGGGGCGGCGGGTGCCGGAGGGGCTGCCGCCCGCGGTGACGGAGACGGGCTCGGTGTCCCCGAACGCCGGCGCCCCGCGCCCGTCCGCCGGTCCGGGCTGCGACAGCGGCCAGGTGGGCGGCGTCGGCACCGTGGCGGTCGCCGCGGGCGACAGGGCGCCCCGGGCGTGCACGGCCGAGGCGGCGGACGGTGCGTACGGCATGGCCGCGGTGGGCGGCGCGGCCGCCCCGCCGAGCCGCACGCGGAAGCTCGCGTGGTTGACGACCACCTCGGCGGGGTCGGACGGGACCTTGACCGTGCTCAGCACCGGTTCGTCGTCGAAGAAACCGCGTGGGCTTCCCGCTGGGCTGTGCCCGGAGCCGCGGCCCGAAGCGCCGGGTGCGCGGGGTGTTCTGGTGTCCACACTCATCTAACCGAGTGACGGACGGTTAGGACACTGCCTTGACCGCCTCGATCTGTCCGAGGTCCGTCAAGAGATCATCGGAGTGGTGAGCCGAGCGAGCGCCGCCGCACGGCCCGACCGAGCCCCGAGGGCCCACCCGGACCGGGTGCGGCCCCCGCGATAGGCCAGGCCGATGCGACCGCCGCCCGCACGGAACGCTGCAGCGCTCCGAAGCAGAGCGCTGCCGGGTACGCGGAATCCGTCCGCCCGGGGGAAGCCGTCCGCTCAGCGTCAGAAGTCGCTCGGCATCAGAAGTCGCTCGGCATCAGAAGTCGCTCAGCGTCAGAAGCCGCTCGGCATCAGGAATCGCTCGGTGTCAGGCGCGGCGCCGTGCCGCCTCGTAGAGTACGACGCCCGCCGCGACACCCGCGTTCAGCGACTCGGCCCCGCCCGGCATCGGGATCCGCACCCGCACGTCGCAGGTCTCGCCGACCAGCCGCGACAGGCCCTTGCCCTCGCTGCCGACGACGACCACGAGCGGGCCGTCGAGCGCGGCGACCTCGCCGAGTTCCAGTTCGCCGTCCGCCGCGAGCCCGATCACCGTCAGTCCGGCCTTCTGGTACCCCTCCAGCGCACGGGTGAGGTTGGTGGCGCGCGCGACCGGCGTGCGCGCCGCCGTACCTGCGGACGTCTTCCAGGCACCGGCCGTCATCCCGGCCGCGCGGCGCTCCGGGACGACCACGCCGTGCCCGCCGAACGCGGAGGCGGAGCGGACGACGGCACCCAGGTTCCGCGGGTCGGTGACCCCGTCCAGGGCGACGATCAGCGGGTCCTCGCCGCGGTCGAAGGCGGCGGCGGCCAGGTCCTCGGGGTACGCGTACTCGTACGGCGGGACCTGCAGGACGACGCCCTGGTGGTTGAGGCCGTTGGTCATCCGGTCCAGCTCGGGCCGGGGGGCCTCGACCAGACGGATGCCGCCGCGTTCGCCCGCCACGCGGACCGCCTCGCGGACCCGCTCGTCGTTGTCGATGAACTGCTGCACGTACAGCGCGTTGGCGGGGACGCCCTCGCGGAGGGCCTCCACGACGGAGTTGCGGCCCACGACCAGCTCCGAGGTGCCCTTGCTGCCGCGCTGCGGACGGCCCTGGGAGCGGCGGGCCTTCGCCTGCGCGGCGCGCTGCTTGGCGTGGCCCTTGCGCATCTCGGCGGGCGGCGTCGGGCCCTTGCCCGCCAGACCGCGGCGGCGGTTGCCGCCGCTGCCGATCTGCGGCCCCTTCTTCTTCCCGGGCATGTGGGCACCTACCTTGCTGTCCGCGGCCTTCGGGGGCCTGTCGTCGACCCGGTCGCGGGCCTGTCCTGGGCCCGTCGGGCCTGTCGTCGTTCGTGGAGCGGCCGGCCGGATGGCCGGATGGCCGCAGGGCCGGACGTACGCAGCGCTCGCCGAGCGGTCGGATGTACGTACGGCCTTACCACGGTACCGGTTTCCGCTCCGTGACCCGCGCCCCCTTCCGGGGTGCGGGCCGGGGTGCGGGCCGGGGTGCGGGCCGCGCCCCCCGGAGGGGCGGGAACCCTTCCGGAGAGCCGGGCCCTCCTCCACGGTCCGCAGAGGCGAGCGGCAGGCGCCCCGGGGGGCCCGGGTCACTCCCCGGCGAGCTCCCAGCGGGGTCCGGCGGGGGTGTCCTCGACGGCGAGCCCGGCGCGCTTGAGCTCGTCGCGGATGGCGTCCGCGGTCGCATAGTCCTTCCGGGCCCGCGCGGCCTGCCGCTGCTCCAGCACCAGGCCGACCAGCGAGTCGACCACGGATTCGAGCCGGGCACCGGCGCCGGAGGCCCCGCCGGACCACTCGGCGGCGAGCGGGTCCATGCCCAGCACCCCGAGCATGGCGCGGACCTCGGCGACGGCCGTCGCCACGGCGGTGGTGTCGCCGTCGGCCAGTGCCGCGTTGCCCTGCCGGACCGTGGTGTGGACGACTGCGAGGGCCTGCGGCACGGCGAAGTCGTCGTCCATGGCGGCGGCGAACGCTGCCGGCACCTGGGCGGCGGGGGCCACCTGGCCGGCGAGTTCGATGCCGCGCTGCAGGAAGCCCTCGATGCGGCCGAGGGCCGACTCCGCCTCGCGCAGCGACTCGGCGCTGTACTCGATGGTCGAGCGGTAGTGCGGGGTGCCCAGGTAGTAGCGCAGGACGAGGGGGCGCCACTGCTTGACCATCTCGCTGACGAGCACCGAGTTGCCCAGCGACTTGCTCATCTTCTCGCCGCTCATGGTGACCCAGGCGTTGTGGGCCCAGTAGCGGGCGAAGTCGTCGCCGAAGGCGCGGGACTGGGCGATCTCGTTCTCGTGGTGCGGGAAGACGAGGTCGACGCCGCCGCCGTGGATGTCGAAGACCCGGCCGAGGTACTTGTGCGCCATCGCGGAGCACTCCAGGTGCCAGCCGGGGCGGCCGGGCCCGAAGGGGGTCTCCCAGCAGGGCTCGCCGGGCTTGGCGGCCTTCCACATGGCGAAGTCGCGCGGGTCCCGCTTGCCGGTCTCGCCCTCGCCCGCGGGCTGGAGCAGGTTGTCCAGCTCCTGGTTGGAGAGGGCGAGGTAGTCGCCGAAGGAGCGGACGTCGAAGTAGACGTTGCCGTCGGCGGCGTAGGCGTGGCCGCGGTCGATCAGGACCTGCATCATCTCGACCATCTCGGGGATGTGGCCGGTGGCGCGGGGTTCGTTCGTCGGCGGCAGGCAGCCGAGCGCCTGGTAGGCGGCGTCGAAGGCACGCTCGTTCTCGTAGCCGATCGCCCACCAGGGGCGGCCCTGCTCGGCGGACTTGGCGATGATCTTGTCGTCGATGTCGGTGACGTTGCGGATGAACGTGACGTCGTAGCCGCGGTAGGCGAACCAGCGGCGCATGATGTCGAAGTTCAGTCCGGAGCGGACATGCCCGATGTGCGGCGGCGCCTGCACGGTGGCGCCGCACAGGTAGATCGAGACGCAGCCGGGTTCGAGCGGGCTGAAGTCGCGGATCTGCCGGGCGCTGGTGTCGTACAGGCGAAGAGTCACGGTGCCCAGGGTAGTAGCCCGCCGGGCCGCGCCGTGCCCGGACCGCAGCGGAGCCGGGACGGATGTCCCGGGGCGGACCGGGCCTCGCCGGCCGCCGGGGTACGGCGGAGACGCGGGGTGCCCCGGGCGGGCGTGGGCCGCCGGCTCAGAGGCGGCCGACGACCTTGTCGACGCTGACCCGGACCACGACCCGCTCGGCGTCCTGGTCGGAGGCGGGGTTGAACTCGGCATAGCTCTTGCCGACGTACTTGTGGGCCAGCTCGTCGATCAGCTCCTGCCCGCCCTCGGTGGTGAGGGAGGCGGTGCCGCGCAGTTCGGCGTAGGTGTAGGGCGCCTCGGCCGGGTGCACCAGGACGGTCACCCGCGGGTCGCGCCGCATGTTGCGGGTCTTGCGGCGGTCCACGGTGGTGGAGATGAGCAGTTCCTCGCCGTCACGCTTCACCCACACCGGCGACACCTGGGGGCTGCCGTCCGGCTGGACGGTGGCGACGGCGACGAAGACCTTTCCGTCGAGTACCTTCTTCAGTTCCTCGGAGAGCACCTGCTGGGCCACGGGAACGGCTCCCTTCCTCTTCGCGATGCGGGACACGGGCCTGGGCGGACACCGCGGGGCCGCGGGGCCGCGACGCCGCGACACCGCGAGGCAGCCGCGGCTTGGCCGGAGCGCCGCAGGGCCCCGGCGGCCCTGCCTGCCGGGACGGTATCTCACATCCGGTCGGAGGCGGGGTGTACGCGTCGGGTCCGCGTCCTCCTCACCATCGGGTGGAGACCCGCCGAGCTTCGTGGGGGCACGCCCCCGTCGTTCCCGGCTGCCGCCGAGCGGTCGTGTCGGGGGGCGCTGCCCCCCGACGGCCCCCCGCTAAGGGGGCTCCGCCCCCTTAGAAACCCCCAGGCACCACAACTTCTCCCTCCCCCTCCCGTATCCGGCAACCGCCGGGGGCCTTTCGACTGCGGGAGCGCTCTTGTGCTGTGAGGGACGGCATCAGGACTCCTCCCGCACCCGACGGACCAAAGGAAAGGCCCGGAGCAAGGTCCGCAAGGGGCTCACATGGGTGCGGCTGGGGGTCCTAGGGGGCGGAGCCCACTAGCGGGGGGTGTTGGGGGGCGGAGCCGCCCCAACGCCCGTCCGGCGAGGACAACGGGGGCTCGGGGGCGAAGCCCCCGACAACGGCGCCGCACCGAGGCGAACAACAGACGGGGGCACCCAGCGAAGGGGGGCACCACTCAGCCGCGGCGGACGACCAGCGCAGTAGCAACGGCCGCCACCCCTTCGCCGCGCCCGGTCAGCCCGAGCCCGTCGGTGGTGGTGCCGGAGAGCGAGACGGGCGCACCGACCGCGTCGGTCAGCGCCCGCACCGCCTCCGCCCGCCGCTTGCCGATCTTCGGCCGGACGCCGATGACCTGGACGGCCACATTGCCGATGTCGTATCCCGCCGCGCGCACGATGCGTGCCGCCTCGGAGAGCAGCGCGACGCCCGAGGCGCCGGACCACTCGGGCCGGTCCGTGCCGAAGTGGGTGCCGAGGTCGCCGAGCCCGGCGGCGGAGAACAGCGCGTCGCACGCCGCGTGCGCGGCCACGTCGCCGTCGGAGTGCCCGGCGAGGCCGTAGCGCTCGCCCTCCCACAGCAGTCCGCCGCACCACAGCTCGCGGCCTTCCTCGAAGGCGTGCACGTCGGTGCCGATGCCGACCAGCGGCAGGGCGGCGGCCGGCGCGGGGCCGGCGGGGCCCTGAATGTCCTCGGTGTCGTCAGAACGCATCGTGCGCCCTCCTCCTGGCCAGCACGGCCTCCGCGAGCACCAGATCGAGGGGACGCGTCACCTTGAACGCCTCCTCGTGGCCGGGTACGACGACCACGTCGACGCCGAGCCGTTCGACCATGCCCGCGTCGTCCGTGGCCCCGTCGCCCTCGGCCACCAGCCGGGTGTGCGCCTCGGCGAGGACCGTGCGGGCGAAGCCCTGCGGGGTCTGCACGGCCCGCAGCAGGCTGCGGTCGACGGTGCCGGTGACGGGCTCCGGCTCGGCGCCGGGGCGGGGCTCGACCTGCTTGACGGTGTCGGTGACGGGGAGTGCGGGCACCACGGCGGGTGCGCCCGCGCGGACGGCCCGCGCGACGGCGTCCACCGTCTCGTCCGGCACCAGCGGCCGGGCGGCGTCGTGCACCAGCACCGTCTGGACGGTGTCGGGCAGTGCCGCCAGTCCGAGGCGTACGGAGTCCTGGCGGGTTCCGCCGCCGGGTACGACGACGACCTCGGGGAGCCCGTGTTCGTCCAGCAGGGTGCGGACGGCCGGGGCACCGTCCGGCGGTGCCACCACGACGACCAGTTCGACGGCGCGCGCCCGCGCCGTCGCCCGTACGGCGTGCACGAGCATCGGCGTCCCGCCCAGCTCGCGCAGCGCCTTGGGGGTTCCCGGGCCGAGCCGTACGCCCTTGCCCGCTGCGGGGATGACGACGGCCGTGCGGGGTCCGGGGGCCTCCGAGGAGTGCTGATCACCGGAAGGAGCGAAGTCCGTGGAATCGATTGACATCGGTAGCGCGTTCAGGGTTTGTGTCCTCAGCCGGGGTGGGTATGGCCTGGGGGTACCCCCAGGCCAGGGTTGGCGCCCTGGGTCGGCGGGAGTGCCGGGCGCAGCCACTCGATCGAGCCCTTTCCGTGACCAGCGGTCGAGTCGGGCGCCCGGCCCAGCACGCGGTCCGTCCGGCCGCATGCCCGCCTATGCGCCCCCCGGGAACCGGTGGTCAGTGTCACTCGGCGTACCTGCCCGGACATGCCGCCGAACATGCCGCAGCGCCCGGCGACGACTGATGTCATCCGGGCACCGCGGCATCGTGGGGCAGTTCGAATGTCAGGAAGCGAGAACCTCGTCGAGCAGCGCCTCGGCCTTGTCCTCGTTCGTGTTCTCCGCCAGCGCCAGCTCGCTCACCAGGATCTGCCGGGCCTTGGCCAGCATCCGCTTCTCACCGGCGGACAGGCCGCGCTCCCGCTCACGGCGCCACAGGTCGCGCACGACCTCCGCCACCTTGATCACGTCGCCGGACGCGAGCTTCTCGAGATTCGCCTTGTAGCGGCGGGACCAGTTGGTCGGCTCCTCGGCGTACGGCGCGCGGAGCACCTCGAAGACCCTGTCCAGCCCGTCCGAACCAACGACGTCGCGCACGCCTACGAACTCCGCATTGTCCGCCGGGACGCGAACGGTCAAATCGCCCTGCGCAACCTTCAGAACCAAGTAGGTCTTGTCCACGCCTTTGATCTGGCGAGTTTCGATAGCCTCGATCAGCGCGGCCCCGTGATGGGGATAGACCACGGTGTCGCCAACCTTGAACGTCATGTGTCAGGTACCCCTTCCGTGGCTATCCAGGGTAACACGGCGGCGACGTCTTCTGAATGGCGTTTTCGCAGGTCAGGGCGCATCTCGGGGCTTGACAAGCGACCCTCTATCGTGCATCGACCAACCAATGCAAGCGGGTATTCGCAGGTCGGAGCGGTTCTGCACACCCGCGGAAACAGGCTCCGAGGACCTCGGGAAGTGCACCACGACACGTCCGGAGTGACCGATTTGTCCGACTGTAGGGAGTAGCATCTTCGCGCCTCCCTTCCCGCTTTCCGGGAATTGATCAATGACCCCGCAAGAGCCCGTTGATCAATTCTTCATCGAGCTCTCGCATTCTCCTGGAATCGCCCGTACGGAGGTCGCCCGCACCGCGGCCGGAGCTATTCGACGGCGCACGGGACTGCCGCGCGCCCCCTGCCGCCCCCACGCCGGGGCGGCACCCGGAACGACGCCCGCCCCCTCCATGGGAAGCCCGGGCCGGAGGACCGGGTCGGGAAGGCCGGGTCGGGAGGGCCGGGGTCGGAACTCCGGCTCGGAGGGCCCGGGGCGGAAGCCCGGGTCGGAGGGTCGGGTGCGGGGCCCCAGCGGGCTGTCGGTAATCTGAGCGCGCACGCGAAAGCCCCATCCGTACGCGACCGGCACGCGCTCTGGAGCGTGCCGCCGCCATAGCTCGCCTAGGAGTTGCCGCCGCCGTGAGCAGCAGCCTTCGTCGCGGCGCCCTCGCCGCCACCACCCTCGCGCTCGCCGCCGTCTCGCTGACCGCCTGCGGCGCCGGGAACGACGCGCAGACGCTGGAGGTCAAGCCCGACAACGCGGCGACGCACGTCGGGGTCATCAAGGTCCAGAACGCCAACATCGTCACCGACACCAAGGGTTCGGGCGAGGCGACGGTCACGGCGCGGATCTTCAACGACGGGGACCGGGACCAGACCCTCAAGGGCATCCGCGTCGACGGGGCACGCGCCGAGCTGAGCCCCGCCAAGGGCGAGCAGAAGCTCGTGGTACCGGCCGGCGGCTCGCTGGCACTGGGCGGCAAGGGCAACGCCTCCGCGCTGCTCCAGGACTTCGAGGCCGCGGGCGTCAAGGACGGCAATGCGCAGCCGGTCGCGTTCGACCTGAGCCGGACCGGCGCGGTCAAGCTGCGGGCCACCGTCCTGCCCGCCAAGCACGCCTTCGAGACGGTCGGCCCGAACTCCTCGCCGACCGGCGGGGCGCCCGAGCAGGGCCCCTCCGCGTCTCCCGGGGAGGGCGGCTCGGACAGCCCGTCCGCCGACGCCTCCACCGGCGCCTCCGCGGACGAGCAGGGCGAGGGCGCGACGTCCCCCAGCACCTCGCCGGGCACCGAGCAGGGCGGCGAGCACTCCGGCCACTGAGCCGCGGGGTCCGCGGGCGCCTCGGGCGACCGCATCACACATGCGTACGGCGTGAGGCCGCACCCGCCACGGGTGCGGCCTCACGCCGTACGTGCATGCCCGGCACCGCAGGCACATGCCCGGCACCGCAGGCACATGCCCGGCGCCGCTCGGACTCCGCCGGGGCGGGTCCGCCGCCCGGAAGCCCCTCCTCGGCGCCCCGCGAAGGGCGTGGCCGGGTGCGGTGGGGCAGGCCGGCCTACGGCTCGAACTTGTAGCCGAGGCCGCGCACCGTCACCAGGTAGCGCGGCGCCCCCGGGTCGGGTTCGATCTTGGCGCGGAGGCGCTTGACGTGCACGTCGAGGGTCTTGGTGTCGCCCACGTAGTCCGCGCCCCAGACCCGGTCGATGAGCTGCATCCGGGTGAGCACCCGCCCCGCGTTCCGCAGCAGCATCTCCAGCAGGTCGAACTCCTTGAGCGGCAGGTCGACCTTGCCGCCGCCGACGGTGACCACGTGCCGGTCCACGTCCATCCGGACCGGGCCCGCCTCCAGCGCCGCGGGCGCGACCTCCTGCTCCGGCTCGCCGCGGCGGCGCAGCACGGCGCGCACGCGGGCCACCAGCTCGCGCGAGGAGAACGGCTTGGTGACGTAGTCGTCGGCGCCTATTTCCAGACCGACCACCTTGTCGATCTCGCTGTCCTTGGCCGTCACCATGATCACCGGGACGTTGGAGCGCCCCCGCAGTTGCCGGCAGACCTCGGTGCCGGGCAGCCCCGGCAGCATCAGATCGAGCAGCACCAGGTCGGCGCCGTTGCGTTCGAACTCGTCGAGCCCGTCGGGACCCGTGGCCGCGACCGCGACCTCGAAGCCTTCCTTACGGAGCATGTACGACAGTGCGTCGCTGAACGATTCCTCGTCCTCGACGACGAGCACTCGGGTCACGGGAGGACCTCCGGGGCGGAAAGTTGTTCATCAGCCTGATCGACATACGGCCGCTCCTCGTCCTCGAAGGCGGCCGGTTCCTGCAGTGCGCCCGACAGGCGGTTCCGGCCGAGCCGGTCGGCCTTGTCGAGTGCGGCCTGCTCCCGCGCGCTGCCCGCCTCGGGCAGCCGCAGGGTGAAGGTGGAGCCCTGTCCTTCGGCGCTCCACACGGTGACCTCTCCGCCGTGCGAGGCGGCCACGTGCTTGACGATGGACAGGCCCAGTCCGGTGCCTCCGGTGGCCCGGGACCTGGCCGGGTCGACGCGGTAGAAGCGCTCGAAGATGCGTTCCTTGTCGCGTTCGGAGATGCCGATGCCCTGGTCGGTGACGGCGATCTCGATCAGATCGCCGCCCGGGGTCTGGGCGAGGCGGCCCGCGACCTTGACGCGGGTGCGGGCCGGTGAGTAGTTGACGGCGTTCTCCACGAGGTTGCCGAGCGCCGCGGCGAGCTGGCCGCGGTTGCCCCACACGTGCAGGCTCTCGGTGCCGCCCGCGAGGAGGGTGATCTGCTTGCTGTCGGCGCTGTGCCGGCTGCGCTCGATGGCCTCGGTCACCAGTTCGTCCACCCGGACGGACTCGGAGTCCTCCAGCGGGTCGTCGTTCTGCACCCGGGAGAGGTCGATGAGCTCCTGGACGAGGTTGGTCAGCCGGGTCGCCTCGTTCTGCATCCGCCCGGCGAAGCGCTGCACCGCCTCCGGGTCGTCGGAGGCGTCCAGCACCGCCTCCGAGAGCAGCGAGAGCGCGCCGACCGGGGTCTTGAGTTCATGGCTGACGTTGGCGACGAAGTCGCGCCGCACCGCCTCGATCCTGCGGGCCTCGGTCAGGTCCTCCACCAGCAGGAGGACCAGCCGGGAGCCGAGTGGGGCGACCCGTGCGGAGACCGCGAGGGCATCACCCCGTCCCGTGCCGCGCCGGGGCAGATCCAGCTCGACCTGCCGTATCTCGCCGTCCCGTCTGGTGTCCCTGGCCATCTGGAGCATGGGCTCCACGGCGAGCTTGCCGCCGCGCACCAGACCCAGCGCGTAGGCGGCGGAGCTGGCCTTGACGACGGCGTCGCTCTCGTCCAGCACCACGGCCGAGGAGCGCAGCACCGACAGTACGGTGTCGACACCCGGGGGCAGCCCCGGCTCGGTGTGCAGGGAGGTGCGGGTGGGGCGGGCCTGCTCCCGCTCGCTCCACCGGAACGCCAGCATCGCGATCACACCGGTACAGACCCCGGCGATCGCTGCTGCCGCGGCGACGGCCGCATTAACGTCCATACACCCAGGTTATGCGCCTCTCGCGAGAGTGCCCCAGCCCTGGACGGCGCCGCCGAAAGAGCTGTCGCCCAGTGTTTACCCGCACGGCGCCTCCGGTTCACCGTGGAGGGCCGAACCGGTCGCATTTCGGGCGCACCGTGGGAGCGTAGGGGCCCGAGCGACCCCGTGAGAACGGCCGGGGCCGTGTGCCCCGGAAGAACATTCGTACGAGGGAAGGACAGCCATGCGGGACGCGTACCACGAGGAGCTGGACTCGATCGGGGACAGCCTGGTCGAGATGGCCCGGCTCGTCGGCTCCGCGGTCGGGCGCGCCACCACGGCGATGCTGGACGCGGACCTCAAGCTCGCCGAGAGCGTCATCGCCGCCGACGAGAAGGTCGACGACATCCAGCGCGACCTGGAGACCAGGGCGATACAGCTGCTGGCCCGGCAGCAGCCGGTCGCCACCGATCTGCGGATCGTCGTCACCTCGCTGCGGATGAGCGCCGACCTGGAGCGTTCGGGTGACCTGGCGCAGCACGTGGCGAAGGTCGCCCGGCTGCGCTTCCCCGAGTCGGCCGTCCCCCAGGACCTGCAGGCGACCCTGCTGGAGATGGGGCAGCTCGCACAGCGGCTGATGGCGAAGGCGGCCGAGGTGATCGTCACCAAGGACGTCGACCTGGCGATGCAGCTCGAGCAGGACGACGACGCCATGGACCTGCTGCACCGCACCCTCTTCCAGCACCTGATGGACGACCGCTGGAAGCACGGCATCGAGACCGCCGTGGACGTCACTCTGCTGGGCCGCTACTACGAGCGGTTCGCCGACCACGCCGTGTCGGTGGCCCGCCGGGTCGTCTACCTGGTGACCGGCGACTACGCGGACGAGATCGACCCCGCGGCCGCCGCGGCCGGTGCGGCGGACGCCGCCACGGGCGGCACCCCGGGCAGCACGGGCACTCCGGGCGGCACGGGCAGCACGGGCACCCCGGGCAGCACGGGCAGCGGGGACGACGCGGGCGAGGGGACCGCGGCGGGCGAGAGCCGGTAGCTCTCACTCCGGGGCGCTCCCGGCGGGCACCGCCCGCCGGGCGGCGTGCACCCGCGCGCCCTTGATGCGCCCGTGCCGCCGCGGCCTGCAATGGAGACGGTCATGTCTGTCCATGACTGTCCCTGCCGAGGAGGGCACGATGGCTGACTCCACCGAACCGCTCCGGACCACGGCCGACCAGCCGCCGACCGCACCGACGGAAGCCCGGCACCTGCCCCTGCTGGGGGCGTGCGGGTGCGGTGCCGGCTGCGGCTGCGGCTGCCAGTCGGGCGGCCCCTGCCAGTGCGGGGGTTCCTGCGGCTGACCGGCTGCCGTCACGCCCCCGCGCCCGCGCCTCGCGGGACGCGGGCCCGGGGGCTGCGGCGGACAGCACGCGAGCACGCCCGGGGTCCTGGCCGGTTCGCGCCGGTCAGGGCCCCGCGTCGTATCCGGGCTCCGGAGGGGGCCACGGCAGCCGGACGGTCAGCGTGAACATGCCGTCCTCGGGGCCGTAGGCGAGGGTGCCGCCCTCGATCTCCAGCCGCTCCCGCAGCCCCGTCAGCCCGGCACCGGCGCCGGGGATCGGGGAGCCGGTGCGCCCCGGGGCGCTGCCGGCCGGCAGCGGGTTGCTGACCCGGACGGTCAGCTCCTGCTCCACTGCGCCCGTCACCCGCACCTCCACCGGCCGGCCCGGCGCGTGCTTGCGCGCGTTGGTGAGCCCTTCCTGGACGGCCCGGTAGGCGGTGCGCTGGAGCTGCGGGCGGAGCGGATAGCCGCCCTCGCCGTCGGCCCGCTCGGGCAGTGCCAGCTCCAGCCGTACGGTCTGGCCCGCGGCCCGCGCCTCGTCGACCAGTTCGCCCAGCCGCGTCAGGTCCGGCTGCGGCCGGGCACCGTCGGACGTCCCCGGCGTCCCGGTCGCGTCGACGGGGACGCCGGAGGCACCCGGGACATCGTCCTCCTCGTCCTCGCGCAGCACGTGCAGCACGTCGCGCAGCTCCTCCAGCGCCTGGTGCGCGTTGTCGCGGATGACGGTGGCGCTCTCGGCGATCTCCGCGTCGTCCAGCGCGGGGCCCTCGCCCGCAGCCGTGCGCTGCGTCCGGTAGGCCAGCGCGCCCGCGTGCACGGACAGCAGCGAGACGCGGTGCGCCAGTACGTCGTGCATCTCCCGGGCGATCGCCCGGCGCTCGGCCCGCCGCACGTCCGCCAGCCGCCGCGTATGGTCCGCCTGGGCGCGCACCGCGTCCTCGCGCAGCTTGAGCACGAGCTGGCGCCGGGCCCGGGTCGCACTGCCCCAGGTGAAGAAGAGCAGATAGAAGACGAGGACGAACGCGGCGACCGTCCAGCGCTCCTCGTGCGGCACCCCGTAGAGCAGCACGTAGGGAAGCGTGGCCGCCAGATGCAGCAGCAGCACCAGCGCGGCCGTGCGGGGCGGCACGCGCAGCGCCAGATTGAAGATGATGACGGCGAGCGCGCCGACGACCGTGTCGGTCAGCGCGGCGGCGGGCACCGCCGCCAGCGCCACGCCCAGCGGCCACCTGCGCCGCAGCCACAGCGACAGGCAGGCCAGCGCACCCAGCGGCGGATCGATCGCCACCAGCCAGCCGGGCAGGTACTCCTTGGCCTCGGCCTGCTGGAAGAGCGCCGCCCAGCACAGCACCGCCCAGCCGAACAGCAGGACGTCGACGACCCAGTCGCGGGCGCTGCGTCGCACCCGCCGCGGGTCCGGCGTGCCCCCCGCAGTCGTGCCCCCCGCGGTCAGTTCCCCAGGCAGCAGCCGCTGCGCCAGCGCCGAAACGGGGTGGATCGTCATGGTCCGAGCGTATGCGGGAACCGGCCGGGCGCCCGCCGGGCCGGCACCGGCCGGGCGCCGCCGGGCGCCGGAGCGCCGGGCGTCAGCGCTTGGCGTACCCCGAGAAGCCCTGCCAGTCGATGAGGACGCAGGGTTCCTGGCCGACGACCCAGGCGTCGTGTCCGGGCGGGCAGTCCAGGGCGTCACCGGGCCCGATCTCGACCTCGTCGCCGTCGTCCATCACGATCTTCATCCGCCCCGAGACGACGTACCCGGCGTGCGCCGCCTGGCAGCTCTCCGTCCCGGCGATCGGCCTGACGTGCTTGGACCACTGCCAGCCCGGCTGGAACGTCCCCCGGCCCACCTCTCCCCCGGCCATGTTGACGACCTCCAGTTGCCCCGTACCGCCCTCGAAGGGCCGGACCTCGTCCGGCGCGTCGAAGCTCTTGCTGACAAGTCCCGCCATAGCGCACCTCCCGCATCGACCGTCCCCCGCCCCATCGTCCGGGGACCGGAGCGTGATCGCATCCGGGAGGCGGGGCGGGCGGGCCGGGCGGGGCGGGGCGAGCTGACTCCGGGGCGCACCGTCGCGCGGTTGCGGTCGCGACCGGCGCCGGGAGCGCGTGCCGACGACAGACCCCCTGTCCGCAGCGGATCCGCGGACAGGGGTTGACGTGCGCGTGGTGCTGCGCGGGGCCGAGAGGCTGCTTCTTGCCCGGGTCTTGTCGGGGATCTTGGTGACCTGCGTTTTCGCTGCTCATGAGTGGTGGGCTCGCGCGTCTGGTGGTCGTCTGCCGTCCTTGGCCACTGTCGAGCGGCCTCGGACGGCCCAGAGACGGCCCAGCTCCGCCCGGCGGGGCGCCTCCGACATGCCCGTTTGAACCTCAGCCGACGACAGCCAGCCACGACGGCGAAGACGCTGATCGGACACGCGCGCGTATGCCTCGCTGCACCCCCACCGACCTCAGCCACGCTGCCGGGCTGTCAACCAGAGCAAGTCACGACGGCAGGTGGGTGACGACGGTGCGGGAGCTCTCAGCTTGGGAAGCTGCGATCATCTAGGGTTGGTTGGTGTGCTGACCTGAGCGAACGCTAGGTGAGCGGTGTTCTCGGTCCTGGTTGCTTTCACCGTGATTCCCCGCTGTCCCTCGCTGAATCTGGTGCGCTTGTGGTGCGCGCCTTCATCGTTCAGACTCGGCGCTGCCTATCGCTTCTGCGCTCGGTAACGCCTCATCAGCGCGGTGATCCTCGCTTGATCCGCCTGCCCATTGAGTTCTGCCAGGAGATCGTCAGGGCACAACTCGTAGAGATCGCCCCACCATCGGCGGCCTCGGTTGTCCCAGATCCGGTAGCCGCCCGGCACACCCCTGGCGACGTAGCGTCTTCTGCTCACCGTCCCTCTACTCCCCGTACGGATCGTGACGTCGTCCAACCTCGTTCCCGGCGCGGACCATACGGAGGCGAGGGCCGTCCCGGCAAGGCAATATGCGGCAGTTGGGCAACACGTCCTCCAACTGTGTTGGTGGGGTGGTGGGCGTCGCACGTAGGCGTTCACCTGGATTCACGGATCGCTCGCTCGTAGGCTGCACCTGACTCCTGGTCTCGCCTGAACGGTCGCGAACGGGGCTGAATGAGACGGAAACTGAGACGAGCGGCCTTCACGGGTTCCCCGTCACAGACCTGGGAGTGCCTTCATACTCACCCCGCTCGCCACGGTTCGACATGACGGCATCTTCCTCGCTGGGTGTAGCCGCCGGGCACGCCCACGCTGACGGAACTCAAGAAGGGCTCGGCCTCCCGGAAATGGCCGCCCGCCGCCGGTGCGCCACTGGACTCCTGGGTAGACCTGGCGCAGGGACCGGAGAGCGGCTGAGACGAGGCCGCAGCGCTTATAACCCTCGTAGGAGTGAGGCGCCTCCACCCAAACGATCTTGCACGCATCGCAGACCACGTACTCGGCCTCGAAAGCGAGGTTGCATCTGACGTAGTCCGCACGGATGCGCCAGCCTGTGCGCTCGTAGTAGCTGGCGGACCGGTCGACCCAAGGCTCCGGTGGGGTGGCGATCCGGTCGAAGTGGTACGACGCGGGATCCATCCATCGGCGAAGCCGGTCCCGAAAGGTCGGCTTGTCGAGCCACTCCCGTACCCAGTACACGCGGTCAGCACGGCGGGCCACAGCACGAATTGCCACCTCCCTGTCTGCCATACGCTTGGGGCTGCTGCACGTATAGGTGACAGTCGGGTTTCATGCCGCAAGGGCTGCGGCGGGCTTCATGGTGGTCTCGTACTCGATGGGCGCCAAACGGCCCAGCCGTAGTTGAGCCGCAGCAAGCCCGTGTTCGCCTCGCCCAAGGGTGGCAAGCTGCGCGACGTGCCACTGCCCGCCCCCGTTGCGGATGCGCTGCGGGCACACATGATGCAGTTCCCACCTGTGGAGATCACGCTTCCGTGGAAGACGAGGACGGGGCCGATGGTGACACAGCGGCTGCTCTTCACCTCACCCACGGGTAACCACATCTGGCGGAACGTGTTCAACACTGACGAATGGAAGCCTGCGCTTGCCGCAGCCGGGGTCACCCCGGAGCCGAAGCTCGGCGAGAACTACGCACCGGCTCGCGAGCACGGCATGCATGCGCTCAGGCCCTTCTACGCGTCCATGCTGCTGGACGCCGGGGAGAGTATCAAGGCCCTGGCGGACTACCTGGGGCACTCCGATGCCGGACTCACGCTTCGCGTTTATGCGCATCGCATGCCATAAAGCCAGGAGCGGACCAGCAGGGCTATAGCAACCACCTACAAAAAACCCAAGAACCGTGCATCATTAACGAGCATCCAAAAAATAACCGGTCCCCAAAATTATCCCACCTCGGCCGAGATATATATCCACGAGCAAGTCAACAAACCTTCAGAGACTAAATAAGTGATTCGTCGCGATAATTTGTCACCGCCACGCGACCGGCCGGGTGGCCGACCGGTGCCGGGTGGCCACTTGGATGGCCAGGTGGGTGGGTGGGTGGGTGGGTGGGTGGGTGGGTGGGTGGCCGAATAAGCGGTCAACCGCATAGGCGCCCGTCCGGTTAAGTACAACTGACGGAAGCCGACAACGTCTACCCCGAGCGCCTCAACCTCGGCAGCCGACTCAATTGAGTCTCCCGAGCAAGCCGCAGAGCGCACCTTCGCCGATGGCTCCACAATCCACCCCACGGGGTACATGGAGCTGAATTTGGTCTCCGAGTAGATCCGTGGTTTGATTTCGCCTCGGATAGAAAAGAGGCCGCCTCCGCTGGCACGGAGACGGCCCAATCTCCATCCGCGCTCGTAATCCCATTCAACTACTCAACACGATGGAGACGACTAGCATGTCACGTTTCGGACTGACCATCGACGTCTGCCCCCGCGAGCTGCCCTTCTGCCTGACCGGTGCGGCCATCGGACTGTACGGCTACTGGCAGGACGCGTTCGTGGCGATCTACATCCCGATGACTCTGCTGTTGCTCTCCCGGATCACGGTCCGGCGCTGGCGTAGCCAGCACTCGTAGCGAGCACGGCCCGCAGATAGAGCGAAGCCCCCTGCCCGCGGGAAACCGCGGGCAGGGGGCTTGCTCGTGCTTCGGTGCTACTTCTTGCCCTGGTTCTTCACCGCTTCGATGGCGGCCTTGGCGGCCTCCGGGTCGAGGTAGGTGCCGCCCTTGGTGACCGGTGCGAAGTCGGCGTCCAGGTCGTAGACGAGCGGGATGCCGGTGGGGATGTTGAGGCCGGCGATGTCCTCGTCGGAGATCCCGTCCAGGTGCTTGACCAGGGCACGCAGCGAGTTGCCGTGCGCGGCGACCAGGACGGTGCGGCCGTCGAGCAGGTCCGGGATGATGCCGTCGAACCAGTACGGCAGCATCCGCTCCACGACGTCCTTGAGGCACTCGGTGCGCGGCCGCAGCTCGCTGGGCAGGGCCGCGTAGCGCGGGTCGCCGCTCTGCGAGAACTCGGCACCGTCTTCCAGGGCCGGCGGCGGGGTGTCGTAGGAGCGGCGCCAGAGCATGAACTGCTCCTCGCCGAACTCGTCGCGGACCTGGGCCTTGTCCTTGCCCTGGAGCGCACCGTAGTGGCGCTCGTTCAGCCGCCAAGAGCGGCGTACGGGGATCCACAGGCGGTCCGCGGACTCCAGCGCGAGCTGCGCGGTGCGGATGGCGCGCTTCTGCACGGAGGTGTGCAGTACGTCGGGCAGCAGGCCGGCGTCCTTGAGCAGCTCGCCGCCGCGGACCGCCTCCTTCTCACCCTTCTCCGTGAGGTTGACGTCCACCCACCCGGTGAACAGGTTCTTGGCGTTCCACTCGCTCTCGCCATGGCGGAGCAGGATCAGCTTGTACGGTGCGTCGGCCATGCCGGAGAGCCTACGCGCCCCCCGGGAGCCCGGGCACGAGGTGGGGTCCCGTCGCACAGCGGGACGGCGAAGTGTGGGGTGCGGCCACATGGGGGCCGGGGGCGGGGTTACCTAGCGTGCGGCGGCATGGTCTCCGCTTCCTCGTCGTCCTCGTCGTCCTCGTCGTCCTCGTCGTCCTCGTCCCCACCCGGCTCCGGCTCCGCCGAGCCCCCAGGGCCCGCGCCGGGCGGGCAGTCGCTGCGCCGGATCGTCGCGGCCAGCCTGGTCGGTACCACCATCGAGTGGTACGACTTCTTCCTCTACGGCTCGGCCGCCGCGCTGGTCTTCAACAAGCTCTTCTTCCCGGACTCCGATCCGCTGGTCGGCACGCTGCTGGCGTTCCTGACCTACGCGGTCGGCTTCGCGGCCCGCCCGGTGGGCGCGCTGGTCTTCGGCCACTACGGCGACCGCGTCGGCCGGAAGAAACTGCTGGTCATCAGCTTGCTGATGATGGGCGGCGCCACGTTCGCCATCGGGCTGCTGCCCACTCACGCGACGGTGGGCGCGTTCGCCCCGGTCCTGCTGACGACGCTGCGGCTGGTGCAGGGCTTCGCGCTGGGCGGCGAGTGGGGCGGCGCGGTGCTGCTGGTCTCCGAGCACGGGGATCCGCGGCGGCGCGGCTTCTGGGCCTCCTGGCCGCAGACCGGGGCCCCGGCCGGTCAGCTCCTGGCCACGGGCGTGCTGGCGGCCCTGACGGCGCTGCTGTCCGACGGCGCGTTCGAGAGCTGGGGCTGGCGGGTGCCGTTCCTGCTCTCCGGGCTGCTGGTGGTGGTCGGCCTGTGGGTGCGGCTGGCCGTGGACGAGTCGCCCGTCTTCCGGGAGGCCCGTGCCCGTGCGGAGGCCCGCAAGGAGCGGGACCGCGCGGCGGGCGCGGACACGGCGGAGGAGATGCCGCTGCCGGCCGTGCTGCGGCACCACTGGCGGGACGTGCTGGTCGCGATGGGTGCCCGGATGGCGGAGAACATCAGCTTCTACGTACTGACCGCGTTCCTGCTGGTCTACCTGACCGATCACCTGGACCTGTCCAAGCAGACCGGGCTGAACGCGGTGCTGATCGCCTCCGCCGTCCACTTCACCGTCATCCCGCTGTGGGGCGCCCTCTCCGACCGGGTCGGGCGACGCCCTGTCTACATCCTGGGCGCTGCCGGTGTCGGGGTGTGGATCTTCCCGTTCTTCGCCCTGCTGGACACCGGCAGCTTCGGGCTGATCCTGCTGGCGGTGACGGTCGGACTGGTGCTGCACGGAGCGATGTACGCGCCGCAGGCAGCGTTCTTCTCCGAGCTGTTCGCCACCCGCATGCGGTACTCGGGCGCCTCGATCGGCGCGCAGTTCTCGTCGGTGGCGGCAGGTGCTCCGGCCCCGATGATCGCGACGGCGCTGCTGGCGGAGTACGACGGTTCGGCGCTGGTGTCGGTGTATGTGATCGCCGCCGCGCTGCTCACTGTCGTGGCGCTGGCCTGCGCGAAGGAGACCCGGGACCGGGACCTGGCGACCGTGGGGGAGCCGGGCGCGGCGGCGGCCGGGGCCCCTGGGGCGACGCCCGCCCCGGACTCCCCCGGCTCAGCCGCCGAGGGCGCCCGTCAGCCGGTGGAGCCGTAGGGCGAGCTGGATCTCCAGCGCGCGGTGCGGCGCCTGCCAGTCGTCGCCCAGCAGCCGGCCGACCCGCTCCAGCCGCTGGGCGACGGTGTTGACGTGCACGTGCAGGACATCCTTGGCGCGCACCGGGCTGGCGCCGCTCTCGAAGTACGCGTCGAGGGTGGCCACCAGTTCGGTGCCGCGCCGCCGGTCGTAGTCGAGCGCCGGGCCGAGGACGCGGCGGACGAATCCGGTGACGTCCCGCGTATCGGCCAGCAGCAGCCCGAGGAAGCCCAGGTCCTCGGCCGCGGCGCCGTCGCCGCGGCGGCCGAGCAGGCTGAGCACGTCCAGGCAGCGCCGGGCCTCCGGGTAGGCGTCGGCGACGGATCCGGGCCGGGTGGCCGGGGACGGTACGGGCGCGGAGGCGCCGACGGTGACCGGGCAGCCCACCGCGCGACCCAGTTCGGCGGCGGCCAGGCGCGCCGTGCGGGAGACGGCGTCGGCGGCGTCGGGGGCCGGGGCACCCCGGTCAGCGGTCCCGGCGACACCCCGGTCAGCGGTCCCGGCGGCGGCCCGGTCAGCGGTCCGGTCAGCGCCTCGGTCAGCGCCTCGGTCAGCGCCTCGGTCAGCGCCTCGGTCGGCGCCTCGGTCAGCGCCTCGGTCAGCGGCTTCGAGGGGCAGCAGCAGGACCAGTCCGCCGTCCCGGGTCGCGGCCAGGCCGCGGCGGGTGGCGGCCAGATGCGCGGCCGCGGACCACAGGCGCTGCCGTTCCGCCTCGTCGAGCGCTTGCCCGGCGTCGTGCGGCGCCCCGGTGGTGGAGGCGTGCGCCGCGTCCCCGGACGGGGCGCCGGACGGCGTCCCGGCTGCGGACGGCGCCCCGGCGCCGGGCGCCCGGTCGAGGCGGGCTGCCAGCACGGTGTGCGGTACGTCCAGGTCGGCGCCGACCCGCGCGGCGCGGTCGCGCAGCAGGTGCGGATCGCGGTGCGCGGCGTCCAGCAGGTCGTCCAGCAGTTCGCCACGGACCCGCTGTTCGGCCTCGCCCGCCGAGCGGCGGGCGAGTTGCAGCAGCGAGGTGACCATCGCGGCGCGCTCCAGGGTGCGCTGGTCCACCGGGTCGAGGTCCGGGTGCCCGTGCAGCAGCAGCGCGCCCAGCAGTTCGCCGCCCGCGGAGACGGCCGCCACCCAACTGCCGCCCTCGCGCACGGCGTGCCCGTCGCGGCGGGAGCGCTCGACCGCGGCCGGTACGCCGTCGGAGGGCACGGAACCGGCGGGCGCCCCTTCCGACAGCGCGCCGGACGCCTCGCCACCCGTCGGTACGCCACCCGCCGGTGCGCCACCCGCCGGCACGTCGTCGAACCGCACGCTGTCGCGGAACTCCACCCGCCCGCCCAGCACCTCGGCCAGCGCACGGGTCACGTCGTCCACCCCGCCGCCGCGCAGCACCAGTTCCGTCAGCCGGTCATGGATGTCGGAGGCACGGCGGATGGTCTCGTTGACCGCGCGCAGCCCGGCCAGCGCCTGGGTCGTCTCGGTGAGCAGGCGGGTGCTGTCGATCGCGACGGCCGCATGCGCCGCGAACGAGCGCAGCAGCGCGATCTGCTCCGGTTCGAAGACGCGCTCGCGCCGGTCGGCCGCGTACAGCACGCCGATGACCTCCCGGCCGCCGAGCAGCAGCGGCACCCCGAGGATGGCGACCAGCCCTTCCTCGCCGACGCCCCGGTCGATGGTGCGGGTGTGCTGGAAACGGGCGTCCCGCGGGTAGTCCTGGGTCGCGTAGGGGCGCGCGGTCTGCGCCACGAGCCCGCCCAGCCCCTCGCCCATGCCGAGCCGCAACTGCTGGAAGCGGGCCGAGACCGAGCCCTCGGTGACCCGCATGTAGGTGTCGCCCCGCTCGGGGTCGTTGAGGGTCATGTAGGCGACCTCGGTGCCCAGCAGGCGGCGGGCGCGCTGGACGATGGCCTGGAGCACGTCGTCCAGGTCGCCGAGTCCGGCGAGGTCGTGCACCGTCTCGAACAGCGCCGTCAGCTCCGCCTCGCGGCGCCGCCTGCCCTCCAGCTCGGCGCGGATGCGCAGAGCGAGCTGCTTGCCGTGTTCGGCGGCGTGCCCGGTCCCCTCGGTGGCGATGTGCGCCGCCGGGTCCTCGTACGCCGCGGTCGGGGCGCCCCGGGCCAGCAGCTCCAGATAGCCGAGGCAGGCGGCCGGCGCGGCGTCGCCCGGCGGTGCGTGGCCCGCGGCGCTCTCGTGGCGTGCGGAGCTGTGGCCGTCGGGACCGTGGTCGGTGGTGCTGTGCATGGGCACAGGGTCAGTGAGCGGTCCAGGCGCCGTCGAGAGGCAGGGAGGAACCCGTGAGGAACCCGGCGGCGGGAGTGCACAGATAGGCGACCGCCTCGACCACCTCGGACGGCTCCAGCAGCCGCTTCAGCGCCGAGTCCGCGAGCAGGACCTCGGCCACCACCCGCTCCTCCGGGATGCCGTGCGCCTCGGCCTGGTCCGCGATCTGCCGCTCCACCAACGGGGTACGCACATATGCCGGGTTGACGCAGTTGGCGGTCACCCCGTGGGCCGCCGCCTCCAGCGCCGTCGTCTTGGAGAGCCCTTCCAGACCGTGCTTGGCCGCCACGTACGCCGACTTGTAGGCGGAGGCCCGCAGCCCGTGCACGGACGAGATGTGCACGATCCGGCCCCACCCCTGCGCGTACATTCCCGGCAGCGCACCCCGGGTGGTGCGGAACGGCGCCTCCAGCATGAGGGTGAGCATCCGGCGGAACGCCTCGGGCGGGAACTCCTCGATCGGCCGCACGAGCTGCGTACCGGCCGCGTTGACGAGCACGTCGGCGCCGTCCGCGGCACGCTCCGCCGCGTCCAGCCCGTCGGCGTCCGTCAGGTCGAGGGGGTGGCTCTCCACGGGCGCCGCACCGACGGGCCCCTCGGCGGCCGCGGCGACCTCGGCCGCCAGCGACGCGAGCCCCTCGGGGTCCAGGTCCACCGCCCGCAGCCGGGCCCCCGCCGCCGCGAGCCGCAGCGCACAGGCCCGCCCGATGCCGCTCGCCGCGCCGGTGACCAGAGCCGTCCGGCCGGTCAGGTCCAGGTGGACGGAGCGGGTCGGTACGGGCGGCTGCGGGGGCGCGGACTCGGGCTCGGAGGCGGGCTCAGGCGTCATGGGCCGCAGCCTAGGAGCGCCCCGCGGGCCCCCGGATGTGGCGTCCCTCCGCAGTTCGTGCGGGCTGTATGTGCCCGAGCCACATGGGGGCGGTCAGACGGCGGCACATGTTTCCGACGGCGGCACATGGTTGCTGCCCCACGAGCGGCCGGGCGCCGGGCCCCCGGACGGTGGGCTCCGGACCGGCGGCCCAGGACCCACGGCCCCGGACCGGCGGACCCCGGACCCACGGCCCCGGACCGGCGGACCCCGGACCCGCGGGCCCGGCCCGGACCCGGGGAGCCGCTCAGCGGCTCCGGAGCGCCGCCCGCACCGCCCCGCACCGCCCGACCGGGTTCAGTTCCGGCGCAGGACGACGGCCGCCGCTCCCGCCGTCACGATCGTGGCGAGCAGCCAGCCCAGCACGACCAGCGCCAGGGCTGCCCACTGGGAGAGCCCGGCGGGTCGCCAGGCCGTCTCCTGCCCGAGGTCCAGCACCGGCAGCAGGAGATCGAGGGTGTAGATGGCAGGAACCCAGTGCGGCCCCTCACCGGGCGTGTTCGCAGCCGGCGGGTTGCGGGCGAACCACACCGTCCCTCCGGACAGCAGCAGGCCGAGCCACAGGACCGCGCGTCCGGGCCGGTATCCGTAGCCGAGTACCGCGTCCTGGACATGTTCCCAGGCCCTGAACGCCAGCGGGAGCGTCCGCCGCCTCCGCCGGAGCTTGGTGAGCAGGACAGTGTGCGCGTCCGCGTCCTCGCCTCCGGCCTGGAGGCAGGCGGCGAGACGGTCGTAGGGCTCGGGAGCGAACTCCGGGGTCGCCGCCCGCACCCACGCGAGCCGACGGGCCAGCGGGAAGGGGGCTCCCGGCGCGAGCTGTTCGTAGGTGAAGCCGCGCAGCACCAGTCGGCCGTCGCTCGGCCAACTGTCCGGACGGTCGACCAGTCGGCGCACGGAAGCGTCCTGGAGGACCACGCGGCCGCGCTCCGGTGCCCGGGGCGTGAACCGCAGCTCCGCCGCCTGCACGGAGCGCAACGAGAACTCCTGGTCCGCTGCCAGTTCCAGGTCCGCGTCCTGGAAGTCCAACGCACCCCCGAGCGTCGAGCCGTCCAGTTGGACGCCGCCGTGCAGGCGTGCGACCCGCGGCCGACCGTCCGGCGCGGACGGAGAGCCGCCCCCCGGACGGCGCGGAGCGGGGGCCAGTACGAGGTCCTCCCCGACGGTGAGCCGGGGCGCGGTGAGCACCGGCCCGCCGTCAGGATGCCGCAGCAGGCATCCGCGCAGGCTCACCGCGCCGCCCACCCGCGCGGCCCGGAGGGTCAGCTCGCCCGTGGCCCGCAGCAGGTCGGCCGCCACGTCCCGGGTGACGTTCAGCCCGTCGGCGTCCAGCGCCCGGGCTCTCCCGGCGCTGCCCAACCGCACCTCCTCCAGGGCGAGATCCGCGCCGATGCGGGCCTGCGCCAGCAGCAGACCGTGCACAAGGTCACTCCCGGTCAGCCGCAGATCGCCGGCGACGGCCAGCCGCTCCGCCTCCAGGCGCGGTATCCGGCACCGGTGCAGAATGACCGTGCCCGCTCGGCAGTCGACCAGCCGTAACGGCTCCTCCAACCGGCAGTGCCGCAGTTCGAAGGGGACGGTGATCTCCGAGTTCGACAGGTCGAGCGGCCCGGTGAGGCGGCAGCCCGCCAGCTTCAGCGCGGGCGCCCTGCCGGGCACCGGAGGCGGTCCGCCGAGGAGCAGCAGCGAGACCACCCGGGCCCGGACGGTGCGTTCGGGCCCCCAGGGGATGTCGCCGTGCGCGTCGTCCCGGGCCGGGTCCCCGACCCGCAGGTCGTACGCGTTGCCGTTCCGGTACGCGTGCCACAGTCCCGTCTCCGCTGCTGTCAGTCCCTCCGGCGGTTCACCGCTGTCCTGTTCGGCCACTGCGTCGCCCTCCCCCTCCGGCACCGCGCGGTCTCGACGCGACCGCGCCTTCCCGGACAGCAGATGCCCAACCCGGAGGGCACCAATCGCCTCCGCCGCCCGGGAACCGGTCGTCGGGACCGTCCGCCCCCGGACCCGCCCACCGTCCGCCTCCCGGAGCCGCCCACGGCCCGCCGCCCGGAGCCGCCGGCCGTCCGCCGCCCCGGGCCGCCGATTGACGGCAGCCGTCAATTCGCTGGCGGCCCCAAGAGCGCCCTGGGTAACGTGCCCGACGCGGTTCAGCCGCTTACGTCTTCGCCGCGTAGGTCTTTCGTGGTGGGTGCAGGCACGCAGGGGGAGCGGTCATGGCCGGGAACGTGTCGTTCGACAAGGTGCGGCGGGCCGCCGCCGAGAGCGTCGGGGGGCTGCCCCGCCAGTTCTGGTGGCTGTGGACGAGCACCCTCGTCAACCGGCTCGGCGCCTTCGTGGCGACGTTCCTGGCGCTGTATCTGACCCTGGACCGCGGCTACTCCGCCTCGTATGCCGGTCTCGTCGGCGCCCTCTACGGCCTGGGCGGAGTCGTCTCCTCGCTCGGCGCCGGGGTGCTGACCGACCGCATCGGGCGGCGTCCGACCCTGCTGGGCGCGCAGTTGGCGACGGCCGTCTCCGTCGCCTCCCTCGGCCTGGTCACGCACCCGGTGGCGATCGCGCTCGTCGCCGCGCTCGTGGGGATGTCCACCAACGCCTCCCGGCCCGCCGTGCAGGCGATGATGGCCGACATCGTCCGCCCCGAGGACCGGGTCCGCGCCTTCTCGCTCAACTACTGGGCCATCAACCTCGGCTTCGCCGTCTCCTCCACCAGCGCCGGGCTCATCGCCCAGTACAGCTACCACCTGCTGTTCTTCGGCGAGGCGGCCATGGTGCTGGCCACCGCGCTGATCACGTTCCGGAAGCTGGCCGAGTCCCGGCCCGCCACGGCCGGCTCCCCGGCGCCCGCCGCCGACACAACCTCCGAGGCGGTGCCGGACTCCCCGCCCGACGGCAGCAGCAACGTCTCGCTGTGGACGGTGCTGCGCGACCGGCGCTTCATGGTCGTCGTCACACTCAACCTGCTGCTGGCCACCCTCATCCAGCAGGCGTTCGTCTCGCTCCCCATCTCCATGGGCGAGCAGGGACTCACCAGCACCGACTTCGGCACCGTCATCGCCCTCAACGGCGTCCTGATAGTGCTCCTCCAACTCCCCCTCACCCGCTTCATCCAGAACCGCGACCCGGCCAAACTGCTGATCGTCTCCGCGCTGCTGACCGGATACGGCTTCGGACTGAACGCGTTCGCCGCATCGGCCGCCTTCTACGCGCTCGCCGTCGCCGTCTGGACACTCGGCGAGATGATCAACGCCCCCACCCAGATGGGCCTGGTCGTCCAGCTCTCGCCCACCCACGGCCGGGGCCGCTACCAGGGCGTCTACGCCCTCTCCTGGTCCGTCGCCTCCCTCGGCGCACCCCTGCTGGGCGGCGCCGTCATCGACCATTTCGGCGCCGACACCCTGTGGACCGCCAGCGCCGTAGTGGGCACCCTCGCCGCCCTCGGCTACGCGCTGCTGCTCCGCAGCATGCGGGCCCACCCCGCCCCGGAGCCGGTGCACTCCTCCGCGGAGGCCGCGTCCGCGGAGGCACCGCCTTCCGCGGAGGTCGTCTCCGCGGAGGTCGTCTCCGCGGAGCAACCCGTCTCCGCGGATGCCGCTTCCGCGGAGCAACCTGCCTCCGCGGAGGCGCCGACGGCACCCGCGGAGCCCGCGGTCTGAGTGCGCCGGGGGCACCTGTTCGTGTGATCACCGAATCAATCTGTACTCACAGACTTTCCCGCTTCGCTCGACCTACGCAGGAGGCCGCGTACAGCCCCGACGGGCAGCAGACAGAGCCGCTTCCGTCGTCGGTCGGGTAGCACCCCCGCGGTCACCGAGCGGAGGCTGCGAACTACCACCGGCAACGCGGCGGGCGTACCGTTCCCAGTGTCGAGTCCGAGAACGGAGCGCTCACAATGCCCGAGCACACCGACACACATATCGGCGAACGCCTGCGGGACATCCGCAAACGCCGAGGCATGACGCAACGCGATCTCTCCACCGCCGCTGGCGTCTCCCTGTCGCTGGTGCGGAAGCTGGAACAGGGCGAGTACGGCGATACCCGTATGGAGACCGCCCGGCGTCTCGCCTACGCCCTCCGCGTGCCCACAGGCCGCCTGCTGCGGCGTGATGCCGACGACGCCGACCCCGTCACCGTCGACCGGTGGGCGCCCGTGCGCGCAGCCCTGCTCGCACCGCCGACCGACCAACTCGACGACGAGCCCACCACAACCGGAGTCGCTACCGCCCTCGACGCCGCCGAACCACTGGTCGTCGCCGCCGACCTCGCCGGGCTGGCCGCTGTCCTCCCGGCACTGCTGCGCGACGCCGATGCCCTCACCGAAGACGGTCCCCGCACCCGCGCCGTACAGGTCCGCGTGTTGCAGCTCGCCGGATGGCTCCTGACGCAGACCCGCCAGTACGACGCCGCAGCGGCTGCCCTCGAACGAGCTCTTGACACCGCCAGTGATCGTCTCGATGGTGCAGCCACCGTCAACACGCACTGTTGGCTGTTGCTCCGCATGGGCCGACTCACCGAGGCGCGGGAACTGGCCGCCCGTTGGGCCGACGACACCGAGCCTCGCATGTCCCGCGCCACAGCCGGCGAGCTCGCCGGCTGGGGGTGGCTGCTGCTACGCACCGCGGGCGCTGCCGTACGCGACAACCGCCCCGGCGAGGCAGCCGACGCCCTGCGTCTCGCCCGCTCGGCGGCTGTCGCGGTCGGCCGCGAAGACGTGGCCGGAGTCGACAATCTGCGCACTTTCGGTCCGGTGACGGTCGCTCAGCACCGCGTCGAGCACGCCTCGGTGACCGACCGTCCCGACCACGTGCTCAAACTCGCCGCCCACATGCCGCAGGGCCGGACGACCGGCAGCAATCGGGCCCGACACCTGCTCGACGTGGCGAACGCACACGCGACCATGCGCCAGTACGGAGACGCCATCGACGTACTGCAACGGGTCCGAGGCGAGCAGCCGGATTGGCTCCCGCAGCAGAGGTACGCCCGGGACATCATGGGGCGGATCATCGGCCGCCGTCGCACCCTCACTCCGGAAATGCGCGACCTTGCCGACGCGATCGGCGTACCCGCCTAGTAACACTCAGTGGTACTTCCGTTACTCAGGTACGACAAGTGCCATACCGCTCGACCTCCCGGTGCGCCTACGTTCGGTGACCACCAGTCACCTACGCGCCGGGGGTACCCGTGCCGATCACGAACAGAACCTCGCAAGACCGCGCCCGCCGCGCCGACATCGCGGCAGCCGCGGCCGGAGCCATGCCTCCCGCCGTGCCGTGGATACCGCCGAACGGCACCGATTCGCAGATGCAGCCCGCGGGGATCGCATGGGACGCGGTGCGCGCCCCCTCGCACCTCGCCCGGCCCGCCCTTGCGGCGCTCGGCGACGAAGCAGGCGCTGTCATCCGGGACCCGTACAACGGCGACCTGTACTGGCTCCTCCCCCCTGGTGCGGTCACCGTGTGGGAGCCGCTTCCGCAGGTGACGACGTACGGCACGGCCTGCTATGTCGAGATCCCGCCCACCGGTCGCACCGGCGGCCCCGGCCCCTACTGGATTCGCGAGCCGCACGACCGACACCTCACCCGGCCCGCCACGCTGCACGCGGCGCTGGCCACCGCCGTCGGCGAACAGCGGACGGAGGCCGAGTCGTGAACCGCTGTGTCCGATGCCGCATGCGAGGGACCGTCGTCGTGTTCGAGACCTCCGGTGGGAGCTACACCGGGCCGGACGGCGGCCCACCCGGATCCGGCCCGCTGACAGGACGCATGTACGCGTGCCGACCACACGCCGAGGAGATCGCCCGCGAGGACGACGAACGTCAGCGGGCCGCAAATCGAAAGGCTTCCCCGTGATGCGCGGACTCCGCCACCGCGTGATGACCACCTGCGGAATCGCCGCGCCGTTCCTGCTGCTCGCGATCGGCTTCGGCACCGGGTTCACCATCGCCGCCGCCCTCAGCAGCACCTCATGACTCCCGCCCGCGTCAATGAGACGCCCCCGCGGCACATCCCGGCACCGGCGGGCCGCTCCCGACAGGGGGCAGTTCCTCGTACACCACCGTCGGCCGGGGCACACCAGCGCACCACCCATGGCGACCGACGGGTCAGGGTCGCGACACCTCTACCGGATCTACCGGATCTACCGGAAGGCAGGAAGATGCAGGCATTGATCTCACACCCCCGGGAAGCGTTCCCGGTCGCGCCCGGACACGGGCGCATCCCGCACAGCAGCGCCCCACCGAGCGGCGAGGAAACCCGCCCGTGGGTGCTGCGCTTCGCGCGCGTCCCCGATGCCGCGCAAGCGATCGTGCGGCCCCCGGCGGTCTACGACAACGAGTTGCAGATGTCCCGCGGCCTGTACGACGGCCCGCTCCCCTACATGCAGACCCACACCCCGACCGTCCCCGACGGCAGCCCTACGAACCCGCCGCCGTTGGACGAGGGCCCGAAGGACTGATGCCCTCATGCCCGCCGTGCTCGTGATTGCAGCGCAGGACGACTGGCCCACGGACCGCGTCGTCAAGGCACTCACGGACGGTGGTGCGGAGGTGTTCCGGATGGACACCGCGCAGTTCCCGCAAGAGCTGTCCCTCGCCGGGCGCATCGACGCCCGGCGAGGGTGGTCCGGCGGGCTCACCACCGCACACCGCGCCGTCGACCTGGCCGATATCTCCGCCGTCTACTACCGCGCCCCGAACCCCTTCGACCTGCCCGCCATGTCCGAGCCCGAAAGGCGCTTCGCCGCCGCGCAGGCCCGCGCCGGTCTCGGCGGCATCATCACCGCTCTCGACTGCCGCTGGATGTCCCATCCGGCCGCCATGTCCCGCGCGGAGTACAAGCCGCTCCAACTCGCCACCGCACGCACGGCCGGCCTCACCGTGCCCGCAACGCTCATCACCAACAACCCGGCCGCCGTTCGCACGTTCGTCGGTGAGGTGGGAGGCCGGGTCGTCTGCAAGCCAGTGGCAACCCCCGTATTCATCGAAGGCGATCAGCTCAAGACCGTCTACACCCGCCGTCTCTCCGCAGCGGATCTCGCCGATCTGCGAGGCATCGACACCACCGCACACCTCTTCCAAGCATGGGTCGACAAGGCACACGAGGTACGACTCACCGCCGTCGGCGAGCGGCTGTTCGCCGCTGAGGTCCACGCCGCCGGCAGCGCTGGACACATCGACTGGCGCAGCGACTACGCCTCCCTCACCTACCAGGCCACCACGGTCCCGGATGCGACCGCCGAGGGCGTGCGACGGTACCTGCGTCGGCTCGACCTCCGGTTCGCCGCCTTCGACTTCGTCGTCACCCCGGACGGCACATGGACGTTCCTGGAAGCGAACCCGTGCGGACAGTGGGACTGGATCGAGCACGCGACCGGCCTCCCTCTCGCCCAGGCCATCGCCGACGAGTTGCAAGGAGCTTCATGAACGACTCCCCCGACCGCGCCCGCCCGCACAGGGAGGCTCTCGCCCACCAGCTCACCGCAGCAGGTGCGATCCGCACCCGCTCCTGGGCCGCCGCCTTCGCCGACGTTCCCCGGCACCTGTTCGTGCCCCGCTGGTACGAGCAGGAGACCGACGCGCGCGGCATCACCGTCTGGCGTGAGCGGCGGGCCACCGGCACGGACGCCGACCTCGCCGCCGTGTACCGCGACCAGACCCTCGTGACCGCGCTCGACCCGACCACCGCCGAACAGGTCGACGAGACGGCATGGACCGGCATTCCCACCTCCTCCAGCACCCTGCCGAGCCTGATGGCCCGCATGCTCGAAGATCTGGCCGTCGAGGACGGAAACCGCGTGCTGGAGATCGGCACCGGCACCGGCTACAACGCCGCCCTGCTCAGCCATCGGCTCGGCGGACCGGTGCACTCGGTCGATGTCGACCCCGGACTTGTCGAGACCGCGCGGCAGCGCCTCGCCGAGGCCGGCTACGTGCCGCGACTCGCGGCCGGCAACGGCTCCCTCGGGCACCCTGCCGGTGGCACGTTCGACCGGATCATCGCCACCTGCTCCGTACCGGCCGTCCCCGACGCATGGCTCGACCACAGCAAGCCCGGCACACTCCTCGTCACCGACCTCGACCTCGGTATCGAAGGCGGACTCGTCAGACTCGGCGTGGACGACGCCCGCAGCGCCGTCGGGCACTTCACCGCGACCTGCGGACGCTTCATGGCCGCCCGCACGGACGCGACCAGCTATCCGGCGCCCCGGTGGCCCGACCGGGCACCTACCGCCGGCACCCGCCCGACAACGGTCACCGCGGCCGACATCCGGGCCAGCTACCCTTTCCGCCTGCTCCTCGCCTTCCACCTGCCCCGCACCCAACTCGTCCACCACGTCGACGAAGCCGGTGCCGTGGCGCTCCAGCTCCAGCACCCCGACGGCTCCTGGGCTCGCGCGCCCCTCGCCGACGCCCCCGCCACCGTCACGCACGGCGGGGTGCGGGATCTGTGGCAGCAGGTCGAAGCGGCCTGGCGGTGGTGGAACGACGCGGGGCGCCCCTCACAGGACCGGTTCGGCTACGCCCGCGAACCGGACGGAAGCGTCTACGCCTGGCACATCCCCGACGGCACCCGCTGGGATCTGCCCGCACGGGCGTGAGCGCCGAAGACGGGGGCCGGGGCCCTCGCGCAGCCGCCGGAGGCGCCGCTCCTGTCGTGGCGGTGCGCAGCGTCCGGATCAGGTCCGCTGGGCGGCCAGGCCGCGGAGTCTCCCGCTCGGCGCAGGTCAGCGCTTGCGGTAGTTCTCCGGGCCGCAGGAGCGCGAGGCACGGGTCGTCGCGGCGTATACGTACGGATAGAGCCAGTCCTCTGCGAGGAGGTCGGTGCGCAGAGTTCGGATGGCGATCACATAGCGCCCGGAGAAGTGCATCAGGGCACGTTCGAAGAATCCGTCACCGTAGTCGCCGCGGCGGGGGCTGCCGTCGTCGTGGTTCTGGGCGGACCAGAGCGTCAGTTCCTTATGCCATGTGTCGCCATACTGCAGGACGAAGTTGTAGACCATGGAAGCCGTCGCACTGTCCGGCATCGGGAAGACGGTGACGGAGACCAGGATCGGCGGGTTCGGGCTGCCCTGCTCCAGGTAAACCCCGGCCATCACCTGCGGGCAGTCGCACGAGGTGAGCACGGAGGCCAGATTCCGGGGTCCGGCCTCCTCGGCCGGCCGCGGACCCGCCGCCACACGCACGTACTCGCCGTCGAGGTCGTTGACGAATCTCTCGGGCAGCAGGGCGTCCGCCGTGAACGGAGTCGGGTCGGTCGCCCTGCTGTTCCAGCGTGCCTCGTCGATCTCGCCGTCTCCTTCCGCTCCGGTGGTGGAAGCGTCTTTCGGGGGGCCGAGCAACCGGTCGACCTCGGCGCGCTGGTCCCGTACGAGAGCAGCGACGCGCGGGGGCCAGGGCCGCGTGGAGGCCGCGGCGTGGCCGACGAGGTCCCGCAGCCGGTTCAGGTCGGGCCGCTCGGCCGGGTCCTTGGCCAGGCACGCTGCCGCGACCTGGCGTATCCGGTCGGGCAGCGCGGACAGGTCGGGCTCGGCGTACAGGACGTCGTGGAACACCTGCTGCAGCGACGTTCCCGCGAACGGGCTGGCGCCGGTGCAGGCCATGACCAGCACCGAGCCGAGCGAGAAGACGTCGCTCGCCGGTGTGATCGCGGCTCCTTCGACCTGTTCGGGGGACATGTAGGACGGCGAGCCGACCACCCAGCCGGTCCGCGTCAGCCGGGTGCTGCCCGCGGCGTCGTCGGTGGCCAGCGCGATCCCGAAGTCGACCACCCGGACGCCCTCGTCGTCGGCCGGCACCTCGGCCCGGTCGGCGAGCGGGACGCCCGTCACGGCGGGTTCGTCGGTGAGGAGGATGTTGTCCGGTTTGAGGTCCCGGTGCACCAGACCGGCCGCGTGGATCTCCTCCAGCGCGGCGATCAGGCCCGCGGCAAGCCGGAGCACCGCCTCCTCCGGAAGTGTCTCCCCGGCGGCGACGGCGACGGTGGTGGCATCGGCTGCGCTGTCGGCGGCTTGGTCGGCGACAGCGCCGGTGACGACCCGGTGCAGTGCGGGGCCGCACACGAAGTCCGAGGCCAGCCAGGGGGTGGGGGCGTCGAGGTCCGCGTCGAGCACGTTCGCGGTGCGGGTACCGCGCAGCCTGAGCGCCACCGCCACCTCCCGCCGGAACCGGTTTTGGTGACGCCAGTCATCAGCGAGCGCCGCGCGGATCAGTTTGACGGCCACCAGCCGACCGTCCGGGGCGGCCCCGAGGTAGACCCGGCCCATACCGCCGTGGCCCAGTACGGCCAACAGCCGGTACTGTCCGATCTCCCGCGGATCGACCTCCGCCAAGGGCTGCACCACCGCCACCTCCCGGCACAGATCATGCCGTTCGGCGGCGACAGGCGGTAGACCGGTCCGCCGACTTCACGGTTCCCGTCACGCCCACCGTGGGGCCTCGCCTCGAGAGATGAACGGGCGGACACAGTAGACGCGTTCGGATTCCTGCGCCTCGCATGGTCGCCTTTTGCGCAAGCCCAGGGGCAGGACTCTCCGCCCACCGCGTGGTGTTCAATGTCCGGGACACATCAGTCACTTGAGTCACACAGAAAACGGGGAGCACACATGAGAACACTCGGACGCGTGCTGCTGGCGGTACCCGCCGCCGTACTGATCACCGCCGGAACGGCGACCGCGGCAGCCGCCGCGAACGGCACCCCGAGCAGTGCGCCGCCGTCGAGCGCCCCGTGCGTGTCGACGTCCGGTGCGAAGGCATGCTTCGTCGCGAACGGGGACACCGTCTACGTCAAGGACACCAAGGCCAACGGCGACTCCGTCGCGGGCACGCTCAAGTCGAGGCTCCCGTCGCGCTGGGGCCGCGAATGCTTCAACAGCCGTGGCGCGGCCGCCGGCTGGGTGAAGTGCAGCTTCGACGTGCCGGAGTACGAATGGGCCGACCTGTGGGCCGTCAACAAGCCCTTCATCGGCAGCCAGAACTCCACGGGGGTCTACACCAGCCCCCTCATCTGATGCGTGTTCGGCCGGTGGCCGGGCGGGGCGCCTCGGCCGGCCACCGACCGGGGGACAGCCGGCTGGGGGCTGACGCCCCCGCCGGCAGATCAGGCAGCGGCCTGACCGAGCCCCAACTGCACCAGCAGGAGCAGCAGCAGGATCCCCAGGCCGATCCCGGCCGCCCGCGCAGCCCGCTGGACCGTGAATATGGTGACCAGCGTGCACAGTGTCGTCATCGGCACTCCGACGAGGTCCGTCGCCATCAGTGCGGTTTCGAACCGGATCGGGCTGCGGACCCCGTCCTGGCATGACGAGCAGGCGATGGCCATGAGCGGGCCGAAGACGAACACCACGGCGCCGAAGCCCAGGACCACTGCGGCCAGGAACAGCAGACCGATCCGCTCGGCGGCGGTACGCGGGTGCGGGCTCTGCGCAGCGGGCCCGGCGGCCGTGGAGTCGGCGGGGGCGTCGGACTCGGCGTCCCGGGACCCGGACGCCGCAGCACTGTTCGGTTCCATGGATGGGAACGTACGAGCCGCGCGGGGGCGCGACCATCCGTCCGCGTACTCATCCGCGTACTCATCCACGGCCCCGCACGCATACTCGGTCCGGCGACCGGGGGCGGCACCCCGGGCGGAGCCGGCCGCAGGGCGGCCGGCCCGCGCGGCCGGTCAGTCCACGTGGCGGGTCAGCCCTCGTGACGGGTCAGCCCACGTGGCCGGTCAGCCCTCGTGGCCGGTCAGCCCTCGTGGCCGGTCAGGTGCGTGAACGCGTCCAGGTTCCGGGTGGACTCGCCGCGCGCGGTGCGCCAGGCGTACTCCTTGCGGATGGCGTCGGCGAAGCCCATCTCCAGCAGGGTGTTGAAGGAGCCGTCGGCGTTCTCCAGGACGCTGCCGAGCAGGCGGTCGACCTCCTCGCCGGTGACGGAGGCCAGCGGCAGCCGTCCCACGAGGTAGATGTCGCCGTGCCCGTCGATCGCGTAACTGACGCCGTACAGCTTGGTGTTGCGCTCCAGGAGCCAGCGGTGCACAGCGGCGTGGTTCCCGTCCGGGTTGCGGACGACGAAGGCATTGACCGAGAGGGAGTGCGCACCGACCGCCAGTGAGCACGTGGTCTGCAGCTTCCGGGTGCCCGGGAGTGTGACGACGTACGTGCCCTCCGCCGGGCTCTCCCACTCCAGCTCGGCATCGCTCAGTGTCCGCTCGATCGCCGCACGTGCCGCGGCAGCAACGTCACCCATGCGGCGATCGTAGGCGACGCCGCCGCTCCTGCAACGCGGCGGCGTACACCTCGGCGGTGGACCCGGCCGCGGCGGCCCAGCCGAAGCCCTGCGCGTGCCGGGCGGCGGCGGTGCCGAGCCGGTCCGGGAGGTGCGGGTCGTCGGCGAAGCGGCGCAGGGCGCGGGCGTACTCGGCGGGGTCGTGCCCGGCGACCAGACAGCCGCTGATGCCGTCCCGCACCGCGACCGGGAGCCCGCCGACGGCGGCGGCCACCACGGGGGTGCCGCACGCCTGGGCCTCGACGGCGACCAGGCCGAAGGACTCGCTGTAGGACGGCATGACCAGCACGGAGGCGGCCCGGTACCAGTCGGCGAGCTGTTCCTGGCCGACCGGTGGCCGGAAGGCGACCAGGTCGGCTATGCCCAGCCGGGCGGCGAGCTTCTGCAACCCCTCCGGCTTGGCGAGGCCGCTGCCGCTGGGCCCGCCCACCACGGGCACCACCATCCGGCGGCGCAGCGAGGGGTCCTCGTCCACCAGCCGGGCCACCGCGCCCAGCAGCACGTCCGGGGCCTTGAGCGGCTGGATGCGGCCGGCGAAGAGCGGGATCAGCGCGTCCTGGGGCAGGCCGAGCCGGGCTCGGGCCGCGGCGCGGCCGTCCGCGGGCCGGAAGCGGTCGAGGTTGACGCCGGGGTGGACGACGGCGGTGCGGTCGCGGGGTGCCTCGTAGTGGTGGACGAGGTCGCCCGCCTCCTCGTCGGTGTTGGCGACCAGCCGGTCGGCGGCGCGCACGATCTGCGTCTCGCCGATGACGCGGGCGGGCGGTTCGGGGGTGTCGCCGTCGGCGAGGGCGGCGTTCTTGACCTTGGCCATGGTGTGCATGGCGTGCACCAGCGGGACGCCCCAGCGCTGTGCGGCCAGCCAGCCGACGTGCCCGGACAGCCAGTAGTGGGAGTGCACCAGGTCGTAGTAGCCGGGCCGGTGGCCGGCCCACACCTGCATCACTCCGTGCGTGAAGGCGCACAGTTGCGCGGGCAGCTCTTCCTTGGAGAGGCCCTCGTAGGGGCCCGCGTCGATGTGCCGCACGAGGACGCCGGGGGCCAGCTCGACGGTGGGGGCCAGGGTGCCGGTCGTGGCGCGGGTGAAGATCTCGATCTCGGTGCCCTGCGCTGCGAGCTGCCGCGCCAGTTCGACGATGTAGACGTTCATGCCGCCCGCGTCGCCAGTGCCCGGCTGGTGGAGCGGGGAGGTGTGGACGCTGAGCATCGCCACCCGGCGGGCCCGGCGCGGGCCGGTCAGGCGCAGCAGCGGGGGCCTGGACTGGTGCGGGAGGGCGGAGCGTCCGCCGCGCCGCTGACCGAGCCGGGACACGTGGTGGCTCACGGTTCCGATGCCTCCTCCGTTGCGGACGGTACGGTCCGGGACACGGTGCGGTACGAGATCGCGGCAGCCGCGACCCGGCCACGCGCGGCCCGCGAGCGAGAACAGCGAAAAGGTTGCTCCGTCTTCCCTCTTCGCGGTCGAATTTGCCGAACTGTGACAATCGGCTCGGTTCTCCGGGCCCGCGTATCCTCGCCTCATGCCGCCGCGTTCCCCCGTACCGTCCCGCCCGGTCGGTACGGTCACCCGCGGGACGACCAACCCGAACCGGCTGCGCCGGATGGACCGCTGGATCGCCGCCGCGCACGGCCCCGCGCTCCGCCGCTCCCCCGCCCCGCCCGCCGCCGTCGACCTCGGCTACGGTGCGGCACCCTGGACGGCCGTCGAGCTGCTGGAGCGGCTGCGCACGGTGCGCGGCGACGCGCGGGTGTACGGCGTCGAGATCGACCCGGCGCGGGTCGCCGCGGCGTACCCGTACGCGCGCCCGGGCCTGGCCTTCGTCCGCGGCGGCTTCGAACTGCCCGTCGACCGGGGCCGCGGGCTGACACTGATCCGCGCGGCGAACGTGCTGCGCCAGTACCCGGAAGCGGAGGTCCTTCCGGTGTGGCGGCGGCTGTGCGCGCGGCTGGCGCCGGAAGGGCTGCTGGTGGAGGGCACCTGCGACGAGATCGGCCGCCGCCATGTGTGGGTGGCGCTCGGCCCGGAGGGCCCGCGGACGGTGACCTTCGCCGCCCGCCTTGCCACCCTGGCGGCCCCCTCCGACCTGGCCGAACGGCTGCCGAAGGCGCTCATCCACCGCAACGTGCCCGGCGAAGGGGTGCACGCCTTCCTCACCGACTTCGACCGCGCCTGGGCCACCGCCGCCCCCTACGGCGCCCTCAGCGCCCGCCAGCGCTGGATCCGCGCGGTACACGCCCTCGCCGCGGACTGGCCGCTGGCCGACGGCCCCCGCCGCTGGCGCCAGGGCGAGGTGACGGTCCGCTGGAGCGCCCTCGCCCCGCACACCATGCCGGGCGCCTTCGTCTGACGCCTCCCGCCCCGACGGTTCGCCGCCGGGCGCCGCCGCCCCGCCGGGCCCCCGATTCGGGACCGCCGCACAGGCGGCCCCTGCCCGGGAGGCGTTCCCGCAGCCGGACCGCGAGCGGCCCCCACACGTCTGACACACCGCAAAGATCCTGTGACCGTGCGCACTTGACCCCGACTATTCATTCAGAGAATAGTGGGGGTCATGTCCACCGCAGCTCACGTGTTGCTCGCCCTGCTCGCCGCCGGACCGCTGCACGGGTACGACCTGAAGAAGGCCCATGACCTGCGCTTTCCGAAGGCGAAGCCGATGGCGTTCGGCCAGGTGTACGCCACCTTGGGGCGACTGGAACGGGACGGGCTGGTCGAGCAGACGGGCACCGACCGCGACGGCGGACCCGACCGGACGCTGTTCGCCCTGACCGACGCGGGCCACCGGGCGCTGGACACGTGGCTGGCCGCAGTCGAGACCCCGGCCCCGTACGTGAGCTCCGACCTGCTCGCCAAGGTCGTCGTCGCGCTGCTGGTCGCCGACCCCGAACAGGCCCGCACCTGGCTGAGCGCCCAACGCCGGGCGCACACGGCGCGGCTGCGGGAACTCACCGCACTCAAGGCGGATCCGACGACCGGTCTCGGCGACGTGATCGCCGCCGACTTCGCCCTCACCCACCTGGACGCCGACCTGCGCTGGATGCAGACCACGCTGGAACGCGTCACCGACCTCCATCGGGAGATCCACGGATGACAGTCCTGGAAGCACGCTCAGTCGTGAAGTCCTACGGCCCCACGCCCGCGCTCCGCGGCGTCGGCCTCGAGCTGGCCGAGGGAGAGGTCCTGGCCGTCACGGGGCCGAGCGGCTGCGGCAAGTCCACCCTGCTGCACTGCCTGTCCGGCATCCTGCAACCCGACTCGGGCGAGGTCCGGTACCGCGGCAGGCCGCTGGACGCATACTCGGAGGCCGACCGGACCCGGCTGCGCCGCACGGAGTTCGGCGTGCTGTTCCAGTTCGGCCAGCTCGTGGCGGAGATATCAGCGGCGGAGAACGTCGCACTGCCCCTGCTGCTGACCGGACGCAGCCGCGCCGAGGCCCGCACGGCAGCACGCGACCAACTCGACCGCCTCGGCGTGGCGGAGGCCGCCGAGTCCCGGCCGGGACAGCTCTCCGGCGGCCAGCAACAGCGCGTGGCAGCGGCGCGTGCGCTGGTCACCGAGCCGGGGGTGCTCTTCGCGGACGAACCCACCGGCGCCCTCGACCAGCTCGCCGGGGAGAAGCTCCTGGGCGAACTGGTCCGGACGGCCCGCGAGCGGGGCACCAGCGTCCTGCTGGTCACCCACGCCCCGGTCGTGGCCGCATACGCCGACCGGGAAGTCGTCCTCCACGACGGCGTCGTCGACGCGAGCGGACTCGGCACCGGGAGACTCGGCGCCGGCGCGCGGACGGGAACCCCGCTGTGAGCGCCGTGCTGGAGATGCGGCCCGCGGTGCTGCTGCGGCTCGCACGTGCCGGAACCCGCACGGACACCCTCCGGGTCGTCCTCACCGCGGCGGGCGCGCTGCTGGGCACCCTCGCCCTGCTCGCGGGACTGACCGTGGCCGCCATCGGCACGCCCCTCGACGTGACCGCGGGCTCCCGGGCGCAGTCGGACCAGTACAGCAGCCTGCTGCTGCGGCAGCCGGGGCTGCGGCCCGGGGTGTGCCTCGCGTTCGGCCTGCTGACCCTCCCGGTACTGGCGTTGGCCGGGCAGTGCGCCCGCATCGGCGCGCCCGCCAGGGACCGGCGGCTGGCCGCGCTGCGACTGGCCGGAGCGACACCCCGGCAGAGCACCGCCGTCGTCGCCACCGAAACCGGACTCGCGGCCCTGCTGGGCGCCTGCGCGGGCTTCGCCGTCCACTTCACGCTCCGGGCCGTTCTCGACGAGCCGAACGCGGACGGCCGACTGCCGCTGCCCACCGATGTGCTGCCCCACCCGGTCGGCATGGCCGCGGTTCTGCTCGGCATCCCCCTGCTCAGCGCGGCGAGCTCCGCGGTGCTGACGCGCCGGGTCGTGGTGAGCCCCCTGGGAGTGACCCGCCGCGTCCGTACACGGGTCCCCCGCCCGTGGCCGGGGCTCCTCCTGCTGGCCGCAGCAGCGGCCTTCGCCGGGGTGGGCGCCCTGCGCCCGGAGGAAAGCGGCCTGCCGGAAACGGACTCCGTACTCGTCGAAGGCGGACTGCCGTTGCTGCTCCTGCTCATCGGCGGAGTGTGCACCGTACTCGGGCTGGTGCTCGGCACCGCCTGGATCTCCCACACCGCCGGCCGGATACTCCACCGCCACGCCCGCCGCGCCCCGGCCCTGCTCGCCGCCCGGCGGCTGATCGCGGACCCGTGGCACGGCAGTCGCACGCTGTCCGCCTTCCTGGCCTGCGTACTGGTCGGCGCCGGTGCGGCAGCCGTCCGCGCCACCTTCTCGGCGCTGTGGGACGCGGAGACGGCGGCGGCGCGCTACGAGGCGCGCGCCGGAGTCGACGACCGGGCACTCACGAGAGCCGACCCCTTCTACCTCGACTCGATGTTCCTGGTGGATGTCGCTGTCGTCACCGCTGCGGTGATCGCAGTCGGCGGACTGCTGGTCGCGCTCGCCGAGGCGGTCGCAGCCCGCAGGCGCACCCACGCGGCGCTGATCGCCTCCGGGGTGCCCAGGAGCGTGCTCGCCCGGGCCACCCTGTGGCAGACCCTCGCCCCCGCGGTACCCGCCGTTCTCCTCGCCCTCTCGCTGGGTACCGCCCTGGGCCGCGGGGTCATGGGCCGCAAGGCCGCGGCCGGCGGACACCGCTTCCGCGCGTGCGTCGCCGCGGACGGCTGCCCGGACGCACTCACCGACGCCAACAGCAAGGCGGTCGAGGTACCCGAGATGGTCCGCACCACCCACATCCCCTGGGCCGAACTGGCTTTCCAGGCCGGTGGCGCGCTGGTCCTGCTGCTCGCCGCGACCGCAGCGGCCCTGCTCTTCCTGCGTTCCACCGCGTCCGTCGAGGAACTCCGCACCCAATGAGCCGAACGGCGCCGCCCCGCCTCAGGAAGCGCCCCGGGAACCGGCTCAGGAAGGGGCGCCCTCGGGATGGGTGCGGGTCCAGTGGCGGCCGAAGGTGAAGCGGGCGGCCTCGACCTCGTGGCGCTGGTCGGCGTGCAGCACGCCGAGGGCGTAGGCGGTGGCGGGCGCGATGCGGGGGGTCGCGGCGGCGGAGGCGGCAGCAGCGGCGGCCGCGGCGGCCTCGTGGTGCCGTTCCAGGGCCTCGCCCGCCGGGCGGAGCCGCGGGTCGGGCACCGCGTGCGGGCCCAGCACCTCCTGCGCGTAGCGGTACACCCGCAGCAGCACCCGGACGTGGTCCCAGGCCGCGTCCTGCCGTGCCTCGGTGCCCAGCGAACGGGAGAGGCCGTCGGCGTTGTACGGGGCGCCGGCTCGGGAGAGCGGGAGCGCGGCGACGGCCTCGTCGAGCCGGCGGCGCGCCTGCTCGGCCGGCGGCGCGAGCACCACCGCGACCGGCCGGTCGGCGTCGCCGCCCGGGCGGAACGGTGTCTCGGAGGCCAGCAGTGCCACCGCGTCGGCGACCGCGTGGAACCGGGCCGAGCCCAGGGCCTGGAGCGCGGCCGAGTGGGCGCGGGTGCGGGCCAGGGTGAGCTGGCGCTCCAGCAGGGCCCCGGCACGGGCCGCTCCCACCGGCAGGGCGCCACGCTCGCGAGTGGCCGCACCGCCTCCGGCGGACCGCCGCCCGCCGCCCGCGGCGCCGGGTGTCCGGCCGCCCGCCTCGGCGGCCGCCGGGTCGGTGCCCTCGCCCCTGCCCGCCGCACCGCTCGCCAGCCGGTGCAGGGCGGCCGACAGCCGCTCCAGCCGGTCCGCACAGGAGTACTCGCGGGCCACCACTCCGGCCAGCCAGCTCAGTTCGGTACGCAGATTGTCGGCCCAGACCGGGTCGAGCAGCGCACGGTAGGTGACGAGCACCCCGTTCATCCGGCGGGCGGCCGAGCGGAGGGCGCCGACGGAGGCGGCGGCACGGGCGCGGTCCGCCGCTCCCGCCGTCCCGCCGGAGCCGCCTCCGGCGCCCCCCGCACCGGCGCCGGTGCCCTGCGCGTGGTCGCGCAGCCCGCGGAGGAACTCCGCGGCGCGCTCCTGCAGATAGCCGCCCAGCACCTCGGCGGCCGTCCCCGCGGGCGCCGCCGGACCCGCGGGCCCGGGAACCGTCCCCGCGGCCGCCGCCGCACCTGCGGGCGCCGTGGCCGCGGCTGCACCCGGACCTGCGGCCGCCGCTCGGTCCACGGCCGGATCTGTCGCCGTGCCCCCGGGCGCCCCGGCGGGCCGCGGAGGCTCCCGCGTACCGCGCCCGGACTCGACGACCACGTCCCGGCTCCGTCCCATCACGTCCCCTTCCGCGCACCGCGCACGTTGTCCCCACCGTCCCCACCGGACCTACCGGACCTACCGGACCCACCGGACCCACCGGACCTGCCGGACCCATCTGCCGCACCAGCCGCCCCGCGCGGGTGTGCCCGTGCGCCCCTGCGTCGCCGCATCGCCCTCAGTCCCCCAACCGCCACGCGGCGCCGCACGTCACGTCGCGGCCGGACCGCGTTTGCGCCGCCGCCCCTCGATCAGCATTTCCTGCACGTTCGGCAGCCGCTGCCCGCCTTCCTCCTCGGCGGCCCGCGCGTGCCGCGTCCACACCCCGTCCGGGCCCAGATGCCAGGAGTCCGTGGCGTCGGACATCCCGGTGACCAGCAGCCGGTCGAGCGAGGTGCGGTGCGCGGGGTCGGTGACCCGCACCAGCGCCTCGATCCGCCGGTCGAGATTGCGGTGCATCATGTCGGCGCTGCCCAGCCACACTTCCGGCTCGCCACCGTTCCGGAAGGAGAACACCCGCGAGTGCTCCAGGAACCGTCCCAGCACGCTGCGCACCCGGATGTTCTCGCTCAACTCCGGTACGCCGGGCCGCAGCGCGCAGATGCCGCGCACCCACACGTCCACCGGCACGCCCGCGGCCGAGGCGCGGTAGAGGGCGTCGCACACCGTCTCGTCGACGATCGAGTTGACCTTGATACGGATGGCGGCCTCGCGCCCGGCCCGGTGGTGCTCAATCTCCCGCTGGATCCGTGCGACGAGTCCGTCCCGCAGGGAGCGCGGGGCGACCAGCAGTCTGCGGTAGGTCTCCCGCCGCGAGTAGCCCGACAGCCGGTTGAACAGGTCGGACAGGTCCGCGCCCACCTCCTGGTCGGCGGTCAGCAGGCCCAGGTCCTCGTACAGTCTGGCCGTCTTGGGGTGGTAGTTGCCGGTGCCCACGTGCGCGTACCGGCGCAGCACCTCGCCCTCCTGGCGCACCACCAGCGACAGCTTGCAATGGGTCTTCAGCCCGACCAGCCCGTAGACGACGTGGCACCCCGCCTCCTCCAGCTTGCGGGCCCACTTGATGTTGGCCTGCTCGTCGAAGCGCGCCTTGAGCTCGACCAGGACGAGCACCTGCTTGCCGGACTCGGCGGCGTCGATGAGCGCGTCCACGATCGGCGAGTCGCCCGAGGTGCGGTACAGCGTCTGCTTGATGGCCAGCACGTCCGGATCGGCGGCGGCCTGCTCCAGGAACGCCTGCACGGAGGTGGAGAACGAGTCGTAGGGGTGGTGCAGCAGGACGTCGCGGCGGCGCAGCGCGGCGAAGATGTCGGGGGCCGAGGCGGACTCGACCTCCGCGAGGTCCCGGTGGGTGCCGGCCACGAACTTCGGGTACTTCAGCTCCGGGCGGTCCATGGCGGCGACGATCCCGGACAGTCCCGTCAGGTCGAGCGGCCCGGGCAGCGGGAAGACCTCCGACTCGCCGACCTTCAGCTCCCGGATGAGCAGGTCGAGGACGTAGGGGTCGATGGACTCCTCGACCTCCAGGCGCACCGGCGGGCCGAACCGGCGCCGCATCAGCTCCTTCTCCAGGGCCTGGAGGAGGTTCTCCGCGTCGTCCTCCTCCACCTCGAGGTCCTCGTTGCGCGTGACCCGGAACATGTGGTGCGCGAGCACCTCCATCCCCGGGAACAGCTCCTCCAGATGCGCGGCGATCACGTCCTCCAGCGGGACGTAGCGCTGCGGCGACGCCTCCAGGAACCGCGGCAGCAGCGGCGGCACCTTCACCCGCGCGAAGTGGTTGTGCCCGCTGACGGGGTTGCGGACGACCACCGCCAGGTTGAGCGACAGGCCCGAGATGTAGGGGAAGGGATGGGCCGGGTCGACGGCCAGCGGGGTGAGCACGGGGTAGATCTGCTGCCGGAAGAGGGTCAGGAGCCTGGCCTGCTCCTTGTCCGTGAGCTCCGCCCAGCGCAGCAGGTGCAGCCCCTCGGCGGCCAGCGCCGGGGCGATGTCCTGCTGGTAGCAGGCGGCGTGCCGCTCCATGAGCTCCCGCGAGCGCTCCCAGATCCCCTCCAGCACCTCGCGCGGCTTGAGCCCCGCCGCGCTGCGGGTGGCCACGCCGGTCGCGATCCGGCGCTTGAGGCCCGCGACGCGGACCATGAAGAACTCGTCCAGGTTCCCGGAGAAGATCGCCAGGAAGTTCGCCCGCTCCAGCAGCGGCGTCTCCGGGTCCTCGGCGAGTTCGAGCACCCGCTCGTTGAAGGCCAGCCAACTGCGCTCCCGGTCCAGGAAGCGGTCGGACGGCAGGTCGGCGGCGGACTCGTCGTCCAGTCGGCCTGCGCCGCCCCCGTACACGTCCGGGTCGGAGTCGAGGTCGGGGTCCAGGCCCAGATCGGGGCCGGCGCCCGGGACACTTCCGGGATCGGTGGGTGAGCTGAGGCGGTGGGCCGCGATCGAGCCGACCGGGGACTGCGGCTGCTGGGTCATACCGCCATTGTCGATGCTCTCTGCGAGGGAGGACCGGGCCATTCCGCGAGGCTCGCACGCGAGTTTGAATCAATGGTTACGCCGACATGGCATCGCGGGGTGCCGCGGATGACCTGCCGGGGTGGGCGGCCCGCGCATTCCTCCGCTCCCGGGAGGTCCGGGAAGCGGCCTGGCCGGTTAGTATCCCCCGCACCCCCCACCCGGCCTCTCCCCCACCACGGCTCCGTCCATGCTGAACCTCCGCCATCTGACCACCGGCCCCCACCCGGTACTGCGCTTCCCGGACTGCCCCGGCCGTCCGTACCGGCCGGACTCCGCCGGCCCGCCGGAACCGGCCGCCGACACCTCGGCACCGGCGACCGCGCAGCACGTGGACGACGCCGTGGCGTGCGATGCGCGCTGGCGTCTGCCTGCGGACGCGCCCCGGATGCGGGCCGGACTGGCCGTCCTGCCCACCGGCCCGGAGGGGATGGTGCCGGACTGCGCCGGTACGGCGCTGCGGGGACTCGTCCGCGCGGGCGTGGTCGCGGTGGTGCTCGCGCCCGCCGCGGCCCCCGCCGGCCATGAGGCCGCCCGAGCGGCAGGAGTGCCGGCACTCGTCCCGGCAGCGCACTGGGACTCCGATGAGACCCTGCGCCGCGTGCTGCGCACCCAGTTGGCGGTGGAGCGGGAGAACGCCCGCGCGACCGCACGGGTGCTGGCCCTCTCCGCGGCCGCGCTGGAGCGGGCGGAGGGTCCGGCGCGACTGCTGCGGGAGGTGGCCGCCGTCACCGGCGGCCTGGTGAGCCTGGTCGAGCCGGGGCATGCCGAGTGGGACCGGCTGGCCGCCGAGCAGCGCCGGACGCTGGAGGAGGTGCGGTGCGGGCGGATCCGCACGGCGGCCGTGCCGTTCCGTGATCGGGAGTTGCTGCTGCACGCGGTCGGAAGCGACCGGCCGCACCGGGTGCTGGCCGCACTCCGCTCCGGAGGCTGGCCCCCGCACCTGCGTCAGTTGCTGGCCCACACGGCGGGGCAGGCGGCACTGCTGGACTGTGCGGTGCGGCACCGCCGCGACCGCGAGGTGTTGCATACCGCTCTGCGGGGGGTGCGGGTGTCCGTGCTGCAGTACCTGATGCTGGGGAACTGGGAGGGCGCCGTACGGGTCGCCGAACCGCTGGCCCGGCTGGGTGCCGCCGAGTACGGCGTCGGCGAAGTCCTGGCCGCCGCACGCGGAGTGGTGGCCGTGGTGCAGCGCGCACCGGAGGAGGACCGCGGGCGGACCGCCACGGCCTGCGAACAGGCGGTGGGCGACGGAGGGCTGGTCGTCCTGTGTCCGGCCGATCCGCGGCACGTCATCGTGGTCCTTCCGCAGGACCCGGACGGCGGCACACCGCTGGCCCTGCTGCGCCCGGTCGTGGAGCAGCGGCCCGGACGCCTCGCCGGGGTCTCGGGGCCCCGGCCCTGGTCGCAGACCGCCCTGGGCTATGAGGCCGCGGTACGGGCGCTGACGGCCGCCCGGAACGATCCGGAGGGCATCGTCCGGGACACCGGGGCCTCCTCCCTCCTGGCGTCGCTGCCCCCGCGGGCACGAGTGTGGGCACACCAGGTCCGCGGCGGGCTGCGGAAGCTCACCGAGGAGCAGCGCTCCCAGGCGGTACCGACCGCCCGCCGCGCACTGTCCTACGGGGCGCTGCGCGCGGGCCGGCTGCTCGGCGTCGACCGCACCACGGCCAACAAGCGGCTCCGGCTGGTGCTGGAGGCAATGGGGCTCGACCACCGGCAGGTCGCGCACCGCGCGGTGGCCGACCTCGCCTTCCAGCTCGCCGACCTGCCGGTCCCGCCGGACCTCGCACCGCAGGCACCTCCCGGGCTGCGGGCGCTGCTGCGGGAGTCACCGGTCGTGGACCGGGCGACGCGAGAGCTGACGGTGCTGGAGCAGGCGGACGACCCCGTGCGGCTGCTGGCCACCTGGCTCGCGCACAACTGCCACGCGGGCGCGACGGCCGCGGCGCTGGGCATGCACCGGAACACCCTCGCGGCCCGGCTCTCGGCGCTGGGCGGGCTGCTGCGGCTGCCGCTGGGCGAGCAGGGAGCCGCCCCGCACCAGGTACTGCTGCTGATGGTGGCCGCCGGGCAGCTCCCGGTGACCGCAGTGCCGGATCCGGCGGGGCCCGGGCGCTGATACGCCGATCCGTGGAGACCCGCGCGCCGCCCGCCGTCCGGAACGGACGCCTCACATGCACAGCCGGCCGCCTCGGATGCATACGGCGCGGTGGCGGCCTGTGTGCCTACGATTCCGGCGTCCGACCGCACCGGCGGGGGAAGCGACGAACGGGCGGGCGAGTATCCGCCTCTCTCAGGGCGTTGCCGCGTGCGCGAACGAGCGGCACCTTCGGACGGTCGCCGGGCGGTTGGGGACCGCCACTGCGCGGAAGCCCGGTGCCGAACCGACTCGCCGCCCTGAAGCCCGGCACGCCGTCTTCCCGCCCCGGCCCCGCGCGCAGGTGCCGGACCGGGGCGCGGTCGGCTCGTACCAGCGAAGCCGCACCCCGTGCGGAGAACCAGGAGTCATCGAATGCGCACCCTTCTGCGCCGGGCCATGGTCGCCGCGACCTGCCTCGGCACTCTCGCCGGCGCGGCGGTCGTCATGGCGCCCCCGGCGATGGCGGCGTCCTGCAACACGACCACCAAGACCGTGGACGACCGCGGGTACTCCGGTCCGTGGGCGGACAACTGGACCCTCAAGGCGACCATGTGCTCCTACCGGTCCGGCAGCTACATCTACAGCTACGCCAAGCTGAGCTGGGACGTGCCGTCCTCCTACCCGAACCCCACCCCGCGGACCTTCGACGCGGCGAAGTTCCGGGTCTACCTCAAGAAGAGCGTCGCCGGCGCGCCGGACCCGATCCGCGCCCACCGCGACTTCGGCCTCGAAGGCCGGATGGAGAAGGGCGACGGTTCCTACACCACCCCGACCTTCCGGCACGCCGTCTCCCGCTACGCGGTCGGTGACGGTGCCTGGAAGCTGAACTGGAACAACGACGGCGACGGCTACGTCCACTACTCCGTCACCGCCTCACCCCGGGTCTGACGGCCCCGAGCGACTCCGGCCGCGCCGTGGTCCTCGCGGGGCCGGGGCGACCCGGCCGCCGAGGCCGCTCCGCAGTCTCCTCCCCCGCCCGCGCGACGGTGCCTCCCCACCGCGGCGGTGCCGGGGGAGGGCCCGCAACGGGGGAGGGCCGGAGGACGTGCGTCCTCCGGCCCTCGGGGCGGGACCCGGTGTCCGGCCTCGGGCCGGAACCGGGTACCCGGCCGTCAGGTCTCGGTGCGGTACATCAGGTCCGTCTCGTGGGTGCGGAAGCCGAGCCCCTCGTAGACCCGCACGGCGGCCCCGTTGTCGGCGTCGACGTAGAGCATGGCGGTCGGCAGGCCCCGCTCGTCGGCCAGGTACCGCAGGCCGATGGTGGTGAGGGCCTTGCCGAGGCCGCCGCCCTGCTCACCGGGGTCGACGCCGAGGACGTAGACCTCGCCCAGTTCCTCCGCCGAGTGCACCTTCGTCCAGTGGAAACCGACCGGCTTCCCGTCCCGCTCGGCGAGGAAGAAGCCGACCGGGTCGAACCAGGGCTCGGCCTTCCGGTCGTCGAGATCGCGCTGGGTGAGGGTGCCCTGCTCGGGGTGGTGCGCGAAAGCGGCGGCGTTCAGCGCCAGCCAGGCCGCGTCGTCCTCGCCGGGACGGAAGGCCCGCACGGTCACCCCGTCCGGCAGCACCGGATCGGGCAGCTCCAGTCCGGCCAGCGGGCGCCTCAACTGGCGCAGCTCGCGGAAGAGGGTCATCCCCAGGCTCTGCGCCAGGTGCCGCGCCGCGGGATGGCCGCCGTGCGCCCAGACCCGCAGCCGCCGCCCGGACTGGTCCAGCAGCGCCTGGCCCAGCCGCCGGCCGTAGCCGTTGCCGCGGCGCGTGGGTGCGACGACGAACTCCCCGGCCGGAGCCTCCACCGGGTCGGTGTCCTCCAACTGCGCGTAGCCGGACAGCACGCCGTCGCCGCCGCGCAGCAGCAGGTGGCGCACGCCCGGGCGGGAGCCGCCGCGCAACTGCAGCCTGCCCTGTTCGGAGACGGCGGGCTGGCCGTCCTCCCGCGCCGCGGCGTCGATCAGCGCCTGGACCTCCCGTACATCGTCCGCGGACACCTCGTCCACAACATCCACGTCACTCATGGGGACGACCCTACGGCGGAACGCGCGGGAGTGGACCGCTCGTCGCTCCGCCGACCGCGGACACGCTCAGCGGGGCGGCTCGGACGGCGGCGGAGTGGGCGCGCCGGGCAGCCGCAGCACCGCCTCGGTTCCCGGGCCGCCGTCCGCGGGGCGCTGGAGCCGCACTTCGCCGCCGCTCTGCCGCACGGTGCGGGCGACGATCGACAGCCCGAGGCCGGAACCGGGCAGGCTCCGCGCCGAGGGGGAGCGCCAGAAGCGGTCGAAGACGTGCGGGATCTCGTCGGCCGGGACACCGGGCCCCTGGTCGCGGACGGTCAGCACCCCGTCCCGCAGCACGACGTGCACGCTGCCGCCCTCCGGGCTGAACTTGAGCGCGTTGTCCAGCAGATTGACCACCGAACGCTCCAGCGCCGCCGCGTCGGCCCGTACATACCAGGGGGCGAGGTCGGTCGTCAGCGTCAGCCGCGGCCCTCGCGGCCGGGCCCGCTCCACGGCGCGCTCCACGACCTCGTGCAGCCCGACCACCGCGGCCCGGGGCGGGGCGACGGAACCGCCCGGCCCGCCGGGGGCGTTCGGGCCGCCCGGACCGGCGCCCTCGCCCTCCGCGGCGTGCGGGACCGCCTGCGGGCGGGAGAGCTCCTGCAGGTCGCCGATCAGCTCGGCCAGCTCGGCCATCTGCGCCTGCACCGAGGAGAGCAGTTCCCTGCGGTCCTCCTCGGGGAGTGCCCGCCCGGTCTCCTCGCTGCGGACCAGCAGGTCGATGTTGGTGCGCAGCGAGGTGAGCGGGGTGCGCAGTTCGTGCCCGGCGTCGGCGATGAGCTGCTGCTGGAGTTCGCGCGAGGAGGCCAGCGCCTCGGTCATGGCGTTGAAGGACCGGGACAGCCGGGCGATCTCGTCGTGCCCGTCCACCGGGATGCGCACCGCCAGGTCCTCGGTGCGGGCGATGTGTTCCACGGCCCCGGTGAGCCGGTCCACGGGCCGCAGTCCGGCGCGGGCCAGCGCGACACCGGCGCCCGCAGCGCCCAGTACGCCCGCGCCGCCCACCAGGGTGAGGATCAGCGCGAGCTTGCGCAGCGACTCCTGGAGCTCGGCCATCGGCCGCGCCACGGAGACCGCCAGCCCGGTGCCCGCGACCGGCGTGGTGCGGACCCGGTACTCGGTGCCGTCCGAGGCGCGCGCCGTGTGCAGGGCCTCGCCGTGCCGCCGCTCGGCCACCCGCACGTCGGCGTCGGCGACGTCCAGCTTCCTGCCGACGATCACGCAGTTCCCGCCGGACGGGTCCACCACCTGCACGGTGGCGCCGAAGGGGTTGGGCGCCGGCTGGTCGGGCGGGGTGCACTGGCCGGACTGCACCCGGTCGACGACGGCGCCGGGCGCCACGGAGTTGTCCCGCAACGAGTCGTCCAGCGAACTGAGCAACTGGGCGCGGACGAGGAACCAGCAGGCCAGCGCGCACGCGGCGACCGCCAGCGCCACCGTCGTCGCGGCCAGCAGCGCCAGCCGGCCCCGCAGCGGCATCGAGACGGCGCGGGCGCCGCCGCGCCGCAGCCGGAAGAGGGCGGTGCGGACGCCGCGCCCCGTGTGGTCGGAGCCGAGGCTCACGTGTCGTCCCGCAGCACGTAGCCCACGCCGCGCACCGTGTGCACCAGCCGCGGTTCGCCGCCCGCCTCTGTCTTGCGCCGCAGATACATCACGTACACGTCCAGCGAATTGGACGAGGGCTCGAAGTCGAAGCCCCAGACGGCCTTGAGGATCTGCTCCCGGGTGAGCACCTGCCGCGGGTGGGCGAGGAACATCTCCAGCAGCGTGTACTCGGTGCGGGTCAGCTCCACCGGGCGCCCGCCCCGGGTCACCTCGCGGGTGAGCAGGTCCATCCGCAGATCGGCGAAGACCAGGGTCTCCGGCTCCTCCGCGGCCTCGGCCTGCGCCTGGGCACGCGCGTAGGAGCTGCGCCGCAGCAGCGCCCGGACGCGGGCGAGGAGTTCGTCCAGTTCGAAGGGTTTGACCAGGTAGTCGTCGGCACCCGCGTCCAGCCCGGTGACGCGGTCGCCGACGGTGTCACGCGCGGTCAGCATCAGCACCGGCACCCGCTGGCCCGCGGCCCGCAGCCGCCGCGCGGCGGTGAGCCCGTCCATGCGGGGCATCAGGACGTCGAGGACGACGAGGTCCGGCTGGTACTCGGCCACCTTCTCCAGGGCCTCGGCCCCGTCGGCGGCGAGCCGGGTCGCGTACCCCTCGAAGCTCAGACTGCGGCGGAGCGCGTCCCGGACCGCGGGTTCGTCGTCGACGACGAGGACGGTCTGCTTCCCGGACGCGTTCCCGGCAGCGTTCCCGGGAGCGTTCCCGGGAGCGTTCCCGGGAGCGGGCACCGGTCCGGACGCGGGCACCGGTCCGGACGCGGGGGCCGACGGAGCGGGCTCCGGCCCCGCGGACGCCTGTGATGACTGGGACGGCTGGGGCGGCTGGGGCGGCGGAGGCGTGGTGTCGGAGGGCATGGCTCCCAGCTTGGCACCGTCCCGGCCGCCCAGCAGGTCACGCAGCGCCCTCACGCACCCCCCTGCCGCAGCGCGTCCAGGTCCTTCTTCACGTCGTCGACCGGGATGGCGAAGCCCAGGCCGACACTGCCGGCGCCGGCCTGCGAGGTCTGGCCCTGCCCCGAACCGGACGAGAAGATGGCCGAGTTGATGCCGATGACCTGGCCGGACATGTTGAACAGCGGACCGCCGGAGTTGCCCGGGTTGAGGGAGGCGTCGGTCTGGATGGCCTTGTAGGTGGTCGTCTCGCCCTGGACACCGCCGTTGTACTGGCCGCCGTCGAACTCGAACGGCCACTCCTGGCCGCCGCTGCCGCTGCCACCGCCGTTCCGCCCCGGCAGCCTCTGCTGTCCGCCGTCCTCCTTGGGAACCTTCACCTCGCGGTCCTTGGCGGAGACGATCCCGCTGGTCACCGTTCCGGAGAGGCCCTCGGGCGAGCCGATGGCGACGACCTGGTCGCCGACGCCGACCGCCCCGGAGTCGCCGAGCTGAGCGGGCTGGAGGCCGTCCTGCCCGTCCACCTTCAGCAGCGCCAGGTCCTTGTCCGCGTCGGTCCCCACAACCTCGGCGTCCGCCGTTCTGCCGCTGCTGAAGGAGACCTTCACGGTGTCGGCGCCGGAGACCACATGGTTGTTGGTGATGATCTGACCGTCCTTGGTGATGACGACGCCGGAGCCGGTCGACTCCCCCGAACCGCTGATCGCCTTGATCTCCACCACGCTGTCCTGGACGCTGCGCACCACGTCGGAGACCGCGCCCTTCGCCGTCGCGTTGCTGCCGCCGACCGCGGGCGCCGCCGAGTTCGTCCCGCCGTGCCCGCCGAGCAACCGCTCCATGCCGAAGGCGGTCCCTCCGCCGATCACGGCCGCGGCCACGGCGACCGCCGTCAGCAGCGCCGCGGGCTGCCGCATCCGGCGGCGGTGCGGGCGCCCGTGCCCGGCGTCGGAAGGGGCGCCGGAGGCACCGGGCTCCGCCGGGTCACCCGCCGCGCCGGGGGCGCCGGGCTCCGCGGCGAAGGCGGCGTGGGGCGGCGCGGCCGGGGGCGGCGGCGGGGGCGGTACGGCTCCGAAGGGCGCCGGCGCCTGCTGCTCGGGCCGGTCCGCATACGGCGGCTGCGGGCCCTGCGGGGGCTGCGTGCCGTGCGCGTCGGATGTGCCCTGCGGGGACTGCGTGCCGTGCGGGGCCTGCGTGCCCTGCGAGGGTCGGCCGCCCTGCGGGCCGTACGTGCCGTGCGGGGTCTGCCTCTCGAAGCTGTCCATGCCCATGAGCGTGCTCCGGCAAGATGAGAGCTCTCTGAGGAGGCGGTGAGAAACCTCCGAGTTCTCGCCCTGCGGCGGCCGTTCGGCCCGCGGCGCTGCGGCTCAGGCCGGATCGCAGCCGCAGGAGCGGCGGATCACCAGTCCGGAGGGGAACTGCCGGACGCGGCCCTTGCTGCCGGGGACGCCGCCGTTGCGCGTCCCGGGAATCCGCAGCGAGTCGTCCAGCACCAGGTCGACGGCGGCCTTCGCCATCGCCTCGCGGTCCGAGCCGACGGTGGTCAGCGGCGGATCGGTCAGCGCCGCCTCCTTGACGTCGTCGAACCCCGCCACGGCCAGCTCGCCGGGCACGTCGATGCCCAGCTCGCGTGCGGCCCGCAGCACCCCGATGGCCTGGTCGTCGGTGGCGCAGAACAGCGCGGTCGGCCGGTCGGGTCTGCTCAGCAGCTCCAGGGAGCGCTGATAGGTGTCGTACCGGTTGTACGGGGACTGGAAGAGCTGCCCCGCGGTGGACTTGCCCGCCTCCCGCATGGCCCGCTCCCACCCCACGACGTGGTCGGTGACCGGGTCGCCGAGCACCGGGGTCTCCTCGACGCCGCCGAGGCAGGCCACCGCGTCGTGGCCGTGCTCCAGCAGGTGCCGGACGGCCAACTGGGCGCCGCCCACGTCGTCGAGGACGACGGCGACGTCGTCGATGGCCTCGGGCCGCCGGTGCAGCAGCACCACGCGCGAGTCCCACGCGTCGATCTCCGCGGCCGCGTGCTCGCTGGGACCGGAGCTGATGAGGATGAGGCCGGAGACCCGCATGCCGAGGAAGGCACGCAGATAGTGCACCTCGCGCTCGTCCAGATAGTCCGAGTTGCCGACCAGGACCATCTTTCCGCGCTCGGCCGCCGCGCGTTCGACGGCGTGCGACATCTCCGCGAAGAACGGCTGGCGGGCGTCCGGGACGACCAGCCCTATGAGGTCCGTCCGCCGGGACGCCATGGCCTGGGCCACGCGGTCGGGCCGGTACCCCAGCTCCTTGATGGCGGCGAGCACCCGCTCCCGGGTCGCCGGGGCGACCGGCCGGGGACCGTTGTTGATCACATAGCTGACAACGGCTGTCGAGGTGCCCGCCACCCTCGCCACGTCGTCCCGCGTCACCTTGGCCACGCCGAGAGTCTACGCGGGATGAGTCGCCCCGCTCCGCGCCCGTCGCCGCCCTTCGCGCCGGGCCGCGGCGGACGGCTCCCGGCACTGCGGTGGCCGGGGCCGGGAGCGGGCTCCCGGGGCCGGCCGGAGAGCTCCGTACCGGCCCCGTCGGCCGTATCGGTCCCCCCGGCCGCACCCGTCCCTTCCTTCGGCCCTACCCGTCCCTCCGGCGGCCTCGGTCCCTGCAGCGGCCTCGGTCCCTGCAGCGGCCTCGGTCCCTGCAGCGGCCTCGGTCCCCAGGGCGGTCCCGCTCCCTCCGGCGGTCCCGCTCCCTCCGGCGGTCAGTCGCCGCTGCGCCGGGACGAGGACGCCGCCTCGCGGGTCACGCGCTCCGCCGCGTCCGCGACGGACCCGGCGCCGGAGGCGGGCTCAGCGGCGGGCGGCCCCTCGGCCTTCTCCGGCGAGACGAAGCGGTACCCGACGTTGCGGACCGTCCCGATCAGGGCTTCGTGCTCCGGCCCCAGCTTGGCGCGCAGCCGCCGGACATGGACGTCGACGGTGCGGGTGCCGCCGAAGTAGTCGTAGCCCCACACCTCCTGGAGGAGCTGAGCGCGGGTGAACACCCGGCCCGGGTGCTGGGCGAGGAACTTCAGCAGCTCGAACTCCTTGAAGGTCAGGTCCAGGACCCGGCCCTTCAGCTTCGCGCTGTAGGTCGCCTCGTCGACCGACAGGTCCCCGTTGCGGATCTCCATCGGGCTGTCGTCCGCGGTGAGCTGACGGCGGCCGGTCGCCAACCGCAGCCGGGCCTCCACCTCGGCGGGTCCCGCGGTCTCCAGCAGTACGTCGTCCACGCCCCACTCCGCCGTGACGGCGGCGAGCCCGCCCTCCGTCACGATCAGCATCAGCGGGCAGCCGGGTCCGGTGGAGCGCAGGAGCTGGCACAGGGAGCGCACCTGCGGCAGGTCGCGCCGGCCGTCGACGAGGATCACGTCGGCAGACGGCGCGTCCACCAGCGCGGGCCCCTCGGCGGGGGCGACGCGCACGTTGTGCAGGAGGAGCCCCAGCGCGGGAAGCACCTCCGAAGAGGGCTGGAGTGCGTTGGTGAGGAGCAGCAGTGAACTCATGCGGTGACACCCTCCCTCGGCGAGAGGGCCCACGTCGGACGTGGTCGGTGCGCTTTCGAACGGCCTCGGTTCCGGTCTCGGTTCTGCACGGTTCGCTTGCCCATGACGTCGAGTTCCCTCCTGGCGCCCTGCGCCGGGGGCGCCACCCGGGCCGGTGCCCGGGGGAATATGGCGGCACTGCTTCGTACGGCACTGCCCGAGGGCCGGGCCGCGGGCCTGTCCCACCGGCCACGACCCCCAGAAAGCACAAAAGGACCCGGGGGCGACGCTGCCCGGATCCTGCTTGCCAGCAGAATACCCGCATGAGAGTCGGAGCGGCATGTGACATCGCTCGCGCCCCCCGCCAGGGTGTTACGCAGCGTACTGACACGACGGCGGTACGGAAGGACCTGCGGACCGCCGACGGGGTCCGGATCGAGGCCCGGTACGAGCCGTACGCGGGCCCGGACACCGGCTCCGCAACCGCCGGGGACCCGGGCGCGATCGTGCTGGCGCACGGCTTCACCGGCTCTCTGGACCGGCCGGCGGTGCGCCGCGCGGCGACCGCGTTCACCGCGCACGCGGCCGTGGTGACCTTCTCCTTCCGGGGGCACGGCCGGTCGGGCGGGCGCTCGACCGTGGGGGACAGGGAAGTGCTGGACCTGGCCGCCGCGGTGGCGTGGGCGCGCGCACAGGGGCACCGCACGGTGGCGACCGTCGGCTTCTCGATGGGCGGTTCGGTCGTCCTGCGCCACGCGGCCCTGTGCCGCGCGGAGTACGGCCGGGGTCACGCAGAGTCAACTTTCGATTCTGTGATGCACAGGGGGCGCACAGACGGGCGCACGGCCGCCCCGGCAAGCCCGCGGGATGCCGCCGACGCGGCGGCAGCCACTCCCGCTCCCGCTCATGCGGACGCCCCCGTCCACACGGACGCCCACGCTCCCGCTCCCGCTCCCGCCCATGCGGACGCCGTGGTGGCCGTCAGCGCGCCCGCCCGCTGGTACTACCGGGGCACGGCACCGATGCGGCGGCTGCACTGGGCGATCCAGCACCCGCTCGGCCGGCTCGTCTCCCGCTACGGGCTCCGCACCCGCGTCCACCACCGGGACTGGGACCCCGTACCGCTGCCGCCCGTCGCCGCCGTCCCGCGGATCGCCCCGGTCCCGCTGCTGGTCGTGCACGGCGACCAGGACCCGTACTTCCCCGTCGACCATCCGCTCTCGCTCGCCGAGGCGGCCGACCCGGAAGCCTGCGAGCTGTGGCTGCGGCCCGGTTTCGGACACGCCGAGAACGCCGCGGACGCCGCGCTGTTGGACCGGATCGGCACCTGGGCGGCCACCCGGCTACGCGCACCCGCCGCGAGGCCGCATCATGGGACCCGCGACCCACACGCCCCGCGGGCCGCCGGAAGCACGCCGGGACACGCCCCGGGACCGGCACCGGACGCCACCGAGGGCACGGACGGCTGAGAGGGACCCCAACCATGGCCAGCGGCACGATCCGCTACTGGGCGGCGGCGAAGGCCGCGGCAGGCACCGCCGAGGAACCGTACGAGGCCGGCACCCTCGCGGACGCGCTCCGGCGCGCCCGCGAGACGCACGCCGAACGGCCCGAGTTCGCCCGCGTGCTGCTGCGCTGCTCCTTCCTGGTCGACGGCGACCCGGTCGGCACCCGCACCCATGACGCCGTCCAGCTCAGCGAAGGCGGCACCGTCGAGGTCCTCCCCCCGTTCGCGGGAGGCGCCCGATGAGCGACGGCCGCCCCGAAGAGCCCTACGGCGGTACGTACGACGGATACGGTCGGCCCGTGCCGCCCGACCCGTCCCACCCGCTGCCCCCGCACACGCCCCAGCCGGGCGCCGCCCCGCCGGACGCCGCCGGGCCCGGGTACGGCGAGCCCGAGTACGGCGGGCCCGGACCCTACGCCCAGGACCCGTACGGGACGGATCCGTACGCCTCGGGGCCCTACGGTCCGGACGCGTACGCCCAGGAGGCGTCTCCCCGGGCCCCGTACGGACAGCAGAGCCCCTACGACCGGCAGGCCGGGTACGCCTACGGGTACGGCCAGCAGTACGGCCAGCAGTACGACCGGGACGGAGACGGCCGGGGCGGCCAGGGCGCCGCGGGCCCGTATCCGTACGGCCCTGCGGCGGACCGGCTGCCCGACCACGGCGAGCGCTCCCCGTACGGGGCGACGCACCCGGCTCCGTACGGGCAGACGCCCGGTCCGTACGGGCAGACGCCCGGACAGCCGCACGAGCCGCCGCACGAGCCGCCGAACGGACCGGCGTACGAGCCGCCCTACGGACCGCCGTACGGACCGGCGAACGGACCGGCGAACGGACCGGCGTACGACGTCTCCTACGACGTGACCTACGAAGTGACCCGGATCGACGGGCCGCAGCCCGGCGGCGCGGCGGCCTCCGCCCGGACCGGAGATCCCTCGACGGGAGCACCCGGGCACACCGGGTCGCTCCCGCACGGGACCCCGTCGGCCCACCAGCCCCTGCCCGCCTCCTCGGGCCCGCTCCGGCCCGGAGGGGCCGGGCAGCCCCTGCCACCGGAAAGCCACACAGAGCACCAGCCGATGCCACAGCACCAGTCCCAGCCCGGACCGCAGTCAGGCCCGCAGCCCGGAGCCCAGCCGGGACCACTGCCCGGCCCGCAGCCCGGAGCCCAGCCGGCACCGCAGGCCGGACCACGACCCCACGGCACCCGGACCGCCCCGCAGCCGCCCCCGGCCCGACAGGCCCCGGCGGACCCGACAGACCCGACGGACCCTGCCGTCACGGCCGCCACAGCGGGCACCGGCAGCGCACGGCAGCGGACCGGCTCCCCGATCATCGCGCCGGGGATCAGGCCCGCCGCCGTCACCGCGGTCCTCGCGGCGCTGCTGGCGGCCACCGCGCCGCTGGGGCACGGTGCGCTCGCGGGTGCGCTCGTGCTGCTCCAGGCGCTGACCGCGGCCGGTTGGTACCGGCTGAACGGGATGTGGCCCGCCCGACAGGGCATCGCGCTGGCGTTCGTGGCCGGGTTGACGGCCGACGCCGGGCTGCTGCTGACCGACGGCGGAGAGGCGCCGACGGTGCTGCTCGGTGCGGCGGGCGTGTGGTGCGTCCTGTCCCTGGTGCTGCAGTTGCGCAACAACTCCAGCCCCGACGAGCGCCTCTACGCGCTCACCGCGGGCTTCGCCGCCATCGGGCTGACGGTGCTGGCCGCCGGGCTGCTCCCGGCCGAGGCCGACGCGGTGACGGTGGGAGCCGCCGCGGTCGGGGTGGCGGCGCTGGCCCGGGCCGTACCGCTGCCCGGGCCGCTGTCGGTGCCGCTCGCGCTGGCGGCCGCGGCGGCCGCCGGGGCCGCGGCAGGCCGGCTGACCGGTGTGGATCCGGTCCCGGCCGCGCTCATCGGCGTGGGCGCGGGAGTGTGCGCGGTGCTGGGGCTGCGGGTGGCCAGCTACGACTGGCCGTCCCGGTTCGTCCATATGACCGCGGGCGTCGCCCTCCCCCTGACCCTGGCCGCACCCGCCGTCCACCTGCTGGGCCGCACTCTGCTCTGACGACAGGCGGCCTGGCTGCAACGGGAGCCTCACTGTCCCCCCACGTCCCAGTCGTCTCCCCACCAACAGCGACCCGAAGCGGGTTACGCTCGCAACCAGCACGCCGACTCATGGGGGGATACGGACACCATGCGCGCACTCCGCACAGGGCTAGTGATCCTGGTGATACTCGCCGGGCTCTTCGTGGCGGCCGACCGCGTCGCGGTGAACCTCGCCGAGGACAAGGTGGCCGAGAAGCTGAAGGGCCGGCTCGGCTCCGCGTCGTCCGGCGACCCCTCCGTGTCCATCGAGGGCTTCCCCTTCCTGACCCAGGTCTTCGGCAAGCAACTGGACAAAGTGAAGGTCGACGTCGAGGGCGTCACCGCCACGGCGAACAACCGCCAGGTGCGGCTGAGCAAGATCACCATGGAAGCCCTCGACGTGAAGCTGTCGAACAACTTCGGCACGGCGGTCGCCGACCGGGCCACCGGCACCGTGCACCTGTCCTACGCGGACCTGTCCAAGGCGGCGGACGACGGGGTACGCGTCAGCTACGGAGGCAAGAACACCTCCGGCAAGGACCAGGTGAAGGTCACCGCAGGCATCGTCCTCCCGGTGGTGGGCCGCAGCATCGAGCGCAGCGTCTACAGCACCGTCAGCGTGACCGGCGGCGACACGGTGCGGCTGCACGCCGACGAGGTGCCCGGCTCCAAGCTGCCCGGTGTCGAGGACGCGATCCGCAAGAAGATCGACTTCGACCGCAAGATCGACCGTCTCCCCGACGGCCTCCGACTGGAGAAGGTCGAGGCGACCAAGAGCGGCGTGGACGTCTCCATGGCGGGCACCGACGTCCGGCTGGCCGGCTGACCCCCGGAAGCCCGAACCCGAGCCCGGCTCCTGCCCCGGGCGGGGCGTCCGGGCGGGGACTCCGCCGCTGGGCGCGGGGCCGGCTTGGGGACGCGGGCCCGGCTTCGGGGCGGGCCGCAGCCTGCCCGCTGTCGAGGCAGTCCGTGCCGGACGTCCGGCGTCGGACTGCCTCGACAGCGGGCTGTCGTTGAAGGCGAGATCATCGGTCCCGCCATCCGAGACGATCGGCTGCCCGCTCCCCGCACCCGCCCGCCCGGCGCCGTCTCCCCGCCCCGGTCGACGGGCCCCTCATCCCGTCATACGGACAAAAACATCTCACGATGCGGATCGACGGTGACACAGCCCCGTCGTCGTCCTTACGATCGAGCGCATGAAGCGACAGGCGGACCTCACGAAGCGCCGGGCAGTGGACCTGTGCCGCATCGCCGCCATGCTCTGTCGCGGCTCCCGCTGACCCGCTGACCGTCCGCACGTCCCGCCGGGACCGAGGCGCCCTGCCCGCTCGGCGCCCCGCCGCCTACCCGCACACGTGCCGCAGCGCAGTCCCGCGTACGTCCCACCGCGCACCGTCGCGCACGACCGGCACTCCGCCGTGCACCCGACCCGTGTCCGCGAGCCGCCGCGTACGCGCACCTGCTCCGCACCCTCCGCCGCATCCACCCACCTCACGAGGAGAGACAGCATGAGCCGCAGCGACGTTCTGGTCGACGCCGACTGGGTAGAGGCCCACATCGACGACCCGAAGGTGGTGCTCGTCGAGGTCGACGAGGACACCTCGGCCTACGACAAGAACCACATCAGGAACGCGGTCCGCATCGACTGGAAGCAGGACCTCCAGGACCCGGTGCGCCGCGACTTCGTGGACCAGGAGGGCTTCGAGAAGCTCCTGTCCGCCAAGGGCATCGCGAACGACGACACCGTCGTGCTCTACGGCGGCAACAACAACTGGTTCGCCTCCTACGCCTACTGGTACTTCAAGCTCTACGGCCACCAGGACGTCAAGCTCCTCGACGGCGGCCGCAAGAAGTGGGAGCTGGACTCCCGCGACCTGGTCGCCGAGGTGCCCGAGCGTCCGGCCACCGACTACACGGCCCAGCCGCAGGACACCGCCATCCGCGCCTTCCGCGACGAGGTCGTCGAGGCGATCGGCACCAAGAACCTGGTGGACGTGCGCTCCCCCGACGAGTTCAGCGGCAAGCTGCTCGCCCCCGCGCACCTGCCGCAGGAGCAGTCCCAGCGCCCCGGCCACGTGCCCAGCGCCCGCAACATCCCCTGGTCGAAGTCGGCCAACGACGACGGCACCTTCAAGTCCGACGAGCAGCTCAAGGAGCTCTACGAGGCCGAGGGCGTCGACCTGGGCAAGGACACCATCGCCTACTGCCGCATCGGTGAGCGCTCCGCGCACACCTGGTTCGTCCTGCACGAGCTGCTGGGCCAGCAGAACGTCAAGAACTACGACGGCTCCTGGACCGAGTACGGCTCGCTCGTCGGCGTGCCCGTCGAGCTCGGCTCCAACTGACCCGACCCCTCGAAAGGACGGAACACCCACATGTGCGGAGCACAGGCAGGCGGGCCCGACGCCGCCACCATCAAGCCGGGCGAGACGACGATCCAGGGCAGCGTGACCCGCGGCGGCGAGCCCGTCACCGGGTACGTGCGGCTGCTGGACGCCACCGGCGAGTTCACCGCGGAGGTCCCCACCTCCGCCACCGGCCAGTTCCGCTTCTACGCCGCGGAAGGCACCTGGACGCTCCGCGCGCTGGTGCCCGGCGGCACCGCGGACCGCACGGTCGTCGCCCAGGACGGCGGCCTGGCCGAGGTCACCATCGCGGTCTGAGCCTCCCAGGGGGTTCGGACCGGTTCCGGCACGCACCGGTACCGGTCCGAGCCCCCATATGCTGGCCGTATGGCACACCGGAAGCTGGTCATCAAGGTCACCGCGGGCGCTGACGCGCCCGAGCGGTGCTCGCAGGCGTTCACCGTCGCCTCCGTCGCGGCGGCGAGCGGTACCGAGGTCAGCCTCTGGCTGACCGGCGAATCCGCCTGGTTCGCCCTCCCGGGCCGCGCCGCGGAGTTCGAGCTGCCGCACGCGGCACCGCTGCCCGACCTCATGGCCGCGATCCAGGCGAGCGGCCGGATCACGCTGTGCACCCAGTGCGCGGCCCGCCGGGACATCGAGGAGAAGGACGTCCTCGACGGCGTCCGCATCGCGGGCGCACAGCTCTTCGTGAGCGAGATCATGGCCGAGGACGTCCAGGCCCTCGTCTACTGAGCGGCCCCCTCGTCCGCCGAGCAGCCCCTCGGGAGGCCCGCCCCGGCCGCGGCGATTAGACTCGGAGGGTCACCGAACACCGCGCAAGGAGAGCCACCCGTGCTTGAGGCATTCTTCACCGCCCTGATGGTCCTGGTCTGCGTCGGCACCGTGGCCTTCGCCGGGCTGACCTTCAAGAAGCTCTACCAGGGCCAGCGCTGACCGCTCGCACGCCCGCCACTCTTAGGGATCGACCAGTTCCATGATCGAGATTCCGTCCGACCTCCACCCGGACCTCGTGCCCCTCGCCTTCCTGCTCGGCAATTGGACCGGTGCCGGTGTGGCCGCCCTCGACGCCCAGGAGGGCGACGAGGAGCAGAAGTGCAACTTCGGGCAGGAAGTCACCTTCACCCACGACGGCCGTGACTTCCTGGAGTACCTCTCGCACTCCTGGGAGCTGGACGCGGAGGGCCGGAAGGTCCGCCCGCTGGAGACCGAGACGGGGTACTGGCGCATCGACGCGGACCGCAAGGTCGAGGTCGTCATGATCCGCGACCAGGGCATCGCCGAGGTCTGGTACGGCGAGCTGGCCGAGAAGAAGCCGCAGATCGACCTGGCGACCGACGCGGTGGCCCGCACGGCGGCCGCCGGCGAGTACAGCGGCGGCAAGCGGCTGTACGGCTACGTCAACGGCGATCTGATGTGGGTGGGCGAGAAGGCCACCCCCGAGGTGCCGCTGCGCCCCTACATGTCCGCGCACCTGAAGAAGGTCGTGGACCCCAAGGAATGGGCCAAGGACGTCGTGGACCTCCCCGACGACGGCATCGCCTTCTTCCGCTGAGGCCCCGGGACGCTGGTTCCGCGCGCGTCCCGCCGGGGACGCGCGTCCCGCGCATGTTCCGCCGGGGGCGCTCACTCCGCCGAGGAGCGTCCCCGCTTCCCGTTCCGGACCGCCCCTTTCCGCGGGGGCCGTCTCCCCTCCCCGCCGGGCACCGCTCCTGCTCCCCCGTCGCGGGGCCTTCCATGTCGCGGGCCCGTCGCGGGCTCGTCCACGTCGCGGGCTCTTCCACGTCGCGGGCCGCCCTCTCGTCCGCCGGGTGTTGCCGCCTCGCTCGACGGCGGCGACGGCCTGTCCGCGGTGCGCGTCTCGGAGGTGTCACGATTGTGAAAGCTGTGAAATAGCGCGTTTCCGCCCGGTCGTTCGGGAACCCTCCCCCGATGCCCCGGCCGAGGCGAATCCACAGGTCACGACGAGCTCCCTACAGCACGAGTCAGATGAATCACTCCCGGTAGCAATCTAATGCGTGTCCTTGAGTGATAAGAATGGCGTTAATCCATTCACCGGCACGAGCGCCGGTGGGGCCCTGTGGCGCGCTCTCGTGCCCTCTTGCCCCGGCGCTCGACCGCCCAACGGGGAAAAGGCTCTTCTGTGAATCGTTCTCGCATAACCTCCGCCGCCGCCACTGTCGCGCTGCTCGGCGGCCTGGCCACCACTCAACTGGCCACCGCGGCGAGCGCCTTCGCGTACGACAGCGGCGCCGAGCTGAACGTCGGCCTGACGTCCGGGATTCTCTACGACAAGAACTCCGGCAAGGTGATGGGCGACGGCATCGGAGGCAACTTCGGCAACCACGGCCCCGAGGCCACCAAGGCCACCGTCACGGTGACCGCCGTCAAGAACGTCACCTTCACCGGCAAGCCGAAGGTGGACAAGGGCACCGTCAAGTCCTGGAGCGCCAAGAAGGTCGTCATCGTGGCCAACCTGGCTGCGGACGGCGACGCGCTGGAGAACATGGACCTTCCGGCCACCCTCTCCGGCAAGAAGCAGACGCTGCGCGCCGTGATCAAGGGCGACAAGCCCGACCCGGACACCAGCAACAACAGCCTCACGCGCACCTACAGCGTGGACGCCACCAAGCCCAAGCCGACCGAGAAGCCCACGGACAAGCCCACCGAGAAGCCCGGCGAGAAGCCCACCGAGAAGCCCACCGAGGAGCCCTCGGACAAGCCGACCGAGAAGCCCGGCGAGAAGCCCGGCGACAACGCCTCGGACGCCAACACCCCGGCGCCCGCGGGCGGCTCCGACAAGGGCAACGGCTCCGACGACGGGAACCTCGCCGAGACCGGCAGCAGCTCCAACACTCCGCTGCTCGTCGGCGGTGCGGGCGCCCTCGTCGTGCTCGGCGGCGCGGCGGTCTTCCTGGCCAAGCGCAAGAAGGCGGGCCAGAACTGATCCCTTGCTCCTTCCGGTAGGACGCGGGTCCGGGTGCCACGGGGGCACCCGGGCCCGTCCCGCTTCTACACTGGACCACGTGGCTACCACCGACTGGCAGAGCGACCTCAGAGCGCGCGGATACCGGCTTACTCCGCAGCGTCAGCTCGTGCTGGAGGCCGTGGACAAGCTGGAGCACTCCACGCCGGACGACATCCTCGCCGAGGTCCGCCGCACGGCCGGCAGTGTCAACATCTCGACGGTCTACCGCACCCTGGAGCTCCTGGAGGAGCTGGGCCTGGTCTCCCACGCCCACCTCGGGCACGGCGCACCCACCTACCACCTCGCCGACCGGCATCACCACATGCACCTGGTCTGCCGGGACTGCACCGAGGTGATCGAGGCCGACCTGTCCGTCGCCGAGCCCTTCGCCACCGCCCTGCGGGAGCGGTTCGGCTTCGAGACGGACATGAAGCACTTCGCGATCTTCGGGCAGTGCGCGAAGTGCGGCGAGAGCGCCGGCACCGACCGGGCCGACCGCGCGGGCAGCGCCTGAGCACCCGCCGCGGCCCGTCGTAGGCTGGGACGCATGTCCTCCAGCAGTTCACGCGGCAGCGCCGCAGCTCCCACACCCAGCCCGCTGCTGAACCTGCCCGGCGGGGTTGCGGCCGAAGCCCCCGACGAGGGCGTCGCCGCCCACTACGGCGACCTGTTCAAGGAGCAGCGCGCCCTCGCCGACGGCACCGGATTCGTGGACCTCTCGCACCGCGGCGTGGTCACCGTCTCCGGCGAGGACCGGCTCTCCTGGCTGCACCTGCTGCTCACCCAGCACGTCGAGCAGCTCCCGGCCGGGCGGACGACCGAAGCGCTGATCCTCTCCGCCAACGGCCACATCGAGCAGGCGCTGCAACTGGTCGACGACGGGACGACGGTGTGGATGCACACCGAACCGGGCAAACAGGACGAACTGCTGAGCTATCTGGAGAGCATGCGGTTCTTCTACCGCGTCGAGATCGCCGACCGCACCCCCGAGGTCGCCGTCGTCCACCTGCCCGCCGGCTCCATCGCCGACGTGCCCGGCAGCACTCTGGCCGTGCAGGAGACGCCGCACGGGCGGGACCTGTTCCTGCCCCGCGGCGAGCTGACCGGCTTCGCCGCCGCGCACGGGCCGGCCGTCGGGGTGCTGGCCCACGAGGCGCTGCGCGTCGAGGCGCGGCGGCCCCGCCTCGGCATGGAGACCGACCACCGCACCATCCCGCACGAGGTGGGCTGGATCGGCTCGGCGGTGCATCTGGAGAAGGGGTGCTACCGCGGGCAGGAGACCGTCGCCCGCGTCCACAACCTGGGGAAGCCGCCGCGCCGCCTGGTCTTCCTGCACCTGGACGGCAGCGAGGTGCGGCTGCCGGCGCACGGCGACGCCGTCCGGCTCGCCGCCGAGGGCCTGGAGGGGCGGCAGATCGGGTTCGTCACCACCTCTGCGCGCCACCACGAGCTGGGGCCGATCGCACTCGCCCTCGTCAAGCGCAACGTCTCGCCCGACGCCGAGCTCGTCGTCGGCCCCGACGCCACCGCCGCCGCACAGGAAGTCGTCGTCGCCCCGTAGGCCGCCGGCCGGCAGGTCCCCAGCCTGTGGAGACCGCGCGCGGGCGGCTCCCCGGGATGCCCCGCGACGGGCTCCCTCCGCCGGACCCCGGGACCGGGGCTCCCGGGGTCCGGCGGAGCCGGCCTCACACCTCCAGGAGCAGGGTGAAGGGGCCGTCGTTGGTCAGCGAGACCTTCATGTCGGCCCCGAACACCCCCGTGGCGACGGTGGCGCCCAGCGCCCGCAGCCGGTCGACCACCTCGGCGACCAGGGGTTCGGCGACGTCTCCGGGTGCCGCCGCGTTCCACGTCGGCCGCCTCCCCTTCCGCGCGTCACCGTGGAGAGTGAACTGGCTGATCACCAGCAGCGGCGCTCCGGTGTCCGAACACGACTTCTCCCCGTGCAGAATCCGCACGGTCCACAGCTTCCGCGCGAGCTGGGCCGCCTTCTCCGCGGTGTCGTCGTGCGTGACTCCGACCAGCACGCACAGGCCCTCACCCGCCATCTCCCCGACCGTCGCGCCGTCCACGGCGACGCTCGCACCGTCCACTCGCTGCACCACTGCTCGCATGCCGCCATGATGCCGTGCCGCCTTATGTGCCCCGGCACGCGGCCGCAAGCCTCCGGAGGAGATCGGTGCGAACAGGGGACACGGAGTGGCACGATGCGCACACGCGGTGCGTTCACCGGTACCGCGCGATGGGGATGAGGGGACACAAGCCCATGAGCACAACCGGAGCGGGCCCGTCCAGGACACCGCGGCGGCCCGGGGCCCTGGAGGCGCTGCGCGAGCCGGAGCGACCGGATCTGAACGCGCTCTCCTTGCGCGAACTGCGGATCCTGCGGCGCTCCGCACAGCAGGACGAGGCGGACCTGAGCTATGTGCGCAGACTGCTGCAGGGACGTATCGACATCCTCGGCGCCGAACTGGCCCGCCGCAGCTCCGCCGGCTCGCCGCTGCTGGACCTGCTGCCGCAGATCCTCGCGGACGGTCCGTCCAGCCACCGCTCCTCCGCCCGGCATGTGACTCTCGCCGCACCGCGCAGCGAGGAGTACCGGGCGCTGGCCGAGGAGATGCTGGCCGAAGTGGAGCTGAGCGACCTGAAGGCCCGCACCGACGGCGAGCTGCACGACGCGACGGCCCGGCTGATCCGCTACGAGCAACAGGTCTCCGGACGCCGCCAGTCGCTGCAGCAGACGGCCGACGAGTGCAGCACCGAGATCGCCCGACGCTACCGGGAGGGAGAGGCGCAGGTGGACGACCTGTTGCCGTAGTGCGGGGCGGGCGTCGGGGCGGGACCGGGACGGGAGGGGCCAGGGGTGTCTGTTCTGCGGCACCGTGCATCCGGTTACGGTGAAGGGCCACATATCCGTCTGCTCCGCACGCCGCCGTACGGCGTGCACCACCGGAAGGTCCCGAGATGCCCGAGATACTCCCCGTGCTCGCCGAGGTCGTCAGGTCCGGCTTCACCGAGGGGCGGCACCGGGGCTCGCTGGTCGTCCTGGCGGCCGACGGGAGCGTCACGTTCGCGCTGGGCGACCCCGAGGCGCCGGTCTTCCCCCGCTCCGCGAACAAGCCGTTCCAGGCCGCCGCGGTGCTGCACTCAGGGCTGGAGCTGTCCGGCGAGCGGCTGGCGCTGGCCGCGGCGAGCCACTCGGCGGAGGGCTTCCACCTCGACCTGGTCCGCACGATGCTGGCCGAGCACGGGCTGACCACCGCCGACCTGAAGTGCCCCGCCTCCCTCCCGCTGGACGCGGAGGAGGCCGAGGCATTCCTGGCGGCCGGCAACACCCGCACCCCGCTGGCCATGGACTGCTCGGGCAAGCACACCGCCATGCTCGCCGCCTGCCGGGCCAACGGCTGGCCGCTCGACAGCTACCTGGACCCCGACCACCCGCTGCAGAAGCTGGTCCGCGAGACGCTGGAGGAGGCCACCGGCGACCCGGTGGCACACACCGGCGTGGACGGCTGCGGTGCACCCCTGATGGCCGTCTCGCTGACCGGGCTGGCGCGCGGCTACCGCGCCCTGGCACTCGCCTCCGCGCAGAGCCCCGAGGGCCGGGTCGTCGAGGCGATGCGCGCCCACCCCGCCCATGTGGGCGGCACCCGGCGGCACGACACCTGGCTGATGCGGGAACTGCCCGGAGCGGTCAGCAAGATGGGCGCCGAAGCCGTGCAGGGAATCGCGCTGCCGGACGGAAGCGCCCTCGCGCTCAAGGTGGAGGACGGCGCTGAGCGCGCCCTGGGGCCGGTGGTGGCGCGGGCTCTCTCCACCCGTATGGGAGTCAGCTCCGCGGTGCTGGACCGGCTGGCGACCGTACCGATCCTGGGCGGCGGCGTCCGGGTCGGCGAGATCCGCGCGGCGTTCTGAGCCCGCGGGGCGAGGCCCGCGCCCGGGCGAAATCCGGGTGCGAGCCGGGTGGGCACGGCCTAGCGTGAGCCCATGCCGACCTCCCTCGACGTCCGCACCCTGGCCGGTCCCGACGCGTATCCGGAGTGGCTGCGCGCCGTCTCCACCGGCTTCTTCCGCGGCCCCGGCGCCGTCGGCGAGCAGGAGGTGGCGGTCCGCGCGCTGGACACGGACCTCGACCGGATCCAGGGAGCTTACGACGGCGGGCGCTGCGTGGGCACCTTCCGTACGCTGCCGCAGTCGCTGACCGCTCCGGGCGGCGCGCTCCTGGCCGCGTGCGCGGTCTCCAGCGTCACCGTCTCGCCCACGCACCGGCGGCGCGGACTGCTGAGCAGGATGACGGCGAACGCGCTGGATGCGGCCAGGGACCGCGGCGAGGTGTGCGCGACCCTGGTCGCGGCCGAGTACCCGATCTACGGCCGGTACGGCTTCGGCCCCGCGACCTGGACCACCGACCGGGAGGTCCTCGTCGCCCGCACGGGCCTGGACCGGCGCTACGCCGGACCGGCCGACCTCGGGGACGGCGGCCGGGTGGACCTGGTGGACGCCGCCGAGTTCCGGGCCCTGATGCCCGCCGTCCACGAGCGGTTCCGCTCCGGCCGGCACCGGCAGGGCGCCATCGACCGCCGCGCGAAGTGGTGGCGCACGGCGACCGGCGAGCTGCGCTTCCCGGACGACGGATTCACCCCCGCGTTCCACGCCGTCTACCGCGACGCGGACGGGCAGCCGCAAGGCGGGGTGTCCTACACCTCCGACGATGTCTGGCAGGCCAAGCAGCCCGAACAGACCCTCACCGTGCGCGACCTGTTCGCCACCACGACCGCCGGGGAAACGGCGCTGTGGCGGTTCGTCCTGGCCGTCGACTGGGTGCTGCGGGTACGGACCGGCTGCCGCGCCCCGGACGACATCCTGCCGATGCTGCTGCCGGACCCGCGCGCCGCGCGCACCGTCACCCACGCCGACTGGCTGTGGCTGCGGCCGCTGGACGTGCCGCGGATGCTGGCGGCCCGCGACTACGCGGCCGCGGACACGCTGGTGCTGGAGGTGCGCGACAAGGACGGCTACGCGAACGGGCGCTTCGCGCTGGAGACCGGCGGGCCACGGGGCGGGGCCCGGTGTGCGGCCACCCGGGAGGACCCGGAGGTGTCGCTGGACGTCCGCGAGCTGGGCACCCTCTTCCTGGGCGATGAATCGGCCGTGCGGTTGGCGGCGCTGGGACGGCTGGCCGAGCACCGCGAGGGGGCGGCGGAGCGGGCGGAGGCCCTGTTCCGTACGGCGCGGCGGCCGTGGTGCCAGGACATGTTCTAGGCGGCCGGGTCCAGTTCCGGGCGGCCGGGTCCAGTTCCGGGCGGCGGCTGCCGGGCGGTTCCCCACCCGGACTCCGGGGCCCGGAGCCCGGGATGCCGTCGTCAAGCCGCCTTCCCCGTGGCGTGGGTTGATGGGTGGGGAAGGCGGCATGACGGCGGTCGCCGCACGCAGCCTGTGCGCACGGTCCGGACGACCCCCCGCCGGTCGTCCGGAGTTCAGGGATGCAGCAGCAGCGTGGCGAGTACGAGGGCCCCGGCGGTGCTGCATCCGGTGTGCCGGGCTTTGAGGCCGATGCTCAGCAGCAGGAAGCCGACGAGGCCGAGGACTCCGTAGCGCACTTGGACCAGTTGCTCGAAGGCGACGACGGCGACGGCTACGGCGAGCGCGAAAAGCGGCATGGCGGTCCCTCCTTCTCGGGTGCGAGAGGAACGGCTGTGCTGGGAGTACCGGAGGTGCCCGCACGGCGTCGGACGGGCGGATGGCTCGGGGCCGACCTGGAGGCAGGACCGGCAAGGTTGTCTGCCAGATCCCGAAAGTTGGCGACCAACTCATTCAATACATTCCCACTTGTCCGCCATCTGGAAACATCTACCGGATAACTAACGGGTTGTGAGGCGGAGTTGTATGGTCATCGCGTGACCAGGAAGCCGACGTCCGCAAGCGGCCGCCGCCCACGCGATGTGGTTGCTGACACCCTTCGCGAGCAGATCCGGACCGGAAGACTTCAGACCGGCACCCGCCTTCCCACCCAGCGGGAGCTGGAAGCGGAGTTCTCCGTGGGCCGCAGTGCCGTCCGCGAGGCTCTGGCAGTCCTCGCCCAGGAAGGGCTCCTGGAGAACGTGGGCCGCGGCGCCTCTCCGACCGTGGCCGAGCCCACGTACCACGCGGAGGCCCCGCGCAGTGCGGGAGTCGAGCTGGCCGACCGGCTGCACGAAGCGTTCCAGGCCGAGCACATCACCGTCGACGCGTTCTCCCTCACCACCGAGACCCTCAACAACGCGCTGGCCTGGCCCGTCCGCCAGGTCATGGACCACCAGCTCACCCCCCGCTCGGTCACCGCGCGCGTCCTGGTACCCAGCCTGCAGGCAAGACTGGCCCTCCCACGGCTCATCGACGACCCGGAGGACCCCAAACCCCGCGAACGGCTGCACCGGATGCAGACCACCTACGTCGACGCGCTCAGCAACTCCCTGCACTCCCTCGCCCCGTTCGGCACCGCGGTGACGCTGACGGTCCGCGCCGTACCGCTCACCCCCACCCACAAGCTCTACCTGCTCAACGGCGACGAGGCGCTCATCGGCTACTACCAGGTCGTCAAGAACGAGGAGGCCGCCTTCCGGGGCGAGCAGCTCGCCCTCTACGACGTGCTCGGCCTCACCGCCAAGCTCTTCCGCTCGGCGCGGGGTCCGGAGGCGCGGGACGAGCAGGAAGCCAGCTTCGTGGCGGAGTCGCAGCAGTTCTTCGACTCCCTGTGGGACACCATCGCCACCCCCTTCGGGTGACCGGCGAGGAAGCCGCGAGAACCGGTTCGGCGGCACCCGGTACAGTTCCGGCACCCCGGTGATCTCCGTGGCCGGGCCCACCGCCCCGAGGACAGCTCACCGATGACCTCTCCCGCCCTCCGACAGGCCGAAGCGATCGGTGCCGTGGACGGCCCCCTGGCGGGGTACCACCGCGAGTGGTACGTGGTGCGGCCCCAGGGCGAGCTGACCCGGCTGGGCCGGGTGAAGATCGGCGAACCGCGGGAGGACGCCCTGTGGTTCGACCGGCGGTACTTCGCCTCGGAGGACGAGGTACTGCTCGACCTGGCCCGGCTCGGCGTGTCCCATGTACCCCCCGTGCACCGGGTCCGCCGGTCGGGCACGGTCTTCCACGGGTTCATCGAGGGCCGGACCCTGGCGTCCCTCACCCCGCGCGGCCACCCCGTCGCCCCCGGCCATCTGCGGCAGATCATCGAGCGGTTCGCCTCTCTGAGCCGACTGCGCCCCGGAGACCTGCACGCCCGCCCGCTCCGGGACACCCCGGGCAGGACACCGGAGCGCGGCGGCGCCCCCCTCGCCCCCGCCGCGGCCGAGGCCCGCGCACGGGACGGCAGTGCAACGCCGGTACGCGCGGCGCGCGGAGCAGATCCCGGCCAGGGCGGGTCGTACGAGGAGCACGAAAAGGGCGAGAATCACAAGGGCGAGAGTCACAAGGGCGACGAGGAGGAGGGGCACGGCCCGCACGGGAGCAGTGCGCACTTCCTGCGCGAACTCCTCGCCTTCACACGGGAACACGCACACCGCGCCCGACTGCCGCAGTTCGGCCCGCTCTTCGCCCGCCTCGGCATCCCGCCGGACGTGCTGGGACCGCACTCCCGGCTGACCGCCGAGGCCGCGCGGCTGACCGACCGGCCGAGCTGCCTGCTCCACGGTGACCTGCACCGGGCCAACTTCATCGTCGATCCGGCCGACGCGCTGTGGACCATCGACTGGGAGCTGGCCGCGTTCGGTGACCCGCTCTACGACCTGGCGACCCACCTCTATCTGATGGACTACCCGCCCCGGCAGCGCTCCCAGGTCGTCGCGGAGTGGCGGCAGGCCGTCACCGCGGTGCTGCCCGGTGCCGACGCCGGACTCGCGGACGACCTCCCCCGCTATCTCGCCTACAAGCGGGCCCAGTCCGTCTTCGCCGACGTGGTACGGCAGGCCGTCGCGGTCGGCGCCGCCCACGGCACCCCGGCGCAGGCCGACCAGCTTGGCCGTACGGCCAAGCTCGTGCACGAGATCCTGGTCCGCGCCGCCGAACCGTTGGAGCTGACCGACGTGCCCAGTCCGGGCGCGATCGAGCCGGCATACGCCGAACTGTGCACGCCGCCGCAGCTCCGCTGACCGGGACCACCGACCGCTGCCCGCATCGCGGACACGCCTGCGACAATCACTGCCTGCCCGGCCGACGGCGCTGCCCCGGCAACGGGACGGCCGAGGCCCACGAACGGGGACACGGAGGATGGTGGCGGCAGTGCAGCCTCAGAACAACTCGGCTCGGATCAGCTCGGCAGAGTGCGTGATATTCGACTTCGACGGCCCGTTGTGCCACCTCTTCGCCCGGCGCACCGCCGCCTCGGTGGCCGACACGCTGCGCGCGGCGTACGTCGACGGCCCCGGCGGCGGCCCGGCACCGGGGTGGCCCGAGACCTCCGACCCGCTGCGGCTGCTGACCGCCGCGTTCGACGACGGCGCACTGCTGCCGCCGGAGCGCGCGCAGCGGATGGAGCAGTCCCTGTCGAGCGAAGAGGTCGCCGCCGCAGCGGTCGCCTTCCCCACCGGATACGCGGACACCCTCGTGCGCACCCTGCACGCCACGGGCCGCACGGTGGCCGTCGCCACGGACAACTCCGCCGACGCCGTACGGCGTTACCTCGCCGGACGCAACCTGCTGGAGCCCTTCGGCGAACGGCTGTGCGGACGCCTCTGCAACGGCACCGGCCTGCGGCTGAAGCCCGACCCGGACTGCGTGCTGCGTGCCCTGGAGTCGACCGGTGCGGACGCGGCCGCCACGACGATGATCGGGGACTCCCCGCAGGACGTGGCAGCCGCCCGAGCCGCGGGGGTCGGCTTCGTGGGCTACGCACGCAACGAACGCAAGGCACGGGAGCTGCGCACGGCCGGCGCCGCGTGGGTCGTCGGCTCGCTGCGCGAGGTCCTGCTCACGGTCGACCCCCTGGCGCACGTCTGAGGAAACGGCAGCGGGGACGGCCGCCGGGAGGGCCCGCCGGGAGGGCGGCCGGGAAGGCCGCGGGCGTCCGAAGGGGCGGCCGGCGTCCCGAGGGAACGGCTGCGGGAGCGTCCGAGGGAATGGGCTGCGGGAGCGTCCGAAGAAACGGGCTCCAGGACGTCCGAAGAAACGGGCTGCAGGACGTCCGCAGGTTCGTCCGAGGAGGGCGGACGGCCCCGGCACACCCTCCGGTCCCCGCGGCGGTCCGTACGCTGGACCCATGAGCGACGCACCCACCCCCGCGAGCGAAGAACCGGCACACGACCCCGAGGTCCTCGAACTGGCGCAGCGGATCTTCGACCTGGCCCGGCACGGCGACACCGACACCGTCGCCGCCTACGTCAAGGCGGGCGTCCCGGCGAACCTGACCAACGACAAGGGCGACAGCCTGCTGATGCTGGCCGCCTACCACGGTCACCCCGAGACCGTGCGCGCCCTCGTGGCGCAGGGCGCCGACCCCGACCGCACCAACGACCGGGGCCAGTCCCCGCTCGCGGGCGCGGTCTTCAAGGGCGAGGACGCGGTGGTGCGGATCCTCGTCGAGGCGGGCGCCGATCCGCGTGCGGGGACACCGTCCGCCGTGGAGACCGCCCGGATGTTCGAGAAGCGCAAGCTGCTCGAACTCTTCGGCGAGCAGTAGCCCGCGGCCCCGGCCCACCGGTGCGGGCCGCACGCGCCGCCGGCCCCTCCCGGGCCCCGGCAGAGCCCTCCGTTCGCGGTCGGAGGGGGCGGCCGGACGGCGGCGGCCCGGTCAGGCGGCCATCCGATCAGGCGGACTTGCGGTCAGGCGGACTTGCGGTCAGGCGGACTTGCGGGCCTCGACGAGGAAGCGCGCCGAGTGGGCGACGAACGGGCCCTCGCGCTCGATCCGGTCGTGCAGCTCCCGCAGCCGGTCACGGTAGCGCTCCACGCTGAAGTCATGGACCATCCACACCACCTTGCGCAGGAAGTAGACCACCGCTCCGACGTCGAAGAACTCCATACGGAGCCGCTCGGACCGCAGGTCCACCACCGTCAGCCCGGCCGCCTCGGCCGCCGCCCGCTCGTCCTCGGGCCGCCGTCGCCGCCGGGCCTCGGGCTGGGGACCGAGGAAGTACTCCACCAGTTCGAACACCGATGCCGGGCCCACGTGCTGAGCCAGGTAGCTGCCGCCAGGCTCCAGCACCCGGGCGATCTCCGACCACCGGGCCCGCACCGGGTGCCGGCTGACCACCAGGTCGAACGCGCCGTCGGCGAACGGCAGTGGCGCCTCGTCCGTGTCCGCGACGACCACCACGCCACGAGGGCGCAGCAGCGCGGTCGCCTTGGCGACGTTCGGCGGCCACGACTCGGTGGCGGCCATCACCGGCGGCAGCCGATCCGCCCCCGCGAGCACCTCGCCGCCGCCGGTCTGGATGTCGAGCGCGGCGGAGGCGGTGGCGAGCCGGGCGCTCATCTGCCGCTGATATCCCCAGGACGGCCGCTCCTCGGTAGCCCTGCCCTCCAGCCAGGAGAAGTCCCAGCCTTCGACGGAGACGGAAGCGGCCTCCGCCACCAGATCATCGAACGAGCGCACCATCCCGTCATCCTCGCGGCTCGGCCCCGCCGCCGCCAACCGCTTTCCGGCGGCTCCGGTCCCGGGCCCTGCACCCGGGTCCTACCGATCGCCCGGGGCCTACCGCAGTGCGGCGGCGACCAGGCCCTCCAGGGCCTCGCGCCGCGCTTCACCACCGCTGACGAGGTGGTCGAAGACCAGTCCGTCGATGCAGGTCAGCAGGGTATGCGTGCGGCTCTCGACGTCCGGGACACCGCGTGTGGCGAGGAACGACCGGACGGCCTCACGCCCGGCGTTGTCGCGGGGCACGAGGATCTCGCGGAGTTCCGGGTCGCGCACGCTCTCGACAGCGCAGGCGTAACGGGCGAGGGAGCGGCGGCGGCCCTCGCCGGTGAGTCGCTGCCGGATGAGCAGCGCCATGCCGTCCACCAGTTCCTCGGCGGTGCGCAGAGAGGGCAGCTCTTCGGCCGTGGCCTGCAGTTCCGCCTGGTCGAGGTGGACCAGGCGGGTGACGAGAGCGCTGAGCAACGCGGCACGTGTCCGGAAGTAGGCCGAGGTGGTCCCGGTCGGCAGGGCCGCTCTGCGGTCGACTGCGCGGTGGGTGAGGCCCCGGATCCCCTCCTCGGCGAGTACGTCGATTGCCGAGTCCGCCAGGAGAGTGCGCCGGTCCGAAGCCATACCTCTTTTCTACACCTGTAGAGCACCGGATAGGATGCTCTTCTACACCTGTAGAAGAATCGGGGTTTCGGCATGGGCAGCACAGCAGTGGTGGTCGGAGGGGGCATCGGCGGACTCGCCGCCGCGATCGGCCTGCGCCGCAGCGGCTGGGAAGTGACGGTCCTCGAGCGCGCGCCCGTGCTCGAGGACGCGGGGGCAGGCATCTCGCTGGCCGCCAACGGTCTGCGGGCCCTGGACGAACTCGGCGTCGGCGCCGCGGTACGGGCCGCTTCGCGGGGCCAGTACCGCGGCGGCACCTGTACACCACGCGGCGGCCGGCTGGCCCGGATGGACGGTGCGGCGCTGGAGAGGGCGGTGGGCACCCCGATCATGGGCATCCCCCGCTCCGCCCTGCACCGACTGCTCCGCGACTCCCTGCCCGCCGACTCCCTGCTGATCGGTTCCGAGGCGGCCACCGTCGTACAGACCGGCCCCGCGACGGTGCACGTCGACTGCGGCGAGGCCGTCTTGGAGGCCGACCTCGTGGTCGCCGCCGACGGCATCGGCAGCACGCTCCGCAGAAGCCTCTTCCCCGACCATCCCGGCCCGGTCCACAGCGGCTCGACGGTCCTGCGCGCCATCACCGAGCACCCGATCGATCTGCCCACCGACTTCGAACTGACCTGGGGACAGGGCATGGAGTTCGGGCACATCGCCTTCAGAGACGGGCGAGCCGAGTGGCACGCCGTACTCAGCGCCCCCGCCGGAACGCGGTACGCCGACCCTCTGGCCGAACTGCGCCGCCGCTTCGGCACCTGGCACGACCCGATACCCGCCCTGCTCGAGGCGACCCGAGCGGAGGACGTGCTGCACCACGACGTCAACGAACTCCGCACACCCCTCCCCTCGTACACAGTCGGCCGGGTCGCGCTGCTCGGCGACGCGGCGCACGCGATGACCCCCAATCTCGGACAAGGCGCTTGCCAGGCACTGGAGGACGCGGTCGTACTGGCCGCCTCGCTCGGCACCGAGCCCACCATCGAGGCCGCACTCGCCCGCTACGACGCCGAGCGCCGACCGCGCGCTGAGGACGTCTCGGGGGCCGCCCGGCAGGCCGGGCGGATGGGACAGCAGCTCTCCCATCCCCTGGCCGTAGCCCTCCGGAACACGGCGATGCGACTGACCCCCTCCCGCATCACGACACGCATGGTCCTCCGCCACCACACCTGGGTCCCGCCCCGACTGCCCTGACCCGCCCCGGGCCTCTGGGGCGGGGCCCCACCGCAAGTCCCCGCCGCAAGTCCCCGCCCCTGCCTGCGGATCGAGACCGCCACCGGATCCGGGAGCTCTCCGGGCCCTCCGGCGCCGGAACGGTGCTTGCCGGAGCCGGATGCCAGTAGCGGGTCTGGTGCCGGTGGCGGTGCCGGGATGCAGGTCCGTGAAGCCCGGGTGCCCGGCGGTCCATGCCCGCTGCGACCCCTCCGGACACAGGCCAGAGCAGGGCAGGACCGATCAAGACACAGTCCCAGGACAGGGCCGTCAGGGCCGTCAGGGCCGTCAGGGCCGTCAGGGCCGTCAGGGCCGTCAGGGCCGCAACGTGCTGATCCGCACCACCTCTCCCAGCTCCAGCGCAACATAGAGGTCACCGTCCGGGCCGATGGTCAGACCGTGCGGTTCCGATCCGGGCGTGGGCAGCGGATGCTCCACGAGGTGACCGGAAGGGGCACGGGCAGCCACGCGATTGCCCGCCCACTCAGTGACCCAGCAGGTACCGTCCGGGCCGACGCTCACCGCGTGCGGCCTCGACTGCCGGTCGGGCAGCGGACATTCCTCGACCCGGCCGTCCACGCTGATCCGCCCGAGCTGGCCGGCGCCGATCTCCGCGAACCACAGCTCGTCCGTCCCAGCGGCGATCCCCACCGGTGCCGCTCCCGCAGTGGGCAGCTCATACACCGTGACGCTGCCGTCGAGGGCGATCCGGGCGATCGCATCCGCCTGGTTCAACGTGCACCACAGGGCCCCGTCCGGACCCGCCACCAGCGCGGAGGGAAAGCAGCCGTCGCTCGGCAGGGGAAACTCGGTGACCTCACCTTCCGTAGTGATCCGGCCGACGCGATGGGCGCTCGTCTCCGTGAACCAGAGCGCCCCGTCCGCGGCCGCCGCAATGCCGTACGGGCCGCACTCCGGCGTCGGGAGGGCGAAGGACGTGCTCTCCCCCTCGACCGTGATCCGACCGATGCGATGGTCTTTGGTGCGGGTGAACCACAGGGCGCCGTCGGGCCCCGGCGTGATCGCTGTCGGGCCCGAATCCGCCGCGTCCAACGGACAGGTCGTCACCCGGCCCTCCGGCGTGACGCGGGCCACGGCACCCGCCGCCACGAGGGTGACCCACAGTGCCCCGTCGGGGCCGGTGACGATGCCGTAGGGGCCCGCTCCTGGACCGAAGGCCGCCATAGTGGTCACGACCACCGGAGGCACCGGCGACACCGGTTCCGTCCCGGGACCGGACGCGGAACGTGATACGCGCCCGGTGCTCGCCGACTTCTGACTCATCAACAGCTCCTCTTCCCGGCCGCTTCCTCGGAGAGCGCCGCGTTCGGTTCCTCCAGTGCAAACTGCGCACCCCGCCAGCCCTGCCGCAGCCTGCGGTCGTGGCTCACCACGACCAACGCGCCCGGGTAGGCGTGCAACGCCTCCTCCAGTTCCTCGGCCAGCGCGGGAGACAGGTGGTTGGTCGGCTCGTCCAGCAGCAGGATGTCCGCCGGTGTGGTCACCAGCCGGGCCAGGGCCAGACGCTGCCGCTGACCGGTGGAGAGCCGGGCGACGGGCACCTCCAGCCGCTCCGGGGCGAACAGGCCCAGCGACAGCAGCCGTCGGGCGTGCTCCGCACGCGACCCGGGACGGCCGTGCGCGTACGCGTCCAGCAGGGTCTGCTCCGATCCGCCGGGGATCTCCGGCTCCTGGGGCAGGTGGGCGATCGTGCCTCGGTGGGCGATCCGGCCGGTCTCCGGTGTCGGCTTCCCGGCGAGGGCGTTCAGCAGTGTGCTCTTCCCCGCGCCGTTCGGCCCCGTCACCAGCAGCCGCTCGCCTGCCGTGAGCGTCAGGTCGGTCCGGGCCAACCGACCGCGGACCGCGATGCCCTCGGCCGTCAGCACCGTGCCGCGCAGTCCCCCGGCGCGTAGCTCCGGGGCGAAACGCAACGGTACCGGCGGGGGCGGCACCGGATCCGCCAGTAGTCGGCGCAGCCTCTCCTCGGCATTGCGGACCCGCCCGGCCAGCGACTGCTGGACGCGACCGGCTGCCCGGTCGTAGGCCATCTTGTTGCCGTCCTTGATCACCCTTCCGGGCGCCACCCTGCGGGCCGTGGTGGCGGCGGCCTCCCGGAGCCTTACCATCTCGGCCTGCCGGCGCTCGTACGTCTCGGCCCAGCGGCGGCGGGCCGCAGCCTGCTCCGCCAGATAGCCCCCATAGCCGTTGCCGTAGCGGGTTACCGTGCGGCGATCGCCGTCCACCTCCAGCAGCGTCGTCGCGATCCGTTCCAGGAAAGTGCGGTCGTGCGAGACGGCGAGGGTGGTGCCGCGGCGTGCCCGCAGATGCTCCTCCAGCCAGCGCAGCGCGGCGTCGTCCAGGTGATTGGTCGGCTCGTCCAGCAGCAGCACCTCGGGGCTCGCGGCCAGCAGCGCGGCCATCCGGAGCCGCACCCGTTCGCCACCGGAGAGGCCGCCGACAGTGCGGCCGCGGGGCAGGAGTCCCAGCCCGAGACCGTGCAATGCACGCTCGACGCGGGCCCCGGCGTCATAACCGCCCCGCAGTTCGAACGCGGTCAGCAGGTTCCCGTACTCGGCGAGGAGCGACTTCCCGCCCTCCGCCATCGCTGCTTCCAGCGTGCGCAAACGGCTCTCCATGGCGCGCAGTTCGGCCAGCGCGCCGTCGATGACCTGCTGGACGGTCAGCTCCGCGGGCAGCGGCGCATCCTGAGCGAGGTAGCCCACACCTCCCTCGGCGTGCAGGACGATCTCTCCCGCATCCGGCTTCTCGTGCCCCGCGAGCAGACGGAGCAGGGTCGTCTTGCCGGAGCCGTTCTCCCCGACGATCCCGGCTCGTTCACCTGCCGAGAGGGAGCAGCTCACTCCGTCCAGAACCGTGCGGCCGTCGTACGACTTGGTGACGGCCGAAGCCGTGATCCGGGTAGCCATCTGTGCTCTCCAAAGCAATCAGAGATGAAGCGGCCAAGGGGGACCGCAGGACCGGGTGAACGCTCTGGTCGAGCATCGGCAACTCCTCTTCCGTGTCGCGGCGCGCGCGACGGTTCCGACTCGGGATGCGACTGGCGGACTTTTACCGCGACGCCTGTCGCGTTAAGATGTTGGCACGGCGACCGCGGTCACGGCAAGGCGCAAAAGACGGCAAGGCGCAAAAGGGGGAAACCGCGGGAGCCGGACCACCACCGGTCACGGAGACGGATACGGATACGGAGTGGGCGGAGCCGGAGCGCGAAGGCGAGAGGAAGCGGGATGAGCGCGACGTGACAGCGGAGGAGCACGGTCCGGAGGCGCCGGCCCGGCGTACACGGAAGCCGGGCGGCACGGGCAACGACGCAGGGCAGGACCCCACGGGCCGGGAGAACCAGGACAGCCAGGAGAGCCAGAACACGAACCGCGGCCCGGAAGCCGACACGCACGCCGAGCCGCGCCGGGACCTCGGGACGGCCCGGCGCACCACCGGTGCCCGGCGACCGGGCGGACGCACGGCGCGCGTGCGGGAAAAGGTACTGGAGTCCGTCGGTCCCCTACTGGTCGAATACGGCTTCGACGGGCTGACGGTGGACGCCGTCGCGGCGCGCTCGGGCGTCCACCGCGCCACGGTCTACCGCCGCTGGCGGGACGTGGGCGGCCTGCTGGCCGACGTACTCGACGCGGCGGGCGACGACGACTGGCGCCCGGCCGACACCGGCTCCCTGGAGGGCGACCTGCGAGCGCTGAACGACGAGGTGCAGGAGGCGCTGACCGAGGAGCCTTCGGTCGCACTGGCCATGATCGCCGCCTCCTTCCGTTCGGAGGAGGCGGCGCGGTCGCTGCGGCGGTTCTGGGAGGAGCGCTACGCGCGCTGCACCGTGGTCGTGGACCGGGCCGAGGCGCGCGGGGAGCTGGAACCACCCGTCGACGCGCGGAAGCTGGTGGTGAGTTCCACCTCTCCCGTCTACCACCACCAGGTATTGCTGCACGCCCCGCCCGACCCGGAACTGCCCGCAGAAGCGGCCCGCGCCGCGGTGCTCGCCGCGCGGGCCGGAGCGTTCCGCAGCTCACCCGGCAGCCCCTCCGGACGCCGGGCGGCGGAGCAGGCCCCGGCGAAGGCCGAGCGCGGGACGGGGACCGGGAGCGGGGCCGGGACCGGGAGCGGGGCCGGGACCGGGGCCGGGGCAGAGCCCGGGACTTGACCCAGGCCCCCGGACCGGAGCCGGGACCGGGGCGGGGAGCCGGGACCAGGATCGGACCGGGGCGCGGAGCCGGGACCAGGCCCGGGGCCGGAATCCGACCGGCCCGACGCGGCTGCCGTCCGCAGTCGGCATCGAGCCGGTGCTGCGCTCCGCACCGCCGGAGGCGGGGCGGGAAGCGAGAGGGCGACAGCCAAGGCGAACCGGATGGGAGCTGCACGGTCACCTTCTGGTGCCTACGTCACCAAAAAGTGCGTTCTTCCACGTCAGACGGCACTCTCTTATGGTTCCCGAGTATCCGCAGGAGACCACACATGGTCTGACCGTCCGCACGGGCCCCGGGCCCGTGCGCAAGGAGGCGCACAGCATGCCCGTCACCCTCGTGAACCCCGCCGGACTTCCTGCGATCGACGCCTACCGGCAGGTGTCCCTCGCATCGGGATCGCGACTCGTCTTCATCGCCGGACAGGTCGCCTGGGATGCCGAGGGGACCACCCGCGGTGAGGGCGACCTCGCCGCGCAGGTCGAGCAGTGCTACCGCAACATCGGCACGGCGCTCGCCGAAGTCGGCGGCACCTTCGAGAACGTGGCGAAACTGAACTTCTACGTCGTCGACTGGACACCCGACAAGATGCCCCAGCTCATGGAGGGGGTCTCGAGGGGCGCAGCGGCAACGGGGACGGCCGCGGCCCCGCCCGCCACGCTGTTGGGCGTCGCGGCGCTCGACGTCCCCGAGCACCTCGTGGAAATCGAGGCCACCGCGGTCCTGGACTGACAAGCTGCCGTCGCGCCACCGGTCACGAACGTCCCCCCCGGGGGGGCCGGACGGCTGCGGTTGCCGAACCGGAGCGCCCCACAGGCGTCTCGCCAGGCACCCGACAGGCGTCGGCGGGACGCAGTACCCGCCTCCGAACACAACGGCGGAACGCGACGGCGAAACACAACGGCGGGACACCGGCCAAGAACAGCCGCAACGCAGACCAGGGCCGAGAACAGACGCAGCCGGGTCGTCGGCCGGGTTCGACGGACGGGAACCGGGCGGTGCGGAACGGTGCCGCGCGGCGGCTGGCGCATCGGGCGGCTGGTGCATCGGGCGTCGCCGGAACCGCAGTTCGGAAGGACAGTGCACACTCCCCGCCACTTTCAACATATAGCCCAGTGGGGGCCTTGCGGCAAGCCCCCGGTGATGCCCCAGAATCACGGGCCGAGACCAGAACCTGGGTAAATCAGGGATTCGCGCATTACGCGGGCTTATGCGGCGTACTCGCGAGCTGGTTGCCGTGCGGGGCGCGCAAGGGCGAACCGTCAGCACATCCACAGCGCGGACACGGGACACGGGACACGGACACGGGACACGGACACGTCCGGGGTCGACGAGGCGGGTCCTGGCACGGAGGTGCGCCGCGGGTCCCGCCGCGCTGCGGGGGCAATTACGCGACTGACCGCAGGGCAGCCGCAGGGACCGCAAGGAAAAATGGGGGGGATTCGATGATCGACGTGATCGTGGCCGGTGGCGGACCGACCGGATTGATGCTGGCCGCGGAGTTGCGGCTGCACGGAGTGCGGGTGGTCGTACTGGAGAAGGAGGCGGAGCCGACCACGGTGGTCCGGGCGCTCGGCATGCACGTGCGCAGTATCGAGATGATGGACCAGCGGGGTCTGCTGGAGCGCTTCCTGGCGCTCGGCAAGCAGTACCCGCTGAACGGATTCTTCGCCGGGATCAGCAAGCCGCACCAGGTGCGCCTGGACTCCTCGCACGCGTACGTCCTCAGCATCCCGCAGCCCCGCACCGAGCGACTGCTGACCGAACACGCGGTCGAGCTCGGCACCGAACTGCGGCGCGGCTGCGAGGTGGTCGGACTGGACCAGGACGCACACGGGGTGACGGCAGAGCTGGCCGACGGCACCCGGCTGCGCTCGCGCTATCTGGTCGGCTGCGACGGCGGCCGGAGCACGGTGCGCAAGCTGCTCGGCGTCGGCTTCCCGGGCGAGCCCAGCCGGGTCGACACGCTGCTGGGCGAGATGGAGGTGGGCGTACCGGCGGAGACGCTGAACAGCGTGGTGACGGAGGTTCGCAAGACGCAGCGCCTGTTCGGTGCCATGCCTCTCGCCGACGGGGTGTACCGCGTCGTCGTGCCCGCCGCCGGAGTGGCCGAGGACCGCACGGTCCCGCCGTCACTCGAGGAGTTCCAGCAGCAGCTCCGGATTTATGCGGGAACCGACTTCGGCGTGCACTCGCCGCGCTGGCTCTCCCGCTTCGGCGACGCCACACGACAGGCCGAGCACTACCGGAGCGGCCGGGTCCTGCTGGCGGGCGACGCGGCGCACATCCACCCGCCGACCGGCGGGCAGGGACTCAATCTCGGCGTGCAGGACGCGTTCAATCTCGGCTGGAAGCTGGCGGCCGAGGTCAATGGCTGGGCGCCGGAGGGACTGCTGGACAGCTACCACGCCGAACGGCACCCGGTGGCCGCGGAGGTACTGGTCAACGCCCGTGCCCAGATGGAGTTGCTGTCCACCGGACCAGGACCGCTGGCCGTGCGCCAACTGCTCTCGGAGCTGATGGACTTCGAGGAGGTGCACCGGTACCTGAACGAGAAGATCACCGCCATCGGGGTGCGGTACGACTTCGGCGAGGAGGGTCACGCGCTCCTGGGCAAGCGACTCCGGGACGTGGAACTGAAACGCGGGCGGCTCTACTCGCTGCTGCACGGTGGCCGCGGGCTGCTGCTCGACCAGACCGGCCGCCTCTCGGTCGAGGGATGGGCCGACCGGATCGACCACGTCGTGGATGTCGCCGAGGATCTGGACGCACCCGCCGTCCTGCTGCGGCCGGACGGGCATGTGGCCTGGGCCGGCGAGGACCAGGCGGAACTGCTCGACCGCCTGCCGCGCTGGTTCGGCGCCCCGGTCGGCTGAGCGCGGGGGCGCTCGGTTTCGGTGCCGGCTACCCGTTGCCCGGTTCGCTGTCCCGGCCGGCGGGCCCAGGGGCCGGCCGGTTCGAGCAAGTCCGCCATCGAGGTGCTCGTCTGTGGAGCGGCTGACCGCCTGCCCTCGGTCGACGTCCGTCCGGGATGAGCCCGCCACCGGGCGAGAGGCGATGAAGACCAGTTCCCTGCCTGGGCGATCGGGGGCGTCCCGCACATCTTCCACAGCGAATCCGTGCGCGAGGGCCAATTATGGCTGGGACGGATTCAGTTGTAGTGAGGGTTGGCCATGACCATGGCGCCTCGAACCGTGTCACAGGGCCACGGAGCCCCGTCGCAGCCGGTGCATACAGGTTCATGGCGGTCGCTCGGTGCGTGCGCGACCAGCTGCGGTGCTGCCACACCGCGCGCCCACCGCTCATCGGCGGGCATCCCCCGGTCCGTCTCCCCGGCGAGCCGCACTGCCAAGTCGTACGCAGCAAGCTGCTCGTGAACATCACCAGTCATAGGGAGCGAGGCTACCGAAGTGCCTCTTGGCAATCCTCAGGAAAGTCCGAGATCGTGCGCCTCTGAGATTCTCTGTCCCTCTGATCTGGCGAGACACGACGGGAGGCACCCGAAAAGGCGAGAGTCTCCGCGTAGCGGATCGGTCGATGGCCGCAGTTTGCGCCGTCTGCGGTCAGCTCTTCCTCTTGCGTAGTTCGTTCTGCAGGAAGGTGATCTCCTTGAGGCATCTGTCGAGGGCCTTCTCACCAAGACCGCCGTGGACTACCTGGTAACGGTGCGGCTCGTAGCGCTCTCGCGGCGCTATTGGCTGGCTGAAGATGCTGGTCTGCTCGGACTTGGGGCGAGCGATTCTGAGAAGCCCGAAGGAACAGAGGCGGCGACGGGCGTCCTCGTAGGCATCACGGCGCAGACCGAACCGCTTGCGTACGTCCCCGACGAGGAAGTTCCCCTCGTCATCGTGCTTGCCGGGAAAGTGCTGGCTGAGGGCCTGGAAGATGAGCCACGTGGCGATCTCGGACGGGTGCAACACCTGGACCCAGCCGTTCAGGAAGAACGCGGCGGGCACGCGGAACGCTTTGCTCCGTTCGAGCTTCGGCACGCTGTAGCGGTCCGGCGTCTGCAGTCGGCCGCGTCCGCTCTCCGCCATCAGAGTGAATGCGTCGTAGAGCCGATGACCGTTGTCCTTCGTCGGGATGTCCACGAGGGCCTGGTGTCGGTCGTTCCCGAGCTTCTCCATGGTGCGCAGCGCGCCCTGGACCTGCCGCAGGCGCAGTGTCTCGAGGTCCCTGTCCTGCTTGGTGCCACCACGCATGTACTTGCCGGTCTCGGCGTCGTAGGCCCCGTCGATGGCCACGAGGTCGGCCCAGCCGTTTCGTCCTGCGATCGGACGGCTGCCGACCCGCTGCTCGCCCACGTCCAGGCGGCATTGGGCCTCGAAGAGCGCTAGGAGGTAGAAGCGCATCGCGATCCCGCGGGGGTTAAGGAGCCCCGCCATGGGCGGTGGGGGTTGGTTGGTATCGAAAAAGGAGTGCCGAAGCGCGATGGCCTGTGGCTTTTTGCCAGCCTCCCAGAGTTCCCGCAGTGCCTGCGAGGCTGCATCGACCTGGCCTCCCTTCTTCATCTCATTCAGGCGGCGATGTCGGCGCACGAGTGCGTCAAGCTCTCCGGACATCGGTTCCCCAACGTTTTGAACCCAACGTTTTGACCCGCATAAAGCTATCACTAGCTATTTCAGCCTAGATGCGGTTCAAAACGTTGATCGACATACGCTGAGGGCCCTTCGCGCTCGCTCAAACTGGGGTAGGCAAGCCCGAAGGGTTCGGGTGTGGCGGCCAGCCGTTCGCTGGAATGCGAACGGCCCCGGGGGGCAACCGGGGCCGCTACAGCTCTCACGTAGATGGGATCCACGTAGTGACAACAGTAAGGCGCAGTACGAGTAACGTCGACACCTTCAGCCCGGAGCCGCTGCCCCAGCGGTGGGGGCTGATCCTCACCGCCGCCGCCATGGCGGGGCTCGTCGGCTTCATGGCTGGCGGCCCGATCGCCGCTCTGGTCGCGGCTTCCGGGGTCGTTGGGCTGCTCCACCAGATTATGGCGTAGCGGTCGGGCTAGCTCTAACCTGTCGATCCGTCGACTGGCTGGCCCCATCGCCCCACCGGGGCGACTGGCACGATACGCAGTAGGGCCGCTGCCATGGCGATCATCGTCTCGGCTTCGGCGCGGGTGTACGTGAACGCCTTGGTGATCGCATCCTTGTGCATCGCTCCGCTGGCCTGGTCCTCTAGCGCCGCGCGAATCCACGACCATCGTTCGTCCCGGAGGCGCTCACGGGCTTGCTTGTTGCCCGGCCAGGACCATGCACTGATGTCCCGGATGCGCTCCAGCGCTCGGCGAGCCTCAAGGATGGCGCCGTCGACGTCGTTGTTTCCAAGGCGGCGCTGCGCTTCCAGCAGGTACTGGGTGGCTTCCTGGCGGGGCTCGTCATCGGCGGGGAAGGGGATGGACATCTCCACGGCGAGGCTGTCGCCGAGCCCTTGGAGCTGTTGGCGCCATCGGCTCTCCGCAACGTCGAGGTACAGGACGGCCGGCGGGCAGCCCGGGTACCCCGTCGCCTGAGGCAGCACGGCACGCACTTCGACCTCCAGGCGCAGATCGCCGGAGCGGTGCTCTTCCAAGGCCCGGAGCTGTGCGCTGGTGAGGACGTACTGCAGGTGTGGTCGTGTGAGCTCGCCCTGTCGGAACGGAAGTGTGATCACGGACGAGCCGAGCCAGCCGCGGTGACCGTTGCCGTAGGGTGCGTACAGATCGGTCTCCAGGTGCAACACCCGTCCCGCCTCGGCGGCCGCCGGGGCCTTCACCTCCAACTGCAGGCGCAGGCTGTGTGTGCCAAGCGCCTTGAGGATCATCAGGCTGTTGTCCCGATGTCCGATGGCTATAGACCCGATCGGTTCGTCGAAGCGCAGCTCGTCCATCGCGTCATGCCTCCTGATGGTTCCCGTACTCTCGCTGATTCTCGCTCTCGTACCCCTGCCGGGGCTCCTGGTTTCCGCGGTCCGTTGCACGATCCAGTGGGCGTGGTGGCCATGCGAGAGCTGGGCCACGACGGGAGCCGCAGGGCAGCTTCAGTGACATGGAAGCGCGGACTGGTCGCGACAGGTGTCCTGCGAATACGACATCTACCGTGCTCAGGCACAGTCCGGCGCACCGACGAACGCCACACTTGCAAGCAAGGTGCTTGCAATAGTTAGCGATCGGGTGCATGCTGTGTGCATGGCCTCGCTCAACGTCGGGAACCTCGGCGAGTTCCTGCGGGAACAACGGCGGACCGCGAAGCTGTCGCTGCGGCAGCTCGCGGAGGCCGCCGGTGTCTCGAACCCGTATCTGAGCCAGATCGAGCGCGGCCTGCGCAAGCCCAGCGCGGAGATCCTGCAGCAACTCGCCAAGGCGCTGCGGATCTCGGCGGAGTCGCTCTACGTGCAGGCCGGAATCCTCGACGAGCGGGACCGGGAGGACCTGCTGCAGGTTCCGGCCGCGATCCTCGCGGACTCCACGATCAACGAGCAGCAGAAGCAGGCGCTGCTCCAGATCTACGAGTCGTTCCGCAAGGAGAACGCGCAGCAGCGGGCAGCCGCTCCCGACGCGGCGGACCCGCACGCGGCGGAGGCACCCGCAGCGGAGCCCCGGCAGGCGGAGTAAGCACAACAAGCTGAGCAAGGACAGCGAGGGGCCGCGACGGTGCGGGCCACCGGCACCGGACCGCGGGCGTCGGCCCCCTCGCGACGGACGGCCTCATCAGGCGAGTTGAGCCACGAAAGGCGAACCCTCATGCCCATCGCGAACGACCTGCGCAAGACCCTCACCGACCCGACGCCCCTCTACGTCGCCGCGGGCGTCGTCGACAAGCTCCGCGAGGAGGCGCCGCAGGCCATCGCCGCGGTCCGGGAGACGGACCCCAAGGAGGTGCAGGCGCGGCTCACCCAGCAGGCCAAGGAGACCCAGGCCAAGGTGAGCGAGACCCTCGGCGGGCTGGACACCGACATCAAGAAGCTCCGTGAGCAGGCCCAGCACCTGGCGCTGCAGGGGGTCGGCGTCGCCGCCGAGTACGCGGTCAAGGCGCGGGAGACGTACGACGACCTGGCCGTGCGCGGCCGCGAGGCGGTCAAGAACTGGCGCGGCGAGAGCGGTGGCGACACTCCCGAGGTGACCGTCGAGCGCGAGCCGGCCCAGTCGGTCAAGATCGCCGAGCCGCCGGCCGAGGAGACCTCCGCCGGAACCTCCGGGGCCGACCCGCGCGGCACGTCCGCCGGGTCCACCGGCGGCACCCGCGGCAGTGCCGACTCCGGCTCCGCCGGGAAGAGTGCGGCCAAGAGCAGCACCGCGAAGAGCACCGGGACCACGGGCACGAAGAGCACCGCGAGCGGCAGCAGCACCAAGTCCGCTTCCGGCTCCGCGGCCGCCTCTGGCGCCAAGAAGACGGGCACGGCCCGCTCCACCGCCTCCGGCACCCGGAAGTCGGCTCCGAAGTCCGATTCCTGAGCCGAACCGTACGCGGGACGGAACGGGCCGGGCACCCTACGCGGTCCCGGTCCGTTCCGCGAGCGCTGCGGTACGGTTGCGGCAAGCCCCTTCGAGTCCTCCGCCATCCCTCCGAGCACCGTGACCGCCGCGACGACCACTGTGACCGAGGCGACCGAGCAAGGCACCGACACCGACCGGGAGTGTGAGCACCATGCTGTTCGCGGGCTTTCAGGCCACCGTCTTCGGGCTGATCAGCGTTGTGCTGCTCGCCCTGGCGGTGTTCACCTTCGTGGACGCCGCCTTCCGGCGCGAGGACGCCTTCCGGGCCGCGGACAAGCAGAACAAGCAGTTCTGGCTGATCATCCTGGGGATCACCGTCCTGGTGAACCTCGTGGTGCAGATGTTCCTGCTGCAGATCATCGGGCTGATCGCCACGATCGTCTACATGGTCGACGCCCGTCCGGCGCTCAAGCAGGTCATGGGCAACGGCCGGGACCGCCGCCCGCGCGGCGGCAGCAGCAGCGACGGCCCGTACGGTCCGTTCAACGGCCGGTGACCCCTGCGGGCAGGTGACCGCTCGGGGCTCGCTCCCGGCGGCGGTCGACGGCGCGGCTGTCCGCGGACGGCCGTGCGGCGACGGCCTCGCCGTGACGACCGTGGGTGACCACCATGTGGCGACGGCCTCGCAGCGACACCCGCGGGAACCCTGAGCACGATCCGGCAGTCGGAAGTCCCGTGCAACGGTCCCGGCCCAAGCCGCACAGGACGCCGGAGCACGATCGGGCACGGGATCGGACACGACACGGAACCGGACACGACACGGAACCGGACACAGCACGGGAACCGGACACAGCACGGGAACCGGACACGGTCCGGCACGTGGGCCCGGGGCACTACCCCTGACGGCCCCGGTCCAGCAGCAGGACGGCCACGTCGTCGGTCAGCTCGCCGCCGTTGAGCCGGCGCACCTCGCCCATCGTCCCGTCGAGCAGCCGCTCGCCCTGCGCGCCCTCGGCCATCCGCCGGGCCACGATGTCGAGCATCCCCTGCTGGCCGAGCCGCTCCCGGCTCGGTCCGGTGCCCTCCGCGGAGCCCGAGCCCGCCCCGGCCCGGGGTTCCTCGGCCCGGCCACCGTGCACCCGGCCCTCGATCAGCCCGTCCGTGTACATCATCAGGCTCCAGGAGCGGCCCAGCCGGACCTGGCGGCGCGGCCAGCGGGCGTGCGGCAGCAGTCCGAGGGCCGGGCCGTTCTCCCCTTCGGGCAGCAGCCGGGGCGGCGCACCCGCGTCGGCCCCGGCGAACAGCGGCGAGGGGTGCCCGGCCAGGCAGACGCCCGCGCTGCGGCCGTCGGCTGCGATGTCGACGGTGCAGAGCGTCGCGAAGATCTCCTCGCTGCTCCGCTCGTTCTCCAGCACTTTCTGCAGCGTGCTCAACAGCGCGTCCCCGCACAGCCCGGCGAAGGTCAGGGCGCGCCAGGCGATCCGCAGCTCGACGCCGAGTGCCGCCTCGTCGGGGCCGTGGCCGCACACGTCGCCGATCATCGCGTGGACGACGCCGTCCGGGGTGCGGACGGTGTCGTAGAAGTCGCCCCCCAGCAGCGCGCGGGAGCGGCCGGGCCGGTACCGGGCGGCGAACCGCAGGTCGCTGCCTTCCAGCAGGGGCCGGGGCAGCAGGCCGCGCTCCAGCCGGGCGTTCTCCTGGGCCCGCAGCCGGCTCTCGGTGAGCTGGCGCTGGGCCAGGTCGGCGCGCTTGCGCTCCACGGCGTAGCGGACGGCGCGCATCAGCAGCCTGCCGTCCAGTTCGTCGCGGAAGAGGTAGTCCTGGGCACCCACCCGGACGGCCTCGGCGGCCCGCTCGGCGTCGCTGCCGTCGGTGAGCGCCAGGACGGCGTGCCGCGGGGCCATGCGCAGCACCCGGTGCAGGATGTGCAGCTCGTCGGAGTCCGGGGCCGGTCCGGAGCCGGAACCGGAGCCGGAGCCGGAGCCGGAACCCGGCCCAGGGCCGGACGGGGCCGCGGAGTCCGGGGGTCCGGGTGCGCGGGCGCCCAGCTCGGCGGCGGCACCGCTCCCGGTCTCGGCCGTGGCGCCGCCGCTCCCGGTCTCGGCGCCACCCGCTCCCGCGTCTCCCGGGGCGCCGGTCGCCGGTACGGGGATCGCGCCGGCAGCCGGGGCTGCGGGCCCCTCGCACGAGGCGTCCTCCGCCTGGCCGCGGAGCTCGCAGGGCAGGGCGAGGTCCAGCAGGATGCAGTGGACGTCGTCGGTGAGCAGCCGTGCGGCCTCGGTGAGGTTGCGGGCGGTACGGACCCGCACGGGCCGACCGTAGGCGTCGAGCATGCGGGGCACGCTCAGCGCGCCGGTCGGATCGTCCTCGACGACCAGCAGGGTCAGGCTGCTGCCGGGTCCCTGCGCGGCCTGCCGGGCCGACGTGTCGGCGGCCTGTGCCACCGCCCCGGCCTGGGGCGCGCTTACGGGCATGCTGAAAACCTCTCCCTCCCCCGAGGGCGTGGTGCGCGGCGCCGTACGGCCGCCACCATGGGTGAGCCCGGAACGGCGCGCGGTGGTGGGCGCTCGTCATCCCGGGCTGTCGAACAGGACCTTAGCGTCCGCGTGCGGATGGACGGAATGGCCGACGATAATCCGTCACTGTCATATGCCCGCGCCACAACGGGAATTCACGCCGCTATGGCCTCGTTTCCCCCCGCCCCCGCATGACCAAGCTCACGCGCTGGAAAACGGGACGGCCGCACCGGACCCGCCCCCACCCGGCATGTACCCGCCCGTCCCGCTTTTCGCGAGGAATTCCCCTTCGCCTGCCAGGCGAGGGGTCTCTGTTGTGCACCCTTTTGCGCACCGATTGCCCACCCATCGCCACCGAGAGGTCCCCGGAATCCGGGCAGAGCACCCTTTCGGTGATCGAAGAGACACTCTGCCCGGCGGACGGACGCGTGGCTACTTGTCCGGACGGACGACGCCCAGGATCGGCATGCTGCCCGCACCCTCGACGGTGATCTGCCGGCCGGTGCGCGGGGCGTGCAGCAACGCGCCGTCGCCGACGTAGATCCCTACGTGACTGGCGTCCTTCTTGTAGATGATCAGATCACCGGGGCGCATCTTGCGGACCGGGACGTGCGGCAACTGCTTCCACTGCTCCTGCGAGGTGCGCGGGATCCGCACCCCCGCCGCCTCCCAGGCCCGCATCGTCAGTCCGGAGCAGTCGAAGGTGTCGGGGCCCTCGGCGCCCCAGACGTAGTCCTTGCCGAGCTGCTTGGTGGCCCATTCGACGGCGCGCCGGCCGGCCGGGGACGCCTTGCCGTCGAGTCCCTTCAGCACTCCCGAACCGACCCACTCGGCCTGGCGCGCCCTGGCGGCCTCGTCCTGCAACTCACGCAGCCGCTCCCGCTCCTCCTTCTTCAGGCCGGACTCGATCTTCTTGGCCTGCTTCAACTGCGCGGTGATCTTCTTCTTGGCCGCGGCCTTCTTCTTGCGGTTCCGCTCCAGCTTCTCCCACTCGTCGGTGGCGTCCGCCGAGTACCCGCGGAGCCGGGCGCGAGTCCTGGTCAGAGAGCCGAGGAGTCCGCGAGTGGCGTGCTGCCCCTTGCGGGCCAAGGAGACGCCCTGCAGGAACTCCTCCGGGTCGTCGCCGAGCATCAGCGTGGCGGCGTCCGGCATGCCGCCGCTGCGGTACTGCGCCCGGGCCATCGCACCGGCCGACTTGTTGAGTTCGTCCAGTTTGCCCTGGGTGGTCTCGATCCGTTTGGCAAGCTTGACGATGTGCTTCTGCTGCTTGTCGACGGCGGCCTCGGCCGCGTTGTAGGCGTCCGTGGCCGAACCGGCCTCGTCGTGCAGCTTCTCGATCCGCTTGCGGATCTGCTCGAGGCTCGGCTTGCCGCTACCGCCCGGCTCGTCGGCCTCGAACCCGGATGCGGACCCGGACCCGGATGCGGACCCGGACCCGGTTGCGGACCCGGACCCGGCCCGGTTGCCGCCGGGGTCCGGCTTCCCCGGCGCGGCGTACGCGGTGCCCGGCGCGAGTCCGGCCAGCAGCGCCATGGTGCAGGCCGCCACGAGCCCGTAACGGACGGACGGGAGGGTCGAGCTGGTCTGCGGCCGTGTCACCCGGGCCACCCCCTGAATGTGGTCAACTTTGGCCGACGCAGCGTGATAGTGCCATGCCCGGCCGGAAGAGAACAGAGGAACGTACTGACGAGTATCCACAGGCGCCGCCGCGGAGCGGCCCTCTCGGAGGGGCACCGGGCTGACCGCCGAGGTTCACTCGGCGTTCACTCAGCTCCGTCGGCCGCTTCACCTGATCTGTCTAATTTCGGCCTTACCAAGCGCGCGGCACAGCCTGATTCAGGAACCGCGCCCCGTAGCCAGAGAACCCGACGGCCGGCCGGCCGTCGCTCCCGGGCCCAGGAAGGAACTGAACGAAAGTGAAGCTTCAGCGCACACTCCGGCTCCGCACCGCCGCCGTCGGCGCTCTCACGGTCTGTGGCGCCCTGGCCCTGAGCGCCTGCGGCTCGGACGACAACTCCGGCGGCTCCGGCAACGACACGACGAAGGCGGCCAGCAAGATCAAGTGCGAGGGCGAGGGCAACCTCCTCGCCTCCGGCTCCAGTGCCCAGAAGAACGCCATGGACATCTGGACGCAGACCTACCAGTCCGCCTGCGGCAACACCCAGATCAACTACAAGCCCACCGGCTCGGGCGCGGGCATCCAGGAGTTCCTGCAGGGCAAGACGGCCTTCGCGGGCTCCGACTCGGCGCTCAAGCCGGACGAGGTCGCCAAGTCCAAGAAGGTCTGCAAGGGCGGCCAGGGCATCGACCTGCCGATGGTCGGCGGCCCGATCGCGGTCACCTACCACCTGGAGGGCGTCGACGGGCTGGTGCTGGACGCCGACACACTGGCCAAGATCTTCGACTCGAAGATCACCAAGTGGAACGACCCCGCGATCAAGAAGCTCAACCCGGACGCGAAGCTCCCGGGCAAGAAGATCCAGGCGTTCCACCGGTCCGACGAGTCGGGCACCACGGACAACTTCACCAAGTACCTCAACACCGCCGCGCCCTCCTCCTGGAAGCACGAGCCGGAGAAGGCCTGGGCAGGCAAGGGCGGCCAGGGCGCCGACGGCTCCTCCGGCATCGCCACGAACGTCAAGCAGAACGACGGCTCCATCGGCTACGCGGAGCTCTCCTACGCCACCGGCAACGACCTGGACACGGTCAAGCTGGACACCGGCGCCGAGGAGCCCGTGGACGCCACCGCGGACAACGCCTCCAAGGCCATCGCGGACGCCAAGGTCGTGGGCCAGGGCAAGGACCTCTCCCTGGAGCTGAACTACAAGACCGAGTCCGAGGGCGCCTACCCGATCGTCCTGGTGACCTACGAGATCGCCTGCGACAAGGGCAACAAGAAGGAGTCGCTGGACGCGACGAAGTCCTTCCTCAAGTACACCGCGAGCGAGGACGGCCAGAAGGCCCTCAAGGAGAAGGGCTACGCCCCGATCCCCGACGAGATCGTCACCAAGGTCCGCTCGACCATCGACGGCCTGAGCTGAGCAGACCCCGCCGCCACGGCGGGACCCCGACGGTGTGGACCGGCGGTGCCCCGCGCACCGCCGCCCACTCCCCCCTGCAACCCCGCGCCCTGAACATCACGAACGTCCCGATCACCGGGGTGCGAACGATCCGGTGCACCGCCAAGGGGCCGCGCCGCGGAGCCACACCGCGCGCACAGCGGCCCGCACCGTCAGACCGGAGAGACCATGGCTACCGAAACCCCTCCCGCGACAGCGGCCTCCGCGAAGGGCGCCACGCGCAAGGGTGACCGAATATTCCTCGGGCTCTCCCGGGGATCCGGGATCACCCTTCTGGCGATCATGGCAGCGATCGCCGTCTTCCTCACCTGGCGGGCAGCGCTCGCCATCGGCGCCGACGAGGCCAACTTCCTCACCAGCTTCGAATGGGACGCCAACGCGGACCCGCCCCGCTTCGGCATCGCCGTCCTCGCCTTCGGCACCGTCGTCAGCTCCGTCCTCGCGATGGTGCTCGCGGTGCCGGTCGCCGTCGGCATCGCCCTGTTCATCTCGCACTACGCGCCGCGCAAGCTGGCGGCCCCGCTCGGCTACGTCATCGACCTGCTGGCCGCCGTCCCCTCGATCGTGTACGGCCTGTGGGGTGCGCTCTTCCTCGTCCCGCACCTGACCGGCCTCTACACCTGGATGGACACGTACCTCGGCTGGACGGGGCTCTTCACGTACCACGGCGGCGCCGCGCGCTCGCTCTTCACGGTCGGCATCCTGCTCGCGATCATGATTCTGCCGATCGTCACCAACGTCTCCCGCGAGGTCTTCCGGCAGTCGCCGAAGATGCAGGAGGAGGCGGCCCTCGCACTGGGCGCCACCCGGTGGGAGGTCATCCGCATGTCGGTGCTGCCCTTCGGCCGCTCCGGCGTCATCAGCGCCTCCATGCTGGGCCTCGGCCGTGCGCTGGGCGAGACGATGGCCGTCGCCACGGTCCTCTCCCCCAGCTTCCTGATCAAGGCCAGCCTGCTGGAGCCCGGCGGCGGCACCTTCGCGCAGAACATCGCCGCCGGCTTCAAGGAGGCCGGCTCCACCGGCCGGGACGCACTGATCGCCTCCGGCCTGGTCCTCTTCGTCATCACCCTGCTGGTCAACGGTGCGGCCCGGCTGATCATCGCGCGCCGCAAGGAGTACTCGGGAGCGAACGCATGAGCCGGACCGCTGTGGCCGACGCCCCCGTCGACAGGGCGGCACCGCCGGTCAGCACACTGCGGCAGCCGCGGCTGCCGCGCTGGGCCCCGCTCGGCCTGGCCGCCGTCGCCGCCGTGCTCGGCATCGGAATCGGGCTGGTGGGCGGGCTGGACAGCCGCCTGCAGTGGGGACTGATCGCCGCCGTCCTCTACCTCGGCCTCACCGCGGTGCTCGCGAGCACCGTCGAGGGGACCCGGCAGGCCAAGGACCGGCTGGCGACCAGTGTCATCTGGGTCTGCTTCCTGCTGGCCGTCGTCCCGCTGGCCTCCCTGCTGTGGGAGACGCTCGTCCGCGGCGCGAAGGTGCTGGACGGCTACTTCCTGACCCACTCCATGAGCGGCGTGATCACGCTGGAGCCGGGCGGCGGCATCTACCACGCCCTGATCGGCACCCTGGAGCAGGTCGGCCTGGCCACCCTGATCGCGGCGCCCCTCGGGCTGCTGACCGCGGTCTACCTGGTCGAGTACGGCACCGGCAGGCTGGCCAAGGCCATCACCTTCTTCGTGGACGTCATGACCGGCATCCCCTCGATCGTCGCCGGTCTGTTCATCCTCTCGTTCTGGATCATCATTCTCGACTTCGGCTACTCCGGCTTCGCGGGCGCCATGGCGCTGGCGATCCTGATGATGCCGATCGTCGTGCGCTCGACGGAGGAGATGCTCAAGCTCGTCCCCAACGAGCTGCGTGAGGCGTCGCTGGCGCTGGGCGTACCGAAGTGGAAGACGATCATCAAGGTCGTACTGCCGACCGCGGTCGGCGGCATCACCACCGGCATCATGCTCGCCGTCGCGCGCATCGCCGGTGAGTCGGCCCCGATCCTGCTGCTGGTCTTCGGCTCCGCCGAGATCAACAACAACCCCTTCGACGGCGCGCAGTCCTCGCTCCCGTACTTCATCTACGAGCAGTGGGCCCTCGGCAACGAGGCGTCCTACGACCGCGCCTGGGCAGCCGCCCTCGTCCTGATCGCCTTCGTGATGATCCTCAACCTGGTCGCCCGCGGCATCGCCCGCTGGAAGGCCCCCAAGCACTAAGAGAGTGATTTCCATGGCCAAGCGCATCGACGTCAGCGGCCTCTCCGCCTACTACGGCAGCTTCCGCGCCATCGACGACATATCCATGACCGTGGAGCCGCGCTCCGTGACGGCCTTCATCGGCCCCTCCGGCTGCGGCAAGTCCACCTTCCTGCGCACCCTCAACCGCATGCACGAGGTCACCAACGGCGGCCGCGTCGAGGGCAAGGTGATGCTGGACGACGAGGACCTGTACGGCCCGGGCGTCGACCCCGTCTCCGTGCGCCGCACCGTCGGCATGGTCTTCCAGCGGCCCAACCCCTTCCCGACCATGTCGATCTACGAGAACGTCGCGGCGGGCCTGCGGCTCAACGGCGACCACCGGAAGAAGGACCTCGACGAGATCGTCGAGCGCTCCCTCAAGGGCGCCAACCTGTGGAACGAGGTCAAGGACCGGCTGAACCGGCCCGGGTCGGGCCTCTCCGGCGGGCAGCAGCAGCGGCTGTGCATCGCCCGGGCCATCGCCGTCGAACCGCAGGTGCTGCTGATGGACGAGCCCTGCTCGGCGCTCGACCCGATCTCCACCCTCGCGATCGAGGACCTGATCGGCGAGCTGAAGTCGCGCTTCACCATCGTGATCGTGACGCACAACATGCAGCAGGCGGCACGCGTTTCCGACCGCACCGCCTTCTTCAACCTCGCCGAGGTGGGCGCCCCCGGGAAGCTCGTCGAGATCGACGACACGGAGCGCATCTTCTCCAACCCGACCGTCCAGGCCACCGAGGACTACATCTCCGGCCGCTTCGGCTGACCGGGCACTGCGGCTGATCCGGGCACTGCGGCTGATCCGGCCGGCCGGTTCCGGCTGGTGCCTTCCGGCCGGTTCGGCCGGTCCCTTCCGGCCGCTGCGGGCCGGCCGATCCGGCCGCAGCGGCTGGTCCCCCTCCGGCCTCCGGGCCAGAGGGCACACCGACCGCCCGCGGTGCTGCATGGCGGTGCCACCGCGGGCCCCTCCGCCCCCGCCTCCGCCCCTTCCCGCTCTGCGGGGAGACGGCGAGGCGGGGGCGGCGCACTTCCTGGAGGCCGATGCCGGGCCGGTGCTCGGGGCGGGCCCCGGGGGGGCGCCCCGGGGTGGCGGACCGGGGTGGCGGACCGGCGAGCGGCGCGGCACTCGGACGAACCGGGAGGTCGAGCCGTCCGCAGCCGCGGCCGCTCGCAATCCGTCGGCCGACCACGGCTGCGGACGGCGTCAGCCGTCAGCCGTCAGCCGTCAGCCGTCAGCCGTCAGCCGAAGACGAGTTTGATCGCCCAGTAGATCACCGCCGCCGAGAAGGCGGCGGCCGGCATGGTGATGAACCAGCCGAGGATGATGTTCTTCGCGACGCCCCAGCGCACCGCGCTGACCCGCTTGGTGGCGCCGACACCCATGATCGCCGAAGTGATCACGTGGGTGGTCGAGATGGGCGCGTGGAACATGAAGGACGCGGAGTACATCACGGAGGCCGCGGTGGTCTCGGCCGCGAACCCCTGCGGCGGGTCGAGTTCGATGATCCGCCGGCCGAGGGTCCGCATGATGCGCCACCCGCCCGCGTAGGTGCCCAGCGACAGCATGGCGGCGCTGGCGAACTTCACCCAGATCGGGATCTCGTTGTGCTGCTGCACATCGGCGATGGTGAGCGCCATGACGACCACACCCATGGTCTTCTGCGCGTCCTGGAGGCCGTGTCCGAGCGCCATCCCGGCCGCCGAGACGGTCTGCGCGATGCGGAATCCCCGCTTGGCCCGGTGCGGGTTCGCCCTGCGGAACATCCACATGATGGCGCACATCACCAGATAGCCGACGAGCAGACCGACCAGCGGCGAGAGGAACATCGGGACGACGATCTTCCCGAAGACCCCCCACCAGTGCACCGCAATGCTCCCGGCCAGCGCCGCGCCCACCAGACCGCCGAAGAGGGCGTGGCTGGAGGACGAAGGCAGTCCGTAGTACCAGGTGATGAGGTTCCAGACGATGGCACCGACCAGGCCGGCGAACAGGATGGCCATGCCGCTGTCGCCGTGCGGGGTCTCGATCAGCCCCTCGCTCACGGTCTTGGCGACGCCGCTGCCGAGGAAGGCACCCGCGAGGTTCATCACCGCAGCCATGGCCAGGGCGGCACGCGGGGTCAGCGCCCGGGTGGAGACCGACGTCGCGATGGCGTTCGCGGAGTCGTGGAAGCCGTTCGTATACGTGAAAAAGAGCGCGACACCGACGGTCACGATCAGCGCGAAGGTGTCCACGGAACGTCAGGACTCCTTGACCGTGATGGTCTCGACGGTGTTGGCCACGTGCTCGAACGCGTCGGCGGCCTCCTCCAGCACGTCCACGACCTGCTTGAGCTTCATGACCTCGATGGCGTCGTACTTGCCGTTGAACAGGTGGGCCAGCAGCTTGCGGTGGATCTGGTCGGCCTGGTTCTCCAGCCGGTTGACCTCGATCCAGTACTCGGTGAGGTTGTCCATCGTCCGCAGGTTCGGCATGGCCTCGGCGGTCAGCTCGGCGGCCCGCGACAGCACCTCGATCTGCTGCTCGACCCCCTTGGGGAGCTCTTCGATCTGGTAGAGGACGACGAGGTCGACGGCCTCCTCCATGAAGTCCATGATGTCGTCGAGCGAGGACGCCAGGTTGTAGATGTCCTCGCGGTCGAACGGCGTGATGAAGGAGGAGTTGAGCTGGTGGAAGATCGCGTGCGTCGCGTCGTCCCCCGCGTGCTCCGCCGCGCGCATCCGTTCAGCGATCTCGGTGCGCGCGGAGGATTCAGCGCCGAGCAGTTCCATGAGGAGCTTGGAGCCGGTCACGATGTTGTCCGCGGAGGCCGCGAACATGTCGTAGAAGCTCGTCTCCCTGGGGGTCAGACGAAAGCGCACTGGGGGTCCTCGGGGTGCATCGATGACGGTCTCGTTGATGCTAGGCGCATCATCCGGCCACGGCGAACCGGCGTCCCCAGTGTCACCCATGGAGACTCGCGCTCCGAACCGGGCTCCGAGAAGTCCGGTATCATATACCCGTCAGGGGTATCAAGGCCCCGGTGTCAGGGGCCCGACCGCCCCTCACCACCCACCCGGGAGGACCGCATGACGTCGCCGCAGACCACACCGGACACGCCGGAGACCGTGACGCCGGACACGGCCCGGACCGGCCCGGCGGGCTCCGACACCGCAGCGACGGACCCCGGCACCGTGGCCGAGGCGACCTCGCAGTGCTGCTCCGCCCACGCGGCCACCGGCGAGCACGGCTACACCAAGCACAAGGACGCTCACGTCAAGCGACTGCGCCGCATCGAGGGCCAGATCCGCGGCCTCCAGCGCATGGTGGACGAGGACGTCTACTGCATCGACATACTCACCCAGGTCTCCGCCTCCACCAAGGCCCTGCAGTCCTTCGCACTCCAGCTCCTCGAGGAGCACCTGCGGCACTGCGTGGCCCACGCCGCACTGGACGGCGGCGCCGAGATGGACGCCAAGGTCGAAGAGGCCACCGCCGCCATCGCCCGCCTGCTGCGCACCTGAGCAGCCGCCGCCCACGCCCCTGACACCTCCTGCACCCGCCCCTGGGCCGAGCCGTCGGGGACCACCAGGGGACAGGAACCGGTGAGCCGGGCTCGGAATTGCCCGCGAGCCGCGCGCGGAGGGACCGGGAACCGAGCGCTGCGGTCCGCGACGCCCGGACGCCTCCGTCAGCAGGCGGACGAGCGGGGCAGTTCGTCGAACCCGTCCGCCGCGCGCCGCAGCACCTCGTCGATCCGGGCCGCACTCAGCGGCCCCTCCGCGGCGGACGCGGCGATCATCAGCTCGCCGCACAGCTCGATCTCGGCGAGAGCGACGTGGTCCTGCATCAGCGAACGCCGTCGGCAGCGGCCCCCACGGCCGTCGCCCCTGCCGTCACGCTTCGGTACGGGCACACGTATCACCTCCCGTGCTGCACGGATCCACCGGGCGGAGCGCCGCGGCAGGGCCTCGGCCCAGCCCCCCAGCCTAGGGAGGCGGCCGCCCGGGCGCATGGCACTTCCGAATCATTTACCGGTACGGCATCGCGTCCGCCGCGCCGGCCGATGGCTACGGTGCGGCGATCCGGCCCGTCCAGATGTCGCCGGGTTCCGGCATCCTGATCCGCACCCGCGTACCGAAGGCGTGCAGTTCCGTCGTCGAGGTGACCGTGTAGTCCGCGTTCGGAGGACTGCCCGGCCCCGCGGCGAAGTCGAAGCGGTGCCGCACCTTCCGCAGCCGCGCCTGCGCGTCCAGATAGGCGTCGAACGGCACCGTGTGACCGGAGAACCCTTTCTCCGCTGCCCGCAACTGGCGCCGCGCCCGCGGCGGCGCCCCCGCCGCCGCCCGCTCGATGTCGACCAGGCCGCTGTAGTGCCACACCCGGGTGCCGCCCAGCTCGGTCACCCCCTCGTAGGCCACCCGGTGCGCACCCCGCAGCAGTTGGGCGGCGGTGACCGGATCGGTCGCACCGCCCGTCACCAGGTTCCCGTCCGGCAGTCCGGTGGTGTCCACCCGCACCCACTTGTCGGCCGGCACCCCCGCACGGTTGCGCATGTAGAGCGCGCCCGGCGCGATCAGCTCACGCACCTGCCTGCGCTCCCCCGGCAGCGCCCCGTCCGTACCGGGCGGCAGCGTGACCCGGAGCCGTCCGGTACGGGCCGCCAGATCGAACGCGCCGCTGCCCTCGATGGTGACCCGGGTGTGGCCGCTGACCATGTCCATGGCCGTACGCACCCGCGCCGTCCCCGCACGGGCCAACTCGTCGGCCGCCGCCACCACGGCGGCGCGGCCGGGCCGCGCGGGCCCGGCGGGACCGGCCGTGGGCGGCTCCGCGGTCGCCACCGCGCCCTCGCCCGAGCATCCCGCCGACAACAGCAGTACCGCCCCGAGCGTCATCACCGTGAGCGGTGCGGGCACCCTGCCCCCTCGGATGTGCCGACGCACTGCCATCTAGCCGACCCCTCGCTCCCGGTCGCCGCCGTACCGGTTTCCCGGGCCGGTCCGGATCCGACCGTTCAACGAGCCCCCTGGGAAGGCCGTCACGGTCCGCGTACGGTGGTCACGTGCGAGAGCTAGCTCCCGAACACCAGCCGGACCCGGCACATCCGTCGGCCGCCGCGGCGCCGCACGGCACGTCGCTGACGGAACGGGGCTCCTTCTGCTCCGCCTCGTGCGCCTGCGGCTGGCGCGGTCCCGCCCGCCGGGCCCGCGACCGCGCCCGGGAGGACAGCCACGCGCATCTGCGGGACCACGGCGCCGACGACGCGGCAGCGCCCCCGCCGGACGGTGCGGCGGGGGCGCTGTAGAACCTCTGTTTCGGAGCGGGTGCGACGGTGCGGGCGATCCGGACGGCTCGGGACCGCTTCAGGCCGCAGGGCCGCTTCAGGCCGTAGCGCGACGTCGGGCCGCGGGGCCCCGTCAGGCCGCCAGGTCGCGGTCTCCGGTGCGGCGCGGCTCCTCCCGGCTCCGGCGGCCCACCGCCCGGCTGCCCGCGGCGCCGACGGCTGCAGCGGCGCCCGCCCACAGCAGCGCCTCCAGACGGGCGTTCCGGGCCGCGCCCCGCACCACCGGGGTCAGGGCCCACATCGCGACGGGGGCCAGCAGCAGCGCCACGGCGGTGCCCAGGGCGAGTCCGCCGATGACGTCGGTGGGGTAGTGCACTCCCATGTAGACGCGGCAGAAGCCCTCCAGGAGGGCCAGCGCGATCGCGACGAGGCCGGGCTTGCGCTGGACCATGAAGATGCCGACGGCGATGGCCATGGTGAGCGTGGCGTGGTCGCTCACGAAGGAGAAGTCCGTCTTGCCCGCGACGAGGGGCTCCACGCTCTTGTGCTCCAGGAAGGGTCTCGGCCGCTCGACGAGGCCGCGGATGGGGATGTTGACCGCGAGCGCGATCAGGGCCGCCACCGGGGCCCAGATCAGTCCGGCGAAGCCGCCGAGGGCCTCCTCCCGGCTCTCGCGCTTGCGTGTCACGCCCCACCAGGCCCACAGGGCCAGCACGACGAGTCCAGCGGCGATGCCGTACTCCCCGATGTACTCCATGACCCGGTCGGCCCAGGTGGGTGCGTCCTTGGCCAGCCCGTTGATCTCGTAGAGCAGTTCGACATCAGGGTTGTCCCAGAGTGCCATCGTGGTGCGGCCCCTCACTTCGGCTGTGTGCTCGTCGCTGGATCTGCGCTGACGACCCCCCGTGGTCGCGGTGCGGAAGTCCCATTCCGTGGAGAAAAACGCGCTGCGTCAGGTGAACCGTTCCGTTCTTACCGAACGATCACCAGGACGTTACCCAAGGGTGACCCGTATACGCAGCTCAGGGCCTGTGCCTCACGGATTGTTGACGTAATCCGTGCGCTGCGCACACAAGCGCCCGCCGAGCCGCACACACGTCCACCGGGACCGCGCCACCCCGGGTCACCCGGCGCTGGGCCGGGTCGCCCCGAAGTAGTCAGGAGTGTCGATGGGGTCGTAGCGAATCTTGGCCCCCGTGTAGGGAGCGTTGATCATCTTGCCACCCCCGACATAGATGCCCACATGGTGGATGGAGCGGGAGTTGGTGAGGTCGGAGGCGAAGAACACCAGGTCTCCGGGGAGGAGTTCGCCCCGCTTGGGGTGCGGCCCGGTGTCGTACTGGTCGTTGGCCACCCGCGGCAGTTCGACGCCCACCTTCGCGTACGCCGCCTTCGTCAGGCCCGAGCAGTCGAACCGGCCGCCCTGCGCCGCCGTACCGTTGCCGCCCCACAGATACGGCGTGCCCAGCTTGCTCTGCGCGAAGCTGATCGCTCCCGCCCCCTGCTTGGTGGGGCTCAGCCGCCCGGTGGGCGCGGCGAAGCTCTGTTCCATCCTGCGGATGGTGGCCACGTAGTTCTTCGTCTCGCTGTAGGGCGGCACCCCGCCGTACTTGATCACCGCGTACGGCCCCGCGTTGTACGCGGCCAGCATGTTGTCCGAGGCATTGCCCGCCACATGCTTGACGTTCGCGGCCAGCTTGCAGTCGTAGCTCGCCGCCGACGGAATGGCGTCCTCCGGGTCGTGCACGTCCCGCTTGCCGTCCCCGTTGGCGTCCAGCCCGTGCGTCGCCCAGGTGCCCGGGATGAACTGGGCTATGCCCTGCGCCTTCGCCGGGCTCTGGGCATCGGGGTCGAACCCGCTCTCCTGCTTGAGCTGCGCGGCCAGCAGCGCCGGGTTGAGCGCCGGGCACTTGTTGCCCCACTTCTCGATGAGCTGCGCGTAGGCGGCCGGCACGGCCCCCTTGGCGAGGGACACGGCGCCGCCCCCGGCCAGCAGACTGGCGGAGGCCACGTAGGTACCCACCACCAGCAGTGCGACGAACAAGGACAGCAGTCCCCCTCCGCCACCGACCGCCAGCAGCAGTGCTCTTCTACGGCGCACTCCCCAAACCTCCCCCACAGGCAACCAGTTCGCTCACGCCGACCATGCGTCACCATCATTCCAGGCCGATCCCCCGAGCGGAACGGCGGACAGCGGGCGCGGAGACGAACCACGTCCGCCGCCCCGCCCCGCCCCAGGCCCACCAGGGGCGCACGGAGGTGCACCCGTGCGCCCGCAGTCCGCGGTGCAGCGCTTCCGGACCCGGAACGGCCCGCGCCGCGCCGCCGGGCGCACGGAACGACGCCGATCCGGGACCACTTCGGGCAAGCGGGACGCTCCCGTTGTCACCGGGCCGTGGCACAATCCGTCAGAGACAAACCTTGAAACTAGGCGGTGAGTTCACCATGTTCCTGGCGGCTGACAAAGGCGATATCACCACCATCATCGGCGGGATCGCCCCGGACTGGGGCCCGTTCGGCTCGCTGGGCCACGAGGCCAGGGTGATGATCGAGGTCATCATGGCGGTGGCCATCCTGCTCTGCCTCGGCATCGCCATCTGGGGCGCGGCAAAACAGCGGATCGGTGCCACGGCGCTCCGCGACACCTTCAGCGCCGAACAGGGCAAGGGCCTGATCGTCGCCGGGCTCACCGGCGTCTTCATCATCGGCTCGCTCGGCACTCTGTTCACCATCGTCTACGGCATGGCGGTCTGAGGGCCGACCACAGCGGAGCGCTCCTGGAGCCGCTCCGCACCCGACACACCGGCGCCCCCGTGCGCCCGCACACTCGCGCCCGCACACGAGGAGCTCCATGGACATCGTGAACCCTGCCCTCGACGACTATCTGCTGGCCCACTGCACGCCGGCCGACGACATCCTGCGCGACCTCGTCGAAGAGACCCACGCGCGGGTGCCGGACTACCCCACCATGCAGATCACGCACGACGAGGGCGAGTTCCTCACCATGCTCGTGCGGCTCACGGGCGCCAGGACCGCGGTCGAGGTCGGCGTGTTCACCGGGTACTCCTCCCTGTGCATCGCCCGCGGCCTGCCCGCCGACGGCCGGCTGATCGCCTGCGACGTCTCCGAGGAGTGGACGTCCATCGCCCGCCGCTACTGGGAGCGCGCCGACCTCGCCGACCGCATCGAACTGCACCTCGCACCCGCCGCCGACACCCTGGCCGACCTGCCCGAGGAGCCGTTCGTGGACTTCGCGTTCATCGACGCGGACAAGGTCGGCTACCCGGCGTACTACGAGGCGCTGGTGCCCCGGCTGCGCCCCGGCGGGCTGATCGTGCTGGACAACGTGCTGCGCGGTGGCAGGGTCGTGGACCCCGCCGCCCAGGACGACGCGGACCTGGCCATCCGCCGGATCAACGACACCATCACCGCGGACGCCCGCATGGAGTCCGTCATGCTCCCCCTCCGCGACGGCGTCACCCTGGCCCGCAAGCGCGCCTAGCGGCACCAGGACGGCAGCGGCCGGTCCGGCCGGCCGGACCGGCGGCCGCCCGGCGGCCCTGCGCACCGGGGGCGCACCGACGCGCGGACGTCCCCGGTACCGCGCCCGGAACCGCCCCGTGAGCGGCACGGACACGGACGGCGCACCGGCGCGATGTTCGAAATGCTGCCATCCACCTGGCTTGCAGACGGCACATGCGCGGCGCGACCCCGCTACCGTCATCTGAGGAGACAATGCAGTGACGGCAGTTGAGCGACAGAGGTCGAGGGGGCCAGGCCGGCATGAACATCGGCGGCGGCGAGTACGACGCCCGTACCCGCACCAGCGAAGGCGTGCCCGGCGCCCGTGATGGCGCACGGACAACGACTCGAACACGCCTGCCCGGCGGCGACAGCGGCGGCAACCGCCCGTCCAACCGCCCCGGTCGCAGCCTGGTGACAGTCGTCGCCGTAGTCGTCCTGCTCATCGCCGCCATCGCCTTCGCCAACCGCGGCGGCGGCGACGAGGGCGGCGGCGGAGGCGGCACCGCCTCCGACAGCAAGAACGACGCAGCCACCGATGCCCGCCCCACGGCGCCCTCAGGTGAAAAACCTGTGAAGAATTCCCCCGGCGCCCTCGCCTCCGGCTTCGCCCATGACGAGCAGGGGGCGCAGAGCGCCGCGGCGAACTATGCGGTGGCGTTGGGCGGGGAAGACATGTTCTCCTCCGCGTCACGCGACAAGATCGTGGATTCCGTCTACGCGCCGAGGGTCACGGACGCCCGGAAGGTCGACTTCGACAAGACCTACGGCGACCCCGAATTCCTCCAGAAGGTCGGCCTCGACAAGGCAGGCAAGGCGCCTGAGGACACGACGTTCGTGGCACGCACGACTCCGGTGGGCGCCAAAGTGATCGATTTCAGCGACAAGAAGGCCAGAGTCGCAGTCTGGTATTCCGGCCTCTTCGGTTTGGCCGGGAAGGACTCGAAACGCCCCGTGACCGAGAGCTGGTACACCACCACTTTCGAAATGTCGTGGGTGAAGGACGATTGGAAGGTCACCGACTTCAAGCAGAAGGACGGACCCACGCCGATCGGCAAGGACCAAGCGGCATCGTCGGCCGACGAGATGGCTGACGCGGTGAAGGGGTTCGGAGGGTTCACATATGCCCGATAATCGACGCCGCGCGTTCACCGTCGGAGCGGTGCTGGCCGGGGTGCAATCCACCGCTGTGCTGCTCGCCACTCGGGCGTCCGCCGACCCCGACGACGACTGCATGGGTCCCGCCAACGAGTACTGCAGTCAGGGCGGTGGTGACAACGACACCCCAGGCAACCCCCTGGACGACCCCGCAGCCGCCGCCGACCCCCTCTCCTCCCTCGCCAAAGGCTGCGCCGAAGCCGCGGCGTGGACGGTCGACAAGCTGGCGAAGCTCGTCGACACGACGACGAAGGTGGACTTCACGAACACGGAGTTCCTGCGGCAGTACGCCGTGGTGTTCGCCGCGTCCACGATCCTGACGCTGACCCTGTGGCTGCTGGCGGTCGCCAAGCGGGCAGTGCGCGGGGTGCCGTTCACCGAGGCGTTCACCGAGGCGATCGGCTTCCTCTGGTTGACGGTGCTGGCCTCCGCCTTCACTCCGCTGATCCTCTACACGGTGGTCTCGGCGACCGATTCGGTCACCGAGGTCATCGCCTCCGGCACCTCGGACAAGACCGACGCGTTCTTCGGCACCTTCTCCAAGGCGCTCAAGAAGGGCGACGACATCGGCGGCGGGCCGATCATGCTGATCGTCGTCTCCCTGGTGTCGGTGCTGGCGGCGGGCGTGCTGTATCTGGAGCTGGTGGTGCGCGCCGCCCTGCTGTACGTCGGCGCGCTGCTGGGCACCGCGGTCTACGCGGGACTGGTCGACAAGAACCTGTGGGGGCACGTCCGCCGCTGGGCGGGCATCATGATCGCCGTGATCCTCGTGAAGCCCGTGATCGTGATCGTGCTCGGTCTCGCGGGGGCGCTGGCCGGCGGCGACGGGCCCGATTCGGTCTCGGCGATCGTGTCGGGGCTGGCCATCATCCTGCTGGCCATCTTCGCCAGCGGAATGATCTACCGCTTCGTCCCCGGCTTCGGCGACGACATCGCCGCCCACCGCAACGCCGTGCGCGCCTCCTCCCGGTCCGCGGCCGCCGTGGTGGCCTCGCCCGCCGCGCTCGTCCGGCAGGGCATCAACACCCACGGCGGCCGGGGCGGCGGCCAGAGCGCCCCCGCGACCGCCAACGCCTCCTCCGGCGGGGGCGGCGGCTCCGGTTCCAACGTGTCGGGCGGGGTGGCCGCCCACAGCTCCCGCTCGGGCGGCGGCGAGGAGTCGGCGCCGCGGCAGCAGCCGCCTGCACCGGCCGCCACCACCCCGCACTCGGCCCGGCCGCCCCGGCAGGGCTCCTCGGAGGCGGGCCGGTCGCCGTCCGGTCCGCCGCGCAGCTCGGGAGGTGAGCGCTGATGACGACCTCGTCCCACACAGCAGGCTCCGGCCTGGGCACACCGCGCCGCACCTACATGATCGGCCGGGCCAGGCCCAACGCCATCGTCGGCAAGAACCGCGACACGGGCGAGATCGGCCTGATCGTCGTCGGTGCCTTCCTCGGCATGATGTGCGGCCTGCTCATCCCCGTCCTCTCGTTCCGTATCCCCGCCCTGGTCGGCTTCCCGGCGCTCGCGCTGGCGGCTGTCTACGTGCCGTACAAGGGCCGTACGTTCTACAGGTGGTTCGAGATCAACCGCTCCTACAAGCGGCTGCTGCGCCGCGGTACGACGTTCCGTTCCGATGCCGCCGAGGCGGGCACGATGCTCGACGGCCGTGAGGTGGAGATCGGCTCGCCCCCCGGGGTGGGCCGCATCAACTGGCTGTCGGCGCCGTTCGGCCCCGACGAGATCGCCGTGCTGCTGCACGCCGACCGGCGTACGGTCACCGCTGCCATCGAGATCGAGGGCCCGGGCGTCGGACTGCGCGACAGCGAGGACCAGGAGGCTCTGGTCGACCGGTTCGGCACGCTCCTGAAGCATGTGGCCAACGGCGACGGCTATGTGACGCGGCTGCAGATGCTGGCCCGGACGCTGCCCGCCGATCCGGACGCGCACGCCAAGGACGTGGCCCAGCGCGGCAACGAGCGGGCCGCCGGCTGGCTGCGCACCTCCTACGACCAACTGCAGTCCATGGTGTCCACCTCCAGCGAGCAGCACCGCGCCTATCTGATCGCGTGTATGCCCTACGGACGGGAGCTGGCGACCGAGGGCGCCACCATCGCCAAGGCCGCCCGGCGCACTGCGGGCCGCAAGCTGACCAAGGACGAGGGGCTGGCCATCGTGATGGCCCGCGAGCTCACCGACATCTGCGCCCGCCTCGCCGAGGCCGACATCCGGGTCCGGCAGCCGCTCGGGCAGGCCCGGCTCGCCTCGCTGATCCACTCGATGTACGACCCGGACCACCCCATCGACCACATCCAGGCCATGTCCAAGCGCAACGCCTGGCCGGCCGAGCTGGACGCGGTCGCCCCGACGTATCTGCAGGCCAAGACCCGCGAGTCGAGCACTCGCGAGCCGTGGTGCCACGCCACGGCGTGGGTCAAGGAGTGGCCGATGACGCCGGTGGGGGTCAACTTCCTGGCCCCGCTGCTGGTGCACACCCCGGATGTGATCCGCACGGTCGCCGTGGTGATGGATCTGGAGCCGACGGAACTGGCCATCGAGCGGATGCTGACGGAGAAGACGAACGACGAGGCGGAGGCCAGCCGCTCGGCGAAGATGAACCGCACCGTCGACCCGCGCGACATCGCCGCGCACGGCCGCGTCGACCAGCGCGGCGAGGACCTGGCCTCGGGTGCGGCGGGGGTCAACCTCGTGGGCTATCTGACCGTCTCCTCCCGTTCGCCGGAGGCGCTGGCGCGGGACAAGCGCACGATCCGCGCCTCAGCGGGCAAGAGCTATCTGAAGCTGGAATGGTGCGACAGGGAACACCACCGGGCCTTCGTCAACACCCTTCCCTTCGCCACCGGCATCCGGCGCTGAGGAGGGACCCGTGCTGCCCGTCCGCCCCCGCGCCGCCGCTCCACGGCTGCGCCGCTCCCGCACCACCGTCCGACCGCTCCGCTCCCGCACCGTCGACCGACCGCTCCACCCCCGCACCGCCGCTCCAGGCCGGAGGTAGCCAGCATGGCCGCGCTCGATCCCCTGTCCGCCCTCACCGAAGCGTTCACCAGCTTCCTGTTCGGCAAGACGGAGACGACCCGCCTGCCCGTCCGCACGTCCACGGGCCAGGCGCAGGCCGTCTACCTGCCGACGGCCGCACCCGGGCTGGGCGACTCCGGCGTCATCATCGGCCGCGAGGTCTACAGCGGGAAGGGCTACATCTACGACCCCTTCCAGCTCTACGGGCAGCAACTGCCCGCACCGCACTGGCTGGTGCTGGGCGAGTCCGGGAACGGCAAGTCGGCACTGGAGAAGACCTACGTACTGCGCCAGTTGCGCTTCCGCGACCGCCAGGTGGTGGTCCTGGACGCGCAGGGTGAGGACGGCGTCGGCGAGTGGAATCTGATCGCGGAGGAGATGGGCATAACCCCGATCCGCCTCGACCCCACCGCAGCGCTCGACCAGGGCATCCGGCTCAACCCGCTGGACCCGGCCATCACCACCACCGGCCAGCTCGCGCTGCTGCGCACCATCATCGAGGTCGCCCTGGGGCACGGGCTCGACGAGCGTTCCGGCTTCGCGCTCAAGGTCGCGCATTCCTACGTCAACTCCACCATCACCGACCGCCAGCCGCAGCTCACCGACATCGTCGAGCAACTGCGCCACCCCAAGCCGGAGTCGGCGGAGGCGATGAACGTCGCCCTGGACGACGTCCGGGACTGGGGTCTGGACGTGGCGCTCGTCCTCGACCGGCTGGTCGACGGCGACCTGCGCGGCATGTTCGACGGTCCGACGACGGTCGGCATCGACCTGGACGCGCCGCTGATCGTCTTCGACCTGTCGCACATCGACCGCAACTCCATCGCCATGCCCATCCTGATGGCCATCGTCGGAGTCTGGCTCGAACACACCTGGATCCGCCCCGACCGGCGCAAGCGGATCTTCCTGGTGGAAGAAGCCTGGCACATCATCAACAGTCCGTTCGTCGCCCAGCTCTTCCAGCGCCTGCTGAAGTTCGGCCGCCGCCTGGGCCTTTCCTTCGTCGCCGTCGTCCACCACCTGTCGGACGTGGTCGACGGCGCGGCCGCCCGGGAGGCGGCCGCCATCCTCAAAATGGCTTCCACCAGGACGATCTACGCCCAGAAGGCGGACGAGGCACGGGCCACCGGCAAGGTCCTGGGCCTGCCCCGCTGGGCGGTGGAGATCATCCCCACCCTGTCGCCGGGCATCGCAGTCTGGGACGTCAACGGGAACGTCCAGGTCGTCAAGCATCTGGTGACCGAGGCGGAACGCCCGCTCGTCTTCACCGACCGCGCCATGACGGAGAGCGCCGTGGAAGCGGAACTGGCGGAGGGCGCCTCGTTCGAGACCGCGCTGGACGCCGACCTGGAGGCCGAGACCGAGGCCCGGGCCCTGGCCATGGAACGCGCCCCCTCCGGGCGGGCGGCGCCCGGTTCGGGAGTCGCCTGAACGGTGCCGGCGGGTGCCGTGCGCACCCGACCGGATGACACGCCCCGGCGGTGACCCCGCACGGTGCCGCCGCGCAGGGGATCTTGCCGCAACCGACCGGCCCCGCTTGAATATCGGTACCGATGCCATACGACGACGATCGCGAACGTCAGCAGCGCCTCCCGGACGGCCGCCCGGCCCCGGACGCGGACTACGTACCCCACCGACCCCGCCGCGCACCCGGTGGGGGCGGCGGCATCCCCGACGGCCTCCTGGTGGGTGTCCTCGGCTTCCTGCTGGGCCTCACCGTGTTCGTGTGGACGGCGACCGGACTCGCGGGTCTGCTCGCCCACGGCGCCTGGCCGGACGGTGTCACCTTCGCCAGGACGCCCTTGGCCGTACGACAGTTGGTCACCGAGCCGCACGACATCGAGGGCGCCTGGCCCTCGACCCCCGGCGGCCAACTGTCCGGCTACGGCTTGTTCTGGGGCCTCTTCATCAGCCAGATCCTGGTGCTGGTGGTGCTCACCGTCTTCGTCATGGGCACCGTGGCCAGGGCACGGGCCGTGCGGAGGGCCCGCCGCTTCCGGGGCGACCACCGCCGCGCCGGAACCGAGGCGTCCATGCCGCCCGGAGCCCCGCGGGCGCCCGAGGTGCCGGCCTCGCCCGAGACTTCTGAGCACAAGCCCCCGGAGGCGGCTGCGGGGCATGCAGGATCTGCGGCATCCACGCCGCCGGCTGCGGAGCGCCTGGCGCACCCGAACCCGGCGTCCTGGCCGCCGGCTTCCGGCCCGGGCCAGGAATCCGGTCCCGCGCCGGTCCTCCCGCCGGACACCGGCACCCGACTCGGGGAACCCGCCGCACCGGTCGATCGGACGCCACCTTCCGCAGAACCGCCCGCCCCCGCGGTCCTCTCCACGCCAGGAGTCCCGTCGCAGAGCTCCCGCCAGGACCCGGGAAGCCCCGACGGCGTGCTCCCGGCCCCCGGCGGCCCGGCAGCCGACGACGACCCGGTGGCGCGGATCCTGGAGGCTCCCGGTGCCGTGCTCGTCAGCACGGGCACCCCCGCCCTGTGGAACGCCACCCGAACGGCACGCGCCAAACTCGGCCCCGTCCACGTCTTCGACCCGACGCACGCGTGCGACACACCCGACCGCCTGCGCTGGTCCCCCCATCACGGCTGCGCCGACCGCGCCACGGCGGCGTCCCGCTCCACCGCGCTGCTGGCCCCGCTGCGCTCACCGCGCCCGATCGACGCAACGGTCCACACGACCGCGGAGACCATGCTGCGCTGCTGGCTGCACGCCGCCGCCCTGGAGAAGCGCTCCTTCCGCGAAGTGCACCGCTGGGCACTCGCGACCGGCCAGACGGCGGACGCCGTCCGCATTCTGCGCTCCCACCCCCGCGCCGCCTCGGGCACCGCGGGCGAGTTGGAGTCCGCACTCGCCGGCCACCCGCAGTTGCGCGCTGACGCGCTCGCCCTGATCCGCCGTGCGCTGTCACCGCTCGGGCAGTTGCATGTCCGCAACGCATGTTCGGCCGAACGAGCCGATCGGCTCGCGTTGGAATCCTTCGTCGCCGAAGCGGGCACGCTGTATGTAGTGGGCGAGGATCCGGACGTCCTTCCGATCCTCAACGCGCTCACCCAGAGCGTGGTCGAGCACGGCCGCCGCATGGCCGCACGGTCATCTGACGGTCGGCTCGACCCACCACTGACGTCGGTCCTGGATCTGCCGACGGCACTCTCCTGAGCGGCCCGACGGGCTGAGGAGTGGGCCGAGAAGCTGGACAGACGGGCCGGACGGCCCTCTGTACGGCCTCGGTCAGGTATGGCGCCCAATGCCCCGCTGCCAGGGTCGTCGGGTCTGCAACCCAGGCTGGGGGCTGGGGCTACGCGGGCGACACAGCCTCAACAGAGCTCGTCGCCTTCCCTCCCCCCTTCGACCACGCCCTTCGACCACGACGGGCGAAACCGTGCGGTGGTCCCGGCGAAGAGTTCTGAACGTGAGAAAGCCCCGTCGGATGAATCCGACGGGGCTTTCCCCACAAAGAGTTCGGCGGCGTCCTACTCTCCCACACGCTCCCGCATGCAGTACCATCGGCGCTGAAAGGCTTAGCTTCCGGGTTCGGAATGTGACCGGGCGTTTCCCTCACGCTATGACCACCGAAACACGGTGAAACACACAACCAGCAGCACAACACACCCCAACGACAGGGTGGTGCTTGCACGGTTGTTGTCTCAGAACCAACACAGTGGACGCGAGCCTCTATGGACAAGCCCTCGGCCTATTAGTACCGGTCACCTCCACACGTTACCGTGCTTCCAGATCCGGCCTATCAACC
>NZ_FOGO01000017.1 GCF_900111245.1 Streptomyces qinglanensis | reverse complement strand
GGATGATGTTGCGCTTGATGCCGTCGTAGCTGCCGGGGATGTCGTGCTTGGCCATGACGGCGCGGGCCTCGCGGATCCAGCCGTCGAGGTTGTCCGCGTACTTGCCCTTGCCCTCGCCCTCGCCCTTGCTGTTGTCCTTGCTCTTGCTGTTGTCCTTGGCGGCCTTGTCCGCGCTCTGCTCGGCCTGGGTGGCCTGGGTGGTCAGGTGCTGGGCGGTGGCGGCGGCCCGGTGGGCGGCCGGGGAGGCGGCGTCGGGCTGGGCGGCGTGGGCGGTGCCGGTCAGGGCGGTGGCGGCGATACCGGCCGCACCCAGGACGGTCAGACCGCTGACGGCCACACGACGGGTGGGACGGACGGCGGTCAGAGTGCTCAGGGTGGTGCGCATGGGGAAGGGGGGGGCCTTTCGCGTGGGGGACGTGACGCCGCACCCGGCACGGGGCTGCCGGAGGTGTGGTTGCGCGGCGTGGGGCCCACCGTGCGCAAGACACCCCCCACCCCGGCAAACATGTGACCTACGACCCGACCTAGTCCCCCACACCCGGCCCGGGATGCTGACCCCGCACCCACCCCGATACCGGCATTCCGGACATACGAGGGCGGGTCGCACGTGGCCTGGACCCTATGGGCGGCCTCACACCACCCACCCCGCCACACCCCCGCCCCCACACCCCCAGTACCCACCCCTGCGCACACCGCCACGAATCGGGAAGACACCGGCCTGCCCCGGTGGTGTCACCGGTGGTGGACGGTCCGCATCCCGTCAGCAGAAGGGGCGGTCGCAACGGCGGTCGTCCGGGAGGACGCCGACCGCCGCCCGTGTGTCGCGTACCGAGACGGCGATACGCGCGAACCGGGTCTGCCCCCGTGTCTCGACGACCACGACCGGCTTCCAGGGGTGGACCGCGACGAAATCCTGCCCGTCCGGATGCCGCCAGACCCCGAGATGCGCGAGCCCGGGCAGATGGCTGGTCCGCTTCGCCCGGCCCCGCAGCGGGCGCCACCACGCCGAGGCGCCGCCGACCCGCGTCACCGCGGACAGCGGTACCCGTATCTCCCGGTGTCCTGTGGCGACCCTCTGCCACCAGCTCGGCCGGACGACCAGATCGTCCCTGTCGATCAGCAGCCGTGCCATGGCCTCGGCTCCGTCCGTTCCTGTCGACCTGCCTGCCGGCGCGAACGTCGGCCTGCCTGTCGCCCGACGTCGGCGCGCGGGCGCGCCGCGTCGACTGCTGCCGCGCGCCGTCCGCGCGGCCCCTTCCCGCTCTCCCCAGCCTGGGCCCCGCCTTCCGCTTCCGCACGGCAGGGAGGCCCGGGGGCCGATCCGGCTCGCCCGGCGCCGCGGCAGGGCCCGGAGACGGGCTGGCCGGTACGCGCTCGCGCCCGCCTCGGCATCCGGTCGCCGAACGGGGAGAACTGCCGGGAATCCGAACCGTGATCGGTCTACCCGTGGGTAGCAGTGCGGCATACGCTGTCCGGCCATGGTGGACACACGGATGCGGCACGGCAGGGCCGCGCTCGCCTTCAGCTTCTTCGCGCAGGGCGTCGCGTTCGCACTGCTGGTGACGCGCATCCCCGCTGTGCAGGATCGATACGGCATATCGAACGCCCTGCTCCCGGCCTTCCTCGCGGCGGTTCCGGTGCTCGCCGGGGCGGGGAGCGTGGGGGCGGAGCACCTCGTCAAGCGCGTACGACCCGGACTGGTGCTCCGGTGGTCGCAGCCGATGGTGCTGCTGGCACTGCTGGGTGTCGCGGCGGGAGATGCCGTGCTGCACCTGGCGGTGGCACTCGCGTTCTTCGGGGTCGGGGTCGGGGCGCTGGACGCCTCGATGAACATGCTCGGGGTGAGCCTCCAGTACCGCTATGGACGCAGCATCATGCTGGGCTTCCACGCCGCGTACAGCCTGGGCGGCATCGTGGGTGCGACGCTCGCCTGGGTGGGCGCGCACGGGCAGTTGCCGCTCCTCGGGTCGTACCTGCCCGTCGCCGCGGTGCTGCTGCCCGCCGCCCTGCTGGGCAGCCGGTGGTACCTGGACGCCGGTCGCGGCCCGGACCTGGAGGAGGGGCCCGGCGCTGCCGGGGCGGGGCAGCCGGTGGCCGCCTTCCGGTTGCTGCTGCCGCTGTGCCTGGTGATGACCTTCGCCTACATAGGGGACTCCACCGTCTCCAACTGGAGCGCGAAGTATCTCCAGGACGTGCTGGGCAGTTCGGAGCAGCTCGCCACCGTCCCCTACAACGTCTACATGGCGACGACGCTCATCGGCCGTTCCCTCGGCGACCTGGGGGTACGGCGATTCGGTGCCGCGGCAGTCGTCCGCGCGGGAGCGCTGCTGGCCGCGCTCGGGTTCGGCACGGTGGCGGCGGCTCCGGGCCCGGGAACGGGCATGCTCGGGTTCACCCTGCTCGGGCTCGGGCTGTGCGTGCTCGTCCCGCAGACGTTCGCGGCTGCGGGACGGCTCTTCCCAGGCGCCTCGGACTCTGCCGTCGCCCGCCTCAACATCTTCAACTACGTCGGATTCCTCATCGGTTCGCCACTGGTGGGCGCGCTGGGCGACGTCTGGAACTACCGCGCGGCCATGCTGGTGCCGATGGCGCTGGTACTGGTCACCGTCGTATACGCCACTTCCTTCACCCCGCGCCGGACCGCCACCGCCTGAGTGCGGCCCGGGTACGGCCTGCACCCGGTTTCCGGCCTGTCGGTGGGCGGGGGCGCGCGCAGGAGCTGTCCGCGGCTCCGGCTCGTCCGGGGCGTCGCGGTCCGCACCGCCTGAGACGTACAGCGTGGATCCAGGGCATTCCCGTGCGGGGCGGGTCGAGTCGGCCATTCCGCATGCCCGGAGACTCGATCTAATTCGATCAGAAGTAGCGCTCAAATGGCCTTTACTCGAAGAGGTTTGGTCAACTTCGGGGCGGTCTTGGCATGTTCCCCGGGAAAATGCCGGAACGCGCGCTGCTGTGCCGTGCACATGCGTAGTGTGAGCCTCACTGTCCGTGGCCGGGCGGGTTCGGCGGCGATGTGGTGTGCCGGGGAGGGGAGAGCAGCGTGCCCGGAATCGATGAGTGCCTCCTGGAGGCGATGCGATTGCCCGGCGCTCGCTGTGCCGCGGTGGTGGACTGGATCAGCGGACTGTCGCTCGGGGTCGCCGGGGAGCCGCCCGGCGGGGACCACGAGGCGGCCGCCTGCGAGACGGCCGAGCTGGCCAGAATGGTGGCCGAGTACCGCTCCCTCGGCCCGCTCTCCACGCTCGGCACCCCGGGCGATCCCGCGGCGCCGGCCCCCGGTACGCCTCCGCAGGCTCCGCACGCTCCTCGGGCAGGCTCTCCCGGCAGTGGCCCGAGCCCGGGTCCCGGCGACCCGGACGCCACCTCCGGACATCTGTCCCCTCCCGTCCCTCCCGGCACCCCGGACCTCTCCGATTCCGCGGCGCACCGCGGCGGCGCGGTGCCGGCTGTCGAGGACATCATCGCGACGAACAGCGACAGCTACCACCTCCTGCGGTTCGTGACCGGCGCCCTGGACGGCACGCTCTTCCTCCACCTGTGGCTCGCCCGGGACGAGGGCAATCTCGCGCTGGCCCGGATACGGCTGGCGGAGATCGCAGGCCGGATGGTGCTCTGATGGGAGCGGTCCCGGCCCCGGAGCCCCGGCCGCGCTCCGGCCCCGAACCGGCCGGAGGCGGGGGAGAGCGCAGGAACCGTACGCCGGAGGACCCGCCGCGCCCGTTACCGGGCCTTGCGCCGCCGCACGGCATGGCCGCTCCCGCGCCACGCATCCCGGTGCCGCACGGCACCGCGTGTCCCGGTGCCGCATACGCGGGCACCGTGCCGTTCCGCGTTCCCACGACGCCGGTCTCCTCGCCGACCCCCTCGACGCTGCACCGGCTCGCGGCCGAGCGCGCCACCGGTGCCTTCACCCGTGCGGGGGGCACTCTCTTCCTCGTCGACGGCCACATCGTGCACGCGGAGAGTTCGGCGGCCACGGGGCTGGAGATCCTGCTCAGCCGGGGCTGCGCCCTCTCCCGGGCGTGCTGGGAGGCGGCGATGACCGAGGCGGGGCGGGACGGCGGGGGGACGTGGCACCTGGTGGCCTCCGGCCGGGTCCCCGCCGGGGTACTGGAACTGTGCCGGGGCGTCGCGCTGTACGACGCGGCCTTCTTCGTGCTGGCGCCCGGCGGCGGGCCCGGCAGATTCCGGCACGGGGTACGGCACTGGCTCGGCGCCTGCGGGGGCGTCGTGCCGCTGGTGGTGGAGCGCGAGACCGTGCGTCGGCTGGCCTTCCTGGACCGCATCTGGCCCGACGCGCGCCTGGACGTCCTGCCGCCCGTGCCGGCCGGCGCCGCTGCCCCGCCCGGGGATCCGGCCGATCCGACGGCGCGGACCGGTGGGCCGCCGCAGGGTGCGCAACCGCATCCGACCGGACGGCAGGTGCGGTCCGCCTCGGCGCCCGGGCAGAGCAGCCGGCTGCGAGCCGTGCCGGACCGGCAGCTTCGGATCCTGGAGTTGGCCGACGGCATCCGCACCGCGACGGACATCGCCCGCGCACTCGGGCGGCCCGCCTTCCACACACTCGTGGAACTGCGCCGGTTGGCCGCTGCCGGTCTGGTGGCCCCGGCGCCGCACGACCGCTCGGCGGCAGGTGTGCCCGACCGGTGTCCGCGCCCGGGAGGCCGGTTCCCGGACGCGGACACCGGGGCCACCACTGGTGGGGCGCCTCCTTCCGGACCACCGGGGCCGGTGTTCGCGGAGCCGGACATCGCCCTGCTGCGCCGGCTGCGGGACGCGCTGGAGGCATTGTGATCAAGGGATTCCGGCAGCGGGCCGAGAGGAGAGTGCTCATGGCGGCGGAGCAGAGCGTGGGCGAGGAACTGCGTGGGCTGCGGGCCCGGGTTCCGCAGGTCGCCGGCGCGTTGGCGGCGACCGTGGACGGCTTCGTCCTGGCCGAGGACATGGCGCCGGCGCGGACGGGGGAACGCCCGGAGGCGGAGCCGCTGGCCGCGCTCACCGCCGCCGCGCTCGGCCTGGCCTTCCGGATGAACGAGGCCACGGCACGCGGCGCCTTCCGCGAACTGCTGATCCACGGGGAACTCGGGTACGTCGCCACGTACGCGGCCGGGTCGTCCGCGGTGCTGACGCTGCTCGCGGACGACCGGATCAATGTCGGCCGACTGCATCTGGAGGGGCGCCGTACGGCCGCGCGGATCGGCGCACTCGTGGCCGCCGTCCAGGGTCCGGCGGCTCCGCACCCGGTCGGGGACCGCCCGTCGCCCGAGCACCGGCCGCCACTGGAACGCCGCCGTCTCCCGCTGGAACGCCGCCGCCGCAACGCCCCGGCTCCGGAGTGACGGCCACCGCAGCACGCACCGGACGACCCCCCGGACCGCCCGCACGACGCACACCGGACGAAGCGCACCGGACGAAGCGCACCGGGTCGATCAACGCACCGACGAAAGGACAACAGGACACCATGTCGAACACCGATGCTTCCCTCAAGGAAGCGATGAGCAGCATCGACGGCACGATCGGGGTGGCCCTGGTCGACTACACCAGCGGTATGGCTCTGGGAACCCTCGGCGGGGGCAAGGACTTCGACCTCGAGGTCGCCGCCGCAGGGAACACGGATGTCGTGCGGTCCAAGTTGCGCACGATGGAGCACCTGGGCATCAAGGACGAGATCGAGGACATCCTGATCACCCTCAGCAATCAGTACCACCTGATCCGCCTGCTGCGGGCCAAGAGCGGCAACGGGCTCTTCCTCTACATCGCGTTGGACGCAGGCAAGGCCAACCTCGCCATGGCACGGCACCAGTTGCGGCGGATCGAGGCGAACCTGGAGGTCTGAGCTGCTCTGCCCACCGCTGCCGGGGGCAGGGACTCGCCCGGCGGTCCGGGTGCCCGGGACGCCCCGGCGGGCGATGCACAGGGGAGCCGGCAGGCGGGCGAGGTGCCCGCCTGCCGGCTCCCTCACCGGGCCGTGTGCCGGAAGAGGCGCACTGCCGCCTCGGCGTACCCGGTGTGCTGCGGCGAGTCCCGGCCCGCGCTCAGCCGTCGGGGTCGAAGCCCGACGACCAGAGCGAAGGCCCCGGTCACGACGGCGGCGGCGCTGCGCTTCCCTCCCGCGGTCCCACGCTGCCGGGCGGCGGGGATGCGGGGAGCGCCGTTCGTCGTCTTCATGCGCGCACTCCGAAGTGGGGGACGGGTGGGCGCGGTTCACCCTGCCGTGCGGCGGCGTGCCTGCCAAGAGGGCAGGCACGCGCTCCCCAGGTCCGGACTCCGGGACGCACCGCCACGGCACCGCTGCGGGTCTCCGGCCGCGGCTTCTTCCCCGCCCGCGCCGCATCTGCCGAAAGTGCAGGGTCGGCACCGGCTTTCGCGGGTGCCGGGCGCGGTGGGCGGGTTCCTACGCTGCGGGACATGATCCGTACACACCGTGCGGCGGCCACCCTGCTGGCCGCCGCTCTGCTCGCCCCCGCGGCCACTGCCTGCGCCCCCGCCGAAGGGGCCCCGGCGGGCGGCGCGCACGCCGGCCGGACGACCGCCGCCGCAGCCGCGAACCGCGCCGACCGGTTGTCCGTCCCCCGGCCCACGGGCCGCTGGGCGGTCGGACGCGACACGCTGCAACTCACCGACGCGGAGCGCCGCGACCCCTGGGTGCCCTCCGCGGGCCCGCGCCGACTGATGGCATCGGTCTTCTACCCGGCCCGGCGCAGCGGCGGCCGCGGTGACAGCGCGCGGTACCTGTCGGCCGAGGAGGCGGAACTACTGCTGAAGGGGCTGAAGCTCGACACGTCCTTCCCCGCGGACCGGCTCGCCTCGGTGCGCACGAACGCCCGCCCGGGGGCCCGACCGGCCCCGGGGAAGCATCCGCTGGTCGTGCTCTCGCCGGGGTTCACGCTGCACCGCGCGACGCTCACCACGCTCGCGGAGGAACTCGCCTCCCAGGGCTTTCTCGTCGCCCTGCTCGACCACGCCTACGAGTCCTTCGGCACGACCTTCACCGGACTGCCCGGCCGCCGCACGCTCACCTGTGTCGCATGCGGGATCGTCGAGGACGCGCCGACCGACGAGGGCGAGAAGAAGCGGCTGGCCCGGGCGGCGCGCGACCGGGCAGCCGACATCTCGTTCGCCGTCGACAGGCTGACCGGTGCGGGGAAGGGAGCGCAGAGCGGCACGGGGCGCAGGGCCGCCCGCTGGGCGGCCCTGATCGATCCTCACCGTATCGGCGCCGCCGGTCACTCACTCGGCGGCAACGCGGCAGCGGTGGCGGCGGGCACCGACCGCCGGATCCGGGCCGCCGCGAACCTGGACGGCACCTTCTTCGAGCCCGTGCCGCGGGCGGGACTGGGCCGGCCGACGCTCATGCTCGGCACCCGGAAGGGCCACACTCCGCACGCGGCCGACCCGACGTGGCCGCGGACCTGGCACCGCCTGCACGGCTGGAAGCGCTGGCTCACAGTGGCCGGTTCCGGGCACTTCACCTTCATCGACCTGCCGATCCTGGGCGGCCAGGCCGGGATCACCGACCCCGAGGCGCCGCTGTCCGGAAAGCGGTCCGGGGAGATCACCACCCGGTATGTGACGGCCTTCTTCGACCGGCAACTGCGCGGGCTCCCGGCCCCGCTGCTGGACGGTCCCTCGCGGAAGAATCCGGAGGTGGACTTCCACACGCCGTAGCCCGGCGGACGGACCGCACGCGGGCGCGCGCGACCGCCCGCGTGCACGCTCGGGCACCGGGGTCAGGCGGCTTCCTGACCGCTCGGGCCCGCTCCTTCGGCCCGGTGCCCGGAGGGCCCGGCCGGAAGCGCCGTCGGCTGCGCGAGCCGGCGGCGCAGTCCGCGGGCGGGGCGCACCCGGTCCACGCGCAGCGTCAGCGGATCGCCGGCCACGGGCTTGGCGTATCTGGGCACGAGACTCCGGCGCCAGCGTGCCCCGCCGCCCGGCAGGACAGGTTGCCGCAGGGGCCGGGTGTGCTGCCAGTTGGCCGCGGCGATCCGCAGCGCGGCGGCCCATCGCCCCGAGGACAGGACGTCCAGGGGCAGTTCCACCGAGAACCGGCCGTCGTCCTCGATCACCAGGGGGAAGTCCGCGGCGCCGCTGCGGGAGGCCAGCTGTACGAGGACGCTGCCCGTCGGAGGGGTGATGAGGTTGGTGGTGCCGTGCAGGCGCAGGACCGGACCGCACCAGACGGGTGCCTCCACATCCAGGCGCAGTTCTGCGCTCAGCCGTGCCGCCGGGACGTGCTCCAGGCGCAGGGTCAGGTTGCCGTAGGCGGTGGCGTACAGCCTGACGGTACGGATGCCGCCCTCGCCGTCGTCGGCCAGGTAGGTGAACGGGCAGCGTCCGGCGTCCTGATCGCGTCGGCTGCCCAGCCGGACAGTTCTGACCAGCCCGTTCACCGTCAGGCTCAGATACAGATCCCAGCAGCCGTCGGCCGGCGGCCCGCCGTCGCCGCCCGGCCCGCCGAGGAGATCCAGGTCCGCCTCGAAGAACTCGCCCGCCAGACGGGTCCGCGCATGGCGTCGCCACGGCTCGTGCCGGTGCTGCAGGAAGACCTCCGCTGTCTGCCGGTCGGCGGGCCCGGCCTGCTCCAGACGTGCGCGTCCGGTCAGCCGCAGCCGGGTGCCGGTGCAGGAGAAGTGGGAGACGTGGTGGTTGAGCGCGAGGCGGTCCGTCACGTCGAAGCACGCGGCCGGACCGTCGGTGCCGTGTTCCCCGTGTTCCCCGTGCTCTCTGTGTTCTCTGTGTTCCTCGTGTTCCCTGCGTCCTTCGCGTTCCCCGCGTCCTGTGAGTTCCCCGGGTTCCCCGCGCGGTGGGTACTGGGCCAGCGCCCTTCCCCGGGAGATGTGGACGCTGAACGGCATGTGCGCATCGGCGGACAGCGTGTGGGAGAGGAGTTCACCGAGATGCCCGTGCCGGGCCAGATGGCAGCGCAGGCGCTGGACGGGGGCCAGCCGGTGCCAGAAGGAGTCGTGTTCGTGCCGGGCCAGAAGCCGCTGCACACGGGCGAACTCATGCTGCTGGACGGCCGGATCCGTCTCCCGGCCGAGGAACCGGAAGACGTCCCGGAGCTCGACGGCGAAGTGCCGCTCCAGCAGGGCGTCGCGCTGCTGCCCGGGTGGAAGTTCGGTGCGCAGCAACTCGCAGACGCGGTGCAGCGCATCGAGGACCGGCTCGGTGCTGCCCGTCGCGGTCAGATGCCGTCCGTCCGGGCGGCGGACCAGGTAGTAGCAGTCGTAGTCGGCGACCACCGAGATGCGGCGGGCCCGCAAGTAGGCGAGTGCGGTGAAGGGCTGGTCCTCGCCGATCCGCAGCCCGGTGTCGAAGCGCAACTGCAGCCGGTCGAGCAGCTCTTTGCGGAAGAGTTTCTGTGCGGAAAGCGCCCAGTAGACGCGGGAGGTGAACAGGTCGGCATCGGCCTGGTTCGCGCGGAACATGGAGCGCGGCACCCGGCGTCCCCGCGAGGCCATTCGGCCGAGTACGACGTCGGATTCGTTCACCTCGGCCGCAGTCGTGAGCCGTTGGAGGGCTTCGGGGGCCAGATAGTCGTCCGCATCGAGAAAGAAGACGTACCGACCGCTCGCGAGGTCCAGACCGAGATTACGTGGACCCGAAGGGCTTCCGGAGTTCTCCTGATGGATCACCCGCAGAAGGGTCGGATGCTCTGCGGCCAGCCGGTCCAGAACGGCGGAGGTGCCGTCGGTCGAGCCGTCGTCCACGACAATCATCTCGGTAGGGCCGGGGCCGAAAGACTGGTGTGCGACCGATTCGACACAGCGCTCGATACAGGGCAGTGCATTGTAAGCGGGCGTTATCACGCTCACAAGATTTCTGTTCTCGCTCATGGCTCGACGGTGGCCATTCGGGCGTACCCGCGCCAGAGGAAAGCGGCGTTCGGGTGAATGCCGCCCGCGACGCGGCGGGCGGGAGACGGAGGGTGCGCGTCATGGTGCGCACGGCGACCGGAGCGGGGGCGGGGGAGAGCGCTCCCGCCGGTGGCCCGCCGGACGGTGATGCCGAGACGGCGACTGCCCGCCACCGCGAGGGTGGCGGGCAGTCGCCGCGTGGGTGCTTCGGCTCAGTAGGGGCCGTTCACGTTGTCGATCGAGCCGTAGCGGTTGGCTGCGTAGTTGCAGGCCGCGACGATGTTGGCGACCGGGTCCCGCTGGTCGTAGGCGGTGCCCTCGACGTGGAAGGAGTCGAAGGTCGGCTTGATCACCTGGAGCAGGCCGATGGAGGGCGTGCCGTTCTGGGCGTTGATGTCCCAGTTGTTGATGGCGTTGGGGTCGCCACCGGACTCCCGGATGATGTTGCGGTGGATGCCGTTGTAGGTGCCGGGGATGCCGTGCTGCTTCATGATGGCCAGCGCCTCGTTGATCCAGCCGTCCAGGTCGGTCGACTGGGTCTTGTGCACGCCGCCGGTGCGCTCGGCCGAGCTGCGGTCGGCGCGCTCGGGCGTTGCGTCGCTGTTCTCGGCGGGCTTCGAGGCGGTGTCCAGCGTCAGCTTCTGGCCGGGCAGGATCAGGTCCGGGTCGCCGCCGACGGTCTTCTTGTTGGCCTCGTAGAGGGTGTTCCAGCCGCCCTCGATGTCGTGGTCCAGGGCGATCCGGTACAGGGTGTCGCCGCTGACGACGGTGTAGGAGCTGGGCTCCTGCTCGGTCTTCACCTGCGCGGCGGCGCCGGACCGTGCGGACTGCGCCTGCTCCTGCACCTGTGCCGGGGCGGCCTGCGCGCTGCCGGCGACCAGCAGGGGGGCGGCGATGCCCGCACCGCCGGCGGCGAGGGCGACCGAGAGCCGGAGGCGGCGGGCGCTGAACGGATTACGGGCGTGAAGGCCACGAGACATGGGGGTGTCCTCTCCTAGCGCCTGCGAGGTGAGCTGTCGGATTCGGGCTGGAGTTGCCCGGCCATATCCGCTGTGTGTGGGGGCACAGCGGCCATGACTTCACCCCTAGCCGGGCCGCGAAGTGCGGCACGGCACATAAGTGGGTCCCCCGCTCCTGCCGCGCGGTACTGGTGCGAATTTCCTAGCCGGGCGGCAGGATTCGGCGCCCCGGCAGCGGAACTCCGGCCGTTCACGGAGGCCGGAGCGAGGACACAGAAACACAATGGATTGCCCGGATCAAGGCGCTCGATTCCCGCACAGGGCAGCAGCGGAAAATGATCTAGCAATTCTTCAACGCTGTGCTGTGGATCATTTTCTGTGCGTAAAAAGCCGAACCTGCCTGTGTTTCGAAAAGCTTTTGTGGAGGGGCTTTCTGATGGGGCGCCAGAAGATCTTGCTGATTTTCCGGTCCGGCCGGTGTGTTTCCCGACACAGCGTACGACCTGGAAGGGCAAGTCTTGTATATCCGGACATTGCTGGTGAATACCGCAGAATGCGGCCGGTTGCCGGATCCCGTGCGGGCGCCGAGATGCCGCACAGGTGAATTCTACTAAGCGCGATCGTACCTCGCCCCGGCGCGTGGGTGGAGTCAGGGCCGGGGCGGCCGGGGTGCGCGGTCGGGCGGTGCGCGACCGCGCACCCCGGTGAGAGTCTCCGCGGGTGTCGCGGTGGCCGTGTCAGTCCCGGGGGTCGTCGAGCGGGATCCCGAACCAGCGGACCGCAACGGGCCGGGTGTCCGGTCCGGCTTCGGTGCGGTGGCGCCGGAAGCGCTGCAGCAGTTCCAGGTAGGCGTCGTGGAACTCCCGCAGTTCCTCCTGTGTGAGGTGGAGGGTGCTGCGGGAGCCGGGCGCCCACTCGTCCTCCTCGGCCGGCCGGTCCGCATGCCGCCGGACCAGGTCGATGTCCTCCTGCAGATGCGCCCGGTCCAGCTCCTCGACTGCGACCCGCTCCGCGGCCGACAGGTCCGACCGGGGCGGGCGCCGCACCTCCGTGCCACGCACTCCGCGCCACCAGCGCTCGCGCCCGTTCGTCGTGTGGTGGGGGTCGTCCTCGACGAGTCCGGCCCGCTCCAGTTGGCGCAGGTGGTAGCTGAGCGTCCCGGTGTTCTGGTCGAGGACCGCGGCGAGTGCGGTGGCGGTCGCCGGGCCTGCGGTGGCCAGTCTGCGCAGGATCCTGAGGCGCAGCGGATGTGCCAGCGCCTTCAGGGTCGCGGGGTCGCTGACAGTGCGCTGCCCCTGGTGGGGAGCGGTGCGGTCCTGGTGTGGCGACTCGGTCATGCTTCGAGTCTATCGCAGAGAAATCTCTGCAGAGCTTTCTCTGCAGAGATTTCTCTGTAATGCTCGTGGCGGCCCGGGCACTCGCACCCGGTCCCGCCGCTCCGGCGCGACGGGACCGCTCCCGCGCGCCGCTTCCGCGCCGACCACTTCCCACACGTCAGGACAGACACATGGCCGATGAAGCCGTCCGCATGCGGCACGTCACCCGCCGCTACGGCACCGGTACCGCAGCCGTCACCGCGCTCGACGACGTCACCCTCGACTTCGGTCACGGCACGTTCACCGCCGTCATGGGCCCCTCGGGCTCCGGCAAGTCGACTCTGCTGCAGTGCGCCTCAGGGCTGGACCGCCCCACCTCGGGGTCGGTCGCGGTGGGGGGAACCGAGCTGACCGGGCTGGACGAGACCCGGCTGACGCTGCTGCGCCGCGACCGCATCGGATTCGTCTTCCAGGCGTTCAACCTGCTCCCGTCCCTGACCGCCGAGCAGAACGTGGGCCTGCCGCTGCGCCTCGCGGGCCACCGGCCGCCGCCCGCCCGCGTCGCGGAAGCGCTGCGGCAGGTCGGACTCGGGTCGCGGGCCCGGCACCGGCCCGCGGAGCTGTCCGGCGGTCAGCAGCAGCGGGTCGCCCTGGCCCGCGCCCTGATCACCCGCCCCCAGGTGCTCTTCGGCGACGAGCCCACCGGCGCGCTCGACTCGGTGACCAGCCGCGAGGTCCTCACCCTGCTGCGCGACATGGTCCACCAGGAGGGGCGGACGACCGTCATGGTCACCCACGACCCGGTCGCCGCCGGCTACGCGGACCGCGTGGTCTTCCTCGTCGACGGGCGCCTCGACGGGGAACTGGTCGGTGCGTCCTCGCCGCAGATCGCCGCGCACATGGCGAAGCTGGAGGCCCTCCCGTGCTGAGGATCGCCCTGGCCACCCTGCGCACCCGCCGGACCGGCTTCGCCGGCAGCTTCGTCGCGCTCGCCCTCGGGGCGGGACTGCTGACCGTCATGGGACTCGCGCTGGCCTCGTCGCTCCAGGCGCCGGAGCGGAAGCCCGAGCGGTTCGCCGCGGCACCCGTCCTCGTCAAGGGCGCGGACACCCTCCGCGTCGCCACTCCGGCCGGCGACCGGGTGCGGAAGCTGGCCCGGCCCCGCGCCGTGCCGGACGAGACGAAGGCCCGGCTCAGGAAGCTGGGGAGGGTCGTGGAGGACCGCGCCTTCGGAGTCCGGGTCCACGGCGGTCCCCAGGATCTGGTGGGCCACCCCTGGTCGACCGCCGCGTTCGCTCCCTACCGCCTCACGGAGGGCCGCGCGCCCCGGGCCGGTGACGAGGTGGCCGTCAGCGACGGCTGGTCCGCGGACGGCGGGCCGGTACGGCCGGGGGAGCGCCTGCGCACCGCGCGCGGGACCGTGCGCGTCGTCGGAGTCGTCGGCGGGCTGGGATTCGAGGACGCCGTCTTCTACACCGACCGGCGCGCCGCGCAGCTCTCGCCCGAGAGCCGCCAACTGGTGGTCGGCACCGACGATGCGGCCGCCGTGCGGGCGGTGGTGCACGACGGCAGCACCGGCGCGCGCGTCCTGACCGGCGACGCGCGCAGGCTCGCGGACGCCGACCCCGACCGGGACAGCGAGGCCCTGACCGCGATGAACGCCATGTTCGGCACCGCCGGCGGAGTCTCCGCCTTCGTCTCGGTGTTCGTGGTGGCCGCCACCTTCGCGTTCGCGGTGGCCCAGCGGCGCCGCGAGTTCGGACTGCTGCGGATGGCCGGCGCCACCCCCGCCCAGGTGCGCCGCACGGTCCTGTCCGAGGCCCTCGTCGTCGGCGCCCTCGCCTCGGCGACCGGCTGTGTGCTGGGCGCGCAGGGGGCGCCGGCGCTCGCCGCGTGGGCGGTCGACCAGGAGCTGGCACCGCGCTGGTTCCGGATCGGCGACCACCTGTGGCCGTACCACCTGGCCTTCTGGACCGGGCTGCTGGTGGCCCTGGCCGGTGCGGTGGCGGCCTCCTGGCGGGCCGGGCGCACCGCTCCCGCCGAGGCGCTGCGGGAATCCACCGCGGACAGCCGCGCCCTGCCGTGGAGCCGCCGGCTGTGCGCCGGTGCTCTGCTGCTCGCCGCGGCGGTCACCCTGGTCGCGTCGCTGGTGACCGATCCGGGCGACCTGCTGCACCGCAAGACGTACGTGACCCGCCCCATGCTGCTGATCACCGGCGTGGCGCTGCTGGCCCCGCTGCTGGTGGGCCCGCTGGTCCGGCTGGTCGCCTGGCTTCCGGCCCGGCTTCCGGGCGCGGCGGGGATGCTGCTGCGGCAGAACGCCCTCACCGGGCGCAGCCGCACTGCGGCGGTCGCCGCCCCCGTGCTGATCACGGTGGCCCTGACCGGTTCCCTGCTCGGCGCCACCGCGACGCTGAACGACGCCCAGGCCACGGAGATGCGCACCGGCACCGCGGCCGACTTCGTCCTCACCCCCACCGGTCCGGAAGGCTTCGCGGAGGCGACACTGCGGCGGCTGCGGCAGCTCCCCGGCACCGACGTCTCCGCGACCTCCTCCAGTGCCGTCTACACGCTGGAGGACGGAGCCGCGCTGATCGAGTCGCCCGCCCGTGCTGCGGACCCCGCCCGGCTCCGGGCCACCGCCCGGCCGCCGCTCGTCGCCGGGAGCCTGAGCGACCTCGACGACGACTCGATCGTGGTCAACGAGGAGTGGGAGCAGCACACCGTGGGCCGGCGCGTGCAGGTCTGGCTCGGGGACGGCACCAGGAAGTCGCTGCGGATCGCCGCGGTCATGGCCGTGGGGACCGGCGGCAACGGCGTCTATGTCACCCCGCGCAACGCACCGGGAGCGCCCGTCGACCGGGTGGACGTGCGGCTGCGGGACGGAGCCGACGCCGACGCCGCGTCCGCCGCGCTGCGGAAGGCCGTGCCCGGTCCGGACGGCCGGGTCCGCACCGAGGAGGAGTGGATACGCGACCAACGGCCCGAGGCCGCACGCACGACGCGCGCGGGTCTGTTCCTCGTGCTGGGCATCGCACTGCTCTACACGGGGATCGCGCTGGCCAACATCATGGTCATGTCGACTGCGGACCGGGTGCGCGAGCTGGCTCTGCTGCGGCTGACCGGCGCCACCCGGCGGCAGGTGCTGCGAACGGTCGCCGCCGAGGCCCTGCTGGTGGTCGCGGTCGGCGGCCTGCTGGGCACCGCCGTCGCCGGACTCCACCTCGCCGGCATGTGGTGCGCCCTGGGCCTGCTCTCGGTATGGACGCCGATCCACCTCCCCTGGGCGGAGCTCGGCGTGGTCCTGGCCGCCTGCGCGGCGGTGGCGGTGCTCTGCGCCGCGGTCCCCGCCGCGCTGTCGCTGCGCCGCCGGGCCGTCGAACTCGCGGGCGTCCGGGAGTAGTACCGGCGCACCCACCTCCGGCCGCCGCGGCTCACCCGTCCGCGCACGGGGTCCGCAGCCGGGTGCGCATGCGCAGACCGCGCGGGTTCAAGATCCCGCCCGGCGCTGGTCGCACTCTGGTGCCGGGAACCGGCAGCAGGCGCCAGCGCCGGGCGAACGTCGCCAGCGCGAGAACGCTCTCCGTCATGCCGAAGGTGTCACCCATGCACTTCCGCGGGCCGCCGCCGAACGGGATCAGCGCCTCCCGGCGCATGCTTCGGGCGCGCTCCGGCTCCCAGCGGTCGGGGTCGAAGCAGTCCGGATCCTGGTGGAGGCCCGGCATGCGGTGGAGGAGGAAGGGGCTGTAGACGACGGCGGTCCCGGTGGGAAGCCGACAGCCGCCCAGCACCGTGTCGGTGGTGACCCGGCGGGTGAGCAGCCACACCGGCGGATACAGCCGGAGCGTCTCGGTGACGACGCGCTTCGTGAAGGCCAGCCGGGGGAGATCCTCGTATGTCGCCGGGACATCCCTCAGCACGCTGTCGACCTCCGCGTGCAACCGCTCCTCGACTCCGGGGTGGCCTCCGAGCAGGTGGAACGACCAGGCCAGGGTCGCCGCGACCGTCTCGATCCCGGCGATGAAGAACGCCGTCACCTGGTCGGTGACCTCGTCGTGCGACAGATGGTCACCGCTGGTGGCCTCCTCCGCCGACCCGTGCGGGCCCACCAGCATGGAAAGCAGGTCTCCGCGGTCCTCCCGGTGCCGACGGCAGTCCGCCACGAACCGGCCGACGGTGTGGCGCAGACGCCCCCGCGCCCGCAGGTATCTGCGGTTTCCGGGCGTGGGGAGGCGGTCGAGGAAGCGGGGCAGCAGCGTGCGCCGGTACAGGCTCCGCGAGAGTGTGTCGAAGTCCTCGGCCAGCTCGGTGGGCGGCACGTCGAGGGAGCGGTCGCCGAACATGGTCGCCGTCGTGACCGATGCCGTGAGGTCTTGCATCTCCGCCAGGACGTCGACCACCCGGCCGTCCTGCCACCGGTGCGCCACCCGGCCGATCCGGTGGGCCATGGTGACGGAGTAGGCAGGCAGCCGCCCGGGGTGGAAAGCCGGTTGCGTCAGCCTCCGTTGCCTGCGGTGCGTGCTGTGCGGACAGGTCAGGATGCCGCTGCCGAGCGCCTCCCGGCCCCGGTCGAACAGCGGGCCTCCTTTGTCGAAGACACGGTCGTCGACGAGGACGCGGCGGGTCAGTTCGGGGTCGCAGACCACCAGGGCCCGGAAAGGGCCGAGGCGGACCTGGACGAGAGGGCCCCGGGAGGGCAGCGACTCCAGAAACCGTCCGGGGGCGCGCAGCAGCGGAACGGCGTGGCCGAGCAGTGGCAGCGCCCCCGGTGCCGAGGGCGGGGCCGGGACGTGGGTATCCGGCATGCGAGGTCCCTTCTGGTTGCCGGCAGGGGCGGTACGGCGGGAGCCGCGGACGAGAGGGGTCACCCGATGCCGATCAGGCTCTCCGCGTATCCGGGCCGGTCGGGATCGGGGGTGCCGCCGGGCGTGTACCGGACGGTGCGCATCATCCAGTCGTTGTGTCCGCGCAGCCAGTCCTCCAGGCCCTTCGCATACCGCAGCACGGCGCTCCGCTCCGCATCGTCGAGCCCCAGCGCTTCGCAGAGCCGGGGAAGCTCGCTGCGCACCCGCAGGAAGCGGTCGACGGAGCGGTCGACCATCGCCCGGGCCCTGCGGACCGCCTCATCGAGCGTGCACGCGTGGGCGTCCTGCAGCGCCACCAGGATGTTGTAGACGTCGCCGCGCGCTGTCTCCTTCTCGTAGGAGTACACGTCGTTGGCGATGAAGGGTACGTCCACGGCGGTTCGCCGCATCAGCCGGAGCTGCGGGCTGTGGAAGGCCGTACGGGGGACTTCGATCCTGTTGAGGCGCTCGACCATGCCCACGACGGACTCCGTGGCAGCCGAACCGCGGCGGATCTCCAGGCAGTCGTCCATGTCCGGCACCTGGCGGGTGGACCTGTGCCAGGACTCGTACGGGTAGGAGGCGAAGTACCGCTCCCAGTCGCAGGCGGCGCGGGCGATCCAGGCCGACGACATCCCGCTTCTGCAGCGGGCCCACAGATCGGCGAAGGCGCGGGCAGCGGCCGAGCGGGGGGTCGTGTCCGCGTCCTGGTGTGCGATCCCGATCAGTTCGTGGCACACCTCCGCGACCGCAGGCGGGTCGCTCCCCTGCGGCCCGTCGAACTGGTCGTCGAACAGGAAATAGAAGCTCTTCAGATCCACCGTGAGCGAGAGGTCGGCGGCATCGGCCTCCGGCCAGCAGCGCGCCGCGAGGTCGGCGAGGTCCCAGGACAGGTACAGGTCCACCGCCTGCTGACCGGTGACCATGCCATGCCGGCGCAGCCAGTCGAGGTTCTTGCGCTGCGCATGGCTGTAGTGCGGGTTGTAGCGGGGCGGGAAGGGGATGGTGAACGTCACGTTCCGCGGCATGTTTCTCTCCTGGGCTCCAGAGGAGGTGCGGTTCCCCTGCGCATGTTCTGCACCGCCGCCCGCCGCGGGATCCGGGTGAAGGCGCCCTGGGCGGCGCCCCTGCGGTTCCCGGTGTCGGCGTGGGGCGTTCGGCACGGGTGCGGTGCTCATGGCGGGCCGCTTCTTCTCCAGGCAACCGTGTCCTGCCGCTCGGGAGGAAGGGCGTGCAGGCCGCGGAAGCGTGCACGCGTTGAAAGCGCGGGGCCGGAGTGCGAGCCGGGCCGTGGGTGTATGGCCGCGGGCAGGGGTGCCCGCGGCGGACGGTCCCGTCGGCGGGTCAGCGGGTGCCGGTCCGCTGCGCGGTGACGGCCACGGTGGCGTAGTGCATCGTGAAGCTGCCTCCTGCCGCGTCGATGGCGGCGCCGATGCCGGCCAGCACTTCCTCCAGCGCCGCCCGCGGGGTCCGGGTGAAGGCGCCCTGGGTGGGGAGTCGGTCCAGCCACTCGCCGCGGGTGTGGACCCGTTCCCAGTCGAACCGCCACTGCTCGGCCTCGGTGAACCCGGCCACCTCCCGGATCCCGTCGGCCGCCTCGGTGCCCAGCGCCGTGTACCCGGCCACGGCCGACTCCGTCGGCGGACGGGCGGCGAGCGAGCCCGGCAGCACCCGGTGGTGGACCTCGGCGAAGGCATCCGCCACTTGGGGGGCCGGCCGGCCGGCGTTCCAGAAGAGGGCCAGCCGCCCGCCGGGACGCAGGACCTGTGCGGCCTTGACGGCTCCTGCGACCGGGTCCACCCAGTGCCAGGCCTGCCCGGAGACGAGGGCGTCGAAGGTGCGGCCCGCCGGCTCCCAGGTCTCGAAAGCCGCCACCTCGGTGTCGATTCCATGCCGCCGCGCCAGGGCAGCCATCCGGTCGTCGGCGTCCACCCCCAGCACCCGGCATCCGGCCGCTGCGAACTGCCGGGCCGCGATGCCGGTGCCGCAGCCCACGTCCAGGACCTCACGGCCGGGGGCGGCGGCGACGATCCGCTCCACCAGCGCCCGGGGGTAGCCGGGACGGGCCCGGTCGTAGCGTTCCGCGTCCGTGCCGAACGACTCGGCCAGTTCCCGGACTTCATGTGGTGCCGGTGCGGAGCGGGCAGCGCGCTCCGGCGGTAGAGTGGGCATGTGCCCACTCTGAGTGGGCACATGCCCACTCGTCAATCCCGGCGGGTCGGGGGACCGGGAAGACGAGGAGACGCACGGTGCCCACCGGAGTCGCCTTCCGCGACGTACGCGGCCAACTGCTCGACGCCGCCGAGCGTGTCCTGCTCCGGGACGGACCGAGCGCGCTCACCAGCCGCGCGGTCACCACCGAGGCGGACTGCGCCAAGGGCGTCCTGCACCGGCACTTCGCCGAGTTCGACGCCTTCCTCGCCGAACTCGTGCTGGACCGCGTCGCCCGTGTCGAGGACCGGGCCGCCGCCTTGCGCGCGTCCGCCGGAAGCGGCACTGTCGCCCGCAACCTCACCCGGGAGCTGCTGGAGGTCTTCGACCCGGTCGCGGTGGCCGTCGTCGGCCTGGTCACCTCGCGGGACGGTCTGCGCGCCCGACTGCGCGAGGCCAGAGCCGCAGGACTGCCGATCCTGACCGACGCGGCCACCGCGCTGGCCGGCTACCTCGCGGCCGAGCGCGAACTCGGCCGCCTGAGTGCGGACGCCGACATCGACACCCTGGCCCCCACCCTCGTCGGAGCCGCCCACATGCTGTTCGCCGACCGGCGGGGAACCCCGCCGGAAGCCGAGGACGTCCGCAGGATCGTCACCACGGTCGTCGCCGGTGTCGCGCAGGAACCACCGCGTTGAACACCCCGCGGCAGGCGCCATCCGACGGCACGGCCACCGCCGGGCACCGCAGGACCGAAACCGACCCGCCCGACTCCCGGAACGGACGCCCCGAATCATGAGCACGCCTCACGTGGCCTCGCTGTCGTACTTTCCCGTCAAAGGCGCCGCCGGTACGCATCCCGACGAGGCGGCGCTCACCCCGGCCGGACTCGCACACGACCGCAGCTTCATGGTGACCAGCAGGGACGGGGTCTTCCGCACCCAGCGCCGCCACCCCCGTCTGGCTCTCGTACGACCCGCCGTCAGCCCCGGCGGCGAACTCCTCACCCTCCGGGCCGACGGCCTGCCGCCCCTCGGCGTCCCCGTCGACACCACCGGCCCCCGCCGCCCGGTGGACCTCTTCGGGCAGCCCTTCCACGGCATCGACCAGGGGGGAGGACGCTGCCCAGTGGCTGTCCGAGATGCTGCGCGCCCCGAGCCGCCTGGTCCGGGTGCCGCCGGAGCACGCCCGGGTCACCGACGGCCGCACCGCCGGCACCTCCGGATACGCCGACAGTTGCGCGCTGCACGTCCTCTCCCGCGCCACGCTCGCCCTCCTCGACAGGAAGCTCGCCGAGAACGGTGCCCCCGCCGTGCCGGAGGACCGCTTCCGGGCCAACCTGGTCATCGACGGCTGGGACGAACCGCACACCGAGGACCGCGCCCACCGCCTCACCGTCGCCGACGCCGCGCTCGGCTACGCCAAACCCGCCACCCGCTGCGCCGTCGTCATGGTCGACCAGCACGGCGGCCGACGGGACGGGCCGGAGCCGCTGCGCACCCTGGCCGCCTACCGGCGGGCCGCCGGGAGGCCGGTGGCGTTCGGGGTGAAGTACGCGGTGCTGCACCCCGGCCGGATACGGGTCGGTGACGAGGTGCACGTCACGGCCTGGGGGGAGAGCGACGTCTGACGCGCTGTGCCCGCCGTGCGGGCCGCGGCCCGGCCGTGTCCCCGCGATCAGGACGACCGGTCACCCTCCGGCGTACTTCGGCCGCGCACCGGTTCCGGGGGTCAGTCGCGGGTCAGCTCGACGAGTGCTGTCACGGTGTTCCAGTTGCGGGACGTCGCGTCGACACCGCCGAGCACTCCGGGGCGGTGCAGGGCGGGGGAGAGCCGGGAGGTGCCCAGGCCGCCGGGCGTGTACAGGTACAGCGCCCGGTCCCCCGCGCGTACCTCCTCGGGGAGGTAGGCCGCGGCGTCGAGCGAGGCCAGCCGTTCGGCGGGGACGGAACGGGAGCAGAAGACGACATGCAGCTCCTTGCCACCGACACCGTGGGCGGGGTCGGTGGGGAAGGGGCAGGCGTCGCGTACGTCCCGCAGATACTCCGCACCGCGCACCATGCAGGCGACGTGGAAGCCGAAGCGCTGTTCGAGCGCCTCCTCCAGTTCGGCCGCGAGCGCGTCCTCGTCGGACGTGTCACTGCTGAAGACCGCGTTGCCGCTGTTGAGGTGGGTGCGTACCGCAGCGTGTCCCAGACCGCCGAGCAGCTCCCGCAGTTCGGCCATCGGGACCTTCCGGTTGCCGCCCACATTGATCCCCCGCAGGAGAGCGGCGTACATCGTTCGCACGACTCCACCCTATAGCGGCCGTCGGTCCCGCGCCGGGCGCTGTCGCCCCGCTCGGCGCCCGGCCGGTTCAGTCCTCGCGCCGTCGTCTCCAGGGCCAGCGACGCCGCCCGCGGCGCCGTTCGCGGCCGCTGCGCCGGGACCGGCTCCAGAACCAGCCGGCGGGCGGCTCGTCGGAGCGCCACGGTTCCCGCTCGGGGTATCCCTCCCGGTCCCATCGGGCCGCCAGCTCCCGGGTCCGTGCCGCCGGCTCGGTCACGTCCGCCGCACGGATGAAAGCCTCGCCGAACTCGACCGACTCGACCTCCTCGTTCGTGAGTTCGGTACGGCCGAGCCCCTCGGGCTGCTCGGATTCCCCGGCCTCTTCGTCGGCCTCTTCGTCGGCCCCGTACTGTTCGGGCCTCTCGGACGGCTCGGGCTCCTGGGATTCCTGGGACGGATGCGGGGCGTCGGCGCGGGGATCCGCCTCGTCCCCGGCCCGGTTCCGGGGGTCGGGCCCGCCGCCGTGGTCACCCTCCGGTTCCCCGGCCCGGCTGCCGCCGTTGCTCATGGCCTATGCGCCTCCTCATCTTCCCAGGCTACGAGGGATGCGCTCGGTGGCCTTCCGTGCCCGGTGAGAAACCGGTGAGAATGCGCGAGCGGATTCCGGGCGCCCCTCAGGTCCGGTTGCCGGTGCGGCGCCTGCGGCGGTGCCCGGTGTGCGCGGTCTCCTCCGGCCTCCCGCCCGAAGGCGCCGACTCGGCCGTGGGCAACCCGGTCACCTGCAGTTCCGGCAGGACCATGGCCGGGTCCCGGAGGGGAGCGGCGGGGTCCGGCGGCAGTGCGCCGGTGAATGCTTCGGGCTCGTCCTCGACCGCGGAGCGGGCCGCCCGGGCCGCGGACCGGAACGTCGGGGCGACATCCCCGTCCGGCCGGTCTCGCGCCTCTGCTGCTGTCGCGCTGCGCGCCGGTCCGCCGCCCACCGCCACCGGCGCCTCGTCCGCTGTGGTGCCCGGGGCCGACGAAGCCTCGTCGGACTCCGGCTGCGCCCGCTCCAGGAAGCGCAGCAGCTCGACGGGGAAGGGCAGCACGAGTGTGGAGTTCTTCTCGGCGGCGACCGCCGTGATGGTCTGGAGCAGCCGCAGTTGCAGCGCCGAGGGCTGCCCGGACATCTGCTGTGCGGCTTCCGCCAGCCGCTTGGACGCCTGGAGCTCCGCGTCCGCGTTGATGATCCGTGCCCGCCGCTCCCGATGGGCCTCGGCCTGGCGTGCCATGGACCGCTTCATGGTGTCGGGCAGCGACACGTCCTTGATCTCCACCCGGTCGATCTGCACACCCCAGTCGACCGCGGGGCTGTCGATCATCAGCTCCAGGCCCTGGTTGAGCTTCTCCCGGTTGGAGAGCAGATCGTCCAGATCACTCTTCCCGATGATCGACCGCAGCGAGGTCTGGGCCATCTGGGAGACCGCGAACTGGTAGTCCTCCACCCGGATGACCGCGTCCGCCGGCTTCACGACCTTGAAGTAGACCACTGCGTCCACCCGCACGGTCACGTTGTCGCGGGTGATGCCCTCCTGCGCGGGGACCGGCATGGTGATGATCTGCATGCTCACCTTGCGCAGCCGGTCGACGACGGGAACGATCAAGGTCAGTCCGGGGCCGCGGATGTCCTTGTGCAGGCGGCCGAGACGCAGCACGACGCCACGTTCGTACTGTTTGATGATGCGAACCGCTGACAGCACACCCATCGCTGCTAGCAGTGCTACGACGACGATGACAGTTGTCACTGTTTCCGACATATCCGCACCTACGTCCAGAACGGCTGATACCAGCGTAGATCCGGTCGGGGTGCGTAGGCGAGCCCTGCGGGACGGGGCTGTGAGCAGGGACGATCCCGCAGGGCCGGCAGTGTGCAGCCGGCCGGCGGACACGGTGCGACAGATGCGGTGACCGTGCGCGCCGGGAGCGGATCACCGCCCCCGGCGCAGATCCGCGGTGCCCGGCGCGAGGGCGCGGTCAGCGGCGCGGGGCGTCCGTCTCCGCGTCGCGTCCGGCCTTCTTCGCCTTGAGCCGGGCCGCCTCCTTGCGCACCTCGGCCTGAGTGGCGCGCTCCTTCTGCAGCCACTCGGGGTTCTCCGCCTTGAGCGCCTCGATCCGCTCGGTGGTCAGGGCCTCGGTGACGCCTCCGCGCGCGAGACCGGAGATGGAGACCCCCAGCTTCGCCGCGACCACGGGCCGCGGGTGCGGGCCGTTGCGCCGCAGGTCCAGGAGCCACTGGGGCGGCTCGGCCTGCAGAGCGTTCAGCTCGTCGCGCGAGACCACGCCCTCCTGGAACTCGGCGGGGGTGGCTTCGAGGTACACACCCAGCTTCTTCGCCGCGGTCGCGGGCTTCATGGTCTGGGTGGTCTTGTGCGACGTCATGCGGTCCAGGGTATCGATCACCTCCGGTGCACTCGACCGCGCCCGGTAACCTGGCGACGTGACAGGCTCGGAAACCCCACCGTCGTTCCGCCTCGCGTACGTCCCCGGCGTGACACCCGCGAAATGGGTGCGGATCTGGGGAGAGCGGCTGCCGGACATCCCGCTGCACCTCGTCTCCGCGACCGCCGCCGACGCCCCCGGCCTGCTGGCGGACGGCGCCGCGGACGCGGGTTTCGTGCGGCTGCCCGTCGACCGCTCCCGCTTCAGCGCGATCCCGCTGTACACCGAGACGACGGTGGTCGTCGTCCCCACGGACCACCTGGTGACCGCGGCGGACGAGGTGACCCTCGACGAACTGGCCGACGAGATCGTGCTGCACCCCTTGGACGAGGTCCTGGCCTGGGAGCAGCGGCCCGGGCAGCCCGCCCTGGAGCGTCCGGCCACCACCGCCGACGCCGTCGAACTGGTCGCCGCCGGGGTGGGGCTCCTGATCGTCCCCCAGTCCCTCGCCCGGCTGCACCACCGCCGGGACCTCACCTACCGACCCGTCACGGACGCGCCCGTCTCGCAGGTCGCGCTCTCCTGGCCGGAAGAGCGCACCACCGACATGGTCGAGGACTTCATCGGCATCGTGCGCGGCCGCACCCCCAACAGCACCCGGGGCCGCAAGGCGCCCGAGCCGCAGCCCGGGCAGCGGCGCACGGAGCAGTCCGCCCCCCGCCGCAAGCCCGCTCCCGGCAAGCAGACCGGCAGGAATCCGCGGAGCGGCGCCGGACGGGCCAAGGGCACCAGGCGCGGCGGGCCCCGCCGCCGCTCCTGACCCGCTCGCCGTGCGGGGCGGCGGCGGTGGAGAAGGCGGGGCGCCGTGGCGCCGCGGACTCGCGGGGCCGAGGCGGACCGGGCGCCCCGGGACGCTGCGGATGTCCCCGGCCGCGCCGTGCGCCGTGGCGGATACCGGCCAGCCGTAGGAGAGTGGCGGCGGACCTGGAAGAACGTACGACTCGGCGGGGGAAGAACCTGATGGCGACCAAGCAGCGACTCGAGGGCCTGCCCGAGGACGCCGACCTGAGGCGCGCCGACTCCCTGGCGCGGGAGATCTTCTCCGACATCGCCAACAAGTGGGCGCTCCTGATCGTCGAGGCACTCGGCGAGCGCACCCTGCGCTTCAGCGAACTGCGCAAGGAGGTCGAGGGAGTGAGTCAGAAGATGCTCACCCAGAACCTGCGCAGACTGGAGCGGGACGGCCTGGTCGACCGCACGGTGTATCCGACCGTGCCGCCGCGGGTCGAGTACACCCTGACCGAACCGGGCCGGGCCCTGCGCGGCACGGTCGACGCGATGTGCGGCTGGACCCAGCGGCACCTGGCGCACATCGAGGAGGCGCGCCGCCGCTTCGACGCCTGAGAGCCGCTCCGGGGCGCGCGTCCGGAGCACGCCCCCAAGCGGTCAGGAATCGAGAAGCCCCGCCCGTGGGGTTCCTCCTAGCGTGAGGTCCATGGCAATCACCGCTTCCACCGCAGCCGACGTCTCTCTCGCCTCGGTCACCCTCGAGGTGGCCGACCCCGACTCCGCCCGCCGCTTCTACACCGCCTTCGGGGTGGAGTCGCGCATCCGCCTGCGGCGCTCCGCGGGGCACTCCAGCGGGTTCCGCGGCTTCACCCTGGCGCTCACGGTCTCCCGTCCGGCCACCGTCGACAGCTTCCTCGCCGCCGCCGCGGACGCCGGTGCCGCCGTGCTCAAGCCCGCGGCGAAGTCGCTGTGGGGCTACGGAGGCGTCGTCCAGGCGCCGGACGGGACGATCTGGAAGGTCGCGACCTCCGCGAAGAAGGACACCGGCCCGGCCACTCGCGAGATCGACGAGATGGTCCTCCTCCTGGGCGTCCAGGACGTGAAGGCCACCAAGCAGTTCTACGTCGGCCGGGGACTGGCCGTGGCCAAGAGTTTCGGCGGCAAGTACGCCGAGTTCGCCTGCGGCGCGTCCAGTCCCGTCAAGCTGGCGCTGTACAAGCGCCCCGGCCTGGCCAAGGACCTCGGCGTCCCCGCCGACGGCACCGGATCGCACCGCATCGTCCTCGGCGGCACGGCGGACTCCTTCACCGACCCGGACGGATTCGTCTGGGAGGCCGCCGGGCCGGCCACCTCCGAGGAGTCCTGACCCCCGGACCGGCGGACACCCGTGGACTCCGGCACGCGTGCCCGCCCGCAGCACCCGGCGGGCGCGCGGAATCCGCCCCCCGCGGACCCGTGGAATCGTCCCCCTGCGGACTCGCGGAATCCGCACCCCGCAGGCCGCGGAGACCGCCGTACCGAGCGGCAGCCGGTGCCCCGGCCGCCGCTTCGCCCTGCCGGGAGCCCTGCCGAGAGCCCTGCCGGGAACCCCGCCGGGAGCCCCGCCGGGCCCCGGAGCACCGCCGGCCGGCCCTGCTCCGCCCCTGCGGGGTGCCGGGCCCGCCGGGTCACCTCCGGGCTGCCCTGAGGGCGTATCCGGCTCCCGAGCGGGCTGCCTCCCGAGCCGTGTACGCCCCGCCGAGCAGGCTGCCGCGGGCTCGGTGCAGCGTGCCCGACCGGCGGTTCACCAGCGGGGTCAGCAGGTCCTCGTACCGGGCGGCCAGGTGCGCCGGGTCGAACCGGGCCGATGCGGTGAGCGCGGCCCGCCCCATACGTGTGCGCAGACCCTCGTCGTTGATCAGCCGCAACAGGGCACCGGAGATCGCGCCCACATCACCTGTGGGCACCAGGAGCCCGTCCTCGCCGTGCCGGATGATCTCCCCGGGTCCGTGCGGGCAGTCGGTGGCCACGACCGGAAGCCCGCACCGCATCGCCTCGACGATGGTCATCCCGAACGATTCGAGGCTCGAGGTGACGGCGCAGACAGCGCCTTTCACCCACTCGGCCTCGATGGGGTTGGCCGAGCCCATCAGGAAGACGTGGTTGTAGAGGCCGAGTTCGTCGATGAGCTTGCGCAGCTTGTCGTGCTCCCGGCCGTGGCCGTAGATGCGCAGACCCCAGTCGGGGCGTTCCCGGGCGACCTCGGCGAAGGCGCGTATGAGCACGTCGTAGCGCTTGGCTGGGGCCAGCCGCCCCGCGGCCACGACCCACTTGCCGCTGCCGTCCGTCGGACTGACCTGCGGCTGGGGCACGCTGTTGGGGAGCCCTTCGACGCGCACGCCGGGCAGGCACAGCGTGCTGCGGTAGTCGCGCGCGTCGGCTTCGGTCACCGTGGTGACCGCGTCCAGCCGGGGATAGGTGCGGCGCAGCAGGCGCTTGAGCCGCACGGAGTGCGTGGCGAGGGTGAGGTGCTCCTGCCCCAGCCGTACCGGGCCGCGTCGCGTCTGCCGGGCCACGTGCACGTTGAGTCCGGGCCGGGTGCCGATCACGACGTCCGCCTCGGTGTTTCTGAGGTAGGCGCCGATCCGGCGGTCCGTCAGCGCGCTGTGCCGCGAGTACTGGCCGTCGGCCGCGGGGAAGACCTGGGCAGGACGGGCGTGTTCGGGATCGTCGCCCTCGTAGGTCGGCCGGTTCCGGCGCATGTCGACCAGCGAACTCAGCCGTACGCGCTCGCCCGGTTCGAAGAACAGTCTGTCCCGGTACCGGAAGACCGACACGACCTCCACGTCGTGCTGCTCGGACAGCGCCTCCGCCAGGTTGAAGGTGGTGCGGACCGTCCCGCCCATCCCGTACGCGCTGAAGATCAGAAACGAGATGTGCATGGGTCCTCATATCCGGTGCTGTGGGTCGGGACGGTCGGCTGAAAGGTGGGCCGGCAGCCTGCTGCTGCGGGTGGTGCGCAGGTGCCCGGCGCGGCGGAGCGCCGGCATCGGACCGCAGCGCGGAGACGGCACCGGCGCGGCAGCCGGGCCGGCCCCGACGGTTCCCGCGACCGGCCGGCGGGCCGCGTGGAGCGGAGCGTGTCGGGCGGAGCGGACGACGATGCGGGAGCGGAGCGCGTCCGTCCCTCTGCTGCGGTGTTCTGCACGTGACGTTCGATGGCGGCTCCGCGCGGAAAGTTCACGGCGAGCGCCGGGTTTCTGGCTCGGCGGGCGTCCGAGGAACCGCGGCGTGCCGTGTCCGGTGTCCGGCCGACGGGTGGAACGGAGCGGGCCGGGGAGGGGACGTGCCCCCACCCCGGCCCGCTCCGGTTGCTGCTCCGGTCAGTCCGTGCCGCAGCCCGCCGGGTCCGGGTGCTCCCGCGCGGAGTGCACGGTCAGCAGCGCGAGCCCGCTCAGCAGCACGACGCGGGTGGCCGCATCCAGCCCGTTCCACTTCTCCGACTGCCACATGGCGAACCACTCCCCGCCGAGTGAGAGGAACCCCGCACCGAACAGGACGAGGAGCATCAACAGGCCCGCGCTGGACAGCGAACGGGCACGGCGCCGGTTCCCGCGCGGCAGCCACAGCCCGGTTGCCGCGATCAGCAGCAGCGCTGCGGCCGACTCCCACACGACGATCGCGACGTAGGCCGCGTCCTGCCACCCGCGTGAAGTGACCGCGCGCCACATCATGTCCTCGTCCCGGAAGGTGGTGTCCATCGCCAGCACATGCCGGACGAACTCCCGGTTCGTGTCGAAGTCGGTGATGTTCCCGAACGCCACCAAGGCGATGTACAGGGCCACGACGCCGGTCAGCACGGCGGCCGCCGCCTCGCGTACGTCAGCGGAGCGGCGGGCCGCGGCTGCCGCCGGTGCGTTGCGCGGGCGGCGGGGACGATCCGATGAGGCACTCATGATCCGACTATGGGCCGGAGAGCCCGGGTGTTGAAGACCGCCTCCCCCCGCACGCACGGACCGCCCGCGAGGCCCACTGGGGAATCGACGGCCGCACGGTGGCCCGCCCCCTCTCTCCCTCCCCGCGCGCGACCGGTCACCGACGCTGTACGCCGCCGAACCAGGCAGCCGCCCCGGCACACACCACCGCCGCCACGGCGAACGCCCAGGGGGCCGAACCGGTGCCCGCCGCGAGAGGCGCGCCCATGGCAGCGATGCCGAGGCTCGCACCCGTCTGCCGGGCCGCGTTGAGGATGCCTCCCACGGAACCGCCCGCGCCCGGCGGTGCGGCACCGGCCACGGCCGTGACCAGCGCGGGCAGCGCGAACGACACACCGAGCCCGGTCAGCAGCAGCCCCGCGGCCAGCCAGCCGTACGGTGCCCGGGCCCACGTGGCCACTGCGAGCACGGCGCCCCCGGCGGCGAGCAGCACGAGCCCGCCGAGCACCGGCGGCCGCGGACCCCTCCTGGCCACGATCCGGCCGGTCAGCGGCGGGTTCACGGCGAACGGGACCGTCAGCGGCAGAAAGGCGAGCCCCGTCTCCAGCGCCGACATGCCGCGGTCGGTGAGGAGGAGGGGCAGCACGAAGAGGCTGCCCGCCAAGGCGAAGTTGACCGCCGCCCCTGCGGCCAGACCGGCCCGCGCGGCTCCGGCGCCCAGCAGTGCCCGGTTCAGCACGGGTGCCGTGCTGCGCCGCTCCAGCCGCGCGAAGGCCGCACCGGTGACGGCGGCGCCGCCCAGCGCCGCGGCGGTGTGCGGCCAGGCTGCCGCACCGGCGGCGATGAGCCCGTCGGTGACCAGTGCCAGACAGGCGCACGCCGCCAACTGGGCCGGCCAGTCCAACTGCCGGTCTCCCCGCGGGCAGTGCAGGCTCCGGGTGGCCGTCAGCGCCAGCACCGCCGCACCGAGCGGGACGTTGATCAGGAAGACGGCCCGCCAACCGGCGGCGCCGACCAGTGCGCCGCCCGCCAGCGGTCCGGTGGCCACCGCGGCGCCGCTGATCGCCGCCCAGGCCGCGACGGCCCGCGCGTGCTGGCTCCGGTCCGGGTAGAGGCGGCCGATCAGCGCCAGCGACGAGGGCACGCAGGCGGCGGCCGCGGCACCCAGCAGCGCGCGCATCCCGATCAGGGCACCGACGGTGGGGGCGAGGGCGCACAGTGCCGAACCCACCGCGAACAGGGCCGCACCGGTGCGGAAGACCCGGTGCGCGCCGAGCCGGTCGGCCAGTGCCCCGGCCGACAGCAGCAGCGCGGCGAAGACCACCGTGTAGCTGTTGGCCGCCCATTGGAGACCGGCCACCGAGGTGTGCAGGGAGGCTGCCAGGTCCGGCTCGGCGACCGACAGCACGGTGGTGTCGAGCAGGACCATGAAGTAGCCGAGCGAGATTCCCGCCAGTACGGTTCCCCGGCGCCGCCGGACCGCGGGGCGCGGCCGGCCGGCCGTGCCCGGCGGCGGAAGGTGTTTGTCGAGCGTCATGCCGGGCACTGTGCGCCCACCGCGCTCCGCGCTCCACCGGCCCGGCCGTACACTCCGTTCGGGAAATCCGCACGGCCACGGGGAAGAGGCGGGGGCATGGAACTGCGGCAACTCCGCACCTTCGAGGCGGTGGTGAAGCACGGCACGGTCACCGAGGCCGCACACGCGCTCGCTCTCGCCCCCTCGTCGGTCTCCGCGCACATCCGGGCGCTGGAGGAGACGATGGGGGTCGCCCTCTTCGCGCGTACGGCGCACGGCATGCGTACGACGGCCGCGGGCGACCGATTGGTGGACTGGGCGGCACTGCTGCTCCGCCAGTCCGAGCAGGCCCTCGGCGAGGTGCGGGGTGCGGTACGCGCACTGCGGCTCGGCGCGCTGGAGACCATCGCGGCCACCTGCGTACCGGCGCTGCTGCGCCGGTTCGCCCGCCGGCGGCCCGGTCTCGGAGTCGAGGTGCGCGTCGCCACCGGGCGCGGCGTGCTGCTCGACGAGGTCGCCGCGGGGACCCTGACCGCGGCGCTGCTCCTGGACCGGGGCGAGGCCCTCGGCGGGCTGGGCTTCCCCCTCCCCGCGGCGTCGCTCTCGAGCCTGGACGTCGGTGCCGTCCCGCTGGACCTGGTGGCCGCTCCCGGGCACCCGCTGGCCGGGCGCCCGCTGCGGGCGGCCGAGTTGGCGGGCGAGCGGCTGCTGGTCAACGTGGCGCAGTGCTCCTTCCGCCTGGTCGCCGACCAGTTGCTGGGCCCCGGGGTCGAGCGGGTGGACGCGGGCGGGGTGCCGGTGATGCGGGCGTGGGCGGAGCAGGGGCTGGGCATCGCACTGCTGCCCCGGTTCGCGGTCGAGGACGGGCTGGCGCAGGGCCGTCTGGTCCGGCTCGGGCTGCCCGCCCCCGACCTCGCGCTGCGGCTGGTGTGGAGCACCGCCGACGAGGCGCTGCCCGAGGTGCGCGAACTGCTGTACGCGGCGAGCGACAGCCGCGGCGCCGCCTGATGACGCCCTGCACGGGCACGATGCGGACCGCCCCGCCGGCCGGGCCGGGGAGCAGCGCGAGGGTCCACGCAGCAGTGCGAGGGCCCACGCGAACGCCGGCCCGGCAGCCGGTCAGCGGCGGATGAAGCCCAGATCCGTGGCGGCGGCCACGGCCGCGGTGCGGGAGTCGACGTCCAGCTTGGCGTAGATGCGCGCCAGATGGGACTTGACCGTGCCTTCGGTGAGGTGGAGCCGCCGGCCGATGTCCTTGTTGGACAGCCCCTCGGCGACCAGGCTCAGCACCTCGGTCTCCCGCTGGGTCAGGGCGGTCCCCGGGGCGCGCAGCCGCCGCATGATGCGGTCGGCGACCGCGGGGGCGAGGGTGGTGCGGCCCGCGGCCGCGGTGCGTACGGCCTCGGCCAGTTCGTCCGGCGGCGCGTCCTTGAGGAGGTAGCCGGTGGCGCCTGCCTCGATGGCCGGCAGCGTGTCGGCGTCGGTGCCGTAGGTGGTGACGACCAGGACGCGCGGTGCGCCGGGACGTGCGGTGATGGCGGCAGTGGCCTCCGAACCGGTCATCCCGGCACCGAACTGCAGATCCATCAGCACCACGTCGATCCCGCCCCCGGCGGCGAGGGCGACGGCCTCCTCGGCCGTGGCGGCTTCGGCCACCACCGCGAGACCCGGTTCGGTCTCCAGGACGGCGCGCAGGCCCGCGCGGACCACGGGGTGGTCGTCGGCCAGCAGCAGCCGGACGGGACTGCCGGTCACCGGCGGGCCTCCTCGTCGGACGGGTGTGCGGCCGGTACCGGAAGCTGGGCCGCCAGCGCGGCGCCGCTGCCCGGTGCCGACTCGACGACGAGGCTGCCGCCCAGCGCGGCCATCCGGGCCCGCATGGCCGGGAGGCCGAAGCCGCCGGTGCCCGGTGCGGAGGCGGGCAGCCCGTCCGGGTCGAAGCCCGTCCCGTCGTCCACGACGTCCACGGCGACGTGCTCCCCGAGGTAGCTGAGCGTGACCTCCGCGCGGGTGGCGCCGGCGTGGGACACCGTGTTCGACAGCGCGGACTGGACGACCCGCAGCAGCGCGGCCTCGTGCGAGGCGGGCAGGAGAACCGGGCGGCCCGTGAGATGGAAGCCGACCGACAGCGGATGGCGCGCCGAGACGGTCGCGCACAGCCGCTCCAGCGCACCGGCCAGCGTGCCGCCCTCCAGCGCGGGCGGAGCGAGCGCGGCGACGAACCGGCGGGCTTCGGCGAGATTGTCCACGGCGGCCTTCCGGGCCTGGTCGACGTACGCGCCGGCGGCCTGCGGACGGCCGGGCAGGGCCCGCTCGGCCGCCCGCAGCAGCAACTGGATGCTGGAGAGGCCCTGGGCGAGCGTGTCGTGGATCTCCCGGGCGAGGCGTTCCCGCTCCTCCAGCACCCCCGCCGCGTGCTGGGCGGCGGCCAGGTCGGCCCGGGTCGCGGTCAGCTCCTCGATCAGCCGGCGGCGCTGCTCGCTCTCCCGGTACAGCGCCTGGTAGCCCCGTACGACGGCCACCGCGACCGCCGCGCCCAGGGCCGGCCCCAGCGCTGTCGCCACGGTGAAGGCACCCTGGTGCGCCGCGAAGGCACCGATCGCGGCGGCCGTGGTGGCGGCCACCGCGACGAGCCCGCCGCGCCGGGGCAGCAGGTGGAGCTGGAGGAAGTACAGCGGGAAGGCCACCCACACCCCGTCCGACGACAGGGCCAGCAGCCCCAGCCAGATCGCTCCCAGGGCGGCCAGCCATCCGGCGGCGGCCCGCCGGGAGCGGCCGACGGCGGGCAGCAGCGGCCCCGCCGCGTACGCCGCGGCGAGCAGCAGGGTGACGGCGACGACGGCCGCCGCCTCCGGCCGGTGGCCGGCCACGGCACGTCCGGCGGCCAGGGCCAGGAGCCCGGCGAGGAGCAGGTGCAGGCACCAGGCCAGGGCCCGGGTGGTGGGAGTCAGCGTATTCACGGCCACTCCAGCCTACGAGCAGCCGCCGCTGCGCCGCCTCTGTCGAAAGATGGAACCCGGCCGCCGTCTTTCGGCCCGCGGAGTGCCCTCCCGCGGGCGATGCCGCGGCGACGGGGGAGCGGCGACGCTGGGGGCCCAGCCGTTCCGTCGCATGAAAGCAGGCCGCAGCAGTGTTCGTCGCCTGGAGGGACCTCAAGTTCGCCAAGGGGCGGTTCATCCTCATGGGAACCGTCATCGTGCTTCTCACCCTGCTGGTCGGGCTGCTCTCCGGCCTGACCGCGGGCCTCGGCCGGCAGAACACCTCCGCGATCACCGGGCTCCCCGCCGACCGGATCGCCTTCGACGCCCCCGGCTCCGGGGAGGATCCCTCCTACGCCGACTCCACCGTCACCCGCCGCCAGTGGCGCACCTGGGCCGACGCCCCCGGGGTCACCCGCGCGGAACCCCTCGGCATCCGCACCACCAGAGCCACCTTCGGAACCCGGAGCGCCGGGGTCTCGGCGTTCGGGGTGCGCCCCGGCTCCGAGCTCGCCCCGGACGGCCACCGCATCGACGGGAACTCCGCGGTGCTCTCGCGGGGCGCCGCCGACGCCCTCGGCGTCCGCGTCGGCGACAGCTTCTCCCTGTCCGGACACCGGCTGACCGCGGCCGCCGTCGCCGGTGACGCCTCCTTCAGCCACACTCCGGTGATCTTCACCGGCCTGCGTGCCTGGCAGCGGACCGTGCTGCCCGCCGGGGCCGGATCCGACGGCCCCGCGGCGACCGTCGTCGCCCTGCGCACCGCGGCGGGGGCGGACATCCCCGCCACCGACCGGGAGGCGGGCACCCGGACCCTGGCCAAGGACGACTCGCTGTCCGCGATCGGCTCCTACACCTCCGAGAACGGTTCCCTGCAGCTGATGCGCGGCTTCCTGTACGCCATCTCGGCGCTGGTCATCGGCGCCTTCTTCACGGTGTGGACCATCCAGCGCAGCGGCGACATCGCCCTCCTCAAGGCGCTGGGCGCCTCCACCGCGCGCCTGCTGCGGGACGCCCTCGGCCAGGCCCTGCTCCTGCTGGCCGGCGGCACCGCGCTGGGCACCGCCCTCGCCGCCGGTGCCGGTGCGGCGCTGTCCGGCTCCGCGGTGCCGTTCCTGCTGACCCCCGCCACCGTCCTGGTCCCCGCCGCCGTCACCGTCCTGCTCGGTGTGCTGGGGGCCGCCCTCTCCGTCCGCCGGATCACCTCCGTGGACCCGCTGACCGCACTGGGGAGTGCCCGATGAGCCTCGAGTTGACCGACATCACCCTCACCTACCCCGACGGCGACGGCGTGCTGACCGCGCTGGACCGCGTCAGCCTCCGGGTGCCCGCGGGGAGCGTCACCGCCGTCGTCGGTCCCTCCGGCTCCGGCAAGTCGAGTCTGCTCGCCGTGGCCGCCACCCTCATCAGACCCGACTCCGGCACGGTGACCGTCGACGGCACCGACACCACCGGCATGAGCCGCAGGGAGCTGACCGCGCTGCGCCGGGAGCGCATCGGCATCGTCTTCCAGCAGCCCAACCTGCCGGCCTCGCTCACCGCCGCCGAGCAGCTCCAGGTCATGGCACAGCTCGGCGGGCGCTCGGCGGCCCGGGCACGCCCCCGCGCCCTGGAACTGCTCGCGGCCGTCGGCCTGACCGGGCAGGCCGACCGGCGCCCCCACCAGCTCTCCGGCGGTCAGCGCCAGCGCGTCAACATCGCCCGCGCCCTGATGAACGACCCCACCGTGCTGCTGGTCGACGAGCCCACCAGCGCCCTGGACCACGAGCGGGGAGCCGCGGTCCTCGACCTGCTCGTGCGGCTCACCCACCGGCAGGGCACGGCCACCGTCCTGGTCACCCACGAGCGGGCCCACCTGTCCGCCGTCGACCGGCTCGCCGAGGTCCACGACGGACGCCTGGCGGCCGGTCCGGGTCACAGCAGCGCCTCCACTGTGATCGGCAGTTGACGCACCCGGCGCCCGGTCGCGTGGTGGACGGCGTTGGCGATGGCCGCCGCCGCACCCACCTGGCCGATCTCGCCGACGCCCTTGACCCCGAGCGGATTGACCACGGTGTCCTCGACCTCCACCAGCTCGACCTCGACCTCGGGCGCGTCGGCATTGACGGCGACCAGGTAGGAGCCCAGGCTCGCGTGGGTCCAGCGGCCGGTGCCCGGCCGCATGCGGTTGGACTCCAGCAGCGCCTGGCCCAGCCCCCACAGCATGCCGCTCATCAACTGGCCGCGCGCCGTACGGGGGTTGATCACCCGGCCGGGGGCGAAGGCGCCCGTCATCCGGCGCACCCGCACCAGGCCCAGCTCCGGATCGACGGCGACCTCGGCGAACTGCGCGCCGAACGTCATCATCGCGTACGGCGCCCCGCTGTCCGGCTGCCACGACCCCGTGGCCTCCGCGTCCGGCCGGGCGGTGCGCCGCAGCAGTCCGGCGTAGGACTCGGCGGCGCTGCCGGCCCGCATGACGCCGTCCCGTACGGCGACCTCGGCCGGGTCCCGGCCGTACAGCGGGGAACCGCGGTCGGCGACCGCCAGGGCGACGAGCTGCTCCCGCAGGGCGGTTCCGGCGCTGTGCACCGCGGCGCTGATCATGCCGGCGCCCGAGGAGCCGACCGCGGCGGCGATGTCGGGCAGCGCGGTGTCCCCGCCCTCGAACCGGCAGCGCCCCACCGGCATGCCGAGGGCGTCGGCGGCGACCTGGGTCATGGCCGTGACCACACCCGTGCCGAACTCGGGTGTGGCGGCCTGCACGACAGCGGTGCCGTCGTCGTAGAGGCGGGCGCGGGCCCGTTGCGGGGTGGGCGGCGGGGCGACGGGATACCCGGCCGCGGCCATCCCGGTGCCGATCAGCCAGTCGCCCTCGCGCCGTACCCCCGGGCGCGGATCGCGGTCCTGCCAGCCGAAGCGCGCCGCGCCGCGCCGGTAGCACTCCCGCAGTCCGCTGCTGGACCAGGGCTGCCCCGTCATCGGACTGGCATCGGCGTAGTTGCGCAGCCGCAGCTCCACGGGGTCCAGCCCCAGCTCGTGGGCGAGTTCGTCCATCGCGCACTCGAGCGCGAACAGCCCGCTGGCCTCGCCTGGCGCCCGCATGAAGGTCGGGGTCATGGTGTTGGCCCGGAAGAGGCGGTAGACGCCGTCGAAGTGGGGGCAGGCGTAGAGCTGCGCGGAGACCCCGATCGAGGGCTCGGCCCAGTCGTCGAAGTGCGAGGTGGGCGAGAGCTTGTGGTGCCGGATCGCGGTCAGCCGCCCCTCCCGGGTCGCCCCGAGGCTGATCTGCTGCTCCTGTTCCTCGCGGTGCCCGACGGAGGTGAACATCTGCTCGCGGGTGAGCGCGAGTCTGACCGGTCGGCCGACGGCCCGGGCCGCCAGCGCGGCCAGGGCCGGATGGTCGTGGATCATCGCCTTGGAGCCGAAGCTGCCGCCGACGTAGTGGCCGATGACGCGGATCCTCGAGCGGGGGATGCCCAGCAGCCGGGCGACGGTGATCTGGGTGGCGTTCACCCCCTGGGTCGCGTCGTGGAGGACGAGTTCGTCCCCCTCCCACCAGGCGGTGGTGCACGACGGTTCCAGCGGGTTGTGGTGGTTGGCCGCGAACGTGAACGCGGCGTCCACCCGCAGCTCGGCCCCGGCCAGTCCGGCGTCGGCGTCCCCGCGGGAGATCCGCCCCGGCAGCCAGCCGCCGAAGATCCGTTCCGGCACATACGCCTGGTCGCGCCCCTGTTCGAAGGTGGTCGTGGCGGGAGTCTCCTCGTAGGAGATCCGCAGCAGGTGCGCCGCGTGCCGCGCCCGCTCCCAGGTGTCGGCGACGACCACGGCGATGTGCTGGCCCGCGTAGTGGACGGTGTCGTCCTGCATCGGGAAGAACGTCTGCCCGGGGGCCGCGGTGCCGGCCAGGGAGGGCACGAGAGGCGGCTGCTCGGCGATCCCGGGCAGGTTCTCATGGGTGAGGACGGCCAGCACGCCCTCCTCGGCGCGGGCGGCCTCCGCGTCGACGGCCAGCACCCGGCCCGCGGCGATCCGGGAGCCCACCAGGCAGGCGTGGGCCGCACCCGGGGCCGGCACCTCGGTGGAGTAGCGGGCACTGCCGGTGACCTTGGGCCGGCCGTCCAGGCGTGCCAGGTCCTGCCCGACTGCCGTCGCCGTGCTCGTGGGCGCGGTCATGCGGGGCTCCCGTCCTCGAGGCCGGTGCCCTCGGCGAGCGTGCCGAGAGCGCGTACCAGCGCCCGCTGGGCGAGTTCGACCTTGAAGGCGTTCATGGGGGTCGGCCGCGCCTCGGCCAGTTCCACCTGGGCGGCCTGCGCGAAGGCGCGCCGCTCCGCCACCTCGCCGACCAGGAAGTCCTCGACCCGTCGGGCCCGCCACGGCTTGGTGGCCGCGCCCCCGAGCGCCACCCGGATGTCCGCGATCCTGCCGTCCACCACCGACAGTGCTGCCGCCACCGAGACGAGCGCGAACTCGTACGACGCGCGGTCCCGCACCTTCAGGTACAGCGACCGGCGGGCCACCGGAGTGGGTGGCACCTCGACGGCGGTGATCAGCTCGCCGTGGGCCATCGGGTGCTCGCGGTGCGGGGAGTCGCCGGGCAGCAGGAAGAAGTCGTCCAGCGGGTAGGTCCGTTCACCGCCGGGGCCCAGGGTGTGCACCGAGGCGTCGAGGGCCGTCAGGGCGACGGCCGCGTCCGAGGGATGGGCGGCGATGCAGTGCTCGCTGGTGCCCAGCACGGCGTGGTCGCGGCTGTGGCCGGTCAGCGCCGAGCAGCCGGAATCCGGCTCGCGCTTGTTGCAGGGGGCCAGGGGGTCGCGGAAGTAGGAGCAGCGGACCCGCTGCAGCAGGTTCCCGCCCAGCGACGCCATGTGGCGCAACTGCGGGGACGCCCCCTTCTCCAGGGCCTCGGAGAGCATCGGGAAGCGCTCCCGGACTTCCGGGGCGGCGGCGGCATCGCTCATCCGGGTGGTGGCGCCGATGCGCAGACCCCCTTCCGGAGTGCTCTCGATTCCGGCGAGCGGCAGAGCGTTGATGTCGACGAGCCGGCGCGGCTGCAGCACGTACTGCCGCAACAGGTCGATCTCGGTGGTCCCGCCGGCCAGGTAGTCGCTCGTGGGGTCGGCGCTGACGGTGGCGACCGCGCTCTGCGGGTCGGTCGCGCGGGAGTAGGTGATGGGGCGCACGGCGCGGCTCCCTAGGCTCGGTCGCGGACGGAGCGGACGGCTGCCCGGATGTTCGGGTAGGCGGCACAGCGGCAGAGGTTGCCGCTCATCCCCTCCTTGATCTCTTCGTCGCCGGTCCGGCCCTCCTCGAGGAGCGCCACGGCGGACATGATCTGACCGGGGGTGCAGTACCCGCACTGGAAGGCGTCCTCGGCGATGAACGCCTGCTGCATTCCGTGCAGCGCGCCGTCCTCGGCCAGCCCCTCGATCGTCGTCACCTCGCGGCCCTCGCAGGCGACGGCGAGGGTCAGGCAGGAGAGCACCCGGCGCCCGTCGACCCACACGGTGCAGGCTCCGCAGGTGCCCTGGTCGCAGCCCTTCTTCGCGCCCGTCAACTGCAGATGCTCGCGCAGTGCGTCGAGCAGACTGACCCGCGGTTCGATCTCGACCGCGTGTTCGGTGCCGTTGACCGGAAGCGCGACCCTGACCGGCCCGGGTCCGCGCTCCTCCAGGACGGTTCCGCGCCGGGTGAGGGCCTGATCATCCGCAGACATACCGCGCCTCCACAGCACACATCAGGAGAAGAAAAAACCTATATAAATGGGACGGAAATGTAACATTCATGCATGAGTCAGAAGGTGTCAGACACCCGCGGGCCTCCGTCGGCACCCTCGATTCCGGCCCCGCCGCGGACGGCGTCCCCGGGAACCGGCCCGGCGAGCAGGCACCCACGCGCCGCCGGCTCGGGACCCGATCCGGACCCGGTACGGGCGAGCGCGGTGCGGGCAACGGGGCACGACTCGTGGACCGAGACCAGGAGACCCGCCAGGAGAGGCGGCCATGGCTTCCGAGAGAGACCTTCCCAGCGAGCCGCTCAGACCGCCCGAAGCGGTGGACCCCGCCATGGCGGTGATCGACACCCACGGCACCGTGACCGGATGGACCCCGGCGGCCGCGGAGCTGCTCGGCCGTCCGGCCGCCGATGTGGTGGGCCGCTCCGCCACGGCCCTGCTCACCTCCTCCGAGGACGTCCCCCGAGCGGCGGAAGCGGCCGAGCACAGCCGCGTCCGGGGCAGTTGGACCGGCCTGACGACGCTGCTGCACCGCAGCGGCCGCCCGGTGGAAGTGGGGCTGCGGGTCTGCCCGCTGTCCGGCCCGGACGGCCAGAAGTCCTGGCTGGTCGCGGTCGTCGACCTGGGCAGGGCGCCGTCCTGGGTGCTGGGCGGCCCGGTGCTGGAAGCGATCCTGACCCGTTCGCCGCTGAGCATGGCCGTCCTCAGCCCCGATCTGCGGTACGTGTGGATCAACGACGAGCTGGAGCGCCTGGGCGGAGTACCCCGGGAGGAGCGCCTGGGCCGCCGCCTGGGCGACACCCTGCCGGGCCTGGACACCCGGGCGCTGGAGGCGCAGATGCGGCGGGTGCTGGCGACCGGAGCGCCCGTGATCGACTACGAGTACCGGGGGTGGACCCCCGCCGAGCCGCACCGGGAGCACGCCTACTCCACCTCCTTCTTCCGGCTCGACGACGCGGACGGCGACGCGATCGGCCTGTGCTACATGGTCATGGACGTCACCGAGAGGTGGCGGGCGCGCGAGCGCCTCACCCTGATCAACGAGACCGGCACCCGGATCGGCAGCACGCTCGACGTGGAGCACACGGCCCAGGAGCTGGCCGACTTCGCCGTTCCGCGGTTCGCGGACTTCGTCACGGTCGACCTGGTGGAATCGGTGCTGCGGGGTGAGGAGCCCGCGCCGGACCCCCGAGAGAGCCTGCCCGCGTTCCGGCGGGCCGGACTGCGGTCGATCACCGCCGGAACCCCGGAGTCGGTGGTGGAGCGCGGCGCCCGGACCACCGTGGACCCCGCGTCGCCGTTCGCCCGCGCCTTCCGGTCCGGCGAGGCCCTGATCGACCGGGATCTGGACGGCAACGGCGGCGGCTGGCTGAACCGCGACCCCGACCGGATCGAGAAGATCCGCCGGTTCGGCATGCACTCGCTGATCGCCGTCCCGGTACGGGCACGCGGCACCATCATGGGGGTCGCGTCCTTCGTCCGCTCCCGCTACCCGGCCCCCTTCGAGGAGGACGACCTGCTCCTCGCCGAGGACCTGGTCTCCAGGGCCGCGCTGTGTGTGGACAACGCCCGCCGCTACACCCGCGAGCACACCGCGGCGCTGACGCTCCAGCGCAGCCTGCTGCCGCACGCGCTGCGGGGCGGCACCGCCGTCGAGGTGGCCTCCCGCTACCTTCCCTCCGGCGCGCACGACGGAGTGGGCGGCGACTGGTTCGACGTGATCCCCCTGTCGGGGGCCAGGGTGGCCCTCATCGTCGGCGACGTCGTGGGGCACGGCATCAACGCGGCGGCGACCATGGGCCGGCTGCGGACGGCCGTGCACACCCTCGCCGATCTGGAACTGCCCCCGGACGAACTGCTCGCCCGACTCGACGACCTGGTCATGCGCCTCACGGAGGAGGAGGCCCGCTCGGAGCCGAGCGCGATCACCGTACTCGGCGCCACCTGCCTGTACGCCGTCTACGACCCGGTGAACCGGCGCTGCACGATGGCGCGGGCCGGCCACCCGCCGCCCGCCGTGGTCCTCCCGGACGGCACCGTCTCCATCGCCGACCTCCCGGCGGGCCCGCCCCTGGGCCTGGGCGGGCTGCCCTTCGAATCGGCCGAGCTGGAACTCCCCGCGGGCAGCCTCGTCGCCCTGTACACCGACGGGCTCGTCGGCGAGTGCGGCCCGGACATCGACGCCGGACTGAGCCGCCTCGAGGAGGTGCTGGCGCATCCCGAGCTGCCGTTGGAGAGCCTGAGCTCGGCCGTGGTCGACAGCCTGCTGACCTCCCCGCCGTCCGACGACGCGGCCCTGCTCATCGCCCGCACCCATGCGCTGACCGCCGACCATGTCGCCTCCTGGGAGCTGCCCTCCGAACCCGCCGTCGTCGGGCGGGCCCGCTCCCTGGTCGCGGACCGGCTCCGGGAATGGGGCCTGGAAGGACTGGTCCTGACCACGGAGCTGATGGCCAGTGAACTGGTGACCAACGCCATCCGGCACGGAGCCGGACCGATCCGGTTGCGGTTGATCCGCCACGCCGTCCTCGTCTGCGAGGTCACCGACAGCAGCAGCACCTCCCCGCGGCTGCGCCATCCCCGGACCACCGACGAGGGCGGGCGCGGTCTCTTCCTGGTCGCCCAGCTCAGCCGCCGGTGGGGTACCCGCTACACCGAGGCCGGCAAGCTCATCTGGGCCGAGCAGGACCTGCCCGCGGCACCCGAAGCCCCGGACCTCCCGGCGCCTCCGCGCGAGGGGCTGCCGGAAGCGCCGTCCGACCCGCCCTCGGCGGCACCCCGCGGATGAGGCGCGGCGCGCCCCGCTCCTGTCGCCGCGCCCGGTGTCCTGCTCAGGTGCCCAGGACCGCGAGCGCGATCCACAGGGCCGGTGTGGCGGCCAGCAGGGCGGACGGCACCGTGAGCAGGCCGAGGCGGGTGAAGACGGACAGGTCGACGCTGTGGTCGTACTGGTGGGCGATCCGCCGCCACAGCAGCGTCGCGAGCGAGCCCGCGTAGGTCAGGTTCGGGCCGATGTTGACGCCCAGCAGGACGGCCAGCACCGCACCGGGGCCCGCGGGCGCCGCCAGCGGGACGAGGACGAGCGCGGCGGGCAGATTGTTGATCAGGTTGGCCAGCACCGCCGCGACGGCAGCCGTGCCGAGCAGTGCGGGCAGTGCCGTACCGGCAGGCAGCACCGTGCCGAGCGCGTCCCCGAGACCGTTGTCGACCACGGCCCGGACCACCACACCCAGCGCGAGCACGAACGCGAGGAACGGCACGCCGGCCGCACGCACGACCGCTGCCGGGGTGGTGCGGCGGCGGGCCAGGGCCCGGACGGCCAGTACGGCCGCTCCGGCCGCCGCGGCCCACACCGGACCGACACCGAGCGCGGAGGCCGCTCCGAACCCGGCCAGCGTCGCGGCCACCGTCACCAGCGCGAACAGCGGAAGTTCCGGCGCCTCCGCGCTCCCGGCCGGTCCCGGTGGAGCATCGAGGTCAGCGGCGAAGAAGCGGCGGAAGACGGCGTACTCGACGGCGACGGCGGCCAGCCACGGCAGCAGCATCAGCAGGGCGAAGCGGGTGAAGCTCAGACCCGTCGCGGTGAACGCGAGCAGGTTCGTCAGATTGGACACCGGCAGCAGCAGCGAGGCGGTGTTCGACAGATGGGCGCTCGCGTACAGGTGCGGTCGCGGCCGGGCCCCCATGCGGGCCGCGGTGGCGAACACCACCGGTGTCAGCAGCACCACGGTGGCGTCCAGGCTGAGAGCGGCGGTCACCACCGAGGCGAGCGCGAAGACCGCGCCGAGCAGTCGGCGCGGGCGCCGCCGCGCCCAGCGGGCCATCCAGGTACCGCAGGCGTGGAAGAGCCCCTCGTCGTCGCAGAGTTTCGCGAGGACGAGCACCGCGGCGAGGAAGCCGAGCACCGGCCCGAGCCGGGCGGCTTCCTCGCGTACGTCCGCGAGCGGGATCGCCCCGACGGCGATCACCACCACGGCCGCGGGCGCCGCGAACGTCACCTCCGACCGGCCGTAGGGGCGGCCGACGGCGCACACCAGCACCACGGCCAGGGCGGCGACGGACAGCAACTCGAACAGCATGGTCCCGATGATCCTCGCCGCGCCTCCGGCTCCGGTCCGGCACCCCGCGGGCGGTGTCTTCCGCGGCCGGACAGGGGGTGCCGGCTCTGCTCGGACGGTGGAGCGAATTCCGTGCCCATGAGCCCTGCTGACCGGGTGATCCGGCGAAGCACCACGTTTGCCGGACGCAAAACGGGCCACCCAGTCAAATGACATGACTTCGGTACGGCACGGCGCGACGAACCGCTCGGAGACCGCCCCGGCCCGGCTGCGGCACGCGGGGCGGCAGCGAGCCGCCCGGCGGCCCGGCGCGGCCCGGGCGGGGCACCCGCAGCATCCGCGCCCGGCGGCCGGCGAGGCGCCGCGCGGGTGCCGGGCTCGTCCCGGAGCGGTGCCGTACCGGCCGAAGTGCACCCTCCTGCTTCACCGGTGGGACAAAAGCCTGCCGGGCCGTCAGACCGGCCCGGCAGCCGGTCCCGCTGCGTGCGGGGTGCCGGGGGCGGCCGCCGTCCACCGGCGCGCCGCTGCCGGGGCCGGTGCCCTCGCTGCGTTCCAGTGGTGAATCCAGCGCCCGCGCGACGGCGGGCGCCCGCGACGAGAAGGAGTCAGAAGCGATGGCGGAAGCGGACCGCATGCCGACGACGACGGATGCCGGCATCCCCGTCGAAAGCGACGAGCATTCCCTCACCGTCGGCCCCGGGGGGCCGGTCCTGCTCCAGGACGCCTACCTGATCGAGCAGATGGCGCAGTTCAACCGGGAACGGATCCCCGAGCGCCAGCCGCACGCCAAGGGCAGCGGCGCGTTCGGGCACTTCGAGGTGACCGGCGACGTCACCGCCTACACCAAGGCGGCCCTCTTCCAGCCCGGTGCCAGGACCGAGCTGGTGACGCGGTTCTCGACCGTGGCCGGCGAGCGGGGCAGCCCCGACACCTGGCGGGACCCGCGGGGCTTCGCGGTGAAGTTCTACACCAGCGAGGGCAACTACGACATGGTCGGCAACAACACGCCGGTCTTCTTCGTCAAGGACCCGATGAAGTTCCAGCACTTCATCCGGTCGCAGAAGCGCCGTGCCGACAACAACCTGCGCGACCACGACATGCAGTGGGACTTCTGGACCCTCTCTCCGGAGTCCGCCCACCAGGTCACCTGGCTGATGGGCGACCGCGGGATCCCCCGTAGCTGGCGCCACATGAACGGCTACACCTCGCACACCTACATGTGGATCAACGCCTCGGGGGAGCGCTTCTGGGTCAAGTACCAGTTCAAGACCGACCAGGGCATCGAGTTCTTCACTCAGCACGAGGGAGACCAGATGGCCGCGGCCGACACCGACTACCACACCCGCGACCTGTTCGAGCACATCCGCGACGGGCAGTACCCGAGCTGGACCCTGTACGTGCAGGTGATGCCCTACCAGGAGGCGGCGGACTACCGGTTCAACCCCTTCGACCTGACCAAGGTGTGGCCGCACGGCGACTATCCGCTGATCGAGGTCGGCAGGATGACGCTGGACCGCAACCCGACCGACAACCACGCCCAGATCGAGCAGGCCGCCTTCCAGCCGAACAACCTGGTGCCCGGCATCGGGCCGAGCCCGGACCGCATGCTGCTGGCCCGGCTGTTCTCCTACGCGGACGCGCACCGCCACCGCATCGGCGGCAACTACCAGCAGCTTCCCGTCAACGCCCCGGTCGTCCCCGCGTACACCTACTCCAAGGACGGGACGATGGCCTACCGGCTGACCACCGACCCGGTGTACGCGCCCAACTCCAAGGGCGGGCCGGCGGCCGACACCGACCGGTACGGCACACCGCCCAGCTGGTACGCGGACGGTGAGATCACCCGGGCGGCCTACGTCTCGCATCCCGAGGACGACGACTGGGGCCAGGCGGGCACCCTGGTGCGCGAGGTCATGGACGACGCAGCGCGGGACCGCCTGGTCGACAACGTGGTGGGGCACCTGCTCAACGGTGTCACCGAGCCCGTGCTGCAGCGGGCGTTCCAGTACTGGCGCAACATCGACGCCGGGGTCGGCGCCCGCATCGAGGAGGGGGTGCACGCCAAGCGGCACGAGAAGGATCCGAAGGCCGCTCAGCAGGGCAACCCCGCTCGGGAGAGCATGCAGGTCAAGGCGTGACGCCGGGCTCGGCGCGGTCCGCGCGGCGCTGAGCGCTCCGGGTCCCCGCGGCGGCGGGGACCCGGAGCGCGATGCCCCGGGCGCGGGCCCCTGCCGCACCGGGCCCGGCGGGGTGCGGTGCGCCGGTCGGCGGCCTCAGACCGCGTGTGCCGCGCCGGAACCGCGGGGCGGGGAGCCGTGCCCGGGGGAGCCGACCGGGCGCCCTCCGGCCGCCAGGAAGCGGGCCAGCGGCAGGGTCGCCGCCCCCACCGTGACGGCGTCCGGCCCCAGCCTGCCCAGCTCGATCGCGGTGCGCCCCGCGGGGTGGGCCAGCGCGCGCGCCCGGGCCGCCTCGCGCACGGCGGGCAGCAGCCGGGCGCCCAGCAGCAGGCCCGCCCAGCCGGCCAGCACGATGCGTTCCGGGCTGAAGAGGTTGACGAGGTTGGCGATCCCCGCGCCCAGGTGCTCGGCGGTCTCGGCCAGCACCGCCTCGGCCGCGGCGTCGCGCGCCGCCAGCAGTTGCGCCAGCCCCGCCTCCTGGTCGCCTTCCGGACGGCCCCCGGCCTCGCGCCAGCGCTCCAGCACGGCGGCCGCCCCCACATACGCCTCCAGGCACCCCGCCGCTCCGCACCGGCAGGCGCGGCCGCCAGCGCGGAGCGTGGTGTGCCCCCACTCGGCAGCTCCGCGGAAGCCGGGGCCGTAGGCGCCGCCCTCGGTGATGACACCCGCACCCACGCCCGAGCCGAGGAGGGCGACGACCGCGTCCCGCGCGCCCCGCCCGGCGCCGAACCACATCTCCGCCTGGCCGAGGGTCTTGGCGCCGTTCGACACCAGCAGCGGGACCTCCTCGGGCAGTTCCGCCTCGGTGCGCAGCAGCGCCTCCAGCGGAACCGCGTCCCAGCCCACGGTCTGCCCGTGCACCACGGCTCCGCCCGCCGCGCCCCGGTCGACGATGCCGGGGACGCCGACACCCACGCCCAGCATCGGTCCCGACAGGGCCGGCGGCTTCGAGCGCGCGGCGCTCTCCCGTACCGCGGCGAGACCGTCGGCGATCAGCCGCACCACGTGCGCGACAGGGTGGCCGCCGTCCCGCAAGGGGTACTCGGCACGGGCGTGTTCCTCCAGCGCAAGGTTGAAGAGTTCAACGCGTACCCGGGTCTCTCCCACATCCACGCCGATCAGGGTTCCGGCCCCCGGCGCCACCCGCAGCAGGGTGCGCGGCCGGCCGCCCTCGGACTCGGCGGAACCCGCCTCCTCCAGCAGGCCCTCGCCGAGCAGTTCGGCCGTGACATTGCTGACCGACGCGGAGCTCAAGCCGGTCGCCGGTACCAACTCCTGGCGGCTCAGGGGTCCTTCGAAGTACAGATGGCGCAGCGTTCTGGAGCGGTTGGTGCGGCGCAGATCCCGCACTGTCCGCCGGTTCTCCTGGCGCATGTGACTCCCTTCCCCGCGCAATCTACCCGTGCGCGATGTCTTGACGACCCTTTCTTCCACCACTTAACTCACGATCCAAGAAAAGTGCGAGCCGCCTTCGGGTGTTCAACGCTCGCCTCCTCACCTCCCGGAGGACCGTCCGCCATGCGCAGATTCCGTACCGCGGCAGCAGCCGCCCTCGTCACCGCCCTGACCGCAGCGGCTTCCGGTTGCGGAGGCGGTTCGGCCACCAACAGCGGGGGCAGCAACGACAAGCCCGGCGAGCTCACCTACTGGGCCACCAACCAGGGTTCGAGCATCGAAGCGGACAAGAAGGTCCTGGCCCCGGAACTGAAGAAGTTCGAGAAGCGGACCGGCATCAAGGTCAAGCTGGAGGTCGTCCCCTGGTCCAACCTCCTGGACCGGATCCTGGCGGCCGCCTCCTCCGGGCAGGGCCCGGACGTCCTCAACATCGGCAACACCTGGTCCTCCTCGCTGCAGAAGAGCAAGGCGCTGCTCCCGTTCGACGACGCGCGCCTGGCCGAGGTCGGCGGTGCGGACCGGTTCAGCAAGGCGGCCCTGGCCGCCACCGGCGCCGAGGGCAAGCCCCCGGCCGCGGTGCCGCTGTACTCGCTCACCTACGCGCTCTACTGGAACAAGAAGATGTTCCGGCAGGCGGGCATCGACGGCCCGCCGGTCACCTGGGACGAACTCGTCGCCGACGGGAAGAAGCTCACCCGCGACGGCCACCACGGACTCGCCGTCGAAGGCGGCAACCCGGTGGAGAACGCCCACCACGCCTTCGTCTTCGGCAAGCAGCACGGGGCCGACTTCTTCGACCGGAGCGGCCGCCCCACCTTCGACGAGCCCGGCAACGTCAAAGCCGTCAAGCAGTACGTGGACTTCCTGGCCGCGGACGGCATCGCGGCCAAGGGCAACGCGGAGTACGCGCAGAACCAGTCGGTGAAGGACTTCGCCACCGGCAAGGCCGGAATGCTGCTGTGGCAGGCGGCCCGCACCTCGCTGCTGGCGCACGGAATGAAGCCGGACGAGTGGGGCATCGCACCGGTCCCCTTCCAAAGCCGGCAGGACGCGACGGCCTCCGGCGGCAAGACCGAGGTCGACTCCATGGTCGCAGGGATCAACATCGGCGTCTTCCAGCACACCGACAACCTCGACGGCGCCATGAAGTTCGTGTCCTTCATGACCTCCACGAAGGAGCAGCGCATCCTCACCGACGCCTACGGCTCCGTCTCACCGGTGCTCGAGGCCCAGCAGGCGAAGCCGCGGGACAAGGACGAGGCCGTGCTGCGCTCCGTGCTCTCCTCCAGCGCCGCGCCGCTGCCCCAGGTACCGGACGAGTCGAAGTTCGAGACCCTGGTGGGCACGGCCGTCAAACGGCTCTTCGCGGACGCTGCCGCGGGCCGCGCGGTCACCGAGAAGACAGTGCGCGAGGCCCTCACCAAGGCCCAGCAGCAGATGGGGAAGTGACCCGAGCCGTGACAGCGGACTCCGCTCCCCGCACCCCGGCGCCGCCCGCGGGCGACACCGCCCGCCGCCCCACCCGGGCCGCCGCGGACCGGATCCCGGCGCCGGCTCCCGAACACCCGCCGGCAGGGCCCGGGCGCCCGGCACCGCCCCGGGCGAAACGCCCGGCGGCCGGCTCCCCGCTGCGCGACCGGGTCCGCAGCGCGGGACTGCCCTACCTGCTGCTGCTCCCGGCGCTGGCGCTCGAACTGCTCATCCACCTGGTGCCGATGGCCACCGGCATCGTGATGGCCTTCAAGGACCTGACCCAGGAGTACATCAGCGACTGGAGCGCCGCGCCCTGGGCCGGACCGGACAACTTCCGGGTCGCCGTGGACTTCGACGCGCCGGTCGGCGAGGCGCTGCTGCGCTCGTTCGCCGTCACCTGCGGCTTCACCGTCCTGGCCGTCGGCCTCTCCTGGCTGCTGGGCGTCACCGCGGCCATCCTGATGCAGGACGCCTTCCGGGGCCGGGGCCTGCTGCGCGCCCTCTTCCTCACCCCGTACGCGCTCCCCGTGTACGCGGCCGTCATCACCTGGTCCTTCCTGCTCCAGCACGACAACGGGCTGCTCAACCACGTCCTGCACGACCAGCTCGGACTCACCGACAGCAAGCCGTTCTGGCTGGTCGGCGACAACAGCTTCGTCGCGCTGCTGCTGGTGGCGGTCTGGCGCACCTGGCCGTTCGCCTTCCTGCTGCTCACCGCGGCGCTGCAGAACGTCTCCGCCGACCTCTACGAGGCGTCCGCCCTCGACGGCGCCGGAATGTGGCGGCAGATCCGGCACATCACCCTGCCCGCGCTGCGTCCCGTCAACCAGGTGCTGGTGCTGGTGCTGTTCCTGTGGACGTTCAACGACTTCAACGTGCCGTTCGTGCTGTTCGGCAAGTCCGCTCCGCAGTCCGCCGACCTGGTCTCGCTGCACATCTACCAGTCGTCCTTCGTCACCTGGGACTTCGGCGCCGGCGCGGCGATGTCGGTGCTGCTCCTGCTGTTCCTGCTGCTGGTGACGGCCGGCTACCTGCTGCTGACCAACCGGGGGAGGGGAGCCGCCGATGCCTGACACGGCCACCGCGCACGAGGCGTCCGCAGCCGCTGCCCGACGCCGCAGCCCGACGGCCCTGCCCAGGTCCTTCGTGTGGACCCGCCGCATCGTGCTGACCCTGCTGGCCGTCTTCACCGCGACGCCGCTGTACGTCATGGTCAGCAGTTCGCTCAAGCCCCTCGAAGAGGTCTCCGGCGCCTTCCGCTGGATACCGTCCGAGCTGACGCTGGAGCCGTACCGCGACATCTGGCGCACGGTGCCGCTGGGCCGCTACTTCCTCAACTCGCTGATCGTCTCCGCCTCCGCGACGGCCTGTTCCGTGGTGGTCGCGGTCTTCGCCGCCTACGCCGTCAGCCGCTACCGGTTCCGCGGCCGGCAGGTCTTCACCGTCACGGTGCTCTCCACCCAGATGTTCCCCGGCATCCTGTTCCTGCTCCCGCTCTTCCTGCTGTTCGTGAACGTCGGCAACGCCACCGGGCTGGCCCTGTACGGCTCCCGGGGTGCGCTGATCCTCACCTACATGACCTTCACCCTGCCGCTGTCCGTCTGGATGCTGGCCGGCTACTTCGCCTCCATCCCCCGGGACCTGGACGAGGCCGCCCTGGTGGACGGCTGCGGACCGCTGGGGGCGCTCTTCCGCGTCCTCGTCCCCGCCGCCGTGCCCGGCATCATCGCCGTCACCGTCTACTCGTTCATGACCGCCTGGGGAGAGGTGCTGTTCGCCTCGGTGATGACCAACGACGCGACCCGCACGCTCTCCATCGGCCTGCAGGGATACGCCACCCAGACCGAGGTCTACTGGAACCAGGTCATGGCCGCCTCGCTGGTCGTCAGCGTGCCCGTCGTCGCCGGATTCCTCCTCCTGCAGCGCTACCTCGTCGCCGGGCTGACCGCCGGCGCCGTGAAGTGACCGACCACACCGCCCGGCGGCCGCACCCCGGCCCGGCGCTCCCCGAAAGGACCTCTGTGCCCGAGACGTATCCCGCAGCGCACTCCGACGCCCTCCCCGACGACTTCCTGTGGGGCGCCGCCACCGCCGCCTACCAGGTGGAGGGCGCCGTCGACGAGGACGGCCGCAAGCCCTCCATCTGGGACACCTTCAGCCACACCCCGGGCAGGGTCGACGGCGGTGACACCGGCGACGTGGCCTGCGACCACTACCACCGCTGGCGCGAGGACCTCGGCCTGCTGGGCGAGCTGGACCTGGACGCCTACCGGTTCTCCGTCGCCTGGCCCCGCGTCCAGCCGGACGGCGACGGCACCGTCAACGAGCCCGGCCTGGCCTTCTACGACCGGCTCACCGACGCGCTGCTGGAGGCGGGCATCACGCCCTTCCCCACGCTCTACCACTGGGATCTGCCCCAGGCGCTCCAGGACCGGGGCGGCTGGCCCGTCCGGGAGACCGCGGAGCGGTTCGCCGAGTACACGGCTGTCGTCGCCGACCGGCTCGGAGACCGCATCCAGCACTGGTGCACCCTCAACGAGCCGCTGTGCTCGGCCTGGATCGGCCACTACGAAGGCCGGATGGCGCCCGGCCGCACCGACATCGCCGACGCCGTGCGGGCCTCCTTCCACCTCCACCTCGGACACGGACTCGCCGTCCAGGCGCTGCGCGCCGCGGTCCCCGGCGCGCGGGTGGGCATCGTCAACAACCTCACCCACTGCGAACCCGCCTCCGGCAGCGCGGCGGACACCGAGGCCGCACGGCGCGCCGACGGGCACGTCAACCGCTGGTGGATGGACCCGCTGCACGGCCGCGGCTACCCGCAGGACATGGTCGAGCTGTACGGGACGGAGCCGCCGCAGCGCCCCGGCGACGCGCGGACCGTCGCCGAGCCGCTGGACTGGCTCGGGCTCAACTACTACTTCCGCAACGTGGTCCGCGACGACCCCGCGGGCCCCTTCCCCCGGGCCCGGACCGCCGAACCGCCGGCCGGAGCACGGGTGACCGGTATGGGCTGGGAGGTGCACGCCGAGGGGCTGACGAAGACCCTGCGCCGGATGACGGACGACTACGGGGCACGCTGCCTCTACGTCACCGAGAACGGCGCCGCCTATCCGGACGCGGTCGGCCCCGACGGACAGGTACACGACCCCGAGCGCACCCGCTACCTGGAAGAGCACCTTGCCGCCTGCGTCCGCGCCGTGCGCCAAGGGGTGCCGCTGCGGGGATACTTCGCCTGGTCGCTGCTGGACAACTTCGAATGGGCCTACGGGTACGCGCAGCGCTTCGGGCTCGTCCACGTCGACTATGCCACCCAGCGGCGGACCGTCAAGACCAGCGGCCGCCGCTACGCCGACCTCGTCCGCACCCACCGCGCCCGCCGGAACCGCGCCGCATAGCCCGGTGGCGGCCGCCGGAACCGCCTGAGGGCGGCTGCCGTCACAGCGGTGCCGGGAACCCGCCGCCGCGACGAGGCGGTCCGCCCCATCGGTCCTCCGGGAGGTCGTATGCGGGTCCGATCACAGCGCTCCGCCGGACTGCTCGCCGCGGCAGCCCTGACCGCCGCCGCGCTGGGCGCGGGCGCGGGCTGCGGCCCGCAGCAGGCCGGGGACGCTTCTGGCGACGGCGGCAGCCGGGCGCGCGCAGACCGCGCCCGGCAGGTCGCCGCGGCCTGGGACGGCTCCCGCGCCGCCGCCGCGTGGCGTGCCGGATACCACCCCCTGGGCGAGGTGGTCCGCACGCCGCGCGGCGGCCTGCACGGCAGCGCCGACGAGGAGGCGTACCGCAGCGGCAGCTTCGTCCTCCGGGGAGAACTGCCGGAGGCCGAGCGGACGAAGGGCCGGGTGGTGCGGGACGGCGGCCGGTCGCTCACCCGGCCGCTGATCTCCGCGCACGAGGCGTTCGAGGCGCTGGAGCGCAGCACCACCGAGCCCCATCTGACGGTGACCGGGGCGAAGCCGGGAGAGCTGAGCGTGGCCACCGGCCGGGGACGGGCGACCGTCCCCGCCTGGCTGTTCACCCTGAAGGGGTACGACGCTCCGCTGGTGCGGGCCGCCGCCGTCCCCTCCGCGCTGCCGCCCTCGCCGATCGGGCACACCCCGAGCTCCCGCAGCTCCCTGGAGCACCTGGTGCGGATCTCCCCCGACGGGCGGTCGGTCACCGTGGCCGCCTGGCACGGGGTCTGCGACGACGGTGCGCGAGTGGAGGTGCGCGAGTCGTCCGGCAGCGTGGTGCTGACCGCCTCCGTCAAGGAGCGCGAGGACCGGGATCCGGGTGCCCTGTGCACCAAGCAGGCCGTCCGCCAGCAGGTGACGGTGACCCTGCGACGCCCCCTGGGCGACCGCATCCTGCTCGACGCGGACTCCGGCCGGCCGGTTCCCTTCCGCTCGCGGCTCGGGCCGACGCCGAGCTGGAGCTGACCTCTCGGGCACGCTGTCCTCGCTGAACTCCGCTGGACGCGCGGCCTCCCGAGACGCCCCCGAGCGCCGGGCAGGTTCCGGGCCGTGGTCCCGGCCGCGCGGGCCGCCGGACACGGCTGGGGCAGCGGGGCGCAGGGGGCGCGGGCGGCACCGAACACCGCGGTGAGTGGCATCCGTGCGGCAGGCCGCGGCGGTGGCGAGCACCCCTCACCTGTCGTCGGTGACGAGTCGGCGGGCCGCCTGGGGGAACGCGTGTACGCGAGCTGTGGCGTTTTCGCTGCGCCAGATCAGCCCCCAGCGCAGCGGCGGGGCGTCTTCGATGCGGACGTAGGCGACATCCGGCCTGACGTGGTAACGGCGGGCCTGGGCGCCCACCGGGAAGACGCCGAGACCTGCGCCGACCAGGGTGAGGATCTCCATGAACGTCGACGCGGACGGCCCCGGTGCGATGGGCTTCCCGGACGGGGTGGTCCTCGGCGTCCGGTCCGCGCGCAGGGACGCGGGCAGGTTGTCGGGGAGCTGGAGCAGTGTGACGCGGGCGAGATCCTCCATCCGCAGCGAAGCCCGGCGCGCGAACGGGTGCTCTGCCGGGACTGCCGGCAGCCGGGCTTCCGCCACCAGCACCGGACCCGCCACGATGCCCGGGTCCTCGAACGGGAAGGTGGCCAGCGCCAGATCGACCTCCCCGTCCCGCAGCCACGGCATCAGGTCGGTCATCTGGGCTTCGCGCAGCAGGACGTCGCAATCGGAGTGCTGGTGCCGGAATTCCTCACCGGCACCGGCGAGCAGCTGTCCACCCGCGGCGCCGACGAAGCCGATCCGCAGCGTGCCGGTGAGGCCGCGGCCGGTGGCGACGGCCTGCTCGAACGCCGCGGTGACTTGTTCCCAGGCGGGACGCAGGCTCGCGCACAGCCGGCGTCCGGCAGGAGTCAGCTCGACGCGCCGACTGGTGCGGTTGAACAGCGGAACCCCGGTGCGGCGCTCCAGCTTGCTGATCGTCTGGCTGATCCGGGCGGGGGAGACCCGCAGCCGCTCGGCGGTCCGGCCGAAATGCAGCTCCTCGGCGAGCACCAGCAGTGTCTCGACCTCGTACCGCTCCAGCATGAGCCCCCCTGCCCTCCGGTGTTCCCCACCCGCGCGCGGTGCCGGGCGGCGGCCGGTCACCGTTGCCAGCGGTGCGCAGCATTATTTACTCACGCTTCACGGTTCCTGCGCGGAAGCGCATTGATCCGGCCCGCGCGCTCGCCGAGTCTGTATCCCCTCGGAGGTCCTCCACCGTCGCGAAGGAGCAGCTGTGTTCGTCACCACCCCGCGGGCGAGGTCCGCCCCGACCGCACCACGTCCGCTCTGCTGAAGAACCCCCGCGACGTCGAACTGGAGCGCGACGGCGCACGCTGGACAGTCCGCCGGATGCGGATCCGCAACGCCTGGTACACGGGCGACCCTGCCGCGCTGTTCGCCTGACCACGCCCGATCCGCGGCCCGCCGCGGGCGGCGGGCCGACACCCGCCGCGCCCGACCCGCCGTCCGGGCCACCCGCCCCTGCTCACACGAGGACATGCCATGAACGAGCCCCGCACCATCACCGGTCACCGCGCCCTGCGCACCGCCGTCCGAGGCCCGGTCACACTGCCGGACGACCCCGGCTTCGACGAGGCCCGGCGTCCCTGGAACCTGGCCGTCGAACAGCCTGTCGCTGCCGTGGTCGAGGCGGCCGACGCCGACGACGTGGCCGCACTCGTGCGCCACGCCCGCAGCACCGGCACCGGTATCGCCACCCAGCCCAATGGGCACGGCGCCACCGGACGCACAGCCGGTTGCATCCTGTTGCGCACCGGCCGACTGGACACCCTGGAGATCGACCCGGTCCGCCGCCGGGCCCGAGTGGGAGCGGGCGTGCCCTCCGGCAGGGTCCAGGCCGCCGCCGCACGCCACGGACTCACCGGCCTGCCCGGCAGCTCCCCGGTGGTCAGCGTCGCCGGGGTGGCGCTGGGCGGCGGACTGAGCTGGTTCGGCCGCAAGTTCGGCTGGGTCGCCGACAGTGTCACCGCCTTCGACATCGTGGACGCCGAGGGGGAGCAGCGGCGAGTCACCGGCGACAGCGATCCGGACCTGTTCTGGGGTCTGCGGGGCGGCGGCGGGGATCTGGCCGTCGTCACGGCACTCGAACTCGCCCTGCACCCCGCGCCGGAGCTGTACGGCGGCAGAGTCCTGTGGGCCGCCGAGCACGCCGGCGCGGTGCTCGAGGTGTACCGACAGCTCACGGCTCCGGCTCCCGATGAGCTGACGCTCTGGTTCGACCTGCTGCACTTCCCCGGGGCCGCGCCCATGGTGGCGCTGGACGCCACCCACCTCGGTGCGGAGCGCGAAGCGAAGGAACTGCTCGGCCCCTTGGACGGCCTGCCGCGGCCGCTGTCGGACAGCAGGAGCGTCATGCCGGTATCCGCGCTCGGATCCATCACGGCGGAGCCCACCGAGCCCGGTGCCGGACTCTCCCGCGGTGAACTTCTGACCGCACTGGATGAACGGGCCGCCGGGGCACTCCTCGCCGAGCCGGTGGCGCCGCTGCTGAGTGTCCAGGTCAGACACCTGGGCGGCGCCCTCGCGCAGCCGTCCGGGAGCCCGCACGGACCGCTGACCGAGCCGTACGCGCTCTACTTGTTCGGCGTCCCCACCGATCCGGTGGCCGCCGAGGCGGTGACCACCAAGCAGCGTGCGCTCGCGGAGGCTCTCCCCGTCAGCGGACGGGCGCCGCTGTCGTTTCTCGCTCCGGGGGAGGCGATCGAGAAGGCGCTGCCCCCGGCCGCACTGGACCGGATCCGCGCTCTCAAGCACCACCGCGACCCGGACCGCCTCTTCCGCAGCAACTTCCCCCTGCTGCCCTGACCGCCCCGTCCGGAGCGGCCGAGCGGTCACCGCCCGGCGTACCGGGGGACCGGCCGTCCCCCGGTGGGCCGGGCGCCCGGAACCGCACCGGTCAGCGTCCCGCGACCACGTCACGGACGAGGCCGATCAGCGCGGGGATCGCCGGGTGGGCCGGTACGTCGCGGGGCCAGGCCAGCATCAGCGGGACCGGTGGCGCGTCGGTCAGCGGGCGGTAGGCGAGCGCCGGCTGGGAGTGCAGTCCGGGCGTCGCCGAGGTCGTGATGCCCACTGCCCGGCCCGCGGCGATCACGGTCAGCCACTCGTCGGTGTTGGCCACCTCCCGTGTCGCCGCGGGCCGGGCGCCCACGGGCCACAGGTCCAGGGTGGTGGTGCCCGCGACGGTGTTCAGCGCGATCGGCCAGGTCGCGAGGTCCGCCAGGGTGAGCGTCGCGCGGTCCGCGAGGTCGCTGCCCTCGGGGACCACTGCCACGCGCTCCTCCTCCAGGAGCAGCTCGGTGACCATGCCGGGCAGTGGGGCGACCCGGCCCCGCAGCAGTGCGGCGTCGACCTTGCCCCGGGTGAGTCCGGCCGTCCGGTCGTCGATCCGGCGCAGCTCCAGCGGCACCTCGGGGTGCTCCTGGTCCCAGCGGCGCAGCAGCGGGACGGTCCAGCTCCCGAGCGCGGCCCACGGGTGTCCGAGGCGCAGCGGCCGGGCTGCGGCCATCGAACGGGGGTCGAAGGCCGCGTCCGCGGCGGCCAGCGCGGTGGCGGCGCGGTCGCGGAAGGTGCGGCCCGCCGCGGTGAGGTCGAGGTGGTGGGTGGAGCGGTCGACCAAGCGCACGCCGAGATGGGTCTCCAACTGGCGCAGCGTCCGGGAGAGGGCGGGCTGGCCGGTGTGCAGCCTGGCGGCGGCACGCGTGATGCTGCCTTCCTCGGCGATGGCGAGGAAGGCCCGCAGATGGCGCAGCTCCATAGTCATGCCTGTGAAGCATAACCGCTGAGAATTCGGCATTTCCCGGTGCCGGGAGCCGACGCTAGCGTGAGCCGTATGACACATACGGGTTCCGGGGTGGAGACCGCGGGCGACGGATCCGCGACGGCGCGCGGTACGGCGGTGGCGGGCGGGGCGGGTTCCGCCCGCGTGCCTGCCGGGGTCGGCAGTCTCGGCGGCATCGGGCTGGTGCTGGCCGGGGCGTTCTCGGTGCAGTTCGGTTCGGCTGTCGCGGCCCTGCTCTTCCCGCGTGCCGGAGCGCTGGGCGTGGTGGCGCTGCGGGTGACGCTGGCGGCCGTACTGCTGCTGGTGGTCTGCCGCCCCCGGCTGCGCGGGCACAGCCGGACGGACTGGGCCGTGGTCGTCGCCTTCGGGCTGGCGCTCGCCGGTATGAACACCCTCTTCTACCAGGCGGTCGACCGGATTCCGCTGGGTCCGGCGGTGACCTTGGAGGTGCTCGGCCCGCTCGCGCTGTCCGTCGTCACCGCGCGCAGGGCGCTGAGCCTGGTGTGGGCGGGGCTGGCGCTCGTGGGAGTCTTCCTGCTCGGCCGGAGCGGTTTCGGCGCGCTGAGCCCGGCCGGTGTCGCCTTCGCGCTGGGTGCGGGTGCCATGTGGGCGGCGTACATCGTCTTCAACTCCCGGACCGGGGCCCGCTTCCCGCGGCTGGACGGGCTGGCCGTGGCGATGGTGGTGGCCGCGCTCGTCAGCCTGCCGCTGGGGATCGGGTCGGCGGGCGGTGCGCTGCTGGAGCCCGAGGTGCTGGGGCTCGGGCTGGCGGTGGCGCTGCTGTCCTCGGGAGTGCCCTACACCCTGGAGTTGCTGGCGCTGCGCCGGCTGCCTGCGGCGACGTTCGCGGTGCTGATGAGCCTGGCTCCCGGGATCGCGGCACTGGCGGGGTTCCTGGTGCTGGGCCAGGAACTCACTGTCGTGCAGTGTCTGGCCGTGGCCCTGGTGATCGGGGCGAGCGCGGGCGCGGTGCGCACGGGGGGCGCGGACCGGAAGTGACGCGGGGCCCGCCGCGGCCTCCGGCGGCTCGCGGCGGGCCGGGTTCCCTCCGGGGCCGGGCCGGTGGTGCCGGGTCCGGCGCCGAACGCCGGACCCGGCGGCGGTTCGGCTACCCGGTCGTGCAGCCGCCGGCCGCGCAGGCGTCGAGCCAGGTGTACCAGTCCTGGTCGTAGCGCGAGCCGATGGCCTCCTTCAGGTATCTGCGGGCGGTGTCCCAGGCGCCCGTCCGGTAGGAGGCCAGTACCGCGTCCACCGCGCCGGGATGTTCTTCCAGCATGTACCGCACGGCCAGGTACCCCCAGCGGTAGGTGCGGTCGGTGTCGGTGTTCTGGTACGTGGTGTCGAACAGCGTGCTCAGCGGGTAGGTCTTGCTGCCCGCCCGGTCGATCGCCGCGTCGTAGCGGACCCGGCGGTAGGAGTAGGACACGTACTCCGCGAAGCCCTCGATCCACCAGACCGTGGGCGTGGAGGTCCCGGCCTCGAAGTCGCCGTACATGTCGAAGCGGCCGTCGAGATAGTGCGTGTACTCGTGGTTGAGGTTCCAGATCCGGAAGTCCGGCCGCAGCCACTCGGCCTCGTAGGCGAGGAAGCGGGGAAGGTTGCCGGCCGCCGACGGATCGCCCTCCAGATACATGCCACCGTTGTCGGTGTCGATGCCGTAGAGGGCGCCCGCGTAGATCCGGTAGTCGCGGCTGGAGTCGAAGACGACGACCTCGATGCTGCTGTTCCGGTCGTCCGCGACCGGCCCGCTGTCCCGGGCGACCCGGTGGAAGTACGCGTCCTGCCCCTCGAGACTGTCGCAGGCGGCTCTGAAGTCCTGGGCGCTCATGTCCTGGGCGACCATGGTGATGCTGTCGCTGCAGGACTTCCTGTCCGTGAGCACGGCTCTCGTCAGCTTGCCTTTGAGGTCGCAGACGCCGTAGTACGCGCACCTGTCCCTGTCGTAGGCATCCGCCATCTCCGCGACGCCCACCCACAGTGCGGCGGTGTCGCCGGTGATGTCACTGGCGTCCAGCAGGTCCTTCACCAGCGGGCGGACGGTGCGGCGCAGCGACGCGTGCTGGAGGAACCGGCCCAGTTCGCGTCCCGCGTTGTAGGTGAGGAAGTAGTGTTCGCCGTTCAGCAGGCCGAGGTGGTCGCGGGCGAAGGTGTGCAGGGTCGCCAGGACGCGCGGATCCCGCTGGACTGCCCGGACGAAGCCGGGCATCTGATGGCCTCGCCACAGCACCCCGTAGGCGTTGTTGACGGCGTTGACCATCCAGTATTTGTCGTCGTAGGAGCTGTCGTAGCCCGTCAGCATCCGCCTGACGACGCCGAGATAGTGCGCGTTCTCCTCCGCACTGTCGATGAGGGTGACCGCCTCGGAGAGGGTCTCGCCGTTGGCATCCGTGACGTCGCGGGAGTGCTGCGAGCCGAAGAAGGCGTCGAGTCCGCCCCGCAGAGCCGACTTCAGCTCCGGTCCGTACGCACCGACGTCCTGCTCGTGGTACCAGTGCACGTAGTACCCGGCCCGCAGGAAGAGCACGAGTTGCGGCATACCGGTGCTGCCGTCCCCCGGATAGGAGGCGGAGCGGCTGCGCAGCGCATCCGCGGCGGTGACCATCTGCTCCTCGCGGAAGGCGCCGTGAGCGTCGCTTCCGGTGAGGCCGAAGAGGGAGTTGACGCAGTCCGTCGTGGTCGAGGTGATCTGCTCGACGAGCGCTGCCCCGGTCCGCGCGAAGTCCCCGGGTGAACAGGCGGCGCGGGCGTGGCCGTCGGCCGGTGCGAGCCGGGCTGAGGGCCGTTCGCGAGGGGGCCGGGGGGCGGGGCTGTCGTAGTCCGTCCGGAGCCGGTCGGGGGACGCCGGGAGCGGTGCGCGGTCCGCCACCTCGAGCCGTCTGCCCTGGATGTGCTCCGGTTCCTCTCCGGTGCGGACCGCCCGGGGGCCGCTGTCCCGGTGCGGGGCGACGTCCCGGGCGGAGTCTCCGGGCGCTGCGGCGCGGGCCGGGGTGCCGCCGAGCTGTGCGGCGCCCGCGGCCAGGGAGAGCGCGAGAGTTCCGGCGCCGACGGCGCGTATCAGGTGGCTGCGTAACAGGTTGCGCGTTCTTCGTCCTCGGCAGAGCATCTGATGCCTCCTGTGGGGGTGTTCACCGGTCCGATCCGGTGGGGGTCGTGCTGCGCTCCTTGACGCGAGCACGACGAATCGGCTCAGTACAATTTCACACATCACATGTCATGGGGGAAGGGCCGTGCGGCGGCGGGATTCCCGGAGCCCCGCCGACGGCGACGCGCTCGCCCTACACTCGACACGATCACCAGCACGATCACGCTCGTCCCCGCACGCCGAGGAGCAGCGCACCCATGACCGCAGACCGCCCGCTGAAGCTGCCCGCCGTGCCGGACCGGCTCAGCATCCGCGACCATGTCGCGCAGGCCCTGCGTGCCGCGCTGATCGCCGGTCGGCTGCGCCCCGGCACCGTGTACTCCGCACCTCAACTCGCCGCGCAGTTCGGCGTCTCGGCCACGCCTGTGCGCGAGGCCATGCTGGACCTCACGCGGGAGGGCATGGTCGAGCCCGTGCGCAACAAAGGTTTCCGGGTGACCGAGCTGTCGCGCCGCGATCTGGCCGAGTACGTCGGGATCCGCGAGCTGATCGAGGTGCCCACCGTCGGGGAGGTGGCGCGCAGCGCCGACTCCGCCCGGCTGGAGGAGCTGCGCCCTGTTGCGCAGGAGATAGTCGCGGCCGCCCGCGCCGGCGACCTCGTCGGCTTCCTGGAGGCCGACCGCCGCTTCCACCTGGCTCTGCTCGAACGCGCGGGCAATCGGCGCCTGGTGGAGACCGTGGCCCAACTGCGCAGCCACTCACGTCTCTACGGCCTCGCGGGTCTCGCGGAGAGCGGCCAGCTCATCGAATCCGCCGAGGAGCACGAGGTGCTGCTCGACCTCGTACTGGCCCGCGACGCGGCGGGTGCGCAGGCGTGCATGCGCACCCATCTGGGCCGACTGCGCACCCAGTGGGAGCGCGGCGGCGGCTCCCCGGCGGAGTAGCCGTCTGCCGCCTGCGGTGCGCCGCACACCCGCCGAGGGGGCGGGGACCTGCCCCCGACCCCGGTTGCGTTCGCCGGGCGCGGCGTCATGGACCAGGAGCGTGCGGGCCGGTGACACACGCGGCGTCTTGGGTAAAATATGAAATTGTACTGTCCGCTCGCCCGAGAGGGAGCGCCTGTGCCCGTGATCCGGCAGGACGCCGCCGCCGTCCGCACCGTGAGCCATGACCTGCCCTACTCGGACGAACTCAAGCGCTTCATGGCCCAGGGGTGGCGACCGGCGCCGGTGTCCGACGGCAGGGCACTGCCCGGCGCCGCGGTGACCCCGGCACGCAGGGCGCAGCTCTCCGCCCGCTTTCCCGGCGAGCGGCTGGTCGTCCCGGCCGGTGAGCTGAAAGTCCGCTCGAACGACTGCGACCACCGGTTCCGCCCGCACAGCGCGTACGTCTGGCTCACCGCGCTCACTGGCGAAGAACAGGCGGGCCACGTACTGGTATTGGAGCCGTCCGGGCCGCACGGCCACGAGGCCGTGCTCCATCTGCGGCCCCGCTCGCCCCGCACGGATGGCGACGCGTTCTACCGGGACCGGCGCCACGGGGAGTTCTGGGTCGGGCCCAGGCCGGACCTCGAGGAAGCGGAGCAGCTCACCGGCATCCGGTGCGTCCCGCTGGACCGTCCGGCGCGGGAGATCAGCGGCCGCAACGCCGACCGCGACAGCGAACTGGCCTCGGTGCTGGCCGAGTTGCGGCTGGTGAAGGACCCATGGGAGGTCGCACAGCTCGAAGAGGCCGTACGGCACACGGTGTCCGGCTTCGAGGACGTGGTGCGGGCGCTTCCCCGCGCACTGGAGCACCCCCGGGGCGAGCGCTGGGTCGAAGGCGTCTTCAACCTGCGCGCCCGGGCCGAGGGCAACGGAACCGGATACGAGACCATCGCCGCGGCCGGCGCGCACGCCTGCGTCCTGCACTGGACACGCAACGACGGTCCCCTCGACGCACGCGAACTCCTGCTGCTGGACGCCGGAGTGGAGACCGACACCCTCTACACCTCGGACATCACCCGCACCCTCCCGCTCTCGGGCCGGTACTCGTCCGTCCAGCGACAGGTCTGTGAACTGGTGCTGGCCGCACAGGAGGCGGGCATCGCGGCGCTGCGGCCGGGCGCGGACTTCCGCGACTTCCACCGCGCCGGAATGCGGGTCGTCGCCGAGGGCCTGACCGAGTGGGGCATCCTCCAGAGCCCGGACGGCGAGCGGTACCGGCGCTACACGCTGTGCAGCAGCGGCCATATGCTCGGGCTGGACGTCCACGACTGCGCCCGGGCGCGCGCCGACGCCTACCTCGACGGCACCCTCGCCGAGGGCCAGGTCCTCACCGTCGAACCGGGGCTCTACTTCCAGCCGGACGACGAGACGCTGCCCGCCGAACTGCGGGGCATCGGGGTGCGGATCGAGGACGATCTGGTGATCACAGCGGAGGGCGCGCGGCTGCTGTCGGGGGCGCTTCCCCGTACTCCCGACGCCGTCGAGACCTGGATGGGTGAACTTCTGGCAGCCTGACGGCCTCGAGTGCGAGCAGTCGCCCCGCGACGGAGCGCACCCTGGCGACGTCCGGCCAGGGCGGTACGGGCAGCGGCACGGGAGCGCCGCACGCCCCGCCCGCCGACGTCAGCAGCACGCGGCACCGGGAGACCGCCGGCGCCGCACGGGAGGGCGGCCGGCGCGGCTCGGCAGGGTGTCCGGCAGGGGCACGCTGTGGTAGTCAGTCCTCAGCCAACTCTCCTGACGGCCGCACGGAGACGTCCCGGGCGGCCGCCCCCACATCGACTCGGAGCCTGCAGATGTCACGGTCCGGCGGTTCGCCGCGGCGCGGGAGCCCTTCACGCCGTACGGTGCTCGCCCTCGCCGGCGCGTCCCTTGCGTCGGTACCCCTGGCGGGGGCCCGCTTCCTCCCGGCCGCCTCGGCCGACGTGCCGGGAGCGGGACTCGACGATCCCGCCCGGAAGGAGATCGCCATGCAACTGGTCTCGAGCGCCGAGAACTCCTCGCTCGACTGGCAGGCGCAGTACGGGTACATCGAGGACATCGGCGACGGCCGGGGATACACCGCCGGGATCATCGGGTTCTGCTCCGGTACGGGGGACCTGCTCGACCTCGTCGAGCTGTACACGGAACGCGCACCGGACAACGCCCTGGCCCCGTACCTGCCCGCGCTGCGCGCAGTGGCCGGCTCCGACTCGCACGACGGGCTCGACCCGCGCTTTCCCGGCGACTGGCGCACCGCCGCCCGGGACCGGGTGTTCCGGCAGGCCCAGGACGACGAACGCGACCGCGGGTACTTCGCTCCGGCGGTCGCACGGGGCAAGGCCGACGGGCTGCGGGCACTGGGGCAGTTCGCCTACTACGACGCCTACGTCATGCACGGCGGCGGGAGCGGCGGCACCGGCTTCGGCGGCATCCGCGAGCGCGCTCTGGCCCGGACGCGGCCCCCTGCCGCGGGCGGCGACGAGACCGCGTACCTCCACGCCTTCCTCGACGCGCGGGTCCGGGCGATGAAGCAGGAGGAAGCACACAGCGACACGAGCCGGGTCGAGACCGCACAGCGCGTCTTCCTGCGCCGCGGCAACCTCGACCTCGACCCGCCGCTGGACTGGAAGGTGTACGGGGACAGCTACCGCATCCGCTGAGCTCGCCGCCCCTGGCGCCGCGCCGGGCCCGGGCCCACGGCCCCGGTTTCCTCCGGGCCGCCCGGTGAGCCGCCGTCACACCAGCACGGGCAGTGCGGACAGGCCGCGGACCAGCCGGGTCGGGCGCCACTCCAGCTCCGCCGGGTCCACGGCCGGCCGGATGTCCGGGAACCGGGTCAGCACCATCCGCAGCGCGATCTCCCCCTCCAGCCGGGCGAGCGGCGCCCCCAGACACCGGTGGATGCCGTGACCGAAGGCGAGATGCCCGGAGGCGTCCCGGGCGAGGTCCAGCCGGTCGGGCGAGGGATACCGGTCGGGATCCCGGTTGGCGGCGCCGATCGCCACCTGCACCGGGCATCCCGGCGGCAGCTCGGTGTCGCCGAGTGTGCTGGGCCGCGTCGTGAACCGGAAGGTGGCCGTGCTCACGGGAGAGCTGTGCCGGAGCAGCTCGTCGAGCACGTCGTGTACCCGGTGGGGGGCTCGGCGCAGCAGTTCGAGCTCGGCGGGATGCTGCAGCAGGGCGAGGAGCGAGCTGCCGATGAAGTGTGTGGTCGTCTCGTGTCCGGCGACGAGCAGCAGGACGCCGAGGGACACCAGCTCCTCCTCGCTCAGCCGGTCAGTGCCGTCCCGGACCGCGATGAGGCGGTCCAGGAGCCCGTTCCCGCCCCGGACGCGTTTCTCGGCGACGAGCCCGGTCAGGTAGTCGGCCAGCGCGTGCGAGGCCGCGTCGATCAGCTCGGGCCGGCCTGCCGCGAACAGGTCCGCTGACCAGCGTCGTACGTCTGCGCGGTCGCTCGCGGGCACCCCCAGCAGTTCGCAGATGACTGTGACGGGCAGCGGCATGGCCAGTTCCTCGACGGCGTCGACCGGCCCGGGGGAGGGCCAGCGCTGCAGCAGTTCCGCGGTGACCTGTTCGACGAACGGGCGCAGCGCGGCGACGGCCCCGGTGGTGAAGGCCCTGGTGACCAGCTTCCGCAGCCGGGTGTGCCGCGGGGGGTCGCCGGCCAGCATGCTCCGGGCCACGGCGGGGTGCAGACGGCGCCGCGAGGGCGCGTCCGAGAAGAAGGCGGCGGTGTCCTTCGACAGCCGCGGGTCGCCGAGCGCTTGCCGGGCTTCGGCGTACCCGGTGACGAGGTACGTGGTGCGGCCCGCCGGTCCGCCCTCCAGCGCGCGCACCGGGCGCTCCCGCTGCGGGCTCGCACGCTGTGGTGAACCGGCCTGCCCGTGCGGCTGCTTGCGGCGCGACGAGGGTTCCTGCACGGTGCCGGACTCCCGATTCCTGGTCGTGTCACGTGCCTTCGCGGGACGTGCGGGGCAGCACGCGGACCGCGGACGCCCCCGGCAGACTACGCGTGCCTGCCGCGGCTCGCCGCCGCGCCGCAGTGCCCGGCGCGGCGGTACCCGAGGAACCTGCCGTGTCCGTGCACGGGAGTTGGGTGCGCCGGGTGGGCGGCTCACGCGTCCTTCACCGGCACCGGCCGCTCGAAGAACGTCTCCAGGACGACGGTGGCCTGGGTCCCGCTGACACCCTCGATCGCGTACAGCCGCCGCAGTACGTCCTGCAGCTCCACGGTGGTCGAGGTGCGCACTTTCACCAGCACCGAGGCGCTGCCGGCGATGACATGGGCCTCCTGGATCTCGGGCAGGGCGGCGAGATCGGGTGCGGAATCACCCATCCAGGACGTGGAGTCGAGCATGACGTAGGCCAGTACGTTCCCACCCACCGCGGCCGGATCCACCTCGACGGTGGTACGCCGGATCACCCCGCGTTCGCGCAGCTTCCGCACCCGTTCGTGGGTGGCGCCGGGGGACAGGCCGACCGCCTCCCCGAGGGCGGCGTAGGACTCCGTGGCGTCCCGCTGGAGTCGGGTCAGCAGGGCGCGGTCGATGTGATCCACAGCTCTCCCATTCGACAAAATCTTGTGCTAGCAATACATCATACTGTTGATGCGAGTAAGCACCGAATGTGATTCAGGTGCGAGAGGGTGTTTCCATGAGTGCTGAACAACGGCCCCCGCTCTACGAGTGCCTCGACGACCGCTTCCGCTCCGGGCGCTGCATGAACGGCGACGAGCGGTGGGAGGTGCTGCACACCGGCTCCCGCTGGGCCGAAGGTCCGGTGTACGTGCCCGCCTGGCGGCAACTGGTCTGGAGCGACATTCCCAACGACCGGATGCTCCGCTGGGACGAGGAGACCGGCGCCGTGGGGGTCTTCCGGCGCGAGGCCGGTCACACCAACGGCAACACCCTCGACCGGCAGGGCCGCCTGATCACCTGTGAGCAGGGGAACCGCCGGGTGACCCGGACCGAGCACGACGGCACCCGCACGGTGCTGGCCGACCGCTGGCGGGGCAAGAGGCTGAACAGCCCCAACGACGCGGCCGTGACGTCGGACGGCGCGATCTGGTTCTCCGACCCGGACTTCGGCATCACCAGCGACTACGAGGGGCACCGGGCGGAGAGCGAGATCGGCGCGAACAACGTCTACCGGATCGATCCCGCGACCGGACGGGTGGAGGTGGCAGCGGACGGCTTCGGAGCCCCGAACGGACTGGTGTTCTCGGCGGACGAGCGGCAGTTGTTCGTCTCCGACACCCGCGCCGGATGCATCCGGGTCTTTCAGGTGCGCGGTGACGGATCGCTCGACGGGGGTGCGGTGTTCGCCGACGCCGCGGAGCGGCCCGACGCCCGCTTCGACAACCTCCGCTTCGACGCCGACGGCCGGCTGTGGGCGGCGGCGATGAACGACGGTGTGCACTGCTACGACCCGGACGGCACCCTGATCGGCAGGCTCGACGTACCGGAGCCGGTCGCCAACATCGCCTGGGGCGGCGCCAAGCGCAACCGCCTCTTCGTCGCCGCCACCACTTCGCTGTACTCGCTGGTCAGCGCGGTGACGGGCACCCACCCGACCGGTCCCGGCCGGCCTCCGGCCCCCGTCGCCCTTCCGGGTGCCGAGGGCCAGGTCTGAGACCGGGCGATCCTCTCCGGCGGCACGGGTCCTGCCACCGGGCGCTGCCCCGGCTCCCGGTCCGCTTCACCCCTGCCGACTCGACAGCACGGGAGTCAGCAGTGGATGACGACCTCGTCGTGGAACCGACCGGCAGCGATCTCCACGGTGCAGCCGAGCGGCTGCCCGTCCCGGGGCCCCGCGGCCGGCCACGGCCCCGGGACGGGCGTCGACCTGTGCACCGCCTTCGGGCATCCGCTGCCCAGGGCCGTCATCCGCCGCCGACCGTGCCCCCGTGAACGCACGAGCAGCGCCGTCAGGGCGGGCCGCGGCCGGCCGCGGCCCGCCCTTCCCTGCTCGCTCACACGGTGGAGGCGATCCATCCCACCGTCTCGGACGTGTGTGTCCCGTCCGAAGTGACCTTGCCGTTCACATGGATCTCGTTGATGCGGATCTTGAAGCCGGTGGTGGTGACATCAGCGATGCGCAGGCCGGGAGTGTCGGGGCCGTTGAACGTCTGGACGAAGGGAACCACGATCACCGAGGACCCGCTCGGGAAGGCCGAGGGGAAGGTGACCTGGGTGAAGGTGGAGATGTCGCCGCCCTGCGTGGCCACAGGGTTCGAGGAACTCAGGTTCAGCTTGCCGGTCTGGATCATGCTCATCCGCGTCCGCCCTCTCCGCGCGCCGGCTGCCGCAGGACCGAGCCGGGCGACCAACCACGCCCGCGCAACCGGTAGTTGAGCCACTTCTCGTGAAGCGGCTACTCAGGCATTGCCCGTGCGCAGGGCTGGCCAGTGGTGAAGTCATCCGAAAGTGTACTTTTTACGATGTGCAGCTTTCCGGATGCCGAACGGCCCGCCGGGGAGTCCGCGCACTCGGCTCCGGGACTCGTCGACGGCGCGGGCCGGAGCGGCAAACGACGGCCGGGCCGCCGCCGCTGGTGCTCCATGGAGCACTGCGGCAACCGTCACAAGGTCAGAGCGGCGCGGGCCCGCCGCTTCGCGGAGGGGCGATCCCGTAGCGGCTGTCGCGGCGAGGGGCGCGCGGTTCCCCGTCCGCTCGGGGGCGAGGCCGACGGCGAAGCGGGCGTGGCACGCCCCTGCGGCGGCTCATGAGCTGTCACCGAGACGCCTGCGCACGTGGGTGGGGGTGAGCGGCACGTCGGAGAGCACGTCCAGGAAGGCGCCGGCGATCGGGTCGGCGCCGGTGCGGGTGTAGGCGGCCACGGACCGCCGGAACGGCGGCTCCGGACGCAGGACCACTCCGGGGAAGTGCCGGGGAACGACGTTGCCCGGGACGAGGGTGGGGCCCAGTCCGGCGGCGGCGAAGTTGACGGCGGAGGGGCCCTGCTCGGTGCGCACCGCGACGGACGGGCGGAACCCCGCCGCGCCGCACGCCTCCTCCAGCGTGTCGGCCAGGCCGCTCGCATGGGTGAAGTGCACCCAGTCCCGCCGGGCCAGGTCGGCGAGGCGCACCGTGCTGCCGGAGGCCGGGGCGGCTGGGTCGTCGGCTCCGGCGACGACGACGAACTCCTCCTCGCCGAGGTGGCGCACGATGCCTTCCCAGCCGGGCGGCGGCGGCCCGATCGCCACATCCGCCTGCCCCGCGGCCATCGCCGCGGCCATCTCGCTCGCCTGTCGGTGCTCGAAGAGGGTGATCCGCACTTCCGGGTGGAGCGCTCGCCACCGCGACAACGCAGTGGGCAGGATGCCGCTGCTGACCGAGTAGAGGGCGGCGATCTGCAGCTCGCCGGAGGCGACGCCGGTCGCGCGCCGAGCCGCGGTGACACAGCGGCGGACATCGGCCAGTGCGGCACGCGCGGACGGCAGCATGGCCCGTCCCGCGGGGGTGAGCCGCACACCGCGTGGCAGCCGCTCCAGCAGCCGGCCGCCGACCTCCTTCTCCAGAGCGAGGAACTGGTGGGACAGGCCCGGCTGGGTGACGTCGAGCAGGGCCGCCGCCGCGGTGAAGGAGCCTTCGTCGACGATGGCGACGAAGTACTCGAGTTGCCGCAATGTGGTCATGAGCTCAGTTTATCGTTTTCACAAACTGGAGTACTTGGACTTATGGCCGATGCCGCAGCACACTCGAACACGTCCTCCGCCCGGAGGGCACCCCGACCACCGGAGAGCACCACCATGACCGCCCCCATGCTCAACCGCGGCCTCGACCACGTCGCGCTGCACTGCTACGACCTGGACGCAACCGTCCGTTTCTACACCGAAGCGCTCGGCTTCCGGGTGGCGCAGGAATGGTCGGCACCCGACGCCGGGGTGCACCGGTGCGTCTTCCTGGACGCCGGCGACGACCGCGTCATCGAACTGTTCGACGCCGCCTCCACGCCGCCCGGAGGTTCCCCGACCGGTCTCGTCCCGCGACGGCGGCCCACCGACGAGGAGCGGGCCGACCGGGCCGCCCTCGTGCACTTCGCGATCCGCACGGACGATCCGGTGACCCTCTTCCAGCGGGCCGTGGCCGCCGGTGCGCGTCCCCTCATGGAGCCTTCCGTGATCGAGACGAGCGGCGACGTGCCCATGATCCTCCACGTCGGATTCGTCCACGGGCTCGACGACGAGGTCATCGAGTTCATCGACCGCCCCGCCGTACGTCACTGACCCGCCCTGGCGTCCCGCCTGCGGCGGGGCGGACTCGCAGGAGGCAGCACTGTGCTCACACCCCCTCGTACCACCACGGCCGTCGCCGCGCCGGCAGCCGGAGAGGTCGACGCCCCGGCGTCCTTCGCCGTGCTGGACGTGCCCCTCGATCCGATGGGTCCCCACGACCTGCTCGTCGAGGTGCGCGCCGTCTCGGTGAACCCGGTCGATGTGAAGGTCCGCGCCTCCTTCCCCGCGCAGGCGGCGCCGAAGGTGCTGGGCTTCGACGCGGCCGGAGTGGTCGTCGCCACGGGCAGCGAGGTCACCTTCTTCGCCCCGGGGGACGAGGTCTACTACGCCGGCAGCATCGCGCGCACCGGATCCAACGCGGAGCACCACCTGGTCGACGAGCGGATCGTCGGGCCCAAGCCCGCTTCCCTGGACTTCGTCCAGGCCGCAGCCGCACCGCTGACCGCGATCACGGCCTGGGAGACGCTGTTCGAACGGATGGGGCTCACCGCGAAGAGCGCCGGCACCCTTCTGGTGGTGGGGGGTGCGGGCGGTGTCGGTTCGATGGTCACCCAATTGGCCCGGCAGTTGACAGGTACGACCGTCATCGCCACCGCGTCGCGTGACGAGTCGCAGGCGTGGGCCAGGCGAATGGGTGCACACCATGTCGTCGACCACCGCCGGTTGCGCGAGGAGGTCGCCGAGGTGGCGCCCGGCGGGGTCGACCACATCTTCTCGCCCTTCTCCGCGGGCAATGTGCAGACCTACGCCGACATCATGAACGTTCACGGACAAGTGGTGGCCGTCGACGAACCGGAGGGCCTCGACACTCTCCCGCTCAAGGCCAGGAGTCAGACCTGGCACTGGGAGTTGATGTTCTCCAGGCCGCTGCACGATCCCACCAGCACCGCCCAGCGCGACCTGCTCGTCCGGGTGGCCGCCTTGTTCGACGCCGGGGTCCTCGAGTCCACCCTCACCCGGACTCTCGGTCCGCTGACGGCTGACACGCTCCGCGAGGCGCACCGGTTGCTGGAGAGCTCCCGGACGATCGGCAAGGTGGCAATGCCCGTGACGCACGCTCCGTCCAGCGGGGCGTATACCGCCTGACCCGGCCGCATGGGCGCCGGTCCATGCCGGCCGCCGTTCTCGGCGGCCCCCGGTGGACATTCCGGGCAGGCCGCACCCGAGGGGTGCTTCGGAGCGCTGCGAGCTGAGAGGGCGTCAGCGCTGGAGCAGCCGTGCTCTTGGTGTGCACAGCTCGCCGCTCCCCGCTGGATCGTCGACTTCCGGCCCCTTCGGGGCCGGATGACGGCGTGAGTTCGGCATCCGGCGAGAAGCTGATCACATATTCAATCAACGGTTGAATGCCGCTGGTCTATGCGGGGCAACTATGGCCATGATCACGACGCCACGTTCCCCCTCGTGGCGCTCATCATCCCTGGGAGTCTCATGATCAGCTGCATTGCGGACCTGCCGATACCGCATCGGGCCCACGCCGTCCGTCCGCAGGGGCCTGCGCTATGACCACCGCTGTCCTTCCGGTGCCGTCCTTCTGGTGTCCCCTGCCCGGCGGACAGCAGACCGGTGCGTACGAACTGGGCGCAGCAGCGGCCAGGTTCGTGCACGACTACGGGCTGGAATCGGATCCTGTCCAACTCCGCAGACTGGAGCAGGCCGATTTCGGCGGGCTGACGACCCGTACCGTCCCCGCGGGCAAAGGCGCCGTACTCACCTGGATCGCCCGGCTGCACGCCACTCTCTTCGCGCTCGACGACGGGATGTGCGACGAGGGCGAGCCGGCACCGGAGTACGTCGCTGCTGAAACGATTCGCCTGGAAGAGGTGCTGACCCCCGGCACGCTTCTGCGTCCGGACGACTCGCCGTTCGGCAGGGCACTCCAGGCGATCGCCGCCGGGTTGGCGGAGCACGCCGACCCCCAGCAGATGGACCGCTGGCGGGCGGGCATGCGAACCTACCTCTCCGCCCTCCCGGCGGAGACCGCGTTCCGTCGCTCCGAGGGGCTTCCCGTGCTCCAGGAGTATCTGCCGGTGTGGATGGGGGCGATAGGAATGGCACCGGCGACCGCGCTGCTGCCCGTCGCCCTCGGCCGCCCGGTACCCGTCGAGGAGCTGAACCGGGCGGACGTCGGAGCGCTGACAGAGATCACCTGGACCCTCGTCGCGCTCGACAACGATCTCTACAGCCGCCCCAAGGAGATCGCCCGCGCCGACGACGACCTCAACGTCGTCGACGTCCTGGCCGCCGAGCACGGCTGGGATGCGGCACGGGCTCTGCACGAGGCGATCGTCCTGCGCGATCGCGTCATGGCCCTCTTCCTCGCGCTCTCCCGGCAGGTCACCTCCGGCGCGGACGCGCCGTTGCGGCACTACGTGCGCGCACTCGGCCAGTTCGTGCGCGGACACGTGGAGTGGGCGAGCCGCAGCAGCCGCTACACCTCGGAGGCCCCGGCGACGGCCGACGGCTGGTTCACCGAGGTCCCCGCCGACAGCAGCCTGCGGCCGGTAGCGGTGCCGCGGATCGCCTGGTGGTGGGAGCAGTTGGCGGTCTGACCGGCCGTCGAGCGCCGTGTGCCGGGCCCCGGCCCGGCACACGGCACTGCCCGGACCTCTCGGTCCCGCGCTCTGGCCGCCCGTCAGCGGCGCCCCAGCAGCGACCGCCGCCTGGCCTGCTGCTGGGGCGCCGCGGGCGGCGGGGCCGGGGCGTGCTGCGGGGCCACCGGGGCGGGCTGCGGGCGGCGGACGACCTCCTGCTCGTGGGGGAAGTGCCGGGGCACCGGGGTGAACTCCACCGGCAGGGACTCCAGGACCCGGGACATCAGGGCCTGATGCTCCAGTACCGCTTCCTGCCCCACCGACAGCCGGTAGTCCGGCAACCGCTCCAGCAGGGTGTCCACACCCGTCTCCACGATGGCCCGGCCCAGCTCCTGACCCGGGCAGACGTGCTCACCGGCACTGAAGGTCAGGTGGGAGGAGTTGTTGTGCACCGGCTCCCCGTCCTCGGGCCGGATGGCGGGGTCGGTGTTGGCGGCCCCGATCGCGTGCACCACCAGATCCCCCTTCCGCAGGTCGTACCGCCCCAGCACCGTGTCGGCCTTCACCCACCGGCCGACCAGCCGGGGGAACGGCGGCTGGTCCCACAGGGTCTGCTCCACGGCGTGGGGCATGCTCATCTGGCCCCCTGCGAGCCGGCCGCGGAACCGCGCGTCGGTCAGCGTCATCCGCAGGGTACTGGCCAGCAGACTGGCGGTCGGTGCGTGCGCGACCGTCAGCAGCAGCCGCAGGTGCTCGCGCACCTCGTCCCGGAGCTGGTCCTCCGTCAGGACGGCGTCGGTCCGCGCCGGGTCGGTCTTGTACCGGATCAGGGACGAGGTGATGTCGTGCCCGGGGGCCCGCCGCTTCTGCATGAACAGGTCGTTGAGGAGTCCGGATATCAGCGCGTTGCTGTGCACCGCGGTGGCCGACCCGGTGAGCATGTCGCGGACCGAGGTGATCAACTGCGGTACGTGCTGTTCGTCCAGGCCGAGCAGCCGCGCCACCACGCGGAGCGGAAGCTGCTCGGTGTACTGCGAGACCAGGTCCGCCTTGCCCACCTCCGCGAAGCTGTCGATCTGCTGGTGCGCGCAGCGCACCGCGTAGCGGCGCACCCCTTGCCGGTCGAAGGTCTCCAGCGCGTGGGTGACCGCGCCCCGCAGACGTGCGTGCTCCGGGCCGTCGGTCAGGTTCGGGAGCGGCGCCCAGGCGGTCAGCGGCGCCAGCGGGCTGTCCGGGGCAAGCTCCACGTTCCAGTTGCGCGGATCCCGGGAGAACAGCGTGCTGTTGCGCATCGCTTGGAGGTTCTCCTGGTATCCCAGAATCAGCCAGGCGCCCACATCACCGGAGAGCCGGACCGGGGCGACCGGGCCGTGTGTACGGCGCAGCCGCGCCTCGACCGCGTCGAAGTCGGCTTCGACCTCCGGCCCGTACAGGCGCACCGCGTCCGCGAAACGGTCGTCGCGCCTCCCACCGGAGGCGTGGGCGGGGCAGCCGGGCGGCGGCTCTGCGGGGCTGGAGGGCTGCTGCCCGCGGGGCGAGGTTGTCACTGGGGTACTCCATGATGTGTTGATCACTGCGCCGAATCCGCAGCATATCGCCGTGCCGGAGCGGGGCCCGCCGCCGAATGCCCCGCCCTGCAACGGAGTTGCACCGCCCTCGACCGCTCCTGCCGGGCGCCCCCGGGTGACGTCCTTGCCCCCGCGATTCCGGTCCGGCGCCTCAGCTCCCCCGGGGCGCCGCCACCGGCCGGGCCGCGGAGGCCGGGGACGGGCTCTTCGCCGCGAACAGCACACGGCTCATGATGCGGGGAGCGGCCATCGCGGCGGGACTCGCGAGCATGTGGTAGACGCGCATGAAGGTCTTGACCACCCCGGGATCACGGGTGGCCAGGTGCAGCAGCCGCTGCTTGTACCAGGCTGTCGCCCGCCAGTGCAGCGGCAGCCGCGCCCCGCGCATGGCGTAGGACCACACCAGGTCGTCCGAGGTGGCCATCAGCCAGGGGATCCGGGCGGACCGCGCCACCATCCGCTGGGTCTGCCGCCCGAGTCCCGCCGGATCCCCGCCGCGTGCGGCGAGCGCCTCACCGAGCGCGACACACTGACCGACGGCGATCGTCATGCCCTGCCCGAAGACGGGGTTGAAGGCGGTCGCACTGTCGCCGAGCGCGACCAGTCGCTCGGGCCAGCGGCGCATCCCGGCGTACGCCCGCCACCGGTTGGCCGTCGCCTTGTACTGGAACACACCCGAGACCGGGGTGCTCTGCTCCAGCAGCCGGTCCAGATCCTCGTTCCCCAGGCTCTCGGCACAGGCGAGCCAGCCCTCGTCGTCCACCGGGGGATGCTGACCGCCCGCGCCGAAGAGGGTGACCGTCCACCGGCCCCCTCCGGTGTGCGAGGCGTAGACGCCCCCTGGACGGTCCGGAGGCTGGTTCATCTGCTGCAGGCCCTGCGCGGGTTGCTCCCGCTCCACCTGCACAGTGCGAGTGGCGTAGGCGAGACCGCCGTCCACCACTGTCTCCTTCGGCGCCGGGTACCCCGCCGCGGTCAGCCAGTCGGGCAGGGCCGAGTTCCGCCCGGAGGCGTCGACGACGAGATCCGCCTCGATGACCTCCGTGCTGCCGCCCGAAGCCGGCGTCACCGACACCCCTTCGGCTCGGGTGCCGTCCTCGCTCACGTGCAGACCGGTCACTGCGGTGGCGTCCCGGACCGCGACCTTCTCCAAGGCGGCGACCCGCCGCCGCAGCGCACCCTCCAGAGCGTCCCGGTGCGCGGTCTGCACCTCCAGGCCGACCGTGACGGTCGGCAGCGACCCGGCCCACACGCGGGTACGGGCACCCGCTCCGTGGTCGTAGACCGGTGCTCCGGCCTGCGCCAGTTCCGTGCGCAGCCCCGGGAAGAGGTCCTCCAGATGTCCGGCGCCGCGGGCCAGCAGTCCGTGCACATGGCGCGCCTGCGGGGTGCCGCGTCGCCGCTCGTCCCCGTCCGGGAGGGTGTCCCGCTCCAGCAGCGTCACCGTGTCGAAATGCTCCGTCAGCACGCGCGCGGCGGTCAAGCCGCATATGCCGCTGCCTATGACCACAGCGTGTCCGCGCTGTCCGCCCATACGAGTTCACCCATCCTCACCGGAAGCAAGATCATCGTATGCGTGCCCACGTCGAGTCCCACGGACACCTCCTGTCCCATGGGTCGGTCTAGTCCGTCCGGTCCCGGAATCGTTCCGCCGAGTCGCGCAGCCCCCACCCATCCGCGGCCGCTCCGGCTCCGAAGGGGAAGACGAGCCCGTGGGCGGGCGCACCGCGCAGGCGGCCGGTACCCGGTGACCGAGAGGAGCCGGGCGCCGGTGGCTCGGACCGGCCCGCCCTGCGATCCTGGCCGCCCGCCCAGTCCGAGGAGTTTCCGGTGGAAGAGCCCGCTTCCGCAGTGTCGTTGACCGTGCCCGCTTCCGAACCGCAGGCCGCGGTCCTGGTCCTGCACGGTGGCCGCGCCGACGGGTTGGAAGCCCCGCCGCCGTGGAACCTCCCCGGCGCGCGGATGCGGCCCTTCGTGCGGATGATCGGGCGGGCGACAGCGGGGCAGGGCGTGGTGCTCGGCACGGTCCGCTACCGCCACCGGGGCTGGAACGGCGACCGCCAGGACGCGGCGCGGGACGCCCGGCGCGCCCTGGCAGAGCTGGCGGACCGGGTGGGCGACGTCCCGGTCGTGCTGGTCGGGCACTCGATGGGTGGCCGGGCCGCGCTGCGGGTGGCGGGGCATCCGCGCGTGCGGGGCGTCGTCGGCCTCGCGCCCTGGTGCCCCGCGGCCGAACCGGTGGCGCACCTCGCCGACTCGCGCATCGTCCTGGTGCACGGCGACCGTGACCGCACGACGGATCCGCGGGCGTCGCAGGAGTTCGTACGGCGGGCCCGTGCCGGGGGAGCGGAGGCCCGCATGATCCCGGTCCCCGGTGGGGACCACGCGATGCTCCGCCGGCCGGGCTTCTGGCACCGCCTCACCACCCGCCTGGTCACCGGACTGCTGGACCCGACGCCACGGCCCCCACGCGCCGCCGCTCGTTAGACCGCTGCCGCTGCCCGTGGTGTCGCCCGGGGGCGACGGGTGCGGCTGCCTCGTCCGACCGGTCCGGGGCGAGCCGTCCGCGGGCGGCCCCGCATCCTCGACGGGGCCGCATCCTCGACGGGGAAGTCCAGCGGGCCCGTGCACGCGGGCATCGTCCCGCCGTGGACAGAGAGCCCGGCGCGCTGCGGAGCGACCGGCCGGGGGTGCTGCTGCCGGGTGCCCGAACCCCCCCCGCGTCGGCACGAGCCCGGTTCGGCCAGGGGTTCGGCTGGTACGTTGCGTGGGTGACGACAGGTGAAGACGACGGCGCCCTGCTGTACGGCTGCATGGGACTCGGCGGGACCGCGGAGGCGGAGACCGGCGGCCCGGCGGAGATCGGCGCCGCCGAAGCGGCTGTCGAGGCCGCCCTCGACGCCGGAATCACCGTCTTCGACCATGCCGACATCTACCGCAGCGGCAAGGCCGAGGCCGTCTTCGGTGAAGTCCTCGGCCGCGCGGCGGGGTTGCGCGAGCGCATAGTGCTGCAGACGAAGTGCGGCATACGCCTGCCCGACGGCGACCGCCCCGGCCACTACGACCTGCGCGGAGCGAGTATCCGCCGCCGGGTGGAGGAGAGCCTCACCCGGCTGCGCACCGACGTCCTCGACGTCCTCCTGCTGCACCGCCCCGACCCCCTCGCAGACCCGGCCGACGTCGCCGAGGCGCTGACCTCGCTGCACCGGGAGGGACTGGTGCGCCGCTTCGGCGTGTCCAACATGAGCGCCGGCCAGATCGCCGGGCTGCAGGCGCACCTGGAGCTGCCGCTGGCGGTCGACCAGTTGGAGATGAGTCTGGAGCGGCGGGACTGGCTCGAGGCAGGCGTCCTCGTCAACACCGCGGCGGCCGCGGACAACGGCTTTCCCTTGGGGACCCTGGAGTACTGCCGCAGCAACGGCATCCGCCTCCAGGCGTGGGGCGCCCTCGCCCAGGGCCGCTACACCGGTCGGCAGGAGACCCCGGAGCAGCACCGCACCGCGGCGCTGCTGAAGGAACTGGCAGCGGCCAAGGGCACCACCCCGGAGACGGTTCTGCTGTGGTGGCTGCAGCGCCACCCGGCCCGCATAGCCCCCGTCGTGGGAACCACCAGCCCCGAACGGATCCGTGCCTGCAAGGACGCGGCGGGGGCGGCTCCGCGCCTCACGCACGAGGAGTGGTACGCGCTGTGGATCAGCGCGCGCGGAGAGCCGCTGCCCTGAACGCACGTTTGCGTTGTCGCTCGACGTCTCGCGGGCGCGTGTGCGCCCACCGCGCCGACGAGGGGAAGAGCCCCCTTGCGACGTGCTTCGTTGCCACGACGGAACATGCGTCACCAGGTTTTCAGCATCGTCGAGCGAAGTGCCCGACGGGACTGCGAGGGCTTTCGCGAGCGGCTCGACACGGCTCAGCAGCTTCGGGGTGAAGGTGTCCAGGTGCCACAGTCCGATTCTCCGATTCGGCAACGTGGTGCGAGAGCTGCGGCCATATCGCCGGACGGGGTGTCGGCTTCCTGGAGTTCGAGTTCCCGCGTCCGGTGCCGAATTCGATGATTCGGCAGATCATGCCAGAAGACGCACCGAAACTCCGAAAGTGGCGTATATATAGATCACACCATCTGGTCAGGTGCTGGGCGGTCGTCGGCAGTGACCGGCTTGCGGGCGCCCTGGAACGGCCTCGGCGCCGGAAGATGCGGCACAACCGCCGGTACCCGGAGCGCGGGGGAGGCGCTGTGGCGGGGTTGTCGCGGAGGAAGCGGCTGTTCGTGCGTGCGGCTTTCGGTTTCTGTGCGCTGGCGGTCGCGGGGCTCGTGGCCACAGCGATGCTGGCGGAGACCGAGGCTGCGACGCTCTGGGCGACGGTGGCCGCAGCGGCAGCCACCCTGGCGGGGGTGGCGGTCACCGTGCGCGGTACGGGCGGGGCCCCGGCGGTCCGGGGCAGTGCACCTGAACCCCGGAGGGCCGAGGGCGAGGCAGCGCCGGAGGGGCCGGGATCGAGTGGACCGAACAGGTCTGGGAACGGCGGCATCGACGTGCGCACCCGTGACGTCGGCGGCCAGATCGTCGCAGGCGACGGCAACACGGTCGTTCAAGGCGTGCAGCCGCCCTCGGCGCGGGAGCACGGCCTGAGCCGGGCGCAACGTTCGGTGCTGCGTGCTGAGTTCGCGGGGCTGCGGGCACGGCTCACTGACCTGCCGGGTGAGGTCGTGCGGCCGGCGGTGGACCTGCTGCAGGAGCTCGAAGACACCGTCGCGGGTCCGTGTCCGGAACCGGACGTGATAGCCGCCGCGTACGACTGGTTCCGCGATCATCTGCCCGAACTGGCCGACGCACTGGGCGAGCTGCTGGCACGACCGGCTGTCCGGGCGCACGTGTGCGGGGACAGCGAGACGTCGGCCGCTGCACTCGCCCGGCGTCTCGGCTGCGGAGAGGCGGAGCGGTGAGCGCCCGCGGGACAGCTGTCACCGTCACCGGAGACGTATATGGGCAGATCGTCGTGGGCGACCACAACGTCGTCGTTTCCGCCGAGCGTTCCCACGTCACCGTCATCCGCGAGGGGGAACGTCCTGTTCCCCGCCGGCGTTCCGCACCGGAACTGCTGCCGCGTCGGGTGCGTCGCGCCGTGGGGCGGGAGACTGAACTGCGCCAGCTCGAGGAGTGGTTGGCCGAGGACGGTGCGGCGCAAGTCCATGGTCCTCCGGGCATGGGCAAGAGTACCCTGCTGCGCCTGGCCGCGCACCGTGTCGCGGACGGTGCACGTGGTGCCGATGGCGCCGCCGGGTTGGTGTTCGTAGACGGGCGGGCCGGGACGTCTGGGACGTGCTGCACGAGATCTTCGAGTCCTGCTGGGAGGCACCCGGATACCGCCCGAGCACCCTGGAGTTGCGCCGTCTGATGAAGGACGTGCGCGCCACGGTGATCGTCGACGACATCGAGTGCGAGGCCGACGTCTGGCGGAGTGCCCTGGACGCGTTGCCCGAGGCGACCGTGCTGTACTCCACGGGGCGCCGCCTCCTGCACGACGAGGCCCGGACGTTGGCCCTGGGTGGCCTCGGCCACCGCGAGAGCGCGAAGCTGTTGTCGGGACGGCTGGGAAGGTCACTCCGCGAGGACGAGGAAGTGGTCGCGGAAGCTCTGTGGCGGGCCACGGGCGGCGCGCCTCTGTCGCTGCTGCGGGCGGTCGCGCCGTTCGGCCTGCGCCGCCCGGCCGAGTTGGCCGAGGTGCTCCCGGATCTGCTGGCGGGACTGACGGGAGCAGACCGTGAGGCGGTCGTTCTGCTGGCGTTGGCTGGATCCTCTGGGGTCGGCGAGTACCTGCTGGGTGAGCTGCTGGGCGAGGGGGCCTCGCCCAACGCCGTGTACGAACGTCTGGTCGCGCAGGGCTTGGCGATCGTGTCAGCGCACGGGTACCGCCTCGCTTCGGACATCGGCGGGATGCTGCCCAAGGGGCTGGTCCCGGATGCCGGGTCGGTCGGGCACCTCGCGGAGCGTCTGGCGCACTGGGTTACGGCGCCTGGTCGGACGGCGGCGGAGACGGCCGCGAGCGGGGCGCTGATCAGCGGTGTCATCGCGGCGGCGGACCGGGCCGGGGTACCGGCTGCGGGCGCCCGGCTGGCACGTGCTGCCTCACCGGTGGTCGCTTGTTCGCTGCGGCTGGGGACGTGGGGGCGGATCCTGCACGTGGGGAATCGAGCCGCGCAGCGCGCCGGGGACAAGGGCACTCAAGCCTACCTCAGCCACGAGGAAGGCGTTCGACGGTTGATCGACGGACGGCGCGTGGCCGCAGCGGCGGCCTTCGCGACGGCGGGGAGCCTCTGGGGGGAACTCGGCCGGGGCGTGGACGCCTCCGCTGCGTGGGAATCCGAGACGTCGTGCGACGTGCCGGACGGTGGCGCGATGCCTGATGGGTCATCGGCCTCGGGGTCTGGCGCTCCTTCGGGGGGCGACGCTGATCCGGGAGGTGCCGTCGATGCGGTCGCGGACGCCGTGGGGGAGGGGGCCGGCCAGGCCGCGGGGGCGGTGCCGCCCGGGGACCCGGCCACCATGGGGTCGGTCGCAGGGGGCGGTGGCGCTTCCAGCGGGGGCGTCGGAGGTCTGTCGGTGACCGCGAAGGTGGTCATCGGCGGCGGGCTGGCCACGGTGGTGGCAGGGGGCACGGTGCTTGTGCAGACCACCACGTCTTCGGACACGGTTCCGGTCTCCGTGACGGTGACGACCGCCGTGGCCGAGATCGGTATGCCGGGCGAGGCGCGTGAGGGCTGTTCCGTCGGGGGTGGCACGACGGACTGCACTACCGTCGTCTCGGCGAAGAAGGGGAAGAAGGGACCGGTGAGGGTAGATCCGAGCGCCCCCCTTTCGGAGGGGGTGAGCATCCTCTACTGGGGGTGCTCAGAGGGGCCCGAGTCCGGTGAGTGCACGGTCACGGCGGACGTGAAGAAGACGGTGTGCATCAGCACGACGAGCCCCGAGGACGCGGGGTCTCGCCAGGACTGCGCGCGGGCCACCGGGTCGCCGCCTGCCTCGGTCTTCCGTCCCTTGGCGTGGGCCACCGGTACGCAGGTCAAAGTGCTCACGGATCCGCAGAAGGAGCCTCGGGTGATCGGTACCGCCACGGGCTGGAACACCCCCGCCAACATCTGCTGGTCGCCCGACCGTTCACGGGTCGCCTGGGCCGAGGTCCGGGGCGACCAACTGGGTCTGGAGGGTGTGGCGCACCTGCTGGACCTGGAGTCCGGCACGGAACGGTCCTGGGCCTGCTTCGGCAGCTGCGGCCTGGCGTTCCTCGGGGAGGACCTGATCACGTATGCGGACCCCGGGCTTGTCGGCAAGACGCCCTCCGACGCCGGCATCTACAGGTATCCCGCGGACGGCAAGGCGATGGAGCGGCTGGACATCGACGGGATCACGATCCCGGAGACCTCCTTGCCCGAACCCTTCTCCATTCGGACCAGGTCGGGTCTGGAGACGTACCTCCGTGTCGACGCCGGCGGCACCGGTGCGAAGGCCGCCCTGTACCGGCTGTCGTCCGGCGCCGCTCGGCGTGTCGCCACGTTCGACGGGGAGAAGTACGAGCTCACATCCGTCAGTTCCGGGGGCTCTCGGCTGCTGCTGGCGGAACATCCGCAGAGGGAGGCCGGGTGTGAGGAAGCGGCTTCGACGTTTGTCGTGGTGGACACGAAGACGGGTCGCCGATCTGTTTCGGCGACACCGCAGCCGGCCGCCGTTGTCGCAGAGGGCTGGTTCGACGTCGACGGAACGGCGCATACCCTCTCCTGGCCTCTGAAGCCCTTGGCGATGCACTGCGAGCCTGTGCGGGGCGGTGCCGGCGGGCAGCACCATGTGCTTGCTCCCGACGGCACATCCTGGACCAGGGCGTCTGTGCGGTTCAACTCCCAGGCTCTGGGGGTGGGTTGGCAGGTCGTCACGGAGGGGGGAAAGGAGAAGAACAGGCTGACTCTTCGGGCCGGATCCGGGAAGAAGACGGTGCTCGACAGCGGGGTGGTGGAGCTGGCGCCCTCCGGCGTCCGGCGGATGCCCCGGCGGTGATTCGACTCTTGCCAGGAGCGTTCGAGGGACGGTCGGCGGATCCCCCGGTGCAGCGGCCGGTGCGTGCGACGGACCTCGGCCTTTGCGGTGCGATCCGGCACCGGCGGTCTGGAGTTGCCGTAGGCCGTGCCGGACCGTGGTGACGAGGTCGTCGGGGTCGGCGAGGGCACGATGGGCCGTGGTGGTGCGTCGCAGGACGGAGCAGATGCCTCGACCGGGTCGAGAGGACGGAGCTGGTTGGGCGGTTGGTGCCGGACGAGTTGTGGGTGCTGTTCCGGCGGGTCGTTCCGCCGACGGAGGCAAGGCGTCCTCAAGGCGGCGGTCGGCGGCGTGCCGGTGATCCAAGGCTCTGGCAGCGATCATTTTCCTCGCCTCGTCGGACTGCACGTGGTGTCGGCTGCCGCCGGAGTTCGGTCCGGCCTGGCCACGGTCTGCCGGCGGTTCGCCCAGTGGAGCCGAGCCCGGGTCCGGGCAAGGCTCCACCGGGTCGTTCTCGACGAACTCGGAGCCAGAGGCGAGTTGGACCGGTCGCGGTGCGCGAGCGGCTCCGTCAGTGTGCGAGCCGCGAAAGGGGCCCGCTGACCGGACCGACCCCGACCGACCGTGGCAAGCCGGGATCGACAATCCACTGATCACGGACAGAAACGGGCTGCCCCTGTCGGTGGGCGTCCCCGCCGCCAACACGCACGACGGCCTCGGCCTCAAGTCGCTGGTCCGCGACCTCGCCCATCCGCTCGCGGCGGGGTCTGCGCCGCCGACGCATGCATCGCTGCTGCGGACGCAAGATCGCACACTTCCTCGCCTTCGTCGGCGTTGCGGCGGCCTTCATCGGCTACCGTCGACTCACCGACTGAAACGATGGCTCAGCAGCTCAGATGGTCACCCGCGGGCACCCCCAGGATCGCGGTGAACTGCCGGTACTTGTCGATCCGGCTCTGGACCTGGCCGGGGTTTCCGCCGTCGCACTCCAGGCTGCCGTTGATCGCCCGGATCGTCTCGCCGAAGCCCGCGCCGTCGACCATGGCGCGGTGCGCCGTCATGCTCCCGGGGCCGGACTGGGTGTTCCAGTACCACAGAGCGGTCTTCCAGGAGACCGCCGCGTCCCGCTCCACCTGATAGGGGTCGTTGAGCAGGTCGATCCCCAAGGCGTCACCGGCGGCCTTGTAGTTGAAGTTCCAGCTGAGCTGGATGGGGCCCCGCCCGTAGTAGGCGGCCTGCCCGGCGGGGCAGCCGTACGGCTGGCCGGCGTCGCAGTAGTGGGGGTAGTTGCTCTCGTTCTGCTCGACGATGTGGACGAGGCCGCCGGTCTCGTGGCTGACGTTGGCCAGGAACGCCGCGGCTTCCTGCCGCTTGACCGTGTCGCTGCCGGTGTTGGCGAAACCCGGATAGGCGTCCAGGGCGGCGGTGAGGCCGCTGTAGGTGTAGAAGGAGTTCCGGTTCGGGAACATCTGGTTGAACTGGGCTTCGCTGACGACGAACTCCGCTGCCGCACCCTTCCGGGCCGGAGCGGCCTGTGAAGTTGTGGGCATGACAAACCACAGGGCGCATCCGACCGCCAGTGCGGTCAGCAGTGCCATGACGCGTCGCTTCGACACCGGTGCTCTCCTCGCATGTAGGGGGTGAGGAAAACTGAACTGCATTGGTCTGTACCAAGTCAAGGTGTGGGATCGCGTGACTCGCGGCGGTCGCCGGTGCGGTGCGGTCGCCTCCGTGTGACGCGTGCGCCGCCCGGGGGAGACCTCCGCTCGGGTGCCGGGGGCCGGCTGACCGGGTGCGCGGAATCCGCTGTGAGCGCGCCCGGTTCCCCGCCGTCCTGCGCGTGCGGGCCCGGGGCTGCCTCCCGGGCTGCCTCCCTCGGCCCCACTGCCCGCCGCGCTGCTCAGAGCCCGGCCAGCAGACCCGCGAGCGGAGCCGGCACCCGGTCGGGGGCGAGGGCCTCGACGAGGACGCGGCCGTAATGGATCTTGCGGCCCTTCTTGGTGCCGAGGAAGCGCCGCAACTGCTGCTGCGGGGTGCGGCCCTGCTGCGCAGGCTGGCGCAGGAACGTCCGCAGGGCACGCTCGTCGCCCTCTGCCCGGACGAGTTCCGCCACCCGCGCCGTGCCCAGCGTGCGGATGAGCTCGTCCTCCAGATCCGCTGCGCAGACGAAGAACTCCTGCGGTGCCGCACCGGCACGCTCCCACCCGCGCGCGTAGTAGCGCCGCTCCGCCTCGTCGCACAGTCCGGTCAGGCGCAGGTCCAGGCCGGGCGGTCCGAGCACCGAGGCGAACCGTCCGACGCTCATCGCACCGCCCATCGGCAGGACGCAGACACCCTCGGCCGCCAGATCCCGGCCGCGCCGCGCGGCCAGCGCGTCGACCGCCGCCAGGTCGCTGGCTCCTTCGAGGAGGACGGCGGTCCGCACGGACAGCCGCGCGGCCAGCTCGCGCGCGGTGTCACCGGCGCCACCGGCCGCCCAAGCGGTCACCGCATCCCGGAACGCCTCGATGTCAGTCATGCGGTGAGTCTCCGCCTCCGGCCGCCTCCGCGGTAGGGAGATTCCGCCCGGCCCCGCCGAGGGCGACCGGGCGCCCTGGGCGCGGAGCGGCAACCGGGATCCGGCCGGCAGCTCCGTGGCAGGCCGTGCCGATGCCGTCGCGCCGCACGCTGCCCGGTCACCGGCGTCGGACCGTCCGCCTCTCCGCATGCGGGCGCCGCAGCCGCTCCGCCCGGCTCCTCGTCACTCGCTCTCGCGCCGGGACGACCGGGGCGCGTCTGCATGGGTATGGGCGCGCAGCCCCTGCAGATCGAAGAGAATGAGCAGTTCGACCGTGCCGCCGTCTGCACTGCCCAGCCAATGGGGCCGGGACGTGTCGAACTCGGCCGCCTCGCCCGGGGGCAGCACCAGGTCGCGTTCGCCCAGGACCAGCCGGAGCCGGCCGTCGAGCACATACAGCCACTCGAAGCCCTCGTGGGTCTGCGGAGCCGGTTCGAGGGGCTCCGGCCGGGCCGGAATGATCATCTTGAACGCGTGCGTGCCGCCCGGTCGCCGGGACAGCGGAACGAGGACCGTCCCGAACCGGTGGATCGGCTTCAGGTGGATGCGGGGGTCGCCCGTGCGCGGAGCGCCGACGAGATCGTCCAGCGGCACGTCGTAGGCGCGGGTCAGCGGAAGCAGCAGCTCCAGGGTCGCCCGGCGCCGTCCGCTCTCCAGCCGCGACAGCGTGCTCTCCGACACCCCCGTCGCTGCCGCGAGTTCGGCGAGGGTCAGGCCGCGCCGGCGGCGCAGAGCGCGCAGCCGCGGCCCCACGGCGTCGAGTACCTCCTCCTGCGCGGGATCCACGGGGGCATCTTGCCAGAACGGCAAGATTTCGTGCCAGGTCGCGATGAGCCGCGCGAGGCTGACCTGCGTCCCGACAGAAGGAGATGCGATGAACACCGAAGCGGTTGAGTTCTGGGACGGCGTCTACAAGGCCCGTGCCGCGCCCGCCGACCCGCGGCCGAACGTACGTCTCACCGAGACGGTCACCGGCCTGGCGCCCGGCGACGTGCTGGACCTCGGTTGCGGAGACGGCGGTGACGCGCTGTGGCTCGCCCGCCAGGGGTGGCGGGTGACCGCGCTCGACATCTCGGATGTGGCCGTCCGCAGACTCGCCGGTCTCGCCCATGCGCACGGTCTCGCCGACCGGGTCACCCCCGAGCGGCACGACCTGGGCGAACCCCTCCCGCGCGGCCGGTTCGACCTGATCTGCGCCCACTATCTGCACACCCCACTCGGCCTGGACCGGGACGCCGTCCTGCGCGCGGCGGCGCACGCGCTGCGCCCCGGTGGACGGCTGCTGGTCGTCGACCACGGCTCCACCGCTCCGTGGTCGTGGAACCAGGACCCCGGCATCCGCTATCCGGCCCCGCGCGAGATCGCCGCCGGTATCGGCCTGGACCCGGCGCACTGGCCGGTCGAGCGGGCCGACGTGCTGCACCGGACGGCCACCGGCCCCGGCGGGCAGACCGCCGAGGTCACCGACCACCTCCTGGTCATCCGCCGCACCCCCTGAACCCGCACCCCCTGAACCCGCACCCCCTGAACCCGCGCCGCCGAGGCGCCCCGCAAAGGAGATCACCGTGCCCACCGGCTCCCCCCGCCGCGACACCCCGCCGCCCCGCACCGGACCCACCGAGGCCGACGTACTGCGCGGATTCCTCGACCACCTGCGCGACGCGATCGCCACGAAGGTCGAGGACACGCCCGAACCGCAGGTCCGGACAGCGCAAGTACCCTCCGGGACGAATCTGCTCGGACTGCTCAACCACCTCGTCTCCGTCGAGAGCGCGACGTTCCTCGGCGGCCGGGTGGCCGACTGGCAGGCGACCTTCCACGCTTCGCCGCAGGACAGCGTGGCCGAAGTGGTCGCCCGCTACCGTGCCGTGACCGTGCGGGCGAACGCCGTCCTCGACGAGTGCGCCGACCTGAGCGCTCCGCTTCCCCGGCCCCGGCCGAACAGCCCGGCACCCAGCCTGCGCTGGGCGCTCACCCATCTGATCGAGGAGACCGGCCGCCACGCCGGGCACGCGGACATCCTCCGTGAACTGATCGACGGCACCACCGGACGCTGACCCCGGGCACGGTCCGTCGCCGCCCAAAACGCCCGGCCTGCGGACGGTCGTTGCTGGGCACCCCGGCCGCGTCGGGGCCGGGCGGCGGGCCCACCGGGCGGCGGAGGCGGCTGCCGGTACCGCCGGCCGCGTCGCCCGGGAGGTTCGACGCCCACTTGCGGATCGCCGGTCCGACGGCACTGCGGGACGCGTGCGAACTGCCGGCCGCCGGTACGCGCGCGCTGCGACCGGTGGACCGGACCAGGCCCGTGCGGGCCGGTGAAGCGACCCCGTGCCGCCCGCGGGGGAGTTCACCGCGGGTTCCCGCGTCGGTCATTCGCGCCGGTTAGTCTGCCGCGAGCAGCAGCACCATCCGTGCCCCTCCCTCTTCTCCAGGAGCGCTCATGGATCGTCGCTCACTCCTCCGCACCGCAGCCGTCGCGGGTTCCACCGCCGCGCTGGGCGGCTCGCTGTGGCGCACGGCCGCCGTCGCTGCTCCCGCGCAGCCGGGCGCGGGCCCCTATGGCCCGCCGGGTCCCGCCGACGCGAACGGCATCCGGCTGCCGGCGGGCTTCACCAGCACCGTGATCGCGCGGACCGGGCGGAAGGTCGGTTCCACCGGATACACCTGGCACCCGGCACCCGACGGCGGAGCGTGCTTCGCCACCGAGGACGGCGGCTGGATCTATGTGTCGAACTCCGAGGTGTCTCCAGGCGGCGGAGCCGGTGCGGTCCGGTTCGGGGCCGGCGGCGACATCACCGGAGCCCACCGCATCCTGGACGGCACGCGGCGCAACTGCGCGGGCGGCAGCACCCCCTGGGACACCTGGCTCTCCTGCGAGGAGACGGACCGCGGCGCTGTGTACGAGACGGACCCGCGGGGCCGGGAGGCGGCACGGCGCCGCCCCGCCATGGGGCTGTTCAAGCACGAGGCCGCCGCCGCCGATCCCGTGCGCGAGGCCGTCTACCTCACGGAGGACGAGCCGGACGGCTGCCTCTACCGGTTCCGCCCCAGCACCTGGGGCGCTCTGTCGGCGGGCAGGCTGGAGGTGCTGACCATGGGGTCGGGTACCTCGGGCCCCGTCGGCTGGTCGGCGGTGCCCGACCCCGCGGCCCGGCGCACCCGCACCCGCCACCAGGTCGCCGCGGCCAAGCACTTCGACGGCGGCGAGGGATGCCACTACGCGGCCGGGCACTGCTGGTTCACCAGCAAGGGCGACAACCGTGTCTGGCAACTGGACTGCGCCGCGAACACCCTCGACCTCGTCTACGACGACGATCTCGTACGGCAGGGCGAGGACGCGCCGCTCAGCGGGGTGGACAACATCACCGGCAGTGCCTCCGGCGACCTGTTCGTGGCGGAGGACGGCGGCAACATGGAGATCTGCCTCATCACTCCGCAAGCCGTCGTGGCGCCGTTCCTCCGCGTCGAGGGCCAGAGCGGGTCCGAGATCACCGGCCCGGCGTTCTCCCCCGACGGGAAGCGGCTGTACTTCTCCAGCCAGCGCGGTGTCGGCGGCCGTTCGTCCGACGGGATCACCTACGAGGTGTCAGGGCCCTTCCGGGGACGCTGAGGCGGTGCCCCCGCACCGGGGCGGGGGCAGGGCCTCAGCGGGCGGATGCGGTGCGCGTCCGACACACGGAGAGGGACCGGGATGGGTCGTCAGGTGACCGCGCGCCGGAGGACCTGGCGTGAACCGCCCTCCGGCCCCGGTCCGGCCGCTTCGGCCGCAGGGGCCGAGAGAGCCGGTCGGCGGAGGGCGGAGCGTACGGAGCGCAGCCATTGATTACCCGCGGGTAATATGGCGTACGCTCTTCCGGGCGCGGGCGCTCGGCCCGTGCCGTCCGCCCCGGCAGACAGCACGCGAAAGCGCCCGCGACCCGGGGCGGTCCGAAGGAGAAGGAAGGACCGGACCTCATGGCCGTCGCGCGTCGGCTCCGCGGAATACTGCTCCCGCTGGCTCTGGCCGCCGGAGCAACCCTCGTCGGGGCCGGGAACGCCCCCGCCCAGCAGCCCGCTTCCCAGGAAGCCTCCTCAGCCGCTGCACAGCAGCGCCCCACCTGGGCCATCGCCCACCGGGTACTCACCACAGGCGGGGTGACAGCGTCCCTCCGGCAGGGGGCCAACGCGCTGGAGATCGACGCCACCGCCTGGCGGGACGGCTGGTGGGCGGACCACGACGGCACCCTCACCAGCTACGGTGACTCCATGGCCGCCATGTTCGACCAGGTGGCGGAGGAGCACCGGGCAGGGCGCCAGGTCTCCTTCGTCTGGCTGGACATCAAGAACCCCGACTGGTGCGAGAGCGCCGACCCCGAGTGGCGCCACTGCTCCGTGGCGGCGCTGCGGGACCTGGCCCGCAGCAAACTGGAGAGCCAGGGCATCCGGGTGCTCTACGGGTTCTACGGAAGCGAGGGCGGCGCCGGCTGGCAGGACGCCGTCGGCGGCCTGAACGCCAAGGAGGCCATCAGCTACAGCGGCGACTACGCCGAGGTGCGGGACGGCTTCGCCGAGCACGGAGCGGCCGTGCAGAGCAACCAGCGCATCATGGACAAGGGACTGTTCAGCATGGCGCTGGACTTCGGCAGCATCCAGGAGGAGCTGCGGGCCGGGGGCGCGGCCCGGGACCGCGGCGAACTCGCCCGCACCGTCGGCTGGACCGTGGGAACCGGCGACCGGGAGCGCACGGCCGAGCTGCTCGACTCCTCCGGTTCGGGTGCCGCCGTGGATGCGCTGATCTACGGCAACCGCATGTCGTGCTACCCCGACGGGGTCAGCGGTCCGGACGGCTGCGGAACGGACGACAGCGGCGTGCGTACCGCGCTGTCCTACCTCAGGGACTATGTGCGGGCACACCCCGGCACCCGTCGTATGGCCACCCCGCAGGACATCCCCTTCGGGAGCTGACCCGCGCGGGCTCCCCGGGCCGGGACGGATCCGGCTCCGGCCCGTCCGGTCGCCGTGACGCGCTCCGGCAGCACGCGCCCCGCCGCCCGCAGCCGGCCTCCGCAGCGGAGCCGTGCGGCGGGCGGCCCGCACGGGACGGTTCAGATGGCCATCGCCTCCTGGATCCAGCGCCGCACCCGGTAGGGCAGCCACCAGACCATCTCGCCGACGTCCCCGACGAGTTGCTCGGACCGGAAGTCCTCGAGGATCGCCGCCGGTACTGCCGCGGCGGGTGCGCCGTCGGCCAGCAGCGCGATGGCCTCCTGGTAGTCGGGTTCGTCCACGGTGAAGCGGTGGAGTTCGCCCCACCGCCGGTCCCGGATCTGGACGAAGCCCGGCCCCTGCCGCCAGAGGCACTTGCACAGGTAGTGCTCCTCGCGCCAGGTGCGCAGCGCCTCCTCCGGGTCGGGCGGACCGGAGAGGGCGAGCGGTGGCTGGAGGTGGTTGAGCGGTTGCCACACGTCGGGTCCGGGAGCGGTGCGCAGCTCCCACTCGACGTACACGGCGTGCGCCGTCAGCTCCCGTACCAGGCACAGCCTGCGCACCGTCCGGGCCGCGTCGGCGGGTTCCGTGTTCGCTGCGGGGCGCAGGTCGGTGGTGCCGGTCAGCCGGACCCGCCGGGCGCCGGAGCGCCACAGCCGCGCTGCGGCCTCGGAGGGCGGTCCGGCCGCCTCCAGTTCGCCCAGTGGCATGCCGGGCAGAGCGGCGGCCTCGAGTTCGTAGTCGCGCCAGGCGGTGACGGTGTCCATGGAGCTCCTCGGTACCGGGGTGCGTGCGGATGAGAGTGCGGCCGCGGGGCGGCGGGCTGCGGCCGGGCGCGGTGCGGCGTCAGGGGACCGGGACGGCGGGCCGCTCTCCCGGATCCTGCGCGGCTGCCGGTTCCGGGGCGGCTGCCGTGCTGCGCATGAACTCCAGCCGCAGCAGGTCCTCGTTGACGGCAGCCGGGGCGAGCTGCACGTACTGCCCCGCGTCGGTGAACACCACACCCCACTCGAGCCAGCGCTCCAGCAGCTCCCGGATCGCCGGCTCGTCGGCGGCGCCGCCCTCCTGCGGCGGGCCCTCCGCGCCCTCCGACGCGAGCTGACCGGCGACCTTCCGTGCGAGTGCGGCGGGGTGGTGCGGCTGGTCCAGCAGCCGGAAGGCGGCCAGCTCCACCGGCGCTGTCAGCTCCCGCACCCGCCAGTCGAACATCCGGCGGCGGCTGACCAGCACGATCCGGTCGCCGAGATCGGTGTGGGTGAGCCGGCTGGACGGGTACGCCTCGTGCCACGCCTTGATGCCGTCGTTGAGCCGGCCCGCGGTCTCCTCGCCGATCCCCCGCTCGGGCGCCTCGAACACGTAGGCCAGATCGTAGAGTTCGGACTCCGGCAGGTCGTAGGTGAAGCGGTAGTGCACGTCCGGGCGCAGCGCGTCGTAGCCCAGTTCGGGCCGGTTGAAGTAGGGACTGAAGCGCTCGATGGCGATGCGGGCCGAGAGGTCGACAGGCGGCATCAGATGCTCCAGCGCCGGGAGCTGCGCGATCACCGGGGTGTAGTCCTCGTCGCGCTCGTGCGGAAAGCCGTGCAGATAGTTCCAGGAGACGGCCAGACCGGTCTCCGCGCCGTCGCGCAGCATCCGCACGTTCTGGCAGCCGCTCACCCCCTTGTCCATCAGGTCCAGCACCCGGCTGTTGAGGCTCTCGATGCCCGGCTGGACGTAGATCATCCCCGCGTCGGCGAGGGTCTGGAGCTGGGAGCGGCGCATGTTCGCCTTGATCTCGATGTGCAGCCGCAGATCGTATCCGCTGTCCACGATGCGGGGCAGCACCGTGCGCACGTAGCCCATGTCCAGGATGTTGTCGACGACGTACATGTCCAGCACCCGGTGCTTGCGGGCGAGTTCCATGATTTCGTCGTAGAACCGCTCCGGGGCCTTGCTGCGGAACTCCATGAAGGTGCCGTTGAGCCCGCAGAACGTGCAGTGGTGCTTCTCGCCCCACCAGCAGCCCCGGGCGCCCTCCACGACCAGCTTGGGCTCCACCCAGTGCCGGGCCGCCGAGGCGGCGAGCCGCTCGAAGTAGCCCGAGTAGTCCGGCGAGGTGATCGCGGCGGGCGGAAGCGGGGCGGTGGCCATCGGGTTGGCCACCGAGGTGCCCTCGGCGTCCCGCCAGCACAGGCCCGGTATCGCACGGGGGCTCCCCGAACCGTCGAGGGCGGCGAGCAGCCGCGGGAACGCGGCCTCGCCCTCGCCGCGCACCACATAGTCGACGAACGGGAAGTTGCGGTGGGCCGCGTGCCCCTGTTCGGCGTCGCAGTTGGCACCGCCCAGCACCGTCGTGATGTGCGGCGCGAGTCTCTTGACGTATTTGGCGGCCGCCAGCGCCGCGGTGTTCTGCTGGAACGTCGAGCAGAACCCCACCACGTCGGGCTCCCGCGCCACGATCTCGCGGGCGGTGCGCTCCACGAACTCCGGCGCGAGGCGGTGCAGCTCGTGGCTCATGCGCATCCGGGAGGCGGACAGCTTGCCGCGCAGCGCAGCGGTGAACTCCTCGGTGCGCCACTCCGGATCGTCGTAGAGCGCCGAGGAGAAGACCCAGTCGCCGCAGCCGAGGAAGTAGGAGGAGAGCGCGTAGTACTCGTAGTCGCCCTTGCCGAACTCGGTGCGCTCGGTGATCCAGTCGGTGTACTCGAGGTTGGCGTGGTACACCTCCGCGCTGGTGGCGGGTCGGTTCTCGACCGCGCTGCGCTTGAGGATGCCCAGCGCGAGCGAGGGCACGTCGATGGGGGACCAGGGCATGTTGACCAGCAGCACGCGCATGGGCGGACTCCTCGGAACGATCGCTGTCGGGCGGGCCGGGCGGGCCGGGCGGGGCCGGGCGGTGACGGTGGGGAGCGGCGGTACGGCGGCCGGGGGCCGGGATGGATCCCGGCCCGGTGCCCCGGGGCACCGGGCCGGGACGCCGGGTCAGATCTCCTCGGTCTCCTCCGCGTTGCGGATCGGAACCGTGATCGTGATGCTGACGCCGGGCTTGCGGTTCTCCTCGTCGTCCTCGAGCGGGTTGTTGTGGATGACGTCCTTCTGCATGGTCATCGCCTCCCTTCGGAGTGTCGGCGGACGGTGCCGGAGGGGTCCGGAGCACCGGCCTGCTGGGCCCCGCACCGGTCGGAGCGGGGAGCTGCGGAGGCCGTGCGGCGGGCGGCCGCGCCCAGGTGGCGGTGGAGGAACTCCAGGGCCCGGCGCAGGGTGGCCACGTGGTCGGCGCCGCGGTAGCCGTCGTGGCCGGACTCCAGCCACAGCGACTCGTGCGGTGCTCCCGCGGCCCGCAGCGCCGCCAGGTAGTCGGCGATCTGCTGCGGTGGGCACTTGGTGTCCCGGGCGGCGGCGACCACGAGTACGGGCGCGGTGACGCGGGCCGCGTGGGTGACCGGGGAGCTTCGCGCATAGCGCTCCGGCACCTCGTCCGGCGTGCCGCCGAACAGCCGCTCGTCCAGGGCGCGCAGGGCGGGCAGGCCGCTACGATGCGCCGCGGCGAAGTCGGCGACGGGCTTGACGGCGACGCCCGCCTGCCACAGCCCGGGCCGCACCCCGAGGGCCAGCAGCGCCAGCGCTCCGCCCCACGAAGTGCCCCAGAGGCCGACGGCGCCCTCCCGCGCCAGGCCGCGTGCCAGCAGGTCGGCCCGTACCGCCACCAGGTCGTCGACCTGCGTGAGACCGACCCCGGCGCCGAAGGCGGCCCGCCAGCGCGGCCCGTAGCCGGTGGAGCCGCGGTAGTTCACCCGCGCGGCACCGAGACCGGAGGCCACCAGCGAGTGCACGGTGCCGTCGTAGGCGTCCCGGTCGTGGTCGGCGGGGCCGCCGTGCAGCAGGAACACCAGGGGCGGAGGCGCCGTGCCGGTGCGCTCCGGGAGGCTGAGCAGAGTGTGCACGGGGCCGTCGGGGCCGGGCGTCCACAGTTCGCTGTGCACGCCGGGCACCCGCTCGGGCAGGGTGCCGAGCACCGGCGGATGTGACCGGGCCGGGCCCGCTGCCGCTGTGGTGCACAGCCGCGGCGGGGTGGCGCTGTCCGTCCATACGTAGTGGATCCCTCCGCCGGGGCGCGGGGCGGCGTCCGGGATGCTGCCGGGCGGGGTGGCCGCTGTGGACAGGGTGCGCCGGTCCAGGTCCGCGGTGTGCAGCAGGCTGCGCCCGTGCCGGTCCTGCCGGATCAGGACCTTGCGTGCGTCGGGGTACCAGACGGCGTCGATCTCGGTGTCGAAGGCGCACCAGGCGTGCTCGCGGAGTCCGTGCCGGGCATCCCAGGTGGCGAGCCGGTACCGGTCGGAGTGCTCGGTGACCAGCAGGAGTTCGGCGGGTTCGGCCGTCGGCGCGAAGCCCCGCGCCCAGATGCGGGCCGCGGCGGGCGCGCCCGTCCCCGCCTCCCGTTCCGGGAGTGCGGACGCGCCGGAGTACGCCGCGGTGTCCGGGGCGGCGGCCACCTGCGGCAGGTCGCCGCCCCCGAACTCGGCGACGGTGCGTCCGTCCGGGCTCAGCAGGGTCACGGCGCGGAGGTCGTGCGGCGGTCCGGCGACGGCCAGCAGTGCGCCGTCGGGGGAGAGTCCGGCCAGCCGCCGCGGGCCCGCGGCCCGGTGGACCTCGCGGGCCGGGCCGCCCCGCCGGCCGAGCCACACGGCCAGCCCGGCGGGGCTGCCGACGCCCGCTGCGACCTGCCCGGCGGCGTTCATCGCGAGCCCGCGCGGGGTGCCCGCGGGGGCCGGAGGCAGTCCCGCCGTGTCCGGCCCCCCGTCGAAGTCCTGGACCCGCCAGACGCCGCGTCCCTCCAGGTCCTCGTCGAACCACCACACGGCCCCGTCCCGGTCCAGGGTGCCGTGCAGGGTCCCGTGCGGCCGGTCGGTCACCTGTCGGGTGCGTCCGGTGGCGGCGTCGTGGGCGAAGACTTCGCAGCGTCCCCCGGCGTCGGCGCTCAGCACCATCCGGTCCGGGTCCGCCGGGCAGACCTCCGGGATGACAGGGCGGTAGACGCGGTAGCCGCGTTCGTTCTCCGCGGCGCCGGACCCGGTGCCGGCCGATCGTGTGGCGCCGGACCCGCCGCCGCCGGCCGGTGTGGCGCCGGACCCGGCGCCGTGGGATCGCGTGCCGCCGGCTGGTGTGCCGCCCGGCCCGGGCACGTCCGCTTCCGTTCCGCCGCGCGTCATGGGGCCTCCTTCCGCAGTACCACGGGGGCACGTGCTGTGGACCACAGGGAGAGCAGGACCAGTGCCGCGCAGCAGCACAGCGCCGTGCGGCCGGTGCTCCCGGTCCCGGCGAGTCCGCCCGCCGCCAGTGGCCCCGCGGCGGCCGCGAGTCCGGTGGCGGTCGCGAGCACCGTTCCGGTGCGGGACTGGAGCTGCTGCGGGGTCACCTCGAGCGCACGGGCCTGCAGGACGACGGCCGCCGCCGGAAGCAGCAGCGAGATCGCCCCGAACAGCAGCGCGTACGCCCAGACCTGGGTGGTCAGTGCGAGTCCGAGGGTGGGGGCCACCATCAGCCAGGACACCGTGATCACCAGGCGGGCACCCGGCAGCGCGCGAGCGAGCCGGGGTGCGAGCAGCGCGCCGGCCAACCCGGTGGCCCCGGCCACGGCGAGCACCGCACCGACCGGTGCGCCGCCCGCACCTGAGTCCCGCAGGGTGAAGATCGTGCCGTAGGAGAGGGCGGCCAGCAGCAGGCTCATCGCCGTCGACCAGAGCACGACGAAACGCAGGAACGGCTCTCGGCGCACGAACCCCGCTCCGGCGCCGAGTTCCCGCAGAAAGCTCCTGCCGGCCGCGGCGAGCCCGGCGCCGGACACGGTCGCAGAGCCGGAGCCGGAGCCGGAGCCGGAGTCGGAGCCGGAGTCGGAGCCGGAGCCGGAGCCGGTAGGGGAGCCGGAGCCGGACTCGGCCGGGCCGCCCCGGCGCGGGCGCAGGTCGGCACGCATCGCCGCCACGCAGAGCGCCGAGGCCAGATAGGAGAGGGCGTCTGCGAGGAACGGCAGCCAGCGGCCGAGCTGGAAGAGGGCACCTCCGAGGGCCGGTCCCACCACGAGCCCGGCCTGTTCACCGGCCTGCAGCATGGAGACGGCCCGGGGGTAGCGGTCGGGCGGCACGAGGGCTGCCACCGTGCCCGCCGAAGCGGCCTCCTGGCAGGAGGTCGCGGTCCGCTCCACGACCACGGCGGCGCACAGTTGCCACAGCGGTGGATCGCCCGCCAGCGCGCCGGCGGCGACCCAGGTCATGGCCCCGGCCGAGACCAGAGCGGCGCAGACCAGCACGCGCTTGCGTGCGCCGTGGTCGGCGAGGACGGCGGCGAACGGCCCCGCGAGGATGCCGCATCCGGCCGACACGCCGGCCACTGTGCCGACGACAGCGGGTGGGGTGCCGAGAGCGAGCAGCAGCAGCGGAAGAGCCAGACCGGAGGTCTGGGTGCCGAGCGCGTCCGCGGTATTGGCCCACCAGAAACGGCGGAAGTCCCTGTCCGCCGCGGCCCCCGGAGCAGTCGCCCGCCTTCCCGGGCGGGCGGTGTCCGGGCTCAACGCGCCGTGGGCGTGCGCCGATCCGGCGAGGGAGGTGCGGAAGGTGCGGGCGGGCGGAGTAAGCAGCCTCTGCCGTGGTGCGCCATGGAACGTTCCCCCGGTTCACGAGCCGACATCGCGTGAAGGTTTCGTGCCTTTCCCGTGCGCACTCTGAGGAATATCAGCCGCTGTCAAGGTTGCGCAATACGCGGGACGCGGACCCGTCCGATGTCTTCCCGCGTCTTCCGCGGCCGCTCGGTGGCCGCGGTCCGGGCTACCGCTGCCGGTACGGCTGGGGTCGCCGAGGCTGCTGCTGTGCCGCGAGCTGCGCAATGGTGTCCCCGGAGCCGGAGCCGGAGCCGGAGCCGGAGCCGGAGCCGGAGCCGGAGGCGGAGCCGGAGCGGGTGCTGCGGCGGGGCCGGTCGGGAACCGGCAGTCCGTGCCGGATCGCGTGGCCGGTGTCGATGCCGGTGGCGATGTCGCGTGCGAGGTGCAGGAACCGGTGCAGTGCCGTGCGCATGGGCTCTCCTTGGGGTTGGTACGGACGTCTCAGAGGGAAGCTGCGGGATTCCCGGCCGGAGCCGGAGCGTCGCTCCGGGCACGGACCGGTGCCGGGGACGTGGGCCGCCGGCCGCGGTGGACGAGAGCGACGGCCGCGAGGCAGACGGCCAGGCCGAGGGCGGTCCGCACCCCGAAGTGCTCGCCGAACATGATCGCGCCCCAGACCGCGGTGACCGGAGCCATGAGGAACATCAGCGTGTTGACCTTCGTGACGCCGGAGCGCCGCAGGATGAGCCAGTAGAGGCCGTAGCCGCCGAAGGTGGAGAGCACGACGAGCCAGGCGACCGCCGTCCAGAAGGCGGGTTCGGCCGGTGGCGCCGCCGAACCCGCCGCCACGGCCAGGACGGTGAAGATGACCGCACTGGTGGCGCAGTGCACGGCCAGCGGCACCTCGGGGGAGACGTCCGTACGCGAGCGGCCCTCCAGGAAGGTGGCCGCCACCAGCGACAGCATGCCGAGGAACGGTATGAGGTAGGCCCACCAGGCCACGTCGGCCGCCGTGGCGGCGTCGGCGGTGGTGACGATGACGACTCCGGCGAGTCCCAGCCCCAGTCCCAGCCACTGCCGGCGGCTGACGTACTGGCGCAGCAGCGGCCCGGCCAGTGCTCCGGCGACCAGGGGCTGCACGCCGTCGATGAGGGCGGTGGTTCCGCTGGAGACGCCCAGCCGGATCGCCCAGAAGACGGTGAGCAGGTAGCCGCTCTGGGAGAGCGCGCCGATCAGCACCTGCCGGAGGAGGGCTCGCGGTGGGACATCCCGCCAGGAGGCGCGTGCGGCGGTGGCGGCCAGGAGGCCGAGCGCGAGCGGCAGGAACCGCCACATCAGGAGCGTCGCCACGGGCGCGCTGCCCGCCCCCAGCTTCGCTCCGATGAACCCGGAGCTCCAGCAGACCACGAAGGCGACGGCTAGCAGGAAGTTCACACCTCACCCCACTGTTCGAATAAACAGATCGGTTTACTCGTCCCACTATACAGATCGGTTTAGTTCTGGCGAGGTGAGGTCCGCCGGTGCCGGAGCCGGGCCCGGCCGCCCGTCGTGCGGCCGGGCTTCCGGCTGCCGCCGCGGTGCGGCTACGGCCGCGCTCTGCCGGGGGCCGCCAGGAACCGGCGCTGGTCGGCCAGGTACCCCTCCGCGAACAGGCCGCGGGGGGAGAGGAGTGCGGTGAGTGCGAGCTTGAGGTCCGACTGCTCGACGGACTCCTTGACCAGCGAGTGGGCCGCGTCCGGGTAATGCGCGACCGTCAGTGCGTCCGAGCCCAGGACCTTCCTGTAGACCCTCTCGGTCTCCGCGGTGTCGACGTTGGTGTCATGGCCGGCGAGGGCCAGCAGTACGGGCGTGCCGCGCAGTGCCTCCAGGTCGCGCGTCGCGTCCGCGGTGTAGTTCTCGGACACGAATCGCCACCGGCCGGCGGTCATGCCGTCCGTGCGGCCCTCCACGGCCTCGGTGTACTCGCTGAAGGTCGCGCCCCGGCGCAGCAGCCGCCGCGTGGTGTCGCTCCTCGCGGTCTCCGCCTCGATGCGGGCTGCGGAGGCGCCCTCGGCGTGCAGTTCGGCCAGGAGGTTGTAGCGGCCCTGCCGGAGCCAGTTGATCGCGGGCGAGGCGGCGATCACGAAACGCACAGGGGTCTTGGCGGCGACCTTCGGCAGCACCCAGCCCGCCTGGCTGGCGCCCCAGAGTCCGATCCGGTCCCCGTCGATGCCGGGGCGTCCGCGCGCCCAGGCGATCGCGGCGGCCACCTCGTCGGCCCGGTCCTGCATGGACTGCTCCAGCCAGTCGCCGGGCGCCCCCGCCACACCGGGCTTGTCCCAGGAGAGCGAGGCGTACCCGGCCGCGGCGTTCGCCTCCCACAAGGGCCGGTAGCCGCCGTCGTAGGTGGCGTCCACGGCGCCGTCGCCGTGCACGTACACGACCAGGCCGTGCTGCTCGCGCCCGTCCTCGGGGGTGGCCAGCACGCCGTGCAGGACGTGGCCGCCGTGGCGGATCGAGACGCGCTGCTCGTGCATGTCGTAGGAGTGCTGCCAGACCACCACGCCGCCGAGGCAGCAGGCCGCCACCACGACCGTGGCGAGCGCCCACGCGGCAAGGCGGAGGACGCGCCGCCGGGGTCGGGTGGGCCGCTGCTCGGTTCTGGATGTCTCTCTCCGGGTTCGCATGGCGCCAGAAACTATCATCAGAAATACGATCGTCGGCAACGTGATAGTTTTCTGTTCGGTGGCGAAGCGGAAGGAGTGGCGTATGGAAGCGGATGCGAAGCGCTCGGAGGACGCCGGAGCCGGTGGGCCCTGCCGGGCCGACGGGCTCGGCAGGGCCCACGGAGCCCACGGAGCCCACGGCGTCTCGGTGCGGCGGGGGCTTCCCGCGGGAGCCGAACGGCGGGCGGCCGAGCTGTACTGGGACGCCTTCGGCCGCAAACTCGGTCCGGCACTGAACCCGCCGGAGAAGGCGGTGCCCTTCCTCGCCGACCAGTTCGACGCCGACCGCGCGGTCTGCGCGCTCCTCGGCGGGCAACTCGTCGGCCTCGCCGGGTATCAGCTCGACGGCCGTGCCCTGACCGGCGGTTCGGCCTCCGCGCTGCTGCGCGCCTACGGATGGCTCCGGGGACTGCCCGGACTCCTTCTCCTCGCCCTGCTGGAACGCCGCCCGGCACCCGGGCAGCTCGTCATGGACGGCATCGCCGTGGCTCCGGAGGCGCGCGGCCGCGGCGTGGGAAGCCTGCTCCTCGAGGAAGTGGCGGGCGTGGCGGGAGAGCACGGCTGCCGGGAGATCAGACTGGACGTGATCGACACGAATCCGCGGGCCAGGGCCCTGTACGAACGCCGCGGATTCACGGCCGTCCGGACCGAGCGCACGCCTTGTCTGCGCAAGCTGCTGGGGTTCGGGGCGGTGACCACCATGCACCGGGCTGTCGCAGCCCAGGAGGAAGGACCGTCGACACCGTGACCGACCGCGTCGAGATTCCCACCCGTATGCTCGTCCATGCCCTGATCCGCGAGGACGGCACAGTCGGCGCAGCCGAGCTCTACGCCGTCGCCGACACCCTCGGCATGAGTGACCAGCAGGTGCGGCTCTGCATCAAGCGACTGCTCGCCGAAGGGCGCTTCACCCACGAGGGCCGGGGCCGGAAGGCGGTGCTGCACGCGACCGAGGCGACCGCCCGGTTCCTCGCCCCCAACGCGGACTTCCTCCGGCACGCCTTCCGGCAGGACGCCGGGCAAGCGCCCTGGGACGGCACCTGGCATCTGGCCGCGTTCGCCGTACCCGAGTCGGCGCGCACGGTGCGGGACGCCCTGCGCGAGACGCTCGTCCATCTCGGCGGCGCCGCGCTCCAAGGGGGCTTGTACGTCTGCGCCAACGCCTGGGAACCCTACGTCGAGGACGCCGCCGGCCGCCTCGGTGCCGATGCGGCTCTCACCCTCCTCACCAGCACGGATCTACGCAGAGGAGGTACCCGGGACCCGGTCGGACTCGCCCGGGACCTGTGGCCCCTGGAGGAGATCGCGGGGCGCTACCACCGGCTCGACCAAGTGGCCCGGCCCCGCCTCGAACGGCTCACCGGCACCGATCCGGTGCCGTCGGCCGAACTCCTCACCATCGCTCTCGAACTGGCCGCCGAACTCACCCGCGCCATGGACCCCGACCCTCTGCTGCCGCCCGAACTGCTGCCCCGGCCCTGGCCCGGCGCCCAGGCCAGGGAAGTCGTCGCCCGGTGCTGGGCGGCGCTGCACGAACGAGCACCCCGCGACTCCCGCCCGGCTGTCTTCCGCGTCTACGCCGACATCACGCGCGAGGCGGCGGAGCGGATCCGGCGCTGAAGCGGACCTCGCTTCGAAGTGGCCCTCGCTTCGAAGTGGACCCCGCTCCGAAGCGGACCGCGGTGCCGAACGGCGGTGCCGCAGGAACCTTCCCGCGGACGGCGGAGGGGGCGGCCCCTGGTCGTGCCGCCGGTCCGGGAGCGGGCCCCGGGCCGTGCCCCCGGAGCGGCTAAGCTCCCGCCGTGGACGACATCGCCCCCGGCATACGGATCAGGCCCGGAGACCCGGCCGACGCACCGGCTGTCCTGCACCTGCTCGACGCCGCGGTGGCCTGGATGAACGCCCGCGGCAACACCCAGCAGTGGGGCACGACTCCGTACTCCCGCAAGCCCGGCGGAGTGGCGCGGGTGGAGCGGTACCTGAGTGAGAACAGCCCCTGGATCGCCGAGTTGGACGGCGCACCGGCCGGGGCGCTGGTACTCGACTCCGGCCCCAGCGCGCAGTTGCCCATCGGGCCGGCCGGTGAACCCGAGCGGTATGTCCGGCTGCTGGTCTCCGACCGCCGGCACGCCGGCCGCGGCATCGGCGCCGCGCTGCTGGAGCACGCCGCAGGAGAGACCCGGCGCGCCGGTGCGCGGTTGCTGCGGGTCGACTGCTGGGCGGGCGGGGGCGGCGAACTCGTCGCCTTCTACGAACGCAACGGATTCACCCCGGCAGAGCGGTTCCTGCACGGGGACTGGCCGGGAGCGGTGCTGGCCCGCCGCATGGGCTGACGCGGGCGCGGTCTCGACGTGGAAGATTGCGCAGAGTGGTCCTTTCGGCTCCGCTGTGCGGGTACGCCTACGCACGGGGCGGGGCAGTCTCCTGCGCCGAAGAGCGCTGAGAGGCTACGTGCCCGGCCCCGTCGCCGGTAACCGCTGCGAACCGCCCCCGAAGGGCGCTGCGTCGACCGCTCTGCCGGACCTGGTACTACCGCGGCCGCGCGTGGGGGCCGGTGGAGGGTGAGGAGTTCGGCGTACCGGCGGTTCGAGGGATCGCCGCCCGGGCTGCCGGCGGTACCCGGCCGCACGCAGCCGCGGGCCCGCACCGTTGGGCGTCCGCTGCCACGCGACTGAGCGGCCCCTGCGTCTGCTGAGGGGAACCGGAGGACGTGCCGGCGTCCCCCGCAGCCCCCGCGTGTGTCCGTCCGCCGGACACACGCACGGCGTGCGCGGCATGGCAATGGTTGAGCAAACATCACGTTCGGGGGAATGAAAGGGTATTCGGCATGATGCGCATCAATTGCGCCAAAATGTACCCATGGGTGGCTTGGAACAGGCGTTTCCGCAGGTCATGTCTAGACGCAAAATGTCCTCGCGCCGTCTTCTTGTGGAGTCGGGAGCAGAACGCCGCACGCCGTCGACTCACTGCTTGAGTTCGCCCAGCACACCACTCACGTTCAGTACTTCATGGCACCCGGAGGCCCGCTTCCCGGTGGCCGGTGTGCCGGGCTTCGCGCAGGTCACGTCCGCGGTGACAGTGGCGTCCTCAGGGATGCGGATGGGGGTGACCCAGTGATAGTCCTGATTGCGGAAGGTCTCCAGAGCGATCGTGGTGATCTTCCGTTCGCCGAACTTGATGGTCACCACGCCTTCGTCGCCCTGGAAGTTGGCCACCACGATGTCGGTGACGCCGAGCACCCGGCCCTCGGGGACCTTGTAGGTGCCCACCTTCCGGGAGCCGCCGCCCGTCTGGACATCGACGGTCGCCGAACTCTGCCGCCCGCTTCCCGGCACGATGTCCGGCCCGGTGACCCCGCCGCTTCCACCACCGTTCCCGCCGGTGCCCTGCCCCGGGGCGCCGCCGCCGGGCTGACCGGCCTTCTTGTCCCCCTTGCCGGCTCCTCCGGCGCCGGGTGCACCGCTCTCTCCCTGCTTCCCGCCGCCCTTCGCGGCGGCGCGCTCGGCGGCCGCTTCGTCCGCGGCCTGCTTGGCGGTGCTGCGCACTGCCGGGCGGACCAGCGCAAACCAGGCGAGCAACAGCGCCAGCAGCGCGGCGAGCAGCCCCAGCAGCCACTTCGGGAACACCGAGAGCTGCACGAACTCGCCTTCCAGCGGTTCCCGCCCGGACCGCGGCTCCTCCCCGGCCGCGGCATCGCTCGCCGTGACAGCCACCCCGAAGGGCCAGGTGACCGACGGCCCGAACCAGCGGGGCTTCCCGGTGCGCACCCGCAGGCCCGACTCGGCCGACTCACCCGGTTCCAGGCGCGGATTCCCGTTCCGGACGGTGAACCGCAGGTCCTCCCCGTCCTGTTTGCCGACCAGCCCGACCGTGACCGGGGTGTTCCCCCGGTTCTGCACCGCCACCCGGTAGCGTGCCCCCACCCATCCGCGCCGGCGCCGCGGCTCCAACTCGGTGCGCAGTTCGTGGAAGGGCGCGAGGCGCACCGTGGTCTCCGGAACCACCACCAGATCCGGCTGCTCGGCCGGGAGCACCCGGACGCCCAGAGGCAACTCCCCTGCTCTCACCTCGCTGGAGCGCGGGGGAGCGAGCCGCACCGTCACCGTCTCGGAGGTGCCGGGGTAGAGCGAGACCCGCTCCGGTTCGACCGCGCTCCAGGCGGCGCAGTCGCCGACCACCGTGAGCGTGTAGGCCTCGACGATGTCGGTGTCGTTGCGAATGGTCAGGCTCGTCGTCGCCGTACTGCCCGGCGACACCGCCACGGCCGGCATTTCGAGTTCGGCAGATGTGGTCACCTTGCGAACCTAGGACGCCCTGCCCGGCCCGCGGGAGGGGCGGCGGGGGCAATGTGCGGGCAGTCGGGATGCCCTCCTGGACCACCGGGACCGTGCCCTTGAGGGGCCGCACACCCGACGCGTTTCGCCGCGGCCGGAGTCCGGCTCCGCATCGGCCGGCCGACGCCGCCGGTCCCACCGCACCCACCGCAGATCCGGAAGAGACGGGTACCGAGCATATGACTCACACAGACGAGCACGACTCTCCCACTGCGGCCCGGAGGGGATCCGCCTCCTGGCCGTCGGCCCTGCCCACCGCACCGCCCGTCCCTGCCCGCAAAGCCCGTGTGTCCGTCGCCCTGTACGCGGAGGACGGCATCCTGCACGCCGGTGTCGTCCAGCAGCTCCGCCAGCAGCCCGATGTCCGGTTGCTGCCGGAGGCTGAAGGGGACCAGGCCCAGGTCTCGCTGGTGGTCGTGGACACGGTGAACGACCCCGCCGTCCGGCTGCTGCGCCGCCTGCAGCGCAACACGGCCACCCGCACCGGGCTGGTGGTCGGCTCGTTCGAGGCGGCGGCCCTGCAGACGATGATCGAGTGCGGAGTGGCCGCCGTGCTGCGCCGAGCCGAGGCCGACCAGGACCGGCTCCTGCATCTGATCACGGCGATGGCCAACGGGGAGGGGGTACTTCCGGGCGACCTGCTCGGCAAGCTGCTCGAACACGTCGGCACCCTGCAGCGCACGGTGCTCGACCCGCGCGGTCTGACGCTCTCGACCCTCACGACCCGGGAGGCCGAGATGCTGCGGCTGGTGTCGGAGGGCTTCGACACCGTCGAGATCGCCCAGAAGACGTCGTACTCGGAGCGGACGGTCAAGAACGTGCTGCACGAGGTCGCCACACGACTGCGGCTGCGCAACCGCGCGCACGCCGTCGGCTACGCGATGCGCCACGGACTGATCTGAGCGCACGGCGCCCCGGCCCGGGACAACCGGGGGCAGGGCGAAGGGGAGGCGGACCGGCGGGAGAGCGCAGCCGGCCCGGTCCGGTGCTGTTGCCCGAAAGAGCAGCCGCCGCTTCCCCCGGTCCGGGTACTCCTGCCCTGGCCCGGCCCGGGCCCGCCGCGCGACGCTCGGCGCACGAGACTCCTTCCCCGACTGCGAGGTGGGCGGTGACCGGCACTGTTGGCCCGGCGAGGCGCTCCAGGCAGGGCGGCCTGGCGGCGGTCCTGGTGCTGTTGCTTCCGCTGCTCGTGGTCGCGTCCCCGCCGGGAACCCGGCCTGCCTTCGCCGCACCGAGCGCGCAACCGGGGGCCGATGCGGGGCGGATCGCCTTCGCCGGTACGGAACACCGCAGCATGGGGCGGGTCAGTGGCACCGCCTCCAGCGACCCGCTCTTCGGCCCCGGGCCCGCACACTTCGACCAGCACTCCTCCGCACGCGGCGACCTGCTGGTGTTCACCAGCCTCCGGGACAGCACGAAGGCCCAGGTCTACCTGCGCGGCAAGGACGGTGCCGTGCGCAAGCTGACGACCGGCCGGGACGCCGGGCACCCCGCCCTCGCCCCGGACGGCGGATCCGTGGTGTTCGACTCCGCCGAGCCCTCGTCCGCGGGCAGCCAACGGGACCTGTGGCAGGTGGGGACCGACGGCTCGGGGCTGCGCCGGCTCACCGACACACCCGCCGACGAGACCTCACCGACGTACTCCCCGGACGGCACCAGGATCGCGTACTCCAGCGACGCCGACCCGCTCCGCGGCAAGCAGATCTACACCCGCGCCGTCGCGGGCGGGGCGCAGACCCGGATCAGCGACGGTCCCGCCGGTGACGCCACCGAGCCGACGTGGAACCCCGCCGGCGACCCGGCACACCGCGACCTGGTGGCCTACACCCTCGACACGGGCCCGGACACCGGCCCGCGGCTGCGGGTCACCGACGGCCAGGGCACCGACGAACCGCTCCTGGCCGGTGGGCAGGCCGACTGGAAGACCCGGTCGGCGGCCTGGCTGCCGGACGGCGACCAGGTGCTGTTCCTCAGTCCGAACGAGGAGTGCGTCTGCACCACGACCGAGCGGGTCTACCGGGCGCGAGCCGGCTCGGACGAGGGAGCCCGGCTGGTGCTGAGGGAGGACCGCGCCGTGGCGTCCCCCACCTGGCTGGGCTCCGCCGACGACGGGGAGACGGTCGTCACCCGCACCAGCGCCCCCGCCCGCAACGTGGTCACGCTCCAGGACGCGCGGCAGGACGGCTCCGATCCGCGCGACCTCGGGCTGACCCTCCTCAAGGAGGACCCGGCCGCCTACACCAACACCGACCCCGCGGTCGATCCGCTGTTCCATCCCGCGGACGGCTACGACCCGTGGACGGAGCGGCAGAGCTACACCCCCGACGGCAGACGCATCGTCGTCACCCGGTTCGAGGACTCCGACGCGGGACGGATCGAACGCATCTGGCTCGCCGAGGCGGACGGTTCCAGCCCGCACCCGCTGCCGCTGGCCGGACGCGGCGCCGCCGACCGGGACACCGACCCCGCCTTCTCACCCGACGGCAAGTTCCTCGCCTTCACCCGGACTTCGCCCCGCGGTCCCGGCGGGGAGCCGGGACCGGGCCGTATCCTGGTCGCGGACGCGGCCACGGGCGAGATCGTCGACCGGATCGTCCCGCCCGCCGGGCAGGCCGACCGCAGCGACGCACAGCCGACCTGGTCCGCGGACGGCACCACCATCGCCTTCACCCGCACCCAGGTCATCGGCGGGAACGGCGGCAACAAGCACATCTGGACCGCTCCGGTGGACGCGCTGGAGCGGCAGCGCGACCTGAGCGCCGCGAACTGCCCGGGCGAGTGCCAGGTGATCGACGACAGCCCGGCGTTCTCACCGGACGGGAAGGACGTGGCGTTCAACCGCAAGGACGGCGGCGGCCGGGTCAACGAACGCAACGGCATCCTGCTGACCGGCGCCGACGGGGAAGGCTGCCGGGTCCTGCTGCCCGCCGCGGCCGCCGCAGGCACCGGTGCCTGCGGCCGCGAGCTGCCCGACACCCGCACGACGGGCCCGTTCCAGCCGCGCGACGTGGCATGGTCGCCGGACGGCAGCCGGCTCGTCCTCAGCTCGCGCCGGGCCGTGGACGCCAACGCACCCGAGGGCCTCTCCGTCCTGGAGCCGGCGACCGGCCGCCTGACGCCGCTCACCGACGGTCTGCCCGGACGCCAGAAGGAGCCCAGCTACCAGCAGTCCGTCGACCTGTCGGTGGACGCGCCGGACGCCGCGCCCGCGGTGCGGGTCGGCGGCACCCGCTCGGTCACCGCCACCGTCACCAACCACGGCCCGGCCCCCTCGCCCGCCACCACCCTCACCGTCGCGGTGCCGCCGGGCGTCCGCCTGGAGCGGTTGACCGCGACCGCGGGAGACTGCCCCGCGGCGACACCCCAGTGCGCCCTGGGGGTCCTCGCACCCGGCGCCGAGGTGCGGATCACCGCCCGGCTCACCGGGGTGGCGGTCGGGGACCAGCAGGTCGGATGGTCGGTATCCGGCGCGGTCGTCGACCCCCGGCCCGGTGACAACGCGGCGGACACCGTCGTACCCGTCGAGGCCGACGCCCCACCCCCGCCGCCCCCGTCGGCTTCCCCGTCACCCCCACCGGGCTCCGCGCCCCCGCCGAGCTCCGCGCCACCCCGACCGCCCGCACGGCGCACGCCGTCGGCCGGGCCCGGTGTGACGGTCCGGGCGCAGCCCGCACCCGGCTACGTGGGCGGACACGTCGTGGTGACCTACACCGTCCGCAACGGGCGGAACGCCCTGGCCACCGGCCTGCGACTGAAGTTGGGACTGCCGCCGGACATTCCCGCCGGGCGGCTTCCCGCCGGGTGTTCCACCGGCGGCCGGTGCGCACTGGGCGATCTGGCGCCGGGCGCCTCCACCGTCCTCCGCGTCGTGCTGGCACCCGACAAGGCGCTGCGGACCACCGTCACCGCGACCCTGTCGACCAGCGGGACCGACGCCGACCCGCGCGACAACGTCGACAAGGAGCGGCTGCGCATCCTGCAGCCCCGCATCGTCGCCGTCCCCGAAGTCGGCAAGCCGGGGTTCGTCACCTCGGTACGCGGCAAGGACTTCCCCCCTGGCACCCCGGTGCGGCTGAGCTGGAAGCCCGGAATCACCGCGGCGGCCGCACCGGCCCTTCCCGGCGGCACGGGACGCTTCACCGCCCAGTTGCTGATCCTCTCCAAGGACGCGACGGGGCCGCGCAGAATCCTCGCGAAGGGCGCCGGCTTCAGTCCGGTCAGCACCACGTTCCTGGTGGTCAGCGGCAGCGTCGCGCCACCCGACGAGGTGGCGCGCCGGTGATCCACGAAGTCGACGAGGCGCTGCGGCTGCTGCTGTCCGGCTCCGGCCTCCAGGACAGCGGTGTCGAGCTGGTCTTCGACGCGCCCACCAGCGACTGGGCCGCCCGCCGCAACGCGCCGACCATCAGCGTCTTCCTCTACGACATCCGCGAGGACCTCTCCCGGCGGCGCAGCGGTACGGCTCAGGAGTACGACGAGAGCGGCGCCGCCGTCGGCATGCAGGCCCTGCCGCGCTGGTTCGAACTGACCTATCTGGTGACCGCGTGGACCAACCGGCCGCAGGACGAGCACCGGCTGCTCTCCCAGGCACTGCGCTGTCTGACCGGCATGGACGTGCTGCCCGCCGAGCTGTACACCGGGAGCCTCGCCGAACTCGGGCTGGCCGTCGGCATCGAGGCGGCAGGCCGCGGCAGGCAGGGCCCCTCGGCTTCGGACCTGTGGACCGCGCTGGGCGGCGAACCCAAGGCGTCCATCGACGTGCGGGTCTGCGCACCGCTGGGCGGCGAGCGGACCGCCGCGGGGCCGCTGGTGACCGAAGGGCTCGTGCTGCGGCCGGAATCCGACCCCGAGGCCACGCCGCCCACCGCGCCCGGACGGCGGCTGCGCTACCAGGGCGCCGCCGACCCCGGCCCCGAGGGATTCTCCGCACCGCGCGAGCGCCGCCCGCCGGCCGTCCGGCGCCGACGCCGAGGACCCGGCCGGTGACGGCCGGCCTGCGGAACCACTCCGGCGGCCGTCCGGCGGCCGGCAGCCCGGCCGCAGCCGGTGCCGGGACGGAAGGCGACCTGTGGGCGCGATTCGCCCGCGTCGAGCGGCGCGTCCGCTCCGCGGTGGCGGCCCGCCGCGCTGTCGACCCGGAGCCGGACGACCCCTACCGCGGGCAGTACCTCACCCCGGAGGCAGCCGGACGCACAGCGCAGTCCCCGCGCGACGCGCTCGCCGCGACGGTGGAGGCTGTCGAGCCGGCCCTGCCGCCGCCCGGCTCGGCGCTCGGCCGGCTGGCCGAGGCATTCGGCCTGGCACCCCTCGACATCGAGCTGCTGCTGGTGGCCGTGGCACCGGACCTCGACGCCCGGTTCGAACCTCTCTACGGCTACCTCAACGACGATCTGACGCGGCGCCGGCCGACCGTCGGCCTCGCCCTGGAACTGTGCGGTCTGCCCACCGCAGGGCCCGGACGCTTCCGCCTCTCACCGGCCGCCCCGCTCGCCGGCCGCGGGGTCCTGGAACTCACCGAGACCGACCGCCCGCTGCTCTCGCGGGTCCTGCGCGTACCCGACCGGGTGACGGCGTATCTGCTCGGGGACGACGAGATCGACCACCGGCTGCGCGGCATCGTGCGCGTGGGGCGGGCGGACGGCGCCGCCGATCCGGAACTCGTCCGCCGGGTGCGCGACCTGCTGACCACGAGCAGCCCGCTGGTGTACCTGCGTGCGACGGACGGCGACGCAGCCCCGGTGGCCCTCGACGCGCTCGCTTCCGCCGGGCTGCGCCCGCTCGTGCTCGACCTCGCCGCGCTCCTCGCCGCGCCCGCCCCGGCGCACCTCCCGCACCTGGCGGCCTTCGAGGCGCGGCTCGGCGCGGGCGGCATCGTCGCCGGCCCGGTCGATCTGCTCGAACTCCGGCGCCCCGAGCGGGCACGGCTGCTGTACGACCTGTGCGAGACGGCCGCCGGAACGCCCCTGATCCTGTACGGCCGCACGGGCTGGGACCCGCGGTGGGCGCAGGAGAGTCCGGTGCCCTTCGCCGTCGCCCCGCCCGGCAGGCCGAGCCGTCTCCAGCGGTGGGAGCGGGCGCTGGCCGCCGCGGGCGGGACCGCCGGGGTGCCCTTGCCGGGCGCGACGGCCCCGCCGCGCGGCGGACTGGCCGAGGAGGTCGCCTCCTGGCGACTCGGCGCGGAGCAGATCCGCAAGGCCGCCTCCCTCGCCGTCCGCAGCGCCGCAGCCGAGCGGCGCCCGGTCTCGGAGCGCGATGTGCGCCTCGCCGCCCGCGCGCAGAACGGCGCGGGTCTCGAACAGCTCGCGCGCCGTGTGGAGCCCGCTGTCGGATGGTCCGACCTGGTGCTGCCCGACGCGACGCGCGCACAGCTCCGGGAACTCGCGCTGCGCGCCCGCCACCGGGACCAGGTGCTGGGGGAGTGGCGGATGCGGCCCGGAGGAGGGCGCGGGCGTGGGGTGATCGCGCTCTTCGCGGGGGAGTCCGGTACGGGCAAGACCATGTCGGCCGAGGTCGTCGCGGGCGCGCTGGGCATGGATCTGTACGTGGTCGACCTGTCCACCGTCGTCGACAAGTACATCGGAGAGACCGAGAAGAACCTCGAACGGATCTTCGCGCAGGCGTCCGAGGTCAACGGCGTCCTGCTCTTCGACGAGGCCGACGCCATCTTCGGCAAGCGCTCGCAGGTCAAGGACGCGCACGATCGCCACGCGAACGTCGAATCGGCCTACCTGCTGCAGCGCATGGAGTCGTTCGACGGGATCGCCGTCCTCACCACCAACCTGCGCGCCAACCTCGACGAGGCGTTCACCCGGCGGCTGGACGTGGTCGCCGAGTTCCCGATGCCCGACCGCGACCAGCGGCTCGCGCTGTGGGACCAGTGCCTGGGCGCGCGGATCCCCCGGGACGGCGGGCTCGACCTGGACTTCTGCGCCGAGCGTTTCGAGCTGGCGGGCGGCTCCATCCGCGCCTGCGCGGTGACCGCGGCCTATCTGGCCGCGGAGTCGGCACAGCCGCTGGGGACGGCGCAGGTCGTCTCGGCGGTCCTGCAGGAGTACCGCAAACTCGGCCGCCTGGTGCTGGAGAGCGAGTTCGGCCCCTGGCTGGACGGCGCGAAGGAGAGCGGCCCTTCCGCGGCCGGGTGACGGGAGGCCGTCCCGCAGCGCCCACCCGGTCCTGGCCGCACCGGAGCGCGCGGCCGAACTGGGACGCCCGGCCGAACCGGGGCGCCCGGCCGAACCGGGGCGCAAGGGCCGTCCGCCCCCGTCCCCTGTGCCCCGGAAGGCAGCACGTCTGCCCTCCGGCCAGGACTCCGGGACCTACTGCCCTGCCCTTCGGCGCACGAGACTCGGCAGCGACCCAGCGGCCACCCGAAGGAGCGCGCATGCCGTCGTACCTCACCCCGGGCGTCTATGTGGAGGAGGTGCAGTCCGGAGCTCGGCCCATCGAGGGAGTGGGTACCGCGGTCGCCGCCTTCGTCGGGTTCGCGGAGTCCGGTCCGTTCCACACCCCGACGCTGGTCACCAACTGGGACCAGTACGTGCAGACCTTCGGCGCCTTCGCCCGGGGGACCTACCTCGCGCACGCCGTGTACGGGTACTTCGCCAACGGCGGCGGAACCGCCTATGTGGTCCGGGTCGGAGGCCCTTCCCCGGAGGCCGCTGCCGGGGACGGAGGGACCACGACGGCCACCCCTGCCGGCAGCGGTACGCCCGAGCCCACGCCGATCGGCGGCTTCCTCGTCTCGGCCAGGTCCGGCGCCGAGGGGGACCTCGCCGTCGAGGTGACCGAACCGGAGGGGGAGCACCCGCCCGAGGACCGCTTCCGCCTGGTGGTGCGGCACAACGGCAAGGTGGCCGAGACCTACGACGCCTCCACCCGCAAGAACGTCAAGAGCTATCTGGTGACCCAGACGCGGGACTCCAAGCTCATCGAGGTCGCCGAGCGCCCCGGCGCCTCCGCCTCCCGCCCGGAGCAGCAGAGCGCCACGCTGGCCACCGCCCCCGCCGAGGCACCGGCACCCGGCACCCCGCCGGACGGTGTGGCGCGGCTGGACCCCGCCGAGTACGTCGGCGACGCGGCGGCCCGCACCGGCTTCGCGGGGCTGGAGGCGATCGACGAGATCACCATGGTCGCGGTGCCGGACCTGATGAGTGCGCATCAGCGCGGCGACATCGACGCCGAGGGGGTGAAGACGGTCCAGCTCGCCGTCGTCTCGCACTGCGAGCAGATGGGCGACCGGGTCGCCGTCCTCGACACCCCGCCGGGCCTGCCGGCCCAGCGGGTCCGCACCTGGCGCAACGACGAGGCCGGGTTCGACTCGCCGCACGCCGCCCTCTACTACCCGTGGATCAAGGTGTTCGATCCGTCCGCAGGACGCAACACGCTCGTGCCGCCCAGCGGCCACGTCGCCGGTGTATGGGCGCGCAGCGACGGCGAGCGCGGTGTCCACAAAGCCCCGGCCAACGAAGTCGTGCGCGGCGCCGTGGACCTGGAGACCCGGCTCAGCAAGGGGGAGCAGGACTTGCTCAACCCCATCGGCGTCAACTGCGTGCGCGCCTTCCCCGGCAGGGGGATCCGCATCTGGGGCGCCCGGACGCTCTCGTCGGACCCCGCCTGGCGCTTCCTCAACGTGCGGCGTCTCTTCAACTACCTGGAGGAGTCGATCCTCCTGGGCACCCAGTGGGTCGTCTTCGAGCCGAACGACGACCGCCTCTGGTCGAGCATCCGGCGCAACATCACCGGCTTCCTCACCGAGGAGTGGCGCCGCGGTGCGCTCTTCGGGCGCACCGCGGAGGAAGCCTTCTACGTCAAGTGCGACCGCGAGAACAACCCGCCGGAGTCCATCGACCTGGGCCAGGTCGTGTGCGAGATCGGAGTGGCCCCCGTGAAGCCCGCCGAGTTCGTGGTCTTCCGGCTGTCCCAGTTCTCCGACAGCACCAGCCTCGTCAACGAGTGACCCGCAGAGTCCGGAACCGGGAAGGTGACAAGCAACCATGGCTGAAGGCGATGCTCTTTCCACCCATGTGTTCGGCGTTCAGCTGGGCGGCTACCTCGTCGAGTCCATCCAAGAGGTCAGCGGTCTGACCGTCGAGGAGGAGGTCGTCGAGGTCCGCCAGGTGTCGTCGGACGGCAAGCAGATCATCCGCAAGCAACCCGGGGCCCGGCAGTCCGGCGAGGTGACGATCACCCGCGGCCTCGACCAGAGCAGCGAGTTCACAAGCTGGATCAAGGAGACGCTGAACAACGGCGCTGTCGACACCGCCCGGCAGAACCTCACCATCGAGATCAAGGACTCGACGGGCGAGACCGTCCGGCGTATCCAGCTCATGCAAGGGTGGGCGAGCAAGTGGGAGGGCCCCTCGCTGAAGGCGGGGGAGTCCAGCGCCGCCACCGAGACCGTGACGATCACCTTCGAGGAGATCGTGGTCGAATGAAGCGCAGGAAGGTCTCCACCAGCAACCTCGAGGAGTTCCTCGAAGCCACGGCGCCCCCCGACCGGCCGGCAGCATCCCCCGCTCCCGAGCCCGCCCAGGGCGCGGCCCCGGTGCAGCCACCGGGATCCGACGCCGCGGAGCCCCATACCGGACTGCGTACGGAGTTCGCCTTCGAACTGCCCCGCGGATACGTCGACGACGCGGGTACGGTGCACCGCACCGGTTCGATGCGGCTCGCGACCGCGCGGGACGAACTGCGGCCGCAGATCGACCTGCGGGTGAAGGAGAACCCCGCATACCTCAGCGTGGTGCTGCTCAGCCAGGTCATCACCCGGCTGGGCACCGTCACCGACGTGCACGCCGGGGTCGTGGAACGGATGTACGCCACGGATGTCGCCTTCCTCCAGGACTTCTACCGGCGCGTCAACAGCGAGGGCCACACCCACGCCGCGGTGACCTGCCCGCTGTGCCACGGCTCCTTCGAGGTCGACCTCTCCGGAGGGCGCCTGGGGGAATCGTGACGTACGCCCTCCCCCGGCTGTGGGAGGAGATCGCGTACGTCGCCTACCACTTCCACTGGCAGCGCGAGGAGATCCTCGACCTCACCCACGCGGAGCGCCGGCAGTGGGTGAACGAGATCGCACGGATCAACACCCGAGTGAACGAAAGCGGTTGATCAGGTGGGGTTCTGGAGCACAAAGCGACGCCGCCGAGCCGCCCCGGCCGACGGCACCCCGGTCGGCGAGGCGCCTCAGGCACCCGGCGCCGGGCCCGCCGCGCCGCCGCCCGCCCCGCGCGAGGGCTGGGACGGGGGATGGCGGCAGGTCCCCGCGCCGGAGACGACGCTCTCCCGGCGGCCACTGGCAGGCATCAGCGACGGCCTCCGGTTCAGAGCGCGGCTCGCCGCATGGCAGAACCCCGCGTTCGGCAGCGGGCTCGGTCACGCCGTCCTGCCCTCGGCGCCACCGGGCCGGATGCCCGACATGGCCCGGCCCTCGGCCCCGTCGGCGCTCACCCACGGGGCTCCGCTGCTGCTGCGCGCCGTGCGCAGCACCCCGGAGCCCCCGACGCGGTCCGAGCCGGAACCGGAGGCGGGCACGCTGGGCGCTCCGCAGCCCGCGCCGCAGCCGACCGCCGCGAGCCCGACCGCCTCGGCAGCGGGGCGCCGGGGGAGTGATCCGGCACCGGGCCGGACTCCGGCGCCCGCCCCGCGACCTGGCCCACGACCCGGCTCCGTCCGCGGCCGGGAACCGGACGTGTCCGCAGGGGAGTCCGGGCCGCTTCCGCGCCCGCGTGCCGTCGTCCGCCCGATCCCGGCGGGGCCTTCCCCGACGGTGGCCCGGCGCCCGGCAGGCCCCGTCCGGAGACTTGCCGCGCTCCCGCCCCGGACGCCGCCGGACCCCGCACGGGCCGGTGGCGGGGCCGCCGCGGCCGGCACCCGGCCCGCCACCTCCGCCCGGCAGGAAGCGTCGAGGGGCGAACGCTCCCTCCCCCCGGTGCAGCGCCGTACCCGGCCCGGGCCCACGGGCCCCGAAGCCGCCCGGCACGAGGCGGTTCGGCCCCTCCTCGACCACCCCGACCACCCCGACCACCCCGACCACCCCGACCACCCCGACCACCCCGACCACCCCGACCACCCCGACCACCCCGACCACCCCGGCCACTCCGACCACCCCGACCACCCCGGCCACTCCGGCCACTCCGGCCATCCCGACCCGCGGGGCACGGAGCCGGACCGCCGTCCGCGCGAAGCGCGCACCGTGCGGCCGGGGCTCGGCCCGCCGCAGCGCACGCTTCCGGCATCCGCCCGGGAACCCGGGGTCCGCCGCCCGGACGCCGCCCCGGCGGCGGACACCGGGACGATGCCGGTCCTCCGGCCGCAGGCGGTGCAGCGGCAGGCCGAGGAGACGCGACCGGCGGCCGGGCAGCGTCCGGCCGCCGCACAGCGGCAGGAGCCGTCCGCGGCAGCCGGGAGCGCCCGGCCCGAGACGCGGCCTCCCGCTTCCCGGACATCGCCCGATGTGCAGCGTGCGGCGCCTGTCACGCGCCCCGGTGCACCGGCGAGCGGGTCCGGGCGGCGAGCGGGCCTCGGCGCGCCGCTGCCCTCGCTGCCGCCGACCGCGGCCACGCCGCGAGCGGCACCGTCCCGCGGTGCGCCCGTCCGGAGCAGGCCGGAAGACGCTTCCGCGGCCCCGGCCCGAACCCGACCCGCTCCAGGGGAGCCTTCCGGCACCACCCGCTCCACCGGGGCCGACAGCGGCACCGAGGGCGCCGACGGCCACCGCACGGACGCGACCGCCCCCGCGCCGCCTGCCGGTGCGGACGGCACCGTGGGAGCCCAAGCGCCTTCGCGTACGGCAACCACCGGCACCGCAGCACCCGCCGTCGGCGCGGTGCCCGGCGGCGGGCCCGAGCCCCCCGTCGGAGGTGCCGGGACGCGGAGGATCGCACCGGTGCGGATCTCCGGCCCCCTGGCACCTGTTCCGGCCGTCCAGCGGGCCCTGGCCCTGCTCGGCGACCGGCCCCTCGAGGTCGCCGCCCCGGGCAGCGCGTCGCTTCCGGCGTCGGTACCCGCCGCCGCGCGAGCGCCGCTGCCCGCGGTCCCGGTCGTCTGGCGGCGCGACCGGGAGGCCGGGGCCCCGGCCGCGACGTCGCCCGCCCCACCGGCAGGTCAGCCGGTGCGGCAGGTTCCGCGGCAGCCCGAAGCCGCCTGCGCGGAGCCCGCTTCCGAGCGGCGTGGACGGCGCAGGCGGCGCCGGAAACCGCCGCCCGGAGAGTCCACGCCCATGACTCCCCAGGCGTCACCGGCCGGCGGCCCGACCCCGCGCAGTGCCTCGGGCACGGGCGGCAGCGGGGCCGCCCTCCAGCGCGCCACCACCGGCCCTCCCCGGCCGGCAGCCGCCGGCGAACGGGCTCCGTCCCGCGGCCCGGCCATGTCCCCGCAGGCCGGGGCCAGTCCACCGGTGCACCACGTCCGCCACCCGGCACCGGACACAGCGGACTCACAGGCCCGCACCGCGCCGTCAGCGCCGCGTGCTGTACCCCTGGCCGCGGCCACCCGGCCGGCCTCCGCGCCGTACCGCACCCCGCAGCGGTCCGCCGCCCCCTCGCCGGGTCCTTTGCCGCGTACGCCGAAGCACCGGCGCACGCCGACCGGTGACCCCGTCTCGGGTGCGGACGGGAACTCGGCCGCACTCGGCGTGCGGCCCGTCGGCTCGGGCTCGTCGGCGCCGCGCGGTGCCGGGCATCCGGGCCCTGACGTGCCGAACGGGGCTCCGCCCGTCCAACGGGCCCCGCATGACGGGGGAACCGGTTCCGCCCGAACCGTGTACACCACCCCTGCGCTGCCACCCGCCGCGGCGCCGGGCGGGGTTCCGGTCGTCCGGGCCGCACCCCCGACCGAGGCCGGGCCCGGACCGCACCCCACCTCCTGGACGGCGGGGGCCGTACCGGCCTGGCCGGCGGCCGGTCCCGGAGCCGGGACCGGGACGGCAACGGGGCCGGACCCGGGAGTCGGCGGCACGTCCGCAGCCCCCTCCGCCGCGCCGCCGTCCCTGCCGGTGCGGGCCGCCCAGCGTGCACCGTCGGCCGGTGCCGGTGCCGGTGCTCCGCTCCCGCCACCCCGCCCCACCCGCCCCGGACCGGAGCCCGCGCGGCGCCCGGAACCGGGCGGGAGCCGGCCGACCGGCAGCCGCCCCCAATCCCCGGCCCGCCGCGCGGACGGGGCCGCCGCCCGGGCGGCGGCGCTGCAGCGCATGGCGGACGCCGGTCTCGCGGGGGTCCCGGCCACCCCCGTCGCCGGACCGGCGGGCCGGGACGACGCCCCGGACGGCAGTCCGCCACCGCAGCGGCCGGCGGACCCGCGGGGGATCGAGGGCATCGACCTCGAAGAACTCGCCCGGCGGCTGCTCGACCCGCTCGGCCGGCTGCTCCGGGCGGACCTGCGGCGTGACCGGGAACGTGCCGGAAGGCTGCACGGAGGCCGGCGCTGACCATGCAGGCCAAGGAGACCGGGACCGCGCGGCGCGCACGGCAAGGGAGACGGAGAGATGACCGACAGCATCTTCGCGACGAGCGTGTTCTTCAAACTCGCCATCGGAGGCAGCGACCTGGGCGCCTTCCACACCTGCTCCGGGCTCGGCGCCGAAGTGGAACTGGAGAGCTACGCGGAGGGCGGCAACAACGGCTTCGCGTGGCAGCTTCCCGGCAGGATCACCTGGACCAACATCACGCTCACCCGACCGGTCACCGAGGACACCGCGAAGATCGCGCAATGGCTCGACGAGATCCTCACCCGGGTCGAACCCAAGGACGGCGAGATCGTCGCCCTCAAGCCGGACCTCAGCCGCATCGTCAGCTGGCAGGTCCTCGGCATCGTCCCGGTGCGCTGGCAGGGGCCCTCGTTCGACCCCGCCAGCTCGCAGGCCGCGATCGAGACGCTGGAGATCGCGCACGAGGGACTGCGGCCCTCCTGAACGCCGCCCCCGGTGACACAAACCGCACGGCCACCACCGGCCGGACCGAAAGGAGAGTGCCGTGCCTGCCGCACCCCGCACCAGCCGCGCCCGAGCGCAGTTGACCGTCATGGAGCCGCCCGCCACGGTCGGCGCCCGGCCGGGCGGCACACTGGCCCGGCTCTCGCTGCAGTTCAACCCGGCGGCGCTCTCCTTGAGCAAGCGCACCGAATGGCGGCGCACCCCCTCCCGGATGGCCGGGCAGTCCGCCCTGCCCGAGTTCGTCGGCAGCGGCCCGCGCTCCCTGACCATGGACGTCTTCCTCGACGCGACGTCCTCACACGACAACTCGGTCGAGGAGACCGTACAGACCCTGATGACGGCCTGCGTCCCCACTCCAGGCAGCCTGGCCCGCAAGAAACCGGCCAGCCCCTGGGTGCGGTTCGAGTGGGGCACGGCCAGGACGACCTCCTTCGACGGCGTCCTGTGCGACCTCTCCGTCTCCTACACGCTCTTCGACGTCGACGGAACCCCGCTGCGTGCCACCTGCTCGCTCTCGATCGAGGAGGCGAGCGTCGACCCTCCCGGCCAGAACCCCACCTCCGGATCGCGCGAGGCCCGCAGCACCTACCGGCTGGTCGCCGGGGACAGCCTGCCGCTGCTCGCCTGGCGGGAGTACGGCGATCCCGCGGCGTGGCGCACCATCGCCGAGGCCAACGGCATCGACGATCCGCTGGCGCTCACCCCCGGCACGGAACTGGTCATCCCCGGCACGGCCGGCGGGACGAGGGAGGAGCCATGAGCGCACCGCAGGCCCGCGGCGGACGGTCGTTCGCCGCCGACCCGATCGTCGAGGCCCCCGGCGAACTCCCCGCGCACTGGGTCACCCAGTTGGTGGGCTGCGTGGTCGACGAGAACGTCGCACTGCCGGACGCCGCCGTCCTCACCTACCGCGACCCGGACCACGAACTGCTCACCGCCACCGGCATCACCCTCGGAACCGCCGTACGGATCTCGGTCGTCACAGCGCAGGGCAATGCCAGGGAGCGGCTGTTCACCGGAGAGGTGACTGCCGTCGAACTGGACAGCGACACCACCGGCTCCTTCACGGTGGTCCGGGCACTGTCCGCGGCACACCGGCTGCAGCGCGGCCGGAAGGTGGTGGCCTACCGCAACATGACGACGGCGGCCATCGTCCGCAAGGTAGCCGCAGGAGCCGGTCTGGCCTGCGGCCGGATCGAGGCCCCGCCGATCACGCACAAACAGCTCTCCCAGGCCAACGTCTCGGACTGGGAGTTCCTCCAGTACCTGGCGGGGGAGTGCGGCACGCAGGTGGGCATGGACGACAAGGGGCTGCTGGAGTTCGTCCGCCCCCGGCCGGCAGCGTCGGCGCCCGCGCCTTCCACCCCCGCCACCAGCAGCCCGTTCGTCCTCCAGTACGGGCGCAATCTGCTCGCACTGCGCGCGGTGCTCACCGGGTCCGAGGGGGCCGGCAGCGTCGAGGTGCGCGGCTGGAACGTGGACACCAAACGCCCGCTGGTGGCCGGCGAGCAGGCCGTCCGCAGCGAGACGGTCACTCCGGGGATGAGCCCCTCGGCGGCCGGCGGGGCCTTCGACCCGGCCGCCCGGATGACGGTGGCCGACACGCCCTACCGCAGCCAGGCGGAGGCAGCAGCCGCGGCCTCCTCGCTCGCGGCCGCGGTCGGTTCCGGATTCGGCGAGGTCGAGGCGGTCGCCGAGGGGGACCCGCGGCTGCGCGCCGGACAGCCCGTCGCGCTCGGCAACGTGGGCCCCCACTTCTCCGGGCGCTACACGGCGACCGCCGCGCAGCACGTCCTCGAACCGCACGGCGGCTACCGCACCACCGTGCTGGTGAGCGCCTCCCCGGACCGTTCGCTGGCGGGCCTGACCTCGGGCGCCGCAGCCCCGGGGCGCGGCCCGCGGATGCCGGGCCTCGCCATCGGCGTGGTCACCGACATCCGGGAGGCCGGCGGCGCCCAACGCGGCTGGGTGCGCCTGAAGTTCCCCTGGCTGGATGCGGACTATGTGACCGACTGGGTACGCACCCTGCAATGGGGCGGCCAGGGGGGCGGCGGAGTCTTCAGCCCCGAGGTCAACGACGAGGTGCTGGTGGGCTTCGAACAGGGCCTGCTCGACAGCCCCTACGTGCTCGGCGGACTGTACAACGGCGTCGACACCCCCTCCCCGCACGACGTGCCGCTCGTCGACGGGACCAGCGGCAGGGTCAACCGGCGCTCCCTGGCCTCCCGTTCCGGGCACCGGCTCGAACTGCTCGACACCCCCCGGGGCGTCTCGGGAGTGCGGCTGTCCAGCGGGAACGAACGCCTCAAGGTCGTCCTCGACGAACGGCGCGACGAGATCGCCCTGGAGGTGACCGGTCCGGGCGGCCGGAACACCCTCGCTTCCGTGACGCTCTCGCCCTCGGGCATCACCCTCGACGCGGGCACCGGCGAGGTCCGGGTGAAGGGACGTGCGGTGCACATCGACGGCACCTCGCAGGTCTCGCTGGACGGCGGACTGCTGGCGGTGCTCAAGGCCAAGCTGATCCGCATCAACTGACCGCCGCCGCCCACCTGATCACGCAGCCCACCCCTCAGGAGCAAGGAGTCGCCCACGATGCCTCCAGCAGCGCGCACCGGAGATCCCACTGCCCACGGCGGAGTCGTCGCCGCCCCGCCACCGGGCAGCATGCCCCGCGTCTCCACCGTACTGATCGGGGGCCGACCCGCCGCCGTGGTGGGGAGTGTCCACACCTGCGTGATCGTGCCGCACGCGGCACTGGGCCCCGGCAACGTCATCCTGCCCAACCCGGCCACCGCGCTCACCGGGCAGGTCCTGATCGGCGGGCTGCCCGCGGCCCGGATGCGGGATTCCACCACCTGCGGGGCCACCATCGCGGCGGGCGAGCCCACCGTGCTGATCGGGGGACCGCTGTGAGCGAGCGGTTCATCGGCCGCGGCTGGGCCTTTCCGCTGGGCGTGGGACCCACCGGCGGCATCGCCATGGTGGAGCGCGACCGGGAGATCGAGGAGGCGATCCGGCTGGTGCTGGGGACCGCGCCCGGCGAGCGCCCGATGCGCCCGGAATTCGGCTGCGGCATCCACGAATTCGTCTTCGCCCCCGCGGACGGCGCCACCGCCGGTCGCCTCGCCCACGAGGTCCGGATCGCGCTGGAGCGCTGGGAGCCGCGCATCGAGGTCACCGACGTGACGATCGCCTTCGACACGGCCGAGGAAGGGACCCTCTACATCGACGTGCGGTACACCGTGCGCTCCACCAACGACCGGCGCAACCTGGTCTTCCCCTTCTACTCGATCCCGACCGCGGCGGGCCGCGGCGAGGAGGGGGCCGGCTGATGGCGCTGCCCTCACCCAACCTGGACGACCGGCGCTTCCAGCAACTCGTCGACGAGGCCAAGCGCTACGTCCAGCAGCGCTCGCCGGAGTGGACCGACCACAACGTCTCCGACCCCGGCGTCACCCTCATCGAGACGTTCGCCTACCTGGTCGACCAGTTGCTCTACCGGCTCAACCGGGTACCGGAGAAGAACTACGCGGCCTTCCTCGACCTGCTGGGAATGCGGCTGTTCCCGCCCACCGCGGCCACCGCCGAGGTCGACTTCTGGCTGTCGGCCCCGCAGCCGGAGACCGTGCTGCTTCCGGCGGGGACGGAGGTCGCCACCGCACGCGGGGAGACCGCGGACGAGGTCGTCTTCTCCACCACCGGGCAACTGCCCATCGTGCCGAGCGCGCTGGACCGGCTGGTCACCGCACCCGTCTCCGGCGAGCAGACCGACCGGACGGCGCCGCTGGCCGAGGGGCGTGACATCCCCTGTTTCCAGACGGCGCCGCAGGTGGGCGACGCGCTGCTGTTCGGGCTGCCCAGAGCCGTGCCCCGGTGCGTCGTCGCCGTACGGCTGGACAGCCGGGTCGAGGGCGTCGGCGTCGACCCCCGGAATCCGCCGCTGGCCTGGGAGGCGTGGGACGGCACCCGCTGGACGGGCTGCGAGACCGGCTCCGACACGACCGGCGGTCTCAACCGGCCCGGCGAGGTGATCGTGTTCGTGCCCGCCGGGCACACTCCCTCGGTCGTTGCCGGAACCCGCGCCGGATGGCTGCGCTGCCGGGTCACCGAGCCCGAACGGGGGCAGGCGTTCTACTCCGGTACCCCCACCGTCCGGGAGGCCGAGATCTTCACCGTCGGCGGCACGGCGACCGTCGAGCACGCCGAGGCGGTGCACGGCGTTCCGCTGGGTGTCTCCGAAGGGGTCGCGGGGCAGCGGTTCGCCCTGAGCAGACCGCCCGTGCTGCTGGACGGCGACCCGCCGGTGGTCGAGGTGTCCTCCGCCGAGGGCTGGCAGACGTGGACCGTCGTCGAGCACTTCGGTGCCTCCGCACCCGGGGACCGGCACGTCGTGCTCGACGCGACGAGCGGCGAGTTCGCCTTCCCGCCCGCGGTGCGGGAGGCGGACGGAACCCTGCGCGCCTACGGAGCGGTGCCCGAGAAGGGAGCGCAGCTCCGCGTGCCGCGCTACCGGACCGGTGGTGGGGCCGCCGGGAACGTCGCCCGCGGCGCGATCTCGGTGCTGCGCAGCTCGGTGCCGTATGTCGCGGGAGTCGACAACCGTGAGGCGGCGCGCGGCGGAGTCGACGGCGAGACCGTCGAGAACGCCAAACTGCGGGCACCGCACATGCTGCGGATGCAGGAGCGGGCGGTCACCGCCGAGGACTACGAGCGGATCGCCCGGCAGGCCGCCCCCTCCGTCCGCCGTGCCCGCTGTCTGCCCGCCGCTCCCGGCGAGCCCGGCGCCGTCCGCGTCCTCGTGGTGCCCGACGCGGTCGCCGACGAGGGGGGCCGGCTGCGGTTCGAGCAGTTGATCCCCTCGGAGCAGGTGCTCTCCGCGATCGCCGCCCGGCTCGACGAACGGCGCCTGGTCGGTACCCGCCTGCTGGTCGAGCCCCCCGCGTACCAGGGCGTCACGGTCGTCGCCCGGCTCAGCGCTCCGGCCGAGGACGTGGAGCAGGTGCGCGAAGCGGCCACGACCGCCCTCTTCCGCCACCTCGACCCGCTGGAGGGCGGTCCGGAACGGGCGGGTTGGGCCTTCGGCCGGCCGGTGCAGTACGGGGAGGTGTTCGCCGTGCTCCAACGGGTCGCCGGAGTCGTCCTGGTGGAGGAGGTGCTGCTGTTCCCGGCGGACCCGATCACCGGGCGGCGCGGGTCTCCCGCCGAGCGCATCGAGGTGGCCCCCGGCGCCCTGGTGTTCTCCTACCAGCACCAGGTCGCCGTCACCCCGGCGGCCGTCCCCGGGGAGGAGCGATGACCCGGGCGGCCGTCCCCGGCCTTGCCAGCCGCCACCCGATCGGCGGTCTGCTGCCCGCCCTGTACGCGGACGACCCGTTCGCCCAGCGGTTCACCGCCGGGCTCGACACGGTCCTGGCCCCCGTGCTCGCCACCTTGGACAACCTCCCGGCCTACTTCGATCCGGCCCTCGCCCCCGGCGACTTCCTGCCCTGGCTGGCATCCTGGGTGGGGGTCGAGCCCGATCCGGAGGTCCCCGAGGGACTGCGCCGGGCGCTTGTCGTCCGCGCGCTGGAACTGCACCGGTGGCGCGGCACCAGCCGAGGTCTCGCCGAACGGCTCCGCCTGTGCCTCGGAGTGCATGCGGAGGTCGTGGACGGAGGCGGCGCGGTCTGGTCGTCCACCCCCGGGGCCGAGCTGCCGCCCGCACCGTCCGGGGAGCTGCTGGTCCGGGTCCGGGCCGCCGACGGCCGGCAGGTGGACGAGGCCCGGATCCGGGACCTGGTCGCCGCGTCGTGCCCCGTCCACCTTCGCTGCCGGGTCGAGATCCTGCCGGACCCGGACGTACCCGAAGGGAGTTGACTCATGCCCTCGTGCCCGGCATGCGGATCGGCCAACGGGCAGACCGACGACTTCTGCGGCAACTGCGGCGCCTACCTGGGCTGGTCGCGGAACGAGACGGCCGCCCGCCAGGGCCCGGCCCCGGCGTCCACCGGCGCCGCGGCATCCGCCCCGGCTCCGCGGGTGCCGCCCCCGGCCGAACCCGCGGAACCGGCGTCCCCCGCACCGGCCGAACCTGCACCGGCCGAACCTGCACCGGCCGAACCGGGGCCGGCCGAACCCGCACCGGCCGAACCGGGGCCGGTCCCCGCGAAACCCGAGCCCGGCCGGGAGGCACCCGCCGGGACGTCCGCACCGGCCGACCGGCCGCCACCGGCAGGCCCCGCGGCGCGCGCGACCCGGGTGGCGCCCGGGGGCCGGGCGCTGCCCGAGGACGAACCGGTGGGGCCCGTGCTGCCCGCCAGACCGGCATTCCGCCGACCCGCCACCCGAACCCCGGCGGTGGCGCCGGAGTCCCACGGCCCGCCCTGCCCCGCGTGCGGCACGGCCAACCAGCCCGAACGCCGGTTCTGCCGGCGCTGCGCCGCCCCGCTCCACCCCGCCGAACCCGTGTCGCCACTGCCCTGGTGGCGCACCGTGTGGCCGTTCCGGCGCCGGGTGCGCAGCGGCTCGGGCCGGTTGCTGCGCGGCCTCGTCGTCCTCGCTGTGCTCCTCGCCCTGGCGGCGGGCGGCTTCCTGCTGCTGCCCGCCGGCCGGTCCGCCGTCGAGGACATCCGCGACAAGCTCGGCAAGGCCGAGGAGATCGGCCCGGTCAAGGTCTCGGCCGGCGCCCAGGCACCCGGCCACCCCGCCTCGGCGGCCACGGACGGGCTCACCAACACCTATTGGGGCGCGCGGGCCGTGGGCGACTCGGTATCCTGCCGCTTCGCCGAGCCCTTCCGCCTGGTGGCCGTCGTCGTCCACATCGGCGCCTCGAAGACCCCGGCGGAATTCCACGCGCAGGCCCGGCCGGTTCGCGCGGACCTCGTGGTCACCAGCCAGGACGGTACGCGGCACACCGAGGAGTTGACGTTCAGCGACAAGCCCGGTCAGCAGACCGTGCACACCGGCATCTCCGATGTGGTGGAGGTCCGGCTCGTGGTGCGCGCCGCCGCCGGGGCGGGCGAAGGGCGCCATATCGCTCTGGGCGAGCTGGAGTTCTTCCGCCGGAGCTGAGTCACGGTCGGCGGACGGGAGCGGCCGCCCGCCGACCGGTGCTGGACCCGGACGGCCTACCCGTTGCCGCCGTCGGTGTCGGTGTCGTTGTCGTTGCCCACGTTGGTCAGGTCCACGTTCCAGGTGTGATCGCCCGCGGCCTGGTGGACGACTGCGGAAGCGGCCTCCGGCTCGTCCGGGTCGAACGCGGAGGTGAAGGTGTGCGTGACCACGGGACTGGTCCATGCGGGGTTGTTGGTGTTCCACGTCCCCTCGGCGCGTGCGACCTTCCAGCGGAAGCTGATGCTGTAGGACTTCACGAAGTACCCGGCGGTCAGCCGTTGGTCGGTGCTGAACCCCGGATTGTCGTTGAAGGTGATCTGGGCGGGCTCGTCGTTGATGACCTCGCTGGTGTACGGCGGCCGGTACCGGGCGTCCTGCCCCCAGGGCCGCTGCACGGACTGGTCGTGGAGGCCGTCCGCGGCGACGATCTGCACGCTGCGGTCGGTCACCTGCTGCCAGAAGTGGTAGTTGGTGGAGACGCGCTGCGGTGCGTTCGCCGGGTTGTGCAGGGTGGCCGCCTGCCCGAAGCCGATGCTCTGATCGGCGTTGAGCCGCTGCGTCGCGGGACCCTCGTACCACGACCGGAACTCCAGTCTCGGGTGGTCCAGGTCGACAGGTCCGCGCGCGCTGGCCCGCGTGGCCCGCCGCGGCGGCGGGCTGTTGCCCTTGATCCCCGCTTCGTCCTTCTTGCGTTTCGACGAGGAGGCGGAAGGGGCACGCTGTACAGCGTCGCCGGGGTGCGCGGACTCCCCCGCGCGGGTCGCCGGGTCCGGGGCCTCGACGAGGGGCTCCGCCAGGGCCCGGGTGGCATTGGCCTCGGCCGCGCGCTCGAAGCGGTCGGACGGGTCGGAGACCTTGAGCCCGTCACCGCGGTCGGTGCCGGCGACGCTTCCGGAGCGCTGCTGGATGACATGGGTGAGCTCGTGCGCGAGCGTGTGCCGGTCCTCGCCGCCCGCACCGATGACGACATGGTTGCCCGACGTGTAGGCGCGGGCACCGATCTCCTCGGCGGAGGCCCGGGCGGAGGTCCCGGTGTGCACCCGGACATCGGAGAAGTCCGCCCCCAGCCGTGCCTCCATCTCCGAGCGGACCTCGCCGTCCAACGGGCGCCCCGCGGACCGCAGGACCTGAGGCACCGAGGAGCGCTGCACCGGGGCGCCGCCGCCCCGCTCCTGCCGCTTCTTCTCGACCATGCGGGCCACCGCCGCGTTGCCCACGGTGCGTTGCAAGGCGGTCGTCGCCGAGGGCGGCAGCGGAGCGGACGGTGCGCGTGCCACCTGCCCCGGCGTCCGCGTGACCTGTCGCCCGGCTGTGACCTGGCCCTGCTGTTCGCTGTCCGGGAGGCGCTCGTGAGCGTGCACAGATGGAATTCCTTCCGCTGCTCGGTCCCCGGGCGCGACTGTAACGCCGGCCTGGTGCGCCGTCACCGGGCCGTGCGGGCAGCATCGCTGTCCGCACGGGCAGACCGCACTGCACCGGCCGGTTCCGCCTACCCGCCTTCTCCGGGCCGGCGGACCGCCCGGTGGGCGGAGCCGACGCCGGCAGCGGGGCGCCGTCGCGGTGGCCCACCGCGCCGGATGCACCGGCCGGTCCGACCGACTCTGCCTCAGGACCGCGGGCCGGGCGGGGACGCTCCCGGAGGAGGGCCGAACGGAGGCGAGCCGAACGGAGGCGGGCCCGGATGGCCCGGGTAGGGCTGCGGGCCCGGCATGGTGAGCCGGCGGCGGTGGCGTCCCCGGCGGACAGCGGTGACGACGCTGATGGTCACGGCCGAGGCGACCGCGGCGAGGAACAGCGCGATCGCGGCGAGGACGGAACCTACCGCGGTTCCCACGCGGGGCTCGTCCCCCAGCGCGAACTCGGTCTGCCGATCCGAGGTGCACGTGAGGGTGTAGTCGCCGCTGCTGCCCGGCTTCACCTCGAAGACGCGCTCCCAGGTGCGGGACCCGCTGGTGATCCGGAACGTGCTGTCCGGCTGTTTCATGGATCCGGACTGCATCTGCGGAATCCGGCAGTTGACCCGGCCCCGCCCGGAGACGGAGGCGTAGATCGCCTTGGTCTCCCCCGCGGTGAAACGGAAAGTCCGCGAGCCGCCGCTGGGGAAGGTGTGGTCGGTGTCGATCGAATCCACCGTGTCCCGCACCGCCGACACGATGACGGCGGTGCCGCTGCCGGCCAGCACGAGCGCCAGCACCGCGGCGACCACGTACCAGAGGCGCCGGGGCCGCAGCTCCTTCGCCGGGACGTTCCGCGGCGGCGGGCCGCCGTACGCTGCTCCTCCAGGGTTACCTATAGCCACGGTCCCGCATCGTAGCGCGAGGGGAGCGCCCGGCAGGGAGCGGCCCACGACTCCCTGGGCGCGGGAGCCGCTGTCCGGGCCCCTCAGCGCACCGCCCTCTCCCGCCGCCGGAATCGCCGCGGCCGGCGCCGCGAAAGCGGTGGTCAACCAGCGGCCGTCAACCAGCGGTCCGACGCGGTGGCTTCCGCTCGTCGGCCGTGAGCCCGCGGAGGGTCCACACCCCGTGGAGCGCGAGCAGCGGTTTGACGATCAGCCACTCGCCGGGGCGGTAGTCCTCGGCGCGCACGAGCCGCTCGGCGAGGTCGGGGCGCTGCCGCCGCAGATACGCGCGGGCCTTGAGCGCGTGCGCGGGCTGGGAGACGATCTTGATGCGGTCGGCGCTCTCGAGCAGGGGGAGCACATTGGCGATGTTCTCCCATGTGGTGGCGCTCCGCTCCTCGAGGAGCACCCTGCCCTCGAAGCCGAGCACCGACCGCGCGTACCCGGCCATCAACCGGGCCTCCGGCACGCTGCTGCCGACCGCGCCCCCGCTGAAGATCACGCAGGTCTCGTGCTCAGCGGCAGTGCCGATGGAGCGGATTCCCGCCCGTACGCGCCAGCGGTTGACGAAGTTCGCCGTCGCCCGCGGGTTCTTGTAGCCCAGCACGACCACAGCCGCGGCAGCGCCCCCGCCGTTCGCCACGAGAGCGCGGGACCAGCGCCGGTTCACCCACTCACCCCAGGCCAGGGCGGCGACGGCCCCGGCCGCGGCCAAACCCGTCCTGCACCGCATTCCGCGGACTCTAGGGCACCTGGGCACGGAGCGGCAAAGGACTCAGTCGCGCAGCAGCCCGCGTGCTCTGCCGGGCCCCCGGAGCGCCTTGGCGAGCGAGCGGAGGAACCGTCCCCGGACGCCCCGTCTGCCGGCGCGCTCCCGGCCGGGTGTGGGACGCGGCGTGGCTGTGGGACTGCGACCCGAGGCGCTTCCCGTGGAGGCGGGCGGAGTTGCCCTCCCGCGGGCCTGTCGGGCGAGGCGGTGTTCGTCGGCTTCCCGGCGGAGCTGCTGCAAGCGGGTTCGGTGCCATGCGCCGTGCATGCCGCTCACGCCTGCTGCTGGAGGGCCAGGATGTCGGCCACCACGCAACTGACGTTGTCGGGTCCGCCGGAACCGTTGGCGAGGGCGACGAGTTCACGGACCGTTTCCTCGGGTTCTGCGCCCCCGGCGAGCACGCGGTGGATCTCGGTCGCCGGGGCGACGGCCGACAGCCCGTCCGAGCAGAGCAGATACCGGTCTCCTTCCCGGACGTCGCGCAGGCGCAGGTCGGGAAGGGCGGCCGTTCCTCGGCCCAGCGCTCGGAGCAGCAGGGACCGCTGGGGGTGGGAGGCGGCCTCTTCGGGACTGAGCCGTCCCTCGTCGACCATCGACTGCACCATGGTGTGGTCGTGGGTGATCTGGAACAGGTCCCCGTCCCGCAGGAGATGGACGCGGGAGTCGCCGATGTGCACGAGGCCCAGTTGCGAGCCGGTCCACAGCATCGCGGTGAGCGTGGTGCCCGCCTCTTCGGGCCGGGAGCCGGTGCCTGCGGCGCCGTCCACGGCCTGCCGGACCCGGTCGACGGCGTCTTCGAGGACGTCGAGGAGGCTCCCGGCCGGAATGCTGTCGGTCTCCAGGTGCTTCAGTGCGCCGACGGCCGCGGAACTCGCCGGGGCTCCCGCGGTGCCGAAGCCGTCGGCGACGGCCAGCAGCCGGGATCCGGCATAGGCGGTGTCCTGGTTGCTCGCGCGGACCAGGCCCGGGTCGGAGAGCGCGGCGTAGCGGATTCCCAGGGGCCGGGGCTGGGTGGTCGGGGTCATGGCGGGGTCCTTCCTGGAGAGGCTGTCGACGAGGAAGGTGGCCAGATCGCGTCGTGCCGCGGTGTCGGCTTCGACCTGTGCCCAGAAGGCACGGACCTCCTGGGCGGCGGAGCCGGCGTCCAGCGCGCAGACCCGCTGGATGCGGGCCAGGGGCATCCCCAGCCGCCGGAGCCAGGCGACGAGCCGGGCCTGTTCCAGTTGCTCGGGCGCGTAGTGCCGGTAGCCGGTCACCGGGTCGACGCGAGCGGGGGGCAGCAGACCGAGCTCGTCGTAGAGGCGCAGCGCCTTCGGCGAGAGCCGGGACGCCTTCGCGAACGCTCCGATGGTCAACAGGTCCATGCCACTCCTCCTCGTACCGGGCACGTCGCCCGGTCCCACCGATGCTGTGGCCTTCCCCGAGGTGAAGGTCAACGCCGCCAGGCCCGGCCGCGTGCCGGGATATTCGCTCGCCGCGCCCGGGGCGGGTGTCCATACTGCGGTGATGGACTCGGTGACTCTCGAGACGGACCGGCTGCTGCTGCGGGCCTTCACGTCCGCCGACGTGGACGCGGTGTACGAGGCGTGCCAGGACGAGGACATCCAGTTCTTCACTCCGGTTCCGGTGCCGTTCCGGCGTGCGGACGCGGAGAAGCGCATAGCCGAGGACCTCCCCGCGGGCTGGGCCGAGGACCGGAACTACACCCTCGGCGCGTTCCGCAAGGACACCGGCGCCCTGGTGGGGTCGTACTGCCTGTTCCTCGTCAGCCAGGGCGTCTGGGAACTCGGTTACTGGGCGGCGCGGGACCAGCGCGGGCGCGGCTTCTCGGTGGAAGCCGCCCGGTCGCTGTGCGAGTGGGGCTGGGCCGCTCTCGACGTGCACCGCATCGAGTGGTGGGCCATGGTCGGCAACGCCGGCTCACGTGCCGTTGCCGAGAAGCTGGGCTTCACCGTCGAAGGGACCCTGCGCAACCGCAGTGTCGCCAACGACGGCCGGGCCCACGACTGGTGGGTCGGCGGCCTGCTGCGGCCCTGAGGGCCGCCCGCCCCGGCTCCGCTGCGGTCCGGGAGCGGGCGGGCCCGCGGCCGCCCGGGCGGTCGGCGTCCGGGCGGCCACGGGTGTCGAGGGGCCGGCTGGAATCAGGCGGGGACGGTCTGCCGGTCCAGGTCACGGGTGCGGGAACGCGAGGAGGAGCGCAGCGAGTCCAGGGCCAGTGCCCCGGGCCCGGTGAAGACGAGCAGCAGCAGCGTCCAGCAGAACATCGCCGAGGCTTCCCCTTCGTTCTGCAGAGGGAAGAGGCCCTTGGGCTGGTGGACGGCGAAATAGGCGTAGGCCATCGAGCCGGACGAGACGAAGGCCGCTGTCCTGGTGCCCGCGCCGACCAGGACCAGCAGGCCCCCGGCGAACTGGATCACTGCCGCGTACCAGCCGGGCCAGGCACCCACCGGCACGGTGCCGCCGCCCTTCGCGCCGCCGAGCACCCCGAAGAGCGACGCGGCGCCGTGGCAGAGGAAGAGCAGGCCGACGACGATCCGGAAGAGTCCGGTCGCGTAGGGACGTGCCCGGTCCAGTCGAGCGGTGAGGGAGGACATGGGGGGTTCCTTCCGTGGGGGGACGGACACCGCCGAGCCCCGCGCGCCGACTGACCTGGACGGAACGGTGTGTGCGCACGAGGGGTCCGGCCGGCGGACCGGGCCGGGTGGTGCGCGGTCGGGAGCCGGCAGGCCGGTCGTGGCGGAAGGGCGGCGGTGGAGGAAGCTGTTCCGCGTGCCGGGTCTCGGTTTCGCGGACATGCATCCCGTGCTTGGTCTAGACCATGCCCGAGGTGGCGGAAGCGGTCAAGACGCTGGAGGACCGCTCGGGACTCGGCCAAGAGCCGGTCGAGACAGGGGAGAAGGCCCTGCACCGCAATGCGCCCAGCTCCGGCGGTCCTGGTGGAGGACCCTTCGGCAGACCTCCGGCCGGAAGCCCTCCCGGACAGGGCGGAGAGCAGGCTGCGCCGCATGGGATAGGGAGGTGTGGGCGAGGACGTAGCGCACCACGGTGCCGCGACGTACCGCTGTGTCGGCACGGTGTCGCCCCGCGCCGCGCCCCGCATCGGCACGGAAGTCCAGGGGGCGCCCCGGCACGCCGCCCGTACCCGCGCTGCCGACCACGAACGGGGACGGCGCGGACCGGCGATCCGGTCACGTGTGCCGACCGCGTCCTCGGAGCACGCGGCCTGCCCCTCCAGGAACGGGGCGCCGGTGTGGGAGCGGGCATCGGGAGTGGACGCGAGATATACAGGGGCCGTGGGTTCGGAGCAGAGTCTTTGGGGGACGGCGCGGCCGTGGCAACCGCGCCATGCGCTGCTGGCTCTCCCGCTCGGCCTGATCGTCGCCGTCATGGTGGTGGACATCCTGGCGCCCCCCGACGTGCACCTCGGTCCCGTTCTGGTCGCGGCACCGGCGGTCACCGCTGCTCTGGGAGGCCCGCGCCTGGTGGTGGCGGTGGGAGTGGTGGCCACTGCGGCACAGCTCGCGATCGGAGTCACACGCCGCGGGTGGCTGACCCTCAATCATGAGATGCAGATCCTCGCACTGGCCCTTGTCACCGTCGTGATCGCTGTCTTCGTCTCCTCACGCGAGCGTCAGCAGCGGGAGATGACCCAGATCCGTACGGTCTCCGAAGCCGTACAGCGCGTACTGCTCCGCCCGCTGCCCGCGCGGCTGGGCCCGCTGCGGGTCGCCTCCGTCTACCTGGCGGCCGAGGAGGAGGCGCAGGTCGGTGGCGACCTGTTCGCCGCAGCCCGTACCAGCGGGCGCACCAGGGCGATCATCGGTGATGTCCGGGGGAAGGGGCTGAGTTCGGTCAGTGACGCCGCACTGCTGCTCGGCGCCTTCCGTGAAGCCGCGTACCAGCACGAGGACCTGTCCTCCCTCGTACGCTACCTGGAGCACAGCGTCAGCCGCGACCTGCACGAACTCACCGACACCGACGGCGGCGGCGAGGAGGACTTCATCACCGCGGCCCTGGTGGAACTTCCCGACGACGAAGCCCTGATCCGGCTGGTGAACTGCGGACACCCGCCACCCCTCCTGCTGCGCGGCCGGAGTGTGACGCCGCTCCTGCCCCATGTGCAGGAAGCTCCGCTCGGCCTGGGCGAGTTCGTCTCCTCCGCCTACCACGCGGACACCTTCCTGCTGGAGGAGGACGACCTGCTCCTCCTGTACACGGACGGCGTCATCGAGGCCCGGGACGAGGCAGGGGCCTTCTATCCGCTGGCCGAGCGGCTCACCCGCTGGGTGGGACAGGACCCCGACACGCTGGTACGGCGGCTGAAAGGCGATCTGCTCGCGCACAGCGGCGGCAGCCTCGGCGACGATGCCGCCGTGGTCGCGCTGCAACGCACCGCGGGACCGGCGGACATCCCCTGACCTTCCGCGCCCGGCCACGGCCGCCCAGTCCCACGCCCCCGTGGACACGCGCCGTCACACGTCCGGCCCGCAGCGGGATCAGGAGTCCAGCCGGTCCAGTTCGCTGCCGATCGCGTTCCGCAGCGGGTCGTGCTGCGGTCCCAGCCCGAACTCCTCCGCACTCCGGTGTTCGCGCGGGTAGAGCCACACCGGACCTCCCACGAGGGAGGCCGGTTCCCAGTCGTACCGGGGCCACACATGCGCGTGCAGGAACGGGTCCGTGTTCCCCAGGATCTCCAGGTTGACCCTGCGGAACGCCGGATCGAGCCGCCGGCAGGCGCGCTCCACCGCCTCGCCGAGCCGATCCATGTCGGACAGGAACGAGAGCCGCTTCGCCTTCGGCAGGTCCGACAGCCGCCGCACGCCCGGGTCGTCCACGAGCAGCAGCGCGTAGCCCGGCAGGAACTGCACATCTCCGATCACTGCGAACCCCGAGGCCAACCGCCGCAGTACAGCGGGGTTCTCGCCGCGCAGCGCGCTCCCGATCCGATCGCTCCGCCAGTCGACTGCCATGGCTCGCATCCTCTCTTCCGGTGGTGAGGAGACCGCCGCCGCCCCGGGCGGTGCGGGCCGGAGTGTGCGGCACCGCGGCGCCGCTTCGGGCGCGGCCCCGGACGTTCCGGGCAGCCCCGGAGCTTCCGGGGGTCGTCGGAGCCGAAACCGGAGTCCGGGCCCCCGGCCCGTGCGCGGGGCGCCGCCCGGAGGCGGGCCGTGGCGGTGGCCGCGGACCGCTCGCCGACGCGACTCCGAGGGCGCCACGGGCCCGCCCGCGGCGGCGGACCCGATCCGGGCACTCTCGACCCACCGCGTCGCGAACCTGTGCCGGACCCCCGTCCCGGCACGCCGCGGACGGGTCCCCACGGCACAGGTCGCACCCTTCCCGGGTCCGTCGGCCGGCTGGCTGCCTGGTGGCCCGGAGGAACGGAACGCTCCCCGCGGGCACGGGATTCGTAGTTCTCCGGAAACAACAGCGTCACAGGGCGATGCTCTCATGGCGAGGAAAGAGCCGAGCGGCGTTTTCCGGCCTGCGGAAGGGGTGGCCGACGAAATCCGTCGGCGCCGGCAGGGGGCCGGTGGGTGCCGAGTGGAGGACCGGCGGAGAAGGGCGGGGCCGCGGGCTCGCTGTTCCGGTTCCCAAGGGCTGGAACAGTTCCGGTTCCCAAGGGCTGGAACAGTTCCGGTTCCCAAGGGCTGGAACAGTTCCGGTTCCCAAGGGCTGGAACGGGCGAATGGTAAAGCCCTCGAGCGGCATCGGGCAAACACGAGCGGTATCCGTCCGGCCCCGGCGGAATGCGCCGGCGCGCATTCCGCTCCGGAGGCCGTCCCCCGGGGGGAATGCGGGGTGTCGCGCGGCCCGCCGGAACCCCATCGGGGCGGGAGCCGGCGGGCCGGGGCGCCGGGGCCCGGCTGCCCTGCGCGCCGACGCCGCCGTCACCTCTCAACGCCCCTTCGACCAGGGGTGCTTCACCCGATCGGGCCAATCGGACGGGGGTGGTCACGCGGGCGCCGGAGCCGCCTCCAGAGACACCTTGACAAGGGGTGATCCCGACCTCACAGTGGTCGCTACGTACAACGCAACCGGATGCGTTCTCTGCGTACATCCATCCCCTCCCTTTTCTGGGGATCACTGGAAGAACACCCCTGCGGGTGCAATTCGGCCTGCCCGAATAAACCCGCACGACCGTCGCAGGTATTGCTGCCCGCCCGATCGGTGGAACAGGACCGCGCGACCCCCACATGTGCGTCAGCGAATTTCTGCCCGCGGGGCGGTGCTGCCTGAAAGCTCGCACATAAAGCCTGGATAGTTAACGGAAGGGTGAGTGCCACATGACACAGAACGCTGTCGACACGCCGCTGCAGGCTGCCGAGCATGAACCCTTTCTGCAGGTCATGTGGCGAGATTCGGAAACCACCGCCCGGGGCTACGTCGTGATCGACCAATTGGTGTCCGGCATCGCCACCGGCGGCCTGCGCATGCGGCCCGGATGCACGCTCGACGAGGTCGGTGCGCTCGCCCGGGAGATGACGCTCAAGATGGGGGCCTTCGGCATCCCGGTCGGCGGCGCCAAGGGCGGCATCGACTTCGACTCCGCCGACCCCCGTGCCGACGGGGTGCGGGAGCGGTTCCTCCAGGGTGTGCGGCCGCTGCTGGAGCGCTTCTGGGTGACGGCGGGAGACCTCGGGACGCAGCAGGACGAGCTCGACAGCGCCTTCGCGCGGGTCGGCCTCGGGGACACCTCCTTCCACGCCGCCATGGTGCGCGCCCCGGACGAGGAGGAAGCACGCGCACGCGTCCGGCAGGCTTTCGCCACCCGGACGGACGGCCTGAAGCTCTCGGAGCTGGTCGGCGGCTTCGGAGTGGCGGAGGCGGCACTCGCGGCCCTGGAGCACCGCGGCATCCCCGCCTCGTCCGCGCGCGCCGTCATCCAGGGCTTCGGCACGATGGGAGGGGCCACGGCGCTCTACCTGGCCCGCGCCGGAGTGAAGATCGTCGGTGTCACCGACGCCCAGGGACTGGTCCGCAACCCCTCGCGCGGCGTCGACGTCGAAAGCCTGTTGCGCGCACGCAGCACCAGCGGGGTCATCGACCGCTCCGCGCTGCGCGACGACGACGAGGTGCGCCCCGGCGACGCGTGGCTGGACCAGGAGGTCGACGTCCTGGTCCCGGCAGCCGTCTCCTACGTGATCACCGAGGAGAACTGCGACCGCGTCACTGCCGAACTCGTGGTGGAGGCGGCGAACGTACCCACCACCCCCGAAGCCGAACAGCTCCTGAAGGAGCGGGGCGTCGGCGTGGTGCCCGACTTCATCGCGAACACCGGTGCCGCCGCCGGAGCCTGGTGGGTCATCCTGGGCGACGTGGTCAGCCCCAGTGGAGCCTGCGGTCGGCTGGCCTCCCAGATCCGGCCGCTGGTCCGCGAACTGATGATCCTGGCCGACGAGACCGGAATGTCCATGCGCGCCGCCGGGGTCCGGCTCGCGAAGCAGAACTCGCAGCGGATGATCGGCGAGTGCGGGGCGGCGGTGGCCTTCCGCGACCTGTTCGACCGCACGGCTCAGGAGCAGCAGCTGCCGGACGCACACACCGCTTCGGCGCTCGGGTCCGCGCCGACACCGGCCCCCGAAGCCGCCACCGACGTCCTCGCGGCGGCCCCGCCGAGCGGGGTGGCACCGATCGTCGCCGAGCTGGAACCGGACACCGGGCTCATGGAGACCGGGCGGCAGCCCGCCGCCGCCTTCCCGGCCTACTGGCCGGGCACGGCAGACGAGCCCCCCGCGCGGCACTGAGAAGTCTCGCGCCGGGCAGGTGCCTGCGGTCGGGAGGTTCCGGCCGCAGGCACCTCCCGTTCCGCCCCGATGCGGCAGAGCCGCTGTGTCCGGTTCCGGTGCCTCCGCGGTGAGCCGAGCCGCCGCTCCCGCTGGCGGGCGGCGGCCCGGAGGCCGTACAGCCGCCCTCCGGGGAGGGCGCGTTGGGCCCAGGGTGACCGGATGCCGGGACGGGGCGGAGATGCAGGAATGGAGGTGCGCCGGAGCCCGGTTACCCGGTGCGGAAGGAAAGCGCACCGGAGGGATGGCGATCGATGACGCGGGTGAGTGAACAGCCCCAGGACTCGGCCGGAAGGCCGCAGCCCAACCGATCTGACGAGGGGCGCGACAGCCCGCCCCGGCGGACCGGGCGCCAGTTGGTCGCCGCCTCGGTCGGCAACGGCGTCGAGTGGTACGACTGGTTCGCGTACTCCTTCCTCGCCACCTACATCGCCGACGAGATCTTCCCCAAGAGCGCGGGCAGTTCACTGGTCCCGCTGCTCTCCACCTTCGCCGTCTTCGCCGTCGGCTTCTTCATGCGGCCGGTGGGCGGCCTGCTGCTGGGTTCGGTCGCCGACCGGGCCGGACGGCGGGCCGCCCTGACGCTGACCATCCTGCTGATGGGCGGCAGCAGTCTGCTGGTCGCGGTCACGCCCACCTACGCGTCCGCCGGGGTCCTGGCCCCGGTGGTGCTGGTGGCAGCGCGCCTGCTGCAAGGGCTCTCCGTGGGCGGGGAGTTCGCCGCCTCGACGACCTTCCTGGTGGAATCGGCCGGTCCCGGCAGGCGGGGGCTGTTCTCCAGTTTCCAGTATGTGTCGACAACCGCGGGCCAGTTGGTCGCCAGCGGGGTCGCGGCACTGCTCGTGTCCACCCTGAGCAACGGGCAGATGCACCAGTGGGGCTGGCGGGTGCCGTTCCTGTTCGGGGCGCTGCTGAGCCTGGCCGGATTCTGGGTGCGGCGCGGGGCGCAGGAGACGCGGAGCGAGCAGCAGGCCGGAGCGCCGCGCCCCGGGCTCTTCGACGCGCTGCGCCTGCACCCCCGCGAATCCCTCCTCATCGTCGGGATCACGGCCGGCGGGACGATCGCCTACTACGTGTGGACTGCCTATCTGCCGACGTACGCGGAGGTCAACGCCGGTCTCGACAAGAGCGATGCGCTGGTATCCGGCACGATCTCGCTGGTGTTCTTCATGCTGCTCCAGCCGCTGGGCGGGATGCTGTCGGACCGGATCGGCCGCAAACCCCTGCTGCTGGCCTTCGCGATCGGATTCGCCGCCCTGTGCGTGCCGCTGCTGCATGCGGTCGGCGACTCGTTCGCCTCACTGCTGCTCGTCCAGTGCGTCGGCATGGTGCTGCTCACCGGCTACACCTCGATCGCCGCCGCGGTGAACGCGGAGGTCTTCCCGGCCCGGGTCCGGGCCACCGGCATCGGGTTCCCCTACTCGCTGGCGGTGGCGCTCTTCGGCGGCACCGCGCCCTACGTCGGCACCCTGTTCGAGGACCTGGAGATGCCGGACGCCTTCCCGTGGTATGTGGCCGCGCTGTGCCTGCTGTCCGCGCTGGTCTATCTGCGGCTGCCGGAACGGTCCGGGGAGGAGCTGGAGCGCTGACCCGAGGCGCCGTCCCCGCACGACCGGGCAGGACCCCGATCCCGTAGAGGCAGGAGGCAGGCCGCGGGGGAGTGCGGCCCGGCCGCGCACACCGTCCGCCGAATCCCGGGCTCTTCCCGGGATTCGGCGGACCGGCGGACCGGCGGGAGGCTACCGTACGGATACGGTCCGCTCCACACGGTCATCCGAGGAGGAATCCTGTGCCCTCGCCCTGCGATCCCCAGCACGCGCCCGCCGGTGACGTGGGCGCAGCCCTCATGATGATCGACTCCCAGCTCAAGGCCGTCTACGACGAGAACACCCGACCCGACGCCGAACGGCGGCGGCTGGACCGCCAGTTCGCCGCCTCGCTGGGCCCCGGCGGCATCGACGACGTGCTCGACGGCGCGTGCACGCTCATCTACCTGTTCATGCGGTGGCTGCGACTCGCCTATGAGGACCACGACAAGGACGTCATCGAGTGCGTGGTCCCGAACCTGGTCGCCTCCATGCGCATGATGCCCAAGAGCGTCCGTCCGGAAGTCGTCCCCACCATGGCCGGCCTGCTCGTCGCCGCGGGCACCGGTCTGAGCCCTAGCCTGTGGCGCCGGCAGTTCGGTGAGTGGCGGCGCGAGGAGCTGAATTCCCTGGAGGCCACGGCCTTTCTGCTCGCCGAGCTCATCAACCGGATCACCGACGACCGCGACTTCGCCACCCGCATGATCGCCGAGGCGCTCACCAGCGCGGACGGGAGCTGACGCACCCGTCTCCCGCCGCGGATACGGCCCGCGGCGGGCGGTGTGCACGCCGCCGCGACGACGGGTGTCGTTCCTGCCGCCGAGACGCCGAGACGCCGAGACGCCGAGACGCCGAGACGCCGAGACGCGGCGCCCCGTCGCGGCGGGGTCGCCGCACATGCTCGGCGCCCCGCCGACCGCAGGCCCGCCGCTCAGCGCAACGGGTCGAGGCGGCGCAGCAGCGGCGGCACCTCACCGCCGGTCATGGCGTCGGCGAGCAGCCGCCCGGTGAGCGGCCCGAGCACCATGCCCCACATGCCGTGCCCTCCGCAGACCTGCACCCGTGGCGAGCGGCTCGGCCCGACCAGCGGCAACCCGTCCGCGGTGCACGGCCGGGATCCCACCCACTCCTCGCGGCGGTCGTCCCAGTCCACATCGCGGAACATCGGCCGGGCGGACTCGACGATGGTGCGCACCCGCCGCGGATCGAGCGGCGCGTCGGGCGCGCGGAACTCCATGCTGCCGGTGACCCGGAAGCGGTCGCCCAGTGGATTGCACGCGATCCGCTGGCCCGACAGATAGATCGGATGCGTCGGCATCGCCCGCGGCCGCACCGTGAAGCTGTACCCGCGCCCCGCCTGCACCCGCATCCGGACCCCGAAGGGCCTGGCCAGGGTGTCGAGCCACGTGCCGCAGGCGAGCACGACCGCGTCGGCCCGCACCGGCTCCGCCACCGCGGAGGCGGGAGAAGGCACCAGCTCCACGCCTGCCCGGCCCCGGTCCCGGATCCGGGCCACCGAGCAGCCCTCGACGATGTCCCCGCCCCGGCGGCGGACATCCTCCGCGAGCGTGCGCAGGAACGCGGGCGGGTTGATGAAGCGCTGCCCGTGCACTTTCAGGCCCAGCCGGACTTCGTCGCTGAGCACGGGTTCGAGCGCGCGCAGCTCCGCGCCGGAGACGGCCTCGAACCGGGCCTCGTCGCCGCCGGCCGCGCTCATGTGCGCGAACTCCTCCAGGACATGTGCGCGGTCCTGCTGGTTCCGGCAGGCGATGACCAGCGGGTCGGCGTCCTTCACGGGGGCGTGCACGCCTCCTGCGACGAGCTGCTCGTACGCCGCGAGACAGCCGCGGTTGAGCTCGTTGAAGACCGCCATCGTGCGCCGCCACCGCCGTGCCGTGCAGTTGCGCGCGAAGGCGAGGAGGAAGGCCCACAGGTGCCGGTCGACCGCGGGCGGCACGGACACCGGCGAGTCCCGGTCGAAGAACGAGGCGATGCCGTAGCGCAGCACGGACGGCTCCGGGAGCGGCACGGTGAACGCGGGATTCAGCATGCCCGCGTTCCCCCAGGAGGACCCCGCGGCCACTCCCTCCCGGTCCAGCACGGTCACCCGTACCCCGCGTTCCTGGAGGAACCAGGCGGCGGAGAGCCCTGCCATGCCTGCACCGACAACGGCGACGTGCTCGGGTGCGGTATGCGATGTGTTCACGGTCACCTCGAAGAGTCCGGAGAAGCAGTGCGGTTGCTGAACCCGTCCGGGCCCACGCCCGGCGGCCCGAGCGCGACCGGAGCCGGTCTCACACCTCGATGACGTCCGCCGGGCCGTGGGTGAGCACGCGTGTGCCGTGCTCCTCGACCACGAACGTCTGGCTCAGCCCGACCCCCGACGTGCCGAAGGAGCGGAAGGAGCCGGGAATGTGGAACGCCATGCCGCTCACCAGGGGCTCGTGATTGTCAGGGGTGAGATAGAAGGGGGCGCCGTCCATCCAGTGCGGCTTGTGCGCCAAGCCGACCGGATAGCCGAAGAGCTGGTGGAACATGACGTCGTCGGGAAGCGGCCCCAGCGCCTTGCCGGCCTGCACGGCGACCTGCGCGGCGGTGACGCCGTCCGCGGCGGTCTCCAGTACGGCGGCGACGGCCGTGCGGGCCAGCTCCGCCAGCCGCCGGTCCGCCGCGTTCAGCGCCCCGTCCCGCACCACCGTGCGCATCACCGGCGCGTGGTAGCGGTCCCGGGTCCCGGCGAACTCCATGAAGGTGGGCCCGCTGCCCAGCTCCCGGCCCACCCAACTGGAGTGCGGGATGCCGCCGCGCCGCCCGGTGGCGACGACCGGCCCCCAGGCCGAGGGCGAGTCCGCCTCGCGGTACAGCGCCTCGGCGATCGCCGCCGCCACCGAGGAGTCGGTGGCTCCGGGTGCTCCGGTGGCGGCCACCCCCGCCGCCACGCCCCGCTGGGTCACCGCGGCCGCCTCCTCCATGCGGCGCAGCTCGGCCGGCGAGAGCACCAGGCGGGCCCGCTCGACCAGATGGTCCGGGTGCACGACCACCAGCCCCTGCTCGCGCAGCAGCTCCAGCGCGCGCGGGGGCGTGGAGGCGTGCCCGACCTCGACCCCCACCCGCGCACCCCGCGGAAGTACTGTCGCCGCGTGCCGCACGAAGAGTTCCAGACCGCGCAGTGCGTCCGCGTAGCCGCAGTAGTGGAGACTGCCGGCCACCGAACTGGCCAGCGCCCGGCCGACCTCCAGGTCGGGCAGGTAGAGATGCGTCGCGGAGTGGGTGACCAGCAGCGGCTGCGGAGCCGTCTCCGCCGTGTGGAAGCCGCACAGGTACTCCACGCTGGAGGGGCGGAAGACCAGCATCGCGTCCAGCGGCAGCCGCTCCATGCGGCCGCGCAGCTCCCGCAGCCGCGCTGCGTACTCCGCTTCGTCGAACGCGGGGCCCTCCGTCGCCCGGATCGACGCGATGTTCTCCTCGGTGAGCCAGCCCGGCGACGGGGCGCTGCCCAGCCGGGTGACGTCGGGTCCGTATCCGCGGTGCTCCGTGGTGCCCATGTGCCCCTCTTCTCTTCCTGGTGGGGGAATTCGGCGGACCGCCCGGCAGCAGTGCCCCACCGGTCGTCGTCGTGTGACACGGCGGGCTCCGGGGCATCCGGCCGCCCGCGTTGCGTGCTCGTCGTACCCGCCCCGGCGCGGGGGAGCGCACCGGGGCGGGGCCCAGCGGCTCCCGGCGTCCCGCTGCCACCGCCGAGGCGGCGCGGACGGGGCGGGTCCGGGAGCGGAGAAGGGTGGATGTGTGGAATCGGTCTGCTGCGGCGGGATCCGCCCGACCGCCGGGCTTCCGCCGTGCACGCAGTCTCGTGCACGGCGTTCTTTCACGTCCATGGCGAAAACCTTCAGCGATCTCATTAGGTTTGGTTAATGGAACTCTCGCTGAACCGGCTGCGCATGCTCCGGGAGCTGTCCCGGCGCGGCACCCTCACCGAAGCGGCGGCCGCGCTCCACTACACGCCCTCCGCCGTCTCCCAGCAGTTGGCCGCGCTGGAGCGGGAGGTGGATGTGCCGCTGCTGGAACATGTCGGGCGCCGGGTCCGGCTGACGGAGATCGGGCGCGTGCTGGCGCAGCACGCCGAGGAGATCCTGGCTGCCGAGGAGCGCGCCCGGATCGCGCTCGAACAGGCGCGGGAGACCCTCACCGCCGACCTGACCGTGGGCGTGCTGGCGACCCTCGCCGGAACCCTCGTGCCGCCCACGCTGGCCACCCTCGCCGAACGCCACCCCGGAGTGCACGTCAGGACCCGGGAGGTCGTACCGGAGGAGACCCAGGCCGCCGTACGGGACGGTGACCTCGACCTGGCGTTCGTACTGGACTATCCCACCGCCCCCGGCTCCGGCGCCCTGGACGGTGCACTGGAGAGCACCCTCGTCGGCGTGGAACAGCTCTACCTCGTCGCCCCGCGCGGCACCCTGAGCACACCGGCGGCCCCCGGCGCGTCCGCCGAGGAGCCGCCCGCGACCGCCGTCCCGCCGCGGCTCGCGGACCGGGGCAGCGCGGCCCCGGGCGCCCCCGTCGACCTCGCGGACCTGGCCGGGAGTTCCTGGGTGGCCTCCGGGACCGACACCGAGTTCGGGCGCGCCCTGTGCGCGGTGTGCCGGGCCGTGGGCTTCACCCCGCGGATCGCGCATCAGATCGACGAGCAGGCCACGGCGATGGCGATGGTGGCGACGGGACTGGGCGTCACTCTGGTCGCCGAACTCGCGTTGCCGCTGCGGCCGGCGAACGTCGACGTCTTCCCCTTCCGGGACCCGATCAGGCGCCGCATCACCGTCATCCGGCGGACCTCGACCAGAGACCGCCCCTCCGAGCTGGCCTTCGTCCGCGCCGCTCTGGACACCGCCGCCGCGCTCCGGCTCCTGGAGGATCCGGAAGGCCGCTGAGGGGCGGCCGCACCGCGCCATCGGTGCCGGGCTCCGGATCCGTCACATCCGGGAGAGCACGCCGCACTGTGTGCAAGGCAGCGCTCCGGGCGGCTACGGGGGCAGGAGGGCGAGGGGCCGGGCGGGATGGCGCGGACCGAGGAAGACGACGACACCTTCGCCCTCGGGGGAGGGGTGGGTGGCCTGGGTCCAGCCCTGACGGCGGTAGAACGAGACGGCCCGCGGGGATCTGACGGAGGTCAGCAGCCAGACCCGGCCTCCGGGAGCGTCCGCCGCCACCGCGGCCAGCAGCGCGGCGGCGAGGCCGGTGCCGCGGGCCGCGGTGCGGACGGCGAGCTCGTCGACCTCCCGGGCGCCGCACAGCCACGCGGCGGTACGCTCCGCGCCCAGCGCTGCGGCCGCCTGCTGATAGCAGCGGCCGTCCGGAAGGCGGGCAGGAGTCGTACGGGCGGTGGCGAAGCCGGACGTACGCCCCTCCGCGCCGGCCGTCACCGCGGTGAACCCCGGCCGGAACGCCTCCTCCCGCAGCCGGGCCATGAACTCCGCGGCCCGCTCCTCCTCCTCGTTCCACGGCGGGGCGCAGAACGCCTCGACGTACACGCGGCGCAGGGCCTCCGCCTGCTCCAGCAGCGCGGCACCCCGGACGACACGGAGGCCCGCGGCCGTCACGCCGCCCGCCCGGCACCGGCCGGAGCGCCCGGCTGCAGTGCCGCGTACTCCAGCGGCGCCGACGGGTCGACGGACACCTCCAGCGGCGCGGGCTCGGCACCGGAGCGCACCAGGAGATCGCCGACGGCTGCGATCATCGCCCCGTTGTCCGTGCACAGGGTCAGCGGCGGAACGCGCAGTTCGACGCCGGCCGCGGCGCAGCGCTCCTCCGCCAGGGCCCGGACCCGGGAGTTGGCCGCGACGCCGCCGACCACCACCAGCGTCCCGACGGCGTGGGCGCGGCAGGCCGCGACCGCTTTGCGGGTCAGCACGTCCGCGACAGCCTCCTGCAGGGCGGCGGCCCCGTCGGCCACGGGCGGCTCCTCGCCCCGCAGGCGGTGCTGCTCGGCCCAGCGGGCCGCAGCCGTCTTGAGCCCGGAGAAGGAGAACGCGTACGGGTCGTCTCCGGGGCGTGTCAGCGGCCGGGGGAAGGCCACCGCCCGCGGATCGCCCTCCCGTGCGGCCCGGTCGACGGCCGGACCGCCCGGATACGGCAGGCCCAGCACGCGGGCGACCTTGTCGAAGCATTCACCGGCCGCGTCGTCGAGGGTGTCGCCGAGGTGCAGGATCGGCTCGCGCACCAGGTCCCGGACCAGGAGCAGCGAGGTGTGGCCGCCGGAGACGATCAGCACGACGGACGGGTCGGGCAGCGGCCCGTGCTCCAGGGTGTCCGCCGCGACGTGTCCGGCCAGATGGTGCACCCCGTACAGCGGCACCCCCACCGCGTAGGCGAGGCTCTTGGCCCCGGCGAGCCCCACCTGCAGCGCGCCCGAGAGGCCGGGCCCGGTGGTGACGGCGACGGCGTCGATCTGACTCAGCCGCAGCCCCGCCTGGTCCAGTGCCCGCCGGACCACGGGGTTGAAGGAGTGCAGATGCGCGCGGGCCGCGATCTCGGGTACGACACCGCCGAACCGCGCGTGCTCGTCCATGCTCGACGCGACGACATGGGCGAGCAGTTCCCCGTCCCGCACGATCCCCGCACCTGTCTCGTCGCACGACGACTCGATACCGAGCACGATCGGTCCCCGGGACACGGCCACTCCCTCACATCCGGCTTTCTTGCATGTAAGTGCAACTGATATGCAATAAGCCTGTCTCGGGCGGCGGGCCTGCGACAGGAGATGAGGGTGGCGGTGCGGGTGAAGGTGAGGAAGCGACCGGCTCGGCGTTTCGCGCCGTCGGCGGAGGCGGTGGCAGCCGGCGAGCCGGGACGTGGCCGGGGTCACTGGTCGGTACGTGCACTGAGATGGCGCGCGCCGGGGAGTTGTTCACCCGATTCTGTCCCCGCTGTGCAACGGCCTGCCCGTCCCCGCCGGGCGGGCCGCAGCGCCGGCCTGCCCGGCGGGGACGGGCAGGCGTGCGCCCCCGTTCAGTCCTCGCGGCCGGAGGGCCGGGTACCGGGCCCGGACAGTTCGATGACCGTGCCGAGGTTGTCGGTGACGAAGGCGATGCGCCGGCCGACGGCGGAGATCTCCATGGGGCCGCCGCACAGCGGGACCCCGCGGTCGCTCAGGTGGGACACCGCCTCGTCCAGGTCGGGGACGGCCAGGCAGAAGTGGTGCAGACGCTGCGGGTCCATGCTGGCCAGCACGTCCGTGACCGGGGGCCGCCCGGGGACGGACGCGCCGGACAGCAGCTCGATCCTGACGTCGCCGGCAGTGAGGAACACGAATGTCGTGCCGTGCGCCGCGAACCGCCGGTCGACCGTGAAGCCGAGATGGTCCGCGTACCACCGGACGGTCGGCTCCAGGTTCTCGGGAGTCACGGTGATGCCCACATGGTCGTGGGGAAGGGCGAAGTTCATGGACGGCAGCGTGCGTCGAGCCCCGGCGCGGCCGCCAGTGAAGACCTCTCCCTGGGAACAGCGCTACCACCCTCGACGGCGTCGAGCGCCGCTGCCCGGGGGAGGAGAGTGCGACAGTGGACGGCATGACAGCTGGTGAGACGCTCGGCCCCCTGCTCCGCGCCTGGCGGGACCGCGTCTCGCCAGGCGACGCCGGACTCCCCGACGGACAGGGGCGACGGGTCAGCGGGCTGCGCCGTGAGGAGCTGGCCGAACTGGCCGGTGTCTCCGTCGACTACGTGGTGCGCATGGAGCAGGGCCGGTACACGACACCGTCGGCCCAGGCGACGGCCGCTCTGGCCCGCGCACTGCGGCTCACCGGAGCAGAACGGGACCACCTCCACCGGCTCGCCGGGCTGGCCCCGCCCACCGGCGGGGAGGTCCCCGACGACGTCCCACCAGGACTGCGCCGCGCGCTGGGCAGACTCGGAGACGCCGCGGCGGCCGTGTTCGCCGCCGACTGGCAGCTCATCTGGTGGAGCCGCACTTGGGCGGCGCTGCTCGGCGCCCCGGACCGCAAGCCGCCGCGGCTGCGCAACTTCGCCCGTGACACCTTCCCCGCCGAAGGCGACCGCCCGCACCTGGCGCACTGGCCGGTGACCTCGCTCGGCCCGCAGACGGTGGAGGCTGCGGTGGTCTCCGACCTCCGCCGCGCGACCGGAAGTTTCCCGGACAGCCGCCGTCTGGCGGGCCTCGTCCGGGAACTGGCGGCCCGCAGCGAGCGCTTCGCCGAGCTCTGGGCCACCGGCGCGGTGGGCGCCCACCAGGAGGACCGCAAGATCGTCGAACACCCCGGGGCCGGGCCGGTCGCCGTGGACTGCGACGTCCTGTGCGACAGCGACGCACTGCGCAAGACGGTCATCCTGACCCCCGCCCCGGACACCCCGGACGAAGCCGGCTTCCGGCTGGCTGTCGAACCCCCGGCCACGACGGCCGCCCCCGAACGTTCCACGCGCCGCCGCTGAGGACGCGACCGCGACCGTATCCGGCCGACGCGCCCCGCCTCTCCCTCGGACAGCGTCGCCCGGACCGTGGACAGGGTCTCCGCTGCGGACAGTGAGCCACGAGGGCGCCCCGGGGCGCGGGGCCCGTATCCGGCCACCACGCGCCGCAGGGGGCCGCTCCGGTCCGGAGGGCCGCCCGCGGACCGGCAGGCCGGAGGTCAGCCCGCGGCGTCCAGTGCCCGCCGGGCCTCGGCGACGAGGGCGGGGTCGGTGACGAAGTGCCCGTCCTCCGCGGCCGAGGTGCCTGCGGCGCCGAGCGGCACCCATCTCCCGCCGCGCCGGGGCGCGGCCCGGGTCTTGGCGGAGAGGTGGACGGCGGCGGCGCCCGCGGCGAGGAGCTCCGCGACGGTGCCGGGACGCACCCCGCCGCCGGCCATCACCTCCACGCCGTCAGCGGCGGCGGCCATCGCGGCGATCACCCCGGCGCCCTCGGCCGCGGTGGCGGCGCCGCCCGAGGTGAGGACCCGGGTGAGGCCGAGTCCGGGCAGCAGCGCGGCGGCTGCGACCGGGTCGGCGGTCTGGTCGACGGCCCGGTGCAGGGTGACCTCCACCGGCCGGTCCGCGGCGTGTGCGGCCTCGGCGAGCGCGGCCAGCACGGGGACATCAAGGGCGCCGCGGGCGGTGAGCGCCCCGATCACCACTCCGGCGGCTCCGGAGGCGACGGCCGACCGCACCTCGGCGGCCATCAGCGCCACCTCCTCCGCGTCGTGCACGAAGTCGCCGGGCCGGCACCGGACCAGCACGTGCACCGGCGGGCCCGCTTCGGCGGCGGCCTCGACGAGCGCGGCGGACGGGGTGAGGCCGCCCAGTTCCAGGCCGGTGCACAGCTCGACCCGGTCGGCGCCGTGTTCGCGTGCGATGCGGGCACCGGCCGGCGAGGTGACGGCGATCTCCAGGGCGGGGCCGGCGGTCACTCGTCGTCCCCGGTCAGCGGCTGGTCGGAGGCCGGGATGCGGCGGGCCCGCAGGTCGGGGTCGGCCATGCCGCGGTCGAAGGGGAACATCGGGCGGCGGATGCGGTGGTGGCCCAGGCGCACCAGGTCCTGGTCGACTCCGCCGGGGGTGAGCGCCATCTTCCAGCCGGCCGACATCTCGGCGAGTTCCGGCTCCAGGTAGCCGATCTTCACGATCACGATGTCGGCGCCGCGCGGGTCGAGGCCGAGGTCGGTGAAGTCGTGCTCGTGGTGGTAGGGCTTGCGCAGCCGGGTGAGGATCGCGTGGACGCTGCCGACCCGGATGACGACCTCGGTCCCGGCGTCCCGGTCGCCGTGCCGGACGGCGTGCACCACGCCGGTGAGGGTGACCGGACCGGCGTGCCGGTCGTCGACCTCGGCCCCGGCGGTGACGGTGACGGTGGCGCCGACGCCCGCCGCGACGGCGGTCTCGACCGCCTCCGGCCCCGGGACGGAGGCGTAGAGCACCGTCGGGCCGTCCTCGCGCCGGAACTCCGGGCGCTCCAGCAGCCGGGTCAGGCCCCAGGTGACGTCGCCTGCGCCGCCTGCGGTCGGGTTGTCACCGGTGTCGCTGACGAAGAACGGGCGCCGGCCGGAGGTGAGCGCCTCGTCCAGGATGCCGTCGAAGGTGCCGGTGGGGGCGACGAAGTCGAAGTCGTGGCGGGCATCCCAGAAGCCGTGGGCGAGCCGTTCGGCGCCCGCCGCCACCGCGTCCCCGTCCGGGCCGGTGACCACGACGGCGGCGCGGTTGCGGGGCTCGTCGGCCCAGGCGTAGCCGACCCAGATCGCGGCGTCGGTGACGCCGTCGGCGGCCTCGACCTCCTCGACGGCGGCGTACACGCTCCGGGCGGGTTCCACGCGGGTGGAGGTCTGCTCGCCGGCCAGCAGCACCGGTACCGGCACCCACGCCTTGGCCGGGCGGGGTGCGCCGGAGGCCAGCAGGTCCACCAGGTTGCGTACGGCCCGCTCCTTGGTCTCCATGTGGTCCTCGTGGGGCGCCATCCGGTAGCAGGTGATCAGGTCGCTGCGGTGGACGAGTTCACGCGAGACGTTGCCGTGCAGGTCCATCGAGGTGGAGACGGTCACGCGGGGGCCGACCGTGGCGCGGATGCGGTCCAGCAGCACGGCCTCGGCGTCGTCGACGCCCTCGACGGTCATGGCGCCGTGGATGTCGTACCAGAGGCCGTCCGGCTCGGGCAGCGCCGCGAGCCTCTCGATCAGTTCGCCCGTGAGCTCCTCCCAGGCGGCGGCTGTGACGGTGCCGCCCGGCAGCGACTTGCCGACGAGGGCGCCGTGCCACTCGGCGGCCTCGCGCAGCTCTTCGCCCGGCGCCAGGAAGGGGTAGCGCTCGAGCACCTCCTCGCCGCGCGAGGGGTGGAAGGCGGGGGCACGGGTGCGGGCGGGGGAGAAGGTGGAGGATTCGATGCCGAGTCCGGCTATTGCGATCACCGGGCGGTCGGCGGGGGTGCGGGGGCGTGACACGGCTGTTCTCCTACGGGGTGCGGGGGTCCGGCGCGGCGGGGGAGGCGGGGGAAGCGGGGGAGGGGAGGTGGCCGGACGCCAGGTCGGTGCGGCCGACCTCGCGCAGAGCGTCGGCCAGGGCGCGCTGCAGCGCGAACTGCCCGGCGCCCACCAGCCCGGCGTCGGCGCTGAGGCTGACGCGTTCGATGGTGAGGTGCTCGGTGACCAGCGGGTGGCAGCTCTCGTACAGCTGGCTGCGCACGGCGGCGACGAACGGTTCCAGAGTGGAGAGGATGCCGCCGAGGTAGACGGCGTCCGGGTTGAAGAAGTTGACGTTGGCGGCGAGGACCTGGCCCAGGTAGTCGCCGGCCTTGCGCACGGCGCGGGTGGCTTCGGGGTCGCCGTGGGTCGCGAGCCGCACCACATCCTCCAGACGGTCGACGCGGGCGCCGCGTTCGCGGAGGATGCGGACCAGCGCGGCGCCGGAGGCCACGGTCTCCAGGCATCCGGTGTTGCCGCAGGAGCAGGGGGTGTCGGCGCCGCCGACGACACGGATGTGGGTGATCTCGCCGGCGGCCCCGGTGGCGCCTCGGAAGAGGCGGCCGTCGGCGATGACTCCGGCCCCGATGGCGGAGCCGATCTTCACCGTGATCGACTGCCGGTGTTCGGCGGGCCGCACGGTGTGCTCGCCGACCGCCATGCAGTTCGCGTCGTTGTCCGCTGCCGCCGGGACGCCGAAGCGGTCCTGCAGCCAGGAGATGATCGGGAAGCGGTTCCAGCCGGGCATCCGGGCGGGCATGACGACCGAGCCCGAGACGACGTCGACCGGGCCCGGCAGCGAGAGGCCGACGCCGCGCAGCCCGGGACCGTGGTCCTCGGCCAGTGCCTGCAGGGTCTCGGCGAGCCGCGGCAGGGCCGCCTCGGGCCCCTCGTCGATGGCGAACGGAACGGTCGAGACGCCCGCGACGCCGCCGCCGGGCAGCACCACGCCGACGCGCGCGTGCCGTCCGCCGAGGTCGGCGGCGACGGCGAACTCGTCGGTGCCGCCGAGCCGCAGCACTTTGCGGGGCCGCCCGCCGGTGGATGCCTGGGTGCCCTCCTCCGCGATGAGCCCGCGCTCGACGAGCCGGCTCACGGCCAGCGAGACGGTGGAGGCGGCGGCGCCGAGCAGACCGGCGAGCTCGGCGCGCGAGGACGCCTGCCCCGACGCCACGAGCTCCAGGATCCGCGGGGCGAGGGCCGAGGCGCCCTTCGCAGCCTTGGAGCCCTCTGTGCTTATTTCATTCATGGACGAAGTAACTTCCGCGATGGAGGGATGTGCGGGAGACGGTACGCCCGGACGGTGCGTTGCGAAACGGTTCCTGGTGATCTTTTTCAGCCATAAAAACCGCCCAATGTTCCGCAAACAGGGGCAACGTGGCTGGTTCTCGAAGCGAGCCGAACTTTTTCCAGAATCGCAGATACTTACTTGTTACAGAACTTTGTTTGTGTGCGGGCCGCGGCAGGCGTTAGCTGTCGTGAACACAGCGCCGGTCCGACGGCGCCAGCCCGGTTCAACCGGGATCCCCCTTCGGGGCCTACCTCCTGAGGAGAGCCATGTCCCCTGCTCGTACGGCCGCCGGCCGCCGCTGGGCCCTCGCCGCGGGCGCCGCCGCCACCACCGGTGCACTGCTGGCCGGCTGCTCCGGTGGCGGCACCTCGTCCGCCTCCGGCGCCTCGGACACGATCAACTACGCGCTCCCGGCCAACTTCACACCGAACTGGATCCTCCCGATCGGCACCGCCGCACACCTCAACACCAACAACTCCTCCATATCCCAGTCCCTGTGGGAGCCGCTGATCGCCTACGACGGCTCCGCCGGCAAGGTCGGCTGGAACAAGGACAACTCGCTGGCCACCGCCGCGGACTTCGCCGACGACAGCAAGAGCGTCACCGTCACCCTCGGCGACCGGCACTGGAGCGACGGCAAGCCCATCACCTCCCGCGACGTGGAGTTCTGGTTCAACCTCGTCAAGGCCAACAAGAAGGACTGGGCCAGCTACAGCCCCGGCAAGGCACCGGACAACTGGAAATCCTTCAAGACCGTCGACGACACCCACTTCACCCTCACCTTCGACCGGGCCTACAACGAGCAGTGGATGCTCGCCAACGAGCTGAGCATGATCCGCCCGATGCCCCAGCACGTCTGGGACAAGACCAGCGACTCCGGCTCCGTCTCCGACCTGGACCGCACCCCCGCCGGGGCGAAGAAGGTCTGGAAGTACCTCAACGGAGTCGCCAAGAAGATCTCCGGCTACGCCACCGACCCGCTGTGGAAGACCGTCAGCGGCCCCTACACCCTCAAGTCCTTCTCCACGGCCGGAAAGGTGCAGCTCACCGCCAACGCCGAGTACGACGGCCAGGGCAAGGCCCACATCAAGAACGTCAACCTGCTGCCGTTCACCACCACCGACGCCGAGGAGAACGCGCTGCGGGCCGGCACCGTCGACTACGGCTACATCAAGGCCACCGACCTCGGCCAGAAGTCGCAGTTCACCGCCAAGGGGTACACCGTCCGGCCGTGGTCGGGCTGGGCCATCACCTACATGCCCTACAACTTCAACAACCCCAAGATGGGCCCCGTCTTCAAGCAGCTCTACGCCCGCCAGGCCATCCAGATGTCGGTGAACCAGAAGACACTCTCCAAGGTCGTCTTCAACGGCACCGCGGTGCCCACCTACGGCCCGATCCCACAGGGCCAGAAGTCCTCCTTCGTCTCCAAGAAGCAGCAGGACAACCCCTACCCCTACGACACCGCCAAGGCCCGCAAGCTGCTCACCGGCCACGGCTGGAGCGAGCGCGGCGGCACCATGGTGTGCACCAGCCCCGGCGACGGCGAGGGCCACTGCGGCAAGGGCGTCGACAAGGGCACCAAGTTCTCCATGCAGGTGCTCTCGCAGTCCGGCTCCACCGTGACCGACAACATGATGAGTGCCCTGCAGTCGTCGTTCGCCAAGACCGGCATCGACTTCCACATCAAGACCGCACCGGTCAACTCCGTCCTCTCGCAGTCCGGCCAGTGCAAGGCGAGCGAACCGAGCTGCAAGTGGCAGCTCTCCTTCTTCGGCACCGCCGGCAGCTGGTACTTCCCCGCCTACCCCAGCGGCGACTCGCTCTTCGCCGCCGGCGGCGGCTCCAACTTCGGCAACTACTCCGACCCCGAGGTCGACAAGCTGGTCGCCCGGACCACCACCTCCTCCTCCGACGAGGCCATGCGCGAGTACAGCGCAGCGCTCGCCGAGAAGCTCCCGGTGGTGTGGCTGCCCGAACCCGACTACCAGGTCTCCGTGGTCAAGAAGGGACTCGGCGGCTTCGCGCAGGACTCACTCGCCAACTTCCACCCCGCCATGTGGAAGTGGACCAAGTAGCCCGTCCCCGCGACCGCGCGCACCACCGAGCCCGAACGACGGAACACACATGAGCACTCCCACATACCTGATCAGGCGCGTCCTGCAGGCCGCCGCGGTCATCCTGATCGTGACGATCGTGGTCTTCGCCCTGCTGCACGCCCTGCCCGGGGGTCCCGCCCGCGGGATCCTCGGCCCGCAGGCCACCGCGCAGCAGATCGCAGCCTTCGACCACGAACAGGGCCTCGACAAGCCCCTCCCCGTGCAGTACCTCTACTACCTGGGGCAACTGGCACACGGCGACCTCGGCACCTCCTACACGCTCAACGAACCGGTGTCGCAGCTCATCACCGAGCGGCTCCCGAAGACCCTGCTGCTGACCGTCCTCTCGGCGGTCGTCGGCCTGCTGCTGGCCGTGCCGCTGGGCATGTGGCAGGCCGTGCGGCGGAACAAGCCGGTCGACTACGTCATCACCACGCTGAGCTTCATCGCCTACTCCACACCCGTGTACTTCCTCGGGCTGATCCTGGTGCTGGTGTTCAGCCAGGCGCTGCCGTGGTTCCCCTCCCAGGCCCCGCAGGGGCACACACTCGGCGAGGTGCTCGCCTACCCCCAGGGACTGGTACTGCCCGTCGCCGCGGGCGCCGCCTCGATGGTCGCGGTCTTCAGCCGCTACATGCGCGCAGCCACCCTGGAGAACCTCTCCGAGGACTACGTCAGGACGGCCCGGGCCGGGGGCTCCCGCTCCCGGGCCATCCTGTGGCGGCACGTCTTCCGCAACTCGCTGACCCCGGTGGTCGCCATGCTCGGCTACTACGTGCCGGTGCTGTTCGGCGGTGCCCTGGTCGTCGAGCAGCTCTTCAACTACCCCGGCATGGGCCTGCTCTTCTGGACCGCCGCGCAGTCCTCCGACTACCCGGTGCTGCTCGGCTGCGTGCTGATCATCGCGGTCGCCACGGTGACCGGCACGCTGCTCGCCGACATCGTCCAGCGGATCATCGACCCCCGAGTGAAGGCAGGCCGGTCATGAGCACAGTCATGCAGCCGGACCGCGCCCCCGGCACCGCCACCACCCCCGAGCCCGCGGCGTCCGGAACCCGGCTGGCCGTCCGGCGCTTCCTGCGCAACCGGCTCGCCGTCGTCGGCCTCGGCGTCGTGGTCTTCTTCGTCCTGTTCTGCTTCGCGGGCCCGCTGGTCTACTCCACCGACCAGACCCACACCCTGCTCCACCAGGTCAACCTCGCCCCCAGCGGCGCACACTGGCTGGGCACCGACGCCGTCGGCCACGACGAACTGGGCCGGCTGATGTACGGCGGCAAGGTGTCGATGACCGTCGGCCTCGCCGCCGGCGTCCTGGCCACGGTCATCGGCACCCTGTGGGGCGCCGCAGCCGGATACGCCGGCGGCTGGGTCGACGCCGTCATGATGCGGATCGTGGACGCCGGTATCGCCATCCCCGCCCTCTTCATCCTGCTGGTGGTCTCCGCCATCACCACCCCGGGCCTGGGCGGCCTCGTCCTCATCCTCGGCTTCGTCTCCTGGCTGGTCCCCTCACGGCTGGTCCGCGCCGAGACACTCACCCTGAAGAACCGCGACTACGTCCTGACGCTGCGCGCCATCGGCGGCACCCACTCCAGAGCCATCACCCGGCACATCCTGCCCAACTCGGTCTCCACCATCGTCGTCGCGGCCACCTTCCAGATCGCCGACGCGATCCTGCTGGTCGCCTACGTCTCCTACCTGGGCCTGGGCGTCCAGCCGCCGTCCACCGACTGGGGCGGCATGCTGTCGGCGGGCCTGACCGCCGCCTACTCCGGCTACTGGTGGCTCATCCTGCCGCCGGGCCTCGCCATCATCCTGGTGGTGTGGGCGTTCAACGCGATCGGGGACGGGCTCCGCGACGCATTCGACGTGAGGGGACGCGGATGACCGCCGCCGAAAGCCTTGCCGCACCGGCGGCCGGGCCCATCCTGCAACTCGACGACCTCGGCGTCGTCTTCACCACCCAGTCCGGCGAGGTGCCCGCCGTCCGCGGCGTGTCCCTGCTGGTCGAACCCGGCGAGACCCTCGCCCTCGTCGGCGAGTCCGGCTCCGGCAAGTCCACCGTCGCGCTCGCCGCGACGGGCCTGCTCGCCGACAACGCCCGCGCCACCGGGAGCGCCGCCGTAGCCGGCACCGAGGTGATCGGCGCCGGCGAGGCCGCACTCGCGGGCCTGCGCGGCCGGACCGTCTCGATGGTCTTCCAGGAACCGGCCACAGCCCTGGACCCGCTCACCCGCGTCGGCAAGCAGATCGCCGAGGTCGTCCGCAACCACCGCGACGTCTCCGCCAAGGACGCCGCCGCCGAGGCCGTGGACCTCCTGCGCCGCGTGGGCATCCCCGAACCGGAGAAGCGGGCCTCCGCCTATCCCTTCCAGCTCTCCGGCGGCCAGCGCCAGCGCGTCGTCATCGCCATGGCCATCGCCAACGAGCCCGCGCTGCTCATCGCCGACGAGCCGACCACCGCGCTGGACGTCACGGTGCAGGCCGAGATCCTCGACCTGCTGCGCCGCCTCGCCGCCGAGACCGGCACCGGCGTGCTGCTGGTCACCCACAACATGGGCGTGGTCGCCGACTTCGCCGACCGGGTCGCGGTCATGTACCAGGGCACCGTCGTGGAGACCGGCCCCGTCGAGGACGTGCTGCTGCGCCCCTCCCACGAGTACACCCGGCGACTGCTGGCCGCGGTGCCGCGCCTCTCCGTCGCCGACGCGGGCGCGCCGCATGCGGCACGGCCCGCCGCATCCGCTGCCGGGTCCGAGCCGGTCGTCGAACTGGACGGCGTCTCCGTCGTCTTCGGACGCGGCAGGAACGCCGTACGGGCGCTGGACGGTGTCTCCCTCACCGTCCACCAGGGCGAGACCCTCGGCCTGGTCGGCGAGTCCGGTTCCGGCAAGTCGACCGCCTCCCGCGTCGCCCTCGGCCTGGTCCCGCCGACCGAGGGCACCGTCTCGCTGTTCGGCACCGGCCTGGCCCGCACCCGCTCCCGGGCCCGCCGGGCGCTGCGGGCCGGCATCGGCGTGGTGCTGCAGGACCCGGTGGCCTCGCTGGACGCCAGGATGACCGTCGGCGAATGCGTCGCCGAACCCCTCAGGGTGCACCGCCGGGGCCTGACCGCGCGGGAGCGCCAGGACCGGGTCGCCACCGTGCTGGACCGGGTCAGGCTGCCGCGCGAGGTGGCCCGGCGGGCCCCCAGGGAGCTGTCCGGCGGGCAGCGCCAGCGGGTCAGCCTCGCCCGCGCCCTGGTGCTGGAGCCCCGCCTCCTGGTCGCCGACGAACCCACCAGCGCGCTCGACGTCAGCGTGCAGGAGGCCGTCCTCGAGGTGATCTCCGAACTCCAGGCCGAACTCGGCTTCGCCTGCCTCTTCGTCTCCCACGACCTCGCCGTCGTCCAGCACTTCGCGCAGCGCGTCGTGGTGATGCGGGCAGGCCGGGTCGAGGAACAGGGCGACACCGGCAGTACGCTGCTGCGGCCGGAGACCGACTACACGCGCAGACTGCTGGCCGCCGTGCCGGTGCCGGACCCGGTGGTGCAGCGCGGCCGCAGAGCCGAACGCCTGGCCACCCTGGCAGCGGGCCGGACGGAGGCGACGGCTTGACCCCCCGGGAACGCACCCTCTTCGCCGGGATGGACATCGGCGGCACCACCACCGAAGTGGTCCTCTGCGCCGAGGACCTGACGGTCCTGGACCGCGCCGGTACGGCGACCCCGGCAGCCGACGGCGGCCAGGCCATGATCGGCAAGGCGCTCGGCGCGCTGGCTCCGCTGCTGGAGCGCACCCCCGGGCGGCTGGTCGGGGTCGGAGCCGGTGCGGCGGGCGTCGTCGACTCCGCCGCGGGCCGCATCCTGGTGGCCAGCGACTCCTTCACCGGCTGGGCGGGCTTCGCGGTCGCCGACGCCGTCGAGTCCGCACTCGGCGTCCCGGCCTACCTGGACAACGACGTCAACGCCTTCCTGTACGGGGAGGTGTACGGCGGCGCCGTGCGCGGCGAGACCGACATCCTCGGCATCACGCTGGGCACCGGTGTCGGCGGGGCGCTGTGGACCGGCGGTGCGCTGTTCCCCGGACCGCACGGTGCGGCGGGCGAGATCGGGCACATCCCCGGATTCGGCGACCTGCCCTGCACCTGCGGCGGCCGCGGCCATCTGGAGACCCTCGCCTCCGGGCGTTCGCTGTGCGCCCGATACGCCGAGCGCACCGGCCGCCGGCTGACGGCGCGCGAGATCGCCGAGGCCGCCGGGCACGGGGACGGGGACGCCCTCGCGGTGTACCGGGCCGCCGCCGGGGGGCTCGCGCGGGCCATCGTGATGACGGCGGGCCTCGTCGATGTCACCACGGTGGTGGTCGGCGGCGGTGTCAGCGGCGCCTGGTGGCTGCTGGAGCCCCTGGTACGGGAGGCGCTGGCCGCCGAACCGCCGGTCAGCGGCCACCCGGTCCGGCTGGTGCGGGCCGCGCTGGGCGCCGACGCGATCCCGGTGGGCGCGGCGGCCAGGGCCCGCCGGGAACTGACCGCGGGCGCCCTGGTCTGAGATCCGCACCGGGGATCCGGCGGCGGCCGTGAACGGCCGGTCCCGGACAGTCCCGGGCGGCGGCACCAGGGGAGGACGTCGTCGCCGGGGCCGCCCGCGGACCGGTCGGCACCTGTCCCGGCGGAGGCCGTTGTCCTCGAAGTCGCCACGGGGACCAGGGGAGTGTGCCCGGCCGGGTGCCGGCCTGCGCGAGGTTTCGGAAGGGTCCTGGCGCGATGCGGCAGCGTACGGCGGCACCGCCCGTCGCCCGGGGGAGGGCTGAGGCGCCTGCGGACCGGCCGGCCCCTGGCGGGCCCCTCCGGGCGCAGGGCGACGAGCGGTTGCGGTCGGCCCGCCTGGAACAGGACCTCGCTCCGTGCGGACCGCCTCCGAACGGAAGTTCCGCCCGGCGGGCCGGTGCAAGCAGGTGGCGGCCCGGGGACCTCGCAAGGGCACCGCGAGAACCGTGTGCCTGTCCCGCGTCGGCGGTCGAAGCAGAACAACTCGCCCTGCACGGGGAGGTCCGCGGCCGCGACGGCGGGTCTCGGCCGGAGCCCGGCTTCGCGGTCGGGGCCCCGGCCCGCGGCAAGCATGTTGTGGCAGGGGTGGCAGGAGTCGAACCTGCGGCATCCGGTTTTGGAGGCCGGCGCTCTGGCCTCTGAGCTACACCCCTTCGGCACGGTTCAGCCTGGCACCTCCAGCAGGCGGATCGCCAGGGAATTTCCGTCGCGGACGCCGTGAGGCACCGCCCGCTCGGCAGGCAGGAGTCCGAGACCCGTGCGGCGGGCGATTCCTCCCCGAGGCAGAGGACCGAGGCCGACCACCGTGCCACGAAGCCGGCAGAGCCCTCGCCCGGTGCGCCCGTCGCCGTCCCGTCCGGTGGTCGTCCCCACAGGCCCTGTCTCCGCAGGTCCCGTCCCCGGCGGGGACGATCGGCGTCGCGGCGGGCCGCTCGCCGGAGCCCGCGGGACCGCCCGGGTCGCGGTGGGCCGGCGTCACCCGGATCCCTTCCGGCGCGCGCGAGCCCGTCCAACCTCCTCAGGCGGTCGGCTGCTGCTGGGTGGCGCAGTGGATGCCGCCGCCGCCTTCGGCGATGGCGTCGATCTCCAACTGGACGACCTCGCGGCCGGGGTGGAGGTCGCCGATCACGGCAGCGGCCCGCCGGTCGGCTCTGCGGTCGCCGAAGCGCGGGACGAGCACGACATCGTTGGCGAGGTAATAGTTCGCGTAGGAACCGAGGAAGTCCTCACCGCGACGACCGAGCCTGGCAGGGTCGGGCTCGGGGAGATCGACGATCTCGAACTTCCCGCCCCGCGCGTCGGCGCTGTCCTCCAGGACGCTGCGGGCCTGCTCGTGTGCCCGGGTCCACACATCGGGTCCGTCGCCGTCCCACGCACGGCTGAGCAGGACGACCCCGTCCGCACCGAAGCGGGCCAGGGAATCGACGTGGTAGTCGGTGATGTCCTCGCCCTTGACGCCCTTGAACCAGATCACCTTGTCCGCGCCGGCCAGGTGCTCGAGTGCGGCCTCGATGTCATCACGGCTCAGACCGGGGTTGCGATGGGAGTTGACCAGCGAGCTCTCGGTGACCAGAAGAGTGCCCTTCCCGTCCACCTCCAGTGAGCCGCCCTCGGCGACCAGGGGTGCGTCGATGCGGGGAACGTCCGCGTACTCCAGCACGGTGCGGGCGACCTTCGCGTCCCTCTCGTGTTCCTGCTTGCCGCCCCAGCCGTTGAAGTGCAGATCGACGCCCCGCAAGCCCTCGGGGCCCTGGACGAAGACCGGGCCGCTGTCACGCATCCACAGGTCGTCGGTGGGACCGGCGATCACCTCGACCCCGGAGCCGCAGGCCCGACGGGCGGCCTTGGCCTCCTCCGGGGCAGCAAGGAGGACCACCGGCTCGAACTCGGCCAGTGCGCGGGCGATACCCGCGATGTCACGCTGGACGTCTTCCGCCATCTCCTCCCAGACCGAGTCCAGCGGCGGCCAGGACATGAACGTGCGGACATGCTCGTGGGTTTCCGCCGGCATGAACAGATCTGTCCGCTTCCAGTCGGCCACCGTGCTCTCCTTCGCTCCGGTCGACGGGCGGCCCGTCGTCCTCTCCCGGTCCGGAGCGCAGGCCGTCACCCCCGCGGTGGTCAGTGCCGCAGCCGTACCGCCCCTGAGCACGCTGCGCCGACTCGGTCTCCCCATGACCTGACTCCCACCCTCGACATCATCCTGACTGAAATTTCAGTCAGGATGGGACTGTAGCATCATCCCTGACAGCACTTGGAACGCCTTGCCGGAACGCCTCGAGGGAGCCGAAACCGTGTCCGCCCGCCGTACCGCCATCCTGGAAGCCGCCGCCCGCGTCATCGCGCAGCGCGGGATCAGGGGCCTGCGAGTAGAAGAACTGTCCGCCGAGGCCGGAGTCTCCACCTCGCTGATCTACTACCACTTCCGCGACCGGGCCGGTCTGCTTGCCCGCACCCTCGACTTCATCAACACCCGGGCCGAGCACTACACCCACCCCACCGCCGATCCCGACACCGACCCCCGCGGCCACCTGGAGGAGATGCTGCTCCTCGAACTCCAGGACGCCCCCGCCGTCGTCGAGAACAGCACCGCCTGGGGCGAACTGCGCTCCACCGCCGTCTTCCAGCCCGAACTGCGCGACCAGCTCCGCATCACCACCGACAGTTGGAACGACTACGCCGGCGACCTCATCCACCGCGCCCAGCAGAACGGCCGCGCCACCCCCGGCATCTCGCCGGACGATGCCGCCGACCGCCTCACGGCTCTCGTCGAGGGACTCAGCAAGCGCTGGCTCAGCGGCACCCTCACCCTCGACCGCGCCCGCCATCTGCTCCGCGGCGCCGTCACCGCGGAGCTGGGCCCCTGACCGGCCCCTGACCGCCCCACGACGGCCCATGACAGCCCATGGCCACTCCCCTCCTCCCGTCCGCGGAGCCAGAGCCGGGATCGCCGTGACCGGTCGGCACCGGAGTGCAGCGACTCGGCACCGGAGTGCAGCGACTCGGCACCGGAGTACGGCGACGATTGCGGCACCGGATCCCGACGCCCCCGGCCGCCGGCAGAGCTGTCGGTGACCCGTAGGCGAGGTGTCGGTGGCCCCTGGAACCGTGGATGTCGCGTCGCCCGGCAGCCGGCAGCCGGCCGCCGCAGCAGCAGTCGCCCGTCCGGAAACAAGGGAGCCCCCCCGCCATGCCGTCCGCAGCCTCCACCCCGCCTTGGAACGTCCATCGGCTCCCGCGCGCCGACGGCAGCGTCTTCCTGGTCACCGGCGGCAACGCCGGCATCGGGTACTTCGTCGCGGAGCAACTGTCGGCCACCGGGGCGACCGTCGTACTGGGCAGCCGGAACCCGGCGAAGGCCGAAGCCGCCATGGCCTCGATACGTGCACGGGTCGCCGACGCACGGGTGCGGGCGGTGCTGCTCGACCTCGCGGACCTCCCGTCGCTGCCGTCAGCGGTGGACTCGCTGGGAGTGGAGCGGCTCGACGCGGTGGTCCACAACGCCGGTGTCGCGCTTGACGATCCCCCGCGCAGCACGACAACGGCCGGTCACGAGCTCATGTTCGGCACGAACCACCTGGGACACTTCGCGTTGACCCACTGGCTGATGCCACTGCTGTCGGCCGCGCCGTCGGCCCGCGTGGTGACCGTGGGCAGCTTCGCCGCCAAGTCGGAGCGGCTCGACCTGGACGACCTGCAGTCCCGGGCGGACTATCGGCCCAAGCGCACCTATGGACGGTCCAAGCTGGCGCAGATGTACTTCGGTCTCGAACTCGACCGCCGCCTGCGCGCTGCCGACAGCACGGTGGAGAGCGTGGTCGTCCATCCCGGCGGAGCACTGGACTCCCTCACCCCGGCACGGCCGCCGGTCCACATGCGGACCACGGGCGCACGACTGCGCGCGGCACCCGCGGCCCTCCTCGTCCAGGGCAAGCACGCCGGTGCGTGGCCCGCCGTCAGGGGAGTGCTGGACCCGGGCGTGCGCGGAGGCCGGATATGGGGGCCGCGCGTCTTCGGCCTGCGCGGCGAGCCGCGGAGCGAACAGGTGTGGAACCACCTCTCCGACACCTCGGTGGCGGCCCGGCTGTGGGACGCGAGCTGCGACCTGACCGGCGTCGACCCCGCTGCCCTCATCGCCGGAGGTACCCGTTCACGGGCGCGCTGACGAAAAGCGGCCCGGGACCTGCTCGACCGCACTGTCCGGAGCCGGGACTCCGGCAACCGACGGCCACCGGCCGTCCACACCCCGGGCGACGGGCCCGCGCCCCGTCCGGCACCGTCCGTCGCGAGACGCGGCACAGCAGCCCGCCCCTCGCGCAGCCGCCGACGAGTCCGCAGGACACAGCGCCGGACCTCCCCCTGCTCTTCGCCCGCCCCCGGCGCGGACAGCGGAACGTCGCCGATCCTGGCGTGCACAGCCGCGGGCCTACGACAGAAGACGCCGCTCCTTGGCGACGGCGACGGCACCTGCGCGGGTGTCGACACCGAGCTTGTCGTAGATGCGGCCCAGATGGGTCTTGACCGTGGCCTCGCTGACGAAGAGAGCCCGCGCGATGTCCCGGTTGGACAAGCCGCGGGAGAGCTGGCCGAGGATGTCGCGCTCCCGGTCGGTGAGGGTGGGCCGCGGGTTGCGCAGACGGGCCATGACGCGGTGGGCCACCGGCGCCGACAGTGCGGTACGGCCGACGGCGGCGCTGCGAATGGCGGCGAAGAGCTCATCGGGACGTTCGGCCTTCAACAGGTAGCCGGTCGCGCCGGCCTCGATGGCCCGGGTGATGTCGGCGTCCGTGTCGTAGGTGGTGAGAACCAGGACATGCACCCGGCCTCCGGACTCGGCTGTGATCCGGCGGGTCGCCTCCGTACCGTCCATGTCCTCGCCCAGTTGGAGATCCATCAGGACCACATCGGGGGCCAGCCGGGCGGCGAGCGCGACAGCTTCCGGGCCGCTGCCCGCCTCGCCGACGACCTCGATGCCGGGCGCGCTCCCGAGCAGGGCGAGCAGCCCCGCGCGGACAACGGCGTGATCGTCGCACAGGACGAGCCGGACCGGTGCCGAGGACGCATCGGGGCCGCCGTCGCCGGGCGGGTCGGTTCCGGCGGGTGCGGAGGATGCCGCATCGTCGCGGTGAGCGCGGTTCATGGGGTGTCGGCTTTCGCGGAGGCGGGGTGGAGCGGAACGGAGACGGAGACGACGGTGCCGTCACCGGGCGCGGACTCGACGGTGAGCGCACCGCCCACCTGCCGGACCCGGGCCCGGATCGCCGGCAGACCGTGGCCGCGGGCGTGCTGCCAGGGCCCGTGCGACGCCGCGGTGTCGAAGCCGCGGCCGTTGTCGGCGATGTCCAGGCGCACCTGGTCGCCGAGATGGGAGAGCGTGAGAGCGGCACGTGAGGCGCCGGAGTGCTCCCGCACGTTCGCCAGGGCGCCCTGCGCGATGCGCAGCAGCGCGGACTGGACGTGCCCGGGCAGCGCAGGAGCGCCGACGGCGTCGTCGACACGGCAGTGGACGGACCGCTCGGCAGTCGACTCGCGGGAGGCGAGCCGCTGCAGGGCGGCCTCCAGACCGCCGCCCTCGGCCAGGTCGGCGGGCGCCAGATCGTGGACGAAGCGACGCGCCTCGGCCAGACTCCGCTCGGCGATCGAGGTCGCGGCGCGGACGTGGGCGCGTGCCTGCCGCGGGTCGGCGTCCCACAACCGGTCGGCGGCCTGCAGAAGCATCTGCTGGCTGGAGAGACCTTGGGCGAGGCTGTCGTGGATCTCCACGGCCAACCGCTGGCGCTCGGCGAGCGTGCCCGCGCGCCGCTCGGTCGCGGCCAGCTCGCGATGCGTGCGGGCCAGGTCGTGGATCAGCACGGCCTGCCGGGCGGACTGGCGGTCCATGGAGGTGAAGACCGCGAGGGCCAGGGCGGCCACCGCGGGCGGGCCCACCACCAGGTCCAGGTCGAAGCGTGCTGCCAGCCGCAGTTGGGCGAGGACCACGAAGCCGGTGAAGAACGCCACCAGCCCGTACGCGGCCGGCGGCGGCAGCGTACGCAGCGCGGTGTAGAACAGCGGAACCGCACACCACGAGAAGCTCGGTGCCAGAGCCACCAGCGCGGCCCAGACCACGACCAGCACACCCAGCCACAGCAGGTGCCGCGCCGAGGGGCGCCGGACGGCGTCCGGGGGCGCGCCGACCGCTGCGGGCGGGCCGGTCGCCGGAAGCCGGCCGAGAGCCGGGCCGAAACCGTAGAGCAGAGCCAGCGCTCCGGCCAGGGCGAGCACCGGAAGGGCGGCGCCGTGCCGCTGCACGTACCGCACCAGCGCGGCTCCCAGCAGCAGGAAGAAGGTCAGGTGGATCACCAGCGCCAGCCACCGGCGGTCACGCCCGGCAGCCGGTGCGCCGCCGGGGGCCGACGGTCTGCTCCGGGCCACGTCCCTGCTCCTCACCTTGCACGACGGGTCCTCAGCGGCCGACCGCCGGTCGGGCACTCCTCGTGTCCGCCCACCGGTGAGGCAGCTGAGCTGCACAAACGACTCCATTGTCACCCTGCGCCGAGCCCCTGCGGGTCAACCGATCGGATGACCACGCCGTCGGCCGTCGTATCCCCGCGGACCAGCCGGTACGCCGACGCCCGCGCCCCGTCCGCGCCGGAGGGTGGAGACACGGCACCGGACCCGAGGCCCGGTGCGGGACACGAGGCGGACCCGGCCGAGCACAGAGCACGGAGTGCCGCGGCCGGGCCGGGCCCGCGAAACCCGTACTGCCCCCCGGGCGGACTGCCCGAGACACCCGACGACGAGACAACCGGAGTTCCCAGGCATGCAGCACAAGGCCAAGAAGTTCCTCACCCCCGCCAAGGTCGTCTCCTGCGCCGCGGGCCTCGCCCTGGTCGGCGCCGGCACATTCGGCGCGCTCTCCGCCTCGGCCCAGGCCCCGTCGGCCGACGCGGCCGCCGCCGTGCCGAAGGCGAAGACCACCACCACCCGGCACCTGACCGCCGATGCCGCCACCGACGCGGCGCGATCCGCACTGGCGGCCGCCGAGAAGGAGGGCCGACAGGTGACCGTCGCGGTGGTCGACCGCAACGGCAACACGCTCGTCACCCTCCGCGGCGACGGCGCGGGTCCGCAGTCCTACGAGTCGGCGGTCGAGAAGGCGTACACCGCGGTCTCCTGGAACGCCCCCACCTCGAAGCTGACCGAACGGCTGGAGTCCGCCCCGAACCTGAAGGACATCCCCGGCACACTGTTTCTGCCGGGTGGGGTGCCGGTGACGCACCGGGGCACGCCGATCGCCGGTATCGGCGTGGCGGGTGCGCCCTCCGGGGAACTGGACGAGAAGTTCGCCCGGGCCGGTCTCGCCGGAGTCGGCGCACACCGCTGACCCGTCCCGTGCACCGGGCATCGCCGACCGCGCGGGAGGAGATCCTGCCGCGCGCCGGGCGGGTGGCTCCGTCGATTTTCAGGAACAGCGTCTGACGTCCGGTTCCGGAGGCGGTTGGTGATCAACTGGCTCACGGGTCTCGATGAGAAACGACGGCACTGTCGTGCCCGCGAAGGGGGGCTGCCGGCCGCTCGTGGGCCGGCAGCCCCTCACCGGCGAGGTGGCTCTTGCAGGTCAGACCGCCCCGGGACCGTCCGAGTCCTTCGTCGGGGTGGTGGTGCCGGGGCGTTCTCCTTTTTTCGGATGCGTGGCTTCTTCTTTCGGGCCCCGGCCCTGTGCTGCTGAGCACGGCAGGACGTCGAATCGACGCCGACCATGCTCCAGTCGATCCGGCCCGCGAGGTCGGCGTCCGCCGGGACGGCACGCAGAATCCGGTCCCACGTACCGTCCGCCGACCAACGCCGGCCCCACTCGGCATTCGTCAGATCACCCCGCCCCATGCCGGGAACAACGAGCCAGGCAAGCCGACGGTCACATGATCCGCCGGACAGTGCCCAGTACTCGATGAAGCCGAGCGGGCGTGCGGCCATGCGGCAGGTACGGACCGTGTGAGGGCGGACTTCGGGAGCCGGGCCGTGGCAGGTGGGTGACGGCGCTTCTCCCCCGAGGGCTGGGGCAGAAGCGCCGTCGAGCCGTCCGGCGGAGTGTGCTCCTCCCGGGGCCCGTACTGCCGTCGCGCACGGGCCCGAGCCGACGGGGTGCATGTGCGCGTGCTGGCTGCGTCGCTCACCGAGGGGAACAGCCGCCTGCGCACTGCCTACGGTCAGCACGATGCGCTTGGCGCCGAAGCGGCCTGGAAAGGTCTCTCCTCCCCGTCGCTCTTGTGCAGCTTGAGCCAGCCGTCCCCGAGAACGCCGGGGCGGTGTACCCGGCGGCCCACACAGCCCTGACAGACACCAAAGGCAGGGCACTGCTGCCTGTTGCCAGCAGACAGCCGACTCCCACAACCGGTTCCCGAGGCCGAGGTGTCCACTATTCGGGCACAAGAGTTCCACAGCTGTACGTGCATCAACTGACGCTGCAAGTATGTCGGTTGCGGCAACGCGCTGCCGCAGCAGGCGGTAATACGCGGCGACTCTTCAGTCGCTCTGCCCGTAATCACCGGCCCCCCATGTACAGCGAAAGGACGCACGTATGGCGAACAATCGCAGGAGACGGCACACCGGACGGATGCTGGCGCTTTCAGCGGCCGCCCTGGGCGTGGTCGCGGCGGCTGCAGCACCGGCCTCGGCCGAGGAGCAGCCCACCCGGACACAGCTCATAGCCGATTGCGACTCGGGCGCAGGAAAGTGCACATTCAACGAACCCAAGTTGGGCGAGGCATACCTGGGAAGCTTCCATCAGGTCTCCGACTCGCTCTACAACTGCACCACCTCGCCTGCCACTCAGTCGATGACGTGGTCCGACACGGTAGGATCCACCGACTCGGCGGGCGTTTCCGTGACCGCCGGCGGCAAGATCGCAGGCATCATCGACCTCAGCGTGACGGCGACCTACAGCCACACCTGGTCCAGCACGCACTCGGAGAGCAGCTCCGTCAACATGACGGTGCGGCCGGGCGAGGTCGGCTGGATCTCCCGGGCGCAGGTGATGCAGAAGGTCTCCGGCACGTGGCAGACCCACTACGACGACCCGAAGTGGGGCCACTACTACTGGTTCGTGCCCGACGTCATCACAGGCCCGGCCCCGAACGGAACGGACGGCCAGAGCAATGCGGTGGTCGTCAAGACCCGGAAGATGACTGACGAGGAGAAGCAGTCATGCTCCAGCCGTTCCGGCGAGGCCAGGACATTCGTCGCCGAACGCTGATCCGCTGACCGTTTCCCCGGCTGCCTCGCGATGCTCCCCGATACCGTTTTCGCGGTCCTGCAATGTGCTCGCTGCCTCGGAACTCCGGCATGGCTTGTCCCGTCGGGCTGACGGCAATTGCCGTTGCTCTTCGGTTGTCGGCCAGGCCGTGCGCCGGTATGCGGGCCGGAGCGGTTGAGACCGGGTGCTCTGGATCCCGGATGAGACGGGCTCCGAAGAGGCGGGCCGGGGTGCGACGGACCGTACGGCGGGCATCCGACGGGGCCCAGCGGGTCAGCAACCTCGGCAGGGCCCAGGACCGGAGTACTCCGGACCTGGGCCCTGCACCGCCCCGCTGGGACTCCGAGGGGCGTGCCCCGAACGCGGCGAGCCTGCACCGAACATCACCGTGCCCGAGCTGGAACCACTGGCCGAGCCCACCGGCCTGGCGGCCGTCGAGGACGAGGTCGCACACCGATGGGGCGTCCTGGACCTCCTGAACAGGCTCTCGCACCTCTCCAGGTACTCGGTCAGCCCTCGGGCGCAGGTGTCGATCGTCCGGGGAGCACGACTCAGGTCGCTCCACACCTGCAACCACCCGGCGGCCTGCTCGTGCCTGCCGAGCACCGGCCACTCCTCGTGGAGGACAGGGGCAGCGCGAACACCGTGCTTCACTACGGCAAGGACGGGGGCGCTCACCGGTCCGGACAAGGAACACGCCGAGACCTCGATGCTCGCGCTCCATCTGCTCCAGTCCGCACTCGTGCACGTCGATGCGCTGCTGCATGTGTCACCGGCGGGTCGATGCTGTCCATTGTGAGAGTCAGTCGGCCGGTACCGGCCGTGGCGAGCATCCCGGCCTCCTTGGTGGCGGACCGGCAGGCGAGGCGACGGAGGTCCGTCCGCGGGCGGCGGGTGCAACGGGCCGAGCGTGCCCGGGTCCGTGCGGGCACGCCGGATGCGCCCCGCCTCGCCCGCGAGCAGCACCCGTCGGGGCAAGGTTTCCACTGTGATGCGCGCAGCGCAGCCAAGCCGCCGCCGTCGATGGCGAGCCATGCAGTGACGGCCATGGCAGTGACGAGCCAGGGCACGGCGGTTGTCACCGGAGCAAGGCTGTCGTCACCGAGAGACTCCCAGCTCCCGCCACGCCCGGTCGAGCCTCCGCCCGGTGACGGCTTTGACGGGGATCAGGCAGGCCCACAGCCACATCGCCCCGGCGGGGGAGAGGTACGCGACCGGTACCGAGGCGGTGAAGATCACCACACCGGGGACCGTGTCCGTGACCGAAGCTCGGCGAACCTCTTCGGCCCCCGGCTGCCGACGCACTCCCTCCCGGCTCCACACGACGTGCCACAGCACTATCAGCACCGCCTCTGTGGCTGCCACGTTGGCCGAGTACAAGGCGACGGCCGAGGAGTGTCCGCTGTAGTCCGACAGGAGAGAGGTCGGAAACGGCAGCAGCGCCACCAGCGCGAGTCCGAGCAGAGTGAGATTCATTTCCACCGGACCGACCCACTGCGTGGTGCGGAAGATCCGTTGGTGCTCACGCCAGAACACAGCGATGATCACAAAGCTGAGGAAGTACGCCCACAGCTGGGTCATGGTCTCCTGCAGCGCCTTGTCGTACTCCCGGGCATCCAGGTCGTCGGGGACCGAGATGTCGAGGACGAGCAGCGTCAGCGCGATGGCGAACACACCATCGGAGAGCGTCAGCAGCCGCTGGGCGCCGTTCCCGGTGCCGGCAACGGGGTTCTCCTCGTTCACCCGGAGCACCCTACTGAGCTGAACCGTCCGGGGCTTTGACACCACACGGGCAGCGTGACGAATCCGTCGCCGACGAAGCCGCGCCTCCCGAGGCCGCCAGCCGTCTCCGAAGGAGGACCCCCCGCATCGACAGGTGCCGACCGGAGTGCGGGGCGTAGCCGTACTCACCCGGTCCGATGAGTACGGGCCCGCTGCCGTGACCGAGCCGACTCAAGGCAGCGGTCGTCCCCTTCACGTCGGAGCAGGCGAGTCAGGTCACTTCGTCCGCACGACCTTGATGACCGTCCAGTCGGCGTCGACACAACCTCCCCGAGGTCCGGGGGCACTGTCACAGGACCTTGGGCCGTCGAGTCGCTGAAGCGCTGGGCAACGGCGAGAACACGTCGGACGGAGCCGAGCGGCCGACGGGACGTCAGGTACAGTCCCGATCGGGCTCACGTTCGAGTCTCAGAGATCCGATGGATCACCTTGATCCGTCCCGTGCATGCGCTGTTGTTCGACCCCGAGGCGCGGTCCGTCGGGGTGTGCGGCGTTTCGCGGTGTTGTATGGCGTAGAACTCGGGGGAGCACCAGGTGAGCAGGACCGGACTGCGCCGCGGCAGCGCAGGACCCATCGCCGCGGTGTACGCGGCTCTCCGCGTCGGCCTGGGGAGCGTGCGCCCCGAACTCGACGAACGCACACACGACGCGGTCATCGCCCGGATGCAGCTCGGGCGGACGCTGTTGGGCATGGCTGCGGCGGCCTGGCTGGTCCTGGCCTACCCGCTGAGTGATGGCCGGGAGGAGTTCATCCTCGGCAAGCTCCTCGAAATCGCCATCTCCTGCGGTGTTCTGCTGGTCGGAAGCACGGTCGGCATCACGGCCTTTCTCCTTGCGGGAACCCAGGATCGGCGCCGCCACTTCACCCGGCGTCTGTTGGGGCCACTGAAGTCCATGCTGGCGCTCGCTGCGGGCCCGGCAGTGTTCTGGCTGTCCGTGACGACGCTCAAGGGTGACCTGGTCGGCGAGCCGGAATTGGTTGCCTTCTTTTCCTCGATCACCGGTCCCGGGATCATCTGTTCCTTGCTGAGCCTGCTGGTCCTTGTCCTCGGGGCACTCGTCGCCGTGGTCCTGCTGATCGTCTCGTCCCTCTACACGATCGTTGCGGCCTACAGCTGCGTCAGCTCATGCTTCCGCGCTGCGGAGGTCCACCAGCTGCTCCCGGCGCTGCTCTCACCTTTGCTGGTCTGGTCGCTCTTCGTCTTCCAGGTCTTCGACGGCCCCGATGTCGCCGCGCCTTGGGAGGTGCTGTACGCATTTCTCCTCGGCGGCCCGCTGACGGTGACCGCATTGTCAGTCTGGGAGGTACGGCGCCTGCGCAGCCGCTACGGCATAACCCTGCGTACCGCGCTGGGTCGCTGAGCATGGTGGACCACCTTCACCAGACGGTCGACCATGCTCTGCCACGGGGTGCTGTCCTGGTGTTTCACTACTTCGGCCCCTTTGACGGGTGCCGGCCGGTGACGCGGTCCGAACGCCGACCGTGTGCTGATGGGCGCGCACGACGGTGGAATCGAGCGCGATGTCCCGGTCGATCTCGGCTGCCGCGTCGGCCCCGGCCTGACCTGCTGGAGCAGGCGTTCCCCTGTCCCGTCGGCCGACCACAGCCGGTGGCGTTCATGGACGGTCGTCCACGGCCCGAACGGTTCGGGCCGGTCCCGCCACTGCACGCCGGTCCGTACCCGGTGCAGAATCCCCTCGGTCACCGGCTGATGGTCCCGCCACCTGCCACAACGTCGTCGGCCGGCTCGGACAGGGCATCCGAACGAGCGGTGAACCAGGAGGAGAGCTCGCTCCGGCGGTGTCACGGTGCGGTAGGGGGTAGGGGGCCTGCCGCAACACGGTGCGGCAGGCCCCCTACCGGCCTTGTAGCTGGACGTGGTCCTCGGGCGGAGCACATGTCCGGCCGGGGCCGCTGCTGTCGGACCGCGGTGACCGAACCGCGTGGTCAGGTACGGCGCATCGTCCGCCGGCGGGGCGTGTTGCAGGCCCCGTCAGGTGATGTTCGTCTGTGCCCTCTTGTCGGTGTTCGGCGGTGTGGGGGTCTCAGGGGCCTTCACCCGTTCGCACGTGGAGGCGGTGCCCTTGATGCCGCCGACGGCGAGGGACCGAGGTGACGTGCCGCTGTGGGAGTCAGCGTCCTCGAAGACGAAGGCATGGGATGTGCTGCTGTGGGACTCGGAGTTCTCGAAGAGCAGCGTGTCGCCCTCCTCGAGGGTGATCTTGAAGTGGCCCTTCTGCGCCACTGAACGGCTCCCGTCCTGCGACCCCGCGGCCTTCACGGGCTTGCCCTCCGGGACGAATGTCCAGTCGATGGCCTCGCCGCGCGGTTCCCGGCAGCGGTAGCCGGGAGGAAGCACGTCGATGCTGACTGTTATCCCGTACTCGCGCAGCTTGTCGGCCAGTTCCTGCTGTGCTTGGCGGTCGGGCTTGATCTCCCCCATCGTGACGCTGACCCTGCTGTCGTCGATACGCTCCAGAGCGTACGCCGGTGAGTCGGCCGGAGAACCCGGCGTGAGGACCACGGCGGCCGCCGCTGCTGAGCAGGCCATCCCGGCTCCTGCGACACGCAGGGGTGTGAACAGGCGGCGGTCCGGCCCCGTCGGCCTCGTGCGCTGCTCCCGCGCCTGGGGTGCCTCCCGGACGGCCAACGCCTCCCGCTTCCCGATCTCGTCCTTGAGCTCGGAGAGCAGCCTGTCCTGGAACGTCGTCTTCGTGCTCATGCCTTCTCCCCAACTTTCTGTGTCACCACGGAGACACGGGTCTGCAGCCTGCTCTCGGTCATGTCGTCACGCAGCGCCTTGCGGGCTCGGTGCAGGCGAACCCGGGCGGTCACCTGGCGGATGCCGAGCGAGGCTGCGGCCTCGCTGACGGTCAGTTGGTCGACCGCGATCAGTTCCAGTACGGCGCGTTCTCCTTCCGGCAGTCGCTTCATGGCGTCCAGCGCACGCCGGCCCGGGCTCTCGGCGTCCAGCTTGTCCTCGAGCCGGGCGATGTCGTCCGCGTCGAGCAGGCGCCGCCCCGAGATCCGCTGGTCGCGCGCGGTGTCCCGGGCGACTCTGCGGCGCTCCGACGAGACGACGTTGCGGGCGATCCCGTACAGCCAGGCGGTCTCGCTGCCGCGGCCGGGCCGGTAGGTGTGGGCGGAGTCCAGCACCGCGAGAAAGATCTCCGCGGTGAGGTCGGCGGCCGTGTGCGGGTCCGCGACACGTCGGGCCACGAAACGCGTCACACCCTCGACATGGCGCCGGTAGAACTGCTCGAACAGTTGTGGATCACGTGCGGCGGCAGCAGGGCCGCCCCGTATCCGTTGCACTCACTGACTCCTCTGCTCCGGTCTTGCCTCTTCTCGTTGTCACCTCGTCTGTTCTTGGGCCGGCGCACGAGAAGCGTTACGGACACAGAGGGCCGGATCGCGGCTCGGTTTCCTGGTTTCTGGTGGGTCATCTGCTGTCGGGTGGGGGTGGGTTCTCCAGGCGTGTCAGCCAGGTGGCGAGCAGTCCTTGGAGTGCCGTGGCCTCGGTGGGTGTCAGCAGGTCCAGCAGGCGGTGTTCGTTGCGGATGTGGTCGGTGAAGGCATGGTCGATCAGTTCGCGTCCCGGCTGGGTGAGGGCCACGATCCGGCCGCGCTGGTCGTCGTCGCAGCGGCGGCGGGTGACGAGTCCGGCCTGTTCCAGGCGGTCGATCCGCTTGGTCATCGCACCGGTGGTGACCATGGTGTGTGCGGCGAGTGCGCCGGGTGCGCGTTCGTAGGGTTCACCGGCGCGGCGCAGTGCGCACAGGACGTCGAACTCTCCCTCGCTGAGTCCGTGGCGTCCGTAGACCAGGCACAGTTCCTCGGTGAGGTGGCCGGCCAGGCGGTGCAGCCGGCCGATCACACCCTGGGGGGAGACATCGAGGTCGGGCCGCTCGCGGCGCCAGTCCTCCTGGATACGGGCCACGCGGTCCGGTGATTGCGGGTCGTCCATGCCCACCACAATACCTTCCCCGGAAGCTATATTGCCTTCCATGGAAAACAATGCGCGGTGGGCGGCCCTGACCGCTGTCGCACCGGTGGCCTGGGGCACCAACTACTGGGTCACCCGCGAGTTCCTGCCGCCCGACACTCCCCTCTACGGGGCAGCCTTGCGCGCACTGCCCGCCGGTCTCGTCCTACTGGGCCTGTGCAGGCAACGGCCGCGCGGTGCCTGCTGGTGGCAGTCGGCGGTGCTCGGACTGCTCAACGTGAGCGTGTTCTTCGTCCTGGTCTACGCCGCCTCCCAGCTGCTGCCGACGAGCATCGCCTCGACCGTCATGGCGCTCTCCCCCCTGGCGATGATGCTCCTCGCATGGCCCCTCCTCTCCGAGCGGCCCGGCCTCCCGCACCTGGCCGGCGCCGCGATCGGCCTCGGCGGAGTCTGCCTCATGCTGCTCACGGGAACGGCTGGAGCACGCGCATCCGGTCTCCTCGCCTCGGCCGCGGCCATGCTCGTTTCCTCCACCGGCTACATCCTGGCCAAACGCTGGAACACCGGAACCGACGTACTCGCCTCGACCGCCTGGCAGCTCATCGCCGGAGGACTGTTCCTGCTGCCGGCCGCCGCCGCAGTGGAGGGCCCTCCGCCCGCACTCTCCGCACCGGAGCTCCTCGCGTTCGGCTATGTCGCCCTGGTCGCCACCGCGCTCGCCTTCACCGCCTGGTTCACCGGGCTACGACACCTGCCTGCGGGGACGGTGGGCCTGGTCGGACTGCTCAACCCCGTCACAGGTGTGCTGCTCGGCACAGCGGTGGCCGGAGAGGTGCTGACAGCCCGGCAACTGTGCGGACTGGCACTCGTCCTGGTCGGAGTCGTCCTGGGACGGCCCGCACGCGCCGGGCGGCGCGGTGCCGGTCCAGCTCCTCTCCGGCCTGCACCCGGCAAGCCCCCGCCGCGAGCCCTCCATCTGCAACCCCCCGTGCGGATCGGGGAAGAGGAGCAGAAAGCGGCCCCGAGGGCCTGCCAGGATGAATGAGCCGACGAGACGGGGCGCCGCCGTCACGGATCAACATGTTCCCCAGCCCGAGGCGACGCGGCGATGCCTGCCCGGCGGACCCTCGGCCGGCGCTGCCGGGCACACCATCTGCTGCCGCCGGGCACGAGCAGGCTGTGACGTCAGCGAGGGCCTCCGCCGAGAAGCGTGAGCGGCACCGGACTTTCATCCTGCTTCTCGTGCCGCGGGTCTGCTCAGGCGGCTCGGCAGGCGAGCGGGACGCCCGGGCCGTCGACGGACAGGCTGCCCGAGCGCCGGGAGGCGCGGCCGGGGCGCGCCCGAGCAGAAAGCGGAGCGCGGTTCTCGCGGTTCCGCACCTGAGGGCGAAGACCGTCACCTCGCCCGCGCGGGCCTGCTGCTGCTCGCGCTCCGGGAGACCGTGGAGCACCGTCAGCGGTGAGGAGCGCGCACGGCGGTGAAGAGGAATCCTGCGAAGCGGGCGGGTGAGGACGGTCGCTGGAGATGCCCAGCCTGCCCCAGGGGCTGCCCGAGGGGTCAGGCCACAGCGTGCGAAGATCTATTGGCTGAGCGACGGTTTTTTTGGGGGGAACATGCCGCAGCGTGACGACGACGAGCCGGTCTTCAAGAAGAGCAACTGGGGTACGAGCCGGTATGTCTACAACCCCGACAATCCCGTAGGGCTGGCCCTGACCATCTTGAGTGTCGTCTTGGCGCTCGTGACGATATTCATGATGAATGAGCGGAAGGGCCCCTTCGCGGTCCCCGAGGAGCCGTCCTGGAGCCCGTCGATCGACGACGACCCCGTCTATCCGTGGGAAAAGGGCGATGAGACGACGCCCTCCGAGACCCCAGAACCTTCCGTCGACGCAAAGCCTTCCGGAAGCGCTGCGCAGCCCCCGGGCCGAACCGTGCCCTCCGGCATGTCCGGCGGCTCATGAGCGGAGCCAGAGCCGGATCGCTGCGACGGTGACCGTGCTCTGGAAGACAGAGGCTCACTTGTTGAACCGTGCCGCGACGGAGCGGAAGCCCTTGAGAGCGTTCACGCTGCGCTCGACTTCGTTCCTGCGGGCGTACCGGTCCCGCTGGAAACCGGTGGGTGTGCCCCAGGGCCACGGTGTCGGCGGTGGGCCTGTTGGTCCCGGCGCTCGGGGGTCGTGTGCCGGATATGCCTGCGTCCAGGTGATGGCGGTTTCGGTGGGAACTGTACGCCTTGTCCCCGCAGAGGTGATCCGGGCGCGTCCTCGGGTGCCCAAAGGCTGGCCGCGGGACACGGATGTGCTCCAGAACCGCGATGAGGGCGTCGCCCCACTGTCCCGGTGTGATCAGGCCGGCCAGGCCGACAGCCGCCTTCCGGATGTAGCCGTGCCAGTTCCCTGCCCCCAAGAGTTTCGTGACGACGTCGTCCGTGTGGCCCGCAACCGTGAGAAGGGCGTGCCCCTCGCGCAGATCGAGAAGGACTTCGGCGTCACGGGATGACACTGTCGAAGAGGATGCGCCGAGCAAGGGTCGAGGACGGCGAGGAGCCCGGCGTCACCGGGTCGGAGTCGGCGGAGAATCGCGAGCCGATGGAGCGGGTCCGGCTGCTGGAGCAGGAGAACGAGGTCCTGCGCCGTGCGGCGGCGTATCTGTCGCAGGCGATCCTGCCGTCAAGAGGTTCTACCCCGCTCGTGAGGGAGTGCCGCTGACAAGATTCCTTCCGATCGCGGCGCGGTTTGGGTCGACGAAGTGCGTCCACGCTCTGCCCGCCATGGCCTGACCGGATCCATGGGAGGAGTCGGCGCTGCCGGTGGCAACGCCGCGACGGATCCTTCTTCGCACTCCTGCGGAACAACATCCGCGACCGCCGCCGCCTGTGCACTGCCCGGCAGGACCTCCGCACTGCGATCGTCACCTGGATCGAGCGGACCTACCACCGGCGCCGCCGGCAACTCCGACTGGGCCGCTTGCCCCATCGAGTACGCGACCACAATGCAGACCACCGCCCCTCCAGGACCCTCGGCCGCCGAGTCTCTGAAGCGCAGCGTAACGGCGAGAACAGGGGACGGAGCCGAGAAGTCGGCGGGGCGTCAGGTACAGTCGCAACGGGCTCACGTTCGAGCCTCGGAGGTCCGATGGATCACCTTGATATAACCCGTGTATATGACCTGGTCGGCGAGCCGGAATTGGTTGCCTTCTTTTCCTCGATCACCGGTCCCGGGATCATCTGTTCCTTGCTGAGCCTGCTGGTCCTTGTCCTCGGGGCACTCGTCGCCGTGGTCCTGCTGATCGTCTCGTCCCTCTACACGATCGTTGCGGCCTACAGCTGCGTCAGCTCATGCTTCCGCGCTGCGGAGGTCCACCAGCTGCTCCCGGCGCTGCTCTCACCTTTGCTGGTCTGGTCGCTCTTCGTCTTCCAGGTCTTCGACGGCCCCGATGTCGCCGCGCCTTGGGAGGTGCTGTACGCATTTCTCCTCGGCGGCCCGCTGACGGTGACCGCATTGTCAGTCTGGGAGGTACGGCGCCTGCGCAGCCGCTACGGCATAACCCTGCG
>NZ_FOGO01000016.1 GCF_900111245.1 Streptomyces qinglanensis | reverse complement strand
TTCATCGTTCGACTTGCATGTGTTAAGCACGCCGCCAGCGTTCGTCCTGAGCCAGGATCAAACTCTCCGTGAATGCTTCCATCCACAGGAAGAGCGGAACCAGAGGAGGAATAATCCCCCGGTTCACAGCGTCCTCGCTGTTGTGTATTTCAAAGGAACCTCAACCCGCCGAACACTCGGCAGGTCGGGGTATCAACATATCTGGCGTTGACTTTTGGCACGCTGTTGAGTTCTCAAGGAACGGACGCTTCCTTCGAAACAAATCGGTTCTGACGATGCAGTACCGGTTTCTCCGGACGTTTGCCCTTTCGCTTCTTCCCAAGCCTACCACCGGATTTTCAGTGGTCCGAACCGCTCCGCGTCGAGGCGCAACGACCAACGGGCCGAAATCGAGGTGGATTTGGGAGTGCTGCCGACACCTGGGTGCCCGGCAGGCGTATGACACTACAGCGGGCCGCGCGACAGAGGCAAATCGGTTCTGCCCCAGGTCTCGAGCGCAACCGGTCGGGACAGTGGCGCACCGGTCCGCGACAGGCTGCTGACGAGGCACGACAGGGGGTAGCGGGGCGGCCGCGCCTCTTGCGGAATCGGTTGTTCCTATGACTTACGCTTCTGAACGGTGCGCCGTCCTGAACAGGTAGCGACGGCGACTGATCGAGTCTCCGCCCTTGGGAGGTCCCCCAATGACCACCGTGTCGTCCCCGCTGACCGGACGCGCCATCGGCCTGGCCGCCGTGCCGGATCCGGTGTTCTCCGGAGCGATGGTGGGCCCCGGTACCGCCGTGGATCCCGTGCGCGAGCGGACGGAGGCCGTGGCGCCCGTCGACGGGATCGTCGTCTCGCTGCATCCGCACGCGTTCGTGGTGGTGGACTCCGAGGGCCACGGGGTGCTGACGCACCTGGGGATCGACACCGTGCAGCTCAACGGCGAGGGCTTCGAGTTGCTGGCCGCCAAGGGGGACACGGTCACCCGGGGTCAGCCGGTGGTGCGCTGGGATCCGGCGGCCGTCGAGGAGCAGGGGAAGTCGCCCGTTTCTCCGGTCATCGCGCTCGAGGCCACCGCGGAGGCCCTCGGGGACGTACGGGAGGACGGGGACGTGGAGCGCGGGCAGACGCTCTTCGGCTGGAGCTGACGTACGCGCCCGGCCCCTTCTGTCGTGTCGTACCTCCACGCGTCGTCGGAAGTCCCTTCCCTGCGCGTGCGCGGGCCGGGTGGAAACCACTGCGGTGGCCTGAGGCCGCCGCCGAGCGGAGACGGGTGAGATGGACACAACGCTTCGAGGCGTGGGCGTGAGCCACGGGGTGGCGATCGGCGAGGCGCGGCACATGGGCACGGCCGTGCTGGAGCCCCCGGCCAAGCAGATCGCCGCCGATGAGGCGCCACGTGAGCAGCAGCGCGCGCGGCAGGCCGTGGAGGCCGTCGCCGCCGACCTGGTCGCCCGGGGACATCTCGCCGGCGGTGAGGCGCAGGCCGTGCTGGAAGCGCAGGCCATGATGGCGCAGGACCCCGAGCTGATGTCCGACGTGGAGCGGCGGATCACCGTCGGGAGCACGGCCGAGCGCGCGGTGTACGACGCGTTCGCCGCCTATCGCGCGCTGCTGGCGCAGGCGGGTGACTACCTGGCCGGGCGGGTGGCGGACCTGGACGACGTGCGGAACCGGATCGTCGCCAGGCTGCTGGGCGTTCCCATGCCGGGAGTGCCGGACAGCGACCGGCCCTACGTGCTGATTGCACGGGACCTGGCGCCCGCCGACACGGCGCTGCTCGACACCTCGCTGGTGCTGGGCTTCGTCACCGAGGAGGGCGGCCCGACCAGCCACAGCGCGATTCTGGCGCGGGCGCTCGGCGTGCCTGCCGTGGTGGCGCTTCCCGGTGCGGGTGAACTGGCCGAGGGCACGGTCGTCGCGGTGGACGGCAGCACCGGCGAGATCGCGGTGAATCCGACCGCCGAGGAGCGGGAGGAGTTGGCGCGCGCCGCGGAGGACCGCAAGGCCGCCGTGGAGGCTGCCAAGGGGCCGGGAGCCACCTCGGACGGGCACAAGGTGCCGCTGCTGGCGAACGTGGGTGGGCCGGGTGACGTGCCCGCAGCCGTGGAGGCGGGGGCCGAGGGCGTCGGTCTGTTCCGTACGGAGTTCCTGTTCCTGGACGACAGCGAGCAGGCGCCCGGTGAGGACAAGCAGGTCGAGGCGTACCGGCAGGTGCTGGAGGCGTTCCCGGAGGGGCGCGTCGTGGTGCGGGTGCTGGATGCGGGTGCCGACAAACCGCTGAGCTTCCTGACACCGGCCGACGAGCCGAACCCCGCTCTGGGGGTGCGCGGGCTGCGCACGCTGCTCGACCACCCGGAGGTTCTGCAGGGGCAGCTACGGGCTCTCGCGAAGGCGGCCGAGGGGCTGCCGGTGTACCTGGAGGTCATGGCGCCGATGGTGGCGGACCGGACGGACGCGCGAGCGTTCGCCGACGCCTGCCGGGAGGCCGGGCTGAGCGCGAAGTTCGGCGCGATGGTGGAGATTCCCTCCGCCGCGCTGCGGGCGCGTTCGGTGCTGCAGGAGGTGGAGTTCCTCTCGCTGGGCACCAACGATCTGGCGCAGTACACGTTCGCGGCCGACCGGCAGGTCGGTGCGGTCTCGCGGCTGCAGGATCCGTGGCAGCCCGCGCTGCTGGACCTGGTGGCCGTCTCGGCCGAGGCGGCGAAGGCGGAGGGCAAGAGCTGCGGGGTCTGCGGTGAGGCCGCCTCGGACCCGCTGCTGGCGTGTGTGCTGACCGGGCTCGGCGTGACCAGCCTGTCGATGGGCGCGTCGGCGATCCCGTTCGTGCGGGCGCAGCTCGCCAAGCACACGCTGGCGCAGTGCGAGCGGGCGGCCGCTGCGGCCCGGGCGGCGGACAGCGGTCCGGACGCGCGGGCCGCGGCGCAGGCGGTGCTCTCCGGGGAGTGACCCGGGCGGCGGCCGCGGAACGGGCGGTCGCAGGAGCGGTCGAGGGCCGTCCCGCTGATGCGGGGCGGCCCTCACGCGCGTGGCCGGCCTCAGTGGCGGTCCGGGTGCGGCCGGTCAGGCGGTGCGCTCGCGGCCGAGCTGCTCGTAGAAGCGGAGCAGTTCGGCGTTGTCGACCGAGCCGGGGTTGACGGCCTTCTCCATGGCGGTGCCCTGGAGGAGTCGTTTGACGGGGACCTCCAGGCGCTTGCCGGTGAGAGTGTGCGGAACGGCGGGGATCTCGATGATCTCGTCGGGCACGTGCCGGGGCGAGAGGCTCTGCCGGATGGTCTGCTTGACACGGTCACGCAGTGCGTCGTCGAGTGCGGCGCCCTCGGCGAGGTGGACGAAGAGCGGCATCCAGTAGCCGCCGTCGGCCTGTTCGACGCCGATGACGAGGGATTCGCGGATCTCGGGGAGCCGTTCGACGGCCTCGTAGATGTCCGCGGAGCCCATCCGGACGCCCTGGCGGTTGAGGGTGGAGTCGGAGCGCCCGTGGATGACGACCGTGTTGCGGCTGGTGAGGGTGATCCAGTCGCCGTGGCGCCAGACTCCGGGATACATGTCGAAGTAGCTGTCGTGGTAGCGCGCGCCGTCGGGGTCGTTCCAGAACCGGACGGGCATGGAGGGCATGGGCTGGGTGACGACCAGTTCGCCGACCTCGTCCACCAGCGGCCTGCCCTGGGGGTCCCAGGCGGCAAGATCGGTGGCGAGGGAGGGGGCCTGCAGCTCTCCGGTGTGGACGGGGAGCGTGGGGACGGCGCCGGCGAAGCAACTGCACACGTCGGTGCCGCCGCTGACCGAGGCGATCCACATGTCGGCGGCGACCTCGTCGTGGATCCAGCGGAAGCCGTCGGGCGGCAGCGGCGATCCGGTGGTGGCCACGCACTTGACCCGGGAGAGGTCGAAGTCCCGGCCCGGGTGCACGTCCGCCTTGCGGCAGGCCATGATGTAGGCGGCCGAGGTGCCGTAGATCGTCGTACCGGTGCGCTCGGCGACGCGCCACTGGGCCGCCGTGTCGGGGTAGCCGGGGCTGCCGTCGTAGGTGACGACCGTGGCGCCGGTGAGGAGCCCGGAGACCAGCAGGTTCCACATCATCCAGCCGGTGGAGGTGAACCAGAAGAAGCGGTCCCCGGGTCCCATGTCGTTGTGCAGAGTGAGCTGCTTGAGGTGTTCGAGCAGGATGCCGCCCTGGGACTGGACGATGGCCTTGGGCAGTCCCGTGGTGCCGGAGGAGTAGAGAACCCACAGCGGATGGTCGAAGGGCACCTGCTCGTAGCGGGGTTCGACGTCGAGAGAGGTGAGGTCGGCCCACTCCAGTGCTCCCTCGGGAGCCGGGGTGCCCAGCAGCGGCACATGGACGACCGCGCGCAGGGTGGGCAGTGCGGAGCGGAGTTCGGCGACCGTCGTACGGCGGTCGTGTTCCTTGCCGCCGTAGCGGTAGCCGTCGACGGTGATCAGGACGACGGGCTCGACCTGCTGGAAGCGGTCCAGGACGCTGCGCGCGCCGAAGTCGGGTGCGCAGGAGGTCCAGACGCCGCCGACCGCGGCGGTGGCCAGCAGGGCGACCGCCGCCTCCGGGATGTTGGGCAGGTATCCGCTGATCCGGTCGCCGGGCCGGACGCCCAGTCGGCGCAGTTCCTGGGCCAGCGAGGCGACCTGGGAGCGCAGTTGCGCCCAGCTCACCGGAGTGGGCTCGTGTGTTTCGTCGACGTGGAGCAGCGCGGGCCCGGCGGCGCGCTCGGGGTCCTCCGCCGGGCGCAGCGCGTGCTCGGCGTAGTTGAGCGTGGCGCCGGGGAACCAGGTGGCTCCGGGCATGGCGGCATCGGCGAGGACGGTCTCGTACGGGGTGCTGAAGCGGACGCCGGACCAGTCGGCGAAGGCGCCCCAGAAGGTGGCCAGGTGCTCGGTCGACCAGCGGTGCAGCGCGGCGTACGAGGCGACGGGGTCGCTCGGATCGGGCTCCGGGGCACCGTGGTGCCGGGCCGCCCACTCCTGGAAGCGGGTGAGGCGGGCCGAGGCGAAGGCACCGGGGTCGGGCCGCCAGAGCGCCTCGGGCTGTGAGGTCCGGGCGGTCCTGTCGCTGTGTGCTGCGGTCATGGCGTGGCGGCTCCCTGACGTCCTGTACGCGTCGTCGCGTCCCTTCGCGCGGGACGATGCCATGTGGTCATCCGTTGTGCCAGGGCGGGTGTCACACAGTGCGGCTGTGTGCGGTGTGGGGAACACACGGCGCGCAGGGTGACCACCGGGTGAACGGCCACTGAACAGCCCTGACGTGGACGGTTGCCGGTGGCAGGCTGAGCAGCATGGACGGGCGGGGCCTGGTGCGGTCGGTGAGGGTTGTCGGTGGAGGTCGGGGGGCGCGGGCCCTGCGTACGGCGTGGCGCAGGCAGCGGGCCGACGCGGCGGCGCTGCCGCGGCAGCGCGCGGAGCGGGCACGCACCCCGGGCGAGGCCGCGGGGGCGGAGGCGGGGCCGGGCGGCGGTCGGGTGTGCTTCGCCCGGTCGGCGCTGGAGGTGCGGGTGACGGCGGGCGGTGCGGTGTTCCTCGGGTGGGACGGCGCGGAGCCCGAACCGTCGTACGCACTGGCGGGCGCCTGCCCGGAGACCGACCCGCGGGCGCGGTTGGAGCCGGACAAGGACGGCGGCTGGCGGGTGGTCTCCGAACGGATGCTGGTGACGGTGTCGCGCCACGGTGCGGTGGAGGTGCGCACCCCGGGCGGCGCACTGCTGCGCCGGGACGGACCGCCCCGCTGGTGGGAGTCGGACGAGGCCGCCGCGGGCGGTCCGCGCTGGATGCAGCGCTCGGAGCTGCCCGCCGACGCACGCTTCTTCGGGTTGGGCGGCAGGAGCGCGGGCCCGCGGCTGCGGGAGGGCGCCTACCGGTTGTGGAACGGCGGCGCCGACACCCGCGACCGGGGCGCGGGCCCGGTGCCGGTCGCCATGCCGGTGCTGGTGAGTGTGGCCGACGCGGGCACCCTGCTCGTCTTCCACGACAACTCCTGGGACGGCTGGGTGACGGTACGGGAGGGCGCCGAGGGGCGGGGGTCGGGCCACGATCGGCCGGCGCGCTGCGAGGTGCGGATGAGCGGGGGCCCGATGCGGTACTGGGTGGTGGCGGGTGCCCCGTCCCGAGTGCTGCACGGCTGGGCGGCGCTGACCGGGGCGCCCGCCGTGCCGCCCCGCTGGGCGCTGGGCCACCAGCATGTGCACCAGGGCCGGGCCGGGGAGCGTGAGCTGCGGCGGCTCGCGGACGGCCACCGCGCGCACGGGCTACCGCTGAGCGCACTGCAACTGGATTCCGGCGCCGGGTGGGGCGGCCGCACCGCGGGCACGGGCCGCTCGGCGGACGCGACGGGCGCGGCGCCCTCCGCGAGCCCGGCTCCCTCCTCCGGCCCGGACCGCTCGGCGGACGCGGGCGGGGCGGCAGCCTGCTCGGCGGACGCGGGCGGGGCGGCGGGCCGGTCGGCGGCGACGCGGCTGCGGGCGGACGGGGTGGAGCTGGTGTCGGTGGTGCGGCCGGGGGTGGTGGCCGAGCCGGGCTGCCCGGTGTTCGACAGCGGCACCGCGGCGGACGTGTTCGTCCGGGACGCGGCGGGCCGCACGGTGCTGGGCGGTGCGCGCCGGGGGGATGCGGCCTTCCCCGACTTCACCGACCGGCGGGCGCGCAAGTGGTGGGGGGCGCTGTTCGCGGAACGGATCGAGCAGGGTTTCACCGCGGTCTGGCACACCGGCGACGAGCCCACTTCGCTGTGCGCGTTCGGCGAGACGACGCTGCCCCGCTCGGCACGGCACGCGCTGGAGGGCCGGGGCGGCGACCACCGGGAGGGGCACAACCTCTACGCGCTGGCGATGGCGAAGGCGGGCTGGGCCGGGATGCGGGAGCTGCGCCCCCAGGAGCGTCCGTTCGTGCTCGCGGGTTCGGGGTGGGCGGGGATCCAGCGCTACGGCGGCATCGGCACCGCCGCGCCGGAGGCCGGGTGGGAGGGGCTGCGGACCACGCTGTCGCTGGTGCTGGGCCTGGGCTTGTGCGGAGTGCCGTTCGCGGGGCCGGATGTCGCGGCCCCGGCCCGGCGCCCCTCCCCCGAGCTGTATCTGCGCCGACTCCAGTTGGCCGCGTACCTGCCGCTGCTGCGCACCCGGACGACCGGGAGCGCCGCCGGTGCGTCCTGGGAGGCCGCGGCGCCCTGGGGCGTCGGGGAGGAGCTGCTGGGACATGTGCGCGCGGCGCTGGCGGAGCGGGAGCGGCTGCTGCCGTATCTGATGACGCTGGCTCAACTGGCGCACCGCACGGGCACCCCCTACGTGCGGCCGGTCTGGTGGCAGCATCCCCGGGACCGGGCGCTGCGCGACTGCGAGGACGCGTTCCTGCTGGGGGACGCGCTGCTGGTCGCGCCGGTGCTGGAAGCGGGTGCGCGGTCGCGTGCGGTGCGGCTGCCGCCGGGCCGGTGGTACGACACCCGCACCGGGCGCTGTCACCGGGGCCCGGCGACGGTGCGGCTGCCGGCGCCGTTGGCGGGGCTGCCGGTGCTGGCACGGGCGGGATCGGCGATACCGGTGCGGGGTGCCGGCGGGCGCACGGAGCTGGAGGTGTGGCCGCCGCTCCCGGGGCGTACCGGAGGCGGGCTGCTGATCCCCGATCCGGGTGCCGGAGGGGAGCGCCCGGCCGCCGAGCGGTTCACGGTGCGTGGCGGGCGCGACGGGGCAGTCCTGGTGGAGGGGGAGGACGGTGCGGCGGTGGAGTACGCCGTGCGGGTGGGCCGCCCGCCCGGCCCGTCAGCCGGGTGATCCGGCCCGGCGCACCGGCCCGGCCCGCCTGCCGGACCACCGGCCCGGCGGGCGGGCCGGGCCGGTGGCCGCGTGCGCTCACGGCTTGCGTCCGACTCCTCCGTAGCAGGCGATACGGGGCGGCTCGCCGAACGGCAGCGCCTCGGGACGCCAGTGCGGGAGGGAGACGATGCCTGGTTCCAGCACTTCCAGCCCCTCGAAGAAGCCCGCCATCTGCTCGGGGGTGCGCGGGGTGTAGGGCACGGCTCCGCTGCCCGCGTTGAAGCGGCGGATGGCCTCGACGTAGGCGGGGTCGGTGGTGCTGCCGTCGTTGTAGCCCAGATAGCTGCCGGACGGCAGCGCGTCCAGCAGTTCGCGGGTGACGGCGCGTGCCTCGTCCTCGTCCTGGACCAGGCCCAGGACGCCCATCAGCATCAGGCCGACGGGCTGGTCGAGGTCGAGGGTCTCGGCGGCGGCCGCGAGGATCCCGGCGGGGTCGCGCACGTCGGCGTGCAGGTAGCTGGTGGCGCCCTCGCGGGTGCTGGTGAGCAGCGCCTGGGCGTGCGCGAGGACGAGGGGGTCGTTGTCGACGTAGACGATCCGGGACTCCGGTGCCACCCGCTGGGCGATCTCGTGGGTGTTGTCGACAGTGGGCAGGCCGGTGCCTATGTCGAGGAACTGGCGGATGCCCGCCTCCCCCGCGAGGTGGCGTACGACGCGGCCGATGAAGGCCCGCGAGTGCCGGGTGATGTCGACCATCCCGGGGAAGACCTCGCAGACCTTGTCACCTGCGGCGCGGTCGACGGCGTAGTGGTCCTTGCCGCCCAGGAGGTAGTTCCAGATGCGCGCGGAGTGCGGGACCGTGGTGTCGATCTGCGTCGCGGGCCGTTGTGCCTTCGTCCGTTCGGTCATGGTGGGCTCCCCTGCTCGGCTGTGCTGCGGCTGCTGCGGGTCCGGTGTCCGGCTGCCGCTTCAACCTAGCGCCAAAGGTGCGGCCTCCGGAGCCCCCGGGCGCGTTCGCCGGTGGCTCCGGAGGCGGCGGTCTCAGTGCTGCGGGGTCAGCGAGCGGGGGGAGACGGGAAAGTCGAAGTAGGTGTCCGAGAAGGTCTCCGGCTCATGGGTGAAGTGCCACCACTCCTCCGGCAGGTTGCTGAAGCCCTCGTGCTCCAGTGTGCGCTTGAGCAGCAGCCGGTTGGCGCGCTGCTTCCCGGTGATGCGGGGGTCGTCGGTGTGCGCGAGGGTGTCGAAGCAGTCGAAGCCGGTCCCGGTGTCGACGGAGTTGTCGGGAAACCGCTCCTCCTGGGGTGCGTAGCACGGCACCAGGGGTTCGCCGGGGTGGTAGGGGCGGGTGGGGCGGGCGGGCAGCTCGGCGACGGTGATGTCGACGGTGCTGCCGCGGCTGTGTCCGGACTTCTCCGCGATGTAGCCGTCCTCGAAGAGCCGGTTCTTGGCCACGCGCGGGTAGAATTCGCGCTTCATCCGCTGGTCGTCCAGGTCCTTGGCCCAGCGCACGAAGTGGTCCACGGCCCGCTGCGGGCGGTAGCAGTCGTAGACCTTGAGCGTGTAGCCGCGGCGCAGGAGGGAGCGCTGGGCCCGGGCGAGCGCGCGGCCGGTGTCCCGGGTGACGAGGCACATCGGCCGGCGGTAGCCGTCGATGCGCTCGCCGACGAAGTTGTGCCGGGTGAAGTAGCGGATGTCCTGGCGGATGGTCGGGGCCACGTCGTGCAGGGCGACGAACTCCTCGGGTGCCTTGGGCTCATGGCCGCGCCCGGATGCGGCCTGAGCTGCGGGGACAGGGGCGGCCGCGAGGACGAGGAGAGCGGCGGCTGCGGCGAGCGGGGCCCGAGGGGCGGTGCGGATGCGTCTCATGCCCCTCTCCTCTACCAGGGAACGGGCAGATGCGGAACGGTGGCTCGGGATCACCCCCGTCGGTCCCGTGCCACCGTTCCTGATGCATCTGGACGCCCGGCCCCCGGGAGCGGTTCACGTGAGGGGTGGGACGTGCGGGGGCGTGGGGATCTGGTGACACCCTGGTGACAGTCGCGACAGCAGCGTCGCAGAGGGGGCGTGTCGAGGTGGTCGTGCGCCCGGCCTTGACTGCCCCTCAGCCGCGCTGAACACTGCCGTCACGCTCATCGCGGGCACCGCCGTCAGCCGGGTGGAGCCGCCGATCGGCGGGGCCTGGGGGCTCTGCTCGGCGGGGCTGCGGCGTACCGCTCCGCAAGGCCGCATTCTGATCGGGACGTCCGAACGCACCTATCGAGGGGTCGTCACAACATGACGGACAAGTACGTCGCTGCCATCGACCAGGGCACCACCTCCAGCCGCTGCATCGTCTTCGACCAGCGGGGCGGAATCGTCGCCGTCGACCAGCAGGAGCACCGCCAGATCTTCCCCAAGCCCGGCTGGGTGGAACACGACGCCGACGAGATCTGGACGAAGGTCCAGGCCGTGGTCGGGGGCGCGTTGGAGCGGGCGGAGCTGCGCGCCGACCAGCTCAGCGCCATCGGCATCACCAACCAGCGCGAGACGACGGTGCTGTGGGACCGCGCGACGGGCCGGCCGGTGCACAACGCCATCGTCTGGCAGGACACCCGGACCTCGGCGCTCTGCACGGAGCTGGGCGGCGAGGTGGGCCAGGACCGCTTCCGCGACCGGACGGGGCTGCCGCTGGCCAGCTACTTCGCCGGGCCGAAGGTCGCGTGGCTGCTGGACAACGTACCCGGACTGCGGCAGCGCGCGCTCGACGGGGAGATCGCGTTCGGCACCATGGACTCCTGGCTGATCTGGAACCTGACCGGTGGCGTCGACGGCGGACGGCACGTCACCGATGTCACCAACGCCTCCCGCACCATGCTGATGAACCTGGAGTCCCTGGAGTGGGACGCCTCGGTGCTGGAGGCGATGGATGTCCCCGCCGCCGTGCTGCCCGAGATCAGGTCCTCCTCGGAGGTGTACGGCACGGCCGTCGGGCAGTTGGCCGGGGTGCCGGTGGCCTCGGCCCTCGGCGACCAGCAGGCGGCCGTCTTCGGGCAGACGTGCTACGGCGTGGGCGAGGCGAAGAACACCTACGGCACCGGCTCCTTCCTGCTGCTGAACACCGGAAACCGGCCGGTGCCCAGCAAGCACGGACTGCTGACGACGATGGGCTACCGGCTGGGCGACGAGGCACCCGTCTACTGCCTGGAGGGCTCCATCGCGATCACCGGCGCGCTGGTGCAGTGGTTCCGCGACCAGCTCGGCATCATCGACGACGCGGCGGAGATCGAGACGCTGGCCGCCAGTGTCGAGGACAACGGCGGGGCCTACATCGTGCCCGCGTTCTCCGGCCTGTTCGCGCCGTACTGGCGTTCGGACGCGCGCGGAGTCATCGCGGGGCTGACCCGGTACGTGACCAAGGCGCACCTGGCACGGGCCGTGCTGGAGGCCACGAGCTGGCAGACCCGCGAGGTGGTCGACGCGATGTACCAGGACAGCGGCGTGGAGATCACCTCGCTGAAGGTGGACGGCGGGATGACCGCCAACAGCCTGCTGATGCAGCATCAGGCCGATGTGCTGGGCGTACCGGTGATCCGGCCGGTGGTCGCCGAGACCACCTGTCTGGGCGCGGCGTACGCCGCGGGGCTGGCGACCGGTGTGTGGTCCGGCCTGGAGGAGCTGCGCGCCCACTGGAAGCGGGACGCGGAGTGGACGCCCTCGATGGGCGAGGAGGAGCGCGAGAAGGAGTACGCGAACTGGCACAAGGCCGTGGAGCGCAGCTTCGGCTGGGAGCAGTCCGGCTGAGACCGGGTCGGGCGGGGCCGCTGTCGGCCCCGCCCGGGGTCCGGCACGGCGGGGCCGCCGGGAGACGGCGCGGGCGGCCCGACGGGGAAGCGAGGGGTCCGACGGAGGCCACCGGGCCGGGAGGCGGGCCGTGCGGCGTGGCACCGGCACCGCGCGCTGAACTCCGACCTCAGGTGCCGGCTGTCGTCCGGGTGGCGATCCGCATGGCGTGCTCGACCACCGAGACGAGGACGTCGCGCGCGGATTCGCGCTGCCGCGCGTCGCACAGCAGCACCGGTATCCCGCCGTCCAGGTCGAGAGCCTCGCGGACATGCTCGACGGGGTACCGCTCGGCGTCGTCGAAGCAGTTGACCGCCACCGTGAAGGGGATGCCCCGGCGCTCGAAGTAGTCGACGGCCGCGAAGCTGTTCTCCAGCCGCCGGGTGTCGGCGAGCACCACGGCGCCCAGCGCGCCGGTCGCCAGTTCGTCCCACAGGAACCAGAACCGGTCCTGTCCCGGTGTGCCGAACAGGTACAGCACCAGCTCTTCGTTGATGGTGATCCGGCCGAAGTCCATGGCGACCGTCGTGGTGGTCTTCGCCTCCACACCGCGGGTGCTGTCCACGGGGCGGCTGGCCTCGGTCAGCAGTTCCTCGGTGCGCAGCGGTTTGATCTCGCTGACCGCCCCCACCAGTGTGGTCTTGCCGACGCCGAACCCGCCGGCCACCAGGATCTTCAGTGTGACCGGTTCGGCGGGGGCCTTGCTGCCGCGCCGCTCAGAGCGCCCGAAGACCATTGATCACCTCTCTGAGGATGCTCTCGTCCGGCAGTTCCGCCGGAGGGACGGGGCGGGTGACGCGTACCAGTGCGGACTCCAGCAGGTCGCCGATCAGCACGCGTACCACCCCCACGGGAAGGTCGAGCTCTGCCGCCACTTCCGCCACCGACAGCGGCGAGCGGCGACAGAGCACGACGATGTCGTGGTGCTCGGGGACGAAGGAGTGGTCGGCGAGGAGCTTGTCCTCGGCCGCGGACAGCGCTCCCGGCTCCGCCCCGTCCGCGTCGTCGGCGCCGTCGGCGATGACGAGGGCGATGAGGTCGAGCTGCGTGTCCGTGCCGCCGCTGCGCGTGCGGCCGCGGGTCATCGCGTACGGCCGCACCACGGGTCCCGCCGCGTCATCGAACCAGTGGTCCGCCATGGCCGGCCCGCCTCCTCCCGCTCCTCGTCCCGTCGCCTGTCATCCTCGCCGCGCCGTCACCCGGCTCCGGGCGTGCCGCCGTCGCCCGGGGTGCTGCGCGGTGCGGTGCCCAGATGCGCCCCGACGCGCTTGACCAGGAGCGTCATCTCGTAGGCGACCTGGCCGACATCGGCGTCCTGGTCGGCCAGGACGGCGAGGCAGCTCCCGTCCCCGGCGGCCGTCACGAAGAGGAACGCTTCTTCCAATTCGACCACGGTCTGCCGTACGCCGCCGACGCCGAAGTGGTGACCCACCCCCTTGGCGAGGCTGTGGAACCCGGAGGCGACAGCCGCCAGGTGTTCGCTGTCCTCGCGGGACAGGCCCTCCGAAGCGCCTCTGGCGAGGCCGTCCCCGGAGAGCACGAGGGCCTTGCGGATACTGGCGACGCGCTGGACCAGCTCGTCGAGGAGCCAGTTGAGTTCACCGCTTCCGGCCTGGTGCGATGCGGTGTCTGGTGCGGTCATCGACCGTCCCTTCCCGGTGTTGTTCCTGGTGCTGACTCCCCCGCCTCGTGCGGCGGTTCGCTCTCGCGTCTGCCGCGTTCCCAGCCGCGCTGGAGGGATGCCATCTTGCTGCGCACTTCGTCGGCGTCGCGGTCGGCGACCTCCGGCGCGCTGGTTCCTGGGGGATCCGTCCGCGGCTGCGGCATACGGGTGTTGACCGTCGGCGCGTCCCCTTTGAGCTGCGGTGCGAGGCTGGCCTGCCGCACCCGGCGGGGCAGCCCGCCGGGGCGCTCGCCCCCGGTGCCCGGTCCTCCGGACGGCGTACCTTCCGGAGAGGTGCCGTCCGCACGTCCGGAGGTGCCGCCCGCGCCGGAGCCGGTGGCTGCCTCGCCGCTGTGCGGCCCGGTGGCGGTGCCTCCGGGCCCGGTGGCCGCCGCCGGCCGCCCGCGGCTCCCCGGCTCGCTGCCGGAGCCCGTCCGGGCGGCGGCGTCGGACGCCTCCGCGGAGGACGCCTGCCCGGAAGGCGTCTGCTCGGAGGGCGCACGCCCGTCCGCTCCGGTGCGCGGATGTGTGCGGGGCTTCTTGCGGCGGGGCAGCGGTGCGGGGCCGCCGCCCGCGGGCCGGTCCGCCGGGGTCTGGCGGTCCGGGTCGACGGTGCGCCCGTTGTCGGAGACCAGGACCGGGGCGCCCGGCCGGCGCCGGGGCAGGGGCTTGGGGCCGCCGTCCGCGGGCTCGCTCCCGCCGGTGCGGGAGTCCGCGTCCCCGGCGGGGGCCGGGGCGCTCCCGGAGCCGCCGCGGGAGTCCGCGCGGGAGGCGGGAGCCGTCTCGTCCCGCGCCTGCTGGTGCTGCTCTCCCGCCGGGGCGACCGCGGGTGCTCCCGGGCCGCGGGGCAGCTTGCGGGGCCCGCTCTCCTGACCCGGCCGGCTCCCGTCCTCCAGCGGGGCCTCCAGCTCGACGGGGCCGTCCAGCGGCCGGCCGGCTCCCGCGGGGGAGCCCGCGGCACCGTGGAGACCGCGCGGCTCGTCGCCGCGGCCGGGGGTCTCGGTGAGGACCGCGCCGGGGATGAGGACGACCGCGGTGGTTCCGCCGTAGGGCGAGGGCTGCAGCGAGACCCGGACGCCCTGGCGCTGAGCCAGCCGCGAGACCACGAACAGGCCCAGCCGGTCGGTGTCGGACAGCTCGAACTCGGGGGTCTCGGCGAGCCGCAGGTTGGCGTCCAGCATCGCTTCGGCCGTCATGCCCAGGCCGCGGTCGTGGATCTCCAGGGTGAAGCCGTTGGCGACGCGCTCCCCCAGCACCTGCACGGCGGTGTGCGGCGGGGAGAAGACCGTGGCGTTCTCCAGCAGTTCGGCGATCAGGTGGGTCAGGTCGGCGACCGCGCTGCCGTCCACGGCGAGCCGGGGCAGCCTGCGCACCTCGATCCGCTCGTAGTCCTCGACCTCGGCGACGGCGGCCCGTACGACGTCCATCAACTGGACGGGCTTGCGCCACTGCCGCGACGGCGTCGCACCGGAGAGGATGACCAGGCCCTCGGCGTGCCGGCGCATCCGGGTGGTCATGTGATCGAGCTTGAAGAGGTCGGCGAGTTCGTCGGCGTCCTCGGTACGTCGCTCCATCGCGTCGAGCAGGGTGAGTTGGCGGTGCAGCAGCACCTGGTTGCGGCGGGCGAGGTTGACGAACACCTCGGAGACGCCGCGCCGCATGTCGGCCTGTTTGACGGCGGCTTCGACGGCCGCGCGCTGGAGGGTGTCGAGGGCCTGGCCCACCTGGCCGATCTCGTCCTGCGGGTACTCCAGGCGGGGCGACTCGCTCTCGACGTCCACCCGTTCACCGGCGGCCAGTCGGCGCATCACGCTCGGGAGGCGCTCACCGGCGGCCTCGCCGGCCTCCTTGCGCAGCGTGTTCAGGTCGCGGACCAGGCCGCGGCCGACGCGGATGGAGATGACGAGGGAGGCGAGCACCGCGAGGAAGCCCAGCACGCCGGCGGCCGCCGCCTGGACGAGCACCCGGGTGGCGACCGGGTCGACGCGCTCGTGGTAGCGCTGATGGGTCTGCTTCGCCATCTTCCGGAGGTCGTGCATGACGGTGTTCATGGCGAACCGCCAGCGCTCCTCGCTGACCGGCCCCTCGGTGGTGCGCGGTCCGGCGGCGATGACGGCGTCCTCGTAGCTGCGCAGGGTGCGGCCGTCGCTGCTGTTCCAGTAGTTCTCGAACAACTGCCGGTCCTCGGCGGGCAGCGTGGGGAGGTTGCTCTCGTAGGCGATGTTGCGCTCGGCGACCCGGTCCGACAGCGCCCGCTGGTCACCGCGGGTGAACTGCCCGGCCGCGTATGCGGCGGCCATCAGCGCGTCCTCCCGGGAGAGGTACTCACGCGCGCGGTTCACACCGACCAGGGCCCGGCCCTGCTTCTCCAGGTCGATGTCGTCCACCGCACTGAGCGAGTTGACCAGCGCGTAGGCGGGGTCGATCAGTTCGTTGTACGCCTGGAAGGCACCGCCCCGGGTGATGGTGTCCTGCTCCACCCGGGTCCGCAGCGTCTTCAGCCCGTCCAGGGCCTCCAGGAAGTCGTCCAGCCGGGCCTCGGAGTCGGGTCCGAGCTCGGCGCGCAGGCCACTGTCGTCCGCGTTCCGGCGCACCGCGGCGGCCTCGCGGTCCGTGGTGCGCTGGAGTTCGTGCAGCTTCGACAGCCCCTTGTCGCCACCCGGATCGGCCACCTGGACCATGATCTGGCGGCGCTCCTGCTGGAGGGCGCGGACGGCGTCCTCGGACGGCTCACCGATCCTGTGGGTCACCTCGTCCAGGCGCAGCAGGCTGTTCGCCTCGGTGGCGGTGATGTAGGTCGCGAAGCCCCAGATGGACAGCAGGGAGACCAGCGGCACCAGCAGCAGCACCACGATCTTCCGGCGGATGGACTTCCCGCGAAAGCGCATGGCCTCCCCTACGTCGTCCCCAGCGCACGGGGGGTGTGTACCGACAGCAAACGGCCTGAGCTTACTACTGGGGCGCCGGCAACTCGTAGGCGTGCGAGAGCGTTCGACCAGGCAGTCCAGGGTGCCTCATCCTGAGTTGTCCGTCGATGCCCCTCCGGACGTTCGAAGTGTGTGGCACAGCCCACGTTTACGGAAGCGTGGGAGGATCAGGGGGTAGTGAAGGGGGAGTGAAAGAGATGTATGCGAAACCCCGCCTGCCGGACCCGGTACGGACGGCGGCGGTACGAGCGGTGATCGTCGCGGCACTGACGCTGGTGCAGCTCATGGTCGCGTTCTTCTGCTCGCTGGCTGCCGTCTGGCTGGCGTTCCCGATGGTGCTGTCGACCATCGGCAGCACCGTCGTGGCGACGTGGGCGGTCCTCGACGTGTGGATCACCCGGCAGGTGTGGGTACAGCGGCACGGGGTGCTCTCCGAACCCAGCAGCGCCGCCAGACGCCGGGCGCTGGCCGACCGCCACCGCACGGCGGGCACCGGGACGGAGCGGGGCGGCGCCGAGGCTCCGGGCGCCGCCCCCGGGGTCAGCCGTGCGGGGAGTGTGCCGCATCCGACGCGTCACCCGGCTGCTGAGGAGCGGGAACGTCCGGCCGGGCGTCCGGCTCCGGTGGCCGCGCGCGCGGCTCGTCCTGACCGCCGGACGGATCCTGGCCGGGCCGGCGGAACATCCGTGTCGCGGTGATCTCCCCGTGCACCGCGGCCTCGTCCTCCTCGGCCTCCGGCCGGGGCACTCCGGGGCGCATGTGCTCCTCCACGCTGATGTACTTCAGCCCGGCCCGCAGGTCGGCATCGTTGCGCAACCGGATCACCAGCGGGAACTCCGCCAGCGCCGTCGTGTCGAACAGCCCGGTGGTGTACAGGAGCTGGACGCCCAGCGCGTCGGCCACCGCCCGCTGGAGCTCCAGCAGATAGGTGGCGTTGGCCCGTCCGATGGGGTTGTCCAGGAAGAGCGTGCCGGCGTGCCGGTGCTTGTCGTGCCCCCGGTCGTTGCTGCGCAGCGCCGCCATCGTGCAGTACAGGGCGATGGCGGCGGTCAGCAGCTGTCCGCCGGAGAAGACGTCGCCCATCTGCCCGACAGGAACGCGCTCGGCCCGCAGCACGGCGTCCGGCTTCAGGATCTCCACCGCGACACCGCGCGGCTGGAGCGCCGCGTGCACCCCGCGCAGCAGCAGCGTCATGCCGTCCCGGCGCAGATCGGAGTTCTTGCGGACCGCCGCACGGGTGGCCTCGTCGATGACCTCGCCCAGCCGTTCGGTCAACGTCACCTGATCGGGGTCGTCGAACCGGATGCGCAGGAACTCCTGGCCGGACCACTCCCCCAGCCCCTCCGGCAGCCGGGAGAGCCGCTGCGCCGAACGCAGCGTGGTCAGTGACGACTCGACCAGACCGCGCAGCCGGTCCACGATGCTGTCGCGGTTGCGCTCCAACTGGGCCAGCTCGTCGGTGAGGACCCGCAGCCGGGGGGCGAAGGCCGTCGCCCAGGCGGCCGCGTGGTCGGGCAGCGCCGAGGCCGGGAGTTCGCGCACCTGCTGCCGGGCCGGGGTGCGGACCTGCTCGTAGCGGCTGGAGTTGGCGTGCCGCACCAGCACCTCGCATGCCTCGCGCACGGACTGCTCGGCCGCGCCGAGGTCGGCGGCGCAGCCGCGCAGCGACCGTCTCGCCTCGGCGGCCGCCTGCCGTGCCTCGGCCGGGCTGCCCGCATACGGCTCGGGGGCCTCCTCGCCGTCGCCGCCGGGGGCGGGGGCGGCCGGATCGCGCAGCAGGTCGCGGAGGACGGCCGCCGTCTCGTCGAAGCCGCCGGCGGCGTCCTCCGCGGCGGAGTGGTCACGCTGGAGCGCGGTGTGGGCGGCACGCGCGGCGTCCAGCTCGTCGCCGCGGGCCGCGAGTTCGGCGTTGGCGGTCCGCAGCAGGGTCTGGGCCTGCGCGGCGTCGGCGGGCACCAGCTCGTCCGGCAGTTCGGTGTGGCGCTCGCCCTCGCTCGGCGAGAGGCGCTCGGCCTCGCCGCGGAACCTGCCGAGCTGCTCGCTGATGTCGGAGCCGCGCGCCTCCAGCCGCTGGACGAGTGCCTCGGCCCGGGCCGCCGCGGCCTGCCGGGAGGGGCCGTCGGCGCCGTCCGGGCCTTCGAGCAGTTGGGCCGCGCGGGTGCGCACCTTGTTGCTGAGCCGGTCGAGGGCGGCCTTGGCCGCGGACTCGTCGCCCTCCGAGCGGGCCTGTTCGGCGCGCAGGTCGGCGCCGACGCCCACCTTCTCGTAGAGCTGGGAGGCCGAGCGGTAGGCGGCGCGCAGGTCCGGCAGGGACGCGGTGCGCTCGGCTTCCGGCGTGCCGTGGCCCGCATCGGCCTCCGCTTCCGCTTCCGCATCCGGCTGCGCGGGGCCGTCGGGTACGCCGGCGATCTCGGCCCGTTCGGCGCGCAGGGTGCGCGCAGTCCGGCGCGCGTCGTCGGCGGCGCGCTGCGCCTCGCGGCGGTCCTCGTCGGCCGCGCGGGCCCGTTCCAGACACTGCTCGGCACGTTCCCCGGCGGCGGCCACGCCGTCGGCCAGCTCGCGCAGCCGAGCCTGCCAGCCGGCGCGCTCCCGCAGCCGGAAGGCGAGCCCCGCGAGCGCGTCGGCGGCACGGCGCGCGCGCTGGGCGGCTTCCTGGCGCTCGTCGCGGACCCGGGCCGTCTCGGCGGCCTGTTCGTCGGCCTCCGCGCGGTCCTCGCGGACCTCGGTGAGGTGCCGCTGGGCGGCTTCGGCGGCCTCGCGGGCCCGGGCCGCGGCCTCGGCGAGCTCGACGAGGCGGCCTTCGGGGCAGCCCCCGCGCCAGGAGGCGAGCCGGGCGGCGAGCGCCCGGTCGGCGGAGAGCCGGGCGGCGAGACCGCGGATCTCCTCGTCCCGGGTGGCGGCGCGCTCCCGCAACCGGCCGCGCTCGCCGTCGGCCGCGTGCTCGTCGTGCATCGCCGGGTTGGGCGGTACCAGGAACACCTGCCCGGCGGCAGCGCCCTCCCCGCCGCCGTCCGGCGCCGGCGCGGGGGCCAGCAGCGCGGCGGAGGTGCCGACGGCCACCGCGGAGCGGGGCAGCAGCACCGCCCCGGCCAGCACTTCCCGGGCGCGCGCGTGGCTCTCCGGGTCGGTGATGATGACACCGTCGACCAGTTCCGGCCGGGCCGCGAGCACCGCGGCGTGGTCGGCCGGGTCGACGGCCTGGGCGAGATAGCGCCAGCCGGGCAGCGCGGGGACCCCGTGCTCGCCCAGATACTCGACGGTGGCGGTCACATCGGGTCCGGGCGGCAGGAGTCCGCCGTCACCGAGCGCGCCGAGCATCCTGGAGTCGTCAGCGGCCGCCGTCCGCAGCTCGAAGAGCTGCCGCTCGGCCGCGGCCACGCCCTCGTCCAGCAGTTCCTGGAGCGTCCCGGCGCTGCGGTCCAGTTCCTCCGCCGTGAGCGGCCCCTGGGCGGCCGGGGTGCCGTGGTCGGGCACCGCGCGGGGAGCGGGCGGCGCGCCCCGTCCCGGTCCGTCCTCCGGGGCGCCGCCCTGGCCGGGTACCCCGCCGGTGCTCCGGCCGGCCGCGGGTGCGGTGTCCGCGGGGGACGCCTGCGCGTCGGGGGCGCTGCCCGCGTCCCGCTGGCCCGGTACGGAGGGGCGGGAGGGCCCGGCGGCCCCCGTGCTCCCCGCGGCGGCGGCCGCCGGGCGGTCGGGCAGTCCGAGGAGTTCGGCCAGCCGCTCCTCGGCGCCGAGGGTTTCGGCCGCGGCGCGCTCGGCGGTGTACGCCCCCTCCGCGGCGTCCGCGGCGTCCGCGGCGCGGGCGGCGTGGAGTTCGGCGCTCGCGTGCCGGTCGGCCAGCTCCCGGGCACGCTCACCGCCGCGCACCGCCGCTTCCCGGGCCGTGTCGAACGCGGCGACCGCGCTCTTCTCCGCGTCGCCGGCCGCCAGCGCGGCGCGCGCCGGGTCGGCCTCCGGGTCGCTGTCGTCGAGCCAGCCGGCCCGGACCGCCTGTTCCATCTCCGCTTCCACCTCGGCGCGGCGCTGGCGCAGGTGTTCGGCCTCGCTGCGGGCGCGCTCCCCCTCGGTGGCGGCCGCGGTGGCGTCCCGGTGCGCGGCCTCGCTCTCGTGCTGCAGCGCGGCGGAGCGCTCCTCCTGCTCACCGGCGATGCACTCGCTGTCCCGGGCCGCGGCGTTGAGGGCGCCCACCAGCGCGCCGGCGGCCCGGGCGCGGGCCTCCAGGGCGGGGGCTGCATCGCGCTCGGCCTCCTGGATGGCGGCGGCCACCCGGGCCGAACGGTCGGCGGCGGTCCGGTGCGCGAGCACGGTCTCGGCCGCCTGCCAGGCGGAGTGCAGGGTGCGGGCCTCGCTCAGTTCGCGCTTGTGCGCCGCCGCCGACTTCTCCGCGGCGGCCAGCGCCAGCGAGGCGTGCCGGTAGGCCAGCTCGGCGGCGGTACGGGAGGTGCGGGTGCGCGCGTCCTCGGCACCGGTCACCGACTCCTGCGCCTGCTGCAGCTGCTCGGCCAGCTCGGCGGCGCGGCCTCGCTCCTGGGAGCCGCGTGCCGTGAGGCGGCGGGCCAGTTGCCGGGTGCGGCGCTCGGCCCCGGCGTGGATCTCCCGGGCCCTGGCCCGGGCCTCGGCGGTCTCGGTGATGCGGTGCAGATGCTCCAGGGAACCGGCGGTGAAGTCGCGCTCGGCCGTCAGCTCGGCGCGGCGGCCGAGCTTGTGCGCGAAGCCGTGCACCAGGTCGGCGAGTCCGTCGGTGTCGCGGGTGTCGGTGACGGCGCGCAGCAGCAGGTCGGTGAAGTCCGAGTCGTTCTTGACGGCGAACAGGCCCGCGGCCTCGCCCTCGTCGGCGTTCATCTCGCGCTGGTAGCGGAAGAGTTCGGGGTCGAGGCCGAGTGTGGTCAGATGCTCGTTCCAGCGTTCGTGGATCTCCTCCCAGACCACGTCCAGGTTCGGGTACGCCTTGCCGGTCTCGGCCAGGACGTCGCGGAAGCCCTTCATGGTGCGCCGTCTGCCGCGGGCCGAGGACGCGCCCTCGGCCCGCGGCCGCAGCGCCGCCGACTCGGCGACCGGGAGGGAGTCCAGGGACAGGCCGGGGCCCGGCCGGAAGGAGTACCACGCCTCGGCGAACTTGCGCGGATCACCGGAGACCTGGCGGCCGCGCCACTCGCTGACCTTGCCGACGACGATGGTCTCGCCGGTCCTGGTGTGCTGCCACTCCAGCGCGACGTGCCCGCAGTCGTCCGCGAGCAGGAACTTGCGCAGCACGCCCGAGCTGGCGCCGCCCAGGGTGTTGCGGTGACCGGGCAGCATCACCGAGAAGATCAGTTTGAGCAGGACGGACTTGCCGCCGCCGTTCTCCAGGAAGAGCACCCCGGCGGGGGCGGGGCGGCGCGGTGGGCCCTGCGGCTCCTCCTCGAAGAAGTCCGCCTGCGTCGGTGCGGGGCTGGGCACCGGTTCGCCCACCCCGCGCAGGTCCAGCACGGTGTCGGCGTAGCGCGCACCGGCGGGCCCGATGGAGTAGAGGCGGATCCGGGACAGCTCGTACATGGCGGCGGGGCTCTCGTTGCTGGGGCGGGCGGTGCCCGAAGGGGCGGGCAGGTCAGGAGTGGAAGGGCAGTCCGGCGTCCGGAACCAGGTCCGGATCGTCGTCCTGGGGCGGAAGCAGGCTGGCCGTACCGTCCGAGACGGGTACGACGCCCAGTTCCAGCAGTTCGGCCATGGCGGCACTGCCCGCCATGTCGCGGACCTGCAACTGGTAGCGCGCGGTGGTGCGGTAGGTGCCGCCCGCGTCGTCCCCGGTGCGCTGGAGGAACCCGGAGTCGGCGAGGAAGGCGGCGGCCTTGGCGATGATGCCGGTGGTGGAACCGGCGAGCCGCCGCGCGTCCTTGGTGGCGCCGGTCGCGCTGCGCCGGGCGTAGACCCGCCAGGCGGCCTCCAGCCCGGGCGCGTCGGTCGCCGGGTCGGTGTTCTCGCCGTCGGCCTCGGCGCGCTCCTCCAGCCTGCGGCACGCCTGCCGCACGAAGGAGTCCACACCGTTGACGCTGATCCGGCCGATGTACCCGTCGTCGGCCAGGTCCTCCGGGCGCGGGAAGGCCATCGCGGCGCAGGCCAGATGGGCGAGGCCGTGCAGGAAGCGGTCCGCCGAGTCGGCGCCGGCCCGGCGCGCGTAGTCGCCCATGCGGACGGCGAAGACGGAGTCCTCCGCGGCGGCCAGCGCCATGCCGGCCCGGGTGGAGACCTCCAGCACGACCAGGCCCAGTCCGGTGGCGACGGCGTCGGCCAGCCGTGCGAAGGGCGGCTCGTCGCGGTAGCGGCGCAGGAGTTCGGTGTACTCGGCGTCCCGGGCGGGCGCCAGTTTCGGCTGCAGGCCGAAGGAGACCAGGCGGGCCGCGTCGGCGGCGTCCGCGGGGGTCACCCGCGGCGTCGGGCCGGGGTCGGCGGGCCGCTCCTCGTGCTCGGGCTCCGGCGCGGGGTCAGTCATGGTCGCTCCAGTTCGCAAGAGTGCCGGGACGCGGCGGGCAGCGGGCTCACGCGGCCTCCGTCCGGTCCGCGGCCATGCCCGCCGCGTCCAGCAGGGCCGTGCCCACGATCAGGTCGGCTCCGCCGAACTCGGGGTCGTCGAGCTGCTCTCCGTCGTCGACGGCGAACAGCAGCCGCTGCTCGCCCTGCCGGTAGGCCGTGCCCACCGGTGGGCTCGCGGCGTGGATGGCGAGGAGGGCGATCAGATACGGCAGCTCCGGGTCGCGCCGGCGGGCGTCGGCCAGCAGTCCGGACAGCCGCCGCGGCGCGTCCGGCGGCAGCTCCAGCAGTTCGGTGGCCGCCGCGAACTGCTCCTCGCTGAACCGGCTGTCGTCGGGGGTGGCGACCAGGTCGGGCTCGGGCATCTCCGCGCCGAGGTGCTCGCGGGGGGCCGGCGGGGTCAGCAGCAGGTCGGTGAGGTCGCCCAGCCGCACGGTGCCGGGCGTGCGCAGCCCGGTGCCGCGGGCGAAGAAGGCGTCGGTCACCCGGCTCGCTTCCGACAGCGCCAGCGGCAGCACGGGCGCCAGGAGCTGGCCGTGGAGGTCGAGTCCGGCACGGACGGCGGGCGGCGCGAAGGACTGCCGGTCCTGCTCGGCGCGGAAGAGCGGGCCGGCCTCCAGCAGCCGGGACTGCAGCTGGGTGTGCCGGCGGATGCAGTCCTTGACGATGTCGACCAGTTCGGCGGCACGGCGCTTGTGGTCCGGCCCCCGTTCGGCGGCGGCCTCGTCGCGGGCCTTGCGGATGTTGGTGAGGATGGCGTTCTCGTGGCGGTAGCGGTCGGCGACGTGGTCGAGGGCTTCGTTGATCATGTCGGGGACGGCGCTCAGCCAGTCGACGGCCCGCACGTCGCGCCGGGTGGCCTCCAGGGTGCGGCGCAGCGTCTCCGCGTACTGGACCGTGCGGTAGCGGGCCTGTTCCGCGGCGAGCTGGGCGTCGGCGAGGCGGCCGCGGCTGATGAGGACCTCCAGCTTGACCTCGGCGGCGATCTGAGCGCTGGTGACATCCGTGTCCAGCGCGCCGACCAGGACGTTGACGGCCTCGTCGGTGGTGCGCAGATACACGCTGCCGCCGGGCCCCGGCACCTCTTCGACGAGCTTGAAGTCGTAGTCCCGCCGCACATAGCTGCCGTCGGGGCCGAACGTGCCGTAGACGGCGCGGAAGCCACGGTCCACACTGCCGACGTTGATCATGTTCTCCAGCACCCAGCGGGCCACGCGTTCGTGCTCGGCGGTGGCGCGCCCGGGCGCCTGCGCCGCGACCCGCGGCAGCAGCTTGGCGACGACCTGGTCGTGGTCGGCACCGGTGTCGAAGTCCATCTGGAGGGTGACCAGGTCGATGGCGGCCAGCGCCAGCTCGGCCATCTCGTAGGCGCGGTACTCGCCCGCGAGATTGGCCTTGCGGGTGTCGAGGTCGTGCAGCGGCGCGGTGCAGGCGAGCGCGCGCAGGCGGCGGGCCAGGCCCTCGTCGGCCGCGGGGCCCGGAGCCGGGGAGGGTGCGGCCGCACCGGTCCCCGGCGGGGTGCTCGTCGTGGTGGCGCTCTCAGTCACGACGCACACATTATGCGGTCACCCTGACAGGATCCGAAACGGCACGGTTGTCACGGTCCGGGCGGTTGCCGCACGCCGCGCGCCAGCCGGTCCCGGACGGCCGCCCCGGGCGACCACGCACCGGGTCAGCCCAGCCGGCGGGCGTACGCCTCGGCGAGCTGGCGGCGGGAGTCGTCGAGATAGTCGGCGAGCAGCAGTTCCGCACCCGGCCGGTCGCCCTCCCGAAGGGTACGCAGGATCTGCTCGTTGCGCGGCAGGTAGGGCTCGTGGAAGCGGCGGGGATCGTCCATCGTCTGGAAGACGAGCCGCAGTTCGGCCAGCACCCCGCGCATCATCTCATCGGTGCGCGGGCTGCCGGCCAACTGTACGAGGCCCTGGTGGAAGCGCATGTTGGCGGTTCCCAGATCGCGCCACCGGTGCGCTTCCGCCGCGTCCCGCCCGGCCGCCACCGCTGCCGCCATCGCCGCCACGGCCCGCTCCGGGCAGGGCGGCCCGGCCGGTTCGCGCAGCGCGGCGCACTCCAGGAGGCGGCGCACCCGGTACAAGTCGGCCAGGTCCTCGACGGTGAGCTTGCGCACGAACATGCCCCGGTTGAGTTCGTGCACCAGCAGCCGCTCGTGGGTGAGCAGCCGGAACGCCTCGCGCAGGGTGTTGCGCGAGACCCCGAGCGCGCTGCCGATGTCCTCCTCCGCGAGCCGCATGCCCGGCAGGAAGCCGCCCTCGATGATCCGGGTGCGCAGCAGGCCCGCGACCCGCTCCGCCGTGCTGGTGCGCTCCAACAGCTCTCGTTCGCCGCGGAGTTGGTCCAGCACGTGGTCGCTCATGGCTGAAGTGAACCGCACCGGCCGGAAAGGGGACAACACGGGGGCCGCGGAACCGGCCGGGTGCGCGTCCGGCCGTCCGCCCGGCGGGCGCTGCGGGTCAGTCCGGCGGCGGGGTGCCGTAGCCGCCGCCACCGGGGGTGCGCAGCACCAGCACGTCCCCCGCGGCCAGTTCCGCCACGTCGCGCCCGGCCAGCCGGGTGCGGGTGCCATCCGCGCGCTCCACCGCGTTGTCCCCGAGCGCGCCCGGGCAGCCGCCCGCCATCCCGTAGGGAGGCACCCGCCGGTGGCTCGTCAGCAGTGCCACGGTGACCGGTTCCAGGAAGCGCAGGCGCCGCACCACGCCGTCGCCGCCGTGCCGGCGGCCGGCGCCGCCGCTGCCGCGGCGGATGCGGAAGTCCTCCACCCGTACCGGGTAGCAGGACTCCAGCACCTCGGGGTCGGTCAGCCGCGAATTGGTCATGTGCGTCTGGACCGCGTCGGCGCCGTCGAACCCGTCCCCCGCGCCCGCACCGCTGGCGACGGTCTCGTAGTACTGGACGCGCGCGTTCCCGAACGTGAGGTTGTTCATCGTCCCCGAGCCCTCGGCCTGCACGCCCAGCGCCGCGTAGAGCGCGCCGGTGACGGCCTGCGACGTCTCCACGTTGCCCGCGACGGTGGCCGCGGGGCGGACGGGCGCGAGCATCGACCCGGCCGGGATGCGCACCTCCAGCGGGACCAGGCAGCCGCTGTTGAGCGGGATGTCCTCGGCCACCAGCGTCCGCAGGACGTAGAGCACCGCGGCCCGCACCACGGAGCTGGGCGCGTTCAGGTTGTCCTCGCGCTGCGCCGAGGTACCGGTGAAGTCGAGCAGGGCCGAGCGGCCGGCCCGGTCCACGGTGACGGCCAGCCGGATCACGGCACCGCTGTCGGTCTCGTACGCGCAGGCGCCGTCCCGCAGTCCGGCGACGAGCCGGCGCACGGATTCCTCCGCGTTGTCGCGCACATGCTGCATGTACGCCTGCACTACGTCGAGGCCGTACTGCTCGATCGTCGCGCGCAGCTCCGCGATGCCCTTCTCGTTGGCGGCGATCTGGGCGCGCAGGTCGGCGAGGTTGGCGTCCGGGTCCCGGGAGGGGTGGCGGGCGCCGGTGAGCAGCGCGCGGGTCTCCTCGGTGCGCAGCCGCCCGCCGCGCACCAGCAGCCAGGTGTCGAACAGCACGCCCTCCTCCTCGACGGTGCGGCTGAAGGCGGGCATCGAGCCGGGCGTGAGGCCGCCGATCTCGGCGTGGTGGCCCCGCGAGGCGACCAGGAAGAGCAGCCGGTCGCCCGCCTGGCCGAAGACGGGCGTCACCACCGTGATGTCCGGCAGGTGGGTGCCCCCGTGGTACGGGTCGTTGACGGCGTAGACGTCCCCCGGGCGCAGCTCGTCGCCCCTGCGCCGCAGCACCTCCTTGACGGTGTCGCCCATGGAGCCCAGGTGCACCGGAATGTGCGGCGCGTTGGCGACGAGGTTGCCCCCCGGGTCGAAGAGCGCGCACGAGAAGTCGAGCCGCTCCTTGATGTTGACGGAGTGCGCGGTCTTCTCCAGGCGTGCCCCCATCTGTTCGGCGATCGCCATGAAGAGGTTGTTGAAGACCTCGAGCCGCACCGGGTCGACCCCGGTGCCCACCGCCGGCCCCGCCGCCCTGGCCCGGACCCGGGTCAGCACCAGGTGCCCGCGCGGGTCGGCCGCGGCCGCCCAGCCCGGTTCGACCACGGTGGTGGCGTCGGCCTCCACCACGACGGCGGGTCCGGCCACCCGCTGCCCGGGACGCAGTTCCTCCCGCCGGTGGAGCGGGGTGTCCTGCCACTGCCCGTCCGTGAACATCCGCACCACGTCGTGCGGCTGCGCGGCGCCTCTGGCGGATCCGGACGCGGGGGCCTGCGCGGCGACCCGCCCGGCTCTGCCGGTCGCCTCCGCCACCGCGGTGGCGACCACCAGCGGCTTGTCCATGGTGAATCCGTAGCGCGACCGGTGCTCGGCCGCGAAGTCGCGGGCCATCCGCTCCGCACCGCCCAGCGGGACGGTCAGCGCGGCGTCCGTTCCGGCGTACCGCAACTGCAGCCGCGCGGTGGTGCTGATGGCCTCGTCGGGAATGCCGTCGTCGCGCAACTCGTCCCGGGCCTGCCGCTCCAGGCGCGCGCACAGGTCCCGCACCCGGACGAGCCGCTCCGCGCCGAGTTCCTCCTCGACGGACTGCTCCCGCAGCACGGTGGCGTCCGCCACGCCGATCCCGTACGCGGACAGCACTCCGGCCCTCGGGGGCACCACCACCGTGCCGATGCCCAGTTCGTCGGCGACCGCGCAGGCGTGCTGCCCGCCCGCGCCGCCGAAGCTGGCCAGCGCGTAGCGGGTGACGTCGTGGCCGCGCTGCACGGAGATCTTCTTGACGGCGTTCGCCATGTTCAGGACGGCGATCTCCAGGAACCCGGCCGCGACCTGCTCGGGGTTGCGGCCGTCGGCGGTCCGGGCGGCGAGCCGGCCGAAACCCGCGCGGACCGCCTCCACGTCCGGCGGGAGGTCGCCGTCCGGGCCGAGGACGGCGGGGAAGTACGCGGGCTGGATACGGCCCAGCATCACCTGCGCGTCGGTCACGGTCAGCGGACCGCCGCGGCGGTAGCAGGCGGGGCCGGGGACCGCGCCCGCCGAATCGGGGCCGACACGGTAGCGGGCGCCGTCGAAATGCAGCACCGAGCCGCCGCCGGCCGCCACTGTGTGGATGTCCATCATCGGCGCGCGCATCCGCACCCCGGCGACCTGCGTACCGAACACCCGCTCCAGCGCGCCCGCGTAGTGCGACACGTCGGTGGAGGTACCGCCCATGTCGAAGCCGATGACCCGCCCCTGCCCGATCTCCGCGCAACTGCGGGCCATGCCCACGACACCGCCCGCCGGTCCCGAGAGCACGGCGTCCTTGCCCCGGAAGTGCCGCGCCTCCCGCAGTCCGCCGTTCGACTGCATGAACATCAGTCGCACACCGTGCAGTTCGTCCGCCACGTCCGCCACGTAGCGGCTCAGCACGGGCGAGAGGTAGGCGTCGGCGACGGTCGTGTCGCCGCGGGGCACCAGTTTGATCAGCGGGCTGACCTCGTGCGAACAGCTCACCTGGGAGAAGCCCGCCGCGCGGGCGAGACGGGCGACCTCGCGCTCGTGGGCGGGATACCGGTAGGCGTGCAGCAGGACGACGGCGGCGCTGCGGAAACCCGCCTCGTGTGCCTCACGGAGGGCGCGCGCCGCCGCTTCGCGGTCCAGCGGCAGCACCACGGTGCCGTCGGCGGCCAGCCGCTCGGGGACTTCCACGACGCGGTCGTGGAGCGCCTCCGGCAGCACGATGCGGCGGTCGAAGAGGCGGGGCCGGTTCTGGTAGGCGATGGTGAGGGCGTCCCGGAAGCCCCGGGTGGTGACCAGGACCGTGGGCTCGCCCGTGCGTTCCAGGAGCGCGTTGGTGGCGACCGTGGTGCCCATCTTGACGACGTCGATCCGGTCGGCCGGGACCGGTTCGCGGGCCGGCACCTCCAGCAGCGCGCGGATGCCGGCCACCGCGGCGTCCCGGCCGGGCCGCGCCGGGTCGTGGGACAGCACCTTGCGGCTCACGAGGGTGCCGTCCGGCCGTCGGCCGATCACGTCCGTGAACGTTCCGCCCCTGTCCACCCAGAACTCCCAGCGGCCGTCCACGCCCTCCATGGTGCCCCCGGCACGCTCCACCGCAAGGCGGAGAGGCCCGGGTGCCCCCTTGCGCGCCGTGCGGCGCCGGCAGGCGGAAGGGCCGATCAGGCGGGCGGGGTGAGGCGGCCGCGGACGGCGGTCTGGACTCCCGCCTCCTCGGCCGGATCGGCGGCCAGCCTGCGCAGCCGCTCCACGACGCGGGCGTCTCCGGTCGCGGCGTGCTCGGCGGCGACCTGCCGGGTGGATTCCTCGCAGTCCCACAGGCACTCGATGGCGAACCCGGCGGGGAAGGAGGGGTCGGTGACGGCGAGGGAGCGGGCGGTGCGCCCGCGCAACTGGGAGGAGGCGGTCTCCCGGTAGATGTGCCGCAGCACCGGTGCCGCGCAGCCGATGGACAGCCGCCCGGCACCGTCCACCAGCGGCCACAGTGCCGGGCTGTCGGGGCCTTCCAGGCGGATGGTGCGGCGCAGCGCCGCGAGGACCGCCTCGGCGTCCTGCTCACCGCCCCGGCAGGCCAGCATCTCGGCGGCGACGGTGGCCAGCCCGGACGGCAGGGCACCCTCGGGTGCGGCGGCCCACCGGCGGGCGCGCTCCAGCGCGGCCAGGGACCGCATGCGGGCGAAGGCGGAGGTGGCGGCACCGGCGACGGTCTCGGCCGGGTCGGCGGCGGCTTCCTCGACGAGGTCGAGGACGTCGGGGTCGTTGCGGTCGGCCAGGTGCCGCAGGGCGGCGGCCCGCGCGGCCTCGTGGGGCCCGCGCGCCGCGGCCAGCAGCAGCGGGCGGTCCTCGGGCCCGGCGACGGCGGACAGGCAGCGGGCGGCGGGGGCCTCGCGGTGCTGGCGGGGGTGCTGGTCGTGGCCGTCCTGTGCCCAGTCGAGGATCTCCCGCACGCTCCAGCCGGGCCGCGGTCCGGGGCTGCGGAGCTGGCGCTGCCAGCGGTCGAAGGAGCGGCACTCCCGGGCCCGGCGCAGCCGCTCGGCCTGCTCGGGGTGTGCGGGGTCCTCCGCCCACAGCCGCCAGGGGCGGGGTTCGAAGGCGTCGCGCGCGGCTTCGGCGAGCTCGGCGTCGCCCTCCGGGGTGCGCGGGAAGCGGGCCAGCACGGCAGGGCCCAGGGGCCGCAGTCCGGCGTCGGTGTCGCGGACGGCGAGCTCGTCCAGCGCCCATTGCCAGTTGGTGCCGGTGGTGGCATAGCGGCGCAGCAGCCGCAGGGGCGCGTTGTCCTGCGGGTTCGCGGGGTTCCCGCCCCGGGCCGCCGCGTAGGAGGCGAGGTGACCGAGGACGGAGAGGGCGAGCCCGGTGCGGCTCTCGGCCTCTTCGGGGGTGCAGAGCAGGTCCGCGGGGGCGAAGAGGTGCGCGGCGATGTCGTCGAGCCCGGCGTCCAGCTCGCTGTGCAGACGGGCGTAGTACAGGGAGCGGTGCTCGACCTGCCAGTCCCGCCTGGGGTCGTGCAGCACGCAGTGCCGTAGCGCGCCGAGCGCCTCGGCGCGCGGCGCGGCGAGCGCGTGCAGCGTTCCGTCGCCGCGGCCCCTCTGGAGGAGGCCGAGCAGCGTACCGCTGGGCGCTATGTCTGAATCGACGGAATCGACGAACATAAGAGTCAGCATCCGGTGCGGGGTATTCGACTGGCAACGGGATTTCCGTTGCCCGGCATTCTTGCCGGTGACCGCGGTTCTACTCCTGGGTTTCACCTTTCGGAGCGAGGACACCGGGTCGGCAGCCGGAGCTTACCCGGAGTGAGGGATTCCGCCGAGCCCGGGCGCCCGCAGCGCCGGAACCGGCTCCCCTGGCCCGGACCCCGGGCGTCCTACCGGGACATATGACGGCAGCACCACCGCATCGAGTGTGGCCGAATCCCTTACGGGGAGTCGCGGGCTGTGTCACAGTCGTAATCGACTCTCCCCCGTATCGGAGTTCTCCATGGCCCCCTCTCTCCATGCGGACCGCTCGGCACCGCAGCCCCCGGACCGCGGCACGCTGGACGCTCTGATCACCCAGGCGCGCACCCTGCGGGGGCGCCTCGACGCCGTGCGCCGGGGCGCGGACGAGGAGGGCGAGCCGGACCCGGGGGTCGCCGGAGCGGATCCGGGCACGCGGTGGCGGCGCGCGCTGTGCGAGCTGGCCGTGCACCAGCTCGACGACCTGGGCAGCCAGCTCGACCAGTTACGCGAGGGCATGCCGCCCGAGACGCCCCGGGCGTGGCCGTCCGCCGACCAGCCGCCCGGGGAAGCCGCGGCGGACACCGGGGGCGCCGCCTACTCCGCGGCCCGGCCCTCCGGAGAGTCCGCGGCGCCCGCCCGGCGCGACCGGGTGGGCAGCGCCGAATGGAACCTGCTGACCGACGAGGTGTCCTGGTCACCGGAGCTGTACGGGATCTTCGGCAGGACCGGGCGGGACGGCCCGCTCTCGCTGGACGAACTGCCCTCCTGGGTGGTGCCCGAGGACCAGCCCGCGCTCGCCCTCGCGTTCACCGACTGCCTGGTGGACGGCAGGGCCATCGACCAGGAGTTCCGGCTGGTGCGGCCCGACGGCTCCGTGGGAACGGTCCACATGGTCGGCGAGCCGGTGCTCGACAGCGACGGGAGCACCGCCTCCATGTGGGCGGTGGTGCGGGACGTCAGCGCACTGCGCCGCAGCGAGCACGCGGTGCGGGAGACCCGGGACTCGCTCCAGCAGGAGCGGCATCTCGCCCGGACCGAACACAAGCTGGCCGTCGAACTCCAGGAGGCCGTGCTGCCGCCCTGGCGCGGCTCGCTGCGGTTCCCGCAGGGCGACGAGCGGACCACCGGCGCACTCGATCTGGCGGCGCACTACCTGCCCTCCGCGTCCAGCACGCTGATCGGTGGCGACTGGTACGACGCGATGGAACTGCCCGGCGGTGCGACGCTGCTGACGGCGGGCGACCTGACGGGGCACGGGGTCACCGCGACCTCCGGCATGGCCATGCTGCTGGGTGCGGTGCGCGGAATGGCGCTGGCCGGTGTCGGGCCGGGGGCGCTGATGGGTCATCTCAACCAGCTCCTGGACTCGACCGCCCAGCCGTCTCTGGGCAGCGCCCTGTGCTGCCGGTACGAGCCGCACGCCCGCACCCTCACCTGGGCGCAGGCCGGCCACCCGGCGCCGCTGCTCTTCCGGGACGGCGCGGGCAGCGTGCTGCCGCGCCCTGAGGGGGTGCTGCTGGGCGTCACCTCCGGCGCGGCCTACGGGCAGCGCACCGTGCAACTGCGGCCCGGCGACCTGCTGGTGCTGCACACCGACGGCCTTGCTCCCGACGATGCGCTCCGGCCCTCCGGCCCCGCGTGCGGCCCCCGGTCGGCCGCTCTGCACGCGGGCAGCGCCCGCCTCCTGGCCCTCGCCGACCGGTTCACCGCGGCCGACTCCGCACAGGAGTGTGTCCGGGCCGTCGCCGAGGCATTCGCCGACCGGGAGCGCGAGGACGACGCGTGCGTACTGGTGGCTCGTGTGACCTCCTGACAGTCGGCGCCCCCAGGGGCGGTGCCCGGGAGCGCCCTGCTCCGATCCGCAGGACCCGCCCGCCTCGGGTGCACCCGGCGCCTTTCGACCGGTGACCGCAGGGTGCCGGTGGACCGGGCCGGTGCCCGCGGGTCCCGGGCCGGTGCCCGCGGACCGGTGCCCGCGGGCTGCCGCCCCGCAGGGGCCGCGCAACGGCCCGGTCTCCCGTCTCACACCGCCTCGGCCCCCTTCGCTCCGCGTACTCTGCGGATGTCGCCGGGGGCCCGCCGCAGCTCCTCCGCGTCCTTGAGGCTCCTGCCGGTCCGCGACGGCTTCGGCGCCCGGGGAAGCGCCTCCTCGATCTCCGCGCGCAGGTCCTCGACCTTGCCGTGACCGGCGTACTGCCCCGTGAGCCGGTACATCTCGCGCAACCGGTCCCAGGTGCGGTGCGAGGAGTTCTCGCTGATGGACAGCAGGGCGAGGCGGGCGTAGCGGTCCGCCTGCTCCGGGTCGTCGGAGATGAAGCAGGCCGAGGCCACCGAGAGGTAGTCGAAGATCTGGGAGCGCCGACGGCCCTCCTCACGGAGCGCCAGTGCCCGCTTGGCGTGCTGTTCGGCCGTCTTGGCGGCGGCGGGTTCGTGTTCGGCGAGGGTGCGGAAGGCCAGCGCCTCCATGCCGTACAGATCGGCCTCGTCGAACATCTGCATCCAGCCGGGCGGTGCCACGTCGCCCCGGTCCGAGGCGAACAGGTCCTCGGCCTGGCCCAGAGTGCGCCGCATCTCTCGCCCCCGCCCCATGGATGCCTGCGCCCACGCCTCGATCGTGCGGAACATGGCGCGGGTGCGGGGCAGGGCCTGGTCGCCGGAGCCGGACCGGGCCAGCTTCACCAGGTCGAGCGCGTCGTCGGGGCGGCCCAGGTGCACCATCTGCCGGGCGGCGCGGGAGAGCGCCTCGCCGGCCCGCGGCCGGTCGCCGCCCTCCCGCGCCGCGTGCGCGGCGATGACGAAGTACTTCTGGGCCGTGGGCTCCAGGCCCACGTCGTGCGACATCCAGCCGGCGAGCACCGCGAGATTGGCGGCGACGCCCCACAGCCGCTGCTGCAGCGGCTGCGGGTGGTGGTAGGAGAGCATCCCGCCCACCTCGTTGAGCTGGCCCACCACGGCCTTGCGCTGGAGGCCGCCGCCACGTTCGGCGTCCCAGGCGCGGAAGACCTCCACGGAGTGCTCCAGCGCCTCGACCTCCTGCCGCCCGACCGGAGCGGCCTCGTAGCGGTCGTAGGCCGAGTGGCCGACGGGGACCGCCTGGGCCGCCCCTCCGGTGCCCTGTGCGCGGGACGTCACCGGGTCGCTGCCGAGCCAGTTCTGCATGGCACTGCTGAGTGCCGATCCTGCGGCGAGCGCGGCGCCCGCGCCCACCATGCCGCGTCGGTTGAGCATGAGGTCCATTCCCGTGAATTCGGTGAGGACCGCGGCGACCTGGCCGGACGGCAGGGGCAGTCCGTCGACGGGCTGCCCCTGAGCTGTCTGCCCCGGCCCGGTGAACCCGAGGTCCTCGATGGTCACGACACGGCCGAGTCGCTCGGTGAACAGGGACGCCAGCACCTTGGGCACCGGATCACGCGGAGTCTCCCCGGTGTCGATCCAGCGCCGCACCCGGGAGGTGTCCGTTGCCAGTTGCGCGTACCCCATCGCTGCCGCCTGCCGGTTGACCAGCCGGGCGAGCTCGCCCTTCGACCATCCGGCGAGTGCGAAGAGGTCCGCGAGGCGCGCGTTGGGTCCCTTTGTCACGTCAAGCCCCCAGGTTCTCGGCTGAGTTGACAGTAGCTTCCGTACGCCCCGGTACGGCGGGCCCGAGAACATTCGCCAGGGTTCGCCAGGGTCCGCCAGATGGTGTGCCACCCGCGCCCGGGTGTCGTGTAGGAACGCGCCACCCCGGTCGTTCCGCCCGGCCCGCATTCCCCAGGGTGCTCAGGTCCGGACGGGCAGCCGGGGAGGCGCGGAAACCCGTCGGCACACGAAGGGATCTCGCGCGCCCATGTATTCAGCACCATCCCCCGTGTCCGTGCAGCGTCGGCCGCGTGCGGCCCCGGTGCCCCCGCCCAGCGGAAGAGGGCCGGCCGTGCTGGCCCCCGATCCGGCACGCGATCCCGCGCGGGCACCGGGCCCCGTCGTCCCGCACCCCGGCGCCCGCATGGATCTCCGCGCGCCCAGCACCGTGTCCCCACCCGTCAGCGGGAGGCTGGACTTGTCCGGCCCGCAAGGTACCCGGCTCCGTGCCGCCATCTCCTCGATCCACCGGATCTGCCCGGAGTTCACCCCTGTCCAACTGCTCCGCAGGCGAGGACGCTCGGTGCTGCTGGCCGGCACCGCCGGACGGAACACCCTCATCGCCAAGTGCCTGCTGGACCACTCCTCCGCCTGGGCCGAGCGCTTCCAGCACGAAATAGCGGTCTACCGGGCCTTCGTACGGCACCGTCCGCCGGTACGGACTCCGCGGCTGGTCGCCGCCGACCCGGACGCCTGCACCCTGGTGATCGAGCGCGTTCCGGGGCGGGTCGCGGCGGCGCAGCGGCACCCGGTCGAGGCGCCGCCCCGGGCGGATCTGCGGGCGGTGATCGGCTCCTTCCGCCGGCTCAACGAGTGGGAGCCGCCGCCGTCGGCGTTCGAGCGCCCGCTCGACTACCCGGCGCGGCTGACCCGCTTCCACGAACAGGGCCTGCTGACCGACCGCGATCTGGGCGATCTGCAGAAGCTGCTGCACGGACTGGTGCAGTACCGCGGGCCGGGCGGCCGGCGCGGGGTGCCCTGGCAGTTCTGCCACGGGGACGCCCTGCTGACCAACGTCATGCTGGGTCCGGCCGGTCCCTCCCTGGTCGACTGGGAGCACGCGGGCTGGTATCTGCCCGGCTACGACCTGGCCTCCCTGTGGGCGGCACTGGGGGACGCGCCGCTGGCGCGCCGTCAGATCAGCCAGCTCGCCCAGGCGGCCGGTCCGGCGGCACGGGATGCCTTCCTGGTGAATCTGATGCTGATCCTCACCCGGGAGATCCGTACCTACGAGGCGGCCGTGCAGCGCACCATGCGGGAGCCCTCGCCGCAGGTCGCAGCGGAGGGGGGCGGCCTTCCCACGGGCGAGGAGCAGCGGCTGCTGCTGCGCAGGCTGCACGACGACTGCGCCACGGCGCGGCGGGCCGTGCGCGCGGCGGTCGGCACCCGCTGATCCGGCAGCCGAGGGGCCGTTCGGGTCATCCGCCCGGAGCGGCGGCCGGGACGCGTGGCGTGCCCGGGGGTGTCACCGGTCTGCACCGGTGACACCCCCGGGCGCCCACCCCGCCGGGGCCCGGACGACGTGCGGAGACGGGTTCTGTGGTGTGGCAGCGAACTGACAGCCGCGCGGAATGATTGACGGATCGTCGGCCAATGGGTACGTCTGAGGACTGCTCGCGTCCGTGACCTCACGGCGCACAGTCCGAGGAGGCGGCATTGCCACGATCCTTCCGTGACCCAGACAGCGCACCCGCCGACGGCAGCAGCCCCAGACGCGGCAGCCGCGGCGAGAGACGTACCGGCCGCCGCGGATCCCGCTCCGCGGTCGTCGCCGCGTCAGCAGCCGCACTGGTCGTCCCGCTGCTGACGGCGGGGAGCCCGGCGACAGCGGACCAGCCCGACGGCCGGACGTTCCAGCAGCAGTTCGCCGCTGCCGCGGACCGCTACCACGTGCCGGAGAAGGTCCTGCTCGGCGTCTCGTACCTGCAGTCGCGCTGGAACGCGCACCTGGGGGCACCCAGTGTCTCCGGCGGGTACGGACCGATGCACCTGACCGACGCGCGCACAGCCCTGGCCTCCTCCCGTCCGCAGGGCCACACCTCCACCGAGGACGCCCGGGGCGACAGCGCCCGCCCGCTCCGCTCCGCCGCGCGGCCCGGCCGTCAGCAGCCGGCCGGGAAGCTCCCGGCGCGGCTGCGGACGCTGGCGCGTGCCGCCGAGCTGACCGGGCTCGACGCGGCCCGGCTGCGCTCCTCCACGGAGGCCAATCTGCGCGGCGGCGCCGCCCTCCTCGCGGACGCGCAGCGGCGGCTCGGCCACCCGCTGAGCGCCGACCCGGCGGACTGGTACGAGGCGGTTGCCGCCTACCCGGGCGGCGGGCGCGGCGAGCCGAGCGCCACGGCGTTCGCCGACGACGTGTTCGACGTACTGCGCACGGGTGAAAGCCGGACCACCGACACCGGCGCCGCCGTCACCCTGCGGGCCACGCCCGGGCTGCGCTCTCCGCAGGCGTCCGACCGGGCGCGCCGTCCCCGGAACAGGGTGGAGTGCCCGCGCAGCGTGGACTGCGAGTGGTATCCGGCGGCGTACGAGAAGTGGACCGACGACTCCGGCGCCGAGGACTACGGCAACCACGACAAGGCGCGGCGCCCCCGGTCGCAGAAAATCGACTACATCGTCGTCCACGACACCGAGGGGACGTACGAGACGACGCTGAGTCTGGTGACCAACCCGAAATACGTCTCCTGGAACTACACGCTCAGGTCGTCCGACGGACACGTGGCGCAGCATGTGCGGGCCAAGGACGCCGCCTGGCACGCGGGCAACTGGTACGTGAACTCCAAGTCCGTCGGCCTGGAGCACGAGGGCTTCCTGACCGATCCGGACGCCTGGTACACCGAGGCGATGTACCGCAGCTCGGCGCGGCTGGTGAAGTACCTCGCCAAGCGGTACGACATCCCGCTGGACCGCCAGCACATCCTCGGCCACGACAACGTGCCCGGCCCGACCGCCTCCAGCGTCCGCGGCATGCACACCGACCCCGGTCCCTACTGGGACTGGCAGCACTACTTCACGCTGATGGGCAAGCCGTTCACGCCCAAGGCCGGTCCGCGGTCGGGAGTGGTGACGATCCGGCCCGACTACGACGGGCACAAGCCGCTGTACACCGACTGCGAGGGCGCGGGCAAGCCCTGCCCCGCGCACGGTTCCTCCGCCGTCCGGCTGCACCAGGCGCCGGACGCGTCCTCGCCGCTGGTCGAGGACATCGGGCTGCGGCCCGACGGCTCCCCGTCGACCACCGGGGTCAACGACACCGGCGCCCGGGCCACCACCGGCCAGCAGTACGCGGTCGCCGACCGGAAGGGCGAGTGGACGGCCGTCTGGTACCTCGGGCAGAAGGCGTGGTTCCACAACCCCGCCGACGGGCGCACCGCCGTACCCGGCCGGGGCACGGTGCTCACACCCCGCGAGGGGCGTACGGAGATCCCGGTGTACGGGCGGGCCTATCCCGAGGCGGACGCCTACCCTGAGGGCGTACCGGTGCAGGCGCTCTCACCGCTGCCGTACAAGGTCACCGCGGGGCAGCGCTACGTCGCGGGGCTGCGGACGTCGGGCGAGTACCTGTACGCCGTGACCTACGACCCCGATGCGGAGAACTTCCAGGTGGTCCGGGGCAAGCAGCGGTATTACCAGATCCAGCTCGGCCACCGGGTCGCGTTCGTGAAGGCGGCGGACGTGCGCGTGGTCCGCTGAGCGTTCCGCTGCGGAAGGCGGGCACCGCCTCCGGCCGGACGGCCGGCGGAGGCGGTGCCCCTCGGCCGTCGGGCCGGCGCCCGGGGCGGCTACTGCTGGAACATCTCGGCGGGCAGCGGCTTGAGGAGCGCGTAGAGGTCGTTGGTGATGGGGCGGTCCCAGCTCGCGATGGTGACCAGCACGCCGTCGCTGCGGTCGAACTGGACGCAGGAGATCCGGTCTTCGGAGAGCTTGACCCGGCGGACGATCAGCAGGTTGTCCTCGTGCATGACCGGGTCGTCCTCGGTGCTGACGACCTCGACGTGCTCGTCGTTCTCCAGCGCGGCCAGGAGCTGCGCCACCTCGAAGGGTGCCTCGTCGTCGGCGACCTCGCGCGCCGGGGAGCCCTCCGGGAGGTTCCCGATGATCATCGCCGGGCCGCGGCCGCCGAACAGGTCGTACCGCAGGAAGACGCCCTGGCAGGTGCCGTCCGGAGCGGGCAGCAGTCCCGCGCCGAGATTCCCCGGCCAGTCGGACGGGTCCATGGCCAGGACATCGAAGTCCGGGCCCGCGGGCACGGCGGCGCTGCGGCGGCGGAGGAACGACATGCCGCAATAGTACGTGCCCCTCGGTGATCGCCCTCAGTCAGTGCCCCGCCACCCGCACGGCGACGGGGTTCCCGGTGGCGGGGTCCGCTGCGGGGCGCCGCGCGGTCAGGCTGCGGGAGGGGCCGGCACTTCCGGTGCCGGACGGGCGGGGCGGGCGGGGCGGGCGTGGCGCAGGGGGGCGGATCAGTGTCAGCTCCTCACCGTGCGCCCCCGCGTACGGGCGCTCCGCGACGACCTGCCGCAGCAGGGTGCCGGCGGGGCGGTGGTCCCCGGTGCGGTCCTCGGACTCCGCCGCTCCGGTGCGGGCGGGTGGGGACGTCTCCGCCGGGTGCTGCGAGCCGGGTTCCGACGGCGTCCGGGAGGACCGGGACGCCGTCGGCCGGGATGTCACGTCAGGTCGAACTCGCCCTCGCGGGCCCCGCGGACGAAGGCGCGCCACTCCCCCGGGTCGAAGATGAGCGCGGGCTTGTCGGGCTGGCGGCCGTGCCGCATCGCCACGAACCCCTCGACGAAGGCGATCTCGACATCGCCGGTGCCCCGGCTGCTCGACTGCCACTGCGCCCGGCTGAGGTCGAGTTCAGGCTGCCCGATGGTGCTGTCGGCCACGCTGGTGCTCCTCCCGGTCGTCCTGCCGCCGGCGTCACCCTAACCAGCGGCGCGGTCGCCGGGACAGGGCGCGGCAGCGGGAAATCGAGGGACGGGCGGCTCCTCCCGCGCCGGGTGGCGGCCGGCCCGTGCGCCGCGCCCGGCGCGGTTCCGGGCGGGTGATCGAATGATCAGATGGTCAGGCGGTCACGTGGTCTGGTCACGTGGTGGGCGGCCGGTCGCCGACCAGCCACATGGCGAAGAACTGCGAGCCGCCCCCGTAGGCGTGCCCCAGCGCCCTGCGCGCCCCCGGCACCTGGTGTGCACCTGCGGCGCCACGCACCTGGAGGGCGGCCTCGGCGAAGCGCAGCATGCCCGAGGCGCCGATGGGGTTGGTCGACAGCACCCCGCCCGAGGGGTTGACCGGCAGCTCCCCACCGGGGCCGGTGGCGCCGGACTCGGTCATCCGCCAGCCCTCCCCCTCCTCGGCGAAGCCGAGGTTCTCCAGCCACATCGGTTCGTACCAGGAGAAGGGGACGTACATCTCCACCACGTCGATCTCGCGCCGCGGGTCGGCCACGCCCGCCTGCCGATAGACGTCGGCGGCGCAGTCGGTGCCCGCGCGCGGCGAGACGGCGTCCTTGCCCGCGAAGAGGGTGGGCTCGCTGCGCATGGCTCCGCCGTGCACCCAGGCCGGCGGGCGGGGGGCGCGCGCGGCCCCGGCCCGGTCGGTCAGCACCATGGCGCAGGCCCCGTCCGAGGAGGGGCAGGTCTCCGAGTAGCGGATGGGGTCCCAGAGCATCGGTGAGGAGCGCACCTTCTCCAGCGTGAGGCCCTCCTCGTGGAGGTGCGCGTAGGGGTTCCGCAGCGCATTGCGGCGGTCCTTGTAGGCGACGAGCGCACCGATGTGGTCGGGCGCCGAGGTGCGGTGCATGTAGGCGCGGACGTGCGGCGCGAAGAAGCCGCCCGCGCCCGCCAGCAGCGGCTGCTGGAACGGCACCGGCAGCGACAGGCCCCACATGGCGTTCGATTCGGACTGCTTCTCGAAGGCGAGGGTCAGCACGGTGCGGTGCAGCCGGGCCGCGACCAGGTCGGCGGCGACCAGCGCCGTGCTGCCGCCGACCGAACCGGCCGTGTGCACCCGCAGCATGGGCTTGCCGACCGCACCGAGCGCGTCGGCGAGGTAGAGCTCGGGCATCATGACGCCCTCGAAGAAGTCGGGCGCCTTGCCGATCACCACGGCGTCGATGTCGGCCCAGCCGAGCGCCGCGTCCTCCAGCGCCCGGACCGCGGCCTCGCGGACGAGCCCGGCGATCGAGACGTCGCGGCGGGCGGCGACGTGCTTGGTCTGGCCGACCCCGACGATGCCGACGGGCTCCTTGTTCCTGGCGCCGGGCCGGGTGGCGGTGCTCATCCTCGCTCCTCCTCGGCTCCATGGCTGCCGGGCCCGTCCGCGGCGGCGTCCGACTCCAGGACCGCCACGAGGTTGTGCTGCAGGCAGGGGCCGGAGGTGGCGTGCGCGACCGCGCGGCGGGCCTCCCCGCAGGCCACGCGCTCCGCGGCCTCGCCGATGCGGATCAGTCCGGCCGCCATCACGGGGTTGGCCGCCAGCGGCCCGCCCGAGGGGTTGACCGCGGTGCCCGGGCCCAGCCGCAGCGCCTTGCGCAGGACGACCTCCTGCGCGGTGAAGGGGGTGTGCAGCTCGGCGACGTCCGGTGGCGGCGCCTGCGGGTCGAAGAGTCCGGCGCGTTCGGCGGCCAGCCGGGTGGAGGGCGAGTCGGTGAGGTCCCGGACGCCCAGGCTGTGTGCCTCGATCCGGTGGTCCATCCCGCGGATCCACGCGGGGCGGCGGCCGGTGCCGCAGAGCCGGCGGGCGGTGTCCCCGGCGGCCAGCACGAGCGCGGCGGCGCCGTCGGAGACGGGTGGTACGTCGTGCAGCCGCAGCGGTCCGACGAGGTGGTCGCTTTCCAGCAGCGCGTCGGCGGAGGGCGAGCCGGTGAGCTGGGCGTACGGATTGGCTTCGGCGGCGTTCCTGCTGCGGGCGGCGATCCCGGCCAGCTCCCGCTCGTCGGTGCCGCCCGCGTCGAGCAGCGCGCGGGTCTGCAGCGCGGCGAGGGAGACGGAGTCGGGCCACAGCGGGGCGAGGTAGTAGGGGTCGAGTTGGCGCGTGAGGACCGCGGGCAGATCGCCCGCCGAGGACTTGCCGTACGCGTACACCAGTGCCGTCTCCGCCCGGCCGGTCAGGAGCTTGACCCACGCCTCGTGGAGGGCCCAGGCGCCGTCCGCCTCCACGTGCGACTCGGAGATCGGGGGCCAGGCGCCCACCCCGTCCAGGGCCATGGTGAAGGAGAAGGCGCGCCCGGCGAGGTAGTCGCAGGAGCCGGAGCAGGTGAAGTCGACGGCCCCCGCGGACAGCCCGGTCCGCTCCAGCACCTCGCGCAGCACCGGCAGCAGCATCTCCACCTCGGAGAGGTCGTCTGCCGCCCGTACGTGCGCGGTCTGCGCGAAGGCGACGACGGCGACCTCGGGGAGTCCGTTCCGGATCGTCACAGCAGCTCCTGGTAGGTCTCGGGGGCCGCGTCCGGCTCGCCGGTGGGCCGGTAGTGGTCGGGATGGCGGCCGCCCTCGGTCCAGACGGGTTCGACGCGCAGCCCCATCCGCACCTGGTCGTAGGGGATGCCGGCGATCCGGCCGTGCAGGGCGAGCCCGGCGCCGTCCAGCGCGATGTGCGCGTAGACGTAGGGCACCTCGATGTCGAGCCCCTTGGCCTTGATGTTCACGACGCAGAAGGTGGTGACGGTCCCCGCCGGCCCCACCTCCACCTGTTCCGCGGTGGGCACTCCGCAGGTGGGGCAGGCGCCGCGCGGCGGGACATAGACCTTGCGGCACCCGGGGCAGCGCTCGCCCAGGGTGCGGTGCCGGGCCAGTGCCTCCAGGTAGCGGGTCTGGGCGCGGCCGGGCGTGTAGGTGTAGTCGAGGCGGGCCTCGGCGACGATGCCGTGCACGGGGTCGGCGAACGCTCCGCTGTGCGGCCTCGCCGCGGGCCGGGTGCTGTCGTCCGCGGCGTCGGCGGCCGGCTCGAAGCAGGCGATGTCGGTGATCGCACCGCTGCGCTCCTCGGCCCAGCGGATACGGACGCGCATCCCGGTGCGGACCTGTGCGGGCCCGCCCGGCACATCGAGCGCGTGCAGGAGCGCGGTGTCGGCGCCGTCGAGGCGGACCAGCGCCCATGCGAAGGGGTGCCGGAGGGGCTGCCCGCGGCGCGGGGCGCTGTTCCACGCCCAGGTGGTGACGGTGCCGGTCCGGCCGACCTCCACCAGGTCGCGGAGTTCCGCGGCGGTGTCGGGGTCGTACTCGGCCGGCGGCACCAGGGTGCGGCCGTCCGCGGTGCGGACGCCGAGGACCGTGCGTTCGCGGAGGCCGGTGAGGAAGGCGCTCTGGACCGGGCCGAGCGAGCGGGTGAAGGGGAACTCGACGACGAGGGGGGCGCTGAGCGTTCCGTGCGCGGGTGCCGCGTTCAAGGGTGGGTGCCCCTTCCGTCTCTGGTGGAGGTTCCTGCTCCGGCTGAGGTTCCTTCTGCGGTCGCGGATCTGTCTCCGGCCGAGCCGGCGGGTCGGCGGGCTCACTCCCGGCGGAACCGTGGCGCCCTCTTCTCGGCGAAAGCCCGGGCTCCTTCCTTCGCGTCGGCGGTGGCGAAGACGGGTTGGCCGCACTCCAGTTCGGCGGCGAGTCCCTCGGCCTCCGCCATGGACGCGGTCCGGTGGACCGACTCCTTCACGGCCTCGACGGCCAGCGGCCCGCAGGCGTTGATCCGCGCCGCGGTCTCCAGTGCCGCCTCCAGCGCGGTTCCCTCGGGTACCACGCGTCCGATCAGCCCGATGCGCGCAGCCTCCTCGGCGCTGTACGGACGCCCGGTCAGCAGCATCTCCAGAGCGTGGGTACGGGGAATCTGCCGCGGCAGCCGCACCGTCGAGCCGCCGATCGGGAAGAGGCCGCGGCGCACTTCGTAGAGGCCGAAGACCGCGCTCTCGCCCGCGACGCGGATGTCCGTGCCCTGGAGGATCTCGGTTCCGCCCGCCACGCAGTGCCCCTCGACCGCCGCGATGACCGGCTTGCGCGGCCGGTGGTGGCGCAGCATGGCCTTCCAGTGCAGGTCGGGGTCCGCGCGCAGCCGTTCGCGGTAGGGACCGGCGGCCGTGCCGTCTCCGGCGAGGGCTTTCAGATCCATGCCGGAGCAGAAGGTGCCCCCGGCGCCGGTGAGGACGACGGAGCGGATCGTGTCGTCCGCGTCGGCCTCCAGCCAGCCGTCGTACAGGCCGACGAGCAGCGGCAGGGAGAGCGCGTTCCTGGCTTCGGGACGGTTGAGGGTGAGCACGAGGGTGGCACCCGCGCGCTCCACGGTCAGATGCTCGGTACCGCCCATCGCGGTTCCTCCCGTCTGCGGTCCGCATCCGGACCTGGAACAGGTTGCAGTACGGGCGGCCGGAGTTCAAGAGGTTTCTGACGCAGCGTCATATTTTTTCCCGCGGCCTCTTCCGGTCTTCCCCCGCCGGTGCTCTGATGGCGCCGGCACGCACGGGGGCACGCACACCAGACGAGCACGCCGGGCCGGGGTATGGAGGAGCGCGCCGTGGAATACAACCTTGCCGACCTGTTCGAATCGGTCGCCGACACCGTCCCCGACCGCGAGGCGCTGGTCCATCTGGACCACCCCGGCACCGGCGCCGAGCGCAGACTCACCTACGACGGGCTGGACCGCGCGGCCAACCGGTTCGCGCACCACCTCACGAGCAGCGGCGTGCGGCCCGGCGAACACGTCGGACTGCATCTGTACAACGGCGTCGAGTACGTGCAGACCCTGCTGGCCTGCCTGAAGATCCGGGCCGTCCCGGTCAACGTCAACTACCGCTATGTGGAGGGCGAACTGGTCCACCTCTACCGGGACGCCGACCTGGCGGCGCTCGTCTTCGACGGTGAGTTCACCGCCCGGGTGGCCGCCGCCGCATCACGCGCGCCGAAGCTGCGCCACCTGGTGCGGGTGGGAGGCGGCCCGGACCCGCGCCCGCCGGCCCCGCGGGGCCGCACGGCGCCCGCCACGTTCGCGGAGTTCGCCGAGGCCGAGGCGGCGGGATCGCCCGAGCGCGACTTCGGTCCGCGCTCGGGCGACGACCTGTTCCTCATCTACACCGGCGGCACCACGGGAATGCCCAAAGGGGTGATGTGGCGCGCCGAGGACCTGTTCTTCTCCGGGCTCGGCGGCGGCGCGCCCACCGGCGAACCGGTGGCACGCCCCGAAGAGTTGGCCGAGCGGGTCGCGGCCGGGGGCGAGGGGCTGGTGTTCTTCCCCACTCCCCCGCTGATGCACGGAACCTCCACACTGACGCTCTTCATCGGGCTGGACTACGGCCAGAAGGTGGTGCTGCACCGCAAGTTCGCCCCGGAGGAGGTGCTGCGCACCGTCGAGCGCGAGCGGGTCACCGCGCTCTCGCTGGTGGGGGACGCGATGCTGCGGCCGCTGGTGGACGCGCTCGCCGGGCCGATGCGCGGGACCGACTGCTCCTCGCTGCTCGCGCTCTCCAGCTCCGGAGCCGTGCTCTCCGGGACGGTGCGCGAGCAGTTCACGGCGCTGGTCCCGCACACCGCCGTGCTCAACAACTTCGGGTCCTCCGAGTCCGGGTTCAACGGCACCGCCACCGCGGACTCCGGCCCGGCGAACGGCTTCCGGATCAGCGTCGACGCACACACCACCGTCGTCGACCCGGACACCCGCCGCCCCGTGGCACCGGGCGGAACCGGCCGCATCGCGCTGCGCGGCCACGTCCCGCTGGGCTACTACAACGACCCCGCCAAGAGCGCCGAGACCTTCTTCGAGGCCGAGGGGGCGCGCTGGGTACTGCTGGGCGACACGGCGACCGTCGACGCGGACGGCGTCGTCACCGTGCTGGGCCGGGGGTCCCAGTGCATCAACACCGGAGGCGAGAAGGTCTACCCGGAAGAGGTGGAGGAGGCCCTCAAGTCCCACCCCGGCATCTACGACGCGCTCGTCGCGGGCCTCCCGGACGAGCGGTGGGGCCAGCGGGTGGCGGCCGTCGTCCAACTACGCGGCGACGCCGCCGTACCGCTCACCGCCGAGGGGGTGCGGGCCCACGCCCGCACCCGGCTGGCGGGCTACAAGGTGCCCCGCAGCGTGGTGCTCGCCGCGCACATCCAGCGGTCGCCCAGCGGCAAGGCGGACTACCGCTGGGCCCGGCGGATCCTGCGGGAGGCGACGCACCCCGCACCCCCGGACGGCTGAGCGGCACCGGCCCGCCCGGCGCGTTCCGTTGCCGCTCGAACGGGCGCGCTCACATGGCGGGACGCTCCGTCACTCGTCCCGCTTGTCGAAGGAGCCGGGCCGGGTGTCGCCGGGCCGGACGGCCAGCTCGGACTTCCGGTAGGAGTAGCCGAAGTAGACGATCAGGCCGATGAGGAACCACACCACGAAGCGCACCCAGGTCTGCCAGTCGAGGTAGGTGGTCAGCCAGATCGAGAAGATGACGCCGAGCGCCGGTGTGACGGGCATGCCCGGGGCCCGGAAGGTGCGCGGCAGGTCCGGGCGCCGGTAGCGCAGCACGATGACCGCGACGCAGACCACGACGAACGCCAGCAGGATGCCGATGTTGGTCAGCTCGGCGGCCTCCTGGATCGGCAGCAGGCCCGCGATGACGGCGGAGACGACACCCACGATCCAGGTGACGCGCACCGGCACGTGGTGGACGGCGTCGGTCTTGGCGAACCACTTGGGCAGCAGCCCGTCCCGGCTCATGGAGAACCACACCCGGGTGACGCCGAGCATGAAGGTGAACATGACGGTCAGGATGCCGATGATGGCGCCGACGGCGACGACGTCGGCGATGCCGCTCAGCCCGACCGACTTGAACGCGGTGGAGAAGCCGCTGTCGGGGTCGATGTCCCGGTAGTTCTGCATACCGGTCAGCACCAGGCTGACGGCCACGTACAGCACCATGGAGATGGCCAGCGAGTAGATGATCGCCTTGGGCATGTGCCTCTGGGCGTCCACCGACTCCTCGGCGGCCGTGCTCATCGCGTCGTAGCCGAAGACGGCGAAGAAGACCGTCGCCGCACCGGTGAAGGCACCGGAGACGCCGAAGGGGAAGAAGGGGTGCCAGTTGCCGGTCTTGACGTGGAAGACGCCGACGACGATCACCAGCAGGACCACTGCCACCTTGAGGCCGACGACGATCAGCTCGAAGCGGGCCGCGTTCTTGATGCCCCGGGTGAGCAGATAGGCGATCAGCAGGCAGAGCACCGCGGCGAACAGGTCGACACGGTGCCCGGCACCGGTTCCGGGCGCCCCCAGCATCCAGGCCGGCAGGTCGAGGCCGGTCTCGCCGAGCAGGAACGAGAAGTACCCGGAGATGCCGATGGCCACCACCGCGACGATGGCCGTGTACTCCAGCAGCAGGTCCCAGCCGATGAACCAGCCGCCGAGTTCGCCCAGCACCGCGTAGCCGTAGGTGTAGGCGGAGCCCGCCTTCGGGATGAGCCCGGCGAACTCGGCGTAGGAGAGGGCCGCACAGGCGCTGGCCAGCCCGGCCACCAGGAAGGAGATCAGTACGGCGGGACCCGCCTTGCCGTTGGCGACCGTTCCCGCGAGGCTGAAGACTCCGGCCCCGATGATGCCGCCGACGCCGATCGCGGTCAGGTGCCGCAGGCCCAGGGTGCGGGAGAGCTGCTGTCCGGCTCCGCCCTCGGTCTCCTCGATGTGCTCGATCGGTTTGCGGCGCAGTACGCCTTCGCCGCTCCAGAGCCCGGCCATGGGTCCTCCTGCCATCGGTGCGTGTGACGGCGACGCCGCGGGCGCTGCCCACGACGCCCCGTCAGCATCATGGCCGTGCCGGGGAGGGGGGAAAAGTGGCCACGAGGTCCGCGGGGGCCATCACCCCCAGACATACCCGTCTGGCCCTGCGCGGCGGCCGCCGGTCACGGCTGCCGCGCCCGGTCCGCCCAGTACGGCTCCCGCAGCCTGCGCTTGTAGAGCTTGCCGTTGGGGTCGCGGGGCATCTCGTCGGTGAAGTCGACCGTCGCGGGGCACTTGTAGCGCGCGAGCCGGTCCGCGCAGTGCGCCAGGATCGCCGCGGCCAGCTCCGGGCCGGGCCGATGGCCCGGTGCGGCCTCGACGACGGCCTTGACCTGCTCTCCCCAGTCCTCGTGCGGCACGCCGAAGGCGGCGGCGTCCGCCACGGCGGGGTGGGTGAGCAGCGCGGACTCGATCTCGGCCGGGTAGATGTTGACCCCGCCGGAGATGATCATGTCGATCTTGCGGTCGCGGAGGAAGAGGCTGCCGTCCTCGTCCAGAAAGCCGAGGTCGCCGACGGTGAAGAAGTCACCGATCCGGTTCTTGCGGGTCTTCCCCTCGTCCTTGTGGTACGAGAAGCCGCCGGTGGTCATCCTCATGTAGACGGTGCCCAGCTCCCCCGGCCCGAGGCGGCTGCCGTCGTCGTCGAAGACCGCCAGTTCGCTGATCGGCCACGCCCTGCCGACGGTGCCCGGTTTGGCCAGCCACTCCTCCGCGGTCGCGAACGCCCCGCCCCCCTCGCTGGCGGCGTAGTACTCCTCCACGCACCGGCCCCACCACTCGATCATGGCGCGCTTCACATGGTCGGGGCAGGGCGCGGCCCCGTGGATGGCGTGCCGCATCGAGGAGACGTCGTACCGGGCGCGGACCGCCTCCGGAAGCGCGAGGAGCCGGTGGAACTGTGTCGGCACCATGTGGGTGTGCGTGCAGTGGTGCCGGTCGATCAGCCGCAGCATCTCTTCGGGATCCCATTTGTCCATCACCACCAGCCGGTGCCCCAGGTGCAGCGCGGCGGCCGCGAACTGGAGCACGGCGGTGTGGTAGAGCGGCGAGCAGACCAGGTGCACGTTGCCGTCGAAGGGCTTGATGCCGAAGATGCCGAGGAAGCCACCGAGGTGCGTCTCCTCCGGACGCTTGCCGGTGAGGGGCCGCCGGATGCCGCGCGGGCGGCCCGTGGTGCCCGAGGTGTAGTTCATGACCCACCCGCTGGTGCGGTGGGCCGGCGGCTCGGCCGGATGGCCTTCCAGGAGCTGCGCGTAGGGCCGGAAGCCCGCGATCGGCCCCACGGCGTAGCGCCGGTCCGGGGGCAGTCCGGCCTCGTCGGCGGCCGCGCTCGCGGGCTCCGCGAAGCGGGAGTGCGCCAGCAGGACCTTCGCGCCCGAGTCGGAGAGTATCCAGGCGATCTCCGGACCCACCAGATGGTGGTTGACGGGCACCAGGTAGAGGCCGGACTGGGCGGCGGCCAGGTAGGCGGCGAGGAACTCGGGGCCGTTGGGCAGGATCGTGGCGAACGCGTCGCCGGCGCGGAGACCGGCCGCCGCGAGGCCGTGCGTGATCCTGTTGCATTCCGCGTGCAGCCGGGCCGCGGTCCACTCCGCGCCGTCCGGTGCGGCGAGGACCTCGCGCCCGGGGTCGCGCCGGGCCTGCGCCCAGAACCCGTTGGGTGCGTCCACCTCGTTCTCCTCTCGTGTACGGGGCCGGCGCGGGGACGTTCCGCCGGGTGGCCGGGCGGCCGGCCGCCGGGGCCCGCCGTGCCGGCCCCGGGATCAGCGGCACCGCGCCGTCGGCCTCCCGGGGTGCCGCTCAGCGCGCGAGGGCGTTCAGCCGGGCGAGGGCGCGGTCGAAACCGCGGGTGAGGTCGTCGACGACGGCCTGCACCGACCGTTCGCTGTTCATCGAGCCGACGATCTGGCCGACCGGGGTGCCGAGCAGCGGCTCCACCTCGTGCCGCTGGATGCGCGAGGTGGCGTCCGCCACGAGGAGCCCCTGCAGGGGCATGGGCAGCGGGTCCGGACGCCCCTCCGCCGTTTCCCAGGCGTCGGTCCACGCGGTCCGCAGCAGCCGCGCGGGCTTGCCGGTCAGGGCGCGGGAGCGGACCGTGTCGCCGGGTCCGGCGGCCAGCAGTTTGCGGGTGAGCGCCCGGGAGCCGAGATCGGCCTCGGTGGTGGTGAGCCAGACGGAGCCGAGCCAGGCGCCCTGCGCACCCAACGCGAGGGCGGCGGCGAGCTGTTCGCCGGTGCCGATGCCACCCGCGCAGAGCACCGGCAGCGGGTCCACGGCGCGCACCACCTCGGGGGTGAGCACCATGGAGGCGATCTCCCCGGTGTGGCCGCCCGCCTCGTAGCCCTGGGCCACCACGATGTCGATGCCGGCCTCCTGGTGGTGCCGGGCGTGCCGGGGGCTCCCGGCGAGCGCGGCCACCGGGACACCACCGCGGTGGGCCCGTTCGACGACGTCCGGCGGGGGCGGGCCCAGCGCGCTGGCCAGCAGCCCGATCGGATGCTGGAAGGCGACGTCGAGTTGGCTGCGGGCGACGCTCTCCATCCAGCCGGTGATCCGCCAGCCGCTGCGTTCGCTCTCCGGGAGTTCGGGGACGTCGTAGGCCGCGAGGATCTCGCGGACGTAGTGCCGGTGCTCTTCGGGGATCATCGCCTCGATCTCGTCCTCGCTCGCGCCCTCCACCTTCCTGGCGGGCATCACCACGTCCAGGCCGTAGGGCCGTCCGTCGGCGTGCGCCTCCAGCAGGTCGAGGTCGCGGGCGAGTTCGTCGGCCGCGCCGTAGCGCACGGCGCCGAGCACCCCGAATCCGCCCGCCCGGCTGAGTGCCGCGGCGACGGCCGGGAAGGGGGTGAAGCCGAAGATGGCGTGCTCTGCTCCCAGGCGTCTGCTCAGCTCCGTCTGCATGCGCGGCAGGATGCCGCAGGAGTGCCGCGGAGGGAAGACGTTTTCTGATGCAGCGTCAGATATCGGCCGCGGGCGGCCACCCCGCCGGTCGGCCCGTCCGCCCCACCCGGCCCTGTCGACACCCGCACCAGGTCCGCGTGCGCGTGCGCCTGCGGGTCAGCGCCTGCGCGCCAGTTCCCGGTAGACCTCGTCCGCCTCCGAGCGACGGCCCAGCCGCTCCAGGCAGTGCGCCTCCTCGTTCCGGCTGGCCACCGTCGCCGGATCGGCGGAGCCGAGCGCCTGTTCCCGCGCGGAGGCGAGTTGCCGGTGCACCTCCAGCGCCTCCTCCCAACGCCCGAGCCGGCCCAGCGCGTGCCCGAGCTCGTGCCGGACGGCGAGCGTGTCCGGATGGTCAGGGCCCAGCGCCCTGGCACGGCCGGCGGCGGTGCGGGCGTACTCCTCCAGCGCCTCCGGATGGCGCCCCGACCGGGCCAGTGCGGTACCGGTCTCGTGCCGGCTCGCGAGCGTGTCCGGGTGGTACGGCCCGAGCAGCAGTTCGTGTTCGGCGGCGACCGCGCGGTGCACCGCGTACGCCTCCTCCCAACGACCGGCCCGGCCCAGCCGCAGCCCGGCGTCACGCCTGTCCGCCAGGACGGCGAGCCGCTCCCGCGGCGGAGCGCCCCGCGGAGGGACGCGCGCCGGAGCCGGACGGGCGGCCGCCCGGGTGTCCGCCGCGGCCGACGCAGCGGACACCCGCGCGACGCCCCACGACGCCACCGGCCCCCGGAGGGCGGCGGACCCACCGGGACCAGGAGACACGGGGTGTGCTCCGGACGGCCGCCCGGGGCTTCCGCTCCACCACGCGGAGAGCCCGCCGGCCCCGACCGGGGCTCCTTCCGGCGGCGTGCGGGCCGGACGGCCGCCGCCCGCGGGCAGACCGGCGTCCATCCCGCGCGTCCACGGCGGCATCCACAGCGGCGCGATCCCTCCGACCGCGGCCGGTGCGCCGGGGAAGGCCGCCGTACCCCACGTGCCCGTCCATGCACCGGGCAGGTGGGCGCGTGCGGCGGCGAGTTCGTCCGCCAGCCCGGCTGCGGCGCCCGGCCGCTCGTCCGGCGCCTTGGCCAGCAGCCGCAGGATCGCGGCGGCCAGCGGCGGCGGCAGCTCGGGGCGGTGGACGCGCGGCGGTACCGGCGGAGTGTCCCGGTGGCCGACGAGGACCGCCCAGGGGTCGCCGCCCTCGAACGGGGGTGAGCCGGTGGCGATCTCGTAGAGGACACACCCGAACGAGTAGAGGTCGCTGCGGTGGTCGACGGCGGAGTCCGCGATCTGCTCGGGGGACATGTAGTGCGGGGTGCCCATGGCCGTACCGGTGCCGGAGATCCGGGCGGTGAAGCCGATGTCGTGGGCCAGCCGGGCGATGCCGAAGTCGCAGATCTTCACGGCCCCGTCCTCGGACCGCATGACGTTGGCCGGTTTCAGGTCCCGGTGCACGACGCCCTGGGCGTGGGTGTACGTGAGGGCCGCCGCGACCTGTTCGGCCACGTCGAGGACTTCGGCCATCGGGAGCGGCTGTCCCTTGTTGTCCGCCAGCAACTGGCTGAGGTTGCGGCCCTCCAGCAGTTCCATGACGAGATAGAGCAGTCCGTCGTCGTCTCCGAAATCGTGCACGACCGTCACACCGCGGTGCTGGAGCGAGGCGGCGACCCGCGCCTCCCGCCGGAAGCGTTCCCGCAGGACGCGCAGGAACCCCGCGTCGTCGCGCCGCGCCAGCGGCTTCAGGCACTTGACGGCCACGCGTCTGCCCAGCGACTCGTCGCGCGCCCGCCACACTTCGCCCATGCCGCCGCGCCCCACAAGATCGAGCAGCCGGTACCGGCCATGGATCAGGGTGCTCTGCACCATCCCCGTCTCTCGCCCCCGTCGTTGCCGCGTTCTTCCCTCCCCTGTCTGCCCAGTATGGCTGCCTCGTTCCTGCGCGTGTATGCCAACCGATGCCGAGGTGTACGCGTTTGACTGGTTCGATGTGTTACTGACATATACAGATGGTTTCGGTGTCGCGCGTGGGGCGGAAGTTTCCGCCGATGGCGGACTCCCGGCCCGGCCGGACACCGGAGAGCGGCGCCGCCGGCTCAGCGCCGCACGCGCGGCATGCCCAGGCCGATCCAGGAGATGATCTCGCGCTGGATCTCGTTGTTGCCGCCGCCGAAGGTGAAGACGACGGCGCTGCGGTAGCCGCGCTCCAGTTCACCGCGGAGCACCGCACCGGCGGAGCCCTCCTTGAGCGGTCCGGCGGCGCCGACCACCTCCATCAGCCAGGCGTACGCGTCGCGGCGCGCTTCGCTGCCGTAGACCTTGACGGCCGAGGCGTCGTGCGGGGTGAGCGTGCCCTTGTCGAGGGCGTCCACCATCTGCCAGTTGAGCAGCTTCATGGCGTCCAGCCGGGCGTGCGCGCGGGCCAGCCGGGTGCGGACCCAGCCGAGGTCGCTGACGCGGCGGCCGTCGGAGAGCTTCGTCCGCCGCGCCCAGCGCCGGGTGTCCTCCAGCGCGCGGACGGCCGTGGTCCCGTGCGCCGCCAGGGTGACCCGCTCGTGGTTGAGCTGCGTGGTGATCAGCTTCCAGCCGCCGTTCTCCGCGCCGACCCGGCGGCGGGCCGGGACCCGCACGTTCTCGTAGAAGCCCGCGGTGGTGTCGTGCGAGGCGAGGGTGGTGATGAGGGTGCAGGAGTAGCCCGGATCGCTGGTCGGCACGAGCAGCAGGGTGATGCCCTTGTGCGGCGCGGCGTCGGGATCGGTGCGCACCGCGAGCCAGACCCAGTCGGCGGTGTCCCCGTTGGTGGTCCAGATCTTCTGCCCGTTGACGACGTAGTGCCCGGTCTCGGTGTCGCCCTCGCGCACGGCGCGGGTGGTCAGGGCGGCGAGGTCGGTACCGGCACCGGGCTCGCTGTAGCCGATGGCGAAGTCGATCTCGCCGGAGAGGATCCGGGGCAGGAAGTAGTCCTTCTGCTCCGGGGTCCCGAACCGCATGAGGGTGGGCCCGACGGTGTTGAGCGCCATCAGCGGCAGCGGCACCCCTGCCTGGGCGGCCTCGTCGAAGAAGATGAACTGCTCGACGGCGCTCATCCCGCGGCCGCCGTACTCGCGCGGCCAGCCCACGCCCAGCCAGCCGTCCCGCCCCAGCCGCCGCACGGTCTCGCGGTAGAACCGCTTCTGCGCGGCCGGTTCGGCGTCCCGCGGAGGCGCGTCCGGGGGGACGAGCCCGTCCGGGCCGGTGAAGTACTCCCGCAACTGCGCCCGCAGTTCCTGCTGTTCGGTGGTGTATTCGAGGTACACGGTCCCTCCGCTCCACGACGGTGTGCCGGCGGCGGCGCACAGAGTAGAACGTGTTCCACCAGATGGGAATGCCCGCCGCCGGGGCGCAGGGCACCGAACCCGGCGCGAGCACCGGTCAGTCGGGCTTCGGGCGCGGGGCCAGCCAGGCGAGGGCGGCAGTCACCAGGGCCCGTACGCCCGTGTCGAGGGTGGGCTGGACCACGGGCGCGAAGCGCGAACTGTGGTTGCCGGGGATGTCCTGGTCGACGGTTCCGGCGCGCTCCGCCTTCCGGTAGGCGGCCGGGTCGGTACCGCCCAGCCCCCAGTAGGTGGCGGGGCAGCCGAGACCGGCGGGCAGCTCGCCGAAGTCCTCACCGGCGGGGAGCGGGCCGGTGGTCCGGGCACGCTCCCCGAAGTAGGCCCCGAAGGCGCTCGCGACCCGCTCGGTGGCCTCCGCGTCGTTCTCGGTCACGGAGAAGGCGCGGATCGTCTCGAACTCCGCCGGGTCGGCGCCCGAGGCGGCGCACTCGCCCGCGACGATCCGGCGCACCGCCCCCAGCACCCGGGCGCGGGTCCCCTCGTCGAACGTGCGGATGTCGAGCTGGATCTCGGCCCGGTCGGGGATGCGGTGCGGCCCGCTGCCCGCGTGGATCGCCCCGACGGTCACCACGGCGGGCGTGGTCGCACCGGTCTCCCGGGCGACGACCGTCTGCAGCCGGACCACGGTCGAGGCTGCCAGCACCACGGGGTCCACGGCCCGTTCGGGCGTGGAGCCGTGCGCGCCCCGCCCGTGGAAGGTGACCCGCAGGCTGTCGGACGCCGCCATCATGACGCCGGCCCGGGTCAGCAGCGTCCCCGCGGGCGCGGGAAGCACGTGCTGGCCCAGGACGACGTCCGGACGGGGGACGCGCCGGGCGAGGCCGTCGTCGATCATCGCCCGCGCCCCGGAGCCGTTCTCCTCGTTGGGCTGGAAGAGGACGACCAGGGTGCCGCGCCACGCGTCGGTCCCGGCCGCCATGAGGCGCGCGGCACCCAGCAGGCAGATGACGTGGACGTCGTGGCCGCAGGCGTGCATCACCGGCTGCTCAGCGCCGTCCGGGCCGCGGACGGTGTCGGTCGAGGCGTAGGAGAGCCCGGTCCGCTCGCGCACCGGCAGCGCGTCCATGTCGGCGCGGAGCAGGACGGTGGGGCCCGCCCCGTTGTGCAGCACGCCGACGACGCCGGTCCCGCCGACCCCTTCGGTGACCTCGTAGTCGCACTCGTTCAGGGCCTGGGCGACGTGACCGGCCGTGCGGCGCTCCTGGAAGCCGAGTTCGGGGTGCTGGTGGAGGTCCTTGTAGCGGAATTCGAGGCTGTCGCGGATGTCGGGCAGCCCGGTGAGCACCGCGTCCGCGGCGGCGGTCGTGGGGTCCTTCTCGGCCATACGCTCCTGGTCCTCCGGCGGTGCGGGCAGCGGTCCGGCGCGGGACGTCCGCGCCGGGGCACCGGCCCGGTGCGGGCTGCGCGCCGGAGTCCGCAGGCGCGGGAAGCTGCGCTCCCGCGCCCGACGGAGCGCGACGTCCCACGAGTCGGCTGTGTCACCAGTGGGTGCTTCCACCGGAGGCGGTCCGGCAACACGACCCGTTCAGGGGCGTTATCCGAAGAATCACCCACTTGCCAGCTTCATACGATACGTCCTGTCTGTGAAGCTGGTGACGCTCATGGTGATCGTCCCCTACATCAGGAGTACTGGTGATTCTCTCGATCTCGGGCGTCGTACTGCTTGGCTTGATCGTCTTCCTGTTCTTCCGCAAGGACAATCTCAAGGTCTCGCACGCGCTGGTGTGCGCGCTCTTCGGCTTCTACCTGGCGGGCACCGCCATGGCACCCAGCATCAAGGCGGGAGGCGAGAGCCTGGCCGGCCTGCTGGGCGGCCTCAAGTTCTAGCCGCCCTGCCGCAGTCCGCACGGCGGCGAGCCGGGCGGAGGGCCGACGGCCCGGGAGGCCGGCGGGTCCGAGCATCAGTCAGCGGGCCGGGAGGAGCGGGTGTGGGGCGGTGGGCGGTACCGTCACGGCGGCACGCACGCACGTCCGTGCGTGCCGGTACCGACGCGGCGCTCGACGTGCTGCACCCGCTGCTCGTACTCGGCAGGGGGGCCTGCCACCTGGCCGCGAAGGGCCGGAACTGGTGGCTGGGCACACCACGGGAACGGCGGGGTCCCACGCTGTTCGCCGTCGCCGCGAGCGGGGTGCTGCTCTGGCTGCTGCCCTACGGGCCGGTCCTGGCCGGGATCGCGCTGCTGGGCTCGACCGCCTGGTACGGGAGACGGCAGGCCGGACCCGCACCGCCTCGCGCAGCTCCCACGGAGGCGCAGCGGGCGCGGCTGCAGGCGCTGTACGAGGCGCTGGTGCCGTACTTCGCGCCGCCGGGCGCCGCTCCTGCGGAGCCGCTGTACGCGTCCGACGGCGGATGGGAGCGCGCGTTCGAGGAGTTCGCCTTCCGGGACGGACGGATCAGCGGCCTGCTGCTGCGCTATCCGACCTCGTTCCGCGACAGCGAACCCGCCGAGCGGCTGCGGCTCGAACACCTGCTGGCGGCCAAGACGGGCCGTGGCCGCGAGTACCGCTTCTGCTGGGACGAGGAGTGCAACCTGCTGGAGATGACGGCGTTGGAACCCCTGCCCTGCGGAATCCGTGCCCAGCCGTTCCGGACCGCGCCCGGCGAGGCCGTCCTCGGCTTCACGGACGGCGACGAGACCGGCAGGACCCTGCCCGTCCGCCTCTCCGGCGAGGACAGCGAGGACAGCGAGGACGGCGAGCTCGACGTACCGGCGGTGGTCTGGCGCACCGGGCCGCGCTCGGCCGAGCCGCACCTGCTGGCTGTCGGCACCCCCGGGGCCGGCACCAGCACACTGCTGCGCTCGCTCGCCCTCCAGGCCCTCGGCCGCGGCGAGGTGCTGCTGGTGGACGGCGACGGGGGCGGCGAGTTCGCCGCCTTCGCGGCTCGGCACGGGGTGCTGGGGGTGGAGTCCACCCTGCCCGGAGCGCTCGCCGCGCTGGAGTGGGCGGCGCGCGAGACGGAACGGCGGCTGCTGGCGGCGGGCCGCTCGCGGCAGCGCGGCGCACGCTCGCCTCAGGAGGCGCCCCGACCGCTGTGCGTGCTGGTGGACCGGCCCGCCGTCCTCAGCCACCTCGCCCGCTCCCGGGGCCTGGCCGACCCGCAGGAGCTGCTGCGGACCCCGCTGCGGCACGGCCGCGCCGCGGGGGTGGCCGTGGCGGTGGCCGAGCAGTTCGACGGTTTGGACGAGCTGTCCGAAGCGGTCCTCGCCTGCACCCGCGCCCGGGTGGTGCTGGGCGCCGTCACCCCCGGGCAGGCGGGCGGCGTGCTGGGCCGGGCGCCGCAGACGGGACCGGCGGCCACAGGACCGGCCGCCGAGGTGCCGCGGGGCCGGGGCTTCGCGCGGCTGGGCGACGGACCGGTGCTGCGGCTCCAGGTGCCCGCGACCCCCGATCCGCGGGACGAGACCGCGGACGAGGCCGACCGGATCGCCGTCCAGGAGCTGCTCCCCGCATCGGTGCGCACCCCGGTGCGGGAACCGGCGGGGCCCGCGGCGGCCGAGGCGGCGGCCGCCGCGTACGGCGAACCGCGGGAGTCCGGCGGGACGGTACCGCTCCCGCCCGCCGGTCCCTTCTCGTAAGTCCCGTCGGTCTCGCAGATCTCGCAGGACCTCGCAGATCTCGCAGGCTCGCAGGTCCAGCAGGAGGCCCGGCAGCTCCGTCCCGGCTCCCGGCCGCGAGGACCCGCCGGTCCCGCACACGGGCCCGTCCCCTCCCGCAGGGCGGCAGGGGCAGTCCGCCGAGGAGGCGTCAGGCCACGTAGGAACGCGGCACGTCGGAGGGGGTGGGCGCCCCGGAGCGCACGAGTTCGGCGGCGGCGGCCAGCCGGGAGGCCGCCTCCCGGGCCAGCGGTTCGGCGATGGTGAAGGGCAGCCGCACGAATCCCTCGAAGGCGCCGTCCACCCCGAACCGCGGCCCGGAGGGCACACGTACCCCGAGCCGTTCACCGGCCTCGGCGATCCGGGATCCGGACAGGCCGCCGGTACGCACCCACAGGGTGAGGCCGCCGTGCGGGACGGTGAACTCCCAGTCGGGCAGGTGGTCGCGGAGCGCCGCCGTCAGCGACTCGCGGTTCTCCCGGGCCCGGGCCCGGCGCTCGGTGACGGCCTGCTCCCAGCCCGTCCCATTCAGCAGTTCGGCCACGGCGAGCTGTTCGAGCACGGGGCTGCCCAGGTCGACGTAGGCGCGCGCGGCGGTGAGGCCGCGGATCACCTCGGGTGCGGCCCGGATCCAGCCGATCCGCATCCCGGCCCAGATGGACTTGCTCACGGAGCCGACCGTGATGACGGCCGAGCCGCCCGGGTCGAAGGCGGCCATCGGCCGCGGCATCTCCAGGCCCGGGGAGCCGGTGCTCGGCGTGCCGGTGGCGCCGGGCGGGCCCAGCGGCAGGTCGGCCATGGTCTCGTCGGCGATCAGCACGGTCCCCGAGGCGCGGGCCGCCGCGACCAGTTCGCGGCGCTGCTCGGTGCCGGCCAGCGCACCGGTGGGGTTGTGGAAGTCGGCGACGACGTACGCGAGCCGGGGTGCGGATTCCCGCAGTGTGCGGTGCCAGGTGGGCAGGTCCCAGCCGGCCAGGTCGTCGGCCATGGGGACGGGGACGAGCCGGCCGCCGGTCTCGCGCAGGAGTTGCAGGACGTTGGCGTACGAGGGGTGTTCGACGGCGATGCGCTCGCCGCGCGGCACCAGCATCCGGGTCAGGGCGCCGACGCCGCCCAGCGCACCGGTGGTGACCATGATCTGCTGCGGCATCGTGGGCACGCCGAGTGCGGTGTAGCGCTCGGCGAGGGCCTCGCGGAGCACGGGCAGCCCGGCCGGGTAGTCGCCGTGGGTGTGCGCGTACGGCGGGAGCGCCTCCAGGGCGCTGCCGAACGCCTCGTTCATCACCGGCTGGGCGGGCAGCGCGGCACAGCCCAGGTCGATGACGGTGCCCTCGTTCTCCGGCGGCAGCGGGTGGAGGCCGCGGGTGGGCAGCGGGTTGCCCGCGGGCACGGTCGTCCAGCTCCCCGAGCCCCGGCGGGACTCCAGGAACCCGTCCGAGCGCAGCGCCTCGAAGGCGGCGGCCACGGTGGTGCGGCTGACCGAGAGGGCCGCGGCCAGTTCCCGCTCGGCGGGCAGCCGGGTGGCGACGGGGATGCGCCCCTCCAGGACGAGCATCCGCAGCCCCTCGGCCAGCGAGCGGTAGGCGGGCAGCTTGCGGACCGCCTGTGCCGGGTGCGTGCCGAGGCCCGTGCCCGGGGTTTCGACGGTGGCTGCCGGGTCCGCTGCGGCCGCGGTCGGGCGGGCCGCTCCGGGGCCTTCCCGTCGCACGCTGTGCTGCGAGCCGAGGAGCCGCGCGAGCTGAGCGGCCCCCACGGCGGAGTTCCAGTGCGCCATCTTGCGGTCCACCTCTCCTGGATTGGCCGTTCAAATGGCCTGCTTCCATGCCACAGAGTGCCACGAGACAGTCCAATGACACGAGAAGGGGTAGATCTTTGTCCCATTCGAGGGGTTCTGACAGGCATCTGGTCCGTCGGCTCACGCAGCTCTACGTGGGTCTGGTGCTGTACGGGGCGAGTGCGGCGCTGATGGTGCGCGCGGGGCTGGGGCTGGACCCCTGGGACGTCCTCCACCAGGGCGTAGCCGAGCACACCGGACTGTCCATCGGCACCGTGGCGATCATCGCCGGGGCCGCGGTGCTGCTGCTGTGGTGGCCGCTGCGCGAGCGCCCGGGCCTGGGCACCGTCTCCAACGTCTTCCTGGTGGGCCTGTCCATGGACGCCACGCTGTGGCTGCTCCCGCACCCGGAGGCGCTGGCCTACCGGATCCCGCTCCTGGTGGGCGGCGTGGTGCTGAACGGCGCCGCGACCGGGCTCTACATCTCGGCCCGGTTCGGACCGGGACCGCGCGACGGCCTGATGACCGGGCTGCACAAGGTGACCGGCCGCTCGATCCGGCTGGTGCGGACCGCGATCGAGCTCGTGGTCCTGGTCGTCGGCATCCTGCTGGGCGGCTCGGCCGGTGCGGGCACGGTGCTGTACGCGCTGGCGATCGGCCCCCTCGCCCAGTTCTTCCTCCGCCTCTTCGCCGTGCCGGGCGGCGCCGGGGGCTCGCACGTGGTGGCCGGCGGCGGCAGGAAGGAAGCGCGCGGCGGTGCGCCGGCGGACCGCAGGCGGTGAGCCGACGGCGGACGGGCGCGGCTGCGGCGATACTGCCGCAGTGACGAGAGCGAGAGATCCCCGCGGCCGCCCCGGCCACCCCTTCCTGGACTCGGCCGTGCCGCTGGCCTTCGCGCACCGCGGCGGCGCGGCGGCCGGCCTGGAGAACACCCACGCGGCCTTCGCCCGTGCGGTGGAGCTGGGCTACCGCTACCTGGAGACGGACGTGCACACCACGGCGGACGGCGCCCTGGTGGCCTTCCACGACACCACCCTGGACCGCACCACCGGCAGCGGGGGCCGCCTCGCGGAGCTGAGCTGGGCCGAGGTGAGCCGGGCGCGCGTGGCCGGGCGCGAGCCGGTCCCGCTCCTCGCCGACCTGCTGCGCTCGTTCCCCGGTGCGCGCTGGAACATCGACGTGAAGTCGGACGGGGCGCTCGCCCCGCTGCTGGAGCTGCTGGCGGCCGAGAACGCATGGGACCGGGTGTGTGTGGGCGCCTTCGCCGAGGCGCGGGTGGCCCGGGCGCGGGCACTGGCGGGGCCGCGGCTGCTGACCTCGCTGGGCACCCGCGGAGTGCTCGCGCTGCGGCTGCGCTCCTGCCGGCTCCCGTGGCGGCTGCCGTCCGGCGCCGGATGCGCGCAGGTGCCCGAACGGCACGGGCCGGTCCGGGTGGTGGACCGCGCCTTCGTGCGGGCGGCGCACGCGCGGGGCCTGCGGGTGCACGTCTGGACGGTGAACGACCCCGTCCGCGCCGCGGCGCTGCTGGACCTGGGCGTGGACGGGATCATGACCGACGAGTTGGAGATGCTGCGCGAGGTGCTGGACGCACGGGGCTCCTGGCCCCCGGACTGAACCGCGCCGCCCGGACGGCACCGGCCCCGCACCGCGTCCCCGGCGGCACACCGGACCGCCCACGACGGGCTGTAGTCTCCCGGCACCGGCGGTGCAGGCGCTCGGCCCCCGCGCCGCCGGTCAGGAACCCGCACGGCGGGCCGACGGGGAGGAACGGGGATGGGAACGGTCGCACCGGATGCGCCGCGGGCGCCGCAGGAGGGCACGGGATCCGGGGACGCGGCCCCGCTGCGGGAGCGCCGCCGCGAACAGCGTGGCTGGTATTTCTACGACTGGGCGAACTCCGTGTTCTCCACGAGTGTGCTGACCGTTTTCCTCGGCCCGTATCTGACCTCGGTCACCGAGGCCGCCGCGGACGCGGACGGCTATGTGCACCCGCTGGGCATCCCGGTGCGGGCCGGTTCCTTCTTCCCGTACGCGGTCTCGGCCTCCGTCCTGCTGTCGGTGCTGGTGATGCCGCTGGCGGCGGCCTTCGCCGACCGCACGGGGCGCAAGAAGCCGCTGCTGGGTGCCGCCGCCTACCTGGGTGCCGGGGCGACCACCGGGATGTACTTCCTGGACGGCGACCGGTATCTGCTGGGCGGCGTGCTGCTGGTGGTGGCGAACGTCAGCTACGCCGTCTCCATCGTGCTGTACCACGCCTTCCTGCCGCAGATAGCCCCGCCCGAGGAGCGCGACGCGGTCTCCTCGCGCGGCTGGGCCTTCGGTTACGGGTCGGGCGCGCTGGTCCTGGTCGCGAACCTCGGGCTGTTCCTGGGGCACGAGGCGCTGGGCGTCGCGGAGTCGACGGCGGTGCGGATCTGCCTGTCCTCCGCCGGGGTGTGGTGGGCCGTCTTCACTGTCGTACCGCTGCTGCGGCTGCGGGAGCGCCCGGCAGTGCGCCCGGCGGCGGGCTCCGGGCGCAGCGGACCCGGGCAGGGGTTCCGCCAGTTGGCCGGAACGTTCCGCCAGTTGCGCCGCTATCCGCTCACGCTGCTGTTCCTGCTGGCCTACCTGCTCTACAACGACGGCATCCAGACGGTGATCACCCAGGCGTCGGTCTACGGATCGGAGGCGCTGGGCCTGGATCAGACGACGCTGATCGGCGCCATCCTGCTGGTGCAGGTCCTGGCGGTGGCGGGCGCGCTGCTGCTGGGCCGGCTCGCCGCCCGCTACGGAGCCAAGCGGACCATCCTGGGGTCGCTGGTGGCGTGGACCGCGACGGTGAGCGCGGGATACTTCCTGCCGCGGGAGGACCCGCTGTGGTTCTACGCGCTCGCGGTGGGCATCGGCCTGGTGCTGGGCGGCAGTCAGGCGCTGTCCCGCTCGCTCTTCTCGCACCTGGTGCCGGCCGGCAAGGAGGCGGAGTACTTCGCGCTGTACGAGATCAGCGACCGCGGCACCAGTTGGCTGGGACCGCTGGTGTTCGGGCTGGCGTACCAGCTCTCGGGGGACTACCGGAACGCGATCCTGTCGCTGGTGGTCTTCTTCGCGCTCGGTTTCGTACTGCTGCTGCGGGTACCCGTACAGCGAGCGGCGGCGGCAGTGGGCAACGTCGCTCCGGACCGGATTTAGACGTGTGGGTGCCGGACCGGTAGTGTACGCCTTTGGCCCACCGGGATGGACCGTTACTGCGCGCCGAAGAGATGCGAACAGTGGGTGACATCTTCTGCCAATTGTGACAAACCGGTCACCGGCGGGTACCGCAGATCAACGAAGCGGCGGCACGAAGCAGCGGCGCGCAGCCTTCCGTCAGGTTGGAGGTGCGTGAAGGGTGGGCGATCTCCCGATTGCGGGAATCTTCACCGGCAGCCGGACGTTGACCGGATGACGACGACAGCGACACCTGTCCTGTGGGCGACCAGCCCGGGAGGCACGAATTCATGAGTGAGCGAGCTCTTCGCGGCACGCGACTCGTGGTGACCAGCTACGAGACCGACCGCGGCATCGACCTGGCCCCGCGCCAGGCCGTGGAGTACGCATGCCAGAACGGACATCGTTTCGAGATGCCGTTCTCGGTAGAGGCCGAGATTCCGTCCGAGTGGGAGTGCAAGGTGTGCGGTGCACAGGCACTCCTGGTGGACGGCGAGGGTCCGGAGGAGAAGAAGGGCAAGCCCGCGCGCACGCACTGGGACATGCTCATGGAGCGGCGTACCCGTGAGGAGCTCGAGGAAGTTCTCGCCGAGCGGCTCGCCGTGCTGCGCTCCGGCACCATGAACCTCGCGGTGCACCCCCGAGACGACGGCGGGAACAAGCGCAAGTCCGCCTGACGACCCTGCGCTCCTGAGAGTTCCGGAGCGCAGCAGGAGGGCCCCGGCCACGCAGTTCACAGCGTGGCCGGGGCCCTCTTGCGCGTTCACCGGGACTCTCTTGCGCCCCGTTCACCGGGACCCTCCGGGACGGCCGGGGCCTCCGGGACGGCCGGGGCCTTCGCGGACGCCCGGGCGTCTTCCTGCACGTGCCAGGACTTCTGCGCGCTCCCCGAGCCGCGCGAGCACCGGCGCGTGTCTCGCGAGAGGGGCGCGCGAGCGGCGATCAGCTTCCGCTCTGCCCGCCTTCGCGCTCCTGTGGCTCGTCGTCGCGGACGACCTCGCCCTGGACGACCTTGCCGTCCGGGCGGTGCATCCGCACCTGCTGCTCGGCCGTGCGCGCCTGCTGGTAGGCGTCGCCCAGGGTGCCGGGCGCAAAGCCGCTGCGGCGGTCCAGGGAGCGCTGCACCGCGCCGCGCAGCAGCTTGCCCGTCGGCGGGAGGACCAGCAGCAGCCCGACCGCGTCCGAGAGCAGCCCGGGGATCATCAGCAGCAGCCCGCCCAGCATGGCCGTCCCGTTGCCGCCCCGGCCCTCCGCAGCGGCCTCACCGGAGGGCTCGGCTCCGGTACGTGCCTGGTCCTGGGCACGCTGGACGGTCTCGGCGAGGTTGCGCCAGGCGCGGCGCCCGGCTCGCTTGATCACCGCGGCGCCGAGCACGAAGCCGCCGGCCAGCACCAGGAAGACCGTGAACCCGCCTGCGGCCTGACCCAGCAGGGTCAGCAGCCAGATCTCCAGAACCGCCCACAGCGCGACCGCCAGCGGCAGCAGGGTGCGGCCCCTCGGCCGGTTCCGCCGGGGCTGCGGGCCCCCTTCGGAACGCGTCCCGCCACCCGGGCCGCCGGCTGCGCCGCCGGGCTCCTGTCTCCCGGGTCCGTGCGGAAGTCCGTGGGAAAAGGGTGCGCGCGTCGTCATGCTTCCAGTGTGCCTGCTGCCGCGTAGGCCCGGGATCAGCTCGGCGGGCGGCCGTCCCCGTCGCCGCCCCTGCGCTGCTCCGCTCGGCCGAGGACCTTCTTGACCCGGCCCTCGACCCCCCAGGCGGCGATCCGCCAGAGCGCCTCGGCCATGATGTCCCGGCTCATCTTGGAGTCGCCGCGCTCGCGCTCGACGAAGGTGATCGGGACCTCCACCACGTGGTATCCGGCGTGCACCGTGCGGCGGGTGAGGTCCACCTGGAAGCAGTAGCCCTGGGAGGCGATGGAGTCCAGGCCGATGCCCTCCAGGGTCTCCTTGCGGAAGGCCCGGAAGCCCGCCGTCACGTCCCGTACGTCGACGTCCAGGAGCAGCCGCGAGTAGGTGCTGGCGCCGCGGGAGAGGAACTCCCGGGACTTGGGCCAGTTGACGATCCGGCCGCCCGGCACCCAGCGCGAGCCGATCACCAGGTCGGCGCCGCCCAGCGCGGTCAGCAGCCGGGGCAGCTCCTCGGGCGGGTGGGAGCCGTCCGCGTCCATCTCGATCAGGACGCCGTAGCCGTTGTCGATGCCCCAGCGGAAGCCCGCAAGATAGGCCGCGCCGAGCCCTTCCTTGCCCTTGCGGTGCAGGACGTGGACGTGGCCGTCCTCGGCCGCCAGCTCGTCGGCGATCTTCCCGGTGCCGTCGGGGCTGTTGTCGTCCGCGACGAGGACGTGCGCCTCGGGCACCGCCTCGCGCACCCGGGAGACGACGGGCCGGATGTTGTCGGCCTCGTCGTAGGTCGGGATGATGACCAGGGCCGTTCCCAGCGGGCCGTACCGCCGTTGTCCGCCGTCCGTCACTGGTGCTGCCCCTCCGCTTGAGCCTGTCGGTCCTGCTTGTCGGTGCCGTCCCCGTCACCGGCCGTGTCGGGCGCGGTACGGTCCTGAGCACCGGTGCCGCGCCGTCTGCGGCCCAGGAGCCAGGCTCCGGCGCAGGCGAGCACGCCCACGATAGCGATCACCCATTCGGGAGCGGCACCGACGCGGTCGGCGAGGGTGATCTCGTCGCGCAGCGGGAGCTCCCCGGTGAGCACGTCCTGGGTGAACTCGTCCGTACGCTGCTGGACGGTGCCGTCGGGCGCGACGATGGCGCTGATGCCGCTGGTCGCCGCGGTCACCACGGCGCGGCCGTGCTCGACGGCGCGCAGCCTGGACATCGCCAGTTGCTGTTCGGGCTGCCCGGTGCGGCCGTAGGTGGCGTTGTTGGTCTGGACGACGAGCGCGCGCGCCCCGTCCTTGACGGTGTCCCGGGGGATCTCGTCGTAAGCGACCTCGAAGCAGATCACGTCGCCGAGGCGCGCCGGGCCGGTCTGCAGCACGCCGGTGTGGTCGCCCGGATAGAAGTCGCGGGGCACCTGCTGGAGGCGGGTGATCACCTTGCTGAGCTGGTCGCGGAAGGGGACGTATTCACCGAAGGGGACCGGGTGCTGCTTGGTGTAGGACGCGCCGGGCCCCTTCTGCGGGTCCCAGACGATGCCCTGGTTCTCGACGTAGCCCTCCTTGGTCGGGTGGTCGACCAGGGCACCGACCAGGACGGGGACGCCGACCGCCTTGACGGCCCGGTCGATGCGGTCACCCGCCTCCGGGTACGTGTAGGGGTCCAGGTCGGAGGAGTTCTCCGGCCAGATCACCAGGTCGGGCCGGGGCTCCTTGCCCTGCTCGATCCGCTTCGCCAGGTCGAGGGTGGCCTCGGCGTGGTTGTTGAGGATCTGCATCGGGCGGCCCAGGAAGTGCATGCCGGGCTGCTGGACGTTCCCCTGCACGACGGCGACGCGCACCGTGTCGGCCGCCTTCGTCGGCACCGGTACCGCGAGACCGGCCGTGGTGGCGGCACCCGCGAGCGCGAGCGCGCCGAACCCGGTGGCGTAGGCGCGGCCGGTGCGGGCCGCGGCGGAGCGCAGTCGCAGGCCCCGTAGCAGGACGGCGGCCAGCAGGGTGCCGGTCAGGGCCACCGCGAAGGACACCAGCGGGGCTCCGCCGAGCGCGGCCAGCGGGGTGTACGGGGAGTCGGTGTTGGCGAAGGCCAGCCGCCCCCAGGAGAAGCCGCCGAACGGGAGCCGGTCGCGCAGGAATTCCTCGGTCAGCCACAGGCTGGCGCCCCACAGCGGCCAGAGGGGCAGCCGCGCGGTGACCGCCAGCCCGGCTCCGAGCCCGAGGACGAACAGGCTCTGCAGAAAGGCGAGTCCGATGACCGCGTCCCAGCCGACGACGTGCAGCCACTTGAGCAGCACGATGAAGAAGGGCCAGCCGAACGCGAATCCGAGCCAGGCGCCCTGGCGGCCGGTCCGGCCGCGGGTGAGCAGGCTGAGCGCGGCGACGGCCGGCAGCGAGAGCGGCCAGATCCCGTAGGGCGGGAAGGCGAACGCCAGGGCGACCCCGCCGAGTGCGGCCAGCGCGGACCGACCGGCCTCGCGTCGCGCGAGCGCCGCCAGCCGGCGCATCCGCCCCGGGCGGGCGCCCCGGGTCTCCGGGGCTGCGCCGTCGTCGGGCGGAACGTCACTGCCCGTGTCGGCGCTGCTCGCGCGCGCCGGCCCCTCCGGGGCGGTGCGCTGCGCGGCGGGTGCCGCCTTCCGCTCCCGGGAGCCGTCCGGGGCGGAGGCGGAGGTGGTGTCGGGGCCCGATGCCAAGGTCGCGGCCTTCCTAGCAGGTCGTGCGGTGGTGTGTGGTGACGGTACAACGCGCGGGGGGCTGCGCGGGGCGCGGGACCGTAAAGCAGCGGAAATCCAGGGGAACGCCGCTGTGGGCACCGGAGAAGAGCACGGGACAGTAGCCGACGTGTCGCGGAACGTCACCAGTGGGCGCGCGACCCGGTTCGGGTCGCTGTCTGCGGATCGGGGCCCGGTGCCCTTCGGGCCGACCTGGGACCCGCTGGCTGCGGATCGTCCGAAAGCCGTTGTCTACTGAGCGTCCGGGCCCCGTCCCGGGTCACACCCGCCGACCGGCGGAAACCATCTGTCCCCGTGCCGCGGGCGCTGGACCTGGCTCGCAGTGGTGGTGCGCCGGTGCGGTACACCACCCCGTGGCCCAGCGGCGTTCGACGACAGCGCGGAAGCTCCCCGGTCGGACGTCCTGTGGTGGACGCCGCCGAACCTACCGGGCTCCGGGCAAACATTGTCAACAGCCGAGTTACCTGGGGTGTTTCGGTGAAATCCCAGGTCAGTGCGGACCCGACGGCGTCCCGGTGCCGAGCGGAGGGGGTCTCGTTCGGCCGTATCGCCGTCCGCTATGTCACTCGTCCGGCCGTGCGTAGACCTCGCGTCCACCCACCACCGTCCGCAGGCAGACGGGGACTTGACCGCCCGGCGTCAGGTCGGGCAGCCCCGGCGTGCCGGAGCGCGGGTCGGTGGACCAGTTCGCGACACGGGTGTCGGGCGCCTGCACCACCAGCGGACCGGTGCGCCAGAGCGCGTAGTCCGCGGGCGCGCCGGGGACCAGCACGCCGGCGTCGTCCAGGCCGAGCGCACGCCAGCCGCCGCGGGTGTGCGCGGTGAAGGCGCCGCGCACCGAGATCCGGTGGTCGTGGGTGCGGTGGAAGGCCGCGGCACGGACGGCCTCCCAGGGCCCGAGCGGGGTGACCGGGCTGTCGGAGCCGAGTGCGAGCGGGACACCGGCCCGCAGCAGCGCTGCGTAGGGGTTGAGCGTGGCGGCGCGCTCGGCCCCCAGGCGGCGCGCGTACATACCGTCCGCGCCGCCCCAGGCCGCGTCGAACCCGGGCTGCACCGAGGCGGTGAGCGCGAGGTCCGCGAAGTCCGCGACGGTGCGGGCGGTGAGCATCTCGGCGTGCTCGACACGGTGCCGGGCCGCGCGGACCCGGGCGGTGCCCACCTTCTCGGCGGCACGCCGCACCCCGTCGGTGACGGTCTGGACGGCGGCGTCCCCGATGGCGTGGAAACCGGCCTGGACCCCCGCCTCGGTGCAGGCGGCGACGTGGACCGCCACCGCGTCTGCGTCCAGCAGAGCGCTGCCGCGGGTGTCCGGCGCGTCCGCATAGGGGGCGCACAGCCGCGCCGTGTGCGAGCCCAGAGACCCGTCGGCGAACAGGTCGCCCGCGGCCCCGACCGCGCCGAGTTCCCGGACGCGGGCCGCCTCCTTTGCCGAAGTGACGAGTTCGGCCCAGTACCCGTGCACGCGGGGACCGGGTTCCTCGGCGGCCAGTGCGAGCAGCCCGCGCAGATCCTCCTCGCCGGAGATGTCCGGGCCCGCGCACTCGTGCAGCGAGCCGATGCCGAGGGATACGGCGCGGGCGCGGGCCGCACGCTGGGCCTCGGAGCGCTGCCGGGCGGTGAGCGTGCCGTGCGCGGCCTCCCGCACGGCGTGGTGCGCCGCGCCGGTCAGCGGCGCGTCGGGCCGGTAGCCCTCGCGGGTGGTGATGCCGGGGACCAGGTCCAGCATGGCCGTGCTGACGAGCGCGGAGTGCACGTCGACCCGGGTCAGGTACAGGGGCCGCCCGCCGCTCGCCTCGTCGAGTTCGGCACGGCCGGGATGGCGCTGCTCGGGCCAGGCGTGCGCGTCCCAGCCGGTGCCCAGCAGCACCCGGTCGTCCGGCCGCGCCCGCGCGTACGCGCGCACCCGGGCCAGCGCGTCGGCCAGCGTGGGCGCTCCCGACAGGTCGAGCCCGGTCAGCGCGAGACCGGTCGCCGTGGTGTGCACGTGCGCGTCGGTGAAGGCCGGGGTGACCAGTGCGCCGTCGAGGTGCACCACCTCGTCGACGCCCTCGGCGAACGAGTCGGCGGCCCCTTCCGAGCCGACCCAGGCGATGCGGTCGCCCTCGACGACCATCGCGGTCGCGAACGGGTCGGCGGGGCTGTGCACCTCGCCCTCGCGCAGCAGGACGGTACGGGGCCGGGAGGGGGTCGTGCGCTCGGTCATGGGGACAGTCTCCCGCCTCCCGGCGGCTCCCCGGCGCGCGGGGGCCGGGACGGCCCCCGGGATCCGGGAGGAGGCTCCCTCCGGGCAGGGTCCCGGGCCCAGCCGCCCCGGCCCCGGGTCCGGCCCAGCCCCGTCCCCGGCGGATTCCGGGCCCGGGGACGGTCAGATGCGGGGCGGACGCGCCTCGTAGGGGGTGGACAGCACGACCGTGGTGCGGGTGGAGACCCCCGCCAGGCTCCGGATCCTGGCCAGCAGGTGCTCCAGCTCGATCGGCGTGGCCACGCGCACCTTGAGGATGTAGTTCTCGTCCCCCGCCACGCTGTGACACGCCTCGATCTCGGGCACGTCCGCGAGCCGGTCCGCGATGTCGTCCGGGGCGCTGGGGTCGAACGGTTTGACCGAGATGAACGCCGTCATCGGCAGGCCGACCGCCTCGGAGTCCACCAGCGCGGCATAGCCGCGGATGACGCCGCGCTGTTCGAGACGGCGCACCCGTTGGTGCACGGCCGAGGTGGACAGGCCGGTGGCCTTGCCCAGGTCGGTATAGCTCATCCGCCCGTCCTTGACGAGCAGTTCCACGATCTGACGGTCGAGTTCCTCCACAGCGGATCACCGTACTGCCCTCGCGCGCCCGCCGCAGCGGAAAATGCTCCGGCGCACGCAGACGGCGCACCGGGCCCACCGGACGCGGCAGCGAATGCCCAAGTGCTAAGTATGTGACCAAGGCCACACTTATGCATCTGCGTGCTCCCGTGCAGAGTGATTATGCGCGCGGCACGACGGGAAGTGCTTGCTGTGGCCGGAGCCCAGTCGCCCGGCCGTTCCATCAAGGGGGATCACATGCGCACGACGAAATCCGCCCAGTCCACTCGCCCGCGAAGCGCTCTCCGGAGCGAGACGCACCGCGACGAGGCGCGACCGGACGAAGCGGCCGCTCCCCCGGACGGCCCGAACACCCCCATCGACCTGTCCGGACCGGTCGCCGAGGACGAGATGTACGAAGGTCTCCGCGTCAAATGCCCCGAATGCCGCCAGGCGATCGCGGTGTTCGCGCAGGAGGAGAAGCTGCCGCGGCACGGGCTGTGTGCCTCCCCCTGGGATCCGTTCGGCCTGACGGTGTGCCAGGGATCCGGTCACCCGGTGGGCGAGGCCGCACCCTGGGACAGCGAGACCCGCGGATGCGCGGTCAGCGAACTGCTCACCCTTCCCGAGGGGTTGGACTGGCGCACCCAGCCGTTCTCGCACGCGGGCCGCCCCGACCGCCGACCGGTTCCGGTCGGCGCCGAGTGACCGACCGGCACACCGAGGTACGGAACGAGCGACCCCGGTCCCCGTCGGCAGACCCCGCCGCCGGGGCACCGACTCCCCGCTGAACAGCCGGTCCGCCGACGGCCGTCCGCACCCCGCCTGTCGAGTGCGCGTCCGGCCAACCCGGCCGCCGGACGCGAACACACCACGCCGCCCGTGCGGCGCGGCGCACGCCTGCCACGCGCGCAGGTCGGCACGGCACGCCGCCGCGGCCCTCTCGCCCGGAGCGGGCGTCGCAGACCGCACGCTCGGCGTTCCCCCGGGGAACGCGACACAGCCGCACGGCGGACGCAACACGCCGTGCCGGCGGGGCTGTTCGGCTGCGTCGGCCACTGCCCCGTAGCGGAGCGCCCCGGACCGCCGCAGGCGAGCGGTCCGTCCGCACGGAGGCGGCCGCGCACCGCGACCCGGTCCGGCGCGCTGCGCACGACCGCCGCACCGGCACCGCACGGGCCACGGCCCTCCCCACCGCTGCCCGGCGCCGAGGGGAGTGCCGGACGTCCGGCGCCGGGACCGGCTCCTGACATGGCGGGCCCGGCCCCGGACATGGCGGGTCACCCACCGGGCCGGAGGACGACACAGCGTGATCGCTCCAGCGCACAGCCCCGCCCGCGCGCTACGCTCACACGTGCGGGCCCGGCGTGGATCGCGCGCGGCTGGGAACCTCGGGGGCCGAGGAGGCATCATGGCGAACACCCGCACGAAGAGCAGGACGGCCGCGACCGACCGCCGCACCGAACGGGACCGCCGTCGCACCGAACGGGACCAGCAGCAGGCCGTGGTACGGGAGCTGCTGCGGCGGCACGGGAACACTTACGCGGAAGACGCCGGAATCACGTTGCGTGACACTCCACAGCCGCTCTACCGCCTTCTGGTGCTCTCCCTGCTGCTGAGCGCCCGCATCCGTGCGGACATCGCGGTCGCCGCCGCGCGGGCGCTGTCGCGGGCCGGAATGCGGGACCCGCGGCGGATGGCGGAGGCCACCTGGCAGCAACGGGTCGACGCACTCGGCGAGGGCGGCTACCGGCGCTACGACGAGCGCACCGCCACCCAGCTCGGCCGGGGAGCGGAACTGCTGCTGGACCGGTGGGGCGGCGATCTGCGCAGGATGCGGCGGAGCGGCGACGTCGCGGCCGCGCTGCGCGAGATCCCCGGTATCGGCCCGCTGGGGGCGTCGATCTTCCTGCGCGAGGCCCAGGCGGTGTGGCCCGAGTACCGGCCCTGGCTGGACCCGAAGGCGCTGCAGGGCGCGGAGCGGCTGGGGCTGCCGGGGTCCGCGGAGGCACTGGCCGACATGGTGCCGGAGGACGAGCTGGCTCCGCTGGCCGCCGGGCTGGTGCGAGTCGCGCTCAGCAAGGACGTCGCCGAGGACGTCTGGGACGCCGCCCGCGGGTGAGGAGCGCCGCACCGTGCGGCGGTCGGCTCGGCGACCGCCGCCGTCGGTGACCGGCCCGCGGGTCACGCCCGTTCACCCCGGAGCCGGAACCGGAACCGGGGGCCGGTGGAACCACGGGCCGACGTCCCGGTCCCGGGCGCTCGGCTCTCGTGCCCGCTCGGGGCCCGCTCAGGGCCAGGACCTGCTCAGGGCCTGCTCGGGGCCCGCTCAGCTCTTGCGTTCCGGCCCCGCCACGTGCCGGGCGATCACCATGCGCTGGATCTGGTTGGTCCCCTCGACGATCTGGAGGACCTTGGCCTCGCGCATGTAGCGCTCTGCGGGGAAGTCCGTGGTGTAGCCGTACCCGCCGAGGAGTTGCACCGCGTCGGTGGTGACGGCCATGGCGGCGTCCGTGCAGAACAGCTTGGCCATCGCCGCCTGTCGCGAGAACGGCTGCCCCGCGTCCCGCCGCCGGGCGGCCGCCAGGTAGAGAGCGCGCCCGGCCTCGATCCGGGTCGCCATGTCGGCCAGCATGAAGCGCAGCCCCTGGAAGTCCGCGAGGGGGCGGCCGAACTGCTCGCGTCCGGCGGTGTAGGCCAGCGCTTCGTCCAGCGCCGCCTGTGCCACGCCGACGGCGCAGGCCGCGATCCCCAGGCGGCCCGAGTCCAGGGAGGAGAGGGCGACCGCGAAGCCCTGGCCCTCGTCTCCGAGCCGGCGGGTGTCGGGGACCCGCACCTCGTCGAGGTGGAGCTGCGCGGTGGGAGAGCCGTTCAGCCCCATCTTGTGCTCGGGGGCCGCCGCGTTCAGCCCCTGGGCGTCGGCGGGGACGAGGAAGGCGGTGATACCGCCCGCCCCCTCGCCGCCGGTCCGGGCGAGCACGGTGTAGAAGTCGGCGACGCCGCCGTGGGTGATCCACGCCTTGGTGCCGTTCAGTACCCAGTCGTCCCCGTCCCGGACGGCCCGGGTGCGGAGTGCGGCGGCGTCCGAGCCGGAGGACGGTTCGGAGAGGCAGTAGGCGCCCAGCAGGCCGCCGCCGAGCATGTCGGGCAGCCACTCGGTGCGCTGCTCCTTGCTCCCGAAGTGCGCCAGACCGTGGCAGGAGAGCGAGTGCACGCTGGTGCCCAGCCCCACGGTGAGGCGCGCGGCGGCGAGCTCCTCGAGGACCTGGAGGTAGACCTGGTACGGCTGGCTCCCGCCGCCGTACTCCTCGGGGTAGGGCAGGCCCAGGAGCCCCGCCTCGGAGAGCAGCCGGAAGGTCTCGCGGGGAAAGACACCCGCGGCCTCCTGCTCCGCGGCGACGGGCTTGATCTCCCGCTGCACCAGGTCGCGGACGAGCCCCAGCAGGTCGCGTGACTCGTCCGTGGGCAGGTCGCGTTCCACCGGCTGCGGACCGTCCTTGGGCATGGCGCGCTCTCCTTCGGGTCAGGAATCGCGGCGACCGGCGCCGGGGTGTGGCGGGTCGCCGAGGGACACCGGCCCGCTGGCGGACCGGGGGTGCCGCTGCCCCTGCCGTGATACTGCACCGTCGGGTCGCGAGGGTGGCTGACCAGCGGCTGCGGCGAGTTGGAGTATGCCCGATCGAGCGCCGCACGTCACCGGCGTAGGGGTGTGAACCGCTCGGTGATCGCGAAGAAGCGTCGGGCGCGGCACCAGGCATCGAAATTGGTCCGAACCATTGACGGACTGGTCTAGTCCATCTACATTCCCCGAACGTACGACCGGCGCCACCCCCCACACCCTCCGCACCCCACACGCGAGGTGACCATGCTCGGATCGGACAGCCAGCACTCCCCACGCACCAAACGCTCCCGCCGCCGCGGACTCATCGCCTTCCTGGGTGCACTGTGCGCGGCCCTGCTGACCACGACACTGCTCTCGGCCACGGCCTCCGCCGGTCCCCGTCCCACCGCGGACGAGAACCGCCACGGCTCCGTCGCGGCACCGTCGGCAGTCGGCGGAAAGACGGTCGGATACTTCACCAACTGGGGCGTCTACCAGCGCAACTACCACGTCAAGAACATCGAGACCTCCGGCTCGGCGGACAAGCTCACGCACATCAACTACGCCTTCGGCAACGTCCAGGGCGGCAAGTGCACTGTCGGTGACAGCTACGCCGACTACGAGAAGTCCTACACCGCCGCGCAGAGCGTCGACGGCAAGGCCGACACCTGGGACCAGCCGCTGCGCGGCAACTTCAACCAGCTCCTGAAGCTCAAGAAGAAGCACCCGGACCTGAAGGTGCTGTGGTCGTTCGGCGGCTGGACCTGGTCCAAGGGCTTCACCGAAGCTGCCGAGAACCCGGAGGCGTTCGCCGAGTCCTGCTACAACCTGCTCGACGACCCGCGCTGGAAGGGGCTCTTCGACGGCATCGACATCGACTGGGAGTACCCCAACGCCTGCGGACTGAGCTGCGACACCAGCGGCCGGAACGCCTTCGGGAACCTGATGAAGGCGCTGCGCGCCAAGTTCGGCGACAAACTGGTGACCGCAGCCATCACCGCTGACGCCTCCCCCGGCGGCAAGATGGAGGCCACGGACTACAAGACGGCCTCCCAGTACGTCGACTGGTACATGCCGATGACCTACGACTACTTCGGCGCCTGGGACGCGAAGGGTCCCACCGCACCGCACTCGCCGCTGAGTTCCTACTCGGGCATCCCCAAGGAGGGCTTCAACACCCAGGCGACCATCGCCAAGCTCAAGAGCATGGGCATACCCGGCAGCAAGCTGCTGTACGGCCTCGGCTTCTACGGCCGCGGGTGGACCGGAGTGACGCAGTCGCAGCCCGGCGGCACGGCGACGGGCCCGGCCCCCGGCACCTACGAGCAGGGCATCGAGGACTACAAGGTCCTCAGGAGCAAGTGCCCGGCCACCGGCACGGTCGGCGGTACCGCCTACGCCCACTGCGGCAACCAGTGGTGGAGCTACGACACCCCGCAGACGATCGGCGCCAAGGGCGACTGGGCCGCGCAGCAGGGTCTCGCCGGCTCCTTCTTCTGGGAGCTGAGCGGCGACACCGCGAACGGAGAGCTGATCAAGGCCATCCGGTAGCGCGCACGACGCCCGGCAGAACACCAGGGGCCCCGCGGAGCACCACCGCGGGGCCCCTGGCCTCGGCGCCGCTCAGCGGTCCCCGAGCGCTCGGGGACAGCACCACCGGGCACAGCGCTCGGAGAGACGGCACCATCAGGCATCTGGCCGCACCCCGCCTCTGCGGCCCCGCGCGGGTCCGGACCGGGTCGGCGGGCATCGCTTCCGGGCACACCGGGCAGCCCTCTCCCGCCGCGCACACCGGGCAGCCCCGTCCGCCCGGCGGACGGGGCTGCCCGGACTCTCTAGCGCTGCACTCGTCTGCCCGCGCGCGCCCGCTCCAGCGCGCCGACGCCGACCGCGGCGAGGGCGACCTGGATGATCAGCTCGATCCAGTCGAACCCCCTGGTGTCGGCGACACCCAGGCCACTGGCGATTCCGGTGCCGACGAACGCGGCGACGATGCCCACCACCACCGTCCACAGCAGGCCCACGCGCTGCCTGCCCGGCAGTACCAGCCGACCGAGCGCGCCGATGACGACGCCGACCACGAGTGCACTGATGATTCCGGATATGTCCATGACCGCCTCCCGGACCCAAGGACACTGCTACCGGAACGAGTGTCCCGGAAGTGCCCGGATCATGCGGAGCCCTGCACGGCACCGGCCGCCGCCTGCGCGGGAAGCGGCTCCCTGCGGCCGGCGCGCGGTGGCGGGAGCGTGCTCTCGAACCGCGCGACGATCTCCAGCGTGCCCTGCAGCGTGCGGGTGAGCAGGCCGCACAGCACCTCGGGGGAGAGCTCCTGCCCGCGTGCGAGCCAGTCCAGAGTGACGCCCTCCACCGAGGAGAGCCAGCCCACCAGGGCGGCCCGGGCGAGCGGCGGAATGCGGGTGGGGCCCCAGGAGCCCTCGGCGACCACACTCAGCAACTGCTCGCGCAGCCGGTCACGGATCGCCAGTACCTGCGCGTCGTGGCCCACTCCCCCGGTGACGACCGTGCGGTAGGCGGCCTGGTTCTGCTGGGCGTAGCGCAGATAGCTCTCGACGGTGCGCTGAACGCGTTCGGCGCGAGGCAGCTCGCGGCAGCTCGTCGCGCGGAGCACCAGTTCGGCGACGGCGTCCTCGATGACGGCGAGGTAGTAGCCGCGTTTGCTGGTGAAGTAGTAGTAGATCAGCCCCTTGGCCACACCTGCGCTGCGCGCGATGTCGTCCATGGACAGGGCGTCGTAGGAGGTGTCGGCGAAGAGGGTGCGCCCCGTCGCCAGCAACTCGGCGCGACGCGCCTGGGACCGCTCGGTACCCCGGGACCCGGAGATCGGGCGCGCCTCGTGCGCCCGGCCGTCAGCCACAGTGCGCCCATTTCTCCATGTGGGTTGGCATGGCGGGAGTATGGCACTCCCTCACCCGCCTGCGCCGCGGAAATACGCCGATCCGCGGCACCGCCGGTCCGCCTGCGGCCCACCCGCGCGCCGGCGGTGATCGGAACGGTCCCACGGGCATTTCCGACGGGCATTGTCGGAGGCGGCTGGGAGACTCCCGGCATGGACGACAGCACGGGGGGCACGGGGGACGGGCACGCGCGGGAGGCCCCGGACCGCGGCAGGTGGGCGCTGGCCCCGGCGGGCGGCACCGGGGTGCGGGTGTGCCCGCTGGACGCGCGCGGCCGCGCGGCGGGTCCCGTGCGCACGGAGGAGTCGGCGGCGGCTGCCGTACGGGCCCGCCCGGAGGTGACCCGCTGGGTGTGGCGGACCACCCCGCAGGTGCAGTCCGAGCTGCTGGCCGCGGGGATCCGGGTGGCGCGGTGCTACGACGTGGAGACGGCCGAGGCGCTGCTGCTCGCGCACGAGGGCCGCGCGGGCGATCCCCGCTCGCTGCCTGCCGCGTGGGCCCGGCTGCACGGACGTCCGGTGCCGCCGGACCGGCCGCCGGAGCACCCGGAGTCCGACGTCCCGCCCTCGCTGTTCGAGACGGGCCCGGTACCGCTGCCGGACGGCGTGGATCCGCTGGAGGCGCTGCTGGAGGTGTACGCGGCGCAGCTGGACCGGACGGCGCGGGCGCAGCATCCGGACCGGATGCGGCTCCTGCTGGCCGGGGAGTCCGCGGGGACGCTGGTGGCCGGGGAGATGACACGTGCGGGGCTGCCCTGGAGCGCGGAGATCCACCGGGAGCTGCTGGAGGAGCTGCTGGGTGAACGGTATGCGGGCAACGGACTGCCGAGGCGCCTGGTGGAGCTGGAGGAGGAGATCTCGCAGGCGTTCGGCCCCGGCGAGCGGGTGCGCCCCGACCTGGCTGCTGAGGTGCTGCAGGCGTTCGCCCGCGCGGGTGTCCGGTTGGGGTCCACGCGGGCCTGGGAGCTGCGGAAGGTGGATCATCCGGCGGTCGAGCCGCTGCTGCGCTACAAGAAGCTGTACCGCCTCTACACCGCGCACGGCTGGAGCTGGCTGCGCTCCTGGGTGCGGGAGGGGCGCTTCCACGCCGCGTATGTGCCCGGCGGCGCCGCCTCCGGCCGCTGGACCACCAACGGGGGCGGTGCGCTGCAGATCCCGAAGGTGGTGCGGCGGGCCGTGGTCGCCGATCCGGGGCATCTGCTGGTGGTGGCCGACGCGGACCAGCTCGAGCCGCGGGTGCTCGCGGCCGTCTCCCGGGACCCGGGGCTGATGACGGTGGCGAGCAGCGGGCAGGACCTGTACACGGCGCTGTCGCAGCGGGCCTTCGCGGGCGACCGCGACCGCGCCAAGCTCGCGGTGCTGGGTGCGGTCTACGGGCAGACCAGCGGTGACGGCCTGCGGAATCTCGCCGCGCTGAGGAGGCGGTTCCCCGCCGCGGTCTCCTATGTGGACGAGGCGGCCCGCGCGGGAGAGGAGGGCCGGCTCGTCCGCACCCATCTGGGCCGTACCTCCCCGCCCGTGGGCCGCGGCGGGGAGGAGGACGCGGGCGGCACCGGGCCGGAGGCGGGCACGGAGGCGTCCGGCCCGCCTGAGAGCGCCCCCGGGAACGCAGCGGGCGCAGCGCGGGCCCGGGGCCGCTTCACCCGGAACTTCGTGGTCCAGGGCAGTGCGGCGGACTGGGCGGTGCTGATGCTCGCGGCGCTGCGCCGGCGCCTCCTGCCCCTCGCTGCCGAACTGGTGTTCTTCCAGCATGACGAGGTCATCGTGCACTGCCCCGCCGAGGAGGCGCCCCGGGTCCGGGAGGCGATCACGGCGGCCGCCGAGGAGGCCGGCGTCGCCGCGTTCGGACCGACGCCTGTGCGCTTCGGCTTCACCACCGCAGCGGTGGAGTGCTATGCGGACGCCAAGTGACCGGGCAGCCCGTACCGCGGCAGCGCGCGCCGGGACGCATGTCGGGGGACGATCGAGGGGCCGGCCGGTCGGCGCGGGAGCCCCCGTGCGGACGTTCCCGGCACCCGGAAGTCTCCCCGTCCGAAAGGTGTGACCATGACAGCGTCGGCGCGGATCGGTGTCACGGGACTGGCCGTCATGGGGCGCAACCTCGCCCGCAATTTCGCCCGGAACGGCTTCACGGTCGCCCTGCACAACCGCACCGAGGCGCGGACCAGAGAGCTGGTGGACGCGTTCGGCCACGAGGGCGACTTCGTACCGACCGGCTCCGCGCGGGAGTGCGTGGCAGCGCTGCGGCGGCCCCGCTGTCTGGTGGTGATGGTCAAGGCGGGCGAGCCGACGGACGACGTCCTGCAGGAGTTCGCCGCACTGCTGGAGCCCGGCGACATCCTCGTCGACGGAGGGAACGCGCACTTCGAGGACACCCGCAGGCGGGAGGCCGCACTGCGCGAGCACGGCATCCACTTCGTGGGAACGGGCATCTCGGGCGGCGAGGAGGGCGCGCTGCTGGGCCCGAGCATCATGCCGGGCGGCTCGGACGCGTCCTACGAAGCACTGGGTCCGCTGCTGGAGCGGATCGCGGCGCGGGCTCCGGACGGCGCCCCGTGCACCGCGCACATGGGCCCGGACGGAGCCGGCCACTTCGTGAAAATGGTGCACAACGGCATCGAGTACGCGGACATGCAGCTCATCGCGGAGGCGTACGACCTGCTCCGGAAGGTCGCGGGCCTGGCCCCCGCGGAGATCGCCGAGGTCTTCCGGCGCTGGAACCAGGGGCGGCTGGACTCCTATCTGATCGAGATCACCGCACAGGTGCTCACCCACACCGACGCGGAGACCGGCCGGCCGTTCGTCGACGTCGTCGCCGACCGCGCGGAGCAGAAGGGCACCGGCCGCTGGACCGTGCAGACCGCCCTCGACCTGGGGGTTCCGGTGCCCGGCATCGCCGAGGCGGTCTTCGCCCGCTCGGTCTCCGGCCACGCGGACCTGCGTGCCGCCTCCCGCCACCTGGCAGGGCCCGGCGCGCGCGCCCTCGGCGGGGACGCGGCGGCCGCGTTCACCGACCGCGTCGAACAGGCCCTGTACGCATCGAAGATCGTCTCCTACACCCAGGGCTTCCACGAGATCGCCGCCGGCAGCGGGAAGTACGGCTGGAACATCGACCTCGGAAGGGTCGCCGCGATCTGGCGCGGCGGCTGCATCATCCGAGCCGCCTTCCTCGACCGGATCACCAGGGCGTACGCCGCACAGCCCGGACTGCCCAGCCTGCTCACCGACAAGGGGTTCGCGACCGAGATCGCCGCCGCGCAGGACGACTGGCGAGCAGTCGTCGCCACGGCCGCCACCCAGGGCGTCCCCGCACCAGGCTTCGCCTCCGCCCTCGCCTACTACGACTCCCTGCGCGCCGAACGTCTCCCCGCCGCACTCACCCAGGGGCAACGCGACTACTTCGGGGCACACACCTACCGCCGCACCGACCGCGACGGCGTCTTCCACACTCTCTGGGCCGGCGACAGGACCGAAGCCGAAGGCTGACCCTTCGCCCTCGCCGATCCGGGGAGTCCCGGCGCCTCCGGTCGACGCGTGCGTGCTGGGCCGGGGCGCGGAGCGCCTGGCGGGAATCCGTCGCCGCCTCGGCCGGGCGCGGAGTACCGATGCCGGGGTGCGGCACCGCTTTCCGCGGCGGAGCGGACCTCGCTCCGCTGTCGGACCTCGGTCCGCTGTCACAGGCCCGTCCCCGGACCGTCGCGGCACGGTACCGGGGGCACCTGTGCGCGGCCCTGCGCACGTCCTTCCGGGCAAGACCACCGAACGGGAACGAAGGCGAGGGATCCGCGATGGCTGCCGGCTGCCGGGACTGCGAGAGCTGCACCAAGTCCGGACTGGGAAAACTGCTGCAGGCGGCGGGAGTCGGCCTGGTGTACGTGTGCACGGCGGGCATCGGGTACGTGCTCAAGCGGGCGCTGCGGCGCCACTGCCCGCTGTGCGGGCACCTGCTGGCCCGGCACGCGCGGCGGGCCGACGGCTCGTTCCGCGACTGAGTCCTTCGCGGCCGGCACCGGGGGGGGGCGGACCGCCGGGGGCGTATCAGATCCCCCGAGGGGCGCACGGCGACTACCGTGCGGGGATGGCCGAGGTACTGCACATCACCGAACGGGTCCTGTGGGACGAAGCCTGCACGCGGGGGACGTACGAGATGTCCACCCGTGGCCGGACGCTGAGCGAGGTCGGCTTCATCCATCTCTCGTTGCGGCACCAACTCCCCGCCGTGGCGGCCGCGCTCTACGGCGACCAGGTGGCACCGGACCGGCTGGTCGTCCTCGTCGTCGACACCGAGCGGCTCTCCTCCCCCGTCCGCTACGAACCGGCAGCTCCCGGCGGTGAGGAGTTTCCGCACCTCTACGGGCCGCTGCCGGTGTCGGCGGTCGTGGCGACCGAGCCCTGGACCGGCGGGGCCTGAGGCGCCGTTCGCCGGGCGACGGACCGGCGCGGCGCAGCGTGCGGCTGAAGGAACGGCACCGGATAGCGGACGTGAACGCACGGACAACGGACCGTTTCCGGCCAAACCCTTGATGCGCTCCTGACAGGAGCTTGTCCCGAGTGGCAGTCTGCGACTGGCCGCTCGCACCACTGCACGAACAGCGAGCGGTAGTTCCCCCACGCGGTGCTGGTCGTTCCGGTCGCCGCACCAGCAACACCGTTCCACCAGCTCGCGTTTGCTCCGCCTTGCTCTGCCGAGATCCGCCGGACGGTCGTCCGCCGTCCGGTCTCCCAGGCCGCACGCCCGTGCGGCCAGCAGAAGGAGCCAGTCTTGCGAAGATCAACCTCCCACAGAGGCACCACCCCCACCTCCCACAGACGCCTGCTGCCGCCGAAGGCATCGGCGGGCGTCGCGCTCGGCGCCGTGGCCGCCCTGCTCTCGGTCGCCGTCCAGACCGGTCCGGCCGCGGCCGACGACCAGAGCCGCGACACCGCAGCGGCAGCCGCCAAGGGCGCCGACACCGGGGCCCTGCCCGTCAAGCTCTCGCCCGCCCAGCGCGACGCGCTGCTGCGGAAGGCGGACAGCAAGAAGGCCGCCACCGCCGACAAGCTCGGCCTGGGCGCCAAGGAGAAGCTGGTCGTCCGCGACGTGCTCAAGGACCGCGACGGCACCGTCCACACGCGCTACGAGCGCACCTACCGCGGAATGCCCGTGCTCGGCGGCGACCTCGTCGTGGAGACCACCGCGAAGGGCACCACCAAGGAGGTCGGCCGGGCCTCCAAGCACGCCCTCAAGAACCTCTCCGCCAAGGCAGGCGTCCGGCCCGGCACGGCGGAACGGCAGGCGCTCAAGGCCGCCGACGCCGCCGGGGCGAAGAAGACCGACGCCGACCGCGGACCGCGCAAGGTCGTCTGGCTGGTCGAGGGCAAGCCCACCCTCGCCTTCGAGACGGTCGTCGGCGGACTGCAGCACGACGGCACACCCAGCGAGCTGCACGTCGTCACCGACGCGCGCACCGGCAAGAAGCTCAGCCAGTGGCAGGGCATCGAGACCGGCATCGGCAACACCCAGTACAGCGGCCAGGTCACCCTCGGCACCGCGCAGTCGGGCTCGAACTACACACTGACCGACAACGCCCGCGGCGGCCACAAGACCTACAACCTCAACCACGGGACCTCCGGCACCGGCTCCCTCTTCTCCCAGTCCTCGGACACCTGGGGGAACGGCAGCCCGTCCAACGCCGCCACCGCGGGTGCGGACGCGCACTTCGGCGCCGCGGAGACCTGGGACTACTACAAGGAGGTGTACGGCCGCTCCGGCATCCGCGGTGACGGCCAGGCCGCCTACTCCCGGGTCCACTACGGCAACAGCTACGTCAACGCCTTCTGGAGCGACTCCTGCTTCTGCATGACGTACGGCGACGGCTCGGGCAACAACAAGCCGCTGACCTCGCTGGACGTGGCGGGACACGAGATGACCCACGGTGTCACCTCGGCCACGGCCGGCCTGATCTACAGCGGTGAGTCCGGCGGCCTGAACGAGGCGACCTCGGACATCTTCGGCACAGCCGTGGAGTTCCACGCCGACAACTCGACCGACAAGGGCGACTACCTCGTCGGCGAGAAGATCGACATCAACGGTGACGGCTCCCCGCTGCGCTACATGGACAAGCCCAGCCGGGACGGCGCCTCCAAGGACTACTGGTACTCGGGTATCGGGAACAGCGACGTGCACTACTCGTCGGGTCCCGCCAACCACTGGTTCTACCTGCTGAGCGAGGGCAGCGGCGCCAAGGTCATCAACGGCGTCAGCTACAACTCGCCCACCTCCGACGGTCTCCCGGTCACCGGGATCGGCCGCGAGAAGGCCGCGCTGATCTGGTACAAGGCGCTGACCACCAAGTTCACCTCCACCACCAACTACGCCGGGGCGCGCTCCGGCACCCTGGCGGTCGCCGGTGACCTGTACGGCACCGACAGCGCCGAGTACAAGTCGGTGGCGGACGCCTGGGCCGGTGTCAACGTCGGCGAACGCCCCGGCGACCCCGATCCCGGGGACGGCAAGACGTTCACCAACGACACGGACGTCTCCATCCCGGACTACCCCGGCTCCGCGGTGACCTCCAAGATCACCACCACCGGTCTGAGCGGCAAGGCCCCCAGCAACCTCAAGGTGGGCGTGAACATCGTGCACACCTACAGCGGTGACCTGCAGGTCGACCTGGTGGGCCCGAGCGGCAGGTCGTACCGCCTGCACAGTTCCTCCGGCGACTCGACGCCGAACATCGACACCACCTACAGCGTCGACGCCTCGGCCGAGAACGCCAACGGTGTCTGGCAGTTGAAGGTCCGGGACCGGGCCTACTTCGACACCGGGTACATCAACAGCTTCAAGCTCACCTTCCCGTAACCCTCCGCAGCACCGGTCCGGCGCCCTGCGCGCCGGACCGCCGCGGCACCGCGTGCGCCGTGCCGGGAGCCACGGCTCCCGGCCCGGCGCACGTATGCGTACCTGGCCGTTTCCCTTTCCTTGTGTGTCCCTTCGGCTCCGCTGCGCGCCGCTTTGCCGTACGGGGCGCGGACTCCGCCCCTCAGGCCCGACGGGCGAAGTGTCCGTGCAGCATTCCGGTCGCCTGACCGACCTCGATCAGATAACCGTCGGGATCGCGCATGTAGCAGCGCAGTTCGGCTTCCCGGTCGAGGGGCGGGGTGAGGAATTCGGCACCTTTGGCCGTCCACTCCTCGTACACGGCCTGGATGTCGGCCACCCGGAGGTTCATGAAGCTGGAGACGACCTCCCGGCTCTCGGGGGCCTGCAGCGTCACCCCGGGTTTGTCGGGCGTGGGCCCGCCGCCGGGGTTCATGATGATCCAACTGTTGGCGAGCCGGATGGTGCAGGGGTTCTCCGCCAGAACGATCTCGCCGCCCAGCACCTCGCTGTAGAACCGGCGCGAGCGCGCCACATCGTTCACGGTGAGGAAGACGGTCACCGCCATTCCCTCGCTGGGCGCGGGAAAGGCATTGCCGCTCGATCGGCTCTCGGGCATGGCACGCGCTCCTTCACTGGGGGAAGCCGCACACCGGTGGAGAGCACCGGCGGACTCCGCGGCCCGACGCGCACCCGGTCGGCGGTCGGGGCGGCCTCGCGTGCTTCGAGCCTAGGCGACCGGGGCAGTGCGGGCATCCCGGCGCGGCGCAGCCCGGCCCCGCGCGGCGGCGCCGCCCGCCCCGCGCCCCGAGCGGCGCACGGCTCGGGCCCCCTGTTCGGCGGGAATTCCGACCGGAGCAGAATTCCGGCCATCGAGAATTCACCGGCCGCACGAACACCTTTCCGGTGTGGGGATCCGCACCCGGGCAGAAGCGCCGGTAATCGCGCGTGACCTTCAGAAACCCCTGGCCGGGAGGGTAGGCTCACCGCCTGTGCCGCCTATCCGCTCGCCTCGCAGCATCCCGATCCGGATACCGGCCCGCCGCATTGTTCTTCCATACAGTCGACCACCGGAATTCACTGTCAGTTCACCGTCCCGCCCACTTCGCACTATCTCCTGGATTACATATGCCCAAACTCTCCGTCATCGTGCCGTGCCACAATGTGCAGGAATTCGCGGAAGACACCCTGAGGAGCCTCGCCAACAACGCGGGGCCGACAACGGAGTTCATCCTGGTCGACGACTGCTCCACGGACGCCACCCCGGAGATGTTGGACAGGTGGGAGCAGCGCCTCCCCGGCGCCACCGTCATCCGGCACGAGGAGAACCGGGGCATCGCCCGCAGCCGCAACGCCGGGATCGAGGCGGCCCGCGGCGACTACCTGACCTTCCTGGACGGTGACGACTGGTACGGCCCCGGCCACCTCGACGAACTCGTCCGCGTCATCGAGCGGTTGGACTGCGACTTCGTGCGCACCGACCATGTGCAGAGCACCGGCACCAAGCGCGTCGTGCGCCGCGCCCCGGCACCGGTACGCGACGCGGTGCTGCACCCGCGGGATGTGATAGCCCCTCCGCAGGCGGAGACGATGGTGGACTACCCGTTCGTCTGGGCCGGCGTCTACCGCCGCGCCCTGTTCGAGGACGGGGCGCTGCGCTTCGCCGCCGACCTGCGCACCGCCGAGGACCGGCTGTGGACCTGGCGGCTGCACCTGGCGGCCCGCTCGTTCGCGGTCACGGGCCTGCTCGGGGTGTTCTACCGGCGCGGGGTGACCACCTCGCTCACCCAGATCCGGGACGCCCGGCAACTGGACTTCATCCCCGCCCACGACGCGCTCCTCGCCGACCTGGCCGCCGATCCGGAAGGTGACCGCTTCCTGCCCAAGGCGGTGCGGACCTACTGCGCGCTCATCGCCTTCCACCTGGCCAACATCCGGCGCTACCACGCCCCGGTGGCACGGCAGCTGAAGAAGAGGGTGACCTCCGCGCTGCAGCGCATGCCCCAGGACGTGCTGGACCGGACGCTGGCGGAGATGGACCACGAACGCGCCGACAGACTGCAGCGCATGCGCGCGGCGGCCGGAAAGGCGGCCTGACCGATGCCGGATTCCCGTGGAACGGCGCAGCAGCGCCGCCCCGACCAGCAGTCCGCCCGCCCCGTCCAGATCTTCGAGGTCTCCACGCTCTACGGAGCCGCGACCCTGGCCGCCTCCGTGGACGCGGGGCAGTTCGGGAAGCAGGACGCGGCACGCCGCATCCTGCTGGTCTCCAACAATGCCGCCACTCCGGAGGCGGCCACCCGCCTGCCCACGATGAACGGCTTCGAGCGGCTGGCGGCGCGCTTCGACGAGATCGTCGACTGGAACGAGGCCATCCAGCCCTACCACCCCAGCACCTGGGCCCCGTTGCGGGACGAGGCGCCGGTGTGGGAGCGGATGTTCCGGCACGCCTGGGGGCTGGGGAGCGCGCCGGTGGAGCTGGTGGTGGAATCCGTCCACGTCAGCCCGGCCAAAGCGCTGGCCACCGTCTTCAGCGGCAGTGCGGTGCACGTGTACGCCGACGGTCTGATGAGCTACGGACCCACCCGGGAGCGGCTCCCCCAGTGGCTGGGCTGCCGTGTCCAGCGGCTGCTGCATCTGGATCTGGTGCCCGGCCTGCGCCCGCTGCTGCTGGCGGAACACACCGTGCCGCCCGAGGCCGTACCCGATGCGGCGTTCCTGAAGGTGCTCGGTGAGCTGGGAGAGGCCGCCGCCGGGGAGCCGGAGCTGGCCCGCGTCGCACGGGACCGCCCGAGCGCCGTGCTGCTGGGGCAGTACCTGGCGGCACTGGGCATCCTCACCCCCGAGGAGGAAGAAGAGCTCCACGCGCGGATGCTGCGCGGGGCGGTGGCCGCGGGACACTCGTGTGTGGTGTTCAAGCCGCACCCCACCGCTCCGGCGCGCTACTCCCGCGTCCTGGAGCAGGAAGCCGCCCGGGCGGGAGTGCGACTGCACGTCCTGGAAGGCCCCGTGCTGGCCGAGGCCGTGTACGACCGCTGCCGTCCCACCCTGGTCGTCGGCTGCTTCTCCACCGCGCTGCTGACCGCGGCCGCCTACTACGGCATCGCGATCGCCAGGGTGGGCACGGAGACGCTGCTGGAGCGGCTGACGCCCTACCAGAACAGCAACCGCGTGCCCGTCACGATCGTCGACTTCGCGGTGCCCGAGCCGGCCGACCGCATGGAGGACGCCCCCACCGTCGCCGAGCGGGCCGGCGAACTCGGGGCTCTGGTGCGGACCGTGGGCTACTGCATGCAGGCCAAGCTCCATCCGCAGTTGCGCCAGGAGGCCGCCGCCTGGCTGGAGGACCACCTCGGTGAGGCCACCGAGCGCTACTTCAAGCGCCGTCGGCTGACCGCACTCGCTCTCCCGGGTGGCGGTACGTCGGTCCGGGCCAGGCTGCTGCGGACCAGCCCGTCGGCACGCTGGGCGGCCCGCCGGATCCGCGCGGCGCAGGCAGCGGTCCGGGGCTGACGGGCTCGGGACCGACGCACGAGGGAGGGCCGGTGCCGGACTGCTGTCCGGCACCGGCCCTCCCTCCGTCGGTCCGCGCCCCGCGGTCGCGCCTGCCTACCCCAGGTAGCGCCTCAGCTTGAACCGCCCCCACAGCATGCTCAGGCCGAAGGACGGCACCACCGTGAGGACCGTCAGCGCGGCCGCGGCCCCGGCCGCGCCCAGCCATCCGCGATCGGCGGAGACGAACGCGGGCGAGATCGTCTTCAGCAGCAGCACATGGAACATGAACGCTCCCAGCCCGGCGTCCGTCAGCTTGGTCAGCGTCGGACGCATCCGCTCCGGGATCCGCACCCCGTTGGCGGCGAACAGCACGCAGACGCTGAGCGCGGCGACGAAGATGCTGGCGTTGGGGATCACGAAGTGGATGCGGTCCTGCGACCAGAGCACCAGGCCCAGGGCCGGCACAGTGCCCGCGAGCCACCAGCCGCGGTGCCTGCGCCGGGTGGCGGGCAGGCTGAGCAGCAGGGCTCCGATCACGGCGTAGACGAGTGAGTAGCTGCCGACCTGCCAGCCGAAGTGCGGCACGTCCCAGCCGGTGAGCCGGGCGAGATCGCTGAAGGCCGTGGGGCCCGCCGAGATCACCACGAGTGCGGCCACCACGCCCCAGGGGCGCTTGCCGGCCTTGAGCAGCATCACGAAGCCCAGGATCAGGATGAGCGGCACGTGGGCGTAGAAGTACCAGAGATGGAAGGCCGGTTGGACGGTGCCGAAGAGCGCGTCCAGCGCGAGCTTCGAGGTCGGTCCGCCGTTCGTGTCCCGCAGCCGTCCCCACAGCAGGTAGACCGCCGACCAGATCCCCACCGGGATGATCATGCGCAGTGAACGCTTGCGCAGCGTCCCGCCGTTCCGCGGCGGCGCCCCCACCAGCACGGCCCAGCCCGCGATCGCGAAGTACATCGGCACGGCCCAACTGGTCACCGAGTCCAGGAAGAGGCCCGTCCAGTAGACAGCGCGGCCGTTCTCCGCGCTCTTGCCGACCGCCAGCATGCACTCGCCGCCGACGTGTCCGGTGATGACCGCGCAGGCGCAGATCACCCGCAGCAGATCGATGTCGAAGCGGTGCTCGCGGCGCACCGGCGGCGCCTGCCCGGACGCGGCCGGCCCGGCGCCGGCTCCGGACTCGGCGGCAGCGGCCGGAACCGCGGAAGGAACCACCGGACTCGCGGGTGGGGTCACCGGACCCGCGGAAGCTTCATCAGTTGACATGCCCAGCCTTGTGAGGACGAGGATTTCCTGTGCTGCCTCACCGGTCACCGGCGCGCAGACCCGCAAGAGCGTGCCAGCCGCCCGGGCCCGCGACCTGTACGGAAGGGGAACAGCAGCGGAACTCCTGCACCGGTCCCGGATCGCGTGCCGTGGGCGGCAGTTGCCACGTTCAGGCAGCCGGGTGCCGGGTACGGGCGCAGAGGGTCGTCAGCATTCTCCGCGCGAGTGGTGCGCGGTCGCCGGGGCGTCCGGCGATGCCCGGCCGTCCCGTTTCAGGAGGTGTCCGCAGATGTCCGAGTCCACGTCCACGAGTGTCCCCGCCGAGGGAGAGGCATCCGGCCCGCACCGGCTCGGAAGCACGTCCCGGCCGTCGGACCGCGAGACGTCCCCGCGTCCGCTGATCGTGCAGATCGGCCACGAGGAACTGGTGATCCGCCGGCGGTACGCCACCGCGAGCATCGTCAACGACATCCTCATCGCCCTCTGGTTCATCGTCGGCAGCGTGATGTTCTTCTCCGAGGCGTGGACCGTGCCGGGCACCTGGTGCTTTCTCATCGGAAGCGTGGAGCTCCTGGTCCGGCCGGTGATCCGGCTCAGCCGGCACGTCCATCTGCGGCGGGTGGGCGGCAGCCCGGAGGCGGCGCACATGGCGTCCTCGCAGGACTACTGACCAGCGGGACCACCGACCTTCCGAGCGCCGTCCGGGGGTCGGCCCACCCGGCGGCCCCGCCGTCCGCACCCGCCGCACCCGCCGCACCGGGCGGCGCATCCGCCCGCGGTCGGCCTCGGCACGGTCGCGGCGCGCGGGCCAGCTCCGTGCGGGATGCTGCGCACACCGGTTCCACGCCCGGCCCGAGGTCCGGCTTTCCGCTGGCCGGCCCGGAGCGCATCACTTCCCGGCAATTATTTCCACGCACAGAAAGGGAGCAGCCCACCGCAAGAGCGGGCCACCCATTCCGTTTGTCCAGTATTCCGAGACCGCTACACTGTGTCCTCTCGTTTGCGTTGATTAATTACTTGATCGAGAGCTCCGTGTCATTCGCCAGGCTCCGCGAAACCCCGAGCCCCTCCCCGCGCGCCGTCCAGGCCGACGACAGCGACTGATCCGCCCCGTCGGCCGCACGGACCCCGGCGCTCTCGCGAGACGCGCAGCCCCGCACCCACGGCTTCGCCGCGGACGGGGCGGTCGAAGACTCCGGGGGCGGGAGAGGAGCCGCACCGCCGGATCGAACCTGCACACCCAACGGCCGGGCCGGGGCGCAGGACGGCGCCCCACCCCGGTGACGCACCATCAGCCCGGGAGGGCTCCTCGACGCCGGCCACGGCAGCAGCACCCCTCCGAGCGGCGCCGCACTCGAGACACCCCGCATGTCGCCCACCTCCTGTCGCAGCCACGGAGCACCCTGCGGCGCCGCCCGGGCCGGCCGTACTGCCCGTACTGCCCGTCACTCCCGGTTCGGGGTAGTGGCGCCGCCGGATTGGCCGCGCCGACACTCACCACTCGAAAGCAGTAACCCCACCCCGCCTCATTGACATCGTCCGCCCGCGGGCACGGGCTCCCAGCGGCGCGCAGGAATGCGCCGCACACTCGCAGAACCCTCTCCGACCTGCGAATCAATCTCCCCGTGCAAACCTATTGCAAACCATATGCAACAGTCCGAACCACGCGCACAATCACACTCCGCCGGACGCACATCCCCTTACTTCTGGATACACACGGATCCGAATTACCGGCGACTGCGCAATTCGATGTTCTACTTCTGCTTGCCCTGCGGAGCACCGAGAAGGGCGACGCGCCATTCGGCTCCGCGGACACCTCTCCGCCCAGCGGATCACCGTGACCGAGGTACTGACCGGGCTGATCAGCCGGCAGCAGTCACGCCTTCGACCCGATACCGGCGGCCGACCGGAAGGACCTTCATGAGAAACCGTTCATCGACCCGCAGGTTCCGCCTGCCCGACGGGAAGGCGTTCGACCGCGCACTGGTCACGACAGGCGTCGGCATCCTGGCGACCGCCGCCGCCGTGACCGGCCTGGCACCGGGCACCAGCGCGGCGTCCAGCCACCGCGAGGCCCCGCTCATCTCGGGCGACCCCCGCGCGGACAACACGGACGTCTACGCGTTCACCAGCCCCGACAAGCCCGACACCGTCACGCTGGTCGCCAACTGGATCCCCTTCGAGGAACCGAACGGCGGGCCGAACTTCTACCCGTTCGCCGAAGACGCCCGCTACAACATCAAAATCGACAGTGACGGCGACGGCCGCCCGGACACCACGTACACCTGGACCTTCCGGAACCGCACCAAGAACGCCGGCAGCCAGTTCCTGTACAACAAGGGCGTCGTCACCGGCTTCGACGACCCCGATCTGCTGTTCAAGCAGACCTACGACCTGCGCGTCACCCGCGCCGACGGCCGCACCCGCACCCTGCTGCACAACGCCCCCGTGGCCCCGTCCCGGGTCGGGCCCGCCTCGATGCCGGACTACGGCGCACTCCGCGACCAGGCCGTACGCCGGCTGCCGGGCGGCGGCAAGGCGTTCAGCGGCCAGTCCGACGACTCGTTCTTCCTCGACCTCCGGGTCTTCGACCTGCTCTACGGCGGGGACCTGAGCGAGCGCGGCAAGGACACGCTGGCGGGCTACAACGTCAACACGCTCGCCGTCCAGGTGCCCAAGAAGCACCTGGCGCTGGAAGGCGACGCCGAGCGCAACCCCGTCATCGGCGTGTGGTCCACCACCGACCGCAAGGGAGCCAGCGTCCTCGAGGGCCGCGACGCGCAGCGGCACCACGGCTACCGCCAGGTCTCCCGGCTGGGCAACCCCCTGGTCAACGAGGTGGTGGTGCCCCGCAAGTACAAGGACGCCTTCAACAGCATCTCCCCCGACCAGGACCGCACCGTACAGCCGGTCGTCGACAAGGTCTACGACCCGATCCTGCCCAAGACCATCGAGAAGGTCTACGGCGTCCCCGCGCCCGAGACCCCGCGGGACGACCTGGCGGAGATCTACCTGACCGGCATCTGCAAGGCGTGCGGCCCCATCAAAGCCGATCTCAACGCCCACCGCCTCAACAAGGACGCCGACCGGGACCGGATCGTCCCCGCGGAGGAGCTGCGGCTGAACATGGGCGTCGCGCCGGCCGGAAAGCCCGACCGCCTCGGGGTGCTGGGCGGAGACCTGGCGGGCTTCCCCAACGGCAGGAGGCTGACGGACGACGTCGTCGACATCTCCTTGCAGGCAGTCGAAGGCGCCGCCCAGACCGGCAAGCCGGTCGAGGCGCTGGCCGACGGCGACCGGGTGGATGCGAACGATCGCGCCTTCGGGAACACCTTCCCCTACGTGGCGCTGCCGCACACCAAGAGCGTGAACGACGCCGGTTCCGGTGGCGGAGCACGGCAGTCCGCCGCCGAGGGCGACCGGGCGGGCTTCCTGGGCGTGCCGCAGGAAGCGGCTGCTCCGGCCGGGCTCGCCGCGCTCGGCGCGCTGCTGCTGGGCGCCGGCGGTCTGCGCCTCCGGCGCCGCGGGTCCGGACGGGGGCACCGCACCTCCGCATGACCTGACCGCTCATCACGGACGGCCTGCAGACATCCGGCACCCGACCGGAGACACGCGGGCCGTCCGTCCCTCTCCGCACAGCCGACCTCCGGGGGCTCCATGACCACCGCACCGCCGCACCGGCCCGCCGACCGCACCCCTCCCGCCGCGCACGACGCGGGGCGGCGAGCGCGGCGCAGACACCTGCGCAGAACAGGTGCCGTCCTCGCGCTGGGGACCGCGCTGTTCGCGGCCGGTGCCCTGGGGCTCGCGCCGGATCGGGCCGACCCGTCGGCGGGCGGGAGACGCACCCCAGTCGCTTCGTCCGAGGACGCCGCCCAGCGCCGGATCGAAGGACTGCGGCAGCAGATCCGCCGTACCGGGAAGAACCCCCGGGCATGGGCCCAGCTAGGGCTGGAGTATGTACAACAGGCCAAGACGACGGCCGATCCTTCCTACTACCCGAAGGCCGAGAAGGCCCTGCACAGAGCACTGGACCTGCAGCCGCGGGACAACTTCACCGCGGAGGTGGGACTGGGGGCGCTGGCGGCTGGACGCCACGAGTTCCGCGACGCACTGCGCTGGGCCCGCCGCGCGGCGCGGACCAATCCGGCCAACGCGGCCGCCCAGGGAGTGCTGGGCGACGCCTACACCCAACTGGGCCGGTACCGGGAATCCTTCGAGGCCGTCCAGAAGATGGTCGACCTCCAACCCGGCACTCCCGCGCTCGCGCGCGCCTCCTACACGTGGGAACTGCGCGGCGAGACCGACCGGGCACGCGCCTTGATGCGCCGGGCGCTGAAGGCGGCGTCCGACCCCGGGGACACGGCCTTCGCGCGCTACCACCTGGCCGAATTGGCGCTGCAGGCCGGTGCGCCCTCCTCCGCGTTGCGGGAGGCGAACGCGGGCCTGCGCAGCGTTCCGGACAACCCCGGTCTCCTCGAAGTGCGGGCGCGGGCCCGCACCGCACTCGGCCGGCACGCCGGGGCCGTGGACGACTTCGAGCAGGCGATCGCCCACGTGCCCCAGCCGGCCTACGTGATCGCGCTGGGCGAACTCCAGCAGGCGCGGGGCAACCTGGGGAAGGCACGTCAGCAGTACGCCGTGTACCGGGCCCAGGAGCGCCTCCTGCAGCAGGCCGGGGTCCGGGACGACGCCGAGGCGGTGCTCTTCGAAGCCGATCACGGCGCCGCCGACCGCGCGGTCGAACTCGGACGCCGGGCAGTGCGCAGCCGCCCGTTCCTCGCCAGTCACGACGCCTACGCCTGGGCACTGCACCGGGCGGGCCGCGACCGCGAGGCGCTCTCCCACGCCGACCGGGCCCTGCGTCTGGGGACCCGCAGCGCCCTCTACCGCTACCACCGCGGCATGATCCACCACGCCCTCGGTGACCGCGCCGCCGCACGCACCGACCTGCGGGCCGCTCTGCGGACCGACCCGCACTTCCACCCGCTCCACGCACCGGTCGCACGCCGGACACTCACCAGGATCGGAGCCGAGGCATGACCGGCCGACCGCGGCGCAGAGCCCCTGTACCGACCGTCGCGAGGGCAGCGGTCCTCGCCGCCGGGGCGGCGCTGCTGCTCCTGGGCGGCGCGCCCTCCGCGCAGGCCCATCCGCTGGGCAACTTCACCGTCAACCACTACGACGGGTTCACTCTCTTCCCCGACCGGATCGACGTCACGGCCGTCGTCGACCGGGCCGAGATCGCCGCGGCCCAGGAACTGCCGGCCGTCGACGCCGACGCGGACGGACGGGCCTCCACAGCCGAGCGGAAGACGTACGCGCGCCGGCAGTGCGACGAGCTGGCGCGGAAGGTCACCGCGCGGGTCGACGGCGAAAGAGTCCACTGGCGCGTGCGGACCAGCGCCTTCACCCGACACCCCGGTCAGGCCGGGCTGCGGACCAGCCGGCTGCACTGCGGTCTCACCGGTCCGGCCGACCTCTCCTCCCCGGCGCGGGTCGAGGTCACCGACTCCTTCGCGGGGACCAGCGTCGGCTGGCACGAGATGACCGCCGAAGGCAGCGGCGTGCGGCTGTCCTCGTCTCCGCTGCCGACGTCGTCCGCGACCGACGAGCTGCGGCACTACCCGGCGGACCTGCTCGCCGACCCCCTCGACCAGCGCTCGGCGACGCTGCGGACCGAGCCGGGCGCCGGGGACGGCGCTCCCGCCCTGCCCGCCGAACTGCCGGGCGCCGGGCCGCTGACCGCCGCGCTGACCCGGGTCACCGGCCTCTTCGACTCCCTCGTCGGTGCCGACACCCTGACCCTGCCGGTGGGACTGCTGGCGCTGGCCCTCTCTCTGGTGCTCGGCGCGTCGCACGCGGCCATGCCCGGCCACGGGAAGACCATCATGGCGGCGTATCTGGCCGGACGGCGCGGCAGCGTGCGGGACGCGGTGACCGTCGGTGCGACAGTCACCTTCACCCACACCGCCGGTGTCCTGGTCCTCGGCTTCGCCCTTCCCCTGACGACCCGTCTGGCGGGCGAGTCGGTGCTGGGGTGGCTGGGAGTCGCCAGCGGACTGCTGGTCACCGGCATCGGTCTGGCGCTGCTGAAAGGGGCGTTGCGCAGCAGCGGCGACGGAATCGGCCATTTCCACGGTCACTCCCACGGGCACGGGCACTCCCACTCCCACTCCCACAGCCACGGGCACGGGCACGGGCACAGTCACGGGCACAGTCACGGGCAGCACGCACCCGGACACCCGCACCCGGGTCAGCCGTACGCCGACAGGACATCGCACGGCGGTGTCGCCGTGCTGGCCCCCGCCGCGGAGGCCACCGAGCCCCGCGCGGAGGCCGGGGCCCGTCCCGGCGCCGCTCCCCGGCCCGCCCGCGCCCACGCCCGGCGCGGCCTGATCGGTGTCGGGATCGCGGGCGGACTCGTCCCCAGCCCCTCCGCGCTCGTCGTACTGCTCGGGGCCGTGGCCCTGGGACGTACGGCCTTCGGCGTGCTGCTCGTCCTCGGCTACGGACTCGGCATGGCGCTCACCCTGACCGCGGCGGGTGTCGCGCTGGTGAAGTTCCGCGACGCGCTGACCGGCTCACAGCGCCTCTCCCGGCTGGCGTCGTCCCGGGTGGTCACCCGCCTCGGCCGCCGGGGCCCGGCGCTCACGGCCGGACTCGTGGTGGCTGTCGGTCTCGGGCTGACGGCCCGCGCCTTCTTCGGCAGCCTGTGAACGTGGAGCCGTCGGTTCGCCGGGGTCGCATCCCGCGCGGTACGTGCCGCGGGATGCGCCGGTGGCTCTGTCACGCGCTCAGCACTCGCCGCGCCACACGACCTTCTGGACGACGAGCGTGCGGTAGGCGGTCCATTTGTACTGGCCGGGACCGGGGTTGTAGTGGAAGCAGGAGGTGGCGGTCCCCTCGTACCAGTAGGTCATGTCGACGTGATCGGCACCGGGATAGGCGTAGCCGTTGTTGAACACGGACCTGAAGGCGACGCTGCCGCTCCAGTTGCCCGCCGTCCTGAGCACCAGCGAACCGGTCTGGTCCGGGCCGCTCCAGGCGCAGAAGTACCCCTTGGGGCAGCCGGCCGGGCTGGCCTCGGCGGAGGCCGTGGGCGCCAGGCCGATGATTCCGGCTAACGCGCCGGAGGCGGTGAGAGCTGCGACGGTCGACTTGCGCATCGGGATTCCTTCCGGGACGGATTCGGGAGTGCACGCCGGTCGGTGGCGCTGTGCGGTCGCTGCCCGGTCACCGCAGTTCGACCATTCCCCCGGGCACATGCGGGATGGGCCCAGAAGCGAACCGGGCAGGTGGATCGGCATCCGGACGCACGGGGACAGGTACCCTCGCTCACCCGATACAGCACAGCAGCCTCCGAAGGACAGTGCCGAACACAAAGGACAGTGCCGAACACATGAGGGCCCATCGGCCCATCGGCCCATCGGTTGGACACTCGGCAGCCCCCTACGGTTGTGCCACCACCCGCTGCGGGCCGGACTGCCGCTGGACGGAGGCCGCTTCCTCCCGTCGCCGCCGGGCGTGCGTCCGAGGCTGTCAGTCCGCCGGGTGGGAGCCGGGCGTGTGCCCGAAGGTCCGCCGGAAGACGTCGATGAACGCGCTGGTCGACGACCAGCCGCACCGGTGGGCCACCGCGGTGACCGACTCCTGCTCGGCCAGCAGGACCAGGGCGTGCTGGAGCCGCAGTTGGGTGCGCCACTGCGGGAAGGACATGCCGAGGTCGCCGCGGAACAGCCGGGAGAGGGTGCGGTCGCTCGCGCCGACCTGGCGCCCGAGTTCGGCAAGAGTGCGGTCGTCGGCCGGATCGGCGCGCAGGATCCCGCACAGCGCGCGCAGTGCGGGTGCGGCCGGCGCTGGCAGGTGCAGCGGCTGTTGCGGAGAGGCGCGCAACTGGTCGAGCAGCACCCCGCGCAGCCGGGCGCGTTCGGGGCTCTCGTCGTCGGGTGCGCGGGTGTAGGCGATGAGCAGCTCACGCAGCAGCGGACCCACGGCGAGCACCGTAGGGGCGTCCAGGCCGAGCGGGTTGTCGGTCGCGGGCAGCCCCACCAGGTGCAGATCGAGCTCCCCGCGGGCCTCGTGGGCGTGCACCGTGCCGGCCGGCACCCAGATGGCGCGGTTCCCCGGGGCGACCCAGGAGCCGGAGCCGGTCGTGACGATCAGCACCCCACGTCCGGCGTAGACGATCTGGTGGTCGTCGTGCCGGTGCGGGTCGATCGCACCACCGGAGGCCAGTCGCCGGGTGTGCGTCGGAGCGATCGGGGTGTGGCGGTTCTCCGGCATCATCTGGCAGATTATCGGAAGCCCGACAGCCGCGCCGCCCCGGAGCATGGCGCTGTGCGAAGAAACCTCTCGATCACTCTGCTGTCCCTCGGGCACGCCTGCGTCGACGTCTACCAGGGGGCGGTGGCGTCCCTGGTCCCGTTCTTCGTCGCCGAGCGCGCCTACGGCTACGCCACCGTCTCCGGCCTGGTGCTGGCCGCCTCCCTGCTGTCCTCGGTGGTGCAACCGGCGTTCGGTGCCCTGACCGACCGCTGGTCGATGCCGTGGCTCCTGCCGGTCAGCACGCTGGTGGGCGGCGCGGGCATCGCCCTGAGCGGAACCAGCGGCTCCTACGGGGCGACCGTGCTGTTCCTGGCGGTCTCCGGAATCGGCGTGGCCGCCTATCACCCCGAGTCCGCCCGGATCGCCCGGATCGCGTCCCGCGGCAGCCACAGCGCCATGGGCTGGTTCTCCACGGGCGGCAACCTCGGCTTCGCCCTCGCCCCGCTGCTGGTCGGCGCGGTGGTGGGGAGCGGCGGGCTGCACCTGACTCCGCTGCTGGCGCTGCCCGCGCTCGCCGGGAGCGTGCTGTGCCTGCCGGTGCTGCGCGCGCTGGGACGGCGGCACACTGCCGGGGCCTCCGCGGCGGGCGCGTGCGGAGCGGACGACAGGGCCGCGTTCGTGCGGCTGTCGCTGGCCGTGGTGTGCCGCTCGATCGTCTTCGTGGGACTGAGTACGTTCCTCTCGCTGTACGCGCAGCAGCGGATGGACGGCGGCGCCGCGGCGGGCACGGCGGCCCTGTTCGTGCTCTACCTCGGCGGCGCGGTCGGCTCCGTGCTGGGCGGCACCCTGGCGGGCCGCTGGGGGCGGGTCACCGTCGCCCGCTGGTCGTACCTGGTCGCGACCGGCGCGGTCGCGGGTGTGCTGGTCGCGCCGGGTCCGGCCCTGTACCTGTTCGTGGCGCTCACCTCGGTCGGCCTCTACGTGCCCTTCTCGCTGCAGGTCACTCTCGGCCAGGACTACTTGCCCTCGCGGGTCGGCACCGCGGGCGGGATCACGCTCGGGCTCGCCGTCAGTGTCGGCGGCCTGGCCGGTCCCCCGCTGGGCGCCCTCGCCGACGCGACCTCGCTGCGGACCGCCCTGGCCCCGCTCGTCCTGATGCCGGTCCTGTGCTGGCTGCTGTTCCGCACGCTGCCGGAACCGGCCGCACCGCTGCCGGCATCCGGGCCGCCGGAGGTCCCGGCCGTCACGGAGCCCGGCCCGGACGCGACGGACCCGGGCACGAAGGGCCCGGAGGCGACGGCCGCGGAGCCCGGCCGGCAGTCCGGCCCGCACTGACCGAGCCGCTCTCGTGCGGGAGCGGCGCCGCCGCCCCGGGCGCCGCCGCCCCGGGCGCCGGGGCGGCCGGCCGCCGCGATCGGCGGCGGAGCACGCACGGTTCGGCCGCCGGGGCGGCCCGGCGCCCTGCCCGACCGGGCCGGGCGTGGCCGCTTGCGATGCGGCCGGCAACCCGGGCGGGATCGGGCACCGCCCGTCAGCCGATGGCGGAAACCTCGCGCGGCCCGCCCGCCCCTACAGCCCGGACCGGCCCCGTCCCCCGCACACCCTGCGGTGCCCGCGGTTCCCGGACCGGTCGGCCGGTCCGGGGACGCCGCAGGCGCGATGTCCGCGGGGTGTCACGGTGTCCGGCGGGAGGCCCCGCTTCCCCGCCGGCTCAGCACACTCCGTCGCCCTTCGCACCGCCCTCCGCAAGGGCGAACTCCTCGGCCTCCACTGGGAAGACCTCGACCTCACCACTGGAACGGTCAGCATCAGGCGCTCGCTCCAGCGCACCCGCACCGGCGGTCTCACACATCTGCCCACCAAGACCCGAGGTCCGAACGCCGCATCGCCCTCCCGACCGAATGCCTCCATCCCTCAAGGAAGACAAGGAGCGGCGGGACATGGAACGCCAGGCTGTCGGCTCGGGCAGGAAGGGCAGCGGCCTGGTCTTCACCACGCCGACCGGTGGGCCTCCCGACCCTGTCAACCTCCCGTCGCTTCCGTAGCTTCCTCGACCGGGCCAGACTCCGCCGCATCCGCTTCCACGACCTCCGACACTCGACGGCGACCCTTCTCCTGGAGCAGGGCGTGGACCTCGTCGTGATCAAGGAACTCCTCAGACACTCCCACATCGGCGTCACCGCCGTCGTTTACGCCCACGTCCGGCTCCGCCTCCAACGCCAAGCCATCGACTCCCTAACCTCGCGCTTTCACCACGGTGGCTGTCCGATGCTTGGTCGAAAAAGCGAGAAGTGCCCCTGACCTGCAACGATGGGACTTGTCTAGGGTCCTGTTGGCTGCAAGGAAAGAAGCACTTCTCAGGTGAAGAAGCGTATCGGGTCGTACCCGCGTGTCCGCGTCGAGGGCTATGGCCATGCGGTGGTGTCCCAGGCCGGGGCTGTGCTGCTGGTCGAGACCGTCCGCAAGGCCGGGCTGGATCAGGCGATGTCGAGGACGCTGGCGCCGTGGCGGAAGCAGCGTGCGGTGCACGATCCGGGCAAGATCCTGCTGGACGTGGCTCTGGCGGTCGCGCTGGGCGGGGACTGCCTCGCGGACGTCGCGATGCTGCGGGCCGAGCCGGACGTCTTCGGCCCTGTCGCCTCCGATCCGACGGTCTCCCGCCTCATCGACACCCTTGCCGAGGCTGGGCCGAAGGCCCTCTCCGCGATACGGACCGCGCGGGCCGCAGCACGCGAGCACGTCTGGAACGTGGCCAAGCATGCGGCCCCGGACGCCTCAGGGGAGGTGATCGTGGACCTGGACGGGGTGCTCGTGCTGGCCCACTCCGAGAAGCAGGACGCCACCGCGACCTGGAAGAAGACTTTCGGACACCACCCGCTGATGGGGTTCGTCGATCACGGAAGCGGCGGGAGCGGGGAACCAGTGGCCGGCCTGCTCAGGCCCGGCAACGCGGGCAGCAACACCGCCGCCGACCACATCACCACGGCCCAACTCGCCCTGGCGCAACTGCCGAAGAAGTACCGGCGCGGACGCCGGACGCTGATTCCTACCGACTCCGGGGGCGGAACACATGAGTTCACGGCCTGGCTCGCCCAGCGCGGACGGTGGCTGTCGTACTCGGTCGGCATGACCATCACCGAGCAGATTCACCAAGCCGTACTCAAGGTCCCCGCCACCGCCTGGACGGCAGCGATCGAGCCCGGCGGCGAGATCCGGGACGGGGCATGGGTCGCCGAGATCACCGGCGACTGCCTGAAGGGCTGGCCGAAGGGAATGCGGCTGATCGTCCGCAAGGAACGGCCCCACCCTGGCGCCCAGTTGCGGATCACCGACGCTGACGGACTGCGGCTGACCTGCTTCGCCACCAACACCAGCGACATGGCGATTGCGGCGCTGGAGCTGCGGCACCGTCAGCGGGCCCGAGCCGAGGACCGCATCCGGGCCGCACGGGCCACCGGCCTGCGCAACCTGCCCCTGCACGACACCGCACAGAACCAGATCTGGCTGGAGATCGTCCAGCTCGCCCTGGACCTGCTGGCCTGGATGCCCATGCTCGCCCTGACCGGCAAAACCCGCAGGTGGGAACCCCGCCGGCTCCGGCTCCGGCTTTTCTCCGCCGCCGCCCAGATCATCACCACCGCCCGCCGCCGGCACCTGAGATTCGCACGCCACTGGCCCTGGACCGACGTGATCACCGACGCCCTGGCGCGGCTCGAAACTCTCCCGAACCCCGGCTGACCAGCGCGTTCCCGTCCCTGCAACCAGCACCACCCCGACCGGAGCCGTGGAACCCGGCGCCCACCCGACGCGACAGCCGGGCCATCAGCGTGCCCACCACCGACCCCGAACAACCGAAACGGCCCGCCGAAGAAACCGACGGACCGTCACGAAAGATCGAGGCTAATAGATCGTTTCAGAATGGGGCCGATGGTCAGTCGTCGTCGAGCCGATGAAGGACCTGCGTAAAGTCACCGCAATCGAGCAGACCGGTCAGCACGTGAGTGATGTTGTCGATGCCTGCGTCTCGAACGATGAGACCGTCGGAGCACCAGAAGTAGCGGCCGCTCAGGGACTCGCCGGTTCGGGAGTCCTTTTCCATAAGGCGCTCGACCTCAGCAAGAGTGAACACGGTCGCGCTCCAGCGTGACTCGTCCGCTGTCAGCCGGACCTCGACATCGACGTTGCAGACGGCATCCAGGGGCTCTTCCGCACTGGGCAGAAATGATGCCTGGAACCGATCTGTTCGGACGCGATACCAGGGAGCGTCCCATCCCTGCTCGACGGCTTCGGCCCCGTTGCTGGTCATGCGGGGAGTATGTCGATCTGGCCCGGAGGGCTCAACAGGAATCTCTGGCAGGCTTCAGCACCGTGACCAAGAACCTTGTCCCCGACGAACTGTGGGGGCCGGATAGCCCCGCTGCTGCCAGCACGACCCGCGCGCCGACACCGTCACCCCGGGCGGCTCCCCGTGCCGGACCGGGTCGCACTGGGCGGCATCATCTACGTCCTGCGCAAGGGTGTGGCCTGGCGTGACGTTCCCAGCACCGTCGTGGGTTGCTCCGGTGTGGCGGCCTGGCGCCGGTTGCGTGACGAAACCGAGGCCGGCGTCCGGCCACGCCTGCTGACCGCCCTGCTGGCCGAACTGCGCCGCGCGGACTCGCTGGACATGGACGATTGTGCCGTGGACGGCTCGCACATCCGGACCCTCAAAGAGGGGACCACGGCGGTCCCTCAGCCGTCGACCGCGCCCCTCCTGGTTCCAAACACCACCTGATCGTCGACCACCACGGAACCCCGCTCGCCGTCACACTCACCGGCGGCAACCGCCATGACGTCACCCAACTCCTGCCGCTACTCGACGCCATCCCGTCAATCCGAGGTCTGCGGGGCCGCCCCCGGCCGCAAGTCCCGGTGCCTGTATGCCGACCGGGGCTACGACTTCGACAAGTACCGCTGCCCAACGAGCTCGTGCATGGTTGGCGGTGAGGCGTCGAGGATGGCGGTCAGACCCGATGTTCACCTCTGCCGTGCCGAGATCAGGTCCGCGGTCTGCTGATGGGACAGCAGTCCGGCGACGGCCTGGACGGTGTGACTCATGTGCTCGCGGCGACCGAGGTGGCGGGTGAGAGCACGCCAGTTCTTGAGGTGGGCGATGCCGTGCTCGACCCGGATACGCCGTGAAGAATGCGCCTTGCGCTGCCGCTCGTACATCTCCTCGTACCAGTCCGGGGCGTTCTTCTTGAACTTGCGATGCGGTGGTGTCACCACCCGTCCGCCCGTCTGCGTGCCCAGACCCTGGTAGCCGGCATCGGCGAGGATCTCTACCGCGGGACCGTTGTCCAGGAGCTCGACCAGCCCTGACTGGCGGGCGTGGGTGATGTCCGCGCAACTTCCGGGCTTGCTCGGGCTGCAGAAGAGTATCCGGCCGTCCGCGTCGGTGAGCACCATGCTCTTGCCGGCGTTCTGCTTGCTCTTGCCGGAGATGAACTTGTCCCGGTCCTTGCGTCCGGCGGCCGGACGCCGGACCCGGATCTCGGTGCCGTCGACGATCCCGGTCTCCCCGCCGGCACCGAGATGGTCGACGACCTCGGCCAGAGTCCGCAGCCGAAGGCCAGGGCTCACAGTGCATCCGCGCTCGGCGAGCAGCGGTCGTACCTCGCCGATGGCACGGGTGATGGTGGAGCGGTCCACGTCGAACCAGCAGGCCAGCACGTCGTGCGTGGCCCCGTGACGGAGGTGAACGAGAGTGGCCAGGAGCCGGTCGACGAAGACCAGCCGGTGCTTCGCGCCAGCACCCAGGGCCCGCTTCCGCGGTCTGGACGCAAGCCCGGCCTGGTGCCGTTCATGCCACAACGGGCCCAACTCAGCCACGAGTTCAGCGATCACATCAGCCGACGGGCCCGTGATCCTCCGGTCGCTGATGATCGCTGAACGAGACGCGTTCTCCACCACACGACCATGATCGACCATCAGGCACTCGACGCCTCACCGCCAACCATGCACGAGCTCGTTAGCGAACTCCGGAGCCCTTGGCAATCTACCCCTCGGCACGCCGGTGGCATCGGCGCTTACGACAGGTTGTGCCAGGCGTGGCTACAAGTTCCTCGGCACTCCGTTTCTCTTCGTCGCGTATCAGCTACTGCGAACGTAGACACGAGGATGCGAAATGATTTCACGTACTCACCGGGAGGCAGATTTATGATCTTCCCCATCTGTTCGAGAATCGGTTCCCGGACAATCAGCACTGCCGGGGTCATGGTCGGCTTGACACCTGATCGCGGTAGCCCCTCACGCGCGTCGTTCACCGTTGCATGGGCCTGCATGGCGTAACGAACAGCCTCATGCAGTACCGCCTTCTGCTGAGCCTGTTCCAACGAGGAGAACCAGGCCACAGCATCGTCCAGGGCGCGGAGCCCTTGAGCGACCTCGTTGATGACGCGCTCTGACACTCGCAAATCCTCACCTGCTCCGGGGCTCGAATACCACGTACGGCCTATTCCGATCCAGCTCTGCATAATCGGGCCGGTTCGGATTATAGCTTTGCCAGAAGTCTCGACCGCGCCCGCTCCCTTCACCGTCACCTGTCCCTCTTGGCAGTGAATTCTTGACGCTGTGACGAGTTCTGGACGGGCCAGACAGGATGTAGTCCCAGTCTGACGTCGGATTGGGGGTTCCGTTTGCGCGGCTTCCGACCACGATGTGCTGAAGTCGGCACTGGAACACGCCGTCCGCGAAGACGAGCTGCCCCGCAACGTCGCCCGCAACGTCAAGACCACCACGCACCAGCCCAGGCGCTTCCGTCCGCTCACCGCGGCAGAGGCCCGCCAGTTCCTCGATGCGGCCCGTGCCGACCGGCTCCACGCGCTGTACGAACTCGCGCTCCGTACCGGGCTCCGCAAGGGCGAACTCCTCGGCCTCCACTGGGAAGACCTCGACCTCACCACCGGAACGGCCAGCATCCGCCGCTCGCTCCAGCGCACCCGCACCGGCGGCCTCACCCACCTACCCACCAAAACCCGGGCGTCCGAACGCCGCATCGCCCTCCCGACCGAATGCATCCACTCCCTCAAGGAGCACAAGGAACGGCAGGACAGGGAGCGAGAGACCGCTGGATCAGCCTGGCAGGACAGCGGCCTCGTCTTCACCACCCCTACCGGCGGGCCTCTCGACCCTGCCAACATCACCCGCCGCTTACGCAGCTTCCTCGACCGGGCCGGACTCCGGCGCATCCGCTTCCACGATCTCCGCCACTCGACGGCCACCCTGCTCCTGGAACAGGGCGTCGACCTCATCGTGATCAAGGAGCTGCTGGGACACGCCCACATCGGCGTCACCGCAGGCGTATACGCCCACGTGCGTCTCCGCCTCCAGCGCCAGGCCATCGACACCCTGAGCGATGCACTCGGCCTTACCGACAACGACCCCGACGATCCGCCCGCCGCAGCCGTCGTCCGCTGACGTTGCCGTCAGCGTTGCCGTCAAACACCCCAGAAGCCCCGCCGGATCCCGGCGGGGCTTCCCATTCGCGCCCGGAAGTAGATCCGATCAGACTCTATGACATGACTATTCGATCCACCTCTGGGAGCGAAGTCGGGGGTTCATCGCCATACCAGGCGTATTCAAGGCCGGACAGCATGCCCGTTTCAGTCCAGAGAATGATTTCGCCAATAAGCTCGCCCCCCTCGTCAATAACCGTGCAAGTTACCGGCACAACCCCATCCGAGATAGGAGCAGGAGCCGTATCATTCGTGACTCGCAAGTCAACACTTGCAGAATTGGATCCCCACAGGGCCACCACCCGAACCCAATCAAGCTGATGGCGGAGCTCTGCCGCTCCAGGGAAGTCCAGTTGCAGAATCTGCTCCGCTACTGCCCGCTCCTTACTGGTCAGCGGGCGCGGTTCAACGGGAACCCGCATCTACTTGCCTCCAGGGAACTTATCGGGGTTGAACGCCGTGCCGATTCTCGGAACGCCGTTTACGACAGCTCCTCGAATAGTCACGTTCTCACCATCAATGACTCGACCCACTTCAAATCGCCCCGCTGTCGGAAGGTCGCTTACATCTCCCAGACTGTCCACGATACGTCGCATTGCCTGCTCGCGGCCGCCAGAACGAGCGACTAGGTCAGCGAAGCCATGCTTCTCCGGGTCGATAACATGCTCCAGCTTTGCTGGCGTACTCGCCGACTTGTAGGTCTCGTCCAGGATTTTCGGACAGAGTCCACCCGAATTGTGCACGAGGACCGGAGTCTGTCCCGCCAGCACATAGTACGTGTGCACACCCTCGACAGTGAGATTGTAGGTGCGTCGGCGGTCCGTGTAGTGGTGGGTGGACTTGACGGTGACAGTGGTGTGGCCGTCGTCGGTTCGCAGGGTGGTACCGGGGGTCAGGTCTCCGGCTTCGACCCAGCTCCGTTTGGAGACCGACCAGAACGGGTGCTCGTCGGTCGCGGTGAGGGTCTCGGTGCCCTTCGGGGTCTTCAGGGTGAGCCGAGTGAAGTGCTTGTCCTCGTCGGTGACGATCGTCGCGGTGACTTCGTGCTCGCTGGTCTTGCCGGTTTTGGGATCGGTGGTACGGACTTTGTCACCGAGTTCGATGTCCTCGATGCTCTTCACCGAGCCATCGGCCATTTCGACGCCAGTGCCGGCCAGGAAGCACTTGCAACCCGAGCGCGCACCCTTCTTCGCCCCGCGCTGCACCCCCTTGCCGCGATTTGCCCCCTTCTCGGCTGCCTTGGCAACCTTCGCAGCGGCCTTGCCCAGCTTGAGGACCTTGAACCAGGGCAGGTCCATCGCCGCACTCGCGCAGTCGGCGCTGACGTCGGGGTCGGATATGCAGCCCTGCCAGGCATCGGCGTCCGGAAGAACGACCTCGAACGCGAATTTCAGGACGTTCAACACGGGATCGCTACCATGGTCCGGGTACGGGCCCGGCGTGGGCGACGGCCCCGGACTCGGCTTGGGGCGGCGGTAGTCGACAGTGCTGACGTGATAGCCGGCCCTCCGCCCCACGCTGCTTCCCAGCCACCTGCCGATGGAGGAGGAGGCACGATTCCACCGGGATGCCTGTCTGTGGACGGCTACGGCGGTCTTCTTGATCTGCTTCCAAATGCCGCCGAAGAGCAGGCCGGTGGGGTCGGAGTTCACGACGGGGCTGTTGTTGCCGTAGGTGTAGCCGTTGATCTGCTGCGGATCGGTCAGGTCCATCACCGGGTCCACAGAGAGGAACGTCCCGGTCGCCGGATCGTATTCGCGGGCCCCGAGGTGGGTGAGGCCGGTGTCGGCACTGTCGTCGATGCCGCCGACGAAGCTCTTGCTGCCCGGCCACGATCCAGGCTTCTCGCCGCGTGGGCCCCCGAAGGGCAAGGTTCGGCGCTGTGTCAGCTTCAGATCCTTCGCCGCGACGGCCAGTTGTCCGGTGCCCTGGTGATCGGCCGCGGTGAAGGTGAGCGTGCCGTCGTCCTGCTGGACGGCCTCATTGCCGCTGCCCAGCGGCGTGTAACGGGTGGCCTCGGGCTTGTCCGCCCCCTTGGCCAGGGTGACTTCGGTGTGGCCCTGGCCCAGGTACAGCGTTGTCCTGCTCGGGGTACGCGCGATCAGGCGGTTGCCGTCGGCGTCGTAGAGGTACTCAGTGGTTTGTTCCTCGGGCCCCTCCTCTCCGCCACCGGTGCTCTCCTCGAGCGGTTCTGTGACCTTGGCCAGATGCCCTTCCGCATCCCACCGCAGCTTCTGCGGAGTGCCGTCAAGGGTGCGCGTCGTCGTGTTGCCCGACTCGTCGTAGTCGTAGGAGTCGCGGGTGGCGGTACCACTCGGCAGCTCGGTCGTGACCGAGCTCAGCGCGTGCGGCTGCGGCTCGCCAGGCTTGGGGTAGGTATAGGTGCGCTTGGTGTCCTTTGTTCCGCCTCCGGTGTCGTGCTGCGTCTCGGTGAGCCGGTTGCCGGACTTGCCGTAGGTGTAGGAGTGCCAGTACGGCGCGGGGCCGGCGATCTCGCCTGCTGTGGGATCGTCGTCGCACGCCTTGTCGCTCTGGGTCCAGGCATCGGTCAAGCGGCGCAGATAGTCGTAGGTGAAGCACTGGGTGTCGGTGCCGCTGCGCGAGGTGTCCGAGAGGGACAGGACGTTGCCGGCCTGGTCGTAGCGGTAGGTGTTGTGACGGTCGACACCGGGCTGATCCTCCCGGTCGACCCTGCTGGTGGCCAGCCGCCGGGTGCCCCACTCGTAGGTGTTGGTGATCCAGGTCTTCTTGCCACCGCTGGTCGCCCCGAGCGTGTGCTGCAGCGGCTTCCCCGTCAGGGAGTAGCTGGTGTCCGCTTTGAAGCCGCTCGCCAGAACGGAAGTCGGACGCAGGGTCTCCTTTTCGTAGCTGGTGGTGTAGCCGCCGCCGGGCAGCGAGCCGGCCGCCGAGTAGCTGATGCCCCCGACGAGACCGGAGGGGAGGTACCGGGTACCGGTCTGGTAGGTACCGGCCAGTTTCCCTTCCTTCTCGGGGATCACCACAGCTGTTTTGACCGGTCGGTAGAGCCGGTCGTAGCTCGTCACCTTCGAGCTGTAGGCGGCTCCGTCCGCATAACGGGTCGATTCGGTCAGCTGGCCCTTTGCACCGCTGATGGAGTCGTAGACCCATTTGGCGCGCAGTTCGCCAGAAGGGCTGCCCTCGCGCAGCTCGGTGGGGCGGCCCAGGTTGTCGTAGACGTGGGCGAGGGTGGTGCCTCTGGCGTCCGTAGCGGTCACCAACTGGTCGTGGTCGTCGTAAGCGCTGGTGGTGGTGCCCTTGTCGGGGTCGTGGCTTTTGACCTGGCGGCCCAGTTGGTCGTAGCTGTAGGTCCAGGTGTTGCCGGCCGGATCGGTGACCTTGGCCAGCTGCCCTCCGGGGGTATATGCGTACTTCGTCGCGTCGAAGGCCGCGTCAGCAGTGCGCTTGTGGTGCTGGCGCAGTTCGATGGTGCGGTCCCGGGCGTCGGTCAGTGTCGTGGTCGCCGTGCCGCCCTGCGGCGGGATGACGGTGGTCCGGTCTCCGCCGTAACTGGTCGTCGTGGTGCCCAGGGTCTTGCCGCCGTCGCCGTTGCCGGCGATCAGCCTCTCCTCGGTGGGCCGTCCGAGCCCGTCGTACTCTGTGCGGGTCTGCGACTCGACGCTCAGTGCCTGCTCCGGCTCGAAGAGCGCGCGGTTCGGTTTGCCTTCGGCGTAGTAGGACTCGAAAGTTCTGGCTGCGAGGCCACGTTCGTCATAGAAGGTGTCGGTCAGGAGGCGTCCACCGTCGGGACCGGGTTCCTGGGTCTGTCGTTCCCGCAGTGCACCCGTAAGTGGTGTGCAGGCCGGGGCCCTTCAGCGGTCTGTCGCAGCCGTGCAGGCGGGCTGAGAGGGGGAGCCCCCGGCACAGAAAAGGCCCGCCGTGCCTCGTGGGGGCTTTTCGCAGTCCGGGGGCCCAGCCGGACAGGACGTGGATGCGAGCTGGGCGAACGTCTCGTTCTTGCGCAGGTGTGCCAGGGCGGGGCAAGCCTGGTGGAAGCAACCGGGCTTGTGCCACTGCGAGTTCAGTTCACGCCTTCGGGCGTGGATGAGCCAGGAGGCATGCCCGACCAGCTCATGCGGGACGTCGAGGATGGAAGGACACGGAACCGACGGAGCCCCTCGGTTGCCGGTGTGATGAGTGAGATCACCACGCCGACGACGAGGGGCTCCGCCACGCCACCACCCTCGCTGACCAGCCCATTTCATCTCTACGGCACGGGATGAAAGAGGTCAGCGGACCACCGTGACCCTGACGAATGGTGTCGCCATCCACGAGGTGTCCCGCTGGCTGGGCACCGTTCGATCAAGGTCACGGTCGACCGCTGCGGCCATCTGACACAGAACGGCCACGAGCGCTGCCGTCAGGTGGTGGCCACGGTGTCTGCCGACCACCTGCCCAGCGGGTTCAGCACACTCCGTGCTTGCGCAGCACCCGCCGCTGGGCGCCGGTCGGCTTCGTCGGGAAGTAGAGGTAGCAGATGCCGCCGGTGCCGCCGACGACCTTGCCGTCGGCGTTCTTGCGCTTGGTCCGCAGCCAGATGTTCTCGAACTGCCGCCGCTGGTAGACGTGCCGGACGGAGGGATCGTCCGGTGAGTTGGGGTCGTTGGCGATGACGTCGCCGGACGCGGTGAAGCCGATGACGGTCATCAGGTGGCCCGAGGTGCCGTATCCGGCGCCGTCCAGTTCGGACTCGAGGAAGGACTGGGAGGTGATCAGCGGGATGCCCGCCGCGACGAGTTCCTCGGCCTCGTTCAGGGAGTTCATGCGGGTGACGACCGCGTTCATGTCCCGGTAGGTACTGGCGTAGGCGCCGTTGAAGGGCCAGTTGCCGCAGCCTTCGTACCGGTAGTCGAAGGTGTACCGGGCGGCGTGGCAGACCTGTGGGTCGGCGTAGTCGGGATCGACCCAGGCCAGGTCCTCGGCGCTGGGCCTGCGGCCCCAGTACTCGATGATCATCTGCGAGGAGGTGGGGCTGCACCACGCCTCTCCCCCGTTGTCGTACTCGGGGTACTGGCCCTTGTGGATCTCCTGCGAGTAGCGCGGCACCTTCAGCTCCACGGCCCGGCCGAGGCCCGGCTCGGAGGCGGGGACCTCGAAGCGGTCGGGCACGTCGGAGCACATCGCGCCGGCGCGCCAGACGGTGGGGGTGGTGCGGCTGCCCGGGGCCCGGTAGAGGGTCAGGCGGAGCCGGTAGGACCTCAGACGGAGCCCGGTGGAGGGGTCGTCGAGGGCGAAGGTGTCGGTGTAGATGGTGCTCTTGCCGTCCTTCTGGCTGCCGACCGAGGTGCGGCGCGGTACGTCGTCGCCGTCGCCGGAGGTCCAGATGCCCATGGTGTACCAGGGCGTGTGCCCGCCGTCCGAGTAGCTGCCGCGCAGTTCGACGCGGATCCAGGTGCCCTCGGGGGTGTGGGCGTTCCAGGAGGCGATGGCCTCACTCGCGGGGACGGCGCAGGTGTGGCGCGGTGAGGTCCAGGTGGCGTATTCCCAGTCGGCCTTCCTGCCGGTGTGCGGATCGGTGTAGGAGGTGGTGCCCGCGGGATTCCCGAGCACGATGCCCGGGCGCCTGCCCGACCGCACCCGGGTGCCGTCGGCCTCGCCCGCGGCCCAGTCGCGCCGGGAGGCCCAGTCGTGGAACTCCACGTGTCCTGCCTTCCCCGGTCGGCCCGGCCGGGGCGGGCGGCCGGTGTGCGGCGCCCCGGTGGTTCCACCCGTCCGGGCGTCGGCTGCCAGAGCGGTGGGGGCCGCACCGGCCGAGGCGGCCACGGCGACCGCGGCGGCCAGGACGGTACGGCGGTTGGCGGATCTGCTGGTCATGCGGAGTGCCCCCAGTCGTGGGTCGGTGCGGTGGTGCCTCACGGTGGTGCGCGGCGTCGTACCCGGTCCTGCCCTGCGGTCCGGTCCGGGTCGTACGCGGAAGCCAACTATCGCGGCTCGGCGGGGCGCGTGCCAGGGCTTCGGCCGCTCGGCATGCCGCCGTCATTGGCCGAGACCGGTGACGCGCCGTGGCGGTCCGGCAGGCGCGGGAGTGGTCCGCACATCTGTGTGAACCGGGACGTACGCTGGGAGGATGTCTGCACCGCTCCCGCTCGACGCGCTCGCCGACCGGCTCGCTGCGCTGCCCGCCTCGTGCGGACCGGTGCGCCTGGTCGGTGTGGACGGGCATGCCGGATCGGGCAAGACGACCCTGGCCCGGGAGCTGTCGGAGCGGCTGGGCGGGGCACCGGTGCTGCACCTGGACGACCTGGCCTGCCACGAGAGCCTGTTCGACTGGACGGATCGGCTGACCCGGCAGGTCCTCGAACCGCTGGAGCGGGGAGTCCGCGCACGCTACGTGGTGTACGACTGGGTGGCGCGCGCCTTCTCGGCGGAGGCCGAGCTGCCGCCCGCGCCGGTCGTCCTCGTCGAGGGCGTGGGGGCGGGACGGGCAGCCCTGCGTCCCCGGCTGGCCTGCCTGCTGTGGGTCGAGATGGCGGCCGGCGACGCGTGGCGGCGCGGGCGCCGCCGCGACGGTCCGGCACAGCGGGACTTCTGGGCGCAGTGGATCCCCGCGGAGCGCGCGCATTTCGCGGCCGACCCCTCGCGCCCGTTCGCGGACTTCCTGGTAGGCGAAACGGGCCCGGGACGCACGGGGTACGAGGTGCGGGAGAGGCGTGGAGAGACGCCGAACCCGGCGCTGAATATGACGCTCCGTATAAGTGACGGCCGTTGACGGCATGTTGTCGGCACGGTGTGCAACCGAGCGGCTTGACCATCGGCGCGGGACCGATTAGTTTTCCAACAGGCGGTCTGCGCAGGCCGTCTTCACACGCGAAGCCCCCGGTTGTTCCCCCGTGACCGGGGGCTTCGTTCTGCCTCGGAACACCCGAAGCGGAACAAGAACCTCACATTTTCCTCACCCTCCGTATTGGCTCTACGGATGCCCTTCCGCGCCGGCTTCCCCCTCGCATCCCGCCGCGACAGGCCGTTCCGCGCGCCCGGAAGCCGGGTACACCGCCCTTCGACAGCGCCCTGAGCACGGGTACGATGCGGAACAGCGTGGGAACCCCGGGTGATAACCGGCAGATGACGGGGGACATTTCGTGGGGGACGTGATGAACTTCGGCACGCAGGACCCCCAGGGCCTGCACGCCCCGGCCGAACTCGCCTGGCTGCGCGGGGTGGACGCGTACACCATCGGCGGATACGCGCAAGCCGAGGAGGAGTTCCGCACCGCGGTGCGGCTCGATCCGGGGATGGCCGACGCCTGGCTGGGCCTGCACGCACTGCGCGCCGACACCGCGACCGCGCTGCTGCGGATGCACCACCACCGGGAACGCTTCGGCGAGCAGCGCGCCCGGCACGGACGCACTCTCAATTCCTGGTACTGGCTGGGCTGGTGGGTGCAGCCCGTGCTGGAGTACGAACGGGACCTGCTGCTGGCGCATGCCTCACACTGGCTGGACGGACGCCATGTCGCCGAACTCGACCGTGCCCTGGCGGGGTGCCCCCCGGTGGACGCCGACCCGCAGGTGCGGTTCCTGCACGCATGCCGGGCCTATCTGGCCAAGGACTGGGAGGGGCTGGTCGCGCACACCGAGCCGCTGGTGGACGATCCCCTGCTGGGTATCGAGGCCGGGCTGTTCGCGGGCATGGCCCGGGTCCGGCTGGAGATGTACGGGCAGGCCGAGCCGCTGCTCGCCGCCGCGCTGATGCGCTGCCGCAGCGAACAGCCGCAGCGCAAGGAGCTGCGCTACTGGCTGGCGCGCGCCCGGGAGGGCACCGGGCGCAGCGCGGCGGCACTGCCGCTCTACCGCGCGGTGCACCGCGTCGACCCGACCTTCATGGACACGGCGGCCCGGCTGACCACCATCGCGGACAGCGACGGTGGCGGCGGGACGGCGGAGGATCTGGCAGCCGCCGTGCTCTCCGGCTCGCTGGGCGGCCCGGACCGGACCGCGGCCCCGGAGCTGTTCGACAGAGGAGCCGAGCCGCCCGGCGACCCGGCGCAGCCCGCCGATCCGGCGGATCCCTCCGACGGCGCCGCAGCGGAGGAGGGCCGTCCCCTCTCCGGCGGCTCCGGGTTCCGGGACGGGGGTGCGCGCCGCAAGGACCCGGGCGCGCCGCCGGGCGCCGCCGACGGTGGGGAGCCGGAGCTGGAGGCCCTGGAGGACTTGGAGGACCTGGAGGACGAGGCGGGGGCAGCCGATCCGCTGGTGGATCCGGAGGCCGACGCACTGCGGCTGGAGGACTCCGGTGACCCGGCCGAGCCCGTCCGCGTCGACACCGGCGTCCTGCGCGGGGCCGCCGCCGGGGACGGCAGAGTGCCGACCGGGCCCTCGGATCCGGTGCTGCTGGCACAGGCGCTGGAGGAGCTGGAGCGGATGGTCGGACTGGAGCCGGTCAAGCGCCAGGTCCGGGCGCTCTCCGCGCAGTTGCACATGGCCCGGCTGCGCGCCGGTCAGGGGCTGCCCGTCCAGCCGCCGAAGCGGCACTTCGTCTTCTCCGGGCCCTCCGGCACGGGCAAGACCACGGTGGCCCGGATCCTGGGCCGGGCCTTCTACGCGCTGGGGCTGCTGGGCGGCGACCATCTGGTCGAGGCGCAGCGCGCCGATCTGGTCGGCGAGTTCCTGGGGCAGACGGCGGTCAAGGCCAACGAGCTGATCGACTCGGCGCTGGGCGGGGTGCTGTTCGTCGACGAGGCGTACGCGCTCTCCAACTCCGGTTACACCAAGGGCGACGCCTACGGCGACGAGGCGCTGCAGGTGCTGCTCAAGCGCGCGGAGGACAACCGGGACCAACTGGTGGTGATCCTGGCGGGCTACCCGGAGGGGATGGACCGGCTGCTGGCGGCCAACCCGGGGCTCTCCTCCCGCTTCACCACCCGCGTCGACTTCCCCAGCTACCGTCCGCTGGAACTGACGGCGATCGGCGAGGTGCTGGCCGCCGACAACGGCGACGTCTGGGACGAGGAGGCGCTGGAGGAGCTGCGCAGCATCAGCGGGCACGTCGTCGACCAGGGCTGGATCGACGAGCTGGGCAACGGCCGCTTCCTGCGCACCCTCTACGAGAAGAGCTGCGCCTACCGGGATCTGCGGCTGTCCGGCTACGCGGGCACCCCGACCCGCGACGATCTGGCGACGCTCCGGCTGCCCGACCTCATGCAGGCGTACGGCGAGGTGCTGTCGGGGCGGGGGCCGGACGGCTCTCGTCCCGGTCCGCAGCCGCCGCCGGGTTAGCGCCCTCCGCGCCGTCCCCCCGGGTGTCCGGCAGCCGCCGGGCCCCCGGCAGGGCGCCGCCGGCTGCGGCGGGCAGCGCCGCCGCGGCGGCGGGACGGCCGGTCCCGGGGCCGCCCGGGTCGGTATGGGCGGGGTCGTGCACCTCGCCGACCAGGATCTCCAGCACGTCCTCCAGCGCGGCCACCCCCAGCACCCGACCCGCGGCGTCGGCGACGGCGGCCAGATGGGAGGCGCCGGCCCGCATGGCGGTCAGCGCGTCGTCCAGCGGCAGCTCGCCGCGCAGTGTGGCGATGGGGCGCCACAGCCGCTGCGGTACGGCCCGGTCGGCTTCCTCCAGGTCGAGCACGTCCTTGACGTGCAGGTACCCCAGGAAGCCGCCGTCCTCGGCGCGCACCGGGAAGCGGGAGTAGCCGGTGCGCACCGTCAGTTCCTCCACCTGGCGCGGGGTGACGTCGGTGCCGACGGTGACCAGCTCGGTGCGGCCCAGCAGAACGTCGGTCAGCGGCCGGGAGCCGAGTTCCAGCGCGTCGGCCAGCCGCTCGTGTTCGTCCGGCTCCAGCAGACCCGCCTGGCGGGAGTCGTCCACGAGCTGGTTGAGCTGTTCGCTGGTGAAGGCGGCCGCCACCTCGTCCTTGGGCTCGACACGGAAGAGCCGCAGGACGAGGGTGGCGCACGCCCCGAGCGCCGCGGTGACCGGCCGGGTCAGCCGCGCGAAGGCGACCAGCGCGGGGCCGAGCCACAGCGCGGTGCGCTCGGGCGCTGCCATCGCCAGGTTCTTGGGCACCATCTCGCCCACGACCAGGTGGAAGAAGACCACCACGGCCAGCGCGAGCACATAGCCCACCGGGTGCACGAGCGCCTCGGGCAGCCGGGCGGCGTGGAAGGCGGGCTCCAGCAGGTGGGCCAGCGTCGGTTCGGCCACCGCCCCCAGCGTCAGCGAGCAGACGGTGATCCCGAACTGCGCGGCGGCCATCATCTGCGGCAGCGTCTCCAGTCCGCGCAGCACGCGCCGGGCACGCACCGATCCGCCGGCCGCGAGCGGCTCGATCTGGCTGCGGCGTACCGAGACCAGCGCGAACTCGGCGCCGACGAAGAAGCCGTTGGCGAGCACGAGCAGTGCGGCGAAGAGGAGTTGCAGCACGCTCATGACGCCACCGCCTCCACGCTCCGGGCCGGCCGCGGAGCGGCGGCGTCGGCCGGGCCGGAGCGAGCGGCGGGGCGGGCCGGAGCCACGATGCGGACGCGTTCGGCACGGTGGTGGGCCACGTGCCGCACCCGCAGCTGCCACTCCGGGCCGTCCTCGCCGGCCCGCGGGTGCGGCACCCGCAGCCGGGCGGTGTCGCCGGGCGCCGGGATGCGGCCCAGCAGGTCGGCGACGAGCCCGGCGACGGTCTCGTAGGGGCCCTCGGGGACCTCCAGGCCGATGCCGCGCAGGGCACCGACCCGGCAGCCGCCGTCCGCCTCCCAGGCCGGGCGGCCCTCCGCCTCGGCGGGCGCCGGGGCCAGCTCGGGCAGTTCGTCGTAGAGCTGCCCGTCGTGCTCGTCGCGCACCTCGCCGACGATCTCCTCGACGATGTCCTCGAGCGTGACGACCCCGGCCGTACCGCCGTACTCGTCCACGACCACGGCGATGGGCTGTTCGCTGCGCAGCCGCGCCAGCAGCGGGCGGACGGGGAGCGTCTGGGGGACGAGCAGCGCCGGGACGGCGATCCGGGCGGCGGGGGTGTGCAGCCGCCGGTGCGCGGGCACGGCGAGCGCGTCCTTGAGGTGCACCATGCCGACGACCTCGTCCAGGGTGTCCTGGTAGACGGGGAAGCGGGAGAGTCCGGTGGCGCGGGTGAGGTTGAGGACGTCCTCCGCGGTCGCCGCGGCCTGCAGCGCGCCGACCCGGACGCGGGGTGTCATCACGTGCTGGGCGGTCAGCCCGCCCAGCGCCAGGGTGCGCACGAACAGGTCCGCGGTGTCCTGTTCGAGAGCCCCGGCACGGGCCGAGTGGTGGGCGAGGGAGACGAGTTCGCCGGGGGTGCGCGCGGAGGCGAGCTCCTCGGCCGGCTGGACTCCGAAGAGCCGCACGAGGCGGTTGGCCGCCGCGTTCAGGCCCGCGATGACCGGCCGGAAGGTGCGGGAGAAGAGGCGCTGCGGGCCGGCGACGAACCGGGCGACCGCCAGCGGCCGGGAGACGGCCCAGTTCTTGGGCACCAGTTCGCCGACGACCATCTGGACCGCGGAGGCGGTCAGCATCCCGGTGACGACGGCGATCCCGCCGACGGCGCCGGCCGGTATCCCGAGCGCGCCCAGCGGCCCGCTCAGCAGCCGGGCCAGCGCGGGCTCGGCCAGCATGCCGGTGACCAGGGAGGTGAGGGTGATGCCGAGCTGGGTGCCGGAGAGCTGGAAGGAGAGCTCGCGCAGCGCCAGGACGACGCCGCGCGCCTTGCGGTCGCCCTCGGCTGCGGCGCGTTCGGCTTCGGGTCTCTCGACGGTGACGAGCCCGAACTCGGCCGCGACGAAGAAGCCGTTGGCGAGTACGAGCAGGAACGCCACACCGAGCAGGACGAGCGGGAGGGTCATGCCGCGCCCCCGTGGAGACGGGACGCGGCGCATGTACTACAGGACGATCCGTCCATCGCTGGAGGGTCTCACTCCTCGGTTCGCAGGTGCCCGCGCGAGCGCGGGGCGGCTCACGCCGGTGTGCTCCAGAGTAGACACTGGGCCGCACCTCGCGAAGACGCGCGGCGCCGCGCCGGGGTTGCCGCGGCAAGCGGCCGGGCCGCTACTTTCCGGTCCCGGACCCCGTCTCGCCCGCGGCGTCGCCCGGTACTCCGTTCGGGGCACCGTCCGGGACGCCCTTGAGGTCGACCAGGGCCCGCAGGGCCCGCGCGTCGGCGAGGGCCTGCTGCTTGGCGATACCCGGCTGGATGCCCATCGCGGGCAGGCTGGTGCCGTCGGCCAGATCGAGCGAGACCCAGGGGTCACCGGGCCGCAGATGGACGGCGAGCACCTGCGCCCAGGCGAGGCGCCGCTTGGTCGTGAGGTTGACGACTGTCACCGCGTCCTCGTCCGCGGTCACCCGGGGGCGGCTGAGCAGCACCAGCACGCCGAGGAAGAGCGCGGCGGTGCAGATGAAGCTGGCCCGTTCGCCGCCGCCGAGCTGGAGCATCAGCGAGATGGCGGTGATGACGACGAACGCGGCGAGCCCCGCGCTCAGCAGCACCGCGCGGGTGCGGGTGGGCCGGAAGGTGACGGGAAGCGCGGGCACCCGCGGACTGTCGGTCATGAGCTGCTCCGGTGGCGGGTCACAGGCGGCAGGCGTGGATGCCCGTGGTGAGGATGGCCCGGGCGCCCAGGTCGTAGAGGTCGTCCATGATCCGCTGCGCCTCGGTGGTGCGCACCATGGAGCGGACGGCCACCCAGCCCTGGTCGTGCAGCGGGGAGATCGTCGGGGACTCCAGTCCGGGGGTGAGCGCGACGGCCTGCTCCAGGTGCTCGGCCCGGATGTCGTAGTCCATCATCACGTAGCTGCGGGCCACCAGGACGCCCTGGAGACGGCGCAGGAACTGCTGCACCTTGGGCCCGTGCGGATCGGCTCCGGTCCGGCGGATGACGACGGCCTCGGACTCCAGGATCGGCTCGCCCGCGATCTCCAGGCCCGCGTTCCGCAGCGAGGTGCCGGTCTCCACGACATCCGCGATGACCTGGGCCACACCCAGCTCGATGGCCGTCTCCACCGCGCCGTCCAGGTGGACGACCGAGGCGTCGATGCCCTTGTCCGCCAGGTGCTTGGCGACGATGCCCTCGTAGGAGGTGGCGACCGTCAGCCCGGCGAGATCGTCGAGGGTGCTGACGGTGCCGGGCTTGGCCGCGTAGCGGAAGGTCGAGCGGGCGAAGCCGAGCGGGAGCACCTCCTCGGCCCGCGCCCCGGAGTCCAGCAGCAGGTCGCGGCCGGTGATGCCGATGTCCAGCCGCCCGGAGCTGACGTAGATCGCGATGTCGCGGGGGCGCAGGTAGAAGAACTCGACGTCGTTCTCCGGGTCCACCAGCACGAGTTCCTTGCTGGCTTTGCGCTGCTGGTACCCGGCCTCATGCAGCATCTCCCCCGCAGGTCCGGAGAGGGAACCCTTGTTGGGGACGGCGATGCGCAGCATGCGGGAGCTTCCTTTGTTCGTGCGGCGGCAGAAAGTCGTGCCGGGTCTCAGAGGTGAGCGTATACGTCGTCGAGGGAGAGGCCCTTGGCGGCCATGAGCACCTGCAGATGGTAGAGGAGCTGCGAGATCTCCTCAGCCGTGCGTGCGTCGCCCTCGTGCTCGGCGGCCATCCAGACCTCGGCGGCCTCCTCCACGATCTTCTTGCCGATGGCGTGCACGCCCTGCGCGGCGAGCTCGGCGGTGCGGGAGGTGCCGGGGTCGCCGGTGGCGGCCTTGTGCTGCAGCTCGGCGAAGAGCTGCTCGAATGTCTTGTTCGCCATGGTGCCTCTCACCCTACGCGGTGGCGGGGAGCGCTCACCGCCAGGGTTCCGCGACCGTGCGCAGCGTCGCGGCGGTCGCCACGGCGGCCGTGACGGCTTCGTGCCCCTTGTCCTCGGTGGAGCCGGGAAGTCCCGCGCGGGCCACCGCCTGCTCCTCGTCGTCGCAGGTCAGCACGCCGAAGCCGATCGGGACGCCGGTGCGCACCGACACCTCGGTGAGCCCCTGGGTGACGCCCTGGCAGACGTAGTCGAAGTGCGGGGTCCCGCCCCGGACGACGACGCCGAGCGCCACGATCGCGTCGTAGCCGCGGTCGGCCAGGACCTTGGCGACGACGGGCAGCTCGAAGCTGCCCGGGACGCGCAGCAGGGTGGGCTCGTCGATGCCCAGTTCGCCCAGCGCGCGCAGGGCGCCGTCGACGAGGCCGTCCATGACCTGCTGGTGCCACTGCGCGGCGACCACGGCCACCCGCAGGTCCTGGCAGTTCTTGACGGTCAGTTCGGGTGCGCCCTTGCCGCTCACGGTGCTCCTCGTGCGTGTGTCGTGTGCTGTGTGGTGGTGGTGTTGCCGGTGTCCCGGATCCGCGGGGCGGGGGAGCCTGCGCGGATCCGGGCCCGGCGTGGTCACTGGGTGCCGCAGGGTGAGCTGCGCTCGGCGTCCAGCCAGGGCAGGTCGTGGCCCATCCGGTCGCGCTTGGTACGCAGATAGCGCAGGTTGTGCTCGCCCGCCTGCACGGGCATCGGCTCCCGTCCGGTGACGCGCAGGCCGTGCCGCTCCATCGCGGCCGTCTTCTCCGGGTTGTTCGTCATCAGCCGCAGGGACCGCACCCCCAGGTCGGTGAGGATCTGCGCGGCGGCCGCGTAGTCGCGCGCGTCGGCCGGAAGCCCCAGTTCGAGGTTGGCGTCGAGGGTGTCGCGGCCCCGTTCCTGCAGTTCGTAGGCGCGCAGCTTGGACAGCAGTCCGATGCCGCGGCCCTCGTGTCCGCGCAGGTAGAGCACCACGCCGCGGCCCTCCTGCTGGACGCGCTCCAGGGACGCCTCCAACTGGGGTCCGCAGTCGCACCGCTGGGAGCCGAAGACGTCGCCCGTCAGGCACTCGGAATGCACTCGTACGAGCACGTCCTCGCCGTCGGCGGGATGTGCGGAGTCACCCGGGCCGGTGAGATCGCCGGCGACGAGCGCGATGTGCTCCACCCCGTCGACGACGGAGCGGTAGCCGTAGGCACGGAAGTCGCCGTGCCGGGTGGGCAGCCGGGTCGTCGCCTCACGCCGCACGGTGGGCTCGGCGGAGCGGCGGTAGGCGATCAGGTCCTCGATGGAGATGATCCGCAGCCCGTGCTTGCGTGCGAACGGGACCAGTTCGGGCAGCCGCAGCATGGTGCCGTCCTCGCCGGCGATCTCCACGATGGCGGCCGCGGGGCGCAGCCCGGCCAGCCGGGCCAGGTCGACGCCCGCCTCGGTGTGCCCGGCGCGGGCGAGCACACCGCCGGGCCTGGCCCGCAGCGGGAAGGCGTGCCCGGGCCGGACGAAGTCGGCCGGTGCGGTGCCGGGGTCGGCGAGCAGCCGGATGGTGGCGGCCCGGTCGGCGGCGGAGATGCCGGTGGTGACGCCGTGCGCGCCGGTGGCGTCGACCGAGACGGTGAAGGCGGTGCCCATGGACTCGGTGTTCTCGGCGACCATCTGGGGCAGCGCGAGCCGGTCGAGGTCACCCCCTTCCATGGGGGTGCAGATCAGGCCGCGGCACTCGCTCATCATGAAGGCGACGGTCTCGGCCGTGATCAGCTCGGCGGCCACCACCAGGTCGCCCTCGTTCTCCCGGCTCTCGTCGTCGACGACCACGACCGGGCGGCCCTCGGCGATGTCGCGGACCGCCTCCTCGACGGGGTCGAGCGCGAGCCCGAACACCGCCCCGGGGTCGGCCGGTTCCGCCTCGGACGGGGATCGCGGGGCGGGGGGCGCGTCGTACCAGTTCGGCAGCGCGGTCATGGGCGTGCTCCTTCCTTGCGGTGCGCCGGGGCGGGGTACGGCGCGTTCACAGCACAGCTCCGGCCGAGTGCAGCGCGTGCTCGGGGCGGGCGGCGGCCCGCGCGCCCGCCTCCTCGCGGGAGCGCTGCCACCAGGCACGCAGCCCCCACAGGACGAGGGCGAGGTAGACGACGTAGACGAGGCCGGAGAAGGCCAGGCCGCTGCTGAAGGCGAGCGGCACCCCGACCACGTCCACCAGCAGCCAGGCGAGCCAGAACTCCACCAGCCCGCGGGCCTGGGCCACCATCGCGGCCAGGGTGCCGACGAAGATGTAGGCGTCGGCCCAGGGGCTCCAGGAGAGGGCGGGCACCAGGGTGAAGAGGGTGCCGACGGCGGCCGTGCCCAGCGCGGTGCCGAGGGCGAGCAGGCCCCGCTCCCGCCAGGTGGCGAACCGTACGGCGATGGAGCCGTCCTGCGCCTGCCGCCGGCCGCGCCCCCACTGCCGCCAGCCCCACAGCGCCACTCCGATGACCAGGAGCTGCTTGCCGACGCCGCCCGCCAGTTGGGCTGAGGCGAAGGCGCCCACGAGGATCAGCCCGGACAGCAGTTGCACGGGCCAGGTGGCTATGGAGCGCCGCCAGCCCAGCGCGAGCCCGAGCAGCCCCATCAGGTTGCCGAGCATGTCGGACCAGATGACGTGCTGCCCGAAGGCGGCGAACGCCTCCTGGTTCAGCCAGTGCAGGCCGCTCATCGCGCCGCCCCGCTCTGCTGTGCGGCGCCGCTCTGCTGCGAGGGTGCCGCACCGCCGGGGCGCGGCGGCTGCGGGACGCCCTGCGCGGTCGGGCCCAGCAGCCGCTCGACGTACTTGGCGAGGACGTCGACCTCCAGGTTGACCGGGTCGCCCGGCTGCTTGGTGCCGAGCGTGGTGAGGGCGAGCGTGGTGGGGATCAGGGAGACCGTGAAGTACGTGTCGGTGGCTTCCACGACCGTGAGGCTGATGCCGTCGACGGTGATGGACCCCTTCTCGACCAGGTAGCGGCCCAGTCCCTCGGGCAGCCCGATGGTGAGGTCCGTACCGCTGTCCGCGTCCTGCCGTGCGGTGAGGGTGCCGGTGCCGTCGACGTGCCCTTGGACGAGGTGGCCGTCGAGCCGCCCGCCCAGCGCCATGGGGCGCTCCAGGTTGACGGGCGAGCCCGTGGTGAGGGCGCCGAGGCTGGAGCGCTCCAGCGTCTCGGCGATGACGTCGGCCGTGAACTCGCCGTCGCGGGTCTCCACGACGGTCAGGCACACGCCGTTGACGGCGATCGAGTCGCCGTGCCGCGCGTCGGCGGTGACGCGCGGTCCGCGCAGCCGCAGCCGCGCGGAGCCGCCCCGGTCCTCGACGGCGACGACCTCGCCCAGTTCTTCCACGATTCCGGTGAACACTCAGGACTCCTCGGTCTGCTCGGGCTGCCCGGCGACGGCGGCGGACGGGCGGTCGGTCGGGTGGGCGGTGCTGCCGACCGCGGTGATCCGCAGGTCGGGGCCGATGCGCAGGGTGTCGCTCACGGTGAGCCGCAACGCCTGCGCGATGGTGCTGATTCCGGCGTCCCCCAGGACGGGCGGCCCCGCGCCCAGCAGCACGGGGGCGAGATAGCCGACGACCCGGTCGACCAGCCCCGCGGCGACGAAGGCGGCGGCGAGGGTGGCGCCGCCCTCCAGCAGGACCGCGCGCACGTCGCGGGTGTGCAGGGCGGTCAGCAGCGCGTCCAGGTCGAGTCCGGCCCGGTCACCGGCCGCCCGCGGCAGCCGCAGCACCTCGGCCGGGCTGCCGTCGGCGGCGGCCTCCAGTTCGGCGGTGTCCGCGTCGCGGGCGACGGCGATCAGGGTGGGCGCGGCGCCGTCGAGGACGCGGGCGCCCGCGCGCACGGCGGTGGCCTCGGTGTCGACGACGACGCGGAGCGGCTGGGTCGCGCCGGGCACTCCGCGCACGGCCAGGTGCGGGTCGTCGGCGCGGGCGGTTCCGGAGCCGACGAGGACGGCGTCGGACTCGGCGCGCAGCCGGTGCACGTCGGCGCGGGCCTCGGCGGAGGTGATCCAGCGGCTGGAGCCGTCGGCGGCGGCGGTGCGGCCGTCGAGTGTGGCGGCGTACTTCCAGGTGACGTACGGGCGGCCGTGCAGGACGGAGGTCAGCCAGGCCGCGTTGCCGGCCGCCGCCTCGTCGGCCAGCAGCCCCCCTTCGACGTCGACACCGGCGGCGGCGAGCGTCGAGGCGCCGCCCGCCGAACCGGGGCCGGGGTCGGGCACGGCGTAGACGACGCGGGAGATGCCGGCGTCGATGAGGGCGCGCGAGCAGGGGCCGGTGCGCCCGGTGTGATCGCAGGGTTCGAGCGTGACGACGGCGGTGCCGCCGTCGGCGTCCTCGCCCGCTTCGGCCAGCGCGTGGATCTCCGCGTGCGGGCCGCCGGCCCGCTGGTGCCAGCCCTCCCCCACCTGGCGTCCCACGTGGTCGAGGACGACGCAGCCGACGACGGGATTGGGGCTGGTGGAGCCGAGTCCCCGCGCGGCGAGCGCGATGGCACGGTGCATCGCGTCGCGCTCGGCCTGCGGCGCGAGCGGCGTCTGGGGGTGGGGGGCCACCGGGTCCTCCTGCCTCTTCGGGCACGGACTCCGGGGCTCGGAACTTGTGTGACGGACGCACGTCGGGACGGCCTGCCGGAACGGGAGGCTCCGCTCCGGTCCGGCCGCAGCCTCCGGAACGGGGCCGCCGGCCGGCGGCGCACCGATCGCGTCCGCCGCGCACTGCCTCCCATCCGGACTTTCACCGTCGGTCCAGGAATCTCACCTGGTCAACCGACCGCTGGAGGCGGCCGGGTCGCGGACTGTAACCGCCGGTTCGGACTTTCACCGACCCCGGAGTGCGCTGACGTCACTGGTACTCCCCCAGCTTTCGGCCGGGGGTACTCCCCAGTCTGCCACGCGGGGACGGGTGCCATGCGGGCGGCTGCTGTGCGGTGACTCACAGCAGCCCCGCGGCAGCGCGTGCGCCACCCGTCCTCCACGGGTGTTCGAGCGGGGTTCGAGCGGGGCACGATCACCGTCGTGGGCCGCGCGGACCCACCGCCCGGCGGCGGTACGGACGCGTGCCGGGAGTGCGGTGTCGGAGCGTGCGGCGGGGAGACGGGATGCGTACGGATGCACACGGACCCGATCCCGGTGCCGGGTCGAGGGCCGGTAGGGAGACGGGAACCGGCCCGCAGCCGGATGCCGGGGCGGAGCCGAAGGCCGGGGCGGGGCCACGGACCGGTACGGGGCGGCCCGCCACGCGGACGGGCGGCCCCCCGAGCACGCCGACGGCCCGGCCCGCGAAGCCCGCACGGGCCGGGCGGGTGGCGGTCTCGGTGGTCTTCGCCGTGCACGGTACGGCCAGCGGTACGTTCGCCACCCGGATCCCCTGGCTGCGCGAGCATCTCGGGCTGAGCCCCGGCTGGCTGGGGCTGGCGCTGGTCTTCATGACGGCCGGGGCCTCCGCCGCCATGCCGCTCGCCGCGCGCGCGGCGCACCGCCACGGGCCCCGCCGGGCGCTGGCCGCGGTCTCGCCGGCCTGCTGCGCCGGGCTGGTGCTGCCGCCGCTCGCCCCGGCCCTGGGCTGGCTGTGCCTGGCACTGTTCCTGTACGGCTGCGGGCTCGGTCTGATGGACGTGGCGATGAACGCCCAGGGGGTGCGGGTCGAGGCGGAGTACGGGCGGTCGGTGATGTCCTCGCTGCACGGGCTGTGGAGCGTGGGGACGCTGGTGGGCGGCGCAGGAGGCGTGCTGGCCGCGCACGCGGGACTGGACGCGCGGGTGCATCTGGGGCTCGCGGCTCCGCTGCTGGCCGCGGCCGCGGTGGTCGCGGCCCGGTGGACCCCGGACCGGGAACCGCCCGGACAACCGGAGAGCGCTCGGGTGGGCAGCGCGAAGCGCGAGGACGAGGCGCCCCCGCGCTTCGCGCCGCCCACCCGCGGGGTCGTGGCGATCGGGCTGCTCGGCTTCTGCGCCGTCTTCGCCGAAGGCGCCTCGATGGACTGGTCCGGCATCTACCTGGCGGACGTGACCGGGGCCGGGCCCGGGCTCGCCGCCTCCGCCTACACGGCGTTCGCCTGCACGATGGCGCTGGCCCGGCTGTCGGGCGACGCCGTGGTGCGGCGGTTCGGGCCGGTGGCCACCGTACGCGCGGGTGGGGCGCTGGCGGCGGCGGGCGGCGCCCTGGTGGTCGCGGCACACACGCCGCCCGCGGCCGTCGTCGGGTTCGCACTGATCGGGGTGGGGATCGCCGTGGTGGTCCCGCTGTGCTTCGCCGCCGCGGGCCGCACCGCGGCGGCAGCCCCCGGGCAGGCCATCGCGGGGGTGGCCACCCTGGCCTATGCGTCCGGCCTGGCGGCGCCCGCCGCGGTCGGCTGGATCGCCGAGTCGACCACCCTGTCGGCCTCCTTCGGCGTCGTCACCGTCCTGCTGCTGGGGCTGGTGGCGGGGGCGCGGGTGCTGCGCACCTGAGGGCCGGGCGGATCCGGCGCGGTGCGGCGCCCGGTCCCGGGGGCGTCGAGGGAGCCGTACAGAGGCACCGCGCTGGTCGAACTAGTATGTGGGCCGATCAGAATCAGCCAGGCAGCGAGCGGGAGTGAACACATGGGCGGCGGGCTCGGCGTGCGGTGGAAGGTGCACGGCGACGGTCGGGTCCCGGCGCCCGGCGCGGTGGTACGGCCCGACGAACGGCTCTCCTGGCCGCGGACGGCGGGCCTGGGCGCCCAGCACGTGGTGGCCATGTTCGGCGCCAGCTTCGTGGCACCGGTCCTCATGGGGCTGGACCCGAACCTGGCGATCATGATGTCCGGCCTGGCCACGATGCTCTTCCTGCTGGCCACCCGCGGCCGGGTACCGAGCTACCTGGGATGCAGCCTCTCCTTCGTCGGAGTGGCCGCGGCCATCCGCGGCCAGGGCGGCGGCAGCGCCACGGTGACCGGGGCGATCCTGGTGGTCGGGGCCGTGCTGCTGCTCGTCGGGCTGGCCGTGCAGAAGTTCGGCGCACAGATCATCCACGCGGTGATGCCGCCCGTGGTGACCGGCGCGGTCGTCATGCTGATCGGCTTCAACCTGGCGCCCGTCACCGCCTCGACCTACTGGCCCCAGGACCAGTGGACGGCGCTGCTGACCATGCTGCTGACCGGTCTCGCCGTGGTGTGCCTGCGCGGCTTCTGGTCCCGGATCGCGATCTTCCTCGGGCTGGTCGCCGGCTATCTGATGTCCTGGGCGTTCGACACGCTCTTCGGCCGGATCCACTCGCCGGACGCGAGCGGCAGGACGGTCGACCACTGGCGGCTGGACCTGTCCGGCGTGGGCCGGGCCGACTGGTTCGGGCTGCCGTCCGTGCACGGCCCCGACTTCTCCTGGTCGCCGGTGCTGGTCGCGCTCCCGGTGGTGATCGCGCTGGTGGCCGAGAACGCGGGGCACGTCAAGGCCGTCGGCGAGATGACCGGCGATCCGCTGGACGACAAGCTGGGCACGGCGATCGCGGCGGACGGCGCGGGCAGCGTCCTGTCGACGGCCTTCGGCGGTCCGGCCACGACGACGTACTCGGAGAACATCGGCGTCATGGCCGCGACCCGGGTGTACTCCACGGCCGCGTACTGGGCCGCGGCGTGCTTCGCGCTGCTCTTCGGGCTGTGCCCCAAGTTCGGTGCCGTCGTCGCGGCGATCCCCGGCGGAGTGCTCGGCGGCATCACCGTGATCCTCTACGGCATGATCGGCCTGCTCGGGGCGCAGATCTGGATCAACAACGCCGTCGACATGCGCAATCCGCTCAACCTCGTCCCGGTCGCGGCGGGCATCATCATCGGCGTCGGCGGCGTCACCCTGAAGGTCACCGACGACTTCGAACTCGGCGGCATCGCCCTGGGCACCCTCGTCGTCCTCACCGGCTACCACGCGCTCAAGGCGCTGGCCCCGCCGCACCTCAAGACCCAGCAGCCGCTGCTGGACGAGGGCACCAGCGGCTACGACGAGCCGAGCTGATCCGCACCGGGAGCCGCGGCCGGTGCGCCGGGGCCGGTCGTACGTCCACCAGGGGCCGCGCAGGCGCCGGGGGCCGTCGCCGCGAAGTACCGGACCCGGTGGTCCTGTCCCACCGGCCGCATCCCGGCCGCCGCCATCACGTGCTGCGAGGCCAGGTTGTCCAGGTCGGCGTCGGCCTCGACCCGGGCGATGCCCTGTGACCAGGCGAAGGCCAGCAGCGCGCGCAGCGCCTCGGCGGCATACCCCTTGCCGCGAGCCGAGGCGTTGAGGCCGTACCCGACGGTGACGGCATCCGCGGCACCCGACGCCCGGTCGAGGCCGATGCCGCCGATGGCGCGGCCGTCGTCGCGCCGCCGGATCTCGTAGTTGCCGACCGGCCGGTGACCGCCGTCGGTGCCGGACGCCTCCAGCAGGACCTGGGCGCCCCGCACATCCATCGCGTCGGGATACTCGGGCCCCCATCGGTCCCCGGCTGCGGGCCTGCGCCGCACGACGCGTTCGGCCTCCTCCCGCGTCATCGGGTGCAGCACGAGCCGCTCGGTGTGCAGGTCCGCCCTCTCGATGGTCATGGACGGAGTATCGTGCCGCCCGGTCCGCGGTGCACGGGAATTGAACGAGGGCACACGTCCTCCGTCCGGGGGCTGCCGGGGCCGCGCTGCCCGCACCGGGGGCCGGCGGCTGTCAGGCTGCCCGGCATGACCTCCCTCGAGCAGGTGCCAGCGCAGCGCGCGGCGACGGCCGCGCCCATCGCCGATGTGACGGCCCGGATGCGCGAGATCGGCGCCATACTGCCCCGCCAGGACGGGGTGGCCGTGTTCAACCGGGTGTACCTGTCGGTGACCGAGGAGCTGGAACGACGGCTGTCCGACGGGCACTTCCGGGACCGGGCCGCCACCGGGGAGCTGGGCAGCCGGTTCGCGCAGCGCTTCCTGGACGCGGTGGATGCCGAGGCGGCCGGGCTGCGGATGCCCGCGTGCTGGCGGCCGCTCTTCCGCTTCCGGCGCCATCCCTCCGTCCATCCGCTGCAGTTCGCGCTGGCGGGCATCAACGCGCACATCGGCCACGATCTGCCACTGGCGCTGGTGGACACCTGCCGGGCGCTGCACGCCGTGCCCGCGGAGCTGGAGACGGACTTCGAGCGGATCGGCGAACTGCTGACGGGGCTGGAGGAGCGCATCCGGGAGGACCTGATGCCCGGCCCGGACCTGCTGGACGTGGCCGATCCGCTCACCCACCTGGTCGGTTCCTGGAGTCTGGAGCGGGCCCGCGCGGGCGCCTGGGTGTCGTTCCGGGCGCTGTGGGGGCTGCGCAGGTGCGGCGAACTGCTGGCGGAGACGGCCGAGGGGATCGACGCGACCGTCGGCATCGCGGGCCGCTGCCTGCTGACGCCGCTGTGGCACTGAGCGCAGCGGGACAAGGCGCGGCATTGCCTGGAGCGCGCTCGAAGGCGTAGGCAGGAGACGGACGACACCCGTGCCGACGACGAGACGTGACGGGTGATCAGCTCGACGAGGCGCCGGAGGGTGAGATGGCACTGCGACTGGGGCTGGGGTTGCCGCAGACCGGAACGTACGACCTGAGCGGCGATGTGACAGCCGTGGCCCGCGCGGCCGACGAGATGGGCTACGACAGCGTCTGGGTGCTGGAGCGGATCATGCGGCCCGAACAGCCCGTGGACGACATGTACCTGGTGCCCGGGTTGCCGTGGTCGGGGTACTTCAGGTCGGTCGCCGACCCGCTGGTCACCCTGTCGCTGGCCGCAGCCGTCACCGAGCGGGTCCGGCTGGGCTCGGCCGTGCTCGTCGGCCCGCTGCACCAGCCGTTCCTGCTGGCCCGTGCGCTGGGTTCGCTCGATGCGGCCAGCGGCGGCCGGCTCGTCGCCGGGCTGGGCACGGGCTGGTCCCGCGACGAGTTCGCCGCGGCGGGCGTCGACTACGCCTCGCGCGGCGCGGCGCTGGACGAGCTGCTGGACGTGTGCGCCGCCGTCTGGGGCGCCGACCCGGCCGTCTACCAGGGCGAACGCACCCGCTTCACCCCGTCCGCCGTCGGACCCAAGCCCGCGTCCCGGATCCCGGTGCTGCTGGCGGGCGGCAACGACCGTGCGCTGCGCCGGCTGGTGCGGCGCGCCGACGGGTGGCTGCCGTCGCTGGTCGCCAACGACCAGGTGGTCGCCACCCGCGCCCGCATCGCCGAGCTGGCCCACGAACACGGCCGGGATCCGGCGGAGCTCACCATCACCCTGCGGGCCTCCGTACGGCTCACCGACCGTCCCGTCGACGCAGGGCGCAGCCCCTACCAGGGCACCGTCGAGCAGATCGTCGAGGACTTGGCGGGCGCGGTGCAGGCCGGAGTGGACGAGGTACTGCTGGACCAGCAGCTGGCGTGCCGGGACGCACGGGAGCTGATCGAGTCCGCGAAGCTGCTGCGTGAGGCGGCGACGGACGCGGGGCTGTAGGCGCAGGCCCCTTCGCGGGCTCCCCGCCTCCGTCGCCGGTTGCTCAGTCCTCCGGGAGCCGCACCGGCTCGATCTCCTCGAACACGTCCCCCGGGCCGGGGTTGGCCGGGTCGGTGGTGCCGCCCAGATGGTGCATGACGCCCCACACGGCGTTCAGCGCGGTCTGCACGGCGCCCTCGGCCCAGCCCGCGGTCCAGGAGATGTCGTCCCCGGCGAGGAAGAGCCCGCGCCGGTCGGCGGGCAGCTCCTCCTGCATGAAGTGGGTGAACAGCCGCCGCTGGTAGCGGTAGTGGCCCGGCAGGTTGGCCTTGAACGCGCCGAGGAAGTACGGCTCGTCCTCCCAGGAGACGGTGAGCGGGTTGCCGGTGATGTGCTTGCGGATGTCGACGCCGGGATAGATCTCGCCGAGGGACTTGAGCATCACCTCCATCCGCTCGTTGGCGTCCAGCGGCAGCCACTTGAGGCTGTCGTCGCACCACGTGTACGACAGGCAGATCACGGCCGGCTTGCCGGGGCCGTCGTCCAGCAGGTAGGTGCCGCGCGTCATCCGGTCGGTGAGGGTCATGCTCATCGTGTCCCGGCCGGTCTCCGGGTCCTTGTCGAGCCAGAACGGCCGGTCGACGGGGACGAACAGCTTGGAGGACTCCATGTAGTGGGTGCGCTCCACCGCGGTCCAGTGGTCGATGGGCAGCAGCGCGTCGTCGCAGTCGATCCGGCTCAGCAGCAGCCAGGACTGGGCGGTGAAGACCGCCGCGCGGTAGGTGCGGATGTCCCCGTCCGCGTCGGTGACCGTCACCCGGTTCCCGGCCGTGCGGTGCAGCCTGGTGACGGCGGGGCGGTGCGCACCGCCGGGGTGCAGCGAGCTGAGGCTGGTGCCCTGCGGCCAGTGGACGAGCTTGTCCGGCTGGTGCTCCCACAGCCGCAGCGGAAGCTGCTGGCAGCCGCCGACGATGCCGCGGTGGTCGTCGTCCGCGCCGGTGTAGACGACGCGCAGGATCTCCAGGATCGAGTTGGGGAAGTCGGTGTCCCAGCCGCCGGTGCCGAATCCGACCTGCCCGAAGATCTCCCGGTGCCGGAAGGAGGAGAAGGCCGCGGAGTCGCACAGGAAGCCGTAGAAGGTCTGGTTGTCCAGCTTCTCCACCAGCCGGGACCAGATCTCCCGGATCCGGGGGACGTCCCGCTCGCGTATCGCCTCCTGCATCGCGGAGAAGTCGGCGCCCTCCTCCAGGCAGGCGTTCCACGCCTCCATCACCTGGTGGTAGACGGGCGGCAGGTCCTCCAGGGTGCGCGCGTAGTGCGGCTCGCCCTTGAGGTCGACCACGGTGGAGGGGGTGTCGGGAGCCAGCGGGTTGGGGAACGGCTCGGTCTCCAGGCCCATCAGGTCGATGTAGTGCTGGAACGCGGTCGAGGACGGCGGGAAGCGCATGGCGCCCATCTCGGCGCGCAGCGCCGGGTCGCCGCCCTCGAAGGTCGCCGTACGCAGCCGGCCGCCGAGCTGGTCGGCCTCGTGGACGACCGGCTTGAGCCCCATCTTCATCAGCTCGTACGCCGCCACCAGGCCCGAGAGGCCGCCGCCGATCACCGCGACCTCGGTGCCGTGTTCGGTCGGCGGGACGGCGCCCAGGCCCGTCGGGTGCGCGAGGAAGTCGTCGTAGGCGAACGGGAAGTCGGGGCCGAACATGGTCAGCGGACCCTGGGCCGGCTGCTGCCCGGCGGTGCGCTGCTCGTCGTGGTCGTGGGCAGCGGTGGGCACGGTGGAGGTCATGCGGATGTCGCTCCTGGGAGTACGGGACGGCTGCGCGGGGGCCCGCGGCCGTCCTGGAGGGGTCAGTGCGCGTAGAGCTCGGGGCGGCGGTCGGCCAGATACGGGTTGCGGTCGCGGGAGGCCCGCAGCACCTCGGGGTCGACGTCGCCGATCAGCAGCGCCGGCGCCCGGCCGTCGGCCCGCACCGGCACGGTGCCGTCGGGCGCGGCCAGACAGCTCAGCCCGGCGAAGTCGAACGCGCCCTCGGGGCCGACGCGGTCGGCGTAGGCGACATAGAGCTGGCTCTCCACCGCACGCGCCGGGACGAGGGTCGTGGCGACGGTGTCGTAGGGCCGCATCAGCGCGGTGGGCACCAGCAGCAGGTCGGTACCGGCCAGGGCGTGCGCGCGGACGGCCTCCGGGAACTCCACGTCGTAGCAGATCAGCAGACCCAGCCGGAGCCCGTCGAGTTCGGCCTGGACCGGCAGCCGGGTGCCGGGGGTGTAGTGCTCGGCCTCGTAGGTGCCGTACAGGTGCGTCTTGCGGTAGTCGGCGAGTGCCGCGCCGTCCGGGCCGACCAGGCGGACCGCGTTGTGGACGGCACCGTCCTCGCCCGCCTCGGGGTACCCGTAGACGACGGCCACTCCGTGCTCGCGGGCGATGCGGGAGACCGCCGCCGCAGCGGGTCCGTCGGCAGGCTCCGCGACCTCGGCCGGGTCCTCCAGCGCATAGCCGGTGAGCGAGAGTTCCGGCGTGACCAGCAGCCGGGCGCCGCGCGCGGCGGCGTCCCGTGCGGCGGCGTCGAGCGCGGCCGGCCCGCGGGAACCGGGCTGGTCCTGGGTCTGGAGAAGAGCGATACGCACGCATTCGAAGCTACGGGCGCGCCCGGTGCGCCACAAGCAGCGGATCTTGCGGAAGGACCCGCACTTCGTTGCGCACTTCCGCGCCGGATCGGCGATGTGTTGCGCCGGGTGTCCTGGCTCACAGCCGGGACACCCGGATCACAGCGGCGGCCCGGCGGTGTAGCGCCGGAGCAGCGGGGAGAGCACCAGGACCGACTTCGTCCGCTCGACGAACGGCTCCCCGGCGATCCGCTCCAGCACGGCCTCGAAGTGCCGCATGTCCGCGGCGAAGACCTGCACGAGCGCATCGGCCTCGCCGGTGACGGTGGAGGCCGCCGCCACCTCCGAGTAGTGCGCCAGCGCCCGGTGGATGTCCTCCGGCGAGGTGCGGGAGCGGCAGTACATCTCGATGAACCCCTCCGTCTGCCAGCCCAGCGCCGAGGGGTCGACCCGCACCGTGAACCCGGTGATGGCACCCCGCTCCCGCAGCCGGTCCACCCGGCGTTTGACGGCGGGAGCCGACAGGCCGACCTCGGCTCCGATGTCGGCGTACGTACGGCGGGCATCCTCGGCGAGGGCGTGGACGATGCGTTCGTCGAGATCGTTCAGTGGCACGGCGACAGTAGAACACGGCGCGGGGACCGGTCCGGCGCGGCGGATACGGCGGGCGCCGCGCCGGGGCACCGGGAGCGCCCGCCCTGGTCACGGGCGACCGGCGACTCCGAGGCGCACCGTCCGCGGCGCGGCGGGCGTCCCGGGGCCGCGCCGCGCGGTCCGGCCGGCGCCAGGAGGCGGGACACTGCCACGGGGCGGGCCCCCGGCGCGGGCCGGCCGGGTCACCAACTGGCGTGCAGGGGCTTGCCCTCCGCGTAGCCCGCGGCGCTCTGCACGCCGACGACGGCGTTCCCGGCGAACTCCGCCAGCGTCGCCGCGCCCGCGTAGGTGCACGCGGAGCGCAGACCCGCGATGACCGAGTCGATCAGGTCCTCGACGCCGGGGCGGGCCGGGTCCAGGAACATCCGGGAGGTGGAGATGCCCTCCTCGAACAGCCCCTTGCGGGCCCGGTCGTAGGCGGACTCCTCGGCGGTCCGGTTGCGCACGGCGCGTGCCGAGGCCATCCCGAAGGACTCCTTGTAGAACCGCCCGTCGGCGGACTGCTGGAGGTCGCCCGGGGACTCGTGGGTGCCCGCGAACCAGGAACCGATCATCACGTTGGAGGCTCCGGCGGCCAGCGCCATGGCGACGTCGCGGGGGTGCCGCACTCCGCCGTCGGCCCATACGTGCTTGCCGAACCTGCGGGCCTCGGCCGCACACTCCAGCACGGCCGAGAACTGCGGCCTGCCGACGCCGGTCATCATCCGGGTGGTGCACATGGCGCCGGGACCGACGCCGACCTTGACGATGTCGGCGCCCGCCTCGACGAGATCGCGCACTCCTTCGGCAGCTACCACGTTGCCGGCCGCGATCGGCACGGCCGGGTCCAGCGCGCGGACGGCCCGCAGGGCCTCGAGCATGCCCTCCTGGTGGCCGTGCGCGGTGTCCACCACCAGGGTGTCGACCCCTGCGGCCAGCAGGGCCTCGGCCCGGGCCGCGACCTCGCCGTTGATACCGACGGCGGCGGCGATCCGCAGCGATCCGCCGGAGTCGACGGCGGGGGTGTAGAGCGTGGCGCGCAGCGCGCCCTTGCGGGTGAGGATGCCCACGAGCTTCCCGTCGGCGTCGACGGCGGGCGCGAACTTGCGGTGGGCGGCGTCGAGCCTGTTGAACGCCTCGCGCGGGTCGATGTCCGCGTCGAGCACCGTCGGCTCGGCCGTCATGACCTCGGAGAGCTGGGTGAAGCGGTCGACGCCGGTCAGGTCCGACTCGGTGACGACGCCGACGGGCCGGCCGTCGCGGCAGACGACGCCCGCCCCGTGCGCCCGCTTGGGCAGCAGCGAGAGCGCGTCGGCCACCGTCTGGGTGGGCGCGAGGGTGATGGGGGTGTCGAGGACGTGGTGCCGCTGCTTGACCCAGCCGATGACCTCGGTGACGACGTCGATCGGGATGTCCTGCGGGATCACCACGAGCCCGCCGCGGCGGGCCACGGTCTCGGCCATCCGGCGCCCGGCGATGGCGGTCATGTTGGCGACCACCAGCGGGATGGTGGTGCCCGTGCCGTCGGGCGAGGAGAGGTCGACGGCCTGCCGGGAGCCGACCGCGGAGCGGTTGGGCACCATGAAGACGTCGTCGTACGTCAGGTCGTACGGGGGCCGCTGATCATTGAGAAAACGCACGTACTTCAGTCTCCCACGTCCGCTCACCCGGGCGAGGGCGGACGATCCACCGGAGTAGCGGAATCAGGCTGGTGGGATCGTACGAGGCCGTGACAAGGAGCCCGGCGGATCCGTACAGGGAGTGACCGCAGCCGGGGGCCGGGGAGGGCGCTCCGCTCAGGACGGGTGCCCGGTGCCGCCGACCGGGTCCGCTACCCCCTCCGCGTCCGGGAGCGCCGCCTCCTCGCAGCGCACCGCGTCGGGGCCGGTCGGATCCCGGCGGGTACGGCGGGCGTCCACCAGCCGCTTGAGTCCACCGACGGCCGGTTCGGTCCAGCGGGCCGTCAGCGGACCGAGGATCACCATGATCATCACATAGGAAGTGGCCAGCGGGGTGATCCGGGGATCCGTGCCCGCGGCCAGCCCCGCGATGACGATGGAGAACTCGCCGCGCGCCACCAGCGCCCCGCCGGCCCGCAGCCTGCCCCTGCTGCCCACCCCGGCCCGGCCCGCCGCGTACCAGCCGGTGAGCACCTTGGTCACGACGGTGACCGCGGCCAGCGCCAGCGCGGGCAGCAGCACCGGGGGGATCTCGGCGGGCGCGGTGTTGAGCCCGAAGAAGACGAAGAAGACGGCCGCGAACAGGTCGCGCAGCGGGGTGAGCAGGCTGCGTGCGTTCTCCGCCGTCTCGCCGGAGAGCGCGATGCCCACCAGGAAGGCGCCGACGGCGGCCGAGACCTGGAGCTTCGCGGCGATCCCGGCGATCAGCAGGGTCAGCCCGAGGACGACGAGCAGCAGCATCTCGGGCGTGTCGGAGCTGACGGCACGGCTGATGTGGCGGCCGAACCGCAGCGCCGCGAAGAGCACGATGCCCACGGTCCCGACCGCGACGATCATCGCGAGGCTCGTCCCGGCCAGGCCGAGCCCGGCCACCAGCGCCGTGAGCAGCGGCAGGTAGAGGGCCATGGACAGGTCCTCGATCACCAGTACGCCCAGGATCACCGGTGTCTCCCGGTTGCCGAGCCTGCCCAGGTCGGTGAGGACCTTGGCGATGACGCCCGAGGAGGAGATCCAGGTGACGCCCGCCAGCGCCACGGCCGCCACCGGGCCCCAGCCCAGCAGCAGGGCGGCCACGGCGCCCGGCACCGCGTTCAGCGCGAAATCCACCATCCCGGACGGGTACTGCGTCTTCAGGCTCGTCACCAGCTCCGAGGCGCTGTACTCCAGGCCGAGCAGCAGCAGGAGCAGAATCACCCCGATCTCGGCGCCGACCTCGATGAACTCCTCGCTGGCGGTCAGCGGGAACAGACCGCCCTGCCCGAACGCCAGGCCGCCCAGCAGATACAGCGGGATCGGGGAGAGGCCGATGCGGCCCGCGAAGCGGCCCACCAGTCCCAGGCCCAGGATGACGGCGCCGAGTTCGATCAGCAGAACGGTGGTGTCGTGCACAGAGGGCCTTTCAGTCGTCCGGCGGCTGTCCGTGGTCGGGCGGCTGTCCGGGGCGGCGCACGGCCCCGGCGGGACCGGACCGCGGAAGCGGTGCTGCTCAGGTACCGGCGATGATCCGGGTCAGCTCGTCCACGCCCTCCCGGGTGCCGACCGCGACCAGGGTGTCGCCCGCCTCCAGCCGGAAGTCGGGGGTCGGCGAGGGCACCGCGCCGGTCCGCCGCAGCACCGCGACGATGGACGCGCCGGTGCGGGTCCGCGCCTGGGTCGCCCCCAGCGGCTCCCCGCTGTAGGGGGACTGCCCCGACATCGGGATCCGGACGGTGACCAGGTCGATCTCCATCTCGCAGGTCCCCAGCCGCGGGCTCTCCCCCGGGGCGAGGATCTCCGCGAGGGAGGCGGCCTCCTCGTGGTCGAGCTGCACCGTGGCCTGGCAGGCGTCCGGGTCGTCCTCCCGGTAGAAGCCGAGGAACCTGCGGCCGTCCTGGTGGGCCACCACCGAGATGTGCCGGCCGGTCCGGGTGGTGATGTCGTACTGCTTGCCCAACCCCGGCAGCTTGGTGCTCTTGGTCGTCATGGCTGGCTGCCTTTCGCGAACCTACTGGGAAGCGGCGGTACTGTCCGGGTCCGTACGTTCCAACGCGGGGCGCGGCCCCGGTTGTTCCTCGTTCAACAGCCAGTCGGCGGCCGCGGTGTCGGTGACCAGGCTGGTGACCAGGCCGGAGCGGAGCACCGCCCCGATGGCCGCGGCCTTGCGGTGCCCCCCGGCGATGGCGACGACCTCCGGGATCCGGCGCAGCCGCTCGGCCTCCACGGTGATGCAGCGCTCCCCCAGGTCCCGGCCGATCCGGCGGCCCTGCACGTCGAAGAGGTGCGCCGACATCTCCGCCGCCACCCCCAGCGACGAGTAGTGGTCCCGCTCCTGCGCGCTGAGCATGTCGTGCACCGTGGAGATCCCCGGCTCCCAGGAACCGATGGAGACGGCAGCCACGGTGACCTTGTCGAAGTACTCGAAGGCCCGGGCGATGCCCGTCTGGTTGCGCAGCGCGGCGGCGGTGGCGCTGTCCGGCAGCAGCATCGGCGCGTAGACCGGGTGCGCCTCCCCGCCGGCCACCTCGGCCGCCCGCCGTACGGCCTCCACCGAGCCGCGGTCGGCCGTACCGGCGTCGTAGACCCCGGTCAACTGCACGACGGTGCAGGGCGGCAACTGGCGTAGGGCGGTCGCCATGTGGATGGTGGAACGGCCCCAGGCCAGCCCCAGCACATCCCCGTCGGTGACCAGCTCGCCGAGCAGATCCGCGGCGACCTCGCCGAGGTTCTCCGGGTCCGCCGCGTCGTCCACGGCCTCGGTGGGCGACTCGACGACGACCGCGTGCCGCAGGCCGAAGCGGGCGCGGAGCGCGTCCGAGCGCTCGGCGTCCAGCTCGGCCGGGACCCGGATCTCGATGCGTACCAGGTCACGTTCGAGCGCGGTCTCCAGGACCCGGGCCACCTTGAAGCGGCTCACCCCGAACTCGTCGGCAATCTGGATCTTGGATTTGCCCTCCAGGTAGAAGCGGCGCGCCATCGCCGCGGCCTGCATGAGTTCGGCGGGTCCCATTCGCGTGGATCGCCCCGACGACACCGCTCTCACCTCACTGTCTTGCTGTGTCCGCGCTGCCGGCGCTCACGCGCCGCGCGTTCATCCTTGCAGATCCCCGGCCCATGGTGACCGTCCTCACTCCCGGCCCTCCCCGGCGGGCCCCGCCGCCGCTGCCGCCTGCCGCCGCAGCGCCCGGACGGCCGCCGCCGGATCCTCGGCCCCGTAGACGGCCGAACCGGCCACGAACACGTCGGCACCCGCCTCCGCGCACCGCTCGATCGTGGCGGCCGAGACGCCGCCGTCCACCTGCAGCCACATCTGCAGCCCGTGCTTGTCGATGAGCTGCCGGGTCCGGCGGATCTTCGGCAGCATGATGTCCAGGAACGCCTGCCCGCCGAAGCCCGGCTCCACCGTCATGACCAGCAGCATGTCCAGTTCCGGCAGCAGATCCTCGTACGGCTCGATCGGGGTGGCCGGCTTCAGCGCCATGGAGGCACGCGCGCCCTTGGCCCGGATCTCGCGGGCCAGCCGCACCGGTGCCGCCGCGGCCTCCGCGTGGAAGGTGACCGAGCCGGCGCCGGCCTCCACGTAGGCGGGCGCCCAGCGGTCGGGCTCCTCGATCATCAGATGGCAGTCCAGCGGGATGTCCGTGGCCCGGCCCAGCGACTCGACCACCGGCGTGCCCAGCGTCAGGTTGGGCACGAAGTGGTTGTCCATCACATCGACGTGGAGCCAGTCGGCGCCGTCCGCGCCCTCGACCCGCCGCGCCTCCTCGGCGAGGCGCGCGAAGTCTGCCGACAGGATGCTGGGGTTGATCTGAGCCATGACTACCAGTATTCCGTGTGTGCGTTCGAGGTGATCACGCGGTGCGGCGCAGCAGCGCCAGATACATCGCGTCGGTGCCGTGCAGATGCGGCCAGAGCTGGATGTCGGGGCCCGCGCCCAGGTCCGGGACGCCGGGCAGCAGCGGGCGCGCGTCCAGTCGCTCGGCGGCCGTCGCCCCCTCCTTGGCCAGCTCCCGCAGGACGTCGTCCACCACGGCACGGGTCTCGGCCAGGTGCGGCGAACAGGTCACGTACGCGACGACGCCTCCGACCCGCGCCGCCTCCAACGCCTGGCGCAGCAGCGCCCGCTGCAGCGGCGCGAAGCCCGCCAGGTCCTCCGGGCGGCGCCGCCAGCGCGCCTCGGGCCGGCGCCGCAGCGCCCCCAGCCCGGTGCAGGGCACGTCGACCAGCACCCGGTCGAAGCTGCCGGGCCGCCAGGCGGGGCGGGTGCCGTCCGCGGCGACCACGGCCCAGGGGCCCGGGTTGCCCCGCAGGGCACGCTCCACGAGCCGGGCGCGGTGCGGCTGCTTCTCGGACGCGAGCAGTGCGGCGCCCCGCTCGGCCGCCAGCGCGCCCAGCAGCGCCGCCTTGCCGCCGGGGCCCGCGCACGCGTCCAGCCAGCGCGCGTCGGCACCGTCCACGGGCGCCTCGGCCAGGGCCAGCGCGACGAGCTGGCTGCCCTCGTCCTGGACTCCGGCCCGGCCCTCGGCCACGGCCTCCAGCGCACCGGGCTCACCGCCCTCGGCCAGCCGTACCGCGTGCGGCGACCAACGGCCGGGCACGGCCTCGCCGGTGGCCCGCGCGGCGCTGTACAGCTCCTCGGTGGTGGCCCGCCCCGGCCGGGCCACCAGGGTGACCTCGGGCCGTTCGTTGTCCGCCTCCAGCAGCGCGGTGATCTCCTCGCGTCCGCCGCCCAGCGCATCCCACAGTGCGGAGACCACCCAGCGCGGGTGCGCGTACCGCAGTGCCAGGTGCTCCTCCGGGTCCTCGTCGTAGGGCGGTGCGATGCGCTCCAGCCAGCCGTCGAGGTCGTGCGCGGTCAGTCGCCGCAGCACCGCGTTGACGAATTTCGCCCGCCCGTCGCCCAGCACCACCCGGGCCAGCTCCACGGTGGCGCTCACGGCGGCGTGCTGCGGGATGCGGGTGCCGAGCAATTGGTGGGCGCCCAGGGAGAGGACGTCCAGCACCGGCGGGTCGACCTCGCGCAGCGGCCGGTCGACGCACTCGGCGATGATCGCGTCGTAGGTGCCCTGGCGGCGCAGCGTTCCGTAGACCAGCTCGGTGGCCAGCGCGGCGTCCCGCGCGTCCAGTCCGCCCTGTGCCGGGTCCTTCTCCCTGGCCCTGCGCAGCAGTGGCGGCAGGACGAGATTCGCGTAGGCGTCCCGCTCGTCCACCGCGCGCAGCGCCTCGAAGGCGAGGATGCGGACGGGGTCCTTGCGGGGGCGCCGGTACCGGTTGCCGCCCCGGCGGGGTTGAGTGCTCACAGGTGAAGGTGCTCCGCAAGATCAGGGTGTCGAGACCCCCACCCTACGGCCCGGCCGGGGAAGGGCGGCGACGGGTCGTGCTCGGCGTCCCCGGCTCAGGGAACCGGGGCGTCGAAGCGGGCGCCCTGCTCGATGCGGCTGCCGCGGGCCCAGTCGGCCGCCCGCATCGGCTTCTTGCCCTGCGGCTGCACCCACTCCAGCTCCACGGGGTGCGAACCCGTCCCGACGTGTACCGCGTTCTTGCCGACCCGCAGTTCGCCGGGGGCGAGCGCGGCGGCTCCGGAGCCGGCACCGCTGTCGGGCAGCAGTGACCGGACCTTCAGCCGCTCTCCGCGGAAGGCGGTCCAGGCGCCGGGCGCGGGCGAGCAGGCGCGCACCACCCGGTCGACCCGGAGCCCGGGCGCCGCCCAGTCGATCCGGGCGTCCTCCACGGAGATCTTCGGCGCGAGGGAGACGCCCTCCTGCGGCTGCGGCACCGCCTGCAGCGTGCCGTTCTCGATCCCGTCCATGGTGGCGGCCAGCAGACCGGCGCCCGCGAAGGCGAGCCGGGTCAGCAGGTCGCCGCTGGTGTCCCGGGACCGCACCTCCTCGGTCACCACCCCGTAGACCGGCCCCGAGTCCAGTCCTTCCTCGATGAGGAAGGTGCTGGCGCCGCTCATCTCGTCCCCCGCGAGCAGCGCGTGCTGCACGGGCGCGGCGCCACGCCAGGCGGGCAGCAGCGAGAAGTGCAGATTGACCCAGCCGCGGGCGGGCACATCCAGCGCCACCCGGGGCAGCAGCGCGCCGTAGGCGACGACGGGGCAGCAGTCGGGCCCGATCTCGCGCAGCCTGGCCAGGAAGTCCTCGTCCCGGGGGCGCGCGGGCTTGAGCACCTCGATGCCCTCCTCCTCGGCGCGCTGGGCCACGGGGCTGGGCACCAGCTTCCGGCCCCGCCCCGCACGCGCGTCGGGCCGGGTGACCACCGCGGCGACCTCGTGCCGTGCGGAGGCGATCAGGGTGTCGAGCGCGGGGACGGCGACCTCGGGAGTGCCGGCGAAGACGAGCTTCATCAGTGGCGAACTACCTCTCACATGGGGAAAGACAGCACAGTTTACGGTCAGCGGCGACGTGATGCCCCGGGGGGCGTGCGGGCTTCCGCGCGCCCTGCCGGTACGACCTCCGCGCCCCCGGAGCGTGACCAGAGAGCCCATCGCGGCGTTGGTCAAGTCAGATTGACCGAACCGAGCGCCGCCCCGCCACCGCGCCGCGGCCTCGCTCCCCCCTCTTCCGCACAGCCAGCCCCACTCTTCCGCACAGCCAGTCATCCTCTCCAGCTCCGTAGCTGGACGCCCCCATGTCAACAGGTCCGAGAGGCTTCTTCATGGCCGACCACGCAACCCACGACGCCCAGGCGCGGGCCAGCCTGCATCTTCTGGTGCGGGACATCGAGCGGGTCCGCCGGCAGGTGGACGCGCTGCGCACCCTCACGGCGCAGTTGGGCAACGTCTATCGTCCGCGGCGCACCGGCCCGGCCGCGGGCTTCGTCGTCTACGGCCGCGCACCAGCGCCGACCGTCCGACTCGCCCAGGAACTACGTGACAGCGTCGAGACCTTGGTGACGGCGGCGGTGGACTTCGACCGCTCCCTCGGCTTCTCCTGGGACGCCGTGGGCTCGGCTCTGGGCGTCACCAAGCAGGCCGTGCACCGCAGGTACGGCTCCTCCCGGCGCGGCACCGCGGCCGGCGCCGCCGAGAACGCCGAGGCTCCCGCTCCCACCTCCCCGTCCTCCCCGACCGGCGCGCCGTCCACGTCCCCCTCGCCGGTGCCCCGGCAGCCCGAGGCCGTACCCGCCGCCTCCCGGTCGCTTCCGGCGGCGCCCGGTGCCTCTCCGGCCCACCGGCCGGCGTCGGTACCGGCGGCCCGCTCGATCCCGCCGCAGCAGCCCCCTGCCCAGCAGCCGTACGACGCCCGGCACGAGCCGCGGCACGACGGGCGCCAGGACGGCCGCCAGGACTCCTACCGGGAGATGCGGAAGGAGCCGCGTACAGGGGCGTTGCCCGCACCCCGCAACGGCTGAACCGGCGGCCGGCCGAGCCCGTGCGGCGCGCGCCGCCACCGCGTGCCGCGTTCGCCTCCGGACCCGGTCCCGCCAGAGGGCTTTCGCACCCCCGCCGCACATCCGTACCCCGCCGCTGTCCGGTGCCGCCCGCACCGGACAGCGCGACATGTCCGCCCCCTGCACCGCGGCGGCTCCGGAGCGGCGCGCGGCGCGCGGACGTCCGACCGGCACCCAGGCGCCGAACTGCGGCCCGCCCGCCCTGCCTCACCCGATGTCCAGCGGATCGACCCGCACCTGCGCGACCGGCCCCTCCCTGCGGGTCAACCGGCCCACCTGCGCCGTCTTCAACGCCGCGGCCAGCGCTGCACCGCTGCCGCGCGGCACCCGCACCAGCGCCCGCTCCCACTGCTCCCCCGGCGGCGGGTCCCCCGGGTTGCGGGGCCTTCCGGGCTCCGGCACCGGAAGGGGCACCGGGCCGAGCACCTGGGCACCCTCGGGCAGCCCGGCATCCTGCGCCGCGGCCAGCAGTCCGGCGACCGCCTCGGGCGGACCGGTGACCGCAGCCATCCGGGACACCGGTGGAAAGCCCAGCTCCGCGCGGTCGGCCAGCTCGCGCAGCGCATGTCCCGCGGGGTCCCAGCGCACCAGCGCCTGCACCGGCCGCACGGACTCCTCCGCGACCACCACCACCGTCCCGCCCTCGCCCTGCGGACGGACCAGCGAGGCGGCACCCAGCCAGCGGCGCAGGGCCTCCTCGCCCGCACGCAGATCGGGGCGGCTCAGCAGCGCCCAGCCGTCGAGCAGCAGCGCGGCCGCGTACCCCTCGCCGCCCTCCGGCACCGGCTCCGCACCGGGAGTCGCGACGACCAGCGCGGGACGACCCGGCACCGACTCCAGCACGTGGGTGCCGCCCGAGGTCCGCACCGGCACCGCGGGGAACGCGCGCCCCAGCTCCTCCGCCGTGCGGCGGGCGCCGATCACACTGCCGCGCAGCCGCGTCCCGGAGCACATGGGACAGCGCCACTGCGGGGTCTCCCGCGCGCACCAGCCGCACCGCAGCGCCGTGCCCTCCGCGGCCGCCTCCAGCGGACCCGAGCAGTGCGCGCACCGGGCCGGCTCGCGGCACCGCTCGCAGACCAGCCGCGGAACATAGCCGCGGCGCGGCACCTGCACCAGCACCGGGCCGCGCTCCAGCGCGTCCCGCGCGGCGCGCCAGGCCAGGCTCGGCAGCCGGGCGCTGCGGGCTGCCGGATCACGGCCGGCGTCGCCCTCGGCCGCCGTACGGACCCGGGGCATGACGGCCCGTACGGTGTCCCGGTCGGCGGCCAGCGGCCGCGCGAAGCCTGATTCCACGAGCTGCGCGGCCTCCACCGTGCAGCCGTGCGCACCCAGCAGGAACGCCGCCTGCTCGGTGACCGCGCGCTGCAGCAGCACCTCGCGGGCGTGCGGCTGCGGGGCCCGCTCCTCGCTGTGGTTGCTGTCGCCGTCCTCCCAGACGACGGCCAGCCCCAGGCGGCGCACCGGGGCGAACATCGCCGCCCGGGTGCCGACGACGGCGCGCACCGCACCGCGGCTGACCGCGAGCCACCGCCGGTAGCGCGGCTCGGGTCCGGCGTCCGCGGTCAGCAGCACATGCTGCCCCTCGCCCACGAGCGCCGTCAGCGCGGCGTCCACCCGGGCCGCCGACTTCCCGTCGGGCAGCACCGCGAGCGCCCCCCGGCCCGCGGCGAGGGCGGTGGCCATGGCACGGGCCAACTCGTCCGCCCAGCTCTGCGGGCCGGGCAGCGCGGTCCACACCGCACGGGGCGCGGCCTTCTCGGCGACGGCCCGCAGGAACGCGGGCCCTTCGGGATAGCGCGCCCACCCGCCGGGCTCCGGCGCCGCGGGCTCGGGCGGGCGGCGCGGCGAGGGCTGCTTCTCCGCTCTGGCGCGGCGCGGCGGCACGGCGAGCTGGACCACGTCGGCGAGCGATCCCGCGTACCGGTCGGCAACCGCCCGGCACAGTCCGAGCAGTTCGGGCGTGAGCACCGGTTCGGGCGAGAGCACTTGGGCGAGCGGGGCGAGCCGCCCGGTGAAGTCGGTATCGGCCCGGCGCTCGACGATGAACCCGTTGATGAGGCCGCCTCCCTCGCGGCGGCCCTCCCGCTCCCCCGCGCCGAAGCGCACCCGTACCCGCACACCGGGCTGGGCCTCCTCGTCCATCGCCGCGGGAACGGCGTAGTCGAAGAACCGGTCGAGGTGCACCAACCCCTTGTCGACCAGCACCCGCGCCACGGGCAGCCGCTCCGCCATCTCGGCCCCCCGCCAGGTACGCGGCTTCGCCCTGGGCTGTCTGGCCTTGCGCTCCCGCACGGTCTCCCGGATCAGCGCGAGCTGCTCCGGCGCATGCGGCTGACGCTCCCCTGCATCGCTGCCGTCACCCCTGCTCACAGCCTCAGTCTCGCAAACGGCTCGGACAGCCGCCGCCCACCGGACCGGGCCCGCGCCGCCGCCCGGCATGGTCGCCGCTGCCGCCGCCCGGCCGGGCGGCGGACCTGAGCCGTCCCGGTGAGGCCCCGGCCCTGGCCTCGGACTGCCCGGACGGGTGCGGCCGGGCAGCCGCCGGCCACGCTCACCCACGCCTCCAGCGCAAGGAGTGAGCACGCGCTCCGCCGCTGAGAGGAATGCTCACGCCGAGTGTCGTCCTCTCGACTCGCCGTCCTCCCACTGCTTGCCTCGTTCCGGGGGCTGCCGGGGCCGCGAGGGACCCGCCCCCGGATCGGTGGGGCGGAAGGCGACGAAGGGAAACGGGAAACGCCCCACGCGCCTTGTCGACCCGGGCGTGCACGGCCAAAGCTGGGGATCCGGCGAGGGCCCCCTGCCCGGAAGGAGAGACTCGGAGGTCTTCAGTGCCACAGCCGGCCCACCAGCCGCCCCGCTTCGGTCCCGAACTCCGCAGGCTGCGCCTCGCGCGGGGATTCACACTCGGCCACCTCAGCCTTCTCGTCCACTACAGCAAGAGCCAACTGAGCAAGGTCGAACGCAGTCTCAAGTCCCCCTCCACCGAACTCGCCCGGTTGTGCGACTCCGCCCTCGGCGCCGAGGGCGCCCTCGCCGCACTCGCTCCCCCGCCCCGGGAGACACCGCCCGCCCCCACACCCGATTCCGGTTCCGATGGCGACGACATCTGGATGATGCAGATGGACCCCGATGGAAGCACATCCTTCGAACCCGTACCCCGCAGGGCGGTGATGGCCGCCGGTGCGGCGACTGTCATCCCGCTGGGCCAACCCGCCCCCCAGGCGGACAGTGCGGCGCTGCTCCGCACCGCCCACTCGCTCTTCGCCCACTACCGCCGCCTGGGCCAGAGCACGGGGCCCCAGCTCGTACTGCCGCCACTCATCGCACAGACTCACAGCCTCCGGGCCTCAGCCAGGCACGCGGGCCGCCACAGGGCCGCCCTGCTGTCCTTGGCCTCCCGTTACGCGGAGTACATCGGCTGGCTCGTACAGGAGAGCGGAGACGACCGGGGTGCCTTGTGGTGGACGGATCGCGCTGTGGAACTCGCCGCATCGGGCGGCGACCCGGAACTGGCCGCCTACGCTCTGGTCCGCCGTGGGCTGATCACGCTGTATCGGGGCGATGCGGCGCAGACCGTGGAATTGGCACAGCGGGCCCGGCAACTGGCGGACAGCGACCGGGTGCGCGGGCTGGCCGCCCAGCGGGAGGCGCAGGGGCACGCACTCGCCGGCGGTCACCGCGACTGCATGCGCCGCCTCGAGGAAGCTCGGACCCTGTTGGCCACTGCCGGCGCCACGCCCGCGGACAGCTCACCTCCCGGTGCACCGGTCATCGGCACCAGCACCCTCACCGATCCCGTGTCGATGATCACCGGCTGGTGTCTGCACGACCTCGGTCGGCCCGGCGAGGCCGCCGAAGTGCTGGACCGCGAGACGGCTGAACTCCCGCCCGACGCGCTCAGGTCGCAGGCCAGGTACGGGGTACGCCGCGCCCTCGCCCATGCCGCCGCGGGCGAGATCGACCATGCGTGCGCCCTTGTGCAAGCCCTCACGGCTGCGACAGATGCCGTCGCGTCCGCAACCATCACAACCGATCTGCGACGCCTTGCCATCACCTTGCGTCGACACCCGACCACGGCCGTCCAGAACCTTCTGCCCTGGCTGGCCTCGTACGTCTGATCCCTGCGCCCAGCGCTGTCTGAACATGACCCACCGGACAAGGAGCCCCGCCATGCCGCATGTCTTCGTCAACTACCGCACGGGAGACGGCGAACAAGCTGCCACCACCATCGCCCGCGACCTGACGCAGCGGTTCGGCGACGGACTGGTCTTCCGCGCCGGCGAATCGATCAGGCCCGGGCAGCTCTATCCCGACGAGCTGCTCGCTGCGGTGCGCCGCAGCGACGTCCTGCTGGCCCTGATCGGCCCACGGTGGGCCGAAGCGCCTGACACGGCTCATCCGGACCGCAGGGCTCTCGACAACGAGAAGGACTGGGTGCGCACGGAGCTGCTGGAATCGTTCTCCCGCCAGATCCCGGTGGTCCCCGTACTGCTCGGCAGGCGTTCCGAACGCCTCAGCGCCTCCGCCCTCCCCCGCCCGCTGACCCGCCTCGCCTATGTGCAGTCCCTCCGTTACGACAACCAGCAGGCATCCGGCGACCTGGGACGCATCGCCGAGGTCGTCTCCGAGTTGGTACCAGGACTGGTCGACCGCACAGCCCAGGACTCCCCCGCCGATCCCCTGCCCGGCGGAGTGGCGAACACGATGCACTCGGACGGCGACGGCAACATCCAAGCGCGCGACGTCACAGGCGGTCTCACCTCCACCGTCATCCACGATTCGCGAGGACCCGTCAACACCGGTCCCGGACCGCAGAACGTGCATCAGCCCCACATCGAGGGCGACGGCGCCACCTACACCGGCGGCGACCACAGGGGGGACGTCAAGCACCGGTTCGGGAAGCGTCGATGAGGGGACCCGTCACACACTTCGAAGGTTCCCACGGCCCGGTCAACTCCGGCGCCGGGGCCCAGCACATCTCGATCTACCAGGAGATCCGGGACTCCGCAGCGCCGGACCGGAGCGGCCGGAACCCGCGCCGGGCAGCCGCGCAGGAACTGCGCGGGCTCAGGCGACGGTTCGCACCCACCCCCGGCTGCGCCCGTGCCCGGCAGGTGCTGGAGGAGCAGCGCACGGTGCTGCTGAGTGCCCGGCCCGGACACGGAGCCTGCACGGCGGCCATGGCGCTGCTGTGCGAGCTGCCACAGGGTGCGGAGCGGTTCCGCGAACTGGTCGATCAGGCCGAAGAGGAGCATGGCACGGACCAGGCGCTCGATCCCGCACAGGTGGAAGAAGGCGCGGCCTTCCTGCTCGACCTGTCCGGCACGACGCGGCGCCGCTACACCGCATTCATGGCCGAGTTGCCGGGCTTCGTCCAAGTCGTACGGGATCGCGACGCGTGGCTCGCCGTCGTGCTGCCGCAGGAGTGGCAGACCGGATTCGACCCGCTGCTCCAGAGGCTGACGGCAAGGCTGGAACGCCCCGACCCGGTGCAGGTCCTGGGGGCGCACCTGCGCGAGTGCGGCATCCGGCCCGAACCCTCGCAACTGTCCGGGAAGGAATTGGGGCACCTGCTGGCAGGAGCCACCCTCGCCGAGGTGGTGGAACTGAGCGAGGGGATCAGGGCGGCTCGCGAGACGGCACCCGGCGAGAGCGGCTTCTCCGCCTGGCTCGACGTCGCCATGGCCGCCCGCGCACCCGAACTGCGGGACGTCGACAACCACATGGACAACCTGGAGAGCGGAGCACAGCGGGCTCTGCTGCTGGCCACTGCCCTGCTGCACGAGGCGCGGGCCGACACGATCCACGAGGCGGCGATCCGGCTGCTGCACGTCACGGAGCACCCACAGGTGACCACGCCGCCTCTCCAGCAGCGCACCTTGACCGCCCGGCTACGCGAGATCAGGGCCACGCGAGGGGCGGACGGACGGGTTCGGTTCGACGCGAGCGGATACCAGGAGCGGGTGCGCGCGTGGTTCTGGGACAACTACCCCCAGCTCCGCGCCCCGCTCGGCAACTGGATGGACGAAGCGGCAGACCTCCCGGCGCTGGGCACGGCCGACCGGTTGGCGCTCGTCACACGCTTCGCACGCGAGTGCCTGCGCACCGGGCCGCCGGAAGTCCTCAGCGGCCCAGCCGAACGCTGGACCCGGGCCGGCGCTTCCGCAGAGACACTGTCCATGGCGGCACGGGCGCTGGCGGAAGGAGTGGTGGATCCCCGGCACGGCAGCGCCTTCCGGCACCGGCTCTACGTCTGGTCCCAGGATGCGGCGCTGCCGACGTCGCGTGCACATGTCCTGATCGGGGTGTGCTCCGAGGTGCTGTCGCGTCGCTTCCCCGACCGAGCAATGGTCAGACTGCGCCATCTGAGCCGCCACCAGCACCCGGATGTGCGCAGGACCGCTCGTGAGGCCCTGTCACGCATCACGGCCTCGGACGACCGACTCTACAGAAGCCTGCTTCGCAGGCTGCGGGTCGCACACGACACTCGGGGGCGGCGCGATCTGGCCGTCTTCTTCCAGGTGGCCGATCCGTCGCGGCTGCCGGACGACGTCCCCTGGCGCACCCTGCTCGCCGACCACTGGGCAACAGCATTCGCCGCTCTTCCCCCTGGTGCCTGGGAAGAGTCACTGCGCGGCTGGCTGAATCAGGTCTGCTCACAACCGGCGGCGAGCAGGTTGGCACTCAGCAGCCTGGCCGCGGCATGCGCACGGCACCGGGCGGCCTTCGGGACCGTCTACGCCATCGCCTGCGCCTGGGCCGGTGGCGTCCCGGAACGTGTGCGCACCGTGGATGCGCTGTGGGCTTCCTGCCGGTCCGTGGCCGCCTCGCCCGCGGGCTGAGAGCCGCGCGCCGCCTCCGCACCACACCCGACGTTCGAGGAGACTTCATGAGCTCTGGTCACAAGACGGTGGCCGGATTCTGCACCGTTCTGCTGAGCCTCGTTCTGGTCATCACCGGCCTCGCCATGCGCTGGCCCGCGTGGGGCTGGGGCACGGCAGCGGCGCTCCTGGCAGTCGCCGTGGCCGTTGTGCCACGTCTCACCGCACCGGCCGTCGACCCGCTCTCCGCGGAGTTCACGACCGAGCCCGACCGGCCCACGGACCCACCCGAGCGCCGGGAACAGCGCGTGACGGATGCGGTGCTTCCGTCCGCCGCAGAGGACTACGACTTCCGTTTCTCGGCCACCGTGCGCTGGTGTCCGCAAGAAGCGCCGAAGGGCAGCGCACCGTTCTCGCCGTCGGGCGTCGCCATCGGCGCGGTGCTGGAGCGAGCGCGCGAGATCACTGAGACCTGCCGGCCGCAGCGAAGCTCACTGGCTCAGCACCGGTTGGTCGGCGAGCTGGCGGTGATGCTCCCGGATCCCGGGGGCAGGCTTCTCGTCATGGCGGAGGAGGTGACCCTGACGCTGACGGAGCCGGACACGGCGCGCCTGCGCAAGCTCTCCACCGTCCGCAAGGACGAAGCGCTGTGGTCGCACGAGCGCAGGTACGAGCAGGACCGGCGCGACTACCTGGGCAAGGACGTGCTGCAGGACACCGGAACCGCCGTGGTGTGGTGGCTGGCGAAGAACGAGGACCAGATCCACAAGGCCGTCGGTGACCTGGGAGTGCTCGCGCAGCTCTCCGCAGCCGCCAACGACCGGGATGTCCCGGAGCGCTACGCCCACTGGGTGCCGGCGCAGCCGGAGGGCCACCAGGCGCACGGTCCGGCACCGGACGGCGACGCACCGCACTCGAACCACCCGTTGGAGGTACCTGGAGCAGTGGGGCCGGGTACCCCGCCGGTGAACGCCTTCGAACGGCTCCTGGACGCGTTGGGGGTACCGGCCGGTCACGAAGACGCGGGGGTTCTTGCCCGCGCGCTCCACGAGGGGGCGGTCCAAGTGGGCCGGGAGGGCGCGATCGAGAGCGTGCGGCACCGATTCGACCCGGCGACGGTCGAGGTCCCGGGTCTCGACACGGCCCCGGAAGTGCAGGAAGAGGGCAGCGGACAGGAGGGCAGGCCCGGGAGCTGACACCCCGGCCGCAGACGTCCGGACGCGCCGGAGGCCCGGCACCCCGCCAGCATGGGGTGCCGGGCCTCCGACGGTCGAACGGAGGGATTGCTGACGATACCGACGCGGCGGTGGGTCAGAGCCCGACTGCCTTGCGCAGGGCGTCGACCCGGTCGGTGCGCTCCCAGGTGAAGTCGGGCAGCGCCCGGCCGAAGTGCCCGTAGGCGGCCGTCTGCGAGTAGATGGGACGCAGCAGGTCGAGGTCGCGGATGATCGCGGCCGGGCGGAGGTCGAAGACCTCGGAGATGGCCTGCTCGATCTTCTCGTGGTCCACCGCGGCGGTGCCGAAGGTCTCCACGAAGAGACCGACCGGCTCGGCCTTGCCGATGGCGTAGGCGACCTGGACCTCGCAGCGGGTGGCGAGGCGGGCGGCCACCACGTTCTTGGCGACCCAGCGCATCGCGTAGGCGGCGGAGCGGTCGACCTTGGACGGGTCCTTGCCGGAGAAGGCGCCGCCACCGTGGCGGGCCATACCGCCGTAGGTGTCGATGATGATCTTCCGGCCGGTGAGTCCGGCGTCACCCATCGGGCCGCCGATCTCGAAGCGGCCGGTCGGGTTGACCAGCAGCCGGTAGCCCTCGGTCTCCAGCTTGATGCCCTCGTCCACCAGGGCCTTCAGCTCGGGCTCGACGACGAACTCGCGGATGTCGGGTGCGAGCAGCGAGTCGAGGTCGATGTCGGCTGCGTGCTGCGAGGAGACCACGACGGTGTCCAGCCGCACGGCCTTGTCGCCGTCGTACTCGATGGTCACCTGCGTCTTCCCGTCCGGGCGCAGGTAGGGGATCGTGCCGTTCTTGCGGACGGCGGAGAGCCGCTCCGAGAGCCGGTGCGCCAGAGTGATCGGCAGCGGCATGAACTCGGCGGTCTCGTCGCAGGCGTAGCCGAACATCAGGCCCTGGTCGCCGGCGCCCTGCTCGTCGAGCTCGTCCTCGTCGCCCTCGACGCGCTTCTCGTAGGCGGTGTCGACGCCCTGCGCGATGTCGGGCGACTGGGCGCCGATCGACTCCGAGACGCCGCAGGAGGCGCCGTCGAAGCCCTTCTTGGAGGAGTCGTATCCGATCTCGAGGACCTTGTTGCGCACGAGGGTCGAAATCGGGGCGTATGCCTTGGTCGTCACCTCTCCGGCCACGTGCACGAGACCGGTGGTGATCAGTGTCTCGACGGCGACCCTGGAGTGCGGGTCTTCCTTGAGGAGGGCGTCGAGGATGGTGTCGCTGATCTGGTCAGCGATCTTGTCAGGGTGACCCTCGGTCACAGATTCCGAGGTGAACAAGCGGCGCGACACATCGCTCCCTGGGGTTGCAGCGGCTGCTGGCTGAGCATGGGCGGACCGGTCGGGGGCTGCGCCCAAGCACGGTCCGCGGCCAGTTTATCCATCTCCACCCGCATCCAATCACGGACTCTCGAACTACGAGACGACCATGACCTGCTCGATCCGGACTTCAGGAGCACCGGAAGGGCACGGGAGATCTGGATATGTCAGGGCGTGTCGGACAGCGAAGATGCTGGTCAAGAGCGCCGTTCCAGCCGCGTTCGACGGCTTCCGGCCCACTCGGTCACCCTGTCGACATTTCCGGTGCGCCCGCGGCGGAAGCGATGATTCCGCGTCCACTCCTCGGGACAGCCACCCCGCCGCACCGGACCGGGCGTCCCGGCTCAGTCCTCGGAGAGCCCCGGAAACCGCTCGGCGATCAGGTCCCACACCGTCTCCGCGAGCGCCTCCTTCGGCCCGTGCGGAACCGGCGTCTCGCTACCGTCGGTGCCCAGCACCACGGCCTCGTTCTCCTCCGAGCCGAAGGTCCTGCTCTCCCCCACCTCGTTGACGACCAGCAGGTCGCAGCCCTTGGCGGCGAGCTTGGCGCGGCCGTGCTCCAGCACCCGGTCCGTCTCGGCCGCGAAGCCGACCACGAGCTGGCCGGGGCGGGGCCGGTGCGCGGCGAGCTCGGCGAGGATGTCGGGGTTCCGGGCGAGCGCCAGCGGCTCGGGCTCCTGACCGGCCTTCTTCTTGATCTTCCCGGTGGCGTAGGCGGCCGGGCGGAAGTCGGCGACCGCTGCGGCCATCACCACGGCGTCCGCGTCGGCGGCCGCCGCGGTCACGGCGGTCCGCAGCTCCTCGGCGCTGCCCACCCGCACCAGGTCCACGCCTGCCGGGTCCGGCAGCGCGCTGTTGGCGGACACGAGCGTCACCCGCGCCCCGCGGGCCGCGGCGGTGCGGGCGAGCGCGTACCCCTGCTTGCCGGAGGAGCGGTTGCCCAGGAAGCGCACCGGATCGAGCGGCTCGCGGGTGCCGCCCGCGGTGACGACGACATGGCGTCCCGCGAGGTCGGGGCCGACTCCGGCCGCTCCGCGCTGCAGCACCCGCCGGCACACCTCGAAGAGCGCTTCCGGGTCCGGCAGCCGGCCCTTGCCGGTGTCCTTCCCGGTCAGCCGGCCGACGGCGGGCTCGACGACCAGGGCGCCACGGCGCCGCAGCGTGGCGACGTTCTCCCGGGTGGCGGGGTGCTCCCACATCTCGGTGTGCATCGCGGGGGCGAAGACGACGGGGCAGCGCGCGGTGAGCAGGGTGTTGGTGAGCAGGTCGTCGGCGAGTCCGTGCGCGGCCTTGGCCAGCAGGTCCGCGGTCGCGGGGGCGACGACGACGAGGTCGGCGCCCTGACCGGTCCGGACGTGCGGCACCTCGTGCACCGTGTCCCACACCTCGGTGGCCACCGGGTGGCCGGTCAGCGCCGACCAGGTGGCGGCGCCGACGAAGTGCAGCGCCGAGGCAGTGGGCACCGCCTGCACGTCGTGCCCGCTCTCGGTGAGGCGCCGGGCCAGCTCGCACGCCTTGTAGGCGGCGATGCCGCCGCTCACTCCCAGCACGACCCTCGGCTTGCCGGCTGCCGTCCGGCCGTCCCACTGCTGCGTCACTCGTCTCTCCCCACATGCCCGTACACGTGCCGTCCTGCCCTTATGACACACCAGGGGCCCGGCAGCCGCGCTGCCGGGCCCCTGGTGGAAGTGGTGCCGACCGGCTACGGGACGACCGGCGGAGCCTCCACGGGCTCGGAGGTGAGAAGTCCGGCGTTGATCTCGCGGAGTGCGATGGACAGCGGCTTCTCGTGCACGTGGGTGTCCACCAGCGGGCCGACGTACTCCAGGAGGCCCTCACCGAGCTGGGAGTAGTACGCGTTGATCTGACGCGCGCGCTTGGCGGCGTAGATGACGAGGCTGTACTTCGAGTCGGTGGCCTCGAGCAGCTCATCAATCGGCGGGTTGATGATGCCCTCGGGCGTGGTGATGGAAGAGGACACTCTCTGCCTTCCGAAGGGTGGATGGAGCGGGAATCGACGCACGGGCAGCGCGCCGGGCGCGCTGGAGGTCAGCCGATACGCATCAAGGCTAGCAGCTCAGCGCTTACCTCCTCGACCGAGGTGTTGACCAGGGTCCGGTCGAACTCGGACTCGGCCGCCAGCTCGGTGCGGGCCGCCTCCAGCCGGCGCTCGATGACCTCGGGCGCCTCGGTGCCCCGGCCGGTCAGCCTCCTGACCAGCTCCTCCCAGCTCGGAGGGGCCAGGAAGACGAGCTGCGCCTCGGGCATGGACTGCTGGACGAGCCGGGCGCCCTGCAGGTCGATCTCCAGCAGGACGGGCTCCCCCCGTTCGAGGTGCTCCAGTACCGCTCCCCGGGGGGTGCCGTAGCGGTTGCCCGCGAACTCCGCCCATTCGAGCAGGTCGCCGTTGGCGATCAGCTTGTCGAACTCCTCGTCGTCCACGAAGAAGTACTGCACACCGTGCCGCTCGCCCGGACGGGGCCTGCGGGTGGTGGCGGAGACGGAGAGCCAGACCTCTGGGTGCGCCTTGCGCAGGTGTGCGACGACCGTGCTCTTGCCGACCCCGGAGGGGCCGGAGAGCACGGTCAGTCGCGATGTGCCGACCGGGGGTGCCGGGGTCTCCCCCCGGGGAACTGCAGAACTCATGCAGTGATTATCCCGGTTTACGGGAGTGCCCGGGACCTCAGGCGTTGGCGCCGCCGAACTCGCGCTCCAGCGCGGCGATCTGGTTGGACCCCAGACCGCGGACCCGGCGGCTCTCGGAGATCCCCAGCCGCTCCATGATCTGCTTGGCGCGGACCTTGCCGACGCCGGGCAGGGACTCCAGGAGCGCGGAGACCTTCATCTTGCCGATCACGTCGTTTTCCTGGCCCTGCTTGATGACCTCGTGCAGGGACGCGCCGGAGTGCTTGAGCCGGTTCTTGACCTCGGCGCGCTCCCGGCGAGCCGCGGCGGCCTTTTCGAGCGCGGCTGCGCGCTGTTCAGGGGTAAGGGGCGGAAGAGCCACGCCTGCGTCACCTCGGATGTCGAACTGTCGGATACGGATCGGTGAGGAACCTAGTAGGCCCGCACCTGCGGAGCAACGAGCAACGCGCCTGTTGGCGGTGCTCTGGACGGAGACTAGCGGGCATGAGCCCCGGAGTCAGCGAGAACAGACGAAAAGTCCAGGTCAGCCTCTGCCGACCCGGACTTTTCGGGACATAATTGGCGCGTTTTCAGCTCTCAGCGTGGGATCTTGGAAGCCGCGCGGCCCGAGCTGCACCGGGACCCGGCACGGAAAGCGGCCCGATCCGGTGCGCGGAGCGCCCCCGAAACCACGACGGCTCAGGTCACGGCAGCACGGACCGCGTCCGCGAACGCCGCCGCGGAATTTCTCAGTCCGGTTTCGTCGGGCCCGTGCCGGAGCACACCCCGGCTGACGCTCGGCACCACGTTGCCGACCGCGTCCCCGAAGACCGCGGGCAGGTCCGCCGGGGTCGCCCCCTGCGCCCCGATGCCCGGCGCGAGCAGCGGGCCGTTCACCGCCAGGTCGAACGCCGACAGATCACCGAGCGTGGCGCCGACGACCGCGCCGAAGGAGCCCAGCGGCTCGGCGCCCGCGTTCCGCTCCGCCAATCGGCGCAGCACTGTCGCCGCGACCGTGGAGCCGCCCTCGCCGACCGCGCGCTGCACCTCCCGCCCCTCCGGGTTGGAGGTGAGCGCCAGCACGAAGAGCCCCGCACCGCCGGCCGCGGCCGCCTCGGCGGCCGGGGCCAGCGCGCCGAACCCCAGGTAGGGGCTCACGGTGAGCGCGTCGGAGAAGAGCGGGCTGCCCGGGTCGAGGTAGGCCGCGGCGTAGGCGTCCATGGTGGAGCCGATGTCGCCGCGCTTGGCGTCCATCACGACCAGCGCCCCGGCCTCCCGGGCCTCGGTCACCGTGCGCTCCAGCACGGCGACGCCGCGCGAGCCGAAGCGTTCGTAGAACGCCGACTGCGGCTTGAGCACGGCCACCCGGTCGGCCAGCGCCGCCACGACGGTGCGGCTGAACCGCTCCAGCCCCGCGACGTCGTCCGCCAGGCCCCAGGCGTGCAGCAGGGAGGCGTGCGGGTCGATCCCCACGCACAGCGGCCCCCGGGTGTCCATGGCGCGGCGCAGTCGCGCCCCGAAGGGCTCCGGGACCCCGAAGCCTCCGGCGGCCGTCCCCTGAGCTGTCATGCGGCGCCCTCCTGGCGGCGGTGTTCGGCGCCGACGGCCTCGGCGAGAGTGGCGTACGGGCTGGCCGCCAGCAGGCGGGCCAGTCCCCGGTGCATCCGGCGCATCCAGAACGGGCCCTCGTACAGGAACGCCGTGTACCCCTGCACCAGGGTGGCGCCCGCCAGAATGCGGCGCCAGGCGTCCTCGGCGGTGCCGACACCGCCGACGCCGACCAGTACCAGCCGGTCGCCGACCCGCGCGTAGAGCCGCCGCAGCACCTCCAGCGAGCGGTCGGCGACCGGTGCGCCGGACAGCCCGCCGGTCTCGGCTGCCAGCTCCGGGGCGCAGGTGAGGCCGAGCCCGTCCCGGGCGACCGTGGTGTTGGTCGCGATGATCCCGTCCAGGCCCAGTTCGACGGCCAGGTCGGCGACGGCGTCGATGTCCTCGTCCGCCAGGTCGGGCGCGATCTTGACCAGGAGCGGGACGCGCCGCGCGGGCACGGCGCGGTCGGCCGCCTCCCGTACGGCGGTCAGCAGCGGCCGCAGGTGCTCGGTGGCCTGCAGGTTCCGCAGGCCGGGAGTGTTGGGCGAGGAGACGTTGACGACCAGGTAGTCGGCGTGCGGCGCCAGCGCCTCGGTGGAGGTCACGTAGTCGGCGACCGCCTCGGACTCCGGAACGGCCTTCGTCTTGCCGATGTTGACGCCCAGCGTCGGGCGGAAGACGGGCTGCCGGGCGGCCAGCCGCGCGGCGACGGCGGCCGCGCCCTCGTTGTTGAAGCCCATCCGGTTGATCAGCGCGCGGTCCTCGACCAGGCGGAACAGCCGCTTCTTCGGGTTGCCCGGCTGGGCGCTGCCGGTGACGGTACCGACCTCGACGTGGTCGAAGCCGAGCATGGCGAGCCCGTCGATCCCCTCCGCGTTCTTGTCGAACCCGGCGGCGAGGCCGAACGGGCCGTGCATGCGGCGGCCCAGCGCCTCGACGCGGAGGCGCCGGTCGCGCGGGGCGAGTGCCGCTGCCGCGAAGGTGCGGAGCACGGGGGTGGCCGCCGCCCTGCGGATCCAGGAGAAGGCCAGGTGGTGGGCCCGCTCGGGGTCCATGCGGCAGAAGACGGTACGGAAGAGGAGTCTGTACATGTGGGAGGGGTTCCTGTGAGGGGAGCCGGGCGGCCCGCCCGTCCCGCCCCGGGACCGTGCGGGACGGCGCCGCAGGGCCGCCCGGACGCGGGGGTCCGGGCGGGGTCCGGCTCGGCGGGCGCCTCCGGGGCTCCGGACGGGGACGGGACGGACGGGACCGGGGTCAGCTCCTGCGGGAGGCGACCAGGTGCCGGGCGTGCTCTTGCAGCGAGCGCACGCTGACCTCGTCGCGGGCCATCGCGTCGATGCCCTGCACGGCGGCGGCCAGTGCCTGCACGGTCGTCAGGCAGGGAACCGCCCGGGCGACGGCCGCCGTGCGGATGTCGTAGCCGTCCAGCCGGCCGCCCGTGCCGTACGGCGTGTTCACGATCAGGTCGACCTCGCCGTCGTGGATGAGCTGCACGATGGTCGGCTCCCCGGCCGGGCCGGTGCCCTGGCTCTGCTTGCGGACCACGGTGGCGTTGATCCCGTTGCGCTTGAGGACCTCCGCGGTACCGGAGGTCGCCAGCAGCTCGAAGCCCATGGCCACCAGCTCCCGCGCCGGGAAGATCAGCGAGCGCTTGTCCCGGTTGGCGACCGAGACGAACGCCCGGCCCTTGCCCGGCAGGGCCCCGTACGCAGCGGCCTGGGACTTGGCGTAGGCGGTGCCGAACACCGAGTCGATGCCCATCACCTCGCCGGTCGAGCGCATCTCCGGGCCCAGCACGGTGTCCACGCCGCGGCCCTGCACATCGCGGAACCTGCTCCAGGGCATGACCGCCTCCTTGACGGAGATCGGCGCGTCCAGCGGCAGGTCGCCGCCGTCGCCCTCGGCCGGCAGCAGGCCCTCGGCGCGCAGCTCGGCGAGGGTGGCGCCCAGCGACACCCGGGCCGCGGCCTTCGCGAGCGGAACGGCGGTGGCCTTGGAGGTGAACGGCACCGTGCGGGAGGCGCGCGGATTGGCCTCCAGCACGTAGAGGATGTCGCCGGCCATCGCGAACTGGATGTTGATCAGTCCCCGCACCCCGACCCCGCGGGCGATGGCCTCGGTGGAGGCGCGCAGCCGCTTGATGTCGTAGCCGCCGAGGGTGATCGGGGGCAGCGCGCAGGCGGAGTCGCCCGAGTGGATGCCCGCCTCCTCGATGTGCTCCATGACGCCGCCGAGGTAGAGCTCGTGGCCGTCGTAGAGGGCGTCCACGTCGATCTCGATGGCGTCGTCGAGGAACCGGTCGATGAGGACCGGATGCTGCTCGATCAGCCCGGCGTGCCGCTCCAGGTAGGACTCCAGCGACGCCTCGTCGTAGACGATCTCCATGCCGCGGCCGCCCAGCACGTAGGAGGGGCGGACCATGACGGGGTAGTTGATCTCGGCGGCGATGCCCTTGGCCTGCTCGAAGGAGAAGGCCGTGCCGTACTTGGGGGCGGGCAGTCCGGCCTCGGTGAGCACCCGGCCGAACGCGCCGCGCTCCTCGGCCAGCTCGATGGCCTCCGGCGAGGTGCCGACGATGGGCACGCCGTTGTCCTTGAGCGCCTGGGCGAGCCCCAGCGGGGTCTGGCCGCCGAGCTGGACGAGCACTCCGGCGACCGGGCCGGCCTGCTGCTCGGCGTGGACGACCTCCAGGACGTCCTCCAGGGTGAGCGGCTCGAAGTAGAGCCGGTCGGAGGTGTCGTAGTCGGTGGAGACGGTCTCCGGGTTGCAGTTGACCATCACGGTCTCGTACCCGGCGTCGCCCAGCGCGAAGGAGGCGTGGACGCACGAGTAGTCGAACTCGATGCCCTGGCCGATGCGGTTGGGCCCGGAGCCGAGGATGATCACCGCGGGCTTCTCGCGGGGTGCGACCTCGCTCTCCTCGTCGTAGGAGGAGTAGAAGTACGGCGTCCGGGCGGCGAACTCGGCCGCGCAGGTGTCCACGGTCTTGTAGACGGGGCGGATGCCCAGCGCGTGCCGCACCTCGCGCACCACGTCCTCGCGGAGCGAGCGGACGGCGGCGATCTGCGCGTCCGAGAAGCCGTGCCGCTTCGCCTCTGCGAACATCGCCGGGCTCAGCTCGGGGGCAGCGGCGATCTCGTCGGCCGTCTCCTTGACGAGGAAGAGCTGGTCGATGAACCAGGGGTCGATCTTCGTCGCGTCGAAGACCTCCTGCGCCGTGGCGCCGGCCCGGATGGCGGCCATCACGGTGTTGATCCGGCCGTCGGTGGGGCGCTCGGCCTCGACGAGCAGCTCGGCCTTGTCGCCGAGCTCGGCGACCGGGGTGGCGAAGTCGAACTGGCTGTCCTTCTTCTCCAGCGAGCGCAGCGCCTTGTTCAGCGCCTCGGTGAAGTTCCGGCCGATGGCCATGGCCTCGCCGACCGACTTCATGGTGGTGGTCAGCCGGGAGTCCGCGGCGGGGAACTTCTCGAAGGCGAACCGGGGGGCCTTGACCACGACGTAGTCGAGCGTGGGCTCGAAGGAGGCCGGGGTCTCCTCGGTGATGTCGTTGGGGATCTCGTCCAGCGTGTAGCCCACCGCGAGCTTCGCGGCGATCTTCGCGATGGGGAAGCCGGTGGCCTTGGAGGCGAGCGCCGAGGACCGGGAGACCCGCGGGTTCATCTCGATGACGACGATGCGGCCGTCGGCGGGGTTGACGGCGAACTGGATGTTGCAGCCGCCGGTGTCGACGCCGACCTCGCGGATGACCGCGATCCCGATGTCCCGGAGGATCTGGTACTCGCGGTCGGTGAGCGTCATCGCGGGCGCGACGGTGATCGAGTCGCCGGTGTGCACGCCCATCGGGTCGAAGTTCTCGATGGAGCAGACGACCACGACGTTGTCGTTGTGGTCGCGCATCAGCTCCAGCTCGTACTCCTTCCAGCCGAGGATGGACTCCTCCAGGAGCACCTCGGTGGTGGGCGAGAGGGTGAGGCCCTGTCCGGCGATGCGGCGCAGCTCCTCCTCGTCGTGGGCGAAGCCGGAGCCGGCGCCGCCCATGGTGAAGGAGGGGCGTACGACGACCGGGTAGCCGCCGAGTTCCTCGACGCCGCTCAGCACGTCGTCCATGGAGTGGCAGATGTAGGAGCGCGCGGACTCGCCGTGCCCGATCTTGCCGCGGACGGCCTCGACGACCTCCTTGAACCGGTCCCGGTCCTCGCCCTTGTTGATGGCGTCGACGTTGGCGCCGATCAGCTCGACGCCGTGGGCGTCCAGGGTGCCCGCCTCGTGCAGGGAGATCGCGGTGTTGAGCGCCGTCTGGCCGCCGAGGGTGGGCAGCAGCGCATCGGGGCGCTCCTTGGCGATGATCTTCTCGACGAAGTCGGGAGTGATCGGTTCGACGTAGGTGGCGTCGGCGATCTCCGGGTCGGTCATGATCGTGGCCGGGTTGGAGTTGACCAGGATCACGCGCAGGCCCTCGGCCTTGAGCACGCGGCACGCCTGGGTGCCGGAGTAGTCGAACTCGGCGGCCTGCCCGATGACGATCGGTCCTGAGCCGATGACCAGGACGGACTGGATATCGGTGCGCTTAGGCACGCTGGTCCTCCATGAGCTTGACGAAGCGGTCGAACAGGTAGGCGGCGTCGTGCGGTCCCGCTGCCGCTTCGGGGTGGTACTGGACGCTGAAGACGGGCCTGTCGAGGAGCTGCAGCCCCTCGACCACGCCGTCGTTCAGACAGACGTGCGAGACCTCGGCACGTCCGTAGGGGGTCTCGGTGACGCGGTCGAGCGGCGCGTCCACGGCGAAGCCGTGGTTGTGCGCGGTGACCTCGACCTTGCCGGTCGTACGGTCCTGTACGGGCTGGTTGATCCCGCGGTGGCCGTACTTGAGTTTGAAGGTGCCGAACCCGAGGGCGCGGCCGAGGATCTGGTTGCCGAAGCAGATGCCGAACAGCGGGGTGCCGCGGTCCAGGACCTCGCGCATCAGGGCCACCGGGTGCTCGGCGGTGGCCGGGTCACCGGGGCCGTTGGAGAAGAAGACGCCGTCGGGCGCCACGGCGTAGAGGTCCTCGGCCGTGGCGGTGGCGGGGAGCACGTGCACCTCCGCACCGCGCTCGGCCATCCGCTGCGGGGTCATGCCCTTGATGCCGAGGTCGACCGCCGCCACGGTGAAGCGCTTCTCGCCGACCGCGGGGACCACGTACGCCTGCCGGGTCGCGACCTCGCCCGCGAGGTCGGCGCCCTTCATCGCGGGCGCTTCCCGCACCCGGGCCAGCAGCTTCTCCTCGCCGTCCGCGCAGGCCCCGCCGGAGAAGATCCCGACGCGCATGGCGCCGCGCTCGCGCAGGTGGCGGGTGAGGGCGCGGGTGTCGACTCCGCTGATGCCCACCACGCCCTGGTCGCGCAGCTCCTGGTCCAGGGTGCGGGTGGCACGCCAGTTGGAGGGGGTGCGCGCGGGGTCGCGGACGACGTAGCCGGCCACCCAGATGCGGGCCGACTCGGGGTCCTCGTCGTTGACGCCGGTGTTGCCGACGTGCGGGGCCGTCATGACGACGACCTGGCGGTGGTAGGAGGGGTCGGTGAGGGTCTCCTGGTACCCGGTCATCCCGGTGGAGAACACGGCTTCGCCGAAGGTCTCCCCCACGGCCCCGTAGGCGCGCCCGCGGAAGGTGCGGCCGTCCTCCAGGACGAGAAGGGCGGGTTCCGCCGTGGTTCCGGTCGCTCCCCTGGTGGAGGTCGTCATCATGCGCCTTCCTTGTGCTGCTGCATTGCCGCGACGCCGTTGTCGCCGCACATTGTGTTGATCTTCTCGACCCATCGGACCTGGTCGGCCGAGTGGTCGAGGCGGAATCCGGAGTCCAGCCGCCGTCCGCCGTGCTCCCAGGTGACGACCAGCAGGCCGCCCTCGGTGAGCACCTTGCCGGCGATGCCGGTGTCGAGGCGGGCGCCGCGCAGCCGGTCGGCGGGGACGAAGAAGTCCTGCGCCGCGGGCCGGAGGGCGTCCAGTCCCCGCGCGGTGAGCGTCAGCTCGGCGCGGCTGCGGGTGCCCAGACCGTGCGCGACGATCCGGTCGAGCCACTGGCCCGCGCTCGTGGAGCCGTGGTAGCGGCCGGTGGCGGTCAGCAGCGGCTCGCCGGTGTGCTCGGGCCGCTGCGGCAGCTCCGGCAGGTCGCCCTGGAGGGTGCCGCGCCACTTCCAGCCCTGCCGCATCAGCCAGTAGAGGAGCGCGATGAACAGGAGGAGGCCCACGACCCAGCCGATCCGGGCGGCCCAGTCGGTGACCTGCTGCGACTTCTGCTCGGCGGCGAGGCCGAGCAGGGGGAGGTTGGTTGTTGCACTCACACCGCTCACACTGCTCACACGAGGTTCCCGTCGACGACCGTCGGCCGACCCCGCAGCCAGGTCCGGATGACGCGGCCGGGCAGCTCACGCCCCTGGTAGGGGGTGTTGGCGCTGCGGGAGGCGAAGCCCGCGGGGTCCACCTGTCCACGGTAGTCCGCGTCGAGAAGAACCAGGTTCGCCGGCTCACCGGGTGAGACGGGGCGGCCGTGGCCCGCCAGGCGGCCGATGGCGGCGGGCCGGTGGGACATCCGGTCGGCGACCTGCGCCCAGTCCAGCAGCCCGGTGTCGACCATGGTGTGCTGCACCACGGACAGCGCGGTCTCCAGGCCGACCATGCCCATGGCGGCCGCACCCCACTCGCAGTCCTTGTCCTCGTGCGGATGCGGGGCGTGGTCGGTGGCGACGCAGTCGATGGTGCCGTCGGCCAGCGCCTCGCGGAGCGCCAGCACGTCGGCCTCGGTGCGCAGCGGCGGGTTGACCTTGTAGACGGGGTCGTAGGACCGGACGAGTTCGTCGGTGAGCAGCAGATGGTGCGGGGTGACCTCGGCGGTCACGTTCCAGCCCTTGGACTTGGCCCAGCGCACGATCTCCACGGAGCCGGCGGTCGACAGGTGGCAGATGTGCACCCGCGAGCCGACGTGCGCGGCGAGCAGCACGTCCCGGGCGATGATCGACTCCTCGGCGACCGCGGGCCAGCCCTGCAGACCCAGCTCGGCCGAGACGATGCCCTCGTTCATCTGGGCACCGGCGGTCAGCCGCGGCTCCTGGGCGTGCTGGGCGACGACGCCGTCGAACGCCTTCACGTACTCCAGCGCACGCCGCATGATCACCGCGTCGTCGACGCACTTGCCGTCGTCGGAGAAGACCCGCACCCCGGCGGCGGAGTCGTGCATGGCCCCCAGCTCGGCGAGCTGCTTGCCCTCCAGGCCGACGGTGACGGCGCCGACGGGGCGCACGTCGCAGTAGCCGTACTCCTTGCCGAGCCGCCACACCTGCTCGACCACTCCGGCGGTGTCGGCGACGGGGAAGGTGTTGGCCATGGCGTGCACGGCGGTGTAGCCGCCCTTGGCGGCGGCCCGGGTGCCCGTCAGCACGGTCTCGGAGTCCTCGCGGCCGGGCTCGCGCAGATGGGTGTGCAGATCGACCAGGCCGGGCAGCAGCACGGCGCCGCCGGTCTCGACCACCTCAGCGCCGGCCGTCTCCAGCCCCGGTCCGACACCGGCGATCTGCGTGCCCTCGATCAGGACGTCCTGCGGCTCGCCGCCGAGGACCTTGGCACCGCGCAGCAGCGTCTTCTTCTGCTCAGTCATCTCAGTTGTCCTCCTCGGTACGGGCTGCCCCGGTGCGGGCTGCCGCGGTGGATGCGGCCTCGGCGGGCACGGCTTCGGGGGGCGCGGCCTCGGTGCGGCTCTCCTCGGAGCGGGAGAGGGCCGGTTCGGCGCCGCCGAGCAGCAGGTACATCACGGCCATCCGGATGCTGACGCCGTTGGCGACCTGTTCGACCGCGGTGCAGCGGGGCGAGTCGGCCACCTCGGCGGTGATCTCCATACCGCGGTTCATCGGCCCGGGGTGCATCACCACGGCGTGCTCGGGCATCCGCGCCATGCGCTCGCCGTCGAGGCCGTAGCGGCGGGCGTACTCACGCTCGGTGGGGAAGAAGGCCGCGTTCATCCGCTCCCGCTGGACGCGCAGCATCATCACGGCGTCGGACTTGGCCACGACGGCGTCCAGGTCGTAGGAGACCTCGCACGGCCAGCGCTCCACGCCGATGGGCAGCAGGGTGGGCGGCGCGACGAGGGTGACCTGGGCGCCCAGGGTGCTGAGCAGATGGACGTTGGAGCGGGCCACCCGGCTGTGCAGGATGTCGCCCACGATCGTGATGCGCCGGCCGTCGAGGGCGGCCCCCTCCCGGCCCACCAGCCGGCGGCGCACGGTGAAGGCGTCCAGCAGTGCCTGGGTGGGGTGCTCGTGGGTCCCGTCACCGGCGTTGACGACGGAGCCGCCGATCCACTCGGAGGTGGCCAGCCGGTGCGGGGCCCCGGACTCGTGGTGCCGGATGACCACGGCGTCGGCCCCCATGGCCTCCAGGGTCAGCGCGGTGTCCTTGAGGGACTCGCCCTTGGAGACGGAGGAGCCCTTGGCGGAGAAGTTGATGACGTCGGCGGACAGCCGCTTGGCGGCCGCTTCGAAGGAGATCCGGGTGCGGGTGGAGTCCTCGAAGAAGAGGTTGACGATGGTGCGGCCGCGCAGGGTGGGCAGCTTCTTGATCGGCCGGTCGGCGAACCGGGCCATCTCCTCGGCGGTGTCGAGGATGAGGACGGCGTCGTCGCGGGTGAGGTCGGCGGCCGAGATGAGGTGACGCTTCATCTGTTGCCTTGGGCCTTCCGTGGGTGGGATGTGAGGTCGTCGCGAGAGCTCGCGCGCGGGCGCGCCGGGGCAGCGTGCGCGTGCGGGCAGACCGGGGAGAGCGTGCGCCGTGGCGCGCGGTGGTGTGCCGCGCGTGGCGGCATGCGCACCCGCGCGGGCGCGTGCGGCGGGACGAAGCGGGCGCTAGCCCGCCGGGGCGGTGCCGGGGCGCGCGCCTGCCGTTCTTCCGGCGCCGGACGCCGCCTCGGACGTCGCGCCGGACGCCTCGGACACGGGGGACCGGGTGCCGAGCAGGACGCCGTCGTGCCCGTCCTCTTCGGTGAGCTGGACCTTGACGGTCTCGCGCTGCGAGGTGGGCAGGTTCTTGCCGACGTAGTCGGCGCGGATCGGAAGCTCGCGGTGACCGCGGTCCACGAGGACGGCCAGTTGCACCGCTCGCGGGCGGCCGATGTCACCCAGGGCATCCAGAGCGGCACGAATGGTGCGGCCGGAATAGAGCACGTCGTCGACGAGCACGACGAGCCGTCCGTCGATCCCGTCGGCCGGGATCTCGGTGTGCGCGAGGGCCCGCGCGGGGCCGAGGCGGAGATCGTCCCGGTACATCGTGATGTCGAGCGAGCCGACCGGGACCGTGCTGCCGGTGATCTCCTGGAGCTTGGCGGCCAGCCGCCGGGCGAGGAAGACGCCGCGGGTGGGAATGCCGAGAAGTACCACGTCGTCGGCGCCCTTGGCGCGCTCGACGATCTCGTGGGCGATGCGGGTGAGCACCCGCATGATGTCCGGGGCCTCCAGCACGGGTCGCGCCGGATGCAGGCTCGGAGTGTGGTCGTCCATGAAGAATCGGACCTCCTTCCCCGCCTCACGGGACGGGCCTTAAAGGACGTCTTGCTGTTGCCCGTCAACGCTACCAGGGCCCGCTCACCGGTCCGTGCGAGGGGGCGGAGCCAGCCGTTCGGCCCCCCTCGGCTTGACGCGGCACATTACGCTGCGTAACCTCACAGTGAGTTACGAAGCGCGCGGCGCAGCGAACCGCATGGCGCAGCCGCTCAGCGAAACAGCGTCCGGGGAGCCATATGTCCAGCGAATACGCCAAACAGCTCGGAGCCAAGCTCCGCGCCATCCGTACCCAGCAAGGTCTCTCCCTCCACGGTGTCGAGGAGAAGTCCCAGGGCCGCTGGAAGGCGGTCGTGGTGGGCTCGTACGAGCGCGGCGACCGGGCCGTGACCGTGCAGCGCCTCGCCGAGCTGGCCGACTTCTACGGAGTGCCGGTGCAGGAGCTGCTGCCGGGCACCACTCCGGGCGGGGCCGCCGAGCCGCCGCCGAAGCTGGTGCTCGACCTGGAGCGCCTGGCCCACGTACCGGCCGACAAGGCGGGTCCGCTCCAGCGGTACGCGGCGACGATCCAGTCGCAGCGCGGGGACTACAACGGCAAGGTCCTCTCCATCCGCCAGGACGACCTGCGGACCCTGGCCGTCATCTACGACCAGTCGCCCTCCGTGCTGACGGAGCAGCTCATCGGCTGGGGCGTGCTCGACGCGGACGCCCGCCGGGCCGTCTCGCACGAAGAGGTCTGACCCCTCGGCGAGGAGGCGCACCCCCTCCGTCCCGTCGGGGGTCCGCCCCTCGACGTCGGGCAGCACATCCGTCCGCGCCGGGCTCCCTGCCCGCCGCGCGACGGCGATCCGCTCCGCGGCGCAGACCGGCGGTGCCGGACCGGCCCCACCCGTCCTCGGACGGATCCTGGTCGGTCCGGCACCGCCGGTTCGTTTCACGCGGCCGCTCTCCCGGCCGCCGCGGCCGCTTCTCCCCGGCCTCCGGGCCGGGATACTGCTGCCTCCGGGCCGGGATGCCGCTGCCCTCGCCGGATACACCGCTGCCCCCGGCCACCGGGCCGGGACACCCCCTGCCGGCGGGAAGAGCGGAAACTCTCCCCGTCGCGGCGGGCGGGTGTCAGCGCAGGAGCGTCGGCTTGAGCTCCTTCAACCGGCCGAGCAGGCCGTTGATGAAACCGGGCGACTCGTCCGTCGAGAACTCCTTGGCGAGCTGAACGGCCTCGTCGATCGCGACCGCGTCGGGTACCTCGTCCACCCACAGCAGCTCGTAGAGGCCCAGCCGCAGGATGCCCCGGTCCACATCGGGCATCCGGTCCAGGGTCCAGTCGACCGCGTAGGTGGACAGCAGCTCGTCGATACGCGCGGCGTTGCCCGCGTAGCCCTCGACGAGGGTCATCGTGTACTCGGAGACCGGCGGCTGCCGGGAATCCGTCCGGGCGAGCCGCAACCAGTCCGCGAGCACGGTGCGCACGTCGGCGCCGCGCTGGTCGGCCTCGAAGAGGATCTGGAAGGCGCGCTTGCGGGCCTTGTTGCGTGCGGCCACGGTTAGCTGTTCACCCGGCCGAGGTACTCACCGGAGCGCGTGTCGACCTTGATCTTCTCATCGGTGGTGATGAAGAGCGGCACCTGGATGCTGTAGCCCGTCTCCAGCTCGGCGGGCTTGGAGCCACCGGTGGAGCGGTCACCCTGGACGCCCGGTTCGGTGTGCTTGATCTTGAGCTCGACCGCGGCGGGCAGCTCCACGTAGAGCACCTCGCCCTCGTGCTGCGCGACCGTGGCGTCGAAGCCCTCGATCAGGTAGTTGGCCGCGTCACCGACGGTCTTGCGGTCGATGTGGAGCTGATCGAAGGTCTGCATGTCCATGAAGACGAAGTAGTCGCCGTCCATGTACGAGAACTGCATGTCCCGTCGGTCCACGGTGGCCGTCTCGACCTTGGTGCCCGCGTTGAACGTCTTGTCGACGATCTTGCCGGAGAGGACGTTCTTCAGCTTCGTACGGACAAAAGCCGGCCCCTTGCCGGGCTTGACGTGCTGGAACTCGACAACGGACCAGAGCTGGCCGCCGTCGAGCTTGAGCACCATGCCGTTCTTGAGGTCGTTCGTGGATGCCACGGTTGCGGAATCTCCTGAGACTGCTGCGGAGACCAGGGCGACTGCCACGCCTCCGACGGCCCGTGGGCTGAGCCCCCGCGGGGGCTAGAGGGCGAGCAGCTCCTTGGTCGTGATGGTGAGTAGCTCGGGTCCGCCGTCCGCCTGTGGGCGGACGACGAGTGTGTCGTCGATCCGGACACCGCCCCGGCCCGGGAGATGGACCCCCGGTTGGACGGTGACCGGCACACAAGCGTCCAGTTTACCCACGGCCTCGGGCGACAGCCGAGGGTCCTCACCGATTTCCAGGCCGACCCCGTGGCCCGTCGATTCCCCCAGCGCCGCCCCGTGCCCCGCCGCCGCCAGCACCTGGCGCGCGGCGCGGTCCACCTCACGGCACTCGGTACCCGGCCCCAGCGACTCCCGGGCAGCCCGCTGAGCGGCGAAAACGGTGTCGTAGAGCTCGATCTGCCAGGTCTCGGGCGCCGTGCCGATGACGAAGGTACGGCCGATCTGGCAGCCGTAGCCGCGGTAGCGGGCACCCAGCCGGACGGCGAGGAAATCCCCCTCCTCCACCCGCCGGTCGGTCGGCCGGTGACCGGGCAGCCCGGAGTTGGGGCCGGCCGCGACCGAGGTGGGGAGCGCGGCGCCCTCGGCGCCGTGGTCGATGAGCCGGCGCTCCAGCTCCAGCGCGAGATGCCGTTCGGTGCGACCCACCAGGATCGACTCCAGCAGCTCACCGAGGGCCTGATCGGTGATCTCGGCGGCGACCCGCAGCGCGGAGATCTCCTCCTCGTCCTTGATCACCCGTTGCTGCTCCACCGCCAGCCCGAGGTCCGCGAGCCGCACCGAGGGCGCGACGGCCGCCAGCGCCCGGTGCCGCGCGACGGTCAGATGATGCTCCTCCACGGCCAGCGCACCGGCACCGCTCCGTTCGGCGATCCCGGCGGCGGCCACGGCGGCGTCGTACCCGGCGGCACCGTGCGCCTCGGCGGACTCCGCCCCGCTCGGCACCTCCAGGGTGAGCTCGCGCAGGTCGTCGGCCGGATGGGCACCGTTCGCCGGGCCCTCTCCCGGAGCCGACACCAGGGTGTCCGCGCCGTCCGGACCCAGCAGCAGGACGCTGCCGGGCGCGGCACGGCCGGTCAGGTACCGGACATTGGCGGGACGGGAGATCAGCACCGCGTCGGCGGGACCGTCGTGGGCGGTGCTCGCCGCGCAGCGGTCACGCAGCCGGGCACGGCGGGAGACATGCACCTCGGACATATGCCGAGGGTACGCAGCGCCCGGCCGGACGGCCGCCCGGACACGGCCGTGCGGGCGACCCGGGAACGATCGTCAGCTCACCTGCCGAACGGCGGGGCGGCCGCCGGGAGCGCCGGGCCGCTCCGGGCCCGGCGGCCACCTCGGGGAGCGCCCGCGGGAGAGGTCCGCACAGCAGTGCTGCCGTCGCCGGTCACCAGCTCACCGGGCTGGCCAGGCTGCGGGCGACCACGTTGTCCAGCATGTGCGCGGTGCTGGCCACGTCCTGCCGGGAATTGTCGATGATCGGCAGCCCGGAGCTGTACCAGCCCGCCATCCGGCCGTGGATGTGCGCCACCTCCTCGTCGGAGAGCCGCCGGTTGCCGGAGCGCTCCGCGTTCCGCTCCAGGACGATGTCCAGTCCGGGCAGCAGCACCACGGGGATGAGGCCGGGGCCCACGTGCCGCTTCCAGCCGCCGAGCCCGATGACGGGCCAGTCGGGGAAGACCGCGTCGTCCAGGATGCAGGAGATGCCGTTGGCCAGGAAGTTGCGGGCCGCGAAGCCGCAGGTCCGCCGGGCCAGGCGGTACTGGGCCTCGGAGTTCTCGTTCCAGCCCGTCTGCGGGTCGGCGAAGCCCGAGTGCACCCACTCGCGTACGTCGTCGAGGCTGATGTGGGCCGTGGGGACCGCTCGGTGCCCGGCCCAGTAGCGGGCGACCGTGGTCTTGCCCGCACCAGCCGGACCGATCAGCAGGACGGCGACCGCGGCCCGGGTGGCGTCCAACTGGGCCGGGGTGGCGCCGGGGGCCGGGACCTCGACCGGCGCGCCCGGGGGCAGCTTGACGTGGCCCGTCGACTCTCCCCCGGGCGGCGCGCTGCGCGGCTGCGGGGGTGCGCCCGCCGGGGGCGCGGGCGGCGCGGACTCGGCCGGAGCCCGGTCCGGAACGGGGCGCGTGTGCTGCTGGGGCGGCTGTGCGGGCTGCGGCGGCTGCGCAGGCTGGGGGGCCGGGGCCGCCGGGGCATGAGGGTGAGGAGGCTGCGGCGGAGGGGCCTGAGGGTGCGGTCGCGGCGGTGGCGCCTGCGGATGGGGGTGCTGCGGCACCGGTTCCGGTGCCGAACGGGCACCTGGGGCCGGCGGGGGTGCGGGCCACTGCGCCCCGTAGCCTCCGTAGGCGCCTTGGGCACCGTTGTGCTGCATCCGGACCCCAACTCCGTCCCGCGTGTGAAGGCGTTGCGGCGCAACGCCGAGTGTTGTGCGAATACTGACGGTACCTTCCCCGCCCGTCTCGGTGTGAACGGCCGGGTCCGCTCCCGAGTGCCCGACGCGCGCGCCGGGTCCCCCGGTTCCCGCGCGACCGGCCGCCTCCGCCCCGCCCGGTGGGCGGGGCGGAGGCCCCGGGCCGCCCGGGGCGGCGCCGGTTCCGGACAGGATGTCAGGCGGCGATCTCGGCGTGCGCCGCCAGCAGCATCGCGGGGTCGGGGCTCTCCAGGACGGCCGGCTTGGCCGGTCCTTCGAGCACGATGAAGCGCAGCCGGTCGCCGCGGGACTTCTTGTCGACCTTCATGGTCTCCAGCAGCTTGGGCCATTGGTCGCCGCGGTAGCTGACGGGCAGCCCGACCGACTCCAGCACCGCGCGGTGCCGGTCGGCCGTCGCGTCGTCGAGACGGCCGGCGATCCGGCCGAGTTCGGCGGCGAAGACCATGCCGACCGAGACGGCCGCACCGTGCCGCCAGTCGTAGCGCTCGTTCTTCTCGATCGCGTGGCCGAGGGTGTGCCCGTAGTTGAGGATCTCGCGGCGGCCCGACTCCTTCAGGTCCTCGGAGACCACCTCCGCCTTCACCCTGATCGAGCGTTCGATCAGCTCGGCGGTGTGCGGGCCCTCGGGCGTCCGCGCGGCCGCCGGGTCGGACTCGATGAGCTCCAGGATGGCCGGATCGGCGATGAAACCCGCCTTGATGACCTCCGCGAGGCCGCTGACGTAGTCGTGCACCCCCAGCGACTCCAGCGCCGCGAGGTCGCACAGCACCCCGGCGGGCGGATGGAAGGCGCCCACCAGGTTCTTGCCCTCGGCGGTGTTGATACCGGTCTTGCCGCCCACCGCGGCGTCCACCATGCCCAGCACGGTGGTCGGCACCGCGACCCAGCGCACCCCGCGCAGCCAGGTGGCCGCGACGAAACCGGCCACGTCGGTGGTGGCCCCGCCGCCGACCCCGACGATCACGTCGGTACGGGTGAATCCGGTCTGGCCCAGTGCCTTCCAGCAGTAGGCCGCGACCTCCGCGGTCTTGGACTCCTCGGCGTTGGGCAACTGGACGGCGATGGCCTCGTACCCCTGGCCCGCCAGGTCCTCGCGCAGCGCCTCCCCGGTCGAGGCCAGCGCCTCGGGGTGCAGGACGGCGACCCGCTGCGCGTCGGCGCCGATCAGAGCGGGGAGTTCGCCGAGGAGCTGCCGTCCCACGAGCACGTCGTAGGGGTCGGTGCCCGCCGAGCCGCGGACGGCGATCCGGGTGACGGCGGAGTCCTGGGTTGTCATTGCTGCTTCTCCGGCTGGGTGGACGGTAGCTGAAGGGCGGTGAGGATCTCGTCGGCGACCTGGTCGGGCGTGCGGTCCTCGGTACTGACGACGACGCGGGCCACCTCGGTGTAGAGCGGTCTGCGCTCCTCCATCAACCTGCGCCACTGCTGCCGCGGGTTGATGACGAGCAGGGGGCGCGGAGCGTCCAGCCCGACACGCTTGACGGCCTCGGTCAGCCCCATCTCCAGGAACACGACCGGCCGTCCGGCCAGCAGCGCCCTGGTCTCCTCGGCGAGGACGGCGCCGCCGCCGAGGGCGAGCACTCCGCGGTGCTCGCTCAGCGCGGCGGCCACGGCCGCCCGCTCCAGCTCGCGGAAGTGCGGCTCGCCCTCCTCCAGGAAGAGGTCCGAGACGGACTTGCCCGCCTGCTCCGCGACGTCCCGGTCGGTGTCGCGGCAGGTCACACCGAGCCGCTCGGCGAGGATCGCGCCGACGGTCGACTTGCCGACCCCCATCGGGCCGACGAGCACGACGAGGGGCCCGGTCACCGGATCTCCAGGTTGTCGAGGAAGCCGCGGACGTTGCGGCGGGTCTCGGTGACGCTGTCCCCGCCGAACTTCTCGGCCACCGCGTCCGCGAGCACCAGCGCGACCATGGCCTCGGCCACGATCCCCGCCGCGGGCACGGCGCACACGTCGGACCGCTGGTGGTGCGCCTTGTCGGCTTCGCCGGTGCGCACGTCGACGGTGGCCAGGGCACGCGGCACGGTCGCGATCGGCTTCATCGCGGCGCGTACCCGCAGCAGCTCGCCGGTGGACAGACCGCCCTCGGTGCCGCCACTGCGCCCGGAAGCCCGGCGGATGCCGTCCGGGCCCGGGACGATCTCGTCGTGCGCCTGGGAGCCGGGCACCCGGGCCAGGGCGAAGCCGTCGCCCAGCTCCACGCCCTTGATGGCCTGGATCCCCATGAGCGCCCCGGCCAGCCGCGAGTCCAGCCGCCGGTCCCCGTGCACGTGCGAGCCCAGGCCGACGGGTACGCCGTGCGCCACGACCTCGACGACGCCGCCGAGGGTGTCGCCGTCCTTGTGCGCCTGGTCGATCTGCGCGACCATCGCCTCGCTCGCCGCGGCGTCCAGGCAGCGCACCGGGTCGGCGTCCAGCCGGGCCACGTCACCCGGCTCCGGGACGGTGCCGTACGGCGCCTGCGCCGCGCCCAGTTCCACCACGTGCGAGACGATCTCGACGCCGGTGGTCTCCCGCAGGTACGAGCGCGCCACCGTGCCGAGCGCGACGCGCGCCGCGGTCTCGCGGGCCGAGGCGCGCTCCAGGATCGGCCGGGCCTCGTCGAAGCCGTACTTCTGCATCCCCGCGAGGTCAGCGTGGCCGGGCCGGGGCCGGGTGAGCGGGGCGTTGCGGGCCGACTGCTCCAGCTCCGCGGGGTCGACCGGATCGGCCGCCATCACCTGCTGCCATTTGGGCCACTCGGTGTTGCCCACCATGACCGCCACCGGCGACCCGAGGCTGAGGCCGTGCCGTACGCCGCCGAGGAAGGTGACCTCGTCGCGCTCGAACTTCATCCGGGCGCCGCGGCCGTAGCCCAGGCGGCGCCGGGCCAGCTCGTCGGCGACCATGTCGGTGGTCACCGGGACGCCGGAGGGCAGCCCCTCCAGGGTCGCCACGAGTGCGGGGCCGTGCGACTCCCCCGCGGTCAGCCAGCGCAACCTGCTCAACGGTGCTCCTCTCGGCCGCTTCGCGGCCCGTCCACGTTCCTGCGCACGATCCTCCCATGCCGCCGCTGAGGCGCTTGCCCCAAGCCCGTACCGTCCCGCCATGTGGGCAGCGCCCGCGGCTGCCGGAACCGGCCTGTGGCCCCCCGGGGACCGGCCGGGCGGCCCGACGGCCGCCGGGTCATCCCGCGCGGGCCGCCAGCTCCGCCTCGCCGGCCGCCCGCATGGCGGCGAGCGGTGCGGGTCCTCGGCCGGTCATCAGCTCCACCTGGAGCACGGCCTGGTGCACCAGCAGGTCGAGGCCGCCCAGGACGGGGCCGTTCCAGGCGGCGGCCAGGGCGGTCGGCCACGGGTCGTAGAGGACGTCGAAGAGGGTGCCGCCCACGGCGGGTGCGGCGGCGGCGAGCCCGTCGGTGGCGCCGGCGGGAGTGGTGGAGATGACCAGCGGCGCCCCCAGCCCCTCGGCGGCCCGTGCCCAGTCGGCCGTCCGTACGGCCACTCCGAGCCGCTCCCCCCAGCCCCGCATCTCACGGGCGCGCTCGGCGCTGCGCACATAGACGGTGATCTCGCCGATCTCGCCGATCTCACCGGTCGTGCCGCTCCCGCCCCCGCAGACCTGCACGAGGGCGGCCAGCGCGGAGGAGGCGGTGGCGCCCGCGCCCAGCACGGTGGCGCTCTCGACGGTGCTGATGCCCCGCTCCCGGAGCGCGGCGACCATGCCCGGGACGTCGGTGTTGTCCCCGGTGCGGCGCCCGTCCTCGGTGAAGAGCACGGTGTTGACGGCTTCCACGGAGGCGGCCGTCGGGCTGATCCCGTCGAGAAGCGGGATGACGGCCCGCTTCAGCGGCATGGTCAGGGACAGCCCCGCCCATCGGCCCGCCCGGTCGTCCAGGCGGGCGAGGAAGTCGCCGATGCCCTGCTCGTCCACCTGATACCGGTCATAGGTCCAGTTGCCGAGGCCCAGCTCGGCGTAGGCGGCCCGGTGCAGCACCGGCGAGAGGGAGTGGGCGACCGGTGATCCGAGGACGGCGGCACGCCTGGCCTCCTGCCCGGTGGTGGCCGGCATCAGCCCCCCGCCTCCTTCTTCTTGCGCTGTTCCTCGTTGAAGTCTTCGACGTTCTTCTGGTGTTCCTGCGCGCTGTCGGTGAAGCGGGTGTCGCCGGGCTTGACCGTGACGAAGTACAGCCAGTCGCCCTCGGTCGGCTTGAGTGCCGCTTCTATCGCCTGGTGCCCGGGGTTGCCGATCGGGCCCGGCGGGAGCCCCTTGTGCAGGTAGGTGTTGTACGGCGAGGGGTATTTGGTGTCGGCGACCGAGGTGTTCAGGGTCGAGCGCCCCATCGCGTAGTTGATGGTGGAGTCGAAGCCCAGTCGCATGTCCTCGTCGAGGCGGTTGCTGATGACGCGGGAGACCTTGCCGAACTCGTGGTCCTGCTGGGCCTCGGCCTGGACGAGCGAGGCGATGGTGAGGATCTCCCGCGGCGTCCTGCCGCTCTTCTCGGCCTTCTCCTCCAGCCCGGTCCTGGCGTACTCGGACTCGGCCCGCTTGACCATCTTGCGCAGCACGTCCCGCGGCTTGCTCGCTTTGCCGATGCTGTACTTGGAGGGGAAGAGGAAACCTTCCGGCTTGCCGTCCGCCCAGTCGGGCAGGCCGATGTCGCCGGACTCGGCCGCCTTCTTCGTGGTCCCCTCGGCGACGTCCAGCTTCTTGTCGATCTCGGCGTAGATCTTCGAGGCACGCCAGCCCTCGGCGACGATGAGGCCGTTCTGACTGGCCGGGTCGAGCATCATCGCCACGGCGTCCGCGCCGGACATCCGCTTGCGGAGGGTGTAGGTACCGGCCTGGATGCTCTGGGCCTTCTCGTTGCCCTCGGCCGCTTCCACAAAGGCACCCGGGCTCTTGACCACGCCCCCCTTCTTGAGGACCTGCCCCATCTCGGCGAGCGAGGCGCCCGCCGGGATGTCGACCATGACCTCGCCGGAACCGCTGCCCGAGTAGTCGGGAGCCGCCCCGAAGTGGCTCTGGTAGAAGTCGTGGCCGACGTAGCCGACGACCCCCACCCCGGCCACGAGCGCGACGGCGATGACCAGCCCGCAGCCGCGCCGGCGCTTGGTCCTGCCGCCGCGCTCCCGGCCCCGGCGGCCCCGGTCGTCGTGCCCGTCGTAGTGATCGTCTTCGTCGTAGTCCTCGTCGCGGTCCGCGAAGAAGGCGTGCTCGCCCTGGTCCGGGCCCGGGTCCCAGCCCGTCTCCGGGTCCGGTTCCGGCGCCTCCCGCGGCCGGGGCACCGGCTGCTGCTGCGGGTCCGCGGGGGCGGGCGGGTAGCCGCCCTGGCCGCCGTAGTGGCCGGGCTGCGGTTCGGCGGGGTACGCACCGGTCGGGTATTCGCCGGTCGGGTATTCGCCGGTGTGGTGGCCCCCGGGGTACGGGCCGGAGGGGTACTCACCGGGCGCGTACGGAGCGCCGGAGTACTGCGGGTGGAGGCCGCCGACGGAGTGCTCGCCCGTGCCGTGGCCCGCGGCGGGGTAGGCACCGGCCGGATGGCTCCCGGCCGGGTATCCGGCCGGATACCCGCCGGTGGCGTACCCACCGCTCGGGTACTCGCCCGTGGAATGACCGCCGGCGCCGTATCCGTCCGCGGCGTAGGGATCCGCGTAGTGCCCGGCATGCGGGGGCGCCGGGTGTCCGGGGACGTACCCGGGTCCGCCGGCAGGGGCCTGCTGTCCGGTGCCGTCCCAGCCGCCGGGTGCGTACTGCTGCGGGTACTGCTGCTCGGCGTACGGGGGCCCGGGGTGGCCGGAATACTGCCCCTGCTGCGGAACCTGGTGCCAGCCGTCCTGGTACCCGGCCTGCTGGGCCGCGTTCCACTCCTGGTCCCCGTAGAGGGGGTCGTCAGGGTGCCACGGTTGGGAGCCATGGCCCTGGTCGTACTCAGTCATCGATCCCCTTGCCACGCGAGAGCGGCAGCCGGTGACGCGCACCGGAGCTGCCCCGGGACCCGCACGGACGCACTGCGTCCGGGCGCGCCGGGTGGTGCAGTGGCGGCTGCCGTGTCGCGCGGAACGTTACCGTACAGCGATCAGACAACCACTTCGACGCACTGCCCCGGAGGCCGGCCGGAGGTCCGCTCGGTCTCCAGCGCGCTCTGCAGGATCACCACGGCGGCCGCCTGGTCGATACGTGAACGTCCCTTTTTGGCACCGACTCCGGAGGCCCGCATCCCCTGCGCGGCCGTGACCGTCGACAGCCGTTCGTCGACGAGCCGGACCGGAACGGGTGTGATGTTTTTCGCCAACTCCTGCGCGAATTCACGGACCTTGGCGGCCGCCGGGCCCTCCCCGCCGTGCAGCGAACGCGGCAGCCCGACGACGACCTCCAACGGCTCGTACTCCGCGACCAGCGCCGCCAGCCGGCGCCGGGCGGCCGGGACGTCCCGCCCCGGAACCGTCTCCACCGGGGTGGCCAGGACCCCGTCGGGGTCGCTGGAGGCGACCCCGATCCTGGCGTCCCCGACGTCCACGGCGAGCCGCCGGCCGCGCCGGAAGGGCGCGGCCTCCTCGGACGCGCCGGGAACCATCAGGCGTTGCCCCCGGCCTCGGCGACCAGCCGCTCCACCGCGGCCACGGCCTCGTCCACGGCCTCCGGGTTCTGGCCGCCCCCCTGCGCGACGTCCGGCTTGCCGCCGCCACCGCCCCCGAGCGTCTTGGCGGCCGCGCGCACCAGGTCACCGGCGCGGAGCCCGGACTCCCTGGCCCCCTCGTTGGTGGCGATGACGGTGAGCGGGCGCCCGCCTGTGACGGCGAACAGCGCGACGACGGCGGGACGGCTGCCGAGCCGCTGGCGGACGTCCAGCACCAGGGTGCGCAGGTCGTCGGCCGCGGTGCCGTCCGGCACCCGGGCCGCGGCCAGCGCGGTGCCCCGCACGTCCTTGGCGTCCCCGGCGATCCCCGCGGCCGCCTGCAGCACCTTCTCGGCGCGGAACCGCTCGATCTCCTTCTCGGCGTCCTTCAGCCTGCCCAGCATCCCGGAGACCCGCTCGGGCAGGTCCTCGGAGCGGCCCTTGAGCAGCTCGGTCAGCTGGGAGACGACGGTGTGCTCGCGGGCGAGGAACTTGTAGGCGTCCACCCCGACCAGCGCCTCGACGCGGCGCACACCCGAGCCGATGGACGACTCGCCCAGCAGCTTGACCAGGCCGAGCTGCGCGGTGTTGTGCACGTGCGTGCCGCCGCACAGCTCCTTGGAGAAGTCGCCGATGGTCACCACGCGCACGGTCTGGCCGTACTTCTCGCCGAACTCGGCCAGCGCGCCCTGCTTCTTGGCGTCGTCGATGCCCATGTACTCGGCGTGCACGTCGAGTTCCCGGGCCAGCACCTCGTTGATCTTCTGCTCGACGTCGGTGAGCACCGTGCCGGGTACGGCGGCGGGCGAACCGAAGTCGAAGCGGAACCGCCCCGGGGCGTTCTCCGAACCGGCCTGCGCGGCCGTCGGACCGAGCGCGTCGCGCAGCGCCTGGTGAGTGAGGTGGGTGGCGCTGTGCGCCCGGGCGATGGAGCGGCGCCGGTCCCCGTCGATCTCCGCGTAGGCGGACGAGCCGACGGTGACCTCGCCGACCTGCACCGAGCCCTTGTGCACGCTGACACCGGGCACCGGCTGCTGGACGTCGCGCACCTTCACGACGGCGCCGCCCTCCAGCCGGATGCGGCCGGTGTCGGCGAGCTGGCCGCCGCCCTCAGCGTAGAACGGGGTGCGGTCCAGGACGACCTCGACCTCGTCGCCCTCGCCGGCGGCGGGTGCGGAGATCCCGTGTACCAGCAGGCCGACGACCGTGGCCTCGCCGGAGGTGCCGGCGTAGCCGGTGAAGTCGGTGGACCCGGCGGTGTCGGCGATCTCGCGGTAGGCCGACAGGTCGGCGTGGCCGGTCTTCTTCGCCCTGGCGTCGGCCTTGGCGCGCTCCCGCTGCTCCTTCATCAGCCGGCGGAAGCCCTGCTCGTCCACCGACAGGCCCTGCTCGGCAGCCATCTCCAGGGTGAGGTCGATGGGGAAGCCCCAGGTGTCGTGGAGCTGGAACGCCTTGTCACCGGGCAGCACGGTGCTGCCCGCCGTCCGGGTCTCGGTGACGGCGGTGTCGAGGATGTTGGTACCGGCCCTCAGCGTCTTGAGGAAGGCGGCCTCCTCGGCGAGCGCGACGGCCTCGATGCGCTTCCGGTCGGTGATCAGCTCCGGGTACTGCCGGCCCATCGTCGTGATGACGACGTCGATCAGGTCCTCGACGACCGGGCCGGTGGCGCCCAGGATGCGCATGTTGCGGATCGCGCGGCGCATGATGCGGCGCAGCACATAGCCGCGGCCCTCGTTGCCGGGAGTGACCCCGTCACCGATGAGCATGACGGAGGTGCGGATGTGGTCGCAGACCACGCGCAGCGACACGTCGGTGTCCTCGGCGGCGCCGTAGGCGACCCCGGTCAGCGCGGTGGCCTTGTCGATGACGGCGCGCGAGGTGTCGATCTCGTACATGTTGTGCACGCCCTGCAGGACCATCGCCAGGCGCTCCAGGCCGAGCCCGGTGTCGATGTTCTTGCTGGGCAGCTCGCCGAGGATCTCGAAGTCGGTCTTGGTGGTGCCCTCGCCGCGCTCGTACTGCATGAAGACGAGGTTCCACAACTCGACGTAGCGCTCGTCGTTGACGGCGGGGCCGCCCTCGGGGCCGAACTCGGGGCCGCGGTCGTAGTTGATCTCCGAGCACGGTCCGCACGGGCCGGGTACACCCATGGACCAGTAGTTCTCCTCCATCCCCAGGCGCTGGATGCGCTCGGGGGGCACGCCGACGACCTCGCGCCAGATGCGCTCGGCCTCGTCGTCCTGCTCGTAGACGGTGATCCACAGCCGCTCGGGGTCGAGCCCGTAGCCGCCCTGCTCCGGCGAGGAGGTCAGCAGCTCCCAGGCGAGCTTCGCGGCCCCCTCCTTGAAGTAGTCCCCGAAGGAGAAGTTGCCGCACATCTGGAAGAAGGTGCCGTGCCGGGTGGTCTTGCCGACCTCTTCGATGTCCGGCGTCCGCACGCACTTCTGCACGCTGGTGGCCCGCTGCCAGGGCGGGGTGACCTCGCCCAGGAAGTACGGCTTGAACGGCACCATGCCGGCGGGGACCAGCAGCAGCGTCGGGTCGTCCGCGATCAGCGACGCCGATGGCACCACATGGTGCCCCCGCTCCTCGAAGAAGCGCAGCCAGCGGCGGCGGATTTCAGCCGACTCCATCAGTGGTCCTCATTCCGGTCGTTCGGGTGGTTGGGGGTGGACTGGTGGCCCTGGTGGTCCGGGCGGGCAGGGAGCGCGCCGCCGGGCGGCCGTCCGGCCTGCCCGCGCAGCACGGTCCGCTCCTGCTGCCGCGGGAGCGGGGTGGCGGGCCCGGCCGGGAGCTCCCGGTACCGGTCGGCCTCCTCGGGGGCCGACAGGCCGAGCGCGTCCTTGAGTTCGCCCTCCCGCTGGGCCATGCCCGCGCGCACGTCGAGTGCGAACTCCCTCAGCCGGTGGCCGCCTTCGACGGCCTTGTCGGCGGCGCGCAGCGCCAGCGCGTCCGGCGCGAGGCTGCGGATCTTGCGCTGGACCTTGGTGGTGGCCCAGACACCGGCTGCGGCGCCGGTGGTGAACCAGAAGGCACGGCGGATCATCCGGACTCAGCCCCTTCCACGCTTGCGGCCGCCGCGGCGGGCGGCGGGTACGGTGCGGCCGACGACGACGCCGCGGCCCGCGCGCTGCTCCTGTGCCGGCCCGTCCTTGCGCCCCAGGGCGCGGCGCACGCCGTAGCCGAAGGCGGCGACCTTGACGAGCGGGCCGCCGAAGGTGCTCGAGACGGTGGAGGAGAGCGCCGAGGCGTTGGAGGTGACCTCCTGGACGTCCGTCGCGATGGCGTCGACGCGGTCGAGCTGGGTCTGCGCGGAACGGACGGTCGCCGACGCCTCTCCCAGGAGGGGGACCGCCTGTTCCGTCACACCTGTCACCAGCTTGGTCGCCGCCTTGAGCGTCTGCGCGAGCCTCACCAGCACGACGGCGAGGAACGACACCAGGATCGCCCAGAAGACGGCCACGAGGAGGCCGGCCACTTCTCCACCGGACACGCTGCACCGCTTCCCTTGAGGTCATGGGGGTCGGCCGCCGCTCGCCGGGTGGCCGACCGCGGCGGCGTACGCGGTGACGACCCTATCGCGCCGGACCGCCGCGTCCGTACCGCATTCCGGGGCGGCGGAGGCGCATCGCCCCGGCGCGCCCGCGCCGCCGGGCGCCCGGGAACGCCGCAGCCCGCCGTGCCCGTACCGGGAACCGGCGCCGGGCAGGCGGGCTGGCGGGGCTGGGCCGCAGCGGACGGTCAGCGGGCGTAGTACTCGACCACGAGCTGCTCGTCGCAGATCACCGGGATCTCCTTGCGGTTGGGGTCCCGGTCCAGACGGAAGGCGAGCGCCTGCAGGTTGACCTGGAGGTAGCGCGGGGTCTCGCCCTCGCCCGCGTAGCCGCCCTCGCGGGCGACCTGGAAGGGGTGCTTGCTGCGGCTGCGCTCGCGGACCATCACCACGTCGTCGGGACGGACGCGGAAGGAGGGCTTGTCGACCTTGCGGTCGTTGACCGCGATGTGGCCGTGCACCACCATCTGCCGGGCCTGGTAGATCGTGCGGGCCAGGCCGGAGCGGAGCACGAGCGCGTCCAGCCGCCGCTCCAGCTCGATGACCAGGGCCTCACCCGTCTTGACCTCGGTCTTGCGGGCGCGCTCGTAGGCGCGGCGCATCTGGCTCTCGCTGATGTCGTACTGGGCGCGCAGGCGCTGCTTCTCCAGCAGCCGGACCTTGTAGTCACTGTTCTGCTTGCGGCCCCGGCCGTGCTCCCCGGGCGGGTACGGGCGCTGTTCGAAGTACTTGACGGCCTTCGGGGTCAGCGCGACGCCCAGGGCACGCGACTTCTTGACCTTGGGACGCGACTGGTTCACGTTGAACGGACCTCCGTGTAAGTTAGGTGAGCCTTACCTTAGCCGAGGAGTACGCATGTTTCGACCTGGGATCCCCCTGCCCGGCACCGACGCCGAGGAGGAACAGCCGCGTCCCGTGGAAGACGCCCGGCGGCCGACCGCCGCCGAACGTGTACGAACCCTCGCACAATCCAGCGTATCCGCCCTGCTGACCATTCCCGGAGCCGAGCCCGACCTGCGGGAACCCGGCTCGGGCGTCCCCCAGGCCCATGCCGTCACCCCGGAGGGCGACGTCCTGCTGCTGGTCGCCGCGGACGCGCCGGAGGCCCGGGTGAGCGCGTACGCGCAGGACGACGACCTCACCGCGGTGATGGAGATCACGGATGTGGCACCCGTCTCCGTACCGCACCGGGTGCGGGGCCGCGCCTGGATCGCCGGCTGGCTCACCCCGGTGCGCGGCGAGGACCGCGCCATCTGCGCCCGGCTGCTCGCCGAAGCGGCCCCCTCGGCTCCGGTCGCGGGGACCTCGCGGCGGATGCTGCGGCTGGAGGTCGGCGAATGCTGGATCGACGACCTGTGGGGCGCGGAGTCCGTGGAACCCGACGCCTTCGCCGCCGCCGCGCCCGACCCGCTCGCCGTCCACGAGGCAGAGCTGCTGCAGCACCTGGCCGCCGCCCACCAGGAGCAGGTGCACGGGCTGTGCGCCTGCCAGGGGTGGGAGCAGGCGGTGCCGGTGGCGCTCGACCGGTTCGGGCTGCGGGTGCGGGGCTGGAGCGCGCAAGGAGCCTGCGCGGACGTCCGCTTCGAGTTCGCCGAACCGGTCGGCACGGTGGCCGAACTGCGCCGCGCGATGCACGGGTTGTTCGCCGCGGGCGGCTGACGGCCGCGCCCGCGGGCTGCCCGGGAACGGCCCGGCGCCGTCCGCGGTCTGCGCGGCGCCGGTCCCGGACCCCGCCGTCGGCGCGGTCGGCGTCCGGGACCCGGAGCGGACCCGCGGACGGGGCGGGCTGTCGGCGGGCTGCGGCGCATCGGCCGGGTGCCGCACCGCGGCGCGCCCGTCCCGCCCTGCGGCTCAGTCCCCCTCGCCGCGCAGCCGGGCGCGGACCCGGTCGGCGATGTCGGCGTAGCGGGCCTCGGCGCCGTAGCGGGTGGGTTCGTAGTACCGCCGCCCGTGCACCGCGTCGGGTGCGTACTGCTGCGCTGCGATCCCGCCCGGCAGGTCGTGCGGGTACTGGTAGCCCGCGCCGTGGCCGAGCTTCTGCGAGCCCTGGTAGTGACTGTCCCGCAGGTGCGCCGGTACGGGTCCGGCCAGCCCCGCGCGGACGTCCGCCAACGCCGCGTCGATCGCCAGGTAGGCCGCGTTCGACTTCGGTGCCAGGGCGAGCGCCACCGTCGCCTGGCCGAGGGTGATCCGCGCCTCGGGGAAGCCGATCAGGGCGACGGCCTGCGCCGCGGCGACCGCCGTCTGCAGCGCCGTCGGATCCGCCAGCCCGATGTCCTCGCTCGCGGAGATCATCAGACGCCGTGCGATGAACCGGGGGTCCTCGCCGGCCTCGATCATCCGCGCGAGGTAGTGCAGCGCGGCGTCCACGTCGGAGCCCCGGATGGATTTGATCAGCGCACTGGCCACGTCGTAGTGCTGGTCCCCGGCACGGTCGTACTTCACCGCGGCCCGGTCGACCGCCTCCTCCACGGTGGCCAGCGAGATCGCGGACTCGCCCTTGGCGAGCGCCGCGCCGGCGCCGGCCTCCAGCGCCGTCAGCGCCCGCCGGGCGTCGCCCCCGGCGATCCGCAGCAGATGCCCCTCGGAGTCCTCGGGCAGCGTCACCTCCCCCGCCAGGCCCCGCTCCTCGGCCAGGGCGCGGTGGAGCAGCCCGCGGATGTCCTCGTCGGTCAGCGGCTCCAGGGTCAGCAGCAGCGAACGGGAGAGCAGCGGAGAGATCACCGAGAAGTAGGGGT
>NZ_FOGO01000005.1 GCF_900111245.1 Streptomyces qinglanensis | reverse complement strand
AGTTCGGTCCCTATCCGCTGCGCGCGTAGGAGTCTTGAGAAGGGCTGTCCCTAGTACGAGAGGACCGGGACGGACGGACCTCTGGTGTGCCAGTTGTTCTGCCAAGGGCATGGCTGGTTGGCTACGTTCGGGAAGGATAACCGCTGAAAGCATCTAAGCGGGAAGCCTGCTTCGAGATGAGGACTCCCACCCCCTGTGAGGGGTTAAGGCTCCCTGGAGATGACGGGGTTGATAGGCCGGATCTGGAAGCACGGTAACGTGTGGAGGTGACCGGTACTAATAGGCCGAGGGCTTGTCCATAGAGGCTCGCGTCCACTGTGTCGGTTCTGAGACAACAACTGCACTTCAAATTGAAGAGAGTGCTTGTTCGCTTAGAGACTCCGAGGTGGGGACTGATGTCCTGCCCACCTTGAACAGAGTTTCGGTGGTCATAGCGTGAGGGAAACGCCCGGTCACATTCTGAACCCGGAAGCTAAGCCTTTCAGCGCCGATGGTACTGCATGCGGGAGCGTGTGGGAGAGTAGGACGCCGCCGAACAATCTTTATGGCCCTTGGCCTCCAGCGTGCATGCGCTGGAGGCCAAGGGCTTTTTTGTTGTCCCCAGCTTTCCGAAGAGCGTTGTTCCACCACCTGCGCGAGAATCGAAACGCAGGTACCGCAGACAGGAGTCACCGATGTCCCCCAGCTCCTCCGACGACCGCGACCGAGCCGACCGGCGGCCGCGGCAGTCCGGCCCGCGCGGCGACGGCGGCCGCGAGCGCACCCGCGGCCCCGGTCGCGAGGGCGGAGACCGTGCAGGTGGGGGATTCCGGCGAGGGGAGCGCGGCTCCTCGCAGGGCTATCGGCGCAACGACCGGCGTGATGACGAGCGCCGCCGGGACGACCGTGGACGTGGCGACGAGCGGGCCTACGGCAACCGTGACCGGGACGACCGTCGTCGCCAGGGCGGTCAGAGCGGCCAGGGCGGCTCCGGCTTTCGCCGTGACGACCGCCGTGACGACCGCAGGGACGGACGGCCGGCTGACCGCCGCGACAACCGTGGGCGAGAGGGATTCCGGCGCGACGAGCGACCGCACCGCGACGACCGGCCCCGCCGCGACGAGCGGAGCCGCGACGACCGCGGCGACGAGCGGCGTGGCGGATACCGGGGTGATCGGCCGCAGCGGGACGACCGCGACCGCGGCCGGGCCCCTTTCCGCCGGGACAGCCGGGACGGCCGGGACGGCCGGGACAGCCATGGCGCTGGCGACGGCCGGGACCGCAGCGGGCCCCGGGACGCCGGTCGCCCGCAGGGCGGTCGTGGCCCGCGCCGGGACGACGACCGCGGCGGCCGACGGCCGTTCGGCCAGGGCGGTGGCCGCGGGCGTGACGAGCGCCGGGACGGCCGTCCGGACGACCGCAGGAACGGCCGCGACGACCGGCGTGGTGGCGGCGGCTTCCGCCGCGACGACAACCGCCGCGACGACAACCGCGGCGGAGGCTTCCACCGAGGCGGGGACCGGGAGCGTCCGTACGGCGGGCGCGGAGACCGGGACCGGCGCCAGGAGCGGCCGGACCGGGAGCCGCTGCGGCGCCTGCCGATCGATGAGGACGTCACCGGGGACGAGCTGGACAAGGACGTCAAGCAGGAGTTGATGAGCCTGCCGAAGACGCTGGCCGGGGACGTCGCCCGGAACCTGGTGATGGTGTCGCGGCTGCTGGACGAGGACCCCGAGCAGGCGTACGGGTATGCCAAGGTGGCGCTGCGGCTGGCGTCGCGGGTGCCCTCGGTGCGGGAGGCGGCCGGGTTCGCGGCGTACGGGGTGCAGAAGTACGCGGAGGCGCTCGCCGAGTTCCGCGCCGCCCGGCGGATGACCGGGCTCCAGCACCTGTGGCCGGTGATGGCCGACTGCGAGCGGGGGCTGGGCCGTCCGGAGAAGGCGCTGGCGATGGCCGGCGAGCCGGAGGTGCAGAAGCTCGACAAGGCCGGGCAGGTCGAGATGCGGCTGGTGGCGGCCGGGGCCCGCCGGGACATGGGGCAGCCGGACGCCGCGGTGGTGACGCTGCAGAGCCCGGAGCTGGCCTCCCACTCGACGCAGCCGTGGACGGCTCGGCTCCGGTATGCCTACGCGGACGCGCTGCTGGAGGTGGGGCGGCGTGACGAGGCACGCGACTGGTTCGCCAAGGCGCTGGAGGCCGACCAGGGCGGGGTGACCGACGCGTCCGACCGGCTGGCCGAACTGGACGGTGTCGAGTTCATCGACGCCCTTGACGAGGACGCCGAAGAGGAGCCTCCCGCCGAGGACTGAGCACCGGGTACCCGGTCAGCGGCCGCGGGCGGCGTGCCGGAGACTCGGCGGACAGCCGGACAGCCGGACAGCCGGACAGCCGGACAGCCGGACAGCCGGACAGCCGGACAGCCGGACAGGCAGACGGACGGACAGAAGGGCGGACCTCTCGGGGGTCCGCCCTTCTGCTGTGCCGGGGTCCGCTGCTACCGGTACCGGGCGAGGGGGTTGCGGAGGGTGCCTGTCAGCTGCAGGGCGCCGGCCGGGTCCTGGAGGTCGACCATCTGCTGGTTGTTGCGGAGCTGGAGGCGGTTGAGGCAGGAGAGGGCGAACTCGTCGGCGAACAGGTCGTACCGGGCGTGCCGGTCGGCCAGCTCGGGGGTCGACTTCTGGTAGTCCTTCGCCACGTCGGCCACCGTCGACCAGAAGGTGGCCTCGTCCAGGACTCCCGCGGTGTCGAGGGCGGGGGCCAGGAAGCGGAAGAAGCAGTCGAAGACGTCGGTGAACAGGGAGAGGATCTTCATGTCCTCCGGGACGTCCGCGCGGATGCGCTCCACCTCGGGTGGCAGTTCGGCGTCCTGGCTCATGACGGCGATCTCCTCGGCCAGGTCCTTGAAGAGCACGCGGCGGGGCACGCCGTGTGCGTCCAGGACCAGGATCACGTTCTCGCCGTGTGGCATGAACACCAGGTCGTAGGCGTAGAAGCAGTGCAGGAGCGGGGTCAGGTAGGCGTGGAGATAGGCGCGGAGCCACTCGGCGGGCTCCAGGCCGGACTGCCGCACGAGGGCGGCGGCGAAGGAGTCGCCGTCGCGGTCGACGTGCAGGAGCGACGCCATGGTGGCGGGCTTCTCGCCCTTGTCGAGGAACGGCGCCGGGCTCTCCCGCCAGAGGGCCGCCAGCATCTTGAGATAGGGGGAGCCCTTGGGGGCCGCGGCCTCGTAGGGGGCGGGGTGGTAGCCGACGGCGGCGCGTTCGCGCAGCAGGCCCAGGCCGGTGCCGCGCAGGAGGTCGTCGCCTGCCACCAGGTCGGCCAGCCAGTCGTTGATGGCGGGTGTGGCTTCCATGTAGGCGGCGGACAGGCCGCGGACGAAGCCCATGTTGAGCACCGAGAGTGCGGTCTTCACATAGTGCTTCTCGGGGTGGTCGGAGTTGAAGAAGGTGCGGATGGACTGCTGGGCGAGGTAGGCGTCGTCGCCGTGGCCGAGGCAGACCAGGGAGCGCTGGGCGATTTCGGCGGCGAAGGTCACCGAGAGCTTGTTCCACCACTGCCAGGGGTGGACGGGGACGAGGTAGTAGTCGTCCAGGTCCAGGCCCTGTTCGGTCATGGCGGCGGAGAAGCGGCGCAGGGTGGCGGCGGGGAGCTCGGAGAGCAGCAGCTTGTCGTAGCTGAGGTCAGCGCCGGTGGTGAAGGTGGTGCGGGTGCGGTGCGCGGCGACCCAGACCAGGCGTACGGGCGCTCCGGCCTCGGGCGCGTAGGCACGGTACTCGGCGCTGTCGAAGCCGAGCCGGCCGTTGTTGGCGACGAAGCAGGGGTGGCCCTCGGTCATCCCGGACTCGATGGTCTGGAAGTCGGCCGCGGCCAGCTCCGCCGCGGTCCGGGGCGTGGCCGCCAGCTTGAAGGCGGTACTGGCCAGAGTGCTGCTGATCTCCTCCAGATAGACGGGGAGGATCTCCTCGCCCAGGCCCAGGGTGGTGCGCAGTTCCGTGATGAACGCCAGGGCGTCCAGCGGGAGTTCGCTGCCCTCGAGGTGCCGGGTGATGCTGTCGGCGTCGACCTGCCAGTGGTCCAGGGCCGAGCGGTGGGCCGTGAAGCGGTACTCGGTGGCGCCGTCGTCGGAGCGGACCGCGTACCGGTGCTCCTGGCCGTCCAGCGGCGCCGGTTCCAGCAGGCGTTCGTGGCTGAACTCCGCGAGGGCCTTGCGGATCAGGAGCCGGGTCGCCCGCTCCCAGCGTTCGGGGGTGAGGTGGGTGACCGCTTCGTGCGGCTGCGTGGGCCGGGGGGTGAGGGGGAGCGTCATGCGGGGGATTCTCCTGTGGCGGTCCGGAACTGCTCGCGGGTGCAGAAGCTGAGCAGGGCTTCCTTCTCCGGCTTGGTGAGGGTGGAGTCGACGCGGAAGCCCACGGCCTCGTTGAGGGCGTGCACGGCGGTGTTGCGGACGTCCGGTTCGACGACGACGCGGCGGGTGTCCGCGTCGGAGAAGAGCATCGCCATGACGGTGGTGATCACCGCCCGGGTGAAGCCGCGGACGGGCTGCCCGGTGGGCGCGCACAGGAAGTGCATGCCGACGTCGCCCGGCTGGTGCGGGTAGAGCCCGGCCAGTTCCACGTACCGGGGGTCGTAGCGCTCCATGAGGAAGGCGGGCTCTCCCCGGTGGAGGCCGAGGAAGGCGTCGTGGTGCGGGGAGGCCGCGATGCTCATGAACTCGCGTTCCACGTCGGGCAGCGTGGCGTCCTGCAGCAGGTAGAACGCGGACTTGGGGTGCGTCACCCAGCGGTGCAGCAGTCCGGTGTCGGCGAGCGGGTCGACGGGGCGCAGCGAGAAGGTGCCCAGCGCTTCGTCGGTGCGGGTGAAGACGGTGGCGTCGGCGGTGGTCACAGCGCTGCCTCCGGGGCCGTGGCGGGCGCGGCAGGTGGGTCCGTCGGTGCGGTGAACTCCTGGAAGGCGATGGACTGCTCTACCGGGTAGACCTCCCGGCCGAGCAGCTCGCGGATGATGCAGGAGTTGCGGTAGGCGGCCATGCCCAGGTCGGGTGCCACGAAGCCGTGGGTGTGCAGCTCCGCGTTCTGCACGTAGATCTCCTGACCGGAGGTGTCGATGCTGTAGTCGCGGCGTACGGCGAAGCGGCCCTGGGCGTCCCATTCGATGCGGTCGGTGATGGGGTCGAGGAAGTCCGGCCGCTGGTAGCGGTAGCCGGTGGCCAGGATCAGTCCCTCGGTGGTGAGGCTGAAGTCACGTTTCTGCTCTTCCTGGCGCAGCCCGAGGGTGTAGGTGCCGGCGGACTCGTCGTACGCGGCGTCGGTGAGTGCGGTGTTGGTCATCAGCCGGGTGGCGCAGGGGGCGCGGCGGTTCTTCTGGTAGAGCAGGTCGAAGATGGCGTCGATCAGCTCGGAGTTGATGCCCTTGTAGAGGTTCTTCTGGGAGGCGACCAGGCTGTCCCTGGTGTCGGGCGGGAGGGAGTGGAAGTAGTCCACGTACTCCGGGGAGGTCATCTCCAGCGTCAGCTTGGTGTATTCGAGGGGGAAGAACCGGGGGGAGCGGGTGAGCCAGGTGAGCGAGTAGCCGTGGGTGTCGATGTCCTGGAGGAGGTCGTAGTAGATCTCCGCCGCGCTCTGGCCGCTGCCGATCAGGGTGATGCTCTTCTTCCGCTGCAGCGCGTCCTTGTGCTCCAGATAGCGGGAGTTGTGGAGCAGGTCGCCGCCCAGGTCCTGGCAGGGCCCGGGGAGGTGCGGCGGGGTGCCGGTGCCCAGGACGAGCTTCCGGGCGCGGAAGGCGCGGTGCTCTCCGTCGGGCAGGTGCTCGGCGTGGACGGTGTACAGGCCGTCGGCCTCGTCGTACTCGACCGATGTGACCCGGTGGCCGAACCGCACGATGCTGCCCAGGCGGTCGGCCGCCCAGCGGCAGTAGTCGCTGAACTCCGCGCGGAGCGGGTAGAAGCTCTCGCGTATGTAGAACGCGTACAGCCGGCCGGACTCCTTGAGGTAGTTGAGGAAGGAGAACGGCGAGGTGGGATCGGCCAGGGTGACCAGGTCGGACAGGAACGGGGTCTGCAGGGTGCTGTCGTCCAGCATCATGCCCGGGTGCCAGTCGAACTCCGGCTTGTCGTCCAGGAAGACCCCGTCGAGCTCCGCTGTCGGTGTCAGACAGGCGAGGCCCAGATTGAAGGGTCCCACGCCGATGGCGACGAAATCGTGGACGGGCGTGTCGGCGGAACGGGCGCTGGAGGGCGTCACGTGGGGGCTCCGTGTCGGATCGGTCAGCATGCCGGGGCGGTGCTGAGGGCGGGCGGGTGGACCGCGCCGTGCTCGGCGGCGTACCGGTCGGCGTGTGCGGCGATCAGATCCAGGACCGCGGCGATGTCGGCCGTCGAGGTCTCCGGGTTGAGCAGGGTGAACTTGAGGTGGTGGCGGCCGTCGACCACGGTGCCGGCCACGACGGCCTCGCCGGAGGCGAACAGCGCGTCGCGCGCGTGCAGGTTCGCCCGGTCGGTGAGCGCGGCGTCCGCGCCGCGCGGGAGGTGGCGGAAGACGAGGGTGGAGAGCCGGGGTTCGACGACGACGTCGAACCGGTCGTCGGCGTCCAGCAGGCGCCAGGCGTCGGCGGCCCGGTCCACGCACTCGTCGAACAGCTCACCGAGTGCGTCGGCGCCCATCACCCGCAGCGTCATCCAGAGCTTGAGCGCGTCGAACCGCCGCGTGGTCTGGAGCGACTTGTCGACCTGATTGGGTATCTCCCGTTCCACGCTGCGGGCCGGGTTGAGGTAGTCGGCGTGGTAGGTGACATGGCGCAGGGTGTCCCCGTCCCGGACCAGGACGGCGCTGGAACTCACCGGCTGGAAGAAGGACTTGTGGTAGTCGACGGTCACCGAGTCGGCTCGCTCGATACCGGTCAGCAGTCCTCGGCGGCGGCGCGAGGTGAGCAGCCCGCAGCCGTAGGCGGCGTCCACGTGCAGCCAGGCGCCCGCCCGCTCGCACAGGTCGGCGACCGCGGGCAGCGGGTCGATGCTGCCGAAGTCGGTGGTGCCGGCGGTGGCGACGACGGCCATCACCGTCTCGCCGGCCCGCTCGCAGCGGGCCATCTCCTCCTCCAGCGCGTCGACGCGCATCCGCCGCTGCTCGTCGCAGGGCACCGGGACGACGGCCTCGGTGCCCAGGCCCAGCAGCACCGCGGCCTTCTCGATGCTGAAGTGGCTGCACTCGGAGGTGAGGATCCGCAGCTTCGGCAGGATCTGCGGGGTGCTGAGCGCGGTCTCGGAGTTCTTGCGCACCAGGCGGCAGGTCTCTTCCCGGGCCAGCAGCAGCGCCTGCAGGTTGGACTGCGAGCCGCCGCTGGTGAAGATGCCGTCGGCGGACGAGCCGAAGCCCACCCGCTGCGCGGTCCAGGCCACGAGCCGCCGCTCGATCAGGGTGCCGCCCGCGCTCTGGTCCCAGGTGTCCAGGGAGGAGTTGACGGCGGAGAGCACGGCTTCCCCGAGCACGGCCGGGATGACCACGGGGCAGTTGAGGTGCGCGAGGTAGCGCGGATGGTGGAAGTAGACGGCGTCCCGCAGGTACACGCGCTCCAGCTCGTCCAGTGCCTCGCTCGCCGTGCCCAGGGGCTTCTCCAGGTCCACGGCGGACACGGTGGGGGCGAGCTCGGCCGGGGTGACGCCGGTGAACGGCTGCTCGGTGCCGGCGAGTCTCGCGGCGACCCGTTCGACGCCGTGGGTGAGGGAGCGCCTGTAGTGCTCCGCTGTCCTGTCGTTGAGCAGGTGTGACCTGCTGCTCATGAAGTGTCCTCCTGACACGGACGTGGCACACCGCGCGACCCGCGCGGTCAGGTAAGGCTAGCCTAACCAACTCTGTCCGTCCGCATGCAAGGGGGCCCCGCGGCGGTGGTGCGGGGAGGGCGGAGCGGCCCGCGGAAGGCGCGGGCCGCGGCGGGCGGCGGGCGGTCGGCGCCGGGTGCGCGGGCCGCCGGTCAGCGCAGGGTGCGCAGCACCAGCCCGGTGGCGGGCTTGGGGCCGAACGAGGTCGACTTGCGGGGCATCGTCACGCCCCGCTCGGCGAGCGCCCGCACCGTCGATTCCGGAACGGGCCGCAACAGCACCGCCGTACCGCCGTGCGCCGCCGCCTGTTCCAGCGCCGCCTCGACGTGGTGCAGATAGCCGATGTCCTCGGGACGGTCGGGCACCTGCCAGACCGCGTCCAGCAGCGTGGAGTGCAGCACGGTGGCATCCAGCCGACGCCACGCCTCGGGCCGGTCCGCGGGAACCGTGCGCTCCAGCAGCGCAGGGGCGGGCCGGTCGAGCAGATGGAAGACACCGTCGCCCCCGGTCAACAGGAACGCGTTCCCCGGGGTGTCCGCCAGTTCCTCCAGCGCCTCGTCCAGCGGCGCCTCCAGTGTGCGCACCCGGAAGGGCGCCTCCGCGCGGTCCAGGAGGTCGAGCGCCCGCTTCACCGGCAGCCTGGGCAGTATCCGGTGGATGGCGCGTACCTGCAGCGGATAGCGCGCGGTGTCCACCAGCAGGACCAGGCCGTAATCCCACGGCGACTCCTCGGCCCGGCCGCCCTGTCCGGCGCGGAGCCGCAGATAGGTCGCCCAGCGGTGGTGCCCGTCGGCGATCAGCGCGCTGTGCCGGGACAGCTCGGCGTCCACCTGGGCGAGTTCGGCCCGGTCCGTGACCGCCCACAGCCGGTGCGCGAAACCGTCCTCGGTGGTCGTCGCCGCCAGCGGCGCGCCACGTATGGTCCGCTCGATGACGGCGGTGGCGCCGCTGCGGGTGCCGTCGCCGCGGTAGGAGAGCAGCAGCGGCTCGGGGTTGGCGGCCATCTCGCCCATCAGCTCCGCGCGGTCGGCCACGACCTCGTCCATCACCGCCTCGTGCGGGAGCACGATCCCCTCCTCGGGGTCCGACAGCCGCAGGGCACCGATCAGGCCGCGCTGCAGCAGTTCGCCCTTGCGCTGCTCGTAGACGTACAGCGCGGGCTGCGGATCGCGCGCCAGTACTCCTTCGTCCTGCCAGCGGCGCAGGGTCCCGGCGGCCTTGCGGTGCCGCGCCGCCGGATCCTCGGCCTGGGGCAGGATGAGCCGCACGATGTTGTAGGGGTCCGCGGTCTCCAGATGCCGCAGCCCGTCCGGCCGGACCACCACGTCGTACGGGGGCGAGGTCACGGCAGCGAGGCTGCTGACCTTCTCCGGCACGTAGCGCAGCCCCCGGAACGGGGTGAGTCTCAGTCCTCGGACGGTCATCCGTGCATGGTATGCCGGTGCCCCGCGGCCGGTGGAGCGGGGCACAGGGGGCGCAGGGGTGCGGAGGGTGCGAGAGGATCGGTACCGCGCGCAGGCCGGCCCCGGCATCCGCGTCCCCCGGGAGAGAGCACGAGGAGCGACCCCTGATGCACCACAGCACCGCCTCCGGCACGGCGGCACCGGCGCCCCGGCGCGCCCCGCAGGCCAGCGAGCGTGCGCTGCACACCGCGTACGACACGGCACTGCTGGACCTGGACGGGGTCGTCTACGCCGGGGGAGAGGCCGTGCCCCACGCCGTCGACTCCCTCGCCGCCGCGCGCGCGAGCGGGCTGCGGACGGCGTACGTGACCAACAACGCGGCCCGCACCCCTCAGGTGGTCGCGGGGCATCTGACGGAGCTGGGCGTGCCGGCGGGGGCCGACGAGATCGTCACCTCGGCGCAGGCCGTCGCCCGGCTCATCGCCGAGCGGATGCCGCGCGGTGCGCGGGTCCTGGCCGTCGGCGCCGAGGGGCTGCGGGCCGCGCTGGCGGAGCGGGAGCTGACCGTCGTCGAGACGGCGGACGAGGACCCCGCGGCCGTCGTGCAGGGCTACGGCGGGCCGTCGATGGAGTGGGGGCGGCTGGTCGAGGCGGCGCTCGCCGTGCAGCGCGGGGTGCCGTGGTTCGCCTCCAACACCGATCTGACCATCCCCAGCGGACGCGGCATCGCACCCGGCAACGGCTCGGCCGTGGAGGTCGTGCGCCTCGCGACCCGCTGGATGCGCACGCCGCCCGAGCCCGAGGTGGCGGGCAAGCCGCTGCCGCCGATGCACCGGGAGTCCATCCTGCGCACCGGTGCGCGGCGCCCGCTGGTCGTCGGCGACCGGCTGGACACCGACATCGAGGGGGCGCACGCGGGGGGCGTGGACTCGCTGCTGGTGCTGACCGGGGTGACCGACGCGGCCCGGCTGCTCGCCGCCTCTCCGCTGCACCGCCCCACCTATGTGGCCCGCGACCTGCGGGGTCTGCTGGAGCCCCAACCGGAGGTGACGGTGGGGCCGGACGGCGCTGCCGGGTGCGGTGGCTGGAGTGCCCGGGCCGGGGACGGGCGGCTGGAACTGGCGGGGGACGGCGATCCGGCCGACGGGCTGCGGGCCCTGTGCGGGGCCGCCTGGTCGGCGGCCGGAACCGCGGAGTGCCGACTGGACGCGGAGAAGGCCCTGAGCCGGCTGGGGCTCTGAGGCGGACCGGGAACTGTGCGGCTGTCCGGCGCTGAGCGGGTCTCAGTTCGTCGCCGCCGCGAGGGTCTCGGCTCACCGCGGCGGCAGGGGTCTCAGCTCGCCGCCGCCGCGAGGGCCTCGGCGACCAACTGCTCCTCCGAGGTGCCGGCGCGCCAGTAGCCGGTGAAGGTGACCGACCGGCGGTCGAAGCCCCGCTCGTTCACCAGATGGCGGCGCAGGGCCTTGACCGTGCCGGCCTCGCCCGCGAGCCACGCGTAGGGGGTGCCCGAGGGCAGCCCGGCCGAGCGCACCGCCGACACCGCGCGCTCGGTCCGCGAACCGGCGGCCCGGCTCCCGTCCTCGTCCCGCACCAGCCAGGTGATCCGCGCGTCCGAGAGGGTCGGCAGGTCCTGGATGTCCTCCCGGTGCGCGACCTCGGCGAACACCCGCACCGGCATCCCGGCGGGCAGCCACTCCAGCACGGCCCCGATGGCGGGCAGCGCCGTCTCGTCACCGCTCAGCAGCACCCAGTCGGTGCCCCGGGGCGGCCGGAAGTCGACACCGGCGTTGTCCTCGACGACCGGACCGAGCAGCGTCACCCGGTCCCCGGGGGCTGCCCGCAGCGCCCAGCGCGAGGCGGGACCGATCTCGCCGTGCAGCGCGAAGTCGATGTCCAACTCGTCCGCGGCGCCGTACTGGCTGCCCTTGCGCAGTGCCCGCACGGTGTAACTGCGCATGATCCCGCGGATGTTCTCGTCCATCGCCCGCCACTCGGCGAACCACTCCGTGCCCGCCTCGACGGGGACCACCGGTGCGGTCTGCCCCGGCTGCGGCAGGAAGAGCTTGACGCGCTGGTCGCGGCCCCCGGAGGCGAACAGGTCCAGCCCCTCGCCCCCGAAGGTGACCCGCAGCAGGGTCGGACCCAGTCGGCGGGTCCTGACGACGTGCAGAGCGAAGAACTCGAAGGGAACGGTGGAGGGCGCGGACCGCGCCGTGCTGGCCTTGCTCATCGTGACTGCTCCTCCCGGGAGGGACGGGGTCGGGCGGGGGCGTGGACCGCGTGGGGGCTGTGGGGGCCGGGGACCGCCACGACCCCCACGGTGGGTCAGCGGACCTTCTTGGCCTTCTCGATCGCCTCCGCGAGGTTCTCCAGCAGCGGTGCGGCGCCCGCGTAGGAGAAGCGGGGCTCCGCGGCCCAGGGGGCGACCTGGTCCGCCTTGACGGCGGGCAGGTCCTTCCAGGTCGGCTTCGAGGCGAGGGCCTTGGGCTGCAGGGACTGGGTGCGGTTGTCCAGGATGATCAGGTCGGCCTCGTACTTGTCCGCGTTCTCCCAGCTCAGCTCCTCGAAGAAGCCCTGCTTGCTGAGCTTCTTCGGCTTCACGAAGTCCACCCCGAGCTGCTTGAAGTACTGCAGGTCGGTGCTGGCGTCGGGGTCCGAGACGTAGAACAGGTCGGGCGCCCCGGCGGCGGCCATGACGCGGATGCCGCTCTTCGCTGCCTTGCGCAGCCGCTCGGCGGCCTTCTCGAAGCGGGCCTTGGCGTCGGTGACGGCCTTGGCCTTCACATCCGCGCCCAGTGACTCGGCGAGCTTCGCGTACTGCTGTACGACCTCCAGCATCGGCACCCCGGCGGCCTTCATGGCCACATGCGGCGCCAGCTTGTAGATCTTGTCCTTGCTCTCGTCCGGGACGTAGAAGAGCGCGTCCTTCAGGTACATGTTGCTGATCAGCAACTGCGGACGCGCCTTCGCGTACTTCTCCAGGTCGAACTCGCCGAACGCGTTGCCGATGATCTCCACCTTGGAGATGTCCATGTCCCCGGCGAGTACGTCGGGGTCGCCGTTCTTCTTCTTGGTCGGACCGAAGACGCCGACGACCTGGTCGCGGATGCCGAAGTCCCACAGCGCGGCGGCGGTGGCCGTGTAGGCGACGATCCGCTCCGGCACGGCGTCCAGGGAGACCTTCTCGCCGCGGCCGTCGGTGAAGGACCAGCCCTTGCCCTTCGGGTCGCTGCCCGCACCGGAGCCGGAGTCGTCACTTCCGCATGCGGTGAGCAGCGCGCCGAGGCCGACGGCGCCACCCGCGGCGAGCAGACCGCGGCGCGAAAGCGGGGACATGGGGGAGGAGCTGGGCATTTTCTCTCCGGCCTTCTCTCGACGTGCTGCGAACGCACCGCGGGCAGGCCGCGGACGTCCATGCGGGGCGGCCATGGGGCCGAGTTCCCAGTTAGGCTAACCTAACCAAAGTTGTTGTTGTCCAGTGGCCGGGCGGCACGATTCCCCGGCCCCTACCGGAGCGCGTACGTGACTCTCCCCAAGTCCCCGCAGTCGCACAGGGGTTCGGTGGTCGAGCAGCAGCCGCCCGCGGCCCGCCCGGAACAGCCCGCCCGGGCCCGGGCGCCGCTCGCCCGGGCCGCCGGGCTGCTGGCCGCCACTCTCGTCCTGCTGCTCGTCGCCCTGCTCAGCCTCGCCTTCGGCGCCCGGCCGCTCTCCCTGGGGGAGGCGTGGTCGGGACTGCTGGACAGCGGCTCGGCGAGCTACCCCGTCGTCCACGAGATGCGGCTGCCGCGCACCTTCCTCGGCCTGCTCGCCGGTGCCGCGCTCGGTCTCGCGGGCGGCGTCATGCAGGCGCTCACCCGCAACCCGCTGGCCGACCCCGGCCTGCTGGGCATCAACGCGGGCGCCGCGGCAGCCGTCGTCACCGCCATCTCCTTCTTCGGCGTCGCCGGGTACACCGGGTACATCGGCTTCGCCTTCCTGGGCGCCGCGGCGGTCTCCGTGCTCGTCTACGCCGTGGGCGGCGGCCGCGGCGCCACCCCAGCCCGGCTCGCCCTGGCGGGGACGGCGCTGAACGCCGCGCTGATCTCCTACGTGAGCGCCGTGCAGCTCCTGGACACCGCTTCGCTGGACCGGATGCGGTTCTGGATGGTCGGCTCGCTCGCCCGCGCCCAGGACACGACGGTTCTCTCGGCGCTGCCCTTCATCGCGGTCGGTGCGCTGGTCGCGCTGGCCCTGGCCCGGCCGCTGAACGCGCTCGCGCTCGGCGACGACGCGGCCCGCGCCCTCGGCTCCCGGCCCGCCAGGACCCGCGCCGCCGCCATCGTGGCCATCACCCTGCTGTGCGGCGCCGCCACCGCGGCCTGCGGGCCGATCGTCTTCGTCGGACTGATGGTGCCGCACATGGTGCGCGCGCTCACCGGCCCCGACCAGCGCTGGATGCTGCCCTACTGCGCCGTCCTGGCGCCCGTGCTGCTGCTCGGCGCCGACATCCTCGGACGGATCCTGGGCCGCCCCGGTGAACTGCAGGTCGGCATCGTGACCGTGGTCCTGGGCGGCCCGCTCTTCCTCTACTTCGTGCGCAGGCGGAGGGTGGCACACGCATGAGCCTCACCGGCACCCGTTCCCGCGTCGTCCGCACCGCGGGCGGCCTCTCGGTCGGCTACCGTCCGCGCGCCCTGCTGGTCGGCACCGGCTGCCTGCTGCTCGCGCTGGTCGCCGCCGTGTTCGCGATCGGCAGCGGCGAGTACCCGATGCCGCCCGGCGACGTACTGCGCACCCTGCTCGGACAGGGCGACCCCGCCGACGCGTTCATCGTGAACGAGCTGCGGCTGCCCCGCACCGCGACCGCCCTGCTGGTCGGCGCGAGCCTGGGGCTGAGCGGCGCCGTCTTCCAGGCCGTCGTCCGCAACCCGCTCGGCAGCCCGGACATCCTCGGCTTCACCAACGGAGCGGCGGCCGGGGCGCTGCTGGTCGTCTTCGCCGTGGGCGGCAGCAGCGCCCTGCTGGCGGGCGGCGCCGTGACCGGGGCACTCGTCACCGGCACACTGATCTACGCCCTCGCCTGGAAAGGCGGCCTGCACGGCTACCGGCTGGTGCTCGTCGGAGTCGGCACCACCGCCATCCTGACCGGCGTCAACAGCTACCTCATCACCCGCGCCGGCCTCACCGAGGCATCGCGTGCGGTGCTGTGGATGACCGGCAGTCTGGACGGGCGCGGCTGGGACGACGTACTGCCGCTGGCCCTGGGCATGGTGGTGCTCGTCCCGCTGGTGCTGCTCGGCTGCGGACGTGCGCTGGGAATGATGGAGATGGGCGACGACGCGGCGTACGCGCTCGGTGTCCGCGTCGAACACACCCGGCTCACGCTGCTGGTCGCCGGGATCCTGCTGGTGGCGCTCTCGGCCGCCGCGGCGGGGCCGGTCTCCTTCGTCGCGCTGTGCGCCCCGCAGCTCGCCCGGCGGCTGACGAAGGCGCCGGGCCCCAATCTGCTGCCCTCGCTGTGCATGGGCACCCTGCTGCTGATCTGCGCCGACCTGGTCGCCCAGCGGGCCTTCGACGGGCACCAGCTCCCGGTGGGCGTGATCACCGGGGTGGTGGGCGGCGGGTACCTGGTGTGGCTGCTGGCCACCGAGCGCAGAGCGGGGCGGATATGACCGGCCCGCACGACCAGACCGGCACCCATGGCCCGACCGGCACAGACGTACGCACGCACGACGGAGGCGGGGACACGATGAAGACCGCGACACAGGCCGACCGGGCGCAGACCGCTGCCACAGCCGGGCCGGCAGCCGGAGAACCCCGGCTGACCGGCCACGACCTCACCCTCGCCTACGACCAGCGCACCATCGCACGCGAGCTGGACGTGGCCGTGCCCGACCGGTCCTTCACGGTCGTCGTGGGGCCCAACGCCTGCGGCAAGTCGACGCTGCTGCGCGCGCTCTCCCGGATGCTCAGACCCACCCGGGGGCAGGTGCTGCTGGACGGCAACGACATCGCGGGCCTGCCGGCCAAGTCGCTCGCCCGCACCCTCGGTCTGCTGCCCCAGTCGTCCACAGCGCCCGACGGCATCACCGTCGCGGACCTGGTGGCCCGCGGCCGCTACCCGCACCAGGGACTGCTGCGCCAGTGGTCGCGCGACGACGAGCGGGTGGTGGCCGAGTCCATGGCGGCCACCGGCGTCGAGGGCCTCGGGGACCGTTTCGTGGACGAGCTGTCCGGAGGCCAGCGCCAGCGTGTGTGGATCGCCATGGCGCTGGCGCAGCAGACGCCGCTGCTGCTGCTGGACGAGCCCACCACCTACCTGGACATCGCCCACCAGATCGAGATCCTCGACCTGTGCGCCCGGCTGCACGAGGAGGAGGGGCGCACGCTGGTCGCCGTCCTGCACGACCTCAACCACGCGGCCCGCTACGCCACCCATCTGATCGCCATGCGGGACGGCCGGATCGTCGCCCAGGGCGAACCCGGCGAGATCGTGACGGCGGAGCTGGTGGCGGAGGTCTTCGGCATGCCCTGCCGGGTCATCGACGATCCCGAGACCGGTACCCCACTGGTGGTGCCCGCGGCACGGCGCTGACACGGGCGGCTCTGTCGGACCCGGAAGGTAGCGTCGGGGCATGAGCGAGTTCGCGCAGGGCCCCGGGCCCGGCCGCGCCCCCGAACAGCAGCCCCCGGGGAGCGCCACCGAGCGGTACGACGAGACGGCGCGGCCCGATCAGCCGCACGGGCGCCCCGGGCCGGCTCCGGCGGGCGCCGAGGACCCCCGGGCCCGGCACGGCGCGGGCCTCCCCGAGCCGGGCGCCGGACGCGCGCCGGAGGCCGCCCCCGGCGGACCCGAGGAGGCGGGCGCCGCCGCCCCGGAGGAGGTGCCCGGGCGCGCCGCCGAGCCGGACGGCGGGCCCGGCGTCCCCGAGTCGGGGGAGGAGCCCGAGGACGGCCCGCGGCCCCTCGGCGTGGGCGTGCGCCCGACCGGGAACGGCCCCGTCGACGCCCGGCTCAAGCGGCTGGAGGACGCCGACCACCTCGCTGTCTCCGGTCATCTGGAGGTGTACGAAGATGTCCACGACGGCCTGCGCGAGAGCCTGGCCGCGCTGGACCGCCCCCACACACCCCGGAGCTGAACCGTGGCACGACGCCGACTCGACGCGGAGCTGGTACGCCGCAACCTCGCCCGCTCCCGGGAGCACGCGGGCCAGTTGATCGCCGCGGGCCGGGTCACGGTCGGCGGCAACGTCGCGGCCAAATCCGCCACCCAGGTCGAGACCAGTGCCGCGCTGGTCGTCAAGGCGGACGAGAGCGATCCGGGCTATGTCTCGCGCGGCGGCCACAAGCTCGCCGGAGCCCTGGAGGCGTTCGGTCCGCGCGGGCTGCGGGTGACCGGCCGGCGTGCGCTGGACGCGGGCGCGTCCACCGGCGGGTTCACGGACGTGCTGCTGCGTGCCGGCGCGGACCGGGTGGTCGCGGTGGACGTGGGCTACGGCCAGCTCGCCTGGTCGCTGCGGAGCGACCCGCGGGTCACCGTCAAGGACCGCACGAATGTCCGGGAACTGACGTTGGAGGACATCGACGGCGAGCCGGTGGAACTCGTCGTCGGTGACCTGTCGTTCATCCCCCTGGGGCTCGTCCTGCCCGCGCTGGTCCGCTGCGCCGTACCCGAGGCGGATCTGGTGCTGATGGTGAAGCCGCAGTTCGAAGTGGGCAGGGAACGGCTGGGCAGCGGAGGTGTCGTCCGCAGCCCGGAGCTGCGCGCCGAGGCCGTGCGAACGGTCGCCGGACACGCGGCGGCCCTGGGCCTGGGCGCGCTGGGCGTCACCTCGAGTCCGCTGCCCGGGCCCTCGGGAAACGTCGAATACTTTCTGTGGCTGCGTGCCGGGGCCGACACCCTCGACCCGGCCGAAGTCGAGCGAGCGGTGGCGGAGGGGCCCAAGTGACCGAGGACAGCGGAGCGACGCAGCCAGCACACCCTCCCGGTGACCGCCGGGGCGGTGTGCCGGACCCCGGCGCGGCGGGCGGGGACCGTACGGTCTTCCTGCTCGCGCACACCGGCAGACCGGCCGCCGTGCGCAGCGCCGAACTGGTGGTCCAGGGGCTGCTGCGCTGCGGGATCGGAGTGCGGGTGCTCGCGGACGAGGCGGCCGACCTGCCGCTGCCCGAGCGGGTGCAGACCGTCTCGGCCCGGCCGGACGCGGCCGAGGGCTGCGAACTGCTGGTCGTGCTGGGCGGGGACGGCACCCTGCTGCGCGGCGCCGAGTTCGCCCGCGCCTCGGGCGTGCCGATGCTCGGCGTCAACCTCGGCCGGGTCGGCTTCCTCGCCGAGGCCGAGCGCGACGATCTGGACCAGGTCGTGGACCGCGTGGTCTCCCGCGCCTACGAGGTCGAGGAGCGGATGACCCTCGACGTGTTGGTGCGCAACGGCGGCCACGGCGCGCACAGCCCCGGCAGCGGCCAGGTGGTGCACGCCGACTGGGCACTCAACGAGGTCTCGGTGGAGAAGGCGGCGCGCGAGCGGATGCTGGAGGTCGTCATCGAGGTCGACGGGCGGCCCGTCTCCAGCTTCGGCGGGGACGGCGTGGTGTGCGCCAGCCCCACCGGCTCCACGGCCTATGCCTTCTCCGCGGGGGGACCGGTGGTGTGGCCGGAGGTCGAGGCGCTGCTGATGGTGCCGATCAGCGCGCACGCGCTGTTCGCCAAGCCCCTGGTCACCGCACCCGATTCGGTGCTGGCCGTCGAGGTACGGCCCCAGACGCCGCACGGGGTGCTGTGGGCCGACGGGCGGCGCAGCGTCGAACTCCCCGCCGGGGCGCGGGTGGAGGTGCGGCGCGGTGCGGTGCCGGTACGGCTGGCGCGGCTGCACCATGCCTCGTTCACCGACCGCCTGGTCGCCAAGTTCGCGCTGCCCGTCACGGGCTGGCGCGGGGCGCCGCGCTAGGTCCTCGGCGGAGCCCCGTCCGCCGGGCAGGGCGGACGGGGCTCCGCCGACACGACGTGGGGCCTGCCGCAGGGGGCCGGCCGGCGCGGAGCGGTGGCGCTGCTCGTGCGGCGGCGAGCGCCGCTCCCGGGGCGGTGGCGAGCGCGGCTCCCGGGGCGGTGGGGAACCGCGCGCGGGGCGACGGGGGAGCCCGGACCGAGACGGTGGGGGAGGAAACGGATATGCCGGTGCAATGCCGGTCGAATTCCGCCGCGGCCCCGCTCCACGATCCGGCCACCACCCGGACCACAGGTGTGGCCGGTGCGCGGGGACCTCGTATGGTCGTATCCGTGTTGGAGGAGATGCGGATCAAAGCCCTGGGCGTGATCGACGACGCCGTTGTCGAGCTGTCCCCCGGCTTCACCGCGGTGACCGGCGAGACCGGCGCCGGGAAGACCATGGTCGTCACGAGCCTCGGGCTGCTGCTCGGTGGGCGTGCCGACGCCGGGCTGGTCCGGGTCGGCGCCAGGTCCGCCCTCGTCGAGGGCCGGATCGCGCTGGCTCCGGACGCGCCGGCGGCGCGCCGGGCCGAGGAGGCGGGCGCGGAACTGGACGAGGGGGCGTTGCTGGTCAGCCGCACCGTCTCGGCCGAAGGTCGGTCGCGGGCCCATGTGGGCGGGCGTTCGGTGCCGGCCGGGCTGCTCGCGGAGTTGGGCGACGACTTGGTGGCCGTGCACGGGCAGACCGATCAGCAGGGCCTGCTGCGGGCCGCGCGGCAGCGCGAGGCGCTGGACCGCTACGCGGGCGAGGCGGTGGCCCGGCCGCTGGCCGCCTACCAGGAGGCGTACCGCAGGCTGCGGGCCGTCGCCGCGGAGTGGGAGGAGCTGACCACCCGGGCCCGCGAACGCGCCCAGGAGGCCGACCTGCTGCGCTTCGGGATCCAGGAGGTCGAGGCCGCCGAGCCGCGCTCGGGTGAGGACACCGAGCTGGCGGCCGAGGCCGAACGGCTGGGCCACGCCGAGGCGCTGGCCTCCGCCGCGACCACCGCGCACGGCGCGCTGGCCGGGGACCCCGCCGACCCGGAAGGCGTCGAGGCGGCCACCCTCGTCGCCGGGGCGCACCGCGCGCTGGAAGCGGTGCGGGCGCACGATCCGGCGCTGGCCGCGCTCGCCGACCGGCTGGGCGAGGTGCACATCCTGCTCTCCGACATCGCGGGCGAACTGGCCGGATACGCCGACGACCTGGACGCCGATCCGCTCCGCCTGGCCGCGGTCGAGGAGCGCCGTGCGGTACTCGCGCAGCTCACCCGCAAGTACGGCGAGGACATCGCCGCCGTGCTCGGCTGGGCCCGGGAGGGCGCCGAGCGGTTGGCCGAGCTGGAGGGCGACGACGACCGGATCGGTGAGCTGGGTGCCGAGCGGGACGCGCTCCGTGCCGAACTCGGTTCCCTCGCCCGTACCCTCGGTGAGGCGCGTGCGGACGCCGCCGAGCGGTTCGCGGACGCGGTGACCGAGGAGCTGGCGGAGCTGGCCATGCCGCACGCCCGAGTCAGCTTCGCGCTCAAGCACACCGAGGATCCGGACGGCATCGAGGTCGACGGACGCACGGTGGCGTTCGGGCCGCACGGCACGGACGAGGTCGAACTGCTGCTCGCCCCGCACCCGGGCGCGCCGCCCCGGCCCATCGCCAAGGGCGCCTCCGGCGGGGAGCTGTCCCGGGTGATGCTCGCCGTGGAAGTGGTCTTCGCCGACTCCGATCCGGTGCCGACCTATCTGTTCGACGAGGTCGACGCGGGTGTCGGAGGCAAGGCGGCGGTCGAGGTCGGACGCAGGCTGGCGCGGCTGGCCCGGTCGGCGCAGGTCGTGGTGGTCACGCACCTGCCGCAGGTCGCGGCGTTCGCCGACCGGCACCTGGTGGTGCAGAAGACCGACGACGGATCGGTGACCCGCAGCGGTGTCCGGGTCATGGACGGCGAGGAGCGGGTGCGCGAGCTGTCCCGGATGCTCGCGGGTCAGGAGGACTCCGAACTCGCGCGTGCGCACGCCGAGGAACTTCTGGAAGCGGCCCGCGGCGGTCTGTGAGCCGCCGCGCGGTGCGGCAGCACCGCGGCCCGTCCTCCGGCGCGGCCCGCTCTCCCGGGGCCACCGCTCCCCCCGGTGGCCCCCGCGCCGGCCCGCCGCCCGGTGGCGCGCCGCTCCCGTCCGTGAGCCGTTCCGCGCACGGCCGGGTCCGCACCGCCGGTCGGTGCCGTCGCAGGACGGCACGCCGTGCGCCCGGCCTCGCGGGGCGGAGCGCGCGCCCGGGAGGGGGGCGCCCGACTCGGCCTTCCGCGCTCTCACTCGTGTGAGTGAGAGCGCGGGATGTGCGTCCTGCCGTGGCGGCGCCGAGGTCCGTACGGCGGCCCACCGGTCCCGGTTCGCCTGGCATCCTGGGCACGCATGCGCCCACCCCCGACCCAGGGAGCTCCTCCGCCGTGAGCCCGAGCCGTACCCACGCCTCGCGTCGGCCCGCGGTCGGTGCGCGGCCGCCGCACGCCGTGCATGTGCTCGGGGGCGGCGTGGCGGCCGACGGGCCGCACGCGCCCTCGGCGCGGACTGCGGCCCACGCGCGTGCGCTCGCCCGCGGACTGACAGCGCGCGGGGTGCGGGTGACGGTGTGCACCCGGCACGACGCGGCGCTGCGGCACTCGTTCACCGGAACCGGCGCGGAGTTCACCGCCCTCCCCGGACGTACGGAGGCCGACGCGGTGGCCCGGCTGCGCGCGGTCTGCACGGAAGCGGACCTCGTCCACGCGCACGGCCTGCGCGCCGGGCTGCTGGCCGCCCTCGCGCTCGGCAGGCGGCGGAGCCCGGTGCCGCTCGTGGTCACCTGGTACGCCCTGCCGCGCGCCGGACCCGGACCCGGACATGCCTCGCGGGCGGACGCCGCCCACGACCTGGTGACCCGGCTCCTGCTCCGGCGGGTGGCCCGTGCCGCGACCGTCGTCCTGGGAACCACCACCGAACTCGTCGACGCCGCGCGCCGCAGCGGAGCCAGGGACGCACGCCTTGCCCCGGCACCCGTCCCGCTGACCGGGGCCGGGCCGTCGTCGGACCGGGAGGACGCGGCAGCCGAGGAGGCGCTTCGGAGCACGGCGCGCGCGGGAGTCGGGGCGGCGGACCGGCCGCTGCTGGTGGCCGTCGGCCGGCTGGACGGGCGGCGCGGCCACGACACCGCGTTGACCGCTTCCCGTGCCTGGCGCGGCCTCAGCCCCGCACCGCTGCTCGCCGTCGCGGGTGAGGGCCCCGGGCGGGGCGCGCTGCAGCGCCGCATCGACGAGGAGAAGCTGCCGGTACGGCTGCTGGGACGGCGGGACGACGCACTGCGGCTGCTGGCGGAGGCCGACATCGCGCTGCAGCCCACCCGCTGCCGGGGGCCGTCGCTGGTCGCCCAGGAAGCCCTGCGCGCGGGAGTGCCGCTGGTCGCGGCGGCGAGCGGCGGGGTCCCCGAACTGGTCGGCACCGCCGCCGTACTGGTCCCCTGCGGCGACGCGGACTCGCTCGCCTCCGCCGTGCTGGGTCTGCTGGCCGACCCGGCCCGCCGTGCCGCGCTGGGCGCGGCGGGCCGCGCCCAGGCGCGCACCTGGCCCGGCGAGGACGCCACGGCGGCGCTGGTCCTCGGTGTGTACGACGAGGTGACCCGGGCCGTCGCGGACCGCTGAGCCCGGCGCCGGCCGCCGCTGCGGACCGCCGGGCGACTCGCACCACGAGGTGCCCGGCGACCCGTACCGGGGGCCGCCCGGCGCGCACCCGCGCACCGGGCACCCAAAACGGGGCGTACGGTCAGACCCCGTACGCCCCTGATGCGGTCAGCCGCAGCGCGGTGTCGATCAGAGGGACGTGGCTGAACGCCTGCGGGAAGTTGCCGACCTGCCGCTGGCGCGCCGAGTCCCACTCCTCGGCCAGCAGACCCACGTCGTTGCGCAGTGCCAGCAGCTTCTCGAACAGCTTCCGGGCCTCGTCCACCCTGCCGATCATCGCCAGGTCGTCGGCGAGCCAGAACGAGCAGGCCAGGAAGGCCCCCTCCTCGCCCGCGAGGCCGTCCACGTTCTCGGCCGTGCCGTCGGCGCCCGCCTCGCTGCTGGTGGGGTAGCGCAGTACGAAGCCGTCCTCGGTGGTCAACTCCCGCTGGATGGCCTCGATGGTGCCGATCACCCGCTTGTCGTCCGGCGGCAGGAAGCCCATCTGCGGGATCAGCAGCAGCGAGGCGTCCAGCTCCTTGGAGCCGTAGGACTGGGTGAAGGTGTTCCGTTCCTTGTCGTAGCCCTTCTCGCAGACCTGGCGGTGGATCTCGTCCCGCAGATTCCGCCACCGCTCCAGCGGCCCGTCCACGTCGCCCGACTCGATGAGCTTGACCGTGCGGTCGACGGCCACCCAGGCCATCACCTTGGAGTGCACGAAGTGCCGGCGCGGGCCGCGCACCTCCCAGATGCCCTCGTCCTTCTCCTCCCAGTGGTCCTCCAGATAGCCGATCAGCTTGAGCTGGAGCAGTTGGGCGTAGTCGTTGCGCGCCAGGCCCGTCATATGGCCCAGGTGCAGTGCCTCGACCATCTCGCCGTACACATCGAGCTGGAGCTGACCCGCCGCGCCGTTGCCCACCCGCACCGGCTTGGATCCCTCGTACCCCGGCAGCCAGCTCAACTCGGCCTCGGACAGTTCGCGTTCGCCCGCGATGCCGTACATGATCTGGAGGTTCTCCGGATCGCCCGCGACGGCACGCAGCAGCCACTCGCGCCACGCGCGGGCCTCTTCGCGGTACCCGGTGCGCAGGAGGGAGGAGAGGGTGATGGCCGCGTCCCTCAGCCAGGTGAAGCGGTAGTCCCAGTTCCGTACCCCGCCGATCTCCTCCGGCAGCGAGGTGGTCGGCGCGGCGACGATCCCACCGGTGGGCGCGTAGGTCAGCGCCTTGAGCGTGATCAGCGAGCGCACCACGGCCTCCCGGTAGGGCCCGTGGTACGTGCAGGTCTCGACCCACTCGCGCCAGAAGTCCTCGGTGGTGCGCAGCGCCTCCTCCGGCTCGGGCAGCTCCGGAGCGGGCCGGTGCGACGCCTCCCAGCTGATGGTGAACGCCACCCGGTCGCCGGGGCCGACGGTGAAGTCGGAGTAGGTCGTCAGGTCTTTGCCGTAGGTGTCGGCCTCGGTGTCCAGCCAGACCGAGTCCGGCCCGGCGACGGCGACCGTGCGCCGTCCCTCCTTGTGCACCCACGGCACCACCCAGCCGTAGGAGAACCGCATCCGCAGCGCCGAGCGCATCCGCACCCGCCCGCTGACGCCCTCCACGATGCGCACCAACTGCGGTGCGTGGTTCTCACGCGGAGGCATGAAGTCGATGATCCGGACGGTACCCCGAGGGGTGTCCCACTCCGATTCCAGTACGAGGGAGTCCCCCCGGTAGCGGCGGCGGTCGGCCGGTGGCGGGTCGCCGCCGGCCGGGTGTGCCGGACCCACCCGCCAGAACCCGTGCTCCTCGGTGCCGAGCAGCCCGGCGAACACCGCATGGGAGTCGAAGCGGGGTAGGCAGAGCCAGTCGGCCGAGCCGTCCCTGCCGATCAGGGCCGCAGTCTGCATATCCCCGATGAGTGCGTAATCTTCGATGCGCCCAGCCACGTGCATCTCCAGTCGAACGAACTGCGACGCCCCCGCGGGACGTGCTGGATGACCTGTGAGTTTCTGCCTGTCCCCAGGCAAGTGTCCGTGCAGGATACGACGCAGCGATCCCTTCCGCCCGACGGTCGGCTGAGTCCGGCTGCGCCGATGGGGTGAGCTTGACCGAGGGCTTCACCTGCTGCGACTCTCCCGTCACCCTGGGGCGCACCCGGCCGCGACCCCCACCCGCCGACGTGCCTCGGCAGCGGCACCGCCCCCTCGGCACTGTTACGCTGGTAGCCCGTGGAGCGGTGGGCGCGCGAACGCGAAGTGTTCGAGACGGCAGCCCCCCGAACCGCAGCGAGGCCCTCCGGGTCACCCCCGGGACGCAGCCATCGCACCCCACCAAGCGACCACGGGAGCCCCCTCTTGGCCATGCCGCCTACGTCCATGACGACCAAGCACCTCTTCGTCACCGGGGGTGTCGCCTCCTCGCTCGGCAAGGGGCTCACCGCCTCCAGCCTGGGCGCGCTCCTGAAGGCGCGCGGCCTGCGGGTGACCATGCAGAAGCTCGACCCCTACCTGAACGTCGACCCGGGCACGATGAACCCCTTCCAGCACGGTGAGGTGTTCGTCACCAACGACGGCGCCGAGACCGACCTGGACATCGGCCACTACGAGCGCTTCCTCGACGTCGACCTCGACGGCAGCGCCAACGTCACCACCGGCCAGGTCTACTCCACGGTCATCGCCAAGGAGCGGCGCGGCGAGTACCTGGGCGACACCGTGCAGGTCATCCCGCACATCACCAACGAGATCAAGCACCGCATCCGCCGGATGGCCACCGACGACGTGGACGTCGTCATCACCGAGGTCGGCGGCACCGTCGGCGACATCGAGTCGCTGCCCTTCCTGGAGGCCGTCCGCCAGGTCCGCCACGAGGTCGGCCGCGACAACGTCTTCGTCGTCCACATCTCCCTGCTGCCCTACATCGGCCCCTCCGGGGAGCTGAAGACCAAGCCCACCCAGCACTCGGTCGCCGCGCTGCGCAACATCGGCATCCAGCCGGACGCCATCGTGCTGCGGGCCGACCGCGACGTCCCCGTCTCCATCAAGCGGAAGATCGGGCTGATGTGCGACGTGGACGACGCCGCCGTGGTCGCCTGCAAGGACGCGCGCTCCATCTACGACATCCCCAAGGTCGTGCACTCCGAGGGCCTGGACGCCTACGTCGTCCGCAAGCTGGACCTGCCCTTCCGCGACGTGGACTGGACCCAGTGGGACGACCTGCTGCGCCGGGTCCACCAGCCGGACCACGAGGTGAAGGTTGCCCTGGTCGGCAAGTACATCGACCTGCCGGACGCCTATCTGTCGGTCACCGAGGCGCTGCGGGCGGGCGGCTTCGCCAACCGGGCCCGCGTCAAGATCAAGTGGGTCACCTCCGACGACTGCCGCACCCCGGAGGGCGCCGAGCGCGAACTCGGCGACTGCGACGCCGTCTGCATCCCCGGCGGATTCGGCGAGCGCGGCGTGGACGGCAAGGTCGGTGCCATCACCTACGCCCGCGAGCACCGCGTTCCGCTGCTCGGCCTCTGCCTGGGGCTGCAGTGCATCGTCGTCGAGGGCGCCCGCAACCTGGCGGGCATCGAGGACGCCAACTCCACCGAGTTCGACCAGGGCACCGCGCACCCGGTCATCTCCACCATGGAGGAGCAGCTCGACATCGTCGCGGGCGAGGGCGACATGGGCGGCACCATGCGGCTGGGCATGTACCCGGCCAAGCTCGCCGACGGCTCCATCGTGCGCGAGACCTACGGCGGCGAGCCCTACGTCGAGGAGCGCCACCGCCACCGCTACGAGGTCAACAACCACTACCGCACCGAGCTGGAGAAGAAGGCCGGACTGGTCTTCTCCGGCACCTCGCCCGACAACAAGCTGGTCGAGTACGTCGAGTACCCGCGCGAGGTGCACCCCTACCTGGTCGGTACCCAGGCGCACCCCGAGCTGCGCTCCCGGCCGACCCGCCCGCACCCGCTCTTCGCCGGCCTGGTCAAGGCCGCCGTGGCGCGCCAGCAGGGGGAGTGAGCGCCGTGTCCGCGTCCCGCATCGCCGACACCCCCGAGGAGTGGGAGGTCACCGCGACCTCCACGCCGTTCCAGGGCGCCAAGACGGGGGTCCGCACCGACCACGTCGTCATGCCCGACGGGGTCGCCGCCAGCCGCGACTACCAGACCCACCCCGGTTCGGTCGCCGTGCTGGCCCTGGACGACCAGGACCACGTGCTGGTCCTCAGCCAGTACCGGCACCCCGTCCGCGAGAAGCTGTGGGAGATCCCGGCCGGGCTGCTGGACGTCCCCGGCGAGAACCCGCTGGCCGCCGCGCAGCGGGAGCTGTACGAGGAGGCCCACGTCCGGGCCGAGGACTGGCGGGTCCTGGTCGACGTCTACACCACCCCCGGCGGCAGCGACGAAGCCGTACGGATCTTCCTGGCCCGGCGGCTGTCCGAGGCCGAGGGGGCGCGCTTCGAGGTCTCCGGCGAAGAGGCCGACATGGAGCTGGCCAGGGTGCCGATGGAGGAACTGGTGCGGGGGGCGCTCGCCGGGCAGTTGCACAACAACTGCCTCGTGGTCGGATGCCTGGCGCTGAGCGCCGCGCTCTCCAGCGGCGGCGGCCTGGGTGCGCTGCGCCCGGCCCAAGCCCCCTGGCCCGCCCGGCCCTTCGACCCGATGTAGCCCGCCCCGCCTGCGGGAGACGCCCCTGTGGCGCCCGCGCCTCCGCGGCGCCCGCGCCTCCCCGGCGCGCGGGGCGTCCGGGGAGCGGGCCGTCCGGGGAGCGGCCCGTCCGGGGTGCGGGCGGCCACGCCCGGGTGGAGCCGGAAGGGCGGAGGGGGCTCCCCGCCCGGCCCACCTGAGCCGATGTGGTGATTCCCGGCGCGGGCGCGGCGCCCGTTCGCACCGGTCGGCGGCCCACGGTGAACTACGCTCGCGGTATTCGTCCGCGCACACACCAGGTGAACAGCGAACGGGAGCGTAGCCCGTGACAGATCAGGCGGTGCAGCCCGCGACCGCGGGGCCGGGCCCCCACTCCTGCACGGGCCGCGACCGCGAACTGCGCGCCCTGCGTGCCGACCTGGAGAGCGCCGGGCTGCACACCATGTCCGGCCGTCCGCTCCCGCAGAGCCGGGTGCTGCTGATCGCGGGGGCGGCCGGATCGGGCCGCACCACGCTGGCCGAGGAGTTCGTCCGGCAGGTGGCCGACCGCTATCCCGGCGGGGTGCTGCGGGCCCGGCTCACCGAGCCGGGCGGGATCCCGGTTCCCACCGAGCGCACGGCCCGCGACCTGCTGGCCTCCCTCGCCCGCAGCACCGGCCCTGCGCGCCCTCCCGGGGAGGACGCGGCGCCCCCGGATCCGCCGCCCGGCGCCGACCCGGCGGACGTCGCCGAGGCGCTGCGCTCCGCCCTCGAGCGCCGCGGCCGGGTCCTGCTGCTCCTCGACGACGTGGCCGACTCCGAGCAGCTCCTGGACCTGGCGCCGGAGAGCCGCGACTGCCTGGTGGTCGCCGTCTCCTCGGGGCCGCTCACCGACGTGCCCGACGTCCGCCCCTGCGCCCTCGGCGGACTCGACCGCGCGAGTGCCGTGGCGCTGCTGTCCCGGCACGCCGGCTCCTCGCCCCGGGTCACCGTGGATCCGCGCAGCGCCGAGACGCTGATCGAGCAGTGCGGTGCCCTCCCGGCGGCCCTGACGCTGCTGGGCGGCTGGCTCGGCGCCCACCCCAAGCGGTCGCTGCTCGACGCCTCCCGGGCGCTGGCCGGAAGCGGGCCGCCGGGGCGGGAGGCAGAGCAGACCGCGGAAGCCGCGCGGTCCCCGGCGGCCCCGGATCCGCTGGAGCGGTCCTTCTGGCTCGTCCACGACTCCCTCCCGCGTCCGCTGGGGCGCCTGCTGCGGCTGCTCGCCCTCGCACCGGCGGGGTTCGTCGATCCGCAGCTCGCCTCCGCGCTCGGCGGCTGCTCGCTGAGCACCGCGCACGCCGCCCTGGACGACTATGTGCGGCTCGGTCTGCTGCGTCCCCTCGACTCCGGCCACTACCAGGTTCCGGGGTGCCTCGATCCGCTGCTGCGCGCCGCGTCGGCCGTGCACGAGCAGCCGGACGAGGTGCTGCTGGCCCGGGCGCGGATGCTGGAGCGGCTGGTCAGCCGGCTCCAGGCATGCCGCGCGGTGTGCGAACCGTCGGGGTCCGAGGCGCGTCGGCAACTGGCGGGGATGCCGCGCGCACTGCGCTTCCTGCACCCTCTGGAGGCGCGGAGCTGGCTGCGCACCCGGCGCCCGGCGCTGCTGTCGGCCGTACGGGCGGCCGTCGCGGAAGGCGCGGGGGAGCTCGACACGCTGGCCCGCCGCCTGGTGTCGGCGCTGGCCCGGGCCTTCGACGCGCACGAGGCGCCCGAGCAGGCGGCGTCCGACCGCTACGAGCTGCACGAGCTGGTGCTGCTGGTGGCCGAGCGCAACGGCAGGCACCGGGAGCGGGCCGCCGCGCTGCTCAACCTCGGGGACCTGGACGCACGCACGGACCGCTGGGCGGAGGCCCTCGTCCGCTACCGCGCGGCGCTGGACGCGGCGCGGGAGGGCGAGGACGAGTGGGCGGCGGGCCGGGCCCTGGAGTCGCTGGGGGACGGCTACGCGGAGCTGGCCGACTGGGACCGGGCCGCCGACTGGTACGGCCGCGCGCTGGCGCTGCGGCTGGCCCGGGACGAGCATGCGGACCGGGCGGCGACGGCGCGGCTGCACGGCCGGATCGGTGCCGTGCACACCCGGGCGGCGCGCCCGGAGGAGGCGCTGCGGGCGTGGCGGGCCGCGGCGGCGGCCTTCCGCAGGCTCCAGGAGCCGGCCGCGCGGGCGCGGGCGCTGGCCGAGGTGGCGGCGGTGCAGGAGCAGGCGGGGCGGTGGCAGGACGCGCTGCGCACCTGGGGCCAGGCGTGTGAGGTCTCCCGGGGCGCGGGGGACACCGGGCCGGCGGCGGAGCTGGCGCTGCGGGCCGCGGAGGCGTGCGAGCGGGCCGGGAGCCTGCGGGAGGCCCGGCGGTACCGGACGGCGGCGGCGCGGCTGCGGCGTCCCGCGGCGGGTACCGCCGGGGCCGCCGGGGCCGCCGGGGACTGAATTCCGGCCTGGCCCGGAGCGGGCCCGCGCCCGGCAGTGCTGCCGAGCCCGGGCCCAGCGGCACCGGGCCCGAGCCCGGCTGCCGGCCACGCCTCGCTCTCCGGCCCGCGGGCCGGCCCCGGCCCGAGCCCGGGCCCGGTCCGGAAGCGGAGCCGCGGGGCGCGGAGCCGGAGCGGGGTCGAGCTGGGGACGGATCGGGGCGAGGAGTGGAAACGGAACGAATCCTCGTGCCGCTGCGGGGCGTGACATGCGCCACTCGGCGGCCGTCCGAGGCGGTCGCGGAGGCGCCGTCGCGGCCCTCCGCCGGGAACCTGCGAATCACATAGCAATCTCGAAAAAGATCGACTGTTTGTAAGGCTGGACAGCTCGGCCTCCTTCATTAGACTGGTCGAGCCGCGGTCCCTCCGGTGTTTTCGAGCATGCGCGACCCGGCTCTCTCTGCCTTCTGCACCCCTGAGTGAAGGACCGTGATCGACGTGAAGGTCGGTATCCCCCGCGAGGTCAAGAACAACGAGTTCCGTGTCGCCATCACCCCGGCCGGGGTCAACGAACTGGTGCGGAACGGCCACGACGTGTACGTGGAGAAGGACGCCGGGGTCGGCTCCTCCATCCCGGACGCCGAGTACACCGGCGCCGGTGCCACCATCCTGGGCACGGCGGACGAGGTGTGGGCCACCGCCGACCTGCTGCTGAAGGTCAAGGAGCCGGTGGCCGAGGAGTACCACCGGCTCCGCAAGGACCAGACCCTCTTCACCTACCTCCATCTGGCCGCCTCGCGTGAGTGCACCGACGCGCTGCTGGAGTCGGGCACCACGGCCATCGCCTACGAGACCGTCGAGCCGGCCAACCGCACCCTTCCGCTGCTCGCCCCGATGTCCGAGGTCGCGGGCCGGATCGCCCCGCAGGTCGGCGCCTACCACCTGATGGCCTCCGCGGGCGGCCGCGGTGTGCTGCCCGGCGGGGTGCCCGGCGTGAACCCCGGCCGCGCCGTCGTGATCGGCGGCGGTGTCTCCGGCTGGAACGCCACCCAGATCGCGGTCGGCCTCGGCTTCCACGTCACCCTGCTGGACAAGGACGTCAACAAGCTCCGTGAAGCCGACAAGATCTTCGGCAACCGGGTGCGCACCATCACCTCCAACGCCTTCGAGCTGGAGCGTGCGGTGCTCGAGGCGGACCTGGTGGTCGGTGCCGTGCTCATCCCGGGTGCCAAGGCCCCGAAGCTGATCAGCAACGAGCTGGTCGCCCGGATGAAGCCGGGAAGTGTCCTTGTCGACATCGCGATCGACCAGGGCGGTTGCTTCGAGGACTCGCGGCCGACCACGCACGCCGAGCCGACCTTCCGCGTCCACGACTCGGTCTTCTACTGCGTCGCCAACATGCCCGGCGCCGTGCCGAACACCTCCACGCACGCGCTGACCAACGCGACGCTTCCGTACATCGTGGAGCTGGCCAACCGCGGCTGGCGGGAGGCGCTGCGCCGCGACCCGGCGCTGGCCAAGGGCCTCAACGCGCACGACGGCGAGGTCACTTACGGCCCCGTGGGCGAGGCGCACGACCTGCCGGTGCGGGACATCGCGACGCTGCTGGGCTGAGCGCCGAGCCACCGGTACACCGGCGGCGGGGGCCGGGGCGAGCCCCCGGCCGGGTCAACCCGCGGCGTCAACGTCGGCAACCTCACGTCACCGTCCGGGCCTTGTAGGGAAGGTCCGGACGGTGACGTCGTCGTGTCCGCGGGACGGCGACCCGACTTGCCCTTAACGTAACTGTCCAACCTTTTTGCCCACCGGGGAAACCACCCCGACGTCACCCGGGAGCCTCTTGACAGCAGGGGGTCCGCATACCGACACATCGGGCCGTCTGAGGCGGATTGTGTTGCTGCGGACCGCCGACACGCCATAGAGTCGCCAACCGTCGGCATGGTGTCACGCTGACCTGTTGAGAAATTTCCTGGTCACCAAGGAGGTACGACGACTTGTGAACGAGTCGACATTTTCTCCCGGGGGTGGTCAACCAGGAGCGCCTGTACGAGGCCAGGGGTCCTCAGGTCCCACAGGACCCGAGGGTGTCGGCTCCGTCGCTGTCCGCACCTTCGCAGCCCACCAGAACCCGACGCCCACCATGACAGCCAACCAGAGCACGGACGGCCACCACGTGAACGCCACGGCCGGCGACGCTGCGAACGGCCCGTCCGCCGAGCGTTTCGCCGACTACAGTGACCCGCACTACGACCCCAACCAGGGCGAGTTGCCCGAGGGTCACTTCTACGACCCGGACGCGGAGTACGAACCCGATCCGGAGTACGCGGCCACCCTCGCGCCCGATGCCGCGCGGCAGCGCCGGGAGCGCATCGGCCCGACCGGACGCCCGCTGCCGTACTTCCCGATCCCCGGACCGGTGAACGAGCACGGCCCGGCCAAGATCATCGCCATGTGCAACCAGAAGGGCGGCGTCGGCAAGACGACGTCGACCATCAACCTGGGCGCGGCACTCGCGGAGTACGGACGGCGCGTGCTGCTGGTCGACTTCGACCCGCAGGGCGCTCTCTCGGTCGGCCTCGGCGTCAATCCGATGGAACTGGACCTGACGGTCTACAACCTCCTGATGGAGCGCGGCCTGGCCCCCGACGAGGTGCTGCTGAAGACCGCGGTCGCCGGGATGGACCTGCTGCCCAGCAACATCGACCTGTCGGCGGCCGAGGTGCAGCTCGTCAGCGAGGTGGCCCGCGAGTCGACGCTGCAGCGCGCGCTGGGCCCGCTGCTGAACGACTACGACTTCATCGTCATCGACTGCCAGCCCTCGCTCGGCCTGCTCACGGTCAACGCGCTCACCGCGGCGCACAAGGTGATCGTCCCGCTGGAGTGCGAGTTCTTCGCACTGCGCGGTGTCGCGCTGCTGACCGAGACGATCGAGAAAGTCCAGGAGCGGCTCAACCCGGAGCTGGAGCTGGACGGCATCCTGGCGACGATGTACGACTCACGGACCGTGCACAGCCGCGAGGTGCTCGCCCGGGTGGTCGAGGCGTTCGACGACAACGTCTACCACACCGTCATCGGGCGCACCGTCCGCTTCCCCGAGACCACCGTCGCGGGTGAGCCGATCACGACGTACGCCTCCAACTCCGTCGGTGCCGCCGCCTATCGCCAGCTCGCCAGGGAGGTGCTCGCCCGGTGCCACGCCGAGTGAGTCTCCCGGCAGCCGACGAATTGTTCCGCACGACAGGCGGTGCCGCAGTACAGCCGTCCGCGCCGCAGGAGGAGCGGTCCGCGCAGGTCGGCCCGGCGAACGGGGAGGCCCCGGCGCAGCCCTCGGTGGGCTCGCCCGCCACCGCCCCCGCCACGCCCGGCCCCAAGGTGCCCGCTCCCGCCTCCGAGCCGGTTCCGGAGGCCGGCGGCGCCGAGCGCTCCGCGACCGACGAGTCCGGCGGCGAGCCCGGCAGCGCCGCGGCCGGCGGCGCACGGCGTGCCGCGCGCGGTGCGCGTGGCACGGCCACGGCCGACGAGCAGCGGACCGCACCGCCCCAACAGGCGGGCCCGGCGCCGGGCGAGCGCACCGGACGCCGCGGCGGCGCCGCCAAAGGCCGCCAGTCGACCGGTGCTTCGGGAACGGCCTCCCCGACGGCCTCCGCCGCGCCCGCGGCCTCCCGCCGCGGCCGGGCGGCCCGCCGCCCCAGCGGGCGCGAGCGGCACGACGAGAAGATCACCGTTTATGTCTCCGCCGAGGAACTGATGGACCTCGAACACGCCCGGCTGGTGCTGCGCGGCGAACACGGACTCGCCGTCGACCGGGGGCGGATCGTACGCGAGGCCGTGGCCGTGGTGCTGGCCGACCTCGAATCCCGCGGAGACGCGAGCATTCTCGTACGGCGGTTGCGCGGGCGCTGACCTGCTTGCCAGTACGCTGCCTGCGATGCCCACTCCTGACGACGCACTCCGCAGCCGGGGCTCCCGCCGACCGCTGGGGCGGGGGCCCGGAACGGCGTCCGAGGCGGAGTCCGCCGCCGGGAGTCCCGAGGGGCCCGCGGCGGCCGGACCGGCTTCCGCGGCGCCGGGCGAGCCACCCGCGCCGGTGCCGGAAGGCCCCGTCGGCGCACCCGCACCACAGGGCCCGCCGCAGCCCGCGCCGGAACCTCCGGAGCCGTCCGGCGGACCGGCGGACGGCTCCGCGGCGACCCGCGCACCGGTCGGCGGGGGCGCAGCGGCACTCCTCGAGACCGATGGGGCCGATGAGGGCGATGGGGCCGCAGCGGAACCCCGTGCGGCCGACGAGCCCGCGGCGGAACTCCCCGCGGAGGCCGCGGAGACGCCGCAGGACGGGCCCGCGGCGGCCGCCCGGCCGGCCACCGCCCAGGAGCGCCCCGAAGTCCCCGCTGAACCCGTCGAGCCGGTCGAGCCGGTCGAGGCCGCAGAGGCCGGGCAGGAGGCCGACGACGGGCGGTTCAGGGTGGTCCTCGACAACTTCGAGGGTCCCTTCGACCTGTTGCTCCAGCTCATCTCCAAGCACAAGCTGGACGTCACCGAGGTCGCCCTCTCCCGGGTCACCGACGAGTTCATGGCCCACATCCGCGCCATGGGCCCGGAATGGGACCTCGACCAGACCACCGAGTTCCTCGTCGTCGCCGCCACGCTGCTGGATCTGAAGGCCGCCCGGCTGCTGCCGCAGGCCGAGGTGGAGGACGAGGCGGACCTGGCGCTGCTGGAGGCCCGGGACCTGCTCTTCGCGCGGCTGCTGCAGTACCGCGCCTACAAGGAGATCGCGAACATCTTCGCGGCCCGGCTGGACGAGGAGGCCCGGCGCCATCCGCGTACCGTGGGGCTGGAGCCGCACCACGCCGAGCTGCTGCCCGAAGTGGCGCTCAGCGTCGGCCCGGAGGGCTTCGCCGAGCTGGCCGTCAAGGCGATGCGGCCCAAGCCCAAACCGCAGGTGTACGTCGAGCACATCCACGCGCCGCTGGTCAGCGTCCGGGAGCAGGCCGAGGTGGTCGTGGCGCGGCTGCGGGAGCGGGGCGAGGCCAGCTTCCAGGACCTCACCCGGGACGCTCCCGACACCCTCACGGTCGTCGCCCGCTTCCTCGCGCTGCTGGAGCTGTACCGGGAGCGGGCCGTCTCACTGGACCAGGACGAGGCGCTGGGCGCGCTCCTCGTCAGATGGAGCGGCGCCGCGGACGCCGGGGACGGGACACCGCTCGTGACCGACGAGTTCGACCAGGAGCCAGGGGAGCGCAAGGATGACTGAAGCGGTCGGCGGCGACCGGGCCGGGACCGGCGGGGCACCCGGAGCGGCGGAGGCCGCGGTCCCGGCGGCGGCCGAAGGCCCGGTGGGCACCCCCGCGGAGACCCCCGCGGAGACCTACGAGGTGCAGGAGGCCGAGGAGGAGCGCGGCGCGGCGGCGGAGCCCGCCGGGAGCGACGGTGTCGCGGAGCTGGCGCTGAAGCCCGCGCTGGAGGCGGTGCTGATGGTCGTCGACGAGCCGGCCACCGCCGAGCACCTGGCCAAGGTCCTGGAGCGGCGCCCGCGCGAGGTGTCGGACGCGCTGCGCGAGCTCGCCGACGCGTACACCGTCGAGGGCCGGGGCTTCGAGCTGCGGCTGGTCGCGGGCGGTTGGCGGTTCTACACCCGCGGTGACTACGCGGACGCGGTCGAGCGCTTCGTGCTGGACGGGCAGCAGGCCCGGCTCACCCAGGCGGCGCTGGAGACCCTCGCCGTCGTCGCCTACCGGCAGCCGGTCAGCCGCTCGAGGGTCTCCGCCGTACGCGGTGTGAACTGCGACGGCGTGATGCGCACCCTCCTCCAGCGCGGTCTGCTGGAGGAGGCGGGCACGGAACCCGAGACAGGTGCGATCCTTTACAGGACGACGCATTACTTCCTGGAGCGGATGGGCCTGCGCGGCCTGGACGAGCTTCCGGAGCTGGCGCCCTTCCTCCCGGAAGCGGAGGCCGTCGAGGGGGAGACCCAGGAAGGTATGCCGTCGTTCGACGTAGACGATCCTTCCCCCGACTCCCAGACGGAACATTGATGCGAAGCAGCGGCAGGAACACCGGCGGAAACCGAGGCGGCAAGCAGGGCGGCGCGGGCCGCGCCGGCCAGGAGGGCCGCGGGCAGGCCGGCCGGCGCGGGCAGGGCGCCCCCGGCGGCCGGCAGGGCCAGGGCGGGCAGCGAGGACGGCAGCAGTCCGCGGACTCCCGGCCGCTGCGGCCCGAGGAGCGCCGCTACACCCAGGGCGGCGCCGGAGCCGGCTCCGGGTCCGGCGGCTCCGGGTCCGGTGGCGGCAAGCCCGGTGGCGGCAAGCCCGGCGACGGCCGGCCCGGCGCCCCGAAGGCCAAGCCCGGTGCCCCGAAGGGCCAGGGCGGCGCCCCCAAGGGCCAGGGCGGCAAGCCCGGCAGCAAGAGCAACGTGCGCAAGGACGTGACCAAGAGCGGCGCCCCCAAGGCACGCGCCCGCAGGGCCTCGGCGCCCGCGCGCCCCCGCGAGTACGAGGCGCAGATCGAGGAGCGCAACCGGGCCCGGCACAGCAAGCCCCCGGTCAAGCTCCCCAAGACGTTCGGCGAGGTGGAGGGCGAGCGCCTGCAGAAGGTGCTGGCACGTGCGGGCATGGGCTCGCGCCGCGCCTGCGAGGGTCTGGTCGAGCAGGCCAGGGTCGAGGTCAACGGCGAGATCGTCCAGGAGCAGGGGCTGCGCGTCGACCCGGAGAAGGACGAGATCAAGGTCGACGGGCTGACCATCGCGACCCAGTCGTACCTGTTCTTCGCGCTGAACAAGCCCGCCGGGGTCGTCGCCTCCATGGAGGACCCGGACGGCCGCCAGTGCCTGGGCGACTACGTCCAGAACCGGGAGACCCGGCTCTTCCACGTGGGCCGTCTCGACACCGAGACCGAGGGGATCATCCTGCTCACCAACCATGGTGAGCTGGCCCACCGCCTCACCCATCCGCGTTACGGCGTGACCAAGACCTACCTGGCCGCCATCCAGGGCCCGCTGCCCCGGGACCTGGGCAAGCAACTGAAGTCCGGGATCCGGCTCGACGACGGGTACGCGCGCGCCGACCACTTCCGCGTCGTGGAGAACACCGGAAAGAACTACCTGGTCGAGGTCGCGCTGCACGAGGGGCGCAAGCACATCGTGCGGCGCATGCTGGCCGAGGCCGGGTTCCCGGTGGAGCGGCTGGTGCGCACCCGCTTCGGTCCCATCGCGCTGGGTGACCAGAAGTCGGGCTGGCTCCGCCGCCTCACCAACACCGAGGTCGGCATGCTGATGGGCGAGGTCGGCCTCTAGCGGCACCGGGCTCTCCGCATCCGCGGAGAGCCTGCCCGCGCCACGGAGATGCCCGGCGGCCCCGTGCCACCGGCGGCCGGGAGCGCCCCGTGCGCCGGTCGCCGGGACACGGGTTCTCGGGGTCCTCCAGGCCGGGGACGGGAGCGCCCCGCCCGCCCGTGGCCGGGACCGGGCGGGCCCGGGGGCTCAGGACCACAGCGCCAGATCGACGGCCCGGCCCTCGTCGTCGCGCCGGACCTCCAGCATGCCCGCCACGGCGGACCGGTTCACCCGGCCGTGGATCCGCGGCGCGGGGTCCCAGCAGACGCGGGCGTCCAGCCGCCGCTCGTCGATCATGAGGGCCATCAGCGGCCCCACCGCCTCGCGGAAGCGCGCGTCGGCGACGGCCAGCGCCTGCTTCTCGTCGGGCGTGCAGGAGATGAACCCGTCCTCGGCCAGCGCGCGCGGCGCGTACGGACGGTCCGGGGCGAGCAACCAGTCGTCGAGCGGGACCACGTGGAAGAGCATGCCTCCACTTGTACCGTCTCACTGTGCGGGCGGCCCGGACATCCGCGCTGGAACCTACCTACCCTGGCCCCGCCGGGCAGGCGGCCGGCAGCGGATCGGGACCGGCGGCGGGTCGGAAAGGGGCGAGCGGCGGTGGCGGTACGTGCGGTACGGGGAGCCGTCCAGCTCGACCGTGACGAGGCCGGGCACATGACCGAGCGGGTCGGGGAACTGCTGACCGAGGTGCTGGAGCGCAACGGCCTCTCCACCGAGGACCTGATCAGCATCTGGTTCACCGCCACCCCGGACCTGCACAGCGACTTCCCCGCCGCCGCGGCCCGCAGGCTCGGCATCGCGGACGTGCCGCTGATCTGCGCGCAGGAACTCGAGGTCGCGGGTGCGATGCCCCGGGTGGTCCGTATCCTTGCTCACACGGAGACCGAGCTGCCCAGGTCCGGCATCCAGCACGTCTATCTGGGCGCCGCAGCCGCCCTCCGCAAGGACATCGCCCAGTAAGGACACCCCACGGCAATGCGCACCGCCCTCGTGCTCGGTACGGGACTCATCGGCACCTCGGCCGCGCTGGCTCTCTCCGCGCGGGGCGTCGAGGTGCACCTGCGCGACCGCGACCCGGAGCGGGTCCGCACGGCCGTCGCGCTGGGCGCCGGAACCGGGGAGGAACCCGCCCCCGGCTCACCCGTCGACCTGGCGATCGTGGCCGTGCCCCCGGCGCACCTGGCCGCCACCGTGGCCGACGTGCAGCGCGCCGGGCTGGCACGCGGCGTCATCGACGTGGGCAGCGTCAAGGGCGGGCCCCGCCGGGAGCTGCTGGAGCGGGGCGGCGACCTGACGACCTACCTGGGCAGCCACCCCATGTCCGGCCGCGAGCAGTCCGGCCCGCTGGCCGCCTCGGCCGACCTGTTCGAGGGGCGCCCCTGGGTGCTCACCCCCACCCAGGGCACCGACACGGAGGTGCTCAACCTCGCGCTGGAGCTGATCGCGCTGTGCGGGGCGGTGCCGGTGGTGATGGACGCGGACGCGCACGACCGGGCCGTCGCGCTGGTCTCGCACACCCCGCAGCTCCTCTCGACCCTGGTGGCGGCGCGGCTCGAGGAGGCCGCCGAGACCGATGTGCGCCTGTGCGGCCAGGGCATCAGGGACGTGACCCGGATCGCCGGATCCGACCCGGCGATGTGGGTGGACATCCTCTCCGCGAACCCGGGCCCGGTGGCCGACATCCTCGCCGCGGTCGCCACCGACCTGGACGCCGCCGTACGAGCGCTGCGCGAGCTGGAGTCGGCCGACGAGGCGAAGCGCTCCAGCGGCACCGCGGGCGTGGCGGAGCTGCTGCGCCGCGGCAACGCGGGGCGCGCCCGGGTCCCGGGCAAGCACGGCCAGGCGCCGACCGCCTACGAGACGGTGACGGTGCTGATCAGCGACCGCCCGGGGCAGCTCGCCAGGATCTTCGCCGACGCGGGGTCGGTGGGCGTGAACATCGAGGACGTCCGCATCGAGCACGCGACCGGGCAGCAGGCCGGTCGGATGCAGCTCATGGTGGAGCCCGGCGCGGTGCCGGTGCTGGAGCAGGCGCTGCGCGAACGCGGCTGGTCCCTGCGGCAGTGAGGTGAGGCCGACGGGCCGACGGGGCCCGCTCGGACCGGGCCGAGGCCGCATCGCGGGGCGGCGGCGCGGTCCGGACGCGCGGCCTGGCGTGTCCGTGGCAGCCGGTAGCCTTGTGCGGGGGGCCGAGGCCGGTCCCGTCCGTTCCTGTGCGCCGCGCGCGAGCCTCAGACCCACGAAAGGTGCCCACAACCGTGTCTGCAACCCCGGCAGTGATTGTCGCCATCGACGGCCCCTCCGGCACGGGCAAGTCGAGCACGTCCAAGGCCGTCGCGGCCCGGCTGGGGCTGAGCTACCTCGACACCGGGGCCCAGTACCGGGCGATCACCTGGTGGATGCTGAACAACGGTGTCGACACCGCCGATGCCGACGCCGTCGCGGCCGCCGCGGGCAAGCCCAGCATCGTCTCGGGCACCGACCCGCTCTCCCCGGCGATCTCGGCCGACGGCGCGGATGCCTCGGGCCCGATCCGTACCCAGGAGGTCACCGCCGCGGTCAGCGCGGTCAGCGCGGTGCCCGAGGTGCGGGAGCGGATCACCGGGCTCCAGCGGACGATCGCGGCGGAGGCGCGCGGCGGCATCGTCGTCGAGGGCCGGGACATCGGCACCACGGTGCTGCCCGACGCGGATCTGAAGGTCTTCCTCACCGCCTCTCCCGAGGCGCGGGCCGCGCGGCGGAACGGTGAGCTCAAGACCGCCGACGGCACCTCCGTCAGCGACCTGGCCGCCACCCAGCAGGCGCTGACCGCGCGCGACCGGGCGGACTCCAGCCGCAAGACCTCCCCGCTGAAGAAGGCCGACGACGCCGTCGAGGTGGACACCACCGAGCTGACCCTGGAGCAGGTCGTCGAGTGCGTCGTCACCCTCGTGGAGAAGGCGGCGGCGGGCAAGGAGGGTCCCGCGCAGGACCGGGAGAAGGCCGCCAGGTGACGGAATCCGACTCCGCCGCGAGCGAGCGGGGCGCCGCCGTCGGCCGCCGGATCGGCATCGGACTGATGTACACCCTGTGGCGCCCCCGGGTGCTGGGCGCCTGGCGGGTGCCACAGGCCGGCCCGGTGATCCTCGCGGTCAACCACGCGCACAACATCGACGGACCCATGCTGATGGGGACGGCACCGCGGCCGGTGCACTTCCTGATCAAGAAGGAGGCGTTCGTCGGGCCGCTCGACCCGTTCCTGCGCGGCATCGGCCAGCTCAAGGTCGACCGCAGCGGCGCCGACCGCACCGCGGTGACCGGCGCGCTGGCGGTGCTGAAGCAGGGCGGGGCACTGGGGATCTTCCCGGAGGGCACCCGCGGCGAGGGCGACTTCGCCGCACTGCGCGGCGGGCTCGCCTACTTCGCGCTGCGCTCCGGTGCGCCCGTCGTCCCGGTCGCGGTGCTCGGCAGCTCGGACCGCCCGGGCCGGGTGATACGGGCGCTGCCGCCGCTGCGCGGCCGGGTCGACGTGGTCTTCGGCGACCCGTGCACCGTGGGCGACGGCTCGGGCCGCCGGACCAGGAAGGCGCTGGACGAGGCCACCGTACGGCTCCAGGAACGGCTCGCCGGGCATCTGACCGAGGCCAGGCGGCTCACCGGCCGCGCCGCACCCTGACCCCCGTACCACCGGCGGCCGCACCCTTCGCGGCAGCCGCACAGACCCGCTGAACGACGAGGACGAGACGTCATGAACGACCAGATGCACCCCGCCGACGACGGCACCGAGCACGGCCACGGTGAGCTGGGTGACGCCGAGTTCGCCGAGTTCATGGAGCTCGCCGCCGAGGAGGGCTTCGACCAGGAGGAGGTCGAGGGGGCGCTCGGCGAGGCGGGGCACGGGCCGCTGCCCGTCCTCGCCGTCGTCGGCCGGCCCAACGTGGGCAAGTCGACCCTGGTGAACCGGATCATCGGCCGCCGCGAGGCGGTGGTCGAGGACCGTCCGGGCGTCACCAGGGACCGGGTCACCTACGAGGCCGAGTGGGCGGGCCGCCGCTTCAAGGTCGTCGACACCGGAGGCTGGGAGCAGGACGTCCTCGGCATCGACGCCTCCGTCGCGGCGCAGGCCGAGTTCGCCGTCGAGGCCGCCGACGCGGTGGTGTTCGTGGTGGACGCGGCCGTCGGCGCAACCGACACCGACGAGGCAGTCGTCAAGCTGCTGCGCCGTGCGGGAAAGCCCGTGGTGCTGTGCGCCAACAAGGTCGACGGCCCGTCGGGAGAGGCCGACGCGGCCTATCTGTGGTCGCTGGGCCTGGGCGAGCCGCACCCGGTCTCGGCGCTGCACGGGCGCGGTACGGGCGACATGCTGGACGAGGTGCTCAAGGCGCTTCCCGAGGCGCCCCAGCAGACCTTCGACGGCGTTCCGCCGGGCGGGCCGCGCCGGGTCGCGCTCATCGGCCGCCCCAACGTCGGCAAGTCCTCGATGCTGAACAAGGTGGCGGGCGAGGAGCGCGTCGTCGTCAACGAGGAGGCCGGCACCACCCGCGACCCGGTGGACGAGCTGATCGAACTCGGCGGCCGGACCTGGAAGTTCGTGGACACGGCGGGTATCCGGCGGCGGGTCCACATGGCCGAGGGCGCCGACTACTACGCCTCGCTGCGTACCGCGGCGGCGCTGGAGAAGGCCGAGGTCGCGGTCGTGCTGATCGACGTCAGCGAGTCGATCAGCGTGCAGGACCTGCGCATCATCACCATGGCGGTGGACTCCGGCCGGGCCGTGGTGCTGGCCTACAACAAGTGGGACACCCTGGACGAGGAGCGCCGCTACTACCTGGAGCGGGAGATCGAGCGGGACCTCGTCCAGGTGCGCTGGGCGCCCCGCGTCAACGTCTCGGCGCGCACCGGGCGGCATGTGGAGAAGCTGGTACCGGCGATCGAGACGGCGCTGGAGAGCTGGGAGACGCGGGTGCCGACGGGCAAGCTCAACGCCTTCCTCGGCGAGATCGTCGCCGCGCACCCGCACCCGGTGCGCGGTGGGAAGCAGCCGCGCATCCTCTTCGGCACCCAGGCCGGCACCCGCCCGCCGCGCTTCGTGCTGTTCGCCTCGGGCTTCCTGGAGGCCGGCTACCGGCGCTTCGTGGAGCGGCGGCTGCGCGAGGAGTTCGGTTTCGAGGGGACACCGGTCCAGATCTCGGTCCGGGTGCGCGAGAAGCGCGGCCGCAAGAAGTAGCCGCTGCGGGCGCTGCCCCGCCGGAACCCGGGACCGGGTTCCGGCGGGGTGCCGTCAGCGGTGGGGGCCGTGGCGGGGCGCCGGAGGCAGCGCCGGAAGCTGCCAGGAGGGGGTGTGCCAGGCGGCCGGGGGCTCCTGGTCGCTCCAGGCGCCCGATCCGATGCCGTGCACCGTGCCGAACCCCTCGAAGCGCAGCTCCTCCTCGCCGGTGCGGTCTCCCGGCAGGGCCCGGAAGAGTCTGCGGTACTCCGCGTACAGCGAGTCGTAGATGGGTGTGGACCCCTCGGGGGACGAGCTGTACGGCGTCCGCATCCGGGGTACAGCGGGGGCCCCGGACGCGCTCACGGCGCGGCCGTGGCCGAGATGCGGGTGATGGGCTCGGAGAGGCTCGTATTGCTGCACGTCTGCCCAACGACCCTGCGGCACACCGGATGCGGCCCCGTGTGGCGAATGACCGGATCGCACCAGTCGTCCTGGGCTGTTCGTGCGCCCGCTCCCGGCCTCCGGGAGCTGCCCGGAGCGCGGCCCGTGCGTGTGCGGAGGGCGGCTCATGTGCCCGTCAGCGGCATCGTGCCGGCCACCAGCACGCCGCCGGCCGCCGCCTTCTCCAGCGCTTCCCGCAGCAGGTCCTCGCGCGGCTGCTGGCCGATGGAGCCCGCGGGGGCGGCGTAGACCACGACCGTGTGGTTCTTGGCGGCCGCCGTGCGCCAGCCCTCGGTGACGGCGAGCGGCTGGTGCGCCTGCCACCAGGCGACCGGCTGTCCGCCGGGCGTGGCGGGAGGCTGGAAGACGGCGTGCAGCTGCCCCATGGCCACCAGCACCGACCACCCGGCCACCGGGGCGGGCAGCAGCCCGACGTCGGTGACGGGCATGAAGCCCTGTTCGATCAGCAGCGGCAGGAAGTCGTCTCCCGGGCCGTCCGAACCCGGGCGGGCGATGGGGCCGGTGGGCTCCACCACGAGTGCGGAGCGCGCGGTGCCGTCGATGAGGACCTGGCCGCAGGTGATGCCCAGCACCGCCTGGCGCTGCCCGGTCCCGGGCTCGGCGGCGGGGGAGGGCACGGCGGCTGCGGCGGGCGGCTCGGCCGGGGCGGACTCGGGCGCGGAGAGGGTGCGTACGGCACCCTGGAGCTGGTCCTCGGCGACGGTCACCACCTGGGAGGGGATGCAGGCCGCGTGTGCGAAGGCGAGGACCGCGGTCTCCTCGCCGACGAACAGCACGGTGCTGGTGCGCTCCTGGCCGGTGTTGCCCCGGGCGCGGCACGAGGTGCAGTCGTAGTCTCCTGGGGCGTTCTCTCCGGCGAGCAGCCTCTCGGCTTCTGCTTCGCCGATCTCGGCGCGTACGGCGTCGCTGACATCGAGCATGGGGGACACGGGGACTCCTGGCTTTCGGTTCCTGTTCGCCTGGACAACGGGAGATCTGTGGTCGCGGTCACGCGCGGGTGCCGGTGCGCGTCCCCCGTTCGTACGTAACCGGTCACATAACCGGGAGAAGAGTTCACACCCCGTCAATACCGGTCGAGCGCGCAGGAGTTCGACTGGTGAGCTGACTCACAGCGGGCCGGTCGCACTGTCAACTTCTGCCCGGAATGCACCTGTTCGGGGGGTGTCCTGAAACCGCTGTTATAGCCGGTAACCGGTGCATGGCCTGCAAAGACAGTGTTCTGGTTGCAATTCGGGCGAGGTGCTCCCTACATTCCACGGCGGTGCACCGAGCACCACCCGGGACAGGCGAAGTCGAGTGCGGGCGCCGGACGCGCCCACCGCCACTCGGCCCGCACGGGGGAGCAACGGGGTCTCCCGGGTTCGTGGAGAGGGTTCGAATTGTCCAAGCGTCGTACAGCAGTGCTCACGGGTGCCGGTCTCGCCGCCCCGCTCGCCCTGCTCGCCGCCACGGCTCCGACGGCCTCGGCGGCGTCGAACGACGGAGTGTGGGACCGCATCGCGCAGTGCGAGAGCGGAGGGAACTGGCAGACCAACACCCACAACGGCTACTACGGTGGCCTGCAGTTCTCGGCGAGCACCTGGCGGGCCTACGGCGGCGGCGCCTACGCGCCCACCGCCGACAAGGCGAGCAGGGCCGCGCAGATCGCGGTCGCCACCAAGGTGCAGCAGGCCCAGGGCTGGGGCGCCTGGCCCAACTGCTCGGTCAAGGCCGGAGCCTCCGGCACTCCGCCCCGGGCGACCGGCCCGGCGCAGTCCGAGCAGGGCTCCGGGCAGCAGTCGCCGCCGCGCGCCGGCTCCCCGTCGGACGAGCGCCCCGCCACGCACCCGGGCCGCAGCGCCAACCGTGGCGGATCCGGCAACTACACGGTCGAGAGCGGTGACACGCTCGGGTCGATCGCCGCGGCGCACGGCAAGGACTGGAAGGACCTCTACCGCGCGAACAAGGACGTCATCGGGGGCGACCCCGACCTCATCCTCGCCGGTCAGAAGCTCGACGTCTGACCACCCGCGCCCGGCCGCCGGACGGCCGGGCGCGGAGCGGCCCCGCCAGGTGTGCGCCTGGCGGGGCCGCCGCCGTCTGCACCCGCGGCGCCTGCGACGTCCCGCGCACGGATTTCGTTCCCCACAACAGGTCACAAAAGTAAAACCATTCAGAACTCTTCTGAAACAACCTGCTCAACGCACCCAACCCTGCACCGCACTTAACGGTCTAGCTCGGTGACAGGCGGACAGAGGGGGACTGACCGCGAGGATGCGTGGGACTCGGGAAAAATGCACATTTCCTTCTTGCTCCATAACGGGTACGCCATCGGGGGAACCGTCCGTACCACCTACAACCTGGCCCGGTGCCTGGCCGAACACCACGACGTCGAAGTCGTCTCGGTCTTCCGGACCCGGGACCGGCCGGTGTTCGACCCCGGACCGGGCGTGCGGCTGCGCCATCTCGTCGACGCCCGCGGGGTGCGCTCACCGGACAGCCTGGGCGCCGAACACACCAGGCCCGCCACGGTCTTCCCGGAGGCCGACGGCAAGTACCCGATGTACAGCGAGTTGACCGACCGCCTCATCGGAGACCACCTGGGCAGCACCGAGGCGGACGTCGTCATCGGCACCCGGCCGGGCCTCAACGTCCACCTCGCCCGCCAGACCCGGCGCGGGCCCGCGAGACTGGGGCAGGAGCACCTCACACTCGCGACCCACTCCCGCAGCCTCAAACGCGTGCTGCGCACCGTCTACCCTCGGCTCGACGCGCTGACCACCGTCACCGAGGCCGACGCCGCCGACTACCGCCGGCTGCTGCGGCTGCCCGGCGTCCGGGTGGAGGCGGTCCCCAACAGCGTTCCCGCACCTGCCGTCGTACCGGCCGACGGCACCAGCAAGTGGGTCGTCGCGGCGGGCCGGCTCGCCCCGGCCAAGCGGTACGACCTGCTGGTGCGGGCCTTCGCCAAGGTGGTGGCCGAGCGGCCGGACTGGCGGCTGCGGATCTACGGAGGAGGCCGGGAACGGCCGGGGCTGCGCACCCTGATAGACGAACTCGGCCTCTACAACCACGTCTTCCTGATGGGGCCCATCCACCCCATCGAGCCGGAGTGGGCCAAGGGGTCGATAGCGGCCGTCACCTCCAGCCTGGAGTCCTTCGGCATGACCATCGTCGAGGCCATGCGCTGCGGCCTGCCCGTCGTCGCCACGGACTGCCCGCACGGGCCCGCCGAGATCGTCCGGCCGGGCGTCGACGGACGCCTCGTGCCCACGGGTGACGAGGACGCCGTCGCCGGAGCGCTCCTGGGCCTGATCAACGACGACGAACTGCGCCGCCGGATGGGCCGGGCCGCGCTCGCCGACTCCGCGCGCTTCGACCCCTCGCTCATCGGGGCCCGCTACGAGTCGATACTCCACGACCTCGTCGGCAAGGGCAGCCGGGGCCTGCACCGTACCCGCGCCTCGCTGCTGAGCGGGGCCTACGCCGTCAAGGACGCACTGGCCAACGGCCAAGCGGCGCTCCAGGGAGGACACACAGCATGAGCGGCAGCACGATCCGGACCGTCACCACAGGAGCGGCGTCCGTCGCGGACGCGCTCGCCGACCTTCCCTCCGGCGCCGAGGAGGAGCACCGCCACGGCGCGGGAGAAGCCCTGCCCCCACAGTCCGCCCAGCGCGGTCCGGCAACCGACTGCACCGCCGACAGCGCGGGCGGCCTCACCTTCGACCTGAGACTCGCCGGGACCGACGCCGGAGCCGGAGGCGAGGACGCGGGACTGCTGCTGCGCCGCCGTCCGGACGCCTCGGGCGAGACGGAAGAGGTCCGGCTGCCGCTGACCCCGGTGCAGGACGCGGAGCCCGGCACGCTGCGCGCCGCGCTGCCCAGCACCGTCAGGCTGACCGAAGGGCGCTGGAACGTCTTCCTCGTGCTCGCCGGGCGCGAGCCGCGCAGACTGTCCCCGGGCGTCAACGACCTGCGCTCGCTGGTGGACCGGGTTCCGCACGAGAACCGCGGCTGGCTGGGCGTGCGCATCCCCTACGCCACCAAGCACGGCAACCTCAGCGTCCGGGCCTGGATGCGCTGGCCGCACGCCGAGGCCGGTGCGCTGCGGATGCGGGACGGCGCCCTGGAACTCGACGGACGGCTCTACGGCGGCGAGGTCTCCGCCACCGCGCGGCTGGAGGCGTGGCCGCGCCGCGGGCCGGCCGAGCCGGTGGTCGCCGACGCGGCCGGGGCGGGAGGCGACCGGCGGGAGTTCGCCGCCGTGCTGCCGTTCGCGGCGCTGGCCGGGGGCCGGTTGTGGGACCTGTGGCTGCGCCCCGCGGATGGGGCCGAGGCGGTGCGGGTCGCGCGGATCCTGGACGACGTCCCGGACAAGAAGCGGATCTTCACCTACCCCGCGCAGCCCGTCGCCCGGGACGCCGGGCAACCGGCCGCGGCCGGGCCGGCCGCCACCGAGTCCGCGGCGGTCACGGCGAAGCCGTACTACACGCTCAACAACGACCTGGCGGTGCGGATCGACCGCGCGGAGTGATCCCGGGCCCCGGACGGACGGCGCCGGTCCGGGGCCCGGGCGCGCTCCGCCCGCGAGCGCTGCCAGAATCGTTCCATGCTGGATACCTCGGCACGGCTGTTACGGCTGCTCTCGCTGCTGCAGACCCATCCCGACCGGTCGGGCGGCGACCTCGCCCGACAGCTCGGTGTCACCCCCCGCACGGTCCGCAGGGACGTGGAGCGGCTGCGTGAGCTGGGCTATCCGGTCCACTCCGTCAGCGGCACGGCGGGCGGCTACCGGCTCGGCGCCGGTGCCCGGCTGCCGCCGCTGCTGCTGGCGGACGACGAGGCGGTCGCCGTCGCCGTGGGGCTGCGCGGCGCGTCGAGCGGCGCCGTCGAGGGCGTCAGGGACGCCTCGGAGCGGGCCCTCGCCAAACTGGACCAGGTCCTCCCGGACCGGCTGCGCCGGCGGGTGGCGGCGCTGAACGAGTTCACCGTGCCGCTGGCCGGTCCGCACCGCGGGCCCACCGTGGAGGCCGATACGCTCGCCGAGCTCGCCCGCGCCTGCCGTGACCACGAGCGGCTGCGCTTCCGGTACGAGTCGCACGGGGGCGCCTCCTCCCGGCGGCTCGTGGAGCCGCACCGGCTGGTGACCACGCACCGCCGCTGGTACCTGGTGGGTTGGGACACCGAGCGCGCCGACTGGCGGACCTTCCGGGCCGACCGCATCACCCTCACCCCGCCGCACGGGCCGCGGTTCGAGCCCCGGCCGGCCCCTGCCGAGGACCTGGCCGCCTGGGTGGCCGAAGGCGTGTCCACGCGCGCCTATCCGGCGCAGGCCACCGTTCTGCTCCACGCTCCCGCGGCGGTGGCGGCCGAGCGGATATCCCTGGCCACCGGGACGCTGGAAGCGGTCGACGAGCACAGTTGCCTGCTGCGGACCGGGGCTCCCTCGCGGGAGATGCTGCTCGTCCATCTGCTCCTGCTCGACTTCGACTTCGAGATCCGCGGGCCTGCGGACCTGGCGGAGCAGATCGGTCTGCTGCGGGATCGGCTGTCCCGTGCACTGGTCCCCGCCGACCGGGCGGGGGAGCGGCGGTAGCGCACTATTCGACAACTCTTCCGACGGTTTTCACGTGTGCTTCCCAGACGGTTCCGGAATTCGTAAGACAGTCGGCAATGCCTCTGATCCGGGCACCGGAAAGCGAATGCGGAATTCGCCGAATTGCGGGGCGTACGGACGTGCAGCGGCCACGTACGAGTGAAGCGGGCAACGGGGGCGAGTGCACGGAGCGTTGTGACGCAAGTGTGACGCCGCTGCTGCGAAGGCGGGACTTCCGGCTGCCGTGTGCATACGGTGGTCCCATGGCACCGGAACCCGCAGCACCGCAGCCCCCCGACGACGCTCCCGAGGACGCTCCCGAGGACTACGTGGGCCTCGGAGCGGAGGAGGCCGAACGGCGGGCCCGCGCGCGGGGCTGGCCGAGCGTGCGGCGGCTGGAGCCGGACGCGATCATCACCATGGAGTACGTGGTGGGGCGGCTGAACCTGGCGGTCGAGGGCGACCGGGTGGTCCGCTGCTGGGCGGGCTGAGGACCGGCGGTCAGGACCGGGACGAGGCGGCCGAGCGCGCCTCGTCCGCCGTGCGCGGCAGCCCCGCGCGGGTCCCGTTCCCGGAGTCCTGCGCCGGGAGCCGTGCCCCGACCAGCGGCTGCCGGGCCGGCATCGGCTGCGCGGCGGGCGAGGCGGCCGGGGACGAGGCACCCGGGTGCGGTGAGCCCGCCGTGCTGAACCGGTCGCGCAGCGCCAGGACCGTCGCCTCCACCCGCGCGATCGCGGGTTCGCACCAGGGCAGTCCCAGCAGGATCAGCAGCCCCGCGGCCCAGCCGAGGAGTACGTCGCTCACCCAGTGCGTACCGAGGTAGACGGTGGTCGCGCCCACCCCGAGTGCGAAGACGGCGGCGACGACGGAGAGCCATCTGCGGGCTCGCGGCGTGGTGGCCAGGTAGGCGAGGATGCCCCAGGTCACCACGGCGTTGGCGGTGTGTCCCGAAGGGAATATATCCCCGCCGGCCCACAGTTCGGCCGAGCCGATCTCGGTGGCGTAGTGCGGGCCCAGCCGGCCGAGGCCGATCTTGACGGCGCCGACCGACGCGTTGAGCAGCAGCAGCGCGAACCCCAGGGCCAGCAGCGGGCGCAGCGTGCGCTGCCGCCAGGAGCGCCAGCCCAGCCACGCCGCGACCAGCACCGCGGTGGGACCGCGCTGTCCCAGCACCACGAAAGCGTCCAGGAACCCGTGGATGGTGGGCCACTGCTTGTACGGGCGGAAGAGCATGACCTGCCAGTCGAGCTGCACGAGCCATGTCGTGCCCAGCACGGCGACCACGATCGCCAGGTAGAAGGCGACCGTGGTGCTGAACAGGCCCAGCCGGACAGGGCTCATCCGCGGGAAGGGCCCGCGGGGGCGATGAGGCTCCTGCTCCAGCCGGGAGAAGATTCGGTCGGTACGCACCTAATCGAGATTACCGGCCGTGAAGAGCCGGTCCGGCGAGGGCGGCCCGTTCGTGATGCCGATGTGATGTGCAAAAGCACCCCGGGCGGGCTCGGGTTCTGTTTATCTCCCACGATTCCGGGCCCGATTCATTGTCGGGACGGGACCGTGAAGCGACTTCCGTCACACGTGGGTTGACGGAAAATTCGCACCATTCGCCGGCCGGTGCGCCCCGCTTTTCCTCCGCGCGTCGGTCCGACCCGCGCCCCTGCGTACGCCCCTTGCGCTCACCGGAGTCCGGCGCGCCCCGGCCCCGGTCTCACGGCGGTCCGGAGCCGTTGAGCCACCAGGCGCCGTAGCAGGCCGAGACGGCTGCCAGGCCGCACAGCACCGCCGCGGCAGCCGCGCGCCGCCACCGGGCCAGCGCGGCCGCCACCGGGAGCAGCAGCGGGTAGGCGGGCAGCAGCAGCCGGGGCTTGGAGCCGAAGTACCCCTTCGCACCCAGCGCGAGAGCCACCACCAAGCCCGTGTACACCAGCAGCGCAGCGGGCTGCCCACGGCGGACGCACAGCACGTACAGCCAGAGCACCAGCGCCACCCCCGCGAGCAGCCCCAGGCCGCCGGCGGCCGTGTCCGCGAAGGTGTCCCGGACGAACCCCGCGAACGCCCAGCCGCCGTCGAAGCCGTTGCCCCACTGCCCCTGGACGTCCAGGTACCCGGTCACACTTCCGGTGCGGAACCCCACCCATACGACGTACCCCAGCCATCCCATCGGTGCCAGCAGCAGTCCCAGCGCCATCCGCGCATCCGGCCGGCGCCGCTCCCGCCGCAGTTCCAGCAGCGCCGCGATCCACACCGCGGCCACCACGGCGGCCCCCACCGGGCGGGTCAGTCCCGCCAGCGCGGCCAGCGTGCCCGCCCACACCCACCGGCCCCGCAGCACCGACCACAGCGCCCAGGCGGCCAGTGCGGTGAACAGCGACTCGCTGTAGGCCATCGACTGCACCACGCCGACCGGCAGCGCTGCCCACAGCACCGCCAGGCACACTCCCGCCCGGTGCCCGTGCAGCCGCGCGCCCGTCAGATACAGCGCCCAGGCCGCCGCCGGCGAGGAGAGCCAGCTCACCAGCATGCCCGCGTCCGGCGCGGTGAGCGGGAAGAGGCCGGCCAGCCCGCGCTCCAGCGCCGGCAGCAGCGGGAAGAAGGCCAGGTCGGAATGGACGGCGCCGTCCGGGAGCCGCACCTGGTAGCCGTACCCGCCGTCGGCGACCCGGGTGTACCACAGGGAGTCCCAGCGGGCCGTGAGCAGAGTGTGCGCGCTCGTGCCGCGCTCGGCGCTCCAGAGCGCCAGCACGAGCAGACTCAGCACGCGCACGCCCGTGTAGCCCAGCAGCGCTGCGGCGGGTCCGCGCAGGGGCCGGGAGCTGCCGTATCCGGTGGTCCCGGGACGCACCTCGGGCGTGCCCGGGTCGGCGAGGTCAGTCATTCGGACGATTATTGGCCACGCTCCCGGCACCCGGTGCGGCGGGACGGCCGACGGGCAGGACGCGACCGGTGTCCGGAAACTGCGGGAAAATCGCGGTCATGAACGGCCGCACGTCGGGCAGCTGCACCGGGGGCGCTCCTTCCGTTTGACGGGGGAGCACTGGACGCCCGTGCCGGTTCGCGTACGCTGACCGGCACTCGCCCCTCTTCACCGGGGCCGGACGCCGACGCCGATCGGTCCGCGTGCGACAGCCGCGACCGGGCAGCCGTCCCCCACCCCCACGGTCCGTCCCGCGGGTGCGAGAGCAACAGGAGGTGCGTACATGTCCGGGACGACCACGGCCATATCGCGGACGGCGGCGGACGTCCCCGGCAGCGGACCGGGAGCACGGCGGTCCGACCGGGAGGCGAACCGGTGGGTCGTGCTCGTCGTGCTCTGCACGAGCCTGCTGCTGGTGGCCGTCGACGCCACCGTGCTGCACGTCGCCGTGCCCGCGGTCTCCGAGGACCTGCGCCCCGGCTCGATCGAGCTGCTGTGGATCGTGGACACGTATCCGCTGGTGTGCGCCTCGCTGCTGATCCTCTTCGGCACCCTGGGCGACCGGATCGGCACCCGCCGGGTGCTGCTGTTCGGCTACGCGCTCTTCGCCGCCGCCTCCGCCGTCGCCGCGTACGCGCCCACCGCGGACGTGCTGATCGTCGCCCGGGGGCTGCTCGGAGTGGGCGGCGCCATGATCATGCCCGCCACCCTCTCGATACTGCGCCAGGTCTTCCCCGACCGCCGCGAGCGTGCCCTGGCCGTCGGCATCTGGAGCGCCGTCGCCGCGGTGGGCGCGGCGGTCGGGCCGTTGGCCGGGGGAGCGCTGCTGGAGCACTTCTGGTGGGGCTCGGTCTTCCTGGTCAACATTCCGCTGATGGCCGCCAGCCTTCCGGTGGGGCGGTGGCTGCTGCCGGAGTCGGCCACCGGCAGCGGCGGCCCCTGGGACGTCCTGGGTGCCGTGATGGCGGCGCTGGGCCTCTTCGGGGTGATACTCGGGGTCAAGCAGGCGGGCGGCGGCGAGGTGCTCACCCCGCTGTGCTGGCTGCCGCTGCTCGCCGGGACCGTGCTGATCGCGCTGTTCGTGCGCCGCCAGCGGCGGCGCACCCATCCGCTGATCGACTTCGGCACCCTCACCCGGGCCGCGTTCGGCACCTCCGTGGGCTGCATCGTGCTGACCGTGCTGGCGCTGGTCGGACTCGCGCTGATCGCGGCCCAGTATCTGCAGCTCGTCCTCGGGCTCTCCCCGCTGGAGACCGGAGTGCGGCTGCTGCCGCTGTCCGTGGCCGCCATCGCGGCGGGGCTGCTGGGCTCCCGGCTGCTGGCGCTGCTGGGGCCGCGCGCGATGGTCGCGCTCGGCTTCCTGGCGACCGCGGCCGCAGTGCTGTGTCTGACCGGGGTGGGCCAGCACGATCGGCCGGGCCTGCTGGTCGGCGGGTTCGTGCTGCTCGGCTTCGGCCTGGAGACCACCCTGTTCGGCTGCTACGAGTCCATGCTCAGCGAGGCACCGCCCGGCCGGTCCGGGGGCGCGGCCGCCGTCGGTGAGACCGCCTACCAGCTCGGCGCCGGCATCGGCATCGCACTGCTGGGCAGCGTGATGAACGCCGCCTATGGGCCGGGGGTGCGGGACGCGGCGCGACGCCTCGGCCTCCCCGACCGCACCGGCGCCGACGCGGCGCACTCGCTGGGGGAGGCGTACGAGGTCGCCGGACACCTCGGCGGCGCTCCGGGCGCCGCGCTGCGGTCCGCCGCGCGGTCCTCGTTCGTCACCGGACTGCATGTGACGCTGCTGGTCAGTGCCTGCCTGCTGCTGCTCGGTGCGCTGGCGGCGCTCCGGCTGCCCCGGCGGATGGAGACCGCCGGCGGCACCGTGCGCGTGGAGGGTTCCGGCGGCGCCGGGCCGGGTGCCGCCTCCGGTTCCGCGCAGCGGGCCCGGATCTGCGAGGACCGTCCGGGGCGCGCCGAGAACCCCTTGTCGCGGGGCGTTACCCAGCCGTAGCGTCTGGTCGGTATCCGTGATCGTTCCCTTCCCGGAGGCCGCCCATGAGCCCGCTGCCCGCGTTCGACGCGCACGATCCGCTGGGGATCGACGACCTGCTCGGCGACGAGGACCGCGCCGTGCGCGACACCGTGCGCTCCTGGGCCGCCGACCGGGTCCTGCCCCAGGTCGCCGACTGGTACGAGCGGGGTGAGCTGCCCGGCATCCGCGAACTCGCCCGGGAACTCGGCTCGCTCGGCGCCTTGGGCATGCCCCTGACCGGCTACGGATGCGCGGGCGCGAGTGCCGTGCAGTACGGTCTGGCCTGCCTGGAGCTGGAGGCCGCCGACTCCGGCATCCGCTCCCTGGTCTCGGTCCAGGGCTCGCTGGCGATGTACGCCATCCACCGGTTCGGCAGCGAGGAGCAGAAGCAGCGCTGGCTGCCGCCGATGGCGGCGGGCGAGGTGATCGGCTGCTTCGGGCTGACCGAACCCGACCACGGCTCCGACCCCGGCGGAATGCGGACGCACGCCCGGCGCGACGGTGCGGACTGGGTGCTCACCGGCCGCAAGATGTGGATCACCAACGGCTCGGTGGCCGGAGTCGCCGTGGTCTGGGCCCGCACCGAGGAAGGGGTCCGCGGATTCGTGGTCCCGACGGACGCGCCGGGCTTCTCGGCACCCGAGATCAAGCACAAGTGGTCCCTGCGCGCCTCGGTCACCAGCGAACTCGTCCTCGACGAGGTGCGGCTGCCGGCGGATGCGGTGCTGCCCGAGGCGCGGGGGCTGCGCGGCCCGTTGAGCTGTCTGAGCCACGCCCGGTACGGGATCGTGTGGGGCTCCATGGGTGCCGCGCGGTCGTGCTTCGAGACGGCGCTGGCCTACGCCACCGAACGGGAGCAGTTCGGCAAGCCGCTGGCCGCCTTCCAGCTCACCCAGGCCAAGCTGGCCGACATGGCGGTCGAGTTGCACAAGGGGATGCTGCTCGCGCACCACCTGGGGCGGCGGATGGACGCGGGACGGCTGCGGCCGGAGCAGATCAGCCTGGGCAAGCTGAACAACACGCGGGAGGCCATCGAGATCTGCCGGACCGCCCGGACGGTGCTGGGTGCCAACGGTGTCTCGCTGGAGTATCCCGTGATGCGGCACAGCACCAACCTGGAGTCCGTGCTCACCTACGAGGGGACGGTGGAGATGCACCAGTTGGTGTTGGGCAAGGCGCTGACCGGTGTCGACGCCTTCCGGGGCTGAGCGGCGTCCGCCACGCTGCGGAGGGGCTGCTCCCCAGCCCCTCCGCAGCTCAGCTCTGGTTGAAGAAGCCGCCCTGGTCGCGGCGGTCCTCGTTGGTGACGACGCTGTAGTCGGGCGGCGTCAGCAGGAAGACGCGGTTGGCGACCCGTTCGATGGAGCCGCGCAGGCCGAAGGTCAGCCCGGCCGCGAAGTCGACCACGCGCTTGGCGTCCGCGGGGTCCATGGCGGTGAGGTTGACGATCACCGGGACCCCGTCCCGGAAGAGCTCGCCGATGCCGCGGGCGTCCCGGAAGCAGTCCGGGCTGACCGTTGCGATCTTGGTGCCCTGGTCCTGTGCCGTCTCGGCCGTGACGCGCACTCTGGGGTCGGTGACCCACGGCTCGCGTGCGGCGTTCCCGGTCTCCGGCCCTTCGGCCGGGCCGTCCGCCCCGTCGGCATAGTCGTAGTACCGCATCTCGCTGTCGTCGACGAGGCCCAGCCAGGCACTCGCCTTGCGCACCGATCCCATGGACGCCTCCTCTCCTCTGCGCGGTGTCCCACCGTTGCTAGCGCTCCGCCGCGGGTCCGCAACCCCTATGGTCGTCCATGATGCTGATGATGCGCCAAGCGGTTACCCGTCCAGCACGGCATTCGTGACGGTTCTGGTGCACAACGGGTGGCGCTCGATCAAGGTTGTTGTTCCGAGTGGCTGGTGACAGGGCGCGGGATTGTGCCGCATTGCCCCGTTCCGGCCGTGACCGGTGGTCGCCCGACGACATCCGAGTGAGCGACGGTCCGGTCGTGCGCCCAGATTGACAAGGGGCTGGCCAGGGATAGGCCAGGACCGTCTTCTCCCCCGCACCTCCTGGTGTCAAACGGTGTGGACGGGACGCGAACTGGACCGACGGAGTCCGAAAGACACCCTTGCGGGGCCGGAATGCCACCGCGAATACTCCATGCAGCGTTTGTCAGGAGCACGCTTGGTTTCCCTGATCGGGAGGAAAAGTGAAGACCAAACGCACAAAAGCCAACGACGGCACGGCCGGACGCAGACGCAACCGGCTGATCGCCGTCGCGTCGGGCATGGCGGCGGCCGGGGCGCTGATCGCGCCCGCCACGGCCGCCGCGGAAGCTCCGTCCCCCCACACCTTCACCGCGAGCCAGCTCGGCTCGGCGAGCGACGCCGTGCGCGCGGCGGATGTCGCCGGCACGGCCTGGCACGTCGACAAGAAGAGCGACAAGGTCGTCGTCGCGGTCGACAGTCGCGTCTCACGTGCCGACATCGCCCGGATCCGGCACTCCGCGGGGAAGAACGCGGGTGCGGTGGAGATCGAGCACGTCAAGGGTACGTTCAAGAAGTACCTCTCCGGCGGGGACGCCGTCTACTCGGGTTCCTACCGCTGTTCGCTGGGCTTCAACGTCCGCCGCGGCAGCACCTACTACTTCCTGACCGCCGGGCACTGCACCGAGGGCGGGGGCAACTGGTACACCAACTCCAGCCACTCCACTCTCATCGGGCCCACTGCCGGCTCCAGCTTCCCCGGTAACGACTACGGGATCGTGCGTTACAGCAACACCTCGATCTCGCACCCCGGTACCGTCGGCGGGCAGGACATCACCAGCGCCGGCACCCCGTCCGTGGGGCAGACCGTGACCCGGCGCGGCAGCACCACCGGCACCCACAGCGGCCGGGTGACCGGGCTCAACGCCACGGTCAACTACGGCGGCGGCGACATCGTCTACGGCCTCATCCGCACCACCGTGTGCGCGGAGCCGGGCGACAGCGGCGGTCCCCTCTACCGGGGCAGCACCGCACTCGGCCTCACCTCCGGCGGCAGCGGCAACTGCAGCAGTGGTGGGACGACCTTCTTCCAGCCGGTCACCGAGGCGCTCAACGCGTACGGCGTGAACGTCTACTGACGTACCGCCACCCGTGCCGGCCGGGCGAGTAGCGCTCGGTCCTGTGCCCGTACACGCTCCCTGGGTGTGTGTACGGGCACTTCCGTGCGTGCGGGCAGGTCCGTGTCCGCGGAGTGTCCTGGGAGCGGAGTGTCCTGGTGCGGGGGTGCGGGGGTGCGGGGGTGCGCGGGTGGGCCGTTCCTCCGGCGGGGCGTCTTTGTGCGCACGTGCGCGGGTGTGTTGGTGCGCGCGACGGGCGCCACGTCGCCGCACGCGGGCGGGGGCGCGGCGAAGTGCTTCGTTGTGCTGCCGCAATTCGGCCTCCGCGGCGACGAATACCGGACAGGTCCATGCCTTACCTCATGAACACGCGGTGTCGCGCGTCGTGTTCGTTCCGCCGGACGTCAGGGATGGAAAGGGATGTTCGGCATCTTGACAGCCGGACCGAACTTCCGGTCGGCTGACGTGATCTGGACCTTGTGCGGAGGTCGGGGGGATCGCAATACTCGGCGCACACGTTGGCATGGACGCGACTTTCTCTTGGGCAAGAGGGCCGTGTCCGTACATCCTCCGGGACCACCCCGCTCCGGGGCGGCCCCAACCCCCCACTGGAGGTATCACCTTGTCCGACCACCGACGCGTACCCAAGAGGCGGATACTGCTGGCCGGCGCGGGCGCCGCGGCCCTCGCGGCCGGCGCACTCACGGTCACCACCGCCAACGCCGCGCCCGAGGCCCCCTCGGTCAAGACCCTCTCGTCCGGCTCGGCCTCGAAGCTGGCCTCCAAGCTCACCTCGGACATCAAGGGTGACGCGGGAGCCTACTACGACGCCAAGGCCAAGCAACTCGTCGTCAACGTGACCGACGACGCGGCCAAGGAGAAGGTCGAGGCGGCCGGAGCCAGGGCCCGGGTCGTCCAGCACACGCTCTCCCAGCTCACCTCCGCCAAGAAGACGCTCACCGAGGACGATGTGACGGGCACGGCCCGCGCCGTCGACGTGAAGGCCAACAAGGTGGTCGTCACCGCCGACAGCACGGTCAAGGGCGCCGAGCTCGCCGAGCTCAAGAAGCAGCTCAAGGCCGAGGGCGGCAAGGTCGAGTTGAAGCGCACCGAAGGCAAGTTCACCACCAAGATCGCTGGTGGGGACGCCATCTGGGGCGACGGCGGGCGCTGCTCGCTCGGCTTCAACGTCACCACCGCGGACGGCAAGCCCGGCTTCCTGACCGCGGGCCACTGCACCACCGCGATCTCCTCCTGGTCCGACTCGCAGGGCGGCCAGCCCATCGCGGAGAGCGGAGAGGGCAAGTTCCCGGGCAACGACTACGGCATCGCCACCTACACCGGCGACACCGACCACCCGAGCGAGGTGGACCTGTACGACGGCAGCACCCAGGCCATCTCCGGCGCCGGAGAGGCCGAGGTGGGCCAGAAGGTCACCCGCAGCGGCAGCACCACCCAGGTGCACGACGGCACGGTCAAGGCGCTGGACGCCTCCGTCTCCTACCCGGAGGGCACCGTCGAGGGGCTGATCCAGACCGATGTGTGCGCCGAGCCGGGCGACAGCGGCGGCTCGCTCTTCGCGGGCGACAAGGCGCTGGGCCTCACCTCCGGTGGCAGCGGTGACTGCTCGTCCGGCGGCGAGACCTACTTCCAGCCGGTGCCCGCCGCGCTCGACGCGCTCGGTGCCACGATCGGCTGACCCCGCGGGACCGGCCGGCCCCGGTCGGCCGGGCGACGGGCCCGGCCTTCGGACGGGATCCTGGTGAGCCCCTCGGGGAGGGGCTCGGAACCCCCCACAGCGGAACCCCCCGGACGCGGTCCGGGGGGTTCCGTGCTGCTGTGCGGCTGCCGTGCCGCGTTCCGGGTGCCGGAAGGCGGGCCGGTGCGCCGGGGGCGAGGGTGCGACCCGGCTTTCCCTCCGGGCGGCCGACCCGGTCCGGGCGCTTCGCCGGTCCGTTCCGTACGCCCCGGTGGTCAGCCCAGTTCGGCGGCGACCAGCTCGGCGATCTGCACGGCGTTGAGTGCGGCGCCCTTGCGGAGGTTGTCGTTGGACAGGAAGAGCGACAGCCCGTGCTCGACCGTCTCGTCGGCGCGGATCCGGCCCACGTAGCTGGCGTCCTTGCCCGCGGCCTGGAGCGGGGTGGGGATCGGGGACAGCTCCACGCCCGGAGCGCCGGCGAGCAGCTCGGCGGCCCGCTCGGGGCTGATCGGGCTGGCGAAGCGGGCGTTGACCTGCAGCGAGTGACCGGTGAAGACGGGGACGCGCACGCAGGTGCCGGAGACCTTCAGGGCGGGGATGTCCAGGATCTTGCGGCTCTCGTTGCGGAGCTTCTGCTCCTCGTCGGTCTCGGCCAGGCCGTCGTCGACGATCGATCCGGCCAGCGGCAGCACGTTGAAGGCGATGGGCCGCTTGAACTTGTCCGGCTCGGGGAAGTCCACGGCGTCGCCGTCGAAGGCGAGCCGGGTGGCGTCGTTCTCCACCGCCTTGCGCGCCTGGCCGTCCAGTTCGGCGACGCCCGCCAGGCCGCTGCCGGAGACCGCCTGGTAGGTGGCGACGACCAGCGCGGTCAGCTCCGCCTCCGCGTGCAGCGGACGCAGCACCGGCATCGCGGCCATGGTGGTGCAGTTCGGGTTGGCGATGATGCCCTTGGGGCGCTGCCGGGCCGCGTCCGGGTTCACCTCGGAGACGACCAGCGGCACCTCGGGGTGCATCCGCCAGGCCGAGGAGTTGTCGATGACGACCGGGCCCTGGGCCGCGACCTTCTCGGCGATCGCCTTGGAGGTGGCACCGCCCGCGGAGAACAGGACGATGTCCAGACCGGCGTAGTCGGCCGTGGCCGCGTCCTCGACGGTCACCTCGCCGCTCTTCCAGGGCAGCGTCCGGCCCGCGGAGCGCGCGGAGGCGAACAGCCGCAGTTCGTCGACCGGGAAATCACGCTCGGCCAGAATCTCGCGCATCACTGTGCCGACCTGACCGGTGGCTCCGACAATCCCGACCTTCATGGGGCTCCTTCTGCTGAACGCGCGGCCTCGTGGGTTCGTCCCGCCGCGCTGGTCTCGTGCGTGTCCCGCGTGCCCCTACCCTGCACGGTGCCGGGTACGGGGTGCCAGCACTTTGATTTGGGTCACAGCCCGGCACGGTCGCACCGGCACCGGGTCGCACCGGCACCGGGTGGCGCCGGCACCGGGTCGCACCGGCATCGGGGGGAACCGGTGCCGGAGGCGCCCGGCCTCGGGGGGTCACGCGCGGGGCGTGTGCAGTCCCGCGGTCAGCCCCCGCAGACAGCGTACGGCGAGCGCGGCGGGCCCCCGTTCCGGATCGTCGGAATCCGCTTCGCCGGCCGACCAGGTCTCCATCGCGATCCGCATGGCGGCATTGGCCGCGCTCGCCGTCAGCCGCAGCTCCAGCGGGTCGGTGTCCTTGCGGGCGAGCCCGGCCAGTACGGGCACCAGCGCCTCCTCCGTCTCCGCGTGCACCCGCAGCCACACCGAACGCAGTGCCGGATCGCCGGGGACGGCGCGCAGCAGCCCCCGGGTGCTCTCCAGCGCCTCGGTCTGGAGGTCCGCGTACGGCCCGGCCGGGGTGAGTGCCGCCCGGACGGCGTGCTCCAGGGCCCGGGCGACGGGCAGCCCGGCGGGCGCGGCGGCCAGGTCGGCCAGCCACTGGCGTACGCCGCCGGTCAGCAGCGGGGCGACCGCCTCCTCCTTGGTGCGGAAGTAGCGGTAGAAGGTGCGCAGCGAGACGCCCGCCGCGCGGGCGATCCCCTCCGCCGTGACGCTCGCCGCGCCGTGTGCGGAGAACAGTCCGGCGGCGTGCCGCGCGATCTCCCGTTCGGTCTCGGCCTTGCGGCGTTCGGTGAGGGAGGGGCGGGTGGTGTGCGGGGTCGGCCTGTCGGGCTGGGGGGTCATGGGTCGAAGCGTATGCCAGAGGACGCGCTGGATTGCGTGATGCGCCGAGATGGCACGTCATGCCATTCAGGCGTACTGTGTTCGAGAACGCGCCCGAAACGGGCATCCCACACCAGAAGGGGAGTCGGTCATGAACCGCTTCACCGGCCGCAGAGTCCTGGTCACCGGAGCCGGCTCCGGTATCGGCCAGGCCACCGCGCTGCGGATACTCGCGGAGGGCGGCAGTGTCGCCGCCGCCGACATCGCCGAGGCCGGACTGGAGAAGACCCGCGCGCTGGCCGCCGAGGCGGGCACGGACGAGCGGCTGAGCCGTACGGTCCTCGACATCGCCGACGAGGATTCCGTGCGCGCGCGGGTCGATGCCGCCGTCGAGCACCTCGGGGGCCTGGACGTGCTGGTCAACGCGGCGGGCATCCTCGATTCGCGGCACACCGGGGCGATGACCCTGGAGTTCTGGAACCGGATCATCGGCGTCAACCTCACCGGCACCTTCCTGGTGACCCGGCAGGCGCTGCCCGCGCTGCTGGCGACCGGAAAGGGTGTCGTCGTCAACTTCAGCTCGACCTCGGCGAGCTTCGCGCATCCCTACATGGCCGCCTATGCCGCCTCCAAGGGCGGCATCCAGTCCTTCACGCACGCCATCGCGGCCGAGTACGGCAAGCAGGGGCTGCGGGCCGTCTGTGTGGCGCCCGGCTCCATCGACTCCGGTATGACCCGGGCTCCGGGGCTGCCCCGGGACGCCGACCCGGACCTGTTCACGAAGCTCGTACCGGCCCTCGGGGAGGGGTTCGCGGGCCCGGAGACCGTGGCGGGTGCCATCGCGATGCTGGCCTCCGAGGACGGCGCCTTCATCACCGGCACCGAACTGCGCATCGACGGCGGCACCCATATGTGAGCCGGCCGACTCCCGGCCGTCGGTCCCGGCCGCGCCGGTCCCGGCCGCCGGTCCCGAGCCTGCCGCGGCCGCCTGTCACGGGGTCCGCCGCCCGGCCGGCCGCCCCCGTGCGGCGGAGGGGGCGGTGGCGTGGTGTGCTATTCGAATACAGATTCGATAGCTGGTCTATTGTGGTTGCTCGGGACAGAGGGGGTGCTGAGGCAGGAGGTGGTGCGGACGATGTCGGCGTTCACGCATCTGCACGTGGCCTCCGGCTTCTCCATGCGCTTCGGCGCCTCGCACCCCGAGGCTCTCGCCGAGCGGGCCGCCGAGCGGGGAATGGCCGCTGTCGCCCTCACCGACCGGGACGGCGTCGCGGGTGCCGTCCGCTTCACGAAGGCGTGCGCACGCGCCGGGGTGCGCCCGGTGTACGGGGTCGACCTCGCGGTCGGGCCGCCACCGGACCAGCCGGACGTGCGAGGCGGAGAGCGGCGCCGCACCCCGGTCCGAGGCGGGCGCTTCGTCGACGAGTCCGCCCGGCGCGCCGTCTTCCTCGCCCGCGACGGCGCCCGCGGCTGGGCCGAACTGTGCCGGATGATCACCGAGGCGCACGCCGCCGGGCAGGACGCGCCGCTCCTCCCGCGGACCGCGCTGCGCGGCGGCGCGGTGACGGTGCTGCTCGGCGCCGGCTCCGACGTCGGGCGCGCCCTCGCCGCGGGCCGCCCCGATCGCGCGGCCGCGCTCCTGGGGTGGTGGCGCGAGATCTACGGTGACGCGCTCCGGCTGGCCGTCTCCGCCGCCGGGCCGCTGCGCGAGGCCGCCCGAGCGCTGGGACTGGCGGCGCAGGAGGGCGTCGCACCCGTCCTGACCAACGCCGTGCGCTACGCCGATCCGGCTCCGTCCGCCGAGGTGAACGTCGCCGACGTGCTGGACGCCGCCCGCCGCCTCGTCCCCGTCGACCCGCGGGCGGGGCTCGACAGCGGTGAGCGCTGGCTGAAGGGGCCCGCGGAGATGGCCGCCGCCGCGGAGCGGATCGCCGAGGCCGCCGGGTACCGGCGCAACACCGCACACCGTCTCCTCGCCCTCACCGAGGAGACCGCGGAGACCTGCCGGGTCGACCCCGAGGAGGATCTGGGCCTGGGCCGGGTCCACTTCCCCGAGTCCCGGCTGGCCGGCACCGGCGGCCGCACCGCCGTGCGGGTCCTGCGCTCCCGCTGCGCCGCCGCGATGGTCACCCGCCGCTACGACCGGCAGCCCGCCCGCTGGCGGCGGCTGGAGGACGAGCTGGCCGTCATCGAGAAGCTCGGCTACTCCTCGTACTTCCTGACCGTCGCCCGCATCGTCGAGGACGTGCGGGAGCGGGGCATCCGGGTCGCCGCGCGCGGCTCGGGCGCCGGGTCGTTCGTCAACCACCTGCTGGGCATCGCGCACGCCGACCCGGTCGAGCACGGGCTGCTGATGGAGCGGTTCCTCTCCCCGCGCCGGGCCGAGCTGCCGGACATCGACATCGACGTGGAGTCGGCCCGGCGGCTGGAGGTCTACCGCGCGGTCTTCGAACGCTTCGGCGAGGAGCGGGTGGCCGCCGTCGCCATGCCCGAGACCTACCGGGTGCGGCACGCCATCCGCGACGTCGGCGCGGCGCTGGCGCTGGACCCGGCCGAGACCGACCGGCTGGCCAAGGCGTTCCCGCACATCAGGGCGCGGGACGCGCGCTCCGCGCTGGCCGAGCTGCCGGAGCTGGCGGAGCTGCGGCAGGAGGCGGCCGAGGGGGCGCCCGCCGGGCACGGGGAGCGCTTCTGGGAGCTGGTCGAGGCGCTGGACGGGCTGCCCCGCGGGCTGGCCATGCACCCGTGCGGGCTGCTGCTCTCGGACGCGTCGCTGCGTGCCCGTACGCCCGTCGTGCCCACCAGCGGCGAGGGCTTCGCGATGGCGCAGTTCGACAAGGACGACGTGGAGGACCTCGGGCTGCTCAAGCTGGATGTGCTGGGCGTGCGGCTCCAGTCGGCGATGGCGTACGCGGTCGCCGAGGTGGAGCGCGCGGCGGGGGAGCGGATCGACCTGGACGCGGTCCCTGAGGGGGACCGGGCCACCTACGAGCTGATCCGCTCCTCCGAGACGCTGGGCTGCTTCCAGATCGAGTCGCCGGGCCAGCGCGAGCTGATCGGCCGGCTCCAGCCGGAGACCTTCCACGACCTGGTCGTGGACATCTCCCTCTTCCGGCCGGGACCCGTCGGCGCCGACATGGTCCACCCCTTCGTCGAAGCCCGGCACGGGCGGCGCCGCATCCGCCATCCGCATCCCGACCTGGCGGAGCCGCTGGCCGAGACGTACGGCGTCGCGGTCTTCCACGAGCAGGTGATCCGCATCCTCTCGCGCTTCACCGGTTGCGACCGCGGCCGGGCGGACGAGGTGCGGCGGGTACTCAAGGACGACGAGCAGCGTCCCGCCGCGAAGCTCTGGTTCGAACGCGCGGCGGCGCGCCGGGGGTTCGCGGCCGGGACCGTCGCGCACGCCTGGGAGATCGTGGAGTCCTTCGGCTCCTACGGGTTCTGCAAGGCGCACGCCGTGGCGTTCGCCGTGCCGACCTACCAGTCCGCGTGGCTCAAGGCGCACCGGCCCGCCGCCTTCTACGCCGGGATCCTGGAGCACGACCCGGGGATGTACCCCAAGCGGCTGCTGCTGGCGGACGCCCGGCGGCGCGGGGTTCCGGTGCTGCCGCTGGAGGTGAACCGGTCCGCCGCGTCCTATCGGATCGAACTGGAGTCCGAATCCAAGGTGTGGGGGCTGCGCCTCGCGCTCGGTGAGGTGCAGGGCATCAGCGAGGCCGACGCGGCCCGTATCGAGGCCGGGCAGCCCTACGACTCGCTCGCGGACTTCTGGCGCCGGGCCCGCCCCTCCCGGCCCGTGGCCGAACGCCTCGCCCAGGTCGGCGCGCTGGACGCCTTCGCCCCCGGCGGCAACCGCCGCGATCTGCTGCTGCACCTCGCCGAACTGCACCGCACCCAGCGCGCGGCCGGAGCACGCGAGGGGCAGCTCGCACTGGGCGAGGGCGCCGCGTCCGCGGACCGGGCCCCGCAGCAGGCCGAACCGGTCCACCTGCCCGACCTGGACCGGGGCGAACGGCTCGGCGCCGAGCTCGACGTCCTGGGCATGGACACCTCCCGCCATCTGATGACCGACCACGTCGCCTTCCTGCGGGAACTGGGCGCCCGCTCGGCCCGTACCCTGCGCTCGGCACGGCACGGCGAGACGGTGCTGATCGCCGGGGCCAAGGCCGCCACCCAGACCCCGCCGCTCGCCTCGGGCAAGCGCGTCATCTTCACCACCCTGGACGACGGCACCGGCCTGTCCGACCTCGCCTTCTTCGAGGACGCGCACGCCGCCTGCGCCCACACCGTCTTCCACTCCTGGCTGCTGCTGGTGCGCGGCGTCGTCCAGCGGCGCGGGCCGCGCAGCCTCACCGTCGTCGGCTCCGCAGCCTGGGACCTGGCCGAACTGGTCGAGCTGCGCCGCTCCGGCGGCCTGGAGGCGGTCACGGCCCGGCTGGCGGAGCCGCCGGAGGGCGGTCCGCAGCCCGCCGACGGCCCGGGCCGCACCCTCCAGGTCGCCCCCGGATACGCGATGCATCCCTGGGCGGACCTCCGCCCCGCGGGCGAGACGGCGGGCTCGGCCAGGGCGCTCCGCAGGATGTGGCACTCCAGCCCGGGGAGCGCGGGATGAGCGGCCCGGCGCCGGCACCGGCCGGACTCCGGCGATCCCACGTGCTCTATGTGCACTTCGACCACACCGGGGCCGCCGGGCCCGGACGCCACGACGCGCTCCTCGCCCTGCTGACCGACATCACCCCCGTCGTCCAGGCCCTGCCGCCGGACGCCGCGCTCGCCGACGTCCGGGGCGCGCTGCGGTACTTCGGACGGGACGCCGTCGACCTGGCACGGCTCGTGCGGCTGCGCGCCCTCGCGCTGTACGGCACCGACTGCACCGTCGGGGTCGCCGCCAATCCGCTGCTGGCGCGGATGGCCGCACAGGCGGGGGAGCCGGGGCGGGTGCGCGAGGTGCGCCCCGAGGACGCGGCCGGCTTCCTCGACCGCAGACCGGTGGCCGCGCTGCACGGGGTCGGCCCCGCGACGGCGCGTGCGCTGTGCGCCTACGGCCTCGACAGCGTCGGCCGGCTCGCCGCCGCGCCGCCCGCCACGCTCCAGCGGATCCTCGGCGCCGCGGCGGGGCGGCGGCTGCACGAGCGGGCGCGGGGGATCGACCCCGCACCTGTCACCCCCACGGCACCGCCGCGCTCCGCGGGCGCCGAGCACCGCTTCGAACGGGACGAACTCGACACCGGCCGGCGTCGCGGCGCGCTGCTCACCCTCGCCGACGAGCTGGGGTTCCGACTGCGCGCCGAGGGGCAGGTGGCCCGAGCCCTCACCCTCACCGTCCGCTATGCCGACCGCACCGCCACCACCCGCACCCGCAGGCTGCCCGAACCCACCGCGCACACCCCCGGACTGACCGCCGCCGCCTATGCGCTGCACGACGCGCTGGGCCTGCAGCGCGCCAGGGTCCGGGGCCTGGCGCTCCGCGCCGAGGAGCTGACGGCGGCCGAACTCGCCTCCCACCAGCTTTCGTTCGACGTCCGGGAGGAGAAGGCCCGCCGCGCGGAGGCGGCGGCCGACCGCGCCCGCCGCCGCTTCGGCGCGGCCGCGGTGCGCCCGGCCGGGTCGGACCCGCCGAAAGCGGCCTGAGGCGCCCCGGCTCCCGGGACGCCGCAGGCCGCCCCCGCTCACTCCGCCGCGCGGAACCTCCGCAGCCGCAGGCTGTTGCCCACCACGAACACCGACGAGAACGCCATCGCCGCGCCCGCGATCATCGGGTTCAGCAGGCCGGCAGCGGCGAGCGGCAGCGCGGCCACGTTGTAGGCGAAGGCCCAGAAGAGATTGCCCTTGATGGTGCCCAGGGTGCGCCGGGAGAGCCGGATGGCGTCGGCGGCCGACCGCAGGTCGCCCCGTACCAGGGTCAGGTCCCCGGCCTCGATGGCCGCGTCGGTCCCGGTGCCCATCGCCAGCCCCAGGTCCGCTTGCGCGAGCGCCGCCGCGTCGTTGACGCCGTCGCCGACCATGGCGACCGAGCGCCCCTCGCCCTGGAGGCGCTTGACGACGCCGACCTTGTCCTCGGGCATGACCTCGGCGATCACGTCGTCGGCCGGGATGCCGACCTCGGCGGCCACCGACTCGGCCACGGCCCGGTTGTCACCGGTCAGCAGCACCGGGGTCAGCCCCAGTGCCCGCAGCCGCCGGACGGCTCCGGCGCTGCTGGGCTTCACCGCGTCGGCGACCTCCAGGACGGCGCGTGCCTCGCCGTCCCAGGCGACCGCGATCGCGGTACGTCCGGCCCGCTCGGCCTCCTCCTTGGCCGCGGCCAGCGCGGGCGGCAGCTCCATCGCCCACTCCCGCAGCAGCTTCTCGCGTCCCACCAGCACCGCGTGGCCCTCGACGACCCCCTGGACACCGAGCCCGGGGACGTTGGCGAAGTCCTCGGGGACCGGCAGCGTGCCGTGCTCCCGCTCGGCCCCCCTGGCCACCGCCTGCGCGATGGGGTGCTCGGAGGCGTTCTCCAGCGCGCCCGCCAGCCGCAGCGCCTCCTCCCGGGCGGTCCCCTCCGCCAGGTGCACGGCCAGCAGCGTCATCTCGCCGGTCGTCACCGTGCCGGTCTTGTCCAGCACCACGGTGTCCGCCCTGCGGGTCGTCTCCAGCACCTCCGGGCCCTTGATCAGGATGCCGAGCTGGGCGCCCCGTCCGGTGCCGACCATCAGCGCGGTCGGCGTGGCCAGCCCCAGTGCGCAGGGGCAGGCGATGATCAGGACGGCGACGGCGGCGGTGAAGGCGGCCGTCGGACCGGCGCCGGCCACCAGCCAGCCGCCGAGGGTGGCCAGCGCGAGCACGATCACCACGGGGACGAAGACCGCCGAGATCCGGTCCGCGAGCCGCTGCGCCGCGGCCTTGCCGTTCTGCGCGTCCTCGACCAGCGCGGCCATCCGGGCCAGCTGGGTGTCGGAGCCCACCCGGGTGGCCTCCACCACCAGCCGTCCGCCCGCGTTGAGCGTCGCGCCGGTGACGCCGTCCCCGACGCCGACCTCGACGGGCACGGACTCGCCGGTGAGCATCGAGGCGTCCACGGCGGAGCTGCCCTCGGTGACGGTGCCGTCCGTCGCGATCTTCTCGCCGGGGCGGACGACGAACCGGTCGCCGACGGCCAGCTCCTCGGTGCGGATCCGCAGCTCGCGCCCGTCCCGCAGGACGGTCACCTCCTTGGCGCCCAGCTCCAGCAGCGCCCTGAGCGCCGCGCCCGCCTTCCGCTTGGAGCGGGCCTCGAAGTACCGCCCGGCCAGGATGAAGGCGGTGACACCGGCGGCCGCCTCCAGATAGATGTTCCCCGCGCCGTCGCTGCGCCCGATCGACAGCTCGAAGGCGTGCGTCATCCCGGGCATGCCCGCGGTGCCGAAGAACAGCGCCCACAGCGACCAGAGCATCGCGGCCGAGGTGCCCAGCGAGACGAGGGTGTCCATGGTGGCCGCGCCGTGCCGCGCGTTGGTCCAGGCGGCGCGGTGGAAGGGCCAGGCGCCCCAGACCACGACGGGCGCGGCGAGGGTGAGGGAGAGCCACTGCCAGTAGGTGAACTGGAGCGCGGGGATCATCGCCATCGCGATGACCGGCACCGCAAGGACCGCCGAGCCGATCACCCGCTCGCGCAGGGTGCGCAGCTCCTCGTCCCCGCCGTCCGCGGGGGGCGGGCCCTCGCCGCCGCCGTGCTCCGGCGCCGGCTCCGGGTGCCGGGGCGCGGGCGGGGCCGCCGTGTAGCCGGTGGCCTCGACGGTGGCGATCAGGTCGGTCACCTGGACGCCGTCGGCCATGCTGACCTTGGCCTTCTCCGTCGCGTAGTTGACGCTGGCGGTGACGCCGTCCATCCGGTTGAGCTTCTTCTCGACGCGGGCGGCGCAGGAGGCGCAGGTCATGCCGCCGATCGCCAGCTCGACCTCGGTCTGTGCGGCGGGGCGCCCGGCGCCCGCGGTCCGCTCCGTGCTCTCATGCGTCGCGGTCATCACGTCTCCTCGGCGGTGCCCGGCGGGATGCCGGGGCACGGGTGTTCTCCGCACCACTCTGTCATACCCACCTGGGGTATCAGTGGGGCCGAGGTCATGTATACCCCTACCCCGTATCTGACGCAAGGGGCTCCCGGGTTGCGCGAAGCGTGATCCGGGAGGGCACTCCGGTCTCCGCGGCCGTCCTCGGGGGCGGAGACCGGAACGGGAGCGGAAACCTCCCGGTAACAAAGTCGTGCGCGACTACTGGCCAGTGACCTTACTCGCGCGTAAGTTGACGGCGATTCAACAGCTCCGCCTCCCCCCCATCCCTCACAGCACGAGGAGCCGGACATGAAGCTGAAGCCGTCAACACCGGCCGCGTCGGCGGCCGGAACCCTCCGCAGATCGCGCCTCCGCAGGTCGGCGGCCGCCGCGCTGGCCCTGGCCGTCGCGGCGGTCGTGGCACTGCCCGCCACCGCCACCGCGGCGCCCGAGAGCGCACGCACCTCCAGTGGCTGGAACGACTACTCCTGCACACCGTCCGCCGCACACCCACGCGCCGTCGTCCTGGTCCACGGCACCTTCGGCAACTCCGTGGACAACTGGCTGGGGCTCGCTCCCTACCTGGTCAGGCGCGGCTACTGCGTCTTCTCGCTGGACTACGGGCAGTTGCCGGGCAAGCCCTTCTTCCACGGGCTCGGTCCCATCGAGAACTCCGCCGGGCAACTCTCCGCCTACGTCGACAAGGTGCTGGACGCCACCGGCACCGGCAAGGTCGACATCGTCGGCCACTCGCAGGGCGGCATGATGCCCCGGTACTACCTCAAGTTCCTCGGCGGTGCCCCGAAGGTGAACGCGCTCATCGGCATCGCCCCCAGCAACCACGGCACCACCCTCAGCGGTCTGGCCGCACTCGCCGACCAGTTCCCGCCCGTCGGCGACGTGGTCGACGAGATCGGCCCGGCGCTGCTCCAGCAGAAGCAGGGCTCCGACTTCCTCCAGAAGCTCAACGCGGGCGGCGACACGGTGCCCGGCGTCGCCTACACCGTGATCGCCACCAGGTACGACGAGGTCGTCACGCCCTACCGGACGCAGTTCCTCGACGGGCCCGGCGTCAAGAACGTGACGCTCCAGGACCTGTGCCCGATCGACATCTCCGAGCACCTGACCATCGCGCTCGTCGACCGGGCGGCCTGGCACGAGACGGCGAACGCGCTCGACCCGGCGCACGCCACCCGCACCACCTGCTTCTCCTGAGGCGGATCCGCCTCCTCCGGGGGCGGACCGGCGCCGGGGCTCACCCCTCGGTGTGAATCTTCTCGGCGTACCGCGGACCGTAGTACTCCTCCAGGAACTCCAGGGAGTCCTCGGTCCGGTCGAGGGCCTTGGCCAGCCGGGCGCGGTTCGGCAGCGCGTCCGGCTGCCAGGTCTCCGGATCCCAGGTGCCGGAGCGCAGAAACGCCTTCGAGCAGTGGTGGAAGACCTCGTCGATCTCCACCACCAGCGCCAGCGCGGGACGGTGACCGCGCGCCACCATCCCGTCCAGGAACGGCGCCTCGCGCACGATCCGCGCCCGGCCGTTGATCCGGAGCGTGTCACCGCGGCCCGGCAGGAAGTGGATCAGGCCGACGTGCGGGTTGGACAGGACGTTGCGCAGTCCGTCCACCCGCCTGTTGCCCGGTCGCTCCGGCAGGGCGATGGTCCGGTCGTCCAGCACCGTGGTGAACCCCGGCGGATCGCCCTTGGGGGAGACGTCGCAGCTCCCGTCGGCCGCCGAGGTGGCCACGAGGCAGAACGGCGAGCGGGCCAGCCACGCGCGGTCCAGGGGATGCAGCGCGGAGCGGGTCTTGTGCACCGCGTGGGCGGCCGGCTGCCCCACCAGGGCCCGCAACTCCTCCTCGGTGGTGACCTCCACCATCCCGTCCGCCGCTCCGACCGCTTCCGCCCCACGTGCCGTCATGACTGCTCCACTCCCTCAACCCTGCTCCCGGGCACGAGCGTACGGCGCCGCCTCCCCCGCTGCGAGGGGGAGAGCGGCGCCGGGCCGCTGCGCCCGGGTGCGCTCAGCCGCGCGGCGGGGCCGCGGCGGCGGCCCTGCGGCGGGCGGCGACGACCAGCACCCCGGCCCCCGCGGCGAGAACCGCGGCGCCGCCCACGGCGAGCGGGACCGTACTGCTGTCGCCACCGGTCTCGGCCAGGTCAGCGCCCTCGGCCCCACCGCGCGGCGCCGCCCCGCCCTGCGGTGCGGGCCCCTCGCCGCCCGGCCCGGAGCCGGGAGCCGCGGAGCCGTCGCCGTGTCCGGCGCCGCCTTCAGCGCCGTGCCCGGAACCGCCGTCCTCGCCGCCGTGCCCGCCGTGGTCCACGGTCGACTTGTCCGCACCCGCCGCGATCTGCTGCTCGTCGGGCGCCTTCGGCGCCTGCCCGGCGCCGGCGCCGCCCTCTCCGCCGAAGGTGACGTCCGAGCAGGTGTAGAACGCCTCCGGGCTGTCCGAGCGCTGCCAGATGCTGTAGACGAGATGCCGGCCCGACCTCTTCGGCACGGTGCCCTCGATGACGTAGCTGCCGTCCTCCAGCGCCGGGTCGGTCGCCTTCGCGAACGGCTCCGGCTCCAGGTCGGACCAGGTCAGCGGCTCGGACGGGTCGTAGCCCGCCTTGGTGAGGTACAGCTCGAAGGTGCCCTTGTGCGGCGCGGTGGCCCGGTACCGGAAGGTGTGCGCGCCGGCCTGCATCGCCGTGGCCGGCCAGTCGGTACGGGGCAGGTCCAGCCCCTTGTACTTGTCCCGGCCCGCGCTGCACAGCTTCCCGTCCGGAATGATCTGCCGGTGCCTGCCCGCCGCGTCCGGGATGTTGACCTCGTTCCAGTCGTAGAACGCCTGGGTCCCGCTCGCGGCGACCGCCGCCTTGCACGCAGCCGACTGCGGGCTCTCGGGCCCCTCGGCGAAGCAGGCGGACACCCGGCTGACCGGGTCGGCCATCGAACCGTGCGCGGCTGCGGGTGCGGCGGTCGCCAGGACGAGCGCGAGCGGTGCGGCGCCCAGTGCGGCGATTCCGGCGGCCGTGCGGCGAACGGACATGAGAAGAGCTCCTTGTCACGGGGGGACGCCGCCCTCAGGCGGCGGGTGCGGGGGGCCGGAGCGGGCTCGGGGCGGCACCGCCTCCCCAGCGGCGCACTGCCGAACCCGCCCCGGTGGCCAGCACGTTAGTCACGCCGAGGGCCCGAGGCGGCCCGCCGGCGGCCGCTGCCGGGATCCTTAGGGATCACTTAAGGCGGGTCTAAGCACCCCGACAGACTCGGGGCTGCGGCACAGCCGCGCGGAACCGCGAGCTGGGCTTATGCGTTTTCCTCCCTGAACGCCCCGCCCGACCCCGCGGACGCTCCCGCGGGCCGCGGCGGACACCCAGCGCACGAAGGGAGGGAGCAGGCCGTGAACCTGCTGGATCTGCTCCTGATCGTCGCGGCGCTCGCCTACGCCGGTTCCGGATACCACCGGGGGCTGGTCGCGGGCCTGGTCTCGTTGGCCGGGTTCGTCGGGGGCGCCTCCCTCGGCGTGTGGCTGCTCCCCTACGTCCTCCGCTTCGCGGACCGCGGCACCACCACCGCCACCCTGCTCGCGCTGCTGACCGTGCTGGCACCCGCCCTGGGCGGACACGCGCTGGCCTCCCAGCTCGGCTGGCGGATACGCCACGCCCTCCGACGCACCCCCGCGCGCTGGGCGGACGGAGCGGGCGGCGCCCTCGTCAACGTCGTCGCCGTCCTCGTCGTCGGCTGGATGGTGGGCAGCGCGCTCGCGGCCTCCCCTTCGCCCGCGCTCAACCAGGCCATACGGGGCTCCGCGCTGCTGAAGGGCGTGCACGAGCGGATGCCCGACACCGCGGCGACCTGGTTCAACCGCGCCACCGGCGCGCTCACCACGGCGGGCTTCCCGCCGGTCTTCAACCCCTTCGAGCAGGAGCCGGGCGCGTCCGTGCCGCAGCCGTCCGGGGACGCCGTCACCCAGGCGGCGACAGCGGCCGCACAGCACAGCACGGTCAAGGTCGAGGGCGTCGCCGACGTGCGGGGCGGCAGGCAGGGGCAGGAGGGCAGCGGATTCGTCTACGCCCGCGGCCACGTGATGACCAATGCGCACGTCGTCGCCGGTGTCGATGCGCCGACCGTCCGCGTCGGCGGCGTCGGCCGCCCCTACCCGGCCCGGGTCGTCCTCTTCGATCCGGACAAGGACATCGCCGTCCTGAACGTGCCGGGCCTGGAGGCGCCCGCGCTGCGGTTCGCCGGGGACGCCGAGCGGGGCGACCGGGCCGTGGTGGCCGGCTATCCGGAGAACGGCGGCCTGGACCTGCGTGCCGCGGCCGTGGCGGCCCGCACTCCGGCGCGCGGCCAGGACATCTACGGAGGCTCGCTGACCACCCGGGACATCTACGCCGTACGCTCCCAGGTCCGCCCGGGCAACTCCGGCGGGCCGCTGCTGACCTCCGGCGGGCGGGTGTACGGCGTCGTGTTCGCGCGCTCGACCACGGATGCGGGAACCGGGTACGCGCTCACCGCCGACCAGGTGCGAGGAGCCGCACGGGAGGCCGCGGAGGCCACGGCCGCCGTGGACACCGGGAACCGCTCGGCGCTGTGAAGCCCGGGTCGCCGCCCGGACCCGGTGCGGCGGCCCGTCATATCCGCTTGACGCACCGCCACTCCGTGGCGACCTCCGCATAGCCCAGGCGCCGGTTGACGGCCAGCATGGGCTCGTTCGTCGCGTCGTTCCCGGTGTAGGCGTGCCGGTAGCCCACCGCGCGGGCCCGCCGCAGCGCGGCCAGCTTGGCCAGTCGCGCCAGGCCCCGGCCGCGGAAGGCGCGCCGGGTGCCCGTCATCCCCGACCAGTAGCGGTCCACCCCGTCGGTCTGCGCGACGCTGTACGCCGCGATCCGCCCGTCCACCAGCGCCACGCTGCTCAGCTCGGCGTTCCAGTCGGGCCGCTGCCAGTTGTGCCGCAGCCACTGCGCGTACGGTGCGCGGCCCACGGGCACGTCGCCCGGCTCGTCCGCGGCGCATTCGATGTCGGCCTCGTACAGCGGCCGCAGGTCGTCGGCGAACTCGGCGACCCGGTGCAGCGTGACCCCCGGCGGCAGCGGGTCGGGCAGCTCCGGCAGGGCCGCGCGGTCCAGCACGCGTCCGAGGAAGTGCGCCTGCCGGGAGCGGGCATAGCCGCGGCGTTCGGCGAACCCGGCGGCGTGGCCGTCCGCGGCGACCCAGCTGTACACCCGCCGCACCGCCAGCTCCGCCAGATATGCCTCGCCCGCGGCCACCAGGGCCGAGCCCGTGCCCCGGCCCCGGTGTCCGGGCGGCACCGCCGTGTGCAGAAAGCCCTGTCCCGGCTCCACGCTCCCCGCGACCAGGCCCGCCTCCGCACACCCCGTGACCGTGCCGTCCGCGTCCTCGGCCACCAGCAGCCGCCGCCGCTGCCCTGCGGGCGCTTGCGCCACCTCCCAGGCGACCGTCTCGGCCGTGCACACCAGATACGGGATCGTCGCGCGGCGGACCGCGGCCACGGACCGGGCGTCGCCGGGGTCGTCGGCGCTGAAGGTGCGTATCCGGGACGTCATGCCGCGGAGGCTACGTCGGCGGCGCGCCGCGCCGCCTCCGGATTTCCCGGGGTGGGGGAGAATCGGCCCGTACCCGCTCGCTCCCCGGAGGACCTGTGCCGCCGAACCCCGTGAACGCCCTGGACATCGACCTCGACCCCGGTGCGCCGGAAGCGCCCTACGAGCAGGTGCGGGCGCGCATCGCCGCGCTCGCACGCGGCGGCGACCTGCCCACCGGCTACAAACTCCCCACCGTGCGGGGCCTCGCGGAGGAGCTGGGCCTCGCCGCGAACACGGTCGCGAAGGCCTACCGCGCGCTGGAGGCCGACGGCGTGATCGAGACCCGGGGACGCAACGGGACCTTCATCGCCGCCGTCGGCGGAGTCGCCGAGCGGGAACTCGCCGAGGCGGCACAGGCGTTCGCCGCCCGGGCGATGCGGTTGGACGCCGGTCAGGACGCGGCGCTGTCCGCCGTCCGGGATGCGCTGCGCGCCCAGTACGGCGGGTAGCCCGGCCCCCGTACGCCCCCCTCCGTACGCCCCTCGTACGGATTTTCCGTCCCGTACGGACCTCGGCACCGGCTCCCGGCGCGGCGGGCCGGACCCGCTGCGCGGCCGGGGTCTAGAGGCGGGCCGCCGCCTTGGTGGCGGTGGTGCGGAACGCGGAGACCGGCGCGTCCTGCAGGGTGCCCATCTCGGCCCAGCGCACCACGGTGACCTTCGTGCCCTTGCGGATCACCGCGAACAGGTTCACGCCGTGCTCCGACTCCGGCGGTGCGGTGTGCACGCCGTAGAGGTGTGCGCTGTCCCCGGCCTCGACCGTGCCGTAGTCGTCCCAGGAGGCCGTGCTGCCGGGGTGGTCCCGCAGCCAGTCGGCGGCGCAGCCCGCCGCGCGGTCCGCCAGCTTCGAGGCGAGTTTGTCCGCCGCCTTCACGGACGCGGTCGTGGTGGCGACCTGGGAGGCGTGGGTGTCGTAGTCGGTGCCGAAGAGGCGGTGGTAGGTGCCGGAGGTGTCGGGTACCGCACCGTCCACGCAGAAGGTCTCCGGGTCCGGCAGGCCCTTGGCGACCGCGCCCTCGTACCACGGGGACGTGGCGTGCGGCGGCAGGTCGTCGGCGGTCAGGAAGCCCGGTGTCGCGCTGCGGGGCGCGGCCGGGGCCGCGGCGGCGGTGGCCGTCGCGGCGGTGAGCAGGGCGACGGCGGCGGCGGTGGCCGCGCCGGCGGCGGAACGCGTACGCATGGTGGGTCCTCCCCCTGGGCGAACTGTCGTGGGGTCAGACCCATGAGTGCGGCCGATGGTTGTCCGCGCGGGCGGCTGCCGGGCGCACCACCGGCCCGGTCCCGGCGGGCGGCGGCACCTGACCGCGGCCGGCCGTCGTGGCCGGGCCGGGGACCGCCGCCCGGCGGTCACAGATACAGGCCCGCGCCCTCCCGCTCCTGGCCGGGGACGTCGGCGGGCCGTCGGCCCTTCTTCCGGGCGTAGAGCTCCGCCAGGGTGGCGCCGTCGCGGCCGACACCGTCCTCGGTGCCGAGCCAGGCGACCGCCTCCTCGCGGCTGAGCGAGCCCACCTCGATCCGGGCCAGGCAGCGCCCGGGCCGCACCACCGCCGGGTGCAGCCGCTCCAGGTCCTCGTTCGTGGTGACCCCCACCAGCACGTTGCGGCCCTGGCCCAGCAGCCCGTCGGTGAGGTTCAGCAACCGGGAGAGCGCCTGCCCCGCCGCGTACTTGGCCTCGCCGCGGATGAGCTCGTCGCAGTCCTCCAGGAGCAGCAGCCGCCAGCGGCCGGACTCCGGGTCGGAGTCGTCCGAGCCGATGGCGATGTCCATCAGATAGCCGATGTTGTTGAACAGGTGCTCGGGGTCCAGGACGCAGTCCACCTGGCACCACTCGCTCCAGGACCGGGCCAGCGTGCGCAGCGCGGAGGTCTTGCCGGTGCCGGGCGGGCCGTGCAGCAGCAGCAGGCGCCCGGAGATCTCGTCCGGGGTGACCTTCATCAGGTCGTCCATGGCGGTGGCCACCCGGGCCGTGTAGTTCTGCCGCACGTCCGACCAGGCGCCGGCGCTGATGGTGCGGGAGGTGCGGCGCGGGCCGCGCATGGGGGAGTGGTACCAGAACCCCATGGACACCTGGTCCTCCTGCGGCTCGGGCTCGTCCTCCGCGCCGTCCACCGCCTGCCGCAGCCGCTGCTCGGCGAGTTCGTCGGTGACCGCCGTGACCGTGACCTCGGCGCCGCGGTTCCAGCGCGAGACCCGCGCCGTCCAGCCTTCCCCCTCGGCCAGGACCGCGCCGGAGTTGTCGTCCTTGGCCTCGCGCAGGATGCGCGCTCCCGGCGGCAGCAGGGTGCTCCCCTTCTTGACGCGGTCGACGGTGTGGCTGCGCGAGTACGGCTGTTCCCCCAGGGTGAAGCGGCCCAGGAAGAGGGCGTCGATGATGTCGCCGGTGGAGTCGCTGTCGTCGATCTGCAGCCGCGGTACCAGGGCCCGTTCGGGCGCGGTCGGTTCCGGTGCGCCGCTTCCGGCCGCGGTCGTCGCGGGGCCCGGGACGGGGGTGGTCGAAGGGGGCGTCGTCGAGGTCTCGGAAGCCAGGGCCGCGCTCCTCTGGTCGGGTCGGCGGTCGGTACACATGACCGCCATGATCCGGCATGGCGGCGGCACTCGCACGCGGGTTTCGCGGCGCGCCACCCGCGCATCCCGGAAGCCCGTCCGCCCCCTGTGTGCGCCCGACGCCTCCCGGAATCGGGGTGGTTCATCCTGTTCGCGGGGCTTCCCGGGGTGCCGGGCGGGTGCCGGGACGGCGTACCGTGTGCGTCAACAGCCTTGTGGGGCAGGTGAATGCTGTGGCCGGGATACACGCATGTCGTAGTCGGGAGATAGGGTTACTCTGCCCGGGCCGGGTGCCCTCGTACGGGTGGGGAGTGACATGGAACAGATAACAGTCGGCAGCAGGGCGCGGGTGCCCGCGATCAAATGCGGTACCGGTGCGACGAGTTCGCGCCTCGACCGGCACCTCTCCGTGCTCGCGGGTCCCGCTGTCCCACCACGCGAGGCGGAGGACGCGACCACGCTGATGCGGGAGATCACGCAGCGCGACGCGCTGCACAGCCGCACGCGCAACCGCGGTGCGCGGGTCTCCCTCTTCGCCCCGCTGCGCAAGCTGCGCCGCACGCTGTTCGGCGAGCGCGGCTGAAGGCGGCCGCCGGACTGCTCCCTCGCGGAGTCCGCGGATCCCCGCGGAACATCCCGGCGGCCGTTTCCCCCGTGTCTTCCGTACTCCCGGCTCCCCGTTCTCCCGGGCCCCCGGCCTCTCGGGCCCCCGTCCGGCCCCGGCTCGCTCGGCCGCCCTGGCCCGGCCCGTAGCGCCCGTCACGCCCGCTCGTCGTGGTCCGCCAGGTTCTCCAGCGTCACGGAGAAGGCGAAGCGGTCCCCCCGGTAGTGGATGCGGACCACGTCCACCACGCGCCCCTCCCCGTCGTAGGTCACTCCCGTGTAGTGCAGGATCGGGCTGAGCAGCGGCACCCGCAGCAGCCGGGCCGTCTCCGGATCGGCCAGCCGCGCTTCGACGGTGTCCGTGATCCTGCTGATCCGCACCCCCACGGCGTCCCGCAGCACCTTCGTCATCGGCCAGTCCCGGCGCAGATCCGCCGGGTCGATGTGATCGGCGACATCCCTGCGGATCAGGTTGCAGGCCCAGTTGGTCGGCTCGCCGCTCTCCCGCTCGCAGCGCAGCCGCCGGTAGGCCATCGCCTCCTGCTGGCCGGGGAAGTACTCGGCCAGCTCGGCCGGGACCGGCTCCGGCCCGTGGCCCAGCAGCGTGGTGGGCTCCCCGGACTGCTGGGCGACGATCGTGTCCACCGAGCCCAGCAGCCGCACCGGACGTGCCCGGCGCGCCTCCGGCTCGATGAAGGTGCCGCGCCGCCGGTGCCGGCTGATGAGCCCCTCGGTCTCCAGCTCCTTGAGGGCCTGGCGCATGGTCAGCACGCTGACCCCGTAGTGCTCGGCCAGCCGGTCCTCGGGCGGCAGCCGGTCCGGAGCCTGCGGAGGGCGGCCGAGTATGGAGGCGCGGAGGGACTGGGAGACCTGGTACCAGAGAGGCAGCTTCCGGTTCAGCTCGACGGAGTCGGGGGTGAACAGCGGCGTCATGGGGCGTGCCTCCACGGGTGAGGTCGGCCCGCCCGGGTCCGCACGGCCGGTGCGGGCCCCGGCGGAGCGGAGCCGCGCCGGCTCGCGCGGGCGGACCGGCCGGGGACGTCAGGGAGCCGGGAAGTGGCGCTCAAGACCCTGCCACACCGCGTCGTAGTCCGCCTGCAGGTGTGCGGCGCCCGCGGCCTGTTCGGTGAGCGTGATCGGCCAGCGCGTCTCGAACATGAAGGCCAGCCCGTCGTCGATCTTCTGCGGTGCCAGTTCGGCGGCCGAGGCCCGCTCGAAGGTCTCCCGGTCCGGGCCGTGCGCCGACATCATGTTGTGCAGCGAGCCCCCGCCCGGTACGAAGCCGCCCGCGCCGCCCGCCTTGGCGTCGTAGGCGCCCTCGATCAGGCCCATGTACTCGCTCATCACGTTGCGGTGGAAGTACGGCGGCCGGAAGGTGTCCTCGCCCACCAGCCAGCGGGGTGCGAAGACCACGAAGTCCACCCCGGCCAGGCCCGGGGTGTCCGAGGGCGAGGTCAGCACGGTGAAGATCGAGGGGTCGGGATGGTCGTAGCTGATGCTGCCCAGCACGTTGAAGCGGCGCAGGTCGTAGACGTAGGGCAGATGGTTGCCGTGCCAGGCCACGACGTCCAGCGGTGAGTGGTCGTAGACGGCCTTCCACAGGTTGCCGCAGAACTTGTTGACCACCTCGACCGGCCGCTCCACGTCCTCGTAGGCGGCCGTGGGGGCCAGGAAGTCCCGCGCGTTGGCGAGCCCGTTGGCGCCGATCGGCCCCAGGTCGGGCAGGACGAAGGGGCGGCCGTAGTTCTCGCAGACATACCCGCGCGCGCTCTCCTCCAGCAGCTCCACCCGGAAGCGCACCCCGCGCGGGATCAGCGCCACGTGTCCCGGGGCCGCGCCGAGCAGCCCGAACTCGGTGTGCAGCAGCAGCCCGCCGCGCTCGGGGACGATCAGCAGTTCGCCGTCCGCGTCGCTGAAGACCCGGTCGGTCATGGACGCGTCGGCGGCGTACAGATGCACGGCCATACCGCTGCGCTGCCGCGCGTCGCCGTTGCCGCCCAGCGTCCAGAGCCCCGCCAGGAAGTCGGTGCCCTGGGCGTGCCCTCTGCTCGAAGAGCTCGGGGGAGGCTCGGGGAGCGGGCCCCAGCGCAGCCGGTTGGGATCGGGCTCGGCCTCCTCGAAGGGAGCGCTCCGCAGGCCCCCGTTGTCCGCGCGGACGAAGCGGGGGTGTGCCGCCGAGGGGCGGATGCGGTAGAGCCACGAGCGGCGGTTGTGCGCCCGGGGCTCGGTGAAGGCGCTGCCACTCAACTGCTCCGCGTACAAACCCAGCGGCGCCCGCTGGGGGGAGTTGCGGCCGAGGGGCAGTGCGCCCGGCTCGGCCTCGCTGCTGTGCTCGTTGCCGAACCCGGCCTGGTAGGTCAGGCGCTCGGCCGTGCCGCGCGTCCGATCCCGTGCCTGGTCGGCGGAGGTGCCGGTGCTGCTGGTGGTGCTGTCGGTGCCCTGGCCCATCGCCAACTCCCGCCGCATCATGAATTCCTATGGAGGACCATAGGAATAACGGGGGTCCCCGTCAACGCACCACGCGCGCCCGCAGGACACGCCGGGTCCGGGGGCACGGCAGCGGCTCCCGGTGATCCAGGGCACCCCGACGCCGTGCTGACACCTTGCTGACCCGACAGTAGGTTTGCCCCATGAAGGCACACGACGGCATGTACATCGACGGCGCCTGGCGCCCCGCTGCGGGCACCGGGACGATCGAGGTCACCAACCCCGCCGACGGAACCCTCCTGGCCACCGTCCCCGCGGGCGGGCCCGAAGACGTCGCGGCAGCCGTGCGCGCCGCCCGCGCGGCGCTGCCCGGCTGGGCCGCCACCCCGCCCGCGGAACGCGCCGCGCGACTGGACGCGCTCCGGCGGATCCTCACCGACCGGCGCGAGGAGATCGCCCGGACCGTCACCGCCGAACTCGGCTCCCCGCTCACCCTCTCGCAGAAGGTGCACGCCGCCGTGCCGATCGCCGTCTGCACCGGCTACGCCGAGCTCGCCGCCGCGTACTCCTTCGAGGAGCGGCTGGGCAACTCCCTGGTGCTGCGCGAGCCGGTCGGAGTCGTCGGTGCCATCACCCCGTGGAACTACCCGCTGCACCAGATCGTCGCCAAGGCCGCACCGGCCCTCGCCGTCGGCTGCACCATGGTGCTCAAACCGGCCGAGGACACCCCGCTGGTCGCCCAGTTGTTCGCGGAGGCCGTCGACGAGGCGGGGGTGCCCGCCGGAGTCTTCAACCTGGTCACCGGGCTCGGCCCGGTCGCCGGACAGGCGCTGGCCGAGCACGAGGACATCGACCTGCTCTCCTTCACCGGCTCCACCGCGGTCGGCCGCCGCATCGGCGCGGCGGCCGCGTCCGGCGTCAAGCGCGTCGCGCTCGAACTCGGCGGCAAGTCGGCCAACGTCGTCCTGCCCGGCGCCGACCTGGCGAAGGCCGTGAAGGTCGGGGTCGCCAACGTGATGTCCAACTCCGGCCAGACATGCAGCGCCTGGACGAGGATGCTGGTGGACTCCGAGCGCTACGAGGAAGCCGTACGGCTGGCGGCCGAGGCCACCGCCAAGTACACCACCGGGGACCCGCTGGACGAGGCCACCCGGGTCGGCCCCCTCGTCAACGCCGCGCAGCGGGAGAGGGTCACCGGCTACATCGAGCGCGGCCGCGAGGAAGGGGCCCGGCTGGTGGCGGGCGGCGCCGAGCCCCCCGAAGGCGTCGAGCGCGGCCACTACGTCCGGCCCACCGTCTTCGCCGACGTCACCCCCGGGATGACCATCGCCCAGGAGGAGATCTTCGGTCCCGTGCTGTCCCTGCTGAAGTACGAGGACACCGAGGACGCGCTGCGGATCGCCAACGGCACCGTCTACGGCCTGGCCGGCGCCGTGTGGTCCGAGGACGAGGAGGAGGCCGTCGCCTTCGCGCGCCGGATGGAGACCGGACAGGTCGACATCAACGGCGGCCGGTTCAACCCCCTGGCGCCGTTCGGCGGATACAAGCAGTCGGGCGTCGGCCGGGAACTGGGCGTGCACGGCCTGGAGGAGTATCTGCAGACCAAGTCCCTCCAGCTCTGAGACCCGCGCTCACACCGGCCGCGCCAGGCCGGTCCGTCCGAGGCCACTCCCGTCCCGCACCCCGCTTGGAGCCCGCATGGTTCGCGCCCTCGTCCTGCCCGCCGTCTCGGCACCGCTGGAGGTCACCTCGATAGCCCTGCCGGACCCGGGCCCCGGCCAGGTGCGGGTGCGGCTCGCCGCCGCCGGGGTCTGCCACTCCGACCTCTCGCTGGCCAACGGCACCCTGCGCCAGCCCGTACCGGCCGTCCTCGGCCACGAGGGCGCGGGAACCGTCGTCGCCGTGGGCGAGGACGTACGGGATGTCGCCCCCGGTGACCGGGTCGTCCTGAACTGGGCACCGAGCTGCGGCGAGTGCCACTTCTGCGCGCAGCTCTCCGAGCCCTGGCTGTGCGTGCGCGCCAACGACGCCACCACCACCCCCTACGCGCGCACCCGCAGTGGCGACGGCCTCTATCCCGGGCTGAGCGTCGCGGCCTTCGCCGAGGAGACGGTCGTCCCGCGCCGCGCCGTCCTCCCGCTGCCTCCGGGGGTGCCGCTGGAGGACGCGGCGCTGCTGGGCTGCGCCATGCTCACGGGGTACGGCGCGGTGCACCACAGCGCCCGGGTACGGGTGGGCGAATCCGTCGCGGTGTTCGGCGTGGGCGGGGTGGGGCTGGCCACCCTGCAGTCGGCGCGGCTGGCCGGTGCCGGACAGATCGTGGCGGTGGACGTCTCCGCGGAGAAGGAGGAGATGGCCCGGGCCGCCGGGGCGACGGACTTCGTGGTGGCGGGAGAGAAGACCGCCAAGGAGGTCCGCGCGCTCACCGAGGGCGGCTACGGCGCCGATGTGGCCATCGAGTGCGTGGGGCGTGCCGCGACCGTCCGCGCCGCCTGGGACTGCACCCGGCGAGGCGGCCGGGCCGTCGTGGTCGGCATCGGAGGCAAGGACGAGCAGGTCTCCTTCTCGGCGCTGGAGATCTTCCACTTCGCGCGGGAGCTGCGGGGCTGCGTCTACGGCGACTCCGATCCCGCGCGGGACGTCCCCGTACTGGCCCAGCACGTACGGGACGGGCGGCTGGAGCTCGGGGCGCTGGTGAGCGAGCGGGTCGGGCTGGAGGGGGTCGGGGACGCCTTCGCGGCCATGCGGGCCGGGCGGGGCGGGCGCACGCTGGTGGTCTTCTGAGCCCCCGGCCGTCCTCCGGACCCGGCCGTCCTCCGGACCCGGCGGTCCTCCGGAGCCCGGCGGTCTTCCGGACCTCGGCGGGGTCGGGCTAAGCATCCGCTCAGTGCGCAGTAAGCTGGGCGGATGACGACGGGTGAGATCGATGAATCCTTCGGCGGCGTCACTCCGGACGCCGCCCGCCGCCTGCTGCTGGGTGCCGTCGAGGCGTTCGCCGAGCGGGGTTTCCACGCCACCACCACCCGCGACATCGCCGGACGTGCGGGGATGAGCCCGGCCGCGCTCTACATCCACTACAAGACCAAGGAAGAGCTGCTCTTCCACATCAGCAGGGTCGGCCACGAGCGCTCGGTCGCGGTACTGGAGGAGGCCGTCGCGAGTGCACCCGACAGCGCGGAGCGGCTCGCCCGCGCCGTCCGCGCTTTCGTGCGCTGGCACGCGGAGCACCACACCACGGCGCGGGTCGTCCAGTACGAGCTGGCGGCGCTGGGGGAGGAGCACTACGCGCGGATCGTGCTGCTGCGCAGGCGCAGTGAGGAGATCCTGCGTGCGGTCCTGGAGGAGGGCGTGGCGGCCGGGGAGTTCGACATCCCCGATCTGCGGGGCACCGCGCTGGCCGTGATGTCGCTGTGCATCGACGTCGCCCGCTGGTTCAGCCCGGAGGGCCGCAGGACGCCGGACGAGATCGGCGCGCTGTACGCCGATCTCGCCCTGCGGATGGCGGGCCACCGGCCCGCCGGTCTCACCAGTAGTAGCGGCTGAGGCTCACCGCGACGCACACCGGCTTGTCGCCGCCCTCCCGTTCCACGGTCACCTGCGCGGCGACCTGCACCCCGCCGTCCGGTGTCTCGCTGACGTCGGCCAGGGTCGCCCGGGCGCGCAGCCGGGAGCCGACGGGCACCGGGGCGGGGAAGCGCACCTTGTCGGTGCCGTAGTTGACGCCCATCCGCACGCCTTCGACGCGCAGGATCTGCGGGACGAGTGCCGGCAGCAGCGAGAGGGTCAGATAGCCGTGCGCGATGGTGCTCCCGAAGGGGCCCTCGGCGGCGCGCTCCGGGTCCACGTGGATCCACTGATGATCACCGGTCGCGTCCGCGAAGAGGTCGATCCGCTTCTGGTCCACCTCGAGCCAGTCGCTGACGCCCAGCTCCTGGCCGACCGCGGCGCGCAGCTCCGGGGCCGAGGTGAAAACCTGGGGTTCCGCCATGCAAACAACCTCCCACGCTGGTAAGTCGCGGAGCAGATGCCGAATAAGCGATTGCTCAGCACGTGCCCGTCAGCATGCCAGCAGGGCCCGTCGGGGCGCCACCCCGGCCCGGTGCCGTCGGCCGCGCCTGGCCCGGTGCCGCCTGCCGCGCCCCGGTCCGAGTACCGGTGCCGGCCCGGGCGCCGGGTGCCGACCCGGTGGCGTGCTCCGGTCCGCCGGTTCCGCGGTCCCGCGGGTCGGTCGTGTGCGGCGGCCGCTCAGCCCTGGGAGGGCAGTGGGCTGCCGAATCCGAGCCGGGAACCGGCGCCCGGGCGGTGCGGATTGCGGCTCTCGCGGCGGCCGGTGCCCTCGGTGCGGATCTCCGTGCGGGCCCCCCGCTCCATGCGCAGGGCGCGGCGGTAGGGGGGCGCGTCCCGGACGCCGCCCGGCACCGCGATCATGCGGCGCAGCACCTCCGCCAGCCGGGGGGTCGGCGGCCGGGACGGATCGCAGCGCAGCAGCGACCTGCCGCCCCACGTCCTGCGGTGCCACTCGTCGAGCGCGGTCGGCTGTCTGATCCCCTTGTGCTTCTCCCGCCTGCGGCGGGCGGCGACTTCGGACTCGTAGGCGAGCCAGACCGCGCGGGCTTCCTCCAGTTCCTCCAGAGCCGCGACGAGCAGTGCGGGGTCGGGCTCGCGGTCCTCCGGGTCGAACCCGGCGTTCCTGCACAAGTGTTGCCAGGTGGCGCGGTGTCCGTAGGGAGCGAACCGCTCCAGGCACTTGCGCAGCGCCTGTCGCCGCTGGGACCGTTCTCTGTCCGGATCCCGGACCTGTCGGGCGAGCGCTCTGAAACCGGCCAATCATCCCACCTCCGGCGGAGAGGACCCGTGTCGTCGGGGATGTGACGTGCCGCCCCGCGGTTCGGATCCGTCTCCGGCGATGCTTTTTCGCGCGGAGAGCGCGCACTTGCTTCGGCGTGGCGGATTACCCCGGATGCGGTCCGCTATTCCTGTAAGGGCTGCGACCCCGCCTCATCGGGCGCAGCCGCTTCCGGGCTCTCCACCGGTCACGCATGCGCGGCGCCGCGCGCCGCCCACGGCAGAGGAACGAGCCTGCGGCCGCCGCCGTTCCCGAAGCAGCGTCGAGAGAGCCGGCGGCCCCCCTTCCGCAACGACATACCGACTGGTTAGTCTGCCGACCGGGCGCGGCGCCGCGGAACCCTTCCGCCGGCCGCGCCCGAACGGGGCCGCAGGAGCACACGCCCGGAGAGTGGGAGGCGCAGCCGATGGAGTCCTTGCGCGACAGTGCCGTCGTCGTCACCGGAGCGGGCGGGGGCATCGGAGCCGCCCTCGCCCGCAGATTCGCCGCCGAGGGCGCGCGGGTCGCGGTCAACGACCTCGACCCGGGCCGGGCCCGGGCCGTCGCCGAGGAGATCGGCGGCATCGCCGTCCCCGGGGACGCCGCCACCGTCGTGGCACCCGCGCGCGAGGCGCTCGGCGGAGCGGTCGACACGTTCTGCGCCAACGCCGGTCTGGGCACCGAGGGCGGCCCCGAGACCCCCGACGCGCAGTGGGACGCGGCCTGGGACCTCAATGTGATGGCGCACGTCCGGGCCGCGCGCGAACTGCTGCCGGACTGGCTGGAGCGCGGGCGGGGGCGCTTCGTCTCCACCGTCTCGGCCGCCGGACTGCTGACGATGGTCGGCTCGGCGCCCTACAGCGTCACCAAGCACGCGGCACTCGCCTTCGCCGAGTGGCTGTCGGTCACCTACCGGCACCGGGGCCTCCAGGTGCACGCCGTCTGCCCCGAGGGCGTACGCACCGACATGCTGGAGGCCACCGGCGTCGCGGGCGACCTCGTACTGCGGCCCGGCGCCCTCGCCCCGGACGCCGTGGCCGACGCGCTGTTCGCCGCGCTCGCCGAGGGGCGCTTCCTCGTCCTGCCGCACGCCACCACCCAGGGGCACTACACCGCGCGGGCCACCGGGACCGACACCTGGCTGAGCGCCATGAACCATCTGCAGCGCAAGGTCGAGGACGCGGCCGGCGGGACCCCGCAGGGCGCCGCCGAGACGCGGGAGGGGGAGCCGGCATGACCTCAGCGACCGCCGCCGGGTACGGGGACAAGCCCTGGCTCGCCCAGCTCACCGAAGCCCAACGCGCCCCCGTCACGCCGCCGGAGACGCTGCTGCACGCCTTCCGCGCCGCGGTCCGCGAGGTGCCGGACCGGGCCGCGCTCAGCTACTTCGACGGCCGGCTCAGCTACGCAGAGACCGACGCCCTCTCCGACGCCGTCGCGGCGCACCTCGCCGCGCGCGGCCTCGCCAAGGGCGACCGGCTCGCCCTGATGCTGCAGAACAGCCCGCACTATGTACTGGCGCTGCTCGGCGCGTGGAAGGCGGGCGCCACCGTCGTGCCCGTCAACCCCATGTACAAGGAGCGTGAGGTGGCGCACGTGCTCCAGGACGCGGAGGCGGCCGCGCTGGTGTGCTCCGACCGCGCCTGGGAGGACCGGCTGCGCACCGCGGCGGCCGGCAGCTCCGTGCGCACGGTGCTGACCGCCTGCGAACTCGACCTGCAGACACGGGACGACCCCCGGGTGCTCGACTTCGCCCGGTGCGCGCCCGCCGAGGACGCCGAGGACCTGCTCGCCGTCGCCCGCACCGGCGCGCCCGCCCCCGCGGGGCGCGGACTCACCGGCGAGGACATCGCCCTGATCAGCTACACCTCCGGGACCAGCGGTGCCCCCAAGGGCGCCATGAACACGCACGCCAATCTCGCCTACAACGCGGAGCGGCAGCGCGTCGGCCACGGCATCCCCGAGGGCGCCTGCGTCTTCGCGCTGGCACCGCTCTTCCACATCACCGGAGCGGTCGTCCAGCTCTGCGGCTGCATCGCCAACAAGGGCACGCTCGCCCTCGCCTACCGCTTCGACGCGGGTGTCGTCCTGGACGCCTTCCTGGAGCACCGGCCCGCCTACACCGTCGGCCCCTCCACCGCGTTCATGGCGCTGGCCGCGCACCCGGCCGCGTCCCGCGCACACTTCGCCTCGTTCACCCACCTCTCCTCCGGCGGCGCGCCGCTGCCCCCCGCGCTGGTGGAGAAGTTCCGCGCCGCCTTCGGCCCCTACATCGGCAACGGCTACGGCCTCACCGAGTGCTCGGCCCCGTGCGCCTCCGTGCCGCCCGGCCGGGAGGCCCCGGTCGACCCGGAGTCCGGCACGCTGGCCGTGGGTCTGCCCGGCCCCGACACGGTGGTGCGGATACTCGACGAGACCGGCGCCGAGGTGCCGTTCGGGCAGCAGGGCGAGATCGCCGTGCGCGGTCCGCAGGTGGTGCCCGGCTACTGGCGGCGGCCCGCGGAGACCGCCGCCGGCATGCCCGGCGGCGAACTGCGCACCGGGGACATCGGGTTCATGGACGCGGACGGCTGGCTGTACGTCGTCGACCGCAAGAAGGACATGATCAACGCCTCCGGGTTCAAGGTCTGGCCCCGCGAGGTCGAGGACGTGCTCTACACCCATCCGGCCGTCCGCGAGGCCGCGGTGGTCGGGGTGCCGCACGAGTACCGGGGCGAGACCGTCAAGGCGTACGTCAGCCTGCGCGAGGGCGTGTCGGCCGCTCCTCAGGAGCTGAGCGGGTACTGCAGGGAGCGGCTGGCCGCCTACAAGTACCCCCGCGAGGTGGAGGTGCTGCCGGAGTTGCCCAAGACCACCAGTGGCAAGATCCTCCGGCGGGAGCTGCGCTTCCGGCAGGACGGCTCCCCGACGGCGAGCGGGCAGCCGGGCCGGCCGGGCGGCGCCGGTCGGTGAACGATGAGCGAGAGGCAGGTGGCGGCCATGGCGACCAGGGCCGGTGAGGGAGATCCGGTACGCGGGAGCGGGGCGCGCACGGCGCGCGTCCGGAGCGGGGACGACACCCGGGTGCCGGTACCGCAGCGGCTGATGGCGGCCGCCACCCGCCTCTTCGCCGAACAGGGGTACGACCGCACGTCCGTGCAGGAGATCGTGGAGGCGGCCGGCGTCACCAAGGGCGCGCTGTACCACTACTTCGGCTCCAAGGACGATCTGCTCCACGAGATCTACGGCCGGCTGCTGCGGCTCCAGCAGGAGCGTCTCGACCTGCTCGCCGACCGTGCGGCTCCGGTGGAGGAGCGACTGCGGCAGGCCGCGGCCGACGTCGTCGTCACCACCATCGACAACCTCGACGACGCCATGATCTTCTTCCGCTCGATGCACCAGCTCTCCCCGGAGAAGCAGAAGCAGGTGCGTGCCGAGCGGCGCCGCTACCACGAGAGGTTCCGCGCGCTGATCGAAGAGGGCCAGCGCTCCGGGGTGTTCAGCGACGCGACCCCCGCCGACCTGGTCGTGGACTACCACTTCGGTTCCGTGCACCACCTCAGTAGCTGGTACCGGCCCGGCGGGCGGCTGACGCCCCAGGCGGTCGCCGACCACCTGGCCGGTCTGCTGCTGCGGGCGCTGCGGCCCTGAGCGGGCCCGGGGCCGCGGAGCGCGGCCCCCCGTCGACGAAAGGACCATCCGTGCAGGCATGGCGCGTCCACACCAACGGCGAACCGCGCGACGTGATGCGGCTGGAAGAGGTGCCCGAGCCCGAGCCGGGCCCGGGGCAACTGCTGGTCCGGGTCCGGGCCGCAAACGTCAACTACCCGGACGCCCTGCTGTGCCGGGGCGAGTACCAGGTGCGTCCGCCGCTGCCCTTCACCCCCGGTGTGGAACTCTGCGGCGAGATCGTCGGCGGGCCCCGGGCGGGGGAGCGGGTGCTCGGGCAGCCCGTACTGCCCTGCGGCGCCTTCGGTGAGACGGCCGTCGTCGCCGAGGAGAGCGCCCGTCCCGCGCCCGACGCGCTGGACGACGCAGAAGCCGCCGCGCTGCACATCGGTTACCAGACCGGCTGGTTCGGTCTCCACCGGCGGGCCGGGCTGCGGAAGGGCGAGACGCTGCTGGTGCACGCCGCCGCGGGCGGCGTCGGCAGTGCGGCCGTCCAACTGGGCAGGGCCGCCGGGGCACGGGTGATCGGGGTCGTCGGCGGCGCGGCGAAGGCCGAGGTCGCCCGGGAGCTGGGCTGCGACGTCGTCGTCGACCGCAGGAGCGAGGACGTGGTCGCCGCGGTGAAGGAGGCCACCGGCGGCGCGGGTGCCGACGTGGTCTACGACCCGGTGGGCGGCGACGCCTACGCGGCGTCCGCCAAGTGCATCGCCTTCGAGGGGCGCATCGTGGTGGTCGGCTTCGCCAGCGGCGCGGTGCCCACGCCCGGACTCAACCACGCGCTGGTGAAGAACTACTCCGTTCTCGGGCTGCATTGGGGGCTGTACGCGCAGCGGGAGCCCTCCGCCGTCGACCGCTGCCACGAGGAGCTCACCCGCCTCGCGGCGGAGGGCGCGGTCAAGCCGCTGGTGAGCGAGCGCGTACCGCTGAGCGGCGCGGCCGATGCCGTCCAGCGGGTCTTCGACGGCGTGACCACGGGCCGCGTGGTCGTGGTGCCCGGCTGACCGGCCCCGGCTGACCGGCCCCGGCCGGGCGGCGGCGGATCGGGGCGCGTCCGCGGCCCGCCGCCGACCCGACGGTGCTGCCGGCGGCCCGGCCCCCGGCCCGGCCGCTCCGCGGAGCACCGGGCAGCCGGGCGTCCGGGAGAGCACCCGCACCGTGCCCGCCGCTCGGGCCGGCCCCCGGTGCGGGGCCGGCCCGGGACGTCAGGCGACCGCGGCCGCCGCCGCCCGTCCGGCCGTGCGCCCCGAGAAGAGGCAGCCGCCCAGGAAGGTGCCCTCCAGCGAGCGGTAGCCGTGCACACCGCCGCCGCCGAAACCGGCCGCCTCGCCCGCGGCGTAGAGCCCCGGAACCGGGTCGCCCCGGCGCGGCCGCGCCGCGTCCGCCGAACCTTGCGCGGGTTCGGCGAGCACGCGCGAGGACAGGTCCGTCTCCAGCCCGCCCAGGCTCTTGCGGGTCAGGATGTTGAGCCGGACCGCGATCAGCGGACCGGCGGCCGGGTCCAGCAGGCGGTGCGGGGCCGCGACCCGGATGAGCCGGTCGCCCAGGTACCGCCGGGCCCCGTTCACCGCGGTGATCTGGAGGTCCTTGGTGAAGGGGTTGCGGATCTCCCGGTCGCGGGCGGCGATCTCCCGGTGCAGCGCCGCCGCCTCGATCAGCCCGTCACCGGTCAGCTCGTTCATCCGCCGGGCCAGGGCGGCGACATCGCGCTCGATGACGAAGTCGGCCCCGTGGTCCATGAACGCCTGCACCGGCCCGGGGGCGCCGCCGCGTGCCCGGCCCAGGACCTCGCGCACGGACCGGCCGGTCAGGTCCGGGTTCTGCTCCGATCCGGAGAGCGTGAACTCCTTCTCGATGATCTTCCGGCTGAGCACGAACCAGGTGTAGCCGTGCCCCGTCCGCATGATGTGGTCGAGGGTGCCCAGGGTGTCGAAGCCGGGGAAGAGCGGGACCGGCAGCCGCTGCCCGGTGGCGTCGAGCCACAGCGAGGAGGGGCCGGGCAGGATGCGGATCCCGTGCCGGGCCCAGATGGGGTTCCAGTTCTCGATCCCCTCGGTGTAGTGCCACATCCGGTCGCGGTTGATCATGTGGCCGCCCGCGGCTCCGGCCACGTCGAGCAGCAGCCCGTCCACGTGCGCCGGCACGCCGGAGAGCAGCTTCCGGGGCGGGGTGCCCAGCCGTTCGGGCCAGTGGGCGCGCACCAGGTCGTGGTTGCCGCCGATACCGCCGGAGGTCACGATCACGGCCTGGGCCCGCAGTTCGAAGCTGCCGTCGGCCTCCCGGCTGCTGGCCGTGCCGCGCCGTGCGTCGCTGGGCACCAGCACCTGGCCGGTCACGGTGTCCACCGCTCCGGCCGTCCGGGACACGCCGGTCACCCGGTGCCGGAAGCGCAGCTCCACCAGCCCGCGCGCCACGCCCTCGCGGACGCGCCGCTCGAACGGCTCGACGATGCCGGGTCCGGTGCCCCAGGTGATGTGGAACCGGGGCACCGAGTTGCCGTGGCCGCCCGCGCCGTAGCCGCCCCGCTCGGCCCAGCCCACCACGGGGAAGAGCTTCAGCCCCTGCGCGCGCAGCCAGGCACGCTTCTCGCCCGCGGCGAAGTCCACGTACGCCTCGGCCCACCGGCGCGGCCAGTGGTCCTCGGGCCGGTCGAAGGCGGCCGTGCCCAGCCAGTCCTGCCAGGCGAGTTCGCGGCTGTCCCGGATGCGCAGCCGCCGCTGCTCGGGCGAGTCGACGAAGAACAGGCCGCCGAAGGACCAGTGCGCCTGCCCGCCGAGCGATTGTTCGGGCTCCTGGTCGAGGAGGACGACGCGCCGCCCGGCGTCGGCCAGTTCGGCTGTCGCGGCGAGGCCCGCGAGCCCGGCTCCGACCACGATCACATCGGCGTCGTACGCCATGCTCCCACCTTTCGTGACAACTGCCGCAACAGGTGCGCGGACACCTGCACCGGGACCGGTGACCGGAGAGTAACCTCCGGGCCCGCCCGCGGACACCCCTGCGCGGGGCCCGTCTGCGGTGCTTGGATGGGCGTATGGAACAGCAGGGGCGCTCGGCGGACGAGCTGCTGGACATCGTGGACGCACAGGACCGGGTCGTCGGGCAGCGGCTGCGCGGCGAGGTCTACGCCGGCCGGCTGCGGCACCGCAGCACCGCCATCCGGGTCCGGGACGCGGCGGGCCGGATCTTCGTGCACCGCCGCACCCCCACCAAGCTGATCTTCCCCGGGATGTACGACGTGGTGGTGGGCGGCGTGGTGGGCGCAGGCGAGGACTACGACACGGCAGCGCTCCGGGAGGCCGAGGAAGAGCTGAGTGTCAGCGGGCTGCCGCAGCCCGAGCGGCGGCTGAAGTTCCTCTTCGAGACGCCCGAGTACTCCTGGTTCCTCCAGGTGTACGAGGTGGTGTGCACGCAGCCCGTCCGGCCGCAGCCGGAAGAGGTCGCGTGGTGGGACTTCCTGCCGGAGGAGGAGCTGGAGCGACGGCTGGCCGGCTGGGTCGCGCAGGGCAGCGTCGTCCCGGACGGACTGGAGTGCCACCGGCGGCTCGCCGCGGGGTGACCGGGCTGCAAGGAGCGTCCGGTGCGGCGCAGGTGTCCCGGGCTGTAAGGGGTGCCCCTGGGCGGCGCGGGTGTCCCCGCGGGGAAGCGCCGCAGGTCACCGCGTACGGTTGAGCCATGCGCGACCGGCTCTCGGCGACTCTTCGGCTGTGGTTCGCCCCCCAGCGGCTCAGGGAGGAGGGCACCACGCCCGACTACCGCTTCTCGCTCGCCAACGAGCGCACCTTCCTCGCCTGGATCCGCACCGCGCTGGCCCTGGTGGCGGGCGGGATCGCGGTCGACCAGTTCCTGACCGACCTGCGCTGGGGGGTGCGCACGGCCGTCGCGACCGTGCTGCTGGCCGGTGCCGCGCTGTGCGCCGTCCGCGCCGTGAACCACTGGGTGCGCTGCGAGCGTGCCATGCGCCGCGGCGAGGACCTGCCCGCCTCGCGCTTCCCGGTGCTGCTGGCGGGCGGCACGGCGTTCGCGGCGCTGCTGGTCGTCGCCGTCGTGGTGTTCGGCCTGGCCGGCCGGTGAGCGGCGAGCCGCCCCGCGATCCCGGCGCCCAGCCGGAGCGCACCTGGCTGGCCTGGCGCCGTACCACGCTGACCTGCGCGGTGTCGGTGGCGCTGACGGTGCGGGTGGCGCTCGCCGATCCCTCCGGCCCCGCCGTGGCGGCCGCCTGCCTCGGCGCGCTGGCCTGGGTGGGCCTGCTGGTGACCGCGCACCGCCGGATCCGCGCGCTCGCCCGCTCCCGGCCCCGGACGATGGGGGCGGCCCAGACCCTGGGGGCACTGGCCTGCGTGCTGGTGCTGGTCGGAGTGGGCGGGATGATGCTGCTGTGAACAGCCCGGCGGGGGCGCACGCGCCGCTCGCGGTCGTCGTGGGGGTCTCCGGGGCCGGCAAGAGCACCGTCGGGGAGCCCTTGGCCGGGGCGCTCGGTGTGCCGTTCGTCCGCGCGGACGACTCGCGCTCCGGAGGAGACCCGCGGCGCCGTGCGGAGCGCACTGGCGCGCGCCCGGGTGTGCGAGGGGCGCGGCTGCGGCTCGTGGGTCGGGCGCGCTGCGGCCCGTGGGTCAGGCGAGTGCGACGGCGGCCAGGATCAGCACCCCGACCGAGAGGACGATGATCAGGGCGAGGCCGGAGGGGTTGCGGTGGTTGAGGACGTAGCCGTTCCTGGAGCGCTCGTCGCGTACGAACAGCGGCTCGTTGTCACCCATGGGCATGCCCCCGAGGCTAGAGCGCGACCCGTGTGCCTGTCATGGGACTTCGGTCGGAAAGCGGTGCATCACACACCGAGCCGGGAGGTCGGCGGTCAATCCGGACCGTTCTCCGCCGCTGCCCCGTCGTCCCGTCGCCCCGCCGCGGGGAGCGGAATCCGGACCGGCAGGTGACCCCCTCTGGACTCCATACCGACTAGTCGGCATGATCGGGTCCGACCGATGCCGAAGGAGCGCGCACGATGAGCGAACAGAACCCGCCCGGTCTCGATCTGCCACGGCTGGCCGCGTACCTGGAGCGCGAGCGCCCCGGACTGGTACGGGGGCCGCTGGGCGCCGAGGTCGTCCAGGGCGGTAGGTCGAATCTGACCTACCGGGTCACCGACGGGACCGGCCGGTGGGTGGTACGGCGGCCGCCGCTCGGGCACGTACTGGCCACCGCGCACGACATGGCCCGCGAGCACCGCGTCATCAGCGCGCTGCGCGACACCCCGGTGCCGGTGCCCGGGACGGTGCTGCTGTGCGAGGACCCGGAGGTGCTCGGAGCGCCGTTCTACGTGATGGACCACGTCGAGGGCACCCCCTACCGCACCGCCGAGGAGCTCGCCCCGCTCGGCGCCCAGCGGACCCGCGAGGTCGTCCTGGCGCTGCCCGAGACCCTGGTGGCGCTGCACGCCGTCGACCCGCACGAGGTGGGGCTGGGCGACTTCGGCCGACCCGAGGGCTTCCTGGAGCGGCAGCTTCGCCGCTGGAGCAAGCAACTGGAGGCGTCCCGCAGCCGTGAGCTGGCCGGAGTCGACGAGCTGCGCGGCGCGCTCGGCGAGGCGCTGCCGGACTCGCCGCGGCCGACCGTCGTGCACGGCGACTACCGCCTCGACAACGTGCTGATCGACGCCGACGGCGAGGTCGCCGCGGTGCTCGACTGGGAGATGTCCACGCTCGGCGACCCGCTCACCGACCTCGGGCTGCTGGCGATGTACAGCGAGCGCCAGGACGTGCCCGACTCGCCGGTCAGCACCACCAGCGGAGCCCCCGGCCACCCCTCGGCCACCGAGCTGATCGAGCGCTACGCCCGGCTCTCGGGCCGCGACGTCTCGCAGATCAACTGGTACACCGCCTTCGCCTATTTCAAGCTCGCCGTCATCCTCGAGGGCATCCACTACCGCTTCACGCTCGGGAGCACGGTCGGCGCGGGCTTCGACCGGATCGGCGAACTGGTGCCGGTCTTCATCGACAACGGACTCTCCACTCTGCGGAAGGGCTGAGGCAGCACATGGACTTCGCATACGACGCGCGCACCGAGGAACTGCGCGAGCGGCTGCTCGCCTTCATGACGGAGCACGTGTACCCGGCCGAGCAGACGGCCGAGGAGCAGCGTGCCGCGCAGGACTCCCCCTGGAGCACGGTGCCGGTCCTCGAGGAGCTCAAGGCCGAGGCGCGGAAGCAGGGGCTGTGGAACCTCTTCCTGCCCGACGAGGAGTACGGGGCCGGACTCTCCAATCTGCAGTACGCGCCGCTGGCCGAGATCACCGGGCGCAGTCCGCAGCTCGCGCCGACCGCGCTGAACTGCGCGGCGCCCGACACCGGGAACATGGAGCTGCTCGCCCAGTTCGGCTCGCCCGAGCAGCGCGCCCGGTGGCTGGAGCCGCTGCTGGCCGGCGGGATCCGGTCGGCCTTCGCCATGACCGAGCCGGACGTCGCCTCCTCGGACGCCACCAACATCGGCACGCGGATCCGGCGGGAGGGCGACGCGTACGTCGTCACCGGCCGCAAGTGGTACATCTCCGGGGCCATGCACCCGGACTGCGCCGTCTTCATCGTCATGGGCAAGACCGACCCGGACGGCGCGGACGTGCGCCGCCAGCAGTCCATGGTGCTCGTCCCCCGCGACACCCCGGGCGTCGAGGTGCGCCGTGCGATGTCCGTCTACGGGTACGAGGACCACTACCACGGCGGCCACGCCGAGGTGGTCTTCCACGACGTCCGCGTCCCGGCGTCCGCCCTCGTCGGCGAGGAGGGCGGGGGCTTCGCCATCGCGCAGGCCCGGCTCGGTCCGGGCCGCATCCACCACTGCATGCGGCTGATCGGCATGGCCGAGCGGGCCATCGAGCTGATGTGCCGCCGGGCGCTGGACCGGACGGCCTTCGGGGCGCCGCTGGCCCGGCAGGGAGTGGTGCGCGAGTGGATCGCCGACGCGCGGGTGCAGGTGGAGCAGTTGCGGCTGCTGGTGCTGAAGACGGCCTGGCTGATGGACACCGTCGGCAACCGGGGCGCGCACACCGAGATCCAGGCCATCAAGATCGCCACGCCGCGTGCGGTGGTGCAGATCCTCGACGACGCCGTCCAACTGCACGGCGCCGCCGGGGTCTCGCAGGACTACCCGCTCGCCCATCTGTGGGCCTCGGCGCGGACACTGCGGCTGGCCGACGGGCCCGACGAGGTGCACCAGCGCTCGCTGGCCCGCCGGGAGCTGAAGCGCCACGCCTGAGGGCAGCGCCCAAGCCTGGCGGCGGTGCCGCGTCCGGCTGCCCGGTGGACGGCGCCGAGCCCGGCTCCGAGCCCGGCTCCGGGGCGGCTCCGGCCGTCGGTCCGGTGGACGGCCCCGGACGGACGTCCGCGGACCGGTCGTCTCCGCGCCGTCCGGAGCCGCGCCGGTGTCACCGCCCCTGCTCGACCGGCACCGGGCCGCCGCGCCGCCGGGCGGGGTGCCGGCCCGGCGGCGCGGACGGCTCCGGGCGGGGCGGCGGGCGCCGCACCTGGTGGGTCTGCGGCTCCCCGGCCGAGAGGGTGAACTCACCGCCGCAGTGGCACAGTTCCAGCGGCTCGCCCTCCAGCAGCGTGTAGACGGCCGTCCGGCTGCGGATCTCCACCCGCAGCCGCCGCCCCCGTACCTGCACGGTGAACGCCAGCCGGCTCAACTGCTCGGGCAGCAGCGGGGAGAAGTCCAGCATGCCGTGCCGCAGCCGCATCCCGCCGAACCCGGCGACCAGCGCGATCCAGGCCCCGGCCAGCGAGGCGATGTGCAGCCCGTCGCGGGTGTTGCTCTCCAGGTCCGCCAGGTCCATCAGCGCCGCCTCGCCCACGTAGTCGTAGGCGAGCCGCAGATGCCCGACCTCGGCGGCCATCACGGCCTGGCAGCAGGCGGAGAGCGAGGAGTCCCGGACGGTCATCTGCTCGTAGTAGTCGAAGTTGCGCGCCTTCTGCTCGGCGTCGAAGGCGTCGCCGCGCTTGTAGAGCGCCAGCGCCAGGTCGGCCTGTTTGATGACCTGCTTGCGGTACAGGTCGAAGTAGGGGAAGTGCAGCATCAGCGGGTACTGGTCAGGGCCCGTCGAGGCGAAATCCCACATCTGGTGCCCGGTGAAGCCCGCCGACTGCTCGTGCACGCCCAGTGTCTCGTTGAACGGCAGCGCCACCGCCTCGGCCGCGTCCCGCCAGGCGGCGGCCTCCTCGTCGTCCACCCCCAGTGCGGCGGCCTGCTCGGTGTACCGCTCCACCACGTCCGCCGCCTCGCGCAGGTTCTGCTGCGCCATCAGATTGGTGTACAGGTTGTCGTCCGCGACGGCGCTGTACTCGTCGGGCCCGGTGACCCCGTCGAAGTGGAAGGTGCCGTGGTGGTCGTGGTGGCCCAGCGAGTGCCACAGCCGGGCGGTCTCCACCAGGATCTCCACCGCCGTCTCCCGCTCGAACTCCACGTCACCGGTGGCCGCGACGTACCGGGTGACCGCGTCCGCGATGTCGGCGTTGACATGGAAGGCGGCCGTACCGGCCGGCCAGTACGCGGAGCACTCCGAGCCGTCGATGGTCCGCCAGGGGAAGGCCGCACCCCGCAGCCCGAGCTGGCGGGCCCGGTCCCGTGCGGCGGGCAGGGTCTCCTGCCGCCAGCGCAGCGCCTCGGCCACCGAGTCCGGCGAGGTGTAGGTGAGCACCGGCAGCACGAACTGCTCGCTGTCCCAGAAGGAGTGGCCGTCGTAGCCGGAGCCCGTCAGGCCCTTGGAGGGGATGGCGCGCTTCTCGGCCCGGGCACCGGCCTGCAGCACGTGGAAGAGGGCGAAGCGCACCGCCTGCTGGATCTCCGCGTCCCCGTCCACCTCCACGTCGGCCCGCGCCCAGAAGCTGTCCAGGTACGCCTGCTGCTCGTCCACGAGCCCCTGCCAGCCCTTGCTGCCGGCGCCGGCGAGGGCAGCGTCGACCTGGTCCCGCACGGCGGGCAGCGAGCGGACCCCCGACCAGCCGTAGGCCACCAGCTTCTCCACCCGCAGCGGCTCGCCCGGCCGCAGCTCGGCGGTGACGGTGAGCCGTGCGACGTTCTCCCCGCTCTCGCTGGAGGTGCGGGTCGACTCGGGGCCGTGCACGAGGTGGTCGGCGGCCGCGCCGACCCGCAGCCCGCTGCGCTCGGTGCAGTGCACCAGCCGCAGCCGCATGTCGGAGGCGAAGTCCTCCTCCGGCTGCAGCACGTCCTCCAGCGCGGTGGCGACCCGCGGGTCCTCGCCGCTCTTCTGCGGCAGTTGCTCGTTGGCGACCAGTTCGGACTGCACCACGACGCGCACGTCCGAGTCCAGCGGCTCCACCTCGTAGGAGACGGCGGCCACGGCCCGCTGGCTGAAGGAGACCAGCCGGGTCGAGGTGACCCGCACGGTGCAGCCTGCCGGGGAGCTCCACTCGCAGACCCGGCGCAGCAGCCCGGTGCGCAGGTCCAGCACCCGCTCGTGGGAGCGCAGCTTGCCGTAGCGCACGTCGAACGGCTCGTCGTCGACGAGCAGCCGCATGACCTTCCCGTTGGTGACGTTGATGACCGTCTGCCCGGCCTCGGGGTAGCCGTAGCCCCCCTCCGCGTACGGCAGCGGGCGCAGCTCGTGCACCCCGTTGAGATAGGTGCCGGGCAGGCCGTGCGGCTCTCCCTCGTCGAGGTTGCCGCGCCAGCCGATGTGCCCGTTGGAGAGCGCGAAGAGGGACTCGCTCTGCGGCAGCCTGTCGACATCCAGCGTGCTCTCGCGCAGCGACCAGGGCTGCACGGCATAGGAGGAGTTGCTGATCACGGGCGCTCCTTCCGCGGCGGGTGCTGGGGGACGTCCCGCTCCCGGGTCCCCTCCCGGTCCGTCAGTTCCGCCAGGTCCTGCACGACGGTGTCCGCGCCGTGCGCGCGCAGCGCGTCGGCCTGACCGGTCCGGTCGACCCCCACGACGTACCCGAAGTCCCCGGCGCGGCCGGCGTCCATCCCGGCGAGCGCGTCCTCGAAGACGGCGGATTCGCCCGCGGCCGTCCCCAGGGCCTCGGCGGCGGCCAGGAAGGTGTCCGGATGCGGCTTGCCCGGCAGCCGGCGCTCCCGGGCCACGATCCCGTCGATCCGCACCTCGAACAGGTCCTCGATACCGGCGGCGGCCAGCACGTCGCGGCAGTTGGCGCTGGAGGAGACCACGGCCGTCCGCAGCCCCGCCGCCCGCACCGCGTGCAGATACCGCACCGACCCCTCGTACGCCGCCACGCCGTCGGTGCGGATCTTCTGCAGCAGCAGGTCGTTCTTGCGGTTGCCCAGGCCGTTGACCGTCTCGCGGCCGGGCGGATCGTCGGGTTCGCCCTCCGGGAGGCGGATGTCCCGTGCCGCGAGGAAGGTCCGTACGCCGTCGGCCCGCGGGCGCCCGTCCACATAGGCGTCGTACTCCGTGACCTGGTCGAAGGGGCGGAAGCCGGGTCCGTCCCGGTCCCGCAGATAGGCGTCGAACATCTCCTTCCACGCGGCGGCGTGCACGGCGGCCGTCTTGGTCAGCACGCCGTCCAGATCGAACAGGCATGCGCGGATGCGGTCCGGCAGACCGAGGATCGTCATGCGTGCCGGGTCCCCTGACCGCCGCTCCGGCATGCCTGCCGAGGCGCTTTGCCGCCCGGCTGGACGCCCGCCGGGTCGCTCCCCCGTCTTCCCCGGCACCGTCCCCGGCCCCCGGCGGGCTACGGTCGAACGGACGTCAGGTCGCCGGACGGTCCCGGCTCCGCCGCAGTGTCCCGGCCGTCGGGCGCGGCACCCGCTCCGGCGTGCGCGGGTTCCTCGCCGGAGCTCAGGGGCCGCGGCGGTTTCCGGTCCATCTCGCGCCACTCCGGCCGCAGCCCGGTCAGATTGGTGGTGAGGAAGTAGGCCGCAGCCCCGACGCACAGCACCGGCACCAGGCCGAAGGAGGCGACGGCGGTACCGGCCAGGAGGCCGCCGAGCGGGATACCGGCCCAGGCGAGCGAGTCACCGAGCGCGTTGACCCGGCCGCGCAGCTCGCCGGGCACCCGTTCGAAGTTGAGCGCCCCCAGTATCGGATTGAGGAAACCCGCCCCGAACCCGCCGAGCGCGAAGACCGCCAGTACCGCCCACAGCGGTACGTCCACGGCCAGGATCAGGAACCGGGGCGCGCCCGCCAGCAGGAACCCGGCGAAGAAGACGGGGCGGCGGCGCATCCGGTGCGCGACCGCGGCGGCCAGCAGGCTGCCGAGGACCGCGGCGATCCCCAGCGCGCTGTTGGCCAGCCCGATCGCACCGGGCCCGTTGCCGGACTCCCGGGCCCAGACGGGCAGCAGCAGCGTGGCGAAGGCGGCGTCCAGCAGATTGGTGACACCGACCATGGCGATCACTGTCAGCAGCAGCGGATCGCGCCGCAGGAAGCGGAAGCCGGCACCGAGCCGCTGCCAGTAGCCGTCCTCGGGCGCGGCCCGGGGCTCGGTGCCGGAGCCGGCCGGCGCGGTTGCGCGGCGGCCCGGCAGCAGCAGCACGATGACGACCGAACCCGCCGCGAAGCAGCAGGCGATGGCGAACAGCGCGGTCTGCGCACCGAGCAGGGCGACCACCGCGCCCCCGGCGGCCGGACCCACCGTGGAGGCCAGCCGCTCGGTGACCCCCGCCAGTCCGGCGGCCCGCTCCAGCGGCACCCGGGCGCGTTCCGCGGCCACCGGGACCATGATCTCCTTCGACAGGTCGCCGGGCCCGCGGGCCGCTCCGATCACCGCGACGAGCAGGAGCAGCAGCCAGAAGGAGAGCACGTCCACCAGGTGCAGCAGGCCGACGGCGGCGATCGCGGCCGCGCTGACCACGTCGGTGATCCAGGAGACCGTGCGCGGGCCGATCCGGTCCACCAGCGGTCCGGTGAACGCCTTGACCAGGACGTAGGGAGCCATCTCGCACAGGGCCACCAGCCCGGTGCGGGCGGTGCTGCCGGTGGTGACCAGGACGAACCAGGGGAGTGCGATGGCCGAGATGCGGGTCCCGGTCAGGGACACGGCCATCGCGGCCAGCACGCCTGCCAGCGGCCGTCGGCTCCGCTCGGTCATCCGGAAACTCCCGACCGCGCGTTCGAGCCGGACCGAACGGCCCCTGTCCGGCGCAGTGCTCGTGGACCAGGCCGTACGGCCGTCCCGAGCAGGCCCGGTGCCGGGCTCCCGGCCCCGGGCGGGGCGCCCGCCCCCGGGAGGCGGTGCCGGACGCCGCGTACCGGCCGCCGTCCCCGCCGAACGGCCTGCGCGGGACGGGTGGCTGACTTCTGGTCCGCTTCCGCGGGCGTCGTCGGCTCCGCGCGCGAACCGGGCCTCACTCCGCCCCGGGAACCGGGCGCCGCACCTCGCGGAGCCGGTCCAGTTCGCGGCGGTCGCGCTTGGTGGGGCGGCCGGCACCTCGTTCGCGCCGGGGGACGAGCGGGACCTCCACCGGAGAGGGCGGCGGCGGGCTGTTGTCCTGGTAGCACTCGACGGCGACCGAGGCCCCCACCCGCTTCTTGAGCAGCCGTTCGACGATCACGATCCGCTCCCGCCCTGCCTGCCGCACCCGTACTTCGTCACCCACCCGCAGCGCGTGCGCCGCCTTCGCCCGCTCACCGTTGACCTTGACGTGTCCACCGCGGGCGGCGGTCGCCGCCTGGGAGCGGGTCTTGGCCAGTCGGACGGACCAGATCCAACTGTCGACCCGCACCGACCCCTCGTCTGCCGTCATGCCCCCGATTCTAGGGCCCTGCGACCGGAGGAATCCGGGGCGCCGCATGCGACGGTCCGGCCGGCCGGGCCCGGACCGGTGGCCCGCCCCGGAAGGTGCGACCCCGGGAGGGGGACGCGTGCCGCCGGCCGCCACCCGGCGAAGATTCCCGGCAGGACCGACAATGGGCACATATGGACGCCTTCTCCGCGGATCCCGGCTCCGCAGCCGCCGCCCGAACCCCGGAAGACGTCTTCCGGGAACTCGACCGGGTCGCGCTGCGCACGGAGGCGCACGCCCGGCACCGCGCGCGCGTCCGTGTCACCGAGGCACGCCGCCTCCCTGCCGCGCCCGTCCGGTGCGCCGGGAGCGGACCGCTGCGCCGCGGCGGTGCCGCGGACCGGGCGACTCCCGAGGTGGCGGTACTGCCCGGGCTGCCTTCCTGGCTGCCGGCGGTGCTGGCCGTCCAGCGGGGCAGTGCCGCGGTGCTGCGCCCGCAGTACGCCGCGGACGGCACGGCGCGGGACTTCCTCGTCGTCGGCGCCAACCACCTCGAACTGAGCGGGGTCGAGCGCGACCCCCGCGATCTGCTCGGCGGGCCGTTGTCGCAGACCCGGCCGGGCATCCGCGCCAGCGGGATGTACGACGTCTACCGGGCAGCCCTGGAAGGGCGCGGCCCCGCTTCCGCCGACGACCTCGACTACGTCGACCTCGTCGGGGGCGGTCTCCAGCGCGGGCGGCTGCGCGGCACGGTGGTGCTGCTGCCGGACGAGGGCCTGCTGCTGACGAACTGGGAACCGGTGGGCGACACGCGGCTCAGCCACCGCATCCAGGAGCGCAGCCGACTGGGGTGGGCGGAATGGGACCTGGTCAGCGGGCGGATGCGCTGGTCGCACGGGCTGCGCCGGCTGCTGGGCCTGCCCACCGAGCCCGGGGCCGCGGCGGAGCCGGAGCACGGCCTGGACGGCGAGGCGCGCTCGGTGACCTCGGTCGACGACGTCACGGCCGAGCTGCTGACGCTGCGGCGGAAGATCGTCCCGGAGGACGTGCCCGCCTTCGCCGCCGACATGAGCGCCCTGCTGCGCGGCGGCGAGGTCGTGGACCGGGAGGTGACCCTCCGGGTCGCGGGACAGGAGCGGCGGATCCGCTGGATCGGCCACGCCGAGCCGGAGGGCGCCGGGGTGCCGGATTCCCTGCTGTTCATCGCGCGGAACATCACCGGTCAGGAGGAACTGCTCAGCAGGGCCCTGACCGAGACCGAGCGGCTGCGCCGGGAGACGGCCGTCGACCGGCGCGTCTCCGAGACCTTCCGCCAGGCGCTCACCCCGCCGTTGGGCGTCCTGACCGCGCCGTGGCTCTCCGTCGGCGCCGTCTACGTGCCCTCCGACTCAGGGGTGGGCGGCGACTGGTACAAGTGCCGGGAGCTGCCCGACGGGCGGGTGCTGCTGGCCGTCGGCGACGCCTCCGGGCACGGCGTGGACGCGGCCAGCCGGGCGGTGCAGCAGCGCTCCGCGCTGGCCGGGCTCGCCTACACCGACCACGACGCGGCGGAACTCACCACGGCGCTGGGGGAGGTCGTCTACTACAGCGGCCTGGATGCCACCGCCACCTGTGTGGTCGGCCATCTGGACCCGGGGGAGCGGGTGCTGCGCTGGGCCAGCGCCGGGCACCCCACGCCGATCCTGGTCCGCGACGGAGTGCCGCGGCTGGTGGAGGCGGAGCACGGGGTGATGCTCGGGGTGACCGCACATGCGGCCTACCCGCTCACCACCACGCTGCTGCGCTCCGGCGACCTGCTGCTCTGCTACACGGACGGCGTCATCGAACGCCGCGGCATGGATCTGGACGAGGGGGTCGCCACGCTGATGGCAGCCGCCCGGGAGTGCGCGGAGCGCTTCGCCTCCGTGCAGGAGACCGTCGACTGCCTGTCCGCCGCCCTGCTGGGGCGCGAGGCCGAGGACGACGCCACGATCCTCGCGCTGTGCGTCACGTGAGGCGCCGGACAGCCACCCCGTGAAAACGCGAGGCCCCCGGACAGTTCCCGGACAGTTCCCACGCCGCGCAGCCGATACGGCGCCGCCGGCCAGCCGGCCAGCCGGCCAGCCGGGCTCCTCCCGGGCTCTTCGTGACGACGCAGCGTCTACGGCCGCAGCCCGGCAGGGCAGGGGCGCCGGTTCGTACGCGGTGACGGTCAGCCACCGGGGGGCACCGAAATGGTCTGCTCGGCCCAGATCACTTTGCCGTCCTTGGTGTAGCGGGTGCCCCAGCGTGCGGCGAGCTGGGAGACGAGGAAGAGGCCCCGTCCGCCCTCGTCCATGGTGGCCGCGTAGCGCAGGTGCGGCGAGGTGAGGCTCTGGTCGTACACCTCGCAGGTGAGGGTACGGCTGTGCAGCAGCCGTACCTTGATGGGCCCGGCCCCGTAGCGCATGGCGTTGGTGATCAGCTCGCTGAGAATCAGTTCCGTGGTATCCGCAAGGCCCGCCAGGCCCCACCCCGTGAGTTGTGCGGAGACGGCGGCGCGTACGCGGGGAACAGCCGCCGGGTCCGACTCCACGTCCCAGTGTGCGACCTGCCCCGCCCCCAGCACTCGCGTACGGGCTACCAGCAGCGCGATGTCGTCGCTCTGGACAACCGGGAGGAGGGCCTCGAGTACGGCGTCGCAGATCTGCTCCGGGGACTGGTCCGCGCCCCTCAGAGTCTCGCGGAGCTGTTCGAGTCCGACGTCGATGTCCTGGTCCCGGCGTTCGACCAGGCCATCGGTGAACATGACGAGCCTGCTGCCCTCGGGCAGCCGCAGCTCGGCGGATTCGAAGGGCAGCCCGCCGATGCCGAGAGGCAGCCCGGACGGCACATCCAGATACTCGACCGTGCCGTCGGGGTGTGCTAGAGCGGGCGTCGGGTGCCCGGCCCTGGCGATCGCACAGTCACGGGTCACGGAGTCGTAGACGGCGTACAGGCAGGTGGCGCCGGTCATGGTGGTCTCGTCACCGTCCGCGACCACGTCCTGGTCGGTGAGGGTGACCAGCTCTTCCAGGTGACCGAGGAGTTCGTCGGGAGGCGGGTCGAGGGAGGAGAAGTTGTGCACAGCGGTGCGCAGCCGTCCCATGGTGGCGGCGGCGTGCAGCCCGTGCCCGACGACGTCGCCCATCACCAGCGCGACACGGGCGCCCGGCAGGGGGATGACATCGAACCAGTCGCCACCGACCCCCTCCTGCGCGGGGAGGTAGCGGTAAGCCACCTCGACGGCGTGCTGCTCGGGTAGGGCACGCGGCAGCAGGCTCCGCTGAAGCGCCACTGCCATACCGTGTTCCCGGGTGTAGCGGCGTGCGTTGTCGAGAGACACGGCTGCATGAGTGGCCAGTTCAGCCGCGAGGGAGAGGTCGTCCTGATCGAAGGGCTCCGGTCTCTCCGACCGCCAGAAGTTGACGACGCCCAGGAGCACACCGCGGGCGGGCAGCGGCGCCGTGATGAGCGAGTGAGCCCCGAAGTCGAGAATACGGGCGGCCCGCTCCGGCCCAACTGTCCGCCATCCGGGGGAGTCACGCAGCCGGGGCACCAGAATCGCCTGACCTGTCTCGACGGTGCGGGCGGACGGCGACGCCGGCGTGAACGTGATCACCTCACCGACGGTGAAGAAAGGCACCTCATCACGGATCCCGTTGACGGCCGTACGGAGCAACCGTCTGCTGTCGCCGCCGCCCAGCGCCGGTTCGTCGCCGCGCAGCACCGGCTCGGCCAGATCCACGGTGACATAGTCCGCGAAGCCCGGGACCGCTGCCCGTGCCAGCTCCTCGGCCGTTTGGACCACATCGAGGGTGGTGCCGATGTCGCTGGTCGCGTCGTAGAGGAAATCCAGCCGTCGCCGGATCAGCTCGACCCTCTGCGAGGCCTCGCCGAGCATCTCCATTACTTCATCGGTGCGGACCGGTTCCGCTCCGACCACCGTGTCGATCGCAAGCCGCGCGGACGCCGCACCGACAGAGCCGGAGAGCTGAGCCTCCATGTGATGGATCAGATCGGGGGTGGCCTTGGCCTCCGGCGAGTCGGGGCCGGCTCCGGGATAGGAGCGCACCGCCCGCTGTGCGCCCTCCCGCCCCAGGAAGCGCTCCAGCACGGACTGCAACGCGCCGACCGTGGCACTGACCTGCCGACGGCGCCCTCCGGCAGGCTCCGTGAGGATGTCGACGAACTGCACCGCCTGCGCCTGCTCGGCGACCGTCGGCCGGCCTACGAGGGAGACGCCGACATATCCGCCGATGTTCACCAGCGCACTCCAGAACATCGCATGGCTGATCGGATCCATTCCCGTCAGGCCGAACAACTGCTGGGGCCGGAGCAGTTCGATACCGAACGGGCCGTCACGCAGGAACGAGGCGGACAACAACCCCGCCTCGGCGAAGCTCGGCAGCAGCAGGGTGTAAGCCCACATGGCGAACCCCGCGACGAGGCCCACCAGCACACCCCAGCGAGTACCGCCCTTCCAGAACAGGCCGCCGAGAATCGCGGGCGCGAACTGTGCCACAGCCGCGAACGACACCAGGCCGAACGCCGTCAGCGCCTGCCCTTCGCCCGCGAGCCGGAAGTACGCGTACCCGAGCAGCAGGATCAGCACGATGGCCGTCCGGCGAATGCCCAGCACCAGCCGGGTGACGTCGGCCCGGTACGCCAGCCGGGACATGGGACGCAGCAGCAGCGGCATCACCAGCGAGTTGGACACCATGGTGCTGAGCGCGATGGTCTCGACCGTGATCATGGCCGTGCCCGCGCTGAGCCCCCCGACGAAGACCAGCAGCGCCAGCCCCTGCTGCCCCTCGGCCATCGGCAGGGTCAGTACGTAGGTGTCGGCGTCGGCGGTATCTCCGAGCCGCAGCAGCCCCCCGGCCGCGAGCGGAAGCACAAAGATCGTGATGGCGAGCGAATAGAGCGGGAACAACCACATCCCCCGCTTGAGATGCCTCTCATCGACGTTCTCGACAATGGTGATCTGCCACTGCCGAGGCAGCAGCACGATCGACAGCATCGACAGCACGGTCAGCCAGACCCAACTGCCGTAGCTGACGTGCCCTTCCAGAACGAACAGTTGCGTGAAGTCGGCATTCGCCGCACGAGTGAACAGATCACCGAATCCGCTGAACATCCAGAACGTGACAAAGACCCCGACCGCCAGGAGCGCCCCGAGCTTGACCAGGGACTCGAAGGCGACAGCCGTCACCATCCCCTCGTGACGCTCGGCGGTGTCCAGGTGCCGTGCACCGAAAAGAATGGTGAACGCGGCGAGCAGCAGCGTCACATACAAGCCGGTGTCCTCGAGCAGCGGGACATGGCCGAGCTCCGAAGGAGTGGTGATCTCAGGATACCGCCGAAGGATCTCGAAGGCGTTGGAGATCGCCTTCAACTGCAACGAGATATAAGGGACGACCCCCACCACGGCGATGACCGCCACCAGGCCACCCAGCACCGCGCTCTTGCCGTAGCGGGCGGAGACGAAATCGGACAGCGAAGTCAGCCGGTGCCGCCGGCTGATCCGGATGATTCTGCGCAGCACCAGCCAGCCGAGCGCGAGCATGAGCGTCGGCCCCAGATAGACTCCCAGGAAGCCGATACCGGTCGTGGCAGCCCCACCCACATTGCCGTAAAGGGCCCACGCCGTCTCGTACACCGCGAGCGACAGCGCGTAGACCGTAGCGTTGTTGATCAGACTCCGCCCGGCATCCGCCCGCCGGTCGGCGTAGAAGGCCACTCCGAAGAGCAGACCCAGATACGCCACCGAAATCCCGACGATGACCTCGGTCCGGAGCACCGTGCTACCGGGACCTGGCGCACACGGCGGCGACCAGGCCGATCACGACCACCCAGACGAGATAGAGGTACGCCCACAGAACCGGTACGCCGAAAACCCGGTCCACCCGGTCGAACCGCGCCAGCAACGGCGGGATGACCAGCACGAACCCCAGCGCGGCGAGGGCCGCCAAGCGCCCCGCGAGCCGCCCGTCGTCCTGCGACTCCGCCACGGCTGCCTCCACAACCCCGATTTCAGGCTTCGGCATGCGCCCGAAGGCGCCCAGTGCCGCATCGCAGCGACCACCGGCAACACCGGGCCGACACCCGCACTCCCCAGTACGCTACCGACCCCCCAACCGCGCCTCCGAAGAGCGACACACCCCCTCCCGTATTCCCGCAAACATCACCCCGATGCCCCAGCAACGACCGCACCCACAGTCCTGACCACCCGCACGGGGGTCACCAGGCGCCGACCTCCTCTTCGAGCAGGGACCAGAAGCTTTCCGCGGCGGCGTTGTCGAAGCGTGATCCGGTGCGTCCGCAGCTCTGCCGCAGTCCCGACTTCCCCATTCGCGGCCGGAGCTGGGCGGACGTGTCCGCACTGCCGCGATCGCTGTGCTCCACGCAGCCCGGCTCAGGTCCGCCCCGGGCGTGTGCCGTGTCGAGAGCGTCGACGACGAGTTCGGCGCCTCGCCGGGGCCGGTGCCCGAACGGCTCCACGCGATTCTCGCCCGGGCCGCGGCGGCGATCCGGACACTTCGGCGGGCGGGTCACCTACGCCTTCGGCTCCTGGGGGCCCGTCGGCTGGGCCCCCTTCGACCTGGTCGGCGTCGACGGCTGCCGTCCGGCTGCGCGGCCGGCCCCGTCGCCGGGGTGCGGTCCTCCGCCCGGCCGGTCCGGCATCCGGGCGGAGTGCGGCGGGCGGGTACGGGTACCCGGGCGGCCCCGGGTGCCGCGTGGCGGCCCGGGGCCGCCACCGTCCCGGCCCGGTCGGAGCGGGCTCAGTCCTCGCCGCGGAAGATGTGCGATTCCGGGTCCCCGTCGCCGCGGGAGGAGCGCGGTCCGTAGCTCATGGGGCCGTCCGGGCGGCTCGCCGTCCGCGAGACGTGCACTGTCGGGCGGCGGGTTTCCCGGGCGTTCTCGTCACGGGTCGTCTGGTCCTGCTGCACGTGGGATCACCTCCGAGGTCGGCTCACCGGAGCGGGTCCCCACGCGTCGCGCAACGAAACGGTGAAACGGGGCGAAACGGGTGCCAAACGGAGAAAATCGGAAAACTTCTTCAGGAACCCAGGAACCAGGAACCCAGGAACACGGGCAGTCGGACCTGACGGAGACGGAGACGGAGACGGAGACGGAGACGGAGACGGAGACGGAGACGGAGACGGGCGCGGTGCGGGGCGCAGCCCGTCCGTCGCCGTCTGCGGGCCGCCTGCCCGGACGGACCATGTGAAGCGGTGAGACCTCGGACATGAACGACGCGTTCTTCTCCTCGACGGGCCAGGGCTGGCCGCAGTTCGCCGACCTCGCCCTCGCCTTCGTCCTGACCTCGCTGATCGGGCTGGAGAGGCGGGCCAAGCGCAAGAGCGCGGGACTGCGCACCCATGCGCTGGTGGGCATCGGTGCCGCGCTCTTCATGCTGGTCAGCAAGTACGGCTTCGCCGATCTGATGGGGATGGAGGACGTCTCCTTCGACCCGTCCCGGATCGCGGCGCAGGTGGTCTCGGGCGTCGGGTTCCTCGGTGCCGGGGTCATCTTCCTGCGCCGGGACGTGGTGCGCGGGCTGACGACCGCGGCGATCGTGTGGGTCTCGGCCGCGGTCGGGATGGCCTGCGGCGCGGGTCTGCCGCTGCTGGCCGTGGCGGTCGTGGCGATGCACTTCCTCACGGTGTGGGGCTTCACCAAGATCAGCGATCGGTTGCCGGGCGTGGAGCCCGGCCATCTGCGGCTCACCTACCAGGAGGGGCGGGGCGTGCTGCGCACGGTGCTGGAGCTGTGCACGGAGCGGGGGTTCGCGGTGACCGAGACCAGCGTCGAGCAGATGGACGAGCGGCAACCGGATCTGGCGCGGCTGACCCTCGCGGTCTCCGGGCCCGGCTCGGTGCCGGAGCTGGTGGGTGAGCTGGTGGCGGTGCCGGGGGTGCGCGCGGTCAACGGCCGCACCGCCGCGAGCGCGCAGGACGGTGACTGAGCGCGGCGCGGCCGGGTGCTCGCCCCGGAGCGAGGTTTCCGGCCCGACGGCTGCGGAAACCCCGTGGGGCGACACCGCGAGCCGAAGGGGGCTGAGCACATGAACGCGGACGTCCTCGGAACGGCGACGGACCTCGCCGCCCGCGATCACCTGGTGGGCCTGGTGCCCGGACTCATCGGGCTGCTGATCGTGGCCGCGTTGATCGGCGCCGTCTGGCTCGGCATCCGGATCAAGAGCCGTGAGCCCGAACTCCCGGAGCCCGACCAGCAGCCGCACCTGCCCGACAGCGGCCCGGTCGAGGAGATCACGGAGAATCGCGAGCCGGACGAGATGCCCCGCGACGGGATCCGCCGGCTGCCGCACAGCGGGGTGCATGACCAGGGCGACCGCGAGCATCATCCGGGCGAACCCCCGACGCGCAAGAAGTGGGAGCCCGGCAAGAGCGGATCCTTCGGCAGCGGCGGAGCCGGCTGAGGCGACCGGCTCCCTGCGCAGCGCAGCGGACCGCGGCGGCCCCGCACCGCACGGCGGCCCGCCCGGAAGGATGGCGCGGCTTCTCGGCGATCCGGCCGGGGATGCGTCACCTGCCGGGCGCGGCCTTGTGTGCCGTGCCCCGTGGCCCGTGGCCCGTGTCCCGGGTGTGCCGGGTGCTCATTCCCCGGGCGTCAGCAGTGCCGCGAGCGGCCCCGTGATGTCGGCACGGGTGGGTGGGACCGCCGCGGCGAGCGAGTGCAGCAGCAGGCCGTCGAGTACGCGGGAGAGTGCGCGCGCGGTGCGCTCGTCGGTGTGCACGCGCAGTACCTCGCACTCGGTCTCCGCGTACAGCAGCGCCGCATCGCGCAGCTCCGGTCGGCGCATGGCGGCGGCGGACAGCTCGAACGAGAGCACCAGTGCGGGGCGGTCCTCCCGTACCAGCGCCTCCACCAGGTCGGCCAGCGCCTCGACCAGCCCGGCGCGGGAGAGGTCGCCCAGCGCGGCGCCCCAGGCGTGCAGCCGGAGCGCGTAGCGCTCGCTCAGCCTGCGGATGGCCGCGTCGAGCAGGTCGTCCAGGGTGGCGAAGTAGTAGGTGGTCGAGCCCAGCGGTACCCCGGCCTCGCGGGCCACCGCGCGGTGGCTGAGAGCCGCGATGCCGCCCCGCAGCAGGATGCGCTCGGTGGCGGCCATGATCCGTTCCCGGCGTGCGGGATCGGCGGGCCCGCGCTTGGCTCCCATCGGCGCTGACCGCCTTCCTCGGCTCCGGCAATTCTGTGTACCCTAGTACACAGTTTTATGTACGGCTGTACACAAAAGTGCGGTACGCGTGGGGGACGCGCCGCACCGGTGTGGCGCCGCACCGCACACGGGGGCAGAACGCGCCGCGAAAGGCGCCGGGAGACGGAGACAGCGAGCCATGGCGCAGGAGACGACCGAGAAGGCCGGCCCCCGGGAGTGGGCGGGGCTGCTGATCCTCACCCTGCCCGTGCTGCTGATCGCGGTCGACCTCACCGTCCTCGGCTTCGCCGTCCCCGCCCTCAGCGCCGACCTCGCACCGTCCGGTACCCAACTGCTGTGGCTCGTGGACATCTACTCCTTCGTCCTCGCCGGGCTGCTGGTGACCATGGGAACCCTCGGCGACCGCATCGGCCGGCGCAGACTGCTGATGACCGGATGCGCCGGATTCGGCGCTGCTTCCGCGCTCGCCGCCTACGCCCCGAGTGCGGGCTGGCTGATCGCGGCCCGCGTGCTGCTCGGCGTGGCCGGTGCGACGCTGATGCCCTCCACCCTCTCGCTGCTGCGCAACATGTTCCGCGACGAGCGCCAGCGGCTGGTCGCCGTCGCCGCCTGGGGCTCGGCCTTCAGCGCCGGTTCCGCGCTCGGCCCGGTCATCGGCGGACTGCTGCTGGAGCACTTCTGGTGGGGCTCGGTCTTCCTGATCAACCTGCCGCTGGTGCTGCTCGCGCTGATCGGCCTGCCGCTGCTGGTACCCGAGACCAAGGACCCCTCACCGGGCCGCTTCGACCTGCCCAGCGCGGCGCTGACCCTGCTGGCCGTGCTGCCCGCCGTCTACGCCGTGAAGTCCTTCGCACACGGCGACGGCCCCGCGGCCCTGCCCTTCCTCGTCCTGGGGCTCGCCTTCGGCTGGGTTTTCGTCCGCCGCCAGCGCACCCTCGCCGACCCGCTGATCGACCTCTCCCTCTTCGGCATCCGGCACTTCTCCGCCGCGATCGTCACCAATGTGCTCGTCGTCTTCGTGCTGGCCGGCTCGCTCTTCTTCATCCCCCAGTTCCTCCAGCTCTCGGCCGGACTCTCGCCGCTGCGCGGCGGACTGCTCCTGCTGCCCGGCGCCGCCCTCTCGGTGGCCTCCGGGTTCTTCGCGGCGGCCGCGGCCCGCCACACCGGCGTCCGACAGTTGATCACCGCGGGGCTGGCGACCGCGGCCGCCGGATTCGCGGTGCTCACGGCACTGCCGCTCGGGCACGGCGTGGCCCTGGTCGTGCTCGCCTTCTGCCTGGTCAGTCTGGGCGTGGGCACGGTGATGACGCTGACCAACAGCATGGTCCTGGCCGCCGTCCCGCCCGAGCGCGCGGGCGCCGCCTCCGCCGTCTCCGAGACCGGTATCGAGCTGGGCGGGGCCCTCGGGGTGGCCGTGCTGGGCAGCGTGCTCTCCTCCGCGTACCGGATGCGCCTCGACCCGGTGGACGGCGTACCGGAGGCCGCGCTGGAGGCGGCCCGCGAGACGCTCGGCAACGCGCTGGCCGCCGCCGCGCGACTGGGCGGTGAACCCGGCAGGGCACTGATCGCCGAGGCCAGGTCCGCCTTCACCGGCGGCGTCCAGGCCACCGGGCTGGCCGGTGCCGCACTGCTCGCGGTCGCCGCCGTCCTGGCGTGGGTGCTGCTGCGGCCCCGGCCCGGGGAGAGCGGCGGCACGGATCCCGGCCCCGACCGGAAGACAGCCGCTGCCCGGCACGACTGACGCACTTGCGGACCGGGCGGGAAAGCACCCGTCCTGAGGACAGACCGCTGCGGCGAACGGCTCAAGCTGCCCGCGCGCCGCGCTCGCCCGACGGCTGCCACGCGGTTCCCGGCCGCACGATCGTGCCATGAATGAGGCCGTACGAAAGAGACGGGCGGCGGCTCCGCTGGCCGCACTGGTGTGTGCCGCGGTACTCGCCGGAGGCACGCCGCAGGCCGCGGGAACCGCCCCCGCGAAGGGCGTCGCCGAGGCCGCGCGGCCGCTGCCCGCGCTCTACCGGGAGGCCGCGGCCGCCGCCGCCCGCTACGAGGCCGCCACCCGCAAGGTGGCGGCCCAACGCGCGGCGGTCGCCCGCGCCGAACGTGCCGTCAGCAGAGGAGAGCACCGGCTGCGGCGGCTGCACCGGCAACTCGGTGCCGTCGCCCGCAGGCAGTACCAGCAGGGCGGCTGGGTCCCCGCCACCCGGCTGCTGACGACCGGATCGCCGGACACCCTCTTCGACCAGCTCCGGGCCCAGCACCAGGGCGACCACGCCTTCCACCGGCTGCTGCGCACCACGGAGACGGTCCAGCAGCAGCTGGCCCGGCAGCGGGCGCACCGGGAAACGGTGCTGGGCGAGCTGAAGGCCGAGGCCGACCGGCGGCGACGCGCGCAGCGCGCTGTCGAACGGCGGCTGACGCAGGCCGGGAAACGGGTCCGGGAGGGGCGGGAGGAGAGGGCCGCGCGCGCCGCCGGCCCGATCACCCGTGCCGCGCTCCGCTCCGGCGGCGAGGAAGCGAAGTGGGTGGCTCCGGTCGAGGACTACACGCTGTCGGCGGGCTTCGCCTCGGCCGGCAAGCGCTGGGCGCACAGCCACACCGGCCAGGACTTCGCGGTCGGGACCGGCACTCCGGTGCGGGCCGTCGGCGCGGGGACCGTCGTACGGACCAGCAGTGGCGGGCCGTTCGGCAACCACGTCGTCATCAAGCACCCCAACGGCTACTACACCCAGTACGCGCACCTCTCCCGTATCCAGACCAGGCAGGGCGACCGGGTACACGCGGGTGAGCAGATCGGCCTGTCCGGAAGCACCGGCAACTCCACAGGACCGCATCTGCACTTCGAGGTCCGGGTCACTCCTGACGTCGGTTCGGGGGTGGACCCGCTGCCCTGGCTGCGCAGCCGCGGCGTGCACGTCTGACACCGCTGCCGCAGTGCCCGTAGCGCGGCCCGCCGGGGCCCGGCCGGTGCGGCGGGGCGGAGGCCCGCTTGCCCCCGCCGCCCCCGGCCCCGCCGGGCCCCGGGGTGGTCCCGTCCGGGCCGGGTGGCGCCCGGTCAGGGCTGGGCCATGGTGCGGTTCATCGCCAGGTTGGACACCAGCAGTCCGCCGTCCACCGGGAGGCTGACCCCGGTGATCCAGGCCGCGTCCCGGGAGGCCAGGAACGCCACGGCGGCGGCGATGTCCGAGGGCTCGCCCACCCGGCCGAGCGGGTAGTGCGCGGCGACGCGCTCCAGCATCTCGGCCCGCTCCCGCCACACGTCGGTGCGCACCGTGCCGGGCTCGACCATGTTGACCCGCACCCCGCGCGGCGCCGACTCGACCGCCAGGGTGCGGGTGAGGGAGGCCAGTCCGGCCTTGGCGGCGCTGTAGGCGTGGTCCCCGAAGTGCTGCTCCGCGTTGACCGAGCCCACGTTGACGACGGCTCCACGCGCCTCGGCCGCGGCCAGCAGGGGCAGCGCGGCACGGGTGCACCGCGCCGCCCCGTGCAGAGTGACCTCGAAGTCCTCGTACCAGGGCGCCTCCTGCCACTCCTCGAAGCGGGCCGGATCACGGTGGCAGGCGTAGGCGTTGTTGACCAGGACGTCGAGCCCTCCGAACGCCTCGGCGGCGTGGTCGGCCGCCGCCTGTGCCGCCGAGGTGTCCGTCACGTCGCAGCCGCGGGACTCGGCCCGGCCGCCGCTGCCGCGGATGTCCGCGGCGATCCGCTCGGCGCGGTCCGGATCCCGGTCGGTGACCAGCACTTGAGCGCCCTCGGCGGCGAGCCGGCGGGCGACGGCCGCTCCGATGCCCTGCCCGGCGCCGGTCACCAGCGCCGCGTACCCCTCGAAACGTGTCATCGGATCATGCTAGAAGTGCCCTCCCCGTGCTGCTTCCCGTGCTGGTCCCCGGCGCCGGGCCCGGCAGCACCGCGGCGTGCGGCCGCCTTGTTGTGCTGCTCCTCCCAGGTGGAGAGGGCGAGTCCGCAGGCGTGGTCCATGTGCCGCAGCTTCTCCAGGCACAGCTCGACGCGCCGGTCGGCGGGCAGCGCCTCCAACTGGTCCTGCAGCTTGGGCAGCCGCAGGAAGGTGGCGTTCCCCAGCACCGTGACCCGCAGCGGCCGCTCCTCGCCGGGGTCCTCCGTCTCGACATGGACGTGCGAGGTCTCCCAGGCGGTCTTGACAACGGCCATCAGCAGTCCCAGCAGCACCCCTTCGAACATGTTGGTCAGCACGATGGCCAGCGCGGTCACGGCCAGCACCACCGCCTCGGCGCGGTGCTCCCGCCACATCGGGCGCAGATCGCGGAGCGGAATCAGCTTCCAGCCCGCGTGGACCAGGACGCCCGCCAGTGCGGAGAGCGGGATCATGCCGAGCGCCCCGGGCAGTGCGGCCGCGAACAGCAGCAGCCACAGGCCGTGCAGCACCCGGGAGACCTTCGTCCTGGCCCCGGCGTGGACATTGGCCGAGCTGCGGACGATGACCGCCGTCATCGGCAGCGCGCCCAGCGCCCCGCACACGGTGTTCCCGGCGCCCTGGGCCATCAGCTCCTTGTTGTAGTCGGTGCGCGGACCGTCGTGCAGCCGGTCGACGGCTGCCGCGCTGAACAGCGACTCGGCCGAGGCGATCAGTGTGAACGCGAGCACCGTGCCCAGCATGCCGAGCGAGGCGAGGCCGCCGAACTCGTCCAGGCCGGGAGGCTGGACGGAGTCCAGCAGGCCGTGCACCTCGACACGTGCGACGGGCAGATCGAGCACCGCCGTCACCGCCGTGGCCAGCAGCACCGCCGCCAGCGGTGCGGGCAGCACCTGGGCCGCTGACCGCCACTTCGGCCACAGCAGCAGCACCGCCACCGTTCCGGCCCCGATCGCCAGGGCGGTCGCGGCGGTGCTGTCGCGTGCGGTGTCCAGCACCAGCCCGCCCAGGCCCAGGATCTTCTCCGGGCCGCCGGCGGGCGCCTCGGCGTCGGCGAGTGCGTAGAGCTGGCCGGCGATCAGGACCAGGCCGATGCCCGCGAGCATGCCCTGGACGACGGAGACGGAGATGGCACGGAACCAGCGGCCCAGCCGGAGCACGCCCATCAGCAGTTGCAGCAGCCCGGCCAGCAGTACCAGGACGCCGAGCGCGCCGATGCCGTAGGTCTGCACGGCCTCGTACACCAGCACCGTCAGCCCGGCGGCGGGGCCGCTGACCTGGAGGCTGCTGCCGGGCAGGAACCCGGTGACCAGACCGCCCACGATGCCGGTGACCAGCCCGAGTTCGGCCGGGACGCCGGAGGCGACGGCGATGCCCACGCACAGCGGCACGGCGACGAGGAAGACGACCAGGGAGGCGGTGAAGTCCGCCCGCAGGGAGCGCCGGTCGCGCGGGGGACGGACGGCACGCGCGCCGCCCGGATTCTTCACACTGCTGTTCTCGGAGTTCTCGGAGTGCGTCATGACGCCACCTCTCACAGCGGGAGGAACGCGTCGAGACGCGTGTCGAGTTGGAGTATCAGACCGGTGTCGATGCTGTAGAACCAGCCGCGCAGCCGGAGCAGCCCGGCGGCCTCGCGCTCGGCGACGCAGGGATGGTCGCGCAGCCGGGCCAACTGGGCGCGGACATGGCGTTGCACGGCGGCGGCCACGTCGGGTTGCGTGCGCGCCTCGTCGTCGGGAGCGAGCTCGGCGGAGGGCTGCAGTTGGGCGGTCAGCCAGCCGTGCACGGCCGGCACGGCCGCCAGGTCCTCGCCGCGCACCAGGGCGCCGACCGCGCCGCAGTGCGAGTGCCCGCACACCACGATCTCGGGCACCTCCAGGACCCGGACCGCGTACTCGATGGTGGCCGACTCGCCGCTGGGGTGTCCGGCTCCGGAGCAGGGCGGTACGGCGTTGCCCGCGGTGCGCAGTTCGAAGAGCTGTCCGGGGCGGGCGCCGGTGAACACGGCAGGCTGCACCCGCGAGTCGGAGCAGGAGATGAAGAGGGCTTCGGGGGACTGGCCCTGCGCCAGCCTGCCGTAGCTCTCGCGGTCGTCGTCGCGGTCGCTGATCCGTGCGGAGAAGGAGCGTGCATACGGGATGAGAGAGCGCATCAGGTTACCTTGCGTTCAGGTGCGTACGGGATCGGCGTACGGAGCCCTCCCGCCCGGGCCGGGTGCCGGGGCCGCGTGCGGATCGCGGCGCGGGGACTCTGCGTACGGAAGTCGGCGGGGGCCGTGCCCCGCGGCGGTGCGCACCGCGTACCGGTCCGTCACGGACGGTACCGGCGGGCGGGCGCCGCAGCCGGTATCAGTGCAGCAGCACCTGGTGCAGTACGGGGACCTCGACGGATCTGCGCCACGGCATACCGGCGCTGCCGTTCCCGGGCAGCGCGGCCGGTCCCGCGGCGGCCGGAGGGCCGAGCGGCGGGGCGCACGCGTGCGGCGGCCGCTCACCGGGGGCCGGCGGTGCGCCCGGGGGCCGGACGGTGCGGCGCGGGTGGCAGGCGGCTGCCCCGTGCTCGGTCTCGTGCCCGGCGGAGGGGGAGACGTCCTCGGCGGTCGCGGCGGCAGGTGCCGGCGGTCCGCTCGCCGCGGAGAGGAGGGCGCCGGTGCCTTCGGCGGCCAGCAGGACGGACAGGAGCAGGACGAGGGCCGAGAGGCACGCCTTGGCGGCGGTCACATGGCGTCGCATCGTCGTCCTCCGGTCCACTGCTCCGAGCTGGGCCGATTCCATCGTCACCCACAGGGCGTGACGAACCCGCACGTCAAAGGTGAACGATAGGTGAACTCGCCTGGGAGATCCGGAGGTTGCTGCTTCGGTCCGCTGGTTTTCAGCCGCAACGGCGGGAATTGAGCGCCGACGGTATTCGCTCGTACGATTGAAACTCGAACTTTCGCGTTCTTACCGGTGCATCTGTCCCTGGCGCCGCCCGGCAGCGGGTGTGTCGCGGGGCGGCGCCGGGGTCGTGGCTACGCGATTGCGATCGGCGGTCTCCCGCGGGGTGTCCGATGCGCGGCGACGCCGTCTCGTGCGCTGCCGCCGGGCCCTCCTCGGCCCGATCCTCGCCCCGGCTCCCTCTCCGCCGGGGCCCGCGTGGACCTCACCCGCGGCTGCCCGTCCGGCCGTCCGCCGGTCGTGTGGCGCCGAGCGGGGGTGCCGAGCCCGGTCGGTCCGGGCGGGCCGGCCTCCGGGGTCCCGGCCGCGCCGCCGCGGCTGCCGCGGCGGCGCGGCCCGTCGTCACCCTCCGTGGCCCCATGGGCTGCGTGCGCTCCCGGCGCGCTGCCGCGAGCGCCGGGGGTTCCGGTGCCACCATGGAAGCAGGCCCCCGACATGGAGGAAGAGATGTTCGAGCCGGACGACATCCGGGAGTGGCGCGGGCACGACGTGGTGGACGCGGGCGGCAGCAAGATCGGCCCGCTGGAGTCGGTGTACGTGGACACGGCCACCGACCAGCCCTCCTTCGCCACCGTGACCGTCGGTGTGCCCACCCGGCACCGGCTGGTCTTCGTCCCGCTGGCAGGGGCCACCGTGGGGCCGGGGTATCTGAAGGTCCGGTATCCCCGGAGCCAGGTCAAGGACGCCCCGTCCATCGGGACGGACGACGTGCTGCCGGCCGGGGACGAGCCCTCCGTCTTCGCCCACTACGAGATCGAGTACACCCCGGGTGCGGGTGGCGAGCGCCGCCTCGCGCGCCGCTGAGACGGGGAGGTCGCGATGCTGCTGTTCCTGTTCCTGGTCGCGGTGGCGATCCTGCTGGGAGTCTTCGGCTCCATCGTCGAAGGACTGTTCTACTTGCTGGTCATCGGCATCTTCGTGGCGCTGATCGCCTTTCTGTACGCGGCCTGGCGCATCACCGCCGGGGCCAACCGGCGCTCTCCGCGCTGAACCGCCCCCGCTGCGGCGGCCGGCCGAACTGCCCCTTCGTGGCGGCCGGTCGGGTGCTGTGTCCGTGATGTAAATGTAAGGACAACAGCTCTTTACGTCATCCGGGCACCGTGCCACTCTTCCGGGCACGATCTCTGGCGCAAGGACGCAAGGAGGGGCCCGGATGGGAGTTGTCGCGCGGAGAACCGCGCTGACCGCCGCCGTCCTCGGAGCTGGCTCGGCGGCACTCGCAGGCTGCGGGAGCCCGCTCGATCCACGCGGAGGCGAGGGCGGGGACGGCGCAATGGCGCTCAGCGTCGCCACCAACGCCGTCGCGGGCGGCAAGAACGCCGACGAGGCCGAGTGGATCGAACGCTGGGTCATACCCCGCTTCGTCGCCCAGCAGCGCGCCGAAGGCGTCGACGTACGGGTGGAGTTCCAGCCCAGCGGTGTGGACGACGAGCAGTACAAGACCAAACTGGCCCTCGACCTGAAGGCGCAGGCGGGGCCGGACGTGATGGCGCTGGACGGCATCTGGCTGGGCGAGTTCGCGCAGGCCGAGTACATCAGACCGCTGCACGAGGTGGCCGGGTCCGGCGTGGCCGACTGGTCCGGCTGGCGGCAGATCAGCCCGAAGGTGCGCTCTCTGGCCCGTTTCGAGGGAAAGCTCTACGGCATACCCGCGGGCACCGACGCGCGGGTCCTCTACTTCCACAAACCGCTCTTCCGCAGGGCGGGACTCCCCGCCGACTGGCAGCCGGCCAGTTGGCAGGACATCCTCGACGCGGCCCGCACGCTCAAGCGCCTCGACGGTGTCACCCCGCTCCAGATCAACGCGGGCACCGCGATGGGCGAGGCCACCACCATGCAGGGCGTGCTCCCGCTGCTCACCGGGGCCGGCGGCCGGATCGCCAAGGGGGACCGCTGGTACGGCGACACCCCGGAGCTCCGTGCCGTGCTCGGCTTCTACCGTGACGTCTACCGGCACGGGCTGGGCGACCCGCGGCTCCAGCAGGAGGCCAAGGGCCGGGACAAGTCCTTCGAGCAGTTCGCCGAGGGCAGGCTGGGCATCCTGGCCGAGGGCGACTACTTCTGGCGGGACGTGATCTCCCCCGGGACCGGGACGGCCCCCATGAAGCAGCGTGACAACGATGTCGGCTATGCCCTGGTGCCCGCCCGCGCGCGGCACGAGGGCATCGGGGGCCGGGACCATGTCAGCCTGTCCGGCGGCGCCGTGCACGTGCTCAACCCGAACACCCGCCATCCCCGCCAGGCGTTCGCCCTGCTGACCGCGCTGCACTCGGCCCGCGCGCTGCGGGCACGGCTCGGGGACGCCGCCATGATCACCGAGCGGGACGACGTCAACGACACGGTCCTGGAGAAGGACCCCATGCTCCGGTTCTGCGCCGACAAGGCACTGCCCGTCACCAGCTTCCGGCCCCCGCTCGCCGCCTACACCGCCGTCTCCCTCGCGCTCCAGGAGGCGACGGCCCGGGTGGTGGCGGGCCGGGAGCCCGACCACGTCGCACAGGGCTACCGCAAGGAACTGGAGGAGGTGCTCGGTGGCAGCGACCACATCATCGGCTGAACAGGCCGCTCCGGCGGCGGACCGCGGCCCGGGGAACGCGGAGGGCCGGGAGCCCGAGCGGGACGCGGCCGGACTCGGCCGGCGCCGGGCCGCCGCCTTCGTCGCGCCGGCGCTGGTGCTGGTCGCCCTGTTCCTGGTGCTGCCCGCCGTCTGGACGCTCTACCTGGGCGCCACCGACTACCGGCTGACCGGAATCCCCGCCATCGACCCCAGCTTCGTCGGATTCGACAACATCACCAAGGCGCTGGGCGACGAGAGCTTCCTGCACTCGCTCCGCCTCACCCTGCTCTTCGTCCTCGGCTCCGCCGTCATCGGCCAGGCCGGACTCGGCTTCGCGCTCGCCTGGTGGATGCGCGAGCGCAGCGGATGGCTCAGGACGACGCTCGAAGCGCTGGTGATGCTCGCCTGGATCCTGCCCAGTTCGGTCGTGGCCTTCCTGTGGATCGCCTTCCTCGACCGGGACGGCGGCACCCTCAACGAACTGCTCCGCACGCCCGGCGCCGCCTGGCTGCTCGACCACCCGATGCTGTCGATCATCGTCTACAACATCTGGCGCGGCAGCGCCTTCTCGATGATGCTCTACAGCGCGGCCCTCGGGAACGTGCCCGCCTCCCACCTGGAGACCGCGCGGCTGGCCGGGGCGAGCGGATTCCAGCAACTGCGCGACGTCGTCTTCCCACGCATCCGCGGCCACATCCTGACGAACCTGCTGCTGATCAGCCTGTGGACGTTCAACGACTTCACCCCGTTCCTCATCACGGCCGGTGGCCCCGACGGGAAGACCGAGACGCTGCCCGTGCACATCTACAAGACGGCGCTCGGCAGCGGAGAGCTGGGCTACGGTGCTGCGCTCTCGTTCCTGATGCTGCTGATCAACCTGGTGGTGGCGGTGATCTACCTGCGGCTGCTCGGCCAGAAGAACCGGAAGAAGAAGACCCGGACCGCACGCGGACGATCCGCCGAAGGCGCCCGCGGCAGCGAACTGGAGGAGTCAGCGTGAGAACCCCGGCGAACCCCGCCGCCGCACTGCTGCGCGGCGTCGGCGTCTACCTCCTGGTCGCCCTCACCCTCGCGTTCTTCGCGCTGCCCATGCTGTGGCTGGCCAGCGCCCCCTTCGACAAGCACCCGGGCATCACCGTCTCGCTGCCCGACTTCACCCTCGCCAACTTCGAACGGCTCTGGAACAACCCCAACGCCGTCGACTCGCTGGCCAGTTCGCTGATCCTGGCCGGCGGCAGCGCCGTACTGGTCGTCGGACTCTCCGCGCTGGCCGCCTACGCGCTCAGCCGGGTGCACATCCGCGGCCGGGACGGGCTGCTGTACGCGCTGCTGCTGCTCTCCTCCATCGTCACCGGCACCGCGGCGATGGTGCCGATCTTCCTGCTCGCCGCCGAACTCGACCTGGTCGACTCCTACCTCGGGGTCGTCCTCGTCCTCACCGGCGGTCTCCTGCCCGCGGCGATCTTCATCCTCAAGGACTTCATGGACACCACGCCGCGCTCCTACGAGGAGTCGGCACGGGTCTTCGGCGCCTCCCCGCTGCGCGTCATGAAGGACATCGTCGTGCCGGTGGTCCGGCCCGGACTCGCCACGGTCGGGGTCTGGACGGTAGCCCAGGTGTGGGGCAACTTCCTCATCCCGTTCCTGCTGCTGCGCTCGCCGGACAAGTCGCCCGCCGCGGTGGTCATGTACACCTTCTACACCGAGGGCGGCCAGCCCGACCTCGCGCTGATCTCCACCTTCTCCCTGCTCTACTCGCTGCCGGTCGTGCTGATGTTCCTCTTCGTCAGCCGCCGCTACGGCTTCCGCTTCCACGGAGGGATCAAGGCCTGATGGCAGACATCACCCTCGACCGGCTCGCCAAGGTCTACCCCGGTGGCGTGCGGGCCCTGCACGATCTGGACCTGACCGTCCGGGACGGCGAGTTCTTCGCCCTCCTGGGCCCTTCCGGCTGCGGCAAGTCCACGCTGCTGCGCACCGTCGCGGGACTGGAGGCCGCCAGCGGCGGCACCGTCCGGATCGGCGCGCGCGACGTCACGGAACTGCAGCCGGGCGACCGGGACATCGCCATGGTCTTCCAGGACTACGCCCTCTTCCCGCACATGACCGTCGAGGAGAACATCGGCTACCCGCTGAAGATCAAGAAGGTGGGCAGGGCGGAACGCGCCGCCAAGGCCCGGCGGACCGCCGAGGAACTCGGCCTCGGCCACCTCTCGGAGCGCCGGCCGGGCCAGCTCTCCGGCGGCCAGCAGCAACGGGCCGCGCTGGCCCGCGCCATGGCCTGCCATCCGCAGGTCTTCCTCTTCGACGAGCCGCTGTCCAACCTGGACGCGCGGATGCGCCTGGAGGCCCGCACCTTCCTCAAGAAGCTCCAGCGGGAACTGGGCGTGACCACCGTCTTCGTCACCCACGACCAGGCCGAAGCGCTGGCCATGGCCGACCGCCTCGCGGTGATGGAGGGCGGCGAACTGCGCCAGGTGGGCACCCCCACCGAGGTCTTCCGCCGGCCCGCCAGCACCTTCGTGGCCTCGTTCATCGGATCGACCCCCATGAACCTGCTGCCGGGCCGGGTCACCGGGGACGGGACCGTGCGGGTGGCGGGCGGCGAGCTGCCGGTGCCCGACGAGGCCGCCCCGCTGGCCGAGGCGGGCGAAGAGGTCGTCTACGGCATCCGTCCCGAGTACCTGAGCTGGTCCGACAGCGCGGCGGACGGTGCGGTGAGCGGCACCGTCTCGGTCGTGGAGAACCTCGGCAGCGCCCAGTTGGTCACCCTGGAGCCCGAGGACGGCAGCAGCGTGCAGGTCGTCGTCCCCGAGGAGCACGAGCCGGCGCCCGGCACCCGGGGCTGGGCCGCACCCCGTGCGGACCGGGCGCTGCTGTACCGGGACGGAGACCTCCTCGCGGCCCGCGCGGAAGCCGGAACCGCCGCGGCCCCGCTGTCATGACCGTACGCGAACAGATCCGGCACGGCACCTGGACGATGGAGCAGCGCGCCCAGGACGTCCTCCGCACGGTCCCGGTCGAGGTGCCCGGCGGTACCGGTGCGCTCACCGCGACCCTCGCCTACCCGCGCGCCGCAGGCGTGCTCGACCTGGGACTCCTCGGCCCGCACGGGGAGTTCCGCGGCTGGTCGGGCGGCGCCCGCGACGCCTTCACCGTCACCGAGGAGTGGGCCACCCCCGGCTATCTGCCCGGTCCGCTGGAGCCCGGGACCTGGCAGGTCCTGCTGCGGCTGCACCGCATCCCGCCCCAGGGCCTGCCCTGGACGGTGCGGGCCCGGCTCGGCACCCGGGCACCCGCGGCGCCGCCGGCCGCCACTCCGCCCCCGCACCTGCCGGGGGACCGGCGCCCGCGGCGTGGCGTCCCCCGGCTGGACGGCGCCGAGTGGCTGGCCGGCGACCTGCACGCGCACACGGTGCACAGCGACGGCTCCCTCACCCCGGACGAGCTGGTCCGCGCCGCGGCCGCCGAGGGTCTGGACTTCCTCGCCGTCACCGACCACAACACCGTCAGCCACCACCCCTGGCTGCCGGCCGTCGCCCGCCGGCAGGGCATCCGGCTGCTGCCCGGCCAGGAGGTCACCACCGACCTCGGGCACGCCAACGTGTTCGGCGACACCGGGTGGATCGACTTCCGCCGCCCCGCCGGGGAGTGGTTGGAGCAGGCCGAGGCCGCGGGCGGCGTCCTGTCCGTCAACCACCCGCTGGCCGACGACTGCGGCTGGGAGCTCCCCTTCGCCGCACGGCGGCCCCGGCACGCCGAACTCTGGCACCACACCTGGACCGACCGGCGGCACTCGGCACCCCTCGCCTGGGCGCGGGCCTGGCGCGAAGAGGTCGTCCCGCTCGGCGGCAGCGACTTCCACCGCCCCGAGCAGGGCCGCCCCCTCGGCGCCCCGACCACCTGGGTGCTGTGCCCGGACGGTGACGTCCTGGCCGGTCTCGCGGCGGGCCGCACCGCCGTCTCGGCCGGTCCCGGCGCCGCCGTGCTGCTGCGGTACGGGGACGAACTGCTCGCCCTCGACGCCGACGGCACCGTACTGGTGCGGCCCGACGGGCGGCGCACCGTGGTGCGCGGCGACACCGTCCGGCTGCCGGCCGCCGACGGGCTCCACCGGCTGGAGACGCACACCTGCGAGGTGGTGGCCCTGTGCAGCTGAACCGTTCGGGCGCCCACCCGGCGCGACGAAAGGGATCCATGCGCGTCCGTGTCGCCAACGCCCCCGTCTCGTACGGGATCTACCGCCCCGACCACCCGCTCCCGCCGGACCGTCTGCTGGCCGCCTTCCGCGACCACGGCTACCAGGGGACCGACAGCGGCCCGCTCGGCTACCTCGGCGAAGGAGAGGCACTGGCCCGCCGCCTCGCCCGGCACGGCCTCTCGCTCGCGGGCGGCTGGGCCGATCTGCGCTACGGCGCGGAGCCTGCCGCGTTCGCCGCCGACCTGCGCGCCCTCGACCGGGCCCTGGACGCCTTCACCGCCGTCCCGGTCGACGACGCGCTCTTCGCGCCACGCCCCACCCTGGCCTGCCCCGCCGACCCGGAGCGCTTCGCGGCCCCGGGCGTGCCCTACGGCCCGGACCGGCAGCGGCCGGACGCCCCGGACCATCCAGGCCGTCCAGGCCATCCAGGCCGTTCGGTCCGTCCGGACCAGGAGCGGGAGGACTTCGCCGCGGATGTGCAGCGGGCCGCGGACCGGTGCCGGGAGCGGGGGCTGGAGCCGGTCTTCCACCCGCATCTGGGCACCGCGGTGGAAACCCCCGAGGAGACCCGCCTGCTGCTCTCCCGCACCGATGTCTCGCTGTGCCTGGACACCGGGCACTGGTGGCTGGCGGGCGGCGATCCGGTGGCCGCGGTGGCCGAGTTCGGACCCCGGATCCGCCAGGTGCACCTCAAGGACGCGGACCGCGCCGTGCACGAACGGGTCCGCCGCGCCGGCGGGGACCTCTGGGCGGTGGTCGCCGCCGGCGGTTTCCCCGCGCTGGGCGAGGGCGACATCGACCTCCCCGCCGTCCTGGCGGCCCTGCAGGCGGCGGGCTACGGCGGCTGGCTGGTCGTCGAGCAGGACGCCCCTCCCCAGGAACACGACCAGGACCAGGTCCCGGGCCGGAGTCCGGACCAGGCCCATGGCCGGGAAGCCGACCCGGACCAGGGCCGCATCGCCGCGCAGCAGAAGGCGAACAGCGCCCTGCTCCGCGGCCTGCTGCGCGATCCGCCACCCGCGGGACCGCGCGGGACACCGTCCGAACCGCTCTGTCAGGAAAGGCCGCACCCATGACCCCCGCCACCTCCACGTCCGCCGGCCGGCGACTGCGCATCGCCGTCGCCGGGCTCGGGGCCATCGCACGCACCGCGCATCTGCCGCTGCTGGAGCGGCGCCGCGAGCTGTTCGAGATCACCGCGCTGTGCGACCTGTCCCCGAGCGCCCTCGCGGAGCTCGGGGACAGATACGGCGTACCGCCCGAGCACCGGCACACGAGCACCGAAGCACTGCTCGCCGACGGCGGATTCGACGCCGTCGTGCTGCTGACCTCCGGCTCGCACGGTCCGGCCGCCGAGGCCGCGCTGCGCGCCGGGCACGCCGTCCTGTGCGAGAAGCCGCTGGCCTTCACCCGGGCCGAGGCCGCCCGCATCGCCGACGCCGAACGCGCCCAGCGGCGCGGCCCGCGGCTGATGGTCGGCTACATGAAGCAGTACGATCCGGCCACCCGGAGGCTGGCGGCGCTGCTCGCGGACGCCGGCGGGCCCTCCCGCGTCCGGTCCGCCGAGGTGTGCGTACTGCACCCCACCGGACCCGACCAGCTCGCCTTCGCCCGGCTGCCCGCACCCGGCGGCGACGTGGACGCGGCGGAACTGGCCGCGCTCACGGCGCGCGACGACGCACTGACCGACGCGGCGCTCGGCAGCGGCGCCACCCCGGAAATGCGCTCGCTCTACCACATCGTCATCGGCTCCATCAGCCACGACCTGTCGCTGCTGCGGACCGCGGTCGGCGCCCCCGAGACCGTCGACCTGGCCGCCATGTGGGGTGCCTCCGCCGAAGGTCCCGGCTCCGTCGAACTGTCGGGGCGGCTGCCCGGCGGCGCCCGCTACGCGGTCCGCTGGCACTTCCTGCCCGGGCACGCCGCCTACCGGGAGACCTTCGCCGTCCACCACGAGAGCGGCACCCTCGAACTGGCCTTCCCCTCGCCCTATCTGATGAACGCACCGACCGTGCTGACCGAGACCACCACAGCCCCGGGCGAGGGGCCGCCCGCCGAGCGGCGCGCCGAACACCGCTCGGTGACCGAGGCGTTCGAGGAGGAGCTGGCCGCCTTCCACGCGATGGTCACCGAGGGCACCCCGCCGCGCACCGGCACCGAGGGCGCGCTGCAGGACCTGACCACCGCGCAGCGCGCCGTCACGGCGTACGCGGACCACCACCGGCTCCCCTGCGAAGGAGAGGCAGCAACCGCATGAGCGTCACACGGCAGCGCACGGACGAACTCGTCATCGTGCCGCACACCCACTGGGACCGCGAGTGGTACCTGCCCTTCCAGCAGTTCCGCCTCCAGCTCATCGGGCTGCTGGACGAGGTGCTGGAGCGCATGGACAACGACCCGCGCCAGCGCTTCACCCTCGACGGGCAGGCCGTCGCGGTGGACGACTATCTGGAGGTCCGGCCCGACCGGCGCGAGCAGTTGGCGGCGCTGGTCGCCGCGGGCCGGCTGGCCGTAGGACCGTGGCAGATCCTGCTGGACGAGTTCCTCTGCTCCGGCGAGAACATCGTCCGCAACCTCGAACTCGGCCTGCGCCGCAGCCAGGAGCTGGGCGGTTCGCTACCGGTCGGCTATCTGCCCGACATGTTCGGGCACTGCGCCCAGATGCCGCAGATCCTGCGCGGAGCCGGGCTCGAACACGCCTGCGTGTGGCGCGGCGTCCCGGAATCCGTGGACAGCCACGTCTTCGCCTGGACCGCGCCCGACGGCACAGCCGTCCGCACCGAGTATCTGGCCGCGGGCGGATACGGCAGTGCGGCGGGCCTGTTCGACGACCCGGCACGGGTCGCCGAACGCGCCGGTGCCGTCGCCGAAGCGCTCCGGGCCTGGCGCCCGGACGGTTCCCCGATGCTGGCGATGTACGGCTCGGACCACACCGCGCCCGCAGCCGACCTGGCCGATCTGCTGGAGCGGCACAACAAGCGGCAGCCGGCCGAGGGCGGAGTCCGGCTGCGGCTGGCGACCATGGCCGAGTACTTCGCGGCACAGCCCACCGGCACGGCGGGACTGCGGGTCGTGCACGGCGAACTGCGCAGCCATGCGCGGGCCAACATCCTGCCCGGCGTCCTCTCGGCGCGCGTCCCGCTCAAGCAGGCCATGGCCCGCGCCGAACGCGCCGTGGAGCGGTACGCCGAACCGCTGGCCGCGCTGTGGCTCGACGACCCGGCACAGCGCTTCCTGGAGATGGCCTGGCACCGCCTGATCGAAGTCTCCTGCCACGACTCCGTCACCGGCTGCGGCTGCGACGAGACCGCGCAGCAGGTCGCGGCACGCATCGCCGAGGCCGAGCAACTCGGCCTGGCTGTCCGGGACATGGTGGGCAAGCGGCTGACCGCGCAGGTCCCGCACGATGCGCATCTGCTGCTCAACCCGACGCCCGCGCCCCGCACCGACCTGGTGGAGCTGGACGTGGCGGGCGACGGCCCCGTGCACCTGGCGGCCGCGGACGGCACCGTCCTCCCCGCCCAGCGGACGGCCACCGCGGCCACGCTGCTGGCCGACGACACCGTTCCGGCCGACCGGCTGCCCACCGTGCTGGCACGGGTGCACGGCAGCGAGCTGTACGGGCAGGAGATCACCTCCTGGCACCTCGACCCCGCCGAGCGGCTGCTGCACTTCACCGTCGCCCGCAGGAGCGAGGCCGGGTTCGACGTCGCCGAGGTCCGGGACGCGCTGTCCGCCGCGCGACCGGAGGGCGACTGGCGGGTGGTCATCGAGGCCGAGCCCCGGCAGCGGATCGTCGCGGCAGTGCCGGCACCGGCCCTGGGCCACGCGGCCGTGCGCGCCGCACCGGGCGCGGCGCCCGAGCCCGCCCACCCGGTGCGCGCGGCGGACGGCACGCTCACCAACGGCCTGCTCACCGTGGAGCCCGCCGAGGACGGCACCTGCACGGTGCGGACCGCGGACGGAGTCGAACTGACCGGCGTCGGCCGGGTGGTGGACGGTGGCGACCTGGGCGACACCTACAACTACGCCCCGCCCCGGCACGACGTGCTGGTGGACCGGCCCACCGAGGTCGCCGTCCGCCGCCTCGCCGAGGGCCCGCTGCTCGGCGCATACGAGATCGAGCGCCGCTACGCCTGGCCCGCGGCCGGTGACGTCGCCGCCGACGGCCGCACCGCCGCCACCGAGCCGACGACCGTGCTCACCCGCGTCGAACTGCGCGCCGGGGAACCCTTCGTGCGGCTGCGGGTCTCCTTCGACAACCGCAGCGAGGACCACCGCGTCCGGCTGCACGTCCCGCTGCCCCGCCGCGCCGGGACCTCGCACGCGGAGGGGCAGTTCGCCGTGGTCGAGCGGGGCCTGACCGCGGAGGGCGGCTTCGGCGAGGAGCCGCTGCCGACCTTCCCCGCCGCCGCCTTCGTCGCGGCGGGCGGTGCGGCCGTGCTGCTGGAGCACGCCACCGAGTACGAACTGGTGGCGGAGGGCCGCGAGCTGGCGCTGACCCTGCTGCGGCCGACCGGCATGATGTCCCGCAACCGCCATGTGTGGCGCGACGAGCCCGCGGGCGGCGAGTTCGCCACCCCGCAGGCGCAGTGCCGCGGGCCGCGGACGGTGACGTTCGGCGTGCTGCCGTACCCGGGGGAGTGGCACGAGTCGGGGGTGCACACCGCCGCCGAGTCCTTCCGGCATCCCTTCACCGCGCTGCCCGGCACCGCGCCCGCCGCCGCCCCGCTGCCCGCCGCGGGGCAGGGACTGTCCCTCGCCGGTGAGGGCGTGGTGCTGAGCGCGGTGCGGGAGCGGGAGGGGCGATTGGAGGTCCGCGTCGTCGCCGAGGTCCCGCACCCGGTGCCGGCCCGGCTCGCGCTGCCGGGGCTGCGGTACGCGCGGCGCTGCGATCTGCTCGGCCGGCCGGTCGGGCAGGGCGAACTGTCCGTGGCGGACGAGTCCGTCGCCGTGCGGCTGCGCCCCTGGGAGATCGCCACCTTCCTGCTGGAGCGCTGAGGACGCCCGGATCGCCCAGAACGGCTGGGGCACCGGGACGGGGGGGGCGGCCGGGCACCGGGGCGCACCCCGGTGCCCGGCCGCAGGCGGGATCAGTCCAGCATCTCCTCGACGAGGTCGGCGGCGCGCGCGGTGCCGCCCGCGGCCCGTGCCTGCGCGCGCAGCAGTGCCGAACGGCGGGCGACCTCCGGGTCGGTGACCAGTTCGTGCAGCGCCGTGCGCAGCGCCTCGGCGGTCGCCTCCGGGGTGTCCAGCCGGCGGGCCACGCCCAGTTCCACCAGCCGGTCGGCGTTCATGAACTGGTCGGTGGCCTGCGGCACCGCGATCATCGGGACGCCCGCCAGCAGCCCTTCTCCGCAGCCGCCCATCCCGGCGTGGGTGACGAAGGCGTCCGCCTGCTCCAGGATCGCCCGCTGCGGCACCCAGGGGTGCACCTCGACGTTGGCGGGGACGGCGCCGAGTTCCCGCGGGTCGGTGTACTTGCCGATCTGGAGGACGACATGCCACCCGGGCAGGTCGCCGTAGGCCGCCAGGCACCGGCGGTAGAACTCCGGTCGCCGAGTGCAGGCCGAGCCCAGGGAGACCAGCAGCACGCTCTCCGCGTCCGCCGGCCGGGTCCACCGGTCGGCGGAGGCGGCCGGGTCGAAGCAGGGACCGACGAAATCCACCCGGCGGGAGTCGACCCGGTCGGCGTGCGGCTGCATCGCCGGGGTGATCAGCGCCAGGGCGCGCGGGGGCGAGCCGGCGAAGGCGTCCACATCGGTGGTGGTGGCGCCGCAGCCGGCCAGCCACCGGGCGAACTTGGCCCGGTGCGCTGCCGCGCCCGGCAACCGGCGCAGCTGTGCACCGATCTCCTGCTCGTAGCCGTCCCAGGCCACGAAGGTCGGGGAGAGCTGCATCAGCGGCCGGTTCTGCGCTTCGGCCAGCGCGCGGGCGGCGTAGCCGCCGATGTCGTACAGATACAGGTCCGCCGGATCATGGCGGTAGGCGGCCTGCAGGCGGGGCAGCGCCTGTACGGCGTTGTCGAGGAAGAGGTCCATCGCGGCGATGGGATCCTCCGGCCAGTTGTTGTCGGCGACCGGCAGCGTGGAGGTGCAGACGACCGGTTCGGCTCCGGTGGCCGCCGTCATGGCGGCCACCGCCGGGTCGTTGGCGTAGGTCACGCGGTGGCCGCGGGCCACCAGTTCGCGGATGACCTCGAGGCTGGGCAGGACGTGGCTGACGGCGGGGATGCCCACCATCGCGATATGGGCACGGCGACGGGACAAGGGTGATCACTCACTTCAGATCTGCGGCGGACAGGACACGGCAGGCCCGCGCGCCGGCCTGCCCGGCGGTACCGGACGGGGCGCGCACAGGGGCGTGCCGGGGAGCGGCGGGGCGTTGCCCCGGCCGTGTCAGCCGTAGATCTGAGCGCAGAAGTACATGCGCGGGACTGTAGTCCCGCCCCGGCCCGCGGGCATCCCCTTTTTCGCCGGGGCGCCGCCTTCCGGCGCCGCGCGTGGAGCCGGGCGGCCCGGGCGGGGCGCCGAGTGGCGTGCGGGGGCGACGGAGCCGCGGGAGCGTCACGTCCGCGGGGCGGCGGCCTCCAGCTCGGCGACGCTGCCCGACATGACCGTCCGCAGCTGAGCGGTGAGGTGTTCCGCGGGCCAGTCCCACCAGGCCACCGCGAGCAGCCGGGCGACCTCCTCGGGGCTGTACCGGGTGCGCAGGAGCCGGGCCGGGTTGCCGCCCACGATTCCGTAGTCGGGTACGTCCTGGGTGACCACGGCGCCGGAGCCGATGATCGCGCCGTGTCCGATCCGCACCCCGGGCAGCACCGTCGTGCCGTGGCCGAACCAGACGTCGTTGCCGACGACGGTGTCGCCCCGGCTGGGCAGCCCGGTGAGCAGGTCGAAGTGCTCCGCCCACGCACCGCCCATGGTGGGGAAGGGGAAGGTCGAGGGGCCGTCCATGCGGTGGTTGGCGCCGTTCATCAGGAACCGCACGCCGGTGCCCAGTGCGCAGAACTTGCCGATGACGAGCTTCTCCGGGCCGTAGTGGTACAGCACGTTGCGCGTCTCGAACGCGGTCGGATCGTCCGGGTCGTCGTAGTAGGAGTACTCGCCGACCTCGATCAGCGGGGACGTCACCAGCGGTTTGAGCAGCACCACCCGCGGCTGCCCGGGCATCGGGTGGAGTACGGTCGGATCGGCGGGCACAGGCATGGGCGTGGTCCTTCGGCGGAGGCGGCGGTCGGTTCATGATCGCGGACCCCTGCCGCCCCGAGCCACCGGTTTAGGGTCAGCTGTCGCCGCTGTCGCCGCTGTCGCCGCTGTCGCCGCTGTCACCTGCGTGAACGGTGCTCAGCGCTCCGGCGGCCGTGCGTGCGGGGCGCTGCCGTCAGGCCGAGAGCGCCGCCTCCTCCCGTTCCGGATCCGGTGCGCATCCCGCGGCCAGCGCGTCCAGGGACACATGCAGGGCCGAGGCCAGGGCCGCGACGGTGAAGAAGGCCGGAGTGGGCGCCCTGCCGGTCTCGATCTTGCGCAGCGTCTCGGCGGAGACGCCGGCGGCGGCGGCCACCTCCGTCATGCTCCTGCTGCCGCGTGCCTGGCGCAGCAGCAGGCCGAAGCGCTCGCCGCGTTCCCGTTCCTCCGGGGTCAAAGGAGTCCTCACCATGACTGTGATACTAATACCGGTATAAGTATTGGGTAGTGGCGAGGCGGGGAGACGCAGCACATGGTGGAGATCAAGACCGACGCCGCGATGGACGCGATGCGGGAGGCCGGGCGGGTGGTGGCCCGCGCCCTGGCCGCGGCCCGGGAGGCGGCCGGGGTCGGGGTGTCCCTGCGGGAGCTCGACGAGGCGGCCCGTGCGGTGCTGGCCGAGGCGGGAGCCGACTCCCCGTTCCTGGGATACCGGCCCTCCTTCGCGGCGACCCCCTTCCCGGCCGTGCTCTGCGCCTCGGTGAACGACGCCGTGGTGCACGGCGTCCCCACCGACCACCGGCTGCGCGACGGCGACCTGGTGAGCCTCGACTGCGGCGCCCGGCTCGACGGCTGGACCGGTGACGCGGCCGTCAGCTTCACCGTCGGCACCCCGCGCCCCGCGGACCGGGAGCTGATCGACGCCACCCGCCGGGCCCTGGCCGCCGGTGTCGCCGCCGCGCAGGCCGGTGGCCGCCTCGGCGACATCTCGCACGCCGTCGACACCGTCGCCCGGCAGGCCGGCTGCGGCATGCCCGCCGACTTCGGTGGCCACGGCATCGGCCGCAGCATGCACGAGGACCCCCATGTGCCCAACCGGGGCCGTCCCGGCCGCGGCTTCCCGCTCCGTCACGGCCTGGTGCTCGCCATCGAACCCATGTTCATGGCGGGTGGACGGAACGCCTACCGCACCGGCGCCGACGGCTGGACGCTGCTGACCACCGACGGCAGCCGGGCCGCCCATGTCGAACACACCGTCGCCGTCACCGACCAGGGCCCGCGCATCCTGACCCTGCCGTGACGCCGCGACCGAGGTGTACGTACTGGTCGGTACAGAGGAGGCCCCTTGCGGGGGCGCGAAGAACTTGCGGGGGCGCGAAGAAGTGGGGTGCACCTCCGGTCGCAGACGCGTCCGTTATGCCTGGTACGGCGCCATATGTACCCTGAGTGGAGCACACGCGATGCCCCACGCGGCGGGAAGGCGGACACATGGCTGCGGTCGGCGGAGTGCCCTGCTGGGTGAGTCTGATGACCCCCGATCAACGGGCCGCCGAGGAGTTCTACGGGCCGGTGCTGAGCTGGACCTTCGTCACCTCGGACGCGGGGCCCGACCGGCGGATCGCCACGGTGGCCGGTCAGCCGGTCGCCGGGATCAACCAGCTCGCCGCCGGCGCCGGGCCGGAAGCCGAGCGCTGGACGGTGTACTTCCAGGTCGAGGACGCCGACGTGGTCGCCGAACGCATCGCCGAGCGGGGTGCGACCGTCGCGGTCGGCCCGCTGCGCGCGGGCGGCGGCCGTGCCGTCATCGCGGCCGACCGGTGGGGCGCGCCGTTCGGCCTGTGGCAGGGCGACGGGCCCGCCTCCTGGTGGGTGGGGTCCGGCCCCGCGCCCGCCTGGCTCCAGTTGCACACCTCCGACGCCTTCGCCGCCGCCGTCTTCTACGGAGAGATCTTCGACTGGATGGCCGACCCGAGCCACGGGGTCACCTATGAGGAGCAGTACGACGAGATCGTCGTACGGGTCGACGGGGCCCCGGTCGCCGGGCTGCGCGGTGGCGCCCTGGAGGCCCCGCCCGATCCGGGCATCCGGGCGCGGTGGGAGCCGTACTTCCGGGTACCCGACCTGGACGCGGCGCTGCGTGCCGCGGAACGGGAAGGCGGCGCCGTCGCCACCCCGCCCCGGGCCGGACCCCTGGGGCGGACCGCGACGCTCCGCGATCCCAAGGGAGCCTCCTTCTGTCTGCTCAGCGCGTAAGGAGCACACCATGCAGGAGAACGACAAAAACGGACCGATCCAGGACGACGAGGCCAAGAAGCGGCTCCGCGGCGAGCTGCGTTCCAACCGCGAGGAAGGGCGGGAGATGGAGCCCTCGGGCGAGGACCAGCCCGAGCCCTTCCGGGACCCGCAGGCCCTGCGGACCGGCGGCACCCCGGCCGGGATGACGCCCCGCGATGTCGAGCTGCGCTCGGAGATCGCCCAGTACCTGGGCCGGCATCTGTATCCGACCGGGCGCGCGGAGGTGCTGGACGCGCTGCGTGCCGAGCACGCCCCGGACCGGCTCGTGGACATGGCCGCGGGACTTCCCGCGGACATCCGCTTCACCAATGTCCAGGAGCTGGCCCAGGCCCTCGGCCTGCACACCGAGTCGCGCCGCGGCTGAGCGCGCTCGGAGCAGCGGCCGGGGGCAGGCCGCCCGGTCCTGCGGGGCCGGGCGGGCTCCCGGCGCGCCGGGAGCCCCCGGCGGCCGCGGCGTCGTGCCCGGCCGGCGGCGGGGAGGAGGCACGGGGCGCGGTGCGGCCCGCCGGACGGGCTCGGTGACCGGCGTACCCACGGGGGGCCGCTTCCCCTCCGCATGCGTGTTCCTCCCGGACCGCTCCGGACCACCTGATCGGGGGAGCATGCTCGGGCGTGGAGGGGGAAGCGGGCAGCGATGACGTTCTTCCGTGAGGTCGAGAGCAGGATGGAGCGCTTTTCCGACTCCTTGTGGCGGCTGTTCGCACGCGGCGCCGAGGAGCCGGTGGAAGTGCTGGAGGTGCTGCGCCGCGAGTGCGAGGTGAAGGCGGTCATCGTGGGCCGGGGGCGCACGGTGGTGCCCAACGCCTTCGAGCTGGAACTTCCGTCCGAGAGTTACGCGCGGCTGGCCGGCCAGGCGGGCCCGGTCGGTGAACGGCTCGCGTCCGAGGTGCGGCGGCACGCAGCCGAGCGGCGCTTCAGCTTCGCGGGGCCGGTCGCCGTCCGGCTGTGTCCGCCGCGCGCGGGGCAGGAGCCGCCGCGCTACCGGGTGCACAGCAGCATCACCCCGCGTCCCTGACGGCGCGCAGTCCCTGACCGCGCGCACGAGGACACCGCACAGCGAGCAACAAAGCCGGTCACGCTCACTCAACAGAGCGCACAGAAAAGCGCGTTCCGGTCATTGACACCCCTCTGGGTCCTCCTTAGTGTCACATCGCTATTTCGAACACGTGTCGAAATGTCGAACATGGCGGACGACTTCAGGAGCGGTTCTCGTGCGCATCACCGGTATCAGTACCCACGTGGTCGGGACGCCTTGGCGGAACCTGACCTATGTCCAGGTCCACACCGACGAAGGACTCACCGGGGTCGGAGAGACCCGGATGCTGGGCCGCACCGAAGCGCTGCTCGGCTATCTGCGGGAGGCCGAGGTCAACCACATCGCCGGCTCCGACCCCTTCCGCACGGAGGACCTGGTCCGGCGGATGAAGTACGGGGACTACGGGCGCGCGGGCGAGATCGTGATGTCCGGCATCGCCTGCGTGGAGACGGCCTGCTGGGACATCAAGGGCAAGGCGCTGGGCGTGCCCGTGTGGCAACTGCTGGGCGGGAACGTCACCGAGGCCGTCCCCGCGTACGCCAACGGCTGGTACACCACCGAACGCACACCCGACGCCTACCACCGGGCGGCCCGGGACGTCATGGCGCGCGGCTACCGCGCCCTGAAGATCGACCCGTTCGGCACCGGCCACCTGGAACTCTCCCACGCCGAGACGCGGTACGCGGTCTCCCTCATCGAGGCGGTGCGCGACGCCATCGGCCCCGAGGCGGAACTCATGCTGGAGATGCACGGCCGGTTCGCGCCCGCCACCGCCGTCCGGCTCGCCCGCGAGATGGCGCCGTTCCGGCCCGCGTGGCTGGAGGAGCCGGTGCCGCCGGAGAACCTCAAGGCGCTCGCCAAGGTCGCGGACAAGGTGGACATGCCGGTGGCCACGGGCGAACGCATCCACGACCGGATCGAGTTCCGCGAGCTGTTCGAGAGCCAGGCCGCCGACATCGTCCAGCCCGACCTCGGACACCTCGGCGGCATCGCCGAGACCCGCAAGCTGGCCGCCACGGCCGAGACCCACTACACACTCGTGGCCCCGCACAACGTCGGCGGCCCGGTGCTGACCGCCGCCAGCCTCCAGGTCGGCTTCGCCACGCCCAACTTCAAGGTGCTGGAGCACTTCAACGACTTCGCCGACGCCGAGATCAGGAAGGTGGTCAGAGGCGCGCCCGAGGTGGACCCCGCGACCGGCTGCTTCCCGCTCTCCCGGGAGCCGGGCCTGGGCGTGGAGCTGGACACCGACGCGGCCGCGGAGTTCCCCCAGCAGCGCGCCCACTTCGACCTGTGGGCCGAGGGCTGGGAGACCCGCGACCCGAGCGGCGCCGGCCGGTGACCGCCGGGACCGCCGGTGCCGGTGACGGCCGCGCCGTCGTCCTGGAGGCACCCGGCACCGTCCGCCTCGTCCCGCACACCCCGCGCCCGCCCGGCCCCGGCGAGGCACGGGTCCGGGTGCACGCCGCCGGCATCTGCGGCAGCGACCGCGAGCTGCACCAGGGCAACCGCCCCGCGCCGTACGCGCGCTATCCGGTGACGCCCGGTCACGAGTGGTCGGGCACCGTCGAAGCGGTCGGCGACGGGGTGCCCGGCACGCTCGTGGGCCGCAAGACGGTGGGGGAGGGGTTCCGCAACTGCCAGCTGTGCGACCGCTGCCGCACCGGCGAGTCCACGCTGTGCACCGCCGGGTACGCCGAGACCGGCTTCACCGAGCCCGGCGCCATGGCTCCCACCCTCACCCTCCCGGCCCGGCTGCTGCACACTCTGCCGGACGACGCCGATCTGACGGCCGCGGCCCTGCTGGAGCCCGCCGCCTGCGCCGCGGCCGCCGCGCTGCGTGCCGGCGTCCGCGCCGGGGACCGGGTGGCCGTCGTCGGCGACGGCACCCTGGGACTGCTCGCGGTCCGGCTGCTGGCCGCGGGCTCGCCCGCCGAGCTGCTGCTGACCGGTGCCCGCCCCGGACGCGCGGAGCTCGCCGCCGGGTTCGGCGCCACCGGCTACCGGCACCACCGGGAGACCGCCGGGCTCGGCGGCCACGACATCGTGGTCGAGGCGGCGGGGGTGCCGGGTGCGGCGCGGCAGGCGGCCGGGCTGCTGCGCCGCGGCGGACGGCTGGTGCTCACCGGGATCCCGCCCGCCGGGGCCGCGGAGCTCGACCCCGCCGCGCTCGTCCTGGGCGCGCTGCGGGTGGACACCGTCTTCGGTGCCCCGCCCGCCGCCTGGGCGCACGCGGTGCGCGCCTTCGCCCGCGGACTGCTGGATCCGCTGCCGCTGGTCACCCACCGGCTGCCGGTGGGTGAGTTCGAGCAGGCCGTCGCTCTCGTCGCCGACGGCGATCCCGCGGTCGGCAAGGTGCTGCTGCACCCCTGACGCTCTCCCTCCCCGCACGCCTTCCCCGCACGGCCACCCGCCCCGTACCGAAGGAGCCCCGTGACCACCAGCACCCCGCCCCGCCTGCCGGGTGAACCCGCGCTCACCGCCCTGGAGCTGCCGCCCGCCCCGCCCGAACCCGCCGACACCTCCTCGCACGCCTTCCCCGACGGTGGCCGGTGGCGCACCGAGGTGCCCTCCTGCGAGGGACCCGAGGCGCTCGCCGTCGTCCTGGCCGAGTCGGCCCGGCTCGACGTGCCGCTGCACCGCATCAGCCAGGGCAGCGGCATCTGGATGCTCACCGACGCCGAGATCACCGAGATGGTCCAGGCGTGCGCCGAACGCGACATCGAACTGTGCCTGTTCACCGGTCCGCGCGGCACCTGGGACACCGGAGCCGCCACCCGTACCGACTCCGGCGGCGCCGGGCTGCGGGCCCGCGGCCACAGTGCGCTCGCCGGATGCGTGGAGGACGCGGTGCGCGCCACCGGACTGGGGGTGCGCTGCCTGCTCGTCGCCGACGAGGGGGTGCTGTGGACGCTGCACCGGGCCCGCGCCGCCGGCATCCTGCCCGCGGGCACCACGCTGAAGGTCTCGGCGCTGATCGGGCCGGTCAACCCCGCCTCGTACGCGGTCTACGAGCGGCTCGGCGCCGACTCGCTGAACGTGCCCAGCGATCTGACGCCCGACCACCTCACCGAGATCCGGCGGGTCAGCGCGGCGCCGATGGACATGTACATCGAGGCCCCCGACGACCTGGGCGGCTCCGTGCGGATGTACGAACTGGCCGAGCTGATCCGGCGCGGCGCCCCGCTCTACCTGAAGTTCGGGCTGGCCAGGGCGCCCGGCGTCTACCCGTCCGGGCGGCAACTGCGCGCCGCTGTGCTGGACACGGCCCGCGAGCGGGTGCGCCGCGGCCGGCTCGCCCTGGACCTGCTGGCCCGGCACGGCGCCGCGGACGGCATGTCCCCGCTCGGCTCCCGGCTGCCGGGGCCGCTGCACCGCTTCGAGCACACCGAGTCCGAAGGGAACTGAAGATGCGCACCCGCAGACGCCGTACCGCCGTCTCCGCGGTTCTGGCCACCGCGCTCGTCGCCGCCCTGGCCGCCTGCGGCCAGGAAGCACGCGGCGGCAGCCGCTACCAGCCGGACAAGGGCAAGGGCGGCACGATCGGCCTGGCCATGCCCACCAAGTCGTCCGAGCGGTGGATAGCCGACGGCAGGAACATGGCCGAGCAGTTCCGCAAGGCCGGGTACAAGACCGATCTGCAGTACGGGGACGACAAGGTCGAGAACCAGGTCGCCCAGATCGAGAACATGATCACCAAGGGGCACCGGCTGCTGGTCGTCGCCGCCATCGACGGCTCGGCCCTCACCAACGTCCTCAAACGGGCCGCCGACGCCCACATCCCGGTCATCTCCTACGACCGGCTCATCCTCGGCACCAAGAACGTCGACTACTACGCGTCCTTCGACAACGAGCGCGTCGGCGAACTCCAGGGCCAGTACATCCTCGACCGGCTCGGACTGGAGAAACCGGACGAGGACGCGGACAAGCACTACACCATCGAGCTGTTCGCCGGCTCCCCGGACGACAACAACACCAAGTACTTCTGGAACGGCGCGCTGAAGAAACTGCGGCCCTTCCTGAAGACCGGACAACTGGTGGTGCGCAGCAAGCAGACGAAGATGAACCAGGCGACCACCCTGCGCTGGGACGGCGGCACGGCGCAGAAGCGGATGGACGACCTGATCAGCAAGAACTACGGCAGCACCGACGTGGACGCGGTCCTCTCGCCCTACGACGGCATCTCCATCGGCATCATCTCCGCGCTCAAGAGCGCCGGCTACGGCAGCAAACGCCATCCGCTGCCCGTGGTCACCGGCCAGGACGCCGAGCTGGCCTCGGTGAAGTCCATCGTGGCCGGGGAGCAGACCCAGACCGTCTTCAAGGACACCCGCAAGCTGGCCAAGCAGGCCGTGCGGATGGGCGACGCGCTGCTCGACGACAAGAAGGTCGAGGTCAACAACACCACCGACTACGACAACGGCAAGAAGGTCGTGCCCGCCTACCTGCTCAAACCGGTCTCCGTCGACAAGTCGAACACGGGGCTCCTGGTCGACGAGGGCTACTTCACCGCGGGGCAGCTCAAGTGAGCGCGGCCGGCGGCGGCATGCGGCAGGACGGCCCCGTCCTGGAGATGCGGGGCATCACCAAGACCTTCCCCGGCGTCACGGCACTCAGCGAGGTGAACCTGACCGTGCGCCCCGGGGAGATCCACGCCGTCTGCGGGGAGAACGGCGCGGGCAAGTCGACGCTGATGAAGGTGCTCAGCGGGGTGCACCCGCACGGCAGCTACCAGGGCCGGATCAGCTTCCGGGGCGAGCAGGTCGGCTTCAAGGACGTCCGCGCCAGCGAGCAGTGCGGCATCGTCATCATCCACCAGGAGCTGGCGCTGGTGCCCTTCCTGTCCATCGCCGAGAACATCTTCCTCGGCAACGAGCAGCGCGCCGGGCGCGGGTTCGTGGACTGGGGCGCCACCATGCGGCAGGCGGCCGGGCTGCTGCGGAGGGTGGGTCTGCGGGAGAACCCGCAGACGCCCGTCGCCGACCTCGGCGTCGGCAAGCAGCAACTGGTGGAGATCGCCAAGGCGCTGTCCAAGGAGGTGGAGCTGCTCATCCTGGACGAGCCCACCGCCGCGCTCAATGACGAGGACAGCGCCACCCTGCTCGCCCTCATCCGGGAACTGCGCGAACAGGGCATCGCCAGCATCGTCATCTCGCACAAGCTGGCCGAGATCCGCCGGATCGCCGACTCCGTCACCATCCTGCGTGACGGCCGCACGATCGAGACGCTCCCGGTCCGCGCGCACCCGGACGACGCCCCCGAACTGTCCGAGGACCGCATCATCCGGGGCATGGTCGGCCGCGATCTCGACCACCGCTTCCCGGAGCGCACCCGGTACGGCGGTGAGCACAGCACCGCGCTGGAGGTGTCCGGGTGGACCGTACGGCACCCCGTCGACCAGCAGCGCAAGGTCGTCGACGACGTGTCCCTGACGGTGCGCCGCGGTGAGATCGTCGGGCTGGCCGGGCTGATGGGCGCGGGCCGCACCGAGCTGGCGATGTCCGTCTTCGGCCGCTCCTACGGGCGCTACGAGTCCGGCACGGTGCGGATCGACGGCCGCGAGGTGCGCACCAGGACCGTCCCCGCCGCGATCGGTGCGGGCCTGGCCTATGTCACCGAGGACCGCAAGCAGTACGGCCTCAACCTCATCGACACCATCAACCGCAACATCTCGCTGGCCTCGCTGAGCGGGCTGGCCCGGCACGGCGTGGTCGACGAGCACCGGGAGAGCTCCGTCGCCGAGCGCTACCGCACCTCCATGAACATCAAGGCGCCCACCGTGCACGAGCAGGTCGGCCGGCTCTCCGGCGGCAACCAGCAGAAGGTCGTGCTCGGCAAGTGGATCCACGCCGACCCCGAGGTGCTGATCCTCGACGAGCCGACCCGGGGGATCGACGTGGGCGCCAAGTACGAGATCTACACCGTCATCGACGAACTCGCCGCACAGGGCAAGGCCGTGCTCTTCATCTCCTCCGAACTGCCCGAACTGCTGGGGATGTGCGACCGCGTCTACACCATGGCCGAGGGCCGGCTCACGGCCGAGGTCGCCCGTGCGGACGCCACCCAGGAGGTCCTGATGCGCCACATGACCCGGAACAGAAGCTGAGGCCCGCCATGACCACCACGACCGATCCCACCGACGCCCCGCCCGCCGCGCAGGGGGCCGCCCGGTCGGCGGCTTCCCTGCTGCTGGAGAACGTCCGCGGCCACATGCGGCAGTACGGCATGCTCACGGCGCTCGTCTTCATCATCGTGCTGTTCCAGATATGGACGGACGGCACGCTGCTGCTGCCGAACAACGTCTCCAACCTGATCCAGCAGAACGGCTACATCCTCATCCTGGCCATGGGCATGATGATCGTCATCATCGCCGGCCACATCGACCTCTCCGTCGGCTCGCTGGTGGCCTTCGTCGGCGCCATGGCCGCGGTGATGATGGTCGAGCACGGCATGCCGTGGGTCCCGGCGCTGATCCTGTCGCTGCTGATCGGTGCCGTCGCCGGAGCGTGGCAGGGCTTCTTCATCGCCTATGTCGGCATCCCCTCCTTCATCGTGACACTCGCCGGGATGCTGCTCTTCCGCGGACTGACCCAGATCGTGCTGGGCGGCCAGTCCCTCTCGCCCTTCCCCACCGGCTTCCAGAACCTCGCCAAGGGCTTCATCCCGGAGATGGGCCCCTACACGCAGTACCACAACCCCACGCTGGTGATCGGGCTGGTCGCCGTCGTCCTCCTGCTGCTGCGCGAGCGGCGCGACCGCAGGCGGCAACTGCGGTACGAACTGGAGGTGCTGCCCACCACGCTGTGGGTCGCCAAGTGCGTGGCCCTGGTCGCCGCCGTGCTCGCCTTCACGCTGACGCTCGCCAGCTTCCACGGGGTGCCCGTGGTGATGCTGGTGATGTGCGCGCTGCTGATCGGGCTCGGCTACGTGATGCGCAACGCCGTCGTCGGCCGGCACGTCTACGCGCTCGGCGGCAACAAGGCCGCCGCCAAGCTCTCCGGCGTCAAGGACCAGCGCGTCACCTTCCTCGTCTTCGTCAACATGGGCGTCCTCGCCGCGCTGGCCGGCTGCGTCTACGCCGCCCGCCTCAACTCCGGCACCCCGCAGGCGGGGCTCAACTTCGAACTGGAGGCCATCGCCGCGTCCTTCATCGGCGGCGCCTCGATGAGCGGCGGCGTCGGCACCGTGGTGGGGGCGGTCATCGGCGGACTCGTCCTCGGCGTGCTCAACAACGGCATGTCCCTGGTCGGGATCGGCACCGACTACCAGCAGGTCATCAAGGGGCTGGTGCTGCTGGCCGCGGTCGGATTCGACGTCTGGAACAAGCGCCGGGCCGGGCGCTGAGAGCGGCGGCGGAACCGGACCGGACGCCCGGCACCGCCGGCCCGGACGTCCGCTCCGCCCGCCCCGCGGCCGGGGCTGCCGCCAGCCGTGCGTCCGCGCGCGGCGACGGCAGCCCCCGGTCCGGCGACGGCCCGCCCGGGGGGCCTCACCCGGCGAAGGGCGGCCCGCACAGTCCGCGCCCCGCGTCGCGGAGGACCAGCAGCGAACCGGCCGGCTGCCGGGGCGCGGTGAGCCCGGCGCGGGCCGTGGTGATGTACAGGTCGCGGAGCCCCGCGCCGCCGAAGGCGCAGGCGGTGGGCCGCCGCACCGGCAGCTCCAGCGCCCGGTCCAGCGCACCCTCCGGCGTGTAGCGCCGCACTGCGCCGCCGTCCCACAGCGCCACCCACACGCATCCGTCCGCGTCCACGGTCAGCCCGTCCGGGTAGCCCGCGCCCGGCTCGACCTCCGCCAGCGGGCGCCGTCCGGTGGGCAGCCCGTCCGCCCGGACGTCGAACACGTCGAGGCGCCGGGTGGGGCTGTCGACGTAGTACAGCCGCCGCCCGTCGGGGCTCCAGCCGGTTCCGTTGGAGACGGTGACTCCGTCCAGCACGGTGCGGGCCCGGCCGTCCGGCGCGAGCCGCTCCAGAGTGCCGCCGCCCGGCGCCTCGTCGTAGCGCATGGTGCCCGCCCACAGCGTGCCGTCGGGGGCGACGGCCGCGTCGTTGCCCCGGCGGCCGGGCACCGCCTGGTGACGCAGCCAGCGGAAGCGGCCGTCCGCGTCGTACAGCCCGATCCCGTCCCGCAGGTTGACGACCAGCCCGCCGCTCGCGCGCGGCTTGGCCGCGCCCACGTGCTGCTCGGTGGCCAGCACGGTGCGCGCGCCGGTCGCGGGGTCGAAGGTGTGCACCCGGGAGGCGAGGATGTCCACCCAGACCAGCCGTCCGGCGGCCGCGTCCCAGGTCGGCCCCTCGCCGAGCACGGCGGACGCGGGCACGGCGGTCTCGGCGCGCATCCCGCTCACCGCTTCGGGTGCCCCAGCCGCTCCGACAGCCGTCCGGCGCCGCGCCGGGCCAGCTCCGCGAGTTCGTCCCGCCGCTCCCGGTTCCAGCGGATCAGCGGCACGGAGACCGACAGCGCCGCTACCACCCGGCCGGAGCGGTCGCGGACGGGCGCGGCCACGCAGCTCACATCGGTGTTCGACTCGCTCTCCTCGACGGCGAACCCGCGCTCGGCGACGTCCGCCAGCTCCTTCCGCAGCGCCGCCACGTCGGTGACGCTGTCGGGCGTCATGGCCCGCAGTTCGGCCCCGTCGGGCAGCCGCGCGGCGAGCTCCTCGGCGGGCAGCGAGGCGAGCAGCATCTTGCCGACCGCCGTGCAGTGCGCAGGCAGCCTGCGGCCCGCGGCCGAGACCATCCGCACGGCCTGGGTGGAGTCCACCTTCGCGACGTAGATGACGTCGGTGTCCTCCAGGATCGCCACGTGCACCGTCTCCTGGCAGCTCTCTGCCACCGAGCGGGCCACCTGCTGCCCCTCGGCCGCGAGGTCGAGCTGCTCGGCGTACCGGCTGCCGAGCTGGTAGGCGCGCACGCCCAGCCGGTAGTGGCCCGCCCGGCCCGGCACGGGCGCCAGATAGGAGCGCGCTGTCAGCGTGCCCACCAGCTCGTGCACGGTCGTGCGGGGCAGGCCCAGCCCGCGCACGATGTCGGGTGCCGAGAGCGGACCGTCCCGCTCCAGGAACAGCTCCAGAATGTCCAGCGCCCTGGTCACCGCGGGCACGAGCCGTCCCATGGCTCCTCCTGTTCGATATATCGAAGAGCGATCGCCTCTCCGAACATCCTAGCGGGCGCGGGGGAGGTGTACGAGGGGCTGCGCCGGTCCACTCGGGAGCCATGAGCTACGCCAACCCTGACCCCGATCCGGACACCACCACCGGCCTGGAGGCCGGTGGCGAGGTGCCGCCCGGCGAGACACCGCCCGCGGAGGGCAGCACATCGGAGTCCGGTCCCTTCGAGAAGCACAACCCGGCCACCGGCTGGAGCGTCGTGCCGGTCGTGCTCATCACCCTCGTCGTCGTCGCCGTGCTGCTCTTCTTCGTGGGCTATCTGATCGAGCTGCAGTAGCCCTGCTCCCTCCGCCCGGGGCTCCCCACGCGTGGAGCCGAGAGCCCGCGCCCGGAGCCGACGGCACCCCGCGCCCGGAGCCGACGGCGCGGCCACTGTGCGTCGACCGGTTCCCACCCCGCGCATTCGGGTGTGACCTGCGAAGATGCCGTGCGGCGTGGTGTGTGTCACGGTGAAATCGGGCCGCTGGGAACCCGGCGGCACCGGCACAGATCCTGCCCGGGAGCGGACTGGGGGTCGCTTCCCGCCGGTCTTGCACAGCACCCATGTGAGACGTGGGAGTGAGCAGTCCATGAAGACCACGCAGATCCGCACCACCGAGGACGGCAGCGCCTCCGCGGCCCCGGACGAGGGCGGCGGCGAACCCTCCTGCGCCGCGGACGCCGCGGCCTCCCGCTCTGCTGCGGACGGAGCCGCCGCGGACGAGGGCGACCCGTCCGCCGCGTCCCGCACCCTCCGTCGTACCCACCACGACGCGCCCGACACCGCCGCCGACTTCGCCGCGCTGGCGGAACTGCCCGAGGACTGCCCCGAGCGCCGCCGGCTCCAGGACTGCGTGGTCACGGCGTGGCTGCCGATGGCGCACCGGCTGGCCCGCAAGTTCCGCAACCGCGGCGAGTCGCTCGAGGACCTGGAACAGGTGGCCGCGCTCGCGCTGGTCAAGTCCGTCGAGCGCTACGACCCCGCCCGCGGCAACGCCTTCGAGACCTTCGCCATCCCCACCATCTACGGCGAGCTCAAGCGCCACTTCCGGGACAACATGTGGGAGATCCACGTCCCGCGCCGCGTCCAGGACCTGCGCAACCGCGTCCGCGCGAGCCTGCGGGAGCTGGAGCTGACCTCGTCCGGACGATCCCCCACCGTCGCCGAGCTGGCGGCCCACAGCGGCCTCTCCGAGGAGGACACCCTCACCGGGATGGAAGCCCTCCAGTGCTTCAACTCGCTCTCCCTGGACGCACCGGTCGCCGCCGAGTCCGGCGGCGGCGACGGCGGAGACGGAGCGATCTGCCTGATGGACACCCTCAGCTCGGACGAGGGCGGCTACGACCACGTCGTCGACCGCGAAGCGGTCCGCTCCTGCCTGTGCCGCCTGCCCGAGCGCGAGCAGCGCCTGCTGTACCTGCGCTTCTTCCGCGAGCTCACGCAGTCGCAGATCGCCCGCCGGCTCGGCGTCTCGCAGATGCACGTCTCCCGGCTCCTCGCGGCGGCCTGCCGCCGGGTACGCGAGGAGATCGAGGAGCGGGAGGACGAGGACAGCAGCACCCACCCGCCGCGCGCCGCCGCCTGAGGGCCCGCCGCGCCTCCGCCGTGCTCCCCCGCCTCCGGGACCCGGGAGGCGGGCTCTAGCCTGTCCGGCAGACGTCCGTGCCGACGTGAGCAGTCGGCACACCGATCCGGTGACCGACGGAGAGAGCGAGAATGACGGCACTGCCGCAGCCTTTCGACGCATCGTTCCACGCCCGGCCGAACGCCGCCTACAGTGCACTGCGGGAACAGGGGCCCGTGCACCGTGTGGCCCTGCCGGACGGGACCGCGGTGTGGCTCGTGCTGCGCGACGAGGACGTACGGGCCGGTCTGGCCGACACCCGGCTCTCCGTCAACAAGGCTCACTCGAACGGTGGTTACCGGGGTTTCTCGCTGCCGCCCGCACTGGACGCCAACCTCCTCAACCTCGACCACGGCGACCACATACGGCTGCGCCGCCTGGTCGCCCAGGGATTCACCCCGCGCCGGGCCGAGGCGATGCGGGCCGGCATCCGGGAGGTCGCCGAGCGGCTCGCCGACCGGCTGGCCGCACGCATGGACGCCGAGGGCGCGGCCGACCTGGTGCGGGAGTTCGCCGAACCGCTGCCGATGACCGTGGTCTGCGACATGTTCGCGGTGCCCGAGGCGGACCGGCGGCCGTTCGCCTCCTGGGTGCGCACGATGCTGGCGATGGAGAGCCCCCAGCAGGTGGGCGAGGCGATCAACCGGATGCACGACTTCCTGCGCCGACTGGTCGCCGCGCGCCGCAGCGCACCCGGCGACGACCTGCTCTCCGACCTCGTCCGGGCCCGCGACGAGGGGGACAGGCTCTCCGAGGACGAACTGTGCTCCCTGGCCTTCCTCGTCCTGGGCGCGGGCATCGAGAACGTGCAGCACCTGGTGAGCGGCGGCCTCCTGGAGCTGCTGCGCCATCCGGACGAACTCGCCGCCCTGCGCGCGGACTCCGCGCTGCTCCCCGGCGCCGTCGAGGAACTGGCCCGCTACGCGCACGCGAACCTGACGGCCATCCGCCGGTTCCCCACCGAGCCGGTGGAGTACGGCGGTGTGCCCGTCCCGGCCGGTGACACGGTGCTGCTGTGCCTGTCCTCGGCCAACCGTGATCCGGCCCGCCACCCGGCGCCCGAGCGGCTGGACATCCGCCGCCGCGACCCCGCGCACCTGGCCTTCGGGCAGGGCACGCACTACTGCCTGGGCGCCCCGCTCGCCCGGATGGAGATCGGGCTGGCCCTGGAGGTCCTGCTCGACCGCTTCCCCGCGCTCCGACCGGCCGTCGAGCCCGCGGAGCTGCGCCGGCAGACCTCCTTCCGCTCCCATGCGCTGCGCGAACTGCCGCTGACCCGGTAGGTGCGGCACCCGCCGCCGGTCCGACCGGTGCTCCGGGAGCGGACCCGGCCCACCCCGGGCCCAGCGCTACTCGCCGCTCCGCAGGTGCTCGACAGCGGTGCGGGCCGCGGCACCGACGACCGCGTCCGCGCGGGGCAGCCGCCGGTCGGCACGGGCGGCCTGGGTGAAGACGACGGCCGTGTATCCGCGCCCGTCGGCGAGTTCGACGACTCCGGCCTCGTGCCGCATGGCGCCGAACGTCCCCGTCTTGCCGTACACCGCCACCTCGTCGGAGGGGAAGCCCGCCGCGAGTCGGTGCTGCCAGGGCTGGAGTCCCATCGTGGCACGCATGAAGGCGCAACTGCCGGGGGAGGCGGCCTCGTCCCGCCAGACGGCGCGCAGCAGCGCCGCCATCTCCGCCGGGGTGGTCGCGGCCGCCCACGCGGGGTCGTAGACGCCCGGCGGCACCGCCCGGTCGTTGTCGGCGATCCGGGACAGGGCCGCCTCCACCGACTCCGCGCCGGTCTCCGCGAGCAGCCGCGCCAGGGATCCGGCGGCGCCGCCGTCCAACCGGGTGCGGGAGAGGCCGAGCGCCGCGCAGGTCTCCTCGACCGCCGCGGTACCGACCTGCCGCAGTACGGCGTCGGCCGCCGCGTTGTCCGAGATGCTCATCATCATGACGACCAGATCGCGCAGGGACATCGACACCTCGTCCCGCAGCAGCGAGAGACCGGTCGGCCCGGGAAGCCGGTCCCCGGCGGACAGCGTGAGGCGCTGCCGCGGGTCGAGAGCGCCCGCGTCCACCTGCCGGCAGTAGGCCACCATCAGCGGCACCTTGTAGACCGACCCCATCAGGGCGAGACCGTCGGCGTCGACCGTCACCCGGGCCGAGGGGCGGTGGAGTTCGGCCACGTGCAGCCAGCCGCGCACCCCCGCGTCGTCGAACATCCCCCGCAGCGTGCGCTCCACGCCCCTGCCCGACACCGCACTCATCGCTCGCCCTCCCCGTCCGCACGGCCGGTGGCCAACGCCGCCGCGAGCACCTCGGCCGCCTCGTCGGCACCGGCAGCGGCCAGCCGCCGGGCGTCCCACACCACACGCAGCCGCAGCGGCAGCGCCGGAGCGGTGGTCGGCTGCCGTGCGACGCCGTCGGCCCGCAGTTCCGAGTCCGCGGTGACCAGCACGGCCTGCCCGGCGGCGGCCAGGGCTAGTCCGGCGCGCTCGTCCGAGACGACCACCGTCTCCACCCGCCGTCCCCGCCCCGCGAGGGTGTCCAGGAACAGGTCGTGGGCAGCGGGCGCTTCGGCCCGCGGACGGACGGCATAGGGCAGCCGTCCGGCGGCCGCCGCGCCGTCGGCACCGCAGGGGGCCAGCAGCCAGGTCGGCAGCAGCGTCACCGGTCCCGCGGTCAGCCCGTGCAGCACGGCGGGGTGGCGCACCACAGCGAGGTCCAGCCGCCCCGCGGAGACATCCGCCAAGAGCGCGGCAGTCGGCGCGGTCAGCACCGAGACCCGGCCGCTGACACCGGCCCGGACCGGGGCCGCGGCGAGCGCGGCGCCGAGCGGGGGCGGCAGTTCGGGCGGCAGACCGAGCCGGAGGCGCTGCCCCTCCGCGTGCTCCCGCGCCCCGGTCTCCCGCAGTTCGGCCAGTGCGGTCAGGGCACGGCGCGCGTGCGGGAGCAGCAGCACGCCTTCCGGGGTCAGGGAGACCGCGCGCCCTCGGTCGAACAGCCGCACTCCCAGCAGCGCCTCCAACCGCCGCAGAGCCTGCGAAAGCGGCGGCTGGGTGATGCCCACGCGCTGCGCGGCCTCGCCGAAGTGCTCCTCCTCGGCGAGCGCGACGAAGATTTCCAGATGCCGCTCCGTCAGCATGCGCCCCCCGTGGTCTGCAGTGATATGCCGAGCGAATCGTTTCGCGATCGAGAGTGTATTCGACATGGCGGAACCCCTGGGTTTGACTCCCTGCTCCCGAGCCCGGTCCGGCCACCCGGCGCGGGAAGCCCGCAGACGCCCAGACCGAGGAGCCATCCATGCCCGATCAGCAGCCCGCAGCCGCTCCGCACCGCCCGAGCCGCCGGGGTGTGCTGCGCACCGGCCTCGCCGCCGGAGCCGTCGGCGCCACGGGGATCGCCACGGCCTCCGCGGCCGGATCCTTCTCCGGCGACCAGGCGTCCGCCGCCCGCCCCGCGGCCCGCCGCGGGAACAGCGGGGTGCGGCTGCGCTGGCTCGGCATCGCGGGCTGGGAGATGACTTTCGACGGGCACCGGGTGGTGATCGATCCCTATCTGACCCGCCAGGGGTTCACGGGTGCCGACGGCAAGCCCGACATGACCAGGAAACTGGAGGTGGACCACCGCATCATCGACCGGGTGCTGCGCGAACACCTCACCGAGGCCCCCGAGTTCCTGCTGCTCACCCACGGCCACTGGGACCACCTGGCCGACGTCCCCTACCTGCTGGAACATCCGGCCTGGCGGGACGCCGAGATCACCGTCCTCGGCTCGGAGACCCATCTGCACCTGCTCACCGCCATGGGGGTCCCGGGCAAGGGGCGCAAGCACCGGCTCGCGGTGGTCTCCGGCGGCGAGGTCTTGCGCCACCCCCTGCAGCCGTCCGGCAAGCGTTCCCGCCCCGACTGCACCGTCGAGGTGGTGCGCAGTCTGCACAGCCAGGTCGGCGGCTACGGCTTCGACCCCTACGGCACCCTGACCGCGCCCCCGGCCCGGCCCCGGACCCTGGACGACCTGGTGGAGGGCGGCACGCTCGGCTACCAGGTGACCGTCGGCAACCGGCTGACCGTCATGTTCCTGAGCGGCACGGCCAACTTCGCGGCCCGCGAGGTCTCCGGCGCCCGGCCGGACGTGCTGGTGCTCGGCGCCAGTGGGCACGCCGCCGTGCACGACTACTTCGAGCGCGCTGTCGCAACGCTCGGCAGGCCCCGCACCGTCGTCCCCAGCCACCACGACGACCTGGTCACGCCGCTGGACGACCCCGCGGTGCACGGGACCGTCGACCGGGCCGCGGTCGACCGGCTCCGCAGGGCCGCAGGCTCCGGTATCCGCGTCCTGTCCCCCCGCCACCTGGAGCAGTTCGAACTCTGACCCCCCTCCGGTTCTCCGGTGCCTCGCGAGGCCGGCGGCGTCCCGGCGCGGGTGCGTCCGCACCTGGAGGTGTCGAGCGGTATCCGGCGGAGTCCACCTGCACCTGTTGACGACCCGGCCCTCGCCCGCAGGGGCGTGAAGCAGTCCTCCTGAGCGGACCGTGCGCGGGGACGGGCCGGACCGGCCGGCGGGCCGGACCCGGCGGCGGAGGGGGCGGTGCGGGCTACCCCGCCGCTTCGGTCAGTGCCGCCAGCACCGGGCTGATCAGCGGGTGCTCCTCCGCGCCCCGGCGTACGGCCGCGAACACCCGCCGGGTGGGGGCGCTGCCGTCCACCGGATGCACCGCGACTCCGCCCGCCGGGGTGCCCAGCAGTGCCGACCGCGGCACCAGGGCCACCCCGGCCCCCGCTGAGGCGAGCGCCACGACGGCGCTGAAGTCGTCGGAGTAGTGCTCCATGGCGGGCTCGAAGCCCGCGTTCTCGCAGGCGAGCACGACCACGTCGTGGCACGGGTTGCCGGGGAACGGGCCGATCCAGGTGTCCTTGGCCAGTTCGCCCAGCGGCACCCGGTCGGCGCCGGCCAGCCGGTGCCCGCGCGGTACGACGGCGTCGAAGGGTTCCGCGTACAGCGGCACCCGGGTCAGCCGGGGGTCGTCCGCGCTCGGCGCGCCCCGGTACTCGACGGCCACCGCCACGTCGGTCTCCCGGTCCAGCACCATGGGCAGGCTGGCGTCCCCCTCCGCGTCCTGGACCCGCACCCGGATGCCGGGCGCCGTGCGAGCCAGCCGGGCCAGCGCGGGCGCCACGACCAGCCCGATACCGGTGGCGAAGGAGGCCAGGTCCACCCGGCCCGCCGCCCCCGACCCGTAGGCGGCCAGCTCCGCCTCGGCGCGCTCCAGCTGGGCCAGCACCCGATGGGTGTGCGAGAGCAGGATCTCTCCGGCCGGGGTGAGCCGCACCCCCTTGGTGCCGCGCTCGACCAGCCGGTGGCCGGTCTCCTGCTCCAGTGCGCTGAGCTGCTGGGACACCGCGGAGGGGGTCAGATAGAGCGCGGCGGCAGCAGCGGTCACCGTGCGGTGGTCGGCCACCGCACGGAGGATGTGCAGCCGCCGCGCTTCGATCACGTGAGTGATTGTCCCCCAGCAGCCCCCGCGAGCTCTGCCCGGGATGCGGCAAACGCGGCAACCGCCCGCTCGACGTCCTCGGTGGAGTGCGCCGCCGAGAGCTGCACCCGGATCCGGGCCTGCCCCTGGGGCACCACCGGATAGGAGAAGCCGATCACGTACACGCCGCGCTCCAGCAGCAGCTCGGCCATGCGGGCTGCCTCGGCCGCGTCACCGATCATGACGGGCACGATCGCGTGCGAGCCCGGGAGGATCTCGAAGCCCTGCTCGGTCATCCCGCGGCGGAACAGCTCCGTGTTGGCGTCCAGCTTCTCTCGCAGGTCACCGGCGGACTCCAGCAGGTCGAGGACCTTCAGCGAGGCCGCCGCGATCACCGGGGCCAGGCTGTTGGAGAACAGATAGGGGCGCGAACGCTGGCGCAGCAGCGCGACGATCTCCGCGTGAGCCGCCACATAGCCGCCCGAAGCGCCTCCCAGCGCCTTGCCGAGAGTGCCGGTGATGATGTCCACCCGGTCCATGACACCGTGCAGCTCGGGCGTGCCGCGTCCCCCGGCCCCGACGAACCCGACCGCGTGCGAGTCGTCGACCATCACCATCGCGTCGTAGCGCTCGGCCAGATCGCAGATCTCCGGCAGCGGCGCCAGATAGCCGTCCATCGAGAAGACGCCGTCGGTGACGATCAGCCGCCGCCGCGCGTCCTGCGCCTGCTTGAGCTGCTGCTCCAGATCCGCCATGTCGCGGTTCGCGTAGCGGAAGCGGCGTGCCTTGGAGAGCCGGATGCCGTCGATGATGGAGGCGTGGTTGAGGGCGTCGGAGATGACGGCGTCCTCCGCGCCGAGCAGCGTCTCGAACACGCCGCCGTTCGCGTCGAAGCAGGACGAGTAGAGGATCGTGTCCTCCTGGCCCAGGAAGGCCGAGAGCCGCTCCTCCAGCTCCTTGTGCACCTCCTGGGTGCCGCAGATGAAGCGGACCGAGGCCATCCCGTAGCCCCACCGGTCCAGCGCCGCGTGCGCGGCGGCGATCACCTCGGGATGGTCGGCCAGGCCCAGGTAGTTGTTGGCGCAGAAGTTGAGGACCGCCTCCCCCTGCTGCTCCGGGGCGCCGCCGCCGGTGACCCGGACGCCGGCCGACTGGGGCGTGCCGATGACCCGCTCCGGCTTGTGCAGTCCGGCGGCGGTGATCTCTTCGAGGGTGGCGCGCAACTGGTCGCGTACGGAGTCGAACATGCGAGTTCTCCAAGGGTCGGCGGTGCGGCGGTGCCGGGGGACGGTGCACGGTTGCGCCGTGGCGCCCGGCGCCCGGCACAGGACCGCGGGACGGGGAAGGACGAGGGCTACAAGGCCCGGGAGGCGGGAGGGACAGACGGGACGGGCGGACGCGGACCGGAGGGGAAGGCGGTGACTCAGGCCGTCCAGTCGAGGATGACCTTGCCGCCGCGCCCCCGGGCCGCGTCGGCGAAGGCGGCCTCGTGGTCGCGGTAGCCGTACCGGCCGGTGATCACCGGAGCGAGGTCGAGACCGCCCTCCAGCAGCACCGACATCGCGTACCAGGTCTCGAACATCTCCCGGCCGTAGATGCCCTTCAGCGTGATCATGGAGGTGACGATCCGGGCCCAGTCCACCGCGAACTCCTCGGCGGGCAGACCGAGCATCGCGATCTTCCCGCCGTGGGTCATGTTGGCCAGCATGTCGCGCAGTGCCACCGGGTTGCCCGACATCTCCAGGCCGACGTCGAAGCCCTCGCGCAGCCCCAGCGCCCGCTGGCCGTCGGCGATGCTCGCGCCGGAGACGTTCAGCGCCAGCGAGGCACCCACGGTGCGGGCCAGCTCCAGGCGCTCCTCGCTGACGTCGGTGACCACGACGTTCCGCGCCCCCGCGTGCCGGGCGACGGCCACCGCCATCAGACCGATCGGCCCCGCACCCGTGATCAGCACGTCCTCGCCGACCAGCGGGAAGGAGAGCGCGGTGTGCACGGCGTTGCCGAACGGGTCGAAGATCGCGGCGATGTCCGGGTCCACCGGCGTGCGGTGCACCCACACGTTCTCCGCGGGCAGCGCCACATACTGGGCGAAGGCGCCGTCGCGGCCCACCCCGAGCCCGACCGTGGCCCGGCACAGGTGCCGCCGGCCGGCCAGGCAGTTGCGGCAGGTGCCGCAGACCAGATGCCCCTCCCCGCTCACCCGGTCGCCGGGCTTGATGCCGGTCACGTCCCGGCCGGTCTCCACGACCTCACCCGTGAACTCGTGCCCCACCACCAGCGGCGCGGACACCGCCTGCTGGGCCCAGCCGTCCCAGGCGCGGATGTGCAGATCGGTGCCGCAGATCCCGGTGCGCTCCACCTGGATCAGCACCTCGCCGGGCCCGGTCTCCGGCTCCGGCACGTCGGCCAGCCACAGTCCCGGTTCGGCCTTCTCCTTGACCAGCGCCTTCACGCCACGGCTCCTGTCGTCTCGCGCCACGGCAGGGCGAAGCAGGGCCGACCGGCCCTGTGCCCTGGAGCGGGGGTGGAAAGCGGTGCCGCTGCGCACGCACCGCCGGGACGAATGTGCCGTACGGCGGCCCCCGGGTCCATCGAGGATTTCTTAACCGCACCCGCAGCTTCCCTTCACACCCCGCTCCGGCGGCCCGCACCGCTCCGCCCCCGGGCCGCCCGGGGGATCCCGGAGGCCGCTCGCCCCGGCCCGCGCGCGGTCGCGGGGCGCGGACGCCCGGGTTATACGTGGCTCATGGCCGACAACCCCGCGCGCCGCCTGCCGCGCCTCCGGTGACATGCGCCTCGTCCCGCCCCTGGCCCCGATGACGGCCCGCACGGTGGCGGCGGTGCCCCGCGCCGGGGGCCTCGCCTACGAGGCCAAGTGGGACGGCTACCGGGTGCTGCTCTTCGCCCGCGCCGAGGCCCCCCGCCTCCAGTCCCGCCGCGGGAACGACCTCGGCCCCGGATTCCCCGACATCCTGCGGGCCGCCGCCGACCTCGGCGAGGAGGCGGTCCTGGACGGGGAACTGGTGGTGATCGAGGACGGCGCGGTCGACTTCGCCGTGCTCCAGTCCCGGGCCCGACGCACCGGACCGCGTGCCGAGGCCGCGGCCGCGGCGCACCCGGCCCACTTCATCGCCTTCGACCTGCTGCAGCTCGGCGACGAGGTGACCATGGGCCGCCCCTACCGGGAGCGCCGCGCCCTGCTGGAGGAGATCTTCACCCGCCGCGACCTGCAGCCGCCCTGGGCGTTGTGCCCGATGACCACCGACCCGGACCGGGCCCGCGAGTGGCTCGACCCGGCCTGGGGCGCGGTCGGCGTCGAGGGCATGGTCGTCAAGGGGCTGGGGCAGCCCTACCGCCCGGGCGAGCGCGGCTGGCGCAAGCTGCGGGCCCGTGCCACCACCGAGGCCGTGGTCGGCGCCGTCACCGGCCCCGAGACCTCGCCCGATGTGCTGCTGCTGGGCCGCTACGACGCGGACGGAGTGCTGCGGATGGTGGCGCAGAGCACCCCCGTCACCTCCGCGCTGCGCCGGGAGATCGGCCGGCTGCTCGACCCGGCCGGCCCCGGCCATCCCTGGGAGCACGCCCGGTTCCGGTCCGGTTGGGGCACCCGGGACCTGCTCGCGCACCGCTGCGTGGTCCCCGAAGCGGTCGTCGAGTTCGAGGCGGACGTGGCCTTCGACGAGGGCCGCTGGCGCCACCCGGTGCAGGTCCGCCGACTGCTCCGCGACACCGCGCCCGGAGACGTTCCGCGCTTCCCCTCCGGTCCCGCCGACTGAACCGGCGCGGGCGCGTGCCCCCGCTCCGGGGGCCGACCGGGATCCGGTGCGGCCGCCGGCGGGTGCGTGGTCCGGGAAGGTCCCCTCGTGCCCTGTCCGGCTCAACACCGCGCGCACGGTGCGGCCGTCCGGTGCAGCGTGGGAGTCAGCGACCGCTGCCAGGCCGTCCCCCGAGCCCGACCCGGCGCCCTGGTCTCGGCCGCCGAAGTGCTCCCGGCTCCCGGCCGGGTGGTGCCCCGGTCCGCGCACGCGCCGCGGCGGTGATCCGCCGGACATGCGGACCCGGGGAACCTCCGGCCGGGAGCAGGAGAGCGAAGACCGTCCCCCCGAAGACCGCCTGCGCCCCGAAGCGCCGGACACGGCTCGGCCGAACAGAAGGAGTCCCCATGCACCGCTTTCCCCGCCTGCCCCGCACCGCGACCACCCTCGCAGCGCTCACGGTGACCGCCTTGGTCCCGCTGTGCGGGGTCGCCCAGGCGGCACCGGCCGCCGACCGCGGAACCACCGCGGCCGCCCCGGCTTCGCACGCCGAGCGCCACGACGCCCGCCGCGGTCAGGAAGGCCCCCGGCTGGTGAAGCTCGGCGACCGCGAGGGCCTCCTGGGGCTCGGACTGCTCGGCATCCTCTGACGCCTGCCCCGCACCGGACCGCCCGACCCCGCGGGGTCGGGCGGTCCGGCCGTGCCGGGACGCTGCTTCTGGTCCGCCGTCAGGCGAGGCCCGCGGAGCATCCGCCGGGGCAGGGGACTGCGGCCCGAGGTCGTCGTACGCCGCTGCCCGCTGCCCGCTGCCCGCTGCCCGCTGCCCGCTGCCCGCTGCCCGCAGCCCGCCGCCTCCGCCGAAGGACCGCGCCGGACGGCCCGGCCCGCAGGCGAACGGCGGCCCGCCGTCACTCGCGGGAGGGAGGCAGGCGCACCGGTCCCCGGCCCGCTCGTTTCCAGGACGGAGCGCCGAGAGCCGAGACCGGGAGTCACGATGCGCGCAAGGATGCTGTCCGCCGTCCCGACCGGAGTGCTCACGGTGTCCGTGCTGCTGGGCGCCCTCGTCGCGCCGGGTACCGCCGCGGCCGCCGCTCCCGCACGGTCCGCCACCGGCAGTTCGGCGGTCCGGTCGCCGAGCGGGGCACCGGCGGCCGTCCTCCCCGCACCCCTGCACGCGGTCCGTCCGACCGGCCCGGCGACCCGGACGCCCCCGGCCGACCCCGCAGTACGGGCCGAGGCCGACCGGCTGATGGAGCTGACCTACCGGCAGTTCGCGGTGGCTCGCCACACACCGCCGTTCGACTGGACCACCGACGGCTGCTCCGTGCCGACCGGCTTGCTCCCCTACAGCGAGGTCTTCCGCCCCGCCTGCGTCCAGCACGACTTCGGGTACCGCAACTACGGCGGCAACCACGCACTGAAGCTGGACCCCACCCGCGCCACGAAGAACTGGATCGACAGCCGGTTCCGCACCGAGATGCGGCGCATCTGCGACGACCGGTACTCGACCGCGGGACGCCGGCGCAACTGCCGGCGCGCGGCCGACACCTACTACGCCGGGGTGCGGATCGGCGGCGACAAAGCCTTCTTCTAGCGCGCGTCCCGGGCGCGGCGACCGCCACCCCGCGTGGCCTGACCTCTCGCGGCCTGCCTCACCGCGCGGCGGACAGCGGCGCCCCGCCCTGCCGTGCCCTCCCGGCGACCCCCGGCGGCCCGCGCCGCGCCGCCTCCGGGGCCGGCAGGTGCGGCGCCACCGAACGAGACCCGAGGCGGCACCGCCGCACCGCCGCCCCCGGGGCCGCCCTCGCCCTCCGCCCCGCGACCGTTCCGCGCGCCGCCCGCTCCGGCCGCCGCTGCCCGGGTGATCCCGCACCGCGGCGGAGCGGAGCGCGGCGCGGTCGCACGGGCGCCGTGCGGGTGCCGTGCTCGACTGAGCTGACGGCACCGGTCGCGCACCCGTGGCACCGCGGTGGCGCGGTCCCGCGTTCCGCCGGGCGCCCGGCCGGCTTCCGGGCCCGCCGACGAACAGCCAGGGAGGACCCCGTGACCCGGCCTCACCCCCTCGCGCACCCCGGTGCCGCACCGCTGCCCGCGGCCGCCCTCCGCTTCCCGGGCGTCCTGTGACGATCGCGGCCGCACGAGGGCACGCCGACCACGTGGTCGTGGTCGGCGCCGGGCTGGCCGGGCTGTCCGCGGCGCTCCATCTGCTCGGTGCGGGGCGCCGGGTGACCGTGGTGGAGAGCGGCCTCCAGCCGGGCGGTCGCGCCGGCCGGGTGGAGCGGTCCGGCTACCGGTTCGACACCGGGCCCACCGTGCTGACCATGCCCGACCTGGTCGAGGAGGCGTTCGCCGCGGTGGGCGACTCGCTCCGCGACCGGCTGGAGCTGGTGCCGCTGCACCCCGCCTACCGGGCGCGGTTCGCCGACGGCAGCCACCTGGACGTGCACAGCGACGCCGAGGCGATGGAGGCCGAGGTGGAGCGCTTCGCCGGAGCCGGGGCCGCCCGCGGCTACCGGCGGCTGCGTGCCTGGCTGGGAGAGCTCTACCGGCTGCAGATGCGGCGGTTCATCGACGTCAACTTCGACTCGCCCCGCCAGCTCCTGCACCCCGACCTCGCCCGGCTCGCCGCGCTGGGCGGGTTCGGCAGGCTGGACGCGCGGATCGCGCGGTACCTGCCGGACGAACGGCTGCGCCGGGTCTTCTCCTTCCAGTCCCTGTACGCGGGCGTGCCGCCCGAGCGCGCACTGGCCGCGTACGCCGTGATCGCCTACATGGACACGGTGGCGGGGGTCTGGTTCCCCCGCGGCGGTATGCACGCGCTGCCCGGCGCCATGGCGGCCGCGGCCCGCGACGCGGGGGCCGAACTGCGCTACGGGCAGCCGGTCACCCGGCTGGAGCGCGCGGGCGAACGCGTCACCGCCGTCGTCACCGCGACCGAGCGCATCCCCTGCGACGCCGTCGTCCTCACGCCCGACCTGCCGCTGTCCTACGCGCTGCTCGGCCACCGGCCGCGCCGTCCACTGCGGCTGCGGCACGCGCCGTCCGCGGTCGTCCTGCACGTGGGCACCGACCGCACCTGGTCCGGGCTGGGGCACCACACGCTCTCGTTCGGCAGCGCGTGGCGGCGCACCTTCCGCGAACTCACCCGGGACGGCGTCCTGATGACCGACCCCTCGCTGCTCGTCACGCGGCCGACCGCCACGGACCCGGAGCTGGCACCGCCCGGCCGGCATGTGCACTACGTGCTGGCGCCCTGCCCCAACACCGACATCGGCCCCGACGCCCGCCGGTGGCGCGACCTGGCGCCCCGGTACCGCGACACGCTGCTGGACCACCTGGAACGGCGCGGCCTGACCGGCATCGCCGCCGCAGTGGAGGAAGAGGTGCTGGTCACGCCCGCCGACTGGAGTGCGCAGGGGCTCGCCGCCGGTACACCCTTCTCGGCCGCCCACACCGCGGCCCAGACCGGCCCCTTCCGGCCCCGCAACCTCGTGCGCGGCACCCGGAACGCCGTGCTGGCCGGCTGCGGCACCACCCCGGGCGTCGGCGTACCGACCGTGCTGCTGTCCGGAAAGCTGGCCGCCGCCCGCCTCACCGGACCGGTGCCGCGCCCGGCACGCAACCCCCGCCCGGCTCCCGCTCTCCCGCGCCGGACCCCTGCGAAGGACACCCGCACATGACGGAACGTGAACTCGACGCCGCGGCCATCCGCGACCCCGGCCTCCGGGAGGCATACCGGCTCTCCCGCCGGCTCAACGCCCGGCACGGCAAGACCTACTTCCTCGCCACCCGGCTGCTGCCCCCGGAGCGGCGCCCCGCGGTGCACGCGCTCTACGGCTTCGCCCGCTGGGCCGACGACATCGTGGACGACCAGGGCAGCGACGCCACCCCCGCCGAACGCGCCGCGGTGCTCGACGCACTGGAGACCCGGCTGCTCGGTGCGCTGCGCACGGGTGAGAGCAGCCAGCCGGTCGTCCGCGCCCTCGCCCACACCGCCGCCACCTACCGCATCAGCCCCGGCCACTTCACCGACTTCATGGCCTCCATGCGCAGCGACCTGGTGGTCACGGGCTATCCGACCTACGCCGACCTGCGCCGCTACATGCACGGCTCCGCCGCCGTCATCGGGCTGCAGATGCTCCCGGTGCTCGGCACCGTCGTCCCCCCGGCGGAGGCGGCGCCGCACGCGGCGGCGCTGGGCGTCGCCTTCCAGTTGACCAACTTCGTGCGCGACGTCGGCGAGGACCTCGACCGCGGCCGCGTCTACCTGCCGGAGGACCTGCTGGCGGCACACGGCGTCGACCGCGAACTGCTGCGCTGGAGCCGAGCCACCGGGCAGCGCGACCCCCGCATCACAGCGGCGCTGCGCGCGGCCCTCGACCTCACCCGCCAGGTCTACCGCGAGGCCCGGCCCGGACTCGCCATGCTCGATCCCCGCGCCCGGCCCTGCATCCGCACCGCCTTCGTGCTCTACAGCGCCATCCTGGAGGCCGTCGTCGACAGCGGATTCGACGTGCTGCACCGCCGCGCCGTCGTCCCGCGCCGCCACCGGGCGGCCCTGGCACTCGACGGGCTGGCCCGGAGCTCCGCCGCCCGCCTGCGTACGTCCCGGCCCCGACAGAGGGAGTTGTCATGACCGAGGGTGCGTCCCCACGCGGCCGCCTCCCCCTCGCCCTGCGCCGCCGCGCCGTCCCCTGGGAGCGGCAGCGACCCACCTGGCGCGCAGCGCGTCCCGGTCTCATCGAGGACGCGCTGCGGCGCGCCCAGAAGCGGCCCTCCGGCAACTGGTACGTGCTCGGCGCGGCCCGGGACCTGACCCGGGGACGCCCGCTGGGCCGCACCGTCGCCGGAGTCGAGGTGGTGGCCTGGTACGACGCGCAGGGGCGGATCCGCGCGGGCGCGGGCGCCTGCCCGCATCTTGGCGCGCCGCTCAAGGACAGCCGGGTGCGGTGCGGACGGCTGGTCTGCCACTGGCACGGGATGGCCTTCGACGGCGGGCCGACGGCGGGCTGGACGCCCTACCCGGCGTACGACGACGGGGTGCTGGCATGGGTCCGGCTCGACGAGGTCGGCGGCGAGGAGCCCACCGAGCGGCCCGTCGTGCCGACCCGGCCGCGCCCCGCCCGCTCGGTGGACGCCGTCTTCACCGCCGTCGGACGCTGCGCCCCCGACGACGTCGTCGCCAACCGCCTCGACCCGTGGCACGGCGCCTGGTACCACCCCTACTCCTTCGTGGACCTGACGGTGGTGAGCGCCCCGGAAGCGGTCGCGGACGAGACCGCGGCGCACAGCGGGGCGGCGGACGGCTTCGTGGTCGACGTCTCCTTCAAGGTCGCCGGCCGCGTCGTGGTGCCGGTACGCGCCGTCTTCACCGCACCCGAACCGCGCACCGTCGTCATGCACCTCACCGAGGGGGAGGGGCGCGGCTCCGTGGTGGAGACCCACGCCACCCCGCTGGCCGCCGACACCGCGGGCGAGCCCCGCACTCTGGTGACCGAGGCGATCGTGGCGCACTCGCCGCGGCCCGGATTCGCCCTCGCGCGCGCCGGGGCACCGCTGGTCCGGGCGCTGCTGCGGGCCGGTGCCGACCGGCTGTGGCGGGACGACCTCGCCTACGCCGAGCGCCGCTGGCAACTGCGCAGCACCCGGCACTTCCCCGGCTGACGGTTCCCGCCTCAGCCCAGCCGGGCCAACGACCGCAGCAGCGCCGACCTGCCCCGGTCCGGCACCGTCCGCAGCGGGTGCCCCCGCACCCCCCAGCGGGCCAGCAGGACGTTCGCGGCGAGGAGCCCGCTGGTGGCCGCACGCTCCATGAGGGCGACCGGCAGCCCGGTGCGGACCAGGTCCCCGGCCACCATCAGGCGGGGGTCGGGCGTGCGCACCGCCGGCCGGTCGCGGTAGCCGCCGACCGGGAAGAGCGGGCAGTCGGCGCGCCATTCGTGACAGGCGTCCAGGACCCGGGCCGCGGCCGTCTCCGGGTAGACCCGGGCCAGTTCGCCGCGCAGCCGCTCCTGCACCTGCTCCCGCGTCCGCGGCTGCCGCGCCGCCGCGGGGTCCACGGCATAGGCGTGCAGTTCGACGACCGAGCCACCGGAGCGGGCCGCCCAGCGCGCCGCCTCCGTCTCCCAGCGCTCCAGCACGCTCACGTTGTCCAGCGGCCCGTAGCCGCTCGTCCCCAGGAACCCGGGCCGCCGCCGGGCCACCGGGCGGTCCAGCCACAGCCGGGAGACCAGGAACGGCGGAGCGGTGCGCAGCCGGGCCACCCGCTCCCGCCATGCCGTGTCGGCCAGTTGCGGGGAGGCGCCGACCACGGTGCGCAGGCCGGCGGTGTCCAGCGCCAGTACGACTGCCGCGCAGTGCTCTTCGCCGGCGGCCGTGGACACGATCCGCGCCCCGCCCTCCGGCCGGATCCCGAGCACGGGCTCCCCGGTGCGCAGCCGGACACCGAGCTTCTCCAGGTAGTCGCCCAGCGGCTCCCACAGCGCCCGCGGATACGGCTCGGCGGGGACGTCGAAGAGCAGCCCTTCGCTCGAACCGAGGAAGTAGATGTGGAACATCAGCGCCATCTCGGCGGCCGACAGTGCGCCGGGGTCGGCGAAGAAGCTCCGCGAGAACACCTCGAAGGCCAGGTCGCGCGCCGCCTCGGGGAACCGGATCGCGGTCAGCAGCTCCTGCGCCGCGGTGCCGTCCCACCGCTCGTACACCTCCGGGACCCGCACGTCCAGCAGCGGCAGCGCGGCCCGCGGCGCCATGCCCGCCAGGTCCCGCAGCCCGAAGGTGGGGCTGAGTGCGGCGAACCCCAGGGCGCTGAACGGAGGGGTGCGGGGCACGTGTGCGAAGCTGTCGCGCGCGCCGCCGCTGTGCTGGAGCGGGTAGTCGGGCAGCCCGCGCAGCCCGGTGAGCAGCGGGTCGATACGCCGCAGCAGCCCGCGCAGGTTGTAGTACTGACGGAAGAAGGCGTGGAAGCCGCGGCTCATCGTCGCCGGGGAACCGTCCCGCAGCCGCACCGGCCAGCCGGCCAGCCGTCCGCCGAGCTGCGGCTCGCGTTCGTACACCGTGACCCGCACGCCCCGTTCGGCCAGTCCGGTCGCGGCGGCGAGTCCGGCGATTCCGCCGCCGACCACCGCGACCCGCGGAGCGGCGGTGCCGCCCGGCCCGGCCCGGTCGAACGCGGGCCGGCCCGGCGCGGCCGGCAGCACCCGGGCCCTGCGGTCGCGCCCCTGCTGTGCCACCGCGCTCACCGTGCGGCCCCATGGCGGGGCGCGGCCGCAACAGGTCCGGTGCAGGCGAGGGAGGCGCGCACCGCACCGGTCGCCCGGCCCGGCACCGGCAGCAGCCGGGTGCCGGTCGGTCTCTGACCCGCCGTCGGACGGCCGGACCGTCCCCCCGTGTCGCACGCGGTGGGCAGCGCGGTGGTGCGCAGCAGCGTCATGGGGTACCTCGCAGGGGCGGCTTTCGCGGCGGAACGGGGGCAACCGGCGGGAAGCCGGGCGCCGGAGGGGCGGTACGGGACAGCCGGGGCAACTCCGCCGCGGTACGCAGCATCGGCCCCACCGGCGTGCGGAGTCCGACGGCGAGCGCCTGGACGGGGCCGCTCGCCCCGTCCAGGAAGCGGAGCAGACTGCCGGGGGGAAGCTGCCGGAACAGCCCGGTGAAGAAGGCGGCGCCGTCCACCCTGCCGCGCTCCAGCGCCCGCAGCAGCACCGCGTCCATCGCCAGGGCGCGGCGCGGGTAGGCGCGCGGCGGCAGCGGGGTGCGGCCCGCGCGCAGTGCTGCGGCGATCCGCCGGGTCTGGCGCTGGATCGCCGCGAAGGTGTAGCCGGTCGCGGGCCGGGTCGCGCCGCCCGCGGTCCCGACACGGAACACCGAGGCGCCCGCCCGCCGCGCGAACCGTCCGTCGGTCATGGGGATGACGCCCTGCTCGGCGCCGGTCACCTCGAAGTCCCCCAGCCCGAGCACCCGGTCGGTGTAGCCGCGCAGCGCCCGTTCGTACCCGGCGTCGTCCAGCACGGCGGGGGAGAACTCGGTGTACTCCACCAGCGCCCGGTGCGGGTCGAGGGGCAGCACATAGCCGAAGGAGAGGCCGCGGGTCGGCTGCGGAGTGCGGAAGTCCATCAGTTCGGCCGCCACCGGGTCGAAGACGGGCCGCCGGGTGCGCACCAGCCAGCCGCGGAAGTGCTGCAGCAGCGTCGTCCGGGCGGGCGGCAGCCGCTGCGGGGGCCGGGAGTCGAAGGCCCAGCGCGCCCGGACGGTGAGCGCTCCGCCGTCCGCCGCGACTCCGCGCACCTCGGCGCCGCCCGGTACGTCCACCACGTCGTGCACCAGCGCCTCCGCCCGGCGCACCCCGGCTGCGGAGTCCAGTCGGCCGCGTACGAACTCCTCGAAGGAGCCGGAGCGCAGCATCTTGTAGCAGAGCGGCGCGGTGCTGCCCGCCACCACCTCACCGTCCGGGCCGTGCACCCGCAGCCGGTCCCAGCGGGCCGCCAGCGCACCGTCGTACTCGCCCACCGGCCCCTCCCAGTAGCACCAGGTGCGTTCGGGGGGCCGGACGGGACCGGGAGGCGCGTCCAGGAGGACGACGCGGGGGCCGCCGCCCGCTGCCGGGCGGGCCGCCAGCCGCCAGGCCAGCGACAGCCCCGCGGCGCCCGCACCGACGATGGCGACATCCGTCTCGTACTCCACCAGGTTCCGTCGTCCGTCCGCTTCCGGCTCCTTCGGTCGCGCTCAGTCTGCGGGTCCCGGGACGCCGGGCCGGTACGCCGCGTCGGCGGAGCCGGGAGGCCGCCACCCGGATGCAGTCCCGGGCAGCGGCCGGATGCGCTGCGGGACGCGGTTCGGAACGTGATCCCCGGGGCGCGGGCGCAGGGACGGTCACGCGCGGAGCCGGCGCCGCCGTGCCGCCGGGGGAGGGGCGCGCCGGACCCGGGGCCCGGTCCCGGCGCGGGTCACCGCTCCGCGCGCTCCCGGAGTTCGCCGGTCTGCGACGCCTCGTCGACGGCGTGCTGGAGTATGTCGCAGGAGTGCTGGGCCTCCTCCATCAGCCGGGTCGCCTCCGCGAGGAGGATGCCGTAGGGGCGGGACGGGTCGTCGGCCGGCAGTGCGGACTCCCGGACCCCCTCGACCAGCGCCGTCCGCTTCTCCTGCGCCGCCTCCGCCGCCCGGCACAGCTCCTTCGCCTGCCGCGGCAGGTGCTGCTCGTCGATCTCGCTGAACTGGCGGGTGATCCGGGAGAGCGCCTCCAGCAGCCCCGCGTAGTCCGCCAGGAACCCGCGGCAGTCCTGGCCGTCCTCGTCGTCCGGCCACTGGTGCAGGGCCCGGGTCAGCGAGGTGAGCTGATGGGTGACCCGCTCCAGTGCGTCGACCAGTTCCTGATAGCCGGAGAAGTCGTGCTGCGTCCGGTGTCCGGGCAGCAGTTGCCGGGGGTTGTAGTACTTGCTCTCCACGGCGGTGTCGAGCGCCGAGCGCGCCTGTGTCACCAGCGGCCCCAGGGTCGCGGCGCGCTGCCGCCAGTGGCCGGTGCGCTCGTCGTCCAGCTCGCCCTCGCGCAGCGCGGGGCCGATGTCGCTCATCAGGTCGCACAGCGAGTGGGCGAGGACGCGGATCCCGTACTCGGCACTCCGGTAGCGCATCGGCGGCACGACGGTGACGTTGATCAGCACGCCGATTCCGCAGCCGATGCCGACGAGCATCAGGATCTGGCCCAGCTCCTCGATGCGTTCGAGGTTTCCGGAGGCGGCGGCGTAGGTGGAGAAGGCGAAGAACGCGGCCGTCGCCACCTGGGAGCCCTGGGAACCCAGCCGCCGCCACCGGCCGATGGTCATGGCGATGAGCGCGACCAGCACGAAGGTCAGCAGATCGGGCCCGGCCAGATAGCCCAGCGCCGCCTGCACCATCACTCCGGCGGAGACCGCGGCGACGTACCGCAGCGCCTGCACCAGCGACTGATAGATGGTCACCTGCATGATGAGGACCGCGGAGAAGGGCGCGAAGGCGGGGCTCTGCGCGGCCAGCAGGTTGTGCGCGACGTACCAGGCGGCGGTGGCCGCCAGGGCGCTCTTGCCGATGAGTTCCAGGGTCTGCCGTTCATACCCGGCCGACCCCTTCGCCCGGTCCAGCCACTGCCTCGCGCGCGCCCACCTGCCGGACTCCGCCGCCGCGCGGCCGCCCTCCGGGGACTCGTCCCGCTCCTCGGCCATCAATGGTCTCCTTCGCCTCTCCGTCCCGCGTCCCGCGTCCCGCACCCCAGGGCTCATGGTGCGTCCCGCACCCCAGGGCTCATGGTGCGTCCCGCACCCCAGGGCTCATGGTGCGTCCCGCACCCCAGGGCTCATGGTGCGTCCCGCACCGGGGCCCGGCCCGTCCTGTCGTGCGGGTGTCGGGGTGCCCCGGATTCCGGCCGACGGCGTGTGGCGGTGGTCACGACGGCGGCTTCCGACGGTAATGGAACGCAGCGCTGCGGTTGTCGACCCGCCGCTATCGCATGTCTTTGCTGGTGGTAGGGGGTGTCACTGCGCGCCGCATCTCCAGATGTTGCCAACTTGTTCATACAGGTGGCCTTCCATGGTGCCGTCGTTGTTGACAGACTCTGCCGGTCCGACGATTCCGATTCGCCCTGTGAGGTCAGCAGACCCATGCCAGAACTCAACCGGCGCCGGTTCCTCCAGATAGCCGGCGCGACCGCGGGCTTCTCGGCCCTCTCCGGCAGCATCGAGCGCGCCGCCGCCATCCCCGCAGCCCGCCGTTCCGGCACCATCGACGACGTCGAGCACATCGTCGTGCTGATGCAGGAGAACAGGTCCTTCGACCACTACTTCGGCACCCTGAGCGGGGTGCGCGGCTTCGGCGACCCGCGCCCGGCGGCACCGACCGGGAAGCGGACGGTCTGGCAGCAGTCCGACGGACACAAGGACGTACTGCCCTACCACCCCGACGCCGAGAACCTCGGCATGCAGTTCATCGCGGGCCTCAACCACGACTGGGCGGGCGGCCACCAGGCGTGGAACGAGGGCCGGTACGACCAGTGGATCCCCGCCAAGGGCACCGGCACCATGGCGTATCTGACCCGGAAGGACATCCCCTTCCACTACGCGCTCGCCGACGCTTTCACCGTCTGCGACGCCTACCACTGCTCGATGATCGGCGCCACCGACCCCAACCGCTACTACATGTGGAGCGGGCACGCCGGAAACGACGGCAAGGGAGGCGGCCCCGTCCTGGGCAACGAGGAGGCCGGCTACGGCTGGACCACCTACCCCGAACGCCTGGAGGAGGCCGGCATCTCCTGGAAGATCTACCAGGACATCGGCGACGGCCTCGACGCGGACGGCCACTGGGGCTGGATCGAGGACGCCTACCGCGGCAACTACGGTGACAACTCGCTGCTCTACTTCGACGCGTACCGCAACGCCCGGCCCGGCGACCCGCTCCACGACAAGGCCCGCACCGGTACCGACGCCACGCAGGGCGACGGCTTCTTCGACCACCTCAAGGCCGACGTCAAGGCGGGCAAGCTCCCGAAGATCTCCTGGATCGCCGCGCCCGAGGCGTTCACCGAGCACCCCAACTTCCCCGCCAACTACGGAGCCTGGTACATCTCCCAGGTGCTGGACGCGCTGACCGCCAATCCGGAGGTCTGGGCGAAGACGGCGCTGTTCATCACCTACGACGAGAACGACGGCTACTTCGACCACGTCGTGCCGCCCTACCCGCCGGCCTCCGCGGCGCAGGGCCGCGCCACCGCGGACACCGCCCTCGACCAGTACACCGGCGGCCTCTCCGGATACGCCCCCGGCCCCTACGGCTTCGGCCAGCGGGTGCCGATGCTCGTCGTCTCGCCCTGGAGCACCGGCGGCTACGTGTGCTCCGAACTGTTCGACCACACCTCCATCCTGCGCTTCATGGAGCGCCGCTTCGGGGTGCACGAGCCGCACGTCTCGCCCTGGCGCCGGTCCCTGTGCGGCGACCTGACCTCGGCGTTCGACTTCACCCTCAAGGACACCGACCCCGCTGAGCTGCCGAGCACCGACGCCTACGAGCCGCCGGACCGGGAACGGCACGACAGCTACGTGCCCAAGCCGCCGGCCAAGCCGGTGCTGCCCCGCCAGGAGGCCGGCTCGCGGCACACGCGCCCGCTGCCGTACGCACCGCTGGTGGACGGCACGGCCCGCACCTCCGAGGGCAAGTTCACCCTCACCTTCAGCGGCGGGAAGTCGGCGGGCGCCTTCTTCCTCGTCACCTCCGCGAACCGCACCGACGGCCCCTGGACCTACAGCACCGAGGCGGGCAAGGAGCTGTCCGACACCTGGAACAGCGCCTACTCCGGCGGCAGCTACGACCTGACGGCGCACGGTCCGAACGGTTTCCTGCGCACCTTCAAGGGCCCCGACAAGCAGGCGGGCTGCGAGGTGAGCGCGCGCCACCTCGCCAAGAGCGGCGACATCGAACTGACCCTCACCAACGCGGCGGACACCGACCGCACGCTGACCGTGAGCAACGCCTACGGCGGTGCCGAGCAGACGCACACGGTACGCGCGGGCGGCAAGATCGTGCACAGGGTGCCGTTGCGGGAGAGCAAGCGCTGGTACGACCTCACGGTCACCTGCGAGGCCGACCCCGACTGGGAGCGCCGGCTCGCCGGGCATGTCGAGACCGGCGAGGCGGGCGTCAGCGACCCGGCCACTCTGACCGACTGACAGCCGCGTTCCCCCGTCCGCGCACCCGGCCCGGTGCTCCACCCGGGCCGGAGCGCGGACCGGACCGGAGTGCGGACCGGGCCGGAGTGCGGACGGGACCGGACCGGCACCGGAGCGCGGACCTGACCGGGACCGGGACCGGCCGGTGGAGGCGACCGGGCGGCGGCGGGGAAACGGTGTGCGGCGGTCAGGTGATTCGGCGGACTTCCGTGCTGCCTGCCCGGTCGGCAGGGCACAGCCCCGTGCATGCCAGCGAACACATTCCCGCGATCCGTACGAAAAGCACACACTCCCGCCCTCGCGCTGCTGTTGCTGCTCGGCCTCGCCGAAGCCGCGCCGGCGCAGGCGCTCGTCCCGTCCCCGGGCAACACTGCTGCCGGGCATCCGCTCTCCGAGGCGGGCGGCCCCGCCGGGCAGGAGACCGGTCCTCGGGGGTCCGCACCGCCGGAGTCCGCTCCTCGGGGGTCCGCACCGCCGGAGTCCGCTCCGCAGGGGTCCGCTGCGCCGGAGACCGGACCCCAGGAGACCGAACCGCCGGAGACCGAGCCGGAGACCGAACCGCAGCGCGAGTGCACCACCGGAACCGGTCCGCGGCAGCGCGAGGTGGAGGGATATCTGGGACTCCCGGTGGACGGTACGCAGTCGCCAGAGGACTGCGCCGCGATCCGGGACTTCCAGGAGCGGGAGGGCGTGCTCCCCGCGGACGGCCGTGCCTCACCCGCCACCTATCGCGCCCTGTACGCGCGCTGGGCGGCCGGGCACCCCGAGCGGATGCTGGCCGACGGCCACTGCCCGTCCGAACGCGGGCGCGTCGCCTGCCTAGACCTGACCCATCAGGTGATGTGGCTGCTCAAGGGCCACAAGGTCGTCGTCCAGGCGGTGCCGCTGCGCAGCGGCGCACCGGGGTACGAGACGCGCACCGGGCGGTTCTCCATCCAGCGGCGGGTGCGGGACGACTATTCGACCCTCTACCACCAGCCGATGCCGTTCAGCCAGTACTTCAGCGGGGGCCAGGCCCTGCACGGCACCCGCAAGAACATCTACAGTTCGCCCGGTTCGCACGGCTGCGTCAACCTCCGCCACGACGACGCCGAGCGCCTCTGGAACTGGATGCGGGTCGGCGACACCGTCCGCATCTGGGGGCGCAAACCCGCGGAATGAGTCCGAGCGGCGCGTGCGGTCCCGGGGCGTCGCGGTCCGGTGCGGACCCTAGCCGGCGGCCGGCTGCCCGGCCGCGGAGAGCAGCCCGACTCCCCGCCGGTCGGTGTCGGCCGGCGCGCCACCGAGCCGGTGGACCACCACCCACTCCCCGGTGTCGGGGAACGCGCCCGCGAACGCGGAGGCGTCCCGGGTGGCGCCGTTGTGCCAGCGCAGTCGCCCGGCCGTCTGCCAGGACGGTGCGGGGTCCCCGAGCACCTGTTCCACCAGCAGGGCCCTGACCAGCGTGGCCAGCGCCCGAGGGGTTCCCCACATGCCGCCTGCGGGCAGGATCGCCCCGTCCATGGTCCACGGGGTCCGCTCGGCCCCGGTCCGGGTCCTGGCCCGCAGGGTGCGCCCGGCCGGCGGGGCGGCGGTCACCTCGTCGGCCAGGCCCAGCGGTTCGAGGACGTGCTCCCGTACCAGCTCCGGGTACGGCGTCCCGGCGGCCGCGGCCAGGGCGGCTCCCAGTACGGCGTACCCGAAGTTCGAGTACTCCTCCTGCCCCGGCTGCCGCCCGCCGAGCCGGTCGAGGCGTTCGAGCAGTTGGTCGAGAGCGGCCGGGGTGAAGTCGCGGTACGGGTCGCTGCGCGGGCCCGAGAGCCCCGGGGGCAGGCGAGGCAGACCCGAGGTGTGTTCCATCAGGTGCCGGAGACTGATGCCGGAAGCGGGTGCCTGCGGCAGCACCCGCTCCACCGGTGCGTCCACCTCCAGCAGTCCGGCCCCGGCCATCCGGACCAGCGCGGTTCCGGTGAGCACCTTGGTCAGGGAGCCCAACTCCACGAAGGCCCCGGAATCGTGGCCGTCGCGCACCCGGGGCTCCTGCCCGGGAAGCAGGACGCACTCGGGAAGGGGACGCCGACGCCGGGACAGCAGTCGGGTCATCAGATCGGATATGTGGCCCACGGTTGAACCGTATCCGGCGCTGCCGGCCGACCGCTTCCCGCCCCGCAGCGCTCCGGTCCGGTCCGCCCCGCCCCGTCCCGCCCCGCCCCGCTCCGCTCCGGTCCGTCCCGTCCGGCTCCGGACCGGTCCGCGTCAGCCGGAACCCTGCGGACCCGCGGCCGGGTCGTCCGGCAGCCAGCGCAGCGCGAACCAGAGCTCCATCCGGACCTCCGGATCCTGCAGGTCGACGTCGAGGAGTTCGGCGACACGCGCCAGCCGGTGCCGCACGGTGTTGCGGTGGACCCGCAGCTCGGCCGCGGTGCGGTCCCAGGTGCCGTGGAAGGACAGCCAGGTGCGCAGGGTGCCGAGGAGGACGGCGGCGCCGGGCGCCGGAGCCCGGGAGAGCGGCGCGAACCGGGCCCGGGCGTGCTCGCGCGCCTCGGGCGCCGACACCAGGGAATGGAGGGTGTGCTCCGCGCTGTGCACCACCGCGGGGGCCTCGCTGGCGACGGCCCGCTCCAGCGCCCGCTCGGCTTGGGCGTCGGCGCCGGGCAGCTCGGCCGCCGGTACCGGTGCGCTGAAGCCGAGGGTCCATCCGAGGGCGGCGGCCTGCGCCGGAGGACTCGGCCGGGCATCCCGCGCACTCGGGACCAGGGCCCGCAGCCCCGCCCGGTCGAGGTGCACATAGGGAGTACCGAGTGCGGTGCCCAGCGCGGCGAGTCGGGCCGGGTCGGTGTGCGACCGGTCGGCGGGACCCGGCCGGGGCCGCAGCAGCCGGCCGTGGACGACGATCCAGTGGTCGGCTGCGCCCGGCCCGTCGTCGGGGAGCAGCGCGTGCGCGACCTCGGCCGGTGCGGCCCCGAGCATGAGCCGCACCAGGGCGCCGACGCCGCGGGTGTCGGCGCCGAGGGCGTGGCTGGGGCTGGTGAGCAGGGACAGCAGCACGGTGGCCGTGCCGGTCACCTGGCGGTGCACCAGGGTGGGGGCCGTGCCGGACGCCTGGCCGAGCGCCAGCGGGGCGGCGCCGTCCGCGCCGGGCAGGGTGTGCACGGTGAGATGGACGCCCTCGTGGTGGTGGGCCGCCGCGGCGGGGGGCGCCGGCCTGCCCTGCGGCGACGTGCCCGCGGAACGGGCGAGAGTGCGCACGGCGAGCTCGCGCAGCAGCCGCGGGCCGGGGTCGGGCGGGCGACGGCCCGCGGTGAACAACTCGCTCCCTTGGGCGTCGAAGAGCACCGAAGCGGCCTCCGTGTGTGCGCTGAGCTGCTGCAGCACGGCGCGGAGGGCGTCCGGGCGGGCGGCGGCCGAAGCGAGCGCCGACTGCGCCGTGGAGATCCGCCGCAGGGTGCTGTTGCGTACCTCGGCGATGGCGTCGTACACGGCCTGGCCGACGGCCACGAAGGGGGTGCGGGGCGGCAGCCGCAGCAGCGGCAGCCCGTGGCGGTCGCAGGCGGCGGCGAGCGCGGCGGGGACCTCCTGGTGCACCGGTGCCACGCCGAAGCCCAGTGCGGCGACCCCGGCGGCGGCGACGCGGGACACGTAGTCCTCGATGCCGTCCGCACCGGACGGCAGGCGCACCCCCGCGGTGAGCAGGAGCTCACCGCCGACGAGGTAGGGCACCGGGTCCTCGACCTCGGTGGTGCCGACCGTGCTGACGAGGCGGTCCTCGGCCGGACCGGCGACCCGGGTCAGGCCCAGCGCGGGGTCGCCGAGCAGCATGCTGAGAGGAACGGCGAACTGCTCGGTCCCGGCCATGAGCAGTGATCCTCCCAACCCCGCAGCCCCGCCCGACAGTGCGGGATTCCTCCAATGGGCGAGCTCATCTTGTACAGATCCTACACTTCAGCGCCGTGCGGACCGTCGATAGGTTCTCCCACCAGCAGGGCACCACCCCCGCCCCGGCATCCCCCTCAGCACTGCCGTGTCCGCCCGCTCCGTGGCCCGGCGCGCAGCCGCTGCCCCCGCACAGCCGCCACTCGGCGCCGCTCCCCGGCGTGCGCCGCAGCGAATCGGAGGACCTGATGGCCGTCGACTACCTCGTCATGACCGCATACCTGCTGGGCCTGGTCGGCGCCGGCTGGTGGGGCCGGAGGCGCGCGGCCTCCAAGAGCGAGTTCCTGGTGGCCGGGCGGCGGCTCGGGCCGCTGATGTACACGGGCACGATGGCCGCCATCGTCCTCGGCGGCGCCTCCACCGTCGGCGGGGTGGCCCTGGGCTACCGCTACGGCATCTCCGGCGCCGCCATGGTCCTGGCCATCGGGCTGGGGCTGCTGGCGCTGAGCATCTTCTTCTCCGCCCGGATCGCCCGGCTGCGCGTGTACACCGTCGCCGAGATGCTCTCGCTGCGGTACGGGGACGCCGCCAGCGTCATCTCGGGCGTGGTGATGTGGATGTACACGCTCATGCTGGTCGTGACCTCGACCATCGCCTACGCCAGCGTCTTCGACGTGCTGTTCGACGTACCGCGGTGGGGCGCGGTCGTCATCGGCGGCACGATCGTCGTCGGCTACTCCGTCCTCGGCGGCATGTGGTCCATCACGCTCACCGACATGGTGCAGTTCGTCGTCCAGAGCGTGGGGGTGCTCCTTCTGCTGCTGCCCATCGCCGTCGTCAAGGCCGGCGGCTTCGCCGCCATGGCCGACCGGCTGCCGCACGGCTATCTCTCCCCGACCTCCATCGGCGGGCAGACCATCCTCACCTACGTGCTGATCTACAGCTTCGGTATGCTCATCGGCCAGGACATCTGGCAGCGGGTCTTCACCGCGCGCAGCGACCGGGTCGCCGCCTGGGGAGGCACCGCCGCGGGCGCCTACTGCCTCGTCTACGCCGTGGCCGGCGCCGTCATCGGCATGGCCACCAGGACGCTCCACCCGCGGCTCGCCGACGCCGACCAGGCGTTCGCCGCCATCGTCCAGCACGCCCTGCCTGCCGGGGTCAAGGGACTGGTCCTGGCCGCCGCCCTCTCCGCGATGATGTCCACGGCCAGCGGTGCGCTGCTCGCCTCCGCCACGGTCGCGCACAACGACGTCTGGGTCCGGCTGCGCCGCCTCGCCCGCCGCCGGAGCGGCGCCCCCGCACCGCAGGAGTCCGGTGGTGTCGCCTCAGACCGGGTCGCCGTCGCCGTCCTCGGCGTGGTGTCCATGGCCCTCGCCTGCCTGCTCGGCGACGTCATCGCGGCCCTCACCGTGGCCTACGACCTGCTCGTCGGCGGCCTGCTGATACCCGTGCTCGGCGGCCTGGTCTGGCGGCGCGGCAACCTCCAGGGCGCCCTCGCCTCGATGGTCGCGGGCGGCACCACGGTGATCACCTTCATGGTGACCGACGGGCTCCTCGCCAATGAGCCGATCTACTACGGTCTGCTCGCGGGCTTCGTCGCCTATGTGGTCGTCAGCCTGGCCACCAGGCCGACCGAGGAAGCCGTCGTCGAGGCGTGGCGCCGCCGCCTGGCGGGCGAGCACGCGGACGGCCCGGCGACCGCGGACGGCCCCGCCGCCGACAGTCCGGCGACCGCCGGCGACCCGGCGACCGCCAGAGTCTGAGACCGCGCCACCCCGCCCGCGTCGGCGACCGGCCGCGACCGGCCGGCCGACCGCCTCGGCCGACCGACCACCCGCCCCCGACCGACACACCGACCAGGAGCACGACATGACCGGCCCGCCGCTCGCCGTCTTCACCGACCCCGACGATCTGGACCCGGCCCCCGGGGTGGCGAAGCTGACCGAGGCGGGGTTCGAGGTGCGGATCGCCGACAGCCCGACCCCGGACGCCGTCGTCCGGGCGGCGGCGGACGCGGTCGCCCTGCTCGTCGGATACGCCCGCATCGACGCCGACCTCCTCGACCGGCTCCCGGCCCTGCGCATCGTGGCCACCTGCTCGGCCGGCTACGACATGGTCGACACCGAGGCGGCACGCGCGCGCGGCGTGTGGGTGTGCAACCTGCCCGGCGCGGCCACCGAGGAGGTGGCCGTCCACGCACTCGCCGCCGCCCTGTCCCTGATCCGGGAACTCCCGCAGGCCGACGCGGCGGTGCGGCGCGGCGGCTGGACCGGCGACCTGCCGCGGCTGCCCCGCCGGTCCGGCGAGCTGACCCTCGGCCTGGTGGGCACCGGCCGCATCGCCACCCGCCTGGCCGAACTGGCCGGGCCGCTCTTCGGCCGCGTCCTCGCCCACGATCCGCTGGACCGCCCGGCGCGCGGACCCGCCGCCTTCCGGCGGACCGACCTGGACACCCTGCTGGCCTCCAGCGACGTGCTCTCCCTGCACGCCCCGCTCACCGACGCCACTCGCGGCCTGATCGGCAGCGCCGAACTCGACCGCATGCCGGACGGCAGCTTCCTGGTCAACGTCGCACGCGGTGGCCTGCTCGACCATGCCGCACTGCTGGCCGCCCTGGACGGCGGACGACTCGCCGGAGCCGCCCTCGACGTCCTCCCCACCGAACCCCCCGCCCCGGACGACCCGCTGCGCACCCACCCCCGGCTGCTGCTCTCCCCGCACATGGCCTTCCTCTCCGACGCCGCACGCCGCGCCTACGTCGAGCAGCCCGCCGAGAACGTCGTCGCCTGGCACCGCACCGGGCGGCCCCACACCCCCGTCGTCACACCCGCCACCACCCCCGCCCCCGAAGGAGGCACCCTGTGACCGCCCCGACAGCCCGCGCCGACCAGGCCGTTCGGACCGACTCGGACGAGGAGCTGCGGCTGCGCCGCGAACTCGCCGCCGTCTACCGGCTGGTGGCGCACTTCCGAATGACCGATCTGATCTTCACGCACATATCGGCGCGCCTCCCCGGACCCGAGCAGCACTTCCTGATCAACCCCTACGGCCTGCTCTTCGAGGAGATCACCGCCTCGAACCTCGTCAAGATCGACCTCTCCGGCCGTGCCGTCGAGGAGAGTCCCCACCCGGTCAACCCGGCGGGTTTCGTCATCCACAGCGCCGTGCACGCCGCCCGCCCGGACGCGCACTGCGTGCTGCACACCCACACCCGGGCCGGGTGCGCCGTCGCCGCCCAGGAGCAGGGCCTGCTCCCGGTGAACCAGATCTCCATGGAGTTCCACGGCAGGATCGGCTACCACGACTACGAAGGCGTCGCCCTCAACCTCGCCGAGCAGCAGCGCCTGGTGGCCGACCTCGGCGGCCACCCGGCCATGATCCTGCGCAACCACGGCCTGCTGACCGTCGGCGAAACCCCCGCCCAGGCGTTTCTGCGCATGTACTACCTGGACAAGGCGTGCGAGATCCAGCTCTCGGCCCAGTCCGGCGGAGCCGGGCTCACCCTGCCGCCCTCCGACGTCTGCGAACGCACCGCGCGCCAACTCTCCGGACAGGACGACGAGTCCGACCTCCAGGACGAGCAGGGGTACGCCCTCGCCTGGTCCGCGCTGCTCCGGCTGGTCGAGCGCATCGCCCCCGACTACCGGGACTGACACCCACGACCCGGCACCCCGCGCCCCCGCACCCGCCGGCCCCGGACGGCACGCCGCTCAGGGGCGTGGGGGTTCCGTCAGGCTGATGGTCCGGCTCTCGCCGGGGGCGACGAGGACGGTGTGCCCGCCGAGGGCGACCCGCAGCGCCGACCGCTCCGCCGACGGGAGGCTCACCTCCAGGAAGTCCCTGCGCAGCCGGATGCGGACTCCCCAGTGCTCGCCGAAGCGGATGGTGAAGCCGTAGCTGCACAGTTCGGGGACGGAGGCGGGCGCCAGGTGGAGCGTGCCGTCCCGTGCCTCCAGCCCGGTCAGGCCGCGCTGGACCAGGTCCAGGGTGCCCGCCATGGCGCCGAGGTGGATGCCCTCCGGAGTGGTGCCGCCCTGGAGGTCGCACACGTCGCCCCGCAGGGCCTCCTGCATGTAGCGCCACGCCTCGGGCCGCTGCTCCCTGGACAGCAGCCGGCCGTGGACCAGTCCGCTGAGGGTGGAGCCGTGGCTGGTGCGGGAGAGGTAGTGGTCGACGCTGCGGTCCCAGGTCTCCTCGTCGACGCGGTACCCCAGGTGCTGGAAGAGGGCGGCCAGTTCCCGCGGTGGGAACAGGTAACCGAGCATCAGGAGGTCGGCCTGCTTGGACGCCTGGTAGCGGTTGACGGAGTCCCCCTCCGCCTCCAGGATGCGGTCGAGTCGGCGGATGTCGCCGTACCGGTCGCGGTAGCGCTGCCAGTCGAGCTCCGCCAGCGCGTGGTAGCCGTCGAACTGGTCGATCACCCCGCCGTGGAAGGGGATGCACAGCCGCCGCGAGACCTCCTCCCAGCGGTCCAGCTCCGCCGCCGTGAGCCCCAGTTCGGCCAGCAGATGGTCCCGCCGGGGGTGGGGGAGGCCGCGGACGAGCTCCAGCGCCCGGGTGAGGACCCAGGAGGCGGCCGCGTTGGTGTAGGCGTTGTCGTCGATGCCCGGCCGTCCGCTGCCGGGGTACGCGTCGTGGTACTCGTCCGGCCCCAGCACGCCCCGGATGTGGTAGCGCCCGTCGGCTGCCTCGTACGCGGCGGCGCTGGACCAGAAGCGTGCGATCTGCAGCAGGATCTCGGCGCCCTGCGTGTGCAGGAACTCCCGGTCGCCGGTGACCTCCGCGTAGCGCCAGACGTTGTAGGCGACGGCCGCTCCCACGTGGCGCTGCAGCCGCGAGTGGTCCGGCAGCCAGCGCCGGGACTCCGGGTTGAGGTGCAGGGTCTGGGCCTCCTCGCGTCCGTCGCTGCCGCTCTGCCACGGATACATCGCCCCCGCGTACCCGGCGGCCGCGGCGTTCCGGCAGGCCGCGGGCAGCCGGCGGTGCCGGTAGGCGAGCAGGGCGCGGGAGACCTCGGGGAAGTGCAGATCGAGATACGGGAGCACGAACAGCTCGTCCCAGAAGACGTGCCCGCGATACGCCTCACCGTGCAGCCCGCGGGCGGGCACCCCCACATCCAGACCGGCGGTGTGCGGGGAGAGGGTCTGCAGCACGTGGAAGTGGTGCAGCCGCAGGATGCGCCCGGTCTCCCCGGGCACCTCCAGATGCGCCCGCTCCCACAGGTGCCGCCAGGCGAGCCGGTGCGACTCCAGCAGTGCGGGGAAGGCGGGGGCGCGTTCGACCGCTTCGAGCGCCGCGGTGAGGGGAGCGCTGATCCCCCGGTCCCCGCTGCGGTAGAGGGCCGCCGTCTTGTCGACGTGCACGCTCTCGCCCGGACGCAGGGTCAGGACGAGCCGCTGCAGTGCGCGGCCGCCCTCCAGCGCGGTCACCCGGATGCGGCCGTCCCCGGCCGAGCACCCCAGGCGCGCGGCGAGGGCGATCGTGTGGTGGGAGGTACGGGTGCGGCAGTGCACCCAGAGCGTGTGCTCCCCGGCGGAGCCCGCCTCCGCCGCGGTCAGATGCGCACCGGAGAGGTCCCGGTACCGCTCGACGCCGCTGTTGGTCACGGTCGCGTCCAGACCGGCCTCCACCTCCAGCTCTCCGGACCAGTTCTCCGCGGTGAACGTCGTCCGCAGCGCCGCCCGGTGCGGGTCCCCCATGTGGACGATGCGCTCCTGCACCACCCGCAGCCGGTGTCCGGACGCCGGATCCTGGTACCGCAGCCGCCTGGAGAGGACTCCGCCCCGCAGGTCGAGGTACTGCCGGTACTCCAGGAGCCCGGGCTGGTCCGGCGCCCACCAGGGCGGCTTCCCGCCGTCGCCGTCCGGGCACGGGCGGAAGCGGAGCGGCAGCCAGTTGGGCAGGTTGACCATGTCCTCGTTCTCGACCTGCCTGCCCCCGATGTGCGAGGTGAGCCGGTCGTAGCAGCCGGCGGCGTACGTCCCCGGGTAGTGGTGCGCGTCGGCCTCGGCCTCGGGCGCGGCTCCCCGGGTGGCGAAGTGGCCGTTGCCCAGGGTGCACAGGGCTTCTCTGAGCCGCTCCTGCTCAGGCGAGTACCCCTCGTAGCTCCAGGTCCACTCGTCGTGCGGAGGTTCGTTCCCCGGCATGGTCCCACCCTCCGTCCGGCGCCGCGGGATCCTGCCACCGGGCCGGACGGGCGGCCCGGCCCGGTTCCAGGTAAACAGAGCGGCCGGGAGGCGGCCACCGGCGGGATCAGCGGTGCGGGTGCGGGCGGGGTCAGCGGTGCGGTACGACTGCCACCGGGCAGGCCGCGTGGTGCAGGGCCGCATGCGTGACGGGCCCGATCCGGGTGGGGAACGGGTGCCCCCGGGTCCGCCGTCCGGTCACCAGGAGCGCGGCGCTGCTGCTCTCGTCCAGCAGGAACGGCGCCGCAGCGCCGAGGGCCAGGACGGCACGCGTCTCGACGTCCTGGTACCGCTGCCGCCACGGCTCCAGCACCTCCTCCACCGCCCGCCCCGCCTGCGCTTCGGCCCGGTCGACAGCGGCCGGGTCCGGCAGCGCCGACGGATAGGCGTACTGGTGCTGGATGCTCCAGGCGTGCAGCACCCGGATCCCCACACCGTGCTGCCGGGCCGTCTCGTAGGCGAAGCCGAGCACCGGGTCGCAGTCGTGGGTGACATCCACCCCGACCAGCACCGGGGCCGGGGCGCCGGCCCCGCCGTCGCGGACCGCCACCACCGGCAGCGTCGCGTGGGCCACCACCGACAGCCCGACCGACCCCAGGACGAACCCGGTCACGGGCCCCAGTGCCCGGGAGCCGAGGACCAGCATGTCCGCCTCCCGGGCGGCGGTCAGCAGCGCCTTCACCGGCCGCTCACCGACCACCTCTTCCTGGACGGCGAGCCCGTCGGCCGCGTCCTGCGCCGCCTGCGCCGCCGCGCGGGTGTTCTCCCGCGGCCACGGCGAACCCGGCGCCGGCCCGCTCTCGGGCGCCGGCGCCGCCCAGGGCCCGGCTGCCGCCACGATGCGCAGCACCGCCCCGCGCGCCGCGGCCTCGCGCCCCGCCCACCGGGCGGCCCGCGTGCTCTCCTCCGAGCCGTCCACCCCGACCACGACCTCGTTCATGCGGAGCCTCCCGCCGCATCGGTCCGCTGCCGTCCGGACTCCCCGGACGGTCCCGGAGACGACGGCTGCCACTCCCAGTCGGCGATCTCCGGCAGGTCCTCGCCGTGCTCCCGGATCCAGTCGTGGTGGCGGCTGCGCGCGTCCGCCATCCGCTGGCGCACCGCGGCGGCCCGGGGCGCCAGCCCCGGAACGCGGTCGACGACGTCCATGACGAGCCGGAAGCGGTCCATGTCGTTGCGGACGACCATGTCGAAGGGCGTGGTCGTGCTGCCCATCTCCTTGTAGCCGCGCACGTGCAACTGGTCGTGGACCGCCCGCCGGTAGGCCACCCGGTGCACCAGCCAGGGGTAGCCGTGGTAGGCGAAGACGACGGGCCGGTCCCGGGTGAAGAGCGCGTCGAACTCGTGGTCCGGCATCCCGTGCGGGTGTTCCTCGCGGGGCAGCAGACGGGTCATGTCGACGACGTTGACGACCCGGACCGCCAGTTCGGGCAACTGCTCCCGCAGCAGCGCGGCGGCGGCCAGGATCTCCCTGGTCGGCACGTCGCCCGCGCAGGCCAGCACCACGTCGGGCTCCCGGCCGGTCTCCCCGGACCCGGCCCAGCTCCAGATGCCCGCGCCGCGGGCGCAGTGGGCGCGGGCCTCCTCCAGGGACAGCCAGTCGAAGCAGGGGTGCTTCCCGGCCACGACGACGTTCACGTAGTCGCGGCTGCGCAGCACGTGGTCGCAGACGGACAGCAGCGTGTTCGCGTCCGGCGGCAGGTAGACCCGCACCACATCGGGGCTCTTGTTGAGGATGTGGTCGACGAACCCGGGGTCCTGGTGCGAGAAGCCGTTGTGGTCCTGCCGCCACACATGCGACGTGAGCAGGTAGTTGAGGGAAGGGACGGGGCGCCGCCAGGGCAGCGCGGCGGCGGTCTTCAGCCACTTGATGTGCTGCGCCGCCATGGAGTCGACGATGTGGACGAAGGCCTCGTAGCAGGAGAACACCCCGTGGCGCCCCGTCAGGACGTAGCCCTCCAGCCAGCCCTGGCACAGGTGCTCGGAGAGGACCTCCATCACCCGCCCGTGCCGGTCCAGATGCTCGTCCACCGGAAGGACCGCCTCCTGCCAGGTCTTGCCCGTCGCCCGGTAGAGCTCCTGGAGCCGGTTGGACGCCGTCTCGTCCGGTCCGACCACCCGGAAGTCGCGGCGCTCGGCGGTCGCCGCCACGAGGTCGGCGAGCAACCCGGCGAGCACCTCGGTCGGACTGTGCCGGCTGCGGCCGGGGCCCGGCACGGGGACGGCGAACCGCTCCAGGCGCGGCAGCGGCAGCTCGCGGGTGTGCAGACCGCCGTTGGCGTAGGGCGAGGCGCCCAGCCGCAGCTCCCCGTGCGGCACGCACGCCAGCACCTGGTCCCGGGGCGCGCCGCGCTCGTCGAACAGTTCCTCGGGCCGGTAGGAGAGCAGCCACTCCGCGAGTTCCCGCCGCCGCGCCGGATCCTCCCGCACCCCCGCCAGGGGGATCTGGTGCGACCGCCAGGTCCCCTCCACCGGCACGCCGTCCACAGTGGCCGGCCCCGTCCAGCCCTTGGGGGTCTCCAGCACGATGACCGGCCAGCGGGGCCGCTCGCCGAGCCCGGCGTCCCGCGCGGCGTTCTGGATACCGGCGATGCGCTCCATGGCGGTGTCCATGGCCCGGGCCATCGCCTCGTGCACGTCGCGTGGTTCCGTCCCGCGGACGTACAGCGGGTCGTGCCCGTAGCCGCGCAGCAGTCGGTCCAGCTCCTCCCGGGGCATCCGCGCGGACACCGTCGGATTGGCGATCTTGTAGCCGTTCAGGTGGAGGATCGGCAGCACGGCGCCGTCATGGAGCGGATCGAGGAACTTGTTGCCGTGCCAGGACGCCGCCAGCGGGCCGGTCTCGGCCTCGCCGTCCCCGATCACGCAGGCCACCAGCAGATCCGGGTTGTCCAGCGCGGCGCCGTAGGCGTGCGCCAGCGAGTAGCCCAGTTCGCCCCCTTCGTGCAGGGAACCCGGCGTCTGCGGCGCCACATGGCTGGGTACGCCGCCGGGGGAGGAGAACTGCGCGAACAGCCGGTCCATGCCCGCCTCGTCCCGGGTGACGTCGGGATAGAGCTCGCTGTAGCTGCCCTCCAGCCAGGAGTTCGCCAGTACCGCGGGGGCACCGTGGCCCGGCCCCCAGATGCAGACCGTCGGCCGGCGCCACGCACTGATGATCCGGTTGAGATGGGTGTGGACCAGGTTGAGACCGGGGCACGTCCCCCAGTGCCCGAGCAGCCGGGGTTTGATGTGGGCCGGTTCGAGCGGCGTGCGCAGCAGCGGATTGGCCCGCAGGTAGAGCTGTCCGGCGGACAGATAGCAGGCGGCGCGCCAGTGCGCCTCCAGCGCGTCCAGCTCGGCGGCGCCGAGCGCGGGTGCGGTGGTGGGGCCTGCCTGGCCGGCTGCGGACTCTGCGGGCACGGAGACCTCCGTGACGACGAACGGCCGGCGCCGTGAAGCGCGCGGGTGGCGGTTCCTGCGATTCCCCTCCGCCCCGCCATCGTCGCCCCGTCCCGCGGAGACGGCACGCGGGACGGCGCGGGAAGACGCGGGGAGCCGGCCTCCGGCAGGCGCGGACCGCCCGCCCCGGGTGCTGGCGGACAGCGCGGTGTTGACCCGTACGGGTGAGGGCGGGGCGGGTGAGGCACCGGTCCGGTTGCCGCCGGTCGGCCCGGACGGGAGCGTTTCGTGCAGGAGCCGGGCGTTCCGTGCCGGTCCCTCCCGGGCGGGAGCCCGGCGCCCCGGGACCCGGGCCGTCACCGAGTGCGGCGCGTACGGCGCGGCAGCCGTGCTCCCCGGGCCCCGCCGCCGGGGGGCCGGACCTGTGAGGGGAGCCCGCTCTCCGTGCCGCACGTCCGGTGTCCCGGCCGGACGTCCGGCGTCCCGGCCGCACCTCCGGCGTCACGACAGCAGGGAGCCAGCATGACCAGTCGGACCCCGTACACGCGCCGCGGAGCGTCGCGGTGAACGGCGCCCCGGTCGTCGTCGGCACGGACGGTTCCGAGCCGGCCGGAGCGGCGCTGGAACTGGCCGCCGGGGAAGCCGCGGCGCACGGCCGGCGGCTGGTGATCGCCCACGCCGTGGACCGGACGCCGCCACCGGGCCTGGCCGCGGTGCTCCACGAGACCGGTACGCACGCACTGCGCGAGCGCGGCGAGAGCATCCTGCGCGAAGCGCGGACCCGGGCCGAGGACCTCGCACCGGGCATCGCGATCGAGACCGCGCTCTCGACGGACGACGCCCGCTCCCACCTGACGGCGCTCGCAGCGGAGGCGTTCCTGACGGTGGTCGGGAGCCGCGGACACGGCCGGGTCGCGAGCGGACTGCTCGGCTCGGTCACCCGCCACCTGACCGCCGTCGCCCGCACCCCGGTGCTGGTGGCCCGCTCCCCGGGGGCTCCCGCCGGTCCGGTGCTGCTCGGGGTGGACGGGTCTCCCGCCGCCGAAGCGGCGACCGCCTTCGCCGTCCAGGAGGCGGCCGTGCACGAGACGGACCTGCTCGCGCTGCACGCGTGGACGGAGTGGAGCGTGCCCACGCTCCCGCACACCGACCCCACCAGGTCCGTCGCGGAGGTCGTGGAAGAGCTGCGGGACGGCGAGGAGCGGCTGCTCGCCGAGGCGCTGGCCGGCTGGACCGAGCGCTGTCCGGAGGTGACCGTCGAGCGGCGGAGCGTGAACGGGCGCATCCGGCAGACCCTGCTCGACGCGGCCGCCGGTGCGGGACTCCTGGTCGTGGGCTCGCGGGGGAGAGGCGGCTTCCCCGGGCTGCGGCTGGGATCGGTCAGCAGCGCGATGCTGCAGCACGCCCCCTGCCCGGTCGCCGTGGTCCCCGGCACGGACCGGGAGCCCTGACGCGCGGGCACCGCTCGGCTCCCGCCTCCCCGCACCGCCTCCGGCCGGGCGCCGCGGACGTCGAGGACAGCGGTCTCAGGGGTGCGGTACCACGGCCACCGGTGCGGACGCGTGGTGCATGACCCCGTGTGTCACGGGGCCGATGTGCGTGCCCAGCCGGGCGGTGCGGGTGCGCCGCCCCACGACCAGCAGCCGGGCCTCGGCGGCGGCCCGCGTCAGCAGCACGGCCGGCTGCTCCAGGACCGCGCGCGCGTCCACCGCCACCTCGGGGTAGCGCTCGGCCCACGGCTCCACCGCCTGTTTCAGCAGCGCCGCGCGTTCGCCCAGCACGTCCTCCAGCGCCGTCGCGGCCAGCGGCAGCGGCCGCGCCCCGTAGACGGGCGGCGGCTCCCACCCGTGCAGGACCGTCAGCGGCGCGCCCCACCTCCGAGCGGCCGCGAAGGCGAACTCCAGCAGTTCCGCGGCCGGCTCCCGCACGTCGAAGCCCGCGACCACGCCGGGTGCCGGGTGCGCGGCGACCCGCTCCGCGGGCTCGGCGGTCCGCCGTGCGGCGCTCTCGTCCGCACGCGAGGAGTCCCGCACGAGGACGAGGGGGCACCGGGTGTGGGCGACCACGGGGAGGGCCACCGAGCCGACCAGGAAGCCGTGGACGGCGCCCAGCCCGCGCGAGCCGAGCACCAGCAGCTCGGCGTCGCCGGACAGCTCCGTCAGGACCCGTGCGGCGGCCCCCTCCAGCGCCGAGGTGCTGATCGGCACGGCCGGATGCTCGGCGCGCAGCTGGGCCGCGACGGTCGGCAGCACATCCGACGCCTCCGCCTGCCCGTCCTGCTCCGGTGCCGCCTCCGCCCGGCCGCCCGGCTCCCGTGCTGTCCCCGCTTGTGCGTCCGGTTCCCGGTCCGCACTTGCGCCTTCCGGACCCGTCCGGACCGCCACCAGGCGCAGCGCCGACTCCCAGCGCTGCGCGGTACCGGCTGCCCACCGCGCAGCCGCCGTGCTCTCGGGCGAGCCGTCGAGGCCCACCGTGAAGCTCGGGCCCATCTCGCACCCTCTTTCACCGAGACCGTTGTGCCCGCTGTGCCGCGAATCGGGCATAGCGTCAGCGTCGCCCTCGGTCCGGGCGCTGTCCACCGGTGCCGTTCCGCGGGAAGGCAGTACCCGGCGCGGCGCCGGTCGCCGTGCCGCGCGCAGTCGCCGGTGCCCGGTATCGGGACGGCCCGGTACGACCAGGTCGTCCTGTCCCGGCCGACGAGCTCCGCGTCCGGCGGTCAGTCGTCTTCGACCGGCCGGCCCGGGGACTCCGCGGGCAGCGTGATGCGGAAGCAGGTGTGCCCCGGACGGCTCTCCACGCCGGTGCTGCCGCCGTGCGCGGAGACGACGGCATCGACGATGGCGAGCCCCAGGCCGGTGGACCCCTGTTCCCGCGAGCGCCCCGCCTCGCCCCGGGTGAACCGGTGGAAGACCTGGTCGAGGAGTTCACGCGGGATCCCCGGCCCGTCGTCGGTCACGGTCAGTACGGCCTGCTGCGCCTCGCGGCCGAGGACCACCGCCACCCGGGTACCGGGCGGAGTGTGCCGGCCGGCGTTGGTGAGCAGATTGCTCACCACCTGCTGCAGGCGGAATCCGTCACCGGCCACGACGACCGGTGCCGCGGGCAGGTCGAGGGTCCAACGGTGCTCCGGATACAGCGTCCGGCAGTCCTCCGCCGCGTCCAGCAGCAGCCGCGTCAGGTCGACCGGCTCCCGCTCCAGCGAGCGTCCCGCGTCCAGCCGCGCCAGCAGCAGCAGTTCGTCCACCAGGACGCTCATCCGGCGGGACTCGGCAGCCACCCGCTCCAGCGCACGGCGGACGTCGCCGGGCAGCGGACCGGGGTGCCGCAGCGCGAGCTCGGCGCGCGCCCGCACGTTCGCCACCGGGGTCCGCAACTCGTGGCCCGCGTCGGCGGCGAAGGTCCGCAGCCGCTCCTCGACGGCGTGCCGCCGGTCCAGCGCGTCCCCCACGTGCCCGAGCATCCGGTTGATCGCCGTCGCCACCCGCCCCACCTCGGTCGCCGGATCCGCCCGGGGCACGGGAGGCGGCATGGCCACCTGCCCGGACGCCAGCGGCAGTTCGGCGACCCGGTCCGCCGTGTCCGCCACCCGCTCCAGCGGCAGCAGCGACCTGCGCACCCAGAGTGCGCCGACGGTGCCGGTGGCCGCCAGGGCGAGCCCGAACACGCCGGCTTCCACGGCTTCCAGGCGGTGCAGGGTCTCCTCGACCGGGTGCAGGGGCAGACCGGTCAGCAGGGTGTCGTGCTCGTCCCCGGACCAGGCCGCCACGCGGTAGTCACCGATCTCCGTCAACGAGACCGTGTGCCCCCGGCCGTCCCGGGGCACGGCGACGAGGGCGCGCCTGTCCGCCGGGGTCAACTCGACGCGGTCGTCGTCGGTGTCCTTGACCACGGCGGCTCCGACGACCCGGTCGCCGACGATCCGCGCCCCCAGCGTGTCCTCCGCCTGCCCCCGGGTGTCCCCGTCGTTGTCGGCGTCGGGTGCGTGCTCGTGCTCCAGGCTGGCGGCGAACCGGCCGCGCCCGGCGGTGAGCTGCTCGTCCAGCCGGTCCGTGAGGAAGCCCCGCAGCGCCAGCACGGTGGCCGCCCCCACGGAGGTGCAGACCACCGCCAGCAGCACCACCAGGCCGAGGATGAGGCGGCCGCGCAGCGAGCGGGGCGCGCGTGGGCGGCGCACCTCAGTTCGCCTCGGGCCGCAGCACGTAGCCGACACCGCGCACCGTGTGGATCAGCGGCGGCCGGCCCGCGTCGATCTTCTTGCGCAGATAGCTGATGTACAGCTCCACCACATGCGAGCGCCCGCCGAAGTCGTAGGACCAGACATGGTCCAGGATCTGCGCCTTCGACAGCACCCGGCGGGGATTGCTCATCAGATAGCGCAGCAGCTCGAACTCGGTGCGGGAGAGGTCCACAGGGGTGCCACCGCGCGTCACCTCGCGCGCCTCCTCGTCCAGCACCAGGTCGGCCACGATCAGCCGGGGGCCGGTCGGCTCCGCGGAGGCGGCCGGCCCGGCCCTGCGCAGCAGCCCCCGCAGCCGCGCCAGCACCTCCTCCAGGCTGAACGGCTTGGTGACGTAGTCGTCCCCGCCCGCCGTGATCCCCGCCACCCGGTCCTCGACGGCGTCCCGCGCCGTGAGGAACAGCACGCACACCTCCGGCCGGGCGGCCCGCAGCGTGCGCAGCACGGCCAGCCCGTCCTGGTCGGGCAGCATCCAGTCCAGCACGACGGCGTCGGGCTCGAACTCGGACGCGCGGCTGACCGCGGCGGCCCCGGTCCGGGCCGTCCGCACCCGCCAGCCCTCCTCGCGCAGGGCGACGGCCAGGACCTCCGTCAGGTCCTCCTCGTCGTCCACGACGAGGACGCGGGCCGGGCTGCCGTCCGGCCGCAGCGGTCCGGTCGGGGTGCAGGCGGAGTCGTCCATGGTGTGTCCAGGATCGCCGATCCGTCCGCCGGTGTGGGGCCGCCTCGCCTATGAATTCCCTCTGAGCCGCACAGCGGGACGCCTCCTCAGAGGCTTCTCTGAAGAAGCGGGGCCACCGTGGGGCCCGTCGCCGCGCACCGCCGGTGCGCCGTCCCGGCCGCAAGGAGGCCCCGCATGGCAGCCCACGCTGCGCGCTCCACCCCGCCGCGTCGCGGTCGGACCGGGCTGTCCCTGCCCGGCCGCGACACCTTGGCCGCTCTCCTCGCGTCCGTCGCGGGCTGGCTGGGGGCCGCCGGTGTGGTGGCCCTGTGGTGGGCCGACACCGGGTCCGTGGTCGGCGCGGCGGGCTGGCTGACCGGTGCCGGGCGGCTGACCGGGCTGCTGGCGGGATACCTGTGCGCGGTCCTGGTCGTCCTGATGGCGCGGGTACCCGTGCTCGACCGCACCCTGGGCACCGACCGGCTCGCCCGCTGGCACGCCGCGGCGGGCCGCTACACGATCTCCCTGATCCTGGCGCACGCCGTGCTGATCACCGAGGGGTACGCGCTCACCGGAGGAACCGGGCCACTGCGGCAGACCGCCCATCTGGTCCTGGACTACCCGGACATGCTCAAGGCCACCGCCGCCTGCGGGCTGTTCCTGGCCACCGCCGTCCTCTCGGCCCGAGCGGCCCGGCGCAGGCTCAGCTACGAGACGTGGTACTTCCTGCACCTGCTCACCTACGCGGCGATCTTCCTCGCGTTCGGCCACCAGTTGAGCAACGGCGCCGAATTCACCGGCAACCCGGCCGCGCAGGCCGCCTGGTACGTGCTCTACGCGACGGCCGCGGGGCTGCTGGTGGTGTTCCGGCTGCTGGCACCCCTGCGGTTCGGCCTGCGGCACCGGCTCCGGGTCGCCGAGGTGCGCCCCGAGGGCCCCGGTGTCGTCTCCGTCCGGCTCACGGGACGCCGACTGGGGGAGATGGCGGCGCGGGAGGGGCAGTTCTTCCGCTGGCGGTTCCTCGACCGGCGCCTGTGGTGGACCTCGACCCCCTACTCGCTGTCCGCCCCCGTCGGACCGCATGGGATGCGGATCACGGTCAAGGCGGCGGGCGGGCACAGCGCCGCCCTCGCCCGGCTGCGGCCCGGTACCCGGGTGTGGGCCGAGGGCCCCTACGGGGCGATGACCGCGGCGCGCGCCCGCTCCCGGAAGAGCCTGCTGCTGGCGGGCGGAGTCGGAATCGCCCCGCTGCGTGCCCTGTTCGAGACGCTGCCGGGCGATCCCGTACTGCTCTTCCGGGCCCGCACCGCGGACGACCTGGTGCTGCGCGAGGAACTCGACGCCATCGCCGCGGTGCGCGGAGCCCGGGTGCACTACTCGGTCAGCGAACCCCCCGGCCTGCGTCTGCCCATGGAACCGGGTGCGCTGCGTGCGCTGGTGCCGGACGTCGCCGAGCGGGACTGCTTCGTCTGCGGGCCGCCCGGGATGGCCCAGGCCGCCCGGACCGCTCTCGTGGCCGCCGGGGTCCCCTCCCGCCGTATCCATCAGGAAGCCTTCGCCCTGTGAGGCAGAGCTCTCATCCTGCGGCAGGAGCCGTCACTTGCAAGCCGTCACTCTGCAAGCCGTCACTTGCAAGCCGTCACTCTGCAAAGGGAAAGGAACCACCGTGCGACGCGTCGTCATCACCTCCGCCGTCACCCTCATCGCCCTCGTCACGGTGCTGGCCGCCAAGCCCCACCGGCCGCCGGACGGTCCCCGCGCCCGCCCCTCGGGGGGCGGCACCGCCCCGGCCGCCGGCCGCACCGGCGTCTTCACCGGGGACGTCGTCCCGACCGAGTACGGGCCCGTGCAACTGCGGATCACGCTCGCCAAGGGCCGTCTGACCCGGGTCGAGGCCGTACGGCTGCCCGACGGCAACGCCCGCGACCGGGAGATCGCCGCGTCGGCCGTTCCGCAGCTCACCCGCGAGGCGCTCGCCGCGCAGAGCGCCCGGATCGACGCGGTGTCCGGCGCGACCTACACCAGCGACGGATACATCCAGTCCCTGCAGAGCGCCCTGGACCGGTCGCATGGCTGACCCCGCAGCCCGGACCGTTTCCGCAGCGCCGGCCGTTCCCTCCGCTCCCATCGGCCCCGCCGCTCCGTTCCGGCACAGCGAGCCGGTCATGGGCACCGTCTTCTCCTTCGTCCTCGACCATCCGCCCGGGCCCCGCGTCCGCCGCGCCCTCGACGAGGCGGTGGCGCTGCTGCACCACCTGGACCGGCTCTACTCGCCGTTCCGCCCGGACAGCGTCGTGAGCAGGATGAACCGGGGCGAAATCGGCCGGGCCCGGGCGCCGCGCGAGGCCGTACGGATGCTGGAACTCGCGGACCGCGCGCACAGCGCCACCCGCGGTGCCTTCGACGCCTGGGCCACCGGCCGCCTCGACCCCTGCGGCGTGGTGAAGGGGTGGGCCGTCGAGGAGGCGTACCGGACACTGCGCCGGGCCGGAGCACCCCGCTCCTGCGTGAACGGCGGCGGCGACGTGCGCCTGGGCCCCGCGGCCCGTCCCGGTGCGGTCCGGCGTACCGGGATCGTCGACCCGCGCCGCCCGGACCGGTTGCTGGCGGTCGTCGAAGGCGCCGACTGCGCCGTCGCCACGTCCGGCCCCGGCGAGCGCGGCCGGCACATCACCGACCCGCGCACGGGGGAGCCCGCCGCCGGACTGCTGTCCGCCACCGTGACCGGGCCCGACGCGGTGTGGGCCGACGTGTTCGCGACGGCGTCGGTGGTCCTCGGCCCGGCGGCGGCCCATGGGTGGATCCGCGCGCACCCCGGCTACGCCCTCCTCACGGTCGCCGACGACGGCACCGTGCGTGCCGGGCCGGACTTCCCGTGCGGAGCCGCGGATCGGTGAGCGGTCTGCCTCCCCCCGAAGTCCGGCGCCCGGAAGCGAGGGCGGCAGACGGCGGCCCCGAGGGCGGGCCCGACCGGGACGGGGACCTGATGGGGAAGGGGCATGGCCGGGGCGGGGACCTGACCGGGGCGCAGCGGACCGTGGGTCCGCACGAGGGATGCCGGTTGGTCAGGCCGGTCAGGCCGGTCAGGCCGGTCCGTGGTCCGGGCGCGGGCCGCCGGGCCGGTCACCCCGGGCTGGTCACCCCGGGCTGGTCACCCCGGGCCGGGACGGGGCGGCGCCGGTCCGTCGGGCGGGGGCGCCCGGGGTCCGGCAGGCCGCTTCGCCCGGGACCGGAACGGTCACCGGTCAGGCCGCCGCAGATGCCTGCCCCGGCCCGTCGAGTTCGAGCCGTACGTCGACCACCCCGTCGACGGCCCGGCACAGCCGCTCCAGGAGTTCCGGCGAGTCGTGTGCGCCGATCCGCCCCCGCACCCGTACGACACCCTCCGACACCGCGACCGAGATCTGGGTGGCCGAGAGCCCGAGCGCCCCGCGCAGTACGTCGTCGGCGATCTCGTCCGCGATGGCGTCGTCCTTCCGCAGGAACACCGCCATCAGATCGGCGCGGCTGATGATGCCGATCACCCTGCCGGTCTCCCCGACGACGGGCAGCCGCTTCACCTCGTGGCTGCGCATGGTCCGGGCGGCCTCCACCAGCGACCACTCCGGTCTCCCGGGAACGACCGGGCTCGACATCAGGGCCCCCGCCGTGCCGGGCCGCTCCCCGCTCCCGCCCGCCGCCTCTCCGGTCGCTCCGGTCCGCCGCCGTCCGGGCGGCACGTGCCGGACGGGAAGCAGCTCGGCCGGTTCCGGGAGTTCGGCCTGGGCCCGCACCAGATCGCCCTCCGAGACCATCCCGACCGGGTTCTCGTCCTCGTCGACGACGGGCACCGCGCTGATGTCGTGCTCGGCCAACAGCCGGGCGGTCTCCTTCAGCCCGGTAGCGGGGCTGACGCACACCGCGGGGCGGGTCATCAGATCGCGTACTGTCCTGTGCCTCATCTGCTCCGGCCTCCTTGCTCTCACCGGGCGTGGTCACCGGGGCACGGCGATCACCGGTGCGCCGTACCGGGACCGGGGGCGGGAACCCGGTCCGCGTCGCGGGCAGGAACCCCGGCCGTCCGCGGTCTTGCACCACGCCACCGGGGCCCGGGACTCAGACACCGCCGACCCGCACGTCCACGACCCCTTCGAGGGCCAGCACCGTGCGGACCACCAGCGGAACCAGTTCGGGATCCGACGCCCGACCTGACAGGGTCACGACGCCGTCGTGCACCTCGGCCCGCAGCTCGCCGACGGCACCGGACAGCGGCGTGAGGATCTCCTCGCGCACCGCGTGCGCGAGCTGTTCGTCGGAACGGAGGTAGACGCTGAGCACGTCCGCGCGGCTCACAATCCCGATCAACCGGCCGTCCCCGTCGATCACCGGGAGACTCTTCAGCTTCTTGGCCGCCATGGTGCGGGCGGCCTCGCGCACCCGGGTACCGCTCCGCACGGTCACCGCCGGGCTCGTCATCAGATCCGCCGCCGAACCGTGTTGCCGGTCCGCCTCGCCGTGCACCGCGGCGTCCGCTCCCCGAGCCGGACGGACGCCTGCCGCGTCGTCAGGTGCGGGAAGCAGGTCACCTTCGGAGACCACGCCGATGACCCGGCCGTCGCCTTCGAGCACGGGCACGGCACCGACCCGCCACTCGCGCAGTGTCCTGACGATCTGCTTGAAGCCCGCAGTGCTTCCCACGGCGACGACCGTGTGCGTCATCACGTCACCGACGGTGCGCGGCGCAGGCTGCTGCGCCGTGCGCCCGGAACGCGCAGCCGGATCGACCGGGGTCCTCATGGTGCTCATGGCCACCTCCCTCGGATCACTCAGGGAGCCGTGTCCAGGACATCCTGGACGGAACGCCGGGGAGTGTGCGCACCCATCGGCCCGTACCCCAGCCGCATGATCATCTGGACCGGCCCCGCACCCGCGACCGGATCCCGCAGCAGCCAGCGCAGTTCCTGCCGCTCCAGGGCCTGGGTGGCGAACGAACTGGCCACGCCTTCCCGCGTGGCCAGCAGCAGCACCCGCTCCATGGCCTGCCCGGCGGCCACCCAGTCCAGCGGCCTGTCCTCCCGGGTGGAGACGACCGCGAGCTGCGGCATCCGCTCGAAGGCCGCCGACCCTCGGTCGGTCTCGGCGTGGCCGCGCGCGAAGTCCCGGACCGGCGCCCTGCCCTCTCGCTTGCGTGCGCCGAGGCTGTACTCCGGGATCCCGTCCCGCGTGGTGTCCGAGGCGTCGGCGCCGGTGCGCACCCACTTCTGCTCGTCGGGGTCACCGGTGAAGCCCGACTCCGACTCGGCGTCCTCGATCACGTCGAGTACCAGTTCCAGATGCCAGCCGGAGGGGAAACTCAGCATCGCGCCCTCGCTCCTCGCCTGGTCGGCCAGGCGCTGTCGCAGCGGGCCGGGGAGAGGCGTCTCGGCATAGGGGTAGCGGCTGGTGTGACGCGTGGAGACGGCGCCGTGGAGTCCGGCCAGGTCGTAGTCGATCTCGTGCGGGGCGGCCCGTTCCAGGCGCACCGTGGCCAGCGGCTCGGCGGTGTCGGCCGCGCTGTGCACGGTCGCCACCGGCCGCAGCCCCGCGTGCCATGCGGAGACCCGGAGGTTGAGCAGCGCCGCACCGCATCCGATGTGCAGTGCCCTGCCCTGCGGATCCGCCGTCGGCATGGCCCGCAGCCTGTCCGCGAAGAGCTCGACCACACGCGTGCTGCGGTGGTAGACGAAGCGCCATGGCTGGGCATTGTGCATGGAGGGGGCGGCGACCGCGTCGCCGATCAATTCCCTGACGAGCTGGTCGTCGACGTGCGGAGTTGCCGACATGACAGCCTCCCTTCATCTCCAGCGTGAACCCATTGGCGCCCGTAGGCCAGCGGTCACCCGCCGCGCCCCTGCGGCTTCTCATCACAGCGTTGCGGAGCGTCCCCGTCACCCCCTCTCGGCGCGAACCTGCCTACGCAGAGTGCATCAGGTGTCTACAGTGGTGAGTCGGTTCGAGAGATCTGCGGGGGCGGTCAGCCGGCCTGTGACTCCCGTGACCGCACGGCTTCGTACGCCTGTCGCATCCGTTCGGAGACGCTGGGGCTCTTCGGGTTCTCACGGGCGATGCCGAGGTGGGTCTCGCGCAGTTCGTCCATGAGGTCGTCCACGAGTTCCGGGGAACCTTCCGCGAGAATGCGGGCGCGCACCGCGAGCTCCGGGGTCGTGGGCCGGTGCTGTACCCCCCATGCGCCGAGCGCGGCCATCACCGGGAGGGTCTGGATGCCGGCTTCGGTGAGGGTGTAGGCCGCTTTCTGGCCACGCGTGGCGTCGTCACGGGTGAGCAGTCCCGTCTCGACGAGCTTGCGCAGGCGGCCGGCGAGGATGTTGGACGCGATCCCCTCCTCGTTCCGGAGTTGCAGATCCCGGAAGTGCCGGCGTCCACCGAAGATCACGTCACGCAGCACGATCAGTGTCCAGGGGTCTCCCAGGACCTCCAGCGCGGCGTTGATCGCGCACCCCGAACGCGGCTTCTCGCGCAACATGCACCTCCTGAGTGATTGCGATATGCAACCCCTTCATCATAGGCTCCCCTCGTCCGATTGCATTTCGCAAGCACCTTTCGGGGGGTCGCATGGCCAGGGTCCGCGTGCACAACTTCAACGTCTCGCTCGACGGCTACAGTGCAGGTGAGACGATCACGCTCGACAAGCCCATCGGGGAGGCCGGAGCACTGTTCGCGCGCTTCGACGGGCGGTTCATCCACGGTGTGGACGCCGTGGACGCCCCGATCACCCTCGACCGCGCTCTCACGAGCACCTGGGGCCAGGGGATCGGGGCGGAGATCATGGGCCGGGGCAAGTTCGGCCCGCAGACCGGCGAGTGGGCCGACGAGGACTGGCGAGGCTGGTGGGGCGACGCACCCCCCTTCCGTACACCCGTGGTGGTGCTCACCCACCACCGGCGTGCCCCCATCTCCTTCGAGAACGGGACGAGTTTCCACTTTCTCGACGCCACGCCCGAGGACGCCCTCGCCTGCGCCCAGGACCTTGCCGGCGACCGGGACATCCGGATCGGCGGCGGCCCCACCACCGTCCGGCAGTTCCTGGCAGCCGATCTCATCGACTTCCTGCACCTGGTCACCGTGCCCGTCGTCCTCGGCGCCGGGGTCTCGATGTGGGACGGGCTCGCCGGAGTCGAGGACCGCTTCACCGTCGAATCGGCGACCTCGGCAAGCGGGCTCACACACCAGTTCTGGAATCGCATCGGCGCCGACTGAGCGGGCGGATTCCAGCCGCCCGGTCGGTCTCCGGACGGCTCGACCTCCGAGGGACAGTTCAACGTCGGGACGGCCAGTGGTCCACTGGCAGGGGGCCGCGGTTGACCACCGTGCGAATGGCGAAGGTGCTCCGGGCGTCGCGAACCGGACCGATCGCGAGGATCTCGTCGAGCAGCACCAACTCGTAGGCGGCCAGGTCCGGGACGGCCACCTCGACGAGGAAGTCGGCCTCTCCCGAGACCACATGGCAGGCGACGACCGCGGGAATCGCGATCAGCGCCTCCTCGATCAAGCGGGAAGTCGCCCGGGAGTGCTGCTCGACTGTGAGCGCCACGAACGCCGTCAGGCCCAAGCCGACGCGTTCGCGGTCCAGTTCGGCGCGGTAGCCGGAGATGATGCCGTCGGCCTCCAGCGTCCTGGTGCGCCGCAGGCAGGACGAGGGGGAGAGGCGCACGGCTTCGGCGAGATCGACGTTCGCCGTCCGTCCGTTGCGCTGCAGGTGCTCAAGGATCGAACGATCGATGCGGTCGTAATGAGAACTCGGCATGGTGTGCACAGTAGTGGGCTTCGGGACGCACGATATTGCGCAGAACCGGCTGCGGGCGCCGCAATTCGCCATCGGGTGCCGCGTGGTCCGGGCCATGCTCACGCCATGTCCGACTCACCGCCCGCGCCCCTGTCCACAGCCGGAGCCGCGGCCCTGTACATCGGAGCCCTGCTCGGCCCGAGCATGCTGCTGCTGCCCGGCCTCGCCGTCCGGAAGGCCGGGCCCGCTTCCCTGCTGGCCTGGCTGGCGCTGCTCGTGCTGTCCGGCCTCGTCGCCGCCGTGTTCAGCCGACTCGGCATCCGGATGGGCTCAGCGGTCGGCGCCGCCGGATACACCGCCGCCGGACTCGGCCGACGTGCCGGGCATGCTGCCGCCTGGTGCTTCCTCGCCGGGGTCGTCACCGGGGCCCCGGTGGTCTGCCTCATCGGTGGCGCGTACGTCGCCGAGCTGCTCGGGGGCGGCACCCGGGCAGCGTTCGCGGCAGCGGTGTGCCTGCTGGCGCTGGTCCTGGCGATCAGACTGGTCGGCGTGCGGACGGGCACCTCACTCCAGTTGGTGCTGGTGGCCGTACTCGTCGCCTTGGTGGTGCTCGCTGTGGCCGGTGCGGCCCCCGAGGCGCGCGCCGACCACTGGACGCCGTTCACCCCGCACGGGTGGTCCGGGGTCGCGGGGGCGGCCTCCCCGCTGATGCTCGCCTTCGTGGGCTGGGAGGCAGCAGCGCCGCTCACCGTCCGGCTGCGCGACCCGGGCAGGCAGCTTCCGCGGGTCGTCGCGGTCGCCTTCGCCGTCACCGCGGTCCTCTACCTCGCGATGGCCGGCGCCACCGTCGCAGTCCTGGGTCCCACGACGGACGGGGCGGTGCCGCTGGCCGACCTGTTGCGCGTCGCCATCGGCGGCCTGGGCCCGCAACTGGCTGCCGCGAGCGCGATCGCACTGACCCTGGCCGCGACCAACGCCTACCTGACAGGCGCCGCCTCCCTGGCCGCGGCCCTGGTCCGTGACACGGGGCGAGGAGCGATCACACTGTCCGGAAAGGGCTGCCCCGTCCGGCTCGAGCGGCACGGATCGGTCCGCATCGTGGTGGCCATCGCCGCCGTCAGCGCCCTCCTGCTCGGCCTGGTCGGCGCCGGAGCAGTGACGACCGCACAGCTCGTCGCCCTGCCCACCACCCTCTTCCTGGCCGTCTACCTGGGCTGCATGGCCTCCGCCGCGCGCATCCTGACCGGCGCCCAGCAACTCGCGGCAGGAACAGCCTGCGCGGTGGTGCTCCTCCTCCTGACGCTCGCGGGCTGGCCCGTGCTCGTCGCACTCGCCGTGGCCCTGACGGCGTGGACGCGGACTCCCCAGTCCATGCCGACACCCGTCTGACGCCACCGGCGAACCGACCCGCACGTCCTCGGCAGACGCTGGTCCTCGTTCCGGCCGGCACGAGTCAGCCCGTCGGGCGGCATATTCTTCGACCATGTCGAGCATGCCGCCGGCCACACGAGCCGAGCTGGACGCGGAGACGACCGACTTCGGCGAGACGCCGGCCGGGCACGCGCAACCGCCGCCTGCGCATGACGAGGAGCGGCTGAGCGACTGTGCTGCGGCGCTCGACGCGTATGAAGCGGCGAGACGGGCCCTCGGCGCATCGCGGGCGGAGGCAGCGGCCCGTTCGTCCGTACGGCACATACCGGACACAGGGCGGGAGGCCCTCCCGCGGGCCGACCGACCCGAAACACGCGAGGAACCGCAGCCCCCAGCACGCTTCTCCGACCCGCGGCACGGCTCTTCCACGACCGAAGCTCGTGGACGCCGCCCGGAGGCGCGTCCCGGCTGGTGCCCGTCTGCGCGGCCGACGCCGTGCGGCTTCAGAGGAACGTCGGCCGAAGCGGTCCGTCGACAGGCCCGCGCAGAACAAGCGCCCGAAGAAGCGGAGCCGGTGATGACCGGGTGTGCCGCTCCGCGACCCCTGCTTCGCCCTGCGAGCCCCGGCCACTGGCCGGGCTGCCTGACCGCCCCAGTACCGACGCGCGCTGTGACACCGCAGCCCGCCGACCGCGGAGACGACAGCGACCGTGGCAGCGACGACAGTGACGACAGCCGAACTGACGAAGGAGACGTTCTGCGATGACGGATGTGTACAGGGCCACCGCACACCGCGAGGTCCGGCGTGGGGACGACACGACGATCCGCTACACGGTGAGCGGCCCGGCCGACGGGCCGACACTGGTTCTCCTCCACGGCTGGGCGTGCGACCGGAGCGACTTCGACGCGATGACGCGCCACGTGCCCGAGGACTGCCGGGTGCTGGCGGTGGACCTGGCCGAGCACGGCGAGTCCCGATCCACCCGGACGGTGTGGACGATGGAGGAGTTCGCCCGCGACGTGGTGGCCGTGCTGGAGGCCGAGTCGGCCGGCGCGACCGTGGTCGCCGGGCACTCGATGGGCGGCGCCGTCGCCGTCGAGGTCGGGCGGATGCTCCCGGAGCGGGTCTCGCGCGTGGTCGCGCTGGACGCGCTGCACTACCTGGCGCTGTTCCCCGCCCAGGAAGAGGCCCGGGCGCAGAAGGTGCTGCGGGCGTTTCGTGAGGACTTCCCCGCGGCGGTACGGGGCCTGGTCGCGGGAGGAACACCGGAGGGCACCGACCCCGCATTGACCGAGACCTACACGGCGAAGATGTCGCGCGTGCGGCAGCCGGCGGGACTGCGTTCCATCGAGGGGCTGGTGTCCTGGGACTTGGACGCGGCGCTGCGCGAGACCAGCCAGCCGATCACCGTGTTCGCGATACGCGCCCTCACCAGCCAGAAGGCCATCGACCGCTACCAGGACCGCCTCGAGTTCGTCCTCGTCGACCTGGGAACCCACCACTTCCCCGCCGAGTCACCCGAAGCCACCGCCGAACTCCTCGCCGAGCTCACGACTCCGCAAGGTCTGCCCTCCTCCACGCGTACCGTCTGACCAGCACGCCGTCGCCCTGGCGGCAGGCGCACGATTCCCCGGGGGCGTAGCGGTGTCGGCGTGACACTCCTCGCTGCGGTGCTGCCGGCGCTGACCTTCTCGGTACTGTCCGACGCGGTGGCGCTGCCGGCCCGCCCGCAGGCGGCACCCAGGCGATCTGCGGGACGGGTCCGACCCGACCGGGACGACGACTCCAAGAAGAAGTTCCCTGCTGTGCGGACAATCGGGCCGGCAAGGGGGTTTCGCCCGCGTCAGCGCGTACGACGTGCAGCTATACGCCACTGTCCGAAGGGATTGCCGCCCTGCGCTTGGACCCCGGTCGTAGCCGCTGCCAGATACGCGGCGTACGTCTCTCGCTGGTTCCATGTGAACAGCACGGTGCGGGAGTTGTTCGCGACGGCCTTCTGCGCCTCGGCGGTGTGTCTGGCGATCGGATGGACGGGATGCCCGCGAAGGCGAAGGGGGCCGACGGCCCCCGTGGAGCCGCGGTGGAGGGTACAGCCCGTCGGGCCGGATGCCGGTGAACGGAGGAGATCGGGAAGCTCCCTTCCCACCAGCACGTTTACACAGCGCCCGCAGGGTACACAGGCAGGCCGGACGGCGGCTCATGAAGCTGCCGATGTCAGACGGGGAACACCCGTCCCGCGAGACACACCGACCGACGGAGACTGTTGTGGGGCACGTCATGGAACTCGACGAGCTGAAGTCCGTATACGCGCACGAAGGGCCGTTCGTGACGGTCTACCTGGAGGGCCGTGCTCCGGGCGAGGACGCGGAGAAACAGGTGCGTCTCCGCTGGCAGAACCTGCGCGAGCGGCTGGAGGGCGAGCATGCCGACGCCGGGGCGCTGGACGCTCTGGAGGCGGCGCTGGAGTCGGGCCAGTTCGGCGAAGCGCAGACGAACGGCCGTGTCCTGGTGGCAGCGGCGGGCGACGGCGTCGTCCTCGACGAGTCGTGGGACGCGGCTCTCGGGGGCGGCGACACGGCGTACGCGGGCAGGCTTCCGGAGCTCGGCGCGCATGTGCGGGAAGCGGCGCAGGCCGTGCGGGTGCTCCTGGTGGTCACCGGCCAGGAGGATGCCGAGCTGCGGCGGCTGGTCGTCGCGGCCGAACACGAGCCGGACGAGGTGGCCCGCGAGGAGGTGCGGGGCGGCGCCGTCGAGAGCCCGCACCACGTGCGGGAGGGCGCGCTCGCCCACCGGCGGATCCAGCGCCGGGCCGACGAAGCCGTGCGGCAGAACGCCAAGGAGATCTCGGCGGCCGTCGGCGCGGCTGTCGCCGAGTTCCCTCCGGACATCCTCGTCCTGGCCGGCGAGGTGCAGGGCCGCACAGCCGTTCGCGAACAGCTCTCCGGCGACTTCGCCGGGCTGCTGGAGGAGACGGACCGCGGCGGGCGCGGTGACTCCGGTGCCGAGACCGCCCTCCTCGACGAAGTGCTGCGGATCGCCGCGCAGCACTCCACCGAGGCGGAGGCCGGACACGCCGCCCGCCTGGAGCAGGCCGGTGCGAACCGGCTCGCGGCCAAGGGCGACCCGGAGGTGATGAAGGCCGCCGAGAACGGTGCCGTCGACACCCTGCTCCTCGAACAGGGCACGGACACCAAGCGCGAGGCACTCCTGCTGAAGACCGGTGCGCGGACCGGTGCCTCGGTGGCCGTCGTACAGCCGGGCACGGGTTTGCCGGACGGCGTCGGCGCGGTGCTCCGCTTCCCGCCGGAGGGCTGATCCCGAGGCCCCCGGGCCGGGCCCGGACCGCACGACCGGCCCGGCCGCCCGGCCCTTCGCCCGCCTCATACCCGGGCGCTCCCCGGTCCGGCCGTCTGCCGCTGCCCACCGTTCCGAAGGAGGCAGGATCCACCGGCACGGTTGCCGGTGCGGAGGGGTAGTTCTCGGCGGGGCCCGCCCACCGGACGTTGTTTCCGAAGCGGTGCCGGAAACCGTGACCGCACACTCGACGCATAAGAGACCGGTCCTCGCGGCTGACCCGCAGCCGAACGACCGACCTGCGATGCGTTCGGCCCAGACCCACGCATACGACGCGCCCACATCTACGACGCGCGGCGACAAGCTGTGACCGTTGGGTCACATCCTGCCGCCGCGCGTCGTAGGCGTTGCGTGCCGGAGAGGGCATGTCGAAGCATGTGCATCCGGGCAAATCCGTGCAGATGCGACATCTGTGACGCGGAGATAACCTGACAAGCAAGGCGCCCTCGGTTCATGCGGCACGTGTGCGTGCGGAACGTGACGTCACGCGTCACGTGCTCTGAAAGGTGGACCCGTGCACCTGGTACTCCAACGCGCCGAAGACCTGCGACGGGCCGCGGCACTGGCGTCCTGGCTGGGGCGTCCGACCGTTGATGAGGTTGTCGTCCTCCTGCCGTGGCTTGGTACCGGCGAGCGTGGGCGTTCGGCGGAAACGGTCCGCCGCCTGTTCAACGACTGCGGCTGCACCGCAGGGATCGCGGCTTTCACCGGGGCAGTGTCGGCGTTTCTCGTGTACCGGCTGGCCATCGCCCCCGGAGACTTCTCGTGGCCGTTGTTCGGGGTGACCGTGCTCCTCGGCGTCGCCGCGGGTGTCTGCGGAAAGCTGCTGGGCCTCGCATGGAGCCGACGGCGGCTCCGGGGCCTGCTCCTGCGCCCCAGCGAAGCCGGCCCTGACGCCTGAGCAAGGGAGAGCCGCTCATGGCCGTCGTCTGCAAAGAGATCCGTGAATGGATCGGGGAATCAGACGTCTCGGCCGATCCCAAGACGGACTGACATGAACCGCCCCGGGATCGGTAGAGCCTCAGTTGGTAGCTGTGAGCTGTGGTTTCATGGCTGCTCAGTAGTAGTTGGCTCTGTGTTCGGCAGGTGGGATGTGCCCTGTCTCCACCGTGGAGCCGACGGTGGTAGTACCAGTCGACTCACTCTGCGGTGGCGAGTTCGAGGCGTGAGAGGCGATCTGGGCGGTACCGAGGTGTCCGGCCAGGCGGACGACGTGTATTGCGAACCCGCATCCGAGCGGTGAACCAGATGCGGCGGGAGAACGGGCCACGACGACGGCGGCACGGATGATGCCTACCCGAGCGGCGGCATGAGTGGAGTCTGCTGTCCAGGTGGGGTTCGGGGGGCCGGGGTGACGAAGTCACGGTCCAGGTGGTCCGAGGCTCTGGCGACGGCCGGGTCCGGAAGGGTGGTGATCACCTTCTTGCTGCGCACCGCACCGGCGATGGCGATCTCGCGCATCAGGCGTTCGACGGCACAGCGGAAGCCACGTCATGGCCCTGCCGATTCGGCGCCCGCACCAGAGTGCTGGGGCCGACGAAGACCCTGGCACCTCGTGACTGCCACCAAGCGGAGCTCTCGCCGCCACTGCCGCGCTCCTCACCACCCGCTACGGCCGCCTTTGTTCTCACCGCCCTGCCCGGGCGCTCGCCAAGCAGACGAGATCCGTGACCGTCTGCCGGATCAGCCCATTCCGGAGTGTGACGGAAGACGCTCCATGGATGAAATAGTCTGTCCCGAGAACGACAGGTCCAGCTGCTTGTGCGAAGAGGAGAAGCAATGCAGGGAGCGGCCTCGCCGCGGTACTCCGCCCGGAAGTGCGAGCGCACCTGGACGGAGGCCATCGGGTTCCTGCGGCAGGGACGCCCGGACTGGGCAGCGGTCCGCTTCGAACAGGCCGTCGAGCACGATCCGTCGGCCGCTGATGCCTGGTTGGGCATGCATGCCACCGGGCATCGTCAGGCTGAGGCGATCGACGCCATGTCCCGGAACCACGGCTCCTTCGGCGCCTTGCGCAGAAAGCATGGAATGCCGCTGAAGTCCCGTTTCGACCTGGGCGTTTACGTGACATTCCGGCTTGAGACTTCTCGCGACCTCTGGCTTGCAGTCGTGGCGAGGCTCCTGGACGAGGGCTATTTGGACAAAGCGTGGCAGTCGCTTTCGACGGCGTATCTCGACTGCGATGAGACACGGTTCGCAGCAACAAGGTACGCCTTCTTGGAGCAGAACTGGCCGCTTGTGCTGGATTTCTCGCGGAACATCACCGACAGGTTCTTCCGTGATGAATCCCAGTTGTATGTTGCCAGGGCTCTTGTCGAGCAGCACGTCTTTCATGAAGCGCTCAACGCGCTTGCCCCGCTCCCGCAGGTATTGGGTGAGGAAGGCCGGTTCGCCGGCGAGGTCGCTTACTTTCGAGGAATGGCATACGAGGGGCTGGGGCAGAAGGAAGAGGCCCTGCGCCACTTTCAGTATGCTTTCCGCTGTTTCCCTACCTTCGCTGACGTGGCCACTCGCGCACAGGCTGTTCCTGTTCAGGTCAAGGCAGCCCCCAGCCGGCAGACGACCTCCCCTGAAGACCCAGCGGCGGGTTCCGCGCCCCTGGCCGAGTCTCAAACGCGGGAGGCGCTGTTGACCGAGGCGATGACGCTGCTGGACGGGATGGTGGGCCTTGGATCGATCAAACGCCAACTGCGCACGCTCGTCGCACAGTTGCGCATGGCTGCCGTGCGACGAGAGCAGGGACTTCCCTCGACTTCAGCTCCGCAGCATTTCGTGTTCGCCGGCCCGCCAGGCACCGGAAAGACCACCGTGGCCCGAGTGATCGGCAAAGTGTTCGCGGGACTGGGACTGCTCGAAAAGGGACGGGTCGTAGAAGCGCAGCGTGTCGACCTGGTCGGTCAGCATCTCGGCGAGACAGCTGTGAAGACGAGTGCAGTGATCGACTCGGCACTCGATGGTGTTCTGTTCATCGACGAGGCGTATGCCCTGTCCAACAGCGGCTACTACAAGGGCGATGCCTTCGGCGCCGAAGCGCTCCAGGTCCTGCTGAAGCGCGCTGAGGACGACCGGGACCGGCTCGTCGTCGTTCTGGCGGGTTACCCGCACGAGATGGCCGAACTGCTCGCGAGCAACCCAGGGCTGGCCTCCAGGTTCACCACGCGGGTCGACTTTCCGTCCTACTCCGCTGATGAGCTCGTGCAGATCGCTCGCGGCGTCCTGGAGTCCCAGGGTGACGTTCTTGATGAGGACGCTGCCAGCGCGCTGGAAACCTGTTGCATGCGAGCAGTGGACAGCGATCTCGTCGATCAACTGGGGAACGGCCGCTTCGCTCGTGAGTTGTGCCGGAAGGCTACTGCGCTGCGCGACTTGCGTCTGGACGAACTCCACGGAAGCTCCAGCACCCCCACACGCGAGGAGATCACCACTGTGCGCTTCGCGGACATCTCCCAGGCGTACCAGGAGCTCTGCGACGGCACGGTCGCTCCCTGACCCTGACCTGCGACCCGAGCTGCTCGGTGAGATCACCGGCGCACAGCCGCTGCCTGGGGGCAGCGCGGCCGTCTGCCGTGTGTCACTCCCGTCGTCTCAGAATGACCAGAGTGCCCAATTGCGGTGCGCTGGCCTGCAATGCCAGCGCACCGCGCAGTGATCCCCTTTTGGGCCCCACACCGTTCAGCTCTGCTTGCCGAGCAAGGGCTCCAGGAACGGGCTCGGGGCACGGTGCCACGAGACGGTCAGGCTGCCGCGGACCCGGGTCGCGCGACGAAGAGCAGGGAACGGGCGCGCTGGACCTCCCGGGCGCCCAGGACCATTTGTACGGAGCCGCTCCACTGCGGCGCGTGGGACCAGCCCATCGCTCGCTCCCGCGATGATCACGTGCTGGTACTCCAGTCCCTTGAACCGGAACATGGTGCCGATGTGGACGTTGTCAGAAGGACGCAGTTGGGGGTGTCCTCCGCTGAGCACGGAGTGGTAGCCGGCGAGGGTCTCGGTGCTTCCGTCGAGGTCGTCCTACTTCTCCGGGGTCAGGACGCCCAGCGCGTCGCGCAGGATCTGCCGGGTGGTGCGATAGCTCAGGCTGAGACGCGACGATCGGCCGCGGATGTTGATGCCCAGGCTGCCGAGACCTGGTCCCAGGGTCTGTCGGCCGAGCCGGTCGAGACGCTGGGCGAAGCTCTCCGCGAGCTGCCAGATCGCCGCACGGTCGCTGCGGGAGATGCTCCTGCCACGGTCGGCCCGGCGGGCGCGGAAGTACTCGGTCCAAGGATGTCGACGAAGTCGATGCCGGTGATCTGCTCGCCGTCGGTGCGATCCCCGGACAGATGGGGGAGACGGTGAGATCGGTGGTGGTGCCCAGCCGGGGTGTGGTTCATGGTGTGGTCCTCGCCCCGTCGGATGCTGCCGGAAGAGGGAGGGGTGTCGACACCGGGGCCGGAGGCGGGCGGGGTGCCACGCCCTCACCCCGGGAGCCGCGTCACACAGGCGCCAGGAGGCGAGCGGACACGGGGATTCACGAACGGGTGACCGTAGGTGGGGCCGGACGCGTGTTGTGCGTGCATGCACCCGGTTGGCTGCACGGCTGTTCGCCGTCACCCGGCGTGTGTACTGCATCGAGGATCACGTCACCCTGCGAAGATGACGGGCGTGGTCAAGGAAGAGATCGCCGAAGCGACGTTCCTGGCCGCAGCCTGTGCACCGGCGGTCCGGTGCATACCGGGCGCTGCACTCAAGCTCTTCGACGCGGGCGGCGGCGCCCGTGCAGACAGCGCCGGAGGTCGATAACGCTCCCGTGCAGCAACGCTGCGGTCCCGCGGTAGAGAGCAACGCATACCCCGGCCACGGCGACCACGGCATGGGCCGCAGAGATCCGCCAAAGGGTCTCGCGCTCGATGCGGTCCTGACATCTCAACGACTGCCCGGCGTGACGCGACGTCGGGCGACGTTCCGAGGAGACTCTCGATGACGGACTACTACGATCTCGGCCGCTACACCCGGCCGGTGTCGACCGGGGTGAGAGAGGCGCAGACCTGGTTCGACCGCGGTCTGTTGTGGAGCTATGCCTTCAACCACGAGGAAGCGATCGACTGCTTTGAGCGGGCCCGCGAGCTTGACCCGGAGTGTGCCATGGCTTCCTGGGGCATCGCCTACGCCGTGGAGCCCAACTACAACAAGCCCTGGGAGCGTTTCGACCCGGCCGATCTCGAGACGAGCGTTTCCCGGGCGTTTGAGGCGACTGCCCAGGCGGAACGTCTCGCGGGCGGGGCCACGCCTGTCGAGCGGGCGCTCATCGGCGCGCTCCGGCATCGCTGTCCTCAGCCGGAACCGGTGTCGGACCTCTCGGTATGGAATCACCGTTACGCCGAGGCGATGCGCACGGTGTACGCGGAACATTCCGAGGATCTTGACGTGAGCACGCTGTTCGCCGACGCGCTGATGAACCTCACCCCGTGGCAGATGTGGGACCAGCGCACCGGTCAGCCGGCTCCGGGATCTTTTGCCGTGGAGACGCGTGCCGTACTCGAGCACGCGCTGGAACTGCCGGGCGGGCCGGATCACCCGGGCGTGCTGCATCTGTTCATCCACCTGATGGAGATGTCGTCCGCGCCGGAGCAGGCCCTGACCGTGGCCGATCGACTGCGCGATCTCGTCCCCGATGCCGGTCATCTGCAGCACATGCCCACGCACCTGGACGTGCTGTGCGGTGACTACTCGCGCGTGGTCTCCTCCAACACGCGTGCTGTCGAGGCGGACGAGAAGTTCGTGACACGTTCCGGTCCTATCAACTTCTACACGCTCTACCGCTGCCACAACTATCACTTCAAGATCTACGGTTCGATGTTCCTCGGGCAGCGGGCCGTCGCGTTGCAGACGTGCAGTGAACTGGAGGCGGCGGTTCCTGAGGAGCTCCTCCGCGTCGAGGTGCCACCGATGGCGGACTGGCTCGAGGGCCTCCTTCCCATGCGCATGCACGTGCTGATCCGCTTCGGCATGTGGCAGGACATCATCGACACAGAATTGCCGAGGAACTCCGAGCTCTACTGCGTGACCACGGCGATGATGCTCTATGCGAAGGCAGTCGCCCACGCCGCCTCCGGTCAGGTGGAGGTGGCCGAGACGCAGCGGGAGCTCTTCAGGGAGGCCGTGGAGCGTGTCCCGGAGTCGCGCATGCTCTTCAACAACACCTGCCAGGACATCCTCGCAGTGGCGGCCGCGATGCTGGAGGGCGAGGTGGAGTACCGCAAGGGGAACACCGACGATGCCTACGCCGCACTGCGGCGGTCGATCGAACTCGATGACAGCCTTCCCTATGACGAACCCTGGGGGTGGATGCAGCCGACCCGGCACGCCTACGGGGCCCTGCTGCTGGAGCAGGGCCACATCGACGAAGCCGAGGCGGTGTATCGGGCCGACCTGGGTCTGGACGGCACCATCCCACGGTCCCAACAGCACCCGGGCAACGTCTGGAGCCTGCATGGCTACCACGAGTGCCTGGCTCGGCAGGATCGCACGGGAGAGGCCGCCATCATCGAACAGCAGTTGCGCCTCGCCCAGGCCAGGGCTGACATCCCGGTCGACGCCTCTTGCTTCTGCCGACTGTCGGCTGTCAGGGACTCCCTGTGACAACCACTGCCGGTGCTCCTCGTCGGACGGGTGGTGCCGGATGTGTCGTTCAGCGTGACAGCGTCGCTACAGGCTCTGGGAGAGCAGGATCTCGTGGGCGAGCCGTGCGCCACGGGCTGTTTCCTCCGGCGGCGTGTCCTGCGACGGGACCGCCTCCAGGCTGCGAGCCAGAGCGCGTACGGCCTCGGCCAGTGTCGTCACCCAACTCGATCTTCAAGGAAGCCTCGCCGGGCGATGCGCGGCTGACGGTTGCAGCGGCGACGTGAGGGAGGCCGGTTCCTTCCTGCCGACGACGAGCCATCAGAACAGTTGTCCGTTCAGCTCCGGGCACCCGCCTCGTCGTCTTGCGCCCCCGCTGGCAGTACACCTGTCATCACTACTGGCAAGCCGCCGACACCGCACCCGTTGGTCCCCACCCGGAGGAGCCGGGCGTCGCGCGCCATGGACCGGCAGGCGGTCCGGAATCCTCCGGAAACTCAGGACGAGGAGGGGCCGAGCAGATCGGCCAGCGCGGCGAGCGCCTGAGTGCCCACCAGATCCCCCGGCAGCAGCGGTACCTCGAGCAGCGGTACGTCCACCTGCTGCCGCAGCCGGACGAGGTGCTGGTCCTCCTGCCCCCGGCGCCGGGCGAGCACCTCACCGGCGTCCGCGGGGGAACGGCGGTTGGCGACGAGTGCGGTCACCTCGACGCCGAGGCCGGTGAGCTTCTCGTACACCTCCATGGTCTCGGCAATCGGGAGCAGCTCGGCGGTCAGCACGACTACGAACCCTGCCTGCGCCGGGTCCGTCACCACCTTGCGCAGCCGGGAGAAGCGGTTGCGTCGGCGCAGCAGGACCCGGCGCAGGTCGGCGTCGCGGTCTCGGTGCTCGCCGCCGCCGAGGCCGCGCACCGCGGCGCCGAACCGCTCGGACCGGTCACGGTTGGCGAGCAGGGCCTCGGTCCAGGAGGCGAGCTGTTCGGGCAGCGCGAGCAGCCGCAGCGTGTGGCCGGACGGGGCGGTGTCGAAGACGACCAGGTCGTACGCCTCCTCCCCGAGCTCCACCGCCTCGGCGATCCGCTCCAGCACCGCCGACTCGTGGGTGCCGGGTGCCAGCCGGGCCAGCTCAAGGTGCCGGGCGGCCGGTGCGTGCATCCGCTCGGGCAGCAGCCGCCGCATCGTCCCGGCGACCGCGGACAGGTGCTGCTCGACCGTGCGCTCGGGGTCGATCTCCAGCCCGTCGACGTGACCCGCCGTCCCGGCCCCGGGGGCGAGGTCCCCGGGGCCGGCGAGGCGCGTGGGCTCGTCGCCCACGGGGCGGTCCCAGAGGTGACCGAGGTTGTGGGCGGGGTCGGTGGAAACCAGCAGCACGCGGGCGCCCGCCCTGGCACGGCCGAGGGCGAGCGCCGCGGCGATGGACGTCTTGCCCACCCCGCCCTTGCCGCCGACGAAGACGACCCTGCGCGAGGTGAGGAGATCTAGCAGCACCCGACATGCTCCAGTGGCGAGCGGTCCATGCCCATCCGGCGGTGCCAGGCGTGGAAGTCCTCATAGAGGGCGGGCATCAGCTCGACGGTGTAGTACGCCGCCGGGTCAGGCACGCCCAGTGCCTCTGCGAGGACGACCATCCGGAAGAGGTCGTCCTCCTCGCGCCGGGCGCGGGCGAAAGTGCGCCGGTAGGGGCCGGCGTAGAACTCCTCCAGCCCGGCCCGGAACGAGGCCCAGCGGGACGTCACCCTGTCACCTCGGCTTTCTCCGCCATATCGGCGTCGGGGGCCTCCGGCGGCTCCTGGGATGCCCGCCGCATCGCGACGATCGCCTCGAAGGCGACCCACACGGCGGCGACGATGATGACGATGTCGATGGTCAGCAGCAGCCAGTCCCGGGCGTCGTAGAGGTCGCCGACTTGGGCGAGCGCGGCCCAGAACGCCATCACGAACACGACGGCGAGCGGCACCAGCGCAGGAGCCGGGTTGCGACGCTTGCGGATCAGCATGACTGCGACGATGGACAGGGTCAGGGAGGCCAGCAACTGGTTGCTGGTGCCGAACAGCGGCCAGATACGGAGGCCGCCGGCGCCATCGGCGCCCTGGCTGAAGGTGAGTCCCATACCGGCGGCGAGCGCGATGAGGGTGCCGACGCCATTGCTGATCTTCAACTTCGCGACCTCACCGGCCTCCTGGACGACGAAGCGCAGCAGGCGCATTCCGGTGTCCATGGTGGTGGCGGCGAACAGGATCGCCATGGTGGCCAGGACCGTCGAGCTCAGCGAAGCCGACAGGCCCAGGCCGCTGTTGACGATCTCGCCGCCGCCCTCGACGAAAGCCCCGACACCGCCTTCGCCGAAGGCGGTGTAGACGGCCTTCCAGTCGGCCATGGTGCGGTAGCCCGCGATGGCGGCGATGATCGCGCCGAGCGCGAGCATGCCCTCGCCGACCGCGCCGAAGTAGCCGACGAAGCGGGCGTCGGTCTCCTTGTCCAACTGCTTCGAAGTGGTGCCCGAGGAGACCATGCCGTGGAAGCCGGAGATCGCGCCGCACGCGATGGTCACGAAGAGCAGCGGCAGGAGGTCCGGGGTGCCCGCGGGCACGGCGTCGTTGAAGGCCGGGGCGACGACCGTCGGGGCGCTCAGCAGCACTGCGACGAACAGGATGCCGAGCCCGACGAAGAGCTGGACGCCGTTGATGTAGTCACGCGGCTGGAGCAGCACCCACACGGGCAACAGGGAGGCTATGCCGGCGTAGACGAAGAGGGCGACGATCCAGAACGTCGCCGGGGACATGCCCAGGATCGGGTCGGGCAGTTCCACGGGGACGGCGTCACCGAGGAGGATCAGTCCGTAGAGCGCCGCGACGCCCACCACGGTGACCAGGCCGAGGCTCATCCTGTAGCGGTAGACCGCCTGGCCGACCAGCAGCGCCACCGCGACCGCGCCCCAGGCGGGGATCACCGCCGAGGGAGTGGAGATCAGCAGGTCCTTGATGACCACCGCGAAGGCCGCGATCACCATCAGGAGCAGCAGGAAGATCACGACGAGGAAGAGGTTCGCGCCCCGGGCGCCGATGTAGCGGCCGGAGAGTGTGCCCATCGAGCGGCCCTTGTTGCGCGCCGAGGCCCACAGAGCACCCAGGTCGTGCATGCCCGCGAAGAAGACCGTGCCGAGGGTGACCCACAGGAAGGCGGGCACCCAGCCCCAGATCACGGCGACTGCGGGGCCGACGATCGGCGCTGCCCCCGCGACCGAGGTGAAGTGGTGCCCCCACAGCACGAACTTGTTGGTCGGGACGTAGTCCACGCCGTCCTGCAGTTCGTGCGCGGGTGTCTTGAAGGACGCGTCAAGTTTGTAGACCCGGTTGCCCAGGAATTTCGAGTAGAAGACGTATCCGCCCGCGAATATCGCAAGGCCGATCAACAGCAGCGGAAGTGCGTTCATGCGAGACGCTCTCTGGGTTCTGGGAAGTTGAGCCGTTGCCCTGCACGGGATGTGCACCTGGCAGGCAGACAGCATGGACGGTGGAGCGTGGCCCTCCTCGACCGAGGGAGGCCGGCGACCGGACCGGGGAAGCGGGCACCTGCGTCCGCTTTGCATGGCTCGGCGGTGTACCCGGCCACGGGGTGCTGCGCCTGGGCGGCGACTGTGCCGCGGCGGTGAAAGAGTTCTCCCGTCACGGCCACACGCACCTGTTCGAAGCTGTCGGTCAACGCCCGGCTCGGCGTGAGTCCGTACCCGCTGTCTGCCAATGGTGCCCCCTGGCCTCCTGCTCGGATGCCGCGGGCCGTCCGCCCGGCGGTCTGCTCAGGAGTTGCCGGGGGTTCCGATTCGGTTGACAGGAGATTTCCCTGAGTTTCAGGTGGCGGGTCATGAGGTCACGGACACGCCCCGCTGTCCCGGCCGGCGACCGTTGCGCCGGGGCCGGAGTACCTCCTCGACGGGCCCGGTTTCAAGCAGCGCGACGCACACACCGGACGCCACTGCCCCGTTTCACTTCGCGGCGCCCCCGCTCCGACGTGCCCGCCGGTCACGCCGCCACAGTTGGTAGGCGATCATCGTCAGCACTGTGGAAAGCAGCACCCACAGCAGCTGGTACCAGTAGAAGAACGGGATGCCCATCAAGGCGGGGTCGGTTCTGGCGTAGGAGCCGACCCACAGCATCGCGACGAACGGGGCGACGAGACACAGGGCGATCACCACCCGGGCCGGCGTGATCAGGGCTGGTCTCGTGTGAGCTCTCCCCGGCATACGGCGGCTCCATTCCTTCGCCGACTACGCGAATAAAGCAGGACATCGAAGCGACGGTTCCGCCCCGGCGAACCCCTTCGGCGAACGAGGCGTTCCCGCGCGTTCCGTACGGTTCGTGATCGGCGTCGTAGGCGGGCTCCGTCAGGGGGAGTCGCCCGGCCGCCGGAACCCGTCGAGCGGTCACACGGCTGAGGCGCAGGGCACGAGGCAGTCGGGAAGGGTTCGCGGAAGTGACGCGAGAACCCCGCTGGTGGGCTCCGCGCCGGAAAAGATGACCCCCCGGTCCGAGGGCGTCTGGTTCAGCACCCACAGGCCGATCAGCGTGGCCAGTGTGAAGACGACCGCGATGAGCACCGCGAGGACGAGTCTGCGCCGACGCTCGCGGCGCAGCCAGTCGCCGCGCGCAGCGCTGTAGGCGTCGGGGGCGCCCCGCACCCCGTCTGCGAACGCGGCCAGGGCCTCGCCCAGTTCCCTTTCCGTCCGGTCCGGACTGGTGTCGTTCATTTCCGGGCCTCCATCGCCTGGGTCAGCGCTGCGATACCGCGCGCCGTATGAGTCTTGACGGATCCGGAGGAAATTCCCATCGCAGCGGCGATCTCACTTTCCTTCAGCCCGAGCCAGTGCCGCAGCACCAGCGCCTCACGCTGCCGGGTCGGGAGCTGCCGCAGTGTGTCGATCAGGACTCGCTGATCGTCGCGCAGCAGCGCGGTGCTCTCGGCCGAGGCGACCATCTCGTCGGGCGATCTCACCGCGTGCTTGCGTGCCGTTTGCAGATGGCGTATCCGCATCCGCGTCAGGTTGCAGACCGTGGAGCGCAGATAAGCCTCAGCCGCCGCAGTGTCCCGCAGCCGTCGCCATCTGCGGTAGATCTGGTAGTAGGCCTCGGCCACCACGTTCTCCGGATCGTCGGCTCCCAGCAGCACGGCGAGTCGCAGCATCGGGGTGTAGTGCAGTTCGAACAGCCGAGCCACACCGGCCTCCCTCTCCGCGTCGGCGGGGTCGTTGACCGTGGGGGTGAGTGCGTCGGCTGGAACTGCGGGCTGCGGCACGGGCACAGGGACGCCGGATCTGTGTCTCATGGGTTGTTCGCTCCCGTCTCGGGGCGCCGCCTGACGGTCAGACGCGGGGGCAGGTCGGTGAGGTCGGCGCCGCGCGGGACGCGGAGACGTTCGAGAGCGACGCTCCCGGCCACTGCGACAGTCAGATTGAGCAGCAGCGCGACGAGTCCGACGTATATCTCCAGCGGTCCGGCATCCGTGCCGAGTGGCACGATGGGGGAGAACCCGTCCCGCACCACGAGGAACGTCCCGGCCACCATGCCCACGCCCCACCCGGCAAGGAGGGCCCGGGGGTGCAGCCATCGGGTGTACAGCCCCACAGCCACAGCCGGGAAGATCTGCAGGATCCAGACCCCGCCGAGCAACTGGAGGTTGACGGCGTCCTGATCGCGCAGCCCGAACACGAACGCCACGGCGCCCACCTTGGCGGTGAGCGACACCAACTTGGCGACGCGCACCTGCCGCTTGGGCGTGGCCGTCGGATGGACGTACTCGACATAGACATTGCGGACGAAGCTGGTCGCGGCCGCGATCGACATCACCGCAGCCGGGACAAGCGCCCCCACGGTGATCGCTCCGAACACCAGCCCGGCCAGCGGACCCGGCATCAACCGGTCCACCAGCATCGGCACAGCCGCCTCGGCCGCGCCCTCCGGCGCCCGCACCCCCACCGCGAGCGCAGCGATCCCCAGGAAACCGAAGAGCGCGAGCAGTCCGGTCCACGCGGGCAGCGCCACGGCGGTCTTGCGCAGGGTGCGCGAACCGTCGGAGGCGAAGCCCGCCGTGAGCACGTGCGGGTACATCAGCAGGGCGAGCGCAGAGCCCAGGGCGAGGGTGGCATAGGCGGGCTGATGAGCAGGGCTGAGGAGCAGCGCGGGAGAGCCCAGCCGCTGGGCGGCGCCCTCGAAGACCGCACCCGGACCACCGAGCCGCACCAGGACCAGCCAGGTCACGGCGGTCAGTGAGACGAAAACGGCGACCGCCTTCAGCGCGGAGATGACGGTCGGCGCCCGCAGCCCGTGCCGATAGGTCGCCACCGCGAGCCCGGCGAACAGCGCCACCATCATCAGATCGCCGGTCGCGCCCCGCGGGTACATGCCGCCGGCTGTCAGCACCGCGCGTATGCCCAGTAGCTGCAGCGCCAGATACGGCATCGTCGCGAGGATCCCGGTCAGCGCGACCACCAGGGCCAGTGGCGCGGATCCGTACCGTCCGCGCACGAAGTCGGCGACTGTGATGTAGCCGTGTCGGCGGGCCACCGTCCACAGCCGGGCCAGCAGGACGAAGACGAGCGGGCAGACGAGCACCGTGTAGGGCACTGCGAAGAACGCGGGCGCGCCGTTGCCGTACGCCAGTCCTGGTACGGCGGTGAAGGTGTACGCCGTGAAGATCGTGCCGCCGAGCAGCACCCAGGTCCACAAGGGGCCGAGGCTCCGGTCGGCCAGCGCCCAGCCCTCCAGGGACGGAAGCCGGTCGTTGGGACGCAGGCGGCGCGCGGTGACCGCGAGCAGCGACGCCCCGGCGAGCACCGCGAGAAACGTCGCAGTCATGGCTGTACCGGCCATGGGTCACCGTCCTTGGTGTGCCTGTTCCCTTGCGCAAGAGTTGCACGGGCCACCGGACCGGAGGACAGGGACCGAAATCCGCCAGAAATGTACTGTCAACCCTGCCGACGGGTGGAGAACTCCTGCACGGGCCTACAGCGGCCAGGAGAGGATCGTAGGCCATAGCGCGAACCGTGCGTCACTGACTACGGTGCGTCGCGATTGCCGTGCTGCTCTCGCGCCTGCCGCGGGCTTGCCGTGGGTCTTCTGTGAACCCCGTGGTACGTCGGCGCGGAGCCGAGGCCGACCGCCACACATTCTTTTTGGTACCAGTTCGCCCGGACGCCGGTGGCCGGCCGGCCTGTACCTGCTCGCGGTGTCCACGCGACAGACCGGTGCGGCTGGGCCTTGCGCCCGGCCGGGCGGCGGTCAGACCTCCTGTCGGCGTCTCCGAGGGCACCCCTCGGGCCCGGTGACACCTCCCCCGGATCATCCTCGACAGGGGGTAGGAGTCATGCCGGGCCCGGAGGCCGGCGATCCTCTTGCGAGATCGCCGAGAAGATGACGGAGCTCGTCCAGCACTCCGCGTCATGGGCCTACCGTCAGGCTCCGAGGAGTGACGGTGTGCATCCCGCGAGACGAAGAGCGCCGCGCCGGCCGCCGGACTGTACGGACACCGGTGGGTGCCGTGGGCTGCGGCACCGGCGTGCACTGTCGGGCGGGGCGGGAGGTGACCTACTCGGCGGTCCGCTCACCGCCGCCGGTGGTCTCCTGTTCCTTGCGCCAGGCGATGTAGCTCAGCCAGACCACGGCCACGACGGTCCCGCCGAAGAGAATCAGCGTCCAGATCACGGTTTCCACATCCATGGGTCAGCCCTCCTCTCCCTGATGCGTGGGGACTGCCGTTCCGCCGCCGTCGGCGGGTGCATCGCCGTGGGCGGTGTGTGCAGCGCGGCTCAGCCTTCGCGAGAACAGGTTGTTCAGCAGCAGCATCACGACGAAGAGGGCCGTCCACTGGAGCACCATCGTGCCGATGCTGAAGGTCTGGAACGGGTCGTACCAGGTCTGCGAGGGATCAGTGACGGACAGGTACATGAACCAGCCGAACACCACGGCGAACATCAAGGGGAATAGCGCGATCAGCGCCTTCCACCACGCACCGACCCTGAAATCGCTCGCGAGGTCGAGCGTCTGCCGCGCACGTTCGAGGCCGAAGCGCATCATGGCGATCGCCGCGAACAGTCCGCTGATCAGCAATCCGACCCCCCAGACATTGTCCTGGTTGGACAGCACATCCAGATCGAGCGCGGAGGGGATGCCCCCGGCAAGCGTGACGAGGACGATCGCGACAACGGCCTTCTTCCGGTTGAGGCCGAGGTCGATCACGTTGCGCACCGCGAGTTCCATCATGGCGATCAGGCTCGACAGGCCGGCGAGCACGAGGACGAGGAAGAACAGCGGTCCGAAGAACCAGGTACCGCCGGGTATCTGGCCGAACAGCGCGGCAAGGTAGACGAACATCAGACCTTGATCGCCGGCGGAGACTGCCTCTTCCGCGAAGTGCGGTGACTGCACCGCGAAGACCGTGCAGATGACGGCGATCCCGGCGAGCAGCGAGGCCAGATGGTTGCCGGCGACCACGATTCCGGAGTTGAGCGCGAAGTCCTCCTTCTTGCGCATGTACACCGAGTAGGTCAGGTAGAGGCCCCAACCGGCGCCGGTGGAGAAGGCCATCTGCACAAACGCACCGAGCCACATCTCACCGTCGAGCATCCTGCTCCAGTCGGGAACGAACAGGTAGCGCAGCCCGTCACCGGCCCCCGACAGGGTCATGGCACGGATCGCGAGCAGCACCAGTACGGCGAACAGCATCGGCACTGTGACGTTGAGTACCTTCTCCAGGCCGCCCTTGAGGCCGCGGAGCACAACGAAACCGACCAGGCAGGCCGCGATCACATGGAAGGTGATCGTCTGTGCCGGATTGCCGACGAAGTTGTCCCACAGGTTCTGGGTCTGCGTCTTGCCGACGCCCGAGGAGAACTTGCCGCTCACCGCGTAGACGAAGTAGCGGATCGACCAGCCGCAGATCACCGTGTAGTAGAAGAGGATGCCGACCGTGACCACGGCCATGAATCCGCCCATCCAGGCGAACTTGCGGCCCATGAACTCGCGGAATGCCCCGATGGTGCCTCGTCGGCTACGGGATCCGAGGAGCGATTCCGCCATCAGCAGCGGGATCGCCCAGACCAGGTTGGCGAGCACCACGGCGATGATGAACACACCGCCTCCGCCCGCTCCGACATCTCGGGGGAATCGCCAAATGTTGCCGGTGCCCACCGCCATCCCGATGGCAGCGGCCACGAATGCAAAGCGGCTTGAGAAGATCTCTCGCTTCGGGTCTGATCTTTGACGCGCCATGATCAGGTTCACTCCGTTCCGAGGGCTTGGGGCCATCGCGCTCTGGTAGGGCTGCGCCGCACCGCGTGGTCGCCCCCTCGACTCCGGGCCGAGCGTTCCTGGCGCGTGGTGGCGGTAATGTATTACACCTCACCCCGGGCGGCGCAAGGGTCGCGTCAGCAACTTTTCCGGCTGCTCCGACGCCTGTCGCCGAGCACGGCGAAGGGGCCTCACCAGCCGTTCATGCCCGACTCGGGGGTGGTGACGGGCATGCCGGAGCCGAAGTGCGGCGCGGTCGGCGGGAGGTGGGAGGCGGCGGGGATTCTCCGGGTGGTGACCGGAGGTCTCAGGCGTCGGCTTCGTCTTCGGTCCAGCCGGCCCGGATGCCCCGGCTGTGGATCAGTTGCCTGCGGGTGAGCTCCGCGGTCAGTTCGGCGTCGCCCGACGCGGCGGCGTTCACGATGGCGATGTGCTCCTCGCCGGACCGGGTCACTGCCCGACTGCCTCAGCGGTCAGCCTGCTGCGGTGCTGTCGCCCTCTGCCCCAAACGTTCTAGACGACTGGTCTACTCAGATGCTACGGTTCATACATGCCGGTCACCACGCGCACCACGGACACTCGTCGGAGCATCCTCGACACCGCCCAGCGGATCATGGCTCGCAAGGGCTATTCCGCCGTCGGTATCAACGAGGTGCTCGCAGAGGTCGGTGTGCCGAAGGGGTCCTTCTATCACTACTTCGCCTCGAAGGACGCGTTCGGCGAGGCGATCCTGAAGAGCTATTTCGCAGACTACCTCGCGGACGTGGACGGCATTCTCGCCCGATCCGACCAGTCGGCAGCCGAGCGGCTGATGGCCTACTGGCAGCAGTGGCGGGAGACGCAGAGTGTCGAGGAGTGTCAGGGCAAGTGCCTGGCCGTGAAGCTCGGCGCAGAGGTCGCCGACCTGTCGGAGTCGATGCGCCTGGCTCTGAAAGAGGGCACGAGTGCCATCGTCGACCGCATCGCACGCACCATCGCCGACGGCTTGGAGGACGGATCCCTCTCGGTCGACGCTGATCCCCGGGACGTGGCCCAGGCCCTGTACGACATGTGGCTCGGCGCGAGCGTCATGTGCAAGATCCATCGCAGTCTGGCGCCGCTCGACACCGTCACAGCGGTAACCCGCGGACTGCTGCACCTGTAGCAGGACCGCACCCCATGCCCGATCCGGTCATGGGGACCCTGTTTCCTCGAATAGTAGACTGGTCTAATCGCACTGAGGAGTGTGTCATGAAGGTTCTGATCGTTCTCACCTCGCACGACGAGCTGGGCAACACCGGTCTCAAGACCGGGTTCTGGCTGGAGGAGCTGGCGGCGCCGTACTACCGCTTCAAGGAGGCCGGCTGGGAGATCGTGCTCGCCTCGCCCAAGGGCGGGCAGCCGCCGTTGGACCCCAAGAGCAACGAGCCCGGCTTCCAGACCGACGACACCCGGCGCTTCGAGGCCGACCCGGAGGCGACCAAGGCACTGGCCGATAGCGTGCGCCTGGACTCGGTCCCGGCCGGCGACTTCGACGCGGTCTTCTACCCTGGCGGCCACGGCCCGCTCTGGGACCTGGCCGAGGACACCGTCTCCGCCCGGCTGATCGAGACGACTCTGCGCTCGGGCAAGCCGGTCGGACTGGTGTGCCACGCCCCCGGCGTGCTGCGGCACACTGTCGACGAGGACGGCACCCCGCTGGTGCGAGGCAAGAACGTCACCGGCTTTGCCAACACCGAGGAGGAGGCCGTCCAGCTCACCGACGTCGTCCCCTTCCTGGTCGAGGACGAACTCACCAAGCTCGGAGGCGTCTACTCCAAGACCGGCGACTGGCAGCCCTACGTCCTGCAGGACGGTCTGCTGATCACCGGGCAGAACCCGGCCTCCTCGGCTCCCGCAGCCGACGCCCTGATCGAGCTGCTCAGCAAGGGCGGCGTGTGAGCGCCTACGTCGTCATGCTCCGCGAGCGCGTGACCGACCCGGCCGGGCCGGCTGTTTGTGCCGGCTCGGCCCGGGCGGCCCGGGCAGGCCACGAGGTGACACCCCTCTGACATGCCCCTCGGCTACGCACGCGTGCTGCCGGCTGCGGAGAGGACCTCGGGATGGTCTGCTGCCGGGCCGCCAGGCCACTGGAAGACCAGACGGGATGCTGCCTTGTCCAGCACGTCGCCGGCGGGCAGTTCGTCGTCAGGGGTGTCTGCCGGATGGACGGTCATCGGCGGGTAGCCGCTGTGGCGCACGTGCTGGTCCCAGTCCCGCACGCAGTCGATCAGCCGACTTGCCAGAGCGGACCCGGCCGGGCCGTAGGCGTGGACGTGGAACTCCCAGCGGCTTTCGGGCGGCGGGCGCGGGAGCACTGCGGTGGATGGCCGAGGCAAGGGCGCCGATCCGGTGGAACAAGCGCCGCTGCTCCTTGGGCGAGAGGCCGGTGCCGTGCAGAGGGCGGCCGGGCACCGCGGTGACGACGACGGCCCGCAGCTGTGTGTCGGCGGTCACCAGCTTGGGCGCGGCCACGCCCAGGTGCGGGACCCATGTGCGAAGGGCGGCGACTTCCCTGTCGTGGAAGCGGTCGTTCTGGTGGACCTTGACATACCAGGTCCCGCCCGCCGCACCGTCCGCCCGCCATACCTGGCTGCCCTCCCGCGCCCAAGAGGTGTCCGTCCACCGCGCGATGCGGCCCACTGCCTGCTCTGCGAACCGCCGCACTTCTGTTTCCGGGCGGCTCGACTCTGGCGGGTGGTCGGTGGCGGGGACGAACTCCAGGACCTTGGGGGTGCCCGACCAAGCCGTCCGGAAGACGAGGCCCGTCCTGGGACTGTCGCCGGGGGTGTCCACGAGGTGTACGACGTGCGCGAGTTCGACCCGTTCGGGATCGATCAGCAGCTCGGCCTCCTCCTGCGCTTCCCGCACGAGGCAGGCGAGTGCGCTTTGCTGTTGGCAGTGACCGGCCAGGAAGTGCCGGGTATTTCCTGCGAAGGCGGAGTCGGGGTTCCGCAGCCCGGGCAGCACCCGGCTCTCGGTGTCCTCCCGGTAGAGATGGGCGCCGACGATGTTCAGGACGGTACCGCTCGGTGCCCTCTCCGGTGTGTCCTCGGTGTCGGTATCGGTGTTCACCGGTTCTCCTTGTGCTGGGGTGCATCACGTGCCCGTTGTGCAGGGAGGCGGTCGGCGGGTGGCGAGGAGAGTCCGTACTGGGCGGCCTGGGCCTGGAACATCTCCCGGTAGAGGCCGTCGCCGCGGGACATCAGCTGGTCGTGGGTGCCTTCTTCGACGATGCGGCCCTGGTCGAGGACGTAGATGTGGTCGGCCTTCGCGGTGGCGGCGAGTCGGTGTGTGACGAGTACGACTGCGTGGCCGTTGTCGGCCAGGGACCACAGGCCCTCGAAGGCTTCGATCTCGGCGCGCGGGTCGAGTGCGGAGGTGGGCTCGTCGACGAGGAAGAAGGGGGCGTTCCGGTACCGGCTGCGGGCGTTGCCCAGCTTCTGCCACTGTCCTCCGGAGAGCTGGATGCCGCGCTCGTATCCCTTGAAGCAGATCGAGTCCCACCCGTGCGGCAGCCCTTCGATCAGTGTGTGGATGTCGGCGGCTTGCGCGGCCTGTTCGACCCGCGCCATGTCCCGGGGACGGTCGCCGGCGCCGATGGCCACGTTGGTGGCGGCGGTCATCTCCCAGTGCGGGAAGTCCTGGGCGAGCAGCCCGACAGACGCGAAGACCTCCGAACGGTCGGCGGCGCGCACTGCGACCCGCTCGCTCTCGCCTAGTTCCCCCTCCCACCACACCTCTCCGGCGGTGGGCAGCAGCAGACCGGCAAGGATCTTGGTCAAGGTCGTCTTGCCCGAGCCGTTCGCACCGACCAACGCGGTCACCTGTCCCCGCCGCACCGACACGCTCACGTCCGTGAGGGAGGGGGACGAGGCGCCGGGGTAGGTGTAGGAGACGTTCTCCACGTGGACGGTCCGCACGGGAGACGGCAGGGGTGTGCCGCTCTGCGGGATGGCGTGCTGGGAGGCCAGTTCAGTGGCGTTCTTGGTGTCGGTGAGGAACAGCATCTCCTCATACAGCCGGTTGACCTGCTGGATGAGAGAGGTGAGCCGCGCGGTGGAGTTGCGGATGGCGACCACCGCCGTGCCCCCGACCGCCAGCGGCAACCCGCCGCTGGTCAGCAGCCACCACAGCACCCCGTAGCAGCCCAGCGACGCCAGACCGGAGCCCGCCCCGGCCACGAGATCGGTGTGCGCCTGGGCCCGTGCCAGCCGCCGCTGCTCGGCCTCCATCTGCCGGGACATCTCCTCATAGCCACCCAGCAGCTTCACTCCGGCCCCGTGGGCACGAATCTCACCAGCGGCGTGCGGCCGGGTCAGATAGGCCAGCAGGGAAGCGATGGCGCGGCGATGATCGACCCAGTGCAGCCGCGAGACATACTCACGGCGGGCCGAGCGCACCGCACCCCACCCTCTCGGAAGAGCGATGGCCAGCAGCATCGGCAGCAGCGCCCAATGCAGGGACGCCAGGACGACGGCTGCGGCGACCATGCCGATGAGCACGTTGCCCACGCCCATCGACAGCCGGAGCATGTTCCGCGCGGAGTCGGTGCCGAACTTCCCTGCCTCCAGGGTGCGCTGCACCTCGGGCCGCTCGGTCGCCTCCACCTCGACGCGGGTGACGGCCTCGTAGTAGCGGGCGGAGACGGCTCGCTCGACCTGCGGCTCCAGCCGGCCGGACATCGCCGTCGACCATGCCGCCAGCAGTGCCGCCCCCACCGACACCACCGCCAGCACCACCAGGGCGGGGAGAGCGTCGCGCAGCTTGTCGGCGGTCGGCCCCTCGGCGAACAACTGAGTCAGGATGCCGTTGACCGCCACCAGGCCCCAGGCAGCCGTCACACCCTGCCCGGCCTGCGCCACGACGACACCGGCCAGTGCCCGCCGGTCCACGCTCCACCCGGTGCGCAGCACGGTCCCCGCCATACGGGGCAGGGCCGCGGCCATCTGCCCGAACCCCATACGAATCAGCGCGCCCTCGTGATGCACAAAGGACCTGTCCCAGCGCAACCGGCCGCCGTAGAGTTCCCGCTCCGCCTCGGAGATCCCGCTCGCCGACTGCGCGGCCTTCTTGCGCAGCTCCGGACGCCTCACCCCTGCCCAGGATGGCCTGAGGTTCCCTGAGTTGGCGGACTTCCTCATGCCCTCCACCCCTTCTCGGGGCGAGTGCTGTTGCGTGCAGTCGCGTCAACGCGGTGCCCGGAGGACTCGGCGTGCGGGGCCACAAGCCGACAATGTTCGAATACTGCCGGGGCGTACACAGGGGAAAGCACGAAGGTCATGGCATCCTCCGGTTGGGCGCACGAGGGGTACTGGTGCTCTAAAAACGGGCACGGAGAGGCCGCCGTTACGGGTACCTAGTGGTCAAATGTTCGGAATTGCAGCCGTCGGGGCGTCAGGACGGGCCCGTGGGAGCGCAGCGTCATTCGAACGGGGTGAGGTCCCCCGTACGGGGTCTTGCCAGCCACGCAGCGACGTGGCCCCTCTCCTCTCTCAGGTCCTTCCCCGACGCTCCTGAACGACGTCTCCGGGCAGCGGCCTGGCAGGAGCTCCTGCGGGCGGCCACGAACCGCACCCAGGCAGCAGCCGGACTCCGAGACAGCGCGCCGAAGCCGCAGCACGGCACACCGCTACCGTGGGATGAGATCGCCGCACTCGTCCGAGCAGCCGGGAACTTCACGGCGGCCATCCACCAGGCCGACTCCACGGACCAGGCCGAGCTCTGCAAGAAGCTGGGAATCCGCCTGCGCTATGACCCCGCGCAGCAAAAAATCCTGGTCGAGAGCCATCTCGACCAGGACCTGAGCGGTTCCCGTGGGGTACCAGTACGTGTCGGGAGGGCGTATCCGACCATACGCACACACTGGTGGCGTTCGGGGCGCTGGACGTGCGGCAAGAGTGACCAGTGCGGCGGTGCCGCGGGTCTTGCGTCGACTCTTCGATCGTCCCCGTCTCGCGGCCTCCGCCGAGTCCGGCGCTCCGGAGCAGCCTCACTGTGGAGAAGCAACTGAATGAAATAGGCTAGGCCACTGCGCAAACGCTATGGTCAGCAAGTGTCGACCCCGCACCCGCGGGGATGCTCCCACGGGATCGTCGGCTACGTCCGCGTGTGGGAGGTCGACCCCGCACCCGCGGGGATGCTCCTCCCGGCTGTCCCCCCGCGCCCCCGACTCGGCAGTCGACCCCGCACCCGCGGGGATGCTCCCGACGATCGCAACGACGCTGGGAGCCTGACATGGTCGACCCCGCACCCGCGGGGATGCTCCCTTTTTTCTACCCGGGACGAAACAAAAATAAGGGTCGACCCCGCACCCGCGGGGATGCTCCCGCTCAGGTCATGGCGGACGGGCTCGCGGACAAGTCGACCCCGCACCCGCGGGGATGCTCCGCCCACCATGTCGGGCAGCTCGCCGGGCATCCCGTCGACCCCGCACCCGCGGGGATGCTCCGATCGGGTTGGAGCTGTCCCGGCAGGACCTCAAGTCGACCCCGCATCCGCGGGGATGCTCCCTTCCTTCCGGTGCGGGCCTACGCCGAGCAGACGTCGACCCCGCACCCGCGGGGATGCTCCGCCCCTGCGTTGGCTGTGGGGCCGCCTCGGTCGGTCGACCCCGCACCCGCGGGGATGCTCCGCTCCTCCCGCCCGGCTGCCCCGCCCTCTACCAGTCGACCCCGCACCCGCGGGGATGCTCCGGCGCCTGTCCGCTTTTGCCTCGGCAGGTCCGGGTCGACCCCGCACCCGCGGGGATGCTCCCAGCGCGAGCGTCCACGGCAGAGGCTTCCCCTTGTCGACACCCCGCGCCCGCGGGGATGCTCCGCCTGCGCCCGCCCGCGCCGCGTCGGCTCGGCCGTCGACCCCGTGCCCGCGGGGATGCTTCGAGGGGCGGCGTCCATGGTGATGCCGAAGTCAGCTCGACCCCGCCCGCGGGGCCGGTCCGGCGGTGGGTTGCCGCGAAGGCCGCTGCAGCGACCTTCGCGGGCGTGGGATGGTCTGGAGTCTTATCACGCCACCGCTTCTTCCTTCCTCCACAGAGGGACGCTGGTCTTGAGTTGGTTCGTCGAGGCGTTGGACCGAGGGCCAGTCCTTGCGCGCCGGGGTTCTCCGCCTCTTCGGGAAGCCGAAAGTGCCGGGATGCTCGCTGGCTGGCGCGCAAGAGGGAGTGGACCGGTGGTGGTGGGGTTCCGGCGGCATCGGGCTGAAGCAACCTCGATTGTCAGTGCTGGCATTTACGCTCCATGCCGACGAGTTAGGGGAGGAGTGGGTGGCTGTGGAGCGATGGGGGTACGCCGCCGAGCTGGGGGTGTTATGGGGCAAGTCGAAGGAGCGGGCCGGCGGGCGGATGAACCTGCTGATGTCCCACCTTCTCGATACGGGTGCAGTGGCCGAGTTGATGTGGGACCGCTTTCTGGCCCCTTCGACGCGGGAGGTTCTGGACGATGTGGCGGGGGGTGTGGGACGGGGGCGTCTGTTCCTGGCCTGGTTGTGCGGTGTGCATGATTGCGGGAAGGCCACTCCGGCCCACCAGCGGCTGTGGCCCGAGGGCGCAGACCTTGTGCAGGCGGCAGGCATGGGGTGGCGAGAGCCACTGGCTGCGGCAGCGGCAAAGCGCAGCCGGTGGCGTCATGACTGGGCCGGTGGGCTGCTGATCCGGGAGATGCTGAGTGCGGCCCGGTGGGCCCCCCAGCAGATCGACTGGGTGTGGCCATTGGTTGCCGGCCATCACGGCGCGTTTCCCACACTGCGTGACCTTCGAGAGCCTTCCAAGGCAAAGGGTCAGTTGAAGGGCACGGGACGGTGGCCGGAGGTTCAGCAAGCAGTGCTGGAGGCCCTCACCCGCGAGCTGGGGTTCGCTGATCTTCGCGAGGTGCAGCCGGAGGTCGTCCCCTCGCGCGCGCTGCAGATGCAGTTGAGCGGGTTGGTGGTGATGGCGGACTGGATCGCCAGCGATGAGCGTCACTTCACGGGCATCGATGACTTCGGGGCGCTCTCCGTGAACGGAGCCCGTCGGCGGGCGCGGAGGGCGTGGGAGGCTCTGGGGCTGCGTGGTGGCTGGGGGACCATCGCTGTTCCCGGCCCGGAGGCGTTCCAGGATCGTTTCGGGTGTTCGCCGCGGGCGTCGCAGACGATGGTGGTCGAGGCAGCCAGGCGAATGGGGGCGCCGGGGATACTGGTCATCGAGGCTCCGATGGGTGAGGGCAAGACCGAGGCGGCTCTGGCGGCGGCCGAGGTTCTGGCCGCGCGGTTCGGTGCGGATGGCGTGTTCGTCGGAATGCCGACCCAGGCGACAAGCGATCCGATGTTCACTCGTGTGCGCAACTGGCTGGAAGCCCTCGATCCCCGTTTTGCTGCCCAGGTCGCGTTGCTGCACGGTAAGCGTGCCTTCAACAGCGAGTGGAAGCGTCTCCTGGACGAAGGCGGCGCAGATCCGGACGGCCTCTTTTGCGGCGTTGATGAGTACGGCCTCGGCGACGATCCCTACGGGGTGACGGCCACCACCTCAGAATGCTCCGCCGAACGCCAGGCACCTGCTGAGTGGTTCTTGGGTGGCAAGCGCGGTCTGCTGGCACCGTTCGTCGTGGGCACCGTGGATCAATTGCTGTATGCGGCCACGCGCACCCGCCATGTCATGCTCCGCATGGCGGGCTTGGCAGGCAAGGTCGTGGTTCTGGACGAGGTCCACGCGTGCGACGTGTACATGAACCAGTTCCTCTTGGAGGCCCTGCGCTGGTTGGGGCAGGCAAGGGTGCCGGTTGTGCTGCTGTCAGCGACGCTTCCGCCCGCGCAGCGCCGAGCCTTGGCCACCTCCTACATGGCCGGTGCCGCATCGCGGGAGGAATACCCGGTCGAGGTTCCCGAGGCGGCCGGATACCCACGCGTGACTGCTGCCTGGCTCGGCGAGGATGCCATGCCGCTCTTTCATGTGGCCGCTTCCCCGGGGTGGCGCGACGATCTTCCGGTTGCGGTGGTGCCGCTGCCGGAGGCCATACCGGGGCCTCGGGCCACCAGCGGCGAGCGTGACGCGTTCCAGGCGGCTGCCGACAAGGCTGTGGGGGATCTGCTTGAAGACGAACTGGCAGACGGCGGGACAGCGCTGGTCATCCGCAACTCCGTGGCCCGCGCGCAGAGCGCCTACGAAGAACTCCGGAGCCGGTTCGACGAGGAAGAAGTGCGACTGCTGCACGCTCGATTCACCGTCACGCGCCGTGCCGAGCTGACAGAGGAATGCCTGGAACCGCTCGGCCCGAAGCGCCAGAGCCGCTCCGGGGGTGAGCGGCTCGTTCTGGTCGCCACGCAGCTGGCAGAACAGTCGTTTGACGTGGATGCCGACCTGCTGGTCACCGACCTGGCCCCCGTGGACCTGCTGCTGCAGCGCATGGGGCGCATCCATCGCCACGCAGACACCCTCCGCCCCGCGCGGCTGCGCCTCCCGCGCGTCTACGTCACGGGCTTTCAAGCACGAGAGGACCGTGAGCCTGCGTTCGTCTACGCGAGTGAGAAGATCTACGGCCGTCACCTCCTGTTGCGCACTGCGGCCCTGCTGCCTGGAAACGGCGGATCGTGGTCAGTGCCGGGAGACGTGCCTGCATTGGTGGAGAAGGTCTACGGGACGCATGCCGAGCTGCTGCCCGGGACCTGGCGTTCGGCAGGTGCTCAGGCGGCCGAGGAACAAGCCGAGGCGGATCGGCGGCGTGCGGAGTCCGCACGCGAGTTCCTCCTGACGAGGCGCGGCGAGCACGAGAAGCCGACCCTGGCCGGTGTGCACTACGGAGGGGTCTCGACCGGAAGCCGTGAGGAGAGGCTGCAGGCGGCGGTGCGCGATGGTGAGGAGTCCGTCGAGGTCGTCCTTGTTGTGCAGAACGCCGAGGGGGAGTCGTTCCGGACGCTCAGAGGCCGCTCGCTGAGCATCAACGGGGATGTGGCACCGGAGCTGTTGGATGAGGTCCTCGGCTCCGCCGTGCGTCTTCCGCCGAAGCTCACCCGAGACGCCTTGACGCTCACACCGCTTCCGGCCTGGCACGGCCACCCCTGGCTGCGGCACAGCCGCGCGCTGGTCCTCGACGGGGTTCGCCGCGCCCGGCTGGGCGCGGCGAACCTGCGCTACGACGATCTGCTGGGCCTGTACGAGGAGCAGGCGGGCAGCTGATCGCACAGCTTCTCCATCCCCGCGACGCGCGGGGTCGACGTGCTGACCAGACACAACGACGGGTCATCCCCGCGTGCGAGATGAAGCTCGTCCTCAACGCGAGGTCAGCGAGGTCAGCAAGGAGATGAGTATCAGTTTTCGGAACTCCCCGCACGGCGGCCACTGCTGTGGCTAGCCTGGAAGAGCTAGACAGAACGAATTGCCTAGAGGGGAAGCCATGCCTTCTTCGTTCCCGTTAGCCGACTCCCCATGGCTGTCGCTGCCCCCAGCATCGGGTGGCCCGGCGGCCGAGCACGGTCTGCGCCACACACTGGTGGAGGCCCACGCCTTGGGCGAACTGGTGGTCAGTTCGCCCACGCAACGGTCGGCAGCCCTGCGCCAGTTGCTGCTTCCGGTGGTTGTCGATGCCTTGGGGCGTCCCGCTGACGAGCGAGAGTGGGTGCGCTGGTTCGAGGCCGGCCGGTGGTCCGAGGAACAGCGCAGGTGCCTCGAGGCCTATCTCGACGAGCACGCATTCGATCTCTTTCACCCCCAGCGTCCTTTCGCCCAGGTGCCGGGCCTGCGTACGGCGAAGAACGAGACGAAGGGGGCGGGCCTGCTTGTCGCGACCGAAGCCACCGGAAATAACGTGCCGCTCTTCGCTGCCCGCACGGAGGGCGAGCCCCCGAAACTGAGCCCTTCCCAGGCCGCTCTCTGGCTGCTGCACGCGCACTGCTGGGACACCGCCGCCATCAAGACCGGCGCAGTAGGGGACCCGAAGGTAAAAGCAGGGAAGACCACAGGCAATCCCACGGGCCCGTTGGGGCAGATGGGCGTCACGCTGCCGACCGGCCGCACCCTCTACGAGACGCTGCTGTTGAACATTCCCGTCGGCCCGCCGCTGCGCTCGGATGACCTGCCGCAGTGGAAACGCGCTGACGTGTTCACACCTCAGTGGCAGGAGCGCCTGCCCGCCGGCCTGCTGGAGGTGTGGACCTGGCAGTCCCGCCGCATCCGCCTGATCCCCGAAGAGACAGCCGAGGGGGTCCGGGTGACCAGGGTCGTCGTCGCGGCCGGCGACCGGATGCCACACACACCTGAACTCGACCCGCACACCATGTGGCGGCTCGAACCCACCGGCAAGCCGCGTGCCGGCACGTCACGTAAAGGGAAGACCGTACCGCCGCGCCGGCCGCTGCGCATGCAACCGGGCAAGGCGGCCTGGCGGGGCCTGGATGCACTCCTGGCTCCTGAGCGCCAGGCGAGGGACGCCCGTGAGAACACGGCAGGGTTCGCCACCAGCATCCTTCTGGACCAGGCCGGTGCGGTCCGGGCCGACCTCGGGGACGACTTCCCCCTTCGGGTCGAGCTGACGGGCATGGCCTACGGCAATCAGTCCGCCGTCGTCGAGGACGTCATGTTCGACGCGCTGCCCCTGCCGCTCGCTGCGCTGGGGGCCGACACTTTCGCACACGCCGCTGTGCTGGAGGTAGCAGAACAGGCCGAAGAACTGGCCCAGGCCGTCAACCGTCTCTCAGCAGATCTGCGGCGCGCCATGGGCGCGGAACCCATCCCCTGGGACAAAGGCCAGCGCCCCGGTGAACTTCTCCTGCACGCCCTGGACCCGCTGGTGCGCCGCCTCCTGGCAGGACTGCGCCGTGTGGGCGAAGACATCGATGCGATCGAGGCCGGGCAGCTCGCGTGGGAACAACTGGCCCTTCGGAGGGCCTGGGAGATCGCCGATCGCCTGCTGCAGACCGTACCCCTGGCGGCATACGCGGGCCGCACCATCTCCCAGGGCGAAGGCCGGCAGGACCGTACGTACCGCGCCTCGTTGGCCGAAGCGTCCTTCACCAACCGCTGCAACGAGATCCTCCACCGGGCCACCGAAGACCGCCGAGAGGCGAGCCGCCCGCATACGCCGGGAGACGACGATGTCTGAGACCGACCACCGCACGCAGCGCATCTGGAACAAGTACATCGCTACGGACGGCACGTGGCACCGCAAAGAGGGCACGGCCGCCGAGAAGCGCCCACCAGGCGAAGATCTGGCCCTCCTGCGCAGGGGCTTGAGCCGTCCCGTCGGCACAGTGCTGCCCATGTTCGCCTTCTACACCTGCCCCGTCGACGACTTCGCCGCACGGCGCGGCGAGGTCTCGGCCGAGCAGGAGGCCGAACACGCAGCCCTGGCACTGTTCGGCCTGCATCAGCAGAGCAAAGAGCGTCCCATGCACCGCGGCGGCGTCTCCCTCGGTCGTGCCATGCGCGCGCTGCGTCATCACGACCGCTCCAGTTCGGAGGCCGTCGACTCACGCTTCGAGCAAGCATTCTCGGCGACCGCGCCCGAGACCCTGCACTACCGGCTGCGGGGCCTGATCACGCAGCTCAAGGGCATCGATCAGCCGCTCGACTACGACCGGCTCTGCGAGGACCTCTATGCCTGGCGGCGTCCGCCTTCCCGCTCCCGTGTACGCCGGCGCTGGGGCCTGGACTACTACGGCTGGACCCAGGCCCGGAGTGGCAAGACCGAGACCGCTCCTGCCGGATCTCCCACCACCGCCCCTTCTTGACCGGCACTTTCCACCTTCATCCGCCGTCCTGACCAACATGGAGAGCTTCATGGCACCGCACTGCTTCGTCGACGTGCACGTCGTACAGACCGTGCCCCCGGCCAACCTGAACCGCGATGATCAGGGAAATCCCAAGGAGGCCGTCTACGGCGGAGTGCGCCGCTCGCGTGTCTCCTCCCAGGCATGGAAACGCGCCACGCGGCTGCACTTCGACGCCCAGGCCCCCGAGATCGAACGGGCCACACGTACCAAGCGCATCCTGGCCCAGCTCACCGAACGCATCGCCCGAAACAATAGGCTGGAGACAGAGCCCGCGGCACGGATCGCCACCGCGGTGCTCGGCCAGCTCGGCCTGAGCCAGGGCAAGAAGGCGGGCGACACGGCCTACCTTCTCTTCTACGGCCAAGCTCAACTCGACGCCATCGCCGCCCTGGTCACCGGCCGTGCGGCCGAGCTCGCCGCTCTCGACGACAAGGGCCTGGCCGAGGCTGCCACAGAGCTTCCGGTCACCGCGGCACTGCAGGCCGGGCACCCGATGGGCGTCGCACTGTTCGGCCGGATGGTCGCCGACATCCCCGCGCTGAACGTCGACGCTTCCGTACAGGTAGCCCACGCCCTCTCGACCCATGAAACACAACTCGAATTCGACTACTTCACTGCGGTCGACGACGAGAACGAAAAGGAAGAGACCGGCGCCGGGCACATCGACTCCATCGGATTCAACTCCGCCACCCTCTACCGGTACGCCACCGTCGGCCTTGACCAGCTGACCGCCAACCTCGGAGGCGACACCGACGCCGTGTTCGACGCACTCGACCGGTTCGTCGACAGCTTCGCCCGATCCGCCCCGACCGGCTACCAGAACGCCTTCGCCCACCGCACCCGCCCCAGCCTCGTCGCCGTGGTCGTGCGCACCGACCAGCCCGTCAACCTCGTCTCCGCCTTCGAAGAACCCGTCCCGGCCGAGTCCGGTATCCAGGCCGCATCCGCCCGCCGTCTCGCCGAGGAGCACACCACAGCGGTGCGCATGTGGGGCGACGAGCCTCTCCACACCGCCATCACCCACACCTTCACCACAGGCGATCCCCGCACCAAGGACACCGCAGAGGCCCTCACCCAGGCGTTCGGCACACCGGTCGCCTTCCCCGAGCTCCTGTCCGGTCTCCGCGCCCGCCTCACACAGGCAAGGGAGACGGTGTGACCTCCCGCGAGCCCGGCCCCGTCCTGCTGCTACGGCTCGCCGGGCCCCTGCAGTCCTGGGGCGACCGCAGCGCCTACAACCGACGCGAAACCCGCCCCGAGCCCACCAAGTCCGGCGTCATCGGCCTGCTCGCAGCCGCAGCCGGCCGCCCGCGCCAGGCAAACCTCGACGACCTGGCCGGCCTGGACCTGGGCATTCGCATCGACCGGCCGGGCAGCCTGCTGCGTGATTACCACACCGTAAGCGACTACCGAGGACGTCCGCTGCTCTCTGCCGCAGTCACCGCCAAAGGACGCCAGAAACCCACCTCACCCGCCAAGCACACCCACATCACCCAGCGCTACTACCTCCAGGACGCAGTCTTCCTCGCCGCCGTCACCGGCCCCGAGCCACTGGTGACCGCACTCGACCACGCCCTGCGCCACCCAGCCTTCCCCCTCGCGCTCGGACGCCGCTCCTGCACCCCGGCCCAGCCCATGAACCTGGGCCTGCGCACCGGCACGCTGGAGGAGGCACTACGAGAAGCGCCCTGGCAGGCACCCCGCCGGATCATCAAGCGATGGGGCCGCGAGCACGGCAACGCCGACCGCATCGACCTCCCCGCGACCCTCGACGACCCGACGGGAGAGGACGTACGGGACGACGTACCGGTCTCCTTCGCCCCGAAGAACCGGGCCTACACCACCCGTCACGTACGACACGCCTACCTCAGCGCACCCACCGGACTCATCCCCGACCCCACCGCACCGCCGCCCGCCAACGGCGGCCACGACCCCTTCGCCCTCCTGGGCTGGTGACCGACATGCCCTTCCTCTCCCGCATCCGCATCAACCCCCTGCGCGCAGAGAGCCGCAAACTGCTGACCAGCCCCCGCGCCATGCACGCCGCCGTCCAAGGAGGACTCCCCGGCACACCCGACGAAGAACGCACGCTCTGGCGGCTGGACGACGACAACCCCCACCGCCCCCACCTATTCGTCCTCACCAGCTCCCGCCCGGACTGGACCCACCTCGTCGAGGCCGCCGGCTGGCCCGACGCGGACGGCGAGCACCACGCCATACGCGACTACAAACCGCTGCTGGACCAACTCGCCCTCGGCCGCGAGTTCGCCTTCCGGCTGACCGCGAACCCCGTCCAGAACACCAACCGCCCCGCCAAACCCACCCCCCGCCAGGCCGAGCGCCTGGCCGCCGGCGAACGGCGCAGCTTCCGCCTCGGCCACCGCACCGCCACCACCCAGCTCGCCTGGTTCCTGACCCGCACACACCGCTGGGGCTTCGAAATCCCCCAAGCACCTGCCCTCGAAGACACCCACAACACCGAGGGCGAAGCACCCCACGACGTACGGATCATCGCCAGAGACCGCCGCTCCTTCCGCAAAGAACCCTCATCGAAAGAAGCCCGGGTCGTCATGCACGCCGTCACCTTCGAAGGACGACTACGCATCACCGACGCCGCCACGTTCACCGAAAAACTCCTGGGCGGCATCGGCCCCTCCAAGGCATACGGCTGCGGTCTCCTCACCCTCGCCCCCCTCGCCACAAGGAACTGAGCCGTGCCCGACATCTGGTGGAAGGCCGACCCACAAGACCTGCACCGGCTCGCCGACCGCGTCTCCAGCGTGTACGTCGAACGCAGCCACCTGGACCGCGACGAAAACGCCGTCGTCATCATCAACAAACAGCAAACCGTCCGCGTCCCAGCAGCCATGGTCGCCGTCATGCTCCTCGGCCCCGGCACACGCGTCACCCACGGCGCAATCCGCCTGCTCGCCGACTCCGGCACCGCCATCTGCTGGGTCGGCGAACAAGGCGTCCGCATGTACGCCGCCGGCCTTGGCCCCAGCCGCGGAGCCGGACTCCTGCAACGCCAGGCATGGCTCGTCACCCGACCCAAGCAACGCCTCGCCGTCGCCCGCGCCATGTACGGCCAGCGCTTTCCCGGCGAAGACGTCTCCGGCCTGACCATGCAGCAACTCCGCGGCCGGGAAGGAGCCCGCGTCCGCAAGATCTACCGGACCCAGTCACAGCGCACCGGCGTGCCGTGGAACGGCCGCATCTACAAACCCGGCGACCCCCACGCTGCCGGAGACGACCTCAACCGCCTGCTGTCCGCAGCCAACGCCGCCCTCTACGGCATCTGCCACGCCGTCATCACCGGGCTCGGCGCCAGCCCTGGCCTCGGCTTCGTCCACACCGGCTCCGCCCTCTCATTCGTCCTCGACATCGCCGACCTCTACAAAGCCGACTACACCATCCCTCTTGCCTTCGATCTGGCCGCCGACGGCCTCACGGACGAACGTGATGCACGCCTCGGCCTGCGTGACCACATCGCCCGGGACAAACTGCTCAACCGCATCATCGAAGACGTCAAGACCCTCCTCACACCAGACGGCACCGACATCGACGACGCCGAAGCACACCTGTTGTGGGACGAGCACCTCGGCACCGTCCCCGGAGGCACCGACTGGTCCGCCGAGGACACCCACATCGCCGTCATCGGCCCCGAAATCGACGAGAGCGGACCCGCCCGATGACGGTCATACTCCTCATCGCCGCCCCCGAAGGACTGCGCGGCCACCTCACTCGCTGGATGGTAGAAGTCAACGCCGGAGTCTTCGTCGGCAACCCCAGCCGCCGCATCCGCGACCGACTATGGGAACTGCTGGCCACCCGCATCGGAGACGGCCAAGCAGTCATGGTCGAACCAGCCGCCAACGAACAGGGCTGGGCCACCCGTACCGCAGGTCGCGACCGCTGGCGCCCCATCGACTTCGACGGCCTCATCCTCTCCGCCCGCCCCCGAACCCAACCGAACGAAAACACCCCCACACCGCGATAAACCCGCTGCTCAGCAAGTGTCGACCCCGCGCCCGCGGGGATGTTCCCTGCTGGGCGTCTTCCGGCCGGGGGACATCCACGTCGACCCCGCGCCCGCGGGGATGTTCCCGGCAGCCGCTTGAAGTGCCGCAGGGTGTGGGCGTCGACCCCGCGCCCGCGGGGATGTTCCTGCCGCCCGGCAGTCTGGGGCCCGGCCGGCCCCGTCGACCCCGCGCCCGCGGGGATGTTCCGTCCTGGACTACGGATTCGTGCTGAGAAGCGGTGTCGACCCCGCGCCCGCGGGGATGTTCCGCGGTGATGGAGCGCGTGGTGGGTCAGGCCGCGGTCGACCCCGCGCCCGCGGGGATGTTCCGCATCGACGACCAGGCCACGCTCGCGTTCGCCCGTCGACCCCGCGCCCGCGGGGATGTTCCGCGGAGCACACCACCCTCGATGCGCTGCTGGACGTCGACCCCGCGCCCGCGGGGATGTTCCGAACATGACGCGGTCGACCGCGAAGCGCTCCATGTCGACCCCGCGCCCGCGGGGATGTTCCGCCGAAGCCGTCCACGTACAAGCTCATGAAGACGTCGACCCCGCGCCCGCGGGGATGTTCCTCGGTATCTCCGGTACCTCCGCGCCCAGGACGAGTCGACCCCGCGCCCGCGGGGATGTTCCGCCCCAGGGGTCGCCGCTGCGGCGTCCAGGACGGTCGACCCCGCGCCCGCGGGGATGTTCCGCGCTGGGACGACGGTGCGATGTCGTACGCGACGTCGACCCCGCGCCCGCGGGGATGTTCCGCGTACGACGAGGCATTCTTCTCCCGGGGCAAGGTCGACCCCGCGCCCGCGGGGATGTTCCCACCTCTGCCCCTCGCCATCGGGGCGCACCTCGGTCGACCCCGCGCCCGCGGGGATGTTCCGACGGGGTGCTGGAGAAGAAGTACGGCACCAGCGTCGACCCCGCGCCCGCGGGGATGTTCCCCTCTGCGCACTGCTCGGTCGTGCCCGTGCTCCGTCGACCCCGCGCCCGCGGGGATGTTCCCCTCGGGCATCACCGCCTGCCGGGGCTGCGGCCGTCGACCCCGCGCCCGCGGGGATGTTCCCTGCGCCCCGCTGAACGAGGCGTCGCCGGAGAAGTCGACCCCGCGCCCGCGGGGATGTTCCGTGCATGAGCACCTGTCACTCCCCCCCCGAAGTCGTCGACCCCGCGCCCGCGGGGATGTTCCGCCCACCGCCAGATGGTGCCGACAGGCTGGCCGGTCGACCCCGCGCCCGCGGGGATGTTCCGGTCACGCACCTGCTGTTCCAGGTCCGCGATCCGTCGACCCCGCGCCCGCGGGGATGTTCCCCCTCTGTCAAGTTCAAAGGTGTGGCCCCGCCGGTCGACCCCGCGCCCGCGGGGATGTTCCCCCGCCACTGGCAGGGAGGAGGACTCCATCGACGTCGACCCCGCGCCCGCGGGGATGTTCCCGCGACTTTCCCCAGCTCACACCGACGTACCACGTCGACCCCGCGCCCGCGGGGATGTTCCCGCGCCTTCCCCCACGCTCAGCCCACCGGCCTGGTCGACCCCGCGCCCGCGGGGATGTTCCCCACCGGCTGTGCGGCCCGATGATGCTGGCGTTGTCGACCCCGCGCCCGCGGGGATGTTCCGTTGCAGCGGTTTCGGGAGAGGGGGCCCTACGCGTCGACCCCGCGCCCGCGGGGATGTTCCCCGCCACGGGCTGCTGTGGTGCATCGTGCAGGCGTCGACCCCGCGCCCGCGGGGATGTTCCCTGGGCGAGGGTGATGCCCGCGCTCTGCTCGGTGTCGACCCCGCGCCCGCGGGGATGTTCCCGACTTGTGGGTGTCGTACCGGACCTTTTCCCCGTCGACCCCGCGCCCGCGGGGATGTTCCGACCCACCTCGCCGAGCACACCAGCTCCGCCGCGTCGACCCCGCGCCCGCGGGGATGCTCCCTCGGAGTGCGGGAGCCGCTTGAGGCAGTGCGCGTCGACCCCGCGCCCGCGGGGATGCTCCGTCCTCTCCGGTCCGGTTCGGGTTCCGGTAGTAGTCGACCCCGCGCCCGCGGGGATGCTCCGGTGAGCGACCTCGCGTCGACGTTCGATCTCGAGTCGACCCCGCGCCCGCGGGGATGCTCCCCGACGTCACCCGCCGATACCGGTCAGCCGCCAGTCGACCCCGCGCCCGCGGGGATGCTCCGGCGGAGGACGGCATCGCCAAGCTCCAGCGGTTGTCGACCCCGCGCCCGCGGGGATGCTCCGGCGAGCACCGACAGGGAGGAGTTCGGGGCTCTGTCGACCCCGCGCCGATGCTCCGCCGCCGTTGCCGCCCCGTTCGGCGTGCACTCCGTCGACCCCGCGCCCGCGGGGATGCTCCGTGATGGCACGCAGCATGCACGAGTCGGCGACGGTCGACCCCGCGCCCGCGGGGATGCTCCGGGCGGCGGGGCCGGGTGCCCAGTGCTGGGCACGTCGACCCCGCGCCCGCGGGGATGCTCCGGTGCCGAAGAGCGAGAAGCAGTCCTTCACGCTGTCGACCCCGCGCCCGCGGAGATGTTCCGGCGCAACGAGTACCCAGCCCACGCGTGCGTTGGTCGACCCCGCGCGCGGGGACCACGTGTTGATGTTCTTCTGGCCATTAGCAAAGGACGGAACACCCCCGGGGCTGATGCATGGTCTGGTGACATCTTGACCTGCCCCACGTCCTGGGTTCCAGATGTGGTCGCTAACTGGCAGCCCTTCGCGAAAGGCTGTCAGTCATGCCTCGTCCCTATCCGCCGGAGTTCCGGGCGCGTGCCGTCGCGCTGGTCCGTGCCGGCACGCAGGCCAAGCAGACCGCGGTCGAGCTCGGTGTCCATCCCGTCACGCTGTCGAAGTGGTTGCGGCAGGACGACGTGGACAACGGGCGGCGACCGGGAACTCCGTCGAGCGAGTCCGCTGAGCTGCGGGCTGCCCGCCGGCGGATCCGCGAGCTCGAGACCGAGCTGGGCATCGTCCGGCAGGCGGCGAAGTTCCTCGGCGAGGACACACCCCGCCCAAAAGGCTCCACCCGATGATCGACCGACTCGTCGATGCCGGGGCTCCGGTCGACAGGCGCTGCCGGATCCCCGGGGTCGCCCGGCAGTCCTACTACAAGCACAAGCGCACCCCCAGCACGCCCCGGCAACTGCGCCGCGAGTGGCTCACGGGCCTCATCCGCGGGGTCCACGTGGCATCCCGGGGCACCTACGGCTACCGCAGGATCCACGCCGAGCTCACCATGGCCGTGGGTATCCAGGTCTGCGAGCGGACCGTCTCGGTCCTGATGACGCAGGCCGGTATCCACGGTCTGCCCGGGCCCACCAGGGTCAGACGCCTGCGGGGCGTCGCCACGGCCGAGGACCTGGTCAACCGCACGTTCCACCGCATCCGCCCCAACGAAAACCCGCGTTACACGGGCCACGAAGTATGGAATCGGCAACGCAGGCGAGACGTCCTCGTCGACGTCGAAGACGTTACTTTGGGTTACCGCTCCAAGCTGGAATGGAACGATCCGAGCGATTGGGTGTGGTCGACGGAGGTTGTGCACACTCCTTTGGTCGAACCTGCGATCTTCACCGCCGTGCAAACCAAGCGCCGCGCTCGACGAAGCACTGGCGGAGTGGAACGCAAGCCTCGCCAGCGCAACCGCACCTACGCGCTGGGTGGTCTCATGCGGCACGCGCTGTGCGGACGCAAGATGCAGGGCAACCACAACAACGGAGCTCCGTATTACCGCTACCGCCACACAGCCGAGTACGCCAAAAGCGCGCAGCTCGACCACCCACTCACCGTCTATGTACGCGAGTCCGTCGTCGTTCCGAAGCTCGACCGGTGGATTGCACGCCACTTTTCCCCAGACCGTCTCCCTGACACGCTGCGTAAGCTGCACGCCGCCCAGCAGAGACAACAGGCATCTCCGGACCTTGCCGAGGCGCGTCAAAAGCTTGCCGACTGCGAGCGACGAATCGTCGGGTACCGAGCCGCCCTCGACGCCGGATCGGACCCAGCCTTGGTCGGTCAGTGGATCAACGAGACGCAGCAGGAGAAGAGCGCCGTCGAACAGCGGCTCCGGAGCGCCCAACGGAGCCGCCCACAAAGCATCGCTTCCGAAGCTGAGCTGGAAACCATGATCCGCACGCTCGGTGACATGAAAGACCGGCTCCTCGCAGCCGACCCCGCAGAGAAGCGGCCGATCTACGAAGCTTTCGGCCTGGCGCTTACCTACGACGAACGGCGGCAGGCCGTGACTGTTGAGTCACGACCCGCCGCCGCATGTACATATGGTGTGTGTCGGGAGGGGGACTTGAACCCCCACGCCCTGTAAAGGGCACTAGCACCTCAAGCTAGCGCGTCTGCCATTCCGCCACCCCGACCGGGTGTGCCGCCGGGCCGGTGGGCGGCCTTGCGACGGGTTAAACCTTAGCACCTGATGAGGACTGCGATCACCCGGCTCTTGGGGCGCCGGGGTGCGGGCGGGAGGATGGGGGTCTACCTGCGAGAAGAGGAGGCAGCGTGAGTGCCGACAGTGCCGCGACCGCGAGTGCCGCTAGCGCCGAGAGCGAGGTCGTCGACCTCTGCCGCGAGCTGATCCGGATCGACACCAGCAACTACGGCAACAACGAAGGTCCCGGGGAGCGGGCGGCGGCCGAGTACGTCGCCGAGAAGCTGGCCGAGGTCGGGCTGGAGCCGCAGATCATCGAGTCCAGCCCGGGCCGCGCCTCGACCGTGGCGCGGATCACGGGCGAGGACCCGTCCCGCCCGGCCCTGCTCATCCACGGGCACACCGACGTGGTGCCCGCCAATGCCGACGACTGGACGCGGCATCCCTTCTCCGGGGAGATCGCGGACGGCTGCGTGTGGGGACGCGGCGCCGTGGACATGAAGGACATGGACGCGATGACGCTGGCGGTGGTCCGGGAGCGGATGCGGGCCGGGCGCAAGCCGCCCCGGGACGTCGTGCTGGCCTTTCTCGCGGACGAGGAGGCGGGCGGGGTCTACGGGGCGCGGCACCTGGTCGACAACCACGCGGACCTCTTCGAGGGGGTCACCGAGGCCATCGGGGAGGTCGGCGGGTTCTCCTTCACGGTCAACGAGGACCTGCGGCTGTATCTGGTCGAGACGGCGCAGAAGGGCATGCACTGGATGCGCCTCACGGTGGACGGCACGGCCGGCCACGGGTCCATGACCAACGACGACAACGCGATCACCGAGCTGTGCGAGGCCGTGGGGCGGCTGGGTCGGCACAGGTTCCCGGTGCGGGTGACCAAGACGGTCCGCTCCTTCCTGGACGAGCTCTCCGACGCGCTCGGTGTCGAGCTGGACCCGGAGGACATGGAGGAGACGCTCGCCCGGCTCGGCGGCATCGCGAAGATCATCGGTGCGACGCTGCAGAACACCGCCGCGCCCACTCAGCTCGGGGCCGGCTACAAGGTCAACGTCATTCCCGGGCAGGCGACCGCGCATGTGGACGGGCGGTTCCTGCCCGGACACGAGGAGGAGTTCCTGGCCGATCTGGACCGTCTGCTGGGGCCGCGGGTGCGGCGCGAGGACGTGCACGCCGACCGGGCGCTGGAGACGACCTTCGACGGTGCGCTGGTGGACGCCATGCAGTCCTCGCTGCGGGCGGAAGACCCGATCGCGCGCGCCGTGCCGTACATGCTCTCGGGCGGCACCGACGCCAAGTCCTTCGACGACCTGGGAATCCGCTGCTTCGGCTTCGCGCCGCTGAAGCTGCCGCCGGAGCTCGACTTCGCGGGCATGTTCCACGGGGTGGACGAGCGCGTCCCGGTCGACGGACTCCAGTTCGGTGTCCGTGTGCTGGACCGGTTCCTGGATCAGGCGTGACGCCCACCGGGGCACCGGTGCGTGGCGTTGATCGGCCCGCTGTGACCGGCGCTTTTCCGATCAACGTCCGGATCCTCGCGAGCTTCCCCGGGGTGTTTCCTCCGAAGGGGTGGTGCAGTGGGGCTTGAAATCGACAGCCTGTGCGGAAGTAACCGGGACGGGTGAATGATCTAGTCAGTTCGTAGCCTCATTCCTCCATCCTCGTTACAGGGAGTGCGACCCCCTGCTGGGGTCGTATTGCCAACTAGGAGGAATAATGATCAAGAAGGTCATCGCCGCCGCGGCTGTCACCAGCGGTCTTGTGCTGGCTGGTGCGGGTATGGCCGTTGCCGACTCCGGTGCGCAGGGCGCCGCCGTGAACTCCCCCGGCGTCGTTTCCGGCAACACCGTTCAGGTCCCGGTCCACGTTCCGGTGAACGCCTGCGGCAACACGATCTCCGTGATCGGGCTGCTGAACCCGGCCTTCGGCAACACCTGCGTCAACCAGTGACGTCACGCCTCATCCGACGCGATCGGTGAGGCACGTGGACCTGAGCGGCCCCGGAGCACGCGCCACGCGCTCCGGGGCCCTCGGGTCTCGGGGGGCGGGAGGGCGCGCAGGTGCGCCTCCCCCTGGCCGGTTACCAACAGCCACCACTAGGCGAGGGATTCCAACATCATGCGTCAGGGCACCAGAAAGGGCCTGATCACCATGGCCGCTGCGGGCGGCCTCCTCGCGGTCTCCGGGGGGACCGCATTCGCAGACTCCGGCGCCCAGGGCGCCAGCGCGAACTCGCCGGGAGTGCTCTCCGGCAACACCGCCCAAGCGCCGGTGAACGTCACGGTGAACATCTGCGGCAACACGGTCAACGTCCTAGGGCTGCTCAACCCGGCGTCCGGCAACAGTTGCGGGAACGGCGCCGGCAACGGCGGCAGCCAGCAGGGCGGAAGCGGGGCCCATGCACAGGGCGCCGCCCACGACTCGCCCGGCGTCGGCTCGGGCAACAACGTACAGGCGCCGGTCGACGTGCCGGTGAACGTCTGCGGCAACACCGTGGACGTGATCGGCGCACTCAACCCGGCGCACGGCAACGACTGCGCCAATCCGTCGCACCCGGGACCCACCGACCCCGGGTACCCGGACGAGCCCGGTAACCCCGACGAGCCGGGGAACCCCGATGAGCCCGGTAACCCGGACGAGCCGGGGAACCCGGATGAGCCGGGGAACCCCGATGAGCCGGGGAACCCGGACGAGCCCGGTAACCCGGACGAGCCGGGGAACCCGGACGAGCCCGGTAACCCGGACGAGCCCGAGCAGCCCACCACGCCCGACGAGCCTGGTGAGCCGTCCACCCCGGAGACGCCCACCCAGCCGGGGAGCTCCGGGGAGGTGCACGCTCCGTCCACGCCGGAGACCGTGGCCGCGGCCCAGGTCTCCGACACGCCGGAAGACGCCGGGGACGACGCGGGCGGGGAGCTGGCGCACACCGGTGCCGGCTCGCAGCTCGGCATCGCCGCGCCGGTCAGCCTGGGCATGCTCGCCGGGGGATACGTGCTCTACCGGCGCTCCCGGCCCGCCGCCAAGCGCTGATCAGCGCGCAGCACCGACTCCCGGTGCTGTGATCGACCGGCACTCCGCGACCTGACGCGCGGGCCGGTGCTCCGGCGCCGCAGCCGTGGCAGCAGCGCCGGGCAAGTCGAGGGAACGGGCTCCGCACCGCCGGGCCCGTTCCCTCTCGGCTGCTCTCCCCTCGGTTCTCCCGCCGGCTTTCCCCCCTCGGTTCCCCCGCTCCGCGGCGACGGTCATCCCTTCGCCGTGCGGCTACCCGCGACCGGCGGTCACCAGGTCGGGCGAAGCTGGCGGATGATGCGGCGGCGGAGCCGCACCCGGCGGCTGCCGTCCGGATACAGCCGGGTGCGGGCCAGTTCCCAGTGCCCGTACTCCGCCTGATCGGTCAGCAGTTGGGTCGCGGCCTTACGGGAGACGCCCCGCGGGACGTACACGTCGCGAAATTCGTATTCCGGCATCGTCTCTATTGTGCGTGCGCACCCCGTCTGCCGATAGCGTCTGCACTATGTCTGATGCTGCGCAGCCCACCGCTGCCGACGTACGCGCCGCCGCCGAAGCGGTCAAAGCCGCGCTGGACCGGCACCTCGAAGCCGTCGAGCGCCGCGCGGGGGAGCCCCGGGTGCCTGCCGGAGCGGGCGGTGCGGGTGAGCGGGACGCGTCGTCGGCGGAGCAGTACGCCGCCGAACTCGACTCCGCCGTCTATGCCGCCTTCGACGCGCTGGCCGCCGCGGGGGAGACCTACGACGAGTTGCTGTACGAGGTCTATGACGAGGTCACCCCGTTCGAGATCCCCAGCAGCGAGAGCCTGCCGACCTACACGGGGCCCGATGTGCCCACGGCGCTGAGCGTTCTGATCCGGCGGGACTATGTCATCTCCGAGCCGCACCGGCTGCAGGCCCAGGCCGAGCGGATCACCGAGCTGGACCCGGATTCCGCCGAGGACGAGCGGTTCGAGGGCGCGGCACCGAGCAACAGCGTGCACGCGGCGCTCGGTGTGCTCTTCGGCGAGTTCGAGCCGGACGAGATCGCCACCCGCCACAAGGAGTTCGGCTTGGAGGAGGGGGACTCCACCCTCTGGGTCACGGCGGTCGACGAGCCCGCCGAGCCCGGTGAGTGGCTGTCCGCCCCGTTCGACCAGGCGGACCCGCAGCGCGTGATCTGCCGTTTCGACGTCTCCTCCGTCTTCGACGAGGACGAGGAGGACCTGGTTCTCGAGGCCCGCAGCGAAGGCGAGGAAAGCGAGGACGGCGAGGAAGGGGACGACGAGGACGGCTACGACGAGGAGGGCGACGACCAGGACGACTACGACGAGGACGGTGACGGCGCCGACAGCGGCGTGTCCGCCGCCCGCCGCAGGTAGCGCGGGCAGCACGGCGGATCGCTCCGGCGTCGCGGCCGTTCCGGCTCAGCCGTCGTCCGCCTCCGCCGCTCGTACTGCCTCGGCCGTCTCCGCCGCCCGCGCCGCTTCGGCGGCGCGGGCTGACTCGGTCAGCAGCGTCCGCAGCCGGGTCGTCCGCTCCCGTGCCGCGGCCGAGGCCACCGCGCGGGGGAGCGCGTCGCCCGCTCCGTGCACGACCGACAGATGGCGCTCGCCCCGGCCGAAGGCCGTGTAGACCCACTCCCGGGTCAGTGCCTCCGTGGCATCCCCGGGCAGCACCACGACGGCCGCGGGCCAGCGGATCCCGGCGGCCTGGTGGGCCGTCACGGCCCAGCCGTGCCGCACCGTTTCGGGCACCCGCTCCGGCGGGACCGTCACCCGGCGGTCCCCGCAGGCCAACTGGAGGCCCTCCGCGCCGGCCGAGGCCACCGTGCCGATGCGCGTGCGGCCCGGGGCGGGGGAGTGGGCGACCCGGTCGCCGGGGTCGAAGCCGCCGAAGCGGCCCGGGCCCGGGTTGAGCTGCTCCTTGAGGGCGGCGTTGAGCGCCCGTGTGCCCGCGGAGCCGCCGTGCCCGGGAGTGATCACCTGGGTCTCGGCGGACGGGACGCCGAGGGCGCGGGGCACCGAGTCCTTGACGAGCTGCACCGTGCGGTGCACGGCCTCACCGGGGTCGGCGACCGGGACGATCACCACCTCCTTGCCGGGGGCCGCCACCTGGTTCAGTTCTCCGATGCCGACGCCCGAGACCAGCTCGCCGATCGGCCCGGGGTCCGGGGTGCGGGAGGCGACGTGCGGGCAGTACCGGGCCGCCAGCAGGTCCCCGAACACCTCTCCGGGGCCTGCGGCGCCCAGCACGCCCGGGTCTCCGCTGAGCAGCAGTCGGGCCCCGTCCGGCAGCGCCTCCAGCAGTGCCGCGGCCGTCTCCGCGTCCAACTGCGGCGCGTCGCAGACGGCCAGCAGGTCGACGAGGAGCGCCCCGTCCGCGTCCCGTTCCGGCCCTTCCGTGCCCGCGAGGACCCCGGCGACGGTGGCGCAGTCCGGGGCCGGGACCGGGGCCGGGGCCGGAGCGCCGCCGTCCCGGTCGCTGCTGTCCGGGTCGCTGCTGTCCGCATGGCTGTCCCGGCAGGAGGCCGGATGCTCGGCGAGGAGGCGGGCCATGCGCTCCCGGGCCTCATCCGTATGGGTGAGGACCGCGGCACGCAGCCCGAGTGCCCCTGCGGCGGCGGCCACGGCGGCGACCTCCGCGCGGGACGCCTCACCACCGGTATGGGTGACCAGTCCGCTTCCGGCCACCGCGCGGATCAGCTCGCGCGCCGAGGAGGTGGGGGCGCTCTCGGCGGCAGCCGCCCAGCCGTCGTCGGCCGCGCCCCCACTCGGCGCGCGGTCCGCCGTGTCCGCCGTGTCCGCCGTGTCCGCCGTGTCCGCGGGATCCGCGGGATCCGCCGTATCCGCGGCGCCTGCCGCCTCCGCCGGACCGGCCGCCGAGGCGCCCGCCGTCTCCGCGGGCGCGAACGTACCGGCCAGGCGCGCGAGCCCGTCGGCGAGGCTCTCCTCCGCGAGCGCGTACCGGTCCAGGCCCACCAGGACGGTGACCGGGCGCTCCTCCTCGACGTCGTTCTCGTTCATGGCCGAGGCGACCGGACCCGCGTCCAGTGCGTCCTCGAAGACCAGCACGGCCCCCGCCTCCACGGCCTGCCGTACGGCCTCCTCCGGGTCCGGTACCGCATGCCCGGACAGGCCCCGGCCCAGGGCCTCCGGTGTCAGCACCGTGTCGCCCCGCAGTGCCGCGCGCTCCAGCAGCCGGACCACCAGCGCCACCGCGCGCCGCGGGTCGCCCGGCCCGGCCTCGTCGCCGAGCAGCGCTCGGGCGAAGCCGTCGGCCTGCTCGGGGAGCACCCCGGGGACCGCGAGGAGCTGCCAGGGGTCGGTGCGCAGCACGCCGTCCGCGCCTTCCCCGAGTGTCTCGGCCACGCGCTGGGCCAGCCCCTCCGGGGCCCCGCCCTCGGCCAGCAGGGCGCGCACCTCTTCAGGGACGGTGACCGGGCCGTCCTGCCGGCCCGGGCGCTCCGTACGTCCTGGCGGGGGCATCGCGGCGGGACCCCCGCCGGCACGGCCGCCCGCGGCGCCGGACTCCGGACCGCCCGGCTGCGCCCGGGGCCCGCTCCGGGCGGCCGGCCCGGCGGCGGGCTCGTTGAAGAAGGAGGTGGCGGAGCGCTCACCGCTCTCCACCGCGCGGACGGCCGCGAGGAGTTCGGCTGCCTTCTCGTTGCTCACAGCTCGCTCCAGTCATGGTCGGGGTAGCGGTGCACGGGGGCCGAGACGTCGTCCAGGGCCGCGCGGATTTCGTCTGGAAGACTAAGGCCCTCCACCGACAGCGCCTGCGCCAACTGCTCCGCCGTCCGTGCGCCGACGATCGGCGCCACCACCCCGGGCCGGTCGCGGACCCAGGCCAGGGCCACCTGGAGCGGCGGCAGCGCGAGCCCGTCGGCCGCTGTGGCCACCGCGTCGGTGATCCGGGCCGCGGCCCCGTCCAGGTACGGCTCCACGAACGCGGCCAGCCGCTCGGAGGCGCCGCGCGACCCGGTCGGCGGCGGGCCGGGATCCCGGTACTTGCCGGTCAGCACGCCGCGCCCCAGGGGCGAGGAGGGCAGCAGCCCGATGCCGAGATCCCGTGCGGCGGGCAGCACCTCCCGCTCGACGCCGCGCTGCAGCAGCGAGTACTCCATCTGGGTGGCGGCCAGCGGCTGCCGCACTCCGGGCGCGGCCCGCTGCCAGGTGCCCGCCTTGGCGAGCTGCCAGCCGGAGAAGTCGCACACCCCGGCGTAGCGGGCGCGGCCGCTGCCGACGGCCGTGTCGAGTGCCTGGAGCGTCTCCTCCAGCGGCGTGTACGGGTCCCAGGCGTGCACCTGCCACAGGTCCACGTGGTCGGTGCCCAGCCGGTCGAGGGAGGCGTCCAGCGCGGACAGGAGGTGGCCGCGCGAGCAGTCGAAGGGGCGGTGCGGATCGGGCACGCCCCCGGCCTTGGTGGCGATCACCAGGTCGCGGCGCGGCACCAGGTCCTGCATCAGCCGCCCCAGCAGGTGTTCGGCCTCGCCGTCCCCGTACACATCCGCGGTGTCCACGAGCGTGCCGCCCGCTTCCCAGAACGTCTTGAGCTGGTCGGCGGCGTTGCGTACGTGCTGGTCGTGCCGCAGGTGCGCCTCGTGTCCCGTGCCGGGGTCCGCGCGCTCGCCTCCGCCGGTCCCGCCGCTGCGCGCCCAGCTCAGAGTGCCCAGTCCGATCCGGGATACGCGCAGGCCAGTGCGGCCGAGGTGCCTTCGCTCCATGGGCGTTGAGCGTAGTTGTGGCAGGCGTTAGAGTCCGGGGGTCAGGGACATTACTGATCAGTAAGGGAAGTGGGTGCGGGATGGGGATGCGACTGGGCATCAACCTCGGCTACTGGGGTGCCGGGATGGATGCGGACAACCTCGCCGTCGCACAGGAGGCCGACCGGCTCGGCTACGACGTGTGCTGGGCGGCCGAGGCGTACGGCTCGGACGCCGCTACCGTGCTCACCTGGGTGGCGGCCCACACCGAGCAGATCGACGTGGCCTCCGGGATCTTCCAGATCCCGGCTCGGGCGCCTGCCATGACCGCCATGACGGCCGCCACGCTCGACTCGCTCTCCGGCGGCCGTTTCCGGCTGGGCCTGGGCGTCTCGGGCCCGCAGGTGTCCGAGGGGTGGTACGGGGTGAAGTTCGACAAGCCGCTGGCCCGCACCCGCGAGTACGTCGAGATCATCCGCCGCGCCATGTCCCGGGAGCGACTGTCCTACGAGGGACAGCACTGGACGCTTCCGCTGCCCGGCGGACCCGGCAAGCCGATCAAGCTGACCGTCCACCCGGAGCGCGAGGAGATCCCGCTCTACATCGCGGCGATCGGCCCCAAGAACCTGGAGCAGACCGGCGAGATCGCCAACGGTGTGCTGCTGGTCTTCTTCTCCCCGGAGCACGCCGAGGAGACCACGCTCCAGCATCTGCGGGCCGGCCGGGAGGCCGCGGGCCGGACGATGGAGGGCTTCGACGTGTGCCCGACCGTCCCGATGGCCGTCGGCGACGACATCGACGCGCTCGCCGACCTCTTCCGCCCCTACACCGCGCTCTACGTGGGCGGCATGGGCAGCCGCAAGCAGAACTTCTACAACAAGCTCGCCCAGCGCATGGGCTACGAGAAGGAGGCCGCCGAGGTCCAGGAGAAGTACCTGGCCGGGGACAAGGAGGGGGCCGCGGCGGCGATCCCGCGCGAGCTGATCGACTCCACCACCCTGATCGGCCCCGTCGAGCGGATCGCCGAGCGGATGCGGGCCTACGCGGACGCCGGGGTGACGACGCTCTCGCTGGCCCCCGCCGGGTTCTCGCTGGAGGAGCGGCTGGCCGGGCTGCGTGCCGGGGTCGACGCGCTGGAGCAGGCCGGGGTCGCCGCCTAGCGGCAGCGCGCAGGAATCCCGCCCGGGCCGCTTCGTCGGATCCGAGCGGCACCCGGCCGTGCTGCCGGGTGCGAGGGCGCCGTACAGCCCGAAGGCGTAACGCGCCCGAAGAATTCTGCGGCCGTGGTGGGGGCTCGGGGCGACCCCGCCACGGCCGTCATGGAGCACAACGCGGCCCGGCCGGTGCGGTTACGCCGGCGGGTCGCGGGGCTCCCGCGTTCGGCGCAGCCGGACCGCTCACGTGTTGCCTGTTCGCGTAAGCGGCATTTGACTCGTTCTTCGCGGATGTCGTGCTGTATGGGAACTCGTGCACGGAGGTGGCGGCGATGCTCTCGGCCAGGAGTCTGTTCCAGGAAATCCTCGACAACGACGAGTCCTTCCGGCTCTTCTGCTCGATCGCCGCCAGCGGCGAGGCGCAGGGCGGCTGGGAGAACGGCCGCATCGCCGCGCTCGTCCCCGACAGCGCCCGCCACCTCGCCCCCAAGATCGTCCGGCACGGGGCCGACGAGGACAAGCACGGCCGCATCTTCCTCGCGCTGCTGAACAAGCGCGGCCTGGAGGCGGCCGAGATCCCCGACGACACCGACTACACGATGATCCTGGAGGGCCTCGGGATCGGCCTGGCGCACGAGAAGCTGCGCCGGGACGAGCCGCTGACCGAGCACGACGTGCTCGCCTACCTGGCCCACAGCCGGGTCACCGAGCAGCGCGCCTCCGAGGAGATGGCCCTGCTCACCAAGGCGGTCGGCGACCACCCGGAACTCGGCCGTGCGGTGCGGATGATCTCCCGGGACGAGGACGACCACCTCGCCTACTGCCACGAGGAACTGCTGCGCCTGGCCCGCGCCGGGCACGCCCGCACCATCCACGCCCTGCTGCGCGAGAGCGCGCACGCCGAGATCAAGGTCTACCGGGACGTCAGCCTGGCCGTCATGAGCCGGATGGCCCGCATCCTGGGCTGGTCCGGGCTCCGGTACGGGCTGGTCGCGCTGGGGATCCACGGCCGGTACGGCTGGGAGCGGCTGGGCGGCTGGCGCCGGCTGGTCGCCCTCCGGATGCCCGAGCGGCGCGACGCACTGGGCACCGGTCAGTCGGGCGCGGCGGCCGAGTACGTCTGAGCCCCGCGTACGCCTGAGCCCCGCGCCGACCGCCGCCGGCACACGCCACCCCGGGGAGCGGGAACCAGGGCTGCGCCTCCGCTGCTGTGCGGAGACGCTAGAACCAGTCGCGGCGTTTGAAGATCCGGAAGAGCACCACGCAGATCGTCACCATCAGCAGCAGGGTCACCGGATAGCCCCACACCTGGTGCAGCTCCGGCATATGTGCGAAGTTCATCCCGTACACCCCCGCGAGGGCCGTCGGCACGGCGAACATCGCCGCCCAGGCGGAGATCTTGCGCATGTCGTCGTTCTGCCGCACCCCCATCTGCGCCAGGTAGGCGGACAGGATGTCCGTCAGCAGCCGGTCGATGGACTCCACCTGCTCGTTCACCCGCGAGAGATGGTCGGCCACGTCCCGGAAGAACACCCGCGCGTCCTTGTGCACGAAGGGGACCCGGGCGCCCGTCAGCCGGGTGATCGGGTCGGTCAGCGGCGTCGTCGCCCGGCGGAACTCCAGCGCCCGCCGCTTGAACTCGTAGATCCGGCTCGCCGTGTCCCGGCTGCCTGCCCGGGCGTTCCGGGCGAAGACCGTGGACTCCAACTCCTCGAGGTCGGTGTGCAGTGCCGCCGCGACCTCCAGGTAGTGGTCGACCACGGTGTCGCTGACCGCGTACATCACGGCCGTGGGACCGTGCCGCAGCACCTCCGGATCGCCCTCCAGCCGGGCGCGCACCGATCCGAGCGGGTTGGTCCGGCCGTGCCGGACGGTCAGCACGAACGAGTCGCCCACGAACACCATCAGCTCACCGGTGCTGAGTGTGCTGTCGCCCTCGTCGTAGTCCACCGGCTTGAGCACCAGGAAGAGCGAGTCCGCGTAGATCTCCAGCTTCGGCCGCTGATGCGCGTGCAGCGAGTCCTCGACGGCCAGCGGATGCAGTCCGAAGTCCCGGGTGACGCGGTCGAACTCGGCCTCGGTCGGCTCGTGCAGACCGATCCACAGAAACGTCTCGGCCGCGGACCGGGCCTCCCGCAGCGCCGCCGAGAAGTCCTCCGGGCGCTCGGCTCGGCGCCCCTGCCGGTAGAGCGCGCAGTCGACGATCACTTTTCGCATTCTGCCCTGCCCGGGCCGTCGCACAACCGGAAGCCGCCACGAGAACCAGAGAGGGTGCCGCCACGAGAACCACCCGGCGCCGCCGACAGCGCCTCGCTTAGGGTTGCGGCATGCCGACGCTGATCCTCGTACGCCATGGCAGGTCCACAGCGAACACCGACGGACTGCTGGCCGGCCGCACCCCCGGAGTCGCCCTGGACGGACACGGCCAGCAGCAGGCCGCCGGTCTGCCCGGCAGGCTCCGCGACCTCCCGCTGGCCGCCGCGGTCAGCAGCCCGCTGCGCCGCTGCCAGGAGACCCTCGCGCCGCTGACCGCGGCCCGCCCCGAACTGCCCGTGCACACCGAGGACCGCATCACCGAGTGCGACTACGGCGACTGGTCGGGCCGCAAGCTCGCCGAGCTGAACGACGAGCCCCTCATGGCCACCGTCCAGGGCCACCCGTCCGCCGCCGCCTTCCCCGGCGGGGAGTCGCTGCGGGCCATGCAGGCGCGCGCCGTGGACGCGGTCCGCGACTGGAACGCCCGCATCGCAGCCGAGCACGGCGCGGACGCCGTCTATCTGATGTGCTCGCACGGCGACATCATCAAGTCGATCGTCGCGGACGCGCTGGGCATGCACCTCGACCTCTTCCAGCGGATATCCGTCTCCCCCTGCTCGGCCACGGCCCTCACCTACACTCCGCTGCGCCCCTTCGTGCTGCGGCTCGGCGACACCGGGGAGCTGGCCTCCCTCGCGCCACCGGAGAAAACGGGCGAGCAGGGCGGCTCCTCAGGTGCGGGGGAGGGTGACGCGACCGTTGGCGGAAGCGCATGAGCACGATGATCGGAACGCACAGTAGGGTGCGGATGTCCGAAGCCACTCAAGCTGTCGAACCCAACGGAGCAGAACGTGTCCCGTCAGGTATTTCTGTACGACCCGCCGGACCGGTTCGTCGCCGGTACCGTCGGTCTGCCTGGCCGCCGCACCTTCTTCCTCCAAGCCAGTGCGGGCGGCCGCACCACCAGCGTGGCCCTGGAGAAGGCGCAGGTAGAAGCGCTCGCCGAACGGATCGACGAGCTGCTGGACGAGGTGGTGCGCCGCTCCGGCGGCAGTGCGCCCGTGCCCGCCGTCGCCCCCTCCGAGGTCGATGACACCGGGCCGCTGGAGAGCCCGGTCGAGGAGGAGTTCCGGGTCGGCACCATGGCCCTGGCCTGGGACGGCGACGGCGAGCGGATGGTCGTCGAGGCGCAGGCCATCGTGGAACTGGAGCCCGGCGAGGACGAGGACCTGGCCGACGCGGAGGAGCGGCTGCTCCAGGACGACGAGAACGGGCCCCCGATGCTCCGGGTCCGGATCAGCGGGAACATGGCCCGCGCCTTCGCCAAGCGGGCGATGGAGGTCGTCAACGCGGGCCGTCCGCCGTGCCCGCTGTGCAGCCTGCCGCTCGACCCGGAGGGACACGTATGTCCGCGCCAGAACGGATACCGCCGGGGCGAATGAGCGGCACGGCACCGGCCGCCGAGGCCACCCGCGAGCTGCTGCGGCAGGGCACGCTCACGGTGCGGGGACAGATCACTGCCGCGTCCAACACCGTGCTGTTCGGCACCGTCGAGCACGAGGGCAGCAGCCTGCCCTGCGTCTACAAACCCGTCGCCGGTGAGCGGCCGCTGTGGGACTTCCCCGACGGCAACCTCGCCCGGCGCGAGGTCGCGGCCTACGAGGTCTCCCGCGCCACCGGCTGGGATCTGATACCCGCCACCGTGCTGCGGGACGGCCCCTACGGCCCGGGCATGTGCCAGGCGTGGGTGGGCGAGCCGCCGGACACCGCCGATGACGACGACGGGGACGCACCGTCCGGGGAGGCGGCCGAAGCCGCGTCGGACAGCGGGCCGGAGAGCGGGCCGGACGGTGAGCCGGAGAGCGGGCCGGAGGAGGAGCCGGCACCGCTGCTCGCGCTGGTCGACGGCGAGGAGCCGGGTGAGGGCTGGAAGGCGGTCGGTTTCGCGGACGTCGGCGGCGGCCGCACCGCGCTGCTCGTGCACGCGGACGACCCGCGGCTGCGTCGGCTGGCGGTGCTCGACGCCGTGCTCAACAACGGCGACCGCAAGGGCGGCCATCTGCTGCCCCGGCCGGACGGCGCGCTGTACGCCATCGACCACGGTGTCACCTTCCACGTGGACGACAAGCTGCGCACCCTGCTGTGGGGCTGGGCGGGCGAGGAACTGACCGGTGAGGCCGTCGAGGCGCTGCGCAGCCTCGCCGCCGCGCTCTGCGCCGACCGCGCCGCCCCGGTCGGCCCTGCGGACGCCGCAGAGGCTCCGCTGGCGGCGCGGCTGGCCGAGCTGCTCACTCCGGCCGAGGTGCAGGCCGTGGGCAAGCGGGTGGAGGCGCTGCTGAGCTCCGGACGGCATCCGCTGCCGAGCGGTGAGTGGCCCGCGATCCCCTGGCCGCCCGTCTGACCTCCGGCCGCCCGCGCTCCGGCCCCCTGGAGTCCGCCGCTTCGGCCCCCGGAGTCCGCCCGCTCCGGCCCCCGGAGTCCGGTTGCCCTCCGGCTCCGGAGTCCGGCCGCACCCGACCCTCGGACAGTTGTGCGAGCCCGGGACGGGTCTGTGGGCCTGCCGGCCTCGAACGGCGTCCATCCGGACGGATACGGAACACCAGTCCGGGTTAGGCTCAAGGCATGCATGCCTGGCCCGCTACCGAGGTCCCCGTCCTGCCTGGACAGGGCCGCGACCTCGACATCCACGACACCGCGACCGGTGGCCGAGTGACCCTCACCCCCGGTCCTGTCGCCCGCCTCTACGTGTGTGGCATCACCCCCTACGACGCCACCCACCTCGGACACGCGGCGACCTACAACGCGTTCGACCTCGTACAGCGCGTGTGGCTCGACACCAAGCGCCAGGTGCACTACATACAGAACGTCACCGACGTGGACGATCCACTCCTGGAGCGGGCGGCCGCGACGAACATCGACTGGACGGCGCTCGCGGAGCGCGAGACCGCGCTGTTCCGCGAGGACATGACGGCCCTGCGGATGCTGCCGCCGAAGCACTACATCGGCGCCGTGGAGTCCATCCCGCACATCGTGCCGCTGGTCGAGCGGCTGCGGGACATGGGTGCCGCCTACGAACTCGACGGCGACATCTACTTCTCGGTCGAGTCCGACGCCCACTTCGGAACCGTCTCGCACTACGACGCAGAAACGATGCGGCTGCTGTCCGCCGAGCGCGGCGGCGACCCCGAGCGCCCCGGTAAGAAGAACCCCCTCGACCCGCAACTGTGGACGGCGGCCCGGGAGGGCGAACCCCACTGGGACGGCGGCACGCTGGGCCCCGGACGGCCCGGCTGGCACATCGAGTGCGTGGCGATCGCGCTCGAACACCTGGGCATGGGCTTCGACGTCCAGGGCGGCGGATCCGATCTGGCCTTCCCGCACCACGAGATGGGCGCCTCCCACGCACAGGCGCTGACCGGCGAGTTCCCCTTCGCGCGCTGCTATGTGCACGCGGGGATGGTCGCGCTGAACGGCGAGAAGATGTCCAAGTCGAAGGGCAACCTCGTCTTCGTCTCGAAGCTGCGGAAGGACGGCGTCGATCCGGCCGTCATCCGGCTCACCCTGCTGGCGCACCACTACCGCGCCGACTGGGAGTACACCGACGCGGTGCTGGAGGCGGCGCAGCAGCGTCTCGACCGCTGGCGTTCGGCCGTCTCGCGGCCGGACGGCCCGCCCGCCGAGGCCATGCTGGAGGCGGTACGGACCGCGCTCGCGGACGACCTCGACGCTCCCGCCGCGCTGGCCGCCGTCGACGCGTGGGCCGAGCAGCAGGCCGAACGGGGCGGCACCGACGAGGGCGCTCCCGGACTGGTCTCCCGCACGGTCGACGCGCTGCTGGGCGTCGCGCTGTAACCGTCCGCTGTTTCCCGCCTCCCGGCCGATCCCGCGGCCGGGAGGCCCGTCACCTCCGGGCCGTGCGGCGCCGCGACGGCCCGCCGGTCACTCCTCCTCGTCCGGCTCACCGGGCCGCGGCGGCTCGCCGCCGGGCTTGGGCGGCGGGGGAGGGGGCTGGTGCCCCGGGTCCCGCAGCGAGGGGGACGTGCCGGGCACCGAGCCGCCGTCGGCGGAGCCGGAACCGTCGCGGTGCCGCAGGTAGCGCTCGAACTCCTTGGCGATGGCCTCTCCCGAGGCTTCCGGCAGTTCGGCCGTGTCCCGGGCCTCTTCCAGCGACTGGACGTACTCGGCCACCTCGCTGTCCTCCGCCGCGAGCTGGTCGACACCGATCTGCCAGGCCCGGGCGTCCTCGGTCAGTTCACCCATCGGGACGCGCACCCCCAGCAGGTCCTCCAGCCGGTTGAGCAGGGCGAGCGTCGCCTTGGGGTTGGGCGGCTGGGAGACGTAGTGCGGTACGGCCGCCCACAGACTGGCCGCCGGCACGCCCGCATGGGTGCAGGCTTCCTGGAGGATGCCGACGATCCCGGTCGGCCCCTCGTAGCGGGATTCCTCCAGGTTCATGGTGCGGGCCAGGTCGGAGTCCGAGGTCACCCCGGTGACCGGGACCGGCCGGGTGTGCGGAGTGTCACCGAGGAGGGAGCCCAGCACCACCACGAGCTCGACCCCCAGCTCGTGCGCGAACCCCAGGATCTCGTTGCAGAACGAGCGCCACCGCATGCTCGGTTCGATGCCGCGCACCAGGACCAGGTCGCGCCGCCTGCCTTTGCCGTCCGCGTCCTCGACCCGGACGACGGACAGCCGCGTGGTGGGCCAGGTGACCTTGCGGACACCGTCCTCCAGGAAGACCTGCGGGCGGTTCACCTGGAAGTCGTAGTAGTCCTCCGCGTCCAGCGCGGCGAACACCTCGCCCTTCCACTCCCGTTCCAGGTGCGCGACCGCGCCGGACGCGGCGTCGCCCGCGTCGTTCCACCCCTCGAACGCGGCCACCATGACTGGGTCGACCAGCTCGGGAACCCCCTCCAGCTCGATCACCCAGTGCCTCCTCAGCTCGCTGTCGCCTGCGGCCGGCGATACCGCTGCGGACTCCGTTTCCCGGACCGCCGCCGGCCGTTTCGTGCGAGGCCCAGCCTACGGCGTGCGAGCACGCGTCCCGCAGCCCCCGCACGCCCCCGATCCGGACCCGCAGCCCGCCGGACCCGGCAGGTCCCGGGGCCGCACCGGTCCCGGGGAGGCGGCGGTGTCCGGTGTCACAGCGCCGAGCGAAGCCACTGCTCCACGCCCGCGATGTGCACGGTCGACCAGGAGCGTGCCGCCTCCGCGTCGCCGGTACGCAGGGCCGCCAGGATCTGCCGGTGTTCGTGCAAGGTGCGGCTGACCGCGTCCTGCCGGGTCAGCCCCTGCCAGACCCGGGCCCGGGTGTGCGGGCCGGACAGGCCGTCCAGCAGCGAGCCCAGTACGGAGTTGCCGGAGGCGGCCGCGATGCGCCGGTGGAACTCCAGGTCCGCGGCGACCAGTTGTCCCACGGACGGCTCCGGGGCGGGTGCGGCCAGCTCGGACTCCAGCGTGTCCAGCTCGGACTCCAGCGCGTCCAGCTCGGCCACCGCGATCCGGGTGCCCGCCAGCGCGGTGGCCGCGGGCTCCAGGATGCGGCGTACGGCCAGGAGTTCCAGGACGGTGTCGTCGCGGTGGAAATCCACCACGAAGCTCATCGCCGCCAGCAGCACCTGCGGATCCAGGCTGGTCACATAGGTGCCGTCGCCCTGGCGTACGTCGAGCACCCGGATCAGCGCCAGTGCGCGGACCGCCTCCCGCAGCGAGTTGCGCGACAGGCCCAGCTCGGTGGCCAGTTCGCTCTCCCTGGGCAGCCGGTCGCCGGGGCCCAGCGCCCCTGAGACGATCATCCCCTTGATCTTCTCGATCGCCTCGTCCGTGACGGTCAACGCTGCCTCCCCTGGGCATCCGAAGTCTGTGTGTGCCGTGCTCCCGCGGGTGCGGCCGGCGCGCCCCAGCCGCGCCGGTAGGCGCGCCAGTCCTGCTCCGTCGCCGCGAAGTCGACGTAGAGCGCGACGCCGAACCGCGCACGGTCGCGGTCCTCGCGGCCGAGCCCGAGCCGTACCCCGCGCACCGCGGCGGCCGCGGTCTCGGCCGCGGCGTGATGGCCCATGCCGTCCGTGTGGTAGAAGGGCAGCCCCATCAGCACGTCCACCCGGGCGGGCGCCGCCTCCAGCGCGAGGGCCGTCTGCTGCGCCACATAGCCGCCGTACAGGCTCTCCGCGGGCAGCGCCGTGTCGTAGGACATCACCGCGATCTGGTCCACCCGCCGCGCGACCTGGCCGAAGTACTCCTGCGACCACCACTTGCCGTGTCCGAAGACGCTGCCCGAGACGTGGTGCAGCCCCGGCAGCGGGTCGATCTGGTGCGCGGCGACCGACAGCACCCCGTCGTGCGCCCGGACCACCGGGCGCAGCCGCTCCAGCAGCCGCAGATAGCCGGTGTCCTCCGAGCGCAGCGGCTCCAGGTCGAAGTGCACCCCGTCGAAGCCCGCCGCCAGCATCTGCCGGGCGCTCGCCACCACCGCGCTCCGGGTCTCCGGGTCGGCCGTGCGCAGGCCGCCCTCCGCGTCCGGGCCGTAGGCGAGCCGGTCCCCGAGCCATGCCTGGACCCGCACTCCGGGCAGTTCCCGCTCGACGGCCTTCAGCAGCCACTCCGTACGCGGGTACCGCTTCTTCGGCAGCGAGCCGTCGTGCGCCAGCGGCCCGGTGTGGACGTACAGGTCGCGGATGCCGGTGCCCGCCGTCCGCCGCTTGAGTGCCGCGAGGTCCTTCTCGTCCCGGCGCCCGTCCACCCAGGCGTGGCCCAGCCACAGTGCGTCCCGGCCCCGGGAGCGCGCCTCGGCGGACACCTCCCCCGCGTAGCAGGCGCGGAGCGCCGCCGCAGCGCCGGCGGTCGGCAGGACGAGGAGGACCACGAGCGCCAGTGCTGTCCACCCCGCGGCCCGCCGCGCCCGGGTGCGCCCCGGCATCCGCAGGCGGCGGCGCACGGGTCGTGCCGCGGGCGTCGCGCTGCCCGCGTTCGTCTCGCCTTCCATGCGGAGGACAGTGCCACGCCGCGCCGCGCGACCGGGCGGTGGGAACCCGCTCGTTACGAACTTGCCGAACTGGTGATCCCATGTGCACAACGTCACGGCGCGCGGGGCGGATCGCGCCCGGACAGCAGCAAGGGGGGCGTACGCCGTCGAACGGCGTACGCCCCCCTGCTGCGCGCTGGAGTGCGCTGGAGTGCGGCGTCAGCCGCGCTGCGCGAGCAGCTCCTCGATCCGGCCGCGGACCTTCTCGTCGTCCAGGCCGCGGATCGTCAGGGTGGTGCGGCGGCGCGCCACGTCGTCCACCGTCTCGGCCCACTCGTGGTCGCGTGCGTAGACGACCTGGGCCCAGATCTCCGGCCCGTCGGGGTGGATGCGCTCGCCCAGCGACGGGTCCTCGTTGACCAGCCGGGCGATGTCGAAGGAGAGCGAACCGTAGTGCGTGGCCAGCTGACGGGCGGTCAGCGGGTCCATCCGCACGCCCGGCTCCCGGTCCGCCAGCAGCCGGTGCGCGACCGCGTTCGGGTTGGCGATCCCCGGCAGCGGCGTCCGCCGCACCAGGTCCTTGACCGGCACCGCGCTCTCCATGGACGCCGCGAGCGCCCCGCCGGGCAGCTTCTCCAGCTTGTCCATCACCGTGCGGCCGATGTGCCGGTAGGTGGTCCACTTGCCACCGGCGACCGACAGCATCCCGCCCCGGCCCTCGGTGACGACAGTCTCCCGCTTGGCCGACTCCACGCCGCCGGGGCCGCCGGGCAGCACCCGCAGCCCGGCGAAGGCGTAGGTCATCAGATCGCGGTCCAGGTCGGCGTCCCGCACCGAGAAGGCGGCCTCGTCCAGGATCTGCTGGATGTCGGCCTCGGTCGCCCGCACGTCGGCCGGGTCTCCGGTGTACTCCTCGTCCGTGGTGCCCAGCAGCAGCTGGTCCTCCCACGGCAGCGCGAAGGTGATGCGGTACTTGTCGATGGGCGTGGCCATCGCCGCGCCCCACGGCGACTTCTGCTTGAGGACCAGATGCGCGCCCTTGGACAGCCTGATCGAGGGCGCCGCGCCGCTGTCCTCCATCGTCCTGAGGTGGTCCACCCACGGGCCGGTCGCGTTCAGCACCAGCCGCGCGTCCACGCCGAACTCGGCACCGTCGGTGCGGTCCCGCAGCTCGGCGCCGGTGACCCGGCCCCGGGTGAAGCGCAGCCCGGTGACCTCCGCGTGGTTGAGGACCACGGCGCCCGACTCCACGGCCGCGCGGACGGTCATCACGGCCATCCGCGAGTCGTTCATCTGGTGGTCGCCGTAGACCGCGACCGCCTTGAGGTTGTCGGTGCGCAGCGCCGGGTTGTCGGCGGCGGCCTTCGCCGGGGAGATCACCCGGCCGACGCCGTCGCCGAAGGCGGACAGCGCCGAGTAGGCGAAGACGCCCGCGCCGAGCTTGGTGGCGCCGTGCGGGCCGCCCTTGTAGACGGGCAGGTAGAAGGTGAGCGGGTTGACCAGGTGCGGGGCCACGTCCTTGGCCAGCACCCGGCGCTCGTGGTGGTTCTCCGCGACGAGCTTGACCGCGCCGGTCTGCAGGTAGCGCAGACCGCCGTGCACCAGCTTCGAGGACGCGGAGGAGGTGGCGCCGGCGAAGTCGCCGGCGTCCACCATGGCCACCCGCAGTCCCGACTGCGCCGCATGCCAGGCGACCGAGGTGCCCAGGATGCCGCCGCCGATGACCAGGAGGTCGTACGTCGCGTTCGCGAGCAGCCCTCTGGTCTCTGCGCGGCCAGGGTTGCTGCCGGCAGTCGGGTGCGTCCCGAGGGTGGGGACGCTCTGCGAGGTGTTCATCGCTCTCAGTTCTCCTCTTCGATCCAGCCCATGGTCCGCTCCACGGCCTTGAGCCAGTTCCGGTATTCCCGCTCACGCGTCTCTGCGTCCATGCGGGGGGTCCATTCCGCGGCGCGCTTCCAGTTGGCCCGCAGCTCGTCGGTGTCCGACCAGAAGCCGACGGCCAGACCGGCCGCGTACGCCGCGCCGAGGCAGGTGGTCTCGGCGACCATCGGGCGCACGACGGGCGCGTCCAGGACGTCCGAGATGGTCTGCATCAGCAGGTTGTTGGCGGTCATGCCGCCGTCCACCTTCAGCGCGGCCAGCTCGACGTCCGAGTCCTTCTGCATCGCGTCGACGATCTCCCGGGTCTGCCAGGCCGTCGCCTCCAGCACCGCGCGGGCCAGGTGCGCCTTGGTGACGTAGCGGGTCAGGCCCGCGATGACACCGCGCGCGTCCGAGCGCCAGTACGGGGCGAACAGGCCGGAGAACGCCGGGACGAAGTAGGCGCCGCCGTTGTCCTCGACGGAGCTGGCCAGGGTCTCGATCTCCGCCGCGCTGTTGATCAGCCCCATCTGGTCGCGCATCCACTGCACCAGCGAACCGGTGACCGCGATGGAGCCCTCCAGCGCGAAGACCGGCTGCTGGTCACCGATGCGGTAGCCGACCGTGGTGAGCAGGCCGTTGTAGGAGTTGACCGGCTCGTGCCCGGTGTTCATCAGCAGGAAGGTGCCGGTGCCGTAGGTCGACTTGGCCTCGCCCTGCTCGAAGCAGGTCTGGCCGAACAGCGCCGCCTGCTGGTCGCCCAGCGCGGAGGCGACGGGCAGCCCCGCCAGCTCGCCGGTGGCCTCGCCGTACACCTCGGAGGACGAGCGGATCTCGGGCAGCAGCGCCATCGGGATGCCGATGGACGCGCAGATCTTCTCGTCCCAGGCCATGGTGTGCAGGTTCATCAGCATGGTGCGGGAGGCGTTGGTGACGTCGGTGACGTGCTTGCCGCCGTCCGGGCCGCCGGTGAGGTTCCAGATGACCCAGGAGTCCATGGTGCCGAAGAGGATCTCGCCGTTCTCGGCGCGCTCGCGCAGCCCGTCGACGTTGTCGAGCAGCCAGCGGATCTTCGGCCCGGCGAAGTAGGACGCCAGCGGCAGGCCGGTCTCGCGGCGGAAGCGGTCCTGGCCGACGTTGCGGCCCAGTTCCTTGCAGAGCGCGTCGGTGCGGGTGTCCTGCCAGACGATGGCGTTGTGCACCGGGCGGCCGGTCGCCTTCTCCCACAGGACGGTCGTCTCGCGCTGGTTGGTGATGCCCAGGGCCAGCACGTCCTCCCGGGTGATCCCGGCCTTCTCCAGCGCGCCCGCGACCACCTGCTGGACGTTGGTCCAGATCTCGGACGCGTCGTGCTCGACCCAGCCCGGCTTCGGCAGGATCTGCTCGTGCTCCTTCTGGTCGACCGCGACGATCCGGCCGTCCTTGTCGAAGACGATGCAGCGGCTGGAGGTGGTGCCCTGGTCGATCGCGGCTATGAAGGGCCCGCCGCCGTGTGCGGAGGCGTGGGTGCTGTGGGTCTCGCTCATGGTGTGTGTGCTCCCTTGCGTCATCGGGTCGTCTCAGCGGTCGGCCGGGCGCGCTAGGCCCATGCGAGGTTGTAGAGCCCCGCGGCGATGGCGGCGCCGACCAGCGGGCCCACCACGGGCACCCAGGCGTAGCTCCAGTCGCTGCCGCCCTTGTTCGGCAGCGGCAGCACCGCGTGGGCCAGGCGGGGGCCGAGGTCGCGGGCCGGGTTGATGGCGTAGCCCGTGGGTCCGCCGAGCGAGAGACCGATACCGACGACGACCAGCGCGGTGATCAAGGCGCCCATCCGGCCGAGGCCGATGGTGCCGTCGGCGTCCTTGACCAGGCCCTGGGTGAGGATCGCGAAGATCAGCACGAAGGTGGCGATGACCTCGGTGAGGAAGTTCAGCAGGCCGTTGCGCACCTCGGGGGAGGTGAAGAAGACGCCGTGCACGGGGCCGGGGTTCGCGTGCTTCATCTCGACCATGTCCGGCTCGCGGAGCGTGGCCTGGAACTGGCTGTAGTAGGCGACCCACACCAGCACGGCGCCCAGGATGGCGCCCAGCAGTTCGCTGCCCATGTAGAGCGGGACGTCGCCCCAGGGGGTGTCGCCCTTGATGGCGAGCGCCAGGGTGACCGCCGGGTTGAGGTGGGCGCCGGAAGGCTGGGCGATGTAGGCACCGGTGAGCACCCCGAAGCCCCAGCCGAAGGCGATGGCGACCCAGCCGGCCGCGAACGCCTTCGAGCGCTTGAGATTGACTGCGGCGACCACGCCGCCACCGAGGAGGATCAGCACCATCGTGCCGGTGACCTCACTCGTGAAGATGTCGAGGCTGGACACCCGCGACTCCTTTGTCCTTGTCCATGGGGGCACCTCCCGGCCGGAGGCCGAGGGGATGGGCGGACCGGTTGATGATCGTCCGGTGTTCGACAATGTCGACCGCCGAACGGCAACTTTTCTCCTTCGTAAGAGTCCCGTCAAGGGGCTGTGACCGATGACTCCTGGCTGTCATCCTGCGGCCACGCAGGGGTCTCGGCACGTCAGGAGGGCCAGACGGTGCGCGGGGGCCTCCGGGCGGCTCCGGGCGGCCGCCGGCGAGGACCTTCCGAGACCGTTCCGAGGCTCTTCCGAGTCCTTTCCGGGGCCTTTCCGGGGTCCTTCGGGCGCCTTTCCGGGGCTCTCCTGCCGGAGTCCTTCCGGGACCTGCCGGAGTCCTTCCGGGGCCCCGCCGGGGCTCAGAACCGCAGCGCCCCCAGATCCCGGGAGACCGCCCGCGCCGTGTCCCGCACCGCCGCAACCAGCCGCGGAAGCAGCTCCTCGCCCTCGCACACCCGCTCCACGGCCCCGGTGATGCCCACCGCACCCACCGGCATCCGGCGCCGGTCGTGGATCGGCGCGGCCACCGAGGCGAGGCCGTCCCAGGTCTCCTCCACGTCCGCCGCCCAGCCGCGCGCCCGGACGGTCTCCAGCAGCGTCTCGAACCGGTCCTCGCCGGTGACCGTGCGCTCGGTGAAGTCCGTCCGCCGCCCGTCCAGCGCCTCGCTGTGCGCCACCGGGTCGAACGCGCACAGCACCTTGCCCAGGGCGGTGCTGTGCAGCGGCTGCATGGCGCCGACCTCCAGCACCTGGCGGCTGTCGTCCGGGCGGAAGACGTGGTGCACGATGAGCACGCCCTGCTGGTGGAGCACGCCCAGGTAGACGCTCTCCCCGCTGGAGCGGGCCAGGTCGTCCGTCCACACCAGGGCGCGGGCCCGCAGCTCGTGCACGTCCAGATAGCTGTTGCCCAGGCGCAGCAGCTCGGCCCCGAGCTGGTAGCGGCCCGTGACCGCTTCCTGCTCCACGAAGCCCTCCTGCTGGAGGGTGCGCAGCAGCCCGTGCGCCGTACCCTTGGCCAGGTCGAGCGCCGAGGCGATCTCGGAGAGTCCGAGCCGCCGCTCGCCGCCCGCCAGCAACCGCAGTACGGCCGCCGCTCGTTCCAGCGACTGGATGGTCCGGGCCATCGGTCCTCCCTGACCTGCTGCCTTGAGTTTCACCATGCCGATTCGACAATGTCGAACGGTATCGCTTGATGTCGACGCGACGGTAGTCGGGATCGAGCCCGGATCGAGCGCCGGAGTGTCCGATGGTCGGAATGTCGACCTGCGCTCTTGCGTCCGCCCGCTACGCTGACCGGGTGCGCTGCCTCACCGGCGCGCAAAGCCGACAGCCGTCGCAACCCAGGGAGCCTCTTCCATGGCCTCGTCGCCGAGCAGCACGTCCGCAACTCCGTCCCCCACCCGGGCCGAGGCGCTCCGCAGCGCACTGGCCTCGCGCGTGGTCGTCGCCGACGGAGCGATGGGGACGATGATCCAGGCGCAGGATCCGACGCTGGAGGATTTCGAACAGCTCGAAGGCTGCAACGAGATCTTGAACGTGACCCGCCCCGACATCATCCGCGCGGTCCACCAGGAGTACTTCGCCGCAGGCGTGGACTGCGTGGAGACCAACACCTTCGGCGCCAACCACGCGGCGCTGGGGGAGTACGACATCACCGAGCGCATCTTCGAACTGTCCGAGACCGGCGTGCGCATCGCCCGCGACGTCGCCGAGGAGTTCGAGTCCGACGACGGACGGATGCGCTGGGTCCTGGGCTCCATGGGCCCGGGCACCAAACTGCCGACCCTAGGCCACGCCCCCTACACCACCCTCCGCGACGCCTACCAGCAGAACGCGGAGGGCATGATCGCCGGTGGCGCCGACGCGCTGCTGGTGGAGACGACCCAGGACCTGCTGCAGACCAAGGCGGCCGTCATCGGCGCCCGCCGCGGCATGGCGGCGGTCGGCGCCGACCTGCCGCTGCTGTGCTCGGTCACGGTGGAGACGACCGGCACGATGCTGCTCGGCTCCGAGATCGCCGCGGCCCTCGCGGCCCTGGAGCCGCTGGGCATCGACATGATCGGGCTGAACTGCGCCACCGGCCCCGCCGAGATGAGCGAGCATCTGCGCTATCTGGCCCAGCACTCCCGCGTCCCGCTCTCCTGCATGCCGAACGCCGGCCTGCCGGTGCTGGGCAAGGACGGCGCCAGCTATCCGCTCACCCCCGAGGAGCTGGCGGACGCGCACGACACCTTCGTGGGCGACTACGGCCTGTCCCTGGTGGGCGGCTGCTGCGGCACCACACCCGAGCACCTGCGCCAGCTCGTGGAGCGGGTGCGCGGCCGCGAGCCCGCCGCACGCACCCCGCAGCCGGAACCGGCCGCGGCCTCGCTCTACCAGGCGGTGCCCTTCCGCCAGGACACCTCGTACATGGCCATCGGGGAGCGGACCAACGCCAACGGGTCGAAGAAGTTCCGCGAGGCGATGCTGGAGGCGCGCTGGGACGACTGCGTCGAGCTGGCCCGGGAGCAGATCCGCGAGGGCGCCCACATGCTCGACCTGTGCGTCGACTACGTCGGCCGGGACGGCGTCGCGGACATGACCGAGCTGGCGGGCCGGCTGGCCACCGCCTCCACGCTGCCGATCGTGCTGGACTCGACGGAGATCGACGTCATCCAGGCCGGTCTGGAGAAGCTGGGCGGCCGCGCCGTCATCAACTCCGTCAACTACGAGGACGGCGACGGACCCGAGTCCCGCTTCGCGAAGGTCACCAAGCTGGCCGCCGAGCACGGGGCGGCGCTGATCGCGCTGACCATCGACGAGGAGGGCCAGGCCCGCACCGCCGAGCACAAGGTCGCCATCGCCGAACGTCTCATCGCGGACCTGACCGGCAACTACGGCATCCACGAGTCGGACATCCTGATCGACGTCCTCACCTTCACCATCTGCACCGGCCAGGAGGAGTCCCGCAAGGACGGCATCAACACCATCGAGGCCATCCGGCTGCTCAAGCAGAAGCACCCCGACGTGCAGACCGTGCTGGGCCTGTCGAACATCTCCTTCGGCCTGAACCCGGCCGCCCGGATCGTGCTCAACTCCGTCTTCCTCGACGAGTGCGTCAAGGCCGGGCTGGACTCCGCGATCGTGCACGCCAGCAAGATCCTGCCGATCGCCCGGTTCGACGACGAGCAGGTCACCGTTGCCCGCGACCTGGTCTACGACCGGCGCAGCGAGGGCTACGACCCGCTGCAGAAGCTGATGGAGCTGTTCGAGGGCGCCACGGCCAAGTCGATGAAGGCCGGGAAGGCCGAGGAACTGGCCGCCCTCCCGTTGGAGGAGCGCCTCCAGCGACGCATCATCGACGGCGAGCGCAACGGGCTGGAGGCCGACCTGGACGCCGCCCTGGAGGAGCGCCCGGCGCTCGCCATCGTCAACGACACGCTGCTGGCGGGCATGAAGGTCGTCGGTGAGCTGTTCGGCTCCGGACAGATGCAGCTGCCGTTCGTGCTCCAGTCGGCCGAGGTGATGAAGGCCGCCGTCGCCCACCTCGAACCGCACATGGAGAAGTCCGAGGACGAGGCGGGCAAGGGCACGATCGTGCTGGCCACGGTCCGCGGCGACGTCCACGACATCGGCAAGAACCTCGTCGACATCATCCTGTCCAACAACGGCTACCAGGTGGTCAACCTCGGCATCAAGCAGCCGGTGAGCGCCATCCTGGACGCCGCGGCCGAGCACCGGGCCGACGTGATCGGCATGTCCGGGCTGCTGGTGAAGTCCACGGTGATCATGAAGGAGAACCTGGAGGAGCTCAACCAGCGCAAGATGTCCTCCGACTTCCCCGTCATCCTCGGCGGGGCCGCGCTCACCCGGGCCTACGTCGAGCAGGACCTGCACGAGATCTACGAGGGCGAGGTCCGCTACGCCAAGGACGCCTTCGAGGGGCTGAGCCTCATGGACGCCCTGATGGACGTCAAGCGCGGCGTTCCCGGTGCCGAGCTGCCCGCGCTCAAGCAGCGCCGGGTGCCCAAGCGGGACCTCGACATCCCCGAGCCGGAGGAGAACGACGGCTCCGTCCGCTCGGACGTGGCCGTCGACAATCCCGTCCCCGAGCCGCCCTTCTGGGGCACCCGGGTGATCAAGGGCCTGCGGCAGCAGGACTACGCGTCCTGGCTGGACGAGGGTGCCCTCTTCAAGGGCCAGTGGGGGCTCAAGGAGTCCCGCAAGGGCGACGGGCCGTCCTACGAGGAGCTGGTGGAGACCGAGGGCCGCCCCCGGCTGCGGGGCTGGCTGGAGCGGCTGCAGACGGAGAACCTGCTGGAGGCGTCCGCCGTCTACGGCTACTTCCCCTGCTACTCCAAGGGCGACGACCTGATCCTGCTGGACGAGCAGGGCAACGAGCGCACCCGCTTCACCTTCCCCCGGCAGCGGCGCGGCCGCCGGCTCTGCCTGGCGGACTTCTTCCGCCCGGAGGACTCCGGCGAGACCGACGTCGTCGGGCTGCAGGTGGTCACCGTCGGGTCCAGGATCGGCGAGAAGACCGCCGAGCTGTTCGCGGGCGACGCCTACCGCGACTACCTGGAGCTGCACGGCCTCTCCGTGCAGCTCGCCGAGGCGCTCGCCGAGTACTGGCACGCCCGGGTCCGCAGCGAGCTGGGCTTCTCGGGCGAGGACCCCGACCAGATGCAGGGCATGTTCGATCTGAAGTACCGGGGAGCCCGGTTCTCGCTGGGCTACGGTGCCTGCCCGAACCTGGAGGACCGCGCGAAGATCGCCGAGCTGCTGCGGCCGGAGCGGATCGGCGTCGAGCTCTCCGAGGAGTTCCAGCTCCACCCCGAGCAGTCGACCGACGCCATCGTGCTGCACCACCCCGAGGCGAAGTATTTCAACGCCCGATGAGGGCACAGGTCATATACTGATCGGTCCGGTACAGGCCGGTCGTCCGCTTCCGCCGGGAACCGGAACCCTCCGGGGTTCCGGCGGAAGGGGCGACCGGCCTTGTCGTCCCTTGTGGAGTCGTCGCTTTCGGGAGGTGTTCGCGGATGGCCGGTCCATCCCCCGCCGTCACCACGCTCACGGGTGAGGAGCCCGAGCTGCAGGCCGTGCTGCTGGACATGGACGGCACCCTGGTCGACACCGAGGACTTCTGGTGGGACGCGGAGGTCGCGGTCTTCGCCGAGCTGGGGCACGAGCTGCGCGACGAGTGGCGCAGCGTCGTCGTCGGCGGTCCCATGTCGCGCAGCGCCGGCTTCCTGATCGAGGCGACCGCCGCCGACATCGGCCTGGAGGAGCTCAGCGTGCTGCTGAACGCCAGGTTCACCGAGCGGCTGGAGCGCGGCGTCCCGCTGATGCCCGGTGCCCGCAGGCTGCTCGCTGAGCTGTCCGCGCACCGGATCCCCGCGGCGCTGGTCTCCGCCTCGCACCGCACGGTCGTGGACCGCATGCTCACCTGGATCGGGCACGAGCACTTCGCCTTCACGGTCGCCGGGGACGAGCTGGCCCGGACCAAGCCGCACCCGGACCCGTATCTGACCGCCGCGCGCCGCCTGGGAGCCGATCCGGTGCGCTGCGCGGTGCTGGAGGACACCGCCACCGGGGTCGCCGCAGCGGAGGCCGCCGGCTGCCACGTGGTGGCCGTGCCGTCCATCGCGCCGATCGAGCCCAAGTCCGGTCGCAGCATTGTGAGTTCACTCGAAGAAGTCGATCTCGAATTCCTCCGGTCGCGGATCATGGTCGCGCGCTGAGTCGATCATTCCGCGGCGGTGCCATTCCGTACGAGGCGGAGAATGCGCATCTGCGGGGCCCCGGAATCCCTTGCCCCGGGCTCCGCAGAATGCCGAACTCCGGTGTCCGGTGCGCAGATTGGTCCAGTGACGTTCATCACGCGCGAACCCCTCGACCAGCCACCCGGACTGTGGTGCCCCTGGGACTGGAGGGAAAAATGTCCTTCCCTTGTGTCCGTATTGATGGAGTGACGCGGAAAACGTTCCGGCGTTCGGATAGCGGACAGGAAGGTGCTGGTTCCGGTGCGTGAAACCGGTTCCGCGACCTGCGCTTCGAAAGTTGCCGGAGCGGACGATTAATGTCGGTGTACCGGCCATTCCTCCCCTGCAGCAAACCCTGGCCGGCCGAGGAGATCGTCGACCATGAACCGTAAAACTGTGGTGCTGCCCGTGCTTGCCGCGGGGATGCTCACGCCGCTGCTCGCCGGGTGCGGGTCCGAGAAGGGCGGGAGCGCAGGCGGCGACGCGATCGTCGTCGGCACGACGGACCACTTCGCGGTCGGCAAGGGCGCGCCGGCCCCGTTCGATCCCGCGGCGGCCTACGACGTCGCGGCCTGGGGCGTCATGCGCAACACCTTCCAGACGCTGCTGCGCTTCCCGCGCACCGGCACCTCGCCGGAGATGGACGCCGCCGCCAAGTGCGGCTTCACCGACGCGGCGAACAAGGTCTACCGCTGCACGATGCGCAAGGGTCAGACGTTCTCCAACGGGCACACGCTGGACGCCGAGGACGTCGAGTTCTCGCTGCGGCGGGTCAAACGCATCAACCACAAGGGCGGCCCCGCGGTCCTCTTCAGCAACCTCGACCGTGTCGAGGCCGACGACAAGAGCCACGTCGTCTTCCACCTCAAGCGGCCCGACGCGACTTTCCCGTACAAGCTGACCACCCCGGCCGCCGCCGTCGTGGACAGCCAGACCTACCCGGCCGACGCCCTCACCAAGGGCGACGCACTGGTCGGCTCGGGTCCCTACGCGCTCGAGCACATCGACGCCGAGTCGGCCGTGCTGGCGAAGAACCCGCACTACAGCGGGGAACTGGAGCTGCGGAACAGCAGGGTCGAGATGCGCTTCTTCGACGCCGCAGAGGGCATGGAGAAGGCGCTCAAGGCCGGCGACATCGATGTCATGGGCCGGACCATCTCCCCCGACCAGGTCAGCCGGCTCGACGGGGCCCAGGAGCAGGGCGTCGAGCTCGTCGAACAGCCCGGCCAGGAGATCCGCTACCTCGCCTTCGACACCGACGACCCGACCGCGGGCAAGAAGGCCGTCCGCAAGGCCATGGCCCAGCTCGTCGACCGCAAGAAGATCGTGCGGGACGCCTACGACCGCAGCACCGAGCCGCTCTACAGCATCGTGCCCGCCGGACTCCCGGCGCACCGGAACTCGTTCTTCAACACCTACGGCGAACCCAGCAAGGCCGCCGCCGAACGGACCCTGCGCGACGCGGGCATCGACAAGCCCGTCAAACTCACCCTCACCTACACCACCGACCACTACGGGGGTGCCACCGCCCAGGAGTTCGCCGTCCTCGAGAAGCAGCTCAACGGCAGCGGACTGTTCGACGTGCGGACCAAGGGCGTCAAGTGGGACACCTTCCGCCCGGCGGCGACGAACGGCAAGTACCAGGTGTGGGGCTACGGCTGGTATCCCGACTTCCCGGACGCCGACAATTTCGTCGCCCCCTTCTTCGAGAAGGACAACTTCCTCGGCTCGCCCTACACCAACCACGAGATCCGTGACGAGCTCGTGCCCCGGAGCCGCCGCCAGACCGAACGTTCCGCCACCTCCGGCACCTTCGGCCGCGTGCAGGACATCGTCGCCAAGGACGTTCCGCTGCTCCCGCTCTGGCAGGGCAAGCAGTACCTCGCGGCCCGCGACGACATCACCGGAGTCGAATGGGCCCTCAACTCCTCGTCCGTGCTCCAACTGTGGGAGCTGGGCCGCGGCCGCGACTCCTGACCCTCCCCGCCCGCCGCGGCGGTCGCAGAGCACGGCGCCACCGGCGCGGGCCGCGGGGCCCCGCCGGTGGCGCCTGCCGCCCGGGCCCTGCCGCCCGGGCCCTGCCGCCCGGGCCCTGCCGCCCGGCGGGGCGGCGGATCCGCGGCCCGGTCCTCAGGCCGACCCGGGCCGGACCAGTCCGCTCTCGTAGGCGTACACCGCGGCCTGCACCCGGTCCCGCAGCCCCAGCTTGGTGAGCACGTGGCCGACATGCGTCTTGACCGTCGTCTCGCTGACGAACAGATCCGCCGCGATCTCCGCGTTCGACAGCCCGCGCGCCACCAGCTTCAGCACCTCCACCTCGCGCTCGGTCAACTGGTGCAGGGTGTCCGGCACCGGCTCCTCGCCCGAGGGCAGCTTCCCCGCGTACTTGTCCAGCAGCCGGCGGGTGATGCTCGGCGCCAGCATCGCCTCGCCCGCCGCCACCACCCGGATGGCCTGCACCAGCTCACCGGCGGGTGCGTCCTTCAGGAGGAATCCGCTGGCACCGGCCCGCAGCGCCTCCACCACGTACTCGTCCAGATCGAAGGTGGTGAGCACCAGAACCTTGGCCGGGCCGTCCTTGGCCGGACCGGTGATCCTGCGAGTGGCCTCCACGCCGTCCATCCGGGGCATCCGGATGTCCATCAGGACCACATCCGGCTGCAGGGCCCGCACCTGGTCCAGCGCCTGCAGGCCGTCCCCCGCCTCACCGACCACCGCTATGTCCTGCTCGGCCTCCAGAATCATCCGGAAGCCGGTGCGCAGCAGCGGCTGGTCGTCGACCAGCAGTACGCGGATTGCCACAGGAACTCCTCAACGGGACGGCAGCGGTCGCCCCATTCTCACTCAGCCGCCCTGCGGTCCGTCCGCTGGCCCCGCGGCTCGCGCCCCGCCGGCGCCGGACACCGCACCGCTGTCCGCCGCCGGCCCGCCGCCGCCCTCCTCGGCGGCCGGGCGGGGCTCGGGCAGCCGCGGCTGGATCGTCAGCGGATAGGGCGGGGGAGTGCCCCCGAACTCCGGGCAGTGCGCCTGGTGGTCGCACCAGCCGCACAGCTTGCTCGGCCGCGGCCGCCAGTCGCCCGTCTCCGTCGCCCGCCCGATCGCGTCCCACAGCGCCAGCAGCTTGCGCTCGGTGGCCTGCAGATCGCCCTCGTCCGGGTCGTAGGTCAGGACGTCGCCGCTGCCCAGGAAGACGAGCTGCAGCCGCCGCGGCACCACGCCGCGCAGCCGCCACAGCACCAGGGCGTAGAACTTCATCTGGAACAGCGGGCCCTCGGCGTACTCCGGGCGCGGCGCCTTGCCCGTCTTGTAGTCGACGATCCGCACCTCACCGGTGGGTGCCACGTCCACCCGGTCGATGATCCCGCGCAGCCGCAGTCCCGAATCCAGCCGGGCCTCCACGAACAGCTCCCGCTCGGCGGGCTCCAACCGGGTGGGGTCCTCCAGCGTGAACCAGCGCTCCACCAGCGACTCGACCTCGGCCAGCCACTCCGCCAACCGGGCACCGTCGGAGGTGTCCTCCGCGAACAGCTCGGCCAGCTCGGGCCGCCTGGCCAGCAGCCGCTCCCACTCCCCGGGCACCAGCGAGCGGGCCCGCCGTGCGCTGCGCTCCGGCGCCGGGGCGTCGAAGAGCCGCTCCAGCACCGCGTGCACCACGGTCCCCCGGGTGGCGGCGGCAGAGGGCTTCTCCGGCAGTTTGTCGATCACCCGGAAGCGGTAGAGCAGCGGGCACTGCATGAAGTCCCCCGCCCGGGAGGGCGACAGCGAGGTCGGCGGTGTGGCCGCGCTGGTTCTCATGGGGTACGACCCTACGGCCCACCACCGACACCGGACACTTACCATCGACGGCAGACCCCTCGCGCCGGATGAACGCCGCACGGAGAACGCTGCGGCAGCCGCACGGCGCGGGGCGAGGGAAGCAGCAGAGGGGAACCCGTGGCGGACGAGGACAACGACGGGAAGCCGCGGTACGGCGGCTCCGGCGAGGGGAGCGGTCCCGAGGGGCCGGAGCCCCGCCGGGTGCTGCCTCGCACACCTGTACGCCCCGATGCACCGGGCGGCGGCATCCTGATGGGCCGCCCCTTCGGCGTCCCCGTCTACGTCGCCCCCTCCTGGTTCCTCGTCGCCATCCTGATCACCTGGGTCTTCGGCGGCCAGCTCGACCGGGTGCTGCCCGAGCTCGGCGCCGTGCGCTACCTGATCGCGCTCTTCTTCGCCGTCGCCTTCTACGCGTCCGTCCTGGTCCACGAGCTCGCCCACACCGTCGCCGCACTCCGCTTCAAACTCCCCGTCCGCCGCATCCAGCTCCAGTTCTTCGGCGGCGTCTCCGAGATCGAGAAGGAGTCCGAGACCCCCGGCCGGGAATTCGTCCTCGCCTTCGTGGGGCCCCTGCTCTCCCTCGTCCTGGCCGGCGTCTTCTACGCCGCGATGCGCGCGGTGGAGCCCCGCACCGTGCCCGGCGTGCTGCTGGCCGGCTTGATGATCTCCAACCTCCTCGTCGCCGTCTTCAACCTGCTGCCCGGCCTCCCCCTGGACGGCGGCCGGATGCTGCGCGCCGTCGTCTGGAAGATCAGCGGCAAGCCGATGACCGGTACCGTCGCCGCCGCATGGGTCGGCCGCGCGCTCGCCGTCACCGTCCTGATCGGCCTGCCGCTGGCCACCCACGCGGGCGGCCTGTCACGGGGCAGCGTCAGCGGCGTCGACTCCCTCACCGACGCACTGCTGGCCGCCATCCTCGCCGCCATCATCTGGACCGGAGCCGGCAACAGCCTGCGGATGGCCCGGCTGCGCGAACGCCTCCCCCGGCTCCGCGCCCGCACCCTCACCCGGCGCGCCGTCCCCGTCGAGACCGACACCCCGCTCTCCGAAGCCCTCCGCCGCGCCAACGCCGCCGGGGCCCGCGCCCTGGTCGTCGTCGACGGGCGGGGCGACCCGCTCGCACTGGTCCGGGAGGCCGCCATCGGCTCCGTCCCCGAGCACCGCCGCCCCTGGGTCGCCGTCAGCACCCTCGCGCAGGACCTCAGGGACGGCATGCGGGTCCCCGCCGAGCTCGCCGGCGAAGACCTGCTGGAATGGCTGCGCGCCACCCCGGCCACCGAGTACCTGGTCGTGGAGGAGACCGGCGAGATCTACGGAGTGCTCTCCACCGCCGACGTCGAGCGCGCCTTCGTGGAGGCCATGTCCAAGCGTCCGGACCAGACCTCGGCCGGACCGCCCGGCTGACCCCGTCCGCCCCCGAGCCCTGCCCCCGGCCGCACTCCGCGGACCGGATAGGCTGTGCACATGTCCGAACCGACCGGTGCCGCCCGCCGTCGCGGGCCCTTCAAGGTCGGGGACCAGGTCCAGCTCACCGACCCCAAGGGACGCCACTACACGATCACCCTCGAAGAGGGGAAGAGCTTCCACACCCACAAGGGAGCCTTTCCCCACGACGAGCTGATCGGTGCGCCCGAGGGGAGTGTCGTCCGTACCACCGGAAACGTCGCCTACCTCGCGCTGCGCCCCCTGCTCCCCGACTACGTCCTGTCCATGCCCCGGGGAGCCGCCGTCGTCTACCCCAAGGACGCCGGCCAGGTGCTCGCCATGGCCGACATCTTCCCCGGCGCCCGCGTCGTCGAGGCGGGAGTCGGCTCCGGCTCGCTGAGCACCTTCCTGCTCCGCGCCATCGGCGACCAGGGCATGCTCCACTCCTACGAGCGCCGAGCCGACTTCGCCGAGATCGCCCGGCAGAACGTCGAGCGCTACTTCGGCAGCCCCCACCCCGCCTGGACGCTCACTGTCGGCGACCTCCAGGACAACCTCGCCGACGCCGACGTCGACCGGGTCATCCTCGACATGCTCGCCCCCTGGGAATGCCTCGAGGCGGTCTCCAAGGCCCTGGTGCCCGGCGGCATCCTGTGCGCCTACGTCGCCACCACCACGCAGATGGCGCGCATGGTCGAGTCCATCCGCGAATTCGGTACCTTCAACGAACCCCAGGCGTGGGAGACGATGGTGCGCAACTGGCACATCGAGGGCCTCGCCGTCCGCCCCGACCACCGCATGATCGGCCACACCGGGTTCCTGCTCACCGCCCGCCGACTGGCCGACGGGGTCGAGCCGCCGCTGCGCCGCCGCCGCCCCGCCAAGGGCGCCTACGGCGAGGACTACACCGGCCCCGGCAGCCAGTCCGGCGGCCGCGCCTCCTAGCCCTCCCGCCGCCCCCCTCGCCGCCCCTCCGGCGGCCCCGTGCGACACGCCCGCTGCCCCGCACCCGGACCGAACCCGGGCGCGGGGCAGCCGCGTTGAGCGGCGCGGCAGGATGAACGGGACCCAGCCGTTCCGCGACAGTGTGACCTGTGGCACCATGCGAGGCACCTCCTCTCCGCGTCCTCTCCGCGTTCTCCCCGCGTCCGCCTCGCACCGCCCCAGGAGTCACCCCGAGTGACGGAACTGCCGCACACCCGTACCCGCACGGCCCACTGGCTCGCCACCGCCGCAGCGCTCGCCGCCGTCCTCGGCGGCACGGCGCTCCTGCGACCGGCCACCGCCAGCCCCGCCCCCACCGGCACCGACCCGGCCCCCGACCCGGCCCGTGCCCACTACCCGCTGGACTGCGGCCGGGGTGCGGCGAAGCCGGAGGTGCTGGACACGGCGTCCGCCGACTTCGACGGCGACGGCGCCACCGAGACCGTCGCCGTGGTCCGCTGCCGCGCCCACGGAGGCACCCCGCCCAGCGCCGTCTACGTGCTCGCCGGCTCCACCGCCGGCCGGTCCCCGCGCCTCGCCGCCACCCTCGTCGAGCAGCGGGAGGGCATGTCGGTCCAGGACCTGGGAGTGCGCGGCACCACCGTCTCCGCCACCCTCCTCGGCTACTCCTCCGCCGACGTGCCGCGCTGCTGCCCCGACCGGCGCCGCAAGGTCAAGTGGGAATGGCGCGAGGGGAAGTTCGCCCTCCGTCCCGGTCCTGTGGCGGGCGGCGGCCTGCGCGTCTGAGCGGCCCTGCGCGCCGCCGGCCGGGCCCGCTGCCTCGCGTCCCGCTCGGGTCCCGCTCGGGCCGAAACAGCGCCGCACTGGACGGGTGTTGAACGTCTCGACACCGCAACCGGTCGCTTTCAGATGGTTGTGGGTGGGTATTCCCAGTCCTGAGGGAGTGCGCAAGGGTGAAGATCGGACACACCCCGACCGTCTTTGTGATCTAGGGGTTTCAACCCGCACCGGCCCAGGTAGGGTCGAAGCGTCCAGCTCCCCCTGGAGGAGGTGAGGACCGTGGCAGCCCACGACGACGACACCAACCGCGGCGCCCGGCCCGGTCGGGGTTCCGAAGACCCGTCCGGCCAGGTCGCCTACCTTGAGCAGGAGATCGCCGTCCTGCGCCGCAAGCTCGCCGACTCTCCGCGGCACACTCGTATTCTCGAGGAGCGGATCGTCGAGCTGCAGACCAACCTGGCCGGTGTGTCCGCCCAGAACGAGCGGCTCTCCACCACGCTCCGCGAGGCGCGTGACCAGATCGTGGCCCTCAAGGAAGAGGTCGACAGACTCGCTCAGCCACCGGCGGGCTTCGGCGTCTTCCTGCAGGCCAACGAGGACGACACGGCCGACATCTTCACCGGCGGCCGCAAGCTGCGGGTGAACGTCAGCCCGAGCGTCGACCTCCCGTCGCTCCGGCGCGGCCAGGAGCTCATGCTCAACGAGGCGCTCAACGTGGTCGAGGCCATGGAGTTCGAGCGCGCGGGTGACATCGTCACCCTCAAGGAAGTCCTGGAGGACGGAGAGCGCGCCCTGGTCGTCGGCCACACGGACGAGGAGCGCGTGGTGCGCCTCGCCGAGCCGCTGCTGAACGCCACGCTGCGGGCCGGCGACGCCCTGCTGCTGGAGAGCCGCTCCGGCTACGTCTTCGAGGTCGTGCCCAAGAGCGAGGTCGAGGAGCTGGTCCTCGAAGAGGTCCCGGACATCGACTACACCAAGATCGGTGGCCTCGGCGGCCAGATCGAGCAGATCAGGGACGCGGTCGAGCTCCCCTACCTGTATCCGGACCTCTTCCGCGAGCACGAACTGCGTCCCCCCAAGGGCGTCCTGCTCTACGGCCCGCCCGGCTGCGGCAAGACGCTCATCGCCAAGGCGGTGGCCAATTCCCTGGCCAAGAAGGTCGCCGAGGTGACGGGCAAGCCCCAGGGCAAGAGCTACTTCCTCAACATCAAGGGCCCCGAGCTGCTCAACAAGTACGTGGGCGAGACGGAGCGGCACATCCGCCTGGTCTTCCAGCGGGCCCGCGAGAAGGCCAGCGAGGGCACACCCGTCATCGTCTTCTTCGACGAGATGGACTCCCTCTTCCGCACCCGCGGCTCGGGGGTCAGCTCGGACGTGGAGAACACCATCGTCCCGCAGCTCCTCTCCGAGATCGACGGCGTGGAGGGGCTGGAGAACGTCATCGTCATCGGTGCCTCGAACCGCGAGGACATGATCGACCCGGCGATCCTGCGCCCCGGCCGGCTGGACGTGAAGATCAAGATCGAGCGTCCGGACGCCGAGGCGGCCAAGGACATCTTCTCCAAGTACCTCACCTCGAACCTGCCGCTCCACGCGGACGACGTCGCGGAGCACGGCGGCAATGTGGAGGCCGCCTGCGCAGCGATGATCCAGTCGGTCGTGGAGCAGATGTACGCGGAGTCGGAGGAGAACCGCTTCCTGGAGGTCACCTACGCCAACGGTGACAAGGAGGTCCTGTACTTCAAGGACTTCAACTCCGGCGCGATGATCGAGAACATCGTCGGCCGGGCCAAGAAGATGGCCATCAAGGCGTACCTGGACCACAACCAGAAGGGTCTGCGCGTCGCCCATCTCCTGTCGGCCTGTGTGGACGAGTTCAAGGAGAACGAGGACCTGCCCAACACCACCAACCCGGACGACTGGGCCCGCATCTCCGGCAAGAAGGGGGAGCGGATCGTCTACATCCGCACCCTCGTCACCGGCAAGCAGGGCGCGGACACCGGTCGGTCCATCGACACCGTCGCCAACACCGGTCAGTACCTGTAGCGAGCTCCGGTTCCGGCTGCGGGTCCCCGCCCGGGGTACCCGCAGCCGGATTGTTTCCCGGAGCGATGAGGAAGTCCGCAGAGTGATCTCCCCACTCCTCTCCGTGCGTCATAGGCTTTCCCCACCGCCGCGACGCGCAGTGCGCAGGAGGGGGCCGCACACGGGACGGATGCGCAGCGGGACTTGAACGGCTGTCCACCGGCGGGCGGCCGTCAGGCAAGGAGGGAAGCATGACCGTACGGCGCGTAATGGGCATCGAGACCGAGTACGGCATTTCCGTGCCGGGCCACCCCAACGCCAATGCCATGCTCACCTCGTCCCAGGTCGTCAACGCCTACGCGGCGGCGATGCACCGGGCGCGGCGCGCCCGCTGGGACTTCGAGGAGGAGAACCCGCTGCGGGACGCCCGCGGCTTCGACCTGGCCCGCGAGTCGGCCGACGCCAGCCAGCTCACGGACGAGGACATCGGGCTGGCCAATGTGATCCTCACCAACGGCGCCCGGCTCTACGTCGACCACGCCCATCCGGAGTACAGCGCGCCCGAGGTCACCAACCCGCGGGACGCGGTGCTGTGGGACAAGGCGGGCGAGCGGGTCATGGCGGAGGCCGCCGAACGGGCGGCCGAGGTCCCCGGGACCAACCCGATCCACCTCTACAAGAACAACACCGACAACAAGGGCGCCTCCTACGGCACGCACGAGAACTACCTGATGAAGCGGGAGACCCCCTTCTCGGAGATCGTCCGCCATCTGACGCCCTTCTTCGTGTCCCGGCAGGTCGTGTGCGGTGCGGGACGGGTGGGGCTGGGCCAGGACGGCAGCGAGCACGGCTTCCAGCTCAGCCAGCGCGCCGACTACTTCGAGGTCGAGGTCGGGCTGGAGACGACACTCAAGCGGCCGATCATCAACACCCGGGACGAGCCGCACGCCGATGCCGAGAAGTACCGGCGGCTGCACGTGATCATCGGGGACGCCAACCTCTCGGAGATCTCCACCTACCTCAAGCTGGGCACGACCTCCCTGGTGCTGTCCATGATCGAGGACGGGTTCATCGCCGTGGACCTCGCTGTCGACCAGCCGGTCCGGACCCTGCACCAGGTGTCGCACGATCCGACACTCGAACGGCTGATCACGCTGCGCAACGGCCGGACACTGACCGCGGTGCAGCTCCAGATGGAGTACTACGAGCTGGCCCGCAAGTACGTCGAGGAGCGCTGGGGCACCGACGCGGACGAGCAGACCCGCGACGTGCTGACCCGCTGGGAGGACGTGCTCGGGCGGCTCGAGCGGGACCCGATGAGCCTGGCCGGCGAGCTGGACTGGGTCGCCAAGCGGGAGCTGATGGAGGGCTACCGGCGGCGCGACGGCCTCGACTGGGACGCGCCCCGGCTGCATCTCGTGGATCTCCAGTACGCGGACGTGCGCCCCGACAAGGGCCTCTACAACCGCCTGGTCTCCCGCGGGAGCATGCAGCGGCTGCTGTCCGAGGAAGAGGTCAAGGAGGCCGCCTTCAAGCCCCCGGAGGACACCCGGGCCTACTTCCGGGGCCGCTGCCTGGAGCAGTACGCCGACGACGTGGCCGCCGCTTCCTGGGACTCGGTCATCTTCGACCTCCCCGGCCGTGACTCTCTGCAGCGGGTTCCCACCCTGGAGCCGCTGCGGGGTACCCGTAACCACGTCAAGGAGCTGCTGGACCGCTGCCGCACCGCGGAAGAGCTGGTGAAGGTGCTTTCGGGCGGCTGAATCGCGGCTATTCGGTGCCCGGTCCGGGAATCATCGAGGTGGTTGCCGGACGTTGTCACAACGAAGGAGCCGAAGCCGGTCCCGGCTTGTAGGGTCTGATCTTGTACGTTCCGCGTACACCACCGAACCGAGCGGGGTGAGGGATATGGCGACCAAGGACAGCGGCGGCGGACAGCAGAAGTCCACGCGTCACACCGAGGAGGCCGAGGAGGAGACCCAGGACGCACAGGTCTCCGAGGACCTCAAGGAGCGCCAGGAGGCACTCTCCGACGACGTGGACTCCGTACTGGACGAAATCGACGACGTGCTCGAGGAGAACGCAGAGGACTTTGTGCGTTCCTTTGTCCAAAAGGGTGGACAATGAAATACCCTTCAAAGTGAAGGGTGATCCTCGTGAAAGATGAGGAAACCAAGCATTGTCCGCGTTGTGAGCGTTGCCTGTCCCCGGCGGCGTTCGGGCGTCACCGGGGCGGGCCGACGGGTTGCGGGACTGCTGCCGACCGTGCGCTCGTGCGCACGCACAGCAGTGGGACCAGCGGAAGCGGCGCGAGCGGCGCATGCTGAAGTACCTCCCGTTGCCGACTGGTTCCAGACTGTGCCGTTCATGTGGGGAGGTGACGTCGTTCAGCGCATGGCATCGCAATGCGACTGCTTCGGCTGGCCTCTCCACTCGGTGCAGGAAGTGCCGAGCCGTTGACGAACGGGCCGGACATCTCAAACGCACCTACGGTATGACCGTCGAGCAGCGCCAGAGTCTGCTGGACGGCCGGTTCGGCATCTGCCCGATCTGTCTCGGGCCCGCTCCTGAGCATGTGGACCACGATCATGAGACGGGTAGGGTCCGGGCGTACTGTGCTTCAGCTGCAATGCCGCACTGGGGCAGTTCAGGGATCGGCCGGACGTCATGCGGCGTGCGGCCGCCTACGTGGAAGGAAACGTGTGGAAGCCGAAATTCGTAGCACCGGGCGTCTACCTGCTGCCTTCCTGACACCAGGGTCGTCGTCGTTCATGGATTTCCTGTCCGACCACGCGCCGGAGCAGCTACCGGGAAGCCGGCCGCTGCCCCCCGTGGAGGGTGCCGTGCAGGCCCCGCACGGCACCACGATCGTGGCCGCGACGTTCGCCGGCGGTGTGGTGCTGGCCGGGGACCGGCGGGCGACGATGGGCAATGTCATCGCGCAGCGGGACATCGAGAAGGTCTTTCCCGCCGACGAGCACTCCGCCGTGGGCATTGCGGGCACCGCGGGGCTGGCGGTGGAGATGGTGAAGCTGTTCCAGCTCGAACTGGAGCACTTCGAGAAGGTGGAGGGCTCCACCCTTTCGCTGGAGGGCAAGGCCAACCGGCTCTCCACGATGATCCGCGGCAATCTGGGTATGGCGATGCAGGGGCTGGCCGTCGTGCCGCTGTTCGCCGGCTTCGATCTGGACCGCGGTGCGGGCCGGATCTTCTCCTACGACGTGACGGGCGGCCGCTCCGAGGAGCTGGGCTTCGCCGGTGTCGGCTCCGGCTCGGTCTTCGCCCGCGGCTCGCTCAAGAAGCTCTACCGGGACGAGATGACCCAGGAGCAGGCCGCGACCGTGGTCCTCCAGGCGCTCTACGACGCCGCCGACGACGACTCGGCCACCGGTGGTCCGGACATGACGCGCCGCATCTACCCGGTGGTCGTGACGATCACGGAGGACGGATACCGCAGGCTGGGTGAGGAGGAGGTCTCCGGGCTGGCGCAGACGGTGCACGACGGCCGCCTCCGGTTGCCCAACGGGCCGCAGGCCCCCGTCTCCTAGAGCACTCATTCGGACAGGAAGGGACGGATAGCCGGTGTCGACGCCGTTCTATGTGTCACCCCAGCAGGCGATGGCGGACCGCGCCGAGTACGCCCGCAAAGGCATCGCGCGCGGACGCAGCGTGGTCGTTTTGCAGTACGCGGACGGCATCGTCTTCGTCGCCGAGAACCCCTCCCGCGCGCTGCACAAGGTCAGCGAGATCTATGACCGGATCGCGTTCGCCGCGGTCGGCAAGTACAACGAGTTCGAGAACCTGCGGATCGGCGGTGTCCGCTACGCCGATCTGCGCGGCTACACCTACGACCGCCAGGACGTCACCGCGCGCGGGCTGGCCAATGTGTACGCCCAGACCCTGGGCACGATCTTCTCGGCGAACGCGGAGAAGCCCTACGAGGTCGAGCTGATCGTCGCCGAGGTGGGCGCGGCTCCCGAGGACGACCAGATCTACCGCCTGCCGCACGACGGGTCGATCGTCGACGAGCACGGTTCGGTGGCGGTCGGCGGCAACTCGGACCAGATCGGCAGCTACATGGACCAGCGGCACCGGGAGGGAATGTCGCTGGGCGAGGCCCTCAAGCTCGCTGTCGAGGCGCTCAAGCGGGACAGCAACGGCAGCGAGCGGACGCTGACCGCCGAGCAGTTGGAGGTCGCCGTCCTGGACCGCGAGCGCTCCCAGCGGCGCAAGTTCAAGCGCGTCCCGGCCGGGCAGGTGGCCCGTCTCCTGGAGGAGACCCCTGCCCCGGAGGCCACCGGCAAGGCGGAGGGCGAAGCCGAGGGCGGCGAGGAGGAGTAGTCCCCGGCCCTGTTCCGCCCCGCGGCCGTCCGGAAGGGTGACCGCGGGGCGGTACAGGGCTGTGCGGGTCTGCCCCGGTCGGGTCGGGGCGTTCGAGTCTTTCCGCGCCGGCCGGGGCAGCCGCGGGGCGGTCCCGGCCCGGTCCGGGGACCAGGGGTCCCGAGCGCCGTCCTCCAGCCGGCGGACGGCGCTGTGGCGCGTCCTGGGCGCCGGTGCCGGGGCGCCGGTACCGGGCGGTTCAGCGCTGCCCGGTCCGGGAAGGGCTCCGGGGGTCCGGGGAGGGGGCGGGACCGGTGGATCCGCGTTCCACCAGCCGCACCGGCAGCCGCACGGCTTCCGGGTCCCGCCCTTCCAGGATGTCCAGCAGGGTCCGCATGCCCGCGGCTCCCACCCGTTCGGCGGGCAGCCGGACAGTCGTCAGTTCCGGCTCCACGGCGGTCGCCAGGGCCAGGTCGTCGAACCCGGTCACCGAGACGTCGTCCGGCACCCGCAGTCCGAGCCGCCGCGCGGCCTTCAGCGCCCCGGCGGCGAGCAGGTCGTCGTCGCACACCAGTGCCGTCGGCGGTCCGTCGCCGTCGCCTCCGCCGGCCGGGCTGCTCCGGTCCGCCGCAGCGTTCCGACGGGCTCCGCTCCCGACCGCCGCGCCGTCCCGGTCCGCGCCGTCCCGGTGCGCCGTGAGCGCCCGGGTCGCCGCTTCCAGTCCGCCCGGCACGCCGAGTGCCCCGCGCTCCGTGCGCACCAGGGCGGCGCCGCCCGCGGTCAGCTCCTCGTGCAGCGCCCGCGCGCGTTCCGCGAAGGTCCAGGAGTCCACATCGGCGGAGATGTGGGCGATCCTGCGGTGGCCGAGTCCGAGAAGATGGGTCACCACCTGCCGCATGCCGTCGGCGAGGTCGACGTTGACGGTGGCGTCGCAGGTCCGCTCGTCGCTGTCCAGCATCACCACGGGCAGTCCTTCGCCGCGCAGCGCCGCGAGGGCCTCGGGGGCCATGGAGGAGGCGATGACGCCGTCGAGCGCGGTGCGGGCCGAGGCGAAGGGGTCGGGAGCCGCGTCGACCCCCTCGGGGGAGGGGTAGAGGACGATGCCGAAGTCGTGCGCTCCGGCGACGTCGGCCGCTCCGCGGTGCACGGTGGCGAAGAACTCGTTGGTCAGCGCCGGTACCACCAGGAGCGCGGTGCGGGTGCGGCCGAGGCGCAGGGTGCGGGCTGCCAGGTTGGGGCGGTAGCCGAGTTCGCGGGCCGCGGCCCGGACGGCTTCGGCGGTCCGGGCGGACACCCTGCCCTCCCATTTGCCGCCGAGCACCAGCGAGACCGTGGCCTGCGAGACGCCTGCCGCACCGGCGACGTCGTGTCCGGTGGGCCGGTTCCGGCCAGGGCCCCGGTCTGCGCCGGTCCGCCCGGCGGCGTCCCGGTCGGGTGCGCCGCCGCGGGAGGGGCCGCGACCCCGGGCGCCGCGCCCCCCGGCGCCGCGCTCGCCGGCGGCTGACTGCTGTCCTGGCACGGAAAACTCCTTCACCGCTGCTGCCTGGGCATGGTACGTATAGCGCATTCGTTATACGTAAAACTTGAGCGAGGGGTGGGGCGGATGGCGGCGGGCTACGCCGAGTTGCTGCGGGCCAGACACGCGATGCGGCTGCTGACGGGGACGCTGGTGGGCAGACTGCCGAACGCCACGGGGCCGATCGCCCTCGCACTGTTCGTCCGCGCCGAGGGCGGCAGCATGGCCCTCGCCGGGGCGCTGTCGGCGGGCTACGGCCTCGCCACCGCGTTCGGGCAGCCGATGCTCGGGCGGCTGGTGGACCTGTTCGGACAGCCGCGGGTGATGCTGCCCGCCGCGGCGGCGTCCGCGGCGGGCGCCGGCACGCTGGCGCTGGCGGGGATCGGCTCGCTGCCGCTCGCCCTCGTGTGCGTGCTGGCCTTCGGCCTGTTCACCCCGCCCCTGGAGGGCGGGCTGCGGGCGCTGTGGCCCAGCGTGCTGCGGCGCGAGGAGCAGGTGCACACCGCCTACGCGCTGGACGCGGTCGCCCAGGAGGTGATGTTCGCGGTGGGCCCGCTGCTGGTGACGCTGCTGGTCGCCGGGTGGAGTGAGGCGGCGGCGCTGCTGGTGGTCAACGGTCTGGGGCTGCTGGGCGCCGTCTCGGTGGTCGTCTCACCGCCGTCCCGCCGCTGGCGCTCCGCACCGCGCAAGCCGCACTGGCTGGGGGCGCTGCGCTCGCCGGGGCTGAAGGTACTGCTGGCCTCGTTCTTCTTCGTGGGGCTGGCGCTGGGGACCTTCGCGCTCGCCGCGGTCTCCTACGCCGACGACCACTCCGACAAGCTGCTCTCCACCTGTCTGCTGGCGGCCCAGGGCACGGGAGCGCTGGTGGGCGGGATCAGCTACGGCGCGCGCGCCTGGCCGGGCAGCCACGAGGGGCGGCTGCGGGTGCTGGTGGGCCTCTTCGCGCTGGGCAATCTGCCGCTGGCGCTGGTACCGGGGGTTCCGGTGATGGTGGTGCTGGGCGCACTCTCCGGGCTCTTCCTGGCCCCGTCCCTGGCGTGCGCCTTCGTGGTGGTGGACCGGCACGCCCCTGCGGGGACGGTGACCGAGGCGTTCTCCTGGCTGGTGACGACGTTCGGGGTGGGCGCAGCGGCGGGCACGGCCGCGGTCGGCCCGCTCATCGAGCGCGGTGGCACGGGGACGGGCTTCGCGCTGGCCGGGGCCGGCGGGGTGGCGGCGGTGGCCGTCGTCGTGGCGGCGCGCCGGTTCCTGGCACCCCCGGACGGGGCGTCGTCCGCCGGTGCGGTGGCGTCCGGCGGGGCGCCGGCCGCTTCCGCGGCGGCGCAGCCGGCCGGCGCCCCGGCCGCACCGGCGCCGCTGGGCGCGGACACCCACAGCGGGGCCCGGACGGGGGAGCCGCGTACCGCGGGCCTGCCTCCGGAGCGCCTGCCAGGTGCGGAAACTGATCGGAACGGCTGCGGCGAACCCGGTTTCAGATCCTTCCCGCAGGCGTAATGTTCAGGCATGGACCGCCGAATCTTCGGGCTGGAGAACGAGTACGGCGTCACATGTACGTTCCGGGGCCAGCGCCGGCTGTCCCCCGACGAGGTGGCGCGGTACCTCTTCCGCCGTGTGGTGTCATGGGGCCGCAGCAGCAATGTGTTTCTGCGGAACGGCGCGCGCCTCTATCTGGACGTGGGGTCGCACCCGGAGTACGCCACTCCGGAGTGCGACAACGTGACCGAGCTGGTCACGCACGACAAGTCGGGTGAGCGCATTCTCGAGGGCCTCCTCGTCGATGCCGAGCGCCGCCTGCACGAGGAGGGGATCGCGGGCGACGTCTATCTCTTCAAGAACAACACCGACTCGGCCGGCAACTCCTACGGATGCCACGAGAACTATCTGGTGGCCCGGCACGGGGAGTTCTCCCGGCTCGCCGACGTGCTCATCCCGTTCCTGGTGACGCGTCAGCTGGTGTGCGGCGCGGGCAAGGTGCTGCAGACCCCGCGCGGTGCGGTCTACTGCGTCAGCCAGCGCGCGGAGCACATCTGGGAGGGCGTCAGCTCGGCGACCACTCGCTCGCGGCCGATCATCAACACCCGGGACGAGCCGCACGCGGACGCAGAGCGGTACCGCAGGCTGCATGTGATCGTCGGCGACTCCAACATGTCGGAGACGACGATGCTGCTCAAGGTCGGCGCCACCGATCTGGTGCTGCGCATGATCGAAGCGGGCACGGTGATGCGGGACCTGACGCTGGAGAACCCGATCCGGGCGATCCGCGAGGTCAGCCACGACATCACGGGCCAGCGCAAGGTGCGGCTGGCCAGCGGCCGGGAGGCGTCCGCGCTGGAGGTCCAGCAGGAGTACTTCGACAAGGCGCTGGACTTCTGCGACCGGCGCGGTATCCGCACCGGCCGGGTCGAGCAGGTGCTGGAGCTGTGGGGGCGGGCCCTGGAGGCGGTGCGCACCCAGGAGCTGGACAAGATCAACACTGAGATCGACTGGGTGATGAAGTACCAGCTCATCGAGCGGTACCGGAACAAGAACAACATCACCATGTCGCACCCGCGGATCGCGCAGATAGATCTCGCGTACCACGACATCCACCGTCGCCGCGGTCTCTACTACCTGCTGGAGCGCAGCGGCAGGGCTGCCCGGATCTGTGACGACGTCAAGATCTTCGAGGGCAAGTCGGTGCCGCCGCAGACCACCCGTGCCCGGCTGCGCGGCGACTTCATCCGCAGGGCCCAGGAGCAGCGCCGGGACTTCACCGTCGACTGGGTGCACCTGAAGCTGAACGACCAGGCGCAGCGCACGGTGCTGTGCAAGGATCCGTTCCGGTCGGTGGACGAGAGGGTGGAGAAGCTGATCGCGGGCATGTGACGGTTGCCCCGGTGCGGCGGCCGGAAGTGTCGCCGAGGGCGGTCCCGTGCGGCGGGACCGCCCTCGGCGTGCGTGTCAGCGTGAGTTGACCACCGGCGTGCGGTGCCGTGTCGTGGGCGGTGGCACCCTCGTTGCTGGGTCGTAGGCTGTCATCTCCGCAGGACCATCCCTATACCCGTGAGTGGGACTCATGTTGTATTTCTCCGGGGGCTCGACCCCCCGTACCCCCCGAGCCTTCCGGACCCCGCGCGGGCGTGCCGCGCGCCGTGCCGCCGCTCTCCTGGTCGTCCCGCTGCTGGCCGTCTCGGCGGCGGCCTGCGGGAGTGACGACAGCTCCTCGGACTCCAAGGGCAGCCCCCCGGCGGTGAGCGGATCCTGGGGCAAGAAGCCCAAGATCGACAAGGGGGAGGGCGACCCGCCCTCCGAGCTGAAGACGAAGGTGCTCAAGAGCGGCGACGGGCCGAAGGTGCGCAAGGGCGACGCCGTCAGTGCGCACTACGTGGGCCAGCTGTGGAACGGCGACGAGTTCGACAGCAGTTGGAAGCGGAAGATGCCCGCCACCTTCCAGATCGGCACCGGCAAGGTCATCAAGGGCTGGGACGAGGCGCTGGTCGGCAGGAAGACCGGCAGCCGTGTCGAGATCGTCGCCCCGCCGGACAAGGCGTACGGCAAGAAGGGGCAGCCGCCGACGATCCCCGGCGACTCCACGCTGGTCTTCGTCGTCGACCTGGAGAAGATCGCCCCCAGCGAGATCGACGGCAAGCCGGTGGACAAGCCGCAGAACCCGCAGCTTCCCGAGGTGAGCACCAAGGTCGAGAAGAACAAGGCCCCCTCGATCAAGATGCCGGAGGGCCAGGACTCGGCGCCGGACAAGCTGGTCAGCGAGACCATCGTGCAGGGCGACGGCAAGGAGGTCGGCGCGGACAGCACGATCCTGACCCACTTCACGGCCAAGGCGTGGAAGGGCGGCAAGCAGCTGGACGACACCTGGGCGCAGAACGGTGCGCCGCAGGAGATCCCCGTCGCCCAGATCCCGGGGTGGAAGGAAGGGCTCAAGGGCGTCAAGGCGGGCAGCCGTGTGGTGATCTCGGTGCCGCAGGACGAGTTCCCCAAGGAGCAGCGCAAGCAGTTCAAGGACGGAGTCGTCTTCTCGGTGGACGTGCTCGACGTGAAGTGACCACGTCCGTGGCAGACTGGCGCGGTTGTCCCGCAGATACGTTCGTAGGAGCAATTTCGTGAGCATCGACAAGCCCGAGGTCGACTTCCCCGAGGGCGAGCCGCCGTCCGACCTGGAGATCCAGGACCTGTGGGAGGGCGACGGTCCCGAGGCCAAGGCCGGGGACAACGTCTCCGTGCACTACGTGGGCGTCTCCTTCTCCACCGGTGAGGAGTTCGACGCGAGCTGGAACCGGGGCAAGCCGCTCCAGTTCCAGCTCGGTGCCGGCCAGGTCATCGACGGCTGGGACAAGGGCGTCCAGGGCATGAAGGTCGGCGGCCGCCGCCGGCTGACCATTCCCGCGCACCTCGCCTACGGCGAGCGCGGCGCGGGCGGCGGACGGATCAAGCCGGGCGAGACGCTGATCTTCGTCTGCGACCTCGTGTCGGTCTGACGACGCCCGGCACATCCGACGGGAGCCCCGCCGACCGCGGGGCTCCCGGCTTTTGTCCCGCGCCGCGCCGACGGTACGGTCGAGGGTCCAGAACAGCATCAGAGAGGGCACGAGGGAACCCATGGCGATTGCCAAGGCCGAGCGGCTGATGAATCTGGCGCTGTGCCTGCTGGGGGCCCGCCGCCCGCTCACCAAGCGCGAGCTGCGTGCGTCGATCGAGGCTTATGTCGAGGCATTCGGCTCGGGCTCGGCTTCCGGCCCCGGCGACGGGTCCACCGGGAGCGAGGAGTCCTTCAGCCGGATGTTCGAGCGCGACAAGGACGATCTGCGTGAGCTGGGCCTGGTCATCGACACCGTCGACAATCTCGACGGGGAGACCGGCTATGTCGCCCGCCGGGACAGCAACCGGCTGCCGCCCATCATCCTGGACGCCGCCGAGGCCACCGCGCTCGGACTCGCGGCCCGGGTCTGGCAGCAGGCCCGGCTCGCCGCCGCGGCCAGCGGGGCCCTGCAGAAGCTGCACGCCGCCGGCGGCATGCCGCCCGGCGCGCTGCCCGAGCAGGGCGGAGAGCGCCAGCTCAGCACTCTGGAGCCGCACATTCCCGCACGGGAGGCCGCGTTCGAGCCGCTGATGCTGGCCTGCCGCGACCGCCGTCCCGTCGCCTTCGACTACCGCAAGTCCAACGCGGCCCGGTCCGAGAAGCGCCAGGTCGAGCCCTGGACCCTGGAGTGCTGGCGCGGGCACTGGTATCTGGCCGGCTGGGACCGGGGGCGGCAGGCCGAGCGGGTCTTCCGGCTCTCGCGGATCACCGGCCCGGTCCGCTCCCGGACCGGGGCCTTCACCGCGCCGGTACCCGATCAGGTGACGGTGCGCGAGACCGTCGAGCGCTGGGCGGGCGAGGGCGCCACCAGCACGGCCCGGGTCAGGCTGCGCACCGGCGCGGGCTATCCGCTGCGCTCCCGCGCGCTGCACACCCGGGAACTCGGCGACGGCTGGGACGAAGTGGAGATCCCGTACGGGCACGGGCTGGACGCCTGGCTGGTGGAGTTCGGACCGGACGTGGTCGTGCTGGAGCCCGCCGAGCTGCGCGCGGACGTGATCGACCGGCTGCGCGCCGTGGCGCAGGGCTGAGGGAGGAGCGGAACATGGCGGTCAACGCCATCGATCAGACCCGCAGGATGCTCTCGCTGGTCACCTACCTCAGGGACCGGCCGGGCGCCCGGGTCGAGGAGGTGGCCCGCGCCTTCGGGATCTCCGACGACGAGCTGATCTCCGACCTGAACGTGCTGCCCATGTGCGGCACCAGCTTCCGCGGCGGGGATCTGCTGGAGATCGACACCGACGGGGAGCGCATCTGGTGGCGCAACTCCGAGGCGCTGGGCAGCGACACGGCGCAGCCCCTCCGGCTCGCCGCCGACGAGGCGACGGCGCTGCTGGTGGCGGCCCGTGCCGTGGCCACGCTGCCGGGGCTGCGGGAGAGCGACCGGGAGGCGCTGCAGCGGGCCACCGCCAAGCTGGAGACGGCGGCGGGGGAGAGCGCGGGCGCCAGCTCGCGGCTCTCGGTCACCTTCGAGTCCGAGGGCGGCGTCTTCGCCGATGTGGACCGGGCCATCGCCGAGCGCCGCCGGCTGTGGATCCGGTACTACTCGCCCGCCCGGGACGAGCTGACCGAGCGCGAGGTGGACCCGATCCGGCTGTTCGCCGTCGGACACACCTATGTCGAGGCGTGGTGCCGGCTCTCCGAGGCGCGGCGCACCTTCCGGCTGGACCGGGTCGCCGAGATCAAGCTGCTGGACGAGCGCTCCGACCCGCCGCCGATAGAGCCGCGGGACCTGAGCGCCGGCCTGGTGCAGCCCGCGGCCACGGATCCGGAGGTCGTCGTGGAGGTCGGCCCCGGTGGCCGCTGGGTGGCGGAGTACTACCCGCACGACAGCGCCGAGGAGCTGGCCGACGGTGGCCTGCGCATCACGCTGCGTACCCCCGACCCCGCTTCGCTGCGGCGGCTGGCGCTGCGCCTGGGTGCGGACGGCCGCATCACGGCCCCGGAGGAGCTCGCCCGGAGCGCGCGGGAGGCGGCGCGGGAGGCGCTGGCCGCCTACGGGGCCGACGCGTAGGCCGCTCCGGCGCCCCCGGAGCCGGGAGTGCCGGGCTGAGCGGGGCGGCACCGGGGCACTAGGCTGGCCGCATGCTCTGGCCGATGTTCTTCCTGGCGCTCGCCTTCTGCGGGATCGCCGTGCTCGGGGTGCTCGCCGTACGGGTGGGGCTGGAGGTGCGGCGCTTCTCCCGGGCTGTCGGCGACAGCTCCGAACGGATCACGCAGGCCGCGGAGAGCCTGGAGCGGGCGGCGGTGCCGCTGGCCGCGCGCACCGGCCGGGAGCCGGGGGCCGGTCGCGCCCCCGGCCGTACACCAGGGCAGAACGAGACATAGCCGACGTACGGCCGGTCTCCGGCTTCGGATCCGGGAGCGGTAGGCTGCCAGATGCCGCGTCGACGAGCGCCTCAGTACGCAAGCGGGCGGATGCACGGGGATTGCCTGGCGTTCACTCCGCAGGGTTACGATCGATGTCGGCACGTACGTCCGCACGATGCAGCCAGTCCGATTCATCCGGCAGGCACGGAACACGCCGCCCCGGCGAGAAGGTAGTGGCACATGATCGCAGGTTTGAGGCCCATGGAGATCGTTCTGATCCTCCTTGTCATCCTGCTGCTGTTCGGCGCCAAGAAGCTCCCGGACATGGCCCGTTCGCTCGGCAAGTCGGCCCGGATCCTCAAGAGCGAAGCCAAGCAGATGAAGAAGGAAGGCGGCTCCGACGCCGAGGCGGACAAGTCCGGCGAGGCGCAGCAGTCGGCCCCGCGGACGATCCAGGCCGCCCCCGGCGATGTCTCGACGTCGCGTCCGGTCACCGAGCCGGCGGATCAGCCCAAGCAGAGCTGAACCGGGACCGGCCCCGCGCCGGCCGTATCCGCCGCCCACTCCGGGGCAGGGACCGCGGAGTGGCGGAGCCAGTCGTATCCGACTTCGAGACTGAGGACGAGGGTTGCTCAAGTCCGCCCGCAAGCAGGGTAAACAGGAGAAGGACCCCGAGGGGCGGATGCCTCTCGCGGACCACCTGCGGGAGCTGCGCAACCGCCTGATGAAGTCGGTGCTGGCGATCCTCGTCGTCACCATCGTGGCGATGGTGTACTACAAGCAGATCGCCGATTTCCTCATGGGCCCGGTGCGGGAGTCCGTCCACTGCACCAAGGGCTTCGGCGAGGCCGCCGAGGAAGGCGAGACCTGCGCCGAGATCACCATCAACGGGCTGATCGCACCCTTCACGATCATGCTGAAGGTGGCGCTGACCGCGGGCGTCGTCGTCGCCTCCCCGGTCTGGCTCTACCAACTGTGGGGCTTCCTCGCGCCCGGACTGCACCGCCACGAGAAGCGCTACGCGCGCTCCTTCGTGGCCGCCGGTGTGCCGCTCTTCCTCGCGGGTGCCTACCTGGCCTACGTGCTGCTGCCCAAGGCCGCCAAGGCACTGCTGGACTTCTCCCCGGAGAACACGGGAAACCTCATCCCGCTGGACGACTTCCTCGACATCGTCACCCGGCTGGTCATCGTCTTCGGCCTCGCCTTCGAGCTGCCACTGCTGCTCGTCCTGCTCAACTTCGGCGGGGTGCTGACCGGCAAGCGGCTGCTGGGCTGGTGGCGGGGGATGGTCGTGGGCATCACCGTCTTCGCGGCGGTCGCCACCCCGACCGGCGACCCGCTGACGATGTGTGCGCTGGCGGCCCCCATCGTGCTGCTGTACTTCACCGCCGTGGGCATCTGCCTCTTCAACGACCGCCGCCGCGTCCGCCGCAACCCCGACGCCGGGCTCGACGACGAGGAGGCGGCCCCGCTGGACCTGACACCGGAGGCCATCGGCACCGCCGAGGGGCTGCCCGCACCGCGCCACGACGGCGAGGACCGCCGGGACGGCGGCGGGCGCGCGCCCGGCGGCTTCGACGACGCCACCTGAGGGAGCCGGACCCCGGGCCCCGGCCCCTCCTTCCGCGCCCCGCCCGCACGGGCCGTCCGCGCTCCGCGGAGTTGCCCGCACCTCGCTGACCACGGGATTCGCTGCGGGGGCCGGTAAAGATCGTGAGTCTGTCGGAGTCGGCCGGTAGGCTCGTAGACACGATGACCGAGGATCTGTCCCCCGCGGAGCGGTACGCGGCGGCGCGCAAGCGTGCCGCCGAGCAGGCCACCGCTCTCGCGCCCTTCCGTGACCTGTACGACTTCGCTCTGGACCCCTTCCAGATCGAGGCGTGCCAAGCCCTCGAAGCGGGAAAGGGTGTGCTGGTCGCAGCGCCGACCGGCTCCGGCAAGACCATCGTGGGCGAGTTCGCCGTCCACCTGGCCCTCACCCAGGGCCGCAAGTGCTTCTACACGACCCCCATCAAGGCGCTGTCTAACCAGAAGTTCAACGACCTGGTCAAGCGGTACGGAGCCGCCAAGGTCGGACTGCTGACCGGTGACAACAGCGTCAACTCCGAGGCGCCGATCGTCGTGATGACGACCGAGGTGCTGCGGAACATGCTCTACGCGGGCTCGAAGTCCCTGCTCGGCCTGGGCTACGTGGTCATGGACGAGGTGCACTACCTCTCGGACCGCTTCCGGGGCGCCGTCTGGGAAGAGGTGATCATCCACCTCCCCGAGTCGGTCACCCTGGTCTCGCTCTCGGCCACCGTCTCCAACGCGGAGGAGTTCGGTGACTGGCTGGACACCGTCCGCGGTGACACTCAGGTGATCGTCTCCGAGGAGCGCCCCGTGCCGCTGTGGCAGCACGTGCTGGCCGGGCGCCGGATGTACGACCTGTTCGAGGAGTCCGGCGACAAGCGCGAGGTCAACCCCGACCTGGTGCGGATGGCCCGGATGGAGAACAGCCGGGTCGGTGGCGGCCGCGACCGGCGCCGGGGCGGCCGCCCCCAGCGGGAGGCCGACCGCGAGCGGGAGCGCCGGCAGCGGGCCCGGATCTGGACGCCGGGCCGGCCCGAGGTGATCGACCGGCTGGACTCGGAGGGGCTGCTCCCGGCCATCACCTTCATCTTCAGCCGGGCGGGATGCGAGGCCGCCGTCCAGCAGTGCCTCTACTCGGGCCTGCGGCTGAACGACAACGCGGCGCGCGGCCGGGTCCGGGAGATCGTCGAGGAGCGCACCGCCGACATCCCGGACAAGGATCTGCACGTCCTGGGCTACTTCGAGTGGCTGGAGGGCTTGGAGCGGGGCATCGCCGCCCACCACGCGGGCATGCTGCCCACCTTCAAGGAGGTGGTCGAGGAGCTGTTCGTGCGCGGCCTGGTCAAGGCCGTCTTCGCCACCGAGACACTGGCCCTCGGCATCAACATGCCGGCCCGCTCGGTGGTGCTGGAGAAGCTGGTCAAGTGGAACGGCGAGCAGCACGCCGACATCACTCCCGGTGAGTTCACCCAGCTCACCGGGCGGGCCGGGCGGCGCGGCATCGACATCGAGGGGCACGCCGTCGTGCTGTGGCAGCGCGGCATGGACCCCGCCGCGCTCGCGGGGCTGGCTGGCGCGCGCACCTACCCGCTGCGCTCGTCGTTCAAGCCGTCGTACAACATGGCCGTCAACCTCGTCGCGCAGTTCGGCCGGCACCGTTCGCGCGAGCTGCTGGAGACGTCCTTCGCGCAGTTCCAGGCCGACCGCTCGGTGGTCGGCATCTCCCGGCAGGTGCAGAAGAACGAGGAGGGCATGGCGGGCTACCGCGCCTCCATGACCTGCCACCTGGGGGACTTCGAGGAGTACGCGCGGCTGCGCCGGGATCTGAAGGACCGTGAGACGGAGCTGGCCAAGCAGGGCGCCAACCAGCGCCGGGCGCAGGCCGCCGCGGCCCTGGAGAAGCTCAGGCCGGGCGACGTGATCCATGTGCCCACCGGGAAGTACGCGGGTCTGGCGCTGGTGCTGGACGCCGGGGTGAGCGGCGGACGCGGGTCGGGAGCGCGCAGGGGGTACGACGGGAGCACTGGTCAGGAGGGGCCGCGTCCGCTCGTCCTGACGGCGCAGCGGCAGGTCAAGCGGCTCGGTCCGATCGACTTCCCGGTGCCGGTCGAGCCGCTGGAGCGGATGCGTGTACCCAAGTCCTTCAACGCGCGCAGCCCGCAGTCCCGCCGGGACCTGGCCTCGGCGCTGCGCAGCAAGGCGGGCCACTACGTCCCCGAGCGGCACCGCAAGCAGCGCTCCGCCGCCGCCGACGACCCGGAGATCGAGCGGTTGCGCACGGCGATCCGCCAGCACCCCTGCCACGGCTGCGACGAGCGGGAGGACCACGCCCGGTGGGCCGAGCGCTACACCCGGCTGCGCCGCGACACCCGCCAGTTGGAGCGCCGGATCGAGGGTCGTACGAACACCATCGCCCGCACCTTCGACCGGGTGTACGCACTGCTGTCCGAGCTCGGCTACCTCTCCGGCGACCAGGTCACCGAGGACGGCCGGGTGCTGGCCCGGCTCTACGGCGAACTCGACCTGCTCGCGTCGGAGTGCCTGCGCGAGGGCGTCTGGGAGGGGCTGCCCCCTGCCGAGCTGGCCGCCTGCGTCTCCGCGCTGGTGTTCGAGGCCCGCAACAACGACGACGCGCTGCCTCCCAAGCTGCCCGGCGGCCGGGCCCGTGCCGCGCTGGGGGAGATGGTGCGGATCTGGGGGCGGCTGGACGCGCTCGAGGAGGAGCACCGGATCACCGCCACCGAGGGTGTCGGTCAGCGCGAGCCCGACCTGGGCTTCGCCTGGGCCGCCTTCCGCTGGGCGGACGGCTACGGCCTCGACGATGTGCTGCGCGAGGCCGACATGCCCGCCGGTGACTTCGTGCGCTGGTGCAAGCAGGTCATCGACGTCCTGGGCCAGTTGGCCGCCGCGGCTCCGGACGGCGGCACGGTGCCCCGGAACGCGCGCAGGGCGATCGAGGGCATGCTGCGCGGCGTGGTGGCGTACACCAGCGTGCGCTGACGGCTGACGGCTGACGGCTGACGGCTGACGGCTGACGGCTGACGGCTGACGGCTGACGGCTGGCCGGTGGCCCGTGGCCGTTCGCCGCGAGCCCGGGGCCTGGGGCCCCGGGACCGGCTGTCTGCGCTGCCCGCGGACACACGGGAGGTCCCTTCCCAGGGGCCACGCCTTTCGCGGGGTACCCCGGAGAAGGCCGTGCCTCGGCGGAGCGCCGCCCCGGTCCGCCCGCTCCGCCGAACCGCGCCCCGGCGAGGGGGTGTTGACGGTCGGGCCCGGGGGCGGGATGTTCAAGCGTGCGTCAACCGGCGGGCACCGGGCGGCCGCACGGGCCCGGCAGGCTCCGTCCGGCGCGCGTGTCCCGCGCGCTTCCCGTACCCGACAGGGGGCCCAGTGCGTATGAGCAGCACCCGATCCCGAGCCGGATCCGCGATCCGCCGCTGGATCTGCGCCATGACCGCCGTCGCCGCCGTCGCGGCGTTCACGTCCACCTCCGCCGCGGCCCAGCCGGACAGTGCCGCCGGACGAGGCGGTCACCGCGATCCGGCCGGGAACCTGCGGCTGACCCAGCTCCAGGCCATGGCCACGCACAACAGCTATCACCGCGAGACGACCTCGCTCGACGAGCAGAACCTGATGTCCCGCTACGACCCCAACTGGCAGAACCTGCTCTACAGCCACTCCTCGCTGCCCGAGCAGTTCGCCCGGCAGCGGGCGCGCGGCATCGAACTCGACGTCTTCCCCGACCCCGAGGGCGGCCTCTACGCCGATCCGCTGCTGCGCAAGCGGGCCGGGCTGCCGCCGCTGGACGACCCGGAGCTGCGGAAGCCCGGTTTCAAGGTGCTGCACTGGGCGGACTTCGACTACCGCTCGACCTGCGCCACGCTGCGCCGCTGTCTGCGCCAGGTCAAGCAGTGGTCCGACAGCCGCCCCGGTCATGTCGCGGTGCCGATCCTGCTGGAACTCAAGCAGACCGACCCGCGGCTGGAGGAGCAGGGCGGTGCCGAGAGCCCGCCCTGGGACACGGCGATGCTCGACGCACTGGACGAGGAGATCCGGTCCGTCTTCCCCGACGAGGCGACGCTGACCCCGGACGACATCCGGCGCCCCGGGCGCACGCTGGAGGAGTCGGTGCTCCGGCACGGGTGGCCCAAGGTGCGCGACACCCGGGGGCAGGTCATGTTCTTCATGGACAACGACGGCCGGGAGATCCAGGACGCCTACCGGGCCGGGGGCCGCGAGAGCCTGCAGGGGCGGGTGCTGTTCACCGACTCCGAGCCGGGCCGGCCCGACGCCGCCTTCATGAAGGTGAACGATCCCACCGGCGAGGGCAAGGCCGTCATCCGCGATCTGGTGCGGCGCGGGTTCTACGTCCGGACCCGCTCGGACGTGCCGCTGGAGCAGGCGAGCAGCGGCAGCACCGGGATGCTGCGCGACGCGCTCTCGTCGGGCGCGCAGATGGTGAGCACCGACTTCCCGGTGCCCGGCCTGGCCGCCCGGTACGGGTCCGACTACGTGGCCGAGTTGCCGGGACCGCGGGACCGCGCTGTGCGGTGCAATCCCGTGACGGGGACGCGGCACTGCCCGCGGGGGCCGCTGGAGCCGCGCTGAACGCCCCCCGCCCGCGGACGGCTCCGCTGTGCGGCAGGCCGGCGGGGGCAGCGCGCGGGCGGGGGTCCTCAGGCGGCGGGGCGCTGCTCCTGCTCGGCCTCGACGCGGGCGTTCCACTCCTTCTTCGACGCCTGCCAGTTGTCCTCGTCGGCGCCCAGCCGCCAGTAGCCGGAGATGGAGAGCTGTTCGCGCGCGACGCCCCGCTCCAGCCGCAGATGGCCGCGGAGTTCCTTGACGAACCCGGCCTCCCCGTGGACGAACGCCTGTACCTGGCCGGGTGGGAACTCCAGGGCGCGGACGGCTGCGACGAGTTGTTCGCCCACCGGAGCCGAACCCCGGTGCAGCCAGTGCACCTCGGCGCCGGGTGGTGCCTCCAGCGGCTGCTCCTCCTGGGCTCCGGCGACCTCGATGAACGCTCTGACCGGGACGGCGGAGGGCACTCGGGCGAGGGAGGCCGCGATGGCGGGCAGTGCGCTCTCGTCGCCGGCCAGCAGGTGCCAGTCGGCCTCCGGCGCGGGCGCGTAGGCGCCGCCGGGCCCCAGGAAACGGATCTCGTCGCCGACGGCGGCGGAGGCGGCCCAGGGGCCGGCCAGCCCCTCGTCGCCGTGCACGACGAAGTCGACGGTCAGCTCCCGCGCGGCCGGGTCCCAGGCGCGCACGGTGTAGGTGCGCGTCGCGGGCCACTGGGAGCGCGGCAGTTCGGCGCGGATCTGCGCGATGTCGAAGGGCTCCGGGTAGTGCACGCCGGGGACCGGGAACAGCAGTTTGATGTAGTGGTCGGTGTACTCACCGGCCGGGAAACCCGCAAGGGAGTCGCCGCCGAGTACGACGCGCACCATGTGCGGCGTCAGCCGCTCGGTGCGGACCACGCGCGCGTGGTGGAGCTGCGGCTTCTGGCGGGCTGGACGGGCCGGGTTGTCGGGCACGGGGCCTCCCTGGACACAGAGCAACTTAGGTATACCTAAGCTAGCAGATCGGCCTTCGGGGTGGATCAGTCCGCCAGGACCTCCAGCAGCCGCCGCAGCGAGCCGCCCAGCCCCCAGCGTTCGGCCAGTTGCTCCAGCAGCTCCGGGTCGTGCGGGCTGCGCGGCAGGGCGAGGTCGGCGTCCGGGAGGGCGACGTCCCGCGCCACCCGCACCACGGTGGGCGCGACGTCCAGATAGTCGGCGGCCTCCCGGAACTTGGTGCGCTGGGCGGGGGTGAGCCGGGAGACCGGGTCGGCCGCCGCGGCGCGGATGCCCGCCAGGTCGCCGTACTCGGCCAGTAGTTTGGCGGCCGTCTTCTCGCCGACCCCGCGGACTCCGGGCAGTCCGTCGCTGGGGTCGCCGCGCAGCACCGCCAGGTCGGCGTACCCCCTTCCGTCGACCCCGTACTTGGCGCGCAGGGCCGCGTCGTCGTAGGCGTCCAGGCTGCCGACGCCCTTGACGGGGTAGAGCACCCGCACGGCGCGCTCGTCGTCGACGAGCTGGAACAGGTCGCGGTCGCCGGTGACGACGTCGACGGGGCCGGTCGCGCGGGTGGCGAGGGTGCCGATCACGTCGTCCGCCTCGTAGTCCGCGGCGCCGAGCCGGGCCACTCCGATCGCGTCCAGCACCTGCTCGATCACCGGCACCTGCGGACCCAGGGTGTCGGGGGTCTCCTCCTGGTCCGGGCCGCCCGGGACCTCCTCGGCGACGCGGTGCGCCTTGTAGGAGGGGATCAGCTCCACCCGCCATGCGGGACGCCAGTCGGCGTCCATGCAGGCGGCCAGCGCGGCGGGGCGGTGGTCCTGGACGAGTCTGGCGATGAAGTCGAGCAGGCCGCGCACCGCGTTGACGGGGGTTCCGTCCGGCGCGCGGACGGTGTCCGGGACGCCGAAGTAGGCGCGGAAGTAGAGCGAGGCGGTGTCCAGGAGCATCAGCCGGCGGTCGTCGGCGGGGTGCCCTGTCCCGGTGTGTGCTGCGTTCGCTGTGGTGGTCACGAGCCGATGATGCCGTACCGGACCGACAGGTGACGCCGGGTGGTCGCGCCCTGCTCCCGAGTGTCACTCGGGTCGCTTTTCCACCCCTTTGGACGCCGCGGGGAGCGGGAGGCCCGATTCGGGGTCACGCTCATGGAGCAGGACAAGTCCGACAAAAGTTTCATGCGTGATTCATCTTTCTGGTGTGCGTCGGTTGCAGCGATCTACAGCGCTCCATGGCGAGACGGATGGAAGGCCGGGGTAACTGTTGTCGCAGTCAAGAGGGTGAATGTGTCCAGGCTGAGAGCCGAACACCTGTACAAGGTGTTCGGGAGACGGGCGGATGAGGCCGTGGCCCGGCTGCGCGCCGGCGCGGACCGCGAGGAGCTGCGGGGCGAAGGCACGGTCGCCGCGGTGATCGACGCCTCCTTCGAGGTGGCGGAAGGGCAGGTATTCGTCGTCATGGGCCTCTCCGGCTCGGGCAAGTCGACGCTGCTGCGGATGCTCAACGGCCTGCTGGTGCCCACCTCGGGGCGGGTCCTGTTCGACAGCGAGGACCTGACGGCGCTCGGTCCGCGCGAACTGCGCGGGCTGCGCTCCCACCGGATCAGCATGGTCTTCCAGCACTTCGCGCTCTTCCCGCACCGCAGCGTGCTGGAGAACGCCGCCTACGGCCTGCGGGTGCAGGGCGTCCCCGGCGAGGAACTGGAACAGCGCGCGACCGAGGCCCTGCGGCTGGCCGGGCTCCAGGGCTGGGAGCACGCCTGGCCCGACGAGCTGTCCGGCGGCATGCAGCAGCGCGTCGGGCTCGCCCGCGCACTGGCCACCGACGCCGACCTGCTGCTCATGGACGAGTCCTTCAGCGCGCTGGACCCGCTGATCCGCCGCGACATGCAGGACCAGTTGCTGCAACTGCAGCAGTCGCTGCACAAGACCATCGTCTTCATCACCCACGACCTGAACGAGGCCATGCGCGTCGGCGACCGCATCGCCATGATGCGCGACGGCCGGATCGTGCAGATCGGCACCGCGGAGGACATCCTGCTGCGGCCCGCCACCGAGTACGTCGCCTCCTTCACCCAGGACGTGGACCGCTCCCGGGTGCTGACCGCGGGCGCGATCATGCGGGAGGCCGACGGCGGCGCGGCTCCGCCCGACGGCAGTCCGCCGAGCGCGGTCGTCCCGGCCGTCACGGTCGAGACGCCGCTGGCCCAACTGTTCACCCCGTTCTCCACCAGCGAGCACCCGCTGACCGTCACGGACGGGTCCGGCACCCCCGTGGGTGTCGTCGACCGCGAGCGGCTGCTCGCCGCACTGGCCGAGGAGCCGCGGGTGGAGCCGCCCCCCGCCGAGGAGGACGGGAACGGGGTGAGCGCGGATGCCTGAATTCCATCCGGGCAACTGGGCCGAGAGCGCCGTCGACTGGCTGCAGACCCATCTGAGCTGGCTGTTCGATGCCATCAACACGGTGCTGACCGGCCTCTACGACGGCATCAACATGATCCTCAGCAGCGTCGAGCCGCTGCTGCTGGCCGGGATCTTCGCCGTCATCGCTTTCTGGCTGCGCGGACTCCTCGCGGGCGTCGTCGCCTTCGGCGGCTTCGTGCTGATCGACTCCTTCGGGCTGTGGGACGACGCGATGTCCACGCTGTCGCTCGTCCTGGCCGCCGCGGTCATCACCATCTTCTTCGCGGTACCGATCGGCATCCTGGCAGCGCGCAAGAAGGCGGTCAGCGCCGCCGTGCGCCCGGTACTCGACGTGATGCAGACGATGCCCGCCTTCGTCTACCTCATCCCCGGCGTGATCTTCTTCTCCGTCGGCACCACTCCCGGCCTGCTGGCGACGATCATCTTCGCGATGCCGCCGGGTGTCCGGATGACCGAGCTGGGCATCCGGCAGGTCGACAGCGAGCTGGTGGAGGCCGCCGACGCGTTCGGCACCGGTCCGCGGCAGACCCTCACCCGGGTGCAGTTCCCGCTCGCGCTGCCGACCGTCATGGCCGGGATCAACCAGGTCATCATGCTGGCCCTGTCGATGGTCGTCATCGCCGGTCTGGCCGGAGCACCGGGGCTCGGGGAGCGCATCTACGCCGCCGTCACCCAGGTCCAGATCGGCCTCGGCGTCGAGGCCGGCATCGCCGTCGTCATCCTCGCCATCTACCTGGACCGGATGACCGGCGCCCTCAGCATGCGCGTCTCCCCGCTCGGCCGCCGCGCAGCGGCCCGGACCGCCGCCATGATGGGCCGGATGCGGTTCGTCCGCTACCGGCCGAGCACGGTCGCCGCGCTCGCGGGCGTCCTGGCACTGGCGCTGGCGGCGGGCGGGCTGAGCCTGGCCGAGTCCGGCTCCTCCGCGCCGTCCGCCGGTGGCACCGACGTGGGCAAGGGCAAGCAGCTGAAGATGGGGTACATCCCGTGGGACGAGGCCATCGCCACCTCCTATCTGTGGAAGGAGGCGCTGGAGCAGCGCGGCTACCGTCCCCAGCTCAAGCAGCTCGACCCGGGCCCGCTCTACACCTCCCTCGCGCAGGGAGAGACCGACTTCCAGACGGACGCCTGGCTGCCCACCACGCACCAGCAGTACTGGGACAAGTACGGCTCCGAGCTGGAGAAGCTGGGCTCCTGGTACGGCCCCACCTCGCTGGAGCTGACCGTGCCCTCCTACGTCAAGGGCGTGCGGTCCCTGGCGGACCTCAAGGGGCGCGGCAAGGAGTTCGACGGGAAGATCATCGGGATCGAGTCCAGCGCGGGCGAGATGAAGATCCTCAAGGACAAGGTCCTCAAGGCGTACGGCCTGGAGGGCGAGTACAAGGTGGTCTCCTCCGGCACCTCCTCGATGCTGGCCGAACTGAAGCGCTCCATCCAGCAGAAGCAGCCGGTCGTCGTCACACTCTGGTCCCCGCACTGGGCGTACGACAAATACGAGCTGACCAAGCTCAAGGACCCCAAGGGCGCCTTCGGCAAGGGGGAGAAGCTCTACAACGTCGCCCGCAAGGGCTTCGCCCAGGACGACCCGGTCGTGGCCCGCTGGCTGAAGAACTTCCATCTGACGGAGCAGCAGCTCACCTCGCTGGAGACCGCCATCCAGGACGCCTCCAAGGGCCGGGAGCAGCAGGCCGCCGCCAAGTGGCTGAACGCCCGCCCCGGGTTCCTGGACAAGATGGTGCCGGTGCCCGGCGGTGAGAAGAAGCGGGGCAAGGACGCGGGGAAGTCGGTCAGCATGGCCTACTTCCCCTGGGACGAGGCGGTCGCGACCACCTACCTGTGGGAGAACATCCTGGAGGACCGCGGCTACAAGCCGAAGGTCGAGCAGCTCGACCCCGGTCCGCTGTTCACCGCCATGGCCCAGGGCCGGATCGACTTCCAGACGGACGCCTGGCTGCCCACGACCCACGAGCAGTACTGGCGCAAGTACCGGGACCGCCTCACCGACGTCGGTTCCTGGTACGGTCCCACCTCGCTGGAGCTGTCCGTGCCCTCCTACGTCAAGGGCGTCGACTCGCTGGCGGATCTCAAGGGGCGTGGCAAGGAGTTCGACGGGAAGATCATCGGGATCGAGTCCAGCGCGGGCGAGATGAAGATCCTCAAGGACAAGGTCCTCAAGGCGTACGGCCTGGAGGGCGAGTACCAGGTGGTCTCCTCCAGCACCTCCTCCATGCTCTCGGCCGTGGACCGCGCCGTGGCGCGGAAGAAGCCGGTGCTGGCCACCACCTGGACGCCGCACTGGGTCTACAGCACGTACCCGATGAAGAAGCTCAAGGACCCCAAGGGCGCCTGGGGCAAGGGCGACCACATCCACGTCACCGCGCGGAAGGGGTTCAAGGAGGACTTCCCCGAGCTGTACGGCTGGCTGAAGGATTTCACCATGTCCGAGCAGGACCTCGGCTCTCTGGAGGCGGCCGTCCAGAAGGGCGGCAAGGGCAAGGGCAAGGAGAAGAAGTCCGCCCGCAAGTGGCTGGACGCCCACCCGGGTCTGGAGGACGAACTGGCGCCCGTCGAGTGAGCGGCCGCTCGCCGGAAGGAGTGCCGCCGGGTGCCGGCCGCCCGGCGTCCGGCCGCGGTGCGCCGGGTGCGGGAGGCCGGCGGCCCGCCGGGGAAGCGGGCCGGGCCGCGGGGGTGGGGGCCGGCCGGAGCGGCGGCATAGGGTGCTGCACATGCCGTGCAGGTCCGTTGTCTCGCTCGTGCCGTCCCTCACCGAGGCGGTGGCGGCCACCGCTCCCGGACTCCTGGTCGGGGCCACCGACTGGTGCTCGCACCCCGGGGACCTGGCGGTCACCCGGGTGCGCGGCACCAAGAACCCGGACGTCCCGGCCATCGCGGGGCTGGCTCCGGACCTGGTGCTCGCCAACGAGGAGGAGAACCGCCCCGCGGACCTGCGGGCCCTGCGGGAGGCCGGGCTGCGGGTCCTGGTGACCGAGGTGCGGACGCTGGAGCAGGGCTTCGCGGAACTGCACCGGGTACTCACCCAGGGCTGCGGGCTCTCCCGCCCGACCTGGCTCGACGAGGCCGAGGAAGCCTGGGCCCGGGCGCGGGCCGAATTCGACGTCCGCGCCGTCGTACCGGTGTGGCGCAAGCCGTGGATGGTGCTGGGCCGCGACACCTTCGCCGGTGATCTGCTGGCCCACCTCGGGGTGCGCAATCGCTACGCCGGGCACGAGGAGCGCTATCCGCGGGTGCCGCTCGCGGAGCTGTCCGCGCCGGGGCGTGCCGAGGTGGTCGTCCTGCCGGACGAGCCCTACCGGTTCACCGCCGAGGACGGGCCCGAGGCGTTCCCGGGGACACCGGCCGCGCTGTGCAGCGGCCGCCACCTCACCTGGTACGGGCCGTCGCTGGTGCGGGCGCCGCAGGTGCTCGGTGCGGCGCTGCGAGCAGCGCTCCGCTGAGGAGTCCGCGTACCGTGCGGACGGCCGCGGCCGCCCAGGCGGCCACCAGCAGCGCGTAGAGGCCCACCGCCAGCCAGCCGAACGCGGCCGCTGCGGTGTGCCGCCACACCGCAGCGGCTCCCGTGACACAGGTGCCGACCGGGAAGGTGAACGCCCACCAGGTCAGCGTGAACGGCATGCCCCGGCGTGCGGCGCGCACCACCAGCGCCGACGACAGCGCGAGCCACAGCAGGGCGAAGCCGAGCACCGGTACGCCGTAGAGCACCGACAGCGCCCCGAACGTGCCCGGCTGTGCGTCCGCGAGGTTGCCGAGCGCGGTCGTGGACTGCCCCAGCGGCCCGAGCACCAGGAAGAGCGAGGGCGTCAGCGCCGCCGGGAGCGGGCCGTGGTGCAGCAGCCGGGAGAGGATCAGCGGCAGGAGCAGCAGCGTCGCCAGCAGGCTCGCCCCGAAGAGCGCGAAGGAGCCCAGCAGCAGGGTCTGCCGCGCCGGGCCGGCGGGCAGGTGTGCGGCCAGCGGCGGGCCGAGCGCGGCGGAGACCATCGGGGCCACCACCGGCAGCAGCCAGGCCGGGGCGGCGCTGCCCTGCTCCACCCGGTGCCGGGTGATCATCAGATACGGCACGGCCACTGCGGTGACCAGCCCGACCGCCGTCCCGGACGTCCACAGCGCCGCGTCGAGCCCCGCGGCCCCGGGGACGTCCAGCGCCAGCGCGCCGCCCCCGACCGCCAGCAGCGCCATCGCCAGGCAGCCGTAGAACGGGGCGACGGCGGGGTCGAGCAGGTGGGCGCGGGCGCAGTCGCGGTGGCGCAGCCAGTGTGCTCCGCGGGCCACCAGCAGTGCCGCCAGCGCCGCCGCGGCCAGCGCCCAGACGCCGTCCAGCAGGGGGCGCGGCGGGTGCAGGGGCAGCACCGTTCCGGCGGTGGCCACGATGGCGGTCCCCATCACCGCCGCGTACCAGTTCGGGCCCAGGGCCCGCAGCCGCGGACCGGGTGCGGGTTCGGCTGCGGCCGGTGCTGCGGGGGCCGGGCCGGGGGCGTCGGTCCCGGCGGTGGCGTGCGCGGATGCGGTCATGCGGCCACGCTCCTCCGGTGCGGGGCCGGGCAGAAGGGGCCGTGCACCTATGGGCACATAAGCTGACCCTATGAGCGAAAGGGAGGGTGTGTCCGGCGGTCTGGCCCACCGGGTCCCGGATCTGGGAGCGCTGGAGCTGCTGCTGGCCGTCGCCCGGCTGGGAAGCCTGGGCCGCGCGGCGCGCGAGACGGGGATCAGCCAGCCCGCCGCCAGCGGCCGGCTGCGCTCCATGGAGCGGATGCTCGGCGTCACCCTGCTGGAGCGCTCGCCCAGGGGCTCGCGGCTGACCGCGGCCGGTGTGCTGGTCACCGACTGGGCCCGGCGCATCGTGGAGTCCGCCGAGTCCTTCGACGCGGGCGTCGGTGCGCTGCGCGACCGGCGCGACTCCCGGCTCACCGTCGCCGCTTCCATGACGATCGCCGAGTATCTGCTGCCCGGATGGCTGATCGCGCTGCGTGCCCAGCGGCCGGACACCGCGGTGCGGTTGCGCGCCGGCAACAGTGCGGCCGTGGCCCGCACGGTTCTGGACGCGGAGGCGGACCTGGGCTTCGTGGAGGGGCTGGGGGTGCCGCCGGGCCTGGACGGCACCGTCATCGGGCACGACCGGCTGCTCGTCGTCGCGGCTCCCGGGCATCCGTGGACCCGGCGCCGCAGACCGGTCCCGCTGCGCGAACTGGCCGCCACCGGGCTGGTGCTGCGCGAGCCCGGCTCCGGTACCCGGCAGGTCCTGGACGCCGCGCTCGAAGCACACGGCGGGCTCGGCCCGCCGCTGCTGGAGCTGGCCTCCACCACGGCCGTCAAGGCCGCCGCCGTCAGCGGCGCGGGCCCGGCCGTGCTCAGCGAGCTGGCGGTGGGGGAGGAGCTGGCCGCGCGGCGGCTGATCGAGGTCGCGGTGGAGGGCCCCGGGCTGAGCCGGGAGCTGCGGGCGGTCTGGCCACGCGGCGCCCGGCCGGCGGGGCCCGCCCGTCAACTGCTGGCCCTCACCGGTTGAGGCCGCCCGCGGCCGCCGCGGTGAGCGCCGACATCAGCCTGAGATCGTCACCCGCCTCCGGGTGCCACTGGACGCCGAGTACGAAGTGGTCGGCGTCCGGGAGTTCGAGGGCCTCCACGGTCCCGTCGTGCAGGGCGTGCGCGGTGCCGGCCAGGCCCTCGCCGAGCGTGTCCACCGCCTGGTGGTGGTAGGTCGGCACGGCCACGGCCGGTTCCTCCTCCAGCACCTTGGCGAGCAGCGTGCCCGGGACCGGTGCGACCTCGTGGGGGGTGAAGACGCCGGGGGCGCCGCGGTGGGCCGCCGTGGTGGGCAGGTGCTGGACGAGGGTGCCGCCCCGGGCCACGTTGAGGATCTGCATGCCCCGGCAGATCGCCAGGAGTGGCACGCGCCGGGCCAGTGCCTCCCGGGTGAGGGCCAGTTCCCAGGCGTCACGCCCGGGATACCCGGGGCCGGTGTGCGGCTCGCGTCCGGCGCCGTAGCGGGCCGGGTCGACGTCCGGACCGCCCGCGGTGACCAGGCCGTCCAGCCGGGAGAGCGTGTCGGCCGCCGCGTCCGGGTCCTCGTCGGGCGGGAGCAGTACGGCGCGGGCTCCCGCGCGCTGCGCCATCCGGTGGTAGGAGGCGGGCAGCAGTGCGGCGGGCAGGTGCCAGTCGCCCCAGCGTGCCGACGATTCCAGATAGGTCGTGATGCCGATGAGGGGTGGTGCCACGGGTCTCTCCTGAGGGCTGTGTTCTTCGCTGTGTTCTTCGGCCGGGTTCCTCGGCCGGGTTCCGGCCGGGGTTCTCGGCCGGGTTCCGGGGGACGGACACCGGACGCCCGTACGAGGGCGGTGCGGACGGGGCCGCGCCCGCCCGGTGCGGTCCGGCCGTGGACCGGAGCGCACCGGACGGGCGCGACGCGGGACTGGTCAGTCGCGGAGTTCCTCCTCCGCCTCGGCCAGGGCCGCGAACTCCTCCTCGGGTGCCGCCGCCACCAGACGGTGCCGGGAGTAGCAGGCGAAGTAGCCGACCGCCACCGCGTAGACGGCCAGCGCGATCAATGCTGCCTGCTTGTCGACCAGGAAGGTGGCCACCAGGGCCGCGAGGGCCAGGACCAGGGCGACGGAGGAGGTCAGCACGCCTCCGGGGGTGCGGTAGGGGCGCTCCAGATGGGGCTCGCGCTTGCGCAGCACGATGTGCGAGAGCGACATCAGCGCGTAGGAGATGGTGGCACCGAAGACGGCGATGTTGAGCATCGTGGCGCCGTCGCCGCTGCTCGCCGCCAGCCCGAAGCCCAGCGCCCCCGGCAGCAGCAGGCCGAGGTAGGGGGCCTTGCGGCGGCTGGTGAGGGAGAGGAAGCGGGGCAGGTAGCCGGCCCGGGAGAGGGCGAAGAGCTGGCGGGAGCCCGCGAAGATGAGGGAGAAGAAGGAGGCCACCAGCCCTGCCAGGCCCGCGTAGTTCACGACGCGGGACAGTGCTGTGGCCTCGCCGTCCGGTTGCAGGGCCTCCACCAGCGGGTTGCCGACGTCCTGGATGGCCGCCGAGCCGCGGGCCCCGGTCGCGGTCACGAAGGTCAGCAGCGCGAGCACCAGCAGGATGCCCATCGACCAGGCCATGGCCTTGGGCAGGGTGCGGGCCGGGTCCTTGGTCTCCTCGGCGGCCAGCGGCACGCCCTCCACGCCGAGGAAGAACCACATGCCGAAGGGGAAGGCCGCCCAGATGCCCAGCACGCCGAACGGCAGCCAGGAGCCGGAGCCGAAGGCGCCGTGGTCCACCGGGATGTCGTCGAGCGCGCTGGTGTGGAAGTCGGTGAGGGCGCCGAGGACGAACACCAGCAGCGCGGCGACCGCGACGGCGGTCACGACGAGCGAGAAGCGCAGCGCCTCGCCGACGCCCCACAGGTGGACGCCGATGAACAGGGCGAAGCAGGCGAGGTAGACGGGCCAGCCGGACTCCAGTCCGAACAGGCCGAGGGATTCGATGTAGTCGCCGATGAAGCAGACGATGGCGGCCGGTGCGAGGACGTACTCGATCAGGATGGCCGTGCCGGTCAGGAAGCCGCCCCAGGGGCCCAGGGCGCGCCGTGCGAAGCCGTATCCGCCGCCCGCCGTGGGCAGGATGGCGGACAGTTCGGCCAGGGCGAAGACCATGCAGGTGTACATCAGCCCCATCAGGACCGCGGCGACGGCCAGGCCGCCGAAGCCGCCCTCGGCCAGGCCGGCGTTCCAGCCGGAGTAGTCACCGGAGACGACGTAGGCGACACCGAGGCCGGTCAGCAGCAGCGGGCCGGCGCTGCCGCGCCGCAGCGTACGGCGTTCCAGATACGCCGCGTCCGGGTCGGGCCGCGCCGCCGGGGCGCGGTCCCGGTCGGGGGACTCGGACTGTTGGGTCATGTGCCACACTCCTGCGGTGAGCCATTGGTGTGCTGGCATACCTTTGTGGCCGGAGGCGGCCGTGCGCAACCCCCCTGCGTGAAGCTGCGGTAACCGCCGGCGGCATCGCGGGGCACACCGGGCATTCCGCCACCGGGGGCGCCTCAGGTCAGGAAGCCCCGCAGCAGCGAGGCCGTCCCCGCGCAGTGCTCGCGGGCGATGGCGCGGGCCCCCTCGCTGTCCCCCTCCAGGACGGCGGCGACCAGTGCCGCGTGCTGCTGCTGGGCGTGCTCCAGGTTCCGGACCAGCAGCGGGATGTGGTTGAGCAGCTCGTTCAGCTTGGCCCGTACGGCGGCGTACCGGGCGGTCAACGACGGGGAGCCGGCCAGCTCGACCAGGGTGAGGTGCAGCAGCGTGTCCTGCCGCCGGTAGTCCTGGAGCGCCGCCTCGCGGGTGGCGTCCAGCGCCTCCCGGAGCCGGGCCGCCTCCGCCGCGGACAGGCCGCGGGTGGCGCACACCTCCGCGGCGCCCGCCTCCAGCACTTCCCGGAAGACGAGGGTGTCCGCCAGCTCCGGCGCCCCGGCGGGCAGCCGCACCTCGTCCGGCCCGGCGCCGTTCCCCTCGGCGGCCGGCTGCGGGAGGACGAAGGTGCCGCCGTACCGGCCGCGCCGGCTGGCCACCACGCCCTGCTCCGCGAGCACCTTCAGCACCTCGCGCAGGGTGACGCGGCTGATCCCGAGCCGCTCGGCCAGTTCGCGTTCGGCGGGCAGCCGCTCGCCCTCGGCGACCAGGCCCAGGCGGACGATCTGCAGGATCTGCTCCAGCGCCTCTTCGAACCCGTTGCCCGCGTGTACGGTACGCAGCACCGTGGCGAGTCTGTCGTCCTCCGGCATCGCACCCTCTTCCTTTCCGGTGACCCTCTTCCGTTTCAAAGGTATGCACGGCTACCTTATGGCTTCCGCGGACCGACAGGAGGCCCACCCGTGGCAGACCGCACACCACCGCTCGCCGTCTCCGAGCTGAGGAGACTCGTCGAGGCGGGCGAGATCGACACCGTCGTCCTGGCCTTCACCGACATGCAAGGCCGCCTCCAGGGAAAGCGGTTCGCCGCCCCCTACTTCCTGGAGCACGTGCTCGACGGCGGCAGCGAGGGCTGCAACTACCTGCTCGCCGTCGACGTCGAGCTGAACACCGTGGACGGCTACGAGATGTCCTCCTGGGAGCACGGCTACGGGGACTTCGCCATGCACGGCGACACCGGCACGCTGCGCCGCGTCCCCTGGAACCCCGGCACCGCGCTGCTCACCGCCGACCTCGCGTGGCACGACGGCAGCCCCGTCGTCGCCTCGCCCCGGCAGATCCTGCAGCGGCAGCTCGACCGGCTCGCCGAGCGCGGCTGGCAGGCGTACGTGGGCACCGAACTGGAGTTCATGGTCTTCCAGGACACCTACGAGCAGGCGTGGGACAGTGCCTACCGGGGCCTGACCCCGGTCAACCAGTACAACGTCGACTATTCCATCCTCGGCACCGGACGCGTCGAGCCGCTGCTGCGCCGCATCCGCAACGAGATGGCGACCGCGGGCATGGTCGTCGAGTCGGCCAAGGGCGAGTGCAATCTGGGCCAGCACGAGATCGCCTTCCGCTACGCGGACGCGCTCACCACCTGCGACCAGCACGTCATCTACAAGACGGGCGCCAAGGAGATCGCCGCCCAGCAGGGCCACGCGCTCACCTTCATGGCCAAGTACGACGAGCGCGAGGGCAACTCCTGCCACATCCACCTCTCGCTGCGCGACGCGGACGGGCGGCCCGTCCTCGCCGACGAGCAGGGCGAGCACGGCATGTCGCCCCTGATGCGGCACTTCCTGGCCGGACAGCTCGCGGCCCTGCGGGACTTCACGCTGCTGTACGCGCCGAACATCAACTCCTACAAGCGGTTCCAGCCCGGCTCCTTCGCGCCCACCGCCGTCGCCTGGGGCCCCGACAACCGGACCTGCGCGCTGCGCGTCATCGGCCACGGCGCGGGGCACCGGCTGGAGAACCGGGTGCCGGGCGGCGACGTCAACCCCTACCTGGCCGTCGCCGGAATGATCGCGGCGGGACTGCACGGCATCGACAACGCACTGGAGCTCCCGGCCGCCTGCACCGGCAACGCCTACACCGGTGACGCCGCGCACGTCCCCACCACCCTGCGCGAGGCCGCCGAGCTGTGGGAGGGGAGCGCACCGGCGCGGGAGGCGTTCGGCAGCGAAGTGGTCGACCACTACCTCAACATGGCCCGGGTGGAACAGCGGGCCTTCGAGACCGCCGTGACGGACTGGGAGCGCTACCGCTCCTTCGAGCGCATGTAAGGAACCGACCGAGTGCAGCACGAGCAGCAAGAACCCACCCCGCCCCGAGCCGAGCAGCTCGACATCGTCAACCCGGCGACGGAGGAGGTGCTCACCACCGTCCCCGTCACCACCCCCGAGCAGGTCGACCGCGCGGTCGAACGCGCGTGTGCCGCGCAGGCCGCCTGGGCCGCACTCGCGCCCGCCGACCGGGCCCGGCTGCTGCGCCGGTTCGCGTCCGCCGTCGACGGGTGCATCGAGGAACTCGGCGTCCTGGAGATGCGCGAGGCCGGACACCCGCTGGGCAATGCCTGCGGCGAGGCGGCCAACGTGCGCGACCTGCTCGACTACGCCGCAGGCGGGGTCGAGCGCCTGACGGGGCAGCAGATCCCGGTCGCGGGCGGCGTGAACCTCACCTTCGCGGAACCGCTGGGCGTGGTCGCCGTGATCGCCCCGTGGAACTTCCCCATGCCGATCGCCGCCTGGGGCAGCGCGCCCGCGCTGGCCGCGGGGAACGCGGTGCTCCTCAAACCCGCCGAGGACACCCCGCTGACCGCGCTGCGGCTGGCCGAACTGGCACTGGAGGCCGGACTGCCCGAAGGGCTCTTCCAGGTGCTGCCGGGGGAGGGGGCCGTCACCGGCACGGCGCTGGTCGACCATCCGCGGGTGGCCAAGGTCGTCTTCACCGGCTCCACCGCCGTCGGCAAGAGCGTCATGGCCCGCTGCGCGCAGTCCGTGAAGCGCGTCACCCTCGAACTCGGCGGCAAGAGCCCCAACATCGTCTTCGCCGACGCCGACCTGGAGCGCGCCGCGGCCGCCGCGCCCGGCTCCTTCCTCGACAACACCGGCCAGGACTGCTGCGCGCGCAGCCGCATCCTGGTCCAGCGCAGCGTGCACGACCGGTTCCTGGAGCTCCTGGAGCCCGCGGTGCACGCCTTCCGGGCCGGCGATCCCGCCGACCGGGCCACGGCCATGGGCCCGCTCATCTCGGCCCGCCAGCGGGAGCGCGTGCGCGGATACGTCCCCGAGGAGACGCCCGCGCTCATCCGCGGCAGCGTCCCCGAAGGCCCCGGCTACTGGTACCCGGCCACGGTGCTGGCGCACGCCGAGGGGCAGCGCGCCGCGGTGGAGGAGGTCTTCGGACCCGTCGCCGTCCTCGTCCCCTTCGAGGACGAGGACGAGGCGGTGCGGCTGGCCAACGACACCGACTACGGGCTCTCCGGCTCGGTCTGGACCCGGGACAGCGGCCGCGCGCTGCGCGTCTCGCGCGGGGTCGCGGCCGGCAATCTGTCCGTCAACTCGCACAGCAGCGTGCGCTACTCCACCCCCTTCGGCGGCTACAAGCAGTCCGGACTCGGCCGGGAACTCGGCCCCGACGCGCTCGCCGCCTTCACCGAGACCAAGAACGTCTTCATCAGCACCGAGGAGAGCCAGTGAGCGCCACCGAGAACGAGACCGCCGTGTGCCGCCGCCTGGTCGGGCGTACCGCCGTGGTCACCGGCGCGGGCAGCGGCATCGGCCTCGCCACCGCCCGCCGCCTCGCCTCCGAGGGAGCGAACGTCGTCTGCGCCGACGTGGACGCCGAGCGCGGCGAGGCCGCGGCCCAGGAGGTCGGCGGCCGGTACGTCGCCGCGGACGTCACCGACCCCGACCAGGTCGAGGCGCTGTTCCGGACCGCGCACGAGACCTACGGCTCGGTCGACATCGCCTTCAACAACGCGGGCATCTCCCCGCCCGACGACGACTCGATCCTGGAGACCGGCCTGGAGGCGTGGCAGCGCGTCCAGCACGTCAACCTCACCTCGGTGTACCTGTGCTGCAAGGCAGTGCTGCCGTACATGCGTGCCCAGGGGCGGGGCTCCATCATCAACACCGCCTCCTTCGTCGCGGTGATGGGTGCCGCCACCTCGCAGATCAGCTACACCGCCTCCAAGGGCGGGGTGCTGGCGATGTCCCGTGAGCTGGGCGTCCAGTTCGCCCGCGAGGGCATCCGGGTGAACGCGCTGTGCCCCGGCCCGGTGAACACCCCGCTCCTCAAGGAGCTGTTCGCCAAGGACCCGGAGCGGGCGCAGCGGCGGCTGGTGCACGTGCCGGCGGGCCGGTTCGCCGAGGCGGAGGAGATCGCCTCGGCGGTCGCCTTCCTGGCCAGCGACGACTCCTCGTTCGTGAACGCGGCGGAGTTCCTGGTCGACGGCGGCATCGCGGGCGCCTACGTCACCCCGCAGTAGCGGCCTGCTCCGGCCCGCCCGCCGCTCCCGCACGGGAGACGCGGCGCGGCGGGCGGGCCGGAGCGGCACGCACCCGCTATCGATGTAGCGTGCACAGAGTCACTGTCGACAGCCCAGGAGGGGCGCCCTATGCGCAGCAGATCCGTCCTGACCGGCCTCACCACGGCTGCGGCCCTCGCCGCGACCCTCTCGCCCGTCCCGGCGCAAGCGGCAGCCGGACACGGCGGCGGCCGCCACTGCCCCCAGCTCTCCACCGAACTCCCCTGGCACGGCGCCAACCGGGCCAAGCTGCAGCGCACCATCGACGAACGCGGTACCTGCTCGGGACACCTGCGCGGCGGCACCCGCCGTCCGGTCGCCGCGTTCGACTGGGACAACACCCTCGTCAAGAACGACTCGACGGACGCCACCATCGCCTGGGCCCTGCGGCACGACAAGATCCTGCGCCCCGAGCGCTGGTCCGACACCAGCAAGTGGCTGACCCCCGCCGCCGACCGGGCGCTCACCGAGGCGTGCGGCACCGACGTGCCGGTGGGGCACCCGCTGCCCACCTCGACCGACGACGCGTGCGCCGACGAGATCCTGCAGGTACGCGGCGAGGCCGAGACGATGGCCGGCGAGGAGGCGTTCGCCGGGAAGTGGAACCACCGGCGCACGGTTCCCCAGTACGCCTGGGTCCCGCAGCTCTTCGCGGGCCACACCGTGCCGGAACTGCGCTCCTACGCCAGGGCGGCGCGCGACGAGGCCCTGGCGGCCCCCGTCGGCAGCACGCAGCGGGTGGGCACCCACACTGTGCCCGCCTACAGCCGCTACTACGAGCAGCAGCAGGACCTGATCCGCACGCTGAAGAAGGCCGGTTTCGAGGTCTACGTCGTCTCGGCGGGCTCCGAACCGGTGGCCGAGGAGTGGGCGCGCGGTGTCGGCATCGACCGCCGGCACACCTTCGCCATCCGCAGTGTGGTCGAGCACGGCCGGATCACCACCTGGACCGAGGGCTGCGGCGGGATGCCCCGCAGCAAGGGGGAGATGATCCCCTACATCGAGGGCAAGCGCTGCGTGATCAACCAGGAGATCTTCGGCATCGACGGGCCCCGGGCGTGGCAGAAGCAGGACCGGCGGCACCGGATCGCGATCGGCGGCGGTGACGCGGACACCGACGTCACCTTCGTCGGCGACGCGACGGGCACCCATCTGGTGCTCAACCGCAACAAGCCGGAGATCATGTGCCGCGGCTACGACGACGCCGACGGACGCTGGGCGGTGAACCCGATGTTCATCGAACCGCTGCCCCGCAAGCGGGAGCCCTACCCGTGCTCCACCGAGGGCTTCACCCGTCCCGACGGCTCGCTCGGTCCGGTGCGCAGGAACGACGGTTCGATCGTCCCGGACCAGTTCGACACCGCCCACGGCGCGGCGTAGGCGTACCGGGGGTGCGGGTCCGCGGACCCGCACCTCCGGGGGCGCCCGGCGGCCTCGTACGTCTGTGCCCTAGGGTGCGGGCGTGAGCATGACGACCCCTCCCGGCTGGTATCCCGATCCCGGACAGACGCCCCCGCTTCCGCCCCAGCAGCGCTGGTGGGACGGCAGCGCCTGGACCCAGCACACCCGGCCCGCCGCGGGCGCCGCCGGGCCGGGAGTCAGGAAGGCCGGGCGCGGTCCGCTCGTCGCGGGCATCGCCGGAGCGGTCGTGCTGGTCGCCGCCCTCGCCGTGGGCGGGGTGCTGCTGGCGGGCGGTTCGGACGACGAGGAGCCCAAGGCCGCCTCCAGTTCCTCCCCGTCGCCGGAGGCCACCGGACCCGACGGCAAGGACGACCCGCACGGCGACCACGGCGGTCAGGACTCCCCGGCGCCGGAGAGCTCACCCGGTGACGTCGTCCCCGAACCCGGGCTCGGCGTCGGGCTGACCGTCCCCGAGGGGTGGGAGCGGCCCGACCCCGATTCCGGCTTCGTCGCGCACCGGACCGCGTACCGCTGCCCCGGGCAGGAGACGAACTGTGTACGCGGCGGCGCGAAGCTGCTGCCCGTCTCCAGCGGCTGGGAGGGCGAGAAGGCGCTCAAGGAGGCCGCAGAGCTCCAGGTGGCCAAGAACGCGAAGCAGTCGTACTCCAAGAAGGCGTACGGCGGCATCACCGAGCACAAGGTCGTGGAGTCCGGCGCGGTCACGGTCGCCGGCCGGCCGGGATACCGCGTCCGCTGGCGGGTGGAGAACAAGCTGGAGCCGGACGCCTACGTCGAGGCCGTGGTCTTCCGCTCACCGCACCTCAAGAACGAGATCCTCGCGCTGTGGAGCAGCGTCGACATCGCGCCCGGGGCGCCTCCCGCCTCCGATCTGGACGAGTTGCGCAAGGGCGTGGTCCGCACCGGGCTGGGCGAGGGCGCCGACGACGGCAACCGCGAGGCCGTCTGACGGCGGACCCGGGCGACCCTCCGGTGCCGAGTCCCCCGCCGCCGCCCCTCCCTCACAGGAACGTCAGGCCCTCACCCCGGTAGGTGGGCACCGTGTCCGTCACCCGGTCGCCCTCCACCAGGTGCAGCGTCGCGAACCGCTCGCACAGCTCACCGGCCTTGGCGTGCCGGAACCACACCTTGTCCCCGATCAGCAGGTCGTCGGCGGGCGGACCCAGCAGCGGGGTCTGCACCTCGCCGGGCCCCTCCTGCGGGTCGTAGCGCAGCCCCGCGGGCAGATACACCTCGGGCAGCCGGTCGCGCCCCGCGACACCGGAGGCCGGATAGCCGCCACCGAGCACGGTGACCACGCCCACCCCCGGCCTGCGCACCACCGGCAGGGCGAACAGCGCGGCGGGGCGGCCGGTGAAGGAGGTGAAGTTGTCGAACAGCCGCGGCACGTAGAGCCCCGAGCCGGCCGCGACCTCCGTCACCGCCTCCTCGGCCGCCGTGTGCTGCACGCTGCCCGTACCGCCGCCGTTGACGAACTCCAGGTCCGGCGCCACCGCGCGGACCGCCCGCACGGCCGCCGAGCGGCGTGCCGCAAGCTCGCGGCGGGCCGTCCGCTGCATCAGCCGCACCGCGCGCGAGCGCAACGCGGCGCCGGGCACCGCGTCGCCCACGCCCGCCACATGCCCCTCGTAGGCCATCAGGCCGACCAGCCGGAAGCCGGGGCGCCGCTGCACGGTGCGCGCGAGTTCGGCGAGCTCGGCGGGGGAGTGCAGCGGGGAGCGGCGGGCACCGACCCGGATCCGGCCGCCCAGCAGCCGCAGCGAGGTGTCCAGTTCGAGGCAGACCCGGATCGGCTCGGTGCCGCCGTCCCGCGCCGCGTCGATCAGGGCGAGCTGCGCGGGGTCGTCCACCATCACGGTCACCGCGGCGGCCAGCTTCGGGTCCGAGGCCAGCTCCGCGTAACCGGCGCGGTCGGCCGACGGGTAGGCCAGCAGCACGTCCTCGACGCCCGACCTGGCCAGCCACAGCGACTCGGCGAGGGTGTAGCCCATCACTCCGCGGAACCCGTCCTTGGCCAGCACCCGTTCCAACAGGGCGCGGCAGCGGACCGACTTGCTGGCCACCCGCAGCGGTTTGCCGCCGGCCCGCCGTACGAGATCGTCCGCGTTGGCGTCGAACGCCGCCAGGTCGACGAGCGCGAGGGGCGCGTCGAGACGGGCGGTCGCACGGTCGTACCGGGCGCGGTCGGTGGCGGGAGCGGCAGTCGTATCGAACACTCTCGCAGCTTGCCAGAGGCGCACGCGCCCGCACAGCCCCGGAGTGCCGCAACACCCCCGCCGCCCCGCCCCGTCGAGGGCGTCAGCACAGCTCGGCCGGGTTGCCGTCCCTCCCGGTGCGCACCGTAGAGTGACGCCGCACGCCGCAGCACGCACGCGGCGAACAGGTCACCGCGGCCACGACGAACACGTCCGCTCGAACCGGCGTTCGTGCGGGGCGGTATCGCACGGAGGGGGCGCACATGAGCACCGACGCCGACCGCGCTGCCGTCCCCGAGCCCCCCGCCGCCCCGCCCCGGCCCGCGGCTCCGCCGCATCCGAGCGCCCCGCCGCTCCCGGCCGCCCCGCCGCCTCCCGCCGCCGCGCCGACTGCTGCTGCCGCCGCCGCGGCCGGTGCCGCCGCGGGGCCGGAGAGCGCTCCTGCCGAGCCGGGTTCCGGTCCGGGCCGCGAGCCGGGTTCCGGGACCGGCCGGGAGCCCGGTTCCGGGACGCAGCGCACCGCCACCTTCGTACCGGTCCAGCGGCCCGCCGCACCGGCCACCTCGCCCACCGGCCTGCCGCCCGCGCCGAGGGGTCCCGCCAGGCCGCGCCCGACGCTGCCCGCCGTGCGCTTCGGGCACTCTCCGCTGACGGTGCGTTCGCTCGCCGTCGCCGTCTGCCTCGTGCTCGGCGTCGGGCTGCTGGGCGGCGCGGCCGCCGGGACGCTGCTGTCCGGGGACGAGGCGGCACGGCACACGGTGGCCGCCGGGTTCGACGGGGCCCGCGCCGCCTGGCACGAGATCCCGGTGGACGACCTGTTCCCGCGCACCCTGGACGGGAAGGGCGCCGGACCCGGCGGCGCCGACCGGCGCTGGACCCGTGTCGCGGTGGCCCCCGACAGCGGCTGCGCGCACGCCTTCGACCCGCTGCTGGCCAAGGCGCTCACCCCGGTCGGCTGTGCCCGGCTGGTGCGGGCCACCTACGCCGACGAGACCTCCAGCAGCGTCACCACGGTCGGGCTGATGTTCACCGAGGCCGACCCGGCCGCCATGCGGGACCTGCGGCAGCGGTTCGCCGCCCAGAACCTCGGCCAGCGCACCGATCTGATGCCCCGTCCGTACGCCGCCCGCGGCACGGTCGCCGCCGACTTCGGCGACGCGCAGCGCGCCAGTTGGACGGTGCACGTGCTCCGCGACGCGCCAGTCGTGGTCTACTCCGTCTCCGGCTTCGCCGACGGCCGCGTCGTCACCGACCCGCAGTCGGCGAACGACGCCACCCGCAAGGCGGAGACCTCGGCCGCGGCCCAGGCCGGGCTCGGCCACGAGGCCCAGGGCATCGCCGACCGGATCGAGCGGCGGCTGCGCGAGGCCACGGTCCGGCGGGAGTCCGGCGACGCCGACACGGAGGCGAAGGGCGGCCGGGGCACCGAGGACCGGGACCGGGCCGGTCAGGATGCCGCCGGCGGCCACGCCGGCGGCCACGCCGGCGGCAGGGACGACGGTGACGGCGAGGGCGGGAGCCGATGAAGCCTCTTCTGCGCACGCTGCTGCCCCTGCTGTGCACCGTGCTGGCGCTCGGTCCGCTCACCGCGGGAACGGCCCACGCGCGGGGTGCCGGCCTCCAGGAGAAGGAGTGGGCGCTGGACGCGCTGCATGCCCGGGAGGCGTGGAAGACCACCAAGGGCCGCGGCGTCACCGTCGCCGTCCTGGACACCGGCGTCGACGCCGACCACCCCGACCTGCACCGCAACGTCCGCTCCGGCACGGACATGGTCGGCATGGGCGCCGGGAAGGGCGACCGCGCCTGGGCCCGGCACGGTACCGCCATGGCCGGGATCATCGCCGGGCACGGCCACGGCAAGGACGGCAAGGACGGGGTGCTCGGCATCGCGCCCGAGGCCCGCATCCTGCCGGTCCGGGTGCTGCTGGAGGAGAAGGACCCGCAGCGTGCCGAGGCCCGCGACCGGCGCAAGACCGCGCTGGCCGACGGCATCCGCTGGGCCGCCGACCACGGCGCCGACGTCATCAACCTCTCGCTCGGGGACGACAGCGACTCCGCGCACCCCGACGCCGGCGAGGACGCCGCCGTCCGCTACGCGCTGCGCAAGGGCGCCGTGGTCGTCGCCTCGGCCGGCAACGGAGGGGAGGACGGCGACCACATCTCCTACCCCGCCGCCTACCCCGGGGTGATCGCCGTGGCCGCGGTCGACCGCAACGGCGCGCGGGCCTCCTTCTCCACCCGCCGCTGGTACGCCACCGTGGCCGCGCCGGGCCAGGACATCCTCATCGCCGACCCCGACCGCAGCTACTACCAGGGCTGGGGGACCAGCGCCGCCGCGGCCTTCACCTCCGGCGCCGTCGCGCTGGTGCGGGCCGCCCACCCCGAGCTGAGCCCGGCGCAGATCAAGGAGCTGATCTCGGACACGGCCGGGCACACCCCGGAGGGCGGGCGCAGTGACGCGGTGGGCACCGGCGTGGTGGACCCGGCGGCGGCCATCGAGGTGGGCTCCCACATCGAGCCGCGCGCCCAGCGGCCGTCCGTGGGTTCGTACCGCAAGGAGTACTTCGGCTCCGCGCGGCCCGGGGACGAGGGGGGACCCGGCTGGTTCGCGATCCTGGCGGGCGCGGCGGGGGCCGTGCTGATCGGGACGGCCCTCGCCGTGCACCGCGGGTTCACTCCCCGGATTCCGGCCCGGCTGCTCCGCCGCTCCGCGCGGCCGGTTCCCGGTCCCGGTCCGCCCGGTCCGTGAGCCCCCGCACCGCGGCGCGGGCGGCGCGCTCCACCGCGGCGACGCCCTCCTGCCGGGTGGTGTGCCCGTCCGAGAGCACCGCCAGCAGCCAGGGGCGGCCCGCCGCGGTCACCCGCCCCACGCTGCTGATCACCCACAGCCCGGTCGCCGTGCGCGGCAGCCAGCCGTTCTTCACCTCGCCCTGCGGCACCCCGGGCACGTCGTCACCCGGGTCGGCGGCCGCGGTGACACCCCAGCGCTGTGCGGGGACGACGCGGCCCATCAGATGTCGCACCCACTGCCGCGCCCACGGCGCGAGCACCTCCCGCCGCGGCCCGCGGCCGTGCACGGCACGCAGCAGCGCGAGCTGGTCCGCGGCCGTGGTCGTGCTCAGCCCCCAGCGCCCGTCCGGGGCCGCGCGGGTGCGGGCCGTCCCCAGCAGCCGTCCGGCCGCGGTGACGCCCGCGGCGCCTCCGGCGGCCTGCCACAGCGCGTTCGCCGCGGTGTTGTCGCTGCGCTCGATCATCGCGGCGGCCCACGCCCGTTCCTGAGCCGTCACCTCCCGCGCCGGGTGTCCGAGCGCGCCCTGCGCCCGCAGCGCCAGCGCCGCGAGGATGTGCACCTTCATCACGCTCGCCGCGACGAACACCTCGTCCGCGCCCCTGGCCACCGCCCCCGGTGCGCCCTCCAGCGGCTGCGCGGCCACGGACAGCCGCGCCGGGGGAGCCGGCTCGGGAAGCCGCACCGCATCCCGCTGCCCCGCCGCCCGCGCGCGGTCCGGCTGCGGGCGGCCCCCCTCCGGCGCGCCGCCCGCCGTCCCTCCTCGCGCGTTCATCCCGCCGACGCTACCGGTGCCTGCCCCCTCCCGCAGCCCGGCCTTCCCGGCACCCGATACGCTCGGTGCGTGGCGCTCAAGAACATTCCGGCATCGGCCTTCTCCCGTGACGACGGCACCGCCGATGCGGCGCTCGCCGAGGCGCTCGCCGCCTGGCAGGCCGGGGGCCGGGCACCGGGGGCCGAGCCCCGGATCCTCGAAGCGCTGCGCGAGGCGCGGCTCCTGGTCCCCGTCGTCGCCGTCCTCACCGAGGCCGAGACCGGCGAGGACGGGCTGCGTCGCGACAAGACCAGCGAGATGGCCGTCCCCACGCTGAACGCGCCCGGCGGGCGGCGGGCGCTGCCCGCCTTCACCTCCACCGAGGCGCTGTCCCGCTGGCGGCCGGACGCGCGTCCGGTGGCCGTTCCGCTGGGGCAGGCACTTCAGGCGGTCGCCCACGAGCAGGCGGACACGCTGCTCCTCGACCTGGCCGGTCCGGTGCCCTACGAGCTGACCGGGGCGGCGCTGCAGGCGCTGGCCGAGGGGCGGGTCCACACGTCGGTCTCGGCCGACCCCGCCGTCATCGGGGCGCTGCGTGCGGTGCTGGCGGCCGAGCCCGCGGTGCTCGGCGCCCATCTGGCACCGGGGGGTGCCGACGGCTCCGGGGACGGCGTTCTCGCCCTCGCACCGGCTCCGGGAGCAGAGGTCCAGGCCCTCGCCCAGCGGGTGGCCGGTGCGCTGGCGGCCGACGAGACGCTGCGCGCCCGGCTGACCCGGGGTCTCGACCTGGCGCTCCTGCCCCCGGGCAGTCCGCTGCCCGAGGCGGCCTTCTACCGAGCCGAGGGGACCGGGCCCGCCGACCCGGCCTGACGGGCGCGTCCGGTGCCGTCGGGGCGGGGCCGGCCGGGCCGCCCCGACGTGCGAGCCGGGCGGCCGCATCGGACACTCAGGAGGAATGCCGGGAATGTCCGACCCCCGGCCGTCTCCGACGACCCCCACGGGAGGTCGACATGCAGGTCAAGTCGCTCCAGGCCAGTCCGGAACAGCTCAGAGACCTGGAAGACAAGCCACAGCCGATCGCCGCGGAGTTCCTGGGCACACTGCTGCTGGTGTTCTTCGGCGTCGGTGCCGCCGTGCTGGCGGCCGAGTACGTCGGCTCGCTGGGTATCGCGCTCACGTTCGGCTTCGTGATGCTGGCCATGGCGTACGCCGTCGGCCCGATCTCCGGCTCCCACCTCAACCCCGCGGTGACGCTGGGGATGTTCCTGGCCGGGCGGCTGGATCTGGAACTGGCGGTCAAGTACTGGGTCTCGCAGCTCGTCGGCGGGATCGCGGGCGCCGCGCTGCTGTTCCTGGTCGCCAAGCAGGTGCCGGGCCTGGAGACGAGCGGAAGCTTCGGCAGCAACGGCTTCGGCGACCGCTCGGCGGTGCACATCAACACCGGCGGCGCCTTCGTCGCCGAGGTGGTGCTGACGTTCCTGTTCGTCTACACCGTGCTCGCCGTCACGCACAAGGTGGCGGTGGTCGGCTTCGACGGGCTGCCCATCGGTATCGCGCTGGCCGTCGTCCACCTGGTCGGCATCCCGCTGACCGGCACGTCGGTGAACCCGGCCCGGAGCCTGGGGCCCGCCCTCTTCGCGGGCGGCGCCGCCCTCACCCAGCTGTGGATGTTCATCGTCGCCCCGCTGGTGGGCGGGGCCGTGGCGGCCTATGTGCACGTGGTCACGCACCCGCAGCCCAACCGCCGGGCGCGCCGCGAGGCGAGGGTCGACTGACATGCGCGCGGCCCCGCGCGGCCCCGCGCGGCAGCGGTCCCGCTGCTCAGCCGTGCACGGGTCCGGTGTACTTCTCGCCGGGCCCCTGCCCCGGCTCGTCCGGGACGGTGGACGCCTCGCGGAAGGCGAGCTGGAGCGACTTGAGGCCGTCGCGCAGCGGTGCGGCGTGGTAGGAGCCGATCTCGGTGGCGCTCGCGGTGACGAGCCCGGCCAGCGCCTGGATCAGCTTGCGCGCCTCGTCCAGGTCCTTGTGCTGCGCGCCCTCCTCGGCCAGGCCGAGGTTGACGGCGGCGGAGCTCATCAGATGCACCGCCACGGTGGTGATCACCTCGACGGCCGGCACGTCCGCGATGTCGCGGGTCAGGTTGTCGAAGTCGGGGGTCTGACCGGAGGGCTCCCCGGCGGCTGCGGCGTCACTCATGCGGATCACCCTAAGCCCCCGCCGCTCCCGTATTGTCGTACGGTCCGCGCGGCCCGCCGCCGCACCGGCGGCAGGGCCCCGGCGCCGGTGCGACAGCCGGGGCCGGCGGGTCCGTCCGCGCCGCGGCGGGGGCCGGGCGGCGTTCCCGGCACCCGGCTGCTATGCTGGGACATCGACCGGCTGAAGTCCGTCCCCGCCGCCAGCGACAGGGACCGCCTCCAGCCCGCAAGTGGAGGCTCCGTTCTCCCACCTGGTGGCCCTTCGGGCCGCGGGTCAAAGGTCAGGCTGCGCCCCGCGGATTCCGCGGCGGTGCTCCCGGTCCATGAGGAGCCCCGCCTGTGACCCGTCCGGGGCGTTTTTCGCGTCCGCGTGCGGTGGTCACCAACTGATTACAGACTCATGCGCGGCCGTCCGCCAGACGCTCGCGCGGTGTACCCGAGGAGGCCCCATCAGCGCCGAGCCCCGCATCAACGACCGCATTCGCGTCCCCGAGGTGCGACTCGTCGGTCCCAGCGGCGAGCAGGTCGGCATCGTGCCGCTTGCCAAGGCCCTGGAGCTCGCCCAGGAGTACGACCTCGACCTGGTCGAGGTCGCGGCGAACGCCCGTCCGCCGGTGTGCAAGCTCATGGACTACGGCAAGTTCAAGTACGAGTCGGCCATGAAGGCCCGTGAAGCGCGCAAGAACCAGGCGCACACGGTCATCAAGGAGATGAAGCTCCGGCCGAAGATCGATCCGCACGACTACGACACCAAAAAGGGTCACGTCGTCCGGTTCCTCAAGCAGGGTGACAAGGTCAAGATCACGATCATGTTCCGCGGTCGTGAGCAGTCCCGCCCCGAGCTGGGCTTCCGACTGCTGCAGCGGCTCGCGGACGACGTGGCGGACCTGGGCTTCGTGGAGTCCAACCCGAAGCAGGACGGCCGCAACATGATCATGGTTCTCGGTCCGCACAAGAAGAAGACCGAGGCGATGGCCGAGGCCCGCGAGGCGCAGGCCGCCCGCAAGGCGGAGCGTCAGCAGGGGGCCGCACCCGCTGAGGAGTCCGCCGAGGAGCCTGCCGAGGCGTGAGCACTCCCGGGGCACCCGCCCTGGAACCCGAAACGAACGAACCGCGCTTCCGCCTGCCCGCCGGGCACCGGGAGCGTCCCGACGAGGAGTGAGACGGCGACATGCCGAAGAACAAGACGCACAGTGGTGCCCGCAAGCGCTTCAAGGTCACCGGCTCCGGCAAGGTGATGCGCCAGCGCGCCGGCCGCCGCCACCTTCTCGAGCACAAGCCGTCCACGCTGACGCGCCGCCTTGCCGGCAAGACCGAAGCGGCCCCGGCCGACGCCAAGAAGATCAAGAAGCTTCTCGGCAAGTAAGTCCCCGCACGACCGGGACCCCATCGACTCGGGCCGGGCAGTGAAGCCCCTTCCCGGACCCGCCAACAAGGAGTAATCACGTGGCACGCGTCAAGCGGGCGGTCAACGCTCAGAAGAAGCGCCGGGCGATCCTGGACCAGGCCAGCGGCTACCGCGGCCAGCGGTCGCGCCTGTACCGCAAGGCGAAGGAGCAGGTCACCCACTCCTACGTCTACAACTACAACGACCGCAAGAAGCGCAAGGGCGACTTCCGTCAGCTGTGGATCCAGCGGATCAACGCCGCTGCCCGCGCCAACGGCATCACCTACAACCGCTTCATCCAGGGTCTGAAGGCCGCCTCCGTCGAGGTCGACCGCAAGATGCTGGCCGACCTCGCGGTCAACGACGCCGCGGCCTTCACCGCGCTGGTCGAGGTCGCGCAGAAGGCGCTGCCGAGCGACGTCAACGCGCCGAAGGCCGCCTGAACCTCCGGCTGACGCCGTCGACCCGACACCTTCGGCCCTGTCGCCGTACCCTCGCCGCCGTGGCTCCGCCGCGGCGGCGAGAGCTGTGTGCGGCGGCGGATGCTCCCCGCCCCTCCCCGAAAGTGAGCGAGCACCCTCCATGCCTCCCGAGTTGACCTCGCTGCGGTCGCCCCGCGTCGTCACGGCCCGCAAGCTCGGCAAGCGGAGCTTCCGCGGCAAGGAGCGGCGGTTCCTGGCCGAGGGGCCGCAGGCGGTGCGGGAGGCGCTGGAGCACCTGGTCGAGGTCTACGCGACGCCGGAGGCCGCCGACCGGCACGCGGATCTGCTGGACGCGGCCCGAGCGGCCCGTGTCCCGGTGCTCACCGCCTCGGACGAGGTGGTCGCGGAGATGTCCGACACCGTCACCCCGCAGGGCGTCGTGGGGCTCTGCCGCTTCGTCGACCGGCCCTTCGCCGAGATCGTGGCGGCCCGCCCCCGGCTGGTCGCCGTCCTCGCGCATGTGCGCGACCCCGGGAACGCGGGCACCGTGCTGCGCTGCGCCGACGCCGCCGGAGCCGACGCGGTGGTGCTGACCGACGCCTCGGTGGACCTGTACAACCCCAAGGCGGTGCGCTCCTCGGCCGGATCGCTCTTCCATCTGCCCGTCGCCGTCGGTGTCCCCGTCGAGGAGGCGGCCCGGGCGCTGTCCGGGGCCGGGGTGCGGGTGGTGGCCGCCGACGGCACCGGGGAGCGGGACCTGGACGAGGAACTGGACGCCGGGGCGATGGCCGGGCCCACCGCCTGGGTGTTCGGCAACGAGGCGTGGGGGCTGCCGGAGGCGACACGGGCGCTGGCGGACGCCGTGGTGCGGGTGCCGCTGCACGGCCGCGCCGAGAGCCTCAACCTCGCGACGGCCGCCGCCGTCTGCCTCTACGCCTCGGCGCGGGCCCAGCGTGCCCGCTGAAGTGCCCCTGTGCCCGCTCAGGTGCCACGCGGTCACCCAGAGCTAGTAGGGTGTCGCTCCCGGGCGCCGGGTACCGAGGGCGCCGGAGGAGGGGCGGAACGGCATGGACGTGCAGCCCGACGACCTGCCTGACGGACTCGTGGTCGCCGACGGCGCCGGGCGCGTCGTCTGCTTCAACGCCGCGGCGGCCCGCATCACCGGGCGGTCCCGGGAGGAGGCGCTGGGCAGTCCGCTGCACACCGCGCTCCCGCTGGAGGACCTGGACGGGCGCCGCTGGTGGCAGCTGACCGACCCGTACCGCGGGCCCGCGATCCGCACCGCGCAGCCCGAGCGGAACCTGCTGCTGCCCGGCGGCCACGAGGTGCTGGTCGCGGCGCGCTACGTAAGGAACCGCCCGTGCGGGCCCGTCGAGCGGGTCGTCGTCACGCTGCGCGGCACCGAGGCCAGGCGGCGCACCGAGCGCAGCCACGCGGAGCTGATCGCCACCGTCGCGCACGAGCTGCGCTCGCCGCTCACCTCCGTCAAGGGGTTCACCGCCACGCTGCTGGCCAAGTGGGAGCGCTTCACCGACGACCAGAAGCGGCTGATGCTGGAGACCGTCAACGCGGACGCCAACCGCGTCACACGGCTCATCGCCGAGTTGCTGGACATCTCCCGCATCGACTCCGGGCGGCTGGAGGTGCGCCGCCAGCGGCTCGACCTGCCGACTGTGGTGCGGCGGCACGTGGAGGCCCACATCGCCGCGGGTGAGCCCGCCTCCCGCTTCCGCACGGAGATCGCCGACTCGCTCCCCGACCTGTGGGCCGACCCCGACAAGATCGAGCAGGTGCTCGCCAACCTGCTGGAAAACGCGGTGCGGCACGGCGAGGGAACTGTCACCATCGAGGTCCGCCCCGCGTCGTCCCCGCGGGAGCCCGGTGCCGCCGGGACGGCCGTCACGGTCAGCGACGAGGGGCCAGGTATCCCGGAGGAGTCCATGAGCCGCGTGTTCACCCGCTTCTGGCGCGGCAGCAGGCGCGGGGGCACGGGCCTGGGCCTCTACATCGTCAAGGGCATCGTGGAGGCGCACGGCGGCGTGATCACCGTCGAACGGGCGCAGGGCGCCGACCGCGCCGAGGCCGCCCCGCGGCCGCAGGCCGGTGCGGGAGCCAGAGCCGAGGACGCGGGCGCGAGCGGGGCCCGGTTCCGATTTATCCTGCCCGTGGGCGCCCCGGCCTTCCTGGCCTGACACCGGACTTCACCGGCGCGCACGGGCCGACTCCGCAACCAGCACCGGAGGCCCGGCGGCCTCCGCGTGTCCGCCACCGGGCGGCCCCCCTTAGACTCGGGCCCCGGCACGCAGTCACCGGGCACGGGCGGGGCGCAGCCACCAATCGGAAACACGGGAAGAGATGTCGGCACCCAACAAGTCGTACGACCCAGTCGAGGTCGAGGCACTGAAACCGGAAGCGATCGACCGGGCCAGGGACGAGGCGCTCGACGCCGTCGCCGCCGCCGGGGATCTGGAGGCGCTGCGCGAGGTCAAGGCGGCGCACGCGGGGGACCGCTCCCCGCTGGCGCTGGCCAACCGCGAGATCGGCGCGCTGCCGCCGCAGGCCAAGGCGGAGGCGGGCAAGCGGGTCGGACAGGCCCGCGGGGCCGTCAACAAGGCCCTCAAGGCCCGGCAGGAGGAGCTGGAGCGCGAGCGCGACGAGCGCGTGCTGGTCGAGGAGGCCGTGGATGTCACGCTGCCCCACGACCGCCGTCCGGCCGGCGCCCGGCACCCGCTGACCACGCTGTCCGAGCGGATCGAGGACGTCTTCGTGGCGATGGGCTACGAGGTCGCCGAGGGGCCCGAGGTCGAGGCCGAGTGGTTCAACTTCGACGCGCTCAACCTGGACCCCGACCACCCGGCCCGCACCATGCAGGACACCTTCTTCGTGCAGGGTCCGGGCGGCGCCGAGGACTCCGGCGTGGTGCTGCGCACCCACACCTCACCGGTGCAGATCCGCTCGCTGCTGGAGCGCGAACTGCCCGTCTACGTCATCTGCCCCGGCCGGGTCTACCGCACCGACGAGCTGGACGCCACGCACACCCCCGTCTTCGGCCAGGTCGAGCTGCTGGCCGTCGACGAGGGGCTGACCATGGCCGACCTCAAGGGCACCCTCGACCACATGGTCTCGGCGCTGTTCGGGGAGGGGCTGGGCACCCGGCTGCGGCCGTCCTACTTCCCCTTCACCGAGCCCTCCGCCGAGATGGACATGGTGTGCTTCGTGTGCCGGGGCACCTCCGTGGGCGACCCGGAGCACCCCTGCCGTACCTGCAGCAGCGAGGGCTGGATCGAGCTGGGCGGCTGCGGCATGGTCAACCCGCGGGTGCTGACGGCCTGCGGTGTCGACCCCGAGCGCTACAGCGGGTTCGCCTTCGGGTTCGGCATCGAGCGGATGCTGATGTTCCGCCACAACGTCGAGGACATGCGAGACATGGTCGAGGGTGACGTGCGCTTCACCCTGCCGTTCGGGATGGAGATCTGATGCGGGCGCCGCTTTCGTGGCTCCGGGAGTACGTCGACCTGCCGGCTTCCGAGACCGGCCGGGACGTCGCGGCCAGGCTGATCGCGGCCGGGCTCGAGGTCGAGACGGTGGAGCGGACCGGTGCCGGGCTCAAGGGCCCGCTGGTGGTGGGCAGGGTGCTGGCCGTCGAGGAGCTGTCCGGGTTCAAGAAGCCCATCCGCTACTGCCAGGTGGACGTGGGCGGGGCGAACGGCACCGGGGAGCCGCAGAACCTCATCTGCGGGGCCACCAACTTCGCCGTCGGCGACAAGGTCGTCGTCGTGCTGCCGGGCGCCGTGCTGCCCGGCGGGTTCGAGATCAGCGCCCGGAAGACCTACGGGCACGTCTCGGAGGGCATGATCTGCTCCGAGCGGGAGCTGGGTCTGGGCGAGGACCACGGCGGGATCCTGGTGCTGCCGCCCGAGCACGAGGCCGGCACCGACGCGATCGAGCTGCTCGAACTCGTGGACGAGGTACTCGACATCGCGGTGACGCCCGACCGCGGCTACTGCCTCTCGCTGCGCGGCCTGGCCCGGGAGACGGCGACCGCCTACGGGCTGCCGCTGCGCGACCCGGCGCTGCTGGACGTGCCCCCGCCGACCGCGGACGGCTACCCGGTGCGGGTCGCCGACCCGCTGGGCTGCGACCGGTTCACCGCGCGCACCGTCTCCGGGCTGCGCCCCGGGGCCCGGTCCCCGATCTGGCTGCAGCGCAGGCTGCAGAAGGCCGGGATGCGCCCGGTCTCGCTGCCCGTCGACATCACCAACTACGTGATGCTGGAACTGGGCCAGCCGCTGCACGCCTACGACCGCTCCCGGGTCCAGGGCACCATCGGGGTGCGCCGCGCCGAGAGCGGCGAGAAGCTGATCACCCTCGACGGGGTCAAGCGCACGCTCGACGCCGGTGACCTGGTCATCACCGACGACCGCGGGCCCATCGGCCTGGCGGGCGTGATGGGCGGCGCCGACACCGAGATCGCCGATGCGGCCGCCGGTCCGGACGGTGCCACCGCCGCCGGTACGACGGACGTGGTGATCGAGGCCGCGCACTTCGACCCGGTCTCCGTCGCCCGCAGCGCACGCCGCCACAAGCTCTCCTCGGAGGCGTCGCGCCGCTTCGAGCGCGGCGTCGACCCGCAGGCGGCGGCAGCGGCGGCGCAGCGCACGGTCGACCTGCTCAAGCTCCTCGCGGGCGGCACGGCCGACCCGGGCGTCACCGAGATCACCACTCCCTCGGGGCCGCGTACGGTCCGGATGACCGCCGACCACCCCGACCGCGTCGCGGGCGTCGCCTACGGCCGTGAGACGGTCGTGCGCCGCCTCCAGCAGGTCGGCTGCGACGTCTACGGGAACACCGCGCCGTCCGGCACCCCGGGCGCGCCGGACGAGCTGACGGTCACCGTGCCGTCCTGGCGGCCGGACCTGACGGACCCGAACGACCTGGCCGAAGAGGTCGCCCGGCTGGAGGGCTACGAGAACCTGCCCGCCACGCTGCCCAGGCCGCTGCCGGGCCGCGGGCTGACCGAGCGCCAGCGGCTGCACCGCCGGGTCGGCCGGGCGCTGGCGGGCGCGGGCTATGTGGAGGCGCCGTCGTACCCGTTCGTCGGGGCCGCGGCCTTCGACGCGCTGGGCCTGGAGGCAGGCGACCCGCGGCGGCGCACCGTGCAGCTCGTCAATCCGCTCTCCGACGAGGAGCCCGGGCTGCGCACCACGCTGCTGCCCGGCCTGCTGGCCTCGCTGCGCCGCAACGACGGGCGCGGCAGCCACGACCTGGCGCTGTTCGAGACGGGTCTGGTCTTCCTGCCCACCGGCACCGGCGACGCCGCCGGGCGGCCCCCGGTCACCCGGCGGCCCACCCGGGAGGAGCTGGACGCGCTGGACGCCGCGCTGCCCGAGCAGCCCCGGCACGTGGCCGTCGTCCTGGCCGGTTCCCGGGAGCGCGCCGGATGGTGGGGCGCGGGCCGTCCCGCCACCTGGGCCGACGCCGTCGAGGCGGCGCGTACCGTGGCCGCCGAGGCGGGCGTGCGGCTCACCGTGGAGAGCGCCGCTCACGCGCCCTGGCACCCGGGGCGCTGCGCCGCGCTGCACGTGCTGCTGGACGGCGCGCCGGTGCCGGCCGGGCACGCCGGGGAGCTGCATCCGCGGGTGCTGAAGGCGCTGGGTCTGCCGGAGCGCACCTGCGCCATGGAGCTGGACCTCGACCTGGTCGAGCGGGCCGGAGGCGAGCCGGTGCGGGCTCCGCACGTGTCCACGTTCCCGGTGGCCACGCAGGACGTGGCCCTGGTCGTGGATGCGGCCGTCCCGGCCGCCGCGGTGGAGAGCGCGCTGCGGGCCGGTGCCGGCGAGCTGCTGGAGTCGCTGCGGCTGTTCGACGTCTTCACCGGCGAGCAGTTGGGCGCGGGCCGCAAGTCGCTGGCCTACGCGCTGCGCTTCCGGGCTCCGGACCGCACGCTCAAGGCCGAGGAGGCGTCCGCCGCGCGGGACGCGGCGGTCGCCGAGGCGGTCGAGCGGACGGGCGCGGTGCTGCGGGGCGCCTGACCGATTCTCGTCCCGGCGTTCGAGGGGACATCCGTCACCGGCGGATGTCCCCTCATCTTTTCGGGTGAGAAGCCCGGACGATCTTCTGATGGACGGTCGGCGGCGGTTACGGGTGACGTCGTGGCAGCAGCGAACTCATCATCCCGTCCGGCGGACTCACCGCTCCGCAGCCTGATCCCTGCTCGTATCGACCGGATGCCCTGGTCCGGTTTCCACACGAAGATGATCGCGGCGCTGGGCTGTGCGTGGATCCTGGACGGCCTGGAGATCACGGTCGCCAGCTCGATCACCCCGGTCCTCACCCGCTCGGACACCCTGGGGCTCTCCTCCAGCGAAGCGGGCCTGATCGCGACCGTCTACCTGGTCGGCCAGGTCACCGGTGCGCTCTTCTTCGGCCGGATGGCCGACCGCTTCGGGCGGCGGAAGCTCTTCCTGCTGACGTTCGGCGTCTATCTGTTCGGCAGCGGGCTGACCGCGCTCACCTACGGGCAGGGGCCCGGCTGGGACGCCTTCCTGTACATGACCCGCTTCATCGCCGGAACCGGTATCGGCGGCGAGTACGCGGCCATCAACTCGGCGATCCAGGAGATGATGCCCGCCCGCTTCCGGGGCCGGGTCGATCTGCTGGTCAACGGCACCTACTGGGCCGGCGCCATGGTCGGCACCGTCGCCGAACTGGTGATCCTCAGCTCCTTCGACGACGCGGTCGCCTGGCGGATCGGGTTCCTGCTCGGCCCGGTCCTGGGCTTCTCCGTGCTGTTCGTCCGGCGCCATCTGCCCGAGAGCCCCCGCTGGCTGATCATGAACGGGCGGGAGGCCGAGGCCGAGGCCGCCATCGCCCGGATCGAGTCCGCCGTGCGCGCCCACGGCAAGAAGCTGCCGCCGGTCGAGGACAAGGACGCCATCGAGATCAGCGAGTCGGCGCACAGCACCTACGTCACGCTGCTGCGGGTGCTCTTCCGGAGGTACCCCAAGCGGGCCGTGCTCGCCTCCACGCTGATGATCACGCAGTCGTTCCTCTACAACGCGATCTTCTTCACGTACACCCTGGTACTGACGAAGTTCTACGGCGTCTCCGACGAGGACGCCCCGATGTACCTGCTCGCGTTCGCCGCGGGGAACCTGCTGGGTCCGATCGTCCTGGGGCCGTTCTTCGACATCGTGGGACGGCGCTGGATGATCGCCGGCACCTACCTCTTCTCCGGGTGCGCACTGGGCGTCACCGCGACGCTGTTCGTCGCCGACGCGCTGACCGCGACCACCCAGACCGCCGCCTGGTGCATCATCTTCTTCTTCGCCTCCGCGGGCGCCTCCTCCGGCTACCTGACGGCGGGCGAGATCTTCCCGCTGGAGGTCCGCGGCAAGGCCATCGCGCTCTTCTTCGCCATCGGCCAGGCCGCCGGAGCCACCGGCCCCTACTTCTACGGCTGGCTCATCGGCGACGGCACCGAACGCGGCAGGCTCTACATCGGCTTCCTGGTCGGCGCGGTCATCATGGTCATCGGAGGACTGGCCGAGACGTTCCTCGGCGTGGACGCCGAACGCAAACCCCTGGAGGCGGTCGCCATGCCGCTCTCGGTGGTGCGGACCTCGGTCGACGCGGCCCGCCGCCGGACGGTCGAGAAGCTCAGGAAGCCCAGCGACCAGCCGGTAGCCGCGCAGGACGGTGCGCCGGAGGCGCCGGATGGCGCGCCGGGCCCGGCGCCGGAGGTGCCGGACCGGACCGCGGCCGCCCCCTTCGACGGCAAGCCCGACAAGCCGCTCGGAACATCGAGCGGTTCCTCCGGCACGTCCAACACGTCGGGCGGCTCCTCCGACGACGACCCGGACCAGCCCGGCGGTGAGCCGCACGCCGACACCCCCGCCGTGTGACGCCGGGCCGCCGGGCCCGCTTCCGGGCCCGGCCGGTACCGCCGCGGGGCCGCGCACACCCGCCGGGGCAGGCCCGGGAGCGCGGCGCCGGCTCGTCCGGCGGAAGCCGCTCCGGCGCGCCGGCACACGACGACGGGGCCTACGGCGACGGGTCACGGCCGGTCGTCGTCCCGGCCCGGCTGACGCCGGTACAGGACGTCGAGGGGCTCGGGGACGGTGTCCGGGTCGAGGGGCAGTCCGGCGCACAGTCCGCAGCGCCACTCCTGGAGGCCGGGCCCGGTGCAGCGGACGTGGACGACCAGGTGGAGGTTCTGGTCCGCGGGGCAGACCGCGCAGCGGTAGGGGGCCGCGGGCAGTACGCCGGTGCGGGCGGCCGCCAGGAGCCGGACGCACGCCTCCAGTTGCACATCCGGCGGATCGTGCGCCAGCCAGCGGGGGAGCAGCCGGAACGGCGGGATGTCCGCGCCCGCGGCGAGAGCCACCCCCCAGGCCCACGCCTCCTGCGCGGCGGCGAGAGCCAGCCGGCTGGCGGCGTGGGTGGCCGGGTGGGCGCTCTCCGCACCGCGCGCCTGCCAGGCCAGCTCGGTGAGGGCCGCGGTCCGGTCGGCGAGCGGTGCCTCCGTCCATGCGGCGGGCGCGGTCACGGCGGTGCCGTCCCAGTACCGCCCGAGTCCGCCGGACACGACCTCCAGCAGGCCGCTCGGCGCGTCCCGGCCGGTCATGGTGTGCCGTCCTGTCCGGCGGTCCCGGGCATCAGCGGTCCTCCTGGCGGGTGAGCGGGCGGGCAGTGGCGGCAGCGGGCGCTGACGACCCGGCCCGTGCCGTCGCGTCCGCTGGTCAGCTCCAAGGGCTGCTTGCAGCGGGGGCAGGCGCCGTACCAGGTGCCGCCCCGGGGCGTGGTCGTCGCGGGTTCAGGCGGCATCCCGGTCACGTCCCTCCCGGCAGCGCGGGCACCGGCAGGGCCCCCAGTCGGCACGCATGGCACAGTGCTTGCCGCCGCGCAGCGTGCGCCACCGGCTCCAGGTCCGGCCGCCGTCACGGGAGACGCGGATCCTCAGGGTGCTCATGCGCGGCGGCTCCCGGCGAGCCGACGGCCGAGCTCGCGCAGCCCGCGGCGCCTGCGTTCCAATGCGGCGTCGTAGTCCGCGCGTTCCGCTGCGGTGGCGGCACGTACGTGCTCCGGACGGGCCCGCCACTCGTAGCCGGTCGGGGTCACCAGGACGTACAGCGGCGGCGGCCCGCCGAGGACCTGCTGTACGCGGCCCACCCAACCGGGCTCGGGCGGCACGAGCTGCCGCGTGGCCTCGTCCACCAGGTAGTCACCGCGCTTGAAGGGTGCGCGCTCCGTCGTCTGTGTCATCGCCGTGTCCTCTGTAGTGGGCAATGCACAGACGGTAAGAAGCCGTGCGGGGGGCTACAGGTAGGGTCTGTACCCCCCTCCCGACAGGTACGGAGTGTACCTACGCGGACACCCTCAGTTTGGCGCGGAGATACCTCACTTCGTCCCGCACCAGTCCGCGATCGGGCGTCTCCCGCAGGGTCGAGTGAGCGAACAGGTTGTACCGCACGGTTTCCGGTGAGGTCTCGAACGCGCGCTTCAGCAGGTGCACCACCGCCACGGTCTCGCCCTGCAGAGCGTAGGCCCGAGCCGACTCGATCTGATGGAATGCGCGTCGTGTAGCCGACGGCGTCCCTTCGATCTCCACGGCGTGAGCCGCCTCCACCGCGGCGCCGGGCCGGACCAAGTCGTTCTGCATGGTGATCGCGTAGGCGTCCACCATGCCCCGGCCGAAGATGAGGTACGGGTGCGAGTAGTCAGGCCCCAGCCGCCGGGCCGCCTCGTCGGCACGGTCCCAGAACCGGTCGGCATCACCGCGGCGGCCGACCTTCGCATACGACAGGGCCGCAGCCAGGTGCAGGAGTCCCCAGCGGGCCAACTCGTCCCGTGACGCCTCCGGGCGCAGGAGGTCGGCGGCCTTCATCGCGAGGTCGACGCGGGCTTCGTGCCGCTCGCCCGCGTCCCGGAAGACGTGGTTCATGTACCAGGCAGCGGCAGCCATCGCCCTGGGGCTGTCCGCGTCCTGGGCAGCCGCCATCGACCTGTCTCCGGTGAGCATCACCAGCTCGGGCGCGGGCTGGAACGAGAGGAAGAGCTGGGCGAGGTGGTACGTCTCCGCGAGTGCGACCAGGGCACGGCGCCGGTCGACTCCGTCGAGAGCTCGTGCGGAGTGCTGGGCGTCGGCGAGCAGGTCGGGCAGGACCGCGGCGATGCGCGTGCGGTGTTCGCCAGGTGCGTGCCACAGGTGCCAGGCGTGAGAGACCCTGCGCGCCAGCTCGTCGGCGCTCTCGGGTTCCTCGTCATGGCCGGAGAGACGATAGGAGGTGAGGGCCGCGCGGACGCCCGGAAGAGCTTCGTGTGCCGTCTTCGCATGGGCTGCGGCTGTCACGCGGTCGTCGCCGGTCAGTTCGGCGAGATCGGTGACGCCGAGTACGTCTGCCAAGTGCAGGAGCAGGGGAAGCCGGGGGCATTTGAGGCGGCCGGTCTCGATGGCCTTGACCCATTCGGTGCTGCGGCCGACGAGTCCGCCGACGACTGCTCTGGTCTGTCCGTTGCGGATGCGCGCTCGGCGGACCCTCTGGCCGAACGTCTCGCTGCTGTCAGTCTGCTCGGGCATACGGGACTCCTCGTTCTGACCTGGACACTCAGAACGGTACGCCGATCGGGGCCCGGGTGGCGATCCTCCGGCCGCCGTCTCCCGTGTGCGCAGGGGCTGTTGGGGTCGGGGTGCGCCTCGGGCCCGGCCCTTTTGAGGGGAGAAGAAGTCCGCGGACAGCGGGTGCCGACACGCGGGCAGGGGAAGCGCCGGTCGTGGCTCGAGCTGGGGTGGATGAGTCACGGCGGACGGTTGGCAGGTCGTGCGACGCTCGCGCGTTCCGGGCCGGGCTTGTGGAACGTTCATCGCAACCATTAGGTTGCCATCATTATGGCAACTCAAAGGTTGCGAAGGAGTATGGGTGTGGTTCCGGACAGGATCGAACGCGAGACGGTGCTGCGGCATCCCGCCGAGCGGGTGTGGGCCGCGCTGACCACCGCCGAAGGGCTGTCGCAATGGTTCGGCTCGGTAGCTGAGATCGATCTACGGCCCGGCGGTCGAGCGTATTTCCGCTGGGATGGCCTCGACCAAGAATCCGTCGCCACGATCACGATCGTCGATCCACCACACCGTTTGGCGTTCAGGTGGCCAATCGAGGGCTGGCCGGGGGACGACGCGCCCCTGACGCTGGTGACCTTCACCCTGGAGCCCGTAGCGGACGGGACCCGGCTGCGTCTGGTGGAGAGCGGGTTCGCCCAGGCCGCCGACCACGTTGCCCGGTCCGCCCACCAGGCCAACAGCCAGGGATGGACCGCAGAACTGGGCGATCTGGAGACCTACCTCGATGCGGCGGCCTGATGCACAGGAACAGGCCGTCGCGGTGTTCGCGGCGCTCACCGATCCGACCCGGCGGGCGCTGCTGGACGAACTCGCCCACGCCGGACCCGCGACCGTCACCGATCTGGCCCGGCGGCTGCCGATCAGCCGACAGGCAGTGGCCAAGCACCTCGACCAGCTCGCCGAAGCGGGCCTGATCAGCTCCGCTGAACCGGCCGGCCGGCGCCACCCCTACCGGTTGGAACCAGCGCCCATCCGCGCGGCCCAGATATGGCTGGCCACGCTCGCCAACAGATGGGATGACCGGCTGACCGCGCTGGAACGCGCACTGGGCGCCACCGCCACCCCGACCAAGGAGCCACCTGACAATGAACCAGCCTGAGTTCACCGCCGGTCTGAACATCGCCATGAAGATCCCCAAGGCGCAGTACGAGGCCACCGTGGTCTTCTACCGCGACACCCTGGGATTCGACGTCAAAGAAGAGGACGTTTCCTACGCCCCGACCGTCTCAACAACTCATTCGGTGCGGTTCGGCCCCAACACGCTGTGGCTGGACTGCGTCGACAACTACAGCCAGCCCGACCTGTGGTTGCAGCTCCACACCGATGACCTGGACGCGGCGACCGCCACACTGGCCGGCACCGGCATCCGCCCGTGCGACGAGGTCGAACCCCTGCACAACCTCGAATCCAGAACCCACTGGATCAAGAACCCGGCCGGCGTCGTTCACCTGCTCGCAGAATCCGGCTGAGCTGCCCAGCCCTTTGCGTGTCCTTCCGGATCGGCACCTTCGCTGTCCGCCAACCAGCACTTTCACGACCGACCACCAGCGCTTGGGGCTGCTGCATGGTCTGGTGACATCTGTTCCGGCTTGCCGTCGGGGCAGCCTGGAAGGATGTGGCCGTGCCGGTTCCCTGCCTCCAGGAGTTCCGTGACGATGTCGTGCGCGTGGTCCGCAACCGGGAGAACCGGCTCTGGGCCGCCTGGCGAGCTGCACAGCGCAGCAGCGAGACGCGCGCAGCGGCACGCGGCGTCCAGGGGTGGCGACGCGCCCGCAGGGGCGCCACCAGGTAGCCGATCAGGAGATCGCCTTGCCGGTGGGGCGACGCGACTTCAGCACGGCGTTCCAGGAGTCCACGAACTGCCGCACTACTGAACGACCTTCGAAGGCCGCTACCGGTACGTCCGGCAGCGGCCTTCACTGTTCCAGGACCGCGACTGGTGGTCGACGGCCGGACAGCATGTCTCCGCAGCTCAGGAGTAGGCGTAGAAGCCCGCGCCGGCCTTCCGGCCCAGGCGGCCCGCGTCGACCATGCGCTGGAGGAGCGGGGGAGCGGCGTAGAGCGGCTCCTTGAACTCGGCGTACATCGAGTCGGCGACCGAGGCGACGGTGTCGAGGCCGATCAGGTCGGTGAGCTTGAGCGGGCCCATCGGGTGGGCGCAGCCCATCTCCATGCCGTTGTCGATGTCCTCGCGGCTGGCGATCCCCGACTCGAACATCCGGATGGCCGAGAGGAGGTAGGGGATCAGGAGCGCGTTGACGACGAAGCCGGAGCGATCCTGTGCCCGGATGGTGTGCTTGCCCAGTACCTGGCCGACCACGGACTCGGCCCGCTTGACGGTCTCTTCGCCGGTGGTCAGGGCGGGAATCAGCTCGACGAGCTGCTGCACCGGCGCCGGGTTGAAGAAGTGGATGCCGATGACCTGGTCGGGCCGCGAGGTGGCCACGGCGAGCTTCACCAGCGGGATCGAGGAGGTGTTGGAGGCCAGGATGGCGTCGCTGCGGGTCACCACCTGGTCCAGCACCTGGAAGATCTCCGTCTTGACCTGCTCGTTCTCGATCACGGCCTCGATGACCAGATCGCGGTCGGCGAAGTCGCCCAGGTCGGTGGTGAAGGAGAGCCGCTCCAGCGTCTCGTCGCACTCCTGCCGACTGATCTTGCCGCGGTCGGCGGCTTTGCCGAGCGAGTTGACCAGCCGGGTGCGCCCGAGCTCCAGGGCCTCACCGGTGGTCTCCGCGACCATCACCTCGAGGCCGGACCGCGCACACACCTCCGCGATACCCGCACCCATCTGCCCACAGCCCACCACTCCGACGCGTGCTACGTCGGCTACAGACTCCGTCACCTCGTGCCTTTCGCTGAACTTCACGGTCCGCAGCGAACCCGTCCCGAGTGTTGTGAGGGCCGCCGGGACACGTTGCTCCGCCGCCCGACGTTACCTGTGCCGACACAGGTGGAGTGGGGCGGGTGCGAAAGGTCACCAATGTGCGGAGTGGGGTGCTCCTGTCGCGGGCCGGTGCCGGTGCCGGTGCCGGGGCCCCGGCCCGCCGGACGCGGGCAGCCCCATCCGGCCGGGGGGCCGGAGCGGTGGCCCTCCCGCGGGGGATCGGTCCGCCGGGGTCAGCGCTGCTGACCGTGCGGTTCCCGGTGGCCCTGCACGACCGAGTCCGGGCCGGGGGAGACCACGGCTTCGTGGCCGTCGTCGAAACGCACCCGGTACGGAGGTTCACCCTCGGTGCCCAGGACCTCCAGGATCTCCGCCGTACGGTCGTGCTGCCCCACGGTCCGTCCGTGCATCAGCAGTTGGTCGCCCGTGTTCGCTCGCATGGACTTGCCCTCCTGTTACGGGTGGTCAGGCGCGGCTGCGCTGTACGACCACGATGCACACCAGCACGGCGAGCGCCGCCGCGGGTGCGGCGGGGGACAGGCGCTCACCGAGTAGCAGCACCGCCCATACCAGCGTAAGCAGCGGCTGGGCGAGTTGCACCTGGCTGGTCCGGGCCACCCCGGCGAGGCCCATCGCGCGGTACCACAGGAGCATGCCGACGAACTGGGAGGCGACCGCGCCCCACACCAGGCCCGGCACGGAATGCGAGGTCAGCGCCACCGGCTCGTGGGCCAGGGCGAGGGCGGAGCCGACCGCGGCCACCGGCAGGCAGGCCACCAGTGCCCAGCCGATCACCTCCAGCGCGGGCAGCTCCCGGGCCAGCCTGCCGCCCTCGGCGTAGCCCGCGGCGCAGACCAGCAGCGCCCCGCACAGGAACAGGTCGCCGACGGCGAGGGCGCCGCCGCTCTGCTGCACCGCGAAGGCCACCACCACCGCGGCGCCGGTCAGCGCGGCCACCCAGAACAGCGGAGCGGGACGTGAGCCGGTCCGTACGGTCGAGTACAGCGCGGTCGTGAGGGGCAGCAGGCCCACGATCACGGCGGCGTGCGAGGTGGTCGAGGTCTCCAGGGCGAGTGTGGTCAGCAGCGGGAAACCGATCACGACACCGGAGGCGGCGATCGCGAGCCCGCCCCAGTGCCGCCGGTGCGGGACCGGTACCCGCCGCGCCGCGAGCACTCCCGCGGCGACCAGTCCCGCGATCAGGGCGCGCAGCGCGGCGGCCGTCCACGGGCCGAACCCGTCCAGCGCCCAGCTCGTCGCGGGGAAGGTGAGGGAGAAGAAGACGACTCCCAGCACGGCGAAGACCGCGCCGGTGCTGGTCGCCGGGGCGCCGGGCCCGGGAACCGCGGCCGGGCCCGGGTGCTTCGGCGCGGGAGTGGTCACGGCGGCGGGGTGCGGGGCCGCTGTCGGCGCCGTCAGGTCCGGGGCCGGGTCCGCTATCCGCGCGGGCCGGATAGCGCTATCGTTGTCTCTCATGGTCGAGCGTAGCAGTGTTGCTGAACTGGCCGCTTCCCTTCGAGGAGAGCTGGACCGCTACTCCCCGGGTGAAAAGCTCCCGTCGAGCCGGTCACTGGTCGAGCGGTTCCGGGCCGGGCCGGTCACCGTCTCGCGGGCACTCGGGGTGCTCGTGGCCGAGGGACTGGTGGTCACCCGGCCCGGCGTCGGCGCCTTCCGCGCCCCTGCCCGGCGCCCGGACAGTGCGCTGCTCCAGCGGGGCGACACCTCGTGGCAGGAGGTGGCCCTGAGCGCGGAAGCCTCCGGTGACCAGGTGCCCCGCAGCGTCGACGCGAACGGCGTCACCACGACGCTGGACGTGCCCCCGCCCGGAGTGCTCGAACTCAACGGCGGCTATCTGCCGCCCGGCCTGCAGCCCACGCAGGCGCTCGCCGCCGCGCTCGCCCGCGCCGGACGCCGCCCGGGGGCCTGGCTGCGGCCGTCCCTGGAAGGACTCGAAGAGCTGCGCGGCTGGTTCGCGCGGGAGATCGGGGGACCCGGCGGCACGGTCGCGGCCGCTGACGTACTGATCACCGCGGGTGGCCAGTCCGCGCTCACCACCGCGCTGCGCGCCCTCGCGCCCCCTGGTGCCGCCGTGCTCGTGGAATCCCCCACCTACCCGGGCATGCTCGCCGCGGCCCGCGCCTCGGGCCTGCGCCCCGTGCCGGTCCCGGTGGACTCCCAGGGGGTACGCCCCGACCTGCTGGCGGACGCGTTCCGGGCCAGCGGCGCACGGGTGTTCGTCTGCCAGCCGCTGTTCCAGAACCCGACCGGCGCCGTCCTCGCGCCGGGCCGCCGCCGCGAGGTGCTGCGCGCGGTACGCGAGGCGGGCGCCTTCCTCGTCGAGGACGACTTCGCCCGGCACCTCGCGCACGAGGACGCCGAGCCGCTGCCGCCCGCGCTGCGCGCCGAGGACCCCGACGGTGTCGTCGTGCACATCTGCTCGCTGACCAAGGCCACCTCGCCGAGCCTGCGGGTGGGTGCGCTGGCCGCCCGCGGGCCGGTGCTGGAGCGGCTGCGCGCCATTCAGATCGTCGACACCTTCTTCGTGCCGCGGCCGCTCCAGGAGGCCGCACTCGAACTCGTCGGGGCCCCCGCCTGGCCCCGTCATCTGCGGACCGTCGCCGCCGAGTTGCGCACCCGCCGCGAACTGACCCTCGCCGCGCTCGCCGACCAGGTGCCCGCGCTGGGCCTGGCGCACGCCCCGCGCGGCGGCTACCACCTGTGGCTGCGGCTGCCCGACGGCACCGACGAGGGTGTGCTGACCGCCGCCGCGCTCCGCGCCGGTGTCGCCGTCGCGCCCGGCAGCCCCTACTTCGCCGCCGAGTCCCCGGCCCCGCACATCCGGCTCACCTTCGCCCCCGCGGCGGCCGAGGGCGACATCGTCGAGGGCGTACGCCGCCTGGGTGCGGCCTGCGCCGAGGTGCTCACGCGGAGCTGACCGAGGCCGCCCGGTGGGCGGAGGCCCAGCGGGTGTGGGCCCGGCCTGCACGGCGCCGCCCGCTTCGCGTGCTCTGCCCGCGTGGCCGCGTCCGAAAGCGGAGTGCGCACACAACTGCCGGACGTCTGCCTCTCGAACACCGGGCCGTCCGGCTCTACTCTCGGCGCATGCACGTGCGAATGACGTTACTCGCCGCGGGCCGCAGCTCTCCCGTGGCGAACGTGCGCTTCGACGACGAGCGTTCCCTGGACGCCGCCGGCTGGGAGGAGGTCGTCCGCCGGGCCCCCGCGCTCTCCCACCTCGCCGCCGCCGAACTGCGCTACTGCTCGCCCTCGGCGCGCTGCCGGGAGACCGGCGCCGTGCTCGGCCTCGCCCCGCTCGCCCAGCCGGCGCTGCTCGAATGCGACATGGGCCGCTGGCGCGGCGCCACCCTCGCCGAGGTGGCGGCCCGCGAGCCGGAGGCCGTGCACCGCTGGTACGCCGACCCGTGCTCCGCGCCGCACGGCGGGGAGTCCCTGCTGTCCTTCATCCGCCGGATCGGCGGCTGGCTCGACACCCGTCCGGTGGGTGACGGCGACCAGGCGGTGGCCGTCACCGAACCGTCCGTCCTGCGCGCGGCGCTCTGCTACGTGCTCAAGGCCCCGCCGCACGCCTACTGGCAGGTCGAGGCGCACCCGCTCGCCACCCTCGCCCTCGCGGGCGGCGCCGGTGCCTGGCACCTCGACCTGCTGTGATCCGCGGCGCCCCGGGCCGCCCGCAGTCGCGATCCGCATGCGGCCCTCCCGGCGCCCGCCGCCGTCCGCGCCGTGCTCCGCGCGGCCACCGGCCGGCTGCCGCTCAGCCGTTGACGAAGGCCAGGCTGCCGTCGTCGTAGCGGGCACCGGCGATCCGGTCCCGCGGAGCCGCCGCCTCGATGTCGGCCAACTCCTGCGCGGTCAGCGAGATCGAGAGCGCCGCCACGTTCTCCTCCAGATACTTCTGCCGCCGGGTGCCGGGAATCGGCACCACCGTGTCGCCCCGGTGCTGCACCCACGCCAGGGCGAGCTGCCCCGCCGTGACGCCGCGCCGCTCGGCCAGTTCCTCCAGCCGCTCGACGATCGCCAGGTTGCGGTCGAAGTTCTCCCCGGTGAAACGCGGCATGCCGCGCCTGCTGTCCGACTCCTCCATGGTGTCGACCGAGGTGTAGCGGCCGGTCAGGAAGCCGCGGCCGAGCGGCGAGAAGGGCACCACCCCGATGCCCAGTTCGCGGCAGACCTGGGCCGTGCCGTCCTCCAGGTCGCGGGTCCACAGCGACCATTCGCTCTGCAGGGCGCTGATCGGATGCACCGCGTGGGCGCGCCGGACCGTCTCCGCACTCGCCTCGGACAGCCCCAGGTGGCGCACCTTGCCCTCGGCGACCAGCTCCGCCATCGCCCCGACCGTCTCCTCGATGGGCACCTCGGGGTCCACGCGGTGCTGGTAGTACAGGTCGATGTGGTCGGTGCCCAGCCGCCGCAGCGACGCCTCGCACGCCTGGCGCACATAGGCCGCGTCGCCCCGGATGCGGATGGGGTCGTCCAGCTTGTTGGCGAAGCCGAACTTGGTCGCCAGCACCACCTCGTCGCGGCGGCCCGCGACGGCGCGGCCGACGAGTTCCTCGTTGGCGCCCTCACCGTAGTAGTCGGAGGTGTCCAGCAGGTTGACGCCCAGGTCGAGTGCCCGGTGGAGGGTGGCCACGGAGGTGGCCTCGTCGGACTTGCCGTAGGCGTCGCTCATCCCCATGCAGCCGAGGCCCTGCGCGGAGACGGCCAGATCGCCGAGGTGGCGGGTGGGAAGGGTCATGTCGGTACCTCCTGAAGGGGAAAGAGAAACGCGGTGAACGGATGCCGGGCCAGGTGCTCCGTGCGATCCGCCAGGGACGCCAGGCGCTGGAGCGTGCTCCAAGGCAAACCCCGCCGCGCCCGTCGTCCGGCCTACCGTCCGTGTGGTGCTCAGCCGTCTTCCCGCGCCCACACCAGCGCGGCCGAGACGGGGTGGTTGCGGAACGTCGCCCACTTCGGTTTGCGGGCCAGCCACCGCTCGTCGACGATGCCCTCGCGCATCTCCACGAGCCGCCACCCGGCGCCCAGTCCCGCCGCCACGTGGTCGCTGAGCAGATGGACGTGGGTCTCGATGGCGATGTCCTCGCCGGAGGCGTCGGTGAAGTGGGTGGGCATGCCGGAGGCCATGATGAAGTGCGGGTGGAAGGCGACGACCACGCAGTGCGCGCCCGGGGCCGCCAGCCGCCGGGCCTCCCGGTAGTACGGCCGCAGATCGGGCAGGTGCTCGTCGATGAGCGAGGAGATCACCAGGTCGTAGGCGCCCGACTCCAGCCCGGTGGCGCGCACATCGCCTTCCTGGAGCCGGTCGTGTGCGCCCCTGGCACGGGCCCGCTCCAGCATCTGCGGGGTGAGGTCGACCCCGTCGAGGGTGCCGGTGACGCCCCGCTGCCGCAGCCAGGCGCCGGTCCGCCCGGTGCCGCAGCCCAGATCGGCCGTCCGCCGCGCCCCGCTCCAGGTGGGCACCGTCAGTTCGGCCAGCAGCGCGAGGTCCATCACGTCCTCGACGGTGTCCTCGTACGTGCTGACCCACCGGCCGTAGCCGGTGGCCACATCCACGGTCCGGTAGCCGCGGGTGTCGAAGTCGGAGAAGGAAGGCATGCGGGGCAGTATCACGGCGGGGCGGCCCGCGGTGCGAGACATTTTCCGGGGCCGGGGCCGGGGCGCGGGGCGCGGGGCCGGCCGGCCGTCGGCGCGGGCGGTGGGACCGCCCGCGCCGGTCAGGACGGCTGGACTTCGTCGAAGAGGGCGACGGCCTGGGCGGGGTCGGGGTTCACCAGGCGTTCCAGACCGGCCGCGGTCAGCTCCGCCCATCTGCCGGCCCGGTCCCACATGCGTTCCTCGTGGGCGCGGACGGCCTCGTCCGGATCCCCGGAGCCGGCGGCGAGGGACTCGGCGAGTTCGGCGCCCTCCAGCATGGCGAGGTTCGCGCCCGCCCCCAGCGGGGGCATCAGATGGGCGGCGTCGCCCAGCAGCGTCACTCCGGGGACGTGCGTCCAGGTGTGGGACACGGGCAGGACGTGCAGCGGGCGGTGGACGAAGGCGGTGCCGCGGCGGAGGAAGTCGAGGACGGGAGCGGCCCAGCCGTCGAACAGCGTCAGCAGATGTGCGCGTACCGCCTCTCCGTCGGCGAGGTCCAGTTCCGTGTGCCAGTCCAGCGGTGCGCGGAACTGGGCGTACACCTTGACGTGGCCGCCGCTGTTGCGCTGCGCGACCAGAGCCCGGTTCGCGCCGTACACGGCCATCGAGCCGTCGCCGACCAGCCGGGCGAGGTCGGGGTGGCGGGTGTCGATGTCGTCCAGGGAGGTCTCGACGAAGGTGACGCCGGTGTAGTGCGGAGTCACCGGCGAGACCGCCGCGCGGGTCCGGGACCAGGCGCCGTCCGCCCCGATCACGAGGTCGAACGTCTCCTCCCGCCCGTCCGCGAAGCGGACCAGTGCGCCGTCCCGCATGCCCGGCACCACCTGTGTCACGTCCTGCCCCCACCGGACGTCCAGTGGACCGAGCAGCAGGTCGCGGAGCCGGCCGCGGTCGATCTCGGGATTGGCCCGCTCGTCCGGGCGGGGCTGCCAGTCGCGCAGCACGGTCCCGTCGGGGTCCAGGATGCGCATGGCCTGCCCCTCGGGGCGGGACACCTTCCGGAACTCGGCCAGCAGCCCGGCTTTCTCCAGTGCGCGCTGACCCAGCCCTTCGTGCAGGTCCAGGGTGCCGCCCGGGGGGCGCGCGTCGGGGGAGGGGTCGCGTTCGAGGACGGCGACGGGGTGGCCGTGGCGGTGCAGGACGCGGGCGAAGGTCAGACCGGCAGGGCCGCCTCCGACCACTGCGATGCGATGTCTCATACCGATACACTGTATTGCGACGCTACGGTGTATCGCAACAGTAGGGTGTTCCCATGACTGTGTGGGACCGGCCGGAACCGCCGACTCGCCCCGTGCCGCTCGACCGCGAGCGGATCGTCGCCGCCGCCGTCGCGCTGGCCGACGAGGGCGGGCTGGAAGCGGTGTCGTTGCGCAAGGTCGCCGCCCGGCTGGACGCCGGTCCGATGCGGCTGTACCGCTACATCTCCACCAAGGAGGAGCTGTTCGACCTCATGGTGGACGAGGTGCAGGGCGAGATCCTCCCCGACGAGCAGCCCGGCGACTGGCGCGAGGCGCTGCGCGTCCTCGCCCACCGCACCAGGCAGGCAGCGCTCCGCCACGAATGGCTCGCCGACCTGCTCGGCGGCCGCCCGACCCTGGGGCCGAACGGCCTCGCCGTGACCGAGGCCAGGCTGTCGGCGCTCGACGGCCTCGCCGGCCTCGACACCGTCATGCGGGCCGTGGAGACCGTCGGCGCCTACACCACCGGCGCGATCAGGCGCGAGGTCGCGAACCTGCGGGCCGAGCGCGCCACGGGCCTGTCCGACCGCGACTGGCAGCGCGCCCACGGGTCGCACGTGACGAAGATGCTGGCCACCGGCCGTTTCCCGGCACTCGCCAAGGCCGTACACGACGGCACGGAGGTGGACGCCGGGACGTCCTTCGCGAACGGCCTGGACTGGGTCCTCGACGCCGTCGCCGCCAAGCTCCCGCAGTCGCCGGCGTGACGCGGGCCCGGAAAACCGTTGGCAGCCCCGCCGCGGCCGCTGCTATGTTGCCGGCGGCCGTGCGAGGAGTGAGGAGGTGGTACCCGTGAACGTTTCGACATGGGTGCTCCCCTCCGGGGTCACGGTCGGGCGATAGGTCGTCCGGGAGCGCCGATCACGCGCACTCCCGAAAGGCACGACCATGCGTTTCACTTCCGAACAGCCCCTCGGTGACGGCGTCCTCGAACGCGCATTCACCCTCGACGGGATCCCCGGCATCCTGTGGACACCCGCCACCGCCGTCGCCTCCGCACCGGTCCCGCTGATCCTGCTGGGCCACCCCACGCTCGGACTGCGCAGGATGTACCCGCGGTTGGCGGCGCGGGCCCGGCACGCCGCAGCGGACGGATTCGCCACCGCCACCGTCGAACTCCCCGGCAGCGGCGACCGGCCCCGCCTGCCCGTCCTCGAACAGGCCCGCGCCGACCTGCGCCGGGCCAAGGAGACCGGCCGTCCGGTCGACGAGGAGATCATCGACGCCCTCGTCCTCCCGCTCGTCGAGGAGGCCGTCCCGGAATGGCAGGCGGCCCTGGACGCCCTGCTGGCGCTGCCAGGGATCGGCGGCCCGGTCGGGTACTCGGGGGGAGTGATCTCCGTCGGCGTCCGCCTCGCGGTCGTCGAGCCGCGCATCGCGGCCGCCGGCCTCTTCGCCGGGAGTCTCGTGCCCCGCGTCATGTTCGAGGAGGCCCGGCGGGTCACCGTTCCGCTGCACGTGCTGCTGCAGTGGGACGACGAGGGCAACGACCGGCAGGCAGCCCTGGACCTGTTCGACGCCTTCGGCTCCCAGGAGAAGTCCCTGCACGCCAACATGGGCGGACACACGGGCGTCCCGCAGTTCGCCGGGGAGGCCGCGGCCCGGTTCTTCACCCGCCACCTGAAGTGAGGGAGCGGCGGCAGGCCACCCGGCAGCGGTAGCGGGCCTGCCGCCGCGCCGGTCCCGGCGCGTTCCCGGTGCGGCCGGCGGGGCCTGCCGCTGCCTGTGACGGAGTGCTTCAGCAGGCGTGTGCGAGCCGGCTGAAGCACTCCGGACCACCGTGCAGCGCTGCGGTCGGGCGTTCGGGCGGTCAGGCCGTCAGCTCCGCGAGTTGCGCATCGGCGCGCTCGGTGACCAGGGCGAGGACGCGACCGGCGGCCGCCAGGTCCTCGTCCGGTATCCCGCCCCAGATGCGGGCGGAGAGGGGTGCGGTCTCCGCTCCGACGGCGGCGAGCAGTTCGCGCCCCGCGTCGGTGGGGCGAAGGAGCGCGTCGTCCGCGAGGATCAACTGCTCGGCCAGCAGCTCGTCGAGAGTGGCGCGGATGTCGACCGGAGCGGCCTTGAGGGAGCCCCGGACCCGGGCGACGGCGTCGTCCGCCGTCAGGGGAGTCCCGGCGGTGACGAGGGTGCGCAGGGCCACCTGCTGCTCGAAGGTGAGGCCGTGCCGGGCCAGGACATGTTCCAGGACGCCGCGGGCGGCATAGTGGGCCAGGCCGAGCATGCGGGCGTCGGCCACGGGTGCCGTGGTGGTCATGGTGCTCTCCTCCGAGTGGTTCCGTCGCTCTGAGCGGTGTCGTCGCTCTGAGTGCTGTCGTCGTGCGGTGCGGATGGCGCGAGAGATACGTCGAGCAGGGTCGTCAGCTCGTCGGTGAACGCTTCGGTTCGCGGACCGTCGAGGCCGCCGAGAGGCTCCAGCAACTGCTGCAGGAGTTGCTGGACCACCGCGATGGCCTCCCGCGTGACGGCCTGGCCCTGCCCGGTGAGGGAAAGCTGTACCGCGCGCGGGTCGCGCGGGTCGCGGGTGCGCTCGATCAGCCCGGCCGATTCCAGGGCCCGCGCCAGCTTCGAGACGTACAGGGCCTCCAGGCCGGTGTGGTCGGCGAGCCGGCGCTGACTCGGCCGCTCGCCGGTGCGCTGCATCCCGTGCAGCGACGCGACCAGGCAGTACTGCGCGTGGGTGAGGCCCAGCGGAGCCACCGCGCGGTCCACTGCGACCCGCCACTTGTTGGCGAGCCGCCATACCAGGAATCCGGGCGTGGGGCCCGGTGCGCCGTTGCTCATGACTCATAAAGTACATGGCTATTATGTCCATGGCTACTGATTTCTGGCCTGCGCGGGAATCTGCGGGCAGGCAGGGGGCTCCCCGTGAGCCGCTGGGCTCGCCCGCACCGCCTCAGGCGATTGATCACACGATTCATTGCATAAAACTGCCGCCCTGCGTATAGTCATGCCTCTGAGGAGGAGGTCTCATGGCAGTGCGCACGGCAGTGGCGGGAGCGAGCGGGTACGCGGGGGGTGAGGTGCTGCGCCTGCTCGCCGGGCATCCGCAGGTCGAGGTCGGGGCGCTGACCGGGAACAGCAACGCCGGGCAGCGGTTCGGCACCCTCCAGCCGCACTTGGTCCCGTATGCCGACCGGGTGCTGGAGGAGACCACCGCGGAGCTGCTCCGCGGCCACGACGTGGTCTTCCTCGCCCTCCCGCACGGGCAGTCGGCGACCGTCGCCGAGCAGCTCGGCGACGAGACGCTGGTCGTCGACTGCGGCGCGGACTTCCGGCTGGCCGACGCCGCCGCCTGGGAGCGCTTCTACGGCACCCCGCACGCCGGTACCTGGCCCTACGGCCTCCCCGAGCTCCCCGGCGCCCGTGCGGCGCTGCGCGGCACCCGGCGGATCGCCGTCCCCGGCTGCTACCCCACCGCCGTCTCCCTCGCGCTCGCGCCCGCCTACGCGGCCGGCCTCGCCGAACCCGAGGCCGTGGTCGTCGCGGCGACCGGCACCTCCGGCGCAGGCAAGGCCCTCAAGCCGCACCTGCTCGGCAGCGAGGTCATGGGCTCGATGAGCCCGTACGGAGTCGGCGGCACCCACCGGCACACCCCCGAGATGGTCCAGAACCTCTCGGCGGCCGCCGGGCGCCGGGTCACCGTCTCCTTCACCCCGACGCTCGCCCCGATGCCGCGCGGCATCCTCGCCACCTGCTCCGCCAAGGCCGCCCCCGGCACCACCGCGGAGCAGGTGCGGGCCGCCTACGAGAAGGCGTACCAGGACGAGCCCTTCGTCACCCTGCTCCCGGAGGGGCAGTGGCCCGCCACCGCCTCCGTGCAGGGCTCCAACGCGGTGCACCTCCAGGTCACCCGGGACCCGGAGGCGGACCGGATCGTCGTCGTCAGCGCGGTCGACAACCTCACCAAGGGCACCGCGGGCGGTGCCGTGCAGAGCATGAACATCGCCCTCGGCCTGGACGAGGGACTGGGACTTTCCACGATCGGAGTCGCACCATGAGCGTCACAGCGGCCGGCGGATTCACGGCTGCGGGCATCGCCGCGGGCATCAAGCAGAGCGGGGCCCCCGACCTCGCGCTCGTCGTCAACACCGGCCCGTGCCAGGCCGCGGCCGGAGTCTTCACCGCCAACCGCGTCAAGGCCGCGCCGGTGCTCTGGTCCGAGCAGGTGCTCAAGGGCGGCCGGGTCTCCGCCGTCATCCTCAACTCCGGCGGCGCCAACGCCTGCACGGGCGCACCCGGCTTCCAGGACACCCACGCCACCGCGGAGCGGACCGCCGCGGCGCTGACCTCCGCCACCGGCACCGAACACAGCGCCGCCGAGATCGCCGTCGCCTCCACCGGACTGATCGGGGAGCGGCTGCCGATGGACGCGCTGCTGCCCGGAGTCGAGGCCGCCACCGCCGCGCTCTCCGCGCACGGCGGCGAGAAGGCCGCCCTCGCCATCAAGACGACCGACACCGTGCACAAGACCGCGGTCGTCTCCGACCCCGCGGGCTGGACGGTGGGCGGGATGGCCAAGGGCGCGGGCATGCTCGCGCCGGGCCTGGCCACCATGCTGGTCGTGCTGACCACCGACGCCGACCTGTCGGCCGGGGAACTGGACGCGGCGCTGCGCGCCGCCACCCGCACCACCTTCGACCGGATCGACTCCGACGGCGCCATGTCCACCAACGACACGGTGCTGCTGCTCGCCTCCGGCGCGAGCGGCGTGCGGCCGGAGGCGGCCGCGTTCGCCGAGGCGGTCCGCGCGGTCTGCGCCGACCTGGGGCAGCAGCTCGTCCGGGATGCCGAGGGCGCCTCCAAGGACATCCGGATCGAGGTGGTCGGCGCGGCCGACGAGGACGAGGCCGTCACGGTGGGCCGCACCATCGCGCGCAACAACCTCCTCAAGTGCGCCGTGCACGGCGAGGACCCCAACTGGGGCCGGGTGCTGGCCGCCATCGGCACCACCGACGCGGCCTTCGACCCCGACGCGCTGGACGTGTCCATCAACGGGGTGCAGGTCTGCCGCGGCGGCTCGGTCGGCGAGGACCGGAACAAGGTCGACATGCGCTTCCGCGAGGTCCGCATCACCGCCGACCTGCACGCCGGAGCCGCGTCCGCCGTCATCTGGACCAACGACCTGACGGCCGACTACGTCCACGAGAACAGCGCGTACTCGTCATGAGCACCCGGAAGCCGAGCACCCGCAAGCACACCGCGCTGCCCAAGGCGCAGACCCTCGTCGAGGCGCTGCCCTGGCTGACCCGGCACCACGGAAAGACCGTCGTCATCAAGTTCGGCGGGAACGCGATGGTGGACGAGGAGCTGAAGGCGGCCTTCGCCCAGGACGTCGTCTTCCTGCGGCACGCCGGGCTGCGCCCCGTGGTCGTGCACGGCGGGGGCCCGCAGATCAGCAGGCAGCTCGACCGGCTCGGACTGGAGTCGGAGTTCCGCGCCGGGCTGCGGGTGACCACGCCCGAGACCATGGACGTCGTACGGATGGTGCTGGCGGGCCAGGTCCAGCGCGAGCTGGTCAACCTGCTCAACCAGCACGGCCCGCTGGCCGTCGGGATGACCGGCGAGGACGCCCGCATCATGGCGGCGACCAAGCATCTGGCCGAGGTCGACGGCGAGCCCGTCGACCTCGGCCGGGTGGGCCGCATCAGCTCCGTGGAGACGGGAGCGATCGAGGCGCTGCTGGCGGACGGCCGGATCCCGGTGATCTCCTCCATCGCCCGCAGCGCGGACGACGACCATGTCTACAACGTCAACGCCGACACCGCGGCCGCCGCGCTCGCCGCGGCGCTGGGTGCCGAGACGCTGATGGTCCTCACCGACGTGGAGGGCCTGTACGCGGACTGGCCGAACAGCGACGACGTGATCAGCGAGTTGACCGCCGCGGAGCTGGAGAAGCTGCTGCCCGACCTGGCGAGCGGGATGGTGCCCAAGATGGAGGGCTGCCTGCACGCCGTACGCAACGGAGTGCACACCGCCCGGGTGCTGGACGGCCGGGTGCCGCACTCCATCCTGCTGGAGATCTTCACCGACGAGGGCATCGGCACGATGGTCGTGCCCGACGCCGTTCCCGCGCCGCGGCACACCCCGCCCGGCGCGCCGCTGACCGTGGACGACGACGCGGAGGGCCCCGCATGACCATCGCGCACGACAACTCCGCCCTCACCGGCCGGTGGCAGGGCGCCCTGATGAACAACTACGGCACGCCGCGCATCCCCCTCACCCACGGCGAGGGCAGCAGGCTGTGGGACGCCGAGGGCAGGCAGTACCTCGACTTCGTCGGCGGCATCGCCGTCAACGCGCTCGGCACCGCGCACCCGGCGGTCGTGCGGGCCGTCTCCGACCAGGTCGCCACGCTCGGCCACGTCTCCAACCTCTTCATCGCCGAGCCGCCGGTGCTGCTCGCCGAGAAGCTGCTGGAGGTCGCGGGCCGGCCGGGGCGGGTCTACTTCGCCAACTCCGGGGCCGAGGCCGTCGAAGCCGCCTTCAAGATCGGACGGCGCACCGGCCGCACCGGCATGGTCGCCACCCACGGCGGCTTCCACGGCCGCACCATGGGGGCCCTCGCGCTGACCGGCCAGCCCGGCAAGCAGGACCCCTTCCGTCCGCTGCCCGGCGAGGTCACCCACGTGCCCTACGGCGACGCGGAGGCGCTGCGCGCGGCGGTCACCGAGGACACGGCCTTCGTGATCGTCGAGCCGGTCCAGGGCGAGAACGGCGTCGTCGTCCCGCCCGAGGGCTATCTGACCGCGGCCCGCGAGATCACCGCCGCCACCGGCACGCTGCTGGTGCTGGACGAGATCCAGACCGGCATCGGCCGGACGGGGCACTGGCTGGCCTGCCAGGCCGAGGGCGTCGAGCCGGACGTGGTCACACTCGCCAAGGGGCTGGGCGGCGGGCTGCCGCTCGGCGCCGTGCTGGCCTTCGGGGCCGCGGCCGAGCTGCTGGAGCCCGGCCAGCACGGCTCCACCTTCGGCGGCAACCCCATCGCCTGCGCCGCCGGGCTCGCGGTACTGGAGACCATCGCCGCCGAGGGACTGCTCGACCACGTCAAGCGGGTCGGCGCGCGGCTGCGCGACGGCGTCGCCGGGCTGGGCCATCCCATGGTCGCGCAGGTCCGCGGTGCGGGGCTGCTGCTGGGTATCGTGCTCACCGAGCCGGTCGCGCCGCGCGCGCAGCAGGCGGCGCAGGACGCGGGCTTCCTGGTGAACGCGGTCGCTCCGGACGTCCTCCGGCTCGCTCCGCCGCTGATCGTCGGCGAGGAGGAGGTGGACGCGCTCGTCAGCGCGCTGCCCGCCGTCCTCGACGCGGCAGCGTCCGGCGCCGCGGCCGGCAGAGGATGATCCGAAGCAGATGAATCAGAGGGGTACGCGCACGATGACCGAGGAGCAGCACGGGGGACAGGCCGTCCCGCAGACCCGGACGGCCCGGCACCGCCGCATCGTCGACATTCTCAGCAGGCAGCCGGTCCGCTCGCAGAGCCAGCTCGCCAAGCTCCTGGCCGACGACGGGCTCACGGTCACCCAGGCCACCCTCTCCCGGGACCTCGACGAGCTGGGCGCCGTCAAGATCCGCAACACCGGGGGCGAGCTCATCTACGCGGTCCCCGCCGAGGGCGGGGACCCCACCCCGCGGGCTCCGCTGGGCGAGTCGGCCACCGAGGCCCGGATGGCCCGGCTGGCCGGCGAACTCCTCATCTCCGCCGAGGCGTCCGCCAACCTCGTCGTCCTGCGCACCCCGCCCGGCGCCGCACAGTTCCTGGCCTCGGCCATCGACCAGGCCGGGGTGCACGAGATCATCGGCACCATCGCCGGTGACGACACCCTGCTGCTGATCAGCCGCGACGCCGACGGCGGCCAGGCGCTGGCCGACCATCTGCTGGCGCTGGCGCAGAAGGAGCGCTGAGCGCCGACCGCCGAGCGGGCCGGTGCCGGGGTGCCGCGCTCAGCCCGCGGCGCGCGGCCCGGCGGCCGGCTCCGCGCCGTCGGCTCCGCCCGCCGACGCCGGGCCGGAGTCCGCCGCGCCGGAGTCCGCGGGGACGGCGTCTGCCGGGTCGCCCAGGTCCGCCGCTCCGGAGTCCGCCGGGCGGCCCGCGCCGGTGCTCGCCCGTGCCGCGGCGCTCCGGTCGCGGTGCACGAACCAGGCCGCGGCCAGCGCGCCCGAGACGTTGTGCCACACGGAGAAGACGGCGGCCGGCAGCGCCGCGAGCGGACTGAAGTGCGCCGCGGCCAGCGAGGCGGCCAGCCCCGAGTTCTGCATGCCGACCTCGAAGGCCAGCGCGCGCCCGGCCGGTTCGCCGAGCCGGGACAGCCGCCCCACGGTGTAACCGAGCGCCAGGCCCAGCCCGTTGTGCAGCACCACCGCCAGGAACACCAGCGCCGCCGCCGACTTGATGGTGCCCGCGCTGCCCGCCACCACGATGGTGACGATGACCGCGATGGTCGCCGTGGACAGCCAGGGCAGCGCGGGCAGCGCCCGTTCGACGGCGCGCCCGGCGAGCAGCCGGACCAGCAGCCCGCCGAGGACCGGCAGCAGCACCGTCTTGACGATGTCGCCGACCATCGAGCCGGTGTCCACGGGCAGGAACTCGCCCGCGAGAAACAGCGTGAGCGGCGGAGTCAGCAGCGGCGCGACGAACGTGGAGACCGAGGTGACCGAGACCGAGAGCGCCACGTCGCCGCGCGCCAGATAGGTCACGACGTTCGACGCCGTCCCGCCCGGTGAGCAGCCGACCAGGATCAGCCCGGCGGCGAGCTGCGGGGACAGGCCCAGGCCCTGCGCGACCAGCCAGCCCAGCCCCGGCATCACGAGGTACTGGGCCGCCAGCCCCAGCGCGACCGCCCAGGGGCGGCGGACGACGCTCCGGAAGTCCGGCACGGTCATCGTGAGCCCCATGCAGAACATCACGACCCCGAGCAGGTAGGGCACCGCTTCCGCGCCGCCTGTGAAGCTGCCGGGACTGAGCAGGCCGAGCGCGCCCGCGAGCAGGACCAGGAGCGGGAAGAGCGTCACCGCGCGGCGCGCTCCGCGCTGCTCGGCGGCCGGGTCGGGGGAGTCGTCGGAGTGGGGCGGGGTGTTCTGCTGTCCGGTTCGCACCCGCAGAGAGAACGCCCTGGTGGGGCCGGTTGGCAAGGGCTGTCTCGCGATGTGATCCAGAAGCGGTGGGGCATCCGCGCGTGCTCCGGGCGCCGTTGGGGAGGCGGCCGGGGGAGCGGCGCCCGGAGCACGCTCACCCGCTCCGGTTCACCGCGGCCCGGGCGCGCGGACGGTGAGGATGCCCAAGGTGGACTGCGTGGGCAGCAGTCCGGAGGCGACCACGGCCGAGAAGACGGGCCGGTTCAGCTCCGCCAGCCGTGCGCAGCCGGCCTCGCCCAGCGTCCGGTACGGCGCGGCGGCCAGTTCGTCGGTCATCCGCTCCACCTCGTCCCGCACCGCGCGTCCCCGCTCGGTGGCGGCGCCGTCGGCGTCGAGCAGTCCCCGGTCGGCGAGCCGGGCACGGGCCGCCGCCCACGCCTGCGCGCTCCAGCCGCGGGAGGCGAAGTTCGCCACCGGTGCCGCGCCGACCGACGCGAAGGACGCCAGCGCCTCGCAGCCGTCCAGCCCGGCGGCCTGCAGCGCCGCCAGGTGGCCGTCGCCGCGGTGCTCCCGCAGGATGTTCGCGGCCTGCCACAGCACCAGATGCGGCTCGGCCGGCCACTCCAGCGCGGCGTTGGCGGCGGCCAGCGGGCGGCCCGCGAGGTCGGCCGCCTCGGCGGCGGTACGGGCCAGTTCGGCCGCCTCGGCGAGACCCGCATCGGTGAGGCCGTCGCCCAGCATCGTGCGCAGCGTCGCGTCCACGCCCCGGGTGCGCGCCTCCAGAACGGCGGCGGGCGGGGCGGTCCGCCAGACGCCGGGAACGTGCTCGGCGACCGTGCGCGGGTCGAAGCTGTAGAAGAGCGCCGTCACCAGCGGGGCGGTGGCGGCCCCGAGCGGGGCCGCGCGGAGGGCGAAATAGGAGGGCCAGCGCGCGGCGGTGTCGTAGCCGAGGGCGCCGGTCTGCGCGGCGACCTCGGGGGAGAAGTAGACGCAGGCGTGGACGGGTTCGAGCTGGTGCCACATCTGCCGGGCGAGGGCCGGGAAGTCGGTCATGGCGGGAATCTAGAACAACGATGTGAACACCGTCAACATGCGGGAGTCGGGCGACCGGCCGCACCCTGGCCCCATGGCTGCCCAGAAGAAGCCGACGATCCGGGTCCGCCGCGTCTACGAGGCGCCCGAGCCCGCCGCGGACGGCGCCCGCGTCCTCGTCGACCGCCTCTGGCCGCGCGGGCTGCGCAAGGAGGAGGCCGCACTGGACGCCTGGTGCAAACAGGTCGCCCCCAGCGCCGAGCTGCGCAAGTGGTACGGACACACCCCGGAGCGCTTCGCGGGGTTCGCCGAGCGCTACCGCGCCGAGCTGGCCACGCCCGCGGGCGCCGAGGGCCTCGACGAACTCCTCCGGGCGGCCTCCGGTGCCCGGGTGCTCACCCTGCTGACGGCATCCAAGGACCTCTCGCTCGCCCACACCCGGGTGCTGGAGGAAGTGCTGGGCGAGCGAGGCTGAGCGAGGGGGGGTGTCCGAGCGGCACCGGTCATCGCGCATCAGCCCGACACCGAGGGTGGGCCCGCGGGACACCGCCGTGCGCCGGCAGCGCCCGGTCCCCGCGGTCCCGGGTGCACCCCACCGCAATGCGGGGCACCCGTCGGCTGACGCTGATGATGACCAGCATCGTCTTCGATGTCGGCGAGACCCTCACCCGCGACGACCGCTACTGGGGGCACTGGGCCGACTGGCTCGACGTCCCGCGGCATCCACGTCCCCGGCCACTCCGCATGCCTTGCCGCTCCGCATGCCTTGCCCACGTGGCTGACACCGACCGCGACGCCTGCCTGGCCGGCCTTGCTCCCGGTGCGGACATCGACCACCGCGGCACGCCCTTTACCGAGGGACTGCCGGATCGGTTGCTCGACGCCCTCCGCGACCCTGCCACCGGCACCCCCCCGATTCGGCGACGCCCTGTTCGACTTGGCGGTGCTCTCACGCGACGTCCGGTTCGATCAGGCGGTGTTCTCCGGCCTCGCCTGGTGCGCCGGGGCGCGGTTCTCCGGCGACGCCCGGTTCGACCACGCGCGGTTCGAGACGACGCCGGTCTTCGGCCCACTGGTGTGTGCAGAGAGGGTCGATCTGGCTTCTGCGGTGGTCGGGGCGCCGGGGACGCTGGAGGTGGCCGCCGCACGAGTGTCGCTGTGGCGCACGCGCTTCGTCTCCACGGCGGCGCTGCGGGTGCGCCACGCGTGGGTGGATCTGTCCGGTGCCCGGACCCGGTCAACCCCACGAGTGCCTACCCCGAGCGGGTGTCGGCCGAGCGATTCGAGAAGGCGCTGCGGGTGGTGCTCAACTCCGTGGTCTTCCGCTCCTCAGGCCATGACCTGACCACCGCCGGCACCTGCACCGGGATGGCCTCCCGCTTCACCGAGCCCGTTCTCCTCGGCCTGGCGATCCTGGCTGTCCGCGCGCGCGTCAAGCGCTGAAGGGCCGTCCGCGGACGACGTGCCGGGGGCCGGCTGCGCTCGCCCGAACGCGCCCGGGGCCCTGCACCGGGGCCCGACTTCGGTGCGGGGGTGACGCTGCTACCGGGTGCCTCACCCAAGGGCCGTGCGCCGCCCAGGGCCGATGGGATGCAGGTGTGCCGGCGCGAGGGCTGGACCGGGATCCACTCCCGGGCGCTGTCACCGGTCCGCCACTACGGGGTGGGGGCTTCTGCGCCGGGGCAGGCGTGCTCGTCCATGTCGATCGACACGGTGTCGTAGTGGACGTGCCGGCGCTGCCGCTCGGCGTGCACGTTCAGGCAGAAGGCCGCGTCCGTTCCGCTCGCGGTGACGTTGTAGGCGGCGATCTCCGCACCGCCCTTCAGCATGCCGTCGCGCGGCGGGTCGGAGGCCAGCTCCACAACCAGAGCTTCCTCGTAGAGGGACTCCTGCGCGGGGACGGGGCCGTTCTCGGCTATGTGGGACCGCAGGATCTCCGGGTACATGCCCCCACCGGAGGCAGGCCCGAACTGCGAGGCGCCGGAGAGCTCCTCACTCGCGTCGATGACCGCCAGCCGCAGATCCTCCGCCTCCCAGGACGCCGACGGCCCAAGGAACCCGGAGCGTGAATACCCGTACAGGACCACGCCTCCGATCACCAGGGACAGGACGATGAGCATCCGGCCCACTGGGTTGTACGGGTTGTAGACGTAGCGGCCGGTACCCCACTTGCTGCGGAGGAAGACCTTCTCCGAGTCCTCGTCATGAACGCTCACCGCCCCATTGTCCAAACACTCTCGCCCGCACACTCGACGGGTGCTGCTGCACGCCGGGCACGACGCGCGCCAGAGGGCCGGCGGCTCTGCCCGCGTTCACCCGAACGCGTCGTGCCACCGCTGCCCCGGGGCAAGAACACGTGCTGGGATTCATCTCATTCGGTGAGCCCTGTCGGCATGGAGCTTTCCGGGCTTCCGCCGCCGTCGTCCACGGCGCGAGGGGATGGGCGGGATGCCCTTCACGAGCGGGATCAGGGCCTGGCCGTCGGGCAGGTTCGCCGCCGGGATCCCGACGGATATGGGCAGATCTGATCGTTCCGTCATCAGGTCGATCTTCGAGCCGTACGTGCCCCGGTCGACAGGATTCGGATCTGTCAGGTCCCCCCTTTCAAGGCCCGCATGTTCACCGAGTCGCTCGCGCACCGCGACCAGTCCAGCTCGCCGCGGGCACCGAGTTCGTCGAGGACCAGGCGGTGGAGCTTGGCCCACGCCCTGGCCTTCGACCACTCCGCAAACCGCCGGTGCGTGGTCGCTCCGGGCGGGCCGAACGACGACGAAGGCAACTGCTGCCACGTACAGCCTGACGTGGCAACGAACACGATCGCGGCCAGCACTTCCCGGTCGCTGTGCCGACGCCGCCCACCGCCCTGCGGCCGCGACGGCGCCTCTGGCACCACTCGCTGGAACAGCTCCCACAACTCGTCCGGCACCAGCCGCTCAACGATCCCCACTCCGGGAGGCCAGCGACCGCAAGGCAAGGGTTACAGTCAGTGGCCCAGTCGGCGCTGCTCGTCGAACCGAAGCAGCACCCGCACCAGACGCCATGCTCCGGCCACCGCTCCGAGCAGTGCACCCCCTGTCAACATGCCTCTCCCTGTCGATCCAGAGAGGCCAAGGACCAAGGCGAGAGCCCAGGCGGCTGCAAAGATCACTCCAGCCAGCACGGCGGCCGTCACCAGGGCGAAAGCGATCTCCACTGTCATTGCGTCCTTTTCCCACCGCGACTCACGCCCCATGTCCATGCTTCAAGTCTCACATCACGGTCAAGCCACCGGGCCCGCCTTGGCCTCCGATGTGCACGAGCGGCTCGATCGCCAATCGAGAGGACTTCGTACGAGGTTGTGAGCGAATGAGCTCGGGACGTGCTGGCCTCGGAGGTTCGGCTGGTGGGCGATTCAGCAGGCCACCGAGCTGACGGGCACGAGTTCGGTGCTCGGCTTGCTGCGGGTGGCACGTTGGGCGGCGCGGTCGGAGACGAGGCCGGCGATGGCCCGGTGGGTGGCCGGGTAGTGCTCGCGGCGTCCGAGGAAGCGTCGACCCGGACTCGGCCGACCGCGAGCACCTGCCGTGCGTCTACTGCGACCAGTGCAGGGCCCAGATCACCAGCGCCCAACACCAGGACGAGCCCGCCCTGGAGGCCGTGCTCCACGAGGTTCTGCACCTCCACCGGCGGCAGAAGCACACCGGAGCGCGACTGCTGCGCACCACCTGACCCCCGCCCCCGGGCGGCCCGTCGCGCACAGGGCTCCCCTCCAACGCGCGCCGGCAGCCGGAGGCAGGGCCCACCGCATCCGGCGTGCGACCGCACGCCGGACACCCCAGAAGGGAGGGTCCCATGGCCCATGGCATATGCCACGGAGGTCATGACAGGCCGAGCGATCCTCGGTGCGGACATGGCCGACCGCCTCGTGACACGCATCGTCGAGGACCACCCCGGGTTCGACCTCCCGTTCGCGGAGCGGATCGTCGACCAGACCGGGGCGTTTCTCGCCGCCTGCGCCGGACGCTCCCGGTACGCGCCGTCGGGTAGCCGCTCGGCTCCATAGGGTAGCCGTGCGTGCCGGGCCCGGTCGCCGATGCCTCACCCGCCGGCGGCAGGGGCAGGGTCCCCTTCCGCGCGTCCGGCGGCAGAGAGGGCGGCCCGGCGGTACCGCAGCGGCTGCGTCGCAGGTCAGGCACGCGTTGACGAAACATACGGCGGAGTGCATACTTATACCAGTCAGCGCATGCACGTAAGGAGAAGCCAGTGACCGAGCGCGTCGTACTCGCCTACTCAGGCGGCCTGGACACCTCAGTCTGCATCGGCTGGATCGCCGAGGAGACCGGTGCCGAGGTCGTCGCCGTCGCCGTCGATGTCGGCCAGGGCGGCGAGGACCTGGATGTCATCCGCAAGCGCGCGCTGGCCTGCGGGGCCGTCGAGGCCGAGGTCGCCGACGCCAAGGACGAGTTCGCCGAGGACTACTGCCTTCCGGCGATCAAGGCCAACGCGCTCTACATGGACCGCTACCCGCTGGTCTCCGCCCTCTCCCGGCCCACCATCGTCAAGCACCTGGTGAACGCCGCCCGGAAGCACGGCGCCGGCACGGTCGCGCACGGCTGCACCGGCAAAGGCAACGACCAGGTGCGGTTCGAGGCAGGTATCTCCTCTCTCGCCCCCGACCTGAAGTGCATCGCGCCGGTCCGCGACTACGCCATGACCCGGGACAAGGCCATCGCCTTCTGCGAGGAGAAGGGCCTGCCCATCGCGACGTCCAAGAAGTCGCCCTACTCCATCGACCAGAACGTCTTCGGCCGCGCGGTGGAGACCGGCTTCCTCGAGGACATCTGGAACGCCCCGATCGAGGACGTGTACGAGTACACCTCCAACCCCGCCACCCCGCGGGAGGCCGACGAGGTCGTCATCACCTTCGAGAAGGGCGTGCCCGTCGCCCTGGATGGCAAGCCCGTCACCGTCCTGCAGGCCGTCCAGCAGCTCAACGAGCGGGCCGGGGCCCAGGGCATCGGCCGGATCGACATGGTCGAGGACCGGCTGGTGGGCATCAAGTCCCGCGAGGTCTACGAGTCCCCGGGCGGCATCGCGCTGATCACCGCCCACCAGGAGCTGGAGAACGTCACCGTCGAGCGCGAGCTGGCCCGCTACAAGCGGCAGGTCGAGCAGCGGTGGACCGAGCTGGTCTACGACGGCATGTGGTTCTCCCCGCTCAAGCGGGCCCTGGACGGCTTCATCGACGAGGCCAACCAGCACGTCTCGGGCGACATCCGGATGACGCTGCACGGCGGGCGTGCGGTGGTGACCGGCCGCCGGTCCGACCAGTCGCTGTACGACTTCAACCTGGCCACCTACGACACCGGGGACACCTTCGACCAGTCGATGTCGAAGGGGTTCATCGAGATCTTCGGCCTCAGCAGCAAGATGGCCGCCAAGCGCGACCAGCAGGCGTAAGCTCTTCGGCCCTGCCCCGCCCTTCCGTTCGTCGGGAAGGGCGGGGCAGGGTCACTCTCCACCACCACACGGACAGGCACCCACCAGTGAGCAGCGAGAACAGCGACAGCGCCGACAACGGGGACGTCCGCCTCTGGGGCGGGCGCTTCGCGGACGGTCCGGCGGAGGCCCTCGAAAAGCTCTCCGCATCGGTCCATTTCGACTGGCGCCTGGCGCCGTACGACATCGCGGGCTCCCGCGCCCACGCCCGCGTCCTGCACACGGCCGGGCTGCTCACCGGCGACGAGCTGAGCCGGATGCTCGACGGCCTGGACGCGCTCGAACGGGATGTCGCCTCCGGCGACTTCCAGGGCACGATCGCCGACGAGGACGTGCACACGGCCCTGGAGCGCGGGCTCCTGGAGCGGCTGGGCAAGGACCTCGGCGGCAAGCTGCGCGCGGGCCGGTCCCGCAACGACCAGGTCGCCACCCTCTTCCGGATGTACCTGCGGGACCACGCCCGGGTCCTCGGCGGCCTGCTGGCCGATCTGCAGGGTGCGCTCGTCGGCCTCGCCGAGGCGCACCCGGAGGTGGCGATGCCGGGCCGCACCCACCTCCAGCACGCCCAGCCCGTCCTCTTCGCGCACCACGTCCTGGCGCACGCCCAGGCGCTCGCCCGGGACGCGGAGCGGCTGCGGCAGTGGGACACCCGCACCGCGGTCTCTCCCTACGGCTCGGGCGCGCTGGCGGGGTCGTCGCTCGGTCTCGACCCGGAGGCCGTCGCCGCGGATCTGGGCTTCGAGGGCGGCAGCGCGGCGAACTCGATCGACGGGACGGCCTCCCGCGACTTCGTCGCGGAGTTCGCGTTCGTCACCGCGATGATCGGCGTGGACGTCTCCAAGATCGCCGAGGAGGTCATCCTCTGGAACACGAAGGAGTTCTCCTTCGTGACCCTGCACGACGCCTTCTCGACCGGCTCCTCGATCATGCCGCAGAAGAAGAACCCGGACATCGCCGAGCTGGCGCGCGGCAAGTCCGGCCGGCTGATCGGCAATCTGACCGGGCTGATGGCGACGCTCAAGGCGCTGCCGCTGGCCTACAACCGGGACCTGCAGGAGGACAAGGAGCCGGTCTTCGACTCCATCGACCAACTGGAGCTGCTGCTGCCCGCGTTCACCGGCATGATGGGGACCCTGACGGTGCACGGCGACCGGATGGCCGAGCTGGCCCCCGCCGGGTTCTCGCTGGCCACGGACATCGCCGAGTGGCTGGTCAAGCGGGGTGTCCCGTTCCGGGTGGCGCACGAGGTGGCGGGCGCCTGCGTGCAGGAGTGCGAGCGTACGGGCATCGAGCTGGACGAGCTGACCGACGCGCAGTTCGCCGCGCTCTCGCCGCACCTCACCCCCCAGGTGCGCGAGGTGCTGAACGTGCCGGGCGCGCTGGCGGCACGGGACGGCAAGGGCGGCACCGCGCCCTCCGCTGTGGCCGCGCAGCTCGCCGACTTCCGCGCCGACCTGGACGGGCAGCGCGCCTGGGCGGACGCCAAACGCTGACCGGCCGTCCGCCATCCGCCGCTCGCCGCTCGCCGCCCCTCCGGGCCCGGTCCGCGGCCGGCGCGCGGGTGAGCGGGTCCGGCCGGGTGCCGGAGCGTGCTCGGCGACACTTCCGGGCCCCGCACCGGGTGCGGGGCCCGGAGGCGTGTGCCGGGTACGGTGGAGCGACCGGAGCCGCCACCGTCGACACCGCCCGGCCGGGAGCAGCCGATGTCCTTCGCCCGTCTCGCCTCTGTCACCACACCGACGGCCCACCTCGGCCTCGGGCTGGCCGCCGTCGGCCGTCCCGCCTACCTCACGCTCGGCCGGGAGGCGGACCTGCCCGCGGAGCGCACCCCCGAGGCGATGCGGGCCCGGACGTACGAACTCCTGGACGCCGCCTACGCGCAGGGCGTGCGCTACCTCGACGTGGCCCGTTCCTACGGGCGTGCCGAGGAGTTCCTGGCGGACTGGCTGCGCGAGCACCCGGAGGCCGACGTCGTCGTCGGCAGCAAGTGGGGCTACACCTATGTGGGCGAGTGGCGTACGGACGCCGAGGTGCACGAGGTCAAGGACCACTCCCTGGCGGCGTTCGAGCGGCAGCTCGCGGAGACGAGGGAGCTGCTGGGGGACCGGCTCGACCTCTACCAGATCCACTCGGTGACCCCGGACAGCCCCGCGCTGACGGACACCGCGCTGCATCAGCGGCTGGCCGAACTGGCGGCCGAGGGCGTCACGGTCGGTTTCAGCACCAGCGGCCCGGCGCAGGGCGACGCCATCCGCGCGGCACTGGCGGTCACCGTGGACGGCGAGCCGCTCTTCCGCACCGTCCAGAGCACCTACAACCTGCTGGAGACCTCCGCCGCCGACGCGCTGGCCGAGGCACACGAGGCGGGTCTGACGGTACTGGTCAAGGAAGCCCTGGCCAACGGTCGGCTGGCAGGGGGTCAGGAGCCCCGGGACCTGCACCTGGCGGCCGAGGCGGTGGACACCACTCCGGATGCCGTCGCGCTGGCCGCCGTCCTGCGGCAGCCGTGGGCCGGGGTCGTGCTCTCCGGTGCCGCCACCGTGGGCGCGCTGCACTCCAACCTGCTGGCCACCGCGGTCGACCTGGACGAGACCCAACTGGCGCTGCCGGGTGACCTGGTGGAGGAGCCGGAGGTCTACTGGCGGCGCCGCGCCGAGCTGCCCTGGGAGTGACGTCGCAGGTCACCCCGGGGGGCGGAGCGGCAGAGCCACGGATTTCGTTGCATGTTAAACCGACTCCGGGGCAGGTGGTCTCCCGCACATTGAGACACTGGGAGACCGAGAAATGAAAAAGGCATCGAGAGCCGCGCTGGCGCTCACCCTCTCCGTGGCCGCGGTGGCCGGCGGGATCGGCTTCACCGCCGGAGCCTCGCAGGCCGAAGCCTCCAGGAAGCCCGAGCCGGTGGTCCAGGACCGGTTCGACCCGCTCGGCCCGCCGATGCACCAGTTGCGCCACGAGAGCCGCACCGTGCACTACGCGGACACCGGCGAGAGCGACGGCACCCCCGTGCTCTTCATGGGCGGCACCGGCACCACGGCCCGCGCCTCGGGCATGACGGAGTTCCTGCGCACCACCCGGCAGAAGCTGGGCCTGCGGATGATCTCCGTGGAGCGGAACGGCCTCGGCGACACGGAGTTCGACCCGAAGCTGGGCTTCGCGGACTACACCTCCGACGTGCGCGCCGTCCTGGACAAGCTCGGCATCCGCAAGGCGCCCGTGATCGCGATCTCCGGGGGCGGCCCCTACGCGGCGCACTTCGCCGCGGCCGCGCCCGGGCGCGTCTCCTCGCTCCACCTGGCGGCGGCACTCCCGCCCTACGGCGAGAAGCCCGGGTACTGCGGCAGGAGCGACGCGGAGCTGGCGGCGGCCGTCCGCGAGCAGATCCGCGATCCGCGCGCGTGGTGGGCCTTCCCCGAGGACAGCCCGGTGCGGAAGATCCCCGGGTTCACCGACCGGGCCGAGGAGGACGGCGCCCGTTCCTACTATCTGCGCGGCCAGCTGGGCGACCCCGAGGCGCAGGTCCACGAGCAGCGGCTGTACTGCGAGCGCCCCGGCCCCGACCTGTCCGCACTCCGGGCGCCGGCCTTCGTCTACACGGGCGCCAAGGACACCACCGTCCCGCCCGCGACGCAGGCCCGCTGGGCCGACGCGCTGCCCGCCGAGCCGGTCACCCGCCGCTACGACGACAGCGGCCACGACGTGCAGTACCGCCACTGGGACCAGATCCTGCTGGACGTGGCCGGCCACGCGGACCGCACTGCGGTGTGCACCGGCAAGGGGAACAGCGGCAAGACCCGGGTGCTGCCGGAGAAGGCCGCCGAGCGGGCCCTGAAGAAGGGCGCCACGCCGGGGAGCTGCGCCTGGCGCTGACCCCCGGCCGCCCCGGGCCCGCACGGGCGGCGCCCCGCCGTGCGGCGGGGCGGCCCGCAGTCGGGGACGGGTGTGGCCCGTCCCCGGCGGGCAGCCCGTGAACCGCACGGGCCCGGTTCCCACGCCCCGCCGCACTCCCGCGGCGGGGCGCTTTTCATGCCTCATATGCGACACCCATGTCTCACATGGAGTACTGTTGTCTCATGAGTGTGGATCGGGAAGAGCTGCTGAGCACCGCCGCCGACCTCCTGACCCGGCGGCCGACCTCCTCCATGGACGACATCGCCAAGGCGGCCCGGATCAGCCGCGCGACGCTGCACCGCCACTTCGCCGGGCGGGAAGCGCTCATCCGTGCGCTCGAACAACTCGGCCTCCGCCGCCTCGACGCGGCACTGGACGCCGCCCGGACGGACGAGGGGGACGCCGCCGACGCGGTGCGGCGGGTCATCGCCGAGACCGAGCCGCTGGCCGGCTTCCTCGGGTTCCTGGTCACCGAGAACCAGCTCTTCGAACCCGGCGAGCAGCACGCGGGCTGGACCAGGATCGACGAGCGCATCAGCGCCCTCTTCCAGCGCGGACAGCGCCAGGGGGCCTTCCGGATCGACCTGTCCCCGGCCTGGCTGACCGAAGCGCTCTACGCGCTGATCACCGCCTCGGCCTGGGCGGTCCAGGACGGCAGGGTCGCGGCCCGCGACTCGGTACGGATGACCGCGGAGCTGCTGCTCGGCGGCGTACGGCGGAGCGTGGAGGAATGAGCGGCCACACCACTGCCACCGGTCCCGGCGGCACCCCGGCGGACACCGGCCCCTCCCGGCTGCGGTGGCTGGCGCTGGCCGTGCTGGTCCTCGCCGTGCTGCTGGTCGGCATCGACGTCACCGTGCTCGGCCTGGCCGCGCCCTTCCTCAGCGAGGACCTGCGGCCCTCCAGCACCCAACTGCTGTGGATCGGCGACGTCTACTCCTTCGTCATCGCCGGAATGCTGGTCTCCATGGGCAGCCTCGGCGACCGGATCGGCCGCAAGAAGCTGCTGCTGACCGGGTCGGTGGCGTTCGGTGCGCTGTCCGTGCTCACCGCCTACGCGCACAGCCCCGAGGCGATGATCCTCTGGCGGGCGCTGATGGGCGTGGCGGGCGCCACCCTGATGCCCGCCACCCTCGCGCTGATCCGCAACATCTTCCCCGACCCCCGGGAGCGCAGCCTGGCCGTGGGCATCTGGGGCGCGATGACGGCCGCGGGCACCGCGGTCGGCCCGGTCGTCGGCGGGTTCCTGCTGGAGCACTACTGGTGGGGCTCGGTCTTCCTGATCAACCTGCCGGTGATGGCGGTACTGGTCCTGGTCGGCGCCAAGCTGCTGCCGGAGTCCAGGAACCCCGCCCCGGGCCCCTGGGACCTGCCCAGCGTCGGACTGTCGATGGTGGGCCTCATCGCGCTCGTCTACGCCGTCAAGGAGACCGCCGCCTACGGCTTCCGCTGGGACGCCGCAGGCGCCGCGGCGGTCGGCGCGGGCGCGCTGTACACGTTCGTGCGGCGCCAGTTGCGGCTGCCCGCGCCGCTGCTGGACATGCGGCTGTTCGCCCACCGCGGCTTCAGCGGCGCCGTCCTCGCCGACCTGCTGACCATCCTCGGACTGTCAGGACTGGTCTTCTTCCTCTCCCAGTTCCTCCAGATGGTGCAGGGCCGCTCCCCGTTCCAGGCCGGTCTGGCCGAACTGCCCGCCGCCGTCGGTTCCGTCGTCGCGGGTCTGTGCGCCGGGTGGGTCGCCCGCCGTACCTCCGTGCGGGGGGCCGTGTCCGGCGGGCTGGCCGCGGTGGGAGCCGCCCTCGGTGCCTGCCTGTGGCTCCAGCCGACGACCAGCTATCTGCTGCTGGGCGGCGTGCTGCTGGTGGTGGGCGTGGGCGCGGGTCTGGCGTTCACCGTGACCGCGGACGTCATCCTCTCGACCGTTCCCCGGGAGCACGCGGGTGCGGCCTCGGCCGTCTCCGAGACCGCCTACGAGTTGGGCGCCGCGCTCGGCATCGCGCTGCTGGGTTCGGTGGTGACCGGCGTCTACCGCTCCTTCGGCACCCCGCAGGGCGTTCCCCCGGACGCGGCCGAGCACGCCCGGCAGTCACTGGGAGAGGCGGTGCGGACCGCGGACGCGCTGCCGGCCGCCGCGGGGACCGGACTGCTGGACGCCGCCCGCGACAGCTTCACCGAAGGGCTCCGGTACGGAGCCGGTGCCGGGGCCGTCGTCCTGCTCGCCGCCGCGTTCCTGGCCTGGCGGCTGCTGCGCGGGCAGCGGCTGGAGGAGAGCTGAGCGGCGGCCGTCGCACGCCCGCCGCGGAGTCCGGCCGCCGGAGCCGCGGGGCCGCCGGACCCGCGGGCCGCGGACGACGCGCCGCGGCCCGGGCGCTTTCTCAGGCCGCCTTCGCCTTCGTGGCGTAGACGTCCACGTACTCCTGGCCCGACAGGTCCATCACGTCGCTCATCACCTCGTCGGTCACCGCGCGGAGCACATAGCGGTCCCGGTCCATGCCCTCGTACCGGGAGAAGTCCAGCGGCTCGCCGAACCGCACGGTGATCCGGCCGCCGCCGATCCGGGGGAGGCCCTTGCCGCCCGGCTGCACCTCGTCCGTGCCGATCATCGCGAACGGCACCACCGGCGCGCCGGTCATCAGGGCCAGCCGGGCGATGCCCGTACGGCCGCGGTAGAGCCGGCCGTCGGGGGAGCGGGTGCCCTCGGGGTAGATGGCGAAGACGTTCCCCTCCTCCAGCACCCGGCGGCCGGTCATCAGCGCCGCCACGCCGCCGCGTCCACCGTCCCGGTCGACGGGGATCATGCCGACGCCGGTGAAGAACCACGCCATCAGCCGGCCCTTGAGGCTCCTGCCGGTGACGTAGTCGTCCTTGCCGATGAAGAAGACCTGCCGCGAGGTCACCAGGGGGAGGATCATCGAGTCGATGAACGTGAGGTGGTTGCCGGCCAGGATCACCGGACCCGAGCCGGGGATGCGGTCGGCCCCTTCGACCCGCGGCCGGAACAGCACGCGCAGAAGCGGGCCGAGCACTGCCTTGATCAGCCGGAAACGGGACAACGGACCCTCCGCCCAGTCGGTATGGCCGTGCGCGTGGTCGATGCGCACGGAAGCGCAGATGAGGACGATACTCGCCGCTCCGGGTACCCGGCACACCGGGTTTCTTGCACCGTTACGAGGAATTGACGTGGATTGCGTCCGTATTGCTCAGGTGCTCGTGCGCCGCCCGGCCGGTGTTTCAGCCGTGTTCGCACGGACGTCTCCCCGCCGCCCCCCGGCCGGTCCTACGATCAGCCCGACATGTGGCAGGGCCGGACATCGGTGCCACCGGGACTGAGGAGAGCGCATGGGACAGGAGCAGCAGCCGGGCCGCAGAACAGTGCTCGGCGCCGCGGCGGTGCTGGGCGCGGCGGGCACGGGCGCGGTCGCGCTCGGCGGTGGCACCGCGCAGGCCGCGGACGCCGCGGCGGCTCGCACCGACGGGCGCGGACACGGCCACCGGCGGCTGCCGACCCCGGCCGTCATCGGGCACCGGGGCACCAGCGGCTACCGCCCCGAGCACACCTTCGGCTCCTACCAACTCGCCCTCGACATGGGCGCCGACGTCATCGAGCAGGACCTCGTCCCCACCAAGGACGGCCACCTGGTGTGCCGGCACGAGAACGACATCACCGCCACCACCGACGTCTCCGACCACCCCGAGTTCGCCTCCCGCCGGACCACCAAGACGGTCGACGGGAAGCAGCTCACCGGCTGGTTCACCGAGGACTTCACCCTCCGCGAGCTGAAGACGCTGCGCGCCGAGGAGCGGATCCCGCAGCAGCGGCAGCGCAACACCCTCTACGACGGCCGCTGGGAGGTGCCCAGCTTCGCCGAGGTCCTGGAGTGGGCCGAGAAGCAGGGCAGGCAGCGCGGGCGCCCGGTGTGGCTGCACATCGAGACCAAGCACCCCACCTACTTCCGCAAGCTGGGCCTCGGCCTGGAGCAGCGGCTGGTCACCCTGCTGCGGCGGTACGGGCGGCACAAGGCGCACGCGCCCAACTTCCTGCAGTCCTTCGAGCCGAGCAGCATCCAGCGGCTGGACAAGCTGGTGGACTGCCCCCGCGTCGTACTGCTCTCCGGGCCCACCTCGCGCCCCTGGGACTTCGTGGAGTCGGGCGACCCGCGCACCGTCGCCGACCTGGTGAAGCCCGAAGGGCTGGCGTGGATCGCCGGCTTCGCGCAGGGCATCGGCCCCACCCTCGACCTGATCATCCCCCGCGAGGAGGACGGTTCGCTCGGCGAGGAGACGACCCTGGTGCGCGACGCGCACGCCCGGAAGCTGGTGCTGCACCCGTACACGATGCGCAACGAGAACACCTTCCTGCCCGCCGACTTCCGCAAGGGGGACGACCCGAACGCCTACGGCGACGCGTTCGGCGCCTTCAAGCGCTGGTTCGAGACGGGCATCGACGGCATCTTCTCGGACAACTGCGACACCGCGCTGCTGGCCGCCGCGGACTTCCGCGACCGCCGCTGACCCGCTCCGGGCCGCCCGTCGCGCTGCCCGCCGGTCCGCACCTCCGGGCCCCGGCCGCCGACCGGTCCGATCTCACCCGCACGAGTGAGGCGCCGTCCGTTCCGCAACCGCGGACGGGCGGCGCGCGTGCAGCCGCGTATGAGCCAACCCCACGAGCCGGGGCCCTCCCCCCGGGAGCCGGACCTGCGGGCTCTGCTGCGGGCCGAGTGCGCCACCGAGGCCGCGGCGCTCCCCGGCACCGACGCCGAGGACCTGCTGCAGGGCGTCCGGTTGCGCTGGCTGGAGCGGCTGCGCACGTCGGGCCCGCCCGCCGACCCCGCCGCCTGGCTGGCCGCCGCGGTGCGCGCCGAGGCCCACGAGAGCTCCCGCGGACCGCGCGCATTGCCGGGGGCCGCCGAACCGCCGCCCCGCGCGGCCTGGCCGCAGCGGATCACCGCGACCGACGGCACCGCCGATCCGGCCAGCGACACCGAGGCGCCGCTGCTGGCCGCCGAGCGCCGCCGCGAGCTGACCGCGGCCGTCGCCCGGCTGCCGGGGCGCTGCCCCGCCGTGCTGGGTGCCCTGCTGTCCGGGGAAGACCCCACATACCCCCAAATCGCCCGTGAGTTGGGAATGTCACAGGGTGCGCTGGGGCCGCTGCGTTCCCGCTGCCTGGAATGCCTGCGCAGAATGCTCGCGGCACAGGTTCCACCACCTGGACTCAGGGGAAGGGTGCGAGAGGCAACCGGCGTCACCAGGGCAGACAGCACGGACACGGCACCCTCACTCTCCCGTGCCCGTGCGCACACAACTTGGGGAGGCATGCGCACATGGGCATGAGCGTGACCATCTCTGCGGCGGACGAACACGACGCCGAACAGATACTGAAGCTCCAGTACCTCTGCTTCCAGAGCGAGGCGGAGCTCTACGGCGACTACCGCATCGAGCCGCTGGTCCAGACGCTGGAGGAACTGCGGGCCGAGCTCGCCGCGGGCTGCGTGCTGGTGGCCCGGCTGGGCGAGGAGGTCGTGGGCACCGTACGCGGCAGGGTCGACGCCGAGGGCACGGCGCAGATCGGCAGGCTGTGCGTGCACCCCCGCCTCCAGGGGCACGGACTGGGCGGGCGGCTGCTCGCCGCCGTCGAGTCCCACCTGGCCGACGCGTTCGGACCCAAGCGCTACCACCTGGTGACCGGCAGCCGCAGCGAGGGCAATCTGCGTCTGTACCGGCGGCTGGGCTACACCCCGGTCGGCACCGAGCGCGACCGCCGCGTGACGCTGGTGGCGCTCGCCAAGGACGCCGCCGAGTACGCCGCGAGCGCCTAGCCTTCGGCAGCCGCCGGGCTGTGGTGGCCGCGCCGCAGCCACCACAGCCCCGTCACCGGCAGCAGCACCGGGATGAACAGATACCCCATGCCGTAGTCCGACCACACGGTGGCGTCCGGGAACGCGGACGGTTCCACCAGGGTCCAGGTGCCCACCGCCAGCACGCCGAACAGCTCCAGCGCGCAGCAGGCGAGTGCGGCCCTCCTGGCCCCCTCGCCGCCGCGCACCAGGGACAGCGTGATGAACGCGTACACCAGCGCGGCGGCCGCCGAGAGCAGATAGGCCAGCGGCGCCTCGTGGAAGCGGGTGGAGAGCTGGACCGCCGAGCGCGAGGCCGCGCCCACCGTGAAGATCCCGTACAGCGTGACCAGGAGCTTGCCCGGCCCGCTGCTGATCCCCGCGCGCCCGGCCGCGGCCTTCGCCGTACCGTCCGCCGGGGTGCCGGCCGCCTCGTCCCTCGTGTCCTCAGCCACCGGTACCGCCTCCCCAGATGTCGTACAGCCGCACCTGGAGCACCGCCAGCACGACGGCGCCCGCGACCACCGTCAGCGAGCCCCACTTGGTGCGCTCCGTCAGCGAGAGCAGTCCCACCACCGGCACGCAGGCGACCACGCCGACCAGGTAGGAGAAGAAGATCACCGAGCCGTCGGCGGCGGTGTGGCCCCGCGCGGCCTGGACGATGCCGACCACGAGCTGGGCCAGCGCGAGCAGGGTCACCACGGCCATGCCGACGAAGTGCCAGTCCTTGGTGGGCTGGTCGCGGTAGGCCGCCCAGCCGCACCACGCCGCCAGCACGAGCGCGGCCACGGCGAGCGTGACGGTGAGCGGGGTGAGCATGTGAAGGAGTCTAGAAGGGCGCCCGAGCCCGCCGACGTGCGCCCCCGGACGCCCGCGTACGCTGCCCGGCATGAAGTTCGAAGCCCCCGTGACCTTGCTGTTCGACAACGACGGCACCCTGCTCTCCTCGATGGACTCGGTGCTCCGCTGCTGGACCGCCTGGGCGCGGGAGTACGGGATCAGCCCGGAGGACTTCGCCGCCGTCGAGCTGCACGGGCGCCCGGCCGCGGACATCGTGGGCGATCTGCTGCCCGCCGAGCGGGTCCCCGAGGCCGTGGACCGGATCGGCCGGCTGGAGATCGAGGACGTGGCGCGCGGCGGTGCCGTCGCCCTGCCCGGCACGGCCGCACTGCTGGCCGCGCTGCCGGAGGGGAGCTGGGCCGTGGTCACCTCGGCCACCCGCGAGCTGGCCGAGGCCCGGCTGCGCGCGGTGGGTGTCGAGGCACCGCTCCTCGTGGCCGCCGACGACATCACCCGCGGCAAGCCCGACCCGGAGCCCTACCTGCTGGCGGCGCGGAAGCTGGGCGCCGACCCCGCGCGGTGCGTGGTCTTCGAGGACGCACCCGCCGGACTGGAGGCGGGCCGCAGGGCGGGCATGGGCACCGTGGGGTTGGCCACAACGCACCCCCGCGACGAGTTGCGCGCCGACGTCGTCGTCGAGCACCTCGGTTCGGTGACGGCCCAGGTCACAGCCTCGGGCGTGACCGTCGTCGCGGAGGACTGACCGCGGTCGGGACCGCTGCACGGTGTCCATCCGGCCGTCCGCGATGCGGACAGAGTGCGCCGTGCGGCCGAACCCGTCTGATTTACTGTGCCCCATGAACACGACGAGCTGCCGCACCCTGGCGACCGAGGCGACGATGGCGCCCGGTGCTCGTTGTATGCCTGTGCGCGCCTGGCCGTCGCCCATCGGGCGAATGTGTGCCCGCTGAGGGCCCCCGCCTGAGCTGACCGAGGCGACTCGCGCCCCGAAGCGAGTCACGAGCCCGCGTGCCGAGCACCGCGGGCAGAGCCGCTCCCGCCGTCCCCGCCCGCCGGGCCGGACGCCGGGGAGCACACACCGCCCGCGCGCCCCGCGCACTGCACCACCGTGGATCCGCTCTGCCCGTACCGCTGCCGCACGCCTGCCCGGACGCCACCGCAAGCGCTCATCCCACCGACACCACGGACGATTCTGTGATCACCACAACGGACCTCACAAAGGTCTACCGCACGCGGGACCGCGAGGTCACCGCACTGGACGGCGTCGACCTCCACGTCGAAGAAGGCGAGGTGTTCGGCGTCGTCGGCCGCAGCGGCGCCGGGAAATCCTCCCTCATCCGCTGCGTCAACCTGCTCGAACGCCCCACCTCCGGCACCGTCACCGTCGACGGCCAGGACCTGACGGCCCTGGCCGCCCGCTCCGGCAGCGGCAACCGCGCGGGCAAGGAGCTCCGCGCGGCCCGCGCCCGGATCGGCATGGTCTTCCAGCACTTCAACCTGCTGTCCTCGCGCACCGTGCTCGGCAACGTCGAACTGCCGCTGGAGATCCTGGGCCACTCCGGACAGCAGCGCACCCGCAAGGCCCGCGAGCTGCTCGACCTGGTCGGACTCGCCGACCGGGCCGGTTCCTACCCGGGCCAGCTCTCCGGGGGCCAGAAGCAGCGGGTCGGCATCGCGCGCGCCCTCGCTGGCGACCCCAAGGTGCTGCTCTCCGACGAGGCGACCTCCGCGCTCGACCCGGAGACCACCCGCTCCGTCCTCCGGCTGCTGCGCGACCTCAAGGAGCAGCTCGGCCTCACGGTGCTGCTGATCACGCACGAGATGGACGTCGTCAAGGCGGTCTGCGACTCGGCCGCGCTGATGCGGAACGGGCGGGTCACCGAGTCCGGGACCGTCGCCGAACTGCTGGCCACGCCCGGCTCCGAGCTGGCCGGTGAACTCTTCCCGGTCGGCGGGGAGCCCTCGGCGCCCGGCCGCACGGTCGTCGACGTGACCTTCCACGGCGAGACGGCGACCGAGCCGGTGATCTCCAAGCTGTCGCGGACCTACAACGTCGACATCTCCATCCTGGGCGCCGCGATGGACACCGTCGCCGGCAAGCAGGTGGGCCGGATGCGGATCGAACTGCCCGGCGGATTCGAGGAGAACGTGGTGCCGATCGGATTCCTGCGCGAGCAGGGCCTGACCGTCGACGTCGCCGCGGTCGCCGACGGCGCCGCAGGCGACGCCGGCGCCCCGCCCGGCGAACGGAGCGCGGAAGCGGTGGCGGCCCCCGCGGGGCAGGCCGCCGCACGCGCCGAGGGAGGTGCCGAATGAGCTGGTCGCAGATGCAGCCGCTGCTGTTCCAGGGCTTCTGGGACACCCTCTACATGGTCGGCTGCTCCGCACTCGTCGCGCTGGTCGGCGGCCTGCCCCTGGGGCTGCTGCTCGTCCTCACCGACAAGGGCGGCATGCTGCGGAACAGGCCGGTGAACCGCGTGCTCGGCGCGCTGGTGAACGTGGGCAGATCGCTGCCGTTCATCATCCTGCTGATCGCGCTGATCCCCTTCACCCGCTTCGTCGTGGGCCAGTCCGTCGGCTCCACGGCCGCCGTGGTGCCGCTCGCCATCGGCGCGATCCCGTTCTTCGCACGGCTGGTGGAGACCGCCGTCCGGGAGGTCGACCGGGGCCTGGTCGAAGCGGTGCAGGCGATGGGCGGCGGCACCCCCACCGTCGTCTTCAAGGCGCTGCTCCCGCAGGCGCTGCCGTCCCTGGTCGCCGGACTGACCACCACCGTGATCGTGCTGATCGGATACTCGGCGATGGCGGGCACCGTCGGCGGCGGCGGACTCGGCTCGGTGGCCGTGCAGTACGGGTACCAGCGCTTCGAGACCGGCGTCATGGTCGCCACGGTCGTCGCGCTGATCGTCGTCGTCACCGCGGTGCAGCTCGTCGGCGATGCCGCCGTACGGCTGCTGACGGCCCGCGGCGGCGGGCACGGCGCCGACGGGGGCGCCGGGCGGCGGCTCGCCAGGCTGGGGCGCGGCCGTACCGCCGCGGTGGCCGCAGCCGTCGTCGTCCCGCTGGCCCTGATCGGTTACGGCCTCGGCCGGGGCGGTGAGGACGAGCAGACCCTCAGGATCGCCGCCTCGCCCACCCCGCACGCCGAGATCCTGGAGTACGTCCAGAAGCACCTCGCCGAGAAGGAGGGGCTGCAGCTCGACATCCGCAGGTTCAACGACTACGTGGTGCCCAACACCGCCACCGAGAGCGGCGAGGTCGACGCCAACTTCTTCCAGCACAAGCCCTACCTCGACGACTTCAACGAGAAGCAGCACACCCACATCAGGCCGGTCGTCAACGTCGAGCTGGAGCCGCTGGGCCTCTACTCCAGGAAGGAGAAGAGCCTCAAGGGCATCGGGTCCGGCGACACCGTGGCCGTCCCCAACGACAGCACCAACGAGGGCCGCGCCCTGCACCTGCTGGACGAGCACGGGCTCATCGGGCTGAAGCCCGGCGCGGGGCCGGAGGCCACCCTCGGCGACATCGCCGACGCCAAGGGCCTGGAGTTCAAGGAACTGGAGGCCGCGGCGGTCCCCCGCGCTCTCGACGACGTGGACGCCGCCGTCGTCAACGGCAACTACGCCGTCGACGCCGGGCTCAACCCCGCTTCGGACGCGCTGGTGGCGGAGAAGGCCGAGGGCAACCCGTACGCCAACTTCCTCGCGGTCAAGGACGGCAACCAGGACGACCCGCGGATCCGGAAGCTCGCCGAGCTGCTCAACTCCCCCCAGGTGAAGAAGTTCATCGAGGACAAGTACCAGGGGGCGATCGAACCGGTCTTCGGGCCTGTGGGATCGTGACCCCACGGCCTGAACCGGGGAAAGTCCCCGTGTCGACAAGTCTCTGATCAGCGCCGGGTCCGCCTGTCGGGGCGGGCCCGGCGCTGCGCATCCTGGTGCCGATGCTGCATGCTGTGCACCCCGACGTGTAGGAGCGGCGCATGACCTCGACCTTCCCGGACATCTCGATCAGCACGGACCGGCTCGTGCTGCGCCCGTTCGAGGAAGCGGACGTCCCCGCGCTGACCGCGATGATGGCCGACGACCAGATCACCGCGTGGCTGGCGTCGCCCGTGCCCTACGGCGAGGACCGGGCCCGGGACTTCGTCACCCGCGGTGCCCCCGCCCGGCGCACCTCCGGCGACGGCATCGTCTTCGCCGTGACCGAACTGCTCACCCAGCGGCTCGTCGGCCTGGTCGAGTTGCACGGTGCGGACTGGCGGGTGCTCTCCGCCCACGCGCTCTACGCCACCGCCTCCTGGGCCCGCGGCGAGGGGTACGCCTCCGAGTCGCTGGCGGCCGTCGCCCACTGGCTCTTCCAGGACCAGAAGTTCGAACGCCTGGAGCTGCGCACGGCGGCCGACAACACCGCGGCCCAGCAGGTCGCCCAGAAGCTGGGCTGCATCAGCGAGGGGGTGCTGCGCAACGCGTGGATAGCCCGCACCCGCACCGAGAACTTCGGGTCCTCGCAGACCGGGACCCAAGGCGGCTGGGCGGAGATCCGCACCGACCTCATCGTCTGGAGCCTGCTGCCCGAGGACCTGGAGGGCAGCTTCGACCAGTTCGCCGGGACCGGCGGCTACGCGCCCCACCCCGGCTGGCCGCGGGGGCGCTGACACACCGCCCGCCGGGCCCGGGAGCGCGGACCGCCGGACGCGGCGGGGTGCGCGGGCGCTGCGCCGCCGCGACAGGGGGTACGCTCTGTGGGCCCGACCTGCGATGTGCACAGACCAGCCAGGAGACACCCACCATGGCCGACCGCGTCACCGTGATCGGGTGGGACGGTTCGCCGCTGACCGACGCCGCCCGCTCGGCCCTCGCGGCGGCCACCCTCGTCGCCGGAGCGGCGCACCATCTCGCCCTGCCCGAGGTCCCGCCGCGCGCCGAGCGCATCCGGCTCGGCAGCACCTCCCTCGCGGCACGGCGCATCGCACGCCACCGCGGCACGGCCGTCGTCCTGGCCGACGGCGACCCCGGCTTCTTCGGCGTCGTGCGGACCCTGCGCGCCCCCGAGCACGGTCTGGAGGTCGAGGTCGTGCCCGCCGTCTCCTCGGTCGCCGCCGCCTTCGCCCGCGCCGGGATGCCCTGGGACGACGCCCAGCTCGTGGTCGCCACCAGCCGTACGCTGCGCCGCGCGGTCAACGTCTGCCGGGCGCACAACAAGGTCGCCGTCCTCACCTCGCCCGGCGCCGGGCCCGCCGAACTCGCCCTGCTGCTGAACGGGGTCCACCGCACCTTCGTCATCTGCGAGGCGCTGGGCACCGACCGCGAGCAGGTCACCGTCCTCACCTCGGACAAGGTCGCCGACCACACCTGGCGCGACCCGAACGTGGTGATCGTCGTCGGCGGCAGCGGGGCGGGCGCGGACAGCGGCGCCACCCAGGGCACCGGATGGCTCGCGGGCCACGAGGTCGGCTACCCGCCCGCGGTCCGCGGCTGGGCCCTGCCGCCGGCCGAGTACGCCGGAGAGCCGGCGGAGGGGAGCGGCGCCGGGCCCGCAGCGGGTGAGTCGGCGCAGTTGCGTGCCGCCCAACTGGCCTGGCTGGGGCCCCGCACGGGAGACCTCGTCTGGGACATCGGCGCGGGCAGCGGCGCGTTCGCCGTGGAGGCCGCACGGTTCGGGGCCGCGGTCATCGCCGTCGACAGCGACGCCGACGCCTGCGGCCGCGGCTACGCCGCCGCGCGGCGGTTCGGCGTCCAGTTGGAGATCGTGCACGGCGTCGCGCCGCACATCCTGGAGGACTTGCCGGAGCCCGACGTGGTGCGGATCGGCGCCGGAGGCACGGCCACCGTCACCGCCGTGGCGGACCGCCGCCCCGCCCGTATCGTGACGCACGCCGGTACCCGCGACGAGGCCGAGGCCGCCGGACGGGCCCTCGGGGAGCGGGGATACGCCGTCGAGTGCGCCCTCCTCCAGTCGGTGCGGCTGGAGACGGCCGGGTGGACGGAGACCGAACGCTCCGTCGTCTTCCTGCTGTCCGCTGTCCGGAACTGAACCTCTGTGACGTCGTGCGTGACGAACCGCGACGAAGTGCGCTTTCTCTCCCACCCCTGGCGGGCGGGGTCCGCCGTGCCGGGTAGGCTGATGGACTGTTGTGCCACCGTTCGGGGTTGACGCTTCGTCCGCCGTTGTCCGAATGGTGTAGCGGGAGGCACGTGCCGCACAGAGTGCGTGGTCGTTCTTCATCTGCGGGGCGCGGCGGTCCGTCCGCCGGTCGGAAGGAGCACTAGCGATGGGCGAGGGGAACGCATGACTGACACCGGTCAGATCCCGGGCGAGGGGCTGCCGGAGAACGCAGGCGGGCAGCAGCCGGAGGGGCAGCCGGACATCCCGGGCTCCGGCGGCTACTCCTTCGCCGACGGCAGCGGTGACGTCCAGGAAGCGGTCCAGGCGCACTCCACTCACGCCGCGCACGTTCACCACGATCCTCATGCGAACCACGAACCCCACGAGACCCACGAGGCCCACGAGGCCCACGAGTCCTATGAGGAAGAGGACCTGCTGCTGATGCCCTCCGCGCAGGGCGCCTGGAACGAGCAGCCGGTGCCCGCTCCCGGGCAGCCGGCCCCGCAGCCCCAGCAGGAGGGCGGCTACGGATACGGGTACGACCCGTACGGGCAGCCGCAGCAGGCCGCCGGACCCCTGCCGCAGGACGGCGGGTTCCCTTCCGGAGCGGAGTACGGACCGGACGGCGCCCCGGCACCGCAGGACGCGACCGGCACCGGCGCGCACCCGCAGCACGGGTACGGGCCGCAGGACGCCGCGCAGCAACAGGACGCACAGGCCGCCGCCCAGCCCGCCCCGGCCGAGGAGCAGGCCGAGGCGCCGGGCCCGGCCCAGGGAGCGCACGAGGCCGACGGCCGGGACTCCGGCGCGTACGACATGAGCGCCGTGCGCGCCCCCCAGCAGCCGCAGCCCGCGCCCACCGCGAAGCAGAACACTTCCGGCTCCGGCCCGCGCCGCCCGCTGCACCTCGGACCGCCGGTGCCCGAGCAGTCCGGCACCGTGCGCCCGCTCTCCGAACGCGCCACCGCGCAGCCGGCCGCCGCGGCCCCGCAGGCCGCACCCGTGCAGGGCGCGCCGCAGCCGTCCGCCGCCGGGGACGGCCGACCCGCGGCCGAGCAGCAGCCCCCGATGCCCGCTCAGCAGGCATCCGTTCCCTCCGCCGCGGAGGAGACGCAGGCCGCGGAGGACACGCAGGCTGCGGAGGTCGCGGGCGCTGCTCCGGCCGAGCAGCAGGCCGACGCCCTCCCGGGGACAGCACCTGCTGTCATGGACCCGCAGAGCACCGCTCCGGCGGCGCCCGAGCAGTCCGCCGCCCCGCCCGCACCGGCTGCCGGTCGGTCCGGAGCGCAGGCTTCAGCAGAGCCCCAGCAGACCCAGCAGCCCGGAGCCGAGCAGTCCGCACCGGAGACCGGTGCGCAGGACCCGGCCGCCACCGCGCAGGACCCGGCTTCGCAGCCCGGCCAGGCCGCACCCTCCGCCGAGGAGCCGCTGCCGGGACCGCAGTTGGGCCAGCTCCCGCCCCAGCAGGACGACAGGGCCCCGCAGCCCGTCCCCGCCGAGGCTTCCGCCCCCGCCGCGGACGAGTCCGCCCCCGGCGCCCCCGCGGCGCCCGCCGCGGCCGACGCCGCCGCGGCTCCCGCACCGCCGGAAGGGCAGGGGGACGGCGCACCACAGCACCCCGCCCAGCCCCAGGGAACGGCAGCCGGGACAGCACCCGCCGAGAGCGGCCCGGCCCCCGCCGCCGCGCTCCCCCCGGAACCGGAAGGGGACGCGCCCGGGCAGGACGGCCCCGTCCACGACACCGTGCCCGGACCGCGCCGGGAGGCGCAGCCCGGTGAGACGCCCACCGTTCCCGCGCAGGGTGGTACACCGGTGCCGCAGCAGGAGGCGGCCGTACCGCCGTCGACCGCTCCGCCGATAAACCAGGATCCGGAGCAGCCCGCCGCCCCCCGGCCGGACAGCCCCGTGATCCCCGAGCAGGCAACAGCACCAGACTCCCCGGGCACCACCGCGTCCGAGGCACAGCCCGGTAAGGAGCCCGAGTCCATGCCAGTCCCCGAAGCCGCTGCTCCCGGGACGGCGGCGGACGCGCCCCCCGGCTCCGCCGCGAACGCCACCGCGCACCCCGAGGCCGCCGTCCCCGCACCGGCCGCAGAGGCCGCACCGCAGAACGCGGGCGCGGCACCGGCCCCGGCGGCACCGGAGGCCGAAACCGGGGGAGAGGCGCCGCAGACCCCGGCCGGGCCCACCGCCCAGGAGGCGGACTCCGCCGCGGACGACTCCGCCGCTGCCGCGCAGCCCGCAGCGGAACCCGCTCCGGCCGCCGCACCCGAGCCGCCCGCCGCGGACACCGACGCTTCCGGCGGAGAGCCCGCCGCGGAGCCGGTGCCCGAGGACGGCACCCCGGCGCCCGACCCGGCCGCCGAGCAGCACGCCGCCGACGCACCGCCGACCGGGCCCGGTGCGGAGCCCCCGGCCCCCTCCGACGGCACTGCCGTGCCCGCCGACGGCGCGACCTCCGCGGCGCAGGCCGCCGACGGCGCCTCCACCGAGGCCGCGGACACCGGTGCTGCGCCCGGCCCCGCACCGTCGTCCGGCGAAGCGGCTGCCGCTGCCGAGGCCGCGGATCCGGCGGCCCCGGCCCCCGAGGCCGCTCCCGCCGGGCCCGGGCCCGGGCCCGAAGCCGCAGCCGGCCCCGAGGCCCCTGCCGGAACACCGGACGAGGCACTCGCCGCCGACGCGGGCACCGCCCCCGGGTCCACCGGCGCGCCGGAGCCGGGCACGGCGGAGTCCACCGGGCAACCGGTCCCCGACGCCGTCACCGTCGACCCGGCCACCGGCGGTGAACCCACCGCCGATCAGCCCGCCGGGAACGAAGATCCCGGAAGCGAAGACGCCGGAAGCGAGGCCCCCGACGCACAGGCTTCCGGGAGCGAGGCCCCCGACGGCGGGGCCGCGCAGGAGGAGCCCGTGGCCGCCGCCCCCGCGGGTGAGCCCGCGCCCGGGTTCGCCGAGGCCGAGCGGGAAGCCGTGCACCGGCTGATGCGCGAACGCCGCGACATCCGCAACGGCTTCCGCCCTGACCCGATCCCGCACGAGGTGCTGCTCCGCGTCCTGGAGGCCGCGCACACCGCGCCCAGCGTCGGGCACTCGCAGCCCTGGGACTTCGTGGTCATCCGCTCCGAGGAGACCCGGCGGGCCATGCACGAGCTGGCCGAGCGGCAGCGCCACGCCTACGCCAAGTCGCTGCCCAAGGCCCGGGCGAAGCAGTTCAAGCAGATGAAGATCGAGGCGATCCTCGACACCCCCGTCAACATCGTCGTCACCGCGGACCCGACGCGCGGCGGGCGGCACACGCTGGGGCGGCACACACAGCCGCAGATGGCCCCCTACTCCTCGGCGCTGGCCGTGGAGAACCTGTGGCTCGCAGCGCGGGCCGAGGGGCTGGGCGTGGGCTGGGTCAGCTTCTTCGACGAGCGCGAGATGGTCCGCGCGCTGGAACTGCCCGAACATCTGGAGGTCGTCGCCTACCTGTGCGTGGGCTACGTCGACGAGTTCCCGGGCGAGCCCGAGCTGATGCAGGCCGGCTGGTCCAAGCGGCGCCCGCTGTCGTGGGTGGTCCACGAGGAGTCCTACGGGCGCCGCGCGCTGCCCGGCGCCGAGCCCACCGGCATGCTGGCCGAGACGCTCAGCACCATCCGCCCGCTGGACGCCAAGGCGCTCGGCGAGGCATGGGAGCGGCAGAAGCGGATGACGAAGCCGTCCGGGGCGCTCGGCATGCTGGAGATCATCTCGGCCCAGCTGTGCGGCCTCTCCCGCAAGTGCCCGCCCCCGGTGCCCGAACCGGCAGCCGTCGCGGTCTTTGCGGGGGACCACGGGGTGCACCAGCAGGGTGTGACCCCCTGGCCCCAGGAGGTCACCGCGCAGATGGTGGCCAACTTCCTGGGCGGCGGCGCCGTCTGCAACGCGTTCGCCAACCAGGTGGGTGCCGAGGTGTGCGTCGTGGACGTCGGCGTCGCCGCCGAACTGCCCACCACCCCCGGCCTGCTGCCGCGCAAGGTACGGGCCGGGACGGCGGACATGACCGCCGGCCCCGCGCTGACCCAGGAAGAGGTCGAGCGGGCCCTGGAGGTGGGCATCGAGACCGCCCGCGATCTGGTCGCGGCCGGCAACAAGGCGCTGCTCACCGGCGAGATGGGCATCGCCAACACCACCGCCTCCGCGGCGCTGATCGCCGCCTGCACCGGCGCCGACCCCGCTGAGGTCACCGGACGCGGTACGGGCATCAACGACGAGACGCACGCCCGCAAGGTCGAGGTCGTGCGCCGCGCGCTGGAACTGCACCAGCCCGACCCGGCCGACCCGCTCGGCATGCTCTCGGCGTTCGGCGGACTGGAGCACGCCGCGATGGTCGGGCTGATCCTCGGCGGTGCCTCGCTGCGCACCCCCGTCATCCTGGACGGCGTCAGCGCCGGGGCCGCCGCGCTGGTGGCGCGAGCCGTGGCCCCCGAGGCGCTCGCCGCATGCATCGCCGGGCACCGCAGCGCCGAACCCGGCCACGTCGCCGCGCTCACCAAACTGGGACTGCGCCCGCTGCTCGACCTCGACCTGCGGCTCGGCGAGGGAACGGGCGCCCTGCTGGCCCTGCCCATGGTGCAGAGCGCGGCCCGCGCGATGCACGAGGTCGCCACGTTCGACGCGGCCGGCGTCACCGAGAAGAGCTGACCGGTCCCGCGCCGCGGGGCGCTCCGGTGGACGCCGGAGCGCCCCGCAGCGCGGCCCGTCCCCTCCGTCGCGGCACCCCGGTAGCGCGGGGGTGCCGACCTGCCCCGTGGCCTGCGAGACAGCGCCGCTCGGCGGTCCCGCATAGGCTGTTCCTCACCGTCCCCGCCGCTCCACTGCCGCAGCGGCGTCGCCCTCGGCCCGGTGGACGAGCCGGCCCGCCCTCTCGAGAAGGATGCCGTCCCAGATGTCGGAAACCTCCGCCACTCCCGCCTACCCCGTAGGACTCCGCCTGGACGGTCGCCGCGTCGTACTGGTCGGCGGCGGCACCGTGGCGCAGCGCCGCCTCCCGGCGCTGCTGGCGGCGGGTGCGCGGGTCACCCTCGTCGCGCCCGAGGCCACGCCCTCCGTCGAGGCCATGGCGACCGCCGGGGAGATCACCTGGGAGCGCCGCGCCTGGCGGGACGGCGACCTCGCGGACGCCTGGTACGCGCTGGCGGCCACCGACGACGCCGCCGTCAACGCCGCGATCGTCGCGGAGGCCGAGGCCCGCCGGGTGTGGTGCGTCCGTGCGGACGACGCGGACCGGGGCACCGCGTGGACCCCGGCAACCGGCCGCAGCGACGGCATCACCGTCGCCGTCCTCACCAGCGGGGAGCACGGCGCGGCCGGACGGGACCCGCGCCGCGCGGCCGCCATCCGGGACGCCGTCGTGGCCCGGCTCGGGGACGGCACGCTCGGCGCGGAACAGCGCGGGCCCCGCACCCCCGGCGTCGCTCTCGTCGGCGGCGGACCCGGCGACCCGGATCTGATCACCGTGCGGGGCCGCCGACTGCTGGCCCAGGCCGACGTGGTCGTCGCCGACCGGCTCGGCCCCCGCGACCTGCTGGACGAACTCCCGCCGCACGTCGAGGTGATCGACGCGGCCAAGATCCCCTACGGCCGGGCGATGGCGCAGGAGGCCATCAACGCGGTCCTGGTCGAGCACGCCAAGGCCGGGCGGTCCGTGGTGCGGCTCAAGGGCGGCGACCCGTTCGTCTTCGGCCGCGGCATGGAGGAGGCCGAGCAACTCGCCGCCGAAGGGGTGCAGGTGACCGTCGTCCCGGGCATCTCCAGCGCCATCAGCGTGCCCGGCGCGGCCGGTATCCCCGTCACCCACCGGGGCGTGGCCCACGAGTTCACCGTCGTCAGCGGCCATGTCGCGCCCGACGACCCGCGTTCGCTGGTCGACTGGACCGCGCTCGCCCGGCTGCGCGGCACCCTCGTGCTGCTGATGGCCGTGGAGAACCTCGGTGCCATCGCCGCTGCGCTCCGCGCGCACGGCCGCCCCGACGACACCCCGGTCGCCATCGTCCAGGAGGGCACCATGGCCACCGAGCGGCGGGTCGACGCCACCCTGGCGACGGCCGCCGACCGCGCCGCTGCGCAGGACATACGGCCCCCGGCCGTCGTCGTGATCGGCGATGTGGTGGCGGTGGGCCCGACCGCGCCGTGACCGGCCGGGAACGCCCCGGACAAGCACCCCTACGCGGCGGTATCGACGCATTGGCACTTCGAGCGGGACAGGGCAGTATCGGCCTGTGGCTACCTCATCCTCCCCCGGCACCCCCGGCGACCCGCCGGCCGGCGGGCTCGTCACCGTCGACGCGCCCGACGACCCCCGGCTGAGCGACTACACGGGCCTGACCGACGTCGAACTGCGGCGCAGGCGCGAGCCCGCCGAAGGGCTGTTCATCGCCGAGGGCGAGAAGGTGATCCGCCGGGCCCGGCAGGCGGGGTACGCGATGCGCTCGATGCTGCTGTCCGCGAAGTGGATCGACGTCATGCGCGACGTCATCGACGAGGTGCCCGCACCCGTCTACGCCGTCAGCCCGGACCTGGCCGAGCGCGTCACCGGCTACCACGTGCACCGCGGCGCCCTGGCCTCCATGCAGCGCAAGCCGCTGCCGAGGCCGGAGGACCTGCTGGCCACGGCCCGCCGCGTCGTGATCATGGAGTCGGTCAACGACCACACCAACATCGGCGCCATCTTCCGCAGCGCCGCCGCACTGGGCATGGATGCCGTGCTGCTCTCCCCCGACTGCGCCGACCCGCTCTACCGCCGCTCGGTCAAGGTCTCGATGGGCGCCGTGTTCGCCGTGCCCTACGCCCGGCTGGAGAGCTGGCCGCAGGGCCTGGAGACGGTACGCGACGCGGGATTCCCGCTGCTCGCCCTCACGCCGGACGAGAAGGCCGTCCCCATCGACACCGCCACCCGGCGCTGTGGCGACCGCGCGGCTCTGCTGCTGGGCGCGGAGGGCAGCGGGCTGTCCACCCGCGCGCTGCGCGCCGCCGACGAATGGGTCCGCATCCCGATGGCACACGGAGTCGACTCGCTCAACGTGGGCGCCGCCGCAGCCGTCGCCTTCTACGCGGTCGCGCGGCAGTCCGACTGAGACGGCGGGCCGACCGGCACACCGGGCGTCTGCTGCGGAGCCGCCGGAGTCCGCCGTCGGCGCGGCATCCCGGCCCGCGGGACGCGCCGCCGGTCCGCCGGACCCGCGCGCCCGAGGCCGGCCGTCCCCGGCCGCCGACCACTGGAGCGTGGCCGCCCCGCCGGACCCGCGCGCCCGAGGCCGGCCGCCGCGTCACGGCACCCGCCGCTCCCCGGTCACGGCACCTGCACGGAGGCGCTGCCGAGCCCGCGGGCGGGGCCCTCGCACCCCTGGGCCAGCGCGATGCCCAGGGCGACCAGCAGGGTCACGGTGACGAAGACGATCAGCCGCTGCCGCAGCAGCCTCCTCTTGCGGGCGGCCGGACCGAGCCCGCCGGGGCGCCCGCGCCGGGCGGCGGGCCGTTGGCGTGGCCCGGTCGGTCTGCCGCCCGCCGTCCGCCCGCTCCGCTGAGCCGGCGGCGCCGCCGGGCGGCGGGGCGGGCGCTCGCCCCTGCGCGTACCGCTGCCGGTCGGATGTGCGGCGTCCCGCGCGGCACGCGAGGCGCCGGACGTGGTCGAACGCGCCGAGCGGGGAGTCGAGGCCCGGGGCGCGCTCGCCGCCCGCTCGCGCTCCCAGCCGACGGTGTCCCGCTGGGTGCGCTGCTGCATCGGATCCCGGGGGCGGCGCTCCCCGGTGGCCCTCCCGCCGGGGAGCGGCCGTCCGCCCGTCCCCGGCCGCTCACCGTGCCACGCCGCCCGGGCGCCCGGCGCGGGATCCCCGCCGTCGGACAGCCCGCGGGCCTCCCGCGCCGCGATCTCCTTGAGCCGCAGCGAGAGCTGCAGCGTGCTGGGCCGGTCCTCCGGCGATTTGACCAGGCAGGCGTGGACGAGCGGGGCCAGTGCCGCGTGCACGGTGTCCAGCAGTGGCTCCTCGTGCACCACGCGGTAGAGCATGACCTCGGAACTGCCCTGCCCGAACGGCGAGTCCGCCGTGGCCGCGTACGCCAGCGTGGCGCCCAGCGCGAACACGTCCGTCGCCGGGGTGACCGCCGCGCCCCGCACCTGCTCGGGTGCCAGGAACCCGGGAGAGCCGACCGCTGTGCCCACGTGCGTCAGCGTGCTCGCCCCGGTCGCCCAGGCGATACCGAAGTCGATGATGCGCGGGCCCTTGGGGGACAGCAGGATGTTCGACGGCTTCAGATCACGGTGCACGACGCCCGCCTCGTGCACCGCCACCAGGCCCTCGGCGAGTGCGGCGCCGATCGAGGCGACCTGCGCGGCGGGCAGCGGGCCGCTCTCGTTCACCTTGTCGTGCAGCGAGGGGCCCGGCACGTACTGGGTGGCGAACCAGGGGCGGTCGGCCTCCAGGTCCGCGGCCACCAGCCGGGCGGTGCACCCGCCGCGGATCCGCCGCGCGGCGGACACCTCGCGCGCGAAGCGGGAGCGGAACTCCTGGTCCTCGGCCAGGTCCGGCCGGATCACCTTCAGCGCGACCCGCTGGCCGCGCCGGTCGGAACCCAGGTAGACCACGCCCATGCCGCCGGCTCCCAGGCGCCGGTGGAGCCTGAACGAGCCGACGACTCGCGGGTCCTCGCGCCGGAGCCGCATCATCGCCATGTCCGTTCCTACCTCCGGTGTCCGGTGGGCGGATGGCCCACCTCCGGCACCCGGCCGGGGAGCAGCCCGCCGGTGTCCGGTCCGTCTGACGACCACAGCTTACGGACTGCCGCGGCGAGCCGACGATAGGCCGCGCACGCGGCGCCAGACGGGATGTCAGAGCCCGGCGGCCGAGGGGGACTCCACCGGACGCGCCGGTTCCGCACTCCTCCGCGCCCGCGGTTCCGCTCCGTCAAAACAGCCCCGCGGCAGGGTGTTTGACGCCCTGACGGATCCGCCCGGCGCGGCGGTGGCCGACGGCGCGGAGCAGCCTGTGCCGCCCGCCTCGCCGGGCCGGAGGGAGCGGCTCGACCGGCGCGGGGCGGCGGCGGGGGAGTGAGGCAACTCACCCCCTCGGGCCGTGCGGGGGACCGGGCGGCGGTACCCCCTGGGGGAAGACCCTGGGAGGGCTGAGGATGCCCTCCACCCTGGGGAGTAGGCGGCCCCGTCGCACGTCATCCTGCGGGAGGCCCCGAGTCGGTACGCGCGCATGACGCCGCCCCGGGCAGCCCTGCCTAATGTGGTTGTCGAGCGGCGGGCGCAGCACTCGTCCCCCGAGGTCGGACGTCCGCCGCTCCAGACAACGATCAGGAGCGGATCATGGCGTACACGGCCGGGCGCACGGCGCCCGCGGGAAAGGGACGGCTCTCGGCGCTCGCCGATCTCGGCGCCCGCCCCGGAGGCCGTCGCCATCCGCTGGTGGCCGCCGCCATGGTGCTGCCACTCGCCCTCCTCCTCGGCCTCGTCTCGGGCTGGGGCCGGATGGTGCTGACACAGGCGTCGTCCGTGGCCGGAATGCTGGGGTCCTGAGCGGCCCCGGGCCCGGTGGAGCGGACCGGGTCGGGGACTTCCGGCTCTACAGCCCCGTGGGGACGGGGGTGCGGCGGACGGCACGAGGCCCGGGCAGCTGGGGAGCTGCCCGGGCCCTCGCGTATCCGGCGGCCGGTCCGGAGCTCGGCGCCCCCGGAGCAGCGGCGCGCCGTACGGTGCCCTCGTCGAACCTGTGGAGTACTCGTGGCCGATCCTGAGAGCCCTGGCGGCAACCGCGCGCTGCACCGGGCCCTCGCCGTGCTCGCCGGTGACCCCCGGGGGGTCGGCGAGGTGCTCGCCGACCGCTCCGACGCCGTGGTCGTGCGGGTCGGCGACCGGGTCGCCAAGGCGCACGCGCCCGACGCCGAGGCGCCCGCGCTGGACGTGCGGATCCGGATTGCGGCCGCCCCCGAGTACCGCGGGGTGCTGCTGCCCCCCGCCTCCGGCGGCGCCACCTCCCGGCTGCCCGGCGGGCGGCTCGGCAGCACCTGGCCCCTCGGCACCCCGGTCGACCCGGACGACGCGGCGGCAGCCCCCTGGGGAGCGGCGGGTGTGCTGCTGGCCCGGCTGCACACGGCGCCGCTCCCGGCGCCCGGGCGGCTCCCCGGTCCACTGCCGCCGATGCGCGGCCCGGCCAAGGCGGCCCGGGCCCTGGCCCGGATGCGGCGCGCACCCCGGGGCGGGCAGGGCGCGTCGGCGGAGGTCGTCGAGCGCGCATGGGCCGGGCTGCCGCCCTGGTGCCGGGACGAGGAGCCGGGCCCGGCCTCCCGCACCCTGTGCCACGGCGACTTCCACCTCGGCCAGCTCGTCCGCCATCCGCGGCCCGACGGACCCTGGCAGCTCATCGACATCGACGACGTCGGACTGGGCGACCCCGCCTGGGACCTGGCGCGCCCCGCCGCCTGGTTCGCGGCCGGCCTCCTCCCGGCCGCGGAGTGGGAGTGCTTTCTCGGCGCCTACGCCCGGACCGTCGAAGGCGCCGCGGCGGCCGGTGCCGCCCCCGGCGAGCACCTGCCGCATGCCCTGGCCGGTTCCGACCCGTGGCCGTATCTCGACGCGCCGGCCCGGGCGTTGACGGTGCAGAGCGCGGCACTCGGCGTCGCGAAGGCCGGTGCCGAGGGCCGCTCCCTGGACGAGGCGGAGGAGGCGTGCGTGGCCGCGTGCGCCCGGATCGCGGCGCTTTCGCAGGTGCCGAACTCCTCGCGGCCCGGGGGCCGTAGGCTGGAGCAGTGCCGACCGGGGCCGGGGGTGTCCGGTCACCGGTGAGGGAACCGGTGGGCAACCGGTAGGGAGAGGAATCCGACGAATGATGCAGTGTCCCAAGTGCGGTGCGCCGATGCACACGTACAACCGCAGCGGTGTGCAGATCGAGCAGTGCGGTAGCTGCCGGGGAATCTTCCTCGACTACGGCGAGCTGGAGGCTCTCACCAGGCTGGAGGCGCAGTGGGGGCAGTCGGCGCCTCCGCCGCCGCCCGGACCGCAGGGCTACCCCGCCGGACCGGCCTGGGGTGCGCCGCAGCACGGCTCGTACGGTCACGGGCACCACGGCGGCCACCATGGCCACCACGGGCGCCGCGGCTTCGGACGGATGCTCTTCTCCTCCTGAGCGCGGATCCGCCTCCGGGCACGGGAGCCCGCGACAGGGGGAGCCGACAGGAGAGCCCGCAGCACGGGAGCCCGGAACACGGACGAGGGCCCCCGGCGAAACCGCCGGGGGCCCTCGATCAGGTGTGGACGATACTGGGATTGAACCAGTGACCTCTTCCGTGTCAGGGAAGCGCTCTCCCGCTGAGCTAATCGTCCGTGCGCGGTACTGGGATTGAACCAGTGACCTCTTCCGTGTCAGGGAAGCGCTCTCCCGCTGAGCTAACCGCGCGGAAGGTCCGGTGGTGACCGGACCCGGTGGACGATACTGGGATTGAACCAGTGACCTCTTCCGTGTCAGGGAAGCGCTCTCCCGCTGAGCTAATCGTCCTTGGAGGTGGAGACGGGATTTGAACCCGTGTAGACGGCTTTGCAGGCCGTTGCCTCGCCTCTCGGCCACTCCACCAGGTGTGGGGCCCGGGAGGTCCCCACATCGAGCGGACGACGAGATTCGAACTCGCGACCCTCACCTTGGCAAGGTGATGCTCTACCAACTGAGCCACGTCCGCAGTGCCTTTTCCGGGACGCACCCGGGAGGCCGTCCCCGGGGCGCTTGCGCCTCGGCGACGTGTTGAACTTTAGCGGATTCCCGTGCCAGCTCAAATTCCGTTTCCGCAGCGTGGCCGCCCCCGCCCTCCTCATAGACTCGAAACCGTGTCCGATCTGACCCCGCTCGCCCGCTTGGGCGGCCACCTCGCCACCGACCTCCGCGACGTGACCAGCGACCCCGAGGCGCTCGACTCCTCGGGGTGGTGGGCCGTCGTCGCCGACTACGAGGGCGGGCTGTGCTGCGCCCGCTTCGGCGACGTACGCCCGGCGCCGCTCCCCGCGCCGCTGCCCGGCCGCTGGCGCGGCCCGGCAGCCGGCGACTGGGTCAGCTCGCTGGACCGCGCCGCCTACACCGAGGGTGTGCGGCGGATCCGGGCGGCGATCGGCACCGGCGACGTCTACCAGGTCAACCTCTGCCGCGTGCTGTCCGCGCCGCTGCCGGACCCCGCGCCCGGGGCCGCCGACATCGATCAGCTCACCGCCCGGCTCGCCGTCGGCACCCCCGCGGCCTACGCGGGCACCGTGCGCCTGCCGGCGCACGGCGTGGAGATCGCCACGGCCTCCCCGGAGCTGTACCTGCGGCGCGCGGACCGCACCGTCGAGTCCGGCCCCATCAAGGGCACCGGCCGCTCTGCGGCCGACCTGGGCGAGAAGGAGCGGGCCGAGAACGTGATGATCACCGACCTGGTCCGCAACGACCTCGGCCGGGTGTGCGTGCCCGGCTCCATCACCGTCCCCGCGCTGTGCGCGCCCGAGCCCTACCGGAACCTGGTCCACCTGGTCTCCACCGTCCGCGGCGAGCTGCCGGAGGACGCCGGGCCCTCCGTCGGCGGTGCCGGCGGGTGGGCGCGGCTGCTGGCGGGCACCTTCCCGCCCGGCTCGATCACCGGCGCGCCCAAGTCCTCCGCGCTGCGGCTGATCGACGCGCTGGAGACGGCGCCGCGCGGTCCGTACACCGGCGGCATCGGCTGGGTCGACGCCGACCGGGGGACGGGAGCGCTGGCCGTCGGCATCCGCACGTTCTGGATCGAGCGCGACCACCCCCGCCCCCTGCTGCGCTTCGGCACGGGCGCGGGCATCATCTGGGACTCCGACCCGGAGCAGGAATGGCGGGAGACGGAACTGAAGGCTTCCCGGCTGCTCGCGGTAGCGTCGGGGGAGAACACCATGAACTCCCAGAACGCCGGGAACGGCAAGAACGCCGAGGCCACCACAGCGCGTGCATCGGCCGCGCCCGGCACCCGTCCGGTGACACAGCGGCCCCCAGCGGCTCCCCGAGGTGAACAGCAGTGAAGATCTGGCTCGACGGCGGACTCCAGGACGCACACAGCGCGAACGTCTCCGTGTTCGATCACGGACTGACAGTCGGGGACGGGGTCTTCGAGACGCTCAGGACCGTGGAGGGCACCCCGTTCGCGCTCACCCGGCATCTGCGGCGGCTCGCCTCCTCGGCGCGCGGCCTCGGCCTGCCCGAGCCCGACGCGGACGAGGTGCGGCGGGCCTGCGAAGCGGTCACCGCCGCCAACCCGATGCCCTACGGCAGGCTGCGGATCACCTACACCGGGGGCGTCTCACCGCTCGGCTCGGACCGCGGTGCGGCGGGCCCCACCCTCGTGGTCGCCCTCGGCGAGGCGACCCGCCGCCCGGACACCACCTCGGTCGTCACCGTCCCCTGGACCCGGAACGAGCGCGGTGCGGTCACCGGGCTGAAGACCACCTCGTACGCGGAGAACGTCGTCGCGCTCGCCCGTGCCCGGCAACAGGCCGCCACCGAGGCCCTGTTCGCCAACACCCACGGACGGCTGTGCGAGGGCACCGGGTCCAACGTCTTCGTCGTCCTCGACGGCGAACTGCACACGCCGCCGCTCGCCTCGGGCTGCCTGGCGGGGATCACCCGTGCTCTGGTCCTGGAGTGGGCGGGCGCGCACGAGACGGATCTGCCGATGGCGGCGCTGGAGCGGGCCGAGGAGGTCTTCGTGACCTCCAGCCTGCGCGACGTGCAGGCCGTGGCGCGGCTGGACGGACGCGTTCTGCCCGGCGCGCCGGGCCCGGTCACCGCCAAGGCCATGCGGATCTTCGAGGAGCGTTCGGCGGCCGACATCGACCCGTAGCGGTGCCGGACGCCGCCGCGGGGGCGCTTGCCGATCCGCGTGGATCCGGTGCCCGGCAGGTGGGCACCGGGCGGCCGCCCGGGTAGAACGACACCGTGACGACCACTCTGCGCCCCACCGGTCCGGAGAGCCGCCCGCCCGAGGGCGGCCGTGCGCGTGCCTACGAGATCCGGGTCAACTCCCGTCCCGTGGGCACCGTCCATCTCAGCCGTGCGCCGGAGGACGGCCCGGCGCTGGGACGGCTGCGGCTGTACGTCGAGCCGGCGGAGCGGCGGCGGGGCCGGGGTGCCGTGGCGGCACTCGCCGCCGAGGAGGTGCTCCGCGGCTGGGGCTGCACCCGCGTCGAGGCGAGCGTCCCGCTGACCGCCGACGCCGAGGCGCCCGCCGACGCCGAGGCGCCCGCCGGGGCCGAAGCGCCCGCCGACGCCGAAGCGGGCGGCGAGCGGGCGCCCGCGGGGGTGCGCCTGCTGGCTGCGCTCGGCTACGCGGAGCGCAGCAGCCACCTGACCAAGCCGCTGCACGCGCGCCCCGCGCTGCCCACGGGCCGCGCGATACGCCCGCTGGCCGACGCCGAGTTCGACGCCTGGTGGGAGGAGGGAGCCGCCACCTTCGTCGCCGGGCTGGTCGAGCAGGGCCACTCCCGGGAACAGGCCCTCGCCCGGTCCACGGCCGTACGGCGTACGCACCTGCCGGACGGCGCAGCTTCGGCGGGGGCCGCACTACGCGTCCTCACCTGCGAGGGGACCGCGGTCGGGGCGATCTGGCTGGGCTTCACCGGGCTGCCCCGCAGCGATGTCCACGCCTGGGTCTACGACGTCCGCGTGCTGCCCGGAAGACGGGGCGAGGGCCACGGGCGCGCCCTGATGCTGGCCGCGGAATCCGTCTGTCTGGACGCCGGGGCCGAATGCCTCGGACTCAATGTCTTCGCCGGCAACACACCGGCCCGGCGGCTCTACGGTTCGCTCGGCTACCGGACGGTCGAGCGTCACTACCTCAAGACGCTGCTGTGACGGCCGCTGCTCAGCGCCCCAGCAGCCGGTCGGCGATCTCCTCGATGCGCTCGCGCAGCCCCTCCTGGCTCTTGCCGCCGTCCAGCCGCTGCCCGTCGAGGACGTACGTCGGGGTACCCGTCACCCCGATCGCCTTGCCCTCGGCCTGGTCGGCGTCGACCACCAGCAGATGCCGCCCGTCGATGAGGGCCGTCTCGAACTCCTCGGCGTCCAGGGCCAGGTCGCGGGCCACCTCGAGCAGCAGCGCCTCGCCCCGCTCGGTCAGCTCCCCGGTGCGGGCCAGCACCGCCTCGGCGTACTCCGCGCCCCTGCCCTGTTCGTACGCCTCCTCGAACGCCTGGGCCCCCGCATAGGCGTGCTTGTGCTTCTCCAGCGGGAAGTGCCGTAGCCGGATCTCCAGCGCGTCGCCGTACCGCTCCCGCAGGGCCCGCAGATCGGCCTGGGCGCGGTGGCAGTCCGGGCACTGCAGCTCGCACCACACCTCCAGGGTGGCGCGGGGCTGCGGGAGGGCGGTGCCGGAGTCGGTGGGGTTGTCCATGGCGACAGTCTCTCAGCCCCCAGGAGGGGGCCTACCCGGAGATCTCCCTGAACCGCGGACCCGGCCATGGCCGTCACCGCCCGGCCGGTGCGACCATGGAGACATGCTCACCACCACCGTCTGCGCCGCGCTCTCCGCGGCCGGCCTGGCCATTGCCTTCCTCACGGCGTGGCGGCGCCGCTTCGCCGCCGCGACGCGACTGGCCGCCGTCGCGCTGGTGCCGGTCGGGCTGGCGATGTCCGGCCTGGTCGGGCTCGGCGGCAAGATCGGCAGGGCGGTCGGCGGCTGGGCGGCCGATCTGGTGCTCAAGCCCACCGTCTGGGCCGGGTTCGCCGTGCTGGCCTGCGCCGTCGTGCTGTGGATCATCGGCCGCGCCGCCGCGGCCCGCAGCGGATCGGCGGCGTCCCGCCGGGAGACCCGGGCCGCGGAGCCCGCCGCAGGAGCCCCCGCGCTCGGCACGTCCGGGCCACCCGCCACCCGGCAGCAGCCCGTGTCCGGCAGGTCCGCATCCGGCGAGGGCGCCGGCAAGGGCAAGGGCAAGGGTGCCGAGCCGAGCGAGGACTTCTCCGACATCGAGGCGATCCTCAAGAAGCACGGCATCTAGCTCCTCCACTCGGCTCGTCCGGGCCGGGCACCTGCCGTCCCCGCGTGCCGGTCTGCCCTAGCACGCGTGCCCGCAGCGCAACGGGCTTTCCGGCGGAAACCACCGGGAAAGGGGTGGAGCAGTCGCCCGGGGCCGCCGGGGCTGCGACATGATCGCGGCGAGATGGACACGACGCCGAACTCCGCGATCGAGCTCGACGAGCTGCCGCCCTCCGAGCCCAAGGGATGCCTGTACGCACTCTCCCAACCGCCGCTGATGCTGTTCCTCGCCGTGATCGCGGTGCTGCTCGGTGCCGCCGGGGTGCACGATCTGCTGCTGCTCTGACAGGGCCGGCCACGGCCGGGCAGGGGTGGCTGCCGCTGCAGAGCCGGGTGCTCAGCGCGGGACGCTGCTCCCGGCCGACTCCCGCCGGCGCGCCCGGTAGGCGGCCACGTGGAGGCGGTTGCCGCAGGTGCGGCTGTCGCAGTAGCGGCGGGAGCGGTTGCGGGACAGGTCCACGAAGACCCGTCGGCAGTCGGGCGCCGAGCAGCGCCGCAGCCGGTCGCGCTCACCCGCGACGAGGACGAACGCCAGCGCCATCCCGCAGTCGGCCGCCAGGTGCTGGGCGACGGAGGCGCCGGGCGCGAAGTAGTGCACGTGCCAGTCGTAGTCGTCGTGGTCGGTGAGCTGGGGCGTGGTGCCCGCCTCGGCGACCAGTGCGTTGAGCAGCCTCGCCGCGGTGCGCGTGTCCTCGGTGGCGAACACCTGGGCGAAGCGCTCCCGTACCGCGCGGACGGCACGCACGTCGTCCTCGGACAGTGCGCCGACCCCGCTGACGTTGGTGCGCTCCGTGTAGGAGCGCAGGTCTGCCACGGACACCAGCGTGTCGGGGGAATCGCCGTCCGCCATGGTGTTCAGCAGCTCGACCGCCTGGTCGAGCGCGCACCGGGTGTCGTGGTTGATCTGCACGGGTCGCTCCTGCCGTGTCCGGGGGAATTCTCCGGCCTGTGGGGAAGCCTAGTCGCTGGGCTCCGGCCCGCCGGCAGGTGTTTCCGGACGGTGTCCGCCTTGTCGCCGCACGCAGCGACGCCGCCGCCGCGTACGAGTACGCGGCGGCGGCGTCGCAGTGTGCCGTTACACGAAGCGGTGCCGTGGCACACGGCTGCCGGACCGTCGGCCGTCGCCCCGAGTCGGACGGCCGCGGTGACCGGCGGTCTCAGCTCTCCGCGAGGATGTGCGAGAGCTCGGTGTCGAGGTCGAAGTGGCGGTGCTCGGTACCGGGCGGAACAGCCGCATCGGTCCGCTTGAGGAAGGATTCCAGTGCCCGCGCCGGGGCCTCGAGCAGGGCCTCGCCCTCCGGGGAGCTGAGGGCGATGCAGGCCACGGACTGTCCGTGGCTGCGGGACGGCCAGACTCGGACGTCCCCGGTGCCCGTGGGCCTGTGCAGCCCCTCGGCGAGGAGGTCGCGGGCGAAGACCCACTCCACGGTCTCCTCGGCACCGGTGTGGAAGGTGGCGTGCACGGCGTAGGGGTCCGCCGTGTCGTACCGCAGGCCCGCTGGTACAGGCAGTGAGGACTCGCTCGAAACAACGAGGCGCAGGTGCAGCTCACAGCTCACCGTTGTGTTCATAAGCGCCAGGGCCTTTCGCTCAGTGTGCGCTCGGGGATTCGCACGTCGGCGAAATCGACATGCCACCTACGCGCCGGTTGTAAACCCCTCTGACTGTTTTGTACGGAATCGATTCCTTCGTACGGCTCTTGTAGGTTTGGGAAGTGCCTCCATTCCAGTGAACCAGCCCTGGCTGAAAAGAGTCAGGTACCTTGTCTGTCATGACTGCGGAGAGTGACGCGATGCCGCCTGAGGTCCGGGAGGAGAAGCCCCTCGGCTCCCGTGCGCCGAGGTTCGTCCAGGCGTCCAGGCCGCTGCACCTGAGCTGGCGCGTGGTGATCTTCATCGTCGGTCTGGCGATCGTGACCGGCGGCGTGATCATGCTTCCGCTGCCCGGTCCCGGCTGGCTCGTGATCTTCGGCGGGATGGCGGTCTGGGCGACCGAGTTCGTCTGGGCACAGCACGTGCTGCGGTGGACCAAGCGCAAGTACCGGGAAGGCACCCGGTGGCTCAAGGACCGCCGCGCCGCCCGCAAGGAGCGCAAGGCGGCCCGGCAGTCCTCCTGATGGTCATGACCACCCGCTGACATGCGGTAATGTTGGGCCCGCCGGCGGGCGATTAGCTCAGTGGGAGAGCGCTTCGTTCACACCGAAGAGGTCACTGGTTCGAACCCAGTATCGCCCACGCCACACGCAGGGCCCGGAAGCGATCGGCTTCCGGGCCCTGCGGCATTTTGGGTCCCCGTTCCCGGGAGGTCGGCGTGGGTCTGAACCACTACCGTTTCCGCGCGGTCTGGCCGGTGGCGGCCCCGCCGAGCCGGGTGTACGCCGCACTGGAGCGGATCGAGGCGTACCCCGCATGGTGGCCCCAGGTGCGCGGGTTCACCCGGACCGGCGACGACAGCGGTGTCCTGCACATCCGGGCCGCGCTGCCCTACCGGCTCTCGATCGCCCTTCACACGCGCCGCCGCGACCCGGCGGCCGGGATTCTGGAGGTCGGCATGAGCGGCGATCTGGACGGCCGGGCCCGCTGGACCGTCCGCCCCGCCGACGGCGGCAGCGTCGCGCTCTTCACCCAGGACGTGGAGATGGGCAAGCGTCTGCTGCGCCTGCTGGCCGTCCCCGCCCGGCCCCTCTTCGTCGCCAACCACCGGCTGATGATGCGCGGCGGTCGGCACGGCCTGCGGACCCTGCTGGAAAGGGGTTTGGATGAAGAGTGAGACGCACTGTATTGTTCTGCACGTGCCGCCGGGCCGACGGCGGAACACCCGGGGCGATTAGCTCAGTGGGAGAGCGCTTCGTTCACACCGAAGAGGTCACTGGTTCGAACCCAGTATCGCCCACCCGGTATCCGTGGAGGAGTACCCGAGGCCGCAGCGTCTGCAGACACTGCGGCCTTTCGCGTGTCCGCCCCCTGGACTCCTCCGATCTGCCGCTGTTCGCTCCGTTTTGCGGCCCCGCTCCACGGTCAGGAGAAGGAAGGGAGTGGCCGGGACACGGAGAGCGTGATGCGAGGCGTCGCCGACGACGACGAGATCCACTGGAGACGCGAACTGCCCGCGGGCAACACGGCAGCCGCCTGGCGGGCGCGCCAGAAGCTGGACACGGCAGCCCGTGCGATGCTCCGCGCCGGAGCCCTGGCGACACAGCGGAGCGCCGGGTTCCACGGAGCCCGCGGCGACCGCCGGGCGGACGCCTTCACCCAGCGGGCGCGGTACGCGGAGGAATCCGAGGAGAGCGCGGCGGGGCGGGCGCTGACCGCCTCGGCTCCGCCCGGGCCGCCGGACGGCGGCGGCCGGGAGCTGGCCGTGCTGTGCCGTGCGCTGCGGGCGACCGCCCAGGCCGTGTGCCGCTACCGCGCCAGCGGTGCCACCGAGCACTTCGACGCCGCCGTCGCCGACGGCTGCTGCGCCGAACTCACCGACGCGCTGTGCCAGTTGCTGCGCGGCACCGAAGAGGTGCGGATCACCCTCGCCTGGTCGCGCACGGCCGGAGCACCGCGGGACTGCCCGCGACGGCCCCCGGCCCTCGTCTTCACCCCGGCCGACCTGCCCGCACTCGAACTGGCCGGGCGGCACTACGTGCGCGTCGAGCCCTCGGTCCCGGTGCGGGTGACGGGAACCGTCGTACGGCTGCGCCGCGCCCGGCCCGGCGAGCCCGGTTCGGTACGCCTCGACGTGCTGGCCGGGGCCGAGGTGACCCAGGTGCGGGCCCGGCTGGACGACGAGGGCTACCTCCGCGCCGTGCACTCCCATCTGGCGGGGCTGCCGCTGCGGATCGCCGGGCTGCTGGAGAGCCGGGGCGGCTTCCGGCGGCTGAGCGGCGCGCACGACGTCGCCCCCGTCCCGGTGCCCGGAGAAGCCCGGGAGCGCCTGCTGAAGCGGCTGCGGAAGGCCCTCGACGACTTCGAGCGCGGCATGGGCGGTTGACCCGGCTCGGCACGGGCGGCCGGCCGGCGGCCGAACCGCCCGCGGGATGCCGCGGGCGAATGCGGGCCGCGGCGGTGTCCCCCGGGGCCCGGCAAGCGGCCGCGACCGGATGCGGCGGCCGATTCCCGTCGCGGACCGTGACCGTTTCGCGGTCAGGCGCTGTGGCTCGGTACGATTCGACGGCGCGGCGCGGGCCGCGTATCCCAGGTGAGAGTCAGGAGAGACCGGTGTCAGATGTCCGTGTGACCATCCAACGCGATTCCGAGCGGGAAGAGCGCGTGGTGACCACGGGCACTACGGCCGCCGCGCTCTTCGAGGGGGAGCGCTCCGTCGTCGCCGCCCGCATCGGCGGCGAGCTGCGGGACCTCGACCGTCCGCTGGCCGACGGCGACGAGGTCGAGCCCGTCGAGATCGGCAGCGACGAGGGACTGGCCGTGCTGCGCCACTCCACCGCGCACGTGCTGGCCCAAGCCGTCCAGGAGCTCTTCCCGGACGCCAAGCTCGGCATCGGCCCGCCCGTCAAGGACGGCTTCTACTACGACTTCGACGTGGCCGAGCCCTTCACTCCCGACGATCTCAAGCGCATCGAGAAGAAGATGCAGCAGATCCAGAAGCAGGGCCAGCGCTTCTCCCGCCGCGTCACCACCGACGAGGACGCCCGCGAGGAACTGGCGGACGAGCCGTACAAGCTGGAGCTGATCGGCCTCAAGGGCAACGCGGCCGACGCAGCCGAGGGCGCCTCGGCCGAGGTCGGTTCCGGCGAGCTGACCATCTACGACAACCTCGACGCCAAGAGCGGCGAGCTGTGCTGGAAGGATCTGTGCCGGGGCCCGCACCTGCCCTCCACCCGGCTGATCCCCGCCTTCAAGCTGATGCGGTCCGCGGCTGCCTACTGGCGCGGCAGCGAGAAGAACCCGCAGCTCCAGCGGATCTACGGCACCGCGTGGCCCACCAAGGACGAGCTCAAGCAGTATCTGGAGTTCCTCGCCGAGGCCGAGAAGCGCGACCACCGCAAGCTCGGCACCGAGCTGGACCTCTTCTCCATCCCCGAGGAGCTGGGGTCGGGGCTCGCCGTCTTCCACCCCAAGGGCGGTGTCGTCCGCAAGGTGATGGAGGACTACTCGCGCCGGCGGCACGAGGAGTCCGGCTACGACTTCGTCAACACGCCGCACATCACCAAGGAGCGGCTCTTCGAGATCTCCGGGCATCTGCCGCACTACGCGGACGGCATGTTCCCGCCGCTGGAGTTCGACGAGCAGAACTACCGCCTCAAGGCGATGAACTGCCCGATGCACAACCTCATCTTCCGCGCCCGCGGTCGGTCCTACCGGGAGCTGCCGCTGCGGCTGTTCGAGTTCGGCACCGTCTACCGCTACGAGAAGTCCGGCGTCGTCCACGGGCTCACCCGCGCCCGCGGCTTCACCCAGGACGACTCGCACATCTACTGCACCAAGGAGCAGATGCCGGACGAGCTGGACAACCTGCTCACCTTCGTCCTGAACCTGCTGCGTGACTACGGCCTCAGCGACTTCTACCTGGAACTGTCCACCCGCGACCCCGAGTCGGACAAGTTCATGGGCACCGACGAGGAGTGGGAGGAGGCCACCGAGGCGCTGCGGCAGGCCGCGGGCAAGCAGGGCCTCGAACTGGTCATGGACCCGGGCGGGGCCGCCTTCTACGGGCCCAAGATCTCCGTCCAGGCCCGGGACGCCATCGGCCGCACCTGGCAGATGTCCACCATCCAGGTCGACTTCCAGCAGCCCGCCAGGTTCGGCCTCGAGTACACCGCCGCCGACGGCTCCCGCCGGCAGCCCGTGATGATCCACCGCGCGCTGTTCGGCTCCATCGAGCGGTTCTTCGCCGTGCTCCTGGAGCACTACGCGGGTGCCTTCCCGGCGTGGCTCGCGCCGGTGCAGGCGGTCGGCATCCCGATCGGCGACGACCATGTGCCGTACCTGGCGGAGTTCGCCGCCGCCGCCAAGGCCAAGGGCCTGCGGATGGAGGTGGACTCCTCCTCCGACCGGATGCAGAAGAAGATCCGCAACGCCCAGAAGTCCAAGGTGCCGTTCATGGTGATCGCCGGTGACGAGGACGTGGCCAACGGCGCGGTGTCCTTCCGCTACCGCGACGGCTCGCAGAAGAACGGCATCCCCCAGGACGAGGCGATCGCGGAGATCCTCGACGCCGTGGAGCGCCGTATCCAGGTGTGACCCCGGGTGCATCCGCTGTGACGCGAGGAGGAGGGGGCGGCCGTGCCGCGGGTCCGCCCCCTCCTCGTGTCCCGCGCCGCCCGGCGCATAAGCTGGCGGGCATGACGAGTGAGCCGGAGCAGCAGATCGGAGTGGGGGCACCGGACCAGTTCCAGCGCCTGTGGACACCGCACCGGATGGCCTACATCCAGGGTGAGAACAAGCCGAGCGGCCCCGGCGCCGAGGACGGCTGCCCCTTCTGCACCATCCCGGAGAAGTCCGACGCGGACGGTCTGATCATCGCCCGCGGTGAGAAGGTCTACGCGGTGCTCAACCTCTACCCGTACAACGGCGGCCATCTGATGACCGTGCCGTTCCGGCACCTGGCGGACTACACCGAACTGGACGAGGCCGAGACCCTGGAACTGGCGGCGTTCACCAAGCGCGCGATGACCGTGCTGCGGCGGGTCTCCGGAGCGCACGGCTTCAACATCGGCATGAACCAGGGCGCGGTCGCGGGCGCCGGTATCGCCGCCCACCTGCATCAGCACGTGGTGCCGCGCTGGGGCGGCGACACCAACTTCATGCCGGTCGTCGGCCATACCCGGGTACTGCCGCAGCTCCTGGCGGACACCCGCGCGATGCTGGCCGCGGCCTGGTGATCCCGCGGCCCTCCGCCCTGGCGCTGTGAACGGAGCCGTGAACGCCGTTGCCGCCCGTCCGCCTCAGGCGTCGTAGACGTCGGCCTTGAACGGCTTGGCGTCCTGCACGGCGGCGCTGAGGTTGAGCGAACGGGAGCCGAACCGCTCGACGTTGCAGCCGTTCTCCTCCAGTACGCTGATGGCGGCCGCGTGCACGACCCGCAGGACCGGCGTCGCGGCGCGCATCGCGTCGTCGGCCATGAAGCGGTGCCGCCACGGTTTCTTCGCCCAGGCGTGCCGCAGGCCGAACGGTTCGGGCAGCGAGAGCTTGCCGCCGAGGAAGTCCAGCACGGGCGGGAACCAGGTCAGCGGGGCCCGCGCGGCGAGCCGCACCACCTCCTTGGTCTCCACCAGGGGCAGGTTGACCGTTCGGGTCTCCCAGAACTTGACGCTCTTGGCGACCTCCTTGGTCTTGGCCTGCGGACCGCTGGTGAACAGCCCGTCGACGGGACCCAGGGCGTGGCCGGTGACCTCGATGCGCAGGGTGTGGTGCAGCACGGTGACGCTGATCAGCAGCGTGATCACCAACTGGCCGTCCCACAGCACGAACTGGACGCCCAGATAGTGCCGGTTGCCGGCGCCGAACTGCTGCTCGTTGCAGATCCGCTGTATCTCGAAGTCCTTGATGCGGTACCCCTCCACCTCCTGGCCCTCGGGGCGCTTGACCGCCTTGGCGCCCTCGGCGATGGGGGAGACCACCCAGTGCCGTATCGAGGGGGTGGGGAAGCCGCCGGTGTGCAGCGGGCCGCGCTCCAGGAGGCGGAGCTGGTCGTGGATGGCGCGGATCACGTCCCAGCTCCGGAACGGGTTGATCTCCTCGCCCTCCCGCGCGGGCGTCAGCTCCTCGGCGAGCTGCCAACTGCCCCACCGGGTCCCCATGCCCAGTATCCCCTTGGGGCCCGCGTAGTAGATCAGGTTGCTGGCCTGCTCGGCGGCGACCTTGGCCAGGCCCAGCCGGATGCGCTCGGCGCCCGCGTCACCCGGGTCCTGGGGCACCGCTTCGGGGATCTTGGCGCCGACGCCGGTGCCGCCCAGCAGGCTCTGCCAGCGGGCGCGCAGATCCTTGGCGTACCGCTCGCAGATCTGCTTGGCCCACATCCCGCCGACCACCGGCGCGATCAGCATCGCCCGCAGATAGATCCCCCAGAAGCCGCTGACCGGGAGCTTGATCGCGAAGAGCACGGCCAGCGCCCCGACGGCGACCAGCACCACCATGCCGACAGCCCCGGCGCGCTTGTCCTTGGAACCGGCGATCATGCGGCGCAACTGGAAGGCCAGCAGCCACAGCAGCACCCCGGGCAGGAACAGCAGCCCGAAGAGGACCATCACACCGGTCAGCCGCACATCGCGCTGCTTGCGCACCCGGGTGGCGGCCAGGCAGTGCTCCACGATGGTCTGCGGTTCGATACCGAAGGACTGGATGAGCGGGGCGCGGGCGCCGCCGAGCAGCCGGGTCTGCACAGCGCGCGAGAACGCCTCGCCGAGGTTGGGCTCGAACAGGGAGAGCCGCGGCTTCTTGAAACCGGCGTCGGGGTTGGCCGCGACGAGCTTCTCGACCTCGTCGTCGCGGTAGGCCGCCGAGGCCAGTGCCTGGGAGGCCGCCGTCTGCCCGCCCGACCCGGAGATGGGCACCTGGGCACCCGGGGTGAACTCCGCTGCCACGTCGGGCTGGCTGCTGAGATCGTCGAATCCGGCCACTGGGCCCCCACTCCGCTCGGATCAGGCTCACGGCACCCGGTGCCGACCCGGCGCAGGTCCGGTGAGATGCCGCCGACCACGCCAGACGGCTTCCCAACTGCCGCGGTCCGCACACATCTTGCCTCAGGGAGGGCCTCGGCAGCGACCGCCCGCACGAGTGGTTCCCCGGCTCCGGCCACCGGCGGCGCCTCCGCGTCCGGTCGGCGACGCCCCGCTGCGTCCTGTCGGCTCCGCCTCGCTGCGTCCTGTCGGCTCCGCCCCGCTGTGTCCTGTCGGCTCCGCCTCCGCGTTTCACCGTCCGGCGGCGCCGCCCTCCGCATCCAGGACGCGTGCCGCATGCTGCTGCGGCATCGGCTCGTGCCGTGCGTACGCACGCGAGAACCGGCCCGTGCCGTGCGACATCGACCGCAGGTCGACCGCGTACCTGCCGATCTCGATCTCGGGAACCGAGGCGCGCACCACCGTGCTGCCCGCACCCGCCTGTTCGGTACCGAGCACCCGGCCGCGCCGGGAGGAGAGGTCGCTCATCACAGCGCCCACGTAGTCGTCGGGGACCACGACCTCCACCTCCGCCACCGGCTCCAGCAGCGCGATGCTCCCCCCGGCCGCGCACTCGCGCAGCGCGAGCGCGCCCGCCGTCTGGAAGGCCGCGTCCGAGGAGTCGACGGAATGCGCCTTGCCGTCGACGAGGGTGATCCGCACGTCCACCAGCGGACAGCCGGCCGCCACCCCCTTGGCCGCCTGCGTGCGGACGCCCTTCTCCACCGATGGGATGAACTGGCGCGGTACCGCACCTCCCACCACCTTGTCGACGAACTCGATGCCGGAACCCGCGGGCAGCGGCTCGACGGTGATGTCGCAGATGGCGTACTGGCCGTGTCCGCCGGACTGTTTGACATGCCGCCCGCGCCCCCGGGCGGCCGAGGCGAACGTCTCGCGCAGCGCCACCCGGTGCTCGACGGTGTCCACCCGCACCCCGAAGCGGGACCGCAGCCGCTCCAGCGCGACATCCCGGTGCGCCTCGCCCATGCACCACAGCACGAGCTGATGGGTGTCCGGACTCTGTTCCAGGCGCATGGTCGGATCCTCGGCCACCAGCCGGGCCAGCCCCTGGGAGAGCTTGTCCTCGTCCGCCTTGCTGTGGGCCTGGACGGCGACGGGCAGCAGCGGGTCGGGCATCTGCCAGGGAGCCATCAGCAGCGGGCGGTCCCGGGCGGAGAGGGTGTCGCCGGTCTCGGCGCGGCTGAGCTTGGCCACGCAGGCGAGGTCGCCCGCGATGGCCGCGTCCAGCGTGCGCTGCTGCTTGCCGAACGGCGCGGACAGTGCGCCGATGCGCTCGTCCTCCTCGTGCGGCGGGCGGCCCTCCTGATCCGGCGCTGTGGCACCGTGCCCGGCGACGTGCACGGTGTCGTCCGGACGCAGGGTGCCGGAGAAGACGCGCACCAGGGAGATCCGGCCCACGTAGGGGTCGGAGGAGGTCTTGACGACCTCGGCGGCCAGCGGACCCTCCGGATCGCAGCCGAGTGGCGGGAGCGGCGTGCCGTCGGCTGCGGTGACGGCGGGGATCCCGTGCTCCTCGGGCGTGGGGAAGCCGCCGGTGATCAGCTCCAGCAGTTCCACGGTGCCCAGCCCCTGCCGCGCACTCCCGGAGGCGGGGGCGGCGGCCAGCACGGGGTGGAACGTCCCCCGGGCCACGGCCTTCTCCAGGTCCTCGACGAGCGTCTTGGTGTCGCAGTCCTCGCCGGCCAGGTAGCGGTCCATCAGGGACTCGTCCTCGCTCTGCGCGATGATCCCCTCGATCAGCCGGTTCCTGGCCTCGGCGACGAGCGGCAGATGTCCCTCGTCCGGGTCACGCTCGGTGCGCTTCCCGTCCGTGTAGTCGAACAGCCGTCCGGTGAGCAGGCCGATCAGACCGGTGACCGGGGCCGTGCCGTCGGAGCGCCGGGCGCCCGGCGCGGGCAGGTAGAGGGGGACGACGGTGTCCGGGTCGTCGCCGCCCAGCTCCCGCCGGCAGCTCGCGGTCATCTCGTCGAAGTCGGCGCGGGCGGCGTCCAGGTGGGTCACGACGATGGCCCGGGGCATGCCGACTGCCGCGCACTCCTGCCACACCAGCCGGGTGGCCGCGTCCACCCCGTCGGCGGCCGAGACCACGAAGAGGGCGGCGTCCGCGGCGCGCAGCCCGGCCCGCAGCTCCCCGACGAAATCCGCGTACCCCGGAGTGTCCAGGAGATTGACCCGGATGCCGTCCCAGCGCAGCGGCACCAGCGAGAGCTGCACGGAACGCTGCCGCCGCTGCTCGATCTCGTCGTGGTCGGAGAGCGAGGTGCCCTCCTCCACCCTTCCGGCCCGGTCGATCGCGCCCGAGGCCAGCGCGAGGGCTTCCACCAGCGTCGTCTTGCCTGCTCCGCTGTGGCCGACCAGCACCACGTTCCGAATCGAGCCGGGGTGGTCGGCCGCCGTCGCCCTGCCGGCGGCTCCGGGGTGCGCGTGCGCTTTCTCGGCCATGTGTCCCGCCTTCCGGTCGTCACCTGCTGGAGCACGCTCTGGGGGGACCGAGCGGTCGCCAAGGACCGCGGTCCCTCGAGCTTTGCACCGCCGCCTGCGGGCGTCCATACGTGGGACACGGCACTACCCGACCGTGTGCGCCGGGCGCCGCCGCCGCGTGACTACGATGGGCCACCCGGTGGCCACACCGTCATCCGGCTCACCCTCGACGTACCAGGGACGGTCATGCTGAACAAGTACGCGCGTGCGTTCTTCACGCGTGTTCTCACCCCGTTTGCCGCGATGCTGCTGCGCCGGGGTGTGAGCCCCGACGCCGTCACCCTGGTCGGCACGCTGGGAGTGATGGCGGGAGCCCTGGTCTTCTACCCGCAGGGCGAGTTCTTCTGGGGCACCGTCGTCATCACGCTGTTCGTGTTCTCGGACATGGTGGACGGCAACATGGCGCGGCAGCTCGGCCGCTCCAGCCGCTGGGGCGCGTTCCTCGACTCCACGCTCGACCGGGTGGCGGACGCGGCCGTCTTCGGGGGGATCGCACTGTGGTACGCGGGCCGCGGCGACGACCTGGTGCTGTGTGCCGTGACGCTGTTCTGCCTGGCCAGCGGGCAGGTCGTCTCCTACACCAAGGCGCGCGGCGAGAGCATCGGGCTGCCGGTGGACGTGAACGGCCTGGTGGAACGCGCCGAGCGGCTGGTGATCACGCTGGTGCTCGCGGGCCTGTCCGGCTTCGAGGCCACCTTCGGTGTGCCCTACATCGGTGTGCTGCTGCCGATCGCGCTGTGGGTGGTCGCCGTCGGCAGTGCCGTCACGCTCGGCCAGCGGGTGGTCACGGTGCGCCGGGAGGCCGCGGAGGTCGCCGAGGCCGAGGAGCGGAAGGCCGCCGCCGGGAGCGCCGCGGAGGGCGCTGTGCAGGACGCCGCGCAGGACGAGGCGGAGGAACCCGGGAGGACCGCTTGAGCGCGCTGCGGGGCCGGCTGACCGACGCGCTCTACGGACTGGGCTGGGCGGGCGTCCGGAAGCTGCCCGAGCCGGCCGCCGCCGGACTCGGCCGCAGCCTGGCCGACACGGCGTGGCGGCGCCGCGGCAAGGGCGTGACCCGGCTGGAGGCCAACCTCGCCCGGGTGGTCCCGGACGCCTCCCCGGCCGAACTGCGGCAGCTCTCCCGCGCCGGGATGCGCTCGTACCTGCGCTACTGGATGGAATCCTTCCGGCTGCCCGCCTACAGCGAGCGGCACATCCTGGACAGTGTCGACGTCCAGGACGCGCACCTGCTCCACGACGGGCTCGCCGCCGGACGCGGGGTCGTGCTCGCGCTGCCGCACATGGGCAACTGGGACCTGGCCGGCGCCTGGGCCGTGACCGCGACCCGCACCCCCTTCACCACCGTCGCCGAGCGGCTCGAGCCCGCGACCCTCTACGACCGGTTCGTCGCCTACCGCGAGAGCCTGGGGATGGAGGTGCTGGCGCACGGCGGCGCCTCCGCTTTCGGCACGCTGGCCCGCAGACTGCGCGCGGGCGGCTTCGTCTGCCTGGTCGCGGACCGCGACCTGTCCGCCGCCGGGATCGAGGTCGACTTCTTCGGCGAGCCCACCCGGATGCCCGCGGGTCCCGCGCTGCTCGCCCAGCAGACCGGTGCGCTGCTGATGCCGGTGACGCTCTGGTACGAGGCGCCGCCCAGGATGCGGGCCAGGGTCCACGAGCCGGTCCCGGTACCGCCGATCGAGGGACGCCGGGAGCGGGTCGCGGCCATGACGCAGACCCTGGCCGACACCTTCGCCGCGGGGATCGCCGCGCATCCGCAGGACTGGCACATGCTCCAGCGCTTCTGGCTCGCCGACCTGGAACCGGCCGCGGAGCGGGGGCGCGGATGAGAATCGGAGTCGTCTGCCCCTATTCGTGGGACGTGCCCGGCGGTGTCCAGTTCCACGTCCGCGACCTGGCCGAGCATCTGATCCGGCTGGGGCACGAGGTGTCGGTACTGGCGCCCTCGGACGACGAGACGCCGCTGCCCTCCTACGTCGTCTCGGCCGGGCGTGCGGTGCCCGTGCCCTACAACGGCTCGGTGGCGCGGCTGAACTTCGGCTTCCTGTCGGCGGCCCGGGTCCGCCGCTGGCTGCACGAGGGCCGCTTCGACGTGCTGCACATCCACGAACCGGCCACGCCCTCGCTCTCCCTGCTGGCGTGCTGGGCGGCGCAGGGCCCCATCGTCGCCACCTTCCACACCTCCAACCCCCGCTCCCGGGCGATGATCGCGGCGTACCCCATCCTCCAGCCGGCGCTGGAGAAGATCAGCGCCAGGATCGCGGTGAGCGAGTACGCGCGCCGCACCCTGGTCGAACACCTGGGCGGCGACGCGGTCACCATCCCCAACGGGGTGGACGTCGGCTTCTTCTCCGGCGCCGAGCCCGAGCCCGCGTGGCAGGGCGGCCCCGACGCCCGCACGATCGGGTTCATCGGCCGGATCGACGAGCCGCGCAAGGGCCTGCCGGTGCTGATGAAGGCGCTGCCGGCCATCCTGGAAGCGGCCCCCGGCACCCGGCTGCTGGTCGCCGGCCGGGGGGACGAGCAGGAGGCGGTGGCGCAGCTCCCGGCCGCCATGCGCGGGAACGTGGAGTTCCTCGGCATGGTCAGCGACGAGGACAAGGCGCGGCTGCTGCGCAGCGTGGACCTCTACGTGGCACCCAACACCGGGGGCGAGTCCTTCGGGATCATCCTGGTCGAGGCCATGTCGGCCGGCGCCCCCGTGCTCGCCGCCGACCTGGACGCCTTCGAGCAGGTGCTCGACGGGGGAGCGGCCGGAGAGCTGTTCCCCGTCGGCCGGGCCGACGCGCTGGCCGACTCCGCCGTACGCCTGCTGGCCGACCCCGCACGCCGCACCGGCCTGCGCGAGCGCGGCTCGCGGCACGTGCGGCGGTTCGACTGGTCCACCGTCGGCGCCGACATCCTCGCCGTCTACGAGACGGTCACGGACGGTGCCGCCTCCGTCGCCCCCGACGAGCGCACCGGGCTGCGGGCCCGGTTCGGCCTCGCACGGGACTGAGCCCAGGGACCGATATGCCCACCCTGACCACCGTCATCTGGATCGTCGTCGCGCTGCTGCTCGTGGGCGTCTACCTGAGCTGGACCGCGGGACGGCTGGACCGGCTGCACGCGCGGATCGACGCGGCCAGGGCGGCGCTGGACGCCGCCTTGCTGCGCCGGGCCTCCATCGCCCAGGAACTCGCCACCGCGGGCGTCCTGGACCCGGCGGCCTCCATGGTGCTGCACCAGGCCGCGCACGGTGCCCGGCAGGCCGACCAGGACCAGCGCGAGGTCGCGGAGAGCGAGCTGAGCCAGGCGCTGCGCGCCGTCTTCGCCGAGAGTGCCCAGTTCGAGGCCGTCCGCGCGGCTCCCGGCGGCCGGGAGACCGCCGCCGACCTGAGCGCGGCGGTACGGAGGGTGCCGATGGCGCGGCGGTTCCACAACGACGCGGTACGTGCGGCCCGTGCGCTGCGGCGGCACCGTACGGTCCGCTGGTTCCGGCTGGCCGGGCACGCGCCCTTCCCGCTGGCGTTCGAGATGGACGACGAGCCTCCGCGGCTGCCTGCCGACCCGGGCCGGGGGCCTTCCGCGGAGTGACCGGCCCGTGCCCGCCCCGGCACGCGCAGCCGCCCCGAGCGCGTCGCGGTCCGTGGCCGGACTGCGCGGGGCCGTACAGGCCACAGCCCCGCGATTGGCCCTTTTCGCAGGCCGCCCTGTTCGAGAGGGTGGTTTCTCGGACCTGAGCGGTCCCTCGAACATCACCCCTTCAGCGAGGTCGAACGTGTCAACTCCGTCCACCGCCACTGAGTCCGCCGGGGCCTCCGCCGCGGCACAGCGTCCCGAGACCGGCACCGCCCGCGTCAAGCGGGGCATGGCCGAGCAGCTCAAGGGCGGCGTGATCATGGACGTCGTCACGCCGGAGCAGGCGAAGATCGCCGAGGACTCCGGCGCCGTCGCCGTGATGGCCCTGGAGCGCGTACCCGCCGACATCCGCAAGGACGGCGGCGTGGCCCGGATGTCCGACCCGGACATGATCGAGGGCATCATCGAAGCCGTCTCGATCCCGGTGATGGCCAAGTCCCGCATCGGCCACCTCGTCGAGGCGCAGGTCCTGCAGGCGTTGGGGGTCGACTACATCGACGAGTCGGAGGTCCTGACCCCGGCCGACGAGGTCAACCACAGCGACAAGTTCGCCTTCACCACGCCGTTCGTCTGCGGCGCCACCAACCTGGGCGAGGCCCTGCGCCGGATCGCCGAGGGCGCGGCCATGATCCGCTCCAAGGGCGAGGCGGGCACCGGCAACGTCGTCGAGGCCGTCCGGCACATGCGGCAGATCAAGAACGAGATCGGCAAGCTGACCGTGCTGGACGACAACGAGCTCTATGCGGCCGCCAAGGAGCTGCGTGCGCCGTTCGAGCTGGTCAAGGAGGTCTCGGTGGCGGGCAAGCTGCCGGTCGTGCTCTTCTCGGCGGGCGGTGTCGCCACCCCGGCCGACGCAGCGCTGATGCGGCAGCTCGGCGCTGAGGGCGTCTTCGTCGGCTCCGGCATCTTCAAGTCCGGCGACCCGGCCAAGCGCGCCGCGGCCATCGTGAAGGCCACCACGTTCTACGACGACCCCAAGATCGTCGCCGATGCCTCCCGGGGCCTGGGCGAGGCCATGGTCGGCATCAACTGCGACACCCTGCCGGAGACGGAGCGCTACGCCAGCCGCGGCTGGTGACGCGGTCGGCGCCGCGCCGGGCGGCCGCAGTGCCCACCGGCGCGGCGCCCGGCCGGCCGCCCGAGGACCGGGCTCCGCCCGGTGGAACAGTCCAGCGACGAAGAAGGACCGCACCGTGACCGTGACAGCGCCGACCATCGGCGTGCTCGCCCTGCAGGGCGACGTCCGCGAGCATCTGGCAGCCCTCCGGGCGTCGGGGGCCGACCCTGTGCAGGTACGGCGCCCCGAGGAACTCGCCGCCGTCGACGGCCTGGTCATCCCGGGCGGCGAGTCGACCACGATCAGCAAGCTCGCGGTCACGTTCGGCCTCATGGAGCCGCTGCGCGAGCGGGTGTCCCGGGGGATGCCCGCCTACGGCTCCTGCGCCGGCATGATCATGCTCGCCGACAAGATTCTCGACCCCCGCTCCGGGCAGGAGACCGTCGGCGGCATCGACATGATCGTCCGGCGTAACGCTTTCGGGCGCCAGAACGAGTCCTTCGAGGCGGCGGTCGACATGCCGGCCGTGCCCGGCGGCCCGGTGGAGGGCGTCTTCATCCGGGCCCCCTGGGTGGAGTCGACGGGGGCGGCGGCTGAGACGCTGGCCTCTTACGACGGCCACCCGGTGGCCGTCCGGCAGCGCCATCTGCTGGCCACCGCCTTCCACCCGGAGCTCACCGGCGACCAGCGGGTGCACGCGCTGTTCACGGAGATGGTGCGGTCGGCACACTGAGTGGCTGGCGGTAGGATCTCCGCGTCGAGAAGTAGTTGGGACTGTGAAGGAGCGAGGCTGTGTCCGGCCACTCTAAGTGGGCTACCACCAAGCACAAGAAGGCCGTGATCGATGCCAAGCGCGGCAAGCTCTTCGCGAAGCTGATCAAGAACATCGAGGTCGCGGCCCGGATGGGCGGGGCTGACGTGGAGGGCAATCCGACCCTCTACGACGCCATCCAGAAGGCGAAGAAGCAGTCGGTTCCCAACAAGAACATCGACAGCGCGGTCAAGCGCGGCGCGGGCCTGGAGGCGGGCGGCGCCGAGTACGAGACGATCATGTACGAGGGCTACGGCCCCAACGGTGTCGCCGTGCTGATCGAGTGCCTGACCGACAACCGCAACCGCGCGGCGTCCGACGTCCGGGTCGCCATGACCCGCAACGGCGGCTCCATGGCCGACCCGGGTTCGGTCTCCTACCTGTTCAACCGCAAGGGCGTCGTCATCGTCCCGAAGGGCGACAGCTCCGAGGACGACGTCCTCGCCGCCGTCCTGGAAGCCGGTGTCGAGGAAGTCAACGACCTCGGTGAGAACTTCGAGGTGATCAGCGAGGCCACCGACCTGGTCGCGGTGCGCACCGCGCTCGTCGAGGCCGGGATGGACTACGACTCCGCCGAGGCCAGCTTCGTCCCCAGCATGCAGGTCGAGCTGGACGAGGACGGCGCGCGCAAGATCTTCAAGCTGATCGACGCACTGGACGACAGCGACGATGTGCAGAACGTCTTCGCCAACTTCGACGTGCCGGACGATGTGATGGCGAAGGTCGACGCGTAAGCGGCGACACGGCGCTGCCGCGTAAGCGGCGACACGGCGCTGCCGCGTAAGCGGCGACACGGTGCTGCCGTGCAGGCGGCGGCACGACACAGCCGCGTAAGCGCGACACGGTGCTGCCGTGCAGGCGGCGGCACGACACAGCCGCCCGAGCGGTGGTGCGGACGCGACCCGGTGGCGGCCCGCCCGCGCGCGTGGCGCGCCCTGTTCGTCGGCGACGGCTCCCGACGGCCCGGCGGAGACACCTCCGCCGGGCCGTCGGTTCTGCGTTCTGTCGGTGCTTCCCGATAACCTGCGGGAACACAAGGACGATTGCGCAGGGCGTACGGAGAGGGGGAGGGCATTGCGTGTGCTGGGGGTCGACCCCGGGCTGACCCGCTGCGGTGTGGGCGTGGTCGACGGGGTCGCCGGGCGGCGGCTGACCATGGCGGGCGTCGGCGTGGTCCGCACGCCCGCCGAGGCGGAGATCCCCGACCGGCTGGTGCTGATCGAGCGCGGGCTGGAGGAGTGGCTGGAGGAGCACCGCCCCGAAGCGGTCGCCGTGGAGCGGGTGTTCAGCCAGCACAACGTCCGCACGGTCATGGGCACCGCGCAGGCCAGCGCCGTCGCCATGCTGTGCGCGGCCCGGCGCGGGCTGCCCGTGGCGCTGCACACGCCCAGTGAGGTCAAGGCCGCGGTCACCGGTTCGGGGCGGGCCGACAAGGCCCAGGTCGGCGCGATGGTGACGCGTCTGCTGGGGCTGTCCGCCCCGCCGAAGCCCGCCGACGCCGCGGACGCCCTGGCCCTCGCGGTCTGCCACATCTGGCGGGGCCCCGCGCAGAACCGGCTGCAGCAGGCCCTCGCCGCCCGGCAGCCGGCCCCCTCCGCGCGCGCCCGGCGTCCGCAGTCCGGCAGTCCGCAGCACCGCACGAAAGGCACAGTCCGATGATCGCCTCCGTCTCGGGATCCGTCGCCGCGCTCGGCCCCGACTCCGCCGTGCTCGAGGTCGGCGGGGTCGGCATGGCGGTCCAGTGCACCCCCGGCACCCTCGCCGGGCTGCGCACCGGCGAGCAGGCCAGGCTCGCGACCTCGCTCGTCGTGCGGGAGGACTCGCTGACCCTCTACGGGTTCGCCGACGAGGACGAGCGCCAGACCTTCGAACTGCTGCAGACCGCCAGCGGGGTGGGGCCCCGGCTCGCCCAGGCGATGCTCGCGGTGCACAGTCCCGACGCGCTGCGGCTGGCCGTCTCCGGCGGGGACGAGAAGGCGCTGACCGCCGTGCCCGGGATCGGGAAGAAGGGTGCGCAGAAGTTGCTGCTGGAGCTGAAGGACCGGCTCGGAGCGCCGCTGGGCGCGGTGCCCGCCTCGCGTGCCGCGGCCGGGGCAGCCGCGGGCTGGCAGGAGCAGTTGCACGCGGCGCTGGTCGGGCTGGGGTACGCCGCCAAGGAGGCGGAGGAAGCGGTCACGGCTGTCGCACCGCAGGCCGAGGCGGTTGCCGCGGAAGGGGCCGAGCCTCAGGTCGGTGTGCTGCTGAAGGCCGCCCTGCAGTCCCTGAACCGGGCACGGTGACGCGATGAGCTCCGACGAACGGCTCGTCGACGCCGAGGTCGACGGGGACGAGCAGGCGGTCGAAGCCGCGCTGCGCCCCAAGCAGTTGGGCGAGTTCATCGGGCAGCCGAAGGTGCGCGAGCAGCTCGATCTGGTGCTGCGCGCCGCGCGCGCCCGCGGGGGTACCGCCGACCACGTCCTGCTGTCCGGGGCGCCCGGTCTCGGCAAGACCACGCTGTCGATGATCATTGCGGCGGAGATGGGCGCCCCCATCCGCATCACCTCCGGCCCGGCCATCCAGCACGCGGGCGATCTCGCGGCGATCCTCTCCTCCCTCCAGGAGGGCGAGGTGCTCTTCCTGGACGAGATCCACCGGATGTCCCGTCCGGCCGAGGAGATGCTCTACATGGCCATGGAGGACTTCCGGGTCGACGTGATCGTCGGCAAGGGGCCCGGTGCGACGGCCATCCCGCTGGAGCTGCCGCCCTTCACGCTGGTCGGCGCCACCACCCGGGCCGGGCTGCTGCCGCCGCCGCTGCGGGACCGCTTCGGCTTCACGGCGCACATGGAGTTCTACGAGCCGGCCGAGCTGGAGCAGGTCGTACGCCGCTCCGCCGAGCTGCTGGAGGTGCGCACGGATCCGGAGGGTGCGGTCGAGATCGCCGGGCGCTCCCGGGGCACGCCACGGATCGCCAACCGGTTGCTGCGCAGAGTGCGGGACTACGCACAGGTCAAGGCGGACGGCGTCATCACCCGTGAGGTGGCCGGTGCCGCGCTGGAGGTCTACGAGGTGGACGGGCGGGGTCTCGACCGGCTCGACCGCGCCGTGCTCGGCTCGCTGCTGAAGCTGTTCGGCGGCGGTCCCGTCGGCCTCTCCACGCTTGCCGTCGCGGTCGGCGAGGAGCGTGAGACAGTGGAGGAAGTGGCCGAGCCGTTCCTCGTGCGCGAGGGACTGCTGGCCCGCACTCCGCGTGGCCGCGTGGCCACTCCGGCCGCATGGGCTCACCTGGGTCTCACCCCGCCCCAGCAGTCCTCGGGGCCGGTTTCCGGAGGGCCTGGACAACAGGGCCTGTTCGGAGCGTGACGGCGCGGAGACTCGTCGGGCGGGGAACCTCGGTGCCATGCTTGACGTTGTTCCATCGGCGAAGGCTCGCTTAGACTCCGCCGACGCCCTCCCTTTGCGGAGGCTTGCCCACCCCGAATACCCAGGCCGCTGAGACGCGGCCATGCGAAGGAATATCTTCCGCCGTGGATCCTATTGCTCTGCTCCCGTTCATTGTGATCATCGGGGCCATGTTCCTGATGACTCGCTCCGCCAAGAAGAAGCAGCGTCAGGCCGCTGAGATGCGTGACCAGATGCAGCCTGGCACGGGCATCCGCACCATCGGGGGCATGTACGCCGTCGTCAAGGAGATCCGCGAGGACAGCGTCCTCGTGGAGATCGAGCCCGGTACGCACGCGCTCTTCGCCAAGAACGCCATCGGCGCCGTGCTCTCCGACGAGGAGTTCGACCGCATCACGAACGGTCCCGAGGGCGAGGAGTTCGACGTCGACACGGTCGTCCCGGACGACGCCTCCTCGCTGACCCGGGACGAGGACGACGCCTCCTCCGACGCGAAGCCCGACCTGCGGAAGAAGGACGCCGACGGCGACGCCGCCGGGGAGGCCGGGAAGCAGGAGGGCGAGGAGTCCGCCGACGCGTCCGACGAGCCGAAGGGCGCGGACGCGGCGAAGGCCGACACCGCCGAGGCCGAGGACGCCAAGCGGGACGAGGACGCCGACTCCAAGTAAGGTCAGCGCCGCCGGGCTGGGGGAGAGGACCGGGTCCGGCGGCGTAGCACGTCCACAGACCACTTCGCGCGCCGCTGTGCCGCGCCCGGCCGAACTCGCGGGGGCGGCACGGGCGGTTGGACAGGGAGAGACGAGAAGGTGGCAGCACCGAAAAGGGGTCGCAGGGCCTCCGGCGCCAAGGGGAGGCCATGGCGCTCCCTAGGGCTGATTCTGGTGATCACGGCCGGGCTGGTCGCGGGGATGTTCGCCTCGGGCCACAAGACGCCCCGGCTGGGCATCGACCTGGCGGGTGGCACCAGCATCACCCTTGAGGCGAAGAATCAGCCGGGCAAGCCCAACGCGATCAACAAGACCAACATGAACACCGCCGTCGGCATCATCGAGCGGCGCGTCAACGGTCTCGGTGTGACGGAGGCCGAGGTCCAGACCCAGGGCGACCGGCACATCATCGTCAACATCCCCAAGGGCACCAATTCCAAGCAGGCGCGCGAGCAGGTGGGCACCACGGCGCAGCTCGCGTTCCGCCCGGTGCTGACGCTGGCCCAGGTCGGCAAGTCCCAGCAGCCCCAGCCCTCCTCGTCCCCCTCGCCCTCCGGCTCCGGCAAGCAGGACAAGAGCCAGGACCAGAAGGACCAGAAAGACCAGAAGGACGAGAAGGAGCAGGGCAGCCAGGGCGACCAGGCCAACCCCTCCTCGGACTCCTCCGGCCAGGGCCGGGCCGTGACCGAGGGGCTGACCGCCAAGACCGCCACGACGGACAAGAGCCCCACCCCCTCGGCGAGCGAGTCCGGCGGCAAGAAGAGCCCGCAGCCCACGGCGCCGCCCCAGCAGCCCCAGCAGCCCGGCGTCCCGGCCGCGCTGGCCAAGCAGCTGAACGCGCTCGACTGCACCACCAAGGAGGCCCGCGCCAAGGCCAGCGAGAAGGCCGCGAGCACCAAGGGCTCCGAGCCGATCGTCGCCTGCGACGCCAAGGACCCGATCAAGTACGCGCTCGGGCCGGTCGCCGTGCAGGGCAAGAACGTCAGCAAGGCCAAGGCCGTCTTCGACCAGCAGCGCGGCCAGTGGATCGTCCAGATGTCGTTCAACGACAAGGGCTCCGACCAGTTCGGTGAGATCACCGGCGAGCTGATGAAGAAGCCGCAGCCGCAGAACCAGTTCGCCATCGCGCTCGACGGCCAGGTCCAGTCGGCACCGACCGTGAACCAGCGGCTGACCAACAACGCGGAGATCTCCGGCAGCTTCACCCAGGAGTCCGCCGAGGAACTGGGCAACATCCTCTCCTACGGCGCGCTGCCGCTCTCCTTCGAGGAGTCGGACGTCACCACGGTGACCGCGGCACTCGGCAGCGACCAGCTCAAGGCGGGACTCATCGCGGGCGCCATCGGGCTCGCGCTGGTGATCGTCTACCTCGTCGCCTACTACCGCGGCCTCTCGCTGATCGCCATCCTCAGCCTGCTCGTCTCGGCGGCCATGACGTACTCGATCATGACGCTGCTGGGGCCGGCGATGAGTTTCGCGCTCAACCTCCCCGCGGTCTGCGGCGCCATCGTCGCCATCGGCATCACGGCCGACTCGTTCATCGTCTACTTCGAACGCATCCGGGACGAGGTACGGGAGGGCCGCACGCTGCGGCCGGCGGTCGAGCGTGCCTGGCCGCGCGCCCGGCGCACCATCCTGGTCTCCGACTTCGTCTCGTTCCTGGCCGCGGCGGTCCTGTTCATCGTCTCGGTCGGCAAGGTGCAGGGTTTCGCCTTCACCCTCGGTCTGACTACCGCGCTCGACGTCGTCGTGGTCTTCTTCTTCACCAAGCCGATCATGACGCTGCTCGCCCGCAAGCCGTTCTTCGCCGACGGGCACCCCTGGTCCGGACTCGACCCCAAGCGGCTCGGAGCCCGGCCCCCGCTGCGGCGCGGCCGTCGCACCGTCAGCACCGACCCGAAGGAGGTCTGAGGTGTCCCGTCTCGGCACTCTCGGCGCCCGGTTGTACCGCGGTGAGGTCGGTTACGACTTCATCGGGCACCGCAAGCTCTGGTACGGCCTCTCGATCCTGATCACCATCACGGCCATCGTCGGGCTCGTCGTCCGCGGCCTGAACATGGGGATCGAGTTCGAGGGCGGTGCCGTCTTCACCACGCCCAAGACCTCGGCCTCCGTGCAGCAGACCACGGAGGCCGCCGAGCGGGTCTCCGGGCACACGGCCATCGTCCAGGAACTGGGCGACGGCGGTAAGCGCGTGCAGATCGCCAGCGTCGACACCAAGACCTCCACCCAGGTCAAGGAGGAGCTGGCCGACGAGCTGAAGGTGAACCCGGAGAAGATCGACGCCCAGCTGGTCGGTCCCAGCTGGGGCGAGCAGATCGCCAACAAGGCGTGGCAGGGGCTCGGGATCTTCATGATCCTGGTGGTGATCTACCTCGCCATCGCCTTCGAGTGGCGGATGGCGCTCGCCGCGCTCATCGCCCTGATCCACGACATCACGATCACCGTCGGCGTCTACTCGCTCGTCGGGTTCGAGGTCACCCCGGGCACGGTGATCGGTCTGCTGACGATTCTCGGCTACTCGCTCTACGACACGGTCGTGGTCTTCGACGGCCTGCGGGAGAGCAGCAAGAGCGTCACCAAGCAGACCAAGTACACCTACAGCGAGATCGCCAACCGCAGCATCAACGGCACCCTGGTGCGTTCCATCAACACCACCGTCGTCGCACTGCTGCCGGTGGCCGGACTGCTGTTCATCGGCGGCGGCATGCTCGGCGGCGGCATGCTCAACGACATCGCGCTCTCGCTGTTCGTCGGTCTGGCCGCCGGTGCCTACTCCTCGATCTTCATCGCGACCCCGCTGGTGGCCGACTTCAAGGAGCGCCAGCCCGAGATGAAGGCCCTCGCCAAGCGCGTGCGGAACAAGCGGCTCAAGGCCGCCGAGCGCGAGGCGAACGAGCCGGACGACGAGCAGGGCGAGGACCCCGGCGACGAGCCGGGCGACGGCGGAGGCGGGGGCGGCGTCCGCCCGCCGGTCTCCGTGGACAACGGCCGCGGCGGCGGTCCCGCGGCGGCCGGTGCGGGAGTCGGGGGCCAGCGCCGCCAGCCGCCCGCCCGCGGCCGAGGGCGCGGCAGGCCCTCCGGAAAGCGCAGGTGAGCCGATGAGTGCCACGGATTCCTCGCCGGCTTCGCCGACCTCGCCGTCCCTGCCGGTCCCCGCCGAGGTGCGGGAGCTGCTGACCAGCCGGATCCACGATGTGCCCGACTACCCCAAGCCCGGGGTGATGTTCAAGGACATCACCCCGCTGCTCGCCGACGCGCGGGCGTTCGCCGTCCTCACGGACGCGTTCGCCGGGCTCGCCGAGCGGCACCGGGCGACGAAGATCGTCGGCCTGGAGGCGCGCGGGTTCATCCTCGGCGCCCCGGCTGCCGTCCGCGCCGGCATCGGCTTCGTCCCCGTGCGCAAGTCCGGCAAGCTCCCCGGCGCCACCCTCTCCCAGGCGTACGACCTGGAGTACGGCAGCGCCCAGATCGAGGTGCACGCCTCGGGGCTCGCCGAGGGCGACCGGGTGCTGGTGATCGACGACGTCCTGGCCACCGGCGGCACCGCCGAGGCGTCCGTCGAGCTGATCCGGCGCACCGGTGCCGAGGTCGCGGGCGTGGCCATACTGCTGGAGCTCGGCTTCCTCGCCGGGCGGGAGCGGCTGGAGCGCGCCCTGGCCGGTGCGCCGCTCGAGGTCCTCGTCAGCGTCTGAATCCCGGTCCCCGACCGGCCTCCGGCCCCTGCGGGCGCCAGGCGGTCACCCGATACGGTTCCCCGGGAGTGCCCGGGCCGAGCCGGGGAGGGTGGCCGCCTGTGCCGTCCTCGCGGGCCCGGCCGCGCGGTCCGCCCCGGCCGCGCGTCCACCGCTTCGCCGTCCGGGAGCGCCCGGTCCGGCCGGGGTGGCTACCATGGCAGTCCGACCTGCGGTCCACCGAGGAGTGCTCTTGCCAGACGAGGCCCAGCAGCTCACCGCCGCTCAGCGCCAGGAAGCGGAGGCCGCCGGCGAGGCGGCCCGGCAGCGGTCCGGCGCCGCGGCCGACGGCGGGCTGCCCTCGAAGAGCGGGACCGGCGGCCGCTCCGGTGCGCAGGACCACGCCGGGCAGCGGTCCGGCGCCCCCGCCGCTCCGGCGCGCGGCGGCAAGAGCGGGGAGCGCACCAAGGGCGCCGAGAACGGCGCTCGCGACCGTGTGGCGCCCGCGCGTGCGGTCTCCGGAGTGTCGGGCCGCTCCGGCTCCTCCAACCGCGTACGCGCCCGTCTGGCGCGTCTGGGCGTCCAGCGGTCGAGTCCGTTCAACCCGGTGCTGGAGCCGCTGCTGCGGATCGTGCGCAGCAACGACCCCAAGATCGAGTCCTCCACGCTGCGCCAGATCGAGCGCGCCTACCAGGTCGCCGAGCGCTGGCACCGCGGCCAGAAGCGCAAGAGCGGCGACCCGTACATCACCCATCCGCTGGCCGTCACCACGATCCTCGCCGAGCTGGGCATGGACCCGGCGACGCTGATGGCCGGACTGCTGCACGACACGGTCGAGGACACCGAGTACGGGCTCGACACCCTGCGCCGGGACTTCGGCGACCAGGTGGCGCTCCTGGTCGACGGCGTCACCAAGCTGGACAAGGTCAAGTTCGGCGAGGCCGCCCAGGCCGAGACGGTGCGCAAGATGGTCGTCGCGATGGCCAAGGACCCCCGCGTCCTGGTCATCAAGCTCGCCGACCGGCTCCACAACATGCGCACGATGCGCTATCTCAAGCGCTCCAAGCAGGAGCAGAAGGCCCGCGAGACGCTGGAGATCTTCGCCCCGCTCGCCCACCGGCTGGGCATGAACACCATCAAGTGGGAGCTGGAGGACCTCGCGTTCGCGATCCTCTACCCCAAGATGTACGACGAGATCGTCCGGCTGGTCGCCGAGCGTGCGCCCAAGCGGGACGAGTACCTGGCCGTCGTCACCGACGAGGTCCAGGCCGACCTGCGGGCGGCGCGCATCAAGGCCACCGTCACCGGGCGGCCGAAGCACTACTACAGCGTCTACCAGAAGATGATCGTCCGCGGCCGGGACTTCGCGGAGATCTACGACCTGGTGGGCATCCGCGTCCTGGTGGACACCGTCCGCGACTGCTACGCCGCGCTGGGGACCATCCACGCCCGGTGGAACCCGGTTCCGGGGCGGTTCAAGGACTACATCGCGATGCCCAAGTTCAACATGTACCAGTCGCTGCACACGACGGTCATAGGGCCCGGCGGCAAGCCCGTCGAACTGCAGATCCGCACCTTCGACATGCACCGCCGCGCCGAGTACGGCATCGCCGCGCACTGGAAGTACAAGCAGCAGGCGGTCGCCGGCGCCTCCAAGGTCCGCACCGACGCGCCCAAGGGCGCGGGCAAGGGCGGTGCCGCGGACGAGACGGTCAACGACATGTCGTGGCTGCGGCAGCTTCTCGACTGGCAGAAGGAGACCGAGGACCCCGGCGAGTTCCTGGAGTCCCTGCGGTTCGACCTGTCCCGCAACGAGGTCTTCGTCTTCACGCCCAAGGGCGACGTGATAGCGCTCCCGGCGAGCGCCACCCCCGTCGACTTCGCCTACGCCGTCCACACCGAGGTCGGCCACCGGACGATCGGCGCCCGCGTCAACGGCCGCCTGGTGCCGCTGGAGTCCACCCTGGACAACGGCGACACCGTCGAGGTCTTCACCTCCAAGGCGTCCGGTGCCGGGCCCTCGCGGGACTGGCTCGGCTTCGTCAAGTCACCCCGCGCCCGCAACAAGATCCGCGCCTGGTTCACCCGTGAGCGGCGCGACGAGGCGATCGAGCAGGGCAAGGACGCCATAGCGCGGGCCATGCGCAAGCAGAACCTGCCCATCCAGCGCATCCTCACCGGCGACTCGCTGGTCACTCTCGCGCACGAGATGCGCTACCCCGACATCTCGGCGCTCTACGCCGCCATCGGCGAGGGCCACGTCTCCGCGCAGCACGTCTGCCACAAGCTGGTGCAGGCGCTCGGCGGCGAGGACGAGGCCAAGGAGGACATCGCCGAGACCGCGCCGCCGATGCCCGCGCGCAGCACCCGGCGCCGCTCCAACGCCGACCCGGGCGTCGTCGTCAAGGGCGCCGGCTCCGACGTGTGGGTCAAGCTGGCCCGCTGCTGCACACCCGTGCCCGGCGATCCGATCATCGGGTTCGTCACCCGCGGCAACGGCGTCTCGGTGCACCGCGCCGACTGTGTCAACGTCGACTCCCTCACCCGGGAGCCCGAGCGGATCCTGGAGGTCGAGTGGGCGCCCACCCAGTCCTCGGTCTTCCTGGTCGCCATCCAGGTCGAGGCGCTGGACCGCTCCCGCCTGCTCTCGGACGTCACCCGGGTGCTGTCCGACCAGCACGTCAACATCCTCTCGGCCGCGGTGCAGACCTCCCGCGACCGGGTCGCGATCTCCCGCTTCACCTTCGAGATGGGCGACCCCAAGCACCTCGGCCATGTGTTGAAGGCCGTCCGCGGCGTCGAGGGCGTCTACGACGTCTACCGCGTCACCTCGGCCAGGCGCCCGCAGTAATCCGGAGGCTCCCGCAGCGGTCGGGGGTGCGCCCGTCGGGCGGTCCCGGGCCGCGCCGGACGCTCTCCGGCGCGCACAGGGGGACCGGGCCCGGCACAGTCGGACCGGGGAGCGCCCCCGCACAGGCGGACCGGGGCGCTCACCGCTCCGCGGCAGTGTTCCGCGGGGCCGCGGGGCCGGTGCCCCGCGGCCCCGCCGCCCCACAGGAGAGCCTCAGCCGCCGAACTCCTGCAGGCCCTTCTGCGCCTGGTCCAGGAGGGCCTGGCGGCCCTCCAGCTCGCGCTCCAGCTTGGCCACCTTCGCGGTGTTCCCCGCGGCCCGGGCCTTGTCGATCTGGTCGCGCAGTTTGTCCACCGCGTCCTGGAGCTGGCCGGTCAGCCCCTCGGCACGGGCCCGCGCCTCGGGGTTGCTGCGCCGCCACTCGGCTTCCTCGGCCTCCTGGACGGCCCGCTCGACCGCGTGCATCCGCCCCTCGACCTTCGGCCGCGCGTCCCGCGGCACGTGCCCGATGGCGTCCCAGCGCTCGTTGAGCGTGCGGAAGGCGCTCCGCGCGGCCTTCAGGTCGGTGATCGGCAGCAGCTTCTCCGCCTCGGCGGCCAGCTCCTCCTTGCGCGCGAGGTTCTCCCGCTGCTCGCTGTCGCGCTCGGCGAAGACCTCGCCGCGGGCCTGGAAGAAGATGTCCTGGGCGCCGCGGAACCGGGCCCACAGATCGTCCTCGTGCTCCCGCTGCGCCCGCCCGGCGGCCTTCCACTCCTGCATCAGCTCGCGGTACTTGGCCGCGGTGGGACCCCAGTCCCGCGAGCCGGAGAGCGCCTCGGCCTCCGTGACCAGCTTCTCCTTGCGCTGCCGTGCCTCCTCGCGCTGCGCGTCCAACTGCGCGAAGTGCGCCTTGCGGCGCTTGGAGAACGCCGAGCGCGCGTGCGAGAAGCGGTGCCACAGCTCGTCGTCGCTCTTGCGGTCCAGCCGCGGCAGGCCCTTCCAGGTGTCGACCAGCGCCCGCAGCCGCTCGCCGGCGGCCCGCCACTGCTCGCTCCCGGCCAGCTCCTCCGCCTCGGCGACCAGCTCCTCCTTGGCCCGGCGCGCCTCCTCGGCCTGCTGCACCTTGCGGGCCTTGCGCTCCTCACGGCGCTTCTCGACACCCTCGGTGAGCTGGTCGAGCCTGGTGCGCAGCGCGTCCAGGTCGCCGACGGCGTGGTGCGCGTCCACCTGTTCGCGCAGATGCGCGATCGCGGCTTCGGCGTCCTTGGCCGCCAGATCCGTGGTCCTCACCCGGCGCTCAAGCAGGTCGATCTCCACGACCAGACCGTCGTACTTGCGCTCGAAGTAGGCGAGGGCCTCGTCCGGCGAACCCGCCTGCCAGGACCCGACGACCTTCTCGCCCTCCGCCGTACGCACGTACACAGTCCCCGCGTCGTCGACGCGGCCCCACGGGTCGCTGCTCACAGCGCCTCCTCCACAAGATGCCCGGCGGGACTGTGGCCCCCCGGCATCGTTCACGGTTCTCGTCACAGCCAACATAGGCGACCGGCGCCCGCGCTGTCCGCATCCGGCGAGCGGCGAATTGCCGGTCGGGAACGTACCGCGCGGGCGGCGACCGGCCGCGGGCGCTCAACCCGGCCGGGGGCCGGGGAGCGTCAGGACTTGCGGACCGTGGCCTCGTCGATCACCACGGTGGCGTTGGGCCGCCCGTCGCCCTGGACCCGCATCGGGGTCAGCCCGGCCTTGGCGATCTTCTTCAGCACCTTCATGCCGGAGTCGGTGACCTTGCCGAACGGTGTGTACTTGGGCGGCAGCTCGCTGTCCTCGTAGACGAGGAAGAACTGGCTGCCGCCGGTGTCCGGGCCGCTGTTGGCCATCGCGACGGTACCCGCGGGGTATGTCGCGCCCTTGAGGTTCTCGTCGGGCAGCTCGTAGCCGGGATCGCCGCTGCCGGTGCCGGTCGGGTCGCCGCACTGCAGCACGGAGAGCTGCTGGGGCGGGCCGGTCATCCGGTGGCAGGCAGTGTGGTCGAAGAACTTCTCGCCCGCCAGGAAGTCGAAGGAGTTGACCGTGTGCGGGGCCTCGCCGGCGTCCATCGTGATGTCGATCTCGCCGCAGGTGGTGCTCAGCTGCATGGTGTAGGACGCCGACTTGTCCACCTTCATGGCCGGCTCCTTCTTCCACTGCTTGCCGGTCGGCTTGCCCTTGGCCGGCTTGTCGCAGGGGTCCGGCGCCTTGCTGGTGGGCGGCGCGGAGGGCTTGTCGGCGGCGCTGTCGGACTCGTCCTTCTTCTTGTCGCCGTTCAGCCCGCCCGAGGCGGCGTAGGCCCCGCCCGCGGCCAGCACGATCACCAGGCCGAGGGCGATCGACATGTTGCGTATACGGGCCTTGCGGCGGGCCGCCTCCCGCCGCTTGAGCTGCCGCGCGTACTTCTCACGGGCGAGCTGCTTTCTGCGCTGCTCACTGCTGACCACGGTCTCGTCTCCTTCGAGGCGTCTGGCGAGGGCGTCTTCGAGGCGTCGCACCTGCGGGACCTCACGTACCGTATACGCCACCCTCACGGGTACGCGCCGCCCGCTGCTGGTTGGCTCCGCGCGCACCCGCGCCGGTAGGCTGGCAGCTCCTGACCGGCGAACGGCCTGCCCGGCCGCGTCGCCGCTCCCGCTGTCGGACGAATGAAGGACGATCGTGCTCGTTGCCGGGTTCCCCGCCGGGGCCTGGGGGACCAACTGCTATCTGGTCGCCCCCGCCGCCGGCGAGGAGTGCGTGATCATCGATCCGGGCCATCAGGCCGCGCAGGGCGTCGAGGAGGCCGTCGCCAAGCACCGGCTCAAGCCGGTCGCGGTGATCCTCACGCACGGCCACCTCGACCATGTGGCGTCCGTCGTCCCGGTCTGCGGCGCGCACGGCGTACCCGCCTGGATCCACCCGGACGACCGCTACATGATGAGCGACCCGGAGAAGGCGCTGGGCATGACGATCGGGCAGCCCCTGATGGGCGAGCTGACCGTCGGCGAGCCGGACGACGTGGCGGAACTCTCCGACGGCGCGGTCCTGGACCTGGCGGGGCTGGAGCTGAGCGTCGCCCACGCGCCCGGCCATACCAAGGGGTCGGTGACCTTCCGGATGCCCGAGCAGGCGGATGTCCCGCCGGTGCTCTTCTCGGGCGACCTGCTGTTCCCCGGCTCCATCGGACGCACCGATCTGCCCGGCGGCGACCCGGACGAGATCCTCCGCTCCCTGGCCCGCGTGTGCCTTCCGCTGGAGGACGAGACCGTGGTCCTGCCCGGGCACATGCACCAGACGACCATCGGCCGCGAGCGCGCCACCAACCCCTTTCTGCGACAGGTGGCGGAGCACGGCCCGGGAGGCGGCGGCAGCGACGCCGCGGCCGCCCCGCGACGAGGAATGTGACGAGAAGCCACATGAGCACCTTCAAGGCCCCCAAGGGCACCTACGATCTTCTGCCGCCCGGCTCCGCGACCTACCTCGCCGTGCGCGAGGCCATCGCCGCACCGCTGCGCAGGTCCGGCTACGGATATGTGGAGACACCCGGGTTCGAGAGCGTCGAACTGTTCGCACGCGGTGTCGGCGAGTCCACCGACATCGTGACCAAGGAGATGTACACCCTCACCACCAAGGGCGGCGACGAGCTGGCGCTGCGCCCCGAGGGCACCGCCTCGGTGCTGCGCGCCGCGCTGGAGGCCAACCTCCACCGGGCGGGCAACCTCCCGGTGAAGCTGTGGTATTCGGGCTCCTACTACCGCTACGAGCGCCCGCAGAAGGGGCGCTACCGCCACTTCTCGCAGGTGGGGGCAGAAGCGGTGGGCACCGAGGACCCCACGCTCGACGCCGAGTTGATCGTCCTCGCCTGCGACGCGTACCGCTCGCTGGGGCTGACCGGCTTCCGGCTGCTGCTCAACTCGCTCGGCGACCGCACCTGCCGCCCCGTCTACCGCGCCGCGCTCCAGGACTTCCTGCGCGGCCTCGACCTGGACGAGGACACCCGCGCCCGGATCGACATCAATCCGCTGCGGGTGCTGGACGACAAGCGGGAGAGCGTGCAGCGGCAACTGGCCGGTGCGCCGATGATGCGCGACCACCTGTGCGCGGAGTGCAAGGCGTTCCACGAGGAGGTGCGTGCGCTGCTCACCGAGGCGGGCGTGCCCTTCGAGGACGATCCCCGGCTGGTGCGCGGACTCGACTACTACACGCGTACCACTTTCGAGTTCGTCCACGACGGCCTCGGCGCGCAGTCCGCCATCGGCGGCGGCGGCCGGTACGACGGCCTCTCCGAGATGATCGGCGGCCCCGCGCTGCCCTCCGTCGGCTGGGCCCTGGGAGTGGACCGCACGGTCCTGGCGCTGGAGGCCGAGGGGGTCGAGCTCGAACTGGCACCGGCCACCGAGCTGTTCGCCGTACCGCTGGGCGACGAGGCGCGCCGTGCGCTCTTCCGGCTGGTCACCGAGCTGCGCCGGGAAGGCGTCGCGGCGGACCTGGCCTACGGCGGCAAGGGCATGAAGAACGCCATGAAATCGGCCGACCGCTCCGGTGCGCGGTTCGCGCTGCTGCTCGGGGACCGCGACCTCGCCGAGGGCGTTGCCCAGCTCAAGGACCTCGCCAGCGGCGAGCAGCAGGCCCTCCCGCTGGACCGGGTGGTGGCCGAAGTGCGAGCCGAGCTGCGGTGACCGGCGGGCCGGTTGAGGCAGAATGTGCCCCAACCGGCCATGACCAGATGACGGGACGAGAACGGCTATGACGACGACGGCACCCCTCGACGAGGCGCACACGGGCGCGAACACACCGAAGGGGGGTGCCGTCGGTGCGAGCAGGGCCTTCTCCTGGATGCTCATCGTCACCGCAGCCGCGGGGCTGCTCGCGGCCTGGGTGATCACGCTCGACAAGTTCGAGCTCCTGGAGGACAAGGACTTCAAGCCGGCCTGCAGCATCAACCCGGTCGTCGCCTGCGGCAACATCATGCAGAGCGACCAGGCTTCGGCCTTCGGCGCGCCCAACCCCATGATCGGGCTGGTGGCCTACGGCATCGTCATCTGCGTCGGGGTCACCCTGCTCACCCGCGCCGCCTTCCCCCGCTGGTACTGGCTGACCTTCAACGCGGGCTGTCTGTTCGGCGTCGGCTTCGTGACCTGGCTCCAGTACGAGTCGCTGTACACCATCGGGAACCTGTGCCTGTGGTGCTGCCTGGCGTGGGTCGCGACGATCATCATGTTCTGGTACGTGACCGCGCACAACGTCCGCAGCGGTTTCCTGCCGGCTCCCGCGGCGGTGCGCGGCTTCGCGGACGAGTTCCCGTGGGTGGTGCCGGTGCTGCACATCGGGGTGATCGGCATTCTGGTGCTGACCCGCTGGTGGGACTTCTGGACCGGCTGAGGCCGGGTCCGTGCGGCCCGGCGAACGGGATGCCGCGACTGTCGGTGCGCTGACTTAGGGTTTCCGTCGTGGAGCCCGACCTATTCACCGCAGCAGCAGAGGACCGCCAGGCGAAGGACCCGTCGGCCAGCCCCCTCGCCGTCCGGATGCGTCCGCGCACCCTGGACGAGGTCGTGGGGCAGCAGCATCTGCTGCGCCCCGGATCTCCGCTGCGCCGCCTGGTGGGGGAGGGCGGCGGCGGCCCGGCCGGAACCTCCTCCGTGCTGCTGTGGGGGCCGCCGGGCACCGGGAAGACGACCCTGGCCTACGTCGTCAGCCAGGCCACCGACAAGCGGTTCGTGGAGCTGTCGGCGATCACCGCCGGAGTCAAGGAAGTACGCAGTGTCATCGACGGGGCGCGCCGCGCCTCCGGCGCCTACGGCAAGGACACCGTCCTCTTCCTCGACGAGATCCACCGCTTCAGCAAGGCCCAGCAGGACTCCCTGCTGCCCGCGGTGGAGAACCGCTGGGTGACCCTGATCGCGGCCACCACCGAG
>NZ_FOGO01000015.1:48100-197408 GCF_900111245.1 Streptomyces qinglanensis | reverse complement strand
CTTTTGGCACGCTGTTGAGTTCTCAAGGAACGGACGCTTCCTTCGAAACCAATCGGTTCTGACGATGCAGTACCGGTTTCTCCGGACGTTTGCCCTTTCGGTGTCTCCGACTCTATCAGATCCGTTTTCCGGCCCGTTTCCGTGCCGTCTCCCGAATCGGATTCCCCTGTCGGCGGGGCGCCTTCCGGCTGACCGCTACTTTAGGGCCTTTCCCCGCCCGGCTCCAAATCGAGCCGAACCGCAAAAGCAATTCACCATGCCAAGGCACGACGAACAGACCCCCGCAAAGGGAGTGCGCTCAGTAGTAGAGGATCCGCCGGAACGGCGGGAGGAGTCACCAGAAGCCGTGACCGGCCGCTGACAACCCGAGGAACCTTACGGACCGATGGCCACCGTGTCAACTGCCGATTTCGTCTCCGTTGCCTCGTCTGCCTTGTCTGCCTCGTCCGTCCCGCCCGCCTCAGCAGCCACCTCAACAGTCATCTCGTGGACTCCCCCCTCTCCCCTTCCCCCGCCCCGGCCCTCCCGGCCCTCCCGGCCCCCGGCCACTGCCGTCAGCGGTCGTCCCGGTCCCGGGTCACGCGGTCCTTGGCGGAGAGCCTGCCGTCCCGGAAGCAGAGCCGGTACAGCGGCGAGTCGGCGAAGGTGGCGGTGCGGTAGAAGCGGCACGCGTCGCTGTCGGCGGGGTCCGGGGGGACACCGGACGGCCGGGTCTCCTCGTCGTACTGGTACCCGGGCAGGCTCGGCGCCACGACCCTCTCCGGGGCGCCGATGCGCAGCGCGTCGTAGGTGCCGCGGGAGAGCACCGATGCGTGTGAGGTGTAGATCTGGAAGCCGTACATGAGGACCGCCAGCGCTGCAGTGGCGGCTGCCGGGATCCACAGGGCGTTGACCACGCCGCGGTGCACGCGTCTGCGGGCCTGGGCCAGTTCCTCCTGCGAGCGGGACGTGCCGGTCAGCGCATCCGAGGAGGTAGGCGAGGGCGGCCCGGGGGTGAGCGGGAGGCGGGCCGCCACCTCGAAGCCGTCCCGGGCGGGACGGGCCCGGAAGGTGCCGCCGAGCTGGCGGACGCGTTCGTCCAGACCGATCAGGCCGGTGCCGGAGCCGCTCTCCGGGGCCGGCGGGACGGCGTCCGGCGGCGCGTACGCCGCTGCGGAGTTGTGCACCCGCACACTCAGGCGGTCCTCCTCCCGGCGCAGGTCGACGGCGATGCGGGAACCGGGGGCGTGCTTCGTCGCGTTGGTGACCGCTTCCTGCACCACCCGGTGGACGGCCCGGTCGACCATCGGGGGCAGCGGGGCGGACAGGGCTCCGGGCGTCTCCGGCGCCACGTCGGTGCCGTGCTGGTGGAGGACGATGTCGACTCCGGAGGCGGCGGTGCGGCCGACCAGTTCAGGGACGGTCTCGGAGGTGCTCCCGGGGGCGTCCTGCGGGAGCCCGGTCGTGTCCTGCCGGAGCAGCCCGATGATCCGGTGGAGGCGTTCGGTGGCGTCGGCGGCGGCCTGCCGGAGTTCGGCCGCCGAGGCGCGGGCGTCCTCGTCCACCCCCGGGGAGACCTGGAGCCCGGCGGCCCGCACGGCGATGAGGCTGAGGTCGTGGCCGAGGGAGTCGTGCATGTCTCCCGCGATCCGGGAGCGCTCGCGCAGCCGGGTGCGCTCGGCGACCAGTCGGTGTTCCCGCTCCATCCGGGCGGCCAGCTCCCAGCCCGCGCTCTGGAGTTCGTACTGCTGGCGGCGGAAGCGGCCCAGCAGCCAGGGCAGTACCGCGGCGAAGACGACCGTCGTGACCAGGGTGAACCAGTCCCACAGGTCGGCGCCCGGCAGCGTGAGCGCGGAGACGAGTCCGGCCGCGCACAGCACTGCGGCGGCGACGATCGAGGGGCGCACGTGCTCCGCGCGGCGGCCGAGCAGAAAGCTGAGCGCGACCAGGGCCGGGCAGAAGGTGCTGGTGAACAGTTCCGGTGTGGCGGCGAGGCTGAGCGCGGCGGGTACGGCCGCGGCCGCGAGGGGCGCCCGGCGGCTGAGGGCTGCCGCGAGGGCGAGCAGCGGGGCGGCCGGAACCCGGAGCAGGAGTGGCACGTCGTGCACCGTGGCCAGGGGCCAGGCCATGAGCAGCCACAGAGCGGCATCGTTCAGGGCCGCACGGGCCCTGGGGCGGCGCAGGGCCGTACGCAGACCCGCGCCCGGTCCCTTGCGCGCGGCCTTCCGCAGCCGGTCCGTGCGGCGGGGGGCACGTGCGGGTGAGGTCACGCCGGTCACGGTACGCGGCGGGTGGGGACCGCACCTCTGTCGAAAGTGCAGGGCACCCGGCGACGATCGTGCGCTGCCGACCGGCTGTGCTGCTCCGTACGTTCCGGGCCATGAACGATGCGGCAGTGCATGCGGTCGAGGGTCTCGTCAGTACACCGTGGGTGTATGTGGCGCTGTTCGGAGTCGCGATGCTGGACGGGTTCTTCCCGGTGGTGCCGAGCGAGACGCTGGTGATCACCCTGGGGGTGTTCGCCGCGGCGCAGGGCGAGCCGGCGCTGGTGCTGGTGGTCCTGGTGGCGGCGCTGGGTGCGTTGGCCGGGGACCACGTCTCGTATGCGATCGGACGGCGCTCGGGGGCCCGGGTGCAGGCACGGCTGAAGGAGGGGAGCCGGGCGCGGCGGGTGTACGAGCGGGTGGGGCGGATGCTGGCCGAGCGGGGCGGGCTCGTGCTGGTGGCGGCGCGCTACATCCCGGGAGGGCGGACGGCCGCCACCCTCACCACCGGCGCGACGGGGTTCCCCCGCCGGTCGTTCACGCGGTACGCCGCCGTCGCCGCGGTGAGCTGGGCGGTCTACTCGGCCTGCCTGGGGTATGCGGGCGGGGCGGCGTTCGAGGAGACGCCGCTGTACGGGGTGGCGCTGGGGCTGGCGCTGGCGTTCACGATCACGCTGGTGCACGAAGGGGCCCGCGGGATCCGGCTGCGGCTGCGGGGCCGGGCTCGCGCGGCGGCCCCCGGGGCGCCGGGTCCGGGCCGGGCGCACGGGACCGGACCCGAGGACCTGCGCCGCCGGCCCCCGTCGTGTCCGGCCGGCGGGGACGCTAGCCGCCGAGTTCGCGGCTGCGGTCGCGGGCGGCCTCGATGGCGTCGATGAAGGCGGCGCGGACGCGGTGGTTCTCCAGTTCGCGGATGGCGTTGATGGTCGTACCGCCGGGTGAGGTGACGTTCTCGCGGAGGGTGACGGGGTGTTCGCCGCTGTCCCGGAGCATGGTGGCGGCGCCGACGGCGGCCTGGACGATCAGTTCGTGCGCTTTGTCGCGCGGGAGGCCGAGTTGGATGCCCGCGTCGGTCATGGCCTCGACCAGGAAGAAGAAGTAGGCGGGGCCCGAGCCGGAGAGCGCGGTGGCCGCGTCCTGCTGGTTCTCCGGGAGGCGCAGGGTCTTGCCGACGCCGCCGAAGATCTCGTCGGCGAGCTTGAGGTGGTCCTCGGTGGCGTGGGTGCCGGGAGAGATGACGGACATGGCCTCGTCGACCAGGGCCGGGGTGTTGGCCATCACGCGGATGACCGGGGTGCCCTCGGCCAGGCGCTGCTCCAGGGAGCGGGTGGTGATGCCGGCCGCGCCGCTGATCACCAGGCGGTCCGCGGGGACGTGCGGGGCGAGTTCGTCCAGCAGTGCGGCCATGTCCTGCGGTTTGGGGGTGAGGATGAGGGTGTCGGCGCGCGCGGCGGCTTCGGCGTTGCTGACGGTCTCCACCTCGTAGCGGCGGCGCAGTTCCGCGGCGCGCTCCGGGCGGCGGGCGGTGGCCAGCAGGCGGGCGGGTGACCAGCCGCCCCTGAGCATGCCGGAGAGCAGCGCTTCGCCGATCTTGCCGGTGCCGAGGACCGCGACGTTCTGGGGGGTCATGGGTGCTTCACCTCGTGCCTCGTTGCGCGCGTCGGGCGGGCTGTCTGCGTCCGCCCTGTCCACGTTCGTGGACGCGGTGCCCATCCTCGCACCGGCTCGCGCTCCGTAGCGGGGCCGTTCCACAGCGCGGACCGGCCCCGCGCGGTCGGGCGGCGCCCAGCGGTCGGGCGCCCCGCGCGGCCGAGCGGCCCGGCTCCGGCCGAGCGGCCGGGTCAGGCCGTGCGGCGGCGGAGGGTGGCGGCGCCGAGGAAGAGGACGAGGAGGGCGCAGCCGGCGACGACGGCCACGTCGCGGACGAAGTCCCCGGTGACGTCGGGGTGCTTGAGCACCTCGGTCATGCCGTCGACGGCGTAGGACATGGGCAGCACGTCGGAGACCGCCTCCAGGGCCGGCTGCATGCTGCTGCGGGGTGCGAACAGGCCGCACAGCAGGAGCTGCGGGAAGATCACCGCGGGCATGAACTGGACCACCTGGAACTCGGACGCGGCGAACGCGGAGACGAAGAGCCCGAGTGCCGTGCCGAGCAGCGCGTCGAGCAGGGCGACGAGCAGCAGCAGCCAGGGCGAGCCGGCGATGTCGAGGTCCAGCAGCCCGACCGCGACGCCGGTGGCGGCGGACGCCTGGACGACGGCGAGGGCACCGAAGGCCAGGGCGTAGCCGAGGATCAGGTCGGCCTTGCCCAGGGGCATCGACAGCAGCCGCTCCAGGGTGCCGGAGGTGCGCTCGCGCAGCGTGGCGATGGAGGTGACCAGGAACATCGTCACCAGCGGGAAGATGCCCAGTAGCGAGGCCCCGATGCTGTCGAAGGAGCGCCGGTCGGCGTCGAAGACGTAGTACAGCAGGACCAGCAGCAGAACGGGGACGAGCAGCAGCAGCGCGATGGTGCGCGGGTCGTGGGCGAGTTGGCGCAGGACCCGGCGTGCGGTGGCGAAGGTACGGGCGGCGTTCACGGGGTGCCTCGCAGGGGGTGTTCGGCGGGCTCGGTGGGGGCGGATTCGACGAGTCGGAGGAAGGCGTCCTCGACGGTGTCGCTGCCGGTGGCCTCGCGGAGTGCCTGCGGGGTGTCGGCGGCGAGCAGGGTGCCGTTCCGGACGAGGAGGAGGTGTTCGCAGCGGTCGGCCTCGTCCATCACGTGTGAGGAGATCAGCAGGGTGGTGCCGTGTGCGGCGAGGCGGTGGAAGAGGTTCCACAGGTCGCGGCGGAGCACGGGGTCGAGGCCGACGGTGGGCTCGTCCAGGACGAGCAGTTCGGGGGTGCCGAGCAGGGCGACGGCGAGGGAGACGCGGGAGGACTGACCGCCGGAGAGGTTGCCCGCCAGGTCGTCGGCGTGGGAGGTGAGGTCGACGTCGGTGAGGGCGCGGGTGACGGCGGCGGCGCGGTCGGCGCGCGGGATGCCGAGGACCGCGGCGTAGTAGTCGAGGTTCTGCCGGGCGGTCAGGTCCGCGTAGACGGAGGGGGACTGGGTGACGTAGCCGACGCGGGAGCGCAGCGGTGCGGAGCCCGCGGGCCTGCCCAGGACGTCGAGGGTGCCGGTGACCTTGGCCTGGGTGCCGACGACGGCCCGGATGAGGGTGGACTTGCCGCTGCCGGAGGGCCCGAGGAGGCCGGTGACGGTGCCGGGGGCGACGTCGAAGGAGAGCTGGTCGAGGACTCGGCGGCGGCCGCGGATCACGGTCAGGCCGCGGGCGTGGACGGCGGGCGGGTCTGCGGGCGGCTCGGCGGCGGGCGGCTCGGCGGCGGGCGGAGGTTTATTCATCACGCGATGAATTATGTTGCCGGTGGCACGGGAGCGTCAAGCGGCCGGACCGGAAAACGGCGGTGCCGGCCCCCTGCTGCCACGCAGGGGGCCGGCACCGCCGGTGGGACGGGTGCGCCGCTCTCGGTCGGCGCCGCTCCGGTCAGACGCGCTCCAGCGACCGGCCGCCCGGACTCTCGGGGCTCCCGGCCTCCCCGGTGGCGCCCTCCTCCGGGGTGCGGGACCCGGCGGGCGGCTGCGGGGCGCGGCCCAGCCGGCTCGGCCACCAGATACGGGCGCCGATGTCGAGGGCCAGCGAGGGCACCAGCACGGTGCGGACCAGGAAGGTGTCCAGCAGGACGCCGATGCCGACCAGCACCCCGAGCTGGGCCATCGACACCAGCGGCATGGAGGCGATGACCGCGAAGGTGGCCGCCAGCACGATGCCCGCCGAGGTGATCACCCCGCCCGTGGAGCTGAGCCCGGTCAGCACGCCCGCGCGGTGGCCCCGCAGCGCCACCTCCTCGCGGACCCGGGTCATCAGGAAGATGTTGTAGTCGATGCCCAGCGCCACCAGGAACACGAAGCCCATCAGCGGGAGGGAGTTGTCCACGGCGGGGAAGTCCAGCAGGTACGCGAAGACCAGATGCGAGGCCCCCAGCGCGCCGAAGTAGGACAGCACCACCGTGGCCAGCAGCACCAGCGGCGCGAGCAGTGAGCGCAGCAGCGCCACCAGGACGAGCAGGACGACGGCGAGCACGACCGGGATGACGACCTTCAGGTCGCTCTCCGCGGCGCGCCGGGTGTCCAGCGACTCCGCGGTCGTACCGCCCACCAGGGCCTCGGCCCCGTCCACCCCGTGCACCGCCGTACGCAGCCGGTCGACGGTGCGCTCGGCGGCCGCGCTGTCCGGCGCGTCCCGCAGGACGACCGACAGGGAGGTCAGCGACCCGTCGGCGGTGCGGTCGGCGGCCTCGACGGACTCCACCCCGGGAACCGCGGCGGCGGCCCGCTCGGTCTCGGCCCGCTCCGCTGTCCGCACGACCACGGTGGCCGGGTCGGAGGAACCGGAGGGGTAGTGCGCGGAGAGCTTCTCCTGGGCGACCACCGACTCGGGCTTGTCCTGGAACATCTCCGCGTTCGTCAGGCCCATGGTGATTCCGGTCGCGCTCAGCGCCAGCGCGGCGGTGACGGCGACGGACATCAGCCAGGACCAGCGCGGACGGCGGGCCAGCAGCGCACCGATCCGGGTCCAGACGGTACGGGCGGCGGCGTCCTGCCCGGCCTCCTCCGCCGCCGGAGCCCCGGTGCAGCGCGGGACGAACGGCCAGAACACCCAGCGGCCCGTCACCACCAGCAGGGCGGGCAGCACGGTGATCATCGCCAGCAGGGCGCAGACCACGCCGACGGCACCGACCAGGCCCAGCGAGCGCGAGGAGTTGATGTCCGCGAAGGCCAGGCAGGCCAGCCCGACGGCGACGGTGCCGGCCGAGGCCACGATCGCCGGGCCGGAGCGGCGCAGCGCCAGCCGCATCGCGTCGTGCCGGTCCTCGTGGCGGTGCAGTTCCTCCCGGTAGCGGGCGATGAGCAGCAGCGCGTAGTCGGTACCGACCCCGAAGACCAGCACCATGAGGATGCCCGCGCTCTGCGGATCGACGGGCAGCGCGGCGTACTTGGCCAGCGCGAAGGTGGTGACCTGGGTGAGGACCGCGGCGAAGCCGACGGACAGCACCGGGACGAGCCACAGCAGCGGACTGCGGTAGGTGAGCAGGAGCAGCAGCGTGACGACGGCACCGGTGGCCAGCATCAGTGTGGAGTCGAGGTTGTCGAAGACCTTGATGCTGTCGATCAGCGATCCGGCCGGGCCGCCGACCTCGATGTCGAGACCGGGCGGCGCGTTGGCCGCCGCGACCGAGCGGACCTTCTCCACGTCGCCGGTGAGGTCGTCCCCCGCGGTGGAGAGCGGTACCACCAGCATGAGCGCCTTGCCGTCCGCGGACGGGACCGGCCCGCTGATCTGCTCGCCGCGGGCCACCAGCGGCGCGAAGTCGGCGCGGTCGGCGCGGGCCTCGGCGGCGTCGGCCGGGGTGGTGGCGGACCCGCGGGAGTAGACGACCACCGCGGGGATGATCTCGTCCTCGCCCCTGAACTTCTCCAGTTCGGTGTTGACCTGGGCCGATTCGGCGCTGCCGGGCAGGAACGCGTTGGAGCTGCTGTCCTCGACCTCGCCGAGCTTGCCGGCCAGCGGGCCGAGGGCCGCGACGAGGATCAGCCAGGCCGCGAGGACCAGCCACTTGGCGCGCCTGCCGCCGGGGGCCGTGGCCAGGCGGCGCAGCGCGGGGGTTCTCCCGGCCGGGGGTCGGGGGCGGGCAGGCATGGGTAACCTCCATGGGTGTGGGTGTGGGACGCGAGGGGTTCGCGGAATGCTCACGCTCACAGGTACGGCCGGGAGTTGCCGCTCCCGGCCGTACGAGCGCCGGTGGCCGCCGGGGTGCGGCGGATGTGACGTCGTACGGGGCCGTACGGGGGTCCTGGAAACCCTGGAAGCCCTGGAAGAGCCCGTACGGGGTGCTGCGGGGGTCTGGCTGCGGGGCTCTACTCGACTTCGCGCATCATCTTCTCCATCGAGGCGATCGACTGCCGGGCCTGCGTCAGCTCGTCCAGGGTGCGGCGGTGCAGCTCGACGTTGTCCTCCAGGAGCTGCGCGTACTTGTCGGTCAGCGCCTTGTACTGGTCCTCACGGGCGGCCAGCATGCGGGCCCGCCAGGTGGCGGCGATCTGCCAGACGATGACGATCAGCAGGACGAAGACGCCTCCGGTGCCGAGCGCCGCCGCCCAGATCCCGGCCGGATCGGCCTCTGCCGCGGTCGTGAGCTGCTCGTTCACTGCGTCTCCTCTTTCTCGTCCGAGGCTTTCCCGTGCTGCGTCTTCCCGTGCTGCGCATTCCGGCCCGGGGCCCCGGCGGACTTCCCGTCCGGTGCCTGGTCCGTGAGGGTGCGCGCCGCCTCGGCGACGGCCTGCGGGGTCAGGGCGTAGCCGAACGGCGCCACCTCGAAGAACTTCATGGCCTTGCCGCTGTCCGAGAGCTCCAGCGTGCCGACCACGAGGCCGGCGGTCTCCAGCCGCTGGAGGTGCATGTGCAGCAGCGGACGGCTCATGCCGATCTCGCGGGCGAGTCCGCTGACGTAGTTGCGGCCCCCGGCCAGCGCCGCGACGATCCGCATCCGGTGCGGATTGCCGAGCGCCGCCAGGACCTTCAGCAGCTCGTCGCCGGACGGGGCCTCGATCGCGCCCACCGCGGCCCCTCTCCCTCGGGTGTGTAAGAAGAATCTGACACGTGGCGGAACGGGGTGTCGAGCCCAACTGCCCGCTGTCGGGGGCAGTTCAGGGTTCCCCCTGAGACGGCTGCGGGAGGACCCTCGGGGTCCTCCCGCAGCCAGGAAGCGTCAGGGAGCTCCGGGTGTTCCGGAGGGGCTCAGCGCTTGCCCTTCCGGCGGCGCGCGGCGGGGTTCCCGGTGCGGGCGCTGCGCTGCCGCTCGTGGCGGGCGCGGGCTGCCTCGTACTCGGCGCGGTGCAGCTTCTCGCCGGGGGCCTCGACACAACTGCGCAGCGCGTAGGCGAGCAGCACCCCGATGAAGCCGATGAGCCGGATGCTGCGCATCGACGACTCGGCCGCCGCGTCGCGCTCGTCGGGGCGGCGGCTGTAGGAGGTGAGGGTGCGGGAGAACGCCAGCGCGCTGCACACCGCGAACGCGGCGACCAGCAGGAGGCTCGCCCAGCTCCCGATGTCGGCCAGCACCACGCCCTGGTACGCGAAGCGCAGCACGACCGCACCCGCGGCGGCCGCCAGTACCGCGCCCGCCCCCAGGGCGGTGCGGCGCAGCGCGTAGCCGCCGGAGTGGTCGACCCAGGTGGTGCCGTAGAAGCGGAGCGGTTCGGGGGCCGGTGCGTCGGGGGTTCTGTGGTCCTGTGGCACGTCTCGATTATGGCCCGGGGCGGCGCCGCGCCCCCCGGGCCCCTCCGGCCCGGCGGCTCGGTGCTCCCCGGATTCCTGTCCCTCGGGTGCCCCCCGGGTGTCGCGGGGGGGGTCAGCGCTCCAACTGGGTCACGTCGCGGACGGCGCCCCGGTCGGCGCTGGTGGCCATCGCCGCATAGGCGCGCAGCGCGGTGGAGACCTTGCGCTCGCGGGCGACGGGCGCGTACCGGCCGGCCAGCGCCTCCCGGCGGGCGGCGAGCGTCTCCTCGGGGACGTCCAGGCGAAGCTGCCGGTCGGGGATGTCGATGACGACCGGGTCGCCGTCCTCCACCAGCGCGATCGTGCCGCCGCCCGCCGCCTCCGGCGAGATGTGGCCGATGGACAGACCCGAGGTGCCCCCGGAGAACCGGCCGTCGGTGATCAGCGCGCACGCCTTGCCCAGCCCGCGGCCCTTGAGGAAGGAGGTGGGGTAGAGCATCTCCTGCATCCCGGGGCCGCCCTTGGGGCCCTCGTAGCGGATGACGACGACGTCGCCCTCCTTGACGGTCTTGTCGAGGATCTTCTGGACGGCCTCATCCTGGGACTCGCAGACCACGGCGGGGCCGGTGAAGGTGAGGATCGACTCGTCGACGCCCGCGGTCTTCACCACGCAGCCGTTCTCGGCCAGGTTGCCGTACAGCACCGCCAGCCCGCCCTCGGCGGAATAGGCGTGCTCGACGTCGCGGATGCAGCCGCCCGCCGCGTCCGTGTCCAGCGACTCCCACTGCTCGGACTGCGAGAACGCCTCGGCGGAGCGCTTGCAGCCGGGCGCGGCGTGGAAGAGCTCCACGGCCCGCGGCGCGGGCGAGTCGCTGCGGATGTCCCAGGTCTTGAGCCACTCCTCCAGCGAGTCGGCGTGCACGGTGCGCACGTCCTCGTTGAGCAGCCCGCCGCGGTGGAGCTCGCCCAGGATGGCGGGGATGCCGCCGGCCCGGTGCACGTCCTCCATGTAGTAGGTGCCGCCCGGGGCCACGTTCGGGGCGACCTTGGCCAGGCACGGCAGCGCACGCGAGAGCTGGTCGATGTCGTGCATCGTGAACTCCAGCCCGGCCTCCTGGGCCGCGGCCAGCAGGTGCAGGATCGTGTTGGTGGAGCCGCCCATGGCGATGTCCAGGGCCATGGCGTTCTCGAAGGCGGCGCGGGAGCCGACGTTGCGCGGCAGAACGCTCACGTCGTCCTGGTCGTAGTAGCGCCGGGCGATCTCCACGACCGTCTGGCCCGCCGTCTCGTAGAGCTCCTTGCGGGCGGTGTGGGTGGCCAGCACCGAGCCGTTGCCGGGCAGGGCCAGGCCGATGGCCTCGGTGAGGCAGTTCATGGAGTTCGCGGTGAACATGCCCGAGCAGGAGCCACAGGTCGGGCAGGCGTTCTCCTCGATGCGCAGGATGTCCTCGTCGGAGACCTGGTCGTTGGCGGCCTCGGACATCGCGTCGATCAGGTCCAGCTTGCGGACGGTGCCGTTCACCAGCGTCGCCCGGCCGGCCTCCATGGGCCCGCCGGAGACGAAGACGGTGGGCACGTTGAGCCGCATCGCGGCCATCAGCATGCCGGGGGTGATCTTGTCGCAGTTGGAGATGCAGATCAGCGCGTCCGCGCAGTGCGCCTCGACCATGTACTCGACCGAGTCGGCGATCAGGTCCCGGGAGGGCAGCGAGTAGAGCATGCCGCCGTGGCCCATGGCGATGCCGTCGTCCACCGCGATCGAGTTGAACTCGCGCGGGATGCCGCCCGCGGCCTTGACCGCCTCGCTGACGATCCGGCCCACCGGCTGCAGGTGGGTGTGGCCCGGCACGAACTCGGTGAAGCTGTTGGCGACCGCGACGATCGGCTTGCCGAAGTCCTCGCGCGCTACACCGGACGCCTGCATGAGGGCGCGCGCCCCCGCCATGTTGCGGCCGTGGGTGACGGTGCGGGACCTCAGCTCGGGCATGGCTGCCCCTCCCTTGGTGCGGGCGGCCGCCACGGCGGTGGGCTCGGCGACCGCTGCGGTACGTATCCGAGACGATCCGAGATGAAACAGTGCCGTACGAGGGAATCGTGCGGTACATGGAACATCCGAGCGTACGCCTACCGCTCAGGATCCGGACAGGGGGTCCGGATGATGGACAGGGTCGGGTTCACGCAGTGGGCCGGGGCCGGGACGGCCCTCCCGGGCCGGAGGCGTCCTCCTGGCGGGCGGCGTCCGCCCGGCCGGTGGAGCCCTCCTCGCCGGGATCGCCCGCGGGGCCGGGGACCGGGGCACCCGCCGGGCCGGGGACCGGGGCACCCGCCGGGCCGGGACCGGTGAGGTGGTGCTGGACGACCGGCGCCAGCCGGGCGGTCACGGCCGGCAGCGGCTCGGAGGCCAGCGGCTCCAGCCGGATGACGTGCCGCAGCATCGCCGACCCGATCAGCTGGGCCGCCGCCAGACCGACCCGCAGCTCCGCGTCCGGCGCGGTGAGCCGGGCCGCCAGCCGGTTGAGCAGGTTCCGGGTCAGCAGGCCGCGGAAGACGGCCGCCGCCCGCTCGTTGTTGACCGCCGAGCGGACGATCGCCAGCAGCGGCGCCCGGGTCGCGGGGTCCTCCCACGTCTCCAGGAACCTGCGGGTGACGGTCTCGCCCACGGCCTCCAGCGCGGTCTCCCGGACCAGCTCCGGGACGATCAGCACCGGCGCGATGGCGCCCTCGACCGCGGCCGCGAACACCTGCTCCTTGGTGCCGAAGTAGTGGTGGACCAGCGCCGCGTCCACCCCGGCACCGCGCGCGATGGCCCGGACGGAGACCTTGTCGTAGCCGTGCTCGGCGAACTCGCCGCGGGCCGACGCCAGGATCCGCTCCCGCGTCCCGGGCCCGTCCTCGGCGGTACGCCGTGCCGGGCGGCCCCGCCTGCGGGGTGCGGGCGCCGGCTCCCCGGCGGCGGAACTCCCGCTCATGCCTTCCTCCGGCCCATGCGGCGCCCGGCAGCCCTCCGGCCGCCCTGCTCGCCGCCGGTTCCGTCGGCCGGAGGAGCGGCGCCGGGGGCGGCAAGGTGCAGCCGGGTGTAGGCCAGGGCCTCGGCCAGATCCTCCTCGCGCTCGGCCGCCGACATGGCACGCCGCGTGTTCACCTCGACGACCACATGGCCGTCGAACCCGCGGGCGGCCAGCCGCTCCAGCACCTCCGCGCAGGGCTGCGCGCCCCGCCCCGGGACCAGGTGCTCGTCCTTGGCCGAGCCGCTCCCGTCGGCGATGTGCACATGCCCCAGGCGGTCACCCATCCGGTCCACCATGGCGAGGGTGTCGTTGCGGGCCGTCGCGGTGTGCGAGAGGTCGATCGTGAAGTGCCGGTAGTCGTTCCGGGTGGGGTCCCAGTCGGGTGCGTAGGCCAGCATCTCGCGATCCCGGTAGCGCCAGGGGTACATGTTCTCGACCGCGAACCGCACATCGGTCTCGTCCGCCATCCGCCACACCCCGCGCTCGAACTCCCGCGCGTAGGTGCGCTGCCAGCGGAACGGCGGGTGCACCACGACGGTGGACGCACCGAGCGTCTCGGCCGCCGCCCTGGCCCGGACCAGCTTCGTCCACGGATCGGTGGACCAGACACGCTGCGTGATGAGCAGGCACGGCGCGTGCACGGCCAGGATGGGCACCCCGTGGAAGTCGGACAGTCGCCGCAGCGCCTCGACGTCCTGGCTGACCGGATCGGTCCACACCATGACCTCGACGCCGTCGTAGCCGAGGCGCGCGGCGATCTCGAAGGCCGCGGCCGTCGACTCCGGGTACACCGAGGCCGTCGACAGCGCGACCTTCGCCTGGGGGACCCGCACGCTTTCGATGCCCACCCAGCCACCCTAAGCGCGGTTCGCCGCCCATGAGGGACCGGCCCCCGCCGCCCGGCTCCGGGCCCAGCATGCCGACGGCCGCCGCGAGCGGGCCTCACACCGTCCGGAGGCGGTCCAGACGGCGCAGGATGATGCCCTCGCGGAGCGCCCACGGGCAGATCTCGACCTCGGAGACGGCGAAGAGGTCCAGGGCCGCCTCCGCCACGAGGGCGCCCGCCAGCAACTGGCGGGCCCGGCCCTCGGAGACCCCGGGCAGGGCCGCACGCTCCTGCGCGGGCATCACCGCGAGCTTGGGCACCCACTCCTCCAGCGCCTCCCGGCCCAGTACCCGGCGGGCGTAGAGGCCCTCCGCGCTGCGCGGCGCCCCCGCCATCCGGGCGAGCTGCTTGAAGGTCTTGGAGGTCGCCACCACGTGGTCGGGCGGGCTGAACCGGTTGAACTCCCCCACCGTGCGGGCGATCTCCGCGCGCACATGCCGCCGCAGGGCCCGCACGTCCTCCGGGTCGGGCGGGTCGCCCGGCAGCCAGCCGGAGGTGAGCCGTCCGGCGCCCAGCGGCAGCGACACCGCGGCGTCGGGCTCCTCGTCCAGCCCGTAGGCGATCTCCAGCGAACCGCCGCCGATGTCCAGCACCAGCAGCCGCCCCGCCGACCAGCCGAACCAGCGCCGCACCGCGAGGAACGTCAGCCGCGCCTCGTCGGCGCCGGAGAGCACCTCCAGCTTGACGCCGGTCTCCGTGGCGATGCGGTCCAGCACCCGCTCCGCGTTGGCCGCCTCGCGCACCGCGGAGGTCGCGAACGGCAGCAGCGCCTCGACCCCCTTGTCCTCGGAGATCTGCAGCGCCTCGGTGAGCGTGGCGCAGATCCGGTCGATGCCCTCCTCGCTGATCGACCCGTCCGCCTCCAGGATTTCGGCCAGCCGCAGCGCGGTCTTGTGGGAGTACGCCGGAAGCGGCCGGGCGCCGGGGTGCGCGTCCACCACGAGCAGATGGACCGTGTTGGATCCCACATCGAGGACACCGAGTCTCATACCCAGCACGCTAGCCTCCTCACCCGTCCGCCGCTGCGGGTACCTCCAGGTCGGGCCCCGGGGCCTCTCCCCGCCGACGGTACGGGAGTTCCCCCCGCCGCGGCAGCCCTCCGCGGCGTGCCGCTCCCCGCGGTGTGCCGCGCCCCGCAGCACACCGCGGGGAGCGGCGCGGCCGGTTGCCGCGGCCCGCGGCCCGTACGCTGGGCGATGTGGGTAAGACGAAAGCGGCGAAGCACAAGAAGCAGGACGGCGCGCGCCCGCTGCCTGCACCCCGGGCGCGCGACGAGGAAGTCGGTCTCGACGTCACCCGTGCCTGGGTGGAGTTCCCCGACCCGGCCGACGACGAGCAGGTCTTCCGCTGCGACCTGACGTGGCTCACGTCTCGCTGGAACTGCCTGTTCGGCAACGGCTGCCAGGGCATCACGCCCGGCCGGGCCGCCGACGGCTGCTGCACACTGGGCGCCCACTTCTCCGACGAGGAGGACGAGCAGCGCGTCGCCGAACACGTGGCCCGGCTGACGCCGGAGACCTGGCAGTTCCACGACGTGGGCACCGGCGCCCTGGGCTGGACCGAGGTCAACGACGAGGGCGAGCGGCAGACCCGCCGCTGGCAGGGCGCCTGCATCTTCAACAACCGGGCCGGATTCGAGGGCGGCGCCGGGTGCGCACTGCACACCCTCGCCCTGCGCGAGGGCCGCGAGCCGCTGGAGACCAAGCCGGATGTCTGCTGGCAGGTGCCGATCCGGCGCAGCTACGAGTGGGTGGAGCTGCCGGACGGCGAGGAGGTGCTGTACGTCACCGTCGGCGAGTACGACCGGCGCGGCTGGGGGTCGGGCGGACACGATCTGCACTGGTGGTGCACCTCGGCGCCGTCGGCACACGGCGCCGGACGGCCGGTGTACGAGTCCTACCGCGCCGAGCTGACCGAACTGATGGGCAAGCCCGGCTACGACCGGCTGGCCGAGCTGTGTGCCGAGCGGCTGGCCAGTCAGCTTCCGCTGCTGGCCGAGCACCCGGCCACGGCGCGCGCGGCGGCCGACCGCGCCGCCGCGGACCGCGACGCGGCCGGCCAGGTCGACGCCGACCTCGACCTGGCCGGTGCCGATCTTGCCGCTGCCGAGCCTGCAGGTGCCGACCCCGACGCCGCCGACCCGGACGGCACCGCTGCCGCACCCGGTCGCACGGAGCCGCCCGGGCTGTGACGGCCCCGCTGTGCTGCCCGGGCCGTGCCGGGGCGTGCCGGGCGGTGGCTCCGGCGGTCCGGAGGCGGACGGCCCGGACGCAGCGGGGACCCGCCCCCGTTCAGGACGGGGATCCGCTCGGCGCCCGGGGCGGCCCGGAGGGCCCGATGTCGGCGAACGCGGGCCGGCTCGTCGCGGGCGGAGGCTCCGCGGCGGACGGGGTGGCGGTCGACGCCGCAGCACTGCTCCCGGACAGCGGACCGCTGTCGGCCGGCGAACCGCCGGACGGAGCACCGCCGCCGGACGGGGAGGCCGCCGCACTGTCCGGCGCGGCCGCCGCGGGCCGCGACACCGGCACCGAGCGGTGCGGCGCGGCCGCCGGTTCCGACGCGGGCCGCCCCACCCTCGGCGCGGACGGCGCACCGGGCCCGCGCACGGGCGGCTCCATGCCGTGCGAGCGGGATGCCGCGGCCCTGCCCGCCGGGCCCGCGGCGGCACCGTCCGGGGCCGCCCGCCAGGCCCGGGACCCGGTCGGGGGAGCCACGGTGCCGGGCCCGCCCGCGCCGCCGTCCCGGCCGCCGGCCCGGCTGCCGTCCGCCGTGTCCGGCGCGGTGGCCGACCGGTCGGCCTGCGGTGCACCCGTGACGGGAGCCCCCCGGTAGGCCGCCCACAGCGCGACCACCGGCGCCGCCAGCACCGCGGCGACGACCGTGGAGGTCAGCGCGCGGCTGCGCAGCCTGTCCCGGCGGGCCGGACGCACGTTCTCGCACTGGGGGTAGCCCGCGCGGTCGAAGCGTGGCGTGCGCTGGACTCTCGCCCGGCGCGCCAGCGCGACCGCCGCCTCGACAGCGGGCCGGGGCACCGCCACCACGGCCAGCGCGGCCGAGGCGGGCGCGGTGCCCGGCCAGGAGACCCCGGCCATGGCGCGCTCGGCGGCCCGGCGGCACTGCGGGCAGTCGTCCACGTGCTCCACCAGTTCCCGGCGCAGCGCGGTGCCCAGCAGCAGCCGCTCGTCCCCCGCGAGCCGGGCGACGACCGCGCAGCCGCCGGACTCCACGACGTGCAGCGCCGCCCTGGTCCGCTCGACCTCGCAGGCGGCGTTCAGCAGCAACTCCTCGGTCTCGGCGGTCGACAGCGAGAGCACCGCCGCGATCTGGGCGGCGGACAGCCCGTGGCGGACGGACAGTTCGAGGGCCTCGCGCTGCCCGGGCGAGATGCCCGCGGCCTCCGGCCAGGCCAGTGCGGCCAGTTCGCGGTGGCGCCGGACGCTGGAGGGGAGGTGCCCGGCCGGGCCGGGGCGGCTGTCGCCGAGCAGCGCGGCCCGCTCGGCGGTGGGAGAGGCGGGCGGAACGGCCCGGACGGCCCGGACGGATGGAGACGCGGCGGGGGCCGGGGGCCGTCCGGCCGCCCGGGTGCCTGCCCCCCGCCGCGCGACAGCGGGACCAGCGGCGCACTCCCGCGCGGCGGACGCTCCATGCTCCTCGCGCTCCCCGGCCCGCTGGTCGGCGAGCCGCCGGGCACAGACCCAGCGGGCCAGCGCATAGAGCCAGGGCCGGAGGGCATGCTCGCCCTCGGGTGCACGTCCGCGTGCCCGCCGGCGGTCCGCGAGGGCGAGGGCCTCACCCAGTGCCGCCAGGGCGGATTCGTGCTCGCAGAGCACCGAAAGGCAGTACGTGAACAGGCCGTTCAGGTCCGCGTCGTCGCACCCCGCCACGGTGTGCGCGGCGTGGTGGTGCGTCGTCCTGCCCGCCCGATGCGCTGGGGGTGCGCCGGGGGCGTTCGTCGGGTGTTCGCGCCTGCTGGTCATCACCCCGGCGACGGTAGGCGGATGATGGCGCTTTGCTGAGTACAGCGACAGCTGATTCCCCCCTTCGAGTGAAGACCGTCGCCAAAACAAGACACGTCCGGTGGGTTTGGCGACACCAAGGGCACAAAGGGGCGCATGGCAGGCGCACATCCTGTGCCCGGCCGACGGCGCACGTCCCGGAAGACAGTCCCGCGCATGTACCGGACGCGTTCGGGGTGCGTCCAGGGGTGCGTCGGGAGTGCGTCCAAGGGCGCGTCCGGAGTGCGCCGCCCAGGAGCAGGCGGGCCGGAGCCGCGACGGCGGACCGGCTGTCGGTGCCCCCCTATACGGTGAGTCCATGGCTGCCCGTAAGACGTCCGCCAAGGACCGCCCCACCTACCGCTGCACCGAATGCGGCTGGCAGACCGCCAAGTGGCTCGGCCGCTGCCCCGAGTGCCACGCGTGGGGCACCGTCGAGGAAGTGGGCGGCGCCCCGGCCGTACGCACCACCGCGCCGGGCCGGGTCTCGGCGTCGGCGCTGCCCATCGGCGAGGTGGACGGCAAGCAGGCCACCGCGCGCCCCACCGGCGTGCCCGAACTGGACCGGGTGCTGGGCGGCGGGCTGGTCCCCGGTGCCGTGGTGCTGCTGGCCGGCGAGCCGGGCGTCGGCAAGTCGACGCTGCTGCTGGACGTCGCCGCCAAGGCCGCCTCCGGCGACCACCGCACGCTCTATGTGACCGGTGAGGAGTCCGCGGGCCAGGTGCGCCTGCGGGCCGACCGGATCAGCGCGCTCGACGACGACCTGTATCTGACCGCCGAGACCGACCTGTCCGCGGTGCTGGGCCACCTGGACGAGGTCAAGCCCTCGCTGCTGGTGCTGGACTCGGTGCAGACCGTGGCCTCACCGGAGATCGACGGAGCGCCCGGCGGCGTCGCCCAGGTGCGGGAGGTGGCGGGGGCGCTGATCCGGGCCTCCAAGGAGCGCGGCATGTCCACGCTGCTGGTCGGCCACGTCACCAAGGACGGCGCCATCGCCGGTCCGCGGCTGCTGGAGCACCTGGTGGATGTGGTACTGCACTTCGAGGGCGACCGGCACGCGCGGCTGCGCCTGGTGCGCGGCGTCAAGAACCGGTACGGCACGACGGACGAGGTCGGCTGCTTCGAACTGCACGACGAGGGGATCACGGGCCTGGCCGACCCCTCCGGGCTGTTCCTGACCCGGCGCGCCGAACCCGTCCCCGGCACCTGTCTGACGGTGACGCTGGAGGGCCGCCGCCCGCTGGTCGCGGAGGTGCAGGCGCTCACCGTCGACAGCCAGATCCCCTCCCCCCGCAGGACCACCTCCGGGCTGGAGAACTCACGGGTCTCGATGATGCTCGCGGTGCTGGAGCAGCGCGGCCGGATCAGCGCCCTGGGCAAACGGGACATCTACAGCGCGACGGTCGGCGGGGTGCGGCTCTCCGAGCCCGCGGCCGATCTCGCCGTGGCGCTCGCGCTGGCCAGCGCGGCCAGCGACACCCCGCTGCCGAAGAACCTGGTGGCGATCGGCGAAGTCGGCCTCGCCGGGGAGGTCCGACGGGTGACCGGTATCCAGCGGCGGCTGTCGGAGGCCGCCCGGCTGGGCTTCACCCACGCGCTGGTGCCGGGCGACCCGGGCCGCGTCCCGGACGGTATGCGGGTGCTGGAGGTGGCCGACATCGGCGAGGCCCTGCGGGTGCTCCCGGCCCGCCCGGCCCGCACCGGCTGAGGCCCCGGGAACCCGGCGGGGAGCGCACGCGGCGAGGGGTCCGCTCGGCGCGCCGGTAGACTTTGCCCCGGTCTCGACCGACCACGAGCACCACGGGGGCTGTGCGCGGCGCCACGAGGGGGGCGGGTACGGCCCGCACCCGGGTGCGGTGGGTCCTGCGGTCGAGAGAATGCCGACAGGCACCCGCACGACCGAAGGAGTGCAGTGGCAGCCAACGACCGGGCAGCGGTCCCCGGCAGGGCCGAGGGGGCGTCCGGCCTGATGCGCGCCTCACTGAGCGCGGTCGCGCCCGGAACGGCGCTGCGCGACGGACTGGAGCGCGTCCTGCGCGGCAACACCGGCGGGCTCATCGTCCTCGGCATGGACCGGAGCGTCGAGCACCTGTGCACCGGCGGCTTCGTGCTCGACGTGGACTTCAGCGCGACCCGGCTGCGCGAACTGTGCAAGCTGGACGGTGCGCTCATCCTGGACAAGGACATCTCCAAGATCGTCCGCGCCGGTGTGCAACTGGTCCCCGACGCGTCCATCGAGACGGAGGAGACCGGCACCCGGCACCGCACCGCACAGCGGGTCTCGATCCAGACGGGCTACCCGGTCGTCTCGGTCAGCCAGTCCATGCGGCTGATCGCCCTCTACGTCGACGGGCAGCGGCGCGTGCTCGAGGACTCGGCGGCGATCCTCTCCCGCGCCAACCAGGCCCTGGCCACCCTGGAGCGCTACAAGCTGCGGCTGGACGAGGTCGCCGGGACGCTCTCCGCGCTGGAGATCGAGGACCTGGTCACGGTGCGGGACGTCACGGCCGTGGCGCAGCGGCTGGAGATGGTGCGCCGGATCGCGACGGAGATCGAGCAGTACGTCGTGGAGCTGGGCACCGACGGACGGCTGCTCTCGCTCCAGTTGGACGAGCTGATCGCGGGGGTGGAGCCGGAGCGCGAGCTGGTGGTGCGGGACTACGCGCCGCAGACGGGGGGCGCGGGCCGCCGGGTGCGCTCGGTACCCGACGCGCTCAGCGACCTGGACCGGCTCACCCACACCGAGCTGCTCGAACTGGCCACCGTGGCCCGGGCGCTGGGTTACAGCGGCGCCCCGGAGACCCTCGACTCGGCCGTCTCGCCCCGCGGCTTCCGGCTGCTGGCCAAGGTGCCGCGGCTGCCGGGCACCGTCATCGACCGGCTGGTGGACCACTTCGGCGGGCTGCAGAAGCTGCTCGCGGCGAGCGTGGACGACCTCCAGGCGGTGGACGGCGTGGGGGAGGCCCGCGCCCGCTCGGTCCGCGAGGGCCTCTCGCGGCTGGCCGAGTCCTCGATCCTGGAACGGTACGTCTGACCGGCCCCGCGCGGTACGTCTGACGGACCCCGCGCGGTACGGCGCACTCCGGCGGTACGGCGCGTTCCGGGTGCCGGCTACTTCACCAGGGTGAAGGACGTGCGGACCGCCTTCGTGAACCCCTTGACCTTCACCTCGACCTCGTAGGTGCCAGGCTTGGGCTCCTCGAAGGTGGGGGTGCCGCAGTTGGCGGCGCTGGCCTTGCGGAACCAGGTGAGGGTGTGCGTCGAGCTGCCGTTGCCCGGCACCAGCCGCGGCAGCGGCTTCTTGGTCGGGGGGCAGTCGTCGGAGGCCCAGAACTTGGCGTCCTCCGGGTTGTTGATCGTCACGATCGTCGCGGTGCGGCCGAGGTCGATCCGGCAGTCGCTGTCCCGCTTGTTGGTGACCTTCAGCTCGAACCGCGGCTTCTCGTCCGGTCCGTACTTCTTCTTGACGCTGCGCAGCGCCACGGTCACCGCACCGGGCCGGCAGGCCGCCAGGTCCGGCGGAGCCGGCACACCCGCCGCTCCCCCGCCGCCGGTGCCCCCGGAGCCCGAACCGCCGGAGCCGGAACCCTCCGTGCCGGAACCGTCGTTGTCCGACGCGCCCGAACCGTCTCCCGCACCCCAGCCGGTGCCGCCCGCCGAGGACCGGTCCTCCTCGTCGGAACCTCCCGAACCGCCCGCCCCGTCGGAGCCGCCGTCCTCCTCGTCCCGGCCGCCCGGGCGCTCGCTGATCGCCGGGCCGGAGTCGGTGGGGCCCGGAGTGATGGTGCCGGCGGGGCCGTTGCCCTTGCCGTCACCCTTGCCCTCGTCCCGGGACGGATCGCCGCCGAACGAGGTCACCGCCCAGACGACGATCAGGACCAGCAGCGCGAGGACAGCAAAGGCAACTGCCCTCCGGCGCCAGTAGATGGAGGAGGGAAGCGGCCCGATCGGATTGCGCAGAGATCCCACGCGGAAACCTTACGAGACATCAGCCACACCACAGGACCACACCCACCGCTAGGAGTGCCAATTGTTGTGATGAGCGGCAGCGGAGGGGTACCCGGAAGACGATCTGCGACGCTTCACACTGCTTTGCCGGTTCTTTTCTCATTGTTGGGATTAAACGCTGTAACCGGCTTATGCGGCGTCTCCGGTGTTTGCTGCACAGTGCCCGAAACCCACCGGACACGCGGACGGGAGCAGCGGACAGGCTTTCGTACCGCGTGTGCGTTTTTCGGATGAGGGACGCCGTGCCAGGATCGGTCGTGCCATGACTGCGACCACCGAGACTTCCCAAGCCGCTTCGGCCGGCGCCCCGTCAGCGCGCGCCGCGGAATCCGAAGCCGTCGACCCCGCCCTGCGCGAGACGGCGCGCGCCCTCCATGCCCCCGTCGTCGACTGGTTCGCCACACACGCCCGCGACCTCCCCTGGCGCCGCCCGGAAGCGGGCGCGTGGGGCGTCATGGTCAGCGAGTTCATGCTCCAGCAGACCCCCGTCAACCGCGTACTGCCGGTGTACGAGGAGTGGATGAAGCGCTGGCCGCGCCCCGCCGACCTGGCCGCCGAGGCGCCCGGCGAAGCCGTCCGTGCCTGGGGCCGGCTCGGCTACCCGCGCCGTGCGCTGCGGCTGCACGGGGCCGCCAAGGCCATAGCGGAACGGCACGGCGGGGAGGTCCCCGTCGAACATGCCCAGTTGCTGGCGCTGCCGGGCGTGGGTGAGTACACGGCGGCCGCCGTGGTGTCGTTCGCGTACGGCAAGCGGCACGCGGTGCTGGACACCAATGTGCGCCGCGTCTTCGCGCGCGCCGTCAGCGGCCGCCAGTACCCGCCCAACGCGACAACCGCAGCCGAACGGAAGCTCGCCCGCGCACTGTTGCCCGAGGACGACGAGACCGCCTCCCGGTGGGCGGCGGCCACCATGGAGCTGGGCGCGCTGGTGTGCACGGCGCGCAGCCCGGAGTGCGGGCGCTGCCCGATCGCCGCGCAGTGCGCCTGGCAGCGTGCGGGTGCCCCCGCACACCAGGGGCCCGCCCGGCGCACCCAGGCGTACGCCGGGACGGACCGGCAGGTGCGCGGACGGCTGCTGGCGGTGCTGCGGGCCGCCAAGGAACCGGTGCCGCAGTCGGATCTCGACCGCATCTGGCACGAGCCGGTCCAGCGCGCACGGGCCCTGGACGGACTGGTGGCCGACGGGCTGGTCGAGCCGCTGGACGGCAAGCGCTACCGCCTGCCGCTGACCTGACCCGGCCTCTGCCCTCGCCTGCCCCGGCCTGCCCTCGCCTGCCCCGCCCCCGGCCTGACCCGGCGAGGACGGGCCGGGCCGGACCGAGGCGGACCCCGAGCTCCGTCCGGCCCGCGGACGCGGCGCCGTCACGGTGCCGCCCCCGCGGATCGGGCTCCGGCGCGGGGGCGGGCGAGGCAGAGTGCGGGGCGCGGGGCGCGGGCGGAGGAGGGCGCCCCGCACCGGCTCCTACTTCTGGGCCTCCGCGTCCTTGAGCGGGACCTCCTTGATGAACCACGCGGCCACGAAGGTGAGCAGCGCGACTCCGGTGGCCAGCAGGAAGACGCCGTGGGTGCCCCCGGCCACCGCGTGCTCGTACGCCTCCCGCACCTGGGCCGGGAGCTTCTCCAGCGAGGCGGCGTCGAGCTGGGGACCGGTGTCGGCGAGCTGCTTCCCGCCGCCGGCCCCTCCGGAGGCCGCGGCGCTCTCCCGCATGGAGTCCTCGACCCGCTGGGCGAAGACGGTGCCCATCAGGGCCACGCCGAAGGAGCCTCCGATGGTGCGGAAGAGCGTCGTCGTCGAGGAGGCGACACCCATGTCCTTGAGCTCCACGCTGTTCTGCGCGATGAGCATGGTGAGCTGCATCAGGAAGCCCATGCCCGCGCCGAGCACCGCCATGTAGAGGCCGGAGGTCAGCCTGCTGGTGCCGACGTCCATCTGCGCCAGCAGGAAGAGGCCGACCGGGATCAGCGCACCACCCATGATCGGGTACATGCGGTACTTGCCCGTCCGGGTGGTGGCCCGGCCGGTGACCACCGAGACGACCATCATCGGCAGCAGTACGGGGAGCAGCAGCAGCCCGGAGTTGGTGGCCGAAGCGCCCTGGACGCTCTGCTGGAAGAGCGGCAGGAAGGTCATCGAGCCGAACATCACGAAGCCGAGCACGAAGCCGATGAGGGCCACCAGCGAGAAGTTCCGGCTGTGGAAGACCCGCAGCGGGAGGATCGGCTCGGCGACCCGGCGCTCGACGAAGGGGAAGGCGGCCAGCGCGGCCACGGCGAGCAGCGCGAGGCCGACGATGGTGGCCGAGTCCCAGTCGTACTCGGTGCCGCCCCAGCTCGTGACGAGCACGGCCGAGGTGATGCCGGCGGTCAGCAGCCCGGCGCCGAGGTAGTCGATCCGGCCCTTGGCGGGCTTCTTCGGCAGGTGCAGGACGGTGCCGACCATGGCGAGCGCGACGGCGCCCAGCGGCAGGTTGATGTAGAAGGCCCAGCGCCATCCGAGGTGGTCGGTGAGCGTCCCGCCGACGAGCGGGCCGCCGATCATGGCGAGGGACATCACCCCGGCCATCAGGCCCATGTACTTGCCGCGCTCGCGGGGCGGGATCAGATCGCCCATGATCGCCATGGCGCCGACCATGAGCCCGCCCGCGCCCAGGCCCTGCACGGCGCGGAAGCCGATGAGCTGGCCCATCGTCTGGGCCGCGCCCGAGGTCATCGAGCCGATGAGGAAGAGCACGATCGAGGTGAGGAAGACGCCCTTGCGCCCGAACATGTCGCCGAGCTTGCCCCAGATCGGCGTCGAGGCGGCGGTGGTCAGGGTGTAGGCGGTGACGACCCAGGAGAGGTGTTCGAGGCCGCCGAGCTCGCCGACGATGGTGGGCATGGCCGTACCCACGATCATGTTGTCCAGCATGGCGAGCAGGACGGCGATCATCAGGGAGAGCAGAACCAGCCGCACGCTGCGCGGCTTGCGTCCTCCGGCCCCCGCGCCGGAGGCGGATCCGGCGCCGCCGGCGCCCTCCGCGTCGGAGGCCGCTGCCGCGACCGGGGCGGTTTCGGTCCCGGGGGCGTCCTCCGCCGCGGGACCCGGAGCCGCCCCGGAGGCGTCCCCGGCCGCCTCGGGAATCCCTTGGCCCGGACTCGGCCCTTCCTTGACGCGGAGGCCCTCCGTTTCCGATTCCGCCCCGTTTGTCGCGCTGCTCGCACTCATGCGCGGCCACTCCCTCTGCTCGCCACTTACTTGCCGCACGGCTAGTTCAGTACGATGGACAAAGTAGGGCGCCACTAGCCGGGCGTCAAGTAAGTTCTGAAGGGACCGACATGAGCAGGGGAAACACCCGTCAGCGCATCCAGGACATCGCCCTGGAGCTGTTCGCTGAGCGCGGTTACGAGAAGACCTCGCTCAGGGAGATCGCCGAGCAGCTCGGTGTCACCAAGGCCGCGCTCTACTACCACTTCAAGACCAAGGAAGACCTGGTCACCAGCCTCTTCGAGGATCTGGTGCTGGGCCCGGCCGACGAGGTGATCGCCTGGGCCGAGGCACGGCAGCCGACCACCCTGGAGACGAAGCTGGAGATCCTCAACCGCTACAGCGAGTGCATCAGCAAGGCCACCCCGCTCGTCCGGTTCATCCACGAGAACCAGGCCGCGCTGCGAGACCTGTCCGTGGGCGAGCAGATGAAGGCGCGCATGTTCACCCTGCTGAAGCTGATCAAGGACGAGGACGCCGCCCTGACCGACCAGGTGCGCTGCAGCTCGGCCCTGTTCACCATGCACTCGTCGCTCTTCACGCTGGAGAGCTCCGGCGCGGGCATCGAGGAGAAGCGCCAAGCCGCCCTGGAGGTCGCCCGGGAGCTGGTCACCTCGGCCCACCACCACGGCCCGGCACCCCGGCCCGCTGCGGAAACGAGCAGCGCCCGTCACGGATGACGGGCGCTGCTGCCGACTCCGGCACGTCCCCTGAGCCGGAGTGTCCTGTGGTGGCGCGGGCCGCGCGGCGCGGCCGGGGGCCGGCGCCGGGGCCCGCGCCCCGGGGTGCGGGGGTCAGAAGGTGACGCCGACCGCCCGCATGGCCGCCACCGGGTCGACCGCCGTGCCGTAGTCCGGACCCTTGCGGACCTCGAAGTGCAGGTGCGGACCCGAGGAGTTTCCGGTGTTGCCGGACTTGGCTATGTTCTGTCCGGTCTTGATCTGCTGACCGGGCTTGACGTTGATCTGCGACAGGTGCGCGTACTGCGAGTACGCACCGTTGTCGTGCCGGATCACGATGGCGTTGCCGTACGCCGGGCCGTCGCCGGCCCCGTTCGGCCCCGCCTTGACGACGGTGCCCTTGTGCACGGCCTTGACCGGGGTGCCGACACCCACGGCGAAGTCCTGGCCGGAGTGGTTGTGCGCCCAGCGGCCGCCCGCCTTGCCGTAGGAGGCGCTCAGTTCGTACTTGCCGCCGACCGGCTTGATCCAGGACGCCTGCAGCCGCTTGGCGTCCCGGGCGGCCTTCTGGGCCGCGCGCTTCTTCGCCTCGGCGGCGCGCTTCTCGGCCTTCTCGGCGGCCTCGACCGCCTTGCGGTGCGCGTCGGCCTGCTGCTGCGTGGACTTCGCGAGGCTGCTCGCCGTGCCGGTCGCGAAGATGTCGTGCTGGGCCGTGTTCGCCTCGGCCTTCGCGGCCGCCAGCGCCGTGCCGGCCCCCAGGGCCATCGACGCGCCCATTCCGACGGCCAGCGCCGTCGTGTAGGTCCGGGCGCGGTTGGTGGTCCTCGACATCGCCATAGGGGTGCTACCTCCGGAAGGGGGTTCGTGGAGTGCGCCTCGAAGCGGACGCGCCCCCTTGGTAACCCGCCCGAAAAGGGGCATCAAGGACCCCTTCTACTAAAGACTCCCGTAGCAGGACGAGAGACCCAGGTCACCCCGCGCCGCCGCACCGGGTCACCCGCGCCCGCCAGGGCACCCGCGACGGCCCGCTGCCTCCTATCGGGCCTCGTAGCCCCCTTCGGTCCTGTGCCGCACTTCACGGCGGAGCCGCGCCGGACGTGGCCGGGCTCATATGGCCCCGCTCACTCCGGAGGCCCCCGCGGTGCGAGGGGGCCGTCATCGACGCGGCGCACGGGTCCCTCTACGCTTGCTCGCCGTACGCGGCTCCGTACTGCGGGGAGTCGAGCGCCGAACGGGGGGTCGGGGATGGACGCGGGGGTCGTCGGGCTGCGCATCGCCTCCAGCGTGCTGGCACCGCTGGTCAGGCGGCTGTTCACCGCGGAGAGCGCGGGTGCCGGGCTGGTGGACCGGCCGGTGCGGGTCTCACGCCTGGTCTCCTTCACGGGTGAGCGCCGGGAGCTGGGCAGGCAGCACCTGGAGAAGCTCGCCGGGGAGCTGGTCGACCGGGCGGTACGGGGCATCGGACCGCATGAGGCCCCCTCCCCCGACGAGGCGGAGCGGGCCGCGGAGCGGCTCGCCGACACGCTGCACGCGCTCGGGGACATCGGCCTGAGCGACGTGGAGGCGGTCAGTCTCGGCCACACCGACTTCGCCCGTGCCCTGCACGCGCAGGCCGCCATGCACGACCCGCACCGGGACGCCACCCCCGCGGAGGAGGCGCTCTACCAGCGGGTGCTGGAGACGGCCTGCCTGCACATCCTGCACTTCCTCACCCAGCGCTCCACCTTCGTGGCCCGCATCCTGGTCGAGCAGAGCCGCAAGCTCGGGGACCTGGTCACCCTCGTCGACGTCCTGATCGAGCGCATCCCCTCCCAGTCCGCGCAGGACGCCGGGTTCGAGCAGCAGTACGCCCGCTACATCGCCAAACGGCACCGCACCCTCACCATCTACGGCATCGACGTCCAGCAGGCGAGCGAGTGGCCGCTGGACACCGCGTATCTGAGCCTGGAGGCGACGGCCGACGGGCCGGGTACCGGCGCATTCGACGACCTGGAGGGCATGGCAGCCGCCTCCGCCACTGTCGAGGCGCACCCCGCCGACCAGGCGCTTGCCGGACACCGGCGGGTGCTGCTGCGCGGTGTGGCGGGCTCCGGGAAGACCACCCTCGTCCAGTGGCTCGCCGTCACCACCGCACGCCAGTCCGAGCTGACCGGACGACACGCCCATCTGATCGGTCGAGTGCCCTTCGTCCTGCCGCTGCGCACTCTGACACGTGGTACGGCGGCGCTGCCGACACCCGCCGACTTCCTGTCCGCCGTCGGCTGCCCGCTGGCCGGAGCACAGCCGCATGCCTGGACCGACCGCGTGCTGGCGGCCGGGCGCGGGGTGCTGCTGATCGACGGCATCGACGAGGTACCGGAGCAGGAGCGCGCCCTCGCCCACGCCTGGCTGCGCGATCTGACGGTCGCGTACCCGGACAACCTCGTCCTGGTGACCTCGCGCCCCGCCGCCGTACGGGAGGACTGGCTGGGCCGGGAGGATTTCAGCGAGCTCTCCCTCTCCCCCATGCGCCCCGCCGATGTCGACCTGTTCATCGGCCGCTGGCACGCGGCGGCGGAGGCGGACGAGGAACTGGCGTCCTCGTTGCGTACGGCCGTACGCACCCGCTCCGACCTGTCCCTGCTGGCCACCAACCCCCTGATGTGCGGTCTGATCTGCGCCCTCCACCGGGAACGGCACGGCTTCCTTCCCCGGGGCCGCAAGGCCCTCTACGACGCCGCGCTGGCAATGCTGCTGGAGCGGCGCGACCGGGAGCGCGCCGTCTACGCCGCACATCCGGCCGGCGTCGAACTGGACGAGGCATCCCAGGTGGAGCTTCTGCAGAAGCTCGCCTACTGGCTGATTCGCAACGGCCGCTCCGAGATGGCGCAGAGCGACGCGGTCGGCCTGGTGGAGCGGATGCTGCCGGCCATGCCGTACGTCGCCGACCAGGGCTCGGCGACGGCGATCTTCCGCTTTCTGCTGGTGCGCTCCGGCCTGCTGCGCGAGCCGGGGCCCGAGGCCGTGGATTTCGTCCACCGCACCTTCCAGGACTATCTGGGAGCCAAGGCCGCCGTGGAGGAGCGCGACTTCGGCGTACTCGTGCAGAACGCGCACCTGGACCAGTGGGAGGACGTGGTGCGGATGGCCGTCGCCCACGCCCGACCCGACGAGCGGGCCCGGCTGTTGCGTGGCCTGGTGGAGCGGGGGGACACGGAACCGGAGTGGCGGACCCGGTTGCATCTGCTGGCGACGGCGTGCCTGGAACACGCCACGAAGCTGGACCCGGCCGTACGGGGCGAGGTGGAAGAGCGCGCCAGGGAGCTGATTCCGCCGCAGAGCATCGACGAGGCGAAGAAGCTCGCCGAGGTCGGCCCGGTGGTGCTCGAGTTGCTGCCGGGACCGGAGAGCCTGAAGGCTCACGAAGCCCAGGCCGTGGCCCACACCGCAGCCCAGCTCGGCACCGACGCCGCACTCGCACTCCTGACCCGGTTCCGTGACCACCCGTCCTCTGCCGTGCTGCAGCAACTGGCCTGCCACTGGGAGCGTTTCGACGCGGACACCTACGCGCGGCAGATCATCGCCCTCCTTCCCGACCGGCCCGAGGTGCAGGTCACAGTGAGCACGCCACAGCATCTGGCGTGGCTGCGCAGGCTGGGCGAGCGGACGACCTCACACGTCATTGGCGAGTTCTCCGTCGACGACCTCGTCCAGGCCCATGGCTCGGGCACGGAACTGGTCGAGCTCGGCATCGCGCGCAACCCCGCACTGAGCCGGCTGGATTTCGTCCAGTCCTTCCCGCACCTACGTGCGCTCCACCTCCGTGAATGCCCGGTGGCGGACCTCGCTCCGCTGGCCGCGCTGCCCCTGGAAGTCCTGTACCTGTGGGACGTGCAGACGCTTGCGCGGCTGGAGGGGATCGGGGCACTCACCGGCCTCCGCTGGCTGTGTCTGCGGGAGAGCACCCCTTGGCCGGGCGTCTCCCACATCGCTCATCTCTCCGAACTGACCACGCTGCTCCTCCCGGAGGACGCGGAGACGTTCACCGGGATATCCCGCCTCCGCAGTCTCAAGGCGCTGAACGTCTTCATGACCGCGCATCCACTGCCGCCCGAGGACTGGTCCGAACTCGCCGAGCTGCCCGGGTTCGAAGAGCTCACCTGCGAGCCGCACCACCTGGACAACATCAGTTGGAGCCGGACTCCACTGCCGCAGGTGACACAGATGCAGGTGCTCAGCAATGTCCCGTTCGAACTGGGCGTGCTGCCCGAGTGCTTTCCCAGCCTGCGCAGGCTCCAGCTGACACAGGCGCGTGCGTCCCTCGACCTCGCGCCGCTGGCAGCGCTCTCCCGACTCGAAGAGGTGACGCTGGTCCGCCCCGAGAGCCCGGCGATCGCCCACCGCCTCCCCTCGCACATCAAGGTCACCACCATCCCCGGCCCCCGGCAGGGGCGAGCCCACCCCTGACGCGAACGCAGGGTGACCGGCACCACACGGACGGCCTACGCTGGTCATCAACCAGTCAACAGACGACCACCAGCAGCCGATCCGGGAACCGCCACCTCGCCCATCACCCCACGCCACACACCCGCCCCGCACCGCCCCCGTCAGGGAGCCCTCATCCATGGACCCAGCCGTCCGACTCGCCTCGACCGTCGCCGATCCGCATGTCAGCCAACTCCTGCTCCCCGTCGAGTCCACGCCCGACCAGGCCCAGTCCGAGGGGGAGCTGCTGGCACGGCTCGTCTCCTTCCGCGGCGAGAACCCGCCGCTGTCCTACGAGTCGCTGCTCTCGCTCGCCCGGGATCTGGTGGGCCTCGCCGCACCCGCCCACCGGCTGCCGCATCCGGACGAGGGACCCGTCGCCGCGATACTCGCCCGCACCCTGTGGATCACCGGGGAGCTCGACACCACCGATGAGCAGGCGGTACGGCTGGGGCCGCAGGACTTCGCCCGCAAGCTGCGCTCCGCGCTCCCGGGCGCGGACCGCGAGCTGTCCACGGACGCGGCCTGGTTCCACGACCGGCTCCTGGTCACCGTCTGCCTGCACCTGCTGCACCATCTCATCCGCCGCTCGCCCGTCCTCGCCGACCGCATGCCGGAACGCGCCCACCGGATCCGCCAGTTGATCGACTTGAACGATGTGGAGGCCGTACGGGGCCGACCGGAGCCCTCCGCCGTGGACGCCGAGTTCGAGGCCCGCTACGCCCGTTCCATTGCCGAGCAGTACAACCGGGTGACCATCTACGGCATCGATCTGCCCAACCCCAACACCCCGGACAACTGGTCGCTGGACGCCACCTATCTGAGCCTCAGCGCCGAGTTCGACAATCCGGAGCGGCGCGAGGAGGACGGGGGCAGCGGCGAGCCGGTGCTCCCCGCCGACCGCGCGCTGGGCGGCCACGAACGGGTGCTGCTGCGCGGTGTGGCCGGATCCGGCAAGACGACGCTCGTGCAGTGGCTGGCCGTCTCCGCGGCACGCGACGAGCTGCCGCCCGAACTGGCCTCGCTGCGCGGCCGGATACCACTGGTGCTGCCGGTGCGCCGGTTCGCCCGCGAGGGGTTCCCCTCCCCGGAGGACTTCCTGCGGGCCGTACGCCATCCGCTGGCCGACGAGGCGCCCGACGGCTGGGTGGCCCGGGTCCTCACCGAGGAGCGGGGGCTGCTGCTGGTCGACGGCATCGACGAGGTGCCCGAGTCCGAGCGGGCCGCACTGCGGCACCAACTGCGCCGCCTGATGCGGATCTACTCGGGCAACTTCTGCCTGGTGACCGCGCGCCCCTCGGCCGTGGAGGCGAACTGGCTGGCCGACGAGGGCTTCGACGAGCTGGCGCTGGCGCCCATGAGCCGCGACCAGGTGGCCGCCTTCATCACCGCCTGGCACACGGCGGCCGCCGTCGACGAGGGCAAGGACCACCAGCGGCTGGCCGACTACCGCGATCAGCTCCTGTCCTCCATCCCGCTCTACCGCGAACTGCGCGGCCTGGCGACCAACCCGCTGATGTGCGGGCTGATCTGCGCCCTCAACCGGGACCGGTCCGGCTCGCTGCCGCAGGGGCGCAAGGAGCTGTACGAGGCCGCGATGGAGATGCTCCTGCAGCGCCGCGACCCCGAACGGCGCGTCCTGTACGCCGACGCCGTGAAGCTGCGGCGCGGCGCCCGCGAGCGGCTGCTGCGCAAGCTCGCCTACCGGATGCTGGTCGCCCGACGGGCCGAACTGACCATGGAGGAGGCGCTGGAGGAGATCGCCCGCCAGCTTCCCGCCATCCCCTCCACCTCCGGCCAGGGACAGCCCGAGGACATCTTCAACCACCTGCTGCTGCGTACCGGTCTGCTGCGCGAACAGTCGGACCACTCGGTCGAGTTCGTCCACCGCACCGTGCAGGACTACCTCGCCGCCAAGGAGTCCGTCGAGCAGGGCGCGTTCGACATGCTGCTCGACCACGCGCACGAGTCCGAGTGGGAGGAGGTCATCCGGATGGCCGTCGCGCACTCCCGGCCCGCGGAGTGCGCGCGGCTGCTGGGCGGGCTGCTGGCGCCCGGCCGCAAGGGCATGCAGCGCAACCGGCGGCGGCTGCTGGCGGCGGCCTGTCTGGAGCATGTGACGGAGCTCGACCCGGAGACCCACGCCCGCATCCGCCGGGAGACCCGCAACATGGTGCGGCCCACCACTCTGGAGGGCGCCCGCAGCCTGGGGTGGGTGGGGCCCATCGTGCTGGAGATGCTGCCGGACCCCGGCACCGTCCCGGACCGGGAGGCGCACCGGCTCGCCGTGACCACCACCCGGATCAACGACGACGCGGCCATCCACTACCTCGCCCGACTGCGGAACCGGGCCTCGTTGGAGCTGCGGGCCGAGCTGGCCCGCGGATGGCGGAACTTCGACACCGACCGGTACGCCGAGGAGATCATCGCGCACCTGGACCCGGAGGGGCTGTACTTCCCGGTCTCCGACCGCTTCGAGCTGGCCGCGCTGCGGAAGCTGGGCGGGCGGGCGCGGGTGCAGATCGTCGGGCCGTTCACCCCCGACGAGCTGCTGGAGGGGCTCGCCCACGAGCAGCTCACCCATCTGTGGCTCGCCTACGACCTGGGGGTGCCGATGGGGTGGCTCGCGGCCTTCCCGCACCTGACGACCCTCCGCGTCAATCCGCGGCTGCCCCGGGTGAGCGGAGTGCCCGACGGCATCCGCATCCTGTCCTGAAGGTGCTGGGGTCCTGGGCGGTCCGGGGCGCCCCGTCGGCGGACGGCCGGAGCGCCGGGCCGGAACGCCGGTGGGGACCGACCCGTGACGGGTCGGTCCCCACTCGGATGATCCGGCGTGCGTGCCCTGCGGGCGTCACGCCTCCTTGCTGAGGTTGGGTCCGCCGCCGGCGGCGGACTCCACCGGAGGAGCGTCCGGCAGTGCGGACTTCTCCTCGCCGCGGAAGGTGAAGGTCTTCCCCTCGCCCTCGCCCTCGGTGTCCACGACCACGATGTGACCGGGGCGCAGCTCGCCGAAGAGGATCTTCTCCGACAGCACGTCCTCGATCTGGCGCTGGATCGTCCGGCGCAGCGGCCGGGCACCCATCACCGGATCGTAGCCCTTCTCGGCGAGCAGCTCCTTGGCCTCGGTGCTCAGCTCGATGCCCATGTCGCGGTCCTTCAGCCGCTCGTCCACCTGCGAGATCATCAGGTCGACGATGCGGATGATGTCGTCCTGGGTGAGCTGGTGGAAGACGACGGTGTCGTCGACACGGTTGAGGAACTCCGGCCGGAAGTGCTGCTTGAGCTCGTCGTTGACCTTCGCCTTCATCCGCTCGTATCCCGCACGGACGTCGCCCTGGGCGGTGAAGCCGAGGTTGAAGCCCTTGGAGATGTCCCGGGTGCCGAGGTTGGTCGTCATGATGATGACCGTGTTCTTGAAGTCCACGACCCGGCCCTGGGAGTCGGTCAGCCGACCGTCCTCCAGGATCTGCAGCAGCGAGTTGAAGATGTCCGGGTGGGCCTTCTCGACCTCGTCGAAGAGGACCACGGAGAACGGCTTGCGGCGCACCTTCTCGGTGAGCTGGCCGCCCTCCTCGTAGCCGACGTAGCCGGGCGGGGAGCCGAAGAGCCGCGAGACGGTGTGCTTCTCGCCGAACTCCGACATGTCGAGGGAGATCAGCGCCTCCTCGTCCCCGAACAGGAACTCGGCCAGCGTCTTGGACAGCTCCGTCTTACCCACACCGGAGGGACCGGCGAAGATGAACGAGCCACCGGGGCGCTTGGGGTCCTTGAGGCCCGCACGGGTACGCCGGATCGCCTGGGAGAGCGCCTTGATGGCGTCCTCCTGGCCGATGACGCGCTTGTGCAGCTCGTCCTCCATGCGCAGGAGCCGGCTGGACTCCTCCTCGGTGAGCTTGAAGACCGGGATGCCGGTGGCCGTGGCCAGGACCTCGGCGATCAGCTCCTCGTCCACCTCGGCGACGACGTCCATGTCGCCGGCCTTCCACTCCTTCTCCCGCTTGGCCTTCTCGGCCAGGAGCTGCTTCTCCGTGTCGCGGAGGGAGGCGGCCTTCTCGAAGTCCTGCGAGTCGATCGCGGACTCCTTGTCCCGGCGCACGTTCGCGATCTTCTCGTCGAACTCGCGCAGGTCCGGCGGAGCGGTCATCCGGCGGATGCGCATCCGGGAGCCCGCCTCGTCGATCAGGTCGATCGCCTTGTCGGGCAGGTAACGGTCCGAGATGTAGCGGTCGGCGAGGGTGGCCGCGCCGACCAGGGCTGCGTCGGTGATCGAGACGCGGTGGTGCGCCTCGTACCGGTCGCGCAGGCCCTTGAGGATCTCGATGGTGTGCGGCAGCGACGGCTCCGCGACCTGGATGGGCTGGAAGCGGCGCTCCAGGGCCGCGTCCTTCTCCAGGTACTTGCGGTACTCGTCCAGCGTGGTGGCACCGATGGTCTGCAGCTCGCCGCGGGCCAGCATCGGCTTGAGGATGCTCGCCGCGTCGATGGCGCCCTCGGCGGCGCCCGCGCCGACCAGGGTGTGCAGCTCGTCGATGAACAGGATGATGTCGCCGCGCGTACGGATCTCCTTGAGCACCTTCTTCAGGCGCTCCTCGAAGTCGCCCCGGTAGCGGGAGCCGGCGACCAGCGCGCCCAGGTCGAGGGTGTAGAGGTGCTTGTCCTTGAGGGTCTCGGGCACCTCGCCCTTGACGATGGCCTGCGCCAGCCCCTCGACGACGGCGGTCTTGCCGACGCCGGGCTCACCGATGAGCACGGGGTTGTTCTTCGTACGGCGGGACAGGACCTGCATGACCCGCTCGATCTCCTTCTCGCGCCCGATGACCGGGTCGAGCTTGGACTCGCGGGCGGCCTGCGTGAGATTGCGGCCGAACTGGTCCAGCACCAGCGAGGTGGACGGCGTGCCCTCGGCGGGTCCGCCGGCCGTGGCGGCTTCCTTGCCACCGGAGTAACCGGACAGGAGCTGGATCACCTGCTGGCGCACCCTGTTCAGGTCGGCGCCCAGCTTGACGAGGACCTGGGCGGCGACGCCCTCGCCCTCGCGGATCAGCCCCAGCAGGATGTGCTCGGTACCGATGTAGTTGTGGCCGAGCTGAAGGGCTTCGCGGAGCGACAGCTCCAGCACCTTCTTGGCACGAGGAGTGAAGGGGATGTGGCCGGACGGCGCCTGCTGGCCCTGTCCGATGATCTCCTCCACCTGCTGGCGGACAGCCTCAAGCGAGATCCCGAGGCTCTCCAGTGCCTTAGCGGCGACACCCTCACCCTCGTGGATCAGGCCCAGAAGGATGTGCTCGGTGCCGATGTAGTTGTGGTTGAGCATCCGGGCTTCTTCCTGAGCCAGGACGACAACCCGCCGCGCGCGGTCGGTGAACCTCTCGAACATCGTTAATCGCTCCTCAGAGCGGTCAGGCAGTGAGGGGACGCTCCCCTCGCTGTCCTTCCGCAGCTTAGTCCCGCAACGGGGGACCGCTCATTCCAACTGCCGACTGCGGCCCGGTCGACCCGGTCGATCATGCGCCTCCTGCCCGGACAGCCGACACCAGTTCCAACCCGATGGTGCGAGACGATGTTCCCGCAGGCCAGGCGTATTCACCTGGATCCACTACGCCGAAGGCGAACACCTCCGCACCGGCACCCTGGCCGTGCGGTGGCACCTGTCACTCAGCACCCCCGATCCGCCGCCGCCACCTGGGGCTTCCTGGCTGTCAGAGCCTTCTTACCCGCTCGGTGTGACAATCCATGCGGCTTCCGCCGGATACGGCACCCCGCATCCGCTGAGGGCGAACAGGCGGGTGCCCTTTCCGTGGACACCGTAAGAGAGCGGGCACACCGGGTGACGCGGCACAGCAGCGCGTGACGGGACCGGTGCGCGACGGGACCTGCCGACCGGAGGTCGGCCGGCCCCTGGGGAGGCCGCCGCGAGGGGGCCTCCCGAACCGGGACGGCCATCGGGGTCAGGGTCGGCCCGTGAGCCGGAACGCGTCAGCCGTTGGCCTTCTCGTACGCCTCGCGAATGCTGGCCGGAACGCGCCCGCGGTCATTGACCTCGTAACCCTGCTCCTTGGCCCACGCGCGGATCTTCGCGGTGTCCTGGCTGCTGCTGGAACCCGATCCCGAGCGGCCCCCCTTTCCGCGCGAGGAACGGCCGCCGGTGCGCCGGCCACCCTTCAGATAGGGCTCCAGAGCGGATCGGAGCTTGTCCGCATTAGCGGTCGTGAGGTCGATCTCGTAGGACTTACCGTCCAGCGCGAACGTCACCGTCTCGTCCGCCTCGCCGCCCTCGAGGTCGTCGACAAGAAGAACCTGAACCTTCTGTGCCACCTGCTACTCCCATTCGTCCTGGATAACGGATTACAGATACCGACGTGGAAAGCAAACCGCTTTTCTCCGGGAAACACAAACCCTGTGCCGAGTTTGCCCGGCGGCTCCGCTGGGATTGGCGGGATCTTTCGGACATAGTGGCGGGGCTTCGCCCCCGGCTCACAGATGCAGCAGCATCCGGCTGTTGCCCAGGGTGTTGGGCTTCACCCGTTCGAGACCGAGGAACTCGGCCACGCCCTCGTCGGGGGAACGCAGCAGCTCGCTGTAGACATCCCCGTCCACCGGGGTCTCGCCGATCTCCGTGAAGCCGTGCTTGGCGAAGAACTCGACTTCGAAGGTGAGGCAGAAAATGCGCCGCACCCCGATCCAGCGGGCGGTGCGCAGGAGCTTCTCCAGCAGCAGATGTCCGACGCCGGTTCCGCGCCGGGAACGGTCCACGGCCAGAGTCCGGACCTCCGCGAGGTCTTCCCACATGACGTGCAGCGCGCCGCAGCCCACGACTTCCGCGTCCGCGTCCCGTTCCGCCACCCAGAACTCCTGGATGTCCTCGTAAAGGGTCACGGTGGCTTTGTCGAGCAGGATGCGGTCGCGCGAGTAGGCGTCGAGCAGTTGGCGCACCGCCGGGACATCGGCCGTGCGGGCCCTGCGGATGGTGATCTCGGATAGCGGTGCGCGTTCTGTCATGAACGGACGCTATCGACCCTCGGTCTCGCCGCCCGCAGCGGGGGGATCGAGATGGACACCGTTCAGATGTGCGACTCGCAAGGCGGTCCGCAACACTTCGGCCTGTTCCGGGGACATCATCCCGAAGAAGTCGACGAGAGCGGCGGCGGGGTTGTCACTGGCCGACCACGCCTCATGCATGAGAGCGGCCGAGTATGCGGCCCGGGTGGAGACGGCTGCATAACGATAGGCGCGGCCTTCTTGATCCCGGCGCAGCCAGCCCTTCTGGCGCAGGTTGTCCATTACGGTCATCACCGTCGTGTACGCGACGGTGCGTTCCTTCTGGAGATCTTCGAGGACTTCCCGCACGGTGACCGGGCGGTTCCAGCGCCACACCCGGGTCATCACGGCGTCTTCCAGCTCTCCCAATGGCCTCGGCACAGAAGAACAATAGTGGAAAATGTCCGAATCGAGGAAATTACCCGGACAGTGGGCGGGGTGCACCGGGGTGGTCCGGGGGTGGTCCGGAGTCCGGGGGATCCGCGGCGCGGCAGGCGCCGGGGAGGGCTCAGCTCCGGCGCTGCTGCCCTGCGGCCTCGGCGCGCGCGGCGGCGGCGGCGTCCACGATGCCGTCCTCCTTCGCCTTGTTCGCGCCACCCTGGGTCTTGACGATCGTCACGATGAGCGCCGTGAAGGCCACCGCCATCACGAGCGGCGGGGTCAGTGCGGCGACGTAGTCCATGACAGGGCCTCCTCGGTGAACAGAGCCCCCAGGGTAACGCCGCCCCCCGCGGCCGGACCGGCAGGGCCGCGCGACGGCGGGGCGGAGGCACTCCGCCGTCGCGGGACCACCGGCACGTGCCGCGTCACACAGGGACGGCGCGCGGCGCCAGGAGGGCCCGCGGCGGGCGGCCCCCGACGAGCCCCTGCTCCCCGGCGAGCCCCTGCTCGGTGTCCGGCTCCGCGTCCGGCTCGGCGCCCGGCTCCGCGGACGGCTCGCTCGGGGGCGGCGGCGCGGGCGGGGTCCGGCGCCGGGGCGGAAAGACCTCGGCGGGGGTGGGCACGGGCCGCGAGGGGGTGGCGGGGCGCTCGGCGGGAGCGGGCTCGGCCGGGCCGGGCGAGGGTTTCCCCGGCCGCCTGGGCGCCGGCTCCGGCCCGTCGCCGTCCTCCTGTCCTGCCTGCCCGGCCTGCCCGGCCGCCCGTACGGCGGGCACGCGGGACACCCGGCGGCCGTCCTGCGGACGGGGCAGCCGGGGGACACGGGCCTCCTCGGCACGCCGCAGCAGGCCCGTGCGGCGGGCGGCCTCGCGCGGGCCCACCGGCTGGGCGCACAGCGCGCGGAGCGCGGCGAGGTCGGCGGGGACGGGGAGGTACCCGGCGGCGAGGGCGTCCGCGAGCTGCTCCAGGTAGCCCGCCGCGGCGCCGGGCAGTGCCGCACGGTGGCGGGCGAGGTCGGCGCGTACGAAGGAGCGCAGCCGTGCGCCCTCACCGATCGCCTCGTCCACGGCCCGGACGAGCCGCAGGTACTCCTGGACCCGCTCGGGCGCGGGGTCGGACTGGAGGGCGATGGCGAGAGCGCCGCCGAGCACACGCAGCTCGTGCGGGCCGAACGCCACGCCGCCTCGGGAACCGTATGGCGTGGGCATGCGGCGACGATAGAGGGCGGGCGAGCCAAATGTACGTATTGCCTGATTTACGGCGTGGCGCGCCCACCCGCCCGGGGCCCGTCCACCGCGTGGCGCGCCCGTCGCTCCCGAGGGCCGTACCCCGCGGACACCGGAACGGGCCGTATGCGGACACCGGAGCGACCCGTACCCCGCGGACACCGTGAACGGGCGCACACGGCGCGAAGAGGCGTCGCGGGCGTCCCAGGGCGTGCGCCCGACGCGCGGAGTCCGCGCGAGCCGCCCGCCGGGCGGCGGGGAGCTGCCTCAGCCCCGTTCGACGTTGCGCTCGTACACCAGTCGCAGGCCGATCAGCGTCAGCCAGGGCTCGTGCTCGTCGATCACCGTCGACTCGCCCAGCACCATCGGGGCGAGCCCGCCGGTCGCGATGACGGTGACGTCCTGCGGATCGTCCGCCAGCTCCGCCGCCATCCGGTTGACGACCCCGTCCACCTGGCCCGCGAAGCCGTAGACGATGCCCGCCTGCATCGCCTCGACGGTGTTCTTGCCGATCACGCTGCGCGGCCGGGCGATCTCGATCTTGCGGAGCTGCGCGCCCCGCATGCCCAGCGCGTCCACCGAGATCTCGATACCGGGTGCGATGACGCCGCCGACGTACTCGCCGCGCGCCGAGACCGCGTCGAACGTGGTGGCCGTGCCGAAGTCGACCACCACGCACGGCCCGCCGTACAGCTCGACCGCCCCCAGCGCGTTGATGATCCGGTCGGCCCCGACCTCCTTCGGGTTGTCCATCAGGATCGGCACGCCGGTCTTGACTCCGGGCTCCACCAGCACCGCCGGGATGTCCCCGTAGTAGCGCCGGGTGACCTCGCGCAGCTCGTGCAGCACGGAGGGGACGGTCGAACAGATGGCGATGCCCTCGATGTTGTCGCCCAGCTCCTCGCCGAGCAGCGGGTGCATCCCCATCAGCCCGTTCAGCAGCACGGCCAGCTCGTCCGCCGTCCGGCGCGCCTCGGTCGAGATGCGCCAGTGCTCGACGATCTCCTCGCCGTCGAACAGGCCCAGCACGGTGTGGGTGTTGCCCACGTCGATGGTGAGCAGCATCAGCGCTGTTCCTCTCGCAGGTCCAGGCCGATGTCGAGCACCGGAGCGGAGTGGGTGAGCGCCCCTACGGCCAGGTAGTCGACGCCGGTGGCCGCGTACTCGGCGGCGTTGGCGAGCGTCAGCCGCCCGGAGGACTCCAGCCGCGCCCGGCCCGCCACCAGGGTGACGGCCTCGGCGGTCGTCCCCGGGGTGAAGTTGTCCAGCAGCAGCAGATCGGCCCCCTGGTCGAGCACCGGCGGGATCTGGTCGAGGCTGTCGACCTCCACCTCGATGGGGATGTCGGGGAACTCCGCGCGCACCCGCGCGAACGCCTCGGCCACACCGCCCGCGGCGATCACGTGGTTGTCCTTGATCAGCGCCGCGTCGGACAGCGACATCCGGTGGTTGACCCCGCCGCCGCAGCGCACCGCGAACTTCTCCAGGGCACGCAGCCCCGGCGTGGTCTTGCGGGTGTCGCGCACCCGCGCCCCGGTGCCCTCCAGCGCGTCCGCCCAGGCGCGGGTCGCGGTCGCGATCCCGGAGAGCCGGCACAGCAGGTTGAGGGCGCTGCGCTCGGCGGTGAGCAGGTCGCGGGTGCGGGTGCGGACCGTCAGCAGCCGCTGCCCGGCCACCACCCGGTCCCCGTCCAGCGCGTGCCGCTCCACCTCGAACTCGTCGGTGCACACCACCGAGAGGACCGCCTCGGCGACCCGGAGCCCGGCGACGGTGCCCGCCTCCCGGGCCGTGAAGTCGCCCGTGGCGACGGCCTCCTCCGGGATGGTGGCGACGCTGGTGACGTCCACACCGCGGTCGAGGTCCTCCTCGACCGCCAGGTGGGCGATGTCCTCGACCTGCACGGGGTCCAGGCCGGAGTCGCTCAGCAACTGCGCCAGATCGGGGTCCAGGCCGCACTCCAGCGGGTCGAGCCCGTCCGGGTCCGGCTCGGCCGAGCAGCCGCAGCCGTCGCCGCAGCCACCGCTCTCGGACGGCGCCGAGGGGCCCCGGCCGATCTGGAGGAGGGGGAGGTCGTCGGTCACTGTTGCTCCTTGGGCAGGGCGACAACCGGCGGGAAGGCGGTCGTCCGGGTGGTACGGAGAGTGCAGGCAGAAGCATCCGGAGCGGCTTCGTCCGCTCCGGCCGCGGGGGCGCCGGTCGCCTCGTCAGCGGCAGCGGCCTCGTCGGCGGCGCCTGCGGGGGCGCCGGTGGCGGTGAGGGTGACGACGAGGTGCCGGCGCCACCGCTCGTCGTCCCGGTCCGGGTGGTCCTCGCGCCAGTGGCAGCCCCGGGTCTCCTCGCGGCGGAGGGCCGCCGCGACCAGCACCCGGGCCACCAGATGGAGATTGGTCGTCTCCCAGGTGTCCACGCCCGGCTCGGGGCGCTTCTCGGCGGCCTCGCCGGAGAGAGCCGCCAGCCGGTCCGCAGCGCCCGCCAGGGAGGCGGCGCTGCGGAGCACTCCGGCGCCCTCGGTCATGACGCGCTGGATGCGGCTGCGCGCGGAAGCCGGAAGGAGCACCGCCCTCGCCGCGGCACCGGTGTCCGCGGGCCGCGCGGGCGCCGCGGACCCGCCGTCCGGACCCGCGGCCGGGTCGAGCACCGCCTCGGCGATCCGCTCCGCGAACACCAGGCCCTCCAGCAGGCTGTTGGAGGCCAGCCGGTTGGCGCCGTGCACACCGGTGCAGGCCGCCTCGCCGCACGCGTAGAGGCCCGGCACGGTGGTGCGGCCGTGCCGGTCGGTGCGGATGCCGCCGCTGGCGTAGTGGGCGGCGGGGGCCACCGGCACGGGCTGCGTCACCGGATCGATGCCGTGCGCCCGGCAGGCGGCCAGGATCGTGGGGAACCGGGTCTCCCACATGTCCGCGCCGAAGTGCCGGGCGTCCAGGTACATGTGGTCGGTGCCCTGCTCGGCGGCGCGCCGCGTGATGCCCTTGGCGACGATGTCGCGCGGCGCCAGCTCGGCCAGCGGATGGGCGCCCCGCATGAAGCGCACCCCGGCGGCGTCGACCAGATGGGCACCCTCCCCGCGGACCGCCTCGGAGATCAGCGGCTGCTGGCCCTCCGCGTCCGGGCCGAGGTAGAGCACCGTCGGATGGAACTGCACGAACTCCAGGTCGGAGACCTCGGCACCGGCCCGCAGCGCGAGGGCGACCCCGTCGCCGGTCGAGACGGCCGGATTGGTGGTCGCGGCGAACACCTGGCCCATGCCGCCGGTGGCCAGTACGACGGCGGGGGCGTGGACGGCGCCGACGCCGTCGTGCTGCCCCTCGCCCATCACATGCAGCGTGACACCCGCCGCCCGCCCCGCGGCGTCCTTGAGCAGGTCCAGGACGAGCGCGTTCTCGACGGTGCGGATGCCCTGTGCGCGGACGGCCTCGACCAGGGCGCGGGAGATCTCGGCGCCCGTCGCGTCGCCGCCCGCGTGGGCGATGCGATTGCGGTGGTGGCCGCCCTCGCGGGTCAGTGCTATCCCTCCGGTGCCGCGGGAGGTGTCGAACCGGGCGCCCGCCGCGATGAGCCGCCGCACGGCCGCCGGTCCCTCGGTGACGAGCGTGCGCACGGCGTTCTCGTCGCACAGCCCGGCACCGGCCACCAGGGTGTCGTCCAGATGCTGCTCGGGGCTGTCCTCCTCGTCCAGCGCCGCCGCGATCCCGCCCTGGGCCCAGCGGGTGGATCCGGCGTCCAGCCGGGCCTTGGTGACGACGACGGTGCGGGCTCCCCCGGCCGCGCAGCGCAGCGCCGCCGTCAGCCCCGCGACCCCGGAGCCGACCACGACGACGTCCGCCTCCAGGGTCCAGCCCGGCGGGGGCGCGGGCAGCACGGAACCGGCCGGGCCGGGTGCGGCGCTCATCGCTCCGCCCCGAAGTGCAGCGGGACGTTGTCGATCAACCGTGTCGCGCCCGCGCGGGCCGCGACGGCGAGGACGGCGTCGCCCTGCCAGTCCTCAGCGGTGATCACGGTGAACCCCTCGGGGTCGGCCAGGGCCGCGTAGTCCACGTCCAGTCCGTCCTCCGCCGCGGCGTCCAGCACCTGCCGGGCGGCGCCCAGCACCGCCGCCGGTCCCTGCGGCACGGCCCGTTCCCCGGCACGCAGGGCGCGGGAGAGGGCCAGGCCGAGGGCGCGCTCGGGGCCGCTCAGATAGCGGTTGCGGCTGGAGAGAGCCAGCCCGTCGTCCTCCCGCACGGTGGGGACCGCGACGATCTCCACCGGGAAGTCCAGGTCCCGCACCATCCGGCGGACCAGGGCGAGCTGCTGGGCGTCCTTCTGCCCGAAGAACGCCGCGTCGGGCGCCGTGAGGTGGAGCAGCTTGGCGACGACGGTGAGCATCCCGTCGAAGTGCCCGGGCCGGGAGGCGCCCTCCAGCACGGCGCCCGTCGGCCCCGCGGCGACCCGCACCCGCGGCTCGCCGCCCGGGTAGACCTCGGCCGCGGACGGGGCGAAGACCACGTCCGCGCCCTCCTTCCCGGCGACCTCCAGGTCGGCCTCCAGGGTGCGCGGGTAGCGCTCCAGGTCCTCACCGGCGCCGAACTGCAGCGGGTTGACGAAGACCGTCACGACGACCTGGCCCTGCGGACCCACCCGGTCCCGGGCGGCGCGCACCAGCGCGGCATGGCCCTCGTGCAGCGCGCCCATGGTCATGACGACGGCGCGCTCGCCCGCGCGTGCCAGGGAGCGCAGTTCGGCAGCCGTGCCGATGACTCGCGGCGTCATGCGCCCGCCTCCCCGTCCCGGTCCTGGCCCGGACCCTCGTCCGCACCGCTGCCGGGGTCGTTCCCCGGTGTCTGCGGGGTGCCGCCGGCCGGTCCGGCACCGCCGGACGAGCCGTCGCCCGGGGGGCCGCCCGGCGCGCCCGCCGCCGCCAGCACGTCCAGCAGCGCCTCGGCGGGCTCGGGCCGCAGCAGGCCGTGCGCCAGGGCTCGGTCGGCGGTCGCGCGGGCCATCGCCAGATATCCGGCCACCGTCTCCGGCGCGCTGCGCCGCAACTCCTCGACGTGCGCCGCGACGGTGCCCGCGTCCCCGCGGGCCACCGGGCCGGTCAGGGCGGCGTCACCGGAGCGCAGCGCATTGTCCAGGGCGGCGCCCAGCAGCGGGCCCAGCATCCTGTCGGGGGCTTGCACGCCGGTGGCGCGCAGCAGGTCCATCGACTGGTTGACCAGCGTGACCAGGTGGTTGGCGCCGATGGCGAGGGCCGCGTGGTAGAGCGGGCGGGCTTCTTCGGCGACCCACTCCGGCTCGCCGCCCATCTCGATGACGAGGGCCTCGGCCGCCAGCCGCAGCTCCTGCGGCGCGGTCACCCCGAACGCGCACCCGGCCAGCCGCTGCACGTCCACGGCCGTGCCGGTGAACGTCATCACAGGGTGCAGCGCGAGGGGCAGCGCCCCGGCGCGCAGCGCGGGTTCCAGCACCGAGATGCCGAACCGGCCCGAGGTGTGCGCCACCAGTTGGCCGGGGCGGACGGCGCCGGTCCGCGCCAGGCCGGACACCAGGTCCGGCAGCGCGTCGTCGGGCACGGTCAGCAGGACCAGCTCGGAGCGGGCCAGCACCTCGGCCGGGTCCACCAGCGGCACGCCGGGCAGCAGCTCGGCCGCCCGGCTGCGGGACGCGTCCGAGACCCCGGAGGCCGCGACCGGGCGGTGCCCGGCCAGCCGGAGCGCCGCGGCCAGCGCCGGGCCGACCCGTCCGGCGCCGACGACGCCCACGGACAGCCGCGCCGGGCGGTCCTCGGCGCGGGCCGGGACCGCGGGCTCGGGCCTGCCCCCGGCGCCGGGCCGGGAGGCGTCCCCGGTGCCGTCCGGGAGAGGGAAGTGGTGTGCGTTCACGAAAGCGGCCTTCCGTATGCGTTCCGGTCCGCTCAGTGGCCGGTACCGGACGAGACCACGCCATGCTAAGCCCTCCCCGCCCGGCGCCGGAGGGGCCGGGGTGCGGTCCGGGAGGCCCGCTGCTGAGCCTCGTCCCGGCCGGCGGTGCCGCCGGCCCCGAGCTCCTTCCTGGCCTCCCTGCGGGCCACCCACCACGCCCGCAGGAGCTTCGCCTCGTGGCTGCCGGGAGCCGGAGGCGGTGCCTGACCGTGGGAGCCGAGCCGCCAGATGTCCAACGCGTACTGATCCATGAGTGCCATGCGCACCACGGTGCGGCGCTCCCGCCACCGGAGCACGCGGGTTGACCAGGGCCGTCAATCGACCCGGCGTGGATTGACGACCCTGGTCAATCGGGGAAGAAGCGGCAGCGGAAAGACGGGTTCCGGCAGGGTCCGGCGTCCGGCCGGGAGGGCACTATGGGGGCATGAGCGTCACCATCGACATCGCCGGGCTGCCGCTGGAGCGCATCGTCTTCGCCCCCTCCCCGCTGGCGGAGCTGGGCACCGCGCTGCACACCCTCTCCGAGCCCGGACACCATCCCCGGGCGCACAACTGGGCGACCGCCGTGAACGCCTCCCTCCCGCCGGAACTCGCCGACCGGCTGTGCGAGGCGGACTTCCTGTGGCGTACGACGTTCTCCGATCTGCTGATGGGCTTCGCCGGGCTGGGCGACGCCGTCGTCCAGCCCGGGGCGACGCTCGCCGAGGACCTGGACCTGGTCGACAAGCTGGACGACGAGCAGTTCGTCACCACCGCCCTGGAGTTCACCTGCGGCGCCGACTACGCGGCCGCTGCCGGGCTCTCGCCGCTGTCGGACGCGGGGCTGCGCACCCGGGCGGTCGAGCTGGCCGCAGCACGGGGGCCGCAGCAGCGCCGGTTCACCGAGCGGCTGCTGGAGGACCCGCCCGCCGTACGGGCCTGGGTGCGGCGCCTGTTCGAGGACTGCGAGCAGGCGTTCTTCGCCGACACCTGGAACCGGGTGCGCGGCCAGCTCGCGGCGGACGCGCGGCAGAAGGCGGAACTGCTGCGCCGCCGGGGGCTGTCGGCGACTCTGGAGGCCGTCTCCGCCGCGCTGTCGACCGACGAGCGGGGTTCGGTCATCGCCGTGGACAAGCTCGTCAGCGGGCGCACCACGGCTGTGGACCCGGCGGTGGGCCCCGGGGTGACCTTCGTCCCCTCCGTCCACCAGTGGCCGCATCTGATGGTGCTGTACCGGCACGGCTGGCGGCCCGTCGTGCACTATCCGCTGGCGTCGCGGGAGCTGTCCGGGCCGCTGCCGGTCGAGCAGTTCAAGCTGCGGATGGAAGCGCTGGCGCACCCCATGCGGATGCAGTTGTGCCGCAGCCTGGCGCGCGGCCCGTACACCACCGGCGAACTGGCCGACCACCATTCGGTCAGCTCCCCGGAGATCTCCCGGCATCTGACCGTGCTGAAGAAAGCCGGTCTGATCACCGCGCAGCGGCGCGGGCGGTACGTCCAGTACCAACTGGACCTGAAAGTGGTGGGACGGCTGGGCAGCGACTTCCTGGAGACGGTGCTGCGCTGACCCCTCCCGGCGGCGGTGACGGGGCACTGCGCGGGCCGCGAACGGCCCCCGCAGTGCGCCTCACTGCCCCCCGGCCCGCACCAGCCCCGTCTCGTACGCCAGCACCACCGCCTGCACCCGGTCCCGCAGCCCCAGCTTGGCCAGGATGCGGCCCACATGCGTCTTGACCGTGGCCTCGGACAGCACCAGCCGGGCGGCGATCTCGCTGTTGGACAGACCCTGCGCGATCAGAGCGAGGACCTCGCGCTCGCGGTCGGTGATGCGGCGCAGCTCCTCGGCGACCGGCTCCGAGGACGAGGCCGGCAGCACGGAGGAGAAGCGGTCGATCAGCCGCCGGGTGGTGCTGGGGGCGACGACCGCGTCGCCGCTGCGCACGGCCCGGATCGCGGCCAGCAGGTCGCCGGGCGGCACGTCCTTGAGCATGAAGCCGCTGGCTCCGGCCTTGAGCGCGGAGAAGGCGTACTCGTCCAGGTCGAAGGTGGTCAGTATCAGCACCTTGGGGTCGCCCGGCCCGCCCTCGCCGCCGTCGCAGATCCGGCGGGTGGCCTCCACGCCGTCGACGCCGGGCATCCGCACGTCCATCAGCACCACGTCCACCGGCTGTTCGCGCAGCACGGCCAGTGCCTCGGCGCCGTCGCTCGCCTCCGCCACGACCTCCATGTCCTGCTGCGCGGTCAGCACCATGCGGAATCCGGTGCGCAGCAGCGCCTGGTCGTCGACGAGCATCACGCGGATGGTCATGGCAGGTCCTCGGGTTCTTCTCGGCTCGGGCAGCGGCTCGGTGGGTTCGGCGGGTTCGGCGGGTTCGGCGGAGACGGGCGGGAACAGCGGGGGGATCAGCAGCGGCAGGGGGTCGACGGGGCGGTGGACGGTGGGCGGGCGGGCCCGCGGCGCGGGCTCGCGGGCACCCGCCGGGGTGCGGCCTCAGTCCGCGGCCTTGAGGGGGAGGGCGGCACGGATGCGGAACCCGCCTCCGGAGCGGGGCCCGGCCTCCAGCGCACCCCCCACCATGCCGACACGTTCGCGCATCCCGATCAGCCCGTGTCCGAGGCCGTCGGCGCCGCCGTCCTGGTACAGCTCGCGCTGGGCGCCGCGGCCGTCGTCCTCGGCCAGCACGGACAGCTCGTCGTCCCGGTAGCAGAGCTGCACCGTAGCGCCCACGTGCGGACCGCCGTGCTTGCGGGTGTTGGTCAGCGCCTCCTGCACGATGCGGTACGCGGTCAGTTCGACGCTGCTGGGCAGCGGGTGCGGGTCGCCCTCCACCCTGAAGTCGACCGTCAGACCGGCGCCGCGCACCTGCTCGACCAGGTCGGCGATCTGCTCGACGCCGGGCTGCGGCAGATACGCGTCCCCGTCCCGCTTCGCGGTGTCGCCGCTGCGCAGCACGCCCAGCAGCCGGCGCATCTCGGCGAGGGCCTGGCGGCCGGTCCCCGAGATGGTCTCCAGCGCCATCCGCGTCTGATCGGGCGAAGCGTCCAGCACATAGGAGGCGCCGTCGGCCTGGACGACCATCACCGAGACGTTGTGCGCCACCACGTCGTGCAGTTCGCGGGCTATCCGGGCGCGCTCCGCCGCGACCGCCACCTTGGCCTGGGCCTCGCGCTCCTTCTCCAGCCGCTTGGCGCGCTGCTCCAGCTCCAGGTAGTAGGCGCGGCGGGTGCGCAGCGAGTCGCCGAGCACCCAGGCCAGCACGAACGCCAGGGTCATGAAGAGCGTGCCGAAGACGTCGGCGGTCGGATTGTGCGGCGAGCTGGGCCAGCGCAGCGTGTCGATGGTGGGGGCCAGCAGCGCCCCGGCCAGTGCCCAGCGGGAGGCCCAGCGGGTGTGCCGGGAGGCGACGGTGAAGAGGATGACGAGGAAGGCGAAGTTTCCGGGGAACGGACCCACGTCGGCGATCACCTGCGCGACTCCGGTACCGGTCGCCAGCAGCAGCATCTTCTCCGGCGCCCGCCGCCGCAGCGCCACCACCAGGCTCAGCGCGAGCGCGATGGGGACGATGGCGATCTGCTGGCCGGTCCCCCGCGGCAGCGGGTCGGAGGCGTCCGGGCCCGGAGGGGTCGACACGCTCGCGACGATCCACAGCGACGACATCATCAGCAGGAACACAGCCCAGAGGCTGTCCACCCAGGTGGGGTGCCTGCGGATGAAGTCGTAGAGCCGATTCACGTAACTAAGCGTATGCAGGGCACGCACGTGCAGGGGTCAGCCGGACGGCCGATCCCTGGCCGCCCGCCTACTCCGCAAGGTGGAGGGCAGGGGTCCGCACCAGCGGTGAGACCGGCCCGCTCCGTCGTCCGGACCCGGCCGGGCCACCGTCGGGAGCGGGGTCCGGTGCCGGGCGCACCCGGCCCGCGAGCGCGGCACGACCTCCGCGGCGGCTCTAGGGTGGGGCCGTGCACAACGAGCCGCCCGGGTGGCGCACGGCCACCGAACACGCGCTCTACGGGCCGGACGGCTTCTACGCCCACCAGGTCCCGGCGGCGCACTTCCGCACCTCGGTGCACGCCTCTCCGCTGTTCGCCGATGCCGTGGCGCGCCTCCTGCTGCGGGTGGACGAGGCACTGGGGCACCCCGAGCCGCTTGACCTGGTGGATGTCGGGGCCGGCGAGGGCGAACTGCTGACCGGCGTGCTGGCGGCGCTGCGGTCCCGGGAGGCGGCCGGCAGCGACGTGGCGGCCCGGCTGCGTCCGGTCGCCGTCGAGCGGCGGGCGCGGCCCGCGCGGCTGGACCCGGCGATCGGCTGGCAGCACGAGCTGCCGGAGCCGGGGACGTGCACGGGGCTGCTGTTCGCCAACGAGTGGCTGGACAACGTCCCCGTGGACGTCGCCGAGTACGACGCGGCGGGCACCGCGCGGCTGGTGCTGGTGGAGCCGGACGGCACCGAGCGGCCCGGTCCCCCGGTGTCCGGCGCGGACGCGGACTGGCTGGCCCGCTGGTGGCCGCCCGCGGGGGACGGCGCGCGGGCCGAGATCGGGCATCCGCGGGACACCGCGTGGGCGCGCGCGGCGAGCGCACTGCGCCGGGGCGCCGCCGTCGCCGTCGACTACGCGCACCGGCGCGCCGACCGGCCCCCCTTCGGCACCCTGACCGGCTTCCGCGGGGGGCAGAGCTGCCGGCCGGTGCCGGACGGCTCCTGCGATCTGACCTCCCATGTCGCTCTGGACGCGGTGGCCGCCGCAGCGCCGGGCAGCAGCACGCTGCTGACCCAGCGGGCGGCGCTGCGGGCGCTGGGGGTGACCGGGCGGCGCCCGGCGCTGTCCCTGGCCTCCGGCGACCCGGCAGCCTATGTGCGGGAGCTCGGTGCGGCCGGTGCGGCCGCGGAGCTGCTGGACCCGGGCGGTCTGGGCGGATTCGGCTGGCTGGTGTGCGAGGTGGGGTGCGCTGCCGGTCCCTGGGAGTGACCGGAGCGCCCGGCCTCCGACCGCGGTGCCGGGCCTCCGGGAGCGACCGCGCCGGACATGCCCGTCGGCGCCGGGGCTCTTATGCTCGCCGGAGGCCCGGCACCGCCCGGAGCGCCGGGCGGCGGCGCTCCGGGCGGGCCGACGAGCGGAGGAGTCCGGGGTATGGCGCGGGAATGCGATGTCGTCGTGCTGGGGATGGGACCGGGCGGCGAGGAGGTCGCGGGGCGGCTGGCCGAGGCGGGCCTGGACGTGGTGGGCGTCGAGGCGGAGCTGCTGGGTGGCGAGTGCCCGTACTGGGCGTGTGTGCCCAGCAAGATGATGGTGCGGGCCGGCGATCTGCTCGCCGAGGCGCGGCGGGTGCCCGGGATGGCGGGCACGGCGCGGGTGGAGCCGGATTTCACCCCCGTCCACGCCCGGATCCGGGACGAGGCGACCGCCGACTGGGACGACGCGGCGGCCGTCGAGCGGTTCACCGCCAAGGGCGGCCGCTTCGTACGCGGCCGCGGCAGGTTCACCGGGCAGGGCCGGGTCGAGGTCGACACCGGTAGAGACGGGGACGGGGACGGGGACGGGGACGGGGACGGGGACGGGGGCGGTACCGCCGCGGAGACGTTCACCGCGCGGGTCGGTGTCGTCCTGGCGACGGGCAGCGCCCCCGCGGCGCCGCCCGTGCCCGGCCTCGACCAGGTGCCGTACTGGACGAACCGGGAGGCGGTCTCCGCGGCGGAGGCCCCGGAGTCGCTGCTGGTGCTCGGCGGCGGCGCGGTGGGGGTGGAACTGGCCCAGTCCTACGCCCGCTTCGGCACCCGGGTGACCCTGGTCGAGGCGTCCGCGCGGGTGGTCTCGGCCGAGGAGCCGGAAGCCGGGGACCTGCTGCTGGAGGTACTGCGCCGGGAGGGGCTGACGGTGCTGACCGGCGCGCGCGCCGCCGCGGCGCGGTACGCGGACGGCGCCTTCGTCCTCACGCTGGACGGCGGCGAGGAGGTGTCCGCGGAGAAGCTGCTGGTGGCGACCGGGCGGCGACCGCGGCTGGACGCGCTGGACCGCGCGGCGCTGGGCCTGGGCGCGGAGGCCCGCCGGGTGGAGGTGGACGCGCACATGCGCGCGGCGCCCGGCGTGTGGGCCCTGGGGGACCTGGTGGGCGAGGGCGCCTTCACCCATGTGGCGATGTACCAGGCCGACGTGGCGGTACGCGCCGTGCTGGCCGCGGCGGGCCGGGGCGAAGCGGGTCCCGGTGCCGACTACCGCGCGGTGCCCCATGTGACCTTCACGGACCCGGAGATCGGTTCCGTGGGGCTGACCGAGGCCGTGGCGCGCGAGCGGGGGCTGACGGTCCGCACCGGGACGGCCCGGGTGCCGGACGGGGTACGCGGCTGGATCCACAAGGCGGGCAACGACGGTCTGATCAAGCTGGTGGAGGACGCCGAACGGGGCGTCCTGGTGGGCGCGACGGCCGCCGGGCCGATGGGCGGGGAGGTGCTCTACGGGCTCGCCGTGGCCATCCGCGCGGCCGTGCCCACGGCGACGCTGCGCGACATGATGTTCGCCTTCCCCACCTTCCACCGCAGCGTCCTGGAAGCGCTCGGCGACCTCGCCGCGGACTGACGGGCCCGGCGGCGGACCGACGGCCTCGCCGCAGGCCGAAGCGCGCCGCGGCGCATCCGGCGCCGCAGCGCATCCCGCCCGTACGCGGTGCGCCCGACCGCCGCCGTGCGGAGCGCCCGACCGCCGCTGTGCGGTGCGAGGCCGACCGCCGCCGTGCGCTGTGCGCCGGCCCGCGGCCCGGCTGCCGTGCGCCCGCGCCGGGACGGCCGCACAGCGGCTCCCGGCGGCTCCCGGCTCCTCCGCCGGCCCGGGAGGTGCCCGTCCCGCTCAGGAGCTCTCGATCGTCTCCAGTTCGACCTCCTGGCGGGCCACGGCGCGGGCGTCGGCGTCGACCGAGCGGCGCAGCGCCTCGTGCAGCTTGGCCGGGGTGAGCACGCCGACGAACCGGTCCCCGGCGTCCAGCACGGCGATCCATCCGGCATCGTGCTGGAGCATCGTGCTGAACGCCTGCTTGAGGGTGGAGCCCAGCGGCAGCCACGCCTCCATCCGCTGCGCGTGGTCGCCGACCGTCCCCGAGCCGTCCCCGCCCCGCACCGACGCCTCGACCAGGGCCGCGGCCGAGACCCAGCCGTGCAACTCCTCCGCGCCGTCCAGGACCACGGCCCAGCGCGCGCCGTCGGTCGCCATCCGTGCGGCCGCCTCGGCGAGCCCGTCGCTCAGGTGGAGGGTCGGCGGCTGCTCCAGGTCGCCGGGCTCTATCGGGGTGACCGACAGCCGCTTGAGGCCGCGGTCGGCGCCGACGAAGTCGGCCACATATCCGGACGCGGGAGCGCCCAGCACGGTGGCGGGTGTGTCGAACTGCTCGATCCGGCCCTCCCCGTAGACGGCGATCCGGTCGCCGAGCCGGACGGCTTCCTCGATGTCGTGCGTGACGAACAGCACCGTCTTGTGCAGCCGCGACTGGAGCCGCAGGAACTCGTTCTGCAGGTGCTCGCGCACCACCGGGTCCACGGCGCCGAACGGTTCGTCCATCAGCAGCACCGGCGGATCCGCGGCCAACGCCCTGGCGACCCCGACCCGCTGCCGCTGGCCCCCGCTGAGCTGCTCGGGGTAGCGGTCGCCGAACACGTGCGGGTCCAGGCCCACCAGGTCCAGCAGTTCGCGGGCGCGTTCCCGCCTGCGCGCCTTGGACCAGCCCAGCAGGTGCGGAACGGTGGCGGTGTTGTCCAGCACCGTGCGGTGCGGGAAGAGCCCGGTCTGCTGGATGACGTAGCCCATCCGGCGGCGCAGCTCGACCGGTTCGACGCGGGCGATGTCGGCGCCGTCGACCAGGATCCGCCCCTCGGTCGGCTCGATCAGCCGGTTGACCATCTTCATGGTGGTGGTCTTGCCGCAGCCCGAGGGCCCCACGAGGGTGACCAGTTCCCCGTCGGCCACCTCGAAGGAGAGCCCCTCGACCGCGACGGTCCCGTCGGGGTAGCGCTTGGCCACGTTCTCGAAGCGAATCATCTGCCCATCCTCGTCTCCGGCCCGTTCCCGGCTGGTGCCCCGGCCGCTCCGGTCGTATGCGGACAGCGAAACACAGCCCGCCGACAATCCTCCCGGCAGCCTGCTGATCCCGCGGACTGCGGATGAACCGAACGGTTCCGGGGTACGGCACTCCGGACTGATTGTCAGTCCGCCGGGATAGGGTCGGCCGTCATCGTGGCATGACACTTCACAACGTCGTCCGAACGGCACCGTCCGGACGGCAACCATCCGGACAAACCGTCCGAACAAACCGTCCGAACAAACCGTCCGGACAACGCCGTCCGAGCACCGCACAGCGCGGGGAGGTGACCGATGAGCAGCACGGCAGGAGGCGGCCCGCAGGGCTGTCTCGCGCAGAACGACTGGCTGTGCTGGACGTATGTGCGCACCCGGCAGAGCGAACTGCTCGACGCGACGGTGGAGCACGTCTGGATCACCGCGCTCTCCGTCGTGATCGCACTGGCGCTCGCCCTGCCGCTGGCGGTGGCGGCCCGGCGCTGGCGCGCGGCCCGCGCCCCGGCCCTGGGCGTGACGACGATCCTCTACACGATCCCCTCGCTGGCGATGTTCGCGCTGCTGCTGCCCGTCTTCGGGCTGTCGGCCGCCGTGGTGGTGACCGGCCTGGTGCTGTACTCCCTCACGGTCCTGGTGCGCAACATCCTGGCGGGGCTGGACGCGGTACCGGGCGAGGCCCGGCAGGCCGCCGAGGGGATGGGGTACGGACCGGGCAGGCTGCTGCTGGAGGTGGAGCTGCCGCTGGCACTGCCCGCGCTGCTGGCGGGAGTGCGCATCGCCACGGTCACGGCGGTCTCGCTCACCACGGTCGGCGCCATCGTCGGCTACGGCGGACTGGGAAACCTCATCTACGACGGCATGGAGAGCTATTTCAAGGCGCAGGTGCTGACCGCCTCGGCCATCTGCGTCGTCCTGGCGGTCGTCGCGGACCTGCTGCTGCTGTGGCTCCAGCGGATGCTGACCCCGTGGACCCGCGCGGGCGCCCGCAAGCGGGCCGTGCGCGCACCCGCCGCGCCCTCCGCTGCCGCGGCGCAGGACCTCGTGGGGAAGGCGGGCTGAGCGCATGGGCATCCTCACCGACGTATGGACCTGGTTGACGACCGGCTCCCACTGGACCGGCACCGGCGGCGTGCTGCAACGGCTCGGGGAACACATCTATCTGACGGGCGTCTGCCTGCTGCTCTCCTGCGCGCTGGCGCTGCCGCTCGCGCTGTGGCTCGGCCATGTGGGGCGGGGCGGCGCGCTGGCGGTGAACCTCTCGAACGCGGGCCGGGCCGTGCCCACCTTCGCCGTGCTGGTGCTGCTGTCGATGGGCCCGCTGGGCCGGTACGGCGACTGGGCGACGATCGTGGCGCTGGTGCTGTTCGCGCTGCCGCCGCTGCTGACCAACGCCTACACCGGTGTGCGCGAGGCGGACCGGGAGGTCGTCGAGGCGGCCCGGGGCATGGGGATGACGGGCGGGCAACTGCTGCGCCAGGTCGAACTGCCGCTCGCCCTCCCGCTGATCATGACCGGGGTGCAGACGGCCGCCGTGCAACTCGTCGCCACGGCTACGCTCGCCGCGCTGCCGGGCGGCGGCGGCCTCGGCCGGCTGATCACCGCCGGATTCGGCAACTACGACACTCCCCAGGTGGTCGCGGGCGCCCTGCTCGTGGCCGCGCTGGCGCTGCTGGTCGAGCGCGTCCTGACCCTCACCGAGCGGCTTCTGGACCCGATGCGGCGGCAGCCCGCCGGCCGCACGAAGCCCGTCTGACCGCCCCACCAAGAACGACACCGGACGAATGGACGCATGATGGCCCGCTCCCGCACCACCACCGACACCACCGCCCCCCGGCGCAGAACGGCGGCCCGGCGCGGTCTCGCCACCGCCGGCACGGCCTCCGCGCTGGCGCTGGCACTGGCCGCCTGCGGCGGCAGCGACCTGGAGGAGAAGGACTCCGGCTCAGGCGGCGGCAAGGGCAGTCTGGTCGTCGGCTCGGCCGGCTTCACCGAGTCGGAGATCCTCTCCGAGCTCTACTCCGGAGTGCTGTCCGAGGCCGGTTGGAAGACCACGGTCAAGAAGGTCAAGAACCGCGAGCTGTACGCGCCCGAGCTGGAGAAGGGCCGCATCGACGTCGTACCGGAGTACGCGGCGACGATGGCCGAGTTCCTCAACGCCAAGAAGAACGGCGCCAAGGCCGAGCCGGTCGCCTCCAGCGACGCGGACGAGACCGTCGAGGCGCTCCGCGACCTGGCCGAGCCGCGCGGTCTGAAGGTGCTGGAGGCCGGCGACGCGGTGGACCAGAACGCCTTCGCCGTCTCCGCGGACCACGCGAAGAAGCACGACCTCAAGACCCTCAGCGACCTGGGCCGTTCCAAGGAGCGCGTCACCATCGCGGCGGGCGACGAGTGCGAGACCCGGCCGTTCTGCCGCCCCGGGCTGGAGAAGACCTACGGGATCGACGTCAAGGGCATAGACCCCAAGGGCGTGGGCACCAGCCAGTCCAAGCAGGCCGTCAAGGACGGCAAGGACCAGCTCGTGCTGACCACCACCACCGACGCCACCCTCGACCAGTTCGGCCTGGTGCTGCTGGAGGACGACAAGAAGCTGCAGAACGCGGACAACATCGTGCCGGTCGTCAACGCGAAGGACGCCGGTGACAAGAAGGTGGCGGACGCGCTCGGCAAGCTCACCCGCACCCTCACCACCAAGGACCTGACCGAGCTCAACCGCAAGGTCGACCAGGACCGGGAGAAGCCCGCGGACGTCGCCGAGGAGTACCTGAAGAGCAAGGGGCTGGCGTGACACGGTTCGTCCGGTGTCGTCCCCCGGGTGGAACACGGTAAATTCCCAGCCATGCCACGTGGACGTCATCGCCATTCCCCGCCGCTGCACCGACGCCTGCCCCCGGTGTCCGTGGCGGTGTCCGCACTGGCCTGCGCCGGCGGGGCCTGGCTGTGCGGTGAGCCGGGCGTCGCCGACCTGGAGACGGTGGTGCTGCGCGCGCTCACCGCGGCAGCGGCGGCCGCCGCCGTCACCGGCGCCGTACTGCTGCGCGCCTGGGACCGCGCGGCGGGCAAGCAGGTCGGCGACCTCAAGGCGCAGCTCGCCAGCTCGGCCTGGCGGGCCGAGGAGAAGCAGGCGGACCTGGAGGGCGAGGTCGAGGAGCTGCGCGAGCTCCGCACCAAGCTGGAGGGCAGGCTCCGCGAGAAGCGCGCCGAGCTGACCGGTCTCCGCTCCGAGCACGCCGACCTGCTGCGCCGCTACGCCAACGCCCAGACGGAGCGGGCGAGTGCGCTGGAGGGGCGCAGGGTGCTGGAACTGGAGGCGGGGACGACGGCCCCCGCCAAGGCCCTCACCACCTCGGCCACCGACCACCGGCACAGCTCCGGCGCACCGACCCCGCTGACCTACCGGCAGGCGGGCGAGGCACTGGACGCGCTCGCCCGCAACGCGGTGCGGCAGCGCGCGGCGGCCCGGCTGTCCCACAGCCGCGCGGCCACCGTGGTGCCCCCGCAGGCCCCGCCGCGCTCCCGGCCAGTGGCCCCGCGTACGGCCGGGCGGCGCACGGCCGGGTCCGCCGCGCAGAACGGGCCCGCAGCCGGAGCGGACGGGTCCCGGGATCCGGATGAGGCCGCGGACGGTGCGGAGACCGGTTCGGCCGGGGCAGCCGGAACGGCCAGGGCGGCGGAAGGTGCGGCGTCCGAGCCGGACGGCCGCGACAGCGGCACGGGCGGCTTCGACTTCTTCGGGCGGAGCAGGCGCCGGACGCGCTCGCCGTCCTGACCCGCGGGCGGGGAGCGGGCGGCCGGGGAGCGCGCCCGGAGCCCCGGGCGCTCAGGGCCGCTCAGGGCCGCTCAGGGCCGCTCGCGGCACCATGCGGCCCTGCTCGGCGCCATCGGGTGCTGCTGAGCGCTATTTGTCGATGTCGCCCACCACGAAGAAGAACGACCCCAGGATCGCGACCATGTCCGCCACCAGCGTCCCGGGCAGCAGCTCGGTGAGCGCCTGGATGTTGTTGAACGAGGCGGAGCGGAGCTTGAGCCGGTGCGGGGTCTTCTCGCCCTTGGAGACCAGGTAGTAGCCGTTGAGGCCCAGCGGGTTCTCCGTCCAGGTGTAGGTGGCGCCCTCCGGCGCCTTGAGCACCTTGGGCAGCCGCTGGTTGACCGGCCCTGGCGGCAGTTCGGCGAGCCGGTCCAGGCAGGCGTCGGCCAGGTCCAGGGAGTTGTGCGTCTGGTCGAGCAGCAGCTCGAAGCGGGCCAGGCAGTCGCCCTCCGACCGGGTGGCCACCCGCAGTACGTCGGCCAGCTCGCCGTAGGCCAGATACGGCTCGTCGCGGCGCAGGTCGAAGTCGACCCCGGAGGCGCGGGCGATCGGACCGCTGACCCCGTAGGCGTGCACCAGCTCGGGGCTGAGCACGCCGACGCCCCGGGTGCGGCCCCGGAAGATCTCGTTGCCGAGCACCAGCTTGTCGAAGGTGTCCATCCGGCCGCGGACGGCGGCCACCGCCTGCCGCGCCCGGTCCCGCCAGCCCGCCGGGAGGTCGTCCTTGAGCCCGCCGACCCGGTTGAACATGTAGTGCATCCGGCCGCCCGAGAGCTCCTCCATCACGTTCTGGAGCACCTCGCGCTCCCGGAAGGAGTGGAAGACCGGCGTGATCCCGCCCAGCTCCAGCGGGTAGGAGCCCAGGAACATCAGGTGGTTGAGCACCCGGTTCAGCTCGGCCAGCAGGGTGCGGGTCCACACCGCGCGCTCCGGGACCTCCATGCCCAGCATCCGCTCGACGCCGAGCACCACGCCCAGCTCGTTGGAGAACGCCGACAGCCAGTCGTGGCGGTTGGCGAGCACGATGATCTGGCGGTAGTCGCGGGCCTCGAAGAGCTTCTCGGCGCCCCGGTGCATATAGCCGACCACCGGCTCGGCGTGCTCGATCCGCTCCCCGTCCAGGACCAGCCGCAGCCGCAGCACGCCGTGTGTGGAGGGGTGCTGCGGGCCGATGTTGAGCACCATGTCGGTGCTCTCCGCGGCACCGCCGATGCCGACGGTCGTCTCCGTCTGAGTCATGACGCTCATCCTGTCAGCTTCCTCCTGCGGACGGACACGGGCTCCGGTCGCCCGCACGTACGCTGAACGGATGACCGACCCCACCCCGGCACCGCCCGCCCCGCCGGGTTCCGGACAGCACGCCACCCCGCACGGCACCGGCCCGCACGGCACCGGCTCAGCGGAGCCCGGAACCGGTCCGGCCGGGCCGGACGGCCCCGCGTGGCGCGGCGTGGAGCGGGCGCTGCTGCCGCTGCGCCGGTGCGTGCTGCTGGCCTGGCTGCTGCCACCGGCCGCGGCGGCGGGAGTGGTACCGGCACTCACCGCGGGACCGGTGTGGGCGCTGTGCGCGCTGCTGCCGCTCGCGGCGGCCGGCTGGGGCTGGGGAGCACTGGCGCGCAACTGGCGCTCGTGGCGGTATCTGGAGCGCGCCGACGACCTGCTGATCTCCCGCGGCGTCCTGTGGCGCGAGACCACGGTGGTGCCCTACGGGCGGATGCAGCTCGTGGAGGTGACCTCCGGGCCGCTGGAGCGCCGCTTCGGACTGGCCTCGCTGCAACTGCACACGGCCGCCGCGACCACCGACGCCGGGATTCCGGGCCTCACGCCCGCGGAGGCCGAACGGCTGCGCGACCGGCTCACCGAGCTGGGCGAGGCCCGATCGGCGGGACTGTGACCGGCGACCCCGCGGCCGGCGGCCCGCCCCGGACCGACACCGGCACCCCGGCGACCGGCCCCACCGGCGCCCCGGCGGCCAAGACCACCGGCGCCCCGGCAGACCCCGCGGAGAACACCGCCCCCGCCGACCGGGGTCCGCGCTTCCTGCCGCGCCGCCCCGAGGGCAACCGGCTGCACCCGGTCACCCCGTGGCGGCGGGCCTGGGCGCCGCTCGCCGGGCTGCTGGCGTTCGCCATGCACGACCTCGACCGGGCCCGCGAGTGGTCCGAGCAGCTCACGGCGGTCTGGGCGGCGCTAGGACTGGCGGTGCTGCTGCCGGTGGCCGCCGGGTACGGATTCCTGTCCTGGTGGTGCACCAGCTATCTGGTCACCGACACCGAGCTGCGCATCCGTACCGGCCTGCTGTTCCGCCGCACCGCCCACATCCGGCTGGACCGCGTCCAAGCCATCGACATCTCCCGGCCGCTGCCGGCCCGGATCGCCGGGGTGGCCAAACTGAAGCTGGACGTCGTCGGCACCGAGGACAAGGACGAGCTGGCGTATCTGGGCGAGCGGCAGGCCGTCGCGCTCCGCGCCGAACTGCTCGCCCGCGCCGCCGGAATCGCCCCGGACGCGGCACCCGAGGCGGGCGAGGCGCCCGCCAGGGAGCTGCTGCGGGTGCCGCCGCGCACCCTGGTGGTCAGCGTGCTGCTGCGGGGCGCGGTCTGGGGGACGCTGGCCGCGCTGCTCCTCGTACCGACCCTGCTGTGGCTGGCGACGGAGAGCGTGTGGACGGTCCTGGCGACGGCGCTGCCGCTCGCGGGCGGCTGCTGGGCGGCGAGCGGCGGGCGGGTCGTCAGGGAGTTCGACTGGACCGTGGCCGAGTCCCCCGACGGGCTGCGCCTGGACGCAGGACTGCTGGACCGGCAGCACGCCACGGTGCCGCCCGGAAGGGTGCAGGCCGTCCGGATCGCGCAGCCGCTCCTGTGGCGGCGGCGGGACTGGGTGCGGGTCGACCTGGAGATCGCGGGCACCGGCGGCGGTACCGGAGACGGCGTGCTCGTGCCGGTGGCCACCTGGCCGGAGGCCGCAGCCGTGCTCGCACGGGTGCTGCCCGGCGTGGACCCGGACGCCGCGCTGGCCGCGTGGACACCGGTTCCCCGCCGCGCCCGCTGGTGTGCACCGGTGGTCCGCCGCGGCTACGGACACGGGGTCGCTCAGGGCGTCTTCGTCGCCCGCCAAGGACTGCTGACCCGCCAGACCACCCTGGTGCCGCACGCGAAGGTGCAGAGCGTGCGGTTCGCCCAGGGGCCGTGGGAGCGCCGCCACCGGCTGGCCGACGTGTACGTGGACCTCGGCGCCGGGGGCACCGCACGGGCGCGCCTGCGCGACCAGGACGAGGCCCTGGCCCTGCTGCGCGCCCAGGCCGACCGTTCGCGCACCGGCCGCCGCTCGGCGCTCCCGGAGCGCTGGCTGACGGCGCCGGACGGCTCGGCCGGCTGAGGCGCCCGGCGCGTCGGCCGGCACTCCGGCCCGGGGCCGGACCGCGGCGGCAGGGAGCCGGACCGCGGCGGCACGGTGGCGGTCCCACCCCGCGGAAGGCAGGCGCCTACCCTGGGCACATGGGTGCGAGAACGCGTGGCCGCGTGGACGGCCTCCCCGAATGGGACCGCTGCGCAGTAATGGGTGTGGTCAACGTGACCCCCGACTCGTTCTCGGACGGGGGGCGGTGGTTCGACACCGAAGCAGCGATCAAGCACGGGCTCGACCTGGTGGCGCAGGGCGCCGACCTGGTGGATGTCGGCGGCGAGTCCACCCGGCCCGGCGCCGCCCGGGTCGGCGAGGACGAGGAACTGCGCCGGGTGCTGCCGGTGGTGCGCGGGCTGGCCGGGGAGGGCCTGGTGGTCAGCGTCGACACCATGCGGGCCTCCGTGGCGGCGCAGGCGGTGGCAGCGGGTGCGGTCCTGGTCAACGACGTCAGCGGCGGCCGCGCCGATCCGGAGATGGTGCCCGCCGTCGCCGACGCCGGTGTGCCGTTCGTGGTGATGCACTGGCGGGGCCAGAGCATCGACATGAACAACCGCGCCGTCTACACGGATGTCGTCGGCGAAGTCCTCGACGAGCTGCGCACGGCGGTGCAGCAGGCCGTGGCGGGCGGCATCGACCCCGCGCGGATCGTGGTCGACCCCGGGCTGGGCTTCGCCAAGCGCGCCGAGCACGATCTCGCCCTCGTCGCGGCACTCGCCGAACTGCGCGCCGGGCTGCCCCACCCGATGCTGGTGGCCGCCTCCCGCAAGCGGTTCCTGGGCCGGGTGCTGACGGACGCGCAGGGCGCGACCCCGCCGCCGGCCCGCGAACGCGACGCGGCGACGGCCGCCGTCACCGCGCTGGCGGCCCGGGAGGGCGCCTGGGCGGTACGGGTCCACGAGGTGCGGGCCAGCGCGGACGCCGTCCGCGTGGTCCGGGCCGTGGACGCGGCCGCCGAGGCCCTGCCCGACGCGCCCCGGGTTCCGGTGACCCCCGGGACGACGAACCCGGAGGCGGCGACATGAGCGGCGCGCGAACCGACAGCGAGGCGGTCGAGGCCGCCAACACCGCCCTCTACGAGGCGGTCGAGCAGGGCGACATCGAGGCCCTCTCCCGGATGTGGCTGGGTGCGGAGGCGGTCGATCCGGACGACCCCGAGGGCGGTGAGGGCGAGCACGGGGTCCGGGTCGTCCACCCCGGCTGGCCGGTGCTCACCGGACGCGGCGAGGTGCTGCGCTCGTACGCCCTGATCATGGCCAACACCGAGTACGTCCAGTTCTTCCTCACCGATGTGGAGATCTCGGTGCTGGGCGACACCGCGCTGGTCAGCTGCACCGAGAACATCCTCAGCGGCGGCCCGGCCGAGGCGGACGGCTCGGCGGGACCGCTGGTCGGCGGCCTCGTGGTGGCCACCAACGTCTTCCGCCGCACCGAGCAGGGCGAGTGGAAGCTGTGGTCGCACCACGGCTCGCCGGTGCTGGTCGAGCAGGACGACGAGGACGGGGACGGCGAGGGGGAAGGGGACCTGGGCCAGGGCGACATCGAGCTCTAGACCCGCTCCGTACAGCTTCCGTGAGCGCGCCGGCGCCTCGGCCGGGGCGCCGGAGGACGCCCTGTCCGGCCTCGTCCCGTTCCTCCGCACCGGGCTGCGTTCGGCAACCGTTCCGCCAGGACCACCCGATCCGGCACACGGCCGGGAATGCGCGCGTGACCGCGAACGCTGAGGGGTAGGCGGCGCCGCGAGCCGTCACACCCACGGGTAGATTCGATCCGGTGCCGCCAGGGGCGGTCCGGTGCCCCGAGGGGCGGTAGACGTTCGCACGACCGACGGGAGTGGTGAAGTGGATCGCGTCGCACTGCGCGGCCTCGCGGCGCGTGGGCATCACGGCGTGTTCGAGAGGGAACGCGAGCAGGGGCAGACCTTCGTCGTGGACCTCGACATGGGACTCGACACGCGGTCGGCCGCCGAGAGCGACGACCTGTCCCGTACGGTCCATTACGGAGTCGTCGCCGAAGAGGTCGTCGCGGTCGTCGAGGGGGAACCTGTCGACCTGATCGAGACGCTCGCCCAGCGGATCGCCGACACCTGCCTGCGGCACGAGGCCGTACGCGAGGTGGAGGTGGTCGTGCACAAGCCCGACGCCCCGATCGCCGTGCCGTTCGAGGACGTGACCATCACTATCAAGCGGAGCCGCGCATGACGCCGAACAGTGACCCGACCGTACAGCCGGTGCCCGCCTCCGTGGTGCAGCAGGTGGACGCCGCCGACACGACGCTGCACAACCCGAAGACCGCCGTGCTGTCGATCGGCAGCAACCTCGGCAACCGCCTGGAGTCGCTGCAGAGCGCCGTCGACGCGCTCGCGGACACCCCGGGGATGAAGGTGACGGCCGTCTCGCCGGTCTACGAGACCGAGCCGTGGGGCGTCGAGCCGGGCAGCCAGCCCGCCTACTTCAACGCGGTCGTCGTGGTCCGCACCACCCTGCCGCCCGGCTCCCTCCTCGAACGCGGCCACGCCATCGAGGAGGCGCTGGAGCGGGTGCGCGAGGAGCGCTGGGAGCCGCGCCCCATCGATGTGGACATCGTGGCGTACCAGGGCGTCGTCTCCGACGACCCGCAGCTCACGCTCCCCCACCCCAGGGCGCACGAGCGGGCCTTCGTCCTCGTGCCCTGGCACGACGTGGACCCCGCGGCCGAGGTTCCGGGCCGCGGCAGCGTCGAGGAACTGCTGCGGACGCTCGGCACGGAGGGCGTCACCGCCCGTCCGGACCTGGAACTCATCGTGCACGCCTGAGCGTTGGCTGCGCGTACCCCGTTGCCCGTTCCCGCCCGGCGTCCCCCCGGCCGACGCCCGCACCGCCCGGATCGCACCCGCGAGGTGGAAGCTCGATGAACCAACTCCGTATCCGCACCCTCGCGGCGCTCTTCGTCGTCGCCGGAGTGCTCTCGTGGGGCGGAGCGCGGCTGTGGGACGCGCTGGGCACGCTGCCGGGGGTGCCGTTCGCCGCGCCCATCGTGCTCGGCGCCATCGCGGCGGTGCTGCTGGCCACCGCGCTCTCGCTGCGCTCCCGACTGAAGGCGCAGCGGGAGCGGGAGCCGGGTGCCAAGGGTGTGGACCCGATGATGGCGGCCCGTGCCGTCCTCTTCGGACAGGCGAGCGCCCTGGTGGCCGGGCTGGTCTCGGGCATGTACGGCGGAACCGGGCTGTTCCTGATCACCGAACGCGCCGACGTCCCGGCCCGCGCCCAGCAGGCGCTCTACGCGGGCCTCTCCGTGGTGGCGGGCATCGCGGTGATAGCGGCGGCCGTCCTGCTGGAGCGCATCTGCCGGCTGCCCGAGGACGAGGACGAGAACGGCCCCCCGACCGCCGCGGCCTGAACCCGGCGGGGCCGTGCCCGGACCGGGCCCGACGGGCCGGAGCACGGCCCGGACGGCGGGCGCGAAGGAGCCGGAACCGGCGGCAGCAGGGCCTTGCCGACCAGGAGGCGTCCCGGACGCTTCCGGCCCGGCCTCAGTCCCGGACGCTTCCGGCCCGGCCTTCACCCCGCGGAGGACATGCGCCGCAGGCTCAGGCCCGGCCTCAGGGACTCAGGCCCGGCCTCAGGGACTCAGGCCCGGACTCAGGGACTCAGGCCCGGACTCAGGGACTCAGGCCCGGACTCAGGGACTCAGGCCCGGACTCAGGGACTCAGGCCCGGACTCAGCGGGCCAATATCAGGCTCATCGCCTCGGCCCGGGTGGTCGCGTCGCGGAGCTGTCCGCGGACCGCGGAGGTCGTCGTCTTGGCGCCGGGCTTCCGGACCCCCCGCACCGACATGCACATGTGTTCGCACTCGATGACCACGATGACCCCGCGGGGCTCCAGAATCCGCATCAGCGAGTCGGCGATCTGGGTCGTCAGCCGCTCCTGCACCTGGGGCCGGCGGGCGAAGACGTCGACCAGCCGGGCCAGCTTGGACAACCCCGTGATCTTGCCGCTGGCGGACGGGATGTAGCCGACGTGCGCCATGCCGTGGAACGGCAGCAGGTGGTGCTCGCACTGGCTGACCACCTCGATGTCCTTGACCAGGACCATCTCGTCGTGACCAAGGTCGAACGTCGTGGTCAGCACGTCCTCGGGGCGCTGGTTCAAGCCCGCGAACATCTCCCGGTAGGCGCGGGCCACCCGCGCCGGGGTCTCCAGGAGTCCCTCCCGGTCGGGATCCTCGCCCACGGCGATCAGGAGCTCGCGTATCGCGTTCTCGGCGCGCTTCTCGTCGAAGGCGCTGTTCGGGCTCTCCCCGTCCAGGGTCACCGGGTCGGTCATCTGGTCCCTCGTTCCTCGACTTCCACAGCCTGCGGACCGTCACCGTGCGTGATCCGGCCGGACTGTCGCGTACACAGCGAAAAGCCGCGCCCCTCGACATTAACCCGAGGGGCGCGGCTGACATTCCGTGGCGCGGTTCTCACCGCGCCCACCTGCGGTTATCCGTTGTCCGGATCCACGGGCTCGACGATGGCGTCCGAGTCCCGGGGGCCGATCTCCTTGCCCAGGTTCGGGCCGGAGTTCCCGTTGGTCAGCGCCGCGGGCGGAGCCGACACCGGGGGCCGGGTGGAGGGAGTACGCCGCGAGGAACCCGTCCAGGCGGGGCGGGCCGGACGCTTGACGACAGGGTTGAAGACCTCGGCGATCTCCTCCTTGTTCAGCGTCTCCTTCTCCAGCAGGGCCAGGACGAGGTTGTCGAGGACGTCGCGGTTCTCCACCAGGATTTCCCAGGCTTCGTTGTGCGCCGTCTCGATCAGCTTCTTGACCTCCTCGTCCACCAGTCCGGCGACCTCCTCGGAGTAGTCCCGCTGGTGGGACATCTCCTTGCCCAGGAAGGGCTCGGACTGGTCGGAGCCGAACTTGATGGCGCCCAGCCGCTCGGTCATGCCGTACTGGGTGACCATCGCGCGCGCGGTGGCCGTCGCCTTCTCGATGTCATTGGCCGCGCCCGTGGTCGGGTCGTGGAAGACCAGCTCCTCGGCCGCCCGGCCGCCCATCATGTAGGCGAGCTGGTCGAGCATCTCGTTCCGCGTGGTCGAGTACTTGTCCTCGTCGGGGAGGACCATCGTGTACCCGAGCGCGCGGCCTCTGGAGAGGATGGTGATCTTGTGGACCGGATCGGAGTTGGGTGAGGCCGCCGCGACCAGGGCGTGTCCGCCCTCGTGGTACGCGGTGATCTTCTTCTCCTTGTCGCTCATGATCCGGGTCCGCTTCTGCGGTCCGGCCACGACGCGGTCGATCGCCTCGTCCAGATACTTGTTGTCGATCAGCTTCTGGTCGCTGCGCGCGGTGAGCAGCGCGGCCTCGTTCAGCACGTTGCTCAGGTCGGCGCCGGTGAAGCCCGGGGTGCGCCGGGCGACCGCACTCAGATCCACGTCGGGCGCCATCGGCTTGCCCTTCTGGTGGACCTGGAGGATCTCCAGGCGGCCCTGCATGTCCGGGCGGTCGACGGCGATCTGCCGGTCGAACCGGCCCGGCCGCAGCAGTGCCGGGTCCAGGATGTCCGGCCGGTTGGTGGCGGCGATCAGGATGACGCCGCCCTTGACGTCGAAGCCGTCCATCTCGACCAGGAGCTGGTTGAGGGTCTGCTCCCGCTCGTCGTGGCCGCCGCCCATACCGGCACCGCGGTGCCGGCCGACGGCGTCGATCTCGTCGACGAAGACGATGGCCGGGGCGTTCGCCTTGGCCTGCTCGAACAGGTCGCGCACCCGGGAGGCGCCGACACCGACGAACATCTCCACGAAGTCCGAACCGGAGATCGAGTAGAACGGCACGCCCGCCTCACCCGCGACCGCGCGGGCGAGCAGCGTCTTACCGGTGCCGGGCGGGCCGTAGAGCAGCACGCCCTTCGGGATCTTGGCACCGACGGCCTGGAACTTGGCGGGCTCCTGCAGGAAGTCCTTGATCTCGTGGAGCTCCTCGACGGCCTCGTCGGAGCCGGCCACGTCGGTGAAGGTCGTCTTCGGGGTGTCCTTGGTGATGAGCTTGGCCTTGGACTTCCCGAAGTTCATCACCCGGGAGCCGCCGCCCTGCATCTGGTTCATCAGGAACAGGAAGATGACGATGATCAGCACGAACGGCAGCAGCGAGATCAGCATCCCGACGAACGGGTTCTGCTTCTGCGGCGCGACCGTGTATCCCTTCGGGATCTCCTTCTGGTCGTACTTGCTCTGGAGTTCCTTGGCGATGTCGACTCCCTGGGAGTCGATGTAGCTCGCCTTGATCTTGTCGCTGTCCTCGACCTTGGCGCCGTCCTTGAGCTCGAGCTTGACGATCTGCTCGTCGCCCGTGGTGAGCTCTGCGGACTTCACCTTGTCCTGTCGGATCGCCTGTACGACCTGGCCGGTGTCCACCGTCTTGAAGCCGCCGGACGAGCCGACGACCTGCATCAACACGACCACGGCAAGGACGGCCAGCACGATCCACATGACCGGCCCGCGGAAGTATCGCTTCACGTCCATCCATACGGAGCGCGTGGGCCCCGTCCCTCCTGCCACAGTGAGTTGAAAAGCCTGACCTTCGGACGGTACCCCAGCATTGTCACCCGGCGCCGCCGAGGACGGTCAACCGCACCGCCCTCCGACCCTGCAACGAGGGACACCGACCCTGTGTTCCCGGCCCGCACGCGCGTGCGCGACGGATGTCAGCCGCCGTATACGTGCGGGGCAAGCGTGCCGACGAACGGCAGATTGCGGTACCGCTCGGCATAGTCGAGGCCGTAGCCGACGACGAACTCGTTCGGGATGTCGAAACCCACCCACTTCACGTCGATCGCCACCTTGGCGGCGTCCGGCTTGCGCAGCAGGGTGCACACGTTGAGGGAGGCGGGCTCGCGGGATCCCAGGTTGGACAGCAGCCAGGAGAGCGTCAGCCCCGAGTCGATGATGTCCTCGACGATCAGGACGTGCTTCCCCTTGATGTCCGTGTCCAGGTCCTTGAGGATCCGGACCACACCCGAGGACTGGGTCCCGGCGCCGTAGGAGGACACCGCCATCCAGTCCATCGTCGCCGGGGTGGACAGGGCGCGCGCCAGGTCCGCCATCACCATGACGGCACCCTTGAGCACCCCGACCAGCAGCAGGTCCTCGCCCGCGTACTCCGCGTCGATCCGCTCCGCCAGCTCGGCCAGCTTCGCGTCGATCTCTTCCTTGCTGACCAGCACCGACTGCAGGTCGGTGCCCATGTCTTTCTCGTCCACCCGTGCTGCTCTCGCTCGTCGCGGTCCGGTCGCCCCGGCCCGCCGCAGCCTCCGGACGGCCCGGTGAGTGCCGGGGCGCCGGTCAGCTCGGTGAGCCGTGCCGGATGACCAGTCTGCCACCCTGGCGCGCGACCTCCACACGCCCGGGCAGGTTGAGGGCCCGCTGACCGCGCCACGCGGTGATGAGGCGGTCCATCTCCTCGACGTGCCGGGCGAACAGCGACCCGGCCGGGGAGCCGGCCTCGATCGCCGCCCGGCGCAGCACCCGCCGCCGCACCGCGGGCGGCAGCGCGTACAGCCGCACCACGTCCAGCTCCACCGCTCCGTCGGCGCCGGGCGCGCCCTCCGTCCGGGCGACGGCCCGGCCGGAGGGCGCCGAACCGTCCGCCTGGTCCGGCACCCCGGCGTCCTCCGGACCGCTGCCGGGGGTGCGCACGACGGCGCGCTCGGCGTCGTCGGTCCATGCGTCGAGCGCGTCCGCGTCGTCCCGGGAGAGCTGCGCCGTACGGGCCAGGGCCTCGATGACGCCCTTGCCGAGCGCCTTCTCCAGCGCCGGCAGCGCCTCGTGGCGGACGCGGGAGCGGGTGTAGGCGGGATCCGCGTTGTGCGGGTCGTCCCAGACGGGGAGCGACTGGACCATGCACGCCTTGCGGGTGGTCTGCCGGTCGACGGCCAGGAACGGGCGGCGGTAGCGGCCGCCGGGCCCCGAGACCGCCGCCATGCCGGACAGCGAGCGGGTGCCGGAGCCGCGGGCCAGCCCGAGCAGCACCGTCTCCGCCTGGTCGTCGCGGGTGTGGCCGAGCAGCACGGCGGCCGCGCCGTACCGCTCCGCGATCGCGTCCAGCGCGGCGTACCGGCCCTCGCGCGCGGCGGCTTCGGGGCCGGTGTTGGTCCGTCCCACCTGGATGGCGACCGACTCGACCGGCGTCAGTCCGAGTCCGGCCAGCCGGTCGGCGACGTCCTGGGCGCGCTCGGCGGAGCCGGGCTGCAGGCCGTGGTCGACCGTGACGCCGCCGGCCCGCAGGCCGAGGCGGGGGGCTTCGAACGCGAGCGCGGAGGCGAGGGCCATCGAGTCGGCGCCGCCGGAGCAGGCGACGAGGACGAGCGGTGGCGGCGCTTCGGTGGCGGGGAGATCGGCGGGGAGATCAGTGGGGAGATCAGTGGGGAGGGGGCCGGCGGTCTGGGGGGTCGCCGCGAGGTGTGCGCCGCGCGCGCCGCGCGTGCTCGCGTCGTGGGCGCTGAGGTCGTGCGCGCTGAGCACGTCGTGGAGTGTGCGGCGGACCGCCAGGCGTATTGCGGCGACCGCGGGGTGGGGACCCATGTCCGATTCACTTCCTCGTCAGGAGCTGCGCAGACCGCGGAAGGGGGGCTTCCGCGGATCCGGGTGGGGGCGTCGAAGTCGGCAACTGCTGTCACGCTGTGTGTGTCGATGGTGACAGAGACGGACTGTGTTCCCCGAGCATCGCACGCGTACCCCGCCCGCACGGTCCCTCGGAAGGGTGATTGGCGAGGCTTCCGTCCGCCTCAATCGGCCTTGCGGTGCACCCTCGCGATCCACTCCGCGGGTCGGGCGATCTCCGCCTTCGTCGGAAGGGTGTTCGGTGACGTCCACACACGGTTGAAACCCTCCATGCCCACCTCGTCCACCACGGTGCGCACGAACCGCTCCCCGTCCCGGTACTGGCGCAGCTTCGCGTCCAGGCCCAGCAGCTTGCGCAGCGCCAGGTCGAGCCGTCCGGCACCGGCGGCCCGGCGCTTCTGGAACTTCTCGCGGATCTCGGTGACGGTCGGGACGACCTGCGGGCCCACACCGTCCATCACGTAGTCGGCGTGCCCCTCCAGCAGCGACATGACGGCGGTCAGCCGGCCCAGCACCTCGCGCTGCGCCGGGGTCTGCACCAGCTCCACGAGGCCGGGCCGCTCCTCCGCTTCGTCGGCCGCGCCGTCCTCGCCCGGCCTGCCGCCGGCCGGCGACTGGACGGCCTCCCGGAGCCGCTCCACCAGCGTCGAGGGGTCGATGTCGGTCTGCTCCAGGAAGGACTGGATCTCCATCCGCAGGTGGTCACGCAGCCAGGGCACCGCCGTGAACTGGGTGCGGTGCGTCTCCTCGTGCAGGCACACCCACAGCCGGAAGTCGTGCGGGTCCACCCCCAGCTCGCGCTCCACGTGCACGATGTTCGGCGCGACCAGCAGCAGCCGCCCGCCGCCGTCGGCGCCCCCCGGCAGGTCGCGGCCGGCCGGCGCGAACGTCTCGTACTGGCCCAGCACCCGCGAGGAGAGGAAGGACAGCAGCATGCCGACCTCCACCCCGGTGACCTTGCCGCCGACCGCGCCGAGCACGGCCCCGCCGGGGACACCGGCGCGGCGCTCGGCCACCTTTCCCAGCAGCGGCGAGAGCAGCTCCCGGAACCCGGCGACGTTGGCCCGCACCCAACCGGGCCGGTCCACCACCAGGACGGGCGTGTCCCCCGCCTCGGCGTCGGCGGGGGCCAGCCGGGTGAAGCCGCGTACGTGCTCCTCGGAGACCTTCGCGTGCCGCCTCAGCTCGGCGACGATGCCGCGGGCCTCTTCCCTGCTGACTTCCGGCCCCGGCCGTCCGAGCCGGGTCGCGGTCGTGACCGCGAGATTCCAGTCGACCATCTGCACACCACCGAGGCTCGTCATTCTTTCACCGTACGTGCAGTGCGTGCGGGGCGGGAGGAGACCGCGAGGACCACGCGCCCGCCCGGGGATCAGCCCGCGGAGGGCGAATCCCGGCAGCCGCAGTTGGCCAGGGCCGAGGCGAGCCGGTCCAGGGACCGCTGCGCCGCGTCCCGCGCACCGGCTCCCGTCGTCATGAACGCGAAGGCCAGCATCCGGCCGTCCGCGTCCACGACGGTGCCGGCCAGCGTGTTCACCCCGGTCAGGGTGCCGGTCTTGGCCCGCACCAGCCCCGCGCCGGGCTCGCCGCGCTCGCCGCCGTACCGGCTGCCGAGGGTGCCGGTGAACCGGGCGACGGGCAGCCCGGTGAGGACGGTGCGCAGCGCGGGGCGGTCCGGATCGGCCGCCAGGGTGAGCAGTCGGGTGAGCAGGGCCGGGGAGACCCGGTCCGCGCGGTCGAGGCCGCTGCCGTCCGCGAAGCGGGCACCTTCGAGCGGCAGGCCGAGCCGGTCGAGGGTGTGCCGTACGGCGCGGCCCGCACCACGGAAGCCGGCCGGCTCGCCCGCGGCGAGGGCCGTCTGACGCGCGAGGGCCTCGGCGAGGTCGTTGTCGCTGTGGGTGAGCATCCGCTCGACCAGCGCGCCGAGCGGCGCCGAGCGGTGCACGGCCAGTTCGGTGGCCTGCTTCCCCGCGGTGCGCTCCCGGGGTGCGCCCTCGACGGCGACCCCCTTGTCCTCGAGCGCGTCCGCGAACGCGTCGGCCGCCTCCCGGGCGGGGTCGGCGGCGCGCGGCGCCGGGCCGTGGTCGCTGTCGTCCGTGCGGCCTTCCTCGACCATCAGCGGGGTGACCCGGGCCAGGTTCTCGTTGGGCCCGATGACGTGCCGCTCGGTGCCGGTGTAGCGGGAGGTGTCGTACCGGAGCCGGACCGTGTGCACCTCGTCCCGGTCCAGGGCCCGGGCGGTCCGCGCGGCCAGGGCCGTCAGGTCCTTCCCGGTGAGCGTGGGGTCGCCGCCGCCGACGAGGGTGACCCGGTCGTCCTCGCGGACCGCGCGGGTGGCGATGCGGTACGTCTCGCCGCGCGCGGTCAGCGCCGCGACGGCGGTGGCCAGCTTGATCGTGGAGGCGGGGGCCGAGACCGCCCGGGCGTCCCGGGAGAAGAGCTGCCGCCCGGTGACGGCGTCCACGACGGAGGCGTGCCGTACGGCACCGAGCGAACCGTCCTCGATCAGCGGTTCGAGGGTGTCGGCGAGGGCCGAGGCGGTGGGCGGCGGCATCTGCTCCGGCCGGGTGTCGCCGCGACCGGAGCCCTGCGGGCCGCCCTCGCCCGCGCCCTGTTCCGGAACGGGCCCGGCCGCGGCGAGCACCTGGGGGGCGGCGGGGGGTCCGGAGGGGCGACCGGGGCTGCCGGGGGTGCCGGGGGTGTGGTCCGCGCCACTTCCGCGTTCCTGGCGGGCCGCCCGGACCCGCTCGGCCGTACGCTGACCCGAGTCCCACGGCCCCGCCGCGGCCACCGCCAGCAGCGCGGCCACGAGCCCCAGCGCGGTGGAGGCGGCGGTGAACCGGACCGTCAGCCGCTGCTGCGGAGAGGCCGCCCGCCAACGACGCCGGGCCCCGTGCACCGCGGCGCGCCCGCGGGCGGCCGCGCGGGCGGCGGTCGTACGAGTGTGTGCCGCGAGGGCGTGCGCACGGGGCGCGACGGTCCGGGTGTACGCCGCCGCGGAGCGGGCCGCGCGGAGGCCGGAGCGGTATGCCCGGTTCGCGGCGCCACGCACCTTCGATCCGGTGTCATGCACCTCGACCAGCCCCTTTCGCGAGCACACATGTGCGTGGGGGACACTTAATCACCAGACTGGAGTTCTTCTGGGGGACGGCCCCCAGGGCACACGAGTGCTGATCTCATCATGATCTATACGGAGGAGCCTCCCTTGGAGTTCGACGTCACCATCGAGATCCCGAAGGGCTCGCGGAACAAGTACGAGGTGGACCACGAGACGGGCCGCATCCGCCTCGACCGGCACCTGTTCACTTCGACCGTGTACCCGGCGGACTACGGCTTCGTCGACGGCACCCTGGGCGAGGACGGCGACCCGCTCGACGCGCTCGTGCTGCTGGAGGAGCCCACCTTCCCGGGGTGCATCATCAAGTGCCGCGCCATCGGGATGTTCCGGATGACCGACGAGGCGGGCGGCGACGACAAGCTGCTGTGCGTCCCCTCCTCGGACCCGCGGATGGAGCACCTGCGCGACATCCACCACGTGAGCGAGTTCGACCGGCTGGAGATCCAGCACTTCTTCGAGGTCTACAAGGACCTGGAGCCCGGCAAGTCGGTCGAGGGCGCCGACTGGGTGGGCCGCGCGGAGGCCGAGGCCGAGGTCGAGGCGTCCATCAAGCGGCTGGCCGCCGAGGGCGGGCACTGAGAACCGTTTCTGCACGGGGCTGCGCCCCTGCCCCCGTTCGGGTGACGGAGGGGCTGCCCGGTCGCCGGGCAGCCCCTCCGCCGCTCAGAAGCCCCGGGTGCGCTTTGCGGCGCGGCGGCCGGGCAGCGGGGTCTCCTGGCCCGGGGTCTTGATGAAGAGGCGGGCCAGCTCGCCGCCCAGGTTGACCCCGATGGCGATGGCCAGGGCCAGCGCGCCGGCCGTGGCCAGATGCTCGAACCCCTTGTTGACGTCGCCCTGGGCGATGTTCAGCAGCCCGAAGTAGGTGTTGCTACCCGGCAGCAGCGGCCCGATCGCCGCTGTGATGTACGGCAGCGACGAGGCGAACTGGTACCGGGACAGCAGTTGGCCGAAGAGGCCGACGAGCCCGGCGGCGACCACGGTGGCCGGGACCGGTGTGACGTCGGCCTTGGTCAGCACGCCGAAGATCAGCCAGGCGACGCCCCCGTTCATGGTGGCCAGCACCACGGTGTGGCGCTCCTGCTGGAGCAGCACGCAGAACGCGAGCGCCAGCAGCATGGCGGCCAGCAACTGGGTGAGCGGCCGGTCGCTGTGGTGCACGATGTCGGGCGTCAGCCGGGCGTTCAGCCGGGCGCCCAGGTACAGCACCATCAGCACGCCGCAGACGATCCCGACGATGAGGTAGATGACCTCCAGCAGCCGGGCGGCGGCGGTGATGTAGAAGCCGGTGAGTCCGTCGTGCACGGCGGCGACCAGTGCCCGCCCCGGGATCAGCGCGAAGAGGCCACCGGTGATGACCGCGGATGCCTGGATGCGGGTGTCGGTGTGCTGGGCGAGCAGTGCGACGCCGACGCCCATCCCGGCCGGGGGCATGGCGGCGGCCGCGAACTGGTAGAACTCCGGCAGTCCGCGCCCGGCGCACAGCCAGGCCAGCCGGTCGCCGAGCATGGCGCCGAACGCGGCCAGCACGAAGACCAGCCCGTCACCGCCCACCAGCAGCGAGGCCGCGCCGGACAGGGCGCCGCTGGCCACGGTCAGCGCCCACTTGGTGTAGGGGTGCCGGTTGCGGCGCATCTCCGCGAGCCGCCGGTATGCCTCTTCCAGCGACACCTCGCCCTGGGTGATGTCGGCGACGAGCGCGAAGACGGCCGACAGCCGGGTGTAGTCGGTGCCGCGCCTGCGGACGGTCCGGCTGAGCGTGACCGGGTCGTCCACCAGCGAGGGCTGGTGGGTGATGGACAGCAGGGTGAAGGTGACCTCGGGTTCGGTGCGGTCGAGTCCGTAGGCGTGTGCGACGCCGAACATGGCCGCCTCCACGTCCTCGGCGCCCTCCCCGCCCGCGAGCAGCAGCTCGCCGATCCGGAGCGTCAGGTCGAGAACGCGGGGAACGGGGGGTCCGCTCTCCGCGCCCTCGTCACCGCGCGGGGAGCGCTCGGGGACCGGACGCTCGGCGAGCGGCATCCGGACCATGGAGCGCATCCGGTCCTGCCAGGGCGAGCCCGGCTTGGCCAGCGGCCCGACGACGGGGATGCCGTCGGGCGGCGTGAAGGCGCTGCCCGGCTCGTACGACAGCGGACTGACCAGCCCCTCCGGGATGGTGAACTCGGAGGTCGGGTGCTCCTCCTCCGGGACGGGGGGAAGCGGCACGCCCAAGGGCGCCGTGAAGGCGCTGCGTGATTCGTCGGACGCCGGTTTGGTGTCGTCCGGCTCACCACCCTGCTCCGCGGCGTCGCCGTTTCCCCGGGGCTGCCCCACCACTTTCTGTGCGCTCCTTACCCTCTCGCGCCTGATGCGCGTTCCGTCTCAAGTTTCCAGCAGTGCCACACGACCGACGTGGTGTCCAACGGAAATGGTTCCACGACCCGGAAGCGTGCTACCTCACAGTGGAGCATGAGAAGTGATCCTCTCCCCAAAGGTCCCCCTGTACAGGGGAATTAAAAGAGAGAGAACACGAGGGCAGGGAGTGCGGAGGGGGCTCAGGGAGCGGAGGACCCGCTCTCGCCCCGCTCCGTGCTTACTGCGTTTGCCGCGCGTTCGCGCTCCCGCTCGCGCTCTTCGTTGGCCGCGATCGCGTCCCGCAGGTACCGGGCCAGCCCCGGCCGGATCGCGTCGTAGGTCGCGGTGAAGCGCTCGTCCTGGACGTACATCTCGCCGAGCCTGCTGTGCATCCCGTGATCGCACGGGTAGCTGGTCCGGGAGATGAACAGCCGGTGCCGCTCGGCCAGATCGGTCACTCCGGGTGCGTCCGGCGCGTCCCCGGCCGCCATCCGGTCGGCGACCGCGCGGTGGATCTCGTCCAGCTCCCGCGTGAGCGCCTGCCAGTCCTCCTTGGTGCGGGCGGCGGCGCGGCGCTGCGACTCCCGGTACGCCTCGGTGCTGCCCCAGCGGTGCTCCGCCTCCTCGGCGTGCGCCTCCGGGTCGAAGTCCCCGAAGACCTCGAACCGCTCCTCGGGGGTGAGACTGATGCCCATTTTCCGTGCCTCCATGGCGCGTTCCACGGCGGTGGCCATCTCCGTGAGCCGACCGATCCGCGCCGTCAGCACGGCGTGCTGCCGGCGCAGCAGGGTGATCGGGTCCGCAGCGGGGTCGTCCAGCAGGACGGCGACCTCCTCCAGCGGGAAGCCCAGTTCCCGGTGGAAGAGGATCTGCTGCAGCCGGTCCAGGTCGGCATCGGTGTAGCGCCGGTGTCCGGCCGCCGTGCGCTCCCCGGGGACCAGCAGTCCGATCTCGTCGTAGTGGTGCAGGGTGCGCACCGTGATCCCGGCGAAACCGGCGACCTGCCCGACGGAGTGGCCCATTTCCGCCTCCTCGTTCGCTTACGGCATCCACGGTGCTCCCTCACGTCACGTGAGGTGCAAGCCGTTCTTCCGGGCGCCGCTCCGGTGCCCGGGTCAGAACGGGCGCCGGTCCGTCAGAACGCTGAGGTCCCGGTCGCCCTCGCCCGCCATCACGAAGGCGCCGCCCTCCAGCCGGGAGATCAGGTCGCGGGCCCACGCCGCGTCGCTCTCGGCCGTGTGCACCCACAGCTTCATGATCTCCCCGATGTGGCCCCACTCCGGTGGAACACCGCCGTCCGGGGCCCAGCTCGAGGTGACCTCCGCGCGCCAGGACTCCAGCGCGGCGACCCGCTCCTCCAGCAGCGCGACGGCCTCGGCGCGGGGCAGGTCGACGAGGAACCCGACGGCGGAGGTGAGCAGCTCCTGCTTCTCCCGGGTGGCGGTCAGCGCGTGCCGCAGCAGCCGGAAGAACTCCGCCTCACCGGCCGCGGTGATCTCGTACTCGGTGCGCGGCGGACCGCCGGCGGTGCTGGGGGCGATGTCGTGCGCGAGCAGCAGATCCTGCTTGGCGAGCTGCTTGAGCGCGTGGTAGATCGAACCGGGCTTGGCCGCGGACCACTCGTGCGCGCCCCAGAACTCCAGATCGTTGCGGACCTGGTAGCCGTGCGCCCGCCCCCGCAGCCGCACGTCTCCCAGCACCAGCAGCCGGATCGCCGACATCGCTCCCTGCCCCAGTCACACCGCCGTGGTTCTGTCAAGCACCACCCTATGCGGGTCCGCCGGGGCGGGGAGCGGCAGCGGGCTCAGTTCTGCGCGGTGTCGCCCCCGCCGGGTGCGCCGCCGAAGGCCGACCAGTCCGGCTCGGGCATCGCGCCCGTCTCGAACACGAGGTCGAAGGCGCCCTTGCCGTCGAGCGTCTCGCGGATGATGTCGGCGTGCCCCGCGTGCCGCGCGTACTCCTCGATCAGGTGCAGCAGGCCCCAGCGCCAGGAGAACTCGCCGCCCTTGTCCCAGGGCGCGGGCGGCACGACGAAGGTCTCGTCCAGGGAGCCGAGCCCGCCGACGGCCCGCTCGGTCTCGGCACCGACCCGCTCGCTGTCGGCCAGCAGCACCTCGACGGTCTGCTCCGGGCCGGGGATGAAGCTGGTCTCCCACTCCGCGCGCTTCTCCTCCTCACCGGCCTCGATCCCGCGGAAGGTGCGCAGCCAGCTCACCTCCATCACGGTCACATGCTTGAGGACGCCGGCCACCGACAGTTCGCTGGCCGCAGGGGTGCTGCGGGCCTGCTCCTCGGTCAGCCCGTGCAGGGCCCGGCGGATGCCGCCGCGCTGCGCCTCCAGGAACGCCAGCAGGGCTCCGCGCTCGTCACCGGGGGTCTCTGCCTGGACGACTACCGGCATGCTGCTCGCCACCTCTCGGGTCGGTCCGGGGCCTCTCCCCGGCCGGTGACCACAAGCTATGCGGCCTCGCGGTCAGGTTCTGTCCTCGATCGCGCGCGAGCGGGCGGACCTTCCGGCGCCGTCGGCCCCGGCACGGGCGAGGGGACGCCGCGGCAGCACGGCAGCGCGGCGGGGGCGCCCGGTATCGGGAGGGCGCCATGCTGTTCTGACGGGCTCCACCCGGCCCGCGGGGGCCGGGTGGAGCCCGTCAGAACGGTCAGAACGGGAACTCGCTGCGCTCCCGCTGGATGGAGACCCAGCGGGTGGTGGTGAACGCCTCCACCACCTGGGGTCCGTTCAGCCTGCCGAGGCCCGAGTGCTTCTCGCCGCCGTACGGCACGATCGGTTCGTCGGCGACCGTGGAGTCGTTCACATGCACCATGCCCGCCTCGATCCGGCGGGCGACGGAGACACCGCGCTCGATGTCCGCGGTGTGCACCGCACCGGCGAGTCCGTAGGGGGTGTCGTTGGCGACCCGCACCGCGTCCTCCTCGCCGTCCGCGCCGATGATCAGCGCGACCGGCCCGAAGATCTCCTCGTGCCGCAGCGGGGAGTCGGGCGGCAGGTCCGCCAGCACGCTGGGCGAGACGAGGTTGCCGTCCGCCGAGCCGTGCAGCAGCGCCGTGGCACCCTCGGAGAGGGCCTGCTCGACGATGGCCGTCACCCGCTCCGCCTGGCGGGAATTGATCAGCGGGCCGATGTGGGTCTCCGGCTTCGCCGGGTCACCCACCACCAGCCTGCCGACCCGGTCCACGAACTTCGCGGTGAACTCCCGCTCCAGGCTGCGGTCCACGATGATCCGGTTGGCCGCCATGCACAGTTGGCCCTGGTTGACGAAGCGGCTGTAGACCGCGGCGTCCACGGCGTAGTCCACATCGGCGTCGTCCAGCACCACCAGGCCGCTGTTGGAGCCGAGTTGGAGTATCACCCGCTTGAAGTTGCGGCCCGCGACGGTGGCCACGTGGCGGCCGACGCGGTCGGAGCCGGTGAAGGAGATGACCTTCGGCACCGGGTGCTCGATCAGCGTGTCGCCGATCTCCGCGCTGTCGGTGATCACGACGTTCACCAGCCCCGGCGGCAGCCCGGCGTCCTCCAGCACCTTGGCGACCAGGGTGCCCCCGCACACCGGGGTCGACTGGTGCGGCTTGAGTACGGTGGCGTTGCCCAGCGCCAGCGCGGGTGCCACGGACTTGACCGCCAGCAGGAACGGGTAGTTGAAGGGGGAGATGACCCCCACGACCCCCACCGGGTCCCGGTAGACGCGGTTCTCCTTGCCCGGCACCGAGGAGGGCAGGATCTCCCCGAGCGGGTTGAGGGAGAGCTGGAGCGCCTCCCGGAAGAACTCCTTCACCATGTGGATCTCGAAGGCCGCCTTGTGCCGGGTGCCGCCCAGCTCGGCGATGATGGCCTCGGTGATCTGCGGCTCGTTCTCCTCGATGACCCGGATCGCCCGCTCGAAGACCCGTCTGCGGGTGTACGGGTTGGTGGCAGCCCAGTCGCGCTGCGCGCGTTCCGCCGCGCGATACGCCTCGTCCACCTCGTCGCGCGTGGCGACGGTGATGGAGGCGAGCTTCTCCCCGTTGTACGGGTTGAAGTCGATGATGTCCCAGGAGCCGGAGCCGGGACGCCACTCGCCGTTTATGCACTGGAGTGCCAGATCCGTGAAGTAGGCCATGCCATTCCTTCGGGGGGTTGAAGGAGATGCTGCTGCTTGGTCATCGTACCGATGTGTCACAGGAGTTGGCGGATTCGCCACAGGTGATCCCGGGTGTCTTCGGGAGAAAGGCTGATGTCCACCAGCCGCCGCAGCGCCTGGTCGTACTGTGCCACCTCGTCCCGCTTGTCCAGGTACAGGGCGCTGGTGAGCTGTTCGAGGTAGACGATGTCGTTGAGATCGGACTCGGGGAAGCGCAGCAGGGTGAAGGCACCGGCCTCGGCGGGATGCCCGCCGAGGGCGAACGGCACCACGTGCAGATGCACGTTGGGCTGGTGGGAGACCTCGGCCAGGTGGGCGAGCTGCGCCTCCATGACGGCCGGCGAGCCGAACGGCCGGTGCAGCGTGGCCTCGTCCAGCACGCAGACCAACTGCGGGGCGCTCTCGCCGAGGAGGAGCTTCTGCCGTTCCAGCCGGAGCGCGACGCGGCGCTCGGCGTCCTCCTCGGCCAGCGGGGTGCGGTGGCCGGCGGCGACCACGGCCCGGGCGTACTCGCCGGTCTGCAGGAGTCCGTGTACGAACTGGACCTCGAACGTGCTGATGTGCGAGGCGGCGCCCTCCAGCCCGACGTACGTCTGGAACCAGCCGGGCAGCACGTCGCTGAAGTTGTGCCACCAGCCCGCGACGCTGGAGTCCCTGGCCAGCCCCAGGAGGGGGGCCCGCTCGGCGTCGTCGGTGACGCCGTAGAGCGTGAGCAGATCCTCCACGTCCCGGGCCTTGAAACTGACCCGGCCCAGCTCCATCCGGCTGATTTTGGACTCGGAGGCCCGGATCGAGTACCCGGCGGCCTCTCGGGTGACACCGCGGGCCTCGCGCAATCTCCTGAGCTGCGATCCGAGCAGGATGCGCCGGACCATCGAGCCGCTGGAGCTGTTCACTCCCTTCGCCGCTCCGATGTCGCTCCCTGCCGATTCTGCTGCCATTCCGATCAGCCCTCCACCCCTGCTTGAAGGGAAGTGTGCCATCCCCGCGCTCCGTTGCGTGCCCGCCCGATTACACACGATCGAAAGTCTCTCGTGCACGTGCATCTGCCCTTGCATCTGCTGTGAGCATTGGGAACCATGGGGAGGGCACAAGTGGACTCGCCGGCACGGAAGTTGGCTGCGCGGGTTGCACTGTGGCGCCCGCACCAGACGGAGTAGCACGGCCGACAGGATCCGCACAGGATCGACACTGCCGCTGACGCCAGGAGTGGCCCTTGTTGGGGACCGAAGGACCGACGGTGCTGGAGCCCTTACGGGAGGGGCTCCGTACGCCGGATGCCACCTCGGTCTCCGGCTCCGCCTCCTGTGCGCTCCCGCCGCGCTACGAAGCGGTCTCCAGCGCCCGGAACTTCACCCGCAGCACGCTCCGGTACTGGGACCTGGCAGAGAAGTTCGACGACGTGGCGCTGGTGGTCTCCGAACTGGTGACCAACGCCATGCGGCACGGCCTCACCCCCGGCGCCGATCACGGGGCGGCGTCGGGGGACGAGGGCGACCCACCGGTCCGGCTGCATCTGATGCGCTGGTCGGCCCGGCTGGTCTGTGCCGTACGGGACCCCAGCGGCCAGCCCCCCGATGTGACGGCCGTGCGGGACACCGCCGCGCACCGGGGGGCACACGGGGGATTCGACGACCGCGGGACACCCGCCGGCCTTCACGACCGGCCGGCACTCGCACACTCCATGGAGTACGGGGGCTCCATGGATCGAGGGGGTGCCTCGGCTTCCGGGGCCCCTCTTGAACCCGGGAGGCCCCCCGGAACCGAGGGGCCTCCCGGACACGGGGAAAACGGGGGACACGGGGGACACGGGGGCGCCGTGGAAGCCGCTGACGCGTTCGCCGCGTGCGACGCGTCGGGCGTCTCGTACTCCGAGGACGCGGAGTACGAGACGCCCGGCTTCACGGCGGAGTCGGGCCGCGGTCTGCGCCTGGTCGACTCCTTCAGCGACGCCTGGGGCTGGCACCCGCTCTCCGGTCCGCTCGCCGGGAAGATCGTCTGGGCGCTCTTCCGGACCGGGCGCGAGGCACCGGCCCTGGGGGTGCCGGCCCTCGGCGAAGCTCCTGCCTCCGGCGGGGTGCCGGTGGTCAGCGGGCTGTCAGGTCGTCGAACTCACCGTCCTTGACGCCGAGGATCATCGCCTCCAGTTCGGCGGACGTGTAGACGAGCGCGGGCCCGTCGGGGAAGCGCGAATTGCGCATGGCGATCTCCCCGTTGGGCAGCTTGGCGAACTCCACGCAGGCTCCCTGCGAGTTGCTGAAGCGGCTCTTTCTCCACACGACCCCCTGGAGGTCCCTGGCGGCCATGCCGTTGAACGCTTCGGGCACTTGGAACTCCTGAGGTGGTCGAATGTGCAGGACCGGGTCGCGCAGCCGTGAACTGCCAACTTCCCGGGATCATAACTTCGTTCACGTACTGATGCATGTGCTGATGCACGTGCACGACCACGGGTCGCAAGGCCGTCACCTCCGGTCAGACCCTTGACTTGAACTTAGCTTCAAGTTCTAGCGTCACGCCATGAGCATGGAGATGACGGCCTGGCAGGCGCTCTACAACGCACGCCAGGCCCACCAGGACCAGCACCCCTTCTCCGCGGCCGCGATCGGCCGCATCGTCCGCTTCGCACACCGCCACCACCGCAGAATGCTCGCGTTCATGCTGCTCAGCAGCGTGCTCGCGGTGCTCACGGTGGCCACCCCGCTGCTCGCGGGCCGGGTGGTGACCGCGATCGACCACCAGGCCGCCGCCGGTACCGTGCTGGGACTGGCCGGGCTGATCGCGGCCATCGCCCTGGCGGAGGCGGGCGTCGGCCTTCTGACCCGCTGGCTGTCCGCGCGTGTCGGGGAGGGACTCATCCTCGATCTGCGTACCGCCGTCTACGACCATGTGCAGCGGATGCCGGTGGCCTTCTTCACCCGCACCCGTACCGGCGCCCTGGTGAGCCGCCTCAACAACGACGTCATCGGCGCCCAGCGTGCCTTCTCCTCCACCCTCTCGCAGGTCTTCAGCAACGTCGTCACCCTGCTGCTGACCCTGGTGGTGATGTTCAACCTGTCCTGGCGGATCACCCTGCTCGCACTGGTGCTGCTGCCGCTGTTCGTCCTCCCGGCGCGGCGGATGGGCGCCCGGCTCGCCCGGCTGGAGCGGGAGCGGGCCGACCACAACGCGCGGATGAGCACCCAGATGACCGAGCGCTTCTCCGCGCCCGGCGCCACCCTGGTCAAGCTGTTCGGACGGCCCCGCGAGGAGTCCGAGGAATTCGCCGCCCGCGCCGACCGGGTACGCGCCATCGGGGTGCGCACCGCCATGGTGCAGGAGGTCTTCTTCACCGCACTGACCCTGGTGGCGGCCCTGGCACTGGCCCTCGTCTACGGGCTCGGCGGCTACTACGCGCTGCGCGGCAGCCTGGAGCCGGGCGCCGTGGTCTCCCTCGCACTGCTGCTCACCCGCCTCTACGCCCCGCTGACCGCGCTGGCCAGCGCCCGGGTCGCAGTCATGAGCGCCCTGGTCAGCTTCCAGCGGGTCTTCGAAGTCCTCGACCTCGAACCGCTGATCGAGGAGAAACCGGACGCGGAAGAGGTGCCCGCCGGTCCCGTCTCCGTCGAGTTCGACGACGTCCACTTCAGCTACCCCTCCCCCGACAAGGTCTCCCTCGCGTCCCTGGAGGAGGTCGCCACGCTCGACACCCGGGGCGGCGAGGAGGTGCTGCACGGCATCTCCTTCCGCGCCGAACCAGGACAGATGGTCGCCCTCGTGGGCTCCTCGGGCGCGGGCAAATCCACCCTCGCCTCGCTGCTCCCGCGCCTCTACGACGTGGACGGCGGCGCCGTCCGGCTCGGCGGGACGGACGTGCGCGACCTGAGCGCCGCCACGATCCGGCAGACCCTCGGCATGGTCACCCAGGACGGGCACCTCTTCCACGACACCATCCGCGCCAACCTGCTGCTGCCCCGGCCCGAAGCCACCGACGAAGAGCTGTGGTCCGCGCTGCGCCGGGCCCGCCTCGACGGGCTGGTCGCCTCCCTGCCGGACGGGCTGGACACCCTCGTCGGGGAACGCGGCTACCGGCTCTCCGGCGGCGAGCGGCAGCGGCTGACCATCGCCCGGCTGCTGCTCGCCCGGCCCCGCCTCGTCCTGCTGGACGAGGCGACGGCCCACCTGGACTCCACCTCCGAGGCCGCCGTGCAGGAAGCGCTCGTCGAGGCACTGCAGGGCCGCACCTCCCTCGTCATCGCCCACCGGCTGTCCACCGTGCGGGCCGCCGACCGGATCCTCGTCCTGGAGGAGGGCCGGATCGTCGAGCAGGGCACCCACGAGGAGCTGCTGGCCGCGGGCGGCCGCTACGAGGAGCTCCACCGCACGCAGTTCCTCGCGGGCGAGCACCCCGCGGAGGCGCAGACCGCGGAGGCGCAGGCCGCGGAGGCGCGTGCGGACGCCGCCGGGACCCCGGAGGCGGTGCCGCACAGGTGAGCGGCCGCGGAGGCCCGCACCCGCGCCCCCTCGGGGAGGCGCGGACCGCGGACGCCGCCGGGCCCCGGAAGCACCGGAGCACACCCGGACGCGGGCGGCGGGCCGACCGGTGTCACCCCCGCGGACGCGCTCGGCAGGCGTGAGCGCACGCGGGGGCACAGGCTGAGCCGTGGACCGTCCCACGGCTCCGTCCCGCGGCGGTCCACTGGTACACGCCAGCCTGCCGGAAGGACACGAGCGCCATGAGCTGCTCCACCCTCGAGTCTCTGACCCGCTGCTCCGTCGCCGTCGACCTGGGGGCGGCCAGGACCCGTGTGTACGCGAAGGGTGCGGGGCTCATCGTCGACCAGCCGTCGGCCGTCGCGGTGAACACCTACTCCGGCAGCCTGATCGCGGTCGGCCAGGCGGCGGAGCGCATGGCCGGACGCACACCGCAGCACATCGAGGTCATCCGGCCGATCGCCAACGGCCACGTGGTGGACATCGAGATGGCCCGGCGGATGGTGCGCACCCTCATCGGCGAGAAGCTGCCCCGCCTCAGACGGCGCCGGACGATGCAGCGGGCCGTGGTCACCGTCCCGCACGACGCCGACCCCCTGACCCGCCGCGCCGCCGTCGAGACCCTCTCCGGAGTGGGGGCGCGCCACGTCGAACTGGTGGAGGCCCCGATCGCCGCGGCGATCGGATCCGGACTGCCGGTCGTCCACCCCGAAGGGGCGATGGTGCTGCTGTGCGGGACGACCAGCACCCAGATCGCGGTGGTCTCGCTGGGCGCCATCGTGGCGGCGGGCACGGTCGGCCTGGGCGGGGACACCATCCACCACTCCGTGGTGCAGTACCTGCGCAACCGGCACGAACTGCTGCTGCCCAGCCAGGACGTCCGCCCGCTCCACCTGGCCCTGCTCGGCAGCGGCGGCGTCGGCACCGGCGTCTACACCGGAACCATCGAGGTACAGGGCCGGGACGTGGTCTCGGGCCTGGCCCGCACCGTCACCATCGACCCGGAGGAGGTGCGCGGTGCCATCCAGACCCCGCTCACCGGCCTCCTGGACACCATCCGGATCGTGCTGCACCGCTGCCCGCCCGACCTGGTGGCCGACCTCGCCGAGCACGGCATGGTGCTGGCGGGCGGCACCGCGCTGCTGCCGGGGCTCGCCGAACAGCTACGGGAACACACCGGGATGGCCGTGCAGGTGGCGGAGGAACCGGAACTGTGCGCGGTCAACGGGCTCGCCGCGATGATGTCGGGCCGGATCACCCCGCACCCGACGGGCTGGGACTCCCCGGCGGCCGAGGGCACGGCCGTCCCCGCGGGCGCGGGTGCGCTCGCGGGTGGCGCGGACGCGGTACCGGTGCCGGGGCAGGACATCGGCTAGCCGGCGCCGGGCCCCGACGGCTGCGCCGCGCGGCGCCGGGTTCAGATCGGGTCGGTGGCGGCGTCGTGCGGCGCGTAGGGCCCGAACAGGTCCACCAGCCGGGCACGGCAGCGCTGCAGCCTGTCCGCCATCACCGCCGCCACGGACCTGGTCATCGCCAGGCCCAGCGCCGTGTCCTCGTCGCACAGCACCCGGACCGTGAGGGCGTCGAACTCCAGGGCGCGGACGGGACTGTCCGCCTGGGCAGCGAGCGACCACACATACGGCTGGAACATCCAGGACCAGCCGAGCAACTCCCCGTGCCGGACGTGGTCGATGGCCACGTCACGGTGTCCCGGGATGTGCATGGCCAGCGTCGCCGAGCCGGTGTGCAGTATCCAGAACCGGTCGGCTCTCGAGCCCTCCTCGAAGATCCGTTCCCCGGCGTCGAAGTGCACTTCCGACCCCAGGGAGCGCACCCGCTCTCGCTGCTCGGGTGTCAGCTCGCCGAGCAGTCCCGTCGTGGTCTGCATGGCCCGCCCTCCCTTCCGGGAACGGAGCGACGTATTCCCACGTCACGGCCTTTTCACGGTACCTCTCCTCACTCGAACAGGCGAGCCGGGAGAGACGCGACGTACCGTCGGCAGTATGTGCAGAAGCATTCGGACCCTGCGTCCGCCCTACGCCGAGGCCGTCACCGAGCAGGACGTGCACGCGGCCGCACTCCAGTACGTCCGCAAGGTGTCCGGATTCCGGGCCCCGGCAGCGCACAACCAGGCCGCCTTCGACCAGGCCGTCGAGCGGATCACCGCAGCGACCGAGGACCTCCTGGAGAGCCTGGTGGTCAAGGGCTCCGGGTGAGCCCCGGGCGCGGGTACGTGTGACCCCGCGACCGCAGGTGCGCCTGAGCCCGCGACCGCGGGTACGCGAGCCCGCGGGTACGCGTGCCCGCGGGTACGCCTCACCCCGCGACCGCGGTGCGCCGGGCCTGCGCCCGCCGACGGTTCAGCGCCGGGTGCTGCCGCAATGCCGCTCAGCGCCGGGTGCCCGCCGGAACGCCGCTCTCAGCGCCGGGTGCCCGCCTCCTCGCGGCTCTCCAGCAGCCGCAGCAGTTCGCCCAGTGTCCGGGCGAGCCCGTCGCGCTCCTCCTCGCCGAGGCCGGCGAGCAGCGACCGCTCGTACGCCACCTGCTCCGGCAGGATCCGGTCCACCAGCTCGCGCCCCTGCGCGGTCAGTGACAGATGCGCCACCCGGCGGTCCCGCGCGTCCGGACGCCGCTCGACCAGGCCCCGCTCCTCCAGAGTGCGGACCCTCTTGGTGACCGCCGTCCCCGAGGCATAGGTCTCCCGCGCCAGCCGCCCGGGGGTCAGATCCCGGTCCTCGCGGCGCAGGGCGCTGAGGATGTCGAACTCGGGCCGCGAGAAGCCCTCCCGGGCCAGCGGTGCGTCGGACGACTGCCGCAGCAGCGCCGCACACCGGGTGAGCCGGCCGATCACCCCGATCGGCTCGGTGTCCAGGTCGGGCAGCACCTGCCGCCACTGCCCCAGGACCCGCGCGACGACATCCTCCCCCGCCGTCCAGCCGTTCTCCCCCGCCGCTCCCGCTCCGTCGGCTCTTCCCCCGTCGGCTCTTTCGCCGGGTGCGCCTTCCGCCGGCACGTGCTGCCCCTCTCACCCGAGCTCGTCTCTCCCGTACACCGCCCAATTCTGCCGCCGGGGGTCGGAGCAGTACGGGAGCGGGGTCCCGCCGGGCGCGCGTGGCGCCCGGCGGGACCCCGGGGAGTGGCCGGCGGCCCTGCGGGTCCCGCCGGTGGCGGGGCCGCCGGCCGGCACCGCGAGCAGGAGCCGGACGGACTCGCGGTCGGAACAGGCGCGGCTCCGGGTCGGTTCAGACCCGGCTCCACAGGGACGGCGCATCCTGCGGGTTCCAGCCCGGCTGCGCGGTGTGGGCCTGGACGCAGCGGTAGGTCCCTCCGTTGTAGGTGACCTGGTCACCCACCCGGTACGCGGTGCCGGCGGCCCAGGTCCCCTGGTCGGGCGGGTCGGTCGGACCGCCCCCGCCGCTGGTCACGAGGGTGAGGCCGTACGCCTGGAGCGCCGGGTTGACCGGGTAGAAGAACGTGGTGCCGCCCGAGGTGCAGTCGCCGGAGCCGCCCGAGGTCATGCCCTGGGCCTGGCTGCCGGAGATGAACGAGCCGCCCGAGTCCCCCGGCTCCGCGCACACCGTGGTCCGCGTCACCCCGGAGACGGTGCCCTGCGGGTACGTGACGCTGGTGTTGCGCTGCTGGATGGTGCCGCAGTGCCAGCCGGTGGTCGAGCCGGAGCGGCACACCGACGACCCCACCGGTGCCTCGGTGGAGCCGGCCACCGTCACCTCACCGCCGCCGTAGCCGTTGACCAGCGGACGCGGCGTCCAGGAGGAGTTCGCCGCGACCCAGGCGTAGTCGCGGCCGGGGAACGTCGAGCCCTGGAAGCTGCCCTGGGCCTGCTGGTTGTAACCGGAAGTGGAGGTACCCGGGGTGCCGCAGTGGCCCGCCGTCACGAATCCGCCCTGGCCGCCGCGGGTGACGGAGAAGCCGATGGAGCACCGGCCGCTGCCGTTCATGTAGTAGGCGTCGCCGCCGCGCAGGTCGGCCAGCGGGCGGGGCTCGGCGGTGGTGCGGCGCACCGTCACCGCGTCCCGGTCCACGCCGGCCCGCTTCAGCAGCGCGTGCGCCGCCGAGGTGCTGCGGGCCTCCACGACCACGTCGTTGCGGACGGTGTCGATGTACCAGACGGGGACGCCCTTCGGCGCCGAACGGGCTGCCGCGCGGTCGAGCGCCTTCTGCACCCGGTCGAGTGCGCCGAGGTCCCGCGCGACGACCCGCGCGGTGGCACCCGCCTCGCGGATGCGCGACCGCTGCGCCGGATCCGTGGTCGCGACCGTCAGCCGCCCGGCTGTCCGGCCGCTGACACGGGCCCCGGCGAAGCTGTCGCCGAGGGCGCTGCGCAGCGCGCGGGACGTGGCCGCCGCCGCTGCCTCGTTGCCGAGCCGGGTCTCGGCCTCGGACGCGGTCAGCCCGAGGTCCCGGCTCATCGCCCGGACCAGGTCGGGGTCGGGGGTCGCACCCCTGCCGCTGCCGCCGGGCGCGCGGGGCCCCTCGGCGGCAGCGGCGGGGGACGGCTCGCTCAGTCCGGCCAGTACCAGGCCCGCGACGGCCAGTACGGCGGCGGCAGCGGCGGCACCCTGCCGGCGCACGGCGCGGGATCTGAGTGGGAGGCTTCCGGAACTCGTGGGTCTCGCCATGGAGTTCTCCTCTGTGGGGCGCTCCCGGCGGGGACGGGGAGCGGGTTGGCGAAACCGTAGACCGGACCGCCATTGGTCCGGACCTCTCATCTGTCCCCCTGCCACGGCGTTATGGCGCCCGCATCATGGTGCGGGCTTCCGCGATGCGGCGGCACCGCGTCCTGGTGCGGGCCGCCGTGTCATGGCGGCGCCCCTCCTCCCGGAGCGGCCCTCCGCACCGAGACGGCACGGCTGCCTCCCGGGCTCTCCGTGTCACGTCGGCGTCTGCCGCAGCCGGCGCCAGTGGACGTAGCTGGGGCTGAGCGCGGCGGCGCCGGCGTGCACGGCACGGGCGTGGGCCAGGACGCTCTCCGCGGTTTCGGCGGCCGCCGTGTCCGGATACCAGCCCAGGACATGCCGCCACATCAGCGGCGAGCCGAGCAGCGGGCGCGTCACCAGCCCGGGAGTCGGCGGAAACGTCGCCCGGCACAAGCCCACCGCCCGGCCCACCTGCACCAGGTGCACACAGGAGGCGGTTTCCGTCTCGTACACCGCCTCCGGGGTGAACCCCACCCGCGCACAGGCCGCCGCGAAGCACTCACCGAAACAGCCGTCTCCCGGAACAGTGGTCCAGCACGCGCCCGCCAACTCCCCCAGCGGCACCTCCTCGCACGTCGCGAGCGGATGCCCCTCGGGCAGCATCACGAACACCGGGTCCACCGCGACCTCCCGCCACACCACCGCCGCCCCCCTCCCCGCGGACGGTGGAGGGCTGAGCCCGCACACCCCCGTCAGCGCGTAGTCGATCCGGCCCTCGGCCAGCAGCCCCACCAGTTCCCGGGTCGACCACGAGGTGCAGGTCGCCACCGAGGCCCCCGGGAAGGCCGAGGCCAACCGGTCCACCAGGCCGCCCAGCAGCGGCCCGTGCGTACCGCCCAGCCGGTAGCGGGTCTGCCGCTCCTGCGCGGCCGCCCGCTTCCGGCTGAAGCTGCGCGCCTCCTCCTGGAGCTCCGCGACCGCGGGCACCAGCACCCGGGCCCGCTCCAGCACCAATTCCCCCAGCTCGGTGGGCCGCACCCCGTGCGGGCTCCGGACGAACAGTTCACCGCCCAGGGCCCGCTCCATCCGCTTGAGCTGCGCGCTCAGCGCCGGCTGCGCCAGCCCCAACCCGGTCGCGGCCCGCGTCAGGCTCCCCGCCTCGGCGATGGCGGAGACGACCTTGAGGTGTCGGAGTTCCAGGTCCATTCCCATACGGTGCGGCGCCCGCCGACCGCCGACAAGAGGGCGGCACCGGGCCTTTACGGCCCGACGGGGGACCGCACTGCCGCGCTCCCCGAGAGGTGAGTACCGTTGTCGCACTGCAAATGTTCCGGGGGAGAAAGAAGGACACCCTATGGGCGCGACGGGCGGCCCCGGCACCGCACGGGCAGAAGTCGTGCGACTGCCGCACGGAGACGGCCTGTGGGCGGTCCGCGCGGAAGGCGGTGTGACCGACGCCGACCACCCGGCCCTCCACGAGGCCGCGCGCCCCGCGCCCGGCTGCACCGCCGTGGTGATCGACCTCGCCCTGGTCCCGCACGTGTCCCCGGAGGGCGTCCGCGCGCTGGCCGCCTGCGCGCGGACGCTCGCGGCCGACCGCCGCGCACTCCTGCTGGCCGCCCCGAACGAGCGGCTCCGCCGCGCACTCTCCGCGGAGGGGATCTCCTCCGCGGAGGGGGGTCACGCCGCGGAGGGGGGCTTCTCCGCGGAGGGGGGCTTCTCCGCGGAGAGCCGTTCCGCCGCGGAGGGCGGCTCCTTCTCGGCAGGCCGCCCTATTGTGGTCCGCTCCGTCGCGGAGGCGGCCGCGGGCTGCGCCACGTCCCCTGCGCAGCCGACCGCCGCGCAGCCGTCCGCCGCGTCACCCACGCCCGCCGCACCGTCCACGCCCGCCACACAGCCGGCGGAGCCCCCCACTCCTCCCGGCGAACTTCTCCGGCTGCGCAAGGAGATACGCCACCTGCGGGCCAAGGCCCGGACCCACCCGCTCGTCTCCCGCGCCCAGGGCATCCTGGAGGAGCGCTACCGACTACCGGACGACCGGGCGGCGTTCTCCCTGCTGGAAGCCAGCTCACAACGGTTCAACGTACGGCTCCGCACCCTCGCGACCGCGCTCGTCACCACCCCGGGCCCCCGCTCCTACGACAGCGTGTGGTTCCCGGCCCGGGAGCGGCGCACCCCGCCACGGCTGGCCTTCGCCCCGGGGCTGCGGACCGCTTCCGCGAACACCGCGGAGGTGCTCTCCGCGGTGCTGCGCCGCAGCATGGAGGTCGTCGGCGCGGACATGGGCAACGTACAACTCGTCGACCCGGTCACCGGGGACCTGCGGATCGAGAAGCACCGCGGTCTGGACGAGGACTTCGTGGAGTTCTTCGACCGCGTAGGCAAGGACGGCACCGCCTGCGCGCAGGCTTCGCAGCAGGTCACCCGCGTCACCGTCACCGACGTGGCCACCGACCCCCTGTTCGAGGAGCCCGCCCGGGAGGCGATCCTGGCCGCAGGCAGCCGCGGCTGCCACAGCACACCCCTGGTGAAGCAGCCCTCCGACCTGCCCGAGGGAGTGGTCTCCACCCACCACGAACGCCCGGTGCGGGCGCTCTCGGCCGCGGAGGCCCGAGCCCTGGACGAGATGGCAGCGCAGGCCGCGCAATGGCTGGAGTGGTACCGGCACACCGTCGTCCTCGACGCGCTGGAAGACCTCCACTTCGCGGGCAGCACCTGGCGCTGACCCCTCCGGGGGTCCCGCCGCCCTCGCGGGCCACGCCCCGGCAGCGGCCCCGGTTGCCGTGTCGGGGGCACGCCCCCTGGCGTTTCCGGCTGCCGCCGACGGGTCGTGTCGGGGGGCTCCGCCCCCCAACGGCCCCCCGCTAGTGGGCTTCGCCCCCTAGGACCCCCAGCCGCATCTGCGGCGCTCTCCGGCTCCGGGCACCCGGCGAGGGGCCTGCGCCCCGGGTGCGGCCGGTGACAACCCTGCGGGTCGCCGGAAAGAAGGACAGCCCGCCTTTCGTCCTCCTAGAAGAACAACCCGCAGGGTTGTCACCGGCCGGATCGGGGACCCTGCCTCCGCGCCGCTGACACGCGTTCGCAGCGGTGACCCTTGGCGGCCGGGGGTTCTAGGGGGCGAAGCCACCTAGCGGGGGGCGTCGGGGGGCGGAGCCCCCCGACACGGCCTGTCGGCGGCAGCCGAGAACAACGGGGGCGTGCCCCCACAACACGGCAACCCCACACCGGCGGCAGCCGGAAACGCGAGGGGGCGTGCCCCCAGCAACAAGGCGCCCCGCGACGTCCGCGAGGGCACCGTCACAGCGGAAGGCCGGAGCCTTCTGAACTGCACTGGTGTCCTAGGGATGTGCGAATATCGCCCAGTACGATCCGGCCGGATGTGCGGCGGGGGCAAGGGGAGGAGGGGAGGGGGACCCATGTCGTTGCGCGATCTCGTCCACGACGCCGCCGTGACGCGGATGTCCACGTCCGAGCGGCTGGACCGACTGCGCTCCGCACGTCTGTACTTCCAGCGTCCTGAGAATCCCGGGTTCCTGGTGGCCGAGACCGTGGACGGCCCGGTGGTGCCGGTCTTCACCTCCTGGGAGCAACTGGCCCTGTTCGCCGGAGTGTGCGACTGGGCTTCCACCACAGCGGAGGATTTGGTGGACCTGCTGCCCGACGGCGTTCGGGCACTGGTGGACCCGCTGGGCGAACGCCCCTTCCTGCTGGACGCGGACCGGCTGCCGCCGCCGGAGACGGCCGGGCCCGACGCCGGCGAAGGGGCCGCGGACGCTGCGAACGAGGGCCCCGCGGATGTCGCGGAACCCGCAGACGGCGACGCCGCCCGGAGGGGGTGAGCATGTCGGGGGACAGGAAGGGCGCGTACGACGGCCCCAAACCCGGTGACGGGTACGCGATCGAGATCGCGGGTGTCCGCAAGATCCTCAAGCCGCTGGAGGAGTCGGTCATCGCGGCTCGGAAGATCAAGGACGTGGTCGGGTGCGAGGCGACGTTCACCTCGACGGCCGGAGTCGCGGTCACGATGGACATCGACGACCCCGCCCGACACTGACCGGGGTTCGCGGAGCCCTGGCCCGACCGCCGTCGCGTCGGGCGCCTCGCTGAGCCCGGCGGTGCTTCCCCTGCCGTCGGACGACGTGGAGTCCCCGGCGCGGGACCTCGCGGGGAGGTCGCGTACCCCGGCGGTCCCGGCCGCCCCCGCACTCACCCTGCCGGGCCGCGCCAGTGGTAGAGGTGCACCGGGCGGCCGGTCTCGCCGTGTTTGAGGCGGTGGCGGACCAACCCGGCGCCTTCCAGGAGTTTCAGGTAGCGCTGCGCGGTCTGGCGGCTGAGGCCGGCGCGGTCGGCGACCTCCTGGGCCGAGAGGGCGTCCGGGGCGCTGTGCAGCACCTCCCGCACCAGGTCGGCCGTCAGGACCGAGTGGCCCTTGGGCAGGGTTTCCGCGGAGCCGGGCGGGGTGGGGGCACCGAAGACGCGGTCCACCGTCTCCTGGGTGGCGCCGGACCGCGGGGCCGTCGCCAACTCGCGGCGGAGCGCGGCGTAGCTGTCGAGCTTGCCGCGCAGATGAGCGAAGGTGAACGGTTTCACCACGTACTGCAGCGCGCCGTGGCGCTGGGCCGCGCGCACGGTCGCGGTGTCGCGGGCGGCGGTCACCATGATGACCTCCGTCTCCACGCCGAGGTCGTGCAGGCGGCGGAGGAGGGTGAGGCCGGACTCGTCCGGCAGGTAGTGGTCGAGCAGCACCAGGTCCACCGGGTGCTGCCGCAGGAAGAGCAGCGCGGCGGCGGCACTGTGCGCGGTTCCGGCGACGCGGAAGCCCGAGATCTTGGCCACGTAGGCGGCGTTGATCCGGGCCACGTCCGGATCGTCGTCGACGACCAGCACGTCGATCATGTCCGCGATCCCGCGTCGGCTTCCGACCGGGTGCGGGAGGGAGCGCCCTCCGCCGTGGCGGCCTCAGCCGTGGCGGCCTCCGGCCGGTCGCCCTCCGGCGGAAGCCGGTCCCCTTCCGCCGGATCGGCCGCCGGATCGGCCGCGGAGGCGGCCGCGGAGGCGGCCGCGGAGGCGGCCGCCAGGTCGACCGCGGAGGCGGCCGCGGAGGCGCATGCGGGATCGGCCGCGGAGTCACCCCCGCGGACGCGGTCCGGCGCCGCGTGGGCGGTGTCCGTCAGCGCCTCCGGCAGGACGACGCGGAACTCGGCACCGCCCCCGGTCCATGTGTCGTTCCCGGTGGCGGTACCGACCCGTACCGTGCCGCCCGCGCGTTGCGCGAACCGGCGGATCAGGGCCAGGCCGAGACCTCGGTGCGCCGTGCTGCCGCCCTCCTCGCCGCTGTCCGCGCCGGCATCCGCTGCGGCCTTCGTGGACCAGCCCTCCTCGAACACCGACTCCCGGTGCGCGGCGGGGACGCCCGGCCCGGTGTCGCGTACCGCGAGCACCACGGTGCGGTCGCCCTCGACGCGCAGCTCCACCTCGACCGCCGGTTCCGCGCTGCCCGCCGCCGCGTCCAGCGCGTTGTCCACCAGGTTGCCGACGACCGTGACGAGGCCGCTCGGATCGGCCAGCCGGTCGGGGAGGAAGGAGTCGGGGTGGAGGCGCAGTGCGACGCCGCGTTCGGCGGCCACCGCCGCCTTGCCGACCAGCAGGGCCGACACCAGGGGGTCGTGCACGCGCTCGGTGACCTCTTCGGCCGTGGCGCGATGCACCCCCAGCGCCTCGGTGACGTACCGCGCGGCGTCCTCGTGCAGGCCCAGTTCCAGCAGGCCGAGCAGGGTGTGCAGCCGGTTGGCGTGTTCGTGGTCCTGGGCGCGGAGGGCGTCGAGCAGACCGCGGGTGCCTTCGAGTTCGCGACCGAGGCGTTCGAGTTCGGTGCGGTCCCGCAGGGTGGCGACGGCGCCGCCGTCCGCGGTGGGCATCCGGTTGGCGACCAGGACGCGGGAGCCGCGCACGGTGACCAGGTCGCGGCCCGCCACCCGGCCGGAGAGCACGTCGGCTGTCCGGCCCGGGCCGAGGGCCTCGGTCACCGGACGGCCGAGCGCGTCGGCGCCGAGGCCGAGGAGCCGCTGGGCCTCGTCGTTGACGAGCCGTACCCGGCCGTCGGCGTCCAGCGCCACCACGCCTTCGGCGAGGCCGTGCAGCATCGCCTCGCGCTCGGCGAGCAGCGCCGAGATGTCGGAGAAGGCGAGGGCGTGGGTGCGGCGCCGCAGTCGCCGGGCGAGAAGGCAGGCGGCCAACGCTCCCACGGCCAGCGCGCCGCCTGCGTACGTCAGCAGCTTGGGGACGAGCGCCAGCAGGCTCTCGCGGACGTTCGCGTAGTCGATGCCGACGGAGACCGCGCCGATGATCCGGCCGTCGGCGTTCCGCAGCGGGGCCTTGCCGCGTGCGGTACGGCCCAGGGTTCCGTCGTCGATCTGGGCGACGTCCCGCCCTGACAGCACCGGTCCCGGGTCGGTGGAGACGTGCCGGCCGAGGGCCGAGGGCGAGGGGTGGGACCAGCGGATACCTCGCTCGTCCATGATCACCACATACTCGGCGCCGGTGGCGCGCCGGATGCGTTCCGCCTCCGTCTGCAGGGGGCCGCGCGGGCTGGGGCGCTCGGCGGCGTGCGCGGCGGCGGTCAGCTCGTCGGCCAGCCCCGGCCGGGCCGCGGTGGTCTGGGCGATCGCGAGGGCGCGGCGGGTGGCCTGCCGATCGAGCTGATCGCTCAGCGGGGCCAGGAACACTCCGCTGACCAGCGCGGTCACGCCGACGACGAGAGCGAGCTGGGCCGTCAGCACATGTGAGGAGACACGGCGTGGCGATCCGACGCGCATCCGCCCCGCCTCCTCTCGTCCGGTCTGTCCCGTCGGCCGTTCGTCCGGTCCGGCTGCCCGATCCGGTCGTCCGGACCCACCGGGTTCCCCGGCCTGGCCCGTCCCTCGGGTCCCGCTGTACTCGTCCGGTCCCGGACCCCGGTTCCGCAGTGCGCGGAGCCGGTTCCGCAGGGCCCGGACCGTCCGCCCGGCGCGGCCCGCCTGTCCGGAATCAACTCTTCCGGGCGCTTCTTGCCAGGAAGCGTAGAGGACGACCGCGGCCGGGTGTCCAGAGGAGCCCGGTCACATGATCCCGAAGAGCAGCCCCGCGCCCAGCACCGTCAGGGAGGTCAGCACCGCCCACTTGATCGTGAACCGGGTGTGCTCCCCGAACTCGACCTTCGCCATCCCGACCAAGACGTAGACCGCCGGGACCAGCGGGCTCGACATGTGCAGCGGCTGGCCGACGAGCGAGGCGCGGGCGATCTCCAGCGAGCTGACCCCGTGCGCGGCCCCGGCTTCGGAGAGGATCGGGACGATGCCGAAGTAGAAGCCGTCGTTCGACATCAGGTAGGTGAACGGGATGCTCAGGATCGCGGTGACCACCGCCATGTGCGGCCCCAGCGCGTCGGGGATCGCGCCGACCACGGTGCGCGCCATCTCGTCCACCATGCCGGTACCGGTCAGTACGCCGGTGAAGACGGCCGCGGCGAAGACCATGCCCGCCACGTTGAGCACGTTCTCGGAGTGCGCCGCGATGCGGGCCTTCTGGTCGGCCATGTCCCGGAAGTTGACCGTCAGCGCGACCGCGGCACCCAGCAGGAACAGTACGGGGATGGGGAGGAGCTGGGTGATCAGCAGGGCCAGGAGGGCGACGGTGAGGGCCGCGTTGAACCAGTACAGCCCCGGGCGGAGAGTGGACCGGTTCGGGTCGAGCACCGCGGCCCCGCCGGCCGCCGGGCCGGAGGGCGCCGCATCGCCCTCGGTGCCGGGATGCGCGGCGCTGCCGCTCCCCGCACCGGAGGGCACGCCGCCGTCCCCACCGCCGGTCCGGGCCTTGCTCAGCGAAACCCGTCCGGCGCCTGCCCGGGCCTCCGCTCCCGCGCCCACCAGTACGGTCTCCGCCCCGGCGGCGGACCCGGCCCCGGCGTCGGACCCGGCGTCGGCGGCGTGGCCGCGCTCGTCCCGCTCGTCCGCACCGGCGCCGGACGCACCCGCGCCGGACACACCGGCGGCGGACAGCAGGCCGAGGCGGCGGCGCTCCCGCAGGCCGAGGGCGTAGGAGAGGACCAGGACGCACAGCAGGCCGACGGCGAGCGCGGGGATCATCGGGACGAAGATGTCGCCCGCGTCCACGTGCAGCGCGGTCGCGGCCCGCGCGGTGGGCCCGCCCCAGGGGAGGGTGTTCATGACGCCGTTGGCGGTGGCGGCGACGCCGGTCAGCACGACGACGCTCATCCCCAGCCGCCGGTAGAGCGGCAGCAGCGCGGAGACCGTGATCATGAAGGTGGTCGAGCCGTCCCCGTCCAGCGAGACGATCGCGGCGAGCAGCGCCGTACCCATCACGATCCGCAGCGGGTCGGCTCTGCAGAACCGCAGGATGCCGCGGACGATCGGGTCGAAGAGGCCGACGTCGATCATGACGCCGAAGTAGATGATGGCGAACATCAGCATCGCGGCCGTGGGGGCGAGGTCGCCGACGCCGTCGAGGACGTACTCGCCCAGGTGCGCGCCCTGTCCGACCAGCACACAGAAGAGCGCGGGGATGAGCACGAGCGCGGCGATGGGGGACATCTTCTTGGCCATGATCAGCACCAGGAAGGTGGCGATCATGACAAATCCGAGGATCGTCAGCATGGAAGAACCAATCTCTCGCCCGCCGCGACGCGGCGGGGGAAGCCGCCCGCGCCCCTGCCGTGTCGCGGCGGGAGCCCGGTGCCCGGTGACGGAGCGCCCGGTGGCGGCCCTGCGACGGGCCGCGGCGCCCTGCGGTCGCCCGACGGTAAGCAGCGCCGACGCGCCGTCACAAGGGCGTCATCCGCGAGCAATATGCGCGAAACCCCAGCTCAAGCGGGGTGACTGGGAGATCCCGGTCGGGTGACTCGGGCTGTCCCGGTCGACGGGCGGCCGCGGCCGGACCTGCGGCACCGGCCCCGGCGGCCCGGCGGATGCGGCGCATCCCAGATGGGTGCGACGGCCCCGGCGGGCACCGCAGACCCCGGCGGGCACGGGCCGGTGCCATCGGGTCGGTGCGTCGCCGACCTGGTTGGACGCGGCGGCGCTGGGCACCCGGGGAGGGCACGCGGTGTGAGGGGAGTGAGAGGGCGTGCCTACGGAAACCATGGAAACCGTCCGCATCAGGACCGGCGGCGGAACGGTGCTCACCGGTGATCTCCAGGTGCCGGACCGGGTGACGGGCGCCGTACTGTTCGCGCACGGCAGCGGCAGCTCGCGCTTCAGTCCCCGCAACCGCGCGGTCGCTGCCGCGCTGCGCGAGGAGGGGCTGGCCACCCTGCTGCTGGATCTGCTGACCGAGGACGAGGAGCGGATCGACGCCGCGACGGCGGAGCACCGGTTCGACATCCCGCTGCTGGGCCGCCGACTGGTGGCAGCCGTCGACGAGCTGACGCGCCACGGCCGGACGGCGGGGCTGCCGGTGGGCCTGTTCGGGGCGAGCACCGGGGCGGCGGCGGCACTGACGGCCGCGGCCGAGCGGCCGGGCACCGTGTACGCGGTGGTCTCCCGCGGAGGCCGGCCCGATCTGGCGGGCGACACCCTGCCGCAGGTGCTGGCCCCGGTACTGCTGATCGTCGGTGGTGACGACCACCAGGTGCTGCGGCTGAACGAGGCCGCCGCCGAGCGGCTGCGCGCCCCGCACCGGATCCACATCGTCCCGGGCGCCACCCACCTGTTCGAGGAGCCCGGCACCTTGGAGGAGGTCGCGCGGGTGGCGGCCGGTTGGTTCGCGCTCCCGCCCACCACGGACGGCGAGTGAGGCCCGGGACGGGACGGCCCGGACCGGGACGACCGGGACCGGGCCAGCCCGGCATCGGCCGGGCGTAGCGAGAAGGGAGCCGAGATGCGTTTCGCAGACCGCGTCCAGGCGGGCCGCGAACTCGCCGCGGAAGTCAGCCGATTGCAGCGTACGGAGGAGTTGCGGGATCCACTGGTGCTGGCGCTGCCGCGGGGCGGCGTACCCGTCGCCGCCGAGGTGGCACGCGCGCTGCACGCGCCGCTGGACGTGCTCGTCGCCCGCAAGATCGGGCTGCCGGGGCGGCCGGAGTACGGCGTCGGAGCCATCGCCGGGGAGGATCCGCCGGTCTACGACACGACGGCCCTGGAGATGCTGGGGCTCACCGCCGACCGGCTGTCCTCGACGGTCGCGCACGAGCGCACCGAGATGCACCGCCGCCAGGACCTCTACCGGGGCGACCGCCCCGAGCCGCGGATCGAGGGCCGTACCGTCCTCGTCGTCGACGACGGGCTGGCCACGGGCGTCACGGCCCGGGCCGCGCTGCGGCATCTGAGGCGGCAGCGGCCCGCGCGGCTCGTCCTGGCGGTCCCGGTCGGCTCACCGCAGGCCGTCAGGGACCTCAGCCGCGAGGCGGACACCGTGCTCTGCCCGAACCAGCCGGCCGTCTTCGAGGCCGTGGGCCTCTGGTACCAGAACTTCCCGCAGATCACCGACGCGGAGGTCACCGAGGCCCTGCACGCGACGACGGCCGGCTGAGGCACCCGGGGCCACGCGGTCGGCCGCTGCCGCCGCTGCCGCATCGGCGACAGCCGACGACGGCGCGCAGCGGCGCACTGCGGGCGAGCCCGCGCCGGGGTGCCCGGAATCATCCGGGCACCCCGGCGGTGAGGTCCGGGGCGACTGCTCCGGCGCCGAGAATGCGGCGCCGGAGGCGTTCGAGGTTGCCGTCAGGCCGCTGCCGCGACGTCGGAGGCGACCGCCGGGGTGCGGCGCGCGGTCTGCCCGGCGCCGGTCGCGCGGGGGGTGCCGCGCCCGGTACCGGTACGCCCGGTCCTGCCGGTGCGGCCGGAGCTCGTCTCCGCGGGGCGGCGTGCGGCCCGGCGCTCGTGCTCGACCTGGCGGCGGACCCGTTCGCAGCTCTTGGACAGCAGCCGGGAGACGTGCATCTGGGAGATGCCCAGTTCCTCGCCGATGCGCGACTGGGTCATGTCGCGGAAGTAGCGCAGGTACAGCACCTGCCGCTGGCGCTCGGGCAGTTCACGCAGGCACGGCTTGACCGCCTCCCGCGCCACCACCGTGTCGTACTCGGGTTCCGAGACCCCGAGCGTGTCGGCGAGCGAGAAGCCGTCGTCGGCACTCCCCGCGACCGACGCGTCCAACGACAGCGAGCGGAAGCTGTCCAGCGCCTCCAGCCCCGCGGCCACGTCCTCCTCGGACATGCCCGTGTGCTCGGCGATCCGCGCCACCGACGGCGGGCCTTCCTCCAGGCCCGCGGTCAGCTCCCGCACGGCGTTCCGCACCTTGTTCCGCAGCTCCTGCACTCGCCTGGGAACATGCACGTCCCAGGTGTGGTCACGGAAGTGCCGCCGGATCTCACCGGTCACGGTCGGCACCGCGAACGGCACGAACGGCGTTCCCTGCGCGGGGTCGTAGCGGTCCACCGCCTTGACCAGACCGAGCGCGGCGACCTGCTCCAGGTCCTCCAGCGACTCACCGCGGTTGCGGTACTTGGCGGCCAGCCGATGCGCCATCGGCAGCCACGCCTCCACCAGTCGGCCGCTCAGCTCTTCCCGCTCCGGGCCTTCCGGCAGCGCCGCCAGCCGCGCGAAGTCCTCCGCGGTGTCGGGTGCGTCGTCGTGGCTGTGGCGGGTGCGCTGGGGCCGGTACCTCACGGGGCACATGGGATCGGGCTCCTCCGGGTGTCGCTGACACATGGACAACCGCGGGAGAAGCGGCCCGGGTGACACACCCGGGGGACCCTGGGGGTCTCCTCCCGCGATGTGCCTGTACTCCCAAGCACGTGGAGTCTCGTGTATCCGACTCCGGCTCCGGTAAACACCCGCACCTGTCAGGTGGACGCCCCCGACCCTGCCGGGGGACGCACGCCCGGCCCTGTGCCCCGGTCGGCCGCTTCACCGGCGGCCCGCACGTACCCCCAGGACCCGGCGGCAGCACGGCGCGGAGCGGCCGAGTGTTCCTGGGGCTGTTCCTCGGACTGTCCGGGACTGCACGGGACCGTACGGAGTTTGTGCGGTTCTGTGCGGGACGGTCGGAGCGCGCAGCGGCGGCGGGCCCGCGTGGAGGTGCGCCCGGACGGGGGGCGTAAGGTCGGCGTCCGGCCATCTGCATCCATGTAGATGGCCGGTTGTTTGTCCATACCCTCACCAGGAGATTCTCCGCATGACGACCGACAGCGCCACCGGTCCGCCCATCTACAGCAGCCTGATCGAGGAGCACGGCGACGTGCCGGGCGATGTACGCCAGGCCGCCGAGGCACTCACCCAGGAAGCCGAGCAGGCGGTGGACTTCTCGCCCGTGCACCACCGCCACCCCAGTACCGGAAGACCGGAGTCGGCCGAGCCTCCGGCGCCCGGTCCTGCCGTCGGCCCTGCCCCTGCCGCCGGCCCTGCTCCTGCCGCTGCTCCCGAGCAGCCGCGCCGCTACGCGCCGCCCGCGCCCAAGGCGCCGACCGGGCCCTCCGGCCCGCGAGCCGGTCAGCAGCCCGGCCGCCCGGCCGCGGAGCGGCCGCAGGAGTACGCGACCGAGTAGTCGGAGGTCCCACCGCGGACCGGAGCGGCGCGATTCCGCGGACGCGGTCCGCTGACCGGCCCCGCAGCCGCGGCTGCGCGCATCGGGGCCGGGCGCCGTTCGGGACCGGGTCCCTCGGGACCGGGTCCCGTCCGGGGCCGCGGCGGGGTCGGGATCCAGCCGGAAGGGGCTCAGGCGGCCCGGCTCGGGGTCGGCCGCGCAGCTCGGTGCAGCGAGCGCGTGCCTCGGCGCCGGCCGCGCAGCCCGGGACGACGAGCGCGTGGCGCCGGACCGGCCGACTGGTCGGCTCGCAGGGGTGTCGCACCGGTCGCCTGGCCGGTGTCCGCACCGGTCGTCTGCCGGTCGGCGGTCGTCTACCGGTCGGCGGTCGTCTACCGGTCGGCCGGACGGTGTCCGCACCGTCTGCGGGTCACCGGGCGGTGTCCGCGCGGGTCACATGACGGAGTCAGCGCTGTGCGCGCAACTCGCGGCGGTCCGAGGGGCCGCTTCTGCCGCGTCGGCCGGGCGCCGTCCGCACTTCGCGGAGGGCGGTGGCCAGATGCTTGCGCACCGGCTTGGGGACGGCGGCGCCCTCGGCGCCGGACACCAGTGCGGCGGCCACGCTCCGCAGCTTGACGTTGGAGTGCTGGGAGACCCGCACCAGGACCTGCCAGGCCGCCTCCGCGTCGCAGGGCGCCAGCGCCATCACCATGCCCCTGGCCTGGTCGATGACGGGACGGCTGGCCAGCGCCTCCCGGAGTTGCCCGACCTCCGTTTCGAGTGCGTCGATCCGCGCGGTCAGCTCCTCGCGCTCCCGCGCGGACAGCGGCGCGTCACCGGAGTCCGCCGAGCGGTCCGGTTCCGCATCACCGTCCGCGGCGGCGGGCTCGCACTCGGCCCTGTGCGCCGGGGGCGCGGCCGGGGCCGTCGCCTCGCCCGGCGGTACGGTTCTGGGCCGCGGGCATCCCGCGAGCGCAGACGTACGCGCAGACCCGGTTGCGGCACTCATCAAGCTCTCCCAGCGTCGGACGGTCCTTGAACACGGAACCGCTGTCACGACCGACCCCGCGTTCCGGACTCCTCCGAGCGTGAACCCACCGGCCCGACACCAGCAACCCTGCGCCAACCGGGCATCGCACCCGAAAAACGGCACCGGGGGCTGTGTCCCCAACCCGCCGGTGCCTCCGCGAGGCGAGCTCACTCTCGCGTACCGGTGCACGTAACCGCCGATCCGCCAGGGCAAACCCCTCGGAAGCGGCGGGGTGGCGGCTTCGGTGGCGGCCCGCCGGGCGCGGCGGAACGGAGTTCGGCCGGAAATCGCCCCCTGCCCCGGCCTCAGAAGCCGCCCCCGAAATCACCGCCGCCGAAACCGCCGCCGTCGCCGAAGCCGCCGCCGAAATCGCTCGGATCGGCGCCGCCCCCGGAGAAGTCGCCGCCGAAGTCGCCCCCGCCCGAGGGGTCGCCGAACCCGTCCGCGTACGGTCCGCCGAGCGCACCGCCCAGCAGGGTGCCCGTCAGCAGTCCGGGCAGCAGCCCGCCGCCGAAGTACCCGGCGGCCCACGGCGCGTACACCGGTCCGGCCTCCCAGTACGGCCGCGGCCCCTGCGGGGTGCCGACCTCGCGGGCCGCGGGCTCCTCGCCGCCGGCCAGCCGGGCGGCGTCCGCCGCGCAGACGGGGACGGCCCGCTCGGTTCCGCCCGGCGGCGCCCACTGCACGTCCTCGACCGACGGCCCGTGCCGCGGGTCGAAGAAGCACGGGGCCCGGCGCTCGGGCAGGGCCGTGCCGCGCAGCCGCGCGTCCAGGGTGGCGAGCGCGAACCGGCCGTCCGCCAGCGCCCGGCTCACCCCCCGTACGTCCTGCGGGCGGCGCGCGGCGGCCATCCGGGTCTTGGCGTCGTCGTACGCGTCGAGTGCCTGCGCGTAGTCCTCGCGCGCGGCATCCGCGTCCTCCCCGCCCGTGCTGTCCTCCCCGTCCGTCCTGTCCATCCCATCCGTCCCGCCCGCCTCGCCCCCGGTCCGGGCGGTGCCGGTGCCGCCTGGACGGGCGCGGGCGGTGGCGGTGGCCGGGTCGAAGCCGATCCGGCTCAACTCCTCGCCGAACGCGGTGATGTCCTCGTCCACGACCGGGCGCAGCTTCTCCAGTCCGGCCCGCTCCAGCCGGGCCCGCCGCCTGCGGGAGCCCCGGCTGACCAGGAAGGCGCCGGCCCCGGCGAGCAGCACCAGGACGCCGAGGGTGACGATCGCCGCGGTGCCGCCTCCGGTGCGCCCGCCGTCCCCGGCGGCCCCGCCCCCGTCCCAGGCCGCGGGCGCCGAACCGGATGCCTGCCGGACCGCGCGGTCGGTGAAGTCGGTGACCATCGCGCCCGGATCCCCCGGGTGCGCGCGCCGTACGGCGCCGACCGCGTCCCGGACGGCGTCCCGCGACATGACCTGGTGGTCGGCGCCCGCGTCGAAGCGGTCCCCGAGCGCGACCGCGTAGACGCCGGTGATGCCTGTCTCGGCGCGGAGTTCCTGCAGCAGCGTCTTCCGGTCGAAGTCGCCGTCGGCCGGCAGTACGGCGACGAGGACCGGCTTGTCGGCCCGTTCGACGGTGTTCCGCAGCGCCTTGGCGGCCGCCGGTGGGAGCACGTCGCGGGCGCGCGGGTCGACGTGGACGGGACCGTCCCGCAGTGCGGCGGCCACGGCGGAGACCCCGTCGCCGTCCGCGGCGCGCGGTCCGCCGGGACCCGCGGTCGTCAGCAGCAGCGCGACCAGCGCCCCGGTGAGCACCGACACGAGCCGCGCACCCCTTCGTACGGTGTTCATACGATCACGTTAGCGCAAAACGGTCATTCTCCACCTTTCAGGAGTGCAGCCCCGACAGCGAGAAGCACCCCTGACACGTCGTGAACTTTTCCGCCGAACCCGCCATCCAACGTTGTACCGGCCTCCGGGTCCGGCTCCGGGGCGGAGGCCAGACGCGGAGGCCGGCGCCTGACGGCCGCACCCCCGGGGGCGCCGCGGACATGTATACACCCCGTGTATACACATGATGTAGAGTCGCGCATGTCCATCCGCCACCCGCCCCACCGGCCTCCGCCGGACCGCCGGACCGGCGGACCGGCCGACCGACCGACCAGCCGACCGGCGAAGGCCGGTGACCGGCGGCCGACGGCCGACGGCGGACGGCCGACGGCGGACGGCCGACGGCGGACCAGCACCGATACCCACCACGACCCCTTCCGCTTCCGCCTCGGCACACCCGCCGAGGCATTCCCCTCAGACAATCCGCCGGGGCGATCCACTCCGGCCCCGGAAATGTCCCGAGCGGTGCGGCAGCCGAAGCCGACCCGCGCCGGCCCCGAGACGGCCGCCGCCCCACCCACGAACCCACCCCGGAGGTGCGCCCCTTGCTCCCCCCACTCAGCACCGGCCAAGGCTCCGGCCCGGCGGCCGGACCCCTGCTGCACGCCGAGGGCGTGCACAAGACCTACGGATCGACCGCGGCGCTCTCCGGTGCCGACTTCTCCGTCGCCGCCGGTGAGGTCGTCGCGGTGATGGGCCCCTCGGGTTCCGGCAAGTCCACGCTGCTGCACTGCCTGGCGGGAATCGTCCCGCCGGACGCGGGCCGGGTCACCTACCAGGGCCGGGAGATGTCGGCGCTCTCCGACGCGGAGCGCAGCGCGCTCCGCCGGGGCGACTTCGGGTTCATCTTCCAGTTCGGCCAACTGGTGCCCGAGCTGACCTGCCTGGAGAACGCGGCCCTGCCGCTGCGCCTGGGAGGCACACGCCGCAAGGAGGCCGAGGCGCGGGCCCAGGAGTGGCTGGAGCGACTGGAGGTCGACGACATCCGCCACCACCGGCCCGGCCAGGTGTCCGGCGGCCAGGGCCAGCGCGTCGCCGTGGCCCGCGCGCTGGCCGGATCGCCCCGCGTCGTCTTCGCCGACGAGCCGACCGGCGCGCTCGACTCGCTCAACGGGGAGCGGGTCATGCAACTGCTGACGGCAGCCGCCCGCGAGACCGGGGCCGCGGTCGTGCTGGTCACCCACGAGGCGCGGGTGGCCGCCTACTCCGACCGCGAGGTCGTCGTCCGGGACGGCACGGCACGGGACATGAGCGGTGTGGTGGGCGCGGTATGAGCGGCAGGCCCAGGGCGCACCGGGTGCGCGAGTGGACACGGGACCTGGCCATGGGCGCCGGGTTCGCCTTCGCCGGCCGTCAGGGCCGGCTCCGCACCCTGCTGACCGCCGTCGGGGTGGGGCTCGGGGTGGCGATGCTGCTGCTGGCCGCCGCGGTGCCGTCGATCATGAGCGCGCAGGAGTCCCGCCGGGACGCCCGCGCGGTCAACGGCTCGGTGCTGGGGAACGCCACCTCGACGGACGAGAGCCGGGCCACCGAACGCACCCTGCTGACGGCCGTGGCGAACACCACCTTCCACGGGCAGGACATCGACGGCCGGCTCCTGCAGGCCGACGGCAGCCACCCGGTCACCCCGCCGGGCACCGAGCGGATACCCGGCCCCGGCGAGATCGTGGTCTCGCCCGCACTGAAGGAGCTGCTCGACTCCGCGGAGGGCGCTGAGCTCGCGAAACGGCTGAACGCACGGGTCGTCGGCGTCATCGCGGACGACGGCCTGCTCGGACCGGCCGATCTCTCCTTCTACCTGGGCAGTGACACGCTGCGGGCCGAGGACGCGCAGCGCGTGAAGTACTTCGGCCACGTCGAGGAGCACCGCGACGTGGACCCGCTGCTGATCCTGCTCGGCGCGGTGGCGTGCGCGGTGCTGCTGATGCCGGTGGCCACCTTCATCGCGACGGCCACCCGGTTCGGCGGCGAACGGCGGGACCAGCGGTTGGCGGCCCTGCGGCTGGTGGGGGCCGACGCGGCCATGACCCGCCGGATCGCCGCCGGGGAGTCGCTGGCCGGAGCGGTGCTGGGACTGCTGCTCGGCGGCGCGGTCTTCCTGCTCGGGCGCGGACTGGCCGCGGACGTCACCCTCTTCGACGTCAGCGTCTTCCCCGCCGATGTGGTCCCGGACCCGGTGCTGGGCGCACTGGTGGTGCTCGGGCTGCCGCTGGTGACGGTCGGCGCCGCCGTGTTCGCGCTGCGGGGCGTGACGATCGAGCCGGTGCGGGTGACGCGGGAGAGCACACCGCGGCCGCGCCGTCTGTGGTGGCGGCTGCTGCCCCCGGTGGTCGGGCTGGCACTGCTGCTGCCGCTGGCCGGGACGCTGGGTCCGGGGGGCGGCGGCCAGGTGAACGAGTTCCAGGTCGCCGCCGGGGTGGTGGCGCTGCTGAGCGGGGTCGCGCTCCTGCTGCCCTGGATGGTGGAGCGACTGGTCGGCAAGCTGCGCGGGGGGCCGGTCTCCTGGCAGCTCGCGGTGCGCCGGCTCCAGTTGTCCAGCGGCACGGCGACCCGGGCCGTCAGCGGCATCACCATCGCCGTGGCCGGGGCCGTCGCACTGCAGCTCCTGTTCGCCGGGGCCCAGGCGGAGGCCAGCCACGAAACCGGTCTGAAGAAGTCCGCGCTGCGGCAGGTGAACGTCATCGACCTCACGGTGGACACCGCGGGCGCCCGGAAGCTGGACCGGGCCCTCGCCGCCACCCCGGGCGTCGCCGGGACCACCGGGTTCCTGGAGAGCACCCAGGAGATCGCGGGGAAGCCGGCGGGCACCGACGCTGCGGAGTACGCGCAGGTCATCGTGGGCGACTGCGGCACCCTGCGCGAGGTGGCGGAGATCGGCTCCTGCCGCGACGGGCAGGTCTTCCGCGCGGCGGCGGACCCGCGGGACGCGGACGAGGAGACCAGCCGTCCCGCTCCGCCGCGCCCGGGAGCCGCCCTCCGGGTGGCCGGGCCCGACGGCCGCGGCACCGGGAACTGGCGGATCCCCGACGACACGCCCACCGTGCCAGCGAAGCCGTCCGGCTGGGGCGCTCCGGTCACCGGGATCCTGGTGACGCCCGGCGCGCTCTCCCCCGACCGTCTCGATCTCCAGTACACCGGCTCGGTGCGGCTCCAGGACGAGGAGCCGGAGGCGCTGGAACACGTCCGGACGACCGTCTTCCGGCAGAGCCCGGCAGCCGACGTGTGGCTGTCGCAGCCGACAGAGGTCTCCGCAGGGTTCGCCGAGCTGAGCCGGGTCGTCTTCGCCGCGGCCACCGCGGTGCTGGTGCTCATCGCCGCCAGCATGGTCGTCTCCCAGGCGGAGCAGCTCCGCGAGCGCAGGCGGCAGTTGGCGGTGCTGGTGGCCTTCGGGACCCGCCGCGGCACGCTGGGCGCCTCCGTGCTCTGGCAGACGGCGATCCCGGTGGCGCTGGGTCTCGTACTGGCCTCGGCGTTCGGACTCGGCCTCGGCTGGACCCTGTTGAAGGTCATCTCGCGGCCGGTCGCGGACTGGGGCGTCGTCTGGCCGATGTTCGCCGTCGGCGGCGGGCTGGTCGCCGTCGTGACGCTGCTGAGCCTGCCACTGCTGTGGCGCATGATGCGCCCGGCCGGCCTCCGCACGGAGTGACGCGCGGCGGCGCGCTCCCCGGCGCCGCCCTCCCCCGCAGCCGCCGCCTCCCCGCGCCGCCGGAGCCGCAGTGCGGGGAGGCCCGAAGCCCGGGAAACGCGCACAGGACCGGGGGGAGGGAGGGAAGGGCGCAGGGAAAGGCGCAGGGAAAGGCGCGGGGAAGCATGCGATGAAGGGCACGAAGAAGCGCGCGAGGAAGGGCCCGCCACGGCCGCTCACGCTCCGGCGGCGGCGAACGGGCCCCCTTCCGCGAACACGAGCCCGGCGAAGCGTGCGCCGATGCGGCGGTGGGTGGCCGCGTCCGGGTGGAGCTCGTCGGGGAGCGGCAGTTCGGCGGCGTCCGCCTCGCCGTACAGCTCCAGTCCGTCGAGGTAGTACAGGTTCGGGTCGTCGGCCGCCCGGGAGCGCACCACCCGGGACAGCTCCTCGCGGATGCTCCGCAGGGTCAGCTTCCCCGCGGCGCGCTCCGCCGGATCGCCCATGGCCAGGAACCGCAGCCGACCCTCCCCGAGCGCTTCCAGGTCCGGGAGGCTGGGGCCGGGGGTGTCCTCGTGGATCGGGCACAGGAGGGACGAGACGACCAGCAGCGGCGTGTCGGGATGGCCCTCGCGGAGGGTGTCGAGGAAGCCGTGCACGGCCGGGGTGAAGGCACGCAGCCGCATCAGGTCGCTGTTGACCACGTTGATACCGATCTTGACGCTGATCAGGTCGGCCGGGGTGTCCCGCATCGCGCGGGCGGTGCCCGGGTCGAGCAGCGCACCGCCGCCCAGCCCCAGGTTGACCAGCTCCACGCCGCCGCTCGCGGCGGCGAGCGCGGGCCAGGTCGTGGTGGGGCTCGCCGCGTCGGAGCCCTGGCTGATCGAACTGCCGTGGTGCAGCCACACCCTGCGGCCCCGGTCGGGCAGCGGCTCGACGGGGGCGTCGGTGCGCAGGGCCAGCAGCTCGGTGGTCTCGTTGTGCGGCAGCCAGATCTCGACGTCCTTCATCCGGTCCGGCAGCCCGGTGAAGCGGAGCGTGCCGCCGTGGCCGGAAGCGGTCTCGGCGGTCCCAGCCGTCATGTCGACGGTCAGGATGTTGCCGCCCCGCACTCCGCCCTGGTCGGCCAGACTGCCGTCCACGACCAGGTCGTACACCCCGTCGGGGCGGGACGGGACACCGGCGTAGGCCCGCTTGGTGGGCAGGGTGTCGAGTTCGACGGCGGTCGCCGCGGTGCGGAAGGCCAGCCGCACCCCGGAGGGCTGGGACTCGGCCATGCGCAGTTGTCCGTCGTCGCACTGCGCCCGGGCCGCGGCGGGCAGCCAGTGCGGCAGCAGCCCGCGCTCGGTGCGCTCCAGTTCCAGCGCCCCGCGCACGAGGTCCGCGGTCAGGGGCGTGGTGGTCCAGTCGTCCTCGGCGTGCATGTCCTCAGCCTGTTCGCGTCGTCGGTGCGGGTCGGTACAGCGCTGTGCAGAGCGCTCCGGGCCGGGCCGGTACAGGTCGGTCCGGGCCGCTGCAGGTGGTCCGGGGTCCGGGTGCGGAGGGGCGTCACGGGCGGGGCTCGGGCCAGTTGCGCAGCAGGGCGTCGAGGGAGTCCAGCACCCGCTCCCACGTCACCTGGGTGTCCGGGGCGCTGTGGCTGAACCCGCCGCCCATCTCCAGGCTCACGTAGCCGTGGAAGACGCTGCCCAGCAGCCGGACCGCGTGCGTCTGGTCCGGCTCCGCCAGGTCGTAGCCGCGCAGCAGCGCCCGGGTCATCCGGGAGTGCCTGACTCCCGCGCTGGCCGCCGCGGTCTCCGGGTCGAGCCTGGTCTGCGTGGCGGCGTAGCGCCCGGGGTGTTCCCGCGCGTAGTCGCGGTAGACGTTCGCGAAGGCCGTCAGCGCGTCCTTGCCGGAGCGCCCGGCGAGCGCCTCGGCGGCCCGGTCGGCCAGCTCCTCCAGGGCGAGCAGCGCGATCTTCGTCTTGAGGTCCTGCGAGTTGCGCAGATGCGAGTACAGGCTCGCGACCTTGACGTCGAAGCGCCGGGCCAGCGCCGAGACGGTCACCTGGTCGAAGCCGACCTCGTCGGCCAGCTCCGCGCCCGCCCGGGTCAGTCGCTCCGTGGTCAGCCCCGCACGCACCATGACGATCCTCCTGTTCAGACGAGACGATTATGCATTTGCCTAACACCTTTAGGCAAATTAGCCTCACCCTTATGCAACCGTTGACCGAGCGAGAGATCCGGGCCGCGTTCGTGAACTGCACGAAGGGAGAGGCCCGGCGGCTGTCCGTGCCGCGCGACCTGGCCGAGCGGCCCTGGGAGGACCTGGACTACCTGGGCTGGCGGGACCCCCAGGCCCCCGACCGCGCCTATCTGGTCACCCGGCGGGGCGACCGCCCCAGGGCCCTCGCGCTGCGCTGCCCCGCCCCGGCCCCCTGGCAGACCCGGCGCAGCATGTGCTCGATATGCCTGACCGACCACACGAGCGGCGTCTCGCTGATGGTCGCGCCGATGGCCGGCAAGGCCGGGAAGCAGGGCAACTCGGTGGGCACCTACCTCTGCAGCGACCTGTGCTGCTCGCTCTACGTACGGGGCAAGAAGGACACGGGCCTCGCCGTCCGGTACCGCGAGTCGCTCACCGTCGAGGAGAAGATCCAGCGCGCGGCGGCCAACCTCGACGCGTTCTTGGCCAAGGTGACGGCCTGACCCCCGGCCCGGCCAAGGTGAGGGCCTGACCCTCGGCCCGGCCCCGGGGACCGCACGCCCCCGGCACGGCTGGAGCGGCACCGGAGGCCCCGCCCCGGGGGGCAGGGCCGCGGACACAGAGCAAAGGATGCCTCCGACTGTCGAGCCGGTACTCCCTTGCCGAGTACATGACTCGGGACGTCGCCAACTCCGGGGCAGTGGCAGACCACACGCTAGAGGCAGGCCCACCGCGCCTTTCACGGCTCGGGAGGCGCTTCGTGGTGCGGATCAGGTGATCGGCGCCGCGACATGCCGACCGGAGAGAGCCCACAGGAGGGCACCCACATGATCGAGACTGGCGGCATCGGCGCCTTCGTCAGCCTGGGCGTCGGCAAGGCCGAACCACGCCACCGCCGTCACCTCGGCCAGGGAATGCCCTTCGACAAGCGCCTGACCCAACAGCGCCCCCGAACTCCAGGCCCTCGGCAGGCCGAAAGCCAAACGCGGCCTGTACGCGTGGTGCCGTCGACCAGGTCGCCCCCGGTGGCACCCCGGCCCTGGATATCGCCCGCGGACCTGGACAGCGAGGTTCCACATCCGCCCGAGCCTGACTATGCGCGGATCGCTGACCGGTACCCCCGACGAGGCTGTGACGCGTACACAGCGGCCGGCCCTGCGGTCGTCGATCTGGACGATGCACCTCTCACCGACGTGGAAATGACCGACAGCTTCGGCGACCCTGCCGCCGAAGCCACCCACCTGCCCAGCAGACCGCCGGGGGCTGTTGGACAGATCCAGTCGCGGCTGGATCGAGTCCATGACCCGCGATCGCAGCGCCCTCGCCGTCGCATCACGAACTCGCCTTCAGATGGAGGACTGACGCTCAACCTCGACATTAAATGCGGCCAGCGCCGCAGAATCTCCGTCGAAGAGCTTCTCGTAGAACAATGCATCCGCAGCCCATTCGGGAAATGAAATGATCGATACCCCGGAGCGCTCATTCAAGTAATGGGGAAAATAGTTGGCAATCCACCACGAAGGAATAGTTCCATCCTTCACTTCAAATAGCGCACAGGGATGCCACACCGGGTATCCCAAATTTCGATCATCAAGGATATAGTACCAGAAAAGACCACTCACGCAGGTGATACCAAAAACTATATATTCACATCCAGGAGTGATGGCGAATTCAGTTGATTCCGCGATGTTCCATCGCTCACTCAGCGCATCGGACGGAAGTGCTGCCCCGGTGCGGGCGACGGCTTGCACCTTCATCTTGCGTCGGACCCCCGCTGGTAGAAGTCTCGCTTGAATTCATATTCTACATTTTCCCGGCACCAGATTGCGAGATCAGCGCGCACCGTTCTCACCCGACGCCGCCTTCACCTCTGAGGACGCTTTGCATTTTGCCCCACTATCCCTCACCGCACAGGGCCCGGAGTCGACTTTCGCCACCCAATCCCCTCATGAAAATCTCGCCGGACGCAGGTTGCCCGGCCTCACTCATTCCGATTTGGCCGCAATAACCCTGCGGTACCTGGTCAGGAATTCTACTCCTGTTCGGTTGCCCCTTCGGAGAGGGCGCAGTCCGGTTCGTGAAATGGACGCCCCAGACCCGGTGACCGGTCCGTCCTCCGTGCCGACGTTCCGGAGGTGCGGGCGGAACTCTCACGCCACCTGCCCGCGCAGGCGCCCGGCCCGGCCCGACCCGACCCGGGCCGCGCCAGCGCGTCGTGCGGCTACGACGTCGCCCGGCGGGCGGCGCCCGACAGGAAGACGACCGAGAGCATCACGACCACGGCCGCCGCCAGGAACACCGGCGGCAGACCGGCCGGACTGCCGTCGTCGGCCCGGATCGCGCCCATGAAGTCGACCGCCGCGAGGCCGTTGACCGTGCCGTACCAGAGGGGCAGGTAGGCGAACTGGAAGAGGCGGTGCGTCCGGCTGAGCGTGCCGAGGAGCAGCGCGAAGGACGGGATGAACAGCGCCCCGAGGAACCAGTGGACCAGGCCCTGGGTGTCGGCTCCGGTCACCATGCGGAGCGCCGGTCCGATCCCGGCCGCGGCCGTGAGCAGGAACCCGGCCCCCCACTCCGCCGCCGTCCTGCTGCGCACCGCCGGACAGGCGCCCAGCAGGGCCTCGACTCCGTGCTCATGGCGCTGGGTGCCCAGCCGGGACCAGATGAGCACCGGCCAGATCCAGGCCACCGGCAGCAGGATGCGGGTGACACCGGTCGCGGGCGTGACCATCTGGGAGGCGACTGCGAGGACGAGGACTCCCGCCCACCACCACAGCGGGATGCCCTGGACGAGAATGCGCACCTCCCCCGCCAGCAGGCGCAGCGCGGGGCTGCCGTATGTCACGGGGGTGCGCGGCGGATTCGCGAACGCGGCCGGCCGCGCTTCCGCGCGGTCGTCCCGGACCCCCGCGACGGGCAGGCCGGTTGCCGCCGGGACGGCACCGCCGCTCGCGGTGCCTGCTGCCGGGTTCAGGAGGAGGCCCGAGGCCGGGGCCCGGAGTCCGCGCCCTCGGGCCGGGTCGAACCGGGGGAACCAGAGCACTGGCAGCAGCGCGAGGCCCAGCGCGATGGCGACCAGCGCGTACCGGCCGAGCAGGAACGCGGCGTCCGGATCGAAGCCCTGCCAGTCGAAGGTCTTCAACGGCTCCTGGATCTGCGTCAGCCCCAGACTGAACTCACCGGCCGTGCCGGGGTCGATGCCCTGCTCCGCCAGGCCCGCGCCGAGCGACTGGACGACACTGTGCACTCCGATGCCGCCGAGCGGCGCGTGGGGAGACTGGCCGGCGAGCACGAGGACGGTCCAGACGAAGAACCACAGGACATTGCCGAGGCCCGCTCTCAGCGGCGGAATCGTCTCGAACAGCAGCGCCGCGGCCGCGGTGAGCGCCATCAGCGGCAACGCGATGCTCACGAAGGGGCTCAGCAGCCGCACCGGGTCGACCGCCATGGTCTCCCCGCGCGCCCACTGCATGACCAGCGCGGTGACCGCGAGGACGCCCAGCATGGAGGCCAGCACCAGCACGCTGCTGAGGAACTTGGCGATCAGGTAGGTCCACGTCCGCAGCGGCGTCGTCGCCAGGAGGCGGCCCACTCCGGTGGCCTCGTCGCGCGCGATCGCGTTGCGCACGACGTAGAACCCGCCCAGCGGGAGCCAGACGGTGGCGGCCAGCGCGACGACCATGCCGGTGTACGCGCTGTTGTAGGTACCCCGGTAGTCGCCCACCTGCATGACCACCCAGTCGGACTCCGGGGCCGGGGTGGCGAGGTAGCCCAGCCCTACGGCCGCGATCAGGACGACGGCGTAGGCGGGCCGACGCACCCGGTCGCGGAAGTCGCCGACCGCGAGCCTGACCACGGTCTCCGGCATCACCGCCACCCCGCAGACCGGTCGGAGGCGGACGGCGCGTACGGCTGCCCGGCCCGGTTCACGATGGCCAGGTACGCGTCCTCGAGTTCGGGGGTGACCTGCTCGGCGCCGCCGTACGGCAGGCCCTGCGCCAGCAGCCGGACCCGCACTCCGCCCGCGGTGCGGAGCATCCTGCTGACGAGCTGCCGCCGCTGGACGTCCGGCAGGTCGCCGGGGTCGACGAGAACCTCCCACACCTGTCCCTCGACCGCGGCCAGCAGGTCCTGCGGCGACCCGCGGCGCAGCAGCCGCCCCTGGGCGACCACGGCGATGTCGGAGGCCACGGACTCGACGTCGGAGACGATGTGGGTGGAGAGCATGACGACCCGGTCCGCGGCGAGTTCGCTCAGCAGGTTCCGGAACCGCACACGCTCCTCGGGGTCGAGACCGGCGGTCGGCTCGTCGACGATGACGACCTCCGGATCGGCGAGCAGCGCCTGAGCGATGCCCACCCGGCGCAGCATGCCGCCGGAGTACGTGCCCAGGGGCCGCTTGACCGCCTCGGTGAGGTTGACCAGTTGCAGCAGCTCGTCGATCCGGGCACGGGCCGAGCGGACCGAGAGCCCCTTGGCGGCGGCCAGATACGAGAGGAACTCCCGCGAGGTGAGGTTCGGGTACACACCGAAGTCCTGCGGGAGGTAGCCGAGGGAGCGGCGCAGCGCCCCGGGCCTGGCCACCACGTCGGTGCCGTGGAACAGCACCCTTCCGCCGGTCGGCCGGGTCACGGTCGAGGCGATCCGCATCAGCGACGACTTGCCCGCGCCGTTCGGGCCGAGCAGCCCCAGCATCCCGGTCTCCAGCCGCATGGTCACGGCGTCCACAGCCCGCTTGCCGCCCCGGTACACCTTGGTGATGTCGACGAGTTCCAGCACGACGCGCCCCCTACTTCCCGCTGCCGGTGAGCTTCGTGGCCCTGCCGCCGCGCAGCACGGTCACCGACTTCGGCACCTCGACCCGGAAGCGCGTGTCACAGTTGGCGAACCCTTCGCAGCCCGCCTCCAGGTCCAGTCGGCCGGCCCGGAGCCGCCACTCGGAGTGCGGATCGGCCCCGAAGCCGACGTCGAACCACCGGGTCACCTCGATGTCGTCGCGGTCGGTCGCGACGAGGTCCGCGGGCATTCCGTGGGACCGGACGTCGAGGGTCCTCCCGTCGAAGGCGAACGTCTTCTTCTCGGGTGCCGCGTCGTCGACATCGGCGCAACCGGGGAGAACGGACAACGGGAGCAGGGCGCCAGCAGCCAGGACACTCCGCGACAATCTGCGAGAGAACACACGTACCTCCGGAAAGCTCGACAGGCCGTGTCCAGAGTGATCTTTCCGAGCCCGCCGGACATCTGCCGTTCGGCAGATATCCGGTGTCCGGCCGGTGAGCGGGCCCGGTCAGCGGCTGCCGGAGGAGGCCGTCGGCGCGGCCGCCGGCAGCGTCCCCGCGACCCGCCATCCGCCGGCGCACGGACCCGACTCCAGCACCCCGCCCAGGCTCCGGTACCGCTCCTCCAGTCCGACCAGCCCGGTGCCGCCGCCCTTGCGGGACGGGAGCAGCGGCCTGGTGCTGCCGCCCCCGTCGTTCACGACCCGGACCCGTACGACGGCACCGCTCGCCGGCCCGACGGCCACCGTGACCCGGCGGGCCCCGGCGGCATGGCGCCGGACGTTGGTCAGCGCCTCCAGCACCAGGACGTACACGGCCTCGTCGACCTCCCGCGGCAGCGCCCCGGCCAGACCGTCGTCCAGGTCCAGTTCAGCCGTGCCGGAGCCGGACTCGGCGAACCTGCCGACCAGTTCGGGCAGGTCCGCCACGCCGTACACCCGGGTCGACGGATGCGCGGGCTCCTGGCCCCCCGCGTCCTCGCGCACTTCCTCGGCCCGGCGCAGGGTCTGCAGAGCGCGGTCCATGGAGTCGAGTGCCCGCAGGCCCGCTTCCTCCACCCGGGACAGCAGCGCCCGGCTCTCGCCCGGGTCCTGCGGTGCGACCTGCGCCGCCTGCACGTCGAGCACCATGCCGGTCACTTCGTGGGCGACGGAGTCGTGCAGGACCCGCGCCATCTGCAGCCGCTGCTCCCGCCGGGCCTGCAGGACCGCCCGGCGCCGCCGGTTGTCCGCGGACCGCAGATAGCTGCCGATGCCGACGGCGCAGGCCACCGGCAGCAGCGTCACCAGCACCATGATCACCACGTCGTCGGCCCCGGCACCCGGCTTCCGCAGGGTGAAGCGCAGCGGCAGGGCGAGCGTGGTGAGGACCGCGAGCAGCCCGGCGGGGAGGAGGTACCGGGATCGCGTATGCCGGACGAGACGCCCGGTGAGGATCAGCAGCCCCGCACATTCGAAGGGCATCCACAGCAGCGTGAGGCCCGGCCGGCCGGCGTAGAGGACGTCCGTGAGCAGGGAGACCGCCATGGCCGCGAACGCCGCCGCGCTCCCGGTGACCCTCCCCCACGGCCACCGCAGCAGCGGCACCGCCACGACGAGCAGAGCAGATACGCAGACGAGCAGCGCACCGGACGGGCCGAGCAGAGCCGGCGGGACCAGGCAGACGACCGCCGCACCGACGGCGAAGCTCCGCCAACCCCCCGGCACCGCACGGCTCGTCGTCATACCGGGCAGCCTATGCAGTCCGCGGAGCGGGGCATCCGTTCACCGACGATTCGATCAGCGGGTGCGGGGCGGCTCGTCACTTCGTGACATACCCCTTCTCCCAGGCCCACACGGCGATCCCGACTCTGTTCCGCACACCGAGCTTCCGTTGGATGCTGGCGACGTGCGTCTTGACCGTGCCCGGTGAGATGAACATCTCCGCCGCGATGTCGGCGTTGGTGAGCCCTTCGCCGACCTTCCCGGCGATTTCGCCCTCCCGCTTGGTGAGCGGTTCGGCGGGGGCCGCGGGGACGGCGGGAGTGCCGGACCGGCGCCCGGCTCCGGAGCGGGAGCCGGGTCCTGGCGCGGGGCCGCGGCCGGGCCCCGTACCCGGGCCGGTGACGTGCCTGAGCAGCCGTACCGTGATGGAAGGGCTGATCAGACTGTCACCGGCCACCGCCGCACGCACGGCCTCCACGAGCAGCGTGGGTCCGGAGCGCTTGAGCAGAAAGCCCGAGGCCCCGTAGCGCAGCGCCGGGTAGACGTACTCGTCCAGGTCGAAGGTCGTGACGATGACGACCCTGCCCGGGAACCCGGCCGCGGGGGCGAGCAGACGGCGGGTGACCTCCAGCCCGTCCGCGCGCGGCATCCGGACGTCCAGGAGAGCGACATCGGGCCGCAACCGGATCGCCGCCTCCAGCGCTTCCGCCCCGTCCGCGGCCTCGCCGACCACTTCGATGTCCGCCTGCTGCTCGAGGATGCGGCGCATGCTGCGGCGGACCGTCTCCTGATCGTCGGCGATGAGCACGCGAATCGTCATGGCCGGTCATTCTGGCAGGCGGGGATCGGCGGGAGGCGACGCGGAGGAGGTCGTGCCGGGGCAGAGCGAACTCGTTCTCACCCGCTGTTGAGCCAGACTCCACCGCCACACATCGTCCCCGCCGGCCCACTCGCCCCAACGGCACCGGTGACCTTCCCGCACAGCCAAGATCCGACGAGCACGGCTGAGCTACGTGATGACGGTCTGCCTCGATCTGCGGCGACGACGCATCGGACAAGGAAGACCCGGGTGGACGGACGTCTCCGCTGTCGTCCAGGGAGACGACGGACCCCGCGATGACCGAGGCAGCCGTGCCCGCGACGGAAGCCCACTCTCCGAGGTACAGGCGCCAGAACAGCCTGCCGAGGCCCTTTCACGCACGACTGCCTCCTTTCTCCCCGTATCGCTCCGTCATGCCGGTCTCCTCGCGAACTGCTTCCGGACGCCGGACAGCGGATGAGCGGTGACGGCTGACGGAACGGCGACTGCGAGAGCCGCGGCGACCAGCACTCCGACGCTCCACGGCCCGTCGAAGCCCGGCACCGGGCCGGCCTTGAGCACCACGGACAGCGGAACCAGGCAGGTCACGGCCGTGACAGCGGCCAGAGCCACGCCGACCGCAGTGGCACCGGCCGCCTCGTACAGGACGCAGCGCAGCAGCTGGAATCTGCCCAGCCCCATCGCCCGCAGGGAGGAGCGCTGTGCGCGGCGGTCGCGTTGGGCGAGCGAGCAGGTGTTCGCGGCGGCCAGGAGCGCATAGCCCGCGACGACAGCCACGATCAATCGGGAGGCCAGGTCGTCGGCGGGGTTGCGGGGGGCGAGGTCGGCCAGATAACCGGCCCGGGAGTCGACCTTCTGGCCCGGCTCCTTCGGCCAGGACCGGATCTGGCCCGTGAGCAGGATGCGGTCGGCGTACGGCGACGGTGTGCGGTCGAGCGCGGTGGAACGCGGGATCACGAACTCGGGGAAGGCGAGGTCGCGTTCGAAGACGGCAACCAGGGTCAGCGTCCGGCGCGAGCCGTCGGCCATGGTCAGCCGCACCTTCTGGCCGACGCTCCAGTGATGCCCGTCGGCCTGCATGGCTCCGGCCGCGAAGGCGCCGTCGCGAAGGTCCGCCAAACGCCCCTCGCGCACATCGAGGTCCACGACGTCGGCCAGCGCGGGTCCGTCCACGCCCCAGGCGCTGGTGGCCGCCGGTTCGTCGTCGAAAGACGTGGGAGGCGCGGTGACCTCCGATGCCACCAGGGGAGTGGCCGTCCCTCCGGGGAACGTCCGGGATGTGACGGGGAGGCGGCCGCCCGGCTCGGCGGTGACCACTCCGTCGGCACGCAATCCTTCCCCGGTCTGCCGCTCGACCGCCCGACCGATGGTGGCGCCCGCGCCGAGCAGGGACACGGCGACGCCGACCGCCAGCAGCACCGGCACCGCCATGGCCGTCGTCCGCGCGGGATCGGCCCGCAGCCCGGCGGCGGCGATACGGCCCACGCGGCGGTCCAGGCCCCGCATGGCCCAGCAGGCGGGGACGACCAGTACGGGCACGATCCACGGCGGGAGCACTGCGAGGGTGGGGATCACCACCAGTGCCAGGCCCGGCGCCATGGCCCCCCTGACCGTCGCGGGGATGTCCAGGAACGCCATGGCGAACAGCAGAGGGACGCACAGGGCCAGGGCCATGGCGACACCCGTGATCAGCCGGATCCGGCTCCGGGACGACGCCCCGGACAGCTCCGCGTCCTTGAGCAGGGCCCCGGGGCTGACCCGCCCTGCAGCCAACACGGCAGCCATGGCCGCCAGCAGCGCCACTGCCGCCGTGGTGAGACAGACGGCGACGGCCGTCCACCACGTCTGTCCTCCCGACGGAAGCGGCGCCGCTTCGGGAAAGAGCCCGCGTTCCACGAGCAGATCCTTCCCGAGGTGTGCCAGCGGCACCATGCCGACGGCAGCACCCGCGGCGGCTGCGAGGAAGGCGAGACTCGCCACATCGACCGCAACCATGCGGCGCAGTCCGCCTGCGGTGACACCCAGGGCGCGCAACACGGCGAACTGGGCCAGGCGTTGCCCCGTCCACAGCGAGACGGTCGAGCCGATCACGACGACCGCACACATCAGCAGCATGGACAGCAGAAGCGACAGCAGGTTCCTCGCGTCCTGGGCGGCGTCAGCCGCCGCAGAGTTCTCCGGGAAGTCCGGCAGGCCGGCGCCGATGAACAGCAGCGCGCACGCGCCCACCGCGGCAGCCGTTATCGCGCACGCCAGCGCCGCACCGGCAACTCTGCCGGGATATGCCCGCACTTCGGAGACGAACAGGTGACGCATGCTCGTCGTACCGGCAAGGGAGCTAGGGACGCGAGACGCCGCAGACACGGTTCACTGTCCTCCGCGGGGACATAGGCTGGGAGAAGCCCAAGGAATCCACCCTCATTGTGGCCTCTCGGAACGAGTGGATCTGGGCGCACGGCATCGGCAGCGGCTTGAGCCAACTCCAGGCCCCCGGACGACGTGGCGCAGCGCGCGAAGAGGAGTCCGAATTTTCTCGCACGCTCGGCGGGAAGCGGGATGAGGAATCCTCGCAGCAATCCAACAGCTTGCACCAAGTGGAACCAACGGGAATGTACGCCTCATCTACGGGATCCACGCACCCTCCCACTTCTCGACCTGTCCGCTCACTGATTCCAATCCTCTATTTCTGCGCGGCAGCTGGCAACCGCTGCACGGCAGACCCCAATCGGAGGGTTCGCATCCGCTTTAACCCTGATCTGCGCACCCCAAACCCACCGTGGACGCTCGGACGGTCACGCACTATTCCGCACCCTGCCCAAAACCAATGCATGGAATGAACGAAATCACCCGGCCTCGCCGCCTCCCTCGACCATGGCACCATGAGCGGTATGACGACGCGCATTTTTCTCGCCGACGATCAAGCCGACATACGCATGGGATTCCGGCGGATCCTCGAAGCCGAGACGGACTTGCAGGTCGTCGGGGAAGCCGACAACGGAATCGCGGCACTGATGGCGATCCGCTCCCTGGAGCCCGAGGTGCTGCTGGCGGATATCCGGATGCCGGAGATGGACGGACTGGAACTGACGCGGGAGATCACCCGCTCGATGCCGGCTGTGCGCGTCGTCGTCGTCACCACGTTCGACCTCGACGAGTACGTACACACAGCACTGCGCGAGGGTGCTTGCGGATTCCTCCTCAAGCGCTCCCGTTCCGCCGTACTCGTCGAGGCCGTGCGCGCGGCCGCCGCCGGAGACTCCATGATCAGCCCTGAGGTCACCACCCGGCTGCTCAACCGCTTCCGACGTGAGCGCCGAGCGGTCCGCCGACCCGACGAACCGATGACGTCACGCGAAGAGGAAGTGGCCCGACTCGTCGCGGAGGGGCTGACCAACTCGGAGATCGGTGCCGAACTGTTCATCTCCGCGGGGACAGTCAAGACCCACCTGGCCCGGCTGCAGAAGAAGTTGGGCGTTCGGAACCGTGTGGGCATCGCCGCATGGGTCTGGGAGTCCGGTCTGATGGCTCAGAAGTAGGTTCCACTTCCGCAGCGGGACCCCGGTCCGACGCCGACGCCACCAGGATCCCACCGAACGCGTCCCTCGCACGGTGCCCAGACGGGCCAGTGCGGGCGCAGCACATCGCGGCCAGCGCCAAGACGTTCCGCCCCCTCGTTCGTTCAGACATGCGGATCAGGCTGTCAGGGCTGGGCTTCCATCGGTATCAGCCATTCGGCAGATTGCATCCCCCGGGCGCCTTGTACGAAGAGAGCGGCAGTACGACGGCAACTCGCCACCCACCTCCCTCGCGAGGACCCGCGGTCAGCCTCCCGCCCAGTCCCTCGACTCGCTCGGAGAGACTGCTGATACCGGTACTTCCGGCTCCTGCCACGCGTTCGACCAGCCCGGTTTCGGCCTCTGGATGCTGCGCGTCATCGGTGATCTGCACACGCAGCCTCGAACTGTCATCCGCTCCTTCGCGCCGGAGGAGAACTTCCACCCGTGACGCGCTCGCGGCGTGCCGGCGCACGTTGGTGAGCGCCTCCACGATCACCCGGTATCCCATCCTGCTGATCTCCGCCGGAATGTCGTCCGTGGCGCCCTCGGCCATGAGGAGGACCGCCTCGGGCGCGCCCGTACGGTTGAACCGTGCGACAAGGGGCTCGAGTTCGCCGAGGTCACGACGTGGACCGCGGCGCGACGGCGGAACTGATCGTTCCTCCTCCCCGCTGCTGCCGGAAGCAAGTTCCCGACGCCCGGCCGGCCCCAGAGTGCGCTCGCGATCGTCCCCTGGCGGCGTCTCGGCCATGAGTTGAACAGTGTGGTCCATCGCCTTGAGAGCCTGGGCACCCGCCGCACCGATCTCGGGAAGCAGCTCCAGCGCCTGCCGCGCATCCTTCTTCGCCATTACCTGCGCCGCCTCGACGAGGACGACCACCGCCGTGACGTCATGAGCAGCGTAGTCGTGCAGGTCACGCGCCAGGCTGAGCCGTTCGGCACGGCGCTCTGCTGCAGCGATGGCGCGGCTGCGCGTGTCCAGGTTCCGCAAGTAGGCGCCGACACCCATGGCGACCATGGCGAGAATCGCCCAGATCAAGCAGAGTTGCAGAGTCTCGCTGCGGCTGGAGGGCGGGACGACGTTCATGGTGATACGCAGGGGCGACAGCGTGATCGTCGTCGTCAGCAGCGCAGCGAGGCCGATCGCCGTCCGGATGCTCGCATGACGCACCCCGACGGCCATCAGCATCATCAGCGCCACCGTCTCAGCCGTCCACCAGTTCGCTGCATCCGACCGGGCGGGGCCCTCATAGACGAAAGTGACGATCACAGAGACCGCTGCGGTTCCCGGCAGGGCAACCAGCAGGACCCTCTGTTGCGGAGGTCCCCACACTGTCATCACCCATGCGGCGATGACCGAGACCGCACCGGAACCACTGACGAGCGGCCCGACCGACTCTGTCGTCATGGCGGCGATCACCAACGTCGCGCCCACGAGCAGCGCACAGAGGAAGCCTCGTAACCGAACCCGCCGTCGTCTCCCCGAGTCCGTCTGCTTGGTCACACGGCAGAAGCCTAGTACCCGTCGCTTGACCTCGGCAGGGAAACGTCACCTCGGAAGGCCCACGCACAGCGGAACAGAAGCAGGACGCCGCTGAGAGGCCGGGCCCGCGCCCGACCCTGCTGAATCGCCGCTCCCCCTGTTCAGCCCCCCCCCTACCGCCGCGGTCCGCCTGATGCTCGGCTGCGCTGCCCGCCGGAAACAGCGAAAACCCAGGTCATAACCGATGGTGCGCTCGGTGAGCCGGATCGGACTCGGCCGCGGAACGTCGAGGCTGCGCAGCCGAAAAGCAGGCCACCAGAACTGTCCGCAATGCCCGAGCTCATGCATTGCGACCAAGAAACGAAGAACCGCAGGCCAGAATCCTGACCTGCGGTTCACCGTGGAGCCGCCTAAGAGAATCGAACCCTTGACCTACGCATTACGAGGGCCTGCAAGATCATCCCGAACGGTGCTGATCGACATGCCCACCTACCTCAACTACCTCCTGCATCGGCTTGATGCCGCTGGTGGAACAGTCGAGCGGCGACGCCTGGCCTCACTCTCGGACGCCGGCCCGGCCACCATGATCGTCAACTGCACGGGCCTCGGTGCCAAGGATCTACTCCCCGACCCTGACCTGCGGCCCATCCGCGGCCAGCACGTCGTCGTCACCAACCCAGGGTTGACCGAGTTCTTTTCCGAGGACACCGGCCTCTCACCGGACCTGCTGTGCTTCTCCCGCACGGCGACACCGTCGTCCTGGGCGGCACGGCCATCGACGGAGAGGGTGGCCTATCCTCCGACGACAAAGCGGCAGCCGGCATCCTCGCACGCTGTGCCGAGGTCGAACCTCGCCTTGCCGCAGCCCGCGTTCTGGAACATCGGATTGGTGCCCGGCCCACCCGGCCCACGGTCCGGGTGGAGGCTGACCAGCAGGAGGACGGCGCTGTGGTCGTGCACAACCACGGGCACGGCGGTGCTGGCGTGACACTGTCATGGGGTTGTGCCGAGGAAACTCATGGACTGTTCGCGAGCGAGTGAGGTCAGACCTATTCCACACCGACGTCACCGTCGCCCGGCAACGTCTCTCGGCCAGCGGCTGGGCCACCTACGCCGCCGAAATGAGCACGCAGAAAGTCAGCAGTGAGGAGTACTCATGGGGAGCGCAAGCCCCTATGACACCGCGCTTTGTGACATCGACGCCGTTCTTAAGAGCTCGTAACACGATCATGTGCGGGACTTCTTGAGGCGTCTCCAGCAGATCAGGCTGCAGGCGAGGCAGACGAAGGCGTCGTGGAGTTCGGTGCGGCGTTCCCAGCGGACGGCGAGACGCTTGAAGTGGTGGAGGAGCGCGAAGGTCTGCTCGACGACGTAGCGGAGCTTGCCCGTCCCTTTGATGTTCGGGCAGCCCTTGCGCGAGATGACGGGCAGGATCCGTAGCTTGCGTAGCGCGTTCCGGTTCGGGTTGGAGTCGTAGCCCTTGTCGCCGAGCAGGGCGTCGGGCCTGCGGCGGAGCCGGCCAGGGCGGCCTGCGACGGGTGGGATCCCGTTGACCAGGGCGAGGGTCTGGGTGACGTCGTTGACGTTCGCTGCGGTGGTGATGACCTTGAGCGGGGTACCGCGTCCGTCGCAGATCAGGTGGTGCTTGCTGCCCGTCTTCCGCCGGTCGACCGGCGACGGACCGGTGTCGGGTCCCCCCCCTTTTCGCGCGGATGTGAGAGCCGTCCACGCACGCACGTGACCAGTCGAGTTCGCCGGCCGCGTTCAGCTCCGTGAGCAGGACTTGGTGCAGTTGCTCGAAGACTCCTGCTTTCTGCCACCGGTCCAGGCGACGCCAGCAGGTCTGGCCGGAGCCGAATCCCAGCTCCAGGGGCAGGAGTTGCCACGCTATGTCGTTGTGGAGAACGAACAGGATGCCTTGGAGACAGAGCCGGTCCGACACCGGCCGCGGTCCAGGCGACCGTTCCGGCCACGGCGGCAGCAGCGGTTCGATCAGTGCCCACAAGTCGTCGTCGACGATCCACGGCCGAGTGCTCACACCATCACGAACGGCCGAATCGTCAGATCGGTCACGCCCCACCAGGACGATTCAGCAAGATCGTGTTACGAGCTCTAAGGCACTGACCCACCGCCAGTACCGTCCGCGCGGACGGGACCAGGACTGGTGACTGTTCAGGTCAATTACGCAATAACGCCCACACTTCATGGAGTCGCTTCATGTAGGACTCGCCAACCACCCGGGTAAGTTCCGCCACGGCATGAGCCAAGCGGAGAGCAGGAACCGCCTGGGGCGTACCAAGTACCTTAAGTTCACTTAGCACGTCGAAGTAACTACAGGGCAGCCTTCCGGTCCGAGAGATGAGGCTCTCCTCAGCGAACGCGGCCAAGACGTCGTCGGCAGCTTCGCCCTTTCGCAGCTTGTAGCCCGCCCAACGCCGCTTCACTTGACTGACGTGGAACCCCCGTGACCCATCATTCAGTCTCATACCGAGGTCGGCCGCGACCCGCACGACGACTGCCTCTTCGCTCACAGCCACCTTGGTCTGCCATGCAGTACGAAATGCATTGCTCCGATTCTGCGTAATGGTCTCGCAGAGCACGCCTATCGCAGTGTTGAATGTCTTCATCAGCACGGTGCCGCACGCCATCCAGTCACCCGATGTCGCCGGATTACGACCACCACAGGCCACCTTAGCCCAGCACTCGGCCTGCTTATCCTGCTTGCCAACGTCAGCGTGCTGGTACGAGGTGCGCAGTTGGTTGATCAGGAGGTCGAAGTCACGAGCACCGCCCTGTGTCCTATACCCCATCAGGAATCGAACATCCAGCTTCCAAGTCTCCCACCACAACTTGTATGCCGTTGAGACTAGATCCTTGAAGCTAGCTTCGTCCTGCACACTGTCCGGCCATGAAGGGAGGAACGAAAGGTCCAGAGTCATACCGATCGAGATTTGACGGTGCCGAGCCAGTGTGGTGCAACGGGTACGGAACTCTTCACATTCAGCGCGCATCAGCAGACCGCCGGGGTACGCGGCCGGGGCGGCCGGTGATCGGGTCGGCGAGCGCACCGCGCATGTTGAATGCGATGTGGAACGAGGGCAAGTTCTCGTTCTTCTTCCGATAGTCGGAGATCGAGAAACGCAGAGGAATGAAACGCACCTCAGTGTGCAGCTCATAGACCCAGGCAGTACCGCGGCGCCCGTCCGGGGTGGCGGACAGGACTCGGCCGGTGAAGGTCTGAGCGGCGCCATCCGGCTGCGAGGCTAGGTATTTGGAGATGATGCGTGAGGACACATCTCGCGACTCGCGATCGAGTCTGGCGAACGCCTCCTTCGAAGCCTGGTATTGCCCGAGATGAAACAAGGCCAACCCCCGCAAGAAGTCGCGCCGGTACCGGTCGTAGCCAACGGTTTCTGGAATCGTGTCCACGATGGCCAGGCACTCAGTCCAGGTCTCATCGCTGAATTTCACTACCTCGCGTTCGCCGTGCAGGAACCGTCGACCAGCCTTCGACTCCCAAAACAAGTCCAGAAGCAGCCGTGAGCAGCGCCAGTCAGAGCGGACCTCGCTCGGTGCGCGCCGCAAAGTCTCGACGGCCACCTGCGGCCCATCCTCACCTGCCTTGGCCGCGCGCAGTGCGAGGAAGTAGTACGCGGCCGGATCGCTGTTCTCGGTAAGCGCGAGCAGATGCTTGGTCTCCATGACCGGATCATCGAGAAGCCTGGCCAGCTCCACATGCCGGTCGTCATACTTGGCCGCCTGTTTAGGACTGAGCGCACCGGGGTCAAGAGAATCGAGCGAGGACTGGGCGCTGGCCAGTAGGCCAAGCCGGTCGCCCGGTGCCAGCGTGCCGGACTGCACAGCATCTCTGGTTGCCCAGGCGATGACGTCGACCGGGTACACATTCTCTGGATCCACGGCGCGGGCCTGCAGCGCCACCCGGGTCACGTCTCGCATGAGCGCGAGGATCTGGGGGGATGTCGCCTCGTCCCGCGACGCTGACAGCTCGTAGATCTGCGCCCCTTCGGCACTGGCCAATTCCACCAGCAGGTTCAGCCGGGAGTGCGGTGATGGGTCGGAGTCCTCCAGCGTGGCTTCCAGCATTCGCTGCACGTCCCGCAACAGCCGGAGACGCTCCTCGCGTGAGATGGCCTCGCTCCGCTGCGCCCACTTAACGTACTCACGGGTGAGGTTAGCCTCCAGCAATGCCATGCGGGGGTGCGCGTAGCCGTGGGCCAGCCGCAATTCACGGAAAGCCTCGGCAAGCTCGAGATAGTGCGGTGTGAAGCGGCGGTCGTCGGACTGCGGTCCGATTCGATCCAGCAGGTCCGCAATGAACTGGACCTCGCCGCCGCCCCACCGGTTCAACTCCGGTCGCAAGTTGGTGATCAACTGGGCTGTGACTTCGACTTCGGTGGGTAGGTTCAGGTCCTCCCGAGCAAGCAACTCGGCTTCCAAAGGCGTACGAGTGCCGAGGAACTGACCGCCGCTGTCATCCTCGGTCCAGCGGAAGATGTCGAAGTTCTTCACGAGGTCGACCAGGCGGTCCGCACCTTCCCGTCCCAGGACGCGCAGCAAGAGCTCGAGCGGGATACGCAGCCCGCGGCGGCCAGCAACTAGAATCATGGAGGTGATCTGTTCAGCGGCGCTACGCTCCTCGAACGAGAGATTTATCAACTCCGCATTCGGTCGCTCGGCGGGCCGCAGCACACCGATGTCCACGCCTGCGTCCTGCAGCGCTCTCGCGACGGCTGTGAGGCGCGTCTCGCTATGCCTTGCCGCGGTGCGCGAGAGCCTCTCGAGCCCGACCTCCGCCGCCCGTGCCTCGGTGACCAAACCGTGCCGCAAACTCCACTCCGTCTCCGGCAATAGCAGATAGAGGAGTGCGAGGAACGAAGAGTCGAGCTTGTCGACCTGGTTGCTCGGGACCGATACACCGAACGAGGACAACCAAGGAACTAGGCGGCTGCCCTCGGCGGCGCTGAGTACAGGGTCGACTGCGATGATGCTATTCCGCTTACGTGCGGATGCAGGCGGCGCATAGCTGCTGCCGACGATGACCACCCTTTGCCCACGCGATCCCAGTTGGCGTTGGAGCAGGTAGTACTCATCGCTGTCAACCATGCCATCCCACACCAACAGAGTCGGCAGATTGTGGCTCCGATCGGCCCAGGACGCGAAGGACTCGATGTCAGCCAGGGTCGGCCGTTCACCGCGCACCGAACGGTGGAGCACCGCCGCACGGCCAGTTCGCGCCACCTCGAGCGCCAGCGCGGTTAGGGCGATGGTCTTACCTGTCGCCGTCTGCCCAGCAACGATAATCGGCTCATGCAGGCCCAGTTCCTCCAGCGCCGATTGCACCCGCTGTAGCAGTCTCGTTTCGAAGTCTCGCTGCAGGTTGTAGCCGCTGGCCACGGCTTTCCATTGCGGTTGCCCTTCACCCGTGCCGAGAAAATGCCGGAATCGCTCGTATCGGATCGCGGATGAAGAAGATGCAAACGGCTCGAGCAGGTCGGTATCGACGGGCCGGGCCGCACCAATCACTCGATTCCGGGTGTCGACGTCAACCTCGGCAAAGGTGTCACCAACCGGAATGAATCGCCCGCCCTGAGCCCCACGTCCGGCCGCTGACCTCTGCAGCCGTCCCGTCTCCTCCAGCTCAGCCAACAACTTGGCGAACGGCTCACGGTGCGCCACTAGTACGCCGCGCTCCTGCGCGGCGTGGATGTAAGGGTCAGCGAGCAAGTCGTCAGTAGCGGAGAAAATGTGGGCTTGCCCCGCTTGAAGCCGGGTCAGGAAGGTAAAGAGGTCCTCTGGCCGCAGCCAGTCGTCAATTGCGTACCCGTCAATGATTAGAATGCCTCGCGGCGTGATGATCGTGTCGGCTAGGGCCGTCAATACCTCAGCTGCCCGGGCGCGCGCTTCAGTAGTGGCAACGGGACCAACCGGCGGCCGCTCTTCCTCAGGCAGCCCCAAACCGCCGAAGAGGTGTCTTAGGTGCAGCTCCGTCGCCGACCGAGGGTGCCTTCCGACCTGTGCCTGCGCAGTCGGCACCACACGACGCCAATCCCTCTGGAAGACATCGAGCAACCCGGAGTCGATGCGGGAGGTAAACACACCGTTCCACGGATAGTCCGCGGTGTCCGGCACCCAATCGAGCACTGGCCGTGCTGCTGACGACTGGTCATACGTGGTATAGACCGTAGCGTCGTCCGGGCCAAGCAGCATGGGCTGTGGAATCGGGACGCCAGAATCGTTGAGGGTCTGACCCAGGAGAAGGAAGGCAGGCCCCTCCACAAGTCGTTGCACAACGGTTGCGATCACGGACTCCATGGGAAGGAGGTTAGCGCCACGACCCGGCCCGCGACGGCGTTCGGCCGACGGCGCCTTGGTTGGCGTTCGGACTCGTCTGCGGCCTGCGCGATGTGCAGGAGCTCTCCGTAACTGTCCACGCTTTCGGTGGCGTTGCTCGGCGGCGGTCGTCGGTGCCGCGGTGGGCTGGTGATCGCGGGCCTGGTGTCCGATGGCCGCGGGCGTCGTGATCGAGCGGCGGCGAGCAGCTTCGGCTCGGGGGCTCGGCGCAGGGTTGCGGCTCGTGTGCTGGATGCAGGCGATCAGGACACGAGTGGGTTGGCGGGCTGTGCCGAGTTCGCGTTTGGCAGCGGCTTCCCTGAGGAGCTGGTGGGGTTTGTGGCCGCCGGCTTCGGCGTCGGCGAGAACTGTGGCGAGGGCGGGCCAAGCGGGGTCGGTGAGGATGCGGTCGGCATGGTTGGGGATGGCGGCGCGGAGGTCGTGGACGAGGGTCCGGCGGGCCTGCTCGCTCGGTTGACGGGTGGCGAGGCCGTCGAGACCGGGCGTGAGTGCCTGATCGGCTGCCGCCTGAAGGTGCTGGAGGGCCTGACGGGCCGCTTCAGTCTGGTGAGCGTGGCCCTTCGCTTCGTGCCAGTGGGCGGCGAGGACCGTCGCCCAAACGAGGGCGGCAACCAGGCTGGCCAGGGCGCTTGCATCGGGACCGGTGGCGCCACGGGCGATGTCGCGCGCGGCGGTGCGCACGGTGTGGGCGGCCTGGTTCTCGGCGCGGAACTGGGAGCGCTGGGCACGGGCGAAAGCTCGTGACGCGGCTCGGAGTTCGGCCTGGAGGTGAGCGGGGGCTTTCTGGGCAGTCGCTTCGATGAGTTCGCCGAGCGCGGTGATGCGGGCCTGGGCATGAGTGTCGTCGGCCATCTCGGTGTGGAGGGTGTCGAGGGCGTCGGTGGCCTGGTGCCAGGGGGTGGCCGGTTGGTCGCGGCGGGCGGTGGGGTGCTCCTCCAGCACGGTGGTTTCGAGGCGGGCCTTGAGTTTGGGAAGCGTGAGGTCGGGGGCGATCTATCCACCAGGGTGGACGATCTGTTCGCCGTCGTTGTTGAGGTCGCCGGGTCGGCCGACGGCGTAGCCGAGGAGGTCTCCGGACGGTCCGCGGCGGGGTTTGACCGCGATGCCGTCTGCTTCGAGATAGGCGAGGAGTTCCTCGGCGCTGCCGGCGTGGGGAATGGCAGCGCGGATGCGGTCCTGGAGCCAGTCGCGGCTGGTCTGCTCCCAGCCGAGCCGTTCGGACTTGTGCATCTCGGCCTGGGTGGGCCGACGTCCGGCGGTGTGGTCGCCCTTCTTCAGCTGCCGTAGGCCATAGTCCTTCTCGATCTGGCGGCAGGCGTCGCCGACGCGGACGCCGCTGTCGTGGAGCCTGGGGCGTCGGCCGTCTTCGCGGACGGTGGTGGCGAGGATGTGGATGTGGTCGTCGGCGTGGCGTACGGCGGTCCAACGGCAGCCGAGGTCGTCTCCGGCGGGGGCGATGCCGGCGGCTTCGACGATCCGCTGGGCGATCTCGGCCCACTCAGCGTCGGAGAGGCTGCGGTCTTCGGGGGCTGCGCGGACGGGGCAGTGCCAGACATGGTCGGTGACCTTCTTGCCGAACTCGCTGTTCCGAAGCTGGACTGGCTCGTCGAGTTGGCGGGCGAGCTGGGTGAGGGTGGCGTCTTGGTCACGGCCGGGGTCTGGCATGCCGAGCATGGCGAAGCTGGCGACGATGTGCGGGTCGGTGTGCTCGTCGTGGCGGCCGGGGCCGTAGAGGTAGGCGAGTAGGCCACGGGTGTTGGACCCGGCTGGTTTGATGGCGGCGATCACGCGGCCTGGTCCTTCCTGGTGCCGTCGGGTTCACGCAGGGCCTCGGCGATCAGCTCCAGCAGGCGGTCCAGCTCGCCGAGACGGTGACGGATGTCGGGCGGAGTCAGGTCGCTGTTGAGGGCACGGGCGATCTGGTTGACGTTGACGCCGATGCGGTTGAGCTCGCGCAGCACCTGGGCACGGAACATATGGGTGCAGCGGCGGTCCTCGGACAGCGGCAGATTCGCCGTGAACCGGCCGCTGATGAAGGCGAGGACGAAGTCGGCGGCGAAGCCGGACTCCCCTTTGTAGCCGTGCTCGGCGGCGGCCTCCTGGAGCCTGACATGCTCGTCGCTGGTGAACCGCATCGGACCGACACGGAAGGCCCGCTTCGTGCCGCTGAAATGACGGATCGCCAGCTGAACGCTCTGCACGTCTCCCTCAACGGCCGCCGGGGTGGCTGCGGACTCGGGGCGGAGAATCTGCTGCTGGACAGTGTGCAGAGTGTCCGGATCGGGGCTGCCCTCGGCCCCGACCTCCTGGTCCGGCGCCCCCTGGCGTCGGGCCGTCTCCGCCACCCCCGGGGCGGAGACCCCCGAAGACCGGCCTTGAGTCGGACTCGGGGTACTACTGGCTCCGCCAGGGGCCGTCCGTCCGAACGCCCGCCGCAGACGTCCCAGCAGGGTTGGGGAGTGCGACGACACAGGTGTCTCAGCGTCGGTGTCTTCAGGCGGGTGCTCGTCGTGCGTCAAGGAAGCTGCTCCAGGTACGGCCGGCAGGCGGAGCGGAGATGCCTGCCCGGCAGGGTCGTCGTGCTGCCCACAGGGTGTGGAGATTTGCTGGGCTGTTGGCCGTCTGCTCGGGCGACCGGAAGGGTTCCGGTCACCCGAGCAGGCGGCGGTCAGCGCTTCGAGACCTCGATCCCGGCGGCTTCTAGTTCCGGCCGAAGCAGTTCCATCACCTCGGTCTGCCGCTCACTGCCGATCGTCAGGTCCCGGTCCTTCACTGCCGCTCGGAGCAGACCGCGCGTGAGTTTGCCGTGCTGGTGACCGGCGGCCCGGCCGATATCCGCCAGCTCCGCGATGGTCGCCTTCGCCGGACGGCCACCGCTCGGTTTGCCCTCCGGAACCCGTGTCGCAGGTTCCGTCCGCTCACCGCCGGCGGCTCGTGAACCGGCAGGAGCGGCGTCTGGCAGGTGGCTGTGGCTGAAGTCGCCGACCGCTTGCTCCGGCGTCTGTACGGAACCGGTGTTCGGGGAGTCGTCGGACGGTGCGACGAGTTGGAGGATCTGTCGCATGAGGACGCCGAAGGCGACCATCGCGGCGGCCGGAGGGACGGCGGCGACCACGTAGTCGAGGAACGGGGCGGTGCGTGCGTTGCCCGTGCCGCTGACCCCGGCGACGTTCAGCGCTATGGAGCCGACCGATCCGACGGCGGTGACGGCGATCGCCCACGGGTCAGTGACGCGGCGCAGTGCCGCGCGCAGCATGAGCAGTTCGCCCGCGATGATGAACGCGTCCAGGGTGGCGGGCCAGGCCCAGCGGCGAATGGGCGACGCTCCGAGCCCGTGCTGGCCGGCGACGTCAGCCAGGTGCGCGTAGGAGAGCCAGAACGCTCCGGTGGTCAGGGCGACGATGACGATGCCGGCCGCGCCGAGCGCGAACTGCTCGGCGCCAGCCTTCCTTTTCGGTCGCCCTTCGCTGGGGACGTCATCGTGTGGCTGTGGGGCTTGCGTGAGGGGCGGAGTGGTCAAGCGGGAGGCTCCTGGGGGTAGCGGTGTGCGGCGTCTTTGCCGTCTCGGCCGTTGCACGTGCAGGTCAGGGCGGGACGGCAGCGCTCCTGATGTGTCGTCTCGGCGAGTGCTGGCGTCTTGTCCCGAGTCGGGACAGGTGTGCGGCGTCCTTGTCCCGACTCGGGACAAGGACGCGGCGCCTTCGGGGCCTGCCTTGCTTAGGTCGGTGTGTCCCTTGAGGGGACGGCTGCACAGCGCCGTCCGTCCCAGTAAGCAGGGCTCTGAGCTGCGGCGATACGGCATGGACGCCTGGGACGTGGCAAGACGGATTTCGGCAGCGCCTCCGGCGGGCAACACGCCGGGAGACGCTTGCGTTGCCGTCTTGCCCCTGGCTGGCGTCTTGCTCGTGTGCTGCCTGACCTGCGAGATCACGGCAGGGACGGCAAGTACGGCAACCAGGGAGGTGGGGGTCAACCTTCGCCGCGCGCAGGGTCGGCGTCGAAGGGGTGGACGGTAGGGCAGTACCGCCGCCAAGCGTCGAGGAACTTGTTGCGCATGTAGCCCTTGCGCTGCGTCCGGTCGGCCATGCGCACGTTGCCGGGCCGGATGTCGAAGTCGCGCAGCATCCTGCTGAGTTCCCGGGAGGTCAGGCCGTCGCGCCCTCGCTCCCCCCACGGGGCTTCGGGGTCTCGGTTCAGGTGGTGGAGAAGTTCCTCGGTGGACGGGCTGTCCACCTCACGCTGCGCGAAGAACACTCTGCGGATGTCGGCGAGGATGCGCGCACCACTGGGGTGATCCTCTTCCGCTGCCGCTTCGGCGGCGACCATCCGCGCGCAGGCGATCCGCGCCAGCCGGGGCCAGCGGCCGCCTGCCAGATCGGCGACGATCACCAGGGGCTCCCATGTGTCGGCAGCGCGGTCTTCGACCGGCATGTCCGGCTCCAGGTTCGCGACTTCCTCCAGCAGCGGCCTGGCCAGTGCGTGGATGCGGTCTCGCAGCTCGTGCAGGGCCGGGATGTCCCGGCGGGAGCGGAAGGGCTTGACCTTCTCGCCCTCGGCCCGGCGTCGCATGCGGATGACCACCGACCGGTCCATGACCGTGTCCGGCAGGTCCCCGATTCCCGCGATGGCCACCATCGCGAAGGTGGCGAACTTGTGCGGGGTGTGGTCGTTGCCGACGACCCGGGTGACGTACCGCCCGCGCTGATGGCCGGCGTTGAGCAGGCCGCGCGTCCCTTCGTTCTTCTCCGCGACCTTGGGGCCGAAGATGGTGTCGGCCTCGTCCACCAGCAACGTCGGCGGCTCGTCCTCGTGGATCGAGCGGAAGATGGCCGCCGGTGTGGTGTTGATGGTGAGCATGGGCTCGTGGACCCCGTCTCGGTCAGCACATCCAGCAACCACGACTTACCGCAGCGCTTCGCCGGCCCCACCACTGCCAGCCGCGGGGCGTGCTGCCACGCGGGCTGGAGATGTGTCGCTGCCACCCACAGGGTGATCGCGTCCAGTGCCTCAGACGAGGGCGGGATCACGAATTGGGCTATCTGCGAGCGCAGCTCGTCCACCAGCTTCGAGCCGGCCGTCGGCTCCGCGTCGGGGATGGCATCCAAGCCGATCGCCGGGTCCGCATCGTTGGCGCTGTCATTCCCCGTACCGTCGGTCGGGTCCACCGTGGCACTGTCGGCCTGTTCGGAGCTCAGATGGGCGCCAGGCCGGCCGGGGGATGGCTGTGGCGGGCCAGGCCGCTCGTGCGGGGGCGGAATAGGACTCGGGGTTCTCGGGTTGCACTGGGCGCCTCCTCGTCTGGCGGTTTCGGGTTTGCACACCCCTGCCGCCGGGTCGGTTCTCACGGGATTGCTGGGGAGTCTCGGGGCCTCCGGCGTTGCACCGCCGGAGGCTCCCCCTCTTCTCGCGGGTCTCTCGGCACCGCGAGCGACCACGGACAGTACGTCCACGCCGTGCCACAGTCCAGCGTTTCTGTGTCAGCTCAGCGCAGAACCATCTGCTACGCGTCAGGCGCTTCACGCTGCCAGCCCCAGCAGGGCCAACAAGTCCGCAGTCACCACTCGGTAGGCGTTTCCGAGACGGAGCACCTTGCACGGGTACTGGCCGCGCTTGGCGAGCTCGTACCCCTTGCTCCGTCCCAGTCCCAGCGCTCGGTTGCCTGTCTCCAGGTCAACGGCTGCGGGGAGCTCAAGGAGCTCCTCGCGGCTCATCCCCTTCGCTCGGCCGGCCTCTTCGTTCTCGCGCATGCGTGCTCCATCCATGACTGAGCCCACGGCGAACGCGCCCATCGCGTCCGTCTCCAGGTCTTGGAATCAACGCTAAGCGAGATACTGTGTCTACATGACACAGCACCGTGGCGATCCTGGATCCAAGAAGGTCGACGACGAGGACGACGTCCCGGAGTGGGTGGATCAGGTAATGGCCACCGTGGCCGCCGAAGTCCGCAGACGACGGAAGGAACTGGGTTGGAGTGCACAGGACTTGGCCGACAAGTGCGAGGAGATCGGCCACCCGATCCCACGCAACGTCATCGCCAACATGGAGTCCGGGCGCCGCTCCAACCTGCCCTTGGTCGACGTCATCGTCTTGGCCGAAGCCCTGAACACCCCGCCCATCTGCCTCGTCTACCCGGTCGGCTACGTCGACGACGTGCAGCGACTCCCGCTTCAGCACCCCACCACTTCGCTGGACGCGCTGCGCCGCTTCACCGGGGAGGAGACCGACCTCGGCACGGACGACGACATGCTCCGCTACTTCCGCGCCCACCACGCCGCCGAGGAGCGACTACGGAAGGCGCGCCGCGACGAGGACCACGCGCGCTACCACGCCGAGACCGCCCCGAACGCCGACCGTAAGGCCGAGGTCCTCCGCTCTCAGGCCCGTGCCGCCGAGGCGGCCGACGACGCCGCCAGCCACCTGCGCAGAATCCGCGCGTTCATCCGGGAAGAGGGCGTCACTCCCTCGTCCCTGTGGCCAGACGTGGCCACCGCGATCGACTCATCCGGGAGCGATCCCGAGACCACCGAGGAGAATGATCTTTGAAGGGTTCCGCCTACCGCCGCTGCTCCTGCCGAGACCCGAAGGCCGGCAAGGAATTCGGTATCTCCTGCCCCAAGCGCAGCAGCAGGAACCACTGCACTTACTCCGTACGCCAAGAGCTCTCGCCCCGCGAGGATGGCAGCCGCCGCTCCTTCCCTCGCGACGGGTACTGCAGCCTCAAGGCAGCCCAGGCCGACCTTGACCACGTACGCGCCCTCCTCGGGCTCGCCGACTCGGACGACCCCGAGGGCACCGAGCTCATCGCCGAGATGCTGGCCGAGGTCAGTCGCGAGCGCTCGCCCCTGCCCAAGGCAGAGGAGACAAGGCGGCGCCTCAGCTCCGCCCAAGACCTCATCGGCAGCCTGACCGTCGCCGAACGGCTCGACCGGTGGCTGGCCGGCAAGCGATACGCAAGTCCGGCCTCAACCGCTACGAGACCGACATCCGTGTCCGCCTGAAGCCGCGCATCGGCAATCGGCGCCTGGGCCGGCTGCGTGTCAGCCACCTAAGCGAGATGTTCCCGGACATCCGCGACGCCAATGCCCAGATCCCGGAGGACAACGCCCAACGGCGCGCCGCAGTCGACGAACTGGCGACCGTGCCGTGGAAGGGTGTGGAGCACGTGCCCGCCGCAAGGCGATGAAGGCGGCGATCGACGAGATGCCGCCCTTCCACTGCGTCACCGGCCCTGCCACGCGCCAGCACATCAAGGCCACCCTTCGCGCGGCCCTGAACGACGCGATCGGGCAGCAGATCATCCCGTTCAACCCGGCTGCCCATGTTCGCGATCGACCCCCTGCGCAAGCCGAAGGCACTCGTGTCGACCGACGAACGGGTCGCCAAGTGGGAGCAGACGGGCGAGAAGCCCTCGCCCGTGATGGTCGGGACGCCGGAACAGACCGGCGCCTTGCTCAACTTCGTCGCCGAGGACCGGCTGTACGCGATGTGACACCTGATCGCCTTCCGGGCCTGCGTCGTGGTCAGGTTTGCGGGCAGCCGTGGTCGGAGGCGAACCTCGACACCCACTTCCTCACCGTCTCCTCCCAACTCGTCCAGGATGGCTGGGAGGTGGAGGCATCCGATCCCAAGACTGACAGCGGCTCCCACGTGGTCGCCCTGGACGACGACACCGTCGAGGTGCAGAAGCAGCATCGCGGGCGGCAGGACAAGGCCCGCGGGAAGTGGGGCACCGCCTGGGTCGAGACCGGACACGTCTTCACCCAGGAAGACGGCTCCTGGAGCCATCCCGGCAACAAGATGACCGACCTCTTCGAGCGCCTCGTCGCCGCCCGCCTCCGGCCTCCCGCCGATCCGCCTGCACGACCGCGCCACGGCGCGGCCACCCTCATGCTCGCCGCCGACATCGACATCAAGATCGTGTCGGATGCCCTCGGGCACAGCGACACCCGGATCACGCACGACATCTACCAGAGCGTCCTGCCCCACGTAGGGAAGAGCGCCGCCGAGACGACCGCGAAGCTCGTCCCTCTCCAGCGCAAGGCCGAGGCCGAGAAGGCTGCGCGCAAGGCCGCGAAGAAGGAGAGGGCCAAGAAGGCGGCGGCCAAGGCGGCCGACGAGGACAAGAGCGGTAAGCCGAAGAAGGACGGGCTGAAAGCCCAGGCCAAGGCAGCCAAGAAGGCCACCCGCCGCAAGCCCAAGAAGTAGATCCCAGGCAGCTCCGCTCACGCAGACGACATCTCGGCAACTTGGCCGTGTGACCCGTCATGCCCTGAGCAACAGAAAACCCCAGGTCAGAATCCATCTGACCTGGGGTTCCACGTGGAGCCGCCTAAGGGAATCGAACCCTTGACCTACGCATTACGAGTGCGTCGCTCTGGCCGACTGAGCTAAGGCGGCAGTGCGTGCGGCCAGTCTGGGGGCCGCTGCGGCGATAAGTCTACAGGGTTTGCGGGGGTGGTCGGGACGGGGGTGGCGGGGTCAGCCGCAGGTGGTGCCGTCCTCGGGGGGCTTGCCCTGCAGCAGGTAGGCGTTGACGGCCTTGTCGATGCATGCGCTGCCGCGGAGGTAGGCGGTGTGGCCGTCGCCCTTGTAGGTCAGGAGGCGGGCCGAGGAGAGCTGGCCGGCCAGGCCCTGGGCCCAGCGGTAGGGGGTGGCCGGGTCGCGGGTGGTGCCGACGACCACGATCGGGTCGGCGCCCTTCGCGGCGATGCGGTGCGGGGCGCCCGTCGGCTCGACCGGCCACTCGGCGCAGTTCAGCGCCGCCCAGGCGAAACCGCGGCCGAAGACCGGGCTGGCCTTCTCGAAGGAGGGCACGGCCTTGCGGGCCGCGGCGGCGCCGGAGAAGGCCGGGGGCAGGTCGAGGCAGTTCACGGCCGGGTTGGCGTACATGATGTTGCTGTACTCACCGTCCGGGCCGCGCTCGAAGTAGTCGTCGGAGAGCGCCAGCAGCGGCGCGCCGTCGCCCTTGCCCGCCGCCGTCAGGGCCTCGCGCAGCACCGGCCAGGAGCCCTCGTCGTACATGGCGCGGATCACACCCGTGGTGGCCAGGGACTCGGTGAGGGTACGCGCCGGGTCGTCGGTCTTGAGGGGTGCGCGGTCCACGCGGGCGAAGAGCGCGCTGAGCTTCTTGCCCGCCTGCTGGACGCCGTCGGTGCCCAGCGGGCAGTCGGACATCTTCACGCAGTCGCGCGCGAACGCCTTGAACGCCGTGTCGAAGCCCGCCGTCTGCTCGCGGTTGATACGGCGTGCCGAGAGGGAGGGGTCCATCGCGCCGTCCAGCACGAGCCGCCCGGAGCGCTCCGGGAACAGGCCCGCGTAGGTGGCGCCGAGGTAGGTGCCGTAGGAGGCGCCGACGTAGTTGAGCTTGCGGTCGCCGAGCACGCCGCGCAGTACGTCCATGTCCCGGGCCGCCTCGACCGTCGAGACGTGGCCGAGGAGCTTGCCGGTGCGCTTCTCGCACCCCTTGGCGAACTTCTCGTACGCGGCGGTGAGCGCCTCGGTCTCCGCGGTGTCGTCCGGCGTCTGGTCGACCCGGGTGTAGGCGTCCATCTGCTTGTCGGTGAGGCATTCGACGGGCTCGCTGCGGCCGACGCCCCGCGGGTCCATCCCGACCAGCGTGTAGTGCTCGCGCACCTGCTGCGGATAGGCCAGGGCCACCGACTGCTGCACGTACTCGATCGCCGAACCGCCCGGGCCGCCCGGGTTGACCTGCAGCGAACCGCCCTCCGGTGGCTTCTTGCCGCGCTGCTTGGTGCGGGTCACCGCCAGGCCCGCGGTCGCCGCGTCGTCGCCGGGATCGTCGCCCGGCTTGTCGTAGTCCAGCGGCACCCGCAGCGTGGCGCATTCGAACTGGGCCGGGCCGCAGTCGTGCCACGACAACTTCTGCTCGTAGTACGGGCGCAGCTCGTCGGGGATCTTCGCGGGCAGCGGTTCGAGCGGGGAGGCGTCGGCGCCCGCGTGGGTGCCCTTCGCCGAGGGGTCGGTGCCCGGCTCGGACGAGTCGTCGTCCGAGCAGCCGGAGAGCAGCAGCGCCGTGGCCATGAGGACCGCTGCGCTCCCGAGACGGCTACGGGACCGGGCCCCGGAACGGCCGCGGGACTCGCCCCCGTAGCGGATACGGGAGGCGGGTGGCTGGCTCATGGGGCATCCCTCCGGCGGCGGCACGTGCTGGGAGCGTACCCAGCCGGGCACCGGACCGTCGCCCGCGGGTGCGCTGTGGCGCGTCAGTCCGCCGGTCGGCGCCGCCCCCGGCCGTCCCCGGCCCGTCCCCAGCCCGTCCCCTGTACCGCCGTACCGGGTACCGCCGTAGCGGTCGTCCCGCGCCGTTCGCCCGGCCGTCCGGCCGTCCGGCCGTCCGCCGCGGCCCCGGTCGTCTGGTGGGCGGAGAGCCCTGGCGGACGGTGTCAGCCGGCCCGCAGCGCCATCGTCATCGCTTCCACCGCCAGCAGCGGGGCGACATTGCGGTCCAGCATCCGGCGGCACTCCAGGATCGCCTCGATCCGGCGCAGCGTCTGCTCCGGCCGGGACGTCGCGGCGAGTTGACCGATCGTCCCGGCCGCGTCGTCGTGCGCCAGGGCGACGGACGAACCCAACTGGCGGGCCAGCACGTCGCGGTAGAACGTCGTGAGGTCGGAGAGCGCGAGGTCGAGCGAGTCGCGCTGGGTGCGGGTGGCGCGGCGCTTCTGCCTGTCCTCCAGCTCCTTCATCGCCCCCGCCGTGCCGCGCGGCAGCCGCTTGCCCTCCGCCGCGCCGAGGGCCGCCCGCAGTTCCTCGGTCTCCTTGGCGTCCAACTCCTCGGCGACCTGCTTGGCGTCCTCCGTAGCGGCGTCGATCAGCTCCTGCGCAGCGCGCAGCGCACTGCCCACGTCCTCGACCCGGGACGGCAGCTTGAGCACCGCCTGCCGTCTGGTGCGGGCCCGCTCGTCGGTGGCCAGCCGCAGCGCGTGGCCGATGTGCCCCTGGGTGGCCCGCGCCGCGGACGCGGCCGTCTCCGGCGCGATCCCGTCCCGCCGCACCAGCAGGTCCGCCACCGCGTCGACCGGGGGCGTGCGCAGCGCCAGATGCCGGCAGCGGGACCGGATGGTGGGGAGGACGTCCTCGGTGGACGGCGCGCACAGCAGCCACACCGTGCGCGGCGCCGGTTCCTCCACGGCCTTCAGCAGCACATTGCCGGCGCCCTCTGTGAGGCGGTCGGCGTCCTCCAGGACGATCACCTGCCAGCGCCCGCCCGACGGGGACATCTGCGCCCCGCGCACCAGCGCGCGCGTCTCCTTCACGCCGATGGTCAGCAGATCGGTGCGGACGATCTCGACATCCGCGTGGGTGCCGACCATCGTCGTATGGCAGCCCTCGCAGAAGCCGCATCCCGGGCTGCCGCCCAGCGCCCGGTCCGGGCTGACGCACTGGAGAGCCGCCGCGAACGCGCGGGCCGCCTGCTCGCGGCCCGCACCGGGCGGTCCCGTGAAGAGCCATGCGTGGGTCATCGCGGAGCCGGAGAGGTCCGCGGAGCCGTGCGCCGCGGCCTCCGCCGTCACATACGCGTCCGCGTCCCCCGCGGCAGCGGCGAGCTGCTTCGCTGCCCTGTCCTGGCCCACCAGGTCGTCCCACACCGCCATGGGGACCATTGTCGCGGATGCCGGTGACAGTCGGGTCCGCCGGATGCCGAGGCGGGGGCGGGGGCGGGGGTGGGGGCGCCCGCCGAGGGCCGGGGCCGAGGGTGACGTCCGGGATTGCCGCCGGGTGCTGCGCGCACCCGTCCGAAGCCTCGACGGCGCGGCCGGCCCGGCGCCCTCAGCGGCCGACGGACGGGCCGACGGACCGACGGACCGACGGACCGACGGGCCGGGGCCCGCCGGCCTGTCGTCCGCCGTCAGCCGTCCCGCCGTCAGCCGTCAGCGACGGCGGCGGTCCTCGTCGTCCTGCGGGTCGTGCGGGCCCAGCAGCTCGTCGGCCAGCGTGGGGACGTCGTCCATGGGGGTGTCCTCCGCCCAGGAGGGGCGGGGGCGCTCCCCCTCGTCGACCTGCGGCAGCTCCCGGGTTCGGTCCTCGGCATCGTCCGAAGCGGAGCCGGAACCGGAGCCGGATCCCGAGTCGGCACCGGAACCGGAACCGGAACCGGAATCCGCGTCCGCGTACCGCTCCCGCGGGTCCACCTGCGGGAGGACAGCGGTCTCCCCCGCGTCCTGGGACTCGGGGACGCGGGGCAGCACCGTCGTCGCGTCGGTGTCCGCCCCCTCGCCGTTCTGCCCGCCGGACCTGTCGGAGACCTGGGGCAGCACGGTCGTCTCGTCGTCGGACGGGCCGGTGCCGGGACGCGGCAACTGCGTGGTGTCCTCCGCGTCCGGGCCCGCGGCCTCGTCCCGCGAGCCCACCTGCGGGATCTGCGCGGTGTCCGCCTCCGCCCCGTCCGGCGAGCGGTCCTCGGAAGTCCGCGCACCGGAAGCGGAGCCTCCGGAAGCGGAGCCTCCGGAAGCGGAATCGGCACCGGGCGCGTCGGCGGGCTGCGCGGACTGCGCGTCGGCCTCTTCCCGCCGCGCCCGCTCCGCGGCCTCCGCCTCCGCCTCCGCCTCCGCTTCCGCCTCGGCCTTGGCCTTGGCCTTGGCTTCGGCGGCCGCTGCGACCCGCGCCTGCTCGGCCTTCAGCAGGGCTTCCTCGGCCTTGCGCTGCCGCTCCAGGCGACGCTCCTCGGCCTCGGCCCGGAGCCGCTTCTCCTCCTCGGCCCGCTTGCGCAGCCGCTCCTGCTCCTCCTCGTGGGCCCGCTGTTCGGCCTCACGCCGCTCGCGTTCCTCCTCGGCGATCCGGCGGGCCTCCTCGGCCTGCTTCCTGGCCTCCTCCGCCCGGCGGGCCTCCTCGCGCTGGCGCGCCAGTTCCGCTTCGCGGCGCTTGCGCTCCTCCTCCTCGCGGCGGAGTTTCTCCAACTGCTCCTGGCGCTCGCGCTCCTTGCGCTCCTCCTCCGCCTTGCGGCGGGCCTCTTCCTCGGCGCGCCGCCGGGCCTCCTCCTCGGCCCGCTTGCGGGCCTCTTCCTGGGCCCTCTTCTCGGCCTCGGAGAGCGGCAGCACCTGGTCGAGCCGGTGCCGGACGGCGGTGGTGACGTTCTCGGGCTCCTGCCCGGCGTCGACGACCAGGTAGCGGGCCGGGTCGGCGGCCGCGAGGGTGAGGAAACCGGACCGGACCCGCTGGTGGAACTCGACCGGCTCGGACTCCAGCCGGTCCGGCGCCTCCGTGAACCGCTCCCGGGCGGTCTCGGGTGCGACGTCGAGCAGCACGGTCAGGTGCGGCACCAGCCCGTCGGTCGCCCAGCGGTTGATCCGGGCGATCTCCGCGGGGGACAGGTCGCGGCCCGCACCCTGGTAGGCGACGGACGAGTCGACGTAGCGGTCCGAGATGACCACGGCGCCGCGCTCCAGCGCCGGACGGACGACCGTGTCCACGTGCTCGGCGCGGTCGGCGGCGTACAGCAGGGCCTCGGCGCGGTGCGAGAGCCCGGCAGAGGAGACGTCCAGCAGGATCGACCGCAGCCGCTTGCCGACCGGGGTGGAGCCGGGCTCCTTGGTGACGACGACCTCGTGGCCCTTGGCCCGGATCCAGTCGGCGAGCGCGTCCACCTGCGTGGTCTTGCCCGCGCCGTCGCCGCCTTCGAGGACCAGGAAGAATCCGCTTCCGGCCGGGTTCTGCCGGGGGCGGCCGCCGCCGAACGCCGCCAGCAGATCGCGCCGCAGCGGCACGCCCTGCCGGTCGTCGGTGCGGCCCAGCAGGATCGCCCCGACGGGCAGCAGCAGCGCGCCGACCAGCATCAGCGTGAACGAGGCGCCGCCGTGGTCGAAGACGAACGATCCGTTCTCCACCCGGTGCGGGCCGATGAACGCGGCCAGTACGGGTGCCAGGATCGCGCCCACGGCCAGCGACAGCCGGACCACGGCCTGCAGGTGCTCGGTCGTCCGGGCGCGGCGGGAGTCCTCGGTCTCCTGGTCGAGCAGGGTGTGCAGGGTGTTGGCTGCGATGCCGCCGCCGAGCCCGGCGAGCAGCGCCAGCGCGATGACGGTGGCGGTGTCGGGCACCAGCCCGGTCGCCAGCAGCACGATGCCGGTCAGCCCGGTGACGAGCGCGAGCAGCCGGCGCCGCGAGAGGGACGGCACCGTGTGCGGCGCCAGCCGGATCCCGGCGACGGTGCCGCCGGTCAGCATCAGCGCCAGCAGCCCGAAGGCGACAGGCCCGCCGCCCAGGTCGGCGGCCTGCAGCGGAGCGAGGGCGACTGCCGACGCGATGGCTCCGCCCACGGCGCCACCGGCGACGACGAGGAGCGGCACGGCTCCGGTGCGCCCCTTGTCGGAGCCGCCGTCCGCCGTACGGGGCCGCCGCAGGCCCTCCAGCGGCGAACGGGGGCGCGGGGTATGCCCGTCGGGCAGCTCCAGGAAGTACACGACGGCGGCCGCCGCGGCGAACAGGCCGGCCGCCACATACGAGGCGAGCGCGGCCTGGTGCGAGCCGAACCAGTCGACCCCCGTGGCGAGCAGGTTGCTGAACAGGGTGACGACGACGAGCCCCGCTGCCGCGACGGGCAGCGCGACGAAGCCGGAGCGCAGCCACAGGCGGCGCAGCGCCTCGCCGTGGTCCGGCAGCGGCCGCAGCGCTGTGCCCTCGGGCGGCGCGGCCGGCAGCAGCGCGGGGGCCGCGCTGTCCCTGGTCACGGTGGAGACCCGCTCGGCGACGCCCGTCACGAAGACGGTGATGAGCACGACGGCGAACGCGCTGCCGGGCGTCCAGTCGACCCACAGCGGGGCGATGACCAGTGCGGCGGCGCGCAGCACGTCGGCGCCGAACAGCGTCCACCGCCGGTCCAGGACCTTCTTCCCGGCGCCGGACCCGCTGCCGCTGCCGCTGCTGGTTCCACTGCTGGTTCCGCCGTCGCGGGCCGGTCCGCCGCTCTTCCCGGCGTCCGCCCCGGTGCTCGTTCCGTCGTCCGCCTCGGCGGGCGTTCCGGGGTGCGTCCCGGAGTCCGTTCCGGCCCGCGTTCCGGTTCCCGTCCCGCGGCTCGCCTTGACTCCGCTGACCAGCGCGGAGACCGGGCCCAGCAGGACGGCGCCGAACAGCAGCGTGGACAGCAGCCGCAGCCCGAAGACCGTGGCCACGACCAGCGCCATTCCGCGGTATCCGCCACCGAAGACCGGGTCTCCCGCCACGCCGCGCACGGCCGCTGCCTGCATCGCGAGCAGCAGCAGCACCAGGAGGCCCAGCATGTCGCCGATCCCACTGGTGAACTGCGCGGTCCACAGCCGCCGCAGCGGGGGGAAACGCAGCAGCGCGGTCACGGCACCCTCGCGGGATTCCGCTGCGAGGGCGTCGTCCGGGGCAGTTGGGGGCGAAGACTTCATCCCGCCAGCGTATAGGGAGGGAGCCAGCGCCCGGATCCGTACCCGAACATCTGTGTGCTACAGCTCCGCAACCGCTGCGTCGTCCTCCCACCGCGGCACTCTTCGGCCCCTCCGGCCGGCCTGACGTGCCGGCCCGCGTCGCGGACCCCGGACCCCCGGACCCCGGGGGCCGGGGGTCCAGGGTCCGGGACGAGCCGCAGCGCGTCGGCGTGTCGCGCGGGCCGCCTCTCAGGACGGCGCCGAGAACATCACCGAGAACGTCACCGAGAGAAGAGGAGAGCGGCGCCGGGCCGGCTCACTCCTCCGAGGACTTATCGGAGGCGGTCTTCTTCGCGGTGCTCTTGGTGGCCGTCTTCTTCGCGGACTTCGCAGGCGCCTTGGTGGCCGTCTTCGTGGCCGTCTTCGTGGCCTTCTTGGCGGTGGTCTTCTTCGCCGCCGTCTTCTTCGCCGCCGTCTTCTTGGCAGGTGCCTTCTTCGCCGCCGTCTTCTTCGCGGCTGCCTTCTTCGCGGGCGCCTTCTTCTTGGCGGGGCCCTTGGCCCGCTTCTCGGACAGCAGCTCGAAGCCCCGCTCAGCGGTGATCGTCTCGACGTCGTCGTCCCGCCGCAGGGTCGCGTTGGTCTCGCCGTCCGTCACGTACGGCCCGAACCGGCCGTCCTTGACCACCACGGGACGCTCCGTCTCCGGATCGGTCCCCAGCTCCTTGAGCGGCGGCTTCGCCGCGGCCCTGCCGCGCTGCTTGGGCTTGGAGTAGATCTCCAGCGCCTGCTCCAGCGTGATGCCGAAGATCTGCTCCTCGCTCTCCAGCGAGCGGGAGTCGGTGCCCTTCTTCAGATAGGGGCCGTAGCGCCCGTTCTGCGCGGTGATCTCGTTGCCGGACTCGGGGTCGACCCCGACGACCCGCGGCAGCGACAGCAGCTTGAGCGCGTCCTGCAGCGTGATGGTGTCCAGCGACATCGACCGGAACAGCGAGGCCGTCCGCGGCTTGACCGCGTTCTTGCCCGTCTTCGGTGTGCCCTCGGGCAGCACCTCGGTCACATACGGCCCGTAGCGCCCGTCCCGTGCCACGATCGGGCGGTCGGTCTCCGGGTCGGTCCCGAGTTCGAAGTCCCCGCTGGGCTTGGCCAGCAGCTCCTTGGCGTAGTCGACGGTCAGCTCGTCCGGCGGCAGGTCGTCGGGTACGTCGGCCCGCTGGCCCGGCTCGCCCTCCTGCTGACTGGGCCCTTCCACATAGGGGCCGTACCGCCCGACACGGAGCATGATGCCCTCGCCGACGGGGAACGAGGACACGCCCTTGGCGTCGATGGCGCCGAGGTCGGAGACGAGTTCCTTGAGGCCGCCGAGGTGGTCGCCGTCGCCGTTGCCCGCCGTGGCGGCCGCGCCGGTCTCCTCCTCGCCCTCGCCGAAGTAGAAGCGCCGCAGCCACGGCACGGCCTCCGCGTTGCCCGCGGCGATGCGGTCGAGGTCGTCCTCCATCCTGGCGGTGAAGTCGTAGTCCACGAGCCGGCCGAAGTGCTTCTCCAGCAGCCCGACCACGGCGAAGCTCAGGAAGGACGGCACCAGCGCGGTGCCCTTCTTGAAGACGTAGCGCCGGTCCAGGATGGTGCTGATGATCGAGGCGTAGGTGGAGGGGCGGCCGATCTCGCGCTCCTCCAACTCCTTGACCAGCGTGGCCTCGGTGTAGCGGGCCGGGGGCTTGGTCGCGTGCCCGTCGACGGACATCTCCCGGGCGCGCAGCGGGTCGCCCTCGGCGACCTGCGGCAGCCGCCGCTCCCGGTCGTCGAGTTCCGCGTTGGGGTCGTCGGCGCCTTCCACGTACGCCTTGAGGAAGCCGTGGAAGGTGATGACCTTGCCGGTGGCGCTGAACTCGGCGTCCCGGCCGTCCGCCGACCGGCCGCCGACCTTCACCGTCACCGACTGCCCGACGGCGTCCTTCATCTGAGAAGCGACCGTCCGCTTCCAGATCAGCTCGTAGAGCTTGAACTGATCGCCGGTCAGGCCCGTTTCCGCAGGCGTGCGGAACCGGTCGCCGGAGGGGCGGATCGCCTCGTGCGCCTCCTGCGCGTTCTTGACCTTGCCCGCGTAGGTGCGCGGCTTGTCCGGCAGGTAGTCGGCTCCGTAGAGCTGGGTGACCTGGGAACGCGCGGCCGAGACAGCCGTGTCGGAGAGGGTGGTGGAGTCCGTACGCATGTAGGTGATGAAGCCGTTCTCGTACAGCTTCTGCGCCACCTGCATGGTCGACTTCGCGCCGAACCCGAGCTTCCGGCTCGCCTCCTGCTGGAGGGTGGTCGTACGGAAGGGAGCGTAGGGCGAGCGGCGGTAGGGCTTGGACTCGACGGACCGGACGGCGAACTCGGTGTTCTCCAGCGCCGCCGCCAGCGAGCGGGCGCCCCCCTCGTCCAGATGGAGGACGGCGGACTGGTCCTTGAGCCGGCCGTCCGAACCGAAGTCGCGGCCCTGGGCGACACGGCGCCCGTCGACCGTGGTCAGCCGCGCCCCGAAGGTCGCCGGGTCACCCGCGGCGCCCGTGCCGGAACCCGCACCCGAGCCCGCCGGCGCCGAGGCATCCCCCGCCTGCCCCGTCGCGAACGTGCCGGTCAGGTCCCAGTACTCGGCGGACCGGAACGCCATGCGCTCCCGCTCCCGCTCCACGACCAGCCGGGTGGCCACGGACTGGACCCGGCCCGCCGACAGCCGCGGCATGACCTTCTTCCACAGCACGGGCGAGACCTCGTACCCGTACAGCCGGTCCAGGATGCGGCGGGTCTCCTGCGCGTCGACCAGCCGCTGGTTGAGGTCGCGCGGATTGCGGACGGCATTCTGGATGGCGTCCTTGGTGATCTCGTGGAAGACCATCCGCTTGACCGGGACCTTGGGCTTGAGCACCTGCTGCAGATGCCAGGCGATGGCCTCGCCCTCGCGGTCCTCGTCAGTGGCGAGCAGCAGTTCGTCGGACTCGGCCAGCAGCTCCTTGAGCTTTTTGACCTGGTCCTTCTTGTCGCTGTTGACGACGTACAGCGGCTCGAAATCATGATCGACGTTGACGCCGAGGCGGGCCCAGGGCTCGCCCTTGTACTTCGCGGGAACCTCGGCCGCGCCGCCGGGAAGGTCGCGGATGTGCCCGACGCTGGCCTCGACAACGTAGCCAGGGCCGAGATAGCCCTTGATCGTCTTGGCCTTGGCAGGCGACTCGACGATCACAAGTCGGCGCCCACCATTTGCTGTCTCGTGGGTCGGGGACAACTTCTGCTCTTCTCTCCGGTCGGTTTCGAGGAATCACTCTGCAGCGCTATCGCTGCGGAGTGTGACGGTACCTCCCGCCCCCATGTCAAACGGGAAAAGTCGGCAACGCCACTCGAACGGTAACCCGACAACCAGCCGTCCCGCCGCTCGACGGCTCTGGCAACATGTCCGGGGCACATCACCAGGTACCGCTCGACCTCGGAGGTCTTGTGTCCGATCCGAATCAGCCCGGCTACGGCTATCCCCAGCAGCCGGGACAGAACCCTTACAACCAGCCGCCCGGCCAGCCCGGCCAGCCCGGCCAGCCGGCGTACGGCTACCCGCAGCAGCAGCCGATGGGCGCCATGCCCGGCCAGTACACCGGGGACCCGAACGCTCCGTACGGTTACGACCCGTACGGACGTCCGCTCTCCGACAAGTCCAAGATCGTCGCGGGGGTGCTCCAGCTCTTCATCGGCAGCCTGGGCATCGGCCGGTTCTACACCGGCCACGTGGGCATGGGCATAGCCCAGCTGTTCACCTGCGGCGGTTTCGGCATCTGGGCGCTGGTCGACGGCATCATCTTCCTGACCAGCGACAGCCGCACCGACAGCGACGGCCGCATCCTGCGTGGCTGAGGCTGCCGAACGCCCCGGGGGAGGGCGACGCGACACGAGGGGAGGCACTGGCCACATGGCGCTCACCAACGTCCCTGCTGCCGTAGGCCGACTCCGCGCCGCCCTCTCCCACCCGGCCACCCCGCCACTCGCCACGGCGGCGGCCGGCCTGGCAGGCGCCTGCTACCTGTGGGGCACCGACCCGCACACCTCCGGCAACCTGCTGCCCCGCTGCCCCTTCAACTGGGCCACCGGACTGCTCTGTCCCGCCTGCGGCGGCACGCGGATGGCCTACGACCTGATGCACGGCGATGTCGCCGCGGCCCTGCACGACAACGCCGCGCTGCTCACCGTCGGCCTGCCCGTCGCCGTCTACCTCTCCGGCCGCTGGCTCTCCGAGGGGCTGCGCGGCCGACGCTGGGCCCCGCAGATGAGCACCCGCGGCAAGGTGGCCGTTCTGAGCGCGGCCGTCGCCTGGACAGTGGCCCGGAACCTGCTCTGAGGTCCGCGGGCCGTGCCGGCGGTCCGGGACTCGTCTCCCGCGTCTGTCCGGTGCCTCTTCGGCTTCTCCGGCGTCTGTTCAGGGCCTTTTCGGCCGCTCCGGCGCCTGTCCGGTGCTTCTCCGGCGTCTCCGGCGTCTCTCTGGTGCCCAGGACTCGACTCGTTCCACCAGGGCGTCACTCCACCGGGGTCAGGAACCCCTGTTCGACCAGGAGTCTGATCGACTCCGGTGTACGCGCCCGCAACTCGGCCGGATCCTCGCCCAGGAGCTGGCCGATGGCGTCCAGGATGCGGCCCGCGGTCAGCGTCCCGTCGCACACCCCGGCGAAGCCGGCGCCGACCGTGTCCACCGTCGTCGCCCGCCGCATGCCCCGGTTCTGCCGCAGCACCACGTACTCCGGATCCTCCGCGCCCGGCGCCCCGACCTGCTCCTGGACCACCTCGTCCGCGAGGAGGAAGCGGTGCTCCAGCAGTGCCGCGTCACCGGTCCGGCGCAGAAAGTCCTGGCGCTCGAAGTACGTCCGGATCACCTCGCCCAGCGGCTGCTCGACCGGGTGCGGCCACTCCTCGGCACACACCGAGGGGGACTCGGCGTCCGTGCGCCGCAGCGTGACCCAGCCGAACCCGACCGCCTTGGTGCCGCGTGCCGCGAACTCGTCCAGCCAGGCGTCGTAGCGCGCCGCGTACGCGGCCGCGCCGTCCCGGTGGTCCCCGGCGTCGCGCAGCCACAGCTCCGCGTACTGGGTGACGTCCTGCACCTCCCGCTGGACGATCCAGGCATCGCACCCCGGCGGCACCCAGGAGCGGACGCGGTCCCGCCAGTCCGCACCTTCCTGGTGCTCCCAGTTGGCCAGCAGTTGGCAGTAGCCACCCGGGGCCAGATGGCGGGCGGCCTGCTCGACGAGGCGGCGGCACATGTCGTCGCCCGCCATGCCGCCGTCACGGTAGGTCAGCCGGGCGCCCGGGGAGATCACGAACGGCGGGTTGGAGACGATCAGATCGTACGGCTCCTCGCCCGCCACCGGCTCGAACAGCGAGCCCTCGCGCAGCTCCGGCTCGGCGGCACCGGACAGTGCGAGGGTCAGCCGGGTGAAGCGCAGCGCCCGCGGATTGAGGTCGGTGGCGGTGACCTGCCCGGCGAACCGGTCGGCGTGCAGCGCCTGGATCCCGGAGCCGGTGCCGAGATCGAGCGCGCGGCCGACCGGGGTGGGCACCATGATCCCGGCCAGCGTGGTGGAGGCGCCGCCGACGCCGAGCACCACGTCCTCCCCGGGCCGTCCCGCGCCGGACACGCCCTGGCTGCCGGGCTCACGCGCGTCGCCGCCCGACTCACGTGCGTCGCCCGCGTCACGTGCGCCGCCAGACTCGCGCGGGCCACCCACTCCGCCCGCGCCGCCGACGGCGCACCCGCTGTCGCTGACGACCCACCAGTCCTGGCCCTCCGGGCCGCTGTAGGGGCGTACGTCGACGGTGGCGCGTACGGCTTCCTCGGCCTCCTCCGCGGCGGCCGGGTCCGGCACCCGCTCCAGCCAGCGGTCGGCCAGTACCGCGTCGACCGGCAGCACGGCACGCGCGCTCCGGTACGGCACGGCCTGCTGCAGCAGGAAGAGCCGGGTCAGCGTCGCGAGCGGCCCCTCGTCCCGGGTGGCGCGCAGCGCCGGAACGGTCTCGCCGCGGGCGAGGGCCGCGTAGGCGGGGGCGCCGAGGAGGTCCAGGAGGCCGTCGGCAGTGAATCCGGCGGCGATCAATGCCTCCCGCACCCTGTGGGTGCTCTCGGTCGTGGGCTCGGGAAGTGCGTCAGTGCTCACCCGCGCCATTCTCCTTCGCTCCCGGGCCGCTCCGCCGCCGGGGGCGCGGGTCGCCGTGTCCTCAGGAACCGCCCTTGGTCACACCCGTCTTCTTGCAGCTCTCCTGCTTGCCCATCGCCTTGCCGACCTCGCCCTTCTGCAGTTCCTGGAGAGCCTTGTCGCCGCTCTGACCCAGGGACTTGAGCTTGGCGGCCACGGAGTCGAGCCCCTCGTCGAACTTGTCGTCGGTGGGGAGCTTGTCGGTGGCGACCTTGAGGTCGTGGTACTGGTCCGAGATGTGGTCCAGTTCCTTGACGGCGTCCTTCTGCAGCGTCTCGCCGTCTTCCACGGGTGGCGCCCCCGCCTTCTTCACCGCCGAGGCCATGGCCTTGTACGCGTCGGAGACCTTCTGGAACCCGGCGGAGTCGGCCTTCTTGACCTCTTCGGGTGACTTGGTCGCCTGGGACGCGTCGGCGATCGAGGCGTTGGCCTGATCGATCTTGTCGAGCTGGGGCTGGAGGTCGTCGCAGACCTGCTTGGCCCAGTCGTCGGTCTTGCCACTGTCGTCACTGCAACCAGTCAGCGCGAGTACGAGCGCCGCACCGCCGGACAGCGCCGCCGCGAGCTTCTTGTTCACCGGATCGGTCCCTTCCATGGCTGTTCGGCCCGGAACATACACGCCAGAGAGGGAGTGGCGGCGAGCCCGAAGAACCTTATGCCTACTATTGCAGCCATTTGCACCAACGGTTCGGTGCGACATTCCGCACGCTCCCGCCGCCCGCAGTGCCGCGCTCCCGGCGGACGGGACACACATGGGCATACCGGCCGGGATGGGGCACGGGGCGGCGGACGGCCGCGGAGGCGGACAGCCGGGGAGGTGGGCGGCCGCGGAGGCGGACGGCCGCGGAGGCGGACAGCCGCGGAGGCGGACAGCCGCGGAGGCGGACAGCCGCGGAGGCGGACAGCCGCGGAGGCGGACAGCCGCGGAGGCGGACAGCCGCGGA
>NZ_FOGO01000015.1:0-48090 GCF_900111245.1 Streptomyces qinglanensis | reverse complement strand
GCGGACAGCCGCGGAGGCGGACAGCCGCGGAGGCGGACAGCCGCGGAGGCGGACAGCCGCGGAGGCGGACAGCCGCGGAGGCGGACAGCCGCGGAAGCTGTAGGGCCGTGGAAGCTGCGGGGTCCGCGGAAGTTCCTGCGGCGTCGGACACGACGGCAGGGCAGCGGTGGCCGCCGGACGCGGCGAGCGGGCGGGACGCCAACGCGTCCCGCCCGCTCGTCGGTTGAGGCCACCGCTTGAGGCCACCGGCTCAGGCCCTCGCTCGATGCCATCGCTCACGTGGCCGTCGTACGGCCCAGTGGGACCCCCACGGCAGTACCGCGCCGCGAGCGACCGTCGACCGTCCGCTCCGGCCGGCCCGTGCCGAGGAGCTACGAGGCAGCCACCGGATCCACCGGGTCCGCAGGATCGACCGGCGGGTCGGAGGGCTCGGCACGCCGCTCGGCGGTGTTCTCGTCCGTCACGGCGACACCGCGGCGCTTGGAGAGGTAGACGGCGCCGACGACGACCGCCACGGCGACCAACGAGACCACCACCCGCACGCCGACGTTCTTGTCCTCGCCGTAGCTGAACTGCACCACGGCCGGCGCGATCAGCAGCGCCACCAGGTTCATCACCTTCAGCAGCGGGTTGATCGCCGGGCCCGCGGTGTCCTTGAACGGGTCGCCGACCGTGTCGCCGATGATGGTGGCCTCGTGGGCCTCGCTGCCCTTTCCGCCGTGGTGGCCGTCCTCCACCAGCTTCTTCGCGTTGTCCCAGGCACCGCCCGAGTTGGCGAGGAAGACCGCCATCAGGGTGCCGGCGCCGATCGCGCCGGCGAGGAACGCCGCCAGTGCGCCGACCCCGAAGGTGAAGCCGACCAGGATCGGCGCCATCACGGCCAGCAGCCCCGGAGTCGTGAGCTCCCGCAGCGCGTCCTTGGTGCAGATGTCCACCACCCGGCCGTACTCGGGCTGCTCGGTGTGGTCCATGATCCCCGGACGCTCCCGGAACTGGCGCCGCACCTCGAAGACGACCGAACCCGCGGAGCGGGAGACGGCGTTGATGGCGAGCCCCGAGAACAGGAACACCACCGCGGCGCCGAACATCAGCCCGACCAGCGTGCTGGGCTGGGCGATGTCCACGAGCTCCAGCATCTTGCCCGCGCTCTGGTCCGCGTCGGTGAGCGCTTCGGCCAGCTCGGTGCGGTACGAGCCGAAGAGCGCCGCCGCGGCGAGCACCGCCGTGGCGATGGCGATGCCCTTGGTGATCGCCTTGGTGGTGTTGCCCACCGCGTCCAGGTCGGTGAGGACCTGGGCACCCGCGCCCTCGACGTCGCCGGACATCTCCGCGATGCCCTGCGCGTTGTCCGAGACGGGTCCGAAGGTGTCCATGGCGACGATCACACCGACGGTGGTCAGCAGTCCCGTCCCGGCCAGCGCGACGGCGAACAGCGCCAGCATCACCGTGCCGCCGCCCAGCAGGAACGCGCCGTAGACGCTCAGCCCGATCAGCAGCGCCGTGTAGACGGCCGACTCCAGGCCGATGGAGACGCCCGAGAGCACGACCGTCGCCGGTCCCGTGAGGGAGGTCCGGCCGATGTCCCGCACCGGCTTGCGGGTGGTCTCGGTGAAGTAGCCGGTCAGCTGCTGGATGACGGCGGCGAGCACGATGCCGATCGCGACGGCCACGACGGCCAGCATCCGCGGGTCGCCGCTGTGCCCGAGGATCTCCTGCGCGTCGTCGCCCGAGACGCCCTTGAGATCCGCGTAGCTGGAGGGCAGGTACGTGAAGGCGGCGATCGCCACCAGCGCGAGCGAGATCACGGCCGAGATGAAGAAGCCCCGGTTGATCGCGGTCATGCCGCTGCGGTCGGCGCGGCGCGGCGCCACGGCGAACACCCCGATCATGGCGGTGATCACCCCGATGGCGGGCACGAGCAGCGGGAACACCAGCCCGTCGTTGCCGAAGACGGCGGTGCCGAGGATGAGCGCGGCCACCAGCGTCACGGCGTACGACTCGAACAGGTCGGCCGCCATGCCGGCGCAGTCGCCGACGTTGTCGCCGACGTTGTCCGCGATGGTGGCCGCGTTGCGCGGGTCGTCCTCCGGAATGCCCTGCTCGACCTTGCCGACCAGGTCGGCGCCCACGTCGGCGGCCTTGGTGAAGATCCCGCCGCCGACCCGCATGAACATCGCGATCAGCGCGGCACCGAGGCCGAAGCCCTCCAGCACCTTGGGCGCGTCGGCCGCGTAGACGAGCACCACGCAGGCGGCACCGAAGAGCCCGAGCCCGACGGTGAACATTCCGACGACACCGCCGGTGCGAAATGCGATCTTCATCGCCCGGTGGGAAACAGCGGTCAGATCGCCGGACGCCTCTTCCGCGCCCGGTGCCGGAGTCGCCTCACGGGCCGCGGCGGCCACGCGCACATTGCTGCGCACCGCGAGCCACATGCCGATATAGCCGGTCGCCGCCGAGAATCCGGCACCGACCAGGAAGAACAACGACCGGCCGATCCGTTGCTGCATATCGTCGGCCGGCAACAACATGAGCAGGAAGAAGACCACCACCGCGAATACCCCGAGGGTACGCAGCTGCCGCGCCAGGTAGGCGTTCGCGCCCTCCTGCACGGCAGCGGCGATCTTCTTCATGCTGTCGGTGCCCTCGCCCGCGGCGAGCACTTGTCGTACCAGCACCATGGCGACGCCGAGCGCTGCGAGCGCGACAACCGCGATCACGATCGCGAGTCCCCGATTGCCACTGGTCAGCTCTGCGGCGTCCGCGAGGTACTGGGGTTGGTGGAGTGGGCTGAGATGCCCCGCCATTCGTCCTCCTTGACGTTTGGCACATGGGCGCGCGCAAGCACGCTCAGGCGTCCTGCTGCAAAGATGTGGACGGATTGTAGGGAGCGCCACTAGATCAAAACAGAGCGCAGCAGCGAGAATTCGCCGGGATCGGCGAAGATCAGCCGCACAGGAGGTGGATGATTCGCTCGCACGAGGGAATCCGCAAATTCAACTGACCCCGGGAAAACGATCTATCGAGTGAACGAAGAGGTCCGGTACAACCGGTTTAATGGCTGGTCAGAAATATCGGACCAGATCTTCGGAAGATCTGAAATGAAGATCACGAAAATCGGTACGGACGAGTGAATCGAAGATCGAAAGACCGCTCGGGATGTGGCGGGCCACGACGGGTGGGGATGTGGAGGTCCGGAAAGTTTTCCGGGGAGGAGGGGCCCAGGGAGCCGGAGACGGCTCCGGTTCGACTCGGTGTGCCGTCCGTCAGCGGTCCCGGGATCCGGCCCCCGGCCCCCGGCAGGCGGCCGGTGGCCGGTGGCCGCCCCACGGCCGGTACCCCGGGCCCGGCGCGGCAGCCCCGGGAGACGTCAGGAGAGCCCGGGTTCAGGCGTAACGGGTCAGGGCACGGATCCGCCTCGGGACGGTCGGAGGATCCGGCTCGGGGCGATCCGACGGCCGCTGTGTCCTTACCCGCACCCGTGCCCGCACCGGCCTCCGGCTCGGGGGGGGCGAACGTCTCCCCATGGTCCGGGACGACGCAGAGGCGAGGGGCCCGGCGAGAAGGGGACACTGCGCCACAAAAGCACGGGTTCCGGCTCGAATGATCTCGAACCGCACGGCTCCGGCCCGGCGGAAAGCAGCTCCGACCCGGGCAAAGAGCGGCCCCGGCCGTGCAGGAGCGGTCCCGGCCCGCGCAGGAAGCGGTCCCGGCCCCGGCCAGAAAGCGGCCCCGGCTCGTGCAGGAAGCGGTCCCGGCCCGGGACCCGGCAGCCCAGCACCCAACGGGACCAGCCCCGGGCGAGGACAAGCCCGGCTCCCCGGCAAGGTCAAGCGGACTTCCGGGTGAGGCCAGGGCCGGTCCGGGCAAGAACACAGTCGCGCTCCGAGCCGAGGAAGAGACCGCCCCTCCGGGCGGAGACAAGCCCACCCGGGTGAAGGCAAGCCCGGTTCCCGGGCCGAGAGGCCATGGGCAGGCCCGGTTCAGGGGAGGACGGGCTCCGTCGTGGGCCAGCTCATGCGGATCACGCCGCCGTTCTCGTCGGTCGTCACCTCGACGTCGTCCACCAGCCCGCTGATCACCGCGAGCCCCATCTCCCCGTCGCCCTCGTCCTCCTCGGGGACCGGTTCGGGGATCTCGTCGCGGGCTCCGGGCATCAGCGCCCCCTCGGCCTCCACGAGCCCACCGGACGCGCCGCCGCCGGGACCGCTGCCGTTCCCGGCGGCCTTGGCATCGGCTGCGGCGCCGTTCTGCGGTGCCGCCGAGGCCCCGGCGCCGAGCGTGCCGCCGGGCAGCGAGAAGCGCCGGTGCGGCGCCTCGTCCCCGACTTCGATCGAGAACTTCTTCTCGTCCTCGATGAGCGACACCCGCACCGGGCTGCTGAGGCCGTGACTCATGTGCAGTCCGACGGCGCGGGTGCACGCCTCGCCGACGGCCAGCCGCACCTCGTCGAGCACGGCTTCGTCGACGCCGGCCCGCCGCGCCACGGCGGCAGCCACCAGCCGCGCCGTTCGGACGTGCTCCGGCAGCGCACTGAAGAGCAGCTCAACGGTGGCCATGCCATCCCCCTCGGTCTTCCCTGAAAGTCTGCGATGTCCGTCCGAGGACTCGGAGAGCCGGGCGCCGGCGCCCATGCGCCAGTCGGCCGATGAGCCGCCGGTCCGCCCCGCTGGGGGACGGACCGGCGGTCCGGCATGTCAGTCAGTGGCCGCTACGGCCTCGTCGACCGAGGAGTGGATCGGGAACACCTTGGTCAGACCGGTGATCCGGAAGATCTTGAGAATGCGCTCCTGGTTGCAGACCAGGCGCAGCGAGCCCTCGTGGGCACGCACCCGCTTGAGCCCACCCACGAGCACGCCGAGCCCGGTGGAGTCGAGGAAGTCGACGCCCTCCATGTCCACGACGAGGTGGTAGCTGCCGTCGTTTACGAGCTCGACCAACTGCTCACGCAGTTTGGGCGCGGTGTATACATCAATCTCGCCACCGACCTCGACGATCGTGCGATCGCCTACGGTTCGGGTCGACAGGGACAGGTCCACGGATCCTCCAGCACCTTGCTATCGAGCGGTCAGCCCCCTCGGTTCTCCCTCCCCCTGCCCTGACGGAGGGAGGTACCCCCAAAGGCAGGGGACGGATCGGCAGCCGCAGAGGCATTCAATCACTTACCAGCAGGCGGGGACGACGCCTTGCGGTCATTGTCCGCCTCGCCAGTGACACACTCGGTACCGATGGCCAACGAACAGCACACCCGGTCCGCGAGCGTACGCCCGCGAGTCGAGCCGCACAGCTCGGCCTCCCGCGGCGACCCTCGCGACGTGCTCGCTCGTCTCACCAGGGGGCCGGACCGCGCCGGGCGTGTCACCCATACGGAGCACTTGCCCCCGCGAAACGGTCGCCATGCAGAATGGCCCGACCGGATCCGGCCGGAAGTGATCGATGCCGTGCAGCAGACAGGCATCGAGCGCCCCTGGGAGCACCAAGCCCGCGCCGCCGCACACGCCCTCGACGGCGACTCCGTGATCATCGCCACAGGCACGGCCTCCGGAAAATCCCTTTCCTACCTCGTCCCCGTGCTCAGCACGCTGCTGGACGGTTCCGAGACCCCGAACGGACGCGGCACCACCGCGCTGTACCTCTCGCCCACCAAGGCGCTCGCGGCGGACCAGCGGCGCGCCGTCACCGATCTGGCCTCTCCGCTGGGCACCGGAGTGCGGGCGGCCGTCTTCGACGGCGACACTCCGGTGGAAGAGCGCGAATGGGTGCGGCTGTACGCCAATTACGTGCTGACCAACCCGGACATGCTCCACCGCGGCCTGCTGCCCGGCCACAGCCGGTGGTCGTCGTTCCTGCGGGCCCTGCGCTACGTGGTCGTCGACGAGTGCCACACCTACCGCGGCGTCTTCGGCTCCCACGTGGCCCAGGTGCTGCGGCGCCTGCGCCGGGTGTGCGCGCGCTACGGCTCCGAACCGGTCTTCCTGCTGGCCTCCGCCACCGCGGCGACGCCCGGCGAGGGAGCGGCCCGGCTGACCGGTGTGCGCCCGGTCGAGATCACCGAGGACACCTCCCCGCGAGGAGAGACCGTCTTCGCTCTGTGGGAGCCGCCGTTGACCGAACTGGAGGGCGAACGCGGCGCCCCGGTCCGCCGCACCGCCACCGCCGAGGCCGCCGAGCTGCTCACCGACCTGGCAGCCCAGGAGGTACGTACCGTCGCCTTCGTACGCTCCCGCCGCGGCGCCGAGCTGATCTCCCTCATCGCCCAGGACCGCCTCGCCGCCCTCCCCGCGCCCCGCCGCCCCGGCCCGGCCGGGAGCCCGCCGTCGGCGGGCCGCCACACCGCCGCGACGCCGAGCAGCCGGCGGACCGGGGAACCCCGCGGCGCCGGGGACCCGGCACCGGGCGCGGAACGGCAGGCAGGGCTGTCCGCGCGGATCGCGGCCTACCGGGGCGGCTATCTGCCCGAGGAACGGCGCGCGCTGGAGTGGGCGCTGCACACCGGCGAGCTGCTGGGGCTCGCCGCCACGAACGCGCTGGAACTCGGCATCGACATCTCCGGGCTGGACGCCGTCCTCATCACCGGCTATCCCGGCACCCGCGCGTCACTCTGGCAGCAGGCCGGGCGCGCGGGCCGGGCCGGTCAGGGCGCGCTGGCCATCATGATCGCCCGGGACGAGCCGCTGGACACCTATCTCGTCCACCACCCCGAGTCCGTCTTCCACACCCCGGTCGAGTCCACCGTCCTGGACCCGCACAACCCCTACGTCCTGGCGCCCCACCTGTGCGCAGCCGCAGCCGAGCTCCCGCTCACCGAGTCCGACTTCGCCCTCTTCGGACCGGAGACACCGGAACTGCTGGGCAAGCTCGAAGAGCGCAAGCTGCTCCGGCGCCGCAGCTCCGGCTGGCACTGGACCCGCAAGGAGCGGGCCGCCGACCTGACCGACATCCGCGGCAGCGGCGGAAAGCCGGTGCAGGTGGTGGAGGACGGTACGGGGCGGCTGCTGGGCACCGTCGACGCCGGTGCCGCGCACACCACCGTCCACGAGGGCGCAGTCCATCTCCACCAGGGCCGTACCTACGTGGTGCGCCGGTTCGACCTGGAGGACTCCGCCGCGCTCGTCGAGGAGGCGTCGCCGCCGTGGACCACGATGGCGCGTGACACCACCTCTCTCGCCGTGCTGAAGACCGAGGCCGAGCACCTCTGGGGCGACGCCCGGCTGTGCTTCGGATCCGTCGAGGTCACCAACCAGGTCGTCTCCTATCTGCGCCGCCGCCTGCTGACCGGCGAGGTCCTCGGCGAGACGAAGCTCGACCTGCCGCCCCGTATCCTGCGCACCCGCGCGGTGTGGTGGACCGTCACCGAGGACCAGCTCGACGCCGCCCGGATCGACCCGGAGATCCTGGCCGGGTCGCTGCACGCCGCCGAGCACGCGGCCATCGGCATGCTGCCGCTGTTCGCCACCTGCGACCGCTGGGACATCGGCGGTGTCTCCATCGCCCTGCACCCGGACACTCTCCTTCCCACCGTCTTCGTCTACGACGGCCAGCCCGGCGGGGCCGGCTTCGCCGAGCGGGCGTTCCACACCGCGCGCGGCTGGCTGACCGCCACCCGCGACGCCATCGCCGCCTGCGAGTGCGAGGCGGGCTGCCCCTCGTGCGTCCAGTCGCCCAAGTGCGGGAACGCCAACGACCCGCTCCACAAGCGCGGCGCCGTCCGGCTCCTCACCGAGCTCCTCCGCCCCGCCACCTGAAACCGCCGGGCCGCCTCCTCCCGGCACCTCTCCGACCCTCCCTTTCCCCTGCCGCCTTTCCCCGGCCCCCTGGCCTCTGTCCTCCCGCCCCGGTACCTCCGCCCGGCTCTCGGCCGCTCGCAACGGCTCCGGCAGGGCACGCTCCGCGCCCGGACTTCCTTCACCTCGGCCGCCCATTGAGGGGGCGACACGGGAGGGAACGGAGAACCCGGTGAACGAAGGACCCGCGGACGGCGCGACGGACGAACGAACGAGAGCGGACGCAGGACGGACGCAGGACGGACGCGGGACCGACGACGCCACGATCGGTGAGCCGACCGACGGGGTCAGCGGGCCCTAGACGGCCGTCGACCGTCGGCCGTCGACCGTCGGCCACCGGTGGACGGGCCGGTGGCGCCGGTGGGCAAGTCCGCTGTCGGGAGGTCGGCCGGGCCCGCACGGGCCCGCGCATGCGCCGTGAAGGGGCCCCACCGCAGTCGGGTCTCCAGATCCGCGATCTCGCCCCGGACCGTGCAACGCGCCACCCGCGTGTGCTGGGCCCGGGCCACCTGGCGGGCCGTCGCGCAGGCCCGGGCCTGGCCCGCCAGCGCACGGTCGGCCGCCGCGAGCGCCGCCAGATCGGCGGCGGCGCCCGCCCGGTGGCGTACCCAGACCGCCTGGCCGAACCCCAGCACTCCCGCGAACACGCCGCACAGCACCACGACGCTCAGCGCCGCCCACACCGAGGCCGACCCCCGGTCGTCACAAGACCCCGCTGCCACCCGCCCTCCTCTCGTCCAGCGCGACCGCCTCCGAGCTCAGCTCCACGGTCAGCGGGCCGGGACCGACCGTTCGCGCCCGCACCGCGACCCGCACCAGTTCGCCCTCCCGCGCCGTCTCCACCCGAGCGCCGGGCGGAGCCGCCGCCCGCGCAGCCCGCCGGACGTCCTCCGCGGGTTCGCCGCGGGCAGCCGCCCGTGCTCCGGCCCGCGCCGCGTCCACGCACTGGATCCGGGCCACCGCGGCCATCAGCCCCCACAGCAGCCCGGCCACCAGGAGCACCAGCGCCGGGATCACCACGGCGGCCTCCGCGGTCACATATCCGGCGCATTGATCGGTCCTCTGCGGCCACCGCCCACCGCCCACGCCGAGGACCTGGCCCCACCGGCGGCGGACGAGTTGCCCGCGGCCGGGCTCCCGCCCCGGGCACTGCACCCGGTCAGAACGGCGCACTGAGCGCCCGTTCGACGAGACTCTGCAACTGGGCGCTCACCGCACCGCTGGTGACGACCTTGTAGAGCACTGCGGCCAGCGCGACCGCTGCGAGCGTGCCCATGGCGTACTCGGCCGTACTCATCCCCCTGTCTCCGCCGGGGCGCCGGAGCCTCGCGCGCTCCCACAACCGGCGCAGCCTCGCGACTCCTGTCATCCGCTCGTTCTCCCTCACCCGATGTCCTCTCTCGATGTCCTCACTGAACGAGCCGCTCCAGACCGCGACCGGCGCCGAACGCCGCCGCTCACCACAGCGACCGGGCGAGCCCCAGCAGCACGGGCACGACTCCGACCGTCAGGAACGCGGGCAGGAAGCACAGCCCCAGGGGTCCGGTGACCAGCACCGCCGCCCGTCTCGCCCTGCTGCCCGCGGCCCGGGCCCGGCTGCCCCGCAGCTCGGTGGCAAGCCGGGCGACGGACTCGACCGCGGGTACTCCGGCCGCTCCGGCACGCTCCATGCACCGGGCGAACTCCACGCCCCAATGCCGCTCGGCGAACCGCCCCCACACCAGTGCGGGTTCGGCGCCCAGGCGCAGCTCCACGGCGGCTCGTGCCAACCGTGTCCCCAACGGGCCGCCGACCGAGCCGCCGACGGCCTCCGCTGCGCGGCCGGGACCGGCCCCGGCCGCCAGGCAGGCCGCCATCAGCTCGGCGACCAAGGGGAGCTGCTCCTCTTCGGTTCGCTCCGTGCTGCTCCGGGGATCCTGGGCGGCGGCCCGCCGCCGCAGCAAGCGCCACGTCCCCCAGCCGGCCGCGCCACCCGCAAACCATCCGGCCGGGCCGCCGACCAGCAGAAGTCCCAGTACCCCGACGCCCGTCGAAGCGGCGCCCTCGCGCACCTGCCTCGTCCGCAGCCTCTCGGCGCAGCGCTTCCCGGCCTGCGCCCGCCGACCCGGCGGCCAGGGACCGGCCCTGCCCGGATTCCCCTCCGCCGGGACTCCGCACACGAGGTGTGCGCGGCGTCGCACGGCTCCTTCCGTTCTGAGCATCCCCAGCGTTTCCGCCACGCACCACGCTGCCGCCAGCGTCCCCGCGGCAGCCGGGACCCATGTCCACACCCTGGGGACAACTTCGACCCACCCGGCGCTCACATCGACCAGCTCCTGCCGGGCCGTGCGTCCCGCTCCACCTCGGGTGCGGGCGGTGCGCCGCCGGGTTCCGCTGCACCCTCGGCGGCGCGCACGATGCGGGCGACCCACAGCAACCCGGCCCACTCCAGCAGTGCTCCGACGACGAGGCAGCCGAAACCGGTCGGCGTGTGCAGCAGGATCCAGAGCGGATCGGCGTCCATGGCGGTGCCCAGGGCCAGCCCGAAGACCGGCAGCAGCGCCAGCACCAGGGCGGTGGAGCGGGGCCCGGCCAGTTGCGCCCGCAGTTCCGCACGTTGTTCGCCTTGGGCGCGCACCGCTCCGGCCACCCGTTCCAGCCCCTCGGCCAGCCCTGCTCCGCCTTCGACCGCCACCTGCCAGCAGGCAGCCGCCCCGGCCAGTCCCTCCGCTCCGGGCAGCAACGCGGCCTCGCGCAGCGCCGCCGGTACGTCGCCACCGAACCGGGCCGCGGCGAGCACCGCTGCTCCTGCGTCCCCCAGGCACCGCAGTGCTGCACGGTCGACAGCCAGCAGCGCGCCGTCCGGCTGCCTCCCGGCCCGCAGCTCGCCCGCCACCGCCACGCACAGCCGCACCGCAGCGGTCTCGCGCTCCTGGGCCAGCCGCCCCGCAGCACGCCGCCGCAGCCACCGCCGGGCCAGGGGAACGGCGGCGAGCCCGGCCACCAACGGGATCCAGGACCGGCCCAGCAGCGCCACCAGCGCGCCTGCGAACAGGCACCACCACTCGTGCCCGGCCCGCACGGCGAAGCGTGCACGGGCCGCCGCGGCGGCTTCCCGCCAGCGGTCCGGCGGGGAGACGGCGGAGCGCCGCGCCCGAGCCTCCGCTCCGCTCGCGAACAGCAATCCGGCCCGCCGACCGCCTTCGTGGCGCCCGGTCAGCAACCAGGCCGCTGCCCCCGCGCAGACCGCTGCGGCGTACGCCGCTGGGGACGCCGCGGGTTCGATTCCGGCCGCCACGGCTGCTGTGCAGCTCATCGCGGGCTCCTCTCCACACGCCAGGAACCGGGCAGTGGCACCGGAGCGGGCACGGCACCAGATACGGCAGGGAGCGGTCCGCGGGCACGTTCCCCTACGGGAGCGACACCTCCGGGGAGGCCCATGCTCTTGCCGGGCAGGCCATCCCCGTCCAGCCCGCCGCCGTCCGTGTCGTCGCCGTCCGTTCCGTCGGCACGGCGCCGCAGGCACAGCTCCTCCAGCCGTGGCCAGCCGCGCGCCCGGACGAACCCCGTTCCAGGGCCGCGAGGACCGTCCGCTCCCGGACCGTTCCACACGGCGGCCGGTACCGTCGCCACCAGACCGGCCGCATCCCGCTCCAGCACGTGGATCTGCGCGATCCGCCGCCTGCCGTCGCGCCCCCGGACCACGTGCACGATCAGGTCCAGCGCCGCCGCCAACTGGCTGTGGAGCGCCGCCCTGTCGAGGCCCGCGGTGCCGGCGAGGGCTTCCAGCCGGGCCGGAACGTCCGCGGCGGCGTTGGCGTGCACGGTGCCGCACCCGCCCTCGTGGCCGGTGTTCAGGGCCGCCAGCAGGTCGGTGACCTCGGAGCCCCGGACCTCGCCCACGACCAGGCGGTCGGGCCGCATGCGCAGTGCCTGCCGCACCAGATCGCGCAGTTCCACCTGGCCTACGCCTTCCTGGTTGGCCGGGCGTGCCTCCAGGCGCACGACATGGGGATGGTCGGGGCGCAGTTCGGACGAGTCCTCGGCCAGGACGATGCGTTCGTCGGGGCCGACCAGCCCCAGCAGCGTGGACAGCAGTGTCGTCTTGCCGCATCCGGTGCCGCCGCTGACGACGAAGGAGAGGCGGGCGTCCAGGACGGCTCGCAGCAGCCGTTCCCCGCCCGGCGGCACCGTCCCGGCGGTCACGAGGTCGGCCAGGCTGAAGGCACGGGGGCGCACCACCCGCAGGGACAGGCAGGTGCAGCCCACGGCGACCGGGGGCAGTACCGCGTGCAGTCTGGTGCCGTCCGGGAGCCGGGCGTCGACCCAGGGCCGGGCGTCGTCGAGTCGGCGCCCCGCGGAGGTCGCCAGCCGCTGTGCGAGCCTGCGCACGGCGGCGGCGTCGGGGAAGCGCACCCGGGTCAGCTCCAGGCCCCGGCCCCGGTCCACCCAGACCTGGTCGGGTGCGGTCACCAGCACATCGGTGGCCTCGGGGTCCGCCAGCAGCGGTTCCAGCGGGCCGACGCCGACGAGTTCGGAGCGGAGGGCCTCCACGACGCCCAGTACCGCGCTGTCGCCCATCAGCCGCCCCTGGGCCCGCAGTGCGGCGGCCACTCCGGCGGGTGTCGGCTCGGCGCCCGCTTCGGCGAGGGTGCGCCGCACCGAGTCCAGCAGCCGGGTGCCTGCGTTCCTCGCGCCCGCGCGGGGTGCGGCGCCCGTCGTCGGCGCGGCCTCTCGCGCGCCGTCGTCCTGCGCGGTCATGCCGCCGCTCCTGCTCCGCTGAGCACCTGCTCCCAGAACTGCCCGCAGAAGCGGGCCAGGGCGCCGTCCTTCGCGGAGCCGGGCGGCCTGCCACGGTCGACGTCCGCGAGCAGTCCGCGCTCCCAGGGCAGCTCACCGGCCAGCGGAATTCCCAGCAGCCGGGCGACCTCCGTGTCGTCGAGTCCGGTGTCGTGCCGGTCGCGGCGCCGGGGGCCGCCCGGGGGGCGTACCACCGCCCGCAGGTCGCGGACCACCAGTCGGGTACGGGCGGCCACGCGGTGGGCCGCGGCGACCGCGCGCAGTTCCGCGGGGACGACCGCCAGCCCGAGGTCGAGCTGCACCAGTGCTTCCGCGACCGCCGCGTCCACCTGCCGGGGCAGGTCGACGACGACCACTCCGCCGCGCCGCCGCGCCGCGGAGAGCACCGCCTTCATGGCGTCGGCGGGAATCAGGGCCCGCTCGCCCCGGTCCCAGCTGAGCACGCTCAGGTCGTGCGAGCGGGGCAGCGAGTCGGCGAGGGCCGCGCCGCCGACCCGGCCCCGGGATTCCGCGAAATCGGGCCATCGCAGCCCCCGCGTCCGCTCCGCGCCGAGCAGGATGTCCAAGCCGCCGCCGAGCGGGTCGGCGTCGACGAGCATCGTCCGCTGCCCGGCGGCGGCCGCCGTGACCGCCAGGGCGCACGCCAGGGTGGAGGCCCCGGCTCCGCCCCTGCCGCCGATGACTCCCACGGTCAGCGCGGTACTGCCGACTCCTTCCAGGGCGTCGGCGATGCGGCCCGTCAGCCAGCTCTCCGCGTCGGGCAGCAGGGCGACGCTCTCCGCGCCGACCCGTACACCGCGCTCCCAGACGCCGGGATCGTCCCAGTCCCGCCCGATCAGCAGCACCCCGGGCCGCCGCGGAACCGGTCCGTCCACGCCCGGCGTGCCGTCTTCGGAGGCGCCGCCGAAGCCGGAGGCACCGGCGCAGTCGTCGCCGACGAGCACCAGGGGCGCCCGTTCCCAGGAGGCGGCACCGCTCCAGGACGCCCATCCCGCCCCGCGCGACGGGCCGCCGTGAGCGACCTGGGGCTCCGTCCCGGCGGCTGCGCACAGTCGCAGTAGGTCATCGAGGAGTTCCTCGTCCTCGGTGACAATCAGAATGTTTTCGGCCACGCTCCGGGCCCTCCCCGTCAGTTGGGCACTCGCGTCCGCAAACGCCTGCGGACACCGACGGGATTCACGGTGCAGCGAACCGGAAAATCTTGTGGATCATGGTCGAAAACTGTGGACAACCCAGAGACTGTGAATAACTCACTCACCCAAACCAGTGACCATCGGAGAGCAGTCTTTCGATTACGCTGCGTCACCCAGAGGGGGAATCGAGGAGTCCGGTCCCGGGAGATCGAAAAAGCCCCGGCCACTGCGGGCCGAGGCCAAGAAATGTACCCGGACATGCGACGACCCCCGCCGGGGGGGAGAGCGGGGGTCGTCCCCACGGCCGACTCGGGGGGGGAGGAGTCGGGCCGGGTTAGCACGGTCGCGAACGATCCGTGACTTCCATGGTGTACCCGAGAGCCTTCTCAGGCAAACCCACGCGCCCCAGCTTACGCCGAATGGTGGGCGCCTATGCTCGGTGCCGTGAAAAATCTCGCGATGCCCCGGACAGCCGCCTTCTTCGATCTGGACAAGACGGTCATTGCGAAGTCGAGCACGCTCACCTTCGGCAAGTCCTTCTACCAGGGTGGCCTGATCAATCGCCGCGCAGTGCTCCGGACTGCCTACGCGCAGTTCGTATATCTCCTCGGAGGCGCCGATCACGACCAGATGGAACGGATGCGTGAGTACCTCTCCGGACTCGCCCGCGGTTGGGACGTCGAGCAGGTCAGAGAGATCGTCGCGGAGACGATTCACGGCCTGATCGACCCGATCATCTACGACGAGGCCGCCTCCCTCATCGAGAAGCACCACTTGGCGGGACGCGACGTGGTCATCGTCTCGTCCTCCGGTGCCGAGGTGGTCGAGCCGATCGGTCGGATGATCGGCGCCGACCGGGTGGTCGCCACCCGCATGGTCGTCGAGGAGGGCCGCTTCACAGGAGAGATCGAGTACTACGCCTACGGGCCGACCAAGGCGGAAGCCATCCGGGAACTGGCGGAGTCCGAGGGGTACGACCTGGCGCGGTGCTATGCCTACAGCGACTCGGCCACGGACCTGCCGATGCTGGAGGCGGTCGGCCATCCGCACGCCGTCAATCCGGACCGCGCCCTGCGCAAGGAGGCCCTCGCGCGCGACTGGCCGGTGCTGACGTTCTCCCGGCCCGTACGGCTCAGGCAGCGCATCCCCGCGCTGTCCATGCCGTCGCGGCCCGCGCTGGCACTGGCAGCTGTGGCGGTGGGCGCCGCCGCCGCGACAGCCGGCTTCGTGTGGCTCAACAACCGGAACCGACCGACTCCACTGTTCCGCCGCTCCTGACACGCAGGCACCGCTGGACACCCACCGCCACAGTCAGATGGACGCCTGTTTCTGCCCAGAACACCACAGAGCAGGCAAAGTAAAGATCTGACGGCGGGGCTTCCGCTCACCCTTGCCGGGGAGTACAAAGGAATCGACGGCCCGCGAGACCGACGGCATCCGAGAGGATCCCGTTTCACGCACATGGCCCCACGGACCGCAAGCATGAATACCGGGCACCCACGCGACGCAGAGCCCGCGATCGGGCAGGTCCCCTCAGGAACGGGCACAGATTCCGCCCTGACGTTCGGACATCATCACGCACGCACTGGTAACCCGGTGGACATGCCAGCGACGGCCCCGCCTCCGACGGCGGGGCCGCTCGCATTCCGGGTCCGACCGGCCACGACGTCCGACCGGTCCCAGCGGGTCCGACCGGTCCCAGCGGGTCCGACCGTCCCCCCGGCACGGCGTCCGACCGGTCCGCGACGTCACGACGGCCGCCCCCCGAGGGGTTCGACAGGTCCGCAGCGTCAGGGGGTCCGGCGGAGTCCCGAAGGCGGGCCCGCTGCCCGGCAGCCGCTCAGGCCGCTCCCCGCTGCATCGCCTCGCACACCGCGGTGCTCTCCCGGACGCCGAGTTCGACCGCGCGTCCACAGTGCGCGATCCACTGGGTAACCCCTTCGGGTGTTCCTGAGGCGTAGCCGCGCAGAGCGGTCAGATACGCCTCGCGGCCCAGTTCCGCATGGCCCACCTCGGCCGGGCAGACGGCCTTGGGGTCGAGCCCGCTGCCCACCAGCACGACACGCTCGGCCGCGCGTGCGACCTGCCCGTTGTACGAGCCGAAGGGGCGCAGCACCTGGAGTTCGCCGTGCACGACAGAGGAGGTCACCAGGGCGGGAGCCGCGGTGCCGCCGGTGATGAGCTGCGCCAGCCCGTCCAGCCGTGCCGCGACCTCGTCGGCCCCGGGCAGCTCCAGACCGAGTTCCGGGCCGTCGACCGGCTCTCCCGGACGGCGCGGTCGGCCCACGGTGCCCTCGGGCGCCACACCGCCGGCGGCGACCAGGTGCAACCGGGCCAGGACGCGCAGCGGGGACTGCTGCCAGATGTCGAGCAACTGCCCGGCCTCTGCCGTCACACGCAGGCCCGCACCGACGGTGCGGGCCTGCGGCTCGACGCCGAAGTCGCTGCGGCGGCGCACCTCTTCGAGCGCCCAGTCGACGCCCTCCGAAGCGGCGGTGGCACGGGCCCCGCGCAATGCGGCCTCCGCGCTGACCTCGCTGCTGCGGCGGCGCATGACACGGTGCCCGTAGACCCGGTCGACGGAGCCGCGCACGGACTCGACGGCCTCCGGCACACCCGGCAGCGCGGCGAGGGAGGCCAGCGGGTCGGCCGCAGCGGACCCGTGAGCCGAGGGGCCCGAGGGGTTCGAGGGGCCCGAGGGGTTCGACGTGCCGCCGTCGTCGGGGCGAGCGGTGCTACTCATGCGTACGACCCTACGCACCCGGCCGGGCGGCCCAACCCCACGATCGAGTGGTCTTCTTCACTCACGTCCCCCGGGGCAGCGCTCCCGACCGCTTACGCTGTTGAACATGAAGATCGCTTTCGTAGGGAAGGGTGGCAGCGGGAAGACCACGCTGTCCTCGCTGTTCGTGCGCCACCTCGCCGCCCGGGGCACTCCCGTCGTCGCCGTCGACGCCGACATCAACCAGCACCTGGGCGCTGCACTGGGGCTGGACGACTCCGAGTCCGCGGCGCTGCCCGCACTGGGCGCCCACCTGCCGCTCATCAAGGAGTACCTGCGGGGCAGCAACCCGCGGATCGCCTCCGCCGAGAAGATGATCAAGACGACACCGCCCGGCGAGGGCTCCCGGCTGCTCCGGCTGCAGGAGGACAACCCGGTCTACGACGCATGCGCGCGCGCTGTCGCACTGGACGGCGGGGATGTCCGGCTGCTGGCCACCGGCCCGTTCACCGAATCCGACCTGGGCGTGGCCTGCTACCACTCCAAGACGGGAGCGGTGGAGCTGCTGCTGAACCACCTCGTCGACGACCGCGAGGAGTACCTGGCCGTCGACATGACGGCGGGCAGCGACTCCTTCGCCTCGGGGATGTTCACCCGCTTCGACATGACGTTCCTGGTGGCCGAACCCACCCGCAAGGGCGTCTCGGTCTACCGGCAGTACAAGGAGTACGCACGGGACTTCGGGGTCGCCCTGCGCGTGGTGGGCAACAAGGTGCAGAGCGCCGACGACGTCGACTTCCTGCGCCAGGAGGTGGGCGAGGATCTGCTGGTGACCTTCGGCCACTCGGACTGGGTGCGGGCCATGGAGAAGGGCCGCCCGCGCCCCTTCGCCGAGCTGGAGGACGACAACGCCCGCTCGCTGGCCGCGCTGTACGAGACGGCCGACGCCGCGTACGAGCTGCGGGACTGGGAGCGCTACACGCGGCAGATGGTGCACTTCCATCTGCGCAACGCGGAGAGCTGGGGCAACGAGAAGACCGGCGCGGACCTCGCGGCCCAGGTGGACCCCTCGTTCGCGCTGGGCGAGGGCCGGCGGAGGGCGGCGGCACCGCAGCCGGCCTGACTGTTCCGATCCCGTACGGCCGCACACGGCTCCGCCGTGGGCTCCCGTTCCGGGCGGCCGGGCCCGGAACGGGAGCCGCGTTCAGCTCGCCTCGGCCGTGGTGTCCTCGGCGAGGAACCGGCGCCAGCCGCCCGCGGGCTTCTCGCCGACCTGCAGGGTGCGCAGCTTGGCGAGCATGTCCGGGTCCTGTGCGTCGAGCCAGTCGGTGAGTTGGCGGAACGAGACGCAGCGGACGCCGTCCTTGCGGCAGACCGTCTTCATGACGTCCTCGACGGCGTCCATGTAGATGCCGCCGTTCCAGTCCTCGAAATGGTTGCCGATGATCATCGGCGCGCGGTTGCCCGCATAGGCGCGCCGGAATCCCTGCAGCAGGCCGTCGCGCATCTGGCGTTTCCAGTGCGGCCGCTGCTCCGCCGCGCCGTCGACGCTGCCGGACTGGTTCGCGAGGAAGTTGTAGTCCATCGAGAGCGTCTCGAACTCCCGGCCGGGTACGGGGACCTGCTGCAGCGGCAGGTCCCAGAGTCCGTGCCGCTTGTCCGGCCACACCTGGATGCCGTTGCCGCTGGAGTCATAGCGGAAGCCCATCTGGGCGGCCGCCCTCAGCAGGTTGTCCTGCCCCTCCAGGCAGGGCGTGCGCCCTCCGACGAGTTCCCGCTTGTAGTCGAACGGGAGTGCCCGGGCCTTCTTCCAGCCGGTGGTCGTCTTCCAGTTCTGGACGAACCAGCGGGCCTGCTCGATCTCGCTCTTCCACTGCTCGACCGACCACGCGCCCACGCCTTGGGGGCCGCAGAAGTGTCCGTTGAAGTGGGTGCCGATCTCGCTGCCGTCCAGCCACGCCTTGCGGACCTGCCGGAGCGTGGCGCGCACGTGCTTGTCGTTGAGGTAGCCGATGTCGGAGGCGCCCGGGGCGTGACCCGGCGGGGAGTAACGTTTCGCCTCCTCTTCCGGCAATGTGTAGATGCCGCTGAGGAAGTAGGTCTGCGCCGCCCCGTACTTCTTGCCGAGCTTGCGGAAGTGGGAGAAGAGCCCCTTGTCGTCCTCTCCGGCTCCGTCCCAGGAGAAGACGACGAACTGCGGGGGCTTCTTCCCGGGCCTCAACTTGTGCGGTGAGGGCTGGAACGGCTGGCGGCCCGTCAGCGAGGTCGAACCGTCCCCCAGGAGCTGGGGCTTGCTCTGGGGACGGACCCCGGGCGCCCCGCCGGGCGACTCCTCGACCCGTTGGGCGCTCCCGCCTCCGGAGCAGCCCGCCGCGGCCAGGGACAGTGCCAGCACCGCCGGGACCGCGGTGGTGAGAGCGGGTCTTCTGCGCGTGGCTGCCATCGGCTCACCTCGTCCTGTCGCCTTGTCTCGTCGGTCACCGGGCGGGACCGGCGTTGCCACGCTCATAAAGTGACATGAGACGTTAATCAGACAAATAGGACAAGCGGCTTTTTTAGCACTGTTCACTCGATGGGTGGAACCCCGGCCGCCAGGCCCCACTCCGCACTTCGCCAAGCCTTTACTTGGCATTACTGTTCTTTTACTCCCGACGGGGAGTGACGAGAACGTCGCGCACAGTGCCGACCTCGGGAGGAGTCGCGATGCCCCACCGCCCCCCGGTGCTCAGCGGTCCCACGGCCGCCCCGGACCACCCGCCCCCGCGTCAGCGCTGGTCGGCGGACCTCTCCGCGTCCGTCACCGTCTTCCTGATCGCGCTCCCGCTCTCCCTCGGCATCGCCCTGGCCGCCGGAGCCCCGCTCCAGTCGGGGCTGGTGGCCGCGGCGGTGGGCGGCGTGGTCTGCGGTCGGCTCGGAGGCGCCCCGCTGCAGGTCACGGGTCCAGCAGCGGGACTGACGGTGATCACGGCCGAGCTGATCCAGCGGTACGGCTGGCAGACCACCTGCGCGATCACCGTCCTGGCGGGGGTCGCCCAGGTCGGCCTCGGCTTCCTGCGCGTGGCCCGCTCCGCGCTGGCGGTGAGCCCCGCGGTCGTGCACGGCATGCTCGCCGGGATCGGGTGCACCATCGCGCTGGCCCAGCTCCACGTGATGCTCGGCGGCGACCCCGACAGCTCGCCGCTCACCAACGCGCTGGAACTGCCCGGCCGGATCACCGCGGTGCAGCCCGCCGCGCTCTCCGTCAGCACCCTGACCGTGGTCGTGCTCCTCGCCTGGCCCCGGCTGAAGCAATACGGGGGCACGTTCGGCGCGGCCGCGGCGCGCGTACCCGCCGCGCTGGCCGCGGTCTGTCTGGCCACCCTCGCCGCGGTGCTGGCCGACACCGGACTCCCCCGCGTCGACCTGCCGTCCTGGCGCTCGCACGCGCTTCCCGAACTTCCGGAGGGCCCGGTGCTCGGGCTGGGCACGGCGGTCCTGACGCTCACTCTGGTCGCCAGCGTGCAGGCGCTGCTGGCGGCGGTCGCGGCCGACAAGCTGACGGCCGCACGCGGCGCCGGCAGCCGGGTGCCGCGCAGCGACCTGGACCGGGAGCTGCGCGCGCACGGCGTCGCGAACGCGGTGTCGGGCGCGCTCGGCGGACTGCCGGTCACCGGAGTCGCGGTCCGCAGCACGGCGAACATCGCCGCCGGCGCCGTCAGCCGGAACTCGGCCCTGCTGCAGGGCGTGTGGGTGCTGCTGGCAGCCGGGCTGCTGGTGGGCGTGCTGGAGCTGATTCCGCTCGCGGCACTGGGGGCGCTGGTGATGGTCGTGGGCGTGCGGATGATCAACCTCGGCCACATCAGAAAGGTGGCACGGCATCGCGAGGCGGTGGTCTTCGGTGCGACATCGGTTTCGGTGGTGCTGCTGGGTGTGCTGGAAGGGGTCGGCGTGGGCATCGCGGTGGCGGTGGTCCTGGCACTGCACCGGCTGGCCTGGGCCCGGATCGAGGTGGCACACGACGCGGTCGACGGGCACGGGCCATCGGCACGGTCCCGGGGCTGCCGAGTGGTGGTGCGGGGTCAGTTGACGTTTCTCGCGGTGCCGCGGCTGAGCCGGGCGCTGGCCCAGGTACCCGAGGGCGCGAAGGCAGTCGTGGAACTGAAGGGATCGTTCATGGACCATGCGGCGTACGAGGCACTGGAGGACTGGCGGGCCACGCATACGGCCGCCGGGGGCGAGGTCGAGGTCAGCGGGCGCGGCGGAGAAGGCATCGGGGAACCCGCGACCGCACATGTGTGCACGCCGTGGACGCCCTGGCGCAATCACCAGTGCACACGTCCGGCCCCGGCCAGGCGGGAAGGCTCCTCCGACGATCCCGGCCGCGGCACCCCTCCTTTCGGCCCTTTCGGCCCTTTCGACTCTCTCGACCCTCTCGACGCCGCTCTCGGCAGCCGCGCGGGGTCCGGCGGCTGCGGCGGTCCGGGGCTCGACGCCCAGGGCACGCCCGGGGCAGCGGGGGCGGGCGGAGCCGGTCCGTCCGCCACGTGCGGCCCCCGGAACCCGCCGGGGGCGACCGGCCCCGCCCGGGTGGGGCACCGGGACGACGCACCCCTCTCCCACCGCGGGCAGTTGCTGGGCGGCGTGCGGAACTTCCAGCGCAGCACGGCGCCGCTGGTGCGGGACGAGTTGGCGAGACTGGCACGCGAGGGGCAGCGGCCCTCGCAGCTCTTCCTCACCTGTGCCGACTCGCGCGTCGTCACCAGCATGATCACCTCAAGCGGTCCGGGTGATCTGTTCACCGTCCGGAATGTGGGGAACCTGGTTCCGCCGCCCGGCGAGGATCGCGGCGACCAGTCGGTGGCGGCGGCGATCGAGTACGCCGTGGACGTGCTGCAGGTCGCCTCGGTGACGGTGTGCGGGCACTCCGGCTGCGGTGCCATGCAGGCGCTGCACACCGCCCCGGCGGACGCTCCGGAGGCCGCAGGGACACCGCTCGGACGCTGGCTGCAGCACGGCCGCCCGTCCCTGGAGCGGTTCCGCACGGCCGCCCGGCTCGCCCCGCGCCTCGCGGACCGGGAGACGGCCGACCCTCTTGAGGCGCTCTGCCTGACCAACGTCGTCCAGCAGTTGGAACACTTGGCGGCGCACGCGTGCGTGGCCCGGCGGCTCGACGAGGGCACCCTCGAACTGCACGGCATGTACTTCCATGTCGGCGAGGCGCAGGCGTATGTGCTGGACGCGCCGGTCGGGGGCGCCCTTGCGCCCGAGCCGGTGTTCGCCGCCGTCCGCCCCGACCCCGTCGCCCTGTGAGCCTCCGATGACCTCCGCCGCCGCACTCGGCGCCGCCCGCTGTGCCGCCCGCTGTGCCGCGGGCTTCCGGAGCGGGAGCCGCGGGCTTTCGACCAGGGGCCGCGGCGTCCGGCGCCGGGCGGCTCCGGACGCCGCCGGAGCCGCCTGAGAACTGCCGGTTCCCTGCCGGGTGAGTGGCCGGTCAGCGGTCAGTGAGCAGCCGGTGGGCGGCCAGTGGACGGCCGACGGCACAGCGCACAACAGAGGGCGTCTCCGGGCGATTTCGCCACGCGGAGGCGCCCTGCGGCGTGCGGGAACGCGGCTCACTCCGGTGCGCCGCGGGACGACACGCAACGACTCCCGGAATGCCGCTGTACCCAGCAGGGTCCGAGGTGCCAGGATCACCCGGGGGTTGACCGGGCTCCCGCGATCACTAAGCATGCCAGTTATCAGGTATTGGTCTACACCACTTGCCGACGGGAGCCGACATGACCGAGAGTCCTTCCCTCTCCAACCTGCTCAAGGAGGAGCGCCGGTTCGCCCCGCCCGCCGAGCTGGCCGCGAACGCCAACGTGACCGCCACGGCGTACGAGCAGGCCAAGGCCGACCGGCTGGGCTTCTGGGCCGCACAGGCACGACGGCTGACCTGGGGTACCGAGCCGACCGAGACGCTGGACTGGTCGAACCCGCCCTTCGCCAAGTGGTTCAAGGACGGCAAGCTCAACGTCGCCTACAACTGCGTGGACCGCCACGTGGAGGCCGGTCACGGCGACCGGGTCGCCATCAACTTCGAGGGCGAGCCGGGTGACACCCGCACCCTCACCTATGCCGACCTGCAGCGGGAGGTCTCGCAGGCCGCCAACGCACTGACCGAGCTCGGTGTGCAGGCGGGCGACCGGGTCGCCGTGTACATGCCGATGATCCCGGAGACGGTCGTCGCGATGCTGGCGTGCGCCCGGATCGGAGCGCCGCACTCGGTCGTCTTCGGCGGCTTCTCGGCGGACGCGCTGGCCACCCGGATCGAGGACGCGGACGCCCGGGTCGTCATCACCGCCGACGGCGGCTACCGCAAGGGCGCGGCGTCCGCGCTCAAGCCCGCGGTCGACGAGGCGCTCACCCGGCCGGGCACCGAGAAGGTCCGCAACGTCCTGGTGGTCAAGCGGACCGGCCAGGAGGACATCGCGTGGCACGAGGAGCGCGACCTGTGGTGGCACGACGTGGTGGGCCGCCAGTCCGAGCAGCACACGCCGCAGGACTTCGACGCCGAGCACCCGCTGTTCATCCTCTACACCTCGGGCACCACGGGTAAGCCGAAGGGCATCCTGCACACCACCGGCGGCTACCTCACCCAGGTCGCCTACACCTCCCACGCGGTCTTCGACCTCAAGCCGGAGACGGACGTGTTCTGGTGCACGGCTGACGTCGGCTGGGTGACGGGCCACTCGTACATCGTCTACGGCCCGCTCGCCAACGGCGCGACGGAGGTGCTGTACGAGGGCACTCCCGACTCGCCGCACAAGGGCCGCTGGTGGGAGATCGTGCAGAAGTACGGCGTCACCGTGCTCTACACCGCGCCGACCGCGATCCGCGCGAGCATGAAGTGGGGCGACGACATCCCCGCGAAGTTCGACCTGTCGTCGCTGCGCATCCTGGGTTCGGTGGGCGAGCCCATCAACCCCGAGGCGTGGGTGTGGTATCGGCACCACATCGGCGGGGACCGCACCCCGGTGGTGGACACCTGGTGGCAGACGGAGACCGGCGGCATGATGATCAGCCCGCTGCCGGGCGTCACCGAGGCCAAGCCGGGCTCGGCGCAGGTACCGCTGCCCGGTATCGAGGCGACCGTCGTGGACGACGAGGCCAACGAGGTGGCCGACGGCGCCGGCGGCTACCTCGTGCTGACCGAGCCCTGGCCCTCGATGCTGCGCACCATCTGGGGCGACGACCAGCGCTTCCTCGACACCTACTGGTCGCGCTTCGAGAACAAGTACTTCGCGGGCGACGGCGCCAAGAAGGACGACGACGGCGATGTGTGGCTGCTGGGCCGGGTGGACGATGTGATGCTCGTCTCCGGGCACAACATCTCCACCACGGAGGTCGAGTCCGCCCTGGTCTCCCACCCGAAGGTGGCCGAAGCCGCGGTCGTGGGCGCCACCGACCCGCAGACGACGCAGGCCATCTGCGCGTTCGTCATCCTGCGCGGCGGCACCGCCGAGGACGGGGAACTGGTCGAGGAACTGCGCGCGCACGTCGCCAAGCAGCTCGGCCCGATCGCCAAGCCGAAGCGCATCCTGCCGGTCGCGGAGCTGCCCAAGACCCGCTCCGGAAAGATCATGCGCCGGCTGCTGCGTGACGTGGCGGAGAACCGGACGCTGGGTGACACCCAGACCCTCACCGACGCGTCTGTGATGGAGCTCATCCAGTCCAAGCTGCCGAGCGCGGCCAGCGAGGACTGACGCCGCCGGAGCGGGCCCGGCGGCGCCCGCACGGGGCGTGCCACCCACGGCGCAGGAAGGGGCATCCGGACAACCGACCGGATGCCCCTCACCCGTTTGGTTAGGCTGGCTGTGTCGCCTCCGCGAGGCGGCAGGTCCGTGGGCGAGCCGGGAAGTCTGGTCGGCACACACCACAGGTGTGTCCCCGCCACCTTCCGGAGGCCCGCGCCATGACTCCGCCGCACCGCCCTGACCAGGGCACCGACCCCCAGCAGTCCGGGCAGTCCCCCGGACAGGACGCGCCGGTCACCGCGCGGTCCGAGCACTCAACCGGGCCCGCCGGGCACTCCGCCGCACACGACGGGCAACCCCCCGCCCGGGGCACGCGGGTCCCCACCCGGGGCACGCAGGTCCCCGCACAGCACGACGGGCAGCAGTCCACCAAGCCGTCCCAAACGTCCGCAGACCAGTCCGGAACGTCCGCAGACCGATCCGGAGCGTCCGCAGACCGGTCGGGAGCGTCCGCAGACCGGTCCGAGGCATCCGCCGGGCGGGACGGCGGCCACCGTTCCGTCTTCCTCGGCAGGCTCCCGCTGCGCGAACGTACGTTTCTGGCGGACGCGCTCCGCACCGAGACGGTCGGCGGCACCCTGCTGCTGGCCGCCGCGGTCGTCGCCCTGCTGCTCGCCAACACCGGAGCCGGCGACTTCTACCAGGACGTCAAGGACTTCCACTTCGGCCCCGAGGCGCTCCATCTGAACCTCTCGGTCGCCGACTGGGCCAAGGACGGCCTGCTCACCCTGTTCTTCTTCGTCGCCGGGATCGAGCTCAAGCGGGAGCTGGTCGCGGGCGAGCTGCGCGATCCGCGGGCCGCCGCCCTGCCGATCGTCTCGGCCGTCTGCGGGATGGTCGTCCCCGCGCTGGTCTATCTGGCCTTCGCCGCCGGGGGCGGCGACCTGCGCGGCTGGGCGATCCCGATGGCGACCGACATCGCCTTCGCGCTGGGGGTGCTGGCCGTGCTCGGCACCGGGCTGCCCTCCGCGCTGCGCGCCTTCCTGCTGACCCTGGCCGTCGTCGACGACCTGGGCGCCATCGTCATCATCGCGATCTTCTACTCGGCGGGCATCAGCTTCGGGGCGCTGGCGGGCGCCGTCGCCGGGCTGGCCGTCTTCTGGTTCCTGCACCACCGGGGGGTGCGCGGCTGGTACGTGTACGTTCCGCTCGCCCTCGTCGTCTGGGGCCTGATGCACGCCAGCGGGGTGCACGCCACGGTCGCCGGTGTCGCGATGGGCCTGATGCTGCGCTGCTCCCTGCGCCCCGGCGAGGAGACCTCACCGGCCGCCCACATCGAACACCAGGTCAGGCCGCTCTCCTCCGGACTCGCCGTGCCCGTCTTCGCGCTCTTCGCGGCCGGTGTCACGGTCTCGGGCGGCGCGCTGGGCGACGTGTTCAGCAAGCCGGAGACGCTGGGCGTGGTGTTCGGCCTGCTGGCGGGCAAGACGCTGGGGGTGTTCGGCGGCGCGTGGGCCGCGGTGCGCTTCACCAAGGCCGAGCTGAACCGCGAGCTGGGCTGGGCCGACGTACTGGCCATCGCCGCGCTGTCCGGCATCGGCTTCACCGTCTCCCTGCTGATCAGTGAACTGGCCTTCACCGACGATCCCGTGCTCGCCGACGAGGCCAAGGCCGCCGTGCTGATCGGCTCGCTGCTGGCCGCGGTGTTCGCCGGAATCATGCTCAAACTCCGGGCCCGCAGGCACCGTTCGCTGGTGGAGGCCGAGAACCGGGACGAGGACGGTGACGGTGTCCCCGACGTGTACGAGGAGCACGACCCCGCGTTCCATCTGCGGATGGCGGCGCTCTACGAGGCGAAGGCGGCGGAGCACCGCAGGCTCGCCGAGGTGGCCACACGCCACGACGTGACGGACGATGGTCCGGCATGATCGGAGCCTGACCGGCCCCCGCGAGGGAACCCCGTACGCACGCCGGGAAACGCCGGGCCCGCACCGCGGCGGGCCCTCACTACCGCAAGGGAGACAGCGATGAGCGCAGCCGACGACGGCCGCAGCCTCGGCCAGTTGGTCGCAGCGGCGACCGCGGAGATGTCCGCACTGGTGCACGACGAGATCGCGCTGGCCAAGGCCGAGCTGCGACAGGACGTCAAGCGCGGCGTGCTGGGCAGCGGCGCCGCCCTGATCGCGGGGGTCTTCCTGCTCTTCGCGCTCCCGGTGCTGAGCTTCGCCGCCGCCTACGGCATCCACAACCTGGGGCTCGGCCTCGCCTGGTCGTTCCTGATCGTGGGCGGCGCCTTCATCGCCCTGGCGCTGCTCCTGCTGCTGCTGGCGCTGGCCAAGTTCAAGAAGGTCTCCAGGAGCAAGAGCCCGCAGAAGTCGGTGGCCTCCGCGAAGCAGACCGCCGCGGTCCTCTCGCACGCCAAGCCGCACCCGCGCGCGGCCGGGGACGGTGGCGAGGAGCATCCGCAGCTCCAGGGTGTGACACGCTCGTCCGTATGACGCTCGCAGACAGTCCGGCGGCGGTGATCCGTCCCGAGGGCCCCTGGACGCACCGCGACGTGGCCGCCAATGGAGCGCTGTTCCACATCGCCGAGATGGGTGAGGGCCCGCTGGTACTGCTGGTGCACGGGTTCCCGCAGTACTGGTGGGCGTGGCGGCACCAGCTCCCCGCACTGGCCGACGCGGGCTACCGGGCTGTGGCGATGGACCTGCGCGGGGTGGGAGGCAGCGACCGTACGCCGCGCGGCTACGACCCGGCCAACCTCGCGCTCGATGTGACCGGTGTGATCCGCTCCCTGGGGGAGCCCGACGCGGCACTGGTCGGACACGACCTGGGCGGCTACCTGGCGTGGACGGCGGCGGTGATGCGGCCCAAGCTGATCCGCCGGCTCGTCGTCGCCTCGATGCCGCACCCCCGCCGCTGGCGGGCCGCCATGCTGGGGGACGTCCGGCAGACGGCGGCCAGCTCCTACATCTGGGGGTTCCAGCGCCCGTGGCTGCCCGAGCGTCAGCTCGTGGCGGACGACGGCGCCCTGGTGGAGCGGCTGATCCGGGACTGGGCCGGCCCCAGACCGCCCGGCCCGGCCGGGGACGCGGGCGCCCTGGCAGTGGAGAACTACCGGCGGGCGATGTGCGTACCCTCCACGGCGCACTGCTCGGTGGAGCCGTACCGGTGGTTGGTGCGGTCGCTGGCGCGTCCGGACGGGATGCAGTTCTATCGCCGGATGAAGCGTCCGGTGCGGGTGCCGACACTGCATCTGCACGGTTCACTCGATCCGGTGATGCGGACTCGGAGCGCCGCGGGGTCGGGCGAGTACGTCGAGGCCCCGTACCGCTGGCGCCTGTTCGACGGGCTGGGGCACTATCCGCACGAGGAGGACCCGGCGAGCTTCACCGGCGAACTGGTGCACTGGTTGGACGATCCGGAACCGGACCGCTGAGCCCCGGCAGTGCGGAGGCAGGCGGGTGCCGCCGGAGGCAGCCGGGTGCCGCCGTCACCGGCGCCGGGTCGCCGCACACATGTGCCCGGCGCATAGGCCGATTGCCGGATCCCGGGGCGATTACTGACCTTGGGGCGGGGGCAGGGACCCGGTATGGGGTTGACGCACGACTTCCGTGACGTGGCACGTAACCGCAGCCATCTGAGGGACCCGCGCGGCCGGGCTTTTCCGCGCGCCGCGACCCGGCTGCATCCCACCGACGCAGAGCTGGGCATTCCCCGCATCCTGCGTCGCCGCGCACGCTGGGTCAGCGCGAGACTGCGGCACAACCGCACCTGACCCACTCTCTCCCCCGATCGCCCCCGATCGCCCCCGGTCGCCCCCGGTCGCCGCCGGCACGTACGGCAGAGCGGTCCGACGGCCTCTTGGCGCCCCGGCACGGTGCCCCGGGCGGGGTCCCGGCACGGTGCGGCAGTACGGCCCGGACGGCCTGCGGCGGACGGGGCCGCCTTCGGTGGGTGTGCCGGGGAGCGGCGCGGGAACAGCCTGCGGACAGGCGGGCCGATGTCTCCGCACGCCGGATTTCCGAGCAGGGTCGGCGCCGTCTGCGCCGGGTCCGCGCCTTCCGGGGCCGTCCGCGCCGGAGTCCCACCGAGGACCGGGGCCGGAGTCGCCCGAGGACCCGCGCCGGAGTCCCCCCGAGGACCCGGGCAGGCAGCAGGGCAGGACCCTGGCGGGCCAGGCAGAGGCCGGCCAGGCAGAGGCCGGCCAGGCAGAGGCCGGCCAGGCAGAGGCCGGCCAGGCAGAGGCTGTTGGACGGGGCCCGGTCAGGCAGGGCCCGGACGGGCTGGGCCGGGCCGTCAGATCGCGCAGCCCTGGGTGTCCGCCTGCCGCTGGTCCGTGCGCCCGCGGGTGATGTCCTCGCGGATCTCGTCGACGCTGAGGGCATAGCCGGTGCGGTCGTCGTCCAGGGACTTGGCGAAGATCACTCCGTAGACGCGGCCGTCCGGAGTGAGCAGCGGGCCGCCGGAGTTGCCCGGCCGGATCGCGGTGTAGAGCGAGTAGATGTCCCGGCTGACGGTGCCCCGGTGGTAGATGTCGGGGCCTTCCGCCTGCAGCCGCCCGCGCACCCGGGCGGAGCGGACGTCGTAGCCGCCGTTCTCCGGGAAGCCGGCCACGATCGCGTCGTCGCCGCTGCGCGGGTCCCGCTTCGCGAAGCGCAGTGCGGGCGCGGTCAGCTCGGGGACGTCCAGGACCGCGATGTCGCGCTTCCAGTCGTAGCGCACCACTCGGGCGCTGTAGCGCCGCCCCTCGCCGCCGATCTGCACGGTCGGCTGCTCCACGCCGCCCACGACATGCGCGTTCGTCATCACCCTGCCCTTCGCGAAGACGAACCCGGTGCCCTCCACCTCCTTGCCGCAGCTCGGTGCCGTGCCGACGACCTTGACGATGCTGCGCTTGGCGCGCTCCGCGACGGGGCTGCCCGCCAGCTCGGGACTGGGCGGCGGGACGTCCTGGATCGGCTCCCTGGAGAAGGGCGAGAAGACCTGCGGGTAGCCGTTCTTGGCCAGAACGGAGGAGAAATCGTCGAACCAGGCGTTGACCTGCTGCGGCATCACATGCGAGACGCCGAGCAGCACCCTGGAGCTGCGCACCTCCTTGCCGAGCGTCGGCAGGGAGGTGCCGGCCAGCGCGGAGCCGATCAGCCAGGCGACGATCAGCATGGCGACGACGTTCACGAACGCGCCGCCCGTCGCGTCCAGGGCCCTTGCCGGGGTCCAGGTGATGTACTGCCGCAGCCTGTTGCCCAGATGGGTGGTGAGGGCCTGGCCGACGGAGGCACAGATGATCACGATGATCACCGCGGCTATCGCCCACCCCGTCCCCGGCCGGTCGCCGGAGGTGAACTGGTCCCAGAGCAGAGGCAGGACGAGCAGCGCGATCAGACCGCCCCCGAGGAACCCCAGAACGGACAGGATGCCGACGACGAAGCCCTGGCGGTAGCCGACGAGCGCGAACCACACCGCAGCCACGATCAGCAGTACGTCCAGCACGTTCACCGAATCAGCCTCGCCTCGGGTCCATCCCGGCAGTCCATTCCCCCCGCTCCGGCAGCACTCGACACGCGGGCCGGACCGATCCGAGCGCCGCCCCTGCGCCAGGGCCGGGGCCGGGCGGTCGCCGTGCGGAGGCGGCACCCGGAGAGCGGAAGAGACACCGTCTCATGCGGACGCGGGTGCGAGGGGCACGCGGGTCGTCGATCGCGGACGTCACGCCTTCCAGTCGAGCGGGACCCGGCGGTCGCGGTCCCAGGGCCGCTCCCACCCGGCGTGGTGCAGGATGCGGTCGATCAGACCGGCCGTGAACCCCCACACCAGCGCGGAGCCGACCAGGAAGGCGGGTCCTACGTGTCCGGCCGGGTGCACAGCCATGGCGCGGTTGACCGGGTCAGTGAGGTCCGAGACCGGGACGGTGAAGACCCGGGCCGTCTCCGCCGGGTCCACCGGCGCCACCGGCGTGCGGCGGCGCCACCAGCCGAGCACCGGTGTGACGACAAAACCGCTCACGGGGATGTAGAGACTGGGCAGTATCCCGAACACCTGCACGCCCGAGGGGTCGAGCCCCGTCTCCTCCTCGGCCTCGCGGAGCGCGGCGCGCAGCCTGCCGTCCCCCTCCGGGTCACCGTCCTCCGGGTCCAGCGCCCCGCCGGGGAAGGAGGGCTGCCCGGCGTGCGAACGCAGGCTGGAGGCACGCTCGATCAGCAGCAGCTCGGGACCGCGCACACCGTCGCCGAACAGCACGAGCACGGCGGACGGCCGGCCGCCGCCGTCGCGCGGCGGCAAGAAGCGGCTGAGCTGGCTCGCCTCGACCCCCGCCGCCGCGTCGCTCACAGGGACCAGCCACTCCGGCAGGCCCTTGCCGCTGACCTCGATCGGCGCCGAGGGGGCGGGGCCGCCCCGCACCGGGCGCTCCGCCGCATGGTCCGAGGGCCGACCGGAACCCGTCACCGGGCCGCCCCGGTGGCCGCCCCGGTGGCGGAATCCGCGGCGGACCCGGAAGCCGGCCCGGCGGCCGGGGCGCGGGAGGGCAGCGGTGGCGCAGGGCGACCCGGATAGTCGGCCGGCGGTTTGAGCCGCTGGCCCGGCTGACCGCCCATCTCGTACTTGAGCAGCTTCTTCGCCTTCTCCGGGTCCGTCTCGCCCTCCCCGTAGGAAGGGCACAGCTCGGCGATGGGGCAGGCACCGCAGGCGGGCTTGCGGGAGTGGCACACGCGGCGGCCGTGGAAGATCGTGCGGTGCGAGAACATCGTCCACTCGCTCTCCGGCAGCAGGTCGTCGATCTCCTGCTCGACCTTGACCGCGTCCGTCTGCTCGGTGAGCTTCCAGCGGCGCACCAGCCGGCCGAAGTGGGTGTCGACAGTCAGCCCGGGGACACCGAAGGCGTTGCCGAGCACGACGAACGCCGTCTTGCGGCCGACGCCGGGCAGCTTCACCAGCTCGTCGACCGAACCGGGGACCTCACCGCCGTGGTCGTCCCGCAGCGCCGCGGAGAGGCCGAGCAGGGACTTGGCCTTGGAGCGGAAGAAGCCGGTGGGGCGGATCAGCTCCTCCAGCGCCTCCGGGTCGGCCGCCGCCATGTCCTCCGGAGTGGGGTACGCGGCGAAGAGAGCGGGAGTGGTCTGGTTGACGCGCAGATCCGTGGTCTGCGCCGAGAGGACCGTGGCCACCAGAAGCTCGAACGGATTCTCGAAATCCAGCTCGGGGTGCGCGTAGTAGTACACCTCGGCCAGCGCGCTGTTGATCCGCGCGGCCCGCTTCGCCCGGGCCGCCTGCGACTCCGGCTTGCTCCCGGACGCCTTCACAGCGGCGGCCTTCGCGGCAGGCGCCTTCTTGGCGGGGGCGGCCTTCTTCGCCGCGGTGGCCTTCTTGGCCGCGGTCGCCTTCTTGGCCGTGGTCGCCTTCTTCGCCGGGGTGGCCTTCTTGGCGGCGGTCGTCGTCTTCGCCGGGGTGGCCTTCTTGCTGCCCGCGGCGGTCTTCCTGGCGGGGGATGCCTTCTTCGCGGGGGCCTTTCCGGTCGGGGCCTTCTTCGCGGGGGTCGCCTCCTTCGCCGGGGCCTTCCCGGTGGCAGCCTTCCTCGCCGGGGCCGCGGCCGCCTCCTGTTCGCTCACAGCGGAATCCTCCGTCGCCGTCACCCGCCCAGCCCCCTCTCTGTCCGTGCGCTTCCCGGGGTATTGGACACTCGGCCAGCGTAAAGGGGCTCACCGACATTCGTGGCACAGGCGGCGGATCCGGGACCCTAGCGCGCCCCGCGTTGGGGGCGACAGCATGCGTGCGTCAAACTTATGGCTGATTGCTGTGACTGATCGCATGGTTTCACCGTCCGGCATCATGGGTTCCACGGATCCCATGGGCAGGTCGACAAGGAGAGAACTCGTGGACGACGTTCTGCGGCGCGCCCCGCTCTTCGCGGCGCTCGATGAGGAGCAGGCCGCTGAGCTGCGCGCCTCCATGACGGAGACGACGCTCGCTCGCGGCGAGGCCCTCTTCCACGAGGGTGACCCGGGTGACCGCCTCTATGTGGTGACCGAAGGCAAGGTGAAGCTGCACCGCACCTCCCCCGACGGCCGGGAGAACATGCTGGCGGTGCTCGGCCCCGGGGAGCTGATCGGAGAGCTCTCCCTGTTCGACCCGGGCCCGCGGACGGCCACCGCCTCGGCGCTGACCGAGGTCAGGCTGCTGGGCCTGGGCCACGGCGACCTCCAGCCCTGGCTGAACGCCCGGCCCGAGGTGGCCTCGGCGCTGCTGCGCGCCATCGCCCGGCGGCTGCGGCGCACCAACGACTCCATGTCCGACCTGGTCTTCTCCGATGTGCCCGGCCGGGTGGCCAAGCAGCTCCTGGACCTTTCCCGCCGCTTCGGCGTGCAGTCCGAGGAAGGCATCCACGTCGTCCACGACCTGACCCAGGAGGAGCTGGCCCAGTTGGTGGGCGCCTCCCGGGAGACCGTCAACAAGGCGCTGGCCGACTTCGCCGGGCGCGGCTGGCTCCGCCTGGAGGCCCGTGCGGTGATTCTGCTGGACATCGAGCGGCTGGCGAAGCGCTCGCGCTGAGTTCGCGCTGACCGGCGGAACGCTGGACCGGTGGTCCGCGCAGCACCCTGCGGATCCCGCCCGGGACCGGCCCACCGCCCTGGGACCGGTCCACCGACCCGACCAATCCGCCCGCCCGCGGATCCGTACGGCGTACGACGCAGACAAGTCGACGCGCCAGGTCGAACCGGAATGCCGAACCAGGACGTCGAACCGGCACCCTGTGCCGGACGCGACGCCGCCCAGGTGACACGTAAGGGGCGCTCTCCTATGGAGGGTGCCCCTTACCTCGTGCGGACGTCTCTCCCGGTGCGCCGAGCCGGCTCATGCCCCCGCACGAAGCCCCTCGCGGCCCGCGGCCCTCGGCCCTGGGCCCGGTCAGCGGCGTCCCGGCACCTCACACCAGCCCATGCTCGAACAGATAGTCGAGCTGGGCTCGCACCGACAGCTCCGCAGCCGGCCACAGCGACCTGTCCACGTCCGCGTAGACGTGGGCCACCACCTCGGCAGCCGTTCGGTGCCCCTGCTCGACCGCTGTCTCCACCTGCGCGAGCCGTTTGGCACGGTGCGCGAGATAGAAGTCGATCGCACCCTGCGCGTCGTCGAGCACCGGGCCGTGCCCTGGCAGGACGCGGCTGACGCCCTCGTCCACCGTCAGGGAGCGCAGCGCGCGCAGCGAGTCGAGGTATTCGCCGAGCCTGCCGTCCGGATGTGCGACGACCGTGGTGCCCCGACCCAGCACCGTGTCGCCGGTGAGCACCGCCGCGTCGGCCGGGAGGTGGAAGGAGAGCGAGTCGGCCGTGTGCCCCGGTGTGGGCACCACACGCAACTCCAGTCCGCCCGTGGTGACGACGTCGCCCGCGGCGAGTCCCTCGTCGCCCAGGCGCAGCGCCGGGTCGAGCGCGCGGACCGGCGAGCCGGTCAGCTCGGCGAACCGTGCGGCTCCCTCGGCGTGGTCCGGGTGGCCGTGGGTGAGCAGGGTCAGCGCGACCCGCTTGCCCAGCCGCTCGGCCGTCTCCACGACCCGGCGCAGGTGTGCGTCGTCCAGCGGGCCCGGGTCGATGACGACGGCGAGCGGGGAGTCGGGCTCGGCGACGATCCAGGTGTTGGTGCCGTCCAGTGTCATGGGCGACGGGTTGGGGGCCAGGACGCAGTGGGCGCGGCTGCTGACCTGGCCGCTCGGGGCGCCGCCGCGCGGCTGGCCGGGGAGTGCTGCTGCGTCGGTCATGAAGGATCGATCCTCTTGGTGAACTCGTCGTGTCCGGGCCAGCTCAGCACGATCTGGCCGTCTTCCAGATCGGCGCGGGCGAGCACGGGCGCCAGGTCGCACCCTCCGGCCGCGGCCAGGGCCTCGGCCGCCGTCGGGTGCGGGGCCAGTTGGCGCAGGGTGGCGATGGTGGGCGGCATCATCAGCAGTTCCCCCCGGTCGTACCCCGCGGCGGCGTCCTGGGGACGGACCCAGACCGTCCGGTCGGCCTCGGTCGAGGCGTTGCGTGTGCGCTGGCCCTCGGGGAGCGCGGCGACGAAGAAGTAGGTGTCGTAGCGGCGGGCCTCGAACTCCGGTGTGATCCAGCGGGCCCAGGCCCCCAGCAGGTCGTCCCGCAGGACGAGCCCTCTGCGGTCCAGGAAGTCGGCGAAGGACAGTTCGTGGGCGACGAGCGCCGCACGGTCCGCCTCCCAGTCCTCTCCCGTGGTGTCGGCGACGACGCTGTGCGAGTCGGGCCCGGCCAGCAGGACGCCCGACTCCTCGAAGGTCTCCCGGACAGCCGCACACACGATCGCCCGCGCCGTGGCCTCGTCGGTCCCCAGCCGCTCGGCCCACGAAGCGGCCGACGGCCCCGCCGCCTCCGCGCCGCGCGCGTCCCGCGGGTCGACGGAACCGCCCGGATACGCGTACGCGCCGCCCGCGAACGCCATCGAGGCGCGGCGCCGCAGCATATGGACGGCGGGCCCGTCCGGAGTGTCCCGCAGGAGCATCACGGTCGCGGCTCTGCGCGGGGTCACCGGGGTCAGCTCGCCCGCGGCCAGCGCGCGGATGCGCTCCGGCCACTCGGGCGGATACCACTGGCCGTTCCGGGCGGGCGGAGTGGACGACGACGAGGAGGACATGGCCGGATGCTACGGCCCGCCGCCCCGATGTTCGAGAGGCAACGACCTCACCTGCGAATGCGCACCGGACACTGCCCCTTGCGACCCGTGCCGAACGGGGCCGACGGGTTCTGACCGGCGCGCGGACGGGTCCCGACCGGCGCGGACGGGTCCCGACCGATACGGACCGCCCTGCGGCCGCCGTCCGGCCGCCGCCCGGCCGCTCTCGGTCCGCTCTCGGCCGCCCACCCGGGCGACCCCGACGACCGGACGGCCCATGCCTGCGGCCCCGGACACGAGCACCGGCCGCGGCGCACCGGCCGTGAGAGCACCGGTCCATCGATCCACCGGCCATGAGCATCAGCGGCGATTCCGAGGGCGAACCCGGACAGCCCGCCCTCCGGAACCGAATCGGCCGGCCGACTCCGAGGGCCGACGAGCCGATTCGTTCAACCGGCCCGGTCCGTCGGCCGCCCCTCGGCACCCCGTCCGGTCGAGGCGTCGTCAGTCGACGCAGCCCGCGCAGCCGCCTCAATCGGCTCGGCCCGCGTAGCCGCCTCAGCCCATGCAGCCGCCTCAACCGACTCAGCCCGCAGCCGCCTCGGCCCGCGCAGTCGGCTCAACCGACTCAGCCGCCTCAGCCCGCGCAGGCGGTTCAGTCCGCCAGCTCGACCTGCATCTCGACCTCGACCGGCGCGTCCAGCGGCAGGACGGCCACCCCGACGGCGCTGCGCGCGTGGACGCCCTTGTCGCCCAGCACCTCGCCCAGCAGCTCGCTGGCGCCGTTGATGACGCCGGGCTGCCCGGTGAAGTCCGGCGCCGAGGCGACGAATCCGGTGACCTTGACGACGCGAGCGATCCGGTCGAGGTCTCCGGCCACGGACTTGACGGCGGCCAGCGCGTTCAGCGCCGCCGTGCGCGCCAAGTCCTTCGCCTCCTCGGGGGTGACCTCGGCGCCGACCTTCCCGGTCATCGGCAGGGTGCCCGCCACCAGCGGAACCTGTCCGGCGGTGTAGATGTACCGGCCGCTCTGCACCGCCGGTACGTAGGCGCCGGCGGGGGTGGCCGTCTCGGGCAGCGTCAGCCCGAGCTGCGCAAGCCTGTCCTCGGCCGCGCTCACGCCTGCTTCTCCCGCTTCAGGTAGGCCACGAGCTGCTCGGGGTTGTTCGGCCCGGGCACGACCTGGACCAGTTCCCAGCCGTCTTCTCCCCAGGTGTCGAGGATCTGCTTGGTCGCGTGCACGAGGAGCGGCACGGTCGAGTATTCCCACTTCGTCATGGGGAGACCCTAACGAACGCCGCCGCCGGAGAAGCCGCCGCGAGCACCCCGTTCCGGGGCGGGCTGCCGTGCGGTCCCCCGGGCCGGACCGCGGCCGGCGCCGGCGCCCGGTTCCAGGGGACGCCGAAGGCCGGTCTCGCCGGAGCCGCAGGCGACGAATTAGGCTCCCAGCCGTGAGCAGGCTCCACGTAGTGACCGGCAAGGGCGGGACCGGCAAGACGACGGTCGCCGCCGCGCTCGCGCTGGCGCTGGCGCAGGGCGGGCGGCGCACGCTGCTCGTCGAGGTGGAAGGGCGCCAGGGCATCGCGCAGCTCTTCGAGACGGAACCGCTGCCGTACGAGGAGCGCAAGATCGCCGTCTCGCACGGCAGCGGCGAGGTGTACGCGCTGGCGATCGACGCCGAGCGGGCGCTGCTCGACTACCTCCAGATGTTCTACAAGCTCGGCAGTGCCGGGCGCGCGCTCAAGCGGCTGGGCGCCATCGACTTCGCGACCACCATCGCGCCCGGGCTCCGCGATGTGCTGCTGACCGGGAAGGCGTGCGAGGCGGTACGCCGCACGGACAAGCAGCAGCGGCCCGTCTACGACGCCGTGGTGATGGACGCGCCGCCCACCGGCCGCATCGCGCGCTTCCTCGGCGTCAACGAGGAGGTGGCCGGACTCGCCAAGGTCGGCCCCGTGCACAACCAGGCGCAGGGCGTCATGCGGCTGCTGAAGTCGCCGGACACGGCCGTGCATCTGGTCACGCTGCTGGAGGAGATGCCCGTCCAGGAAACGGTCGACGGCATCGCCGAGCTCCGGGCCGCCGGGCTGCCCGCCACCTCCGTGCTGGTCAACATGGTGCGCCCCCGGCTGGCGGGCGCGGAGCAGATGCGGACGGCGCAGGGGCGCACGGAGGAGCTGGCACGCGCCTTTGCCCGCGCCGGGCTCGGGGACGAGCACCGCGCAGGGGCCGCCGAGTCGCTCGTGGCGCCCCTGCTGGAGCAGGGCAGGGAGCATGCCGAACGCGTCGAGCTGGAACGCGGGCTGCGCGCCGAGCTGTCCGCACAGGGACTGCCGGTGCGGGAGCTCGGCCTGCTCAGTCAGGGCGTCGAGCTGGCGGGCCTGTACGGCCTCGCCCGCACCCTGCACAGCCAGTGGCGGACCACCGGGACGGACGGCAGGCACTCGTGAGCCCCGGGCACCACGAGCCGCCGCAGCCCCCCGTGCCACCGCCCGCGACCTCCGGGGAAGGAGAGGCATCCATGGCCCTGCCGCTGGACGCCGACGCGCTGGACCTCGACCCGCTGCTGGACGATCCGACGACCCGGATCGTCGTCTGCTGCGGCTCCGGAGGAGTCGGCAAGACCACCACCGCCGCAGCCCTGGGGGTACGCGCCGCCGAACGCGGCCGCCGGACCGTCGTCCTGACCATCGACCCCGCCCGGCGACTCGCCCAGTCCATGGGCCTGTCCGAGCTGGACAACACCCCGCGTGAGGTGCCCGGCATCGACCGGACGGCGGGCGGCGAACTGCACGCCATGATGCTCGACATGAAGCGCACGTTCGACGAGATCGTCGAGACGCACGCCGACCCCGACCGGGCCAAGGCCATCCTGGAGAACCCCTTCTACCAGTCGCTCTCCACCGGCTTCGCCGGGACGCAGGAGTACATGGCGATGGAGAAGCTCGGCCAGCTCCGCGCGGGCGACGCGTGGGATCTGATCGTCGTGGACACCCCGCCGTCCCGGTCGGCCCTGGACTTCCTGGACGCGCCGAAGCGCCTCGGATCGTTCCTGGACGGGAAGTTCATCAAGCTGATGATGGCGCCCGCACGGGTCGGCGGCCGGGCCGGGATGAAGGTCGTGAACCTCGGCATGGCCGGGCTCTCGCTCTTCACCGGCGCCCTCAACAAGCTCCTGGGCGCCGGCCTGCTGCGGGACGTGCAGACCTTCGTGGCCGCCATGGACACCATGTTCGGCGGCTTCCGTACCCGCGCGGACGCCACCTACCGGCTGCTCCAGGCCCCCGGCACCGCCTTCCTCGTCGTGGCGGCGCCGGAACGGGACGCGCTGCGCGAGGCGGCGTACTTCGTGGAGCGGCTGTCCGCGGACCGGATGCCGCTGGCCGGGCTGGTGCTCAACCGGGTGCACGACAGCCGCGCGTCCTGGCTGAGCGCCGAGCGGGCCCTTGCGGCTGCCGAAAATCTTGAGGACGGCGGCATGGTGGATCGCAAGCAGGGGAAGGGTCTGCATCACGGCGCTCCATCGGCCGACCCGGCGGATTCCGAGGACGGCTCCCCCGCCTCCCCGACCCCAGGCACAGCCGGGTCCGTCACCGTGGTCGAGGCGAACGATCGGAACAGGACAGCGCGTACCGGGGCGCAGCAGACCAGGACGCGGCCCGGAACCGCGGAGCGAACAGTCCCCGACGCGCGAGCGGCCGCCGATCAGTCGGCGGCGGACGACGCCCGGCTGCGCGAGGCCGCAGGTCACGAAGACGCAGGCAGCGAAGGCGCAGGTCACCAAGACGCAGGTCGCAAAGGCGCAGGTCGCGAGGACATGCCTCGCGACGGTGGCTCGGACGAGGACCACGCCGTGGACGACGACCTCGCTGTGCTGGCAGCGGGGCTGCTGCGGCTGCACGCCGACCGTATGCGGCTGCTGGAGCGCGAGCAGCGCACCCGCGACCGCTTCACGGCGGTGCATCCGGACGTGCCGGTGGCCGAGGTGACCGCCCTGCCCGGAGACGTGCACGACCTGGACGGCCTGCGCACCATCGGCCTCCGTCTCGCCCACCGGCGCGAACGCACTGACGCGACCGGCACCGAAGCGACCGGCGCCGAAGCGGACTGACGGCGCGGACCGGCGGGACGTACCAGCCGGCCGGGATGCGAGCCGAACACCGAGGAAAGACGAGTCGACGGCGGCAGCCGAACCCGCAGCAGAGGGACCCCGAAGCCGACGGACCAGTGCCGGACCGCCCGGACCGCCCGCGCCGAGCCGGGCGGGTCGCCGGGGTGCTCGGCGCAGGACCGTTCCTCCTGATGGCCGATCCACCACTGCTGGTGGTTCAGCCCACGGCTGCGTACCGTTCGTGCTCCTCCGCCTCAAGCTCCACGTCGACCGGCAGCATCACGCCGGTGCTGCGCTCGTACTCGGAGCGCGCCGTCTCCAGCAGCCGCCGCCAGGAGGTGACCGTGGGGCGTCGGCGCAGCAGAGCTCTGCGCTCGCGCTCGGTCATCCCTCCCCAGACGCCGAATTCCACGCGGTTGTCCAAAGCGTCGGCAAGACATTCCGTTCGAACCGGACATCCCGTGCACACGGCCTTCGCGCGATTCTGCGCGGCGCCCTGCACGAACAGTTCATCCGGATCCGTAGAGCGACAGGCAGCCTGCGCGCTCCAGTCTGTTACCCAGCTCATTGCCGGTGCCGTCCTCTCCCGAATCGAGGCTCCCCCACGGCGGCGAACGGCATATTCACCGTTGCCAGTTGAGGACGTTACGGAAGAGCACACAGCGCGCAACACCCCCTTCGGGCCCAATCTTGGATGGCCCGAACGGACTATGCGTGCGCAGGACATCACCCAACGGAGTGACCCGGAAGCTCTGTGGCGGACACACGAGCGAAGAGCAGACCCGAGCGCCGCCGAGGCACCGGCCGCGAGGGGCGCAGAAGGAACGAAAGGACGAAGAGGGGCGGAGGGGGACGAAGAGGAGTGAAGAGGGATGAAGAGGAGTGAAGAGCTGCGAAGAGAGTGAAGGGGAAGAGAGAGGAGCAGGAGGGGAGACGGAACGGAAGGGAGAGGAGCGAGGGAAAGCAGAGGGACGTGAGGTGACGCGAGGTGTCAGAGTGACAGCAATCTCAGCGTAGGTGCCCCGCACGGCGCTGTCCGGCGTTTGCCACGCTTCCCCACCGGTGCCGCACCGCCGACGCGTCGTACGCTTCTACCCATGGCTAAGAAGCGTGCGGGCAGCGGAGTCAGCAAGCCCCAGCAGATCGCCAAGTTCGTCGGCGTGAGTGTGCTGGCGGGGATGGTGATGGCCGGGCTCGCGCTACCCGCCGTCGGGACACTCGGACTGGCGACGAAGGGCACCGTGGAGGGCTTCGACGAGCTTCCGGTGAACCTCAAGCGCCCGCCGCTCAGCCAGCGCACCACGATCCTCGACAACGAGGGCGGCGAGATCGCCAAGGTCTACTCCCGCGACCGCACGGTCGTCGACCTGAAGGACATCTCGCCCTACCTGCGCAAGGCGATCGTCGACATCGAGGACGCGCGCTTCTACCAGCACGGCGCCGTCGACCTCAAGGGCGTCCTGCGGGCGCTGAACCGCAACGCGCAGTCCGGACAGGTCTCCCAGGGTGCCTCCACACTCACCCAGCAGTACGTCAAGAACGTCTTCGTCGAGGAGGCCGGGAACGACGCGCAGAAGGTCGCCCAGGCCACCCAGCAGACGATCGGCCGCAAGATCAAGGAGCTGAAGTACGCGATCCAGGTCGAGGAGGAGCTGGGCAAGAAGAAGATCCTGGAGAACTACCTCAACATCACCTTCTTCGGCCAGCAGGCGTACGGCGTCGAAGCGGCGGCGCAACGATACTTCTCGCTGTCCGCCAAGGAGCTGAACCTGGAGCAGTCGGCGCTGCTGGCGGGCATCGTCCAGTCCCCGTCCCGGTACGACCCGATCGTCAACGAGGACGAGGCGCTCAAGCGGCGCAACACCGTGCTCAACAAGATGGCCGTGCACCACGACATCACCCGCGAGCAGGCCGAGGCCGCCAAGGAGAAGCCCCTCGGGCTGGACGTCAGCAGCCCCAAGAACGGCTGCATCACCGCCACCATGGGCGCGGGCTTCTTCTGCGACTACGTACGGCAGGTCTTCCTGAACGACGAATCGTTCGGCAAGACCCGCAAGGAGCGCGCCAAGCGCTGGAACCGCGGCGGTCTCACGATCAGGACCACGCTCGACCCGAAGGCCCAGAAGTCGGTCCAGAAGTCGATCAAGTCCCATGTGAACCAGTCGGACAAGGTCGCGACCGCGGCGACGATAGTTCAGCCCGGCACCGGCAAGATCCTGGGCATGGGCCAGTCGCGCCCCTACGGCTTCAAGCCCAAGGAGAACGAGACCCAGATAAACCTCTCGGTCGACAGCTCCATGGGAGGCGGCGCCGGATACCAGCCGGGATCCACGTTCAAGCCCGTGATCGCCGCCGCCGCGCTGGACAGGGGCATGAGCCCCTACAAGTCCTACCCGTCGCCCTACCGCATGCAGTACCCCTCCCCGGTCGACACCTGCAGTGGCAAGTGGCGCGGCAAGGCACCGGTCGAGAACGAGAACAGCACCGAGGTCGGCCCCTACCGGATGAAGGAGGCGACCGCGAAGTCGGTCAACACCTACTTCGTCTCCCTGATAGAGGAGACCGGGATCTGCCCGGTGACGAAGATGGCGAAGAAGATGGGCATCGAGCGGGCCGACGGCAAGAAGATCGACCAGGTGCCGTCGATCTCGCTCGGCACCCAGGAGATGTCGCCGCTGACGATGGCCGAGGGCTATGCCACCTTCGCCAACCGCGGCGTGCACTGCACTCCGGTCGCCATCGAGTCGATCACCGACGCGCAGGGCGAGAAACTGGACGTGCCCAAGACCTCGTGCAAGCGTGCGATGAAGACGAAGACCGCCGACACCGTCAACTCGCTGCTGCGCGGCGTGGTCGAGGACGGCACCGGCAAGAAGGCCGGACTGAACGGCCGCGACAGCGCGGGCAAGACCGGCACCACCGACCAGCGGTACGCCGCCTGGTTCGTCGGCTACACCCCCAACATGTCCGGCGCCGTCTGGGTCGGCGACCCGGCCCACCGCACCCGGATGGTCGACATCACCATCGGCGGTGTCCCGCACGCCAAGGTCTTCGGCGGCGAGGTCCCCGGACCCATCTGGCGGGACGCGATGGCCGGCGCACTGGCCGGCGAGTCCGCACCCGACTTCCACCACGTACCGATCCGGGACGGCGGCAAGAAGCACCGCTCCCCCACCCCGCCCTCCCCGCCGCAGCGGGACGACAACGGCCATGACAACAAGCCCCGGAACCCGTGGCCGGACATCACCGTCCCGCCGAACCTGATCGGCGGCGGTGACGCCAACGGCGGCGACGGCGGCAACGGAGGAGGCATCGGGGGGCCCGGCGGCGACACTGGCGGCACCGGAAACGGCGGCCTTCCGGGCGGCAGCGGCAACGGAGGAGGCGGCGCCGACGGCGGTGGAGCAGCCGACGGAGGCGGCGGCTGGGACGCGGGAGCGGGCGGCTTCCCGTAGCCACGCGGCTCCGGTGCGGGCCGTGGGGCTCCGGTGCGGACCGCGGGTCCACGCGGCGCGGCTGGCGGGTCCGGTACGGTCCGCGGCCGCCTGGGGTCGGACCGGCTCCGGGCGGGTCGGCGGCTCAGGCGGACACTCCGCACCGGGACGGCACCGCAACAGGAACGCACCGGACTCGCAGACAGGACACGAGTAAGGGGCACCCCGCCATGGAGGGTGCCCCTTACGTCGTCGTTGGCGTGATGATGGTCGTACCGCTGCCCCGGGCTCCTCGTCCGGCCCGTCACGCATACGCGTCGCCCGGGCGAGCGCCCGCGCCCCGCAGACAGCGGGGCCGGACCCGTACTCCGGGCCCCGCGGGGGGCCACTGCGGGCCCGTGGCGCAAAGGTCCGCTGCCCGGCGCTCCGGCGCCGCGGGGCAGGGCCCGCGGCGGGCAGGGGCCGCGGCGGGCAGGGGCCGCGGCGGGCAGGGGCCGCGACGGGCCCGCCCGCGAAGGACGCGCCGGCCCGGGCCCGCCGACAGTCGCCGGGGCCCAGGCCACAGCCCGGTGCGGGCTAGCCCGCGAGCCGCTTCTTGACCGCCGCCGCGACCCGGCCGCCCTCGGCGCGGTCCGCGACCTTCGGGTTCACGATCTTCATGACGGCGCCCATCGCCCTGGGCCCCTCGGCACCGGCGGCCCGGGCCTCCTCGACAGCCTCGGTGACCAGCACGTCCAGCTCCTCGTCCGTCAGCTGCTCGGGCAGGTAGTCCGCGAGCACCTCGCCCTCGGCCCGCTCCCGCTCCGCCTGCTCGGCACGGCCTCCGTCCGCGAACGCCTCGGCCGCCTCCCGCCGCTTCTTCGCCTCGTGGATGATCACCTTCTGCACCTCGTCGTCGGAGAGCTCGCGCGCGCTCGTACCGGCGACCTCCTCCTTCGTGATCGCGGCAAGGGTCATCCGGAGAGTGGCGGAACGGAGCTCGTCGCGCTCCTTGATCGCTGCGGTCAGGTCGTCCTGCAGCCGGGACTTGAGCGTGGTCATGGGGCCAGTGTGCCAGCACACGGCCGCCGAGCGCCGGGGATATCCGGGCGGCCGCACCCCTCCCAGGGCCTGCGGCAGACTCCCGCAACCTGCCGACAGGGGCGAGCTCGCGGCGCCGCGACCCCGCCCGCGGGTCTGCGACCATGGGGCCATGCGCGCGCGATACCGGATCCCCCTCAAGACAGCCCTCGGCATCACGGCACTCGGCGCGGCGTGCGTCGGGTACGCGGCCGGTGTGGAAGTCCGCTCGTTCCGCCTGCGACGGGTCTCGGTGCCCGTCCTGCCTCCCGGCATGCATCCGCTGCGCGTCCTGCAGGTCTCCGACATCCACATGGTCAGCGGCCAGCGCAAGAAGCAGCGGTGGCTGCAGGAGCTGGCCGGCCTGCGGCCGGACTTCGTGATCAACACCGGGGACAACCTCTCCGACCCCGAAGCCGTACCCGAAGTCCTCGACGCCCTCGGCCCGTTGATGGAGTACCCGGGCGCCTACGTCTTCGGCTCGAACGACTACTACGGCCCCAGGCTGCGCAACCCCGCCAAATACCTCATGGAGAAGGCGTCCGGCAAGCACGGGCTGAACGGGAATCCGCCCGCCGTCGGCGTCGTCCACAACCCGTGGGAGGAGCTGCGCGACGCCTTCGACTCGGTCGGCTGGGTCGGCCTCTCCAACACCAGGGGCCGCATCAAGCTGGACGGCGGCCAGGAGATCGCGCTGACCGGACTGGACGACCCGCACATCAAGCGGGACCGCTACGGCGAGGTCGCCGGAGGCCCCGAACCGGACGCGGACCTCTCCCTCGCCGTCGTCCACGCTCCGTACCTGCGCGTCCTCGACGCCTTCACCGCCGACCGCTACCCACTGACCCTGGCCGGCCACACGCACGGCGGCCAGCTCTGCGTCCCCTTCTACGGGGCGCTCGTCACCAACTGCGACATCGACACCGACCGGGTCAAGGGCCTCTCCACCCACCGCGCGGGCGGGCAGGAGTCGTACCTGCACGTCAGCGCAGGCTGCGGAGCGAGCCGCTACACCCCGGTCCGCTTCGCCTGCCCCCCGGAAGCGACCCTCCTCACCCTCACCCCCCGCGAGAACTGACCCCGCACCCCTCCGCGGGCCGCCTCCCGGCACGGGACCGACCTCCCCGCGAAACCCGATTTCGCCTCAGCGCTCCCCTGGGCTAAAGTAGTCGTCGTTGCTTCGGGGTGTAGCGCAGCTTGGCAGCGCGCTTCGTTCGGGACGAAGAGGTCGTGGGTTCAAATCCCGCCACCCCGACACAGGTCAGAGGCCCATTCGCTTGATCGCGAATGGGCCTCTGTCGTGCGTACAGCAGCGGAGTACAGCAACCGCTACGACTCTTGCTGATCTTCTCCGGACGGCTCCTCGGTCTGTCCCTGCTGCGCCTCCGGCTCCTGTGGGCTCTGGCCGCCGAGGGCCGTACCGAGCTTCCGCAGCGCCCGGCGTGTCTCGGCCGAGGGCACGTGCGTATAGACCTCCATCGTGACCGCGATCTCGGAGTGCCGAAGGATCTGCATCGCGATGCGCGGATGGACGTCCAGCGCCGCCAGGAGCGAGGCACAGGTGTGCCGGGTGTCGTGGACCCGGATCACCCGCACATCGGCCCGGCCGCAACGCCGCTCGAATTCCCGCGTGAAGTTCCGGGGCTCGATCGGTGTGCCGTAGCGAGTGGTGAAGACGAAATCCGAGTCGTTCCACAGCTCGCCGGCAGCCCGCTCGACCGACTGCTGAGCTTCCTTCCGCGCCTTGAGAGCCGCGATACACACGTCGGGGAGAGGCAGCACCGCCTCTGACGCCTCGGTCTTCGCGACGTCCGAGTGAAGAAGCTGACGGCGCACCCGCTGGAGCTGGTGGGCGATGCGCAGCTCACCACTGTCGAAGTTCACATCCGACCAGGTGAGGCCCAGCACCTCCCCCTTGCGCAGGCCCAGGACGAGCACCAGGACGTACGCGGCGTACAGGTAGTCGCCCTCGGCTTCCGCCCGCTCCAGGAAGTGACACGCTTCCTCCACCGACCAGGGGTCCGGACGCTTGCGCCGAGGCCGCTTGACCTTGATCAGTTGGGCCACGTTCTTGGCGATCAGCTCCTCCAGGACGGCATTCCCGAGGGCGCTGCGGAGGACCGTGCGGGCATCGTTCACCGAGCGAGCCGAGAGCGCCTTGCCGCAGCACCGCCCCTTCTCCTTCGCACAGCAGCGGCGACGCTTCTCCGGGCGCGCAGCATCCTTCCCCTGAGCGCAGCACTGGCAGGTAGCTGCGAGCCGGTTCAGCCAGGTCCGGAGATCGCGCACGGTCAGCCGATCGAGCCGCTTGCCACCGAGGTACGGAACGATGTGGAGACGGGTGATCGTCTCGTACGTCGCGGCAGTGAGCGGCCGGAGATTGGGCTCCACCACCTCCCGCTGCCAGTACGTGAGGTACTGCTCCAGCGTCGGAACCTTGGTCGCCACCGGCCCCTTGGTCGCCTCAGCGTGGAGCTTCACCCACTTCTCGTGGACTTCCGGGCGGGTCTTGCCGTAGACGTACTTGCGCTTGCGTTTGCCGTCCGGGGTGGTGACCCAGACGTACGCGGCGAAGCCGCCGTTGCGGTAGGGGTAGATCGAACCTTCGCCGTTGCCCCGCTTGCCACTCACGCGGTCCACCCCCAGCGGTCGGCGCCGGCTTCGGCTTCCTCGGCACAGCGGTTCACGTACTCGTCCACCCAGGCCGGGAGGACGCGGCGGTTACGGCCGACCTTGACGGAGCGGATCTCCCCGGTGAGGACGAGCATCTTGGTCTTGGAGAGCCCAAAGCCGAGCATGGCGGCAACTTCGGCCGTGGTGTGCCACTTGGGCGTGATGGTGGTCGTGGTCGCCGTCATCGGGCGGCGTCTCCTTCCGAAGTGGGGATTGTTGGGGTGTCGGCGAGGGATGCGGCCAGCCACTCCTCCGTGGCGGTGAGACCGGTTCCCGCGTAGGTCCAGTGGGCGAGGACGAGTGTTGTTTCTTCGTCGTCCACGGGCTGTGGATCGTCGCCACGTGCGATGGCGGCTTGCAGGCGGCGCCATTCGGCGCGGGCGGTGCGGAGGGCGCCGAGGGTGGTGGAGTAGCGGCGGGTTTTGGTGGAGAAGTGGCCGCGGAAGCCGAGCATGTGGGCCCAGGCGCGGAGGCGGAGGTGTGCGAGGTCTTTGCGTGCGCCCAGGGCCCAGGCGGTGCGGATGAGCCGTTCGGCATGCTGCGGGAGGTCGAGGGTCGCCAACTCGGCCACGAAGCGCAGACGGCGGTCCAGAGTGCCCGTCGCTGTCTCGGCACCCTTGGTGGCGTACTTGGCGATGTAGGCCGCCACCGCGCGGTCGGTGAGCGCTTGGCCACCGTCGAGGTCCGGGTCATGGATGGTGCGGATATCGAGCTGGCGGCCGAAGGTGAACGTGTGGGTGCGGCCGTCGAGGACCGGGCCGGGTACGACCGCTCGGGATGCGGCGGCGCGGATGGCGTCGCCCAGCAGCTCGGCGGATGCCCAGTGCGGGGGTCGGGTCTCGCCGCCGGCTGGGCCGTCGAGGCGGATGACGGCATGGAAGTGCACGGCGCCGCGCTTCTGGTACTCGGCCACCTTCGCGAAGGACACCCGGGCCCTCTCGGGGAGCTCTCGTTGGGTGAGTCCGGCGCGGCGTGCGATCTCTCGGCGGAGGTGGATGGTGAAGCGGCGCCACAGCATGCCCGCGTGGGCGTTCCAGAGCACCGCGGACTCGTAGTCATACCGTTCCGGGTCCAGCGGCGCCCCGAGCGCCGGATCGTCGGAAGCGTGGCGGCGGCCGCAGCGGCAGGGCCGGGGGCCGGGCCGGTTGTGAACTGGGCCGAAGCTCGGTGCGGTGAACGTGGCGAAGACGCGCGGGTGTGTCGTCACGGTCTCGGGGGTGCCTTTGCCGCCGCGTAGTCCGGCGGTGATCAGGTGGAAGGTGTCGCGGCGGTAGGTCTCGGCGCAGGCCGCGCAGCGCGTGGTGCGGCGATTGCCGCAACGGACGAGGAGATCACCAGCGGGCAGCTCGGCGGAGTCGAGGCGGCGCAGGGCCGGGCCGATCTCGCCGGTGGTGGTGTCGAGGTTGTGTTCGGTGCGGTGGCCGGCCAGGCGGACGGGGTGGGTGCAGCCGCCCAGGCTGGAGAGCTGGCGGAGGATACCGGGCAGGGAGCCGGTTGCGGCGAGGTTTGCCAGGTCGGTGAGCGGGGCTGGGGTGGTGCGCGCGATGATGGTGCTTCTCCTTCTCTGACCTACGAGGTGGAGGAAGGGGCCGGGCTGCCGGGACGGTGGATGCTTGGCGGTATCGAGACCGCCCCGGTGGCCACTCAGCGGTGGTGGATGCCGCTGCGGGAGCCGAGGAGCGACCGCAGCACGAGCGCGGCCACGGCAACGGACACGGCCGTGACGACGACGGCGGCCAGGAGCGCGACGAGGACCACGCCACCGACCACCACGGCCGCGAGGGCTCCCGAGCTGACCGAGGGCAGCGAGCGGTGCGGCGGCGGGGCGAGGGGTGCGGGGTGCTGGCAGCCGCAGGCAGGGACGTGCACCTGCTGGGCGGTCGTGGGCAGGTTCGGGGTGGGTGTCTCGGGGAGCTGGGGGCGCAGGAACATCGGTGGGTCTCCTGTCAGTCGTGGGTGCCGTTGACGGTTTCGACTCCGGTGCGGGTGCCGTTTTCGATGGCGGGGGCGAGGAAGGTGTCGGCGAGGTAGAAGCCGAACAGGGCGATCACGACGACGAGCCAGAC
>NZ_FOGO01000019.1 GCF_900111245.1 Streptomyces qinglanensis | reverse complement strand
GGTCCCTATCCGCTGCGCGCGTAGGAGTCTTGAGAAGGGCTGTCCCTAGTACGAGAGGACCGGGACGGACGGACCTCTGGTGTGCCAGTTGTTCTGCCAAGGGCATGGCTGGTTGGCTACGTTCGGGAAGGATAACCGCTGAAAGCATCTAAGCGGGAAGCCTGCTTCGAGATGAGGACTCCCACCCCCTGTGAGGGGTTAAGGCTCCCTGGAGATGACGGGGTTGATAGGCCGGATCTGGAAGCACGGTAACGTGTGGAGGTGACCGGTACTAATAGGCCGAGGGCTTGTCCATAGAGGCTCGCGTCCACTGTGTCGGTTCTGAGACAACAACCGTGCAAGCACCACCCTTTGGTGGGTGTGTTGTGCTGCTGGTTGTGTGTTTCACCGTGTTTCGGTGGTCATAGCGTGAGGGAAACGCCCGGTCACATTCCGAACCCGGAAGCTAAGCCTTTCAGCGCCGATGGTACTGCATGCGGGAGCGTGTGGGAGAGTAGGACGCCGCCGAACAAAACGTGCAAGTCGTGGTCCCTGGACTTCTGTTCAGGGACCACGACTTTTTTGTGCGTGGTCACCGGCAGTTCATGTTGCGTGGACATGATCCCTGCATGGGGACAACACAGCTGACCACCGCGGGCGTTGGCGCGGGGGACGAGGTCGTGGTGCCGTCGTTCGGCGGGGCGGACGTCGCACAGGCCGTGCGGGAGCTCGGGGCGCGACCCGTCTTCGCCGACATCGATCCCGACACCTACTGTCTCGATCCGGTCTCCGCGGCCCGTGCGGCCGGTCGGCGGACCGCAGCACTCGTTCTCGTGCACCTCTTCGGTCACAGGGCGGACATGGCCGCACTGCGTGCCGTCGGCGAGCGGCACGGGGTCTCCGTCGTGGAGTGGGAGCCCATGCCCCGCACGGATGCGATCGATGCGGTCCGTCGTCGCCAGTACGCCACATCGCTGAGCCGGCGTCTCAGGGGCGTCGTCGCGCCGCTGGTTCCGGACGGTGTCGAGCACGCCTTCACGGAGTACGTGGTCCGGGTCCCGGGCAACGGGCGACCGGATCGTGACGCCCTCCGCAGGGCGCTGCGCATGCGGGGTGTCGACTGCGGAGTGCCGGTACGGGTGCCGGCCCATCGGCTGCCGGAGTACGCCTCGGCCGTACGGCTGCCGCAGGCCGAGCGGGCCGCTGACGAGTGCCTCTCGCTGCCGCTGAGCGCTGCCATGACCAAGAAGGACCTGCAGCGTGTCGTGTCGGCCTGCAACGGGCTCGGAGGACTGCTGCGGGAGCGGGCCGGCTGACCTGGTGGGAGCTGTCCCGGCGTCAGTTCGATCCCGGCGCTTCGATCGGGTAAGATCTTTACCGCTGGCCGCGCCCCAATAGCTCAGTCGGCAGAGCGTCTCCATGGTAAGGAGAAGGTCAACGGTTCGATTCCGTTTTGGGGCTCTCCGCACGCAGATCGAAGGCCCCCGCCGTACGGCGGGGGCCTTCGTCGTGTGGCGCGAGGGTGCCGCTCCCGCCGCTACTCGGGGACGCGCATCGCCAGGATGGCCATGTCGTCCGAGGGCGCGTCGCTGGCGAAGCGCTCGACCGCACGCATGATCCGGGCGGCCACCGCGCCCGCGTTCAGGCCCGTGCAGGTGGAGAGGACGTCGGCCAGGCCGTCGTCTCCCAGCATGCGGGTGCCCTCGCGGCGTTCCGTCACGCCGTCCGTCACACACAGCAGAACGTCGCCGGGCGCGAGTGAGACGGTCTGCTCGTAGAGTTCCAGATCGTCCATGACGCCGAGCAGCGGCTGGGGATCGGCAGCCGACTCCACGCTGCCGTCCTGGCGCAGCCTGAGGGGCAGCGGATGGCCCGCGCAGACGACCTTCAACTCGGCGCTGCCGTCCTCCTGGGGGCGCATCTCGCCGTACAGGAGCGTGAGGAAGCGGCTGCGCGCGCCTTCGTCCAGGATGGCGGTGTTGAGGCGCTCCAGCACGGTGGGTCCGCCCAGCCCTTCCCGGGCCAGCAGCCGCAGCGCGTGCCGCGCCAGACCGGTGACCGCCGCGGCCTCCGGGCCCGTGCCGCAGACGTCGCCGATGGCGAAGCCGTAGGTGCCGTCGTCGATCTCGAAGAGGTCGTAGAAGTCACCACCGACCTCGTTGCCCTCGCCCGCAGCGCGGTAGATGACCTCGACCTCGACACCGCCTTCCACTTCCGGCAGCTCGGGCGGCAGCAGGCTGCGCTGCAGGGACTGGCTGATGGCGGTGCGCTCGGAGTAGAGACGCGCGTTGTCCAGGGCGAGGGCGGCGCGCCGGGAGAGGTCCTCGGCCAGTTCCAGGATCTCCTGGCGGAACCGTTCGTCCGCCGGTTTGCCCAGGGTGAGCATGCCGATGACCCGGTTGCGGGCCACCAGGGGAAGAACGACGGTCTCGCCGCCGACCGCGGCCGCGGTGGCCAGGCTCGTGCCGGGGGAGAGCTGCTGGGCCTCGCCGTCCAGCGAGACGTTGCGCAGCGAGGTGCGCAACGCCGCGGAGTGCGCCGCCTCGGTGGGCGCCGCCCAGACGCGCGCTCCGGGCGTGGGAACGGGCTCGGGCGGGTCGACCTTGGCGAGCAGTGCCTTGAGGTTGTCGATGCGGTCCTCGTCCTCGTGCAGGACGTAGGAGAGGCGGGGGTCGGAGCCCTGGTCGGCGACTGTGTAGACGGCGCACCAGGTGGCCAGCGTGGGAACGGTCATCTGGGCCATCAGCGCGAGCGTCTGGTCGCGGTCGAGGGTGCCGGCGAGCAGATCCGAGGCTTCGACGAGGAAGGAGAGCGAGCCGCGGCGCAGGCGTTCCAGTTCGGTGAGCCGGGCCCGTTCCACGGCGAGCGCGATGCGGTCGGCGGCGAACTGCAGGCGCAGGGCCTCCTCGTTGGTGTAGCGGCCGGGAGTCTCGGTGGCCACTCCGAGGGAGCCGGTGAGCCGTCCCTCGACCTTGAGGGGAACCGTGACCACCGAGCGCATGCCGGTGCCGTCGAGGAGCGGTACGGCGCCGGGGACGACGGTCAGGTCCTCGTGCACGGACGGCATCCGGGCCGAGCCGTAGCGCCCGCTGGCGGTCTCGACGGGGACGCGGGCGAACCGCTGGCGTGCCGAGGGCAGACCGGTCGAGGCGCGGACCTCGAGTTCGGTCTCGTCGTCGGTGGCCAGCAGCAGATACGCCGCATCGCCCTCCAGCATGTCCCTGGCGCGTTCGACGGTGCGCTGCAGAAGCCCGTCGAGGTCGTCGGGGGCCGGTGAGCCGATGAAGACCTCGAACGGGTCGGCTGCGGACTGGTCCTGGCTGTCCGTGGCGGTGCCGGTGTTGTCGTGGGAGTGGACACGAGGCGGCGACTGCAGGACGGCACGCTCGTGCTCGCGCACCAGCAGGCAGACCGTGGACGGTTCGCCGTCGCTGTCCCGCACGCGCAGGTGAGAGGCGTAGACCGGGATCGTGCGGCCGTCCGAGCCGCGCATGCCGTAGGACCCCTCCCAGCGGGAGAGGCGCAGCGCCTCGGCGACGCCGGTTCCGGTACCGGGGGTGTGCGGCCAGGCGGCGAAGTCGGTGAGCGGCTTTCCGACGACCTGTTCGGCCGGGTAGTCGAACAGGTCGGTCGCGTCCTCGTTCCATGCACTGATCGATCCGCTGCGGTCCACCTGGACGACGGCGACCCGGATGTGGGTGTCGGTGACCGGCAGCGCCGTGTCCGGGAGTGCGGGACCGGCCGTGCGGGTACCGACGGGGCGTTCGGGGAGGTCGAGCCGGAACCAGACGCGCTTGTCGGACGCGGTGTAGTCGACGCCCCAGCGGGTGGCCAGTGCCGAGGCGAGCAGCAGTCCGCGGCCGCCCTCCCGGTCGGGTCCGGCGGGCTGCGGGTTGACCTCCTGGAGCGGCAGTTCCCGTTCGGGGTAGCGGTCGACGACCTCGATGCGGATCCCGTCCTCGTCGCGCAGGCAGAGCACCTCGGCGGCGGTTCCGGCGTGCACCACGGCGTTGGTGACCAGTTCGCTGGTCAGTACGACGGCGTCGTCGACGACCTCGGACAGGCCCCAGCCCTGGAGGGTGTCGCGCACGAAGCCGCGCGCGGTGGCGACGGAGCGGCCCACCGGCTCGAAGGTGGCGGCGGCGCGTGCGGTGATCACTGGTCTCCCCATGGGTGTCCTGTCGGCCGGGCGCACCGGTGTGCGCTGTGCGGTCAGGGCCGTGAAGGTCCCCGCCTCCTCGTTCGGGCCTTGTGAGCCCGTGGCGCTCGGGTGGCCCCCGCCCCCGCGCTCGGCGCTCTGCTCTTGCGTCACCGCAGCGCCCCTCCGTCGCCCTTCGTACTCACACCGCTGCCCCCTGCGAAGCCCCTACCCGTCGGACCCGGTAGCGCACCCCGCCGGCATGGGGGTGAACGGACAGCCGGGTGCCAGGTTACTTACGTATCCATGACGCGTGGCCGCCGGATGCGGGTGATTTCCCTCCGGGCCCGCGAACGCAGCGTGATATGCCATGCTGCCGAACTGTTATCGCCTGGTTCGGGCAGGGTGAAACACTGGGAAGGCTCGGAGTACAGGGCCCGGGCAGGAAGGTCGACCCGCAGGAGGGGCAGTGGAGTCTGGCACAACCGCGCGTAGCGGCAACACGCGCGCGAAGGGCGGACGGTCCCGGAGGAGCGGGACGATCGAGGTCGACGCGGCGGCCGTCAACAAGCTGCTGGCCGGGCTGACGGCGATGCGGGACGGCAACTTCCGCAAGCGGCTCACTGTGACCGGTGAGGGTCCGATGGCGGAGATCGCCGCGGTCTTCAACGAGGTCGCGGACCAGAACCTGCACCTGACGGGTGAGCTCTCCCGGGTGCGGCGTGTGGTCGGACGTGAGGGGAAACTCACAGAGCGGCTGCAGACCGGCACCTGCGAGGGGTCCTGGGCTTCGGCGATCGACGCGGCGAACTCGTTGGTCGACGACCTGGTGTGGCCCGTCTCGGAGGTGGGCAGAGTGCTGTCGGCCGTCGCCGACGGCGACCTGGAGCAGCGTATGGATCTGCGCGCCCGGGGGGCCGAGGGCGGCGGGCATCCGCTGCGCGGGGAGTTCCTGAAGGTCGGCCGCACGGTCAACGGCCTGGTGGACCAGCTCTCGGCGTTCACGGACGAGGTGACGCGGGTCGCCAGCGAGGTCGGTACCGAGGGCAAGCTGGGCGGCCAGGCGCGGGTGCGCGGGATGTCCGGCTCCTGGAAGGACCTGACCGACTCGGTCAACACGATGGCGTCGCGGCTGACGGCGCAGGTGCGGGACATCGCGCTGGTGACGACGGCCGTCGCCAAGGGCGACCTGTCACGCAAGGTGACCGTTCATGTCGCCGGTGAGATGCTGGAGCTGAAGAACACCGTCAACACGATGGTCGACCAGCTCTCCTCCTTCCAGTCGGAGGTCACCCGGGTCGCGCGCGAGGTCGGTACCGAGGGCGAGCTGGGTGGCCAGGCGCGGGTGCAGGGCGTCGCGGGCGTGTGGAAGGACCTGACGGACTCCGTCAACCTCATGGCGGGCAATCTGACCTCTCAGGTGCGGGAGATCGCCCAGGTGACGACCGCGGTCGCCAACGGCGACCTGTCACAGAAGATCACGGTCAACGCGCGCGGCGAGGTGGCACAGCTCGCCGAGACGATCAACGCGATGACGGACACGCTGCGCACGCTCGCGGACGAGGTGACACGGGCGGCGAGCGAGGTCGGCACGGACGGTGTGCTGGGCGGCCAGGCCGTGGTCCCGGGCGCGGCCGGTATCTGGAAGGACCTGACGGACTCGGTCAACTCCGCGTTCCGCAATCTGACCGCTCAGGTGCGGGACATCGCGCAGGTGACGACGGCGGTCGCGAACGGTGACCTGTCGCAGAAGGTCACCGTGGACGTCTCCGGTGAGATGCAGGAGTTGAAGAACACCGTCAACACCATGGTGGACCAGCTCTCCGCGTTCGGCGCCGAGGTGACGCGGGTCGCTCGCGAGATCGGTGTCGAGGGTGAGTTGGGCGGTCAGGCGGCGGTGCCCGGGGCGGCCGGCACCTGGAAGGACCTGACGGACTCGGTCAACACCGCGTTCCGCAACCTGACGGGCCAGGTCCGCAACATCGCGCAGGTGACGACGGCGGTCGCGAACGGCGACCTGTCGCAGAAGGTCACCGTGGACGTCTCCGGAGAGATGCTCCAGTTGAAGAACACCGTCAACACGATGGTGGACCAGTTGTCGTCCTTCGCCGAGCAGGTGACCCGGATGGCCCGGGACGTCGGCACCGAGGGCAGGCTCGGGGGCCAGGCGCGGGTGGACGGTGTCTCGGGCACCTGGAAGGACCTCACGAACTCCGTCAACTTCATGGCGAACAACCTCACCTCTCAGGTGCGGCAGATCGCCCAGGTGACGACGGCGGTGGCGCGCGGTGACCTGTCGCAGAAGATCGAGGTCGACGCGCGCGGTGAGATCCTGGAACTGAAGAACACCATCAACACGATGGTCGATCAGCTCTCCGCCTTCGCCGACCAGGTCACGCGGGTCTCCCGGGAGGTCGGCACGGAGGGCAGGCTGGGCGGCCAGGCCCAGGTGCCGGGCGTCGCGGGTGTGTGGCGCGATCTGACCGACTCCGTGAACGGCATGGCGGGCAACCTGACCTCCCAGGTGCGCAACATCTCGCAGGTGGCCACCGCGGTGGCGCGCGGCGACCTGTCGCAGAAGATCGACGTGGACGCGCGGGGCGAGATCCTGGAGCTGAAGACCACGCTGAACACGATGGTCGATCAGCTCTCCTCGTTCGCGGAGCAGGTCACCAGGGTGGCCCGCGAGGTGGGCACCGAGGGCATCCTGGGCGGTCAGGCGGAGGTCAAGGGAGTCTCGGGCACCTGGAAGGACCTCACGCAGTCCGTGAACTTCATGGCGAACAACCTGACCTCCCAGGTCCGGAACATCGCCGAGGTCACCACCGCCGTCGCACAGGGCGACCTCTCGAAGAAGATCACCGTCGACGCCAAGGGCGAGGTCCTCGCCCTGGTGACGACCGTCAACACGATGGTGGACACGCTCTCGTCGTTCGCCGAGCAGGTCACCCGGGTCGCCCGTGAGGTGGGCACCGAAGGCATCCTCGGCGGGCAGGCACGGGTGCGTGACGTGTCGGGTATCTGGAAGGACCTGACCGACAACGTCAACATCATGGCCAACAACCTCACCTCCCAGGTGCGCAACATCTCCCAGGTGGCCACCGCGGTCGCGGGCGGTGACCTGACGAAGAAGGTCACCGTCGAGGCCAGTGGTGAGGTGGCGCAGCTCGCGGACACCGTCAACACGATGGTCACCACGCTCTCGTCGTTCGCGGAGCAGGTCACCAGGGTGGCCCGGGAGGTGGGTACGGACGGTGTGCTGGGCGGCCAGGCGCGGGTCCGCGGCGTCGCCGGTACCTGGAAGGACCTGACGGAGTCGGTGAACTCCATGGCGTCCAACCTGACCGGCCAGGTGCGGCAGATCGCGATGGTCACCACCGCCATCGCCAAGGGCGATCTGACCAAGAAGATCGACATCGAGGCCAACGGCGAGATCCTCCAGCTCAAGACGACCATCAACACGATGGTCGACCAGCTCTCGTCGTTCGCCGAGCAGGTCACCAGGGTGGCCCGCGAGGTGGGCACCGAGGGCCAGTTGGGCGGCCAGGCGCGGGTGCCGGGCGTCGCGGGTACGTGGAAGGACCTGACGGACTCCGTCAACGAGATGGCGGGCAACCTCACCCGCCAGGTGCGGGCGATCGCCGAGGTGGCCACCGCGGTGACGCGCGGCGACCACAACGTCCGCATCGACGTGGAGGCGGCCGGGGAGATCCTGGAGCTGCAGGGCTACATCAACACGATGATCGCGAACCTGCGGGACACCACGCAGGCCAACCAGGAGCAGGACTGGCTCAAGGGCAACCTGGCGCGGATCTCCGGTCTGATGCAGGGCCGCCGCGACCTGCGGGACGTGGCCGGACTCATCATGAGCGAGCTGACCCCGGTGGTCTCGGCGCAGCACGGCGCGTTCTTCATCTCGCTGCCCGAGGGGACCCCGGAGAGCGCGGTCGGTGTGGGTGCCGGGCCGGGCGAGGACGGCAGGTACGAACTGCGGATGCTGGGCAGTTACGGCTACTGCACGGACAGCATGCCCACGTCGTTCCTTCCGGGTGAGTCCCTGGTCGGGACGGCGGCCAAGGAGAAGCGCACCATCGAGATGGGCAATGTCCCGCCCGGTTATCTGAAGATCTCCTCGGGGCTGGGCGAGGCGCCGCCGGCGCATCTCGTGGTGCTGCCGGTCATCTTCGAGGGCACGGTGCTCGGTGTGATCGAGCTGGCGTCCTTCCAGCCGTTCGGGCAGATCCAGAAGGACTTCCTCAACCAGATCGCCGAGATGATCGCGACGAGCGTCAACACCATCAGCGTCAATATGCGTACCGAGCGGCTGCTGGAGCAGTCGCAGGAGCTGACGGCGCAGCTCAAGGAGCGCTCCGGCGAGTTGGAGAACCGGCAGAAGGCCCTTCAGGAGTCCAACGCGGCGCTGGAGGAGAAGGCCGAGCAGCTCGCCCAGACCAACAGCGACATCGAGATCAAGAACCGGGAGATCGAAGAGGCCCGGCAGGTCCTGGAGGAGCGTGCCGAGCAGCTCTCGGTCTCGATGCGCTACAAGTCCGAGTTCCTGGCCAACATGTCGCACGAGCTGCGCACCCCGCTGAACTCGCTGCTGATCCTGGCCAAGCTGCTGGCGGACAACGCCGAGAGCAACCTGTCGCCCAAACAGGTGGAGTTCGCCGAGACGATCCACGGTGCGGGGTCCGATCTGCTGCAGCTCATCAACGACATCCTCGACCTGTCGAAGGTCGAGGCGGGGAAGATGGACGTCAGCCCGACGCGGATCGCGCTGGTGCAACTGGTCGACTACGTGGAGGCGACCTTCCGGCCGCTGACGGTCGAGAAGGGGCTGGACTTCTCGGTGAGCGTCTCGCCGGAGCTGCCGGCCACGCTGCACACCGACGAGCAGCGGCTGCTCCAGGTGCTGCGCAACCTGCTCTCGAACGCCGTCAAGTTCACCGACAGCGGGGCTGTCGAGCTGGTGATCCGCTCGGCGCGCTCGGACGTTCCCGATGCGATCCGTGAGCAGATGCTGGAGCACGGGTCGCTGCGGGACCCGGACTCGGAGCTGATCGCCTTCTCCGTGACGGACACCGGTATCGGTATCGCGCAGAGCAAGATGCGGGTCATCTTCGAAGCGTTCAAGCAGGCCGACGGCACCACGTCCCGGAAGTACGGCGGCACGGGGCTGGGGCTGTCCATCAGCCGCGAGATCGCCCGGCTGCTGGGCGGCGAGATCCACGCGGTCAGCGAGCCGGGCCGCGGCTCCACCTTCACGCTCTACCTGCCGCTGCATCCCACGGAGCTGCCTCCGCAGGGCTACGCGCAGCTCGTCGCGGGCAGCGCTCCGATGGCCCTCCCGGAGGCGCACGCGGCCGTCCCGGCGGCCGCGGCGGGCGAGCTGGCGGCGGCGCCGCAGACGGCGCCGGGCGGGGCCGGCGGATCCGCCGTCGAGCAGACCGCCGACGAAGCCGCGAACTCGCTCGCCGACCGGCGGCGGTTGCGGGACGCCAGCGGCCAGGCGCAGCCCGAACTGCCGCCGGAGGCCCGTCCGTCGTCCCCGGTGGGCGAGAACGGGGCGGCGACCGACGGGGCCGCGGGCACCGGCACGGCTGCTCAGGCGGTCCTGCCGGGCGGCGCGGCGGCAGAGGTGTCCGACAGCGCCGTCGAGGTGGCCGACGAGGGGGCGACGGCCTGGCACGAACGGGAGCTGCACGCGCCCGGAGCCGGCGCGGTGGGCGATCTGGCGGGCCGGAAGGTGCTCATCGTCGACGACGACATCCGGAACGTCTTCGCGCTCACCAGCGTGCTGGAGCAGCACGGGCTGCAGGTCCTCTACGCCGAGAACGGCCGGGAGGGCATCGAGGTGCTGGAGCAGCACGACGACGCGGCCGTGGTGCTGATGGACATCATGATGCCGGAGATGGACGGCTACGCGACGACGGCGGCCATCCGCAAGATGCCGCAGTTCGCCGGGCTGCCGATCATCGCGCTGACCGCCAAGGCGATGAAGGGGGACCGGGAGAAGAGCATCGAATCCGGTGCTTCCGACTACGTCACCAAGCCGGTGGACACTGATCATCTGCTGGATGTCATGAGGCGGTGGATGGAAGGCGGGTGAATATGACACTGTGTCGATGAGGGGCTTGCGTTGACGCAGTGTGGTCGAACGCGTGTGGAAACGCGGTGAACCGGGAACCTTTTGGTCCTCTGGGGCGTTTCTGCTACGTGCACAGTGACATCACGGTGACAGGGTGTGGCGGACCGCGGGGTGCGGCTACCATGACCGGCACAAGGACGGGCGGCGGCGACAGGATGCCGCTCCCAGGGGCGGCGTCCGAGAGGCTGCCGGGGCGAGGAGGACGGGCCATGGTGCAGAAGGCCAAGATCCTCCTGGTCGATGACCGGCCGGAGAATCTGCTGGCGCTGGAGGCGATTCTCTCCGCGCTCGATCAGACGCTGGTGCGGGCATCGTCAGGGGAGGAAGCGCTCAAGGCGCTGCTGACCGACGACTTCGCGGTCATTCTGCTGGATGTCCAGATGCCGGGCATGGACGGTTTCGAGACAGCAGCGCATATCAAGCGCCGTGAGCGCACCCGCGACATTCCGATCATCTTCCTCACGGCCATCAACCACGGCCCGCACCACACCTTCCGCGGTTACGCGGCCGGTGCGGTCGACTACATCTCCAAGCCGTTCGATCCCTGGGTGCTGCGGGCGAAGGTCTCGGTCTTCGTGGATCTCTACATGAAGAACGTGCAGCTGCGTGAGCAGGCGTCCTTGCTCCGGCTCCAACTGGAGAGCGGCGGCGGGGAGCGGAGCGCCGACCCGGCGCGCGACGGCGACGAGGCGCAGGGCCTGCTGGTCGAACTGTCGGCACGACTGGCGGCCGTCGAGGAGCAGGCCGAGGCGCTCACCAAGCAACTGGGCGGCGCGACCGACGGGGCGACCGCCGCGACCGCGGCGCACCTGGAGCGCAAACTCGCCGGGCTGCGCAGCGCACTTGACGCGCTGGGCCCGGGAACGGAGGGGGACCCCTCGGCGCAGGTGTCCTCGCAGAACTGACCGGGTGGCCGTCAGGAACGCATCGGCAGAAGTTCTCCGGCGCACCACGTCTGCTGCGGGCTGCGCCGTCACCGCCATCGGCCGCTGCCGCGCGCGGAAGTGACGCCGAGTCCGGACGACTCCGCCCCTCCCGGAGGGGCGCGGGCGGCGCCGGGCTCCGTGCCTCGGGTGCCCGACCCAGGTAACCTCACCCCCATGGCCTCACGCGCGTCGGGAACAGGAAAGGCTGCCAAGAAAGCACCCGCCAAGAAGGCTGCCCCGAAGTCCGCGAAGGCGGCCCCGGCGAAGAAGGCGCCGCCCAAGAAGGCAGCAGCCAGGAAGGCGCCCGCCAAGAAGCCCGCGGCCAAGGGCGGCAAGGGCACGGCAGCGCCGTCCCCGACCAGCGGTGTCCTCAAGGTGCTCAAGGCGTGCTGGCTCGGCCTGGCGCACGCTGTGGGCGCGCTCCTGCGGGGCATAGGGCGCAGCGGGAAGGCGCTGGATCCGGCGCATCGCAAGGACGGGCTCGCGCTGCTGCTGATCGGCCTGGCACTGATCGTCGCGGCCGGTACCTGGTCCAACCTCCAGGGGCCGGTCGGGGATCTGGTGGAGATGCTGGTGACCGGGGCGTTCGGCAGGCTGGATCTGCTGGTGCCGATACTGCTGGCCGTCATCGCGGTGCGGCTGATCCGCCATCCGGAGAAGCCCGAGGCCAACGGCCGGATCGTGATCGGGCTTTCGGCCCTGCTGATCGGAGTGCTGGGGCTCGTCCACATCGGCTGCGGCGCACCCGGCAGGGGCGCGGGCGACGATGCGCTGCGGGACGCGGGCGGCCTGGTCGGGTGGGGGGTCTCCCGGCCGCTGATCTTCACGTTGGGGGACATGCTCGCGGTGGCGCTGCTCGTCCTCGTCACCGTCTTCGGACTGCTGGTGGTGACGGCCACCCCGGTCAACGCCATCCCGCAACGGCTCCGGGCCGCCGGGGTCAGGCTGGGCGTCGTCCAGCCGGTGGCCGGCTACGACTACGACCTGGAGCCGGACGAGGAGCAGCCGGCCACCGGGCGCCGTGCGCACAGCATGCGCAAGGACCGGATTGCTCCCGCGCTCGCCGAGAAGGAGGCTCTCGACCGCCGCCGGCGGGCCGGTCCCCGGGAGGTGTTCGCGGACGGCGAGGTCGGCGCGGTCCCCGCGGGTGCCGGGGAGACCGAGCGGACGCGGGACGCGGTGGATGTGGCCGCCGCCGCTGCCGCCTCGCTGGACGGGGCGGTCGTCAACGGGGTCCAGCCGTCGCCGGTGGTCGCCGATCTGACCACCTCGGTCGCCAAGTCGCGCGGCGGGAAGCGCAAGGGCGAGGCGACCGGGTCGGCCGTGCCGGGCGCACGGGGCCGGGGCGCTGCCCAGGGCGAGGCTGTGCAGGGGGACGAGGTCACCGAGCGCACCCCGGTTCCCGACCTGACCAAGGCCGCGGCGCCGTCGGAACCCGCCGACCTGCCCGCGCGTGCCGAACAGCTCACGCTCTCCGGAGACATCACCTACGCGCTGCCGTCGCTGGACCTGCTGGAACGCGGCGGTCCGGGGCGTTCCCGCAGTGCCGCCAACGACCAGGTGGTGCAGTCGCTGACCACTGTCTTCACCGAGTTCAAGGTGAACGCCGCCGTCACCGGTTTCACCCGCGGCCCGACGGTGACCCGCTACGAGGTCGAGCTGGGGCCGGGGGTGAAGGTCGAGAAGATCACGGCTCTGGCCAAGAACATCGCCTACGCCGTGGCCAGCCCCGACGTCCGCATCATCAATCCGATTCCCGGCAAGTCCGCGGTGGGCATCGAGATCCCCAACAGCGACCGGGAGATGGTCAATCTCGGTGACGTGCTGCGTTCCGCAGACGCCTCGGGCGAGGAGCATCCGCTGCTGGTGGGTCTCGGCAAGGACGTCGAGGGCGGCTACGTCTCGGCCAACCTCGCGAAGATGCCGCACATCCTCGTCGCGGGCGCCACCGGCTCCGGCAAGTCCTCCTGCATCAACTGCCTCATCACCTCGGTCATGGCGCGTGCCACGCCGGAGGAGGTGCGGATGGTGCTCGTCGACCCCAAGCGCGTCGAGCTGACCGCCTACGAGGGCATCCCCCACCTGATCACCCCGATCATCACCAACCCCAAGAAGGCCGCCGAAGCCCTCCAGTGGGTCGTGCGCGAGATGGATCTGCGCTACGACGACCTGGCGGCGTTCGGGTTCCGGCACATCGACGACTTCAACGAGGCGGTACGGGCCGGACGGGTGTCCGCTCCCGAGGGCAGCGAGCGGGAGCTGACGCCGTACCCCTATCTGCTGGTGATCGTGGACGAGCTGGCCGACCTGATGATGGTGGCACCGCGCGACGTGGAGGACGCGATCGTGCGGATCACCCAGCTCGCGCGGGCCGCCGGCATCCATCTGGTGCTGGCGACCCAGCGGCCGTCGGTGGACGTCGTCACCGGCCTCATCAAGGCGAACGTCCCCTCCCGGCTCGGCTTCTCCACCTCCTCCCTGGCCGACAGCCGCGTCATCCTCGACCAGGGCGGTGCCGAGAAGCTCATCGGCAAGGGCGACGGGCTGTTCCTGCCGATGGGTGCGGGCAAACCGACCCGGATGCAGGGCGCCTACGTCAATGAGCAGGAGGTCCAGGCGGTCGTCGAGCACTGCAAGGCGCAGATGACGCCCGTCTTCCGGGAGGACGTGACCGGGGCGCAGGGCAAGAAGAAGGAGATCGACGAGGAGATCGGCGACGACATGGATCTGCTCTGCCAGGCGGCGGAGCTGGTGGTCTCCACCCAGTTCGGGTCGACCTCGATGCTCCAGCGCAAGCTGCGGGTCGGCTTCGCCAAGGCGGGGCGGCTGATGGACCTGATGGAGTCGCGCGGCGTGGTGGGGCCCAGCGAGGGCTCCAAAGCGCGGGACGTGCTGGTCAAGCCCGATGAGCTGGACGAGGTGCTCACGGTCGTCAGAGGCGGCGGGCAGTAGTCCCCGTGCGCAGGCCCCGTGCCGCGCTCGGCACGCTCGCCGGGGCGGGGCGGTCCGCTGCCCGCCGTCGGACGGCTTCCAGGGCGCCTCCGGGGCGCCGCACACCGGCTGCACGGGGGTACAGCTCACTCGAAAGGGCGGTCGAGGCAACCGTTTCCGTGGTCTGCACGTCAAGTTGAGGGAAGGGACGGCAGAGACGTCGGCGTACTCGGTTCCGCGCGGGCGCCCCTCGGCGCAGCTCGGTCATTCGTACGCCATACATATGGCGTACAAACTTGCTCCGCCCGCTTGCCCCACCCTTTTGCTCCGCCCCTAGACTGAACCTCCAGCAGGTGGCTACACGCTCGAAAGGCGCCCCCGTGTCCATCGGCAACTCCCCCGAAGAGGACCGGCCCCCGGTCGGTCGAGCCCTCCAGCAGGCCCGCATCGACGCACGGCTGACCGTGGAAGAGGTCAGTACCGCCACCCGGGTGCGTGTCCCGATCGTGCAGGCGATCGAACAGGACGACTACTCCCGGTGCGGCGGAGACGTGTACGCGCGCGGTCACCTCCGTACCCTGGCACGCGCGGTCGGCCTCGACGGCGACGCCCTGGTCGCGCAGTACGACGAGGAACACGGCGGCCGTCCCGAGCCCACGCCGCCCGCGACCCTGTTCGAGGCGGAGCGCATCCGTCCGGAGCCCCGCAGGCCGAACTGGACGGCCGCGATGGTCGCCGCCATCGTCGCGGTGGTCGGTTTCGTCGGTTTCACTCTCGTCGGCGGCGGCGGTGGCGAGGACTCCGGCAAGCAGGCCGCGGAGGAGGCACCGTCGGGGAAGCCCTCCGCGGACCCCTCGCCCTCCAGGAAGAGCGACCCCAAGCCGTCCGAGAGTGCCATCGCCGGGGCGCCCGCCGACAAGGTCACCGTCCGGATGACCGCGGAGAAGGGGAACAGCTGGGTCTCCGCGAAGGACCACAACGGGCGACTGATCCACGAAGGCGTGCTCAAGGAGGGGCAGTCCAAGACCCTCACCGACGACAAGCGGCTCGACCTCGTGCTGGGCAACGCCGGAGGCGTGAAGCTGTACGTCAACGGCAAGCAGGTGGAGCACGCGGGCGAGGTCGGCCAGGTGCAGCGGCTCAGCTACACCCGGGGCGACCCCGAAGCGGGCTGACCAGCGCTCGTGCAGCGGGGCCCGGCGCGGGCCCGCCGCCGGGTGGGGCGCTGCGCCCGTACCGGTGAGCTGCGCGGTCGCAACCTGGCGGCGGATGGTGCCGGAGGGACAAAGTAGGCTGAGCCCATGCCCGAACGCCGTACCGTCGCCCTTGTCACTCTCGGCTGCGCCCGTAACGAGGTGGACTCGGAAGAGCTCGCAGGCCGCCTGGCGGCGGATGGCTGGGATCTCGTCGAGGATGCCGCCGCCGCCGATGTCGCCGTCGTCAACACCTGCGGTTTCGTCGAGGCCGCCAAGAAGGACTCCGTAGACGCGCTGCTGGAGGCCAACGACCTCAAGAACGCAGCCAGGGAGGGCGAGGGCAGAACCCAGGCCGTGGTGGCCGTGGGCTGCATGGCCGAGCGGTACGGCAAGGAGCTGGCCGAGGCGCTGCCCGAGGCGGACGGGGTCCTCGGATTCGACGACTACACAGACATCTCCGACCGGCTCCGCACCATCCTGGGCGGCGGAGTGCACGCGCCGCACGTCCCGCGCGACCGGCGCAAGCTGCTGCCCGTGAGCCCGGCCGAGCGCCAGGGTGCCGCAGTCGCACTGCCCGGGCACGGGGCCGCGGGAGCCGCCGGAGCGACCGCGGAGCAGAGCGCCGCCGAGGCTGCCGAGTCCGCGCCCACAGACCTCCCCGAGGGCGTCGCGCCGGCCTCGGGGCCGCGCGCGCCGCTGCGGCGGCGGCTGGGCAGCAGCCCCGTCGCCTCCGTCAAACTCGCCTCCGGCTGCGACCGCCGGTGCTCCTTCTGCGCCATTCCGTCCTTCCGCGGCTCGTTCATCTCGCGCCGCCCGGCGGACGTGCTCACGGAGACCAGATGGCTCGCCGAGCAGGGTGTCCGGGAGATCATGCTGGTCTCCGAGAACAACACTTCCTACGGGAAGGACCTGGGGGACATCAGGCTGCTGGAGACGCTGCTGCTGGAGCTGGCCGCCGTCGAGGGCATCGAACGGGTGCGGGTGAGCTACCTCCAGCCGGCCGAGATGCGGCCCGGACTGATCGACGTGCTCACCGGTACCGAGAAGGTCGCTCCCTACTTCGACCTGTCCTTCCAGCATTCGGCGCCGGGCGTGCTGCGCGCGATGCGGCGCTTCGGCGACACCGAGCGCTTCCTCGGGCTGCTGGAGGAGATCCGTACGAGGGCTCCGCAGGCGGGTGCCCGGTCGAACTTCATCGTCGGCTTCCCCGGCGAGAGTGAGCAGGACGTGGCGGAGCTTGAGCGCTTCCTGACCGAAGCGCGTCTCGACGCGATCGGGGTGTTCGGGTACTCGGACGAGGACGGCACCGAGGCTGCCGGGTACGCGGACAAGGTGGATCCGGACGAGGTCGCCGAGCGGCTCGCACGCATGTCCAGGCTCGCCGAGGAGCTGACCGCCCAGCGTGCCGAGGAGCGGGTGGGGGAGACCGTCCAGGTGCTGGTCGAGACCCACGACGAGGAGGACGGGCCGCTCGGGCGCGGTGCGCACCAGGCGCCGGAGACCGACGGCCAGGTACGTCTGGTGCGGCCGGACGCGTCCGGCCCGGTCCCGGCGGCGGACCGGGTGCCGGTGGGCCGGATGGTCGAGGCGCGGGTCGTCGCGGCCGAGGGCGTGGACCTGGTCGCGGAGCCCCTCACGGCCGCCCCCGCGGGGCACGGCACCGCCCCGGCCGCCCGCCCGGCGGGCGCCGGCCTGCTCCCCGTCGGGGAGGAGGCCGGCAGATGACCGGAGTCCCGGCCTCCGCGGCCCGGCGTGGCACCGTACCCAAACCGGCGGCGGCGAGCACGGTACGCCCTGTGAGCCTGTGGAACATCGCGAACATCCTGACCATGGTGCGGCTCCTGCTGGTGCCCGGGTTCGTGCTGCTCATGGTCGCGAACGGCGGTCACGACCCGGCCTGGCGCTCGTTCGCCTGGGCCGCGTTCACCATCGCCATGATCACCGACCTGTTCGACGGGGAGCTGGCGCGCCGCTACAACCTCGTCACCGACTTCGGGAAGATCGCCGATCCCATAGCGGACAAGGCGATCATGGGAGCGGCGCTGATCTGCCTCTCCGCCCTTTCGGACCTGCCGTGGTGGGTCACCGGCGTGATCCTCTTCCGCGAGCTGGGCATCACCCTGATGCGCTTCTGGGTGATCAGGCACGGGGTCATCCCGGCCAGCCGCGGCGGCAAGATGAAGACGCTCGCCCAGGGCGTCGCCGTCGGCATGTACGTGCTGGCGCTGACCGGTCCGCTGGCCACCGCGCGCTGGTGGGTGATGGGGGTGGCCGTCGTCCTCACCGTCGTCACCGGTCTCGACTACGTACGCCAGGCCGTCGTGCTGCGCCGGGCCGGACTGGCCGCGGAGGCGGACGGGAGTGCGTCGTCCCCGGCGGCAAGCGCATCGCCCCCGGCCGGGAGCGGGCCGGAGGACGGCGAGGACGCTGCGCACGGTGAGAGCGCAGCGGGTGCCGACGCGGAGGACGCGGGTAGCTCCGGGAACCCGGGGAAGGCGCAGAATGCCGGCAGCGAAGAAGACACCGGAGGTGAGCGGTCCTGACGCAGGCGGATTCCCGGGCTGGTGGCGTGCTGGCGCTGCTCGCCGAGCGGGGCCAGACGCTCGCAGTGGCGGAGTCGCTGACCGGAGGACTGGTCGCGGCCGAGATCACCGGCGTCCCAGGCGCCTCACGGGTCTTCCGTGGTTCGGTGACCGCGTATGCGACCGCGCTCAAGAGGGATGTACTCGGTGTGGACGGGGCACTCCTTGAGGAGCGGGGTGCTGTCGACGCCGAGGTCGCGCGTCGGATGGCGCACGGGGTACGCACGGTGCTCGGCGCCGACTGGGGCCTCGCCACCACGGGCGTGGCCGGGCCCGACCCCCAGGACGGGCAACCGGTCGGAACGGTGTACGTCGCCGTCGCCGCTCCCGGGTCGCCGGCAGTGGCGCGGAAGCTGCGGTTGGCGGTCGGCCGGAGCGGTGAGCCGGCCGCCGGCGGCGGTGCGACAGCCGAGGAACGTGAGCGTGCCGGGATTCGCACGGAGAGTGTTCGAGGAGCGCTGGAGCTGCTCTACGACGAACTGATCGAAAATGCCGGAGGGCAGGATAGGGAACAGAGCGGGGGGAATGGATGTTTGCAGCCCTGAGTGAACACGACATCGCTCCCCGCACGGCCGCCTGCCGAGGCGGTACGGTGGAGCCTGAAGGAGTCGGGGCCAACTGGCCGTCCCGATACAGGCTGTGGAAGACGCCGCGCGTTGAGAGGGAGGAGCACCGATGATTCTGCTCCGTCGCCTGTTGGGTGACGTGCTGCGTCGGCAGCGCCAACGCCAGGGTCGCACCCTGCGCGAAGTCTCATCGTCCGCCAGGGTCTCGCTCGGATACCTCTCCGAGGTCGAGCGCGGCCAGAAGGAAGCCTCGTCCGAGCTGCTCTCATCGATCTGTGACGCCCTCGATGTGCGGATGTCCGAGCTGATGCGGGAGGTCAGCGACGAGCTGGCGCTCGCTGAGCTGGCCGAGTCCGCGGCGAGCGACGCCGTGCCCGCCCCGATGCGGCCGGTGCTCAACCCGCTGTCCGTTACCTCGGTCACCGGGGTGCCCGAGGAGCGCGTCACGATCAAGGCGCCGACAGAGGCCGTGGACGTGGTCGCTGCCTGACGCCGGGTGGCGATCGTGGCTGCGTACGCCGCTGCCGGGGTTCCGTGCGGTGCGCGGGACGCGGCAGCCGGGTGAGATGTGGAACGACAGGCCCCGCCGGACTCTTCCGGCGGGGCCTTCGTGTGTACCGGGGCCGGCCGCGCCCGTGGCGGTCCCCGTCGCCCGGGCCCGAGCCACGGGCAGCTCCTTCCGGGCCCCGTACCGCGCCCGGAGCGGGCCGGGGGCGGGCTCCTGCCGGGCATCACGCTGCACGCTGCGAGATCGTGCCTCCCGGGTACGACGACGTGCTGTGGTCGCGGGGTCGCCCGGGGTGCGGGACGATGGCGATGTTCTCGGGCGATGTTCTCGATTTCGTCGACGGCCCGTCCGCACCGCTGTGCGCGGCACTCCGCCCCATGCGGCCTGGACGTCGTCGCGGGAGGTGGCGGCATGTCGGCTGTGCGCCCGTTGCTGCGGTGTCGCTGGGCACTCGGGAGTGCCTGTGCCCTCGGCTGGCTGTGCGCGATATGGCGGGTGGCCGCAGGGGAGGGCGGTCCGGTGGAGGCGTCGGTGACGGCGGGGGGATGGGGGTTGAGCGTACTGCCCGTGCACGTGGCGCGAGCGCGCCCGGCTCGGGAGCGTGCGGACGCCCGGCGGGCTGCCCCGGCAGGGCGACCCGGCCGAGGAAGCGCAGGATCCGCCCGGTCGTGACAGGCGAGAGGCCGGACGCCGGATACGGCGTACTGGGCGCACGCGCGCAGGATCCGACCGCCCCGGTCCGTTTCGCGGCGGGAGCGCGGAGGCCGCCGAAGCCGGCAGCGAGGACGTGGGCCGGTGCCTCCGGACCTCCCGGCGGTGCCGCAGTGTGCCCACGGCGCGGCGGTGCGAAGCCGTTCCGGGGCCGGCGTGGAGCTGCCGCCGCGGATTCGGTGGTCTCCGCGCGGTCGGATGAGTCCCTCCAGGCGTGCCGAGGGCCGTCCGCCCTCCTGCGTGATCAGTTCCGCTGTGTGCGCCGTTCCTTCTCACCGCGGTCCGCACAGTGCGCTGAGGCGCTGTGCGGACGCTGCCGCCGGAAGCGAGGTCACCCAGGGCGGCCCTGCCGTTCCGGTCGTCCATCAGGTACCGCGAGTACCAGAGGCCCGCGGTCCGACGAGGTCGCCTGCGAGTTGACGGGACGTCAAGTACCGCTGGATCGTGCTCCTTGTCCGGCGTCCCCGGGCGTCGGCTGGCAGTGCGGGCAGTACCAGACGGTGCGGACGCGGTCGGGCGGTCCGTGGGAGCCGGTGCGGATCGGGGTGCCGCAGCGGTGGCACGGGCGGTTCCCGCGGCCGTAGACCGCCAGACCGCGGTCCGGCCGCGGGCTGTTGGTGGTGCGGCGGCGGAGCCGGTCCTTGTTGGCCTCCAGCAGCCGCTTGGCGGCGCCGACCAAGCGGGCCGACAGCCCCGCGGGCAGCGAGCCCACCGGGGTCCAGGGCGAAGTGCGGGCGAGAAAGCACAACTCGGCCGCGTAGACGTTGCCGACACCCGCCAGGTTGCGCTGGTCGAGCAGTGCCTCGACCAGCGGGCGCGCCGGGTCCTGGAGCAGCCGCCGTTCGGCTTCGGCCGCGTCCCAGTCGGGGCCGAGCAGATCGGGACCCAGATGGCCGACCACCGTGAACTCCGCCGAGGTGCGTACCAGTTCCAGTACGGGGAGCCGGATCCCGGCGGCAGTGTGCGAACCGGTGGCCAGGAGCGCACGGATCTGGTGGCCGGGGCCGAAACCTCTGAGCGGGTCGGTGTGGCCCGGCGGGTCTGCCCTGATCCGCCACGCACCCTCCATGCCCAGATGGGAGTGCACCGTCAAGCCGCCCTCGACGCGCATCAGCAGGTGTTTGCCGCGCGGAGTGACATCCAGCAGCATCCGGCCCGACAGATCGACCGTCGCCATCCTGGGCACCCGGAAATCCGTGCGGACCAGCGCCTGTCCCGCCAGCGCCGAATGCAGCGCGTGCGCGGTGCGCCAGACGGTGTCCCCCTCGGGCATCGGCCGTCACTCCTTCCGCGGCTTCCACGGCTTCCACGACATTCCCGGCCTTCCGGCAACCTGCGCCATCCCGGCTCCCTGGGACATATGCCCATGGTTGCAGGAGCCGGCGACGGAAGCGGGGGAGAGCGGCGGGAAGTGCCGGACGATCACGGGATACGATCCAGGGCCATGGGGCAGTGGGGATACCAACGACAGCACGACGCGCTCGACGTGGACGGAGAGGCCGAGGCCGAGCAGAGGGACGCGCTGGAGGGCGCGCGGGACTGGGTCGAGGACCATCTGGACCGCTGGCAGCCGGTGCTGCCCGACCTCAACCGCCATGTCGAGGGCGCCGTCACCCGGATGCAGTACCTCGCCGACCACCTGCGGCGGTCGGGGGAGCGGGCGCTGGCGGAGTGCGGACTGCGGCGGGAGGAGCACGAAGTCCTGCACCTCCTTGCCGGGAACAGCGGGCAGGCGGACCTCACCGGGCTCGCCGTCGATCTCGGCGCGGCGCCCAACGCCGTGTCCGAGCTGTTGGACGTGCTGGAGCAGCGGGACCTCGTGGCCCGCACCGCCTCCGGTGGCCCCTCCCCGCAAGTCGTCCTCACCGACGAGGGGCGCTCCGTGTGGCTGGCCGCCATCGAGACGGCAGCCGAGGAGGAGCGTCGCCTGTTCGGCGTCCTCGACTGGCACGAACAGCGACTGCTCGCCGGCCTTCTCCGGCAGATCATGCTGGCGACCCGCTCCGACAGCGAGTCCTCCGGGGCATCCGGTCAGGAGTGACGAGTGACCACCCGCCGCGCGGTTTCCGGGGCGGACGGCGCCGGCACCAGGGGCCGGGTGGGACAGCGTCGTCCCGCCGACGGCGCACGGCTATCTCGCGCGCAGCCGCAGTCCGCGCGGGGTCGGATGGAACCCCGCGGCCTCCAGGGCGGGGCTCAACGGTGACGACAGCGCTGCCGTGCCGTTGACCCGCTCCACCGTGACCGTACCGAGCGCGCCCCGGCGCGCTGCCTCGGCGAGCGCCTCGACGGCCGCCACCACCTGCGCGGAGTCGGGTCGGTCCGCGGTTTCCGGGGCCGACGCGCCCGCGGGCTCACCCGGGGCGCCCTCCGGCGCCGCGGGATCCCGAGCCCAGGCCAGCAGCGTCTTCCCGCCGCGTTCGACGTAGAGGGTCAGCGCGCCGTCGACCAGCACGACCAGTGCGCCCGCCTTTCGTCCTGGCTTGTGGGTGGCACCGGCTGGCGGCGGCGGCCAGGGCAGGGCGGCACCGTAGGCGTTCGCCGGGTCGGCGGCCGCCAGCACCAGCGCACCCGATGCCGCACGGGCACTGCCTCCGCGCGGGCCGCCGTACGCGCCGGGGACGCCGCCCTCCCGCTCCCGGGCTGTGCTGACCGCGCGCAGTCTGTCCACCGCGCCGTCCATGGCGAACTGCGCGGCGCCCAGTCCCTCGACCACGTAGCCGCGCCGCGCCTGCCCGCTCTCCTCGAAGGCGGACAGCACCCGGTACGCGGCCGAGAACCCGCCCTCGACGCCCTCGGCGGCCACCGCGCCCCGCGTGACCACCCCGTGCCGGTCCAGCAGGGTGCGTGCCAGCGCGTGCGCCCGGTGCGTGGGGTCGCTCTCCGCGGCGGGCAGCAGCGACCAGCGTCCGGCTACGGTCGGTGGCGCGGCTGCCGGTGCGCGCCCCGGGCCGCGGCGGCCCGCACCGCTGCCCGCGGCGATTGCTGCCGCCGTGAACGAGCCGTAGCGCCCGCGCGGGGTGGGCCGCTTCGCGCGGTGCGCCGTCGAGCCGGCCGTACGCCCCGAGCCCAGCAGCGCGCGCAGCGGTGCGAGCGTGTCACCGGTGACCCTCCCCGACCACACGAGATCCCACAGCGCCTCCGTGAGCTGTGGATCGGTCGACTCCGGATGGGCGGCCCGCGCGCGCTCGGCGATCTGCCGGAAGAACAGCCCGTAGCCCCCTTCCAGCGCGGTCAGCACCGCCTGGTGCACCGGAGTCAGTTCCAGCGGATGCGGGGTGGGCAGCAGCAGCGGGGCGGCGTCGGCCGGCAGCAGCGAGATCCAGCCGTCCTTGCCGGGCAGCGCTCCCGCACCCGCCCAGACGACCTCCCCCGAGGCGGTCAGCTCGTCCAGCATGGGCGGCGCGTAGTCCGCGACTCTGCCGGGCAGCACCAGCTTCTCCAGCGCGGACGCCGGAACAGGCGCCCCCTGCAACTGCTCCACTGTGCGCAGCAGCCCCTCCACACCCCGCAGGCTGTTGGTGCGCACATGCTGCCACTGCGGCAGAAAAGCGGCCAGCGACTGCGGGGCGACCGGCTCCAACTCCTGGCGCAGCGCCGCCAGCGAACGGCGCCGCAGCCTGCGCAGCACCCCGGCGTCGCACCACTCCTGTCCGATCCCCGAGGGGTGGAACTCGCCCTGCACCAGCCGGCCACCGGCCGCCAGCCGGTGCAGCGCACCGTCCGCGACGGCGGTCCCGAGCCCGAAGCGGTCCGCAGCCGCGGCGGAGGTGAACGGGCCGTGCGTGCGGGCGTAGCGCGAGAGCAGGTCGCCCAGCGGGTCCGCCACCGGCTCGGTGAAGGCTTCGGGAACCCCGACGGGCAGTGCCACCCCGAGCGCGTCCCGCAACCGTCCCGCGTCCTCGATCGCCGCCCAGTGGTCCCGGCCCGCGATCCGTACCCGGACGGCGCGGCGGGCCTTCTCCAACTCTGCCGCCCAGCCCGGCTCGGCGCCGCGTTCCGCCAACTCGTCCGGGGTGAGCGGGCCCAGCAGCCGCAGCAGGTCGGCCACACCCTCCACGTCCTTGAGGCGGCGGTCCTCGGTACGCCACTGGAGTTCCCGCTCCAGCTCGACCAGCACGTCGGCGTCCAGCAGTTCCCGCAGCTCCGCCTGGCCCAGCAGCTCCGACAGCAGTCGGGAGTCCAGGGAGAGCGCGGCGGCCCGCCGCTCGGCCAGCGGCGAGTCGCCCTCGTACAGATACTGGGCGACGTAACCGAACAGCAGCGACCGGGCGAACGGTGACGGCTCCGGCGTGGTGACCTCGACCACGCGCACCCGGCGGGCCTCGATGTCGCCCATCAGCTCCGTGAGCCCCGGCACGTCGAACACGTCCTGGAGGCACTCGCGCACCGCCTCCAGGACGATCGGGAAGGAGCCGAACTCGGCAGCCACTTGGAGGAGTTGGGACGCCCGCTGGCGCTGCTGCCACAGGGGCGTGCGTCTGCCCGGGCTGCGGCGCGGCAGCAGCAGGGCGCGCGAGGCGCACTCCCGGAAGCGGGCCGCGAACAGGGCCGAATTGCCCACCTGGTCGGTGACGGTCTGCTCGACCTCGCCCTTGTCGAAGAGGACGTCGCCGACGCCCAGCGGGGGCTCGTCCTGGTCGGCCGGGGCTTCCTGCGCGGGCGTGCGCGGCGGGCGCGCCTCCCCGTCGAACAGGCCGGGGTCCATCAGCTCCGCGTCCGGCAGCCGCAGCACCAGGCCGTCGTCGGCGTGCATCACCTGCGCGTCCATGCCGTACCGCTCCGCCAGCCGGGCGCCGATGGCCAGCGCCCAGGGCGCGTGCACCTGGGCGCCGAACGGCGAGTGCACCACGATGCGCCAGTCGCCCAGCTCGTCGCGGAAGCGCTCGACGACGATCGTCCGGTCGTCCGGGACGTGCCCCGCGGCCTCGCGCTGCTCGCTCAGGTAGGCCAGCAGATTGCCGATCGCCAGCGTGTCCATCCCGGAGGCCGCCAGCCGCTGCTCCGCCTGCTCGCGGGAGAGCGAGCCGACCTCCCGCAGGAAGGCGCCCAGCGCCCGGCCCAGCTCCAGCGGTCTGCCCAACTGGTCGCCGCGCCAGAACGGCAGCCGGCCCGGCACCCCGGGCGCGGGAGTGACGAGTACCCGGTCCCGGGTGATGTCCTCGATCCGCCAGGTCGTCGTCCCGAGGGTGAAGACATCACCCACCCGGGACTCGTAGACCATCTCCTCGTCCAGCTCCCCGACGCGGCCGCCGCCCTTCTTGGGGTCGGTTCCGGCCAGGAACACCCCGAACAGCCCCCGGTCCGGGATGGTGCCGCCGGAGGTGACGGCCAGCCGCTGGGCGCCCGGACGGCCGCTGAGCGTCCCCGCCACCCGGTCCCACACCAGGCGCGGGCGCAGCTCCGCGAAGGCGTCCGAGGGGTACCGCCCCGCCAGCATGTCCAGCACCGAGGTGTAGGCGGATTCCGGAAGCGCGGCGAACGGCGCCGCCCGCCGCACCAGAGCCAGCAGCTCGTCCACGTTCCAGGTGTCCACCGAGACCATCGCGACGATCTGCTGGGCGAGGACGTCCAGGGGGTTGGCGGGGATGCGCAGCGCCTCGATGGCGCCCTCGCGCATCCGCTCGGTGACCACGGCGGACTGCACCAGATCGCCCCGGTACTTGGGGAAGACCACTCCCGCCGAGACCGCGCCCACCTGGTGGCCCGCCCGGCCCACCCGCTGCAGCCCCGAAGCTACCGAGGGCGGCGACTCCACCTGGATCACGAGATCGACGGCTCCCATGTCGATCCCCAGCTCCAGACTGGAGGTGGCCACCACGGCCGGCAGCCTGCCCGCCTTCAGATCCTCCTCGACCTGGGAGCGCTGCTCCTTGGAGACCGAGCCGTGGTGCGCCCGGGCTAGCAGCGCGGGTGCTCCGGTGACGGCGCCCGCGTTGCCCATCAGCTCGGCCGGCGAGTGGTCCTCGGGCATGGGCTCGCCCGTGGCGCGCTCGTAGGCGATCTCGTTCAGCCGGTTGCACAGCCGCTCGGCCAGCCGCCGTGAGTTGGCGAAGACGATGGTGGAGCGGTGCTCCTGGATGAGATCGGTGATCCGCTCCTCCACCGAGGGCCAGATCGACGGTGTGTCCCCGCCCCCGGGGCCACCGCCCGCGGCTCCGGAGGCGTCCTGCGCGGGGGAACCTCCCAGCTCGCCCATGTCCTCGACGGGCACCACGACCGAGAGGTCGAACCGCTTGCCCGAGGGTGGCTGCACGATCGCGGCGTTCCTGCGGGGCGAGAGGAAGCGGGCCACCTCGTCCACCGGCCGCACGGTGGCCGACAGGCCGATCCGGCGCGCGGGGGCGTCCAGCAGTTCGTCGAGCCGCTCCAGGGAGAGCGCCAGGTGCGCACCCCGCTTGGTGCCCGCCACCGCGTGCACCTCGTCGAGGATCACCGTCCCGACGCCGGAGAGCGTTTCCCGGGCGCCGGAGGTCAGCATCAGGAACAGCGACTCGGGGGTGGTGATCAGAATGTCCGGCGGGCGCCGGGCGAGCGCTCTGCGCTCGGTCGCGGGAGTGTCGCCGGAACGGATCCCGACCCGGATCTCCGGCTCGGGCAGCCCCAGCCGCAGCGACTCCTGCCGGATACCCGTGAGGGGGCTGCGCAGATTGCGTTCGACATCGACCGCGAGCGCCTTCAGTGGCGACACGTACAGCACACGGCAGCGCTTGAGCGGGTCGGCGGGCGGCGGAGCGGCGGCCAGCGCGTCCAGCGAGGCGAGGAAGGCCGCGAGCGTCTTGCCCGAGCCGGTCGGTGCCACCACGAGCGCGTCCGACTCCTCAGCCAGCGCACGCCAGGCGCCCTCCTGCGCGGCGGTGGGCTCGCTGAAGGCACCCGTGAACCATGCACGGGTCGCCGGTGAGAAGGCGTCCAGCGCCGATGTCCGACCCATGGTTCCCATCGTGCAGCACGGCACTGACACCGGCCCGGGACCGCGCCCGGCGGCTCCGGGGGGGGGGGGCGCCCGGGGGCGCCCGGAAGAGCGGCGCCGAAGCCGACCCAGCCTCCGCTCATCGGAGCATCCGGTCATCGGAGCATCGGAACGGAGGACAATGGGGGACATGACGCGGGAGGAGAAGGCGCACTACTGGCAGTCGCCGAAGCTGCCGGGAGTGGACCTGCTGCGGGCGCGCTACATCCGCAAGACGTTCGCCCGGCACACGCACGAGACCTATGTGCTGGCCGCCATCACCGACGGGGTGGAGGCGTTCCACCACGGCGGCCGCGTGCACCGGGTGGGCGCCGGAGGAATGGCGCTGATCAACCCGGACACGATGCACACCGGGCACGCCGGGACGCCCGAGGGCTGGTCCTACGAGGTGCTCTACCCCGACGCCGCCCTGGTCGCCCGGATCGCGGCCGAGACCACCAGCCTCCGGGGCACCCCCGGGTTCACCGTCGCGGCTGCCGACGACCCGGTCTCGGCCCACCAGGTGCGGGCCGTGCACCGGGCGCTCGGCGAGGGCGACGCGCTCGCCGCCGACACCCACCTGCACGCGGTGGTCGCCCGGCTGCTGACACTGCACGGCGGCGTGCTGCCCGAACGCCCGGTCCGCCTCGCGGGCGCCCGGTACGCGCTGCGGGCCCGCGCGGTGCTGGAAGAGCGGATGGCCGACCCGCCCACTCTGGAGAGCCTCGCCGCCGAACTGGGGACCAGCCCCTTCGCCCTGCTGCGCGCCTTCCGCCGGATGTACGGGATGCCGCCGCACACCTGGCTGACGGACGCGCGCGTGCACCGGGCACGCACCCTGCTGGACGCGGGGCTGCCACTCGCGGAGACGGCCACGGCCGTCGGCTTCACCGACCAGTCCCACCTGACACGGCACTTCGGGCGGATCATCGGCGTACCGCCCGGCGCCTACCGGCGGGGGCGTGCAAGAACGTACAAGAACGGATGAACTCCGGTTCCCTAACGTGACCGCGTGCCACAGCAGAGAGAAACCCTCGACCAACCGGAGGCGCCGGGCGCCTCCGCACCCCCGGAAACCACCGGCATACCGAGCGCGCCGGGCGAGGCCGCAGCGGAGAGCCCGCACGGCGGGCGCGACGACCGAGCCGTCGTACGGGACGCACTGGGCGTCGGCGTCGCGGTCGGTCTCTCCGGGTTCGCCTTCGGCGTGACGGCCGCCGGCGCGGGCGTCTCCCTCGCCCAGACCTGCGCCCTGAGCCTGTTCGTCTTCACCGGCGCCTCGCAGTTCGCCCTCGTCGGCGCGCTCGCCGCCGGAGGCGGGCCCCTGACCGCCGCTGCCGGTGCCTTCTTCCTCAGCTTCCGGAACGCCTTCTACGGGCTGCGGCTCTCCCGGCTGCTGGGGCTGCGCGGCAGTGTGCGACTGGCCGCCGCGCACTGGGTGATCGACGAGACCTCGGCCGTCGCCCTGGCGCAGCGCGGACAGCACGCGGTCCGGCTCGGTTTCACCGTCACCGGGGCGACGCTGTTCGTGCTGTGGAACCTCACCACCCTGATCGGCGCGCTGGGCGCCGGCGCCTTGGGCGACACGGACACCTGGGGCCTGGACGCGGCCGGCCCCGCGGCCTTCCTCGCCCTGCTGGCGCCCATGCTCCGCACCGGCTCGGAGCGGGCGACAGCAGCTCTCGCCGTCGCCCTGGGACTCGGGCTGCTGCCGGTGCTGCCTGCCGGGGTGCCGGTGCTGGCCGCCGCGCTGGCGGCACCCCTCGTGCTGCTGGTGCACGGCAGAACGCTGCCCCGTCGGCGGGCGGCGCGGGAAGCGGAGCGGACCACGACCGAGGAGGCACGGTGAGCGTGTGGATCGCCATAGGGGCCACAGCCCTCGGCTGCTACCTGGTGAAGCTGCTCGGCCTCTCGGTGCCTGCGGGAGTGCTGGAGCGGCCCCTGGTCCAGCGACTGGCCGGGCTGCTGCCCGTCGCGCTGCTCGCGGCACTGATCGCGCAGCAGACCTTCGCCGACCAGGTGTCGCTGGTGCTCGACGCCCGCGCCGCCGGGCTCGCCGCTGCCGCTGCCGCGCTGGCGCTGCGGGCGCCGTTCCTGGTGGTCGTCGCCGCCGCGGTGCTGGTCACGGCAGGCGTACGGGCGCTGGGTTAGGGCACCCCGTCCGCGGATCCCGGCGGCCCGCGTGATCCGGCCCGCGTCCTCGCGGCGCCGCACCGGAGGACGAGCCGCCGGGAGTGTGCTCACAGCCGGCCGTAGGCCCGCAGCGTGTGCAGCGCCTCCAGCGTGACCCGTGGACGTCCCTCCAGCGCAGTCCCCGGTGCCCAGTGGTGCCGGTCGAGGTCCCAGCCGCCGTCGTCCCGCTGGCGGCCGACCAGATGGTCCAGTGCCCGCTCCAGCTCCACGTCGGAGAACCAGCGGCGGGCGGGCGAGCGGGGAGCACGCGCGAAGTCGGTCGGATAGTGGTACTCGCCCGGCGCATACCCCGAGGGGAGCGGGAGGTCCGCCCTGCGGTCCGGGTCGGTCACGACGAGGCGCTGCTCGCGCACCAGCGTCCCCAGACGCTCCGCGGCGGCCTCGGCACGGGGCCGGTCGGGTACACCCTCCAGGAAGGCGAGCGCCGCTCGTACCTCGTACGGATGGGTCTTGCCCAGGGACTCGACGGCGCTCCAGCAGTAGTCCGTCGCGCGGAACAGCCACGCGTGCCACACGTTGTTGCGGTGCAGGGCGCCGACCACCGGGCCGGTGGCCAGCAGGTCGCCCGGCGGGGTGTCCACGACCGGGAACCAGGGCGCTGCCGGACAGCCGCGCAGCGAGGGGTGCACGGCGGGCAGCGCACCCTCAGGGGTGGAGACCGCTGTCAGATAGCGGCCGATGCGCTCCACCCGCTGCCCGGCACAGCGCCCGATGCTGTCCAGGATCCGCACGGCGGCGGCGGTGTGCAGCGGCTGGCTCACCGGGCCGCGCAGATCGGGGTCGAGTGCGTGGCCGTAGCCGCCGTCGCTGTTGCGGTAGGCGTCGAGGGCCGTCTCGACGGCGCCCGGATCGCCGTCCAGGAAGTCGTACGCGAATCGGCGCTGCTCCAGGACGCGCGCCGTCAGCCAGATGAAGTTCTCCGCACGGGAGAGGACCGATCCACAGGGAGCCATTCCCCGACGGTAGGCCCGCGCGCCCCCGGGCGCCGGGCGGTCGGGGAGAGCCGACCCCTGAGGGCTGGATACTGGAGTCATGCGGTTGACGGACTTCTGGCAGCGGATGGCGGAGCACTTCGGCGAGTCGTACGCCGACTCCTTCGCGCACGACCATGTGATGTCCGGTCTGGGCGGCCGGACGGTGCACGACGCGCTCGCCGCGGGCTGGGACGCGAAGGACATCTGGCGCGTGGTGTGCGACGTCATGGAGGTCCCCGCGCACAAGAGGTGAGTCGTTTACCGGACGCCGTCTCCGCGGGCGCGAAACTTGCCTGGTGGGTGCACCGGGCGACGACGAGGGGCAGCGGGACGGTCGCGCCGGGAGCGGAGCCGGGAGCGGCGGCCCGGCGATCGGGGGGACCGGCTCGGGGGAGCCGCCCGGACCGCACCCCAGAGCGCGGGCCTCCGGTATGCCGGGCTGGCTGCCCCGTGCCTTCGTGCTCGCGCTCGGCCTCCTCGCCGCCTACCAGATCCTCAGCTGGGCCTTCCTGCGTGTTCTCGGTCTGCTGCTGAACGTGCTGATCGCGTTCTTCCTGGCGCTGGCCATGGAACCCGCCGTCGCCGGTCTGTCCCGGCGCGGCGTGCGGCGCGGCCCGGCCACCGCGCTGGTCTCCGTCGTCCTCCTGGCCGTCGCGGCGGGGTTCTTCGGGGCGCTCGGCTCGCTCTTCGTCGAGCAGGTCAGCCACATCGTGGAGAACCTGCCCCGCTATGTCTCCGACGTGCTCCGCTGGAGCAACGCCCACTTCCGCACCGACCTGGACGTCGACAGGCTGCGCTCCCGGGTCGTCCACTCCGACTGGGCGCGCGGATTCCTGCGCAGTGGGGCGCGGAACGTGTGGGGGATCTCCGCCACCCTGCTGGGCGGGGTCTTCCAGCTCCTGACGGTCGCCCTGTTCACCTTCTACTTCGCCGCCGAGGCGCCCCGCCTGCGGGTGGCGCTGTGCTCGGTGCTGCCGCCCGCGCGGCAGGCGGAGGTGCTGCGGGCCTGGGAGATCGCTGTGGCCAAGACCGGAGGCTATCTCTACTCGCGGGCCCTGATGGCGTTGATCTCCGGCGGTGCGCACTACGTCTTCCTCGAACTGCTCGGCGTGCCCTATGCCGCCGCGCTGGCGGTCTGGGTCGGAGTGGTCTCGCAGTTCGTGCCCACCGTCGGTACCTACATCGGCGGGGCGCTGCCGCTGCTGATCGCGTTCACCGTGGACCCCTGGACCGCCTTGTGGGTCCTGGTGTTCATCGTGCTCTACCAGCAACTGGAGAACTACGTCCTGCAGCCGCGCATCACGGCGCGCACGGTGGACATCCACCCGGCCGTCGCCTTCGGCTCGGTGGTCGCCGGGACCTCGCTGCTGGGGGTCGTGGGCGCGCTGGTCGCGATCCCCGCCACGGCGACGCTCCAGGGGTTCCTCAGCGCGTATGTGAAGCGCTACGACGTACCGGGTGACGGGGACGGGCCGCTTCCGCGGCGGCGGAAGGACCGTGGGGGACGTGGGGGACGTAAGAGGCACGAGGGGCACAAGGGTCGTGCGGGGGGCGAGGGGGGCAGTCGGTGGTGGCGCCGCGGCCGGTGAGCGAGACGGATCCTCGGCGGCGCCGGGCCCGCTTCCCCGTCGCTTCGGCGCCCTCATCTGCGGTTCTGCGGGTTTTCCACAGGCGTGCGGGGCGACTTGACGCAAAAATCGAACATCGATTCTTATGGAGGCTCCGGTGAGCACGCCCGCTCAGGCCATGGCCCAGTGAGCGCGGGTCCGGACCGATTGTCAGTGGCAGCCGCTAGCGTCGTGAGACGTGAAGCGATCGACTCAAGCAAACAACCGGGTGGCACCCATGGCAGGAACCGACCGCGAGAAGGCGCTCGACGCCGCGCTCGCACAGATTGAACGGCAATTCGGCAAGGGCGCCGTGATGCGCATGGGCGAGCGGCCGAACGAGCCGATCGAGGTCATCCCCACCGGGTCGACCGCCCTGGACGTGGCACTCGGCGTCGGCGGCCTGCCGCGCGGTCGTGTGGTCGAGGTCTACGGCCCGGAGTCCTCCGGCAAGACGACCCTGACCCTGCACGCGGTGGCCAATGCGCAGAAGGCAGGCGGCACGGTGGCCTTCGTGGACGCCGAGCACGCGCTGGACCCCGAATACGCCAAGCGCCTCGGCGTCGACACCGACGCGCTGATCCTCTCGCAGCCGGACAACGGCGAGCAGGCCCTCGAGATCACCGACATGCTGATCCGCTCGGGCGCGCTGGACCTGATCATCGTCGACTCGGTCGCGGCACTGGTGCCCCGGGCCGAGATCGAGGGCGAGATGGGCGACTCCCACGTGGGCCTCCAGGCCCGGCTGATGAGCCAGGCGCTGCGGAAGATCGCCGGTGCGCTGAACCAGTCCAAGACCACCGCGATCTTCATCAACCAGCTCCGCGAGAAGGTCGGCGTGATGTTCGGCTCGCCGGAGACCACCACGGGCGGCCGCGCCCTGAAGTTCTACGCCTCGGTGCGGCTCGACATCCGCCGCATCGAGACCCTGAAGGACGGCACCGACGCCGTCGGCAACCGCACCCGCGTCAAGGTCGTCAAGAACAAGGTCGCGCCGCCCTTCAAGCAGGCGGAGTTCGACATCCTCTACGGCATGGGCATCAGCCGCGAGGGCGGCCTGATCGACATGGGCGTGGAGAACGGCTTCATCCGCAAGTCCGGAGCCTGGTACACCTACGAGGGCGATCAGCTCGGCCAGGGCAAGGAGAACGCCCGCAACTTCCTGCGGGACAATCCCGACCTCGCCAACGAGATCGAAAAGAAGATCAAGGAGAAGCTGGGCATCGGCGTGCAGCCGCAGGATCCGGCCGGCGAGCCCGGCACCGATGCCGCGGACAGCAGCGCGGCAGCCCCCGTCGCGGACAGCGGCACGGATCCGGCCAAGAGCGTCCCGGCGCCGGCGGCCAAGACGGCCAGGACGAGCAAGGCGTCCAAGGCCGCCGCAGCCAAGAGCTAGTTCGTGACACGGCGCAGCGACTGGCCGGAGTACACGCCTTCCCCGGAGCCGCCGCCGGCCTCCGCCCGCTGGGGCGACGGCCTGCCGGCGGATATCCAGGACAGCGATGGTCCCGCTCCGTCGAGGGCCGAAGCGGGACCATCGCGTGCGTCGTCCCGGAACCGGGGGCGGGGCCCGGACGGGGGGCGGGGCCCCGGGGCGGAGGGCGAGCCGAAGGATCCGGTGGAGCGGGCCAGGGCCATCTGTCTCCGACTCCTCACCGGCACCCCCCGGACGCGACGGCAGCTCGCCGACGCGCTCCGCAAGCGGGAGGTGCCCGAGGAGGCGGCGGAGGAGGTGCTGGCCCGATTCGAGGACGTCGGTCTCATCGACGACGCCGCGTTCGCCACCGCCTGGGTGGACTCCCGCCACCACAGCAGAGGTCTGGCCCGCAGGGCGCTCGCCCGGGAACTGCGCACCAAGGGCGTGGACTCCACCGTGATCGACGAGGCCGTCGGCCGGCTCGACTCCGACTCCGAGGAGGAGACCGCCCGCGCCCTGGTGGCGCGCAAACTGCGCTCCACCAGGGGCCTCGACCGGGAGAAGCGCCTTCGGCGGCTCGTCGGCATGCTGGCCCGCAAGGGGTACTCCGAGGGCCTCGCGCTCCGGGTGGTCCGGCGGGCGCTCGAGGAGGAGGGCGAGGACCCGGAGATGCTCGACGAGTATCTCCATGGCCTGTGACGGCGGTGAGCGGGCCGGACGGCAACCTGGCCGGCGGTCCGGCAGCCCGCCGCAACCGGGCGCTGCCGAACCTGCCGCACCCGGCCCGGGCGGCACACCGCGCGCCACACGGTGCCGCGCCGCAGGAGCGGCCGTGGCCTCAGGTGTGCGCGCCTCCGCGCACCGCCTCCGCGCAGGCCCGCAGCGCGTGCGGGCGTCCCGCGGGAAATGCCGCTGCGAGATGGCCGTCCGCGCGGATCGCCAGCACCGTGTGCGCCGCCGCCTCCGGGTAGCTCTCGGCGACCAGCAGCGTCGCGCGCAACGGTAGCTCCGCCACGGCGGAAGCCAGTTCGGGCATCATGCCCGCCGTCAGCCAGTGCTTGCTGTCCCATACGCCGGTGCCCGGGGCCACCAGCAGCACCAGCAGCTCGCCGCCGGGCCCGCCCAACCATTCGTGCAGCGCGCCGCGGGAACCGTCCGCGGCCGTGACCGGGACGTCGGAAACGGGCGCCCCGGGGGCCGTTCCGACCGACACCGTCTCAGCATTCAGGCGCGGAGACGTCAACGGCGTGCGGGCGTAGGTGGGGGGCGCGCCCAGCAGTCCGCGCCCCAAGTGGCCGTCGGTGAGCAGCCCCAGATGGGAGCGCGCACCCCCGCCCGGGAGCAGCGCACGCAGCCCGCCGCCGCGCCGTACCACGGGCAGCGTCTGATCGACGGCGCGCAGCCGGGCGGCCACGGCACCCCGCCGCTCCGACTCGTAGCTGTCCAGCAGGGTGTCCGCCGCCGCGCCGTGACCGTGGTGCCAGGCCAGTGCGAGCTTCCAGGCGAGGTTGGCCGCGTCCCGCAGCCCCTCGTCGACGGACTGCACTCCCAGCGCGCCGGTCAGGTGGGCGGCGTCCCCGGCGAGGAAGACGCGCTGCACGCGCCAGTGCCGGGCCAGCCGCTGGTGGACGGTGTGCACACCGGTGTCCACGAGTTCGTACGGTCCGACACCGCCGCGCGGGGCGGGTTCCTGCGGTCCGGAACCGGGTCCGCGCCCGCCCGCGGACCCGCTGCGGGCCGGCGCCGCGGAGCTCACCGACTCCTCGGACCAGATCGCGAGCGTCTCCGCCACCCGCTCCAGCATCTCCTCGGGGGTGACCAGGTCGCCGCGCGGCGGCAGCAGCCAGTCCAGCCGCCATCTCTCGTCGGCGAGCGGGCGGGCGGTCACCTCTCCCGGCGCTCCGTCCGGGTCGCGGTGCAGCAGGGCACTGCCCACATCGGCGTCGCCGCGTCGGCCGTCCGCGTCGTAGGTCCCTTCTTCCCAGGGCAGTCGTACCCGCAGTGCGGCGACCGCGTGCCGTTCGACCGAGGTGCGTCCTGGGAAGCGCACCCCGAGCAGCTTGCGGACGGTCGAGCGTGCGCCGTCGCAGCCCACGGCGTAGCTGCCGCGCCACCAGGTGCCGGAGGGGCCCCGGGTGTGCGCGGTGACACCCTCGGCATCCTGTTCGAGCAGGTCCACATGGCTGCCGGTGACGATCCGGGCCAGCTTCTCGTCCGCCAGCGCGCCGCGCAGTGTCCGCTCCAGCGCGTGCTGTTCGATGTGCAGCGGTGCCTGCTCCGGCGGCAGGTCGATCCGCTCGACCGGCTGCGCACGGCGCCGGGTGCGCCAGGAGCGCCAGCGCAGTCCGGGCAGGGCGGGCAGGACGGCGGCGGTGTCCGGACGCAGCAGGCAGGTGCGGGCCGCGCGGGCCGCAGGGACGCCGTCGGTGGAGTCCAGGACCACGGAGGGGACGGCGTGCCGGGCGAGGGCGAGGGACAGGGCGAGTCCGGCCGGACCCGCCCCGACGACGATCACCGGGTCCACGGTGCGGAGACCTCACTGCCCTGGTGGTGCTGACGGGGGCCGGGGTTCTCCGATGGTGGAGCCTGGTGCGCGATCACGCTGGTATGCAACCCATTGCCTGAGCATGCGTCAAGTGAGGCCCTGGGACGCAGGGACGGCCTGTGGCACGGGCGGGTGCCCTTGCCACAGGCCGTCCGGTGCCGGCGCCGTGCGGATCAGCCGGTCGCGCCTCGGGTCACTTCGACGGCGGTGCGGCGCCGCCCGGGCCCTTCGTCTCGGGAGCTGCCGGGGCCGCGGCCTCCTCGAGCTCCTTCGCCCCGGCAGGCACGATGCCCGCCTTGGAGCGGCTGCCGCGCCGCTCGACGAACTTCGCGAGCCACGCCAGGGCGAGACACAGTGAGATGTAGATGGCGCCGAAGACGATGACTGTCTGCACCGTCGGATAGACGCCGCCGACCGGGGTGTTGTTGGCGATCAGCCGGGCCGAGTACAGCAGCTCCGGGTAGAGGATGATGTAGCCCAGCGAGGTGTCCTTGAGGGTGACCACCAACTGGCTGATGATGGACGGCAGCATGGCGCGTACGGCCTGCGGGAACAGCACCGAGGCGGTCACCTGCGTCTTGCGCAGTCCCAGGGCGTAGGCCGCCTCGACCTGGCCCTTGGGTACCGAGTTGACTCCGGCCCGCAGCACTTCGGCCTGGACGCAGCCGTTGTAGATGGTCAGGCCCAGCACGAGCGCCCACATGGGCGTCATGTGGCCGAGGATGCCCACCCACAGTGCGAAGATCGTGATGAGCAGGGGGATCGACCGGAACAGGTCGATGAAGACGACCGCCACCCAGCGCACCGGCTTGTGGTCGGAAAGCCGGGCCACGCACAGCAGCACCGCGAAGACCAGGGAGAAGACGCCCGCCAGTGCGAAGACCTTCAAGGTGGACAGCAGGGCCTCGAGGATGTTCTCCCGGATGCCCGCGTAGTTGAAGATGTCCCACAGCTCGCCCGCGAACTGCCCCTTGTCGTAGAGCCGGTAGCAGACCCAGGCGATCAGGGCGGCGAGACCGATGCTGCCGACGACCGAGTAGACGAGGTTGCGGAACCGCGCCTTCGGGCCGGGCGCGTCGAACAGGACGCTCGCGCTCATCGGGCGACCTCCAGACCCTTCTCCAGCAGCCGGAAGAGGCCGTTGATGGCGTAGGTGATGACCAGATAGCCGAGGGTGATCCAGATGAAGATCACGGCGATGTCGTAGCCGTCGTTGCTCAGGGTCTTCTGGATGTTGAACAGGTCGACGTTGTCGAAGGCACCGGCGACCGCGGTGTTCTTCGTCAACGCGATGAATATGCTGCTCAGCGGGGGGATGACCGAGCGCGTGGCCTGGGGGAGCACCACGATCCGCATCGTCTGGGTGAACGTCATACCGATGGCGCGGGCCGCCTCGGCCTGGCCCATCGGCACGGTGTTGATGCCGGAGCGGACGGCCTCGGCGACGAAGGACGAGGTGTAGAAGCCGCAGGCGCAGACAGCGAGGACGAAGGAGTCGACGCCGGGGAAGAGCACCTTGGGCACCACGAAGAACGCCACCAGGAACAACAGCGTCAGCGGGGTGTTGCGCAGCACGTTCACCCAGAGTGTGCCGAAGATGCGCAGCGGAGGAACCGGCGAGACCCGGAAGCCCGCGATCAGCAGTCCGAGTACCACGGCGAGCAGCGCGCTGACGACCGTCAGCCACAGCGTGCCGAGGAATCCCTCGCGGAACAGCGCCAGGTTGTCGAGCAGTACGTTCATGAATTCTCCGCGAGGAGTCGCGTAGGGACGGCGGGAAGGGCCGGACCGGTCACCCGGCGGTCACCCGCCGGGTACGAGGCACCGGGAAGGGCGGGCGGTGGGCCCGCAACACCACGCCCCGCCCCACGCGGCACCGGTGCCGGGGAGCGGGGCGTGCGGCATCACTTCTCGGTGATCTCGGGCGGCGTCTTGAACTTGGAGCCGGACTTGCCCAGCGTCGCGTCGTACGCCTTCTTGTAGTCGCCGTTGTCCTCGTGCTTCTTGATCGAGTCGGCGACGGCCTTCCGGAGTGCCGCGTCGCCCTTCTTCAGGCCGACGCCGTAGGGCTCGTCGGAGAAGGGCTTGCCGACGACCTTGAGCTTGCCGGAGTTCTGCGCGGCGTAGCCCATGAGGATCGCGTCGTCCGTGGTGACCGCGTCGACCTGGCCGTCGAGGAGCTGCGAGACGCACTCGGAGTACTTGCTCAGCTCGGTGACCTTGGCGCCGTACTTGGGCTTCTTGATGACCTGCAGCGGCGTCGAGCCGACGATGGAGCAGACCTTCTTGTCCTTGACCGACTCCGGTCCGGTGACCTCCTTCTCGTCCTTGCGGACGAGCAGCGAGGCGCCGGCGTGGAAGTACGGGCCGGCGAAGTCGATCTGCTTCTTGCGCTCGTCGTTGATCGTGTAGGTGCCGATCATCAGATCGACGTCGCCCTTGGAGACCGTGGTCTCGCGGGCGCCGGAGTCGACGGTCTTCCACTCGATCTGCTTGGGCGTGAAGCCCAGGTCGGCCGCGATCATCTTGGCCATCTCGATGTCGAAGCCGGAGTACTTCTTGGTCGACTGGTCCTGGAAGCCGAGGTAGGGCTGGTCGGCCTTGGCGCCGATGACGATCTTCCCGCGCTTCTGGGCCTTCTTCAGGACGGCCGAGTCGACGTCGACGTCCTTGGCGACCTCGTAGGTGGGGAGCGCCTTCTCGTCCGTCTGGTCCTTGGGCTTGTCGCCCGCGGAGCCCTCCTTGCCACCGCAGGCCGCGGTGGCGGCGAGGGCCAGGACGGCGGCTGCGGCCGCGGCGGTCTTGTGGAACTTCATGGTGAACATCCCTTGCTCGAGAAGTCGTTGGCCCGGTGTGCCGAGGCGCTGCCCGTCCGGCTGCGCGGCGCTGCCGGAGCGGGCGGTGGATACAGGGTCATACGGGGTCATACGGGGTCACATGGCAAGCGGTGACAGCTCAGTGGTGCAGGATCTTCGAGAGGAAGTCCTTGGCGCGGTCGCTGCGCGGGTTGCTGAAGAACTGCTCCGGGGTGGCTTCCTCCACGATCCGGCCGTCCGCCATGAAGACCACGCGGTTCGCCGCCGAACGCGCGAAGCCCATCTCATGGGTGACGACGACCATGGTCATTCCGTCCCGGGCCAGTTGCTGCATGACCTCCAGGACTTCATTGATCATCTCGGGGTCGAGGGCCGAGGTCGGCTCGTCGAAGAGCATGACCTTCGGGTCCATCGCCAGGGCCCGGGCGATCGCGACGCGCTGCTGCTGGCCGCCGGAGAGCTGCGCGGGGTACTTGTCGGCCTGGTTGCCGACGCCGACCCGGTCCAGCAGTGCGCGGCCCTTCTGCTCCGCCGTCTGCTTGTCCGTCCTGCGGACCTTGGTCTGGCCCAGCGTGACGTTCTCCAGCACCGTCTTGTGCGCGAAGAGGTTGAAGGACTGGAAGACCATGCCGACGTCGGCACGGAGCTTCGCCAGTTCCCTGCCCTCCTCGGGCAGCGGCTTGTCGTCGATCGTGATGCTGCCCGAGTCGACCGTCTCCAGCCGGTTGATGGTGCGGCACAGGGTGGACTTGCCCGACCCCGAGGGGCCGATGACGACGACGACCTCGCCGCGCGCGATGGTCAGGTCAATGTCCTGGAGGACGTGCAGCGCACCGAAGTGCTTGTTGATGTTGTCCAGTACGACCAGCTTGTCGGTCGCGGGCTCGGGACCGCCTGCGTCCTTGGTCACCGATACTTCGCTCATCGACGTCCAGCTCCGTCCTCGTCGGTTGCGAGGACCTTAGTGAGCGGCTGCGAGAAGCGTCATTACATCTGAGCTGAAATTGAGCATAACGATCCGGCCGCAACCCGGCACAGTGGGTATAGAGGGCAAGGGGGGACCGATCGGTTCTCCCGTGGCCTCGCCACGGCTGCCCTCCGCGGCTCGCCCGGGTCCGGTCGGGTCCGCGTGGGGCCGGTGTGCGGTCCCGGCGGCGGCCGGCATGACGGCCGCCTGACGGTCGTCGTACCGGCTGTATAACGGATGCCCGCGCGGTCCCGGGGAGCCCTTGACTCACCCGCGCCGATCAGCGTGGATGCACTGTTGGACTCGTTCGCCGGAGGCGGTGGGAGAACAGGAGGTGCCCGGTGAGACTGCTGCTCGTCGAGGACGACGACCGCGTCGCCGCGGCGCTCTCCGCCGTGCTGGCGCGGCACGGCTTCGAGGTCACCCATGTACGCAGCGGGGCCGAGGCGCTCCAGGAGCTCCTCGTGGGCGGTCAGGAGGGGCCGGGCTTCGCCGTCGTCCTGCTCGACCTGGGCCTGCCCGACCAGGACGGCTTCGAGGTGTGCGGCCGCATCCGCCGGACCAGCTCCACTCCCGTGATCATGGTGACCGCGCGGGCCGATGTGCGCTCCCGCATACACGGCCTCAACCTCGGCGCGGACGACTATGTGACCAAGCCCTACGACATGGGAGAGCTGCTGGCCCGGATCCACGCCGTCAGCCGCCGTACGGCAGCCGAGGAGGCACCCCCGCCCGGCGAGCGGACCGTCTCCCAGGGCCCGGACGCGGGCGGCACGCTGCGACTGGGTGCGGTGACCATCGAGCTGCCCACCCGGCAGGTCAGTGTGGACGGCGCACCCGTACCGCTCACCCGCAAGGAGTTCGACCTGCTGGCGCTGCTGGCCCAGCGCCCCGGTGTCGTCTTCCGGCGCGAGCAGATCATCAGCGAGGTCTGGCGGACGAGCTGGGAGGGGACCGGACGCACCCTGGAGGTGCATGTGGCCTCGCTCCGCTCGAAGCTGCGGCAGCCGACCCTGATCGAGACGGTGCGCGGGGTGGGCTACCGCATGACCGCCCGGGCCGACTGACCCGCCGGACCGGAACCCCGACGTGCGCACCCGCCTCCTCCCGCTCCTCATCGTCCTGCTGGCCGGCGTCCTGCTGGCGCTGGGCTTCCCGCTGGCATTGAGCCAGGCGCAGGCCGAGCAGCAGCGGGTGGTGGTCGACCGGATCGACGACACCGCACGGTTCGCCTCGCTCGCGCAGTTCGTCACCGCGACCAGCGCACCGGACGAGCGCCGCGCCACCCTCCAGCACGAACTCGACCGCTACCACGACCTCTACGGCATCCGTGCCGGCGTCTTCTACCGCGACGGCCGCACCATGGCGGCTTCCCCCGCCGGCTGGCGGATACCCGGCGAGGACAAGGCGGCCGGGCCGGAGGGGCGACCCGACGGCGCACGCGCCTTCGCCGAGGCACTGGCCGGGCGCCGCAGCCACGACCCGCCGCAGGTGTGGCCCTGGCAGAGCGACGGCCGGATCGCTGTCGCCTCTCCCGTCATCCGGGACGGCGACGTGGCCGCGGTGGTGCTGACCGACTCGCCCACCGGACCGATGCGGTCGCGGACCCTGCGCGGGTGGCTGGCCATCGCCGTCGGGGAGGCGGCCGCCATGCTGCTGGCCCTCGGTGCCGCGCTGCGGCTGACCGGGTGGGTGCTCAAGCCGGTACGCACCCTGGACCGGGCCGCCCACGAGATCGCCACCGGAAAGCTCACCTCGCGCGTCGTCGCCTCGGTGGGACCGCCGGAGCTGCGCAGACTGGCGCACTCCTTCAACGAGATGGCCGGCAATCTGGAGAGCGTGCTGGAGCAGCAGCGCGCCTTCGTCGCCGACGCCTCGCACCAGTTGCGCAATCCGCTCTCGGCGCTGCTGCTGCGTATCGAGCTGCTCGCGCTGGAGCTTCCCGAGGGCAACGAGGAGATGGCGTCCGTGCGGGCGGAGGGCAAGCGGCTGGCGCGGGTGCTGGACGACCTGCTCGACCTGGCACTGGCCGAGCACGCCGGCAGCGCGCATGTCCAGCTCACCGACGTCGCCGAGGTCGCTGCCGAGCGGGTCGCCGCCTGGCGGCCCACCGCGGAGCACAGCGGAGTGGAACTGCGGCTCGAGGGGCAGACGGCGGCGACCGGGTGGGCCGATCCGGTGGCGCTCTCCAGCGGGCTGGACGCCGTGGTCGACAACGCGGTGAAGTTCACCCCGGAAGGCGGCACCGTCACGGTCACCGTCCGCGCGGAGGGCGACAGCGTGACGGTGGAGACGGCCGACGGCGGTCCCGGCCTGACCGACGAGGAGCTGGAGCGCGTGGGCGACCGCTTCTGGCGCAGCGGCCGCCACCAGAACGTCTCCGGCTCGGGCCTGGGCCTCTCCATCACCCGCGCCCTGCTCGCCGGGGGCGGTGCCGGACTGTCCTTCGCGCACCACGAGCCGCGGGGGCTGCGGGTGCTGATCACCGTTCCCCGGAACGCCCCAGACGCAGCGTGAGGATCTGGAAGGGCCGCAGTGTCACCCGGACCCCTGCCTCCTCCACCGTGTGGTGCGCCCGCGGCTCGGCCAGTGGCCGCTCCAGCAGGTCCGTCTCGGTCACCGACGTGACGGGGAAGCCGGGCGCCAGCAGCGTGGCCGCCCGGCCGCCCAGCGACTCGTAGAGCCGCACGACCACGTCGCCGCTGCCGTCGTCCGCCAGTTTCACCGTCTCGGCGACGATCTGGTCGCTCTGTCCGCCGTCGAGCGCGACCAGCGGCGCGACGGGGCTCCCGCCCCCCGGCACGCTCCGCTCGGGCAGGTTGAGCCAGTGCCCCTCGCGCACCGCGTCCCCCAGGGTCGCGCCCGGCACCAGCCCGTAGCGCATCCGGTGGCGCCCCTGGTCCGTCTCCGGGTCCGGATAGCGGGGCGCGCGCAGCAGCGACAGCCGCACCGTGGTGGTCTGCCCGCCGTCGGCGCGGATGTCCCGGGTGACGTCGTGCCCGTAGGTGGAGTCGTTGACCAGCGCCGCGCCCCAGCCCGGCTCCTCCACGTGCAGCCAGCGGTGGGCGCAGATCTCGAACTTCGCCGCCTCCCAGGTGGTGTTGGTGTGGGTGGGCCGGAAGACGTGCCCGAACTGGGTCTCGGCAGCCGACCGGTCGGCCTTCACATCCAGCGGGAACGCCGCCTTGAGCAGCTTCTCGCTCTCGTGCCAGTCGATGTCGGCCTCCATCAGCAGCAGGGGGCTGCCCGCGCGCAGCGTCACCGACTGCACCGCGGTCGAGCTGCCGAAGGAGCGGCGGGCCCGGACGGTGGCGCTGCGGCCGTCCGCCGCGGAGAGGGTCACGTCGTCGGCGTGCGTGAGATCGGTGGCCGAGTGCCGGTAGAACGCGTCGACATCCCAGGCGTCCCAGTGGTTGGGCAGATCGGGGTGGAGCTGGAGGAGGTTGGCCGGGCAGCCGGGGGCCACGGCCTCCCGCCGGGCGCGCCGGTCGTACGCGGAGACGACCAGTCCGCGGCCGTCCACCTCCACCCGCACCAGCCCGTTGTCCAGCGTCCAGCCTCCGCGCCCCCGCTCGGTCACGGTCACGGTCTCCTCGCCCCCGGCGCCGTTCCGGTGCGCGGCGCTGTCCTCGGCGGCCGGCCGGGCGCCGCCCGCCGGGACGCCGCGGCGGGCGTGCGGGGAGCCGTTGAAGACGACTCCGCGCTCCCCGCGCCCGGCGAGCGCCCGCTGGGCCTCCTCGACGATCCCCGTCAGCTCCCCGGCGACCCGCGCATACGTCCGGCGGGCCTCGCGGTGCACCCAGGCGATGGACGATCCCGGCAGGATGTCGTGGAACTGGTGCAGCAGCACCGTCTTCCACAGTTCCTCCAGCCGCGCGTACGGATAGACGTACCCGGTGCGCACAGCGGCCGTGGCCGCCCACAGCTCGGCCTCGTGCAGCAGGGACTCCGCACGCCGGTTGCCCTGCTTGGTGGCGGCCTGCGAGGTGTAGGTGCCCCGGTGCAGCTCCAGATAGAGCTCGCCCTGCCACACCGGTGCGTCCGGATACTCCTCGCGCGCCTTCTCGAAGAACGCGGCGGGCTTCTCGACCGTGACCCGCGGTGAGCCGTCCAGATCACGCGTACGCGCCGCGCGCCCCAGCATCTCGCGGGTCGCGCCCCCGCCGCCGTCGCCGTGGCCGAACGGGACCAGGGAGCGCGAGGCGGCGCCCTTCTCGCGGAAGTTGCGCGCCGCGTGCGCCAGCTCCTCGCCGCTGAGCGTCGCGTTGTAGGTGTCGACCGGCGGGAAGTGGGTGAAGACCCGGGTGCCGTCGATGCCCTCCCACCAGAAGGTGTGGTGCGGGAAGGGGTTGGTGCTGCTCCAGGAGATCTTCTGGGTCAGGAACCAGTCGGAACCGGAGAGCTTCACCAGTTGCGGCAGCGCGGCGGTGTATCCGAAGGAGTCGGGCAGCCACACCTCCTTCGTCTCGATGCCGAACTCCTCCAGGAAGAACTTCTTCCCGTAGCCGAGCTGCCGCGCCATCGCCTCCCCGCCCACCATGTTGGTGTCCGACTCGACCCACATACCGCCCACCGGGACGAACCGGCCCTCGGCGACCTTGCGCGCGACCTTGGCGTACACCTCGGGCCGGTGTTCCTTGAGCCAGGCGAACTGCTGGGCCTGCGACATGGCGAAGACGAAGTCGGGATGCTCGTCCATCAGCGCGACCATGTTGGAGGAGGTCCGGGCCACCTTGCGCACCGTCTCGCGCAGCGGCCACAGCCACGCCGAGTCGATGTGCGCGTGTCCCACCGCGCTGATCCGGTGCGCCGAGGCCCGTGCGGGAGCGCTGAGCGCCGCCACCAGCCGCTCCCGCGACCGATCCGCGCTGCCGGGCACGTCGGCGAGGTCCAGCGCGTCCAGGGCCCGCTCCAGGGCGCGCAGCAGCTCCCAGCGGCGGGCGTCCGCCGGCGGCAGCTCGCGCATCAGGGAGTCCGCCACCTCCAGGTCCAGGGCCAGCTCCCACACCTGCGGCTCGAAGACCGCGAGGTCCATCCGCGCCAGCCGGTACAGCGGGGCGCTGTCCGCTGTGCGGACGTCGCCCTGGAGGGTCGGTGTCTGCGGCGTGTTGAGGATCGGATTCGAGGCCGCCTCGATGTACAGCTCGACCTCCTCACCGCCGGCTGCCGGCTCCGCCAGTCGCACCCAGGAGTTGCGCGGGTGCAGTCCCTTGACGGGCTCGCCGTCCGCCCGGTGCACCAGTCCCTCGCACTGGAAGCCCGGCATGTCCCGCTCGAAGCCCAGATCCAGCACGGCCTCCACGGTGCGGCCCGCCCAGGTGTGCGGCACCCGGCCCGTCACCCGGAACCATGTCGTGCCCCAGGCCGGTCCCCAGGTCTCGCCCACCGCCGCCGGCCGGTAGGGCGCCGAGACGCCGTCCGCCGCGGGCACCGGCTCTCCCGGCGCCTCCCAGCGTGCGACGGTCAGCGGCAGTGCGGAGGTGTGGACGGCGGGCCGTACGCGCTCCTCCAGCACCCGGCGCAGCCGGTCCTCGACGGTGCGGTGGTCGTCATGCATCGGGCGGCTCCTCGGTGGGGGTCGGGGCCTGGTGCCGGCGGCGACTTCCGGTCAGGGTTTGGCCGAGCGGTAGTAGCGGCGGGCTCCCTCGTGCAGCGGCACGGGGTCGGTGTAGATCGCGGTGCGCAGGTCGACCTTCTGCGCCGCGTGCACCTCGCGTCCGATCTGGTCCCTGCTCTTGATGACGGAGCGGGTGATGCCCTCTGTCAGCGCCGCGTCGGTGCGGTCCATGGTCACCAGCAGGTTGGCGATGGCCACCGTCTTGACGGACCGGCCGCGCTGCACGGTGGGATAGGCGTCGGGTGCCATCACGGCCGCACGGTAGTAGCGCATGTCGGGGCGCTGCTCGTGCAGCCGGGGGAGCAGGTCGCCGAGCTGCACCAGCCGGATGTCCGTCCGCTCCGCCAGGCGCTCGATCGCACCCGTGGGCAGCCCGCCCGACCAGAAGAACGCATCCAGCTCGCCCGCGGAGAGCAGGTCGGGCATGCGGTCGATGCCCTTGCGCACGGCGTGCACGTCGTGGTCCATGTCGAGCCCCGCGGCCTTCAGCAGCCTGCGGGTCACCAGGGCGACCCCGGAGCGCTTCTCACCCACTCCGACGCGCAGCCCCTTGAGGTCCTCGGCGCTGTCGACCGGCGAGTCCCGGGGCACGACCAGGTGCATGTAGTCGTCGTAGAGCCGGGCACAGGCCCGGATGTGAGAGGCGTCCTTGCCGCCCTTCTCCTGGTAGGCGGCGAGCGCGTCGGAGGCGGTGATCGTGAAGTCGGCCTCTCCGGAGACGATCCGGCCGAGGTTCTGCACCGATCCCTCGCTGTGCTGCAGCGTCAGGTCGACCCGGGGCAGATCCCGGTCCAGCCGTTTCTTGAACAGGGTGCCGTAGCGCTCGTACACACCGGTGCGCACCCCGGTGGCGAAAGTGATCTTTCCGCCGGGTGCGGGCGAGGGCGACGGCCGCAGCCACCACACCAGCAGCCCGCAGACCACGAGCACCGCTGCCGAGGCCCACAGCAGGCGTCGCCGACCGGTGCCGGAGCCGCCCGGGCGGCGCATCGGACGGGACACCGTTCGCGGACGCAGGCTGGCCATGGAAGGGGATACTGCCAGCCCCGCGGCCGGGAAGGGAGTGGCGGGCGTCACCCCGGGCCGCCTCCCGGCCCAACTGCCGTGTGCGAACCCGCCGATTCGCGAACTGCAAATTTCACACTGTCGCTTGCTGAGTGGAACTGCAGGGGCCATAGTGACGGTCAGACCACGCGCGTCACGGCCCTTCCGCGGGGCCGGGACCAGCTCGACGGAAGGCGCCTCCACGTGTACGCCGCCCCCGCTCGCAGGGATCCCGCAGCAGCCTCCACGCCGGCGTCTCCAGCGTCCGCCGGCAGTCCCTCCGCGGTGGCGCCACCCGGTCACGTGGAGGATCCGACCTGGCAGTTGCGTCTCCCCGCGCGGGAGCAGCACATCGCCCGCGCGCGCCTGGCCTTCACCGGCTGGCTGCGGGAGCGGGGGGACCCGCCGATATCCGCCGACGCCGCGGACGACGCCGTGCTGCTGCTGTCCGAGCTGACCACCAACGCCGTCGTGCACACCCGCTGCCTGCCCGATGCCGAACTCCTGTGCCGGGCCACTCTGGCGTCCGGGGAGACGCCCGCTGCCGCGCTGCTGCGGATCGAGGTGCACGACCACGCGGAGGGTGACGACCGCCCGAGGTTGAAGAACAGCGAGGCGGCCGACGAGGGCGGCCGGGGCCTGTGCATCGTGGCGGCCCTGGCGGCGGACTGGGGTGTGCGGCCCTCGTCCGCGACCGGCGGCAACGCGGTGTGGGCGACGCTTCGCCTCCCTGCCGAACCCGGCGCAGGGTGAGGTGCGTCACACTCCTGGGCCAGTGCCTGCGACGTGCCCTCACGCGGCCGAGGCCGCCCGTGCGAACGCCTACCCTTGTCGCATGAGCAGTAGCGACCGGAGTCAGGCAGCGGACGTCAAGGGGACGTACGAGGTACGCACCTTCGGGTGTCAGATGAACGTCCACGACTCCGAGCGGATGGCGGGACTGCTGGAGGGTGCCGGATATGTCCGCGCCCCCCAGGGCACCGACGCGGCGGACGTCGTCGTCTTCAACACCTGCGCCGTGCGCGAGAACGCCGACAACCGGCTCTACGGCAATCTCGGCCAGCTCGCCCCGAAGAAGGCCGCGCGCCCGGGGATGCAGATCGCGGTCGGCGGCTGCCTGGCCCAGAAGGACCGGGACACCATCGTCGAGAAGGCTCCCTGGGTCGACGTCGTCTTCGGCACCCACAACGTCGGCAAGCTGCCCGTGCTGCTGGAGCGCGCCAGGCTGCAGGACGAGGCGCAGGTCGAGATCGCCGAGTCGCTGGAGGCATTCCCCTCCACCCTGCCCACCCGCCGCGAGAGCGCCTACGCGGCGTGGGTCTCGGTCTCGGTGGGCTGCAACAACACCTGCACCTTCTGCATCGTCCCGCAGCTGCGGGGCAAGGAGAAGGACCGCCGCCCCGGCGACATCCTCGCCGAGATCGAAGCGCTGGTCGACGAGGGCGTCAGCGAGATCACCCTGCTCGGCCAGAACGTCAACGCCTACGGCTCCGACATCGGCGACCGCGAGGCGTTCAGCAAGCTGCTGCGCGCGTGCGGCCGGATCGACGGACTCGAGCGCGTCCGCTTCACCTCGCCCCACCCCCGCGACTTCACCGACGACGTGATCGCCGCCATGGCGGAGACGCCCAACGTGATGCCGCAGTTGCACATGCCCCTGCAGTCCGGATCCTCCCGCGTCCTCAAGGCGATGCGGCGCTCCTACCGGCAGGAGCGCTTCCTCGGGATCATCGAGAAGGTCCGCGCCGCCATTCCGGAGGCCGCGCTCTCGACCGACATCATCGTCGGCTTCCCCGGCGAGACCGAGGAGGACTTCGCCGAGACGCTGCACGTGGTGCGCGAGGCCCGGTTCGCGCAGGCGTTCACCTTCCAGTACAGCAAGCGCCCCGGCACTCCCGCCGCCGAGATGCCCGACCAGATCCCCAAGAAGGTCGTGCAGGAGCGCTACGAGCGCCTGGTGGCACTCCAGGAGGAGATCTCCTGGGAGGAGAACAAGAAGCAGGTCGGCCGCACGCTGGAGCTGATGGTCGCCGAGGGCGAGGGCCGCAAGGACGACGCCACCCGGCGGCTGTCCGGACGTGCCCCCGACAACCGGCTGGTGCACTTCACCCGGCCCGAGGAGCCGGTGCGGCCCGGAGACGTCGTGACCGTCGACATCACCTACGCGGCCCCCCATCATCTGCTCGCCGAGGGACCCGCCAGGGCCGTGCGCCGCACGCGTGCGGGCGACGCCTGGGAGCGGCGCACCTCCGCGCCGCAGGAGCAGCAGGGCAACGGCGTCATGCTCGGGCTGCCCACCGTCGGCGCCCCCGATCCGCTTCCGGTCGCCACCGGTGGCTGCGGCCTGGGCTGAGCTGCTGCGGCCCGCGCCGAGCGGACACCGAATACCGAGTGCCGGGGAGGGCCGGGAAACCACCGGCCCTCCCCGGCCGGCCGGGCGGTCGCCGGACGGCGTCACCTGTTTCGGCCGATCTCGCACGGGCGGGTGAGTCCCGGCGCGGGCAGGGTGGGAAGTGGCGTGCGGGGCACTTAAGCTGCGCGCCATGCTTGTCGCCGCAGCCGTATGCCCTTGCCCCCCGCTGCTCGTGCCCGAGGTCGCGGGCGGAGCCGCCGCCGAGATGGACCAGGCGCGGGCCGCCTGCTACGACGCCCTCGGTGTCCTGGCGGCCGCCCGCCCGGACCTGTTGTGCGTGCTCGGCCCCGCGGAACCGGCCGGACGCGGTCCCCACTCGCAGGGAGCACGGGGAACGCTCGCCGGGTTCGGCGTGCCCCTCGAGGTGAGTCTCGGCAAGGGCGAGCCCGCCCGCCGCGAACTGCCCCCCTCGCTGACCGTCGGCGCCTGGCTCCTGGAACGCACGGACTGGACCTGCTCCCCGGTCGAGGGGCTGGGCATCGGGGAACCCCTCTCGCGGGACCGCTGCCAGGAGGCGGGCCGAGAGCTGGCGGCCCGCGCCGACCGGGTGGCGCTGCTGGTGATGGGCGACGGCAGCAACTGCCGCACTCTCAAGGCGCCCGGCTATTTCGACGAGCGGGCCGCGGCCTTCGACGCGGAGGCCGCCCGCGCGCTGTCCGAGGCCGACACCGCCGCGCTGCTCGCGCTGGACGAGGAGCTGGCGTACGAGCTGAAAGCCGCCGGACGGTCCTCCTGGCAGGTGCTCGCGGGTGCCGGGCAGGGCAGCGACCTGGCCGGAAAGCTGCTCTACGACGAAGCGCCCTACGGCGTGGGCTACCTGGTCGCGAGCTGGTCCTGACCGTACGTCCGGACTGCGCCGCGGGTGTACCCCCGTTGCGGCGGACGGCAGTGGGGGCGTCCGGCGCCGATGCGCGCCGTACACCCCCACTGAGTGCCTTCCAGGGCTGCCGGGCGGGGCGCCGAGGACATGCCGGATGAAAGCCCGGGGCGCCGGAGCGGCCGCCGCGGAATGCCCGCCTGCCGGGGGCCCTCGGAGGGCCGCCGGAGGCCGTCCGACGGTGAAGGTCACGGGACCGTGCCGGCCGCTGTCCGGCACGCGGCCGCGGCGGCCCAGGGCCGCCTGCCCCGGGGCCGGCCGAGCCCCACCGCGCGGGGGAGGCAGCCGGTCCCGCCCGGAGGGCTCAGGAGCCGGTGCCGCTGCCGCCGGCAGGGCCGGCCCCGGACTGCCCGCCGCCCGACCCGCTGCCTCCGCGGCCTTCGTCGGCCAGCTTCCGAGCGGTGTCCTTGGCCTTCCGGGCGCCGGAATCGATCTTGTCGCTGTACTTGCCCTTGGTCTTGGAGTCCGCTACCTGCGCGGCCTTGTCCACACCCTGCTGGACCTTGTCGCCGTGCTGGCCGAGCATGCCCTTGACCTTGTCCATGAAGCCCATCGCGGTTCACCTTTCTCCCACGCCGAGCGGACCTCGCCGCACGGCCTACTTGCGGGCGTTCTCTCCCGTCTCGCTGTCGGCGGCCTCGTCCGCGGACGGTTGCTTGGGGATGCCGACACCTGCTTCGCCCGGTCCGCTGCCGGCCGCCGCGGCGGTCCCGGCGTCGGCCGCCCCCTCGGATTCCTCGGAGCCATGTGCATCCACCGGAGCCTCTGCGGCCGCACGAGCCTCCCCCGAGGACACATCCTCACGGCCCCGGGTGCCCGCTCCGCCCGATTCCACGCCCTCCGGTTCGCTGCTCTCCGGTTCGCCGCCCTGGGGATGCACCGCGGCGGATCCGCCGCCCGGCTCGGTGGGCAGCTCCCGGGCTTCGGAATCCCCCGCGGGGGTGGCCTCACGGGCCTCCTGCGTTGACGTGCTGGACGAACGACCGAAAAGTTTGGCAAAAACGCCCATAATTACTCCAGATCCTCCTCGTGCGGGCGAAATCCCGTGCCGCGCGGAGCGTCCCATTGCGCCGCCCCTGGGCACCGGCGGAAAACCGGCTGTCGGAACCTCGCAACGGGGAACGACCCCATGGGCGCCCCGTCACGTCGCTCGTTCGAGAAGGCGCCGACGGGTTTGCGAGACTTGACCCGTGAATGACGCAGCCGCCTCCCCGCCCCTCCCGTCGGATTCCCCGCCGGTCGTCGCCGTGGTGGGCCCCACCGCGGCCGGCAAGTCGGACCTGGGCGTATTCCTCGCCCGTGAGCTGGGCGGCGAAGTCGTCAACGCCGACTCGATGCAGCTCTACCGGGGCATGGACATCGGAACGGCCAAGCTGACCGTCCAGGAGCGGCAGGGCGTCCCGCACCATCTGCTCGACATCTGGGACGTCACCGTCGCCGCGAGCGTCGCGGAGTACCAGCGGCTGGCCCGCGCGGAGATAGACAGGCTGCGCGCGCTGGGCAGGGTGCCCGTACTGGTCGGCGGCTCCGGGCTGTACGTCCGCGGCGCACTGGACGCCATGGAGTTCCCCGGCACCGACCCCGAGGTGCGCGCCCGGCTGGAGGCGGAGCTGGCGGAGCACGGCCCCGGCCCGCTGCACGCGCGGCTCGCGGCAGCCGACCCGGAGGCGGCCCGGGCGATTCTCCCCAGCAACGGCAGACGCGTCGTACGGGCCCTGGAGGTCATCGAGATCACGGGGCGGCCCTTCACCGCGAACCTGCCAGGTCACGAGGCCGTCTACGAGACCGTGCAGATCGGCGTGGACGTGGCACGGCCCGAACTGGACGAGCGGATCTCCCGCCGGGTGGACCGGATGTGGGAGGGCGGCCTGGTGGAGGAGGTCCGGGAGCTGGAGCGGCAGGGGCTGCGGGAGGGGCGCACGGCCCCCCGCGCCCTCGGATACCAGCAGGTCCTCGCCGCACTCGCGGGGGAGTGCACGCTGGACGAGGCCCGCACGGCGACCGTCCGCGCGACCAAGCGCTTCGCGCGCCGTCAGGACTCCTGGTTCCGCCGCGATCCGCGGGTGAACTGGCTGAGCGGAGCGGTCGCCGACCGGCGGGAACTGCCGGGGGCGGCGCTGGCGTTGCTCACGGAGGCGGTTACAGCCTGATCACGTGATGGCATCGGGAAGCCCTGAGCGACCGTCCCGTCACCCCCGGCGTGCCATCATCGAGCAACGTCGGGTGCCGTGAAGCCGGAGTTGGGAGGGCGCGTGGCAATGGAGGCCAGCCCTCGGGACGATTCCACTCCCGCGGACGCGGAGCTCTCGCCGGAGCGCGAGCTGCCGGGGCGTGCGGTCACGGGGGACCGTGAGCCGCTCCCGGGGCACGAGCTCGCGGCGGACGCGGAGGCGGACCCGGATCCGGACGAGCCGGTCGCCGAGGAGCCCGGAGCGGAGCAGGGGCCGCCGGTGGAGCCGCACGAGCTGCGTCCGCAGCGCAAGCTCCGGCTGTGGCAGCTCGCGCCGATCGTGGTGCTGGGTGCTCTCGGCTCGCTGATGTTCGCCTTCCCGCTCGCCTTCGAGCCCGGCGACAGCGCCGGAGCGGTGGTCGCGATGCTCGGGCTGCTGCTGTGCGGCTGCTCGGCCGGCTGGAGCGTGATGGCGGCCCGCCGGGTGGGGCACACCTGGCCGGGGCTCCCGGCCCGCGGCTCCGGCGGACGCCCCGACTGGCGGGTCGTCCTGCTCTACGCCGTGGTGGTCTGCACCGTCGTGGCGCTGGCCGTCTGGCGGGTGGCCCGGCTCCGCTGACCTGCCCGCCGCCGTGACCTGCCCGCAGACGGGGTGCGCCCCTGACTCCCGTACGATCGGCAGCGTGATCAGCACACCAGGAGTGCCGTTCCTCAAGGGGCACGGCACGGAGAACGACTTCGTGATCATTCCGGACCCGGACGGTCTGCTGGACCTGCCGCCCGAGACGGTGGCCCGGCTGTGCGACCGGCGTGCGGGCATCGGCGGGGACGGCCTGCTGCGCGTCGTCCGCTCGGCGGCGCACCCGGAAGCCGCGTCCATGGCCGCCGAAGCGGAGTGGTTCATGGACTACCGCAACGGCGACGGATCCGTCGCGGAGATGTGCGGCAACGGCACCCGCGTCTTCGCGCGCTACCTGGAGCGTGCCGGGCTCGCCGGAAGCGGCGAACTCCCCGTCGCGACCCGCGCGGGGGTGCGCAGGGTGCACATCGCCGAGGACGGCGGTGACATCACCGTGGGCATGGGCGCGGCCGAACTGGCGGCACCGGCCGGCGAGGCGGGCGGCGACGGGAGCGGGATCACGGTCAGTGTCCCCGGGCACACCTGGCCGGCCCGCAAGGTCGGCATGGGGAATCCGCACGCGGTGGTGTTCGTCCCGGACCTGGCGGAGGCGGGCACCCTGCAGGAGGCGCCGCAGGTGCTGCCTGCCGCCGCCTACCCGGACGGCGTCAACGTCGAGTTCGTGGTCGCGCGGGGCCCCCGGCATGTCGCGCTGCGGGTGCACGAGCGCGGTGCGGGCGAGACCCGGTCCTGCGGCACCGGTGCCTGCGCGGTGATGGTCGCGGCAGCCCGCAGGGACGGTGCCGATCCGCGGCGGGACGGCGTGGCCGTGACCTACACGGTGGAGGTGCCCGGAGGCCGCCTGGAGATCACCGAGCGGCCCGACGGGGAGATCGAGATGGCCGGCCCGGCCGAGATCGTCGCATCGGGCGCGATCGACCCGGCACTGCTCTCCTGACCGCACCGGCCGTACTGACGGCCCGCCCCGGCGTCGCACGATGGGGTGATCCCCCTCACGCTCGACAGGACCCGGTCGGCGGCACGTGATGGGGTCGGTACCATCGCACCCCCGGCCCGGGGTGCGCAGGAGCGGGAGGTGCCATGAGCGCGGTGCGCAGTCTGCGGAAGCTCAGCAGAGCGGCACTGCTGGGCGCCACGCCACGCGACTCCCTGCCGGATGCCATCGAACACGTCGCGAAGGTGCACAGAGCACACCACCCGCGGGCCGACCTGCGGCCGCTGCGCAGGGCCTACATGCTGGCCGAGTCCTCGCACCGGGGCCAGATGCGCAAGAGCGGCGAGCCGTACATCACCCACCCCCTCGCGGTCACCCTGCTGCTGGCCCAGCTCGGCGCGGAGACGACGACGTTGACGGCCTCGCTGCTGCACGACACCGTCGAGGACACCGCTGTGACGCTCGAACAGGTGCGGGGCGAGTTCGGGGACCAGGTCTGCTACCTCGTCGACGGGGTCACCAAGCTGGAGAAGGTCGACCACGGTTCGGCCGCCGAGCCGGAGACCTTCCGCAAGATGCTCGTCGCCACCGGCAACGACGTACGGGTCATGTCGATCAAGCTCGCCGACCGGCTGCACAACATGCGCACCCTCGGCGTGATGCGCCGTGAGAAACAGGTCCGGATCGCCCAGGTGACCAGGGACGTGCTGATCCCGCTCGCGGAACGGCTCGGGATCCAGGCGCTCAAGAGCGAGTTGGAGGACCTCGTCTTCGCCGTGCTCCATCCGGAAGAGCACGCGGCGACACGCGAGTTGATCCAGGAGCGGCACACCCGCCCCGACCCGCTCACCGCCTTCGCCTCCCGGGTGCGCCGCACGCTGCGCGAGGCGGGGATCGCCGCCCAGGTGCTCATCCGCCCCCGGCACACCGTCTCCGTGCACCGGCTGCGGCTCAAACGCGGCCAGTTGGGCGACTGCGACTTCGCGCGCCTGCTGGTCCTCGTGGACGAGGACGCGGACTGCTACGCCGTGCTGGGCGAGCTGCACACCTGTTTCGCTCCGCTCGTCTCGGAGTTCAAGGACTTCATCGCGGCGCCCAAGTTCAACCTCTACCAGTCGCTGCACACTGCCATCGCCGACGAGGACGGCGACGTGGCCGAGGTGCTCGTCCGCACCCGCCGCATGCACCGGGTGGCCGAGACCGGGGTCATCGCGCTCGGCGACCCGCACGCCACCGCCGAGGTGCCCGACCCCGCCGAGCCGGACGGCGGCGGAGCGGCGCCGGCCGACGGGGCAGGGGAGCGGACCGATCCCACCCGTCCCGGATGGCTCTCCCGCCTGCTGGAGTGGCAGAGCCACGCTTCCGACCCGAACACCTTCTGGCAGGAACTGCGTGACGAGCTGGCGCAGGACCTGGAGATCACCGTCTACTGCGCCGCACCCGGCGGGGAGGGGCCTGCTGGGGGTGCGCTGCCGCTGCCGGCCGGTGCGACCTGCGTGGATGCCGCCTACGCCCGACTGGGGGAGGCCGCGCACCGGTGCATCGGAGCCCGCGTCAACGGCCGGCTGGTGGCTCTCACCACTGTGCTGCGGGACGGCGACGCGCTCCAGCTCTTCCTGGAGCCCGGCCACGGCAGTCCCTCGGGCCCGGCACCGGAGTGGCTCGAACATGTGCGCACGCCCGCGGCGCGGCTCGCCATCCGCGGATGGCTCGCCGCACCCGGCCGCGCCGACCCCGACCCGCACGAGAGCGCGGCCGACACCGGCCGGGACGCCCCGCGGCGCGAACACGCCGCGGCAGCCTCCGAGGCGCCGCAGGGAGAGCGGCGGCCCCCGCACCACGGGGAACGCGGGGAACACCGCGGAGCGCGGCACCCCGAGCACCGTCCGGCGCGGCACACACCGCAGGACGCACGGCAGAACGCAGCGCACCCGACGGTCGAGCACGGGGAGCAGCCGGTCGAGTACGGCGAGAACATCCCCGTCGTCCCCGGCCACCCCGGTACGCCGGTGCGGCTCGCCCGCTGCTGCACACCCGTGCCGACGGACGCGGTCACCGGATTCCCGGTACGCGGCGGCGCCGTCACCGTGCACCGGGAGAGCTGCCGGTCGGTGGCCCGGATGGCCTCCGCGGGGCGTCTCACCCTGCCGGTGCGCTGGGAGCAGGGCGATGCGGGCTGCCGGGTCACTCTGCGGGCCGAGGCGTTCGGGCGCCCGCATCTGCTCGCGGATCTCACCGAGACCATCGCCGCCGAAGGTGCCTCCGTCGTCTCGGCAGATGTCGAGCCCCCGAGCGAGCAGCGCGTACGCCACACCTACACCCTGCAACTCCCCGACGCCGCCGGGCTGCCCGCGCTGATGCGCGCCATGCGGCAGGTGCCGGGCGTCTACGACGTCAACCGCTCCGTCCGCCGGACCGCAGCGAACTGACGCGCCGTCCGCTCGGACAGCCACCGGGCCGCGCGGGCGGAGGCCCGGCACGTCCCCTTTCGGGTGGAGACGGCGGGAGCCGGGCGGCAACCGGCCCGCTCGCTGGTAGCGATCCTGCATGGCCCTCACAGCCCTCACCCGCGCATCGGCCGGACGGCGCTGCGCCGTCGCCGGCACGGTCGCGGCGACCGCGCTCGCCCTGGTCGGTGCGGCCCTTCCGGCCCCCAGGCCGGTCGGCATCGGCGACCACCTCTTCCCGCAGCTCGGCAACCCCGGCTACGACGTCCGCAGCTACGACATCTCCTTCGACTACAGCGGTGACAACAGCAAGCCGCTCAACGCCCGCACCGTGATCGACGCACAGGTCACCACCGGGCCGATGGAACGGTTCAACCTGGACTTCGCCGCGGGCGACGTACGGTCCGTGCACGTCAACGGACGGCCCGCGGAGTACGCGCGGGCGGGCGAGGACCTGGTGGTCGCCCCGGAGACGCCGCTGCGTCGCGGTTCCTGGCTGCATGTCGAGATCCGCCACACCAGCGACCCCACCCGGAAGAACGGCGGCTGGGTGCGTACCGCGGACGGCCTCGCCATGGCCAACCAGGCCGACGCGGCACACCGGGTGTTCCCCTCCAACGACCATCCGTCGGACAAGGCCATGTTCACCTTCCGGGTGCGGGCTCCGCGCGGGCTGACCGTGGTGGCGGGCGGGCTGCCCGCCGGCCGCACCCGGGCGGCGCGGGAGACGGTCTGGACGTACCGCTCGGGGCACCCGATGGCCACCGAACTGGCGCAGGTGTCGATCGGCCGCTCCGCTGTCGTGCGCTCCACGGGGCCGCACGGGCTGGCCCTGCGGCACGTCGTCCCCGCCCAGCAGCGCAAGGCGCTGGAGCCGGTGCTGAACGAGACCTCCCGGCAGATCGCCTGGATGGAGCGGCGCGCGGGTACGTACCCGTTCGAGACCTACGGGGTGCTGGCCGCCGCCGCGGACTTCGGGTTCGCGCTGGAGACACAGACCCTTTCGCTCTTCGAGCAGAACCTGCTCTCCTCCCGGCAGGTCCCGGACTGGTACCGGGAGTCACTGATGGTGCACGAACTGGCGCACCAGTGGTACGGCGACAGCGTCTCCCCGCACCGCTGGACCGACCTGTGGCTCAACGAGGGGCACGCGACCTGGCACGAATGGGCCTACGCGGAGAAGCGCGGCGGCATCCCGTTGGAGAAGCGGGTGCGGGCCTCCTACGAGCAGTCCGACACCTGGCGCGAGCGCTACGGGCCGCCCGCGGCCCTCCTCCCGCCCCGCCAGAGCGGGAAGATCGAGCTCTTCACCCCGATCGTCTACAACGGCGCCGCCGTGGTGCTGTACGCGCTGCGGGAACACATCGGCGAGCAGGCGTTCGCCCGGCTGCAGCGTGCCTGGCCCCGCCGGTACCGCGACTCCAGTGCCGACACCGCTGACTTCGTCGCGCTGGCCGGCGAGGTGTCCGGCCGGGACCAGAGCGCGTTCCTGAAGAAGTGGCTGTACGGAAAGACCACCCCGCCCATGCCCGGGCACCCGGACTGGAAACAGCAGCCACCACCGGAGCGCCCGGCCGGAAAGGCGGGCGTCGGCACGGCGAGGTCTCTGGAGCGGGCGCGCGCGAGCCGACGGTAGCGCCGCCCGCCCGGGCCCCGGCGGCCGGGCCGGGGGAGTGGCGGCAAATACGGGTGACGCCGTCGCTGCGCCGTGCGACCATCCTTGTGGCCGCGCGGCGCGGCGCCAGCGGCCCCAGGGGCCGGCTCGCACCGGGAATCTTCCCCGCCGCTGCGGCGTTGTTCCGTACGCAACAGTCCGCCGACCTAAGGATCCACTTGACCCACTCCTCTTCCCTTCCACAGAACGGCCAGCGCACCGCCAAGACGAACCGCCGAGCCGGCGCCCTGATGGAAGAGGACGTCGCTCTCGGTCACGAGCTGGACGAAAACCGTGACGGAGAGCAGCTCGACCGCTCGGAGCGTGCGGCACTGCGCCGCGTGGCCGGTCTCTCCACCGAGCTGGAGGACGTCACAGAGGTCGAGTACCGGCAGCTGCGCCTGGAGCGTGTGGTGCTGGTCGGCGTCTGGACATCCGGCACGGCGGACGATGCGGAGAACTCGCTCGCCGAGCTGGCAGCGCTCGCCGAGACCGCGGGCGCGCTGGTGCTCGACGGGGTCGTCCAGCGCCGGGACAAGCCTGACGCGGCCACCTACATCGGCTCCGGCAAGGCCGCGGAGCTGCGGGACATCGTCCTGGAGACCGGCGCCGACACCGTGGTGTGCGACGGCGAACTCACTCCCGGCCAGCTCATCCACCTCGAAGACGTCGTCAAGGTCAAGGTCGTGGACCGCACGGCACTGATCCTGGACATCTTCGCCCAGCACGCCAAGTCCCGGGAGGGCAAGGCGCAGGTGGCCCTGGCCCAGATGAACTACATGCTGCCCAGGCTGCGGGGCTGGGGCCAGTCGCTGTCGCGGCAGATGGGTGGCGGTGGCTCCGGCTCGGCGGGTGGCGGTATGGCCACCCGTGGTCCCGGTGAGACCAAGATCGAGACCGACCGGCGGCGGATCCGCGAGAAGATGGCCAAGATGCGCCGGGAGATCGCGGAGATGAAGACCGGCCGCGACGTGCAGCGGCAGGACCGGCGGCGCAACAAGGTGCCTTCGGTGGCCATCGCCGGATACACCAACGCGGGCAAGTCCTCGCTGCTCAACCGCCTCACCGGCGCCGGAGTACTGGTGGAGAACGCGCTGTTCGCCACTCTGGACCCGACGGTGCGCAAGGCGGAGACCCCCACCGGCAGGGCCTACACGCTGGCCGACACGGTCGGTTTCGTCCGGCACCTTCCGCACCACCTGGTGGAGGCGTTCCGCTCCACCATGGAGGAGGTCGGCGACGCCGACCTGATCCTGCACGTGGTGGACGGGGCACACCCCGCACCGGAGGAGCAGCTGGCCGCCGTGCGCGAGGTCATCCGCGAGGTGGGCGCTGCCGAGGTGCCGGAGATCGTGGTCGTCAACAAGGCGGATGCCGCCGACCCGCTGGTCCTGCAGCGGCTGCTGCGCGCCGAGAAGCACGCCCTGGTCGTCTCCGCCCGCACCGGGCAGGGCGTCGACGAACTGCGGGAGCTGATCGACGACGAGCTGCCGCACCCGTCCGTGGAGCTCGAGGTGCTGCTTCCCTACACCGAGGGCAAGCTGGTCTCCCGGGTGCACTCCCAGGGTGAGGTCCTCTCCGAGGAGCACGTCGAGCAGGGCACTCTGCTCCAGGCACGGGTGCACGAGGAGCTCGCCGCGGAGCTGCGCGGGTTCCAGCCGCTGGCCGCCCGGCCGTAGCAGGGCGCACCGCAGCAGAACGACGAGGGCCGTCCCTCCCGGAGACCGGGAGGGACGGCCCTCGTCCGATGTGCGCCGGGCGCGCCGGGACCGGCGCGCCCGGCAGGGTCAGCCCTTCTTGCTTGCGGCGTCGAAGACCGCCTTGGCGGTCGCGCCCAGCCGCGGCCCCGCCAGCCAGGTGGCCGGGTGCGGGCCGATGGAGTTGACCGAGATCAGCTCGGGCTTGCCGCCGGAGCCCTTGATCAGCCAGGCACCGCCGGAGGAACCGCCCGTCATGGTGCAGCCGATGCGGTACAGCGCGGGCTGCTGCGGGTCGATCGTCAGCGCGCCCGGGCGGTCGGTGCAGGAGTACATCCTGGCTCCGTCGAAGGGCGGAGCCGCCGGGTAGCCGTAGTTGCTGACTCCCTTGATCCGGGAGGACGAGGGCGCGTGGAAGTTGACCTTGATGGCGTTGCCGACGGTCTCCTCCAGCGACTTGCCCGACTTGTTCACCGGCTCCACGCGCAGCACCGCGAAGTCCTGCTGGGAGCCGCCGCCGCCGGACTTGGCGCCCTTCTGGATCCAGTAGTTGCTGGTCTGGGCCCACTTCACCCACCATTGGCCGTACGGTGCGACCTCCTGCGGCGGGGCGCTGTTGACCGCCGGCATGGAGCGGCCCTTGTCGTTGAAGGCCGGGATGAAGGTGATGTTGCGCAGCCAGCCGCCGCTCCTGCCGGAGTGGACGCAGTGCCCGGCGGTGGCGACCAGATTGGACTTGCCCGGGTGGCGCGGGTCCTTGACGACCGTGCCGGAGCAGACCATCGGGCCCTCCGGGGTGTCCATGAAGACCTTGCCGGCAGGGGCCGCGTTCCGGGTGTACGGGGTCTTCACGGCCTGCGCCTTGACCGGGCGCGGTTCCGCCGTGTTCGCGGCGCCCGAGGTGCTCTCGAGGTCCTTCGGGACGTTCTTCTCGTTGTCCTCGGCCTTCTTCATCCGCCCCAGGTCCCAGTGGCCCTTGATGTAGGGGTTGGCGAAGTCCTCGGCCTCACGCACCCACTGGTCCTTGTCCCAGTCCTTCCAGGCGCCCTTCTTCCACCCGTCGAGGTCCTTCATCGACGTGGGCAGGTCCTTGGGCAGCTTGTCGGGGAGGCCGATCCTGTCCTTCCCGCCGCCGTCACCCTGAGCGGAATCGGAAGCGGCGGGCTTGGCATCCGCCTTCTTGTCCGAGTCGTCGCCGCTCGAGCAGGCGGTGGCGGTGAGGGCGAGCGTCGCCGTGAGCGCCGCGGTGGCGAGGACCGGACGGCCGCGTCCGGCCCTGCGTATGCGTGGCATGATCCGAGGTCCCCCTGAGCATCCGTACGAGAGGTGCGCCTGGCGCGCACGGCGTTCTCCGAGCCGCATCGGCGCTCAGCCCTCCTTGCTGACCGTGTCGAAGACGGCCTTGGCCTCCTTGCCGAGGCGGGCACCGGCCAGCCAGTCGGCCGTGATCGGGCCGATGGAGGTCACCGAGAGCAGCCGGGTGCCCGAGGAGTCCAGCCAGGGGCCGCCGGACGAACCCGCCGTCATGGTGCAGCCGATGCGGTACATCGAGGGCTGCTGCGGGTCGATGGTCAGCCGGCCCGGCTTGTCGTCGCAGCGGTACATCCGCGAGCCGTCGAAGGGCGGTGCGGCCGGGTAGCCCACGGCGCCGAGGCTCTTGATGGACTTGACCTGCGGCGTGGTGAAGGTGGCCTGCAGCGCGCCACCGGCCTTCTCCTCCAGCGAGGCGCTGCTCTTGTCCTCGGGCTGCACCTGGAGCACGGCGAAGTCCTGCTGGGCGCCCTTGCCACCGCGCTCGGCGCCGTTCTGGATCCAGTGCTTGGTCGTACGGGCGCGCTTGGCCCACCAGATGCCGTCGGGCGCCACCTGGCTCTGCGACGCGGTGGCGAGCTGCTTGTTCGACAGCCCGGTGGGGTTGTAGTCGGGCACGAAGATCACGTTGCGGTACCAGCCCTTGCCCGCCCCGCCGTGCACACAGTGCCCCGCGGTGGCGACCAGGTTGGACTTGCCCGGGTGGCGCGGGTCCTTCAGCACGGAGCCGGAGCAGACCATGGCCCCCTTCGGCGTGTCCATGAACACCTTGCCGACGGGCAGATCGTCCTTGGTGTAGGGCGTCTTGACCGCGGCGGCCTCGACCGCCTCGGGCTTCGGGTCGGTGACACCCTCGTCCTCACCGGTGCCGTCGCTGCCGCCGCTCGGGCCGTCGTCGATGTCCGAGTCGTCGACCTCGCGGTCGTTCCCGTCCGCGTCCTTCATGCGGTCCGGGTCCCACAGGTCGTCGATGATCGGATTGAAGAACTCCTTGGCTTCCTTGAGCCACTTGTCCCGGTCCCAGTTCTTCCAGGCGCCGTTCTTCCAGGCGTCCAGGTCGTCCAGGGAGGTCGGGAGGTCCTTCGGGAGGTCGTCGGGGAGCCCCAGGTCCTTCTTGGCGTCGCGGCTCGCCTCCTGCGAGGCGGCCGAGTCGGCCTTGGCGTCGGCGTTGTCGTCCTCCGGGCCGCAGGCGGTTGCGGTGACCGCCAGCACGGCGGCGACCGCTGCCGCGGCCAGCGCCGGTCGGCGCCGCGCGGACCTGGCTATCGATGGCATCGCTGAACTCCCCCTGAAGTGGATCTCGTGCCTGTTGACTTGTCATGCACCTCGCCGGGTGAGGGCGGCCCCCACTATGCCCGGTGGTGTTCGGGACGGGCACAGCAGGGTCCGTGGTTCCCCGGGGCGCACGACCTCCACGCGCGCCCCCGAGTGCTCCGCATTCCACGGCGACCGTGGAGGGAACTTTCCGCAGGCCGTGATCGGGGGCCGTGCACCTCGTTGGTACGTACGGGGGACAGTGGCTCGCTGCCCGGCGCGCCCGGTCGACACCAGCGGAGGAGACTTCAGTGAACGCGCGCTCCGGAGCCGACGAGCCGACGGAACCGGTCCGTCGGAGGCTCGCCGACCTGATCGAGCCGATGGTCCCCCAGCAGGAGCGCCGTCTCGCGCCGTCCGACCAGGAGCCCCCGCAGCACCACGCGTGCACGCCGCGGCGTGATCCGCTGGAACACCCGGATCCCCGTGCGGCGGCCGACGCGGCCGCGGTGGAGAACCTGCTGCGCTGCTGGGTCCGCGAAACCGCCCCCGAGGCCCCGCGGAACGGAGTGCTGCGCATCCCGCTGTCCGCCAGCGGCACCGCGCTGCTGGTTCCGGTACGGCACTGGTCGCCGGTCGGCTGGCACCGTTTCGACCCGCCGCACCTGGAGGGCGCACCGGATGCCGCCGCTCCGCTGCAGGCCGTCGCGGTCGCCGCCCTGATCGGACGCGAGGCCGCGCACGCCGGCCGGCACCCCGGCTCGGCCGAGCACGCAGCCGAGGACGCAGCCGAGGACGCAGCCGAGGATGCGGGAGCCGGGGAGAACGCCGCACTCGTGGGCCGCGTCGCCGACTCCGTCCAGCGCACCGCCCGGTTCCTCGCCCACAGGCGTGACCACCCCGCGCCCCCGCCCGGCACCGGCCCGTTCCTCGACGGCGAGCAGGCGCTGCTCTTCGGCCATCCCCTGCACCCCACCCCCAAGAGCCGCGAGGGCCTCTCCGACGCAGAGGAGGGCGCCTACTCGCCCGAACTGCGCGGCAGCTTCCCGCTGCACTGGATGGCCGTGCACCGCTCGGTGCTCGCGGGGGACTCCGCCTGGACCGACCGCGGCAAGCCCGTACCGGTCACCCAGCTCGCACTCCGCCTGAGCGGGCGCGCACTGGCCGGCCGCCTCCCCGAGGAATGCGTACCGGTGCCCCTGCATCCGTGGCAGGCCCGGGAGGTGCAGCACAGCCGCGTGGTCCGGGCCCTGCTGGATGTCGGACTCCTGCACGACCTGGGCCGGACGGGGGAGTGCTGGAGCCCCACCTCCTCGGTGCGCACCGTCTTCCGGCCGGACAGCAGCGCGATGCTCAAGCTCTCGGTGGGGCTGCGCATCACCAACTCGCGCCGCGAGAACCTCCGCAAGGAACTGCTGCGCGGCGTGGAGATGCACCGGCTGCTGCGCGGCGGGCTCGGCAGCGCCTGGCGCGCCGCTCATCCCTCCTTCGACATCGTGCGGGACCCCGCCTGGCTCGGTGTCGACGTCCCCGGTGAGGGGCGCGTGCCCGGTTTCGACACCGTCGTACGGCACAACCCCTTCGGCGCGGGCGAGGACGCCGTCTGCCTCGCCGGACTGACCGCGCCCGTCCCCGCCCAGCCCGTCCCCGGATCCCCCGCCTCGTCCGGAGCGCTGCTCTCCCGGCTCGGAGCCGTGGTGCACGCGCTCGCCCGGCGCACCAGGCGGCCGGTGGGCGCGGTGGCCGCCGAGTGGTTCCTGCGCTATCTGGACACCGTGGTGGGGCCCATCCTCTGGCTGGACGCACACGGGGGCATCGCCCTGGAGGCCCACCAGCAGAACACCCTCGTACTGCTGGACGCACACGGCTGGCCCACGGGCGGACGCTATCGGGACAACCAGGGGTACTACTTCCGCACGTCGCGCCGGGACGCACTCACCCGCCAGTTGCCCGGCCTGGAACTCGGAGTGGAGAGCGACACCTTCGTCGCGGACGACGTCACCGACGAACGCTTCGCCTACTACCTGGGCATCAACAACATCCTCGGCCTCATCGGCGCATTCGGTGCCCAGCAGCTCGCAGACGAAACGGTGCTGCTCGCGGCGCTCCGTCGCTTTCTGCAGGACGCGGCACGCCAGGACCCCGCCTCTCCGCTGCCCGCGCTGCTCCTCGATTCCCCGACGCTGCGCTGCAAGGCGAACCTGCTCACCCGATTGCACGGCCTGGACGAACTCGTCGGTCCGGTCGACACCCAGTCCGTCTACGTCACCCTCGACAACCCACTAGCCCCCTGACCCCCTGGCCTCCGGCCCCCGCAGGAGAGGAGACGTCGTCATGCCGCACCCTCAGCCGGACTCCGCGCCGCCTGCCGGTACCGCCGACGCGGAACCGGCGGCGCCCGGCTCCGGCACCCGCAGCGACGATCCCCTCACCACCGCCGGCCGGAACCCCGACGAACACCGCGCCGGTCACCCGCGGCCGCAGCGCGCCGTGGCCGCATCGGGCCGGACCGCTGCCGAGCCGTCCCGCGCCGCTGCCGGTGCACCTCCGGCGCCCACCGACGCAGCAGCAGGTGCCGCCGTCCCACCCGCGGATCTGCTGGACGCTCCCGGAAGCTGGCCCCCGGTCCCGACCGCGGCCGGCCTCTTCCGGCTCGTGCCGGTCGGGCTCCCCGGTGACCTGCCGCTGCTCACCGGCTGGATGAACGACCCGGTGGTGGCGGCCTTCTGGGAGCTGGCCGGGCCCGAGCGGGTGACCGAGGCACATGTGCGGCCCCAGTTGGACGGGGACGGGCGCAGCGCCCCCTTTCTCGGCGTCCTCGACGGTGTGCCCATGAGCTACTGGGAGCTCTACCGCGCCGACCTCGACCCCCTCGCCCGGCACTGCCGGGTGCGGCCGCACGACACCGGGGTGCACCTGCTCGTCGGCGGCGCCGCGCACCGCGGACGGGGCCTGGGCACACTGCTGCTGCGCACGGTCGCCGACCTCGTGCTGGCGCAGCGCCCCCGGTGCACGCGTGTCCTGGCGGAGCCCGACGTGCGCAACGCCCCCTCGCTCGCCGCGTTCCTCGGTGCCGGGTTCCGGCGCAGTGCCGAGGTCGAGCTCCCCGGCAAGCGCGCCGCCCTGATGGTGCGGGACCGCGAGCCGCGCCACGCGTTCTGACCCGGTGGCCGCTGCCGGGTGCCGCGCGGCCACCGCCATCTGAATCCACGCCTCCCGCAAGGAGCAACCTCTGTGTCCCGAACCTCCTCCTCGTCCTCCGCACATGACGTAGCCCCGCTATCCGTCCCCGCCGGCCTCGGGAGAGGGCCGGAGCACTGGGCCCGTGCCTCCCGGCGGCTGCTGGCCAAGCTGATCGCCGAGTTCTCCTACGAGGAGATCCTGCAGCCGCAGTCCGCGCCCGGTGGCGTGCCCGGCTGCTACGCCCTCCGGGTGGACGAGGAGCTCACCGTCCGCTTCCGGGCCCGCCGCGGCGCCTACGGGCACTGGAGCGTCGACGCCTCCTCGCTCGAGCCGGCCCCGGACCCGCTGAGCTTCCTCTCCCGGGCCAGGTCCCTGCTGGGTCTCAGCGGTGAGACGGCCGGCCACTACCTCCGCGAGCTGACCGCCACACTCACCGCGGACGCCGGACTGCTGTCCTCCGAACTGCCCGCCGGCACCCTCGCCTCGCTGGGGTACGCCGAGCTGGAGGGGCACATGACGGGACACCCCTGGCTGGTGGCCAACAAGGGACGGCTCGGCTTCTCCGGCCGCGACGCCGCGGACTGGGCGCCCGAGGCCCGCACGGCGCATCCGCTGCCCTGGCTCGCCGTGCACCGGCGGCTGGCGCAGTACCGCGGCACACCGCGGCTCGCCGACGCGGGGGAGCTGTACGCGCGCGAGCTGGGCGAGGAGACACGTACCGCGTTCCGGGAGCGGCTGACCTCGCGCGGACTGGCGCCCCAGGACTACCTCTGCATGCCGGTGCACCCCTGGCAGTGGGACGAGACCGTCGTGCCTCTGTTCGCCGCGCAGGTGGCGGCGCAGGAGATCCTTCCGCTGCCGACGGACGGGGACATGCGGCTGCCCCAGCAGTCCATCCGTACGTTCCTCAACGTCAGCAGGCCCGACCGGCACACCGTCAAGCTGCCGCTCGCCATTCTCAACACGCTCGTCTGGCGCGGTCTGCCGACCGACCGCACGCTCGCCGCGCCGTCCGTCACCGGCTGGGTGCAGGGACTGCGGGACCAGGATCCGTTCCTCGCCGAGGAGTGCCGGGTGATTCTGCTGGGCGAGGTCGCCTCGGTGGGAGTCCCGCACCCGGTGTACGAGCCGCTCGGCGACGTGCCCTACCAGTACCGCGAACTCCTCGGCTGCATCTGGCGCGAACCCCTCGCCCCGCTGCTCGACCCCGACGAGCGGGCGCGCACGCTCGCCTCCCTGATCCACACCGACGCGGACGGCAACTCCCTCACAGCGGAACTGGTGGCGCGCTCGGGCCTGGAGCCCCGGACCTGGCTCAGGCACCTGTTCGCGGCGCTGCTGCCGCCGCTGCTGCACTTCCTCTACCGCTACGGCACGGTGTTCTCCCCGCACGGGGAGAACGCCATCGTCGTCTTCGACGAGCGCGACGTCCCGACCCGGCTGGCGATGAAGGACTTCGTGGACGACGTCAACGTCAGCGCCGAGCCGGTTCCCGAGCTCGACTCCATGCCGGGGGACGTCCGGGGGGTCCTGCTGAGCGAACCGCCCATGTTCCTGACGCAGTTCATTCACTCCGCGCTCTTCGTGGGGGTCTTCCGCTACCTCGCCCCGCTGTGCGAGGTCCAGCTCGGGGTCAGCGAGCGCGACTTCTGGTCACTCGTACGTGCCGAGATCGACCGCTACCACGCGCGCTTCCCGGTGCTGAAACCCCGGTTCGAGACGTTCGATCTGCTGACCCCGCGCATCGAACGTCTCTGCCTCAACCGCAACCGGCTGCACACCGACGGCTACCGCGACAGGTCCGAGCGTCCGCACGCGGCCGTGCACGGGACGGTGCGCAATCCGCTGCACTGAGGACGGAACCACTCCCTCGCCGACCGGACCGGGCGTGCCCATGCGGACACGGAGCGCTCCCGCTCGGGCCGATCCGGTCGTGGCCGGAAGGAATCGTGCGCACAGGGAAGCAGCCGAGCGGAGTGTCAGTGGTGCCGCGTAAGGTGTCGGGTCTATGAGCAAGCCCGCCGTCACCGAACTCCTCCAGGCCGCAGTCACCGCCGTCAAAGGCACGGAACGCCCAGGTCAGGCCGCCATGGCCGAGGCAGTGGCCGAGGCTGTCGAAGACGGCCGCCACCTCCTCGTACAGGCGGGCACCGGCACCGGGAAATCCCTCGGCTACCTGGTCCCCGCACTCGCCCACGGGGAGCGGGTCGTGGTGGCCACCGCCACGCTCGCGCTGCAGCGGCAACTGGTCGAGCGCGACCTGCCACGCACCGTCGAGGCGCTCCATCCGCTGCTGCGGCGCCGCCCGGAGTTCGCCATGCTCAAGGGGCGGTCGAACTACCTGTGCCTGCACCGGCTCCATGAGGGAGTGCCGCAGGAAGAGGAGGACGGCCTCTTCGACCCCTTCGAGAGCGCGACCCCCACCTCCAAGCTCGGCAAGGACCTGCTGCGGCTGCGCGACTGGTCGGACGAGACGGAGACGGGCGACCGGGACGACCTCAAGCCCGGCGTCTCCGACCGCGCCTGGGGCCAGGTCTCGGTCTCTTCCCGCGAGTGCCTCGGCGCTTCCAAGTGCGCGTACGGTGCCGAATGCTTCGCGGAGGCCGCCCGGGAGCGGGCCAAGCTCGCCGACGTGATCGTCACCAACCACGCGCTGCTGGCCATCGACGCCATCGAGGGCGCCCCCGTGCTCCCCGGCCACGAGGTGCTCATCGTCGACGAGGCGCACGAGCTGGTCTCCCGGGTCACGGGTGTGGCCACCGGCGAGCTCACTCCGGGCAGCGTCAGCCGCGCGGTGCGCCGTGTCGCCAAGCTGGTGGACGAGAAGGCGGCCGATCAGCTCCAGACCGCCTCCGAGACCTTCGAACGGCTGATGGAGCTCGCCCTGCCGGGCCGGCTGGAGGCCGTCCCGGAAGACCTGGAGTACGCCCTGATGGCGCTGCGCGACGCCGGGCGGAGCTGTCTCAGCGCACTGGGCAACACACGTGACTCCTCGGTCCAGGACGAGGACGCGGTCCGCAAGCAGGCCAAGGCGGCGATCGAGAACATCCACGACGTGGCCGAACGCATCCTGGAGCACTCCGAGTTCGATGTCCTGTGGTACGAGCGGCACGAGCGGTACGGGGCGTCGCTGCGGGTGGCGCCGCTGTCCGTCTCCGGGTTGCTGCGCGAGAAGCTCTTCACCGACCGCTCCGTCATTCTGACCTCCGCCACGCTCAAACTGGGCGGGGACTTCAACGGCGTCGGTGCCTCACTCGGCCTCGCGCCGGAGGGGATCAGGGGGACCGACGGAGAAGGGAAGAGCGAGGACGACGCGATGCCCGTGTGGAGCGGGCTGGACGTCGGCTCCCCGTTCGACTACCGCAGGCAGGGCATCCTCTACGTCGCCGGACATCTGAATCCCCCCGGCCGGGACGTCCAGCGCAGCGACATGCTCGACGAGCTCGCGGAGCTGGTGGAAGCGGCGGGCGGGCGCACCCTGGGGCTCTTCTCCTCCATGCGGGGTGCGCGGGCCGCCGCGGAGGAACTGCGCGGCAGGCTGGGGCTCCCCATCCTGCTCCAGGGGGAGGAGACGCTCGGCGAACTCATCAGACGCTTCGCGGACGACGCGGAGACCTGTCTGTTCGGCACGCTGTCGCTGTGGCAGGGCGTGGACGTCCCGGGGCCGAACTGCCAACTGGTGGTGATGGACAGGGTGCCGTTCCCGCGCCCGGACGATCCGCTGATGAGCGCCCGGCAGAAGGCGGTGGAGGAGTCCGGCGGCAACGGCTTCATGGCGGTGGCGGCCACACATGCGGCGCTGCTGATGGCCCAGGGCGCCGGCCGGCTCGTCCGCGCGACGGGGGATCGGGGTGTGGTCGCGGTGCTGGATCCGCGGCTGCAGCGAGCGCGCTACGGCGGCTTTCTGCGGACCTCCATGCCCGACTTCTGGTACACGACGGACCGCAACCAGGTCCGCCGCTCCCTCTCGGCCATCGACGAGGCAGCAAAGAAGGGGTAGACGTGCCCGCGGGCTGCGCGGGCTGCGCGGGCTGCGCGGGCTGCGCGGGCTGCACGGGCTGCGCGGGCTGCACGAGTGCGGGGGTGGGAGCGAGGCCGGAGTTCTGGCGCCGCTTCAGCGGCGCTCTGCGGCTTCCGGTACGACGGCGGGCCGCCGGTCCCGGGGTGCAGGGAACCAGCGGCCCGTAGCCTTCGGTCGGCGGCGAGCAGGCGCGGCCCGCGAGCATGCGGCCGTCTCGCTGCCTGTCGGTCGAACGCCGGGGCAGCGCTCAGACCCTGCGGAGGACGGCGACGACCTTGCCGAGGATCGTGGCGTCGTCGCCCGGGATGGGCTGGTACGAGGAGTTGTGCGGCAGCAGCCACACGTGCCCGTCCTCGCGCTTGAAGCGCTTCACGGTGGCCTCGCCGTCCAGCATCGCGGCGACGATGTCGCCGTTCTCCGCGACGGGCTGGCGCCGGACGGTGACCCAGTCGCCGTCGCAGATCGCGGCCTCGACCATGGAGTCGCCGATGACCTTCAGGACGAAGAGCTCACCGTCGCCGACCAGTTGGCGCGGCAGCGGGAAGACGTCTTCGACCGATTCCTCGGCGAGGATCGGGCCGCCCGCGGCGATACGGCCCACCAGCGGGACGTAGGAGGCGGACGGTTTGCCGGTGGTGTCGGCGGCCGCCTGCGTACTGCTCGGCGCGTCGGAGCCGCGCACCTCGTAGGCGCGGGGGCGGTGCGGGTCGCGGCGCAGGAAGCCCTTCCGCTCCAGGGCCATCAGTTGGTGCGCCACCGAGGAGGTGCTGGAGAGTCCGACAGCCTGACCGATCTCGCGCATGGACGGCGGGTAGCCGCGCCGCTGCACCGAATCGCGGATCACCTCGATCACCCGGCGCTGCCGATCGGTGAGCCCCGAACTGTCCGCGCGGATGCCTGGAGGTCGTCCTGGAAGCGAACGCTTAGCCTGTTGGCCATCCTGAATCTCCGCGTTCATGGCTTCATTCACCGGCTGAATGTCGTCGATCGGCTGAGCTGTTGCCTGAGCTGCACGGTTCTGGGAGGTGATGGTGGCGCTGTCTGCGGTCGTGGTCACGTCGGCCCCTCTCGAGAAGTTCTCCCTAGCTGGACAACGGTAGTTGGTTTCGAAAGGTTGCGCCAAACACACGTTCGAGTGAAAATCCGCAGTTCACCTGACTTCTACCGCTCGATGGGTGTATGGGGCGCGACATCCGGCTCGGCTCGGGCGGCGGTCGTTTCGGAATGCTCGCAGATCTCCCGCGTGCCCGGGGTCCAGCCGCGCCAGCGGTATGCACCCGCGCCGCGCCTGGCAGTCGGTGCTCCCGGCCGGGTCCGCCGCCGCGGCGCCGGGACGGGTGGCCCGGCCGGGTCGCGGCGTGGCGATTTCCAGCCGTTTCCCGCCGCCGTCTGTCGCTGTCCGTAATCGCTGCTCTCGGTGAACTCCTGCCCTCGCGGCGCGGCGATGCCGGGTCCCGTTGCGGTCACTCTTCGCGTCGCCGCTCGTCCGTTCGCGCCGCCGCTCCGGCACGCGGTGCGCCGCTGTTGTCCGGGACAGTCTCGCAGGCGCGCCCCAGGGGCTGTCCGGCGGCCTGCTTCGCGTAGGGTCGTGGGCTGTGCCGGACAGCGACACGCGTCGTGACCGCCTTGCCTCTCGGCCACCAGATCTAGTGGTTTGATGAGCGCGCGCCACCAGAAGTTGTGTCCCCGGGTGCTCAGGGCGTGGGGATGTCGCCTATGCTGGAGGCCAGTCGAGGGGCCCCTGTGACGGGGGTGCCGCGACGTGATCAGTTATGCACGGTGAGGGCTCTGCGGGCCCTGGGAGGGTGGAGACGATGCATTGCCCCTTCTGCCGGCACCCCGACAGCCGTGTGGTCGACAGCCGTACGGCGGACGACGGAGCTGCCATCAGGCGTCGGCGCCAATGCCCTCACTGCTCCAGGCGCTTCACCACCGTCGAAAACGCGTCACTCACGGTGATCAAGCGGAGCGGTGTCACCGAGCCCTTCAGCAGGGACAAGGTGATCGCGGGGGTGCGCAAGGCGTGCCAGGGGCGCCCCGTGACCGAGGACGCGCTGGCCCAGCTCGGGCAGCGGGTCGAGGAGGCCGTCCGGGCCACCGGGAGCGCGGAGTTGTCCACGCACGACGTCGGGCTCGCCATACTCGGCCCGCTCCAGGACCTCGATCTCGTCGCCTATCTGCGCTTCGCCTCGGTCTACAAGGCATTCGAGTCGCTGGAGGACTTCGAGGCCGCCATAGCCGAACTGCGCGAGGTGCAGTCGCTCGCCCCCGGGGTCCAGGGAGACGGAGCCGCCGACGAGTGCGAGGGCGCCGAGGGGGGCGCCCGGGCGGGCAGGGGGCGTGCAGCCGGGGGAGAGGCGCGGGTGCTGCCCGAGGTGCCGCCGCCCGCCGGCGAGGGAGACCCGGGGGCGGGATCCCGGGCGGGACGGGCGCGCGGGGGCGAGGGTGCCTCCGCCGCTGCCGCCGCCGACTGAACGGCGGGCCGCTCAGCGGCGCGGGCCCGCAGGCCGGGGTGCACCCTCGGTCCACGCAGAGACCTGGCCCGGACACGCACTGTGTCCGGGTCATCAGACAGGCACAGTTCTCGGGGAAGAACCGGGGCATGTTGGGGCGTTATGCCCCACACAGGGAGGCGGAATGACAGAGACGACGAGCGGCCCGGCACGCGGCTCCCGCGCAAAGGGCGGCAAGGCGAAGAGCGGACTGCGTATCGAGCGCGTCCACACGACCCCCGGAGTGCACCCGTACGACGAGGTGAACTGGGAGCGCCGCGACGTCGTCATGACCAACTGGCGCGACGGCTCGATCAACTTCGAGCAGCGTGGCGTCGAATTCCCCGACTTCTGGTCGGTGAATGCGGTCAACATTGTTACGAGCAAGTACTTCCGCGGCGCGGTGGGGACCCCTCAGCGGGAGAGCAGCCTCAAGCAGCTCATCGACCGCGTGGTGAAGACCTATCGGGCGGCCGGTGAGGAGCACGGGTACTTCGACTCCCCCGCGGACGCGGAGATCTTCGAGCACGAGCTCGCCTATGCCGTGCTGCACCAGATCTTCGCGTTCAACTCCCCGGTGTGGTTCAACGTCGGGACGAAGCAACCCCAGCAGGTCAGCGCCTGCTTCATCCTGTCCGTCGACGACTCCATGGAGTCGATCCTCGACTGGTACAAGGAAGAGGGCATGATCTTCAAGGGCGGTTCCGGAGCCGGCCTGAACCTCTCCCGTATCCGCTCCTCCAAGGAACTCCTCTCCTCCGGCGGCAACGCCTCGGGGCCCGTCTCCTTCATGCGCGGTGCCGACGCCTCCGCCGGGACGATCAAGTCGGGCGGTGCGACCCGCCGCGCCGCCAAGATGGTCGTCCTCGACGTCGACCACCCGGATGTCGAGGCGTTCATCGACACCAAGGTCAAGGAGGAGGAGAAGATCCGCGCCCTGCGCGACGCGGGCTTCGACATGGACCTGGGCGGCGACGACATCGCCTCCGTCCAATACCAGAACGCCAACAACTCGGTCCGGGTCAACGACGAGTTCATGAAGGCCGTCGAGTCCGGTTCCAACTTCGCGCTGCGGGCCCGGATGACCGGTGAGGTCGTCGAGGAGGTGGACGCGAAGAAGCTCTTCCACAAGATGGCCGAGGCCGCCCACGTCTGTGCCGACCCCGGTATCCAGTACGACGACACGATCAACCGCTGGCACACCTCGCCGGAGACGGGCCGGATCACCGCCTCCAACCCGTGCAGCGAGTACATGCACCTGGACAACTCCTCGTGCAACCTGGCCTCGCTCAACCTCATGAAGTTCCTTCGCGACGACGACCAGGGCAACCAGTCCTTCGACGCGGAGCGCTTCGCGAAGGTGACCGAGCTGGTCATCACGGCGATGGACATCTCCATCTGCTTCGCCGACTTCCCCACCGAGAAGATCGGCGAGACCACCCGTGCCTTCCGCCAGCTGGGCATCGGCTACGCCAACCTCGGTGCGCTGCTGATGGCCACCGGACACGCCTACGACAGCGACGGCGGCCGCGCACTGGCCGGTTCCATCACCTCCCTGATGACCGGCACCTCGTACAAGCGCTCGGCCGAGCTCGCCGCGGTGGTCGGCCCCTACGAGGGGTACGCCCGCAACGCCGAGGCGCACCGGGGCGTCATGAAGCAGCACAGCGACGCCAACGACGCAGCTCCGCGCACGGACGACCTGGACAGCCCGGTGTGGGCCGCGGCCACCGAGGCGTGGCAGGACGTGCAGCGGCTCGGGAAGAAGAACGGCTTCCGCAATGCGCAGGCATCGGTACTGGCCCCCACCGGCACCATCGGCCTCATGATGGACTGCGACACCACCGGCGTCGAGCCCGATCTGGCCCTGGTCAAGTTCAAGAAGCTCGTCGGTGGCGGCTCGATGCAGATCGTGAACAACACGGTCCCCAAGGCCCTCAAGCGCCTCGGCTACCAGCCCGAGCAGGTCGAGGCGATCGTCGAGCACATCGCCGAGCACGGCAACGTCGTGGACGCGCCCGGCCTCAAGCCGGAGCACTACGAGGTCTTCGACTGCGCCATGGGCGAGCGGTCCATCTCCCCGATGGGGCACGTCCGGATGATGGCCGCGGCGCAGCCGTTCCTGTCCGGTGCCATCTCCAAGACGGTCAACATGCCCGCGAGCAGCACCGTCGAGGACGTCGAGGAGATCTACCTCCAGGGGTGGAAGCTCGGTACCAAGGCGCTCGCCGTCTACGTCGAGAACAGCAAGGTCGGCCAGCCGCTGTCGGCGAAGGCCAAGGAGGAGAAGAAGGCGGAGGCACCCGAGCCGGAGAAGGTCGTCGAGTACCGCCCGGTCCGCCGCCGGCTGCCCAAGGGCCGCCCCGGCATCACCACCTCCTTCACGGTGGGCGGCGCCGAGGGCTACATGACGGCCAACTCCTACCCGGACGACGGTCTCGGTGAGGTCTTCCTCAAGATGTCCAAGCAGGGTTCCACCCTGGCGGGCATGATGGACGCCTTCTCCATCGCCGTCTCCGTCGGCCTGCAGTACGGGGTCCCGCTGGAGACCTACGTCTCGAAGTTCACCAACATGCGCTTCGAACCGGCCGGTATGACCGACGACACCGATGTGCGGATGGCCCAGTCGATCGTCGACTACATCTTCCGCCGTCTGGCGCTGGACTTCCTCCCCTTCGAGACCCGCTCCGCCCTGGGTATCCACTCGGCTGCCGAGCGCCAGCGCCACCTGGAGACGGGTTCCTACGAGGCGACCGAGGACGAGTTCGACGCGGACGCCCTGGCCCAGTCGGCCCCCAAGGCCGAGCACGCGGCGTCCGCCGAGGAGGCCAAGGACAGCAAGGACGAGCAGCGCACGGCCACCGAGCCGGAGGCCGCCGCCCCGGCGCCGCGCGAGGCACACAACTCCACGGAGCTGATGGAGATGCAGCTCGGCCTCAATGCCGACGCCCCGCTGTGCTTCTCCTGCGGCACCAAGATGCGCCGCGCGGGTAGCTGCTACCTGTGCGAGGGCTGCGGCTCGACCAGCGGTTGCAGCTGACAGCGAGCGGGTCCGCTTTCGGAGGATCCTGCGGGATCCGCTGCTGAGAGCGTCGATCCGGATGTGAGAGAGGGAGCCGGCCCCGGGCCGGCTCCCTCTCCGCTGTCCCGGCTTCTGCCGTAACGGCGCGCGGATGCCACTGCCCCGTGCCGCCGCCCCGTCGCTGTCGCGTGCCGTCGACAGGCCGCCGGGGCGCGTGCACGCATCGGGAGGACGTGCACGCATCAGGAGGAGGGGCGTACGGCTGCCGGGCGCCGCACCCCTCGTGCCCCACGGTGGCGAACCCGCCGGCCGGGACCCTTCCGTTCCGCCAGGGCGCCGCGGGCCGGATGCCCCAGGGAGCGTCGTCGCACGTCAGTGCGGTGCATATGTGCGCGCTAGACCGGTCCGAGGGTTCACCGGGATGGCCGTACGATAGCGCGGTGCTGGTCAAGTGGATGCGCTGCACGGTCGTCGACCGCCCGGGATTCGCGCGGGCACAGCGGAAATGGGCGGGGCTGCTCGGCGAACCCGGCTTCCGGGGGCAGGGCGGCGGATGGAGCCGGTCCCGGGACGGAGTCGTGCACCTCTTCGGTTTCTGGGAGAGCCGGGCTTTCTACGATTCCTTCATGGCGCGCTCGCACGACCGACTGCATGCCTCCCAGCTCGGCACCTACACAGAGATGCAGGTCAGGCTCTTCGACTACCGTTTCGACGTGAAGACCGGCTTCCGCCCGGTCTTCACCGACGCGGATCTGCTGCGAGTGGCCCACTGCCGGGTGCGACCCGACCGGATCGAGCACTACATGCTCATGCAGGAGAAGGTGTGGAACCCGGCGATGGCAGGTTCGCCGGGCATGCTGCGCGGTGTCTTCGCGCAGGCGAACACGGAGGACGAGTTCCTGGTCCTGTCGATGTGGAACTCCGCCGCCGAATACGGAAAGTATCGAGTGGAGCGTGTGGAGCGGCTGGCTCTGCGCGCCCGGACCGGGGCCGACCTCGCCCGCGTCACCGGCGACGTCATCGACCTGGAGCCGTCGTGGACCGTCTGACCTAGGGTGGAGCCCATGGCACGTCCTCGCCGAATCATCCTGCTCCGCCACGGAGAGTCGGAGGGAAACGCCGACGACAGCATCTACGAACGTGTACCCGATCACGCACTGCCACTGACCGAGCGCGGTCGGCGGCAGGCGGAGGAGGCGGGCAGGCGGCTCCGCGAGATCTTCGGCGAGGAGTGTGTCTCCGCCTTCGTGTCCCCCTACCGCCGCACGCGGGAGACGCTCGCCGCGCTCGGGATCGGTCCGGCCCAGCTCCGGGTGCGCGAGGAGCCCAGACTGCGCGAGCAGGACTGGGGGAACTGGCAGGACCGGGACGACGTCCGCCAGCAGAAGAAGTACCGCGACGCCTACGGGCACTTCTTCTACCGCTTCGCCCAGGGCGAGTCCGGCGCCGACGTCTACGACCGGGCCGGAGCCTTCCTGGAGAGCCTGTGGCGCAGCTTCGAAGCGCCTGACAACCCGCCGAACGTCCTGCTGGTCACGCACGGCCTCACGATGCGGTTGTTCTGCATGCGCTGGTTCCACTGGACGGTGGAGGAGTTCGAATGCCTCTCCAATCCGCGCAACGGCGAGACCCGTGCCCTCCTCCTCGGCCCCGAAGGCCGCTATCACCTCGACCGGCCCTTCGAGCGCTGGCAGGACCCCCGGCCCTACGGAAGCCGCCGCTAACATCGTCGGGACATGAGTGCACTCCGATCCGACCCATCCGACCCCAACCGCGCCGAGCGGCTCTCCCGCGCCCTTGCCGCCCTGCGCGGCCTGGCCGTGGGCGACGCACTGGGCTCCCAGTTCTTCGTGCCCGCCAACCTCTCCTACCTGCGTCGCCGGGAACTGCCCCCCGGGAACTGGCAGTGGACCGACGACACGGAGATGGCCGCCTCCGTGGTCGCCGTGCTCGCGGCGCACGGCCGCACCGACCAGGACGCGCTGGCCGCCTCCTTCGCCCGGCGCCACGACTTCGACCGTGGCTACGGCCCCGCGGTGAACCGGATGCTGCGCCTCATCCGCCAGGAGAACGGGGACTGGAGGGAGTTGGCGGCCTCCCTCTTCGACGGCCAGGGCTCCTGGGGGAACGGCGGCGCCATGCGGGTCGCGCCCCTGGGCGCCTGGTTCTCCGATGACCCGGAGCGGGCGGCCGACGAAGCCGTACGCTCAGCCGAGGTCACCCACCGGCACCCCGAGGCCGTCGCGGGTACCCGAGCGGTCGCCGCGGCGGCCGCCCTCGTCGCCGGTGCGGAGCTCGGCCTTCCCGCCGCGCCGGGAGGCGCCCGCGGTACGGACTTCGGTGCGGCACCCACGGCGGCCCCGGTCAGCGGCGAGCCCGCACCGACGCCGCTGACCGCCGAGCGTCTGCTGGCCCGGGTCCAGGAGCTCGTTCCCCGCAGCGCCGTGCAGGCGGGGCTGCGCCGCGCCGTCGATCTGCTCGACTACGCCGACGTGGGCACGGTCGCGGCGGTTCTCGGCTGTGGTCGGCGCACCAGCACGCAGGACACGGTCCCCTTCGCGCTCTGGGCCGCTGCCCGGAACCTGGGGGACTTCCGGGCAGCGCTCTGGGCGACCGCGAGCGCCGGTGGCGATGTGGACACCACGTGCGCGATCGTCGGCGGGATCGTGGCGGCCGCCGGTCCTGGCGCGGCTCCTCCCCGGGAGTGGCACGAGCGTACCGAGCAGTTCCCCTCCTGGCTGCTGGAGGCGGTGCGCTGATCCCGGCTGCCCGCTGCGGCGGGCCGGATGCCCACCCGGACCGGAAGCCGCGAGGCTCCGCTCCTGGTTTCGTGGACTCTCCGTCACCGGTTCACCGCCATCCGCGATCACCGGCGCCGGTTTCCGGACTCTTTCCGGGTTCGGGGCCAACTTTGTCGGACTCCCCTGAACTCACGGCCCCCGCAGCGGATACGCTGGTTATTGCCATGCCGTACGAGTCTCCAACCCATCGCGTCGAGCGTTCGCTCCGCGCCACCACCGGCGCCAAAATCGTCGCCGGAGTGGACGAGGTCGGCCGTGGAGCCTGGGCGGGACCCGTCACGGTCTGCGCCGCGATCACGGGTCTGCGCCGCCCTCCCGCCGGTCTCACCGATTCCAAACTCGTCCCCGAGCCCCGCCGCAGCGAGCTCGCCGAAGAACTCGTCAGTTGGGTCAGCGCCTATTCGCTCGGTCACTCCACCCCGGAGGAGATCGACGCGCAGGGCATGACGGCTGCCCTTCGGCTCGCCGCCGTCCGAGCCCTGGACGGCCTGCCCGAACGCCCCGACGCTGTGATCCTCGACGGCAAGCACGACTACCTCGGAGCGCCGTGGCGGGTGCGGACCGTGATCAAGGGCGACCAGTCGTGCGTCGCTGTCGCGGCCGCTTCGGTCATCGCCAAGGTGCGCCGCGACGCCCTCATGGCCGGACTCGCCCCGGAGCACGCCGAGTTCGCATTCGAGGACAATGCCGGGTATCCCTCACCCGTCCACCGGGCCGCATTGGAAAACAGTGGTCCCACCCCCTACCACCGGCTGTCGTGGGCCTATATGGATGCCCTGACCCGCTGGAAACACCTCAAGCGCAACCGGAGCGAGCCCACAGAACAGATCGGCCTCTTCTGACCCGGCACAACACGACTGGCGCGTCACGAAGTACTGGATCTCCCTCGCGGGAACAACCGCGTAACCGGTACCCGCTGATACGCCTGTTTCCGTCATTTGATAGACAACACCTCATGCCTCTCACTCCCGAGGAGCCACAGATTTACGAGAGCGTCCCGGGCCCCCGCGCCTCAGCGGGAGCATCCCGAACTCCGCAGGCATCCCGCACCGCAGCCCCGGTTCCCGGCCCCCGGCCGGCGCCGCGCCCCGCGCCGCCGCGCACCGACAGCAAGGGCCCCAACACACCGGGCCGCCCCGGCGGCCCCCAACCGGGCGGCAAGCCGCCCACCCCGACCAAGTCCCCCGCCCCGGCGGCCACGGCCCGGATCCATCTGGTCGCGGCCACCGACGCGACGGCGGTCGAGGTCGCCGACGAGACGGTCGACAAGCTTCTCGACGACGGCAGGGTGCCCGGCGAGATCCTGCTGCTGACCACCGGCGGTCAGCATCCGTGGGCGGAGCACGAGCTCTCCTTCGGTGAGGAGTCCTACTGGCGCCAACTGGCCGACGCGGAGGACGTCTTCTGCGCCCACGCCTCCGCTGTCGCCCGTACCGCCCAGCGCGCCATCGTGCTCCTCGCTGTCAACGGCGGCACCGACTCCGAGGCGACCGCGGCGCTGCCCGCCGCCCTGGAGAAGGCAACCGAACAGCTCATCGTCTGCGGTGATCCCGAGCGCGTACGCGCACTGTTGTGACTTCTGTCCTCGCCACGGCGCCGCCCGGCCCGAGGGGCAGCCGCGGCGAGTGTGCAGCCTGCCCGGTGCCGCTGGGGCCGGCCGGTGCCCGGAGCGACCGGCCCCGCGCCCGAACTGCTGCTCCGCACCGCCTCGGGCCGACGGAGCGTGTGGCGGGCCGTCGGCCGGGTCGGCCCACCCCGTTCCGTCCGGTCGGTCCGTCCGGTCAGTTCTGGGTGGCGAGGACCAGCGGCAGCACTTCCTCGGCACCCGCCTGGCGGAGCATCCGCGCGGCCACCGCGATCGTCCACCCCGTGGCCGTGTAGTCGTCCACCAGCAGGACCGGCCCCTCCAGGGCAGCGAGGGACTCCGCCAGCTCCGGGGGCAGCGTCAGCGCCTCGTGGACGGCGCGCAGCCGCTGGGCGCCGTTGGTGCGCGCGCCGTTCAGCATCCCGAACTCGTCCGTGCAGGCGATCGCACCGAGCAGCGGAATCCGGCCGATGTCCGCGATCCGTTCCGCGAAGGACCGCACCAACTGCGGGCGGGTCCGGGAATCGACCGCCACGATGCCGGCCGGCCGCTCCGCTCTCTCCCTGTCACCTCCTGAGGACCAGCCGTCAGGCCCCTTGGCCCAGACCGAGAGGACTGTCACCGCGCCACGCAGCACATCCTCCGGGACCGGGCCGTCGCTTCCCTGTTCGGCCAGCAGGGGCCGCAGCCGGTTTCCCCAGCCGATGTCCGAGAGACGTCCCAGGGCCCTGCCGGGTGACGCCTGCTGCTGCTGGGGGATCCGCCCCTTGAGATCCAGGCCGGCAGCCTGCATTCCGGTGGGCCACATCTTCCGCGGCTCGATCCGCACTCCGGGCCTGTTCAGTTCGCCTCGAGCAGCTACCACGAGCGATTCGTCGACGTCCGGGCTGAATCTGCTGCCGGCGCAGTTGTCGCACCGTCCGCATGGTGCCGCCGACTCGTCGTCGAGCTCCCGCCGCAGATACTCCATCCTGCAGTCGGTCGTCTCGGTGTAGTGACGCATCGCCCGCTGTTCGGCCTGCCGCTGCCGCTCGACCCACTCGTAGCGCTCGGCCTCGTAGCGCCAGGGCCGGCCTGTGGCGACCCAGCCTCCCTTGACCCGCTGCACCGCGCCGTCCACATCGAGCACCTTCAGCATCACCTCCAAGCGGGAGCGACGCAGCTCCACCCGGGGCTCCAGAGCAGGCAGCGACATCGGAGCCTCGGAGGCCGCCAGAACATCCAGGGTCCGCCGCACCTGCTCCTCCGGAGGGAAGGCCAGCGAGGCGAAGTAGCGCCAGATCGCTTCGTCCTCCTGGCCGGGGAGCAGCAGCACCTCCGCATGCTCGACACCGCGGCCCGCACGGCCGACCTGCTGGTAGTAGGCGATGGGAGAGGACGGCGAGCCCAGGTGGACCACGAAGCCCAGATCCGGCTTGTCGAAGCCCATGCCCAGAGCTGATGTCGCCACCAGCGCCTTGACCCGGTTGGCGAGGAGATCGGCCTCGGCCGCTTCGCGGTCGGCGTTCTCCTGGCGGCCCGTATAGGAGGCCACCTCGTGTCCGCACTGGCGGAGGAAGGCCGTCACCTCCTCGGCGGCCGCCACGGTGAGGGTGTAGATGATGCCCGACCCCGGCAGGGACTTCAGGTGCTGCCCCAGCCAGGCCAGACGGTGCGGGGCGTCGGGCAGCCGCAGGACACCGAGGCTCAGGCTCTCCCTGTCCAGGGAGCCGCGCAGCACCAATGCGGGGGACGCGCCCGGGTCCGTGCCGTCGTCCGCCGCCCTGCCGGTACCGAGTTGCTCGGCGACGTCGGCCGTGACCCGCGCATTGGCCGTGGCGGTCGTCGCCAGCACCGGGACGCCCGCAGGCAGCTCGGCGAGTATGGTCCGCAGTCGCCGGTAGTCCGGACGGAAATCGTGGCCCCAGTCGGAGATGCAGTGCGCCTCGTCCACGACGAGCAGACCGGTGGACGCGGTGAGGCTGGGCAGCACATGATCGCGAAAATCCGGATTGTTGAGGCGCTCCGGGCTGACCAGCAGCACGTCGACCCGTCCGTCGGCGATCTCGGACTCGATGGTCCGCCACTCCTCCGGGTTCGCGGAATTGATCGTCCGGGCCTGGATCCCGGCCCGGGAGGCTGCCTCCACCTGGTTGCGCATCAGTGCCAGCAGCGGCGAGACGATCACCGTCGGACCTGCGCCTTGCCTGCGCAGCAGCGCGGTCGCGACGAAGTAGACCGCCGACTTCCCCCAGCCGGTGCGCTGCACGACCAGCGCTCTCCTCCGCTCCGCGACCAGTGCCTCGATGGCCCGCCACTGGTCCGTGCGCAGCCGGGCCGTCCCCTCGCGGTCGCCGACGAGATCGGCGAGCACCGCGTCGGCGGCCTGCCGCAGCTTCGTATCACTCATGCGTCCATGCAACCCGATGCCGCGGACATGTGTGGAATCCGGTCTGTGGAAAACCCGCCACCGATATGACAACCATGTGAGTCGTCTCGGCTGTGGACAACCGGCGGCCGGAATTCCCGCAGCGACGGCACCGTCGAGGCATGACACAGCACGACCGCGAATCCCGCGGCAGCGAACCCACCGCTCCCTCGCAGCGGACCCCCCTCTCCGCACAACCGAGCGTTTCTCTGCGGAGTCCCGCCGAACTCGCCGAAGCGCTTCCCTACCTGCTCGGCTTCTATCCGGACGACTCCCTCGTCGTCGTCGCCCTCCACGGCGAGCGGGGGCGGTTCGGCGGGCGTCTGAGGGTCGGCCTCCCCGACGCCGACAGCGGCTGGGCCGCCTTCGCCGCGCAACTCGCCGAATGTCTCGACTCCAGCTCACGGGCCCGGGACGCCCGTCCTGACGGAGCCCTGCTGTTCCTGTGCCGGGAACCGGGCACAGAGCGCACCGGCAGGGAGGTCATGGAACGGCTGCGCCCTCTCGTGCAGCATCTGCGGCGGGCCTGCGGTGATCTCGAGATGCCCGTGTACGAGGCGTTGTGCCTCTCGGAAGGGAGGTATTTCTCCTACTGCTGCCCCGACTCGGGCTGCTGCCCGCCCGAGGGCGTCGCCATCGAGCGCTCCGGTACCTCGCCCATGGCTGCCGCCGCCGCGTACGCCGGAATGCCCATGCACGGCTCACTCCGCGACATGGAGAAGCGACTGGCGGCGCTGGGACCGCCGTTCGCGGAGGAGCAGATCCGTGTCCTGGAGGGCGCCGATGCCGAACTCACCGGGCGGATGCTCTTCGAGGAGGGACGTCAGCAGGTGCGCGCCGAGACCCTGGCGCTCCTGGGACGGCTGCTGGAGCGCTTCCAGCGGCGGTTGCCCGATACGGCGACGCAGATCTCCGCCCAGGACGCGCAGGACGACGGACTGCTCGGCCACGACGAGTGCGCCTCGGTGATCCTCGCCATCCAGGACCGGGAGACCCGTGACCAGGTTGCCGCGTGGACGGACGGTGCGGACTCCGCCCATGCGCTGCGACTCTGGCGAGCGCTTGCCCGGCGCTGCGCGGGGCCCTACTCGGGACACGGGGTGCCGCTGATCGCGCTGGCCGGCTGGGTCGCCTGGAAGTCGGGAGACGTCCCGACCGCCCGCGTGGCTCTGGGACTGGCCCTGCGGACCGACCCCGACTACCTCTTCGCCCAGCTGCTTCACCACGCCTGCAACGAGGGGCTCGATCCCGAGCTGGTACGGCGCTGTCTCAGGAACGGAGGAGAGACGGAACTCGGGGACGACGAGGACGGGCCGCCCGACGGAGAGGCGGAGGACGCCACCTGCTGAGCGGCGGTTCCGTTCGACCCCGCGAAAGGCGAAGGAGGTGCGGGTGCTGCCTCGGAACGGACTGTTTATCGTCAAGGAGACGACTATGATCGCGCCATGCCCTACGACCCGTCGGCCTTCCCGCCCTTTGCTGTCACCGTCGACCTTGTGGTGCTCACCGTCCGCAAGGACGCGTTGTACGCGCTTGTCGTGCGCCGCGGGGAGCCTCCGTACCAGGGCAGGTGGGCGCTGCCGGGTGGGTTCGTGCGGGACGACGAGGACTTGGAGTCGGCTGCGGGGCGGGAACTCACCGAGGAGACGGGCCTGCGCTCGCAGGCGCTCGAGGACCAGGACGCGGGCGCACACCTCGAGCAGCTCGCCACCTACGGCGCGCCGCAGCGGGATCCGAGGATGCGGGTGGTCAGTGTCGCGTACCTCGTCCTCGCGCCGGACCTTCCCTCGCCCATCGCGGGCGGAGACGCGCGCAGTGCCCGGTGGGCGGCGACGGACGCCCTTCTCGAAGCGGCGGACGGGGCCGACCGGGAAGCGGAGGAGCAGCACGTACCGCTCGCGTTCGACCATGGCGAGATCCTGCGGGACGGAGTGGAGAGAGCCCGATCCAAGATCGAGTACTCCTCGCTCGCCACCGCCTTCTGTCCGGCCGAGTTCACGGTGGGGGAGCTGCGACGGGTCTACGAAGCCGTCTGGGGTGTGGCGCTCGACCCCCGGAACTTCCATCGCAAGGTGACGGGCACCCCGGGGTTCCTGGTGCCGACCGGTGGGACGACGACCCGGCAAGGAGGGCGACCGGCCCAGCTGTTCCGCGCCGGAGGGGCGACGCTGCTCAACCCGCCGATGCTGCGACCGGAAGTCTGAGACCGAACGGTACGCCGGGTCCGTACGGACCGTACGGACCGTACGGACCGTACGGACCGTACTTCCGGTCGGGAGTGCGCCGAGCGGCTACCCGGAAAGTAGGAAATGTCGCGTTATCGTGCAGAGGTGCGTCTGCCACGCGTTCTGCGGGAGAAGCGATGATTCAGGCCATCGGACTCACCAGCACGGTCCGGCGCAAGCGTCCGCCGCAAGTCGACGACCTCACCTTCGAGGCGCGCCCCGGTGAGGTCACTGTGCTGCTGGGCCCGGCCGGTTCGGGCAAGAGCGAAGCGCTGCGGCTGTTGCTCCAGCTCGTTCCAGGACGGGGCGTGGGCCTCTTCCGCGGGCGGCCGGTGCAGCGGATCCCGCACCCTGCCCGGGAGATCGGTGTCCTGCTCGGTGATGTCCCCGCTCACCCGGCCCGCACCGCTCGGGGGCAGCTCCGGATGCTCACCGCGGTGGCCGGAGTACCGCTCGACAGAGCTGACGAAGTACTGGACCTGGTCGGACTGAGTGGGCTGGCCGATCAGCGGCTCGGCGACTTCTCGCTCGGTATGGACCGCAGGCTCGGGATGGCGGCGGCGCTGCTGGGCGACCCGCACACCCTCGTACTGGACGAGCCGACGCGGGGGCTTTCGCCACGGGAAGCCACCTGGCTGACCGGGCTGCTGCGCGGATATGTGCGGCAGGGCGGACTGGTGCTGGCCACCTCCCGCGACCCCAGACAGACCGCGCGGACGGCGGATCGGGTGGTGTCCCTGGACCGGGGCCGACTCGTGGCGGACCAGACCGCGGCGGACTTCTCACGGACCCGGCTCCGCCCCCGGGTGGCGGTCAGGACACCGCACGCGGAGCGGTTCGCCGCAGTGCTGTCCCAAGAGGCACGCAGTGGGGAGCGGGCGGGCGCCGGGCGCGGAGCGATGGAGGTGGTGTGCGAGGGCGGCAGCCGGGTTTCGGTCTACGGGAGCGACTGCGCGGCCGTGGGGGAGTCCGCCTACCGGCACGGCATCCTCGTGCACCTGCTCGCCGAAGAGGTCGGGGACGTGGGAGACCGCTCCGGACCAGGACCACTGCACAGGGCGGACGGACGAGCTGCGCAGCCGGAAGCGGAAAGTGCGGGGGCTGCAGCCACGGGAGCGGAGAAGCCAGCGGACGGGGCAGACGCGGAGACCTGCCGCGGGGATCACGGGGGTCGGGCGGAATCCGAAGAGGCCGCGGCGCACGACGAGGAGGAAGGTGCCGGTTCTGCGGGGCATGCCTCCGTTCCCGCGCCCGGCAGCTACAAGCCGGGCGGTCCCGCGGTGGGGAGGGACGGGGCGGACGCGGAAGGCGAGTCGCCGGCCGGTCCGCGCGCGGGTGCCGGGTCCGGAACGCAGTCCGCCGGGAGGCGGGAGGCGGAGGCGGGAGAAGACGCCGCCGAAGTCGGTCCGGCCGTGCCGGGACGGAACGCGGGGGAGCGGGCACCGGCGGCCGAGGACACCGCGGTCCAGGAAGGAGCTCTGGTTCCGGCGGGACACGACGACGCGGAGGCCGTCGCGGGTACCGCCGGTGAGCGGAGCCGGCGGGTACACCGGGGTTCCGGGCCTTCCCGCGGAGGTCCCGCGCAGTCCGGCACGGACCAGGCACCGGCCCCCTCCCCGGACTCCACCTCGGCACCCGCCCCGGCCCCGGAGGAGCGGCAGGTACCGGCGGCCGACGAGTCAGCCCGGACGGAGCCGCGCGCTCCCGCACAAGGGGCCGAGCCCGCGGCGCCGGGGGAGCGGAACCCTGCCGCAGCAGTCCAGGACCAGGGGCCGAGAACGGCCGCGAGCCTGCTCTCGGCGTCGGACGGTGCGGACCGGGGCTCGGGTACCGCCGCGGGGCCGAAGGCCGGGAAGACGTCAGCGACCGGGGCCGGACTGCGTTCCCCCGGAAACGGTCCCTCGGGCCCCTCGGGGCGCTCCGCATCGGCCGGCTCCGCGCATGCGGCCCCCGCCGGCGGGAGGGTGCTCCCGCTGTCGGCTGTCGTGCGCAGGCCGGGTCCGGTGGCGCCGCTCCGGTACGAACTGATGCGGCTGTTCGGCGTACGCACGCCGTGGGTGCTGATCCTGGCGGCGCTGGTGTCGGGACTGGTCATCTCCGTGGTGACGGCGGGGACCGCCGGAATTCCGGCGGTCCCCGCGACGGGCACCGCGCCCGGGCTGAAGCTGCTGACGGGGTGGCCTCCGGGGTCGCCGTTCCTGGTGCCGCCGGCGGCCGTCGTCGCGGGACTGCTGGGAGCGTTGGCGTTCGGCCAGGAGTTCCGCTACCCGGCGCTGGTTCCGGCGCATGTCCCGGTGCCGCGCAGGCTCGGCCTGCTGGTGGCCAAGCTCGGGGTGACGGCCGGTACGGCGGTTGCTCTGTGCCTGGCGACCGTACTGTGCAATGCGGTGGCACTGAGCCTGCTCTACGGCCCGGACAGACTGGCCGCCGCTTTTCCCGCTCACGCATTCGACATCGCGGACCTCGCCGGCCTCTCCGTTCCGGGCGGCTCCGGGGTCGGGGAGCAGGCCCCCTCGGTGGGGGTCCAGACTCTGGCTCTGCTCGCACTCTGCGTCGGTTGCGCCTGGGCGGGGCTGCTGGCTGCCGGGGTCTTCCGGTCGACTGTGCTGGGCGTGGCTGCTGTTGCGGCCGTGCCGACACTGGTGGCGCCGCTGGTCTGGAGCGCCGCAGCCGGTCCCGGGGGCGCGTCGTTCGAGGGGCTTTCGGACCGGCTGCGTTCGACGATGCTCCTTCCCTGGCCGTCGGCGGCTGAGCAGTCGGGTGCCGTGGCCATGGGAGTGGTGGCGCAACCGGTCGGTCGAGCCCTCGCGTTGTCCGTCACGGTGCTGTTCTGCCTGTACGCCCTCACCTCCCTGCGCGGTCGGCCGCGGCAGCGGTAGCCCCGGGGGGCGACGGCCGTGCGCGGAGCCGGGGTTGGGGCGCTCAGGGCCGGAAAGCGCGCCGATCCGGCAGGCGTTCGTTCGTCAAGAGGGCCAATCCGGCACCGAGGGCCCGTGGATGGCTCTGACCACCAGTGATGTGGTCCGTTCTTTCCGATAAGGCGTCAATTGCATGGCAGTCAACGATCACCCTTTCGTGTGCTTTTCACCAAAGCCCTCAAGACCGCGCTGGCCTAGGCCGACACAAGTGGTCGTGACTACCCTTGCGCACTCCATGATGACCGCGGCTCGCCCCGTCGACACCGGCCTCGCAGGACCGGGCGAGCTGGACCGCTACGCATACGCCGAGTCGACGGGAACGGCGCGTACGACAACCAACGCCTCTGCGTGGGAGGGTTCCGAGGCAGACATGAACCGAGTGGGCCGACGTGCGTCCGGTAGCCGAGGCAGGGGCCTGCACGGCCAACTCGTCCAGCAGCTCGGCCAGATGATCGTCTCGGGGGACCTGGGCGCGGACCGCCCGCTCGTCCCCGAGGAGATCGGCCAGCGGTTCGAGGTCTCGCGTACGGTCGTGCGCGAATCGCTGCGCGTCCTCGAGGCCAAGGGCCTGGTGAGCGCGCGCCCCAACGTCGGCACCCGGGTCCGGCCCGTCAGCGACTGGAACCTGCTCGACCCCGACATCATCGAGTGGCGGGCCTTCGGCCCCCAGCGCGAGGGCCAGCGGCGCGAGCTGTGCGAGCTGCGCTGGGCCATCGAGCCCCTCGCTGCCCGGCTCGCAGCCGGAGAGAGCCACGACGACGTCCATCAGCGCCTCGGCGACATGGTGGAGATCATGGGGCACGCGCACACGCAGGGCGACACCCTCACCTTCTCCCGCGCCGACGCGGAGTTCCACGGGCTCATCCTGCAGGCGGCAGGCAACCGGATGCTGGAGCACCTCTCCGGCATCGTCTCCTCCGCGTTGCAGGTGTCGGGCGGTCCGACCGCCTGCTGTGACCACCCGACCGAGGACACCGTCACCCACCACCGCCGGGTCGTCGACGCGCTCGTCTCGGGTGAAGCGGCTGTCGCCGAGTCCGCCATGCGCCAGGTCCTGGGCGGGAACGCCGAATCCGTGGCCGCCGCGCAGCCCGCGCAGGGTGCGCCCGCTCAAGCCGCTTCCGGCCAGTCCGCGCAGCCGGCGCAGGCCGCACAGCCGGGAACCCATGGGGTGCCCGCCGGGGCGGGGCAGCCGGGTCAGCCTGGCGGTGCCGGTGCCCCCGGCGGGGCGGACCATGTGGTGCCCGCCCCGCGCGAGCACTGACCGGTGCGGGCGCGCTCGGGGCCGACCACCCGGTGTCGAGCCCCCAAGCGCCCGCCCGGTGCTCCGCACCGTGGTGCGCCCTTCACCCCGTCGACGCCACCCGGCCCGGAGCAGTCTGCCCGGTCGGCGGGGCTGCTCCGACGCGCGGGCGAGACCGCCGGTCGCCGTCCACTGTCCCCACGTCTCCGGCCGGGTCGCACCTCCCTCGGCGGGCAGCTCGTTTCCTGGGCCCCGTGCCATCGGCCCCGCGACCCCGACGCGGTCCCCCCGGGTCAGGCACGTCGGTGTCTCTCGTCGGCTCCGGCTCGTCGCGGCCTGCGGCTCCGGAGCCGTACGGCGTCCTCGTTCGTGCAGTGGTCCCGGTTCCTGCCAGGAACATCCCGTTGTGCCGAACGCCGGGCCCGGCCAACTGCGCGCGGGGTCGGGGTGGTGGCTTCCGTGCAGGTCCGTCCGGGTGCCGATCCGGACCTGGTGCCGGAGCTTCGTGCCGATCCGTTCGGGGCGTCCCGACCGGCTCCCGTCCGCAGCCCGGCTCGGCCGCTCGTCGGTCCGCACGACCGTGTGCCGAGGTCCGGCGGGGCGCGTGCACGAGGGAGCCCGTCGTGCCGTAGGCCGACGGGCCGCGGCACGACGCCAGTCCCTTCGCGGATGCGCAACGGGCCTGCACGCACCGGCGGCCGCAGTGCGTCCCGCCCGTCCCAGGCTGCTCCCGCCAGACCCCGTCGTTCCGTTCCGGTCCGTTCCGGCCGACCCGGTACGGCTCGGTCGGACGGCTCCGGCTGCCGGAAGCACGGATCGCGGATCCACCGGAAACCGGCAAGGTGTCCTGCCCGAGAAGGCCGGCCGTGGAGCGCGGGCGCTGCTCTCGCGTCCATCGGCCCCTCGGACGCCTGCGGGACGCGCTGCGGGACGGTGCTCCGGCGGTACTGCCGGGAGGTGCCGTCCGGGCTCGCTTCCGGGGCGCGGCGCCGAGCGCCGGAACGGCCGATGCCGGGTGACGCTGCCGGACCGGACGTCCGCACCCCCGTGCGGAGATCTGGAGTGGATCACGTGTCGGATTCATGAGGTCTCCGTGTGCGCGGTCCTGTCCGTCCGGGCCCGTTCGGGGAGTCGTTCCCTGTCCGTCAGTGCCCGTTCGAGCTCGTCCGCTGCCCGTCCGCGGCCCGGTTCCGGGCCCGGGGGCGCAGTCGCACGGTCCCGTACGGGACACGGCAGTGCGTCGGGGTAACCTTTTCATCCAGATGTTCACACGTATGAGGTGTATGCGGTGTGACTCGGGCCACGTGAATTGGGCGTAACGCTTCCCGTTCCCCTGCGATGACTCAAGAGGTGACAGCGGAGGAGGGAATACGGGCGCTCCGTCCGGGGCTCTTGTTCGTGCCCGATATTTCTCCACTGCTCCGCCCGCGCCGTCGGTTCATCTCCGCCGGCGGCCCGCCGTTTCCATCGTTCCGAGAGGTTGTTCGTGTCGGCCAGCACATCCCGTACTCTCCCCGCGGAGATCGCCGAATCCGAGTCCGTGATGGCGCTCATCGAGCGAGGGAAGGCTGAGGGGCAGATCGCCGGCGACGACGTGCGCCGGGCCTTCGAGGCTGACCAGATTCCGCCAACCCAGTGGAAGAACGTTCTGCGCAGCCTCAACCAGATCCTCGACGAGGAGGGTGTGACGCTGATGGTGAGTGCAGCCGAGGCGCCCAAGCGCACCCGCAAGAGCGTCGCAGCGAAGACCCAGCCCAAGCGCACCGCCACCAAGACGGTCGCTGCCAAGCCCGCACCGGCCAAGAAGGCCGCTCCGGCGAGTGCGGCTCCGGTTGCCCCGGCTGCTGCCTCGGCTCCTGTCGCGGCTGCCGCCCCGGAACAGGGTGCCGCCGGGGAGGACGTCGCGCCGAAGCCTGCGAAGAAGGCTGCCGCCAAGAAGACCGCGGCGAAGAAGACCGCAGCCAAGAAGGCGGCCGCGCCCAAGAAGACCGCGGCCAAGAAGTCCGACGTCGTCGACGAACTCCTGGAGGGCGACGAGGAGCTGGTGGAGGACATCGCTCCCAAGCCCGCCGGCAAGCCGGGCCCTGAGGACGGTCCTGCCGCGGAGATCAAGAACGAGAACGAGGGCTTCGTCATCTCCGACGATGACGAGGACGACGCGCCGGCCCAGCAGGTCGCCGCCGCGGGCGCCACGGCCGACCCGGTCAAGGACTACCTCAAGCAGATCGGCAAGGTGCCGCTCCTCAACGCGGAGCAGGAGGTCGAACTCGCCAAGCGGATCGAGGCCGGTCTCTTCGCGGAGGACAAGCTGGCCGTCGAGGAGAAGCTGGCCCCCAAGCTCCAGCGGGAGCTGGAGATCATCGCCGAGGACGGGCGCCGCGCCAAGAACCACCTGCTGGAGGCCAACCTCCGTCTGGTGGTCTCGCTGGCCAAGCGCTACACGGGCCGCGGGATGCTGTTCCTGGACCTGATCCAGGAGGGCAACCTGGGTCTGATCCGTGCGGTCGAGAAGTTCGACTACACCAAGGGCTACAAGTTCTCGACGTACGCGACGTGGTGGATCCGCCAGGCCATCACCCGCGCCATGGCCGATCAGGCCCGCACCATCCGGATCCCGGTGCACATGGTCGAGGTCATCAACAAGCTCGCCCGTGTGCAGCGCCAGATGCTCCAGGACCTGGGCCGCGAGCCCACCCCGGAGGAGCTGGCCAAGGAGCTGGACATGACGCCCGAGAAGGTCGTCGAGGTCCAGAAGTACGGCCGGGAGCCGATCTCGCTGCACACTCCGCTGGGCGAGGACGGGGACAGCGAGTTCGGCGATCTGATCGAGGACTCCGAGGCGGTCGTCCCGGCGGACGCGGTCAGCTTCACGCTCCTGCAGGAGCAGCTGCACTCTGTGCTCGACACGCTCAGCGAGCGCGAGGCGGGCGTCGTCTCGATGCGTTTCGGTCTGACCGACGGCCAGCCCAAGACGCTCGACGAGATCGGCAAGGTCTACGGCGTCACGCGGGAGCGTATCCGGCAGATCGAGTCGAAGACCATGTCCAAGCTGCGACACCCCTCCAGGTCCCAGGTCCTGCGCGACTACCTGGACTGACGGACTGCTGGACCGGCGGACGGCTGCGGACCGACGGCGCAGCCGCCGACCGGGGCGTCCACGGGCGGTCCGCATCGCGGGAACCACCCGTTGCCGCAAGCACGGAATCACGGAATCACAGAAGCACGGAGATCCGGTCGCGGCGGTAGGACCGGATACGGCGGAACACGAGGCCGGTGAACCCGAATCAGGGGTTCACCGGCCTCAGTGCTGCCGGGCTCCATCCGTGAGCTCCCCCCCCCCGTCCCGCCAGGCGGTGTCCGCCGCGCCGGTGGCGCAGATCCGGCGGCGCGCGCCCGGCAGCGCAGAACCTGCAACGCCGGTGAAGACCCCGCAGTGCCGGTCCGGCGCCTGTCGAGCCGGGCGCGGCGTCCGCTCACCTGTATGAATGTTCAGCGCTCGTCCCGGGTCTCCCGGGATGCGAGTCGCGTGCACCCGGAACACCCTGGGTAGCCAGAGAGTTCCGTACGGTCAGGAGGCCGGTCTCATGCGATCGATGCGCTGTAAGCGAACAGGAGCCCGCCGCGTCGGGGGGCGTCCCGGAAGTCGCCCCCTCGTCCTGGGGGCAGCGCTCATAGCGGTGCTGCTCGCTTCGGTGGCTCCGCAGTCCGTCGCGCAGTCCCCCGCCCACGACGCGAGTCCCGGCAAGGTCGTCATCGGAGGCTCCCCGGTGAGTGCCGAGGCGCATCCGTGGGTGGTGGCGCTCTCCAGCCGGGCCCGGTTCGGGCCGCGGCGCTCCGGCCAGTTCTGCGGTGGCGCTCTGGTCGGACCGCGCACGGCGGTCACGGCGGCGCACTGCCTCAGCCGTGAGGTGTTGGGGGCCGACTCCTCCCAGGTCGACGACCTGCGCGTGATCACCGGGCGCGGGGATCTGACGAGCACGGCGGGCAAGGAGATCGCAGTCGAGTCGTCGAGGGTCAACCCGGACTACGACCCGACATCCAACAGAGGCGACATCGCGGTGCTGCACCTGGCGTCCTCCGTGCCGCGGGAGTCCGTCCTTCCGTTGGCCCAGGAAGGTGATCCCGGCTACCGGGCCGGCACACCGGCCTCGGTCTACGGCTGGGGCGACACCACCGGCCGTGCGGATTACGCGACCACCCTGCACGCCGCACGGGTGAACGTCCTGCCGGATGCGGACTGCCGACGGGCCTATCCCGGTTCCCTGGACGGAACCTACGACCCGGCGACCATGATGTGTGCCGGGTTGAAGCAGGGCGGCAAGGACGCCTGCCAGGGGGACAGCGGGGGTCCGCTGGTCGCCCGGGGCAAGCTCGTGGGACTCGTCTCGTGGGGGATCGGCTGTGGTCAGGCGGGACGTCCGGGCGTCTATACGCGGATCTCCGCGGTCGGATCCTTCATCGGGGACCAGGACGGCGCCCCTGCCCCAGCCGGGAGCTGAAGGGGCCGCGAGGCGCGCTCCCGCGGGGCTCCGGGCCCGGGGGCCGGAGCGGGCGAGGTGACGGGGCGCGAGGCCCGCGAGCGGTGGCGCACCTCGGCCGGGCGCCGACCTTGTCACCCGTCCGGACGAGAGCGGCACGCTGTGTCGTTGACCGGAGGCGGGTGGACAGGGCTCACGCGACGTGGGCAGGCGTCACGCAGGAGGGGCAGGCGTCACGCGGCGGTGCTGTGGGTGCTCCCGTCGGGTCCGGGGCCGCGAATGACGAGGGCGGACGGTCCTCCCGAAGGTCGGGAGGACCGTCCGCCGGATCCGGCCTGCGCCGGGGAAGCTCGTCGGACGTGGACGCGAAGCGTCGTTCCGGACGTGGACGCGAAGCGTCGTTTCGGACGTGGACGCGAAGCGTCGGTTCAGCAGGTCAGCGTTCGTCTTCGCCTGCGGTCGCGGGAGTCGCGGTGAGCTTCTCCGTCTCGTCCTGTATCTCCGCGGCGATCTTCTTGAGCTCCGGCTCGAACTTGCGGCCATGGTGGGCGCAGAACAGCAGCTCTCCGCCGCTCACGAGGACAACGCGCAGGTACGCCTGAGCGTTGCACCGGTCACAGCGGTCGGCTGCCGTCAGCGGAGTCGCGGGGGTCAGAACTGTAGTCACGTCGCCTCTTCTCTAGCTCGACGAGCTGTCGTACCAGGGTCAACATCCAACCAGGCCGAAAACGTTCCCGCACTGGCCTTCATTCCCGAACTTTTTTGGCCGGGAGGCCGGATTGTTGCCGGGTGGCGGCGAATGGGCCGTATTGCAGGGGTTGGGGGCTTTCCGTCGGTGGTCCGTCGATGTGTTCGGTCTGTCGTTCGGTCTGTGACGGTGGGTGGTGGCCGGCTCTGCCAGTGGCGCTGGCAGGTCTGTTTCGTGGCGTTGTGTCGTCCTCCGACTCCGAGCCGTTCAACCCGGCGTTGTGGAGGACGTGCCCGGAGCCTAAATGGTTCATGCCTCGATGGGAACGTGATGTGTACGGCACCCGAGCTCTTATCGAACAGGATATCGAACGTGGGATAGCATGGCAGTTCTCCTGTTCCGTCCGCTGGGTCGCACGCCACGTGCCCTCTTGGGCCTCGGTACCCTCTGACGCGGCAACCCAGCCGTCTCATGCAGAATTCAGCGAGGAGCGAACCGCGTGACCGCCGACATGTCCGTGCCGTCCACCGCACTGCTGACCGGGGCAGACCGCGAGGGCGGTTCCAATTACACAGCGCGGCATCTGCTCGTTCTGGAGGGGCTCGAGGCCGTCCGCAAGCGGCCCGGCATGTACATCGGCTCGACGGACAGTCGCGGCCTGATGCACTGCCTCTGGGAGATCATCGACAACTCGGTCGACGAAGCCCTGGGCGGCTACTGCGACCGCATCGAGGTCACCCTGCACGACGACGGCTCGGTCGAGGTCGGCGACAACGGCCGCGGCATCCCGGTGGATGTGGAGCCCAAGACCGGGCTCTCCGGGGTCGAGGTCGTGATGACCAAGCTGCATGCCGGCGGCAAGTTCGGGGGCGGTGCCTATGCGGCCTCCGGCGGTCTGCACGGCGTGGGCGCCTCGGTCGTCAACGCGCTCTCCTCCCGGCTGGACGTCGAGGTCGACCTCCACGGCAGGACCCACAGCATCAGCTTCCGCCGCGGTGTGCCCGGCATCTTCACCGAGTCCGGGCCCGACGCGCCGTTCGACCCCTCGAGCGGGCTGCTCAAGGGCAAGAAGGTCCCCAAGACCCGTACGGGGACCCGGGTGCGCTACTGGGGGGACCGGCAGATCTTCCTCAAGGACGCCAAGCTGTCACTGGAGACGCTGCACGCGCGGGCCCGCCAGACGGCCTTCCTGGTACCCGGACTGACGATCGTCGTGCGGGACGAGCGCCGCCTGGAGGACGAAGGCGTCGCGGAGGAGACGTTCCACTACGACGGCGGTATCAGCGAGTTCTGCGAGTACCTCGCGCCGGACCGGGCGGTCTGCGACGGGCTGCGGCTGCAGGGCAAGGGCACCTTCAAGGAGACCGTGCCGGTGCTGGACGACCGCGGGCACATGATCCCCACCGAGGTGCAGCGCGAGCTGGGCGTCGACATCGCGCTGCGCTGGGGGACGGGGTACGACACGACGCTCAAGTCGTTCGTCAACATCATCGCCACCCCCAAGGGCGGTACCCACGTCTCCGGGTTCGAGCGTTCGGTCACCAAGACGGTCAACGAGGCGCTGCGTACGCACCGGTTGCTGAAGGTCGCCGACGACGACGTCGTCAAGGACGACGCGTTGGAGGGGCTGACCGCCGTGGTGACGGTCCGGCTGGCGGAGCCCCAGTTCGAGGGGCAGACCAAGGAGGTGCTGGGCACCTCGGCCGCCTCGCGCATCGTCACCCAGGTCGTGGCCAAGGAGCTGAAGGCGTTCCTGACCTCCTCCAAGAGGGACGCCAAGGCGCAGGCCCGGGCGGTGCTGGAGAAGATCGCCGCCGCGGCCCGCACCCGGGTCGCCGCGCGGCAGCACAAGGAGGCGCAGCGCAGGAAGACCGCGCTGGAGTCCTCCGCGCTGCCGGCCAAGCTGGCCGACTGCCGCGCGGACGACATCGACCGCACCGAGGTGTTCATCGTCGAGGGCGACTCCGCGCTGGGGACGGCCAAGGTGGCCCGCAACTCCGAGTTCCAGGCGCTGCTGCCCATCCGCGGCAAGATCCTCAACGTGCAGAAGTCGTCGGTCTCCGACATGCTCAAGAACGCCGAGTGCTCCTCGATCATCCAGGTGATAGGAGCCGGGTCCGGACGGACCTTCGACATCGACCAGGCCCGGTACGGCAAGGTCATCTTCCTGGCCGACGCGGACGTGGACGGCGCCCATATCCGCTGCCTGCTGCTGACCCTCTTCCAGCGCTACATGCGGCCGATGGTCGAGGAGGGCAGGGTCTTCTCCGCGGTGCCGCCGCTGCACCGCATCGAGCTGATCAACCCGAAGAAGGGGCAGGACAAGTACCTGTACACCTATTCGGACAACGAGCTGCGCCAGACGCTGCTGGAGCTGGAGAGGAAGAAGGTCCGCTACAAGGAGTCCATCCAGCGCTACAAGGGCCTGGGCGAGATGGACGCCGACCAGCTCGCGGAGACCACCATGGACCCGCGCCACCGCACGCTGCGGCGGATCAACATCAGCGATCTGGAAGCGGCCGAGGAGGCGTTCTCCTTGCTGATGGGCAGCGAAGTGGCCCCGCGCCGGGAGTTCATCAGCTCCTCCGCCTCCACGCTGGACCGCTCCCGCATCGACGTCTGACCGGCAGCACACCGGCCGGCACCGGCAGCACGCCCGCCGGCACCGGCAGCACGCCCGCCGGCACCGGCGGCACATCGGCCGGTACCGAGGGCACACCGGCCTGCGGCGCCCCACCCCTGCACTCCAGAACCAGGTTTCACCTGAAGGAGTGAAGGGGTGGGATTGCGCTGAAGGTGATCTTCAGGATGCGCGCATTCTGGGGCATGCGCATCGACGATCCCTGGTACGACGTCCTGGCCACGGGCGGGGCCGAGGTCCACGGCACTCCTCCCGGTACCCCGCTCCAGCAGGCCGGTCCACCTCCTCCGCGGCGGGAGCCGGCGCCGCCTGCCGCGTACGGCGTCTATCCCACCGTCCAGCGCAGTGCCGCCTTCCAGCAGGTACGCCGCCGCTACCGGCGCTTCGCGCTGCCCGTCAGCGCGGCGTTCCTGCTGTGGTATCTCGGCTATGTGGTGCTCGCGGTCTGCGCACCCGGTCTGATGGCGAGATCCGTGGCCGGGGTGCTGAACGTGGGAATGGTCGCCGGTCTCGCGCAGTTCGCCACCACATTCCTGCTGACCTGGCTCTACACGCGCCACGCCCGACTGCGCAGGGACCGGCTCGCGCTCGAACTGCGCTGGGAGACCCAGGACATGGCCCGCAGCGCGGTCGCGGCGGCCGGGCCCGGCGGGGCCGCTTCCGGAACGGCCGGGGAGGCCGCGAGGTGAGCGGCCATCATCAGACCCTGACGCTGCTGCTGTTCAGCGCCGTCGTGGCCGCCACCCTGGCCATCACGAGCTGGGCCGGCAGCAGACGGCGCGGCTCGGCAGAGGAGTTCTACGCCGGGAGTCGCCTCTTCACCCCTCTGGAGAATGGTTTCGCCCTCGCCGGTGACTACATGTCCGCCGCCTCCTTCCTCGGCATAGCCGGACTGATCGCGCTCTACGGCTACGACGGGATGCTGTACTCCGTCGGCTTCCTGGTGGCGTGGCTGCTCGTGCTGCTGCTTGTCGCCGAACTGGTGCGCAACTGCGGGCGCTACACCCTCGCCGACGTGGTCGCGGTACGGATGCGCGAACGGCCCGTGCGGATCGCGCTGGGGTGCTCCTCGGTGGTGGTCTCGGTGCTGTACCTGGTGGCGCAGATGGTGGGCGCGGGCAGCCTGGTGGCGCTCCTGCTGGGCAGCCACGGGGCGGCCGCGCACACCTGGACGGTGCTGGGTGTGGGCGCGCTCATGGTCTTCTACGTCATCTGCGGCGGGATGCGGGCGACGACCTGGATCCAGATCGTCAAGGCGGTGCTGCTGATGGGCGGTGCGCTCACGCTCAGCATCCTGGTGCTGCTGCGCTTCGGCGGCGACCTGGCCCAACTGCTGACCAGTGCTGCCGGACGCAGCGGCCACGGCGCGGACTTCCTCGCCCCCGGTCTGCGCTACGGCGGAGCCGGGTGGGCCTCCCGGCTCGACTTCGTCAGCCTCGGCCTGGCGCTCGTGCTGGGCACGGCCGGGCTTCCGCACATCCTGGCCCGCTTCTACACCGTGCCGACCGCGCGGGCGGCCCGCCGGTCGGTGGTGTGGGCGATCGGCCTCATCGGGAGCTTCTACCTGATGACCATCGTGCTCGGCACCGGCGCGGCCGCGCTGGTGGGCCCGGACGCCGTGCGCCGGTCGAGCCCAGCGGGGAACACGGCCGTCCCACTGCTCTCCGCCGAGCTGGGCGGCGGCGCTGACTCCACCGGGGGAGCCGCCCTGACGGCCCTGGTCGCCGCCGTCGCGTTCGCCACGATCCTGGCCGTGGTCGCGGGGATCACCCTGGCCGCCTCGGCCGCCGCGGCACACGACCTGTACGCGTCGTTCGCCCGGCCCGGTACCGCCGCCGGGCGGGGTGACCCCGCCGGTTCCCCGCCCTTCCCGCGGCAGCGTGGCGGCGGCCGGAAGCGGCAGCGTGGCGACGGCAACCGGACGGACGAGGTCTCCGTCGCCCGCGTCGCCGCCGTGGCCGTCGGGGCCGTCGCCATCGGGCTGAGCCTGCTCGCGCAGGAGCTGAACGTGGCGTTCCTGGTGGGGCTCGCCTTCGCCGTCGCGGCCTCGGCCAATCTGCCGGTCCTGCTGTACGCCCTCTTCTGGCGGCGGTTCACCACACGCGGTGCCGTCTGGTCGGTCTACGGCGGGCTGCTGCCCGCGGTTGTCCTGGTGGTGTTCTCACCGGTCGTCTCGGGCAGCCCGCAGGCCCTGTTCCCCGGCCGGGACTTCGCCTGTTTCCCGTTGGAGAACCCCGGCCTCGTCTCCATCCCGCTGGGCTTCCTCGCCGGCTGGCTGGGCACCCTGCTCTCCCGCGGCGACGCGGACCCGGCACGGTATGCCGAGTCCGAGGTGCGTTCCCTCACGGGAGCGGGCGCGGTGTGATCCCCCTCCTGACGCCGCCCGGTCGAGGGCGTCGCGCCGGGCGCGGCTGCCTCATCCGGCGGGCGGCTCGCCCCGGCGCGGTCCACGGTCGGCCGCGGTCGCCCGCGGATGCAGGGCCTCCGGCAGGTCGACGGTGAACTCGGCACCGCCGTCGGGGCTCTCGCCCACCCGCGCACTGCCGCCGTGCCGTTCGGCGAGCCGCCGGACGAGCGCGAGCCCGAGCCCCCGGCGGCCGTGCGCGGGCGGCTCCTTGGTGGACCAGCCCTCGGCGAAGACGGCCTCCCGGTGCTCGGCGGGGACACCGGGGCCGCTGTCGGCCACCCGCAGCGTGAGCCCCGTCCGGCGTGGCCCCTCGTCAGGGGTGAGCCCCACCGTCACGCGGCCGCCGGGCGAGCCGGCGGCCGCGTCCAGGGCGTTGTCGACCAGGTTGCCCAGGACCGTGGCCAGCTCCGGAGGGTCCACCAGCCGGTCGGGCAGCAGCGTGCCGGGCGCGATGCGCAGGGAGAGGCGGCGCTCGGCGGCCACCGTGGCCTTGCCGACGAGCAGGGCGGCGAGCATCGGGTCGCGGAGGTGCTCGGAGATCTCCTCGGCCGTCGCCCGGTGCACACCGACGGCATCGCTCAGACAGTCCACCGCGTCCTCGACCAGGCCCAGTTGCAGCAGTCCGAGCAGGATGTGCATCCGGTTGGCGTGCTCGTGGTCCTGAGCGCGCAGGGCGTCGATCAGACCCTGCGAGCCGTCCAGTTCCCGGCCGAGGAGTTCCAGTTCGGTCCGGTCGCGCAGGGTGGCGACGGCACCGCCGTCGTCGGTCGGCATCCGGTTGGCGACCAGCACCCGGCCACCGCTGACGGTCAGCAGATCCGGCCCCGGAATCTCACCGGCCAGCACGTCGGCCGTCCTACCGGGGCCCAGGGCTTGGTGCGGGGACATCCCCAGGTGCTGCCGGCCCAGGTCGAGCAGCCGCTGCGCCTCGTCGTTGACCAGCCGCAGTCGCCCGGCCGCGTCCAGCGCGACCACACCCTCGCGGATGCCGTGCAGGACGGCTTCCCGCTCGGCCAGCAGGGCCGTGATGTCGGAGAACGCCACGTCGTGGGTGCGTTTCTGCAGCCTGCGGAAGACGAGCAGCGCGGCGAGCGCGCCCACCCCCAGCGCGCCGCCCGCGTAGGCGAGCAGACCGGGCAGGGCGCGGACGAAGCGGTCGCGCACGCTGTCGTAGGCGATGCCGACCGAGACGGCTCCGACGACCTTCCCCGCCGCGTTCCGCAGCGGCACCTTGCCCCGGGCCGATCTGCCCAGCGTGCCCTCGTCGATGTGGTGCACCTCCCGGCCGGCCAGCGCGGGGCCGGGGTCGGTGGAGACACGGTGGCCGATGCGGTCCGGCTCCGGGTGCGACCAGCGGATACCCCGGGTGTCCAGTACGACGATGTAGCTGGCACCGGTGGCCCGGCGGACGCGCTCGGCGAGGCGCTGGACCGGGCCCTTCGGCTGCGGGCCCGCGCCGCCGGTCAGCAGGTCGTCCAGCCCCGGCTCCGCCGCGGTCGCCTGGGCGATGGCCAGGGCGCGGCGCGACGCCTGGTCGTCGAGCTGGTCGCTGAACGGCGCCAGGAACAGCCCGGTCGCCACGGCCGTCACGCCCGTGACGACCGCCAACTGCATGAGCAGCACCTGGGACGAGACCCGCCGGGGCCGGCCGGGGGTGCGCAGCGGGCGCGGACGTCCCGGAGGACGGGGGCCGGGCGGTTCCGGGACGGAGTCGCTGCGGGGCGGAGACATGCCGGTGGTGGTCACGGGCAACCTCATGGCGGGCGGGGACGGGCGGCAGGCCCCCCGGACGGAGGACGTCCCGGACGGTACCGACCCGTGCCGACGGCCGCACCGGATCGGCCGGACCGGCACGGTCCCGGTCCGGTCCGCCTCTGCCGTCGCCGCCGGCCCCTCACGTGGTGCGTGGGGCCGGCAGTTCCTCGAACCGGACCACGTCCATGCGCACCGGTGCAGCCGGTGCGGCGCCGCAGCTCGCCGGAAGGGGAGGGCCCTCGGCGCGCTCGCGCAGCGCCACGTTCCAGCGGCGCCCGTCGATGTGTGTGACGGTCACCTGCCAGCGCTGCTCCTCGCAGCCGTGCCGCGCGGGCTCCTGGCGTACCGCGGACACGGTCAGCGCGTGCGCGGCCGCTTCGCCGGTGCGCGCACGTACCGCCAGGTCCGCCGTCTGTCCCGGACGGTCCCAGGCCGACCGGCCGCGGCAGCCGTCCGTCAGCACGAGACCGTCCCGGACAGCGTCCACCACGCCCTTCACCGCCGTCGCGGTGAGCCGCCCGTACGCGTAGCCGTAGGGCAGCACCAGCAGGGTCGGTGCGAACCGGTGGCCGCCGATATGGGTGATCTCCCAGACGTCCGCCCCGCCGGACGCCACCAGTTCGGCCGCCAGCGGCCTGCCGAGCAGGGCGCAGCAGCGGTCGCGCCTGCCGTTCGTGCACACCAGGGCCAGGGGATCGCCCTCGTACGGCTCCCAGCCGGGGCCCGGAAGTGCGGTGTTCCGCGGCGCGGACCGCGCACCCGGGGGAGCGGTGTCCAGCGCCGCGAAGTCCAGTTCGCGCAGCGCCGCCAAGCCGTCGCCCCGGAGCGTCGTCGTACGGATCCACGAGTCGCCGGGGTCCGTGCGGGCGAGGAACACCCGGTGCTGCGCGGTGGTGGCGCTCTCGGCGTGCCGTCCGGGACGGCGGATCAGGGCGACCCGGCCGCCGTGCGCGCTCGCCGCCGCGTCGAGCGCCTGCCCGAGGTCCGGGTCCAGCCGGCTCTGGGTCAGCGCCTTCCTTCCCCAGGGGCCCGGCTGCTCGATCAGCAACCAGGTGCGGGCTGTCGCCGCCGTGCCCGCGAGAGGCTCGGCCAGGTCCCGGGAGGCGGTCGCACACGTGCTCACGCAGGCGAGCCTAACCTGGGGCGCCGTACCGTGCGCGGACGCGTTCCCGTGCGCTCGTCTCTCCGTGCGCTCGGGCCTGTGCTCCGGACGGCCGGGGGTGCCCTGCGCAGAGCGCGACCGAGTCCGCTTCGATACGATCGGCTCGCGTTCCGCGGCCGCGGGAGGGGATCCGCGAAGCCGCCGGAGCGGCAGGAGGCAGGAGGTTCGTCAGGCGTGGGCGTCACGGAAAGCGGAGCGCGGCGGGGCGCGGTGGGCGGCCGGATCCCGGTCGTGGTGCTGGCCGGATTCCTCGGCTCCGGGAAGACCACGCTCCTCAACCATCTGCTGCGCACCGCCAGGGGCACCCGCATCGGCGCGATCGTGAACGATTTCGGAAGCATCGAGATCGACGCCATGGCGGTCTCCGGCCAGGTGGACGCGATGGTCTCCCTGGGAGACGGCTGCCTGTGCTGCGCGGTGGACACCAGCGACATGGACGAGGTCCTCGACGTGCTCGCGCGGCCCGCCGCCGGGATGGACGTCATCGTGATCGAGGCCAGCGGGGTGGCCGAACCGGAGACGCTGATCCGGATGGTGCTGGCCAGCTCGAGCCCGCACATCGTCTACGGCGGTCTCGTGGAGGTCGTCGACGCGGCCGAGTTCGAGTCGGTCCGGGTCCGTCATCCCGAACTGGAGCGCCACGCCGGCGCGGCGGACCTGCTCGTCCTCAACAAGGCCGACCGGGTCACCGACGACCACCGGGAGGCTCTCCACACGCAGTTGCGCCGCCTCAGTCCCGGTACACCCGTCGTGCCCGCGTCCTTCGGCCGCGTCGATCCGGCGCTGCTGTTCGACCGGGTGCGGCGTGCGCGGCCGCCTGTCGAACAGCTCTCGTTCGACTCGCTGCTGTACGGCACCGATGACGACGACGGGTACTCCGGTGCGGGGCCCTCCGATGCCGGACACGGACCTCCCGCTGCGGGGCGCCCGTGCGAGGGCGGCGACAGCCACCACGACCATCTGCACGACCTCTACGAGTCGGTGGAGTTCGCCGCGGACCGGGCGCTGGATCCGCGCCGCTTCCTGGAGTTCCTGGACACCAGGCCCGCGGGTCTGTACCGGATCAAGGGCTATGTGGATTTCGGCGCGGCGGACCCCGAGCACCGCTACGAGGTGCACGCGGTGGGCGGCTTCCTCCGGTTCGCACCCGAGCCCAGGCCACGGTCCGGGCACCGCGGGACGGAACTGGTGCTGATCGGCTCCGGTGTGGACGGTGCGGCGCTGCTCCGCGGTCTCCACGCCTGCACCGCCGGTCCCGAAGCCCCGGACGAACAGGCCCTGTGGGGAGTGCTCCGCTTCGTCGACCGCGCCCCGGAGGACGACGGCGGGTACGGAGGCGACGAGCCCCCGTACCCCGAGCCCTACTCGTACCCCGAGCCCGACTCGTACGGCCCGTACGGCGAGGACGGGTCCGGCCCGTACGACGAGCCCGGCGCCGTCCAGGAGTTCGCCGGGTAGCCGGTGTCCCGGCAGACACCAGCCGCACACTGCCTGAGCATGGACAAGCGGCTCGACCCGGCGGTCCTCGGTCCCAAGGTGCTGCCATGGCCGAATGACGGCCGGTCGGTGCGGTCAGGCGTCGCTGGTGTCGCTGGTGTCGGTCGGTGCCGCCTCGCCGAGCAGGGCGAGGGTCAGCACGGTGCCGGAGATGCCCCAGCCGCCGTCGGCGACCTCTTCGACCAGCACCATGGTGTTGTTGCGGGCGCGCTCGCCGTAGAGCTCGACGTACAGCTCGGTGGTGCGGGTGACGATCTCCTCCTTCTGCTTCGGGGTGAGGGTCTTCTCGGGGACCTTGAAGTTCGCGAAAGGCATGGCTGGTCGTTCCTCTTCTCAGCGGGGCGTTACAGGGAGCGGCCTGCGGTGAGCAGGCTGTCCAGTCCGATACGGCGGAAGAAGTCGGCGCGGACGCGGTCGGCGACCGCGGAGACGATTTCGCTGCCGTCCCGGCTGGGGTCTGTGCGGGTGCGCAGGGGGCGGGTGCCTTTGCTCCATCGCGACCAGGCGCGCGACGGCTTCAGCGGCCTCGGCCACATCGGCGTCCGAGGACGAGCGCGGCCAGACGCCTGCCCGGATTTCCAGCAGGGGCCGGTGACGCCGGAGGGCCTTTCGTCAGTCGGTGGAGTGGCCGCGGACGGTTCAGACGATCCCGCCGTTGGCGCGGACGACCTGTCCGTTGATCCAGTGGCCGGCCGGTGCGGCCAGGAACGCCACGACCTCGGCGATGTCGGCCGGGGTACCGAGGCGCTCCAGCGGAGGCTGGGCTGCCAGGCGGGCGACGGTCTCCTCGTCCTTCCCGTCCAGGAACAGGTCGGTGGCCGTGGGGCCGGGCGCGACGGCGTTGGCGGTGATGTCCCGGCCCCGCAGCTCCCGGGCCAGGATCAGCGTCAGCGCCTCGACCGCGCCCTTGCCGGCGGCGTACGCGCCGTAGCGGGGGAAGGCGAGCCCCAGCACGGACGTGGAGAACGTCACGATCGCACCGCCGGGGCGCACCCGGCGGGCGGCCTGCTGCACGACGACGAACGTGCCGCGGATGTTGGTGCGGTGCAGGCCGTCCAGGTCGGCCAGGTCCAGCTCGGCGATCGGTGCCAGGTGCATCCGCCCGGCCGCGTGCACGACGACGTCGACCCCGCCGAACTCTGCTTCGGCCGTGTCGAACAGGGCCGCGACCGCATGTTCGTCGGCGACGTCGGCGCGTATCGCCGTCGCCCGGCCACCACTGGTGACGGCCTCCTGCACGGCTGCCTCGGCCTCGTCCCGGTTGCCGGCGTAGCCGACCACGACGGCGTATCCGTCGGCGGCCAGCCGGCCGACGGTCCGGCGGCCGATGCCGCGCGAGCCGCCGGTGACGAGCGCGACACGGGACGAGGCGGAGGGCTGCGCCGAGGCAGCGGTCCCGCCGAGGGCGGTGGGGGCAGGCATGGCTGACTCCTGTGGTGGATGGGGGTGGGGCCGCGGCTTCGCCGCTGCCCTGCCGGGTTCTCCACGATCGGCCGGTCGCCCAGCCCTTGCCAGGGCTGCGGTTACCCAGGGGATGCCATCCCCTGGCTGCGCTCCCGCGGGCGAGCGACCATGGAGGGGTGAACCTTCCAGAACTCGGCGCCTTCCTCAGGACACGCCGCGACCGCATCCGTCCCGCCGAGGTCGGTCTCCCCCAGGGCCCGCGGCGGCGCGTCCCCGGGCTGCGCCGCGAGGAAGTCGCCCAGTTGGCGGGACTGTCAGCCGACTACTACACCGAACTGGAACGCGGCAGCACGAAGAACGGGGCGCAGCCCTCGGCCCAGACCCTGGCCGCCCTCGCCCGGACCCTGTGCCTGAACGGCGACGAGCGCGCCCACCTGTTCCACCTGGCCGAACGGCCGGTCCCGCCGTCCGTACCCGGACCATCGGCACACGTGCAGCCCGCGCTCCTCGGACTCCTGGACCGGCTGTCCGACACTCCCGCGCGCGTCATCACCGACCTGCACGAAACCTTGGTGGAGAACGACCTGGCCTCGACCCTGCTCGGCAGTTCCCCGGCACACCGCGGTCCGTCGGCGAGCTTCGTGTACCGCTGGTTCACCGACCCGCAGGCGCGCGACATCTACCCGCCCGAGGACCACCCGCAGCACTCCCGGGTGTTCGTGGCCGACCTCCAGGCAGCGGCCGCCCGGCGGGGCCGGGACCCGGAGGTCACGAAGATGGTCGCCGTGCTGCGCCGCCGCAGCCAGGAGTTCGCGGCCCTCTGGGACACCCACGACGTCGCGGTGCGCCGCATGGACCACAAGAGGATCGTCCACCCCGTGCTCGGCGTCATCGAACTCGACTGTTACAACCTCCTCAGCGAGGACGGACGCCAACGCCTGCTGTGGTTCAGCGCTCCGCCCGGAAGCCCGGGAGCCGAGCGGCTGGAACTGCTGTCCGTCGTGCGAACCCAGGAGCTGAGTGCCACGGAGGGCAGGGCAGTGCAGAGGTTGTCCACGGCGGAATCCGGGTCGCAGCGCTGACCCGAGCCGCAGCGTGAGGGTCGCCCTCCCGGACCGGCGCGTGGCGCGGAACGAGGACGGCGGACGCCGGAGGACGGATGGTGCAGGACGGATCGGCGGACGGACGGTGCAGGACGGATCGGCGGACGGGCCTGCGAAGGCGCGACGCGGCCGTGGAAGAGCGCGGGGCCCGGGGCCGGAGCCGGTGGCTGCGCCACTCGCCTCCGGCCCCGGGCCCCGGTACGCACCAGCCGGTCCCGGGAGCCCGCACTCCCGGAAGCCGTACTGCCGGACGTTCTGCTACACGGGTCCGGCCACCGCGGCGACCGGCTTCTTCAGCGGCAGCCCCGACCCGTCCCTGCGGGGATCGGGTTCGGGCAGCTCGGCGGGGGCGCCGCTCTTGGTCGCCGCCAGCGCGGGTGTGGTGCCGGCCCAGGCCAGCCGCAGCCGGTCCTCGCCCTTGAGGAAGCGCTGGCAGCGCACGCCGCCCGTCGCCCGGCCCTTGCGCGGGTACTGGTCGAACAGGGTGAGCTTCGCGGTGCTCAGCGAGTCGTCGAGGGTGCCTTCCGCACCGGCCGCGGTGAACACCGCCGCCTCGGAGGCCGGGTCGACGGCGCCGAAGAAGAGCACCTGCACGTCCTGGGCGAGCTTGATGCCCGCGACCCCGCCCGCGGGGCGGCCCTGCGGGCGCACCTGGCCGGCCTGGAAGCGCAGCAGTTGCGCGTCGTCGGTGATGAAGACCAGGTCCTCCTCACCGGTGCGCAGTTCGGCGCCTCCGACGATGCGGTCGCCTTCCTTGAGGGTGATGACCTCCAGCTCACCGCGGTTGGCCGGATAGTCGGGGACCACGCGCTTGACGATGCCCTGCTGGGTGCCGATCGCCAGGCCGGGAGAGGACTCGTCCAGCGTCGTCAGGCAGATCAGCGTCTCGTCGGACTCCAGGGTGAGGAATTCCGAGATCTGCGCCCCGCCCGCCAGGTTGGGCGAGGTGGTCGACTCCGGGAGCTGGGGCAGGTCCACCACTTGCAGCCGTAGCAGGCGGCCGGTCGAGGTCACGGCGCCGACCTCGCCGCGGGTGGTGGCGGGCACGGCGGAGACGATCACGTCGTGTTTGACGCGCTTGGGGGCCTGGCCGAACTCGGCTTCGCCGTTGGCCGTGCGGGCGAGCAGGCCGGTGGAGGAGAGCAGCACCCGGCAGGGGTCGTCGGCGACCTCCAGCGGAACGGAGGTGACCGGGGCCTCGGCGGAGTCCAGCAGCTCGGTGCGGCGCGGCGTGCTGTACTTCTTGGCGATGGCGGAGAGCTCCGTGGAGACCAGCTTGCGCAGCTCCGCGTCCGACTCCAGGATGCGCGTCAACTGCTCGATCTCGCCCTTGAGCCGGTCCCGCTCGTCCTCCAGCTCGATCCGGTCGAACTTGGTCAGCCGACGCAGCGGAGTGTCCAGGATGTACTGGGTCTGGATCTCGCTGAGGCCGAACCGGGAGATGAGCGAGGTCTTTGCCTCGGCGGCGTTCTCACTCGACCGGATGATTCTGATGACCTCGTCGATGTCGACGAGCGCCACCAGCAGGCCCTCCACCAGGTGCAGCCGGTCGCGCCGCTTGCCGCGCCGGAACTCGCTGCGCCGGCGCACCACGGAGAAGCGGTGGTCGACGTAGACCTCCAGCAGCTCCTTGAGGCCGAGGGTGAGGGGCTGGCCGTCCACCAGCGCGACGTTGTTGATGCCGAAGGACTCCTCCATCGGCGTCAGCTTGTAGAGCTGGGAGAGCACGGCCTCCGGGTTGAAGCCGTTCTTGACCTCGATGACCAGCCGGAGCCCGTGCTCGCGGTCGGTGAGGTCCTTGACGTCCGCGATGCCCTGGAGCTTTTTCGCGTTGACCAGGTCCTTGATCTTGGAGATGACCTTCTCGGGACCGACGGCGAACGGCAGTTCGGTGACCACGATGCCCTTGCGCCGGGCGGTGACCTGCTCGATCGACACCGTCGCCCGGATCTTGAAGGTGCCGCGTCCGGAGACGTAGGCGTCCCTGATGCCCTCCCGGCCGACGATCTTGCCGCCGGTCGGCAGATCGGGACCGGGGATGAAACCCATCAGGGTCTCCAGGTCGGCACCCGGATGCTTGATCAGATGCCGGGCCGCCGCGACGACCTCGCCCAGGTTGTGCGGGGGCATGTTCGTCGCCATCCCGACCGCGATCCCCGAGGAGCCGTTGACCAGCAGGTTGGGGTAGGCCGCCGGCAGCGTGACGGGCTCCTCCTCGCTGCCGTCGTAGTTGGCGCCGAAGTCGACGGTCTCCTCGTCGATCGACTCGACCATCAGTCCCGCGGCCGGCGCGGAGCGGCACTCGGTGTACCGCATCGCCGCCGGCGGGTCGTCGTTGCCCAGTGAACCGAAGTTCCCGTGCCCGTCCACGAGCGGCAGGCGCATCGAGAAGTCCTGCGCCATGCGCACGAGCGCGTCGTAGATGGGGGAGTCGCCGTGCGGGTGGAGCTTTCCCATCACCTCGCCCACCACGCGCGCGCACTTCACGTACGACCTGTCGGGGCGCAGCCCCATCTCGTGCATCTGGTACAGGATCCGGCGCTGCACGGGCTTCATCCCGTCGCGGGCGTCGGGGAGCGCGCGCGAGTAGATGACCGAATACGCATACTCCAGGTAGGAGCCCTGCATCTCGTCGACGACGTCGATGTCGACGATGCGCTCCTCGAAGTCCTCTCCCGGCTCCGGTGCCGGTGTACGGCTTTTACTGCGGCGGGCCATCGCGGCTGCGGCTCCTTCGGCTTCGTGCGGTCGCTCTTGTGCTGTCGGCTGTGGCTGGTACGGGCCCTGCGGTCGGCCGACCGGACGGGTCCCGGTCGACCATTGTGGACCGCCGCACTGACAGGGCGGTCGCTCGGTAGACCGTACGGGAACTTCGCACCTTGTCGGCGTGGTTGCATACAGTGACAGGGCCGCCGGTCGCGTGAGACGCGCGGCGGCGGCAGTTCCCGGCGTCGGGCCGGGACATCCCGCGAGCGAAGGGACTCCACGCCCATGGGTCACACGGCCACGCCCCCGCCGGCCACCGGTGGGCTGACAGCGACGGAGCACCGGCTGGCCAACGGCCTGCGGGTGGTGCTCTCCGAGGATCATCTGACCCCCGTCGCCGCTGTCTGCCTCTGGTACGACGTCGGTTCCCGCCACGAGGCCGAGGGCCGCACCGGCCTGGCCCACCTCTTCGAGCACCTGATGTTCCAGGGCTCGGCGCAGGTCCAGGGCAACGGCCACTTCGAGCTGGTGCAGGGTGCGGGCGGCTCGCTCAACGGCACGACCAGCTTCGAGCGCACCAACTACTTCGAGACCATGCCGGCCCACGAGCTGGAGCTCGCCCTGTGGCTGGAGGCGGACCGGATGGGTTCGCTGCTGGCCGCGCTGGACGAGGAGTCCATGGAGAACCAGCGCGACGTGGTCAAGAACGAGCGCCGCCAGCGCTACGACAACGTGCCCTACGGCACCGCGTTCGAACGCATGACGGCCATGGTCTACCCCGAGGGCCACCCCTACCACCACACCCCGATCGGTTCCATGGCCGACCTGGACGCGGCCTCGCTGGAGGACGCACGGGAGTTCTTCCGCACCTACTACGCGCCCAACAACGCCGTCCTCTCGGTGGTCGGCGACATCGACCCGGACACGACGCTGGCCTGGATCGAGAAGTACTTCGGTTCCATCCCCGGCCACGACGGCAAGCGCCCCCCGCGGGACGGTGCGCTCCCGGACCCGGTCGGGGAGGAGCAGCGGGAGGTCGTCGAGGAGGACGTGCCCTCCCGCGCGCTGATGAACGGCTACCGCCTGCCGCACGACGGCACCCGCGAGGCGGACGCCGCCGACCTGGCGCTGACCGCGCTCGGCGGCGGCGAGTCCTCCCGGCTCTACACCCGGCTGGTGCGGCACGACCGTACGGCCGTGGCGGCCGGTTTCGGGCTGCTGCGGCTGGCGGGCGCCCCCTCGCTGGGCTGGCTGGACATCAAGGCGTCCAGCGGCGCGGAGACCGCCGACATCCAGGTGGCGGTGGACGAGGAGCTGCGCCGCTTCGCCGAGGAGGGGCCCAGCGAGGAGGAGATGGAGCGGGCCCAGGCCCAGCTGGAGCGCGAGTGGCTGGACCGGCTCGGCACGGTCGGCGGCCGGGCCGACGAACTGTGCCGGTACGCGGTGCTCTTCGGCGATCCCCAGCTCGCGCTCACCGCGGTGCGGCGCGTCCTGGACGTGACCCGCGAGGAGGTGCGGCAGGTGGCGGCGGAGCGGCTGCGTGCGGACAACCGTGCCGTGCTCGTGTACGAACCGCTGGCGAACGACGACGAGGAGACCGGGCAGTGAGCGAGACACCGGCGAGCACGAGCCCCGCGGGCATCGCGGCGGCAGCAGGCGAGAGCATGGAGTTCCACCCCCGGCCGGCCGGCGGTGCTCCCAAGCCGTGGGCCTTCCCCACCCCCGAGCGCGGCACGCTCTCCAACGGGCTGACGGTGCTGAGCTGCCACCGGCCCGGCCAGGAGGTCGTCGCCGTCGAGGTGGACCTGCGCGCGCCGCTGGACGCCGAGCCGGAGGGGCTGGACGGTGTCGCCACCATCATGGCCCGGGCGCTGAGCGAGGGCACGGACAAGCACACGGCGGAGGAGTTCGCCGCGGAGCTGGAGCGCTGCGGTGCCACGCTCGACGCGAACGCCGACCACGCCGGTGTGCGGGTGTCGCTCGAGGTGCCCGTGTCGCGGTTGCACAAGGCGCTGGGGCTGCTCGCGGACGCGCTGCGCGCCCCGGCGTTCCCCGACAGCGAGATCGAGCGGCTGGTGGCCAACCGGCTGGACGAGATCCCGCACGAGCTGGCCAATCCCGCCCGCCGCGCGGCCAAGGAGCTCTCCCGCGAGCTGTTCCCGGCCGAGGCGCGGATGTCGCGGCCCCGGCAGGGCACCGAGGAGACGGTGCGGCGCATCGACGCGGCGGCGGTACGCGCCTTCTACGAGGCCCATGTGCGCCCCGCGACGGCGACCGCCGTGGTGGTCGGCGATCTGGACGGGCTCCGCGACGGCGGCGTCGAGGCGGCGCTCGCCGAGACGCTGGGCGGCTGGACGGGTGCTGTGGTCGACTCGCGTGCGATGCCGCCGATCACCGCCGACGACACCGGCCGGGTCGTCATCGTGGACCGGCCCGGTGCGGTGCAGACGCAGTTGCTGATCGGGCGGGTCGGAGCGGACCGGCACGACCGGGTGTGGCCCGCGCAACTGCTGGGCGTCTACTGCTTGGGGGGCACCCTCACCTCCCGGCTGGACCGGGTGCTGCGCGAGGAGAAGGGCTACACCTACGGCGTCCGCGCGTTCGGGCATGTGCTGCGTTCGGCGGAGGACGGCAGCGGGGCCGCGCTGCTGGCCATCAGCGGCTCGGTCGCCACCGACGTGACCGGTCCCGCGCTGGCCGATCTGTGGCAGGTGCTGCGGACGCTGGCGGCGGAGGGGCTGACCGACGAGGAGCGGGACGTGGCCGTGCAGAACCTGGTGGGGGTCGCTCCGCTGCGCTACGAGACGGCCCAGGCCGTCGCGGAGACGCTGGCCGACCAGGTCGAGGAGCACCTGCCCGACGACTTCCAGGGCCGGCTCTACGCCCAACTGGCCGAGACCGGCACGGTGGAGGCCACGGCGGCGGCCGTCAGCGCGCTGCCCGCCGACCGGCTGGTGACGGTGCTCGTCGGCGACGCGTCCCAGATCGCCGATCCGGTACGGGAGTTGGGCATCGGCGAGGTCAAGGTGGTCACCGGCGGCTGAGCACTCGCCGACGGGCGCGTGCCAGGGGTGGAAGTGGGGCCCGGGCGGAGGAACTACTCCTTCCGGGCCCCTTGCGATGTCCGCTTTCGTCGCGGTTGCTGGCGAGTTGGAGTGTGGCGTACGTGACAAAACCAGGGATGCGTTTGCCGCTCGGAGTTGGCCCCGATTAGCGTCGTTGCCGCTGTCCGTCAGAAGTGACCGCACCCGCGGCCGACGGACCGCGATCGCCGAATCCCCGAGGCAGTGGCCGAGGGGGACCGGGGACCCACGTCCCATTGGGGTGAATCGGACGGCCTCGCAAGAGGCGGTCCGTAGGAGACCTTCCTGCTCCGAACCCGTCAGCTAACCCGGTAGGCGAGAAGGAAGGAAAGGAGTACGCCGCCCTATGGCGTTCACCCGTGCCACCGGCAAGCACCGGCGTCCGAGCAAGACCCGCAGGACCGCGGGCGGGGCGGCCGGCATAGCCGGCCTCGCCACCGTGGGCGTCGTCGGGTCCATCGCCTCCCCCGCCTTCGCCGCGAGCGGCGGGCAGAACCACGCGCCGCTCCAGCAGAACGCGGAGGTGAGCGAGGCCGTCGGCGGCCCGATCTCGGCGACGCTGGACGAGCAGGCGTCCGCGCAGGCCCTCCGGGCCGAGCAGGCCAAGGCCGAGTCCGAGGCCAAGGAGGCGGCCGCCGAGGCGAAGGCGGAGGCCAAGCGGAAGGCCGACGAGGCCAGGCGCAAGGCTGCTGCCGAGAAGGCGGAGAAGGAGCGCGAGGCCAAGCGCAAGGCGGCCCGGGAGGCCGAGCGCGCGAAGCTCAACGCCTACGTGCTGCCCGTCGAGGGCTCCTATGTCTCGACCGGCTACCAGCAGGGCGGCGGCATGTGGTCGTCCGGCAGCCACACCGGGATCGACTTCCACGCGGGGATGAACACTCCGGTCCATTCGGTGGCCGCCGGCGAGGTCGTGGAGGCCGGGAACGGCGGTGCCTACGGCAACAACATCGTGATCAAGCACAAGGACGGCACGTACACCCAGTACGGCCACCTCAACTCGATCGGCGTCTCGGTCGGCCAGCAGGTCACCTCGGGTCAGCAGATCGGGCTCTCCGGCTCGACCGGCAACTCCTCCGGCCCTCACCTGCACTTCGAGGCCCGCACCGGCCCCGACTACGGTTCGGACATCGACCCGGTCGCCTACCTGCGCAAGCACGGCGTGAAGGTCTGACGCGCGTCCCCGGCACCGCATGCGGCAAGCCCCCGGTCCGGTGACCGGGGGCTTGCCGCATGCGGGCTGCGGTGCCGCCCGCTCCGGCGGCCGCAGAGGTGTGCCTGGTACCGGCTACCGGCAGGCGTTCAGACCGTCTCCGGAAGCTCCTCCAGTCCGTCCGCGACCAGCTTGGCCAGCCGGTCCAGAGCCGCCTCCGCGCCGTCCGCCTCGGAGGCCAGGACGATCTCCTCGCCGCCCTCGGCGCCGAGGCCGAGCACGCCGAGCATGGAGGCCGCGTTGACGGGGGTGCCCTCGCCCTTCCGGACGGTGACGGGCACTCCGGTCGCCGACGCGGCGCGGACGAAGATGGAGGCGGGGCGGGCGTGCAGCCCCTCGGCCCAGCCGACGGTGACGCGGCGCTCAACCATGGTGTTGCCCTTCGAGTCGTACGAGGTTGTCTAGACCAGTCTTGCACGGTCGCCCGAGTCCACCGTGAACCGGCGGCGGACCCCCGGAGACGGTGCTCAGGCCGCCGACGATACGACGCCTCCGCACACCCCTGAGCACGCGCCCTCCCTCCGCCGTACGCTGGCCTCATGCCGAGCCCCGAGGAGCGCGCCTACCCGGCCCACTGGGAAGCGGACATCGTGCTGCGCGACGGCGGTACGGCCCGGGTGCGGCCGATCGCCCCGGACGACGCGGAGCGGCTGGTCAGCTTCTACGAGCAGGTGTCGGACGAGTCCAAGTACTACCGCTTCTTCGCGCCCTACCCCCGGCTGTCCGACCGCGACGTGCGCCGCTTCACGCACCACGACTACGTCGACCGGGTCGGCCTCGCGGCGACCATCGGCGGCGAGTTCATCGCGACCGTGCGCTACGACCGCATCGACCACCTCGGCCGCCCCGCGAGCGAGCCCGCCGACGAGGCCGAGGTCGCCTTCCTGGTCCGCGACGACCAGCAGGGCAGGGGAGTGGCCTCGGCCCTCCTCGAACACATCGGCGCCGTGGCCCGGGAGCGCGGCATCCGCCGCTTCGCCGCCGAGGTGCTGCCGGCCAACACCAAGATGATCAAGGTGTTCACGGACGCCGGCTACTTCCAGAAGCGCAGCTTCGAGGACGGCGCGGTCCGCCTCACCCTCGACCTGGAACCCACCGAGCGCTCGCTGGCCGTCATGCGGGCCCGCGAGCAGCGCGCCGAGGCCCGCTCCGTCGCGCGCCTCCTGGCCCCCGGCTCCGTGGCGGTCGTCGGGGTCAGCCGCAGCCCCGGCGGCGCCGGGCGCGCGGTGCTCGACAGCCTGCGCGCCGGGGGCTTCGCCGGTCGGCTGCACGCCGTCAACCACGCGCTGGACCCGCAGGAGGCCGTGCTGCCGGCCGGGGTGTCGGGACACCGCTCGGTGCGGGACGTCCCCGACCACGTCGACCTGGCCGTGCTGGCCGTCCCCGCCGACCAGCTCCACCGGGCGGTCACCGAGTGCGGCGAGGCGGACGTGCAGGGGCTGGTCGTCCTCTCCGAGGGGGTCGGCCGGGACGAGCAGCGCGAGCTGGTGCGGCTCGCCCGCTCCTACGGCATGCGGCTGATCGGCCCCGGAGCCCTCGGACTGATCAACACCGGTGAGGACGTGCGGCTGAACGCCACCCCGGCGCTGCGGATGCCCGAGCGCGGCGGCATCGGCGTCTTCACCCAGTCCGGGGCCATCGGCATCGCGCTGCTCGACGGTCTGGACCGGCGCGGCATCGGGCCCTCCTCCTTCGTCTCGGCGGGCAACCGCGCCGACGTCTCCGGGAACGACCTCCTGCAGCACTGGGACGAGGACGCGGCCACCGACGTCGTCCTGATGTACCTGGAGTCCATCGGCAACCCCCGCAAGTTCACCCGGCTCGCCCGGCGCACCGCGGCCCGCAAGCCGGTCGTCGTCGTCAAGGGTGCCCGGCAGCGCGGCAGCACGCCGCCGCCCGGCCACGCGGCGCCCGCGGCACGCACCCCCGACACCACCGTCCGCACCCTGCTGCGCCAGGCCGGCGTCCTGATGGTCGACACCTTCACCGAGCTGCTGGACACCGGGGTACTCCTGACCGAGCAGCCGCCCCCCGCAGGCCCGCGGGTCGGCATCCTCGGCAACACCGACGCGATGAGCCTGCTGGCCTACGACGCCTGCCTCACCGACGGGCTGCAGCCCCGTCCGGTCGTGGCACTGCCCGGTTCGGCCGGGCCGGGCGCGTTCGGCCGGGCGCTGCGCACCGCGCTCGCCGACCCGGCAGCGGACGCCGTACTGGTCACCGTGGTCCCCACCGTGCCGACCGAGCTGCCGGACAGCGCCGGAGCGGTCGAGCCCCGCACCCCGCCCGGCGGCCACGTCGAGGCCCTCGCGGACGCGCTGCGGGAAGCAGTCGAGGCGGCCGCGGCCGAGGGCACCCCGCGCAAGCCGGTCGCGGTCGTCCACCTGGCGATGGAGGGACTGCAGAAAGCCCTCGCCCAGCGCGGCCTGCCCTCCTACCCGACCCCGGAGCGCGCCTCCGGCGCCCTGGCCGAGGCGGTGCGCTACGCCCGCTGGCGCGCGGAGGCCGGCAGCCCCGGCAAGGTGCCCGACCTCGACGTGGACGAATCCGCGGCGACCGGGCTGCTGGCCGAGGCGACGCCGGCCTCTCCGGGCCGCGGCCGGACCCTGACCGACGAGGAGACGGCGCGGCTGCTGCTCAGCTACGGCATCCCGGTACAGCCCACGCTCCCGGCGCCGGACGCCGACGCGGCCGTCGAGGCGGCCCGCACCCTCGGCTTCCCCGTCGCGCTCAAGACCACGGCGCCGCATCTGCGGCACCGCGCCGACCTGGGCGGCGTGCGGCTGGACATCGCGGGCGAGAACGGGCTGCGCCGGGCCTACCGGGAACTCACCGAGGGGCTCGGCGCCCCCGAGGAGCTGCGCCCGGTCGTGCAGGCGATGGCGCCGCGCGGCGTGGGCACCCTGGTCCGCGGCACCCTGGACCCGGCCATCGGCGCCGTGCTCTCCTTCGGGCTGGCCGGTCCGCCCTCCGAGCTGCTCGGCGACACGGCGCACCGCCTGGTGCCCGTCACGGACAAGGAGGCCGCCGGGCTGGTCCGCGCCATCCGCTCCGCGCCGCTGCTGTTCGGCTGGCGGGGGGCCGAGCCCTCCGACACCGCCGCGCTGGAGGAGGTGCTGCTGCGGGTCTCGCTGCTGATGGACGATCATCCGCAGGTGGTCGCGGTGGAGCTCGACCCGGTGGTGGTGGCGCCCCGCGGTGTGACAGTGTTGAGCGCCTCCGTCCGTGTCGCCGACCCGGGAAGGCGCCCCGACCTGGGCGCGCGCAGGCTCCCGGCGTACTGACGGCGCTGCGGGGGCCCACCGGGGGGAGCGGGCCGGGCCGAGCCCGCCGTACGGCCCTTAGGATGGCTGTCATGGCGAAGACCGGTACGACGACGCAGGGGCTGCGTGAGGCGATCGAACGCAGCGGCTACTACCCGGCCCTCGTAGCCGAGGCCGTCGAGGCGGCGGTGGGTGGCGAGCCCGTGGCCTCATACCTTGTGCACCAGGAGACGACGTTCGACTCCAACGAGGTCCGCCGCCACGTCACGGTCCTGGTGCTCACCCGCACCCGCTTCCTCGTCAGCCACACCGACGAGCAGGCGGCGGACGGCACCTCGCCCTCGCCCTACGCCACCACCTCCACCGAGTCCGTGAAACTGGAGCGGATCTCCTCCGTGGTGCTCTCGCGGGTGGTGGCCAACCCCGAGTCCTACACGCCCGGCACCCTGCCCCGCGAGGTCGTCCTCACCATCGGCTGGGGCGCCGTCTCCCGGCTCGACATGGAGCCGGCCACCTGCGGCGACCCCAACTGCGAGGCCGACCACGGCTACACCGGATCCGCCACGGCCGACGACCTCTCGCTGCGGGTCAGCGAGGCGGGCGACGGTCCCGACACCGTCCGCCAGACCCTCGCCTTCGCGCAGGCGCTGTCCGAGGCCACCGCCGGAACCACCCGGGTCGGATCCCCGCAGTGACCGCTGAGAACATCCCGCACCCGTTCCCGGCACCGGGCGCGCCGACGCCGTCCGGTGGGGCCGGGTACGGCGGCGCCGTGCCGGACGGCCCGCTCGACCCGCGCACGGCCCCCGTCCCGCGCTACGGCTCCGGCTCGCTGGCCGACCTGCTGCCGTCCGTGGCCGCCGGGCTCGGCGTTCCCGGCCTGGCCGCCGGGCTGCGGCTCCCGCCCGCGGACCGGGCCTGCGTGTTCCTGGTGGACGGGATGGGCTGGGAGGCGCTCAGGGCGCACCCCGACGAGGCGCCGTTCCTCACCTCGCTGCTCGCCGGCTCCACCGCCGGTACGGGCGAACCCATCACCTCCGGATTCCCCTCCACCACGGCCACCTCGCTGGCCTCGGTGGGGACCGGTCGGGTGCCCGGAGAGCACGGACTGCCCGGCTACACCGCGCTGGACCCGGCCACCGGCGCGCTGATGAACCAGCTCCGCTGGCAGCCCTGGACGGAGCCGCACGTGTGGCAGCCGTACCCGACCGTCTTCCAGCAGGCCGCGGCCGCCGGAGTGCAGGTCTGCCAGGTGACGGCGCCGCACTTCGAGCACACGCCGCTCACCAAGATCGCCCTCTCCGGCGGTACCTTCCTGGGCCGGCTGTCCGCCGAGGACCGGATGGATCTGGCCGCCGAGCGCCTCGCCGCCGCGGACCGCACCCTCGTCTACACCTACTACGCCGAGCTGGACGGGAACGGGCACCGCCACGGCATGGATTCGGACGCCTGGCGGGGCCAGCTGATGTACGTCGACCGGCTCGCGCAGCGCCTCGCCGAGCAGTTGCCCCCGCGCTCGGTGCTCTACGTCACCGCCGACCACGGCATGGTCGACATCCCGCAGGGGCCCGAGGCGCGGATCGACTTCGACGAGGACTGGGAGCTGAGCGCCGGGGTCGCGCAGTTGGGCGGCGAGGGCCGGATGCGGCACGTGTACGCGGTGCCCGGCGCGGCGGGCGACGTGCACGCCGTCTGGCGCGAGGTGCTGGCCGAGCAGGCGTGGGTCGCCACCCGCGAAGAGGCCGTCGACCTCGGCTGGTTCGGCCCCGGCGTCGAACCGCGGGTGCGCGGCAGGATCGGCGACGTGATCGCCGCGATGCGCGACGACGTCGCCGTGGTGGCGACCCGGCGCGAGCCCAAGGAGTCCGAGCTGATCGGGATGCACGGCTCGGCGACGTCCGCGGAGCAACTCGTCCCGCTGCTGGAGGTCCGCACCTGACGCACCGCGTCCGGTGCGCCCGCCCGGCGCCCCCACGTGCGCACGCCCGAGGAACCCGAACCGAGAAAGGGCCCGACCTCCCATGCCAGAGCTGGTGTTCTTCTCCGGAACGATGGACTGCGGAAAGAGCACGCTCGCGCTCCAGATCGAGCACAACCGCTCGGCGCGCGGCCTGCAGGGCATGATCTTCACCCGGGACGACCGCGCGGGCACCGGCAAGCTCTCCTCCCGGCTCGGGCTGGTCGCCGAGGCCGTGGAGGTGGCCGAGGAACTCGACTTCCAGCGGCACCTGGTCCGCCATCTGACCTCGGGCGGCCGCACCGACTACGTGATCGTGGACGAGGCGCAGTTCCTCTCGCCCGAACAGGTCGAACAGCTCGCCCGCGTCGTCGACGACCTGGGGATCGACGTCTACGCGTTCGGTATCGCCACCGACTTCCGCACCCGCCTCTTCCCCGGCTCCCAGCGGCTGATGGAACTGGCCGACCGGATGGAGACCCTCCAGGTGGAGGCCCTGTGCTGGTGCGGCGCCCGCGCCACCCACAACGCGCGTACCGTCGGCGGCCGGATGGTCGTCGAGGGCGCTCAGGTGGTCGTGGGGGACGTGGGGGAGCCCAGCGGTGAAGTCGGCTACGAAGTCCTGTGCAGGCGCCACCACCGCAGACGGCTGACGGCCGCCTCGGCAGGGGCGGGAGCGCTCTCGCCCGACGTCCTCCCGGTGGACGAACCCGCCGGGGCGAAGGTCCCTCCCGGGCGCGGGCTCAGCGATCCGCTGCGGCGGGCCGGATCACACTGAAGTGCGCGCCCTCCGGGTCCGCCAGCGTCGCCACGCGCCCGTACGGTGAGTCGCCCGGGGGGCGCACCACACCGCCGCCCAGCTTCTCCGCACGGCCCGCCATCCCGTCCGGATCCTCCACCGCGAAGTACGTACGCCAGTGCGGCCCCCGGTCCCGCGGCAGGGCGTCCCCCACGCCCTGGATGCCCGCCACCGGGACGCCCGCCACGCACAGGGTCAGACAGTCGACGCCCGGCGCCTCGACGCTCTGCACGTCGTAACCGAACACCGCCTGGTAGAACTTGACCACCCGGCCCGTCTCCCGGGTGACCAGCTCGAACCACACCGGAGCCCCGGCCATTCCGCGCGGTGCCGTGCCCAGACCCGGCACGTGCACGTCCTGCCACAGCCCGAACGGGGCCCCGTGCGGATCGGAGACGATCGCCATCCGCCCCGCCTGCTCCGCGTCCAGCGGACCCACCGCCACCGTGCCCCCGTACGAACGGACCGCGGAAGCCGTGTCGTCGGCGTCGTCCGTCGCCAGATACGGCAGCCACGCCACCGGGAGCTGCCTGCCGTCCGCCTTCTTGCCCAGTCCGGCCACCTCGTGCCCCGCCGCGACGGCGCGCACGTACGGGCCGAGCTGCCGGGGACCGGCCCGGAACTCCCAGCCGAACAGGCCCTGGTAGAACTCCTTGCCGCCGTCCAGTCCGTGCACCATCAGGCTCGCCCATGCGGGCGCGCCGGGCGTGTGCCGCAGCCGAGTCGCTGCCTCGGTCATCTGCTTCGCTCCTTGACCATCATCGATGCGGTCGTGCGGGTGGAAGTGCCGCGGCCTCGTTGCCGCGGCGTCGTGACTACTCGCCAGTGCAGATGCTGTCACCATCCGTCGTGCCGCGCTCCCCGGCCGCGCCGCTGTTGCCGCTTCCGGTGGAGAATCCCCGATCCGTGTGCCGTCACCGACCCCTGGACCCCGGGGGAGCGGGCCTGCGCGAGGATGGCGCCATGACAGCCATCATCTCCGCAACGGCGCTCGCCGGCGACCTCGCAGCCGGCGCCGCGCCCGTGCTGCTCGACGTGCGCTACAAGCCCGGCGACCCGCCCGGTCTGCCCGCCTACCGGGCGGGCCATCTGCCCGGTGCCGTCTACATCGACCTGGAGAGCGAGCTCGCGGGTCCCGCGGGGGCCGGGACCGGCCGGCACCCGCTGCCCGCACCGGACGTCTTCGGCTCGGCGATGCGCCGCGCGGGAGTGACGGCGGACCGCCCCGTGGTCGTCTACGACGGCGGCGGCCCCGGCGGCGGCTGGGCCGCGGCCCGCTGCTGGTGGCTGCTCCGCTGGGCGGGCCACCCCGACGTCAGAGTGCTGGACGGCGGCCTGGCGGCCTGGCAGAGCCACCGCGACCCCGGGAGCGGGGAGCCGCTGCCGCTCAGCACCGCGACCCCCGACCCGGTGCCCGGCGACTTCACCCCCGCCTCCGGCGGCCTGCCGTGCCTGGACGCGGACGAGGCCGCGGCTCTGGCCCGGCGCGGAGTGCTGCTGGACGCCCGCGCCGCGGAGCGCTACCGCGGAGAGGTGGAGCCCCTCGACCCGGTGGCGGGGCACATCCCGGGCGCGGTCTCGGCGCCCACCACGGAGAACCTCACCGACGCGGGCACCCTCCGCTCCCCGGACGCCCTCGCGGAACGCTTCGCGGCGCTGGGCGCCGGGCCGGGCACGGAGGTCGGCGTCTACTGCGGCTCCGGGGTCTCCGCGGCCCAGGAAGTGCTGGCCCTGCACCTCGCCGGGATCGAGGCGGCGCTGTACGTGGGCTCCTGGAGCGAGTGGACGGCCGGGGGAGGCCGCCCGGTGGCCACCGGGCCGGAGCGCGGCTGAGCCCTGCGTGGCGCGGTCACCTGCCGCGGAGGACAGAGCAGGGGGCGGTCCGCTCGGACCGCCCCCGGTGCGCGTTGCCCGGGCCGGGGCCCGATGCGCCGCCTACTCCTTCTTGCGGCGGGTGCCGAAGACGATCTCGTCCCAGCTCGGCACCGCGGCCCGGCGGCCCGGACGGACGCCGTCGGCCTCCGCCTGCCGGTCGGTGTTGCCCTTGAGCCGGTCCCGGTGCGCGGTCACCGAGCGCGGCATCAGTACGTCCGCGTAGGCGGAACCGGCGCTCGCGGCGGGGGCGGGCGGCTCGACAGCCTCCGGCTCCTCCTCGCGTTCCCGCTCGCCCGCGGCGGTCTCGGCCAGTGCGGCGGCCGCCTCGTCGTCCTCGTCCTCCGCCGCACCCGGCTGTGCTTCCGGGACGACCAGGTCGCCCCGGAAGCTGGGCACCGCCTCCAGCAGGCTGGTCAGCGAGTCCGGGGTGCCGGCGCCGTCCTCGGCGTCGGACAGCGCCTGGTCGTCCTCGTCGCCGGGCGCCGGTGCCAGCGCGGCAGGCTCCAGTTCGGGCCGGCCGGAGCGCTCACCTCGGTCCGGGCGCTCGCGGGGCAGCCGGGCGATCCGGGGCACGAACGGGAAGCTGGGCTCCGGGGTGTCGTCGGTCTCGCCGATCAGCGCCCTGGCCTCGTCGTCCACTGCCTGCACCAGGCGGCGCGGCGGATCGTAGGTCCAGGTCGCGGAGTGCGGCTGGGCCGCGACGCGGTAGGCGAGCAGCACCTCCCAGGTGCCGTCGTCGCGCCGCCAGGAGTCCCAGTGCACGGAGTCCTTGTCGGCGCCGCGCAGCAGCAGCCGTTCGGCCACGGCCTCGCCGAGCTGTGGGCCGACGTTCTCGCCGGGGCGGCGCACCGGGGTCTTGCGGGCGCGCTCGGCCATGAAGGCGCGCTCGGCGAGCACCGGGCCCTCGAAGCGGCGCACCCGGTCGACCGGGATGCCCGCGAGGGAGGCGACCTCCTCGGCGGAGGCACCGGCTCTTATCCGCGCCTGGATGTCCCGAGGCCGCAGGTGGCTCTCCACCTCGATCTCGATCTGGCCCAGCCGCGCCCGGTCGTTCCGGACGGCGGCGCGCAGCCGCTCGTCGATCGGAAGCGTGTATTCCGTGCTGTCGGCAGCTTTGAGCACCAGTCGTGTGCCGTCGTTGCTGACGGCCACGACACGCAGTTCGGGCATGGGGACCTCCCGGGTGGTGCCTGCCGACGTCACGTGCGTCGCTGCTCCCGCTAGACGAGTGTGGCCTGCCCGGGTGCAGCCTGCCACAACCTTGCCGACTTCCTCGGGGTCCGAGGCTGTTTCCAGATCGTTGTTCGAATCGTGTGGAACTGCCCGGAACCGCCGCTACGGCACGGTTGCCTCCTCACAACGCACAGTGACCGAGGTGGTCACCGTGTGCAGCCGACGCCGGGTCAGAACCGAGACCAGGGCTCGTCACACTACTCCATTAGGGCCACCCGGGTGGACCGCCGCGCCTCCGAAGTTGCTCCGGAGTAAGGGAGTTGACGCCCCAAGAGTCCATTTGGCCTGGATACGGGGGTGGGAAGCATCACAGAACCACCCGAAATGGAACCCTGACCTTCGCTCGAAAGTCCCCTAATCGTGCACAGTGCTTGGAGTGTGCGATCAAGGGCGGTAAATGGACAAGAGCGACAAGCAATCCATATCCAGCAGGGGAGCCCCCGAGCAGGAGGAGAGCAAGAGTGGAAAACGGCTGGAGCTGAGCCTGGCCCAGGTGCTGGGCAGTGCGGTCGCCGCGGTGGTCGCCGCGTTCGCCGCCGGGCAACTCGGGGTGTACGGCACCTTCCTGGGCGCCGGTGTGATGAGCCTCGTCGCGACCAGCGGCGGCCCGGTCTTCCAGCACTTCTTCAGCAGGACCGGCGAGCAGATCAAGGAAGTCACGGTGCCGCCCAAGGCCCGGCAGCTCCCGGTTCGGGACCCGGCCGCCGGCTGGAAGGACGACGAGGGCGGGCACACCGGCCAGGCGGTCCACAACGCCGATGTGCTGCACGGCTCCGGCCCCGTCACCACCTCATGGGGGCAGGGGGCAGGCAGCGGCGCCGGGCCGGACGGCACCGACGCGACCCGAGCGCTGCGCCGTGACGACCTGACCGGGGCGCTGCGCTCCGAGGCCGAAGCCGTCCCGCTCCGGGACGCGGACGCCACCCAGGTGCTGGGCACCGCGGACGCCACCCGGGTGCTGCGGAGCCGGCACCCGGCGCGGTCACCGCAGCCCGCCGACGCCACCCGGGCGCTGGAGGGCGCCGACCGGTCCGCGTCCGCGCGGGACGGGGCGGCGGCAGCCGGGGAGGTCCCCGGCGACGGAGAGTTCACCTCGGCCACCACCCACGGCACCACGTGGCGCGGCTGGCGGCGCACCCTGCTGCCCGCCGTGCTGGTGTTCGTGATCGCGATCGGCGGCATCACGCTCTACGAGGCGCTCTCCGGCCACAACGTCTCCGGCGGGAAGGGCACCTCGCTCAGCGACGTGTTCCGGCCGGGCCACGACTCCTCCACCGGCGACTCCCCGGACGCACCCCCGGCGAGTCCGGGCCCGGACGGGTCGGAGGACGGGCAGCGCCCGACCACCGACCCGTCCGGCTCCGGACAGTCGGCCGATCCGGGCGACCGGAACGGCGACCGGAGCGGACGGAACGACTCCGGTGACTCCGGTGACACCGGTGGCGGAGCGACGCCGACCCCCGAGCCGTCCCCCTCCCAGCCGGACGGCACCGACGACGGTGGAGACTCCGGCAGCGGCGACACCGGCACAGGCGACAGCGGCTCGGACAGCGGGCAGGACGGCGGTGCCGGAACCGACCAGGGAGAGACCGGAGGCTCCGGCAGCGGCGCCGATCCGCCGCAGGGCCAGCAGCCCGGCTAGTACCCCGGACGGTCCCGCAGTGCGACGGGCCGTGCCGTGCATCGCTCCCGATGTGCGGCACGGCCCGTCGCGACGCAACCGCCCCTGTGCCCCGCAAGGGGTGTCAGTCGCCCAGCACGCGCCGCAGGTAGTCGTTGCCGAAGACCCGGTCCGGGTCCAGGCGGTCACGCAGGGCCGTGAACTCCTCGAAGCGCGGATACACCCCGGCGAGGTACTCCGCGTCCCTGCTGTGCAGTTTCCCCCAGTGCGGGCGGCCGGCGTGCGCCGTCATGATCCGCTCGACCGCGCTGAAGTACGCCTCGTGCGGGGTGCCCCGGTACATGTGCACCGCCACGTACGCCGTCTCACGGCCGCTCGCCGTCGACAGGGGGATGTCGTCCGCGGGCGCGGTACGTACCTCCACGGGAAAGCTCACCCGGAAGTCCGAGCGCTCCACCAGCGCCTTCAGCGCGCGCAGTGCCTCCACCAGCGCGGCCCGCGGTATCGCGTACTCCATCTCCAGGAAGCGCACCCGGCGCGGACTGGTGAAGACCTTGTACGGGATGTCGGTGTAGCTGCGTGCCGACAGCGCGCGACTGGAGACGCGGGCCACCCCGGGGACGGCGGCGGGTATCGCCCTGCCGAGCGAGCAGGCCGCCTGGAAGACGCCGTTGGAGAGCAACTCGTCGTCGACCCAGCCCCGCAGCGGGGTGAGCGGAGCCGCGGGGCCCGCACTGCGGTTGTTGCGCTTGGTGTTGCAACTCTCGGTGTGCGGGAACCAGTAGAACTCGAAGTGCTCGTTCTCGGCCACCAACTGATCGAACTCGCCGACGACCCGGTCGAACGGCATCGGTTCCTCCCGCGCGCTCAGCAGGAACTCCGGTTCCACCGCGAAGGTGATCTCGCTGACCACGCCCAGCGCCCCCAGCCCCACCCGCGCGGCGGCGAAGAGGGCCCGCTCCTGCGGTGTGCCCTCCGCCGAGCAGCGGACCACGGAGCCGTCGGCGAGCACCAGCTCCAGCTCGGTGATCTGCGCGGCGACCGAGGCCGAGGTGCGGCCCGTGCCATGGGTGCCGGTGCTGACGGCGCCCGAGACGGTCTGCTCCATGATGTCGCCCATGTTCGTCAGCGACAGGCCCCGGGCCGCCAGCGCGGCGTTCAGCACCTTCAGCGGGGTACCCGCCGCGACGGTGACCGTGCCCGCGGCCCGGTCCACGGCGCGCACTCCGGTCAGCCGCTCGGGCCGGACGAGCACCCCGTCCGTGACGGCGGCGCCGGTGAACGAATGCCCGGTGCCCGCCGCTTTCACGCGCAGCCCGTCCGCGGCCGCACGGCGCACCACCTCGGCCAGCGCCTCCGTGGTGGAGGGCGAGACCGTCCGCCGAGGGGCGGCCACCACGTTGCCCGCCCAGTTCCGCCACGTTCCCGTCCGGCCGTCCGCCGTCGACCGCACACCTGATCGCCCGCTCATCTGTGCCTGTCCCCTCTCGCCGCGGCGCTCTGTCCAGAGCGCGGCCGGGGCCGAGGAACGCACCACGACCGCCGACGCCCCCCGCACCGGTGGGTCCCCACCAGTTGGAGAGGGATCATACTCACGGCTCTCGCACAGACACCCGACAGTGCGCCGCGCAGCGGAGGCCGGGCGCCTGCCGCGTCCCCCGGATGGGAAGATCGAGGCATGTCCGATGCGCTGCCCACCGAACCTTCCGGCCCCGGGCCGGACTCCTCCCCGGCCCCCTACGACGCGCTCCTGCTGCTCTCGTTCGGCGGTCCCGAAGGGATGGACGACGTCGTCCCGTTCCTGCAGAACGTCACCCGGGGACGCGGTATCCCCACCGAACGCCTCGAAGAGGTGGGCCGCCACTACTACCTGTTCGACGGGGTCAGCCCGATCAACGAGCAGAACCGGGCCCTGCTGGCGGCGCTCCGCGAGGACTTCGCCGCACACGGCCTCGAACTGCCCGTCTACTGGGGCAACCGCAACTGGGCGCCGTACCTCACCGACACCCTGCGCGAACTGGCCGGCGACGGTCACCGGCGGGTGCTCACCCTGGCGACCAGCGCGTACGCCTCCTACTCGGGCTGCCGCCAGTACCGGGAGAACCTCGCCGAGTCGCTGGCGGCGCTGCGGGACGAGGGCCTGCGCCCGCCGCAGGTGGACAAGCTGCGTCACTACTTCAACCACCCGGGCTTCCTCGAACCCGTGGTCGACGGTGTGCTCGCCTGTCTGGACGACCTCCCCGCCGAGGTGCGCGACGGCGCGCACCTCGCCTTCACCACACACTCCATCCCCACCGCCGCGGCCGACACCTCCGGCCCCGTCGAGGCGCACGGTGACGGCGGCGCCTACGTCGCGCAGCACCGCGACGCCGCCGAACTGATCACCGAGGCCGTCCGGGAGCGCACCGGCGTACGGCACTCCTGGAGCCTCGTCTACCAGTCGCGCAGCGGCCCGCCCTCGGTGCCGTGGTTGGAGCCGGACATCTGCGACCACCTGGAGGAGCTGCACGGGAACGGCGTGCCCGGTGTGGTGATGGTGCCGGTCGGCTTCGTCTCGGACCACATGGAGGTCCGCTACGACCTGGACACCGAGGCCATGGACAAGGCGGCCGAGCTGGGCCTGCCCGCCCGGCGCTCGCCCACGGTGGGCGCCGACCCGCGGTTCGCGGCCGCGGTGCGGGAACTGGTGCTGGAGCGCGCCGCCGCGGAGCGGGGCGAGGCGCCCGCCCGGTGCGCGCTGGGCGCACTCGGCCCGAGCCACGACGTGTGCCCGGTCGGCTGCTGCCCGGCGCGGACGCCGAAGCCGGCCGCGGCAGGTGCCGACGCGCCGCCCTTGTGAGAGCCCCGCGCCCGGATCCCGGGCGCGCCCGACCGCCCGCCCCGGCCCACCGCCGCGCCGGTACCCGGTCCACACGACAGGAGCTTCGACACTCGTGACCGACACCCCGCAGTCCGCATCCGAACCCGCTGACGACGCGCTCAAGGCCGAGCTGCTCGCCCTCGCGCAGGAGGCCGCCGCCCGCGCGGGCACCCTGCTGCGCGACGGGCGCCCGGCCGATCTGGGCGTCGCGGCGACCAAGACCAGCCCCATCGACGTGGTCACCGAGATGGACCTGGCCTCCGAGCGGCTGATCACCGGATTCCTGGCCGAGCACCGTCCGCAGGACGGCTTCCTCGGCGAGGAGGGCGCCGTCAGCGAGGGCACCTCCGGTGTCCGCTGGGTCATCGACCCCGTCGACGGCACCGTCAACTACCTGTACGGACGTCCCGACTGGGCCGTCTCGATCGCCGCCGAGTACCACGGCGAGCGGGTCGTGGGCGTGGTGGCGGCACCGGTACGCGGTGAGACCTGGCAGGCGGTCAGCGGGCAGGGCGCCTTCCTGGACGGCCGGCGCCTGCGGTGCCGCCCGTCCCCGCCGCTGGAGCAGGCGCTGATCGGCACCGGCTTCGGCTACGTCAGGGAGCGGCGGGTGGCCCAGGCCGCTGTCGCCCAGGAACTGGTGCCGCGGGTGCGCGACATCCGCCGCGGCGGCTCGGCCGCCATCGACCTGTGCGACGTCGCCACCGGGCGGCTGGACGGCTTCTACGAGCGCGGCCTCAACCCGTGGGATCTGGCCGCGGGGGATCTCGTCGCGCGGGAGGCCGGTGCCCGCACGGGCGGCCGTCCGGGGCTGCCCGCCGACGGCGCTCTCACCGTCGCGGCCTCGCCGGGGGTCTTCGAGGTCCTCCAGCCGCTGCTGGAGGAGCTGGGCGCCTGGCACGACCGGCCGGCCGGCGCGGCGGAGTAGCCCGGGAACGGCGATGCGGCCCCCCGGACCGGAGGGCCGCATCGCCGAAGCGGGCTCGAAAGGACCGTCAGGCGACCTGCACGCCGTGCTCGGCGGCCAGGCGGCGGAGGTCCTCCAGTTCCGACTGCTCGACGTCCACGAGGAAGTCGTCGCCGGATTCACGTGCGCGGTGCAGGTCGGACTCGGTGGTCCGTATACGCTGCAGGATGCCTGCGGTGAATGCGTCCATGGTGTGCCCCCTCGTCGCGGGTCGGTGGCACGGGGTGTGCCGAGGGAAGTGGTGCGTGCCCGATCACGGCGTGGTCCCCGGACTGCGTCGGAGGTGCGTTGTGGCACCCTGCGCACAGGGCGTGATCGTGGATGGTGCTCAGGTCCTCCCCAACCGGAACCTCAGAGAAACCTCAACCGCTCCGAAAATGTGCCGGCGGCCCGTGCCGGAGTCCGCCGCCGGCTTCTCACCTCCGCTCTTACCGCCGATTTACCGGGGTCCGGGGCACGATGGGGAGCACGATCCCCCATCCGTATCCAGGGAAGGAACAGCGCCGTGCGCGTACTCGTCGTCGAGGACGAGCAACTGCTCGCCGATGCCGTGGCGACGGGCCTCCGCAGGGAGGCCATGGCCGTCGATGTGGTCTACGACGGGGCGGCGGCGCAGGAGCGCGTCGACATCAACGACTACGACGTCGTCGTACTCGACCGGGATCTGCCGCTGGTGCACGGGGACGACGTCTGCCGCCGGATCGTGGAGCTGGGTCTGCCCACCAGGGTGCTGATGCTCACTGCCTCGGGGGACGTCAGCGACCGGGTCGAGGGCTTGGAGCTGGGTGCCGACGACTACCTGCCCAAGCCCTTCGCCTTCTCCGAGCTGACGGCCCGCGTGCGGGCGCTGGGGCGGCGCACGACCACCGCTCTCCCGCCGGTGCTGGAGCGGGCCGGTATCCGGCTGGACCCGGGGCGCCGCGAGGTCTCCCGGGACGGCCGGGAGATCCAGTTGGCACCCAAGGAGTTCGCGGTGCTGGAGGTGCTGATGCGGGGCGAGGGCAGCGTGGTCTCCGCCGAGCAGCTCCTGGAGAAGGCGTGGGACGAGAACACCGACCCGTTCACCAACGTGGTGCGGGTGACGGTGATGACGCTGCGCCGCAAGCTCGGTGAACCACCCGTGATCGTCACCGTGCCGGGCGCGGGGTACCGGATCTGACGTCGATGGCCTCCTCCACTTCTCCTGGTTCCCCCGGTTCCCGGGGCGCCCCCGGGCCCGCCGGACCGGACGGGGGCGACCGCACCGGCGGCGCCCCGCCGCGGACACCCCCGAAACCGAGCTGGGACCCGCGCGAGACCCCCCGTTCCTCGCCCCTGCTGCGTCCCACCATCCGGATACGGCTCACCCTGCTGTACGGCGGGATGTTCCTGATCGCCGGGATGCTGCTGCTGACGATCATCTATCTGCTGGCGGCGCAGGCGCTGGACGACGCCAGCCACGTCTCGTTCCGCATCCTCAACGGGGAGGTCCAGCCGACCTCGGACTGCCAGGGACTGACCGGAACCCTCCCCAGTGACGTGTTCATGCAGCGCCTGTCGGAGTGTGCGGAGGCGCAGCGCAGGATGGCGCTGGACGGCCTGCTGCGCCGCTCGCTGCTCGCCCTGCTCGGACTGGCGGTGGCCGCTTTCGCCTTCGGCTACGTGATGGCGGGCCGGGTGCTCTCGCCGCTGGGCCGCATCACCCGCACCGCGCGCCAGGTGGCGGGCTCGGATCTGCACAAGCGGATCGAGCTGGAGGGCCCGGACGACGAGCTGAAGGAGCTGTCGGACACCTTCGACGACATGCTGGACCGGCTGGAGCGTGCTTTCACGGCGCAGCAGCGCTTCGTGGGCAATGCCTCGCACGAGTTGCGCACCCCGCTGGCGATCAACCGCACGCTGCTGGAGGTGCAGCTCGCCGATCCGGACGCCTCGCCGGAGCTGCAGCAACTGGCCAAGACGCTGCTGGCCACCAATGAACGCAGCGAGCAGCTCGTGGAGGGGCTGCTGCTGCTCGCCCGGAGCGAGAACGAGCTGGTGGACCGCAAGCCGGTGGACCTGGCCGAGGTGGCCTCGCAGGCGGTCGAGCAGGCGCGGGGCGAGGCCGAGACCAAGGGTGTCGAGTTGCGCGGAGTACGGCAGCCCACATATGTACAGGGCAACGGGGTACTCCTGGAGCGCGTCGCACTGAACCTGGTGCAGAATGCCGTGCGCTACAACCTGCGTGCGGACGGATGGGTCTCGGTCAGTACGGAGGCCCAGCCAGGGCAGGCGGTGCTCAGCGTCGAGAACACCGGACCCGTCGTCCCGGCCTACGAGGTGGACAACCTCTTCGAGCCGTTCCGGCGTCTCCGTACGGAGCGGACAGGCAGTGACAAGGGGGTCGGGCTCGGGTTGTCGATCGTGCGCTCGGTCGCGCGGGCGCACGGCGGTGCGGTCTCGGCTGTGCCGCGCGAGGACGGCGGCTTGGTGATGCGGGTGACGCTGCCGTTGTGAGCGGCGGCCGACGCCGCGGAGCCCTGCAGGAAGGTGAGGACATGGAGGTGACGAAAAGTGACCGAAAACACCCCGGCGTAGTCGGCACCCCGTTCGCTATATGCGGAATCGGGGACGTTTCCCACTGTCGGCAGTCGGGTTGTGATCGATCACACATGCGAATTTTCGGATGGTCCCGGACCGGGGTCACCGAACGGGAAGAAAACCCGGAAAATCCAGGTTTCCGCAGGTGGAGATCGTGGGCAGTACCCCGGTTGGTCGGTGCGGAATGTGTGCGGAGCACCGCCGGGGACCGTCTATGGTCCTCCTCGACATCCGACATGATCACCTCTTCAGGGGTGCCGTTGGGTGTCGATTGAGTAACAGACCTTGATGTGAGGCAAAATCTCCGCCTCGGGTCGGGCACAAGTCCGGCCTCTCACGCGTTACGTGCGCTGGAGACACCACAGACACCCAGAGGGGGAGAGCGACATGGCTACGGATTACGACACTCCACGCAAGACCGACGACGAAGTCAACGAAGACAGCATCGAGGAGCTGAAGGCCCGGCGGAACGACAAGTCCGCGTCCAATGTCGACGTGGACGAGTTCGAGCAGGCCGAGGGCCTCGAGCTGCCGGGAGCGGACCTCTCCAACGAGGAGCTGTCCGTCCGGGTGCTGCCCCGCCAGGCGGACGAGTTCACCTGCATGAGCTGCTTCCTGGTCCACCACCGCTCCCAGCTCGCCGCGGAGAAGAACGGTCAGCCGATCTGCCGCGACTGCGCGGCCTGAGAAGCGGACCGACTGCCGTGGCAGTCGAAGGCGCACGTGACGACGAGCGAGGCCCTCATGACCGGTCGGCCTCGCTCGTGCCGTTCGAGCGCGGTGCCGAGGGCGCCGCGCCGCACGCGGGCGGCCCGGTGCCGCCCGTGCCGCCCGACGGCACACCGCCCGGCCCCGGACCGCGGTCCGGCGGCGCTGCGCGGCGGGTCGGGGCGCGTACGCAGAGGTACGTACGCGCGCTCACCGAGCGCGTCATCGAGCTCGCCCCACGCGTGCCGGTACGGGATGTGGAGACCCTCCACAGGCAGTTCCCCGGGCTGAGCACCGAGGAGCTGGCCGACCGGCTGGTGGCCGGAGCCACCCGGAGTGCGGCCGCCGTGGGCGCGGGCGTCGGCGGCGCCGCGATGCTGCCGGTACCCCCGGCCCTGCCCGCCGAGCTGACCGCCGAGATCGTCGGCGTCGCCGGTGTCGAGCTGAAGCTGATCGCCGAACTCCACGAGGTCTACGGCCGCCGGGCGCCCGGCAACGTCCGCGAACGGGCCGCGGCCTACCTGAGCGCCTGGGCCTCCGAACGCGGCATAGAAGTCACCCGCCCCGCCACCCTGAGCGCGGCCATGAACGGGGAGCTGCGCCGCAGGCTGCGCCGGCAGATCACGAAGCGCACGCTGCGCACCCTGCCGAACCTCGCGCCGTTCCTGATCGGAGCCGCCGCAGGCGCCGTACTGAACCGCAGGGACACCGCACGGCTCGCCGAGCGCGTCCGTGCCGATCTGCGCGCCGGTGCGACCGGTCCGCACAGCGGCTGACCGGGCCCGCCGACTCCGCGTCGGGGAACGGCCGATCACAGCCGGCGGCTAGGCGACGGCCGACTCGCGGGCCGAACGCAGTGCCTCCACCAGCCGCTGCGGATGCCGGGTGGAGAGATACACGTACGGCGTCGGGTCCTGCGGATCGGTCACCTCGACCCGCACCGCTGTCGGAACATAGCCGCGCAGCACCATGTGCGCCCGCGTGTCGGCCTTGTACGTGCGCCAGGCGCGCGCCTGGCCGGCGTCCAGTGCCTCGGCCTCCCCGAGCGCGGACACGGGAATCCGTGCGTCCCCGGCGATCAGCGAGTCCGCCACCACCCGCACCCGGACGCTGCCGTAGCTGCTCACGCACACCGCCGCCAGCGCGCCGCCTCCGACCAGGCCGCACAGCAGCGGCAGCGGGCCGAAGGGGAAGAGCATCAGCGCGCAGGCCACCCCGATTCCGGCGGCGATCAGCCACCAGGACCGGGGAGCGGTGAGGCGCTCGTCGTGGAGCGCGGCCGGGGCAACCATGTGTCCAGCTTGGCACGGCGCCCCCCGGCGCCCCGCACGGCGGTAAGGTCTGCACCCGTGAGTGCAGCCAATCCCCCCAGTTCCCCGAAGACCTCGCTGGTGCCGCCGCCGGACGCCGTACCGCCGGTGCGCCACCCCGAGGCTCCCGAGCCCGGTGCGCCGCTCGGCGCCCACTACGGCATGTGCTTCGGCTGCGGCGGCGGGCAGCCGCACGGCCTGCACCTGGCGGCGCGGGCCGGGGAGGGCGTCAGCGTCACCGCCGAGTTCACCGTCAAGCCCGCCCACCAGGGAGCGCCCGGCCTCGCCCATGGCGGTGTGCTGACCACCGCGCTGGACGAGACCCTGGGCTCGCTGGGCTGGCTGATGCACGTGATCGCCGTGACCGGGCGGCTGGAGACCGACTTCCTGCGCCCCGTCCCCGTGGACACGCTCCTGTATCTGGAGGCCCGCACGACCGCGGTGCACGGGCGCAAGATCTACTCCACGGCCACCGGCCGGATCGGCGGCCCCGAGGGGCCGGTCGCCGTGCGCGCGGACGCCGTCTTCATAGAGGTGAAGGTCGAGCACTTCATCGAGAACGGCCGCGAGGAGGAGATCCACGCGGCCATGGACGACCCCGACCAGGTCAGGCGCGCGCGTGCCTTCGAGGTGAACCCGTGAGCGGCGGTGTCGAGATCCTGCTGCGGCGCACCGACCCCGAGGTGCCCGTGCCCTCCTACCAGCACCCGGGAGACGCCGGTTGCGATCTGGTGACCACCGAGGGCGCGGAACTGGCCCCAGGGGAGCGGGCCGTCCTGCCGACGGGGATCTCGCTCGCCCTCCCGGACGGCTACGCGGCCTTCGTCCACCCGCGCTCGGGCCTCGCGGCCCGCTGCGGCGTCTCGCTGGTGAATGCACCGGGAACGGTCGATGCCGGGTACCGTGGGGAGATCAAGGTGATTGTGGCCAATCTCGATCCACGCGAGACCGTGCGGTTCGAGCGTTTCGACCGTATCGCCCAACTCGTCGTCCAGCAGGTGGAGAAGGTGCGGTTCCGCGAGGTCGAGGAGCTGCCCGACTCGGTGCGCGCCGCGGGCGGCTTCGGCTCCACGGGCGGCCACGCGGCGGACCGTCCGGCCCGGCCGGCGCCCGCCGACGCGTCGGGCGTCACCCTGCAGACAGCCGCACAGCAGAAGGATTACGTTGCGGTCGGTGCCGATCGAGCTTCCGACCTGAGAGGACAGTGACGTGTTCGGACGTCGTCGCAAGAAGAGCGAAGAGCCCAAGGGCACCTCGGACGAGTTCGAGACGGAACAGGAAGGCGAGGGCGAGCCGCAGGACGGCGCGGACACCGACGCCGACACCGGTGAGACCCGGGTCAAGCTGCCTCCGGCGCCCCGCCCGGACGGCCCCTGGGACATCGAGGAGGTCACCGAGCCCGACTCCGGCAGGGTCGACCTGGGCGGCCTGTTCATCCCCGGGGTCGAGGGCATGGAGCTGCGGGTCGAGGTCGCGGGCGACGCGATCGTCGCGGCGACCGTCGTACTGCAGGACAGCGCAGTCCAGCTCCAGGCGTTCGCCGCGCCCAAGCGCGAGGGCATCTGGGACGAGGTCCGCGAGGAGATCGCCTCCGGCATCACCCAGCAGGGCGGCGTCATCGACGAGGCCGAGGGGCCGCTGGGCTGGGAGCTGCGGGCGCAGGTGCCGGTGCAGTTGCCGGACGGCACGGGCGGCGTGCAGGTCGTCCGGTTCGTCGGGGTGGACGGACCGCGGTGGTTCCTGCGCGGGGTGATCTCCGGTCAGGGCGCGGTCCAGCCCGAGGCGGCGGGTGTGCTGGAACAGATCTTCCGGGACACGGTCGTGGTGCGCGGCGAGGGGCCGATGGCGCCGCGCGACCCCATCGTCCTCAAGCTGCCCGAGGACGCGCAGATGGTGCCGGACGGGGTGCAGCAGGAGACGGTGGAAGAGGGCTCCCGGTTCGCGGGTGGCCTCGACAAGCTCCAGCGCGGCCCGGAGATCTCCGAGGTGCGCTAGCGCCCACCGCTGCTGCGAAGGCCGGGCCCGACGGGCCCGGCCTTCGTCGTGCGTGCCCCCGGCAGCCGCGTAGGGGCCGCATCGAGGACGGAGGGGCTCCAGCACCCGGCGCCCGCCGGGCCATCCGTCCGGAACCCTGACGAGGGCCCCGCCCGCGCCGCATGACCAGGACCGGAGAGCGGTGAGAATGGGGGCATGGTGTCCGGAACGCAGCAGCAGCGGCGGCGGGGGCGGCTGCGGGTCTTCCTCGGCGCGGCACCCGGAGTCGGCAAGACCTACGCCGTGCTCTCCGAAGCGCACCGCCGGGCAGAGCGGGGCACCGATGTGGTGGTCGGGTTCGTCGAGCACCACGACCGCCCGCGCACCGAGGCCCTGCTGCACGGACTGGAGCAGGTGCCGTGCCGCGGGACCACGCACCGCGGCGCGGACCTCACCGAGATGGACACCGACGCGGTGCTCGCCCGCCGCCCCGCCGTGGCCGTCGTGGACGAACTGGCCCACACCAACGTGCCCGGCTCCCGGAACGCCAAGCGCTGGCAGGACGTCGAGGAACTGCTCGCCGCCGGGATCGACGTCGTCTCCACCGTCAACATCCAGCACCTGGAGTCGCTCGGCGACGTGGTGGAGTCCATCACCGGCGTACGGCAGCGCGAGACCCTGCCCGACGAAGTGGTGCGGCGCGCCGACCAGATCGAACTGGTCGACATGTCCCCCCAGGCGCTGCGCCGCCGGATGGCGCACGGCAACGTCTACGCGCCGGACAAGGTCGACGCGGCCCTGTCCAACTACTTCCGGCCCGGCAACCTCACCGCCCTGCGTGAACTGGCCCTGCTGTGGACGGCCGACCGGGTCGACGAGTACCTCCAGCAGTACCGCTCCGAGCACCGCATACGCACCACCTGGCAGGCCCGCGAGCGGATCGTCGTCGGGCTCACCGGCGGGCCCGAGGGCCGCACCCTGATCCGCCGCGCCGCCCGGATGGCGGCCAAGGGCTCGGGCAGCGAGATCCTGGCCGTCCACATCTCCCGCGCCGACGGCCTCACCCCCGCCTCCCCGCAGGAACTCGCCGTCCAGCGCACCCTCGTGGAGGACCTGGGCGGCACCTACCACCACGTCATCGGCGAGGACATCCCCCAGGCCCTGCTGGAGTTCGCGCGGGGCCACAACGCCACCCAGATCGTGCTCGGCTCCTCGCGCCGCAGGACCTGGCAGTACGTGTTCGGGCCCGGGGTCGGCGCCACCGTCGCCCGGGACTCGGGGCCGGACCTGGACGTGCACATCGTCACCCACGAGGAGGCCGCCCGGGGGCGCGGGCTGCCCGGCACCCGGGCCGCCCGGCTGGGCACAGCGCGTCTCGTCGCGGGCTGGCTGACCGCGCTCGGGGCTCCCGTGCTGCTGACACTCCTGATGCTGGCCACCGAGCCGGGCATCGGCTTCGCCAACGACGTGCTGCTCTTCCTGGTGCTCACGGTCACCGCCGGGCTGGTGGGCGGACTGCTGCCCGCGCTGGCCTCCGCCGCGGTCTGCTCGGCGCTGCTGAACTACTTCTTCACCGAGCCGGTCCGCACCTGGACCATCAGCGACGGCCGCAACGTCGTCTCGCTCGCCGTCTTCTTCGCCGTCGCCGTGGCCGTCGCCTCGGTGGTGGACCTGGCGGCCCGGCGCACCCAGCAGGCGGCCAGGCTGCGCGCCGAGTCGGAGATCCTCTCCGCACTGGCGGGCAGCGTGCTGCGCGGCGAGACCCCGCACGCGGGCGGCGGCCCGGGCAGCGGGCCCAGCCTGGAGGCGCTCCTGGAGCGGGTCCGGGAGACCTTCGCCATGGACGGCGTCGCCCTGCTGGAGCGCACCGCCGAGCGGGCCGCCTGGACCTGCGCGGGCAGCGTCGGCACCACCGGCTCCGGCAAGCGGCTGGCCGCGCCGGAGGACGGCGAGACGGACATGCCGGTGGGGGACAGCATGATGCTGGTGCTCTCCGGACGGGTGCTGCCCGCCGAGGACCGCAGGGTGCTGGCCGCGTTCGCCGCGCAGGCCGCCGGGGTGCTCGACCGGCAGCGGCTGCTGGGCGAGGCCGAGCAGGCCCGCGAGCTGGCCGAGGGCAACCGGATCCGCACCGCGCTGCTGGCCGCCGTCTCGCACGACCTGCGCACCCCGCTGGCCGCCATCAAGGCGTCCGTCTCCTCGCTGCGCTCCGACGACGTGCAGTGGTCGGCGGAGGACGAGGCGGAGCTGCTGGGGGCGATCGAGGAGGGTGCGGACAAGCTCGACAACCTCGTCGGCAATCTGCTGGACATGTCCCGGCTGCACACCGGCACCGTCCGGCCGCACATCAAGGACATCAGCCTGGAGGAGGTCGTGCCCAAGGCGCTGGGCGGCGTGCCCGAGGGCAGCGTGCGGCTGGCCGTCGCCGAGGCGCTGCCGCTGGTCGCCGTCGATCCGGGACTGCTGGAGCGCACCGTCGCCAACCTGGTGGAGAACGCGGTCAAGTACAGCCCGGAGGGGAAGAAGGTGCTGGTGCGCGCGAGCGCGCTGGCCGACCGGGTCGAACTGCGCTGCACCGACCGCGGCCCCGGGGTGCCCGACAGCGACAAGGACCGTATCTTCGAGCCCTTCCAGCGCTACGGCGACGCACCCGGCGGTGCCGGGGTCGGCCTCGGCCTGGCCGTCGCCCGCGGCTTCGCCGAGGCGATGGGGGGCACGCTGGAGGCCGAGGACACCCCCGGAGGCGGCATGACCATGGTGCTCACCCTGCGCGCGGCGCACGGCCGCGGACCCGCGCCCCGCCGGCTGCCGGCCCGCGCCGGCAGATCGCAGCTCCCGTCCCAGCGCTCCGGCGCCTGAGCGGCACAACGGAACCGAGAGGAACAAGAATGCACCGGGTGCTCGTGGTCGACGACGAACCCCAGATCGTCCGTGCCCTCGTGATCAACCTCAAGGCGCGCAAGTACGAGGTGGACGCCGCGCACGACGGCGCGACCGCACTGCGCCTGGCGGCCGACCGGCATCCCGACGCCGTCGTCCTGGACCTGGGCCTGCCCGACATGGACGGTGTGGACGTCATCCACGGCATCCGCGGCTGGACCCGGGTGCCGATCCTGGTGCTCTCCGCCCGGCAGACCTCCGACGAGAAGGTGGAGGCGCTGGACGCGGGCGCCGACGACTACGTCACCAAGCCGTTCGGCATGGACGAGCTGCTGGCCCGGCTGCGCGCCGCCGTCCGGCGCGCGGAGCCCCCGGCCGGGATGCCGGAGGGGGCCGGGGTCATCGAGACCCGGACCTTCACCGTCGACCTGGCGGCGAAGAAGGTGCACCGCGACGGCGGCGACGTCCGGCTCACCCCGACCGAGTGGCATCTGCTGGAGGTGCTGGTCCGCAGTCCCGGTCGGCTGGTGAGCCAGAAGCAACTGCTCAGGGAGGTCTGGGGCCCCTCCTACGGCACCGAGACCAACTACCTGCGCGTCTACATGGCCCAGCTCCGCCGCAAGCTGGAGGCCGACCCCTCGCACCCCCGGCACTTCGTGACCGAGGCCGGGATGGGCTACCGCTTCGAGACGTGAGCACGGGAAGCCCGGCGTCCCGGTGCGCGGCGGTGCCGGCGGGCGGGGGAGACGCGCAGCCGTCCGGCGGTACCCTGGCGGTTATGACTGGCGCCACCCGAGAGCAGCGGGGCACGGGAAGCGGGCGGTTCCGACGGTTCCTGGAACGGCTCTCCTCCTCGGAGGAGGACCTGCGCTCGGCCGAGCTGCGTGAGGAAGCCGAGGACACCGGCTGTGCCCGCATCTCCGAATGCACCGACCGCGAGATGGTGCGGGTAACCGGTACGCTGCGCACCGTGACACTGCGGCCACGCGCCGGAGTGCCCACCCTGGAGGCCGAGCTGTTCGACGGGTCGGCCTCGCTGGACGTCGTCTGGCTGGGCCGCCGCTCCATCGCGGGGATCGAGCCGGGCCGCAAGCTGATCGCCTGGGGGCGGATCACCGTCAACCACGGCCGTCCCGTCATGTTCAACCCGAAGTACGAGCTGCGACCCCTCGGACAGGAGTAGCGGGTGACCCTTCCCGACAAGCGGACCGAAGCGGAGGAGCCGGACGACCGGCCGACCGGCGGGACCGGCTCCCGGGCCCCCGAGGAGACCGGATCGCAGGCCGTCACGGAAGCGGCGCTGTTCGAGGCGTTCGGCGGGGTGCGGGGCCTGGTCGAGACGACGGTGCCGGGCCTGGTGTTCATCGCGATGTACACGGTGAACAAGGACATCCACACCGCCGCGATCACAGCGCTGGTGCTCTCCGGTGTGATGGTCGTCTTCCGGCTGCTGCGCAAGGACACCGTCAAGCACGCCTTCAGCGGGATCTTCGGCGTCGGCTTCGGCGTGCTCTTCGCGATGATGACCGGCAACGCCAAGGACTTCTATCTGCCGGGCATGCTCTACACGCTCGGCCTGGCGCTCGCCTACCTTGTCACCGCCATGGCGGGCGTGCCCCTGCTCGGCCTGGTGCTCGGACCGGTGTTCAAGGAGAACCTGTCCTGGCGCAAGCGCAACCCTGGCCGCAAGAAGGCGTACACCAAGGCGAGTTACGCCTGGGGATTCATCCTGCTCGGCAAGTCGGCCGTGCTCTTCCCGCTCTACTTCTGGGGCGAGACCACCCAGTTCGGCTGGGTCACCGTCATCCTGAAGATCCCGCCGTTCCTGCTGGCCGTCTACCTCACCTGGATCTTCCTGGCGAAGGCCCCGCCGCCGATCAACGTCATCGCCGAGATGGAGGCCGAGGAGGAAGCGGCCAAGGCCGAGAAGGCCGCGGCGCAGGCCGCCACGGCCGAGGCGGGCAGCGCCGGCCGGCACCGCCGCTGACGCCGGCCGGCACCGCCGCCGCCGGCGCGCACGCGCTTCCCCCGCGCTCCGGCTGAACGGGCCAACCGGACCGCGCGCCGCACCGTCGTCCCCGTCGCGGGGAAGGATCCTCCGCGACGCGCACGGCGACACGGAGGCGAGGCGAGGCGCCATGGACGACCCCACCCGGCGGCCCGGGCCACTCACAGACGCCGCAGACGGAGCGGCCCCGCACCGGGCGCGCAGGACCGTGCTGCGGGCCGCCCTGGCGACCGCCGCGGCCCTCGGCGCGGGCACCCTCGCCGCGTGCGGCTCCGACGAGGACCAGGGGGACGCCTCCCCCTTCACCGGCGAGCCGCACAAGGGCGAGCGGGTGCTGGCCGTGAAGGTCGACAACGTGGCCGCGGCCCGGCCGCAGAACGGGCTCGACCACGCCGACATCGTCTACACCGAGCAGGTCGAGGCCGGTCTCAGCCGCATCCTGGCCGTCTTCGCCTCCGACCTCCCCGCCACCGTCGGCCCGGTGCGCAGCGCCCGCGAATCCGACATCGAACTGCTGCGCCAGTTCGGCGAGCCGGCGCTGGCGTTCTCCGGCGTGCAGAGCAAACTCCTGCCGACCCTGGAGGCGGCACCGCTGCGGCTGCTGCCGCCCGGCGAGCTGCCCGGCGGCTACGAACGGGACCCGGACCGCCGCGTCCCCCACAACCTCTACCTCAAGGCACGCCGCGCCCAGCAAGCCGCGGAGGGCGCCTCCGCGCCCCGGGACATCGGCTACCGCTTCGGTTCCGCACCCGGCGGCGGCCGCGCAACCGACCGGCAGACCGTCCGCTACCCCGGGGCCCGCTTCACCTTCACCTGGTCCGCGGACCGCGGCCGCTGGCTGGTGGCCATGGACGGAGCCGCGGCGCGCGCCCGCGACGGCGGGCGGCTCGCCCCCGCCACCGTCGTGATCCAGTACGTCACCGTCCGCCCGTCCCGCTTCCACGACAGCTCCGGCAGCATCACCCCGTACACCGAGACCGTCGGCTCCGGCGACGCGCTGGTGCTGCGGGACGGCATGGCGTACGAAGCACACTGGTCGCGCCCCTCGGCGAGCGGCGGTACCGCCTTCACCCGGGCGGACGGCGGAGACCGGCTGCCGTTCGCGCGCGGCCAGGTGTGGGTCGCGCTGGTGAAGAAGAGCTGACCGCGCCGCTCACGGCCGCGCCGCGGCGGGCGGAAGCCGTCCGCCGCGTCCGTGTCGGCCGCGCCCTCCGTGGCTCCCGTCCCCGGAGAGCGCGCCTTGCACCCGCGGGACCGGCCCCCGCGGGACCGGCCCCCGCGGGACCGGCCTCCGGGGGCCGCCAGCCGCCGCCGTCACCGCAGGTCTGTCACCCCCGCACCGGGGGACCGTCAGCCGCGGGTGGAGAGCAGCTCCTCGAGTTGCTCCTCACGTGCGGGGGCGGCCACGAAGAGGAGCTCGTCGCCCGCCTCCAGCACGTCGTCCGGATCCGGCGTCAGCACCCGGGAGCCGCGAATGATCGTCACCAGCGCGGTGTCCTCGGGCCAGCTCACATCACCCACGCGGGTGCCCGCCAGCGTGGACTCCGGCGGCAGCGTCAGCTCCACGAGGTTCGCGTCGCCCTGCGAGAAGCGCAGCAGCCGCACCAGGTCGCCGACGCTGACGGCCTCCTCCACCAGAGCCGACATCAGGCGCGGAGTCGAGACGGCGACATCCACTCCCCACGACTCGTTGAACAGCCACTCGTTCTTCGGGTTGTTGACCCGGGCCACCACCCGGGGCACCCCGTACTCCGTCTTGGCCAACAGCGAGACCACCAGGTTGACCTTGTCGTCACCCGTTGCGGCGATCACCACATGGCAGCGCTCCAGCGCCGCCTCGTCCAGCGAGGTGATCTCGCACGCGTCCGCCAGCAGCCACTCCGCCTGGGGAACCCGCTCGACGGAGATGGCTGTCGGCGCCTTGTCGACGAGCAGGACCTCGTGCCCGTTCTCCAACAGCTCGCCCGCGACGGAGCGGCCCACCGCGCCCGCCCCGGCAATCGCCACTCTCATGCGTTCCCCTGGTTCGCTTCTCCGCCCGTCCGGCGGAGTGCGTGCGTCCTGCTCCGACGCGGCTCGGCAGCCGCCCGTGTGCCGCTCACGATTCCGGCCCCACGGCGAAGACTTCCTCTACTTTCGCGACCTCGTCGCAGCGCATCATCACATGCACCAGGTCGCCCTCCTGCAGCACCGTCTGGGACGTCGGCAGTATGGCCTCGCCCAGCCGGGTGAGGAAAGCGATGCGCACCCCGGCCTCCTCCTGGAGCCGGCTGACCCGCTCACCGACCCACGCCGCGGAGGTGTGCACCTCGGCGAGCTGTACCGCACCGCTCGGGTCCCGCCACAGCGGCTCCGAGCCGGACGGCAGCAGCCGGCGCAGCATCTGGTCCGCGGTCCAGCGCACCGTCGCGACCGTGGGGATGCCGAGACGCTGGTAGACCTCCGCGCGCCGCGGGTCGTAGATCCGCGCGGCCACATGCTTTGTGCCGAACATCTCACGTGCCACCCGGGCCGCGATGATGTTGGAGTTGTCGCCGCTGCTGACCGCGGCGAACGCCCCCGCCTCCTCTATACCGGCCTCGCGCAGGGTGTCCTGATCGAAGCCGATCCCTGTGACCCGGCGTCCGCCGAACCCCGAGCCGAGGCGCCGGAACGCGGTGGGGTCCCGGTCGATGACCGCGACCGTGTGGCCCTGTCGCTCCAGGGTCTGCGCGAGCTCTGCTCCCACTCGCCCGCAGCCCATGATCACAATGTGCAACGCCCGTCCCTTCGTCCCGTACAGCGGGCCGTCTCAGCATCGCACGACTGACCGCATACGATCCTCTGCGTGTCCAGGATGACCGACGTACCGAAACGACTTCTCCTCGGGAGGGCGCTGCGCAGCGACAGGCTCGCCGAGACGCTCCTTCCCAAGCGTCTCGCCCTCCCCGTCTTCGCCTCCGACCCGCTGTCCTCGGTGGCGTACGCGCCGGGCGAGGTGCTGCTGGTCCTGTCGGTGGCGGGGGCCTCCGCCTACAGCTTCAGCCCGTGGATCGCGGTCGCGGTCGTCGTGCTGATGTTCACGGTGGTGGCCTCCTACCGGCAGAACGTCCGCGCGTATCCGAGCGGGGGCGGGGACTATGAAGTCGCGACCACGAACCTGGGCCGCAGGGCGGGACTGACCGTCGCCAGCGCACTGCTGGTCGACTACGTGCTCACCGTGGCGGTCTCGATCGCCTCCGGGGTCGAGAACCTCGGCTCGGCCATCCCGTTCGTCGTCGAGCACAAGACGTTCTGCGCCGTGACCGTGATCGTGCTGCTGACGCTGATGAACCTGCGGGGCGTGCGCGAGTCCGGCAAGCTGTTCGCCGTACCGACCTACTGCTTCGTCGCGGGCGTCTTCGGGCTCCTCGCGTGGGGGGTGGTGCGCGGAGTCATCCTGGGCGACGAGATGCGCGCCCCCACCGCCGACTACGAGATCCACACCGAACAGTCCGGCCTGGGCGCGTTCGCGCTGGCCTTCCTGCTGCTGCGGGCCTTCTCCTCCGGCTGCGCGGCGCTCACCGGCGTCGAGGCGATCAGCAACGGGGTGCCCGCCTTCCGCAAGCCCAAGTCGAAGAACGCCGCGACCACCCTGGCCCTGATGGGCGTGCTGGCGGTCACCATGTTCTGCGGCATCATCGCGCTGGCGCTGGCCACCAAGGTGCGGATGGCGGAGAACCCGGCCAAGGACCTGCTGATCGACGGCCACCCGGCGGGCGCCGGCTACACCCAGAACCCCGTCATCTCCCAGGTGGCGGCCGCGGTCTTCGGCGACGGCACGCTCCCCTTCGTCTACCTGGCCGCGGCCACCGCGCTGGTACTGTTCCTGGCCGCCAACACCGCCTACAACGGCTTCCCGCTGCTGGGCTCCATCCTGGCGCAGGACCGCTACCTGCCGCGGCAGTTGCACACCCGCGGCGACCGGCTCACCTTCTCCAACGGCATCGTGCTGCTGGCGGGCGCCGCGGTGATACTCGTGGTGGTCTACGGAGCCGACTCCACCCGCCTGATCCAGCTCTACATCGTGGGCGTGTTCGTCTCCTTCACCCTCAGCCAGATCGGCATGGTCCGGCACTGGAACCGGCTGCTCGGCACGGAGACCGACTCCGCGCGCCGCCACCGCATGCACCGCTCCCGCGCCATCAACACCTTCGGGGCCTTCTTCACCGGGCTGGTGCTCGTGGTCGTGCTGGTGACGAAGTTCTCGCACGGCGCCTGGGTCTCCCTGGTCGGCATGGCACTCTTCTACGCCGTGATGACCGCCATCCGCCGGCACTACGACGGAGTGTCCGAGGAACTGGCCGCCGAGGACCCCACCGAGGCGAAGCTGCGCCCCTCGCGGGTGCACTCGTTCGTACTCGTATCCAAGATCCACAAGCCCACGCTGCGCGCCCTGCGCTACGCCAAGCTGCTGCGCGCCGACACCCTCGAAGCCGTCACCGTCAACATGGACCAGGACGAGACGGAGCAGCTCCGCAGGGAGTGGGAGGAGAGCGGCATCGACATCCCGCTCACCATCCTCGACTCGCCCTACCGGGAGATCTCGCGCCCCGTCATCGACTACGTGAAGCGGCTGCGCCAGGAGCAGCCCCGCGACGTGGTGAGCGTCTTCATCCCGGAGTACGTGGTCGGCCACTGGTACGAGCACCTGCTGCACAACCAGAGCGCGCTGCGGCTCAAGGGCCGGCTGCTGTTCACACCCGGCGTCATGGTCACCTCGGTGCCCTACCAGCTGGAGTCCTCCGAGCTGGCCAAGAAGCGGGCCAGGCGGCGGGAGCAGTGGAACGCGCCCGGTTCCGTGCGCCGCGGTCCCGTCATCCAGCCGCGGAAGTCCCAGAAGGACGGCGGCAAGGGCGGCAAAGGCGGCAAGGGCCCCGGGAACGGGTCCGGACCGGCGGGGAGCCTGACCCGGCAGCGCGGGAAGTAGACTCGGCGGCTGCGGCCCGGGCGGGTCCCTCCCGTCCGGCCGGACCCGCATCTCATCGCACGGCGCCCTCCTGGTTCCCCCGTGCCAGCCGTTCGTCAGCCTTCCTTCAGCCCTCAGCCTTTCCCGTCGTTTGGAGTCACGCCCCGATGCCCGAAGCCAGCGCGTCCGAAGAGCTCGCCCCCTCCCTGGTGGGGGAGGAGTACGAGGTCGAGGTCGGCCCGGTGGCGCACGGCGGCCACTGCGTCGCCCGTACCGGCGGCGGCCAGGTGCTCTTCGTCCGGCACACGCTGCCCGGGGAGCGGGTCGTCGCCCGGGTGACCGAGGGCCGTACCGACTCGCGCTTCCTGCGGGCCGACGCCGTGCACATCCTGGAGGCCGCCAAGGACCGCGTGGAGGCGCCGTGCCCCTTCTCGGGCCCCGGGCGCTGCGGCGGCTGCGACTGGCAGCACGTCAAGCCCGGCGCCCAGCGACGCCTCAAGGCCGATGTGCTCACCGAGCAGCTCCAGCGGCTCGCCGGGCTCACCCCCGAGGACGTCTCCTGGGACGGTACGGTCGAACCCGCACCGGGCGACAAGGTCGCCCCCGGTGAGGTCCCGGCCTGGCGCACCCGCATCCGCTACACCATCGACGCGGAGGGCCACGCCGGCCTCCTCAAGCACCGCTCGCACGAGGTGCAGCGCATCGACCGCTGCCTGATCGCCGCGCCCGAGGTCGAGGAGCTCGGCATCGAGGAACGCGAGTGGCCGCAGATCGCCACCGTCGACGCCATCGCCGCCACCGGTTCCGCCGACCGCCAGGTCGTCCTCACCCCGCGCCCCGGCGGCCGGCTGCCCCTCGTGGAGCTGAACCGCGAGGTCTCCGTCCTCCGGGTGGGCGAGAAGGACCGCGCCGTGCACCGCGTCCACGGCCGCGACTTCGTCCGCGAGCGCGCCGACGGACGCACCTGGCGCATCGGCGAGGGCGGCTTCTGGCAGGTCCACCCCCGTGCCGCCGAGGTCCTGGTGGACGCCGTGATGCGCGGCCTCACCCCCCGCAAGGGCGAGACGGCACTGGACCTGTACTGCGGCGTCGGCCTGTTCGCCGGAGCGCTGGCCGACCGCCTCGGCGAGAAGGGCGCGGTGCTCGGCATCGAGTCGGGCAAGCGGGCGGCGGCCGACGCCCGCAAGAACCTCGAGGACTTCCCCCGGGTACGCATCGAGCACGGCAAGGTCGACAAGGTCCTGCCGCGCACCGGCATCACCGAGGCCGACCTGGTCGTGCTCGACCCGCCCCGGACCGGCGCGGGCAAGCGCATCGTCGACCAGGTCACCGCACTCGGCCCCCGCCGCATCGCCTACGTCGCCTGCGACCCGGCCGCCCTCGCCCGCGACCTCTCCTACTTCGCCACCGCCGGCTACCGCCCCCGCTTCCTGCGCGCCTTCGACCTGTTCCCGATGACGCACCATGTGGAGTGCGTGGCGGTGCTGGAGCCGGCGGGGAAGGGCGCCTGAGCTGCGGTTTTGCTCGTGCGCATTATGTGCGGTGCGGGCGCTAAGGGCGATATCTTGACGCTGGAATGGCGCTCGTGACGCTCACTTGACGCTCGTTCTGACGGGATGCCTGGTCGGCCTCCTCGGCCGCATCCTTCATCCACTCCCCGGCTCCGAGGATGTCGATGGCAGTATCGACTTCATCGTTACCGTGGCTCCGCCATCACCTGCAGACGGAAAGCGAACCGCGTCGGAGGCGACCGCGGGCTGCTACACGAGATGCGCGACGAGACCGGCACGGGCGATGAGACCAGAGTCCGTACGGCCGGTAGCGGTGTCGCCGGTGAGGACCAGCACGACAGAGCAGACCACGGCTCAGCGCAGAGGTCCCGTCAGGGTGGTTCCCGGCGGGGCTTCGCCGTATCACCCGCTATCACTCAGTTATTGCGAACTGGGCGGACCCTCCCAGACCAGGAGGCCCTGACCTGCGGTTTCGTGCCCGGGCTGGAGTGGCTGAACACCCGTGGACGGTCTCTACAACCTGTGCCAGGTGGGATCGTCAACGCGGGGCAGGCGGATGCGGCCACGCCAACAGAGCCGTCGCCCCGGGATCGGCATCAGTCAAGATCCGGACCAGTCCCGGGCCGGCGGTCCCGGTAACGTCCCTACAGCTGCCATATCCGCAGGTCAGCGAGCTGTTTGCGCTATACCATCAGCAGACGAAGAACCTGCTGGGCGCTCCGCTCATGTGGCTGAGCATGACTGCTTGGGCGGTGTCGCAGCCGATCGCGCATCCCTGGTGGCGTGACCGGAGTACTGAGGGTGCGGCCGAGACGAGCAAGGGGGATCTCGGCCTCGCTGGTGAACTGTGACGTCGGTCGGGGATCCGATGGGGATCGGCACCACTCTCGGCGCCCTCGGTGCAACCGGGGAGGCTCTATCGTCGCCAGGACAGGCCACACCACCATCGTCGACGTTCGCATCGACCCGGTGGAGTCGCCACGTTGGGCTGCCGGCGAAACTCGTGTCACCGGGCCGACGGGGACAAGCCGATCTGCACAGCGCGTGGACCGGGACAGCGCTAGTCAGGCTCTCGGCGGCGTCTATACCGCGACGGTGAATCTGCAGCGGCCGTCCATGCCTCAGCCCTCGAGGAGATCACCCTGGGGGAGGATTCCCGGCATGAAGCCCCTGGCAGGGGGCAGATCCCGCCAGTCGAGGTCCCCCTCCTCCACGGACACCACTCGCCAATCTTCCTCCTCGTTCATGCTGCGGAACGCCTCGTGCAGGAAGTCGGGGAGCACCTCGCTGTCCCGGGGGCCAGGGCGGCGTCGGTCCTCAGGAACCGTCCAGTCTGCCGCGAAGAGAGTTCCGTCGATGTAGAGCGTGCGCTCCTGGCGAGGCCGGTGGCGGGCGAGCAGGCCCAGGATGTCGTCGCGAAGCCAGCCACGACATAGTCGCCCAGAATGAGTGGTTCCTGATGTGCGAAGGCGTCCAGGAACGGCGTGTAGTAGGCCAGCACATGTCGGTCCGGGTCGACGGGAAGGTCTACGGCGCGAGGGTCGGCTGTGTCCGGGTCGATCGCCGTCAGACGTATGGGGCTATGGGGGGAGGAGAAGTGCACGGCGCTCGCGTATGCGATCTTCGGCACTTCGCCCTTGATGGTCTTGACTGTCCTCTTTTGTTTCCCCATGGCTTGGCGCAGCTTCTTCGTCAGCGGGCCGGAGCGGCCCTTGGCTTCCGCGACGACATACCCGCCGATCGTCCGCTCTCCGAAGAAGTCCGCCCGGCTCTGGCCGGGGGCGAAGGTGAGACTGTAGGCGGAGGCATAGCGGGCGACGTGCATGAAGAACCGGACGGATAGCTGCCTCTCGGCGAAGATCTGGCACATGGCCTGTCCCAGGGTGTAGGACAGCATGCCCTTCTCGGAGGGGTCGAGTTCGCGGGCGAGGTCGGTACGTGCGATGCGACGGACCGGATCATCACTCCAGCTGAGATAGGCGGGCAGGACCGCCACCCTGTGGCACCACTCGTACGCCGATGACCTCCCGTGCTTGGTTTGGTCGTACGGGGCCCTGCCAGTGATGAACAATGCGCGCGCCAAGTCTTGCGGCAGGACTGGCAGATCCTGCTTGACGGGGACGCCGGTACTGGCTGGGAAGAGCGTGGCATCGGTGCGCACGTGCGCGGGGCCATTGAAGAACATCGTCGCCGCTTTCCGGGTTCAGGGCCGTCATATACAGACCGTGAGGATCTTCGTACCGCCATCTCTCTCACCCTGGTCCGCAGTCTGCCCCGGCATCAGTGGAGACGGAAGCGATCCCCCGGGACCCCTGGCTCGCCGCATGGCTCCGGCCACGCCAGGATCCTGTGCCCGCGTGCCGCCCTGATGGCGACGGGCGCGTCGGACCGCGCCGACCATCAGTCACCGAAGCGACCCACGACAGCCGTATGTTGCTGGAAAGCGAGCGTCGGCCGGGGCTTACCACATCATCCGGATCTGTGAGAGACAAGGCGTTCCTGTCCTCGCCGACTGCGCCTATGCCGATGACGCAGCACATGGCGTGCGTGGCGATTTTGGAGCCGACGGTGGCGAAGGGGGGCCTGAACTGGGGTTTTGCTGTCGGGTGGGTTGCTCGGCCTATTCCTCCGTGCAGTGGCTCAAGCGGACGGATCGATCTTTACGGCGCTCTGACCTGCTGATTCGTGAGTGTGGCGCTTGCAGCGGCGCGCCTTCAAGAGGCTCTTGCGGAGATTCCTGAAGCTCGGATGATGCTCGAAGGGGGGTCTCTACTGGGGCTCCGCAGAGTGATGCGCACGGCGGTCTGGTCCCACGCTCCGCGGGGCCGAGAGTGCGACCTGATCGCAAACTTGATACCGGTCAGGTATCGTCCCCTGTATGGCGATGACACTCCGGCTCCCCGACGACCTTGACGCGAAGCTCACCGAGCGGGCTCGCCGGGAGGGCCGCAGCAAGCAGGAACTTGCCATTGAGGCCATCCGTGATGCTCAGAACCGGGCCGAACTGGAGGTCGACGACGTCTTGGCCGAGCTCATGGACAGCGACGCGGAGATCCTGGACTACCTGAAGTGACCAACGTGCGCTACCTCCAGATCGACGAGATCCTGGCCATCGCCCGCACGGTGAACGGTACCGAGCACAGCGTCCGCGACATGGGCCTTCTGGTGTCGGCGATCGAGCGACCCCGGACGAACGTTTTCGGCGCCGAGCTGTACCCCACCTTGTACGAGAAGGCGGCGGCGCTGCTGCACTCCGTCGCCCGCAATCACGCGCTGATCGACGGCAACAAACGCACCGCCTGGCTCGCCATGCGCGTCTTCCTGCGGTTCAACGGCGTCAGCGCCAGTACTGTTCCGCCGCCCGTCTCCACCGCCGGTCCGTTCGTCGAGGAAGTCGCGCAGGACAACATCGATATGCCGACCATCGCCAAGCGCCTGGCGGTCTGGTTCCCCATCGTCGTGCGGTAGGGGACGACATTAGGTCCAGGAAGCGGTACGGGGATGCGGGCCATCTTCGAGAGCCAGCAGGGCATGGCGGTGGGGTAGGTGAGGCGGCCGATGGGGTGGAGGCGGTGGAGGTCGCCCGCCGCCTCCAGCCGGATGTGGTCTTGGCCGACATCAGGATGCCGCGGATGGACGGCCTGGAGGTGGTCCGGCGGCTTGCCGGGCCCAGGCTCCCGAGCCGAGGTCCAAGGTCATTGTGGTCAGCACCTTCGACCTCGACGCCCCTCCATCACGGTACGGTTGCTGCAGCACGTGACCGGCAAGAGGACGCCATGCGACTCGGGTCCTCCCTCGGAGGCGCTGACCGAGCGGGAGGGCGAGATCGCCGTCCTGGTCGCCGAAGGAGGCGCCAACGCCGACATCGCCGCCGAACTCTTCATCTCGCTGGGCACCGTCAAGACCCATGTGGCGAGCATCCAGCGGAAGTTCGGGGTGCGGAACCGGGTCGGCATCGCCGTCCGGGTCTTCGAGCGCGGATACACCTTCAGCCGCCGCCGGAAGTGACGCCGACAGGCGAGGCGGAAGGGGGCCCGCGCCCGTACGGGAAGAGGATTCCGCCATGCTTCGCCTCTGCCGAACGGCAGGTATCAGGCGAGCCGTTCGTGCGTACGCTCGCCCCCCATGCGGACTGACTCGACGTGTGACACCAACCGCCGGGCCGCGATCTGCGCCTTGGTGACCTTCCTGGTTGTCCTCCCCGCCTTCGTGGCACCCCTCGAGGCCCTGTTTGTGTCGTGGGTGGGGAGGGAAGTGAGGGCCGCACAGATGTGAGGGCGAGGCTCGGGCGCGTCGGTCGGCAGGCGGGCGGGCGGCCGTCCGCTGCTCGTGCCGGTCCGACGGGCCCGAGCAGCGGCGGAGACGGGGTTCACGCGACGGCGGTGCCCTCGAGCTCGACCATCTGACCGGGGATCGCCAGCCGCGTCACACCGAGCATGGTGCTGGTCGGTGCGACGCCGGCGGCGCCCAGGCGGCCCGCCAGCACACCGTAGTGCTGGAAGAGCAGATCGACGTCGGTCGTGTAGACGTTCAGCCGGACGAGGTCCGAGAGGGTCATGCCCGCCTCGGCGAGCACTGCCTCCATGTTGTCGGCGGCCAGCGCGAGCTGCGCCGCCATGTCACCGTCGTGCTCGGGTCTGCCTTCTCTGTTCATCGCCGTCTGCCCCGAGATGTACAGGGTGCGCGAGTGCCCGGAGACGACCTCACCTTGGTTGAAGCCCATCTCGACCGACCACGGCACCGGGTTGACCGCGTTGCGTTCCATGCGCACCTGCTCCATTCGGTTCATGACACGTGCACGCCCATCGCTGCGGCAGGCGCCGCGCTCTGACGTCGTGCGAGGGAGCCTGTCAAAAATACGCGACACCTTTGGTCAGCTATTTCGCTAGGGTTTTCCCATGCGCGCCGACCGGCTGGTCTCTCTGGTCCTGCTGCTGCGTCAGCGGGGCCGGATGACCGCGGAGACACTCGCCCGTGAGCTGGAGGTGTCGACCCGGACGGTGCTGCGCGACGTCGAGGCACTCTCCGCGGCGGGGGTCCCGGTCTACGCGGAGCGCGGGCGGCACGGCGGGTTCGCGCTCCTGCCGGATTTCCAGACGGCGCTCACCGGCTTGAACCACGACGAGGCGCTCGCTCTCGTGGTCGCCGGATCACGGCGCGGCGCGCAGCTGTTCGGCCTGGGCTCGGCGCTCGCCTCGGCAGTGCTGAAAGTGGTCGACGCGCTGCCCGAGGGGCTGCGGGACACCGCCGCCGAAGCGGCCCGGCGGCTGCTCATCGACCCGGAGACCGATCTCCTCTCGCGACGCGTGGCCCCCGCGGAGATTCCGGACTCCGTCGCCGCAGAGGTCCGGCGGGCGGTGTGCGCCGGGCACAAATTGCGCATCTACTACGAGGCCGTGGGCCGGTCGCCGCAGTGGCGCACGGTGGACCCGATCGGTCTGGTCACCGTCAGGGACCAGGGCTACCTGCTGGCCGAACGGGGTGCCGAGGACCGCACCTACCGGTTGAGCCGGGTCCTGGCAGCCGAGGAGCTCGACGAACCCGCGCAGCGTGTGGACGCCGTCGACCTGAACCGGGTCTGGCGCGAACGCATGGTGCGGTTCCGGACCGGCGGCGACACCACCGCCGTGGTGGTCCGCGTGGACCCCGCGCACCGGGAGCATCTGGCCGCGACCGCCCTGGCGGTCCGCTCCGAGAATACGGACGAGGACGGCCGGCTCCGGCTGCACGTCGTCTTCCAGGATGCACGGCACGCGGAATGGGCGCTGTGGCAGCACGCCATGCTGGCCGAGGTGGAGGCCCCGCAGTGGCTGCGCACATCCCTGCACCACCGCGCGACGGAGATCGCGGCCCGCTACGCGCCACCGACCTGACGTTCCGTCCGCCCACATGAGGTCGAACTGAAGTTCCTGCTCGGTGTTCGGCCGCTCCTCGGCATCGCATCGGCGGGATGCCGCCTCGCCACCAGCTCCGAGTTCTTCGTCGCCTCCCGTGGGCCGATGGGACTCCAGGCGCGACCCTGCTGCCCCTTCACCCTGGCGGTCCTCCGCAACCTCTCCCCGACCCTGCGATGGATCGAGCGAACTGAGAGGGCTCCGGCGCACCCGCCGCATGGCGACGTCCCGTTCCGGGGCGCCGCCATGCAACCGGGCTGCTCATGCCGCCGTCGCGGGCCCGGGTGTCAGATTCGCGTCATGGTCGAGGTGTATCCGCCTCCGCCGGGGTAGACCCAGTCGCCGGTCGCGGTGGCGCCGTCGGCGCTGAACGTTCCTTCGTAGTAGGCCGGGCTGCCCTTCGCGCCGGCCCAGATGGTGAGCTTGTCGCCGACCAGTTCGTAGACATAGTCGAACGTGTTGCCGATCGAGTCGTAGTACCGCGACACGACGTCCGCACCGGTCGGCTCGCCGAACGGGCGGAGGTTCCCGATCAGTTCCATGCCGGTGACCGGCTCGCCGAACTGGGTGAGTTCCACGTGCTGGATCAGGAAGTACCGGCCGGGCATCCACTCGTACCGCACGGTTCCCTCTGCGCCGCCGGTGACCGCCCAGGTGCCGACCAGGCGGTCCAGAGCCGTCAGTTCGGCGCTCGGCGGAAGGGTCTCAAACATGTCGTCCTCCTCGATGGGATCTCGCAGCCACCTCGGAGCCGTCCGGCCGCCCTCGACATCCGGCAACTGTGACGTGTGTCACGTCCGCGCCGGGTCGAGATCCCGGATCCGGCGACGAGGTAGCCGGGAGACCAGCCAAGGAGGAAGCCATGACCGCCCCCGCCGTTCCCGCTGTCGTCACCGCTCGCAACCCGGACCGTCTGCTGGCCGCCGGAGCGCTCGCCGGACCGGTCTTCGCCGCGTCCGCCGTCCTCCAGATGCTCACCCGTCCGGGCTTCGACATCACCCGGCACCCGATCAGCCAGCTCGCCACCGGCGGCCTCGGCTGGATCCAGATCACCACGTTCGTGCTCGCGGGACTCGGGGGTCTCGCACTGGCCGCCGGCATCGGACGCACACTCCACGACGGAGTCGGACGGCGCGCGCTGCCGGTCTGCGTCGGGATCTTCGGCGCCGGGCTGATCGCCGCAGGGGTGTTCACCATGGACCCGGAGAACGGCTTCCCGCTGGGCACCCCGGACCGGCCGGTCGCCCGGATGTCCTGGCACAGCATCGCGCACTCCGCCTCGGCCGCCGTCGCCTTCACCGCGCTGGCCGTCGCCGCCGTCGTGCTGGCCGTGCGGTGTGCGCGCCGCCGTGCGGCACTGCTGGCCGTACTGAACGCCGCCGCCGCGCTCGTTTTGTTCCTGCCCATGTCACCGGAGCACATGAGTGTCCAGATCGCCGTGAACGGCCTGGTCGCCTTCACCTGGACCACCGTCGTCGGCACCTCCCTGCGGCGCACCCCGTGACCCGCTCTACCCTCACCGCATGAGATCGAAGGAGCAACTGCGATGAAGTACCTGCTGCTCGGCTACACCTCGGCCGCCGCCTGGGACGCCGCGACCGCCGGGGAACCGTCTCCGGAGGCGCTGGCCGCGTTCGCCGTCTACCAGAGGTTCGAGCGGGAGCTGCTCGACACCGGTGAGCTCGTCAGCACCGAGGGCCTGGGTCACCCGGCGGTGAGCACCACGGTCCACCGGACACCGGACGGCACGACGGCGACCGACGGGCCGTTCGCCGAACTGAAGGAAGTGCTGGCCAGCTTCGCCGTGATCGACGTGGCCGACCGGGAACGCGCTGTGGAGATCGCCTCGCGGATCGTGCACGTACTGGGCGAGCCCATCGAGATCCGGCCGATCATGGGCGAGGACTTCACGTCATGACCGGCGGACCTCCACCGGGACGGGTACGGCAGCCCGCCGTGCCGCCCCGATGGGCGGTGCTCCGGTGAACGGCGGCCCAGCCGGCGGTGGTCCGCAGAACGGCGCCCCGGCCGGCGATGCTCCGTCGGACGTCGGGCCGAAGGGGGCCGCCGACATCGAGAATCTGCTGCGTGCCGAAGCACCCCAGGTCCTCGGTGCGCTGGTGCGGCGCTTCGGCCGCTTCGACACGGCCGAGGACGCGGTACAGGAAGCACTGCTGGCGGCGGTCCGGACCTGGCCGGACCACGGCGTACCGGAGGAGCCGCGAAGCTGGCTGATCCGGATCGGCTACCGGCGGATGGTCGACCTGCTCCGCTCCGAGCAGGCCCGGCACCGGCGTGAGCGGGACGTGGGCATGGCCGAACTGGCCATGCGGGAAACGGGCCGCCGGGAGAGCCCCCCGCAGGAGACCGACGACAGCCTCACCCTGCTGCTCCTGTGCTGTCACCCTGCCCTGAGCCACACCTCGCAGGTGGCGCTCACCCTGCGCGCGGTCGGCGGCCTGACAACCGCCGAGATCGCGCACGCCCACGGAATTTCCGAGGCCACCATGGGGACGCGGATCAGCCGCGCCAAACAGCAGCTCACCCGGGCCGGAGCACGCTTCACCGCGCCCACCGCCGCCGACCTGCCGACCCGTATGAGGGCTGTCATGCGGGTGCTCTACCTGATCTTCAACGAGGGGTATGCGACCTCCGCCGGTGACGAACTCGCACGTCTCGACCTGACCGCTGAGGCGATCAGACTGACCCGGACTCTCGCCAACGCCGTGCCGGACGACGCGGAGGTGACCGGTCTGCTGGCGCTGATGCTGCTCACCGAGTCACGCCGCGCCGCCCGTACCGGCGAGGACGGCCGGCTGCTGCCGCTGGACGAGCAGGACCGGACCCGGTGGAACCGCCCCCTGATCCAGGAGGGCACCGGGTTGATCGACAAGGTCTGGAGCCGTGGCGAGCCGGGGCCGTACCAGCTCCAGGCGGCGATCGCGGCCCTGCACGCCGCCGCGGCTCCGGAGGGCACGGACTGGCCGCAGATCGCCATGCTCTATCTGTGGCTCGAGCGCCTCACCCCGACCGCGCCGGTGCGGCTGAGCCGGGTGGTCGCGGTGGCCCGCGCCTTCGGAGCGACCCGGGGGCTGGCACTGCTCGACGACCTCAACCGGCGCCACGGACTGGACCAGGACCCCCTCACCCGGCGACGGGAACGCGCGGTGCGCGCACACCTGGTGCGGATGACGGGTGACCCGGCCGGTGCCGCGAGGCTGTACCGTGAGGCGGCCGCCCTGACCGGCAACGAGATCGAGCGCCGCTACCTGCTCGACGAAGCCGACCAGCTGATCTGACCGCTCCGACGGTGCGGCAGAGCAGAGGGTCTTTCTCTCCCCCTTCTGGAATGTCCGCCCCGTCAGAACTGTCGGCTGTCTGTTCCCAAGACGCCGTGCGCGTATCAGAATCCCGGACGTTTCGAGTCGGAAGGGCCTCTGGTGCAGGGCATGCAGATCGCCATCACCGGGGACACCAGGGCCTCCCGTGAGGAACTGGTCGCCCTGTCGGCGGCGGCCGGGCTGAACATGTGCCCTCGGTCAGCAGCAAGACCAGCGTCGTCGTCACCGACAACCCCCGTGCCCGGTCCGCGTCCTGTTCGTCTCACTGGCGAGTGGTCGGGGCGGGAAGAGGGCGGGGAGAGGGCTGTTCCGGACTGGTTGTGGCGTATCCGTACCTCACGAAGACTGCTCACGACCGGGTCAAGGGGGCCGGGGTCGTCGCGTACGGGTTCCGGCCGGATGCGGGAGCTGGTGGTGCCGTCCCGCGCGCCGTCGGGTGTCCGGATTCCGATCCCGCCGGCTCCCGGATGAGCCACTGTGTCGACGTCACACCAAGCGCAAGAGTTCTTCACCGGACCTTCGCAGAATGGCCGGACCGTTCCGGGTGGGAGCGGGCGCGCGTTGTTCGCCCCCTGTTGCGGTGTGACGATGAGCGCGCCCGGGCGACCGGCGACTGCGACGCCTCGTCACAGTGCACCGAGCTGCTGGTCGTGCACCCCGGGCGACATCAGGAGGAGTCAGATTTCGATGATGCGATCGGGATTGCGTAAGGCTGTCACCACCGCCGCCGGTGTGGCGGCAATGGCTCTCGCAGGGCTCGCCGCGACACCCGCGACAGCAGCCGCGTCCGCGCCGTCCGCCGGTGCGGAGGCGCCCCGGGTGTCCGCGTCCGGTTTCTGGGCCTGCACGGTGCCCGCGGGCAAGACCTACACGGACACCGACCGGCGCTATCGCGGGAACTGCAACCCGAGTGGCTACGGCACCAGTTACTACGTCGTCGACCCCGCCGACGGTATCTGGGCCTGCACGGTGCCCTCGGGATTCACCTACGACGACACCGACCGGCGCTACCGCGGAGCCTGCAACCCGCAGGGTTACGGCACCGCCTACCGGCTGCGCGAGCCGCGCACCGGGATCTGGGCCTGCACCATCCCGTCGGGCTTCTCGTACACCGACACCGACCGGCGCTACCGCGGCCCCTGCAACCCGGAGGGCTACGGCACCAGCTATCTGCTCGTGGGCTGACGAGCCCGGGGCGCGGCGGCCCGGCCCGCGGGAGGGGCCGGGGGGGCGGGCCGCCGGCAGTGATGCCCGACCGGGGCGGAGAAATCCCGGCGCCCTTCCGGGACACGACGGCCGGGCCGCCCCCTGCCCGCCGGACGAGAAGGCTGCGGCCAGGTGACGCATTTTCATGCACGATCGGGGCTCACGGCATCTGTTCCGCAGGGGGTTCGGATTCCACCCGCAGTCGATTTCCGGCCGCGGCCGGAAGATCCGTGATGTGCACGCGCTCGCCCTGCTGTCCGTAGATGGCGATGGTCTCTGCCGGACTGTCCTCCCGGGCGTTGCCGATCCAGTGCGGGACGTTGGTGTCGAACTCCGCGGCCTCGCCCGCCGACAGTTCCGTCCGGGTGTCGGTGAGGACGAGCTGGACCGTCCCGTGGAGTACGTAGAACCACTCCCGGCCGGGATGCACATGGAATCTCGGCGGCGGGAGTTGCGAGACCGGCGGATAGACGACCTTGTACGCCTGCAGGCCGCCCGTCTTCATCCCCAGCGGCACGAAGGTCATTCCGTGCCGGCGGAAGGGGCGCAGATGAACCCGCGGATCGCCGGTCGTCGGCGCGGCGACGAGTTCGTCGAGCGGCACGGCGTAGGCGCGGGCAAGCGGCAGGAGTTGCTCCAGAGTCGGCCGGATGTGGCCGCGTTCGAGCCGGGAGATGGTGCTCGGCGTGAGCCCTGTCCGCTCCGCGAGCCCGGTGAGGGTGATCCCGAGAGCCTTGCGGAAGCCCCGCAGCCTCGGGCCGACGTTCTGCAGTACCGCCAGGTCGTCCCCCACGGGCCCGGCACCTCCCCCTGGGTCCGCTCGTCGATCCCTCGGACCCGCTCGGTGATTTGCGGTTCTGCAAAAGAGTATGCGTTTCTGCAAGACTGCGCTCGACGATTGCCGCATGACACTGACCCGAAGTCGGACCTCCCCTTCCCGTCGGCGACTCCTCCTGGGCGCCGGCGCGCTGACCGTCTCACTCGCCGTGGGCAGCACCGTCGGGTGGACCGCACTCGAGGATGCTGGTGCCGCACCCGCACCCGGCACCTCCCCCAACGGCCCCACGGCGGCGTACGACAGTGCGACGAAACACGACGCGGAATTCAACGCCACGTTCCGGCACAAGTTCGCGAAAGTCCGCGGGGTGCGCATGCACTACGTCATGGGTGGCAGAGGCCCCGCGCTGGTACTGCTGCACGGCTGGCCGCAGACCTGGTACGAGTGGCGGAAGATCATGCCGGCTCTCGCCGAGCACCACACCGTGTACGCGCTCGACCTCCCGGGCCTCGGCGACAGCAAGGGAAGCCCGGAGAGCTTCGACAAGAAGACCCTGGCCCGCTACGTGCGCGGTCTGCTGCACGACCGGGTCGGACTGGAGACATTCGACCTGGCGGCACACGATCTCGGCGGTGGAGTCGGAGCGCAGTACGTCTCGCAGTTCCCCCGGCAGGTGCGCTCCTATGTGCACATGGACTATCCGCTCCCCGGACGGAAGCTTTCCGCGGCCCAGTACCGGACCTTCTCCTGGCACATGGCCTTCAACAGCCAGCGGGAGATCCCGGAGGAACTCGTCGACAACCGGAAGGACATGCGCGAATACATCACAGCCTTCTCCGCGCAAGTCGCGCACGGCGGATCCGCTTTCGGCGGCGACAGGACGAAGTCCCCCTTCACCCGCCGGGAAATCGAGGAGTACGTCCGCACCTACGGCCGCCCCGGCGTACGGCATGCGGGATTCGAGCTCTACCGGAGTCTGGACCGGGACGAGCGCGACAACATCGCAGCCACTCCCGCGCACACCCCCACGCTGCTCCTCACGGCGACCGGCTCACTCGCCGCCACCCGTCCGACCCTGACGCCGATGCTGCGCAACGTCACCCGCGCGGTCGAGATCCCCGACTCGGGACACTGGCTCGCGGAGGAGAACCCCGAGGCCGTGGCGCGCGAGATCCTGCGGTTCACCGCCGGGTGAGTCGCCCGGAGGCAGCCTGCGGGGAGCAGGTGTCGCTCGGGCGGGACGGCTCGGACAGGCCGTCGTCCGGGGCCAGACCAGCGGAGTGGCCGCAGTCGCCCGGCCGTTGCGCGGCGCGGGCACGGATGGGGTCGCCGCTCCTCATGCGTGCCCGTCTCCGCGGCGCCACTGCCACCTCCACGGTCCCGGCGGGCGCGGCGGCCGCGACGCCCGGGTCGGTGCCGCCTCCTGGCCGTGTCCGTGCCGGGCGGGGCCGCGACCGCCCGGGCAGGCGCCGGAACTGTGCGCGTGTGGCGCGACGGGTCGTTCAGCGGTACACGTAACGTGGCGGCAGGAGACCGGCGTGCCCGGTGGACAAGCGAGGGGTCGGACCGGCCGCCGGTTGCCGGGAGGAGGAGAGGCGTGGATGCGAACGCCTGGGACGAGCGGTACAAGGCGTCGGAACGCCTGTGGCCGGCCGAGCCCAACCGGTGGGTGGCCCGGGAGACGGCCGGACTGACGCCGGGCCGGGCGCTGGACCTGGCCGCGGGGGAGGGCCGCAACGCCCTGTGGCTGGCCGGACGCGGCTGGCGGGTGGACGCCGTCGACTTCTCACCCGTCGCCGTCCGGCGCATCGCCGAGGCCGCGGACCGCCGGCAGGCGGAGGTGCGGGCCGTGGAGGCCGACGTCACCCGGTACGCCGCCGAAGACGCCGCGTACGACCTGGTCCTTCTCTCCTATCTCCACCTTCCCCCGCAGGACATGGCGCGGGTGCTGGCCCTGGCGTGCCGGGCCGCCCGGCCCGGCGGCACCCTGCTGCTGGTCGGTCACGATGTGGCCAACCTCGAGCAGGGGACGGGCGGACCGCAGGATCCGCGGGTGCTGACCAGCACGGAGGGGGTCGAGGCCGCCTGGGAGCCGTGCGCCGATGTCGTCGTGGCCGAGATCGCCCGCCGCCCGGTGGGGGAGGCCGAGGCTCTGGACACGGTGGTCCGCGCCGTCCGCCGGTGAGGTGGCCCGACGTTTCCGCTGTGCCCTCTGCGCGCCTCTGTCGTTGTCCGGCGCGCGCCCTCTGCCCGTCCTCCGTCTGCTTTCTCTGTCCTTCTGCCCGTCCGGCGCGATCCGACGGTGGAGGGCCCCTCGGGGGCAGGACGGGCGGGGGCGACAGGTCCGGGTGGGGTGTCCGCCGTCGAGGATGCGTCGGGCCCTGTGCTGCTGCGGATGCGGGGTTGGCCCCGCGGGGCTGCGGATTCACGGGCCCCGGACGGCCGGGCCTGACATTGCGCGGCGGCGCTGCCGCGGGGCGGTCCGTCCGGGGGTGAGCGCGGTCGGTCGCTGACCGTCACGTTCCGGCGCCGGTCGAAGGTTCGCGTGTGTCCCGGTCCGGGGCGCTGGTTCCGGGGCCCCGCATGCTGTGGTCCGGCCTCTTCCGGGCTCGCCGCCGTTCGGCGGGCCCGTCCGTACCGTCGCTGCAGCCCTCCGGGCGCTCTGACACGGGCAGGAAAACGCGATCTCGGTCGGCGGACCGGTCCGCTCTGCCATGTCACCGACGGGTGCGGGCGCGGGTTCCGGTTCGCCGGGCCCGGCCGGTGGCGGGTTCCGGCTCGACCTCGTTCCTCGCCCTGTCCGGGGTACCCGGCGGCCGTGCTGCACAGCGGCAGCGGTCCGGGTCCGGCCCGTTGCGGAATATACCCCCGGGGGTAAAGGTGTTACGCTGACTGGCATACCCACGGGGGTAATTTCTCGGGAAAGGAGTACCCGGTGTTCTTCGTCGACACGATCGAGATCGAGGGCCTGGGCAACCGCAGCTACCTCGCCGGCGGGGCGCGGACGGCGGTCGCGGTGGACCCGCCCCGCGACATCGACCAGGTGCTGGCGGCTGCCGCTCGGCGAGGGGTGCGCATCTCCCATGTGGCGGAGACGCATCTTCACAACGACTACGTCACCGGCGGCCTGGAGCTCGCCCGGATCACCGGAGCCGACTATCTCGTCCCGGCCGGTGCGCGGGTCTCGTTCTCCCGGATCCCGGCCGCCGACGGAGACACCGTCGACATCGACACGGAACTGACGCTGGCGGCCGTGGCGACGCCCGGACACACGCCGCACCACACCGCCTACGTACTCGGCGAGGCGGGGCGTCCGGTCGCCGCGTTCACCGGCGGCTCCCTGCTCATCGGCACGGTCGGCCGCCCGGATCTCGTCGAGCCGCGCCTGACCGCGCAGTTGGCACACGCCCAGCATGCCTCTGCCCACCGCCTCGCCGATGCCCTGCCCGACGAGACCGCGGTCCTGCCCACGCACGGATTCGGCAGCTTCTGCTCTTCCGCACAGGCCGACGGGGACACCACGACCATCGGAAAGGAGAAGGCCGCCAACACGGCCCTCACCTCGGACGCGGACACCTTCGTCGCCGAGCTGCTCGCCGGACTGGAGGACGTGCCCGCCTACTACGCGCACATGGGCCCGGCCAATGCCCAGGGTCCCGCCCCCGTCGACCTGACCCGGCCCGCGGTCGCGGACCCGGACGAGATCGCCGCGCGGCTCGCGGCGGGCGAGTGGGTGGTGGACCTGCGGCACCGGGTCGCCTTCGCCGAAGGACATGTCGCCGGCTCGTTCAACTTCGAGGCGGAGGGCAAGCTCGCCACGTACCTGGCCTGGATGATCCCGTGGGGCAAGCCGGTCACCCTGCTCGCGGACACAGCGGGGCAACTGGCCGCCGCGCAGCGGGAACTGGCCCGGGTCGGCATCGACCGGCCCGCCTCCGCCGCGACCGGCGGTCCTGCGGGCTGGCTTCGCGACGGGGAGCGCCCCGCATCCTTCCCCCGGGCCACGTTCGCGGAACTGGCGGCGCGGGACGAGGAGGACGTCGTCGTCCTCGACGTGCGCCGCGACTCCGAGCGCGCCGCGGGATGGATAGCGGGGTCGGTGCACATCCCGATCCACCAGGTGCACGGCAGGCTGGGCGAGGTGCCCGAAGGAACAGTCTGGGTGCACTGCGCCGGCGGCATGCGCGCCGGTATCGCCGCCTCGCTGCTGGATGCCGCCGGGCGGCAGGTCGTGGCCGTGGACGACGGCTTCGACGCGGCTGCCGAGGCCGGACTGACCGTCGTCACCGGGTGAAGCGCGCAGGGGCCGGACGCCCCGGCCCCGTACCGCCCTTGAGGCGGCCACCCCTGAGGCGACCGCACCCGAGGGCGGCCACCCTTGAGGCGGCCGCACCCGAAACGAGAACCCGAACGAGAAAGGCGACGTCGATGATGTTCCGCTTCCGTAGGAGCGCACCGCGCCTGTCCGTGGACGAGGCCCGCGCCCGCACCTCCGGGGACCGGCCCGAAGCGGTCCTGCTGGATGTGCGCGAGAAGCCCGAGTGGCGGGCGGGGCACGCCCCGGATGCCGTGCACGCCCCGCTGACCGGGCTGGCAGCGGGCGCGGCCCTGCCCGCTGCCGCACAGCGCCGTCCGCTCGTGGTGATCTGCCGCAGCGGGCACCGCTCCCAGCGGGCAGCGAAGCTCCTCACCGAGCAGAACGCGGACGCGGTGGACGTCGAGGGCGGCATGAACGCGTGGGCCGCCGCCGGGTTCCCGGTCGTCGACGAACGCGGGAACAGCGGCTCGATAGCGTGAGCCTCCTGATCGTCGCCCTGGTCGCCGGTGCCGTCGTCGGCCTGGCCCTCGGAGCGCTCGGCGGCGGTGGCAGCGTGCTCGCCGTACCGGCGCTGATCTATCTGCTGGAGTTCCCACCGGCGTCGGCGACCACCGCCAGCCTGATCATCGTCACCGCGACCTCGGCCACCGCCCTCTACGCCCATGCCAGGGACGGCAACGTCGTCTGGCGGACCGGGGCGCTGTTCGCGGCCGCCGGCATCGTGCCCGCGGTCCTGGCCGGGGCTGCGGCAGGCCGGCTCCCGGCAGCGGCACTCACCACCGCCTTCGCGGTCGTCGCCGCGCTGGCCGCCCTGCGCATGCTGCGGCCCGCGGACTCCGAGCCGCCCGAGCGGATACATCCCGCCAGGGCGGCGGGCGCGGGAGCCGGGCTGGGTGCCGTGACGGGATTCCTCGGCGTCGGCGGCGGGTTCCTCGCGGTTCCCGCGCTGGTGGGAGTCCTCGGGCTGCGGATGAAGCAGGCCGTGGGCACGAGCCTGCTGGTCATCACCGTGAACTCGGTGGCCGCGCTCGCCGCGCGGACCGGCGGCGGGGGCCTGCGCTGGGAGGTGATCGCCCCGTTCACCGGGGCCGCGATCCTCGGCGCCTGGGACGGGAAACGCCTCGCCACGAAGATCGCCGGCCGGACCCTGCAGCGGATCTTCGCCCTCGTCCTGCTGGGTGTGGCGGCCTTCATGCTCGTGGACGTGGTCGTGTGAGCACGCGGGCCGCCGGGGGCTCGGGGCGGACGGCTCGGAGCGGCCGGGCTCGGGGGCTCCGGGACTCGGAACAGCCGGGCTCGGAGGCTCGGGGGCTCGGGACGGTCGGGTCAGGCCAGGGAGAGGAAGAGCTTCTCCAGCCGGGCGCGCATCTCGTCCCGGTCCTCACCGGAGCGGCTGCCGTCCGCCATCTCGGTCAGGCACTGCTGCAGCCCGGTGGCGATGATCGCGAACCCGGCCCGGTCCAGCGCGCGCGACGCGGCTGCCAACTGCGTGACGACCTCTTCACAGTCCCGCCCCTCCTCGATCATCCGGATCACCCCGGAGATCTGGCCCTGTGCCCGGCGCAGCCGGTTCAGTACCGCCTTCAGTTCTGCTGCCGCCAGGTCAAGCTCCATCATCACTCCTCGTGAAATACCCCTACGGGTAATATACGGCCCCGAGGGGGCACGACCGAAAGAAAAGGATGACATCTGCCATGACCGCGCCCACCGCCCTCGGTACCGGAGAAGCCCGCACCCGGCTGCACGAGCTGACCGTCATCGACGTCCGCACCCCTGGCGAATACGCCGGCGGGCACCTGCCCGGCGCGCTGAACGTCCCCCTCGACCAGATACGGCGGGCCCTGCCCGACATCCGCCGCGCGGCCGACCGCGGCGACATCCTCGTCGTCTGCGCGTCCGGCGCCCGGTCCGAGAGCGCCTGCCGGGTCCTCGCCGAGAACGGCATCGAGACCGCCACCCTCTCCGGCGGCACCGGCGCCTGGGCCGCCGACGGCCACGACCTGCACCGCCCGCAGAGCGCCGGCGGCGCCACCTGGGGCATGGAGCGGCAGGTCCGCTTCACCGCCGGTACGGTCGTCCTCCTCGGCCTCCTCCTCGGCCTGCTCGTCCACCCGGCCTTCCAACTGCTGTCCGCCGGCATCGCCGCCGGACTGGTCTTCTCGGCCCTCACCAACACCTGCGGCATGGCTGCCGTGCTCGCCAAGCTGCCTCACAACCGCCCCCGCGCCGCCGACCTCGACGCCACCCTGGCCCGGCTCGGCAACCGCTGAGCCGGACCAGGGCGGGCCGCGGCGCCTGTTCCGCCGGCCCCTTCGCGGCGCCGCGGAGGAGCCGGCGGCGGCCGGAGTCCCGGCGCGGACGGATCGCCGTCTCCGCCCGCCCGGCGGTGCGGCGACGATCGGCCGCGCCCTGGCCGCCGCCCCGGCGAGCTACGGCGTCCGCCGGGTCGCCGGACTGCGCCGCGCGGAAGTCGCCGTCCTGGCCGGGATGAACGCCGACTACTACACCTGCCTGGAACAGGGCCGGGAGCGCAACGTCGCCGCAGGTGCTGGACGCTCCCGGCCGCGCACTGCGCCTCGACACGGAGGCCCGGGCCCACCTCCACCGGCCGGCCGGGACGGCACCGGGCGACCCGTCTCCCGTCCACGCACGCCACCGACCGGGTCGGTCCCGCGCTGCGTCAGCTCATGGACGGCTAGGCCCGCACCCCGGCCTTCGTCGTGAACCGCACCCTGGACCTGCTTGCCACCAACGCCCTGGCCGACGTGCTCCACGCGCCTCCTTCAGCCGGGCGGACAACCTGGCCCGCATGACGTTCCTGGACCCGGCGGGCCGGCAGTTCCACGCCGACCGGGACCGGGCGGCGCAGGCGGCCGTCGCCCATCTGCGCCAGGCGCTCGGCTACGATCCCGACAGCTCGCGACTGCGTGAACTCGTCGGTTCAGGCGGTGTCCCGCATGCGGGCGGAGAGGTCCGCGCCCGGATGGAAGTTGGGGCGCTGTTCCACCTCGTCGTAGTAGCGGTGGAAGACCGGAGTGAGGCCACCGGAGACCGGAGGAACGATCCAGCTCCAGTCCGCGGTGACGGTACGGCCCTGCTGCTCCTCCTTGGCGAGATGGGTGAGGAAGCGGCGGGACTCGGTGTGGTGGTCGCTGATGCGCACTCCGGCGGCCTGGAAGGAGTGCAGTACGGCGACGTTGATCTCGACGAGTGCGCGGTCCCGCCAGAGCGTGGCCTCGCTGCTGGTGTCGAGGCCCAGGCAGGCGGCCACCGTGGGCAGCAGGTTGTAGCGGTCCTCGTCGACGAGGTTGCGGGCGCCTATCTCGGTGCCCATGTACCAGCCGTTGAACGGGGCGAGGGGGTAGTCGACGCCGCCGATCCGCAGTCGCATGCTGGATATCACCGGAACTCCGTACCAGCGCAGGCCGAGCTGGTCGATCCGGCTGCACTCGGGATGCCGGAGGGGGACCTCCAGGACCGCGTCCGGCGGGAGGTCGAAGAGCCGGGGCTTGTCGCCGGGGGTGTCGACGACGAGCGGCAGCACGTCGAACATCCCCTCCGGGCCCTGCCAGCCCAGGCGCCGCACCGCCGCGGTCAGGTCGGCGCTCACCGGGTCGCCCAGCACGGTGCCGTCCGCGCGCCGGTGGCCCGCGTACCGGACGAGCTGGTCGTTCCAGACTCGGGGTGCGGGACGTGCGGGTGTGTCGGGCGCGAAGACGGAGATCACGGGGCGGATGCGGCCCCCGTTGGTGGCCTGGCGCAGGTGGTCGGTGAGGTGGTGATGGATCTCCTCTGCGGAGTGCGCGTTCCGGCGGTCCAGGACCTGCAGGCTCTGCCAGTACAGCCGTCCGATACAGCGGGCGGAGTTGCGCCACGCCACCCGTGCTCCCCAGGTGAGCTCCTCCGGGGTGTGCCAGTAGGTGCCCGTCGCGTCGATGGCGGCCCGGACCTCCTGCAGCCGGGTGCTGAGCGGAACCGGCAGCGCGGGGTGCTCGGTGTGGAACTGGTGGAGGAACTCCTCCGCCTCGTCCCGGTCGGCGACGGGGCCCGCGGGCGGTCCGGGGAGGCCGGAGGCAGAGGGGGACGCCGGTACGGGGCAGGCATCGAAGTGCACGGGTACCTCACAGGGGGCGGAGGCCGTCCACGCCACAGACGAAGCTGGCCGACAGCGGCCTCGGGGGAGCAAAGCTAGAGGTTAACGCCCCTGTCCAGCGCGCCGGGAGACCGGAGGTTCCGGAAACCGACATGTCGGTGTTCAGTGCCGGCGCACAGAGCAGTTCCCGGTGTCCGCGGCTTCGAACGCCACGCCCTCCTTGTGCGGCGGGCAGCCTGCGCCCGTCCTGCCCCCTGCGTCACGCGGGGCGCAGGACCACCGGGAGGCTGGTCATGCCGGACAACAGGTTGGAGTAGACGCGGCGCGGCTCCCCGTTCGGCTCGATCGTGGTCACGATGTCGCGGAGCGCTGTGAGCATGGCGGCGATCTCGGCGCGCCCGAGGTAAGCCCCGAGGCAGAAATGCGGCCCGTAGCCGAAGGCGATGTGCTTGTTCGGGGTGCGGGCGAGGTCGAAGCGGCCCGGGTTCGCGAAGACCTCTTCATCCATGTTGGCCGAGTTGTTCCAGAGAGTGACGACGTCGCCGGCCTTGATCTGCTGCCCCTGGTCGCCGACGGGCACATCCTCCAGCGCGGACCGGCCGAAGTGGATCGCGGGTGTCGTCCAGCGCAGCACCTCCTCGACGGCGGTGGAGATTTCCACCTCGCCGTCGAGCAGCGCACGCCACTGATCCGGGTGTTCGAGGAACGCCGCCACAGCACCCGTCATCGAGAGGCGACTGGTCTCGTCGCCGCCGAGGATGAGGCTGTAGCAGTTGACGACGATTTCGTCCATGGTGAGCGGCTTGCCCTCGAGGGTGCCGGTGGCGAGCAGACTGACCGCGTCAGTGCCGGGGTTCCTCCGGCGCTCGGTGGCCAGCTTCTCGAAGTAGGCGAGGATGTCGTTGCGTGCCTGCCAGGCGACAGCGGGGGACTGGGCTCCACCGTCGGACCCGAGCGCCGCCTCGGTGCACTCCAGTACGAAGGGACGGTCCGCCTGGGGCACGGCCATAAGGTCGCAGATCGCGTTGAGCGGGATGTGCGCGGCCACGTCCCGCGCGAAGTCGCACTCCTCCCGTGCGACGGCGTCGAGCAGGAGCTGCCGGGCGGCGGCCTGGATGTTCTCCACGACTCCCGTCAGCGCCCGCGGCGAGAACGCCTTCAGCAGGATCCTGCGCAGGTCGTTGTGGCGCGGGCCGTCCGTCACCGCGGCCATCATGCCCGCCGCCGAGTCACCGCCCAGGAGGAGCGTGGTGAGAACATTCCCCTTCTCGGAGGTGAAGCGCCTGGTGTCGCGGTAGAGGGTGGAGACGTCCTCGTAGCGCGAAACGACCCAGAATCCCTCCGAACCGCCCACCGGACGGTGCTTGTAGAAGGGCTGCTCCTTCCGCAGCCGCTGCCACACCCGGGTGAGATCGTACTCGGCGTGGGTGCGCGGATCGGTCAGATCCAGTGTGTCCACAGCGCCGGGATCGGGTGTGATGAGGCTGGACATGCAGAGTGACTCGCCTTCGGTACGGAGGTGCTGAGGAGCTGTGCCGGGGAGCGTCTACCCGGGACGCTCTCCTGCGGAGCCGTTCGTGTACGTGTAGAGCCGGGTGCTGTAGTAATCGGCGTCCGGTGAGGCGAGGGTGTCGCCCGACTGCGCCCAGGCACCGCGCCGTTCCACCTCGGTGAGCAGGCTCGATCCCACGAAGCACAGCACCGCGTCGCGTGGGAGCCGGGCGAGGGACGCCTCGATGTTGTCGAGGACTGCCGCGGCGACGGCCGCCGAGAAGGGCTCGTAGAAGTAGAAGAACCCTGCGTCGTCGGGGATGGCGAACTCGCGCGCGTCCTGGTGGTGGATCTCGATCGGGCTCCGGCGCACCGGCGGGTTCCTGACGGTGCACTCGACGTTCTTCCTGGCCGTCGCGCAGAGCTCGGAGGAGAAGTCCACCCCGATGACGCGCTTGAAGGGGTGTTCGGCGGCGATGAGCAGCACGCGTCCCTTGCCCGAACCGAAGTCGACGAAGGAGATCTCCTCGTGCCGGACAGCGGCCGCGGTGAGCGCGGCGCGCACGGTGCGGACCGGCGTCGGGGAATAGCGTGAATTGTTCTCCAGGGTGCGGTCGTCCGCCTCCAGAACTTCCCAGGGCTCCACCGGCTCGCCCGTCTCCACCCCGAGGAACGCATCGAACCCCTCGATGTCGTCGATCTCCGCCAGGGTGAGGTCGAACTGCCGCTGCTTTTCCAGGATCTCGAGAGCGCTGCGCCGGGCATTGTTTTCTGGCATGAACCTTGCACGTCCCTCAGGGTCGGACGGGAGACGCTCCGCATTCGGATGGTGCGCTGGGCCGCGCGGAATCGGTCGAGTGGGAGGAGTACGGCTCCCGAAGGCCGGAGTGGGATGGAAACGAGGCGGAAACGGAGCGAGAACGGGGCGGACAGGCGCCGAACGTCGGCATCTTCCGTCACCGGCTGGACACGCTATGCGAAATCTCCGGCTCGGGCGTATGAGGTGGATCACATGCGGGACGGCTTCGGGGGAAGGATGTCAGAGCATCTACCCCGTCCCGGTGCCGCCCTTCCGGGTGACGCTCCGGCAGTCCCGTCCGGAACCCGCTTGCACGCTCAACTCCCCTACGTGTACTCGGGTTTGGCGACCTCGGCGGCGCTCAGGGGGGCGCCGGATTCGACCTTGACACGTCGTGGGTCGGGTGTGTTTCACTCCGGGGGTACGCGGCCAATGTGACGCCGCCCGGGCGGAGTTACGCCCGACCAAACGACAAGGCGCTACGGGGGGCTTTGTGTTGGGGTCCGAAGACGACCGACGATGCCGGTGTGGTGCGCCCGGAGCGGGCGACCTCGAGATGAGCGATTGCGGCAGGGCCCGACGTGTGCGCACGCGGTAGAGCCGACACGCGATAGCCGCGGAATCCGCACCACGAAATCCCGCCGAACGGCTCTGATGCCACGGCTTCGGCCGACTCTCTTTCCTTCCGGCATTCCTGTGCCGTGTTCCCTGTTCTCCTCGATCTGACTTTTCCACGCCTGCTGACAGCTACTCCGCTGTCCTCTCGCCGCACGGACTCGTCCATCCGACGAGTCGTGGGTGCCATGGGGGCGTGCCCAAGAGCTTTGTCCGACGACCCAGAAGGAATCAGCTCGTGATCCCGTTGTCCTTCGCTCAGCGTCGCCTGTGGTTCCTGCACAAGCTGGAGGGGCCGTCGGCCACGTACAACATGCCGCTGACGCTTCGGCTCAAAGGCGATGTCGACGCAGAGGCGCTTCGGGCGGCACTTCGGGACGTGATGGAGCGGCACGAATCCCTGCGTACGGTGTTCCCGGAGGTCGACGGCGAGCCGCACCAGCTCGTCCTCCCCGCGGATGCGTTCGACCTCGTCTGGGAGAGCAGGCCGGTCTCCGAGGACGAGCTGCCGCGTGCCCTGGACTCCGCAGCCCGCCACACCTTCGACCTCTCCTCGGACGTCCCCCTGCGCGCATGGCTGTTCCGGCTCCGGCCCGACGAGTGTGTCCTGATGCTGCTCATGCATCACATCGCGGGTGACGGCTGGTCGATGGCTCCGCTGACGCGTGACCTGGTGGAGGCGTACACCGCCCGCGTCGAGCAGCGTGACCCGGAGTGGTCCGAGCTTCCCGTCCAGTACGTCGACTACACGCTCTGGCAACGCGAACTGCTGGGCGACGAGACCGACCCGGAGAGCGTGTTCTCCGAGCAGGTGGACTACTGGCGTGCGGAGCTGGCGGGATTGCCGGAGCAGGTGACCTTCCCCACCGACCGGCCCCGGCCGGCCACGGCCGGCTACGAGGGCGCCCAGTTGACGTTCGAGCTGGACGCTGAGCTGCATCGGGGTCTGGTGGGGTTGGCGCGGCGGTCGGATTCGACGGTGTTCATGGTGTTGCAGGCCGGTATGGCGGCGCTGCTGAC
>NZ_FOGO01000014.1 GCF_900111245.1 Streptomyces qinglanensis | reverse complement strand
AGCGATGACCGCCTGCACGAGCACGGCATCGACCCGGGCGAGGTGGGCGCGCATCGGGGCACCTCCTTCCTGTTTTCGGCATGGGAGGGGTAGGGAGGTGGCGCGAGGGCGGTCGCGCCGGCCGGATTGGGGATCGGGTCAGGCGGTGGCGGGCCGGGGCTTGGTCAGCGAGGCAGGCTGGAACGGCTTGAGCGCGGGCAGGTCGGGCACCAGGTGCGCGGTCCGCTCACACGCGGCGGCAGCGTCGGCCAGGGACAGGTACGGGGTGCGGATGCGCGACCAGCCGCCGGACGTGTCACCCACGACCGCGAGGCCGGGGCGTTCGGGGGCGATGGTGCAGGCAGCTCCCACCGCCTCGGGGGCGATATCGCCCAGCGCCATCTTTGCCGAGGGCTCATCGTTCACCCGGTGGCAGACCCGCCCGGAGAGCTGGGCGCGGAGCATGGTGGCGCCCTTGCCCAGCTCGGCCCCGAAGCGCTGCCCGCACACCTCCAGGTAGATCCCCGCAGCCCGCCCGAGCTGGGCCAGCCGGATGAGCTGGGTGACCATCTCATCCCGCCGTTCCTCATCCTTGCGAGAGGCGACGAGGAAGAGTTCGGCGACCTCGTCGACGAACAGCACGATCGGCACCGGCCGTTCGCTCTCGGGCAGGCCCCACACATCCGAGGTGATCTCCTCATCCGGCGTGGACGGGGCGATCCCCTGCCGGGCACGGATGAGGTCGTAGCGGTCCTCCATCTCCCGGACGAGTACGGGCAGCAGCTCGGCAGCCTCAGCCGGTTCGGTCGCCAGCGCCGAGAGCCGAGGCGCGAACGGAGCCAGTTCCACGCCCCGCTTGCAGTCGATGCCGGCCAGCGCGACCCGCTGTTCAGCGAGCCCAGCTACCAGGTGTCGCAGGTACATCGACTTGCCCGACAGCGTGGCCCCCAGCACCAGCTCATGCGGGATGGCGCGGTAGTCGCGGACGAAGGCGGTTGCGTCCTCCCGCAGCGCCACCGGCACCCGCAGGAACCCGCCACCCGCCTTGCGCGGCATCCGTACCCGCCGCAGCACGTCGAAGCCGACCAGGCGCAGTTCGACCACACCGGGCTTGACCGGCTCGACGTAGACGCCATGCACACCCCAGGCATGCCGCAGCCGCTCAGCAGAGGCAGCCACGTCGGCGGGCTCCTGCCCCGGAGCGAGCCGCAGACGTATCCGCAGGCCGGTCGAGGTCGGCCGCAGCATCCCCCGACGAGGCGGCACCGGCCGCACCTCACGACGAGTCGCAGCCCGCACAGCCAGCGCCCGCAGACGGGACGGCGGCACGGTCAGCCCGCACGAATCCATGACCGACCCGTACGAGCCCACCAGGCGCAAAGCGGAGGCAGGCATGCCGACCGCCGACCAGTAGGCGGCAGGGTGCCGGGCCCGGAGGTAGGCGGCACCGGCACCCAGACCGGCCGCGGGGCCGCCTACCTCCATCAGCGTCATCAGCTCGGACACGGTCAGGCCCCCACGCCCGCCGGAACGGCACCGGGAGCGACGGCGGCGGCGCGGTAGGCGATGCCGTGGCGCTGCTGCCCGTTGAACACCGAGTCCCACGGCCGAGCCACCAGACCCGGCAACGACACGGGGGCGCCGAGGGCGAGCCCGTCCGTCACACCGCTCTCGGGAACGGTGACGTGGATCAGCGAGGACTCGCCCTCATCGATGTAGACGACGCCGACCTTCATCAGCGTCTCGCCGCTCACCGCGTCCTTGGCGACTTCCCCGGTCTGCCGGTCGCGGACCTTGGGCGCGGGAGCCTCGGTCAGGAGGATGGTTGCGGAAGTGGTCTCAACTCGAATGGTGCGCAAGGCCGTTTCTCCTTGTCCGTACGCCGGAGCGGTGAGAGCTAGTCGTCTAGACAAGCTCTCGGATGGTTCGCCCCGGACGTGCTTGTCGGGATGCGGATACTCTGCCACACGTCTTGCCCACTCGTCTATACGAGTATGCCTCTCGGTGTGTACGAGTCCGCGAGAAACGACCCAGCGCCGCCGTCACGGGCCCGACATGCCCTAGTTGGCGGGGAGTTGGTAGGCGAGGACGTAGGCGTCGGCGGCCATGACGGTGTCGCAGACCTCGACCGCGCGTCCCTCGGTGTCGTAGGCGGTGCGGATCAGGCTGATCACGGGGACGCCGGAGGAGAGGCGGAGCATCTTGACCTCGGCCGGGGAGGGCATCCGGGCGCGGACCTCTTCGTCGAAGTGGTCCAGGCGGTGCCCCAGCTCTTCCAGCCGGGCGTAGATGCCGCCGGGCCCGGGGTTGGGTTCGGCGATCTGCGTCCCGCGCGCCAGATCCAGCGGCAGATACGAGACGGCGAACTCGACCGGCCGTCCGTCGAGGAGATAGCGGCGCCGCCGGGCGAGGACCTTGCGCGGCGAGCCCAGGCGCGCGGAGATGTCCGGTGCCGGCTTCTCCTCCCGTACCTCCAGGCTGTCCACCTCGGGCTTGCTTCCCGCGGCTTCCGCTTCGACGGTGAAGGCCGACTTGCCCTGATCACGATGCCGACGTGCGAACCGGTCCGAGGCCAGACGCCTGACCGGGGGCCGTGGTCGCACGAAGACGCCTTTCCCGTGCTCGGAGGAGACCAGACCCTCGCTCTGGAGGATCGAGAGCGCGTTGCGCACGGTCATCCGGGAGACCCCGAAGTGCTCGACCAGCTCCGCCTCGGACGGCAGCTTGGCACCCTCCTTGAAGCGCCCCTTGTCGATAGCCTCCCGGACCTGGTCGGCGATCTGCCGGAAGACGGCGCGATCACTGGTCGGGTCGAGCGCCCCGAGAACTCCGGAGGACAGTGCAGCCATAACGGGTACTCCTTTGGATATCTAGACGAGCTACTGAGTTCTGTTGCTACGGTGGAGAAGCCTAGCCATCTGAGGGGACCAAGGAACGTGAGCACGGTAGAGCGCCCCCACTCCGTGAGCGTCGCAGGGGTCATCGTTGACGACGCAGACCGAGCGCTGCTCATCCAGCGCCGCGACAACGGCCAGTGGGAGCCACCCGGCGGCGTCCTCGAACCCGGAGAGACCATCCCCGACGCGCTCCAGCGCGAGGTCCTCGAAGAGACCGGCATGAAGATCGCCCTCCCGGCGACCCTCACAGGCATCTACAAGAACATGAGCGGCCTGATCGTCTCCATGGTCTTCCGCTGCGAAGCGGTCGACGGCTCCCCGACCACCGGGGAGGAGACCTACGCCCTTCGCTGGGCCACCCGCGAAGAGGTCACCCAGCTCGCCGACGAGGCATACGCGGTCCGCGTCCTGGACGCGCTCGACGGGGCATCCCCGCCGGCCATCCGGGCCCACGACGGCGTGCGACTCGTCTAGCACACACCCACTACCCATAGCGGCCACCAGCACGAAGGAACTTGTATGCACGAGTATATGAGTACGGAGCGGATCTGGGAACTCACCTGCCCAGGACTCCCCGAAGAGGTCGGCCGAGTCCGCCGCTGGACCCGCGACGTCCTGCACGACAGCCCCCACGCGGACGACGCCGCACTGATCGTCAGCGAGCTGGGCTCCAACGCACTCACCCACTCGGCCAGCGGCAGCCCCAACGGGAGCTTCCACATCTCCCTGCACCGATCTCCCGGCACGGTCGTCCTGGCGGTCACCGACACCGGCGGAGGTGCAACGAAGCCCCACGTCGCGACACCGGACCAGGACGACATCCACGGCCGCGGCCTGGGACTGGTCGCAGCACTGGCCAACCGCGTACAGGTCAGCGGAGACGACTACGGCCGAACCGTCACCGTCGAGATCAACGACCAGCACCAGGCGCCGGCCAAGCCCTCAGCGAGAAGGGTCCGCGTAGGTCTGCCCGCCCCGAGGTCGATGGCATGAGCGAGCAACCGCATGCGCCTCAGCAGGTCTACTACTGCGAGTGCTACGTCAACGAACGCTGCATCGGCACCTACGACGCCTACAGCCCACGCGAAGCCCTGCGATGGATGCGCATCAGCCTCATGATGATCGCAACCACCCTGGACGAAGCCCCCTACAGACGCGCCCGCACATGGCTCGACCACGGCCAACCAACAGCAGCCCACGACCTCCAACAGGGCAAGCCCCACACCCTCACACTCAAGCAACGCACCACCCACGCCACTTGGACAGTCAGCCCGATACCGTGCCCACCAGCCCCCGAAGCGCGTGCGTAACAACTTTCTCTACGACTTCAAGGCGGCCCGCTGACGCGGGCCGCGCGCGGCCCGGCGGGACCGCGCCGCCGCTCCTGTCTCCGCCCCGCTCCGGCACGCCCCCACCGCCCCGCGCGACAGCAGGCAGCGGCCAGTTGAGGTCAGAGAAGGGGTACGTCGTGGCTGGGGACGGTCGGCTCCACGGCTTTAGGCAGCCACTTTGGCGCGAGCCTCGAAGATCAGGGGGCCGATCGGGCACTACGCGGGCAGGCAGAGGCTGCCCGATCCGCTGGCAAGCGTAAGGCCCCCTGATCTCTCGCGCCAAAGCAGCTCCAGCCCAAAGCCGCTCCACCGACCTACGCCGCTGCACTTCCACCGAAACCACTCTTGTGGACCTAGGCCCCCATGAGCTACTGATTAGCCCACTAGCGGTGACGCAGAAACCAGGGGGGCGCGTGCCAACAAACGACTCAGGAAACCCGTCAATCACACAAGAGGAGATAAAGCATCTCGAATTCATTCAAGCGATAGTCACACGACTCGGAAACGGTTCATTCCTAATCAAGGGGTGGACAATGACTGTCGCCGGAGTGTTCTTCGGAATCTCAGCGAACAATCCCGGCTGGAAGATCGCCGCAGCCGGGATCATCCCCATCATGGGATTCTGGCTCCTCGACAGCTACTTCCTCAGGCAGGAGCGACTTTTCCGCAGGCTATACGATGATGTCCGAAGGCCCGCAATTCCCGTGGAGCTATTTTCCATGAATGTGCAGCCATATCACAGGACGGTGCCTTGGTGCGCAGTCATTCGCTCTCACACGATGGTTAATTTTTACGGCACGCTTGCGCTTGTCGACATAGCCTTCATCGTGAGCGGGATAATTAGAGTCACCCGAACCTAAGCTCCCTCCTAAGCAGCTCTGCGACTTCGGACTTGACCTCACCCGCGCACGGCTCGCCGGGCGGCCAAATATCACCAAAGCGGTCAGCCGCCCATCGGGGAACGAGGTGCACGTGAGCATGAAATACAGACTGAGAGGCCGCAGCACCAGCAGAAGTAATCACATTCATACCATCCGGGCTCAAAGCCCGCTGAATACCTCGACCCACTTTGGCTGCCGCCTGCATCAAACTGCTTAGAGACGATTCGGGCAGTCCGAAAAAGTCAGCGAAATGACTCTTCGGAATTATCAGGGTGTGACCCACAACCGCAGGCCGGAGCGGGAAAAACGCCATATTATCCTCGTCTTCCCAGAAGATTGTTGCAGGCGCCTCTCCCGAACCAATTGCGCAAAAGTCACACCCTTGCACGATCACCTCTCATCGTAAGCAGTCTCAACCCACTTGCTGAGATTGTTGTACCCGTCGTCGTTGACCCAGTCGTAAGTCGCGTACTCGGAACCGAGAGGATTAGCACCCCTGCTATCGCGATTCCCATCCCGGTCGCGGATGTTATGGACATAGATCCCAAACAATCCGTTTCCTCGCGCGATACTCTGGGAGATCTCGTACTTCACCCAGCGCCTCTTAGACGTCTCGGCGCCGATTAGTACAGCAGTGACTGTCGTTCCGTACAGGGCGCCATCGATGAGCTTACGCAATGCATCGTCACCCTTGAGCTTCGACTCCTCCCAGAGGGAGGCATCGATGAACTCCGGAGCGATATCTGTTTTTAGAGCGGCACTTTTCCGCACTACTGCCGAGCGCCATACGTCACGCTCGTAGTGGAAGCTGAAGAACGTTCGACGAGCCATGGGTCCCCCTTGACCTGACACCGCGGCCATGAACTGCCGGGCACCTCTGGACGGATCTGGCCGTAGCCTACCGCCGACCAAGGGCATAAGCGGGTAAAGATAGAAAACGCAGGACGCAGTTCCAGTACGTAGACGTAGCTGCAACACAGGCTGCACTGGCACCTGCACGCACGAGCGCCCTCCCGGGCCGTCCTGGGGCCGTGAGAGAGCGCTCGTTGATGACCAGTGCTGTCAACTGGCGTCGAGCGCACCGCAGTTCGGAGCTGTGATCGAGTGGGCGGCCGCAGGTCACAGCCGTCCGTGATCAGTTGTGGCTGAGCTGGGCGTGATCCGCACGGTGCTACGAAGTACTTCGGCTCCCATAACGGCCAATGCAGTCAGGGCACCGTGATCACGCACGTGCCATCGAGGCGTGCTCTGAGTGACCGAACTGCCACTGCCTGCGTGGCTCAGGCAGACGGGGGTACAACAGGCACACGCGCGCCTAGTCGTCCGGCGCACCCGCCGTCGTGGCGCGCTGTCTGTGGCTGAGGTCCAAACGCGGCGCCGGTTGCGGTACAGCTGCGAAGTACAGCAGCCCCACCAACCACCACCGCCTGGCGCCGCCCCTCCCACACCTCGTAGCGGCCGGTATGCCCCTCACCGCCCCACCCACCTCCGGCTACGGACCAGATGCTGCCAACCTCCTGTGGCCAGTGCGTCACCAGGTTCGGCAGGTTCACCGAGCGTCTCCCGGTTTCCGACGCCCTTGAGGCCGTGTTCCGTCGTCGTCCAAAGCTTCCTGCGCGGCGACCACGAACACGTCGTGAGTGTCCCCCAACCTCTGGACTGCTCGCTCGTGCACGTCCCACATTGCTTCCGAAGGGAAGACGCCCTCCGCGAAGACGTGCACAAGACCTTCGAAGCTGCGCAGCAAATCTTCGTTGGCGGCTCCGACCTGCCCAGCAGCTGTGGTTACTTGGGCGGGGCCGAGCAGAGCAACATCGCGCCAGGCTTCTCTCACTCCACGGCATCTGGACTGACAGTCCTGGAAGTACGCGAGCCCCACGCTTACGAGAGCTTCCTCGGGCGCGTTCGCGAAGTAGTCCTTCGAGAGCTGATTGCGCGCAGCGCTGACGGTACCGATCAACTCCCTGTACGCGGCTTCGCGCGGCTCGCGGCGCTGGCGCACGTGTTCGGAGCGCGCCGTGATTCGTGCTTGCTCTCGTCCAGTCCATCCGGTCGCGACGGAAGCCCCGATCGTCGCGATCGCTCCTACGAATGCTCCCGCCACAGCTGCTATCCCGCCATCCATGACGCCAGTGTGCACGGGAGGGCCAGGCGATGCGGACCGGGTCGGTCCAGTCCTCCGGCAACGTGTCCGAACGCGCGTCCCGGAAGGGTGCAATCCCTTCCAGAGCTGATGGCCGCCATGACTCTCTGGTAGTCCCAAGAAGCAACGGGTAGGGACCACTGAGTGCCACGACACCGACCAGACACAGCCATCCCGCCAGTAGTTCGCAACGAGGTGATCGTGCTGGGCCTCAGAAGCGGTCGCGCTCGGGCAGCTCTACAGTGCGCCGGAGCACACCCGTTGGCACTGCACGCGCCTCCCACGGCAGGCAGCCTGTACCGGACTCTTGCCGGAGGAGTCGGATCGAGACCAGGGGGCGAGCGTTCGTGGCACGGACACAGTCCAAGTGCGGTGCACTGACGACCAAGCGCACACGTTGTCAGCGATTGGCATTGGTCGGGGCCTCGCGCTGCGACATCCATTGCGGCCCTTGGTCGAGGGAAGCCGCCGGGTGGCGGAAGATGAAGCCGAGGAGCGGCAAGGGCCGCAAGCGCGGCAAGAAATGACGGCCGGCACTGCCCCTGACATCTACGGCTGACATCAACAGGCACGAACTGCCGCGTGCCTCAGCGGCGGGCGAGGCACAGCCTCTCTGCCCCTCATGCGTGCAGCCACGGCCCCGCATGCCACCCCGATCGAACTCCTAAAGCGGGTGTCGCAGGTTCGAATCCTGCCGGGGGCACAGTAAAAAGCCTGGTCAGAGGCCCCTCCGTCCGTCGGACGGGAGGGCCCTCGTGCTCGCAGCACACATATGGCACACACGCCGCTGCGGGCAGAGGTGGGGAGCTGTGCGAGATGCCCGCGAAGGACGAGCTGACCCGACGCCGGTACGAGAAGCTGGTCGACCGGCTCGAGTCGCTACTGAACGCCGCTCTGAAGCCGGAGTACGAGGGCTACTACGGGCAGCTGATCCTCAACACGGACGATCTTGCAGAGATGGGTGACCTCAAGGACGTCCGACGTGCCGCCAGGGAGGCGGGACAGCGTCTCGGCTGGAAGACGACGACACGCCTCGTCAGTGGAAGGCTTTTCGTCCTCGACGAGCGCGAGGTACCCGAGGAGATCGAGCGGCTGGCCGGGGATACGGCCACTGCTGCGATCGACCGGGCCCGGGAGGAAGGTCGCCGGCCGCGCGGCCAACCTGATCCGGAGGGAGCCACAAGGGGCCGCCCCACCGCCTCAGCGCGGTGGGGCGGCCCCTTCGGTTACGGCTGCCCGGCACGGATCAGGCACACATCACGCGGCGTCTCCCTCCAGGGTGGCCACCCCGTCCAGCGACATCTACAGCATCGGCAGAGTGATCGCCTGGGCGTTGACCGGTGACATGCCATTGCCCAACAAGCAGTTGCTCCCGGGCCCTGGCCCTTGGCGCAACATTGTCAGAGCAACCACCCAGGAGGACCTCTCCCGCGGGACTGCTGCACGTGCCCGGACATCTACCCCGCCGTCGTGGCTGACTCCCTCCCTGAGGTGCCAACGGCACTCGCTCGAGAGAGCGCTGTCGGGACCGGAGCGAGGGCGCCCCCCGAGCTCGGGCCCTTTCTTCAAGCGGAGACGTGGTTCACCTGCTGAGACTTGTCCGGCGCAGAACCCGCGGTGCGGACACGTGGCCATCTCGAAGGACCGAGGCTTCTACAAGCACTGCGACATCGGCGGGCAGGGAACGACTGTCGCCGTTCTCGGCCAACCATCGAGCTGCGGCCACTGTGCCGTAGGTTGACCAACCGCCGATCAGCACAACGCGCTTGTTCGGGTTGAGAGGGTTCGGGGCTCGGACGATGTAGCCGCAATCACGTGTGATCTCGCCGTCCGCCGCATCTCCTGTGTAGGCCGTCCCCTCCCAGGTGATCGCTCCTCCGCCGAGCCGGATCGGCAACGCCTCCCCCATGTCCTCCAGGATGCGGCGGGCTGTCTCGTTGTTCTTCGGTCCGCCCAGGATGAGCAGGTCGTGCTCCATCTCGCCGCCCGGCACATGCGCCGACAGGCGAACCCTCTCCAAGTCGAGGTCCCGATAGGCGTGGGTCAGTGAGGGGACGATCACGGACAGCGCCCGGACCTGGCCCAGACCGGCTACGGGTCGCTGGTAGCGGCCGGTGTCGACATAGGAGGTGTCCAGAATGATGGAGAGATCGCCTGCGCTCAGGTAGCGCCATGTTCGGCGTGCAGGCAGCCGCTTGAGTACGAACCAGCGCACCAGAGTGCCGATACCGGTGAGCGCGGCAGCCACCACTGCACTGAGAATCTGCGAGCCCACAGCCCCCGCGACAACATCGATGGCGATCTCTCCCTCCTCTGCCCGTCCGCAGACCCTACGCTCGCCGTGTCACCTGAGTCCCCTGTCGCTCCCCAGTGCGACAAGACCGCCTCCATCCATGAAGCCGCTTCTGCATGGCCTCATGGATGCTCTGAACCAGATCCCGTGCACGGCGAACCCTGGGCCGAGCAGAGGGCCTTCGCCATCCTCATCTGACATCACCGCGGGCGGTCCTGCGAGGGGGCCTCGCGCTCGGGCCCCGTCTCGGTCGTCTGCCTGTCATTCCCCGGCCCTGAGTCCGCCGGCCGGCGGGCTGCCGGTCACCGAGACGACAGGCAGGCTCCTGGTGGCGGCCTGTCCGCGGCTCATTATGATGACCATCATTTGACGCGGACCTGGTAGGCCGGTGGGTCGGGGAGGGCGAAGAGGGCCATGGGGCGAGGACGGTCGGATCTGGGGCTGCAGCGCAAGCCCACGCTCAGTCAGGGTGAACGGCTGGACGAGGCCGCCCGGGCGCTCGACGGGATGGGGAAATCGGTGGGCGGGGCCGCTTTGTTTCCCGGCATGCCGTCCTGGCCCATGAACCCTTTCGACGGTGCGGACTTCGGCGAGTACGGCGGGCAGGAGGCGTTCACCTCGTTCGCCCACAGGTGGCACGAGGAGATCGAGGTCCTGGCGGGAGCACTGCGTCAGATCCACCGCAGGATCGGGGACGGCGTCACTCTGGGCGGGAACACCGACCACGGCGTCCGCAGCAAGCTCAGCACCATTTCGGTGCCGGACGAGCCGAAGGAGAAGCAGCGGTGACCGCCGTGGGGCGGCGACGCGAGGGAGCGCTCAAGAAGTTGCGCGAAAAGCTCGAAGCCCTCCATTTCGACGAGCTGGGCAAATTCGTGGGCGATCCGAGCAACACGGCGCTCGTCGACCTCATCGCCGAAGCCATCGGCTTCCCCGCCCCCGAGGGCTCCCCTCGCACGGTCGAGGGCAAGGCCGCCGACTACCGGAGAGCCGCCAGGCAGGCCGATGAGGTCCGGGGCGGAGTGAGCGCCGTGGCCACTGCGGGCTTGCCGAACACCTGGGTCGGGGAGGCGGGTTCCAAGGCGAGCGAGGTGACCAAGGCCGCCGCGCGGAACGCCGAGCACATGTCGGAGACGTTCGGCACGGCCGCCCGCGAACTCGCGCTGCTGGCCGAGGGAATCAGTGCCGCGCAGAACAAACACGACTTCGGCCTCGACGCGCTGCGCAGCGCGCGGAACATGCTGCCCGACGGCGGCAAGGCGTTCTTCGCCACCGCCGAGGACGCCATCCAGGCCCGCAAGGTGGCGCTCGCCGGCATCGGCTACCTGGAGTCGGGCGTGGCAGCCGCCGAGGCGGCGGGGAAACGGGCCGAAAGGGCGCTGGACAAACTGGCCTCCGAGGCCCGCTCCGGCCAACTGGACACCCGGCACCTGTCGGACGCCGACCGGGTCGTCCTCGCCGACGCGGCCGCGCCCGGCGGTGACCCGTCGGAGAACGAGATCCTCACCAACCGGGACCTGAAACGCTCCGGCGTGCGCCTGAACAGTCTCAGCGCCCACGACCGGGCCGCCTACGACAGACTGCTCGACGGAGCCAAGTCGCCGCAGGAGCGCGCCTATCTGGTCAAGGCGCTGGCCGCCGGCTACCCGATGTCCCGCATCCAGGACTTCGCCCGCAAGATCCATCCGTACGGCGACAAGCCGGCCTGGCTTCAGCAGCACCTGACGCCCATCGTCAACCGCTCGGGCGACTCCCGGAGGGAGGGCGACCAGTCCCAGACGGTGACGTTCGACGGCCAGCGGTGGGAGCAGGAGGGCGACACCTGTGTGGCCCTCTCCACGGTGACCATGCACGCCCAGAGCGACCCGCTGTACGCCCTGGAGCTGACCACCGGCGGGCACCCCGGGGACCCGGACCACGACAACGGGGATGCCTTCGAGGAGCGGCTGCGTGCCGAGGAGACCAGGGTCTACGACCGACGTGCTGAGGGCGAGGTGGGGATGAGCGGCAAGGAGAGCGAGATGGTCGCCGACGACGAGATCGGGGCCCACACCGGGAGCGACTACGAGGCCCTCTCCACCAGGACCAAGGAGTCCCGTGAGGAGGTCCTGCCCAAGATCCGCGACGCGGTCAACAGCGGTCAGCCCGTACCCTTCGGCGCCCGGACGGGCGACAAGTTCGGTCACCAGATGATGGTCATCGGCCAGGACGGTGACCGGCTCCAGATCTACAACCCCTGGGGATTCACCACGTGGGTCAGCGAGGACGATTTCATCAACGGCACCATGGGCGGCGCGTCGAGCGACAAGTACTCCACTCCCACCGACATCAGGCTCCCCGCACAGAAGTAGGACCCGCATCCATGACACGCACCCCGGCCCGGCGTATCGGCCCGGCAGCCGTCGCCGTCGCGCTGCTGCTGGCCCTCTCCGCCTGCGGCGGCTCGGACGACGGCGGTGGGGGCCGCAGCGACCGGGAACCGGCGACGCCCGCCCCGGCCTCCTCCGGCCCGGCGTCCGCGTCCCCGTCCTCCTCGGCCACCCCGGACAAGGTCTTCGACAAGAAGCACACCGACGTCCAGGTCGCGCCCGGCGACACGTTCTCGCTGAGGATACGGATCAGCCCCAGCGCCGGATACGACTGGGAACCCGTCAGCCCCGAGCCCGACAGCGCCGTCGTGGTCAAGACGGGGGAACGGGAGAAGGTCGACTCACCGGACCGCATGGGCTCCCCCGGCTCCCTTTTCCTCGACTACCGCGCAAAGGCCGAGGGCAGCACACAGGTGCGCCTGCGCAAGAACTGCTTCGAGTGCGGTGGCGAGGAGGAACGAGCCGCGAAGGCAGGCAAGAAGGGCCCAGAGGTCGTCTTCCACATCACCGTGAAGGAGTGACACCACCCATGTCACCGGACCGGACGACCGACGCCGAGCTGCGTGCTCTCGACATCCCCCTGCTGCTCCGCTACGGCCTGACCCTCGGCGGCGCCCACCGCACCGCACTCTTCGGCGACGGGGCGGTGGCCGCCGCGCTGACCGTGGAGGAACTCGGTGTCCTGCCACGCGCGGTGGCGTTCCTGGCCGAGGTCGTACGCCGCGACGGACTGCGGGCCGCCGTCGGGCTACCCGAGCCGCTCCCCGGACCGGAGGCGGCACGCACCGCCGAGGAGTGGCTCACCACCGCCTCTTCCGTGGTCAAGGAGACGGATCTGGAGAACGAGGAACAGGTCGCCCGCTGGTTCGAAGCAGTAGCCGCCGTTCTGGCCCTCCGCCACAGCGGGGCCGGTTCACACAGCGCGCCCGCGCCCGGCGGGCGCGCTACCTGAGTACCGACGGACACGGCCCCGGGGTGCCGCGGCGGCTGTCGGTGAGCCGTGCCTCCTCGCCAGCTCCACTGCCCCGACCTGCAGTCCCGTACGGGCGTCCCCGAGTGCGTCCCGGAGTGCGTCCCGGATCCTCGCGGCGGTCCGCTGCTCGGTGCGCCGCATCACCGGGTGGACGCGTCACCGGGTAGGCGGGACATCCGGATGCCGGAGACGGACGGCGTCCAGACCACCAGGCGCATCACCGGCGACGCCGCCCCCGAGGGCGCACGGGTACTACGAGACCGGGCTGATCGCCCCGGGCAGGGGCGATCAGGAGCACTGAACCCTTCTTGTCCGTGCGGAGGAACGGCGCCTCCGGGGGGGTGGCAGTGGGGCCGGAGGACCGCTGGCCGATCGGGTGTTGCGGGGCAGGCGGCGGGTGCCGGGCCGGCGGCTGGTTGCCGGGCCGGCGGGCCCGGGGCTCAGGTGAGGGCGGTGACCAGCAGGGCGAAGGCGGCGATGATGACGGCGACGCGGACGTAGTGCCAGCGCCCCCAGCGGTTCAGCTGCTGCTTCCAGTCGGCGGGCCGGTTCTCGGGGGTCCACGTCCTGTTCCGGTTGTTGATCGGAACGAGCAGCAGGATCGACATGGCCACGCTCAGGGCCAGTAGTGCGCCGGCGGTGACGACGAGGCCGGTGCCGTGGTGGTGCCACCCGGCGACAGCCCAGATGCCGACGAGGACGAGCGAGCCGATGTACCAGACCGGCATCACGGCGCCGAGCATCCGGCCCCCGTGGGCGTGGCCGAGCTGGCCGCTGTCCTCCGGGAGGGCGTCGAGGATCCGGTTCATGATGAAGGCGACGGAGAATTCCACCCCCACCATCACGCCGACGATCACGGTGGTGACGACCTCGAGTGCGTTGAGCATGATGAACCTCTCGACATCTAGTGTTGCTAGCTGACGGGTCAACGCTAGACCTTCTACCGCTCGCTTGTCTAGCGGTGCTAGGGTCCAATCATGTCGGTACAGGAACGCAAGGAACGCGAACGGGCGGAGCGCGAGCGCCTCATCGTGGCGACGGCCCGCGAACTCGCCGAGCAGCAGGGCTGGGAGGCGGTCACCACCCGCCGGCTCGCCGAGCGCATCGAATACAGCCAGCCCGTCCTCTACAGCCACTTCCGCGGCAAACGGGAGATCATCGGGGCCGTCGCCCTCCAGGGCTCCACCGAGATGGCCGCCGCGGTGCGGGCCGCGACCGCCACCGCGGTGGGCCCGCGCGCCCGGGTCCACGCCCTCGCCCGCGCCTATCTCGACTTCGCCGAACGCAACCCGGCGGTCTACGACGCCATCTTCCAGCTCGACGGCGGCCTCGCGTACGCGCAGGAGGACACCCCCGAACCCCTCAAGGACGCCTTCGCCGCGCTGCTGGAATCCCTCGGCGAGGTCGCCGGGAACGGCATCGCCCCGGGCCTGTTCACCGAGGTGTTCTGGGCATCCCTGCACGGGGTGGCGACCCTGACGCGGTCCGGACGGCTGCCGCCGGGGGACACCGAGGCGAGGGTGGAACTGCTGGTGGACCGGCTCCCGGTGGACTGACACAGCGCCCCGGCAGGCAGGCGGCGGCCCCTCGGGCCCCGCCGCCCGCCCAGCGGCTGCTCGGCCCGGCCTGCCGCCGGAGATCCACGGGCCTTCGGACCGCCGCGAGCCGGAACAGCACGGACAGCGTGCTCCGCCGCGGCAGGGAAGGTGCCCTCACGGGTCCGGACAGGACCCGGGGCGCCCTCCCCGCACGGGCGGGGAGCAGTGGTCTCCGGGACGGCGGCTCGTTCCCCGGGACGGCGACTCGTTCCCCCCCGGGGCGGAGGTCGCCCCGGCTGGTACCGCGGCGCCTCGGGCGCGGATCAGGGAGGAGTGAGGCTGTCGAGTCGGGCGGCGAGGTCGGGGTGGCCGGTGGCCAGGTGGGGGCGGGTGGCGGCCAGGGGGGCGAGGAGTTCGGTGGGGTCGTCGTGGGCGAGGGCCGCATGGAGTTCGTCGACCGGGGGGCGGGCGGCTGCGGGCAGGTCGGTGAGGGCGGTGATCTGTCCGGCGAGGCGGCGCAGGCCGGCTGCGTTGTGGCGGGCCCACGCGGCAGTGGTGCGCTTGGCGGCGCGGGCCTGTCGGGTGGCGGTGATGCGCTGTTCACCGGTGGTGCCGACGGGGCCGGGGCGGCCGCGCAGGTAGCGGCGTTCGGCGGCCTGGCGACTGGTGACGCCGAGGGGTTGGGCGAGGTCGGCCCAACTGGCGCCCGCGTCGCGGGCGGTTTCGATCAGGCCGGTCTCCCATCCGGCGAGCTGTTCGCGCACCTGCCGGAGCAGCAGCAGGGACGCCAGGGCCTGCTCCGGTTCCGGTCCGGGGCCGGAACCGTCAGAGGTGTCGCGCTGGGCGGTGTGCAGGGCGTCGTCTATGGCGTCGAGAGCCGCCGCGGCGGCGAGGAACGACGCCGGGCTGTGGGCGTCGGTGCTGGTTGCGGGCGGCTGGTCTGCTGCAGCCATGGGCCACCTCCCTCGGTCGGTCATCGTGTCGATGACTTCCTGCTTGTCATCGGCTGGATGACATGTTACAACAATGGCTGTGAGGCGCATTGGCAGCAACTGCCCGACCTTCTGGAGGTGTTTTCACGATGTTGATGCGCACTGACCCCTTCCGTGAGCTGGACCGGCTGGCACAGCACCTGGTCGGCCCGGGGACCTGGTCCCGGCCGTCCCCGATGCCGATGGACGCCTACCGCGAGGGCGACGAGTACGTCGTGGCCTTCGACGTCCCCGGTGTCAGCGCGGACGCGATCGACATCGACGTCGAACGCAACATGCTGACGGTCAAGGCCGAGCGCCGGCCCGTGGCGAAGCCCGACGACGTGCAGATGGAACTCGCGGAACGGCCGCTGGGTGTCTTCTCCCGGCAGATCACACTCGCCGACACCCTCGACACCGAGCGCATCCAGGCCGACTACGACGCGGGCGTGCTCACCCTGCGCATCCCGATCGCCGAGCGCGCCAAGCCCCGCAAGATCTCCGTCGGCGCCGGAACCGGCCGCAGGGAGATCTCCGGCTGACACGGGCCGGACGGGTGCGGAGGCCGGGGCGTGTCCCCCAGCACCCCGGCCTCCGCGCCCCCGTGAGACACGCGCCCCGTGGGACATGGGGCGGGAAGCCGCTCGAACACCGGCGCACCGCGGAGAACCGGCTCCCCGGTCAACTGCTCAGGGACGAGGCCGCGCTACGGGCGGCCAGCACGGCTCCTCGGCGGGTGTAGGACGTGTCGCCCGGCTCGCCGCCGGCGCCACGGCTGCGGCTGTACATGACTCGTCCTGCGCCTCCCAGACCTCGCCCATGCCGCCCTCGCCGAGCCGCCGCACCAAGCGGTACCGCTCTCCCAGGAGTTGATCCCGCTCCACTGCCCTCTCCCCCCGTCCCGGGCCAACCTGCCCACCCGCCGGTGAGGAGATGCTTCGCCCAGCCCCCGTCTCGGAGCGAGCCGGGCAACGCGATGGCACTCACCGGAACACGAGCGGCCGACGGCGCTCCGTGCGGAGAGGGACGACGCGACCGGTCGGCACGGTTTCAACGGCCCCTCCGCACAGCAGCACCTGCCGGGTCACCGCAGGGTGAGCGGGGTCTCGGTGCGGACATGGGTCAGCTTCTCCGGGTTGCGGACGAAGTAGAGGCCGGTGATGCGGGTGTCGTCGACGCGGATGGCCATGACGCCGTCGAGTTCGCCGTCCAGGCGCACGGCGAGCGCCGGGTTGCCGTTGACCGTGGTCGGTTCGGTGGTGAGCGCGGCTTCCACCCTGCTGGAGCCGCCGAGGTAGAAGCGGGCCACCTTCTCCGCGCCCACGACCGGCCGCAGCGCGGCCCGTTTCACGCCGCCACCGTCGCTCACCAGGACGACGTCGGGCGCGAGCACGTCCAGAAGGCCCTGCGGGTCCCGGGTTTCGAGGGCGCGCCGGAGGGACTCCACCGCGGCCCGGGCGACACTCGCGGGGACGGCCTGGCGGGGGCGGCGGGCGTCGACGTGCCTGCGGGCGCGGTGGGCGATCTGGCGGACGGCCCCGGGGGTCTTGTCGACGGCGGCCGCGATGTCGTCGTAGTCGAACTCGAAGACCTCGCGCAGGACGAAGACGGCGCGCTCGGTCGGGGACAGTGTCTCCAGGACGAGCATGAGCGCCATGGACACGCTCTCGGCGAGCTCGACGTCCTCCGCCACATCGGGTGCGGTGAGCAGCGGCTCGGGCAGCCACTGGCCGACATAGGTCTCCTTGCGGCGCTGCATGGCGCGCAGCCGGTTGAGCGACTGGCGGGTGGTGATCCGGACCAGGTAGGCGCGCTGGTCGCCCACCCGCGCCAGGTCGACCTTCACCCACCGCAGCCAGGTCTCCTGCAGCACGTCCTCGGCGTCGACCGCCGAGCCGAGCATCTCGTACGCCACGGTGAACAGCAGGTTGCGGTGGGCGACGAACGCCTCGGTCGCCGGATCGGTGGGGTCGCTCATCGTGCGTTTCCTCTCTCCGCCGCGGCAGGGCCCGGCTGTCGGCAGGGTGCTCGGCCGGGCCGGCCGCGCATGTCAGGTGCCCGGCTGTGCGGCGCGTCCGACAGTGGCGGCCGCCTCGTCGCGGCGGCTGCGCACCAGTTGCCGACGGTTGGTGTCCTTGAACTTCCAGGTGTGCGAACCGGGCTTGCGCGCCTCGTCCGCCAGTTGCCCGATCAGGCCCGTGTAACTGCTCTCCTTGATCTTCACGGCGAGGCGCCCGCTGACGGAGAGCAAGTTCGCGGTGTCGTCCCTGGAGGCGAGCTGCACGGTGGCGTCGCGTCGCCCGAGGCTGACGCACAGGCCGAAGAAGCCCACGTCGATGACGGCGGGGGGCTCGCCCGCGATCCGGCTGAGGACCGTGTCGGCGGCGTGCGCGCCCAGCGGGTTCGCGGACTGGCAGCTCATCCGCAGCGGCAGGCCCGACGGCGCTGCCGAGTCCCCGGCCGCGACGATGCGGGTGTCGTCCATGCTGGTCAGGGTCTCGTCCGTGAGCAGGCGGCCCAGGGCATCGGTGCGCAGTGCGCTGCGCGCCGCCAGTTGGGGCACGCCGAACCCGGCGGTCCAGAGGGTCACCTCGCTGGGCACCGTACGGCCGTCGCGGAGCCGTACGGCGTCCTGCGTCACGGCGGCCACCTTCGCGTCGGGGCCCTCGAGCACGGAGACGCCGCGCTCGACCAGCCGCCTGGTGATCGAGCGCCGCACCCGGGGGTGCAGATACGGGCCGAACGTCCCGCCGCATGCCAGCGTCACGGTGCGGCCCGTCTCCGCGAGTTCGGCGGCGGCCTCGATGCCGAGGGCGCCTGCCCCGACGACCGTCACCGCGGCTCCCCGCGGTGCGGCTTCGAGGACGGGACGCAGCCGCTGCGCCTCCTCCAGGGTGGCGATCGGGTAGGCGTACTCGGCCGCACCGGGTACCCGCGGGTCGGCGCTTCCGCTGCCCACGGCGTAGATCAGGTAGTCGTAGCCGAGCGGGCCACCGGTCGCCGGCGTCACGCTGCGCTCGGCCGCGTCGATCCGCGTCACGGAGTCGACCATCAGGTGGACATTCTCGGCCAGGATCTCCCGGTAGTCCACGACGGGATCTCCGGCGCCGCCCACGGTCTGGTGCAGGCGGATCCGGTGGACGAAGGCCGGCCGGGGGTTGATCAGCGTCACGGTCACGTCGTCGCGCTGCGTCAGGCGGTTGGCGGCCATGACGCCCGCGTATCCGCCGCCGACCACCACCACGTCGGTGTTCTCAGCCATGGTCTCCTCCGTCTCCAAGGGGGTTCGGCCTCCAGACACCGCGTGCCGGACGGACGTGACAGATTGTGAGCCAGATCACTCCACGGTCTCGTTCTTCCGGCGTTCCGGTCTTCCGGCATTCCGGGGCCCGGGGCCCGGGGCCCGGGGCCCGGGGCCCGGGGCCCGGGGCCCGGTGTCCCGGTGCGGAGCCGCGGGGCGCTCCGGTAGCCGGGGCGGCGCCGGTGGGGCGCGGCGGGCAGCGGAGACGGGGTGTGCACTGTCAGATTTTCCTCACAGCGCGACGACTTCTCGGCCCTCCACGAACGGCGGCGTCGTACCGTCGCCGTATGCCCGCAGACGGACACGCAACCCTGCCCTCCCTGCGCCAGCGGCGCAGGGCCGCCGCCACCCAGGAGATCCTGGACGCCGCCGAGTCGCACATCGCGGCAGAAGGCCCCGGAGCCCTGTCCCTGCGGGCGGTCGCCCGGAGCCTCGGCATGACCGTGCAGGCGCTCTACCACTACTTCCCCAGTCGGGACGCGCTCGTGACGGCACTGGTCACCAAGGCGTACGACGACCTGGCCGACGCCGTGCAACAGGCCGTCGACGCCGCGCCGGACGCGCCCGGAGTGCCGCGCATGGTCGTCGCCGCGGAGGGGTACCGGCAGTGGGCCATCCACCACCCCGAGCGCTTCCAGCTCCTCTACGGCACCCCGCTGCGCTACTACACGGCGCCCGCCGACGGTCCGACCACCCAGGCGATGCGCAGGATGAGCGACATCTTCCAGCGCGAGATGTTCGGCGGATTCACGACAGCGCAACTGGCGCAGGCCGACACCGCCGTCCCACCGCCGCTCCAGGAATTCCTGGAGGGCCTGCCGCTCGGTGGTCCGGACGCGCTGCCGCCCGCTGCGGCCGCTCTCCTCTTCAGCGCCTGGGGGCACATGCACGGCCTCGTCGTCCTGGAGGTGTTCGGGCACACCTCCTTCATCGGCGACCATCAGGCCGAGCTCTTCCACATGGCGATGCGGAACCTGCTCGCGGACACCCACCGCCGGATTCCCGGCGTTGCCGGACCGTCCTGACCGCAGGCACCCGGTCGCCGGGCCGGCCCCGGACCCCGTTGCCCTGCGCACCGTCGTCACGCGCTGCCGTCACGGCACTGCCGTCACGCACCGCCATCATCAGCCGACGGTGCGAAACCCCCGAACGTGCGCGCATAACTGATCGATATACAGATGGGTATACAGATGGTCTCGGTGTGCATCCCCGCGCCGGGGGCGCCGGTCTCGTTCTGCGGAGCTCTGCGCCGTACATGAGCACAGAGCGTTGAGCACAGGGAGATGCACAGTGCGAGTCGCTATCCGTCGTACGGTCCTGACCGCTTCCGCGGTCTCCTTCGCGCTTCTGGCCACCGCCTGCGGTGGTGGCGAGAGCAGCGACGAGGGCCGGCAGACGAAGGGCGGGGCGGGGTCCGAGAAGCCGGCGGCGAAGGCGCTGTCCGCCGACAAGCTGGAGAAGCTCGTGGTCACCAAGGACGACCTCAAGGACCACGAAGTGAAGAAGCCGGGCAAGGACGAGGCGTTCGAGCCGGGCTCCGTCTCCGTCGAGAAGGCCGAGTGCAAGCCGGTCGCGCAGGCGCTGTCGGCCCTGCCCGCTCGCGCCCCGAAGGCGACCGCGCAGCGGCTCGTCGTCCACAAGTCCAAGGCCGCCGAGAAGGGCATGCCCTCCACGGAGGAGCTCGGGGAGATGACGGAGAAGCAGGCCGAAGAGGCGACGATCGACTCGCTCGACATCACCAAGACCCTGACCTCCCTGTGGTCCTACGACGCCGACGGGGCCGAACAGGCCCTCGCCACGCTGCGGAAGGCCGGCAAGACGTGTGCCGGGGGCTTCACGATGACCGCCGACGGGGAGAAGCAGCAGGTCACCAAGATCAGCCAGGAGAAGGTGTCCGCCGGGGAGGACGCCGTCGCCTGGACGATCGGCACCAAGCAGGACGGCTCCGCCGCCGACACCAAGGTCGTCGTCTTCCGGCAGGGCACCACGCTCGCCGGGTTCTCGTCCTTCAACATCGCGTCGGTCACCCGGGGCGAGGACTACAAGCAGCCGACCGCCCTCATCGACGCGCAGGCGGCGAAGCTCGGCTGATTCCGCGGCCGCGCCCGAAGCCTGCTTCCGCGGCCGCGCCGGTACCGAGGCCACGGTGCGGGCGTCCGCTCCACCCGAGGCGGGCCGTCCCGCTCCACCGGGCGCGGGACGTCTCTTCGCGGAGTCCGGCGACGCGCCCACCCGGAGGTCCTGCCGTCCGCACGGGCGGCAGGACCTTCCGCTGCCACGGCACGCTTCACGCCCCCCGCGCGCACACGGAGACGCCCGGGGGCGTTCGCGGGCCGGAACGGTGCCCCGGGGCGCGGTTCAACCCCTCTCCTGCGTCGGCGCGGCCTGCGTCGGCGCGGCCTGCTGGGGCGCGGCGGGGCGGGGCCGGGGGCCCAGGTTCTGGGTGATGGTGGCGTGCAGGGCGGCCTGCAGGGCGGCCGTCGGTGTCAGGGAACCGGCCGGGGTGCAGGGAACGGCCCAGTGCGGCCCCGGCGGATGCAGGCGGCTGCTGGGCGGCACCGTCACCCAGCTCGCCTCGCCCAGCACCTGCACGGCCGCGAATTCGCAGAAGGACCACCCCTGCGCACTCTCCGGCTCGACGAGCCAGTACAGCCTGCTGCCGTAAGGGTCGCGGATGACCGCGCCGGACGCGGAACCGAGCCGGGTCAATACCCCCTCCCCCAGGTAGGCGGGGACGCGCACCGCGTCCCACCACTCCCCGGCGGGTAACAGCACGGCATCCAGACCCTTCGGCAGTGGCCACCACACGGTCACGGCTTCTCCTGTGCGTCTTCAGCGGCTTCGGCCTCTTCGGCGCCACCACGGCGTGGCGCTGGTCGTCCCCGCGCCGTCGGGCGCATCCCGCGTTTCCTCACGCTCTTCGCATGTCTCTACGTGTGGGGACGCGTTCCACTTTGCCGACAGCGGCAACCGGAAAGTGTCACCAATGTGTGACACCCCCGTCGCACACCGTGGCCAGGGACACGTCCGCTCGCCGGTCCGTCACAGGCAGAGCCACGCGGCCATGTTGTCCAGCGAATCGGGTGTACGGCGGCGCTGGGCCACCAGGCCGTTGATGGTCTCGCGCGCTCCGGGGTGGTATCGGGTCTGCTCCGGCGCCAGCTTGCGCGCCGTCACCACGGACTCCAGCGCGGCGTCGCAGTGCCCCGTCTCCATCTCGGCACGCGCGCGGTCCACGTAGAAGTGCGCCCGCCGGGACATCGGCCAGCCGTGCGGAAGGCGGACGCCGCGGGACTTCTCCAGCGCCTTCCCGTAGCGCCGCAACTCCACCTGGGCGGACACCTCGTGCACAGCGACGTTCGCCGGTCCGAAGCTCAGCCAGTGCACGCGCCCGGCCTCTCCGGTGCGTCCGGCGTAGGAGGCCGCCTCGCGCAGATGGGTCTCCACCGCGTCGTTGTCGTGTGCGCGGGCCGCGATGACGCTCGCCCCCAAGTGCAACTGGCCGCGCACGACCAGGGTGTCGCGAGCCTCCGGCGCGGCACTGTCCGCACCGCCGGCTCCGGAGAGGACTCTGTGCCCCGCCTCGATCAGCCGCAGGCCGATGGTGTGCTCCCCCTCGCGGAAGTAGGAGAGTGCGCGCATGTACTGGCGCACTGCCGCCAGCAGGGGGTCCGAGGCGCGCTCGGCGGCCCAGCCCAGCCGGTCGAGTGCGATGGTGGCCAGGTCGTAGAAGCCGAGCTTGGTGGCGATGTCGTGCGCCGTGCGGTACGCGGATCCGAGCGTCTGCCACCGCGCCGTGGTGCGCTCCTGGTGGGCTGCCGCGGTGGCCTCGGCGATGAAGGGCGGCAGGGCGTGCGCCGCCTTGCTGAGCTGCGTGGCACGCACCATCCGGCACAGGTCGTCGGCCCGGGCGGCGAGTTCGGCCGCCGGGAGGATCCCGGCCCGTTCGCCCTGCCCGCTCGCACCGCGCAGTTCATGCGCGTCGGCGAGGTCGTTCACGTCGTGCAGGTCGTTCACGTCGTGCAGGTCGTACAGGTCGAGCGCCTCGCGGATCGGGCGGATGAGGGCAGCGAGCCGGTCCTGCTGGAGCTCGGTGACGTAGGGCTGGCCCGTCAGCACCGTCACGTCGATGCGCAGCACTCGCGCCACAGCCGAGACCAGGTCGGGCGAGGCGTTCTTGCGGCCTTCCTCCACCTGCCGTAACAGGCTGTAGGAGTACGGGAGCCGCGCGGCGAGCCCGCGCTGCGTCAGCCCGGCCAGCTTGCGCTGATGGGCGATACGGACGCCCGCGTGTTCTTCCTGCTGCCCGCGCATCCGCGACTCCGTTCCTCGATGGCCTCGGAACCGTATGCACGGTGTGCGACAGGGGCGGATTTCAGCCGCGAGCTCCACTCGATCGGGTGCAATCGAGTTGCGCGAGTGCGCCACAGTGTGAGATCTGCGCTGCGGTGCGCGGTCGGCGACGGACGCGGCCTTCGCAGCGGCGGTTGCGGACTGCGCGGCCGCACCGGTTGCTGCCTTCGTGGTGAAATGCGGCATGGCTTCACGCGTCCTGTATCTGCTCGGCTGCGCGGCGCCACCTGTGCTGCGGATCGCCGAAGTCGTCCGCAGCGCCCAACGGGCGGGCTGGGACGTGTGTCTGGGGCTCACCCCCACTGCGGCACACTGGCTGGAAGAGCAGCTCCCGGAGTTGGAGCGGCAGACGGGGCACCCGGTGCGCTCCCGCTACAAGGTGCCCGGACATCCCGACGTCTGGCCGCCCGCGGCGGCCGCCGTGGTGGCGCCCGCGACCTTCAACACGGTCAACCAGTGGGCTCTCGGGCTCACGGAGAAGTTCGTCGTCGGGTTCGCCGCCGAGGCGATCGGCAAAGGCATCCCTCTGGTCACGATGCCGTGTGTGAACGCGGCCTATGCCCGGCACCCGCAGTTCGCACACTCCCTGGAGACCCTCAGCCGCGCCGGAGTACGGGTGCTGTACGGGGCGGAGAGCTTCACCCCGAACCCGCCCGGCGAAGGCCGCCCGGACACGTTCCCCTGGGAGTGCGCGCTGACGGCCGTGGGCGAGGCGGTGGCGGCAGCCGCGCCCGGCCCCCGTGGAGCGGCCCCGGAGTAGACGGAAGAGGCACCTCCGGTGTAGGGCGGCGGAGCGGGCCGCCCCGGCTCGCCCCCGCCGCCCCCACCGCCCCCGGCCATGGGCTGCCCCGCCCCCATCGGCTACCCGGCACCCGGCTCCCCGTCCGACCGGCCCGGCAAGCCCGGCTCCCCGTCCGTCCGTCCGACCCGGTTCCCCGGCAGCTCGGCTCCCCGGCAGCCCGGTTCCCCGGCGGCCCGGCTCCGACGGCCCTGCTGCCCGGCCCGGCCGACGAGCCGGCTCCCCGGCGTCCCGCCTCCCCGCGTCTCACGTCCCGTATCGGCCCCGGCACCGCGCCGTCTCCGGACCCCCACAGCGTTCCGAAGCGATACGCGCTATTCTTGGTGGCATGCCTTGGTCACTCGCACAAGCTGATTGCCCAAGGCGTATGCCCAGGACCACGCGGGCGCGCCAGAGGTGCCCGCCGCCATGCGCGAGCGGCACGAGCAGAGGTCTCCGCCACGGCGGCGGGGCCGCGGCGGCGCGGGCCGCGGGTCGACGCCGCGTACCCCGCAGCCCGCGGGGCACGGCGGGTGCACACCCGCCGTCGAGCGAGGAGGCCCCATGCCACCGCCCCCACCCACCGCCGCCGACCGGGGCCGCGAAGTGCGGCAACGACTGCTGCGGGCCGCCACCGAGCTCATCGCCGAGCGCGGCTGGTCGGCCGTCAGCACCCGCGGGGTCGCCGAGCGTGCCGAGGTCGGACAGGGGCTGGTGCACTACCACTTCGCCTCGCTCGACGCGCTGCTGCAGCAGGCGGCCCTCGGGACCGTCGAAGAGTTCGTCCGGGAGTTCACGGCGCTCATGGAGTCGGCCGTCTCGACCGAGGAGGCGCTGGACAGCGCACTGGGCTCACTGGACGGCTTCTCCGGTACGGATCCGATCTCGCTGCTGTTCACCGAGACCTATCTGGCGGCGGCCCGGGACGAGGAGCTGATGCGCGCACTGGCGGGGCTGCTCACCCGGGTCCGCGACGGGCTGGCCGGCCGGCTGAGCGACAGCGGGGTGCCGCAGCCGCAGGAGACCGCGGCCGTACTGCTGGCCGTGGTCGACGGGTTGATGCTGCACCGCCCCGCATCCCCTTCCCTCACATCGGCTGCCGTCGGCCCGGTTCTGCGACGGCTGCTCACCACAACGACCCCAGGGAGTGAGACACCATGAAGGCCGTCATCTGCGGCGCGGGAATCGCCGGACTCGCACTCGCCCATCGGCTGGCCGCACACGGCTGGCAGGTGGAGATCGTGGAGCACGCGCGCGGGCCGCGCGAACAGGGGTACATGATCGACTTCTTCGGAGTCGGCTACGAGGCCGCCGAGGAGATGGGGCTGCTGCCGCGGCTGAAGGAGCTCGGCTACCAGATCAGCGAGGCGGCCTTCGTGGACGAGCGGGGCCGCCGCCGGGCGGGCCTGGACTACGCGCAGTTCTCCGAAGTGGCGGGCGGCAAGCTGCTCAGCATCATGCGGCCCGACCTCGAACTGGCGCTGCGGGAGGACCTGCCCGCCGAGGTGGAGCTGCGGTACGGCCTGAGCGTGTCGGACGTGGTGGACGAGGACGACGGCGTACGGGTCACCCTCAGCGACGGCACCGTCCGGGAGGCGGACCTGCTGGTGGGCGCGGACGGCATCCACTCCACGGTACGCGGCCTGATATTCGGCGAGGCGGGCTCCGACGAACGGTGCCTGCGCTACCCGGGCTTCCACACGGCCGCCTTCGTCTTCGACGACCCGAAGGTACGCGAGCAGGTCACCGGGCGGTTCTGCCTGACGGACACCATAGGCCGCCAGATGGGTTTCTACGCACTGCGCAACGGCAAGGTCGCCTCCTTCGCCGTGCACCGGGTGGACCCTGCCGCGCCGCTTCCCGAGGACACACGCAGCGCGGTGCGCGAGGTGTACGGCTCGCTGGGCTGGGTGGCCCCGCGGGCACTGGCCGCGTGTCCGCCCAGTGCGGAGATCTACTACGACCACGTGGCGCAGACGGTGCTGCCCCGGTGGAGCCGCGGCAGGACGGTGCTGGTGGGGGACGCCGCCTACGCGGTGTCGCTGCTGGCGGGCCAGGGCGCGTCGCTGGGTGTCGCGGGTGCCCATGTGCTCGCCGCCCAACTGGCCGCCGCCGACGGGGACGTCCGCGCGGGCCTGGAGCGGTACGAGCGGATGTGGCGCCCGGTGGCCGAGGAGAAGCAGCGGGTGGCGCTGCAGGGGGTGCGCTGGTTCCTGCCCAGCAACCCGACCTGGCTGCGGCTGCGCAGGGCCGCGATGCGGCTCTCCGGACTGCCCGGGGTCAATCGCATGATCGCCTCCGCGGTGACGGGCAAACCGGCAGAGCTGGGAGAGCTGACCCGCTGAACGGCAGCGGGCGGCATGGGAGGGCCCGGGGGCACGGGAGGGCCCGGGCAGCGCGGCGGGAGCGGCGGCAACAGACCGCACGCGCGCCCGGAGGGGCACCGGGAGCGTCGCGGGCGGCGGCTTCGGAGAGCTTCCGGCGAGCCTCGGACGGGCTTCCGGAAACCCCGCGAAGAATCTTTCCCGGCTGCGATGAGTTCTGCCGTCGCGCGCCGTCCAACCTGTACAGCGCCTTCCACCCCGACGCGGGAGGGGGGACGGACCCGAGGGGCGTCGCCGAGTGACGCCCGAACGCGCGGAGCAGCGCAGAGATGAGGCACACCATGTCCCGGAAGATCTTCGTCAACCTGCCGGTGAAGGACCTGGACCGCAGCGTCGAGTTCTTCACCGCGTGCGGCTTCTCCTTCAACCCGCAGTTCACGGACGAGAACGCCACCTGCATGGTGGTCAGCGACGACATCTTCGTGATGCTGCTGGTCGAGCCGTTCTTCATGTCCTTCTCGCAGCGGGAGATCCCCGACACCGCGCGGACCAGCGAGGTGCTGGTGTGCCTGTCGGCCGACAGCCGCGGGGACGTCGACACACTGGTGGACTCCGCGCTGGCGGCCGGGGCGGCGGCACACGGTGACCCGATGGAGCAGGGCCCGATGTACGGGCGCTCCTTCACCGATCCGGACGGCCACATCTGGGAGGTCATGTGGATGGACCCCGCGGTCGTCCAGGGCTGACCGGCCGGCCCGCCGGTACCCGTACGGGCACATGCCCGGCACGGGTACCGCCCGCAGGCACCTGCCGGTGCCGTCTCCCGCGCGCCGCGCCGCGGCCCGCGCGAGAGACGGCGACGGCCCTTCAGCGGGAGCTCCCTCCACGCTTCAGCGGAAGCCCTCCGCGTGTCAGCGGAAGTCCTCCGCGTGGTCGTGGGCCCACTGCGCGAAGCTGCGTCCTGGGCTGCCGGTGAGCTGCTCGACGCCCGGCGACACCGCTGCGGGCGCGCCGACCGAGTGCGCGGCGAACTGGAGCAGGACGTCGGCGAACTCGCCGGGCGTACCGGCGGCGACCATGTCCGCGCGGGCCTCCTCGTGCGGGATCTCCTCGAACCGCAGGCTGCGCCCGGTCGCCTCCGCGAGGAGCCGGAGCTGATCCTCCTGGGTCAGCGACTCGGGGCCGGTCAGCACCGGGGTGGGGCCGTCGCCCTTCAACGCCCCGGTGAGCGCGAGGGCGGCGACGGCAGCGATGTCGTCCTCGTGGATGGGCGCCGCGTGTGCACCGGCGTAGGCGGCGCGCAGTACGCCGTCCCGCCGCAGGGACTCGGCCCACGCGAGGGTGTTGGTGGCGAACATGCCGGGCCGCAGGTGGGTCCACGCCATACCGGCGGCTGCCGCGGCCTCCCCCACCTCGGCCTCCATCGTCCGGTGGTGCTCGGCGATGGGGTTGTCCACCTCCAGCGGCATGGCGGAGGGCACGACCGAGGACGAGGACAGGGTCACCACCCGCCGCACCCCGCGTTCGGCCGCCAGCCGCAGCAGTTCGCCGGTACCGCGCCAGAACGCCGCGGGGTTCAGGAAGAGGGCGCTGACGCCCTCCAGTGCGGCGCCGAGGTCGTCGGCCGCGACCGGAACGGCGCCGTCGGGCAGTCGGGCGCGGCTCGGGGACCGCGTGAGGCCGCGGACCGTGTGTCCTTCGGCGGTGAGGCGCTCGACGAGCGGCCGGCCGACGTTCCCGGTCGCTCCGGTCACCAGAATCATGCTGTTCTCCCTTGCTGCGACGGCTCGTACGGCGCTGCCGGCACCTCGGTGGCCGTACGGCGTTGGCGTCCGACACGGGGACCCGCTGCGGCACCTGCCGTACCGGCGCGCCCCGCCTCGCATCTTTCAACCATCTGGATGAACAAGTCAACCGAATAGATGAACAGCGCGGGGCTACGGCTACGCTGGACCCCGTGAGCGACGAATCCGCACCCCCGCCCGGCTCCCGCCGCCCGCGCCGCGCGCCGCGCGCCGAGGAGCGCAAGCTCGACCCGGAGCGCTCCTGCCGACGGCTGCTGGACGCGGCGATGGACGAGTTCGCCGCGAAGGGGTACGCCGGTGCCCGGGTCCAGGACATCGCCGACCGGGCGGGGCTCAACAAGCAGTTGATCGCCTACCACTTCGGCGGCAAGGAAGGGCTGTGGAACGCCCTGAACCGGCGCTGGGCCCGGCGCGAGGAGACGTTCAACCGACCGGACGTACCGCTGGACGAGGTGACGGCGCGCTATCTGCATCTGGCCCTCGACGACCCCCGCGGGCCCCGGCTGTCCGCCTGGACCGGGCTGACGGGCGCTGAGCCGGAGGCCGAACGCGAGGACCTGTCGGACATGGAGCGCCGCAAGCAGGCGGGCGAGATCGCGGAGGAGCTCGATCCCGGCGCCGTCCTCCTGCTGTTGACGGGCGCCGTCGCCACCCCGGCGGTGACCCCGCAGACGGTCCGCTCGGTGCTCGGCATGGACCCGACGTCGTCGGAGTTCCGGGAGTTCTACACCGAACAACTGCGCCGGATCGTCCGCCGGCTGGCCGAAGGCGCAGGCCCGGAGGGGCACGGGAACAGGGGCGGGGACGCCAACGGGAGCAGGAGCGGGAACGGGGACGCCAACGGGAGCGGGAGCGGGGACGCCAACCGGAGCGGGATCGGGAGCGGGGAGAAGCGCGAGCGCACGGAGGGCGACTGAGTCTGCGGTCCTACGACCAACGTCCGGGGCGGATCCCGGCATTCCGGCACCGGAACCGGAGTTGTACCGGGCAAGGAGCCCATCGGGCACCGGACACCGGGCCTCGGCCCACACCCGATCCAGGAGGAGACACGGGATGCCGGTCCAGCTCAACCACACGATCGTGTACGCCAGCGACAAGAAGCGGTCCGCGCGGTTCCTCGCCGATCTGCTGGGCTTGGAGGTACGGCCCCAGTTCGGCCCGTTCCTGCCGGTGGTCACCGCCAACGACGTGGCGCTCGACTTCGCCGACGCGGGGGCGAACCCGATCGCGCCGCAGCACTACGCCTTCCTCGTCACCGAGGAGGAGTTCGACCTCGTCTTCGGCCGGATCGAGGAGGCCGGACTCACCTACTACGCCGACCCGATGCGCACCCGCCCCGGTGAGATCAACCGCAACGACGGGGGCCGCGGTGTCTACTGGCTGGACCCGGACGGACACGTCCTGGAGATCATCACCCGGCACTACGGCGGCGCATGACCGGCCGGGACACACCTTCGCCGACCGCTCGACCAGGCGCCCGCACCAGTCGACTGCCCAGGAGCAGCCCGCGGGGCGAGGAGCGGCCCGTGAAGCAGCCCGCTTCCCGCTCGCGGGAGCTTCCCGAGGCCGTGCGGGGGGCGCGGGGCCGTGGCGGCCCCGGAGGCGTCAGGACGCCTCAGTCGCCGGAGTCCGTGCCGTCCTCGTTCTCCGGGCACGGTGTGCCGCGCGGCAGCTTGTAGGGGGCCGCGATCCGGTAGACCCCCGGGCGCGGCGCGTCCAGCACCGTCCAGGTGTCCAGGACCGGCTTGTCCTTCCCCTCCGGCGGCGGGCCGCCGAACGTGGGCTCGGCCTTGCGCAGGCAGCCGTTGAGGTTCTCGCCGTCGTGGGAGGGCGGCGCCACCCGGTCGCCGTCCGCGTCGACGAGTCCGAGCCACGGTGAGTAGGGCACCCGCACGAGCACGTGCCCGCTCTCCCGCACGCGCACGGTCACGCTCTCCGCATCGGCACGCTCCACCGACGCGGAGGCGTCGACCAGCGGCACCGGGTCCTTGACCCGGAAGAGCCGCCAACTGTCGTCGGACCAGATCTCCTTCAGATACGGCTGGCCCTCCCCCACCAGCTTGGCCTCGGCGACGCCCCCCGCGATGTCGGGCGGGTCGGCGGGGAGGACGACGTAGTGCACGGCCCAGCGGCGCAGCCAGGCGTGATAGCGCTCGGGGCTGAGGTCCTCCTCGTAGAAGAGCGGGTTGCGCTCCAGGTCGGCCTGCCGGTTCCAGCCGCGGGCCAGGTTCACGTACGGCGCGAGGGCCGACGCCTCCCGGTGGCTGTTGACCGGCACGACCTCGACCCGCGCCCGGTCCGCGTCCACCTTCCTGAGCTGGGTGAGCAACGGTTTCAACTCGCGGGACCAGTCGGTGTCGGGCGTGGTGTGCAGCACGTCCCAGGTGGGCTTGCCGATCTGCCAGCCGAACGTCACCAGCAGCGCCAGCGCCATGGCCAGACCGCGGCGGGACTTCCACGGCTGCCATCCGTGCCCCACCACGATCGGCACGGCCGCCAGCAGCGCCACGCCGCCGAACAGCAGTCCCAGCCGTTCCACGTTGGAGCCGACCTGCGAGGGGATCGCCCAGGTCAGCACGATGCCCAGGGTGTAGATGGCGCCCCCGACCCGCACCGCCGTCCAGGTCCGGGGGACCAGCAGGACGACGGCGACGGCGCCCAGGACGGGGAAGATCAGCGACACGAACGGCATCGGCTGCACACCCGTGAACGGGAAGAGCAGCGCCGAGCAGGCCACGACCGCCGGGGGCGGCAGGGCGACCGCGAACATCGCGGCGGGTCGGCGGGCCAGCAGCAGCGAGGCCGCCACCACCTCCAGGAACAGCCCGGCGACCGGACTGGCCGCCGTCGCCAGCGCGGCCAGCAGCACCGCGAGCGCCGCCCGCGTGTACCGCGCCGGCCGGCTCGCCCGCCCGCCGCGCCAGCGGGCCGGCCAGGTCCACACGACCGCCACGGCCCCGAGCCCGAACAGCACACCGAGCGCGAAGGTGACCCGCCCGGAGGCGGCGTTGCACGCGAAGGCGAAGGCACCCCACAACGAAGGCACCAGCGGCCGGGGCACCGTGCGGGCGAGCAGCAGCGACAGCAGGCCCGCCGACAGCACTCCGGAGACCATCAGCGTGGTGCGGACCCCGATGACGGCCATCAGGTACGGCGAGATGACGCTGTAGGAGAAGGGGTGCAGCCCGCCGTACCAGGCGAGGTTGTAGGCGGAGCCCGGGTGCTCGCCCGCGAACTCGGCCCAGGCGTCCTGCGCGGCCAGGTCGCCGCCGCCGCTGGCGAGGAACCACAGCCAGAGCAGATGGAGGAGCACCGCGACGGCCAGCGTGACACCGACGACGGGGAGCGGCCGGGTGACCGCTCCGCGGCGGCGCTTCCGGCCCGCGCTCGACGCCACGGTGTCGGTGCCGCCGGCCTCGGGAGCTCCCGCGCCCGTCGTCCCGGCTGCGGAGGTCTCCCCACCGGTCCCTGTCCCGGCCCCGGCTCCGGAGTGCTCGTCCGTCCCCGTCCCGAAGTGCTCGTCCGTCCCGGCTCCGGAAGGCTCGTCCGTCCCGGCCTCGGAGGGCTCCGCGCCCTTCCCCTCGCCGGAGGTGCCGTCCGTCCCCTTGCCGGAGGTGCCGTCCGTCCCCTTGCCGGGAGTGCCGTCCGTCCCCTCGCCGGAGGTCTCCGGGGCGGTTGCGGGCCGGTCCCGGTCCGCCGCGCCCTCGGCCGCCGCACCTTCCGGCACCGGCTGCTTCCGTTCCGGGCGCTGTCCGGGCACGGGTGTGCGAACGGTGCCCGTGGCGTCGTCCACGCCCGGACTCCCGGCTATCTCACCGGCGCCGGGGTCAGGCTCCGACTCCGGCGTCCGCGGTGGGTGCACAGTGGCCACTGCGCTCTCTCCCAGTCCTCCCCGTACGGATGTGCGGCTCAGATCCGCACGACGTTACCGGACGACATCCCCGTGCTCGCCCCTGCCCCACGCGCTGCGGCGCGGGCGCCGCGGGTCGCGCGGGGGGCTCGGGCGAGCCGTGAGCCGGACATGCCGACCGGAACGGGGGACGCAGTGCGGCGCGGAATGGTTCAGCCGACGCGGGTCAGCTTGTCCCCGAACCCGGGCTCCGTCAGGTCGTCCTGCAGCGCGACGGGCACCTTGACCTGGCCCGGACCGTCACCGGCGGTCAGGCTGCCGACCTTGGTGCCCGGACCGGCCTCGTGCGGGATCGTCTTCCCGCTGTCGGTCAGTGCGAGCTTCACCTTGAGGCCCGGCCAGCCCACGGCGGTCACGTCCTTGGTGGCCACCACGGGGGTCCGGTTGCCCAACTGGTCGTCCACATAGCCGACGACCTGGCCCTTCTCGACCACCTTCCGCGCGGTGAGTGCGTCCTGGCCGGCGTCGATCAGCTTCTTGCTGGCGGCGAGCACGGTGTCCAGGATCGAGGGCTGGTACTGGCCCAGCACCGCGCCGATGATCAACTGCTTGGTGCCTCCGATCTCCTTCTCCGCCGCGAACAGCAGATTGCCGCCCGCCTTGGTGGTCGTGCCCGTCTTGATGCCCACGACGCCGTCCATCGGAACCAGCCTGTTCCAGTTGGACTGCTTCTTGCCGTTGGTGTCCTGGTAGGAGGGCTGCCGCACCACCTCTCGGAACAGCGGGCTCTCCATCACCTTCTTGCCCAGCTTGACCTGGTCGGCGGCGGTGCTCACCGTCGAGGCGGTCAGTCCGCTGGGGTCGGTGTAGTGCGAGTTGGTCATGCCCAGGTCCTCGGCGGCAGCGTTCATCTTCTTCACGAACGCCTTCTCCGACCCGGCGTCCCACCGCGCCAGCAGCCGTGCCACGTTGTTCGCGGACGCGATCATGATGGCGTCGAGCGCCTCGCGCTGCGTGATCTTGTCACCGGCCTGGACCTTGACGGTCGACTCGTTCTGCGCGCTCAGCCCCGCCTCGTCCTCGGCCTTCTGGTCGACAGGGATCAGCTCGCCCTTCGAACCCTTCTTGACCGGGTGGTCGCGCAGTATGACGTAGGCGGTCATCACCTTCGCGACGCTCGCGATCGGCACCGGCTTCTGCTTGCCGTGGCTGCCGAACGAGCCGAGACCGTCCACGTCGATCACCGCCTGCCCCTCGGAGGGCCAGGGCATGTCGGGCTCGGAGCCCTTGAACGTGTACGTGCCGGAAGCCGTCATCGACAGCTCCGGGTCCGGCAGCGGGCGCACCGCCTGCACGACGACGAAGACCACTGCGAGCAGCAGCACCAGCGGCGTCCAGATCTTCACCCGGCGGGTGAAGGTACGCATCGGCGTCTCGGGCGGCGGCGGGCTGTTGGTGAGCTGCGCCAGCAGGTCCAGCGGCTGCTGCTGACCGCCGCTCCCCGCCGCCTCCGGGCTGCCCGGCATCGGCTGCTGCCGGGTGCGCTCCGGCTCGCTCTCCGCCGGGCTCGACGCCGGTGCCTGCGTGCCGGACGTGCCGGACGTGCCCGCAGCGGGCGGCGCGGCCGAGGCCGTCGCCCACGGGTTCGCGGTGGTGGAGCCGGGGGACGCCGGGGGCGGCGCCTGCCGCCCGGGAGCCGCCGCGGCGGCTCCCGGCTCCGGCGGGGCCGACGTGGCGGCGGCGCGGGGCTCGTCCGTGGACCGGAGCGGGACGAACTGGCTGGTCCGCTCGGCCTCCGACTCCGCCGACTCCGCGGCGCCGGTCCGGCCCTCGGCGGAACCGTCCCGCCGGGCCTCCCCGCCGTCCTTGCCGGTCTTGGTGCCCTTGCTGTCCTTGCCACCCTTGCTGTCTTCGTCGGCCTTGCTGTCTTCGTCGGCCTTGCCGCTCTCGCCGCCCCGTGCGCGGGGGTCGGGGGCGCCCGCGGGGGCGGCCGAACCCTTTCCTCCGGACTTTTCGGGCCGGCCCGGCTTCTGGCCGCCGCCGGCACCGGCGGAGCCCTCGCCCGGCTTCGTGTCCGGCGCGCGGAAGATCGCGGTCGGCTGGTCGACGGCCTGCGTGCGGCCGCCGGTCTCACCGGTCCCGGCAGCCTCGCCGGTCCCGGCAGCGTGGTCGGCCTTGTCGGCCTCGCCGACGTCGGCGCCCTTGGCGGCCTGGTCGTCCTCGGCAGCCCGGTCGCCGTTGGCACCGCCCCCGGCCTCCCCGGCGTCCGCGGCTTCGTCGGCCCCCTTGGACGCCCCGAAGAACGCCGAGGTCAGCCGCTCGGCGCGGTCGGCGGCCGCGGCGTCGTCGCTCTTGTCCGCGGCGTCGCCCCCGCGCCGGACGACGCCGAACATGGCGGTCGGCGCGTCGCCCTGCGACGCCGGTGCCGCGTCGGCACCCTGGTCCGCGTCCGCTCCGGAACCGGCCGGGGCGGACCCGTCACTCGCCTTCGGCCGGTAGGGCAGATCGCCGGCAGCAGCGGCGTCGGCAGCCTCCTCGGACCGCCTGTCCGCGCCGCGCCCCTCACCGTCCGGGGCGCCGTCCGCACCTGCTCCGTCCGAGGCGCCGTCCGTCCGCTCCGGAACACTGTCGCCCGACACCCAGGCGGCCACGGCGGACTTCAGCCGCTCGTCCTTGGCATCGCCCTGCGCCGCGTCGTCGCCCTGCGGGGAGCCTCCACCGTCGGCCCCGTCCGAGTCCACGGGCCCGTCCGAGGGCTCGTCCGACCCGCCCGGCTCGTCCGCTCCTGCCGTGCTGTCCGACTCCCCGGCGGGGGGCGCGGGGGCGGGAATCACCGAGGGTGCGGCGTCCCGGGTCGTCGTACCCGCGCCGTTCTGCCCTGCGGAGCCCGGCGACGGCTTCTTTTCAGCCGTCTCGTCGGGTCGCGCAACCGACCCGCCGCTCCCTGTCGTCTCCCCCGACGACCTCTCCCGCTCCGACCTGTCGGGGGATTCGCCCGCCACCGATGCCTCCTGATGCTGCTGCTCGCCGCTCGCCATACCAGTTAACAGTGTCCTATGCACCGAGGGCGCCACCGGCGTGGCGGTTCTCCCCCGGAGGGCGGCCTCCGGGACCTCCCCCTGCAGCAGACGAGAACGACATACCTACTGGTTCCCTCCCATAAGGTCCGCGCACTCTCGACAGACCATTGTGAGAGGGGTCACCCTGTCATTCATCCACGCGGGGAGGCATGGATGGGCAGGAGCCGCAGAACAATTCCCGAGGAGTTGCTGCTGCTCGCCCTGGACCCGGCCACGGGTACCACGGCGCAGCCGCAGTCGCTCGACCTCGGCCTGGCCGGAGCGCAGCTAGTGGAGCTGGCTCTGGCCGGACGGATAGCCCCTGATGGGGATCGTATCGCCGTGGTGCTGCCACGGCCGACCGGAGATCCGACGCTGGACTCGGCGCTGGAACTGCTGCGCAGGCGCGGCAGCCCGGTGCGCGCGGTCCACTGGATCGGCGGGCCCCGGTTGGGGCTGCGCCAAACCTATCTCACACATCTGGAACGGTGTGGCATGGTGCACGCCGTTTCCGGCCAGATGTGCGGAGTGCTGCCGACGACGCGCTACCAGGCGACGGAGACAGCCATCAGCCGGGAGATCAGGGCCCGGCTCGACACCGCGATCCGCACCGGGGTCCCACCGGACCCGCGGACGGCGGCGCTCGCCGCGCTGGCCCACGCGGTCGGACTCGGCAAGCACCTCTACCCCGGCAACGAGGGGCGGTCCTGCCGTTCCCGGCTGCGGGACCTGATCCGGCACGACCCGATGGGCGGCCTCGTCGCACACGCGGTGATGGACGTCCAGAACGGCGTCGGGGCGCAGCCGCGGCGAGCTCAGGCGAGCGCGGCGAGCGGACCCTCGTCGGGACGCCCGGCCGCGCGGGCGACGGCGTCCGCCGGTCCGGCCCGGCATCTGCCGGAGCAGTCCCGGCACATGGCGGGCGGCATGGTCCGAGCGGGAGCACGCTGACCGTCGCCCGCTGTCCGCTCCGTCCCGTACGGGCCGGAGCACGCACGGCACCATCCGGAGGCACGGCACCGTCCGGAGCACGCACAGCACCACGGAGCACGCACGGCACCGCACAGGAGCGGCGGGCGTCGCGCGCCTGCGGGGCACATCCGACGCCTGCGGCAGGTCCGCGGGCCACCGCGCCGACCGACGGCGCACCCTCGGGGCGGTGCGGGTACCAGGACGCATGCGCGGGCTCGCGGTCCGGCCGTCACACAGCGACGACCGGATCCGCGTCCCCGCGCATGCGTTGTCGTCACCGCATGCGCCCCCTGCTGTACTCGAATCCGCACTCTCTGTTGTCATTTTCCAGCGCGGGCAACCATGTTGGTGGCAATCTGCTGGAGTAGTCGTACTTACACGGAGGTGCGGTCCCGTGGCGTCGAACGTCAACCCCACAGTCCGGCGTCGCCGACTCGGCCAGGAACTGCGCCGTCTGCGCGAGCAGCGGGGCATGACGGCGGAGGAGGTCGCGGACCGGCTGCTGGTCTCGCAGTCGAAGATCAGCAGGCTGGAGAACGGCCGCCGCAGCATCAGCCAGCGGGACGTGCGCGATCTGTGCGGCGTCTACGAGGTCGAGGACCGGCGGATAGTCGAATCGCTGATGCAGATGGCGAAGGAGTCGCGTCAGCAGGGCTGGTGGCACGCGTTCGGGGACATCCCCTACAGCGTCTACATCGGCCTGGAGACGGACGCCGCCTCGCTGCGCGTCTACGAGCCCCAGGTCGTGCCGGGTCTGCTGCAGACGCGGCCGTACGCGGAAGCGGTGGTCGCCGGTGCTCTGCCGGAGGCCGGCGCGGCGGACATCGAGCGCCGGGTGCAGGTCCGTATGCGCCGCCAGGAGCGCATCAGGGAGGACCGCACCCCGCTGCGGCTGTGGGCGGTGCTGGACGAGTCGGTGCTGCGCCGTGAGGTGGGCGGCAGGCACACGATGGCCGAGCAGCTCGAATACCTCAACGAGATGTCGCAGCAGCCCCATGTGACGCTCCAGGTCATGCCGTTCTCGATGGGCGCGCATCCGGGGGTGAACGGGCAGTACGCGATTCTGGAGTTCCCGGAGGCGTCGGACTCGACCGTCATCTACCTGGAGGGCGTCACCAGTGACCTCTATCTGGAGAAGGCGAACGACGTGCAGAACTACAGCGTCATGTACGAGCACCTGCGGGCGCAGGCGCTGAACCCGGACCAGACGCGCGAGTTCATCGAGGACGTGGCCAAGCAGTACGCACGGGGCTGAGCTCCGAGCACGAGCCCCGGACGCGGGGAGGACCCGGGGAGGCCGGGAGCACGCTTCCGCGGAGTGGACGGCCCGGCGGCCGGAGCTGCCGGGCCGTCCGGCATGTGCCGGGAGGAATTGCAGGAAAAAGCGGGGAGGCTACACCGCGGCGCACCGCGATGTGAAGAGCTGCTTGGAATATGCCATCCGGTTGAGTGAACGACAACGTCGCGCGCCCGAATCGCCGCGTAATGTCGATCGCACGTCAGGAACAACCCGGAAGAACCGGAGCAGACATGCCGATTCAGCAAGGAACCACCCATGCCTGGACCAAGTCCAGCTACTCCACCGGCAACGGGGCCTGCGTGGAGGTGAAATCGCCGTCCGTGCGCACAGTGGCGGTACGGGACTCCAAGGAGCCGCAGGGGCCCGCGCTCAGCTTCCTGCCGGAGGCGTGGGGCGCGTTCGTGGCCCGCGTGAACTCCGGGGACTCCACGACCGGCCGGGCCTGAGGCCGGGCAGCGGCCCGTACAGCGCCGGCGGCCGGTCCGCACCGCGCCGGACCGTGCCGCACTCGTGGCACCGGAGCCCTCTCGACTGGCCCGCCGTCCCGGCCGAGGGGGCTCGGCACTGCCGGCCCGGGGCCGGCTCGACCGGCTCGACCGGCTCGACGCAGCCGGTCCACCGAACCGAGGTGTCCGTCCCGGGATCGCCGGGACGAAGGGCGCGGTCGGCTCCGTCCTCCCCGGCTCTCGGTCCGTCTCTGTCTTCCCGGCCCCGAGTCCGCGGCGGCTTCGTCCGGATCCGCGACACATGCCTCCCAGCGTTCGCGCGGGTCCTCCTGGAGGAATCCGGCACAGGAGCGGCCGGGTGCCGACTCCCGCCACCTGCTGCACGTGCGGCACCGCGCCGCGCCACGGATGGCGGTGGCCCGGGCGGCGGCGTTCCTCACCTCCGCACGGGCCCGCAGGGCAGCGTCTGCCGGTGCACGCGGGCGAACTCATGCGGTGGTGCCGCCAGATGTCTCGGGCCCGGGTGCAGCCGCTCCCTCGTCCTGGAAGTGCCGCACGACCTCGGCCGCGACGGCGTGCGCCGCGCGGGAGGGCCGCCGACGCCGGGGGCGGGCCAGGTGGACGGAGATGTGCGGGAGGGAGGGGCCGGGCACCTCGGCGAGCCGGCCGTCGCGCAGCGCCGCGGCGACGTTGGCGCGCGGCAGGACGGTGAGTCCGAGTCCGGCCGCCACACAGGAGCGTGCGGCCTCGATGCTGCCGAACCGGGTCAGTCGCGGCGGGGTACCGGCGACCGCCTGGAGGCGCGCGGCCAGTTGGTCGCTGTAGGAGCAGCCCTGCTCGTGGAGGAAGAAGCTCTCCCGGGCCAGTTCCTGCCAGGTCGCCGCCTGTGCGCGGCCGGCCAGCGGATGGTCCGGTGCGCACAGCAGGACCAGGGGCTGTTCGGCCACGCGCTCGGCGGTGACGCCGGGCTGGTCGACCAGGTCCTCCAGCAGCAGAGCGCAGTCCAGTCGGCCCGCGCGCAGCGCCGCCACGGCATCCGCGGTCCCGTGCGGCTCCAGGTGCACTTCCACCCGCGGGTGGCGGCGGCGCAGCGCGACGATCACCGCGGGCAGATGAGCCGAGCACAGTGTCTCGCCCGCGCCGACCACCACGGTGCCGCTGACCGGGCCGTCCTCGGTGGCGGCCGCCAGCAGCCGCGCCTCGGCCTCCAGGACCTCCTCGGCGCGGACGAGCAGCCGCCGCCCCGCGTCGGTGAGCAGCGCCCCTCGGGCGAGCCGGTCGAAGAGCCGGGTGCCCAGCGTCTTCTCCAGGGATCTGATCTGCACCGTGACCGTGGACTGGGCGAGCCGCAGTTCGGCGGCGGCACCGGTGAAGCTCTCCGTTCTGGCGAGCGCGGTGAAGGTTTCCAGCAGCCGGGTGTCCATTCCCCGGACCCTAGCAATGTCATCGAATTATCCGATGGCTTTCATGCATAGCTATCGTTGGTAATAATTCCGGGCAGGTGCAAAAGTTCAGGCATGACTTCCTCAGCGGCTTCCTCGCCCCTCTCGGCCCCCTCGACCCCCTCGGCACCCGCCGCAGCCGCAGCCGCGGCCGGTGCGGATGTCCTCCGCTATTCGGCGTTCACCTCCGATCCCGACGGCGGGAACCCGGCCGGAGTCGTCCTCGACGCCGCGCACCTCGACGCGCGGCAGATGCTGGCGATCGCCGCCGAGGTCGGGTACTCCGAGACGGCGTTCGTCACCGCCCGCGACGACGAGCGGCGCCGTTTCACGCTCCGCTACTTCAGCCCGCTCGCCGAGGTCGCGTTCTGCGGGCACGCCACCGTCGCCGTGTCGGTGGCCCTCGCCGGGCTGCTCGGCCCCGGCGAACTGGTCTTCCAGACGCCCGCGGGCGAGATCCGGGTGGCGACCGCGGCCGACGACGGCGGCGCCGTGCGGGCAGCCCTCACCAGCGTCCCCACCAGGTCGCGCCCCGCACAGGACGCCGAGGTGGACGCCACCCTCGCCGCGCTGGGCTGGGACCGTGCCGACCTGGACCCGGCGCTGCCCCCGCACGTCGCCTTCGGCGGCAACGAGCACCTGGTGCTCGCCGCCGCCTCGCGGGCGCGGCTGGCCGATCTGGACTACGACTTCGACGCGCTCACCGGCATCATGCGGCAGCACGGCTGGACGACGGTGCACCTGGTCTGGCGCGAGAGCGACGAGCGCTTCCACGCCCGGGACCCGTTCCCCGTCGGCGGGGTCGTCGAGGACCCGGCGACCGGCGCCGCGGCGGCCGCCTTCGGCGGCTATCTGCGCACCCTCGGGCTGCTGCCCGCCTCGGGTGAGGTCGCCGTGCGGCAGGGCGAGGACATGGGGCGGCCGAGTGATCTGACCGTCCGCACCGCACCGGGCGACGCGCGGGTGCGGGTCAGCGGCCACGCCGTGCCGATCGCCGGGTGACTCGGGCCGGGCCGCGCGCCACGCGGCGGTGCGCCGGGACCGGCAGGGACCGCCCGCCGCGCGGGGCGCCCGGAGCCGCCCGCGGGGAGCGGGAAGCAGGAAGCAGGAAGCGGGGAAGCAGGAAGCGGGCCGGAGCGCGGGCGCTTCCGGCGGACTCCGGCCGGCTCCGGCCGACGGGCGTCCGGCCGGGCTTCCGGCGGGCTCCGACGGTTGTCCGACGGGCTCCGGCGGGCTCCGGCGGGCTCCGGCGGTGTCCGGCCGGGCTCCGGCGGGCTCCCGCTACGGCGTCCGGGGGGCTACGCGCGCGGGTAGCGGGCCAGCCACCCCGGGGACGCGGAGCCCGGCTCGTGCAGCGCGGGGCCCTGTGTCATCTCCATGGCGAAGTCGTCGGCCAGCTCCAGGATCGTCGCGCGGCCCTCGATCTCGGCCACCCAGCCCGGTGGAAGTGACGTTTCTCCATGCATGGCGCCCAGCAGGTTCCCGCAGACGGAACCGGTGGAGTCGCTGTCCCCGCTGTGGTTGACGGCCAGCAGCAGACCGTGCCGGACGTCCTCGGCGACCAGCGCGCAGTAGACCCCGATGGACAGCGCCTCCTCGGCCGTCCAGCCCTCCCCCAGCGCCGCCACCCGTTCCGGCGAGGGCATGCCCTGGCGGACGGCGCCCAGTGCGCGCTTGAGCGCATCGGTCGTCTCCTGGTGCCCCGGCCGGGCCGCGAGCTGCACCAGAGCCCGCTGGACGGCGGTGTCCAGGTCCTCGCCCCGGGCGAGGGTGTGGACGATCGCGGCGAAGGCCCCGGCGGCGAGGCAGCCGGTGGGGTGCCCGTGCGTCTGCGCGGCGCACTCCACCGCGAGTTGGAAGACCAGCCCCGGCTCCCAGCCGACCAGCAGCCCGAACGGCGCCGAGCGCATGACCGTGCCGCAGCCCTTGGAGTCGGGGTTCTTCGGCTGCTCCAGGGTGCCCATGCGGGCGTCGGCCAGCCCGCTGAGGCAGGCGTTGCCCGGTGCCCGGCGGGCGTAGAGCCACTCCTCGCGGGCGAGCCAGCCGTCGTCCGCGCGGCGTTCGTCCGGTCCCCAGTCGCGCTGGGTCGCGGCCCAGCGGCGGTAGGCGGCGTGCACGTCGGTCGGCGGATGCCACGCTCCGGTGTCCCGGCGCACATGGGCGCGGATGAGGCCGTCGACGGTGAACAGCGTCATCTGGGTGTCGTCGGTGACCGCTCCTCTGCGCCCGTACGCGGGCACATAGTCGGTGACGCCCTCCTCGCCGCACTTCTCGCGGATAGCGGCCAGCGAGTCGAACTCGACCCCGGCGCCGAGCGCGTCGCCCAGCGCCCCGCCCAGCAGGCAGCCGCGCACCCGGCTGCGGAAGTCCTGCTGCTCGGACCGGCCCCATATGGCCGTCGCGCCACCGTCCCCGCCACCCGCGCCTGTCACGATCCGCTGCCCCTCCTCCGTTCGTGGCCCCCGGCACTCTAATCAAGGATCCGGCCGGACGGAGGAGGGCCGCGGGGGCGTCCGGCCCCGGTCCCGCGTTTCCCGGACCGGGACCGGTGACCCGGGACCGGTGACCCGGGGCCGGGCGGCGCGGCCTCACACCAGCGGCAGCAGCTCCGGCAGCCGGCCGTCCGAGGCGTGTGCTGCCGCGACACGTTCGGCCGGGACCGCGCCGTAGCCGGTGGTGCGTGGACGCGCCGGGCGGCCCGCGGCGTCCGCGATGGCGACCAGGTCCTTGATGGACCGGTAGGAGCCGTAGGAGGAGCCCGCCATCCGGGAGATGGTCTCCTCCATGAGGGTGCCGCCCAGGTCGTTGGCGCCGGAGCGGAGCATCTCGGCGGCGCCCTCGGTGCCGAGCTTGACCCAGCTCGTCTGGATGTTGGGGATCCACGGGTGCAGCAGCAGCCGGGCCATGGCGGTGACGGCGCGGTTCTCCCGGGCCGTGGGGCCGGGGCGGGCGATACCGGCGAGGTAGACGGGCGCGTTGGTGTGGATGAAGGGCAGCGTCACGAACTCGCTGAACCCGGCCAGCCCCTTCTCCCGCGCGGACTGCTGGGTGCGGGCCAGCAGCCGCAGATGGCCCAGCCAGTGCCGGGGTTGGTCCACGTGCCCGTACATCATCGTGGACGTCGAGCCCAGGCCCACCTCGTGCGCCGTGGTGACGACGTCGAGCCAGGTCGCGGTGGGCAGCTTGCCCTTGGTGAGGATCCAGCGGACCTCGTCGTCCAGGATCTCCGCGGCCGTGCCCGGGATGGAGTCCAGTCCGGCCTCCTTGGCAGCCGTCAGCCACTCGCGGACGGACATGCCGGTGCGGGAGGCGCCGTTGACCACCTCCATCGGCGAGAAGGCGTGCACATGGATGCCCGGGACGCGTTCCTTGACCGCGCGGACGATGTCGAAGTAGGCGGTGCCCGGCAGGTCCGGGTGGATGCCGCCCTGCATGCACACCTCGACCGCGCCCACGTCCCACGCCTGCTGGGCGCGGTCGGCGACCTGCTCCAGCGAGAGGGTGAAGGCGTCGGCGTCGGTGCGGCGCTGCGCGAACGCGCAGAAGCGGCAGCCGGTGTAGCAGACGTTGGTGAAGTTGATGTTGCGGGTGACCACGTACGTCACGTCGTCGCCGACCGCGTCGCGGCGCACGTCGTCCGCCGTGCGGCAGAGCGCGTCCAGCGCCGGTCCGTCGGCGTGCAGCAGGGCGAGCGCCTGCTCGTCGGTGAGCTTCGTGGGGTCCTCGGCGGCCTGGCCGAGTGCCTGACGCACGTCCGCGTCGACCCGCTCGGGCACCATCCCGGGCGCCGCGCGCTCGCGCAGCTCCTCCCAGTCGCCGTACACCTCGTCGAAGTCGTCCCGGCGGTCGCCGGTGCGGCCCTCGGTGTCGATGCTGCGGTGCAGATCGGTGCGCCCCATCGGGGTGAAGCCCTCGTCCGGCTCCTGCCAGGGCAGCCCCTGGGGGCGTACCCCGGCGCGTGCCAGCCCCGTCTCCGGGTCGGCCAGCGCCTGTACGTGCGGCAGCACCCGCGGGTCCAGCCAGGGCTCGCCGCGCCGGACGAACTCGGGGTAGACGGCCAGCCGCTCGCGCAGCTCGAACCCGGCCGTGCGGCTGTGCTCCGCCAGCTCGTCGATGTGCGGCCAGGGGCGCTCGGGGTTGACGTGGTCGGGGGTGAGCGGGGAGACGCCGCCCCAGTCGTCGATGCCCGCGTCGATCAGCCGCGCGTACTCGGCGTCCACCAGGTTGGGCGGGGCCTGCAGGCAGCCGGAGGGCCCCAGCAGCAGCCGCGCCACGGCGACGGTGGCGACCAGGTCGTCCAGTTCCGCGTCCGGCATGCCGCGCATCGCGGTGTCCGGCTTGGCGCGGAAGTTCTGGATGATCAGCTCCTGGACGCCGTGGTAGGCCCGCTGCACCCGGCGCAGCGCGAACAGCGACTCGGCGCGCTCCTCGTACGTCTCGCCGATGCCGATGAGCAGTCCGCTGGTGAACGGGACGTTCGAGCGGCCGGCGTCCTCCAGCACCCGCAGGCGCACCGCCGGCTCCTTGTCGGGCGAGCCGTAGTGCGGCGCTCCCGGTTCGCTCCACAGCCGTTCGGCGGTGGTCTCCAGCATCATGCCCATGGAGGGTGCGACCGGCTTGAGCCGCTGGAAGTCGGTCCAGGACAGCACCCCGGGGTTGAGGTGCGGCAGCAGACCGGTCTCCTCCAGGATGCGGATGGCGACCGCACGGACGTAGGCGAGCGTGTCGTCGTACCCCTCGGCCTCCAGCCAGGCGCGCGCCTCGGGCCAGCGGTCCTCGGGCTTGTCCCCGAGGGTGATCAGCGCTTCCTTGCAGCCCAGTTCGGCACCGCGGCGGGCGATGTCGAGGACCTCGTCCATCGACATGTACATCCCGTGCCCCTCGCGGCGCAGCTTGCCGGGCACGGTGACGAAGGTGCAGTAGTGGCACTTGTCGCGGCACAGCCTGGTGAGGGGCAGGAAGACGCTCTTGGAGTACGTGATGACGCCGGGCCGGCCGGCCGCCGCCAGGCCCGCGTCCCGCACGCGGGCCGCCGACGCGGTGAGGTCCGCGAGGTCGTCGCCGCGCGCCTGGAGGAGCACCGCGGCTTCCGTCCCGTCGAGCGCGACCCCGTCCCGCGCCCGCTTCAGGGCCCGCCGCATCGCGTTGGCCGTCGGCGTCTGTCCGTGTGAGGTCATCCTCCGAGCGTAGCCCGCGGCGCGGACGGCCGGGAGCGGGGTGACCTGCGGACTCCGGCAGCGCCCCGACACGGGGGCACCGGGGTCACGCCGCGCGCGCCCCGGACCGGACGCCGGCCCGCCGCACCGGGTCACAGGTACCGCGCGTAGTCGTCCAGGGTGCGCAGCACCTCTGTTTCGGAGCCGGAGGGCAGTTGCAGCAGCACCTCCTCGGCGCCCAGGTCCCGGTAGTGGCGCAGCTTTCCCGGGGAGGGGAGGACGTAGCCGGGCACGACGGCGGGGCCGCCGGTGCGCCCGGCGGCCCGCCAGGCGTCCCGGAGGGCCGGGACGGCCTCCCCCAGCCCGCTGCCGCCGATGGGCAGCCAGCCGTCCGCGTACTCGGCGATGTGCGCGAAGAGGGTGGGGCCGGCGGCGCCGCCGACCAGCAGCCGGGGCCCGCCGGGGCGCACCGGTTTGGGGTGCGCGTAGGAGGCGCGTACGGAGCCGAACTCGCCCTCGTAGGCCGTCGGCTCGGCCGCCCACAGGGCCCGCATCAGGGCGAGCCGGTCGCGCACCAGGTCGCGGCGGCGGTGCCAGACGACGCCGTGGTCGGCGGCCTCCTCCACGTTCCAGCCGAACCCCACGCCCAGCGTGAACCGGCCGCCGCTCATCCAGTCGAGGGTGGCGATCTGTTTGGCCAGCACCACGGGGTCGTGCTGGGCGACGAGGGTGATGCTGGTGCCCAGCGCGAGTTCGTGGGTGACGGCCGAGACCGCGGCCAGGGCCACTAACGGGTCGAGGGTGCGCCCGTAGGGGCGGGGCAGCGGGTCGCCCATCGGGGCGGGGGTCTGTCTGCTGACGGGGATGTGGGTGTGCTCGGGCAGGTACAGCCCGCCGAAGCCGCGTTCCTCGAGTGCGCCCGCGAGGCGGGCGGGCCGGATGGTCTCGTCGGTGAGCAGGATGGTCGTCGAGATCCGCATGCCGTCACTGTGCCGGTGCGCGGTGGTGAACTCCATGCCTCTGTGCGGCTTGTGCGCCTGCTGCCGCCGGGCGGCGCCGGCGGACGTGGCGCTGAGGCCGGGTGCCCGGCCGGCCCGGTGGAGTCCGCTAACGGGTGCCGACCGTCTCCGTGTCGCGGCCGGAGCGCAGGATCCGGCCCGGGACGGCGCCGGTCACCCGGTCGTCGCGGACCGTCTCGACTCCGTTGACCCAGACTCCGACGACGCCGGTGGCCCGGGAGTCGAGCCGCGGACTGTCGCCGGGCAGGTCGTGCACGAGGGTCGCCTGGCCCGCGTCGATCCGCTCCGGGTCGAAGAGCACCAGGTCGGCGTGGAAGCCCTCGCGGACCCGGCCGCGGTCGCGCAGTCCGAACAGCCGGGCCGGTTCGTCGGTGAGCATCTGCACGGCACGCTCCAGCCCGACCAGTTTCCGGCCGCGCAGGCAGTCGCCCAGGAAGCGTGTGGTGTAGGGCGCCCCGCACATGCGGTCCAGGTGGGCGCCCGCGTCCGAGCCGCCCAGCAGGACGTCCGGGTGCTCCCAGGTCCGCCTGCGCAGCTCCCAGCTCGCCGGGTCGTTGTCGGTGGGCATCGGCCACAGCACGGTGCGCAGGTCGTCCTCGGCGCAGATGTCCACCAGGCAGGCGAAGGGGTCCTGGCCCCGCTCGGCGGCGATGTCGGCCACGACGCGGCCTGTCAGCCCTTCGTTCGCGGACGCGTAGGTGTCGCCGACGACGTACCGGTCGAAGCGGGCCAGGCGGCGGAAGACGCCCGCCTCCTTGCTGTCCGCGCGGCGCAGCATCTCCGCGCGGACGCCGGGGTCGCGCAGTTGCGCGAGGCGTTCGGGTACCGGCAGCCCGAGGATGTCGCCCCAGCCGGGTATCAGGTTGAGCGCGCAGAAGCTGCCGAGTGACATGTTCATCGGGGTGAGGATGGGCATGGTGAGCGCGACGACGCGGCCGCCTTCCCGGCGGGCCTGCTCGGCGGCGGCCAACTGGCGCGGCACCCGCTCCGGGACGGCGGCGTCGATGGTGAGCACGTTCCAGTTCAGCGGCCGTCCGGCGGCGGCCGACATCCGGGCGAACAGGTCGCTCTCCGCGTCGGAGAACTGGTCGAGGCAGCCGGTGACGATGGCCTCGATCTGGGTGCCCTCGTGCTCGCCGACCGCGCGGGAGAGGGCCAGCAGCTCTGCCGGTGCGGCGTGCCGGGAGGCCACCGGGTTGCCGTCGCCGTCGGAGTGGGTGCTGGAGCGGGTGGTGGACAGGCCCCAGGCGCCCGCTTCCATGGCCTCGTGCAGGAGCCGCACCATCCGGCCGCTCTGGTCTCCGTCGGGCTGCCCGCCGACGGCGTCCTGTCCCATGACGTACCGGCGGAGTGCGCAGTGGCCCGCCATGAAGCCCGCGTTGACCGCGGTCCGGCCTTCCAGCGCGGTCAGGTAGTCGTCGAAGGAGTGCCAGTCCCAGGGCGCGCCCTCCTCCAGTGCGACCAGTGACATGCCTTCCACCTTGGCCATCATCCGCCGGGTGTAGTCGGCGTCCTGGGGGCGCTGGGGGTGGAGGGGGGCCAGGGTGAAGCCGCAGTTGCCGCCGACGACGGTGGTGACGCCGTGGTTCATGGAGGGCGTGGCGTAGGGGTCCCAGAACAACTGCGCGTCGTAGTGGGTGTGCGGGTCCACGAATCCGGGCGCGAGCACGAGTCCGGTGGCGTCCTGACTGCTGCGGGCCTCCTCGCGGAGCGTGCCGGGTTCGGCGACGTGGGCGATCCGGCCGTCCCGGAGGGCGACGTCGGCCCGGTGGCCGGGCGCCCCGGTGCCGTCGACGACGGTGGCGCCCGTGATGAGGTGGTCGAGCATGCTGCAGGTCCTCCTTCGGTCGTCCTGCCACCGGCGCCGCACGCGGAGCCCGGCGGTCCCGGGGCAGCGGTCCGGGCGGTGCCGGGGGGCGTCCGGGTGGTGCCGGAGGGGCGTCCGGGTGGTGCCGGGGGGCGGGCGGGGGTCAGCCGTTGCGGGCCGCGTCGCGGAAGCGGGTGGTGCGGTGCACCGGGTCGGTGTCGATGTGCGGGATCACGTGCTCGCCGATGAGCTTGATCGTGTTCATGGTGTCCTCGTACGGGATGCCGAGGGGAAGCCCGAAGGAGAGCTGGTCGGCGCCCGCCTGCTCCCAGCGCTTGCACTGGCGCAGCACCTCTTCGGGGTTGCCGCAGATCATCAGTTCCTCGGCGACGAGCAGGTCGACGACCTCCTCGGTGTACTCCGGGATCAGTTCGGGCCACTGCGGGATGCCCTGGGGGCGGGGGAAGGTGTCGTGGTAGCGGAAGAGCAGCGACTGGAGGTAGTTGAGCCCGCCCTCGACGGCGATCCGCCTGGCCTTCTCGGTGGTCTCCGCGCAGATCGCGGTGGAGGTGACCATGACGTTGTCGTTGACGTAGTCCCCGACGGGCTGCGCGTGCTCGACCGCGCCCTTGTAGGACTCCAGCACCCACTCCATGTCGGCGACCTTCTGGACGCTGAAGCCCAGCACTCCCAGCCCCTTCTTCGCGGCCATCGCATACGACGGGGGCGACCCGGCCGCGTACCACATCGCGGGGTGTGAACCCCCGTACGGCTTGGGGAGAATCTTGCGTGGGGGCAACGACCAGTGCTTCCCCTGGAACCCCTGGTACTCGTCCTGCAGCCACATCCTGGGGAACTCGGCGATCGTCTCCTCCCAGATCTCCTTGGTGTGGTTCATGTCGGTGACGCCCGGCAGGAACCCGAGGATCTCGTGCGAGCCGGCACCGCGGCCGGTGCCGAACTCGAACCGTCCGCCGGAGAGATGGTCGAGCATGGCGACCCGCTCGGCGACCTTCACCGGGTGGTTGACCTGCGGGAGCGGGTTGAAGATGCCCGATCCGAGGTGGATGCGGTCGGTGGCGTGGGCGAGGTAGCCGAGGAAGACGTCGTTGGCCGACAGGTGGCTGTACTCCTCCAGGAAGTGGTGCTCGGAGGCCCAGGCGTACTTGAAGCCGGAGGCGTCCGCCTGGATGACGTACTCGGTCTCCTCGACCAGTGCCTTGTGCTCGGCCTGCGGATCGGCCTGGGCCCGCGCGGCGGGCACGTACCCCTGAACAAAGAGCCCGAACTCCACGGTGTCATCTCCTTGGGCGATGCTGCCAAATTTTCTGACGGAGCGTCAGATCACGCTGGGGCCGACTCTGGCACCGGTGCGCGGGGCCGTCAATACGGCGGAGAGCCCCGCGGCCGGCCCGGGGGAAGGGCGCCACGCAGTGAAGGAAGGGTGAAAGAGCGACCACCGACACCGGGAGGACTTGCGAAGTCTTCCTGGCGGAATCCGGCGCACTGCCACATGCACCGGTAGTGGCGTTCCATCCGCGAAGGAGCAAATACCGGCGGCGGGGGCCTCCCGGTTCCGGCGCCACGGTGCCCTCGCGCGCACCCGTCCACCGGACCCGCCGACGCCCCGAGCGCGCAGCCGGGCACAGACGGAGACGGACCGACAGAAGGGCAGGGTCAGACGGACAGACGAACAGACGGGCTCCGACGGACAGACGGACCCAGACACCCAGACACCCAGGCACCCAGGCACCCAGGCACCCAGGCACCCAGGCACGCAGGCACCCAGGCATGCAGGCACCCGGCACCCGGCACACAGGCACGCGGACCCGGACCCGGACCCGGACACGGGCGCACAGGACGCCGCGTGCGGGACCTAGCGCTCGTCCAGGAGCGGGGCGACGTCCTGGGCGAAGAGGGCCAGTTGGTCGAGCAATTCCTCGGCGCACCGGCTGCGGAAGCGGAGCTGGAGCTGGGTGACGCCCATGGCGCGGTAGGGGCGGAGCGCTTCGGCGACGGTTGCGGGCGCACCGTGGCAGGTGCGGCGGCCCACGTCCCAGGCGGGGCGGCCGATGTAGAGGGGCTCGGCGAGGGCGCCGACGGTGAAGGGTTCCGCCGCCAGCCCCGCCTCCGCGCGGAGCCGCCGGATGCGGTCGATCTTGGGCGGCAGCGCCTCGCGCGGGTCGCCCTGCGGGAGCCAGCCGTCTCCGCGCAGCGCGGCGCGGCGCACGGCGCGGGGCGAGGAGCCTCCCACCCACAGGGGCGGCCGGGGGCGCTGCACGGGGCGCGGCTGCTGGCCCAGGCCGGCGAAGGCGTAGCGGCGGCCCGCGAAGGAGGGGAACTCCTCCTCGCCCAAGGCTGCCTTCAGCGCGTCGACGGACTCGTCCAGCAGCGCGCCGCGCGCGGCGAAGTCGACGCCGAGCGCCTCGAACTCCTCGCGGACGTGCCCGGCGCCCACGCCGAGGACGAGCCGCCCGGCGGAGAGGCGGTCGAGTGTGGCGTACTGCTTGGCGACGGCGAGGGGGTGGCGCAGTCCGACGACGGCGACATGGCTGAGCAGGGCGACGCGTTCGGTGGCGGCGGCCAGGAAGGCGAGGGTGGCCACCGGGTCGTACCAGACGGTGCTCATGGCACCGGCCAGCCTGCGGGGCACGGCCACATGGTCGCAGCAGCCGATGTAGGCGTATCCGTGCCGGTCCGCGGCGCGGGCGACGGCCTCCAGTTCGGCGGGGCCGGCGGCGGCCTCCCAGGGCTCGGCGTAGAGGGTGCTCTGCGACTGGACCGGGAGCTGGATGCCGTAGGCCGTCCGCCCGGGAGGGAAAGTCAGCACCGGACCATCGTGTGACCTGACGACCCGTCAGACAAGGGGCTGCGCGGGAGGGTCCAGGAATCCACACGACGGACCAGGTGCCTGAGAATCGCTCAGGGGTGCTAGCCTCAGCGCCGCGTGGCGCGTTTGCGCTCGGTAATCAGGAGCACTGCTTCCGCATCTGGCTGCGCGCGCTGCGCCACTGAGAGAACATGGCACGACTGCTGTTCACTGATCAGTTCGCGAGCAGTCCGCGGACTGGCCGGCCCGCACGACAATCCAATCGCTCAAGGACGCCGATGACCGAGATACCGGTGGCGCTGACCGTCATCCTGTCCGTGGGGACGGCGGCGGCCGTGGCACTCGCCCTCCTGCTGGCGCGTTCGGCGCGCGAGGCGAAGCGGCTGCGGCAGCGCTCCGCCACCGCGGAGAAGGACCTGCAGGACGCGCTGCGCCAGCAGGCGGCCCTCGCCGGGCGGGCGCAGGCGACCGAGGCGGAGGTCCGGCACCTCGCGGCCGCCCGCGCCCCGGACCTGACCGCCGCACTCGCCCACCCGAACGTCCCCGTACGGGGCCTGCTCGACCCGAACTTCCAGGGCACCGAGCTGGACCGGGCGCTGACCGCGGTGCTCGAACAGGTCAGCAACGCGGTCACCAAGGAGCGGCTGCGCGTGGACGGCGCGGCGCAGGCCTCCATGCGAGGCGCGACGACGACCATCCAGGCGCTGCTCTACCAGTTGCAGACGCGGCTGCAGACGATGCAGGAGCGCTACGACGACCCGTTCGTGGCCGAGGACCTGCTGGCCGCCGACTTCCTCAACGAGCAGGCCCTGCGCCGTATCCAGTCCACCGCGATCGTCTGCGGCGCCTGGCCCGGGCTGACCCGGCAGAACTCGCACCTGGGCGACATCGTCGTCGGCGCGATGTCCCGGCTCAGCGGCTACGAGCGCGTCCAGGTCACGAACCAGCTCCGGGACCCGGTGGGCGTGGTGGCGCGGGCCGTGGAGCCCGGCGCCGTGGTCCTCACCGAGCTGCTCGCCAACGCGCTGCACTACTCGCACCCCGAGCTCCCCGTGGCAGTGACGATTCAGCAGGGCAACCGCGGGGCCTCGGTGATCATCGATGATGCCGGTGTCGGCATGCACGCCGAGGAGATGGAACGTGCCCAGCGCATGATGTCGGGCCAGGAGACCACGCTCCTGACCGAGCTGGGCGACCCGCCCAAGACCGGTTTCGCCGCGGTGGGGCAGCTCGCCCGGCAGTACGGCTTCACGGCGTCCGTGGAGCCGTCCCCGTACGGCGGTGTACGCGCCATCGTCCACATCCCCGGCGACCCGCTGCTGACGCTGCTCGACGAGGAGGAGCAGCCGATGTCCCCCATGGCCCCGGTGCCGCGCAGCAACGCCAGCGCCGCCCCGCCGGTCCCCTCCACGCTGCCCGGGCACGCCGTGCCGCAGCGTCCGCCCCAGAGCGAACCCGCGGCCGGTACCGCCGCCTCGGCGTACGCGCAGGCCGGGCAGGACGCCGCTCAGCAGGGCGCGCCGTCCGACGAGGACCTGCCGCGCCGCAGGCGCCGCCGGCCCGCGCCCGACGCCACCCTGGGGGCGGCGCCGGGCGCGGGCCAGGTGCCTGCCGAGGAAGCGCCGCAGTCGCAGTCGACCGGGCGGCACGCACAGCCGCCGCAGGCCCCGCAGCAGCCGCAGGCGTCGCCTGAGCAGAGTGCGGAGCGCTGGGCGGCCTTCCAGCGCGGCACCAACTCGGGACGCGCGGCGGTCGACGAGGGCACCGAGGCGGGTGGCGCGAACCCGGCGTCCGCAGCACCGTCCCCCCATCACGGCTTCGCGGTCGCCGACGACCACTACGCCGATCCCCGTTCCGCTGAAGGGAATCCGCAGGAATGACAATCCCCGCACGCAGGGCACTCCGGGACGACACCTCATGGGTGCTGGGCCCGTTGCTGGAGCTGCCGCACGTCATCCACGCGGCCGTCATCTCCGGCGACGGCCTCATCGAGGGACGCTCGCCGCACCTGGAGCGGGACGCCGCGGAGGGTGTGGCCGCGATGCTCTCCGCGCTCCAGGGCGCGGCCCGGACGACGACGGCGGCGTTCGCCGGGTCGTTCGAGGCGCGGCTGCGCCAGACCGTGGTGGAGTCCGACCACGGCTGGGTCTTCGCCATCCCCGCGGGTGAGAACACCACGCTGGCCGTCTTCGCCGGCCCCGACGTGAACATGGGCGTGGTCACTCACCAGATGCAGGTACAGGTCGCGTCGCTGGGTGCGAAGACCATGAGCAGCCCGGCGAGGAACGACACGACCACATGACTCCGCCGCCCCGTGACGGCAGGCGCCTGGTGCCTGCGTATCTGGCGACGACCGGACGAGCCCGGCCCAGCCGCAACACTCTCGACCGCCTCACCGTGCTGCACGGCGCGGCGGATCCCGCGACGGTCTCCGGGCTGCGCCCGGAGGAGATCCGGCTGCTGGAGCTGTTGCGCGGCGGTGCGCTGTCGCTCGCCGAGGCCGCCGCGCATCTGCGGCTCCCGGTCAGTGTGGTCAAGGTCCTGGTGGCCGACCTGGTGGACGCGGGCCGGCTGATGGCCCGCGCCCCGATTCCCGACGCCGAACTGCCGGAGCGGCAGATTCTGGAGAAAGTTCTCAATGGACTCCGCACTCTCAAGTCCTCCTAGTCCGGAGACCCCGTCGGGCTCTGCGGCGCCGGCAGGCTCCATATATCTGGACGACAAGCCGCAGACGCTGGTGAAGCTGCTGGTCGCGGGTCCGTTCGGGGTGGGCAAGACCACCTTCATCCGCTCGCTGTCCGAGACCCAGCCGCTGCACACCGAGGAGGTGATGACCCGCACCGGCGCGCTGGTCGACGACCTGGCCGGGGTGCGGGACAAGACCACCACCACGGTCGCCATCGACTTCGGGCGGCTCACCCTGCCCGGGGATCTGGTGCTGTACATGTTCGGCACCCCGGGGCAGCGGCGGTTCCGCCCGCTGTGGCAGGACATCGCACGGGGCGCGCTGGGCGCCCTGGTGCTGGCGGACACCCGTCGCCTCGCCGACTCCTTCGAGGTGATGGACATGATCGAGGAGGCGGGACTGCGGTACGCGGTGGCCGTCAACTCCTTCCCCGACTCCCCGCAGCACCAGGCCGAGACCCTGCGGGACCATCTCGACCTGCACCCGGACACCCCGCTGGTGGTGTGCGACGCGCGCGACCGGAGCCAGTCGGCGGACGCGCTGATCGCACTCGTCAGCCACGTCCTCGAAGCCCTCGACCAGCAACAGCAGAGCCAGCCGCAGCCGTCCCAGGAGCCCTCTTGAGCACCGTCCCAGCGCCGGGGCAACAGTCCTCCGGCCAGATGCCGCCGCCGCTGTCCCGGCCCAACCACGAGGTCACCCCGCTGTACGGGGAGGAGTTCGCGGCGGACCCGTACGCCGTCTACGACCGGCTGCGCAAGTACGGCGCGCTCGCCCCCGTGGAGATCGCCCCCGGGGTGGGCGCCATGCTGGTGATCGACTACCGGGCCGCGCTCGACCTGCTGCACGACCCGGCCACCTGGTCGAAGGACTCCAGTATCTGGCTGAACAACGTGCCGGAGGACTCGGCCGTGATGCCGATGCTGCGCGGCCGGCCCAACGCGCTGTTCACCGACGGTGAGACACATGCCCGCTACCGGAAGGTCATCGCCGACAGTTTCGGACGGCAGGAACCGCACGAGATGCGGAGGAACGTCCAGGAGGTCGCCGACTCCCTGATCGCGAGCTTCGCCGCGGACGGCGAGGCGGACCTGATCGGCCAGTTCGCCCGTGTGCTGCCGCTGCTCTACTTCAACCGGGCCTTCGGTCTGCCCGACGAGGAGAGCGAGCTGCTGATCCAGGGCATCATGGGGATGTTCGACGGCAAGACGCCCGAGGAGGCGGCGGCCGCCGACGCCGCCTACACCCGCTACGTCACCGAACTGACGCAGCTCAAGCAGCGGGAGCCCGGCCAGGATCTGACGTCCTGGTTCATGCAGCACCCCGCCATGCTGAGTGCCGAGGAGATCGTCCACCAGATCGTGCTGACGCTGGGCGCCAGCTACGAGCCGCTCTCCAACCTGATCGGCAACGCGCTCAGCCGGATGCTGGTCGACGACCGCTACTACGGCAACCTCTCCGGGGGTGCCCTCACGGCCCGGGACGCGCTGCACGACGTGCTGCGCAACGAGCCGCCGATGGCCAACTACTCGGCGCACTACCCGCGCCGGGATGTGTACTTCCACGGGGTGTGGCTGCGGGCGGGCCAGCTCGTGCTGGTCTCCTACGCGGCGGCCTCCACGCAGAGCGGGCGGTCCGCGCCGGGTGAGAGCACGGGCGCCGCCGGATCCGGCGGCGGCGCGCACCTGGCCTGGGCCGCGGGACCGCACGCCTGCCCCGCGCAGCAGCCCGCACTGCTCATCGCCACGACGGCCATCGAGCGGCTCACCGCCTGGCTGTCGGACATCGAGCTGACGGTGCCCTACGACAAGCTGGCCTGGCGGCCGGGCCCGTTCCAGCGCGGACTCGTCTCGCTGCCCGCGCGGTTCAGCCCGGTCAGTCCCGACTCCGCAGGAGGAAAACCGTGGAAGCGCAGCAGCAGGCAGTCCGGATAGATCCGCTGGGGCGGGACATCCACGGCGAGGCCGCACACATCCGCGGGCTGGGATCCGCCGCCCTGGTCGAGCTGCCCGCCGGGGTGCACGCCTGGTACATCAGCGAGTTCGAGGTGCTCAAGGAGCTGCTGCGGGATCCTCGGGTCTCCAAGGACCCCCGTCAGCACTGGCCTCCGTGGCAGCGGGGCGAGTTCCGCGACACCTGGCTGCTGACCTGGCTCGACCGGGAGAACATGCTGTGCTCCTACGGGGAGGACCACAAGCGGCTCCGGAAACTGGTCGCGCCCGCGTTCACCGCACGCCGGACGGCCGCCATGCTGCCCCGTGTGGAGCGGATCACCACCGAGCTGCTGGACGCCATGGAGGTCCGGGCGCGGCAGGAGGGGCCGGGCGGCGAGCCGCTGGATCTGCGTTCGGCCTACGCGCATCCGCTGCCGATGAATGTCATCTGCGAGCTGTTCGGGGTTCCCGAGGAGCAGCGGCCCGAGATGAAGCGGCTGATGGACCTGATCATGGACACCACACTGACGGCCGAGCAGGCCGGGCAGACGGCGGTGGACATGCAGGCCGCCTGCACCGCGCTGAGCGAGGCCAAGCGCGCCGAGCCGGGTGAGGACCTGACCAGCGTGCTGGTCTCGGCGCGGGACGACGAGGGCAGCGCACTCTCCGAGAAGGAGCTGCTGGACACCCTGCTGCTGATGATCGGGGCCGGGCACGAGACGACCGTCAACCTGATCGGCAACGCCGTCCACGCCCTGCTCACCCATCCCGAGCAACTCCGCCTGGTGCGGGAGGCCGAGGCGTCCTGGGACGATGTGATCGAGGAGACCCTGCGCTGGGCCCCGAGTATCGCCAATCTCCCGCTGCGCTTCGCGGTCGAGGAGATCGAGCTGCCGGACGGGACCACCATCCGGCAGGGTGACGCGATCGTGTCCACCATCGCCTCGGCCAACCGCGACCCCGTCAAGTACGGCGGGACAGCCGCTGAGTTCGACGTCCTGCGGCCCGGCGGTGAGCATCTGGCGTTCGGACACGGAGTGCACTTCTGCCTGGGTGCGCCGCTGGCCCGGTTGGAGGCGCGTACCGCGCTGCCCGCGCTCTTCGACCGGTTCCCGGATCTGGCGTTGGCCGTTCCGCCCGAGGAGCTGGCTCAGGTGCCCTCGGCCATCGCCCACGGCTTCGCGTCGTTGCCGGTGCGGCCGCTGGGCTGAGCCCCGAGGGTGAACCGAGCTGCCGGCGGCGGGTTGCGGACGGCCCGCCGCCGGACCGGGCCGAGCAGTCGGCGGCAGGGAGCGGACGGCCCGCGGGGCCGGGCCGCAGCCGCTGTCCGCCGCCTCCTCGGCGCCGGCCACGCCTCCCGGGGCCCGGCTGCCGTCCCCCAGGGGGCCGGCACCGGTTCGGCGACGCGCCCCAGAGGGCCGGCACCGGTTCGGCGACGCGGTCCCCCTCAGGGTCCGGGCCACAGCCCGTCGTCCGTCAGGCCGAGCAGGTCGATGGCGTTGCCGCGGACGATGCGCTCGACCACGTCCGCGGACAGGTGCCCCATCTGCTCCTCGCCGACCTCCCTGGACCGGGGCCAGGTCGAGTCCGAGTGCGGGTAGTCGGTCTCGTAGAGGATGTTGGGCACTCCGATGGACTCCACGTTCCGCAGTCCGAACGCGTCGTCGAAGAAGCAGCCGTACACGTGTGCGGCGAACAGTTCGGAGGGCGGGCGCAGCACTTTGTCCGCCACGCCTCCCCAGCCCCGGTTCTCCTCCCACACCACGTCGGCCCGCTCCAGGATGTAGGGGATCCAGCCGATCTGGCCCTCGGCGTACATGATCTTGAGGTGCGGGAAGCGGTCGAAGACTCCGCTCATCAGCCAGTCGACCATCGACAGGCAGCAGTTGGCGAAGGTGATCGTGGAGCCGACCGCCGGCGGGGCGTCCTCGGAGGTGGAGGGCATCCGGCTGGAGGAGCCGATGTGCATCGCGACGACGGTGCCGGTCTCGTCGCAGGCGCGCAGGAACGGGTCCCACGCATCGGTGTGCACGGAGGGCAGTCCCAGGCGCGGCGGGATCTCCGAGAAGCAGACGGCGCGCACGCCGCGGGCGGCGTTGCGGCGCACTTCCGCGGCCGCCAGTTCGGCGTCCCACAGTGGCACCAGGGTGAGCGGGATCAACCGGCCCTGCGCCTGCGGGCCGCACCACTCCTCGACCATCCAGTCGTTGTAGGCCCGCACGCCCAGCAGGCCCAGTTCGCGGTCCTCGGCCTCGGTGAAGGTCTGTCCGCAGAACCGGGGGAAGGTGGGGAAGCACAGCGCCGACTGGACGTGGTTGACGTCCATGTCGGCCAGCCGCGCGCGGACGTCGTAGGAGCCGGGCCGCATCTGCTCGTAGGTGATGGCCTCCAGCCGTACCTCGTCCCGGTCGTAGCCGACGGCGGTGTCCAGCCGGGTGAGCGGGCGGCGCAGGTCCTCGTAGACCCACCAGTCGGCGAGCGGGCCCTCGTCGCCGGGCTCGCCCATGGTGGGCGCGAACTTCCCGCCGACGAAGGTCATCTCCTTCAGCGGCGCGCGGACGATGCGCGGGCCCGCCTCGCGGTGGCGGGAGGGGAGCCGGTCGCGCCACACGTGCGGGGGTTCGACCGTGTGGTCGTCCACCGAGATGATCTTCGGAAAGGTCTCCATGCCGCTACGGTAACGCTGATCTGACGGCCCGTCAGCTCTGCGTTGCCGACACCTTGCGCGACGGCCCCCTCGCCCTCCGAATTCGAAGGGTTCGTAGAGAGGCCGGCACTCGGCTGACGGAATTGACGAGAACAAGGCAGACTGACCCGTGCGGGGAACGGAGGAGTGCGGATTCGCAGGGGGCACACCAATGGGCGCCGGGGACCAGGAACAGGTCGGAACGGAGCGTCAGGGGAACCAGCTTCACTTCACTGTGCTCGGTCCAGTCCGCGCCTGGCGCGGGGACCAGCAGCTGACCATGGGCTCACCCCAGCAGAAGGCGCTGCTGGCGGCGCTGCTGCTGCCCGGAGGCCGCACCTCCACCGCCGAGGAGCTCATCGACGCGATCTGGGGCGAGGAACCGCCCGACCGGGCCAAGGCCGCGCTGCGCACCTACGCCTCGCGCATCCGCAAGGCCCTCGGCTCCGCCGCCGGGATCCTGGTCAGCGAGTCCGGCGGCTACGCCGTCCGCACCGGCCCCGAGGCCACCCTGGACGCGGAGAGGGCGCACGAACTCGCCGTACGCGCCGAGAAAGCGGCCTCGGCCGGCGACCGCGAGGCGGCCCGGGAGCTGTACGGCTCCGCGCTCGCCCAGTGGGCCGGCGAACCGCTCGCCCACGTCCCGGGCCCCTACGCCGAACACCAGCGCGTCCGGCTGGGTGAGTGGCGGCTGGGCCTGCTGGAGCTCCGGCTCGACCTCGACCTCCAGGTCGGCGGGCACGCCGAGGCCGTCAGCGAACTGACCGCGCTCACTGCCGCGCACCCGCTCCGGGAGCGGCTGCGGGAGCTGCTGATGCTCGCTCTCTACCGCAGCGGACGGCAGGCCGAGGCGCTGGCCGTCTACGCCGACACCCGCAAGCTGCTCGCCGACGAGCTCGGCGTCGACCCGCGCACCGAGCTGTCCGAGCTCCAGCAGCGCATCCTGGAGGCCGACGACGAGCTGGCCTACCAGTCGGCCGAGGACCCCTCCGCACCCGGTACCGAGGCCACCCGGCCGGCCCAGCTCCCGGCGACCGTGGCCGACTTCACCGGCCGGGCCTCCTTCGTGGCCGAACTCGGCGACGAACTGGCACAGACCGACGGGACGGTGATGGCGGTCTCCGCCGTCGCGGGCATCGGCGGCGTCGGGAAGACGACCCTCGCCATCCATGTGGCCCACGCCGCCGCCGACCGGTTCCCCGACGGCCAGCTCTACGTCGACCTCCAGGGCGCCGGAGCCGCCCCGGTCGACCCCGAGACCGTGCTCGGCTCCTTCCTGCGCGCGCTCGGCGTCGCCGACTCGGCCATCCCCAGCGGCACCGAGGAGCGCTCCGCGCTCTTCCGCTCGCTGCTGGCCGGGCGCCGGGTGCTGACCCTGCTCGACAACGCCCGGGACGCCGCCCAGGTGCGGCCGCTGCTGCCCGGCACCTCCGGGTGCGCCGCCCTGGTGACCAGCCGCGCGCGGCTGGTCGACCTGGCCGGTGCCCACCTGGTGGACCTGGACGTGATGAACCCCGAGGAGGCCCTCGCCCTCTTCACCCGGATCGTCGGCGCGGAGCGGGTGGTCCCCGAGCGTGAGGCCGCCATGGACGTGGTGGCGGCCTGCGGGTTCCTGCCGCTGGCCATCCGGATCGCCGCGGCCCGGCTGTCGGCCCGCCGCACCTGGACCGTCTCGGCGCTCGCCGCCAAGCTCGGCGACGAGCGCCGCCGGCTGGACGAACTCCAGGTCGGCGACCAGGCCGTGAAGGCCACCTTCGAACTCGGCTACGGCCAGCTCGACCGCGAACAGTCCCGCGCCTTCCGGCTGCTGGGCCTCGCCGAGGGGCCGGACATCTCCCTGGACGCCGCCGCGGCCCTCCTGGACCGCGCCCCGGAGGAGGCCGAGGACCTGCTGGAGTCCCTGGTGGACACCTCCCTGCTGGAGTCCGCAGCGCCCGGCCGCTACCGCTTCCACGACCTGGTCCGCCTCTTCGCCCGCGCGTGCGCGGAGCGGGACGAGCAGCCCACCGGCGAGTGCGAGGCGGCGCCCGCCCGGCTGCTGGACTTCTACCTGGCCACGGCGAGACACGTGTTCGCCTGGGACCACCCCCGTGACCGGACCGTCGACCACCTCGGCCCGCCGGTGTGCCGGGGGCTGGACTTCCCCGGCCAGGAGAGCGCCCTGGAGTGGCTCTTCGCCGAAGGGGAGTGCCTGATGGCGGCGATCGGGCAGGCGGCCTCCCGCGGGGCCCTCCGCCCGGCCGCCGATCTGCTCGTGGCCACGAAGGACCTCGCGGACTCCGGCGTCCACTCGCTCCGCTACGAGCGGGCGGCGGCAGCGGTGCGGGAGGCCGCCGAGCGGGCGGGCGAGGCCCTCCCGGGAGCGCGCGCGGGCATCATGCTGACCCACGCCCATGCGCTGGCCGGGCGGTTCCCGCAGGCCGAGACGGAGGCGGTGCGCGCCCTGGCGCTGGGCCGTTCCGCGGACGACCCGCTCTCCTGCTCCTACGCGCCGAACGACCTCGGCATCCTCACCACCTACCTCGGCCGGCACGAGGAGGCGGAAAGCCACCTGGACGCGGCCATCCTGGCCTTCCGCGCGGACGAGAACCGCCCCTCGGAGGCGAGCGCGCTGTGCAACCTCTCGCGGGTCCACACCGCGCTGGCGCGGCACGAGAGCGCGGTCGAACTGGCCATGCAGGGCGTGGCGATCTACGAGGAGATGGACAGCACGCTGCGGATGGCCAACGCGCTCTACACGCTGGGCTCCGCGCTGTCGGCCGCCGGGCGGGTGGCGGAGGGGCTGCAGCACCTCACGGATGCCCGCGAGATCTTCCACGTCAGCCGGCAGTCGCGCTGGGAGGGGGTCACCCACTTCCGCATCGCCGAAGCGCACCTGCTCTCCGGGGACGCGGCCCGGGCCGCCGAGCACGCCGAGCAGGCCATCGCGCTGCGCGTCATCGGCGGCGAATGGCGGAAGGCGACGGTCCTCGTCGTCCTGGGCAAGGCGCTGGCCCGGCTGGGCCAGGCCCGCCGTGCACGGGCCTGCCTGGAAGAGGCGCTGGCCATCTTCGAGCCGCTCGGCTCGCCCGAGAGTGCCGAGGTCAGAGAGCTGCTGACGCGGGTCTCGGAGCGCTGAGAGCCGCCTCGCGGTCGCGATTATCAGGCGTTCATCAATCGTTTATCGCTCTCGGCGATGCTCTTACCCAACGATCCGCCGCGTCGGGGGGCAGGCGGGTCAGGGGAAGCCGCTGGCCCCGGTACGGTGAGCGGCCGCAACAGACCCGTCCGGCGGTCCTCGGGGGAGCTGCCGGGCGGGTCTCCGACAGGGGACCCAACGCCCCAGATCGAGGAGCTAGCCACCATGGCCACTCACGAGCAGACCGTGGACGAGCAGGAAGTGTCCACAACGGGGACCGAGAACAACCACGGCACCAGTGCACCCAGCACGGAGAACAACCACGGCACCGGTTCGCCGATGATCGCCCAGAACAACCACGGCACCATCCTTCCGGAGGCGTCGCAGGAGTCCGGGGACTCCGCGGAGTCCCCGGACATCCGAGAAGTCCCGGACATCCGAGAAGTCCCGGACATCCGCGGAGTCCCGGATATCCGAGGAGTCCGGGGAGCCCGAGCAGGCCGAGGTCGGCGCCGCCCGGTAACGAGACCATCACCGCAGGGGGGAAGAAGCGCGGGTCGCCATCGACGGCGTAGAGGGGGAGTCGTCGATGGCAACCCGCGCCTTCACCGCCCGGGTGCGGGCCGGGCCCGCACCCGGCGGACCCGACCGCCGTGCCGGAATCCGCACGGGGCCGGGTCGGAACCGCCGCCCGTTCTCCGGGCAGAACGCCCGGAGTTGGGTACGGAACAGTCAAGGCACAAGCATTCGATCCCGAACCGACATGGAGTCACCGTGAGTCGTGTAAGAAGCGTTCTTGCCGCAACGGCGCTCGCCTTCGGCCTCGTCGGCCTGCTGGCAGGGCCCTCCCTCGCCGCCACCGCCGAGCAGCCGTCCGTTGGGCACCACCTGACCGCCGGTGCCGCCCACACGGAGAACAACCACTCCACCTGATCGCCGGTGCCGCTCACGCGGCAGATCGACCACTCCACCTGAGCCGGGTGCGCCCGGCCCGGGTCCGCGCCGGGGCCGCACCGTCCGCCCCGGCGCGGAGCCGTTTCCGGCGCGAAGCCGTTTCCGGCCCGGGGCGCGCTGCCGCGCCTGCCTGCGGGAGCGGCTTCAGCGCCGCGCGCGCAGCCGCGCCTTGACGACCTTCCCTGCCGCGTTGCGGGGCAGTTCGGCGACGAACGCGACCTCGCGGGGCACCTTGTAGTTGGCCATCTCCCGGCGGGACCAGGCGATCAGGTCGTCCGCGGTCACCGTCGCACCGGGGCGGCGCACGGCGAAGACCTTGGCGACCTCGCCGAGGCGGCGGTCGGGGACGCCGACCACGGCGGCCTCGGCGATGCCGGGGTGGCGGAGCAGGAGTTGCTCGATCTCGGCCGGATACGCGTTGAAGCCTCCGACGACGAACATGTCCGTGATCCGGTCGGTGATGCGCAGGTTGCCGTCGGCGTCCAGCACTCCTACGTCGCCGGTGCGCAGCCAGCCGTCCGGGGTGCGCACCCGTGCCGTCTCCCCGGGCTCCTCGAAGTAGCCGGACATGACGTGGTAGCCGCGCACCAGCACCTCGCCCGGCGCACCAGGGGGCTGCTCGGCACCGGAGCCGGCCACGACCTTCACCTCCGTACCCGGGATGGCGCGTCCGGAGGTCCCGGAGACGACCTCGGCCGGGTCGCCACGGCGGCACATGGTCACCGTCCCGGACGCCTCGGTCAGCCCGTAGGCGGTCAGTACGGTGCCGACCTTCAGTTCCGTGCGCAGCCGCTCGACCAACTCCAGCGGGACGACGGCCGCACCGGTCACCACCAGCCGCAGCGCGGAGAGGTCGTACCGGCGGCGGGCGGGGTGGTCGAGCAGCGCCTGGTGCAGGGTGGGCGGGCCGGGCAGCACACTGATCCGCTCGGCGGCGACACGGGCCAGCGCGGCCTCCGCGTCGAAGACGGACTGCGGGACCATCGTCGCGCCGCGCAGCAGGCAGGCGATGATCCCGGCCTTGTATCCGAAGCTGTGGAAGAACGGGTTGACGATCAGATACCGGTCGCCTGCGGCCAGTCCGGCCAGTTCGCTCCAGCACGCGTAGACGCGCAGGGTCTGTTCGTGGGTGAGGACCACACCCTTGGGGTGGCCGGTGGTGCCCGAGGTGAAGGTGATGTCCGACGGTGCCTCGGGGGCGATCCGCGCCGCACGTGCGCGCACCGCCTCCGGCGGGACGGCCGCGCCGCCCGCCAGGAAGTCCGCCCAGGTGCGGAAGTCCTCCGGCGCGTCGTCGGCGAGCACCACCACCTCGCGCAGGTGCGGCAGGCCCGGCAGCGGTCCCGCGCCCGGCCCCTGGCCCGCGGCGCGGCGGAGCGCCGCGACGTAGGAGGTGCCCAGGAAGGTGCCGGTGACGAACAGCAGCCGGGCACGGGTCCGGGCCAGCACGTAGCCGGCCTCCGCGCCCTTGAAGCGGGTGTTGAGCGGTACCAGGACGCCGCCCGCGGTGACGGCGCCGAGTGCGGCGACGATCCAGTCCGCCGTGTTGGGCGCCCAGACGGCCACCCGGTCGCCCGGTCGCAGCCCGGAGGCGAGCGCGGCCGCCGCGGCCCGCTCGACGCGCTCGCCCAGCCCTGCGTAGCTGATCCGGGTGCGCCCGTCGGCCACCGCCTCGCGCGGCCCGTACCGCTCGGCCGCGGTGCGCACCAGTTCGGGGATGGTCCGCGGGGTGGTTCCGTCCGCGGACGAAGGGGCCGTACCGCTCACCGTGCGCCTCCCTGGTCGGATCGGGCCGGACCTTCCGGTGCCGGAGCCGGTGCCGGGCCGCGGCGGGCGGTCCGCCGCGGCCCGGCACCGGCACACCCAGCACCTGACACATCGTCAGATTAGCGGTAGCCTCCCGCACTGTCAGCACCGGAGACGCCAGGGGTACGCCCACGAGGGCCGCCCACGCACAGCCGGGAGGACGCCATGAAGGACGCCGCGGCGATCGTCGGCATCGGCCGGACGCCGTTCGCCAAGCAGCTCCCCGAATCCGAGAAGACCCTGGCCTGCCGCGCGATCCTGGCGGCGCTGGAGGACGCCGGTATCGCGCCCGCCGAGGTGGACGGGTTCGCCTCGTACACGATGGAGGAGACCGACGAGGTCGAGGTCGCCAAGTCCATCGGCGCGGGCGACGTGACGTTCTTCGCCAAGGCCGGCTACGGCGGCGGCGGATCCTGCGCCACCGTGGCACACCTGGCCGCCGCCGTGGCCACCGGCCAGGCCACGGTGGGCGTGGCCTGGCGCTCCCGCAAGCGCGGCTCCGGCGGCCGCCCCTGGCGGAACACCACCGTGCAGCTCCCCACTCCCGCGCAGTGGACCCGGCCCTTCGGGCTGCTGCGCCCGGCGGACGAGATCGCGATGCTCACCCGGCGCTACATGCACGAGTACGGCGCCACCCGCGACCACCTGTTCAACGTGGCGCTGGCGTGCCGCAACCGGGCCAACCAGAACCCCGCGGCGATGATGTACGAGCGGCCGCTGACCCGCGAGATGTACATGACCTCCCGCTGGATCAGCGAGCCGCTGTGCCTGTTCGACAACTGCCTGGAGACGGACGGCGCCCTGGCGTGCGTCGTGGTCTCGGCCGACCGCGCCCGCGACTGCCGCAGCAGACCCGTGTACGTGCACTCCGCCGCGCAGGGCCTGCCGGCGCAGCACCACGGAATGGTCAACTACTGGGCCGAGGACCCCCTGCGCGGCCCGGCCTGGACGGCGGCGCAGCAGCTCTGGAAGCACGCCGACCTGTGTCCACAGGATGTGGACGTCGCCCAGATCTACGACGCCTTCACCGCACTCGTCCCCCTCTCGCTGGAGGGGTACGGGTTCTGCGGGCGCGGCGAGGGCGCGGCCTTCACCGAGGGCGGCGCCCTGGAGATCGGCGGACGGCTGCCGCTGAACACCTCCGGCGGCGGGCTCAGCGAAGCGTACGTACACGGCTTCAACCTGATCACCGAGGGCGTCCGCCAACTGCGCGGCACCTCCACCGCCCAGGTGCCCGACGCCGCCACCTGCCTGGTCACGGCGGGCGAGGGCGTGCCCACCTCCGCACTGCTGCTGAGGAGTTGATTCCCGATGCCCGCGCGGACACCGCCGCCTGCGCCTTCTCCGGCGGAGACTGGCCTGCTGCTGCCGGTACCCGACGACGACGGAGCCCCGTTCTGGTCCTACGCCGCCGCGGGCGAACTGCGCGTCCAGGCGTGCGCCGGCTGCGGCACCCGGCGCTTCCCGCCCCGGCCGTGCTGCCCGCGCTGCCAGTCGTTCGACAGCGACTGGCAGCGGACGAGCGGCCGCGGCCGGATCTGGTCCTATGTGGTGGCCCATCCGCCGCTGCTGCCCGGGTACGCCGAGGCGGCCCCCTACAACGTCCTGGTGGTCGAACTCGCCGACGACCCGGCGATCCGGCTGGTGGGCAACCTGGTCGCGGCACCGGACGCACCGCTGGGCTCGGCACCCGGCGACAGGCTGCGTATCGGCGCACCGGTACGCGCCGTCTTCCGGGAACTGGGCGGCGGCGACCGGCGGATGACACTGCCGCGCTGGGTGCTGGAGCGGCCATGAGCATCCGCGTCGCACGGCAGGACGGCATCGCCGTGGTCACGCTGGACCGTCCGGAGAAGCACAACGCGCTCGACCTGGCCGACGCCCGCGCGCTCACCGGCGTCTGGCGCGATCTGCGCACGGACGAGTCGGTGCGGGCCGCGGTGGTGACCGGAGCGGGCGGCCGGGCCTTCTGCACCGGCATCGACCGGGCCGCCGCCGAGGCGGAGGACGCGGTCCCGCAGCCGCACGCCCCCTTCGCGATCGAGGACCCGCTGCTGTCGATCGGGCCGAAGAGCTGCGACCTGTGGGTCCCGGTCGTCGCCGCCGTGGAGGGCATGGCCTGCGGCGGTGCCTTCTACCTGTTGAGCGAGGTGGAGTTCCTCGTCGCCACCGAGGAGTCCGCCTTCTTCGACCCGCACACCAGCTACGGCATGGTCGGCGCCTACGAGGCGATGGGGATGGCGCAGCGGATGCCGTTCGGCGAGGTCGCGCGGATGGCGCTGATGGGCGCCGCGGAGCGGATCTCCGGACGCCGCGCCTACGAGACCGGGCTCGTCTCCGAACTCGCGCCCGTCGGCGGGGCGCTGGCCGCGGCGCTGGAGTGCGCCCGGGTGCTGGCCCGGCACCCCGCCACGGCCGTACAGGGCACGGTGCGTGCGGTGTGGGCCGCGAAGGAGGCGGCCCGCAACCAGGCGATGGCCCAGGCCCCGCCCCTGATCGCACTCGGCAACCTGCCGCCGCGGCAGCAGGCCGCGCTGTTCCGCGAGCGCGGCAGGGGCGCCTTCCGCACCCGCTAGCGGTGTGGTCCGGGACCTCTTGCCGATACGGCGTCCGAGGGACGGACCGCTCGGACCGCTCGGACCGCTCGGACCGCTGAGGCAACCGGCCGACGGGCGCCGGGTTCTGGGCGCCGGGCGCCGGGCGCCGGGCTCCGGGCTCCGGGAGGGGGGCGCGGCGCGGCCCGGCAAGGTGCGGGCGGCCGAGACTGCCGGGTGCGGCCCCCGACAGCGGCGGCTCGCACCTTCTACTGTTCCGGCATGCACAAGCGCGACCACGAGCCCGTCTTCATCCGCAGCCGCTGGGGAACCAGCCGGTATGTGTACAACCCGAACAACCCGGTCGGCCTCGCCCTGATCGTCATCACGGTGTTCGTCGTCCTGGGCAGCCTGTTCCTGTTGGGGCGCTCCACTCCCTGAGTGGCGTCGCCCCCGGCACCGGTGGCCCCGGAGGCCGGTGCCCGGGGGCGGTCGCCCCCGGCACCGGCCGGTTCAGGAGACCGAGGTGACCTCGCAGTCGCGGACCTTGGACAGCTGGTCGGGGTGGTCCATCGGCACCTGGACCGTCTTGCTGCGGCCGGGGCGCACCACGGCGATGGCCGAGCCCGTGTCGACGATCTGGCGGTTGCCGTCGCGGAAGGCCACCTCGACGTCGAAGGTGCCGTTGCTCCCACCGGAGTTGCGGACCCGCACGGTGGCGCCGGGCTCGTCCCGGTTCTTCAGCTTCTTCCCCTTGGCCGCGGCGCACTCGGTGACGGTGCCCGAGCCCCTGGCCCGGTCCTGGCGGGAGCTGCTGGAGCTGCCGGAGGTGGTGGTGCCGTAGCTGTCGTCGCTGTCGTAGTCGTTGTCGTAGTCGTTGTCGTAGTGGCTGGAGCTGTGGCTGCTGGACTTCTTGCTGCTGCAACCGCCGCCGCCGTGCCCGCTGCGGCTCTTGCTGTGGCTCTTGCTGCCGCCGCGGCCGCCCGAGGAACGGGCGGGGCTGAAGCCGCTCAACGCGACCAGCACGAGCGTGACGGCGGCGATCAGCTTGAGGTGACGCATCCGCTTCATTGGGACTCCCCCGAGACGTCGTTCCGCGACGGTCGGTGCGCGCCGCGGCACACGGCACCCAGGGCGCGACGCACCCGCTGGGCAGTTGTCGCGTGCAGTACAACTCCTATCATCGGCTCAGGACGCGCGCAGTGGCGAGGGGGTTCCGGGCGGCGTAGCGTCGGATGTGGATCACGCACCCGTGCGGCGCCGGGAGCGGCGCCGGAAAGCGAGGCGAGACCATGATCCGGAACTTTCTCGGGTCCCTGCTCGCCCTCATCGGAGCGGCGGCCGCCGTATACAGCCCCTTCCGACCGTGGTACGACGGCCGCCTCGGGCGTGATTTCCGCATCGACGACCTCTTCACGGGGACCGGCGTCACCAGCGCCGGTGCGGCCCTGTTCACCGGGCTGTTCGTGCTGATGCTGGTCGTGGCGGTGATCGCCGTGCTCGGCGTGCTGCTGCGTTCGCGGCTGACCGTGGCGCTGGCGGGCGTGCTGGGCCTGGCGGTCACCGTCCTGTGGATGGTGCGGCAGGGGCAGGCCGCCGGAAGCCTCTCCGCAGGCAACACCGGCGGGCTCGCCTCCGGGGCCTGGCTCGCCCTGGGCGGCGGATTCCTGCTGCTGCTCGCCGGGGCCCTGATGACGGGCCGCCGCACCGCGGCCCGGCGGCGGCACGCGGCGGAACCGGGGGCCGCGGCCCCGCCCTTCCACGGGGCACCGGACCGCACCGAGGACACTCTGGAGCAGCCGTTCGTGGGCCCCCCGCCGCCGGAGCGGCCCTACGCCGATCCCCGGTGGCAGCAGCCCCCGCCGGGACCGGGCGCGGGCGGGCCCCCTCCGCCGCCACAGGGGTACCCGGGGCCGCCGCCACCCGAGCCGGGGGCACCGCCGCCGCAGCAACCGTACGGCGGGCCCCGGCAGATGCACACGGAGCCGCCGCTGCCCGAGAGGCCCGAGCCCTACCAGCCGCAGCCCGGTACCCAGGGAGCTCCGCTGGACGAGCCGTACGAGCGGCGGCCCGAGGGCGCGGGGCCGCCTTCCGGGAGCCGACGGTCCGGCAACCCCGGCAACCCCGGCAACCCCGGCAACCCCGACGATGAAGACACCTGGCCGCACCGCGGGCGGGACGCGGCCTGAGCACACCCCCACCCCGCTGCCGGCCCCTTCCCCGGACGCGCCACAGCGTGCGCCCGGGGAAGGGGCCGGCGGACATGCGCCCGGGGCCCGGACCGGCAGGAGCGGAGCTCAGGCGGAGTGCCGGGCCTGGCCGGTGCCCTTCGTGGCGTCCAGCGCGTAGACGCAGCGGTCCTTGCTGCACGCGTACACCACCCCGCCGACGGCCACCGGCGAGCCGGTGATCTCGCCGCCGGTCGCCAGCTTCCAGCGGAGCTGCCCGCCCACCGCGTCGACGGTGTAGAGGCAGTGGTCGGCGGAGCCGAAGTGCACCCGCCCGTCGGCGACGACGGGGGCACCCACCACGTCGGCGCCGGTCGCGAAACGCCAGCGGGGCGTCCCGCTCACCGCGTCCAGCGTGTACAGGGCGCTGCCGCTGCCGAGGTGCACCAGCCCGTCCGCGGTGACGACCGGCTCGGTCGAGTGCCGCGGCTCGGTGGCGATCCGCCAGCGGTCGTGGCCGGTACCGGAGTCCAGCGCGTAGACGGTGCCGAGGTAGTCGGCGAGGTAGATGCCCCCGCCCGTCACCCCGGGGCCCGGTACGAACGCGGGCGGGCACAGGAAGGCGGCCGGGGCGTCGAACCGCCAGCGCTCGCGCCCGGTCGCGGCGTCCAGCGCGAACACCCGGGAGCCCGCACACACGTACAGGGTTCCGTCCGGCGCCGACGTCACCCGCACGGGGACCCCGCCCGTGGCGGAGGCGTCGCCCACCGGGTAGGACCAGCGCTCCGCGCCGGTCCGCGCCTCCAGCACGTACAGCCGTCCGTCGGCCCAGGTGCAGACGGCGCCGTCGGCGATGACCGGTCCCGCCTCCGGGGTCTCGAAGTCGGCCTGCGCGCCCGTCAGCTCCCACAGCTTCTCGCCGCTGGCGGCCTCCCACGCCTGGACCCCGCCGCCACGGGTACCGGTGACCACGGTGCCGCGGGCGACCTGGAGCGAGTAGACCCAGCCGTCGGTGGCCAGCCGCCACCGCTCGGAGCCGTCGGTGGCGTCCAGCGCGTACAGGCTGGGCCCGTCCGAGGCGTGCACCCGGCCCCCGGAGACCGCCATCGACCAGGCGACCTCCCGGGTCTTGAACTGCCTGCGCCCGCTCGCCACGTCCAGCGCGTGCACCTCGAAGGAGGTCACGTACACCAGCTCGTCGGCGACCACGGGCGAGCCCCACACGTCGTTCGACATCCGGAACCGCCACGGACGCCAGCGCTGCGGGCCACCGGGCTGCGGGCCGCCGGCCTGGCCCGGCCCCGCGGGCGGCGGCGACTGCGGCACCCCGGAGTGCTGCGGGAGCGGCGGACCGGTGGGCGGGGGCACGGCGGACGGCTGACCCGGACCGTGGTCGGCGTTCCCGGCGTGCCGCGGACCGGGAGTCCCGTAGGGGCGGGCCAGCGGGTGCGGAGCGGACGGTGCCGGGGCTGCCGGTTCGGCGGACGACAGCGACGGCACCGCCGCCGAAGCGGGCCTGGGCGGCTGCTGCGCATACGGCTGGGCGGCCTGCGCGCCGTCCTGGCCGGCGGGCGGACGCACCCAGCCGGAGGTGGCGGCCGCCTCGGCGTCCCGGCCGGTCTCGTCCGGACGCCGCGGTCCGGGTCCGATCGGCACCTGCGCGCCGGGCAACTGCACGGACCCGGCACCGGGGGTTCCGGGCTGGGCGGCGGGACGCGAGACGACCGGCCCCGCGTCCGGGGCCGCTCCCGGTGAGGAGCCGGACACCGGGCCCGGCACCCCGTCGGGTGCGGACCCGCCCTCGGCGCCGGACGGCCCGGTGGCGGAGCCGACGGCAGGCGGCCCGGGCGGGATGCCCTGGTCCCACTCCGCGACGGCGGCACCGGGCCCCCCTGGTCCGGAGGCGGCGGGGTCCTGTCCGGAGGCCGCGCGTCCGGCGGCCGGGGGCCCGCCGGGGCCCACGGACCCCAGGGCCGAGCCTCCGGCGGCGGCCGCGGCACCCGGTCCGCCCCCGGCCGCGCCGGGCCCGGACCCGACGGCTGCTCCGGCGGCTGCTCCGTCGGCCGCGACCGCGTGCTGCCGCCGCATCGTGCGGCCGCCTCTGCGGCGCTCGATCAGCGAGACGGCCGTGGACGGCAGCCATGCCGACACCGTGCCGCTGTCGTCGCTCCCCGCGCCGAAGAGGTGCGGGGCGAGTTGCGCCTGCAGATCGGCGGGCGTGGGCCGCTCCTCGGCGGCCATCCGCATACAGGAGTCGATCAGCGGCCGCAGCGCCTCCGGCAGCCCCTCCAGGTCGGGACCCTCGCGCAGCAGCATGAAGACCGTCTCCACCGGGTTGGCGCCGTGGAAGGGCGCGTGGCCGGTGGCGGCGAAGACGAGGGTGGAGGCGAGCGAGAAGATGTCGCTGGCCCCGGTGACGCTGCGGGAGTCCCGCGCCTGCTCGGGCGACATGTAGGCGGGCGTGCCCACGGCGACGTTCGTCATGGTCAGCCGGGTGTTGGAGACCCCCGAGGCGATGCCGAAGTCGATGACGCGGGGGCCGTCCTCCAGCACCAGCACGTTGGACGGCTTGAGGTCGCGGTGCACCAGGCCGGCGCCGTGGATGGACTGGAGTGCCTCGGCGACCCCCGCCGCCAGCCAGCGCACGGCCTGCACCGGTACCGGTCCGCACTCGGTGACTATTTCCTCCAGGGAGGGCGCGGGCACATAGGCGGTGGCCAGCCACGGCACGGCGGCGCGCGGGTCGGCGTCCACGACGGCGGCGGTGTAGAAGCCGCTCACGGCACGGGCCGCCTCGACCTCGCGGGTGAAACGCACCCGGAAGAGCTGGTCCTCGGCCAGCTCGGTGCGCACCGTCTTGATCGCGACCCGGCGGCCGGACGCCGAGCGGGCGAGGTAGACCAGCCCCATACCGCCGGAGCCGAGACGGCCCAACACCTCGAACGGGCCGATCCGCCGCGGATCGTGCTGTGTGAGCTGCTCCACCACTTGTCCTGCCACCTCCCCGTAGGGGCCGTAAAATCTGCCCGTTCCCACCCCGTGCAGCCTCTCACTGCCGTGCCGGACCTGGCGGTCCGGACGCTGATTCTTCCTGGCGAACGCGCCGGTTGCGAACCCGGGGGCGGCACGTACGTGTCGCCGCAGGCGGACAAAGCCCCGGATGGGCCGGAGAATCCGACGTGCTCCCTCGGACGAGTATCACCCCGATTGCCCTCACCCCCGCCGGAGAAGTGAGCACACCCCGTTTGCCCGCTGACGAATCGCGGGCCGATCACCCCTCGGTAAGCTGACGGCATGACAGGACAAGTGCGAACCGTCGACGGCCGGGTGGCCGGACGCCGCGGTCAGGCGACACGGCAGAAGCTGCTCGACTGCCTCAGCGAGATGCTCAGCTCCTCGCCCTACCGCGACGTCAAGGTCATCGACGTGGCCCGGAGAGCAGGCACCTCTCCGGCGACCTTCTACCAGTACTTCCCCGATGTCGAGGGCGCCGTCCTGGAGATCGCGGAAGCCATGGCCAAGGAGGGCGCGGCCCTCACCGACCTGGTGGCCGGGCGCTCCTGGACCGGCAAGGCGGGCCGGCAGACGGCCGAGGACCTGGTCGAGGGCTTCCTGGGGTTCTGGCGCAAGAACGACGCGATCCTGCGGGTGGTCGACCTGGGCGCCGCCGAGGGCGACAAGCGGTTCTACAAGATCCGCATGAAGGTCCTCAACTCGGTGAACAACTCCCTCGCCGACGCGATCAAGGACCTCCAGTCCCGGGGCAGGGTCGACAAGGAGGTCAACGCCGCCGCGGTGGCGGGCTCCCTGGTCGCCATGCTGGCCTCGGTCGCCGGGCACCAGAAGGGCTTCCAGAGCTGGGGCGTCAAACAGGCGGAGCTGAAGCCGAGCCTGGCCCTGCTGGTCCACCTCGGGGTGACGGGCAAGAAGCCCGCCAAGTAGCCGCCCCGGCCGCTCCCCCGGCAACCACCGGCCCCGTCACCGGCCTTCGGGCTCCCGGCCTCCGGCCCCACGGTGTCCGGGCTCATGGGCCGCGGATTTCCCGCGTCCGCGCTCCTGACCTCGGGACGCGCGACTTCCGGGTTCCTGGCCTCCGGGCTCCTGGCCTCCGGGCGCAGGGCCTCCGGGTTCCTGACCTCCGGGCGCAGGACCTACGGGCGCACGGCCTCCGGGCTCCTGCCTTCCGGGAACACGGCGTTCGAGCCGGAAGATGCGGATCCGGCGCTCCGTCCGGGACTGGTACGCGGCGTACGGCGGCCAGAACCGCAGCAGCTCCCGCCACGCCCGCTCCCGTTCGTCCCCCTCCAACTGCCGCGCCCGCACCGGGATGTCCCGCCCCCGGTAGCTGATCCACGCCTCCGGGTTCCTGCGCAGATTGCCGCTCCAGGCAGGATGGCCGGGCCTGCCGAAGTTGCTGCCCGCCAGCAGCCAGCTCCCCCGCCCCTCCTCGGGCAGGCACGCCAGGGGTGTGCGCCGCGGCTGCCCGCTCCTGGCCCCCGTCGAGGTCAGTACGACACCGGGCAGCAGCCGGGTGCTGAGCATGGTCCGCCCGCCGGACAGGCGGTGCACGGCCCGGTCCAGCGCGGGGATCACATACGGTGCGATCCGGGCGAAGGCCCTGGTCGACGAGGCCCTCCGGATCAGCTTCACGGTACCGGACCCGGCCATCAGACAGCCGCCGCCGACGACGCGCACACCCTCGCACGCGGCCCGAACAGCGCCGCGCGGTCCGCGGCGTGCGCCCGCAGCCGGTGCACAGGCCCGAACAGCAACTCGTCGCCCGCCGCGCGCTTGAAGTAGAGGTGCGCCACGTGTTCCCAGGTGAACCCGATCCCGCCGTGCAGCTGCACGGCCTCGGCCGCGGCCAGCCGCTGCGTCTCCAGCGCCTGCGCCAGCGCCAGCGCGCTCACCGTCGCCGGATCGTCGCCCGCCGCGCCGCCGGGCGGACCGTCGGCGACCCGGGCAGCCTGCGCAAGCCGGTCGGCGCCGTCGGCCAGGCCAGTACTGTCGGCCAGGCCAATGCCGTCGGCCTGCGCGGCCGTCCATGCCGCGTAGTACGCGGCCGAGCGCGCTGCCTGGACCTGCACGTACACGTCCGCCAGCCGGTGCCGCACCGCCTGGAACGAGCCGATGGGTCGCCCGAACTGCTCCCGCAGCTTGACGTACTCGACGGTACGGGTGAGCGCGCCGTCCGCGGCGCCCACCGCCTCGGCGGCCAGCACCGCTGCGGCGCGCGGCCCGGCCGCCCGGAGCGCGGAGCACATGTCCCGGTCGGTACCGCCGCGGGCGCCGCTGCTGTCGCCGCCGTCGACGGGTCCGAGCGGGGCCGCCTCGACGTCGCGCAGTTGGATGCGGGCCGCCGGGCGCGTCTCGTCCAGCACGGTGTGCCGGGTGCGCACCAGGCCGGGCGCGTCACCGCGGACCAGGAACAGCGGCGTACGGCTGCGGGTGAAGCCGCCGGTGTGCGCGGCGACGAGCAGCAGCCCGGCGCTGTGCCCGCCGAGCACCTGCGCCACCTCCCCGTACAGCCGCCACCCGGCGTCCGTGCGGCGGGCCTGGACTCCGCCCGCGCGGCCGCCGCCCGCCCACTCCCGCGCGGAGCCGGTGAGTCCGAGGGCCGCCGCGAGTGCGCGGCCCGGGACGGCGAGGGTGGCGGTCAGTTCGCCGGAGGCGAGCAGCGGCAGCAGCCGGTCGCGCTGGGCGGTGCTGCCGTGCCCGGCCACGAGCGGGGCGGCGAGGACGGCGGTGGGCAGCAGTGGGGAGGGCAGCAGGGTGCGGCCTGCCTCCTCGAAGGCGAGCGCGAGTTCCAGGGTGCCGCATCCGGCGCCCCCGTACGTCTCGGGCAGCGCCAGGCCGGGCAGGCCGAGCTGCCGGGCGAGGATGTGCCACAGCGACGTGTCGTACCCCTCGGGGGCCTGCACGGCGGCCTTGACCTCCTCGGGCCCGCAGCGCCGTGCGAGGAGGTCCCGCACGGTGTGCCGGACGGCCTCCTGCTCCTCGGTGAACGCGGTGTCCATGGGCAGCGCCCCCTGCGGTTCGACGACGGCGGACTCGGACTCGATGACTGACGGAGCGTCATATTAGAGACCGGCGGACGGAATGCCCAGGGTCCGCGCACCCGGCACGGCCCCTGCCACCCGGCGCCGTATCTGATGTACCGTCAGTTTCATGCCGGTCGCCACCAGCCCGCATCACACCGCCCGCCGCGTCGCGGTCGCCGGGGTCGCGCTCTGCGACACGGGAGCACCGGACGCCGCAGCGACGCCGTACGCCCTGCACGCGCAGGCCGCCCGCCGCGCCCTGGCCGACGCCGGAGTCGACCGTTCCCAGGTGGACGGGCTCGCCTCGGCCGGGCTGGGCGCACTGGCCCCGGTGGACGTCGCCGAATACCTGGGGCTGCAGCCCACCTGGGTGGACTCCACCTCGGTGGGCGGCGCCACCTGGGAGGTGATGGCCGCGCACGCGGCGGACGCCATAGCCCAGCGGCGGGCAGACGCCGTGCTCCTCGTCTACGGCGCGACACCGCGCGCCGACCTCAAAGCCGGGCGCCGCACCGCCGACCTCTCCTTCGGCGCCCGCGGCCCCCTCCAGTTCGAGGTGCCCTACGGGCACACGCTCGTCGCCAAGTACGCGATGGCCGCCCGCCGGCACATGCACCAGTACGGCACCACCCTCGAACAGCTCGCCCAGGTCGCCGTGCAGGCCCGCGCCAACGCCGCGGCCAATCCCGAGGCGCTCCGCCGCGAGCCGATCACCGTGGCGGACGTGCTGTCGGGACCGCTGATCGCCGACCCGTTCACCAAGCTGCACTGCTGCGTGCGCACCGACGGAGGCTGCGCCGTGCTGCTCGTCGCCGAGGACCTGGTGCCCGACCTGGCCGCGGAACCGGTGTGGATCCTCGGCTCGGGCACCGCGGTCTCGCACACGACGATGTCCGAATGGGCGGACTTCACCGTCTCCCCCGCCGCCGTCTCCGGACCCGCCGCCTTCGCGCGGGCCGGAGTGACCCCGCAGGACATCGATCTGGCGGAGATCTACGACGCCTTCACCTACATGACCCTCGTGACGCTGGAGGACCTGGGCTTCTGCGCCAAGGGCGAGGGCGGCGCGTTCGTCGAGGGCGGGCGGCTGCTGCGGGAGGGTGCGCTGCCGGTGAACACCGACGGCGGCGGGCTGTCCGCCTGCCATCCGGGGATGCGCGGGCTGTTCCTGCTCGTCGAGGCGGTCCGGCAGCTCCGCGGCGAGGCCGGCGCCGGCCGGCAGGTCCGCCGGCGCGACGGGACACTGCCCGAACTGGCCGTCGCCTCGGGGACGGGCGGCTGGTTCTGCTCGTCCGGAACGGTGGTGCTGGGGCGCGGCTGAACCGGGCGGTCGTGCGGAACCGCCGGTGCCGATCCGTCGGCCGCCGCTAGAACCGCTGGTACATGATGTGCAGCCCCACATACCCGTGCCGGGGGTGCAGGAAGCCCTCCTCCAGGGTGGCGACGATCTCGAAGCCGAGCGACTTCCACAGCGCCACAGCGGCGGTGTTGGTCTCCACCACGGCGTTGAACTGCATCGCCCGGTAGCCCTCCCGCCTGGCCCACTCCAGCGCGTGCTCGCCCAGTGCCCGGCCGACGCCCTTGCCCGCGTGGTCCGGGTCGACCATGAAGCTCGCACTGGCGATGTGCGCGGCGCCGCCCATGTGGTTGGGGTTCATCTTGGCGGACCCGAGCACCGTTCCGTCGTCGTCCACGGCCACGACGGTGCGGCCGGGCGGCGGGAGCATCCAGGCGTCGCGGGCCGCGTCCTCGTCCATGTCGCGGGGGTAGGTGTAAGTCTCCCCCGCGGCGACGATGCGCAGGAGGAAAGGACGGATGGCGGGCCAGTCGGCCTCGGTGGCGGTTCGGATCTGCACCCGGCCAGCATGCGGCAGACACGGCCCTTCGCACCAGCGATTACCCTCGGGAGCGACTACTCCCCGGCGGGCCGGAAGACTGGCACGAGCAGCGGCCGGGCGCCCTCGCCACCCTCCATGCCCTCCATGCCCTTCGCGCCCTTCGCGCCCTTCGCGTCCCCGTCGCCGGGCGCGGTCGGGGCCGTCGGGGCCGTCAGGGCCGCGTCCACCGGCCGGAAGGCGACCCGCAGCGCCATCCCCGTCCGCAGTGCCTCCGGCGGGCAGTCCGTGACCTCCGTCATCATGCGCGGCCCCTCCGCGAGCTCGACCACAGCCGCCGCATACGGGACCCGGGCCGCGAAGGGCGGCAGGTCGTTGCGGTGGACGACGGACCAGGTGTAGAGGGTGGCCCGGCCGTCGGCCTCCTCCCAGTCGACGTCCGCACTCCAGCAGTGCGGGCAGAACTCGCGCGGATAGTGGTGCACCGCGCCGCAGCCCTCGGCGCGGCAGCGCCGCACCAGGAGCCGCCCCTCGGCGGCGGCCTGCCAGTACGGCGCGGTGAAGGCGTCGATGTCCGGCAGGTCGAACCGCTGCTGTGCTGCTGGTCCGCTCACGGAACCCCCTCGCACCGACGACGTGCCGCCGCGCCCGGGGCGCGGTCCGGGCGCGGTCGCCCGCGACAACTGACGGCACGTCAGTTGTAGGGCCTCCGGGCGCTCGCCCGCAAGACTTCCGGGTGCTCGTCCGCAAGAGCCGACGGGGCCACTCTAGGATTGTGGTCATGCCCATGTCCGACAGCGGCACACCCGTCCACATTCTCGGAGCCGGCCCCGGGGGCCTGGCCACCGCCGCGGCCCTGCGGGAGCGCGGCATCAGCTCCGTCGTACTGGAGCGGAGCGACGCCGTCGGCTCCTCCTGGCGCGGCCACTACGACCGGCTGCGCCTGCACACCACCCGGGCCCGGTCCGCACTCCCCGGGCTGCCCCTGCCCCGCGCGTACGGACGCTGGGTCGCCCGCGACGACGTGGTGCGCTACCTGGAGCAATACGCGGCGCACCACCGCATCGAACTGGCCACCGGGGTCGAGGTGCACAGGCTGGAGCGGGCCGACGACACGGAAGGCGCACCGGCCCCCGCGGGCGGCGCACGGTGGATCCTGCACGCCAACGGCGGACGGCGGCTGACCGCACCCGCCGTCGTCGTCGCGACCGGCTACAACCACACCCCCTACGTACCCTCCTGGCCCGGCCGCGACGACTTCACCGGGGAACTGCTGCACGCCTCCCATTACCGCTCCCCCGCGCCCTACGCCGGTCGCGACGTCCTGGTGGTGGGCGCGGGGAACACCGGCGCCGAGATAGCCGCAGACCTCGCCGAGGGCGGCGCCGGACGCGTCCGGCTGGCCGTGCGCACCCCTCCGCACATCCTCCGCCGCTCCACTCTCGGCTGGCCCTCGCAACTCGGCGCGATCCTGGGCCGGAGGCTGCCGGTGCGGCTCGGCGACGGGCTGGCCGCGCAGCTCGTCAGGATGTCCGGTCCGGACCTGACCCGGCACGGGCTGCCCCGCCCGGAGACGGGCCTCTACACCCGGGCCCGCCAGGGCGCGACCCCGGTACTGGACGTGGGGCTCGTGGCCGCGGTACGGCGCGGCAAGGTCGAGCCGGTGGCCGCCGTCGAGTCGTTCGACGGCGGCAAGGTGTCGCTCGTGGACGGTGAGACGCTCTCCCCCGAGGTGGTCGTCGCCGCCACCGGGTACCGGCGCGGCCTGGAGGACCTGGTCGGCCATCTGGGAGTGCTCGACTCCCGCGGCCTGCCCCGCGCACACGGCCGCCGCACCCACCCGGATGCGCCTGCCCTCTATTTCACGGGCTTCTCGAATCCGCTGAGCGGCACCCTGCGCGAACTGTCGCTGGACGCCGGCCGGATCGCCAGGGCCGTGGCGCGCGCCGCGCGCTGAGCGGAGAGCCGCAGGGCCCCGGCGGCGCCCAGGAGCCGATGCCCGCCGGGGACGCGCGCCCCGGGGCGCATCGGGCCACCGCGGCGGGGCTCGGGCCACCGGCCGAGCGACCGGCGACGACGGCCGCAACGGCAGCGGCGTCGCGCCGCTCGGGCCGACCGCCGCCGGGCCCAGCGGCGTCGGTCCGCTGCACGAGGGGTTCCTGACGTTGCGTCAGTTCAGTAATCTGACACAGCGTCAGTTCTCGGGAGGCGTCAGTCCCCGGCAGGCCACCACACGGGAGTGGGCGAGAGAACATGCTCGGATCGACTCACGGGACCCTCACCACGACCGCACGCTCGGCCCGGGTACTGGCCTGCGGCGAACGCGCGCCCGGCGGCGCCGTGCACGGCCGGGCCCGGGACGCCGCCGACGCCGCAGACCCCGCGTGCGCGGCGCTCGACGTCAGCGGGCGGCCGCTGCACGCGCCGGTGCCGGACCTGGAGCGGTTCTTCCGCCCGGAGGCCGTGGCCGTCGTCGGCGCCTCGGACGCCGAGGGACGGCCGCACACCGGGATCACCCGCCGACTGGTCGACTGGGCCGAGCGGGTCGGTGCGCGCCTGCACCCGGTGCACCCGAACCGGCGCACGGTCTTCGGGCTGCCCTGCGCCCCCAGCGTCGCCGCACTGCCCGAACCGGTGGACACGGCCGTGCTGCTCGTCGCCGACCCACTGCCCGTCCTCGCCCAACTGGAGGGCACCAAGACCCGGTTCGCCGTCGTCTTCGCCTCCGGGTTCGCCGAGACCGGCGAGGCGGGTGCGGCCGCGCAGGCCCGGCTCGCGGAGGCCGCCGCACGCTCGGGGGTGCGGCTGCTGGGCCCGAACACCAACCTCAACGCCTTCGAGTACTTCCGCGAGGACCTCGAAGGGCCTGCCATCGCCCTGATCACGCAGTCCGGCCACCAGGGGCGCCCCGTCTTCGCCCTCCAGGAGCTGGGCATCCGGGTCTCGCACTGGGCGCCGACCGGCAACGAGGCGGATCTGGAGACGGCGGACTTCCTCTCCTACTTCGCCACCCTGCCCGAGGTCGGGGCCGTCGCCGCATATCTGGAGGGGCTCAAGGACGGCCGCTCCTTCCTGCTGGCGGCCGACCGCGCCGCGCGCCGCGGCGTCCCGGTCGTCGCGGTGAAGGTGGGCCGCACCGAGACCGGCGCGCGGACAGCCGCGTCGCACACCGGGAAGCTCACCGGAGCGGACGCGACCGCGGACGCGGCGATGCGGCAGTTCGGCGTCACCCGGGTGAGCGGACTGGACGAGTTGCAGGACACCGCCGCGCTGCTGGCGCGCGCCCGGCCGCCGCGGGCGGAGGGCGTGGCCGTGCACGCGATATCGGGCGGCACGGGGGCGCACTTCGCCGACCTGGCCACCGCCGAGGGGCTGAGCCTGCCCGCCCTCTCCCCGCGGAAGCAGGCGGAGCTGCACCAGTGGATTCCCGACTACCTCCCGGTCGCCAACCCCGTCGACAACGGGGGGCACCCGGTGGGCGACGGGCGCGGCCGGAAGATCATCGACGCGCTGCTGGCGGACCCGGACGTCGGCGTGCTGGTCTGCCCCATCACCGGGCCCTTCCCGCCGATGAGCGACAGGCTGGCCCAGGACCTGGTGGACGCCGCCGAGGAGACGGACAAGCTGGTCTGCGTCGTATGGGGCTCCCCGGTGGGCACCGAGGACGCCTACCGGCACACCCTGCTGGGCTCCTCGCGGGTGGCGACCTTCCGCACGTTCGGCAACTGCGTGCGGGCCCTCCGCGCCTACTTCGACCACCACCGCTTCACCCGGAACTACCGCTCCCCCTTCGACGAGGTGCCGCGCAACCCCTCCCCCTCGTTCCGCAAGGCCCAGGGGCTGCTGCGCCCGGGGCACTCCTTGAGCGAGCACGCGGGCAAGCAACTGCTGCGCGCCTACGGCATCCGCGTCCCCCGCGAGCACCTGTGCACCAGTGCGGCGGGCGCGGTCCGCGCGGCGGCGCAGGTCGGCTATCCGGTCGTGATGAAGGCGTCGGCGCCGCAGCTCGCGCACAAGAGCGAGTACGGCCTCGTCCGGCTCGGCCTGACCTCCGCCAGCCAGGTGCGGGACACCTATCGCGAACTGACCGAGTGCGCCCTGGCCGAAGGTGTCGAGCCGGAGGGCGTGCTGGTGTGCCAGTTGGTCGATCCGGGCATCGAGATGGCGGTGGGCATCACCCAGGACGAGCTGTTCGGGCCGACCGTGACGGTGGGGCTGGGCGGCGTGCTGATCGAGGTCCTGCGGGACACGGCGGTGCGGGTCCCGCCCTTCGGGGAGGACGAGGCCCGCGCGATGCTGGGCGAACTGCGTGGCGCCGCACTGCTGGACGGGGTGCGCGGCAGGCCGCCCGCCGACAGCGACGCGCTCGTGGAGGTCGTCCTGCGGGTGCAGCGCATGGCCCTGGAGCTGAGCCCCGACGGTGGCACACACCGCGGGGACACCGGGAGCGGCGGGCTGGCGGAACTGGACATCAACCCGCTGGTGGTTTTGGAGCGCGGACAGGGCGCGGTCGCACTCGACGCGCTGGCCGTCTGCCGTTGAGCCCCCTCCGACGATCGGCGCCCCCGGCCCGGCCGGTGAAAGGAGCTGCACAGTGACGTCCTCGCCTCGTGACATGTCCCGCGCGGAGCCCGGGCCCGGCCCCGAGCCCGGGCCCGAGCCTGTGACCGAGCCCGTGTGCGAGCCCGAGCCCGAGCCTGTGACCGAGCCCGAGCCCGAGCGCGAGCCCGAGCCCGTACGCGAGGGAGGCTCCGCCCGCGCCGCCCGTGTGCGCGGGGCGCCCCAGGAGGAGCCGCCGGAGTGCGCGGTCGCGCAGGCGACCCGCAACGCCGTCTCGTGGATCACCCTCGACCGACCGCACACGCTGAACGCGCTCACCTGGGCGCAGCGGGAGCGGCTCATCGCGCTGCTGGCCGACGCCTCGGCGGATCCCGGTGTCCGGGCCGTCGTCCTCACCGGGCGGGGCCGGGGCTTCTGCTCCGGTGCCGACCTCAGAAGCGGCTCCGGAGGCGGGGCGGGAGGCGGCGGCGCCGGGGGTGGCTCCGGGAGCGGCTCCGGGAGCGGGGAGCGGGTCGCCGGGGATGTGGCCCGCACGCTCGAACGGGGGGCGCAGCGGCTGATCGCGGCCGTACTGGACTGCGAGAAGCCGGTGCTGGCCGCGGTGAACGGCACCGCCGCGGGGCTCGGCTGTCATCTCGCCCTGGCCTGCGACCTGGTGCTGGCCGCCGAGGAGGCGTCGTTCGTGGAGGTGTTCGTACGCCGCGGGCTGGTGCCCGACGGGGGCGGGGCCTATCTGCTGGCCGGGCTGGTCGGGCCGCGGCGGGCGAAGGAGCTGATGTTCTTCGGGGACGCGCTGCCCGCCGCGGAGGCCGAGCGGCTCGGGCTCGTCAATCGGGTCGTGCCCGCTGCGGCCCTGGAGCGGACCGCGCGGGAGTGGGCGGAACGGCTGGCCGCCGGGCCGACCCGTGCGCTGGCCCTCACCAAGCGGCTGGTCGACTCCGCGCAGCACGCGGGCCGCTCGGCCGCGTTCTCCGCCGAGGCGTGGGCGCAGGAGATCAATATGACCACCCGGGACGCTCGGGAGGGCGTGGCTGCCTTCGTCGAGCGGCGCGATCCCGCCTTCGAGGGCCGTTGACCGGCCCGGCCCCTCCTCGGCCGCGCCCGGCGCGCTCCGCCCGGTGCCGTGGACCCGGCTTCGAGGCGGGGTGGAGCACCGTGGTTACTCTGGAGTTGCCGTGCGCGTCGGCACGACAGCGAGGAACGGTCCGCAACTTCCGATCTGACGAAGCATCAGGTGCGATGAATCCATGATGGGACACGCTGGAATGGCAGCCACCGCGGTGCGCTATCTGCGCGCCGCAGGCGCACCGGCCGCCCGCGCCACCCGCGGTGCGCGCAACACCCACCCCGGCTCCGGACGGCCCGGCACGGACCGACCGGGCACCGGAACGGGCGCGGAGTCCGGCACGCTCCCCAAGGCCGACCTGCGCGCCGTGCGCGAGGACGAGCGCGCCCCCGTCGATCCGGCCCACTTCCGGCGCGTGCTCGGCGGCTTCGCCTCGGGGGTCACCGTCGTCACCGCGCCCGCTGCGCCGGACCCTGGCGAACGGACCCCGGCACGTGCCTCCTCCGCGGCGGAGACCGGCGGGACACCGGGGCCGGCGGGGTTCGCCTGCCAGTCCTTCGCCTCCCTGTCGCTGGATCCGCCCCTGGTGTCGTTCATGGTGGGCCGCACCTCCACGAGCTGGCCCCGCATCGCACGGGCCGGCGTCTTCTGCGTCAACGTCCTCGCCGCCGACCAGGGCGAGCTGTGCCGCGCCTTCGCGGTGAGCGGCGCCGACAAGTTCGCCGGGGTCTCGCACCGCCCCGCACCGGTCACGGGCTCGCCGCTGCTGGCGGGCGTGGCGGCGTGGATCGACTGCGAGATCCACGCCGTGCACACCGGCGGCGACCATCTCATCGTGGTGGGCCGGGTACGCGCGCTGGACGCGGCCGAGGACGCCGGGGACCCGCTGGTCTTCCACCGGGGCCGCCTGGGCACCTTCGCACCGGTCGACGGCCGGGACTGACGCACCGGTCGACGGCCGGACCGAGCGCGGCTGCCGCGGCTGTCCGGGCCCGTCGTCGCCCCCTCGCCGGCGCCCGCCGCCGGCTCTTCCGGTCACCTGGAGTGCACTTCCAGTCCGGTCCGGCCAGGGTCGAGTTCCGGACGCAGCACCAGATCGGCGTCGTAGTCGCCGCCCGCCTCGTACCGGAAGGGCAGCGGGTCGAGAGTGTCCAAGGTGCGCAGCCGCTCGCGCAGCTCCTCCTGGCGCTCCTTGACGTCCGCCGCGGTCGCCCGGTCGGCGCCGTAGACCACGAAGGGCGGGAGCGCCGCCATGCCCGTGTACCAGAACGTTCCGTGGTGCAGCGGGAAGAGCACGTCGTTGACGTACCCGTGGACACCGCGCGGACCGAAACTGGAAGCACGCGCCCCGACCGATGTGACGACCATGGCGCGCTTGCCCGCCAGGCCGCCGTCCCCGTACCGGCGGATGGCGCCCCGCGCGTCCCGCACGCCGAACGCGAAGCCCTGCACCAGCACCCGGTCGAACCAGCCCTTGAGGATGGCGGGCGGCCCGAACCACCACAGCGGGAAGTGGAAGACCACGGTGTCGGCCCACGCGATCTTCTCCTGCTCGGCCCGGATGTCCGCACTGAGACCGCCCGTGACGTATCCGTGCTCCTGTGCGTCCCCGACCAGCAGCCGTTCCTGATCCGGTGCTCTGCCGGGGAAGTCCGCGCCGTCGACGACCGGCTTCCAGCCCATCGCGTACAGGTCGGACTCCCGCACCTGGTGCCCCTGTTCCCGCAGTGCGGCGACGCCGGTGTCCCGCAGCGCGGCGTTCAGGGAACGCGCCTCGGGGTGGGCGAAGATCCACAGCGTCTTCTTCGTCGCCGCCGTCGTCGCCCCGGTCGCCTTCGCCTGCGTCCTCGTCTGCGTCTGCGTCGTCGTCTGCATGCCACCGATCCTGCGTCCGGCCGGGGATCGGAACGAGTGGCCGGATGGACGACGAGTGCAAGATTCTGGCCACACCTGGCCCACGCCTGGCCACACCTCGGCAGGCACCGGCGAACAGACCTGTCGGACAGGGCTGGGCGGATCCCGACAGAGGCGGACCGAACCGGACAGAGAAGAACGGATCGCACGCCCCGACGGCGGCGGAGCGGGTGCACGGGGAGCCGTGCGGATCAGGTGGCCCGAGGAGCACTGTGTGCGAGGATCGGGCCATGGCCGCCTTCACCCGCCCCGAGCTGCACCGGGTAGCCGTGCTGGTCAGGCACGGGGTGCTGCCGATGGAGCTCGGGCTGGTACACCAGGTGTTCGGCCGCGCCGCCACCGCGGAGGGCGAACCGCTGTACGAGGTCCTCACCTGCGCCGTCGCCCCGGGAACCGTCCGTACGGACGCCGACTTCCCCATCCACGTCGCGCACGGCCCCGAAGCGCTGGCGGAGGCCGACACGGTCGTCGTCCCCGCCACCCACGAACCGGACGAGACAGAGACCGAGGGCACGCTGCCCGCACCGCTCCGCGAGGCGTTCGCGCGGGTCCGCCCCGGCACCCGCATGGCATCCATCTGCACGGGCGCCTTCGTCCTGGCCGCCGCCGGACTGCTGGACGGCCGGCGGGCGACGACCCACTGGATGTCGACCGACAGCTTCCGCGCCCTGTATCCGGCCGTGCGGCTGGATCCGGACGTGCTCTACGTGGACGAGGGCGCCGTGCTGACCTCCGCGGGTGAGGCGGCCGGGATCGACCTGTGCCTGCACATCGTGCGGGAGGACCACGGGGCGGCCGTCGCCAACGCGGTGGCGCGGCGCACCGTCGTACCGCCGCACCGCGACGGCGGGCAGGCCCAGTTCATCCGCCGCCCGGTCCCCGAGCCCCGCCGCTCCTCCACCGGAACGGCACGCTCCTGGGCCCTGGACCACCTCGACCAGCCGCTGACCCTCCGCGAACTCGCCGCACGCGAGTCGATGAGCGTCCGCACCTTCACCCGCCGCTTCCGCGAGGAGGTCGGCGTGACGCCGCTGCGGTGGCTGACCCAGCAGCGCATCGAACGCGCCCGCCACCTGCTGGAGGAGACGGACCTGCCCGTCGAGCGGGTCGCCGCCCGCGCCGGCTTCGGTACGGCCGCCTCCCTCCGCCAGCACTTCCACGCGGCGCTGGGTGTCTCCCCCCGCGCCTACCGCCGGACGTTCCGGGCGGAGACGGCGGCGGGAGCAGACGCGGCAGATGCTGCGCACGCTGCGGCGTAGCGGACCACGCGGCCGCAGCGGACCACGCGGCCGCAGCAAGACCACGCTGCCGGAGCGGACCGCGCGGCGGTTCGGTGGGACCTGCGGCGGTGCCGTGTACGGCCGTCGCTCCCGGGGTCGGGGCACCGGCCCGGCAGTGGCTAGAACGTGAGGACCGCGCGGGCCACCCTGCCGTGGTGGGCGTCGTCGGCGGCTGCCTCGAACTCCTCGACCGGGTAGGTGCGGGTGACCAGCTCGTCGAGCAGCAGCCGCCCCTGCCGGTACAGGTCCGCGTAGAGCGCGATGTCCCGGGAGGGCCGGGAGGAGCCGTAGCGGCAGCCGAGGATGGACTTGTCCAGGAACAGCGCGGCCGGCAGGAAGACCGCCTCGGCACCGGACGGGGGCATGCCCAGCAGCACGGCCTGGCCGCGGCGGCCGAGGAGGTCGACGGCCTGCCGTACGAGCGCGGTGCTGCCGACGCACTCGAAGGTGTGCTCGGCCCCCTCCGGCAGGATCTCCGTGACGGCGGCGACCGTGTCCGCGCCGCTGCCGCCCGGTGCGGCGGTGACGAAATGGGTGGCGCCGAACTGCCGTGCCAGAGCCTCCCTGCCGGGGTTGGCGTCCACCGCGACGACGGGGGCCGCACCCGCGATCCGGGCGCCCTGCAGCACGTTGAGCCCGACACCCCCGGCGCCGAGCACCACCACGGACTCGCCCTGGCCGACCCGCGCCCGGTTGAGCACGGCGCCGACACCGGTCAGGACGGCGCATCCGATGAGTGCAGCCGAGGTGAGCGGGACACTGCGCGGCACCGGCGTGGCCTGGACCGCCTTGACGAGGGTGCGTTCGGCGAAGGCGGAGTTGGCGGCGAAGTTGTACAGCGGTTCGCCGCGCCGGGTGAAGGGCTGCTCCGGCCTGCCCACAGCCCGGGGGCACATGGTGGGGCGGCCCCGCGCGCACTGGGGGCACGCGCCGCAGTTCGCGATGGTCGACAGCGCCACATGGTCCCCGGGCACCACGTGCACCACTCCGTCGCCGACCGCCTCGACCACTCCGGCGCCCTCGTGCCCGAGGACGACGGGCCGGGGGAAGGGGATCGTCCCGTCGATGACGGACAGATCGCTGTGGCACAGCCCGGCCGCCCGGATGCCGACCAGCACCTCGCCGGGTCCGGGCGGCCGGATCTCCAGATCGTCCACGCACCGGGCCCGCGCGCCCTCCAGGACCACGCCTCTCATGCCGCTCCCGCCTCCTTCACGACGGCCAGACGATCGACTGGAGCTCGCTGTAGGCGTGCAGCCCGAACGAGCCGCCGTCCCGCCCCACTCCGGATTCCTTGCAGCCGCCGAACGGTGTCTCGGGATGCCGCTGGACGGTGTTGATGCCGACGTTGCCGGAGCGCAGCCGCCCCGCCAGCCGCCAGGCGCGGCCCGTGTCGCCGCTGAAGACGTAGTCGTAGAGGCCGTAGGGGGTGCTGTTGGCGATCCGCACCGCCTCGTCGTCGTCCGCGAACGGGAGGACGACCACCACGGGCCCGAACAATTCCTCGCGGGCCACGGTCATCTCCGGTGTGACGCCGGTGAGCAGCGTCGGCGCGACGTAGAACCCGGTGCCGGGCGCCGCGGGGCGTTCGCCGCCCACCAGCACCGTGGCGCCCTGCGCGCGGGCGGCCGCGATGTACGCCTCGATCCGGTCGCGCTGGGCCGCGGAGATGACCGGGCCCAGCACGGTTCGCTCGTTCGTGGGATCGCCGGGCGTGAGTGCGGAGGCGTACCGTGCAAGGGCAGTCACGAACTCGTCGTGGAGCGAGTCGTGTACGAGCACACGCGTCGGTGCCGTACAGATCTGGCCGCTGTGGAAGGTCCAGGTCGAGGCGACCGAGCCCAGTGCTGCTTCGCGGGCCCGGCCCACCGCGTCGTCCAGCACCAATGCCGCACCCTTTCCTCCCAGCTCCATGAGAGTGCGCTTCATGTCTCGTCCTGCGTTCCCAGCGATCTGCTTTCCCACGGAGGTGGAGCCGGTAAAACTGATCATGTCGATGTCCGGGTGTGCGACCAGCGCCTCCCCCGGCCCGGGGCCCGAGCCCGTGACCACGTTGAAGAGCCCGTCCGGCAGCCCTGCCTCCCGCAGCAGCGGCCCCAGCTCCAGGCAGCTCAGCGGATCCTGCGGCGCCGGCTTGCAGACCACGGCGTTGCCCACGGCCAACGCGGGCGCGACCTTGCCCGCGAGGTTGACCACAGGAAAGTTGTAGGAGGTGATGCAGCCGACCACACCGACGGGGCGGCGTACCGCGGCCGCACCGATCAGCCCTCCCGGGGCCAGTGCACTGGCCCCCACGGGCTGCGGCGCCAGCGGAAGGACGTCCGGCTCCAGCGCGCCGCGTGCATAGCGGCGGAAGCGGTCGGCTGCGGTGGGCAGTTGCATGCCGCGCGCGACCTTGACGGTGGCGCCGGTCTCGGCCTGGAGTAGGGGCAGCAATGCCGGCCCGTGCGCGGTGAGGACCTCGGCTATCCGCTCCAGAACTCGGGCCCGCTCGCGCGGATCCTTGTCCGCCCACGCCTCCTGGGCGGCTCGGGCTGCGCGGACGGCCGTGTCGATCTCCGCGGCGCTCCCCTCGGGCGCGTGGCCGAGCAGCGCTTCGGTGGCCGGGTCGGTGATCGGATAGTGGCCCAGGGCGGGCTGGTGCCAGGCGCCGTCGATCCAGTGCCGGTAGGCCCTGGGAGCCGGTGGCCGGGCTGCTGGGTCTGCGCCGCCCGCGGGAGGCGAGGGGGCGGGTACGGGGGCCGGTTCCGTCGTCACGTACGTGCCTCCCCGGGCAGGCCCAGCACGTGCCGGGCGAGGATGTCGCGCTGGATCTCGTCCGAGCCGCCGTAGAGAGTGTCGGCACGGCTGAAGAGGAACAATCGCTGGAGGGGATCGAGTTCATAGGGCCGGTGGGGCGACCAGTCGTGCGGGCCCAGAGCGGCGGCGGCCTGGCGGACCTGCATCGCCAGCTCCCCGAGGCGCTGATGCCAGCTCCCCCACAGCAACTTGGCGACGCTGGGGGCGCCCGGAACCGTGCCCGCATGGGCCCCAGGGCCCGCCCCAGAGCCCGAAGCCGATCCCGCGCCCGAACCGTTCCCCGAGCCCGGCACCGAGCCTGGTCCCGTCTCCGTCCCCGGCCCCGTCCCCGAGCCCGAGCCTGAACTCGTCTCCGAGCCCGAACCCGTCCCCGAGGCCGAGCCCGAGCCCGAGCCCGAGCCCGAGCCGCCCAGGGTGCGCAGGGCGTTCCAGCGCATGGTCCGCAGCTCCGCCCATGCCCGCACGAGCCGGTCACGGACCACGGGGTCGGTGTCGGCGCCGGTCTGCAGGGCGAGCCGCAGCACGCGGTCGAGTTCGGCGGCGAAGCCGATCTGCTGGGCGAGGGTGGACACTCCGCGTTCCAGGGCGAGCAGGGAGGTGGCGATGCGCCAGCCATCGCCCTCGGCGCCCACCCGGTGCCCGGGTGCGACGCGTGCACCGTCGAAGAAGACCTCGTTGAACTCGTCCGTTCCCGACATCTGCCGGATCGGCCGGACCTGGACGCGGCCCGGCTGGTCCATGGGCACCAGCAGGAAGGAGAGCCCGTGACGTCCGCGCGTCCCCGGTCCGGTGCGTGCGAGGACGAAGCACCAGTCGGCCTCGCGGGCCAGCGAGGTCCAGATCTTCTGACCGGTGACCCGGTAGCCCCCGGCACCGCCGTCCGCGGCGGAGTCGCGTACGGCGGTGGTGCGCACCGCCGTCAGGTCGGACCCGGCGCCGGGCTCGCTGTACCCCTGGCACCACAGCTCCTCACCGCGGGCGATGGGGGGCAGGAAGCGGTCGCACTGCTCATCGGTGCCGTGGGCCAGGAGGGTGGGCGCGAGCAGGTTCTCGCCGATGTGGCCGACCCGGCCGGGTGCGCCTGCGCGCGCGTACTCCTCGGCCCAGACGACCTGCTGGGTGAGGGTGGCGGCGCGGTTGCCGTGGCTGCCGCGGCTGCGGTCCCAGCCGATGCCGATCCAGCCCGCGCGGCCCAGTGCACGCTCCCAGCGGCGGCGGACGGCAGCGGCCTCGTGGGCGCTGCCGGGTCCGCCCTGTCCGGCAGCGGCGGCGTAGTCGCCGGACAGATGCTCGTCCAGCCAGGCGCGGGACCGGGTGCGGAAGTCCTCGTCCTCGGGCGTGAAGCCGAAGTCCATGCGTCCCCCTCTCCGGGGCGGGGCCGGTCCCGGTGGGCGGGGCCGGACGTCCTCAGGTCCAGGTCATGCCTGGGGCCGGTCCTTGCGGGCGGCAGCCTCGGACATCTCCGCCAGCCGCGCCAGCAGGGGCATCGGGTCCTGGCCGACGGTGCCGGGCAGCCGGTCGGCCAGTTGCCGGGGCGTCCAGGCGCCGTCGGCGTAGGCGGACCGCAGTTCGCGCGGCTGCGCCCACACCGCGATCTTGGGCCCGGCGACGGTGTAGACCTGTCCGGTGACCTCCTGCCGCCGGGCGTGCTCGCTGAGGAGGTAGGCGACGAGGGGGGCGACGTCCTCGGGTGCGCCGATCTCCGCCAGTTCCATGGGGACATTGGCGGACATCCTGGTGCGGGCCACGGGCGCCACGGCGTTGGCCGTCACGCCGTACTTGTGCAGGCCGAGCGCCGCACTGCGGACGAGCGAGATGATGCCGCCCTTGGCCGCCGCGTAGTTGGCCTGCGCGACGGAGCCCTGGTGGTTGCCGCTGGTGAAGCCGATGAGGGTGCCGCCGCGCTGGGCGCGCATCACGGCGCTCGCGGCGCGGAAGACGGTGAAGGTGCCCTTGAGGTGGGTGGCGAGCACCGTGTCCCACTCCTCCTCGCTCATGTTGAAGAGCATCCGCTCGCGCAGGATTCCGGCCGCGCAGACCACCCCGTCCAGACGGCCGTAGTGGGCGAGGGCGGTGTCCACGACGCGCTGCCCGCCGTCCATCGTGGAGATGTCGTCGGCGACGGCCACCGCGCGTCCGCCCGCCTCCGTGATCTCCTGCACGACGGACTCGGCTATCTCGCTGTGCGGTGCGCCGCCGTCGACGGAGACGCCGTAGTCGTTGACGACGACCTCGGCTCCCTCGTCGGCACACGCCGTCGCCACCGCACGGCCGATACCGCGCCCGGCGCCGGTGACGGCGACGACCTTCCCGGTCAGGAAATCACCCACGTCGGCCCCCTCCCGAATATCTGACGACCCGTTAGATTCTTGGGCAGGCCCCGGCCGAACACAAGCCCCCTGCAACCGGCCGCGCCCGAGCCGGAGCCGCCCGAGCCGGGCCGGGACCAGAGCACCCGAGCACCCGAGCACCCCGGGAGGACAGATGACCGCTCCGGCACACTGCCCCGCGTTCGCCGAGATCGCCCGGCGCGTCAACAACTGGGGGCGCTGGGGCGCCGACGACGAGATCGGCACCCTCAACCTGGTGACGGACGCGGTGGTGCGGGAGGCGGCGGCCTGCGTGCGCACCGGCCGCCGCGTCCCGCTCGCCCTGCCCCTCCAGCAGGACGGGGTGCAGACGGGATTGATCCCCGGCCGGGTGAACCCGCTGCACACGATGGTCGCGCTCAATCTGGAACTGTTCGGCGCCGGCGCGGTCGCCACCAGCGACGACGCGGTCACCATGGGGCTCCAGGCCGGGACCCACTGGGACGGCCTCCCGCACGTCTCGCACGGCGGGCGGATCTACAACGGCCGCCCCGCCACCACGGTCACCGCGCACGACGGCGCCGCGTTCAGCGGGATCGAGAAGAGCCGCCCCCTCGTCTCCCGCGGGGTGCTGCTCGACGTGGCGCGGGCCCGCGGCGAGGAGCTCACGGCGGGCGCGCACGCGGTGACGCCCGAGGACCTCGCGGCAGCCGAGGAGTTCGGGGGCTGCCGGGTGCGGGCCGGCGACATCGTACTCGTACGGACCGGGCAGATCCGCCGCTACCTGGCGGGCGACCGGGAGGGCTACGCCCACCCCTCCCCCGGGCTGTCGCTGCGCACGCCCGCCTGGTTCCACGCGCGCGATGTCGCCGCCGTGGCCAACGACACCCTCACGTTCGAGATCGTCCCACCCGAGATCGAGGACCTCTGGCTGCCGGTCCACGCCCTGCACCTGGTGGAGATGGGCATGCTGCAGGGCCAGAACTGGAACCTGGAGGAACTCTCCGAGGTCTGCGCCGACGAGGGGCGCTACACCTTCCTGCTGGCGGCGCAGCCCGAGCCGTTCACGGGCGGCACCGGCGCCCCGGTGGCGCCGGTCGCGGTGCTGTGACGGCGGCCGCCCACGGGGCGCCGGGGCGACTGCGGGGCCCAGCACAGTCGGGTGGCGGCGCTCCGGTGCGCGCCCCGAGCACGGCACGGCATACCGCCACCCGACTCCGGCGCTCGGGGACCTGCCCTCGGACGGAGGTCGGCACCGGAACGCGACCCGCACTCGCCGAGGAACCTCAGGCACCTCGTCGTCCCCTCACGACGAATCGCTCCACCCAAGGGTGATCAAACCGGTACGAGACGTCAACACCTGGTCTGGACTTTGGGGGTTATGCCCGTATTGCCCGGCGCGCGCTCAGCCGAACGCGCCAGCGCCCGCCCCTGCCACATTGACGCGCACACCCGCGTTCACCCCGGCACGCGGCTCACCGCTCACCCGGGCCTCCCGACGGGTGCCCGGCTCCCGGCCGTTGGCCGGTACGGGATCCACCGCCCCCAGCGGTGCGGTGTCCAGCTCGCACCAGACCCGCTTGCCGCCCGGCTCGTGCTCCCAGCCCCAGCGGTCGGCGAGACCCGAGACGAGCTCGAGCCCGCGACCGCCGGTGTCCTCCCCTTCGGCGAGGCGGCGGCGCGGCGCGCGGCTGCTCGCGTCGGCCACCTCGACCCGCACCGATCCCGCCTCGTGCGCGACCCCGGCGGGGCAGCGCCGGGGCAGCAGCATGCACAGGACGGCCGGACAGCCGGTGTGCACCACCGCGTTGGTGACGAGTTCCGAGATCAGCAGAATCAGCGTCTCGGCCAGCGGCTCATCGGCGTCCACCCCCGATCCCGCCAGCCGGGCCCGGGCCCACCTCCGGGCACGCCCCACCTCCGTCGGATCGGATCCGATCTCCAACTGCTCCAGAAGCACCTGCACCGCTCACACCATCCGAACTGGCGGACACATCGCCTCGCGTCTCCATGTAGTCACGGATTGTGACTCCAGCGAGAACAGCATGGTTGACTCGCAGTGAAGCCAACAAGCGCTTCAGGCATATTCCGGCGCAAAGGAGTAGACGCACGGCATACTGTGCGACGTCGAGTACAGGGACTCGAACGACCGCACCCGTATCTCGTGGACACCCTTACACCCCTTGGCCGTCGGGGCCGGCACCGCGCGGCGGCGCGGCCCGCGCCTTCCACCGGCGGCCCGCGGCCGCCGTACTCGCATCCAGGGAGCGTATCCGAGTGGAATACGATCTTCCGCTCACGGTGGCCAAGAGTCACACACAAGACAGTCATAACCCTGCGTAATCACGCGCATCGAATGTCCCGGTCGAAGGGGACATTCACCGACCCGCGGGACGCAGGAGCGCCGAGGCCAACCGCTCCTCCGAGCCCGCGGCGGCGCACCACTGCTCCGCACGCAACCAGGCGCGTTTCAGGTGCAGATGGACATCTGCCTCCCAGGTGAAGCCCGTTCCGCCGTACACCTGGAGACAGTCGCGGGCGTTGTCCACGGCGGCGGTGTCGGCGAGCAGCTTCGCCGCGCGGATCTCCGCCTCGTCCGCCGTCACAGCCGCCGCGTAGACCACACTTCTGGCCGTCTCCGAACGGACCAGCATCCCCGCGCACAGGTGCTGCACCGCCTGGAAACTGCCGATCGGCCGACCGAACTGCTCGCGCTCCCGCGCATACCCGACCGCCAGCTCCAGCGTCCGCCGGGCGCTGCCGAGTTGCTGTGCGGCGGCGAGCAGGGCTCCCTCCAGCAGCAGCACTCCCCCGTCGGGCGCCGCGCCCTCGCCTCCGTCCACGGCCCCGTCCGCGGACCCGTCCGCGGACCGGTACGGGGCCCGGTCCGGTCCCGGCAGCGGCGCCCGGACGCGGTGCAGCGGCGTCAGCGGGTCGGCCGAGCGCATCGGTACCGCGGCCGGCGCCGCGGGGTCCAGCACCCGGGCGGGGCGGCCCTCCTCCAGCAGCAGCACGGCGCCCGCCGACGCCAGGTGCTCGACGAGGGCGCAGTCCCCGGCACGGGCCCCCGCCAGTGCCGTCACCGGCACCGTGCCTTCCGCGGCTCCCGGCACCAGGCCCGTACTGCCCGCCAACTCCGTGGCGACCAGCGGGCCCGGCAGCAGCGCCCGCCCCGCCTCCTCGAACACCAGCACCGCCTCCGGCAGGCCCGACCCGACACCTCCGGACCGCTCCGGTGCCCGGAGGGCGAACAGCCCCGCCGCGCCCAGCTCGCGCCACAGCCGACCGCCCGGCACCGACCGTTCCCCGGCGCGGTCAGCGCCTTCTCCCGCGTTGGACCTGTCGGTCCCGGCCGCCCTGTCCGCCCCGGCCGCCCCGGCCACTCGGTCCGCCCCCTCCGCCCCGTCCGCCCCGTCGACGGCGGCCCGCAGCTCCTCGCGCCCGAACCTCGCCGCCAGCAGGTCGCGCATGCCGCGCCGCAGCGCCTCCTGGTCCCGCGTCAGCCGGAAGTCCATCCGCGCCGTCACCGTCCTCTCGGCAGGCCGAGGACGCGCTCGGCGACGATGTTGTGCTGGATCTGCGAGGTGCCGGCCGCGATCGTGTACGAGAGCGAGGAGAGCCGCTCCCGCGTCCACTCCTCGGCCAGGTCCAGCGACCCGGGACCCAGCACAGCCGCCGCCGTCTCGTACAGCTCCTGCCGCGCGTGCGAGTAGCGCAGCTTGAAGACCGAACCGCCCGCTCCGGGCACTCCGCTGCCGCCGTGGCGCAGCGCGTGGGCGGCTTCGCTGACGTTCCACTGGACGAGCCGCCACAGGGCGGTGAACTCCGCGTTCAGCCTGCCGAGTCGGCGCCGCAGGGCCGGGTCCTCCCAGCGGCCGTCGCGCTGCGCGCGCCGGGCGAGCTGCCGCAGGGTGCGGCGGCAGGCGACGACCTCGCCGGCGAACGCGGTGCCCCGCTCGAAGGAGAGAGTCACCATGGTGACCCGCCAGCCGTCGTTCTCGGCGCCGACCCGGTTGCCGACCGGCACCCGCACCTCGTCCAGGAAGACCTCGGCGAACTCCTGCGACCCGGCCAGGGTGCGCAGCGGGCGCACGGTGACCCCGGGCGCGTCCATCGGCAGCGCGAGCCAGGTGAGGCCGCGGTGCCGGGGCGCCTCCGGGTCGGTGCGCACGAGCAGTTCGCACCAGTCGGCGACCTCGGCGTGCGAGGTCCAGATCTTCGTTCCGGTCACCACGTAGCTGTCGCCGCTGCGCACTGCCCGGGTGCGCAGCGAGGCCAGGTCGGAGCCGGCCTCCGGCTCGGAGAACCCCTGGCACCACACCTCCTCACCGCGCAGGATCGGCGGCAGCCAGCGGGCGCGCTGCGCCGGGCCGCCCTCGGCGGCGATCGTCGGCCCGGCGTGCAGCAGACCGACGAATCCGGCACCGACGTAGGGGGCTCCGGCCGCCTCCGTCTCCTCCAGGAAGATCAGGTGCTGGACGGGGGTTGCGCCCCGGCCGCCGGCCGCCTGCGGCCAGTGCAGTCCCGCGTATCCCGCGTCGTACAGCCTGCGCTGCCAGCCCATGTCGTAGGCCCGCCGCGCCGGCCAGTCCAGCGGGTCGGGGCGCGGCGGCAGGGTGGGCAGGACGGCGGCCAGCCAGGAGCGCAGCCGGGTCCGGAACTCCTCGTCGTCCCGCGTGTACGCCAGCTCCATCGGGTCCTCCTCACCACGTCCGGCTCCCTCGGCTCCCCGCGCTCCGCGCCCTGCGCCCTGCGCCCTGCGCCCTGCGCCGAGTCGAACCAGCGCCCCGCGCCCCGGGCAGCCGCGCCGCGCTCCCGGGCAGCCGCGCTCCCGGTCCGTGCGCACAGTCCCTGTTCCCGCCCCGTTCGCGTCCCGCGCACGCCCCTCGCACGCCCCGCGCGCGCTCCGCGCCTCATTCCAGGTCGAGTTCCAGCATCCGGATGGCGTTGCCGCGCATCAGTTTGTGCACCGTCTCCTCATCCAGCCCCCGTACGTGGTCGAGGGCGACTTGCCGGGTGTGCGGGAAGGTGGAGTCGACGTGCGGGTAGTCGGTCTCGAAGGTCGCGTTGTCCCGGCCGACCGCGTCCAGTGCGGTGACGCCGTGCTTGTCGCGGAAGAAGCAGCAGAAGATCTGCCGGTAGTAGTAGCGGGAAGGCGGTTCGGGGACCAGGTCGCGGACACCGCCCCAGGCACGGTGCTCTTCCCACACGTCGTCGGCGCGCTCCAGCGCGTAGGGGATCCAGCCCATCTGGCCCTCGCTGTAGGCGAGCTTCAGCCGCGGATACCGCACGAGCACGCCGCTGAAGAGGAAGTCCATCATCGAGGCCATGGCGTTGTTGAAGGAGAGCGACGCCTGGACGGCCGGGGGTGCGTCGGGGGAGGCGGCGGGCATCTGGGAGGAGGAGCCGATGTGCATGTTGACGACGGTTCCGGTCTCCTCGCAGACGGCGAAGAAGGGGTCCCAGTAGCCGCTGTGGATGCTGGGCAGCCCCAGGTGAGTGGGGATCTCGCTGAAGGTGACGGCGCGGACGCCGCGGGCGGCGTTGCGACGGATCTCGGCGACGGCCAGGTCGATGTCCCACAGCGGGATCAGGCACAGCGGCACGAGCCGGCCGCCGGAGTCGCCGCACCACTCCTCGACCATCCAGTCGTTGTAGGCGCGTACGCAGGCCAGGGCCACCTCCTTGTCGTGCGCCTCGGCGAAGGTCTGACCGCAGAAGCGGGGGAAGGTGGGGAAGCACAGCGACGCCTCGACGTGGTTGAGGTCCATGTCCCTGAGGCGTTCGGCCGGATCCCAGCAGCCGGGGCGCATCTGGTCGCGGGTGATGCCCTCCAGGGTCATCTCGTCCCGGTCGAAGCCCACGGCGGCGATGTTGCGCTTGTACGGGAACTTCAGATCCTCGTAGATCCACCAGTCGGCGGGCGGTCCGTCCGGGTCCATCGCGATCCGGTACCTGCCGCCGACGTACTCCAGTTCGCCGATCCCGGCGGTCAGCGGTCTGGGGCCGCGGTCCCGGTACTTGGCGGGCAGCCAGGTCTCGAAGAGGTGCGCGGGCTCGATCACATGGTCGTCGACGCTGACGATGCGCGGTAGTTCGGTCACGGACGTGGCCCCCTCGCCATACCAGGATCTGATGCTCCGTCAGAAACAGGCTCGGAACGAGGCTAGCCCCGCACCCCTGGACCGACAAGGCGCCGCCCCCTACGCTTCCCCCACTAACTGACGGAACGTCAGAAAAACTCGGCATGGGGGTGGCAGCATGACCGCCGGACACCGGGAAGACGAGCGGCACGGCGACGGCACCACGGCCCGCGGGCCCGACGCCACCGCCGTCGCCCGCGCCCTCGCCGACTCGCGCACCCTGTGGGAACTGGTCGTGCGCCGCGCCGACCTGACACCCGGAGCGCGCGCGCTGATCCAGGCGGCGGACGATCCGGCCGACGACGAGTCCCTCACCTTCGGCGAGCTGCGAGAGCACGCCGAACGCACCGCGGCCGGGCTCTGCGCGCGGGGCGTGCGCCCCGAGCACACCGTCGCCTGGCAGCTCCCCAGCCGCATCGAAACCGTCGTGCTCTCCCTGGCGCTGGCCCGCCTCGGCGCGCGGCAGACGCCCCTCCTCCCCGGCCACGGCGAGCGGGAGGTGGCGCTCGCGCTGCGCACGACCGGGGCCGCCTGGTACGTCCACCCCGGCCGCCGGCACGGCACCGACTACGCCGCGCTGGCCGACCGCGTCCGCGAGCGGCACGGAGTCGCCCCGCGCACACTCACGGCCGGGGAGGCTCTCGCCGAGCCGGAACCCACCGCGGGACCACCGCCCCCGCCCCCGCCCCCGCCCCCGCCCGCGGACGGGACGCAAGTGCGCTGGATCTACTGGACCTCCGGCACCACCGCCGCACCGTGCGGGGTCCGCCACACCGACCGGAGCCTGCTCGCCGGAGGTTCCTGTCTGGCCCACGCGCTGCGGCCGGTCCCCGACGACGTGGGCTCGATCGCTTTCCCCTACGCCCACATCGGTGGCCCGGACTATCTGGTGATGCTGCTGCTGTACGGGTTCCCCGCGGTGCTGTTCGAGAAGTTCGCGCTGCCCGGCGCACTGGCGGGGTACCGGCGGCACGGGGTGACGACGGCGGGGGGCTCGACCGCGTTCTACTCGATGTTCCTGGCGCAGCAGCGCGCCCGGCCCGGGGAGCGGCTGATCCCGAGCCTGCGGCTGCTCGCGGGCGGCGGTGCCCCCAAGCCCCCCGAGCTCTACCACGAGGTGGTCGCCGAACTCGGCTGCCGGCTCGCGCACGGCTACGGCATGACCGAGGCACCGATGATCACGATGGGCTCCCCCGACGACACCCCGGAACAGCTCGCCACCACCGAGGGCCGCCCGCCCCCCGGAATGGAGATACGCGTCACGGCACCGGACGGCACCCCGCTGCCGACCGGGAGCGAGGGGGAGATCCGGCTGCGCGGCGAGGCGGTGTGCCACGGCTATCTGGACCCGCGGCGGACGGCCGAAGCCTTCGACGCTGAAGGCTTCCTGCTCACCGGCGACCTGGGCCGCGTGCTGGATAGCGGGCACCTGGTGCTGACCGGGCGCACCAAGGACATCATCATCCGCAAGGGCGAGAACATCTCGGCCAAGGAGATCGAGCACTTCCTCTACCGGCACCCCGCGGTCGCCGACGCGGCCGTGATCGGACTGCCCGATCCGGAGCGGGGGGAGCGGGTGTGCGCGGTGGTCGAGCAGCCCGCGGGAGCGGCGCGGATCACACTCCAGGAGGTGGCCGCGCATCTCCGCGACGCGGGGCTGGCCACCTACAAACTGCCCGAGCAGGTGGAGGTGGTGGAGGCGCTGCCCCGCAGCGGGACACTGCGCAAAGTACTCAAGTACAAGCTGCGCGAGAGGTTCTCGGGAGCCGCAGAGGCGGCCGGGAGCGGGGGTCCGGGATGAAGCGCGAGGCGGGGGTGGGAGGCAGAGGTGGAGGCGGGGGTGGGAGGAGGAAACGGACTCCTGCGCACGCGGTGCCGTCACACCGCGCGGCGACGGGGTGTCACGCGGTGAGCGGGCCGGTGGTCGTGTGCGCGTCGGTGGCCGCGGCCAGGTCCGGGTAGCAGTCGAAGAGCCGTCGTACACCGAGTGCGGAGAGCACCCGGTTGACGTGGGAGCCGTCCTCGGCGCCGCGCGCGGGCAGGATGAGCCGGAGCCGCCCCGCGCAGGAGCGCATCAGCCGGCGGGAGGCGATCAGGACGCCCACTCCGCTGGAATCGCAGAAGAGGACGTCGGACAGGTCGAGCACGAGGCTCCTGCGCCCCTCCGCGACGGCATCGTGCACATGCTGCCGCACCGCGGGTGAGGTGACCAGGTCCAGCTCACCGGAGACCCGGAGCACGGCCCACCCGTCCCGCTCCTCCTCCAGCACCTTCAACGACACGCCCCGCAACCCCTTCGTCGATCGCCTACAGCAGTCGGCTGCCCTGGCCCATCCCTCCAAAACTGGTCCCGGGGAACCGACCCTATGCGTTCCCCTGCCCTTACCCGCGGGAACCTGCGGGAACTTGTGGTCACGCCCCCATAACACCGGACCGCATCCACCCCTCCAATCTCTCACCTCCCACCCGGAACACGCACAGCGTGACGCGATATGCACCCTCGGCGACACCGTCGGGGCGCGCGTTGCGTCAAAAGGGGCGTGCGTTGTCCACGGCTCGCACTACATTCGAGGGGTTGACGGGCATCACAGGAGCGGAAGGGAAACCGCCGGACGCGCCACCGCGGGACGCGGAACGGAAGCAGAACGGAAGCGGACGGCGGAACCGGAGGACTGGGGGCCACCTTGGCGAACGACACATCACCGCGCTGGGACCGGAAGATGCAGCAACGGCTCGCGCGCGGTGAGGCCGCGGCGCTCGGCGAGCTCTACGACCGCTTCGCCTCCCTGGTGCACGGCCTCGCCCACCGGGTGCTGGACGACGAGGCGGCGGCCGACAGCGCGACGCGGGAGGTCTTCGCGTACATCTGGGAGCACCCACGCGCCTTCGATCCGCGCGAAGGCCCCATGCGGGCCTGGGTGGCGGCACTGACCCAGCGGACCGCGACCGCCGCACTCCGCCGGCAGCAGCAGCGGGACGCGGACCCGGACTCCCCGGAGCAGGCCGAGCGGTTCGAGGAGCAGGTCCGCGCGGCCGCCGCCGCGGCCCGGGCCGACTACATCGTCACCTCCATGCCCTCCTCGCTGCGTGCCGCGCTCGAACTGGCCTACTTCGAGCGGCACGACTACCGGCAGGCCGCGCGCACCCTCGGCGTCACCGAGGACGAGGCCCGGCGCCGGCTGCGGCTGGGCCTCCAGCTCCTCTCCTCCGCCATGCCCCGGCCCGCCCTGGCGCCACCCGGCGCGGAGTACCGGCCGTGAGCCGGCCACCGGCCCGACCGGGCCCGGAACAGCCCGCCGGGCCGGAGCCGAGCGGGCGAGCGCCCGCGACCGGCACCGCCGACACCCCGCCCGGCCCGGACGAGCACCGGGTGCTCACCTCGCTGCTCGGGGCCTGGGCGCTGGCTGCCTGCTCCGCGGCGGAGACGGCCGCCGTCGAAACACATCTGACCGACTGCGCGCCCTGCGCCGAGGAGGCGCTGCGGCTGCGGGACGCGGTCGGCCTGCTGCACTCCGAGGACAGCCTCGACCTGGATCCGATGCTGCGGTCCCGCGTCCTGGAAGGCTGCCTCGACCGCCGTCCGGCCCGTATACCGATGCCCGCCTGGGCGGCTCCGTACGACGCCGAGACGGCCCGGCTGGATGCGCTGCTGCGCGACATGGCCGAGGAGGAGTGGCGTGCTCCGGTGCAGTTGCGCTGGTTCGACGGCGAGCGGCAGGCCGCGCGGGAGACGACCGTGGCGGGTGTCCTGGGCCATCTGCTCGCGGTGGACGGGCTGGTCGCGACCGGCATCGGACTGCCCGACCCGCTGCCCTCCGGAGCGCTGCCCACCGGTCCGGGCGCCGGTCCGCAGGCCCGGACGGAGGTCTACTGGGCGCTGGACGACGCCGGGCACCGCGCCCAGGCGGCCCGCGAACGCTGGCGCGAGCAGAGCCACGCGCTGATCCGCGACGTGTCGTTCCTCGCCGCCGAGGACGCCGGGCCCGGCGGCGAGCACGCCGCGCCGGACCGGCGCGTGGACTACGGCGGCTTCACGCTCCCGCTCCGGGACGCCTTCCTGGACCGGGCCTTCGAGTGCTGGCTGCACGCCGGGGACGTCGCGCAGGCCGTCGACTACCCGTACGAACCACCCGGACCCGCGCATCTGAACCAGCTCGTCGACCTCGCAGCCCGGCAGCTTCCCGGCGCCATCGCGGCCCGTCGGCGCAGCGGACTCGCGCCACCGGTGCGCGGTCTGGCCACCGCCGGAGCACCGGGGCGCACGCTGCACCTGGAGATCGAGGGCAGCGGTGGCGGCGACTGGTACATCCCGCTGGACTCTCCCGGCACCCGCGCCTCGCCGGAGCGCACCGTGGCCCACATCGCGCTGGACGACCTGGAGTTCTGCCAGCTCGCCGCGGGCCATGTCCCGCCGCTGGACGCCGCCGCGGGCCAGGACGGCGACCCGCAGGCCATCCAGGACGTCCTCTACGCCACGGCCTCGCTCTCCCGCCTCTGACCGGCCCCGGACCCGGGCGGCCGCGGGGCGGCCGCGGCCCGCCGGGACGCCACCGCGCGCCGAGGCGGCCCCGGAGCGCCACCAGGTGCGGTCCCGGGCCCAGGGCGTCAGGGCGTCAGGTGAAGACGACGGTGCGGTGGCCGTTGAGCAGCACACGGTGCTCGCTGTGCCACTTCACCGCGCGGGCCAGCGCCTGGCACTCCACGTCCCGCCCCACGGCGACCAACTGCTCGGGGGTGACGTCGTGGCTGACCCGCTCGACCTCCTGCTCGATGATCGGGCCCTCGTCGAGGTCGGCGGTCACATAGTGCGCGGTGGCGCCGATGAGTTTGACGCCGCGGGCGTGCGCCTGGTGGTAGGGCTTGGCGCCCTTGAAGCTCGGCAGGAACGAGTGGTGGATGTTGATGATCCGCCCGGACAGCCGCTTGCACAGGTTGTCGGAGAGGACCTGCATGTAGCGCGCGAGGACGACGAGCTCGACCCGCTCCTCCTCGACCAGCTCCAGCAGCCGCTCCTCGGCAGCCTCCTTGGTGTCCTTCGTCACGGGGATGTGATGGAAGGGGATGTCGTAGGAGGCGACGAGTTCGGCGAAGTCGGTGTGATTGGAGACCACCGCGGCGATCTCGACCGGGAGCGCACCGATCCGCGAACGGAAGAGCAGGTCGTTGAGGCAGTGCCCGAACCTGCTCACCATCAGGACGACCCGCATCCGCTCCTCGGCCCGGTGGATCTGCCAGTCCATCCGGAAGGAGTCGCCGACGGCGGAGAAGCTGGCGCGCAGTTTCTCCACGGTGGTGTTCCCGGTGAAGTGGACGCGCATGAAGAAGAGCCCGGTGTCGCGGTCCCCGAACTGCTGGCTGTCCTCGATGTTGCAGCCGGTCATGAACAGATAGCTGGAGACGGCGTGCACGATGCCCTGGTTGTCCGGGCACGAGAGGGTGAGGAGGAACTGGCCGGGCTGCCCGCCCTCGGCGGCTCCGGCGGCTGCGGTGCCCCCGGCGGCTTCGGCGGAACGGTCGGGAGCGGGGTGCGACTGGCTCATGGCCCCAAGATTGGCACATCGCGGACGTGCCCCCGCACCCGGTGCGCGCAGCCGGTGCGTCCGGTCGCACCCGGCCCGTGGCTGCCGGGCACACCCGGCCCCTGAGGCCGGTCACATCCGCCCGGTGCCTCCCGTCACACCGCCCTGAGCATGATCGCCAGGACCTCCAGCGAGCGGGGCGGCTCGTCGGGGTCGTCGCCGTCGTTGCCGGCCAGCAGCGTGTGCGCCTCCCGCGCGGCCCGGACGGCTTCCGGCCATTCCGGATGCTCCAGGTACGAGGCGACCGGCGCGTCGGCGCCGACCTGGTGCATGATGCGCAGCACCCGCAGCACCGCCGCGTCCACCGCCTGCGCCTCCTGCGCGTCGCGGAAGATCGTCCCGACGTACTTCTCCGCGGACCAGTTGTCCAGCCAGGTGTCCTCGACCAGGCGGTAGACGGCGTCCGTGACATCGCCGTATCCGGGGCGTCCGGTCAGCCAGCACTCGTGCTGGAAGGTCTGGTCGGAGAGCATGTGCAGCGCGGAGCGCACGTTGCTGCGCCAGCGCCACCAGGGCACGTCGTTGACAGGCATGCCGTCCATGGTGGTGGAACGACGCCCACGTCGGGAAGACTTCACCGAACCTGCTTGCTGCATGGTCACCGACCCTACGTTCCGCCTGCCGGGCGGCCGGGCGCGGGCCCTCCCGGAGGCACCCTGCCCCGGCAGGACCGCCCGGTCCCGGCCGGGCAGCGGGCGGGCACCCCGCCGTGTGCGGCCTGCCGGCCCCGCCCGGCTCCCGTGCGCCACCCGCCGCTCGGCGCCGCCCGCTCGGTCCCGGCTCGGCGCCCGTGCGGGGTGCGCGGGGTGCTCACAGCGAGCCGAACGGGCGCTCCTTGAGGCCGTACTTCTTCGCCGTCGGATTCCACAGCCCCGCGGCCTTCTTCTTGGCGGTGGTCGCCGAGCCGCTGGCGCGGTTGGCCGCCGCGAGCTGCCGGGTCGTCTTGGCCTTGCCCTTGTGGCAGCCCTTCTTGCCCGCAGCCTGGTCCGCCCAGGCCGCGTAATGGTTGTCGGCGGAGGCCGAGGAGCGCCAGGCGCTCTTGAGCGCGGAGTTCAGCTCCGCGCTGTCGGGCAGCTTGTCCGTCTCCAGCTCGCCGAGCCGCCGCACCAGGCCGGTCCGCTGCTTGGCCGCGGACCGCAGATCGCTGGCTGCTTTGTCCAGCTCCGTGCAGTTCTTGATGTTCTGCACGGAACGGATGACCTGGGAGCGGCTGTTGTTGCTGTCGGCCAGCAGCGCGTCCAGCTTCTTGGCCTGCGCCTCGACGGGATCGGCGGGAGCGCTCGACTCCTCCCCCGCCGGGGCCGTGGACGCCTTCGGCTTGTCGCCGCCCGAGCTGTCGCCACCGTCCGCGAGGAGGAGGCCGACGACCAGCCCGACCACGGCGACTCCCGCCAGGCCGCCGCCGATCAGCAGCCACGGAGGTGTACGGCGACGGCCCCGGTCGGCGTCCCGCCGCGCCGCCCGGCCGCCCGGCTGCGGCTCGTACTGCTGGGAGCCCGGCTGCGGATAGCCGTAACCACCACCCTGTGAGCCGGACTGGGGATAGCCGTAACCGCCGCCCTGCGAGCCCGGCTGCGGATAGCCGTAACCGCCGCCCTGCCCCGGCGGCCCCGCCGCCTGGTCGAACACCGGCATGCTCTGCGTGGAGCCCGGCTCGTCCCGGCCTCCGGAGGGCTGCCCCGGCCCGCCGGACCGCGGGGAGTCGGAGCGGAAGAGGTTCTCGAACTCCGGGAGCGGTTTGCGCGCCTCGGGCTCCCCCGGGCTCTGGCCCCCGGCGCCGGGCGGGCCCGCGTCGGCGGACATCGGCGGCAGCATCTGGGTGGCCTCGGAGTCGGCGCCCGCCACCGGCGCCATGTACTGGGTGGCCTCGCTGTCCGGACCGCCGCCCACCGGCCCGGCAGGCTGCGGCGGCAGCAGTTGGGTGCCGTCGTCGGGCCCGACGGCGCCGCCGGGGGCGGCAGTTCCGCCCGGCGAGGCCCCGCCGGGGGACGGCAGGTCCGCCGGGAAGGGCGGGAGCATTTGAGTGGCGTCACCGTCCGCGGCCCCGGGCAGCGGCGGGCCGGGCGGCGCCGTCGACGGCGCGGGCGCGGCGTGCCGTCCCGAGCCGTCCGCGGGGCCGGTCGACGGCGGGTACGCCGGTGGTTGCTGGGGCAGCGCGTGGGCGCCGCCCTGCGCGGGCGCCCCGTACGGATCAGCCGCCCCGGCACCCGGTTGCGGGTATCCCGTGCCGACCGACGGTGCCTGACCGTAGGCATCCGGGCCGGGCCGGTCGTATCCCGGGGCTCCCTCGGGCGGCATGGCCCCGGGGCCGCCCGCACCCTGCGCTCCTCCGGGTCCGGGGGCCCCGGGCAGCGGCCCGGCGCTCTCGGGCGGCATCGAAGGGGGGTGCGGCGGGCGGGCGGGGGCGCCCTCCGGCGGCAGCGCACCGGGCCGGTCGCCCTGCTGCGGCGCGCCCCAGTAGCCGGGGCTGTTCTGCGTGCCGGGCGCGGCTCCGGTCTCCGGTGTCCCGCCCTGGGCCGCGTCGGAGCCGGGCCCCCAGGGCTGGCCCCACGGCTGCCCGGCCGGCGGCTGCACGTGGTCGCGCTCGGACTGGACCTGGCGCTGCTGCTGAGGAGTCCACGGGTCGCCGTTGGACGGCAGCACGACTCCCTCGTAGGGGGTCGTGGAGGCGGGCAGGGCGTCACCGGGAGAGCCGGAAGTCCCGTCCTGTCCGCGTCCGTTGTGCGTTGTCACCAAGACTCCTCGTTCGCATGGCTAGCGGAAGCGTCGGGTCACGCTACCGGGTCACCCCAACGGGCGACCACGCACCCAGATGTGCGGACACCCTTCCTTCACCTGATGTCAGCATGAAGCACTCAGAAGGGGATGCATGCGGCATTTCCTCGAGGGGTCTCGCACCTCGGTTCACGCGGCTGCTCATGCGGCTGCGCTCGTCCCGGCGCTGACCTCGGCGCTCGTCTCGGCGCTGACCTCGGCGCTCGTCCCGGCGCTGACCTCGGCGCTCGTCTCGGCGCCGATCTCGGCGCTGATCTCGGCGTTGATCTCGGCGCTCGGGTCGGCTCTCCTCGCGGCTCTCCTCGCGGCGCTCGGGTCGGCGCTCGTCTCGGTACCCGCCCCTCACGCTGCGGAGGTGGGCTCCAGACTCTCGTTGAACTCCCGCACCACGGGCTCCTCCCCGTACGGTTCCAGCCGCAGCCGGAAGTCTTCCAGATACTCCGCCCCTCGGTCCGACCGCAGCCCGGCCAGCAGCCGCGCGGCCTGGCCGGCCGTGTGGCAGCCGCGCTCCACCTCGCGCTGCTGGACCTGCGCGTCGGCCAGCAGGAACAGCCCGATCGCGCGCCGCCGCGCCCGCCCCTCCGGGTGGCCGGTGACGGCCTCCTCCGCACGGGCCGCAGCACGCTCGGCCTGCCCCAGGTCGCGGTGGCAGTGCGCGAGTTCGTCCGCGAGGTAGGCGCGGTCGAAGTGGGCGATCCAGGGCGGGTCGTCGCCGGACTCGGCCGCCGAGTCGGCGCCGTCCATCGCCGCCAGCGCGCGGGACGTGGAGCCCTGGCAGGCCCGTTCGTCCCCCATCAGCGCGTGCCCGCGGGCTTCGGCGGCGTGGAACATCGCCTCGGCGCGGGGCGTCACCCGCCCCCGCGCGCCCTCCTGCGCCGCGCGCGCCAACTGCGCGATCTCCCGCGGGTTGCCAAGCGACGCGGCGAGGTGGCTCATTCCCGCGGCGAGCACATAGCCGCCGTAGGCCCGGTCCCCGGCGGCCTGGGCCAGTCGCAGGGACTGGATGTAGTAGCGCTGCGCCAGCCCGTGCTGCCCGGTGTCCACGGCCATGTAGCCGGCCAGTTCGGTCAGCCGGGCGACGGCGGCGAACAGCGACCTGCCGACCGCCTCCTTGTAGGAGCCGGCCAGCAGCCCGGACACCACGCTGTTGAGGTAGTGCACCACCACGGGGCGGATGTGGCCGGCGCCGTAGCGGTGGTCCAGGTCGGAGAGCGCCTCGGTCATCGCCTGCACGGCCGCCACGTCCGGCTCGCCCACCCGGGCCCCGGAGGAGCGGGAGACCTGGTGGTCGGGCTGCGTGATCAGCCAGTCCCGGCTCGGCTCGACCAGCGCGGAGGCCGCCACGGTCGAGCCCGTCAGGAAGTCCCTGCGGCCCACGTCGCTGCGCCACAGCTCGCAGACCTGCTCGACGGCGCCGACGACGGTGGGGGCGAACCGCAGCCCCACACCGGAGGCGAGGTTCTTGCCGTTGGCCATGCCGATCTCGTCGATCGTCACGGTGCGGCCCAGCTTGCGGCCGAGCGCCTCGGCGATGATGCCGGGTGCCCGGCCGCGCGGCTGCTGCCCGCGCAGCCAGCGGGCCACGGAGGTCTTGTCGTAGCGCAGGTCCAGTCCGTGCTCGGACCCGCACAGGTTGACGCGGCGTGCCAGGCCCGCGTTCGAGCACCCGGCTTCCTGGATGAGCGCCTGGAGGCGTTCGTTGGGCTGCCTCGCGACGAGTGGCCTGGCGGCCATGAGATCCCCCTCCGTGGTTTCCGTACTGCCCCGGACCGATCACTGCTCCATGTGCGGCGCATATGCCCGTGATTCCCTCGAACCCCGCCCTTCACAGCGCAATGCACCGCAGGGGGACTACCCACCCAGGACCGCCCTTCTGTGTACGCGCCCCTACACATGCCCCTATGCGCCGTTCCAAGCGCGGGCTGCCCCCTGGGCTGCGGAATCAGCGACGGCTCGACCGGCGTATGCGCCGTCGTGCCCCGGGCCGCCCCGCTCCGCGCCCGTAACCCCTGAGGGGGATGAAAGTTGTGATGGTCGTGGAAGAGACCATCATCCTTACCTCTGATACCTCTGATACTTCTGACGCTTCTGGAACGACCCCGCACACGCGCATTCCGGGGCAGCGCACGGCGCCGCAGACCGCTCCGCTGGAACACGCGGTGCGCTATGCCCAGGAGCGGGCCTGGGACGTCTTCCCGGGCACCTGGCTGGAGACGCTGGACGGCGTGCCGCGCTGCGCCTGTGGGGAGCGCGCCTGCCCCGCGCCCGGCGCGCATCCCGCGCGCGCCCGCTGGGCGGACGAGACGACGGGGAGCGCGACGACCGTGCGCCGGCTGTGGGCGACGGAACCGCGCGCCGCCGTACTGCTGCCGACCGGACGCGCCTTCGACGCGCTGGAGGTCTCCGAGACGGCCGGCTGCCTCGCCCTCACCCGGCTGGAGCGGATGGCGCAGCCGCTGGGGCCGGTGATCTGCACCCCGGACGGCAGGATGCTCTTCTTCGTCCTGCCTGGCGTCGCGGCCAAGGTGCCCGCCGTCCTGCGCCGCCTGGGCTGGTCGCCCACCGCGCTGGACCTGCACACCAAGGGCGCCGGGGACTGGGTGGCGGCGCCGCCCACCCGGCTGGGCACCCGCGGGGCCGTCCAATGGGCCCGGGAGCCCAACGCCGCCAACCGCTGGCTGCCGGACGTCGACGAACTGCTCCCCACCCTCGCCTACGCCTGCGGCCGGGAGGCCGCAGGCCGCACGGGCGCCACGGGCGCCACGGGCCGCAAGACGACGGACCCTGCGGCGCCGTACGGGCCGGGCCGCCCGGCGGCGGGGCCGACCGGGACGACGGACCACGCGGCGACCGGCTCGCCCGCCGCCACCGGCCCCGCAGCGGCGGCACCCGGCAGCCCGGCACCCGGCCCGGTGCCGGGAGCGGCCTCCCGCGCGCACCCGGCGCCGGGCGGTCCGGCCGGCGCCCCGCAGCACCGGGTGGCCGGAACCGCCGCGACGGCGGCCCGGCGGCCTCCGCGGCGGTGAAGACGCGGAGGCCGCCGGATCTCAGGCTCCGCGCGACCGGAGCGCACCGGTCAGGTGGTCGGGCGGGCCGGTCAGGTGCCTGCGGGGAGGGCCGCCTGGAGGAAGGGTTCGACGACGCGGCGCCAGTCGTCGGGCTGGTCGTAGTGGATGAGGTGTCCGGCCTCCGTGACCTCCGCGTAGATTCCGCGCGGCAGCACCCGCACCATCTCCTGCGCCTCGGCGCGGCCCAGTTCGCCGTCGAGACCGCGGACGACGAGGGTGGGGCAGCGGACCTGGGCGAGTTCGTCCCAGTGCGCGTCGTGCACCCACGCCTCACGGACCCGCATCATCACCTCGGGCGAGAACACGGGCCGCCAGCCGTCCTCGCGTTCGGCCATCACCTCGGCGAAGAACTCACCGCGCGAAGCCCGGGAACGCTCCAGCGAGGGGTCGTCCTCACCGAACCATCTGCGGACGTCGGCGAGGGTCGCGAACGGCACCGGCCACGAGGTGAACCATTCCTCCCACTCGCGCTGCGACTGCTCACCGAGCGCCGAGGCGCGCATGTCGCTGATCACCAGGGCCTGGACGAGGTCGGGCCGCTTGGCGGCGAGCTGCCAGGCGGTCAGCGCGCCCATGGCGTGGCCGACGAGGGCGACGGGGGCCAGGTCGAGCTGTTCGAGCGCGGCCTCCGCGTCCGCGACGTACGCCTCCCGGTCGTAGCGGGCCTCGTCCGGCTTGTCGCTGCGGCCGTGACCGCGCTGGTCCAGGGCGACGGCACGGTAGCGGTCGGTGAGCCAGCGGGCGGTGCTCGCCCAGTGCGACGCCCGGCCCATGAGTCCGTGCAGTAACAGCACTCCGGGGGGTTTGCGGCGCTGTGTCTCACCCCGGCTGTCGAGCGCGCGGGGCGCCGCACCGGGCTCGGGGGCGCCCCCTGCCACGGCCTCGGGACCGGCCTTGGGCGGGTCGGCGAACTCCCAGGCCGCCAGGTGGATTCCGTCCACACCCGTCACATCGATCCGTCGCACCATGCGTCGTGACACCCCCACTCCCGTGACCGCCGCGTCAGACTATCGAACCCGTATTCGAACAGCCGAGGCTCACGGCGAATACCCCACCTTCGAGTGACATCGTCGCGGGGTTGCCCGCCCTCCCCCGGGGGAGACAGGAACCGGGAGGGCGGCAGACCCTGAGAGCTCGGGGCTCCGGGTCGCCGCGGGGGGACATGGGGAGGCGGGGCTCCGGGAGCCGTAGGCACCGGAGTCCCGCCTGCTCGGCCCACCCGAGCAGGGCGCCGCAGGGCCCACGCAACACTGCATCGATGGCTCCCCTCCCGGCAGCGACAGCGTCGCACGGTACCCACGCGACCGCTCGTGTCCGGGCAACTCTGGTACGGCAGGGAGATTTTGGGAAGACGCCCATCCCCACGGGCGGCGCCCGGCGCTCCGTGCCCGGCACGGCGCACTGGTCAGCGCCGGGGCGCGGCGAACGGGAGCCGGAGCACTCGCGGTCGGATGCGCCCCCGCCGAGGCCCGCCGCACCGGGGCCGCATCCCGGCACTGGTCCCGGTCCCGGCTTCAGTCCGGTCCCGGTCCCGGTCCCGGCACCAAGTACACCCCAGATGCCGCACTCCGGCCGCTGCCAACCGCGCCACCAGGCACCGAGTTCCGGGCCGGAGCAGCGCGCCCGCACGCCGCCGCGGCACGGCCGATCGGTACGGACAGCCGCCCGCTCCCCGCAGTCGGCCGACGCGGGCAGTCCGCACCACCGAGCGACCGGCACGACCGGCTCGGCAGACCTGGTCAACGGGGCAACGCCCGCATCGGACGCCGCACGGCATCAGGAGTCCGAAGGCCGACCCCGCGCACCATCCGGACACTCAACCGGCCACGGCCGACGAGCCGACGGACCGGCGAGCCGACGGACCGACGGACCGACGAGCCGACGCTCAGCGCTTGGCCACGAACACGTGCGCGGCGATGTCCGTGCCGAGCTCCGCCGCCTCGCCGCTGCTGCCCACCTGGACGCCGCCCGCGGAGCCCGCATTCACGCTCACGACCGCGCCGGGCTGCACACCGGCCCGCCGCAGGGTGTACATCAACTGCGCGTCCATCTGGATCGGCTCACCGATCCTGCGGACCACGACGGTCTTGCCGTCGCCGCCCGTCTCCACGTCGTTGAGGCTGACCAGGCCCTCGTTGAGGAAGGGGTCGGCCTCCGCCGTCTCGCCCAGCTCCTCCAGGCCCGGGATCGGGTTGCCGTACGGCGACTCGGTGGGGTGCCGCAGCAGGTCGAGCACCCGGCGTTCGACCGCCTCGCTCATCACGTGCTCCCAGCGGCACGCCTCCGCGTGCACCTGCTCCCACTCCAGCCCGATGACGTCGACCAGCAGGCACTCCGCCAGCCGGTGCTTGCGCATCACACGCTTGGCGAGCTGCCGGCCCTCGTCCGTCAGCTCCAGATGGCGGTCCCCGGCGACCGTGACGAGTCCGTCCCGCTCCATCCGCGCGACGGTCTGGCTGACCGTGGGACCGCTCTGGTCCAGGCGCTCGGCGATGCGGGCACGCATCGGGACCACACCTTCCTCCTCAAGCTCCAGGATGGTGCGGAGATACATCTCCGTGGTGTCGATGAGTCCTGACATTGCGTAGCCCCTAGTCAGCTCGTGCGGTGGCCCTCAAGCAATTCTGACGCATCGCACCGACAACCGCGCCGCCCCGCCCGCGAGCCGGACCGGCGGACGGGCACCGGGCGGTTGACAGAAGCGGTTGACAGAAGAAAGGTCCAGACCTCAACGTGAGCGCCGTACGGACCGCACCGTGAGCGGCGTACTACACAACGGAACCGGGCCGCGGGCCGCACGGACGAGTGCCGCGCGGACCACGGACGCGAAAGGCGCGCGATGGGCGAGCAGGCCGAGCTGCCGGAGCAGGCGCACAGGACCCTGGCCGAGGACTTCTTCGACGCGGCCGTCGCGCTGCTGCAGGAGGTCAGGGACGGAGAGGCGGCCGGGATCGAGGCCGCGGGCGAGCTGCTGGCCCGGACGATCAGCGACGGCGGCCGGATCTTCGCCTTCGGCGCGGGCCACTCCTCACTGCCCGCGCAGGACACCGTCTACCGGGCGGGCGGCCTCGCGGTGATGAACCTGCTCAACGTCCCCGGCGCGGTCGGTGTGGACGTGCGTCCCGCCACCCTCGGCAGCGCCCTGGAGCGGGTCTCCGGACTGGCGGCCGCAGCCCTGGACTCCAGCCCGGCCCGCGCGGGCGACGTACTGATCATCATCTCCCTCTCGGGCCGCAACCCGCTCCCCGTGGAGCTGGCCCTCAACGCGCAGGCGCTCGGCCTCAAGGTCGTCGGCGTCACCTCGGTCGCATACGCGGCGCAGACCAGGTCCCGGCACACCACCGGCACCTTCCTCAAGGACCACTGCGACCTCGTCGTCGACAGCCGGATCCCGCTCGGCGACGCCGAACTGACCGCCGAGGGCGTCGACGCGCCGTTCGCGCCCGCCTCCACGGTGGTGACCAGCGCGGTGATGCAGGCCATCGTCGCCACCGCCACCGGGGCGCTGGCCCGCCGCGGCGTGGAGCCGCCCATGCTGCGCTCCGGGAACGTGGACGGCGGACACGACTGGAACGCCCGCGTCATGGCCGAGTACGCGGACCGGATCTTCTACCGCTGACCGTTTCCCAGCACGCCCGCCAGATCGGCCGCGGCCGCCACGTGCGCGGCGATCTGCTCCGCGTAGTCCGCGTCCTCCCGGTCGAAGGGGCGGCGGCCCGCGTCCCGCAGGAAGGTGACCACGCCGAGCGACCGGCCTCGGCAGCGCAGCACCGTGCACAGCCCGTGCACACTGCCCCGCGGCCACTTGCGCGACCGGGCCCACTCCACCGCATCCGGACCGCGGTGTTCGCCGCTGCTGGCCCGTACCGAGGTGCAGCGCTGGTACGCCTGGAGCGCCGGATGGCCCTCCGGGTAGGCGACGGGGATGCCGCTGGCGGTGCCCGGTTCGATGAACGGCGGCCGACCGCGTTCGACCGCGGGGGTCAGCGCGGCCCGCACCAGCCGCGGGTCGCTCGGCGGCAGTGCGTCCAGCGAGGCGTCCCGGGTGCGCGAGGGCTCGGGGCCGGGGTCGGCGGCCAGGTCCAGGAGCGCGTGGTCGGCGAAACCGGCCAGCGCGAACTCCAGATGCAGGCAGGCGGCCTCGGTGGGATCGGCGCACTCGGCCGCCGCCCGCGCCGCGCGGTGCAGCTGGCTGTCCCGGAAGCGGAGCTGGGCGGCCTCCCGCTCGGTCCGCTTCAGCGCGGTGACGTCCTGGAAGAGCCAGGCGACCCCCAGCGGCACGGGCTCCTCGGCCAGCGGCGACGCCAGCCGCAGGAAGCCGCTGCGCCAGCAGCGGCGGCGGGCCGACTCCGTGGGGACGGCGCCCGCGTCGGCCGCGTCGTCCACGGAGCCCCCCGCACCGGCGCGTCCGGAGCCGCCGCTGCGGCCGGGACCGCCGGAGCCGTCCTGCGCGGTGGCGCCGTCCTCCCGGCCGGTGTCCGCCGCGTCGGCACCGCCTGTGCCCTCGCGGTCGGCGGGCGGGCGCAGCGTCACCCAGATCTCGGCGGGACCGGGCGGCGCCCCCTCGCCCAGCACGTGCTGGAGCGCGCCCTCCAGCTCCTCCATGCCCTGCTCCAGCAGCTCGCCGAGCGGGCGGCCGAGCATGGCGGCACGGGCCGGCACCCGGAAGGCGCGGGCCGCGGACGCGTTGGCGACGGCGGGCCGCAGGTCGGCGTCGACCAGGACGACGCCCCAGGAGGCGTCCTCCAGCAGCGCCTCGCTCAGCGCGATGCAGCGCTCCAGGTCGATCTGCGCGTGCACCTCGCTGAACGCGCAGTAGACCCCTTTGGGCCGCCCGTCGGCACCGGTGACGCCGGAGGACTGGATGCGCACCAGCACCCGCCCGCCGTCCTTGGTCAGCAGCGCGAACTCGTGGACCTGGCGGCCGGGCGAGCTCATCGCACCGAGCAGCCGGCCCTCGACCTCCGGCGCGTCGGCCGGGCGCACCGCCCAGCCGGCCAGCCCCTTGCGCCCGACGGCCTCCTCCTGTGTCCAGCCCAGCATCCGCTCGGCCTCGCGGTTCCAGTGGGTGACCACGCCGTCGGCGTCGAAGGCGCACAGTGCCGCGTCCATGCCGTCCAGCAGCGCGGCGAGCAGGAGTTCGTCGTCGGGCCCGCCCTCGTCGTCCGAGGACGACGCGGAGTGAGTCTCGGGTCGAGCGGCCACCTCGGCACCCCCTTGTCGCTGTGGCTGTCCGTCGCTTGTGCGTCCGCCCGTAGGTCGCGGCGCGGCGCCCGTCGCGGAGCGCCACGACACGTGTACGGATCATTCAACTCGAACGTGACGCACCGCACAGCGAGTTCCCGGAAATCGTTGCCGCCCCGAAATTCGATTGCCGCCTCTGGGGGCGGTGCCTACGGTGGGGATTACACAGGAAAGGAGGTGATCCGGCTGATGATCAATCACCGGACGTGTGAGGTGGCTGCGGCCTGAGGCCGACGCCACTGGCGTGACGCCGGCTCGCCGGCCAATCCACAGCAGTCACCCGGCCCGTGGGCTCGTCGGACTCGTCCGACCGACGCCGTCCGCCTCGCGCACCTCGCGCAGGCGGAGGGAGTCGCCCACGGGCCGTCTGCTGTTCTCCTGCCGTCGTCCTGCCGCCCCCGCGGCCTGTCCGGCCGCCGCGCGGAAGTCCGGCGGAGGCCCGGCAGCGGCCCGGGCCCGACAGAGCCCGGGGGCCGCCACGAAGCTCGCGGGACCGGCACGAGCCGGACCGCCCGCTACGGGCAGAGCCGCTCGATCTCCCAGCCGCCGCCCTCCGACCGGCTGTAGCGCAGCCGGTCGTGCAGCCGGTTCTCCCGGCCCTGCCAGAACTCGACCGTCTCCGGCCGCACCCGGTAGCCGCCCCACTGCGCCGGGGCCGGAACGTCCTCGCCCTCCGGGTAGCGCGCGGCCAGCTCCGCGTACATCCGGTCCAGCTCCTGGCGGGAGGCCACCCGCGAGGACTGCTCGCTCGCCCAGGCGCCGAGCTGCGAGCCGTGCGGGCGGGTGCGGAAGTAGGCGGCCGTCTCGTCGCGCCCGGTGCGCTCCGCGGTGCCGGAGACGATCACCTGGCGGGCGATGCCGTGCCAGGGGAAGAGCAGTGACACATACGGGTTCGCCTCGATCTCCCGGCCCTTGCGGGAGCCGTAGTTGGTGAAGAAGACGAAGCCCCGCTCGTCGTGGCGCTTGAGCAGGACGGTACGGGTGCTGGGGCGGCCGCGCTCGTCGGCGGTGGCGCAGATCATGGCGTTGGGCTCGTGCAGCCCGCTGGCGGTGGCCTGGGCGAACCAGAGCGTGAACTGCGCGAAGGGATCGGGCGCCAGCTCGCTCTCACTGAGCCCTTCGTCCCGGTAGTGGGCGCGCATCGCGGCGGGGTCGAGGGTGGTCGGATCCGTCGGATCCGCGGTGGCGGTTGCGTCGGCGGGGTCGGCGGCAGCGTCGTCAACGTCATCAGCGTGAGGCACGCCGCTATCTTGCAGCATCCGTCCCGGCCGCGGTCGGACAGTCTGCCCGGTGGACGCCGGTCGCACACCTGAACGCCCGGAATCGGTCTCTGTGCCTCATCTCACCCTCCCGCGCAGCCGCCGGAACCACCAGAATCCTGCCCCGAGAGCTGTGGCAGTCGTACACCTCGGGCTATCGTTGCCGCTCCGCCCAGCAGCGTGCTCCAGGCCACAGGCAGGGGAGCGTGACCATCCGTCGGGGCGGGCATGACCGAGGTGACGGTCCGGTCCGTGAGCCGCCTGATCGGCAGCGGAACCGTTCGCCGCGCCCGCACCGCAGACCACGCTGCCCCGCGCAGCCCACGCCGAACGGCTGCCTCAGCGCAGCCACGCCAGACCGCTGCCCCGAGCAGCCACGCCAGAGGTCGTCCGCCGTCAGCCCGCTCTGACGGCGCTTTACGAGGGAGCCGCCAGATGTCCGACTTCGTACCCGGGCTCGAGGGAGTCGTCGCGTTCGAGACGGAGATCGCCGAACCCGACAAGGAAGGCGGCTCGCTCCGCTACCGCGGGGTCGACATCGAGGACCTGGTCGGCCACGTGTCGTTCGGCAGCGTGTGGGGCCTGCTCGTGGACGGCGGCTTCAACCCCGGCCTGCCGCCCGCCGAGCCGTTCCCCATCCCGGTGCACTCGGGCGACATCCGGGTGGACGTCCAGTCGGCGCTCGCCATGCTCGCGCCGGTCTGGGGCCTCAAACCGCTGCTCGACATCGACGAGCGCACCGCCCGCGACAACCTGGCGCGCGCCGCCGTCATGGCCCTGTCCTACGTCGCGCAGTCCGCGCGCGGCCAGGGCCTGCCGATGGTGCCGCAGAAGGAGATCGACAAGGCCGACACGGTCGTCGAGCGCTTCATGCGCCGCTGGCGCGGCGAGCCCGACCCCAAGCACGTGGCCGCCGTCGACGCCTACTGGACCTCCGCCGCCGAGCACGGCATGAACGCCTCCACCTTCACCGCCCGCGTCATCGCCTCCACCGGCGCCGACGTGGCCGCCGCGCTCTCCGGCGCGGTCGGCGCCATGTCCGGCCCGCTGCACGGCGGCGCCCCCTCCCGGGTACTGGGCATGATCGAGGAGATCGAGCGCACCGGCGACGCGGACGCCTTCGTCAAGCGCCAGCTCGACCAGGGCGAGCGGCTGATGGGCTTCGGGCACCGCGTCTACCGCGCCGAGGACCCCCGCGCCCGCGTGCTGCGGCGCACCGCCAAGGAACTGGGCGCCCCGCGCTTCGAGGTCGCCGAGGCCCTGGAGAAGGCCGCCCTCGCCGAGCTGCGCGCCCGCCGCCCCGACCGGGTGCTGGAGACCAACGTCGAGTTCTGGGCCGCCATCGTCCTCGACTTCGCCGAGGTCCCGGCCCACATGTTCACCTCGATGTTCACCTGCGCCCGCACCGCCGGCTGGTCGGCGCACATCCTGGAGCAGAAGCGCACCGGCCGCCTCGTCCGCCCCTCCGCCCGCTATGTCGGCCCCGGCCCCCGGGACCCCCGCGAGGTGGACGGTTTCTCCGCCTGACCCCCGGCCCCGCACCCGACGTCCCCGCCCCGCGTTTTCGCGGTGGCGGGGACGTCGTGTCTCGGCTCAGCGATGCGGGCGCCGCCCGGCGAAGACGACGGCCCGGTCAGCCGCCGAGCTGCTGCTCCACCACGGCGATATGTTCCCGCAGTACCTCCACAATGGCGCCGAGGTCTCCCGTTGGGGGAATCGACCGGACATCGTCCACTCCGTTCTCCAGGGCCAAGGAGACGACCGCCTCGATCCGAGCGGGCTGGGGGACATATGCGTCTCGCAGCCACTTCGCGAACCCCGCACCGTGGAGGGGCGTTGCCAGTCTGAGCAAGACCGAGCCGGTCCGGGGGAAGGGCGTGCTCACGATGCCTTCCAGCCACTCACCCGGCATGAGCTCGATTTCGAAGCTCATGGACTGCGCCTCACGGGGCCCCAGAGCGCCTTCTTCTTGAGAGACCGAAGAGTCCGGAAAAGAATGACTCAGAGCCCGGCTGAACCCGGGAAGAGTGAGGTTCCAGCCAGCAGCGTCCTCTTCGGGCGGGGTGAAGATGAAGTCGTACCGCAATGGTTCTTCGCTGATGCCCATATCTAGGGACTTTCCGCAACTGCTGGTCATGGATGAGACGATCTCGTCATCTCCGGCGTGATCACGATACTCAAGCCGTCCTGAACAGCCCCGTGCACAGGGCTGGGCCTGCGCCACTTCAGCAAGCTGATCACCCGCTGCGCCGCGAAGGCGCGGATGCGGTCCGGGGAGGACGACCGTGGAGCCTGTCGATGGCGGACCGGGTCCTGCTGGTCGCCGCATAGTGACGGACGAACCGGACACTGGACCTTTTCCAACCTGGTCCGGGCGTAGCGCAGTCGGGCTGACCGACACGGTGCGGACCGTGTCGGCGAAGGCATACCTCCTCCGGGCCTTGCCCCGTGCCGGTGCGCGGAACGCCCTACGGTGCCGCCGTGGCCTCGTAGTGCCTCTTGACCAGTTCGAAGGAGTTGAGGCGGTCCCGGAGGTCGTGGACCGGTGCCGTCAGCATCAGTTCGTCCGCTCCGGTCGAAACAGCCAGTTCCCTCAGCCGCCGCACGACGGTCCCGGGTGTACCACGCGCCTGCTGGGCACGGAAGGCGGCCAGCGCCTCCTCCTCCTGCGGTGTGAAGTGGTGGGCGGCTGCCTGGGCAGGGGTGGGGAACGGCTTCTCACTCGCGCCTTTGAGCAGCCCCGCCTTGACGACGTCCATCGGTCCGGCTCGCCAGGCGGCTTCCTCCTCCGTCTCGGCGCATACGGTCTCCACGCACACCAGCACCCGCGGCTGCTCGCACCAGCGTGAGGGTGTGAACGCCGCCCGGTAACGCTCCAGGAGCGGACCGGTGTTGTCGGGCCGGATATGGTGGGCGACGGCGACCGGCAGGCCGAGTTCCGCCGCGAGGGTGGCTCCTGCGGTGCTGGAGGCCAGTAGCCACGGCTCCGGCAGCGGGCCGAGCGCCACCTGGTCGTCCATCAGATGGGCCAGGGTCGCCGAGATGTCGTTCCGGTACTCCGCGTCCGTCGTCGGATCGGCTCCACGGCGCAGCGCCCGTGCGATGGCCTCGTCGAAGGTGCCTGGCCCGCGTCCGATACCGAGATCGACCCGGTCCGGGTGCAGGGCGGCCAGCGTCGCGAACTGTTCGGCCAGCAGCAGGGGCGCATGGTGGGGAGCCAGGACCCCACCCGATCCGAGACGGACGGTACGGGTGGAGGCGGCCGCGTGTGCGATCAGAACGACCGGTGGGAACGCGCCGATCGCGGGCGAATGGTGATGTTCGGCGTACCAGATACGCCGGTAGCCCAGGTGTTCGAGGTGCTGTGCGAAGTCCACGGTGTCGCGCAGGGTTTCCACCGCCGCGGCGCCTGCTTGGACCACCGCGACTTCCAGTGCCGAAAGAGGTATGTCCACCATGTCGTCAGCATAGAGATCACGCGCGCACGACGAGGACCGGTGGAATCCGAAACGCAGGCGCCGGACGGGACATCCCCGCACCTGAACACCGACCGCAGGACATGAGAGCAGTGGTCTCCCGGCGACACCGGCCGTCGAGTCGGGGGACTTCGGGCCGTGGGATGGCCCGCGAGGCCGCCGCGGTTCGGTCAGGCGTCGATGCGACGGTTCCGGATGACGTGCGGTGCGCGCCCCGCTGCCCGTATCCGCAGAGCCGTGACGGACCAGTCGATCACCGGGGTGAGGCGTTCCGGTGTCGGCCAGTCGTTGATCAGCGCGAGCAGCCGGAAGTACTCGTTTCTGCGCGGATCGCTCGCGGCTTTCAGGCGGCGCAGCAGCCACCGGTGCAGCTCGGCGTCATCGGGGGCGGCCGTGATCACGGCCGTGATCGAGCGCGCAGCGGGCGGTGAGGCGCCGGAGCAATTGTCACATCCTGTGGATCTGATCAGCGTGATCGGATTTCCCAGGCCGGCCGCTGGAGCTCATCGTTGTGGACGATGATGTCGGCGTGGTCCGTTGGGCGGGCCGTGGCGAAGTAAAGCTGCTGGGACGGGATGTAACGGTTGTGCCAGGCCCGCTCGATCTCGGTTGCGCTGGCTGCGGATCCGGCCAACGCTTCACCTCGGGTCTGGGCGCGATCTAGCGTCCGCTCGAACGTGACAGACACGAAGATGCTGAGGTCCCAACGGTCAGCCAGCTCCGGGCGCAGGAGGAAGACACCGTCGAAGAGCAGCACAGCGTCCGTGGGTGCTTCAGTGACAGGGAGGCACAATGCGGTGTCGGTGCCTCGGTCGTAGACCGCCTGCTGGAACTTTCGGTCACCGCTTGGGCCCAGCGGGTCGAGCAGGACCCGGCACATCGTGTCGTGATCGTGGCTGTCGAAGTAGCAGCCCTCGGGCGAGTACTCGCCGCGCTGATAGCGCTGCACCCTGGGGAACAGGAAGCCCTCGATCGTCGCGCGGATGACTTCGCGGCCCTGGGCGCGCAGGACAACGGCAAGTTCGTCGGCCAGTGTCGTCTTGCCAGCGGCAGGCGGCCCGTCAATGGCGACGCGCACCGGGTGCCCGGCCGTGACGGACTCAATCGTCTCGGCCAGGCGGCTCAGGAGTTCGCTGCGGGTGCCGTCGTCCATGCTGCCACCGTCCCTGGCTGGTGATATGAGCACACCCTATGGCCGGTCACGTGTGTCAGGCTGCTGCCGTCTCCTCTCGCTCGACCAGGATGCCGTTCTCGAACCGGGCGCCGGCACGGACGAGCGGGACCAGGTGGGCGCCGGTGATCGCACGCCAGCGCGCCTGGGCGGACTCGGCGAGCTTGAACACCACCGCCAGGGCCGCAGCGGGGCTGCCGGCCCCCCGGGTGACCTTGGTCCGCAGCTTCACCGTGGAGAACGTCGACTCGATGGGATGCGTGGTCCACAGGTGCACCCGGTGCTCCGCCGGGAAGTCGTAGAACGCCAGCAGTTCGTCACGGTCGTCGGCGATCTTCGCGACGGCCTTGGGCCACTTCGCGCCGTAGTTTCGCGAACGCCTCGATCGCCTTCTCCACGTGCGCGCGGTCCTCGGCGTTGTAGCTCTCCTGCATCGCCTTCGTCGCGCCCGGCTGTGCGGACTTCGGAAGATAATTTGTCACATTACGGGCTTTGTGGACGCAGCAGCGCTGGTGGCGGGCGGCAGGGAACACCTCGGCCAGGGCCTTCCACAGGCCCATCGCGCCGTCGCCGATGACCAGCTCGGGGTCGCGCATGCCGCGGCGCCGGCAGTCGCGCAGCAGATCGGCCCATGACTCGGTGGACTCCCGCAGTCCCTCGGCCAGTGCGATCAGTTCCTCGGTGCCGTCGAGGCGGACGCCGAGCAGGACCAGGACACACGAGTGGGCCTGTCCGAGCCGGACCTTGGGGTGCACGCCATCCGCCCACACGTAGAGGAAGTCGCGGTCGGACAGGTCGCGGTCCTGGAAGGCGGCGTGGTCATCGCGCCATTGCTTCGTCAACCGGGTCACGGTCGCGGGCGACAGGCCGGCCGTGCCGCGAGGAACTGCTCCAGCGCCGGGAGGGACGAAGTCCCCGGACGACAGTCCGTGCAGGTAAAGCAGTGGCAGCACCTCCGAGACCTTCGGCGACTTGCGGCACCAGGGAGCCAGGATATTGGAGGAGAACCGCTTGCGCTCGCCGGTGACCTCGTCGATGCGACGGTCGTTGACGCGCGGCGCGGTGACCGCGACCGCGCCGGCCGCGGTGACCACAGTGCGGGGCCGGTGGTGGCCGTTGCGGACGACCAAGCGCCGCCCGTGCTCGTCGGTCTTGGCGGCCAACTCGGCTATGTACTGGTTGACTTCCGCCTCCAAGGCGGCGGCCAGCATCCGGCGGGCACCTTCGCGCACGATTTCGTCGATCAGGGAGCCGGACTGGGTGGAGCCGGCGTCGGTGACTACGCTGAGTAAGGGCGCGCCTTCCCGACCCGCGCTGCAACGCGGGCCTATTCGGAGACCGTCAAAGGATCATTCGGGAAGGTACGCCCTCTGCGTTCCTCCCGGAGCCGATCCACAGGTTCCGAGCATTGCTCGAGCGCCGCGACGACAGGATCGACCCGGGGCGAGTCGGGGCGAGTCGGGGCGAGTCGGGGCTGATGTCGCGGTCGGCCAGGTTCTTCTCGACGGCGCGGAAGGAAGTCAGCAGCGCGTCGGCTCCCGGACCGGCGGGCATCCGGCCCTGTTCGACTGCCGGTATGCCTCGACGGCCCGCTTGAGCTTCTCCTTCGCCGGGTGCCCCTTGGAACGTGCCCGGCCCCACACCCGCCGTCCCCGCCCCGCGCTTTCGCGGTGGCGGGGACGGCGGCGTCTGTCCCGGTAGTGCTCAGTCCCGGTAGTACGGGGTGACCGAGACGGTGCCGTCCGAGTTCACCATGCAGGCGTAGCCCTCGATCCAGCCCGCGTTCTGCAGTTCGTCGCCGACCTCCTGGCAGTCCTGGATGCTGGTGCCGGGAACGACGATGTCCTCGCCCTGGTGGACCGCCGGAGCAGCCTGGGCAGCGCCGACGGCGATTCCCGAGAAGGCCAGGAGACCGGCACCGACAACTGCTGCACGCTTGAACTTGCGCATGCTCTCCCTCTCTGCCTGCACGCCCGGATGACCGACGTGCGAATGATCAACTTGCAGGGAGTTCGATGCCGGCCCACGCCGGAAAGTTCACGCCGTCCCACACTTCTTCGGGCCGCTACCTCGCCAACCGCTGGACGAAGACCGCCCACTGGGTGGACGAGACGGAGAGGACGGGGCCGCGCCGGTCCTTGGAGTCACGGACGTGCACGGCAGCGGGGGTCTGCGCGACCTCCACGCAGTCACCTCCCTCGGGGCCGCTGTAGCTGCTCTTGAACCACGACAGCTCCCGGAGACGGGCTGCCTGCTGCTGTCTTCTCATCATTCCCTCGCCAAATGCCGGATGAAGGCGACTGATTCATCGACGTTCAGGGCCTGCGAACGCAGCTTCCCATACCTCAGTGCGAACTCACTCACACGCCTTGGGTCACTGACCACATGGCCGATCCCCTGCGATTCGAAGTAGCCGTACTGCTGATGTTCCGCAGTCTCCACCAGCACCATCGTGCCGTGAAGACCGGGATGGAAGCCGACACCGAACGGCATGACCTGGATCGCGACGTTGCGTAGGCGGCCCTGCTCAAGCAGGTGCAGATACTGCTCCTTCATCACGTCCGGCCCACCCAGCTCCTGCCGCAGCGCCGCCTCTCCCACGACGAAGGAGAAATCCACCAGCGGGCTCTTGGTGAGGATCTTCTGCCTGCTCAGGCGCGCATCGACGCTGTCCTCGATGGTCTCGTCGTCGAGCATCGGAACATGGCCTTCGAACAGGGCTCGTGCGTAGGACTCGGTCTGGAGGAGACCTGGCACCAGCAGAGGCTCGTACGCGAACCGGCTGACCGCCTCCATCTCCAGCAGCACGAAGTCACGGAAGAAGGGCGGCAGTTTGGCGAAGTCCACATCCTCCTGGAGGGTCGAGAGGACGTCGCCCGCGTCCAGCACCCGCTCGGCCGCCAGGGTGAGCGGCGCCTTCGCGGGGCGGCGGCCCTGCTCGACGGAGGCGAGCTGTTCCGCCGAGTAGCCCAGGAGCGGGGCCAGGGCTTCTTGCGAGTACCCGGCGGCCAGCCGGAACTTGCGCAGCAGTTTGCCGTAGCCGACCCAGATGCCGGGGCGGTCGTCCTCGCGTTTGCGCTGCTGCGGGGTGGCGGCCGTGCGGGGTGCGGGGACGGCGCGGCCGTCCTTCTTCCGGTCCGGCTCCGGGGAGGGGGTGTGCTGGTTCGGGTCGATCATCGCTCTCACGTCCTCGTGCGCCCTCTTACGGGTCTCCGCGTCAACGCCGTCATGCCGTGGGTCGGTCACGGCGGACGGCCCGTACATCCCCGCGCAAGAGCGCGCGCGTGGCCGTACCAACGGCCGGGGGACGCGCTCCTGACCTGGGCCACGCTAGCCGGGTGACGAGACCGTCACGCTATGAATCCGCGAACGCAGGAAATTCGCCAGTCCGGGCCACCCCAGGTGGGGGCCGGATCGGAGGAGCCGTCGGCCACGTTCTGCGTGCAGCTCAGCTCGACTCGGCGCGGCGCGCGGCTCGCGCGGCTGCTCGCGACGCAGTGGCTGGACGAGCACGCGATCCCGTACCGCAGCACGTCCTCGCACCATGCGGCGCTGGTCGTGGCGGAGCTGGCAGCGAATGCCGTACGGCACTGCGGCAGCGTCGGCCGGGACTTCCGGCTGCGGCTTACGTTGACCGGGACGGCGTCCGCCGGGCGGCGGCTGCGGGTGGAGGTCACCGACGCACGCGCGGACAAACCGCTACCGCCCCGGCTGTCCGAACCGCCTGGCCCGCAGGAGGAGTCCGGCCGCGGGCTGCTGCTGGTGGACGCCCTGGCGGACCGCTGGGGCGACAGGACGGACGACCGGATCACCAAGACCCTCTGGGCGGAGTTGGCGCTGCCCACCTCGACTCGGTGAGAGTTCAGGGAAAAGCCGGTCAGCCCAGTGCATGCATCTATGAGGTGGGGGATCAGTTCCGCTGTGGCGTGGATGGTCACGTGGTGTCGAGACACCCGAGAACCGAACGAGCCGCTCCCTGCCGCTGCTGCCATGGAGGTAGCGCACCTGCCGACGGGCGCGCCAGGTGCACGCCTTGCAAGACGACGACGCGTGTAGCGGCGGTCGACGCTTTCCCGTCCGCACAGGCCCCGCAAAAAGCAGCCTCAGGCAGTGGCTACGGGTTACGCAGTCGCCGATACGTCTACCTCGTCGCAGCCTCACGTTCTGACTCCGGACATGAGTGGCCGTACGAACAGGCCCCCGTCACTCCGCCTCAGCGGTGTAGCGAGCATGCTGATTCTGCACATGCAAGGTATCGGGGTGATCAGGGCCGAACACCCGCACACGGTCACGCACCAGATCGACATACAGATCCCGCGCCGCCGCCGCATCACCCGCCTCAGCCGTAAAGAACGCATGCCAATCCCGCGCAAACAGAGCATCAGGATGGTCAGCCCCCAACACCCGTATATAATCCCGCACCAAATCGACATACAAATCCCGCGCCACCGCCGCATCACCCGCCGCACCCGTATAACGAGCGTGCCAGTCTCGTGCGCAGAGAGTCTGGGAGTCGTCAGGTGTGAGTACCCGAGTGCGGTCGCGCACCAGATCGGCACACAAATCCCGCGCCACCGCCGCATCACCCGCCGCACCCGTATAACGAGCATGCTGATTCTGCACATGCAAGGTATCAGGGTGATCAGGGCCGAACACCCGAATACGGTCACGCACCAGATCGACACACAGATCCCGCGCCGCCGCCGCATCACCCGCCTCAGCCGTAAAGAACGCATGCCAATCCCGCGCAAACAGAGCATCAGGATGGTCAGCCCCCAACACCCGTATGCAATCCCGCACCAAATCGACATACAAATCCCGCGCCACCGCCGCATCACCCGCCGCACCCGTATAACGAGCGTGCCAGTCTCGTGCGCAGAGAGTCTGGGAGTCGTCAGGTGTGAGTACCCGAGTGCGGTCGCGCACCAGATCGGCACACAAATCCCGCGCCACCGCCGCATCACCCGCCGCACCCGTATAACGAGCGTGCCAGTCTCGTGCGCAGAGAGTCTGGGAGTCGTCAGGTGTGAGTACCCGAGTGCGGTCGCGCACCAGATCGGCACACAAATCCCGCGCCACCGCCGCATCACCCGCCGCACCCAGTGCCTGTGCTGCACGAGCACGTTCTTGCAGGTCCGCCGCAATGGGGCGCGTCGTCGCCGGTGGCTGGAACGGAGCGGTCGGGGTCATGGATGACGGGCTCCCGAAGTCCTCGATCACTGCGAGTGCCGTGGCGGGGAGCCAGCTCGCGGCAGCGTGGGGGGTGAACGTCCGGTCCCGATGGTGCCCGAACTCCTCAAAGATCTGACTCAGACTCGGCCGCGCCTCCGTCTCTTTGGCCAGACACCGTCCGACCACGTCAGCCAACTCGCCGGGCAGGCCGCTCAGATTCGGCGGCCGATACAGCGTCTGTGCCAGGACATCTCCGGCGCTGGGCCCTTCGAACGGTGCGTGTCCCGTCGCCGCGAAGACCATCACCGCACCCAGAGCGAACACGTCACTGGCGGGCCCGGCGGCTCCCCGGATGTGTTCCGGGGCCATGTACCCCGATGAGCCCATCACGTGAGTCGATGTTGTACTCACCGCATCCAGTGCCTTGACGATCCCGAAATCGATCACTCGCGGCCCATCGGTGGTCACCAGCACGTTCGCCGGTTTCAGATCCCGGTGTACCAACCCTGCACCGTGGAATGACAACAGGGCCTCCGCGATGCCGGCCGCGACCCACCACACGCCTCCCGGCGGCAGTATCCCGGCTCGCTCGATGAGAGCGTCGAGCGGCGGCGCGGCAACGAATGCGACGGCCATCCAGAGCAGTTCCGCGTCCGGCGGAGACACCTCGACCACTGGTGCGGTGAAGGCTGCACTCACCACCCGAGCCGCTGATGCCTCCCGGATGAAACGCGCCCGGAATCCGTCTTCGTCCGCAAGATGCGGGCGAATCACCTTGACCGCGTACAACCGCGTGCCCAGGCCGCGAGCCAGGTAGACACGGCCCATTCCGCCCTGTCCCAGTACCCGCAGCACCGTATACGGACCCACCGTCGTCGGGTCCCGATCGTCCAGCGGACTGCCCCACATCGGATCCGGCACGAAGCTCCCCTCACGTCACGCGAACTGGCCCTCGCCAGAGCATCATTGCCGAGTACGGGAGATCGCCGCCACCGCCGTATACGAGTACTTCGCATGTCCTACAAGCGGAACTGACCCTGCCCACAGGAACGGCGGCGGCGCCTCGTGCCGGGGCGGACCCGAAGACTCAGGTCGACGTCGGGCTCGTGCGGACCGGGCGGCGGTCGCGGGGGCGTTGCAGCGCCGTGAAGTCGTCGAACCAGGCCGTGGTGTGTCCGGTTGCGCCGTCCTCGTGGGCGCGGACGGTGCGGGTGGCATACACGCTGTTGTGGAGCCAGGGCTGCTTGTCGGGGCCGATGTCGCGGACCATGGCGTCGGCCTGGGCGACTCCGTAGGTGGCCACGGCGAGTGTTCCGGTGTCGCGGAACCGCTGGACCTGGTCCCGCAGGTAGTGCCGGTTCTTCTGGAACCAGGGGCTGAGGGACAGGAAGGCGTCCCATTTCTCCCGGGGGAACGGGGTGTCCACCGCGGTCTTCAGGAGCTGCCAGACCCGGGTGTCCGGGGCGACGTCGTAGCGGCGGGCGAAGCGGGGCGGGGTGCGGTCCCGCAGGTGGGTGCGCCAGTGGCGGACGAGGGAGAACCCGGTCGCGAGGAACTTCTGGTCGGAGCGCAGGTGCGGCAGCACGTAGTCCAGGTACTGCTGGGCGGCGTCGAGGGAGGTCACGTGCGGGTGGATGTCAACGCCTTCGATCTCCGGAGCGCCGTGGACGAAGTCGAGCCAGCGGCGGGTGGCCGGGGTCCGCTCGGCGGGGTCGTCGAGGTGGTTGAGGGCGCCCATGTACAGGCGGGTGCGGCAGCCGTCGGGGAAGTGCTTCCTGCGGTAGGTGACGACGTGCTCGGCCACGTGCTCGTAGAAGGTGTTCACCCCCGGCCCGTGCCCGCTCCGCGCCCGCCGCGCGGGTCAGTCCCGCAGGCTGTCCTCCAGGAGGCGAGCCCACTGGGCCACGACGCGCTCGCGGCGGGCGCTGTCGTCGGTGAGCAGGTTGGCGAGGCCGAGGCCGCGGGCCATGTCGAGGAGGCCCTGGACGGTCTCGCGGACGCCGGGGCGGCGCTCGTCCACGCCGAGCAGGTCGACGGCCATGCGGTGGGTCTCGCGTCCCATCCGGGCTTCCAGGTCCGTCACGCGGGGGCCGAGCTGGGGCTCGTTGGAGGCGGCGACCCACAGGTGCAGCGCGGCGCGGAAGAGCGGCCCGGTGTAGAGGGCGACCAGCGCCTCGACGACGGCACGCGCGCCGGCCGGGGCGGGCAGCTCCCGCAGGGCGCGGGAGCGTTCCTCGGCGACGTATTCGACGGCGGCGGTGAAGAGGTCCTCGCGGGTGGGGAAGTGGTGCTGGGCCGCGCCGCGGGAGACGCCCGCGTGCTCGGCGACGACGCTGACCGTGCTGCCCGACCAGCCGTGTTCGGCCAGGCAGGTCACGGCGGACTCCAGCAGGCGCTGCCGGGTGGCGCGGCTGCGGTCCTGCTTGGGCGCCGCGCCCCGGGCGGTACGGTCCTGCCGGGCCGGCGCCGCACCCCCGGTCCGGCCCTGCTCAGGTCCGGTCCGGCCCTGCTCAGCCGGCGCCGCGCTCCCGTCGGCGCCCGCGATCCCGGCGGCGCCGCGCGCGCCGTCCGCGCCGCCGGTCGTCGTCCGTTCGCGCCCGGCCCGTGTGTTCACCGCACGGGCGCCTGCCGCACTGCCCATTCGGGCTCCCGTCGTTCGAGAAAGGCCGTCATGCCCTCGCGGGCCTCGTCGGACGCGAACAGCCGCGCCGACAGTTCAGCGAGCGTACCGGTGTCCCGGTCGAAGGCGGCCAGCACCTCCCTGGTGACCAGCCGCTTCGACTCCGCGAGGCCCTGCGGGGAGCCCTGCCGCAGTCCGTCCAGGACGGGCGCCAGCGCCTCGTCCGGGTCGTCGGCGGCCAGCGTGATCAGGCCGATCCGGGCGGCCTCGGCCGGGCCGAACCGTTCGCCGGTGAGGTAGTAGCGGGACATCGCGCGCGGGTCGGTGCGCGGCAGCACCGGCATGGAGATCACCGCCGGGGCCACCCCGATCCGGGCCTCCGTGAAGGCGAACGTCGCGCCGGGACCGGCGACGGAGATGTCGCAGGCCGCCAGCAGCCCGGTGCCGCCCGCGCGGACGTGGCCGCTGACCCGGGCGACGACGGGCTTGGGGAAGGCCACCACGGTGCGCAGCAGGCGGGCCAGCTCCAGCGGTGCGTCCGTCGGGCCGTCGTGTGCGCGCGCCTCGCTCAGGTCGGCACCGGCGCAGAAGGTGTTGCCGGTGTGGGTGAGCAGCACGGCGCGGACGCCGGGGTCGGCCTCGGCGCGCTCCAGCTCCGCGTACAGCTCGGCCACCAGACGGGTGGAGAGCGCGTTGCGGTTGTGCGGGGAGTCGAGGGTGAGGGTGCGGACGCCGTTCGCGGTGCCGGTCCCCAGCGTTCTCCCGGGCGCGGCCATCAGTAGGACTTCGGCAGGCCGAGGGTCTGGTGGGAGACGTAGTTGAGGATCATCTCCCTGCTGACCGGGGCGATCCGCGTCACCCGGGACGCGGCGATCATCGCGGCGAGCCCGTACTCGCGGGTGAGCCCGTTGCCGCCGAGGGTGTGCACCGCCTGGTCCACAGCCCGCACGCATGCTTCCCCCGCGGCGTATTTGGCCATGTTCGCGGCCTCGCCGGCGCCGGTGTCGTCGCCCGCGTCGTAGAGCCGGGCCGCCTTCTGCATCATCAGCCGTGCGCACTCCACCTCGATGTGCGCCTGGGCCAGCGGGTGGGCGATGGCCTGGTGGGCGCCGATCGGCTCCTTCCACACCTGGCGGGTGCGGGCGTACTCCAGTGCCCGCTCGAGCGACCAGCGGGCCATGCCCAGGGCGAACGCGGCCGTCATGATGCGTTCGGGGTTGAGCCCGGCGAAGAGTTGGAGCAGCCCGGCGTCCTCGTCGCCGACCAGCGCGTCGGCCGGGAGGCGCACGTCGTCCAGCACCAGTTCGAACTGCTTCTCCGGTGCGTCGACCGCCATGTCGATCATGTTGTAGGTGAAGCCGGGGGTGTCGCGGGGGACGACGAACAGGCAGGGCTTGAGCTTCCCCGTCCTGGCGTCCTCGGTGCGGCCCACGATCAGTGTGGCGTCGGCGATGTCGACGCCGGAGATGAAGACCTTCCGGCCGGTCAGCAGCCAGTCGCCGGTGGCCGGGTCGCGGCGGGCCGTGGTCGTGATGCGGTGCGAGTTGGAGCCGGCGTCCGGTTCGGTGATGCCGAAGGCCATCTTCCGGGTACCGTCGGCCAGTCCGGGCAGCCAGGCGCGCCGCTGCTCCTGGGTGCCGAAGCGGGCTATCACCGTGCCGCAGATGGCCGGGGAGACGACCAGCATCAGCAGCGGGCAGCCCGCGGCGCCGAGTTCCTCCAGCACGATGGACAGCTCCTGGATGCCGCTGCCGCCGCCTCCGTACTCCTCGGGCAGGTTGACTCCCAGGTAGCCGAGCTTCGCGGCCTCCGCCCACAGTTCGTCGGTGTGCTTGCCGTCCGCGACGACCTGCGCGAAGTAGTCGCGGCCGTAGCGCTTGCCGAGTGCGGCGACCGATGCGCGCAGTGCGGCGTGCTCCTCGGTTTCGATCAGGCCGGTCATGTGCGACTCCCTGAGGGTTGCTGGCACGGTTGCGGCTCGGTCCCGGCCACGCGGGCCGCGGGCCGGAGCCCTGTCATGGGGTGGCGACGGCTCGTGGAACGCCGGCTTGTGGACTGACGGCTCGTGGACTGCCGACGCGTGGCGTGCCGGTTCATGGGGTGGCGGCTGCTGGTGGGGTGACGACGGCGAGCACGGCGCCCACTTCGACCTGCCGGCCGACGGCGACCCGCAGTTCGGTGACCGTCCCGTCGGCGGGGGCCAGCACGCGGTGCTCCATCTTCATGGCCTCCAGCCACAGCAGCGGCTGACCGGCGGCGACCTCGGCGCCCTCGGCGATTCCCTCGGCCACCCGGACGACGGTTCCGGGCAGTTGGGCGAGCAGCGAGCCGGGCGCGGTGTCGGCGGCGGGCTCGGCGAGCCGCGGCTGGGCGGTGAAGGCGTGGCGTCCGGCGAAGACGCGGTCGCCGTGCACCGCGACGTCGAACCCCCGCCGCACCCCGTCCGCCTCCAGGACGACGTGGTCCGCGCGGACGGCGACGGCCCGCACCCCGGGGTGCGCGGCGGGCTCCGGTGCGACGCCGCCGCGGCCCCACACGTACCGCACCTCGTGCTCGGTGCCGTCGCCGTCGAAGTAGCGGCGGCTCGCCGGGGCCGAGGGCAGATTGCGCCAGCCGCCGACCCGTGCGGCGAGCCGCGGCCTGCCGGGCGCGTCCCGTACGGCCTCGGCCAGCGCGGCGGCCAGTACCGCGTGCCCGGCGCCGTCCGGCGCGTCCGCGGGTCCGGGCGCGGTGAGTTCGGCGAGGTGGCGTGCGTAGAAGCCGGTGTCGAGGCGGCCCGCGGCGACGTCGGTGAAGTCGGGGTGGCGCAGCGACCGCACCAGCAGGTCCCGGTTGGTGACCGGCCCGTGCACGGCCGCCTGCTCCAGGGCGCGGGCGAGTTTCCGTACGGCGGCCTCGCGGGTCGGCGCCCAGGCGACGACCTTGGCGAGCATCGGGTCGTAGTGGATGCCGATCAGGTCGCCGTCCTCGACACCGGAGTCGACGCGCAGGTGTCCGGCGCCGGTCCCCGGGATCGCCAGCCGCCACAGCCGTCCGGTCTGCGGCGCCCAGTCGCGGGCCGGGTCCTCCGCGTACAGCCGGGCCTCGACCGCGTGGCCGTGCGCGGCGGGCGGGCCCTCGGCGGGGAGGGCCGCGCCCTCGGCGATCCGGATCTGCTGGGCGACCAGGTCGAGGCCGAACACGGCCTCGGTGACCGGGTGCTCGACCTGGAGGCGGGTGTTCATCTCCAGGAAGGAGGGCTCGCCCCGGTCGGAGACGAGGAACTCGACGGTGCCCGCGCCCGTGTAGTCGACGGTGCGGGCGACGGCGACGGCCGCCTCCTCCAGGGTCGCGCGCAGTGCGTCGTCCAGCCCGGGTGCGGGCGCCTCCTCGACGACCTTCTGGTGGCGCCGCTGGAGCGAGCAGTCGCGGGTGCCCAGTGCCCAGACGGTGCCGTGGCCGTCGGCGAGCACCTGCACCTCGACGTGCCGGCCGCGCTCCAGATAGGGCTCGACGAAGACGTCGCCGTCCCCGAAGGCGGCGGCCGCCTCGGCGCGGGCCGCGGCGAGTTCGCCGTCCAGCGCGGCACGGTCGCGCACCACGCGCATGCCGCGGCCGCCGCCGCCCGCCGCGGCCTTGACCAGCACCGGCAGGTCGGCCTCCCGCACCCGGTCCGGCTCCAGCGACGGCGGCAGCGGCACCCCGGTGCCGGCCAGCAGTTTCTTGGCGGCGGTCTTGGAGGCCATGGCCTCGATCGCGGCGGGCGGCGGCCCGATCCACACCAGTCCGGCGTCCTGGACGGCGCGGGCGAAGCCGGCGTTCTCGGAGAGGAAGCCGTAGCCGGGGTGGACGGCGTCGGCGCCCGCGGCGAGGGCGGCCCGCACCACGAGGTCGCCGCGCAGATAGGTGTCGCCGGGGGCGCTGCCGGGCAGCGGCACGGCGGCGTCGGCCTCGCGGACGTGCGGGGCCTCGGCGTCCGCGTCGGAGTGCACGGCGACGGTGGCGATGCCCAGTTCGCGGCAGGTGCGGAAGACGCGCCGGGCGATCTCGCCGCGGTTGGCGACGAGGACGGACTGGATCATTCGCTGCTCCCTCTGCGACGGTGCGCGGCTCACATCCGGAAGATGCCGAAGCCGCCGCGGGCCCCGGCCACCGGCGCGGTGTGGATGGCGGACAGGCAGACGCCGAGGACGGTGCGGGTGTCGCGCGGGTCGATGACGCCGTCGTCGTAGAGGCGGCCCGAGAGGAACATCGGCAGCGACTCGCTCTCGATCTGCTGCTCGACCATGGCCCGCAGTCCGGCGTCCGCCTCCTCGTCGAACTCCTTGCCCTTGGCCGCGGCCGACTCCCGCATCACGATCGACAGCACGCCCGCGAGCTGCTGCGGGCCCATGACCGCGGACTTGGCGCTGGGCCAGGCGAACAGGAAGCGGGGGTCGTAGGCGCGGCCGCACATCCCGTAGTGGCCGGCGCCGTAGCTGGCGCCCAGCAGCACCGACAGGTGCGGCACCTTCGAGTTGGAGACGGCGTTGATCATCATCGAGCCGTGTTTGACGATGCCGCCCTGCTCGTACTCCGTGCCGACCATGTAGCCGGTGGTGTTGTGCAGGAACAGCAGCGGGATGTCGCGCTGGTTGGCCAACTGGATGAACTGGGTGGCTTTCTGCGACTCCTCGCTGAAGAGCACGCCCTGCGCGTTGGCGAGGATGCCGACCGGGTAGCCGTGCAGCCGGGCCCAGCCGGTCACCAGGCTCGTCCCGTACAGCGGTTTGAACGCGTCGAACTCCGAGCCGTCCACGATCCGGGCGATCACCTCGCGCGGGTCGAACGGCACCTTCAGCTCGCCGGGCACCACCCCCAGCAGCTCCTCGGGGTCGTACAGCGGCTCGCGCACGGTGGCCGGGTCCGGGTCGGGGTGCGCCTTGCGCCAGTTGAGCCGGGCGACGACGCGGCGGGCGCGGCGCAGCGCGTCGGGTTCGTCGAGCGCGTAGTGGTCGGCCAGCCCGGAGGTGCGGGCGTGCATGTCGGCGCCGCCCAGCTCCTCGTCGTCGGCCTCCTCGCCGGTGGCCATCTTCACCAGCGGCGGCCCGCCGAGGAACACCTTGGCACGGTCCTTGACCATGATGACGTGGTCCGACATGCCGGGGATGTAGGCGCCGCCCGCCGTCGAGTTGCCGAACACCACGGCGATGGTGGGGATGCCCGCCTCGGAGAGCCGGGTGAGGTCCCGGAAGAGGGCGCCCCCGGGGATGAAGATCTCCTTCTGGCTGGGCAGGTCGGCGCCGCCGCTCTCCACCAGGCTGATGCAGGGCAGCCGGTTGGCGTAGGCGATCTCGTTGGCCCGCAGCGCCTTCTTCATCGTCCACGGGTTGCTGGCGCCGCCCCGGACGGTGGGGTCGTTCGCGGTGATCAGACACTCGACGCCCTCGACGACGCCGATCCCGGCCACCAGCGAGGCGCCGGTGGTGTAGTCGCTGCCCCACGCGGCGAGCGGCGACAGCTCCAGGAACGGGGTGTCCGGGTCGAGGAGCAGTTCGATCCGCTCGCGGGCCGGGAGCTTGCCGCGTTCGCGGTGCCGTGTCAGATACTTCTCGCCGCCGCCGGCGAGCGCCGCGGCCTGCTCGGTGTCGAGTTCGGCCAGTTTGCCGAGCATCGCGGCGCGGTTGTCGGCGTATTCCGGCGCCGCGGTGTCCAGGGCGCTGCGGAGGGCCGCCGGGCCGGGCGGTCCCGCGGGCCCGGTGCCGATGCCGGGGCCGGTGCCGGGAGGGGGACCGGGGGCGGGGCCGGACGCGGGACCCGGCGCGGACGCGGGGCCGGGCGCGGTGCCGACCGGGCCGGGGCTCGTCGCTGGGCTCATGGGAGGAACACCTCCGGTATGTCGAGGTGGCGGGCGCGCAGCCATTCGCCGAGCGCCTTGGCCTGCGGGTCGAACCGGTGCTGCGCGGCCACGCCGTCGCCGAGGATGCCGTCGATCACGAAGTTGAGCGCTGCGAGGTTGCGGAACTCGTGCCGGGTGACGGACAGCTCCCGCACCTCGGGCAGGAGCGCACGCAGCCGGTCGGTGGTCAGGGTCTCGCGCAGCCACGCGTAGAGGTCCGGGTCCGCGCCGTACGCCCACACCCCGATGTTGGCGCTCCCGCCCTTGTCGCCGCTGCGGGCCCCGGCGACCAGGCCGAGCGGGGCCCGGCGGGTGGCCGGGGCGCCGGGCGGAGGCACTTCGGACGGGGGCTCTTCGGTCGAGGTCGAGGTCGAGGGCGCGGGCTGCGACGCGTCGTCCGGCGGCCCGGTCGGGACGTCCGGCGACCCGGTCGGCTGCCCGTCGTCCGGCGACCCGGTCGGCTGCCGCCGGGGAGCGGCGGCGGGGAAGGAGACGTCCAGCCGCGTGCCGTCCGGCAGCACCGCCACGTGCGGCACCGACCCCGCGTCCGCGTACGCCGCCTCGAAAACACCGTACGGCGCCCCGCGCGCGGGCGGGGCCGTCACATGGAAGCCGGGGTAGCTCGCGAGCGCCAACTCGATCGCCGGGCCGGAGACGGCGCGGCCGACCGCGCTCTCCTCCGGGTCCCGCACCACCAGCCGCAGCAGCGCGCTGGCCTCCTCCTCGGCCGCGGCGTCGGGCCGGTCGGTGCGGGCGAGGCTCCAGTCCACCTGGGCCGGGCGCCGCACCCCGGGGCGGGAGAGGGCGGCCTCCAGCTGCTCGCGCACCAGGTCCGCCTTGGCGGGCACGTCGAGCCCGGTCAGCACGAAGGTGACCTCGTTGCGGTAGCCGCCCAGCCGGGTGAGGCCGACCTTGAGGCTGTCCGGGCGGGGCTCGCCCCGGACGCCCTCGATCCGCACCCGGTCGGTGCCCGCCTGGCTGAGCCGCACGGAGTCCAGGCGGGCGGTCACGTCGGGGCCCGGATAGCGCGGCCCCGCTGTCTCGTAGAGGAGTTGCGCCGTGACGGTGCCGACGGTGACCGCGCCGCCGGTCCCGGGGTGTTTGGTGAGCACCGCGGAGCCGTCCTCCGCGAGTTCCGCGAGCGGGAAGCCGGGGTGCCGCATGTCGATCCCGTCCCGTACGAAGAAGGCGTAGTTGCCACCGGTCGCCTGCGTCCCGCACTCCAGGACGTGCCCGGCGACGACGGCTCCGGCGAGCCGGTCCCAGTCGTCGTCGGCCCAGCCGAAGTGCGCCGCGGCGCAGCCGCTGACCAGCGAGGCGTCGGCCACCCGCCCGGTGACGACGACATCGGCACCGGCCCGCAGGCAGGCGCTGATCCCGGCGCCGCCCAGGTAGGCGTTGGCCGTCAGCACGCCCTCGCCCCAGTCGCCTGCGGCGAGCAGGTCGTCGCCCTCCACGTGGGCGACCCGCGCGGGCACGCCGACGCGTTCGCTCAACTCCCGTACCGCGTCGGCGAGGGCCGCCGGGTTGAGGCCGCCCGCGTTGGTGACGAGGGTGACGCCGCGGTCCCGGGCCAGGCCCAGTCCCGTCTCCAACTGCCGCAGGAACGTCCTGGCGTAGCCGCGTGCGGGGTCCTTGAGCCGGTCGCGGCCCAGGATCAGCATGGTCAGCTCGGCGAGGTAGTCGCCGGTGAGGACGTCCAGCGGGCCGCCGGTCAGCATCTCGGTGAGCGCGTCGGCGCGGTCGCCGTAGAAGCCGGAGGCGTTCCCGATCCGCAGCGGCTCGCGGGGGGCGGGCTCCGGTGCCGTCATGCCTCTCCCTCCCGTCCCTCCCGCACCGGGCGGCCGCCCGCCGGCCGGCCGCCCGCCGCCCGGCCGGTGCCGGGCGGCCCCGCGAACGCCTGCGCGATGCCCAGCCAGCGTTCCGCCTCGGTGCCCTCGGCCCGCAGCGCGGTGTCGTCGCGGTGCACCCGCTGGGTGGCCAGCAGGCAGAAGTCCAGGGCGCTGCCGGTCACCCGCTGCGCCGCGTCCTCGGGGCCGTGGGCCCACACCTCGCCGCCGGGTCCGGTCACCTCCACGCGGAACGGCTCGGCGGGCGGACGGAGTCCGTGCGCGGCGTAGCCGAAGTCGCGGGCGCGCACCCCGATGCGGACGATGTGCCGCAGCCGGGCGGTCGGCTCGCGTGCGGCGCCGAGCGCGTCGGCGACGTCGGTGCCGTGCGCCCAGGTCTCCATCAGCCGCGCGGTCGCCATGCTCGCCGCGCTCATCGACGTCCCGAACCAGGGCAGCCGCGTCCCCGGCGGCTGCGTGGCCGGCACCGCGGCCAGCGCTTCGGCCAGCGCGGTGCGTCCGGTCCGCCAGCGGGCCAGGAGTTCGGCGGGCGGCAGCCGGGCGCCCTCGGCCGCGGTGTCGTCGATGAAGGTCGCCGCCGCGTCGGGACGGGCCGCCATCTCCTCCACCCGGCGGCGGAAGGCCGCCGGGTCGGTCGCGGAGAGCAGCGCCTGCTCGTCCGTCCAGGCCAGGTGGGCGATCTGGTGGGCGACCGTCCAGCCGGCGGCCGGTGTGGCCGCCGTCCAGCGCTCCGCGGGCAGGTCCGCGACCAGCCGGTCCGCCTCCGCGCTCTCGGCGCGCAGGTCCGCCAGCACCTCGCCGAGCACGTCCGCCGCTGAGGCCACAGCCCCGCCCTCCCTCCACGGTGCGGCCCGCCGGGGCTCGCACCGCCCCGCGGACACGCCCGATCGCCGTCCGTGGCACCGAGACTGACAGCCCGGTCAAAAACAAGCAAGCGTGCTTGCATGACTTTTTCCGGGTGACCGGCCGATCCCCTCGGGTAGCCCTCGGGCGGACAGCGGCGGCAGACGACCGCACAGCCCGGCGCCGCGCCGAGACATCCGGCAGACCGGAAGAGAGGGCGGACCGTGGTGGCCACCGACAGCTCCCGACGCGCGCACCGCACCATGCCGCTGCACCGCCTGGACGTCCCCGCGCCGCGCCGACTCCCCTTCGCCATCGGCACCTTCGACTCGATCGGCCCGCTCTCCCGCGCCGCCTACCCGCACCGGCACACCTTCCACGAGATCGCCTACGTCACCGGCGGCAGCGGCGCCCACGTCATCGACCTGCGGCGGTGGACACTGCGTCCACCGCACCTGTGCTTCATCACGCCCGGCCAGTCGCACCACTGGCAGCAGCACGAGCAGGTGCAGGGCTGCGTGGTCCTGTTCGACGAGGCGTTCCTGCTCGCCCACCCCGGCGACCGCACCCTGTTGCGCCGGCTCGGCGCGCACCCCTCCCTGCCGCTGTCCCCGCCCGCGGCAGCCCGCGTGGCGGAACTGCTGGCCGGGATGCGCACCGAGTACGGCCAGGCACAGCCCGGCATGCGCACCGTCCTCCAGGCGTACCTGCACATCCTGCTCGTCCAGGCCGACCGCCTACCGGCCCAGGAGCACCCCGGAGGCGCACCGGACGGCGAAGCCGCCTGCTCCCGGCCCGCGGCCGTCGCCGGGCAGTTCGTCCGGCTGCTGGAGCGCCCGGAGGCCGCCGCGGCCCGCACGGTCACGGCCTGCGCCGCGGAACTGGGCGTCTCCGTGGGCTACCTGAACACCGCCGTCCGCACGGGCACCGGGCGGACACCCGGAGAGCTCATCCGGCACGCCCACGTACTGGAGGCCAAGCGGCTGCTGGCCGGGACGGCCATGACGGTGCGCCAGGTGGCGCACGAGGTGGGCTTCGCCGACCCCGCCTACTTCTGCCGCTTCTTCCGCCGCGAGACCGGCGCCAGCCCGGGCGAGTTCCGGCGCGAGAACCACGGGACGCCCGGCAGCGACGAAAACACCACGCTCCGGTAGCTCCGTCCATCGACCCCCGCGCACGCCGCCCGTAGCGTCGTCCCCACTCGGCCGAACCCGGCCGGACGCGTCCGTCCCCCGCACTTCCCCCATCCAGGAGAGCGAGGAACCGACCATGTCCCACACGGACGACGACCAGCCCGCACCCGGCCGCCGCCGCGGAGTCAGCCGCAAGAGCGTACTGCGGGCCGCGGTGGCGGCCGGGCCCGCGGCGGTACTCGTGGGCGGCGCCGCAGGCACCCCGGCACTCGCCCGCGACCGGCGCGGGGCCGGGGAGCAGCTCGCCCCGACCCCCTCCTGCGACGACGGCGACGACCCGACGCCCCCGCAGACCGAGGGCCCGTACTTCAAGCCCTACTCCCCCGAGCGGGACTCGCTCGTGCCGCCGGGCACCCCGGGAACGCCGCTGGTCGTCAGCGGCTATGTCTTCGGACGGAACTGCGCCCCGCTGGCGCACGTGCTGCTCGACTGGTGGCAGGCGGACCCGGACGGCGCCTACGACAACACGGGGTACCGGTTCCGGGGCCACCAGTACACCGACGGGCGGGGCGCCTTCCGGCTGACCACCCTGCGGCCCGGCCTGTACCCGGGACGCACCCGGCATCTGCACGTCAAGGTGCAGGCGCCCTACCGGCCGGTGCTCACCACCCAGCTCTACTTCCCCGGTGAGCCGCGCAACGGCACGGACGCGATCTTCGATTCCCGGCTGCTGATGGACGTCCGGGCCGAAGGCCGCGGACTGGCGGGCTCGTTCGACTTCGTGGTGAACGCCTAGCCCGCGGGCTGCGCGGACCGGCGGGTCCGGGGCCGCCACCCCCGGACCCGCCGGGCACGTCACTCCCCGGCGGCCGGCTCCCCGGCGGGGCCGGCGGCCGGATCGGCGGACGAGTCCGAGGACGCGGCCGCCGCGGCGGACGCCGGGCGCGCCGTCAGGCCCTCGGCCAGCACCTCCGCCAGGTGCCGGCTGCGGAAGCCGCCCAGCTGGTCCATCTGGGTGCGGCAGGAATAGCCGTCGGCCAGGATCTCGGTGCCCGGCTCGGCGGCGCGCAGGGCCGGGAGGAGCTGGTCCTCCGCGCAGGCCGCGGACACCTCGTAGTGCCCCTTCTCGAAGCCGAAGTTGCCGGCCAGCCCGCAGCAGCCGCCGCTGAGGTCGCCGACCAGGCCCGCCCGGTCCCGCAGCCGCCGCTCGGCGGCGTCGCCGATGACGGCGTGCTGGTGGCAGTGGGTCTGCCCGGCGACCGGCCGGTCGATCCGGGGCGGTTCCCAGTCGGGTGCCTGCTCCTCCAGGGTCTGCGCGAACGTGCGGACGGCTTCCGCCAGCCGCTTCGCGCGGGGGTCGTCGCCCAGCAGCTCGGGGACGTCCGTCTGCAGCGCCGCCGCGCACGGCGGCTCCAGGACGGCCACCGGCAGGCCCGCGTCCAGGGCCGGTTCCATGACGTCCAGGGTGCGGCGCATCACCGCGCGGGCCCGGTCGAGCTGGCCCGTGGAGACGTAGGTGAGGCCGCAGCACACCTGCTTCGGCGGCACCACCGGGCGCAGCCCGGCGTCCTGGAAGACCTGCACGGCAGCCGAGCCCGCCTCGGGCGAGAGGTAGTTGGTGAAGGTGTCCGGCCACAGCACGACCGGCTTGCCGCCGTCGGCAGCGCGGCCGGGCTGCTTGCGCCACCAGTGGGTGAAGGGCGTGCGGGGCAGTGCCGGGATGTCCCGCTCCGGCGCCAGCCCGCCCAGCCGCTTGGCGAGGGCGGCCAACGGCGGCACCTTGGCGCCCGCGTTCAGCAGCGGCACGGTGCGGGTGGCGGCGGCCAGCCGCAGCCAGCGCGGCAGCCAGCCCATCGAGTAGTGCGCCATCGGCCGGCGCTTGCCCGGGGTGCCGGACGCGGCGTCGCCCTCGTAGTAATGGTGCATGAACTCGGCCTTGTAGGTGGCCATGTCGACGCCCACCGGGCAGTCGCTGCGGCAGCCCTTGCACGAGAGGCACAGGTCGAGCGCGTCGTGCACCTCCTCGGACTGCCAGCCGTCGGTGACGACCTCCCCGGCGAGCATCTCGTGCAGCAGCCGGGCGCGTCCGCGGGTGGAGTGCTTCTCCTCGCCGGTGGCGCGGAAGGACGGGCACATCACGCTCGCCCCGGCCGACTCGTTCCGGCACTTGGCGACGCCCACGCAGCGGCGGACGGCGGCGGAGAAGTCACCGCCGTCGTGCGGATAGCCGAACTCGACGTCGACGGGCTTGCGCGGCAGCGGCGCGAACCGCAGGTTGGCGTCCAGCGGGTCCGGCCGGACGAGCACCCCCGGGTTGAGGCCGTCCGCCGGGTCCCACAGGTCCTTGAACCGGCCGAAGAGCCCGACCATCTCCTCGCCGTACATCCGGGTCAGCAGCTCGGCGCGGGCCAGGCCGTCGCCGTGCTCGCCGGAGAGCGAGCCGCCGTGCGCCACCACGACGTCGGCGAGCGCGGTGGAGAAGTCCCGGAACGTCGCGATGCCCGCCTCGCCCAGCAGGTCGAAGTCGATCCGCACGTGGATGCAGCCGTCCCCGAAGTGCCCGTAGGGCAGCCCGCGCAGCCCGTACTCGCGCAGCAGTTCGCGGAAGTCCCGCAGATACGCGCCGAGCCGGGCCGGAGGGACGGCGCAGTCCTCCCAGCCGGGCCATGCCTCGGCACCGTCCGGCATCCGGGTCGCGGTGCCCGAGGCGTCCTCGCGCACCCGCCACAGGGCTCGCTGCCCGGCCGGTTCGGTGACCAGCGTGTGGTCGGTGGTGCCCTCGCGCGCCGCGCGGCACAGCGCCTCGGCGTTGGCCCTGGCCTGCGCCGCGTCGTCGCCGCCGACCTCCACGAACAGCCAGGCGCCGCCCCTGGGCAGGGAGGCCCGCGCCGCGTCACCCACCAGGTCGTTGGCCATCCCCTCGACGGTCAGCGGACCGTAGGGCAGCAGCCCCGCGGCGGCCTCGGCCGCCGCGGACTCGTCGGCGTAGCCGAGCACCGCCAGCACCCGTGCGCCGGGAGTCGGCACCAGCTTGACGGTGGCCCGGGTGAGCACGCCCAGGGTGCCCTCGCTGCCGGTGAAGGCACGCGCCCAGTCCTCGCCCTTCTCGGGCAGCAACTCGTCGAGCGCGTAGCCGGAGATCCGGCGCGGCAGCTCGGGGAACCCGGTGCGCAGCCGGGCCAGTTCGCCCTGGACCAGGGAGGAGGCTCCGGCGCGCAGCCGCTCGGGAACCCCGGAGCCGCCCCGCGCGAGCCGGGCCCGCTCGCCGCCGTAGGTGAGGACCTCCAGCTCGTGCACGTTGTCGGCGGTGGTGCCCCAGGCGACCGAGTGGGAGCCGCACGAGTTGTTGCCGATCATCCCGCCGAGCGTGCAGCGCGCGTGCGTCGAGGGGTCGGGCCCGAAGGTGAGCCCGTGGGCTCCGGCGGCCCCGCGCAGGTCGTCCAGGATGACGCCGGGGCGCACGACGGCGGTGCGGGCCTCCGGATCGAGGTGCTCGATGGTGCGTTGGTGCCGGGTGAAGTCCAGCACGACGCCGAGTCCGGTCGCCTGCCCGGCGATGGAGGTGCCCGCGCCGCGCGCCACCACGGGTACGCCCTGCTCGCGGCAGACGGCCAGCACGGCCGCCACGTCGTCGTCGTCCTTCGGCGCCACCACGCCCAGCGGCACCCGCCGGTAGTTGGAGGCGTCCATCGTCATGAGTGCTCTGTCCTGGGCGCCGAACTCCACCTCACCGCCGCGCACCGCGGCGCGCAGCGCCCGCTCCAGCTCCTGTGCGTCTGCCCTACGTGCGTCTCCCATGGGCACAGCGTGCACGCTGGAGCCCGCCCCGCGCTGCCCTTGCGGGATCTTTCGTGTCTGTGGTCCGCGTCACGCTGCCGCGTCCCCGCCGAAACGGGTCCCACCTGCGGAAAGACCGGTTTTTGTCAGCCCGCCGATCTGGCCGAGAGGCGGCTGCGAAGCTGTCCACCCCGGCCATTGAAGAGCGGCCGGGGAGCGGTGGGTACCGCGCCGTACGGGACTCGCCCCCCGCACGGCGCGGTGGGCCCCTCCCGGCCCCTCCCCCGTACGGGTCGGGGCTCATCCCTCCTACGGGTCGGGTGCGGTGAATGTCTCCAGCAGCCGGGGCGGCGCGGCCTGCCGCCAGGAGTCGACGACGATGTCCCGCAGCTCCGCCATGTCCTCCAGGGCCGCCAGCCGGGCCCGCACCCAGTTCGAGCCCGCCTCGTGCGGTGGCACCCAGAACTTCTCCGGCTCGGCCGCGATCAGCTCGCCGCGCTCCAGCTTCGGGCAGCGCACCGCGAAGGAGGACTCGTCGTCGGGCATGGTCAGGAACATCTTCCCCGCCACCCGGAAGGTCGGCATGGACCACGCCTCGACCTCCTTGCTCTCGGGCAGCGCGAGCGCGAGGCGGCGCACATCATCGGGACCGGGTCTGTGACCTGCTGTCATACACCCAGCTTATGGGCCGGAGCGCGATCCGCACCGGCCCCGGCGGATCCGCCGCCCGGCCCCCGGCGGGTCCGGCCGCCCGTCTCAGGCGCTGGACGGCTGCCGAGGCGGTCTGGACGGCGGCACTAGGCTGGCCCCGTGGCTGATCTCCAGATTCCCGCTGACCTCAAGCCCGCCGACGGCCGTTTCGGCTCGGGCCCCAGCAAGGTGCGTCCGGAGGCGCTCAGCGCCCTGGCTGCGACCGGTACCTCGCTCATGGGCACCTCACATCGGCAGGCGCCCGTCAAAAACCTGGTCGGACAGGTACGTGACGGCGTACGGAACCTCTTCTCGCTGCCGGACGGGTACGAGGTCGTACTCGGCAACGGCGGCTCCACCGCCTTCTGGGACGTGGCGACCCACGGCCTGATCGAGAACAGGTCCCAGCACCTGTCGTTCGGCGAGTTCTCCTCCAAGTTCGCGAAGGCCGCCAAGCAGGCGCCCTGGCTGGGCGAGCCCAGCGTCATCCAGAGCGACCCGGGCACCCACCCCGAGGCCCGCGGCGAGCAGGGCGTGGACTCCTACGCACTGACCCACAACGAGACCTCCACGGGCGTCGCCATGCCGCTGCGCCGGGTACCGGGCGCCGACGACGGCGCACTGGTGCTGGTGGACGCCACCTCCGGCGCCGGGGGCCTGCCGGTCGACATCACCGAGACGGATGTCTACTACTTCGCGCCGCAGAAGTCCTTCGCGGCCGACGGCGGGCTGTGGATCGCGGTCTTCTCGCCCGCCGCCGTCGCGCGCGCGGAGCGGATCGCGGCCTCGGACCGGCACATCCCGGCCTTCTTCGACCTGCAGACGGCGATCGACAACTCGCGCAAGAACCAGACGTACAACACCCCGGCGCTGGCCACGCTCTTCCTGCTCGGCGAGCAGTTGGACTGGCTCAACGGGCAGGGCGGCCTGGAGTGGGCCGTCTCCCGCACCGCCGACTCCTCGGCGCGGCTCTACAACTGGGCGGAGAAGGCGTCCTACGCGACGCCCTTCGTCACCGACCCGGACCAGCGCTCCCAGGTCGTGGGCACCATCGACTTCGCGGACAGCGTGGACGCCGCCGAGGTGGCCAAGGTGCTGCGGGCCAACGGCATCGTGGACACCGAGCCCTACCGGAAGCTGGGGCGCAACCAGCTACGCGTCGCCATGTTCCCGGCGGTGGAGCCGGCGGACGTGGAAGCGCTGACCGCGTGCGTCGACTGGGTGATCGAGCGCCTCTGACGGCCTCGGAGCACCGGAGCGCCGGACGGGCTACCGCGTAGCCCGTCCGGCGTTCGCGTGCGGCCGCGGCGCATCCCCGCGCCCGCGATCGGGTACGGGATGCCGCATGAGCACTCCCAGCACCGGTTTTCAGCTGTTCGCCCGGGAACGGCGGGTACGGCTGACGACCTACGAGAGGGAAGGCACGCCCTTCGGGCACGGCGCGCAGATCGCCGTCGAGGGGGACCACGCGTATGTGCGCACGCACGCCCGCGCCCGGCAGCGGGAGCACATCGAGCGCTACCCGGAGGTGGAGCTGGCCGCCGCCACCCTCACCGGCACCCCCGCCGGGGCGCCGATGAAGGCCCGGGTGCGGGAGCTGCGGGACAGCGAGGCCCGGCACGCCGCCGCCCAGCTCGCCCGCAGACACCCCCTCACCCAGGGCTTCCTGGTGCCGCTCGGCTACCGGCTGATGTTCGACCGGCCGGTCCACTACGAGCTGCGGCTGGTCGGCGAGTAGCCGCACGGCTCCCGCGCGCAGGTCGGCTGCCGGGGCCCCGCCGTCAGCGTCCGGGCGTCACCTGCCGAGGTGCTGGAACCTGCGGACGGCGAGCGGCAGGAAGACGGCCGTCAGCGCCAGCGGCCACACCACCGCCATCAGCTCCGCGTGCTCCTCGATCCAGCTTCCTCCGCCGGGCAGCGGGTTGCCGTACAGCTCGCGGACGGCGTTCGCGGTGGCCGAGACGGGATTCCACATGGCGAGGGTGCCCAGCCAGTCCGGCATGGCGGAGGGCGGGGTGAAGACGCTGGAGACCATGCCGAAGGGGAAGGCGACGGCGAACAGGTTGCCCGCCGACTCCTGGTTCCTGGCGAGCAGGCCGAGCAGCACGCCGGCCCAGATGAGCGCGAAGCGCAGCAGGAGCAGCAGCACGAACGCCCACACCGTGCTGAGCAGCCCGCCGTCCGAACGCCAGCCGATGGCCAGGGCGATCGCCGCCAGCACGGCCAGGTCGAGCGCCGCGTGCAGGAGGTCGGAGACCCCGCGCCCGGTCACCACGGCGGAGGGCGCCATCGGCATGGAGCGGAACCGGTCGGTGACCCCGCGCTCCTTGTCCACGGCGACGGCGACCGCCGTGTTCATGAAGCCGAACGCCATGGTCATGGCGAACATCCCGGGCATCGCGTAGCTCTTGTAGTCCACCCCCTCGCCGACCTCCATCGCACTGCCGAAGACGTAGACGAACAGCAGCACGGAGACGAGGGGAAAACCGAGCTGCCAGGCGACGATGGACGGCTGCTTCGCCAGGTGGGTCAGGTCGCGGCGGACGATCGTCCAGCAGTCGGCCACCGCCCAGTACAGCCGCTGCCCTGCGTGCTGCCGCTCCGCGGCCGGCGCGACGACACTCATACGGCGGCCTCCGGGTGCTCCGCGCTCTCCCGCTGCTCGCCGCCGGATCTGCCGGTCAGGGCGAGGAAGACCTCGTCCAGCGTGGGGCGGCGCAGGCCGATGTCGGCCACCGTCACACCCTCGTCCTGGAGGCCGCGCGCCACCTCGGTGAGCGCGGGGACCCCGGCCGAGACGGGTGCGTGGACGCGTAGTTCGGCGGCGTCGCTCTCCGGCTCGGCACCTCGCTTCGCGACACGGGCGACGGCGGCGGTCACGACGGGCAGATCACGGGCCTCGGCGGCGACGACCTCGATGCGGTCGCCACCGACAGTCCGCTTGAGTCCGGCCGGGGTGTCCTCGGTGACGTTGCGGCCCCGGTCGATGACGGCGATCCGGTCGGAGAGCTTGTCGGCCTCGTCCAGGTAGTGGGTCGTCAGGACGACGGTGGTGCCCTGCTGGGTCAGTCCGCGCACCGCGTCCCACACCTCGCTGCGCCCGCGCGGGTCGAGCCCGGTGGTCGGCTCGTCCAGGAAGAGCACCTCCGGGGCGAGGATCATGCTGGAGGCCAGGTCGAGGCGGCGCCGCATACCGCCGCTGAAGCCCTGCGGCTGCTTGTCGGCCGCCTCGGTGAGCCCGAACCGGTCGAGGAGTTCGGCTGCCCGGCGCCGGGCGCTGGCGGTGCCGAGGTGGAAGAGGCGGCCGAACATCTCCAGGTTCTGCCGCGCCGTGAGGATCCGGTCCACGGCGGCGTGCTGCCCGGTGAGTCCGATCCTGCCGCGTACGGCGCGCGGGCTGCGGCTCACGTCGTGCCCGGCGACGGCGGCTCGGCCGCCGTCGAGCCGGACGAGGGTGGTCAGTACGCGTACGGCGGTGGTCTTGCCGGCGCCGTTCGGCCCCAGCAGTCCGAAGACGGTGCCGCGCGGCACGGCCAGGTCGAGCCCGTCGAGCGCGCGTGCGTCGCCATAGGTCCTGCGCAGCCCCTCGGCCACGACGGAGTACTGGTCCAGCGGTGGTGCGGACATGCATCCCCTCCTCGAATTGGGTACACCGTACTCAGATAAAACAGCGTACAGCCTACGCAGATACCGGCAAGAGAATTCCCTACGATGGCCCGACCATGACGAGCAACCACCCGGGCACGGACCCCGCAGACCACGGCCGCGACGGACTCACCCGGCTCGTCCGCAGCCTGGACCTGCTGTGGGGCCGGACGGGACAGGACCGCCCCGCGCGCGGCCCCAAACCCGGGCTGACGCTCGCGCAGATCGTCAGCACCGCCGTGGACATCGCCGACCGCGAGGGCCTGACCGCCCTCTCCATGCGCCGCGTCGCCACCGGACTCGGCGTCGGCACCATGTCCCTGTACCGCTACGTGCCGGGCAAGGACGAACTGGTGGCCCTGATGTACGACCACGTGCAGGCCGTACCGGACGAACGGGAGCAGCGCCCCGGCGAGGACTGGCGGGCCACGCTCGAACTGATCGCCGAACGCTCCTGGGAGCTGTACACCACCCACACCTGGCTGCTCCAGATCAACCAGGCCCGCCCGGTCCTGGGCCCCCGCTCCACGGCCGGGCTCGACTTCGCCCTGGCGGCACTGGAGGACCTCCCGCTCGGCGGCCAGGAGAAGATGAACGTCCTGGTCGCCCTGGAGAACCTCGTCATGGGCGCCGCCCGCTCCCACGTGCTGTACCAGCAGGCGGCCCTGCAGTCCGGCGTCACGGACGAGGAGTTCTGGCGCACCCAGGAGCCCTACATCGTGCGCGGCATGGAAGAGGGCGGCCTCTCCCGGCTGGCCGCCCTCCCCGACGACGCCTTCACCGCCGATCCGGCCGACAGCACCCGCTTCGCCGTCCGCGCCCTCCTGGACGGCTTCCAGCACCTGCTGGACCAGCGCAGAGCAGCCCTCCGGGGGTGCCCCGTCGAGGACGAGTCCTGACACCTCGGCTCTGCCGGTACGACGCACGTGCAGCTACCCCGGCCACGGGGAGCGTGGCTGCATGGAGATGCCGGACGACTGCCCCGGCGGCGTCCCCGTCCGGGGCTCCCCACGGACCGGCCGTCGTCTCCGGCACAACTGCCCGGGCCGTCTTCGTCGCCGCCACCGAACACCGGCAGTGCGGTTCGCGCTGACGACGAGCCCACGCGTCGGCTCACGTCTCCATCCGGGCCGCCCGCAGCTCCGCCCGTTTCGCTTCCGCCGCCCTGTCAGGAAAGCCTGCAAGCAGGCGAAGAGCCTCGCCGCGATGTTCCTGCGCTTCGTGGGACATCCCCTGCTTGGTCAACGCGTCGGCAAGGCGGGCCAGGGAGAGCGCCGACGACCAGTTGTCGCCCCTGGCGCGGAACGCCGTGGCGGCCCGGCGATGGAACGCCGCAGCGTCGTCGGCGCGCCCGAGCAGGAGATACGCCTCCCCGGTCGCGTCCCACGCGGCGGCCTGCAGATCGGTACGGCCGACTCGTCGGAACAGTAGAGATGCCTGATGCAGATGCCCGAGAGCTTCGGCGCCGTTCTCCCGGGCCGAGCAGACACGTCCCAACTCCAGGAGAGCGAGGGCTTCGAAGAGCTTTCCGTCGGCCTCGCCCGCGACGGCCAACGCCTGCTCAGCCATGTGGTTCGCCCGCGAGAAGCGTCCGGCCCGCCGATGAACCGTCGACAGCAGGGTGAGCGCCTCGGCCCGCTCCAGCGGCTCTTCCGCGTCGGCCAGCAGCGTCGCCGCCCGACTCAGCCGGCGCTCCGCCTGGTCGAGATCGTCCTGCTCCAGGAGCGCCCATCCGAGGTTGCGGGTGAATGCCCCTGCGTAGACCGGGTCACCGAGTGCGTGCGCCTGCTCCAGCGCCTGCTCGAAGCAGGCCGCGGCGTCATCGACGCGATGCGCGAGCATATATGCCACACCCATCCCGTTGGCGGCCCGCGCGCATCCGAAGGGGCTGTCGAGGTCCCGGAAGGCACTCTGGGCAGCGTCGAAGCACTCCTCGGCCTCGGGCAGCCGGAACAGGTGCCGGTAGGCGATGCCCAGATTGTCGAGAGTGATTGCTTCCCCGTATCGGTCGCCGGCTCTGCGGGCGGACTCGAGGGCCACTCGCTGGGCGGGCAGCCAAGCGTCGGCCGGTTCCCGGTCTGCGACGACCATCGTCAGGGCAGCCGGGATCTGCCAGGCGATCCGGTCCATCCCGGCAGAGCTCGCGATGCGGACTGCTGTGGTGAGGTTGTCGCGCTCGGCTTCGTACCAGGCCATCGCCGGCTTCCCGTCGTCGAAGGACATCGGGCAGACTCGGTCGTCCACCGGTTCGAGGGGCAGCGGCATGGTGTACGCGCACGAGCCCGCTCGGGCGGCGGCAGCAGCGGAGTGCAGATACCAGCCCAGGACACGCTCCAGCGCGGCACGCCGATCGTCGGCCGATTCCTCACGCTGGGCCTGGTCGATGGCGTACGCGCGCAGCAGGTCGTGGAACTGGTAGCGGTCATGCCCGCACTCTTCCAACAGGTGGACGCCGGCCAGGTTGTCGAGGTGGCGCCGGGCGCGGACCGGGTTCAGGCCCGAGAGAGCGGCAGCGGCCTCCACCCGGAAGTCGGGCCCCGGATGCAGGCCCAGCAACCGGAACATGCGGGCAACGTGCGGGGGGAGGGCTCGGTAGGACCAGGCGAAGACTGTCCGTACTGCGTCCGCTTCCTCGGCGCCCTCCTCGCTCGTCGCCGACAGCGCGTCCCACAGTCCCGACTCGTCGCGCAGGTCCGTGATCAGGTCACGCAGCGGCATTCTCGGTCGGGCTGCGGCACGTTCGGCCACGATCCGAAGGGCGAGCGGCAACCGCGCGCACAGGCGGGCCAGTTCGGCCAGTTCCGCGTCGGCGTCATCGGTGCGGTACGCGGCGATGGTGCTGCGCAACAGTCGGACGGATTCGGCTTCCGACAGCGTCTCCACACTCACACGATATGCACCTTCCCGTGCCACCAAACCCGACATTCGTGTACGACTCGTGATGGCCACCAGGCACCCCGGAGACCCCGGTAGCAGCGGACGGATCACGCCGACGGTAGCGGCGTTGTCCAGAACGACGAGCACGCGCCGGCCGGCCATCACCGATCGGAACAGTTCCGCGCGCGGTTCCTCACCGGCCGGGATACGCCCCACCGGCACATCCAGCGCACGCAGGAACCGACCGAGAACGTCCGTGACGGTCATCGGCGGTCCCGGATCGTATCCGTGCAGGTTGACGTACAACTGCCCGTCGGGGAAATGCTCCTTGGCACGTTGTGCCCAGCGTACGGCGAGCGACGTCTTGCCCACACCGGCCGTACCGACGACAACGGCGATGCGCAACACGTCGGAATCGGAATCCTGATGACTGCCCGTACGGGCGTCCAGCAGTCCGTCCAGGGCGCTCAACTCGTCGGACCGGTTGACGAAGCCGCGCACGTCCCCGGGCAGTTGCGCGGGGCGGGGTGCGGGGGCGAGCGCCGCCGTGTGGACGTGCACGTCGCCGCTGACCTGGCCGGCTTGGACGACATTACGTGCGGAGCCCGAGAGATCGTTGCGGGGGCCCACGTGAGCCGCGGCCTCCGGCTCCGGTCCCTGCCCGCCCGCTCTCTCCGTCACATCCCCTCCTCGCCGAACACCTTGCTCGGACTACCCCCCAACCGACACACCGAATCGGTCATCCGTCAGGGGGAACCATTGAATGGCTTGTTTCTGTCCCCCCGTACCTGCGAGATGCACACTTGAGGGCCCGTCACGGGTACAGATCAGTAGAGTTGATCAGGGATATACCAGGCAGTTCTTTTCGAACGCGCTGTTCGCTGCCGCACTCTGGAGTGGTTCAGAATACCGAGAGGTGAGGGACGATCATGAGGATTACGTTCGTCGGCGGCTCCACCGGACAAGGGGGTTCACCGCGGTTGTACCGGGACGAGGACAGCGGGGACTTCATCGTACAAGGCTACGTGGTCAGCGACCCCGCCGATCTGGCACAGATGAAGATCCCCAGCGGTGAAACAGTCGTCCGGGTACCTGCCTCGATTTTCTCCTACCTGTCAAAGGAGGAGTCGAATGGAATCTCTTGATGCGGAGGGCTGGGCCCGGCTCTTCAATGATTGCCGGGTATCGGCGTGCCATCTGGAAATGCGTGATCACTATGCGGTGGCCGAGGAGCTGGCCGATGTCGAGAAGTGGCGGGCCGGGAAATGGGGGCCTGAACAGGACGCCGCGAGCAAGGCCGACTGGCTGGACCTGATGCGGGCCACCGCAACGCGCGGGGTACGGATTCGCCGCACCCGCATCATTTCCGAACCGGCATCCGAGTACATTCAGTTCGAGCACGAGGGAACGCCGCAGAACATCGCGGCGGGGGAAGAGGTCCACTGGCTGCCTCGTGCACGCGCCTCCGGCCTGGCGTTGCCGGGCAACGACTGCTGGATCTTCGACAGCGCGACTGTACTGTTCAATCATTTCACCGGGGACGGCGGCTGGCGCGGCAACGAACTGAGTACCGACCCACACGTGGTGGAGCTGTGCACGAAGGCTTTTGAATCGGCCTGGAAACTGGGCACCCCGCACGACGAGTACATCTTGCCCAGATCAGCAAGCTGAGTACCGCCGCTCCGCTCGACCAGGAGAACAGTCAGATGTCAGCCCCTCTGCGCATCGGTGTGATCTCTTCCGGCCCTGCCGAGTTCTCCACCGTCCATGCGGCCTGCACGGACGCCGGTCACCTTCCGGTCGCCTATTTCTACGGCCGCTCCCTTCGCTCAGGTGGCCGAAACCTCCCTGACGCCGGCGAGGCAACGGCATCGATTCTCGATGCCGTTCCGCCCGGGATGGACCTGCTGCTCCCGGGGAGCATGGACGGTCTCGCTCTCGCACTGAAGAGCCACCGGCCCGATCTGCTGATCGTCTTCGGCTTCGCCTGGAAGCTTCCCCCTCCCGTGCTGGCCGTTCCGCGGCTGGGCGTGCTCAACATCCACGTGTCCATGCTGCCGAAGTACCGCGGCCCGGCGCCGCTGCTCTGGGCGATCCGCAACGGCGACCCGAGCAGCGGTGTCACCGTTCACCGGATGGACAGCGAATTCGACACGGGAAACATTCTTGCCCAGCAGGACGGAATCGGCCTCGCCGACGACATCAGTTGGGCAACGTACTGTGCGGAGGCAATGCCCGTCGTTCGTGATCTGCTCCGCAGATCACTGGACCGGGCAGCAGCCGGTCACACGGGCGAGCCGCAGGATCACTCCAAAGCCAGCTATGCGGGATTCATGGAAGCCGCGTTCTCCGTCATCCGCTGGTCCGACAGCGCCGACACGATCCACAACCAGGTCAGGACGCACCGCTTCATGCGGTCACCCGACCGACCGGTCGCCAAGGTCGGCGACACCTGGTTGCACATCATCCGCACCAGTCTCGAACCAGCCGACGGGTTCTCGGTCGCGTGCGGTGACGACGGGAGGCCGCTGTGGATCACGGAGTCCGCAGCAGGGCAGCCGCCGGGAGAGCCACCGGGGGCCGACGCATGACGCCGCCGTGAGCACGGCGCCGTGAGCACGGCGCCGAGTGGGCATGCGCCGGAGGCGGTCAGTCGCGGCGGCGGGTGAAGAGGCGGCGCAGGCCGAACCAGACGAGCAGGGCCGCGACGAAGGTTCCGGCGCCCAGCGCCAGATTCCGGTCGTCGTCCGCCGAGGAGTCCCCGCCGCTGCCCTTGCCGTCGGACGCGGAGTCCGCGGAGTCCTCCTCGCGCGCGGCGGGCGGCACCGCCTCGCCCTCCAGACGGGCCGGCTGGACACCGCTGTTCGTGCCCTCGGAGCCGTACATCAACGTCCGCCCGTCGTTCGCGAAGGTCACCGACTCGCCCTGGCGCTGCAGCGGCACGGGCACCGAACCGATCTTCTCCGGCTTGCCGTTCCGCCAGATGTAGCCGTAGGCACTGAAGTAGCCGCGCAGCACCAGCCGGGTGCCGTCCGGGGAGAAGGCGCCGTCCGTCGCCTCGAAGTCGATCTTCGCCACCCGCGAGAAGGTGTTCACGCCGTTCGGGTCCAGTTTCCCGGGGCCCGCGTAGACGCCGCCCTCGCCCTTCGCGCTCTTGCTCGCGATGTAGACGCGCCCCGTCTTGGGATGCACCATCAGCGACTCCGCGTTCCGCGGGCCGCCGTCGTAGCGGACGGTGTAGCGGGTGGGGGTCACCGTCACCTCCCCGCGCAGTTCCTTCGGTTCGGGGAAGCGGTAGATCCACACCTCGGGCCAGGTGCCGTCCAGGTTGTCGCCGATGTCGCCGACGTAGAGGTCGCCGTCCGGGCCGAGGGAGATCGCCTCGACGTCCCTGGGGTCGATGCCCTGGAGCGTCACGCGGCAGACGGTCTTGCCGGTGGAGCTGTCGACCGCGTACACGTACGGACCGTCGTCGGAGTCGTTGTGCGTCCAGTAGACGCCCTTGTGGGCGCGGCTGGCCGCGAGGCCACTGGACTCGGTGATGCGGGAGTCGCGGATGGTGAAACCCTCCGGGCCGTCCGCGGCGGCGGCGACGCCCGGGGACGCCGTCATCGCGCCCAACACCACGGCGACCGCCGCCCCGACCCGGACCCCACGCATACGCACAGACATGGCACCCAGTGTCCAGCATCACGGTGCAGGGCGAGTCGGCATCCCGGAGGATATGCGGATGCGCGTTCTCTTCGTCGGCGACTCCATGACGATCGGCGCGCCCGGCGCCCACACCTGGCGCTACCGGATGTGGCAGCACCTCACCCGCACCGTGCCTGACGGCGGCTGGTCGATCGTCGGCCCCCGCACGGCGCTGCACGGCGGCGGCGACGGCTACGCAGATCCGCGCTTCCCACCGCACGCGCGGGCCCATCTCGCGGACTGGGGTGCGGGATGGCTGCACATGGCGCCCGCCGTGGAGGAGGCGGTCGCGGCCCACGGCGCGGACACGCTGCTGGTCTCGCTCGGGCTGATAGACCTCGGGTTCTACACGGATCCGGAGCAGACGCTGGAGAACGTCGAACTGTTCCTGACCCGGGCGCGGGCCGCCGACCCCGCGCTGCGCGCGGTGCTGCTGCCGGTCCTGCCCAACATCCGCGCGGTGACCGACGCCGGATTCGCCGCCTCCTGCGCGCACTTCAACACGCTGCTGGCCAAGGTGGTGGCGGAGCGGTCGGAGCCGCGGTCGCCGCTGCTGCTGGCCTCGGCCCCGGAGGACTGGTCCCCGCGGCGGGACACCTACGACGGCACCCACCCCTCGGCCGAGGGCGAGCACCGGATGGCCGCCGCCTTCGCCGAGGCGCTGCACCAGGCGTGGGGCGTGGGTGGCCCGTACCGCGCCGGAACGCCGTAAGGACAGGCCGGCCGGAGCGGACGCACCGGGTGGGACCGGGCCGCCGGGGAACCGGGCCGCCGGGTGGGACCGGGCCGCCGGGTGCGGGCGCCGCGCGCCAGGGTGCGGCGACGCCGGCGCATTACGTAACGGTCCACCAAGATCCGTCAAGTACGGTCAAGTACCGTCAAGTGCGGCCATATCCAGCCAGGTGCCGTAACTTTCGCGTCGGAACCTCCCCTGGACCGACGCGCAGGGCGCCATCAGGGGGACCGCTGGGCCAGACTGGCCCCTTGTGTGCCGCGAACACCCCGAGTGCGATGGTTTGGACCACACACGGAGCGCTCGCGGCATCCCCCGACTAATGCACGCGAGCGCGCACTAAGTGTGTGGAACAGTAATCGGAATCCCAGCCTCGACGCAACGCGGACCCATGAATCCCCCAGAACCGCAGGAATCCGACCGGCCGCAGGAGCATCCGCGGCCGCACGGCGCCACCCGCCCCGGCGGGCGCACAGCGCGCACCCGGGCGGCCGTCCTCGCGGCGGCCTGGGACGAGCTGGGCACCCAGGACATCGCCTCGCTCACCATCGAGCGGATCGCCCAGCGCTCAGGAGTGCACGCCGCCACGATCCGGCGCCGCTGGCGGACGGTCGAGGGCGTCATCAGCGACCTGCTGAGCCGCAGCGGCGGGACAATCCCGGTGCCCGACACCGGCAGCCTGCACCAGGACCTGCACGCCCTGGCCCGGTCCCTGGCCGACTTCTACACGCAGCCGCGCAACCAGCGGCTGGCCGAGGCCATCGTGACGGCCGCGGTTCGCGAGCCGGGCGCCGCCGAGGTGCTGCAGACCGTCTTCGCGGACCGCGTCCGGCACGTCGCCTCCCTGGTGGACCGCGCGGCCGAGCGCGGCGAGGTCGCACCCGACACGGACAGCTTCGAGGTCATCGCCGCCCTCGGCGCGCCGTTCTACTACCGGCTGCTGATGCTCCGCCGCCCCGTCGACGCGAACCTGGCCCGCACCAGCGCCGAGACCGCCTACCTCGCGGCGGTCGAGGGCGTCTTCCGTACCGGCGACAGGGCCGAGGAAGAGGCCGAACGCGGGTAACCGGCCGTGTACGCCTTGCTTCGAGTGCGCTCCAGGTGCCTAGCGTGTCGGCATGGAGTACACGCAGCTCGGACGCACCGGTCTGAAGGTCAGCAGGCTCGTTCTCGGCACCATGAACTTCGGGCCGCAGACGAACGAGCCCGACAGCCACACGATCATGGACGCCGCCCTGGCGGCGGGCGTCAACTTCTTCGACACCGCGAACGTCTACGGCTGGGGCGAGAACAAGGGCCGCACCGAGGAGATCGTCGGGAGCTGGTTCGCCAAGGGCGGCGGCCGCCGCGACAAGACCGTGCTGGCCACCAAGGGCTACGCCAACATGGCGCCCGACGGCGAGGCGCCCTGGCCCAACCACGACAAGCTCTCCGCACTGAACATCCGCCGCTCGGTGGAGGCCAGCCTGCGCCGCCTGGGCACCGACCACATCGACCTGTACCAGTTCCACCACGTCGACCGGGCGACGCCGTGGGACGAGATCTGGCAGGCCATGGACGTCCTGGTACAGCAGGGCAAGGTGCTCTACGTGGGCTCCAGCAACCACGCGGGCTGGCACCTCGCCCGGGCCAACGAGACCGCGGCCCGGCGCGGCTCCCTCGGGCTGGTCAGCGAGCAGTGCCTCTACAACCTGGCCGAGCGGCGTGCCGAGATGGAGGTCGTCCCGGCGGCGGAGTCCTACGGGCTCGGCGTCATCCCCTGGTCCCCGCTGCACGGCGGACTGCTGGGCGGCGCGCTGCGCAAGGAACGCGAGGGCGGCGGCAGCGGTCGTACCGCCTCCGGGCGCGCGGCCACCACCCTGGCCGACCCGGCGGTCCGCGCGCAGTTGGAGGCGTACGAGAACCTCGTCGCCGAGCACGGCCTGGAACCCGGCGAGGTCGCGCTCGCCTGGCTGCTGTCCCGGCCGGGCGTCACCGGCCCCATCGTCGGGCCCCGCACGGCCGGGCAGCTCGACTCCGCACTCCGCGCCGTCGAGCTGCGGCTGGGCGACGAGCTGCTCGGGGCGCTGGACGAGATCTTCCCCGGGCCGGGCCCCTCCCCGGAAGCCTTCGCCTGGTAGCCGTACCCGCCAGGGGTCAGCGACCGCCCAGGGCCGAGGCCAGGACGACGACGAGGAAGAGCACCACCAGCACACCCGTCACGATGCGCATTCTGGTCTTAGCGTTCACGGCGACAACGGTAACCGGGGCCGGTGGCGGAGCGGGAAGCGGCTCCGTCACCGCCCCGGACCGCCGCCCAGCGGCCACCGGGCCAGCGGCTCGTAGTGCGGCTGCTCACCGGGGACCCCGCTCGTCGGGGGCACGCTGCGGATCAGCAGCAGCTCCCCGGCCCGCCAGCCGGAGCCGCGGAACGGCTCCAGCCCGGCCACGTAGGGGCGCAGGTCGACGCCCGGTCCGCGGCCCCTGGCGCGGGCCAGGGTGAGGTGCGGGCGGAAGGACGGCGGCGCGTCGGCGGGCAGCAGGCCCGCGCGGCGGCCCGCTGCGGTGGTGGCCGCCGCCAGTTTCCGGAGCGCGTCGCGGTCCGGCGCCTCCTGCTGGAGCCCGGTCCACAGGGTGTGGTCGCCGAAGCGGCCGCCGCCGGCCAGCCGCATCGGGACGGGGCCGCTCGCCCGGTGGGCCGCCCGGCCCAGCCGGGCGGTGAGGTCGGCCCGCGCCCGGTCGTCCGCCTCGCCGTAGAAGCTCAGCGTGACGTGCCGGTTCGCGGGCCGTGTCCAGCGCAGCCCTGCCGCGTCGGGGAGCTCCTGGAGGGCGGCCACCTCCCGGTCCAGTTCCTCCACCGCCGTCGGCGGGGGCCACAGTGCAGCGAACAGTCTCATGGGCGCGCAGCCTGCCACGGCCGCGCCCGGGCGGGGAGTGTCCGGGTGCGGCCCGTGCCGCCCGTGCCGGTGCCGGTGCCGGTGCCCGCGTACCGGTACGTACGGGTCGAAGCCGTCCCCGGCGCCGCCCCGGTCACGCCGGCTCGGTCACGCCGGCTCGGTGACCGCTTCGCGGGTCTCGCTGGGCTCGCGGGTCTCGCTGGTCTCGCGGGGGACGAAGCGGACGTAGCGGCTGCCCTTGCGGAGGCTCACTGCCGGGCGCAGCCCGGCGAGGCGACCCAGCACGAGGGCGACCGCCACCGCGGCCGCGGCCGAGACGAGGCCGCCCGCGAGGAAGCCGGTGCGGGCGCCCCAGGTGTCGGTGATCCAGCCCATGATCGGGCCGCCGATGGGGGTACCGCCCACGAACACCATCATGAACAAGCTCATCACCCGGCCGCGCATCGCCGGGTCGGAGGCGAGCTGGACGCTGGAGTTCGCGGTGACGTTGAAGGTCAGCCCGGCGAGCCCGATCGGCGCCATGAGCGCGGCGAACAGCCAGTACGAGGGCGACAGCGCGGCGGCGAGTTCCAGCACGCCGAAGGCCAGCGCGGCACCGGCCATCAGCCGCATCCGCGACTGCCCGCGGCGGGCGGCCAGCAGCGCACCGGCCACCGAGCCGACCGCCATCAGGAAGTTGAGGGTGCCGTAGGTGCCGGCCCCCGCGTCGAACACATCGCTGGTGAAGGCGGTCAGCCAGATGGGGAAGTTGAATCCGAAGGTCCCGATGAAGCCGACCAGCACGATCGGCCACAGCAGTTCCGGGTGCCGGCCCACGTAGCGCAGGCCCTCGCGCAACTGGCCCTTGCCGCGCTGCACCCGCTTGCCGGTGTGGAGTTCGGCGCCGCGCATCAGCAGCAGCCCGAGCAGCGGGGCGCCGAAGGACAGGCCGTTGATCAGGAACGCCCAGCCGCCGCCGACCGCGGAGATCAGCACTCCCGCGACGGCCGGGCCGACGAGCCGGGCGCTCTGGAAGTTCGCGGAGTTGAGCGAGACGGCGTTGCGTATCTGGGTGGGGCCGACCATCTCCGAGACGAAGGTCTGCCGGGTGGGGTTGTCCACGACGGTGACCAGCCCGAGCGCGAAGGCGAGCACGTAGACGTGCATGACCTGCACGTTTCCGCTGAGTGTGAGCGCCGCCAGCACCAGGCCGATGACGCCCATCGTGGACTGGGTGACGAACAGCAGCCTGCGCTTGGAGCAGCGGTCGGCGATGACGCCGCCGTAGAGCCCGAACAGCAGCATGGGCAGGAACTGCAGTGCCGTGGTGATGCCGACGGCGGTGGAGGAGCCGGTGAGGCTGTGCACCAGCCAGTCCTGGGCGATGCGCTGCATCCAGGTGCCGGTGTTGGAGACGACCTGGCCCATCGCGAAGAGGCGGTAGTTGCGGATCCGCAGCGAGCTGAACATCGAGGGCTTCACGGGGGCGCCGGGCGCGGGCACGCCGGGTGCCGCGGTGGAGGCCGGAACGCCGGGCGAGGGCGCGGATGCGGCGGGCGCGGGGTCCGGGCCGCGGACGGGGTCCGGGCCGCGGGCGTCGCGGGGCTGCTGCGGGGTGGTGTGGTCGGCTGCGGATGGTGCGGGTGCGGAGTCTGCTCCGTGGCCCGTACTCAAAGCGGCGTCGCCTCCTGTTCTGGGTCGTGCTCCTTACAGATGTGCCAGCTTCTCCAGCACCGGCGCGGCGGCGCGCAGCGTCGCCCGGTCCTCCTCGTCCAGCTCCTGGACGAGTTCGGTCAGCCAGGCGTTCCGTTTGGCGCGGGCGGCGGCGAGCATGGATTCGGCCTGCTCGGTCTGGGTGACCACCTTCTGCCGCCGGTCCTCGGGGTGCGCGTCCAGCCGGACCAGGCCCTTGGCCTCCAGCATCGCGACGATGCGGGTCATCGACGGCGGCTGCACATGCTCCTTGCGGGCCAGCTCGCTGGGGGTGGCGGAGCCGCAGCGGGCGAGGGTGCCGAGTACGGACATCTCCGTGGGGCTCAGCGACTCGTCCACGCGCTGGTGCTTGAGCCGCCGGGAGAGCCGCATCACCGCGGCGCGGAGTGCGTTGACGGCTTCCTTGTCGAGCTCGGCGAGGTCCTGTTCGCCCTCGTCGGGCGACACGGGCCGGTCCGGCCCGGCGAGCTGGTCGACCGCGCCCGGTGGGGGCCCGTCCGCGTAGCGCGGCGCGGGGAGCTGTTCCGACATAGTCCTTAGCCTAACTCATTACCCGCTCTAAGGACCAAGAGGTTTACCCGACAGGGGCTCACACGTACGAGTGAGTCCCCACACGTTCCCCGGACAGCGGGCGGGGTCGGTTCGCGACCGTTGTCGTATGAGCAGCCTGACTCCGCCGTGCGACAGCGACCACCACGAGCAGCCCGATTCCCAGGTTCTCAGCCTGCGGATAGCGGCCGCCCTCTTCGAGCGGCTGAACGATCATGCGGCGAAACGCGGGATGAGCGTCCAGGACTACGTGGTCCGCATGCTCGTCCGCGACGACTTCGACGAGCGCTTCAAGGCGTCCGTCGAACGGACCGAGCAGTTCTACGGCCCCCCGCCCCAGGGCAGCAGGGGCCTCGCCTGAGACCCCTGCCGACCGCGATCAGCCCGCGAACACCTGGCCCGCGGACCCCGCGCAGCCTGCGGACCCCCGGCCCGCGGACGCGCCGCTGCCGGGCGCACCGAGCTCCCGAGGAGCCCTACGCGATGCCGAGAAGCTGTTCGATTGGATTCAGCAGGAAGTAGACCAGGAAGCACAGCCCCACCACGTTCAGCAGCCACGGCGTCTCCCGCGCCCGCCCGGCGGCGGCCCGCAGCACGATGAAGGCGATCACGCCCATGCCGATGCCGTTGGTGATGCTGTAGGTGAACGGCATCGAGACGATGGTCAGGAAGGCCGGGATGGCGACGGTGGAGTCGCCCCACTCGATCTCCCGCACGTTGGACGCCATGATCAGGAAGCCCACGACCAGCAGCGCGGGGGTCGCGGCCTGGGAGGGCACCACCTTCGCGAGCGGGGTGAAGATCAGGGCCAGCAGGAAGAGCCCGCCGGTCAGCACATTGGCCAGGCCGGTGCGGGCGCCCTCGCCGACCCCGGCGGTGGACTCCACGAAGCAGGTGTTGGCCGAGCAGGAGCCGACCCCGCCGGCGGCCACCCCGACACCGTCCATGAACAGGATGCGCCCCATCCGCGGAAGCTGTCCGTGCGCCTGGTCGTCGGCCAGCCCGCTCTCCTCTCCGACGCCGATGATCGTGCCCATCGCGTCGAAGAACCCCGACAGCAGCACGGTGAAGACGAAGAGGCAGCCGGTCAGCCACCCCACTTCCTGGAAGCCGCCGAACAGGCTGATCTCGCCGATCAGCCCGAAGTCCGGACTGCCCACCACCGAGTCCGGCAGCTTCGGCACCGACAGGCCCCAGGCGGCGTCCGGGATGTCGGCCAGGGCGTTGATCACGATGGCGACGACGGCCATGGTCACGATGCCGATGAGGATGGCGCCCCGCGTCTTGCGCACCAGCAGCACGTACATCAGCACCAGGCCCAGCACGAACACCAGCACGGGCCAGCCCTGGAGCTGGCCGCCCGTCCCGAGGCCCAGCGGAACGGTGGTGTCCGCCTTGTCCGGGTTGCGGGAGACGAAGCCGGAGTCGACCAGGCCGATCAGCGAGATGAACAGGCCGATCCCGATGGCGATGGCGCGGCGCAGCCCGTTCGGGATGGCGTCCATCACCCGCTGCCGGAGGCCGGAGGCCACCAGGATCATCAGCACGATCCCGGCGAGCACCACCATGCCCATGGCGTCGGGCCAGCTCATCTTCGGGGCGAGTTGGAGCGCCACGACGGCGTTGATGCCCAGGCCCGCGGCGAGCGCGATGGGCACGTTGCCGATGACGCCCATCAGGAGGGTGGTGAGCCCGGCCATCAGCGCGGTGGCCGTCACGAGCTGGCCGTTGTCGAGGTGCTGGTGGAACTTGTCCTCGCCGGCTCCGAGGATGATCGGGTTCAGCACGATGATGTAGGCCATCGCGAAGAAGGTGGCAAGTCCGCCCCTGAGCTCGCGGCTGACGGTCGAGCCGCGCTGCGAGATCTGGAAGAAGCGGTCCAGTGCGGACGGGGCGGCGGGCGGGGTCCCCTGCGGGGAGCCCCCGGAATCGACCGGGCTGGCCGAAGCGGACATGCGTGACCTCGGATACGTGCTGGTGCGTGCGGGCGGGCGGACAGACCGCGGCCGCCGATCAGATTGGATAATCTGACGAAAAAAACCGGCCACGAGCAGCCTGGTTCAGTATGAACAACTGAACAGGATGATCGCCAACTCCGGCTGCGGCCTCCCCGCGTCCCCTCGCTAGGCTGGAGCCGGGGAACGGGCGAGAGACGAGGGAGCCAGGGCGATGAGCCTCATGGACAGGTGGACCAACGGCGAGCGCGAGGCGCCCGAGCCGCTGGAGGGCAACGTCGTCGCCACCGTCGTCACCGGCACGCTGCTGTGGCTCGCCCTGTTCCTGGTGCAGCTCCCCTTCTACGGCTGGTTCGCCGACCACGACCACACCTGGTGGCTGTGGACCTGCGCAGCCGGTGCCGCGCTGGGCTGCGTGGGGATCTGGTACGTCCGGGCCCGCGAGAAGGCCATCCGCCAAGCAGCGTCCCAGGAGACCCAGGACGGCTGACCCGCTGTGTCCGTCCCCCGCTCGGCGGGACCGGGTGCCTAGCCTCGGCGACGGGGCCCGCGACCGGACGGTCACCGGTAGCGGGCCGAGGAGTGCCGCCGCGACGGACAGGGAGGCGGGATGGGTGGTCCGGGAGCCGAGGTGCGCCCCGCCGGGCCGGCGGCCCGGTGAGCGCCGAGGCCCGTCCGCAGGGGCTCACCGGCGCCGAAGTGGCGGCACGGATCGCACGCGGGGAGGTCAACGCCGTCCCGCCGCGCAACAGCAGGTCGGCCGCCGACATCGTGCGCGCCAACGTCTTCACCCGGTTCAACGCGATCATCGGCGTGCTCTTCCTGACCATCCTGATCGTCGGGCCGATCCAGGACAGCCTCTTCGGCTTCGTGATCATCGCCAACACCGGCATCGGCATCGTCCAGGAGCTGCGGGCCAAGCGGACCCTGGAGAGCCTCGCCGTCCTCGGTGAGACCCGGCCCCGGGTGCGGCGCGACGGCCGGAGCACCGAGGTCCCCACCGAGCGGATCGTCCTCGGCGACCTGGTGGAGCTGCGGCCCGGCGACAAGTGCGTGGTCGACGGCGAGCTCGCGGAGGCCGACGGCCTGGAGGTGGACGAGTCGCTGCTCACCGGGGAGGCCGACCCGGTGCTCAAACACCCCGGCGACCAGGTCATGTCCGGCAGCTTCGTGGTCGCGGGCAGCGGCGCCTTCACCGCGACCGAGGTGGGCGGCGCGGCGTACGCGGCGCGGCTCGCCGAGGAGGCCGGCCGCTTCACCCTCGTCCGCTCCGAGCTGCGCGGCGGCATCAGCACCCTGCTGAAGTACATCACCTGGATGATGGCCCCGGCCGCGGTCGGACTGATCCTCAGTCAGCTCGTGGTCGAGCACAGCGACCCCGCGGAAGCCGTCCGCCGCATGGTGGCCGGCATCGTGCCGATGGTGCCGGAAGGACTGGTGCTGCTGACCTCCGTGGCCTTCGCCATCGGCGTCGTCCGGCTGGGCCGCAAGCACTGCCTGGTCCAGGAGCTGCCCGCCATCGAGGGTCTGGCGCGGGTGAGCGTCGTCTGCCTGGACAAGACGGGCACCCTCACCGAGGGCGGCATGGACGTCGCGGAAGTGCGGCCGCTGGACGGGACCGACTCCGCGCGGATCGCCCAGGTGCTGCGGGCCCTCGGCGGCGCCGAACCGCACCCGAACGCCAGCCTCCGGGCGATCGTCGAGGCGTATCCGCCGCTGCCGGACGGCGCCGGAAGCTGGCGGACCACCGCCACGCTGCCGTTCTCCTCGGCACGCAAGTACAGCGGCGCCGCCTTCGCCGAACCCGGTGGAGAGCACAGCACCTGGCTGCTGGGGGCACCCGACGTGCTGCTCGCGGACGGCGACCGGGCGCTCGCCGAGGCGGCCCGGCTGGACCGCGAGGGCCTGCGGGTGCTGCTGCTGGCCCAGGCATCCGGCGGGCCGGACGGGCCGACGGCACCCGGCGGGCCGGAAGCGGCGGACCGCGGGCTGGAAGCGGCGGACGGCGGCCCGCCCGAAGCCCGGCCCGCCGCGCTCGTCGTCCTCGAACAGCGGCTGCGCCCGGACGCCGCCGAGACGCTCGGCTACTTCGCCGAGCAGCACGTGGCCACCAAGGTGATCTCCGGCGACAACGCGGTCTCGGTGGGCGCCGTCGCCGCGAAGCTGGGTCTGCCCGGGGCCGAACTCCCCCTCGACGCCCGCGCGCTGCCCGCGGACCGGCCCGAGCGGACCCGGCAGGTGTCCGGCGGTACCGTCTTCGGCCGGGTCAGCCCGCAGCAGAAGCAGGAGATGGTCGGCGACCTCCAGGCGGCCGGACACACCGTGGCGATGACCGGGGACGGCGTCAACGACGTGCTCGCGCTCAAGGACGCCGACATCGGCGTGTGCATGGGCTCGGGCTCGGAGGCGACCAAGGCGGTCGCCCAGATCGTGCTGCTGGACGACAGCTTCGCCACCCTGCCGTCGGTGGTCGCCGAAGGCCGCCGGGTCATCGGCAACATCGAGCGGGTCGCCACCCTGTTCCTCACCAAGACCGTCTACTCGGTCCTGCTGGCGCTGCTGGTCGTCTGCTGGCAGGTCCCCTACCCGTTCCTGCCCCGCCATCTGACCCTGCTGTCCTCGCTCACCATCGGCATCCCCGCCTTCTTCCTGGCACTGGCGCCCAACCGGGAGCGCGCCAGGCCGCACTTCGTGCGGCGCGTGCTGCACTACGCGGTGCCGTCCGGACTCATCGCGAGCGCGGCCACCTTCGGCACCTATCTGCTGGCCCGGCACCACTACAGCGGGCCCGGCTCGCTCACCGCCGAGACCAGCGCCGCGACCCTGACGCTGTTCCTGGTCGCCATGTGGGTGCTGGCCATCGTGGCGCGGCCCTGGACCTGGTGGCGGGTGGCGCTGGTGCTGACGATGGGGGCAGCCTTCCTGCTCGTCCTGGCCGCACCGCCGCTGCAGCGCTTCTTCGCGCTGAACCTGGTCGGCGCGGCAGTGCCCTGGACGGCGGTGGGGGTGGCCGCGCTGGCGGGTGTCCTGCTGGAGGTGGCGTGGCGCCGGGTGGCCGCGGCGCTCCCCGGCTGAGGTGCCGCGGCGTGCCGCGCCCGCGGGTTCAGGACGGGCGGGCGCGGCACGCCGCCGGGCTCACGGCGCGCTGTCGGCCAGCTCGGTGCGCCCCTGCGCACGGGCGCAGTGCGCACAGCAGTAGTAGTGCCCCTCCGACTCCATGCCGTGGCCCAGGATGCGGCAGCCGCAGTTCTCGCACACGGGTGCCATCTTGTGCGCGGCGCACTCCAGGCAGTCGAAGACGTGCACCTGCCCCGCCGCACGGACTTCGAACGTGTGCGGGTAGTCGTTGTCGCAGACCTCGCAGACGGGCATGGGCTCTCCTTGGATCGGGTGCGGAAGCGAGCACATCGTTACCCCGCGAACCGCACCCCGGACCCCGTCTCAGTCGGCCGGGCGCACCCGTTGGAGGGGCACACCGCACCACGACCACGGCTGCCGGAGGCCGCGGGCCGTCCGGCAGCCGGCGCGGCGCTCAGTCGAACCAGCGCGCCGCCGCCAGTTCCGCCGCCCGCTCGGGGTCCTCCAGCAGGGCGGTGACCTCGAACCGGCGCGGCCAGGCTCCGGCCGCCCAGGCCAGCGCGGAGGCCAGCCCCTCCAGGGTGGCCACGTGCAGGGTGCCGTCAGGGGTGCGGCGCCAGTCCAGTTCGACGCCCGCGATCCGCAGCTCCTCGTGCTCGCGGTAGTACTCCGGAGCGCCGGGCAGCAGCTCCCGTACGGCGGCGGGCACCTCGCGCTCGGTCCCCGCCTCCTCAGGTACCAGCCCGGCGGCCGCCTCCCCCGCCGACCGCACCTCCAGGAGCGCGGCCAGCTCCGCGGCGTACTGCGGCGCCACCGGCAGCAGCGGCCGCTCCCCCACCAGGGGGAGGGTGTCGGGTGCGTCCGCGACCAGCGCCTCGGCGGCGTCCACGACGGCGGTGCCGCCCGCGCGCACGGCGCGCAGCTCCTCGGGCAACGTGACCTCGGCGGGGTCCAGGCCCGCGGCGGCCAGCAGAGTGTGCAGCCCGTGGAGTTGGGCCGGGTCGACGGGGCAGGCCGGATCGGCCAGCCTGCGCAGCAGCTCCGCCGGGCCGCCCGGTTCCGCGAGCAGGGCCGCAGCCGTCGTACGGACGCCGAGCGCGCGCAGCACCCGCTCGTCGGTGACCTCCCCCGGGTCGGCCTCCTCGTACAGGCCCCGCAGCAGCGGATCGCCCCCGGCAGCGCGCAGCCCCGCCGGGCGGCGGCCGTCCAGGACCGGGTGGCCGCGCAGCCACCAGGCGGTGTAGGGGCGGACGTCGGTGACCGTGCCGTCGCCCAGCCGTACCCGCACCGGGGCCGTCAGCGCGTCCCGCAGCGGCGGCCGGGCCAGCATCGCCAGAGCCTCGGGCCAGTGCGCGTCGTCCACCAGGTCCAGATCGCGCACGGCCAGGAACTCGACCGCGACCGGCGGCACCGCCAGTGCGGCTTCGCCACCGCCGTCCGCCGCCACCTGGTCCAGCACGTCCTCGCACCAGACGTCCACGGCATCCAGCAGCCCGGGGTCGTCCGGCTCCGGGTAGTCGCCCTCGCGGGGTTCGAAGCCGTCCGGGTCGAGCACCACGTCCTCGGCCCGCACCAGCGCGAAGTCCGCCTGGACCCCGACCGCCGTCAGCGGCTGCTCGCCCCAGCGCTCGGCCAGCTCCGCGTCGCACGCCGCCAGTTCGCCCTCGCGCAGCACCCGTGCGAAAGCGGAGCCGGGGTAGACCAGTTCGGCGGCGGGCGCGGGCTCGCCGTCCTCGTCGGGCAGCGCGAGCGCGCCCAGCCACGGCTCGTCGCCGGGCGCGAGGTGCGCGTCGCGGACGAGACCGAGGACGGTCTCGGCGAGTTCGTCGGGGTCCGGACCGGCGGCTTCCGCTCCGTCGTCCCACGCCTCCTCCGCCTCCAGCGAGCCCGCGACCGCGGCCCGCACCTGCGGGGTCGTCAGCACGGCACGCGGAGTGGCGGGCGTGGCGCCCAGCTTCTCCAGCAGCGGGTGCACGGCGTCCGGATGGGCGGCCTTCAGCCCGAGCCGGGCCAGCCGCTCGGGTGGCACGGCACCGTCCGGCTGCGGCAGCAGCACATGCCGGGGCCCGACCGCCGTGCGGCCGTCGGCCAGCGGCACCGGCAGGCCAGTCAGCCGCTCGGGGTCGACGCCCGCGAGCGAGCCGTAGAGCCGCCACCACCAGTCCGGCTCCCGCTCGACGCCGGTGAGCCGGTCCACGGCCTCGCCCAGCGGGACGCGCGGGACCTCCAGCATCCGCAGCTCGGTGCGGCGTTCGAGCCCGGCGGGCAACAGGCCGGGGAACAGCTCGGCCAGCACCTCGACCGTCGCCGCGCCCGCGCCCTCGACGATCTCGGCGTCGCGGGGGCGCAGCGCGTACGGCTCGTCCGGACCGGGAACCTCCTCCAGCCCCTCCCCGGGTTCCTCCCCGGCACCGCCGCGGGAGACCGCGCTCGCCAGGAACGGGACCTCCGGCAGCCGCTCCAGCACCAGGGCGCGCAGCTCGCCGTCCAACTCGCCCGCGCCCAGCGGCCCGGGCACCAGATCCACGGTGCTGGTGGCCACCGGCCGCCAGTCGCGCAGCAGCGCGGCGTAGGCGTCGGCGGCGCGGGCCAGCAGGAAGCGGGTCAGCGGGCCGGGCGCCACATGGCGCCGGGTCGGCTCCAGCGGGAAGGAGGCCAGCAGCAGCGCCGGGAAGCCCAGCGGCTCGTCGGTGGGCGTCGGCGCGTGCAGGCAGGCGGCGGTACGCGGCTTGCGGGGCGCGCCCTCGGCGTCCACCGGCACCGCCCAGGTCACCGTCCAGCCGGGCCGGGCACGCTCCTCGACCGGCCGGTCGGCCAGCAGCTCGGGCCCGGCCAGGCCGCTGTCGCCCGCCAGCCGCCACCGGGTGGCACCCGCGGCGGAGTCCTCGATCCGGACGTAGGGGCCCTCCTGATGCCGGGTCAGAGTGCGGACCTGGCCGTCGCCGGTCTCGATGACGACCTCGGCGAGTCCGGGCAGCGCCAGCAGCAGCGCGTCGTCCACGGCGGCCAGCAGCCGCCGGGCCAGCGACTCGGCCGCCTCGTCCCGCAGCGGGAGCAGGACGGCGGTGTCGTAGCCCGCCGGGACGACGGAGGCGTCGTACGGCGCGGGCAGCGGCAGCCGCAGCAGCGGTACCTGCCCCTCGCGCCGGTCGAGTTCGGCCGCGAGTCCGGGCTCGGCGGCGGCCGCCCGCCGGGTCAGTTCGCGGGCCTCGGCCAGCGACCAGCGCACGCCCTCGGCGGTGTCCGGCGCGGCTGCGGCGCGGGTGACCACGGCGGGTTCGTCGCTGACGGCGAGTACGGCGGAGAAGCCGACGCCGAAGCGGCCCACCGCGCCCTCGTCGGCGGCGTCCCGCTTGGCGGAGGCACGCAGCGTCGAGAGCGACTCGACACCTGCGGCGTCCAGCGGCTGCCCGGTGTTGGCGGCGGTCAGCGTGCCGTCCGCCAGGACCAGCCGGAGCCGGCCGTCCGCACCGGCGCGGGCCGCGGCGTCCGCGGCGTTCTGCGCCAGTTCCACGACCAGCCGGTCCCGGTAGCCGCCCAGCGCCAGGTCCTGCTCGGCGTTGGCGTCCTCCCGGAACCGGGCCGCGGACGCCGTCCAGGCGTCCAGCACGCTCCGGCGCAACCCCTCGGTTCCGAACGTGTCCTTCACGCCACCGGCCTCCTCGGCACTCGCATCCCGTCCCCTTGTCCCGCTTGTCCCGCTCCCCCGTTCGCGGAGGGGCGGGCGGACCCGCCGCCCCAGCGGCGAGAGGGAAGGTTACGGCACACGGGCGCGGACCCCGCTCCGCGTCAGAGCCCCGGCCGCCCCGGCGGCACCGCCGCCGACCGGCGGCCGGCCGAGTGCTGACCGACGGCCGGACGGCTGCTGACCAGCGGCCGGACGACTGCCGGCCGGCCGGCAGCGGGTGGCCCGGGACCGGCCCGGGTCCACGCCCCGGAGCCGTACGGCGGGGCGGCGGAAGGGCTGTCTCAGCCCTGCTCCCCCTGCGGCGCGGGCTCGTCCGGGGACGGGTCCGACTCGCGCCCCAGACCGAACGGATCGGCCACGGTCTCGTCGACGACGGGGGGCGGCGGCTGGGGGGTGCGGGGCATGACGGCCGCCTCCGAGTGCCCGCCGCAGCCGAAGCCGAGGGAGACGACGTGGCCGTCGGCGGGGCTGTACTCGTTGGCGCAGACTCCGAACGCCTGCCGCAGCGAGCCCGCCAGCGGCACCAGGAAGCCGCAGCTCATGCAGTTGGCCGGGGCCGCCTGTGCCATCGGCGTCTTGGGGCCGTAGGACTCCTCCCAGCGGTCGGCCGCCGCGTGCAGCCCGTACCGGGAGAGCACCCGCGGGCGCTCCATGCCGATCTCCTCGGCGACCCCGCCGATGGTGGCACGGGAGGGGCCCCGGGCTTCGGGCTGCTCGTCGGCGACGGGCGAGTCGGAGGGCGGCTCGTCCGCACCCGAGTAGCCGGGCTCCAGCCTCAGGTCCTCGGCGTCGGTCGGCAGCAGGTCGCCGGGGCCCAGATCGCCGGGGCGCAGCCGCTCGCTCCAGGGCACCCACTCGGGGGCCAGCAGCGCGTCCGGGCCCGGCATCAGCACGGACTCGTCGACGGTGACGTTCTTGGCGCGGGAGGCCCGCGCCACGGTCACCGCCCAGCGCCAGCCCCGGTACCCGGGTTCCTGCGCCTCGAAGAGGTGGGTGACCACCCGGTCCGCGCCCGGGTCGGCGACCGCCTCCAGCCACGGGCCGACGGAACCGGGCGCCGCCGCTTCCTCGGCCGCGGCCCTGGCCTGCTCCACGGCCTCGGCACACAGTCTGTCGGGGGCGCGCCGACTCCGCGCGCCACGGCTCGTACTCCGCGTCGCGGCACTCATGCAGCACTCACAAGAATCGTCTCTCCTACGCCGTCGCGCCGTTGTCGGCGTGCGCTGCCCGTACGGCCACGAGTGGAGGGGCGGGGTCGGGGACGGAGCGGCACCGGATGGCCGCTGCGACGTCCGCGCCCGCGCTCAAAGGCCCTACGGTGCGCACCGTTCACCCACGCTACCCCACGGGGTCACCCGAAGAATCCGCAGCCAGCCTTCCCCGCCCTCGCCGGGGACGGCCCGAGGACCCGGGAAGCGGACCGGAGGCGGCCCGGGAGCGGACCGGAGGCGCCCCGGACGGAGGAGAGAAGCGGCGAGAAGGGGGGAACTGAACGGCGTGTTTCGGGGCACACTGACGGCGTGCCTGTCGACAAGCCCGGCAAACCCCGCACACGCGGCGAACCCAACGCCATGGGACGGGTGGCGCGCGCGCTGCGCCGCCCCCCGGCCGCGCTGGCCCGCCGCGTCCGGCGCGCCACGCACGCGGAGGGCGCGGGCGAGTCCGGGCTCGGCAAACTGATCGAACTGCACGCGGTCAACTCCGCGGGCGACATGCTCATCACGGTGGCGCTCGCCTCCACCGTCTTCTTCTCGGTCCCCACCGGCGAGGCCCGCGGCCGGGTGGCGCTGTACCTGGCGGTGACGATGGCGCCGTTCGCGCTCCTCGCGCCGGTCATCGGCCCGCTGCTGGACCGCGTCCCGCACGGACGGCGGGCCGCGATGGCCGCGGCGATGCTGGCCAGGGCGCTGCTGGCGCTGACCATGGCGGGCGCCGTGGCGACCGGTGGGCTGGAGCTCTATCCGGCGGCGCTGGGGGTACTGGTCTCCTCCAAGGCGTACGGGGTCATCCGCTCCGCCGTGGTGCCGCGGCTGCTCCCCCCGCGGATCTCCCTGGTCAAGGCCAACTCCCGGGTGACGCTGGCCGGGTTGCTCGCCACCGGCCTGGCGGCACCGGCCGGCGCCGGGCTGCATCTGCTGGGCGAGCGCTGGCCGCTGTACGCCGCCTGCGCGGTCTTCCTCGTCGGGACCTTCCTGTCCTTCTCGCTCGCCCCCAAGGTCGACTCCGCCAAGGGCGAACGCCCGGCGCGGCTGGCCCCGGCGGCCGCGGTACTGCCGGTACCCGGCGGCGCACCGGGGGGACACCGGCCCGCGGCACAGCCGCAGCCAGGCCCGGAGCAGTCCGCCGGGGAGCACTCCGGTCATGAGCGATCCAGCGAGGAGCCGGACGGTGCGGGGCGGACCGCTCCGGAGCGGTCCGCCCGGGAGCAGCGCTCGCGTCCGGGGCTGCGTACCGTCGGCGCCTCGGTGCTCAGCGCGCTGTTCGCGAACTCCGCGCTGCGCGCCCTCTCGGGGTTCCTCACCTTCTTCCTCGCCTTCCTGCTCCGCGAGCACCCGTTCGACGGGTGGGGTGCCGCCGTCTCACTCGGCCTGGCCGGTGTCGCGGCGGGCGGCGGCAACGCGCTGGGTACCGCCATCGGCGCCTGGCTGCGGGCCCGCGGCCCCGAGGTGATCATCACCTGCGTACTGTTCTGCGCCCTCGCGGCGGCGGTCGCCGCCGCCGCGCTGTACGGCACCGTCACGGTGACGGTCCTCGCCGCCACCGCCGGGATCGTGCAGGCCCTCGGCAAGCTGTCGCTGGACGCGCTCATCCAGCGCGACGTCCCCGAGGAGGTCCGCACCTCGGCCTTCGCGCGCTCCGAGACGCTGATGCAGATGTCCTGGGTCGTCGGCGGCGCCCTGGCCATGGCACTGCCGCTGGTGGGGTGGCTGGGGATGGCGGTCGCGGCCGCCGTGGTCGCCACGGGGGTGCTCACCGCCGTCCGCGGTCTGCTGGGTGCGGCCCGGCGCGGAGCGGCCCGCCCCCGGGTCGCCTGACGCCCCCGGCACCCGGCACGCGGCTCCGGCAACCGACCGGCACCCGGACAGGTGTGCCGCAAGACGCGCGGCACGCCGTACCCCCACGTCGCACAGCGGTACGGGCCCGATAGCCTGCCCGCATGAGCAAGCTCGCGCGGCAGGGCCGCATGTCGTCACAGTCGCGGCGGGGCGTGCGCACCGCCGCCGCCTTCGGTGCCGCCTCGCTCGGCCTCGTCGCCCTCAGCGGGTGCGAGCAGCCGCGCCCCATGGCCACCGCGACGGTCGGCGGTGACTCGGTCTCCGCCGAGGCATCCTGCTACAACGACGGCAAGACCATCCCGAAGGACGAGCTGCGCAAGTGCCTGAGCAAGGCACCCAGCAAGACGATCTCCGTCGACGCGGCCGAGAAGGTCCGGCTCGGCGTTCCCCCGGAGACGGCCGACGCGGGCTGGCAGATCTTCGCCGACGGCGAGCCGATGCTCTCCGAGACGCTGAAGAAGACCTACTACTCCTTCGTGGGCGAGGTGTTCTTCCAGCCTCGGTCCCAGCAGCCGGGTGAGAAGCCCACGGGCCCGAAGAAGAGCATCAACCTGACCCTCGTGCAGACCTCCGGCGGCGACTTCAAGGGCGTCTGGCACTTCACCCTGAAGAACACGGCGGGCGAGTAGGCAGCCGTCCCCGCCCGACCGCCCCGGAAGGCCACCGGCGCCGCTCCGGGGCACGGCTCACGGCGATCCATCCACCCAGGAGGCGGTGCAGTGCTGTCGGCGCTGTCGGCGTACCGGCGCGTGCTGGTGGTCGCGGCGGTCCCCGCGGAACGCGAGGCCGTCCTCGCCGCCACCGGCGGCGCCCCGCAGTTCGACGTGCTCGCGGGCGGGGTGGGTCCGGCCGCGGCCGCGGCGGCGACCGCGACCGCGCTGGTGACCGCCGCCGAGCGGGCACACCCCTACGACCTGGTGGTGGCGACCGGCATCGCCGGCGGCTTCGCCGCGCACGGCGTGCAGATCGGTGACACCGTGCTCGCCGACCGCATCGTCGCCGCCGACCTGGGCGCCCGGACCCCGGACGGCTTCGCCTCGGTGGCGGAGCTGGGGTTCGGCACCGCCGAGCACACCCCGCCCCCGCACCCGGTGCGGGCAGCGGCCGAGGCGACCGGCGCCCGCACCGGTGCGGTGCTCAGCGTCTCCACGGTCACCGGCACCCGGGAGCGCGCCGAGGAGCTGCTGGCCCGGCATCCGGACGCGGCAGCGGAAGCGATGGAGGGCTTCGGCGTCGCGCAGGCCGCGGCGGCGCACGCGGCGGCCCGCGGCATCGCGCTTCCGGTGCTCGAACTCCGTACCGTCTCCAACGCCGTCGGCCCCCGGGACCGGGCGGCCTGGCGCATCCCGGACGCGCTGGCCGCACTCACCGCCGCCTTCGGCAAGCTGGTCGCCTAGCACTCACCAGCACCGCAGGACCCGCAGGCCCCCGGCACCGCACCGCAGGACTCCCGGCACCGCCCGGGCCGGCTCCCGGCCCCGCACAGAAGGGCTTCCCCATGGACACGAACGCCATAGCAGCGCCGCTCTCCCTCGCCTTCTCGCCCTGCCCCAACGACACGTTCGTCTTCGACGCCTGGGTGCACGGGCGGCTGCCGGACGCGGTGCCGCCCGAGGTGACGTTCGCGGACATCGACGTCACCAACGGCATGGCCGAGCGGGGCGAACTGGACGCGCTGAAGGTCTCCTACGCGGTCCTGCCCTGGGTGCTGGAGGAGTACGCGCTGCTGCCCTGCGGCGGGGCGCTGGGCCGGGGCTGCGGGCCGCTCGTGCTCACCCTGCCCGGAGCCGCGGAAGGCCCCGGCGCGACGGGCGCCGCGGCGCTGAGCGGCAGGCGGGTGGCGGTGCCGAGCGAGCGGTCGACGGCGTATCTGCTCTTCCGGCTGTGGGCAGCGGCCGAGGTGCCCGGCGGCGTGGGCGAGATCGTGGTGCTGCCGTTCCACGAGATCATGCCCGCGGTGCGGGACGGCAAGGTGGACGCGGGCCTGGTCATCCACGAGGCACGGTTCACCTACCAGGACTACGGGCTGCACAGCCTCGCCGACCTGGGCGAGTACTGGGAGGCCACGACCGGGCTGCCGATCCCGCTGGGCGCGATCATCGCGAAGCGGTCGCTGGGCGCGCCGACGCTGCGCGCACTGGCCGCGACGATCAGCGCCTCGGTGCGGGCGGCCTGGCAGGACCCCGCGGCCTCCCGGCCGTATGTGCTGGAGCACGCGCAGGAGATGGACCCGGCGGTGGCCGAGCAGCACATCGGCCTGTACGTCAACGAGTTCACCGCGGAACTGGGTGCGGACGGCTACGCCGCCGTGCGCGGGCTGCTCGAACGGGCCGCGGCCGAAGGGCTCGTACCGCCCGTGGCGCCGGAGGCGCTGGCCTTCCCGTGAAGCGGTTCGGCGGGGCGGTTCCCGCGGAGCTGCCCGGCGGGGCGGCTCCTCCGGAGCTGCTCCGCGAGGCCGCCGCGGGGCCGGGCGCGGGCCGGGCGCGGGGTCAGCACCCGGCGGGTCCGCACCCGGGGCCGCTCACGGCCGTCCGGGACCGCTCGGGACGGTCCGGGACCGCCCGGTCAGACGTCGAGCTGGTCGGCGACGGCGCGCAGCATGCCCGCGATCTTCCGGCCGTGCTGCTTGTCGGGGTAGCGGCCGCGCTCCAGTGACTGGGAGACGCCGTCCAGCAGCGTCGTCAGATCCTGCACGATGGAGGCCAGCTCGTCCGGCTTGCGACGCTGCGCCGCCGCCACGGAGGGTGCCGGGTCCAGCAGGGTGACGGAGAGCGCCTGGTCGCCGCGCTGCCCGGCGACGACGCCGAACTCCACCCGCTGGCCCGGTTTGAGCGCCTCGACGCCGTCCGGGAGCACCGACGAGTGCACGAAGACGTCGCCGCCGTCGTCGCGGGAGAGAAAGCCGAAGCCCTTCTCGCTGTTGAACCACTTGACCTTGCCGGTAGGCACGTCTGTCCTCGTCCTCGTACTCGTCCGGATGCACCGGGCTGCGGCTGCTGGAAACTGGCTGGTCCTGCTGCGTCGGGGCGGTGTCCACGCCCCGAGATCTTCCCCGTACCCGACCCCCGATCCCCCGGAACAGCAGTCGGGCGGGCCGTAGGACCCGCCGCCACCAAGGTTAATGGCCCGGGGCGCCGTGGCAAGGTGCCACCGGAGGCGGGGTGCCGCCGGGTGGCTCCCGGCCGGGAAGGCTCCGGGCGGCCCGAGTGCCCGCTGGGTGAGCACTCGCTCCCGGACCTACCCTGTGTGGGTGAACACTGAAACTCCGACCGCCGGTGATCTTCTCGTGCGTATCGGCGGAATCGTCTTTCTGGTCGGCGCGCTGGCCACGCTGGTCACGGTCGCCCCGCTGTTCCTGGGCACCGACCCGTTCCCGGCACCCGCGTACTTCGTCTGCATGCTGATGGGCCTCGGGTTCCTGCTGGCAGCCGCCGGGGTGGTACGCACCGCGGTGGCGCAGCGGCGCCGGGCCGCAGGGCACGTCTGACACCGCAAGGCACGCGTCCGGCACCGCAGGGCACGTCTGACTCCGCGGGGCATGTCTGCACCGCTGACTCCGCGGGGCATGTCGGCACCGCCCGGCACTCCTGACGCCGGCCCGACCGCCGGACGACGGCAGTCCGCAGGCCGGGGTCACCTCACCGGCGCCCGGCGCCCGAGGGGCGCGGCGGTCGGCCGCCGGTCGCCTCCCCGCGGGTGAACGCGGCGAGCCAGGCCGGGAAGGCCGTCAGGTCCGGCAGCACCACATCGGCGCCCGCCGCGGCCAGCTCGGCCTCGGGGCAGGGCCCGGTGGCGACCGCCACGGACCGCGCGCCCGCCGTCCGCGCGCCCCGCACATCGCCCACGTGGTCGCCCACGTAGGCGGCGGCCCCGTGCGCGGTCAGCGCCTCCGCCTTGCCCTCCGCCCACAGCTCGCCGACCAGCACGTCGGGGGCGAGGCCGAGGTGGTCCAGATGCAGCGCGGCACTGGGCCGGTGCTTGGCGGTGACGACCAGCGTGCGGCCCCCCGCGGCCCGTACGGCGTCGAGCGCTTCGCGGGCGCCCGGCAGCGCGGTGGTCGGCGCGATGGCGTGGTCCGGGTAGAGCGCCCGGTAGCGCGCCGCCATCGCCGGGATCTCCTCCTCGGGGAACCAGTACGCCAGTTCCTGGGCGAGCGGCGGGCCGAGCCGGGTGACGACCAGGTCCGCGTCGATGCGTACGCCCGTCTCGGCCGCCAGCCGCCGCCAGGTGGCGTGGATACCGGGGCGGGAGTCGATCAGCGTCATGTCGAGATCGAAGCCCACGGTGGGGCCGGGCCGGGTGCGCGGCGCCGGGGCGGGTGGCGGGACGGGCGTATCCATGCCGGTCATTGTGCCCGGCCCGCGCTTCTGCGCTCCTGCCCGCCCCTGCCCGCGGGGTACCCGGTCCGACCGTCCGGTGGGGGCACGGCCGGACCCGACCGGCACGGCCCGCAGCTCGCGGTCCGCAGCCCCACGGCCCGCAGCTCGCCGTCCGCAGCCCTGGGGCCCACGGCTCACGGCTCGCCGCCGACGGGGCACGGGTCACGGGTCACGGGTCACGGCTCACGGCCGACGGCTCACGGCCGACGGGTCAGGACGAGGTCGGGGACTTGCTGGCGGTGGTGACCTGGCAGGAGTACACGAACCGCTGGTTGTTGGAGTACGAGGCGTGCACCGAGACCGTGCGGTCGGCACCGCCGCGGACCGTCACGGTCTTGAAGGCGGTGCCGACGGTCCGGGTCGCGATCGTGGAGCTCGGCGAGGAACCCACCTTGAACCGGACGCTGAAGCTGTAGCGGAACGCCTGGTCCGCGGAGGCGTTCTGGATCTTCACCTGGTAGGTGATCCGGCCGCTCGACCGGGAGTAGTCGCAGCTCTCGCCGTCGACCTCGCCGACCGCGCTCGGGTTGTAGGTCGGCGGCGCGGACACCGTGGGCGTGGGGCTGCTGCCGCCGGTCAGGCCACCGGAGTCGGACCCGCTGCCGGAACCTCCGCTGTAGCCGCCGCCCGAGCTGAGTCCGGGGCTGTCGGAGGGCGAGGGGAACGAGGGCGCGGACGGTGCCGACGGCATGTCGTCCAGATCCCCCAGGCCGCCGAACGCCTTGTCCTTCGGGTCGTCGGCGCAGCCCGCGAGGACGGCCGTACTGGCGAGGACGAGACTGGCGGCGCCGATGGCGCGGCGTGTGCGCATGTGATCCCCCGGTGTGCGTGAGCGCGTGGACTGGACAGCCCTGTCCAAGCTTGTACTGAAGACCGTGCTGACGTCGTGTCCGTTGCGGGTTCATGACAGTCTCGGTGCACTGGAGCGGAAGAGTAACCGACGGGGAACGCCTCGGACTCTCCTGCCGCCCAGGGACTTCCGCGCCCGGGCGCCTTGGGTATTTTGGGCGCTCAGAGCTCAGCTCGGCCGACGCCGCTTCGCGCACCTCGGCCGACGCTTCACACACGGGGGAACGATGAGTCAGCCCTGGCCGCCGCAACAGCCGATGCAGCCGATGCCGCCCGCGCCGTCCATGCAGCCGATGCAGCCCATGCAGCCCGGCTATCCGTACCACCCCGGCGGGCCCGGCTTCCCGCCGCAGCGCCGCGGCAGCGGGGTCAAGGCGTTCCTGTTCGGCTGGCTCATCTCCGGCGCCGGGGCGACGGTGTTCGCCGTCCTGCTCCTCGCCAGCTACGAGGACCTCTCGAAGGTCGGGCTGCGGATCATGTACGTGGTCTTCGCGCTGGCGCTCGCCCTGCTCGTGGGCGGCGTGGCCGGCAAGGTGGGCGGGCCCAACCCCGCCGCGTACGTGGTCCCCTCCCTGTTCGCCATGGCCGCGGTCTTCCTGGGCACCACCAACGGCTTCGTGTTCGTGATCCTCAACGCGGGCGGCAGCGAGGTGTTCGAGTCGATGATGGAGAACGAGCCCGGTGCCCCGGCCGAGTTCTGGTGGAAGGGCCTCAAGGGCGGCATCGCACTGCTCGGGCTCGCCGCCGCCGGGGGCGGCACCTTCGGGATGGCGTCCCTCGTCGGCCGACGCCGCTGAACGGCCCACCGCGCACACGTCCCCGCACCGCGGACCGCCCCGCCGCCGGAACGCCCCCGCGGGCGGCCGGGGTGGTGCCGGCACCACCCCGCGGCCGGGTCCCAGCGCCCTCGTACGCCGCCTCCCCCGCTGGTTGCCTGATCTCCGGGCGGGCGACGGACCCGCCCGGCGGCCGACTCGGGCGGCCGCAGGACAAGGGGGACGGACGATGCGCATCCGTACACGGACGACTCGCAGGGGAACCGCCGCGCTGACGGTGGCGGTGCTCGTCGGGCTCACCGGAGCCCAGTACGCGGGGGCGGCCGGCGCCGGGGACGGGCCGGACCGGGGGCACGGCGGCGACCGGCCGGGCGCCGGCCGCAAGGTGCTGCGGCAGGACGTGGCGGCCGTCCGCACGGCGGGCGGCGGCAAGGTCAAGGTGCTGGCCGAGGTGCGCGACGGCCGCACCAGGGTGCGGGCCCGCGCCGGTTCCGGCAGACCCGTACCGTGGAACGCCCGCTTCCGCGCGGCCAGCACCACCAAGACCTTCACCTCCGTCGTCCTGCTCCAGCTCGCCGACGAGGGGAAGCTGTCCCTGGACGACACGGTGGAGAAGTGGCTGCCCGGCATGGTCGCGGGGAACGGCAACGACGGGTCCCGGATCACGGTCCGCGACCTGCTGCGGCAGACGAGCGGGCTGTACGACTACGTCGAGGACCCGGAACTGGCCGGGGCGCTGCGGGACTTCGACACCCACCGTCACGACGCCACCCCGGCGGCCTCCTACGTGGCCGTCGCGATGCGCCACCGGCCGCTGTTCACCCCGCGTCCCGGCGGCACCCCGCGCTGGGCGTACTCGAACACCAACTACCTGCTGGCCGGGCTGATCGCCGAGAAGGCGGGCGGGCTCCCCTGGCGCGAGCAGGTCGAACACCGCGTGATCGCACCGCTGGGCCTCCGCGGCACCCGCGTCACCGGTGCGAACCCGTTCATGCCCGGCCCGCACGCCCGGGTCGCCCTGCCGATACCGGGCAAGGACGGCAAGCCGCTCGACGTGACCGAGCACAGCCTCCAGCACGGTGCCGACTCCGCCGTCATCAGCACCACCCGGGACCTCGACACCTTCTTCCGCGCCCTGATGACCGGCAAGCTGCTGCCCCGGGACCGGCTCGCCCAGATGAAGGAGACGGTGGAGCGGACCGACGACCCCGAGGACCTCGCCGCCTGGCCCGAGGGCGGCTACGGCCTCGGCCTGCGCGACAACCCGCTCTCCTGCGGGGGACGTTACCGGCACCACGAGGGCGACGGCTTCGGTTCCTACACCCGCACCGGGGTCACCGAGGACGGCCGCCGCGCGGTCACCGTCTCGATCACCAGCGACGGCGGCCTCCCCGACCAGGAACGGCTCAACGCCGCCACCCGGAAGCTGGTCGACCACGCCCTGTGCGGTAGGGACGGCTGACCGGCGCGCGGACACCTCGCGGGCGGCTGCCCCGGCCCGCGGAGCAGCCGTCCGGCGCAACAGCCGTCGGGTGAGCAGCCGTCCGGTGAGCAGCCGTCCCGTGGAACGACGGTTCCGCGCAGGGCTGCTCAGCCGCGGAGCAGCCGTCCCGCGCAGGCTCGGCCGTCCGCGCCCACGCGTGCGGCGTGCGGGGCTCTCACTCCGGTGCCGACCGCCGGGAGCGCCACACCAGGTAGAGGGCACTGGCGACCGCAGCCAGGCGCAGCAGCACCGGAAAGGCGTCACCGATCGCTCCGCTCAGGGCCTCGCTGCCCTCGGCGAGCGGTTCGCCCCACCGGCCGTCCGCCCGGCCCCACAACCACACCCCCGTACCTGCCACCACCAGGCCGGGCATGCCCAGGGCCGCCCACTTGCCCTCGTTGCTGCTCAGCTTGGGCGACCACCAGGCAGCCAGCCATCCCAGTGCCAGCGGGACGAGGGAACCGACCACGGCGCCGGCCACCAGCAGCACCACGGCGGCCCACTCGACCACGCCGCCCCGCCCGGCGCCGCCGCCCTTGCCGCGCAGCCGCCGCCGCAGCAGCACGGCCGCGCCCAGCCCGGGGGCCGTCGCCGGAGCCGGCTCGGCGGGCGGAGCCCCCTGCGGGGCCACCGGGACCTGCCCGGCCGGCGCGGGCGCGCCCGGCGCCTCCGGGGCGTCCCCCGGCGGGGGCTTGAGGACCTCCGGCAGTTCGATCCCGCCCACGAAGCCCGGCACCGGTTCCCCGGCCGCCACGGCGTTGGTGCCGCCGGGGCCGGTGCCGAACGGACTGGGGTCGACCCGCCACCAGTCGGGGTCGGAGTCCTCGGGGCCCAACTCGTCGAGGCTCGCCAGGTGCGGCGAGGAGGCGCCGAAGGCGGCGGTGGGGGTTCCGCCGCCGGTGCGCTGGGCGGGCAGGGACGGCGCCGACCGCTCCGCTCCGGAGGTCCGCGGCACCTGCGGGCCCGCACCGCTCCCGCCGTCCGCCGCCGCCTCGGACGGCGTCGGCGCTGCGCGCCGGGGGACCTCACCGCCGCTCGCCGAGGCCACCACGTCCTCGGGGCGACCGAACCGGTCCAGGATCTTCCGCACGGCGGCCTTGGTCACCGCGCCGCCTTCCGCGGCCCGCGCCCGGTCGATCTCGCCGCGCAACCCGCCGACGAGCTTGGCCCGTTCGGCAGCGGTCATCCGCGTACTGTGCGCCAGGTCGCCGACCCGGCTCAGATAGTCGAAGACAAGCCGATCGCTCTCGATCCCCACCAAGTCCCCGCAGCCCACTAGCCCTTCAAGCCCTTCCAGCCCTCCGCACAGACGGTACCGCGCAAACCCGCCCGGAAGGGAGTACCGGCCGGTGCGGCGCCCGCCGTTCGGCGGAACGTCCCGGTCCGGCCCGAGGACGCCGTCTCCGGACGCCCGCGGGCCCGCACCCGCGCAGCGGTGCCCACCTGGCAGCACCCGCGAAGCGCCCCGGGCACCCCGGCGCCCTTCGGCCCGCCGGGGCCGACCCGCGAAGGGACCCGCCCGGGCCGACGGCGAGGGACGCTCCGAGGCGGAGGGCCGACGGGCGCTCGGGGCGGGGGTGCCGCCGCGTGCCGCTACCGTGGGGAGGATGAGCAGTGAGCACAACGGGGGCTCTTCCTCACAGCCGGACGCGGCTCCGGGAGCGTCAGCGTCGTCCGGGCCCCGCACCCTCGCGGAGGACCTCCGCGCACGGGACGACAGCGCGCTCGCCGCGCTGCTGCGTGCCCGCCCCGACCTCCTCTCCCCCGTTCCGGGCGACCTCACCCAGCTCGCCACCCGGGCGGGCACCCGCGCCTCCGTCGTCCGCGCGCTGGAGCACCTGGACCGGTTCACGCTGCAGACGGCCGAAGCGCTGGCGGTAGCTCCCGGCGCTCCCCCGCCGCACGGGGCGGTGCCCCGGGAGGGCGCGGCCGCGGCCGAGGCGCCGCTGGCCCGGCTGCTCCCCGGTGCGGAGGCGGCCGCGCGGCTGCGCCCGGCGCTCGCCGAGCTGCGGGCCCGCGCCCTGGTGTGGGGCCCTCCGGAGCGGCCGCGGCTCGTCCGCACCGCGCGGGAACTGCTCACCTCGCCCTCGCCCACCGGCCTGGGACCCACGCTCGCGGAGGCGGTGGCGGCGGCCGGACCGGCCAAGCCCGCACCGTCCCGGCTGCAGGAGATGCTGGCCGCGGCGGGACTGGCGGGGACACACGACCCGGTCAGCGCGCTGGCCGCGCTGACGGCGCTGTTCGACGACCCCGGCCGGATGGCGGAACTGCTCGCCTCGGCCCCCGCGGGGGCCGAGGCGGTGCTGCGGAAGCTGGAGTGGGGGCCGCCCTACGGCACGGTCGACCTGGAGGCACCGCCACCGGCGGTCCGCTGGCTGCTGGACCGCGCCCTGCTGGTGCCGACCGGCGCCGAGCCGGGCGGCGGCCCCGGCGCGCCCGGCAGTGTCGTCCTGCCGCGGGAGGTCGCTCTGCACCTGCGCGGCGGCCGGGCGCACCGGGTGCTGGAGCCGACCGCGCCGCAGGTCGCGCCGGCCCGCAGCTACGAGCCGGCGACCGTGGACGCCACGGCGGCCGGGCAGGCGATGGCGGCGGTGGCGGCCGTCGAGGAGCTGCTGGGGCTCTGGGAGGCGGAGCCGCCGCCGGTGCTGCGCGCGGGCGGACTGGGCGTCCGCGACCTGAAGCGGACCGCCGCCGCGCTGGATGTGTCCGAACCGGCCGCCGCGGGCTGGATCGAGCTGGCGTACGTGGCGGGGCTGGTGGCCTCGGACGGCGAGGCCGACGAGGTGTACGCGCCGACCCCTGCCTACGACGACTGGCTCCGCGCCGCGCCCGCCGAGCGGTGGGCGGCGCTCGCCGCGGCCTGGTACGCGGCCACCCGCACGGCCGGGCTGGTGGGCGAGCGGGACCCGCGGGGCCGGAACCTGGCGCCGCTGGGCCCCGGACTGGACCGCGGCCCGGCACCCGAGGTGCGGCAGCGCGCCCTCGCCCGGCTCGCCGGACTGGCGCCCGGTTCGGCCCCGGACCGGGACACGCTGCGCGACCGGCTGTGCTGGGAACGCCCCCTGCTCGGCAACCGGGCGGCGGCCCGAGCGGCCCAGCCCGCCGGACAGCCACCGGGACAGCAGCCGACACAGCAGCCGGGACAGCCTTCGGGCGCGGCAGCCGGAGCGGGCGAAGCCGACGGTGGACGGCAGTTGCGGTCCCGGCTGCTGGACTGGGCCCTGGACGAGGCGGAGACCTTGGGGGTGACCGGCCGGGGCGCCCTCGCCTCCTACGTACGCCCCCTGCTGGTCGCGGAGCAGGACGGCGGGGCAGCGCACCGAGCTCCCGGGGCCACCGGCGAGGCCGTGCGGGCCGTCGCCGCGAAGCTCGCCCCGCACCTCCCCGAACCCCTGACCGAAGTCCTGCTGCAGGCGGACCTGACCGCCGTGGCACCGGGGCCGCTGGAGCGCGAGCTCGCGGCGTTCCTGGCCGTGCTGGCGGACGTGGAGTCCAAGGGCGGCGCCACGGTCTACCGCTTCACGCCCGGTTCGGTGCGCCGCGCCCTGGACACCGGGCGGACCGCCGCCGACCTGCACGCCTTCCTGGCCGAGCACTCCAGTACGCCGGTGCCGCAGCCGCTGACCTACCTGGTCGACGACGTGGCCCGCCGCCACGGACAGGTCCGGGTGGGGGCCGCCTCCTCGTACGTGCGCTGCGACGACGACGCCCTGCTCACCGAACTCCTCGCCGACCGCCGCTCGGCACCACTGCGGCTGCGCCGGCTCGCCCCCACGGTGCTGGCCTCGCCCGCGCCGCCGGACCAGCTCCTGGCCAAACTGCGGGAGGCCGGATACGCACCCGCGGCCGAGTCCGCCGAGGGCGATGTGCTGCTGGCGCGCCCGGACGCGCACCGCGCACCGCCCCGCACCCCGCCCGAGCCGGTGCCGGAGGGCCCGCCCCCGCCCGACGGGTCGCTGCTGGCGGCCGCCGTCCGCGCCATCCGGGCCGGCGACCACGCCGCCACCCTGACCCACAAACCGAAGGCCCCCGCCGCCGCACCCCCCGAGGGCGGCCCGCCGCGCACCGTCATGGCCGAGACCCTCGCCACGATGCAGTCCGCCACCCTCTCCGGCACACCGGTGTGGATCGGCTACGTCAACGCCGACGGCGCCGCCTCGCAGCGCGTCATCGCCCCCGTGAAGGTCGAGGGCGGCTTCGTCACCGGCTACGACCACACCGCGGAGGAGGTCCGCACCTACCCCCTGCACCGCATCACCGGCGTCGCGGAGGTGGCGGAGAGCTGACCGCCACCGGAGACGGGAGCAGGGGCCGGGCGCGGGCATCCCGTGCTCGGCGGGTGAGCTGCGCCGCACGACGGGACGGTCCGTCGCCGGGCTGAGGCACACTGGACGTTTGGCCCGCAGAACCGGAACGTCGAAAGGGTGACGCGTGAACGGTGGCCCCCTGATCGTGCAGAGCGACAAGACGCTGCTGCTCGAAGTCGATCACGAGCTGGCCGAGGCGTGCCGGAGGGCCATCGCGCCGTTCGCGGAGCTGGAGCGGGCTCCGGAGCACATGCACACCTACCGGGTGACGCCGCTGGGGCTGTGGAACGCGCGGGCCGCCGGGCACGACGCCGAGCAGGTGGTGGACGCGCTGGTGGAGTACGCGCGCTACCCGGTGCCGCACGCGCTGCTGGTGGACATCGCCGAGACGATGGCCCGGTACGGCAGGCTCTCGCTCAGCAAGCACCCCACGCACGGCCTGGTGCTGACGAGCACCGACCGGCCGGTGCTGGAGGAGGTGCTGCGCTCGAAGAAGATCCAGCCGCTGGTGGGCGAGCGGATCGACCCGGACACCGTGGCCGTGCACCCGTCCGAGCGCGGGCAGATCAAGCAGGTACTGCTGAAGCTGGGCTGGCCCGCCGAGGACCTGGCCGGGTACGTGGACGGCGAGGCGCACCCCATCGCGCTGGAGGAAGAGGACTGGTCGCTGCGCCCCTACCAGCAGCAGGCCGTCGAGGGCTTCTGGCACGGCGGGTCCGGTGTCGTCGTCCTGCCCTGCGGTGCCGGTAAGACGCTGGTGGGCGCCGGTGCGATGGCCAAGGCGCAGGCGACGACGCTGATCCTGGTCACCAACACGGTCTCGGCCCGCCAGTGGAAGCACGAGCTGGTGCGGCGCACCTCGCTGACCGAGGACGAGATCGGCGAGTACAGCGGGACGCGGAAGGAGATCCGCCCCGTCACCATCGCCACCTACCAGGTGATCACCACGAAGCGGAAGGGTGTCTACCCGCATCTGGAGCTGTTCGACTCCCGCGACTGGGGCCTGATCGTCTACGACGAGGTGCACCTGCTGCCCGCACCGGTCTTCAAGTTCACCGCCGACCTCCAGGCCCGCCGCCGCCTCGGGCTGACGGCGACGCTGGTGCGGGAGGACGGGCGCGAGTCGGACGTGTTCTCGCTCATCGGCCCCAAGCGGTTCGACGCGCCCTGGAAGGAGATCGAGAACCAGGGCTACATCGCCCCCGCGGACTGCGTCGAGGTCCGCGTCAGCCTCACCGACTCCGAACGGCTGGCCTACGCGACGGCCGAGCCGGAGGAGAAGTACCGGTTCTGCGCGACCACCGACAGCAAGCGCCGGGTGACCGAGGCGCTGGTGCGCCGCCACGCGGGCCAGCAGACGCTGGTCATCGGCCAGTACATCGACCAGCTCGACGAGCTGGGCGAGCACATCGGGGCGCCGGTCATCAAGGGCGACACCACCAACGCGCAGCGCGAGAAGCTCTTCGACGCGTTCCGCGCGGGCGAGCTGAACTGCCTGGTCGTCTCGAAGGTCGCCAACTTCTCCGTCGATCTGCCCGAGGCGACCGTGGCCGTACAGGTCTCCGGGACCTTCGGCTCCCGGCAGGAGGAGGCCCAGCGGCTGGGCCGGGTGCTGCGGCCGAAGGCGGACGGGCACGAGGCCCGCTTCTACTCGGTGGTCGCCCGCGACACCATCGACCAGGACTTCGCCGCCCACCGCCAGCGCTTCCTCGCCGAGCAGGGATACGCCTACCGGATCATGGACTCGGTCGACCTGCTGGCTGCCCCGGACCCGGAGGGCACCGGGAGTGCGGGCAGCGCGGGTAACGCCGAGGAGCCGGACGAGGTGTAGACGAGCGGCAGTGGGCCCCGGCGGGGGCAGCGGGGCCGGTCCGGGGCCGTCCGGGGCAGTCCAGGTTGGTCCGGGCCGGTCCGGGTGACGGGGCAGGGCCGGTGCCCGGGGCCGGCCCGCACCCGGGAAAGGGCGCACACCCGCCGGTGCCCGCGCGGACGGCGGCTCCCGGCGGCGCTACCGGCCCTCCGCCGAGGGTGCCTCGGGGGGCTTCATCGCGACGCGGCCGTCCGGGGTGATCGCCGCCGTCTCGCCGGTGCGCAGCCAGCCCTCGTGCAGCGGCGCCGCGTCCTCGACGTAGGAGGCGGTGATCCACGGGCCGCGCAGCAGCAGCTCGCCCTCGGACTGCCCGTCCCAGGGCAGCGGCCGCTGGTCGGGCCCGGTGACGCCGTATTCGACCGAGGCGGGGAAGCGGTAGTGGCCGGCGGCGGGCCGGGCCACGCACGCCGGGGAGAGCGTCTCGGGCGCTCCCCAGGCCGCCGCCGCGCTGATGCCGTGCCGCCAGCGCAGCTCCTGCGCCAGCAGCGTCCCGCCGGGCTCCGCGCCGGGCCCACCGACCACCACGGCCTCCCGCAGCGAGGACAGGTCACGGGGGTGGGCGGCCAACTCCTCCAGCATGCCGTCCCACACGGCCGGGTCGGCGACCGCGAGCGTGGGCCGCTCCCGCTCTGCCATCTCGGCGAGCGGCGCGGGCTGGTCGTAGGTGCCGGGCAGCAGCAGCGAGGCGCCGCCGGCGAACGCGGCGTAGGGGAGCCCCCAGGCCAGCATCCGGGACATCGGCACGACGGGCAGCACCAGATCGTCCTCGCCGATGCCGTACGCCTGCGGGGTCTGCGCCTGGAGGGCGTGCAGGTAGAGGGCGCGGTGGCTGTAGGCGACTCCGCGTGGCGCGGTGCCGTCCTCGGACGCGGCGTGGCAGAGCACCGCCGCGTCGCGCTCGTCGACCGCGGGCCAGTCGTAGTGACTGCGCCGGTCGGTGATCAGCTCCTCGTAGTCGTGGACCTCGGCGCCGTAGGCGGTACCGCCGCTGACGACGGCCGCGGAGTCGTTGCCACCCGCGACGATCACATGCCGCAGGTGACCGAGCCGGGGCAGCACGGAGGCCAGCGGCGCGAGCCCCGTCGGGTCGGTGATCAGCACACGCGCGTCGCCGCGCACCGCAGCCGCGACGAGCTGGTCGGCGGGCAGCCACGGGTCGAGGGTGTGCAGGACGGCGCCCATCGAGGGGACGGCCAGATACGCCTCCAGGTGGTCGGCGGTGTTGGCCATCAGCGTGGCGACGGTGTCCCCGGGCGCGACCCCGAAGTCGTCGTGCAGGGCGGCGGCGAGCTGCACGGCGCGGACGCCCGTGTCGAGGAACGTACGACGGTCGGGTTCGGCACCACCCGTGGTCCCCGTCCAGGTGGTCACCCGGGCGGTCCCGTGCGCGAACGCGCCGTGCACGAGGAGTCGGTTCACGGTCAGCGGGATGTCCTGCATGGTGCTTCGCACACCGGCCTCCTCGGGCCTCTTCACGCTCTGGTCGGCGGCCGTCCCGGCGCCTGTCGGCGGGGTGCCTGTCGGCGGGACCGGCCGGAGGGCTGTCCGTCGTCGTACCCGTACCGCCCCTGCCACCCGTCGGCCCTCCGGTCTCCGGGCGCTGCTCCTGCGGGACGGTCGTCCCCGGCCCGTCCTGCCGAGGGGCTTTCGCTTTCCCTGACGGGCGGCCGGCTTCCCGGCCCGGCCGCCCCTGCTGATTCTTGCCCGGCGGGCGCACGGTGTCAGCGTTCCGGAGCGGTCCGGCGCCGACGCGCCCGGAGGCGACGCGCCCGGAGGCGAGGTGCACGGCGTCGAGACGCCCGGAGGCGAGATGCCCGGAGGCGAGATGCCCGGCGTCGGCGAGCCGGACGGGTGCGGGCGGGCCCGGCGGCACACGGGCCGCCGGGAGGGTGCGCGGGCGGGCGGCGCCAGTACGGCCACGGCCCGCGGAGAGGCGAGGCGGGCGGGTACGGAACGAAGGCGGGTACGTGCTGCGGGGAGACGGGCGCGTACGGCGTGGAGGGGGGGCGGGCTGCCGGGCAGTGCGCGGGGCGGCGCGGCGCGAGGCCACGGGGCACGCGGCTGCATGCGCGCCTGCGGCGAGGGCGGGGGCGGAGGCGGGTTCCGGAAGCGGGTTCGCGGCGTGCGCGGGCCCGGTACGCGGGGCGCCGCTGCCAGTCACCCGTGCCGCCTCCTCGCCACCGGGAGGACGGGCCGTCCCGGATCGCCGTTGATTGCCGCCGGGCGTCGACCCTAATCGAGTAACCGCCCCGAGACCGAAACGGCTTCGCCCGCGCCGTCGCCGGACAGCGTGCGGAGCCCTCCGGCCCCGGGACCTTCCGCCGCCGGGTTCCGGGCCCGAAAACGGATCGCCCGCTCGCCGGCCGGTGGCTACAATCCCCGGTCTGCCCCCTCGGCGCCCCTCTGGCGCGAGGCGCCCGCCGCACGGAAACCGGTCGGGCTCACCCGTGGACCCGTACGTGGATCCGTACCAGCGGACCCGCGGGCGGTGCCGCGCAGACCTGTCCGTCCGTACGCCCGCGCCCGCGTGCCGAGCCCGTGCGTCCGCCCCCTCCCGCCCCGTCCGGGCCGCGCGCCCGCCGGGCCGCAGGGGGCCGACCACGCGTGCCCGGCGCCCGGCCCGCGGGCGCCCGTGCTCTCCGGAGGCAGCCCGATGACCGACCACTCCACACCCGCACCCGGCGACGTACCGGACGACGTGTCCGAGGCCGAGACCGGGACCGGGACCGATCCCGGCGGCGCGGGTCCCGGCCCAGGTCGCGGCGGCGGGCCGGCACCCGGCGGCGTCCCCGCGTCCCGCGACCCGCTCGCCCGCGAGCGGGCCCATCTGGCGGCCTCGCGGGCCGCGCTCCGTGCCATGCGGGCCGACGCCGAGGCACTCGACATCCGCGACGTGACCGCGAACTGGGTCAACGCCGAGGCGCTCGCCGCGGGGATCGAGGACCGGATCGCGGCGCTGGCCGATCTCGCGCACACGCCGCTGTTCTTCGGCCGGCTCGACCGCACGGACGCACAGGTCTTCCACATCGGCCGGCGGCATGTGCACGACGCGGACGGCGACCCCATGGTCATCGACTGGCGGGCCCCGGTCTCGCAGCCCTTCTACCGCGCCTCCCCCACCGACCCGCAGGGCGTGGCGCTGCGGCGCCGCTTCGGGTACACGGGCGGCGAGTTGACCGCCTACGAGGACGAGCGGCTCACCCCGCCCCCGGACGCCCGCGTGCCGCAGCCGGGCAGCCCCCGGCCGGGTGCGCCGGAACCGGACGCACCGGGGGCACGGCGTACCAGCGCACTGCTCCAGGCCGAGATCGAGCGCCCCCGTGTGGGACCCATGCGGGACATCGTCGCGACGATCCAGCCCGAGCAGGACGAGATCGTCCGGGCCGGTGTCGACGGGACGGTGTGCGTGCAGGGCGCCCCGGGGACGGGCAAGACGGCGGTCGGTCTGCACCGCGTCGCCTACCTGCTGTACGCGCACCGCGAGCAACTGGCCCGGACCGGCACGCTGGTGATCGGCCCGAACGACTCCTTCCTGCGCTACATCGAGCAGGTACTGCCCGCGCTGGGCGAAGTGGCCGTACGGCAGACGACGGTGGAGGCGTTGGTGGCACGCCCCGACGTCCCCGTACGGGCGGTGGACGGTGCGGAGGCCGCCCGGGTCAAGGGCGACGCCCGGATGGCCGGGGTGGTGCGCCGGGCGGTGCGCGCGGGAGTGCGTCCGCTTCCGGCGGAGCCGTGCGTGGTGGTGCGCGGCTCGCGGCGATGGCGGATCCCCGCGCACGAGATCGCGGAGCTGGCCGAGGAGTTGCTGGAGCGCGGCCTGCGGTACGGGGCGGGCCGCGAGGCGCTGCCGCAGCGGATCGCGCACGCCGTGCTGGTGCGGATGGAGCAGGCCGGGGAGGCGCCCGACGACCGGGTGCAGGACGCGGTGGCGCGGAGCGCCGCGGTGAAGGCGGTGGTGCGTCAGGTGTGGCCGCCCGTCGATCCGGCCAAGGTGGTGCTGCGGCTGCTGTCCGACGCGGAGTTCCTCGCCGAGCAGGCGGAGGGGCTGCTGACCGCCGAGGAGCAGCGGGCGGTCCTGTGGGAGAAGGCGCCGCGCGGCGTCCGGAGCGCCCGCTGGTCGGCAGCCGACGCGGTGCTGGTGGACGAGGCCGCCGACGCCGTGCAGCGGACGCCCTCGCTGGGGCATGTGGTGCTGGACGAGGCCCAGGACCTCTCCGCGATGCAGTACCGCGCTGTGGGCCGGCGCTGTTCGACCGGGTCGGCGACGGTGCTGGGCGACCTGGCGCAGGGCACCACGCCGTGGGCGACGGAGAGCTGGGAGGCCGCCCTGGAGCATCTGGGGAAACCGGGCGCCGCGGTGGAGGAGTTGACCGAAGGGTTCCGGGTGCCGCGTGAGGTGATCGCGTACGCGTCGCGGCTGCTGCCGGGCATCGCACCGGGGCTGCGGCCCGCGACCTCCGTGCGGGAGTCGCCGGGGGACTTCGCCGTGCGGCGCGCCCCCGGCGGCACGGACGAGTCCACCGCGGCGGCCGACCGGATGGTGGTGGACGCGTGCCGGGAGGCGCTGGACCGGGAGGGATCGGTCGGGCTGATCGCCGCGGAGGAACGGCTCCCGGCGCTGCGCGCGGCACTGCGCGCGGCGGGGCTCGGCTGGCTGTCGCCCGGTGCGGAGACCAGCGCGGCGGCCCGGTTGACGCTCGTACCGGCCGTGCTGGCCAAGGGCCTGGAGTACGACTATGTGGTGCTGGACGAGCCGGCCGCGGTCGTGGCCGGGGAGCCGGACGAGCGGACGGGGCTGCGGCGGCTGTACGTCGCGCTGACCCGGGCGGTCTCCGGACTCGTCGTGGTGCACACCCGGCCGCTTCCGGAGGCACTGGCGGCACAAGTGCCGACCGAGTACGGGGCGGTGGCCAGGAGGTCGTAACGTAGCCGTAACGTAGTTGTTTGTCCCTTCACGTCCGAGCACGTCCGAGCACGTCCAGGAGTCGCGCCGTGCACCATCTTTCTTACGGAGATGTCAAGACCGCAGCCGACCGGGTCGGCACCGGCGTCCGCCCCGTCGCGGTCGCCCGCGCGGACGTCGGCGGGGACGTCGGCGGGGACGTCGGCGGGGACGTCGGGGCGGCGAGTACCGGAGGCGCGTCCGGCGCCCCGGACTTCGAACTGTTCTTCGCCCTCGAGTTCATGCAGCACACCGGAAGCTTCAAGGCGCGGGGCGCGCTGAACTTCCTGCTCGCGCACCGGGAGCGCGAGGAACTTCCCGCGGCGGGCGTCACCCTGGCCTCCGGCGGCAACGCGGGGCTCGCGTGCGCGTGGGCCGCGCGCGGACTGGGCGTGCCGGCCACGGTCTTCCTGCCGGAGACCGCGCCGCAGGTGAAGGTCGAGCGGCTGCACGCGTACGGGGCCGATGTGCGGCTGGTCGGCACGGAGTACGCCGACGCCGCGACGGCCTGCGAGGCGTTCGCCGCGGACACCGGGGCGCTGGCGTCGCACGCGTACGACCATCCGCTCATCGCGGCGGGTGCCGGGACGCTGGTGGAGGAGATCCGCGCGCACGTCCCCCTCGTGGACACCGTGGTGGTGTCGGTGGGCGGCGGCGGCCTGTTCGCCGGGGTGGCCGCCGCCGCGCAGCACCACGGGATCCGGGTGGTGGCCGTGGAGCCCGAGCGGTGCCGGGCGCTGAACGCCGCGCTGGAGGCGGGGCGCGTCGTCGATGTGCCGGTGGACTCCGTCGCCGCCGACTCGCTGGGCGCCCGCCGGGCCTCTCCGATGGCACTGGCGGCGGCGGGCACCCGCAATGTGCGGTCGGTGCTGGTGAGCGACGAGGCCGTGGTCTCGGCCCGGCGCGAGCTGTGGGAGCGGTACCGGCTGGCGGTGGAGAACGGGGCGGCCACCGCGGTGTCCGCGATCCGGGGCGCCGTCGCCGCGCCGGACGGAGCCGACGGGCAGAGCGCGCCCTACGTGCCGTCCCCCGGCGAGCGGGTCGTCGTCGTGCTGTGCGGCGGCAACGCCGATCCGGGCGAGCCGACGCACTGACCGTACGGTGACCGCGGCGGACGGCCGGGCCGCTCGCCGCGCTCTGCCCGGTGGCCTCTCCCGGGTGCGTCCGCCGAGCCCTCCCCCGGCGGCGGACGCCTCCGGGCGGCGGACGGCACCGGCGGCGTCAGGACCTCGCGGACCGGGCCTCCTGCCCGGGTGCGGACGGGTCGGGTGCGTCCGGAGGAAGCCGAGCAGGACGGTGACGAAGCGCTCCCGGCCGTTCGGCGCCCGGCAGGTGGCACCGGCTACCGCGCGGCGGCCGGCCTGCCTGCCTGCCTGCGCCGGGCGCTCGACCGCCCGGCGCAGGCGCCGCTCTCGATCCAGGTGCGCCCGCTCAGCAGGAACGCCGTCGAAGGCTTCAAGGCATATGTCAGCGAGCTGCCCGAGGCGCTTCACCCGCGGCGTTCGCGTTCACCGAGATAGGAGTCCAGTTCGGCGGCTCCGGAGAGCAGTGCCCGGGCCCGGGTGGCCAGTCGGCCGTGCCAGTCGCGCAGCGCGTCCTCCAGCGGTTCCGGCCCGCCGGCCGCCCGCACCTGGGCGATCAGCGGAGCGATCTGCTCCAGCAGGTAGCCACCCCGCCGGAGTTGGTGGGTGAGCCGGGCGTCCCGTACCGCGGCCTCGTCGTAGACGCGGTACCCGGTCAGCGGATCGCGGCGCGGGCCGACCAGCCCCGCGGCCTCCCATTTGCGCAGCGTCGCGGGCCGGATGCCGAGCTCTTCCGCCAGCGGCCCGATGAACATGCCCCTGGCGCCCGCAGCCCCGGCGGACCCGGCTCCGGGCCGGTCCGCTCCGGGCCGGTCCGCTCCGGACCGGTCCGCTCCGGACCGGTCCGCTCCGGACCGGTCCGCTCCGGACGCCGGTGCGGGCCCAGTCGGTCCGGACCCGGCGGACACGGGCGCTCCCGCCTCCCCGGTAGCGCCTGCCGACCCGGCGGACCGGCCCGACCCGGAAGACCGGCCCGACCCGGCGGACCGCAGGTCGCGCAGAGCGCTCTCCACGGCCTGGAGAGTCCGCCGGTCGTCGAGGAGTTGGACATGGCTCTCGTCGACGAGGCGGAGTGCCTCCTCGACCGCGTCCTCGTTGACGGCCCGCATGATCGACGCCGCTGCCCGGTGCCCGTGGCCGGGCAGCAGGGCGAGGAAGGCGCGCAGGGCCCGCGCGTGCAGCGGAGTGTAGGTGCGGTAGCCGTGGTCCGTGCGCTCGGCGAGCGGCAGGATGCCGTCCGCCTCATAGTTCCTGACCGCCTGCGTGGACAGACCGTGCCCGCGGGCCAGATCGACCGGCCTGAGCCGCTCAGCACTTTGAAGGTTTCGCCCCATGCAGCCGACGATATCGCGGAAAAGTTTCCACCGAAGGTTCAACGATACCGTTGACGGTATGGCTACTGACCTCAAGGACGCGGCCCGCGCTGTCGAAGGCGCCGCCGTCATGGAACTGCTCCCGAACCGGCCCCGGCTGCTCGCCCTGGGCGAGCCCACCCACGGCGAGGACTCCCTGCTGGAGGTGCGCAACACGCTCTTCCGGCAACTCGTCGAGCAGGAGGGCTACCGGACGATTGCGCTGGAGAGCGACTGCCTGCGCGGCCTGGTCGTGGACGACTACGTCACCGCTGGCACAGGCACCCTCGACGGCGTCATGGAGCACGGCTTCAGCCACGGCCTCGGCGCCTCCGCGGCCAACCGCGCACTCGTGCGCTGGATGCGTGCCCACAACGACGGCCGCCCCGCGGCCGAACAGGTCCGCTTCGCCGGATTCGACGGCCCGCTGGAGATCACCGGCCCCGAGAGCCCCCGGCAGGCCCTCACCGCACTGCACGGCTACCTCGCGGCCCACGGGGACGCGGACCTGCTCCCCTGCACCCCGGAGGCGCTCGACACCCTGCTCGGCGCCGACGACCGCTGGACCCATCCCGACGCGATGCTGGAGCCGGCCCGGTCCATGGGGCGGAGCACCGAGGCCGGGGAACTGCGGCTGCTCGCCGACGACCTGGTGGCGCTGCTCGAGGAGCAGGCCCCGCACCTGATCGCGGCGACCTCGCGGGACGACTGGGACCGGGCACGCCTGTCCGCGCGGAGCGCCACCGGCCTGCTGCGCTACCACTCCTCGATGGCCGACACCTCGCCGAACCGGATGACGCGGCTGGTGGGGCTGCGGGACCGGATGATGGCCGAGAACCTCCTCGACCTCGCCGCACGGGGCCCGGTGCTGGTCCACGCGCACAACTCCCATCTCCAGCGGGCGAAGAGCACGATGCAGATGTGGCAGGGGCAGGTGGAGTGGTGGAGTGCCGGCGCGCTCGCGCAGGTCCGTCTGGGCGCGGAGTACGCCTTCCTGGCCACGGCGCTCGGCACGATCCGGCACCGGGGCGTCGACACCCCGCCGCCGGACACCCTCGAAGGGCTCCTGTACGCACTCCCGCGGGCCCCCTGCGTCGTCGACGCCTCCAGGCTGGCCGCCGCCCTCGGCACCCCGCACCCCGCGCCCCGCACCTCCCCCTGGTTCGGCTACGCACCACTCGCCCCGGACCAGTTGGGCGAGCTGGACGGAGTCGTGTTCGTCAGGGACGCGGGAGAGAAACCCTCCGAGGAGGCGTAGGGCACCGGGGGACGCCGACAAAGGGTGGACGGCCCGGAGATGGACGGCCCGGAGGTGGCGCCGGGCGGCGTCAGGGGCCGGGCGGTGCGGGTGGGGGTGTCGGGCGGGCGGCCGCGTGCAGCGTGTCGCGCGCGTGGTGGAGGAGCCACGTGGGGGCGTGCCGGTGGAGGGCGTGCAGGGTGCCGCGGAGGCGGGTGGTGCTGCGGGTGGAGGTGACATCGGTCAGCAGGTGCGCTGCGCGGGCCAGCGACGGGGCGGCTTCCGGCCAGGCGCCCGCACGGATGTGGCCGGTCAGCCCGGCCACCGCGTGGTGGAGGGCGATCCGGCCCGTGGGCGCGGTGGCGCGGACCCTCTGGTCGAGCGCGTGGAACAGCGGGAGCGCGGCCCGTGGAGCGTCCAGATCCAGCAGCATCTCGGCTTCGTGGCCGAGGACTTCGGTCCCGTCCACCCACCAGGTCCAGGCGGGGTCCCGCAGGGCGACGGAGTCCTGCAGCGCACCCCGCGCCCGGCGCATCGCCGTCAGGGCCCGGGCCCGCTCACCGGTCTGCGCGAGGGCGCGGGCCTGCCGTACCCGCGCCAGCAGTGCCACCCTCGGCGGCACCCGGGGGCGGGCCAGGAGCTCCTCGGTGACGGCCAGGGCCCGATCGGGGCGGTGGCCGTCGACGGCGTGCATGGCCAGCATGTCCAGTGCGAACCACTCCCGTCGGGCGTCCCCGGCGCGGAGGGCCAGCGTGCGCGAGTCGGTGAAGGCGCGGCGGGCCGCGGCCTGCCGGCCCGCGTCGAAGAGGAGCCAGCCCGCGATCTGGGCGAGTTCCGCCACCTCGGCCGTCAGCCCGCTGTCGGACGCCGGGCCCAGGCACGCCCGTTCGGACGTCCACAGTCGCCGGGCGGCACCCGCCACCGCGTCGCCGCCGTGCCGGTCCTCGTGGCGGAGCAGCGGACGGGCCGCGGCCACCGCGCTGCCTGTTCGCCGGTCGCCCACCCGGCCAGAGTACGCAGCGCCCGCGGCACCGGGCGCCGCACGTACTCGGGAACGCGCACCCGCGAGCGTTCGCCGGCGGCCGGTGGGAGACAGCGGCGGAGACCACGGCGAAGCGATCGTTCGCGGCCTGATCACGCCATGCGCTTGCTGCATCGCGTACCCGCCGGGGCTCGACCAGCAGACGTGGAGCAGACGTGGAGCAGACGTGGGCGGCCCACCTGCGGAAGGCTGCCCGCACCCTGCCGTCGTCTCGCCGGGGCGCGAAGCCCCCCGGGGAGGGGGGAGGGAGGGCAAAGAACCCCTGGCCACGGGGTGTGGCCACGGGGCCAGGAACGCAGCGGAGCCCGAGGAATCGCGCGGACGAGGAAACGCGAAACGCGAAACGCGAAACGCGGAAACGCGGAAACGCGGAAACGCGGAAACGCGGAAACGCGCGGATGAGGAAACACGGAAACGCGCGGGATGTCGCGCAGAGGGCTACTCGGCCGGGGTCCAGTCGGCGATCAGGGCGAGCAGACCGGGGAACCGCGCCTTCAGGTCCGCGATGCGCACCTGGTTGCGGCGGGAGGGCCCGTACTGACGCTGCCGGACGAGGCCCGCCTCGCGCAGGGTACGGAAGTGGTGGGTCAGCGAGGACTTGGGCCGCTCCAGCCCGAACCAGGTGCAGGTGTGGTCGAAGTCGACCGACTCCAGCAGCAGTTTGCGGACCACCCCGATCCGGAGCGGGTCGCTGAGCGCCGCCATCACCGCCTCCAGCCGGATCTCGTCCCGGCCCGGCTCGGGCAGCGGCTCGGGGACCTCGGCACCGGGCGGGGGCGGCGGGATACGGAACTCCCGGTCGAGGGCCGCGTCACTCACGGGCTCCTCCTTCGGCGGTCGGCGGTCAGCGGGTGGCGGTGGACGGTCGGCGGACGCCGGTCGGCGGTCGTGCGGGCGACCGCACCGCACCGCACCGCAACCAACCACGGCAGTACGACTTGCATCGTACTACTCGCCACTGGTACGAATTCTCTCGTACTACTTGTACGAGTCCAGTCGTACTCCTTGTGTCCCGCCCTCCTCTGCCCAGGAGCTCCCGCATGTCCGCTTCCGCTCCGCCCGCCTCCTCCGCCCCCCGACGGGGCTGGATGTGGCTGGCCGCCTGGCCGGTCGTCGCCGTACTCGCCCTCTCCAACGAACCCGCTCCGCTCTACGTCCTGTGGCAGGACCGGATCGGCTTCTCCGCAGCCGCCCTGACGGCGGTCTACGCCGCCTACATCGCCGGACTGCTGGGCACCCTCACCGTCGCGGGCACCCTCTCCGACCGCTACGGCCGCAAGCCGGTACTGCTCCCCGGCCTGGTGCTCGGCCTGCTGGCCTCGGCGCTGTTCGCCACGGCGCACTCGGTGCCCCTGCTCCTGGTGGCGCGGCTGCTGAGCGGGATCGCGGTCGGCGCGTTCCTCTCCGCCGGGATGGCGGCCGTCTCCGACCTCGCGGACCGCACGCAGAAGCGCACGGCCGGACTGATCGCCTCGTCCTCCATGGTCGGCGGCGCCGCCGTCGGTCCGCTGCTGGCCGGGCTGCTGTCCGAGCTGGTGCCCGGCCCCTCGGTCACCGTCTTCCTGGTCCAGATCGGCCTGCTGCTGGCCGCGTTCGCCGTGGTGGTCCGGATGCCGCTGCCGCCGCGGGCCGACCGGGCCGCACCCGGCACCGCCCGGCGCCTGGTCCGCATCCCCTCCGCGCCACGGGCCAACCGCGGCCAGCTCCTGCTGGGCCTGGGCGTCTTCGCGCCCGCGATCGCGGCGACCGGCTTCGTGCTCTCCCTCGGCCCCACCCTGCTCGCCGACCTGTTGCACACCCGCAGCCGGATCCTCTCCGGTGCGACCATCTTCGTCCTGTTCGCCGCCGCGACGGGGATCCAGTTCGCCGCGCGCAGGCTGCGAGTGCGCACGGACCTGCTCACCGGCGCCGGACTGACCACGGCGAGCATGGCCGTGCTCGTCCTCGCCGTCCGCACCACCTCGGTCCCCGCACTCGTCGCCTCCGCCGTCCTCGCCGGACTCGGCCAGGGCCTGACCCAGCTCGGCGCCCTGACCATGCTCAGCTCCGACGTCCCGGCCGCACGCCTGGCCGAGGCCAACGCCGCCCTCACCGCGGGCGGCTACCTGCTGGCCGGGGCGCTGCCGGTGGCCGCCGGGGCGCTCAGCGACGCCACCTCCCTCGACACCGCCGCCGCCGTGTTCGGCGCCACCGTCGCCGCCCTCGTCCTGACGGGCGCGACCGCCGTCCTCCGCAGCGGCGCCACCGTCGCGGGCACCTCCCGCAGCGGCCGGCCCGCCGGAGGTGTCCGCGGCACCCGCGGCGCGCAGGACGCGCGGGGTACCCGCGGTACGCAGGACGGCGTAGCGGGCGTCCGGGGTACGCGGGACCGCCTCGTGCGGGCCAGGCGCCGGCGACCGGCCGGGACGGTGCACCCGGCGGCCCCGGCCGGGACGGCCACCGCGGTCACCGCGACCGCTGCGGCCACTACGGCCACTACGGCCACTACGGCCACCGTGACCGCCACGACCGCCGGGGGCGCGGCGGGCGCCTCAGCCACGGCGACGGCCGGCGCCACCCGGCCCGGCTCCGCGTAGCAGACGGCCCGGCTCCGGGTGCGGTCCCGGGCCGGGACCCGGGCAACCACTCCCCGGCTCCGTCAGTCCAGGTCGAGGGCCTGGCGCCAGGTGCGGACGGCGGCGGGGTCGACCGGGCCGGCCCAACCGCGGGGGCGGGCGGCGCTGCCGATGTGGAAGGCGTCGATGCCGGCCCGGCGCAGTCCGGCGACGTGGTCGAGCGAGAGCCCGCCCCCGACCAGCAGCCGGGGCCCGTATCCCGGCTCCTCCGCGGTGGTGCGGGCGGCCTCGGCGCAGAGCGTCCGGAAGCCGTCGGTCACCCCGTCCGGGGAGCCGGCGGTGAGGTAGGTGTCCAGGCCGGGCGCGTCGGCGAGCTGCTTGCGGAGGGCGTCGCGGTCGGCAGCGCGGTCGAGGGCGCGGTGGAAGGTCCACCGGCACCCCGGTACGGCAGCCGTGACGGCCTCGACGGCGCGCAGGTCCGCCTGCCCCGCCTCGTCGAGGAAGCCGAGCACGAACTCCTCGGCACCCGCCGCGCGCAGCGCCGCTCCGCGGGCGCACAGCTCCTCGATCCCGGCGTCGCCCCCGGCGCCGAAGCCGTCGGCGAGGCGCAGCATCACCCGGAGCGGGATGCTGACGGCGTCCCGGACGGCGGTGTAGGTCTCCAGGGACGGGGTGAGCCCGTCGGCGGCCATGTCGGTGACCACCTCCAGGCGGTCCGCTCCCCCGACCTCCGCTGCGGCAGCGTCTTCCGCGCTGAGCGCGACCACCTCGAGAATTGGTCTAGACATGCGCAACAGAGTGCCACACGGCGGAAGACGCTGGAAGACGGCACTCCCTTCGGACCACAATTGCCCGATGTCGACGACAGAGCCCCCACCCGCGTCCGGCCGGCCGGACGACGGAACGGTCCGGCGACCGGCCCACGGCACGGCGCGGGAGCCCGCGGACGCCGCACGTCCGGACCCCCGGGAATCACGTCCGGCCCCGGACGCAGCGCGCCCGGACCCCGGCACGGCACCCCCCGGCACGGCGCCTCCCGCCCCGGACGCCTCGCACCCGGGCACGGCCCGTCCGGACCAGGAGACGGCGCCCCTCGCCCCGGACGCAGCAGACCGGGAGCTGCTCGACCGCTGGAACGCGCTGCTGATCAGCGCCCGCGAAGGGACCGCCGGCCCGGACCCGGCCCCCTACGGCGAGGACCTGCTCGGCCGCTGGGCCGAGCCCCACCGGCGCTACCACGGCACGGCGCACCTGCGCGCCGTGCTGGACCGGATCGACGAGCTCGCCGCGCAGCTCCCCCCGGAGGAGGCGGCCGGCCCCGGAACCGGCACGCGCGCCGACGCGGGCCCCGACCTCACCGCCGTACGGCTGGCCGCGTGGTTCCACGACGCCGTCTACCGGCCCGACCGCAGCGAGAACGAGGAGCGCAGCGCCCGCCTGGCCGAACGCGCGCTGCCCGAGGCCGGGGTACCGGCCGCCCGTACTGCCGAGGTCGCCCGGCTCGTCCGCCTCACGGTCACCCACGACCCCGCCGGGAACGACCTCGACGGCGAACTGCTCTGCGACGCGGACCTCGCCGTCCTGGCGGGCACACCCGAGCAGTACGCGCACTACGCCGCCGAGATCCGCCAGGAGTACGCCTTCGTCCCGGACGCCGCCTTCCGGGAGGGCCGCTCCGCCGTCCTGCGCCAGCTCCTCGGCCTCCCGCACCTGTTCCGCACCGGCTACGCGCGCGACCGCTGGGAGCCCGCGGCCCGGCGCAATCTGACGACGGAACTGGGACTGCTGGAGACATGACGCGGGAACACCCGGCCTCCCCGGAGTCCGGCACCGTACGACGAGGAGCATGCTGATGGAGGAAGAGACGGAGACCGTCTGCCGGATCTGCGGGTTCGATGGCCAAGTCGTCTGGGAGGGCGGGTGGCCGACGGAGTGCCTCTGCCCCTGCTGCGGCAACGAGTCCGACATCGGCGACAGCAGCGTCACGGGAGTGCGCATCTACCGCGGCTACTGGGTGGCCAACGGCGCGCCCTGGCACGACGGGCTGGAGGAGCGCAGGCAGCGGGCCGACGGCTGGGACTTGCTGCAGCAGATGACGAACATCCCACCGCAGTGGCGCTGAACCAGTGACCCGCCGCGGCCCGCCCGAGCACCGACCGGAACCGGGGTCGGCCCCCGGGAGCGGGCTCGGGTCCCTGCCCCGGCTCCGGCTCCGGCTCCGGCTCCGGCGGCGGCTGCGGCTGCGGCTGCGGCTGCGGCTGCGGCTGCGGCTGCGGCTGCGGCTGCGGAATGCGCGGACCCCGAAGCGGGGTTGAGGGTGTCATGCCTGACGATCTCGTAGAGGGCCGCCCCTCCGCCGCCCGTGTCCCGGCGGCCGTCCATGTGCTGGGCCTGTCCGTCTTCGCGCTCGGGACCTCCGAGTTCATGCTCTCCGGGATCCTGCAACCGCTGGCCCGGGATCTGGACGTGTCGATCCCCCAGGCCGGACTGCTGGTGTCGGCGTTCGCGGTGGGCATGGTCGTGGGCGCTCCGGTGCTGGCGGCGGCGACGTTGAAGCTGCCGCGCCGGACGACGCTGGTCGCACTGCTGGCCGTCTTCATGCTGGGGCAGGTCGCGGGCGCACTCGCGCCCGGCTACGAAGTGCTGTTCGCCTCCCGGGTGGTCAGCGCGCTGGCCTGCGCCGGGTTCTGGGCGGTCGGCGCCGCGGTCGCGGTCTCGCTGGTGCCGGAGAACGCCCGGGCCCGGGCCATGGCGATCATGGTGGGCGGGCTGAGCATCGCCAACATCGCGGGCGTACCGGCCGGATCGTTCCTCGGCCAGCACGCGGGCTGGCGCGCGGCGTTCTGGGCGGTCGCCGCACTCTCGGCCGTCGGCCTGGCCGGGGTGCTCGCACTGGTGCCCCGTACCCCGGTGCCGACCGGCGCCGAGGCCCCCGATCTCCGGCGGGAGCTGCGGATCTACCGGGACAAGCAGGTGTGGCTGGCCCTGCTGACCATCGCGCTGAACGCGGGCGCCGTCTTCGCCGTCTTCTCCTATCTGGCGCCGCTGCTCACCGATGTCGCCGGGCTGCCGGAGAGCTGGGTGCCCAGCGTGCTCGCGCTGTTCGGGCTCGGCGGGCTGATCGGCACGGTGATCGGCGGGCGGATCGCGGACGCGCACCTGTTCGGCACGATGTACGGCGGCATCGCGGCGTCGACCGCCGTGCTCGCGCTGCTGGCGCTGCTCGCCGAGTACCGCTGGGCCGCGATCGGACTGGCCCTGCTGCTCGGCGTCACCGCGTTCACGACCGCGCCCGCGCTGAACGCCCGGATGTTCAACGCGGCAGACGCGGCGCCCACCTTGGCCGGGGCCACGACGACGGCCTCGTTCAACATCGGCAACACGGTCGGGCCCTGGGTGGGGGGCCTGGCCATCTCGGCGGGCTGGGGGTACCCGGCCGTGGCCTGGGTCGGCGCGGCCATGGCGGCGGTCGCGGTGCTCGCGACCGCCGTCTCCGCGCGGGTGCACGCCCGCTCCCGGGTGGTCGCCGCGTCGTATCCGCGGAGGGAGAAGCGGGAGGATAAGCGGGAGGAAGAGCGGGGGGAGGTGCGGACGGAAGAGGAGCAGGCCCGGGTATAGACACCCGGGAAGCTCCGCGGGGGGGGGCAGGCTTCGCCGCGGGGCAGCGCGGGGGCAGCACGGATGCGGGGCCCGCGACCGCGGAAGCCGCGGATGCGGGAGCCGTGGTCGTGGCTGCCGGCCGTCGCTGGGAGCCCCGCGGGTCAGCGCTTGCGGCGCCGGAGGCCCGCGGCCGTGAGCCGCTGGAGCAGTTCCTTGGAGCCGACCGGGACGGCTCCGGCGCCCACCGCGGTCTCGTACAGCGTCGAGGGCACGTCGTAGTGGTCGCGGTCGAAGGCGCGCGGCGGGCATCCGATGCCCGCCGCGAACACGTGCAGCTCCTCGTACGAGAGGTCGCTGACCACGTGCGACCACATCCGGCCGTGCCCCGGCCAGATCGGCGGGTCGATGTAGACGGTCACCGACCGGGTCCCGAGCCCGCGCCGAGGGCCGCAACCGCAACCGCGCCCGCAACCGCGCCCGCGCCCGCGCTCACAGCTTGCTGCCCAGCGAACCCACCCGGGCCACCACCGTGGAGGTGGCGGCGCACACCCAGTGCGGCTCCTCGCCCAGTTCGGGTTCGACGTCGAGCGCGTGCGGATCGGAGCCGACGCACACCGGGCAGACGGGCCAGCGCCCGTACCGTTCGAGCAGCGCGTCCTGCACGTCCTGGGCGACCAGGCCGTCCACGAACGCCGCGCCCTCCGGCCACTCGCCGACCCACCAGCGGCGGTGCGAGACCGCCTCCTCGACCAGCGAGACGATGTCGGCGTGCGCGACGTCGCTCGCCTCCAGATCGGCGAGGATCAACGCGCGGGCCGCGTGCAGCGACCGCTCCAGCGGATCCTGACGGCGGTCGCCCGGCCGGGGCGCCTCGCGAGGCTCCTCGCGGGGCGCGTCGCGGTGCTCCTCGCGGGGCTCCCGCTCACGGCCCGCGTCGTGGGAGGCGCCGCCGGGCGCTCCCTCTTCCGGGGGTCCCGAGTCGGATGCGGGTTCCTTCGGTTCCATACCTCCATTGCACCACTGCACGCGCGGAGGGATCACACGTTCGTGCCGCGTCGAGCATTGACTGGGTGTCGATATGAAAATATCTTCCGTCTGTGAGCAGCGACCTGAAGGAAAATTTCGCCTTCCGTCCGGGACGCCGGACGGCCAGGCCGGGCACCCAGCCCCCGGCCCCCCGGTCAGCGGGCGACGCCGACGGCAGCGTCCCCTCCCGGACAGCCAACCGACCGGGACCCACGGCCCTCGCGGCCAAGGTCCGCACGATGGCACCCTCGATGACGCGCTCCATGCAGCGGGTGGCCGAGGCGGTCGCCCACGATCCGGCGGGGTGCGCACAGCTCACCGTCACCGGGCTGGCCGAGCGCACCGGCACCAGCGAGGCCACGGTCGTCCGCACCTCCCGGCTGCTGGGCTATCCCGGCTATCGCGATCTGCGCCTCGCCCTCGCGGGGCTCGCGGCACAGCAGGAGTCCGGCGCGGCCCCCGCCGTCACGGCGGACATCGTCGTCGACGATCCGATCGCCGACGTCGTCGCCAAGCTGGCGCTCGACGAGCAGCAGACCCTCGCCGACACCGCGGCGGCGCTGGACGTCGCGCAGGTCGAGGCGGCGGTCGCGGCGATGGCGGCGGCCCGGCGTGTCGACGTGTACGGCGTCGGCGCCTCGGGGCTGGTCAGCCAGGACCTGGCGCAGAAGCTGCTGCGCATCGGGATGGTGGCGCACAGCCATGTCGACCCCCATCTGGCCGTCACCAACGCCGTCCAGATGCGGGCGGGCGACGTCGCGCTGGCCATCACCCATTCGGGGCGGACGGTGGACGTCATCGAGCCGCTGCGGGTCGCCTTCGACCAGGGGGCGACCACCATCGCGATCACCGGCCGGCCGGACGGCGAGGTGGCCCAGTACGCCGACCACGTACTGACCACCTCCACGGCCCGCGAGAGCGAGCTGCGCCCGGCGGCGATGTCCAGCAGGACGAGCCAGCTCCTCGTCGTGGACTGTCTGTTCATAGGGGTCGCGCAGCGTACGTACGAGACGGCGGCGCCCGCGCTCTCCGCCTCCTACGAAGCGCTGGCGCACCGCCACTCCCCCAGGCAGCGCACCCGCTGACGCCTCCGCGGTCGGCCGGACCCGGCCGACCGCTGGGGCGGGCCCAGGCACGTCCGCCGCGCAGTCCCGTCCCCCGGCGGCGCGCCACCGGGCCCCGCACCGTCGGCAGCCCGCTGCCGACGGCACCCGCCGACCGCCGACCAGCGGGCCCACCGGCCGCACCCACCGCTCCGCGGCCACCGGGGCCCGCCGCCCCGAGCCACAGAAAGCCGCTCCCCGATGACCACCTCGCAGTCACAGACCACCGCATCCCGGACCGGTGCCCCGCACCCCGCCGCACCGCAGTCCGCCGGTCCGGAATCCGCCGGACCGCAGTCCGCCGGCTCGGAGGCCGCCGGTCCGGCGGACCCCGGTCCGGACTCCAGGGCCGGGCGCTCGCGTCACGACGAGCTGCGCCGGCAGTTGAGCACCCTCACCACCGAGGCGTTCCGCAGCGAGCTGGCGGAGATCGACCAACTGCCCACGCTGGAGATCGCCAGGATCATGAACGGCGAGGACAGCACCGTCCCCACCGCCGTCGCGGCGCAACTGCCCGTGATCGCCGAGGCGATCGACGGCATCGCCGAGCGGATGGCACGCGGCGGCCGCCTCCTCTACGCGGGTGCCGGTACGGCAGGGCGCATGGGGGTGCTGGACGCCAGCGAGTGCCCGCCGACCTTCAACACGGCCCCGGGACAGGTCACCGGCCTGATCGCGGGTGGCCCCGGCGCGATGGTGAACTCGGTCGAGGGCGCCGAGGACAGCGCCGAGGCGGCGGCGGCCGATCTGGCGGCGCTGGAGGTGACGGCGGACGACACGGTGGTGGGGATCTCCGCCTCCGGGCGGACGCCCTTCGCCGTCGGCGCCGTCGAGTACGCGCGCTCCCGCGGAGCGCTCACCGTCGGACTGGCCTGCAACGCGGACTCGGCGCTCGGCGCGGCCGCCGAGCACGGCATCGAGGTCGTGGTCGGGCCCGAACTGCTGACCGGCTCCACCCGGCTCAAGGCCGGTACGGCGCAGAAGCTCGTGCTCAACATGCTCTCCACCCTCACGATGATCCGGCTCGGCAAGACCTACGGAAACCTGATGGTGGACCTGCGCGCCTCGAACGAGAAGCTGCGGGCCCGCTCGCGGCGCATCGTCGAGCTGGCGACCGGAGCGCCTGACGAGGAGATCGAGGCGGCGCTGACGGCCACCGACGGCGAGGTCAAGGCCGCGATCCTGACCATCCTCGGCGGTGTCCCGGCACCGGAAGCGGACCGCCTGCTCACCGCCTCGCACGGACATCTGCGCGCCGCACTCCGGTCCGCCGCCGGTGCGCACGGCAACGGGACCCGGACCGGCAACGGAACCGGCAGCCCCACCGGCACAGCCTCCGACCCCGACTCGACCGCGGGGTAGCCGCGCGCCCCCGGCCACTGCCCCCGCACCGCACGGCACCACTCGGCACGGCACCACTCGGCACGGCACCGCACCACCCCGCACGACACCGACCGATCAGGACACCACCCGACCGAACGACCATGGCACCACTCGAAGAAGAGCGACCGCACCATGAGCACACACAGCGCCCGAAGCACCCCTGACGACAACCCCGGCAGACAGCTCGCCGAGGCGATCCTCCCCCTGGTGGGAGGCGCCGCGAACGTCACCTCCGTCAGCCACTGCATGACCCGGATGCGGCTCGGCCTGGCCGACCGCTCCCTCGTCCAGGACGGGCCCCTCAGGGCGCTCCCGGGCGTGCTGGGCGTGGTGGAGGACGACACGTACCAGATCGTGCTCGGTCCGGGCAAAGTCGCCCGGATCACACCGGAGTTCGAGGCACTCGTACAGGCGGCACCGGACCGGTCGGCGGCCCCGGAACCCGCCCCGGCGGGCGCCGGCCGGACGGCCGCCGACCTGGCGGCCGAGGGCGCCGCGCTCCGCGCCGCGCGCAAGGAGAAGAACGCGACACCGGTGAAGCTGATGCTGCGCCGTATCGCCAACATCTTCGTCCCGCTCATCCCGGCGCTGATCGGCTGCGGCATCGTCGCCGGACTCAACGGACTGTTCACCAACGCGGGCTGGCTCCCGTCGCTCACCCCCGCGCTGGCGGCCATCGCCAGCGGCTTCATGTCGCTGATCGCCGTGTTCGTCGGGCTGAACACCGCGCGGGAGTTCGGCGGGACGCCGGTGCTGGGCGGTGCGGCCGCGGCCGTCATCGTCTTCCCCGGGGTGGCGGAGGTCTCGGCGTTCGGCCAGAAGCTGGCCCCGGGTCAGGGCGGTGTGCTGGGCGCACTGTTCGCGGCGCTGCTGGCGGTGTACGTGGAGAAGGGGTGCCGCCGCTTCGTGCCGTCCGCCGTCGACGTGCTGGTCACGCCGACGGTGACGGTGCTGGTCGCGGGGCTGGTCACGCTGTTCGGGCTGATGTACGTGTGCGGCGAGATCGCCACCGGGATCGGACATCTGGCCGACTGGCTGCTCCAGCACGGCGGGGCCGTGGCCGGATTCGTGCTGGGCGGACTGTTCCTGCCGCTGGTGATGCTGGGCCTGCACCAGGCGCTCATCCCCATCCACACGACGCTGATCGAGCAGAGCGGCTACACCGTGCTGCTGCCCATCCTCGCGATGGCGGGCGCCGGGCAGGTCGGCGCCGCGATCGCCATCTACCTGCGGCTGCACCGCAACACCTCGATCCGCAGCACCATCCGCTCGGCCCTCCCCGCGGGGTTCCTGGGCGTGGGGGAACCGCTGATCTACGGGGTCTCGCTACCGCTGGGCCGCCCCTTCATCACGGCGTGCGTGGGCGGGGCCTTCGGCGGCGGGGTGGTGGGCCTCTTCTACCAGTTGGGCACCTCGGTCGGCTCCACCGCGATCGGCCCCTCCGGCTGGGCGCTCTTCCCTCTCCTCAAGGGCAACCACAGCCTGGGCGGCATCGCCCTGATCTACGCGCTCGGGCTGGCCGCCGGCTATCTGGTCGGCTTCGTGGCCACCTACTTCTTCGGGTTCAGCAAGCAGATGCTGACCGAACTGAACGCGCCCGCGGTGGCCCAGGCACCCGCCGCCGCGGGCGGGCCCTCGCCCGAACCCCCGCCGTCCGGCGCCCCGGACCCCGGCCCGGACCCGGGTCCGGCCCCCGCGCCCGCGGGAGGCGGCGGCTCGCTCGTCTGACGGGAGCCCGGATCACGCCCGCCCGCCTCGGGATCCGCCGCCTCCCGCAACACCCGGCGGCGGTGGGGGACGCAGCGCCGTCCCCCACCGCCGCAGCGGCGGGTTGCGGTGCACGCTCCCCGCGGCAACGCCGCCGCGGGGACACCGTGGAGGGCCGGAAGCGTCACCTCATGTCCGGGTCTCCCTTGATCAGGGCGAACGGCGCACCGGCCGGATCCTTGAGCATCGCGAGGCGGCCCACACCCGGCACGTCCGTCGGCGGGATCAGCACCTTCGCGCCGGCGCCGGTCGCCCGCCCGCACGTCGCGTCGCAGTCCTCGGTGGCGAAGTAGGGGTGCCACTCCGAGGTCGACCCGGCGCTCAGGTTCTCCTGCGGGAGCTGCATGATCCCGCCCTGCCCGGTGTCGCCCTCCGTACCGCCACCGGGCGCCGAGACCACCGAGTAGACCAGGTCGTCACCCATCGACATGTCCTCGTAGGTCCATGAGAAAACCGCCGTGTAGAAGCGCTTCGCCGCCGCCGCGTCCGTCGTGTACAGCTCCGTCCAGCACAGCGTCTCCGGCTCCATGAGCACTTCCAGTCCACCCGTGTCCTTCGGCTCCCACACGGCGAAGTCGGCGCCGGTGGGATCCGTGAACTGCGCCAGCCGGCCCGCCGTGAACACGTCCATCGGCGCGACCCGTACCGTGCCACCCGCCTCCTCCACCAGGGCCCGCACCGCGTCCGCGTCCCGGGTGTGGAAGTACGTCGTCCACGCGGGACTTCCGCCGTCCTCCATCAGCGGGCCGACCGCGGCGGCGGTCCGGCCGTCGCGCTGGAAGAAGCCGTATCCCCCGGCCTCCGGGCCCGCCGACTGGAACTGCCAGTCGAAGACGCTGGTGTAGAAGGCGACGGCGGCGTCCACATCGGGCGCGCCGAGGTCCAGCCAGTCGGGAGTGCCGGGAACGAAGTCGGTCGTCAGCATGCGGAACCTCCGAAGCACGAGGCGTGTGCTGGATCCGGGGTGCTGCACCGGCGGGCGGGCGCGCAGCCGCCACCCGCCGTCGACCGTGCGGCCGCCGCCGCGGGACGCACCCGCTCCTCACAGCCACCCACCGCCTCAGGATGGCAGCATTCCGGCCGACTCGCCGCTCGGGAAGCCCCGGGCCCCCGCCCCGGGCCCCCGGCCCGGCCTCCGGGTCACAGCCGCTCGCGACGGAGCAGCACCCGGCCCAGCCCCGCCTGCGCCACGGTCAGCCCCCGGACCATCGGAACCGCTGTGAGCAGGAAGAACACACCGAGCGCGGTGTTGAAGGCGATGTCGGGTCCGCGCCCGTCCAGCCCGAAGGCCAGCTCCATCAGCCCGTCCTCCTCACCACGGGGGATCGACCAGGACCACAGGCCGTAGGTGAGCCCGCCGACCCCGCCCACCAGCCAGGTCAGCGTGAACGAGAAGGTCGCCACCCGCACCGGGAAGACCAGCACCGCGTGCACCAGGTCCCGCCACGCCTGCGGGTCCGCCACCCCCTTCCACCGGCTGCCCCCGCGCCCCGCACCCTCCGCCGCCCCGCCCGGACGGGCGGGCAGCGGACGGCCGGTGACGGCGGCGATCTGCTCCGCCTCCACCCGCGCCAGGAAGCGGGCCACGGACAGCGTCCCGGCCAGCACCGGCACCCCGACGACGAGGACGAGCGTCGAGACGCCGAGCGCGAACCCGGTCACCATCAGCACGAAGGCGGCGATGCCCAGCGGCAGCCCGGAGAGCAGATAGCCCACCTGCTGGCCGAAGCGTCCCCGCCGACGGGGGAAGGAGTCCGGTCCCTGCTGCACCTGCGTTGTCATCGTCGCCATGGATCCACTGTCGCCGGGCAGCGGAGCCGTTCCCATACCGCTGGGGCCCGGATCCGGGGTGGTGCTGGCTACACCCCGGGCCGGGCGGAGGGACGGTCGACGTCCCGCGGTCCGCCTCTCCGGACCGCGCCCCGCCGGGCCCGGCGCGCCCACCCTCCACCCGGCCTCCGTGCGGCGCTCCGCCCGGTCTCTGCCGAGCGCTTCGCTCAGCGGACGGTCACCGTCACCGGCGCGGAGGGCTGGCCCGCGACCACCGTCCGGACCCGGTTCACGCCCCTGATACCGAGCTTGACGCGCATCGAGTAGTCCAGCGACCGGTTGACGACCGACTCAGCAGGCAGCGTCTTCCACGATCCGTGCTGCATCTGCTGGAGACGCACGGCCGTCCCCGCCTTGATTCCGGTCACCTTCCCGTGCAGCCGGAACTCCTCCCACTGCCGCACCCGTTCCCGGTCGGCCGTCACGGTGTTGGTCCTGGCCGCCGCCGAGGGACCGCCGGGCGTGCTCGGCGCCGTGCTCACCGTCGCACTCCCGGTTCCGGGGTCGGCTCCGTTCCCGTTCCCCCCGTGCCCGATCCCGGGGCCGGTCGCGGCCGCGGTCGCGGCCGCTGCACCGATCAGGCCCACGGCCAGGACACCGGCAACGGCGGGACGGAGGCGGAATGTTGCGCTCATCGTGTGCGGCCTCTTCTCGTGAGAGCGATAGCGTCCACCCGCAACAGCAGTGCAGTGACGGGCATTTCAGGCATCCCCACCTGATGAGCCGAATACTCCACAGAACAGACGAGCGGACATGCGAGGGAGCGGGTGGGAGGGGGTTCCTCCCGCCCGCTCCCTGGGGGGGTGTGGCGGTGGTGCTGGTGTGGCGGTGGTGCTGGTGTGGTGCCAGTGTGCCTGTGGGCGTGTGTGGGGGGGTGTTGTCAGTAGGCGGAGTCGACGTTGTCCATGCTGCCGTAGCGGTCGGCGGCGTAGTTGCAGGCGGCGACGATGTTGGCGACGGGGTCGGTGAGGTCGTCGGGGGTGCCCTTGACGTGGTACTGGTCGAAGGTGGGCTGGATGACCTGGAGGAGTCCCTTGGAGGGGATGCCCTTCTGGGCGTTGATGTCCCAGTCGTTGACGGCGTCGGGGTCGCCTGCGGATTCGCGGATGATGTTGCGCTTGATGCCGTCGTAGCTGCCGGGGATGTCGTGCTTGGCCATGACGGCGCGGGCCTCGCGGATCCAGCCGTCGAGGTTGTCCGCGTACTTGCCCTTGCCCTCGCCCT
>NZ_FOGO01000008.1 GCF_900111245.1 Streptomyces qinglanensis | reverse complement strand
ACAAGCAGGGGGAGGGGCAGTTCTGGGCGGCGGTGCCGAATCCGGATGAGAAGGATGCGGCGAAGGCTCAGTCGTGTACCGAGTTGCCGTTCTGGGTGGAGAACGGGGAGGTACCGGATGTGGAGAACGCGATCAGTCCGCAGATCCTCTCGAAGCTGGCCTATGCGCGGATCAGGGTGCCGGATACGCGGGTGGAGATGAATCCTGCGGGTCGGCAGACGGTGAATCTGCCGACGTGGGTGTGGCTGGATGAGGGCCGCTACAAGAGGCTGTCGGTGCGGGCGTCGGTGGATCTGGGTGCGGGCCGGGAGATCTGGGCGCGGACGACGGTGGAGCCGGAGGCGCTGAAACTGGATCCGGGGACGGAGGAGGCGAGGCTGCATCCGGGGTCGGGTGAGTGCGGCGTCAAGGACGACGGCAGCATCGGCACCCGGTATGTGAAGGGCAGCGGGAAGAAGGCGCCGCCGTGCGGGGTGACGTATCTGCGGGCCTCCCGGGGCGGGGGGAGCTATACGCTGCGCTCGACGCTGACGTGGAGGGCGTCGTGGGAGGGCAGCGGCGGTGCTGGTGTCGACGACTTGCCGAACGGCGAGTTCGGCGGCCGGCAGGACGTCACCGTCCAGGAAATCCAAGCCATCAACTAGCGAGCCGCGTCGCCGGGTTCGTCACCTGGCCGGGTGACGGCGCACGCGGCCGTGCCGCCCGGGAGGCGGTGCCGGTTGGCGGCGATGAGGCGGTAGCCCAGGTGGGCGACCCAGCGGAAGGGCGGCAGGGTCAGTACGGCACCGGCGACGGTCCAGCCGCCGTCCGCGCTGAGCAGCGCCTTCGCCACGGCTTGCGCACCGCCGTACACCGTGCCGGTCGGCGTCACCCACAGCACCTCGTGTTCCGCGCGCTCGCGGGTGATTCCGAGCGCGGCCAGGTCGGCGGACTGCCACGGTTCGTTCGCACAGCGGGGGCGCACGTGGCGTTCGCCGAAGCGGACCGCGGCGGTGCAGAAGGCGCAGTCCCCGTCGTAGACGAGTACCGGGCGTACCGATCGAGACGGGTGGCCGGACGGCACCCGAGGCCCGCTCGGCAGGGGGCGGGTTCGCATGCTGTCATCGTCCCGCACGGGCCGGGGCGCGCGCAGCTCCGGCGTACGCCGGTTCACGGTCCGAGGCCAGGACGGGCGGATGCTCGCGCAACGTTTCCTCGCCCAGGACCCGCAGGACGCAATGATCTTCCGACAATGCGCAACAGGTGTGCATTCCTGCCGTGAGCTGCGGCCTCGTAGGCTCATTCCCCGTGCCGGGAGTGGCGGCGACCGCCAGTTCGGCAGTTCTCCTCCCGATGGCGCACGGGTTCACCTCCGCACAGGGCGACCCGTCATGCCTCAGCCATGTGCGCGGGCCGCCGCAGGTCCCGCCGACCCGCAGCGACAAGGAGCCCGACATGCCGGACCACAGCGCAGCGCCGCCTTCGGTGGAGCACTCCGGCCCTCCGGGCCCCGGCGGGCCGGCGCAGGCCCCTGCTCCCCGTCGCGGGGGGCAGTTGATGCGGCGCAAGCCGGTCGAGCGGCTGATGGCCGAGGGCGGGCAAGGGGCGGGCGGCGCGCTGCGCCGGTCCCTGTCGATGTGGCAGTTGACGATGATCAGCATCGGCGCGACGCTCGGCACCGGGATCTTCGTCGTGCTCGGCGAAGCAACCCCGCTGGCCGGTCCCGCTGTCGCGATCTCGTTCGTGCTGGCGGGGCTGACCGCGCTGTTCTCCGCACTGTCCTATGCGGAGTTGGCCGGTTCCATCCCGGTCTCCGGGTCCTCGTACTCGTACGCCTACGCGACCATGGGCGAACTCGTCGCCTGGGTGTGCGGCTGGTGCCTGGTGCTGGAGTACGGCATCTCCGTCGCGGCTGTCGCGGTCGGCTGGGGCCAGTACCTGGACGAACTCCTCGACGGCACCCTCGGGGTGACGATCCCCGACGCGGTCTCCGCACCGCTCGGTGAGGGCGGCTTCGTGAACCTGCCCGCGCTGGTGGTCATTCTGCTGGCCATGGTCTTCCTCATGGGCGGTGCAAAGGAGAGCGCGCGCATCAACGCCACCATGGTCGTCATCAAGATCGTGACTCTGCTGCTGTTCTGCGGTATCGGATTCTTCGGCATCCAGGCGGGAAACTACGCCCCGCTCGCCCCGCTCGGCGTGACGGGGGTGAGCGCCGCCGCCGCGACGCTGTTCTTCTCGTACATCGGCTTCGACGCCGCCTCCACCGCGGGTGAAGAGGCGAAGAACCCGAAGCGGGACCTGCCCCGGGCGATCATGCTGTCGCTGCTGATCGTCACGGTGCTGTACTGCGTTGTCGCGCTGGTCGCCGTCGGCGCAATGCCCTGGCAGGACTTCGGCGACACCGATGCGGCCCTGGCGCGGATCATGGCGGACGTCACCGGTACGGACCTGTGGAGTGTGGTGCTGGCGGCCGGTGCCGTGGTCGCCATCGCGAGCGTCGTCTTCGCCGTCCTCTACGGCCAGACCCGCATCCTGTTCGCCATGTCCCGGGACGGACTGGTGCCGCGGGTGTTCGCCAGGGTGGACGCGCGGACCGGGACGCCGCGCGCCAACACGCTCATCGTGTCGGCCTTCTGCGGAATCCTGGCTGCGACGATCCCGCTCGGAGAGCTGGCCGACGCCACCAGCATCGGAACGCTCTTCGCCTTCGCCCTGGTCAATGTGGCCGTCATCGTCCTGCGGCGCACCCGGCCCACGATGAACCGCACGTTCCGGGTGGCGCTGTTCCCGCTCACGCCCCTGCTCGGCTTCGGCTTCTGCGTCTGGATGATGGCCAGCCTGCCGGCCGCCACCTGGGCCGTCTTCGGCGGATGGATGGCCGTCGGACTCGCGGTGTACTTCCTCTACGGCGTCCGCCACTCGCGGCTCGCCGCGGACGATGCCGAAGCGGCCGCCGACGGGTGACCCTGCGGAACGGCATGGCGGCGCGGGCCGGGTCATGCCGTTCCGCGGAGCGACGGTCGTTCCGGCCGGCCCTTCGGCCTGGGCCGTGCCGCACCAGGCCGAGGGAGAGAAGGCGCAGGGCGGTGAGCTGGGTCTCGGAGCGATTCAGCATACGGATTTGGCCGGGGTGTCGAAGATTTCGACGTTGTCGACCTGTCGGGTTGGCGACCCGGCGGCACTCCTCTTCCGCGCCGCGAAGTCCTTCCGGGAGTACCGGGCTGTCCCGCCGGTCGGAGTTGTCCGTCCAGGGCGGCCACGGAGCCGGACCTGCCCAGCGCCACTCAGGACCGGTTCAGTTCGGTTCCCTCTGGCACCCGGAAGCAGCGGGAGTCGACATCGACGCTGATCAGCTCCGTGCGGCCCGACTTGCCGGAGTTGAGCCATTGGACGGTGAGCGTATGATGCGAGTCGGGCTGTACGGCGATGATTTCCGGTGAGGCCGCCTTCGTGTCCATCGGGCCGTCCTTGGTGATTTTCCAACCCTTGTCCGGGAGTGTTCTGCGGAGGTTGTCCATCGCTTCGTCGAAGGTGCCCTTCTTCAGCTCGAAGACACTCCAGGGATGGTTGACCACGTAGTACGTCTCGAAGTCGGGGTCAACTTTCCGGCAGACGTGGGCAGCTGCGCTTGGCTCGGTCACCTGTCCTCGCACCCCCATCCAGTCCAGCACACGGCTGGAGATCCCGTTGACCTCGCCCTCGGCCTTGGGCACGGCCTGTACCTCGGGCTCGTAGCCCAGGACATCCTTCGCCCGGTTCTGCTGTCGGCTCATGCTTGCCGCACCGGAGCCCGACCCTGATTCCTCCATGCTCACCCAGACTGTCGCCAACGCTATGAGGCCCACTATGGGCAAGGCCCACAAAGCTTCTCGCCGGATTCGGCTTCCTGTTGTTCGTGTCACTCGTTCTCCCCGAAGCGCGGCACCAGCAGATCGACGTTGTCATAGTGGCCGACCGCTACATTCGCCATGCTGTTCAGGCTCTTGGAGGGCTCTCCGCCCTGCTGGTCCCAGTAGCTGCTGTGGCCGAACAGCGATGAGGCGTGGTCGCCGGGGTCCATGCGGTTCGCGCCGAAGGGTGGATCATTGGGGATCTTGCCGCTGTCACCGAGGCCCATCAGTCGGCCTCCCTCGCGGACGGCGGTGTCGTCCACCGCAGGCGCGGCAACGGACCAGACGTGCTCGGGGCCGACTCCCAGCTCTTTTGCCTCCTTGACCTGCATACCGGGGCTGCCCTGGACCATGATGTCATCGGCTGGTAGGCCGCCGTGTTCCTTGGTGGCCTGACCGACGACGGTGCTGCCGTAGGAGTGCCCGGAAACGGTGGTGTGACTGGCGTCGGCACCGCCCTGGGCTGTTTCGGCGCCTTGCACGAATCTCTGGAGCGCTGGTGCCCCGTCTTCGGCCCATTTACTGGTGTTGCCGGTATTCGGCACGTATTGAGGAATATCGTCGGGTGGGTCGTAGTCGAACCACGTGATGGTTGACACCGACTGGTTGGGTTCTGCCTTGTGACTGGCTGCCCAGAGCGCGTCCATGCTGTTGAGCGTGCCGCCGATGTTTCCCATGTTCGTGGTGGTGCCGGGTACGTGTACCACGGTGTGCTTCGCCTCGTCGGGGTTGCCGTTGGCGAGGATGACTTTGCCGTCGCCTTCGCCCTTGGCGTCGAATCCCAGTAGGTACGCTTGGGGGAGCCCCTTTTTGCCGCTCTTGTCGAAGCGCGCCTGGATCGCGTCTATCCCTTTGAGCTCGTTGTTGAGCGCCTTTTTGCGGTCTCCGTACTTCTCGTTCCACTTCCGCCAGTCAGCGCTTGTGGTCCAGACGTCACCGACGCGAGTGTGTTTCTCGGGTTCCTTCGGGATGGCGGAAAGTTGGTTTTCAAGGGTGCCCTTTGTCTCGGCGAGCTTCATACGGTTCGCTTCGTCACGGGCATCGGATGGGAGGCCGTCCAGGGAGCCGACGGCATTGGGCCGCAGCGCGATGTAGCTGTCCTTGTCGTCCTGGCTCAGTCCGTCCCACCATGACTTGTTGTCCTTCGGGCTGCCGTCCTTCGGCGGGGACGGCAGGTCCGCGCCGATTTCGTCGGCGGCTTTCCGGGAGGCGGCCGTATCCTTCTTGGTATCGGCCCAGTCGGTGTTCGAGACGTTGAGATCATCGTCGGCCTTGAGCCTGCGCAGGACGGGTGCGTAAGTCTGGTCCGCTTTGGTGGCGGCGTGTACGGCGGCAGCGATGTCATCGGCTATTTCCTGGGCCTTGACGGCTTTGGGATTGTCCGAGTGGTACTTGGCCTGGCGGTCCAGGGCCTCCAACTGCTTATCGGCACTGCCGCTGAGCCCGGCTCCATGCGCGGACTTGCCGGTGGCGGTGCCTCCTTCGGGCCGCTTGCCGTCGCCATCCTTCTCTCCGGCGGCCGGGTAGGTGACCGACCCGTCCGGGTTGACCTTGACTCCCTCGGTCTCGGCACTGGCCAGGGCGTCCTTGAGTTTCTTCCTGGCGTCTTCCAGGGCTTCCTTGAGGAACTGGATATTGGTGCGGATCAGCCCGCACTGTGCCTGGGCGTAGTGGAAGTTTCCCGAGAGTTTGCCGACCTGGCGGGTGGCAGCCTGGGCCGCCGCGCCGCTGAGATACTCCCTCATCTTGAAGGCTACTTTGTCGTTGAGCTTGTCCTTGGCGTGGCTGCCCATGTCGGATGCAGCGCGGTAGCCGTCGACGAGCTTGTCCAGATCGGCGGGTTCGAGCGCGGCGAGCGTCTGGTACTTCACCGCTCGCTCCCTTTGTGGTCCTTCGGTCCGCGCCCCTCGGTGTCCTTGTATCTGTCGTTGAGTTTCGTGAAGGCGTCCCTGCGCGCCTGGTCGTTCTTGTAGTGGTCGCTGCCTGCCTTTGTCAGTCGATCGGCGAGCGTGTTGCAGCGCCCGCTGACCTTTCCGAGGTACTCCTTCCAGGAGGTGTGCAGGTCGCCGAGAACGGAGCCGCACTCGAAGTCGTCGGCCTCCAGACCCTTGCCAGGCGGGTGCATCTTGGAGCGTGCCTTGCCGATGCTCTCCTTGAGGGATGAGACGCCGCTCGAGGCGTTGTTCCAACTCTTCTTGTCGGACTTGATGCCCTCGCCGCCCCAGGGATCTTCCCCGCCGCCCGTGGAGGAGGCCAGTTGAAGACCGGTGTCGTCCGGTGAGGAGCGTGGCGCTCCGATGACGTCATAGATGCTGGAATGCGTGTGTGCCATGGCCCCTCCTGTTCTCCTGCCCCCGTGTGCACTGCGGCCCCTAAAATGAGTGCGTTGGGCCACAGAGTGAGTATATTTGAGAGGTTTCGTGCCAGAATCACAGCCCCGATCCGGAAGAAACTGACGCTGGGTTCCCACTCGGCATCTGTCAGATCGCCCGCGAGATGTCCACATCAACAGCCTGAGCGCGGAGCGGCCCCCGGTCGGGGCCAGGTTAGTTGCCGTCTCCCGCGCGGAACGGGAGGGTCAGCCAGGGGCTTTCGGGGTCGGTGGTCAGGACGCGGTGGGCGGTCAGCATCTCCTCGTACCACGACCCGAACTCCTCCTCGTCGAAGTGCAGGCAGCGGCCGAGGACGTACCCGGCGGAGAAGTCCTCCCAGGAGCGGTAGCCGACCGCGCTGACCCGTCCGGCGCGCAGGACGGCGTCCTCGGCCTCCGGCAGTGTGCAGAAGCGGGACGCCAGGCCGAAGCGGGCCATGTTGGCGGCGCGGCCGTAGTCCCAGGCCGCGGCCGAGCGCACGAAGCGCCCCTCGGGCAGCAGCCCGTCGGCGCGGAACCGGGACTCGTACCGGGTGATGCGGCCGATCAGCCGCTTCACCCCGTCGATCTGCCACTCCACCTCCTCCTCGCTGGGGCCCTCGGTCCGGGTCACCCCGTCCGGGGTCAGCTCGATGGTGGCTGTGGCGATCCGCTTGCGCAGCACCCGTTCCGCCGCCTGCCGCCAGTGCGCGGGCTCCACCTGCCCGCCGAAGTCCTGGGCCAGACTGTGCCGTAGACCGAGAGTGAACTCCCACACCGGGCTGCTCATCTCGTTGGTCAGCAGCTCCTCCTGGTACTGCTGCCACTTCTCCCGTGTGGTGACGCCCCACCAGCGGTCGAGCGCCCGCCGCTCGTCGGTGTAGCCGTGTCCGTGGCCGAGCGAGTTCCAGTAGACGCCGTTGTTCACCGACAGCAGGGCGCCGCAGGCGAGTCCGCGGGCGACGGGCCCGGAGCGCGGGCCGCCCAGCCACAGCGTGCGGAGCGTCCCGTGTGCGCAGACGTGGTCGACCCGGTCTGCGTGCTGCTTCCACAGTGCGCACAACGACCGGCTGGCCGGGAAGTACGCCTCGCAGGGCGAGCCGGGATTGACGGCCAGCCACTGCGGGTCCTGAGCCGACCAGTCGCGGGCGTAGTCGCCGAGGGTCTCGGAGATGAAGACCGGGTCCTCGACCGGCGCCGGGAGCATGGCCTCCGTGTACACGGCCGCACACCAGCTCTGCACCTCCGCGCGCCAGACCGGTTGCATCCGGGCCGGGAGGTGCCCGGGGTTGGCGTCCAGCCACGGCCGGGAAGCGAGCCGGTAGAGGTACTGGCCCGCCAGCACATCCAGATAGCCCGCCCAGTCGTGCCGGCACTTGGCCTCGTACAACCGCTGCTCCACCACGCTGGGAGCCTCCGGCCACGCGGGCGCCGCCGAGCCCGCTCCCGCCGCTGCTGCCGCGCTCGCTCCCGCTGCTCCCGCGGCCTCCTCGGCCGCCCCCCGCTTCCACATCTGTCGCCCTCGCACTCAGTTGTCGCCGTCGCCCGCGTCCTGTTCGCCGTCCCACCCTGCCCGACGGCTCAGCGGGGGTGGTCGAACGGCCGGCATCACCACGTAGGCGGACCAGCGGACTCCTCCACAGACGGTGACCCCCCTTCCCTGCCTTCCAAGGATGGTGGCGCCCGCCTGGCCTCCGGATACGCACCATGCGGATGGGGCGGCGGCAGGGGCACGGGCGGACCGCTGCGGCATGGGTGTGTGACCTCCGGCGACTCGCTGAACGAGGGGCTGTGCGCTCACTCGGACCGAGAACGACCGAAAGTGACCATCGAGTCAACACACGGTCAGATGATCAGGGTAGCGCTGCGTGCGGGAGCGCATGCGCCCAGGGCGCGGGACGTGCGTGTGACGGTAGTCTCCGCTGGTAGGACATCGCTTCTTGTAGCGGACTGCGGTGCGGGACCGTGAGCGATGCGGCGCAGCCGGATGCTCTGTCAGCGGGGCATGCGCCGTCCCAGCTCCTGTGCCTTCCCGCGGAGGCCCGCGGCCCAGGCTGTGCCTTCCCCGGGGGCGGACATCCCCGTCACGGTGGAGACCTGCACGTCTTCGAAGGGGGCTTCCGGGGCGGCTCCGTGCCGCGCCCAGTCCACCTTGATCGCGGCTCGTTCCGCCAGAACGAGCACTGCGGCAGTGAAGCCTTCGCAGAGCGCGAGCCAGATCGAATGGCTCGTCTTGCGATGCTGTGCCAGGAGGGCGTTGACGAAGGTCTCGAAGGTGTCGGGGCTGATCTGACACTCGTCGTTCACCATCGGCCCGATGCCCGACGGGAGTTCCAGTTCCGCTTCGAAGACCGCTACCTGGCGCTGGAACATGCGAGAGACCCCATTGGACGGATTCCACAGCGTCTCGTCGCCGATGTCGAAGTACTGACTCATCTCGGTGCCTTTCAGCCGGTGAGGACACGGCCCTCCCGACTCGACGGCTTGGCATCTCGACGGCTTGGTATTCCGTACCCGCCGATCCGCCGTGGTCGTGCTCCCGACGGGGCTCAGAACAGCAAGCGGACGACCGGTATCACCACGTAGACGAAGGCCAGCAGGCTTCCCACCGCTGCCGCGATCACCCGTCCCCGCGTGATCCTTCCCCTGCCTGCGCCCGCCGAGCGGGGCGGTGCCCAACCGGCCCCGGGATGGGCCCCGTATGGATTGGGCGGTGCGGCGGGGAGTCGCGGGGGCCGCTGGGCCATGGGGCGGTGACCTCCGGGGGGCTGGTGGGTCGGGAGGGACGCTGCTGCTGCGCTCGTCCGACCGACGGTGTGCACCGGGTGCCCCCGGTCGGCGGATCCGTCGGGCCGTCGGGTGCGTCGGCTCGGTCTGATCGCCAGGTCGCCAGGTCATCAGGCTGCCATGCGGTCGGATCTTCAGGATAGCGGTCTGCGCGGGCCCTTCGCGCTTCGGCCGCCGCACCACGAGGACGTTCCCGGTGCGTCGGCGTCGGCTGTCGCGGCCGGCCGCCCGGGCTCCCGGGCTCCCGGGCTCCCGGTACGGTCAGGCCGGGGCGTTCCGGGCGCGGAGGCGGCGGAGCATGCGCGGGTCGGTGAAGCCGACCTCGTGCGCGGCGGTGTCGGTGGTGGCTCCGTGGGCGAGGAGGTGCTCGGCGCGTTCGAGGCGCAGGGTCTGCTGGTAGCGCAGCGGGGTCAGGCCGCCGGTGGCGCGGGTGAACAGGCGGGTCAGGGTGCGGGCGCTGACCCCCGCGTCGGCGGCCAGCCGGTCCAGGGTGAGGGGTTCGGCGAACCGGGTGTCGATGAGGTCCTGAACGCGGTGCACGGTGTCGTCGAGGTGCGAGCGGTACCGCAGGACGGCGCTGGCCTGCGGCTCGTCGCCGTTGCGGCGGGCGTAGACAACCATGCTCCGCGCCACCTGCGCGGCGAGCGCGGGGCCGTGCCGTACGGACAGCAGGTGCAGGGACAGATCGATGCCGCTGGCGATCCCGGCCGAGGTGACGACCCGGTCGTCCGTGGTGAACAGGACGTCGCGGACCACCGTGGTGTGGGGGAAGCGGCGGGCGAGTTCGTCCTGGAGTTCGTGGTGCGTGGTGCAGCGGCGGCCGTCCAGCAGCCCCGCCTCGCCCAGCGCCTGCGCCCCGGAGCAGACGCTCGCCACGGTGCCGCCGCCTGCGTGGTGCGCGGCGATGCGGGCGAGCGTCCCGTCGCCGAAGGGAGGCGGGCCGCGGCGCGCGGAGTGCCAGCCCGGCACCACGAGCAGGTCGTCCCGGCCCAGGTCCGGGGGCCATGCGGTCTCGGCACCCAGCGGCAGGCCCTGCGCGCTGTGGATCAGCTCCCGTTCGCCGACGTAGTCGAGCCGGTAGGGCCGGCCGAGCCCCGCCGCGGTGCTGAAGACCTGGGCGGGGCCGGCGAGGTCGAGCAGGTGGACGCCCGGAGCGAGGAGGAGGACGACGCGGGTCACGCGGAGGATGCTGCCAGGTGTGCGGGGTCCCCCTCCACCGGACCGGCCGCCGCTCCGGTGCCCGGCCCTTCATCCGGTCCTTCATCCGGTCCGGCATCCGGTCCTGCATCCGTTCCGGCCGCGAGGCCGGTCTCCCGCTCGGCCTCCAGTTCGGCGACGGTGGTGATCCGCGCGAAGCGGTCGCGCAGTACCGCCACCGTCCGTTCGACGACGGCCTCGGCGCTCAGGCCGCCCACGGGGTTGGTGGTGGTGGCGTCCACGGCGAAGGAGACCCGGTAGCCGAGGTCGCTCGCGACCCGGGTGGTGGTCTCGACGCACTGTTCGGTGCGGATGCCGCAGACGACGAGCTCGGTGACGCCCGAGCTGGTCAGCACCTGCTGCAGCGGTGTGGTGGTGAACGCGTTGTGCGCGGTCTTGTGCAGTACGGGTTCGCCGGCGGACGGCTGGTCGAGTTCGGACATCAGCCGCACATGGCCCTGCTCCGGGTCGAAGACGTTGCCGCTGCCGGGTTCGGTGTGCAGTACCCAGATCACCTGGTCCCCGGCGGCGCGGGCGAGCCGGACGAGCCTGTTCACCGGCTCGGTGATGTCCGGATCGGCGAGGGTGGTCCAGATGGCGGTGCGGGCCCGGAAGGACTCCTGGACGTCGATGACAAGCAGCGCTCTGTTCATGCCGACAGTCTGGGCGGCGTCGGGACGCCGCTGACAGGCACGATCGGGGCCGGTGGCGGAACGATCCGGTCACCTCCCGGCCGCGGGTGCCTTCCCGTCTCCGGTTCTCCGCCTGCCGCTCCGCCTCCACTTCGCCCTGGCATTCCCGCCGTTGCCGGTCCGGACCTATTGCCCCCCGCGTATGCCCGCCCGTAGCCTCTCGCGCAGTTGTGCAGAGCGAAACGCACGTTGCACATGTTGCAACTCGGCATGCTTGGGGGTCTCGTCGTGACGGTCGTCAAGGGCAGACAGCACAGGAACGGGCGACGCCTTCTCGCCCCACTCATGGCACTCGGGATGGCGGCCGCGGCGGTCGCCGGATGCGCACCCGGCACCTCCGGCGGCGAGGGCGGCGGGGACGAGAAGAGCGGGACGGTCCGCGTCTGGCTCTTCCGCGAAGTCGGCAACAAGCCCAAGGAGAAGGTCGTCCGGAAGGTGGTCGACCGGTTCGAGAAGCAGCACGAGGGCGTGCGGGTCGCGGTGCAGTACATCCCCGTCGACAGCCGGGCGGAGAAGATCAAAGGCGCCTTCAACGACCCCGACTCGGCGCCGGACGTCATCGAGTACGGCAACACCGACACCGCCGGATACGTCGCCGACGGCGGACTGGCCGACATCAGTGCCGAGTTCGCGGAGTGGGACGCCGCCGACGACCTCGATCCGACCGCCGAGAAGTCCGTCACCGTGGAGGGCAAGCAGTACGGCGCGCCGCTCTTCGTCGGGGTCCGCGCCCTCTACTACCGCACCGACGTCTTCGAGGACCTGGGCCTGAAGCCGCCCCGCACGCTGGACGAACTGACCCGCACGGCGAAGAAGATCCACGCGGAGCGCGAGGACATGTACGGCATCGCCGTCGGCGGCGCCTACACCTACGGTGCCATGCCCTTCATCTGGGCGCACGGCGGCGCGCTGGCGAAGAAGGACGGCGAGGGGGAGTTCCGGGCGGCCGTCGACAGCCCCGAGGCGCGCAAGGGCATCGCCGCCTACGCCGCCCTCTTCGGCGACGGGAACTGCCCCGCGGCCAAGTGCGCCGCCATGGGCGGCAACGACACGGTGGAGGCGTTCGCGGGCGGCAAGGCCGCCATGGCCATCGGCGGCGACTTCAACCGGCAGGCCATGGAGGACGGCGCGGCCGCGGGGAAGTACGCCGTCGTCCCGCTGCCCGGCACCGAGAAGGGCAGCGTCGCGCCCGCCTTCGCCGGCGGCAACAACCTCGGCGTCCTCAAGAGCACCCGGCACCGCAGCCTCGCCGTCGACCTGACGGAGCAACTGGCGGGCAAGCGCACCCAGGAGCGGCTGTTCGACGCCATGGGCTTCCTGCCGACCTTCGCCGACACCCGCAAGAAGGTCGCGGCGCGGGAGCCGTTCGTCGGGCCGTTCGTGGCGACCCTGGAGGCCGGTACCGAGTTCGTGCCCGTCAGCCCGGCGTGGGGCAGGATCGACGCCTCGCAGATCCTGCCCGGGATGTTCCAGCGGATCGTCAGCGGCAAACAGGACGTCGCCGCCGCCGCGGCCGACGCGGCCGGGAAGATGGACGAGGCGTTCCACCGGTGAGCGTCCGGCACCGCACGTCCGCCCGCGCCCCCGCCCGGAACGGCGCACCCACCTCCGCCCGGGAACGCGCGCCCGCCCGGGATCGCGCTCCTGCCCGGGATCGCGCGCCCGCCCGCGTCCGGCCGCTGCGGCACCCCGGCTGGACGCCCTGGCTCTATCTCGCGCCCGCGCTCGTGGTGCTGGCCGGGCTGCTCGTCTACCCCGTCTACCAGCTCGGGCTGATCTCCGTACTGGAGTACACCCAGGCGCAGGTCAGCGGCGGGGAGCCGACCAGCTTCCAGGGGCTGGCGAACTACGCCGAACTGCTGGGCGACGCGCAGTTCTGGGACGTGCTGCTGGCCACGGTGGTGTTCGCGGGCTGCTGCGTGCTGGGCACCGTGGCGGTCGGCTGCGGGTTGGCCGTGCTGCTCACCCGGATCCGGGCGCTGCCCCGGCTGCTGCTGATGCTCGCGGCCCTCGGCGCCTGGGCCACCCCCGCGATCACCGGTTCCACCGTGTGGGTGTTCCTCTTCGACCCCGACTTCGGCCCCGTCAACCGGATGCTCGGACTGGGCGACCACTCCTGGACGTACGGGCGGTACAGCGCGTTCACGCTCGTCCTCCTGGAGGTCGTGTGGTGCTCGTTCCCGCTGGTGATGGTGGTGACGTACGCGGGCATCCGGGCCGTGCCCGGAGAGGTGCTGGAGGCCGCCGCACTGGACGGCGCCGGGGTGTGGCGGACCTGGCGCAGCGTGCTGGCGCCGATGCTGCGCCCGGTACTGATTGTGGTGACCATCCAGTCGGTCATCTGGGACTTCAAGGTCTTCACCCAGATCTATGTGATGACCGACGGAGGCGGTATCGCCGGGCAGAACCTGGTGCTGAACGTCTATGCCTACCAAAAGGCTTTCGCCTCGGCCGAGTACAGCCTCGGCTCGGCAATCGGCGTCGTCATGCTGCTGATTCTGCTCGCGGTCACGCTGGTCTATCTGAAGTTGCTCCGCAGGAACGGGGAGGAGATATGAGCACGAGACCGGGAGCACGCCCCCGGGTGCGGCGGCCGTGGCGTTCCGTGGCCGACGGCGCCGCCGTGCTCATCGCCGCCGCGGTCGCTTTCCCGCTGTACTGGATGGTGCTCTCCGCGTTCAAACCGGCCGGGGAGATCCGCTCCGACCGGCCCGTTCCCTGGACCCTCTCGCCATCCCTCGACGCGTTCCGCCGGGTCTTCGCACAGGAGGATTTCGGTCGCTATTTCCTCAACAGCCTGCTGGTGGCGGGCACGGTGGTGGTCGCCTCGGCCCTGCTCGCCTTCCTCGCCGCCACCGCCGTCGCCCGCTTCCGGTTCCGGCTCCGCACCACGCTGCTCATCCTCATCCTCACCGCGCAGATGGTGCCGGTCGAAGCGCTGACGATTCCGCTGTTCTTCCTCATGCGGGACATCGGAGCGCTCAACACCCTCCTCTCCCTCGTCCTCCCGCACCTGGCCTTCTCGCTGCCGTTCGCCATCTGGATGCTGCGCGGATTCGTGAAGGCCGTCCCCGAGGCCCTGGAGGAGCAGGCGTTCATCGACGGAGCCAGCCGGACGCGCTTTCTGTGGCAGATACTCTTCCCGCTCGTCCTGCCCGGACTGGTCGCCACGAGCGTCTTCTCCTTCATCTCCACCTGGAACGACTTCCTCTTCGCCAAGTCGTTCATCATCAGCGCGACGGAGAACTCCACCCTGCCGATGGCGCTGCTCGTCTTCTTCGACACCGAAACCCCCGACTGGGGCGGGGTGATGGCCGCCTCCACGGTGATGACCGTGCCCGTGCTCGTCTTTTTCGTCTGCGTGCACCGCCGCCTGGTCTCCGGGCTCGGCGGGGCTGTGAAATAGGGAGGACCGAACATGTCGGCCACAGGCTGGACGGGGCTCGTCCCGCGGGCGCGCGAGGTGCGGCAGGACGGCGGCCCGCCCTTCGTGTGGGGGAGCGGCACCGCGCTTGTCGCCGACCCCGGGGCGCGGGGCGCCGCCCGATGGCTGCGCGGCCTCGCCGCTCTCCCCTGGCGCGAGGGGCCCGGAACGCCGGAGGCCCCCGGGAACCCGGAGCACCCCGGGCACCCAGAGCACCCAGAGCACCCAGAGCACCCAGAGAACACTGTCGAGTTGCGCATCGATCCCGGGCGCGCCCCCGAGTCCTACCGGCTGCACGTCACCGCCGACCGGGTGCTCGTGGCGGGCGGGGACGCCGCCGGGGTGTTCCGCGGGGTGCAGACCCTGCGCCAACTGCTGCCGCCCGCGGCGTTCCGCCGGGCCGCGACCGCCGGTTCCTGGGAGGTGCCGGCCGGCGCGGCCGAGGACGCGCCGCGGTTCGGCTGGCGCGGGCTGCTGCTCGACACGGCCCGGCACTTCCTGCCCAAGGACGGCGTACTGCGCACCCTCGACCTGCTCGCCCTGCACAAACTGAACGTCCTGCACCTCCACCTGACCGACGACCAGGGCTGGCGGATGGAGATCCGCCGCCACCCCCGGCTGACCGAGGTCGGCGGCTGGCGCTCCCGCACCCGCGTCGGTCACCGCGCCTCCCCGCTGTGGGACGAACGCCCGCACGGCGGCCACTACACCCAGGACGACCTGCGCGAGATCGTCGCGTACGCGGCGGAGCGGCACATCACCGTCGTGCCCGAGATCGAACTGCCCGGACATTCGCAGGCCGCCATCGCGGCATACCCGGAACTCGGCTCGGCCGACGGCGGCGCGCAGGTGTGGACCGACTGGGGCGTCAGCCCGCACCTGCTGGCTCCCACGGACGAGGTGCTGCGCTTCTACGAACAGGTGCTGGAGGAGGTGCTGGAGGTCTTCCCGTCCCCGTTCGTGCACATCGGCGGGGACGAGACGCCCAAGGACCAGTGGCGGGATTCGGCCGTCGCGCAGGAGCGCATCGCCCGCGAGGGGCTGCGCGACGAGGACGCCCTGCAGGCGTGGATGGTGCGGCACTTCGACCGCTGGCTCGCCGAACGCGGCCGCCGGATGACCGGTTGGGACGAGATCCTCCAGGGCGGCACGCTGCAGGACGGGCTCACCCCGGGAGCGGTCGTCTCCTCCTGGCGGGGGTACGAGGGGGGCGTGGCCGCGGCGCGCGCCGGCCACGATGTGGTGATGTGCCCCGAGCGCGAGCTGTACCTCGACCGGAGGCAGGCGCCGGGGGAGGACGAGCCGGTGCCGCTGGGGTACGTGTCCACGCTGCGCGACGTGTACGAGGTGCAGCCGGTGCCCCCCGAACTGGAGCGGGAGGGGCATGCGGAGCGGGTGCTGGGAGTACAGGCCAACATGTGGACCGAGTGCGCCGAGAGCACCCAGCGGCTGGACTACCAGATGTTCCCGCGGCTCGCCGCCCTCGCCGAGCTCGCCTGGTCGGGACCGGGCCACCCCTACGAGGACTTCGCGGCGCGCCTGGCGGACGCGCACCTCGCCCGCCTCGACGCCTGCGGGGTCGCCTACCGGCCCGCCGCCGGGCCCCGGCCCTGGCAGCGGCGGCCGGGGATTCCGGGGCGTCCCCTGGAGTGAACAGGCCCCCCGGAGCCCCCCTTTCCCCGGCCATTCCCCGACTTTTCACCGGCAGCACGGGGCAAACGGTGCGAAAGGGCCCATCCCCGGCCCTCGTGTCAGGCGCGGGCCGAGATGTGCCAGAGTTGCCTCGTCCGGGCTGTGAGCACGTACCGTACGGCAGTGCAGCCGGGAGCCCGGTATGTCGGGGAAGGGGCAGCAGGTTGAGCACGCACGTACGGCATGCACCAGACGGCGAACGAGCCGCGCAGGCTGTGCCCCCTGCTGTCATGCTGCCCGCCACCCTGGAGGAGGCCGTCTCGGCGCTCTCCGCGGTACCCGCCGCCGTACCGGTCGCCGGGGGCACCGACCTGATGGCCGACGTCAACTCCGGCCACCTCCGCCCCGCCGCACTGGTCGGCCTCGGCCGGATCAGCGAGATCCGCGGCTGGTCCTACCAGGACGGCCACGCCGTGCTCGGTGCCGGACTCACCCACGCGCGCATGGGACGCCCCGACTTCGCCGCGCTCATCCCCGCGCTCGCCGCCGCGGCCCGGGCCGCCGGACCCCCGCAGATCCGGAACGCGGGGACGCTCGGCGGCAACATCGTCAGCGCCTCGCCCACCGGGGACGCGCTGCCCGTGCTGGCCGCGCTGGAGGCCACCCTCTCCATCGCGGGCCCGGACGGCGCACACCGCGAGCTGCCGGTCAGCCATCTGCTCGCCGGAATGGACATCCTCCGGCCCAGCGAGATCGTCGGCTATGTGAAGGTGCCGCTGCTGCACGCCCCGCAGACCTTCCTCAAGGCCACCAGCCGCACCGGACCGAGCCGCGCGCTGGCCTCCGTCGCCGTCGTCCTCGACCCGATGCGGCGCGGCGTGCGGTGCGCCGTGGGTGCCGTCGCACCGATGCCGCTGCGGCCGCTGGAGGCCGAGCAGTGGATCGCGACCCTCATCGACTGGGACGGCGACCGCTCGCTGGCCCCCGAGGCGCTGACCGCCTTCGGCGAGTACGTCGCGATGGCCTGCATCCCCGACCCGCTTCCGGCGGGCCCCGAGGAGAACCCGGGGCCGCCCCCCCAGCTTCCGCCCGCGGCGCTGCACTTGCGGCGTACCGTGGCGACACTGGCCCGGCGGGGACTCGGGAGGGCTCTCGCATGAGCGGCACACCACAGGCACCACACGGCAACGGGAACGGACACCGGAACGGGGGCGCGGGACCGCACGCGGGTGCGGAGCCGCACGGACATGTGAACGCGCACACGGACACGGACGAGTACGGCAACGGCGCGGGCGGCGCCGCACAGTACGGCGGCGATCCCTGGGCCGCGCAGGGCGCCGCACCCGACCCCTACGCCCAGCAGGCGGAAGACGGGCAGCACGTGCCCAGGAACTGGGGCGGCGGCGAGTACGACGCGGACGCCACCGCGTTCGTGCAGCTTCCCAGCGGCGGCTTCGGCGAACTCGCGGAGGGTGCGCCGCTGGCCGCACCCGGCACCGGGCAGGGCGGCTACACCCCGCCGCCCATCGACCCCTCGTACCACCCCGCGGACGGCGGAGCCCCGGACCCCGGCGCCGATCCGGCCGCCGGGGACCACTGGGTGCTGCCGTTCGCGCCCGGGAGCGGTGAGCCGGGCACCGCAGGACCGGGACCGCAGGGACCCGGCGGCGTCGACGGCCAGCAGCCCGCGCAGTACGCCCCCGCACCCGGGCCCGGCCCGGCCGGCGGGCCCGGCCCCTACCCGCAGGACGTGCCGCACCCGCCCGCGGCCGACGGCTCGGCGGGGCTCGGCCAGGGCGCGGCCGCCGCGCTCGCGGGCTCGCACGAGGCCCGTACCGGCCGCCGCCCCCTGGGCCCGGGCGTGACACCCGCCGCGGCGCCGGACGGCAACCCGGCGCCGACCGCGCCCGGTTCCCCGGACCCCGGTGCGTCCGCGCCCGGCCCGCACGCTCCCGCGGCCTCCGCGTCCGCGGCTCCGGAGGCACCCGCTCCCGCCTGGACGCCCTCCTCGCCGGCCTCGGCCCCGCGCTGGGACTCGGCGGCGCCCGCCCCCGGGCACGCGCCGCACCCGGACGTCCCCGGGCCGCCCCCCGCGCCCGAACCGGGCGGCGCCGACCGCCCCTTCCCGGGTGCGCCGGACGCTTCCGCGCCCGCCTACCGGTTCCCCAGCACCCCCACCGCGGACGGGGCCGCCGGGACGCCCGTCGCGGAGCCGCGGCACCCCGGCGACCCGGACGCCGCGGCACCCGCCCCGCCGGAGCACCCGCAGCAGCCCGAGGCGCAGCCCGGCACGGTCGGACAGCCTGCCGCCGACCCCGGGATCGTCGCCGCCGAACCGCCCGCACCGCCCGCCGCGCCGGAGCACCACGCGGACGCCGAGGTGACCTCGCTGGCCGAGGCCGCCCCGGCACCGGTGCCCGCGCAGCGGACCGCCGCCCCGCAACCGGCCGACGCCGATCCGGCGGACGCCGGGGACTCCGCCGCGGCCGCGGAGCCCTCGGGCACCGACCCGGCAGACGGCTCCGCAGGCGCCGCGTCCGACAGCGGCCCGGAACCGGTCCACCCGCCCGGGGCCAGCACCCAGGCGGCGCCAGGGGACAGCACTCCGCAGGCGCCCGGGGACGGCACCGCCCCCGTGGCCGGGGAGGAAGCGGCGCCGGTCCCCGAGACCGTCGAGACCGAGGACGAGCACCCGCACGTCTCGTACGAGCTGCGGGTCAACGGGGTCGACCGCCCCGTCGCCAGCGCCTGGATCGGCGAGTCGCTGCTGTACGTGCTGCGCGAGCGGCTGGGCCTCGCCGGAGCCAAGGACGGCTGCTCGCAAGGGGAGTGCGGAGCCTGCTCGGTGCAGGTGGACGGGCGGCTGGTGGCCGCCTGCCTGGTGCCCGCCGCCACCGCCGCCGGGAGCGAGGTCCGCACCGTCGAGGGGCTGTCGGTCGACGGCGCTCCGTCGGACGTGCAGTGCGCGCTCGCCGAGAGCGGCTCCGTGCAGTGCGGGTTCTGCGTACCCGGACTCGCGATGACGGTGCACGACCTGCTGGAGGGCAACCACGCGCCCACCGACCTGGAGACCCGCAAGGCGATCAGCGGCAATCTGTGCCGCTGCTCGGGGTACCGGGGCGTGGTGGACGCCGTCCGCACCGTCGTGGAGCAGCGCGCGGCCCAGGCCGAACACGAGGCTACGGAGGCGCATCCGGCCCCCGAGGCGCACCCGGCCACCGGCGGGCAGCCGCACGCCCCCGGCCCCGACCCGCAGGGCGGCTACGACGCCGCCGGGTACGGGCAGCAGCCCGGCACCTACGAGCAGGATGCCTGGGCGGGCGGCTACCAGCAGGGCGGCTACGAGCAGGGCGGCCACGAGCAGGGCGGCCACGGCCCCGAGGCACACCCGGCGCCCCCCGGCACCGAGGACTACGGCACCGACGGCTACGGCACCGCGGACTACGGCACCGCGGACTACGGCGCCGCGGGCTACGGCACCGACGGCTACAGCGGCGCGCCCGGCCACGGGGCCGACCCGGCAGCCCCCGCATACCCGGGCCCGCCCGAGACCCCCGGCACCCACGACAACGGCACGTGGGACGAGGGCGGCTACGGCACCCACATCCCGCACCAGAGCCGGTACCCCGGGAACGGCGGCGCGTCCTGATGCCCCCGGCCCCCGCGGCAGCGTCCCCCACACCCGGGTGCACCGCGTACGCACCCTGCACAGAAAGGCGGCGGCATGACGGAAACGGCTGACGGGCACACCGGCGCCGGAGGCGCCGCCCCGCTGCCGGGCGCCCGCGGTGAACCCGACCCGCACGGCCTGGGCGTCTCCGTTCTCCCCACCGACTCCTATGCCAAGGCGCAGGGCACCTTCCCCTACGCCGCGGACCTGTGGGCCGAGGGACTGCTGTGGGCCGCGGTGCACCGCTCGCCGCACCCGCACGCGCGGATCGTCTCCATCGACACCGCAGAAGCCGCCAAGATGCCCGGCGTGCTGGCCGTCATCACCCACGAGGACGTCCCCGGCGACTCCGCGCACGGACGCAGGATCGCCGACCAGCCCGCATTCGCCCGCGACGTGGTCCGCTACTTCGGCGAGCCGATCGCCGCCGTCGCCGCCGACCACCCGGACACGGCACGGCTGGCCGCCGCGGCCATCGCCGTCGAGTACGAGGTGCAGGAAGCCGTCACCGACCCGGAGAAGGCGTTCGAATCCGAACCGCTCCACCCCGACGGCAACCTGCTGCGGCACATCCCGCTGCGCTACGGCGACCCCGAAGCCACCGGCGACGTGGTCGTCGAGGGCCTCTACCGGATCGGCCGCCAGGACCCGGCGCCGATCGGGGCCGAGGCCGCGCTGGCCGTACCGCGCCCGGACGGCGGCGTGGAGATCTACACCGCCTCCACCGACCCGCACACCGACCGCGACCTGGCAGCCGCCTGCTTCGGACTCCCGCCCGAACAAGTCAAGATCGTCGTCACCGGGGTGCCCGGCTCCATGGGCGACCGCGAGGACGCGGCCCTCCAGATCCCGCTGGGACTGCTGGCGATGCGCACCGGCTGCCCCGTCAAGATCGCGCTCACCCGCGAGGAGTCCTTCCTCGGCCACGCCCACCGCCACCCCACCCTGCTGCGCTACCGCCACCACGCGGACAACGCGGGCAACCTGGTCAAGGTCGAGGCGCAGATCCTGCTGGACGGCGGCGCCTACGCGGACACCTCGTCCGACGCGCTGGCCGCCGCCGTCTCCTTCGCCTGCGGGCCCTACGTCGTCCCGCACGCCGTGATCGACGGCTGGGTCGTCCGCACCAACAACCCGCCCTCCGGCCATGTGCGCGGCGAAGGCGCCCTCCAGGTGTGCGCCGCCTACGAGGGCCAGATGGACAAACTCGCCGAACGGCTCGGCCTCGACCCCGTCGAGGTACGCAGGCGCAACGCCATGGCCACCGGCGACCTGCTGCCCACCGGCCAGACCGTCACCTGCCCGGCGCCCGTCGCCGAACTCCTCACCGCCGTCCACGAGGCGCCGCTGCCGCCGCTGCCCAAGGACGCCCCCGAAGAGGACTGGCTGCTGCCCGGCGGCCCCGAAGGCGCCGGCGACCCCTCGGCCGTGCGGCGCGGCGTGGGCTACGCGCTCGGCATGGTCCACATGCTCGGCGCCGAGGGCACCGACGAAGTCTCCACCGCCACCGTCAAAGTCAGCGGCCCCGTCGCCACCGTGATGTGCGCCGCCGTCGAATCCGGCCAGGGCTTCGACACCCTCGCCCGGCAGATCGTCCAGGAGACCCTCGGCATCGAAGAGGTGCACGTCGCCTCCGTCGACACCGACCAGCCGCCGTCCGGCGCCAGCGGCCGCGGCCGGCACACCTGGGTGTCCGGCGGCGCGGTGGAACGGGCCGCGAAAATGGTCCGCACCCAGCTCCTGCAGCCCCTCGCCGCGAAGTTCGGCATGTCCACCGAACTGCTCACCATCTCCGAGGGGAAGATCACCTCCTACGACGGCGTGCTCTCCACGACAGTCGCCGAAGCACTGGAGGGCAAGGAACTGTGGGCCACCGCGCAGTGCCGCCCCCACCCCACCGAGCCGCTCGACGAATGGGGCCAGGGCGACGCCTTCGTCGGACTGGCCTTCGCCGCCGTGCGCGCCGTCGTCGACGTCGACATCGAACTCGGCTCCGTACGCGTCGTCGAGGTCGCACTCGCCCAGGACGTCGGCGCGGTCCTCAACCCCCGCCAGCTACGGGCCCGCCTCGAAGCCGGCATCACCCAGGGCATCGGCACCGCCCTCACCGAACACCTGCGAGTCGCCAAAGGCGTCGTGCGGCACGCCGACTTCACCGCCTACGCCCTGCCGACGGCGCTGGACGCGCCGGACATCCGCATCGTCAAGCTCGTCGAGGAACGGGATGTGGTGGCGCCGTTCGGGGCGAAGGCCGCGTCGTCCGCGCCGGTCGTCACCACGCCGTCCGCGGTTGCGGCGGCGGTGCGGGCTGCGACGGGGCGGCCCGTCAATCGGATGCCGATCCGCCCGCAGGCCGCGGTCAGCTCCTCCTGACCCGGGCGCCCCCTTGCGGGGGCGCCGCCTCCTCCCCCCTTCGCTGGGTGCCCCCATCTGTTGTTCGCCTCGGTGCGGCTTCGTTGTCGGGGGCTTCGCCCCCGAGCCCCCGTTGTCCTCGCCGGACGGGCGTTGGGGCGGCTCCGCCCCCCAACAGCCCCCCGCTAGTGGGCTTCGCCCCCTAGGACCCCCAGCCGCATCCATGTGAGCCCCTTGCGGACCTTGCTCCGGGTCTTTTCTTTGGTCCGTTGGGTGCGGGAAGTGTCCTGATGCCGTCCGTCACAGCACAAGAGCGCTCCCGCAGTCGAGAGTCCTCCGGCGGTTGCCGGATGCGGGAGGGGGAGGGAGAAGTGTTGGTGCCTGGGGGTTTCTAAGGGGGCGGAGCCCACTTAGCGGGGGGCCGTTGGGGGGCAGCGCCCCCCGACACGACCGCTCGGCGGCAGCCGGGAACGACGGGGGCGTGCCCCCACAACGCAACGCACCCCGCGAAGGGGATAGCCGAAAACGCCAGGAGGCGTGCCCCCCACAAGCACCGCACCCCGCGGAGGGGTACTGCCCCCGCGAAGACGCCCCCCGCGGAGGGAGTCGTAGGGGGGTCAGGTGGTGAGGAGGACGCCGCCGTAGGACGCACCGGCGACGACGACCCAGGCGCAGAGTCCGAGCCCGGCGACTCGGGCTCCGGTGCGGGTCAGCGACGGCAGATGCACCGCACTGCCGAGTCCGAACAGCGCGGCGGCCAGCAGGATCTCCTGCGCGGTGGCGGCGCCGTCGAGCACGGCGCCGGGCAGCCACGCAGTGGTCCGCAGGGCCACCATGCCCAGAAAGCCCAGCACGAACAGCGGCACCAGGGGAGGGCGCCGGCCCTGCGGTGGGCGGTCGGCTCCGTGGCGTTGTCGTACGGCGAGGACCATGGCCGCGACGAGGGGCGCCAGCATCAGCACGCGGAGGAGTTTGACGAGGACGGCCTCGTTCAGGGCCTGCGGGCCGCCGGTCTGGGCGGTGGCGACGACCTGGCCGACGTCGTGGACACCGGCGCCGACCCAGCGTCCGAACTGCGCGGCGTCCAGCCCCAGGGGCCCGTGGAGGAGGGGCAGCACGAGGATGGCGAGGGTGCCGCACAGGGTGACCAGCGCGACCGAGGTGGCGACGTCCTCCTCCTCGCTGCCCCGCACCTCGCTGACGGCCCCGATCGCGGAGGCCCCGCAGATGGAGTAGCCGGTGGCGACGAGTACGGGCTGGTCGCCGGGGAGTCCGAGCCTGCGCCCGAGCCAGACGGTGCCGAAGAAGGTGGCGACGACGACGCAGGCGACCATCGCGACGGTGGCCCAGCCCAATTCGAGCACGTCGCCGAGCGCGAGTTTGAGCCCGAGCAGCACGATGCCCAGCCGCATCAGCCGCTTGCCGGCCAGGGTCAGTCCGGGGCGGGCGGCTCCGCGTACCAGGGTGCGCACTCCCGGCAGGTGCGCGGCGGCGATGCCGAGCACGACCGCGGCCGTCAGCATCGGAACGGCGGGCACCAGGAGGTGCACGGCGGATGCCGCGGCCACGCCGAGCGCGGCCAACGCGAGCCCGGGCAGCGGGCTCGGCTTCCGCGTGGGCGCGGTGGTCCCGGCCGCCGTGGGCCGGTCCGCGGTGGTCTCCCGCGCGCGGCTCCCGAGGAGTGCCATCAGGCGTCGGCCGGAAGGTCGTACACCCGGCGGACGCTGCTGCCCAGCCGCGAGATGTCCGCTCCGTAGATGTGCAGGGAGACGGCCAGGCCCTCGCAGCCGTTCCACACCCGGTGGATGTCGCCGGGCGGGGCGAACCCGCAGACGGCTCCCTGCGGGTTGACCACGTCCTCGGTGGCGACGAGGCGCGCGCTGCCGCCTGCGGCTTCGGCGGGCAGCAGCCGGTAGCGGCGTTCGTGCTCCTCGCCCTGGTGTACGCCGGTCACGCACCAGGAGACGTGGTCGTGGATCGAGGTGCCCTGTCCGGGCAGCCACACCAGGGCGACGACGGAGAAGCTGCCGTCGCTCTCCGCGTGCAGCACGTGCTGGCGGTAGCGTTCGGGGTCGGGTGCGCACTGGGCGTCGGTCAGCAGATCGTCGGCGCCCAGGTGCGGTGCCAGCTTCTCGCCGACCAGGTACGCGGTCACGTCCGGCGGCAGCCCTCGGCCGACGGCCTCGCGCACGTCCTCGACGAGGGCGTGCAGCCGCCCGGCCGTCCGGGCGGCGGATGGGGTGGTCGTCGTCGCAGTCATACGGGCAGCGTCGCGGCGGGCAGGTATCACGTCCAACGACGGTTCCTTGGCCCCTCCCTCGCATCTGCTTATGGGAGGGCGGTCCGGTCGGCTCACGGCAGCCGGGTCCGTTCGATGCGGAGGAGCCCGTCGCACTCCGCCCATGGGCGCGGCCCCGCGACGTGGGGGAGGCGCCACAGGCGGCCTCCGCGGCAGCGGTCAGCAGCCGACGCGGCGTTCCGCGACCGTGCGCAGCGCCGCCAGTACGCGTGCTGTGGCGGGTATCTCCAGGTGCTCGCGCAGCAGGTACGCGGAGACCTGGCGGCGCGAGGCGGGGTCGAGTGCGCGGCCGGTGACCTTCCGGTGGACGAGGAAGGAGAGCACCAGTCCGGGCACCATGGCGACGCCGAGCCCTTCGGCGACCAGGCTCTGCACCACCAGGTTGTCGTCGGTGGTGAAGGCGATCTCGGGCGCGAAGCCCAGTTCGGCGCATTCGTGCAGGAAGTTGGCGCGGCAGCGCAGGCAGCCGGCGATCCAGCGTTCGCCGGCCAGCTCGCGCAGTTGCACGGCGCGGCGCCGGGCCATGGGGTGGCCGGTGGGCAGCAGGACGGTGAGCTGGTCCTCCAGCAGCGGGATCTCCACCAGTTCCTCGGGTACCTGTTCGCGCAGTCCGGGGTAGGTGAAGGCGAGGGTGATGTCGCACTCGCCGCGTACGACCCGGCGCAGCGATTCGGGCGGCTCGTCCTCCTGGAGTTCGACACGTATGCCGGGGTGTGCGGCGGCGAGTTCGGCGAGGGCCTCGGGCACCAGGGTGGCGCCCGCGCTGGGGAAGGCGCAGACGGTGACCTTGCCGGCCCGCAGCCTGGTGAGGGACTCCATCTGCTGCCGGGCGGTGCTGATGCTCTCCAGGATCACCGCGGAGTGCCGGGCGAGCGCCTCTCCCGCCTCGGTGAGCCGCATCCGGCGGCCGACGCGGACGAACAGCGGGGTGCCCACGGACCGCTCCAGCGCCTTCATCTGCTGGGTGATCGCGGGCTGGGTGTAGCCCAGCGCCCGGGCCGCCGCGGAGTAGGAACCCGCGCGCACCACTTCGTGGAAGGTCTTGATGTGTCGCGAGTCGAACATGGCAGAACCATAAGCAGATTTTGGGTCGGTGCGGGAGGCGGGGTTCTCCGCTTCTGGATCACTCCGTCGGCACTGCCGCCTCGGTGGGCTCCTGCGTCCCTTCCGTAACGGACGTCCGGCGCTTTGCCGGGTCCCCGGCGGGGGGTTCAGGTCGCAGCCGTCGGGCCACCGCGACGCCGGCGAGGGCGACGACGGCCGAGACGGCGTACACGGCCGCGAACGCTGCCGGCTGCGCGGCGTCCGGGCCGCCCGCGCCCGCGGCGCCCTCGCCGCCGGTACCGGTGACGGTGACCGCGCCGCCGCCCAGTGCGGCGAACAGGGCGCCGGTCAGCGCGAGCAGCAGCACGTTGGAGAGCCCGTCGCACAACTGGAGCGCGGCGGAGTTGCGTCCGGCCGCCTGCGGTGCCGAGAGCCGCAGCAGCAGGACGCTCAGGGAGGAGATGGTCAGGCCCATGCCGAAGCAGCCGATGCCCATGGCCAGGGCGAGACACCAGACGGGTACCGACTCCACCAGCACCAGCGGCGTGCAGCCGACGGCGACGGTGACCAGGGACATACCGAGGACGACGAGCCGTTCGCGGTGCGGTTCCAGCCGGGGCCGCGACTGGGCGAAGGAGCCCAGCGCCCACAGTGCGCCTCCCGCGGCGAGGGTGAGCCCCGCCAGGGTGACCGACAGCCCGCGCTGGGTCACCAGCATCAGCGGGACGAAGCTCTCCGCGACGATGAAGGAACCGGCCGCCATTCCGCGCAGCAGCACGACGGAGGGCAGTCCGCGGGCCGCGCGCAGGGTCCCGCGGGGGAGCAGCACCCGCAGCGACCGGGCCAGCAGGGCGAGCCCCGCCGCGGCGGGCAGCAGCGCGCTCCAGCGCAGGTCCTGACCGGCGTACTGGAGCAGTCCGGCGCCGAGCGCGGCGGCGGCCGCGAGCCGGATCCGCCGCCCGCCCTCGTGCCGGTCGCCGCTCCCGTCCCCGGGGGGACCGGAGGCCGGGGGCGGTCCGGAGGCCCGGCGCCTCAGCGGCGGCAGCATCACCAGCAGCGGCAGCGCCACCAGTGCCGGGATGCCCAGGAACACCCAGCGCCAGCCCAGTTGCTCGGCGACCGTGCCGGAGATCAGCGGCCCCACGACGGAGGGCACCACCCAGGAGGCGGCGAACGCGGCCATCACGGTGGGCCGCAGATGCTCGGGGAAGGCGCGGCTGACGGTGACGTACAGCGCCACGATCACCAGCCCGCCGCCCACTCCCTGCACGGCGCGGCCGAGGATGAACAGCCACATGCTCCCGGCGGTCCCGGACAGCAGGAGGCCGCCCGCGAAGAGCGCGATGCCGGTGGTCAGCGGAGGCAGTGGACCTCGGTGGTCGCACCACTGCCCCGAGGCGACCATGCCGACCACGGACGTGGTGAAGAAGGCGGAGAAGGCGTACGCGTAGAGCGGGATGCCGTCCAGTTCGTCGGCCGCCAGCGGCATGGCCGTACCGACGGCGGTCGCCTCGAAGGCGATGAGCAGCACGACGGAGACGATGCCGAAGGTCAGCGGCCGGTGGGCGCTGCTGAACACGGTCTCCCGGCGGCGTGTGGCGGGGTCGTCCGGCGGTACGGCCGCGGGTCCGGGCTCGGGCGCTGACATGCCCACCACGGTAAGCGCCGCCCGGGGAGGGGGACACCTACCGTGGTGGGAGTTGCCACTCGGTCGCCGGTCCTGGTCCCGGCCCCGGCGCCGGTCCGGTGCCGTTCGCGGTTCCGGCCTGGGGCCGCTCGTGTGCGGTCTGCGAGCGGCCGTCGCGTCAGCCCTTGACCAGCTTCATGTACCGGTCCCAGTCCCAGTGCTTCCCGGGGTCGCTGTGGTCGTTGCCGGGGGCCTCGCTGTGGCCGATGATGTGCTCGCGGTCGAGCGGGATGCCGTGCGCGTCCGCGAGATGGCGGGTCAGCGCGGCGGAGGAGCGGTACATCGCGTCGGTGAACCAGGACGGGTCGTCGACGTACCCCTCGTGCTCGATGCCCAGCGCGGAGGAGTTGGCGCTCCTGGCGTGGTAGGCGGTGTCCGCGTCGCGCACCGTCTGGGTGACCGCGCCGTCCGAGGAGCGCACCACGTAGTGGGCGCTGACCTTGGCCTCGGGGTTCTGGAACCAGCTTATGGTGCCCGCGTAGGAGCCCTGGGTCACATGGATGACGATCGTGTCGAGCGCCGCGCTGCGGCCCTTGGCGTAGTTGGCCGGATCGGCCGGAACCCATGCGGCGTCCGGGTAGTCGGCGCTGCGGGTGGCGGGCCCGGACCCGGCGGCGTCCCGGGCGGGGTGGACGTCGCGGGCCGCGACGGACACCCGCTCGCCGTCCGGGGCGCGGCCCCGGACGCCCTGGCGCAGGATCCGGTAGACGTTGTCGGCGTACAGCCGCGCGGCGGTGCCGCGGGCGCCGCTGTAGCGGACGACGACCGGGTACCACGCGTCCGCGTCGGCGCGTTCCGCCGCGTCGAGCCCGAGGGCGTCGGCGTAGCCGCGCAGCACGGCCGCTCCGCCGCGGATGTTGGCGTCGGTGTCGGTGCGCAGCCGGGCCGTGGACTTCCCGGTGAGCTCGGCCGCGCGTTCGAGGGTGTGCCGGGCGGGGTTGCTGACCAGGTGCATCACACCGAAGCCGTGCGCCTGGCTGGGGGCGCCGTCGTGGCCGTCGAAGTGGGTCTCGCCGTAGCCGACGGCGGCCAGGACGTCGCGGGGTATCCCGTACTTCTCGGCGGCCGAGGCGAAGGAGGCGTTCATCGAGGGGGTTCGGTCGCTCGGTCCGGCCGTCGCGGACTGGACGCCGGTGAGCAGTGCGGCGCAGCCCAGAGCGGTGCCGAGGGCGACGGTGACGCGGGTGCGCGGCCTGCGGGCATGCGGATGTGCGGGCATGACGTGCTCCTGTGGTGGGGGGATGGAGCTCAGGCGCCTGGGGCGTCACAGTACTCATGTGACTCATGCATGACAACGAATTCGATGGTGTTCGCGCATCCGATTCCCGGCTCCAACCCGTCGCCGCTGCACGCGAGTTGGGCCTTCCGACGCGACGGCGCCGGTGCCGCGGCCCCCACCGCGGCACCGGCGCCGTCCCGCAGGGCCGGCGGGTTCCGCCGGCCACTCGCCGGATCAGCGGGCGAAGCCGGCGCCCAGGTGGGAGCCCGCCTCCGGGGCGCCCAGGGTCTTGGGCCCGTAGGAGACGACGCCGTCGGCCGTCAGCCCGCGCGTGGTGCCCCGCAGCACCCACACCGCGCCCGCGTCGACCGCGTTGCTGCCGCCGTCCTCGGTGGGCGCGCCGACAGCCAGGTCGTCCCGGCCGTCCCGGTCGGTGTCGGTCATGGTCAGGGCCGCACCGAAGCGGTCCCCGGCCTCGACCACGCCGGGCACACCCGCGCTGCCCTGGTCCCAGTTCTTCGCGCCCGCCCCGGTCAGCCCGTTCTTGCCGCCGAGGAGTTGGACGACGGCCCCGGCGTCCTTGCCCGAGGCGCCGCTGCCGATGTCCTCGCCCGGCACGCCGACCGCGATGTCGGCATACCCGTCGCCGTTGACGTCGCCCGCCGCGAGCGCCTTGCCGAACTCGTCGCCCTTCTCGTTGACGCCCGGCACACCCGTGCTGTTCTGGGTCAGCGTGCTCGTGCGGTGCGCGCCCGGTCCGTCGGCCGAGCCGTAGAGCACCTTGAGGGTGCCGTGGTCGTGGGGCAGGTCCTCCACGACGCCACCCGGAACGGTGCGGACCACCAGGTCGCCGAAGCCGTCCTTGTCCACGTCGGCGATGACGCCGGTCTCGGCGTCGGTCACGTGCTCGGAGGAGGTGGCCAGCCCGTCGGTCGAGCCCTGGAAGAACTCGCTGCTCTCGGACATCTCCTCGAAGGCGTGCGTGGTGACCAGGTCGTCGACACCGTCGCCGGTGACGTCGCCCGCCGTCAGCGACGTCGGCCCGAACAGATGGCCGGTCTCGCGGCTGTCGCTCCTGGCGGCCTTGCCGTCCCGGCCGAAGCCGCCGTACAGCACCGTCAGTCCCTGGTCGAAGTCGCCGGTGCCCACGGCCAGGTCGGGCTTCTTGTCGCCGTCGAAGTCGCCCGCGACGAGGCGGGTGACGTTCTCGACGCCCGAGACCTGCGTGGCGCTCGTGAGGCCCTTGCCCTTCTCGCCCCACAGGATGACGACGCCCTTGTTGCCGCTGACGGCCAGGTCGCCGACGCCGTCCCCGTCGAAGTCACGGGCCGCGGTGTCGCGGCCGAACGCCCCGTAGGTCTCCGCGCTCCCGGGCACCCCCGCCGAGTTGGCGCTGAAGAGCTGGCGGCGCGAGACGTCCGCGCCCTTCGCCGAGCCGTAGGTCACGGTGAGGAACCCCGCGTACGACTTGCCGGAGACGGTTGCCGTGGGAGCCGCCGCGACGGTCTCGGCGTATCCGTCGCCGTCGAAGTCGGCCTTGGGCGCGGCGGCACTCCTGGCCGCCGTGGTGGCGCCGGGCGCGGCGGCGCTCTTCGCCGGTGCCGCCACCGACGGTGTGGCGCAGAGGAGACCGGCGGCCAGTGCGGCCGTCACGCCGACGGCGCGGGCGGCCACGGCGGTGGCACTTGCTGTTGCTGTGCGAGCGGGTGTGGTGCGGGGGGTGGCACGGTCGTGGTGACGCACTCGTCCTCCTGAGTCGTTGTGCTCCGGATTCCAGCGGCAGGAAGAGCAAAAGGAGTTGAGCCTGCGGGGGCGGACCGGGACCGGGGCTTTGGTCAGTCGTCCGTGAGACCCGCGAGGCGCGTGAAGGGTTGCCCCGCGTCGGCCGGTTCGTTGCCGGAAAGCACACCGGACGGCCACCGGACGGCCGCTGTCCGGCCACCGGGAGGCCACCTTGCGCAGCCGGCCGGCTGCCGTGCGGCGGCCCCGGCCGGCCGCCGTGCGGGATCCGCGTGCGCCGGGCTGCCGCGGCCCCCACCGTCACCGGCGGCTCCTGCACGGTGCAGGGCGTCGGGGCACGCTGCTCCGGAACCGTCAGCCGCGGCCTGCGGCTCGACGGAAGCTGCCGGGGCAGGGCGATGACCGGCCGGGCGGTGCTCGGCGACGGGGGCCGCAGCCTCGCGCTCGACTGGGACAACGGCAGGCCGGACCACTTCTCCCGGGCCCTGCCCCGGTGATCCGGCGAGTGGCCGGGCGCAGCGACCCCGGCGCCGCTCCGGCCGCCCGGCACCCCCGGTAGGGTTGGCGCGGCTGTGCCGGCAGGCCGCCGCCGTACCTGATCCCGTCGTCATCCCGTCGCCCCGGAGACCGTGACTACCACCCCCACCACCCCCAGCAACAACCACCATCTGTCGCCCGCCTTTCCCGGCCGCGCCCCCTGGGGCACGGCCAGCAAGCTGCGGGCCTGGCAGCAGGCGGCGATGGACGCGTACCTGGAGCGGCAGCCGCGCGACTTCCTGGCCGTCGCGACGCCGGGCGCCGGCAAGACGACGTTCGCGCTCACCCTGGCCTCGTGGCTGCTGCACCATCACGTCGTGCAGCAGGTCACCGTCGTCGCGCCGACCGAGCATCTGAAGAAGCAGTGGGCCGAGGCCGCGGCACGGGTGGGCATCAAGCTGGATCCGGAGTACAGCGCGGGTCCCCTGAGCAAGGAGTACCAGGGGGTCGCGATCACCTACGCGGGCGTGGGTGTGCGGCCGATGCTGCACCGCAACCGCGTCGAGCAGCGCAAGACCCTCGTCATCCTCGACGAGATCCACCACGCCGGGGACAGCCGCTCCTGGGGCGAGGCGTGCCAGGAGGCGTTCGAGCCGGCCACCCGGCGGCTCGCGCTGACCGGCACGCCCTTCCGCTCGGACACCAACCCGATCCCGTTCGTGGAGTACGCCGAGGACGGCGAGGGCATCCGCAGGTCGGTCGCGGACTACACCTACGGGTACGGCGACGCGCTCGCCAACGGCGTCGTGCGGCCCGTCATCTTCCTCTCCTACAGCGGCAACATGCGCTGGCGGACCAAGGCCGGGGACGAGATCGAGGCCCGGCTCGGCGAGCCGATGACCAAGGACGCCATCTCCCAGGCGTGGCGTACGGCGCTGGCGCCGCGCGGCGAGTGGATGCCCGCCGTGCTGCGCGCGGCCGACCACCGGCTGACGGAGGTGCGCAAGGCAGTGCCCGACGCGGGCGGCCTGGTCATCGCCTCCGACCAGGACTCGGCCCGCGCCTACGCCAAGCTGCTCCGCGAGATCACCGGTACCGGTCCGACCGTGGTGCTCTCCGACGACACCGGCGCCTCGCAGCGCATCGAGGACTTCCGGACCTCGGAGAATCCTGCCGACCGCTGGATGGTCGCCGTCCGCATGGTCTCCGAGGGCGTGGACGTGCCGCGGCTGGCCGTCGGGGTGTACGCGACCACCGTCTCCACCCCGCTCTTCTTCGCGCAGGCCGTCGGCCGCTTCGTCCGCTCCAGGCGGCGCGGCGAGACGGCGTCGGTCTTCCTGCCGACGATCCCCACGCTGCTGACCTTCGCCAACGAGATGGAGGTCGAGCGCGACCACGTCCTCGACAAGCCGAAGAAGGGCGGCGAGGACGATCCGTACGCGGAGGAGGCCGACCTGCTCAAGGAGGCGGAGCGGGAGCAGGACGAGGAGGGCGCCGACGGGGACCAGTTGCCCTTCGAGGCACTGGAGTCGGACGCGGTCTTCGACCGGGTGATGTACGACGGCGCCGAGTTCGGCATGCAGGCCCACCCGGGCAGCGAGGAGGAGCAGGACTACCTCGGCATCCCGGGGCTGCTGGAGCCCGACCAGGTGCAGATGCTGCTCCAGAAGCGGCAGGCCCGGCAGATCGCGCACAGCAGGAAGCGGCCGGACAGCGAGGCCGATCTGCTGGAGACGCCCGCCGACAAGCGGCCCGTGGTCACCCACAAGGAGCTGCTGGAGAAGCGCCGCACGCTGAACAACCTGGTGGGCGCCTATGTGCACCAGAGCGGGAAGCCGCACGGAGTCGTCCACACCGAGCTGCGGCGGGTGTGCGGCGGGCCGCCCAGCGCGGAGGCGACCGCGAACCAGATCGAGGACCGCATCGCCAAGGTGCGGGAGTGGGCCACTCGGATGAGCTGACCGGGCCCCGGCTGCGGGCGGCCCTCCCGGGTGTGGACGGCCGGTGGTCGGGAGTCCGGGCTCGGGTGCCACAGGGCCCGCCGGCGGCGGCTTCCCCGGCGGCCGGCGGGCGGACTCCGGTGTGCACCGCCGTTCGCGGAGTCCCCGGAGAATCCGTTCGGCCGGTCGACCGTCCGGTGATCGGGCCGAAAACCAGGAATTCGTTCGGCAACCGTTCGGAAATTCCACGGAAATTCGCCCGGAAGGCGCTCCGGACTGCAGGAGGCGTTCCGAAAAGAATACGAGTCCGTACCTTCGGGACGTTTGCGGTGAAGGCGGTCAGGCGGCGCCCGGATTCTGGACAGACTCTTCCGGTCAGCGGTGCTGCTCGCTAAATTTCCCGGACACACAGCCCGTGGCGAGGTGCCGCGGGCGGCCGGTTATCCCGTTGACACTCAGTTCGCCCAGTTCGCTGGGCAACAGCTCTTTCCAGTGCCACCGCGACCGGCGGCCTCCAGCGCTGCGCTCGGGGTGCCGACCCAGGCCGGGGCCGGGGGAGGTGGCTCTCGATACGCGTCCGCCCTCGCGGCTGCCGTCACTCACCCGAGGGAGGGGGGCGTCGTGACAGCGGAAACCTCTCAGACGCTCGACCGAGGGCTGCGTGTCCTCAAATTGCTGGCCGACACCGATCACGGCCTCACCGTCACCGAGCTGTCCAACAAGCTCGGCGTCAACCGCACCGTGGTCTACCGGTTGCTGGCCACTCTGGAGCAGCACGCCCTCGTCCGCCGCGACCTCGGCGGCCGGGCACGGGTCGGGCTCGGGGTGCTGCGCCTGGGGCGGCAGGTGCATCCGCTGGTCCGGGAGGCGGCGCTGCCCGCGCTGCGCTCGCTGGCCGAGGACGTGGGCGCCACCGCGCACCTCACCCTCGTCGACGGCACCGAGGCACTGGCCGTCGCGGTGGTCGAGCCGAGCTGGACGGACTACCACGTCGCGTACCGCACGGGGTTCCGCCATCCCCTCGACAAGGGTGCCGCGGGCCGCGCGATACTCGCCGGGCGCGGTCCCGACAGCGAGCGCGGTCCCGGCTTCGTGCTCACCCACGGAGAGCTGGAGGCGGGCGCCAGCGGTGCCGCGGCGCCGGTGCTGGGCGTGAACGGGATCGAGGGCAGCGTGGGCGTGGTGATGCTGTCCGAGACGGTGCCCGAACAGGTCGGCCACCGCGTGGTCCGGGCCGCCGACGAGGCGGCCGCCGCGCTGCGCTGAGCGGACCGGCGCGGGCGGCAGGGGCCGGTACGGGGACCCGGCACGGGGACCCGGCACGGGGTCTGCGTACCGGCCCGCTTCCCGGTCGGTAGATTGCGGGGGTGTCCGCATCCAGCACCCGCGCCCCGGGGACCGAAGGCCCGCGCCGTACCCGCCGCCGCACGCTCGCGCTCTGCGTGCTGCCCGTCGTCCTGCTGTTCGTCGTGGCGCTGGCCGCCCCGCTGCCCTTCTCGCTCGCCCAGCCCGGCGAGACCGCGAACGTGCTCGGCCGCAGCAACGGCAAGCCCGTGATCACCGTCGAGGGCGCCGAGACGCACGGGAGCGACAAGGGGCGGCTGCTGTCGGTCACCATCGCCGCGACCCGGCCCGAGGCCACCGTGCGGCTGCCCGACCTGGTGCGGTCCTGGTTCCGCAGGGACCGGGCCGTGATGCCCCGCGACGCCGTCTACCCGGGTGGCGGGGACACCGAGGACGCCGAGAAGCGCATCTCGGCGGAGATGAAGGACTCGCAGCGCAATGCCGTCACCGCGGCGCTGCGCCAACTGCACCGCTCCCCGGAGAAGGTGCGGGTGAAGCTGCGGCTGGGCGATGTCGGCGGCCCGAGCGCGGGGCTGTTCTTCGCGCTCGGCATCGTCGACAAGCTGGACGGGGACGGCGCCGGCGCCGGGCTGACCGGCGGCCGCACCGTGGCCGGTACCGGCACCATCGACGCGGACGGGAAGGTGGGTCCCGTCGGCGGCGTCCCGCTCAAGACGCAGGCGGCCCGGCGCGACGGGGCGACCTGGTTCCTCGTCCCCGAGGAGCAGTGCGACGACGCCGGTGCGCGGCTGCCCTCGGGGCTGCGGCTGGTGCCGGTCGGCTCGCTCCAGGGGGCGCTGGACGCGTTGGAGGAGATCCGTACCGACGGCAAGGTGCCCGCCTGCTGACCGCGGGCCGCTGCCGGGTCCCGTGCGGTGTCACTGCCCGGCGGAGTCCTGTGCGGCCTGCCGCACCAGCGGCACGATGCGCAGCGGCACCGGGTTCTCCATGACGATGGCCGTGGAGGCGCGGACGATGCCCTCGATGCCCACGACCCGGTCGATCACCCGCTGGAGGTCGGCGTTGGAGCGCGCGACCAGGCGGCAGAGCATGTCGCCGCTGCCGGTGGTGGTGTGCAGCTCCAGCACCTCGGGGACGGTGGCCAGATGCGCCCGTACCTCCGCGCCCTGGCCCTGCCTGATCTCCAGCGTCGCGAAGGCCGTGACGGGGTAGCCGAGTGCCGCCGGGTCGACCTGCGGGCCGAAGCCGCGGATGGCGCCGCCCGAGGTGAGCCGGTCCAGCCGGGCCTGCGCCGTGCCGCGTGCGACGCCGAGCCGCCGGGACAGCTCCAGCACGCCGATCCGGGGCTCCTCGGCGAGCAGTTCGAGCAGCCGTCCGTCCAATCGGTCGATGCCCATGGGTTGCCTCTCCGTGAGTGTCGGCGTAGTGCGCTGAGGTGCTGCACACATTGCACACATCGTCCGCCCAGTCCCGTGTTCCACTGAACAATCTGCCCAGCCGAAACGCAAACTATTGCGCACCTTGTGGCCCAGCGGGACGCTGCCGCCATGACTGCTGCATCCGGAAAGACCACCGACCCGGCAACCCCCGAGACCGCACGGCAGGCAGATCCCTTCCCGGTCAAGGGCATGGACGCGGTCGTCTTCGCCGTCGGCAACGCGAAGCAGGCAGCGCACTACTACTCCACGGCCTTCGGCATGCGGGCCGTCGCCTACGCCGGTCCGGAGAACGGCAGCCGGGAGACGGCCAGTTACGTACTGGAGTCCGGCTCGGCGCGGTTCGTGTTCACCTCGGTCATCCGCCCCACCACCGAACGGGGCCGCTTCCTGGCCGACCACGTCGCCGCGCACGGCGACGGCGTCGTCGACCTGGCCATCGAGGTCCCGGACGCGCGCGCCGCCTACGCGTACGCCGTCGAACACGGCGCCCGCGGCCTCGAGGAGCCCTACGAGACCAAGGACGAGCACGGCGTCGTGGTCCGGGCCGCCATCGCCACCTACGGCGAGACCCGGCACACCCTGGTCGAACGCACCGGGTACGACGGCCCCTACCTGCCCGGCTTCGCCGCCATGGACCCGATCGTCGAACCCCCGGAGCGGCGCTGCTTCCAGGCCATCGACCACTGCGTCGGCAACGTCGAACTCGGCCGGATGAACGAGTGGGTCGAGTTCTACAACCGGGTCATGGGCTTCACCAACATGAAGGAGTTCGTCGGCGACGACATCGCCACCGAGTACTCCGCACTCATGTCCAAGGTCGTGGCCGACGGCACGCTCAAGGTGAAGTTCCCGATCAACGAGCCCGCCGTCGCCCAGAAGAAGTCCCAGATCGACGAGTACCTGGAGTTCTACGGCGGCTCCGGCGTCCAGCACATCGCCCTGGCCACCAACGACATCGTCTCCGCCGTGCGGACCATGCGCGCGGCCGGTGTGCGGTTCCTCGACACCCCCGACACCTACTACGACACGCTGGGGGAGTGGGCGGGCGAGACCCGGGTGCCGGTCGAGACGCTGCGCGAGCTGAAGATCCTCGTCGACCGCGACGAGGACGGCTACCTGCTGCAGATCTTCACCAAGCCGGTCCAGGACCGGCCCACCGTCTTCTTCGAGATCATCGAGCGGCACGGCTCGATGGGCTTCGGCAAGGGCAACTTCAAGGCGCTCTTCGAGGCCATCGAGAGGGAGCAGGAACGCCGCGGCAACCTGTAGCCCCCCGTGCGGGCGCCGGGTGGGCGGGGAAGCCCCCAGCACAGGGGGCTGCGGGGCTTCCCCGGGCGCAAGTGCGCTGCCACGCTGAGGGGATGAGCGAGCTCATCGAACAGCTCCGGGCCGCGCTCCCCGCCGACGCGGTGCGGACCGACCCCGACGTCCTGCGCTCGTACGCCGCCGACACGGCCGGCTTCTGCCCCGCCGGCCGCCCGGCAGCCCTCGTGCTGCCGCGCACCGTGGAGCAGGTGCAGCACGTGCTGCGCACCGCGCACGCCCGGCAGGTCCCGGTGGTGCCGCAGGGCGCCAGAACGGGGCTCTCCGGGGCCGCCAACGCGGTGGAGGGCTGTCTGCTGCTCTCCCTCGTCCGGATGGACCGCATCCTGGAGATCGACCCCGTCGACCGGATCGCCGTGGTGGAGCCGGGCGTCGTCAACGCCCGGCTCTCCCGCGCGGTGGCCGAGCACGGCCTGAGCTACCCGCCGGACCCCTCCAGCTGGGAGACGTGCACCATCGGCGGCAACATCGGCACCGGCTCCGGCGGCCTGTGCTGCGTCAAGTACGGCGTCACCGCCGAGTACGTGCTCGGCCTCGACGTGGTGCTCGCCGACGGGAGGTTGCTGTCCACCGGCCGCCGCACCGCCAAGGGCGTGGCCGGCTACGACCTCACCAGGCTGATCGTCGGCTCCGAGGGCAGCCTGGGCATCGTCGTCCGCGCCGTCCTCGGACTCCGCGCCCAGCCGCCCCGGCAGCTCGCCCTGGCGGCGGAGTTCCCCTCGGCCGCCGCGGCCTGCGACGCGGTGTGCCGGATCATGGCGGCGGGCCACACACCCGCGCTGCTGGAGCTGATGGACCGCACCACGCTGCGCGCCGTCAACGAGATGACGAAGATGGGGCTCCCCGAGACCACCGAGGCGCTGCTGCTCGCCGCCTTCGACACCCCCGACCCGGTCCCGGAACTGCGCGCCGTGGAGGACCTGTGCACGGCAGCGGGCGCGAGCGGGGTGGTACCGGCCGCCGATCCCGCCGAGTCCGAACTGCTGCTGCAGGCCCGGCGGGCCGCGCTGACCGCGCTGGAGGCGGTCAAGGGCACCTCGATGATCGACGACGTGTGCGTACCGCGCAGCCGGCTGGCCGACATGCTGGAGGGGACCGCGGAGATCGCCGAACGGTACGGACTGACCATCGGCGTCTGCGCGCACGCCGGAGACGGCAACACCCACCCCACCGTCTGCTTCGACGCCGCCGACGAGGACGAGGCCCGCCGGGCACGGGAGTCCTTCGACGCGATCATGGAACTGGGCCTGCGGCTGGGCGGCACGATCACCGGCGAGCACGGCGTCGGACTGCTGAAGAAGGAGTGGCTGGCGCGCGAGTTGGGCGAGGTGAGCCTGGAACTCCACCGGGCGGTCAAGGCCGCCTTCGACCCCACCGGGATCCTGAACCCGGGAAAGCTGTTCTGAGAACCGGGCAGTCCGGCTGCCGCGCCGACGGTCCGGAGCCCCGCACGGGCACGCCGCGGTCCGGCACCGCCGGATCCGGGCACGCCGCAGCCGCCCGCCCGCGCGGAACACCCGCCGGGCGGGCGGCAGCCGCCGCGCCGGTCACCCCGGCAGCCGGGTCACTGCTCCAGCAGGCCGGTCAACTGTTCGTCCAGGCCCAGGGCCTCCGACTCGCTGCCCGGCGGCACCGCTCGCAGCACCCGCTCCAGCCAGTCGGCCACCACCTGGGACGGCGCCTCCAGCAGCGCGTCCCCGTTGGGCGAACTCAGCGCCAGGCAGAGCACGTCGCGGTCCGCCACGGAGGTCGGCCACACCCGTACGTCGCCGTCCCCGCAGGGCTGCGCCACCCCCTCGACCAGCAGCTCGCGGGCGAACGTCCAGCGGACGGGGGTGTCGGAGTGGATGTGGAAGGTCATGTGGACGGCGTAGGGGTCGTCCGTGCGGTAGCTGAGCCGGGCCGGTACGGCCACGCTCAGCTCCGGCGCGAGGACGAGCCTCATCTCCACTTCGCGTTCGACGACGGTGTGCATACTGTGCGCCCTTTCGTGTGCTCCCCGGATCCCCGGATCCCCGGGTGCGGGCCGCCGGAAAGAGGCCCGCACCGGAGAAGAGGCGGCAGGGCGCGGTTTCTTACACGGGTTCGCGGAAGTTTTTCGCCGGGCACCCCGCGCGGGTGACCTCCCGGCGGCCGCCGAGGGCGCTCCGGTGAGCTGACCGGGCGCGATTCCGCCTGGTCGGGCCGCGGGCGGCGGGGTGTCGGCGGGTCCCTCGAAGGCGGGCCACCCGGCGACTGCTTCCGCCCCGCGCGGTCTTCTTCGTTACTGTCCTCCTTACCGTCCTTCCCGGACGGTGAGGAGGAGCCCGCCGCACCGCGAGCGGCGGGCCGTGCGGCCGCACCACCGCGGCCCGGTCGAATGCTTCGTGCGTGAGGGGAGTTGGGGGCTGTGGGACCCTCCGGTACTCAGGGTGAGGTGCCCCGTGCTGGGTACTATCCGGATCCGTCCATCCCCGGATACATCCGCTACTGGAACGGCTCGTCCTGGGTGCCCGGGACCAGCCGCCCCGAGCCACGTGAGGGTGAACCCATGCCCGCGCCGCCGCCGGTGGCGTCCTCGCCCGCGGCGGCTCCCGCCCCGCCCGCCACCGGCGGTCAGGAGGGCCCTGCGGGACCGCCGAGCCCGCGCCGTTCGACGGCGGACGAGACCGGCCCGGTCTTCCTGGACGAGGGCGGCGACGGGGACGGGCCCGGTCCGCAGCAGCCGCTGCCGGGCGCGCAGCCCGCGGCGGCCGGCGGAACGCCCGGACCGGCCCCGGCCCGGCCGCAGTCCGGCCCGGCGCGTTCCGGTCCGCCGCAGGGCGGCTTCGGGCCGCCCGCTGCCGACCCCCGGGGCGACTGGGGCGGCGACGCGCGGGCGTCCGAGCGCCCCGAACCCGAACCGGGCCCGGCCCCCGGACCACCGCAGCCGGGTGGCCGGGAGAAGACGGTCGGCCTGCGCCGCTCCGAGGTCCTCCGGACCGGTGACCGGGCTCCGCAGGCCGGGGCGCCCGCCCGCTCGACCCCGGCAGCGGACGCCGCCGCACCCGGTGGCCCGCCGACAGCGCCGACCGCCGACGCAACGGCGGAGGGCGGGGCGTCCGGCACCGGTCCGGGCGCGGACCCGAACCGTCCGGTACCGACGGCCGTGAACCTGCCCGAGCAGTCCGCCCCCGCCGCGGCGTCCGCACCGCCCGGCGGTGCGGCGGCGATCCCGGCGCAGAGCCAGGCACCGGCGAACGGCCGCCCGACGCCGGGCGGATCCGTCCCGGACCGGGGCGAGCCGAACCTGCCCGGTGCCGGCGGCGGTACCCCCGCGTCCGACCCCGGCCAGGCATCCGGGTCCGGCCAACCGGCCCCCGCGCAGGGGGCGGCCGGGGCCGTGGCCGAGCGGCCGGGTCAGCAGACGGCGCTCGGCGCGGGCCCGGTCGCGCTCCCCGCGCAGCAGGGACCACCCGGGGGACTCGCTCCGGCGCCCGGACCCGGGCAGGACCAGTCCGCACGCCCGCCCGCCGCCCAGCAGTCCGGTCGGCCACCGGAGCCGGCCGCTCCCTCCTGGTCGCAGCCGGTGGGGTCGCCGGCCCAGCCGCAGTCCGCAGGGCAGGACGCCGTCACCCCGTGGCGGCCGCCCGCCGACGACCCGTTCGCGCGGGCCGCGCAGCAGGAGGCGCGGCCCGGGTCGCTGGGCATGCGGCTCGGTGCGCGCCTGGTCGACCTCGTGCTGACGCTCGGGGTGGCCGCGGGAGCCGCGTTCCCGTTCGTGGACCGGACGATCGACCACATCGACGCCAAGGTGGAGGCCGTGGAGCGGGCGGGCGTCACCCAGCGGGTGTGGCTCGTCGACGGCACGACAGGCGGCTATCTGGCGCTGGTCGTGGGGGTCGTGCTGGTCTTCGGGCTGGTCTACGAGGTGCTGCCGACCGCCCGGTGGGGCCGCACGCTGGGCAAGAAGCTGTTCGGGCTCTCGGTGGTGAACATCGAGGGCTACGGAAAGCCCTCGTTCGGCAAGGCCGTGCTGCGCTGGCTGGTGCACGGGGTGCTGGGGCTGCTGGTGGTCGGGGTGGTCAACGCCGCGTGGTGCCTGTTCGACCGGCCCTGGCGGCAGTGCTGGCACGACAAGGCGGCCGGTACGTTCGTCGCCAAGGGACGCGCGGGCGGCGGCGAGCTGAGGCTGTGACCGCCGGGGTGCCGGACCCGCGCCGGGGCGTGCCGGTGCGGGGATCCGCCTCGCGCGGCACCTCCTGAGGTACGTACACGCTCTGGAGTACGTACACGCTCTGGGGTGCGGCGCCCTCTGGGGTACGGCCTCCCGCGGGGTGCGGCGCCTCGGGGACCGGAGGCGGACGGACCTCCCCGTCCCCCGAACAGCCCGCCCCGGATGCGGTGGGCACCCGGGGGCGGTGCACTCGGGCCATGAGTACGGACCAGCCGGAGAACGATCCGTTCCGGAAGCCGCAGGAGCCGGGGCAGGAGCCGCAGCGCCCCGCCGCGGGCGGGCAGCCGCCAGGGCAGGAGCCGCCCGGCCCCGGGTCTCCGCCGCCAGGCGGGCCGGGCACGCCGTACGGCAATCCGCCGCCGCCTCCCGCGGGCGGCGGTCCTGGAGACGGCTACGGCGGTGGCTACGGCGGTGGTCCGGGCGGCGCCGGTGGGCCGGGCAGCGGCGGGGGCCCCTACGACAACCCGTACGGGGGACCGGAGGGTGCCGCGGACCCGCTGGCGGGGATGGCACCGCTGGCGTCCCGGGGCAAGCGCCTGGTGGCCCGGATCATCGACGCGCTGCTGGTGGCCATCCCGATCGGCATCATCGCGGGTGTGGTCGAGGGCGGCTACTCGACCGACACCGGCATCGACTACTGGCCTCAGCTCAGCTACACCCTCGTCTACTTCCTCTACGAGGGGCTGATGCTGACGAACTCGGGGCAGACGGTCGGCAAGAAGCTGATGCGCGTCCGGGTCGCGATGCTGCAGAACGGTGCTGTACCGGCGGGTAGTCCGGGGTGGCTGCGGGCGGCCGTCTACCAGATCCCTCCGCTGGTGCCCTGTGCGGGTTCGCTGTTCTGGCTGGTGAACGTACTCTTCTGCACCTGGGACAAGCCCTATCAGCAGTGCCTGCACGACAAGGCGGCGCGCACGGTGGTGGTCGCGGCGGACTGACGGCTCTGCGGTCCGGGCGTACTCCGCGGTCCGGGTGCGCTCCGCGGTCCGGCCCGGGGCCTTTGCGGTCCGGCCCGGGGGATCTGCGGTCCGGGAGCCCCCGGCGCGGTGGCCGGGGGAGTCCGGGAGCGGGTGGCGGGCACGGTCAGTTGCGGGCTCCCAGCCCCGCTGTCGCGGCGGGAGCCGGTGCGGCGGCCGTCCGCGCGGCGGGCGCGGGGCCGGGCAGCGCCGCCGGAGCGTGGGGGCCCACGCCGGCGGGGCCGCGGGCAACGGTCCGGCGTCGCCGCAGCGTTGGTCCGGCGGCGGGGACGGTCACTGCCACCAGCAGGCCAAGTGCGAGGGACGCGAGAGCGATCACGGCGATCCAGGCGCCGGAACGCGTCTCGAAGAGCAGCAGCATGGCGAGCGTGGCGCAGATGACGGTGGCCGAGCCGTAGACGAGTTGGGCGGGGTGCGGACGCGGCATGGCGGATCCGTCCTCGGGGGTGTGGGCACGGTCTGAACGGGTGAACAGGTCGATGTGCGCTACGGGTTGCCTCGGTACAAACGGGGCGCCATCGAACGACTCTACGGTCCGGCATGCCCCTGCGGAAAGCACGGCAAGCGTGAGCTGACCCACGCCGTAGTTGCACGGGGGGCGCACTGGCGCACGGGGTTCCGGTTGTCCCAACTGGCGGACGGCGGAGGGGTCTTGCGAGGGTCGCACGCTCCCTGCGTCCGGCGCGTCCGGCGGAGGGCGGTTCGGCGCGCGGTGCGTGCTCCCGCACCAGTGTTCGCACCCGCTATCTGATGGGGAGTTGAGGATTCCGCTTAGTCGGGCGTCCGGGTCGGGTTTCCTCGTTGCCAGCGGTCGGGCCAATGGCGACGCGAAAAGTAGTAGCCCCTTCAACCAGCCGCGACAAAGCACGTAAAATGGTGCAAAACAGTCAACAAGATGGCACAGTTACGCACGGTCAGGGGGGTCTGAAGATCTACGAACGGGTTGCCGGGTACAGGTGATCGACGGCTGTGCAACCCAGGTATGAATTTGTTTGCATCGTTGCAGGTCAAAACATGATCATCCGTTACCCCCTGGCGATCGGCGCTCGATCGCGTTTAGATGCATGGTGGGGATGCCTCAGGGCGACCCCGTATCGACCGACCCGAACGAGTCTCACGGGGGAGATGGTGATCATGTCAGGAGGCGGATTCGTCAGGCTTCCGGACGGCAGCGTGATCGTCGCGCTGACCCTTCCGGTGCCGCGCGAGCCGCACAGTGCCGCCGCCGGTGCCGCCGCGCCGGGCGCGCGGAGCGGGAGTGGAAGCGGAGCCCATCGCTCCGCCGTCGCTCCCGCCCCGGGGCGCTCCGGGCTGCTGCCGGCCTCGCGGCGCTGGTCGGCGTTCGCGGACGAACCGCACACGGTGCGTGAGGCCACGGTGCGCAGATCCGGCGAGGAGCAGCGTGTCCGGGTGCTGGTGCACGCCGGGAACCGCGCCCGCGCCCTGACCAGGCTGCGGAACCTCGGCCTGCGGGCGATCTACCTGCGGGGCAACGCGGAACCGCCCACCGCGGACGAGGTCACGGCGGTGCTGCACCACCCCGAGGGGCTGGTCTGGCGTGCCGTCCCGGACGACGACCGCAACTCCTGGCGCCCCATCGCGGCGCTGCTGCGCGTCACCCCGGCGTGACCCTGCGTCTGCCGACGCCCCTGCCTCCGGCCCTTCGCGGGCCGGAGGCAGGCGTGTGACGGCGGTTCTTCGCGGGCCGCGCACGGATCGCGGGCGGACTCCCCGGTCGGCGGCGGGCGCACGGCCGGGTCCGTGGGCTCGGGCCGCTCCGCACGCTGCGCACCCGGGACCCGGGCGGGGAGCGCTCACCGGCCCCCGGCCCGCACGAGCGGCTCTAGGCGGAGGCGACCACGGGCTTGCCGGTCAGCTCCACGCCCTCCTCGCGCAGCTCGTCCAGCGCCCGCTGGACGGTCTCCTCGGCGACGCCCGCGGTCAGGTCGAGCAGCACCTGGGTGCGGAAGCCCTCGCGGGCGGCGTCCAGCGCCGTCTCGCGTACGCAGTGGTCCGTGGCGATGCCGACGATGTCCACCTCGGTCACCCGCCGCTCGCGCAGCCAGTCCGCCAGCGTGACACCGTTCTCGTCGGCGCCCTCGAAGCCGCTGTAGGCGGCGGTGTGGGCGCCCTTGTCGAAGACCGCCTCGATGGCGCCGGACGCGACGGCGGGCGTGAAGTTCGGGTGGAAGCCCACGCCCTCGGTGCCCGCCACGCAGTGCGGCGGCCAGGAGTGCCGGTAGTCGGGGTCGGCGGAGAAGTGGTCGCCGGGGTCGATGTGCGCGTCCCGGGTCGCGACGACGTGGCGGTAACCGGCGGAGGCGTCCCCGACCAGGTCGGTGATGGCGGCCGCGACGTCGGCGCCGCCCGCGACGGCGAGACTGCCGCCTTCGCAGAAGTCGTTCTGGACGTCCACGACGATCAGTGCCCGGTGCATGGTGCACACCTTTCGGCTGGTGGGTCGGCTGGGAGGGGCGGGCCGGGGAGCGGCGGGCGGGTGCGCCCTCGGCGGACATGAGGGGAGCCGCCGCCCGTCACCTCCGAGACTAGACACTCGCGGGGCCCGGCGGCAGTGTGCGGACGCCGCCGCGGCGGTTCACCGTACCGGGGGTTACACGTGCTCGACGGGGAGTACCGGTTCGCCGCGGGAGAGCTGGGTCGCGGACATCGGCAGCCGCGCGCGGGCCGCCCGGTGGCGCTCGCGGGCGGCGTCCAGGGGCTCGCGGCCGACGACGGTGCCCCGGTCGACCAGCTTCACCTGGACGAGGTGCTCGGCCAGCTCGGGGGGCACCTCGCCGGTGCCCACGATCTCCGCCGTGGCGACTCCCTCCGCGTCCACCGGCCGGGCGGCCCACTTGGCGCCGCCGATGGAGGTCTTGCCACCGGTCGAACGCTTGGCGACCGGGCGCAGCGGTGCCCCGGGGTCGTCGGAGTCGGCGCGGGCCACCAGTTTGTAGACCATCGAGCAGGTCGGGTGGCCGCTGCCGGTGACCAACTGGGTGCCCACGCCGTAGGCGTCCACCGGGGCCGCGGCCAGCGAGGCGATGGCGTACTCGTCCAGGTCGCTGGTGACCACGATCCGGGTCCGGTCCGCGCCCAGCTCGTCGAGCTGCTGGCGCACCCGGTGGGCCACCAGCAGCAGGTCCCCGGAGTCGATCCGGACGGCGCCCAGGTCCGGGCCGGCGACCTCGACCGCGGTGCGCACCGCCTCGGCCACGTCGTAGGTGTCCACCAGCAGCGTCGTGCCGCTGCCCAGGGAGTCGACCTGAGCGGTGAAGGCGTCCCGCTCGGTGTCGTGCAGCAGCGTGAAGGCGTGGGCGCTGGTGCCGACGGTGGGGATGCGGTAGCGGAAGCCTGCGGCCAGGTCGGAGGTGGTGTCGAAGCCGCCGACGTAGGCCGCCCGGGCGGCGGCCACGGCGCCGAGTTCGTGGGTGCGGCGGGCGCCCATCTCGATCAGCGGGCGGTCGGCCGCGGCCACCGCCATCCGGGAGGCCGCGGCGGCCACGGCGGAGTCGTGGTTGAGGATCGAGAGGATCACCGTCTCCAGCAGCACGCACTCGGCGAACGTGCCCTCCACCCGCAGGATGGGGGAGCCGGGGAAGTAGACCTCGCCCTCCGGGTAGCCCAGGATGTCGCCGCCGAAGCGGTAGTCGGCCAGCCGTTCGAGGGTCGGTTCGTCCACCACCCGGGTCTCGCGCAGGAAGTCGAGGAGCCGGCCGTCGAACCGGAAGTTCTCCACCGCGTCCAGCACCCGTCCGGTACCCGCGACGACACCGTAGCGGCGGCCCTCGGGCAGCCGGCGGGTGAAGACCTCGAAGGCGGAGCGGCGTTCGGCCGTCCCGGCGCGCAGCGCGGCCTGCAGCATGGTCAGCTCGTACTGGTCGGTGAAGAGCGCGGTGGACGGCACCTCCACCGGCAGCCCCGTCTCCATCCGCCGGGCGTGTTCCTGCCGGGAGTCGTGCGGGGGCTGCCCCCCTGGGGAATCCAGCACTGCTGCCTCACCTCGCGTGTTCGGGCCGGTCGCTGCGAGCGTACCCCGGATCTCGTCAGCCTGACGATATACGGACCTCGGGGGAGCTGTTTGGGCGCCCCCGGCTGCCGAGTGGCAGCATGGGACCCGTGAGTGTCGCCCCCACGGAGATCGAGCGCCCGGAGACCACCGAGGAACCCGTAGAGGTTCCCGAGCCGGATGTGCCCTGGGTGACCGTCGTGCACAACGACCCGGTCAACCTCATGAGCTACGTGACGTACGTGTTCCAGGCGTACTTCGGCTATTCGAAGGAGAAGGCGAAGAAACTGATGCTCGACGTCCACCACAAGGGGCGCGCCATCGTCTCCAGCGGGACCCGCGAGGAGATGGAGCGCGACGTGCAGGCCATGCACGGCTACGGCCTGTGGGCCACGCTCACCCAGGACCGCTGATGGCCGGGCACTTCGAGCCGACCGGGGACGGCGGCGCCGCCATCGCGCTGGACGAGGTGGAGATCTCGATCCTGCGCAGCCTCGCGGTGCAGCTCCTGGAGCTGATCGGCCCGGGCAGCGAACCCGCCGACCCGCCGCAGCCCCCGCAGGACGCCGGGTCCTCCGGCACGGAGGGCGGCGCGAGCATGGAGGAGGAGCTGGCGGGCATCGAGGCGGTCTCCTGGCCGCCGTTCTCCGAGGGGCCCAGCGAGCCGCCCGCCGACCCGGTGCTGGCCCGGCTCTTCCCCGACGCCTACGGTCCCGGGCCGGACGCCGCGCCTGCCGAGGGTCTCGAGCCCGGCAGCGACGAGGCCGCGCGGGCCAAGCAGGACCGGGCCGCCTCCGCGGAGTTCCGCCGCTACACCGAGAACGACCTGCGGGCCCACAAGCGGGAGGCCGGGCTCGCGATGGTGCGGGCGCTGGACGGGCTGACGCCGGGGGAGCGGGGCGCCGTGCTCACCCTGACCCCGGAGCAGTCCCAGCAGTGGCTGGGCGCGCTCAACGACCTGCGGCTGGCCATCGGCACCCGGCTGGAGGTGAGCGACGACAGTGACGACGAGCTCTACCGGCTGCCCGACACCGACGAGCGCAAGCCCATGGTGATGGCCTACCTGTGGCTGGGCGGTCTGCAGGAGACCCTGGTGGAGACGCTGCTGCCGGGCACCGGCGACTGAGCCGCCGCCTGCGAGGCCGAACCGGCCGTCGAGCGGCATGGCATGGCCATGATGCGTACGCCTGCGTGTCCGCGCCGTTCACCCGGTCGGGTATTCGTGCACGGCGCCGTACGGCCGCTGCGGTGCGCCCTCCGGGGCGGCGGCCGGGGCGGTCCGCCGTGCCGCCTCCCGCGCCGCCGCCGGGCCCGCCGCCCCCGCGCCGTGTGCCCTGCGTCGCCGAGCGCTCCGCGTGGTACGTCTCCACCCGTCCGGCTGCGGCCCCGGGTGCCGCCACTGCCGCACAGCGGCGCACCGCGGGCCGGCCGCCTGTCCGGACGACTCCGGCCGGGGATCGGGCGCGATCCGGAGCGGGCCGGACCGGCACGGCGAAAGGCGCACCAGATGACCTCCGAGGTCGAGGACCACGATCCGGTACCGGACCCGGCGTCCGGCACCGCGGCGGAAGGCGCCGACGGCGCGGCCCCCGGCAGCGGCTCGCCCGAGGGCTACCGGCGGGGGCTGGGCGGCCGGCAGATCCAGATGATCGCCATCGGCGGCGCCATCGGGACCGGGCTCTTCCTGGGGGCGGGCAAGTCCATCCACAAGGCCGGACCCAGCATCATCCTGGCGTACCTCGTCGCGGGCGCCGTCATCTACGTGATCATGCGCGCGCTGGGCGAACTGCTGATGTACCGCCCGGTCTCCGGCTCGTTCTCCGAGTACGCGCGCGAACTGCTCGGGCCCTACTGGGGGTTCGTGACGGGGTGGACCTACTGGCTCTTCTGGGTGGTCACCGGCATCACCGAGGTGACGGCCGCCGCGACCTATGTGAACTACTGGTGGAACGTCCAGCCGTGGATCTCCGCACTGGTGTTCACCGTCGCCCTCTACGGCATCAATCTGATCTCCGTGAAGCTCTTCGGGGAGCTGGAGTTCTGGTTCTCGATGATCAAGGTGACCGCGATCGTCGGCATGATCCTGATCGGCCTCGGGGTGCTCACGCTGGGCTTCTCGCAGGCCGGTGACACCGCGTCGGTCGGCAATCTCTACCAGCACGACGGGATCTTCCCCAACGGCGTCGGCAGCACCCTGATGACGCTGCAGATCGTGATGTTCTCGTTCCTCGCCGTCGAACTGGTCGGCGTCACCGCGGGCGAGGCCGCGGACCCGGCCACGGTGCTGCCCCGGGCGATCCGCACCGTGCCCTGGCGGATCGCGCTGTTCTACATCGGCTCGCTGGTCGTCATCCTCTCGGTCGTCTCCTGGACCGCGTTCGAGCCTGGCACCAGCCCGTTCGTCGCCGCGTTCCAGCGCATCGGGCTGCCCGCGGGCGCGGCCGTCGTCAACTTCGTGGTGCTGACCGCGGCGCTCTCCTCCTGCAACTCGGGGATGTACTCCACCGGCCGGATGCTGCGCGACCTGGCGCTCAACGGCCAGGGCCCGGGGCTCTTCACCCGGCTCTCCGGCACCGGCCTGCCGTTCGTCGGGACCACCGCCTCGGCCGCGCTGATGTCGGCCGGCGTGTGGATCAACTACGAGTGGCCGTCCAAGGCGTTCGACTACGTCGTCTCCTTCGCCACCATCTCCGGCATGTGGGCCTGGATCATGATCCTCTGCTCGCAGCTCCGCTACCGGGCCAGGGCCGACCGGGGCGAGCTGCGCCGCTCGGACTTCCGGATGCCCGGCGCGCCCTGGACCGGCATCGCGGCCCTGGCCTTCATCTTCCTGGTGATCGCACTGATGGGCTTCGACCCGGACGCCCGGGTCTCGCTGTACGCCGCACCGATCTGGGCGCTGCTGCTGACCGTCTCGTACTTCGTGGTCAAGGCCCGCACCCCGCACGTCTTCGCCCGGCCGACGCCGCCCGCGCCCCCGCCCCCGGCCGAGCAGCCGGAGCAGCCCTGAGCCGCCCCGGCGCCGGACGCCACCGCTGACCGCCCGCGCCGGCACCGCTGCCGCGTCCGCCCGTGCCTCCGGCCCGTCCGGGCGGTACCGACCGGACGGCCCTCTCCGGCGGGCGGTGCCGGGCCCGTGCTTATCCTTGCCCCCATGCTGACCATCACCCAGGAGCTGCACGACCGGATCGTCGCCCACGCCCGCGCGGACCACCCGGACGAGGCGTGCGGAGTGATCGCCGGACCGGTCGGCAAGGGCCGTCCGGAGCGCTTCATCCCGATGCTGAACGCCGCGCGCTCGCCGACCTTCTACGAGTTCGACTCCGCGGACCTGCTCAAGCTCTACCGCGAGATGGACGACCGGGACGAGGAACCGGTCGTGATCTACCACTCGCACACCGCGACCGAGGCGTACCCCTCCCGGACGGACATCTCCTACGCCAACGAGCCCGGTGCGCACTACGTGCTCGTCTCCACCGCCGAGTGCGGCAACGACGAGGGGCCCTTCTCCTTCCGCTCGTTCCGCATCGTGGACGGCGAGGTGACCGAGGAAGAGGTCACGGTCGTCGAGAGCTACTGAGCACCTGCTCAGCGCCCCGTCACCCATCATTCTGAGACGGTTCCGTCCGCATCATGAAACCGGTATCCGATTTCCCGTCCGGGAATCGTTACGATGAGCCCATGGTTGTCCCCGACGTGAGCGCATTCGAGAAGGCCCCGGGCAGTGTGCTCGTGGCGCGCCTGCACGTCGATCTGTGCCGCCTCGCCAGCGCGATCTGTCCGCTGTCCTGACGTGCGCGCCCATGGGTGCCGCAGTGCGCGCCCGGGCCCCGTCAGTCCCCCTGCCCGCGGTACGGGGCATGCGCGCGCAGCCCGCCCGCCGAACAGCCAGCCCTCTTTCCTCTCCGACGGGAGCTCTCTCATGGCCATCGAGGTCCGCATTCCGACCATCCTCCGCACCTACACCGGCGACCAGAAGGTCGTCGAGGGCACGGGCGCCACCATCGGTGAGCTCTTCACCGATCTGGAGAGCCGCCACACCGGCATCCAGGCGCGCCTGGTGGACGGCGGCGAGCTGCGCCGGTTCGTGAACGTCTACCTCAACGACGAGGACGTGCGCTTCCTCGACGGCATCTCGACCCGGCTCGGGGACGGCGACAGCGTCACGATCCTCCCGGCCGTCGCCGGGGGCTCCGGTGCGCGGCCGGCCGGCCGGCGCCTGGGCATGCGCTGATGCGCTACGACTCCCCGCTCGAGGCGGTCGGCAACACGCCTCTGGTGCGGCTGGCCCGGCTCTCGCTCTCCGACGAGGTGCGGATCTGGGCGAAGCTGGAGGACCGCAACCCGACGGGTTCCATCAAGGACCGTCCGGCGCTGCACATGGTCGAACAGGCCGAGAAGGACGGCCGGTTGCGGCCCGGCTGCACCATCCTGGAGCCGACCTCCGGGAACACCGGCATCTCCCTGGCCATGGCGGCCCGGCTCAAGGGCTACCGCATCGTCTGCGTGATGCCGGAGAACACCAGCGAGGAGCGCCGCCAACTGCTGGCCATGTGGGGCGCCGAGATCGTCTCCTCGCCCGCGGCGGGCGGCTCCAACACGGCGGTCCGGGTGGCCAAGGAACTGGCGGCCGAGCACCCGGACTGGGTGATGCTCTACCAGTACGGGAACCCGGACAACGCGGGTGCGCACTACGCCACCACCGGTCCCGAGATCCTCGCCGACCTGCCGTCCGTCACCCACTTCGTGGCGGGTCTCGGCACCACCGGCACCCTGATGGGCGCCGGCCGCTATCTGCGCGAGCACCGTCCGGACGTGAAGATCGTCGCCGCCGAGCCGCGCTACGACGACCTGGTGTACGGGCTGCGCAACCTGGACGAGGGCTTCGTGCCCGAACTCTACGACGAGTCGGTGCTCACCACGCGCTTCTCGGTCGGCTCCGCGGACGCGGTGACCCGCACCAGGGAACTCCTCGCGCAGGAGGGCATCTTCGCCGGTGTCTCCACCGGCGCGGCGCTGCACGCCGCGATCGGGGTGGGGCGCCGGGCCGTGAAGGCGGGGGAGAGCGCCGACATCGTCTTCCTGGTGGCGGACGGCGGCTGGAAGTACCTGTCGACCGGCCTGTACACCGCCGAGTCCGACGAGGACGCGGTCGCCGCCGTCCAGGGCCAGCTCTGGGCGTAGCGGCCCGGCCCCCGGCGCCCGGGTGCCGGTCCCGGGCCCGGTCCCGGCACCCGGTCAGTCGGCCAGGTGCCGGACCCGCTCCCAGGTGTCCGGGTCGACCTCGCCGCAGCAGTTGAGGAGCCGGCCGAGTCCGGCCTCGGCCAGGGTCTCCGGCTCCAGATAGGCGGGACCGGCCGCGGCGTCCTCCGGGAGGACGGGAAGCGCGGTGGGCTCCCGGGTGAGCCGGGCCAGCCGGGCGCCGTCCGTGCGCACCGCCAGGACGAGGAAGAGCGGCTCGCTGCCGTCCGGCAGGCTGGTCCGCCAGATCTCCCCGGGCCGGGGGCGCGGTGCCGCCCGCCCGGCCCGTGCCTTCCTGCTCCCGCCCGGTCTGCTCGGACCGCCCGGGGCCGCGGGGCGGCGGGGTCCCAGCCGGCCCCGGCCGTCCACGAGCGCTGCCACGAACGCGAGCAGCACGACGCCGCCGAGCGCCAGCCACCACGTGGTGTCCATGTCTGTTCCGTCCGTTCCGCCTCCGCCACGCCTGCGAGGTGTCCGGGGTGTCCCTCCCGACACGATGCGGCGTTTGGGCGGGGACCGCCCGGGGAACGACGCTACCCCGGGCTGGTGATTCCGCCCACACCACCGCTGCATCGAGGAGCCGACCTGACCCGCGCGGCTTACGCTCGGAAGTCCCCTCGTCAACCAGATGGGGACTTCTCCCGCAGCCGTCAACGGAGGTTCCCGCTCCATGAAGCTCACCGTCGTCGGCTGTTCCGGGTCGTTCCCGTCCACGGAATCGCCCTGTTCGAGCTATCTCGTCGAGGCCGACGGCTTCCGGCTGCTCCTGGACATGGGCAACGGCGCGCTCGGTGAGCTGCAGCGCCACTGCGGACTCTACGATCTCGACGCGATCGCGCTCAGCCATCTGCACGCGGACCACTGCATCGACATGTGCGGCTACTTCGTGGCCCGCTACTACCGCCACGAGGGCGGCCGTTGCGGTCCCGTCCCGGTGTACGGCCCGCCCGGCACCGAGCAGCGGCTCACCACCGCCTACGCCGACACCCCGTCCGAGTCCTCGATGAGCGAGGTCTTCACCTTCCGCACGCTCACGCCCGGCGGCAGCTTCGAGGCGGGCCCCTTCCGGGTGCGCACGGAGCGGGTCGAGCATCCGGTGGAGGCGTACGCGTTCCGCGTCGAGCACAAGGAGAGCGGGCGGGTCCTCACGTATTCGGGTGACACCGGGCCCTGTCCGGCGCTCGAACTGGTGGCGCGGGACGCCGATCTGTTCCTGTGCGAGGCGTCGTTCACGGACGGCAAGGAGCAGATCCCCGGTCTCCATCTGAACGGGCGGGAGGCCGGGGAGGTCGCGGCACGGGCCGGCGCCGCGCGGCTGGTGCTCACCCATGTACCGCCGTGGACGGATCCGCAGATCAACCTGCGGGACGCGAAGGCGGTCTTCGCCGGTCCGGTGGAGATGGCGCGGGCCGGCGCAGTGTACGAGGTCTGAAGAGCGGCCGGCGTGCCGCGGCGGCGGAGACCGCGCGGCACGCCGGCGCTTGTCACTTGGTCAGGTCCTCGACCTCGTCGTCCGGTTCGCGGCCCGGGGTCTTGATGTCCAGCTTCACGATCAGGAAGCGGAAGATCACGTAGTAGACCGCCGCGAAGCACAGCCCGATCGGGATGATCAGCCAGGGTCTGGTGGCCAGGCTCCAGTTGATGGCGTAGTCGATGAAGCCTGCGGAGAAGCTGAAGCCGTCGTGCACCCCCAGCGTCCAGGTCACCGCCATCGAGACGGCCGTGAGCACCGCGTGCACCACATACAGCACCGGTGCGATGAACATGAAGGTGAACTCGATCGGTTCGGTGATGCCGGTGACGAACGAGGTCAGGGCGAGCGAGACCATCATGCCGGTCACGGCCTTGCGGCGGTGCGGCTTGGCGCAGTGCGCGATGGCCAGCGCGGCGGCTGGCAGCCCGAACATCATGATCGGGAAGAAGCCGGACATGAACTGGCCCGCGCTCGGGTCGCCCGCGAAGAACCGGGCGATGTCGCCGTGCACGACGTCCCCGGAGGCGTTCGTGAAGTCACCGAGCTGGAACCAGGCGACCGTGTTGAGGAACTGGTGCATGCCCACCGGGATCAGCGCCCGGTTGATCAGACCGAAGATGCCCGCGCCGGTGGCGCCCAGTCCGGTCATCCACTCGCCGAACGCGGTGATGGCGTCCCCGATCGGTCCCCAGACCAGGGTGAAGGCCACGCCGACGACGAGGCCGACGAAGGCCATGATGATCGGCACCAGCCGGCGGCCGTTGAAGAAGCCCAGCCAGTCCACCAGTTTGGTGCGGTGGTAGCGCTGCCAGACGACCGCGGCTATCAGTCCCATCAGGACGCCGCCGAGCACTCCCGGGTCGTTGTAGACGGCCGGGGTGTCCTCGCCCGCCTTGACCACGGCCTCGTGGACGGGGAACGCCTCCAGGACATTCTTGTAGACGAGGAAGCCGACGAGCGCGGCGAGCGCCGTGGAGCCGTCGGACTTCTTGGCGAAGCCGATGGCGACGCCGATGCAGAACAGCAGCGGCAGGTTGTCGAAGATGGCGCCGCCCGCACCGGCGAACGCGGCGGCGACGTCGTGCCACTTCAGCCCCTCGTCGCCGAAGACGTCGGGCTGGCCGAGCCGGTTGAGGATACCGGCGGCGGGGAGGACGGCGATGGGTAGCTGCAGGCTGCGTCCGACCTTCTGCAGTCCTTGGAACAGTCCGGAGCCCCGCTTCTTCGCGGGAGCAGCGGTGTCCGTGCTCATGGGGGTGTTCCTCCAGGTGGAGCGGGTGCTGCACAGGGAGGAGGCAGCCCGCTGGTGGTCTAGTCCACGTAGTGGTGTAGACCATTAGTAGCACGGCCCCCGCGCACGGCGGAACGGTCTCTTCCGGGTGATCTGGGCAACGTTCGGCTGCTGCCCGCGGCCGCCGGAGCCGGCGCCGCTCGGCCCCGCTCCCGGCGCCGCTCCCGGCGGCTCGCCGGGTCTCGTCACCGGCGCCCGGTGCTGTGCCCTGCCCAGGTGGTGAGCCGGACGTCTCCCGGCGTCCGGGCGGGCGCACCGGCCGGCTCGCCCGCTACGGGGTCAACGCCCTGCCGCTCCGGAGCCGCCGCCCCCGCGGGTGCCGCTCCGCGCGGAGCGCCGCTACCGGGTGATGTCCTTCTCGATCTCCTCCGCGATCTCCTCCGGCTCCCGCCCGGGAGTCTTGAGGTCGAAGACAGAGATCACCACACGGAAGATCACGTAGTAGACCACCGCGAAGCACAGCCCGATCGGGATGATCAGCCAGGGTTTGGTGGCCAGGCTCCAGTTGATGACGTAGTCGATCAGCCCCGCGGAGAAGCTGAAGCCGTCGTGCACGCCGAGCCCCCAGGTGAGGGCCATCGAGACGCCCGTCAGCAGGACGTGGATGACGTACAGCACCGGGGCCACGAAGAGGAAGGAGAACTCGATCGGCTCGGTCACCCCGGTGACGAACGAGGTCAGTGCCGTCGAGAGCATCAGGCCGCCGACCACCTTGCGGCGCTCCGGCCGGGCCGCGTGCGTGATGGCCAGCGCGGCGGCGGGCAGCGCGAACATCATGATCGGGAAGAACCCGGTGAGGAACTGCCCGGCGTCCGGGTCGCCGGCCAGGAAGCGGTTGATGTCGCCGTGCACGATCTCGCCGTCCGGCTTCTTGTAGCTGCCGAACTGGAACCACATGAAGGTGTTCAGGAACTGGTGCATCCCGATCGGGATCAGCGCCCGGTTGGCGATGCCGAAGATCCCCGCACCCCAGGCGCCCAGGTCCGACATCCACTTCGAGAAGCTGGTGAGCCCGTCGCCGACGGGCGGCCACACCCACTGGCACAGCACCGCGAAGACCAGCGCGACGAAGGCCATGATGATCGGCACCAGTCGGCGGCCGTTGAAGAAGCCCAGCCAGTCCACGAGCTTCACCCGGTGGAAGCGCTGCCAGAACCATGCGGTCAGCAGCCCGACGATGATGCCGCCGAACACTCCCGGGTTCTGGAAGGAGGCGGCACCGGCGGCGGTGCTGTCCTTGGCCAGGCAGGTGCCCAGCTCGGCGTCGTAGCTGGTGCCGGAGGGGCAGTCGGGGAACTGCTGGAGGATGTTGTAGTAGACGAGGAAGCCGGCGACGGCGGCCAGCGCGGTCGAGCCGTCCGCCTTCTTGGCCATGCCGATGGCCACGCCCACGCAGAACAGCAGCGGCAGCCCCAGCGCCGAGTCCAGCAGTGCGCTCCCCGCGCCGAGGAAGACCTTGGCCACGTCGGTCCAGCCCAGCCCGTCGTCGCCGAAGATGTCCGGCTGGCCGAGCCGGTTGAGGATGCCCGCGGCCGGGAGCACGGCGATGGGGAGCTGGAGGCTGCGGCCCATCTTCTGCAGGCCCTGGAAGAACCCGGAGGTCCACTTCCTCCCCGGCCCGGCTGCGGCGTTGGCGCTCACGGCCCCTCCTGACTGGTCGGCCGCTCGTCCGCCGACCGGGCGACTGACGCATACTGGTGTAGACCACTACTGGTGCGAGGAGTCCGCCGTACGGCGGCGGGTGCCCTCGCGGCACCAGTAAGCGTCATCATTCGCCAGACAGTGCACCGGCGCGCGCAAAGCTGGGCTGATCGTGGGCTAACGTGACAAAAGATCCACCGATGCCAGCAACGCCACAGCGTCCACCGGGCGGGAACACAGGAGAAGGACATGGCCAGCAAGGCTGAGAAGATCGTCGCCGGACTCGGCGGGCTCCAGAACATCGAAGAGGTGGAGGGCTGCATCACCCGCCTCCGCACCGAGGTCGGCGACCCCTCCCTCGTCGACGAGGCCGCGCTCAAGAGTGCGGGCGCCCACGGTGTGGTCAAGATGGGGACCGCGATCCAGGTCGTCATCGGCACCGACGCGGACCCCATCGCAGCGGAGATCGAAGACATGATGTGAGCCGCCCCCCCGGCCGGGCCCGTCCGCCGTCCGGCGGCCCGGGGCCGCGTTCGGCCCCCGCCCCCGGCCGGGGATACGCTCGCCCCCATGTCACGTATCGACGGCCGTACGGCCGAGGAGCTGCGACCCGTCACGATCGAGCGCGGTTGGAGCAAGCACGCCGAAGGCTCCGTCCTGGTCTCCTTCGGGGACACCCGGGTGCTGTGCACCGCCAGCCTCACCGAGGGGGTGCCCCGCTGGCGCAAGGGCAGCGGCGAGGGCTGGGTCACCGCGGAGTACGCCATGCTGCCGCGCGCCACCAACACGCGTGGCGACCGCGAGTCCGTGCGGGGCCGGATCGGCGGCCGCACCCATGAGATCTCCCGCCTCGTCGGCCGCTCGCTGCGTGCCGTCGTGGACTACAAGGCGCTGGGCGAGAACACCATCGTGCTCGACTGCGACGTCCTCCAGGCGGACGGCGGCACCCGCACCGCGGCCATCACCGGCGCCTACGTCGCACTGGCCGACGCGGTGGCCTGGGCGCAGGAGCGCAAGCTCGTCAAGGCCAAGGCGAAGCCGCTGACCGGCACCGTCGCCGCCGTGAGCGTCGGCATCGTCGACGGTGTGCCGATGCTCGACCTGCGCTACGAGGAGGACGTGCGCGCCGAGACCGACATGAATGTCGTCTGCACCGGCGACGGCCGCTTCGTCGAGGTGCAGGGCACCGCCGAGGGCGAGCCCTTCGCGCGCGAGGAGCTCAATGGGCTGCTCGACCTCGCAGTCGCCGGCTGTGCCCAGCTCGACGGCGCGCAGCGCACGGCGCTGGGGCACTGAACCGGACGGGACGCGGCCCGGGAATCCGGGCGACCCGGGGAACTTTGCCCCCGCTTTACGCGTCTGACGGGGTGCGGGCCGCACGTGTCGAACCGTGCGGCCCGACCAGTCTCGGGGAGGGGACGCTGAGGTGTCACGCAGGAGGACTGCTCTGACAGCGGCTGCCGTCACGGCCGTCGTGCTGACCGTACCGGCGGTGGCGAGCTGCTCGGCCGTCGACCGGACGCTGGACTGCGCCGGTACGGCGGTGACCGTCGCCCGCTCCGTGGACGACCTCCGGCAGGCCGTCTCCGACGCGGGCGAGGACCCGGCCCAGGCGAAGCAGGCCCTGGACCGGATCGACAAGAATCTCGCCGCGATATCCGAGGAGACGGACGACGGCGACATCGCCGAGTCCGTCTCCCGGCTGCAGAAGGCGGCCGACAGCGTCCGCTCCGACGTGGAGGCCGGGCGCACCCCGCGGACCGGGCCGGTGACCGACGCGGCCGACGAGCTGACACAGGTCTGCACCCCCGGCTGAACCGCACCCCGGACGGGGAGATACTGGGTGGCCATGAGCACCCAGCGCCTGATCCTCGCCACCCGCAACGCCCACAAGGTCGTCGAGCTGAAGGCGATCCTCGCCGACGCGGGCCTCGAACCGGACCTGGTGGGCGCGGACGCCTTCCCCGAGGTGCCCGACGTCAAGGAGACGGGGGTGACGTTCGCGGAGAACGCGCTCCTCAAGGCGCACGCCCTCGCGCGGGCCACCGGGCTGCCCGCCGTCGCGGACGACTCGGGACTCTGCGTGGACGTACTCGGCGGAGCACCCGGCATCTTCTCGGCGCGCTGGGCCGGCCGGCACGGGGACGACGCCGCCAATCTGGACCTGCTGCTGGCCCAGCTCGCCGACATCGACACCGCACACCGCGCCGCCCACTTCGAGTGCGCGGCGGCCCTCGCCCTGCCCGACGGCACCGAACGGGTCGTCAGCGGGCGACTGCGCGGCACCCTGCGGCACGCCCCCGCGGGCGCCGGCGGCTTCGGCTACGACCCGATCCTGCAGCCCGAGGGCGAGGGCCGGACCTGCGCGGAACTCGACCCGGAGGAGAAGAACGCGATCAGCCACCGAGGCGAGGCGTTCCGCGCACTGGCCCCCGCCGTGCGTGAGTTGCTCGGGTCGGACTGAGGTTCCCTCAGGGTGCGCGAGGGGGGACTCGAACCCCCACGTCCGAAGACACCGGCACCTAAAGCCGTCCCGTCTACCAATTCCGGCACTCGCGCGCGCACGTATCGTACTGCGCCGGTGCGCCCGCGCACCGGGGCGGGGGCGGGCGCACCGGAGCGGGGCCGGACGGGGCCGTCGCCTGCCGGCGCGCCGGGCCCGGCGCGGTGGGTCAGAACGTGGGCTCGTGGCTCTCGGCCCGGGCCAGCGCGCGGGCCTCCTCCGGAGTGCTGACCGAGGGCGGTGAGCCGGCCAGCGGACGCCGGGCCGTCTCCTTCATCAGGGCCACCGCGATGATGCCGAGCAGCGCCGCGCCGGAGGCGTAGTAGGCCGGGGCCAGGTTGTCCCCCGTGCTGTCCACCAGGTAGGTCATCACGCCGGGAGCCGTGCCGCCGAAGAGCGAGGTCGCCACGTTGTAGCCGATGGAGAGCGAGCCGTAGCGCACATCGGTGGGGAAGAGCGCGGGCAGGGTCGCCGACATCGTGCCCAGCAGGCACACCAGGCAGGCGCCGAGCGCCAGCAGTCCGACCAGCACTGCGGCGAAGCTGCCCTGCTGGAAGAGGGCGAAGACCGGGACGGTCAGCACGAAGAAGCCGACCATGCCCGCCATCAGCACGGGCTTGCGGCCGAAGCGGTCGTTGAGGTGGCCGACCCGCTGGATGACCGCGGCCATCGCCACCATCGTGATGATGGCCGCGACCAGCTCCATCGAGTTCTCGTACCCGAGGGAGTCGGTCAGATAGGCCGGCATGTACGAGAGCAGCATGTAGTCGGTGACGTTGTAGGCGGCCACCAGGCAGATGCACAGCAGGAGCGTGCGCCACTGCTCGGCGAAGATGGACTTCAGCTCCTTCTGCGGCATGTTCTCCGAGAGCTTCGGCTCGCTCGCTTCCGCCGCGCCCGCCTCGGGCGCGGGCGCGAACTGCTCGACGCGCTTCCGGAAGGCCGGGGTCTCGTCCAGCTTCATCCGCAGATACAGGCCGACGACCCCGATCGGCCCGCCCACCAGGAACGGGATGCGCCAGCCCCACTGCAGCATCGCGTCGTCGCCCAGCGCGGTGTTCAGCACCAGCACCAGCGCTGCGGCGCCGGTGTAGCCGGTGAGGGTGCCCAGTTCCAGGAAGCTGCCGAAGTAGCCGCGCCGTCTGTCCGGCGCGTACTCCGCGATGAAGGTGGCGGCGCCGCCGTACTCGCCGCCGGTGGAGAAGCCCTGCACCAGCCGGCACAGCAGCAGCAGTACCGGCGAGGCGAGGCCGATGGAGGAGTAGGAGGGGATCAGCCCGATGCAGAAGGTGCCCGCCGCCATCAGCACCATCGTCAGGGCCAGCACCTTCTTGCGCCCGATGCGGTCGCCGAGCGGACCGAAGAACAGTCCGCCCAGCGGCCGCACCAGGAAGGAGGCCGCGAAGGCGGTGAACGAGGCCAGCAGTTGGGTGCTGCCGCCGCCGGGGAAGAAGACCTTGCCGATGGTGACCGCGAGATAGGCGTAGATCCCGAAGTCGAACCACTCCATGGCATTACCGACAGCGGCGGCCTTGGTGGCACGTTTGACCGTCGGTTCGTCCGTCACGGTGATGTCGCTGAGGCGGACTTTCGGATCCCGTCTACGGCGTACGGCGCGGAAGAGGTACCGGTGCCGCTTGAGCGCGGCCGGATCCGGGGACTGGTCCTCGTGCTTCATCCCCCATGGGTACCACCCGCTCCACCTCCCTATACGGACCGATTCCGGAGGCGGCGCACGATCACTCCGAAGCCAGTCCCAGGTCCCTGAGCAGCTTGGCGACGTGCCCGGTGGCCTTCACGTTGTACAGCGCCCGCTCGACCCGGCCCTCCTCGTCCAGGACGACGGTGGAGCGGATGACGCCGGTGACGGTCTTGCCGTAGAGCTTCTTCTCGCCGAAGGCGCCGTACGCCTCCATCGTCTCCTTGCCCGGGTCGCCGACGAGAGTGACCTTCAGCGACTCCTGCTCCCGGAACTTCGCCAGCTTCTCCGGCTTGTCCGGGGAGACGCCGATGACGTCGTAGCCCTGACCGGCCAGCAGTTCGAGGTTGTCGGTGAAGTCGCACGCCTGCTTGGTGCAGCCGGGGGTCAGCGCCGCGGGGTAGAAGTAGACGATCACCTTGCGGCCCCGGTGGTCGGCCAGCGAGACCTCCTTGCCGTCGGCGTCCGGCAGCGTGAAGGCGGGGGCGGTGTCGCCGGGCTCGAGTCGTGCGCTCATCGGGGCTCCTTCGTCTCCTGTGGGTTTCCTCCGGCGGCCGCCGCGGTACTCACCTGCACATGCGGTGCGTCTCCGCGGTGGCGGCGGGGCCGACCCTGCCCGAGCGTAGCCGGAGGCCGCCGATCGGGGGTGCCGTGGGGCGGCGGCCCCGGCGAGCTGACAGGATGGCCGCTGACACACGGTAGGACGCAGGACTGACAGCGACGGAGGCAGCTCGGTGCCGGAAGCCAGGACCCCCGCGGACATCGAGGCGGACATCATCCGCAGGCGGCAGGAACTCGCCGTCGCGCTGGACGAGATCGCCGTACGCGTTCACCCGAAGACCATCGTCGGCGACGCCAAGGCGCGGGCCGCCGCCGCGGTGGACCGCACCGCGGGCCGTGCGTATGTGGTCGCCAACCGTGCGGTGTCCGACGTGCGGGCCCAGTTCGTCAGCGAGGACGGCGCCCCGCGGCTGGAGCGGGTCGTACCGGCCGCGGTGCTGACCGCCGTTCTGGTGGGGGGCGCCCTCACCCTCTCCTCGCGGCGCAGGCCCGGCGGGCGGCGGGCTCGCCGCCACCGCAAGTGAGGCGCTGAGATACGGTCTCCCGGTGAGCCCACAGACCTCCGCCTCCGCGCACGACGACAAGCTGCCGATCCGGATGCTGCACGACCGCGTGCTCGTCCGGACCGACACCGGCGAGGGCGAGCGCCGCTCCTCCGGCGGCATCGTGATCCCCGCCACCGCAGCAGTGGGACGCAAGCTGGACTGGGCCGAGGTCGTCGCCGTCGGCCAGCACGTGCGCACGGTGGAGCCCGGGGACCGGGTGCTCTACGACCCGGAGGACCGCGCCGAGGTCGAGGTGCGGGGAGTCGCCTACGTCCTGATGCGCGAACGCGATCTGCACGCCGTGGCCGCCGAACGCCTCCAGGACACCGACGACTCCACTGGTCTGTACCTCTAGGACCGCCGGTCTGTCCCTCCAGGGCCGCCGGGGCCGCCGTCGGCCCCGGTCAGTGGCCCGAGGTCGCCTTGAGGCCGACCACCGCCACCAGCAGCAGCGCGATGAAGAAGACGCGCGCCGCGGTCACCGGCTCGCCCAGCACCAGCATGCCCACGACGGCGGCGCCCGCCGCGCCGATGCCGACCCAGACGCCGTAGGCGGTACCGATCGGCAGGGTCTTCACGGCGAGGGCCAGCAGCACCATGCTGGTGGCGAACCCGGCGGCGGTCAGGACGCTGGGCCACAGCCGGGTGAAGCCCTCGGTGAAAGTGAGGCCGACCGCCCAGGCGACCTCGACGAGGCCGGCGACGACGAGCAGGATCCAGGCCATGACGGCACCTCCGTGAGTTCGACTGCGGGGGTGCGTCGTCTTTCCGGGCCCGGTACGGCGCGTCTCGTCGGGACCGGCCCGCGAACCGGACCGGTCCTGGAACCGTAGCAAACCGGGCGTCCCGGGGGCGGTGGCCCGGCTCACCCGCGGTGGCCGGCGGAGCGGCCGGGCACCGCGGCAACGGGTCACCGCCGTCCGTCACGGGGCGGCGGGCCCGGAGGCCGGTGCGCGGCGCGGCGCGCAAGAGCCCCTCCCGGGGGCGCCGTCTCAGAGGCCGCCGGGGTCTCCGGAGGCGCCGTCGCCCCCGGGGCCGCCGTTCCCGTTCCCGCCGACGATGCCGTCCCCGCCGCCGGGGTCGCCGCTGCCGCCGCTGTCGGCACCGCCGGTGGCCGGGGGGCTCTGGGGCGGGCTGGACGGCGGCCGGGAGGGCGGGGTCGACGGTGTCGACGGCCGGTCGCTCGGCTCCTCGGGCTGCGAGGGCTTGTCGCTCGGGCGGTCCGACGGCGCCTGGCTCGACGGGTCCGTGCTGAACGGCGGCCGGCTGGGCGACACGTTCCCCTTGCCTGCCGTGTCCAGGTCGAAGTCCTTGGCCGGGCGGCCCTCCAGGGCCTTCTTGGTGTAGGCGGCCCAGATCTGGGTCGGGAAGCCGCCGCCGTTGACCCGGGGCCGGCCGCCCGTTCCGTAGAGCGGTTCCTGGACGTTCGTCTTCGGGTTCTGCCCCATCACCGAGACGACGGTGGACAGGTCCGGGGTGTAGCCCGCGAACCAGGCCGCCTTGTCCTCCTCGGCGGTGCCGGTCTTGCCCGCGGCCGGGCGCCCCGCGGCCTGGGCCGCGGTACCGGTGCCGCCCTGGACGACGCTGCGCAGCGTGGCCGTCGTGGAGTCGGCGGCCTCCCGGGGGACGGCGTGCACGGGGTCGGGGTCGGGCAGGCTGATGACCTCACCGCCGCGGGTGGCCTTCTCCACCATGCTGTAGTGGCCGTGCTTGCCGTGGTTGGCCAGCGTGGCGTACGCCTCCGCCATGTCGAGCACCGAGGCCGTGGTGACGCCGAGCGCGATGGAGCCGTTCTCGTTCAGGTTGGGCGCGTCCTCGGGGATGCCCAGGTCGATCGCGGTCTCCTTGACGTTCTTGGGGCCGACGTCGATACCCATCTGGGCGAAGACGCTGTTGACCGACTTGTCCATCGCGGTCGAGACCGGGATCTTCCCGTAGGAGCGCTGGTCCTCGTTGGCGGGCGCGTATCCCGTACCGCGTCCGTCGCTCACCACCTCGCGCTTGTTGGTGCCGTCGTAGACGGTGTCGGCCCGGATGAGCCGGCCGTCCTGGGTGGTGGACCGGTTCTGGACGGCCGAGGTGAACAGGAACGGCTTGAACGTGGAGCCCACCTGGTAGTCCCGGCGGGTCGCGTTGTTCGTGTACTGCTTCGTGTAGCCGATGCCGCCGTACATCGCCACGACCTTGCCGCTCTTCGGGTCGACCGAGGCGCCGCCCGCGCGGACGTAGCTGTCGACCTTGCGGTTCTTCCGGTCCAGCTTCGCCATCAGCTCGTCGTCGACCGCGTCCCGCATGGCCTTCTGCTTCTTCGGCTGGAACGTGGTGGTGATCCGGAAGCCGCCGGCCGCCAGCCGCTGCTCGTCGATGATCTCGTTGCCGATCAGGTAGTTCTTGACCGCGTCCACGAGGTAGCCGCGCTCGCCGGACAGGTTCCGGGGCGGCTTGACCTTGTGCGGTTCGGGGAACTTCATGCCCGTGCGGTCGCTCTTGCTCAGCCAGCCCTCCTTGACCATGCCGTCCAGCACGTAGTTCCAGCGGGCGACGGCGCGGTCCTTGCTCTCCGGGTGGGCGCGGGTGTCGTAGGCGTTGGGCGAGTTGACCAGCGCGGCCAGGTAGGCGCCCTCGCCGGCGGTCAGCTCGCTGACGTCCTTGCCGTAGTAGGCGTGCGCGGCCGACTGGATGCCGTAGGCGTTCCGGCCGAAGTAGCTGGTGTTGAGGTAGCCCTGCAGGATGTCGTTCTTGCTGACCTCGTTGTCCAGCTTCAGCGCGATGAAGAACTCCTTGGCCTTGCGGGTGACCGTCTGGTCCTGGCTCAGGTAGTAGTTCTTCACGTACTGCTGGGTGATCGTCGAGCCGGACTGCCGCTCGCCGCCGGTGACCATGTTCCAGCCCGCGCGGGCCATCGCCTGCGGGTCGACGGCGGACTCGTGGTAGAAGTCGCGGTCCTCGGCGGCCAGCACCGCGTGCTGCGTCGTCTTCGGCACCTTGCCGAGAGTGACGTTCTCCCGGTTGACGTCGCCGTCCCGGGCGATCTGGCTGCCGTCCGCGTACAGGTAGACGTTGGTCTGCGCCGCGGCGGCGTCGTTCGGGGCGGGAATGCTCACCAGCAGGTACCCGGCCACGAGCGCGCCGGACACCGCCAGGACGACCAGCAGGAAGCCGCCCAGCACCATCCGCCAGGTGGGCAGCAGCCTGCGCCAGCCGGTACGGCGGCGCTTCTGCTTCTTCATGGCCTTCTTGGCCTTCTTGGCGGCCTTGCCCTGCTCCGCCTCGGGGGTGTTCGCCATGAGACTGCCGCTCTCCTCGGATGCGGGACCGTCCCCGGACGGGCCCTGCCCCAGGGGAACGGCGGCAGTCGCGGCCGGGTCGGCCGGTGACGGCGGTGCGGACTTCTCGGGCGGGTCGGACGCCTCCGCCGGGTCGGACCGCCCGTCCGGTGCGGACCGCCCGTCCGGTTCCGGCTCCCGGGGCGACGCGGGCGCCTCGGAGGTCGCGGGCTGTGCGGAGCGGGCGGACTGCTCGGCCGCGGATATGGAGCGCTCCGGCGCCCCGGCCGGCTCCTCGTCCGTGGCGCCCGGCTCCGCGCGCTGCGCGCCCGGCTTTCCGTCCGTGCTGCCCGGCTCCGCGCGCTGCGCGCCCGGCGTCTCCGCGGGTGCCTCCGGCTCCCCGTCCGGGGAGCCCGGCTGCTCGCCTCGCGCTTCCGGCTCCGGCGCCGCGGCATGCGGAGCGGTGCCCTCAGCGGGCTGCCCCGGGCGCGCGTCGGCCGCCGGGCGCTCCGGCGGGGTCCCCGCACTCCCCTCGGCAGCCGCGGCGCTCTCGGCCTCGGCCGGATCCGGCTGCTGCCGGGGGGTCTGTGCTGGCGGGCCGTCCGACTCCGGGCCCCGGCCGTCGGCGTCGCGGTTCGGCTCGTCACTCATGTCTGCAGGGACTCCTCGTCCAATGGCGGGCGATGCTCGTACGCCCCGTAGAACACTTTCGCACCCGCCGTACCGGAGAACGGCCGCGGGGCCGTAGCCCGGCCCGGTGGATATTCGATGGTCGTCCACCCAGCCCGTGGACTAGGCTCGACGGCTTCGTCCACGCGCGGTCACGCGCGGTGTTTCGCACGGCAGTGCTATGGAAGAGACGGTGGAGGGGCCAGAAAGGATGCATCTGCTCCGTCTCCATTTCGCCGTGGCCCTGAGCGGCTTCCGTCGCTATGCCACCTACCGCGTCGCCACGGCGGCCGGAGTCTTCACCAACACCGTCTTCGGCTTCATTCTCGCCTATACGTTCCTGGCCCTGTGGCACGAGCGCCCCCACCTCGGCGGATACGACCAGAGCCAGGCGCTGACCTTCGTCTGGACCGGGCAGGCGCTGCTGGCCGCCGCCGCGCTGATGGGCGGCGGTTTCCAGGACGAGTTCCAGGAGCGGATCAGGAACGGGGACGTCGCCATCGACCTCTACCGGCCGGTCGACCTGCAGACCTGGTGGCTCGCCGCCGACCTGGGGCGGGCCCTCTTCCAACTGCTCGGCCGCGGCGTGCTGCCGCTGGCGCTCGGCTCCCTCGTCTTCGATCTGGCGCTGCCCGCCTCTCCGGGGACGTGGCTGTGCTTCCTGGCCGCCGTGCTGCTGGCGATCGTGGTCAGCTTCGCGGTCCGCTACCTGTTCGCGCTGTGCGGGTTCTGGCTGCTGGACGCGACCGGGCTCGGCGCGCTGTCCGGGCTGCTGAGCGTCTTCTTCTCCGGGATGCTGCTGCCGCTGTCCGTCTTCCCGGGCGGATTCGGTGACACGGCGCGGCTGCTGCCGTGGTCGGCGATGCTCCAGGTGCCCGCCGACGTACTGCTGGGCACCCACCCCGGCGGCGCGGCGGCCGGGCTCGCCTTCCAGGCCGGGTGGGCGGTGGTGCTGCTGGCCGCGGGACGCCTCCTGCAGGCTGTCGCGACCCGCAAGGTGGTGGTCCAGGGTGGCTGAGGCCGACCGGCGGCCGCTCGTCGCCGGGCCCGACGGCGGGGCGTTCGGTGCCGTGCTGGGCCGCGCGATCTGGGCGGTGCGGGCCTACTGCTTCATCGCCGCGATGTGGGTGCGCTCGACGATGGCGTACCGCACCTCGTTCGCGATCATGCTGGCGGCCAACTTCGCGACGACCGCTCTCGACTTCGCCGCCATCATGATCATGTTCGGCCAGGTGGACGCGCTGGGCGGCTTCACGCTGCCCGAGGTCGCCTTCCTCTACGGCACCTCCGCCGTCGCCTTCGGCCTGTCGGACCTGCTGCTGGGTTCGGCGGAGCGGGTCGGCCGCCGGGTGCGCGACGGCACCATGGACGTGCTGCTGACCCGGCCGGTGCCCGTCCTCAGCCAGCTCGCCGCCGACCGGTTCGCGCTGCGCCGGCTGGGCCGGATCGTCCAGGGCTCCCTGGTGCTGGGCTGGGCGGTCTCCCGGCTGGAGCTGGAGTGGACCGCGGGCAGGGTCGCGCTGCTGGCCTCCATGGTGCTGTGCGGCACCGTCATCTTCGGCTGCGTGTTCGTCGTCGGCGGCGCCTTCCAGTTCTGGGCGCAGGACGCCTCCGAGGTGCAGAACGCCTTCACCTACGGCGGTACGACGCTGCTCCAGTACCCGCCCACCGTCTTCGGCCGGGAACTGGTGCGCGGCGTGACGTTCGTGGTGCCGCTGGCCTTCGTCAACTGGCTGCCGGCGCTGCGGGTGCTGGGCCGGGACGACCCCCTGGGCCTGCCGGACGGGCTCGACCTGGCGGCACCCGCCGTCGCGCTCCTGTGCTGCGCCGTGGCGGGTGCGGCGTGGCGGGCGGGGCTGCGTTCCTACCGCAGCACGGGAAGCTGACCGGGCCCCGGAACCCCCGGAGCCCCGGAGCATCGACGATCAGGAGGGACGCGAGAGCAGTGAGCGATGCGAGAGCCGTGGGTGACGAGGAGGACGCGAGCGGCCCGGACGGCGCGTGTGGCGTGGACACGGCGGGAGCCGCGGCTGACGCGGACGCCGGGTTCATCGACGTACGGGAGCTGACCAAGACGTTCACGGTGCGCCGCCGCAGTGGCCTGCTGCGCCGCACGGCCACCTCGGTACGGGCCGTGGACGGCATCTCCTTCGCGCTCCGCCGCGGGGAGATGGTCGGCTTCATCGGGCCCAACGGCGCCGGGAAGTCGACCACCATCAAGATGCTCACCGGCATCCTCACCCCTTCCACCGGCAGGCTGCGGGTCGCCGGGGTGGACCCGTGGCAGGAGCGCACCCGGCTGGTGCGGCGCATCGGCGTCGTCTTCGGACAGCGCACCACCCTGTGGTGGGACCTGCCGCTGCGCGACTCCTACGCGCTGGTCCGCCGGATGTACCGGATCCCGCGCGCCCGCTTCGAGGAGAACCTGGCGCGCTGTGTGGAACTCCTGGAACTGGGCGACCTGCTGGACGTGCCGGTCCGGCAGCTCTCGCTGGGCCAGCGGATGCGCGGCGACATCACCGCCGCGCTGCTGCACGACCCCGATGTGCTCTACCTGGACGAGCCCACCATCGGCCTGGACGTCGTCAGCAAGGCCCGGGTGCGCCGGTTCCTGACCACGCTCAACGCGGAGCTGGGCACCACCGTGCTGCTGACCACGCACGACCTGAGCGACATCGAGCACCTGTGCGAGCGGGTGGTGGTCATCGACCAGGGCCGCCTGCTGTACGACGGCTCGCTCGGCGGCCTCCAGGAGGCCGGCCGCGGCGAGCGCACCCTGGTCGTCGACCTGGAGTACGAGATGCCGCCGATAGCGGGCCTGGAGGGAGCCCGCACCGTGCGCACCGAGGGCCCGCGCCAGTGGCTGGCCTTTCCCGCCGCCGCCAGTGCCGCGCCGCTGGTCTCCCGGCTCGCGGCGGAGTACCCGCTGGTGGACCTCTCCCTCCGCGAACCGGCCATCGAGGACGTGATCGCGCGGATGTACGGGGGCTGACCCGGCTCTCTCCCGGCGGGCCGCCGCCCGCCGGCCCTCACAGCTTCGCGGGCCGCGACCCCTTCAGACCCTGCAGGTCCATCGCCTGGGCCATGGCCTGGTACCCGTTGTCGCTCGGGTGCAGATGGTCGCCCGAGTCGTACGCCGCGCGCAGCCGTTCGGGGTGGGCCGGGTCGCGCAGGGCCGCGTCGAAGTCGACCACGGCGTCGAACACCTTCCCCTTCCGGATCTCGGCGTTGACGCCCTGCCGTACGGCCTCCATGCGCGGGTTGTAGCCGCGGTGCCCGCCGAAGGGGGTGAGCGTGGCGCCGACGACCCGCAGCCCGCGGGTGTGCGCCTGGCGCACCAGGTCCCGCAGACCGTTCACGATCCGCTGCGGATCGCGCTGTCGCGGCGGCTTGATGATGTCGTTGAGCCCCATCTCGACGACGACGACCTTCAGCCCGGTACGGGAGAGCACGTCGCGGCTCATCCGCGTCAGCCCGCTCGGCCCGTTGTTGGGCGAGTACTTGCTGCCGTCGACCAGTACCCGGTTCCCGCTGATGCCCGCGTTCAGGACGCTCAGCCGGGGCGCGTCGCGCTCCGTGCGCAGCCGCTCGGCCAGGAAGTCGGTCCAGCGCCGGTTGGCGCCGGGGCTGGAGGTGATGCCGTCGGTGATCGAGTCGCCCAGCACCGCGACGGCGCCCTGCGTCTCGGAGCTCCACACGTCCACCCCGGTGAGATAACGCCAGTACGGGCTCTGCTGGTTGAAGGCCGTGCCCGAGGTGTCCTCGGCCCGGTCGCCCGTGGCCACATAGCTGGTCTGCCGTGCGTAGGGGTGGTAGGTGACCGGCCCGGAGGGGGTGGGGGAGTAGGTGGTGACCAGCAGGTCCGCCGCGTGCGGCACGTTCAGCCGCACCGCGTCGCTGGTCACCTCGCCGCCCGCCGGGATGGTGACCGAGGTCTTGTTGCCGAACCGGAGCCGGCGCATGCTGCCCGCCGCGGCCGTGGGGTTGCTGGGGGCCGCGGCCAGCGCGACGCTCGCGTGCGTGATGGTCAGCGGCCGGTTGCCGAACAGGTTGGAGAGCCGGACCCGGGCGCCCGTGCCGCCGACCGAGGTGTGCACGACGTTGCGGATCGACATGTGGGCGAAGCCGTCCCGGCTGCGCGGTTCGGCCGCGGCGGGCGCCGCCGACCAGGTGCCGACCCAGTTCCCGGAGGAGGCGGGTGCGGCCGAGTTGCGTGCCCGCGGCGAGTCCTGGCCCCGTCCGTTGTCCCGGTTGCCGGCGCCGATGAATATCGCGGTCGACACGAGGACCACGAGCGCCGCCAGTCCGGCGAGCAGGGCATAGCCCATGTTCCTGGTCACGCGCGCTCGTTCTCCTCGGGCTGCACGGAGCTCGCGGCTCCGGTCGGTCTGCGGTGCCATGATCCCACGATCGGGGTGCGGCGCCCTGCCGGGGGCCGTACGCCGGACGGGCCCTCGACGGCCGGCTCCCCCCGGCACCACTTGCTGGTTCCTGATGTTCTGCACTGCCGCCCACACAGACGCGGGAGAGCCTCGCTTCGTTCCACGCGCGGCCGGGAGAGGGAGAATGTCCCTCCCCGCACCGGGCGGTGATCCGGTGCGCGGACGGTACCGAGGGTTCCCCGGTGTTCCGCCGGTATGCGGGGCGTGGCCAGGGACGATCCAGGGGGAGGGCGGAGCGGATGGAGCGGGCGACCGAGGGCGAGCAGCCCGAACATGAGGAGGCCCACGTGAGAGCGATCACACGCGGCCGGCCCGCCGCGCGCGGCGCCTCGGGAACCGGGGACGCGGCGCTGGGCCACTCGGGTGGCGCTCCGCACGCTCCTGGCGCCCGGGGTGCCGCGGGCGCGCCGGGCCCGCGGGGGCCGGGCGGGGCCGCGGGACTCACTCCGGCCGACGAGGAGCGCCGCCGCGGGGTGCGGCGGATGAAGACCATCGCCACCGGGGCGCTGCTGCTGATGGCCGCGGTCTTCGCCGCGGCCACCTGGGCGGAGCACGCCGGAGCCGGCCCCTGGAGCGGCTATGTCGCGGCGGCCGCCGAGGCCGGGATGGTGGGCGCGCTCGCCGACTGGTTCGCGGTCACGGCGCTCTTCCGGCATCCGATGGGGCTGCCCATCCCGCACACCGCGATCATTCCGACCAAGAAGGACCAACTCGGCCGCAGCCTGGGCGACTTCGTGGGGGAGAACTTCCTCTCCGCCGACGTCGTGCGCGAGCGGCTGCACGCGGTCGGGATCAGCGGCCGGTTCGGCGCCTGGCTGGCCCGCCCCGAGCACGCCGACCGGGTGACGGCCGAGCTGGCCACCGCCCTGCGCGGGGCGCTCACCGTGCTGCGGGACGCGGACGTGCAGGCCGTCGTCAGCGAGGCGATCACCCGCCGCGCCACCGCCAAGGAGGTGGCGCCGGGGCTCGGCGCGATGCTGGAGCGGATCGTCGCGGACGGCGGCCACCGCCGCGTCGTCGACCTGGTGTGCACCCGGGCGGCCGAGTGGCTGCAGGAGCACGGCGACTCCGTGATGGGCGCGGTCGCGGGAGGCGCGCCCGGCTGGACGCCGAAGTTCGTGGACCGGCGGGTGGGCGAGCGGGTCTACCGCGAACTGCTGCGCTTCGTCACGGAGATGCGGGACATGCCCGACCATCCCGCGCGGGGCGCTGTCGACCGCTTCCTGCGGGACTTCGCCACCGATCTGCAGACCGACCCGGACACCCGCGCCCGGGTGGAACGGCTGAAGAACGAGACGCTGGCCCGTGCCGAGGTGCAGGACCTGATCGCCTCGGTGTGGGGTGCGGTGCGGGCGATGCTGGTGGCCGCCGCCGAGGACGAGCGCAGCGAACTGCGCGTCCGGGCCCGGGCGGCACTGCTGTCGCTGGGCGGCCGGCTGGCGGCCGACGACCGGCTGCGCTCCAAGGTGGACGGCTGGATCGAGGGTGCCGCCGCGCATCTGGTGACCACCTACCGGGACGAGATCACCTCGCTGATCTCGGAGACGGTCGCGAGCTGGGACGCCGAGCACACCTCACGGAAGATCGAGGCCCACATCGGCCGGGACCTGCAGTTCATCCGGATCAACGGCACGGTGGTCGGCTCGCTGGCCGGGCTGGCCATCCACACCGTGGCCCGGCTGGCGGGGGCGTAGGTCCGCGCCCTCTCCGGGGCGCGTCGTCCGTGCGGCGCGGAACGCGGGCTGCCGGGACACCAGCATGCCGAAATACCGGATTCGGTGCCACGAAACGCCAGGTTACTTCCGCATTACGGATGCTACGGTCCAGTACGTGAACTCTCTCTTGTGGTTCTGAACGCCCTCCTGGACGATCTGCTGATTCGCCTGGGAGGGAGAGCGACGTGAAACTGCTCCGCGTCGGACCTGCGGGAGCCGAGCGCCCCGCGCTGCTGGACGAGGACGGAACCCTGCGCGACCTGTCGGGGGTCGTCCCCGACATCGACCCCGAACTGCTCGCGGACCCCGCCGCGCTCGACCGGGTGCGCGCGGCGGCCGCCGCCGGGAAGCTGCCCGGAGCGGTGGCGGACACCGCGCCCGAGGGGCCGCGCATCGGGCCGCCGCTGGCCCGCATCGGCAAGATCGTGTGCATCGGGCTGAACTTCCACGACCACGCGCGGGAGACCGGCGCCCCGGTGCCGGAAGAGCCCATCGTCTTCATGAAGGCGCCCGACACGGTCGTCGGCCCGCACGACCCGGTGCTGATCCCGCGCGGCAGCCGGAAGACCGACTGGGAGGTCGAACTGGTCGTCGTCGTCGGCCGCACCGCCCGCTATCTGGAAACCGACCAGGAGGCGCTGGCCTGCGTCGCCGGGTACGCGGTCGGCAACGACGTGTCCGAACGCGCCTTCCAACTCGAACGCGGCGGGCAGTGGGACAAGGGCAAGAACTGCGAGACCTTCAACCCGCTGGGCCCCTGGCTGGTCACAGCCGACGAGGTACCCGACCCGCAGGCGCTGGCGATGCGCCTGTGGGTGAACGGCACGCTGCGCCAGGACGGCAGCACCGCCGACCAGATCTTCCCCGTCGCCGAAGTGCTGCGCCACCTCAGCCACTTCATGACGCTGCACCCCGGCGACATCGTCTCCACCGGTACCCCGGCGGGCGTCGCGATGGGGACGCCGGAGCCCAAGCCCTACCTGCGCGACGGCGACGTCGTCGAACTGGAGATCGCGGGCCTGGGCCGGCAGCGCCAGGTCATGACGTCGGCCTAGCCGCGCCGCGCCCGGGACGGCCCCGAGCCCCCCGGGGCCGTCCCGGGCGCCCGGATCGTGCGACCGCCCGGACCGTCCGGCCGGGACCGTCCGGACGCCCGGTCCGCGACCTGGTTGCGACCCGAACACGACCTCGTGCAGGGCCCGTTGCGTGAAATCATGCCCACGTCCGGAACGCAGGGCACGGGGGACGGGGGCAGGACAGTGACAGAGTCGTTCGGGATGGGTGTGTTCGCGCTCAGTGGTGAGCTGCGCCGACTCGGGCCCTACCGACTGCTGGGCCAGTTGGCCACCGGCGGTATGGGGGTGATCTACCTCGGCCGGCACCCCGGCACGGGCCGGATCGTCGCCGTCAAGACGCTGCTGGCCCCGGGCGGGGTGAGCGAGGAGGCCCGCAAGCGCTTCGGCCGCGAGACCAGGCTGGCCCGCCGCGTGCGGAGCACGTACACCGCCCGGGTGCTCGACTCCGACATCGCGGCCGAGCGGCCCTGGATGGCCATGGAGTACGTGCCGGCGCCCTCGCTCGAAGCACTCGTGGTGCAGCGGGGGCCGCTCGGGGACGAGGACGCGGTGCGCCGGATCGCCCCCGGCATCCTGCGGGCGCTCGCGGAGCTGCACGGCAAGGGCATCGTGCACCGGGACGTGAAGCCGCTCAACATCCTGCTGACCGCGAAGGGGCCGAGGGTCATCGACTTCGGCATCTCGCACGCAGGCGACCTCACCAGCACCCGGCTCACTCTCGGCACCATCGCCTTCGCCGCGCCGGAACAGGCCGAGGGGCAGCCCAGCACGTTCGCCTCCGACATCTACGCGCTCGGCGTCACCCTCCACTACGTGGCCTGCGGCCGGCTGCCGTACCCGGAGACCCAGGAGCCGCTGCAGCAGCTCAACCACGTACGGCGGGCGGCGATCGACCTCGACGGCCTGCCCGCGGGCCTCACCGGGGTGGTCGGCGACTGCCTCGCGGTGCGGCCCGAGGACCGGCCGACGGCCGAACAGCTCATCCGGCGCTTCGCCCGGCGAGGCTCCCGCGCCCTGCCGAGCGGCTGGACCTCGCTGATCGACCAGTACGCCGAAGAGGGCAGCCGCCTCCAGCGAGCCGCCGACCAGGCGGAGGCGGAGACCGTCACCCGCAGTTGGACCTCGGACGTTCCGGGGCACACCAGGCGCATGGCCGGGGAAGGGCGGTCCGGGGGCCGACGGCAGGCCGCAGGCGCGCGGGCGAACGAACCGGGGAACAACCGGCCGCCCACTCCCGGGCGCAACCAGAGCCCGGGCAGCGCCCCGATCAGGAACCCGGGCTCGGGCGGCTCGACACCGGGCCGCACCCTGGGGGGCATCGCCGCCGCCATCGGCGCCGTGGTCCTCGCGGCGCTGCTGCTGTCCGACCAGGACAAGCCCTCCGACGCGGACGCGCTCTCCGACGCGCGGCCCACCGTTTCCGCGAGCCGGCTGCTGACCGACCACGACGCGACGCCGGACCGCCTCACCTCCGGGACGACCGGTGGCACGGACCCCGCCGACACCAGTCCGACCCGCACGCCGACCTACAGCAGGCCGACCGACGACGACCCGCCGGAGACCGAAGCCGCCTCCCGTCCGACGGACAACGCTCCGGCTCCCGCACCCGAACCGACCTCCGCCCCGCCCCGGAACTACTACGGGGCCATCGCGGTGGGACATGACGGCAGCAACGGCAGGTCCTGGGACCACAGTTCCCGCAGCGCCGCCGAGCGGGGCGCGATGTCCCACTGTTCCGGCCCCGGCTGCAAGGTCCTCGTCTCCTTCGCCAACGGCTGCGGCGCAGTCGCCTACAACCCGAACAACCACCGCTACTGGGGCGGCCACGGCCGGACGCGAGCCGCAGCCGAGCAGGCGGCGCTGGGACGCGCGGGCGGCGGCCGCACGCTCGCCTGGGCGTGCACCCGGCACTGACGAACCGGGCGGCACAGCCGCTCCGCACCCTGCCCGCGGGGCCCCGACGGCCCGCCCGGCCCGCGGGTCGCGTCCTAGCCGCCCCGCGCGAAGGACCGCGCGGTCTCCAGCACCTGGAGGGCCGCGGCCGCCTCGTGGGCGGTCACCGGCGGCGGTGTGCCCTCGCGCAGCGCACCGGCGACCGCGTCGTAGAAGGCCGGGTAGTCGCCGTCCAGCGTCGGCACGGTGCGCAGGGCGCCGGGCGGGTCCTGTGCACCCAGCGTGCCCCAGGCGTCCTCCGGCTCCACCCCCCACGGCGCTCCCTCGACCGGGCGTCCACCCCCGCGCAGCGCGCTCTCCTGCGGATCGAGGCCGTACTTCACATACGCGGCCCGGCTGCCCAGCACCCGGAAGCGGGGCCCGAGCTGGGCCGCCGTGGCGCTCATCCACAGGTGGGAGCGGACGCCGCTCTCGTGGGTGATGGCGATGAAGGTGTCGTCGTCCGCCGCGGCGCCCGCCCGCCGCACGTCCGACTCCGCGTAGACGGAGGCGGCCGGACCGAAGAGGGTCAGTGCCTGGTCGACGACGTGGCTGCCCAGGTCGTAGAGCAGCCCGCCGACCTCCTCCGGGTCGCCCGACTCCCGCCAGCCGCCCTTGAGCCGGGGCCGCCAGCGCTCGAACCGCGACTCGAAGCGGAACACCTCGCCCAGCGCGTCCTCGGCCAGCAGCGAGCGCAGGGTGAGGAAGTCGTTGTCCCAGCGGCGGTTCTGGAACGGCGCCAGCAGCAGCCCCCGGGACTCGGCCTTCGCCGCCAGCTCGCGGGCCTCGGCACCGGTGGGTGCCAACGGCTTGTCCACCACGACCGGCAGTCCCGCGTCCAGGGCGCGGTGCGTCAGCGGCACATGGGTGCGGTTCGGGGTGGCGACCACCACCAGGTCGAGCCGGTCCGCGTCCGCGAACAGCTCGTCCGCCGAGGCGACCGTCCGCACCTCGCCGCCCGGAGCGCCCGCCTCCCGGGCGCGCTTGCGGCGCTCCGGGTCGGAGGTGACGACGGTGTCCAGCACGAGCCCCGGCGTGCCGGCGATCAGCGGGGCGTGAAAGACCGATCCGGCCAGCCCGAAGCCGAGCAGTCCGACGCGGAGCGGCGTGGCGGTGGTGTCCATGCGGTTCATGCCCCCACCCTCGCAAAGCCCGCGGCCCGGAGCACGCACCCGGCCGCCCGCTTCCGCGGCCCGCGGGCGCGCTCCGGCGCTTTCCGGCACCGGAGCGCCTGCGCCCCGGCTGACCTGCACCGGCCGCTGCCGCTACGCTGAGCGCGGCGGCCGGTTCCGTGCCTCGGCGTACCCGGGCACGCTCCTCCGCCGGCCGGACCACCACGACCTGGCAGGAGTCCATCCGTGGCAGAGCGCAAGCCCATCGAGTCCTGGCTCACCGATATGGACGGTGTGCTGATGCACGAGGGGATCCCCGTCCCCGGCGCCGACTCGTTCATCAAGCGGCTCAGGGAGTCGGGGCGGCCGTTCCTGGTGCTCACCAACAACTCGATGTACACACCCCGGGACCTGCACGCCCGGCTGGCCCGCATCGGGCTGACCGTGCCGACGGAGAACATCTGGACCTCCGCGCTGGCCACCGCGCAGTTCCTGGACGACCAGCGTCCCGGAGGCACCGCCTACGTCATAGGGGAGGCCGGGCTGACGACGGCCCTGCACGACATCGGCTACGTCCTCTCCGACGCCGACCCGGACTACGTCGTCCTGGGCGAGACCCGCACCTACAGCTTCGAGGCGCTGACCCGGGCCATCCGGCTGATCAACGACGGCGCCCGCTTCATCGCCACCAACCCCGACGAGACCGGCCCCTCCGCGGAGGGCGCGCTGCCCGCCACCGGGTCGGTCGCCGCGCTGATCACCAAGGCCACCGGCCAGCACCCCTACTTCGTGGGCAAGCCCAATCCGCTGATGATGCGCGCCGGTCTCAACGCGATCGGCGCCCACTCCGAGACCAGCGCCATGATCGGCGACCGGATGGACACCGACGTCCGCGCCGGGATGGAGGCCGGGCTGGAGACCTTCCTGGTGCTGACCGGGCTGACCCGGCCCGACGAGGTGGAGCGCTACCCCTACCGCCCCTCCAGCGTCGTCGACTCCATCGCGGACCTCGTCGACCGGATCTGACCGCCGGCCGTCCGGCTGCCGCACGCACCGTCGCGCCGCGGGGCAGCCGCCCGGCTCCCGCGCCCGCGGAGCGGTCCCGCCCAGGTGCCGGAGCACGGCCGTGCGAGGCGTCTTCTGTGACACGATGGGCCGACGCTGCGGCCGGTCCGCGGCCCGCCTCGCGGCGGTTCGCGGCGGTTCGGCGACCCGGCCGACGCCCGCAGCACAGCCGAGGGGGAGTGGATGCACGGCAGCGCCCGGACTCGCGCGCGCGCCCGAGGGGCCGCGGGGAGCACACTGGCGGGAGCCCTGCTGCTGGCCGGTTGTTCCGCGCCGGACGCCCAGGACGGCGCCGGCCCCGGGGCGGGTTCCGAGGTGCGGCAGCGCCCCAGGTCCGTCGTCCCCTACTGGGTCGACCCGCGGGGGAACGCCGCGCGGCAGGCCCGCACCGACGCCGCGGACGGCGACTCCGCGCGGGCCCGCGAGCTGCGGAAGATCGCCGGGCAGCCGGTGGCCGACTGGCTCGGCCCCGACGACCCGCGCGGTCATGCGGCCCGCGTCACCGAGTCCGCCACCGCAGCGGACCGGGAGGCGCTGCTGGTCCTCTACAACGTGCCGCACCGCGACTGCGGGCAGTACAGCAAGGGCGGAGCCGAGAGCGCCGCGGCGTACCGCGGGTGGCTGGACGAGGTCGCGAAGGGCATCGGCAGCCGGGCCGCCACGGTGATCGTGGAACCGGACGCCCTCGCGCACACCGTGTCGGGCGCGTGCGCCGCACCGAAGCTGCGCGCGGAGCGCTATCGGCTGCTGGCCGACGCCGTCGCCCGGCTCAAGCGGCTGCCCTCCACGACGGTCTATCTGGACGCCGGCAACCCGGACTGGGTGCGCGACCCGGGGGCGCTGGCCGAGCCCCTCACCCGTGCCGGGATCGACAAGGCCGACGGCTTCGCGCTGAACGTCTCCAACTTCCAGACCACCGCCTCCAACGTCGCCCACGGCAAGCGGCTGTCGGCGAAGGTCGGGGGCAAGCACTTCGTCGTGGACACCAGCCGGAACGGCAACGGGCCGCTGCACGGCGGCGAGGAGAGCTGGTGCAACCCGCCCGGACGGGCCCTGGGCGAAGCGCCCACCACCCGGACGGGGCACGACCTGGTGGACGCCTACCTGTGGATCAAGCGCCCGGGGGAGTCGGACGGCGAGTGCCGCGGCGGCCCGAAGGCCGGTACCTGGTGGCCGGAGTACGCCCTGGAGCTGGCCCGCAACGCCGACGGGCAGGACGGGCAGGACGGGCAGCGGTCGTAGGCGGGTCGTAGGCGGCCGGCGCTCCGCGGTCCCGGGGGAGTGCCGCGGGGGCGCGGAGCCGACCGGGCGGCAGGGGTCTACTCCGGGTCGCCCGTGGTCACCGTGGTGTGCGAGGCGTCCGGGTCGATGCCCACCTTCACCCACTGGGCCTTGGAGGGCACGCCCTCCGCGTCCACCCCGAAGACCATCCACCAGCCGGGGGTGACCAGCGACGGGTCGTCCGGGATGGTCGTGGTCACCTTTCCGTCCCGGGACGTGTTCATCTTCAGGGCCACCGACGACTGCTCCACGTTCGTCACGTGGGTGAACGAACCGGGCCGCACCATCCGCAGCCGCTTGAAGGAGGCCGCGTCCTTGCTGCGGAAGGAGACGCGGTCGCCCGGCGCGAGGTTCTCGGCGGCGTCCGCGTCGGCAGTGCGCAACTGCGGCTGCTCCTTGCCCTGGTGCAGATAGGGCGGGGTGTAGATCTCGATGCGCTGGTCGAATTCGCCCGGCTTGGTGTTGGCCTTGTCCGCGTACAGCGAGTCCGAGCCGAAGGTCATCACCCGGCCGTCCGGCAGCAGCAGCCCGCCGGAGTGGTAGTTGCGGCCGACCAGCGGGGCGGCGGCCTCCTTGAACTTGTTGGTCTTCGGGTTGTAGATCGCGGCCTTCAGCACGTTGCTGTCGCTCTTGCCCCGGTACCGGCCCGAACCGTTCGTGGTCAGCACGGTGTCGTTCGGCAGGATCACGCTGCTGGGGTAGCGGACCTTGTCGTAGAGGTCGGGCCCGTCGCGGAACCGCGGGGTGTCGGACGAGAGGTCCACGATCCGCGTCTTGTCCGTCGTCCTGTCCGACTCGCCGACGCCGCCCCCGCCCTCGACGATGAACTTCCGCGACTGGGTGGGAGGCAGCGGTACGGACATCGCCGTCTCCAGCACGTCCGGGTCGCTCATGCCGGGGATCTCGGTGAACTTGTTGGTCTCCAGGTTCCAGATGCCGGGCGTGCGGCCCTTGTCGGCCGGGCCGTAGCCGGCGGTGGTGCCGCTGAAGAAGACCCGGTTCTGGCCGACCAGGTGCAGCCCCGGGTAGGTGGGGAAGAACCGCGTCTTGGGCAGGTAGTGCCACTTCTTCGTCTTCGGGTCGAAGATCTCGTTCTTGCCGGGGACGACCTGGCCGATGTCGTCCAGCCCGGAGACGGTCAGCACCCTGCCGTCCTGGAGGGTGAGCTGGGTGGGGTACCAGCGGGCCTCGTTCATCGGGTCGACCGTGATGTAGCGCTCGGCCACCGGGTCGAACTCGTAGGCGTCCTTGATGCCTTGGAAGTCCTTCTTGTCGAAGGACATCTTCTGGGCCACTCCGTAGACGTTCCGCTTCCAGGCCCCCTCCAGGCCGTGCACCCGGTACTGGTCCTCGGTGCCGGTCTGGTACTTCCGGCCCTTCTTCGCCGCCTCGGCGTAGACCCGGGTGACGCTGTGGACGGTCTCGACCTTCCCGGTCTCCGGGTCCTTCCGCTTCTTGGCCCGCGGGAGGAGCACGGTGTGCTGGGCGACGAAGGTCTTGCCGCTCTTCCGGCCCGTGAAGCGGGTGCCCTTCTTGATCGTCTTCCCGCTGTCGGGGTTCTCGTTGTAGAGGAACATCAGCCCACCGGCCTTCTCCACGTCGCCCTCCAGCGTCTCGTACCGCTGAGTGCCGCCCGCGACCAGGAGCTTGCCGTCGGGGAGCTGGTTGTGCCCCGAGCAGAACAGGTCGTTGGGGGTGGGGATGTTCTTGAAGGTGTTGCGCACCGGGTCCCACAGGACCGTGCGGAAGCTCTTGGCCTTGAAGTTCTTCGCATCGTTGCCCGAGCCCGCCACCAGCAGCACCTTGCCGGTGTGCAGCAGCGCCGCGTGGATCGTGTTGATCCGGAACTTCTCGGGGATGTCGACGATCTGCCAGTGGCCCTTCGCGGCCTTGTACTCGGGCTGGTTGATCTCGTAGTCGTGGTACTTGGCCGAGGCGAAGCTGTAGAGCGCCGGCCCGTTGAACCCGGCGACGAGCAGCACGACGGCCGTGCCGATGGCTATGCGCCGGGCCCGCCGCTTCCCGGCGCCCGCGGCGCGGCGGCGGCTCCGTCGGTTCGTCATCGTTCCTGTCCCCCAAGCGCGGTGCGGTGCGGATGCTGGTCGTAGGTGGGCGTGGGCGCGGAAGCGGTCTCAGGATCCGCGGTCCGGGTTCCGGAGGCGTGCCGGCGGGCCCTGCGCGCCCTGCGGCGCTTCTCGGTGCGGACGGTCGACCGCCAGCCGACGATCGGTGCCGCCGTGATGAGCAGCGCGAGCGCGGCCCAGGTGAGCATCGCCGGGTGGTCGTGCCCCAGGAAGAGGGAGCCGACGAGGGAGCCCCCGAAGACGGCGATGAAGAACAGGTGCACCCGGAACGTGCCGAACAGCGTGTCGGGGCTGGCCGAGTCGCCCTTCGGCGTGACCACGAACTTGCTCTTGCGGCGCAGCACCGTGTCGAAGAGGGAGCGTGCGTAGATCGGCGCGGACAGCGCGGACATCAGCATCCCGGCCAGCCCGCCGGAGCCCTCCGGCTCGTGCGGGGAGACGTTGTGCCGCCGGTTCCAGATGTAGAGCCCGATCTGCAGCGCGGTGGCGTTGCCGTACAGCGCCATCCAGATGGCGGGGTCGATCTGCACACCGGAGGCGCCCAGGCCCAGGAAGAGGGCGCAGGAGAGCGCGGCCAGGATCCAGTTCAGCGCCGAGGCCGGGTAGAACAGCATCAGCAGCGTGTAGTTGAACATCTTGCCCGGCGGCATGCTGCCCAGGCCGCGCCAGTACTGCTTGAGGATCGTCTCGTAGGTGCCGCGGGACCAGCGGAGCTGCTGGGTGAAGAAGTCCGTCCAGGCGTTGGGGCCCTCGCCGACGGCGAGCACGTCCGGGGTGTAGACGGAGCGCCAGGTGTTGCCGGTGGCCGGGTTGCGGTGGCGGTGCATCTCGAAGCCGGTGGCCATGTCCTCCGTGATGGAGTCGTAGAGACCGCCGACGGCCTTGAGGGCCCGGATGCGGACGGCGTTGCTGGTGCCGACGAACATCGGCGACCGGTAGCGGTTGCCGGCGCGCTGGATGAGCGCGTGGAAGAGGAACTGCTGGCTCTCGGCGGCCTTGGTGACGAAGTTGTCGTAGTTGCCGTAGACCTGCGGGCCGATGACGAAGCCGACGTCCGGGTCACGGAAGTAGCCCAGCATCCGCTCCAGGTAGTTGGGCAGCGGAACGTGGTCGGTGTCGACCCCGGCGAAGAAGTCGTAGTCGTCGCCGTGCGCGTCGAGCCAGGCGTTGTAGTTGCCGTGCTTGGTCTTGGCACGGAAGGCACCCTTGGCGGTGTTCCACCGCGGGGTGCCCTTGCGGGAGAAGTGGTGCACTCTCAGTCGGCGGCAGACCTCCTTGACCTCCGGGTCGTCGCCCTCGTCGAGCAGCCAGACGTGCAGGGTGCCGCGGTGCCGCACCCGCATGGCCGCCTCCAGGGTCCTGGTGACCATCCCGATCGGCTCCTTGCCGGGCACGAACGAGGTGAGGAAGGCGACGCGGGTACCGGCCTCGGGCACCACGGGTATCGGGTCCCGGGCCACCAGGGTGGCGTGCGCGTTGGAGAGGACGTTGAGGGTGCGGAACAGTTCGATCAGCCCGATCGAGACGAGCATGACCACATCGAGCTTGAGGACGAGATCGGAGACCTCGCCCTGGTCGCGGCGCGTCCAGTGGTCCGGCTGCATCAGCCAGACCAGGAGCGCGGCCGACAGCAGCGGTGCCAGGCACAGCAGGAACCCGGCGCGGAACCGGTGCGGTTCGTCGGCCAGCAGGCTGCGGTAGCGCACCCGGTGGGGCACGGCCGGATCGGGTTGCCGCAGTGGACCCGCCAGTCGGCTGTAGTGCTCGTAGTCGTAGCGGGGCGCGGCACGCTCCCAGGGGTGCGGAGAGGGCCGGCGCGCGCGGGTCCGGGACGGTGCGGGCGCGTGCTGCGCCGCGGGGTCCCCGGTCCGGGCGGCCGGCCGGGGTATGCGCAGTTGCGCCGTGCGCGTCGGATCCTGGTCGTCGTGCTCCGGCGGCTGCGGATGCCGGGCGCCCTCGGGTGGCGTGCTCATGTGTCGTTCCCCCGCACGCCCCGGCAGGGGCGTGCTCTCGTGCCGATGCCGCGCCCTGGCCCCCGCCCCGCGGCGCGCGGTGTCGCTCGGTCTCCGTGTCTCCGTGTCCCCGTGCACGGTACGGACCGCTCGATGAATGCACGTCAGGTTCTACAACTCGGCACACGAACGCAAGGGCGGCACGGGCGGTTTCGTGCCGTTGGGGTGTTATGGGGCCACCGAATGTGACGGAAGCGTCATCGATCCGTGGTCATCGTGGGGAGGTGGCGCCGGGCAGGGCAGGGGCGGTGAAGGTGACCGTGTGCGGGCCCGGGCGGCCGTCGGTGGCGAACGCCAGCAGCCGCTGCCCCTCCTCGGTCAGCGCCTGCTCCGCCTCCTCGTCCAGGTGCTCGAAGGGGGTGAGCGTGAGGCGGGCGGCCTTGCGCGAGGTGTCCGCCTTCCACATGCCCCGCACCCGGCCGTCCACCAGGAAGGCGGCGGGCACCTGCCCGTTCCGGCTGGCCATGGCGCGGCGGGCGGGCTCGTCCAGCAGGCGGGAGCGGTCGGCGTGCGAGAGGACGATGTTGTCGTATTCGGCCAGGAAGCGGACCGGCAGCGGCAGTTCGGGATCGGGCCGCGGCGCGTCGGGCAGGTCGAACAGCTCCCGGCCCGCCTCGTCCCGGAAGGCCCGCAGTTGCGGCCGCAGCCGCTCCAGCACCTCGCCGAGCCGGGTCAGTCCGGACCAGGTCTGCGCGTCCCGCGCGGAGGCCGGGCCGAAGGCGCCGAGGTAGCGCAGCACCATCGTCTCCACACCGGGTTCGGCGGCCGGCGGCCGCCCCAGCCACCGCTCGACGGTGTCCAGCACCGGCTGTCCGGAACGCCCCCACAGCCCGCGCGGCGGCAACTGCACCAGCGGCAGCAGATAGCGGGCCGTCATCCACAGCGGGCGGGCCTCCAGGTGGGGCCAGCGCTCCTGGAGCCGGCTGCCCAGCTCGCTGCCGGTCAGCGGGCGCTTGGCGAGCAGCTCCCGGGCGGCCTCCGCCACCTGCCAGGGGTCCTCGCCGCCGAGCTGTTTGGCGAAGTTCGTGCGTACCGCGCTCTCGTGCAGCGGCTGGGTGAGCGCCCGCAACTCCAGCGCGTCGCGGTCGCTGACCAGGTGGACGGTGCCGCGCATGGTGCTCAGCCGGACCAGCCCGCGGCCCTCCAGTTGCAGCGACAGTTCCTGCGGGTCGAAGTCCGCCAGCCTGCTCCACAGGGCGAAGTACGGCGGTCTGGGCGCCTGGGCCTGGATGCCGACCAGGTGCTCGACGGCGTCGCGCACCGGCATCCGGGCGCGTTCGACCAGGAGTTGGCGTGCGAGGAGGGCGCGGCTCAGGGCCGGCCGCGTCAGGAGAGCGGGCATGGCGTCGAGTCTCGCCGATGGCGCGGCGCCGCGCCACGCAGTGCGGGACGCGGCGCGCCCGGAGACCCAACGCGGGGGAACGAACCGGGTCATGCGGTATGGATGGAGACAACTACTCAAGAGAGCACCCATAGGGGAATGAGTCCATGTACAATGCCACCCCCGGCGCCGGAGGCCGCAGCGCACTCTCTCCCGGCACGTTCGTGCTCGTGGTCGGTGTCCTCCTGGTCCAACTGGGCTTTCTCGTCTCCTACATCGGTGCCTTCCACCATCCCCGGCCGCAGGGCATCCCGGTCGCCGTCGTCGCGCCCGCGCAGGCCGCCGAACGGCTCGACCGGCTCCCCGGGGACCCGCTGTCCGTCACCGCCGTCGAGGACGAGCGCGCCGCCCGCGCGCGCATCCTGGACCGGAAGGCGGAGGGCGCCTACCTGATGGACCCGCGCGGCGGCACGGACACCCTGCTGGTGGCCTCCGGCGCGGGCGGGCCGCAGGCCAAGGCGCTGCGCAGGGTCGGCGAGGGGGTGGCAGACGACCAGGGCCGGCGGCTGAAGGTGGTGGACATCGCACCGTCCGGACCGCAGGACTACGAGAGCCTGACCGCCTTCTACCTCATCGTCGGCTGGCTCGTCGGGGGCTATCTGCTGGCCTCGCTGATGGGGGTGGCGGCCGGCACCCGTCCCGCGCGGCCGGGGCTCGGCGCGCTGCGGCTGGCCGGGACGGCGGTGTACGCCGTCCTCTCCGGGCTCGGCGGTGCGATCGTCGTCGACCCGGTGCTGCACGCGCTGCCGGGGCACTTCCTGGCCCTGTGGTGGGTCGGTGCGCTGCTGGTCTTCGGTACGGCGGCGTGCACCCTGGCGCTGGAGGCGTTCCTGGGGGTGGTCGGCATCGGTGTCGCGGTGCTCGTCTTCGTCGTGCTCGGCAACCCGAGCGCCGGCGGCGCCTTCCAGCGGCATCTGATCCCGCCCTTCTGGCGGGCCGTCGGCGAGTGGATCCCGACCGGTGCCGGGACGAGCGCGGTACGCGACATCGTGTACTTCTCCGGTCACGCACTGGGCACTCCGCTGCTGGTCATGGCGGTCTGGGCGGCGGCGGGCGCGGTGTTGCTGATGGCGGGGTCGGTGCGGCGCCGGGAGCCGGGCCTGTCCCTCCCGCTCTGACGCCGCGCCCGGGGCCGCGCGCGGCAGCCCCCGCCGGGGAGCTGGTCATCAGCACCCCTGGGGAGGGGGTAGTATTTCTTCTGTCGGCCGGAAACGGCGACGGGCGCCGCTAGCTCAGTTGGTTAGAGCAGCTGACTCTTAATCAGCGGGTCCGGGGTTCGAGTCCCTGGCGGCGTACAGATCGGCTGCGGCTCCTCGGTTGACGGGGAGCCGCAGCCTTTTCGTGCGTCCGGCGCTGTGGCAGGGCGCGGGTCGGTCCGGAGGCGTCCGGGGTGGTCAGATCGCCAGCGACAGCATCACCGGCGCGGCCCGCTGGCTCAGCATCTCGGCGGCTCTGCGCAGCCGGTGCGCCTGGGCTACCGGCAGCGAGAGCGCCAGGCAGCTCACCGCGGAGCCCGCGGTCACCGGTACCGCGGCGCAGACCGTGCCCACGGCGTAATCCTGGAGATCGAGCACCGGGACGGTCGAGGGCTGCCGGTCCAGCGCGGTCAGCAACAGCCGCTCGTCGGTGATCGTCCGTGAGGTGAGCCGCGGGGTCCGGTGGCGGGAGAGGTGGTCCAGCCGGCGATCGTGGTCGAGCTGGCTGAGCAGGCACTTGCCGAGCGCGGTCGCGTGCGCGGCCGAGCGGAAGTCCACCCACTGGTTGACCGCCGGGGTGGTGGGGCCGTCGGCGACCTGGGCGCTCTCCAGCTCTCCGTCCCGGTAGCGGCCGAAGTAGACGGCGGCGCCGACCGTGTCCCGCAACTCGTCCAGGGTGCTCTGGAGCCGCGCCCGGAGCGCGTGGCTCCGGTCCATGCCGGAGCCCAGCAGCATCAGTGCCTCGCCGACGACGTAGGAGCCGTCCTCCAGCCGGGTCAGATAGCCCTCGCGGCACAGCATCCGCAGGAGCTGGTCGAGCCGGTCGGCGGGCAACTCGGCGCGGCGGGCGATCACCTCCTCGGTGACACCGTTGCGGTGCCGGGAGACGGTCTCCAGCACCCGCAGCGCGTGCTGTACCGAGCCGAGGGGTGTGACCGGCTCCCGTCCCGACTCCTCGGGCGGGCCTCCGGGTGGTTGGAGCAGTGACACGGTGTCCCCCTGGAGGTTGTGACCGTTTGTACCGTTACCACTTCGTGTGGTCACGGCTTCATATCCCACGATAGCGGCCAACGTGGCGCGGGCACGGGTGCGTTGCCGCGATCGGCATATGCCGCACGGCTGGATGCGCCCCCTCATGCGCCCCCTCGCGCGCCCTCGCGCTGCGCCGGCGGCGGCGCCCCGGCGACTCGCGCCGTCCTGCCCTCCCGGCTACCGGCGGCCCTTCGGGGCTCCACGGCAGCCGAGCCCGCGCCGCAGGCGGCGCGGGCTCGGTCAGGACGGCGGGTGCTCCGTGCGGAGCGGAGCGCCGGTGGTGCTCACAGGACGGCGCTGAGGAACTCCCTCGTGCGCTCGTGCTCGGGGTCGGTGAAGATCTTCTCCGGCGCACCGGACTCGATGACCCGGCCCGCGTCGAACATCAGCACGTCGTCGGAGATGTCGCGCGCGAAGTTCATCTCGTGCGTGACGCAGAGCATGGTGATGTCGGTGGAGTGCGCGATGTCCCGCAGCACGTCCAGCACCCCGGCCACCAGCTCCGGGTCGAGGGCCGAGGTGACCTCGTCCAGCAGCAGCACCTGCGGGCGCATCGCCAGTGCGCGGGCGATGGCCACCCGCTGCTGCTGACCGCCGGAGAGCTGGGTGGGGTACTTGTCGATGTGGTCGGTCAGACCGACCATCTCCAGCAGCTCGCGGGCGCGCTGCTCGGCCTCGTCCTTGCCCAGCCCCAGCACGTGCACCGGCGCCTCGGTGATGTTCCGCAGCACCTTCATGTTGGGGAAGAGGTTGAACTGCTGGAAGACCATGCCGATGTTCTTGCGGACCTCGCGCGAGTGCTTCTCGCCCGCCGGCACCAGCTTGCCGTTCCGCTCCTCGTGCGAGAGGTACTCGCCCGCCACCTTGATGGTGCCCTCGTCCGGCTTCACCAGGGTCATCAGCAGCCGCAGGATCGTGGTCTTGCCCGAGCCGGAGGGGCCGATGAGGGTGACGTGCTTGCCGGGCGACACGTCGAAGCAGAGGTTGTCCAGCACCACGTTGCTGCCGTAGCGCTTGGTGACGTTGTCGAACTTGATCAGCTCACTGCCCTCGGCAGCGGCGTTCGTACCGCCGTTCGCGGCCGTGCTCGGGTTCTTCTCAGCGGACAAGGCGACGCTCCAGGGCTCTCGTAAGCAGGGATGCCGGGTAGGCGATGACGATGAAGGCGATACCGACCACGGTGATCGGCTCGGTCGGCAGGAAGGTGATGGAGGTGAACTGCCGTGCCTGACCGAGCATTTCGAGCGCACCGATCACCGCGATCATCGGCGAGTCCTTCAGCATCGCGATCACGTAGTTGCCCAGCGCGGGCACCACGCGGCGGATCGCCTGCGGCAGGATGACGGCGCTCCAGGTGCGGCCGCGCGGCATGCTCAGCGCGGTGCACGCCTCCCACTGGCCCACCGGGACGCCGTCGATGCCGGCCCGGTAGACCTCGGCGGTGTAGGTCGAGTAGTGCAGCCCGAGGCCGACGATGCCGGTGGTGAGCGCGGAGAGCGTGAGCCCCCACTCCGGCAGCACGTAGAACAGGAAGAAGAGCTGCACCAGCAGCGGGGTGTTGCGGATGAACTCGGTGACCACCATCACCGGCCAGCGCACCGCCTTCAGCGGGGAGCGCTGGGCCATCGCCCAGACGAGCCCGAGGGCGAAGGCTATGAGCGAACCGAGCACCAGCGCCTGGAGGGTGACGAGCACGCCGTCCCAGAAGCGCGGCATGAAGTCACCGACAGCCGACCAGTCCCACTTCATCAGGCACCTCCCGCGCTCTTGGACAGGTCGCTCGAGGGCGCGTCCGCCTGCCGGGGGATGGTGAGCTTGCGCAGCACTCCTTGGCCCTTCTGCGGGGCCTGGCCGATGCCCGCCTTGGCCTTCCGCTCCACCGCGCGCATCACACGGGTCAGCAGGAAGGCCAGGATGAAGTACATGACCAGGATGATCGTGTAGACCGGGGCGCTCTCGCCGAGTGCGTTGCGCACCAGTGCGGCCCCGAAGGTGATGTCGCCGACGCCCAGCACGGACACCAGCGCGGTGCCCTTGAGCAGCTCGATCAGCAGGTTGTTGGCGGGCGGGACCATCTCGGGCCACGCCTGCGGAAGCTGGATCTTCACCAGCCGCTGCCAGGGCGAGAAGCTCAGCGCGATCCCGGCCTCCTGCTGGGCCGGTGCCACCGCGGCGAGCGCGCCGCGGACGATCTCCGAGCCGTAGGCGCCGTACGACAGGCCGAGCGCGAGCACGGCCGCCCACATCGGCACCAACTGCCAGCCGAACGCGACCGGCAGCACGAAGAACATCCAGAACATCAGGACCAGGGCGGAGGTGCCCCGGAAGATCTCCATGTAGAGGCCGGAGAGGAACCGGACGATCCACAGCCGGTTGGTCCTGGCCACGCCCACGACGAAGGCGACGAACGCGCCCAGCGCCGCGCTGAAGACGGTGAGCTGGACGGTGACCCAGACGCCCTTGAAGAGCAGCTCCCACAGCCCTGCGGTGAGGTCCGTCATGCGCAGCGCTCCTTCGCGGTCATGTCGGTCATCTCTTCCTCGATGAAGCCGAAGCCCTTCATGATCCGGAAGAGCTCGCCGCTCTTCTTCATCTTGTGCAGTTCGCGGTTGAAGGCGTCACGCAGCTTCGTCTCGACCGAACGGAACGCGAACGCGCCGGTGCCCAGGTCGGGCTTTCCGTCCAGCTTCGGGGTGAAGGCCGCGGTGAACTCGGCCTTCTTGCTCTTGGTCTGCCTGACCACATTCCGCACGGTGACCGCCGTACCGGTGAATACATCGGCCCGCCCCTGTTCCACGGCAAGGAGTCCTGCCAGTTGGTCCGGAAGCAGCAGAATTTCCGACTCCTTGATGCCGACCTCCGCGGCGTAGCCGATTTCGGCATAGCCGGTCCCGGTCGCCAGCTTGGCGCCGCTCTTCTTGACGTCCTCGTAGTTGTGCAGGTTCTTCGGGTTCCCTTTGCGCACGATGAACGCGTCCCGCATCTCGTACTCGGGATCCGCGAACAGGACCTGTTTGCATCGATCGGGCGTTATGTACATACCGGCCGCGACCACGTCGAACTGCTGCGAGTTGAGACCCGGGATCAGCGAGTTGAACTCGGTCGGGAAGGGCTGGACCTTCGGGACGCCCAGCCGCTTGAAGATGGTCCTGGCGATCTCGGGCGAGGTGCCCGTCAACTCGCCGTCCTTGTCGATGTAGCTGTAGGGCTGTTCGCCGGCGAGGCCCAGTTTCACCGTTCCCTGGGCCTTCAGCCGCTCCAGAAGATCTCCCCCGTCCCCGGCGTCCGCACTGGACACCCGACTGCATGCGGTCGTTGCGCCGAGCATGCTCACCGCACCCAAGGACGCCGCGCCGCCGAGCAGCGATCGACGGCTCAAACGTCTCCCGGCACCTGCCGTGTTGTTCCTCTGTGGTGGAGCCATGGGCGCGCGCATACCCAACCTGGCTGAAGATATGCGGATAATTTCAAGCCGTTATGGGGTCGCGCTGAAGCTGGTGTCTGAGTCACCATTGGCAGGTAAATGACCACCCTTGTGCGGAGGCACGATGGCTGAGCGCTTCATTGAAGTGTCGTTGGACAAGCGGGGAGTGAGCTGCACGGCAAAGCTGCTCGACGACCGCGCACCCCTCACTTGCGCGGCGGTGTGGGACGCGCTGCCGCTGGGCGGCGACGTCTACCACGCGAAGTACGCACGCAATGAGATCTACGCCCTTATTCCCCCGTTCGCCCCCCAGGAGCCGCCGCTGGAGAATCCGACCATTACCCCCATCCCCGGTGACCTCTGCTATTTCACCTTCTCCAACACCCAGTTGGCGACCCCCGGATACGGATACGAGGCCGCGGCGGAACAGCAGGGCACCGAGGCCGCACACGCCGGCCGGGCCACCGTCATCGACCTCGCGCTGTTCTACGAGCGCAACAACCTGCTGATCAACGGCGACGCCGGCTGGGTGCCCGGCATCGTCTGGGGCCAGATCGTCGAGGGCCTCGACTCCATGGCCGAGGCATGCCAGGACCTCTGGCGCTCGGGCGCCGTCGGCGAGACCCTCAACTTCCGCCGAGCCTGAGGAACACACCCGTTGGGGGGCGCAACCCCCCAACGGGACCAGCCGACTGCGCTCAGCCCAGCGCGGAGGGGACCCCGGCCGCGACCCCCGCCTCGTACAGGGCGTGCGAGGCACCCAGCACGAGCGCGTCGGAGTGCCGCGGACCGACGAGCTGCACACCCACCGGCAGCCCTGCCCCGTCCGTCCCGCACGGCACCGAAGCGGCCGGCTGCTGCGTCATGTTGAACGGGTAGGAGAAGGGCGTCCACCCGGTCCACCGGGTCAGCGAGGAGCCGCGCGGCACCTCCACCCCCGCCTCGAACGCGGTGAGCGGCATGGTCGGCGTCACCAGCAGGTCGTACCGCTCGTGGAAGGCCCCCATCCGGCGGCCCAGATCCATCCGCTCGTCCACGGCCGCGAGGTAGTCCAGCGCGCTGCGGGCGGCCCCGTCCGCGCAGATCTCCTGCAGGCCCGGGTCCAGGCTCTCCCGCTGATCATGGCTGAATCCCTGGGTGACGCGTGCGGCACCGCTGAACCACAGCGTGTGGAAGGACTCGACCGGGTCGGCGAAGCCGGGGTCGGCCTCCTCCACCACCGCGCCCAGCTCCTCCAGCAGCGCCACCGCACCCCGTACCGCCGCGGCGACCTCCGGATCGACCTGCACCCGGCCGCCGAAGTCGGGCGAGAAGGCCACCCGCAGCCCGCGCACCCCCTCCTCGCCCGCGGCCAGCGCGCCGCGGAAGCTGTGCGGCACCGGACCCAGGTGCGACCAGTCCCGCGGGTCGGGCGCGCTGATCACGTCCATCAGCAGCGCGGCGTCCTCCGCGTCCCGGGTCATCGGGCCCACGTGCGCGAGGGTCCCGAAGGCGCTCGCCGGGTAGATCGGTACCCGCCCGTAGGTGGGCTTCAGCGCGAAGATGCCGCAGAACGAGGCGGGGATCCGCACCGACCCGCCGCCGTCCGTACCCAGCGACAGCGGTCCGGCGCCCGTCGCGACGGCCGCCGCGCTGCCCCCGCTGGAGCCGCCCGCGGTGCGGTCAGGTGCGTACGGGTTGCCGGTGACCCCGTGCCGAGGGCTGTCGGTGACGCCCTTCCAGCCGAACTCGGGCGTCGTCGTCTTGCCCAGGAAGACGGCGCCGCTCTGCCGCAGCCGCGCCACCGACGGGGCGTCCTCGTCCCCTGGCCCGCCCTCACCGGTGGCCCAGGAGCCCTTGAAGGTGGGTGCGCCGCGCTGGAGCAGGATGTCCTTCACCGTCACCGGCACCCCGTCCACCGGTCCGGCCGGCTCGCCGCGCTCCCAGCGCCCGGCGGACTCCTCGGCCTGCCGCAGCGCGGCCTCGCCGTCGATGCGGACGAACGCGTTGACGCGCTCCTGGGTCACCTCTGCGCGCTCCAGCGCCGCCCGGGTGACCTCCACGGGGGTGAAGTCCCCCGTTTCGTACCCCGCCACGAGCTGGGTCGCGGTCAGAGCGTTGAGATCGGACATGACGAAACCTCCCGAGGGACCGGGCGGCCCGCGCACGGCGGACCGCCAGGACGACGAGCCCCGGGCCCGCACCGCACCCGAGGCGTGAAGAAACGACCCGGTGACACGTGACCGGTCACCGGTGACGGAGGAGAAGGAGAAGAAACGCCCCGGTGGTGCGGAGCGCAGCACGCTCCGGTGGAGCGGTTCCGGCGGGCACGGGACGCCGGGGCGCCCCGTGCCCGGCCGGTCAGTCCGTCCGTGCCGCGGGGGCCGACGGAACGTAGCCGAGGTCCTTGTCGACCACGTTCAGCAGCGGCTCGCCCGCCTCCCAGCGGTCGAAGTTGTCCAGGAACTGCTCCGCCAGATCGTTCCGCCAGCCGATCGTGTCGCCGCTCATGTGCGGCGAGACGAGCAGTCCGGGCACGTCCCAGAGCCTGCTGTCGGCAGGCAGCGGCTCCTCGGCGAACACGTCCAGCGCGGCGCCCCGGATGCGGTGCCGGAGCAGCGCGTCCACCAGGTCGTCCTCGACCACGTGCGCCCCCCGCCCGACGTTCACGAAGTGCGCTTCGGGCTTCATCCGCGCAAACATCTCGGCGTCGAACATGCCCGTCGACTCCTGGGTCAGCGGTGCGACGCACACGACCCAGTCGGAGTCGCCGAGCAGGCCGGGCAGCGCGTCCGTGCTGTGCACCCGCCCGAATTCGGGGTCGCCGTCCCGCGCGGTCCGGCCGACGAGGTCCACTTTGACACCGAGTGCCAGCAGCGCGCGCCCGATTTCCCGGCCGATTGGGCCGGAACCGACGACCGTCGCCCGACTTCCGCCGACGCGGAATGTCTCTCGGTGCCGCCACCGGCGCTGTCGTTGCAATTCCCAGGTGCCACGGAAGTCTTTGGCCATGGCCAGCACGAGGCCGAGGACGTATTCGGCAATCGGGCGGTCGAACACGCCCCGTGCATTCGTGATGACGGTCTCGCGGCCGTCCGCGAGCTCCGGCAGCAGCCGGTCCACCCCCGCGCTCGGGGTGTGGACCCAGCGTGGCCGGGGACCGTCGCCCGGCCAGGCATCGCGTACCGCGTCGGAGAGGAAGTCCCAGACCAACAGGACATCGGCCTCGGGAAGTTGGCCGGCGAGTGTCTTCTCGTCGGCATGCACGACGCGTGCGCGTCCCGCGAGTCGGTCGAGCCGGGGAAGCGGCTCGGCGTCGAGGACAAGAACACAGGTTTCGGACATAGGCAGGAAACCGTTTCGAAACGCAGGGACGGTTGGCTGAAGGGGTGAGCCGGGAGGGACGGGAACCAGCCTCAGATGGCGGGATTGACCACGGTAGGGAGCAGAAACTACCTTCGTCAACAAAGACATCTGTCCCGGCGTCCCGGCTTCTGACCGGCTTTGCTTTTCCTCTGACTTCCCTTGACTCAGGGGCCTTCTGGCCATGAGCCTTCCCCTCCGTTCTTTTGGGGTCCGAAATGGACGTCTCCTTCCTCGGCGGACCGTTGCCGCAGCGCGGCGTGGGAATCGTCGCTCCCTTCGACTTCGCACTGGACCGTGAGCTCTGGCGCTGGGTGCCGGACGACGTGTCCCTGCACCTGACCCGCACCCCCTTCGTCCCCGTAGAGGTCAGCCTCGACCTCGCACGCCTGGTCAGCGAGCACGAGACGCTGCGCGAGGCGACCCGCGCGCTGTGCGCCGTGGCCCCGGAAGTCGTGGCCTACGCCTGCACATCGGGCAGTTTCGTGGGCGGCACGGCCGGTGAACGCGCCATGGCCACCGCCATGGCGGACGCCGGTGAGATGCCGGCCCTGACCACCTCGGGTGCGATGCTGGACGCGCTGCGTGAGATCGACGCACGGCGCATCGCGATCGTCACCCCCTACACCAAGTCGGTCACCGACTCCCTGGAGGACTACCTGGACGAGGCCGGAATCGGCATCACCGGGCGCTGCTACATGGGGCTCACCCGGGAGATCTGGCGGGTGGCCTACCGGGACGTGGTCGACATGGCCCGGGAAGCGGTGGTGGACGCGCCCGACGCGCTGTTCATCTCCTGCACCAACCTCCCGACCTACGACGTCATCCCGCAGTTGGAGGCCGAGCTGCGGATGCCGGTGCTCTCCGCGAACCAGGTCACCATGTGGGCGGCCCTGCGCGCGGTCGGCAAACAGGCCGTCGGCCCCTACCAGGCGCTCCTCGACCCGGTCGCGCGGCGTGGCCCGGCCGCCATGACGTCCACCACCGGCACCCAGCCGGTGGCGCACGAGGCGGACGGACTCGTCGAGCCCGAGGAGCAGCAGGTCGGCCCCGAGCCGGAGGCGGCGCTGGCGGGAGCGGGCACCGAGCCCGGCGACCCGCTGGAGGGCGCCCCCGACCTCGGCTACGGGCATCCCGGACTCCCGGAGGAATGGGGCAGCGGCCCCCAGCCCCCGGCCTGACCCTTCCCCGTCCGTAACCGCCCGTACGGCCTCCCGTACGGGCTCTCCCTCCGTACGGCCCGCCGTGCGGATCCCCTCCGTACGGCCCGCCGTGCGGACCCCCTCCGTACGGCCCGCCGTACGACTCAACCGCCGTACCGCCACCAGCAGTACGGCGGTCCCGCACGCATGCGAGCACTCGTACCGCACCCACCACACCGCACCACACCGCACCACACCTTTGAGCACGCACAGGAGGCGTAGATGGCACAGGCGGCATCGGCACCGGCGGTCGGATTCCTCTACCCCGGCCACTCGGCCGAGGACGACTACCCGAGGCTGGAGCGGATCCTCGCCGAGGCGGGCGCCGAAGTACGGCTGCCGCTCGTGCACACCGACATCGGCGAGGACGCCCACCGGGTGGACGCCCTGCTGGAGATGGGCTCCGCGGCCCGGCTCGCCGCGAAGGTCGAGGAGGTCAAGGGCCAGGACATCCAGGCCGTCGTGTGGGCCTGCACCAGCGCCAGCTTCGTCTTCGGCTGGGACGGCGCCCACGAGCAGGTCCGGGAGCTGGGGGAGACGGCGGGACTCCCCGCCTCCAGCACCTCCTTCGCTTTCGCGCACGCGGTCCGCGACCTCGGTGTCGAACGCGTCAGCATCGCGGCGACCTATCCGGAGGACGTCGCCGAGCTGTTCACCGGCTTCCTCAAGGCCGCGGGTGCCGAGGTGGTCGCCATGCGCGGCAGCGGCATCATCACCGCGGCCGAGGTCGGCACCTGGGGCGAGGAGGAGGTGCTGGCGCTGGCCCGCGGCGGCGACCACCCCGACGCGCAGGCCGTGCTGCTGCCGGACACCGCCCTGCACACCGCCGCCTACATCCCCGCCCTGGAGGCCGAGCTGGGCAAGCCCGTCCTCACGGCCAACCAGGTCACCGCCAAGGAGGGGCTGCGGCTGCTGGACCGCAAGGTGCACTGCCCGGCGCTGGGCGCGCTCTTCTCCTGACGGCGCGGCCCCGCCCGCGCTTCCGGTCCCCGGCGCCGGAACGGCCGCCGGGGACCGGGGCGCCGCGGGCCGGGCGCCCCGGCTCCCGGCAGACCGTCCGCCGGTCCCACGCGGGACCGGCGGACGGTCTGCCGCACCCGGGAAGACAGCGGCCTCCCGGCGCGTTGTACCGGCTCGTGGCCCGCGGACCCCCACCAAGGGGCGCGCGGGCCCGTGCACCGGAACGCAGGAGGAAGGCGAAGCCACCGTGAGCCAGCCAGGCGAGGACGCACAGCACCAGGATCCGAGGACCGGTATCCGCGGGGAGGCGCGGGGCGAGGCTCCCGTACCCCTCTCCGTCCTCGACCTGGTCAACGTGGGCGAGGGATACACGGCGCGGGAGGCGCTGGAGACCTCCACCCGGATGGCGGCCCTCGCCGACGCCCGTGGCTTCACCCGCTACTGGGTGGCCGAGCACCACTCCATGCCGGGCGTCGCCAGCTCCTCGCCCGCGGTCATCCTGGCCCATCTGGCCTCCCACACCCGCCGTGTCCGGCTGGGCTCGGGCGGTGTGATGCTGCCCAACCACGCGCCGCTGGTGATCGCCGAGCAGTTCGGCACGCTGGAAGCGCTGGCGCCGGGCCGGATCGACCTGGGCCTGGGCCGGGCGCCGGGCACCGACGGCGCGACGGCCGCCGCACTGCGGCGCACCGAGAAGCTGCGCGAGGGCGCGGACGACTTCCCGCAGCAGCTCGCCGAACTGGTCCGGTTCCTGGACGACGACTTCCCCGACGGCCACCGCTACGCCCGCATCCACGCCGTGCCCGGACCCGTGCAGACCCGCGGCACCGGGGCGGAGGGCGCCGCGCACCGGCCGCCGGTGTGGCTGCTGGGCTCCTCCGGGTTCAGCGCCCAGCTCGCGGGGCAACTGGGGCTCCCGTTCGCCTTCGCGCACCACTTCTCCGCCGCCAACACGCTCCCGGCCCTGGAGCTCTACCGTGAGACGTTCCGCCCCTCGGCGGTGCTGGCCGAGCCGTACGCGCTGATCGGCGCCGCCGCGCTGGCCGCCGAGGACGAGAAGGAGGCCCGCCGCCAGGTGCTGACGGGGGCCCTGTCCATGGTGCGGCTGCGGACCGGACGGCCCGGACTGATCCCCACCCCGGAGGAGGCCGAGGCGTACCCGTTCAGCCCCGTGGAGCGCGACTTCGTGGAGAGCTGGCTGGGCAACGTCACCCACGGCACCCCCGACGCGGTGCGGGCCGGTCTCGACGCGCTGGTCGAGCGGACCGGCGCCGACGAGCTGATGCTCACCGCCAACGCGCACACCCCCGAGGCCCGTGCCCGGTCGCTGGAACTGATAGCCGACGCCTACCGGCTCCCCTGACCGCGCCACCGGCTCCCCTGACCGGCTGCGGCGGCGGTTCCCCAGGGGCCGCCCCCGGTTCCGGGCGGGGTTCTCCCGGAACCGGGCTCCGGAGGACTACGCGCTGCCCGCCTCCGGGGGCGACCATGCCAGCAGCTCGGCGATCCGGTCGGCCGCCATGGGTTTGGCGTAGTGCCAGCCCTGGCCGGTGTCGCAGCCGATCCGGCGGAGGCGCTCGGCCTGCGCCGGGCCCTCCACGCACTCGGCGGTGACGGTCAGGCCCAGCTTGTGCGCGAGCTGGACCAGGGCCGTCACGATCGTCTCGTCCGCGGGGTTCTGGTGCCGTGCCGTGCGGAAGCCGCGCACGAAGGTGCCGTCCAGCTTGAGCGCGCGCACCGGGAGGCGGCTGAGGTAGGCCAGGTTGGAGTAGCCGGTGCCGAAGTCGTCGATGGCGATGCGCACCCCCGTCTCCGAGAGCGCCTGCAGCGCCTGGAGGGGGCGCCCGGCGGACCCCATCACCGCCGACTCGGTCAGCTCCAGTTGGAGCAGCCCGGCGGGCAGCCCGGTCTCCTCCAGGATGTCGGCCACGTCCCGCACCAAGTCGGAGTCCCACACCTGGCGTACCGCCACGTTGACGCTCACGTACAGCGGCGGTCCCGCGTGCTCCCGCATCCAGCGCCGCGCCTGCCGGCAGGACTCCTCCAGCACCCAGCGGCCCAGCGGCACGATGGCGCCGTTCTCCTCCGCGAGGCCGATGAACCGGTCCGGGCTGAGCATTCCGAACTGCGGATGCTGCCAGCGCACCAGGGCCTCGACACCGCGCAGCCGGTCGTCGGCGAAGCCCACGATCGGCTGGTACTCCAGCACGAACTCGCCCCGCTCCACGGCCCGGCGCAGGGTGGAGGAGAGGGACTGCCGGGTCATCCGGTGGGCGTTGCGCTCCGGGTCGAAGAGCGTCCAGCGGGCCTTGCCGTCGGCCTTGGCCCAGTACAGCGTGGTGTCGGCCGCCTGCATCAGCTCGGTGGGTGTGGTGCCCGCCGTCTCCCGTTCGACGACCCCGATGCTGGCCGAGACCGACAGCCGCTGCCCGGCCAGGTCGAACGGCCGCTGGAGGGTGGTCAGGACGGACTGGGCGAGCTGGGTGAGCTGCTCGGTGCCGGTGGAGGACTCGACCAGCAGCGCGAACTCGTCGCCGCCCAGCCGGGCCACCAGGTGGCCGCCGCCGTCCTCCCCGCCCGCCTCGGCGCACAGGGTCAGCCGCTGCGCCACCGCGTCCAGCAGGCTGTCGCCGATCCGGTGGCCGAGGGTGTCGTTGACGGCCTTGAAGCCGTCCAGGTCGAGGTAGCACAGCCCGGTCCGGCCCGTCGCCGAGTCGGCCAGCGCTCCGGCCAGCCGCTCGAAGAAGAGGGTGCGGTTGGGCAGCCTGGTGACCGGGTCGTGCATCTGCAGATGCCGCAGCCGCTCCTGGAGGTCGCGGCGCTCGCTGATGTCCGCGATGGACAGCAGCGCCTCGCCGCCGCGCGCGGTGGGGGTCACCGTGATCTCGGCCCAGAGGGTGTGGCCGTCGGCGTGCTTGAGCCTGCGGGTGCAGGACATCCGGTCGGTACGGCCCTGCAGCGCCTCGTGGTAGGCGCTGCGCACCCGTCCGTCCAGGCCGAGCCCGGCCAACTCGGCGATGGGCCGTGCGGTCAGCCGGTGCGGCTCGGCGCCCAGCAGGATTCCCAGCGCCCGGTTGGCCGTCAGCACCCGGCCGTTGGGGTCGACGATGGCCATCGGCAACTGCGCCGCGTGGAAGGCGGCCCGGAAGTCGCTCTCGTTGTGCCCGTGGTGTGCGCGCCGTCGCCAGCGCTTGTGGCTACTTTCCGTGATGGTCTGGGGTTGGGTTACGAGGGCTTCGCCGGAGTCTTTGCCCGGTCCTTCGAGGGGTCCGTTCACCGATCGCTCCGCGGGGGGCTCGTCTCGTGCGGATCGGTCGGCCGGCTGCCCGTGGGCCGCCCAGGGGAGGATCCGCGCTGGAAATGTGCCGATCATAGAGGTTGGCGCAAGAGCGGAGCCAGTGTCTCCGCTCGGGCTTCCGGTCGGTCGGGTGGCCGGGAGAGGGGCGTGGGCGCACGGGTGACCGTTTCCGTATCGGTCCTGAGTGTGCCCCGACCACTATCGACCGCCCATTACGAAGAGTAGTCATACTGCAGTTGACTCGTCCGGTCTATCGAAACAGCGCATCACCGGACATACGGCGCGAATCTGAGGAGGGTCCATCTGTCCTCTTCCGGTGAGGTCCTCGCGTGGCGCATGCGTCTGTACCCGACGGAGTGGCTCCGCGCCGTCCCGGGCGCGGCGCGGACTCCCTGGGTCCCGGTGCCCGGCACCGGGTGGGAGCGGTGCTCATGGCGCTGACCGCCTTCATGGGGGTCGGCCTGGTGGCCGGTCCCGTGCAGGCCGTCGCGGCGGGCATGCCGTGCGCCCTGCCGCGCACCGATGCGCACCACTCGCTGGGTCTGGACACCTGGAACGCCTCCTATCCGCGTCCCGAGGGGACGCTCGACGCCGCCCTTCTCTTTCTCTCTTTCCCCGATGCGACCCCGATGGCCACCCCTCGCGAGCTTGTGAATGACCATTTCCCGGCTACATCAGACTTTTTCAAGCGGGCGAGTTACGGAAAGTTCCGCTTGCGACCGCGTCCGATCGACCGCTGGATCCGGATGCCCCGCCCCGCCGCGGAGTACGACATACAGCGCGACTGGGACGCTGACCTGCGCAATTCCTACCTGCGCGACGCTGTCGCCGCCGCCGATCCGCGGGTGGACTTCGGTCGCTACGACGTCGTCTACCTGATCGCAGACCCGGACGCCCCGGGGGTGGATCCCGATGCGACAAAAGTCGTCAACCTCAATGAGCCGCTGCATGCGGACGGGGTGGAGCTCGACCGCATCGTCACCGTGTTCGAACAGAGTCCACCCGACCGCAATGTCCTGGCCCACGAGACCGGGCATCTCTTCGACCTGCCCGATCTCTACCAGCGCCCTTCCGACGGCAAGGCGGACTGGGACACCAGGGTCGGGGACTGGGACCTGATGGGCAGCCAGTTCGGGCTCGCACCCGAGCCGCTCGGCTGGCACAAGTGGAAGCTCGGCTGGCTGGGGCGGTCCAACGTGGCCTGCATCCCGACGACCGGGGACGCGGCCCGGCAGCAGGCGCACGCGGAATCGCCCCGCACCCGCTACACCCTGCGGCCCCTCACCGCCCCCGCGCACCGGGCGCAGCCCCGCCGCGAGGTGCGGCGCCCGGTCGCGGCCGGGCCGCCGCCCGCGCCCGCGCGCGAGACCCCGGAGGCGGGCGCGGACGGAGTCCGGCTCCTCGTCCTGCGGACCGGCGCGCACCGGGCCCTGGTCATGGAGATCCGCGAACGCGCGGGCAACGATGTGGGGGCCTGCTCCGAAGGACTGCTGATCTACCGGGTGAGCAGCGACACACCCTCCACGCACGGCCCCGTGGAGGTCGTCGACGGCCATCCGGGGACCTCCCGCTGCCGCGAGACCTCCGTGCACAGCCAGCTCGCCGACGCGCCGCTCGGCGTGGGTGAGAGCTGGTCCGACCCCCGCGACGCCTTCCGCGTCGAGGTCACCGGACGCACCCCGGACGGCGACTGGACACTGCGCGTGGTCAGAAGCTGACGAGCGCCGCGCGGCGGGCGGCCCGGGGCCGGTGGGCGGGGAGCGGGCGGCGCGGGGCCGGGCGGGGGCGCCCGGGGCGCCGGGTGCCGGAGGTCAGTCGCACAGCTCGGCCGACCGGTGCGCCTGGGCGAGGCGGCGCAGCGCGGCCAGCAGCGCGTCGCCCAGGATGTTGCCCAGGACCACCGCCTCGGCCATGGCGTCCGCGTCCGGGCGCTTCCGGACGATCTCCAGATCGGTGGCGGCCACGGCGTCCGCGGCGCGTGCGTAGCTGTCGAGCTGATCGGCGAAGTCGTCCTGGCCCAGTCCGCGCAGCGCCCCCAGGACCCGCGCTGCGGCGGCCAGCGCGGGAGCGTGCTCCTCGACCTGCCAGCCGTGGCGTGCGACAAGGGCCCGGATCTCGGCGAGGGCCTCGCGCTGTCCCGGCTCCTCGGGGTGGGCCGGCCCCGTCCGGGCGGCGGGGACGGTCTGCCGGGCGGCGCCCCGCACCTTGCGGCTGCCGGTCTGCGGGCTGTCGAGCGCGGCGACGACGTCGCGGGCGGCGGCGACCGAGAGTCCGCCCACCTCCAGCAGGGCGCGGATCAGGCGCAGCCTGGTCACGTGCTGCTCGTCGTACCGGGCCTGGTTGCGACCGGTGCGCTCGCCGGGCGCCAGCAGCGACTCCCGTACGTAGTACTTGATCGTCGGTGCGGGCACTCCGCTGAGTCGACTCAGCTCCGCAATGCGCATCGGTTTCCCTTCTCCGCTCTGCACGAGGCCATGTGCACCTTCTCCCAACCGTGATAGATAGTCCAACTATCGGGAGTGGGACTGCTCGCTGTCCACGGTGTCGGGACCCGGACCCGCGGTGACCGGTCCAGGGGTGGCCGCACACACGACGAAGGCCCCCCGCTTCCGCGAGGGGCCTTCGACTGTCTGTGCGCCGCCAGGGACTCGAACCCCGGACCCGCTGATTAAGAGTCAGCTGCTCTAACCAACTGAGCTAGCGGCGCCTGCTGACGTCGTAGACCTTAGCACCACGATCCGGTGAAGCGAAAATCGATATTCCGCACGCCCCCTCCCCGACCTGCGGCGCCGGGACGGAGGCCGGGGGACGGAGGGGTGTGCGGCCCGGGAAGCCGGCCGCCCGGGAGTACCGCCACCCCCGGCCCCCGACGCCCCGCCGACGGCCCCGCCGAACCCCGGCACGCCGCCGGGGAGACTCACTGCCGACCGGGCGGCCGGGTGCCCGGCACCCGGTCCCGCAGCAGATCCTGGCCGAACTGGATCATCTTGCGGGCATACTCCTCGCTCCAGCCGCCCCGGTCCGCGATCGCCTCGTCCGGCAGCTTGTCGAACCGCTTGGGATCGGCGAGCTGCGCGGCCGCCGACGCCTGGTACTCCTGCGCCCGGTCGGCGGCCGCACGGAACGCGTGCACCAGCTCCGTCGCCCGGTCCAGCAGCTCCTTGGGATCGGTGAGCGACTCCAGGCCGAAGAAGTGCTCGTCGTCGGGGGCCGCCTCGGCCGGCTCGAACAGCAGCGGTGCCGGTCGGCGGTACAGCGGGCCGCCCCCGCTTCCCCCGCCGGACGAGCGCGAGGGATCCGGAGCCGAGTGCGGCTCAGCCATGTACATACCTCCAAGGTGGTGGGCCGCCCTCCATTGTGCGCTCCGCACCCCCGTCCCCGCACGGCCCGCGGAAGCGGCCGCTCTCCGGACGCCGGGCCCGCGCCGTCACTCCTCCCGCACCCGGTGCCCGGCCAGGTGTGCCAGCACCGCCTGATGGGCCTCCCAGCCGTCCGGAGCCGGTGCCGCGGCGCCGAGCTGCACCGGCTCGGTCGCCGGATGGTCGTCCAGCAGCTCGGAGACGCCCGCCCGGCACACCACCACGCACGCGTGCCGATGCCGCGACGCCAGCACGCACAGCCGCCCCGTCTCCAGATGGAAGTCGGTCGCGTCCGGCCGCCCGGACAGCGGGTGCAGCACGACGGTGACGTCGAACTCCCGCCCCTGGAGCCGGTTGGCCGTGTCGACGGTGACCCGCGCGGCGACGTCGCCCCCGGCCCCTTCCGGCCCGGCCAGCGCCGCCCGGACCGCCGCCGCCTGGTCCCGGTGCGCCGTGCCCACCGCGATCCGGTCGGCGGACAGCGGCGAGCTCGGGTCGCCGTCGCCGTGCTTCTCGCCGCGGGTGCGGCCCTCCCGCTCCAGCATCCGGTGCACCAGCCGCGCGACCGCCGCGACGGCCTCCGGGTCCGTCCGGGGCGTACGGGCCGCGGGCAGCTCCAACAGGCCCCAACCGGCCCCGGCGGCCTCGTCCAGCACCGCGTCCAGCGGCGAGCCGTCGGCCGGCTCGGTGAAGGCGAGCTGCCGCTCGCCGGGTCCGGTCCCGCTGCGGAACGGCGTGTACGGGTAGAACGCGTCCGACACCAGCGCGGCCGCCGAAGCGGGCAGCCGCCAGGAGACCGGCAGCCGGTGCTGCGGCAGCCCGGGATTGTGCGCCAGCAGCGTGCCGACCGCGCCGGCGGAGGGATCGTGCGCCTGGCCCGCCCACTGCTCGACCCCGACCTGGCTGAACGGATCGAGCTGCCCCGGATCGCCCACGAACAGCGCCCGCTCGAACAGCCCGGCCACCGCCAGCAGCGCGTCCGAGCGCATCTGGTACGCCTCGTCGACGATCGCGTACCGCCACGGCTGCTCCGGCGCCACCCACGCCCACTTCGCCGCGGTGGAGACCACCACCTCCAGCCCCGCCAGGTCGGCGGGCTTCGCGGAAGGCCGCACCGACGGGTGCCGGTCCAGCATCGGGTCGTAGGGCCTGGGCTCACTGCTGTGCAGCCGGCCCACCGGCAGCTCCGGGTCGGCCGTCGCCAGCCGGTCCACCAGGTCGTCCACCTGCGCATTCGTCTGCGCGACGACCATCAGCGGATGCCCGGCTGCGGCCAGCTCACGCGCGGCCCGCACCACGAGGGTGGACTTGCCCGCGCCGGGCGGCGAGTTCACCACCACACCCCGGTGCGCGCCCCCCAGCGTGTCGGCCAGGATCGCCTCGGTGGCCGCGGCGGCGGCCCGGCCCGGGTCGGCCGCGCCCTCCGCGTCCGGGGCCGCCGCCCCTGCGCTGCCCGCCCGCCGCGGGCTCCCCGGCTGCTCCACCAGCGCCGTCACAGCACGTCCTCCGCGGTCACCGGGTCGGGCCGCTCCGCGACCCGGTCGCCCGGCGGGCCCCCGTGCGTCCAGGGCGTCTCCTCCGGCTCCGGCAGTCCGGGCCCGCCCCGCGGCGCGTGCTCGAACACCGTCCAGCACATCAGCTCGCCCTTCTCCGGCACCGTGCCCGGCGCCGGCTCCTTGCCCCGGCCCATCCCGCTGACCAGCCGCAGCACGTACTCCCCGGGGCCCGCCAGCTCCGCCAGCTCGGCCTGCTGCTGCGCCCCGGCGGGCAGCCGGCGGTGCAGCTTGTCCCCGTCGGACAGCAGCGGCACGTCCTGGGTGTGCACCGTGACCAGCGGGCGGGGCGAGGGCCGCTTGCCGTCCGAGTACGCCATCTCGACCTCCAGCACCTCCGCCAGGAACGCCTCGCCCGCCAGCCGACGCGCGGCCATCACCAGCGGGTCGTCCAGCGCCTCCTGCGCGTCCAGCTCCGCCTGCCGCTGCTCGCGCATGGCGAGCTTGCGGGCGGCCGTCACCGCGTCGTCCCGGCGCGGCTGCGGCGGCTCGCCCGCTCGCAGCCGGTCCCGGTGGTGGGTGTAGGACTGCCGGTCGCGGCGCCATCTGTCGGGCAGATGCGCGGCCCCGGGCAGCGTGCGCAGCAGGTCGACGCCCTGCCACATGGCCTCCCAGGTGGGGCTGAGCTGCTCCGCGACCAGGTCGTGCACCTCCTGGGCGGCGCCCGGCACTCCGCGGTCGTGCCGCGCGAGCGCCGGGGCCAGCAGCTCGTTGTCGAACGCCGGGTCGGTCGCGGGCCCGGCGGGCGGCACCAGGAGCTGCCCGCGCTCGTCCCGGCCCAGCTCGGCCCGGAGCGCCGCTTCGGCCCCGCCGAGCCCGTCCGGCGGCGCCAGCCAGGCCAGCAGCGCGCCCAGGTGCTGGTCCTCCAACTGGCTCTGCCCGGTGGCCCAGTGCCGGGACAGCAGCCCCGTCATCGGCAGCAGCAACGAGGAACCCGGCACCCGGGCGCGCTCGCCGTAGTGCGTCAGCCAGCGGCCCAGCAGCGGCACCCGGGGCGGCGCCGGATGCTCGGCTTCCGGATCCTCCTCCGCGGTGCGCCGGAACCGCATCGAGCGCCCCAGCAGCCGCACGAAGTCCACACCGGGACCGGTGGGCACCAGCACCTGCGGCGCGTCGGTGCACAGCTCCGCCTCGACGGTGACCCGCTTCCCGGTCTCCGGGTCGGCCTCCTTGCGCTCGACCAGCTCCACCTCGTCCTGGCAGGACTCCAGGTGCGGCAGCACCGCCTCCGCCAGCCGTCGCAGGAAGGCGAACCGCAGATCGCGGTCGCGCGGCTGCGCCACGGTGAACACCTCGGGCGCCGCCCGCTCGGTGCCCAGCATCACCCCCAGCGGGGCACCGTTCTCCCCGGCGGTCGTCAACGGGACAAGTACGAGGGGGCGTTCGGCCAGGTGGCGATGGCGTACGGTCGCCACCGGCCGCGCGTGGTCGCTCGCGGCGGCCTCCATCCGCGCCAGCGCGCTCAGCAGCGACATCAGCGCGCCTCCGTCCGCGGTGCGGCGGCCGCGGCTGCCGCACCGCCGGGGCCGGCAGCCCCCTCACCGCCGCCGCACGCCTCGGACGCGCCTGCCGACTGCGCGGCCGACAGCGCCTCGGCCCGCAGCGCCGCCGCCCTGCGCAGCAGCGCCGCCGCCGGATCCGGCGCGGGGTCGGCCGGGTCGCCGGAGGCCGCCGAGAGCACCTCGGCCACCGTCCCCAGGCCGCCCAGTTCGCCCCGCACCGAGCGGCCCAGTGCGACCACTTCGCCGTTCCGGCGGGCCCGGTCGCGGCAGTGGAACGCCAGTTCGCAGGTGGACAGGCACTCGGGTGCGTAGGCGGCGGGCACCGCCTCGACGGCCGCCGCCAGCGCGCCCGGCTCCTGAGCAGGGGCGAAGTGGGCGCCTGCGGGCAGTTCGGCGGCGATCTCCTCCAGCCCGGTCAGCCGCCTCAGCCGGCGCCGGGTGGCGGCGATCTGCTTGCGCAGTTGCAGCAGGCCGCCGGTGGGCAGGTTGGAGAAGTCCTTCGGGCACACCAGCAGCGCCTCTTCGCGCACCGTGCGCAGGCCCTCCAGCGCGAGTGCGTAGACCGCTGCCTGCCGGGCCGCGGCTCCCGCCTTCACCGGATCGGCCGCTCCGTCCAGGATCGGGAAGGACTTGATCTCGATGATCGACACCGTGCCGTCCGGGTGGACGGCCAGCGCGTCCGGCTCCAGATAGGCCGTGGAGCCCGCCACCTGCAGCGAGAGCAGCGGATGGTCCAGCAGCGTCCAGCACCCGTCCGCCGCCGCGGAGAGCGCCTCGCGGGTGCGGAAGGCGCGGGAGGCCGGTCCGTCGGCGGCCAGCTCCGGCACGGTGATCTCGGCCGGATCCGGTCGGTCCGCACCGGTGTGGCTGCACAGCAGTTCGAGCAGGACCTGCCCGCCGTCCGCCTTCACCTGTGCTTCGAACGCGTTGCCGCGGATCAGCGCGAACTGCGACTGCCCGAACGGCGCGGGTGCGCCGAGGGCCTGGGCCACCGCGCTCTTGTCCACCCCCGCGCCGTCCAGCAGTGCACGGCGCCGGCAGCCGGGGTTGGCGGCGAGCGCGGACAGCGCCCGCGCGTCCAGAGGGCGCTGCGGCACGTCGGGCCCGCCGCGCAGTTCGGCGAGCCGCTGCGGCGTGGCCTGCCGGCCCGTCGGTCCGGCGCCCGGCGGCGGGGTCTGCTTCGGTGGCGAGGAGCGAGTCATCGGTGTGGCCTCGGGGGAGGGTGCGGTACCCGGCGAAGTCTCGCATCCTGCGCCGACAACGCGCCCCCGCCCGGTCGTTTCCGCGCGAGCTGAGTGAAGATGGAGGGGTGGTTTCCGGACAGACCGGAGCACCGAGAAGCACGTCCGAGAGGTCTCCATGGCAGCGCGCATCCTCCTCGTCCGGCACGGTCAGACCGCATGGTCGGTGTCCGGGCAGCACACCGGCCGCACGGACGTCCCGCTGCTGGACGAGGGGCGCCGGATGGCGAAGCTGCTGGGCGAGCGGCTGCACCGGGCACCCTGGAACGGGCTGCCCGATGCCGAGGTGCGCACCAGCCCGCTGGTCCGCGCGAGCGAGACCTGCGAACTGGCGGGCTTCCCGCAGGCACAGCCGTGGGACGCGCTGATGGAGTGGGACTACGGCGACTACGAGGGCCTCACCCCGCAGCAGATCCGGGAGCGCGCCGGGGACGACTGGTTCATCTGGCGGGACGGCGTGACCGGCGGCGAGACGCTGGCCGAGGTCGCGGCCCGCGCCGACGAGGTGGTGCGCTGGGCGCGCTCGGCCGACCGCGACGTGCTGGTCTTCGCGCACGGCCACATCCTGCGTGTGCTGGGGGCCCGCTGGCTGGGCTACGACCCGTCGTTCGCGGCCCGCCTGAAGCTGGACCCCGCCTCGCTCTCCGTCCTCGGCTGGGCCTACGGGGACCCCGCCGTCGAGCGCTGGAACGACACCGGGCACCTGGACTGACCGGCCCGCTGCGCCTGCCGTCCTTCTCCCGGTTCCCCGGGCCCCGCGGGAGCGGCCCGTGCCCGGGGCCCCGGCGTGCGGCGGGGGAGCGGGGCGGTGTTCCGTACGGTGCGCGGGTACCGGCGGTGTGCGGTTCCGGGCGGTACAGGGCGGTACAGGGCGGTACAGGACACCGGCGGCGCGGCGCGCACCGCCCGGGTGCCGGGCCGTCAGACCGTCGCCGCCCGGCGGTCGAGGAAGGCGGCGACCGCGGGCTCCCCGCGGAAGGCGGTGAGCCGTTCGGCTGCCGCCTCCAGCATGGCGCTGATCCGGGTGGACTGGACGGGGCCGAGGAAGTCCAGTGCCTGCGACCCGGCGGCCGCCGCCTCCTCCGCTTGGCCCAGCGCGGCCAGATCGCCCGCGAGTTCGGCGGTGAACAGCGCGCGGTTGCGGGTGAAGTGCGGGTCCTGGAGCTGTACGGCCCGGGCGGCGTGCTCCGCGGCGCGGTCCCACATGCCCAGTGCCGACCAGCACTGCGCCTCCAGCCCCTCCAACTCCGCCTCTCCGAAGAAGGTCATCCATTCGGGGTCGTTCTCGCAGGTGCCCTTGGCGAACAGGCGGCGGGCCCGGGCCAGCGCCTGTCGGCAGCCCGCCCGGTCGCCCAGGCCGGACCAGCCCCCGGCCTCGCGCAGCGCGAGCAGCGACAGCAGATGGTGCGAGCCGAGGCTCTCGGCGGCCTGCCGGCCCGCCTGCGCGGCGCGTACGGCCTCCCGGGGGCGGCCCGCGTCCCGGGCGAGGAAGGCGGTGTTGCAGAACGCGTGCGCCTCCAGTGCCGGGTCCTGGGCGACCCGCGCGGTGGCCAGCGCCTCACCGTAGTGCGAGCGGGCGTCGCTGTAGCGGCCGGAGTCGTGGGCCAGCCAGCCCACGGAGATGGCCAGTTCGCCCGCCCCGGCGTGCAGTCTGTCGGTGATCGACTGGCGGTGACTGCCCGCGTCCAGCATGCCGTACGCGGCCTGCAGCGAGCCGATGGCCCGGCGGTAGAGCCGGGCGCCGCCGTGCCGGTCGTCGAGCAGCCGGATCCGGCGCACGGCGTCCTCGACGGCACCGGCCTCGGCGTCCCCCACGTGTGCGTGAGCGGGGACCGCCGGGGGTGCGGGACGGTCGGCCCAGGCGCTGGGCGCGGTACCGCCCAGGGAGGTGGCGGTTAGGGCGGCGGGACCGCCGGTCATGAAAGCGCGACGTAGCACGTCGCTCTCCTCGTCGTACTCGGGACAGTTGGGGAATACGGTGAAACCAGGGCTGTCGGAACGGATGGTGAAAGGGGGGAGTGGCGAGTGGGTGGAATCGTTGCGGCGCATGGTGGATTGCAGGGGCGCACGCTCATCGGTCTGCGCCCTGCGAGTACGCGCTGCACGACCGCGCACCGCCTCGCGGGGTGCGAAGCCCATGTCCGTCAGCGAACAGCCCGGGAACATGTGCCGGAACACCCGCTCGTAGGCGTAGTTGGGGCATCTGATCTCCCCGGACTCCACGCGGCCGACGTAGCGCGCGTCGCAGGAGACCTGTTCGCCGATCTCGCGGGCCGAGCGGCGCACGGCCGCCGCGAACTCCCCCGGGGAGAGATGCCCCCTCAGCGCCCGGAAAGCGGTGTTGGGGCGATGCTGCGGTGCTGGTGACGTTGAGGGTGGCGACGCCATGGCTGAAACGTACCGGCTGTGACGGGGCAGGCACCCAGTGTTTGGCTACAAACGGGATATCTCACCCTGCTTCTGCCATGAAGTGCCATCCAATGCGCTGGTTCGCCGCCGTAGCCGTTGACAAAGACAGCCGTTGAACGTGGCACAACGACCGCGAGGAGGCGTCTGAGTTGTTGGACACTGGCGTAGGCAGCGACGCGCGGGCGGCCCGGTGCGTTCCCGGCCCCTGCGACCTGGTGACCGTGCCGGCCCGGCACGGCCTCGAGGCCGTGGACATCCTCAGGCTCCGTGACGGTGTCGGCCCGGTGCTGCACGACCGGGCCGGGGACACTCTCGGCTTCCTCGTCCCGCCCGGCACCGCGGACTGCTGGGACCTGCCGGGAAGCGCCTGCACCCAGACCGCCGTCCCGGGGGTCGAGGGGTACGGGCCCGGGGCGCGCGGCACGTCGGGCGAGCCTCCGGTGGCCGGCACCGGCTGGCTGGTGCCCCCGGAGGGCGCCTACGCGCACGCCACCGAGCCGGCTGAACTCCGCGCCGCCCTCGGTGAGGCGGCCCGCACCATCGCCGCCGCCGGGCGCGGGTAGCGACGCGATCGCCGCCGCCGGGCGCGGGTGGCGACGCGCCGAAAGGGCTGCCCAGCGCCCCGCCCCGGAACGCTCGGCAGCCCAGTGTGCTCCCGCGGGTTCAGCGCCCGTAGGCGCCGCCGCGCAGTGCCCGGGTACCGGCCGGGCAGACCAGCGTCACGCGCTTGCTGCCCGACAGGACGGGCGTGACGTAGCGGACCCGGTTCGAGCAGTCGACGAAGACCCGGTACGCCGAACCGGAGCAGGAGATCGCGAAGACCCGCCCGGAGAGGTAGGGACTCCAGCAGCGCAGGGAGGCCCGTGCCGGCGGCAGGGACTGTCCGAACCGGCCGGCCGGCGTTGCCTTGCCGGTCCGGGCGGCGCCGGTCTTGAGGTCCTTGCTCGCATAGTCCGCGGTCGCCGCCACCCCGGGTGCCGGGGCACCGGCGGCGGCCGCACCGGGTGCGGTGGTGCCGGGTGCTGCGGCTGCCGCCGCGGGAGCCACCGCGCCGCCGATTCCGAGCGCGAGTACCGCGCTCATGCCCAGTGCTGCCAGGGAATTCCGAACTTTCATTCCTTTCCTCTTTTCTCAGTCGCACGGCCGACAGAGCCGGTCGCTCGATTTCGGAGCGACAAAAGAGAGAATCAAGGACGGTCAAAGGCGAAAGCAAGAATTCCGCACTTTTCGTATTGTAGTCACCGGCCCGGAGTTGAACCGCCGGACCCTACGGGACGAGGGGGAACGATCCCGAGCAGGCGCGCAGCGCAGCCCGGAAACCGCCCGTGTGGGTTACCTGGGAAGAGTGTCGGACAATGGGCGCATGGCACGGGGTACGGCACGGCGGCACGCCGACGAGCGGGACAGGGTGAGCGGCAAGGGGCGTGCCGGACAGCGCTCCGGACAGCACTCCGAACCGCGGGGCAGGGGGCGGGACCGGAGCGTCGTCCGCGCGCAGGTGGACGGCGGTGCGGCCGCGCTGGTGCCCGATCCCGACCGGCCGCACGCCTGGTCCCTGCTGCTGGACGAGGCCCCGCAGTCGTACGTCGATCTCGCCGACCCCACCCACCTCGGCTTCGAGTACCAGCGGAGACTCGGGCACGTGGTGGACCTCCTCGCGCCGCCCGGCCGCCCGGTCCAGGTCCTGCACCTGGGCGGCGGTGCGCTCACGCTCGCGCGGTACGTGGCTGCCACCCGGCCGCGCTCCACGCAGCAGGCGGTGGAGGTGGACGAGACGCTGACCCGGCTGGTGCGCGAGCACCTCCCGCTGGAGCCGGGCCGGCGCATCCGGGTGCGGAGCGGCGACGCGCGCGCGGCACTGGCACGGCTGCCCGAGGCGTGGGCGGATCTCGTCATCGCCGACGTCTTCGGCGGCGCCCGCACCCCGGCGCACCTCACCAGCGTGGAATTCCTGCACGAGGTCCGGCGGGTACTGCGCCCCGCCGGGTGGTACGCGGCGAACATCGTGGACGGTGCGCCGCTGCGCCATCTGCGGGCCCAGACCGCCACGGCGGGCGCCGTCTTCCCGGAGCGCTGCCTGCTCGCCGACCCCGCGGTGCTGCGCGGCCGCAGGTTCGGCAACGGCGTGCTGCTGGCCGCCGCGGGCGAACTGCCTGTCGCCGAACTGACCCGGCGCACGGCCGGCGATCCGCATCCCGGCCGGGTGGCGGCCGGGCGCTCCCTGGACGCGTTCACGGCCGGCGCCGCGGTGGTGACGGACGCGACGGCCACGGCGTCCCCGCCACCGCCGGAGGGCACATTCGGATAGCCGACAGCCGACAGCCGGAAAACGCGGATCACCGAAATCGCGGATCCCCGAAAGGTGAACCCTCGGCCGCACCCGAAAAGCGAAATGCCGAATTCCGGTATTCCCGGTCCCGGGGCGGTTCCGGGACGCGGCGCTGCCGCGGGCGGTCAGCCGGCGAAGGTCTCCACGCGGGGTGCCGTGTTGTCCCAGCGGCAGAAGACCGAGGAGGACGAGGCGCCGTCGGTGAACGTCACCCGGATGTAGCCGGGTGCGTGCCAGACCCTCATCTGCCAGCCGGGATCCGGTGTCGCGGACACCAGCGTCCCGGTGCCGCCGCTGAGGTCGAAGACGGCTCTGCCGCCGCGCACGGTCACGCCTCTGACCTGGCCGGCGGGGCGCCTGCTCGGGCTGCGCGGGCCGTCGTCCGGGCGGGAGGCGGAGGCGGCGGGGGTGCTCGGCTGCTTCCGCGCGGGGGTCCGGGAAGGGGTGGGCGACGCGGACGAGGGGCGCGGTTCGGGCCGGTGGGTGGAGGAGGCCCGGGGTGAGGCGCGGTCGGTGGTCCCGTCGGAGACGGGCAGGGCCCCGGGGCTGTCATAGGCGGTGTTGTCCAGCACCGCGTGGACACCGAACCAGGAGAGCGCGGTGGCGGCGCCGGTGGCCAGGATCCAGGCACCCACGGGCAGCCAGCGTGATCCGGTACGTCGACTCAGGCGCTGCATCCCCGTCAGGGTAGAGCCAGTCGGAATGTCGTACGGTTCCGCCCATGGCAAGTGTGCTCGTGGTCGAGGACGACCAGTTCGTGCGCTCCGCCCTCATCCGGCACCTCACCGAGGCCGCGCACGCGGTCCGCAGCGTGGGGACGGCGCTGGAGGCCCTGCGTGAGGTGGCGCAGGTCGGTTTCGACGTGGTCGTCCTGGATCTCGGACTGCCGGACCTGGACGGCGCGGAGGCCCTGAAGATGCTGCGCGGCATCACCGACGTGCCCGTGATCATCGCCACCGCACGGGACGACGAGGCAGAGATCGTCCGGCTGCTGCACGCGGGCGCGGACGACTACTTGGTCAAGCCGTTCTCGGTGGCCCACCTCTCGGCCCGGATGGCGGCCGTGCTGCGCCGCACCCGTGCGGGGGAGTTCGGCGGCGGCAGCGGGGAGGGCGCCGGGGACGGCGTGCTGCGGGTGGGCGGGCTCGTGGTCGATCCGCTGCGCAGGATGGCCCAGTTGGACGGGACGGTACTCGCCCTCACCCGCCGGGAGTTCGACCTGCTCGCCTTCCTGGCGGGCCGGCCCGGAGTCGTCGTCCCGCGCAAGGAGCTGCTGGCCGAGGTGTGGCAGCAGTCCTACGGGGACGACCAGACGATCGACGTGCACCTCTCCTGGCTGCGGCGGAAGTTGGGGGAGACGGCGGCCCGGCCGCGCTATCTGCACACGCTGCGCGGTGTCGGCGTCAAGCTGGAACCGCCGCAGGGCGGGGGCGGGCCCGGGTGAGCGGCGGACCCGCGTGAGATGGGCGTTGGTGAAGGTCTGCCTCGCCGTGACGGTGATGGTGGTGGTGGCCTTCGCGGTGCCGCTGGCGCTGGTGGTCGAGGAGACCGCCCGCGACCGCGCCTTCGCGGGCGCCGAGCGGCAGGCGTCGGCGGTCGGTCCGGTGCTGGCCCTCACCCGCGACCGCCGCGCACTTCAGCGCGCCGTCGCCATCACCCAGGCGGGAGCCGAGGGCCGGATCGCGGTGCACGTACCGGCCGGGACGGCCGGGTCCGATGCCGCGGACGGTGCCGCCGAGGACGGCGGTGCCGTCCGCGGCGGGGAGGCGCTGCGCGTGGGGCGCAGTCGTGCGCCGCAGGACCGGCTGGCCGCCGCGCGGCGGCTCGGCAGCGCCTCCACCGTCGAGGTCGAGGGCGGGTACGCGCTGCTGCGGCCCATCGCCGTGGCGGGCGGGGAGGTCGCGGTCGTCGAGGTGTTCGTCCCTGATGCCGAGGTCACCCGGGGCGTGGCCACCTCCTGGATGATGCTCGCCGGGGTCGGCATCGCGCTGGTGCTCGGTTCGGTCGCGGTCGCCGACCGGCTCGGCACCCGGATGGTGCGGCCCGCCGAGCGGCTCGCCGGAGCCGCGCACGACCTGGGCGAGGGTGCGCTGGACGTGCGGGTGCCCGAGGAGGGGCCGACCGAACTGCGGTCGGCTGCGGCGGCGTTCAACTCCATGGCCGACCAGGTCGTGCAACTGCTGGCCAACGAACGCGAGTTGGCTGCCGATCTCTCTCACCGGCTGCGTACTCCGTTGACCGTGCTGCGGCTCAACGCCGCTTCGCTCGGCGAGGGCGACACCGCCGACCAGACGCGGGCCGCCGTCGCGCAGTTGGAGGCGGAGGTCGACCGGATCATCGGGGCGGCCCGCGAACAGCGCGCCCAGTCGCCGGGCACGCCGCACGCGGTCGCCTCGGACGCGGCCGAGGTGATCCGCGAACGGATGGCCTTCTGGTCGGCACTGGCCGAGGACGAGGGGCGCGAGGCGCGCGTCGCGGGGGCCGAGCGCCCGGTGCGGGTGCCGGTGGCCCGTGCCGAACTCGCCGCGGCCGTGGACGCGCTGCTGGGCAACGTCTTCCGGCACACCGCCGAGGGGACCGCCTTCTCCGTCGACCTGCACAGCGGCGGCCCCGGCAGCGAGGCCGTCATCGTGCTGGTCTCCGACGCCGGTCCCGGCATCCCCGACCCGGAGGCCGCGCTGCGCCGCGGCCACGGCGACGGCAGCCCCGGCTCGACGGGGCTCGGCCTGGACATCGTGCGCCGCGTCGCGGAGTCCACCGGTGGCGATGTACGGCTGGGCCGCTCGGTGCTCGGCGGTACCGAGGTGCGGATGTGGCTCGCGTTGCGCAGTGGCGCCGGGCAGCGCTCTCGCGCGAGCCGCCGGGTGCGCCGTCGGCTCCGGCGCCCGGCCCGCCGCTGAGCCGGGCGTGCGCCGGAGTCGCCGCCCGCGGGTGCCGACGCCCGCGGCAGCCGGGGAGCGCGGGTGCCGGCCCCGGTGTGTGCCGAGCGCGAGAACACGTACGCGGAGTCCGAACCGCGCGTGCGCGAGGCGGGGCGCGGCGCGCGCCCTGTTGCGGTGCGCGGGTGGTGGAGTACCCCGCTCCTGTGCGCCGCCGGGGCGGAGCGCGGGGAGCGCGGGAGGGTGGGGGCCGCACCGCATCCGCCGGAAGGAGAGCTGGACCCCATGAGCAGTGACGCACTCGCCGAAGGGCCCACCGAGGACCCCGCTGTCAACGCCTACCTGGCCGCCTTCGCCGACCGCGACGTGGACCGGCTGCTGGGGCTGGTGGCCCAGGAGGCCGTCTGGACCATTCCGGGTGACGCGCAGATCGTGCCCTGGGTGGGGACGCACCGCGGGCGGGAGACGCTGCGGTACGGGTACTACGCCCCGCTGTTCGAGGCCGTCGAGCCGCTGGCGTTCGACGTGCTGCACAGCCACGCGTCCGCCGGCGCGGTCTTCGTCAACGGCCGCTTCACCTTCCGGTTCCACCCCTCGGAAGAGGTGCTGGAGGACGAGCTCGTCGTCCGGTTCACGATCGCGGACGGGCTGATCACCTCGTTCCGCATCTACGAGGACTCCCTCGCTGTCGCCCGCGCCTACACCGGTGACCCCGGTCTGGGCCTGGTCTGACCCGGTCGCCCGGGGGCCGGAGACGGCGGACGCCGCCGGGTCCAGGACCCGTGGGGTCCGGACCCGGCGGCGCTGTGTGTCCGCCGTCGCTTACTTAGCGATGCACTTGTTGCCCAGGGCCGGGTTCAGCAGGCCGATGACGTTGACGGAGTTGCCACACACCTGGACGGGGATGTGGACCGGGACCTGGACGACGTTGCCGCTGAGCAGGCCCGGCGAGTTGGCGGCGCCGCCCTGGGCGCCGGCGTCGGCGGCCGCGGCGGAGGCCCCGCCCAGGACGAGGGCGGCGGCGCAGGCGGCGGTGGTCACGTGACGAAGCATGGTGTTCTTCCTCCAGGAGACAGACAACTTGCGCACTATCCAGACACAGCGACGCGGGCCAGGTCGTTGTGACTTTCCGACCAGCGCCCCACCGTCACTCCACGGAGTGGTGGAACCGTGCGGCGAATGGAGCAACCGGCGGAGCCGAGGTCCGTGCCGCCCGCCTCCCGCGACCGCGGCGCGCCCCTTAACGGGGCCCTTTCCGCTGCCTTAAGAGCGCCCTAAGGACTCCGGCAGATGTCTGCAAGGCGGCATTTGCCCGATTCGACGTCAGTAACGTGCTGCTCGCTCCATCCCGCAGATCCCCCCACGGAACGAGGCAGCAACGCGATGACGAACACAGCAGGCCACCGCCGCCGCACGAGCCGGGCAGCCAGGACGGCCATGGGCGCCGCCGCCGTGGCGCTCGTGGCGGGCGGCGGCTTCCTGCTCGCGGGCAACGCGACGGCGGGTGAGGAGGCGTCGGCGGCCGACGCGTCCGGCACGCCCTTCGCGCCGTACGTCGACACCTCGCTGCAGCCCTCCTACGACCTCGTGGCGAGCGCCGGACGGACCGGCGTGCAGGAGTACAACCTCGCCTTCGTCACCAGCGGCGGCGGCTGCGTCCCGAAGTGGGGCGGCGGTCAGGAACTCGAGGACGATCCCGTCGCCCGGCAGATCCCCGACCTGCGGGCCGAGGGCGGCGACGTGCGCGTCTCGTTCGGCGGCGCCAATGGCACCGAGCTGGGTACGGCCTGCGACTCGGCGGACGAGCTCGCCGCGGCGTACGGCAAGGTCGTCGACACCTTCGATCTCACGAAGATCGACCTGGACATCGAGGGCGCGGCCCTGCCCGACACCCGGGCCAACGAGCGACGCGCCAAGGCGGTCGCCGCGCTCCAGAGGAGCCACCAGGACCTGGACGTCTCCTACACCCTGCCGGTGATGCCCGAGGGGCTCACCGCACCCGGCGTGAAGCTGCTGGAGAACGCCGAGGCCAACGGTGTGCGGGTGTCGGCGGTCAACATCATGGCGATGGACTACGGCTCCTCCTACGACGGCGACATGGGCACATACGCCACCCAGGCGGCCACCGCGGCCCACGAGCAGGTCGCCGCCGCCCTCGGGCTGGACGACGAAGCCGCCTGGAAGGCACTGGCCGTCACCCCGATGATCGGCGTCAACGACGTCAATGTGGAGGTCTTCACGCCCGAGGACGCCGCACAGGTCCGCGCGTTCGCCGACGAGCACGGGATGGGCCGGCTCTCCATGTGGTCCGGCACCCGGGACAAGCCGTGCCTCGGCGGCCCCAAGGACCAGGCCGACCCGACCTGTTCCAGCATCGAGCAGAGCCCCGACGACTTCAGCAAGGCGTTCGCCGGCTGACTCCGACTCCCCCCACGGCCACCCCCCACGGCCACCCCCCACGGCCACCCCCCACGGCCACCCCCCACGGCACGGGGCGCGACGGCACCCACCCCCCCCACACCGCTGTCGCGCCCCGTCCTTCCGCCGTCCTTCCGCCGTCCTTCCGCCCGCACCCCTCCTGCTGCCGGGGGCGGTTGTAGTTGAATGTTCTCCTCGCCCGGGTCCCGCGGGGCCGGGGCCCGCGGCAGGGGGAGGGCACCATGGCAGCAGTACGCAGCGGACGGGCCCGCAGGACCGCACGGTCCGGGCCGACCCTGGAGGAGGTCGCCCGTCGCGCCGGAGTGGGCCGCGGCACCGTCTCCCGGGTCGTCAACGGCTCCGCCCGAGTCAGCGACCGCACCCGCGCCGCGGTCGAGGACGCGGTCGCCGAACTGGGCTACGTACCCGACCGGGTGGCCCGCGCCCTCGCGGCGGGCAGCGCGGACACCGTCGCGCTGGTGGTGCCCGAACCGGAGTCCCGGTTCTTCACCGAGCCCTACTTCGCGGCCGTCGTGCGCGGCATCAGCGCCGAACTCGCCCGCGCGGACATGCAACTGCTGCTCACCCTGCTGCACGGCCCGAAGGAGCGGGACCGCTTCGCGCAGTACGCCGCCTCCCACCACATCGACGGGGTGCTGCTGGTCTCCGTGCACGCCGACCACACCCTGCCCGACCTGCTGGCCCGGTCCGAGATCCCCGCCGTGCTGGGCGGCCGGCGACGGGCCGCGGAGCCGGTGCCGTACGTCGACTGCGACAACACCGGCGGTGCCCGCTCCGCCGTCACCCATCTGCTGGCACGGGGGCGCGGCACGATCGCCACGGTCACCGGGCCCGGCGACGTGTACGCCGCCCGCTGCCGCACCGACGGCTACCGCGAGGCGCTGCGTGCTGCGGACCGCCCGCTGGACGAGTCCCTGCTGGCCTGCGGCGACTTCACCGACGAGGGCGGGGAGCTGGCGATGCGGCAGCTCCTGGAGCGCGCCCCCGGGCTCGACGCCGTCTTCTGCGCCTCGGACGTGATGGCCGCGGGCGCCCGCCGCGCACTGCGCGCCGCGGGCCGGTCGGTGCCGGACGACGTCGCGCTGGTCGGATTCGACGACTCGGTCGTCGCCCGCCACACGGATCCGCCGCTGACCACCGTCCGCCAGCCGATCGGCGCCATGGGCGGAGAGATGGCCCGGGTGCTGCTGGAGCTGCTGGGGAAGTGGACACCGGGCACCCCCGGCACGGACGCCGGTGCGCGACGGGCGGGGGAGGGGCCGGCCGGGGAGGGACCGGACAGCCTGCATCGCGTGCTGCCCACCGAACTGGTGACCCGCGCCTCCTCCTGACGGAAGCTCACGTCACCCCATAGGCCGCGCTCCGGGTGCGCCGGACCCGCGGGGGCCGTTGCATCGCAGACATGGCTCGCACCGGGACCGGCAACACCCGGACGACCGCGGCACCTCGGCGCCGCAGCCGTCCCCTGGTCGGCTGCACCCTGGCAGCCGTCACCCTCCTCGCCCTGCCCGCCCCCTTCCTCGCTCTCACCAGCACGTCGTCGCACAGCCCCGCCCCCCAGCGGTCCGGCACTCCGGCTCCCTCCACCGCGCCCGCCGCGCCTCACGTGCCTCGGGCCTCCGGTCCGCCGGCACCGGGCGGCGCGGAGCCGCAGGCCGACGGCATGCGGAGCGGCACACCCCGCCTCGTCGCACCCCCCGGCCTCCCGGGCGCCCCCGGCGCGGACACCGGCTCCGGAGCTGAGCGCAGGCCCGGCGCCGGCCGCGGGTCCGGCGCGGACACCGGCGACGGCGCCGCCCGGCCGTCCGGGCCCTCGGACGCGCCCTCCGGAACTCCCGGGGACACCGGGCCTCCTGGGGCCTCCGGACCGTCGGGCGACCCCGGAGACCCCGGAGCGCCCGGAGACACAGGGGTTCCGCGCGGGGAGCCGGACCCGGCCGAACCGTCCGCACCCGCGGACCCGCCCGCGACGGCGGAGAGCGGATGGGTCTCGCCGGTGACCGAGTTCCCGGTGCGGATCTCCCAGGCGTACGGGGTCAAGGGCGGCTGGGCGGCGGGCTATCACACCGGGGTCGACCTGGCGGTCCGGGTGGGCACGCCGGTGCGGTCCGTCGGCCCGGGGGCGGTCGTGGCCGCCGGGTGGGCCGGTGACTACGGGAAGGCGGTGACCGTCCGGATGGAGGACGGCATGTACCTCCTCTTCGCGCACCTCTCGGAGGTCTACGTCCGGGAAGGAGCCGCGGTGCGCGCCGGGACCTGGCTCGGGCGCTCGGGCAACACGGGCCACTCCACCGGCCCGCATCTGCACTTCGAGGTGCGCGAGCAGCGCGGCTACGGTTCGGACATCGACCCCGTGCGCTACCTCGCCGACCACGGTGTACGCCTCGGCTGAGGGCGGTCGGCGGGCCGGAGCCCCGGACGGGAGCGGCCGGGAGCGGCCGGGCGCGCGGGGCGCGCCCGCGGGTCCGCTCCGGGCGCCCGGCCCGGTGCCGGTCAGCGGCCGGGCCGGTCCAGCACGCGGTCCGGGCGGCAGATGTCGCAGACCCGCGCCTCCGCGGTGCGGGCCAGCAGCTCCACCGCCTCCTGAGCGGTGACGCGCCGGGTGAGCCAGCCGTCGCGGGCCTGCCAGCAGTCCCGGCGGTGTACGCACCACCAGGGTTCCGCGTCGCCGGTACCGCGCATCCGGACGGCCAGCCACTGGCGGCCCGCGACGGCACCGGCCGTCGGCACCGCGGTGTAGCTCTCGCCGGGGATCGGGGTGATGTCCTCGGCCGCGACGCTGATCGCGGTCGGTGCGCTCTTGGGCTCGGCGTGCCCGTCGGGGTGCTGGTGGCGGCTCGGCAGAATCGCCTCGCACTCGTACCACCAGTGGCCGTCGGGCGTGCGGGAGCGGCCGGTGACGATCACGTCCAGCTCCTGTCCGTCCGGCATCCGGGCCCGCGCCCACGGGCCCGCTCGGGCACGCCACTCACTCACGCCCCGAATATTAGTTCGAATGAAGCGGGAGTGCGCCGTCCGGGTTCATTCCGTCCCGCGTTGTCGTGTTGTACCAAAAAGTGACACTTCGGCCGCCATTGTGGTGCCTCGTCCAACCAACCCTCGGAGGTTCACATGCGTATGCGCACGCTCGCGCGTTCCGTCGCCGTCGGCTTCGCCGTCCTGGGCCTGGCCGGTGCCGGTGCCGGTTCGGCCGCCGCCTGGCCGAAGGGGCACCAGTACAACTGGGTGCACGAGTCGGTCAGCAAGGAGATCAAGAAGATCTCCATCTCCGACGACGACAAGATCATCAGCGACTCGGTCATCTTCGTCTTCGGCCCGATGCAGAACGACTGACCCGAGTACCTTCCCCTGGCAGAGACCAGCTCTGCCTGCCCGTCAGCACTGCGTTCCCGTCTCCCCAAGGAGGCCGGGAACGCAGTGTTTTTCGCGGCCTCCGACGGCTCCCGGGGCTCCCGTGCCCCGCCCCCCCCGCCTGCCGGGCGGCTCCCGCCCGTCCCGGGCCCTGGTACGGGCCGGAGGCCGCGCCCCGGCGTCCGGTGCGTGCCGCCGGGTGCCGTCCGCCTGCTACTGCTGCGTGCCGGTCCGCTCCGCGTGGTCGCCGTCCTGCCCGGACCCCGCGCCGTCCCGCGGGGATCCCGCGCCGTCCCGGCCGGGCTCCGCGCCCGGCTGTGCGGGCTCCGGGCGGTCCTGCTCCCCGCCCGGCCCACGAGTGGCGCCTGTCGTCCTCCCGGTCTTCCACGCCCCGGTGCCGAAGGGCCACCGGGGGCCGCGGTTGTCGTCCGGGATGCCCACGAGTTCCTCGACGTCGAACAGCCGGGCGATGGGCACGTCCGAGCTGCTGTGGGCGATGATCGAGAAGGCGATGGTGACCGCGATGAGGGTGAACGCCTCCTCGCCGTGCGGGATACCGGCCTGGAGCACCAGCAGTCCGTAGACCACCGAGGCGAAGCCCTTGGGGCCGAACCAGGCCGCGGTCAGCTTCTCCCGCCGGTCGAAGGACGTACCGAGCAGCGACAGCAGCAGCGAGGCCGGCCGGATCAGGACGATCGCCAGCACGGCGACCACGTACCCGCCGAAGGACAGGTCCCCGAACAGCTCCCCGGTCAGCAGCGCTCCGAAGATCAGCAGCGCGGCGAACTTGGCCAGTTCGGCCAGCGAGTCCCCCAGCGGTTCGAACGCCCGCTTGGCCTCGGGGGAGACCGCCGCGAGCACCGAGCCCGCGCTGAAGGCGGCCAGGTAGGAGTTGGCGTGGGTCAGCGCGCACACGGCGTACAGGATCACGCCGATGGCCAGCGGCCCCAGCGGCTGCAGCTTCGGCTCGGCACCCAGCAGCCGGAACCGCAGCAGGCCGTTGACGAGCAGCGGGGCCGCGATGCCGAAGGCCAGTCCGAGCACCAGCTCCAGGGCGATGCTGCCGGCCGAGGCGTGCTCGCTGTGCCCGCTGGGTGCCGCGGCGGCCAGGAAGATCAGCACGAACGGCAGCGCCAGCCCGTCGTTGATGCCGCTTTCCACGTTGAGGAGCTGCCGGAGCCGGGACGGCACCCGGCGGTGCCCGACGATGGCGGAGGCGAAGACCGGGTCGGTGGGGGAGAGCACCGCGCCGACGAGGAAGGAGGTGGTCCAGTCGAAGCCGACCAGCCAGTGGGTGAGCAGCGCGATACCGAGGAAGGCCAGCGGCATGCCCAGGCCCAGCGCCCGGGCCGGGCTCTTCCAGCGCTCGCGCAGGTCGGCGAAGTGGACGTGCATCCCGTCGGTGAACAGCACGGCGAAGAGCGCCAGATCGGCCGTGACGCGGACGATGTCGCTCTCCGGCGCCACGTGGATGAGCCCGAGCGCTCCGTCCCCGACCAGCGCGCCGCCCGCCAGGAACAGCAGCGAGGTGGAGAGCACCGAGCGTGCGGCCAGTCCGGACAGCAGTACGGCGACCAGCAGTGCGATGCCGAAGACCATGACCAAGACCAAGAGAAGCAACCCCCGCCGCGCCGACTCGTGCACACAAACAAGAGGCCCTGTGGCCCGCGTTTCCGCCGGCCACAGGGCCTCCGAGAGAAGGGTGATCGACGGGACTTGAACCCGCGACATCCTGGACCACAACCAGGTGCTCTACCAACTGAGCTACGACCACCATGTCCGGTGCGGAAGAGAAGATCTTCCCTGACCGGCCGCTACGAGTGTACAGGGTCCGGCGCCGTGCTCGCGCACAGGTTTCCGGTCCGGGCCCGGCAGGGGTGCTGCCGGGCCCGGAAGCCCTCCGGTCAGTCCGCCGGAGGCAGCACGTGCCGGGCCGCGATCTTCTTCGCCGTCTCCGAGTCGGGTCCCGGCTGGGGCACGAAGACGGCCTCCCGGTAGTACCGCAGTTCCGCGATGGATTCGCGGATGTCGGCCAGTGCCCGGTGGTTGCCGTTCTTCTCCGGGCTGTTGTAGTAGGCGCGCGGGTACCAGCGGCGGGCCAGCTCCTTGACCGAGGAGACATCCACGATGCGGTAGTGCAGGTGGCTGTCGAGCGCGGCCATGTCGCGGGCGAGGAAGCCGCGGTCGGTGCTGACGGAGTTGCCGCACAGCGGCGCCCGGCGGGCGTCGGGCACCCACTCGCGTACATAGGCCAGGACCCGGGCCTCGGCGTCGGCCAGCGTCGTGCCGCCGTCCAGCTCCTCCAGCAGGCCGGAGGCGGTGTGCATCTCGCGCACCACCTCCGGCATCGCCTCCACGGCGTGCGCGGGCGGGCGGATCACGATGTCCACGCCGTCGCCGAGTACGTTCAGCTCCGAGTCGGTCACCAGCGCGGCCACCTCGATGAGCGCGTCATCGGACAGCGAGAGGCCGGTCATCTCGCAGTCGATCCACACCATGCGATCGTTCATGCTCTTCACAGTACGTGACCCGGCCCGCTCAGCTCGTCCCCCGGCCGCGCTGGCCGGGAACTCGCGGGGCGAACGCGTCCGATTCCGGTTTGCCCTGTTCCGGGCGGCTGTGCGGAGTGCTTCGGTGCTCCCTCGCTTCCTGTCGGGTCTCCTGCCTGATGCCGTACGCCGACGGTCCGCCTCCCGGCGGTCCCCCCGCAGCTCCCGGCTCGTGGCCGCCCGGATACCCCGGATACCCCGGGTGCCCGTGCGGTCCGGCATGGCCGGGCTGGCCGTACCCCTGCCCCGGCGGGGACTGGTGGGGCAGCCGCAGCGGGCTCTCGCCGCCCTGGCCCCCCGGGCCCGGAACGCCGTTCCCGGCGCTCCCCGCTGCGCCCGGCGGCGCCCCCGCACCCTCGTGCGCCTGCTCCCCGTCCGGCCGGCGCGCGCGGTACGCGGCCCGGTAGGCGGCGGGGGAGGCACCGAGCTGGCGGCGGAAGTGGCCGCGCAGCGCGACGGGCGAGCGGAAGCCGCAGCGGCCCGCCACCTCGTCCACGGAGTAGTCCGACGTCTCCAGCAGACGCTGCGCCTGGAGCACGCGCTGGGTGATCAGCCACTGCAGTGGAGCGCTCCCAGTGAGTGACCGGAAGCGCCGGTCGAACGTGCGGCGGCTCATGTACGCGCGCGCGGCGAGCGTCTCCACGTCGAACTGCTCGTGGAGGTGCTCCAGCGCCCAGGCGACGACCTCGGCGAGCGGGTCGGCGCCGATCTCCTCTGGTAAGGAGCGGTCCAGGTGGCGGGGGTGGCCGCCGGTCTCCTGGCCGTTGCCGCGGCGCGGCGGGACGACCAGCCGGCGGGCCAGTGCCCCGGCCGCCTCGGCCCCGTGGTCGCTCCGTACGACGTGCAGGCACAGGTCTATGCCCGCGGCCGTACCGGCGGAGGTGAGGATGTCCCCGTCGTCCACGAACAGTTCGCGCGGATCGACGTGGACGGCCGGATAGCGCTTGGCCAGTGTGGGTGCGTACATCCAGTGGGTGGTGGCCGGCCGCCCGTCCAGCAGTCCGGCGGCGGCGAGGACGAAGGCGCCGGTGCACAGACCTATGACGCGGGCCCCCTCCTCGTGCGCCCTGCGCAGTGCCTCCAGCGCCCCCGGTGGTGGCGGCTGGGTGATGGAGCGCCAGGCGGGCACGACCACGGTGCCCGCACGGGAGATCGCCTCCAGCCCGAACGGCGCGCTCAACTGGAGCCCGCCGGTGGTACGCAGTGGTCCGTCCTCACCCGCGCAGACAAGCAGCCTGTAGCGCGGAACTCCGGCGTCTTGGCGGTCGATTCCGAAGACGGAGAGCGGGATGGAACTCTCGAAGATGGGACCACCGCTGAAGAGCAACACCGCCACGATCTCGCGCCGGCGGCGCGCGGCCAGCTTGCGGGTCTCGACTGGGCCGTTCGTGGAGTCCTGGCTCATTGGAACTAAGCCCCCCTCAATCGTTGTGTTCCTCTCGGTCCATACACATCTCCCCCGCTCTCCCCCGCAGTGAAAGCCAAGATCGAATCTACTGCGTCGGATGAGGTGGGCGGTGCAAGTTCGGCATCCGGCGCTATGTCGACAAGGCAACTTGGCGTGAAGCATTCGATCACGAAGCGTTTCACTCAACCGCGCTGCAGGGAAGTACGCATGCCCTCTCTGCCCCATCAACGTAGGGTGCACACCCGCCTGACGCTCCTTTCCTCCCTGGTGGCAGGGGGTCGGGCGGGAAGGGCGGCACAGGTTCTGACGCTGTGCCAAGTTGGCTGAAATTCGAGGGGGATCAGACGTGCGATTCGGTCACACGCAAGGCGTGCCGTCGTGACTCCAGGGATGTATGAGGTATGTGGGGCGCATGAGGTGCGCTCTGCGTGTGCAACATGCGACGGTGCGTGACCTTTTGTGGCTCTGTGCGTGCCGGTGTGTGCCGTTGTGCGCCGCGAGGGACGGTCTCGCGCCAACGCAATGATCGGGACAGAATGCCTCCGGTGTGCCACCTGGCGCCGCGTCCGCCGCGCTCGTGCCGCAGCGGGGGCGCTCCCACGGCGCGTGACCAGTGCGACACGCGGGGTGCGCGGGGTGGCGGGCCGGACGGTTCCGCGCCATTTCCGGCGGCGGTCCTGTTACGCCTCGGTCAAGGAGGCGCGTAAGGGGCGTAACGCGGCATTGCGCTGCGGCCCGCGCTCAGGCATGCTCCGGGGTCAACTGCTCCGGGCAGCCGCTCCGCATTGCCTGGGCATGGGGGGAGTGCGGTCGTACCCTTTGGGTAAGGGACTTGGGAAGACGATTCCCGGTCTTCGTGAGCAGGCCGTGCAGCACCCAGCAGATCCGTCCGAGCAGATCCGAGAGAGCGCAAGCCGTCCGTCGTCCCTCTGCACAGAGGACTCACTTCGCCGAGACACTCATGGCAGGACACGAGATCCCTGAACCAGCAGACCGCAGGCAGGTCGCCGACTCCACGGCGATCCCCGAAGCGGCGGACGAGACGCGCCACTCCTGCGATCCGGCGTTCCAGCACGGCGTCGTCGTCGGTTTCGACGGCTCGGTCTCCAGCGAGCGCGCGCTGGCGTACGCCATCGGCATGGCCTACCGCTCGGGCTCCGGTCTGATCATCGTCCATGTCGCCAACCGGCTGCCCACCACGGTGTGGGCGGGTTGCGAACCCCCCGTCTTCGTCGACGTCCCCGACCACCGCACCGAAGTGCTCGGGCTGGAACTCGCCTGCGCCGAACATCTGGCGGAGGTGCCCTGGATCCTGGTGGAGCGGGGTGGCGACATCTGCCACGAGCTGGAGGAGGTCGGCAGCGAGTACGCGGCCGACGCCATCGTCGTCGGCTCGACGCACGGACTCGTGGGACGGATCTTCGGCTCGGTGGCGGGGCGCCTCGCGCGGCGGGCCCAGCGTCCGGTCATCGTCGTCCCCTGAGCCCCGCCGTCCCGCTGTGCGCCCCGGCACTGCGGGCCGCGTCCCGGGGGCGCGGCTGCTGCTCGTCCCGCCGGGTCCGCGCTGGTGCGGCGCATTCCGGTTCGCCGGGGGATGCTGCTGTGCCGGTGCCGGTGCCGGTGCGTTGCGGTGCCTGCGCGGCTCGCTGCTTTCCTCGCCGATCCCGCGGCCCGCGGCTGGCGTTGCGGGTTGCGGGTTGCCGGTCGCCGGGGGTGTGCGCCGTAGCGTTCCCGTCGTTGCGCGCCGCCCCCGCCGCAGCGCAGGCCGCCGATTCCCTTGCCGGGGAGCCGAATTCGCCCGCACCCGGCGCGCCCACCGGTGAGCTGCGCGGTCGGTGCCGCAAAGAAGGCATCGACAAATCTACCCACCCGTAGAGGTGGGTTGTGCGCTTGTGAGGGGCATACAGACAGCACACGGGTGGCCGAGACCCGAGGGCGCGCCACCGGGTGGGAGGTGACGGTCCCGTCCGGTGGCCCACCCGCCGGCGTAATGGGCGACGCCGGCACAGGGGAGGCGGGATCCCGCGCGGATGGTGGCCCGCGCGGGATCCCGCCCACCCGGGCGCCCGCACCCGGCGGCGCGGGCGGTGGGCCGCTCCTACTCCACGGTGACCGACTTGGCCAGGTTGCGGGGCTTGTCGATGTCCCGCCCCAGGGCGAGGGCCGTGTGGTAGGCCAGCAACTGCAGCGGAATACCCATCAGGATCGGGTCCAGCTCGTCCTCGTTCTTCGGCACCAGGATGGTGTGGTCGGCCTTCTCCTGCTCCTGGTGGGCCACGGCCAGGATGCGGCCGCTGCGTGCCTTGATCTCCTCCAGCGCCGCCCGGTTCTTCTCCAGCAGGTCGTCCTCGGGCACGATCGCGACCGTCGGCATCGCGGGCTCGATCAGCGCCAGGGGCCCGTGCTTGAGCTCGGAGGCCGGGTACGCCTCGGCGTGGATGTAGGAGACCTCCTTCAGTTTGAGGGACGCCTCCAGGGCCACGGGGTAGCCGCGCACCCGCCCGATGAAGAGCATGGAGCGGGCGTCCGCGTACAGCTTCGCCAGCTTCTCGATCTCCGGCTCCTGCTTGAGGATCTCGGCGATCTGGTCCGGCAGCCGGCGCAGCCCCTCGATGATGCGCTTGCCGTCCTTGACCGACAGGTCGCGGATGCGGCCCAGGTGCAGCGCGAGGAGCCCGAAGGCGACCACCGTGTTGGTGAAGCACTTGGTGGACACGACGCAGACTTCGGGCCCGGCATGCACGTAGACCCCGCCGTCGGCCTCCCGGGCGATGGCCGAGCCGACGACGTTGATGACCCCGAGCACCCGGGCGCCCTTGCGCTTGAGCTCCTGGACGGCGGCGAGCGCGTCGTAGGTCTCCCCGGACTGCGAGACGGCGATGTAGAGCGTGTCGGGGTCCACCACCGCGTTGCGGTACCGGAACTCGCTGGCGGGCTCCGCGTCGGCGGGGATGCGGGCGAGCTCCTCGATCATCTGGGCGCCGATGAGGCCGGCGTGGTACGAGGTGCCGCAGCCGAGGATCTTCACCCGGCGCACGGCACGGGCCTCGCGCGGGTCGAGGTTCAGGCCGCCCAGGTGCACGGTGGCGAACCGGTCGTCGATGCGCCCGGCCAGCACCCGGTCCACCGCGTCCGCCTGCTCGGCGATCTCCTTGTGCATGTAGGTGTCGTGGCCGCCCAGGTCGTAGGACTCGGCGGCGTACTCCACCGTCTCCGGGGAGGAGGAGGTGCGGGAGCCCTCGGTGGTGTAGGTGCGGTAGTCGCCGGCCTTGATGGTGGCCATCTCGCCGTCGTCCAGCGTGACCACCTGGCGGGTGTGGGAGACCAGCGCGGCGACGTCCGAGGCGACGAACATCTCGTTCTCGCCGATGCCCAGCACCACGGGCGAGCCGTTGCGCGCCACCACGATGCGGTCCGGGAAGTCGGCGTGCAGCACGGCGATGCCGTAGGTGCCCTCGACGTGGCGCAGCGCCTCCTGGACGCGCGCCTCCAGCCGCTCGGCCTGCGCCGCGGCGATGAGGTGGGCCAGCACCTCGGTGTCGGTGTCGGAGACGAAGGTGACGCCCTCCGCCGTCAGCTTGGCGCGCAGTTCGGCGGCGTTGTCGATGATGCCGTTGTGGACGACGGCGACCTTCTCGGCCGGGTCCAGATGCGGGTGGGCGTTGACGTCGTTGGGCACGCCGTGGGTGGCCCAGCGGGTGTGGGCGATCCCGGCGCTGCCGGTGAACCGCTTGGGGACGCGCTCCTCCAGGTCCCGGACCCGGCCCTTGGTCTTGGCGGTCTTCAGCCCGCCCGCCTTGCCGCCCGTGCCGGTCTGGATGGCGATGCCCGCCGAGTCGTAACCGCGGTACTCCAGTCGCTGGAGGCCCTCCAGCAGGAGCGGGGCGGTGTCACGCTTACCGATATACCCGACAATTCCGCACATACTGCTGATGCCCTGCCTCTCTGTCGTGCCGTTGGGGATGAGCTGCCGGCGCTGCTCCGCGGTCAGCCGTACACGATGCGGCGGAGCTGTCTGAGGGACAGCTCGGGCGGCGCGACGGCCCGGTGCGGCAGCTCGGCCTCGATACGTTCGAAGATCTCCGGGTTCGCCAGGCCCTTGGCCTGGAGCTCGCGGTGCCGACGGCGGACGAACTCGGCGGCCGTCTCGTCGAAGTACGACAGGACGTCCAGCACCACCCGGACCGCTTCGCCGCGCTGCAGCGGCGTGGTGCGGACCAGGTGGTCGATGAGGTCGTCGTGGACCGGTGTCGGGGCGTCGAGCACCCGTCGATACTGCGGTTTCCGCGTCTCGATCGCAAGAAATCTGCCCGATAGCGGGCACGGCGTGGCGAAATCGGACCAGAAAAGGTACGTACCGCTCTCTTCCCGGCTTCGCGTGCGGCGGTCAGTATGACGAAGTGTCCTGAACACGGCTTTCGTTGAGAGTGCGCCACCCGGGTGAAGGACCGTTCACCCGGGCCCGCCGCGGATCCCGGAGAGATCGCTGATGGGACGACGACTCACACCGTTACTGGTCCTGTGCGCCTCGCTGCTCGCCGCCACCGCACTGCCCGCCACCCCCGGGGCAGCCGACGCGGCCTCCACGCGTGCCAGAGCCCGGCCCACACCACTCGACCGGGTGATACCCGCACCCGCCTCGGTACAGGAGCGGGGCAGGCCCTACACGATCACCCCGCGGACGGTGATCCGCGTGCAGCCCGGTGCCGGCTCCGACCGCGCACCGGGCCGCCGCGGGAACCGGCAGCAGCGGGGCGGCCCGGCCGGCGGCACCAGTGGCACCGCGGGAGAGGCGCGGTCCGGGCGGGAGGTGCGAGAGGCGCGGTCCGGGCGAGAGGTGCGAGAGGTGCGAGAGGTGCGGGAGGTGGCCGAGCAGCTCGCCGCACTGCTGCGGCCCGCCACCGGCTACCGGCTGCCGATCACCAGCCGCCCCGGACGCGACGGCATCAAGCTGCGGCTCGGCGGCGGCCGGACGCTGGGCGGCGAGGGCTACCGGCTCCAGGTGGGCGCGCGTGCCGCGCGACTCACCGCCCGCGACGCCGCCGGGCTCTTCCACGGAGTGCAGACCATCCGGCAGCTTCTCCCCGCCGCCGTCGAAGCCCGTACCGAGCAGCCGGGCCCCTGGCAGCTCGCCGGTGGCGTCATCACCGACACCCCGCGCTACGCCTACCGGGGCGCCATGCTGGACGTCTCCCGCCACTTCTTTCCCGTCCCGGCGGTCAAGCGGTACATCGACCAGCTCGCCCTCTACAAGATCAACACCCTGCATCTGCACCTCTCCGACGACCAGGGCTGGCGCCTCGCCATCGACTCCTGGCCCCGGCTGGCCGAGTACGGCGGCGGCACCGAGGTCGGCGGCGGGCCCGGCGGGTACTACACCAAGGCCGACTACCGCGAGATCATGCGCTACGCCGCGGCCCGGCACCTGACCGTCGTCCCCGAGATCGACATGCCCGGACACACCAACGCGGCACTGGCCTCCTACGCCGAACTCAACTGCGACGGCACGGCGCCGCCCCGCTACACCGGCACCGAAGTCGGGTTCAGCTCCCTGTGCGTCTCCCTGGAACGGACCTACGACTTCGTCGACGACGTGCTCCGCGAACTGGCGGCCCTGACCCCCGGCCCCTACCTCCACATCGGCGGCGACGAGGCGCACTCCACCAGCCATGAGGACTACGTCGCCTTCATGCGGCGCGTACAGCCCCTCGTCGCCGCATACGGCAAGCAGGCCGTCGGCTGGCACCAGATCACCGCCGCACCCGCTCCCGGCACCGTCGCCCAGTACTGGGGCTACGACCGGACCGGAGCCGAGGAGCGCCGCCAGGTCGCCGAGGCCGCGCGGCAGGGCACCGAACTCGTGCTCTCCCCGGCGGACCGGGCCTACCTGGACATGAAGTACGACAAAAACACTCCGCTGGGACTCTCCTGGGCCGGATACGTGCCCGTGCAGCGCTCCTACGACTGGGACCCGGCCCGCTACCTGGAAGGGGTGCCCGAGGAGGCCGTCCTGGGAGTCGAGGCGCCGCTGTGGTCGGAGACGATCGAGACCAGCGCACAGCTCGAATACCTGGCCTTCCCGCGCCTGCCAGGGCTGGCCGAACTGGGCTGGTCGCCCGCCGCCACCCACGACTGGGACGGCTACCGGCAGCGACTGGCCCGACAGGGCAGCCGCTGGGAACGGATGGGAGTGAACTACTACCGCTCACCGCAGGTGCCCTGGCCCCACTGACCGCACCCCGGGCGGTACCGGGTCCGCGGCGCCGTCACCGCCCGGCGCCGCGGACCCTGCGGAGCCCGCTTCGAGCGGGGAGCCTTCCCCTTGCGGGGAGCGGGACCGTCGCGGGAGCGGTCTCCGCGGAGAGTGGTTCTCCTCAGCGTGTCTTGCACCCTCAGTCCGTGGCGTACGGCGGTGACGGTTGGTTCCATACGTCATCAAACCTGCTGATGATCCGCCGGAGTTCGCGGGCAGCGCGAGGCGACATGGCCTGCGTCACCGTGTCGAGGAGAGCACGCGCTTCAAGAGGATTGCCGCAGCAGCACCAGTACACGTTGCCCCACTCGTAGTCGTGCCACAGCTCACGCTCGGGACGACGGACGTAGTCCTTCCACAAGCGCACGGCTGCGAAGATGTCGCCTGGCTGCAGATAATTCCGGGTGCGCTCGAGACGGTAGACCTCTGACATTGCACGCGAGGACAGGCCGTCGATGACGGGGTTTGCGTCTGGTGTCCGGTGGCGGTGGGAGATGCCGGTCCGGATGTGTCCTGGCCGTCTACGCGGCATGGGCCTTTCGGTTCGTCGTCATGCCGAACACGGTGCCATGGCTCCGTACGACGCCTCGAACGGTTTCTCGCTCGCCCGCGATTCGCCGGGCAGGTGGACGGCTGTCTCTACCGCCGCAACCGGCACCGCGAATGACGGCCGGAGCCCCGCCCCGGTCCAAGCCTCATCGGCGCGCCCCTCAGGGGCGGGGCCGACCGGGGCGGGGCTCTGTTCAGTCGCGGGGTACGGGGGTCACTCGCCGACTCCCAACTCGCGGGCCACCAGCATGCGCTGCACCTCGCTGGTGCCCTCGCCGATCTCCAGGATCTTCGCGTCCCGCCACATGCGGGCCACCGGGTACTCGTTCATGAATCCGTAGCCGCCGTGGACCTGGGTGGCCTCACGCGCGTTGGTGACGGCGCTCTCGGAGGAGTACAGCTTGGCCAGCGCCGCCTCCTTCTTGAACGGCTCGCCGGCCAGCAGTCGCGCGGCCGCGTCCCGCCAGGCCACCCGCGAGGTGTGAGCCCGCATCTCCATGTCCGCGATCTTGAACTGGATGGCCTGGTTGGCGCCGATGGGCTTGCCGAACGCCGTACGGGTGTTGGCGTAGCGGACCGACTCGTCCACACAGCCCTGGGCGAGCCCGGTGGCCAGTGCGGAGATCGCGATCCGGCCCTCGTCCAGGATCCGCAGGAACTGGGCGTAGCCGCGGCCCGGCTCGCCGAGCAGATTGGCGCGGGGCACGCGCACGTCGGTGAAGGACAGCTCATGGGTGTCCGACGCGTTCCAGCCGACCTTCGAGTAGGCGGGCGCCACCGTGAACCCCGGGGTGCCGGAGGGGACGATGATGGTCGAGATGCGCGGCGCGCCGTTCTCCTTGCGTCCGGTGACCGCGGTCACCGTGACCAGGCCCGTTATGTCCGTGCCGGAGTTGGTGATGAAGGACTTGCTGCCGTTGATCACCCATTCCCCGGATTCCTCGTCCAGGACGGCGGTGGTGCGGGTGCCGCCCGCGTCGGAACCGCACTCCGGCTCGGTCAGTCCGAAGGCGCCCAGCATCTCGCCCGCGCACAGCCGGGGCAGCCACTCCTGCTTCTGCTCCTCGGTGCCGAAGAGGTACACGGGCATCGCGCCCAGCGACACCCCCGCCTCCAGCGTGATGGCCACCGAGGAGTCCACCCGGGCCAGCTCCTCCAGGGCGAGGCAGAGGGCGAGGTAGTCGCCGCCCATCCCGCCGTACTCCTCGGGGAAGGGCAGGCCGAACAGGCCCATGGCGCCCATCTGCTGGACGATCTCGTACGGGAACTCGTGTCGCTCGTAGAACTCGCCGATCTTGGGGGCGACCACGTCGTGGGCGAACTCCTCCACGGTGCGGCGCAGTTCCTCGTGCTCGGGGGTGAGGCGGTGGTCGAGTGCCATGCTCACTGCTCCTTGGGGGCGGGGGAGTCCGGGGTGCTCCGGGACTCCGCGGAAGAGGGGGAAGCGGGGGCGGCGACGGAAGAGGCTGCGCCGGCGAGGGCGCGAACCGTTCGGGAGGGGCTGGGACGGCCCAGCCGCTGCGCCATCCAGGTGCTGGTGGCGGTGAGCCGGGCCAGATCGACTCCCGTCTCGACACCGAGGCCGTGCAGCATCCAGACCAGGTCCTCGGTGGCGAGGTTGCCGGTGGCGCTCTTGGCGTACGGGCAGCCGCCCAGCCCGCCGGCCGAGGCGTCCACCGTGGCCACGCCGTGCTGGAGTGCCGCGAGGGTGTTGGAGAGCGCCTGGCCGTAGGTGTCGTGGAAGTGCACGGCGAGGGTGGGGCCGCCCGGCGGAGCGGAGTCGGCGGGAGCGCCCGAAGCGGGCAGCCCCGCCGTACCGAGCGCGGTGAGCAGTGCGTGGACATGGCCGGGGGTGGCCACGCCGATGGTGTCGCCCAGGCTCAGCTCGTCGCAGCCCATCCCGGCCAGCGCCCGGCACACTCGCACCACCTGGTCGACGGGGACCGGGCCCTCCCACGGGTCGCCGAAGCACATCGACAGATAGCCGCGCACGCGGAGGCCCGCGCTCTTGGCGCGCGCCACCACCGGCTCGAACATCTCCAGCGCGCCGTCCACCGTGCGGTTCAGGTTGGCCTTGGCGAAGGACTCCGTGGCGCTGGCGAACACCGCCACCTCCCGCGCGCCCAGCGCCGACGCGCGCTCCAGGCCGCGCGCGTTGGGCACCAGTACCGGCAGCCGCACCCCCTCCAGGTCCGCGAGGCGCGGATACAGCTCCTCCGCGTCGGCGAGCTGGGGGACCCACTTGGGGTGCACGAAGCTGGTGGCTTCCACGGTGCTCAGCCCGGCCGTGGCGAGCCGCCGGATGAACTCCGCCTTCACCTCGACCGGGACGATCGCCGACTCGTTCTGCAGCCCGTCCCGCGGCCCCACCTCGTGGATCCGCACCCGGGTGGGCAGCCCCTCCACGGGGAAGACCATCGGCAGATCGCCCGGGGTGCCGTTTCCTTCCACCGGGCCGGCGGCCGGAGCCGCGGGGCGTCCCGGAGCTGTGGGTTCCGAGGAGTTCGTCGTGTCCGTCATCCCGTCGCCTCCGTCGCCGCTTCCGCTCCGGTCTCCGGCGCGTCGCCGGCGGCCGGGTCCACGACCGCGAGCACCTGGTCCATCGCCACGGTGCTGCCCGCCGTGACCTCCAGTTCGGCCACCCGACCCGCGTGCGGTGCCGTGATCACGTGCTCCATCTTCATGGCCTCCACCACCAGCAGGCTCTGGCCCGCGGCGACCTCGTCGCCGACGGCCGCCTTGACCACCGTGACCGTCCCCGGCATGGGCGCGGTCAGCGCGTCGGCGCCGTGTGCGCCACCGGCCCGCCGCAGCGCGTCCGCCACCGGGTCGTGGTCGCGCACCTGCCAGGCTTCGCCGTCCCTGCCCAGCCACACGCCCGGGGTGTCACCGTCCTCGCAGCGGACGCGGCTGAGGGTGCGGCTCATGCCGTCCCAGTCGAGCCGGACGGTCGGGCCGCCGGTCTCGGTGCCGGGTGCCAGCCGCGCCCGCACGGGGGTGGCGCCGTCGACGCTGACCTCCATCTCGCCCGGGGCCGGGAGTTCCTCGGGGCGCCTGCCGTCCGGTGCGGTGGGCCGGACCCGGACGGCCACGGGGTCGCGGCCCGGTACCCGCAGCGAGTGCACCGTCCAGGCCCGCTGCCCGCCGAGCCGCCACCCGGACGGTACCGAGAACGGGCTGACCCAGCCGCCGGTCGCGGGGGCGGCCGCCGCGGGCTGCGGCGGGCCGGTCGGGGTCTGCGCCGTCCGGGTCTCCGGAGTGAGCGCCGCCTGCCGCAGCAGCGCTGCCGCGCCGTACACCTCGTCGGGCACGCTCTCGGGCAGCAGTTCGGCCGCCACGCGATCCACCAGGCCGGTGTCCAGCTCGCCGGAGGCGACCTCCGGGTGGCCGAGCAGGGCGCGCAGGAACGCCGTGTTGGTGTCGACTCCGAGCACCGTGGTGCGGGCGAGCGCTGCGCGCAGTCCGCGCAGCGCGGCGGCCCGGTCGGGGCCCCAGGCGATGACCTTGGAGAGCATCGGGTCGTAGGTCGTGCCCACTTCGGTGCCCTCGGTGAGCCCGGAGTCGGTGCGTACCCCTTCGCCCTGCGGCTCCTCCAGCAGCAGCACCCGTCCGGCCGAGGGCAGGAAGTCCACATGCCCGTCCTCGGCGCCGGGCGTGCGTCGTGCCGTCTCCGCGCAGATCCGGGCCTCCACCGCGTGCCCGTCGAGTGCGATCTCCTGCTGCCCGAAGGGCAGCGGCTCCCCGGCGGCCACCCGCACCTGCCACTCCACCAGGTCGAGCCCGGTGATCAGTTCGGTGACCGGGTGCTCCACCTGGAGGCGGGTGTTCATCTCCATGAAGTAGTAGGACCCGGAGCCGTCGCCCGGCACGATGAACTCGACCGTGCCCGCGCCCCGGTAGCCGCACGAGCGGGCCGCGTTCACCGCTGCCTGCCCCATCGCCTCGCGGGTCGCCGCGTCGAGCAGCGGGCTGGGCGCCTCCTCGATGATCTTCTGGTGGCGGCGCTGCAGCGAGCATTCGCGCTCTCCCAGGTGCAGGACATTGCCGTGGCCGTCCGCCAGCACCTGGATCTCGATGTGCCGCGGCCGGTCGACCCACCGCTCCACGAGCAGTCCGTCGTCGCCGAAGGCGCCCTTGGCCTCGCGCCGCGCCGCGGCGATCTCGTCGGGCAGTGCCGCCTCGTCCCGCACCAGCCGCATGCCCTTGCCGCCGCCGCCCGCCGAGGGCTTGAGCAGCACCGGCAGACCCGTCTGCCGGGCGGCGGCGGCCAGTTCGGTGTCGGTCAGTCCGGTGCCCGAGGAGCCGGGGACCACCGGCACGTCCGCCGCGGACACCGTCTCCTTGGCGCGGATCTTGTCGCCCATCAGCTCGATGGCCTCCGCGGGCGGGCCGATGAAGACGAGGCCCGCCTCGGTGCAGCGCTGGGCGAACGCCGCGTTCTCGGCGAGGAATCCGTACCCCGGATGGACGGCCTGCGCACCGCTGCGGTGGGCCGCCTCCAGCAGCCGGTCCGCGCTCAGATAGCTGTGGACCGCCGCCGCGGGGCCGATCCGCACGGCGGTGTCGGCCTCGCGCACATGGCGGGCGTCGGCGTCCGCGTCGCTGTGCACCGCGACGGAGCGGATGCCGAGCCTGCGCAGCGTACGGATCACCCGCACCGCGATCTCGCCGCGGTTGGCGACCAGCACCGTGTCGAACATCGGCCCTCTCCTCGTCCTCACGACCCCGTGGCTTCCGGTCCCGGGGCGCTCCGCTCCGGTCGTGCTTCCGGCCGCGTCCGCGGCCCCCTTCGCGTTCGGCTGTGTCACGTCCGGCCCCTCACATCCGGAAGACGCCGAAGCGCGGCGCCTCGGGATCGCGTCCGGGCAGCGGGGCGTTGGCACAGGCGGTCAGGGCCAGCCCCAGCACCTGACGGGTCTCCAGGGGGTCGATCACCCCGTCGTCCCACAGCCGGGCCGTGGCGTAGTAGGCGTTGCCCTGGGATTCGTACTGCGCACGGACCGGTGCGCGGAACTCCTCTTCCTCCTCGGCGCTCCACTCCTCGCCGCGTGCCTCCATCTGGTCCCGCTTGACGGTGGCCAGCACCGAGGCCGCCTGCTCCCCGCCCATCACGGAGATCTTGGCGTTCGGCCACATCCACAGGAAGCGGGGGCTGTAGGCCCGGCCGCACATCGAGTAGTTGCCGGCGCCGTAGGAGCCGCCGATCACGACCGTCAGCTTCGGCACCCGGGCGCAGGCCACCGCGGTGACCATCTTGGCGCCGTGCTTGGCGATGCCGCCCGCCTCGTAGTCCTTGCCGACCATGAAGCCGGAGATGTTCTGCAGGAAGAGCAGCGGGATGCCGCGCTGGTCGCACAGCTCGATGAAGTGGGCGCCCTTCTGGGCCGATTCGGAGAAGAGGATGCCGTTGTTGGCGACCACACCGACCGGATGGCCGTGTACGTGGGCGAAGCCGGTGACCAGGGTGGTGCCGTACTCCGCCTTGAACTCCTGGAACCGCGAGCCGTCCACCACGCGGGCGATGACCTCGCGCACGTCGTAGGGGGTGCGGGAGTCGGCGGGGACGGCGTCGTAGAGCCCGGCCGGGTCCAGGGCCGGCTCCTCGGCGGGGCGCACGCTCCAGGGCAGGGCCGCGGTGTCGGCGGGTGCGGGCAGGGTGGCGACGATGTGCCGGACGATGCGCAGCGCGTGCGCGTCGTCCTCCGCCAGGTGGTCGGTCACTCCGGAGATCCGCGAGTGCGTCTCGCCGCCGCCCAGTTCCTCGGCAGTAACGACCTCACCGGTCGCCGCCTTCACCAGCGGGGGCCCGCCGAGGAAGATCGTGCCCTGCCCGCGCACGATCACCGCCTCGTCGCTCATCGCGGGGACGTAGGCGCCTCCCGCGGTGCAGGAGCCGAGGACCGCGGCGATCTGCGGGACACCGGCGGCGGACATCCGGGCCTGGTTGTAGAAGATCCGGCCGAAGTGGTCCCGGTCGGGGAAGACGTCGTCCTGCATCGGCAGGAACGCGCCGCCGGAGTCCACCAGATAGAGGCACGGCAGCCGGTTCTCCAGGGCGATCTCCTGCGCACGCAGGTGCTTCTTGACCGTCATGGGGTAGTAGGTGCCGCCCTTGACCGTGGCGTCGTTGGCGACGACGACCACCTCGCGGCCGGCGACCCGGCCGATCCCCGCGATCACCCCGGCGGCGGGCGCCGCGTCGTCGTACATCCCGTCGGCCGCCAGCGGTGCGATCTCCAGGAAGGGGGAGCCGGGGTCCAGCAGCGCGTCCACGCGCTCCCGCGGCAGCAGCTTTCCCCGCGCCGTGTGCCGTTCGCGTGCCCGGGCACCGCCGCCGAGCCGGGCGCGTGCGAGCTTCTCCCGGAGCTGCCCGGCCAGCTCGCGGTGGGCCCTGCGGTTCTCCCCGGCGGCGTCCGAACCGGGGTCGAGGGTGCTGCTCAGGCGCGGCGCCGCGGGCCCGTGCCCGCTCACGTCCCGCACTGCTCGCTCGTTCATCCGACCGGCCCCCTCGCTCGCACGACACACGCCCTTCCCGCCGCGCCACCTCATGTCCGGCGCGACGCACCACGAGCCGACGCAGCCGACCGTGACCACCGCGGGCAGCGCGGCAGGCGCGGCCAGTACGGGCGGCGCTGCCAGCACTGCCAGCACTGCCAGCACTGCCAGCACTGCCAGCACTGCCAGTACTGCCAGTACTGCCAGCGAACACAGTTAGTCAGCGTTAACTCGACGCCTCCAGGTTAACGCTGACTAACGCGGCTGTCTAGAATGGTCAGCATGAGCACGAAGACGGCAGGCACGGCCGCACCCAGCCGGCGGGAGCAGATTCTGCGGGAGGCCGCACGGCTCTTCGCCGAGCGCGGCTTCCACGGGGTGGGCGTCGACGAGATAGGGGCCGCGGTGGGCATCAGCGGCCCCGGTCTCTACCGCCACTTCGCGGGCAAGGACGCGATGCTGGCCGAGCTGCTGGTCGGAATCAGCCGGCGGCTCTACGACGGGGGGCGGCGCCGGGCCGAGGAGTCGGCGGCGGCGGGCCTGTCGCCGGGGGCGGCGCTGGACGCGCTGATCGACGGGCACATCGACTTCGCGCTGGACGACCGCGAGCTGATCACCCTGCACGACCGGGAGCTGGACCGGCTGCGGGAGGCCGACCGCAAGCAGGTCCGCAAGCTCCAGCGGCAGTACGTCGAGCTGTGGGTCTCGGCGGTCCGCGCGCTGTACCCGGATCTGACCGAGCTGGAGGCGCGGGTCTCGGTGCACACCGTCTTCGGGCTGCTGAACTCGACGCCGCACCTGAGCGGCCCTTCGGCGCTGCCGGACCGGGAGACGACGGCGGCGCTGCTGCACCGCCTGGCCCGCGGCGCGCTCTCGTCCGCCGCGCCCGCGGCGGAGGGGTCGGGCGGCGGCCCCGCGGTGCAGGCTGCGTACCCGCCCCCCGGGTCCGAGGGGCCGGACACCCCGGTCTGACGGGTGGGCACCCCGAAGCGGTACCCCTCCGGGAGGGCGAAGCGGGTCACGGCCCCGGTCGGCCCCGGTTCGCCCTGGACAGCCGAGGTGACTGCTCGGTAGCTTTGACGTGTGTAGGCTGAGCAAGCGCTTAGCCATGCCGAGGCGACGAGGAGGCGTGCTGTGCGCCGCACGGTGTTCAACGAGGACCACGAAGCGTTCCGCCGGACGATCCGCGACTTCATCGCGGCGGAGGTCGTGCCCCACTACCCGCAGTGGGCCGAGCAGGGCTATGTCCCCAAGGACTTCTACAAGAAGCTCGGCGAGCTGGGCGTCTTCGGCATCGAGGTCCCCGAGGAGTACGGCGGCGCGGGGGAGACGAGTTTCAAGTACAACGCCGTGATCACCGAGGAGTGCGCCCGCGCCGGGGTCAGCTTCGGCGGCTCCGGCGTGCACACCGCGCTCTGCCTCCCCTACCTGCTCAAGTACGGCTCCGAGGAGCAGAAGAAGCGCTGGCTCCCCGCCTTCGTCTCCGGCGAGATGATGACGGCGATCGCCATGACCGAGCCGGGCACCGGTTCCGACCTGGCCGGGATGAAGACCACCGCCAAGCTGTCCGAGGACGGCACGCACTACATCCTCAACGGCGCCAAGACCTTCATCACCGGCGGTGTCCAGGCCGACCGGGTGCTGGTCTGCGCCCGCACCGCGGCTCCGGACCCCGCCGACCGGCGCGGCGGCATCTCGATCCTCGTGGTGGACGCCAGGAGCGAGGGCTACGCGGTCGGCCGCAAGCTGGAGAAGCTCGGGCTGCGCTCCTCCGACACCGCCGAGCTGTCCTTCACCGACGTCAAGGTGCCGGTCGAGGACCTGCTGGGCGAGGAGGGCAAGGCGTTCTCCTACCTCACCCACAACCTGCCCCAGGAGCGGCTGGGCATTGCGCTGGGTGCCTACGCGATGTCGGCGGCGGCGGTGCGCTTCGCCCACGAGTACGTCAAGGAGCGGACGGTCTTCGGCAAGGAGGTGGCCTCCTTCCAGAACACCAAGTTCGTGCTCGCCGACTGCCAGTCCGACGTGGACGCGCTGCAGGCCGTCGTGGACCGCGCGCTGGAGGCGCTGGACGCCGGTGAGCTGACTCCGGCGGACGCCGCCTCGGCCAAGCTGTTCACCACCGAGACCGCGGCCCGGGTCATCGACAAGTGCCTCCAGCTCCACGGCGGGTACGGCTACATGCTGGAGTACCCGATCGCCAACCTGTACGCCGACACCCGCGTCTCACGCATCTACGGCGGCACCAGCGAGGTCATGCGCTCCATCGTCGCGAAGTCCATGGGCCTGTGAGCGGCCCGGTGCCGACGTGGCTCCACCACCGGGCGGCCGCAGCGACATGAGCCAGGAACTGACCGACCTGCTCGATCTGCTCGACCTGGAGCGGATCGAGCAGGACATCTTCCGGGGCAGCAGCCGCGCCTCCCTGGTGCCCCGGGTCTTCGGCGGACAGGTCGCGGCGCAGGCGCTCGTCGCCGCCTGCCGCACCGTCCCGGCCGGGCGGCTGCCGCATTCCCTGCACGCGTACTTCCTGCGTCCCGGCGACCCCGGGGCGCACATCGTCTACACCGTGGACCGGATACGCGACGGCCGGTCCTTCACCACGCGCCGGGTGGTGGCGGTGCAGCACGGGCAGCCGATCTTCCATCTGTCCGCCTCGTTCCAGACGCACGAGGAGGGGTTGGAGCACCAGGAGCCGATGCCCCCGGCGCCCGATCCGGAGACGCTGCCGACCGCGGAGGAGAAGGTGCCGCGCTACCGGGAGCTGTTCGCCGACCCGCAGGTGCCCGAGCGCCTGCTGCGGGCACGGGCCGCGGTGGATCTGCGGTACGTCGAGGAGCCGCCGTTCGCCCGGGTCGGCAGCCGGAGCGAGCCGCGTTCCCAGGTGTGGTTCCGCACCAACGGGAAGCTGGACGGCGAGCTGGACGACCCGATGCTGCACATCTGCCTGGCGACGTATGTCTCGGACATGACGCTGCTGGACTCCGTGCTGCTCGCGCACGGCCGGGGCGGCTGGGCCGTCGGCGATGTGGTCGGGGCCTCACTGGACCACGCGATGTGGTTCCACCGCCCGTTCCGCGCGGACGAGTGGCTGCTCTACGACCAGGAGTCGCCCACGGCGCAGGGCGGCCGGGGGCTCGGCAAGGGGCGGATCTTCACCCGGGACGGGCGGCTGGTCGTCTCCGTCATCCAGGAGGGCGTCGTCCGGGTTCCCCGGCCGCGGCGCGCGGAGGCGCCGGGTGCCGCGGCGGAGCGGACGGCGGATCAGCCCGCGAGCCCCGCGGCGGACAGCAGGTAGGCGGTCATCGGCTCGTAGTAGCGCGGGTCGACCACGTGGTCGTCCAGGGGTACGGCGACCTCCAGCGTGCCTTCGGCCTCGCCCAGGAAGAGGGCGGGGTCGTTGCAGTCGGCGAATCCGACAGTGGTCAGCCCCTGCTGTGCGGCCCGGCCCGCCCAGCCGTGGTCGGCCACCACCAGGTCGGGCAGCGGTTCGCCGGCCTGCTCCAGGCCGAGCAGCACGCCCGCCATCGGCTGGGGGGAGTGCGTGTGCCACAGGGAGGCGCCCCGCTCGTAGACGGCGACGCCCTGGAACTGGACGATGACGCCCTCGTCGGCGAAGACCCGCAGCGGGGTGCGGACGATGTCGCAGCCTGCCGCGCGCAGCGCGGTGGCGAGGGTGCCGTGCATGTCCAGCAGTGCACCCGGGTGCCCGGTGGCGAACAGCACCCGGGAGCGTGCCTCCGCCGCCTTGCGGAGCTCGGCGGCGGCCCGGTCCAGGGCCGCCACGGTCAGCTCCGGATCGATGGTGTCCTGGCCGGTGCGGTAGTCCGGGTCGTCGTTGACGCCGCAGCGCTCGGCCATCACCGCGAGCACGTCCTGCTCGTCCGCCCAGCGCTCGCCCAGCTCCAGGCCGAGCCAGTAGTGGCGGTCGCCGTTGGCGAGCTTGCGGTAGTGGGAGAGGTTGTTCTCCCGCGGCGTGGCGACGTCCCCCGCGATCCTGGCGTGCACCAGGTGGCTGGTCAGCTCGGCACGGGAAGGTGCTGCCGGAAGCGGCAGGGGCAGGGGCACGGGCGAGAGCGGCTGCGACATGTACCCATTGTGGCTCGTACTGTCGCTCGATGGACGGAGTGTCCAAAAGGCGGGGTACGCTCCTGCGGACCGTCCAACGGCGGACGGGCGCATTCCGCCTAGGCTCGACGGTATGACCAGCAGCGACATACCTACCCCCGACAGCGCTCCGACTCCCCGCGGTCCCGTCGACTCCTCGCGGGTGCCCCGCTACGCCGGTCCGGCGACCTTCGCGCGGCTGCCGCGGATCGACGAGACGGGCGGCCGCGCCGACGTCGCCGTGGTCGGCGTCCCCTTCGACACCGGTGTCTCCTACCGGCCGGGTGCCCGCTTCGGCGGCAACGCGATCCGGGAGGCGTCCCGGCTGCTGCGGCCCTACAACCCGGCTCAGGACGCCTCGCCCTTCGCGCTGGCGCAGGTCGCGGACGCCGGGGACATCGCCGTCAACCCGTTCGACATCGGTGAGGCCGTCGAGACGGTGGAGGAGGCGGCCGGCTCCCTGCTGGACTCCGGCGCCCGGCTGATGACGCTCGGCGGCGACCACACCATCGCCCTGCCGCTGCTGCGCGCGATGGCGCGCAAGCACGGCCCCGTCGCACTGCTGCACTTCGACGCGCACCTGGACACCTGGGACACCTATTTCGGCGCCGCCTACACGCACGGCACCCCTTTCCGGCGGGCGGCCGAGGAGGGGCTGCTGGACACCGCGGCGCTCTCCCACGTGGGCACCAGGGGGCCGCTGTACGGGAAGCGGGATCTGGACGACGACGCGAAGATGGGCTTCGGCATCGTCACCTCGGCGGACGTGATGCGGCGCGGGGTGGACGAGGTGACCGACCAGCTCCGGCAGCGCATCGGCTCCCGCCCGCTGTACGTGTCGGTGGACATCGACGTGCTCGATCCGGCACACGCTCCGGGTACGGGCACGCCGGAGGCGGGCGGGATCACCTCGCGGGAGCTGCTGGAGATCCTGCGCGGGCTGTCCGGCTGCCATCTCGTCTCGGCCGACCTGGTGGAGGTCGCCCCCGCCTACGACCACGCGGAGATCACGTCGGTCGCGGCCTCCCACACGGCGTACGAGCTGACGACGCTGATGACACGGCAGATCGCGGCCGCTCGCGGCTGACGGAAGTGCCCCGGATGAGTGTGTTCCGGCCGTGTTGCGGGCGCGGCCCCTCCGGCGCTTCGTACGTGTGCGGACGGTCCCCGCGGTCCGCGGGCGGACCGCCCCCGTTCGGGACGCCGAACGGCCCAGGTCGGCGGGGGCTTGACGGGGTGCCGGAAAACATCCGCTCAGTCACGGAGTGCCACTGGTTTAATACGGGACGTTACTGAATTTGATCGGTCGATGTGCATTTCGTGGAAGTTATCGACAGACTGCAGAAGCGATCCCGCGGGAAGACGGCGCGGAGCGGTCGCGGAGCTGGCCTCGTGGGGGGTGCCGGCCCGCACGCACCCAGGGACGCGCCGTCGGTGGCCGGGGCGGCCACGGTGGAGCCACGCGCTCACCGGGCCGCCTTCGGCCACTCTTCGCCCCTCTCCCGGCCCCTGCTTCGCCCTTCTTCCGGCCCCTGCTTCGGCCCTCTCCCGGCCCCTGCTTCGGGCCTTCCCCGGACCTGGTTCCGCCCCCGCCCCGGCGCGGTCCGGAATGAAAGCCCGCTCTCCCGATGTTGGGCACTCGGCAGGAACGGAAGGGCGCAGGCCGACGTGAAGGGACTGGGGACGCGGTGACGGAGGAGAGTGCGGGTACGCCGGGCTGGGCCCGGCGGCTGGCCGGGTACTGCTGGCGGTACAGGCGCGCGGTGGTGCTCGCACTGGGTGCCTCGCTCGGCGGCATGGCCGTCATGGCGCTCGTCCCGCTGCTGACCAAGGTCATCATCGATGACGTGGTGGTCGGCGGACAGGGCGGCCTGTGGGCCTGGATCGGACTGCTCGTCGCCGCGGCAGCCGTCATCTACCTACTGACCTACGCCCGCCGCTACTACGGCGGGCGGCTCGCGCTGGACGTCCAGCACGACCTGCGCACCGAGATGTACCGCTCGATCGTCCGGCTGGACGGCCGCAGCCAGGACGAGCTGTCCACGGGGCAGGTGGTGGGCCGCGGCACCAGCGACCTCCAGCTCGTGCAGAGCCTGCTGTTCATGCTGCCGATGATGATCGGCAACGTGCTGCTGTTCCTGGTGGCGCTCGTCGTGATGCTCGTCCTCTCGCCGCTGCTCACCCTGGTCTCCGTCGCGGTCTTCCCGCTGCTGTGGTGGGTCGCCGACCTGAGCCGCAAGCGGCTCTTCCCCGCCACCTGGTACGCGCAGCAGCAAGCCGGAGCGGTCGCCTCGGTGGTGGACGGCGCGGTCAGCGGCGTCCGGGTGGTCAAGGGCTTCGGCCAGGAGGCGCAGGAGACCGGGAAGCTCCGGGCCGTCAGCCGGAAGCTGTTCGCGGGCCGGCTGCGCACCGTGCGCCTCAACGCGCGCTACACCCCGGCCCTGCAGTCCGTACCCTCGCTCGGCCAGGTCGCCATGCTCGCGCTCGGCGGCTGGATGGCCACCCGTGGCGAGATCACGCTGGGCACCTTCGTCGCCTTCTCCACCTATCTGGCGCAGCTCGTCGGCCCGGTCCGGATGCTGGCCATGATGCTGACCGTCGGACAACAGGCCAGAGCAGGCGTCGAGCGGGTCTACGACCTGATCGACACCGAGCCGCAGATGGCCGAGAGCCCGCACGCCCGGGACCTGCCCGCAGCCGCGGACGCCTCCGTCGAGTTCGAGGACGTCAGCTTCGGCTACGCGGCGGACACCCCCGTGCTGGACGGCTTCAGTCTGCGCATCGAACCCGGTGAGACGGTCGCCCTGGTGGGGGCCAGCGGCAGCGGCAAGTCCACCGTCTCCATGCTGCTGCCGCGTTACTACGACGTGACCGGCGGCGCGGTGCGCGTGGGCGGCCAGGACGTGCGCGAGCTGACCCTGGACTCGCTGCGCTCCGCCATCGGGCTCGTCCCCGAGAACCCCTTCCTGTTCTCCTCCTCCCTCCGGGAGAACATCGCCTACGGCGCGCCCGACGCCACCGACGAGGAGATCCGCGCCGCAGCGCGGGCCGCCCAGGCCGACCGGTTCGTCCAGGAGCTGCCGGACGGCTACGAGACCACCGTCGGCGAACAGGGGCTGACCCTCTCCGGCGGCCAGCGGCAGCGCATCGCGCTCGCCCGTGCCCTGCTGACCGACCCGCGCCTGCTGCTCCTGGACGACGCCACCTCGGCCGTGGACGCGCGCGTGGAGCACGAGATCCACGAGGCGCTGCGCGAGGTGATGGCCGGCCGTACCACGCTGCTGATCGCCCACCGGCAGTCCACCCTGGCGCTGGCCGACCGGATCGCCGTACTGGACGGCGGCCGGCTGGCCGACATCGGCACCCACGAGGAACTGGTCGAGCGCTGCGCCCTCTACCGGCGGCTGCTGACCGACCCGGACGAACTCGGTGACGTGGAGCGCGACCCGGCCGGCATGGCCGTGCACGACGCGCACGACACCGTCGACGGGGTGACCCCCGAGCTGTGGGTGCGCGAGCAGGAGCCGGGGACCGAGGGCGCTCTGCCGGGCGGCGGCAGCGGAACCGCCGCCGCGCAGGCCGGCCGGCCCGGAGCCTTCGGCACCGAACTCGCGGGCCTGCCCGGCAGCCCCGAACTGCTCGCCAGAGTGGCGGCGCTGCCCCCGGCCGACGACCTCCCCGAGGTGGACGAGGAGCGCGCCGAGCGGCGCGAGGACTCCTACGGGCTGCGGCGCCTGCTGCGCGGCTTCGGCGCCGCCCTGCTGGTCGCCCTGGTCTTCGCCGCGCTGGACGCCGGGTTCGGGCTGGTACTGCCCGTGCTGATCCGGCACGGCATCGACGACGGGGTGGAGAAGGGCGCGCTGGGCGCGGTCTGGTTCGCCTCCGGGCTGGCACTGGCCGTGGTCGTCGCCCAGTGGGCCGCCCAGACCGGCTCGCTGCTGCTGACCGGACGCACCGGCGAGCGGGTGCTCTACGCCCTGCGGGTGAAGATTTTCGCGCAACTGCAGCGGCTGGGCCTCGACTACTACGAACGGCACCAGGCGGGCGCCGTGATGACCCGGATGACGACCGACGTCGACGCGCTCTCCACGTTCCTGCAGACCGGGCTGGTCACCGCTGTCGTGTCGCTCTTCACCTTCCTGGGCATCCTCGGCGCGCTGCTGGTGCTCGACGTCCAACTGGCGCTGGTGGTCTTCGCGACGCTGCCGCTGCTGGTCGTCGGCACCTACTTCTTCCGCCGGCAGAGCGTCAAGGCGTACGAACTGGCCCGGGAGCGGGTCAGCGTGGTCAACGCCGACCTGCAGGAGTCGGTCGCCGGGCTGCGGATGGTGCAGGCGTTCCGCGGCGAGGAGCGCGGCGCCGAGCAGTTCGAGCGCCGCAGCGACGGCTACCGCCGGGCGCGGGTGCGCGGTCAGTGGCTGATCTCGGTCTACTTCCCCTTCGTGCAGCTCCTCGCCGCCGTGGCGACCGCCGCGGTGCTCGTCGTGGGCGCCGGACGGATCGAGGACAACACCCTGTCGGCCGGGGCCCTGGTGGCCTACCTGCTCTACATCGAGCTGTTCTTCGCGCCGGTGCAGCAGCTCTCGCAGGTCTTCGACGGCTATCAGCAGGCAGCCGTCTCGCTGCGCCGCATCCAGGAGCTGCTGCGCGAGGAGAGCAGCACGCCCGTCGCCGCCGCGCCGCAGGAGGTGACCGCGCTGCGCGGCGGGATCGAGTTCCGGGACGTGCACTTCCACTACGCCACCGAGGACCCCTCCGGCACGCAGGGGGAGCAGGCGGCGCTCTCGGACATCCGGCTGACCATTCCGGCCGGGGAGACGGTCGCCTTCGTCGGCGAGACCGGTGCGGGCAAGTCCACCCTGGTCAAGCTGGTCGCGCGGTTCTACGACCCGTCCCGGGGCGCCGTCCTGGCGGACGGTGAGGACCTGCGCGGCATCGACCTGACCGGCTACCGGCACCGGATCGGCGTGGTGCCCCAGGAGCCCTACCTCTTCCCCGGGACCGTGCGGGACGCCATCGCCTACGGGCGGATGGACGCGACGGACGCGGAGGTGGAGGCGGCGGCCCGGGGGGTCGGCGCGCACGACATGATCGCCTCCCTGTCGGGCGGCTATCTGCACGAGGTGGACGAGCGGGGCCGCAATCTCTCGGCCGGACAGCGGCAACTGATCGCGCTGGCCCGGGCCGAACTGGTGGACCCGGCGATCCTGCTGCTGGACGAGGCGACGGCGGCGCTCGACCTGGCGACCGAGTCGCTGGTCAACCAGGCCACCGACCGGCTGGCGGGGGAACGGACCACCCTGGTGGTGGCGCACCGGCTGACGACGGCCGCGCGCGCCGACCGGGTGATCGTCCTCGACCAGGGCCGGATCGCCGAGGACGGCACCCACGAGGAGCTGGTGGCGCTGGGCGGGCGCTACGCGGAGCTGTGGCGGACCTTCGCCGGGGAGACGGCGGGCGGCTCCGAGCACGCGGTGGTGTGAGCGCGCGCGGGCGGGCGTCGCGGGCACCGCGCCAGGCGCGCGCCCGCCCCGCGCGCCGGGGCCCGCGCGCCGGGGCCCGCGCGCCCCGCACCGCGGGCCCCGAGCGCTTCGCCCCGAGCGACCGCGTGCGCTTCGCCCCGTGCGTCAGCGCTCGCGGTTGCGCGGGTGCGCCCGGGCGGTGCGCTCGTTGCCGCGCTTGTAGTTGCCCGTCCAGCGGGCCATGACCAACTGTTCGTCTCCCGCGGAGACTTCCTGGAGGAAGCGTTGCGCCCGCCCGTCGCGCAGCGTGGTGACCGGGCGGCCGCGGTGGCTGATCAGCACCGTGCCCGCGGGTCCGCGCTGCTCGTAGGTGAATCCGTGTGGCTGCGGCATGCGCCGACAGTACGCCTCAGGCGTCGCACAGGCCGACCAGATATTCGTCGACCGTCTGCACCTGGCCCCAGGGCAGTGGCTCGGAACCGCTGCGCCAGTGCAGTGCGGAGATCTCCTCGGTCGGGGTGAAGGGCAGTACCTCGGCCAGTTCGCCGGTGAAGACGGCGCCGTAGAGCACTCGCTGCTCGGGGCCCAGCGAGGTGCGGGCGAACCCGGCGAAGCGCAGGGCAGCGGGGTCGGCCGTCTGGCCGGTCTCCTCGCGCAGTTCGCGGAGGGCGGCGCCGCGCGGGCTCTCGCCTTCCTCGATGCCGCCGCCGGGCAGCTCCCAGCAGGCGCGGCTGCGGACGTGCACCATCAGCAGCTTCCCGGCGTGCCGCACGACCAGCAGGACGTAGCCGACCGGGGCGTCCGGGAAGCGGGTCTCCTCGGGCTCGGTGTGGAAGGAGAGCAGCCGCATCTCGCGCGGGCCGGTGGCCAGCGGTGCGGGCGGGGTGGGAAGCGCGGAGTCGTCCATGGGCGGCAGCGTAACGGCGACCGCCGACAGGGCGGTTCGCACCGCTGAGCGGTGCTCGTTCACCCGTATGCGTACAGCGGGTCGGTGTCGGGGTCTGGCAAAGCCGGTCGGACGCCGATAGGTTCACGACGACTTTTGACGCAGTAAGGGGAGGGTGAATGCGTAAAACGCTCAGATGGCTGCTGTCTCTGGTGGTGCTGATAGGCACCTTCAGCGTCGGCAGCGCCTCGGCGGGGGCCGCCACCGCGGCCGATCCCGCGGCCGGCCAGGACATCAAGGACCGCATCCTCGCGGTGCCCGGGATGAGCCTCATCGAGGAGAAGCCCGTCGACGGATATCGCTTCTTCCTGCTCAACTACGAACAGCCGGTGGACCACCGGCGTCCCTGGAAGGGCACGTTCAAACAGCGCATCTCCATCCTGCACAAGGACACGAACCGGCCCACGGTCTTCTTCACCAGCGGCTACAACCTCAACACCAACCCCAGCCGCAGTGAGCCGACGCAGTTGACGGACGGCAACCAGGTCTCCATGGAGTACCGGTTCTTCACGCCCTCCAGGCCCGAGCCCGCGGACTGGTCGAAGCTGACCATCTGGCAGGCGGCCAGCGACCAGCACCGCATCCACCAGGCGCTCAAGAAGATCTACCGCAAGAACTGGATCGCGACCGGCGGCAGCAAGGGCGGCATGACCGCGACGTACTACCGCCGCTTCTATCCGCGTGACATGGACGGGACAGTGCCCTACGTGGCGCCCAACGACGTCCGCAACGACGAGGACTCCGCGTACTACAAGTTCTTCCGCAACGTCGGCTCCAAGGAGTGCCGCGACCGGCTCAACGGCGCGCAGCACGAGATCTTCGAGCGGCGCGGCGCGATGGTCTCGCGGATCAAGGCGTGGGCCAAGGAGAACGACTACACCTTCAAGCTGGCCGGCAGCGCCGACCGGGCCTTCGAACTGGTCGCGCAGGACCTCGTCTGGGGCTTCTGGCAGTACCACCTGGAGAGCGAGTGCGACGAGGTGCCCGCCACCGACGCCTCCACGGACACGCTCTACAAGTGGGCCGACGAGATCGGCGGCTGGTCGGCCGGCACCGACCAGGGCATCACCCCCTACGTGCCGTACTACTACCAGGCGGGCACCCAGATGGGGTCGCCCGACTACGAGGAGCCCCTCCTCGACGACGTGCGCAAGTACCCGGGCCTGAACGTGCCGAGCACCTACGTGCCGCGCAGCATCCCGGTGAAGTTCAACAAGCACGACAGGGCGATGCGCGACATCGACCGCTGGGTGCGCCACCGCTCCTCGCAGATGCTCTACATCTATGGTGAGAACGACCCGTGGGGCGCCGAGCCGTTCCGTCCCGGCCGGCACACCAAGGACACGGCCGTCTTCTGGGCGCCCGGACAGGACCACGGCGCGCGGATCGCCACTCTCGAGGACGACGACCGGGCCGCCGCCACCAAGATGGTGCTGGAGTTCGCCGGACTGGACCACGACGCGGACAAGAAGAAGCCCAAGCGCCTGACGTCGTACGACAAGAAGCTCGACAAGCCCCGGAAGCAGACGCTGGAACTGCGTCCCTGACACGGGCCCGCGGCCCTGACGCGGCTGCCGGCGGCGCCCTCCTTCGCGGCGGGGCGCCGCCGTTCGCGTTCCGGGCCGGGCGGATCAGGCCGCTTCGGCCAGCAGGCCCAGCAGATGGTCGCGGGCCCCGGGCAGCAGTGCGGGCAGCTCACGGACCTCCGGGAACCAGCGCTTCTCGTACTCCCAGCACAGCCACTCGACGCCCGCGTCCGCCTGCGCGTCCGTCGCCCGGGTCAGCACGTCCGCGACCTCGGTGAGCGGCAGCACGCCCTCGCCCGGCGCCAGCGGTGCCGGGTCCTCCCGCGAGGCGATGTCCTTCACCTGCACATAGCCCAGGTACGGAGCGAGCAGCCGGTAGGTCTCCTCCGGGTCCTCACAGCCCCGCCAGGTGTGCATGACATCCCACAGGGCCCCCGCGCCCGGGTGGTCGACGGCGCTCAGGACCCGCGCCGCGTCCGCGCCGGTGGCGTGCGAGTCGTGCGTCTCCAGCAGCACCCGCACCCCCAGATCGGCGGCGATGACGGCGGCCTGCCGCAGCCGCCGTACGGCGTTCGCGTCGCCCTCCGCGACATCCGGGCCGCCGCCGGGGAAGACCCGGGCGTACGGCGCACCCAGGTCGTGGGCCAGCTCCAGCAGGGCGCGCACCTCCTCCAGCACCGGCGCGTCCTCGCCGCTGTCGGCCATCCGCGGGTATCCGGCGACCCCCAGCGGAGTGAGACCGGCCTCCGCGAACTGCGCCGCCACCCGCTGCCGTGCGGCGCGGTCGAGGCCGGGGTGCACGGGCTCCTCCGGGTGGGCACGCAGTTCGACACCGTGGAAGCCCGAGTCGGCGGCCAGCCGCAGCACTTCGTCGACGGGCATGCCGGGCACGCCGAGTGTGGAGAACGCGAGTCGCATGCGCTCACCCGACCAGATGCCCTCCTCCGCGGCAAGGTTCCGGAAGCTCGTGTCGGCGCGCGGGCCCGCACAGGCACGGTGGCTGCGACCGGCCGCGCCCGCGAGGGGCTTGCGACCGGCCGCGCCCGCGAGGGGCTCACGCTCCGGCGCGGGGCGGCGCGGTGGAGGTGCGGACCACCAGCGCGTGCGGCACCGTCGTCGTCCCGCCCGGCGGGGCCGGCCGGGTGCCCAGGGCGAGCTGCCCGGCGCGGGCACCGGCTTCCTGCAGCGGCAGCCGCACGGTGGTGAGTCCGGGTGCGGCGTCGGCGCTGAAGGGCAGGTCGTCGAATCCGGCCACCGACACATCCTGCGGGACCCGCAGCCCGGCGTCCCGCAGGGCGGCGCAGACCCCGAGTGCGACCGTGTCGTTGGCGGCCAGTACTGCGGTCGTCTCCGGCGCCCTGCACAGCAGTTCGACGGTGCCCCGGTAGCCGCAGGAGCGGTCGTAGCCGCCCGCGTGCACGGTCAGCCGCTCCGCCCGGTCCGGACCGGCGGCCCCGTGCGCCGCCAGCGCCGCCAGATGGCCCGCCAGCCGGTGCCGGGTGGTGGTCCGCTCCGAAGGCCCGGCGATGTAGCCGATGTGCCGGTGGCCCAGCGTGAGCAGGTGCTCGGTCAGGGCGTGCGCGCCGCCGCGGTTGTCGAAGGCCACGGTCAGGACGGCACCGCGCGCGAGGCGCCGGGCACCCCTGCCCCGCGCCGCCGGCACCGGCCGCACCGCGGGCTCGGCGACCGGCCCCGCCTCCGGGACCGCCGCCGCTTCCGTGCCCGGCTCCGGAGGGTCCAGCGGCGGTCGGCCGCACAGCACGATCCGGGTGCCGCCCGCGGTGAGCCGTCGCAGGCGCGCGGCCAGCGACGCGCGGTGCGCCGGATCCTCGACCGCTCCGCCGGTCAGCACGATCGCCGCCGCCCGCTGGCGCTGCAGCAGGGTGAGGTAGGTCAGCTCGCGCTCCGGCGATCCGCCGGTGTTGCAGACCACGGCGAGCTTGTGCGGCACGGACGCGTCCGCACCGCTGTCCAGCTCGCTCTGCACGGCGCCGGCGATGATGCCGAAGAAGGGGTCGGCGATGTCGTTGACGAGGATGCCCAGCAGGTCGGAACTGGCGGCGGCGAGCGCGCTGGCGGGACCGTCCACGACGTACTCCAGCTCGGCCACGGCGCGCAGCACGCGGCTCCTGGTGGCGCCCGCGACGGGATAGCCGCCGCTCAGCACCCGGGAGACGGTCGCGGAGGAGACACCGGCGCGGGCGGCGACGTCCGCCAGGGTCACTGCCATCGGTGCGTCCTCCGCTCCTCCGCCGCCTCCGGGACGACGACATGGTCCCATGCGCTCCGTGGACCGCCCTGTGCTCCGCCAACTCCCTTGTCCGGCATGTCCGTTGGGGTTACCGTGAGCCGTTGGCCGTCAGAAAGCGCTTACTACGTGTCGATGCCACCGCGCGGACGCGCTCGCCGAACCGGGCGCCGCGACAGCAGGGAGACGAGTACACGTGTCACGCAGGACGATCCGCATCGCCATGAACGGCGTCACCGGCCGGATGGGCCACCGCCAGCACCTCGTGCGCTCCTTGCTCGCGCTGCGCGAGGAGGGCGGACTCGACCTGGGCGGCGGCCGGACGCTGTGGCCCGAACCGGTCCTGGTGGGCCGCAGGGAGGACGCGCTGCGCTCCCTCGCGCAGCAGCACGGGCTGGACCCGCGGGCCGTCTCCACCGACCTGGACGCGGCGCTGGCGGACGACGGCATCGAGGTCTACTTCGACGCCCAGATCACCTCCGAGCGCCTGGCGGCACTGCGCAAGGCCGTCGCGGCCGGCAAGCACGTCTACGCGGAGAAACCCACCGCCACCTCGCTCGACGGCGCCCTGGAGCTGGCCAGGGCGGCGTCCCGGGCCGGAGTCGAGCACGGCGTCGTCCAGGACAAGCTCTTCCTGCCCGGACTGCGCAAGCTCGCCCGGCTGGTCAGGGGCGGCTTCTTCGGCCGGGTGCTCTCGGTGCGGGGCGAGTTCGGCTACTGGGTCTTCGAAGGCGACTGGCAGAGCGCCCAGCGGCCCTCGTGGAACTACCGGGCCGAGGACGGCGGCGGCATCGTCAGCGACATGTTCCCGCACTGGGAGTACGTGCTGCACAGCCTCTTCGGCCGGGTCACCTCCGTCCAGGCCCACCTGGCCACCCATCTGCCGCACCGCTGGGACGAGCGGGGAGAGCCCTACCGGGCCACGGCGGACGACGCCGCGTACGGCATCTTCACCCTGGAGGGGGGCGCGGTCGCCCAGATCAACTCCTCCTGGGCGGTGCGGGTGCACCGCGACGAACTGGTCGAGTTCCAGGTGGACGGCACCGAGGGCTCCGCCGTCGCCGGTCTGCGCGGCTGCCGCTACCAGCACCGGGCCGGCACCCCCAGGCCGGTGTGGAACCCGGACCTGCCCGCCGCCGAGCGGTTCCGCGACCAGTGGCAGGAGGTGCCCGACAACGACGGGGACGAGGCCACCAACGGCTTCAAGGCCCAGTGGGAGCTCTTCCTGCGCCGCGTCGCCGACCGGGACGGCACCGGTCCGGGCGGGGACGGCGGGGACGGCGGTGGCGACCCCGGCGACGGGGACGCCCGGGGACAGTCCGCCGGGCCGTGCCCCTGGGACCTGCTCGCGGGCGCCCGCGGGGTGCAGCTCGCCGAACTGGCCCGCACCTCCTCGGAGCAGGGCCGCCGCATCGAGGTGCCGGAGCTGGTGCTGTGATCCGGCTGCCCGACCCCGCCACCGGGGGCCTCCGCACCCACGAACCCCGCCGCGTCCCCGCGCCCGCCGTACGCGGACGCCGTCCGGAGGGCACCGGGCCCTGGCCGCGGTGCACCTCCCGCAGGCTCCTGGCGGCCGCCCACGTGGTGGCCGACCCACTGGCCGACGTGCCGCCCGACGGCCCCGCGGCGCTCGACTGGGACGCCACCCTCGCCTTCCGGCACCACCTGTGGAGCCACGGGCTGGGGGTCGCCGAGGCCATGGACACCGCACAGCGCGGCGCGGGCCTGGACCGGGCGGGAGCCGGCGAACTGATCCGGCGCACGGCCGCCGAGGCGAAGGCGGTCGGCGGGCAGGTGGCCTGCGGCGTGGGCACCGACCTGCTGGACCCCCGGGTACCGGGCCGGGACCGGCCGGCTGCCTCCTCGGCGACGGCCGCGGTCGTCGCCGCCTACGAGGAGCAGCTCGCGCTGACCGAGGAGGCGGGCGCACAGGCCGTCCTGCTGGCCTCCCGCGGACTGGCGGCCGTGGCGCGCGGCCCGGAGGACTACGAGCACGTCTACGGCACGCTGCTGCGCCAGGTGAGCAGTCCGGTCGTCCTGCACTGGCTGGGGCCCGCGTTCGACCCCGCGCTGGAGGGCTACTGGGGCAGCCGCGACCCGGACGCGGCCGCCGGCACCCTGCTGCGCATCGTCGCGGCGCACCCCGGGAAGGTGGACGGGGTGAAGGTCTCGCTGCTGGACGCGGACCGCGAAGTGGCGCTGCGGCGGCGGCTGCCGGCCGGGGTGCGCTGCTACACCGGGGACGACTTCCACTACCCGCAGTTGATCGAGGGCGACGAGGCGGGCCACAGCGACGCGCTGCTCGGTGTCCTCGATCCGCTGGCGCCGTTCGCCGCGCACGCCGCGGCACTGCTGGACGCGGGGGACACGGCGGGGTTCCGGGCGGTGCTCGACCCGACCGTCGCGCTGGCCCGGCACCTCTTCCAGGCGCCGACCCGCCACTACAAGACCGGTGTGGTGCTGCTCGCCTGGCTCTGCGGGCACCAGGACCACTTCACCATGGTCGGCGGGCTGCAGTCGGCCCGCTCGCTGCCGCATCTGGCGCGCGCCTGGGAACTCGCCGACGGGCTCGGCCTCTTCCCCGACCCGGAACGTGCCGAGCACCGGATGAAGCACCTGCTCGCGGTGGGAGGAGTGGTCCAGTGAGCCGGGCACGCACCACCAGGGAGGGCCTGGCACGGCTCTCGGTCAACCAGGAGACCGTGCGTCAGCTCTCGCTGGCCGAACTGGCCCGCGGCGCGGCCGAACTGGGCATCGGCGGCGTCGGGCTGTGGCGCGAGCCGGTGCGGGCCCACGGTCCGGCCGCCGCGGCCCGCCTGATGCGCCGGCACGGACTGGCCGTCACCTCGCTGTGCCGGGGTGGCTTCTTCACCGCACGGGAGCCCGCGGCGCGGCGCGCCGCGCTGGACGACAACCGTGCAGCCCTCGACGAGGCGGCCGAACTGGGCACCGGCGTCCTGGTGCTGGTCCCCGGCGGGCTGCCGGAGGGGGAGCGTGACCTCGCTGCGGCGCGCGAGCGGGTCGCCGACGCGCTCGCCGAACTCGTCCCCGCCGCCAGGGAGCGCGGCGTACGCCTGGCGCTCGAACCACTGCACCCGATGTATGCCGCGGACCGGTGTGTGGTCTCCACGCTCGGCCAGGCTCTCGACCTCGCCGGACGGTTCCCCGCCGAGGAGGTCGGGGTCGTGGTGGACGCCTACCACCTGTGGTGGGACGAGCGGGTGCCGCGGCAGCTCGCACGCGCGGGCGCGCAGCACCGGATCGCGCTCCTCCAGCTCGCGGACTGGGTCACCCCGCTGCCCGCGGGAGTGCTGCTGGGGCGCGGCCAGTTGGGGGACGGCGCGATCGATCTGCGGGCCTTCCGCGCGTGGACGGAGGCCGCGGGCTACCGGGGTCCGGTGGAGGTGGAGATCTTCAACCCGGCGCTGTGGGAGCGGGACGGCACCCAGGTGCTGCGGGAGACCGCGGCGCGGTACCTCCGCCATGTCCTGTAGGCGCCCCCGGGTTGCGGGACCGGGCCGCAACCCGGGCCGCGGGTCCGGGCCGGCCCGCCCCCCGGCGTCCGGGCTCAGCCGTCACCCGGCGCAGCAACCCTTTCGCACAGTCGCGGGTCCTGCCGCTGTCGGCTCGCCCTGGGGGCAGCAGCGGGAGGCCGAGGGGAGAGGCGAGGGGCCCGGTCCGCGGACCGGGCCCCTCGTAGCGTCCACCTGCCGCGTCAGAACGGCACGCCGCAGCGCAGCACCACGTTGGCGTAGGGCTTGGCCTCACCGGTACGCACCACCAGCCGGGCCTGCCGCGTCAGCATCTTCAGCTCCTCGTGCGGCACCAGTTCCAGCTCCGGGAAGTGCCCCTCCAGCAGTGCGCCGCACTCGGGGTTGGCCTGCCGTACCTCTGTCGCGGCACGCGCACCCTCCACCTCCAGCTCCTCCAGGAGGCCGGCGAGCACCTCGGCGAAACCGGGCACTCCGGCGCGGAAGGCCAGATCCACCACGTCGGGGCCCTCCGGGACGGGGAGGCCGACGTCGCACACCACGACGAGGTCGGTGTGCCCCAGCCGGGCGAGGGCCCCGCTGAGGTGGCGGTTGAGGATTCCGGACTTCTTCATGCCGCGCTCTCCTGGTCGGCGGCCTCGACGTCCGCCGCGCTCGGGTAGGACTCCTGGGCACCCGGACGGGTCACCGCGAGGGCGCCGACGCGCACCGCGTAGCGCACCGCTTCCACCAGACCGTCGCCGCGGCCCAGCCGCCAGCCGAGCGCGCCGGTGAAGGCGTCGCCCGCGCCGGTGGTGTCCACGGCCCGCACCCGCGGACTGGGCACCCGCACGGTGCCGGAGCCGTCCGCCGTCCCGGAGTCCGCCGCGGTGCCCACTCCGGGTCCGGCCACCAGCGCGCCCTCGGCGCCCAGGGTGACCACGACACTGCGCGGGCCCAGCGCGAGGAGGGCACCCGCCCACTCCCCGGGATCCGATTCCGGCGACTGCCCGGGTTCCGAGTCCGGGGACTGGCTGTCGGCCAGCAGCAGCCGGGCCTCGTGCTCGTTGAGCACCAGCGGATCGCACAGTGCCAGCACGTCCTGCGGCAGCCGGGCGGGCGGTGAGGGGTTGAGCACCACCCGTGCCCCGTGTTCGGCGGCGGATCGCGCCGCCGCGGCAACCGTCTCCAGGGGGATCTCCAGTTGGAGGGAGACGACGGCGGCGGCCTCGAAGAGGTCGCGCGCCGCTGCCACGTCGTCGGGCGTGAGGCGGGCGTTGGCACCGGGGGAGACGACGATGCTGTTGTCGCCGGCCGCGTCCACGGTGATGAGGGCGACGCCGGTCGGAGCGTCCTCGCCCTCGGCGGCACCGCCGGTGCCGCTGCTGTCCACCGTGCCGGGCGCGTCCGCCGCTCCCATCAGGAGCCCCGCCGGGTCGGCACCCGCCGCCCGCTGCGCCTCGGCCAGCATGCGGCCGTACGCGTCGGCGCCGACGCGCGCGAGCAGCGTGGTGCGGGCGCCGAGTCGGGCGGCTGCCGCCGCCTGGTTCGCGCCCTTGCCGCCCGGGTGGATCACCATGTCCGACCCGAGCACCGTCTCACCGGGGCCCGGCCGGCGTTCGAGGCCGATGACCAGGTCGGCGTTGGCGGAACCCACGACCAGCAGGTCGTATCCGTGCATCCGGGGTGCTCCTTCTCGTCCCGCGCGGGTACGGGTGTCCGCGGCGGGCCGTTCAGCCTGTCGTCCGTCCGGCTCCCGGTCAGGAGAACCGGTCGACGTTCTTCTTGGTGACGACCTTCACCGGGACCTTGATCTGCTTGTCGACGGTGGAGCCGTCGATGACGCGCATGGCGTTGCGGACGGCCATCTTGCCGAGCTCGGTGGGCTGCTGGGCGACGGTCGCGTTGATGGTGCCCTTCTTGATGGCCTTCATCGCGTCACCGGTGCCGTCGAAGCCGACGATCTTGACGGACTTGCCGGCCTTGGAGCCGAGCGCCTTGACCGCGCCGAGCGCCATCTCGTCGTTCTCCGCGAAGACCGCGTCGATCTCCGGGTGCGACTGCATGGCGTTGGTGGTCACGTCCAGGCCCTTGGTGCGCTGGAAGTCCGCGGGCTGCTTGGTGACGACCTTGATGCCCGGGTACTCCTTCAGGCCCTGCTTGAAGCCCTTGCCGCGCTCGCGCGACGCGGAGGTGCCGGTCTGGCCCTGGAGCCACAGGACCTGGCCCTTGCCGTCGAGCTGGTCGGCGATCTCCTTGGCGGCCTTCTCGCCGCCCGCCACGTTGTCGGAGGCGACGGTGGTCTTGATGTCGGCCTTGTTGACGCTGCGGTCGGCGGCGATCACCGGGATCTTCGCGTTGTTGGCGGCCTTGACCGAGGGGGCCGCGGCATCCGAGTCGACCGGGTTGATGATGATCGACTTCACCTGCTGGGAGGTGAAGTTCTGGATCTGGTTGGCCTGCTGGGAGGCGTCGTCCGAGGCGTTCTGGACGCTCAGCTCGGCGCCCTGGGCCTTGGCCTCCTCCTCGGCGCCCTTCTTCATCTGGACCATGAAGGGCTGGTTGAGCGCGGATATGGCGAAGCCGATCTTGGGCTTCTCCTTGCCGTCGCTCGACCCGTCGCCCGAGCCACAGGCCGTTGCCGTCAGCGCGACTGCCGTGGCCATGACGACGACAGACGTGTTCGTTCTCTTGCTCATTGCTGCATTCCTTGCAGTCGGCAGATGGATGAACTACGCGAGCTCCCCCGTCGCATAAGGATCATGCGCGGCGACGCAGTGTATCGAGGAGCACGGCGAGCGCAATAACTACCCCAATGACGACCTGCTGCCAGAAAGCGGAAACATCGAGCAGGTTGAGCCCATTGCGCAGAACAGCGAGGATAAGGGCCCCGATCAGCGTTCCGGAAGCCTTGCCCACGCCTCCGGCCAGACTGGCACCACCAATGACGACGGCGGCAATCGCGTCCAGTTCGTAACCTTCGGCAGCCGTCGGCTGGGCCGAGGCGAGCCGCGAGGCCAGGACGATCCCGGCGACGGCGGCGAAGGCACCCACCAGGGTGTAGATCACCAGCTTCTGGCGGCGGACCCGGATACCGGACAGGTGCGCGGCCTCCTCGTTGCCGCCGATCGCGTACATCGACCGGCCGCTGTAGGTGCGGTTGAGCACCAGCGCCGCCAGCAGACCCATCACGATCATCACGATGACCGGCACCGGCAGCCACTCACCGATCGTCTTGCCGATCCAGGAGAGGGAGTCGGGCAGCACGACGGGGCTGCCCTCGGAGACGACCTGCGCCAGGCCGCGCGCCGCCGAGAGCATCGCCAGGGTCGCGATGAACGGCGGCAGCTTGCCGTAGGAGATCAGGATGCCGTTCAGCAGTCCGCAGGCGGTGCCCGAGAGGATCGCCAGCAGCACGCCGACGAAGACCGGCATGCCCTGGGTGGTGGTGAACCAGCCCAGCATCACTCCGGAGAAGGCGGCCACCGAGCCGACCGACAGGTCGATGCCCCCGGAGACGATGGCGAAGGTGACGCCGAAGGCCAGGATCGCGGTCACGGCCGCCTGGACGCCCACGTTGAGCAGGTTCGTCGCGGTGAAGAAGTTGCTGGTCCAGAACGACAGCACCAGCACCAGGACGAGCAGCGCGACCAGCGCGCCGTTGTCCTGCAGTACGCGCCCTGTGTCCTCCACGACGCGACGGGCCGGGTTCGGCCCTCGCTTGCCGCCGGGGCGCTTGTCCAGGCGGTGACCCGGCTGCGTGTCAATGGCCACGGGGAGAGTCCTCCATCTCGCTCGTTCCTGGCGCGGAGGTGCCGACGGCCAGGGCCATGACGGCGTCCTGGGTCGCTTCCCGCGCGGTCAGTTCACCGGCGATCCGGCCCTGGGACATCACCAGGACCCGATCGCTCATGCCCAGCACCTCGGGGAGGTCGCTGGAGATCATCAGCACCGCGTGGCCGGAGGCCGTCAGCTCGTTGATGAGCTGGTAGATCTCGACCTTCGCGCCCACGTCGATGCCGCGGGTCGGTTCGTCGAGGATCAGCACGCGGCTGTTGGCGAGCAGCCACTTGCCGATCACGACTTTCTGCTGGTTGCCGCCGGAGAGCGTGCGCACGTGCTGGTCCAGCCCGGCCATCCGCACCCCGAGCCGCTCGGCGATCCGGGACGCGGCCCTGCGCTGCCCGGCGCGGTCCACCAGGCCGCCCTTGCTCGCCTCGCGGAGGGTGACCAGACCGAGGTTCTCCGAGACCGAGGCGTCCGGCAGCAGGCCCTGCCCCTTGCGGTCCTCGGGGACCAGCCCGAGCCCGGCCGAGTGCGAGGCCCACACGTCGCCGCCCGGCAGCCGCTTGCCGGAGACCTCGACGCGGCCGGCGTCGTAGCGGTCGGCGCCGAAGACGGCCCGCACCACCTCGGTGCGGCCCGCGCCGACCAGTCCGGCGATGCCGACGACCTCGCCGGCGCGCACCTCGAAGGAGACGTTGTCGAACACGCCCTGCCTGCGCAGGCCGGTCACCCGCAGCAGCGGGGCGCCCGACCCGGCACCGGCGCCCTGGGCCGGTGCGGCCTGGCGCGGGTACTGCTGCTCGATGCTGCGGCCCACCATCAGCCGCACCAACTCCTCCTGCCTGGTGCCGGCCGGGACCTGGCCGACGCTGCGGCCGTCCCGCAGCACGGTGACCCGGTCGCCGATGGCGGGGATCTCCTCCAGGTGGTGGGTGATGAAAACGATGCCCACGCCTTCGGCCCGCAGCTTGCGGACGATGGCGAACAGACGGTTGACCTCTTCGGCGGTGAGCACGGCGGTCGGCTCGTCCATGATCAGGATTCGGGTGCGCAGGCTGAGCGCCTTGGCGATCTCGACCATCTGCCGGCCGGCGATGCCGAGCTTGCCCACCGGGGTGCGCGGCGAGGCGGTGATCCCGACCCGGTCCAGCAGCACCTTCGCGTCGGCCTCCATCTTCCTGCGGTCCACGAGGCCCAGGCGGCGCGGCTGCCGCCCCAGGAAGATGTTCTCCGCGACGGACAGGTGCGGCACCAGGTTGAACTCCTGGTGAATGGTGGCGATGCCGAGCTTCTCCGCGGCCTCGGCGTCGGCGATCCGTACCGTTCTGCCGTCGCAGAGCACCCGTCCCTCGTCCGGGCGGTAGGTGCCGGAGAGCACTTTGATCAGCGTGCTCTTGCCGGCGCCGTTCTCGCCCAGCAGGACGTGCACTTCACCGGCGCGCAGGTCGAAGTCGACACCGTCGAGCGCGACCACGCCGGGGAAGGTCTTGCGGATGCCTTCCGTGCGCAGCAGTTCCCGTGCCGGGGGCGGGTCTGGGGTGGTCAACGACGCGTCCTTTCGTCTTCGCCGCAGGAGCGGCGCGCTGTGAGGTGGGCGGAGAGCGTGACGGAACCGGCGCTCCGGCCCTCCACCAGGTCGGTCAGTGCGGCGACCGCGCGGTGGCCCAGTTCCTGGGTGGGCTGGGCTATGGCGGTGATCGGGGGGTCGGTGTGCAGGAACCACGGGATGTCGTCGAAGGCGGCGAGCGACACGTCGTGCGGGACCCGCAGTCCGAGGGTGCGGAGCTGCTCCATGACGCCGAGCGCCATCAGGTTGTCGGTCGCGAAGATCGCGTCCGGTGGCTCCGGCAGCGCGAAGAACGCGTCCGTGGCCCGCCGCCCGCTCGCGGTCTGGAAGTCGCCCTGTCCGATGAAGGTCTCGGGCAGCGGCAGGCCGTGCGCGTGCAGCGCCGAACGGAAGGCGTCCACCCTTTCGTTGCTGGTCGTGCTGGCCACGGGCCCGGTGATGATGGCCAGCCGCCGGTGCCCGAGCGCGTACAGATGAGCGACGAGATCGTGCACCGCGGGCCGCCCGTCGGCGCGCACCAGCGGTACGTCCAGGCCCTCGATCCAGCGGTCGACGAAGACCATGGGGATGCCGAGCAGTGCGGCCTCGCGCAGTGCGACGGAGTCGCCGTCGGCGGGGGAGACGAGCAGCCCGTCGATCCTGCGGTCCAGCAGGGTGCGCACGTGGTGGTCCTGGAGCGTGAGCTGTTCGTCGGCGTTGCCGATGATCACGCTGTAGCCCCGGCTGCGGGCCGCGTCCTCGACCGCGCGGGCCAGCTCCGTGAAGAAAGGATTCAGCACGTCGCTGATGACCAGGCCGAGGGTGCGGGTCTGGTCGGTGCGCAGTGACCGTGCCAGCGTGTTGGGCCGGTAGCTCAGCTCAGAGACGGCGGACAGTACCCGGGCACGGGTCTCCTCGCGGACCCCGCTGTGGTCGTTGAGGACGCGCGAGACCGTGGCGACGGAGACGCCCGCGCGGGCTGCGACGTCCTTGATGCCTGCCATTGCCGTGCCGTGTTCCAGGGGTGAGGGACGCCGCGTCGACGCGGCGTCAGGAGGGGGAGAGGGGGGTGAGCGGTCGGGATTCCGGTGCGGGGGCCGTGCTGGCCTCCGGTCCGGAACGGTGCGAAGTGCTCCCGGCGCGCAGGGGAGTGCCAGGAGGCGCCGCGCTGCGCATGGAAACGATTACATCGGTAATGGAAAGTGATGTGCGCATGGTGATGCAAGCTGAGGACATCGACGATGCACGATCGTGATGATGCGCGTGCAGACGCAACTGCGCTGGTGTCGCGGACAGTTCCGACGGGGTGCGCGGAGTTTTCCACAGGGCTGCCGCGGTGTCGGTCGGCGAGGCTACCGTCGGTGACATGACGTTCCAGCCTGCAGTGCTCGAAGGGGTACTAGAGCGCATCACCTACGCCAATGAGGACAACGGGTACACCGTGGCGCGGGTCGACACCGGCCGCGGCGCCGGCGAACTGCTCACGGTCGTGGGTGCGTTGCTCGGTGCGCAGGCGGGGGAGTCGCTGCGTATGGAGGGCCGCTGGGGTTCCCACCCCCAGTACGGACGCCAGTTCCATGTGGACAACTACGTCACGGTGCTCCCGGCCACCGTCCAGGGCATCCGGCGCTATCTGGGCTCGGGTCTGGTCAAGGGCGTCGGGCCGCGCATCGCGGACCGGATCGTCAGCCACTTCGGCGTCGACACGCTGGAGGTCATCGAGGCCGACGCGCGCAGGCTCATCGAAGTGCCGGGCCTCGGCCCCAAGCGCACCGGACTGATCGCCGCGGCCTGGGAGGAGCAGAAGGCGATCAAGGAGGTGATGGTCTTCCTCCAGGGCGTGGGCGTCTCCACCTCCATCGCGGTGCGCATCTACAAGCAGTACGGCGACGCGTCCATCTCCGTGGTGCGCGGCAACCCCTACCGGCTGGCGGCCGACGTGTGGGGCATCGGCTTCCTGACCGCCGACCGCATCGCCCAGGCGGTCGGCATTCCGCACGACAGTCCCGAACGGGTCAAGGCGGGCCTGCGGCACGCCCTTTCGCAGTCCTCCGATCAAGGCCACTGCTATCTGCCCGAGGAGCGGCTCATCGCCGAGGCGGTCAAGCTCCTCCAGGTGGACACGGGGCTGGTCATCGACTGCCTCGGCGAGCTCGCGGGGGACGAGGAGGGCGGGGTCGTGCGCGAACCGGTGCCCGACCCGGAGCAGCCGGGGCGCAGCCTGACGGCCGTCTACCTCGTCCCCTTCCAGCGCGCCGAGGTCGCCCTGGCGGCGCAGCTCAAACGGCTGGCCCGCACTCCCGAGGACCGGCTGCCGTGGTTCCAGGACGTCGACTGGGACGCGGCGCTGGGGTGGCTGGCGCGGCGCACGGGCGCCCGGCTGGCACCGGAGCAGGAGGAGGCGGTGCGGCTCGCGCTCACCAGCCGGGTCGCGGTGCTGACCGGGGGGCCGGGGTGCGGCAAGTCCTTCACGGTGCGTTCGGTGGTCGAGCTGGCCCGCGCCAAGGAGGCCCGGGTGGTGCTCGCCGCGCCCACCGGCCGGGCCGCCAAGCGGCTGGCCGAGCTGACCGGGGCGGAGGCGTCCACGGTCCACCGGCTGCTGGAGCTGAAGCCCGGCGGGGACGCGGCCTACGACCGGGACCGCCCGCTGGAGGCCGACCTGGTGGTGGTCGACGAGGCGTCCATGCTCGATCTGCTGCTCGCCAACAAACTGGTCAAGGCCGTCCCGCCCGGTGCGCATCTGCTGCTCGTCGGGGATGTGGACCAGCTCCCCTCGGTGGGCGCCGGCGAGGTGCTGCGCGACCTGCTGGCCGAGGGCGGCCCGGTCCCGGCGGTGCGGCTGCGCCGGATCTTCCGCCAGGCCCAGCAGTCCGGTGTGGTGACCAACGCGCACCGCATCAACTCCGGCGCCCCTCCGCTCACCCGGGGCCTGTCGGATTTCTTCTTCTTCGTGGAGGAGGACACCGAGGCCGCCGGGCTGCTGACGGTGGACGTGGCGGCCCGGCGCCTCCCGGCGAAGTTCGGGCTGGACCCGCGCCGCGACGTACAGGTGCTCGCCCCCATGCACCGCGGCCCGGCCGGCGCCGGGGCGCTGAACGGACTGCTCCAGCAGGCCGTCACCCCGGCCCGGCCCGACCTCCCGGAGAAGCGGTTCGGCGGCCGGGTCTTCCGGGTGGGCGACAAGGTCACCCAGATCCGGAACAACTACGAGAAGGGTGCGAACGGCGTCTTCAACGGCACCGTCGGGGTGGTCACCGCGCTGCACCCGGACGACCACCGGCTCACCGTGCTGACGGACGAGGACGAGGAGGTCGGATACGACTTCGACGAACTGGACGAGCTGTCCCATGCCTACGCGATGACCATCCACCGCTCGCAGGGCAGCGAGTACCCGGCGGTAGTGATCCCGGTCACCACGGGTGCCTGGATGATGCTCCAGCGGAATCTGCTCTATACGGCCGTGACGAGAGCCAAGCGGCTGGTGGTGCTGGTGGGGTCCCGCAGAGCCCTCGGACAGGCCGTCCGCACCGCCTCTGCGGGGCGCCGCTGCACGGCGCTCGACCACCGGCTCCGCGCCTCTGTGCCGGCCCCGGGAGGCGGGATGGGCGCCGGGGGGTGACCATGACGGCCAAGAGGGTGCACCATGTCCAGATGGACGGCACTCCGTGCCACCATGGAGCCCTCTGGCTGACCCCCAGTGCACCGCACGGCGCTGGATAAGGGAGAGTGGAAAGAGTCAGGGCACCTCGAAGAAGAGGCACTACGTCGGTGAGGGATGACGTGAGCGAACACCGCGACAGCGAGAACTCCGTAGTACTCCGCTACGGGGACGGCGAGTACAGCTACCCGGTCGTCGACAGCACGGTGGGCGACCGTGGCTTCGACATCGGCAAGCTGCGCGCCCAGACCGGTCTGGTGACCCTGGACTCGGGATACGGCAACACCGCCGCCTACAAATCCGGCATCACCTTCCTCGACGGTGAGCAGGGCATCCTGCGCTACCGCGGCTATCCGATCGAGCAGCTCGCCGAGCGCGGCACCTTCCTGGAGACGGCGTACCTGCTCATCAACGGTGAGCTGCCCACCGTCGACGAGCTGAGCGCGTTCAAGAACGAGATCACGCAGCACACCCTGCTGCACGAGGACGTCAAGCGGTTCTACGACGGCTTCCCGCGCGACGCGCACCCGATGGCGATGCTCTCCTCCGTGGTCAGCGCGCTGTCGACCTTCTACCAGGACAGCCACAACCCCTTCGACGAGGAGCAGCGGCACCTCTCGACCATAAGGCTGCTGGCCAAGCTGCCCACGATCGCCGCCTACGCCTACAAGAAGGCGATCGGCCACCCGGTCGTCTACCCGAGCAACGACCTCGGCTACGTGGAGAACTTCCTGCGGATGACCTTCTCGGTCCCGGCGCAGGAGTACGCGCTGGACCCGGTCGTGGTCAACGCCCTGGACAAGCTGCTGATCCTGCACGCGGACCACGAGCAGAACTGCTCGACCTCCACCGTGCGCCTGGTCGGCTCCTCGCAGGCGAACATGTTCGCCTCGGTCTCGGCCGGTATCAACGCCCTCTGGGGCCCGCTGCACGGTGGGGCCAACCAGAGCGTGCTGGAGATGCTCCAGGGCATCCAGGCATCGGGCGGCGACGTCGACACCTTCATCCGCAAGGTGAAGAACAAGGAAGACGGCGTCAAGCTCATGGGCTTCGGCCACCGCGTCTACAAGAACTTCGACCCCCGGGCGAAGATCATCAAGTCGGCTGCCCACGATGTGCTCTCGGCGCTGGGCAAGAGCGACGAGCTGCTGGACATCGCGCTCCGCCTGGAGGAGCACGCGCTCTCCGACGACTACTTCGTCGAGCGCAAGCTCTACCCGAACGTGGACTTCTACACCGGCCTGATCTACCGCGCCATGGGCTTCCCGACCAGCATGTTCACGGTGCTGTTCGCGCTCGGCCGGCTGCCGGGCTGGATCGCCCAGTGGCACGAGATGATCAAGGAGCCGAACTCGCGGATCGGCCGCCCGCGGCAGATCTACACCGGCATCGTCCAGCGCGACTACGTTCCGGTCGAGGCGCGCTGAGCCGCGGAGGCGTACACATCCGGCTCCTGATACCGGCACAAACGGAAGGCCCCCATCCGAACGGATGGGGGCCTTCCGTTTGTGCGGATTGACGAAGAGACGTAGGTCACAGAAATTAGGGGGTAACCATAAGCGGGGCTCGTAGGTCTAACCGGGTGGCGTCGGCCTCCCGGCGGAGCCTTCGCCGCTGCTTCACATCTGTCTTGGGGGACGGATGCGGAGTGAAGAAACGGTGAACGTGCGCGGGGAGCTTGAGCGGCCCTCCCGCAGCACGGACACCCAGAGGCGCCCGGCCAGGATCCCGTGGGGGGAATCCATGACCGGGAATCGGAAGCGCCTCGTCGACGGGCCCGTGGGGGGACCTGGTCGGCGAGGCGCTTTCTGCCGTCCGGCTGCCGTACTGCGCGGGGCCCGGTGCGGGTCGATACTGGAAGAGGTCGATGCCCGCGAGCCGGACCGGCCGCCGTCAGGCCCGGCCCACCAGCTCGTACCCGGCCTCGTCGACGGCGTCGCGCACGGCGGTGTCGTCCAGTTCGCCGGAGGAGGTGACGGCGACCTCTCCGGAGGCGGCCACGGCCTTCACTGCCGAGACGCCCTCGATCCGGGAGATCTCCTCGGAGACCGCGCCCTCGCAGTGGCCGCAGGTCATTCCGGAAACCTTGTAGGTGGTCGTGACGCTGCTCATGACCCGCTCCTCAACTCTCGGTACGCATTTCTCCGCGGGAGCCCCTGCGGGAATCCCCGCACGGCCTCGCGGTGCGGACGGCACCGGAGGGCCCGGCCCTCCAAGCGGTGTCCGCGGAACAGACGATATACCCCCGCAGGGTATCCGCCAAGCGCGCTCCCGAAGCCGCTCCGGCCCTGCGGCGGCCCCGTGGTCCTGCGCCCCGGGGTCCCGCACCGGTCCTCGCATCGGCTCTCCGAGCAGCCGCCTGCTCCGTCCGGCGGGGGCGCGCTCGCAGACGGGGCGCCCGGCGGAAGGCAGGTGGTCGGCGTGGACGGCGCGCTGCTGATGACGCTCACGGTGGTGGGTCTGACGACCCTGCCGCCCCTGGTGCCCAACTCGGCACTGATCGCGGCGGCCGGCGCGCTGGCGGCGGCGGGCCGGATCCCGCTGCCGCTGGTGCTGCTGACCGTGGCGGGGAGCGCCCTGGTCGGGGACGCGCTGATGTACGGACTCGGGCGGCGCACCGGAGCGCGGCTCCGTCGCCGGCTGTCCCACGGCCGCCGCCGGGTCGCGCTGGAGTGGACCCAAGAGCGCGTCGGCCGGTACGGGGTGCCGTTCGTGATCGCCCTCCGTTTCCTGCCCAGCGGCCGGGTCGTCGGCGGCCTGGCCACCGGAGCGGTGGGCTACCCGGTGCGCCGCTTCCTGCTCGGCTCCGGCCTGGCCGAAGCGCTCTGGGCGGTCTACTCGGTCGGGGTCGGCTACTGGGGTGGGCAGGCGCTCGCCGGGACGCTGTCCGGTGCGCTGATCGGAATCGGCGCCTCGGCGGTGCTGGCCGGGGCCGCAGGGGTGGTGCAGCGGCTGCTGCGGCGGCGCGCGCCGTCCCGGCCGGTGCCGCACCGGTCCGCACTCCCGCCGGGCCCGCCCCGGCCCCGGCGGCTCTCCCGGGCCGGTGTGCTGTCGCCGCTTTGGCGGTCCGGTGGGCTGCCGGCGCTGTTCCGGTCCGGTGGGCTGCCGCTGCGCTCCTGGCCCGGTGCGCTGTCGCCGCCATCCCGGCTCGGCCCGCAGCCGTTGTCATCGCCGCACCGTTCCAGACCGCAGCCGCAGCCGCAGCCGCAGCCGCAGCCGCAGCCGCAGCCGCAGCCGCAGCCGCCCCCGCTGGCGCGGCCGCGCCCCCAGTCGCAGGCACCGTCGCACCCGTGCCGGGCGGTTCCGCCTCCGCTGTCGCCCCGGTTCGGCTCCCGCGGCGGGGTCCGGACGTCGGCCGGGGCGGCACCTGTGGTGCCGCCCCGGGGTGATGGTGCTCCGGTCGGTGCTCCGGGCGCTGCGCCCGGTGTCGCGGCCGGGGTCGCCTCAGTGGCCGCCGCGGTGTCCCGGCCTGCGGGTCACCCAGTCGCGGATGGTGTCCGCGTACCAGTACGGCTTGCCTCCCTCCACGAGGTCGGGTGGCGGTAGCAGGCCGTGTTTCCGGTAGGAGCGCACGGTGTCCGGTCGCACGCTGATGTGCGCGGCGATCTCCTTGTACGACCAGAGGGTTCGGTCGGCCATCTCTCGCACCTCCCAGGGTGACTGGTGATCACTCAGCCTGTGCCTGGTGAACGACGGAGAGTGACCCTGGGCCGGGTGCTGTGCGGCGCTGTGACACCGAACCCGTGAAACGGTGACATTGGTGACGCGGCTGTCGTCCGCCGCTATGCCCCGCAACTGCGCAGGAACCGGCGGGTGCGTTCGGCGATGGGGAAGGGCTGGTCCGGCGGGCACGGGTACATGTCCTGCTCGACGATGGCGAACAGGTCCACGCCCAGGCGCTGGGCCGCGGCCAGGACGGGCTCCAGTTCCGGCACACCCCCGGGGGGTTCGCACATCACCCCGCGGCGCACCGCGGGGCCGAAGGGGGTCTCCTCGCGGACGACGTCGGCGAGGATCTCCGGGTCCACCTGCTTGAGGTGCAGGTAGTCGATCCGCTCGCCGTAGCGTTCGATCAACTCGACGCTGTCGCCGCCGCAGTAGGCGTAGTGCCCGGTGTCCAGGCAGAGGTTGACCAGTTCGGAGTCGGTGGCGTCCAGGAAGCGGACGACATGCTCCTCGGTGTCGATGTGGGTGTCCGCGTGCGGATGCACGGCGATGCGCAGCCCGTACTTCTCGCCCACCTCCCGCGCCAGCCGCTCGGTGCCCTCGGCCAGGTGGCGCCACTGCCCGGCGGTCAGTTCGGCCGGCTCGATCAGTTCGGCGGTCCGGTCGTCGCGCCAGAAGGACGGGATGACCACGAGGTGGCCGGCTCCCATGGCGCGGGTGAGTTCGGCGACCTGGGAGACGTGGGCCCAGGTCTCGTCCCAGACGTCCGGTCCCCGGTGCAGGGAGGTGAAGACCGTGCCGGCGGAGACCTCCAGGTCGCGCGCGGCGACCTCGTCGGCCAGCCGGGCCGGATCGGTCGGGAGGTAGCCGTAGGGGCCCAGTTCGATCCAGCGGTAGCCCGCCTGCGCCACCTCGTCCAGGAAGCGCTGCCAGGGCACCTGCTGAGGGTCGTCGGGAAACCACACGCCCCAGGAGTCGGGCGCCGAGCCGACCCGGATGCGGTCGAGGGAGGGGGAGGAGGGGGCGGAAGTGCCAGTCATGGCCCAGAGCCAATCCGGTCCGGAGCAGCCGGGTCAAGAGTTTGTCAGGACAACGCTTCATCCTGCCGAAGTCGTCCGGCCGTCGGCGAGCTTCGGTGCGGACCTTCCGGCTTCGGTGTGAACCCTTTCGTGCGCCTCGACGTCAATATGTAAGGACAAATTATTGACACTGGTCGGCACCGCGACGGACGATGAGCCGGGTACCTGCGCACACCGCGGGCCACCACCCGACCGGCGAGGGAAGAGAGGCACCGGAGAGATGACCGAGCCGCAGCCGCGCGCGCCGCACGATCCGGGCATGCCGCACGAGGTACTGACCATGGGCCGCATCGGCGTGGACCTCTACCCCCTCCAGACCGGCGTCCCGCTCCAGCACGTGGAGAGCTTCGGCAAGTTCCTCGGCGGCTCCGCGACCAACGTGGCCGTCGCCGCGGCGCGGCTGGGCCGCTCCGCCGCGCTCATCACCCGCACCGGAGACGACCCGTTCGGCGTCTACTGCCACGAGGCGCTGCGCGGCTTCGGCGTGGACGACCGCTGGGTGACGCCCGTGGCGCAGTACCCCACCCCGGTGACGTTCTGCGAGATCTTCCCGCCGGACGACTTCCCGCTCTACTTCTACCGCCTGCCCAAGGCGCCCGACCTGGAGATCCGCACCGGGGAACTCGACCTGGCGGGTGTCACCGGCGCCGCCGTCTTCTGGGTGACCGGCACCGGGCTGTGCGCCGAGCCCAGCCGGGCCGCCACCCTCGCCGCGCTCGCGGCGCGGGCGCCCGGCCGCGACGACGCGGTCGCCACCGTCCTCGACCTGGACTGGCGGCCGATGTTCTGGGGCGCGGGCGCGGCCGGTCCGCTCACCGGGGAGGAGGCGGCCGAACAGGCGCGGCCCCACTACCGGCAGGCCCTCGCGCACGCCACCGTCGCCGTCGGCAACCTCGCCGAGTGCGAGGTCGCCACCGGAGTCCGCGAGCCGCACGCCTGTGCCGAGGCGCTGCTCGCAGCCGGAGTCGAACTGGCCGTCGTCAAACAGGGCCCGAAGGGGGTGCTGGCCGTGCACGCGGACGGCACCGCCGTCGAGGTGCCCCCGCACCCGGTGGAGGTCGTCAACGGCCTCGGCGCGGGCGACGCGTTCGGCGGCGCGCTGTGCCACGGGCTGCTCGCCGGCTGGGACCCGGAGTACACGATGCGGTACGCCAACGCCGCCGGCGCCCTCGTCGCCTCCCGCCTGGCCTGCTCCTCCGCCATGCCCGCCGCGGCCGAGGTCGAGGAGCTGCTGCGCGCCTGACGGCCGCCGGGCCGCCGCGCCCCCGTGCCTTCCCGGGCGGCACGGGCGCACCCGCCCCGGCGCGGCGGCCCCCCCGCCCCGGCGGTACGGCGGCCCCCCCGCCTCAACGCGGCGGCACCCCGCCCCGGCGGTACGGCGGCATCCCGGGCCCGCGCCCGTCCCGCACACCCGACGCCCGAAAGAGAGTCACCCTTGACCCCCAGCAGTGTCAGCATCTCCGAGCTGGCGGCCCTGCGGTCCCGGCATCCGGAGGCCATCGCCGAGGCGGCGGCGCGCCGCAGGCGCCGGCCGCTGGTGCGGGACGGCGCCCGGCTGATGATCGTCGCCGCGGACCACCCGGCCCGCGGCGCGCTGGGCGTCGGCGGTGACGAGCTGGCCATGGCCGACCGCGCCGACCTGCTGGAGCGCCTCGTCCTGGCGCTCTCCCGGCCCGGGGTCGACGGGGTGCTGGCCTCCGCGGACATCCTGGAGGACCTGCTGCTGCTGGGCGCCCTGGAGGAGAAGGTGGTGCTCGGCTCGATGAACCGCGGCGGACTGGCGGGCGCCTCCTTCGAGCTGGACGACCGCTTCACCGGGCACCGCGCCGAGGACCTGGCCCGGGCCCGCTTCGACGGCGGCAAGCTGCTGCTGCGGATCGACCTCCAGGACCCGGGCTCGCTGCGCACCCTGCACTCCGCGGCCCGCGCCGTCGACGACATGGCGGCGCACCGGCTGCCGGTCTTCGTGGAGCCGTTCCTGAGCACCCGCAGCGGCGGCCGGGTGGTCAACGACCTCCGCGGCCCCGCCGTCGCCCGCTCGGTCGCCATCGCCTCCGGGCTGGGCGGCACCTCCGCCTACACCTGGCTCAAGCTGCCGGTCACCGACGACCCGGAGGACATGGCGCGGGTGTGCGGGGCCTCCACGCTGCCCGTCGTGCTGCTCGGCGGAGAGGTGCACGGCGACCAGGAGGGCGCCTACGAGAAGTGGCGCAAGGCCCTCGGCCTGCCGACCGTGCGCGGGCTGGTCGTCGGGCGCTCCCTGCTCTACCCGGCCGGCGGCGACGTCGGCTCGGCCGTGGACACCGCCGTCGGACTGCTCTGAAAGGGGCTGCAGGAGATGACAGACACCAGCTCGGGTTTCCATCTGCGGGCGGGCAGCGCCGCCTCGGGCCCGTACGCGCTCGCCGTCAGCCCGGAGAGTGCCGGGTGGGGCCACTCGTCGCTGCGGGTGCTGGAGCTGGCCCCGGGCGCCGGGCACTCGTTCACGACCGGGCCGAGCGAGTGGATCGTGCTGCCGCTCAGCGGCGGCTGCACCGTGCGGGCCGACGGGCACACCCTGGAACTGCGCGGACGGGAGAGCGTCTTCGCCGCCGTCAGCGACTTCGCCTACGTACCCCGCGACGCCGAGGTGGAGGTCAGCAGCGCGGCGGGCGGCCGGTTCGCGCTCACCGGGGCGCGCTGCGAGCGGCGGCTGCCGGTGCGCTACGGCGCCGCCGAGGACGTGCCCGTGGAGCTGCGCGGCAGCGGCACCTGCTCGCGGCAGGTGAACAACTTCGCCGCAGCGGGCGTGTTCGAGGCCGACCGGCTCATCGCCGTCGAAGTCCTCACCCCGGGCGGCAACTGGTCCTCCTACCCGCCGCACAAGCACGACGAGGAGCGGGCCGGAGCGGAGAGCGCACTGGAGGAGATCTACTACTACGAGATCGCCCCGCACGGCTCCACCGAGGGTCTGGGCTACCAGCGGGTGACCCCCAGCGGCCACGGCCGGGGCACCGACGTGCTGGCCGAGGTGCGCGGCGGGGACGCGGTGCTCATCCCGGACGGCTGGCACGGGCCCTCGATGGCGGCGCCGGGTCACGACATGTACTACCTGAACGTGATGGCGGGCCCGGGGGTGGATCGCGCGTGGCTTATCTGCGACCATCCAGATCACGCGTGGATTCGTGGCGCCTGGAGCGAAACGCCTATGGATCCAAGGCTTCCGCTGTATGAAGCGAAGGATTCCGCAGAATCGCGCGGTGCTGCGCAGAACGAGGAGGGCGAGCGATGACGACCGTCAGGCTGACCGTCGCACAGGCCCTCGTGCGCTTCCTCGCCGTCCAGCACACCGAACGTGACGGGCAGCGGCACCGGCTGATCGACGCCTGCTGGGGCATCTTCGGACACGGCAACGTCGCCGGGCTCGGCCAGGCGCTCGTGGAGAGCGGGCAGGGCCGGCCCTCGGAAGAAGCGCCGCTCCCCTTCCACCAGGGCCGCAACGAACAGGCGATGGTGCACGCCGCCGTCGGCTTCGCCCGCCAGCGCAACCGGCTCTCGGCGCAGGCCGTCACCACCTCCATCGGCCCCGGGGCCACCAACCTGACCACCGGCGCCGCGCTGGCCACCGTCAACCGGCTGCCCGTCCTGCTGCTGCCCGGCGACGTCTTCGCCGGCCGCGCCCCCGATCCGGTCCTCCAGCAGTTGGAGGTGCCGTACGCGGGCGACGTCTCGGTCAACGACGTGCTGCGCCCCGTCTCCCGCTACTTCGACCGGGTGCTGCGCCCCGAGGCGCTGATCCCGGCCGCGCTCCAGGCCATGCGGGTGCTCACCGACTCCGCCGAGACCGGCGCCGTGACCCTCGCGCTGCCGCAGGACGTGCAGACCGAGGCGTACGACTGGCCCGAGGAGTTCTTCGCCGAGCGCGTCTGGCGGGTGCCGCGCCCGGTCCCCGAACCCGAGGCGCTCGCCGCGGCGGCCGAGGCCGTCCGCGCTGCCCGGCGGCCGCTGCTGATCGCGGGCGGCGGCGTCCACCACAGCGAGGCCGAGGACGCGCTGCGGGCCTTCGCCGACGTGACCGGCATCCCGGTGGCCGCCACCCAGGCGGGCAAGGGCTCGCTGCTCCCTCGGCCTTCGGCCGGGAGGTCTCCCCACGACCACCCCTGCGAGGTGGGCGGCGTCGGCCACACCGGCACCGCCGTCGCCGACGAACTGGCCCGCACCGCCGACCTGGTGATCGGGGTCGGCACCCGGTACACCGACTTCACCACCGCCTCCCACACCCTCTTCCCGTCCACCGCGCGCTTCCTCAACCTCAACATCACGGCCTTCGACGGGCACAAGCTCGGCGCGACCGCCGTCGTCGCCGACGCGCGCGCCGCGCTGGAGGCGCTGACCGGCGCACTGCGCGGGCACCGGGTCTCGCCCGACTACGAGGCCGAGTACGGGCGCGGCAGGCAGGCGTGGGAGCGCACCGTCACCGAGGCGTTCGCGCCGCATCCGCCGGGCGCGTCGGCCCGGCCCTCGCAGACCCAGGTGCTCGGCGCCCTGGACTCCGTCGTCGGGGACGAGGACGTCGTCATCAACGCCGCCGGATCGATGCCCGGGGATCTGCACAAGCTGTGGCGGGCCCGCTCCCCGCGCCAGTACCACGTCGAGTACGGCTTCTCCTGCATGGGCTACGAGATCCCCGCGGCGATCGGCGTCCGGCTGGCGGCACCGGACCGCCCGGTGTGGGCGCTGGTGGGCGACGGCACGTATCTGATGCTGCCCACCGAGATCGTCACCGCGGTCCAGGAGGGCATCGACATCAACGTCGTCCTGGTGCAGAACCACGGCTACGCCTCCATCGGCGGCCTGTCCGAGCAGACCGGCGGCGAACGCTTCGGCACCGCCTACCGGTTCCGGGACGAGGACGGCGGCTACACCGGCGCGCCGCTCCCCGTGGACCTGGCCGCCAACGCCGCCTCGCTCGGCATGGTGGTGCACCGGGCCGCCACCTGCGACCAGCTCCGCGAGGCGCTGGCCGCGGCGCGCGCCTCCGACCGGCCCACCTGCGTCCACGTCGAGACCGACCCCGACCCGGCCGTCCCCGCCCCCGGGCCGCAGGCGTGGTGGGACGTCGCCGTCGCCGAGACCTCGCAGCGTCCGGCCGCGCGCCGGGCCCGCGCGGAGTACGAACGGCAACGCGCCGACCGGAGGCGGTATCTGTGACCGCGCGTCGGCACCGGTGGCCGCGCCGCGGCACCCGCGCCCCTGCTCCCTCACCCGCACCACGAAAGGTCCCGTCCCCATGAAGACCCTCGGCCACTGGATCGGCAACAAGCCGGTGGAGTCCGCCTCCGGCACCGTCGGCCCCGTCTACGACCCCGCCACGGGCGCGCAGCCCACCCAGGTCGCGCTCGCCTCCGTCCAGGAGGTGGACGCGGCGGTCGCCGCCGCGGCCGCGGCCTGCCCCGAGTGGTCCCAGTCCTCGCTGGCCCGGCGCACCGCCTTCCTGTTCAAGTACCGCGAGCTGCTGGACGCACGGCGCGACGAGATCGCCGCGCTGATCACGGCCGAGCACGGCAAGGTGCACTCCGACGCGCTGGGCGAGGTCGCCCGCGGCATGGAGATCCTGGAGCTGGCCTGCGGCATCCCGGAGAAGCTCAAGGGCGAGCTGTCCACCCAGGTCTCCACCCGGGTGGACGTCTCCTCCATCCGGCAGCCGGTCGGCGTGGTCGCGGGCATCACCCCGTTCAACTTCCCCGCGATGGTGCCGATGTGGATGTTCCCGCTGGCCATCGCCTGCGGGAACACCTTCGTCCTCAAGCCCAGCGAGAAGGACCCCTCGGCCGCCTACCGGCTCGCCGAACTCGCCGCCGAGGCGGGACTGCCGGACGGTGTCCTCAACGTCGTCAACGGCGACAGGACGGCCGTCGACCGGCTGCTGTCCCACCCGGACGTGGCAGCGGTCTCCTTCGTCGGCTCCACCCCCATCGCCCGGCACATCCAGGCCGAGGCCACCGCCCACGGCAAGCGGGTGCAGGCCCTCGGCGGCGCCAAGAACCACATGATGGTGCTGCCCGACGCCGACCTCGACCACGCGGCGGACAACGCCATCAACGCCGCCTACGGCTCGGCGGGGGAGCGGTGCATGGCCGTCTCCGTCGTCGTCGCCGTCGGAGGCACCGGCGACGAACTGGTCGCCAAGATCGCCGAGCGGGCCGCGGCGCTGCGCATCGGCCCCGGCGACGACCCGGCCAGCGAGATGGGCCCGCTCATCACCCGCGAGCACCGCGACAAGGTCGCCTCCTACGTCGCGGGCGCCGCCGACCAGGGCGCGAAGGTCGTCGTGGACGGCACCGGCTTCCGGGTCGAGGACCACCCGGAGGGCTTCTTCCTCGGCGTCTCGCTGCTGGACGACGTCCGGCCCGGCATGGCCGCCTACGACGACGAGATCTTCGGCCCGGTGCTGTGCGTGGTGCGCGCCGAGACCTACGACGAGGGCATCGCGCTGATCAACGCCAGCAAGTGGGGCAACGGCGCCGCCGTCTTCACCCGGGACGGCGGCGCGGCCCGCCGTTTCCAACTGGAGGTGGAGGCCGGAATGGTGGGCGTCAACGTGCCCATCCCGGTGCCGGTCGGCTACCACTCCTTCGGCGGCTGGAAGCAGAGCCTCTTCGGCGACCTGCACATCTACGGCAACGACGGCGTGCAGTTCTACACCCGGGGCAAGGTCGTCACCACCCGCTGGCCCGACCCCGCCGACAGCGGCGGCATCAACCTCGGCTTCCCCAGCAACCACTGACGCCTCCCCGGGCGACCGCTGGGCCCTCGGGCGACCGCTGACGCCCCGGGAGTCCACACAGCCCGCACAGTCCACACCCCCGCCGCACCGGCGGGAGCCCGCGGACACCGGTCCGGCCGCCGCCCGGCGGCCGGACCCGGCACCGCAGCGCCGCGGGCGGGCTTCCCGCCCCGTCCGGCTGCGTCACCAGGACGTTCGCCTTCGGTAGGGTCGATCGCATGCTCGGGTACTTGAAGGCCGCACCACTGCACTGGCTCCGGGCGCTGAAGGACACCGCGCGCTCCGGACTCAGCGTGGAGCGCGCCTCGCTGACACCGCTGACCGCGGTGCGCGGCGCGTGCGGCGTCGGACTGGTGGTCGGACTGGCGCTGCTGATCGGCACCCCGCAACTGGCCGTCTCCAGCGCGTTCGGCGCCTTCGCCTCCGGCATCGCCACCTTCCAGCGGAGCTGGCGGCCCCGGCCCGTACTGGCGCTGGCGGCCTCGACCGGCCTGGCCGTCTCCACCTTCCTCGGCTATCTGCTGATCGGCATGCCCTGGGCGTTCGTGCTGCTGCTGGCACTGTGGGCCTTCCTGGCCGGGATGGCCTGGGGCGTGGGCCCCACCTCCGGCGTGGTGGCCGCCTTCAACATCTCCGTGATGCTGATCACCGTCCACCTGCCCACCAGCACCCTGGGCGCGCTCAACCACGCCGCGCTCATCGCCATGGGCGGCGTGGTGCAGGCCGGACTCATCGTGCTGTTCCCCGTACGGCCCTGGGGCGCACACCGCGACACCCTCGCCGACGCGCTGGCCGCCGTAGCCGACTACGCACGGCGGCTCCGCCACGACCCGATGGCGCCCTTCGACCCCGAACCGCTCATCCAGGCCCGCACCGCTGCCGCCGTCACCCCGCGGCAGGCCCGCCGCAGACCGCGCCAGTTGCACGGCTACCGGGCCATGGCCGAACGCTTCCGCCCCGTGCTGGCCTCCCTCGCCGACCCGGTGGTCGGCGGCGCCCCGATGGTGGGGCCCGAACGGGACCGAGTACGCGAACTCCTGGCCGCCGCCGCGACCGTACTGGACGCCTCCGCGCGCGCCATCCGGCGCGGCGAACGCGTCCGGCTGCCCGACCAGGCCCTGGACGTCCTCCAGGTGCCCAAGAGCGGCCCCGTCCTCAGCGGCCCCGCACGACGCGCTGCCCTGCGCCTCATCGCCCTCACCGACGACGCGGTGGAGGCGGCCCAGGAGCCCGTGGAGGTCACCCGCGGCGGGGTGCTGGCCCGGGTCACCTGGCACGTGGCCGACCGCGAGGGCCGCCGCCGCGGCTTCCCCGACCAGCACCCCGAAGCGGACGCCAGCCTGGACGGCCCCTACGGCCCCGACCCGGACGAGGTGGCCGCCGAGGAGGCCGAGGCCCGGGAGTCCGAGAACGCCCGCCGCAAGGCCGCCGGCGGCAAGCACACCCCCGCCGCCGGGCACGCGCTCGCCCGCCACCGCCATCTGCACATGCCCACCCTCGCCGGGCTGGTGCCGGTCGCGCTGCGCGCCCTGCGCCGCGAATTCCACTGGAAGTCACTGATCCTGCGGCACGCGCTGCGCGTCAGCGCCGTCGTCTCGGTCGGCTTCCTGATCGGCAGAGCCCTGCCGCCCGCACACGGCTACTGGGTGCCGCTGACCGCCGTCATGGTGCTGCGACCGGACTTCTCCCGCACCTACGAACGCGGCATCGGCCGTGCCGTGGGCACCTTCGTCGGCGTCGCCATCGCGGGCACCGTGATGGCGCTGGCCGGACCCGGCCCCTACCTCAGCGCCGGGCTCGCCGTGCTCAGCGTCGGCTTCCTCTACCTGCTGCTGAGCACCGGATACGTCATCGCCTCCGTCTGCACCGGCGCCTACGTGATCTTCCTGCTCGGCATCCTGGGCACCGACTGGTACCAGACCGCCTACGAGCGCGCCGGACTCACCGCGCTCGGCGGGCTGCTCGCCATGCTCAGCTACGCGCTCTTCCCCGCCTGGCACACCCCGCTGCTGCGCGACCGGCTCGCCGACTGGCTGGCCGCCACCGGCCGGTACGCCATCGCCGTGCTCGACGCCTTCGCACAGCCCGCCGCACACGCCCCCCGCCAAGTGCGCGAAGCGCTGCTGGACACCCGGGCGGCCCGGCAGGACTGGGAGCAGACCCTCAGCCGCGCCGAGGCCGAACCCGTCCGCCACCGCGGCCGCCTCTCCCGCCGCTCCGCCAGCGACGCCCAGTCCGCACTGGTCACCATGGGCCGCGCCTGCATGCTGCTGGAGGCCCACCTCCCCGGCCCGGACGCCCGCCCCGACGGCGCCGCCGCCGACTTCTCCGCGGCGGTCGCCACCGACATGTCCGCCGCCGTCACCGCCGTCCGGGAGAGCGAACCCCTGGAGTGGAAGCGCGTCCACCAGGCCCTGGCCCGCTGGTGGGAGGAGGCCGACCAGCCGCCGCCGGTGGCCCTGCGCACGGCCGAACTCCTCACCGACGCACTGGACGACCTCACCCACGCGGCAGCCCCGAAGAAGTCCTGAGCTCCCCGTCCAGGGGCGCGCCCGTCGCGGACCGCCGTCAGGCGGGCCCGGTCCGCACCGGAGCCCGGCGCAACTGGTCGCCGTACCGGTAGATCATGATGGGCGGCCCGCCGGTGTCGTCCTCCTCCACCAGCACCCGGTAGATGAACGGCGCCGGGCCGGTCACCTGCACCACCGTCCCCGGCTTGCCCGTCTTCGCGTCCCGCACCCTGTCGCCCTCGGCCCACACGGTCACACGCTCCGCAGCCCGGGCCCGTCGCCCATCTCGCCCCCGCTGCCGCCGCCGTCGCCGCTTCCGTGTTTGCGGCGCAGATGCGCTGCGAACAGCGCCTCCAGATCGGCACGCGGCTGCGGGTCCCACGCCGCCCGCCTGATCATCGTGCGGAACCATGCACAGTCCTGGCAGTCAGGCACCTGCGGCCCGTCGTTCATGAATCGTCCTCGCGCTGGAATTTCCGGCTCACAGCAACAAGAGTGCGTGACGCGACGTAGTCTCAACAGCACCGACAGCTTTACTCGTTCCGTAATAGCCAGCCGGGGTGAGCCCATGGCCAAAACTCCACTCGACCCGTCATCGAGCATGGCGGCCCTCTACGGTGTCCACCTCAAACGGCTCAGAGAACGGCGCGGCTGGACCCAGCGGGACCTCGCCGCCCGGGTGTTCGTCAGCCCCGGCCGGGTCGCCCAACTGGAATGCGCCTCCGGAGCCCGCCCCACCGCGGAGCTGACCCGCGCCCTGGACGATGCCCTGGAGGCGGGCGGCCTGCTGGTCGACCTGTGGCCGCACGTGTACCGGGAGAGCTTTCCGGACTGGGCACGCAGGTTCATGGAGCTCGCCGCCAGGGCGGTACTCATCCGGGAGTACGCCTCGCAAGCCGTGCCGGGACTTCTCCAGACCGAGGCGTACGCGCGGGAGGTTTTGCGGGTCGGAAAGGGCGTGACAAGTACCCAGGTGCTTGAGGAGCGCGTCTCGTTGCGGATGGCGCGACAGGAACGACTTCAGGGGCCTGACGCCCCCACACACTGTGCAGTGCTCGATGAGGCGGTTCTTGCTCGTCGAGTAGGTGGTGACCTGACGATGCACAAGCAACTGGACCGCGTCCGGCGAGCATGCGAAGGACAGGCGATCCAAGTGCTCCCGTTCGTCTCAGGTGCGCATCCGATGCAAGGGGGATCACTCACCCTGTTGACCATGCCCGATGGGACAGAAGTGGCCTATGCGGAGGGCGCCAATCACGGACAATTGTTTGAAGAGCCCGAAGACGTGGACAGGTTCAATCATGTCTACGATCAACTGCGTGCGGCGTCGCTACCTGAGCCGATGTCTGCGCAGATGATCGCCCAAGCAGCGGAAGGCTACGAGCATGGTCGATCTGAGCGACGCGCGCTGGCGTGCAAGCAGCTACAGCAATCCGGACGGCGGCAACTGCGTCGAGGTGGCGGACGGCTTCCCGGGCGTCGTTCCGGTGCGTGACAGCAAGGACATCGATCGTGCGCCGCTGGTGTTCCCGGAGCGTGCTTGGGCGACGTTCATCGCCGACGTGGGGCGCTGACATGGTGGATCTGAGCGACGCGCGCTGGCGTGCAAGCAGCTACAGCGATCCGGACGGCGGCAACTGCGTCGAGGTGGCGGACAACTTCCCCGGCGTCGTTCCGGTGCGTGACAGCAAGGATCCGGCGCGGGCACCGTTGGTGTTCGCGGCGCACGCCTGGGCGGCGTTCGTCACGCGGCTCGGCGACGGTCGCCCGGCCCTCGTGCGTCACTCCCAGGTCGCCGTGTCGGGGTCGATGCCGTGGGCGCGGGCGTCGGCGTCGACGATGCGGCGGAACCAGGTGGCGAGGCCGGGGCGGAGGGCGTCGTAGTGGGCGGCGAAGCCCGGATCGGCCTCGTATCTGCGGGCGAGGCAGACCTGCATCTGCCGGGTCAGGGGGAAGTACGAGGCGAAGACCTCGCGGTGCCGTTCGACGAGGTGGCTCGCCTCCGGCGTGCCGGGAGTCACCCCGGCGTCCATCGCCTCGGCGAGAGCGCGGTCGAGGTCGGCCACTGATTCGGCGACGGCCTGCCATTCCTCCGGAGTGCGCGAGGCCGAGCGTTCGGCGAACTGCCGCCACTGTGCCGTGTCTCCGTACTCTTTGCGGGCCTGCGCGGTCCAGTCGGGATTCCACTCCGGGCCGAAGAGCGCGGCCTGCTGCTCGGCGGTCAGCAGCAGGCCGTTCTCGTGGGCGTCGATCATCCGGTCCAGTCCGGCGCTCAACCGCTGGAGGCGGGCGATGCGTTCCGCCACCTGGGTGCGCTGCGCGCGCAGCGCGCCGGGCACGTCCGCGGTCGAGTCGTCCAGGACGGCCCGGATCCGGTCCAGGCCGAGACCGATCTCGCGGTAGACGACGATGCGGTGCAGGCGTTCCAGATCTCTGGCGGTGTAGAGCCGGTATCCGGCAGCCGTGCGCAGCGACGGGCGGGCCAGACCGATCTCGTCCCAGTGGTGCAGTGCGCGTACCGTCACGCCCAGCCGGGCCGAGACCTGCCCGACCGTCAGACCCTCGGCATCGGTTCCCTCAGGCATGCTTCCCATTGTCGCCGCCACCGGCATCCGGTGCGGTGATCCCGATGTCCGCCAGGTTGTGCGCCTCCTCGGAGCCCGGATCGAAGGGCTTCGCCGCGGTGAGGACGATCCGGACGTTCTCCGGCGTCGTCACTGTCACGTCCCGGGTGTTCCACGGGGTGTCCCGCGGGCCGTCGACGGAGTCCGGGCGCACCGCACGGCAGGTCTCGGCAAGAGAGTCGAGCTGGCCGAGTACGCAGGCGAAACTGACGCTCATCGCCGGTGCCTGCTCCGGCACGCTCGCCGCCGGGACGAGGAGCACGTCCTGGAAGGCCCAGCGGCGCAGGTGCACCAGCCGGCCGGGAATGCTGAACAGCTCGAAGAACCCGAGCCCCCGTGTCCAGAAGTCCACCGAGGCGGCCAGGTCGTCCGTGGGGATCGTCACGAAGGCGGGCATGCCGTAGATGCCGCGGAAAGGCTCCGGCGGAACCGCGTCCGGGCCGGGCGGGGGGACAGGGCTCATCTCGAACGCGTTGTAGTAGTCGCTCATGGGCCCCACCTTTCAGCCTCACGCAACGTGAGGGTCAAGCCGTGCCCCTGCGGGGTGGTATCCGGTGGGCACACACGGCTGCGGCGGGGGAGCCGCCCCCCGGCGGCTCCCCCGCCGCAGCGGTCAGCGGGTCGTGAGGGTCACGAGTGGGAGGTGATGACGCCGCCGGGGGTGAGCACGATGTACACGCCGTTGGCGCTGGTCCCGGTGGCGCTCTCGTTCGCCTCCAGGGTGCCGTTGACCGCACCGTCGTGGCCCAGGATCTCCGCGCGGTACCGGTTCCGGCCGAGCTTGGTGACCTCGGCCTTCCAGCCGCCCTCCAGGTCGAAGGTGCCCGGACCCTGCTGCTCGCCGCCCGTCCAGGAGTGGACCTTGCCGCCCATGGTGAGCACGAGATACATGCCGTTGAAGTTGGCGCCGTCGTCCGCGTCGTGGGTGCGCAGCGTGCCGTAGCGCTCACCGCCGTTGATGATCTCGGCGCGGTAGTTCTGGTCGCCACTCCGGTAGATCTCGGCGGTGCTGCCGTCCACCAGGGTCTGGGTGCGCACAGGTGAGGCCGCCTTGCTCTCGGTGCTGTCGGCGACGGGTGTGCCGTTGTGCTCGCCCTTCGGGGTCTTGCCCGATGCGGACGAGGAGCCGCCGGACGAGGAGCCGCCGGACGCGGCCTTGTCCTCGCCGGTGGAGTGCGAGGCGGCGGCGGAGTCCTTCTTCTGCGAGCTGCCCGCGGCGTCCTGGTCGGTGCCCTGGCAGGCGGTCAGCGAGAGTGCCGCGGCGGCGGCGAAGGCGACCAGGCCGGTGGTGCGGAGAGTGCGGCGGGTGCGGCGAGCGGTCATGATGGAAATCCCCCATGGGCTGTCAGGATGCGGTGTCGCCGCCCGTCTGCGCGGGCTGCGGCCGCATCGGCTGTGCGCTTGTACCCCATGAGATGGCGCGCGGGCCGAAGTTGTTCACGGGGTTGTGTCCGCATCCGGTAACAGCCCGCCTTCGCCGCAGGGCCCAGCCGCAGGGCCGCCCGTGGGGCTCAGCCGGTGATCCGGCCGCCCGCCACGTCCAGCGTGATGCCCGTGAGATAGCCCGCCGCGTCCGAGGCGAGGAAGAGCGCCGCCGAGGCCACGTCCGCCGGTTCGGCCATCCGGCGGAGCGGGTGGCGCAGCGCGGTCCGGTGCTGCGCCTCCTTGGACATGGTGGCGGCGACCCTCTCGGTGCGGACCGTCGAGGGGGCCAGGCAGTTGACGCGGATGCCCTGGGGACCCAGCTCGGTGGCGAGTTGCCGGGTGAGCACGGTCAGGCCGGCGCCTGCGACGCCGTGGGCCAGGTCGGGCCCGCCGGGTCGGTGGCCTCCGGAGGACGCCGAGGACGCCGGGGTCATGGTGAGGACGCTGCCGCTGAAGCGCTCGACCATGGCCGGGAGGAAGGCGCGGATCGTCAGGAAGGTGGCGGTCAGTCCCGCGTCGAGGACCTGCCGCCAGCGTTCCTCGGTCAGCTCCAGGGCGGGTACGGGGGAGCCCCGGCCGCCCGCGAACGCGGCGAGGATGTCGACCGGGCCCAGCTCCTCCGCCACCCGCTCGGCCACCCGGCGCAGCGCCGCGCTGTCCGTCACGTCGGCGAGGGCGCCGATCGCGGTGCCGCCTTCCTTGCCGATGCCGTCGACGACCTCGAACAGCGCCGGGCGGTCCCGTCCCACCAGGCAGACGGCGACACCCTGGGCGGCCAGCGCCCGTCCCGTCTCGGCGCCGATGCCCCGGGAACCGCCGGTGACCACCGCGACCTTGCCCGCCAGGTCCGGGTAGACGGGGTGGGCGGGGACGGGGCCGCCGAGCGGGGCGGACGGCGCGGGGCCGTCCGGTGCGGCGCCGCTGGGGCTGTGCGTCATCGGGAGGATCCTCCGGTCGGTTCGCTCGTGTGCAGGCCCAGCTCGCTGCGGCGGCGGTGGCCGTAGACCGCGGCGCCGATCGCGCAGCCCACCAGGGCGCCGGTGGTGATGCCCCAGCCGACGACGAAGGCCCCCAGCTCCGTCGGCTCCGAGCGGCTGGGCCGGACCTCACCCCGCGGGTCGGCGACGACCGACAGGGTCTCGCCCACCTCGTCCTCGCTGCAGGGGAGGCGCAGGCCGTCGGTGCGGATTCCGTCCTCGGCGAGCGGGCGCATGTCGCAGGTGGGACCGCCCTTGGCAGGGTGGTGCACTTCCGTCAGCTCCACCCGTGTCCACGTGCCGCGCTGCCCCAGCACCGAGGCGGTGTTGCCGTTTCCGGCAACCACCAGCAGCGCCAGCCCCGCGAGGATGCCGAGCAGCAGATAGCCGGGTCGGGGCCCGTAGTAGGTCAACTCCAGGATCAGCAGGACCAGATAGAGCGCGGTGAACAGCAGCAGCGTCCAGAACAGCGGCTCACCACCGGCATAGGTGGGCAGCACCATGGCGGTGGCGGCCAGCGCGCATCCCACCAGCGTCACGGTCGTCGCCAGCGCGGTGGCGGCAGGGAGGGAGAGCTGCTGGATCCGGGCGTCCAGCCGGGGACTGAGCCGGTGCGGGGCGGCCGGGCGGGCGCCGAGCCGGGTGTAGAGCCCGGCGCCTGGTGCCATGCGGGGGGCCCGCTCGCTGCCGGTGGCGCCGGACGTGCCTGTCGCGAAGGGGCCGTCGGTGCGCGGCCGGTAGCGGCGGGCCCGGGCCATGCCCCCGCAGCCGGCGACGGTCAGGATCACGGCCCACGCCAGCAGCGCTCCGTAGACCGTGGGGTCGGGTTCCTCGTACGGGTCGGAGGAGAACGCCTGCATCAGCCCCGAGAGGAGGAAGACGAAGGCGAGGAGGAGCGCGAGCACGGACAGTGCCGTCCAGCCGGCCCGCCGTCCGCGCAGCGCCTGCCCGGTCTTGCCGCCTGCCGGGCCGCCGTACAGCTCGATCATCCGGTGCCGGTCGCGACTGCGGCCGCGCAGCCGCAGCAGCACCACGAGTGCCCCGGGGACGAGGACCGTGCCGGTGCCCAGCGACAGGTTCGCGGCCAGGCCCTCGGGGCGGCCGACGTGCGTGTAGTCGTAGATGCCGGAGGCCAGCAGGCCGCAGCCCGCGCAGAGCGCCACGACGAGTGCGGCGCGTGCCCACAGCTCGCCGGGCGCGAGTTGGGCGCGGATCAGCGCCGCACTCCACGCGGCGTCGTCCGCGGTGCCGTCCGCGGCGGCTTCCCCGTGCTCGTCCGGGAGCGCGTCCGTGGCCGTGCCGCCGCCGTCCGCCGCCCGCAGGCCGTCCCGGCCCGTCCTCGCCATGTGCCGCCCCCGTTCGCCTCGGACCCCGCCCAGCCTGCACCGAGCCCCGCGCCCCGCACTTTAGGGGGCGCCATGGACAGTGTCGGGGGTCGGGTCCGGTGCGGAGAATCCCTGTGGATAAACCCTCCTCGGAGGAGAGAGAGTGTGCTGTGTCTTCCTCAGCTTCCTCAGCTTCCTCGGTCCCCTCAGCTTCCTCGGCCCCCTCGGCTTCCTCACCCCGCATCCGTCCGGCCGCCCTCGCCGATCTGGCGTCGGTCGCGGACATCTACGCGCACTACGTCACCGACACCGTCGTCACCTTCGACCAGACTCCGCCGTCCGCCGAGGACTGGCGGCACCGCTTTCAGGAGCTGTCCGGGCGGGGGCTGCCCTTCCTGGTGGCGGAGCTCGGCACCGAGATCGCCGGATACGCCTACGCGGGCCCCTGGCGTCCCAAACCGGCCTACCGGTACACGGTCGAGGACTCCGTCTACCTCGCTCCGGGCCGTACCGGCCGGGGACTGGGCTCGGCCCTGCTGGCGCGGCTGCTCCGGGAGTGCCGGCCGGCCGGTGTCCAGCAGGTGGTGGCCGTCATCGCCGACACCGGCAGCGACGCCTCCACGGCGCTGCACCGCAGCCACGGCTTCACCCCGGCGGGGCGGCTCACGGCCGTCGGCCGCAAACACGGCAGGTGGGTCGACACGGTCCTGATGCAGTACTCCCTCGAGGGCGCGCAGGACGTGACGGACGAGTAGCACCGCGTCCCGCGCGCAGGGCACGCAGGACGCGCGGAGCGGTGCGCGGCACCCGGCGCCGAGCGGTCGGCGCCGGGCCGCGCGTCACTGCTCTCCGCGCTCCTGCTCGCGGGCCCGCTGGCGCTCTTGCTCGCGCTCCTGTTCGCGGGCGCGGCGGGCCGCCTCGGCAGGGCGGCGGACCGGGTCCAGCTCCTGGTCGATGTCCGGGATGGAGTCGCGGTCCTCGTCGCGGGTCTCCGCCTCCCACAGGGCCCGGTATTTCGCGTCCCGCAGTTTCAGCAGGAAGCAGGCCACCAGCGCGGAGAGCAGCGAGCCGAGGAGGACGGCGGCCTTGGTGTGCTCGGTGACGGCGGCGCCCTGGAAGGCCAGCTCGGACACCAGCAGCGAGACCGTGAAGCCGATCCCCGCCAGCATGGCGACCCCGGCCACGTCCGCCCAGGCCAGGTCCGAACTGAGGCGCGCTCGGGTGAACCGGGCCGCCAGATAGGTGCCGCCGAAGACGCCGAGGAACTTGCCGGCGAACAGGCCGATCATCACGCCGAGCGCTTCCGGTTGCCGGAAGGTCTCGCTCAGTGCCGAGGCCGAGACGCCGACGCCCGCCGCGAAGAGGGCGAAGACGGGCACGGCGAAGCCGGCCGACAGCGGGCGGACCAGGTGCTCGATGCGCTCGGCGGGGGAGACGCTGTTCGGGTCGTCCGGGTTGTCGGGCTTGACCCGGAGCAGCAGGCCCATCGCGACGCCGGCGATGGTGGCGTGCACGCCGCTGTTGTACATCAGCGCCCAGATCACCACGCCCAGCGGTACGTAGATGTACCAGCCGCGCACCCGCAGGTTGACGTGGAGGATCCGGAAGAGCACCAGCCCGGCGACGGCGCCCGCGAAGGCCGCCCAGTTGAGGGTGGAGGTGTAGAAGACGGCGATGACGAGGATGGCGCCCAGGTCGTCGACGATGGCGAGGGTGAGCAGGAAGGCGCGGATGCCGGAGGGCAGGTTGGTGCCGATCACCGCGAGGACGCCGAGTGCGAAGGCGATGTCGGTGGCCATCGGCACGGCCCAGCCGTTCAGGTCGCCGCCGTCCGCCAGGTTCACCGCGACGTAGCAGAGGGCGGGCACGATCATGCCGCTGGCCGCCGCGACCACGGGGAGCGCTGCTGCCGCGGGGCGGCGCAGTTCGCCGACGGTCAGCTCGCGTTTCAGCTCGATTCCGGCGACGAAGAAGAAGATCGTCAGAATGCCGTCCGAGGCCCAGTGCTCCACGGACAGATCCAGCCCCAGCGCGGGGATGCCGAAGTGGAAAGCCCGCACGCTTTCGTACAGATGCGCGAGCGGGGTGTTCGCCCAGACGAGTGCCACCACGGCGGCGACCAGCAATACCGTCCCACCGACGGTCTCCGTGCGCAGCGCGTCGGACAGCAGCTTGCGCTCGCGGGCCGAGGGGCGTGCGAAGAGCGACGTGTCGCCGCTGCCGCTCTGCTGGTCGCGGCTCTCGTCTGCGGTGGGCGGTGTCATGGGCGGCTCCTGGATCGGCGCGTGCAGAGATACGGGGAGGGTCCCCGTACCGCCGACCAGACTTCCCGGCACACCTGTGACAAACCTGGCGCGATCTTGACGCCTTTCGGACACCGTACTCGAACACAGCGGAACCGCGCCCTCCGGTCTCCTGGCCGATGCCCGGTCGATGCCCGCCCGTAGCCTGGCCGAGCCCGGGATCCCGGCTCCCCCGGAGGCCCGAATTCCACCCGGCCGGGCCCGGGATTCCGCCTCGCCGGGCCCGGAATCACGGCCCCGCCGGGGCGGCGGGATCCGCCTTGAGGGGGTCGGGGGGTGTTGATACTGTGCCCGGGATCTGTAGGGCGTGGCCGCGTGTCGGTACGCGGGGGTATGTCCGCTGTGGGGTATCGCACGGCGGTGCGGGGGCAGGTTTCTCGACGTGGAACGACGTGAGACGCACACAGAACGGAACACGGGGGTGGTGAGGTGAAGACCCAGGAGCGGAGCTCCGCCGGGGTCGGGCGCGGGGCGGCACTCACCCCACCGGCCGGGGACCGGCTGCCCTCCCCGCCACGCGAGCGCAAGCCCGCGCTCGCCGCGCTCGCCGTCCTCCTCGTGCTGCTCGGCGCGCTCGGTGCCACCGTTCTGGTGATGCGCGCCGGCGACCGGGTCGAGGCCGTCGTCCTGACCAAGCGGGTCCAGCAGGGCCAGGCGATCCCCGACTCGGCCATCGAACCGGTGATGGTCGCCGAGGACAGCGACATCAAGTACGTGCGCTGGGACCAGCGCGGCCTGCTCAAGAAGTACCGCTCGACCACCGACCTGGTCGACGGCACCGTGCTGGTGGGCAGCATGCTCACCAAGGAGAAGGGCCTGGAGGCCGGCAAGGCCGTGGTGGGGCTCTCGCTCAAGAGCGGGCAGTACCCGCCGCGCCTGAAGGAGGGCGACACGGTCTCCGCCTACCGGGTGGGCCGCGAGACCTCCTCGGGTGGCAGCGACGACTCCGACAGCGGCACCGGGGACGGCTCCGGTCAGCGGCGCGGCACCTCCGGCAACGCGACGATCGCCGAGGGCGCCAAGGTCCAGTCGATCAAGTCCGGCTCCGGCGACTCCTTCGCCTCCAGCGGCAACCTCCCCGTCTCCGTGGTCGTCGACAAGAGCGACGCCGCCGAGCTGACCGCGGCCGCGTCCAACGGAGAGGTGTCCCTCGTCCTCGACGCCGACGGCGGAAGCTGACACGCACCCGCGCGCGGGCCCACCGCGCCGCGGCCGTGTGGCGGGCTCCCCGCCGCCGGGACGCCGGGCCCGCCCGTGGAACCGTCCGCCGCGCGGTGTCGTCGTCGGCTACGGCAGGACACGACGGCAGGCACCACGGCACGGACGACAGCACACGGACACAAGGAAAGGCGTAGCCGGAATGGCGCTGATCGCACTCGCCGCCGACAAAGGCGCACCGGGGGTCACCACGACCGCCGTCGCCCTCTCGGCGGTGTGGCCGCGCCGCGCGCTGCTGGCCGAGATGGACACCGCGGGCGGTGACCTCGTCTACCGCAGCCCCGCAGCGGACGGGCGTCCGCTGGACCCCAACACCGGACTGCTGTCGCTGGCTGCGACCGCCCGCAGAGGGCTGGCCGCCGAGCAGCTCTGGGACCACACCCAGCGGCTCTCCGGCGGTCTCGAGGTGCTGGTCGGGCTCGGCAGCGCCGAGCAGTCCGCCGGGCTGGCCGGGCAGTGGGACACCGTGGGCCGCGCCTTCGCGCACCTCGCCGAGTCGCCGCACCCGCAACTGGCCGCCGACGTGATCGCCGACTGCGGACGCATCGGTCCGGAGGCCGCCTCGGTCGCACTCCTGCCGCACGCCGCGCTCGTGCTGCTCGTCGCGCGCGACGAGCCGGAGCAGATCGCCCGGGTGCGGGACCGCGCCCTGGCCCTCACCGCACGGCTGCACGGCGCCGGGCACGCCGCCGGCCCGCTGGCCCAACCGCTGCTCGGCGTACTGCTGGTGGCCCGCACCCAGGGCGCCGCCAAGATCGCGGGACAGGTCAACGACATGCTGGTCGCCTCCCGTGCCGGCGCCCGGGTCGTCGGCGTCCTCGCCCACGACACGCCGGGCGCCGAGCAGTTGGCCGGACGCCGCCGCGGCCGCGTCGAACGCTCGCTGCTCGTCCGCTCGGTACGCAAGATCGCCACCGATCTGCATCAGCAGTACGGCGCCAACTGGGAATCGGCCGCGCCGCCGCAGCGGTCCCTCACTCCGCCCGGTCCGGGGCAGCAACCCCCGGGCCCGGCCGGGAACCCGGTGCAGGCCCCCGGCGGGGGCCCGGCCCCGGGCGCCGGAGCGCCCCCGCACCCCGGTCCGGGTCCGGTCGGCGGGCCGGCCCCGAGCGGCCCTGCCGAACCCCTCCCCTCCGGCCCGGCGCCGCACCCGCGGCCCGGTCACCCCGGTGCACCCGGTCACCCCGGCAGCGCGCCCGGGAACCCCGGTGCGGGCCCCGGCCCGGCCCCGGCGCCCGGGAGGTCCGGACACCCCGCGCCCGGCTCGTGGACCCCGGCCGACCAGGGCGCACCCGGCCCGCAGACGTCCGCACCCGGCCCGCAGCCCACCCGGCCCGCTCCACAGGCGGCCCCGCCCGGCCCGCAGGCGTCCCCGCCCCCGCAGGCACCGGGCGCGCTGCCGCCGGTCCAGGCACCCCCGGCGCAACCGGCCGCCGCGCCCGCGCCGGGCGCCGCCGGGCAGGACACCTCCCCGCGCGGGCGCAAGGGGCTGCGGGCGCGGCGCAGGCCGACGGCGCCCGAACCGACACCGCCGGTACCGCTGCCCGGCACCCCCGGGAACGGCGACCCGGCGCGGGACGAGGGAGCCGCCTCATGAGCGCGAGCATGGTCGACCACCAACTGGTGAAGCGATTCCGGCAGGAGGCCGGGGACCGCATCGCCGAACAGCGCCGCATGGACCAGGCGTCCGGCGTGGCGGCGATGTCCGCCGAGGACGAGCGGCAGTTCGCGCGCGCGGTGATCGCGCAGATCCTCGAGGAACACGCGCGCACCGAGATCACCTCCGGCCGCACCCCGCTGGACGCGCAGTCCGAGGAGGCGTACGCGGCAGCCGTGCACGCCGCGCTGTTCGGCGTCGGACGGCTCCAGCCGCTGCTCGACGACCCCGAGGTCGAGAACATCGACGTCAACGGCTACGACCAGGTCTTCGTCGGCTATGCCGACGGCCGCGAGGTGCGGGGCGAGGCGGTCGCCGAGTCGGACGAGGAACTGATCGAACTCATCCAGATACTCGGCGCCTACTCCGGCCTCTCCTCCCGCCCCTTCGACTCCGCCAACCCGCAGTTGGACCTGCGGCTGCCGGACGGTTCCCGGCTCTCCGCCGTCATGGACGTCACCCGGCGGCCCGCACTGTCCATCCGGCGGGCCCGGATGGGCAAGGTCTTCGTCTCCGACCTGGTGGGCAACGGCACCCTCACGCCCGAGCTGGGCAGCTTCCTGACGGCGGCCGTACGAGCCCGCAAGAACGTCATGATCGCGGGAGCGACCAACGCGGGCAAGACGACGCTGCTGCGCGCCCTCGCCAACGAGATCCCCCCGCCCGAGCGGCTGATCACCGTGGAGCGGGCGCTGGAGCTCGGTCTGGACCAGTTCCCCGAACTGCACCCCAACGTGGTCGCGTTCGAGGAGCGGCTGCCCAACTCCGAGGGCCAGGGCACCATCAGCATGGCCGAACTGGTCCGCCGCTCACTGCGGATGAACCCCTCCCGGGTGATCGTCGGCGAGGTGCTCGGCGACGAGATCGTCACCATGCTCAACGCCATGTCCCAGGGCAACGACGGCTCGCTGTCCACCATCCACGCCAACAGCTCCAGCGAGGTCTTCAACCGCATCTCCACCTACGCGCTCCAGGCCACCGAGCGGCTGCCCATCGAGGCCACCCAGATGCTGATCGCCGGGGCCATCAACTTCGTCGTCTTCGTCGAACGCCGCAACGCCTTCGCCAGCGGCGGGCGGCTGTCCCGCTCGGTCACCTCCGTACGGGAGATCAACGGCGTGGACGGCCGGGTGCTCTCCAGCGAGGTGTTCGCCGAGGCCCCGGACGGACGGCTGCTGGCGCACGCGCCGGTCTCCTGCGCCCAGGAGCTGGCCGCACACGGATACCAGCCGACCGGGAACTGGGGGTGAGACCGTGCCTGTGAGCGGCGGTACGGGCGGCATCTTCGCCCTGTCCACCCTCTATGCGCTCCTCTGCGGCGTCGCCGTCGGCGGCGGCATCGCGCTGCTGATCGTCGCGCTGCGCGGGCTGCCGGCCAAGGCGCCGGACGAGCAGCGGGACGCGGGCAGGCGCGCCGCCGAACTGGCCCGGTTCATGAGCCGGCGCGGGTCGATCGCGGTGTGCGCCGCGGTGCTGGTGCTGCTGCTGACCCGCTGGCCGGTCGCGGCGATCGCCACCGGAGTGCTGGTCTTCCTGTGGGACCGGCTCTTCGGCGGTGCGGCCGAGGAGCGCGCCGCGATGAAGCGGGTGGAGGCGCTGGCCGCGTGGACGGAGTCGCTGCGCGACACCATCGCCGGGGCCGTCGGCCTCGAACAGGCCATCCCCGCCTCGGCCCGCGCGGCCGCCCCCTCGCTCCGCCCGCATCTGGACGCGCTCATCGACCGGCTGCGGGCCCGCACCCCGCTGCCCACCGCGCTGCAGAACCTGGCGGACGAGCTGGACGACCCGTCGGCCGACATCGTCGTCGCCGCGCTCATCCTCAACTCCCGGCTGCGCGGCCCCGGTCTGCGCGAGGTACTGGGCGCCCTCGCCAAGTCGGCGCGCGAGGAGGTCGACATGCGGCAGCGGGTGATGGCGCAGCGCGCCTCCACCCGGCGCAGCGTGCAGATCGTCGTCGGGGTCAGCGTGGCCTTCGTCCTGGGCCTCGCCGTCTTCAACCGGGACTTCGTCGCGCCCTACGGCACCCCGCTGGGCCAGGTCGTACTGGCCGCCGTGTGCGCCATGTTCGCCTGCGGCTTCTGGTGGCTGCGCAAGCTGTCGCAGATCGAGACCCCGGAGCGGTTCCTGGTCCGCGCCGACCCGCAGGCGGCCGGACCCCGTACGGGCCGTCCGGGCCAGAGTGCCGGGGCGCCGGGGCCCGGCGCCCCGGGGCCCGGCGGACCGCCCGCCGGGCCGGGCGCCGCCGGCGCCGGAGCGGAGGTACCGGGCCGATGACCCCCTTCACTCTCACCGCACTCACCGGCGCGCTCGTCGGTCTGGGCCTGTTCCTGCTCGTCAGAGCACTGGCCCCCGGCAAGCGGAGCACCGTCGCCTCCGTCGCCGAGATCGACGCGCTGCGCGCCCGCGCCGCCGCACACCAGCAGGGTGCGCAGGGCACTCCGGAAGAGAGCGGACGGGTCGCCGCCCTCCGCGCGCGGATCGGCGCCCGGGTCGCCGAACTGTATCTGCGGCAGGGCTGGGAGCAGCGCAGCCTCCGCTCCGACCTGGAGGTGCTGGAGCGCAGTTGGGAGAAGTTCCTCGCGACGAAGGTGCTGCTGGGTGCCGCGGGGCTGTTCTTCGGGCCGTTCCTGTTCTCGATCGGCTGGCTGATCGGGTTCGGCCGCAGCCCGCTGATCCCGCTGTGGCTCGCGCTGCTCTGCGCGGTGGTGTTCTTCATGCTGCCGGATCTGGAGGTGCGCCGGGACGCCGCGGCCAAGCGCCGCGACCTGCGCCGGGTGGTCGGCGCCTACCTCGACCTGGTGGCCATGAACCTGGCGGGCGGCCGCGGACTCCCCGAGGCGCTGAAGGCGGCCAGCGAGGTCAGCGACGGCTGGGCGCTGCGCCGGATCCGCGACACGCTGGCCGACGCGCGGATCACGGGGCAGAGCCAGTGGGCGGCGCTCGGCGACCTCGGTGCCCGACTGGGGGTCGACGAACTCAAGGACATGTCGGCATCCTTGGCACTGGTCGCCGACGACGGCGCCAAGGTGCGCGCCTCGCTCGCCTCGCGCGCGGAGACGATGCGGCACCGCGAACTGGCCGAGATCGAGGGCAGCGCGGGTGAGAAGTCCCAGTCGATGCTCGTGGCCCAACTGATGCTCTGTGCGGGCTTCCTCGTCTTCCTCATCTATCCAGCGGCCATGCGCGTCTTCCAGATCTGACGCCTCCCGACCCTCACTCGAAGACCAAGAAAGGACTGAGCCCGATGCCGAATCCGCTTCGCTCGATCAGTCACCCCGCCGTCGATTTCCTCGTCACCTTCCTGCGCGGCCGCGTCCAGCGCGCCCGCTCCGGTGAGCTGGACCGCGGTGCCTCCGCTGTGGAGTGGGTGATCATCTCCGCGGTGGTGGTGGCCATCGTCGGCGTGGTCGCCGCCATCATCAACATGGCGCTGAGCGACGGCGCCAACAAGGTCAAGGACTGCATCGACGGCGCCGACGAGAAGGGCACCTGCTAGGAGGAGCGGACCAGGACAGCACCCGCACGTAGGAGTGGCAGCGGTGAGAGCGCAGGAACGGCCGGCCGGATGGGCACGCCGCAGATGGGAGGCTGCCTCCCAGCGCGGCGAGAGCGGCATGACTGCCATCGAGTTCGTGCTCCTGACCCCGGTGCTGTTCTTCCTGATCTTCGCGACGGTGCAGTTCGCGCTGTACTTCTTCGCGGACCACGTGGCGCAGGCGGCGGCCCAGGCCGGAGCGCGCAAGGCCCGGCAGGAGGCCGACGCCGATCCGGGCGGCTGGCGCGCCAAGGCGCGGGAGACCTCCGGCTCCTACATCCAGCAGCTCGGCCCGGAGTTGATCCTCGACCCTGACGTGAAGCTGCTCGGCCCGCGCGACAACACCGTCGGAGTGGAGATCCGGGCCCGGGTGCCCTCGGTCTTCCCCGGCCTGGACATGGACGTGTACGCGATCTCCCAGGGCCCGATGGAGCGGTTCGTGCCGGACGGGGGCGGCTGATGAGACGGAGGACGAACCGCACGTGGAGCAGCGACGCGGGGCTCTCGACGATCGAGGTCGTCGTCCTGGCCCCGGTGATGATCCTGTTCATCCTCGTGCTGGTCGCCTTCGGGCAGCTCGTGGACGGCCGCGGCGCGGTCGACGGCGCCGCCCGGGACGCGGCGCGGGCCGGATCGCTCCAGCACGGCAGCCACGCCGCGGCGATGACTGCCGCGCAGCAGGCCGCAACCGCCACTCTCAAGGGCACCTGCGCGGGGGACGTGACCGTACGCGACGCGGGCAGCGACTACCGCTCCGGCGGGCTGTTCACCGTCGAGGTGAGCTGCCGGGTGCGCGGTCTGGACATGCTCGGGCTGGACATCGCCAAGGACATCTCGGGCCGGTCCAGTTCGCCGATCGACCCCTACCGGAGGACCGGATGAGCCGGCGCGCGGCGACCCGCGAGCGGGCCGCTGCCTGGCTGCGGGCCAGGGAGGCGGCCTGCGACGACCGCGGCTCCGGCGCGGCGGCGGTCATCATGTTCGCGCTGCTGTTCATGGCGCTGGCCGCGTTCGTGGTGGACGGCGGACTGTCCATCTCGCAGCGCGAGCGCGCCGCCGACATCGCCGAACAGGCCGCCCGCTACGCTGCGCAGGACATCGACGAGGAGGCGCTGCGCGCCAGTCAGGGCAACAGCGCCCCCATCAACTACGAGAACTGCGGCGCGCGGGTCCACGAGTTCGCCACCCGCTCCGGCCTCTCGGCGGCCGACGTGGCAGCCTCCGGCTGCGTCTCCGCCAGCGCCCAGCAGGTCCGGGTCCGCATCCGGCTCACCTACCGCCCGGTCCTGACCGGGCTGTTCTACAGCGCACCGCTCACCGTCCACGGCACGGCGACGGCGGAGTCCGTGACCGGGTGACCGGTCCGCGCGACCGCCCCCCTCCTCCACGTCCGCACTTCTCACTCTGGGAGCACACGACATGGCGCGCCGCAGTTCGACACCGGCACCGGCCCCCGGCGGGTCCAGGTCCCGTGCGCGCTCGCGCACGCCTGTCTCCGTGCGCACCCGCCGCACGTTCGGAGACCTGCTCAAGGCGTGCGGCGCGTTCCTCGCGCTGGCCGCGCTGGTGGCCGGGGTGCCCGCGGCGCTGGCGTACTTCATCGGCTGGCCGCTGCCGCACCGGATGCCGACGCTGGACATGCTGCGGGACGAGGTGAGCGCCGGGGTCTTCATCGACGTCCTGACGGTCGTCGTCTGGCTGGCCTGGGCACAGTTCACCGCCTGCGTGCTGGTCGAGGTGAAGGGCGCGCTCTCCGGGGTGGGTCTGCCGGCCCGGGTGCCGGGTGCGGGCCCGAGCCAACTGCTGGCCCGGCAACTGGTCACCGCGGTGCTGCTGCTGGGCTCCAGCACGGCGAGCTTCGCGCCCGGACTGGCCCAGCTCGGCCACACCGTCCAGCCGCACCAGCCCGCGCAGACCGTGGCCAGTGCACAGCTCCTGCCGGGGCAGCAGTCGGCCGGATCCGACGCGCTGACGGGCGGCGGCGGTGCGCACGTCATGGGCGGGAGCGGCGACACGGTGGTGCCGGCGGCCGCCGGGGGGAAGGGCGACGGCGCGGGGCGGCAGTCCGCGGGCGGCTCCTCGGACCGGGCACAGCAGACGAAGTTCTACCGCATCCAGCCGCCGGTGGGCCGGCACCACGACTCGCTGTGGGAGATCGCCGAACGGCATCTGGACGACGGGCGGCGGTACAAGGAGATCTACCGGCTCAACAAGGACCGGGTGCAGCCGGACGGTTCCCGGCTGTCCGAGGCGAGCCTCATCCGGCCCGGCTGGATCATGGAGATGCCCGCCGACGCGCACGGCGGCGAACTGGTCGAGATGCCGGACGACGCGCAGCAACTGGGCGAGCGGGAGCGTGCCCAGTTCGAGCGCTACCAGGGCAGTGGTCCGGGCCGCGACGCGGGCGGCGGCCACGGCGACCGGCGGCAGCAGCCCCCGCAGCAGGACGAGCCCAGCACGCCCGGCGAGTCCGAGAGCGACGAGCCCGGCGGGGAGGGCTCCGACACCGACAAGCCCGGCGATGACGGTCCCGGCAGCGGGGTGCCCGGCGGTGACTCGCCGGTCAGCGACACCCCGGACGGGGACCCCTCCGACGACGGCACGCCCGACCGGGACGCCGACCCGGTGCCGGACTCCTCCGACGACGGCGCCGGGGACGACGACTCCGACCCCGAACTGCAGCCGAGCGTCCCGGAGGACCCGGCGGCCACCAAGCCGGACCAGGAGGTCCCGGAGGACGGCAGCGGCCCGGGCGGACAGCCCCCCGGCGACCGGGACACCCCGGCCGGCCAGGACGCGGACGGCACCGGTGACGGCACGGACGACGCTGCCGACGCCGATGCGGACGACGCCGGGGCACGGCCGGACACCGAGGAGCGGCTGGACGTCCCGCCGGACGCGCACAGCCCCGACCGCCAGGGGCAGTCCGTCCCCGAGACCCCGGCCGAGCGGGAACCGACCCGCACCGACGACCTCGGGGACTCGGCGGACGACGACGGCCTTCCGGGCCCCGGCATCCCCCAGCCCGAGGACATCCGGCCCGGCGGGACCGACTCCGGCTCCTCCCACGACTCCGCGCCCGGCGGCGGCAGCGACCGGCGCGCGGCGGACCGCGACCGCGACGATGCCCGGGACCGCGACGGCGGCTCCCGGGACCGGGACGAGGGCGGCCGTACCGGTACCGGGGACCGCGCGGAGGACGACACCGCCGCCGACCTCGACCACGCCGGCATCCCGGAGGCCGACCGGAGCAACCGGCTCGACTCGTCCGGCCCCGCGCAGGACGAGGCCGGTGCGGACACCGGCGACGGCGTGCTCGGCCCGGTGGGCCTCCCCGAAGCCCTGCTGGGGGCACCGCTGCTGGCGGCGGGCGTGCTGGCGGCGCTGGGGCGCCGGCGGCGGACCGCACTGTGGAAGGCGGTCACCGGCCGGTCCCGGCGCGCGACCGGAGACGACTTCGTACCGCCCTCCGACCCGGCCGCGCTGGCCCGCGACGCGCTCCTCGCCGGAGCGGACCCCGGCGCCGTCCGGTTCCTGGACCGGGCGCTGCGCGGACTGGCCGAGGACCTGGCCGAGGCGGGACGGACGCTGCCCGTCGTCTACGCGGCCTGGCTGACCGGCCAGGATCTGCATCTGCAACTGGCCGAGGAGGCCGGACAGCCGCCGACACCCTGGCGGTTCGGCCAGAGCCCCACCTTCTGGACCATCCAGCGCTCGCAAACCCGCTTCGACGTGGACACCAGCGGCCCGCCGCCCTACCCGGCCCTGGTCAGCCTCGGCCTGCGCGGCGAGGCGCGGCTGCTGCTCAACCTGGAGTCGGTGCCCGGCCTGGTGTCCGTCGCCGGCGAGGAGGAGCGGCGCACCGCCGTCCTGGCCTCCGTCGCCGCCGAACTCGCCACCGGAAGCTGGTCGCAGGGGACCGGAGTCACCCTCGTCGGCTTCGGCGAGGAGCTGCGCGCGCTGGCTCCCGACCGGGTGCGGCACCTGCCCGACGTGGCGGCGCTGCTGCGCGAGCGGGAGGCCGCACGGACCGAGGGACCCGCCGCCTCCGGCGCGCAGCCGGCGGCACCCCAGGTGGTGCTGGTCGCCGCCGAGACCACCGAGGAGGAGGCGCACCGGCTGGCGGCGCTCGCCACCGAACGCGGGGGGCCGCGCGTCGGCTTCGTCGTCGGGGTGGCCGACGGGCGGCTGCCCAGTGCGGTGTGGGAGTTCACGGTCGACGCCGAGGGCACCCTCGCCGCACCCCGGATGGGACTGCGGGTGCGGGCCCAACTGCTGCCCGAGGAACTGCGCACCGCAGTGGTCGAACTGTTCGCCGACGCCGACGGAGAGCGGTCCGAGAGCGGCCGGGGCCCCGGGTTCCGCGTCGACCTGAGCGAGGGCGGTCGCCCGGCCGTCTATGCACGGATCATGGGCAGTTACGACGTCACCGGGATCGAACCGCCCGAGGAGGCGCGCAGCGCGCTGCTGCACGAGGCCCTGGCGCTGCTGCTGCTCAACCGGGACGGGGTGCACCCCCGGGTGCTGGCCTCCGCGCTGTGGCCCAAGGGCGTCACCGACGACGTCCGGGACGCGCTCGTCGAACGGCTGCGTGGCTGGCTGGGCATCGAGACCGACGGCACGCCCCGGCTCTCCACCGACAAGGACGGACGGCTCGCGCTGCGCCCCTCCGTCGTCTCCGACTGGGACGTGCTGCGCACCCTGCACCACGGCTGCACCGGCGAGCGCGGCAGCAGGCTGGCGGCGCAGGTGCGCCGCCAGAAGCTGGCCGAAGCCCTGGATCTCGCCCGCGGACCGCTGCTCGCCGACCGGCCGCAGGGCCGCTACGGGTGGCTCGCCCACGACGCGGTCGAGGCCCAGCACCCGCTGCTCGTCGCCGAGGTCGGGCTGGCACTCTGCGCCGAGCACCTCAGGTTCGGCGAACCCGGCGCCGCGGTCGAGGCGGCGTACGCAGCGCTGCGGAGCGGCTCGGCCGACGAGCGGCTGTGGGACGCGCTGCTGCGGGCCGCGCACGACACGGAGGAGCAGGCCGTCTTCGACGAGGCCGTGCGCTGGGTCACGGAGCGCGCCGCCGCGCTGCACGGCGCGGAGCGGGGCCTCCCCCCGCGCACCCGGGCCCTGCTGGAAGAGCTGGCCCCGGGCGCGTATCCGCGCTGAGCTGCCGCCGGGGGTCGCGAACGGTTCGTCACCGAATCGCGACCTTCCGCACGGGTCCCGGCGGCGCCGTGCCCCGTCACACCGGAGTGAGGCATCCGGACGACGGCGTGAGGGGGACGCGATGAGAAGGGGACGGCTCGCGGGGGTCGCCATGGTGGTGGCCGCGGGGGTGCTGTCGGGATGTACCGGCAGCACCCACGACACGAGGACCGACAGCCGCGAACGGGGCTACGTCGGGGGCGGCGGCCACGCGGGCGATGCCGCCCCACCGGGGAAGGGTGCCGTCCAGCCCGGCGAACCCGCCGACTTCCGCTCGACATTCGCGCTGGACGTCGACACGGCGTCCTACAGCTATGCGCAACGCATGATCCGGGACGGCGCCCGGCCGGCCCCCGGCACGGTGCGTACGGAGGAGTTCGTCAACAGCTTTCCGCAGGGCTACCGGCGGCCGAAGGGTGACGGCTTCTCGGTCTCGGCGGACGGCGCCCGCCTCGGTGCGGGCGACTGGTCGCTGATGCGGGTAGGGCTGGCCACCAGGAAGAGCGACCCGGATGCGCCGCGCCGCCCGGCCGCGCTCACCTTCGTCCTCGACGTCTCGGGCTCGATGGGCGGGCCCGGACGGCTGGACCTGGTCAAGGACGCGCTGCGGACGGCAGCCGGCCGGCTGCGCGCGAGCGACTCCGTCTCGCTGGTGACCTTCAGCAGGGGAGCCGAGACCGTCCTGCCCATGACCCGGCTGGACGACGGAGGCCGCGACCGGCTGCGGGCGGCGGTCGAGGAGCTGAAGGCCCAGTCGAGCACCGACCTGAGCGCAGGGATGAAGGAGGGCTACCGGCAGGCGGCCGAGCACCGGCGCTCCGGCGCCACCAACCGGGTCGTGCTGATGTCCGACGCGCTCGCCAACATGGGGGAGACCGACGCGGACCGGATCCTCGACCACATCGCCCGCCACCGCAAGGAGCAGGGCCTCTCGCTCTTCGGCGTCGGCGTGGGCAGAAACTACGGCGACGCGCTGATGGAGCGCCTCACCAACAAGGGCGACGGCAGCACCGTCTACCTCTCCACCCGGGCGGAGGCCCGCAAGGTCTTCGTCGACCAACTGCCCCGCAACATCACTTTGCGCGCCCGCGACGCCAAGGCCCAGGTCGTCTTCGACGAGGACACGGTGACCGACTTCCGGCTGCTCGGCTACGAGAACCGCAAGGTGGCCGACGACGACTTCCGCGACGACACCGTCGACGGGGGAGAGGTCGGCCCGGGGCACACGGTCACGGCGCTGTACGCGGTCAAGCTCGAACACGGCGCGAAGGGGAGGGCCGCCACCGCGACGGTGCGCTGGCTGGACCCCGACAGCCGGAAGCCGCACGAGGAGCAGCACGAGATCGCCGCCTCGGAACTGGCGGGGGAGAGCCTGTGGAAGGGCGAGGTCTCCCCGTATCTGCGGCTGTCGGCCGTCGCCGCCTACTTCGCCGAGGCGCTGCGTGCCGGAGGGGACGCCGCCTCGCCGGGCCCCGAGCCGAGCCCGGCAGCCGCAGAGGCCGAGCCGCTGCCCGCCGCGCCGTCGCTCGCAAAGCTGCGCTCGGAGGCGGACCGGCTCGCGGAGGAGCCGGGGCTGCCCTCGGCGGCCCGGCTGGCGAAGAACATCAGCCAGGCCCGGGGCATCTCCTGATCCGCGCCGCCCGGCGGAAGACGGCCTGCTGAGCTGCCGGGCCGGGCGGAGAAGGAGCCGTGGCCCGCGCCCTCGGGGGAAGGGGCGCGGGCCACGGCGGTCCGGAGGAAGTGTCGGCCGGCTCAGCCGGCCTGCAGCTTCTGGCCGGGCAGGATCAGGTCCGCGTCGTCACCGACGGTGGACGAGTTGTCCGGGTAGACCCGCTGCCAGGTGGTGCCGTGCGCCTCGGCGATCTCGCCGAGGAGGTCGCCCGGCTCGACGGTGTAGGTGCCGTGGCCGGTCCCGGGGGCCTGCTGCCGCGGCTGGGCACGCTTGCCGGGACGACGATGACGGCCCTTGCCGGAGAACAGCATGGTCTTTCGTTCCTTACGGTCGCGGCTGTCCGCCCTCTGGTGCGGGGCGAACGTGTCGAGCGGGAGCGACCGTAAGCACGTCTGGCCGGATGCTCCAACGAGGGGCGCTGGAGATCGTTGCAGCCGCTTGACACCCAACAGCGGCATCTGTGCTGGTGATGCGCCTGCGCGAAGATCGTCCCAGGTGGGTGTGACATAGCCGTCGGAGACAAGCGTCACAAGCGGGGACGTTCCGCCGGGGTTGCACGGCGGTGGGAAACAGCCGGGACCGGACGGACGCGGGGCCGGGGCGCGTCCGCGCGCCCGGCCCCGCTCCGGTCGTCCTCAGGGCCAGATCGAGTCGGCCCACTCCGGGTGGTCGACGAACGGATTGCGGTTGTGCTGGAACTGGTCGTATATGACGTCGTTCCTGCGCTTCTCGAAGGTGTCCGGCGGGTCCTGCTCGTTCCACTCCTTCAGCACCGAGAGGCGGCCCATGGCGGGCGCCGAGCCGTTGTCCACCTCGTCGTTGGGCTCCAGGTCGGGGAACGCGTCGTCGCCCTCGTAGCGCACGGCCATGTAGAGGACGATGCGGGCCACGTCGCCCTTCACCTCGTCGCGCGGCTCGAAGGAGTCGTCGTCGGTGCGGTTGCCGGGAGCCTGGTCGACCTCCTCGCCGCCCTCGTCGAAGTCCTTGTTGCCGCGGATGCTGTTGACCGAGACATCCGCGGGGCGCAACTGGTGGACGTCGGTGCCGGGACCGGTCGCCGTGCCCAGGTCGCCGTGCGACTTGGCCCAGACGTGCTCCCGGTTCCACTGGTCGGCGCCGCCGCCGTTGTCGTCGGCGCTCTGCGAGCGGCCGCTGTAGAACAGGACGACGGACGAGGAGTCGTCCGGATCCTGGTCGGTCTCCTTGAGCGCGTCCCACACCTGGTCGTAGGAGAGCGCTTCGGAGTCCTCGATGATGCCGTGCAGCGCGGACTTCAGTTCGGAGCCGGTCTTGCCCTCGGCGTCCTGGTAGTAGTCGGCGGGAGCGTCGTAGACGGTGGCCGATCCGGCGGGACCGGTGGGGGTCAGGGGCATGGCCGAGGCCGGTGCCTGCGGGGACAGCACCAGCAGTGCGGCGGTACCCAGGGCGGTGGCCAGAGGAGCGTGAACAGCACGCATGGGGGGTCCTCTCGACGGCACGGGACACCTACGGGAGTCAAGTACCCCGAATGCGCCCCGTGTTGGCATGGAACGGGGGGAGCCTGCCAGATTTTCGAACACACGCAAGGGGGGCGACCCGGTGAGCGAACCCGGTGAGCGGACCCGGTCCGCGGCTCGCCGCGGCTCCCCGGGGCCTTCAGGGCTCTCGGACGGCGCTTCCGCACGCCGCGGGCCCCGCGGGTGCGGAGCCCGCGGGACCGGCGTTAACCTGAGGGCGCGGCGGCCGCCCGGCCCCGCACGGCGGTGGGGCTCGCCGGACACCAACCGCGGCGACGGCGCCGCCAACGGTCCCTGCTTGCGACGACGCGCGCCCACGGGCGCCCGGCGAGTAGGAGACAGGTGTGGAGAGGCTTTCGCGGCGCCCCGCGCGGCCCCCGCGCACGCCCGTGGCGCTGCGCGGCCAGGGCCCCGTCATGGCGGTCGTGGCCCTCGGCGGTGCGCTCGGCGCCTGCGCCCGCTACGGCGCCGGGCTGCTGTGGCCCACCCCGCACGGCGCCTTCCCCTGGACCACCCTCGGGGTCAACGTGGCCGGATGCGCCGTCATCGGCGTGTTCATGGTCCTGATCACCGACGTCTGGGCCGCACACCGACTGGTGCGGCCGTTCCTGGGAACCGGGGTGCTGGGCGGCTTCACCACCTTCTCCACCTACGCGGTGGACATCGAGCGGCTGCTGGAGGCGGACGCGCCCGGCACCGCGCTGGGCTACCTCGCCCTGACGCTGCTGGGCGCGATGGCGGCGGTCGGGCTCGCGGCGGGGACCACCCGCCGGCTGATCTCAGGGAGGCAGGGATGACGGAAGCGGACCCGGCCCGGTACGGGAAGGCGCTGCGGCTGACCGTGCTGCTCGGCGAGAGCGACCAGCACCACCACCGGCCCGTGTACGCCGAGATCGTGCACCGGGCGCACGCGGCCGGGCTGGCCGGTGCCAGCGTCTTCCGCGGCATCGAGGGCTTCGGCGCCTCCTCGATGGTGCACACCACCCGGCTGCTGTCGCTGAGCGAGGACCTGCCGGTGGCCGTCGTCCTCGTCGACGAGGCCGACCGGATCCGGGCCTTCCTCCCCGAACTGGAGGACCTGACCGGGGGGAGCCCGGTGCTGCTCGACGAGGTGCAGACGGTCCGCCTGCCGGGCCGCGGCGCTCCCCGGGAGTCCGGCGGGGCGGGCGCGTGAACTGGCTGTACGTGTGCGTCGGCGCCGCCGTCGGCGCGCCGCTGCGCTATCTGACCGACCGGGCCGTGCAGGCCCGGCACGACGCGCTCTTCCCCTGGGGCACGTTCACCGTGAACGTCGCGGGCTGCCTGCTGCTGGGCCTGCTCACCGGCGCGGCGTCGGCCGGGGCCCCGGTCCTCGCGGCGCCGCAGGCGCAGCTCCTGCTGGCCACCGGGCTGTGCGGCGCGCTGAGCACCTACTCGACGTTCTCCTACGAGACGTTGCGCCTCGCCGAGCAGGGCGCCGCCCGCTACGCGCTGCTCAACGTGGCGGCGAGCCTGGCGGCCGGACTCGGGGCCGCCTTCGCGGGCGTCGCGCTGGCCCGGGCCGCCTGGGGCTGACCGGCCGCGCGGCCCGGCTCACCAGCCCGCCGGCCTGGCGGTGCCCAGCGCCCGGGTGACGGCGATCTCGACGACGACCCGGTCCGGATTGGGCCGGGGCGGCTTGTAGCGCCGGGTGTAGCGCTCCTCGGCGTCGGCCACCGACTCCGGGTCGTCCCGCACCACGGCGGTGCCCTCCAGGGTGCACCAGCGGCGCCCCTCGGCCTGGCTCACCGCGGCGCGCGCCCCCTCGGGTCCGGCGGCCAGCACATTGCGGACCTTCTTGCTGGAGCGGCTGCTGATGACCCGGGCGATCCGGGTCTCCGGATCGTAGGTCACCCCGACCGGGACCAGGTGCGGGGTGCCGTCGGGGCGCGGGGTGGTGAGGAAGCAGATGCGGCGCTCCTCCCAGAAGCCGGGATCCACCCCGGCCGCGGTCTGTGTACTCATGGGCGGAACGCTACCGGCCCCCGTCACGCGCTCAGCGGTGTGCCGGGCCAGCCGAGCAGCCGGGCGCCGATCACCGCGGTCTGCAGCATGTAGCGGTGTGCGGGGTCGGTGGGGCTGGCTCCGGTCAACTGGTGGATCCGCTCCAGCCGGTAGGTGAAGGCACGCACGCTGAGCGAGAGCCGCCGGGCCGCCTCCGCGGCCACACAGCCGGACTCGAAGTAGGCGGTGAGCGTCTCCAGCAGCGGTTCGACTCCGCCCCGGGCCGCGCCCAGCGGACCCAGCGTCGCCTGCACGAGGTCGGCCATGGCCTGCCGGTCGCGGGTCAGCACCGGATAGACCAGCAGATCCGAGGCGTAGAGCACCGGTTCGCGCAGCTCCAGCCGGGCGCCGAGGTCCAGGACGCTGACGGCTTCCTCGTAGGACTGCACCACCCCGCCCGGACCGGGCTGGACGCGCCCGATCGCCACCTGGCCGCCGTCCATCGCGGCGTAGCACTGCTTGGCGAAGTGGGTGAGCACCTCGGGCTGGTCGCCCGGCGCCACGCAGAGCATCCGGCCCTCCTTGGTGGTCAGCAGGATGCCCCGGTCGTGGAAGCGGGCGATCAGCGCGCGTTCGACCCGGCGGGCCACCTGGTGGCTCTCGTCGTAGTCGGCCGGACCGCGCGCCGCGGCCACCGCGTGGGTGTGCGAGAGCCGCAGCCCGAAGCGCTCGGCGCGCTCGGCCAGCCGGCCCAGGTCGCTGCGGCCGTGCAGCAGGTCGTCGATGAACTCCCGCCGGGTGGCCTCCTCCTGGCGGACCGCCTGCCGCTGGGCGCGCTCGTATCCCTCGGCCACCGCGTCGACCACCTGGTGCATCACCGTCAGCAGGCTGTCGGCGTCGCCCGGCAGGGTCGGCCAGGCCGTCCGCGCGGCCGTGAGGTGGGCGCTGACCAGGTCGCGCAGCCCGAACCCGGCGTCGGCCGCGCGTTCCCCCAGCTCGCGCCGGGTCTCCAGCTCGTCCCGTTTCAGCCGGCGGCCCGTCCGGCAGACCTCGTCCAGCAGCGCGACGTAGCCGTCCAGATAGGTCTCCGGTATGCCTGCAGCGTCACTCACCCGTATCTCCGCTCTCCCGGCGCCGCGTTGACGGTTCCTGACGCCGTCCGGCACGCAGACCCTAGAGAACGCTGCCGGGTTCCGGCAATGCGGTGCGGGGTGCTCCGCGACCAGAATGCTTGCCACGGGGGGAACCACGGGGGAATCCGGGGGGAACCGGGGGATGCCTCAGTGCCGCACACCGGCAGGGGGTGCCGTACACCGGCAGGGTGTGGCGCTGAGGCCAACGGGGGCGACGGAGGGGACGGCCATGGGAACTTTCCTGGAAGCGACCACGGCCTTCCCCACCGTCGTGTTCTCCGCCGCCCTGCTCGTGGTCGTCCTGGGCTGGCTGCTCGCCGCCCTCGGCAGCGTCGACCCGGAGGACTTCGCGGCGCCGTTCGGCTCCGCCTTCCACGGACTGGCCGGACTTCCGGCCGCCGTCGGGGTCTCGCTGCTGACGGCGGTCGCCTGGCTGCTGAGCCTGGCGGGCGGGCTGCTGCTGGACCGGGCCGGGCTCGGGCCGGGGCAGCAGGCAGCCGCGGGTGTCGCACTGCTGGCCGCCGCAGTGCCGGCAGGCCGGCCGCTCGTCCGCGCGGCGGCGCGTACGGCGGCCCGGGTGCTGCCGGCCGGAACCGGCCCCTCGCGCCACGACTTCGTCGGCCTGACCTGCACCGTCCGCACCCGGAAGGTGGACGGCGGGTTCGGCCAGGCCGAGGTCACCGCCGAGGACGGCTCCAGCGCGCTCGTCCAGGTCCGGCAGAGCGGGACCGCCCGGCTGACGCGGGGCAGCACCGGCCTGCTGTACGCCTACGACGACGTGGGCGAGTTCTTCTGGGTGGCGCCCTTCGACCCGGCGCTCGACCCGCGCCGCACCTTCGACTGACCCACGGGATCACCGAACCACCGAACCACCGAACCACCGAACCACCGGACCACCGGACCACCGGACCCCCGGACCGCCGCGCCGCCATGCGCGCGCACCGGCCGCCCGGCCGGACCGCGGGCCACCGGACCACCGCCGCACACCGGCTCCCCGAGCCGCTCCTTCTTCGTAGAGGTCGTCACATGGAAACCTTCAACCTGGGCCTCGGCGTGCTCGTCGCCGTCGTCCTGCTGATCGTGCTCGCCGCCCTGCTCGTCGTCTCCCGGCTCTTCCGCAAGGTGGAGCAGGGGCGTGCGCTGATCGTCTCCAAGATGCGCAAGGTCGACGTCACCTTCACCGGGCAGGTCGTGCTGCCCGTCCTGCACAAGGCCGAGGTCATGGACATCTCGGTGAAGACCATCGACATCTCGCGCACCGGCCGGGACGGGCTGATCTGCAAGGACAACATCCGCGCCGACATCCGCATCTCCTTCTTCGTGCGGGTGAACAAGACCGTCGAGGACGTCATCAAGGTGGCGCAGGCCATCGGCACCGAGCGGGCCAGCGACAAGGGCACGCTCCAGGAGCTGTTCAACGCCAAGTTCTCCGAGGCGCTCAAGACCGTCGGCAAGCAACTCGACTTCGCCGACCTGTACACCAAGCGCGACGAACTGCGCGACCGCATCATCCAGGTCATCGGCACCGATCTGAACGGCTACAGCCTCGAGGACGCGGCCATCGACTATCTGGAGCAGACGCCGCTGGCCCAACTGGACGCCGCCAACGTCCTGGACGCGCAGGGCATCCGGAAGATCACCGAGCTGACCGCCGCCGAACACGTGCGCACCAACGAGTTCCAGCGCGGCGAGGAGAAGGAGATCACCCGCCAGAACGTCGACGCGCGCGAGGCGATCCTGGAGCTGGAGCGCCGCCAGGCGGACGCCGAGACCAAGCAGAAGCGCGAGATCGAGACCGTGCGGGCCCGTGAGGAGGCCGAGACGGCCCGGGTCGTGGAGGAGGAGCGGCAGCGCGCCCAGGCCGCGTTCCTGCGCACCGAGGAGCAGCTCGGGGTGCAGCGCGAGAACCAGAACCGCGAGATCGCCGTCGCCCAGAAGAACCGCGAGCGCGTCATCGCCATCGAGAACGAGCGCATCGAGAAGGACCGCCTCCTGGAGGTCATCGCCCGCGACCGGGAGACCGAACTGACCCGCATCTCGGCGGAGAAGGAGGTCGAGGCCCAGCGCCGGGACATCGCCGAGGTGATCCGCGAACGCGTCGCCGTCGACCGGACCGTCGCCGAGCAGGAGGAGTCCATCAAGAAGCTGCGCACGGTCGAGGAGGCCGAGCGCGACCGGCAGGCCCTCGTCATCGCGGCCGAGGCCGAGGCGCAGGAGAAGCTGGTCAAGGACATCAAGGCGGCCGAGGCCGCCGAGCAGGCCGCCACCCACCGGGCCGCCGAGGAACTCACCCTCTCCGAGGCCCGGCTCAAGGCCGCCGACCTGGACGCCAAGGCCAAGGCGCGGCTGGCCGAGGGCGTGCAGGCCGAGAACGCCGCACCGGGGCTCGCCGAGATCCAGGTGCGCGACAAGGAGGCCGAGGTCATCGAGAAGGCCGGCCGGGCCGAGGCCGAGGCCGTCGCGGCCCGGCTGCGCGCCGAGGCCGAGGGCGCCCGCGCCCGGGCGGAGGCGGAGGCCGCCGCGGTCGGCGAGAAGCTCAAGGCCGAGGCCGCGGGCCTGACGGAGAAGGCGGCGGCGATGGCCGCGCTGGACGAGGCGTCCCGCGCCCACGAGGAGTACCGGCTGCGCCTGGAGGCCGACAAGGAGGTGCGGCTGGCCGGCCTGGACACCCAGCGGCAGCTCGCCGAAGCACAGGCCGCCGTGCTGGCCAAGGGGCTGGAGAGCGCCGACATCGACATCGTCGGCGGCGAGTCCGCCTTCTTCGACCGGCTCGTCTCCGCCGTCTCGCTGGGCAAGAGCGTGGACGGCTTCGTCGACAACTCCCGCACCGCGCAGGCCCTGGCCGGACCGTGGCTGGACGGCTCCGCCGACTTCACCCGCGACCTCACCCGGGTGCTGGGCTCCTTCAGCACCGGCGACGTGCAGAACCTGACCGTCTCCGCGCTGCTGACGAAGCTGATGAGCGACGGCGGGCAGCAGTCCGGGCAACTGGGCGAACTGCTGCAGACCGCACGCAAGCTCGGTCTGGCGGACATGCCGCTGGCCGAACTGAACGGGGACGGCCGCACCGCCGCCGCGCACAGCGGCGGCCAGGACTGACCCGCAGCCCGCAACCGGCCTGCCGGGACCGGCGTGTCCCGGCAGGCCGCACCGGCCCCGCACCCACCCGCTCCGAGGAAGGAAGCCCGCGATGGACACCGGTCCGGACACCGGAACGTACGAGGTGCTGCGCGACCGGCTCGCCGCGCAGGCCGCCGAACTCGCCCGCCGCGCCGAGGCGCTCGATGCGCTGCGCACCGAGGAGTTCGGCGCCCGGCGGCTGGGGCTGGCCGGCACCGGACGGCTGCACACCGCACGCCCGAGCCTGCCGCGCGACGTGGTGGCGGTGGGGGACCGGCTGCTGTTCGGCCGCCACGCCGTGGCCCCCGCGGACGGCCGCACCGAACCGGGCGACGTGCTGACCCTCCACGACCGGGAGCTGAACCCGCTGCCCGCCGACGCGGTCCCCGGACTGCTGGACGACGCGGACTTCCGGCACGAGTTCGCCGCGCTCCACCGCTACTACCGGCACGCCAGGCTGCTGCGGCTGCGCCCGGTCGAGGGCAGGCTGCTGGCCGTCTTCCAGACCGGCGAGAGCCCCGCCGACATCCGGGTGCTGCGCTGGGAGATTGCCCCGGACGGCGGCAGCGCCCGGTTCCTGGACGCGCGCGGCGAACGCGACCACACCGCCCCGCCCGAGCCGGACCTGGCGTGGACCGAGGCGACCCGCGAGGACCACGTCTCCGGGCGCCGTCCGTACGTCGCGATCGGCGACGGGATCCAGGTCTCCACGGTCGGCGGCTTCCTCACCGTCGGGGACGGGAACGGCACCGGAACCGGGAACGAGACGGACAGGCCCGGTACCGGGGACGGCCCCGGTGCCGCGGACTCCGGCGAGCTGTACCGCGAGCCCGTCAGCGACGCCCTCCAGTCGCTCGCGGACGCGGAGATCGCCCACGCCGCCGTCGGCCCGCTCGTCCTGCTGCGCGTGCGGCCCTACAAGGAGCAGCAGCGCCGCTACCTGGTCGTCAACCCGCTCACCCGGCAGGTGGTCCGGCTGGACGGGATCGGCGCGGCCTGCCGCCGACTGCCCGGCGACGGCGGCGTCGTCTTCCCCGGCGGCTACTGCCTGGCCTCGGGCGAGTGGAAGACCTTCGACGCGGTGGACACCGCCGGGTTCGGCTTCGAGGCCGCACTGCGGGCCCCCAACGGGGAGGACGTGCTCTTCGCCTTCCACGCGCCCCAGGACGGCGGCCGCGACCTGCTGTTGTCCTACAGCACCCTGCGCCAGGAGTTCGCCGCCCCGCTGGTCTGCAAGGGGCACGCGCTCTTCGGCGACGGCACCCTGGCCGTGCTGCGCGCGGACGGCGACGACGGCGCGGAGCCCGGACGGGTGCACACCGTGCAGACCTGGGCGTCCCCGTACGTGTCCGACGCGTTCGAGGCCGCCTCGGGAGGAGCGGCGGGCGGGGACGCCGGACCGCTGGCCCGGATCGGCAACCGGGACCTGGTCGGCGGCATCTCCGCCTGCCTGGCCGTCGCCCGCTCCGCCGCGCCCGCACACGGTGAGCCGACCGCGGAGCGCTACCGGGCCCTGGCCGCGGCCTGCGAGCGCACCGCGGACAGCCACCCCTGGCTGGGCGCCCCGGAGACGGGGGACCTGCACACCCCGCTCCAGGAGCTGGCGGGCACCGCCGCGCAGGTCCTCGCCGAGTTCGAGACCGTCCGCGACCTCACCCGGCAGGCTGCCGAGGAGCTGGAGGCCGCGGCAGCAGCGCTGGCCGCGGTGGTGCGGCAGGTGCGCGGCGACGAGCCCCGCCCGGCCGCCGCGTGGGTCGAGGGGCTGACCGCGCTGCGCGCCGCCCAGGGCAGACTGCTCGGCTGCGCCGAGACGCGCTACGCCGACACCGCGCGCGCCGCCGAACTGGCGGCCGAAGCCGCATCCGAACTGGCCGCCTTCGGCCTGCGGGCGGTCGAGAGCCTGCGCGAGGAGGACGCGTTCGCGGACCACCACCGCGAAATCGAGGAGCTGATCGCCGCCGCGCGGGACGCCGGCACGGCCGCCGAGGCCGCCGCCGTCGCCGAGCGGATCGGCGCCCTGGACCAAGGGCTGCGCACCGTCACCGAGGTGATCGGCGCACTGGAGGCGGGCGACGCGGCCGTGCGCACCGCCGTCCTGGAGCGCGTCTCGGAGGTGGCCGGCGGGCTCAACCGGGCCCGCGCCACGGCGGAGGCCCGCCGCCGCACCCTGCTCGCGAGCGAGTCCCAGGCCGAGTTCGCCGCGGAGTTCGCGCTGCTGGGCCAGTCCCTGACCGCCGCGCTCGCCGCGGGCGACACCCCGCAGCAGTGCGACACCCAGCACGCCCGGCTGCTGGCGAAGGTCGAGGACCTGGAGCGGCGGTTCGCCGAGTCCCCCGACTTCCTCGCCGACCTCGACGCCAAGCGCGCCGAGCTCAACGACGCCTTCGCCGCCCGCAAGCAGGCGCTGGCCGACGCCAGGGCCCGCCGCACCGAACAGCTCGTCGGCTCCGCCGAGCGCACCCTGGGCACCCTCGCCCGGCGCGCCGCCGAACTGGCCGACAGCCAGGAACTCGCCGCGTTCTTCACCTCCGACCCGATGGCGGACGCCGTGCGGCGCACCGCCGGTGCCCTGCGCGAGTCCGGCGAGTCGGCCCGCGCCCAGGAGTTGGAGGACCGGCTGTCGACCGCGCGCCAGGAGGCGGCGCGTGCCCTGCGGGACCGCGGCGAGCTCTATCTGGACGGCGGCAGCGTGCTGCGCCTGGGCCGCCACCGCTTCGCGGTCAACACCCAGCCGCTGGACCTGACCCTGGTACCCGACGGGGACGGGCTGGCCCTCACCCTGACCGGCACCGACTACCGCACGCCCGTCACCGACCCGGAACTGCTGGCCGACCGCGCGCTGGGCGAGCGGCTGCTCCCGTCCGAGTCGGCGGAGGTCTACCGCGCCGAGCACCTGGCGGCCCGGCTGCTGGACGAGCACGGCCCGCAGGCCCTCGGTGCGGTCGAGGACCTGCCCGGACTGGTCCGGCAGGCCGCCCGGGACGCCTACGACGAGGGCTACGAGCGCGGCGTCCACGACCACGACGCCGTCCTCGTCCTGCGCACGCTGCTGGAGCTGCACGAGGGGGCCGGAGCGCTGCGCCACGAGCCGGGCGCCCGCGCCGCCGCGCAGTTGTTCTGGACCCACGGCACCGCGCCCGGACAGCGGGACGCCTGGACGCGGCGGGCGGTCTCGCTGGCCCGCGCGGGCGAGACCTTCGGCCCGGTGGCGGCCGGCGCCGGACTCCGCGACGAACTGGCCGCCGCGATCGGGGCGTTCGGCCGGGAGCAGCCGGCCACCGCCGGGGCCGGCGGCCGGCCGGAGGCCGCCGCCGATTACCTGCTGCACGAACTGACCGGCAACCCCGCCGGGTTCGTCCTGAGCGGCGCTGCCCGTGCGCTGCTGGAGAAGTTCCGGCACGGCGTCGAACCTGACCTCCACGACGGCTACCTGGCCGACCTCGCCGCGCTGGACACCCTCGCCGAACGGCATCAACTGGCCACCGCCTGGCTGTCCTCCTATGCCCGCTCCACCGGCTCCGGCGCCACCCCCGGCGACCTCGCCGAGGCGGTGGCCGCGCACCTGTGCCCGGAGCTGGAGCGCTACGACGGCGACGCGCCGCTCACCCGCACCGTGAGCGGGCTGCTCGGCGCCCACCCGCGCGTCCGGGACGGCGAACTCACCGTGCGGATCGACGAGTTCCTCGCCCGCACCGCCGCCTTCCGGGCCGAGGCCGTGCCCGCCTTCCGTGCCCACCAGCGGCGCCGCGCCCGGCTGGTCGGGCAGGAGCGGGACCGGCTGCGGCTGGCCGACCACCGGCCGCAGGCCCTGCCCGGGTTCGTCCGCAGCAGGCTCATCGACGAGGTGTGGCTGCCGCTGATCGGCGAGAACCTGGCCAAGCAGCTCGGTACCGACACCGGAGCCGGGGCGCTCGGCGGACTGCTGCTCCTGCTCTCCCCGCCGGGTTACGGCAAGACGACACTGCTGGAGTACGTGGCCGAACGGCTCGGGCTGCTGCTCGTCAAGGTGAACGGCCCGGCCCTCGGCTCCGGGGTGACCTCCCTGGACCCGGCCCAGGCGCCGCACGCGACGGCGCGGCAGGAACTGGAGAAGATCAACCTCGCGCTGAAGGCGGGCAGCAACACCCTGCTGTACGTGGACGACATCCAGCACACCGCACCGGAGTTCCTGGAGAAGTTCATCCCGCTGTGCGACGGCACCCGGCGGGTGGAGGGCGTCTGGGAGGGCGCACCGCACACCTACGACCTGCGCGGCAAGCGCTTCGCCGTCTGCATGGCCGGAAACCCCTACACCGGTTCCGGCAGCCGCTTCCGCATCCCCGACATGCTGGCCAACCGGGCCGACGTGTGGAACCTGGGCGAGGTCCTGACGGGCAAGCAGGACGCCTTCGCGCTCAGCTTCGTGGAGAACGCGCTGACCTCCCACCCGGTGCTGGCGCCGCTCGCTGCCCGCCCCCGGGCGGACGTCGAACTGCTGGTCGCGCTGGCCCGGGGCGCGTCCGAGGCGCGGGCCGACCGGCTCTCCCACCCCTGCCCGCCCGCCGAGCTGGACCGGATCCTGGCCGTGCTGCGCCACGTGCTGGCGGTGCGCGAGACCGTCCTCGCGGTCAACCGGGCCTATATCGCCTCCGCCGGACAGACCGACGCGACCCGCACCGAGCCGCCGTTCCGGCTCCAGGGCTCGTACCGCACCATGAACAAGATCGTGCAGCGGGTGCAGCCGGTCATGAACGACGCGGAGCTGGGCGCCCTGGTCGAGGACCACTTCACCGCCGAGGCGCAGACCCTCACCGCGGACGCCGAGGCCAACCTGCTCAAGCTGGCCGAACTGCGCGGCGTGCTCACCGGCGACCGGGCGGACCGGTGGGCGGAGATCAAGCGCGGCTACGTCCGCACGCAGGCCCTCGGCGACACGGACACCGACCCGATGGCCCGCGCCGTCGCGGCGCTCGGTCTGCTGGCCGACCGGGTGGCCGCCGTGGAGGCGGCCCTGCTCCGGCAGCCGGGCACCCGGGCGCCGGAACGGGGGTGAGCACGTCCCGGCCGCGGCTCCGGCGGGCCCTCCGCGCCCTGCCGCGGACAGCGCACAGGGCGCGGGTCCAGGGCTCCTGAAGGGCGCGGGCCTGTCGGGAACCGCTGCCGCGACGGGCCGCGCGGCAGGTCCGGGCGCCCGCGGCGGGGCGCTGCGATCGGATAACGAGACGGCCGGGGCACCCGTGGCCCGCTGCGGCCGTTGCTTAGGGTGAAGTTCCGAGCGAAAGGGCCGCGGCGGAAGCGGTTCCGCACGCGTGACGTCGCAAGGGAGCACCATGGCTGAGGGGCGCGAGCAGCGTACCTACACCGTGCTGGTACTGCTGCCGGTCCTGGTGATGGCGGTGGTGGCCGGTGTCGACATGCTGGCCGGCCCCGAGGTGGGCTTCCTGCCGCTGGTCTCCCTCGGCCCCGCCTTCGCCGGACTGGTCGGCACCTGGCGGCGCACTCTGGTGGTCGGCGCGCTGGCGATGCTGCTCTGCGTCGGGCTGGGGATCTACGACGACCTCCTGCTGACCCGGCGCGGCTACACGGCCCTGGCGTCCGTCGCCGGGGTCACCGTCGCCGGTGTGGTGGCCGCGATCATGCGGGGCCGGCGCGAGGAGGAACTGGCCAGCGTGCGCTCGATCGCGGAGGTCGCCCAGCGGGTGCTGCTGCGTCCGGTACCGCGCAGCGCGGGCCCGCTGCGGGTGGCGGTCTCCTACACCTCGGCCGTGGCCGAGGCGCGGATCGGCGGCGATCTGTACGAGGTGGCCGCGTCCGCCGACCGGATACGGCTGATCGTCGGCGATGTGCAGGGCAAGGGGCTGGCGGCGGTGGAGACCGCGTCCGTGGTGCTGGGCACCTTCCGGGAGGCCGCCTACGAGGAGCCGGACCTGACGCAGTTGGGCGCCCGGCTGGAGCGCAGCGTGGGCCGCGAGCTGGAGGACGAGAAGTTCGTGACGGCCATCATCGCCGAGGTCCGCCCCAAGGAGCGCACCGTGGTCTTCCTCAACCACGGCCATCCGCCGCCGATGCTGGTCCGCCGGGGCGGCGTCGTGGACTTCCCCCGGCCCGCCAGCTACGCGCTGCCGCTCGGGCTGGCCGCGCACGGCGGCGAGCCGCCCGCCGCGTTCAGCACCGAGTTCGCGCCGGGCGACCAACTCCTCCTCTACACCGACGGGGTGACCGAGGCCCGGAACGGCGAGGGCGACTTCTACCCGCTCAAGGACAAGGGCGGGCTGTTGCGCACTGGCGACGCGCAGGCCGCGCTGGACACGCTGCGGGAGGATGTGGACCGCTACACCGGCGGCGTCCAGGACGACGACGCCGCGATGCTCCTGGTGCGCTACCGCCCGGGGCGCGGCACCGGGCGCGACTGAGGCCCCGTGTGCCCAGGCGGCGAACAGTCCGGCAACCGGCCGGCCCGGGAGACCGCAGGATGCGGAAGAGAAGGAAGCGGTAAAAAGGGGACATGACCGAGAGCGGAGACCCGCTGGAGGGTTTGGACGATGTGGACGCGGTCACCCGCGCCGTACTGACCGCGTCCAGGGTGCTGGTGGCGGTGTCGGCCAGTTCGCTGGCCGAGGTCGAGGACCGGGTGACGCTGCCGCAGTTCCGGATGCTGGTGGCCCTCTCCTCCCGCGGCGCCACCAAGCTCGTCGCGGTCGCCGAGCTGCTGCGGGTGGCGCCCTCGACGGCCATGCGGATGGCGGACCGGCTGATCACGGCCGGGTTCGTGGACCGCCAGACCAACCCGCACAACCGCCGCGAGACCCTCCTCACGCTCACCGGCGAGGGGCGGCGCATCGTGGGCAGCGTCACCTCCCGCCGCCGCCGGGAGCTGGCGGCCGTCGTCGAACGGCTCGCCCCCGACCGGCGCGCCGCGCTCATCGAGGCGCTGACGGACTTCAACCGGGCGGGCGGCGAGCCGCCGGTGCCCCCCACGGACGCCGACGTCCCCTACCCGCTGGGCTGGGGCGACCTGGCCGACCTCGCGGCGCGGCCGGCCACGCCGGACAGCAGCGCGGAGCAGTCCCCGGGAGGTGCCGCGGAGCAGTCCCCGAACGGACCGGGGGAACAGTCCCCGGGCGGCTCCGGCGCACAGCCCGCACCCCGGACCTGGGACCGGCCCTGACCCGGGGCCGCCGCCCGGCAGCCGACCGGGGGCGGCGGCCGACCGGCCCGGCGGGCTTCCGGGGCCGGGGCCGGGGCCGGGGCCGCCGTCAGGCCGGTACCGACTCCGGGGCCGGGGCGGCGGCCGGGGCGTGGAGGGCGCGCAGGGCGCTGCGGTGGCTGAGCCAGCCGACCGGGACGCCCCGCTCGGGGTCCAGCACCGGCATCCCGCTGCCCACCGAGTCCGCGAGCGAGTGCAGCGCCGTGGCCAGCGGCTCGTCCGGCTCGACGACCGGCGGCCGGTGGACCAGGTCGCCCGCCGTGGCGGGGGCGCCGTCCGGCTGCTCGGACAGCGCCTCGGCCACGGCCCGGGTGGTGACCACCCCCGCGTACCGGCCCGCGGTGTCCAGCACCGGGAGCGCCCCGTGCCCGGAGAGGCTCAGCACGTCGGCGGCCTCGGTCAGCGGCGTGCTGGCGCAGAGCGGTTCGGGCAGCGCCTCCATCACGGAGCCGACCGGCTGGCCGCCCAGCGGTGCGCCCTGTGCCGGGCCCTCCAGGTCGATGCCGCGGCGCCGCAGTTTGAGCGTGTAGACGGTGTCCCGGGACAGCAGCCGCCCGGTGGCGGTGGCCAGCGCGATCGCCAGCATCATGGACAGGATGATCGAGTACTCGCCGGTCAGCTCGAAGAGGATGACCACGGCGGTGATCGGCGCCCGGGACGCCCCGGCGAAGACCGCGCCCATCCCCACCAGTGCGTAGGCGCCGACCGCGCCCGCGCTGTTCGGCAGGAGCTGGTGCAGCACCGCACCGTAGGCGGCGCCCAGCATCGCGCCCATGAACAGGCTCGGTGCGAACACGCCGCCGGAGCCGCCGATGCCGATGGTCACGCTGGTCGCCAGGATCTTGCCGACGAGCAGCAGGAGCAGGAAGCCCACCGCGTACTCGCCTTCGGTGGCGTTCTCCAGCACCGGGTAGCCCACTCCGTACATCTGGGGCAGCGCGAGCAGCAGCAGTCCCAGCACCAGCCCACCGGCGGCGGGCCGCAGCCATTCGGGTCCGCGCCACAGCCAGTCGCAGGCGTCCTCGATCGCGTACAGAATGCGCGAGAAGCCCACCCCCACGGCGCCCGCCACCACTCCCAGCACCGCGAAGAGGCCGTACTGGCCCAGGTGGTCGACGTGGAAGGCCGGGAGTTCCAGGAAGGCCACGTCGCCGAACGCGGCCCGGCCGATCACGCTCGCCGTGACGCTGGAGAGCACCGCGGCGCCGAACGCCTCGGCGCTGAAGGTCATCAGGATCAGTTCCATGGCGAAGAACACGCCCGCCAGCGGGGCGTTGAACGTCGCCGCGATACCGCCCGCCGCACCGCAGGCCACCAGCAGCCGCAGCCGCCCCTCGTCGGCCCGCACCAGCCGGCCCATGGTGGCCCCGAGTGCGGAGCCGACCTGCACGATCGGGCCCTCGCGGCCCACCGAACCGCCGGAGCCGATGGTCAGCGCGGAGGCGAGCGTCTTGACGACCGCGACCTTCGGGCTGATCCGCCCGCCGCGCTGCGCCACCGCGAGCATCACCTCCGGCACCCCGTGCCCGCGCGCCTCCTTGGCGAAGCGCTGGACGAGCGGGCCGTACAGCAGTCCGCCCACCACCGGCGCCAGCACCACGAAGAACGGCCCCAGCCAGGACAGGTGGGGGTGTGCCGAGCCGGGGTCGGCGGCGTAGTCCTCGTGTCCGGAGAAGAGCCGGGTGAACTGCTCGATGCACCAGCGGAACACGATCGAGCCGAGGCCCGCGCCTGCTCCGGTGAGGACGGCCAGCAGCATCAGCCCCCATGGTGCGGAGCGCACCCATGCGCTCGTCGTACCTCTGCTGCCACCAGCCCTTATGCCGACCATCACTGCTCCCTTCTTACTTTTGCATTATGCAAAGCTTGTCAAGTGCACGGACAGTGAGCAGAGGACTTGCCAAAGTGGAAAATAGATGCCTAGCCTGAAAGAACGTGAACGGCCGACACCACGGGAGGCAGGTCATGGAGGCAGCGCAGGCACGGGCGGCACTCGCCCGGCGGGACGCGGTGCAGGGGGCCGGACAGCGGGCCCACGCCGACTGGTACGCGCGCTATCTGCTGGGCTTCCTCGGGTTCACCGTGTTGCTGCTCGGCGCCGCCGCGGCGGCCCGGACGGCTCCCGCGGCCGCCGTCACGCTCAACGCGGTCGGGGCCGTCCTCGGCATGGCGGCCATGGGGTACGCGGGCACCCGGCCCGTCGTCACCCGCCGCTTCCGTCGCTTCCACCTCGTCTTCAGCGCGGGCTGGAGCGCGCTGTACGTGGCAGCCGTCGTCATCGGCTCGGTCTGGCCGGGGGGCGTGCCGCTGCTGTGGTGGACTGCCGCACTGGCCGTGCTCGGGGCGTGGACGCTGGGCGCGGCGCTGCTGGCCCGCCGGGCGGGCGCGCGGTGAGCACCGCACGGCACCCGCGCCACCGGCTGGAGCCGCTGCTGCAGTCCCCGGTCCGGTTCTCCGTGCTGGCCGCGCTGGCCGCGGCCGAACGGCTGGAGTTCCGCTTCGTCCGGGACGTGGTGGAGGTCAGCGACTCGGCGCTCTCCAAGCAGTCGGCGGCGCTCGAGGAGGCGGGCCTGGTCGAGGTCGAGAAGGGGTATCTCGGAAAGCGCCCGCGCACCTGGCTCAAGGCCACTCCGAAGGGCAGGCAGGTCTTCCAGGAGCACTGCGAGGGCCTCCAGGCCATCGCCCGGGGTCCGGAGGTGGACCCGCCTCAGGACCCCGGCGAGCGGTAGCCCCTCCCGTCCGGGGTGCCGGGTCCGTGGCGACGCGGAGTGCGCGGCCGGACGGCGAAACCGCCGGGGAAATGCGCCGCGGGAAAGGCGCCGTGGGGAAAGCGTCGAGGGAACGGCGGGGAACGGCGGGGAACGGCGGGGAACGGCGGGGAACGGCGGGGAACGGCGGGGAACGGCGGGGAACGGCGGGGAAGGGGACGGGAAGGGGCTGCGCCGAGCGGAACCCGCACCTGCGAAGGCGGGGAGCGATGCTTCGCCCATCGCTCCCCGCCTTCGCGCGTGCTGCGGCAGGAACTTGTGGATTTTCCTTCGCGAACGCGGTCGTGAATGCCCGCTGAATCAGGCGGTGCGGTGCACGGCGTGCACTTCCCGCAGCGGTGCGGAATGGTGGCCGCGGTGCCGCCTCCCGTGTCCGGGCAATTCCTCGCAGCGGCAGAGCAGATCCATCCGCGAGAGAATGTCGTGGGCCACCGGAACCATGCGCCTACCCGCCTCCGTCAGGCTCATGCCTCCGGGTGTGCGCCGGAACAGCGGCTGCCTGGTGTGGACTTCGAGCTGGCGGATCTGTTCGCTGATGCTGGCGGCCGAGTAGCCCAATGCGCTGGCCGTTCTGGTCACGCTGCCCGTCCGTGCGCAGGTGACGAAGGCGCGAAGCATCCGATCGTTCACTGAGTCTCCCCGTATGGCAAATCATGCAAACTCGGTGCGTTGCGGACATCTGGGCCCGGTCCTGGCCGGTGCCCGAGCAGGGAAGGTCGTCCCGCGGTATCCGCCTGGTCGGACGGCTCACTATTCCCGTAAGTCCCTTGCGGCACAAGGAGACTGACAGGTAGCTCGTGCGCCGGTCGCCTCAAGTCCGCACATCCGTAACCCGGTTCCGGCATTCGGTCTCTCCGAACGCCTCTTGCCGCATGTTCCGGCGGGCGACCAGCATTGCTCGCGATCACGGCCGACCAGGCCGACCTGACGCACAGCGCAGAACGTGTCGACGTATTGCGCGGACGTGGGGGTGCAGCGTCGAAATGTTCAGCATTCAAGAACGCAGTGAAAGTCCGGATACCGGGGCGGCCGAGCCCGGCGACCCGCATGTCCTCGAGGTCGGAGAACTCACGGTCCGGTACGGCGATTTCACGGCCGTGAACAATGTCGGCTTCACCGTCGGACGCGGCGAGATCTTCGGTCTTCTCGGTCGCAACGGGGCGGGCAAGACCAGCACGATCGCAGCGGTCGCCGGGTTGCTGCAGCCCGCCGCCGGACACGTCCGGGTGCTCGGCCGGCAACTGGAGCCCGGGCGGCGCGGCGGCGCCTGGCTGGGCGGCGCGCTCTCCCTCCAGCCGCAGAAGACCAGCCTCTTTCCCCGCCTCCAGGTGGAGGAGACGCTCCGGATGTGGGCGTCGCTCTACCCCGACCCGCGCCCGGTGCCCGCGCTGATCGACGAACTGGGCCTCACCGACAAGGCCCGCACCAGGGCCGCCCGGCTCTCCGGGGGCCAGCAGCAGCGGCTGCTGCTGGCCACGGCGCTGGTGGGCAACACCCCCCTGGTGGTCCTCGACGAACCCACCACCGGGCTCGACCCGCACGCCTCCCGGGACGCCTGGGCCGTCATCAACCGGGCCCGCGCGGGCGGCACCACCTTCCTGCTGAGCACCCATGCCATGGCGGAGGCCGAGGAGAGGTGCGACCGGCTGGCCATCCTGCACGAGGGGCGGCTGCGCACCTCCGGGACCCCGGCACAGATCGTGCGCAGCCTCACCCGCGGCAGCACCGTCACCGTCCGCTCCTCCCAGGAGGGCCTGCTGCGGGCCGCCCGCGCGGAGTTCGGCACCGACGCGGTGCGGGCCGAGCCGGGGGACGGCGGCGGCGCACCGCGCTTCACCGTCGCGACCGAACGGCCCGAGCGGGCTGTGGCCTGGTGCGAGGAACGGTCGCCCGAAGCGGACGTACGCCTCCACCGCCCGACGCTGGAGGACGCGTTCCTGGCCGCGACCGGCACCGCACCGGCCGGGACGGGTACCGCACCGGCCGCGACCGGCACTGGAGCGGCAGCGGCCGACGACGCACCCGCCGCGGCCGGCGGCGCCCGCGCGGGAGGGGGAAGCACGCGGTGAGCACACTCGGGACGAGCCGGACGGCCACCGGCCCGGCGCAGGACGGGGGTCCGGGCGCCGCCCCGCGCGGGGAGTTCGCGGCGCTGGCCAAGGGCATGACCAAGGAGCTGGTCCGCGACCCGATGGCGCTGTTCTTCAGCGTCGTCTTCCCGGTCCTGCTCGCCGGGCTGTTCGTCGCCGTCATGCAGCTCACCTGGGCCGGCGGCCCCTACAGGATCGCGGTGGTGGGCAGCGGCACCCAGGCGGCCCGGCTCAGCGCGGCGCTCGGCGACGGTTCGCAGGTCACCGCGGTCGACGGGCCGCGCGCCGCCCCCGAGGACACCGACGCCGTGGTCGCCCCGTCCGCCGACGGCGAGGCGCTGCGCGTGGTGACCGATCCCGAGAGCCCCTCGGTGGTCTCCGCACTGCGCGACGCGCTGCCCGACACCGGCTGGGACGGGCGCACCCTGGAGGCCGTGGGCACCGACGGCAGTCCGCCGTTCGAACCGATGCCGTTCGTGCTCCCCGGCGTCCTCGTCTTCGCGCTGATGTCGCTCGCCCTGAGCGCCACCGCGGGCACGCTGGTCTCGCTCCGGGCCAACGGCACCCTCCGGCTGCTGCGCACCACACCGGCCAGACCGCAGGCCATCCTCACCTCGCTGCTGCCCGCGCGCGGCGCGCTCGGGCTGGCACTGCTCGCCGTCGCCGGGGCCGTCGCGACCGTGCTGGGGCTGCTGACGCCGCTGTCCGCGCTGAGCATGCTGCTGACCACCGCGCTCGGCATGTGGCTGCTGATGTCGGTGGGCTTCCTGCTGGGCGGCACCCTGCGCTCGCCCGAGCTGACCAACGCGCTCTCCGGACTGCTCACCCCGCTGCTGCTGATGGGCTCCGGCGTGCTCTTCCCGCTGGAGCTGATGCCCGAGGGGCTGGCCGAGGGCCTGTCCTGGAACCCGGTGGCGCTGCTGGGCGACGCGCTCCGGCACGACGTCACCGGCGGTGTCACCCGGCACGCGCAGTGGCTCGACTGGCTGCTGATCGCCGCCACCGCCGCGCTGCTGACCGCCGCGGCCGTCCGCGCCTTCCGCTGGGACACGGAGAAGAAGAACTGATGAACGCCGACGCGACGACCACGCTGCCCCGCCCCGACGACGCGGCCCCCGCCACCGGCGCCGCCGTCCCGGAGACCGCCGCCCAGAACACCGCCGTCCCGGGGACCCCCGGACAGGAGACTCCCGGACAGGAGGCCCCCGGGCGGGAGACCCCTGAGGCGGACGCCGCCACCGCGCCGCCGCCCGCCTCGCTGCGCCGGATGGGCGACCTCGTCTCGCCCTACGGCCTCGTCAGCGGCGCCGTGCGCCTCCCCGGCAGCCCCGGCGACCCGGAGTTCCCCATCTTCACCGCCTCCCTGGGCGATCCCGGCCACGTGCTGACCGGCCACGAGGACTGGGACCTGGGCGCCGAGCACGGCAACTTCGACGGGGCGGGCGGCGATCTGTCCGCCGACCGGGCCGCACTGCTGGCGGTCGCCGAGTCCCTGGAGCGCTACTCCTCCTGCGCCCGGGACACCGGCCGCTGCCGCTGGGCGACGGCCGCCGAACTCGGCGAGGAGGCCGTCCCGCTGGACGCCTGGCCCACACTGTCGGCAGCCGAACTCGCCGCCGGCGGACACGGACTGGTCGGCCCCGACCCGGAGGCGCCCATGCGCTGGGTACGCGGTTGGTCCTTCACCCGGCGGCAGCCGGTCTGGGTGCCCGCCGTGCACGTGTGGCTGAAGAACCCGCCCGAGTCACGCGGGGAGCGCGTCAGCCACCCCGTCTCCACCGGCTGCGCCGTGCACACCGACCCGACGGCCGCCGTCGTCAACGGACTCCTCGAAGTCGTCGAACGCGACTCCATCGCGCTGACCTGGCTGCAGCGGCTGCGGCTGCCCCGGCTGACGGTGGAGACCGAAGCGCTCTCGCCCCGGCAGCGCGCGTTCGTGCGGCGCGCCGCCAACCCGCATGTGCGCACCCGGTTCTTCGACGCCACCACCGACCTGGGCATCCCGGTGGTCTACGGCGTGCAACTCGCCGACGACGACCCCCAACTGGCCCAGGTCGTCGCCGCCACCTGCGACCCCGACCCCGGCGACGCCGTCGCCAAGCTGCACCGCGAGGCCGCGTCGCTGCGGATCGCGTTGCGGCACCACATCACCGACCAGGCACGCGCGGACAGGCCGGGCGACGAGGCGGAGCAACTGGTCGACGTCGTCGGCGGCGCGGCACAGGCCGGACCCCGCTCGGCCCGGGACCGCTTCGCGTTCCTGCTGGAGGGGGAGCGGGAGGAGCGGCCGCTGACCGCCCTGCCCCGCCCCGCCGCCACCGACCCGCGCAGCGTCCTGGACTGGCTGCTGGAACGGCTGCACGCACGCGGCTGCGACGTGATCGCCGTGGACCTGACCACCGACGAGGCCCGGCAGGTCGGCGCCACCGTGGTCCGGGTCGCCGTACCCCAGCTCATGCCGCTCTCCTTCGTGCACCGGGCCCGCTACCTGGGCCACCCGCGGCTGTACGAGGCGCCCCGCGCGATGGGCCATCCGGTGCTGGACGAGGACGAGATCACCCGGCTTCCGCAGCCGTTCGCCTGACACCGCCGCCCCACCCGTCTCCGCCACCCCCGCCCCCCCGTCCCCGCCACCCGTCCACCGCCACCCTCACACCACCCGGGCAGGAGAAGCGATGCACACCGGAACGACCGGCCCCCGCAGACCGCTGTTCCTCATGGCCGGCTCCTTCGGGCACGCCGTCGGCGAGCGGCTGGCCGACGTCCTCACCGGCGCCGTCACCATGGGCGTCGACGAGGGCAGCCACCCCAGCTTCTGGCCGGTCAGCGATCTGCTCGTGCTGATCACCGACCACTCCAGACCGACCCTGGCCGAGGCGGTCGAATCCTCCGCGTACGCCTGGGGCGTGCCCTGGCTCCCGATCGAGCTGGAACCCGCCGAACTGCGCTGCGGACCCGCCGTGCGGCCCGGACACGGTGCCTGCCACCGCTGCTTCGTGCGCCGCCGCGACCAGCACGACCGCTCACCCGTACCGCGCCGGGTACGCGAGCGGCACGGCAGCGGCACCGGCGACGACCACGCGCCGCACCCCGGCCGGGCGCGGGTCACCGGCTACGCGCCGCACCACGTCGGCATGGCCGTCGCACTGGCCCGCGCCGCCGTGCGCGACCTCTTCGCGGCGCCTCCGGAGAGCGAGACCACCGCCACCCGGGTGCGCTCCGTCAACCTCGCCGACGGCAGGACGGCCCGCCACCACGTGGTGGCCGTGGACCAGTGCCCGCGCTGCCGCCCGCCGCGCGGCGGCGAGGACACCTCGTGGCGGACCTTCGAGCGGCTGACCGGCGCCGCACCGGTGGGGGGCTGAGGACCGATGCCGAACGGGGACGTACTCACCGCCGAGCAGACCGGCGCCGCCGCGCTGCGCGACCCGCAGCTCTCGGTACCGGCACTGCCCCGGCTGCGCCGCGGCGTGGCCGTGCAGCAGGTCGAGGAGGGCCTGGCGGTCGAAGGGCTGCCCGCGCCCCAGGTGTTCCGCGGCAAGGCCGCCACCGCACTGCTGCCCCGGCTGCTTCCGCTGCTGGACGGGAGCCGGGACCGTACCGCGCTCGCCGGGGAGCTGGAGCTGACGCAGCGCGCCGTCTTCAAGGCCCTCTCGCTGCTGTGGATGTGCGGAGTCATCGAGGACTCCCCGCCGCCCCGGGGCGGCGCCCTGTCGGATGCCGGGCCGGACGCCGGGTCCGCGCTGCCCGCCGAACTCGCCGACTACCTCTCCCGGATGGGCGACTCCACCGGCGCCAACGGCTACTGGGAGCAGGGCGCGCTGCGGCTCGCCGCGGCGCGGGTGGCCCTGTTCGGCACCGGACCGGCGGCCGCCGCGCTGGCGGCGGAGCTGGCGCCGTCCGCGCACGTGACGCGGGTGACCGGAGCGGGTGCCCTGCCGCCGCCGGACACCACACTGGTCGTGACCGCCGGTCTGCAGCCCGGCGAACTGTCCGCCGTCGCCGCCGCCTGCCGGGACCGGGACATCCCGCTGGTACGGGTGGCCGTCTCCGCCGGGCGGGCCCGGCTGGGGCCGTTCGTCCACCCGCGCTACACGCCGTGCCTGGAGTGCCTGCTGGCGGAGGAGTCCGAGGCCCCGGACTCCTTGGCGGACACCGAGCCGGACGAGGAGGCCGCGGCGCTCACCGCCGCGCTGGCCGCGCACGACCTGTTCGGGTTCCTCTCCCGCGCCGTCCCCTCGCCCTACCCCAACCAGTGGCGCACCGTCGCCCTGGACGACCTCAAACAGCAGCGGCACAGCGGCGCCACCCGCCCCGGCTGCCCCACCTGCTCCGCCGTTCCCGCCGTCGAGCAGGGCGGCGCAGCCGAAGGCCCCGAGCCCGCGCCGCTGGCCGCCCGGTACGAGGCGTTCATCGGGTTCCCGCCGCACGAGTACATGGACCTCAAGGGCCACCAGCAGCACTACAAGCCCTCCAACCTGGCCCTCCAGCGCCAGGAGAAGACCTGGCCCGTCTGCCCCCGTGCGGAACTGCCGGCGCCGGACACCGCACGCCTGGCCGGACAGCCCTACGGGCAGGAGACCGGCCCGGAGGCCGCCGTCGACCGGGACACCCTCTCCCTCGTCCTGGCCACCGTCGCGGGCATCCGCGTCGGCGACCCGGACTTCCTGCGCCGCTGGACACCCAGCGGCGGCAACATCGGCTCCGTCCTCGCCCACCTGGCCGTCCGCGACGCGCCCGGGCTGGAGCCCGGCCTCTACGGCTACGTCCCCGGAGACCACCGCCTCGCGCTCCTCGCGCCCGGCACCGACGCACTCGACGGCGTGCCGGGAGCCGGCCCCGCCACCCTGGTGCTGACCGGCAACCTCGGCAAGGTCGCCAAGAAGTACCACTCCTTCGCACTGCGGGTGACGCTGCTCGACGCGGGCTGCGCCCAGACCACCCTGCGCCGCGTGTGCCGCACCCTGGGCCTGCCGCGCACCCCCGTGCGCCGCTGGGACGAGCGGGCGGTCACCGCGGCACTCGGCGTCGACCCGCGCGTCGAGCCCGTCACCGCCGTCACCGACCTCGGGAGGCCGCTGTGATCGCCCCGGACGACCTCGCACTCCAGCTCGTGGACTCCTTCGCGTCCGCGCCCCCGCGCCCGCACGACCCTCCGGCCGCCCGGCGCGCCGCCCCGCCCGAGCCGCTCGGACCGTCCACGGCCGTGCCCGCACTCGCGGACCGGGACCCCGCCGCCCGGCCCGATCTGCTGGACACCCTGCGCAGCCGCCGCGCCAACCGCCTCTGGTCCCCGGAAGCACTGCCCGCGCCGCTGCTCACCGACGTCGTCGCCGAAGGCGTGGCGGCCGACGTCGAGGAGTGGCCGGACGAACAGCCGCACACCCCGCTGGAGATCACCCTCGTCGCCTTCCGGGTGGCCGGGCTGCGGCCCGCAGTGCACCGCCTCGACGCGCTCACCCGCACCGCCCGCCCGGTGCTGGAGCTGCCGCCGCCCGAGCAGCGCCACACCCTCACCCTGCAGGCCGAGTTCGGCGAAGCCCCGGCGATCGTCTCGGTCGCCGTCGACCTGCACACGGCCGAGGAGCGGGACGGCGGCCACGGCTACCGGACGCTGCTCACCCGGGCCGGCGCCGCCGTCCACACCATGTGGCTGGCCGGGGTCGCGCACGGACTGACCGGTTCGGCGTTCGCCGGGTTCATCCCCGCCTCCGTCCGCGCCCCGCTGCGCTCCGACGGCACCAGCAGGCAGCAGGTGTTCGCGCTCGCGCTCGGCCACCCGCCCGCGGCCCCGCCCGGCGACGGCACCGCGCCGCCCGTCGGAAGCGGACCGGCCGTCCCCTGAACGTCCGGCAGCGCGCCCCGGGGCCGGCAACAGCCCCCCGGCACGCGCAGGCCGGATGCCCCACCGATCCGGACCCGAGTGACGAAAGGAAGTGAACAGCATGGAAGACGTCATCGACCTGTATGCCGTGGCCGAGGACGAGCTGGCCCTCGAAGAGCTGCCCGAGGGCAACGCCCTGGCCAGCTTCTCCACGGCGACCAGCGCCAGTACCGCCTCCTGCCCGGCCACCAGCGCGTCGAGCGCCTCCAGCGTCTCCAGCTACGGCTGACCGGCACCGCAACCCGCAGCACACACGGAGGAGGTCACCCATGGAGTCCATGGACCACCTGGAGCTGGACCTGTACATCGAGGATCAGGAGCTCGCGGTCGAGGAGCTGCCGGACGGCAACGCGCCGGGCGGCTGCTTCGCCTGCGCCGGTTCTGCCTCCACGGCGTCCTGCCCCGGCTCGTCGGCGGCCACCGTCGGCAGCGCGTCCTGCATCGGCTGACACCCGCAGCACGCACGCGCTCTCCGCAGCACCAGCGACGCAGCAGAAGGGAGATGAGAGATGCAGCAGCACACCGGCGACGACCTCGACCTGTTCGTCGAGTCGTTCGACGACGACCTGGCGGTCGAGGAGCTGAGCGAGGGCACCGCGCTGAGCACCTGGGGCAGCGCCACCACGGCGGGATCCGCCTCCTGCCCGTGGAGCACCGCCTCGTCCTCGTCGTCCGCCTCCAGCTTCGGCTGACCGGCACGGACGACACACCGGGCACCACCGGCCACCCGTACGCCACCGAACCGCACGAAAGGAGGTGACACCCATGGACAACACCACCAGCGTCGAACTCGAACTGTGGGCCGAGGACCTCGAAATGGAGGCGCTGCCCGAGTCGGACAGCCCCTTCACCACCTTCGGCTGCGCCGCCACCGCGGGCTGCGGCAGCTGCCCCGCCGCCTGCCTGGGCACGGCGGGCTGCTTCTCCTCCAACGGCAACTGAGCGGCGGTGTCCACCGCTTGCCCAGCGGCCTGGTGACACGCGAACACCGGACCGCGCCGTGAGGTGAGACCCCGGTTCCGGAGCGGGCGAAGCGCCCCGGAACCGGGTGCTCGCGGACGCGACCCGCGAGCACGCTCAGGCTACGACGCGGCCCGCGCGCCGAACCGCCACCAGGGAGTTGTGCATGGAGACCCTCACCCGACCCAAGCTCCGCGAGGGCCTGGAAGTCATCCGCGGGATGGATGACCACCCGCTGCTCTACGACGCGTCCTCCGGCATCTACCACCGGCTCAGCCGCTCGGCCGCCGGCCTCGTCCAGCGCCTCGACGGCTCGCGCTCGCTGGAGGACATCGCCACCATGATGGCGGCCCACGGCACCAAGACCCCCGAGGCGGCCCGCACCGAACTGGACCGCTTCGTCCGGAACCTCTACGACAGCGGCCTGCTGGACGGCGCCCCCACCCCGCAGCGGGCCCGCGACACCGGGCGGCGCGGCAAGCGCAACCAGATGATGCCGCGCTTCGTGGTCAGCCGCACGCTGCTGCCCCGGCTGCTGGAGCCGCTCGCGGTACCGCTGCGCCGCGTACCCGGGCGCGTGACGGCGGGCGTGCACCTGGCCGGCGGGGTGCTGGGCACCGTACTCGCCTGCTGGGCGCTGTTCGCCGGACCGTCCCCCGACCCGCGCCCGGCGCACTGGACGACGCTCCTCGCGCTGGTGCTCTTCCTCTGCCAGATCGTGCTCCACGAGTGCGCGCACGCGATGGTCGCGCAGATCCTGAAAGTGCCCGTCCGAGGCTTCGGCTTCGCGCTGCTCTTCTACTTCATGCCGCTCGCCTACGTGGACCGCACCGACGCCTACCGGCTGCGCTCCCGCGCCAGCAGAGCCGTGCTCGCCCTGGCCGGCCCCGTCAACGACGGCTGGGCCGCCGGGCTCACCGCGCTGGTGGCCGTCACGGCCGACGGCACGGCGGCGTCCGTGGCGGCCACCATGCTGGTGTTCCAGATCTTCAGCCTCATCACCAACCTCAACCCCCTGCTGCCCAGCGACGGCTACGCCGCACTGGAGGCCGGCATGGGCACCGTCGACGCCCGCGGCCGCGCCTTCGGACTGCTCAAACACACCCTGCTGCGCCGCCCGCTGCCCTCCCACCTGGCCGCCATGACGCCCGCGGCCCGCCGGCTGCACCTGGCCTACGGCGCGCTGTGCACGCTGTACGTACTGGTGCTGGCGTACGTCGCGGTGCTGGGCACGGTGTTCTCCTACGGCAGCGTCCAGGGGATGTGGGGCCGGTGACCGCGCCCGGGACCCGGCCGGAGCTGGGCCGCCCCGAACTCACCCGCGTCGCCGGACTGCCCGCCGCGTACTGCCCGCTGCCGTCCGAGCGCACCGCCGAACTCCTGGACCGGCACGCCGGACTGAGCGGCGCGCTGGAGGAACTGCGGCCCCGGGTCGAAGACGTCCTCTACACCCTCGTCCCCCTCCTCGACGGCGCCCGCGACCTGCGGCGCGCCGTACTGGCCGCACGCCGCGCCGCGCACCGCTGCGCCCCGCCGGGCTGGGACGAGCCGACGGCGGCACGGATCGCCGGGTACGCGGACGAGGAGGCGTGCGATGCGCTGGGCCGCTGGCAGGAGTTGACCGCCGCCGCGCAGGCAGTGGCCGAGGAGCTGGACAAGGAGGTCGCCCGCGACCGCGCCGCGGCCGAGGACACCCTGGCAGCCGCCCTGGAGGACCCGGCGTTCGCGCACTCCCTGGCGCTGGCCACCCCCGACTGGGTGCGCTACGGCAGAGCGCGCGGCAGCCGCAAGCGGCAGCGCGCGCTGCGGACCCTGTACTCGTACACCGTCCGCGCCGCCGCCAAGACCAGCCCCTTCGCCCGGCTGACGACGGTCGGCGTCCCCGGCGGCGCCCACGACGGCCGCGCCGTGCAGCAGGTGTCCGCGACGGTCGCCTTCACCGCCCTGTACGCGCTGGCCCGCTCGCCCCGCACCGCGCACCTGCTGCGCTACCGCCCGGCCCCCGTCCGCCCGGCCGCACCCGCGGCGGAGGCGTCCGACGATCCCGCGCTGCTGATGCTCCACCCCGAGTACGTCGCCACCGGCGGGGTCACCTGGCGGCTGGACCAGGTGGTCGAGGCGGGCCCGGCGGCGGACTGGGCCCGGGCGCTGGCGGCCGCCTGCACACCGGCCGCGGACATGTGGGCCGGTGGCGGAGGTGCTTCGGGCCGTGGCGCAGGCACATCGGCCGAGGGTGACCGCACGCCGGTTCCCGGTGACGGCACCCCGGGGCACGCCGAGCGCACGCTGGCGCACGGCGACGCGCTGCGCACCCTCGGTGGGCCGGACCCCTTCCGGCGCTTCCTGCGGATGCTCGACAGCGGCGTCCTGGCGCCGGTCCCCCCGTGGCGGCGCGGCGAGGACGCGCTGGATGCCCTGCTGGCGCTCACCCGGCACCTGCCCGACGCGGAGCCGCCCGGCGCGGCCGAGGCGCTCGTCGCCGGGGACACGGCGGACGGGACCGACGCGGCGGACGGGTTCGCGGCCGTGGGCCGGTTGCGGGCCCTGGCCGCCGAACGGGAGCGGCTGGCCGAGCCCGTCCGGCCGGGTGCCGAGGCCCCCCGGCGGCGCGCCGGAGCCGTGGCGCGCGTGCGCGAGCTGGGCCGGGAGTGGGCCCGCACGGCGGGCTGGGACCGGTTCGAGCCCGCGGAGGTCTGGTACGAGGACGCGGCCACCGGACTGCGGCTGCCGCCGGTCGTGGCGGACGAGCGCACGGCGGAGGACCTGCGGCGGTTGGGCGCCGCGATCCGCCCCCGGCTGTTCCGCTCGCACCTCTACGACACACTGGTGCGCCGCTTCGTCGCCGCCTACGGCAGCGGCGGGAGCTGCGACGACGTCCTCGGCTTCGCCATGCGCTGCGGCGCCGAGAGCGACCGCGACCCGGAACTGGAGCAGGCCGTGCAGCTCGACCTCGCCGCGCGCGAGGACCCGGGGGAACGGGCCTGGCTCCCCGTCGGCCCGAGCAGTGCGCCGCCCACCGCTGCCGTGCTCTTCCAGCAGCTCCGCGGCGGCCCCGGCGCCGCCGCGGACGGCGGCCCGCGACTGGTCGTCAACCAGTTCAACCCCGGCACCGGCGGTCTGCTCACCCGCTTCAAGGAACTGCTCGGCGGCGACTTCGCCGAGGCGCTCCGCGGCCATGTGCGCCGCTGCTGGCCGCATGCCGCGCACCACCGCGAACTGGTGCTGTGGACCGAGTGCAGCACCGCGCAGGCCCAGTCGTGCGGTCTGCTGCCCCCGCTCACCCTGCCCGGGGAACTCGGCGCCGCCGACGCGCTTCCGCTGGACGCCACCCGCCTGGTGCACGACCCCCGGCAGGACACTCTCACCCTGCTGGCACCGGACGGGCTGCCGCTGGCGGCCGCCTACACCGGTCTGGTGCCCACCCATCTGTTCCCCAAGTTCGCCCGGTTCCTGGCCGTGCTGTCCGACCCGTGGATCAACGGATCGCCGCTGTCCGACCACCGGATGCCCTTCCAACTGCCCCGCGACCCTGAGCAGGTGCGCGCGCAGGGCAGGGAGACGCTGGACGGTGCGGGCGCGGTGGTGACGCGGCGGGCCTCCTGGACCGTCCCGGTGGACCGGCTCCCGCTGCCGTCCCCGGACGCGGGATGCGGTGCGGAGGGCGTCGCCGCGATGGACGCCTTCCGCCGCGCGCACGGGATGCCCCGCGAGATGTTCGCCTACCTGCTGCCCGCGAACGGCGGCGGGTTCGGCCCCGACCACGACCGCAAGCCGCTGTGGATCCGGCTGGACTCGGCCGTCTCGCTGGAGGTCCTGGCCCACTGGATCACCCCGGGCACCGGCCATCTGCGGCTGGTCGAGGCGCTGCCCGCACACGACGGGCATCCGCTGCGCGACGCGGACGGCGACCGGCGCGCAGCCGAGCACGCGGCGCTGCTGCACTGGGCCGACACCGGTGAGGAGGAGGGATGACCAGCACCGCTGCCCGCCCCCGCGAGGCGGCCCGCGAGGGTGCCGGAGCCGCGCACGATGCCGGTGGGCCCTGGGACTGGTGGTATCTGCGGGCCTACCCCGGTGGGCCCGCACGGATGGATGCCGGCGTCCGTGCGGTGCTGCCCTGGCTGGCGGCCCGCGCCGCCGAACTGCAGGCACCCGACTGGCACTTCCTGCGCTACTGGGACGCGACCGGCCACCACCTGCGGCTGCGTATCCGCTGCACGCCCGAGCAGGCCGACACGCTGCACAGCCGCACCCCCGAGATGCGGGCGCTGCTGACAGCGCTGCCCGAGGTGCGGCCCGCGGACGGCGGCGGACTGCTGCCCGCCGAACCCACCATGGCCCCCCGGCACCAGCCCGTCGGGGTGAGTCCCGCCCCCTATGCGCCCGAACGCGCCAAGTACGGCGGAACGGCGGGTATCGCGGCGGCCGAGGAGGTCTTCACCGACTGCTGCGCGCTGCTCGCCGAGACGGACCTGGTGGCGCTGCCCGCCGCCTTCGAGCGGGCCGCTGCCGCCGTCGACCTCACCGGCATGCTGGTGGCCGGCTGTCTGGCGCCGGGGGAACGGGACGCGTTCTGGACCGCGCACCGGCGCCGGTGGCTGGCCCGGCTGCGGCTGGTGCTCCCGGCCGACGAGACCCGGGAGCGGCTGCGCGCCCTGGCCTCGCGGGTGGGGGACGCGCCCCGGCCCGGCGAGGCCGTCCGCAGCCGCTGCGCGGCTCACGCGGAGCTGGTGTCCGCCGCGCTGGACCGCTGTGCGGCGGCCCGCGTCCCCGTACCCCGTGCCGAACTGCTGCTGCACCACGTCCATATGACCTACAACCGGCTGGGCTTCCCGCCCGCCGAGGAGGCGGCACTGGTGCTGGCCGCCCGCGTGCTGACGGCCGGGCGCTGACAGCGGCGCCGATGCTGACAGCGGTGCCGGTGCTCACAGCAGCGCCGGTGCGCACAGGGGGCGCCGGCGCCGGGAGCGCGCGCCGGGGCGAGCGCGCTGCGGCGCCCGCCCCGGATCTGATCCGACCCGCCGTCAGATGCGACGCTGTCCGCCCCCTTGCGGGCCTGCGGCGCCTCCGCTCCGGGTCCGGCGGCCCGCGGTCAGGCGGCGCGCGGTGCGGGAGCGGGCTGCGCGGGGGCGGGGCGGGTGAGTTCGGCACGGCCGAAGAGCAGCGCGTACCCGGCGGGGAGCTGGTCCAGGATCCGGGCGACCAGGTCCTCACCGGCGAGCTTGGCCACCAGTTCGAGCACCGTGCCGGTGTCCCAGCGCGCTGTGGCAGGGGTGCCGCCGGTGCGGGAGGCGAGGTCGGCGACGAACTCCCAGCCGGTGAACTGCTCCGGCTCGCGGGCCGAGGAGGTCAGGAAGCGCGCGGCCTCCTCCGGGAGCACGGCGGCGAGCGCGGTGCGCTCCTCCTCGGGCAGGCGCCGTCCGAGGGAGGTGAGGACGGCGTGGATCACGGCGTCGGCGCGTTCGCGGGTGGGGTAGGCGCCGTCGTAGCGCACCCGCTCCACCAGTCGGTGGTACGTCAGGGCCTCCGCGGCGGCAGCGGCCTGGGGCTTGATCTGCGTCAGTGACACGTCTCGGTCTCCGATTGTGGTTGAGGCAGCGCGCATCCCCCGGCCCGGTCCCGGTCCCGTTTCCGGGAGCGGCTCGACGGACCTCTCGTGCGCCGGACGGGCGGACCGGCCCGCGGACCGGGAACGGGCGCTTCCCGGTCCGCGGCCGGCTGCCGCGCTCGGCGCCGCGCTGCTGCGAGGACTCAGTGGACTCGGTTGCTGATCGGCGTGCGTCCGGCTCCGTCGCCGGCGGTGCTGTGAACGGCCCCGGCACGTGCGAGCGGCCGGAGGCCCGGTGCGTCCGCTGCCTGCGCGGCGCGGTCGCGTCGGGTGGCGGTCGGCCCGAAGCGGAGGAAGAACGCGTCCGGTGGCCGCCCGCTGCGCTGCGCGCACAGGGTGGCGGCCGCGGGGCGGGGCTCCGCAGGGCTGACGGGTGTGCTGCGTCCGGCTTCGACGGCGGACGCGTCCGGGGCGTTCCCAGGAGAGTGGAGCGCGGGAAGGTGGCCGACGCCGTTCCGGCGGGCGTCCGACGGGCTCGCGGACGGCCGGGGCCGGGTGCCGCCCGCACCCGGGGACTGCTGCGTGCGGCGGTCGGGCTCGCGGAAGGGATCGGTGCGCATCACTGTTACGAACACCTCCGATGAGCCTGGGCAGTTGCTCCGTGTCTTCTCCGCGTTCCGCCTATGTGCTGCACCTCGTCTTCCTTGTATCATGTCGTCAGAATGATGACAAGCGCGGTTGTCGTCCTGTGGACGACGGGGGATTGCGTCGTCCTGGGGACGACGGAGGACTGCGTCGTCCTGGGGACGACTGGGGATTGCGTCGTCCTGGGGACGACGGGGGATTGCGTCGTCCTGGGGACGACGGGGGACCGCGTCGTCCTGTGGACGACGGACGGCCGCGTCGCCTTTCGGGCGAGGTGCGGGCACGTCGCCCGCTCGACGACGTGCGGCGGCGCCGCCGCACGGCCGACACGTGAGGGTCGCCCTGTGGGCGATGTGCGAGGGGGAGGATCCCCGTGCCCACACCTGAAGAGCAGCCGGTGCCGACTGCCGAGAGCGGTCCCGCCCCCGCCCCCGTCTCCTTCCTCGCCGCCGCGGCAGCGCTGACCCGGATCCAGGACGCGGTGCGCACCGCGCAGACGGCCGCCTCCGGCCACCGGGCGCCGCCCGATCCGGGCACCGGCTTCCCGCAGGCCGACTGCGAGCAGGCGCTGGCCGCGCTGCTCACGCTCCGGCGGGTGCGCGACCAGCTCGCCGGATGGGAGACCGCGCTGATCGAGACCGCCCGTACGGCAGGGGCGAGTTGGGCGGCGCTGGCCGCGCCGCTCGGCGTCGCCAGCAGGCAGGCGGCCGAGCGCCGCTATCTGCGGGGCCGTCCCGGAGTCCCGGGCGCCACCGGCGAGCAGCGGGTGCGTGCCACCCGCGAACGCCGCGCGGCCGACCGCACGGTGGCCTCCTGGGCCCGGGACCGTGCCTTCGACCTGCGCCAGCTCGCCGGCCGGATCACCGCGCTGCCCGACCTCCCCGCCGCGTCCCGTGCCCTGCTCGCCGGGGCGCTCGCCGACAGTGACGCGGCGCGGCTGGTCGGCCCGCTGCTGGACACCCGGCCGCACCTGGCCGGACGGCACCCCGAACTCGCGGAGAGCGTCGAGACGCTCGCCCGCAACGCCGGGCGGCTCCGCCGGGACGCCGACGCGCGGCGGGCGGACGACCCCGCGGACGACCCCGCGGACGACCCCGCGGCCGGGCCCGGGGGCGGCGGGGCCGACGCGCAGGCGCCCGGCCGGGGTGGTGCGCGCCCGGACCGGTTCCTGGAGGAGGCGTCCGACCACCCGGCCTGACGACACGTCGGCCGGTCGGCCGGTCGGCCCCTCGGCCCCTCGGCCCGGCGGCCACTCCGGACGCCCGGACGGTCCGGGGCGCAGAGATCCCTTCCGGCACCACAGTCCACTGCTTCACCACCTGCAAGCCAGTTTCACCGTATTGGCCCTGTCGGGTCAGTCCAATCGGCGCCACAATCCTCTGTGCAGCGACTGTTGGACGTGCTGCGACGGCGAAGAGAACGGACGGGACGACACGCAGGAGGGGTGAGTGATGAGTGGCGGATACGGCGCCGCCGGGCGGAGGGGAGCGACGGCCGGGACGAGCGGCGGCGGCGCGGTGGGACCGGGCCGGCTGGTCGTCGGTGTGAGCGGCTCGCTCGCGAGTCTGGCCGCGCTGCGCGCCGCCGCGCGGGAGGCGGCCGGAACCGGCCGCCCGCTGCTGGCGGTGCTGGCCTGGGAGCCTCCGGAGGGTGAGGCCGGGTACATGCTGCGGCCGGCCCGGATCTGGGCCGAGAACTGGCGCCGGGAGGCCCGTGCCCGACTGGACCGCGCCTTCGACGAGGCGTTCGGCGGCGACCCTCCGGGGGTGGCCGATGTCGAGCGGCGGCTGGTGCGCGACCGGTCCTGGCGTGCTCTGTGCGCGACGGCCGACCGTCCCGACGACCGCCTGGTCATCGGGGTGCGCGGCGCCCGCTGGGGGCTGTTCGGCCGCGGGGGTACGGCCCGCCGCGTCCTCACCCGCGCACGCTGCCCCGTGCTCACGGTTCCGGCGCCGCGCTTTCCGGTCCTCCTCCGCACCCGGCTGCGGCACGCCAGAGCAGTCCACTTCCTGCCCGGGGGATCCGGTCGGGCGGCGGTCTGACGCCGCGCTCGCGAGTCCCGGGGGCGGTGGGTCCGCGCGCCCGGATGGTCTCCCGCTGCCCGGACGGTGGCCGGCCCGTGCGGACGGTCAGGCGAACTGGGGAGTTCTGGCCCTGGCCACCTGTGCGACGAGGGCGGCGCAGAAGGCCGGCAGGTCGTCGGGGCCGCGGGTGGTGACGAGGTTCCCGTCGATCACGACCTCCTCCTCGACCACCTCGGCACCCGCATTGCGCAGATCCGTGCGGATACTGGGCCAGGAGGTCAGCCGCCGGCCGCGCACCACCTCCGCCTCCACCAGCGTCAGCGGGCCGTGGCAGATGGCCGCGACGGGCTTGCCGGCGCGCATGAACTCCCGGGCGAAGCCGACCGCGTCGGGATCGGTGCGGAGCTGGTCGGGGTTCATCGCGCCGCCGGGCAGCAGCAGCGCGTCGTAGTCGTCGGCGGACGCGTCGGCAACCGTCCGGTCCACCGTGAAGGTGCCCGCCGGGTCGATGTCCATCTGGCGGGCGTTGATCTCCCCGGTGTGCAGCGCGATCACCTCGGTCCGCGCCCCGGCCCCGTGCAGTGCGCCGCGCGGCTGCTCCAGTTCGATCCGCTCCACGCCGTCGGTGGCGAGCAGGGCCACCCGTGTGCCGTGCAGTTCGGCAGTCATGATGCGGCTCCCTTCGAAGTCCCGGGCACTCCCGCTGCCGGTGTGCGGCGAACCGGCCGCGTCGGCCCCGACACGCCTTCCGTTGCAAGCCTCTCACGCTCACAAAAGCTCTCAAAACGGTCAGATGTCTGTGGTCGCCCGGCGCCCGCCGTACCGGGCGCCGAGCCAGGTGTCCGACGCCGGACCTCAGTGTCCCGCCGGGGTGCCGACCAGGGCCCGGACCGCGGCCCCCAGATGCGCCGCCGTGCGGGGCGGCGCCCCGGACCGGCCGAGGCGCCCGGACCGGACGAGTACCCCGGTGGCACCGGCCCGATGCGCGGCACCCAGATCGGCGGTACGCCCTCCGACCACCGCGGTCTCCGACGGGCGCACGCCCAGCACCCGGCACGCGGCGAACACCAGACCGGGTTCCGGTTTCCGGCACGCGCAGTCGTCCTGCGGCCGGTGCGGGCACACGGCGGTCACCGCGACCGGCCCCAGCAGCGCCTCCATCCGCGCGTGCAGTGCGTCGAGCTGCTCCAGCCGCAGGGCCCCGCAGCCGATGCCCGGCTGATTGCTCACCACCCCCGCGTGCACCCCCGCGGTGCGCAGTGCCTCCAGTGCCTCGCGCGCCGAGGGCAGCGGGCGGATCCGGCCGGGATCGGTGTTGTGCGGCACCTCCTCGACGAGGGTGCCGTCCCGGCCGAAGAGCACGGCCCGGGGCTGCCCGCACCCCGGAACGGCCCGGCAGCGGGCCGAACCCGTGTGGGGGAGCCGCACCAGCGGCCCCTCGGGTCCGTCCTGGTACCAGGACGCGGTCACCGTGCGCAGGACGACCGCCGCCGGACGGGCGCCGCCGCCCCCCGCGGGTGCCGCCCTCCGCGCGGATGCCGGGCCGCTCATGCGGGGCCGCACCGGCCCGGGGTCCCGCACGCGCGCGGTGCCGGGCGCCTCCGCGGGCTCGGGCGGCCCGGCGCGTCCGGGAGGGCGGGATGCCGCAAGCGGGGTGCCGCCGCAGGGGGCGCGTTCATGGACACTCCTACGGTCACGGATGCTGCGCTGTCGCGCGGGCATCGCGGGCGGTGGAATGCGGAGAAGGAGTCAGGGGCGATCAGGCTGATGGAAGGAAGAAGGGAAGAAGGGAAGAAAGGAAGAGGGGGAGAAGGGAGAACGAGGGGCGCCGCTGTCCTCAGCCTGCGGGTGCCCGCCGGGTGCCGCAACCGCCGACGGCCCCGCCACCCCGTCACCGTCTCTTCAGGCGGAGCCCCGGGCGACCCGGAAGCCCACGTCGTCCACCCGGAAGGTCGGATGGCTGCGGCGCCGCACCGAGGCCCGACAGCTCCAGTGCTCGTCGAACCAGCCGCCGCCCCGCAGCACCCGGTAGTCGCCGTACACCTCGGGGTCGTACAGGTCCCAGCACCAGTCCCAGACGTTGCCGAGCATGTCGTACAGGCCCCACGCGTTGGGAAGCCTGCCTCCCACCTCGTGGAGGCGCTCCTGCGAGGTGCCGCGGTACCAGGCGATCTCGTCCAGCGGCCCGTAGCGCGGTCCGGATGTCCCGGCACGGCAGGCGTGCTCCCATTCGGCCTCGGTCGGCAGCCGGTACCCGTCGGCGTCGCGGTCCCACACGACGCCTGAGCCGCCGTCGCCCGCGCAGTCCCCGGCGGTGCCGTCCGGGGCGCCCCGCAGCCGGTAGGCGGGCGTGCGGCCCTCGTGCCGCGAGAGGGCGTTGCAGAACCGTACGGCGTCCCACCAGGAGACGCCCTCGACGGGCAACCGGTCCCCGCGGGCCGTGCTGGGCTGTTCGCCGGTGATCCGTGCGTACAGCTCCTGGGTGACCGGGTGCGCGGCCAGTCGGTACGGCGCGAGGTCGACCGACCAGCTCCGCCGCGTCCGCCGGTCGGACACGGCGATTCTCCCCGGAGGTATCGCGACCAGCTCCACCTGCGCCTCCGCCTCCATGATCAGGTGAGCCTACCGGTCGGCCGGGTCTGGCGCCGCCTGGATGGAACGTCTAAATTTAGAAGGACTGTCCAGCAGTGGACGTCCCGTCCCCTCTCGGAACCTCCGGCAAGGGAGTGACCTCTCGTGTCCACCTCCTCCCAGGACGCCCCCCAGCCAGCCCCGGCAGACCCGGCGCGTCGGCTGTGCGATCCGCGCTCCGGCCGCCACTATCCGCTGGACCCGCTGCGCTGGCGGGGCGACGACGGCACGCCGCTGCTGGTCTCACCGGCGCACGCGCCGGAACCGGCCGACATCGTGACCGCCGACCGGTCGCTGTGGCGCTACCGTGCCGCGCTGCCCCCGCTGCCTCCCGTCAGCCTCGGCGAAGGGTGCACTCCGCTGCTGGCCCGCACCTGGAGCGGGGTCGAGGTCGGCTTCAAGCTGGAGTGGTTCAACCCGAGCGGCAGCTTCAAGGACCGCGGCAGCAGCGTGATGATCTCGGCGCTGGCCGCCCAGGGAGTCGACGAGGTTCTGGAGGACAGCTCCGGCAACGGCGGCTCGTCCGTCGCCGCGTACTGCGCCGCCGCCGGTGTCGGCGCCACCGTCCTCGTCCCCGCGCACACCTCGCCCGCCAAGACGCTGCAGACCACCGCCTACGGGGCACGGGTGACCCCGGTGGACGGCGACCGGGACGCGACGGCCGCGGCGGCACTGCGCCGTGCCGAGCGGACCGTCTACGCGAGCCACAACTGGCATCCGTACTTCCTGGAGGGCACCAAGACGCTGGCCTACGAGATCTGGGAGGACCTCGGCTTCCGCGCCCCGGACGCGGTGGTCACCGTCGCCGGCGCGGGCAGCATCGTGCTGGGCTGCGATCTGGGCTTCACCGAACTCCTCGCCGCCGGCCGGATCGCCGCCCTGCCCCGGCTGCTGGTGGCCCAGCCCGCCAACTGCGCACCGGTGCACGCAGCGTTCCACGCCGGGTCCGGCTCGGGGTCCGGCTCCGGGTCCGGCTTCGGCTCCCGGTCCGCTTCCGGGGCCCCCGCCGAGCAGGGTGCCCCCGCCGCTCGCGCGTCCGGGCCGTGGCGGCCGACGCTGGCCGAAGGGACGGCCATCAAGGAGCCCGTACGGCTCCCCGAGGTGCTGGCCGCCATCCGCCGCTCGGGCGGGACCACGGTCGCCGTCCCGGAGGAGGACATCGCCTCGGCGCTGCGCCGCCTCGCGGCCACCGGGCTCTACGCGGAGCCCACCAGCGCCACCGCCGCGGCCGCCGTCGACCACTTCGCGGCGCGCGGCGAACTGCCGCCGGGCGGCACCACGGTCGTCGTCCTGACCGGTTCGGCCCTCAAGGCGCCGACGGCGACGGCGCAGATCATCGAGGGGACACCGTGAGCGCCGCAGAGGACGAACTGCTGCTGCGCGAGGCGGAGAAGATCGTCACCGCCGTCGGGCGGATGTTCCCGGGCCTGTGCGAAGCCGTGCTGCACGACCTGCGCGACCCCGAGCACGCGGTGCGCGCCGTGGAGAACAACCTGTCCGGCCGGCGGATCGGCGACCCGGCCACCGAACTGGGCCTGGCCCGCATCGCGGACCCCGACCACCCCGAGGTCCTGCAGAACTACCCCAACCGGTTCCCCGACGGCCGCCCCGCCAAGAGCACCTCGGTCGGCATCCGGAACAGCGAGGGTGTCTACGTGGCCGCCGTCTGCCTCAACCTGGACGTCTCGCTGCTCTCCACCCTCACCCGGGGCCTGGAGCAGTTGCTGCGCACGGAGGAGCACCAGCCGCCTGTCGCCGAGACGCTGCGTGCGCGCACCCTGGACGAACTGCGCGGTGCCGCGGAGTCCTTCGCCGCCGCCCGCGGCACCACCCCGCGTGCCCTGGCCACGTCCGACCGCGTCGCCCTCGTGAAGGCCGTGCAGGAGCAGGGCTACCTCGAACTCAAGGGCGCGGTGGCGGCCCTGACGGGCCTCCTCGGGGTCTCCAGGGCCACGGTCTACAACGACCTGCGCCGCTGACGCCGCGCCGCACGCAGCGACCGCACCGCACCGGTCGTCGTCCTCGGATCGGATGAGGCGACCCGCTCCACCCCGCACTGCCCGCCGAACACACCGGCGGCTCCGGCGGCTCCGGCGGCCCCGTCGGTGGCGTCCTCGCCACCCGCGTGCGGGGGCGGTGCCCGGCCGCCAGGTGCGGGGCGCTGCCCGGCGGCGCGGCCGGCCGTGCGCAGTTCTCGCCCTCCGCCTCTTTGCGTATGCGTGCGGCTCGCCCCGATCCCGTGCGCTCTCGGCCGCGTCCGCAGTGCTCCGACCTCTTCGGCCCCGCGCCTCCGGCTGCCGGTGACCAGAGTTCCCGCCACCGCATCCGGGGGGGTCAACACCGCTCCCTCACAGGGCAGTTACTCACATGATCACGAATCTGCAACAGAAGAGTCCAGGGGATGCGGTGCTTGATCGGGAGTGCCACCATCAACGCTCAACGCGGCCGGGGCGATCATTGGCGAACGCACATCTTCTCGCAGCAGCCCGGCCCGGCGCGCTTCAGTGCACTCCCTCCCCGTCTGTTGGGACAACTCCATGCTGGACAAGCTGCAACGCAGGCTGGGTCTGCGGACCGACGCGGTCATCTTCTTCACCTCGGCTGCCCTGACGGTCCTGTTCGTCGCCACCACCATCACGCTGACCGACCAGGTCGACAGCGTCTTCACCGCGGCCTCGGACTGGATCCTCACGAACCTGGGATGGTTCTACATCCTCGGCGTCACCACGTTCGTGCTCTTCCTGATCTGGATCGCGCTCAGCCGCTACGGGCACGTGCGACTGGGCGGGCAGCACACGCGCCCCGAGTACAGCAACGGCGCCTGGTTCGCGATGCTCTTCGCGGCAGGAATCGGCACCATCCTGATGTTCTGGGGGGTCGCCGAACCGATCAGCCACTACGCCGACCCGCCCGAACAGGGCGTCAAGCCGGAGACGGACCGGGCGGCCGAACGGGCCATGGCGTTCGCCCTCTACCACTTCGGCCTGCACACCTGGGCCATCTTCTGCCTCCCGGCGCTGGCCTTCGCCTACTTCGTCTACCAGCGCGGCCTGCCCTTCCGGGTGAGCTCGATCCTGCACCCGCTGCTCGGCGACCGGATCAGCGGCCCGATCGGCAAGACCGTCGACGTCACGGCCGTCGTGGGCACCCTCTTCGGGGTCTCGGTCTCCATCGGCCTGGGCACCCTGCAGATCAACAGCGGTCTGAACGAACTCTTCGGCGTCCCGGAGAACAAGCTGGTCCAGGTCCTGCTGATCGCGGGCGTGACGGCGATCGCGACGGCCTCCGTGGTCAGCGGCCTGGACAAGGGCATCAAGATGCTGTCCAACGTCAACATCCTGATGGCCGTCGGCCTGCTGGTCTTCGTCCTGGTCGCGGGGCCGACGCTCTTCATGGCCAAGGGCGTCGTCGAGTCGACCGGCACCTACCTCAGCTCGGTGGTGCCGCTGTCGTTCTGGAACGACACCTTCGCCGACACCGGCTGGCAGGGGAGCTGGACGGTCTTCTACTGGGCCTGGACCATCACCTGGTCGCCGTTCGTCGGCATCTTCGTCGCCCGCATCTCCAAGGGGCGCACGATCCGGGAGTTCGTCCTGGGCGTGCTGGGGCTGCCCACCGCCTTCACGGTGATCTGGTTCAGCATCTTCGGCATGGGCGCGTTCGACATCGAGAGGAACGGCCCGGGCGGGCTGGTCAAGGCGGTCGTGGACGACGGGGACGTGCCCGGCGCGCTCTTCACGTTCCTGGAAAACTACCCGGCGGCCACCCTCGTCTCGGCGCTGTCGGTGCTGATCGTGGTCATCTTCTTCACCACCTCCGCCGACTCGGCCTCCATGGTGGTCGACATGCTGTGCGAGCGGGCCGACGAGAAGAAGCGCACCCCCACCCGGCAGCGCGTCTTCTGGGCCGTCATGCAGGGCGTGGTCGGCGGCACCCTGCTGGCGGCCACCGGCAAGAGCGGGCTGGACGCCCTCCAGCAGGTCATCACCGTCATCGGGCTGCCGTTCTTCGTGATCGCCTTCCTGGTCATGTTCTGCCTGCTCCGGGCGCTGAAGGCGGACTTCCCCGAACTGGACCGCAGCCCCTACGCCGGGAAGCCGAGGGCCGCGGACCCGGACCCGGAGCCCGCGGGGGCACCGGCGGCCGCCGCGGCCGCGGAGCAGTCCGCGGGACCTGCCAAGGACCCGGTCGGCTGAACTCCCGCGCGGCGCCGCCGCGCAGCGCACCTGAAGGACCGGGGGCGGGGCCGCGGCCGGTGCCGACGGGAGCGCCACCGGCCGACGGCGGCCGGCGGGAGCGGCGCTGCGGTGTCAGCCCACGCCGACCGGATTGACGAAGGTGCCGGGACGGGTGGCGCCGGACTGGTCGAGCAGGGCGCCGCCGTAGGGCCACTTGAGCGTGACGTGGGTGGTCTCGTCGGGCGGGGTCAGCAGGACCTTGCTCACCCGGAAGGGCTTGGGGCCCTTCATGTCGTGCGGGAGCGGCAGCACGTTCATGGAGACCATGGCGGTGTCGTCCCCCGGGTGCAGGGTGAGGGTGCTCGGCTTGTCCGAGGAGCGGCGCAGGTCCCAGGCGTCGCCGGAGTCGCTGATCAGACGGACACCCGGGAAGCCGTACACGGTGCAGGTGCGTCCGCCGCTGTTGGTGAGCCGGATCGAGGCGATCTGCTGGGAGTCCGCCTCCATGTCCGGGGCGCCGCCGTGCGGACCGCCCCAGGAGTAGCGCAGTTCGCCGGTGTGGCAGCGCTTGCTCTCCCGGGTCCGGGCGGAGGCGGGGTTCACCGCGTCGGTCCGCGAGCCCTTGACGGCCGTCTTCTTCACCCCGTCCCCGGCGTCCTGCGAGTCCTTCTGCGAGTCCTTCTGCGAGCCGCCGTCCTGCGTGCCGGAGGAGGAGTCCGCGGCCGAACCCGAGTGCGAAGCGGCCTTGTCCGACGATCCGGACGACGCGTCGCACGCGGTCGCTCCGGCGCCGACCGCGAGGGCGGCCAGCACGGCAGCGGTGCAGCGGACGGCGCGGTTGAGCTTGGCGGTCATGGTTCCTCATTTCCGGCGCCGGGCTTTCCCGGCGCACCCGTGGCGAGTGCGGCGTACGGGAGGTGTGATGGCCGCCGCGCGGCGCGAGTTCACGGGACTGTGTCCGGAACGTGTAACAGCCCCTCGCGGTCCCGCGCTCCTGCTGCCGGAGACTCCGCAGCTCCTGATCCGGTGACCGTCGCCTGGGTCCGCCGTCGTCCGCGCCCTTGATCTTCCCGCGCCCGTGTTCGTCCCGCGCCTGTGCCGCCCACCCGCGCGAAGTCCGCACGCCGTCCACATCGCCGCCCGGCCGGGAGGCGCGAAGACCCGCGCACCGGACGGGAACCCGAGCGGCACCCGGTCCGACTGTTGGACCGGGTGGCGAGGGTTCACCCGCGGACGAGTGGATCCAGGAGAGAGTGATGCGTTCTCACGTATGGGGCGGCACCGCGGCAGCGGTACTGGGCGCCCTGCTCGTGGCGGGCTGCGGCGGCGGTGACGGCGGCGGCGACGGCGACGGCGACGGCACCGCGAACCGGGCCGCAGGAGGAGCGGACGCGACCGGCCACCCGGTCACGGTGACCGACTGCCAGGGCGCCGGGACCACGTTCCGCAAGCCGCCGGAGAAGATCGTCACCAGCAACGCCGCCGCCCTGGAACTGCTGCTGCGCCTCGGCGTGGGGGACAAGGTGATCGGCACCGGCTTCCCGCCCGGCAAGGGCACCCTCCCGGACGGCCTCGACGCGCAGGCCCGGCAGGTGAAGGTGCTCAGCAGGACGGTCATCCCCAAGGAGAAGCTGCTCGGCTCCGGCGCCGACCTCTACATCGACACCTTCGCCGCCATGAAGATGGGCGGCGGCATGGGCGACGCGCCGACGGAGAAGGAATTCCAGGCCGCCGGTATCGCGCACATGCACCTCAAGTCGACCGCGTGCGCGGCCCGGCGCTCCTCCCCGATGACCGACCTGTCCGCCGTCGAGGACGACATCACCGCACTCGGCAAGGTCACCGGAACCGCTCCCGAGGCGGAGAAGCTCGTCCGCGGGATGCGGAAGAAGGTGGACGCCGTACAGAAAGCGGTCGGCTCCACCCCCGAGCGCAAGCGGCCGACGTACTTCTTCTTCGACTACGACGCGGGCACCAAGCAGCCCACCGCCGTCTGCAACAGGCAGGTCGCCCACGCGGTGATCACCCGGGCCGGAGCCCGCAACATCTTCGCCGACTGCGACGGCGCCTTCAAGAAGGTCGGCTGGGAGGACGTCATCTCCCGGAACCCGGACTGGATCCAGCTCGCCGTACGCAACCGGGGCAGCGCGGCGGCCGACGAGAAGGCGTTCGACGCGGCCCGGAAGTGGCTGGAGACGAACTCCGCGACCAAGGGCCTGACCGCCGTCAAGAAGGGCCGCTTCCTGCGGATCCACTCCGAGCGGACCACCATCGCCGGGGTCACCGACGCCGACACCGTCGAGGAGATCGCCGAGACCCTCTACCCGGGGAAGGTCGGCTGACGTTGCTCGACACACCGGCACACACCCCGCGCACGGACGCCGCGCCCGCCCGGTCCCGGCGTACCGTGCCCGCCTGGCCACTGGCGCTGCTCCTCACGGGGGCGCTGTCGGCCGCCCTCACGGCCGCGGTCGCCTGGGGCTCCACGTCGATCCCGCCAGGAGAGGTGTGGAGCGTGGTGTGGCGCCGGGCCACCGGCGAGCCCCCGGGCCCCGGCACCGACGACCTGATCGTCTGGCAACTGCGGCTGCCCCGCGCCCTGCTGGCGGCCCTGGTCGGGGCCGGGCTCGGCCTGGTCGGCACGGCGATGCAGGCCCTGGTGCGCAACCCGCTGGCCGACCCCTACTTCCTGGGGGTCTCCAACGGCGCCTCGCTCGGCGCGGTCGCCGCCCTCGTCCTCGGCCTCGGCGGCGGCGGGGCACTCGGGCTCGGGCTCTCGGGCGCGGCCTTCGCAGGTGCGCTGGCGACCTTCGCGCTCGTGTGGGCCGTGGCGCGGCGCGGCGGCGGATTCGCCCCGCTGCGCCTGGTGCTGGCGGGCGTGGCGATCGGTCAGTTCCTGTCCGGCTTCACCAGCTACCTGGTGCTGCAGGCGGGGGACGAACAGCAGACGCACAGCGTGCTGTTCTGGCTGATGGGCAGCCTCAGCGGCGCGAGCTGGCCGCTGCTCGCCGTCCCCGCCCTCGCCGTCCCGGCGGGCATGCTGCTGCTCCAGGCCCGCGCCCGGGGGCTGAACGCGCTGCTGATGGGCGACGAGACAGCCGCCGGGCTCGGTGTCGACGTGGTGCGGCTGCGCCGGGAGATGTTCGCGCTCACGAGTCTGCTCACCGGCGTCCTGGTGGCGGTCTCCGGGGCCATCGCATTCGTCGCGCTGATGGTGCCGCACGCCTGCCGGCTGGTCGTCGGCGGCGACCACCGCCGGCTGCTGCCGGTCTCGGCGCTCTTCGGCGCACTGCTCCTGGTCGTGGTCGACATCGTGTGCCGCACCGCGATGGACACCCAGGAACTGCCGGTCGGGGTCGTCACCTCGCTGATCGGCGCCCCGACGCTGCTGTATCTGCTGGACCGGCGGCTGGGGAGCGGAAGGTGAGCGCCGTGCCCGGAGCACAGGGGAGCGGAAGTCGCGCACAGGGCGCGGGCGAACCGGGGAGCGCCCGTTGAAGGGACGGGCGGAGCGACCGACGAAGGACCGGGGGAGCGACCGATGAAGATCGACATCGAGGACCTGAGCGTCGCCTACCAGGGGCACACGGTCGTCGCCGGGGCCTGCCTGCTGGCCGCGTCCGGCGAGATCACCGGCCTGGTCGGCCCGAACGGCAGTGGCAAGTCCACCCTGCTGCGCACCGTCTACCGGCATCTGAAGCCCGTCGCCGGGCGGGTGCTGCTCGACGGCACCGACGTGCGCGCGCTGAGCCCAGCCCGCGCCGCGCGGCACGTCGCGGCCCTGCCGCAGGAGCGGAGCGGCGACTTCGAACTGACCGTGCGCGAGGTCGTCGCCATGGGCCGCACGCCCTACAAACGCGCCTTCGCCGGGGAGGACGCCGCCGACCGGGAACTGGTCTCCCGCGCCCTCGCGGACGTGGAGATGGCCGACCACGCCGAGCGGCGGTTCACCGAACTGTCCGGCGGCGAGCGGCAACGGGTCCTGCTGGCCCGCGCCTTCGCCCAGCAGCCGGACGTCCTGGTGCTGGACGAGCCGACGAACCACCTCGACGTCCGGCACCAGGTCGAACTCCTCGGCCTGCTGCGTGCGCGGCGCCGCAGCACGCTGATCTCCCTGCACGATCTCAACGCCGCCGCTGCCGTCTGCGACCGGCTGCACGTCCTGCACGACGGCCACGTGGTGGCCTCCGGCCCGCCCCGCACGGTCCTCACCCCGGCACTGCTGGCGGAGGTGTTCGGGGTGCGTGCGGCGGTCGCGGAGCACCCGCTGACCGGGGACCCGCTGATCGCCTTCGACCACCGCCGCCCCCTCGCGGCGGCGCCGCAGGCCGGCTCGGAACGGTCGGAGCAGCAGGCTCCGCCGGGCCGGCCGCACCGGCCCGACGGCGCCCGGGACGGGGCGGCGGCCGTGCGCGCCGCCCCGGGCACGGCCCCGAGACAGACGCCGTGACGCGGGCCTCCCGCCCGCGGAGGCGGGCTCCGACCCCTGCGGGCCGCCGCGGAACTCATCCGCCCCGTCCGCCGACTTCTGGAACGACGCCGCCCGACCGGGCGGCCGCGAACGGGGAGGGTTCAGGTGACGTTCCGTGCAGCGCGCTGGGGGCGGACCGGTGGCAGTGCCGCGCACCAGCCGGCGGGCCGGTCCGCGCACCAGCCGGCGGACCGGTTCGCGGGCCGGTCCGCCGACCGGGACCACTGGCTGCTGGTGGCGGTGGCGGGCGTGCTGTCGTTCGTGGCGATGCTCGACATGAACATCGTGAACGTGGCCCTCGCGGACATCTCCGCGGGACTGGAGGTGTCCGACCGCACAGCGCAGTGGGCGGTCCTCGGCTACCAGCTTCCGGTCGTCGCGCTCCTGCTCCCGGCCGGCCGCTGGCTCGACCAAGTGGGCATCCGTGCGGCGCTGCCCGCCGCGACCGCCGGATTCGCCCTGTGCAGCGCGCTGGCCGCCGCCGCACCCTCGGCGGGCTGGCTGATCGCCGCCCGGTTCGCCCAGGGCGGCTGCGCCGCGGTGCTGTTCGTGCTGATGCCGGTGCTGGCGCTGCGGTCGGTGCGGCCCGCGCTGCGCGGCCGGGCGATGAGCGTGCCCGCTACCTTGGGCCCCCTCGGCGCCGTGACCGGTCCGGCGGTCGGCGGGCTGCTGCTCGACCAGGTGGGCTGGCGGTGGATCTTCCTGGTCAAGATTCCGTTCTGCCTGCTCGCGCTGCTGGTGGTGCGGGGGCTGCCGCTGCTGCGCGGACGTCCGCCCGCCTGGGAGAGCGTGCTGCCCCGGGAGGGCCGGCTGCGGGCCCCGGACCGGTACGCACTCGGCGACGCGGCGCTCGTCGCGGCCGGAGTGACGATCCTGCTGCTCGCCCTGACGCTCGCCTCGGCCAGCTCCGCATGGCTCGCGCTCACCCTCGCCGCCGCACCCCCGCTGTGGTGGTGGCTGCGCGGACCCGGCGGCCGCCCCGTGCGCGAGGTACTGCGGACGGTGCCGATGGCGCACACGCTCGGAGCGGTCCTGACGCTGGCGCTCGGCTTCGCCGCCGCGCGCTATGTGCTGGCCCTGCACCTGCAACGGGACGCGGGGGCGAGTGCCACCACGACCGGGCTGACGGTGCTCGCCTTCCCGCTCGGCATGGCACTGGCCGGGCCGCTCGGCGGGCGCCTCGCCGACCGGTTCCGCACCCGGGCCGTCGCCGTCGCCGGAGCCGCCCTCACCGCCTGCGGCCTGCTGCTGCTCGTCCCGCTGGACGACGGCTGGTCGCCGGCCGGCATCGCGTGGCGGCTCGGAGTGGCGGGTGCCGGGATGGGCCTGAACGGTGGGCCCACCCAGGCCCTGGCCATGGGAGCCGCACCGCCGGACCGCGCGGCCACGGTCGGATCGACCGTCCAGCTCTCGCGGATGCTCGGCTTCACCCTCGGCCCCGCCCTGGCCACCGCCGCCGGGGGGCTCGGCGGAGCGGGCTCCGGCGTCCGGGCCGGGATCGTGCTCGCCGGCTGCGCCGCCTGCCTCGCCGTGCCGCTGCTCGGCCGCGGCGCCCGCGCGCCCACCGACCAGGTGCCCTCCCCGGCCGGCGCGGCGGATCCGGCCCCCGCCGCGCGCCGCTGAACCGTCTCCCTTCCCCGTCTCCCTTCCCCGTCTCCCTTCCCCGCCGGCCTTCCCCGCCGGCCGGGGAACCCGCGCGCGGAACCACATCCCGGGCCCCGGGCGCCTGCTGCGCACTCTGTGCCTCCGAGGCGCAGCGACCGGCTTGTCCCCGAGGTGCAGCCACCGGCTGCGAAACCCCGCTCCGGTGGGTCACCGAATCCGGCCGGAGCGCAGGCCCGATTCCCCGCTCGATTGCACCAGTCCGACCTCGTCCCCCGAGGAGCAGTGTCCATGTCCTTCCCCGACCCGCCGACCCCCGCGGACGACGACTCCCGCGAGCCGCTGCCCGACCCCGTCCCGCTGCTGGGCTGCCCCTACAAGGCCGACCCCTACCCCCTCTACACCCGGATGCGCGAGGCGGGTCCGGTGCACCGCGTCCTCTTCCCCAGCGGCGTGCGGGCCTGGCTCGTCACCGGCTACGAGGCCGCGCACTCCGCGCTCCATGACGACCGCCTCGGCAAGAACCACGCCCGCGGCAACGACCGCTGGCGGGCCAGGGCCTCGATCATGCCCGAGCCGCAGCACTCCCAGCTCCAAGTGCATCTGCTGCACCAGGACCCGCCCGAGCACACCCGGATGCGGCGCGTCGTCACGGACGCCTTCTCGCCGCGGCGCCTCGCACAGTTCCGGCCGCACATCCAGGAGCTGGCCGACGCGCTCGTCGACCGCCTCCCGGCAACCGGACCGGCCGACCTCGTGACCGGATTCGCGGCCCACTTCCCCTTCCAGGTGCTCGCCGAGGTCATCGGGCTCCCGGCGGAACTGGCCGCGGCCTTCGACCGGGACTGGGGCAAGGTCGTCCAGCCCGTCGGACCGGCAGACCCCGGACGCCCGCTGTACGAGGCCCGGCTGCACGGCCTGCAGCGCTACATCGCCGAGGTCGTGGCCCACAAGCGTGCGCACAGGGAGGACGACCTGCTCAGCCGCCTCGTCGCGGCCCGCGACCGACAGGAGCTGTCGCAGGAGGAACTGGACTCGATGCTCTTCCAGCTCCTGGTGGCCGGTCAGGAACCGGTCACCAACCAGATCACCACCGCACTGATCAGCCTCTTCCGGCACCCGGACGCGCTGGCGCGGCTGCGCGACGACCCCGCGCTGCTGCCCCGGGCCGTGGAGGAACTGCTGCGCTACGACAGCGCCTTCGAGCTGACCACCTGGCGCTTCTTCGACCAGGACAGCGATCTGTACGGCACCGAGGTCCCGGCCGGGGACTCGGTGATCGTCTCGCTCTGCGCCGCCAACCGCGACCCGCGCCGCTTCCCCGACCCCGACACCCTCGACCTCGAACGCACCCCCAACCCCCACCTCGCCTTCGGACACGGCATCCACTTCTGCCCCGGCGCGGCACTCGCCCGCACCGAGCTCCGGATCGCCCTGGGCACCCTGCTGGCACGGCTGCCCGGTCTGCGCCTGGCCGTCGACGACACGGAACTCGACTGGACCCCGGCCGTCCTCGGCCGCGGCACCCTCCGCCTGCCCGTCACCTACGACCACCGCCGGGACCGACCCGGCCCCGTACCGCCCGCGGCCTCCGGTCACACGTCGCAGACCGCCCGCGGCCTCCGGCCGCCACGCCGGAGCGCCTCGGCGCACCGCGACCCGGACTGATCGCCCGTCACCCGTTCCGACACCGCCGGTGCCCGACGCCCGGCGCCCGGCACGCCCCAGCGCCGAGGCGCCATGCGGCCGTGCCCGCACTCCCGCCCCCTCCGACCGCAGGAGAACCCGCACCCATGCCTTCGACGACCCGAATCGGCGCCCCCGCTCCCGTCACCCGCACCCGCGGCGTCAGCGCGCCCGGCACCACCGGCACCACCGGCACCACCGGCCCCGCCGCAACCGGTGCCGAAGGAATCGGCGCGACCGGCACCAGCGCGGAGATCCTCGGACTGCTGCTGCCGTACTGCCGCACGACCGACAGCGCGCCCGCCCGTGCCGCGGCGTTCCCGTACCAGCTCCGGCGGATCGACAGCTTCGTCCGCGCCGGGGAACCCGTCGTCTTCACCCTGCCGGGCTTCCCCTGCAAGTCGCCCAACCCCGCCAAGGTCCTCGGCCCGCTCCCGGACCAGGGCGAGCGCCTCTCCCTCGGCTTCCTCGACGCGCTGTGTGCGGACATCGCCCGGATCCACCCACCCGGTGCCCGCGTGGTCATCTGCTCCGACGGCCATGTCTTCGGAGACCTGATCCGCGTGCCGGACGCGCACATAGACGCCTACGCGGACGAACTCCGCCGCCTGATCGGCGCCCTGTCCCTCGGGCACCTCTCCGTCTTCGACCTGCGCGACGTCCTCGGCGCCATGCCGCACGAGGCCAAGCGGGCCCATGTGCACCGGCGCTACGCCCCGTCGCTGGACGCGCTGCGCACCCAGGTGCGCTCCGCGGACCACACCCTCCCGCTCTACCGGGGCATCACCCGGTTCCTCGTCGAGGACACCGCCGACTTCACCGGCACCCGCTCGGCCCTCCAGCGCGAGTGCCGCCGACGGGCCTACGGCGTCATCCAGCGCAGCCGTGCCTGGGGCGAGCTGATCGCCGCATGCCACCCCCGTGCCGTACGCCTGTCCATCCACCCCCAGCCGTACGGCACGCCCAAGTTCGGCATCCGGCTCCTCGACACGCCCGACGCCTGGACCACCCCCTGGCACTCGGCCGCCCTGCGCCGCACCGACGGCACCTGGACTCTCCTGCCCCGCGCCTGCGCCGAACGCCTCGGCCGACTCGTACACCACGAGGGCAGACCGAGCCACTTCGAGGAGGTCCCCCGGGCCGGAGGGCGGGCTGCGGGAACCCCGCAAGCCGCCTGATCACAGCAGCACGGACGCTGCGGCAGCCGGAACAGCCACTGGGCGCGGGCTGTTTCCGTGCGCCGAGTCCCCGAGGGCGCGCCCTGCCGGTTCACACACAGGCACCGGCACCGGCACCGGCACAGGCACAGGCACAGGCACAGGCACCGGTACAGGGAAGAGTGACCGGCACAGGGACAGGGAAGCGGGACCGGGGCAGGGGGCAGGGACGGGGACGGAGCGGGGGCCGGTCAGCCGGCCGGGCGGTTCTCGGGCGTCGTCACCCGCAACTGCCGCAGCAGACCCCCGTAGTCCTCGTCGTCGTCACTGATGAAGATCGGGAACGAGCCGTCCACCAGCGCCACTCCCTCCACCTTGAGCCCCGAGCTGCGCGCGAGCAGTTGCGGCCGCATCGGGACCAGCTCCGCGCCGAGGGGACCGCCGGGACGGATCCTGGCCGCACGGTAGACGGCGCTGTCGAAGGGGCCGAGGTCACCGGGGTCGTAGGCGGCGGAGATGTACAGGTTGCCCTCGTCGTCGATGTCCATACCGGAGGCGGGGCGCGCCCCGGGCGGCTGGGCCGCGGTGAAGGGGACCGACACCCATTCGGTGCCGAAGGTGATCCGGCCGCTGCGGCTGATCCTGAGCCGGGTCATGTTGACGAGGGTGGTGTCGCTGCCTTCGGCGCGCTCGGCGTACACGAAGTAGTCGTGCCCGCCGATGGTGGCGACGGCGGTCGCCTCGACGTTGACCAGCGGCTGGGGCGTGCTGGGCCAGGGCGCCGAACCGGCGATGCGGATGTTCAGCTTCCGGTCCCATCGGGCCAGATAGATGGTGGGGTCGGGGTCGTCGCCGTCGGCGTTGCTCTCCACCAGCAGTGCCTCGTCGCGGCCGGGCACCCGGGCGATGCTCTCCAGGTCGTTCGGGACGCTGGGGAAGTCGACATCGAGTTCCTGCACGTCGATCCCCCGGGGGTCGACGGGGGTCCGCACGAGTGACAGGCGCGGCAGGTCCCGCTCCGCGTCGTTGTCCCGGGTGTCGTGGCACACGAGGAAGACCTCGCGCGGCTCCTCGTCCCCGCCCGGCACAGTGGCCCTCTTCCGGGTCGCGAGCCAGGCGATGCCGCTGAACTCGCGCGGCGCCCTGATCTCGCCGCGGCCCGACGCGGACACCTGTCCGTGCGCCCCGGCCGCGGAGGCACCCGTGCCGCCGTCGAGCGCGCTGACCGGCAGCGCGAGCAGGGTGAGTCCGGTGGCGGCAGGAAGCAGACGGCGGGTCAGGAACCGACGTGGCATGACTTCTTCGTCCTCCCGTGCGCAGGCAGAACCGTCCTGGCGGGGCCCTGTCCGGTCGGGACGAAACGTACGACATGGCGCGGCGGGTCGTCCGGACGTGCTGTCGGCGTTTCGGAGTACAGGCCGCGAATGCCACGGGCTCAGCGGCGGTGGGCACTGTCCAGGCACTGTCCCCTGCCGCCCGTCCCGGGCCTGCCGGTGCGGCCACGCTGCACGCCGGGGCGACGCAGTACGTCCGGGGAACGTCCGTCCGGAGAGCGGGGAGGCCGGGCTCGGCGCACGCCACGCTGCGCGACGGCCGTGAGCACACACGAGTCCGACACCTTCACCCTCGGCCTCCAGGTGCGTGCGGACGACGGCCACGAGACCTGCCTCGCCATCCGGAGCACCGGTTCCGTACCGCCGAACCTGACTGTGCTGATCCTGCGCAACGTCCGCGGCTGCGAGGCTGAGGGGCGTCGTCCGGAGTACGCCCTGCCTGAGCGGGACCTGCTCCCGGCCGAACAGGCATGGTCCAGCCTCATGGACCCCCGTGCGGCTGCTCAAGTGCTGGGCGAGGAGCGGTGGCCAGGTATCTGTCAGCTCGAACCGCAACCCGATATCGGGGGATGTATCCACGATCGCGCACAGTCAAGGCGCTTGGCCTATGAGTGATGTGCTTCCGGACGTGAAAGAGCCCCTCACGCGTTATCGCAGGTGAGAGGCTATTCGTGCCCCCGGTAGGACTCGAACCTACGGCCAAGCGCTTAGAAGGCGCCTGCTCTATCCACTGAGCTACGGGGGCCGTCCTCCGTCGCGGTGGGCGGGCTCGCCGCCCCCCGTGACCGGCGGTGTCAAGGATAGGGGGCCTGGCGGCTCGTCCTGTTCGCTTCACGGCCGCGACGCGATGTGGAGGTTCCGTGAAGCGGTCCCGATAATCGCAGGCGGGTGCGATTCACGCAGCGGTTTTGGCCGTGTGGGTTGCGGGTGTTGCGCAGTCGTTATGGGGGCGGCGGGGTGGCAGGTGGGTCATGCGGGGGTGAACGGGTTCAAAGGTGTTGTTCAGTGAGGAAACTGCGCATTTTCCTCGCTCGCAACCGTGGATAAGCTTCAAAACTGCCGCAAAATTGGGCATTCTGCCCCATGTGGCGATCTTGGACGTACGGCTTGAACTGCTCGACGCGCTCACCGCACTGCGTGAGCGCGTCGCAGCCGCGCGCTTTCCTCTCCCGCTGCCGGGTGCCGAGCGCGCCCGGCAGTCCCGGGACGAGCTGCTGGCCCAACTCGACGACTACCTCGTCCCGCGTGTGCGTACTCCCGAGGCACCGCTCCTCGCGGTGATCGGCGGGTCGACGGGCGCGGGCAAGTCGACGCTGGTCAACTCCCTGGTGGGGCGCAAGGTCAGCGAGTCGGGAGTGCTGCGGCCCACGACCCGCACACCTGTGCTGATCTGCCACCCGGACGACCGGGGCTGGTTCGTCGGACAGCGGGTGCTGCCCCGCCTCGAGCGGGCCTGGACGCCCCGGCAGGACCCGCCCGGGACGCCCGCCGCACCCGGTATGGGCGCCGCGCCCGGCACCTTCGGCGGGCCGGGCGTCCCGGACCCGCACGACACGCCCGGCCGCCACGGCGATCCGGCCGGTGCCGCGGACGGCGGCGACCGGTTCGCCGACGGGCCGATGGACCGCGCCGCCGACTGGGACAGCGCCTGGGCCACCGACTGGGACCCCCGCCGCAGCCGGGGCAGGGACGCCGCAGCCGAAGCGGAGTGGGAGCACGAGTGGGACGCCGACCCGGAGGAGCCCCGACGCGTCCTCCGGGTCGAGACCGACAGCGGACTGCCCCCCGGCCTCGCCCTGCTCGACGCGCCCGACATCGACTCCCTCGTCGCCCACAACCGGGACCTGGCCGCCGAACTGGTCTGCGCCGCCGACATCTGGGTGCTCGTCACCACCGCCGCACGCTACGGGGACGCCATCCCCTGGCACCTGCTGCGCACCGCCAGGGAGTACGACGTCACCCTCGCCACCGTCCTCGACCGGGTCCCGCACCAGATGGCCGCCGAGGTCACCGCGCAGTACGGGCTGCTGCTCGACCGGGCGGGGCTGGGGAAGATCCCCTGCTTCACCATCCCGGAACTGCCCGAGTCGGCGGGCGGATCCGGACTGCTGCCCGTCTCCGCCGTCAGTGGACTGCGGGACTGGCTGGAGGAGTGCGCACAGGACGCCGACGCCCGGTACGCAGCCGCCAGCCGCACCGCCGACGGGACGCTCGCCTCGCTGCGCCCGCGCATCACGGCCCTGGCCGGCTCGGTCGCCGCGCAGCACGCGGCGGCCGAGCGGCTCACCCGGTACATCGAGAACGCCTACGGGACCGCCGGGCAGCGGCTGCGCACCCGCATCGCCGACGGCGAACTGCTGGCGGGCGACGTCGCCGAGCACTGGCGCAGCTTCCCCACCGACAGCGACGGCGAAGAACTGTTCGACGCCTTCGCCGAGGGCCTGACCGCACTGCTGTCCGGCGCGGTCGCCGCCGCCGACGAACGGATCGCCGAACTGCGCCGGGGCGTCCCCGGCCTGGAGGGCTGCGGCCGGCTCCTCCCCGGCGGCCAGAGCGAACGCGACGAGGCCGTCGGCCGGATCGGCGTGATGGTGCGCAGATGGCGCCGCTGCGTCGAGGAACTGGCCGAGGAGGAGACCCGCGCGGCGGGCCGCGCCTCGTGCGGCGAGGAGGACGCCGAGCACGTATCCGGCCTGCTGGCCGCCTCCCTGCTCGGCGGTGTGCGGGTCGCGGGCGCCGAGGACGCACTCGAGGACCTGCTCGGTGAGGAAGGCGCACACGAACTGCGCGGGCAGTGCGCGGAGCTGCTGGAGCACTGCGTGGGGCGGGTCCTGGACGGGGAGCGCGACCTGCGCCTCGTCCCCCTGGCGGAACTCGACGCCGGTCCCGGACCGCAGATGGAACTGATCGCCGCGTTCTCGGTGCTGAACAGACTCACCAGAACGCACGGGCTCCACGAGCCGCACCAGTTGCGGGAACTCCACCGGCCGCAGCAGCCGGAGGACGCGCCGGGCGGCCCCAAGGAGCAGAGCAGGACGGACGTGACCGCCCGCGAATTCCCGCCGACGCGCACACCGCTCGGTACGGAGAACGGCGCGCGCGGTCTGCAGAGCGCGCACATGGAGAGGTGACAGCAGTGACATCCACCGATGCCACCAACCCCGGAGCGGGCGAGCCGCCCGAGCGCTGGTCCGGCAGTTGGCCCGACGGCTGGAGCAGCCCGCACAGCGAGCCCGTCGAAGGGCAACTGGAGCTGAGCCTGGACGAGCAGCCGCTGCCTCAGGAGCCCGCCGCGCGCAGCGGCCCGGACGGACCCGAGAGCCACGGTCACGTCGCGGCGGCGGATCTGCCGCGTCAGCAGTCGGAGGCTTCGGTCGACGGCCTGCCCGAAGGCGGACGCGTACCGGGCCGGGCGGAAGGACCGGCCGGGCAGGGCCGACCGGGCGGGCCGGATGCGCCGGGCCGGACGGACGGCCGGACGGACGAAGCGGATGGGGCCGGTGGGTCCTCCGCGTCCTCCGCGTCCTCCGCGTCCTTTGCGTCCTTTGCGACCGGCGGGCCTGGGGGGCCGGTGGAACGGGGAGACCAAGCGGCTCCTGATCCCCGGGAAGCGGTGGCTGTCCCGGTGGCGCAGGCGCAACCGGTCCCGGTCCCGGAGGCAGCGGCCGCGGAGCACCGTCCGGGCGGCCGCGGCTGCCGCGACCTGCCCGGCGACAGCAGCGTCCACCGCGAGCACGAGCCGCAGGACGCGCACGCCTGTGCCGCCGGACCGGAGTACGGATGGGACGACGGCGTCATCGCGCGCAGGGCACGCGCGGAACGCGCCGCCCCACCAGCCGCGCAGACCGAGGCCCCGACTCCCGCCCCGTCCGCCCTACCCGCCCCGCCGGCCGCACCCGCGCCCCCGGCCCAGCAGCCCCAGCAGATTCAGCAGGCCCAGCAGGTTCAGCCGGCTGAGCCGAGCCGCCCTGCCGGAGGCACCGAGCCCACCGGGGTGGCCGAGCCCACCGGGGCAACCGAGTCGGGCGGGCATGCGGCGTCGGCCGTGCGCGCGGCGTCGGCCCCGACCGCCGAACCGGTCCGGACCGCCGAACCGGCCCGGGCCGCCGGGCCGGCCGACACCACCGAGCGACCGGCGCCGTCCGCGCCGTCCGCGCCGTCCGCGCCGTCCGCGCCGCCCGCGCCGCCCGCGCAGTCCTCGCCCTCCGCGCCGTCCGGTCGTCCCGACCGCACCGAGCGTGCCGTCGAACCGGAGAGCGGTCCGCGGGCTCCCAGTCCCCGCAGCCACGCCTCCGCGACAGAGGCTCCGGCGCGCGGAGCGGAGCACCCCCGGCCGGGAATCGCCGCGACCCCGCCCTGGCACAGCACGTCCTGGCCGGAGCCGACGAGCGCCACCGTCCCGGACCACGCTGTCCCCGAAACCCACCCCGCAGACCCCGAGCGGGCTCCCGCAGCGGCTGCACCGGAGCCTGCTCCGGCAGTGCGGGAGACGCCCTCCTCCCCGGCTGCGCCTCGCACGCAGGCGCCCCGCGGGACCGCGGAGGACGTCTCCGCACCCCCGCACGTGCGGCCGGAACCCCCCGGCCCGGCACCCGAGGAGCACCCGCACCGGCACTCGCTCCGGCCGCACCCGGAGCCGGACGGTGTCGCGGCGGCTGCCGCACCCCGAGGCGGCCCCGGGGACTCCACCCGGCGTGGCGAAGGGAGCTGTGCCCAGGGCCGCGCGGGAAGCGCTCTCCACGACGTCGGAGTCGCAGGAGGTGCTGCGCGACGGGACACGGACACGGCTCCCCTCGCGCCCACCCGGAACGGGCAGCGCGACCGGAGCGACCGCAAGGACGTCGGCCGGGACCTCCGCAGAGACATCCGCCGGGATCCGCGGTGCGACGCGGGGGAGAGCGTCCTGCGCCAGCGGCTCGGCGCCCTGCGCGAGCTCGTCGGGCTGTCGCGCACCCGGCTGGACGCCGACGTGCTCGCCGAGGCGGGCACCGTGCTGGACGAGGCGGCGACCCGCAGGTCGCTGCCCCGCTCCTACACAACCGTCGCCCTGGCGGGCGCGACAGGCAGCGGAAAGTCCTCCCTGTTCAACGCACTCACCGGTGGGCGGCTCTCCGAAGTGGGGATGCGCCGCCCCACCACTGCCGCTCCGGTGGCCTGCACCTGGGAAGCGGGACGCTACAGCGACGGCAGTCCCGACGGGCTCCTCGACAGGCTCGGCATCCCGCAGCACGCGCGTCACCGCACCCACGACGGCACGCTGAGCGGCCTCGTCCTCGTCGACCTGCCTGACCACGACTCCGCCGCACCGGGGCACCGCGAGCAGGTGGACCGGATGCTGGAGCTGGTCGACGCGGTGGTGTGGGTGGTGGACCCGGAGAAGTACGCGGACGCGCTGCTGCACGAGGACTATCTGCGCCGCCTCGCCGGGCACGCCGAGGTCACGTTCGTCGTCCTCAACCAGACCGACCGGCTGACCCGCGACTCGGTGGACGCCGTGCTGGACGATCTGCGGCGGCTGCTGGACGAGGACGGCATGGCACTGGGCGAACACGGCGAACCCGGTGCGGTCGTCCTGTCCGCCTCGGCACTGACGCACGAGGGCATCGACGTGCTGCGGGAGGAACTGGGCGAGTTCGTCGCGCAGCAGCGCGCGGCGGTCCTGCGGTTGACCGCCGATCTGGACGGTGCCATGGACCGGCTGCGGCCCGTCTACACCGAGTCGGGACCGGGCGCCGAGGGCGGGCCCGTCGGGTTGAGCGAGCGCGCCCGCGAGGACTTCGAGGACCGGCTCGCCGTCGCCGTGGGCGCGGCGGCAGCGGGCCAGGCCGCGGAGCGGGCGTGGCTGCGGCAGGCCGAGCACTCCTCGGGCATCCCCTGGCTGCGCGCGCTGCGCTGGTACGCCTCCAGGCCGACTTCGGAGCGGGACGAGTGGTCCCGTGCGGCAGCCGTGGAGGAGCCGGATGCTCCGGACGCCGGTGTCCGGGCCCGCCGCGACACCCTCCAGCAGTCGCTGGCCGCCCGGCCGGTGGTCGCCCAGGCCGTGCGGGAGCTGGCGGACGCGGCGGCGAGCGGTCTGCCCGACGCCTGGGGACACACCGTCCGCGAGTCGGCCCGTCGCGGGGCCGCCGGGCTGCCCGAGGCGCTGGACGAGGTCATGGAAGTCTGCTCCGCCGGGCCGGACGCGGAGCGGACAGCCGCCGTCACGGCATCGCTGACGGACTTCGCCTTCGGGGCGGAGGCTCCTCAGGCGGCGAAGCCGGCCTCCGCCACCGCAGCGGCCGTGCCCGGTCAGCAGTCCGTCTCCGGTGCTCCCGCCCCCCGCGGCGCGAGCGACCCCGGCCGCTTCCGCGGCCCGGAGCGCCGCGGCGACGCCGCGGCGGACGGGCCGGACGGCGACTCCGGGCTGCCGGGAGCACCGGGCTCCCCGGTGCTCGACGGGGCACCCGAGAGGACGGCCGCGGCGTCCGACAGCCCCGCGCGGGGCACGGGCGGATCCGCGCGGGACACAGCCGGGCCGTCACGGGACACGGCCACGGCCGGGCCGTCACCGGATGCGGGCGCGCCGTCGCCGGACGCGGACCGGGCCGCGGGATCCGGGGCACGGGTACCGCGTCCGACTTGGCACACCGCCGCCTTCGCCGGACAGTGGCTGCTGTTCGCCCTGCAGGTGACCGGGGCCGCGTGGCTGGCTGTCGCCGCCGTCGTGACCCGCGGGCTCGACCACACCGCACTGCTGCCCGGCGCTCTCCTCGCGGCGGCCACGCTCGCGGGCCCGGGGCTCGCCTGGGCGTGTCGCCGCGCCGCGCGGGGACCGGCCCGGACCTACGGACTGGAGGAGGAGCGGCGCCTGCGCCAGTTGGCGGCGTGCTGCGGGGGGACGCGGGTGCTGGAGCCCGTGGCCGCCGAGCTGCTCCGGTACCGCCAGGTGCGGGAGCAGTACGCCATCGCCGCCGGCGTGGTCGACTCGGCCGCGGAGGAGCGGTCGGTGGACGCCCGGATCGGGCCGCAGGGCACTGCGGTCGTCGGAGCCCAGGGCGGTGCCGCCGTCGGCGGTCCGGGCGGCGGTCCGGGCGGCGGCGTGGCCGGCGGCGTGGTCGGAGGCGCGGACGGCCGCGGCGCGGGAGCGCTCGCGGGAGGCCCGCGAGGCTCGTTCGAAACCGGCGGTCCGGGCGGTCCGGGCGGTCCGGGCAGTTCCGGTGACCCGGCTGCGTCCGATGCCGCGGGGCGGAACACCGGAGCCGGTGCCGACACTGCCGGGTCACCCACCGGTGTGACCGAGTTGTGCACAACCACCGAGTAATCCACAGCTGAGAGCCTCTTTCCCCGCACCCGCCGTTCTCCCCCCACTCTGGAACCCGCACGACGGCACCGAGGACGACCAACCTGCGGCGGCCCCGACGGGACCGCGGTACGCCGGTCGCGTCGGGGCCGCCGCGCTCGGGCACCCGCCGGTGCTCCGCCGGGCCGCCGCCGTCCTCGTACGGCGGCCCCGGCGGTGTTCACCGGCAATCGGCAGCGACCAGGGGGAGACGCACATGAACGAGACCTATGTGACGGTGACCGGCAACGTGGCGACGAAGGTCGACCACTGGACCTCGCCGTCCGGACTTCCGGTCGCCAGGTTCCGGCTGGCCAGTACGGCCCGGCGGTTCGACAAGCAGAACCAGCGCTGGGCGGATGCCTCCACCAGCTTCTACACGGTCTGGGCCTGGCGAGGGCTGGCCGGTCATCTCGCCTCGTCCGTCGCCCGGGGTGAACCGGTCATCGTCCGCGGCCAATTGCGCGTCGTGGAGGACGAGCGGGACGGACGGCGGTATCTGTCGGCCGAGTTGCTCGCGACGACGGTGGGGCACGATCTGACGCGCGGTACCTCGGCGTTCGTGCGGACGCCCCGCGCGAACCCGGAGTCCACCCGTAACCCCGCACCGGCCTGGCCCCCGGTGGCCCCGGCAGGACCACCGCCCTTCGGGGCGCCGGGCGACGGGGCGTCCGGCGAACGGGCGTCGGGAGACGGGGCGGAGACGCCGGGCTCCGAGCCCGCGCCAGAAGAGGTCGTGCCGGATGGTCAACTCCTGCCCGGAGCGCTGACGGAGGGAAGCGTTCCAGGTTCGCGCGGCGCGTCGTGATCGTCCCGGTCCGCCGGATTCGACGATAACGATTGCGAGTCGGAATGTGTGGCCACCGTGAATCGTGGGGATCGCGTGGCGTTTTGCTCCTTACCATCCCACGCGTACTGACCAGGGGGTTCAGAGCTTTGCGGTGGACCGGCGGCTCGCGGACGACGCGGCCGGGGGAGAGTCCGCCAAGAGGGGAAGACCATGACTTCTGTCCGGGCGCGGACGGCCCGTCGGCTCACCGTCGGCGCGGCGGTCACCGTGCTGTGCGCGATCGGCACGGCGGGTGCCGCCGGACCGGCGGCCGCCGCTCCGGCGAGAGCCGGGGGCACCGCCGGAGCCGGCGCGGGAGGGGCGTTCGCCGACGGGGGGCCCGAGCAGCGCAGTGGAGCGGTGGCCACGCTCGACGGCCTCCGCACGCACGGCCGAGCGGTGATCGCCACGGAAGGCGAGAAGCAGACCGTCGGCGCCGGGCTCTTCGAGATGTCCGTCGACGGGGGCGGCACGCTGCAGACGTACGGACTCGACGTGCTCAACCCGACGCAGGAGCAGTCGCGTTACGCCGAGGGGGAGTGGAAGACCTCGTCGCTGTCCGGCAACCGCAACGCGGGGAAGATCCGCTGGATAGTCGAGCACTCCTACCCGCGACGCAACGACCTCCAGGCGCTGGCGAAGTCCGCGGGCGCCAAGCGGCTCACCCCGCAGACCGCGGCGGCGGGCACCCAGGTCGCGATCTGGCGGCTCGCCGAAAACGGCGCGAGCGGGGCTTCCGGGGGCGGGGGGAGGGGGGAGGGGCCCCCGAAGCCGCCCGACATCACCGCCACCGACCCCGCCGCCCAGAAGCTCGCCGACCACCTCGTGAAGAAGGCCCGGTCGATGTCCGAGCCGGGCGCCTCCCTCACCTTCGACAAGGCGGAGGTCTCCGGCCGCACCGATGAGCGTCCCGGCCCGGTGACCGTGCGCACGAACGCCGCAGCCGTGAGCGTGGCGCCTGGACCGCACGCGGCCTCCCAGGGGATGCGGATCGTCGACCGGAAAGGGAAGCGGGTCCGTACCGCGCGCAATGGGACGAAGCTCTACTTCGAGCTGCCCGAGGGCGTGGAGGCCGGCAAGGGGTCGCTGACGGCGCAGGTCGCCACCAAGGTGCCGGTGGGCAGGGTCTTCACCGGCTCCGGTGAGCGCGGCCGGGGGCAGGCGCAGATCCTGGCCGGGTCGAGCCAGTCCACCGTCTCCGCCACCGCCACCGTCAACTGGGCCGAGAGCGGGCCTGCTCCCGCCACCACGGCGAGGGAGAACTGCGCCGACTCCGGTGTGGACATCACCGTCTCCAACGGCGGCGACTCCTCCTTCCCACTGCGGGTCGGCAAGCAGCGCGAGGACATCGCGGGAGGCGAGCACGGCACCGTGACGGTTCCGGTGGCGGAGGACCAGCCGTACCGGATCCCGGTGCGCGGGCCGCACGGGTACCGGAAGACGTTCAGCGGCGTTCTCGACTGCACGACCTCGGCCGCCGGTGGCGGTGTGACCCGGCAGAACGCGCCTGCGACGGTCGAGCGGCCCGCGACCGTGGGCGGTGGCAGCGTCCCGGCGGCGGACGGTGACCTGGCCGAGACCGGCGGCGGTGGCGGCACCAGGCTGTTCGCCGCCGTGGCCATCGCGCTGCTGGCCGTGGGAGTGACCACGCTCCGGATCGTGCGTCGCCGCGGCTGAGGCGGCCGACCGGCTGCCCGCCTGCCCGACCGCCTGCCGGTCGGTCGCCTGCCGGCCGGTCGGCTGTCCGGCCGCCTGGTTGCGGCCTCGGCGCGTCCCGGCCGCCTCGGGCTTCGCCGTCAGCCGCCTCCCCGGTGGCCCGGGAACGACCAGATGCCCCTTGGGGACCCGGGCGGGCCCCGGCCCCCGGAAGCGGCCGTGCGGGAGACGGCCCGGCCCCGGACGCGGCACCGCCCGGACGCGGCGTCGCCCCGGCACCAGGCACCATCCTGGCGTCGCCCCGCTCCCGCCACCCCGTGTCGGGGGTGTGCGGGTCCGGCCGGATCCGGTGTGCTGTGCGGTGCCGGGCGCAGGTGCGGTTTCCGGCCCGGGGCCCGGGTGCGGCAAGATGGGGAGCGTATGCCTTAGCTGGAGCGGCCGCACCTCAACCTGCGGCCCGCTGCCGCATGACGACCCGCGCGGCTCGGCCGCGTACGACTACCTACAGATTGCCGGACGGTTCCTCTTGGCTGAGTACATCTACACCATGCGCAAGGCGCGCAAGGCGCACGGCGACAAGGTGATCCTCGACGACGTCACCTTGAGTTTCCTGCCCGGCGCGAAGATCGGTGTCGTGGGCCCCAACGGTGCGGGCAAGTCCACCGTGCTCAAGATCATGGCGGGTCTGGAGCAGCCCTCCAACGGTGACGCGATGCTGTCGCCGGGCTACACCGTGGGCATCCTGTTGCAGGAGCCGCCGCTGGACGAGTCCAAGACGGTGCTGGAGAACGTCCAGGACGGCGTCGCGGAGACCAAGCAGCAACTCGACCGGTTCAACCAGATCGCCGAGCAGATGGCGACCGAGTACACCGACGAGCTGATGGAGGAGATGGGCAAGCTCCAGGAGAAGCTCGACCACGCGAACGCCTGGGATCTGGACGCCCAGCTCGAGCAGGCCATGGACGCGCTGGGCTGCCCGCCCGGCGACTGGCCGGTCACCAACCTCTCCGGTGGCGAGAAGCGCCGCGTCGCGCTCTGCAAGCTGCTGCTGGAGCAGCCCGACCTGCTGCTGCTGGACGAGCCGACCAACCACCTGGACGCCGAGTCGGTGCAGTGGCTGGAGCAGCACCTGGCCAAGTACCCGGGCACCGTCGTGGCCATCACCCACGACCGGTACTTCCTGGACAACGTGGCCGGCTGGATCATGGAGCTGGACCGCGGCCGTGCCATCGGCTACGAGGGCAACTACTCCACGTACCTGGAGAAGAAGCAGTCCCGCCTCAAGGTGGAGGGTCAGAAGGACGCCAAGCGGCAGAAGCGCCTCAAGGAGGAGCTGGAGTGGGTCCGCTCCAACGCCAAGGGGCGGCAGGCCAAGTCGCGGGCGCGGCTGACCCGGTACGAGGAGATGGCCGCCGAGGCGGAGAAGACCCGGAAGCTGGACTTCGAGGAGATCCAGATCCCGCCGGGGCCGCGCCTGGGCAACGTGGTCGTCGAGGTGGAGAACCTCAGCAAGGCGTTCGGTGAGAAGGTGCTCATCGACGACCTGTCCTTCACGCTGCCGCGGAACGGGATCGTGGGTGTGATCGGCCCGAACGGTGCGGGCAAGACCACGCTGTTCAAGATGATCCAGGGGCTGGAGGAGGCCGACTCCGGCTCGATCAAGGTCGGTGACACGGTCAAGATCTCCTACGTCGACCAGAGCCGCGCGAACATCGACGCGAAGAAGACGCTGTGGGCCGTGGTCTCCGACGAGCTGGACTACATCAACGTCGGCCAGGTCGAGATGCCGTCGCGCGCCTATGTGAGCGCGTTCGGGTTCAAGGGTCCGGACCAGCAGAAGCCCGCGGGTGTGCTCTCCGGTGGTGAGCGCAACCGGCTGAACCTGGCGCTCACCCTCAAGCAGGGCGGCAACCTGCTGCTGCTGGACGAGCCGACCAACGACCTGGACGTGGAGACGCTCTCGTCGCTGGAGAACGCGCTGCTGGACTTCCCGGGCTGTGCGGTGGTCGTCTCCCACGACCGCTGGTTCCTGGACCGGGTGGCCACCCACATCCTCGCCTACGAGGGCGAGAGCAAGTGGTTCTGGTTCGAGGGCAACTTCGAGTCCTACGAGAAGAACAAGATCGAGCGGCTGGGGCCGGACGCGGCGCGTCCGCACCGGGCGACCTACAAGAAGCTCACCCGGAGCTGAGCGCGTGCGGCACAGCTACCGGTGTCCGCTGCGCTGGTCGGACATGGACGCCTTCGGGCACGTCAACAACGCCGTGTACCTCCGCTATCTGGAGGAGGCCCGGATCGACTTCCTGACCCGGGCGGCGCGGGAGACGGACCCGGAGGCGTTCACGGGCGGCACCGTCGTGGCGCGGCACGAGGTCGACTATCTGCGGCAGTTGGTCCACCAGGCCGATCCGGTCACGGTGGAGACGTGGGTGGTGAAGCTGACCGCCGCGTCGGTGACGTTCGGCTACGAGATCAAGGACCCCGCGTCCGAGGGCGGCCCGTTCGTGCGGGCGCGGACGGTCGTGGTGCCGTACAACCTGAAGGAGGGCTATCCGCGGCGGCTGTCGGCCGCCGAGCGCTCCTTCCTGGAGGGTTACATCGATGACAGCCACAGCGGCTGACCGGCTGGTCTTCGCCGACCCCGGGGAGGCGGCGGGGCTCGCCGCCTTCCTGGAGCGGCTGGTGCGCTGGGAGAAGAACGCCGCGGTGCGCATCCAGGCGGGCAGCGGGGTGGCCGGAGTGTTCGCCAGGCCCGCCCGCTTCGAGGTGCTGGCCGTGCGTACCGGGCGGCTGCTGGAGCCGGTGGAGCTCGATGTCACCGTGGCCGCCGGTGAGCTGCTGGAACTCGTCGAGGAGGACCGGGAGGCCGTCACTGTCCCGAAGGCCGTGACCGGTCCGTCCTGGGCGGGGGTGCTGCCGCCGCGCGGTGGCTGGCAGGAGTTCGCCCGGGTGCCGGTGGACGCGGTGGGATCGGTGGCGGCCGCCGCGGTCGGTGAGTTCCGGGAGCGGGCGGAGAAGCTGCCGCCCGAGCGCCGGGGCAGGCAGACCCTGGACGCGCTGGCGGAGGAGATCTGGTCCCGGCCACTGGGGCGTACGCAGTTGCCGCTGCGCGCCGCGCACGCGGCGCACGCGCTCGGTTTTCTGCGCGGGTCGGATCCGGCGGCGCTGCTGGAGTCGGGAGCGTGGTTGCGGCTGCGGACGGTCTACGGGTCGGTGGCCGTGCGCCGCCGGGAGCGTCCGGGCGCGGGCGGCGGGCTGAGCGTCACGCCTGTCTGAGCTGTCGGGCCGGTACGGGGCGACCGTGGGCCCGGCTGCCGGGGGAAGTCCGCCGCGGAGGCGTGCCGGGCGTCCGGAAGATCCTGGCGGTTCGGGACGTTCCAGAGGTCCGGGATGTCCCGAATGGGGGAGGTGTCCCGTGTCGGGTCGGCCCCGCACACACGAACGCCTTCGGACGCGCACCGGGACGGGAGCGCCCCCGGACAGGGCGTTCATCGGGAGCATCGGGACAGGGCGTGCACCGCCGGACACCGGGAGTCCGCCGAGCGGGACGGCCGCGCCGACGCGCACCGCACACGTGCCGACCGGCCGGCGTGGGCCGCGGCTGGGCGGTGCCCTGCGGTGCCGTCCGGCCGGCCGGTCCCGGTCAGTCCGCGGCGGTGCCCTGCGGTGCCTGTGGCGCCTGTGGCGCCGTCCGGCCGGCCGGTCCCGGTCAGTCCGCGGCGTTGATCAGTGAGCCGGCGGCGTAGACGAGATAGTCCCAGAGCTTGGTCTCCAGCGGGGCCGGCAGCTCCAGACTGTCGACGGCGTCCCGCATGTGCCGCAGCCAGGCGTCGTGCGCGGCCCGGTTCACCGTGAAGGGCGCGTGCCGCATCCGCAGCCGGGGGTGGCCCCGGGCGTCGCTGTAGGTGCGGGGGCCGCCCCAGTACTGCATCAGGAAGAGCGCCAGCCGCTCCTCGGCCGGCCCCAGGTCCTCCTCCGGATACATGGGCCGCAGCAGGGGGTCCTCGGCGACTCCCTGGTAGAAGCGGTGCACCAGCCGTCGAAATGTCTCCTCGCCGCCGACCTGTTCGTAGAAGGTCTGCGTTTCCAGACTGCCGCGCGGAATCTCCATCACCCGTCCATGGTCGCAGACGCCCCGGAGGAGGGCCGCGGACCTAGGACCGGCCCTCCTGGCGCCCTCCCCCGGCTCCCGCCCCGCACGGCCCCGGAACCGGGCACCGGCCCCGGTACGGGGCGCCGGTCCCGGTACGGGGCGCCGGTCCCGGTGCCGGGCACCGGTCCCGGAACCGGACGTCCCAGCCGATCAGGCGGCGTCCCACCGGAAGACCCGGGCGGCGATCGCCGTCAGCACCGCGGCGAACAGCAGCAGTCCGCCCATGACGGGCAGCGCCGTGCCCCAGCTCTCCCCGCGGGTGAGGACGTCCTGCATGGCCGAGGCCAGGTGCTTGAGCGGCAGGAACTCGCTGACCGTGCGGATCCATCCCGGTGCGTTGTCCAGCGGGAAGAAGGTGCCGGAGAGGAACGCCATGGGCAGGATGACGAGCTGGGCCATCCCGTTGGCCGCCTCCTCGGTCTTGGCGAACGAGCCGACCAGCAGCCCGATGGACATGAAGGCCAGCGTGCCGCAGACCACCAGCGGCAGGCACAGCCACCAGTCGCCGGTGAGTGTCAGCCCGTAGTAGGGGAGCGAGGCGACCGCCAGGAAGATCGCCGTCTGTGCGAAGGCGGTGATCAGGTTGACGCCGATCCGGGCGCCGACCACGCTGCGCGCACTGATCGGGGCGAGCCACAGGCGGCGCAGGATGCGCTTCCGGCGCCAGCTCACCAGGTTGAAGGCGGAGCCGAAGACGCCGCCCATCGCCACCGCCCAGCCCAGCAGCCCCGGTGTGAGGTACTGGATCGGTTTGGTGGTCTCGTCCTCCACGGCGCCGGTCTGCAGCGCGAAGGCGGGCGGCTGCCCCGTCGCCCGCTGGTTGGCCTGCTGGACGATGCTGTTGAGCACCCCCCGGACGGTGCCCGAGCGCACCTGGTCGGCCGCCGAGTAGCGGAGTTCCACCTTGCCGTCCCGCTGGAAGACGGCGGCGTCGGCGTCGCCCTTGCGGACCTTCTCCAGGGCCTCGCGGCGGGCCGCGGCCGAACCGTCGGTCTTCTCGATCTCCAGGATGTCCCGCAGTCCGGCGCGCTCCTTGTCGGGCATGCCGTCGAGCACCTTGACGCTGCCGACCTGCACGATGTCGGACTTGCCGACCCCCTGGTCCTTGAAGAGCGCGCCGAAGAGCATCAGGAACATCAGCGGGAAGATCAGGGTGAAGAAGACCGCCGCACGGTCGCGGGCCAGCCCGCGTGCCATCGCCAGCGACAGATTGAGGAACGCTCTCACTCCCGGTACTCCCGCCCCGTCAACTGGAGGAAGACGTCCTCCAGGGTGTCGACTTCCAGTTCCTGCACGAGCGAGCGCGGCGGACCCACCCGCAGCACCTTCCCGTGGTCCATGACGGCGACCCGGTCGCACAGCGTCTCGGCCTCGTCCATGTAGTGCGTGGTGAGCACCACCGTGCGGCCGGAGGAGTTGATGGTGCGCAGCAGGTCCCACAGGTTGCGCCGGGCCTGCGGGTCCAGGCCGGTGGTGGGCTCGTCCAGGAAGACCAGCTCCGGGTCGTGCACCAGGGCGCAGGCGATGGACAGCCGCTGCGCCTGGCCGCCGGAGAGTTTGTCCTCCCGGGTGTCCGCCTTCTCGGCGAGTCCGACCGTCTCCAGCATCCCGTCGGCGTGCGACTCCTCGATGCCGTAGAGCGCGGCGAAGGTGCGTATCTGCTCCCGTGCGGTCAGCCGCTCGAAGAACGCGGACGCCTGGAGCTGCACGCCTATTCGGCGCAGCAGTGCCGGGTCGCGGGGCCAGGAGGGCGTACCCAGCAGGTGCGCGGTTCCCTCGTCGGGTTCGCGGAGCCCCTCCAGGAGCTCCATGGTGGTCGTCTTGCCGGCTCCGTTCGGCCCGAGGATGCCGTAGAACTCGCCGCGCTGCACCTCTAGGGAGACCCCGTCGACGGCCTGTGTCTCCCCGTAGCGTTTGCGCAGCCCGTCGGCTGTGATCGCGTTGGACATGCGCGGAGGCTAATGGCTGAATCCGGTATTCCGGTCTCGCGTGGCCATCTGTTCCGTCTCACCTGTCCATCGGTCGGATCGCGTTGCGGAATCGTCTCGGGGACGGCCCGGGCGACCCGCGCCCCGCACGTCCCGGTAGGTCCCCGGACGCCTCCGTCCCCGGAAGCCGGGAACCGGGCGGCCCGCGGGGCGCGTGAGAGAGGGCAGCGGCGGGCTGTGGCGGCAGCGCTCGGCCGGCGGAGGCGCCGCGCCGGGGAACGCGCCCCGGGAGGCAGCCGGGGACGTGCCTGGTTCGGGCATTCGGTCGCGATCCGAACAAGATCCCGGCCAACTCCCTGCCACCGCTGCCCGTGGCGGCCATACTGCTGGCCTGGGCACCACGACCCGGGCGTCCCGACGCTCGCGGTCCCGGGCAGGGGAGCCGGGGGCTGCGCGGAACGGAGCGGAGGGCACGCGCGGGGCAGGGTGTCGGCCAGCGATCGAGGGGGAGGGCTCCAGCCGTGACTCAGCAGCCGACCGTGCCACCGGCCCCGCCGCCGCAGTCCGCGGCGCCGCCGGACAGGCCCGGCGCGGCACCGGACCGGGCCGCCGCCGCGGGCAGCGGGCCGCAGTCCGCAGCGCCGCCGGCTCCGCGCCGTACGGCCTGGTCGGAGGGAGTGCGGCGGCTGCGCACGGCTGCGACCACCGAGCCGGGCAGGCTGCGGGCGATCGGTGCGGCCCTGGTCGCGCTCGTGCTGCTGTTCGGGGCCGTGTCGGCGTGGCAGGTCTCCGACCGGGTGGCGGCAGCGGACGCCGTCGTCGACCACAGCCAGCCGCTGAGCGCGGACGCCGCGCACATCTACCGCTCGCTCGCCGACGCCGACACCTCGGCCTCCAGCGGCTTCCTCGCGGGCGGCGACGAACCCCGCTCGGAGCGCCGGCGCTACGAGAAGGACATCCGTGAGGCGTCCGAACTGCTCGCCGAGGCGGCGGCCGCCTCCGAGGGGTCGCCGACCGCGGAGCGGCAGATCGCCGTGCTCAACCGCGGACTGCCCGTCTACACGGGGCTGGTGGAGTCCGCGCGTGCCGACAACCGGCAGGGCCTGCCGCTGGGCGGCGCCTACCTCCGGTACGCCAACGAGAAGATGCGCGGCGAACTGCTGCCCGCCGCCCGCAAGCTGTACACGGCCGAGACCGGGCAGTTGGGCGGCGACTACGCGGACGCCGAGAGCTGGCCGCTGCTCGGTCTCGGCACCGGCGTGCTGGCGCTCGCCGCACTGGGCTGGGCGCAGCGCCGCAACTACCGCCGCACCAACCGGGTCTTCGACCGCGGTCTGCTCGGCGCGACCGCCGCCGTGCTCGCGCTGCTGGTGTGGCTCGGGGCGGGGCACATGCTGGCGCGCTCGGGTCTGAACGAGTCCGACACCAAGGGTGCGCGTTCGCTGCAGGCTCTCAACGAGGCGTGGATAGGCACCCTGCAGGCGCGGGGTGACGAGAACATGACGCTGGTCGCGCGCGGTGGCGGCGCGGCGTACGAGAAGAGCTACCGCAAGCAGATGGCCGCAGTCGCGGGCACGGGTGAACGGCGCACCGAGGGCGGGCTGCTGGGGGAGGCCCGCCGGGTCGCGGACGACCGCAGTGGCGGTGACGCGGTGCGGGACGCGCAACGGGCCGTGCAGACCTGGCAGCAGCGGCACCGGCAGGCGCGGGCCGAGGACGACGGCGGCAACTACGAGGACGCGGTCGCCCGGGTGATCGGTGCCGAGGACAGCACACGGGAGAGCTTCGACGCGGCGGATGCGAGCCTGGGCCGGGCCGCGGCGCACGAGCAGCGCCAGTTCGAGGAGGCCGCCGCTGCGGGCCGTGGCCGGTTCGGCGGGCTGCTGGTGGGAGCGCTGCTGCTGGCCGTGCTCGGAGCAGCGGGCACGGTGTTGGGCATCGGGCGGCGGCTCGCGGAGTACAGGTGAGGAGGGGGGACGCCATGTCGGCATCGGGAGCGGAGACACCGGACACATCGGGCGCACCGGGCGCACGAGGCGTACCGGGTGCACCGGGCGCACGAGGCGTACCGGGTGCACCGGGCGCACCAGGCGCACGGGGTGCGGCGGATGCGGCGGGCGCGGCGGGCGCGGCAGGCGCAGGCGCTGCGGACGCGACACGCACTGCGGACGCGACACGCACCGCGGACGCCACTGCTGGCGCACGCGCCACGGCCACCGGGGCTGTGACGGGCCGGGACTCCGGCGCCGCGACCGGCCGGGACTCCGGCACCACGACCGGCCGGGATCCCGGCGACAGGCCGGAGCCAGGCTGCGGGGCCGGGCCGGAGCCAGGCCGCCGGAGCCGGCGGGAACCCGCACGGGGGCGGCCGGGCGGCGCCTCCCGCAGGCCGTGGGCCGTGGCCGCGGGCGGTCTGGCGGTCGCGGCGGCGGTACTGGTCTCCGCGGTCGTGGGCACCGGAGCCCCGGGCGGCACCCCGGCGGACCGCGAAGCGGCGCGCTCGGGTCCGGGTGCCGCGGCGGGGCGGCCCGCTTCCGCCACCGAGCCCGGGGCCGAGCCGCGGCCGGAGAAGTGCGCGGACGGCAGCAATCCCGCGGAGAGCCTCAAGCCGTCCGGCGCCTCGGGGAAGGCGGTCGAGCGGATCAAGAAGAAGGACAAGTTGGTTGTCGGTGTCGACCAGAACAGCTATCTGTGGGGCTACCGGGACCCGTCCACCGGCACCATCGAGGGCTTCGACATCGACCTGGTCAAGGCCATCGCGCGCGATCTGCTGGGGAAGGGCGGAGCCGACCGGGTCGTCTACCGCACCATCCCCACCGATCAGCGTGTCCCTGCCATCCAGAGCGGTGATGTGGACATGGTCGTGCGGACGATGACCGTCAACTGCTCCCGGCGCGCGCAGGTCGCCTTCTCCACCGCGTACTTCCAGGCGGGCCAGCAGTTGGTCGTGCCCAAGAAGCACGCGCGCGTCAAGGGCTTCGACAGCAGCATGCGCGGCAAACACGTGTGCTACGCCTCGGGTTCCACGGCGGAGAAGATGATGAAGACGCCCGCGTACGCGGCACTGGGTGCCCGCCCGGTCGTCGTGCCCAACCAGCTCGACTGCCTGGTGCGCATGCAGCTCGGCGAGGCGGACGCGACGGTCACCGACAGCGCCCTGGGCGCGGGACAGGCCGCGCAGGACCCCTCGGTCGAACTCGTGGGGGAGCCGGAGACGCTGGAGCCGTACGGCGTCGCGATGAACCTGGAGGACGAGGATCTGGTCCGCAGGGTCAACAAGGTGCTGGAGGACTACCGCGAGCACAAGTGGAAGTCTTCCTACGACCGCTGGCTGGCCGACGACATGATGGGTACGGAAGGGAAGAAGCCCGCACCGCCCGAGCCGCTCTACCGCGACTGAACCGGACGCGGCGGTCGCACTGCCGACGTGGCCGCCGACGGGGCGGCCGAAGAGGCGGCCGCGTCCCGGTTCGTGGGGACGGGTCCGTGAGTACGAGTCGAACAGCGAGGTGATCGATGGGGTCCGCGGGAGCCGCCGGAGAGGTGATGAGCCGCGAGGAGACCGACCGGGTGCTGGAGCGGCTCGACGCTGAGCACGAGGCGGTGGAGTCCTCCCTGCTGGCACTCCAGGACCACGCCGGGCGCAGGCTCCTGGAGGGTGCCGAACTCGCAGGGACGACCGCGCACCGCTGGGCGCAGGCCGAGGCCGCCGTCACCGCGCTGTGGAACGGGTTCGAGTTCTACGCGCGCACCCTGCGCCAGGCCCGCGGGCTGCGGGAGCGCCGCCGCTGGCCCAGCCGCGACGACCTGGTCGAGCTGACCCGGCTGCTGCGCGGCCCCCTCACCGTCCCAGGGCTGCCCGGTGCCGCGGGCGCGAGCCTGTCCGGAGCGCCGAAGCTGGCCGAGGAGGTGACCCTCGGGCAGCTCGTCGAGCGGATGAACGGGTGGTACGCGCAGGCACTCGACGTGGTGGCGGCGGCCGACTCCGTGTGGTCCGCGCTACCGGCGCGGATCGACATGCTCGCCGCCGAACTGGGCCGCGTGCGCTCCCTGGCGCACTCGGTGGGCGTACGCCCCGGTGAGCACCCGTCCGCCGATGACCTGGAGCGCATCACGGCCGAACTCTCCGCGCTGCGCGAGGAGGTCGTCCGGGACCCGCTCGCCTTCTGGACACCCACCGGAGGCAGCGGTGCGCCGGGCGGCGGCAGACCGGACACCACGCGCTACGACAGTGCCGCCCGCGCGCTGGAGGAGGTACGGCGCGAGATCGACGCCGTGCTCGCCGTGCGGCAGGACGCCGAACAGCGGCTGATGAAGCTGCGCGACCTGCTCACCCGCGCCGACCGCACACTCGCCGAGGCCCGCGCGGCGCGCGGCGAGGTGCTGGCCAAGATCGCCGCCTCCGAGGTGCCCGCCGTCAGCGGCCCGCCCGCGGCGCTGCACGGCCGGCTCGCCGAAGCCGTCGAGCACCGCAGGTACGCGCAGTGGCACCGGCTCTCACCGCTGCTGGAGGAACTGGAGGTGAGTGCCGAGGACGAGCTGGAGCGGGCCCGCTCCCAACTCTCCGCCGTCACCGCGCCACTGGCCGTGCGGGCGGAACTGCGCGGCCGTCTGGATGCGTACAAGGCAAAGGTGGCCCAGCACGGTCTGGCCGAGGACAGCCTGCTCATCGAGCGCTACGACACGGCGCGCCGGATGCTGTGGAGCGCCCCCTGCGACCTGCGGGCCGCGGAGGACGCCGTACTGCGCTACCAGCGGGCCGCACAGGAGGCACTGCAGCACCGACGGCAGACCCGGGACGCCGCGGGCGGAGCGATGAACATGGGGGCAGAGTGAGCGAGCAGACCAGCGCACCGGAGCGGCCGTGCCAGCGGCCGCAGTGCGACGGCGTGTACGAGGACATGGGAGGGGGCGAGCTGTACTGCGGCACCTGCGGGCTCGCCCCTGTGGTGGCACCCGGCGGGGTGCTGGGCGCGGCGCCCACCGGGATGACCGGCCCGGCACGGCACAGCCGCTCCTCCGGCTCGGCGCGTTCGGGCTCCGCGCGGACCTCCTCCCGCGGCTCGGCGCGCTCGCGCTCCTCGCGCCGTTCGGTCTCCGGGCGGCTCTCCCGCTCGCTGTCCGGGCGCGGCACCGAGCGTTCGGTCTCCGTCCGCAGCTCCAGCACCTCGGCCAAGAGCTCCGGGCGGAGCAGGCTGGGCGCCGGACTGGTGCAGATCCCGCAGGTGCCGCGGCCGGATCCGGCCGGGGTCGTCCTGGCGGACCCGGAGGTGCCCGAGCGCAAGCGCTTCTGCAGCAACGGGGAGTGCGGCGCGGCGGTGGGGCGGGCGCGCGGCGACCGGCCGGGCCGCACGGAGGGGTTCTGCACCAAGTGCGGCCACCCCTACTCGTTCGTGCCCAAGCTGCGTCCCGGCGACATCGTGCACGGCCAGTACGAGGTCGCGGGCTGCCTGGCGCACGGCGGACTCGGCTGGGTCTACCTGGCCGTCGACCGTGCCGTCTCGGACCGCTGGGTGGTCCTCAAGGGACTGCTGGACACCGGTGACCAGGACGCGATGGCGGCGGCGATCGCCGAGCGCCGCTTCCTGGCGGAGATCGAGCACTCCAACATCGTCCGCATCTACAACTTCGTCGAACACCTCGACCAGCGCACCGGCAGCCTCGACGGCTACATCGTGATGGAGTACGTCGGCGGCAGCTCTCTCAAGCAGATCGCCAACGACCGGCGCACCCCGGCGGGGAAGCGCGACCCGCTGCCGGTGGAGCAGGCGTGCGCCTACGGCATCGAGGCGCTGGAGGCCCTGGGGCACCTGCACAGCCGCAACCTGCTCTACTGCGACTTCAAGGTCGACAACGCGATACAGCAGGGCGACCAGCTCAAACTGATCGACCTGGGCGCGGTGCGCCGCATGGACGACGACGAGAGCGCCATCTACGGCACCGTCGGGTACCAGGCGCCCGAGGTCGCCGAGGAGGGCCCCTCGGTCGCCTCCGACCTGTACACCGTGGCGCGCACTCTCGCCGTCCTGACCTTTGACTTCCAGGGCTACACCAACGTCTACGTCGACAGCCTGCCCAACCCGGAGAACATCGGGGTCTTCCAGCGGTACGAGTCCTTCTACCGGTTCCTGGTGCGGGCGACCGACCCCGACCCGCGCCGCAGGTTCGCCTCCGCGCAGGAGATGGCCGACCAGCTTCTGGGGGTGCTCCGGGAGGTCGTGGCGCTGCAGACCGGAAAGCCGTGCCCCGCCCTCTCCACGCTCTTCGGGCCGGAACCGCGGGTCGTGGACACCGAACTGTTCGCACCGCAGTCCGGCGACGCCTCTCTGCTGGGGGCGCGTGATCCGGCGGCGGGGAAGCGCCGCGCCCGGCGGGCCGCGCTCGCGGGCGCCGGCCGTTCCGCGGCGTCCGGGGGTGCGGCCGCCGCTCCGGAGGTGCCGCAGGCGGCGGGCGGCGTCGCCGCGCCGCCCGCCCCCGCCGGTGCGCCGGGAGTGCCGGCCGCCCGTACCGCGCCGCCCGCGCCGCTCGCCTCGTTCCCGCCGCCCGGAGGTGACGGGAGCCCGGCCGCCGCCCCCGCGCGCGTGATCGAGCTGGCCCCGTTCCGCACCCGGCTGACGGCGCTGGCGCTGCCCGTCCCGCGCGTCGACGCCGCCGACCCCAACGCGGGCTTCCTCGCCGGACTGTCGGCCTCCTCACCCGCCGAGCTGCTCACCGCGCTGGACGGCGCACCGGCCGACTCGCCCGAGCTGCGGCTGCGCACCCTGCGCGCCCTCCTGGAGAGCGACGCGGGGCAGGAGGGTGCCGGGGCCGCACACGACGCGCTGGACGCCCTGGAGGCCCGGCACGCCGATGACTGGCGGGTCGTGTGGTATCGCGGCCTGGCGGCGCTGGCGACCGGCGACCGGGAGACCGCGGCGCTCTCCTTCGACGCGGTCTACGACGCGTTCCCCGGCGAGCCCGCGCCCAAGCTGGCCCTGGGCTGCTGCGCGGAGGTGCTCGGCCAGTCGGACAACGCGGCGGAGTACTACCGGCTGGTCTGGACGACCGATCCGTCGTACGTGAGCGCCGCGTTCGGGCTGGCCCGGGTGCGGCTCGCGACCGGCGACCGGCCCGGCGCCGTCCAGGTGCTGGAGTCGGTGCCGGAGTCCTCCATCCACTACACCGCCGCGCGCATCGCGGCGGTCCGCGCCCGGCTGCGGCAGCGCTCGCCGCACGAGCCGCTGCTGGAGGAACTGCGCGCGGCCGCCCAGCAGGTGGCCGATCTCCAGCACGTCGGGCTGGACGAGGTGCGCCGCCACGAGCTGACCTGCGAGGTACTCGGGTGCGCACTCGACTGGCTGCTGTGCCAGGCTGTTCCCGCCCGGGGGGCCGCTTCCTCCGGGCCCGCACCTGCGGGTGCACCGGGAGCACCGCCGGGTGCCGGGGTACGGCTGTTGGACAGCCCGCTCACCGAAGAGGGGCTGCGTTTCGGCCTGGAGCGCTCCTACCGGCTGCTCGCCCGGCACGCGCAGAGCGGAACCGCGAGGATCGAACTGGTGGAGCGGGCCAACCGTTTCCGCCCCAGGACGTGGGTGTGACCATGCCTCAGTTGGACCGACTCTCCGCCTGCCCGAGCTGTGCGGAACCGCTCGAGGAGGGCGACCGCTTCTGCGGCGCCTGCGGTGCGGACCTGGCAGCCGCCGTGCAGGGCCTCGCAGCCGGCCGCGGCACCCCTCCGGCGCCGCGGCGGGAACCCACGCTCCCGGACGGCTTCCCGGCGGCAGCGCCGCCCGGCCAGGACGTCCCGCCGCGGCCTCCGGTGCCGCCGCCCCCCGCGGCGCCGCCGCAGGCCGGGAACGGGCAGGCGCCTCCCGCGGCGCCGGGTGCACCCGCCGGCGGCCCGGCCGGATCGGCCCCGGTGCCCCCGGTCCCGAGCGTGCCGCCGCCTCCGCCGCCGCCTCCGCCGGCGCCGACCGGGCCCGACGCGGCGCAGCCGCCCGCCGCCGGAACCGGCGGGGCGGCCCCCGCACCGCCAGGGAGCACCCCGCCCGGCGCACCGCCGGCCTCCGCCGCTCCGGGCCCGCGCGGCGAGCCGGACGCGGCGCGGTCCGGTGCGGCGGCCTCCGATCCGCGTGCGGCCGGGGCCGGGCAGCAGTCCTCCGGGCCGGTCTGCGTGGCCTGCGGCACCGGGACGATCGACAGCGACGGCTACTGCGAGCACTGCGGCCACAAGCAGCCCCGGGAACGCGACCACATGGAGTCCGCGCTGGACACCGTCGCGGCCGCCAGTGACCGGGGGCTGCGGCACCACCGCAACGAGGACTACTTCGCCCTCGCCGAGGCCGCCACTCCGGAGGGCGCGCCCGCGACGCTCGCCGTCGTCTGCGACGGAGTCTCCTCGGCCACCCGCCCCGACGAGGCGTCATCGGCGGCGGCCGAGGCCGCGGGCGCCTCGCTGCGGCGGGCGCTGCCGGCCGGCCGCCACCCGCAGCAGGCCATGCACGACGCGCTGGTGGCCGCCTCGGACGCGGTCAACGCGCTGGCCGCCGACACCCCGGTCGAGCCCTCCAAGAACGCTCCGGCCTGCACCGTCGTCGGTGCGGTCAGCGTGGAGGGCGTCGTGACCGTCGGCTGGATCGGCGACAGCCGCGCCTACTGGGTGCCCGACGACCGCTCCTCGGCCCCCGCGCGGCTGACCGAGGACGACTCCTGGGCGGCCCAGATGGTCGCCGCGGGGCTGATGGACGAGGCCGAGGCGTACGCCGACCCGCGGGCGCACGCGATCACCGGCTGGCTGGGCGCGGACGCCTACGAGATCGACCCGCACTCCTGCTCGTTCAAACCCGAACAGCCCGGTGTCGTGGTGGTGTGCACGGACGGGCTGTGGAACTACGCGGAGTCGGCGGGGGAGATGGCCGCGGCCGTACCGGCCGACGCCTCGGCGCGCCCCCTCCAGGCTGCGCAGCACCTGGTCGGCTATGCGCTGGACGGCGGTGGGCACGACAACGTGACGGTGGCCGTGCTGCCGTTCCCCGCGCCGTCGGGAGGGGCGGGCCCGGCCTGAACCGAGCGTGCCCGGGGGGGGGGGCTTCGGACAGCGCTGTGCGGTGCCGGGGGCGACGGGAGCGCTGTCCGGGGGAGAGAGGCCGCACGTACCACCGCACTTCCACCCCGCCCCGTTGTCCACTTGTCGCTGGAGAGCAAACAGGAGCGGAACAGATGGCCAACTTCGCGAAGTCCAACGCGCCGCGCTTCTCGGTGGACGTCTACCAGAACGCGTACCTGCCCGAAGGCGCCCGAGAGGTCAACGCCGTCGTCACCGTCACCTCCACGGGAGGCGGTACGACCGGCGGCATGCCGCTGCCGGTGACCGAGCCGGGCCGGGACGCGGCGGCGGAGGGGACGGATGCGGCGGTCGTCATCATGCTCGACTGCTCCGGCTCGATGGACTACCCGCCCACCAAGATGCGCAACGCGCGCGAAGCCACCGCCGCCGCGATCGACACGCTCCGGGACGGCGTCTCCTTCGCCGTCGTGGCGGGCACCCACAAGGCGAAGCAGGCGTTCCCCGGCGGCGGCGCCCTCGCCGTCGCCGACGCCACCACCCGGGCCCAGGCCAAGGACGCGCTGCGCGGCCTGACGGCGGGCGGCGGCACCGCGATCGGCACCTGGCTGCGGCTGGCCGACCGGCTGCTGAGCGCCGCCGACGTCACCATCCGGCACGGCATCCTGCTCACCGACGGGCGCAACGAGCACGAGGAACCCGCCGCGCTGCGCGAGGCGCTGGAGGCGTGCGCGGGCCACTTCACCTGTGACGCACGGGGGGTGGGCACCGACTGGGAGGTCCAGGAGGTCACCGGGATCGCCTCGGCACTGCTCGGCACCGCCGACATCGTGGCCGATCCGGACGGGCTGGCGGCGGACTTCACCAGGATGATGGAGAGCGCCATGGGCAAGGAGGTCGCCGACGTGGCGCTCCGGCTGTGGACACCGCAGGGCTCCCGGATCGCGTTCGTCAAGCAGGTGGCCCCCACGGTCGAGGAGCTGACCGGCCGCCGCACGGAGGCCGGTCCGCGCGCCGGTGACTACCCGACCGGGTCCTGGGGGGACGAGTCGCGCGACTACCACGTCTGTGTGGAGGTGCCGGCCGCCGGGATCGGCCAGGAGATGCTCGCCGCGCGGGTCTCGCTGGTGCTGCCCGCGCCGGACGGCGGCACCGCGCAGACGCTCGGGCAGGGGCTGGTGCGGGCGGTGTGGACGGACGACCTGGTGGCCACCACCTCCATCAACCCGCAGGTGGCGCACTACACGGGGCAGGCCGAGCTGGCCCAGGTGATCCGTACGGGTCTCGATCTCCGGAAGGCGGGGGACGAAGCGGGCGCAACGGCCAAACTGGGGCGAGCGGTGCAGTTGGCGAACGCGTCGGGGAACACGGATACTGCGAAACTGCTTTCGAAGGTGGTCGACGTGGTGGATGCCGCGACGGGTACTGTTCGACTGAAGACGAAGGTCGCCGAGGCCGACGAGATGACGCTGGAGACGCGGTCCACCAAGACGGTCCGCGTGAAGCGCTAGCGTCCAGGCCGCGGCGCCTCCGCACGACCGGCGCGACCCGCACCAGCAGGTACCGACGAGCAGGAGCACGGAGGGGGAGGCACCACCATGCCGACTTGCCCGAACGGCCACCAGTCAGCGGCCGACGACTGGTGCGAGGTCTGCGGCCACCGCATGGCCGAGGCGCCTGGGTCGCCCGCCGGTGCCGCACCGCAGCCCCCTCAGCCGCCCGCTCCGGGCGGCTACGGCTACCCGGGCCCGCCCGGTCCGCCGCCCGCGCCCGGTCCGCCCCCGCCCGGACAGGGCTACGGCTACCCGGGACCCGGTTCGGGCCCGTCCGAGCCGTGCCCCCAGTGCGGGACGCCGCGCGAGTCCCAGGCGCCCTTCTGCGAGGAGTGCCGCTACAACTTCCTGACCCACTCGCCGACCACCTACGTCCCGCCGGGCCAGCAGCCCCAGGCCGCCCGTCCCGGCTTCCCGCCCCCCGCCGGGCCGGGCACCCCGGGGCCCGGAGCACCCGGCCCCGGCATGGGCGGCCCCGGTGCACCCCCGCCCTCCGGCCCCGCCTTCGGCGGTCCGGGCGGCCCCGGTGGTCCCGAGGCCCCCGGCCCGCCCGGTCCGCCCGGATTCGACGGCCCGGGTCACCCGGGTGAGCCCGGCCCGCCGGGCATGCCCGGCGCACCCGGCCAGGGCCCCGGACACGGCTACGGGACGGACGGCCGCGGCGAGCAGCAGGCCCCCGCCGGGCCCGGAGCACCCGCGCCCGGCCCGGTCGGCCCCGGCGGCTTTCCCGGCCCGGGTCAGCAGCATTACCCGGGCCAGCAGCAGCCCTACCCCTCCGGCCCTCCCGGCCCCTCCGCGGACCCGTACGGCGCTCCGCACGGTCAGCCGACGGGCGGCGACTGGGAGCTGTCCCCGCCCGGCCCCGCCGAGCAGCAGACGGGCGCGCCCCCGGCGCCGCCGCAGGCACCCGGCGGACATCCAGGGCCGCCTCCGGCTCCGCCCGGCCCGCCCGCGCCTCCGGCACCCGACGTACCGGCCCAGCACGGCCCCGGCCCGGGCTCCCCGCAGCAGGGCGGGCCCGCGGAGTACGGCGGTCAGCCCGCACCGGAGCACGGCATGCCGGAGCACGGCGCCCCGGACCACGGCCGGCCGGAACACGGTGCGCAGGGCGGCGGAGTGCCGCAGGGCGGCGGTGCGTGGACGGCGATGATCGCCCCGGACCGCGCGTACTTCATGGCGATGATGCAGCGCAGCGGTCCCGAGGCGGCAGCGCTCAACCTTCCCGCCTACTCGCCGGAGCAGCAGCTTCCGCTCACCGGCCCGCAGGTCACCATCGGCCGCCGCCGCGCCTCCACGGGGGAGGCCCCGGACATCGATCTGGGCCGCTCCCCGGAGGACCCCGGTGTCTCGCACCAGCACGCGGTGCTGGTGCAGCAGCCCGACGGGAGCTGGTCCGTCGTCGACCAGGACTCCACCAACGGCACCACCATCAACGGCGCCGAGGATCCGGTCCAGCCCTTCGTGCCCGTCCCCCTCAAGGAGGGCGACCGGGTGCACGTGGGCGCGTGGACGACGATCACGCTGGTGCGCCGGTAGCTCCACGCGACAGCCCAGACCGCCGGGGGCGTGGGGGCGTGCCCCCACGCCCCCGGCGGTGGTCCGCCCTTCATGCGCGCTCGGCCCGCCCCGCGGCCGCAGCCGCCGCCCGCCGGTGCTGCTGCTCCCGGGTGAGGGCCCCGGGGGGCCGGGTGTCCGGGGCGGCCCCCGTGGCTACTTCTCCAGGGAGGGCGACGGCAGGGACTGCAGGGCGAGCGAGGGCTCGTCCACGATCCGGATGCCGCGCTCGTCCAGTGCCTTCTTCACCCGCCAGCGCAGCTCCCGCTCCGCCGCCAGGTTCTTCTCGGGCATGGTCTTGACCGAGACGCGCAGCACCATGGAGTCGAGCGTCACCTCGTCCAGGCCGAGCACCTGCACCGGCTCCCACAGGATCTCGTCCCAGGGGCGCTCCTTGCTCATCTCCTCGCCGACCGCGAGGACCACGGCCCGGACCTCCTCCAGGTCCTCCTCGGCGCGTACCCGGACGTCCAGGGCCGCCATGGACCAGCCCTGGCTGAGGTTGCCGATGCGCTTGATCTCGCCGTTGCGGATGTACCAGATCTCGCCCGCGTCCCCGCGCAACTGCGTCACCCGCAGTCCGATCTCCAGGACGACCCCGGACGCCTCTCCCGCGTCCACCCGGTCGCCGACCCCGTACTGGTCCTCCAGCAGCATGAACATCCCCGCCAGGACGTCCGTCACCAGGTTGCGGGCGCCGAAGCCCAGTGCTACGCCCGCGACACCGGCGCTGGCCAGCAGCGGCGCGGGGTTGATGCCCAGCCCGGAGAGCACCGTCAGAGCGGCGGTGCCCATGATCACGAAGGAGGCGACGCTGCGCAGGATGGAGCCGATCGCCTGGGACCGCTGTTTGCGCCGCTCGCCGCTCACCAGCAGCCCGCGCAGCGCCTTGCCGCTGTCGCTGATCTCGGACCTGCGGTTCATCCGGGATATCAGCTGGGTGATCGCGCGCCGCACGAGGTAGCGCAGCACCACGGCGACGACGCAGACGAAGACGATGCGCAGCCCCGAGGTGAGCCAGTCCGACCAGTGCTCCTGGACCCATCCGGCCGCCTCTCCCGCACTGTCCTGGGCGTCCTCCAGGGACTTCGGCGTCCGGGGGCCGTCCGACGGGGGAGATGCGCTGAGCAGCCAGTACACAGGTCGACCTTCCGTGCGTGTCACCTCGGCAAGGCACCCGTACGAATGCCGGCACCACACTAACGGCGCAGGGGCTTCACATCCGGTGCCACCGAGCAGTATGGGGCCAGGCGTTCGGGCGAGGAGGCCGTTCCGGCCGGGAGGCGGCCGGTGTGGTCCAAAACACGCACATCTCCTTTCCCGGTCGTGGTGGCGGAGTGACCAGGGCACGGGACACACTGAGGGGAGATCGTCCCGGCGCGAGCCACGCGCCGCCGACGTACAAGGAGGCACCGTGCCGCATGTCCTGGTCCTCAACGCGTCGTACGAGCCGCTCGGCGTCGTACCGCTCCGCCGCGCGCTCGTACTCGTCCTCAACGGCAAGGCGATCAGCCTGGAGGACTCCGGCGCCCTGATGCACAGCGCAACCCACGTCATACCCGCCCCCAGCGTCGTCCGTCTCAAGCGGTTCGTGAGGGTGCCCTTTCGCGGCAGCGTCCCCCTCACCCGCCGTGCGCTGTTCGCCAGGGACGGCGGCCGCTGCGCCTACTGCGGTGGCATCGCAACCAGCGTCGACCACGTCATCCCCCGCAGCAGGGGAGGGGCGCACGCCTGGGAGAACGTCGTGGCGGCCTGCCGCCGCTGCAACCATGTGAAGGCCGACCGCCAGGTCGCCGAGCTGGGCTGGCGGTTGCGCCATCAACCCGCCCCGCCCTCCGGCCTCGCCTGGCGCATCATCGGCACGGGGCACAGGGACCCACGGTGGCTCCCCTACCTCCAGCCGTACGGCGCGGATGACGATCTCGCCCGGATCGACGGCAGATCCACTGCCTGAGACCCGGGCTTTGTTGTGCCGCCCCCGCCCCGCGGGTGCGGCCTTCGTACGTCCCGGAGACGTCCCGGAGGGGGTGCCGCACCGCGGCGCCCCCTGACTCCCGGGGCTACCCGCCGCCCTTGCCGCCGTCCCGCCGGGCGTGCTTGGCCCGGCCCGCGGAGTCCACGGCGTAGACCTCCATCGACCACAGCGAGATCCCGAAGCGCGTCGCCCGCTTGTCGCCCACCACCCGGACGAAGCGGGTGTCCTTGGGCGAGTCCATCCGGACCGACTCCTTGCCGCCTTCGCCGTCCCGCACCGTGGCCGCGGTGCGCCAGTGCTTGCCGTCGGGGGAGACCTGGATCCGGTAGCGCGCCGCGTAGGCGTCCTGCCAGCGCAGGACGACCTGTCCCACGCGGGCGCGTTCGGCCAGTTCCACCTGCACCCATGCGCCGTCCTCGGCGGGCGAGGACCAGCGGGTGCCGCGCTTGCCGTCCGCGACCGCGGCGGCCGGGAAGTCCTTCGTCTCGTCCCCGGACGACGCCGCGCGGGCCCCGCGGGCCAGATCCGGCCCGGAGGTGCGCGGGTAGGCCCGGACGGTGAGCGTGCGGCGCTCCCCGCCGAAGGAGACCGGGATGCGGTAACTGCCCGTCCCGACCGAGCTGTCGGCGCTGATCCGCAGCGGCACGTCCACGGTGCCGCCCCGCCGCACGGTGGTGCGCGACGGGGTGCGCACGGTGAAGCCCTCGGGGGCGTGCACGGTGACCTTGTCCCGCACGTCGGTGGGTCGGTTACCGGTCAGCCGCGCCGTGACGCGGGTGGTGCCGCCGCCGATCGCGGCGTCCACGGTGGTGCGCGGCAGCGACAGGGAGGCTTCGGGGGTGTCGGCGTACCAGGGGGTGATCTCGTGGACGACCGGGGGTTTCGCGTCCTGGCTCCACACCAGCCGTACCGCGTCGGCCCGTCCGTCGTGCCCCCCGGTGGCCAGGTGGGTCCAGCCGGTCCGGGAGAGCGCCCCCAGCCGCTGCCAGCCCTTGCCGGGGACGTGCGCCTCGACCGTGCCCCGGGTGCCGGAGTCCGGGCCGGTCAGCACCGTGACGGCGCGCAGCGGACGGGGCTCGGGCAGCCGCATCGTCAGCGCGTCCCGCGCCGGGCGGCTGCCGCCGTCGCCCTCGTCGGCGTCGGGTTCGGCCGCGGTGGCCGGGGGCACGAGCATGGGCGGCTGCTCGGGTGTGAAGGTGGCCGCTGCCGGGGGCACCGCAGCGCGGTAGGACGTGCTCGGATCGCCGTCGGCGGCGGCCGAGAGCGGGTGGCCGGGAGCGCCCTCCGGGCTGCCGCTCACCGCGGGCCGCGGGCCGTCGGCGCCCGTGCCGCTGTCGCCGCCCTTGCCGGTCCCTCCGGAGCCGGACTTCCCCTTCGCCCCGGGCCGGCCGCCGCTCCAGCTCTCGGACAGCTTCAGCGCCTTGTCGGTGAAGTCCGCGAGCACCCCCTTGCCGACCGTGACCTTGCTCCCGCGGCTCTCGGCGCGCAGCCGCCGCACCTCCAACTGCGCCTTCCAGGCCGCGGATCCGTCGCCGCCGAGCTGTGCGACCAGCATGTCGACCGCCCGCTCGCCGGCCGCGCCGAGCCGCGAGAGCTGCGTGAGCCACGGCTTCACCTCCCGGCCGAGCCCCTCGGGCACCTTCGAGGGCGCCGTGCGCATGGTCGTGAAGGCGTCGCGCAGCTCTTCGGCGGCCCGGTCCAGCCCGGAGCCCGGCCCGTTCCCGTACTCCCGCCAGAAGTTCTCCAGCAGCGGGCGCACATAGGCGGACTCGTCGCTGCCGAGCATCGAGGAGGCGTCGTTGCCCGCCAGCGCGTGCACGGCGGCGCGGGCGTCGGCGGAGCTGCCGCGGCCGCCCGCCAGGTCGTCCACCGCGGCCCGCCAGGACTCCTTGGGCCGGTAGCCGCGCGGGTTCCAGGCGTAGTCGGCGGCCGTGAACAGCGGGATGCGGGAGGCGCGCGGCTGCTTCATGGCGTTGGTCAGCAGCGCCGCCGAACCGGAGGCGACGGCCGGTTCGCGGCCCCGGTAGGGCCCCAGGAAGATCCGGTCCGAGGCGAAGTCGTTGACCGGGTAGTTGTCCATCGTCACCAGGCGGTGCCGCGGGAAGGCGCTGCGTGCGCGGGCGAGTTCGGCGCCGCTGATGGTGCGCGGCACCACCCCCACCCCGCTCCAGCCGATCTCCACACGGTCGTCGAGCTTCCCGGCGAGCGCGGCCCGGTAGGCGGTGCGGCCCTTCTGGTAGAACTCCGTCGGCACCACGGACAGCGGTGCGGCGTCCGGGTGGCGGGTGGCCAGGTGGTCGGCCACGGCGTTGGCCAGCTCGGCCTGGGCGCGGGCCGCGGCTGCGGGGCCGGAGCCGTAGGTGTCGGCGTCCTGGTCGCAGTGCCACTCGGTGTAGCTCACGTCCTCGAAGCGCAGTTGGAAGGCGCCCACGCCCAGTGCGCGCATGGCGTCCAGCTTGCGCAGCAGCGCCTTGCGGTCCTCGGGCGAGGAGAAGCACAGCCCCTGGCCGGGCGAGACCGCCCAGCCGAGGGTGACGTGGTTGCGCTCGGCGCGGTCGGCCAGCTCGCGGAAGTCGGCGCGCTGCGCCGCCGGATACGGGTCGCGCCAGCGCGGCGCCTGGCGGAAGGGGTCGTCCCCCGGCGCGTACAGGTAGCGGTTCTGTTTGGTGCGGCCCATGAAGTCCAGTTGCGACAGCCGCTCCTGCTGCGTCCAGGGCTGGCCGTAGAAGCCCTCTGTCGTGCCGCGCACCGAGGCGGTCGGCCAGTCGCGTACGGAGACGCCGGGAAAGCCGTGCCGGCCGCCCTGCTCGGTGGCGAGCTGCCGGAGCGTCTGCGCGGCGTGGAAGAGCCCCGCGCCGTCCGTTCCCTCCAGCGCCACGGTGTCGTGCCCGTCGGCGCGCCCCGCGGCCAGCCGGTAGCCGCCCGCGGGCAGGTCGTCGCGGGCGGGGGCGCGCAGCGCGCGCAGCGCGGCGCCGGCCGACTCGGTGCCCATCCGTACGACGAGGCCGTCGGAGGCGGCGGAGCGGTCGCCGCTGCCCGCCTGCCGCTCGTGCAGTGTGCGCACCCCGGCCGCGTGCAGTGTTGCGCGGACGGTGCGCAGGGCGTGCGGGTCCGCGTCCTCGTCGGCGATCAGCGTGGCCGCTGCGGAGACGGGGACGAATCCGCCCTGGGCGCGGATCTTCTGCGGGCGCGGCCAGACCGGGGGCAGGCCGTCCCGGGTGCTCTCGTCGTCCCGGCTCCCGGCGGCCGGGCCGTCCGGTGCGGCCGGGGCGGCCGCCTGTGCGGCGGGTGCGCCGGTGAGCAGGCCGGAGACGACCGCCGCGGCGAGCGCGGCGGCGCTCATCCTGGCCCTGCCGCCCGGTGCCCCCTGGCGCGGGACGGTGCCCGCGCCGGCCCCGGAGACCCTCGGGCCGCCCTGGCCGCGCGCTGTCCCCACCGCTTCCTCCCGATGTCCGACCGGAACCCCTCCGCCGAGCGGGCACGGGCCCGGCGCACGCGCGCGCCTGCCCTGGGTACCGCTGCAGCCTCCGCCAGCACCATAGAGGCGAGCGCCGCACCGCGCGTACCTCGGGAGGCCACAGATGTGCCACAAACCGTGTGCCGACGGATTCTACGGCCCGCCGGCCTGCCCGGCACCGGCTGCGTCCCCGGTCACCGCACCGGGCGGGCCGGGCACCGCTGCCGCGGTCAGGGCCGCAAATCCTCGCAGGGGTGCCCGGTTTGTCCGTCGAATCTTCTTTCTCGGCGGGGCGTTGTCGCCGATTCGCCGCGGGAACGCGCGTGAGCTGGGACACGTTTCCTCTTCGGACACGTCTGCGCGCCCGTCTACTGGGTAGGGCGAGTCCTGACCATCCATTCGTCAACGAACGGAGGCCCCCGGTGGCCGCGTCCGCTGAACTCCTGATCTCCGCCCTGACTCCGCTGCCCCAACAGCGCGCACTCTCCAAACGAGGGCACGAGCCGGTAGACCTGTCCGGTGTGTCCGACCCCGACTCCGGACTCGACGGCTCGTGCATCTGCGGCTGCGCGGACGCTCCGCTCACCAGTGAGCCCCCGCTCGCCGACGTCGCCCCGCTGACCAGCGAGCCCCCGCTCGCGGAGGCGCCGCTGACCAGCGAACCCGCAGGGGTCGGATTCGGCACGGAGCCCGCGGAGATCTGATCGCGCGGCCCGCCGCGGCGCACGGAGTCCCGCTCTCCTGCCGGAGCGCGCCGGACCGCCGGGTCCGGCTGCCCGGGAGGCGGTCGTCTCCGTGCTCGCGGCCCTGGGCGCCGCCGCCCGCTGCCGCTCCGCCGTGCACCGGCCGTGCCGCGCTGGAGCGCTGTGCGTCGGACAGCCGTCGCCCCCACGACCGCCGCGCGCCGAGCGCTGTGCCGCGCTCCGGCGTGCGCCCGGAGATGCGTGCGCCGCAAACGGGGTGCCCGCGCCGCGAACGTGCCCTCTTCGAACGCCTCCGCAACATGGCCCCGAACAGGATGGCTGCCCGCAGAGGCACCCCGGCGCGCGACCCGTTCACCCGTCCGATATCTTGACTGTGTGAGCGACAAGGTCAAGAAGAACGCACTGCGCGCAGGCACGGTCACCGTCGGCGCGGCACTGCTGCCGCTGCTGTCGTCCCCCGCCTTCGCGCTCACCCGCGACGACGGCGACCAGCCGGGCTCCGGCCTGAGCGTCCTCGACACCCTGGGCCTGTACGTCGCGGCGCCCCTCGTGCTCTTCCTGGTGATCGCCGGTCTGGTGACGCTGGGCGACAAGCGCGGGAAGAAGAGCTGACTCCGTAGGGCCCCGGTCCGGCGCGCTGCGCCGCGCCCTATCGGCACTCGAACTGCCGTGCTTTAGTACGAGGTTGTCCGGGTTCGGTGACAGCTCTGTCACACACGTTGGCACTCCGTCGGCTGTGGGGAATTGCCCACACCATGACGCACGACGTACCACTCCCGCCCCGTACCGGACTGCCCACCAGTGAAGAGCGGCTGCGCGCCGCGCTCCGGTACGCGCAGGGCGGCGCCGAGCCGTCCGTGGCGCCCGGGGCACCGTTCGGAGCGCCCGGCCGCGCGATGATCACCGGTCTGGCCGCGCTCGCCCTGCACTGCTTCGCCGCCGCCCCCTCCCTGTTGGATCTCGACCGGATCGACGTGCTGGTCCCGGAGCTGGGCGAATCTCCCGGACCGGGCACCAGGGTGCCGCTCCTGTCGGGCTGCGCGTACACCTCGGCACATCTGGTGCGGACCCGGATCGTGCCCGAGCCGGAGGAGATCACCGGACTGCCCGTGGCTCCCGTGCCGCGGGCGCTGGCCGACGCGGTGGCCCAGTTGGCCGACGCCGACGAGGTGCGGGGCCTGCTGACCGAGGCGGTGCGCGGCGGGCACTGCGAGCCGCAGCCGGTGGTGCGCGAACTCACCAGGGCGCGGCTGCTCGGCCTGCCGCACGTCGCCGACGCCGTGGAGAGCCTGCTGGCCGAAGGGCGGGCGCTGACCGAGGGCCTGCTGTACGGGATGGTCTTCGGGCAGGGGCTGCCCGACCCCTGCTGGAACGTCGAACTGCGGGTGCCCGGCGGTCCGCACCTCGGTGCCGTCGACGCCTACTGGCCGGACCAGGCCGTCGCCGTGGAGATCGATGCACGTACCCCCCGGGCCGGTGCGGAGGCGGCCTGGGATGCCTGCACCCACAAGCGGGAGTCCCTGGAGCAGTTCGGGGTCACCGTCATCCACGTCACCCCGGAGAAGCTGCGCGAGACCCCGGCCCAGCAGGCCGCCGTGGTCCGGACGGCGCTGATGGCCGCGGCGGAGCAGCCCCCTGCCGAGTACGTGGCGGTCCTGCCGCGCTGAACCGCCGGGATCAGTCGCAGTACTCGGCCTCGACCAGGTCGCGGGCGCCGTCCGACCAGTCGCCGTTGAGGTTGACGGCGATCGTGTGGCCGCCGTCCGGCGTGGTGTAGGCCGCCGTGCTGGAGCCGTGGATGGTGCCGTCGTGGCCCCAGACCGTGACCCCGCAGGAGAGGGTGCGCTCGGTCAGTCCCAGCCCGTAGCGGTCGGTCGCGTCCGCGCGGCGGGTCGTCCGCATCCGGGCCGCCTCCCGCGGCGGCAGCAGCCGGCCGGTGGCCAGGGCGCGGACGAAGCGCACCAGGTCGCCGGCCGAGGAGATCATCTCGCCGGACGCCCCGGCCAGCGAGGGGTTGAGCGCGGTGACGTCCCGCACCGGCGGGTCGGCGCCCGGTGCGAACAGCGTGGAGTACTCCTTGCCGTGCTGCCCCGGGATGCGCGGCGAGGTGCCGGGCAGCGAGGTGTCGCGCAGCTTCAGCGGGCGCAGCACCCGGCGTTCGATCTCCGTCGCGTAGGAGTGCCCGGTGGCGCGCTCGATGACCATGCCGGCCAGCAGATAGTTGGTGTTGGAGTAGCTCCAGCCGGTTCCGGGACGGAACAGCGGCGGTCGGGACAGCGCGCGCCGCACCAGTTCCGCGGCGCTGTGCGTGCGCATCCGCACCTTCGGGAAGCGCGGGCTGAAGTAGGCGGCGCGCAGCGCCGGATCCGCGGTGTAGTCGGGGATGCCGCTGGTGTGGCCGAGGAGTTGCCGCACGGTGACGGCGCCCTCCGGGCGGCCCGCCGCCGCGCCGTACCGGCCCAGCCGCACCTCCGGGAGCCAGCGGCTCACCGGGTCGTCGAGCCCGAGCGTGCCCTCCGCCTCCAGTTGCAGCACCACCGTCGCCACGAAGGGCTTGGTCAGGCTGCCGATCCGGAACCGGTCGCCGGCCTCCCGCGGGCGGCCGGTGGCGTAGTCGGCGGTGCCGGTGCTGCCGTTCCACACCCCGGCCCCGTCCGCCACCTGCGCCAGCACTCCCGGAGCGTCGTCCCGTGCCACCAGCGCCTCCATCGCCGCGCGGGTGCGGGTGTGCCCCATGTCGGCCGCGGTGGAGGAACTCACCATCAGTCCGAAGGCGGTCGCGGTGGAGATCAGCCCGCTCAGAAGGCGCCGCGGCAGGTGCATGGACGGGGACTCTAGTGACCCGGGCGACTGGTGTGCCAGACGGCGAGGACGACCAGGACGCACCCGGCGAACTGGGTCGCGGTGGGTCGTTCCCCGAGGAAGGCGACACCGAGGACGAGGGCCAGCACCGGTTGCAGCAGCAGCAGCGCGGCGCTGGTCACCGGAGCCAGCCGGGCCAGCGCGGGTCCCATCAGCACGAGCGCCAGCACCTGCCCGAACAGCGACATCACCGTCAGCCAGCCCAGCGGACCCCAGCCGGGCGCCGGGTCGATCCCCGTCCACACCGCTCCCAGCACCCCGGAGGTGACACCGGCGGCCAGCGTGGAGACGCACACCGGGTGGAGGGTGTGCGCCCCGCCGCCGCCCAGCCGGGTCAGGAACAGGTATCCGGCGAACGCCACTCCGGCGCCGGCCCCGTAGAACACCCCGGAGACCGGGCTGCTGCCGGGCTCGGGATGCCCGATGGCGCCGCTGGCCAGCGCGACGCCGAGCAGCAGCACGGGCAGCGTGCGCCAGTAGCGTGCGCCGGGACGGGTGCGGGTGACGGCGAGGGCCAGCAGCGGGAAGACGGCGATCTGGATGTTGAGCAGCACGGTGGCGATGGACGAGCCCACGTCGTGGATGCTCTGCGCCCAGAAGACGAAGTCGACGCCCAGCAGTGCGCCCGCCACCAGGTCGAACCGCTGGGCGCGGACCGGTCGGGGGCCCAGCCGCCGCCGTTCCAGCAGGGCGAGGGGCACCAGCGCGACCAGGGCCAGTCCACAGCGCAGGAATGCGGCGGTGCCCGCGTTGACCCCGGACAGCTTCACGAACATCGCGGAGGCCGAGATGCACGCCGACGCCGCCACCGCCAGCGGCACCGGTGCGGCGTCGGCCAGTCGGCCGCGCGGTGCGGTCTGCTGCGTCCTCTCTCCGGTCCCGGTCATGGCCGTCACTCTGCCTGCCGCGACTGCCAAGGAAAAGCGACGATTCGTTGGCAGTATTGGTGAGCGCTGCTGATGAATCCCGCCCGCTCCCCTCTCCGTGCGCCCGTCTGTCAGCCCGTGCGCCCGCCTGTTCGCCCTGACCGCCCCGCCCCGATGAGGTTCCCCCAGCCCCGCCCCGATGAGGTTCCCCCATGTTCAGCTCCGACCGGCTCCGCGCACTCGACGCCGTCGCCGTGCACGGCTCGCTGGCACGCGCCGCGACCGCCCTGCACATCACCCCCTCCGGCGTCTCCCAGCAACTGGCCAAGCTGGAGCGCGAGGCGGGCCACACCCTGCTGGAGCCGCAGGGCCGCGGCGTCCGGCTCACCCACGCGGGCCGGGTGCTGGCCGATCACGCGGCCCGCGTCGTCGCCCAGCTCTCCGCCGCGGAGAGCGATCTGGCCGACCTGGGGGACGAGATCCTCGGCCCCCTCCGGCTCGGCGGCGTCGGCAGTTGTCTGCGCGCCCTGCTGCCGGGCGTGCTGGCCGCGCTCACCGAGGCGCACCCCCGGCTGCGGCCCACAGTGGTCGACGGCGAGGCCGTCGACATGGTGCCGCTGCTGCTCGCCGGTGAACTGGACCTGCTGCTGATCGAGAGCTGGCACAGCCGCCCCATGCCGCTGCCCGAGGGCGTGCGGGTCAAGCCGCTCGCCGTGGAGGAGGTCCAGGTGGCGCTCCCGGCGCGGCATCCGCTCGCGGACCGGGAGGTGGTCGACCTGGCCGAGCTGGACGGCGTCGACTGGTCGAGCTGCCCGGTCGGCACCGAGCCCTACGAGGCACTGGTCCAGGCGCTGCGGGCACGCGGTGTCGAACCCCGGGTGCGCTACGCGGTCGGCGAGTACGCCACCCAGCTCGCCTTCGTGGCCCGCGGGCTGACCGCGGCGCTGGTGCCCGGCATGGGGCGGTGGCCCTGCCCGCCCGGGGTGCGGTTCGTGTCCGTCGAACCGGCGCTCCACCGCGAGGTGCGGGCGGCCTGGCGGGCGGGCGGCGACAGTCCCTCGGTCCGCGCCTGCCTGGCGGCGCTCACCGCCGAGGAGTGGGACGGGGAGGTGGCCGGCGCTGTCCCGGACTGAGCCGCACGCCGCGGCTTGTCCGCGGTCGGCGCGGTGCCCCGCGGGTCACGGTGTTCTGCTCCTCGGGCCACGGTGCTCGCCCCGCGGGTCACGGTCCTGTGCTCCGCGGGTCACGGCTTGCGGAGCAGCAGTTCGGTGTTGCGGTCGCCCTCGGCCCCCGCCAGCCCGTGGCGGGCTCCGGGTGCGTTGAAGGCGAGTTCCCGGTAGAGGGAGGCCAGCCCGGTCTGCGACAGGTCGGTGAAGTCCGTACGGTGCGGGGCCGCCGATTCGATCAGGGTGGTGAACAGCGAGAGTGTGCCGTCCCGGTTGTCCACCAGCTCCAGGGTGCGCGCCAGTTGCGGGAAGTCGGTGTGGGAGGCCGTACTGACCTCCCAGAAGGTGCCGTGCGGGGTGATCCGGTTGCGGTGGCTGTGTCCGTTGATCCAGGCCAGCGCCTGCGGGGTGTCCCGCAGCAGGGCCAGCAGTTCCGTGCCGCCCTCCGGCGTCGTGGTGCTGGTGTGGTGGCTGAAGACGAGCGCGTACATGTCGCGGTGCGCCGCCAGTTGCCGTCGCAGCCAGCTCAGCTGCGTCGGGCCGACCCGGCCCGTGTAGTGCCCGTCCCGGCGGGTGGTGTCCAGGCTGTAGCCCATCACGTCCGGGGCTATCCGGAAGGCGTAGTACAGGGAGCCTTCTTCCGCGTTCTCCTCGGTGTATCCGTGCCCGGCCGGGCCGGGACCCAGCGCCTGCGGCCGGGCGAGGGCCCGGACGTAGTCCCGCGGGGTGACCGGGGCACGCGCGGGGTCCGGGGTGACCTTGCGCATGCGGCGCCGTTCGGCGCGCAGCATCTCCGTGAACAGCCGGCCCCCGGGGTCGCGGCCGCGTTCCACGGCGCGCCACAGCCGCGCGCCCTGCTCCTCGGGCAGCCGCATCAGCTTCCGGTCGCCGGTGGCGAAGTCGGCGAAGAAGCCGCGTGCGTCGGCGGCGGCGAAGCAGCCGCCCGGCAGCGCGTCGTGATTGCCGACCGTGGCGTACCAGGGCAGCGTCAGGCCGGGGCTGGCCACCTGCCGCCCGGCGGCGCGCAGGAAGCCCCGCATCCGCGGGAAGCCGACGGCCTTGTCGCGGTCGCGCATGTCCGAGTCCGGCTGCCAGAAGTCCGGCAGCCCGCAGTCCTGCACCCCCTCGTGGATCCGCGGGTCGCCGGTGTCGGGCGTGATCCGGCCGCCGCTCAGCACGGTCGTGAACCACTCCAGTTCGGCACGCGAGTTGTTGTCGGTGTTGTCGCCCGTGGTCACCACGCAGGAGAGGGCGGCACCGGTGGCCGGGCCGCCGGCCAGCGCGTTGACCCGCTCGACGAGCGAGACGGCACCGGCCACCGACAGCGACTCCTGCGGCCGCCAGGCGCTCGCGGTCTGCGCGCGCAGGTACTCGTAGCGCAGCGGGTGCTGCACGTCCACCAGATGCAGGTCGGTGAACTGGACGAAGGACGCCAGCGGGACGGCCCGGGCGGCGCGCCGCGCACCGGCCCGCGCCAACTCGGAGCGGACGACCCGGGCCCAGCCGGGCCCGGTCACCAGGCGCCGGAACGGGCCGTCCCCGGAGGGCACCGCGACCCCGGTGAGGGTGGTGCCGGTGTGCGGCGCGTCCGCGGCGGCCCGGCGGGTGGGGACGCGGCGGCGCGCGGGTGTGCCTGAGGCGGGCGCGGCGGCGGGGGACGAACCGGTCGCGGGGCCCAGCGCGGCGGCGGCTCCCGCCGAACCGGCGAGCACCAGCACCCGGCGCCTCCCGGGGCCGCGCGCGGGCGGCGGCCGGCGGGGTGCGTCGTCGGGGCGTGCTCCGTCGGGGCCACCCGGCCCGGACCCGGCGGTGTCCGCGGGGGGACCGGTGGGCGGGGCGGCGGGAGAGGCGGGAGAGCCGGGGGCGGCGGGAGAGGCGGGAGAGGTGGGGGAGTCGGGGGAGTCGGCGGGCGCGGTGCGGCTGCGAGAGGACATGCGGTCTCCCGGTGCGGAGGTTCGGCAGGGGCGGGGAAGCCCCTCCTCCGGTGCATTGGCAGCCCGGATGACCCCCGTTTGAACAGCGCGGGAACGCCCGCCGCCGGGTGTCGCAACCGCGTGCAAGTATGGCTCCAGCACGACTGCGACGAGATCCGCGAGAGTGGGGAGACCAAACAAGTGCCTGGCACGAATCTGACGCGCGAGGAGGCCCAGGAGCGGGCCCGGCTGCTCACCGTGGACTCCTACGAGATCGACCTGGATCTGAGCGGAGCGCAGGAGGGCGGCACCTTCCGCTCGGTGACGACGGTCCGCTTCGAGACGGCCGCTGCGGGGGACACCTTCGCCGATCTGATCGCGCCCAGCGTGCACGAGGTCACCCTCAACGGCGAGGCCCTCGACCCGGCGGCCGTCTTCGCCGACTCGCGCATCGCCCTGCGCGGACTGCCCCAGGGGCCGCAGGAGCTCCGGGTCGTCGCCGACTGCGCCTACACCAACACCGGCGAGGGCCTGCACCGCTTCGTGGACCCGGTCGACGGCCAGGCGTACCTCTACACCCAGTTCGAGGTGCCGGACGCGCGCCGGGTCTTCACCACCTTCGAGCAGCCGGACCTCAAGGCCACCTTCCAGTTCACCGTCCGCGCCCCCGAGGGCTGGACGGTGATCTCCAACTCGCCCACCCCCGAGCCGCGGGACAACGTCTGGAGCTTCGCGCCCACCCCGCGGATCTCCACCTACATCACGGCACTGATCACCGGCCCGTACCACTCGGTGCACAGCAGCTGGGAGGGGAAGGGCGCGGACGGCCGCAGCGTGCCGCTGGGCATCTACTGCCGCCCCTCGCTGGCCGAGTACCTGGACGCCGACGCGATCTTCGAGGTCACCCGGCAGGGCTTCGACTGGTTCCAGGAGAAGTTCGACTACCCCTACCCGTTCGAGAAGTACGACCAGCTCTTCGTGCCCGAGTTCAACGCGGGCGCCATGGAGAACGCCGGTGCCGTCACCATCCGGGACCAGTACGTCTTCCGCTCCAAGGTCACCGACGCCGCCTACGAGGGCCGCGCCGAGACCATCCTGCACGAGCTGGCCCACATGTGGTTCGGCGACCTGGTCACCATGGAGTGGTGGAACGACCTGTGGCTGAACGAATCGTTCGCCACCTACACCTCCATCGCCTGCCAGGCGCACGCCCCCGGCAGCCGCTGGCCGGACGCCTGGACCAGCTTCGCCAACCAGATGAAGACCTGGGCCTACCGCCAGGACCAGCTCCCCTCCACCCACCCGATCATGGCCCCGATCCGGGACCTGGACGACGTCCTGGTCAACTTCGACGGCATCACCTACGCCAAGGGCGCCTCCGTCCTCAAGCAGCTCGTCGCCTATGTCGGGATGGAGGAGTTCTTCCGCGGCGTCCGCGCCTACTTCCAGCGCCACCAGTGGGGCAACACCCGGCTGAGCGATCTGCTCGGAGCCCTGGAGGAGACCTCCGGGCGCGATCTGAAGACCTGGTCCCGGGCCTGGCTGGAGACCGCCGGCATCAACATCCTGCGGCCCGAGCCGACCTGCGCGTCGGACGGCACCCTCACCGCGCTGGCCATCCGCCAGGAGGCCCCCGCGCTGCCCGCCGGTGCCGAGGGCGAGCCGACGCTGCGCCCGCACCGCCTCGGTGTCGGCTTCTACGACCTGGTGGACGGCAAGCTGGTCCGCACCGACAGCGTCGAACTCGACGTCGACGGCGAGCTGACCCAGGTGCCGCTGCCCCGCAGCCGCAAGCGCCCCGACGTGCTGCTGCTCAACGACGGCGACCACACCTACGCCAAGGTCCGGCTGGACGAGGAGTCGCTGGCCAACGTCACCCGCCACCTGGGCGACTTCTCCGACCCGCTGCCGCGCGCCCTGTGCTGGGCCTCCGCCTGGGACATGGCCCGCGACGCCGAGCTGTCCGCGAGCGCCTTCCTGGAGCTGGTGCTCTCCGGCATCGGCAAGGAGTCCGACATCGGCCTCGTGCAGTCCCTGCAGCGCCAGGTCAAGCTCGCCCTGGACCTGTACGCGGCGCCCGAGCACCGGGAGCCCGGGCTCACCCGCTGGGCCGAGGCCGCCGACGAGCAGCTCCGCGGTGCCGCTCCGGGCAGCGACCACCAGTTGGCCTGGGCCCGTGCGTTCGCCGCCGCGGCCCGCACCGACGCCCAGCTCGACCTGCTGGCCGGGCTGCTGGACGGCAGCCGCACCGTCGAGGGCCTGGTCGTCGACACGGAGCTGCGCTGGGCGTTCCTGGAGCGGCTGGCCGCCACCGGCCGGGCCGACGAGGCGGAGATCGCAGCCGAGCTGGAGCGCGACGCCACCTCGGCGGGGGAGCGGCACGCCGCCGCCGCACGCGCGGCGCGTCCCACCCCGGAGGCCAAGGCGGAGGCGTGGCGGGCCGTGGTGGAGGGCGACGAGCTGCCCAACGCGGTGCAGGAGGCCGTCATCTCCGGCTTCGTCCAGACCGACCAGCGCACCCTGCTGGAGCCCTGGACCGAGCGCTACTTCGCCGCCGTCAAGGACGTGTGGGAGCAGCGCAGCCACGAGATGGCCCAGCAGGTCGCCATCGGCCTCTACCCTGCGCTGCAGGTCTCGCAGGAGACCCTGGACGCCACCGACGCCTGGCTCGCCTCGGCGGAGCCGGGCGCTGCGCTGCGCCGCCTGGTGACCGAGTCCCGTTCCGGGGTCGAGCGGGCGCTGCGCGCCCAGGCCGCGGACGCGGCGGCGGGCGCCGCGGGCTGACGGCCCGGCGGCGCTCCCCGCTGCCGCCGCACGCGCATCGGCCCCCGGTGGTGACCGGGGGCCGACGTGCGGGGGGTGGATCAGGTGCGGGTGCGGATCACTTGAAGCCGACGTTCTCGAACGCGACGGACGCCACGCCGTTCGCCCACAGTTGCTCGACGCGCGCACGCTCGGCGGCGTTGGGCCGGTCGTTGGTGCAGGACGTGCCGGGGCCGCCGCCCGACATCAGCTCGCTGCAGGGCCCGGAGTAGTGGTCCGGCAGACCGAGCACGTGACCGGTCTCGTGCGCGACGACGCGGTCGGAGTCGTACCGCTGGTTCTGGGCGTAGTCCAGGAAGATGTATCCCCTGCCGTGCCCGTCGGTGTAGGCGTAGCTGCCGCGCGAGTCGTTGCCCTCGCGGTAGTCGAAGCTGGCGCCGCCGCCCTCGGCCAGCTTCACGTTCGAGACGGCCGAGTTCCACACCGCCGTGCTGTTGGCGATCTCGCTGCGGAAGGAGGGCGCGCGGCTGGTGCTGTAGTTGATGGTGACCCGCTGGATGCCCGGCTTCTCGGCCTGCTTCTTGAAGGCTTCCTTGACGATGAACTTGAAGAACTTCTCGTTGCGCTGCTCGTTCTCGCCGGTGAAGCCCTGAGTGGTGGGGGAGGCTGCCGTCGAGGACGCCGCGGGGGAGGCGGCTGCGTCGTCCGCTGCGGAGGCGGGCACGGCACCCAGGCCGAGTGCGACGGTCACGCCCAGGCCGAGCGCCGCCGAAAGAGTCGATCTGCGGTATTCCATGGGGGGTCTCTCCTCGGTTTCGGAGAAACCGGCGCCGCTCTGGGATGTTGGCGTGGGGGGCGCCGCCGGTCCCTCCGGACGGATTGCTGCTCCGGGAGAGTCTGTTCGAACGGACGGCGTTCCGGAATGATGCCAACTCCCGATAGGACCGGTGAATCCCCCTGCGCCGCACGGGCGTTCGCGCACCGTTCACCGGTCCGGCGCTCTCTGGTGGGACCCGCGACCCGCCGATATGCTCCGCGGTGTGGAGCTCGAAGTGAGGCATCTTCGCGCAGTGTGTGCGATCGCCGACACCGGCAGCGTGCACAAGGCCGCCCGTCAGCTCGGTATGACGCAGCCTTCGCTGACGACCCAGCTCAGGCGGATCGAACAGGCCGTCGGCGGACCGCTCTTCAACCGGGAGCGGACCGGCAGCAGGCCCACGCCGCTGGGCCGCACCGTCCTCACCCGCGCCCGGCCGATCGTCGCGCAGATGACGGAGCTGATCCGGGAGGCCAAGGACGCCGCCGGGCTCGGCCACGCGGACCCCGGGACGCGGCTGCGGCTCGCCAGCACCGGCAGCAGGGCCGTCCCGGGCTGGCTGCGCCGCCTGCACCGCCGGCTCCCGGACACCGACATCACCTTCCAGACCGATGTCTCGGCGAACACACTGCTGCAGATGGTCGCGGACAACCAGCTCGACGCCGCCTTCGTGCACGAGGTCGAGGGAGCCCCGCTGCGGGTCCCCGACGGCATCCGGCTGCGGGTCCTGGTGCGGCGCGAGCCCCAGTTCGTCGCCGTGCCCGCCACCCATCCGGCGGCGCGGGCCGGGCGGGCCGTGGCCGTCGCGGAGCTCGCCGGGGAGAAGTGGATGGTCGACCCGTCGGTCGACGGCGACTGGGACGGGCTGCGCAGGGTGTTCGCGGCGGCGCGGATCGATCCGCGGGTGGTGTACGGCGATTATCTGTCCGCGGGCGATCTGGTCGCCGCGGGGGAGGTCGTCACCCCGTGCCAGCCCACCTCGCAGCCGCGGCCGGGCATGTCCATCGTTCCGTTGGCGGGGGATCCGCTCGGGGTGCGGCTTTTGGTGGCGCTGCGGGCCGGACGGCGCGCGGGCATCGAGGGGGACGGCGTGGTCGAGGACCTCCGCGCCTCCTACGAGGAGGTGGCTCTGGGCAGCCCGGCCTACGCGCGCTGGCTGGCCGCCCGGCGCGATCCCGGACTCACCGTCGTGGCCTGAGGATTCCCGCCGGGCCGGTCCCGCCGCGGGCCGGCGTCGGGACCGGCCCGCGGAGCGGGACTACGCGGCGGCGTCGGCGCGTTGGGCGCGCAGCGCCCGGGCCAGGTCGTCCCGGGCCTCGGAGACCAGCCGCCGCAGCGCGGGCGCGGCGTCCGGATGCCCGGTCAGCCAGGCGTCGGCGGCGTCGAGCGTGGCCTGGTCGCCCTGTGCCGCGGGGAACAGGCCCCGCACGACGGCCATGCCGATCTCGATCGAGCGCGTGGCCCAGACCGTCTCCAGCATCTCGAAGTAGCGCGCGGTGTACGGCGCGGTCAGCTCGGTCTGGCCGGGCTGCGCGAAGCCGGAGATCGTCGCTTCGACCAGGGAGTTGGACAGTGTGTCCGACTCCACCACGGAGGCCCACGCCTGCGCCTTGACCGCGGCCGAGGGGCGCGCGGCCAGGCAGCGGACCTGGTGCCGCTTGCCGGAGGCGGTGTCGTCCCGCGCCAGTTCGGCGTCGACGGCCTGCTCGTCGGCCAGTCCGGCGGCGGTCAGGGCGCCCAGGACGGTCCAGCGCAGCTCCTGGTCCACCGCCAGTCCGTCGATCCGGGCGGTGCCGGCCAGCAGGCCCTGCAGCAGTCGCAGTTCCTCCTCGCGGGAGGCGACGGCGGCGAGGAAGCGGGCCCAGGCCAACTGGTGTCCGCTGCCCGGCTCGGCCTGCCGCAGCCGGGTGACCGCGCACTCCGACAGCAGCCGCCCGGCCTCGGGGCGCCGCTCGCGGGCCGTGTAGTGGTCCAGGGCCAGCTTCGCCTGGCCGTGCAGCATCTGCAGCACGCCGATCTCGGTCTCCTGCCCGGCGAACCGCAGCACGAGGTCGAGGAAGTCCCGCGCCGGCATCAGTCCGTCCCGGGTGAGGTTCCACACGGCGGACCAGCACAGCGCGCGGGCCAGCGAGTGTCCGGCGCCGGAGGGGCCGGGCGCGGGGTCGGTCAGCTCGCCGAGGTGTGCGCGCAGGGTCGCCAGGGACGCCTCGTCGAACCGGACCTTGCAGTAGGTCAGGTCGTCGTCGTTCACCAGCACCAGATCCGGCCGCTCCGCACCGGCCAGTTCGGCGACCGGGGTGCGCGGGCCCGCGACGTCGACCTCGGCGCGGGCGTAGCGCTCCAGGACGCCCCGCGCCGGGTCGCGCCGGTAGAGGCCCACCGCGACGCGGTGCGGGCGCAGCACGGGGTGCTCCGCGGAGGCGGCTTCCTGCAGCACGGCGAGCTCGGTGACCCGGCCGGCCGCGTCGTAGGTGAGCTGCGGCGTGAGGGTGTTGACCCCGGCGGTCTGCAGCCACGCCTTGGACCACTCGGCCATGTCCCGGCCCGAGGTCTCCTCCAGCACGGACAGCAGGTCCTCCAGGCGGGTGTTGCCCCACTGGTGCCGCTTGAAGTAACGCCGGGCGCCCTCCAGGAAGGCGTCCTTGCCGACGTAGGCGACGAGCTGCTTGAGGACGGAGGCGCCCTTGGCGTAGGTGATGCCGTCGAAGTTGAGCTTGGCGTCCTCCAGGTCCCGGATGTCGGCGGTGACCGGGTGGGTGGAGGGGAGCTGGTCGGCCCGGTAGGCCCAGGACTTGCGGCGGTTGGCGAAGGTGATCCAGCCGTCCCGGAAGCGGGTGGACTCCACCAGCGCGAAGGCGCCCATGAAGTCCGCGAAGGACTCCTTGAGCCACAGGTCGTCCCACCACTCCATGGTGACCAGGTCGCCGAACCACATGTGCGCCATCTCGTGCAGGATGACGTTGGCGCGGCCCTCGTAGGAGGCTTCGGTGACCCTGCCGCGGAAGACGAACTCCTCGCGGAAGGTCACGCAGCCCGGGTTCTCCATGGCGCCGATGTTGTACTCCGGCACGAACGCCTGGTCGTACTTGCCGAACGGGTACGGGTAGTCGAAGTGGTCGTGGAAGAAGTCCAGGCCCTGCTTGGTGACGGTGAAGATGTCCTGCGGGTCGAAGTAGCGGGCCAGCCCCTTGCGGCACAGGGCGCCCAGCGGGATCTCCAGCTCGCTGCCGTCCTCCAGGGTGCGCCGGTAGGTGTCGGCGACGTAGTGGTACGGGCCCGCGACGACGGCGGTGATGTACGTCGAGATGGACTCGGTGCGGGCGAACCGCCACAGGGCCGCGGCTCCGTCGTCCACCGGGCGCGGCTCGCCCTCCTGGGCGCCGTTGCTGAGCACCGTCCAGTCGGCGGGGGCGGTGACGGTGAAGTCGAAGGGCGCCTTGAGGTCGGGCTGTTCGAAGGTCGCGAAGACGCGGCGCGCGTCGGCCGGCTCGTACTGGGTGTAGAGGTAGACCTGCCCGTCCTCGGGGTCGAGGAAGTGGTGCAGGCCCTCGCCGGTGCGGCTGTAGGCGCACTGCGCGTCGATCGTCACCTCGTTCGCGGCCCGCAGCCCGGACAGTGTGACCCGGACGCCGTCGAAGACCTCCTCGACCCGGAGTGTCTCGCCGTTCAGGGTGACCGAGTGGACGTGCGGGGCCACCAGGTCCACGAAGGTGGTGGCGCCCTCCTCGGTGCAGGCGAACCGGATGGTGGTGGTCGAGCGGAAGGTGCGGGGCCCGGTGGCGGGCGGCGGTTCGATGGCGGAGCGCAGGTCCAGCGCCACGTCGTACCCGCTCACGGTCAGCAGCGCCGCGCGCTCCCGGGCCTCCGTGCGGGTCAGGTTCTCTCCGGGCACGCCGCGCTTCCTCTCCGATCGGTCGCGGCCCCGCCGCGTGGCACGGACCGCATGGTCGACAGCCTGTTCAGGATCGCATGCGGCGCCGGGCGGGCACACCCGGGAATGCCGTCGCCCGCCCGGTGCGTTGTCGGCGTCGGAGACCATCGTCACACCGGTCACACCGCGGCAGCGGCCGCGGTGCAGCAGACCGTCGTCGCCGAGGAGAGGCCCATGCCCGAGAAGACGCCCGCCGATTTCTGGTTCGACCCGCTGTGCCCCTGGGCGTGGATGACCTCCCGCTGGATGCTGGAGGTGGAGAAGCTGCGGCCGATCGAGGTCCGCTGGCACGTCATGAGCCTGTCGGTGCTCAACGAGAAGCGGCTGGAGGAGCTGCCGGAGAAGTACCGGGAGCTGATGGCCCGCGGCTGGGGTCCGGTGCGGGTGTGCGTGGCCGCCGAGCAGGAGCACGGCTCCGCGGTGCTGGGTCCGCTGTACACCGCCCTGGGCAACCGCGCCCACCCGGGCGGGCGGGAGCTGGACCGGGAGGTGATCCTGGAGTCGCTCGCCGAGGTCGGGCTGCCGGCCTCGCTGGCCGACGCCTCCGACTCGGACGCCTACGACGCGGCCCTGCGCACCTCGCACGAGGAGGGCATCGGGCTGGTGGGCCAGGAGGTCGGCACCCCGGTCATCGCCGTGCCGGGTGCGGACGGCGGGCGGATCGCCTTCTTCGGCCCGGTGGTCACCCCGGCGCCCAAGGGCGAGGCCGCGGCCCGGCTGTGGGACGGCACCCTGATGGTGGCCTCGACCCCCGGCTTCTTCGAGATCAAGCGCACCCGCGACGTGGGCCCGCTCTTCGACTGACGGGCCCGCGTGCCCGGCCCGCAGGGTCCGTCCGGTGTGCGGGGCCCGTTCGGCGCCGCCGGCGTCCGCCGGTGTGCCGGAGAGCGGCTCCCGCAGTACGCGGGGCCCCTGCGTGTCACGTCCACACAGGGGCCCCGCCATCCTCCGCCCCCGGGAAAGGTGAGAAGACGATCACGAGGGTGGAAGGCTTGCCGCAGGCGAGGGGTGTGCTCCTCGGCTACGGGGCGAGCAGCAGGCTGGTGGCGCGCTCCTTCGCCGCGGTGTACCGGGCGGCGACGTCCTGCCAGTTGACGACGCGCCACATGGCCTCGACGAAGTCCACCTTCTGGTTGCGGTACTGCAGGTAGAAGGCGTGCTCCCAGGCGTCGAACACGAGCAGCGGCACCGAGCCCTGGCCGACGTTGCCCTGGTGATCGTAGACCTGTTCGACGATGAGCCGCCCGGTGACCGGCTCGTAGGCCAGTACGCCCCAGCCCGAGCCCTGGGTGGTGGCCGCCGCCTTGGAGAGGTGGGCCTTGAACTTGGCGAAGCCGCCGAACGACTCGGCGATGGCGTCGGCCAGTTCGCCGGTGCCGTCCTTCTCCAGCGGCTCGCCGCCGCCGTCGCCGGTCATGTTCTGCCAGTAGATGCTGTGCAGGATGTGCCCGGACAGGTGGAAGGCGAGGTTCTTCTCCAGCCCGTTGACGGAACCCCACTGGTCCTTGTCCCGGGCCTCCGCGAGCTGCTCCAGGGTGTCGTTGGCCCCCTTCACGTACCCGGCGTGGTGCTTGTCGTGGTGCAGTTCGATGATCTCGCCGCTGATGACCGGCTCCAGCGCGGAGTAGTCGTACGGCAGCTCCGGCAAGGTGTAGGTCGTGATCGACATGCTCTCGCCCCTCACTCGCTATTGCATATTACTTGCAAAAAGAAGCTAGCAGCAACGGATGCCGAAAGAGCGGAGCGCCCCCCGCGCACGGGGGGCGCTCCGCTCTTTCGGATCGGCCGGAAGTCGTGGGTCCGGCCGCGCGCTGAGGAGCCGTCAGGACCTGCGGGCGGGTCAGCCGTCCGCAGGCGCCGGGGTCTGCGGACGGCGCCGCTGCCGGAGGTACCCGGCCGCGGCCAGCACCACCGTCAGACCCGCGGTGAACGCCAACTGGGTGCGGGTGTCGCCCTCGCGGAGCATCAGCAGCAGAATCGCGGCGATACCGGCGAGCGCCACGATGGTCAGCCCGGGGAACAGCCACATCCGCACCACCAGCTTCTCGGGTGCCTCACGCTCCAGCCGGCGCCGGGTGCGGAACTGCGAGACCGCGATGAACCCCCAGACCACCAGCGTCGCCGCACCGACCATGTTCAGCAGCCACTGGAAGACCGTCTTCTCCCAGAAGAAGTTCAGCAGCACCGCCACGAAGCCGAAGAGGGACGAGGCGACTACCGCGTAGCGCGGCACCCCCTGGGCGCTCACCCGGTTCAGGAACGCCGGGCCCTCGCCCCGTTCCACCAGCGAGTACGACATCCGCGAGGCGCCGTAGATGTTGGCGTTCATCGCCGACAGCAGCGCGATGAGCACCACCACGTTCATGATCTGCGCGGCGGCCGGGATGCCGAGGTGGTCCAGCACCGCCGCGTAGGGACCGGAGAGCACCGACTCGTCCTGCCACGGGATCAGCGTGACGATCACCAGCATCGAGCCGACGTAGAACAGCGCGATCCGCCACACCGCGGTGCGGACCGCCTTGGCGACACCCGAGACCGGCTTCTCCGACTCGGCTGCCGCGATCGTCACCGTCTCCAGACCGCCGAACGCGAACACCGAGGCGAGCAGCCCCACGATCAGCCCCTCGGTGCCGGTCGGGAAGAAGCCCCCGTCCCCGGTCAGGTTGCCGGCGCCCGGCGAGTCGGTGCCCGGCAGCAGGCCGGCTATCGCGAGCCCGCCCAGCACCAGGAAGGCGCTGATGGCCAGGACCTTCACCGCCGCGAACCAGAACTCGTACTCGCCGAAGTTGCGCACCTGGGCCAGGTTGGTGGCGCAGAAGACGAGCATGAAGAGCGCGACCCACATCCACTGCTCGGTCCCGGGCAGCCAGCCGGTCATGATCTTCGCGGCCGCGGTCGCCTCCGTGGCGATGGCCACGCACAGCAGCGTCCAGTAGATCCAGCCCGCGGTGAAACCCGCCCACGGTCCCAGGGCCCGCTCCGCGTGGACCGAGAAGGAGCCGGAGGCCGGGCGGGCCGCCGACATCTCGCCCAGCATCCGCATGACGAGCATCACCAGCGCGCCGGAGGCGGCGTACGCGAGGACGATCGCGGGGCCCGCGGCGGCGATGCCCGCGCCGGAGCCGACGAAGAGCCCCGCGCCGATGACGCCGCCCAGGGCGATCATCGAGAGGTGGCGCTGCTTGAGGCCGTGCGCGAGGGCACCGCCGGAGGGGCCGGTGCCCTCCGGCGGGCCGGAGCGCGCGGCGGGTTCGCCGGGAGGGTGTGGCGCGTCGGAGGTCTCGGTGCGCGTCATCAGTGGCCGTTCCTGGAGTGTGTGAGGGTGAGCGGGGGACGGGGCGCTGCGCGTGGTCCCGCAGCCATCGGGGAGACTGGCGTTTCCACAGTGTTCGGGAGCCTGCCCCGGCACGGCAATAATCGTGCAGTGCTTTCCGCAATGCGGACAGCCCCTTCGGCGGTGAACCGGGGCGAACCGGCCCTTCCGCGCCGCGCACTGTCAGCAAGCTCACGCCGCCGCGCACTGTCAGCAAGCTCACGCCCCGCTCACGCTCGGCGCACGAGCGGATTCGGCTAGCGTCGACGCGCACGAGGCCGACGTTCTGCGCGCCCGTGCCTGCTTCTACCAGCTCGCACCAGACGGAGATGCCAGATGAGTGCCCTCACTTCCGCAGCCACACCGCGTCCGGGAGCCGTGCTCGCGGATCTGCTGCCCGCCTCCAGCTCAGCGCGCGCCCGGGTCCGGGACGTCGCACTCGTCCTCGGCGGCGCCGCACTGACCGGCGCCGCCGCCCAGCTCGCGGTGCCGATCCCGGGCTCGCCCGTGCCGGTCACCGGCCAGACCTTCGCCGCGCTGCTGGTCGGCGCCGGACTGGGCGCCGGGCGCGGTTTCCTGGCCTTGGCGCTGTACGCGGTGGCGGGCATGGCCGGGGTGCCGTGGTTCGCGCAGGCGTCCGCGGGGGTCGGGATCCCCTCGCTCGGCTATGTGTTCGGCATGGTGCTGGCCTCGCTCGCCGTGGGCGCCCTCGCCCGCCGCGGCGGTGACCGCGGCGTGCTGCGCACGGCCGGGACCATGGCGGTCGGTACGGCGATCATCTACGCGCTCGGCGTCCCCTACCTGGCGCTGTCCACCGGTATGTCGGCCGGTGAGGCGCTCGCCGCCGGGCTGGTGCCCTTCCTGCTCGGCGACGCCGTCAAGGCCGCACTGGCGATGGGCGCGCTGCCCGCGGCCTGGAAGCTGGCGGGCCGCCAGGACTGACATCCGCGCCCGGCCGGATACGGGCCGGGACCTGCTGTGCCCGAGGGGGCCCGGCGCCGTCGCGGCGCCGGGCCCCCTCGGCTTGCTCTGCGGCCCCGCCCGGGGCGGGGCCGCCTGCCGGGTAGCGCTCAGTGGCGGGTCGGCTGCGGGTCTGCCTCCCCGGCGGGCTCCGGCACCCGGCCGGTCGCGGCGCCGTCCGGCCCGCTGCCGTCCTCGCCGGAGGGCCCGCCGGTGCCGGGAGCGCCGGGCAGCGGTTCGCCCCGCTGCCGGACGATCCGGTCCTTGACCAGCGAGGCCGCCAGCACCACGGCGGCGACGGCGAGCGACAGGATCATCTGGATCCGGCCGTCCTCGTCGGTGAACATGTAGCCGATCACGAAGACGATCAGGCCGATGGTCGCCCAGGTCAGATACGGGTACAGCCACATCCGCACGGTCAGCTTCTCCGGTGCCTCCCGCTCGATCCGGCGCCGCATCCGCAGTTGCGAGGCGCAGATGACCAGCCAGACGAAGAGGGCGACGGCGCCGGAGGAGTTCAGCAGGAACTCGAAGACCGTGTCCTTGGCGATGTAGTTGAAGAAGACCGCGACGAACCCGAACGCCACCGAGGCCAGGATCGCGGTGGTGGGCACACCGCGGCCGTTGGTGCGGCCGAAGGAGGCCGGCGCGTCCTTGCGCTCACCCAGCGAGAAGGCCATCCGCGACGCGGTGTACAGGCCCGAGTTCAGGCAGGAGAGCACGGCGGTCAGCACCACGACGTCCATGACGGTGCCCGCGTACGGGATGTCCAGCGAGTTCAGCACGGCCACGTACGGGCCCTCGGAGGCGATCGCCTTCGAGTCCCAGGGCAGCAGCGAGACGATCACGAAGATCGAGCCGATGTAGAACAGCCCGATCCGCCAGATCACGCTGTTGACGGCCTTGCGTACGGCGTCGACCGGGTTCGGCGACTCGGCGGCGGCCAGGGTCACGATCTCGCTGCCCATGAACGAGAAGACCACCAGCAGCATGCCGGAGAGGATCGCTCCGGGCCCGTGGGGCAGGAATCCGCCGTGCCCGGTCAGGTTCTCCGTCCCCGCGAAGTGGTCGGCGGGCGGCAGGCCCGCGAAGGCGATCACGCCGATGACGATGAACGCGATGATCGCGACGACCTTGATCCCCGCGAACCAGAACTCGAACTCGCCGTAGGAGCCGACGGAGATCAGGTTGGTGCCGGTCAGTACCAGCATCACCAGCAGGGCCCAGCCCCACTGCGGTACCGCGGGCGCCCAGCCTTCCAGGATCTCGGCGGCCGCGGTCGCCTCGACGGCGAGCACGACGGACCAGAAGAACCAGTACAGCCAGCCGATGGTGAACCCGGCCCAGCGGCCCAGCGCACGGTCGGCGTAGGTGGAGAACGACCCGGAGGTCGGCTGGGCGGCGGCCATCTCGCCCAGCATCCGCATCACCAGGACGACGAGCAGCCCGGCGAGTGCGTAGGACAGCAGGATGCCGGGACCGGCGTCCGCGATACCGGCCTTGGAGCCGATGAAGAGTCCGGCGCCGATGACGCCGCCGATGGCGATCATGGACAGATGGCGGTTCTTGAGACCCGCCTGGAGGCCGTCGCCGTCCCCGGTACCGGGTGCGGACGGGCTCTGTGGCGGCTCCCCCGACGTGCGCGGGGTGTGCTGGGAACTCATGGGGCAGCCGGCTCCTAATGAGGGTGGTGTGCAAACGAGCGCTCACATGTAACGGCCCGTACCGCCCCCTATGGAAGAGGTGAATCACGATTGTTGCCTACGGAACATCGGAAAAACATCCCGTACGGCTGAGAAACACGTCCTGCTCCGCCGTCTGACCGGGCCTCGCGCCGCCTGACCGCGCCCTGGGCGGCCGGTCGCCCGGCGAAGATGGCACACTCTCCGTCATGCGCGTCTACCTCGGCTCCGATCACGCCGGTTTCGAACTGAAGAACCACCTCGTCGAGTGGCTCCGCACGGCCGGCCACGAGCCCGTCGACTGCGGCCCCCACATCTATGACGCCGAGGACGACTACCCGCCCTTCTGCCTGCGCGCCGCGCAGCGCACCGCCGCGGACGGCGAGGCGCTCGGCATCGTCATCGGCGGCTCCGGCAACGGCGAGCAGATGGCCGCCAACAAGGTCCCCGGCGCCCGCTGCGCCCTGGCCTGGAGCACCGAGACGGCCGCCCTGGCCCGCGAGCACAACGACGCCAACCTGGTCAGCGTGGGCGCCCGGATGCACACCACCGAGGAGGCCGTCTCCTTCGTGGAGACCTTCCTGAACACCCCCTTCTCCGAGGGCGAGCGGCACCGGCGCCGTATCGCGATGCTCGCCGACTTCGAGCGCAGCGGCGAGCTGCCGCCCGTGCCCGCGCACCACCCCCAGCCCTGAGCCGTGCCCGAGGGCCACACCATCCACCGGCTCGCCCGCGAGGTCGCGGACCGGTTCGCCGGACACCCGCTGGACGTCTCCAGCCCCCAGGGCAAGTTCGCCGACGGCGCCGCGCTGCTGGACGGCGCGGCGCCGTCGGCCACCGAGGCGCACGGCAAGCACCTGTTCCTGGGCTTCGGGCCGGTCGGCTGGGTCCACATCCACCTGGGCCTCTACGGCACCTTCCGGTTCGGCGAGGGCCCGCCCCCGGCACCCGTCGGGCAGGTCAGGCTGCGGCTGGTCACCCGCCCCGGCGAGCGCCCCGCGGGCCCGCTGCACTACGCCGACCTGCGCGGGCCCACCCGCTGCGAACTGCTGACCGAACCGGAGAAGCAGGCGGTCGGCGACCGGCTCGGCCCCGACCCGCTGCGCCCTGCCTCCGACCCGGCAGCCGCCTGGGCGCGGATCTCCCGCAGCCGCACCACCGTCGCCGCGCTGCTGATGGACCAGAAGATCGTCGCCGGGGTCGGCAACGTCTACCGCGCCGAGGTGCTCTTCCGGCACGGCATCGACCCCTACCGCGCCGGTCGGGACCTCACCCGCACCGCATGGGAAGCGCTCTGGGACGACCTCGTCGCGCTGATGACCGACGGCGTCCGCAAGAACCGCATCGACACCGTGCGCCACGAGCACACCCCCGAGGCCATGGGACGCCCGCCGCGCGTGGACGACCACGGCGGCGAGGTCTACGTCTACCGCCGGGCCGGACAGCCCTGCCTGGTGTGCGGCGGCCCGGTCGCCACCGCGGAACTCGCGGCCCGGAACCTCTTCTGGTGCCCCTCCTGCCAGCGCCGGTGACCGGTCAGAACCCGTGCGGCAGCCACGGCTGGACATCGCTGCCGAAGGCCGCGGAGGCTGCCGCGAGCGCGCCCGAGCCCGGCCGCTGCTCCCGCACCAGCCCGGCCCCGGCCAGCGCGGACAGCGAGGTCCCGCCCAGATACGCGCGCCCCAGCTCCCGCACGGACAGCGACAGGTCGGCCGCGTCCCGGGTCGGCTCGCACACCGCCCCCTTCACGTCGCCCGACAGCCGCCAGCGGCCCGTGTTCCAGGGGCAGAACGCGTCCTCGACCTCCAGCACCACCTCCACCGGGGCGGCGTAGCCGCGCGCTGCCAGCGCGGCGCCGACCTCCACCGGCCGCAGATACAGCGCGTCCCGGAACGCCGTCGCGCACCGGCGCGGATCGTCCACCAGGTGCAGCAAGGGGTCGTCCAGCGGCCGGTCGTCGGCGACCACGGTGGCCGTCAGGTCGATGCCCCACAAGAAGCGCCACAGCGCGGCGTGCCCGGCCGGATCCAGCGCCTCCAGCTCCCGCAGCCGCACCTCGCCCTCGGCGGCGCCGGTCTGCGTCCAGTGCAGCCGGACCGCGTAGCGCGCGTACCCCACCGGTTCGCCGTCCCGCAGCACCACCACGCAGCGCAGCGGCGAGGCCCCGTCGCGCTTGCGCTCCGGGTCGACCAGCGGCACCCGCTCCCACCCCGGGCGCCGCTCCAGCATTCCCGGACGGCGGGGCACCGCGCGGGCGTAGACGGACTCGCACTCCGCGAGCAGCGAAGCGGCCTCGTCCGACTGGCGCAGCCGCAGCCCCGCCGCCTCGTCCGCCGTCCCGGCGGGCAGCTCCAACGCGACCCGCGCGGTGTCGATCCGCGCCGAGAGCGAGCGCGCCGCCAGGCCGTAGCCGAACCGGCCGTAGATCCCCGCCTCGGACGCCGTCAGCACCGCCAGCGACTCCTCGCCGGCCTCCCGTACGTCGTCGAGCTGCCGCCGCATCATCGAGCGCAGCAGCCCCCGCCTGCGGTGGGTGGGCGCCACGCTCACCATCGTCACGCCGGCCGCCGGGACGACGGCGCCACCGGGCACCGCCATCCGGAACGACAGCAGTCCCGCCGTGGCCACCGGGCGCCCCTCGTCCCACACCCCGATCGAGCGCTCCGACTCGGTCAGCGCACGGTTCAGTTCCTGTTCCTCGGACGTCTCGTCCGCGGCGAACGCACTCTGCAGGGACGCGTACCAGGCGTCCCACTCGGACGGCTGGAGAACCTGCGGCTCATTTGTCATACCTTCATCACTAGCAGGCAGTTCGAACGCGAGCGAACGTATTTGCCCGCTGGCGCGCCGCCCCCCTGGGCGCGCGGACCCCGCGCACACCTCCCGGCCGCTGCCGGGAATCGACGGCTCGCCGACGGGGTGGCTAGGCTCCGTGAGCATGGCGGACCGCCGCGTGGGACTCTCAGCAGCCACGGCCCGGTTGCACCAGGCGCAGAAGACCTGGCACCGGGCCCGCACCACCCTGCGCAGGTCCGCTGTCGACTACTTCCGCGGCGGCGCCTCCGACTGGGTCGCACTGGTCGGCCTGCTGCTCACCGTCCCGGCCCTGGCCTGCGCCACCGTCCTCACCCCGCTGTGGTGCGCCCCCGAGGCGCTGGTGCTCCCGCTCATCGCGGGCGGCCTGCTGCTGCGGCCCGCCAGTCTGCTGGCGCTGTACGCGGCCGCCGCGGTCGCGCTCATGGTCGAGTCGCTGCTGCTGCCGCCCTGGGAGTCGGCCGACGGCGGGCGCGTGACGCCGGGCACCATCCTGGTGGTGGCGGCGGCCGGACTCTCCGCACTGCTCGTCGCGCAGTTCCGCAGCCGGGTGGGTGTGCCCTGGCGGCGCGGCGGCACCATGCTCTTCGACCTGCGCGAACGCATCCGGGTGCAGAGCAAGTTGCCCAAGCTGCCGGCCGGCTGGCACCACGAGATGGCCCTGCGCCCGGCGGGCGGGCAGTCCTTCTCCGGGGACTTCGTCGTCGCCGCGCGCACCGGTCCGGGGCGCCGGACCCTGGAACTGGTCCTCACCGACGTCTCCGGCAAGGGCATGGACGCCGCCTCCCGCGCCCTGCTGCTCTCCGGCGCCTTCGGCGGGCTGCTGGGCTCGCTTCCGCCGCACGCCTTCCTGCCCGCGGCCAACGGCTATCTGCTCCGCCAGTCCTGGGAGGAGGGCTTCGCCACCTCCGTCCATCTCGTCCTGGACCTGGACAGCGGCGACTACGAGTTGCTCTCGGCGGGGCACGTGCCGGCGATGCAGTTGAACGCCGGTTCGGGAAAATGGGAGGAGAAGGCCGCCGAGGGGCCGCTGCTGGGCGTGTACGACGGTGCGGAGTTCGACCCGGTCAAGGGGACGCTGCGGCGCGGGGACGTGCTGATGCTCTTCACCGACGGGCTGGTGGAGACCGCGGAGCGGGACCTCACCGAGGGCATGGACCGGCTCACCGGGGAGGCCGACCGCTATGTCGCCACGAGCTTCCACGGCGCGGCCTGGCATCTGATCGAGTCGGTGGCGCGCGACGTCAACGACGACCGGGCGCTGCTGCTGATCTGCCGCGACTGACGGCTCCCCGGTCCGCCGAAGGGGCCGACGCGGTCAACCGGCGTGGCGTCCGCTCACCCGCTGTCCGTATGTTCGACCTCCGTGCGGGGCTCCTCGCCCAGCAGCGGGCCCCCTCGCGCGGGTTGCGGGAGGGGGCCGGGGAACGTGCCTGGGCGGAGGGTTACTTCTTGCGGTGCGAGGCGGGCGTGGTGCCGGCCTCCCGCTTGCGGGCCATGGCCCCGGGGTCGCGCTTGAAGAACCAGTCCATCTTCGGCTCGATCACGAACTTGAACAGCCGGGTCACCCACGGGGTGCACAGCACCGTCATCATCACGGCGGCCAGCAGGGTGATGACGACCCGGCTGAGCGGGTGGTCGACCCAGGCCATCTCGTACCAGTCGAACTGCCGCGAGCTCTGGATGAAGAAGATGTGCAGCAGGTAGGCGTAGAGCGTGCCGGCGCCCAGCGCGGTGAACCACATCAGCCGCCGCGGCACCCAGGAGAGGAAGCAGGCCGTCATCACCAGGCCGCAGCCGAAGAGCGCCAGGTACATCACCGCACCCGCCCAGGACGGGACGCCCATGTCCTCGGCCGCCTTGTCGTGCAGGAACCATGCCTTGGACATCCGGGGGACCGCCCAGTAGGCGAACACCATCGCGCACAGCGTCACCGGTACCGCGAGGTAGCGCGCCTCCTTGCGCTTGACCAGCTTGAAGTGCTCGGGGCGCAACTGGAGGCCGAGGACGAAGAACGGCAGGAACTGCGCCACCCGCATGAGGTTCAGATCGCCGCTGATGCTCGGTGTCACGCTGGCCGCCGCTCCGATGGCCAGTGCCACCGGCATCGGCCAGCGCAGGCTCTTCCACAGCGGCGTCGTCAGCCGCCAGAGGAACAGCGCGCACAGGAACCACAGTGCGAACCCCGGCTCCTGGAAGTGGAACTCGCGGTCCGGGTCGTCGTTGGCCCAGCGCATGAAGAACGTGTAGCCGAACTGGATCGCCAGGTAGGGCACGACCACCCCGGTGACCAGCCGCTGGACCTGCTTCGGCTTGCCCTCGAAGCTCCTGGAGAGGTAGCCCGAGATGATGATGAACGCCGGCATGTGGAATGTGTAGAGGACGAAGTAGAGCGCCTCGGCCGTTCGGCTGTCGCTGCGCAGCGGGTCCCAGGCGTGCCCGATCCCGACCAGGACGATCGTCAGGTACTTCGCGTTGTCGAAGAACGGGTCCCGCTGCTTGGCTGCTGGCTTCTTCTGCGCCTGCGAGGGCTGCGACTTCGCAGCCTGCTCCGCGGACGCGGGTGGCGTCTCGGAGGGGGACTCCTGGCGGACGGGGGGGAGCGGCGCCCGCTCATAACCAGCGTGCAACATCTGCCGCACCATAGCGGGTCACCGTGTGAGCCGTAAATTCTCGCCCCGCGCCGCCTTCCCGCCTCACCGTGCGCTATTCGCCGACTTCCGGAACGGGGCTGACGGGGTGTGACGTGAATGTTCGATCTGCCGGACGATGTCCCGTCCAACCGGGGTGTATGAGGTCACTGTGACGCCGGAGACAAGGGGGACGGCGCTCTCGGTACGCACTGTGAGCGAGGACACAATTCGCAGATCACCTCGGAGAATTCCGGCCGCCGGAGGGATGCGGCACCGCGTGCCGGTCTTTCTGCACAAAGTGCACCTGCCGTGCGATGTGCCACGCGACGCATTCCCGGCATTCGTCAAGTCGTCGTGCGGTGATCACGTCGAATTGATGGGGGGAATGACGAGCCTCCCGCACCCTGCCGACTGCGTCACCTACGTCCCAAGTGTCCCATGCTGTCCCCCTGGTCGATGATCGGTATTTACCCGATGATGGGCCCGGTGGCGCTCCGGTCGGCTCCTCGCGCAAGGGAGTTGGTGGCACGATGGGTGCGCGCTGTGCGCGGGGGTACGGCCACAGTGGCGGCCCCCCGAGGCCGGGTGAGGCGTTCCGACCATGAGGGTGTGAGCAGTTGTGGCCATCTCGCTGTCCGTTGTCGTGCTGTTGGCGGTCATCCTGGTCGTGATGATCCGGAGCAAGTCCATCAAGCCGGGGCCCGCCATCGTCGCCGTGCTCTTCGGCTTCTTCCTCGCCTCCAGCGGCATGGCCCCGTCCATCAACCGGTTCCTGAACTCGGTCGCCGACACGATCAACCAGATCAGCTTCTAGCGGGGCCGCCGACCGGATCCGCTCCCGGCAGATGCGGCCTCCCCGCGGGGAGGCCCGCCCGCAAGCGGCCGCGTGTTCTTCCCGGCCCGCCTCCGCGCCACCCGCCGTACCCCGCCGCCACGCGTCGCCGGGCCGCGTCCGGGCGGCTCCCCCGGGGGCGGCCGGACGCGTGCGGTGCCCTCGCGCCCGCCCTCCCCGGGGATGCCCGCGCCCGGCCCCGGCATGCCCGCACCGCAGCCGGGCAGAGACGCTCTGCGACACGGGCCGACGCCACGACAGGGCGGCGGGCCGATGCCGCGACCGAGTGGCGGGGCGACACCGCGGGGGCCCGCGTGGGACGACGATGCCCTCGCGAGACGACGAAAGGCCCGGCCCCCTCGGGGGCCGGGCCTTTCGCACTCCTGAGCGGGCGACGGGAATCGAACCCGCGTAGCTGGTTTGGAAGACCAGGGCTCTACCATTGAGCTACGCCCGCGTGAGCCGGATCGGCGGACCGGATCGGCACGCACCGCATCCTACGACATGTACTCTACGTGTCGCACCGACGGGGTGTGGCGCAGCTTGGTAGCGCGTCCGCTTTGGGAGCGGAAGGTCGTCGGTTCGAATCCGGCCACCCCGACCACGTACTATGAAAGACGCGCGTGCCTGTGTCGTGTCTGCATGCATACGGGGCGCAGCCAAGAAGTCAGCAGAACCCCCAATGCCAGCCCCAAGGAGACCGACCGTGAAGAGCGCCGTGGAGACCTTGAACCCGACCCGGGTTCGGCTCACTGTCGAGGTGCCCTTCGAGGAGCTCAAGGACAGCCTCGACGCGGCGTACAGCAAGATCAACCAGCAGGTCACCGTGCCCGGGTTCCGCAAGGGCAAGATCCCTGCGCGCCTGATCGACCAGCGCTTCGGCCGCGGTGCCGTCCTCGAGGAGGCCGTCAACGACGCGCTTCCGAAGCTCTACCAGTCCGCCGTCGAGGAGGGCGAGCTCAACGTGCTCGGCCAGCCCGAGGTCGACATCACCGAGCTGAAGGACAACGAGCTGCTGGCCTTCACCGCCGAGGTGGACGTCCGCCCCGAGATCGAGATCCCGGACTACTCCGGCATCGAGGTCGAGGTCGAGGCGGCCGAGGTCTCCGACGCGGACGTCGACGAGGCCGTCGAGCAGCTCCGCGAGCGCTTCGCCTCGACCACCGCGGTCGAGCGGGCCGCCGCCGAGGGCGACGTCGTCAAGGTCGACCTCGAGGCCCGGATCGACGGCGAGGTGCTGGAGGACGGCGTCGCCCAGGGCGTCGACTACACCATCGGCTCCGGCGAGCTGCTCGACGGGATCGACGAGGCCGTCACCGGCCTGGAGGCGGGCGGCAGCGCCACCTTCACCTCCGAGCTGAAGGGCGGCTCCGGCGCGGGCCGCGAGGCCGAGGTCGCCGTCACCGTCCAGACCGTCTCCGCACGGGAACTGCCCGAGCTGGACGACGAGTTCGCCCAGCTCGCCAGCGAGTTCGACACGCTGGAGGAGCTGCGCGAGGACAGCCGCAAGCGGCTGGCCGACCAGAAGAAGCAGGAGCAGGCGACCCAGGCCCAGGAGAAGGTGCTCGACGCCCTCCTGGAGCTGATCGAGGTCCCGGTTCCGGAGAAGCTGCTGGCGGACGAGATCGAGAGCCGCAAGCACAACCTGGTCAACCACCAACTCGGCCAGCTCGGCCTGGACCTCGAGTCCTACCTGAAGATGCAGGACAAGAGCGAGGAAGAGTTCGACGCCGAGCTCAAGGAGCAGGCGGAGAAGGGCATCCGGACCCAGTTCGTGCTCGACGAGCTGGTCAGCAAGGAGAAGCTCAACGTCAGCCAGGAAGAGCTGACCGAGCACCTGATGCGCCGTGCCCAGTCCTCCGGCATGAGCCCCGACCAGTTCGCGCAGGCCGTCGTCGAGGGCGGCCAGGTGCCGGTCCTCGTCGGTGAGGTCGCCCGCGGCAAGGCACTGGCCACCGTGGTGGAGGCCGTGACCGTCAAGGACACCGCCGGCGAGGTCGTCGACCTGAGCGACGAGGACGCAGAGGAGGCCGAGGAAGGCGCCGAGGCCGAGCAGGCCCCGGCCGCCGAGGCCGCGGACGAGGCCGGCAAGACCGAGAGCTGATCCGGCTCGCCTGACCCGCGAACGGGGGGCGCCGGGGCGCGCGAGTGCACGCCCGGGCGCCCCCCGTTCGGCTGTCGGCCGCGGCGGACGCACCCGCCCGGGGCACCTGCGCTCACAGCGAAATGCGCTCGGCCCGGGATGGCGGCCGACGACCGGCGCGTTAGGGTCCCCAGTAGACGAAGACCCCAGTGGCGGCCAGCTCCGCGTGGCCGTCCGGACACGAGCAGGTGGACACGTGACGCTTCCGATGCCTTCCGCCGCCGGCGAGCCCAACTTCGGTGGTGGCCTCGGCGATCAGGTCTACAACCGGCTGCTCGACGAGCGCATCATTTTCCTCGGCCAGCCGGTGGACGACGATATCGCCAACAAGATCACCGCCCAGCTTCTGCTCCTTGCCGCCGACCCGGACAAGGACATCTTCCTGTACATCAACAGCCCGGGTGGTTCGGTCCAGGCGGGCATGGCGATCTACGACACCATGCAGTACATCAAGAACGATGTCGTCACCATCGCCATGGGCCTGGCCGCCTCCATGGGACAGTTCCTGCTGACCGCGGGCACCCCCGGCAAGCGCTTCGCGCTGCCCAACGCCGACATCCTCATCCACCAGCCCTCCGCGGGCCTGGCGGGCTCGGCCACCGACATCAAGATCCACGCCGAGCAGCTGCTGCGCACCAAGAAGCGGCTGGCCGAGCTGTCGGCCGCGCACAGCGGTCAGACCGTCGAGCAGTGGACCCGCGACGCGGACCGCGACCGCTGGTTCACCGCCGAGGAGGCGCGCGAGTACGGCCTCATCGACGAGGTGTACGGCAGTGCCGCGCAGCTTCCCGGCGGTGGCGGCACGGGTGCGTGAGCCCCGCCACAGCGCCGCAGGGCACCCGCTCCTCCCGCAGCCACCAGCTCATCTCCAGGAGAACCTCCCGATGACCTCATTTCCCACGGACGCCCGGGCCGAGTTCACCGGCATCGCGCCCGAGTCCCGCTACGTCGTGCCGCGCTTCGTCGAGCGCACCTCGCAGGGCGTGCGGGAGTACGACCCGTACGCGAAGCTCTTCGAAGAGCGCGTGATCTTCCTCGGTGTGCAGATCGACGACGCCTCGGCCAACGACGTCATGGCGCAGCTCCTGTGCCTGGAGTCGATGGACCCCGACCGCGACATCTCGGTCTACATCAACTCGCCGGGCGGCTCCTTCACCGCGCTGACCGCCATCTACGACACGATGCAGTTCGTCAAGCCGGACATCCAGACGGTCTGCATGGGGCAGGCCGCCTCCGCGGCCGCCGTGCTGCTGGCCGCCGGCACCCCCGGCAAGCGGATGGCGCTGCCCAACGCCCGCATCCTGATCCACCAGCCCTACAGCGAGACGGGGCGCGGTCAGGTCTCGGACCTGGAGATCGCGGCCAACGAGATCCAGCGGATGCGCGAGCAGCTGGAGGACATGCTGACGAAGCACTCCACCAAGGAGCGCGAGATCATCTCGCAGGACATCGAGCGCGACAAGATCCTCACCGCTGAGGAGTGCCTGGAGTACGGCCTGATCGACCAGATCGTCTCCACCCGGAAGACCTCGGTGGGGGTCTGAGGGTTCGCGCGCACGACCCTGCCCCCTTGGGGCGGCGCCGGATGTGTCCGTCCGGTCGCTCCAAGGGGGGCCCATTCCGGCGGTCCGGCAAGGTACCGTCGAAGAGCACGTACCTCGGTCCGTATCCCTGACGGATCCCAGGCGAAGGGGAAGCTCCTCGTGGCACGCATCGGTGATGGCGGCGATCTGCTCAAGTGCTCGTTCTGCGGCAAGAGCCAGAAGCAGGTGAAGAAGCTCATCGCGGGTCCAGGTGTGTACATCTGCGACGAGTGCATCGATCTCTGCAACGAGATCATTGAGGAGGAACTCGCCGAATCCTCCGAAGTCCGGTGGGACGAGCTGCCCAAGCCCCGGGAGATCTACGAGTTCCTGGAGGGCTACGTCGTCGGCCAGGAGGCCGCCAAGAAGGCCCTCTCGGTGGCCGTCTACAACCACTACAAGCGGGTGCAGGCCGGCGAGAACGGCCAGGGCCGGGACGACGGCATCGAGCTGTCGAAGTCCAACATCCTGCTGCTGGGCCCCACCGGTTCCGGCAAGACGCTGCTGGCCCAGACCCTCGCGCGGATGCTGAACGTCCCCTTCGCCATCGCCGACGCCACGGCGCTCACGGAGGCGGGCTACGTCGGCGAGGACGTCGAGAACATCCTGCTGAAGCTCATTCAGGCGGCCGACTACGACGTCAAGAAGGCCGAGACCGGGATCATCTACATCGACGAGATCGACAAGGTGGCCCGCAAGAGCGAGAACCCCTCGATCACCCGCGACGTCTCGGGCGAGGGCGTGCAGCAGGCGCTGCTGAAGATCCTGGAGGGCACCACCGCCTCGGTGCCTCCGCAGGGCGGCCGCAAGCACCCGCACCAGGAGTTCATCCAGATCGACACGACGAACGTGCTGTTCATCGTGGGCGGCGCGTTCGCCGGCCTGGAGAAGATCATCGAGTCCCGGGCGGGTGCCAAGGGCATCGGCTTCGGCGCCGACATCCGCTCCAAGCGGGAGATCGAGGCGACCAACCAGTTCGAGGAGGTCATGCCGGAGGACCTGGTGAAGTTCGGGATGATCCCGGAGTTCATCGGCCGGCTGCCGGTCATCACCTCGGTGCACAACCTGGACCGCGAGGCCCTGCTGCAGATCCTCATGGAGCCCAGGAACGCGCTCGTCAAGCAGTACCAGCGGCTCTTCGAACTCGACGGCGTCGAGCTGGACTTCGACCGCCCGGCCCTGGAGGCCATCGCCGACCAGGCCATCCTGCGCGGCACCGGGGCCCGCGGGCTGCGCGCCATCATGGAGGAGGTCCTCCAGTCGGTGATGTACGAGGTGCCCTCGCGCAAGGACGTCGAGCGCGTCGTGATCACCGAGGAGGTCGTGCACTCCAACGTGAACCCGACCCTGGTGCCGCGCGCCCGCGGCAACGGCGACCAGCAGCGCCACGAGAAGAGCGCCTGACCGCCCCGGTTCCGGCGGCGGTCCGGGGCCCCGGCAGCCGGTTCCCCCTCCGTACCGTCACGAAGGCCCGCCCCGATCCGGGGCGGGCCTTCGTGACGGAGGGGCTGCCGGTCGTCGCCGGGGCCGGTCGGCCTGACCGGCCGCGCGGCTGCCTCGGCACCCTCACCTGTTCCTCGATGCGCACGGTGACCCGCGCGGACTCCGCCAGGTCGACACTGTCCGGACTCGGGTGGGCGATGAGGTGGCGGCCGGTCGCCCAGGGTCCGGGAGCACGGAAACCGGGCCCCGGCGGCGGTCCGAGGGGACCGGCGCCGGGGCCCGGAGGCTGCCCGTGACCGCCCGACCGGCAGGGGGCCGGAGGCGGTGCGCTCAAGCTCGGCTCACTTCTCGACCCGTGCCGCGTCGTAGACCTTCGCGGTCAGTTCGGCGGTCTCGTCGGAGGAGGCGGGGCCGCTGCCGTTGGTGGCGGTCACGATGGCGATGGTGCTGTCGTCCGCCCAGGCGCACACCGGCATGGTGGTGCCCATGATCTTGTAGTCCTGGCACTTCATGAGGTCGCCGTCGAACCCGGAGGGGCTCACCTTCTTCGGCTCGCCCGCGGCCTTGGCCGAGCCGCCGGTGGTCTTCTCGAGCTGGCCCAGCAGCCAGTCCACACCCTTCTCGGGGTCGTCCAGGGTGCCGTAGGCGCCGCTGAAGTTCAGCCTCTTCTCGCCGGCGGTGTACACCGCGCTGATGTGGCCCTCGGGATCCATCCCGGGGATGTCCTGCTTCTTGTCCTCGCCGGTGCCGACCTTGACCTGGCCGCCCTTGCCGGTGTCGGGCTCGCCCTTGCGCTGGTACTCGCCTATGGACTGCGGTGCGTCCAGCTTGTAGTCGCCGCCGCCGACGACTCCGAACAGGAACAGGCCGCCGACGAGGGCGCCCACGACGACCAGCGCGCCGACCACGATGCCGATGGTCTTGCCCTTGCCCCCGCCGCCCTGCGGCGGCATCGGCATGCCCGGGTGCGGCTGTCCGGGCATCCCCGGCTGCCCCGGCTGCCCGTACGGAGCGCCGCCCTGCGGCTGGCCCGGCTGCCCGTACGGAGCGCCGCCCTGGGGCTGGCCCGGCTGGCCGTACGGAGCGCCGCCCTGGGGCTGGCCCTGCTGCGGGTAGCCGTAGCCGGGCTGCTGCTGGGGCTGGCCCTGCTGGGGGTAGCCGTAGCCGGGCTGCTGCTGGGGCGGCTGCTGCGGGTACCCGTAACCGGGCTGCTGCTGCGGCTGCTGCCCGTAGGGGTCTTGCCCGTAGGGACCCGGCTGGTTCTGGCTCATGGCGGCGCTTCCCCTCCGTTGATGTGCTTGAACGCGCTCGCACATCCTGACGGATCCACGACGGGAGTGCCGCACCGGGCGCCGAATCGGGGCCGCCCGGGAACGCAATCGTGAAGAACGACCGGCGAATCATCCGGACATGTCACGGAAGGCCCCAGCGCACAGCGGCGGCGTCGGGAAGTCTCCCGGACGCCGCCGCGCGCTCTCCGCCGAGGGGCGGGGCGTCAGGTGATCGGCACGCGGACGTCCTTGCGGACCTTGGCGGTCGTCTCGCCGGCCTCGGTGACCGAGGTGCCCTTTCCGCTGAGCGCGTCGGCCGCGGAGGCGGTCACCACGAAGCCGATGGTGCTGTGGTCGCCCCACATGCAGAACGGCATGGTGAAGCTGTCGACCCCCGAAGTGTTTCCGGGCGGTGCGCTGTACTTCACCTTCTGGCACTTCATCACCGCGTCGTCGCCCAGGCCGCTGGGGTGGACCTCCTCCGGTTCGCCCTCGAGCTGGGCCTTGCCGCCCCCGCTGGTGTCCGGGTCCTCCTTGGCCTCCTTGGCGACCATCAGCAGCGCCGCGTTGACGACGGCATCCGGGTTCTCGATCTCGCCGTAGACACCGCCGAAGCTGAGCTTCTTCGCGTCGATGCCGGTGCCGCTCTCATAGCTGGCGGAGACGGTCTTGGGGTCCTTGACGCCGAACTGCTCGAACTTGTCCTTGTCCGAGTCGCTGAACCCGTTCGAGGAGCTGTTCTCCGAGCCGGGCGTCTTGTCGAATTCGCCGGCCACCGTCGCCGGGGTGATGAGCTTGTACTTCTTGCCGTCGTCGGCCACCACGGAGCCGCCGCCCTTGTCGCCGCCGCCCTTGTCGTCGTCCGTGCCGGTGAACAGGACGACGCCGCCTATGACGGCCGCCACCAGCACCAGCGCGCCGGCCACGATGCCGATCGTCTTGCCCTTGCCGCCACCGCCCTGCGGCGGCATCGGCGGCCCGGGCTGACCGTAGGGCCCCTGCTGGTAGGGCCCCTGCGGGCCGTAAGGGTCGGGCTGGCCGTAGGGCCCCTGCTGGCCGTAGGGGTCGGCCTGGCCGGGCCGGCCCGGCGCGCCCTGCTGCTGCGGGAATCCGTAGCCCTGCGGCGGCGGTCCGGGTGGCTGCTGTGGCGGCTGCTGCGGGTAGCCGTAACCGGGCTGCCCGGGGGCGCCGCCGTACGGGTTGGGGCCGCCCTGCTGCGGCGGCTGCCCGTACGGACCCGGCTGCTGGCCGTACGGCCCGGGCTGCCCTGGCTGTTGGCCGTAAGGGCCGGGTTGCTGGTTGCTCATGAGCGGCGCTTCCCCTCCGTGAACAAGTAGTCGAATGCGCTCCGCACATAGTGACGGATGGCGCGATGGTGTGCGCCACCGGTCCGCGAACCGGTTCGAGGGCGGCGCATGGACGCCCGTACACTGGCCGTCGTGACCGACAACACTCAGCAGAGCCCGGCAGCCGACGGGCCGAACAGCGCCGCCCCCGCAGATCTGCCGACCCAGTACGCGCCGGCCGAGGTAGAGGGGAAGCTGTACGAGCGCTGGGTGGAGCGGGGCTACTTCGAGGCCGACGCCAAGAGCGGCAAGCCGCCCTACACGATCGTCATCCCGCCCCCGAACGTCACCGGATCCCTGCACCTGGGGCACGCCTTCCAGCACACCCTCATGGACGCGCTCACCCGCCGCAAGCGGATGCAGGGCTACGAGGCGCTGTGGCTGCCCGGTATGGACCACGCGGGCATCGCCACCCAGAACAAGGTCGAGCAGCAGCTCGGCGAGGAGGGCAAGTCACGCCAGGACCTCGGCCGGGAGGCGTTCGTCGAGCGCGTGTGGCGGTGGAAGGAGGAGTACGGCGGCAGGATCCTCGGCCAGATGCGGCGCCTCGGCGACGGCGTCGACTGGTCCCGCGAGCGCTTCACCATGGACGAGGGGCTCTCGCGTGCCGTGCAGACCGTCTTCAAGAAGATGCACGACGACGGGCTGATCTACCGCGCCGAGCGGATCATCAACTGGTGCCCGCGCTGCCTGACGGCCATCTCCGACATCGAGGTGGAGTACCAGGAGGACGACGGGGAGCTGGTCCAGCTCCGGTACGGCGAGGGCGAGGAGACCGTCGTCGTCGCCACCACCCGCGCCGAGACGATGCTCGGTGACACCGCGATCGCCGTCCACCCCGACGACGAGCGGTACCAGCACCTGATCGGCAAGCAGATCAAGCTGCCGCTGACCGACCGCACCATCCCGGTCGTCGCCGACAGCCACGTCGACCCGGAGTTCGGCACCGGGCAGGTCAAGGTGACGCCGGCGCACGACCCGAACGACTTCGAGATCGGCCGCCGGCACGGGCTGCCGATGCTCACGGTGATGGACGAGCGCGGTGTCATCACCGCGCACGGCCCCTTCCAGGGCCTGGACCGCTTCGAGGCGCGCTCGGCGATCGTGGCCGCGCTGCGCGAGCAGGGCCGGGTGCTGGAGGAGAAGCGCCCCTATGTGCACAGCGTCGGACACTGCTCCCGCTGCAAGACGACGATCGAGCCGCGGCTGTCCATGCAGTGGTGGGTCAAGGTCGCCCCGCTCGCACAGGCCGCCGGCGACGCCGTCCGCGACGGCCGGGTGAGGATCCACCCCGCCGACATGTCCTCCCGGTACTTCGACTGGGTCGACAACATGCACGACTGGACGATTTCGCGCCAGCTCTGGTGGGGGCACCGCATCCCGGTCTGGTACGGCCCCGACGGCGAGGTCGTCTGCGTCGGCCCGGACGAGGAGCCGCCCGCCGGCGAGGGCTGGCACCAGGACCCGGACGTGCTGGACACCTGGTTCTCCTCCGGGCTGTGGCCGTTCTCCACGCTCGGCTGGCCGGACCGGACGCCCGACCTGGAGACGTTCTACGCCACCGACGTCCTGGTGACCGGCTACGACATCATCTTCTTCTGGGTCGCCCGGATGATGATGTTCGGCACGTATGTGATGGAGGAGCCGCCCTTCCACACCATCGCGCTGACCGGCCTCGTGCGCGACGAGCACGGCAAGAAGATGTCGAAGTCCTTCGGCAACGTCGTCGACCCGCTGGACTGGATGGACGCCTACGGCTCCGACGCGCTGCGCTTCACCCTCGCCTCGGGCGCCAACCCCGGTACGGACGTGCCGATCGGCGAGGACTGGGTCAAGGCGTCCCGCAACTTCGCCAACAAGATCTGGAACGCCACCCGCTTCGCGCTGATGAACGGTGCCACCGTCGAGGGCCCGTTGCCGGAGGCCGGTGAGCTGGCGGCCACCGACCGCTGGATCCTCTCCCGGCTGAACGAGGTGCTGGCCGAGGTCGACGGTTACTACGACGACTACCAGTTCGCCAAGCTCTCCGACGCGCTGCGGCACTTCGCGTGGGACGAGGTCTTCGACTGGTACGTCGAGCTGTCCAAGACCACCTTCGCCAAGGGCGGCCGGCCCGCCGAGGTCTCGCGCCGCGTGCTGGGCGAGGTCCTGGACGTGACCCTGCGGCTGCTGCACCCCGTCGTCCCGTTCGTCACCGAGACCCTGTGGACGACGCTGACGGGCGGCGAGTCCGTGGTCGTCGCGCCCTGGCCGCAGGACTCCGGGTTCCGCGACGCGGAGGCGGAGCGGGAGATCGCCACCGTCCAGCAGGCCGTGACCGAGGTCCGGCGCTTCCGCGCCGACCAAGGTCTCCAGCCGGGCCAGAAGGTGCCCGCCCAACTGGCGGTGGAGGGCACCCCGCTGGTCGCCCACGAGGACGCCGTCCGCCAGCTCCTGCGGCTCCAGCCCGCGGGGGAGGGCTTCCAGGCCACGGCCTCGCTGCCGGTCGCGGGTGCGACGGTCAGCCTCGACCTCTCCGGCGCGATCGACGTGGCGGCCGAACGCAAGCGGCTGGCCAAGGACCTGGCAGCCGCCGAGAAGGAGCTGGCGCAGACCGGCGCGAAGCTCGGCAACGAGGCGTTCCTGGCCAAGGCGCCCGACCAGGTGGTGGAGAAGATCCGGGGCCGCAAGGCCGCCGCCGAGGCCGACATCGACCGGCTGCGGCAGCAGTTGGACCGGCTCGGCTGACCAGCCGCGGCGCCGCAGGACCGCAGCGCCGCGAGACCGCAGCGCTGCAAGACCGCAGCGCCGCGAGACCGCGCCCGCGCCCCGACCGGCCGGGCGCGGTGCGCGGTCCTGCGGCGCCCCTTCACCGGCGCGTCCGGCCCACCGGGAGGGCCGGACGGGGCGCCGATGACCAGCGTGGCGGCAGATTGTGCCTGTGTGGCGCGATGTGCCATCCGATGATCGACCCGGTGGTCGACCGGTCGACGGCGGGGCGGGCGCCGCACCGGCGCCGCACCGGCACCGCTGCCTCGTCGGCACCTCCTCCACGGCGCGGGCGGCCACCGCGTCCGGTGCGTCACGGTCCCCGGATCCCTCCGTCGGGTGAAGCCCGTCCACACCCGCGTGGCAGACTCCGCCGGCCCGGCGGTCCGGCCCCGGGTGCGGTGCCGAGCGTGCTCCAGCGCGTCCCGCATGCGGCGCAGGGCCTGGTCCGGGGCAATCCGGCTGCCGAGTGCCGCCGAGTGCCGCCGCTGCCGAGGCGCCCGTCCGGTCTGTCCGAACGCACCCCCGTCCGCCGCCGGACCCTTACGTAGACTGGTCGCGTGAGCGACGAGCCCCAGCCCGACGAGCCCCGGCCGCACGAACCCGAGCCCCACGAGTCCGAGCCGCACGAGCCGCGGCCCTCCTCCTTCGAGGAGATCGTCGGGGAAGAGACCGACCGCGATCCCGATCTGGCGGTGATCGAGGCGGGCAGCCGCACCCTGCGCGCCCAGGCCGGACCACCGCAGCCGGAGCCGGTGCCGGCCCGGCCCGAGGACCCCGAGGTGGACCGGGCCCTGCGGGCGGTGGAGGAGGAGCTGGCCACCCGCTGGGGCGAGACCAAGCTGGACCCCTCGGTGCAGCGCATCGCCGCGCTGGTCGACGTGCTGGGCGAGCCGCAGCGCTCCTACCCCTCCATCCACATCACCGGCACCAACGGCAAGACCACCACGGCGCGGATGATCGAGGCGCTGCTGGGCACCTTCGAGCTGCGGACGGGGCGCTACAGCTCCCCGCACGTGCAGTCGGTCACCGAGCGCATCAGCGTCGACGGCGCACCGCTGTCGGCCGAGCGCTTCATCGAGACGTACGAGGACGTCAAGCCGTACGTCGAGATGGTGGACGCGCAGCAGGACTACCGGCTGTCCTTCTTCGAGGTCCTCACCGCGATGGCCTACGCCGCGTTCGCCGACGCGCCGGTGGACGTGGCCGTCGTCGAGGTCGGCATGGGCGGCACCTGGGACGCGACCAACGTGATCGACGCGGGCGTCGCCGTCATCACCCCCATCTCCCTCGACCACACCGACCGGCTCGGCGACACGCCCGAGCGGATAGCTCAGGAGAAGTCCGGGATCGTCAAGCCCGACGCCACCGTGGTGCTCGCCCAGCAGCCGGTGGAGGCGGCCTCCGTGGTGCTGAAGAAGGCCGTGGAGGTGGACGCCACCGTCGCCCGCGAGGGCATGGAGTTCGGCGTGGTCTCGCGGCAGCTCGCCGTCGGCGGCCAGCAGCTCACGCTGCGCGGCCTGGGCGGGGAGTACCCGGACATCTTCCTCCCGCTGCACGGTGCGCACATGGCGCACAACGCGTGCGTGGCGCTGGCCGCCGTGGAGGCGTTCTTCGGCATCGGCCAGCAGCAGGCCCGCACCCTCGACATCGACGTGGTCCGCGAAGCGTTCGCCGCGGTCTCCTCGCCCGGCCGGCTGGAGCTGGTGCGCAACAGCCCTCCGGTGCTGCTGGACGCGGCGCACAATCCGGGCGGTGCCCTGGCCACGGCCGAGGCCGTCAGCGAGGCGTTCGACTTCAGCCGGCTCGTCGGGGTCGTGGCCCCCAGCGCCGACAAGGACGTGCGCGGACTGCTGGAGGCGTTCGAACCGATCTTCGCGGAGATCGTCGTCACCCGGAACTCCAGCCACCGTTCGATGGACGTGGACGAACTCGCCGCGCTCGCCGTGGAGGTCTTCGGCGACGAGCGGGTCCAGGTGGAGCCGCGGCTGGACGCGGCGCTGGAGGAGGCGGTCACCCTTGCGGAGGAGGAGGGCGAGTACGCCGGGGCCGGGGTGCTGGTCACCGGCTCGGTGATCACTGTCGGCGAGGCCCGGCTGCTGCTCGGCGGGGGGCGCTAGATGCGAACACTGTGTGCGTCCACGCTGATCGGCGAGTTCTTCGTCATCGGTTTCGCCGGATTGGTCGCCATGCAGACGAGTGACCTTTCGGCGGCCACCGTCTGGACGGTCAGCGGGGTCGCCATGGTTGTGTGCCTGCTGCTGTGCGGCGTCCTCACCCGTCCGGGCGGCGTCCACCTCGGCTGGGCGCTCCAGGTCGCCCTGGTGGCCAGTGGGTTCGTGGTTCCCGCGATGTTCTTCCTGGGTGCCTGCTTCGCCGGTCTCTGGTGGGCTTCGGTGCACTTCGGCCGGAAGGTCGACGAGGCGAAGGCGCGCTTCGCGGCCGCAGCGGCGCAGCCGGACGGGGCCGAGCCCGCCGGCTGAGGCGCGGACGGCACCCGCCGAGGCGGCGGGTGCCACCCGGGCGGCGGAAAAGTGCTCCCCGGCGTCGGCGCGGCTGCGGCCCGCAGGTAGCCTCTGCTCACCGTACGACCGCAGCCAAGGAGCCGCACGCATGACCCAGCGCACCCTCGTCATCCTCAAGCCCGATGCCGTCGCACGCGGTCTGGTGGGGGAGATCATCGGCCGTATCGAGCGCAAGGCGGGGTGGACGATCGCGGCCATGGAGCTGCGTACGCTGGAGCGGGCCGCGCTGGAGCAGCACTACGCGGAGCACGAGGGCCGCCCGTTCTACCAGCCGCTGATGGAGTTCATGGCCTCCGGCCCGTCCGTCGTCGCGGTCGTCGAGGGCGAACGGGTGATCGAGGGAGTACGGGCGCTGGCCGGGCCGACCGACCCGATCGCCGCCCCCGCCGGGTCGGTGCGCGGAGACTTCGGCACCATTGTGCGGGAGAACCTGATCCACGCCTCGGACTCGGAGGAGTCGGCCGCACGGGAGATGAAGATCTTCTTTCCCCGATTCTCCTGAGCCGGGCCTCGCCCGCCGCCGCATGGACCGCCTGAGGCGGAACGGACCGGGGCTCGGCTCCGACACGACGTCACCATTACGGTGGCCGTTCGGACTTCCGCCGACAATGGCGGAGGAACCGTCTCCACGTGTTCGAGCAAGCGCGTCTACGATGGAAGCCTCGTGCTTCGAGCGTACCGGCGAGGTACTCCGCATCCTTCCGTAGCCGCACACCACATCGCCCCACTTGGAAGGCCAGACGCATCCATGGGAACCAACATGTCGTTCATCGGCCGTGATATGGCTGTCGACCTCGGGACCGCCAACACGCTGGTGTACGTCAGGGGTCGCGGGATCGTCCTCAACGAGCCGTCCGTCGTCGCGATCAACACCAACACGGGCGGGATTCTCGCGGTCGGCGCCGAGGCGAAGAAGATGATCGGCCGCACCCCTGGCAACATCGTGGCCGTCAGGCCCCTGAAGGACGGCGTGATCGCCGACTTCGAGATCACCGAGCGGATGCTCCGCTACTTCATTCTGAAGATCCACAAGCGGCGCTATCTCGCCCGGCCCCGCGTGGTGGTGTGCGTGCCGTCCGGCATCACCGGGGTCGAGCGCCGTGCCGTCATCGAGGCGTCCACCCAGGCGGGTGCCCGCCAGGTGCACATCATCGAGGAGCCGATGGCCGCGGCGATCGGTTCCGGGCTGCCCGTCCACGAGGCGACCGGCAACATGGTGGTGGACATCGGCGGCGGCACCACCGAGGTCGCCGTGATCTCGCTCGGCGGCATCGTCACCGCGCAGTCCATCCGGGTGGCGGGTGACGAGCTCGACAACGCGATCATCCAGCACATCAAGAAGGAGTACAGTCTCCTCCTCGGCGAACGCACCGCCGAGAGCATCAAGATCACCATCGGCTCGGCGCACGACCTCGACAAGGACGAGCACACCGAGATCCGCGGCCGCGACCTGGTCAGCGGGCTCCCCAAGACCGTGGTGATCTCTGCTGCCGAGGTTCGCAGGGCCATCGAGGAGCCGGTCAACGCGATCGTCGACGCGGTCAAGACCACCCTCGACAAGTGCCCGCCGGAGCTGTCCGGCGACGTGATGGACCGCGGCATCGTGCTCACCGGCGGTGGCGCGCTGCTGCGCGGTCTGGACGAGCGGCTCCGCCGGGAGACGGGGATGCCGATCCACATCGCCGAGGACCCGCTGGACTCGGTCGCGCTCGGCTCCGGCAAGTGTGTCGAGGAGTTCGAGGCGCTCCAGCAGGTGCTCGACGCGCAGCCGCGCCGCTGAGCCCCGGACGCGCGCCGGTGCGCAACAACTGACCGTTCACGCGGCGGGTCGTTCGAACGCAGTGGCGGCCCCCGCCATGCACCCCGCCCACGCGGGGCTGCCCCACAGAAAGGCACGGCCGCCGCACGTGAGGGACACACGAGAAAGCCGGCTGCTGCTCGTCCTGCTGATCGCCATCGCGTTCGCTTTGATCACGGTGGACCTCAGAGGGGGCGAGCAGTCTCCGCTCGACGGAGCGCGGCAGTCCGCCGCCTCCGTTCTTGGCCCGGTAGAGAACGGCATGGCCTCGGCCGTCGACCCTGTCGGCAACGCCGTCGCCGCCGTCCGCGACTCGGGTGCCCGCCACGACAGACTCAGCCGACTGGAGCAGGAGAACGCGGCGCTGCGGCAGAAGCTCGGCTCCAGCGACCGCAACCGGGCGCGGGCCAAGGAGCTGGACAAGCTCCTCAAGACCGCCGGTGCGGGTGGCTACGGGGTCAAGGGCGCCCAGGTCGTCGCGATCGGCGCGGCCCAGGGATTCTCCTGGACCGTCACCATCGACGCGGGCCGGGAGGACGGGCTGCGCCGCGACATGACGGTGCTGAACGGTGACGGACTGGTCGGGCGACTGACCACCGTGGGGCCGTCCAGCTCCACGGTGCTGCTGGCCAACGACCCCGACTTCACCGTCGGCACCCGCATGGAGAAGAGCAACGAGCTGGGCTTCGCCACCGGGCGCGGCGGCGACGCGCTCTCCGTCCAGCTCCTGAACGGCAAGGCCAAGGTGAAGAAGGGCGACCGGCTGGTCACCTTCGGCTCCAGCGACGACAAGCCATTCGTCCCCGGCGTCCCGGTCGGCGAGGTGACCAAGGTCAACCGGCACCAGGGCGACCTCACCCGGACGGTACGGGTGCGCCCCTACGTGGGATTCACCCGACTGGACGTGGTCGGCATCGTCGTCAAGCCGCCGCGCAAGGACCCGCGCGACGAGGTCCTCAAGTCCAAGAAGCCCGCGAAGCCCAAGCCCGCCCCCACGGTGACCGTCACCAAGACGCCCGGCGCCACCTCCTCGCCCAGGAGCTGATCCCACAGTGCACCTCCTCAACCGGATGCTGCTCTCGGCCGCTCTCGTGGTCGTCGCCCTGATGCTGCAGGTCACCGTGCTGGCCAGACTCCAGCTTCCCGGCGCCGTGCCCGATCTGCTGCTGCTCGTCGTCCTGGGCCTCGCACTGGTGTACGGCCACACCGCCGGCGCCCTGGTGGGCTTCGCCGCCGGCCTGCTGGCCGACATCGCCCCACCCGCCGACCACGCCGTGGGCCGCTACGCGCTGGTGCTCTGCCTGATCGGCTACGCCGCCGGGCTGACCAAGCCGGAGGGCGGGCAGCACCGCTCGGCCACCGTGCCGATGCTCGTGGTCGCCTCCGCCGCCATCGGCTCCACCCTGCTGTACGCGGGAGTCGGTGCCCTGGTCGGGGACACCGTGGCCCGCCCCGACGGACTCGGCGGACTGCTGCTCACCGCGACCCTCTACGACCTGCTGCTGGCGCCGTTCGTGGTTCCGCTGATCATGTCCCTGGCCCGGCGCGGCGAGAAGGACCCGATCGGGGCCGAACCCGGCGGCGGCAGCGCGGACGGCGGGATGCGCGCCTACGGCTGGCTCACCTCCGGCGGGAGCCTGGACGCCCGGCTCGGCGGCGGCGTGTTCGGCAAGAGCGGCAGCGGCAGCGTGTTCGGCAAGGGCGGCAAGGGGCTCAAGACCGGCAAGCGGACCCCGCGCAACAAGGCCGTGAACCTCAGCGGACGCGGCAAGACCGGGAAGATCAAGGGGGTCAAGCGGCTGTGAGGCGCGCTCCTTCTCTCCCGGCTCTCCGGCCGGTTCTCCTCCCGGCGTTCCCTCCGGCGTTCTCTCCGGCGTTCTCTCCGGCGTTTCCCCCGGATTTCCCTCCGGCTTCCCGCCCGGCGCCCGCCGGCCACGACCACCGGCCCGACCACCGCCCTTCGAGGAGGCGTTGCGCGCCGTGACCAACATTCCCGAGACCGGCCGCTCCTCCCGCGTCACCATCCGGCTGGTCGCCATCCAGATCCTGGTGCTGTCGCTGCTGCTGACGCTGGGCGGCCGACTGTGGTATCTCCAGGTCCGCAACGGCGACGAATACCAGAAGGAGGCCAAGGGCAACCACGTCCAGCAGGTCGTCGAACCCGCCACCCGCGGCTCGATCCTGGACGCGCGGGGCGTGCCCATCGCCGACAACGAGACCCGCCTGGTCGTCTCGGCCTCGCGCACCGAGTTGATGAAGCAGGACGACGACGGCAAGGCCGTCCTGGAACGGCTCGCCAAGGTCCTGGGCATGTCGCCCAAGACGGTCAAGGAGAAGGTGCGGCTCTGCAACGCGGAGACCCCGCAGCCGTGCTGGAACGGCTCCCCCTACCAGCCGATCCCGGTCACCGACGACGCCGAGCCCCAGCAGGCCCTGCAGATCCGGGAGCGCTCCGAGGACTTTCCCGGGATCACCGCCGAGCCGGAGGCCGTCCGGCGCTACCCGGCCCCGCACGGCGCCAACACCTCGCAGGTGCTCGGCTACCTCTCGCCCGTCACCGACGACGAGATCGAGAAGGCCAAGGACACCGATTCGCCGTTCCTGGCCTCCGACGAGGTCGGCCGCAACGGCCTGGAGCGGTCCTACGACAGCGAACTGCGCGGCTCCTCGGGCGTCACCCGCTACGAGGTGGACAACCTCGGACGTGTGATGGGCGAGGCCGAGCGGGACAAGGCCCGCCCCGGCTCGAACCTGATCACCTCGATCGACTCGCGGCTCCAGGCTGTCGCCGAGAAGCAGCTCGACAAGGCGATGAAGGACGCCCGCAAGAAGTTCGACAAGAACACCGGCCGCAACTACAAGGCCGACGCGGGCGCCGTCGTGGTGATGGAGAACAAGACGGGGCGGGTCGTCTCCATGGCCTCCAACCCCGAGTACGACCCCAACGCCTGGGTCGGCGGCATCTCCGGCAAGGAGTACGCGAAGCTCACCGGGAAGAAGTCCAACTACCCGCTGCTCAACCGCGGGATCCAGGGCCTGGCGGCGCCGGGCTCCATCTTCAAGGTCGTCTCCACCTCCGCGGCCGTCAAGGCCGGCTACCCCTTCGACGGCCGCTACAACTGCTCCTCGGACTTCGAGGTGGGCGGCCAGGTCTTCAAGAACTTCGAGTCGGAGAGCTTCGGCGGCATCAACCTCGGCCGGGCGCTGGAGGTCTCCTGCGACACCGTCTTCTACCGCCTCGCCTACAAGGAGTGGAAGAAGGACGGCGGGAACCTGCCCAAGAAGGGCGCCAAGGACTGGTTCTACAAGACCGCTCACCAGTTCGGCCTCGGCGAGAAGACCGGTATCGACATCCCCAACGAGGTCGAGGGCCGCGTCCCGGACCGCCAGTGGAAGAAGGACTACTGGAAGGCCAACAAGGACGCCTGGTGCAAGCAGGCCGACAACGCCGGGGACGACCCCAGCTACGCCGAGAAGATCGCCAAGGAGAACTGCGTCTCCGGAATGAAGATGCGGGCCGGTGACAGCGTCAACTACTCCATCGGCCAGGGCGACACCCTGGTCACCCCGGTCCAGATGGCCACGATCTACGCGGCGCTCGGCAACGGCGGCACCCTGCACGACCCCACGATCGGCAAGGCCGTCGTCAGCCCCGACGGCAAGTCCGTCAAGGAGATCGAGCCGCACGCGCACGGCAAGCTGCCGGTGAGCGGCGCGACCCTCCGCAAGATCGACAAGGGCCTGCAGGGCGTGGCCACCCACGGCACGGCTGCCTGGCGGTTCGGGGAGGCCGGCTGGCCGCAGAACAAGATCAAGATTCGGGCCAAGACCGGTACCGCCGAGGTCGCGGGCAAGCAGACCACCTCCTGGCTGGCCACCTACACCGACGACTTCACCGTCGTCATGACCATCTCCCAGGGCGGCACCGGCTCGGGCGCCTCCGGCCCCGCCGTCCGCGAGATCTACAACGCCATGTACGGCGTCGGCTCCGACGGCGGCATCGACAAGAAGAGGGCCCTGTTGCCCAAGCCGCAGACCAAGCTGCCGAAGATCGACAAGGACGGCGCCATCGTCGCCCAGCGCGACAAGCGGCCCGACCCCTCCAAGAGCCCCTCCGCCTCGCCGTCCGGCCAGGGCCCCTCGACCGCACCGCCGGGCGAGACGCCCGAGACCCGCCGCGAGGGCGAGGCGGCACGCAACGAGGGCGAGCAGCAGCAGCGCCGCCGGGACGGTGCCCAGCAGGTCGGTGCCACCCGCGAGTCCGCCGGAGGTGACCGCCCATGACCAGCCGGACGTTCGCACTCGGCGGCTACGGGCCGCGCCGCCGCTCGGCCTGGGACCGGCTGACCGCGCGGGACTCGATCGTGTGGCGGATGGACTGGGTCATCCTGCTCTCCGGTGTCGCCCTCGCGATCATCGGTTCGCTGCTGGTCTACTCCGCCACCCGCAACCGCACCGAGCTCAACCAGGGCGACCCGCGGTACTTCCTGGTCCGGCACGTCATCAGTCTGGGCATCGGCATCGCGCTGATGGTCGGCACGGTCTGGCTCGGCCACCGCAGGCTGCGCAGCGCCGTCCCGGTGCTCTACGGCCTCACCGTGCTGCTCGCCCTCTGCGTCCTCACCCCGCTCGGCGCCACCATCAACGGATCGCGCGCCTGGCTGAACCTCGGCGGCGGCTTCACCGTCCAGCCCGCCGAGTTCATCAAGATCACGGTGATCCTGGGGATGGCCATGCTGCTGGCCGCCAAGGTCGACGCGGGCGACCAGGACCACCCCGACCACCGCACCGTGCTGCACGCGCTCGGCATGGCGGCCCTGCCCATCGCGGTCATCCTGGCCATGCCGGACCTCGGCTCGGTGATGGTGCTCGTCGTCATCGTGCTCGCCGTCCTGCTCGCCTCCGGCGCCTCCAACCGCTGGGTCATCGGACTGTGCCTGGCCGGGGCCGGGGGAGCGGTGCTGGTGTGGGCGCTCGGCCTGCTGGACGAGTACCAGATCAACCGGTTCGCCGCGTTCGCCAACCCGGCGCTCGACCCGGCGGGCGTCGGCTACAACACCAACCAGGCCCGCATCGCCATCGGCTCCGGCGGCCTCACCGGCAAGGGTCTCTTCGAGGGCACCCAGACCACCGGCCAGTTCGTCCCCGAGCAGCAGACGGACTTCGTCTTCACCGTCGCGGGCGAGGAACTCGGCTTCGTGGGCGGCGGGCTGATCCTCGTGCTGCTGGGCGTGCTGATCTGGCGCGCCTGCCGGATCGCCCGGGAGTCCACGGAGCTCTACAGCACCATCGTCGCGGCGGGCGTGATCGCCTGGTTCGCCTTCCAGGCGTTCGAGAACATCGGTATGACGCTCGGCATCATGCCGGTGGCCGGCCTGCCGCTGCCGTTCGTCTCCTACGGCGGTACCTCCATGTTCGCGGTCTGGATCGCGGTCGGACTGCTGCAGTCGATCCGCACCCAACGCCCGATAGCGGCCTAGCCGCGGCCCCGCCGCGCGCCGCAACCCCGCCCGCACCGCTGTGCTCCGCCCCTCCCGGCGGCCGCGCACAGCGGTGCGGGCGCACGGCCATCCGGACGGCCCGCGCCAACCGTTACTCTGGACGACTGGCCCTGTCCTCCGTACGAAAGCGCGCCCCAGATGCCCGTCGAGTCGGTCTTCCCCCAGCTAGAGGCCCTCCTCCCGCACGTCCAGAAGCCGATCCAGTACGTGGGCGGTGAGCTGAACTCCACCGTCAAGGACTGGGACGCGACGGACGTCCGCTGGGCGCTGATGTACCCGGACGCCTACGAGGTCGGCCTCCCCAACCAGGGCGTCATGATCCTCTACGAGGTGCTCAACGAGCGCGAGGGCGTGCTGGCCGAGCGCACCTACAGCGTCTGGCCGGACCTGGAGAAGCTGATGCGGGAGCACGACGTCCCGCAGTTCACCGTCGACGCGCACCGCCCGGTGGGCGCCTTCGACGTGCTCGGCGTCTCCTTCTCCACCGAGCTGGGCTACACCAACCTGCTCACCGCCCTCGACCTCTCCGGCGTCCCGCTGCACGCCCGGGACCGCACCGAGGACCACCCGATCGTGATGGCGGGCGGCCACGCCGCGTTCAACCCGGAGCCCGTCGCCGACTTCCTGGACGTCGCGGTGATCGGTGACGGCGAGCAGGCCGTGCTGGAGGTCACCGAGATCATCCGGGCCTGGAAGGCCGAGGGGCGCCCCGGCGGCCGGGACGAGCTGCTGCTGCGGCTCGCGAAGACCGGCGGCGTCTACGTGCCGCGCTTCTACGACGTCGAGTACCTGGCCGACGGCCGGATCTCCCGCGTCGTGCCGAACCGCTCCGGCGTCCCGTGGCGGGTGAGCAAGCACACCGTGATGGACCTGGACGAGTGGCCCTACCCCAAGCAGCCGCTGGTCCCGCTCGCCGAGACCGTCCACGAGCGGATGTCGGTCGAGATCTTCCGCGGCTGCACCCGCGGCTGCCGCTTCTGCCAGGCGGGCATGATCACCCGGCCGGTCCGGGAGCGCTCCATCACCGGCATCGGCGAGATGGTCGACAAGGGGCTCAAGAACACCGGATTCGAGGAGGTGGGACTGCTCTCCCTCTCCTCCGCCGACCACAGCGAGATCGGCGACGTGGCCAAGGGCCTGGCCGACCGCTACGAGGAGGACAAGGTCGGGTTGTCCCTGCCCTCCACCCGGGTGGACGCCTTCAACATCGACCTGGCCAACGAGCTGACCCGCAACGGCCGCCGCTCCGGCCTCACCTTCGCCCCCGAGGGCGGCAGCGAGCGCATCCGCAAGGTCATCAACAAGATGGTCTCCGAGGAGGACCTGATCCGCACCGTCGCCACCGCCTACGGCAACGGCTGGCGCCAGGTGAAGCTCTACTTCATGTGCGGGCTGCCCACCGAGACCGACGAGGACGTCCTGCAGATCGCCGACATGGCCACCCGCGTCATCGCCAAGGGCCGCGAGGTCGCCGGCTCCAACGACATCCGCTGCACCGTCTCCATCGGCGGCTTCGTCCCCAAGCCGCACACTCCCTTCCAGTGGGCACCGCAGCTCTCGCCCGAGGAGACCGACGCGCGGCTGGCCAAGCTGCGCGACGCGATCCGCGGGGACAAGAAGTACGGCCGCTCCATCGGCTTCCGCTACCACGACGGCAAGCCGGGCATCGTCGAGGGCCTGCTCTCCCGCGGCGACCGCCGCCTCGGTGCGGTGATCCGCGAGGTCTACGAGCGCGGCGGCCGGTTCGACGGCTGGCGCGAGTACTTCTCCTACGACCTGTGGATGGAGTCGGCAGCCGAGGCGCTGCGCGGCGCGGACGTCGACGTCGACTGGTACACCACCCGCGAGCGCTCCTACGAGGAGGTGCTCCCCTGGGACCACCTCGACTCGGGTCTGGACAAGGACTGGCTCTGGGAGGACTGGCAGGACGCCCTCGACGAGACCGAGGTCCCGGACTGCCGCTGGGACCCCTGCTTCGACTGCGGGGTGTGCCCGCAGATGGACACGGAGATCCAGATCGGCCCGACGGGCAAGAAGCTGCTGCCGCTGACCGTGGTGCAGTAGCCCGGCTCCGCGCGGCCCGCCCCGGGCGGGCCGGGGACTCGGTGCCGGCCCGCCGTCCGGACCGGGCAGGGCCCGCTGCACCCGTCCGGGAGGCGCCGTCCGGCGGAGCGGCGGCCGCCGCCGCGGGGCGGCCGCGTACCCTGGGCAGCAGGATCATCCGCACGGACCCGGGCCTCCGGAGTCGGCGGCCCGGGGCGAAGCGCCGGGCCCGGCCCGCCGGACGCGCCCGGCGGACGCAGGTGACGGCCCCGCCATCCGGGGGCGCCATCGCGCCGGTGCGTGCGGACTTCCGCCTCCGTATACGACGCACAGGACACATCCGTCAGACGAGGGCGGCCGCGCCTCGCGCGACGCCCGGCACCGAGGAGAGAACCACTGGGCAAGCGACAGCCCGAAGGCCCGCCGCCCGCACCTGCTGTGCAGCGCCTCCGCCTGCGCTACACGAAGCGGGGCCGCCTTCGGTTCACCAGCCACCGCGACTTCCAGCGCGCCTTCGAGCGGGCCCTGCGCCGCGCCGAGGTGCCCATGGCGTACTCCGCCGGTTTCACCCCGCACCCCAAGGTCAGCTACGCGAACGCCGCCCCCACCGGTACCGGCAGCGAGGCGGAGTACCTGGAGATCGGCCTCGTCCGGCACCGGGACCCCGAGGAGCTGCGCGCCCAGCTCGACGCGTGCATGCCCGACGGCCTCGACCTCGTCGACGTGGTCGAGGCGCACGGCTCCGACTTCAGCGACCGGCTCCAGGCATCCGTGTGGGAGATCCGGCTCGACGGCGTCTCCCCGGCGCAGGCGCAGCAGGCGGTCGCGGCGTTCCTGGCGGCGGAGACCGTCGAGGTGCAGCGGCAGACCAAGAAGGGCGTCCGGTCCTTCGACGCCCGGGCCGCCGTCCGTTCGCTGGCCGCCACCGCCACCGCGCAGCCCGCCGGCGCTGACACCGCCACCGGCACCGATAGGCCGGGCGAGGGGGCCTGTGCGATACTGCGCCTGGTAGTACGACACGTGACACCTGCCGTACGACCCGACGACGTCCTGTCCGGTCTCCGCGCTACGGCCGACCTGGCGCCGCCGGTCCCCGCAGCGGTGACCAGGCTGGCGCAGGGGCCGCTCGATGAGGAGACCGGCACGGTGACCGACCCGTTCGCACCTGACCGCGACGCGCTTCCGGAGCCCATCGGCTCAGGGGTTTCCAGCGCCGCGACGGTGCCGGGCGGCACCGCGTAGGGCAGCCGCCGAAGCCGCGCCGCCGCCGACGACGCACGCCAGGGAGCCACCCGGGCAGCCGTACGGCAGGCGAACGCACAGACCAGCAGACTTTCGCCGTAGCCGGGCCGGACAAAGGCCGGAACCGGCGAGTGACACGACAGCTCCCGTGCGGCGCCCGCGCCCCCGGCGAGCGGCCCACCCCAGGGTGAGCCGCCCCGGACCCCACGAGCGCGGCGCCCGGGAGCGTGACGGGAGAACCGCCCGCATGCTTGAACCAACTGAATCCAACGAATCCGCGGCGCCCGCAGCCGGGGCCGCCACCTCCGCGGAAGCCTCCGGAGCCACCGTTCCCGGTGCCGCCGGCCCCTCCGGCGGATCGGTCGCCGACCGCGGCAGCACCGTCGGCGGCGGAACCGCCGGGGCGCCCGAGACCGCCGGTGGCGCCCTCAGCACCCCGAGCGACACCCTGCCGCCGCGCCGCCGCCGCGCCGCCAGCCGCCCCGCCGGGCCGCCCGTGTCGGACACCGGGGACGCCGGTGGCCGGCCGTCGCCCGTGCGGGACAGCGCCGCGGACGGCTCGCAGGACGCCGGGTCGCCGGACGAGTCCGGCGACGCCCCGGCTCCGGCCGCCCGGCCGCGCCGCCGCGCCACCCGCAAGGCCACCGCGCCCGCCGGTTCACCTGCCCCGGCGGAGCCTGCCGCGCAGCCGGAGACCGCCGAGCAGACCGCACCCGCCGCGCAGCCGGAGGCCGCGGGCGGCACTGTCGAGGTCGGTACCGAGCCGCCGAAGGCCGCGGGCCGCCGCCGCGCCACCCGCAAGGCCACCGCGCCCGCCGGTTCGCCCGCCCCGGCAGCCGGGGCCGAAGCCGAGCCCCCGGACGCCGGGGAGACTGCTGACGCCGAGGAGCCGAAGCCCCGCACCCGCCGCCGCGCCACCGGCCGCCGGACGGCCGAGACCGAGTCGGCCGAGCAGGAGAAGCCCGCGGCCGCCCGCCGCCGGAGCAGCCGGGAGACGACGGCAGCGGCCGAGTCGGCGGAGAGCGCCGGGACCGCGGAGTCCGCAGCGCCCGCACGGAGTGCCGGAGCGGACGACTCCGGTGCGGCCGGGCCGGAAGCCGCCGAGGCCAAGCCGCGCAGCCGCCGCCGCGCGAGCACCCGCAAGACCGCGGCCGCCGAGGCCGAGCCGCAGACCGGGAGCCCGGCGGAGGCCGCTGCCGAGACCGCCGCCGAGACCCCGGCCGAGTCCGCGCCCACCGGGCGTACCCGGCGCCGGGCGACGCGTGCGGGTTCCGCGCCCGCCGCCGAGGCCGAGCAGAGCGCCGCCGGGGCGGCCGAGTCGGACGGCACCGCCTCCGACCGGTCCGCCGAGGGCGGCAAGCCCGCCAGGGCGAGCCGGAAGGGCAAGGCGGCCAAGGCCGCCGAGGCGCCGCAGCAGGAGTCCGCCACGTCCGAGGCCGCCGGGAAGTCCCAGGCTGCCGGGAAGTCCGAGGCTGCCGGGAAGTCCGAGACCGCGGAGAAGCCCGAGGCCCGCGCAGGGCGCCGGAAGCGGGCCGCGCCGCCGATGGCGATGTTCCAGCCCCCCGTCTTCACCGAGCCCGCCTTCCAGACCCCGCAGTCCGCCGCCGCGGCGGCGGAGGCGGAGCGCCGTGCTGAGGTCCGGTCGCAGGAGGAGCCGGAGGCCGAGGGCGCGGACCGGGAGGAGCCGCAGCCCACCCGGCGCCGTCGTCGCCGCGCGGAGTCCGGTGAGCAGCCGGCCGCGGCCCGGGACGAGCAGGACCGCGAGGCCGCCGACCAGCAGTCCGAGGGTGCCGAGAGCCCCGAGGGCGAGGAGCAGGAGGGCGCCCAGGGCGAGGAGCGTCCCGCGCGCCGCCGCCGCAGGGGCGGCCGCCGCCGGCGCCGTGGCGAGGGCGCGGAGCAGGCCGAGGGCAGCGAGGGCGAGGAGCGGGAGGACCGCTCCGGGCCGGCTGAGGAGCCCGCGGCTGCCGAGTCCGCCGGGGCGGAAGCCGCCGAGGGCGAAGGCGACGAGGGCGAGGCCGCCTCCTCGGGCGGCTCCAGCAGCAGCTCGCGCCGCCGTCGCCGGCGCCGCCGCCGGACCGGCGACGCGGACGGCTCCGGGAACGAGCCCGCGACCCAGGACGACCCCGAGCGCACCGTCGTCAAGGTCCGCGAGCCGCGCAAGAAGAAGGACGAGCCGACCGACGAGGTGCAGGCCATCAAGGGCTCCACCCGGCTGGAGGCCAAGAAGCAGCGCCGCCGTGAGGGCCGTGAGCAGGGCCGCCGTCGGGTGCCGATCATCACCGAGGCGGAGTTCCTCGCCCGCCGCGAGGCCGTCAAGCGGGAGATGGTCGTCCGGCAGAGCGGTGAGCGTACCCAGATCGCGGTCCTCGAGGACGACGTGCTGGTCGAGCACTTCGTCAACAAGGAGCAGTCGACCTCGTACGTCGGCAACGTCTACCTCGGCAAGGTGCAGAACGTGCTGCCGTCGATGGAGGCCGCGTTCGTCGACATCGGCAAGGGCCGCAATGCCGTGCTGTACGCGGGCGAGGTCAACTTCGAGGCGCTGGGCATGGCGAACGGCCCGCGCCGGATCGAGACCGCGCTCAAGTCGGGCCAGTCGGTGCTGGTGCAGGTCACCAAGGACCCGATCGGCCACAAGGGCGCCCGGCTGACCAGCCAGGTCTCGCTGCCGGGCCGCTACCTCGTCTACGTGCCCGAGGGCTCCATGACGGGCATCAGCCGCAAGCTCCCCGACACCGAGCGCTCGCGGCTCAAGCAGATCCTCAAGCGGGTCGTCCCCGAGGGTGCCGGTGTGATCGTGCGCACGGCGGCCGAGGGCGCCAGCGAGGACGAGCTGCGCCGCGACGTCGAGCGGCTGCAGGCCCAGTGGGAGGAGATCCGGAAGAAGTCCCAGAAGGGCAACGCGCCCACGCTGCTCTACGGCGAGCCGGACATGACCGTCCGCGTGGTGCGCGACATCTTCAACGAGGACTTCTCCAAGGTCATCGTCAGCGGCGCCGAAGCGTGGGAGACCGTCCACGGCTACGTCTCCCACGTGGCCCCCGATCTGAGCGACCGGCTGCAGAAGTGGACCTCGGACGTGGACGTCTTCGCCACGTACCGCATCGACGAGCAGCTCGCCAAGGCGCTGGACCGCAAGGTGTGGCTGCCCAGCGGCGGCTCGCTGGTGATCGACCGGACCGAGGCGATGATCGTCGTCGACGTCAACACCGGGAAGTTCACCGGCCAGGGCGGGAACCTGGAGGAGACGGTCACCAGGAACAACCTGGAGGCGGCCGAGGAGATCGTGCGCCAGCTCCGGCTGCGCGACCTCGGCGGCATCATCGTGATCGACTTCATCGACATGGTCCTGGAGTCCAACCGGGACCTGGTGCTGCGCCGCCTGCTGGAGTGCCTGGGCCGGGACCGCACCAAGCACCAGGTGGCGGAGGTCACCTCGCTGGGTCTGGTGCAGATGACCCGCAAGCGGGTCGGCCAGGGGCTGCTGGAGTCGTTCTCCGAGCAGTGCGTGCACTGCAACGGGCGCGGCGTCATCGTCCACCTGGACCAGGCCGCCGCCACCGGTGGCGGCGGCAAGAAGGGCAAGAAGGGCAAGAAGGGCGACAGCAAGGGCGAGGCCAAGGCGGAAGGCAAGGCAGAGGCCAAGGCGGAGCCGAAGACCGGCGACCGGCAGGCCGCGGAGGCGCAGCCCGAGCCCTCGCCCGCCACTGCTCCGGCCGCCGCGGCGGTTGAGCCCTCCGAGGCGGCTGCCGAGGCGGCCGATGTCACCGCGCCGGTACCGGTCGAGTTCGTGCCGGACGAGGAGCTCTTCAGCAGCGCCGCCGAGGCGGAGGCCGCCGCGGCCGCGGCACGCGGAGGACGTACGCGGCGGCGTGGCAGCCGGAAGGCGAGTGCCCCCGCGGGTGCGCCCCGGACCGGCGGCGAGCCCGCGCAGACCGCCGAGGTGGTCGAGCCCTCGGCCCCGGAGCCCGCGGCCCGGCCCACCGCGGCCGAGCCCGCTCCGGCTCCGGCCGAGTCCGCGGCCCCGGCCGGGGCCGCCGCGGCAGCGGCGACCGCTCCGGAAGCGGAGCCGGAGCCCGCGGCCCGGCCCCGCCGCCGGGCGACTCGCAAGGCGAGCGCGCCCGCCGGTGCGCCCCGCACGGGTGACGACACGGCCGCCGTGCTGGTCGTCGCTGCGGACGAGGCGGCTGTTCCGGCCGCTGCCGCCGAGCCCGAGTCCGGGACGGCGGCCGGCGAGGTCGTCACGGATGCGGCTCCGCTCCGCCCGCGGCGCCGGGTGACCCGCACGGTCACCGCCACCGCCCCGGAGGAGGAGGCCGCTGCTCCGGCGAAGAAGACCGCCGCGAAGAAGGCGGCCAAGACGGCCAAGAAGGCCCCGGCGAAGAAGGCGGCCGCCAAGAAGACCGCCGCGAAGAAGACGGCGGCCAAGACGGCGGCCAAGGCGGAGGCCGAGCCGGCTGAGAAGCCCGCCAAGGCGGCGGAGAAGGCGGCCGGCAAGGCGGCGGCGAAGAAGACCGCCAAGAAGACCGCCAAGAAGACGGCCACCAAGAGGACGGCCGCGGCCGAGCAGGAAGGCGGGACCTCGGTCTCCGCCTCCGCCTCCGAGGAGTGACCGGTACCGGGCGGGGAGGGCCAGGGCCCTCCCCGCCCGGTACGGCCCGGGTTGCCGTCGGACCCCCAGGTCCGTATGGGGTACCCTTGACCATCGGCGTGTCCTGACCAGGGCGCGCTGCTCCTGAGCACATCCCTCCCGGTTCCGTTCCGGTTCCCGGGAGAGGCCGCTCAATCCTTCCGGATCAGTTCCGCGCTCTCGCGCGGACGGGCGGCTGGCGTCAGGAGTTCCGACACGAGCGAGAGAGAGTTCCGCGTGTACGCGATCGTGCGCACCGGCGGGCGCCAGCAGAAGGTCTCTGTGGGCGACGTCATCGAGGTTGACCGTATTTCCGAGAGCAAGGTCGGCGACAGCGTCGAGCTCTCGACCCTGCTCGTCGTCGACGGTGACGCGGTCACCAGCGACCCCTGGGTCCTGGCGGGCGTGAAGGTCCAGGCCGAGGTGGTGGACCACCACAAGGGCGACAAGATCCGGATCCAGAAGTACAAGAACAAGACCGGGTACAAGAAGCGCATCGGTCACCGCCAGCTCCACACCGCGCTGAAGGTCACCGACATCCCCGCCCCGGCCAAGAAGTAAGGACTGAGGAGAGATGGCACACAAGAAGGGCGCATCGTCCACTCGGAACGGTCGCGACTCCAACCCGCAGTACCTCGGCGTGAAGCGCTTCGGCGGTCAGGTCGTCAACGCGGGTGAGATCCTGGTCCGCCAGCGCGGCACCCACTTCCACCCGGGCTCGGGCGTCGGCCGCGGCGGCGACGACACCCTGTTCGCGCTGGACGCGGGTGCGGTGCAGTTCGGCACCCACCGCGGCCGCAAGGTCGTGAACGTCGTCCCGGCCGCTCAGTAAGCAGCCGGACGGCACACTCTCCACACCGAGGGCGGACTCCTTCTCCCGTGCGCGCGGTCTGCGCACGGGAAGCGGGTCCGCCCTCGGCGCGTTCGGACCGGGACCGTTCGGCGGCAGACCCCCGGACCGGGACGGCGTCGGGACGCGGACAGCGTTCCCACGCGACGGGGCTCGCACGGAGCCGCGGCACCACCACCCCCAGAGCACGCCTTGGAGGCACCCCCTATGACCACCTTCGTGGACCGCGTCGAGCTGCATGTCGCCGCGGGCAGCGGTGGGCACGGCTGCGCCTCCGTGCACCGGGAGAAGTTCAAGCCGCTGGGCGGCCCCGACGGCGGCAACGGCGGCCGCGGCGGTGACGTGGTGTTCGTCGTGGACCCGGATGTGACCACCCTGCTGGACTACCACCACAGCCCGCACCGCAAGGCCACCAACGGCCGGCCCGGTGAGGGCGGGCACCGCTCGGGACAGGACGGCAAGGACCTGGTGCTGCCGGTACCGGACGGCACCGTCGTCCTCGACCGGCACGGCGAGGTGCTGGCCGACATGGTCGGCCCCGGCACCACCTTCGTCGCGGGCCGGGCGGGCCGCGGCGGACTCGGCAACGCGGCGCTGGCCTCCGCCCGGCGCAAGGCGCCCGGGTTCGCGCTGCTGGGCGAGCCCGGCGAGACCCGGGACGTCGTCCTGGAGCTGAAGACGGTCGCGGACGTCGCGCTGGTCGGCTACCCGAGTGCGGGCAAGTCCTCGCTGATCTCGGTGCTCTCCGCGGCCAAGCCGAAGATCGCCGACTATCCCTTCACGACGCTGGTGCCCAACCTCGGTGTGGTCACCGCCGGAGGATCGGTCTTCACCATCGCGGACGTGCCGGGGCTGATCCCCGGCGCCAGCGAGGGCAAGGGCCTCGGGCTGGAGTTCCTGCGGCACGTCGAGCGCTGCTCCGTGCTGGTCCATGTGCTGGACTGCGCCACGCTGGAGACCGACCGCGACCCCGTCTCCGACCTGGACGTGATCGAGGCGGAGCTGGCCCGCTACGGCGGTCTGGAGGACCGGCCGCGGGTCGTCGTCCTCAACAAGACCGACATCCCCGAGGGCAAGGACCTGGCCGACATCATCCGGCCCGATCTGGAGGAGCGCGGCTTCCCCGTCCTGGAGGTCTCCGCCGTCTCGCGGCAGGGGCTCAAGGAGCTGTCGTACGCGCTGGCCGGTCTGGTGGACCAGGCGCGTGCGGCACGTCCGGTGCAGGAGTCCACCCGGGTCGTCATCCGCCCCAAGGCCGTCGACGACGCGGGCTTCACGGTGACCCGGATCGAGGACGGCTTCTTCCGGGTGCGCGGGGAGAAGCCCGAACGCTGGGTGCGGCAGACCGACTTCAGCAACGACGAGGCGGTCGGCTACCTCGCCGACCGGCTCGCCCGCCTCGGCGTCGAGGACGAGCTGTGGAAGGCGGGGGCCCGCGAGGGCGACGGCGTCGCGATCGGCGACGAGGAGAACGCCGTGGTCTTCGACTGGGAACCCACCATGGTCACCGGCGCCGAGATGCTCGGCCGCCGGGGCGAGGACCAGCGCATGGACGCGCCCCGCCCGGCCGCGCAGCGCCGCCGGGACCGCGAAGCGGAGCGGGACGAAGCCCTGGGCGCCTACGAGGACTTCGACCCCTTCGAGTGAGGGAACCGAGGGCGGCCGGTCGCGGGCCGGTCACCGGCCGGCCCGCGGTCGTCCCCGCAGCCGCCCCTCGGCCTTCGGCGCACCGGCCGCGGCACCGGCGCACTCCAGGGGCGGTCCGGCTCCCCGCAGCCGGGTTCTCCCGCCCCGCCGTCCCCCGCGGGTGCGCCGTCAGTCCTCCGGTTGCGGGCTCACGCCCTTGCAGCGGGGCGTGTCGTCGGCGAGCCCGGGGCGGGCCGCGGCCCGCAGCCGCAGGAACCGGCGCAGATAGGCGTCGTGCACCACGGGATCGTCGACCTTCAGCAGTGTCTCGTCGTTCTTGGTGAGGGCCGGGCCCGAGTAGTTGTGGCTGCCGGTCCACACCAGGGCGCCGGTGGCCCCCGCGTAGCGGCCGGAGATCAGCAGGGTCTTGGAGTGCACGACCTCCCGCGAGGTCGCGGGGTCGCCGTCGTCGTCGTAGTGCAGGCAGCGCACGGCCGGGCCGCCGGGTGCGTGCAGCGCCTCCCAGGTGCCGGGGGCGCCGGTGCTGTCCTCGCTGTCGCTCTCGGCGTAGACGATGTCCACGGCGCAGCCCTGCCGCTGCAGCTCGGCGAGCTTGTCGGCGACGCCCTGCCGGGTGAGTTTGAACATGGCCAGCCGGACGCTGGTGCGATGGCTGCCGCGGGCGTCGCTCCAGCGGCAGGTGACGTTGTCCAGGAGGGCGCGCACCGTGTCCCCGCCGTTCGGCCGGGGGAAGAAGTAGCCGGTGTACGGGGCGGCACCGGTGCGGGTGTAGCGCCAGCCGCGCCAGTCGGCCGCCGCGGCTTTGTCGAAGTACCTGCTGTAGGCCGCGTGGAGGCGGGCCTGTGACACGACCAGTTCGTCGTTCCAGAACTTGGTGTAGCTGCCGGTGGACAGGTTCGAGGAGGTCTGCACGACGACGTTCCGTAAGCCCCCGGTGTGCGAGAAGAGCCAGAACTTGTTGTGCGCGATGGACGGGCCCGCGCCGGGCTTCCCCAGGCAGGACTTCCCCTCGGGACAGAGCGCGACGAAGGAGCGCTTCGAGCGGTCGGTGCCCAGCGCCTTGCGGAGAATGCCGTAGGAGGTGCTGGAGGGCATCGCGCTCACGCTGGACGCGTCCAGCAGCACCCGGACCCGGACCCGCCGCCCGGCCGCGGTGTGGGCCGCGGCCAGCGCGCGCGCCACCTCGGCGTCCCAGAAGTGGTACAGGGCCACTTTGATCGTGGAGCGGGGGGCCGCGGCCTTGATCCGGGCCAGCAGGTCGCTGCGGATGGCGCGCTGCTGGGCGGCCGTGCCGTCGGGCTGGTTGAAAACCGGCCCGGTGCCCGGTCCGGTGCCCGGCGGGGCGGCCGCGGCGGGGGAGGGAGCGGCCAGGTGCAGTCCTGTGCAGAGCAGCAGGGCGAGTGGTGCTGCGGCGGTTCTCGAGTGTGTCACGTGCGTCCCCTCCTGGCTGGTGGTGCGGGGCCCGGCGGGATGGTGCCGGGTGTGCGAGGCCGGGCCGCCAGCGAGCGTAGGGACGTGCGGTCGCCGCTTTCAGGGCATTGAGCCACCTTCTGGTGCTGGTGTGACGGATGGGATACCAACAAACGGAAGGGCCCCGAGAGGTGAACTCCTCTCGGGGCCCCGCACCGTTCCGCGCTTCTGTGCGCCGGTGTCCTGTGCCTGCGCCACCCGTAGGAGTGGCAGCGCCGGATGCCCGGTTGCCGGTCGCGGGTCAGCCCCGTGCGACGGCTCGGTGCGCCACCGGCGGCCGGCGGCTCAGGTCGACACCGCGTCCTCCGGATCCGCCGTGCCCGGCGCCTCCAGTTCGGCCTCCTCGGCGGCCTCCTGCAGCTCGCGCTGACCGGGGATCTCGGCTGTGCGCCGCGCGACGCGCACGTTGCGGGCCTCGGCCTCGGCCGCCAGCTCCTGCGCGGCGGCGTTGAAGCGGACCAGCGAGGGCGGGTCCGAGGGGCCCAGCAGGTGGACCTTCAGCTCCCGGCGGGCCCGCGTCATGCTGTCCTGCTCCGGGGCGCGCACCGACTCCAGCAGCGCCGGGAGCTGCTGCGCGTCCGGGGTGAGCACCGTGCCGGCCCGTACGGTCGGGAAGGTGCCCCGGAACTGGTCCTCGGTCATCCCGCTGGTGTTGGCGACCGCGTACGGCTTCTCGCTGGTGAGGTAGTCCGAGACCACCGAGGAGACGTCCGAGACCAGCAGGTCCGCCTGGTTGAAGCAGGTGAAGATGCCCGGCCGCGGACCGTCGATGATCTGGTGCTCCCAGTCGGGGAAGGACGCCCAGTAGGCCGCCTCCCACGCCTCGGTCGCCGCGCGCACCCGCTCGGCGTTGCCGTCCTCGGGCGTGCCCTGGATCTTCATCCGCTCCATCTCGTCCGCGCTGGCGCGGAACGCGGTGGTGGAGAGCCGGTCCAGCTCCGCGGTGCGCCGCTCCAGCTCGGCCGCGGCCTCCGCACCGCGCCGGGGGCCGTTGCGGGCCGTGTTCGCCTGGGTGATCAGGTCGCGGATGCGCTGGTCGGCTGCGCCGGCGCGCGGGTCGACCGAGCCGGTCATCGGGTGCGGTTTGTACAGCAGCCGCACCCTCGGGTCGGCCAGCAGCGCCTTGACGATGTTCTCGCCGGCAAGCCGCACCGAGGTGTTGCCCGGGTTGCCGTCCCAGCCCTCCCAGGTGGGTGCGTAGAGCACCGTGGTGTACCCGTCCCGGGGCGCGGTGGCGCGCTCGTCGGCGTGCTGGATGGGGGCGAGTTGGGGGCGGCCGACTTCGACGACGTCTTTGTCGTCCACGCCGACCTCGGCGAGCCGGTAGCGCTCGCGGGCGGCCTCTCCGGCGACCCACACCTGGTCGTATGCCTTGGCGTAGGGGTTGCAGGAGGAGAGCTTGTCGGACTCGCCGTGGTTGATGAAGGCGTGCTTGAGGGTGGGGATCCGCAGGACCTGGGAGGTCTTGCCGGAGTTGGCCGGGTGCAGCAGCACCTTGAGCGTGGAGTGCTCCAGGTGCATCAGATGGGAGACCTTGGGGATGCAGACGATCGGGACGTCGGTGGCGTCGATCTTCTGCACCATGAACCGCTCACGCAGCACGATCAGCGGCCGCCCCTCCAGCTCCGCCAGCGTCGAGAGCCACATGTTCGCCTGGTACGCCGACGTCGTCCCGCCCGAGAAGTACATCCCCGTGGTCGGC
>NZ_FOGO01000013.1:71383-226171 GCF_900111245.1 Streptomyces qinglanensis | reverse complement strand
ATTGCCCACGTGTTACTCACCCGTTCGCCACTAATCCACCACCGAAGCGGCTTCATCGTTCGACTTGCATGTGTTAAGCACGCCGCCAGCGTTCGTCCTGAGCCAGGATCAAACTCTCCGTGAATGCTTCCATCCACAGGAAGAGCGGAACCGGAGGAGGAATAATCCCCCGGTTCACAGCGTCCTCGCTGTTGTGTATTTCAAAGGAACCTCAACCCGCCGAACACTCGGCAGGTCGGGGTATCAACATATCTGGCGTTGACTTTTGGCACGCTGTTGAGTTCTCAAGGAACGGACGCTTCCTTCGAAACAAATCGGTTCTGACGATGCAGTACCGGTTTCTCCGGACGTTTGCCCTTTCGGTGTCTCCGACCTTACCAGAATCTTGATCCTGCTCGTTTCCGAGCCGATTTCGGATTCCTGGCATCGGGATGCCCCCGGGCCGTAGTGCGCCCGGTTTCCCGTTGCGGTGGAGATGTAAACGTACTGGAGCGGGGCGCCAGGAAGCAAATCGAGGCGCCCCGCCTTCCCGTGGGCCGCAGCTGCGGCCCACGGGGCGTCAGACCTCGACGACGACGGGCAGGATCATCGGACGACGACGGTAGGTGTCCGAGACCCACTTGCCGACGGTGCGCCGCACCAGCTGCTGGAGCTGATGGGTCTCCGCCACGCCGTCCTGGGCGGACTTGGCGAGCGCCTCGTCGATCTTCGGAATCACCGCGGCGAAGTCGGCCTCGTCGATGCCGGAGCCGCGGGATTGCAGATGGGGGCCGCCCACGGTCTTGCCGGTGGTGCTGTCGACCACGACGAAGATCGAGATGATGCCCTCGTCACCGAGGATGCGCCGGTCCTTCAGGGAGGACTCGGTGACGTCGCCGACGGTGAGGCCGTCGACATAGACGTAGCCGGCCTGCACCTTGCCGCTGATCTTCGCCTTGCCGTCGAGCAGATCGACCACGACGCCGTCCTCGGCGATCACGATGCGGTCGTGGGGCACACCGGTCGCCGCACCCAACTCCGCGTTGGCACGCAGATGCCGCCACTCGCCGTGCACGGGCATGAGGTTCTTCGGCTGGCAGATGTTGTAGAAGTACAGCAGCTCGCCCGCGGAGGCGTGTCCGGAGACGTGCACCTTCGCATTGCCCTTGTGGACGACGTTGGCGCCCCAGCGGGTCAGCCCGTTGATCACTCGGTAGACGGCGTTCTCGTTCCCCGGAATGAGGGACGAGGCCAGGATGACCGTGTCTCCCTGGACGATGCGGATCTGGTGGTCGCGGTTGGCCATCCGGGACAGGGCGGCCATGGGCTCACCCTGGGATCCGGTGCAGACCAGCACCACCTCGTCGTCCGGCAGGTCGTCGAGGGTCTTGACGTCGACGACGAGACCGGCGGGAACCCGCAGATAGCCCAGGTCCCGGGCGATGCCCATGTTGCGGACCATGGAGCGGCCCACGAAGGCGACCCGGCGGCCGTGCTCGTGCGCGGCGTCCAGGATCTGCTGGATGCGGTGGACGTGGCTGGCGAAGCTGGCCACGATGATCCGCTTCTGGGCGCTGGAGAAGACCTGGCGCAGCACCGAGGAGATGTCGCGCTCCGGCGGCACGAAGCCGGGGACCTCGGCGTTGGTCGAGTCGCTCAGCAGCAGGTCGATGCCCTCTTCACCGAGACGGGCGAAGGCCCGCAGGTCGGTGAGACGCCCGTCCATCGGCAACTGGTCCATCTTGAAGTCGCCCGTGTGGACGACCATGCCCGCAGGGGTGCGGATCGCGACGGCCAGCGCGTCGGGGATGGAGTGGTTCACCGGGAGGAACTCGCAGTCGAAAGGGCCGACGCGCTCGCGGTGCCCCTCCTCGACCTCGAGGGTGTAGGGGCGGATCCGGTGCTCCTGGAGCTTGGCCTCGATCAGGGCGAGGGTCAGCTTGGAGCCGATCAGCGGGATGTCCGCCTTCTCCCGCAGGAGGTAGGGGACGCCACCGATGTGGTCCTCGTGGCCATGGGTGAGGACGATGCCGTCGATGTCGTCGAGCCGGTCCCGCAGGGAGGTGAAATCCGGGAGGATCAGGTCGATGCCCGGCTGCTCCTCCTCCGGGAAGAGGACGCCGCAGTCGACGATCAGGAGCCTGCCGCCGTACTCGAAGACGGTCATGTTGCGGCCGATCTCGCCGAGCCCACCCAATGGGGTGACGCGCAGGCCCCCCTTGGGGAGCTTCGGTGGCGGGCCCAGCTCAGGGTGCGGATGACTCAAAAGACTCTCCTTACCACGCGCGCCACGCACCCGCCTGGGTACGTGGCGCGCGATATTCATGATGCGCACGCAGCGGCACGTGTCGTTCGTGCGTGTCGTGCTTGTTCGGTGAGGCTGCGGCACTGTCCGTCGTGCACTGCAGCCGGTTTCCGGCGGTATGCAGTTGTTGAAGTCTGAGATCTACAGATGTACCCCGCCGTGGGCGAGATCGTGCTTGAGCTGCTCCAGCTCCTCCGGGGACAGCTCGACCAGCGGAAGGCGCAGCGGTCCGGCCGGGAGGCCCAGACGGTCGAGCGCGGCCTTGGTCGTGATCACACCCTGGGTGCGGAACATGCCGGTGAAGACGGGCAGCAGCTTCTGGTGGATCTCGGTGGCCTTGGCGACGTCGCCGCTGAGGTGCGCCTCCAGCAGGGCGCGCAGCTCAGGCGTGACGACGTGGCCGACCACGGAGACGAATCCGACGGCGCCCACGGACAGCAGCGGCAGGTTGAGCATGTCGTCCCCGCTGTACCAGGCCAGCCCGCTGGTGGCGACGGCCCAGCTCGCGCGGCCCAGGTCGCCCTTGGCGTCCTTGTTGGCCACGATGCGGGGATGCTCGGCGAGCCGGACGATGGTCTCGGTGTTGATCGGCACACCGCTGCGGCCCGGGATGTCGTAGAGCATCACCGGGAGGTCCGTGGCGTCGGCGATTGCCGTGAAGTGCCGGTAGAGGCCCTCCTGCGGGGGCTTGCTGTAGTAGGGCGTCACGGCCAGGAGGCCGTGTGCTCCTGCCTTCTCCGCGGCGCGGGCCAGTTCGAGGCTGTGCGCCGTGTTGTTGGTGCCGGCTCCGGCGACTACGTGTGCGCGCTCTCCCACGGCCTCCACGACCGCCTGGACGAGCTGGGCTTTCTCCGCATCGGTGGTGGTCGGGGACTCTCCGGTGGTGCCGTTCACGACGAGGCCGTCGTTGCCGGCGTCCACCAGGTGGGCGGCGAGCTGCTGCGCGCCGTCGAGGTCGAGCGCGCCGTCCGCGGTGAACGGCGTGACCATCGCGGTCAGGACCCGCCCGAAGGGCGTCTGCGGTGTGGAGGTCGGAGCCATAGGGTCCACGCTACTCGCAGCGCACCCCACGATGCTCCCTCGGGGCTGTCGATGCGGCGGCAGTCCGGCGGCGACACGGTGAGGGCCCGGCGCGGGGTATGTGCGAAGAGGGGCCCCGGCACTGCCTGCTCGGGGGTTCAGGCAGTGCCGGGACCGCACAATCACCCTAGATGAACTTCTTCAAACGTCGCAATACGGACACCTCCCGGACCCCGCCGACCGGCGGTAGGCAGCTCTCGGCGGGCGGGCCGGCAGGCGCCCGCCGGGGAGCCGGCGCCGTCAGGGGGCGACTCGGCCGTTGGCGTTGAAGGCGGCGTGCGTCAGCGGCATCAGCTTGGCCCACTGCTCCTCCATCAGCTCACCCACCATCTCGATCTCGCGCTGCGGGAAGCTGGGCACCCTGGCCTGCTCGTGCTGGGTGCGCAGACCGAGGAAGTGCATCAGGGACCGGGCGTTGCAGGTGGCGTACATCGACGAGTAGAGCCCCACCGGCAGCACCGCACGGGCGACCTCGCGGGCGACGCCGGCCGCCAGCATCTCCTCGTAGGTCTCGTACGCCTTCCGGTAGACGTCCGCCATCGAGCGGCTCGTGAGCTCGTGCTGCTCCTCGGTCCCGGGGACGAACTCGTACTTCCCCGGACGGCCCTGCTGGACGAGCTTGCGGTCGGCGTCGGGGACGTAGAAGACCGGCTGGAGCTGGCGGTAGCGGCCGGATTCCTCGTTGTAGGACCAGCCGACGCGGTGCCGGTGGAACTCCCGGAAGACGAAGAGGGGGGCGCTGATGAAGAACGTCAGCGAGTTGTGCTCGAAAGGGCTGCCGTGGCGGTCCCGCATCAGGAAGTTGATCAGCCCTTTGGAGCGCTCCGGGTCCTTGTTCAGCTCGTCCAGGGACTGCTCGCCCGCGGTGGAGACCCGGGCCGCCCAGAGCACATCGGTGTCGGACGCGCTGTGCTTCACCAGCTCGACCGTCATGTCGCTGCGGAAACTGGGGGCGGGCGGGGCGGGGGTTTCGGTCACCGGCTGGTCCTTCCACGTACGTATGCCAGAGCGGAGCCAGCCTAAGGGGAGGGTCCGACACCCGGGCCACAGCGGACCCTGCAGCCCGGTTTGACCGCTATTAGCGGGACAAACGCCTCCCATGCCGAAGAAACGCGACCCCGGTGACATACCTCGCCGTGCCGGTTGATATTTTTCACATGCGTCAGGCGGCGACGGGCACTTCCGACCCCGCCCGGACGTTCCCCTGGTAACCGACCAGAACGATCACGCAGGAGCACACCGCCATGTCCCGCGGAGAGTCCGTCCCGTTCGCCTTCATAGCCGAGGCAGACCGGTTCCGCAGCAATGTCACTCCCCCGCCCGCAGCCCGGCGCAGCTTCCGGGAGGTCGCCGGCAGCGCCCTGGTGGGGCTGACCGTCGTCGCCGGGCTCGTGGGCGCGGTCCTGCTCGGCCTTCCGGCCCTGAGCGAGGACCAGAGTCCCTCGAGCAAGCCGCCGGCAGCGGCCGAGGGCCGCTGACCGCGGTGCGGTCGCCTCGGGGAACGCCACCCGGGGGTGACCGCACCGACCGGGTCTCGCTAATGTCACCGCTCATACCGCTGCGGCGAGCAGCCGCTGGACAAGACCCTGTCGTGAGCGAGCGAGGACTGTGCCGTGCCCCTGCCCTTTGTGACAGCCGACCGCGAGGATCATGTGCTCGCGGCCCAGTCGGTGACCCTCGCCGAGGCCGACCGTGATCTGTGGCGGCGTCCCTACCGCCCCGGCCCCTGGCGGGTCGGCGGCGGCGCACTGCTGCTGCTGCTCGCCTCCTATGTGCTGTTCTCCGCCTTGATCATCTCCTTGGCCGAGGGGCTGCTGCCCAGCGGTGCGATATGCGCGGCCTGCGGTCTGCTGCTGGTCGTCCTCGCCGTGCGGCTGCTCCGCGCGGGTGTGTGGGTGAGCTCCCACGGGCTGCGCCATGTCGGGCTGCTGCGGACCACCACACTGCGCTGGTCGGAGACGGGGAGGCTGCGCACGGTCCAGCGTCCGGTGCGATGGCTGGGGATGCCGCGCACGGTGCAGGGCGAGGCCCTGGTGCTGGCCCGCACCCGCTCCTCCCGGTCAGCGGACGCGGCACCGGACGACCGGACGCTGCTGACCAGCCGCAACGCCGACTTCGTCACCCGGCCGCGGGCCTTCGTCCGGGCCGCCGACGTCATAGAGAGCTGGGCGGCCGAGTCCCGGTAGCCGCCCGGCGGCGCCCGGAACCTGCTCAGTCCCGGGTGCCCGCCTCGTGCAGAGCGATCGCGTGCTGCATCGCCTTGCGCGCGCGGGGGGTGTCCCGGGCGTCGTGGTAGGCGACGGCGAGCCGGAACCAGGAGCGCCAGTCGTCCGGCTGCTCCTCCGTCTCGGCCCGGCGCCGGGCGAAGACCTCGTCCGCCGAGGTGCGGTCGATCCGCCCCGAGGGCGTGCGGGCGAGTTCGTCGACCGGGAGTCCGCCCTCGGCCTCCAGCAGCCGCGCCAGCCGTCCGGCACGCCGCGCGAACCGGGTGGTGTGCCACAGGAACCACGCGCCGATGAAGGGCAGCACCAGGACGGCGGCGCCGAAGGCGACGGTGACGGCCGTGCCCTGCTGGATGAGCAGCACACCCCGGCTGCCGACCAGGACGAAGTAGACGACCAGGACGGCGGCCAGGAGGAAGTAGGTGATCTTCGCGCGCATGCTGCTGACTCCGTGGTCCGGTCAGTCCAGGTCGAGGAAGTGCTCGAGCCCGAAGGTGAGCCCCGGGGCAGCGGGGACCTTGCGGACGCCCAGCAGCACACCCGGCATGAAGGAGCTGCGGTGCAGTGAGTCGTGCCGGATGGTGAGGGTCTCGGCCTCGTCGCCGAAGAGGACCTCCTGGTGCGCGACGAGACCGCGCAGCCGCACCGCGTGCACGGGCACGCCGTCCACGTCGGCGCCGCGGGCTCCCTCCAGCGCGGTGGTGGTGGCGTCGGGCTGCGCCGGAAGCCCGGCGGAGCCGCGGGCCTCGGCGACGAGCTGCGCGGTGCGCACGGCGGTGCCGCTGGGGGCATCGGCCTTGCCGGGGTGGTGCAGCTCGACGACCTCGACGGACTCGAAGAAGCGGGCCGCCTGCTGTGCGAAGCGCATCGTCAGCACGGCCCCGATGCCGAAGTTCGGAGCGATGAGCACCCCGGTCCCGGGGGCCGCGGCGAGCTGGGCCCGTACGGTGGCCAGCCGGTCGTCCGTCCAGCCGGTGGTGCCGACGACGGCGTGGATGCCGTGGGCGAGGCAGAACTCCAGGTTGCCCATGACGGCGTCCGGGCGGGTGAGGTCGACGGCGACCTCGGCGCCCGCGTCGGTCAGCGTCCCGAGCGGGTCGCCACTGCCCAGGGCCGCGACCAGCTCCATGTCCTCGGCGCCCTCGACGGCCCGTACAGCCTCGGAGCCCATCCGGCCCTTGGCGCCGAGGACAGCGACCCGCAGCTTGCTCATCGTTCTGCTTCCTTACCTGTGAAAGGGACGGTGGGACGGCCTGACCGGCCTCAGGCCACGGCGGACCGGCTCAGGCCACGGCCTCGTGCAGATGCGCTGCCTGGCGGTCGGTGAGCCGCCCGATGGCGGACACCGAGGGGCGCCGGTCCAGTACCTCGCGGGCGACAGCGCGGATGTCGTCGGGAGTGACTGCGGTGATCTTGGCGAGCATCGCGTCGGTGGACATCTGCTCCCCCCAGCACAGCTCACTCTTTCCGGCCCGGTGCATCAGTGCCCCGGTGTCCTCCAGGCCGAGCACGGTGGACCCGGCGAGCTGCCCGACGGCCCGCCGCACCTCGTCGTCGTCCAGCCCGTGCCGGGCGACGCTCTCCAGCTCCTCGCGGCAGATCTTGAGCACGTCGGGCACCTGGCTGGGGCGGCAGCCCACGTAGACCCCGAAGAGGCCGCAGTCGGCGTATCCGGAGGTGTAGGCGTAGGTGCTGTAGGCCAGGCCCCGGCGCTCGCGGATCTCCTGGAAGAGGCGGGAGCTCATACCGCCGCCGAGCGCCGTGCTGAGCACCGCGAGCGGCCAGCGGCGCTCGTCGTGCCGGGAGACTCCGGGCATTCCGAGGACCAGGTGCGCCTGCTCGGTCGGCCGGTCCAGGAAGTCGACCCGGCCGCCGGCGCGCAGGGTGCGGGTGCCCGAGCGGGGCGCGACCGGCTCGGCGCCCTCGGTGCGCCGCAGCGCACCGGCACGGTCGAACGCGGCCCGGACCCGGTTGACGACCTCGGTGTGCGAGAGGTTCCCCGCGGCGGCGACCACCAGCCGGGTGGGGTCGTAGTGCTTCTTGTAGAAGCGGGCCACCTGGTCCCTGGTGAGCGCGTTGACGGTGTCCACGGTGCCCAGCACGGGACGGCCCAGCGGCGTGTCGCCGAACATGGTGTGCGCGAACAGGTCGTGCACGCAGTCACCGGCGTCGTCCTCGGTCATCGCGATCTCTTCGAGGATGACGCCGCGCTCGGCCTCGACCTCCGCCGGGTCGATGACGGAGCTGGTGAGCATGTCGGAGACGACGTCGATGGCCAGCGGCAGGTCCGCGTCCAGGACCCGCGCGTAGTAGCAGGTGAACTCCTTGGTGGTGAACGCGTTCATCTCACCGCCCACCTCGTCGACCGCCGCGGAGATCTCCAGCGCACTGCGCCGCTCGGTGCCCTTGAAGAGCAGGTGCTCCAGGTAGTGGGTGGCACCGCTCAGCGCGGGGGTCTCGTCGCGGGAGCCGACGTGCGCCCAGATGCCGAAGGTCGCCGAGCGCACCGTCGGCAGCGTTTCGGTGATCACCCGGAGTCCGCCGGGCAGCACGCTCCTGCGCACGGTGCCCGCGCCGTTCTGCCCCGGGATCAGGGTCCGGGTGCGGGTCTTGGGACGGGCGACGGCCCGCCCTGCCGGAGCGGCGGGGCGGGCCGTCGTACGGAACGTACGCGTCACTTCGCGGTCTCGTCCTCGGAGTCGGCGGAGCCCTCGGACTCGCCGCCCTCCTCCTCGTCCAGGACGGGGATCAGGGACAGCTTGCCGCGCTGGTCGATCTCGGCGATCTCGACCTGAACCTTCTGGCCCACGCCGACGACGTCCTCGACGTTCTCCACCCGCTTGCCGCCGGCCAGCTTGCGGATCTGCGAGATGTGCAGCAGACCGTCCTTGCCGGGCAGCAGCGAGACGAAGGCGCCGAAGGTGGTCGTCTTGACGACGGTGCCCAGGTACCGCTCGCCGACCTCGGGCATCGTCGGGTTGGCGATGCCGTTGATGGTCGAGCGGGCCGCCTCGGCCGCGGGACCGTCGGCGGCACCGATGTAGATGGTGCCGTCGTCCTCGATGGTGATGTCGGCGCCGGTGTCCTCCTGGATCTGGTTGATCATCTTGCCCTTCGGGCCGATGACCTCGCCGATCTTGTCCACCGGGATCTTCACGGTGATGATCCGCGGCGCGTTCGGGGACATCTCGTCCGGAACGTCGATCGCCTCGGTCATCACGTCGAGGATGTGCATCCGCGCGTCGCGGGCCTGCTTGAGCGCCGCGGCCAGCACGGACGCCGGGATGCCGTCCAGCTTGGTGTCGAGCTGGAGGGCGGTCACGAACTGCTTGGTACCGGCGACCTTGAAGTCCATGTCACCGAAGGCGTCCTCGGCACCGAGGATGTCGGTGAGGGTGACGTAGTGCGTCTCCCCCTCGACGTCCTGGGAGATCAGGCCCATGGCGATGCCGGCGACCGGGGCCTTGAGCGGCACACCGGCGTTCAGCAGCGACATCGTGGAGGCGCAGACCGAGCCCATGGACGTCGAGCCGTTGGAGCCCAGTGCCTCGGAGACCTGCCGGATCGCGTAGGGGAACTCCTCGCGGGTCGGCAGCACCGGCATCAGCGCACGCTCTGCGAGCGCGCCGTGGCCGATCTCGCGGCGCTTGGGGGAGCCGACGCGGCCCGTCTCGCCCGTGGAGTAGGGCGGGAAGTTGTAGTTGTGCATGTAGCGCTTGCGGGTCACCGGCGAGAGGGTGTCCAGCTGCTGCTCCATGCGGAGCATGTTCAGCGTGGTGACGCCCAGGATCTGCGTCTCGCCGCGCTCGAAGAGCGCCGAGCCGTGCACCCGCGGGATGGCCTCGACCTCGGCGGCCAGCGTACGGATGTCCGTGACACCGCGGCCGTCGATGCGCTTCTTCTCCTTGATGACGCGCTCGCGCACCAGGGTCTTGGTCAGCGACCGGTAGGCCGCGGAGATCTCCTTCTCGCGCCCCTCGAACTGCGGGAGCAGCTTCTCGGCGGCCAGCGCCTTGACGCGGTCCAGCTCGCTCTCGCGCTCCTGCTTGCCCGCGATGGTCAGCGCCTGGGCGAGCTCGTCGCGGACGGCCGCGGTGAGGGCCTCCAGGACGTCGTCCTGGTAGTCCAGGAAGATCGGGAACTCGCCGGTGGGCTTGGCGGCCTTCGCGGCGAGGTCGGCCTGCGCCTTGCACAGCACCTTGATGAACGGCTTCGCGGCCTCCAGACCGGCGGCCACGACCTCCTCGGTCGGCGCCTCGGCGCCGCCCTTGACCAGCTCGATGGTCTTCTCGGTGGCCTCGGCCTCGACCATCATCACGGCCACGTCGCCGTCGGGCAGCACCCGGCCTGCGACGACCATGTCGAAGACGGCGTCCTCCAGCTCGGAGTGGGTCGGGAAGGCGACCCACTGGCCGTTGATCAGGGCGACACGGGTGCCGCCGATCGGGCCGGAGAAGGGGAGCCCCGCGAGCTGCGTGGAGCAGGAGGCGGCGTTGATGGCGACCACGTCGTAGAGGTGCTCGGGGTTGAGCGCCATGATCGTCTCGACGATCTGGATCTCGTTGCGCAGGCCCTTCTTGAACGAGGGGCGCAGCGGGCGGTCGATCAGCCGGCAGGTGAGGATCGCGTCCTCGGACGGGCGGCCCTCACGGCGGAAGAAGGAGCCGGGGATCTTGCCGGCCGAGTACATCCGCTCCTCGACGTCGACCGTCAGGGGGAAGAAGTCGAGCTGGTCCTTGGGCTGCTTCGAGGCGGTGGTCGCCGACAGCACCATGGTGTCGTCGTCCAGGTAGGCCACGGCCGAGCCGGCGGCCTGCTTGGCCAGCCGGCCGGTCTCGAAACGGATCGTGCGGGTGCCGAAGGAGCCGTTGTCGATGACGGCCTCGGCGTAGTGGGTCTCGTTCTCCACCAGGAATATCTCCTCGTCTGCGTCCGCCGCTCGTCCGCGGCGGACTGTGTACTCAGGAGCGCTCCCGGTGCGGGCCGGTCTTCGATCGAAGCTCCCGGCGGTCCCGCGGGTTCGCCGCGGGTCCCGGGGGCCACTACCGAGGACCGGCGTCTCGGGTGCGCTCCTTGTCCATGCTGTCGGTGATGTCTGTCCGGCTTCGTCTCGCGTGGACAAGACTACAAAGCTTCCACGCTCCGCGAGAGGCCGTCGTACTGCGTTACGGCGAGCTGCCGTACTGCGATACGGCGAAGGGAGCGGCCCCCGGGTCCGGGAACCGCTCCCTTCGTCATGTGCTAGCGGGCGCCGGCCGCACCGCGGCGGATGCCGAGGCGCTCGACCAGCGCACGGAAGCGCTGGATGTCCTTCTTGGCCAGGTACTGCAGCAGGCGGCGGCGCTGGCCGACCAGCAGCAGCAGACCACGGCGCGAGTGGTGGTCGTGCTTGTGGGTCTTCAGGTGCTCGGTCAGGTCGCTGATGCGACGGGAGAGCAGCGCCACCTGGACCTCGGGGGAGCCGGTGTCACCCTCCTTGGTGGCGAACTCGGAGATGATCTGCTTCTTCGTCGCGGCGTCGAGAGACGACACTCGTACTCCTCAGGATTCCAGCCGCCGAGCGCCCCTGGTCTGCTTCACAGGGGAGACTTCGATACTCGGGAGGCCGGTACAGGGTACCAGTGGCTAGCTGGTGAGACTGCGGGCCGCCGAGTAGACCTGCATCACGGCCAGGCACAGCGGAATCAGCGTGAGCAGGACGAACGTCTCCAGGATCTCCACGAACCGGCCCCAGAACGGGGTCACACCCTTGCGGGGGACGGCCAGACCGACGGCGACGGCCAGCACGGCCGCCATGGCGAGCGCGGCGCTCAGCCACACGGTGCGCAGCGCGTCGCCGTCGGCGGGGAAGTCTCCCGCCAGCCCGGCGCCGAGCAGCAGCAGGGCCGCCAGTCCGGCCGCCAGTGCGCTGCTGACCTGGGAGGTGTAGCGGAAGAGGCGGGCCCGCAGCAGCATGGCCAGCCCCGTCGCGAGGGCGAGGAGCTGCCCCCAGCCCGAGGCGGAGAAGCTGAGCACGGCGGTGGAGACGACGACCACGGCGGCGCAGCCGCCGACCAGGCCGACCAGCAGCTCGTGCCCGCGCCGCGCCTGTGCCGCGATCCGCTCGCCGTCGATCGGGCCCTGGGTCTCGGGAGCGGCGTCCGGGTCGGCGTCGTAGTCGCTCATCCGGGTGCGGGTGGCCTCGAAGCCGATGGGCAGCCGGGCGAAGCGGGTCGAGAGGCTCGGCAGGAAGGCGAGGACGCCGACGGCGACGGGCGCGCAGACGGCGGCCGTCTCCATCGCGGGCAGATCGGCGACGATCGCGACGAAGGTGATCAGGGTGCCGACGGTCGCGGTGAAGGCGGTGGCGACGAACGGGCCGTCCCCGTCGGGGGTGAGCGCGATCAGCAAGGTGGCGGCCAGCAGGACGGTCACACAGCCGAGGAGGAACTGCAGCTTGCCGATGCCGAGCCCGTCCTCCAGAGGCAGCAGGCCGCTGCCCGCCACCATGAGGTGCGGCATGGCCGTCAGGCCCAGGGTGATCGAGGTGGGGCGGTCCTCGTAGACGCGGGCGCGTACCGCGGACAGCGCCACCAGCAGCACTCCGGTGACGGCGGCCAGGACGCCGGCGAGTCCGTGCATGTCGTGGCCGGCCGGGTCGGAGAACCACAGCACGACCGCCATCAGCGACAGCAGCACTCCGGCGCCGATCAGTCCGGCGGCGCGCATCATGTCGTCGCCCCACAGCCGCCGGTCGCGGGTCACGGCCGAGGCGACGGCGTCGGAGACGTCGTCGAAGACGGCGGGCGGCAGCGACTCCGCGAACGGGCGCAGGCTCAGCACCTCGCCGTCCAGGATGCGCTGGGCGGCGAAGGACCGCGAGCTGTCCAGGACCGTGCCGTCGCGGCGCACCAGGTGGTAGCCGACGGGCGCGCCCGCTGCGGGGGTCTGGCCGGAGAGCCGCAGGATCTCGGGGTAGAGGTCGGCGACCGGGATGTCCTCGGGCAGTGCGACGTCGATCCGGCTGTCGGGGGCGACGATGGTCACCCGGCTGAAACCGGTGTCCAGTGCCGATCCGGCCGCCCGGCCGGATGCACCGGCCGCGCCTCGGGCACCGCCGGAGCCCGGCTGCCCGCCGGATCCGGTGGCCGCGGCGGAAGCCGTCGTACTCACCTGTGTGTCCCCCTCGAAGATCCTGCTGAGCGCCTGCTCGACAATGGGCTGTGCAACCGTCTGCCGGGCCCCGGCCGCACCATCCGCCGACCTGCCGTCACGGCCACCGCGGCAGCGCGCGACACCCTACCGCTCCCGGTCAACTCACTGTGCCACTAGGATCGCCAGCCGCGGAGGGGGACCGCCGGGAGCGAGCGTCACCGCGGGGTGCCGGTACCGTACCGCCCCTTCCGCACCAGGGACGCAGGGAACGCAAGAGACCCTGGGGAATCCAATGGAATCCACGGGAACGCAAGGGAAATTGGTGCGCGAGTGACCCAGATCGTCGTCAAGCGACCGCCTCGGGCATTGCCTCCCGATGTGCCCGCCGAGGAGCTGCAACTGCAGCCGCCGCCCGAACTGCCCAAGAACAAGCAGGAGGGCATGTGGATGCAGGTCCTGCCCATGCTCGGCATGGGCGGATCCAGCGTGTACTTCCTCATGCCCGGTATGAACTCCCACCCGATGATGAAGATCATGGGTGTCCTGATGCTGTTCTCGACGCTCACCATGGTCATCGCCATGGTGGTCCGGATGCGCCGGGGCACGCAGGGCGAGATGGCGCAGTCGCGCCGCGACTATCTCAAGTACCTCGCACAGACGCGGCGTACGGTGCGCAGGACGGCGGTCAAGCAGCGGGACGCCCAGTTCTATCTGCACCCCGCACCGGACCAGTTGTGGTCCCTGGTGGCCGAGGGCAGCAGGGTGTGGGAGCGGCGGCCCTCGGATCTGGACTTCGGGCAGGTCCGCGTCGGGCTGGGCGTGCAGCAACTGGCCACGCCGCTGGTCAGTCCGGACACCGCGCCGGTGGACGAGCTGGAGCCGCTGACGGCCGGTGCCATGCACCAGTTCATCAACACCCACGCCACCCTCGACGGGCTGCCCATGGCCATCTCGCTGCGGGCCTTCTACCACATGACCGTCAGCGGCGATCCCGATGCCGTGTACGCCTCGGCACGCGCACTGCTCTGCTCGCTGTGCGCGATGCACTCCCCCGAGGACCTGGTGGTCGCGGTCGCCGCGGGCCGCGAGTCCTACGCCGGCTGGGACTGGGCGAAGTGGCTGCCGCACGCCCAGGCCAGGGGCGAGACCGACGGCGCGGGCGCGCGGCGGCTGATCGTGGGCGACACACTCGAACTGGAAGAGCTCCTCGCCGCCCGGCTGGAGGGACGCCCCCGGTTCAACGGCGCAGCCGAACCGGCACCGGACCAGCCCCACCTCGTCGTCGTGCTGGACGGCACCTCGGTACTGCCCAACTCGCTGCTGTCCGCGCCCGAGGGCCTGCAGGGCGTCACCATCGTCGAGATCGTCCCCGGCGACATCGACGCGGCCCGCGGCACCCTGTCCGTGGTGGTCGGCCCGCGCAGCCTGCGCCTGGAGTCGGGGCACGGCCTGGTGTACGAGGGGACGCCGGACGGCCTCTCCTACCCGGCCGCCGAGGCCGTGGCGCGGCAGCTCGCACCGCTGCGGGTGGGCTCGGGCGACGACGGGGACGAGCCGCTGCTGGCCAAGCTGGAGTTCACCGACCTGCTCAACCTCGGAGACGCCGCGTCCGTCGATGTCTCCCGCACCTGGCGGCCCCGCTCGCAGGCCGAACGGCTGCGGGTGCCCATCGGCGTGGGCGAGGACGGCCAGCCGGTGATGCTCGACCTCAAGGAGGCGGCGCAGGACGGTATGGGCCCGCACGGACTGTGCGTGGGCGCGACCGGTTCCGGCAAGTCGGAACTGCTGCGCACCCTGGTGCTCGGACTGGCCGTCACGCACTCCTCCGAAACCCTCAACTTCGTCCTCGCGGACTTCAAGGGCGGCGCCACCTTCGCCGGAATGGCCCACATGCCGCACGTCGCCGCCGTGATCACCAACCTCGCGGACGACCTGACCCTCGTCGACCGGATGGGCGACTCGATCCGCGGCGAACTCAACCGGCGCCAGGAGATGCTGCGCGACGCGGGGAACTACGCGAACATCCACGACTACGAGAAGGCCCGCGCGGCCGGCGCCCCGCTCTCCGCCATCCCCTCGCTGGTGCTGGTCATCGACGAGTTCAGCGAGCTGCTGACCGCCAAGCCGGACTTCATCGACATGTTCATCCAGATCGGCCGGATCGGCCGGTCGCTGGGTGTGCACCTGCTGCTGGCCTCGCAGCGCCTGGAGGAGGGCCGGCTGCGGGGGCTGGAGACCTACCTCTCCTACCGGATCGGGCTGCGCACCTTCTCCTCCGCCGAGTCCCGCGCCGCGCTCGGCGTCCCCGACGCCTACCACCTCCCCTCGGTGCCCGGCTCGGGCTACCTGAAGTTCGGCACCGACGAGATGACCCGCTTCAAGGCGGCCTATGTCTCCGGCGTCCACCGCACCGGAGGCGACGAGCTTCCCGCCGGTCCGCTGGCACCGAACCGGCGGCCCGTCCTGTTCACCGCGGCGCAGGTCGCCGTGCAGCGCCCCGATCCGGACACCGTGCCGGTACCGGCGCAGCCCGCCCCCGCCACGGCGGACGACGACGCGCTCGCCGACACCGTGCTGGACGTGGTCGTCCGCCGCCTGGAGGGCCAGGGCACCCCGGCACACCAGGTGTGGCTGCCCCCGCTGGACAACGCCTCGCCGCTGGACGAACTGCTGCCGCCGCTGGCCCCGGTGGAGGGGCGCGGCCTGGCCGCCACCGACTATGCGCGGCAGGGCCAGCTCGTCGTGCCGGTCGGCCTCGTCGACAAGCCGTTCGAGCAGCGCCGCGACCCGCTGTATCTGGACTTCTCCGGAGCCGCCGGACACATGCTGGTCGTGGGCGGCCCGCAGTCCGGCAAATCCACCCTGATGCGGACCCTGATCTCGTCGTTCGCGCTCACCCACACCCCCGCCGAAGTGCAGTTCTACGGACTCGACTTCGGTGGCGGCGGCATGTCGGCCGTCTCCGGCCTCCCGCATGTGGGCGGTATCGCCTCCCGCCTCGACCCCGAACGGGTACGCCGCACGGTCGCCGAGGTGTACGGCATCCTCAACCGCCGCGAGGAGTACTTCCGGGCGAACGGCATCGACTCCATCTCGACCTACCGCAGGCGCCGGGCGCGCGGCCAGATCACCGACCAGCCGTGGGGCGACGTGTTCCTGGTCATCGACGGCTGGGGCAACTTCCGCAACGACTACGAGGGCCTGACCGATGTCGTCAACGACATCGCCGGCCGCGGTCTCGGCTACGGCGTCCACCTGGTCATCACCGCCTCCCGCAACATGGAGGTGCGGGCGGCCCTGAAGGACCTGCTGATGAACCGGCTGGAGCTGCGGCTCGGCGACACCATGGACTCCGAGTTCAACCGCAAGGTCGCCGCCAACGTTCCGCCCGGAGTCCCGGGCCGCGGCCAGACCATGGACGGGTTGCACTTCATGGCGGGTGTCCCCCGCATCGACGGTGCCGGATCCGACGAAGAGCTCGCCGACGCCAGTGCCGAGATGTGCGCCACGGTCACCTCCCACTGGCAGGGCGAGCCCGCACCGCAGGTACGGCTGCTCCCCCGGGAACTGCCGGCCGCCCGGCTGCCCGGCGGCGGGGAACACCCCGAACGCGGTGTCGCCTTCGCCATCGACGAGAACAACCTGGAACCGGTCTTCGTCGACTTCGAGACCGACCCGTTCTTCCTCGTCTTCGGCGAAAGCGAGTCCGGCAAGACGGCGCTGCTGCGACTGCTCGTCAAGCAGATCAGCGAGCGGTACTCGGGCGACGAGGCGAAGATCGTGGTGGGCGACTACCGGCGGGCACTGCTCGGCGCCATCCCGGACAGCCATCTGCTGGAGTACGCGCCGATGTCCAACACGATGGAGACGCACATGAACGCGCTCCGCGACCTGATGGACCGGCGCGCGCCCTCCTCGGACGTCACCCCGCAGCAGTTGCGCGACCGGAGCTGGTGGACCGGCCCGCAGATCTTCATCGTGGTCGACGACTACGAACTGGTCGCCACCTCCAGCGGCAACCCGCTGGCCGTCCTCACCGAGCACCTGCCCTTCTCCCGGGACGTCGGCGTCCGGTTCATCATCGCCCGCAACGCCGCAGGTGCCTCCCGGTCGATGTTCGAGTCGTTCATGACCCGCATCAAGGAGCTGGGCGCCCAGGGCGTCCTGCTCTCCGGCGATCCGAGCGAGGGCGACCTCCTGGGCAATGTCCGTCCCCGCCCGATGCCCCCCGGCCGCGGCTTCTTCGTCTCCCGCAAGCGGGGCACGCCGCTGGTGCAGCTGGGCTGGCTGCCGGACGAGACGTGAGCGGGTCCCCGCCTGCGGCAGGAGGCTGAGGAGCGAGACGTGAGTGCGCCCCCGCCTGCACGTGAGTGCGTCCGCGCCGGTGGGAAGAGGCTGACGGCTGACGGGAAAGCGCTGTTCGCGGGCTTCGGCACACGTACGCTGGAGCCCGCACGCACGCCCCGAAGGGAGAGCCACAGGTGGGGACTCAGCAGGAGAAGGACGAACTGTACGCGATGGACATCTCCGACGCCGTCTGGGAGAGCGCCCCGGGCAGCCCGGAGGAGGAGCGCGTGGAGATCGCCCACCTGGCCGGTGGCGCCGTGGCCATGCGCAACTCGAAGGAGCCGGACGTGGTGCTGCGCTACACGGCCGCCGAGTGGGAGGCGTTCGTGCTGGGGGCGCGGGACGGCGAGTTCGATCTGGAGCCGGGGACGCCCGGTGGAGGAGCGACGGGAGCCTAGCGGCGAAGGTCGCGGTGCGCGTCAGAAGACGGGCACCGCGGTCAGTCCGTCTCCGCGGCGTACGAGGACCCGCCTGTCGGCGGCCGTCAGAACGGCTGCCCTGCGGGCCTGCGCCGTATCTCGCCAGGTGCTGTCTTATCGCCCCGTACGGTCCTGAGCGCGAGACCGTTCATGAGCGCCCCCCCGCTGCGGGCCCGTATCACGGCGGATCGAGGTGAGGCGGGCCGAACGGCGAGGCACCCCGAGGAGAAGACATCCGCGTTCGGCTCGGAGCCTCGTCCCATTCGTCTGCGGGGAGAGCCACATGTGGCCCACATATGGCTCCCGCTGGAGGGGGACACGACGTTCACCGGGTTGACATCGCCACGCAGAAGGTGGGCGCCTCCCGCACGCGCCCACCTTCTGTTCGTTCGAGCCGGAATCGCTGAGACAGTTACCCGCGGCTGTTGAACTGGTCGAACATCGCCGCTGCGCGCTTGTCACCTGCGAGGTATGTGCCGCTGGCCTGCCGGACTTCAGCAGCAATCGCCAGGAGGCGGTTCTGGATGTCGTCGGCCTTCTGGTCCCAGCCGTGCTGGGCCTGCTGGTAGGCCCGCTGTCCCTCGCCTTCCCAGATCTCGGAGACGGAGCGAACCTTCTGCTGCACCCGTTCCATGTCGGCGCGAAGCTGCTTCGCTTCCTTCATGATGGCGTCGGCGGCACCGTCCAGACTGCTGTATGTGACCTTGAGGTGATCGCCGTTGTTGTACCCCATGTGATTCCCCTACATCTCGGCTCGCGGCCTGAAAGGAGCGCGGTCGTGCTGCCGCGCTGCGCTACTTGTGTTACACGGGCTCGCTTCTGAACGGTCTGCCCGGCGTGACCGTCACATCTGGCTGAGCTTGGAGGAGTAGGCCCCGGCCAGTGAACCCTGCGTGGTGTCGGGCCCGGTCGCCGAGAAATGCTGAGGGTTCTCACCGCTCCCGAGCTTGTTCATGCTCTGGACGATGTCGTCCTCGTTCGAGTCCTTGATGCCGAGGTTCCCGTGGATCGACCCGACGAAGCCTTCCATGATCCTGCGCTGGACCCGGAGGTCGTCGTTCATTCCCCGCTGGACCCGGTCGAAGGCTCCCTTGGCGATACCCTGCCAAGCGCCCTCGAGATTGTCGATGAGCTGGTTCAGGCGCGTGACTCGCCCGGAGATGGCCCCCATCATTTCTTCCAGCTCATTGGCCAGCGACTTGAGAGTCTTGTCATCTACATTCTGCTTGTCACCCATTGCGCCTCCCTACGGATCGTTGCGCCTTCGGCGCATCGGTTGAACGGTGATGTGGTGGTTGGTCATAGTCGGTCATCCGCGACGAGCTCGCCTGATCGCGACAGCTCCCCAGCCGATGACAAGCACCGCTGCGCCGGCCCCAACAGCCCACCAGAGCTGCGCGTTGCCACTCTCTTCGCGCTCCGAGTCTGCCACCTCGACCTTGTCAGGGGCAGCCCCTTTGTCCGAGTCTTCCTTGCCGGACCCCTTGGCGTCCGAATCCTGGCCGGACTCCTTCGGCTTTGTGTGCAGCGTCCTCTCCCAGGTGAGCGGGCTGATGTCCGGGGCGCCTGGATCGCCTTTGCCTTCCAGGAGATTCATGCGAGGGCGAACCTCTCCGAAGCCCAGATACTTGCTGGGCTCATCACCTTTCAGGCCAGCGGTTTTGATCATGACCCGGAGTACCTGATTCGATGTCCAGCCTGGGTGGTGGGACCAGATCAGGGCTGCGGAAGCTGAGACTACGGCGGTGGCAGAACTGGTGCCCCCTCCGGGGCAGTACCTCTGCTTCTTGCCGTCACACCATGCGGGAAGACCTTCACTCGCCCCGGCTAGGATCGTGTGCCCGCCGTAGTTGGAATACTCCGCAACTTTGCCGGCCTTGTTGGTCGACGCCACGGCTACTACGTCTCGATACTCCGCAGGGTAGTTCTCATGATTGCCCTTCTTGGCATCATTCCCAGTACCGGCGAACAGAAGCTTGCCCTTCTTGGTCGCATACTCCACCGCGTCCTTGAGGGCAGGATGAGGAACTGTCCCACCAAGGGACATGTTGATGATTCGGGCGTCGCTGTCGGCCGCCGCCCTGATGGCTTCCCCGAGGTGCTCCCTCTTCTTGTCAGCACCTTTCATGCCATTGAGGTTGGTGCGGATCGGAATGATCTTCGCGCCCGGTGCCAGCCCCTTCAGAGTTCCGCCCTTCCCGGAGCCTGCGATGAGTTCGGCCATCGTCGTACCGTGACCCACGTCATCCCGTGTTTCGTCACCGGGAGCGCCAGAGACATCTCTGCCTGGAAGTACTCGGCCCTGAAGGGACTCAGTGGTCGGGTCGACACCGGTGTCGATGACGGCCACCTTGATACCTTCACCGGTGCTGACCTTCCATATCTTCTCGGCCTGCATGGCCTTGAGATGCCACTCCTGAGCCTGGATGTCCTCCGCGCCCGCAGTCGGGGCGAGTCCGACCAAACAGGCCGTCCACACCCCGACTGCAGTGATTCCGGCCAGAAGGCGGCGCCCTTTTCGACGCTCTCGTGTTTCTGCTGCCATGAACGCTCTCACCGGGTCACTCGACAACCGGCGGTACGCTGCCGCGCCGCCCGGTCGGCCTCTGCTGTTCCTCATCCGTCGACTTGTTCGGGCGCCGCTCCTCCTGACGCCGCTCCTTCTTCGACGACTGCTGCGCAGCTCCCATCACCAGACCAGCGCCTCCGGGCATGGCAACCCGCGCGTCCAGCGGCTGTCCGGACTCGTCGTCACGGGGCTCCCCGACGACGCCCTCACGACCGGTCGCCTTCTTCCTGCCGGACCCACTCCGCCTGCCGTTCGCGCCGGAGACTCCGCCCGAGCCCACGGCGTTGACGGGCGGGGTCACCCCCATGGGCCGCCGCGCGGCCGCCGCGCCCTGCCCGTCGATGACTGTTCCTCGTTGCCTCGACGAGCTTGCAGGAGTCTCACCGGTTCCGGAGCGGCTCGGTGTACCGCCCACAATCCCGCCGCGCTGGGATGCGCGAGCCGAGCCGGAGTCCGTTCCACGGCCGCCGCCTGCGTGCGGGCCCGCCGTACCCGGCGGGACACCCATCGGTCCGGGACGCCCGAGCCCTCGGGGTCCCGTTCGGCCGGCGTCCCGATTCGTGGGTGCTGAAGTGCCCGGGCTCACAGGACCCGGCCGCACCGGACCCGGGCGTCCAGGACCGGTGGGACCCGTCTGCCCGGTCCGTCCGGTGTTGGTCGGCGGCGGCATGTAGGGACGTTGGGGTCCCGAGGTACCGGGCCCCACTCGGCCAGGGGACGGAGGCCGGCCGGTCGGCGGAACCATCCGTCCCACCGACGGCGGGCTACCTGGCGGAACGACGACAGGGCCGGGGCTCGGAGGCCCGCTGGGCGGTAGGCCGGGCTGGCCGGGCGCAGGCAGTTGGGGCGGTGTGCCGGGCTCCATCGGCGCGACGGGGGCGGGAGGGGCGCTGTCGATGTCCGTGGCAACCGACACTCCAGGCTGCACCGGCCCTTCGGGGCGGTGGTGAGGCGCAAGGGGTTCGGTCGTGCTGACCCCCTCGTCGCCACGAGGCACATATGCCGCAGCCGCGTGATCCGTCGTGCCTGGAGAGCTTCCAGCGATATAGGGCGCCGCAGATACCGGCCCCTGACCGCCTCCCGCACCATGATCGCCCGGGCCGAACGAGCCAGTGCGCGGAGGCGGCGGCACTCCCACATTCGGCATCGTCGCGAACACCGGCTTGCTCTCCTCTGCAGCCTTGATGTTCGTGAGCGCCACCGTGTAGTAGGAACTCAGTTTGTTCGCCTGCTGGATGGCCTCTTGGCGGTTCTTCTCCCGCTCGCGCAACTCGGGCGTGGACTTTTTGGTGATCTTGGGAGGGAGGTAGGGCCCGAAGATCTCGTCCTCCTTCGGGTCCCGCTTCGGCATCGACGCCTTGACCATGGACAGACCGAAGCCGGCAGCCTTGAGCTGCGTACCGGCAGCGCCCGCGTACTCGCTGAGCTTGAGGGTGTCCCGGTGAAGGCCCGTGGCCCAGTCGGAGAAGTGTTTCTTCGCCACTCCCTTCCACTCGGACTCCACCCCGTCGAAATAGGTCTTCAGCTCCTCCGCGGCTTTCCTGATGGCGCGGGCAGCGTCCCAGAGGGCGTCCCCGACGTCCTCGAGGTCCTGGGGAGATGCGTCCTCGACGAGATCCACGATCTGATTGAGGCGGTAGGGCTCGAAGTCCGTGCCACCCGAGCCGGCCGGTGGGGCCAAGGGCCCGGCGCCAGGAGCACGGAAGAGCTCAGGCTTCTGCGTGGTCGGCGGCTGAAGGAAGGGGCTGAATTCCGCCGGGAGTGTAGGGTCCTCCGGCATCTCATCAGCGGTGTACCCCTTCCCTGTGAATGGGTCAACCGATTCGTCTTTTCCCTTGCCGCCCATGCATCCTCCTGTTCCCGGGCGTAAGCCTGCCGATCACCGTTCGGCGCCGTCGGCATCTCCTTCGAACTTGTTGTCCGCAGGCGCCTCGCCGCCCCCCTCCTGCCCTTCTGCTCCGCGGCCCCCCTCGCCGTCCGGATGCTTCAACTTCTTCCCCGCGGCTTCCACTCGGGCCTGGATCTGCCAGAAGCGACGCTTCTCGTCCTCGTCCAGTTTGTCGAAGCCTCTGTCGGCGCCGTGGATGGCGATACCCGTCGCGTCGATCTGGTCCCGGAGGGTGGAGGAGAGAAGCGTGAGGGTGTCGTGCACCTCTCCGTATTTGGCGAAGAGGTCGTCCGCTTCCACGTAGCGGATGCTCTCTCCGCTGAGTGACTTCCGTGTGACGCGCCTGCAGGAGACTTTGTGCTTCGCGGCAGGGGACGCGTCCAGCTCCGCGATGACACCATCGATCCGCTTCTTCAGCTTCTTCAGCGCTTCAGCACGTCGTTCCAGTTCCCCGTCCCCGTTCGAGGAGGACGACGCCTTCTTCGGCGGCAGCACCGGCGGCGGCCTCTCCTTGCCGTCCGGACCCAACTCCCCCATGGCTCCCCCCTTCTGCCAGGTCCTCTGCGCGTTCTCCGGCGGTTCCGGCGCTCGGCGGTTCCGCGGAAACAGCGCTCACATCACTGTAGTAGCCGAGTCCAGCACGTTCCAACTGCAAACAGGGTGCCAGCAGTTGGTGTAGCAGGACCGTAACGTGTGACACGCAAGCGGCACACTGCTCACATTCTCTCAACCCCCTCCGACAGCGACGGGCCGGGCGGTCGCCCGGTGGCCGCGCCCGCTGTCAGCCGCCTGCCGTGGTGCCCTTCCGGCGCCGGTCGCGGAGGACGACCGACGTGCCCGCGACCACCGCGACCAGGGTGCCGCCGCCCACAAGGACGTAGGTTCCCAACCTCTCGTTCCGTTCCTGCTCGGTTTCCCCGAGCTGGAGCTTGGCGGGTGTCGGCTTCTTGCCCGTTTCGACGCCCTCTTCGGCCTCGGGGCGCTCGAGGCGCTTGCTGTCCTCGGTCAGGGCGGCCACGGGGTCGACGACGCCCCAGCCGACGAGGCGGTCGTGGCCCGGGATGGAGCGCTCCGCAGTCTGCTCGATCTGCGCGACGACGTTCTGCTGGGACCACTTGTCGGCGCCCCTGTCGTGCTTCGCGCGCAGCAGTGCAGCGACCCCGGCCACATAGGGTGCGGAGAAGCTGGTGCCGTTGTCGATGCAGTGGCCGCCCTTGGGCACGGTCGAGACCATGTCGACGCCGGGGGCCGCCACGTCCACGAAGTCGCCGGCCTGCGAGAAGGGTGCGCGCTCGTTGTTGCGGTCCGAGGAGGCGACGGCGAGGACACCGGGGTAGGAGGCCGGGTAGGTCGTCTTGTTCTTGCCGCCCAGTCCGTCGTTGCCCGCGGAGGCCACGACGACGATGTCCGCGCGGACGGCGCGCTGCACGGCGCGCTCGAGCGAGGAGTCCGGTTTCAGGGCCTCGGCGGTGTCCTGGGAGATGTTGATGACGTCGGCGCCGGCCTTCACCGCGTAGTCGATCGAGTCGGCGAGGGTGAGGGCGGTGCCGCTGCCGTTGGCGTCGTTCTGCTTGATCGGGATGATCGTCGCCTTGGGCGCGAGGCCGACGAAGCCGGTGTCGTCGGCCGGGCGCGCGGCGATGATGCCCGCCACCTTGGTGCCGTGGCCGACCTCGTCCGAGGTCCCGTTGGCCTTGCCGCGCGGGGTGGCGCGGCCGGTCTCCTTGTCCTTCTTCGGCTTCTTGGGGAGCAGGTTCTTCCCCGCGTCGGCATCGACGGCATCCGTGAGCTGCTCGTTCTCGATGTCGACGCCCGTGTCGATGACGGCGACCCGGACACCGGCGCCCTTGTCGGTTTCCCGCCACAGCTCGTTGAGGAGGACCCGCTGGAGCGACCAGGGACGGCCCTTGAACGGCTTCGCGGGGAAGGTGCACTGGGTGCTGACGTCCGCGGCGGCGGGAGGGGCGGCGGTGACCACCAGCGTGGAGGCCGTGACCGCCGTGGCGGCCGCTGTCGCCGCCGCTCGGCGCAGGGCGCGCCGGGTGCGCTGCCGCAGCGGGAGCTGGGGCAGGCGGACACCGCGCCCGGTGCCGCGAGTCGGGGGCGTCGTCTCGCTGCTGTGCATCGTCCTCGTCACCCCGCTCAGGAGCCCTGCGGCTGTTGTGCGTCACCGGTGGACAGGCGCGGTCCCATGGGCAGGAAGGCGGCCCATTCGGCGGGCACGGGCGCGGGCTTGACCTTCTCGTACCCGAGCCTGCGCTGGGCGTTCTGGCTCTCTGCCTGCTGCTTCTGCTGCTTGGACTTCCTGCTGTCCTCGCCGATGCCCGAGTCGCTCTGTTCGCTGTCGGTGTTGTTCTGCATCGCGTAGCGCAGCCCGGTGTCGGTGACGAGGAAGATCCCGCCGACGTCCGGGCTGCGGCCCTTGAACTGGCGCAGCAGCTGGCCTGTTCCGGGCGTGACGTAGGCGCTGGAGGTACCGGTGGGGAGCTGCTCGGGGAACTCCTTGCCGAGCCAGGTGGAGAGCGTGGTGGCGCCGCTCTTGCCGTCGACCTTGCGCAGTACGTTGCAGGCCACGTTGCGGCTGCCGGAGCGGGTGCCGGCGGAGTTGACGGCGTAGCTCTTCTTCTCGGGCCACCGGAGTTTGTCGCCGTAGCTGCCGGACGGCGAGAAGGCGCTGGCGCTCACCGTGGTGGCCTCGCCGTTCTGCTTGAGGGGCAGCAGCTGCTCGGAGGCGAGCAGGAGTTGGGCCATGAAGTCGCTGATCTTCAGGACCCTGCCGGAGAGCACGAGGTACTGCTGCATGTGGTTGCCGGAGGTCGACCGGATGACGGTGCCCACCCGATTGGTGTTCGGTTCGAGGCCGGAGACGCCCGCCTCCGCGCCCACCTGGCCGCGGATCTGGGGGAAGGAGATGTTGTCGCCGGTGTGCAGCGTGGCCAGCCACTCCCGGGAGACGCGCTGGGGGCGGCGGTCCCCGACCAGGACGCGCAGCAGGGTCTCGTCGCGGGCGACGCGGTATTTGTTGCCGGACCGGTCCACGACATAGAGCCGGTCGTCGGGCCCTTGGACGTAGATGAGCTCGCCGCCGTGCAGCCGGTCGGCGCCCTCGACAGCGTCCTTGTCGCGGTCGGCCAGCACGAAGGCCGCCTTCTGCACCGCCCGCTCCCCCTGGCTGGGCCGCTCGCAGACCGCCCAGCGCTTCTTCTCGCCGGCCTCCTTGCCCTCCGGGAGCCGGTCGGGCGCGTAGGGGATGCCGAGTGTGGCGCCGTGCGGGATGTCGCCCTTGTCGAGGACCTTCTCGTCGACCTTGACGACTTCGCCCTTGCCCGGGTCGAGCAGGAGTTTGGCCGAGGCCAGGTTGAGCACCGGGTGGAGCTGCGCCTTCCCGTCGGTCTCCAGGACGACGTAGCGGGTGGTCGACTCCGAGCCGATGATCACTTTCTCCTTCGGAGTGTCCCACCCCTCGGGCGCCTTCGGCTTGAACATCCCCCAGGCGCCGAACCCGGCGAGGATCAGGGCGCCCACGACGAATCCGGGGAGGATCCCGCGCAGCGGGCGGGGGGCGCCTTCCTCGGTGCCTGTCGGTGACGGTTGGAGGAACGCCGCCACCAGCCGCTTTTTCGCGAAGGTGTAGGCATTGAGCTCGTCGCGCCGTGATGCCATGAGTGAAAGACGCTCCCCTGAAGTCCCTGCTGTCCCCCGCAGCCGCCGGGCCCGAGGCCCGGACGGCGGTGGCCGGTCCGGAACGGTACCGCCCACCGGCCCGGCCGGCGCCCGCGGGCGCTGCCGATTGTCGGGCCGGGCCCCTACTATGCCGGTTGGGGATTGCCTTGTGCCGCTCCGGTATCGTGATCGCCCGCCCAACACCCCGGACGAGGGGGGCGAATTCGGACATGAGGGGGCCTTCTCGGATGGGATCTGCGACGCGGGCGCGGGGTGCGGCAGGCACCGCGAGCCGCTCGGGGCCGAGTGCCCCCCGGCGCCCGGAGGGCACCGCGTCCGTCTCCCGGACGCCCCGGACCGGATCCCGGGTGCCCGCCTCGACGACCCTGCGCACCGAGTCGCGCACCCGTCGGCTCGGACCGTTTCAGTTGCAACAACTCGTGCTGCTGGAGCTGGCCGTGGCGGTGCTGCTGGTCGCGGCGGCCGTCGACCGCCTGCTGCTGGTCCCCGGCGTGGTGGTCGCCGCCGTGCTGGTGGCGCTGGCGGTGATGCGCAGGCACCAGCGTTCGGTCCACGACTGGGTCGGCACCCTGCTGGCGCTGCGGGCCCGGCGGCGGGCGGCGGCGCAGCCGCTGACGCCCGCGATGGTGCTGGACGAGGAGGGCGAGCGGATCGACGCCAGCTTCCTGCCTCTGGTGGAGTGCGCTCCGGCCCTGCGCACATATGCGTTCGTGGACAAGAAGCGCCGCACCACAGGGATGCTGGGCGACGGGACGTTCCTGACCGCGCTGGTGCGGATCGAGGCCGCGCCCAGCGCGCTGCGTCCGGCCTTCGGGGCCCGCGCCCTGCCGCTGGAACTGATGCAGGACGCACTCGATGTGGACGGGATCGCGCTGGAGTCCGTGCAGATCGTGCAGCACGTCCAGCCGGCGCCCGCCCCGCATCTGCCGGAGCAGTCGGTCGCCCGGCGCAGTTACGGGCCGCTGCAGGAGCAGACGGGCTCGCCCGCGCTGCGGCTGACCTGGGTGGCGCTGAAGTTCGATCCGGAGCTGTGCCCCGACGCGGTCGAGGCGCGCGGCGGCGGGCTGGAGGGCGCCCAGCGCTGCCTGGTGCGCGCCGCCGACCACTTGGCCAGCCGGGTGACGGGAGCCGGTTTCGTCGCCACGGTGCTCAACGAGCAGGATCTGACGGCCGCGGTGGCGACCTCCGCGTGTGTGAGCCCGGCGGCGACGGCCAGGGCGAGCCGGCCGGACGCGGCTCCCACCCGGCGGACCAGCGAGTCGACGCGGGCCTGGCGGTGTGACGACCGGTGGCACACCACCTACGGCATCGGCCGCTGGCCCGAGTTGGGCCGGGCCGCCACTCCGCTCCCGCGGCTGGTCGCGCTGCTGACGTCGGCGCCGACGCTGACGACGACGTTCAGCGTGACGCTGGGCCGCTCGGCGCGCCGGGGCGCGGTCACGGTGAGCGGGCACGTGCGGGTGACCGCCCGGTCGGACAACGAACTGGCGGCTGCCCGGCAGCATCTGGAGCGCGGTGCGCGTGCGGCGCGGGTCGGGCTGATCCGGCTGGACCGGGAGCAGCTCCCGGGTGCCTTCGCGACGCTGCCGCTGGGAGGTGTGCACTGATGGCCGACCGCTGGACACGCGGGCTGACGGGTCCGCGCCGCACGGAGCACGGGGTGCCCGTCGAGCAGTTGGCCGCGCTGTCCCTCCCCATCGGGGACGACGGCGTGGTGGTCGGCGACGACGCGGAAGGGCGGCCCCAGGTGGTCGGCTTCCACCACCCGTCCCCCTACGACGTGGTGCTCGTCGGCGGTCTGTGGACCGCTCAGGTGCTGGCGCTGCGGCTGGCCGGGGCGGGTGCCCGGGTCGCGGTGGAGACGGGCCGGGCGCCGGTGTGGACGAACCTGGTGCAGGCCGCGGGCGCGGGCCAGGAGTGCATCTCGCTCTACGACGTGGGGCGGGTGCCGCCCATGGGGCCGACGGTGAGCAGCCCGGTGCTGGTAGTCCGGGACTGCGGAATGCGGCCTCCGCGGGGCCGGGTGGCGTCGATGCCGTGGCAGTCGGTGCTGACGCTGCTGCCCTATCTGAGCCCGGTGGCGCCGAGGTTGCTGCGGAGTGCGTCGCTGGTCGGTGTCCAGCGGGTCTCGCCGGACGAGGCGCAGCAGATCGGGCGCATCATGCAACTGCCGCCGCAGGAAGTGCAGGCGCTCTCCACACTGGGCGACGGCGTCACCCTGTGGTGCACACGACGGGAGCGGCAGTACGCGCTCACGCAGCCGACCGACGCGGAGTCGGGGCTGCTGGGATCTCCGCGCCGACTGGACTGACGCGGGCCGCACGACCGCGGTGCCCGACCGACAGTTGCGATGATTAGGCTGGACTTACGCGCGTGGGCGGACGCGCGGCAAAACCGGGGTGAATGACCACAGCAGGAGGCATTGTGAGCAGCGACCGGGACGAGATCCGCGTCCGCGGGACCATGCCCGGCTCCGACCAGCTCGACGCGGAAGCGGATGCCGAGGGCGAAACGGAGTCGACGGGCCAGTTCACCATCGACTACACGCCGCCTGCCTGGTACACGCAGGACGCGGCGAGCAGGCCGGAGCCCCCGCAGGCGGCGCCCGCCGCACCGCCCGCTCCGCCTTCCGGGGCGGGCGGTGCGGCCGGGCCGGTCCCGGGCGGTGCGCGGTACGACGGGGACTGGTGGGCGGGTTCGCCCGAGGCCGCGGCCCCGGCCCCGCCCGAGGCCCCGCCGCAGTCGGACCACCAGGACCCGGGTGGCGGCACCGGTCCCGAGGGGGCCGCGGAGGCCACCGGACCGTACGACGGTTCCGCTGCCGGACCCGCCGAGGACCTGCCCGCCTTCCCCTCGCTGACGCCGTTGAGCGAGCAGGGGCCGGGCGCGGCAGCGACCCCGGCCGAGGCGGAACCGGTCGCCGCGGACGCCGAACACGTCCCGGACGAGCGGCCGGAGCAGCATTCCGCGCCCGCTCCGGCCGACGAGGGCCCCGCGCCCGCTCCCGCCGACGAGGGCCCCGCGTCGGCTCCGGCCGGCACGAGCGAACCGGACGGCGACGCTGACGACGTCGCGGCCGTCGCACCGGGCGAGGCCCGCGAGGCCCGCGAAGCCGGGGATGCGGACGAAGCGGCTGACGCGCTCGGGCCCGACTCCTTCGGCGCCGAGGCCGACCGCGCGGAGCCGGACACGGAGGGCGCGCCGGGGGACACCGCCACGCCGAGCTGGCGCGCGCCCTCCGCGGCCGCTCCCGAGCCCGAGCAGCGTGCCGAGGGCGGACCCGAGTCCGAGCCGGAGACCGCGCCCGAGCCCGAGGAAGCACAGCAGACGGCGGCCGCCTCAGCGGTACCGGAGGTCCCGGGCGCGATCGAGGACGGCGCCACCATGCGCTTCTCCGCCGCGGCGCTGCGACGCGAGATCGCCGCACACGCCGAGGACGCGTCCGGCGCCGACGCGCCGCAGGGCGGCGACGGCACGGCGGCCGATCCGGCGCACCTTCGGACCGGTGCTGCGCGTGCCGAGCGCGGTGGCACCACTCCGGCGCCGGAGGCCGGGGGCGACGACCGTGCGGTCGGCGAGACGGGAGCGGCAGAGCCGGAGGACGCGATCCCGGTCTCGTACGACTTCGACCTGGAGGCGCCCTCCAGCGAGCGGTTGGTGGACGCCCCGCCTCCGCGGGCGACTCCGCAGCCGCGGAGCTCCGAGCCGCAGGACGCGATGCCTCCGCACCCGCTGCGGCGGGAGAACGGCCCGCCCGCCGAGGGCAGCGGCAGCACGATGGGGGACGGGCAGGGTCTGCCTCCGCTGCCGCCGGACTTCCAGCCCGCCGCGGCCGCGCCGCCCGTCGGTACCGGCCGCCCGGACACGCCCGCAGGAGGTGTGCCGCAGGGCGACAACGCCGGTACTCCGACGGAGGGTTGGCATCCGGGCGGCGCGCCTTCCGTGCCACCGCAGGGAGCCGGTGGCGGGCCGGGGGCGGACCAGCCGCTCGGCGCGCACCAGGGACAGGCGCCGTGGGTCCCGGACCCGCAGGGTCCGCCCGCCGCACCGCAGGCGGCGGCGCAGCCGCATGCTCCGCAGCATCCGCAACTCCCGCAGCAGCCGCAGCAGCCGCAGCAGGTACCGGACCAGCCACCGGGGGCTCACTACGGCTACCCGCAGGCGGGGCAGCAGCCCAGCGGTGCGCCGGTACCGCCCGCGCAGCAGCCGGGGCATCCGGTTCTGGGGCAGGCGCAGCCGGGACAGCCGTACGGGCCCGGGCCCGGGCCCGGGCCGAGCCGACCCGGGCCGCCGCAGGGCCACCAGCAGCCCGGCCAGGTCCAGCCCGGCCAGGTGGCCCAGCCCGGACAACCGCAGCCCGGTCAGGGCCACCTCGGTCAGGAGCAGCCCGGTCAGGAGCAGTTCCCGGCACAGCCGGCGGCGGGCCGGCCCGGTCCGTCCGGTCACACGCCCGGGTACCCGCCGGCCGCCGGCGCGCAGGCACCCGCCCCGCAGCAGGCACCGGCCCCCCAGCCCGCACCGGGCCGGCAGCCCCCTGCCCAGGCGCCGTACCCCGGTCAGGCACAACCGCCGGGACAGGGGCAGCCGCCCGCGCAGGCTCCGCAGCCCGGTCAGCCCCAGCCACCCGTGCAGGGGCAGCCGCCGCTCCAGCCGCATCCCGGCGCCGTGGATCCGCGTCGGGTGGACCAGTCCGGCTCCCCGCTGGGCTACACCGCAGCGGTCGAACTGTCCTCGGACCGGCTGATCAACAACAAGAAGAAGCCGCGTCCCCAGCCGGGCAACAAGAGTTCGCGGTTCAAGTTCGGCGCCAAGAAGGAGGAGGCCGAGCGGCAGCGCAAGCTGGACGTGATCCGTACGCCGGTGCTGTCCTGCTACCGGATCGCCGTCATCAGCCTCAAGGGCGGCGTCGGGAAGACGACCACCACCACGGCGCTGGGCTCGACACTGGCCACGGAGCGCCAGGACAAGGTGATCGCCATCGACGCCAACCCGGATGCGGGCACCCTCGGCCGCCGGGTGCGGCGCGAGACCGGTGCCACCATCCGCGATCTGGTCACCGCGATCCCGTACTTGAACAGCTACATGGACATCCGCCGGTTCACCTCCCAGGCGTCGTCCGGGCTGGAGATCCTGGCCAACGACGTCGACCCGGCCATCTCGACCACGTTCAACGACGACGACTACCGGCGCGTCATCGACGTGCTGGGCAGGCAGTACCCGATCATCCTGACCGACTCGGGCACGGGCCTGCTGTACTCCGCCATGCGGGGCGTGCTGGACCTGGCCGACCAGCTCATCATCATCTCCACGCCGTCGGTGGACGGCGCCAGCAGTGCCAGCACGACGCTCGACTGGCTTGCCGCGCACGGCTACTCGGAGCTGGTGCAGCGGAGCATCACCGTCATCTCCGGGGTTCGCGAGGTGGGGAAGATGATCCGGGTCGAGGACATCGTGGCGCACTTCGAGACCCGGTGCCGCGGTGTGGTCACCGTGCCGTTCGACGAGCATCTCTCCGCCGGAGCCGAGCTGGATCTGACCATGATGCGGCCGAGGACACGCGAGGCGTACTTCAACCTGTCCGCCATGGTGGCCGAGGACTTCGCACGGGCGCAGCAGCAGCAGGGCCTGTGGACTGCGGACGGCAACCCGCCGCCGCAGCTCGCTCCCCCGATGCCGGGCCAGGGCGGAGTTCCGGGACAGGGAGCTCAGCCGGGGCACCCGGGCGCCGCGCCCGGCGGTCCGCCGCCCGCGCAGCAGCCCCCGTACGGGGCGGGCGGCAGCGGCTACGGCTATCCCGGGCCCGCGCAGCAGCAAGGCCACCCGGGCGGTCCCGGACAGCCGGGGCAGCCTCAGCCCGGCAGCGGCTGGCAGCAGTAGCGGTGACGGGGGCCGGGACGCGGCGGCGCCCCGAGGCCCCCGGAACCGGGAATGCATGCGAGGGGCGGTCGGACCTGGTCCGACCGCCCCTCGCATGCTCGCGCCCGTCCGGCTCGGACGGGGACCGCACCCCGGACCGGGAGGTCCGGGGTGCGGCTCAGCCCGCTGCCGCGGCCACCAGCCGCCGGGACTCCTCGACGTCCTGGGCCATCCGGGCCTTCAGCGCCTCGAGCGTCTCGAACTTCTCCTGGCCCCGGATGTACTCCAGGAAGTCCACCGCCGCGTGCAGCTCGTACAGGTCCAGGTCCACCCGGTCGATGGCGTACGCCTCCACTGTCCGCTCGACGCCGTCGAACTGGGGATTGGTGCCGACCGAGAGCGCGGCGGGCATCGCCTCGCCGTCCACCGTCAGCCAGCCGGCGTACACACCGTCGGCCGGGACGGCCGTGTGCGGAAGGGTCTCCACGTTCGCCGTGGGGTAGCCGAGTTCGCGGCCCCGCTGCGCACCGCGCACCACCACTCCCTCGACGCGGTGCGGGCGGCCCAGCACCTGGGCCGCGCCGCGCACGTCGCCCTCGGCCACCAGCCGGCGCGCCATGGTGGAGGAGAACGCCTCACCGCCGTCCGTACGCTCGAAGAGGTCGACGACGACCACGTCGTAGTCGTAGGTCCCACCGAGTTCGGCCAGCGACTCGACGGTGCCGGCGGCCTTGTGTCCGAAGCGGAAGTTCGGGCCTTCCACGACGCTGCGCGCGTGCAGCTTGTCCACGAGGACCTTGACCACGAAGTCGGCGGGCGACAGCTTGGAGAACTCGGAGGTGAAGGGGAGCGCGAGGACGGCGTCCACCCCCAGTTCGCCCATGAGTTCCGCCCGCCGGTGGTGCGGTGCGAGCAGCGGGGGGTGGCTGCCCGGCCGGACGACCTCGCTGGGGTGCGGGTCGAACGTGACGACGACGGCGGGGACGCCCAGTTCCCTGGCACGCTCCACGGTCCTGCCGATGATGAGCTGGTGCCCCCGGTGCACCCCGTCGTACGAGCCGATGGTGACGACGCTGCGCCCCCAGCCCTCGGGGATGTCCTCCAAGCCACGCCAGCGCTGCACGTCTGCTCCTCGTCGCTACCTAGTTCGCCAGTGCCTGTGCCGTTGGTGATGACGGCGGGTTCCGCCGGTCCAAGGGTGCCATGCCCCACCGGTGCGGCCCGCAGGGACCCACCTCCGGACGTGCCGGGCGGCGCGGCACCCGCCGGCTCCGGGCGCCGGGCACCGGGGCCACCGCGGCACGCCCGCCCTGCGTGCCGCCGCCTCCCGCGGGGCACCTGCCCGGGGCGGCGGGGGCGGGCCTCACACGAAGACGGCCAGGCTCCTGGCCCGGCCCTCGCGCTCCTCCACCAGGGCGACGAACTGCCCGCCCGGGCCGAACACCGCGACGGGGCCCGGTCCGCTGCCGCGGGGCATCCGCAGTTGCACGCCGTTGCCGATGAGACGCGCCTGCTCCTCGTCGATGTCCCAGCGGGAGAACGCGGCCGCCGCGGCGTCACCCAGCGGCAGCACGGGCAGCGGCTCCTCGGCGTCCACGAACTGCTGCAACTGCTCCACGGTGTGCGCGCCGTCCAGGCCGTAGGGGCCGACCCGGGTGCGCCGCAGCGCGGTCAGATGGCCGCCTGTGCCCAGTTCCGCGCCCACGTCGCGGGCGAGTGCGCGCACATAGGTGCCGGACGAGCACACCACCGAGACCAGTACGTCCGTGACGGGTGTGCCGTCCTCGGCGGTGTCCGGGCGCACATCGTGCACCTGGAACGAGGAGACGGTGACCGGGCGGGCGGCCAGCTCCACCTCCTCGCCCTCGCGGACCCGGGCGTAGGCGCGCTTGCCGTCCACCTTCACGGCGCTGACCGCGGAGGGCACCTGCGAGATGGCGCCGGTCTGGGCGCTGACGGCCGCGTCCAGCCGTTGCCGGTCGACGTCCTCGGCGCCCCGCGCTGCGGTGATCTCCCCCTCGGCGTCCTCCGTCACGGTCTCCTGCCCGAGCCGGAGGGTGGCGACGTACTCCTTCTCCGTCAGGGCGAGGTGGCCGAGCAGCCGGGTGGCCCGTTCGGTGCCGAGGACCAGCACGCCGGTGGCCATCGGGTCGAGTGTTCCCGCGTGGCCGACCCGCCGGGTGCGGGCCATACCGCGCACCTTGGCCACGACGTCGTGCGAGGTGAACCCGGCGGGCTTGTCGACGACGAGCAGTCCGCCGGGGCCGTTGTCTCTCCTGCGTGCCACGGATCAGGCGCTCTCGTCCTCGCCGTCTCCGCCGTCCCCGCCCTCGAGGGCGGACTCGCCCGGCTTGCGGTAGGGGTCGGCCTCACCTGCGTACGAGGCGCCGGAGGACGCCTTGCGGACCTCCTCGTCGGCGGCCCGCGCGCGGGCGAGCGCCTCGTCGATCGTCTTGGCGTTCTCCGGGAGCGCGTCCGCGACGAACGTCAGGCTCGGGGTGTGCTTGATGCCCGCCGCCGAGCCGACGGCGGAGCGGAGCACGCCCTTGGCGCTCTCCAGTCCGGCCGCGGCCGCCTTGCGGTCCTCCTCGTCGCCGTACACGGTGTAGAAGACCGTCGCCTCCCTCAGGTCGCCGGTGACCCGGGTGTCCGTGACGGTCACCTGGGTGCCGAGCCGGGGGTCTTTGATCCCGCGGTGCAGCTTCTCGGCGACCACCTCACGGATGAGGTCCGCCAGCCTCTTCGCCCGCGCATTGTCGGCCACTGGTCCGTCTCCTTGCTCTGCGCCTCGCGCTCACGCGCTGCTGCGTTCTCTCTGCGTCTGCTGCGTCTGCTGACGTTCTGCGTTCTCCGCCGCGGCGACGGCCGCGGCTGCTGTGGTGCTATGCGTCGTCGCCATGGAACTGCCGCCGCACGGAGAGCAGTTCCACTTCGGGGCGCCCGGCGACCAGCCGCTCGCAGCGGTCCAGCAGGTCGCTGAGGTGCCCCGCGTCACCGGACACCGCGGCCAGTCCGATGTGGGCTCTGCGATAGAGGTCCTGCTCGCCCGTCTCGGCGACGCTGACCGCGTACTTGCGCTGCAGTTCGGCGACGATGGGGCGGACGACGGAGCGCTTCTCCTTGAGCGACCGCACGTCGCCGAGAAGCAGGTCGAAGGACAGCGTCCCTACGTACATACAGTCCGGGTCATGCCACCCGTGGGGCCTTGGGTTGCCGCCCAGCGGTGGCTGGGGGCGTGGAATGCACTGGCACCGTACACGCAACGGCCGGGGCCGATCGACGGAAATACTCCGCCGGTCGGCCCCGGTCCCGTACATCGCCCGATCACCACTCGCGGTGAACGGCGCTCCGCACGGGGTGCCTCCGCAGGGATCAGCCGCGCGGCTTCTCCCGCATCTCGTACGTCGCGATGACGTCGTCGACCTTGATGTCGTTGAAGTTCCCGAGGTTGATACCGCCCTCGAAGCCTTCGCGGATCTCGGTGACATCGTCCTTGAAGCGGCGCAGGCCCTCGATGTTGAGGTTCTCCGCCACGACCTTGCCGTCCCGGATGACGCGGGCCTTGGTGTTCCTGCGCACCTCGCCGGAGCGGATGAGGACACCGGCGATGTTGCCCAGCTTGGACGAGCGGAAGACCTCGCGGATCTCCGCCGTGCCCAGCTCGACCTCTTCGTACTCGGGCTTGAGCATGCCCTTGAGCGCCGCCTCGATCTCCTCGATGACCTGGTAGATCACCGAGTAGTACCGGACGTCCACACCCTCGCGCTCGGCCAGCTGGGTCGCGCGCCCCTCGGCGCGGACGTTGAAGCCGATCACGATGGCGTCGGAGCCGGTCGCCAGGTCGATGTCGGTCTCGGTGACCGCACCCACCCCGCGGTGCAGGATGCGCAGGTCCACCTCCTCGCCGACGTCGAGCTGGAGGAGCGAGGACTCCAGGGCCTCCACCGAACCGGACGCGTCGCCCTTGATGATGAGGTTGAGCTGCTGCACCTCGCCCGCCTTGAGCACCTTGTCCAGGTCCTCCAGGGAGACGCGGCGGGTCCGCTTGGCGAAGGCCGCGTTGCGCTCGCGCGCAGCGCGCTTCTCGGCGATCTGCCGTGCCGTGCGGTCCTCGTCCACCACCAGGAAGTTGTCGCCGGCGCCCGGGACGTTGGTGAGACCGAGCACCAGGACGGGGGTCGAGGGACCCGCTTCCTTGATGTTCTCGCCCTTGTCGTCGAGCATCGCGCGCACCCGGCCGTAGGCGTCGCCCACGACCATGGTCTCGCCGACCCGCAGCGTGCCGCGCTGGACCAGGACGGTCGCCACGGCGCCGCGGCCGCGGTCGAGGTGGGCCTCGATGGCGAGACCCTGCGCGTCCTGTTCGGGGTTGGCCCGCAGGTCGAGCGAGGCGTCCGCGGTCAGGACCACGGCCTCGAGGAGCTCCTCGATGTTCAGCCCCTGGCGCGCGGAGATGTCGACGAACATCGTGTCGCCGCCGTACTCCTCGGCCACCAGCCCGTACTCGGTCAGCTGGCCGCGGACCTTGGTGGGGTCGGCACCCTCGACGTCGATCTTGTTGACCGCGACGACGATCGGCACCTCGGCCGCCTTGGCGTGGTTGAGCGCCTCGATCGTCTGCGGCATCACGCCGTCGTTGGCCGCGACCACGAGGATCGCGATGTCGGTCGACTTGGCACCGCGGGCACGCATGGCGGTGAAGGCCTCGTGACCGGGGGTGTCGATGAAGGTGATCTTGCGCTCTTCGTCGTTCACCTCGGTCGACGCCTGGTAGGCACCGATGTGCTGGGTGATGCCGCCGGCCTCGCCCTCGATGACGTTGGTCTTCCGGATCGCGTCCAGCAGCCTCGTCTTACCGTGGTCGACGTGACCCATGACGGTCACCACCGGCGGACGCGCCACGAGTGCCGTCTCGCCACCCTCGTCCTCGCCGAACTCGATGTCGAAGGACTCGAGAAGCTCGCGGTCCTCCTCCTCCGGGCTGACGATCTGGACGACGTAGTTCATCTCCTCGCCGAGGAGGTTCAGCGTCTCGTCGGAGACGGACTGGGTCGCGGTGACCATCTCGCCCAGGTTGAACATCACCTGGACCAGCGACGCCGGGTTGGCGTTGATCTTCTCCGCGAAGTCCGTGAGCGAGGCACCGCGCGACAGCCGGACGATCTCGCCCTTGCCGCGCGGCAGCATCACGCCGCCGACCGACGGCGCCTGCATCTGCTCGTACTCCTGGCGCCGCTGCCGCTTCGACTTGCGGCCGCGACGGGCCGGACCGCCGGGGCGGCCGAACGCACCCTGGGTGCCACCGCGGCCACCGGGACCGCCCGGACGACCGGCGAAACCGGGGCGGCCACCGCCACCGGGACGACCGGCGAAACCGCCGCCGCCACCCGGACGGCCACCGCCGCCGCCACCGGGACGACCGGCGAAACCGCCGCCGCCACCCGGACGGCCACCGCCGCCGCCACCGGGACGACCGGCGAAACCGCCGCCGCCCGGACGACCGCCGCCACCCGGACGGCCACCGCCGCCGGGGCCGCCGCGGCCGGGGCCGGGACGCGGGCCGGCAGCGGGACGCTGCGGCATCATGCCCGGGTTCGGACGGTTGCCGCCGCCGCCGGGACGCGGGCCGCCGCCCTGCGGGGCCTGCGGACGGGGCATGTTGCCCGGCGTGGCGCGACCGCCGCCCGGAGCCTGCGGACGCGGACCGGCCTGGCCGGCTCCGCCCTGGCCCTGGCCCTGACCCTGGCCCTGACCGGGCTTGGGCGCACCGGGCTTCGGGGCACCCGGCTTGGGCGCACCGCCGGAGCGCGGCGACTGGGGACGCGCCATACCGGTGGAGCCACCGGAGGTGAAGGGGTTGTTGCCCGGGCGCGGGCCGGAGGGGCGCCCGCCCGGCTTGGGAGCCTGACCCGGCTTCGGCGCCTGACCGCCCTGCGGACGGCCCTGGCCGCCCGGCTTGGGGGCCTGCCCCGGCTTGGGTGCCTGGCCCGGCTTCGGGGCCTGACCCGGCTTGGGGGCTCCCGGCGCGGCGGGCGGCGCCTGGAAGTCCGGCTTCGCGGGCGCGGCGGGCTGCGCGGGCCCCGGCTTGGGCGCACCGGGCTTCGGGGCGCCGGGCTTGGGCGCCTCGGCAGCGCCCGTCTCACCCTGTGCGGGGCTCGGGGCAGGGGTCACCGGGGCCGCGGGGCCCGGCTTGGGGGCGCCGGGCTTCGGCGCACCCGGCTTCGGTGCGCCCGGCTTGGGCGCGGGGGTCGGTGCGGCGGCCTTCTTCGGCGCCGCAGGCTTCGCCGCGGACTTCTTGGCACCTGAGCCAGAGCCCGCGTCGAACGCGTCTGTCAATTTGCGGACTACCGGCGCCTCGATCGTCGAGGACGCCGAACGGACGAATTCACCGAGTTCCTGGAGCTTGGCCATGACGACCTTGCTCTCGACTCCAAGTTCCTTGGCGAGTTCGTATACCCGGACCTTAGCCACTTCGCTCCTTACGGCCCGGGGGGTCGTCCGCCGGACCTTCGCTACTGATGCATGGGCGTACTCATCGCGTACTCATCGAGTGCTCATCGCAATCTCGACCTACTTCCCACTCGCGAGGTACCTCTCCCGGTACGGAGGTTCCGTACGGGCTCCTACGGTGCTTGCTGTGCGTTCCGCTCCACGTGCTCCCGCAGATCTGCGAGGTCGAACGGACCCGGACCCCGGAAGGCCCGGTTGAATGCCCGGCGCCGGACTGCCTGCTCGAGGCAGGACGGCACGGAGTGCACATACGCACCCCGACCGGGCAGCCTACCGCGAAGATCGGGGATCAGGCTTCCCCCGATCAGCACCACCCGCAGCAGACCTTGCTTGTCGGTGCGCTCCCGGCAGCCGACACAGGTCCGCTGAGGGCACGCCCGACCACGCGTCCGGCCAGACACTGCTTAAGTCTACCTCCCCGAAGCCCCGAAACCCGTTGGGGGGTAAGGGCACCGTCAGTCGTCGGCGATCCGGTCCGTGCGCATCCGACCGCGCGCGGTGACCGGACCGGTCCCGGTTCAGCTGTGCTCGGCGGGGCGCTCCGGAGCCGGTTCGTCCCCTGCCGCGTCGGCGGTGTCCGGGCGGATGTCGATGCGCCAGCCGGTGAGGCGCGCGGCGAGCCGGGCGTTCTGCCCTTCCTTGCCGATCGCCAGCGAGAGCTGGTAGTCGGGCACGGTGACCCGGGCGGACCGGGCCGCGAGGTCGAGGATCTCGACCTTGCTCACCCGCGCCGGGGAGAGGGCGTTGGCGACCAGCTCGGCCGGGTCCTCGGACCAGTCCACGATGTCGATCTTCTCACCGTGCAACTCCGCCATCACGTTGCGCACCCGGCCGCCCATCGGGCCGATGCAGGCGCCCTTGGCGTTGAGCCCGGAGCGGGCCGACCGTACAGCGATCTTGGTGCGGTGACCCGCCTCGCGGGCGATGGCCGAGATCTCCACCGAGCCGTCCGCGATCTCCGGGACCTCCAGCTCGAAGAGCTTCTTGACCAGGTTGGGGTGGGTGCGCGACAGCGTCACCGAGGGGCCGCGCACGCCCTTGACCACCCGGACCACGTAGGTCCGCAGCCGGGTGCCGTGCCCGTACTCCTCCCCGGGCACCTGCTCCTGCGGCGGCAGGATGGCCTCCAGCTTGCCGATGTCCACCAGCACGCTCTTGGGGTCCTTGCCCTGCTGGACGACGCCCGCCACGACGTCGCCCTCGCGGCCCGCGTACTCGCCGAAGGTGACCTCCTCCTCGGCGTCCCGCAGCCGCTGCAGGATGACCTGCTTGGCCGTCGTCGCGGCGATCCGGCCGAACCCGGTGGGAGTGTCGTCGAACTCCCGCGGCTCCGCGCCCTCTTCGAGCTCCTCGGCGCTCTCCTTGGCCCACACCGTGACGTGGCCCGTCTTGCGGTCCAGCTCCACGCGCGCGTCGCGCCTGCTGCCCTCCGTGCGGTGGTACGCGATGAGGAGGGCCGACTCGATCGCCTCGACCAGCAGGTCGAGCGAGATCTCCTTCTCCCTGACCAGCCCGCGCAGGGCACTCATGTCGATGTCCACGGCTACGCCTCCTCCTCGTTCTCGTTCCCGGCGGCTTCGGCGTCGCCGTCCGCGGACATGCGCCGCTGCTGTGCGGCCTTGGGGTTGAACTCGATCTCGACCCGCGCCTTGGCGATCTCGTCGAAGGCGAGCCTGCGGGCGGTGGGCTTGCGCCCCTTGACCCCGGGCACCTCCAGGTCGAGGCCCTCGTCGTCGACAGCGGTCAGGCGGGCGGTCAGCTCCCCGCCGCCGGCGGCATCGGTGAGCTGCGCCTTCACCAGCCGCCCGACGGCGCGGCGGTAGTGCCGCAGCTCGCTCAGCGGCCGGTCGGCCCCGGGAGAAGTGACTTCCAGCACGTACGGGGCGCCGCCCATCGCGTCGCTCTCGTCGAGCACTTCGGAACAGGCGCGGCTCAGCTCCGCGCAGGTGTCCAGTTGGACCCCGTCGTCGGCGTCCACCACGACACGCAGGACGCGCCGCTTTCCCGCCGGGGTCACATCGATCTCTTCGAGATCCAACCCCCTCTTGCTGACGAGCGGTTCCAGCAGTCCGCGCAGCCTCTCGCTCTGGGTGGTGCTCATCCGGGTGACTCCTCGGCCGCGTGTGCTGTTGTAGGGGGCCTTGTGACAAGGGCGTGTCGCCGCCCAAGCCTATCGTCTGTGGCGCGCTGCGCCGACCCGGTGGCGCAACGCACGGCTGTGCGCAGCCTCACCGCTGTGTGCGGCGTCCGGGTGCGGACCCGGGCCGGCAGGGGTGGCCGCGGGCAGCCGCGGGAAGAACCCCGGGTACCCTCGCGGGGCGTGACCGGCGCGCCACCGCGGTCACGAACCCGGGCGAGGCCGCAGTCCGTCTGGCCGTCCGTTCGCCCACATCCAGGGAGTGCACATGTCGCTGATGCCGTCACCGGCGGCGGCGCGGCCGCGCCGCAGAGCGCTGCTGACCGGCGCCCTGGGCACCACCGGCGCGGCGTTCGGGCTGCCGCTCCTCGCTGCATGCACCAGCGGGGAGGCGGCGGGAGACGCCGACGGCGCCGGTGCGGACGCGGCACGGCGGCTGCGCAGCAGCGCGGCCCGCGACAGCGAACACCTGCTGGCCCGCTACGACGGCACGACCAAGGTGCACCCGGCACTGGCCGCACCGCTGCGGCCGCTGCGCGAGGAGGTCCTCCGCCACGTGCGGGTGCTGCGCGACGGGGAGCCCGGCACCCGGTCCCCCTCCCCCGGCGCGCGCGGCTCCCGCAGCCCCTCCGGCGCGCCGGGCACCGACCGCTCCGTGCAGCCAGGCGGGCGCACCGGCGCCTCCGAAGGCCCGCCCGGCCCGGACACCGCCTCCGTGCCAAAGAGCCCCGAAGCGGCGCTCGCGGCGCTGGCCAGGGCGGAACGGCAGTTGGCCGACACCCGCACCAAGGCACTGGACGGTGCGCCGCCCGAGCTCGCCCGGCTGCTCGCCTCGGTGGCCGCCTGCGGCTCGGCGCACGGATACCTCCTCGACCAGCGGGGCAAGGACACCGGCAGCGGAGACGACGGCGGGAGCGCGGACGACGGCATGGCCGACGAGGCCGGGCCGCGCCGGGAGAGGGCGGCGGAGGGATGACGGAACTGACCGCTGCGCAGGCGGCGTTGCGCGCCGAGCATGCCGCCGTCTACGGCTACGGGGTCGTCGGCGGCCGGATCGACGAGGACCGCAGGGGCGAGGCCCGGGAGTGCTACGAGGCGCACCGGGCGCGCCGGGACGTGCTGCGCCGCACCGTCCGCGCGCTGGGCGGCGAGCCGGAACCGGCCGCCGCCGCCTACGCGCTGCCCTTCGCCGTCCCGGACAGCGCGGCGGCCGTGCGGCTCGCCGCCCAGTTGGAGGACCGCGTCGCCGGGGTGTACGCGGACCTGGTGCGGGCAAGCGAGGGGGCACGGCGGCGCACGGCTGCCGACGCACTGCGCGAGGCCGCGGTCCGCTCCGTCCGCTGGAAGGGCGGCGGGGTGGCCTTCCCGGGCCTGACCGAGCTGGGCGCCGGGGACTCACCGGCCTCCCCCTCGGGGGCGCCGGACGGCTCGGCCGTCCCCGGCGCGCTGTGATCCCGCCGTGCGCGCGGTCCGTGCGCACCCCCCGAGAATGCTCCCGAGAGTCCTGACGAAAGGCCCGTCCGGAATGGCTTCCGTGCTGCCCCTCGAACCCCCGCAGCGGCTGTCGCGCGCGCTGGCCGCCCAGCCGGGCGCCCCTGCGGTCGCTGCGGCGCAGAACTGGCTGCGGGAGCTCCCCGCACTGCTGGAGCGGTGGCTCCGGGAGTGGGAGCTGGAGGCCGAACGGGTGGTGACTCCGGGCGGGCGCAGCAGCGTGGTGGTGCTGGTGCGGCAGGCCGACGGCACCCCGGCGGCCCTCAAGCTGCCGGCGCCGGACGGGGCGCCCGCGCAGGTGCGGACCGCGCGCGAGTACGCGGCGCTGACCGCCTGGCACGGGCTCGGTGCCGTACGGGTGCTGCGGGCAGCGCCGGAGGAGGGCGTACTGCTGCTGGAGCGGCTGCGCTGCGAGGTGTCGTTGCGGTCGCTGGCGGAGGCCAAGGCGACGCTGGAGGCGGTCTCGGTGGTGCGGCGGCTGTGGGTGCCGCCGCCCGCGGGCCACGGCCTGGAGACGGTCGCCGAGCACACCGCGCAGGAGGCGGCGCAGATGCGTTCCTCGGTGCCCCCGGACGCCGAACCGCTGGTGGCCGCTGCGCTGGAGGCGCGCGCGGCGATGCTGGCCGAACCAGCCGAGGGCGAGGCGGTGCTGCTGCACGGGGACTTCCGCCAGGGTGCCGTGCTGGCCGCCGCCGGCTCCGGCGAGCGGGCGCACTGGCTGACGGTGGGACCCGATCCTCTGGTGGGCGAGCCCGCCTACGACCTGGCCCGGCTGGTGCGCGACCGGCTGCACGACCTGATGGCCTCCAGCGGGGCCCCGGCCGCCACCCGTCGCCGCGTCAACAAGCTCGCCGACTCGCTGGACGTGCCGCGCGAACGGGTGCGGCACTGGACGCTCTACCGCGCGGTCGAGTCCGCGTGCCGGCAGTACGCGGGCGGCGGCACCGCGGACGCGGAGATGCTGCTGGAGTTCGCGGCCTGGCTGTGACGCGTCCGGCCCGGTGCGGAGATCCCGCACCGGGCCGGACCAGGTCAGTGCCCGGTGAGCGCGGTCAGCCCTGGGTGAGCCGCGCGAGGGCCTCCTCGACCGGGAGCTCCTCGCGCTCGCCGGTGCGCCGGTCCTTGAGCTCCACGCGGCCGTCCTTGATGCCCCGCCCGGCGATCAGGATGGTCGGCACCCCGATCAGTTCGGCGTCGGTGAACTTCACCCCCGGGGAGACGCTCGTGCGGTCGTCCACCAGCACCCGGACGCCCGCGGCGCCGAGCCGGTCGGCGATCTCCAGCGCGGCCTCGGTCTGCTGCGCCTTGCCCGCCGCGACCACGTGCACATCGGCGGGCGCCACCTCGCGCGGCCAGTACAGGCCGTGCTCGTCGGCGTGCTGCTCGGCCAGCGCGGCCACGGCGCGCGAGACGCCGATGCCGTAGGAGCCCATCGTCACGCGGACCGGCTTGCCGTCCTTGCCGAGCACGTCGAGCTCGAACGCGTCGGCGTACTTGCGGCCGAGCTGGAAGATGTGGCCGATCTCGATGGCGCGGTCCAGCTCGATGCCGGCGCCGCACTCCGGGCAGGGGTCGCCCGGCTCGACCACGACGACGTCGAGGTACTGGTCGACCTCGAAGTCCCGTCCGCAGACCACGTTGCGGGCGTGCCGGCCCTCCTCGTTGGCGCCCGTGATCCAGGAGGTGCCGGGCGCCACCCGCGGGTCGGCGAGGTAGCGGAACGCCTTGCCGGCCATGCCGCCCTGCGGTCCCACGTAGCCGCGGACCAGGTCCCGGCGGCCCTCGAAGTCCTCCGCGGTGACCAGTTCGACGGTGGCGGGTGCGAGCTGCTCGCCGAGCTTGCCCAGATCCACCTCGCGGTCGCCGGGGACGCCGACCGCGGTGATCTCGCCGTCCACCTTGACCAGCAGGTTCTTCAGGGTCGCCGAGGCGGGCACGCCCAGGTGCGCGGCGAGCGCCTCGATGGTGGGCGTGTCGGGGGTGTCCAGCTTCTCGACCGGGTCGTGGCCCTCGGTCGAGGCGGGCTGGAGCGTGACCGAGACGGCCTCGGTGTTCGCCGCGTAGCCGCACTGCGGGCACTGCACGAAGGTGTCCTCGCCGGCCGCGGCGGGCGCCAGGAACTCCTCCGAGGCGGAGCCGCCCATGGCCCCGGAGACCGCCGAGACGATGCGGTAGTCCAGGCCCAGGCGCTCGAAGATGCGCCGGTAGGCGACGCGGTGCGCGGCGTAGGACTCGGCCAGGCCCTCGTCGGAGACGTCGAAGGAGTAGGAGTCCTTCATGGTGAACTCGCGCCCGCGCAGGATGCCGGAGCGGGGGCGGGCCTCGTCGCGGTACTTGGTCTGGATCTGGTAGACCGTGACCGGCAGGTCCTTGTACGAGGTGCACTGGTCCTTGACGACCTGGGTGAAGATCTCCTCGTGCGTGGGGCCGAGCAGGTAGTCGCCGCCCTTCCGGTCCTTGAGACGGAAGAGCAGGTCGCCGTACTCCTCGTAGCGGCCGGAAACCTCGTAGGGCTCCTTGGGCAGCAGCGCCGGGAGCAGTACCTCCTGGCCGCCGATGGCGTCCATCTCCTCGCGGACGACGCGGGTGACGTTCTCCAGCACCTGCTTGCCCAGCGGGAGCCACGTCCAGATCCCGGCTGCGGTGCGGCGCACGAATCCGGCACGGACCAGCAGCTTGTGGCTGAGTGTCTCCGCGTCGGCCGGGTCGTCACGCAGCGTCTTCAGCATCGACCTGGACAAACGCTGGACACGGGCTGCCATGGGGACTCCTGCTCGGGGCTGTACTCGCGATGAGTGACGGAACACGTCGCCACGGAGCCTATCGGCCCGGACCGGCAGCACGGAAACGAGATGCCGGGCGGCGGCTGTGCCGGCCGCCCGGCTCAGGCCCGCGCCAGCGGCAGCCACGCGCCCATGACCGCGTACGGCTGCGGGGCGCTGGGGAACTGCACCCGGCGGGCCAGGTCGCGGTATCCCAGGCTGCGGTAGAGGGCGCGGGCCGGGCTGTCGAGGTCGAGGGCCGACAGCAGGGACCGCGGTTCGGTGGCGGCGTCGGTGAGCCGGGTGATCAGCTCGCGTCCGATGCCGCGGTGCTGGAAGGCGGGGTGCACATGCAGCTCCGTGATCACGAAGGTGTCGTCCAGCCAGTCCTGGCAGCCGTGCCGGCGCAGGTAGGGCTCCACCACCGTCGACCACCACTGGGAGCGGTCGTTCGGCATCCCGTAGACGAAGCCGACCAGCCGGCCCTCCTCGGTCGCGGCGCCCAGCGCCCGCGCACCCGGCGAGGCCATGTGCCGCAGCACGATGTGCCTGCGGATGCCGATCTCGTCGTCGGTCAGTCCGAAGGCGACGGCCTGGACGGCCAGCGCCTCGTCGACGCGGACGGCGAGGTCGAGCGGGCCGGTGACCACGCTCCGGGGGTCCGGGAGCGATCTCCCGGCTGTGTGCGGCATGGCCGGGAGGCTACTTCCTCGGCCGGGCCCGCGCGAAGAGGCCGCGCAGCGCGGTCGCACCGGCGGGCGGGCTCAGAACAGGACGCTCATGAACGCGCCGGCCTCACGGAAGCCGACGCGGCGGTAGGCGGCGCGGGCGGGCGCGTTGAAGTCGTTGACGTAGAGGCTGACGAGCGGGGAGACGTCGCGCAGCGCGTGGTCGACGACGGCGGCCATGCCGGTCTCCGAGAGGCCCTCGCCGCGCCGGTCCGGTGCCACCCAGACGCCCTGGATCTGGCAGGCGTAGGGGGTGACGGCGCCGATCTCGGCCTTGAAGACGACCCGGCCGTCCTCGATGCGGGCGAAGGAGCGTCCGGTGCCGACGAGCTCGGCGACCCGTGCCTGGTAGACGAGTCCGCCGTCCCCGGCGAGCGGCGAGACGCCGACCTCCTCGGTGAACATGGCCACGCAGGCGGGCAGCACGAGGTCCATCTCGTCCTTGGCGACGCGGCGCACCAGCGGATCGGGCGGGACGTCGGGCGGCACCCGGTCGGTGACCAGCAGCGGCTGGTTGGCCCGCACCTCGCGGGCCGGGCCCCAGTGCGGCTCCAGCCAGGACCACAGCGCGGCGGTCGGACCGGCCGGGCCGACGATGGACGAGCAGCGGCGGCCCTGGCGGCGCGCCCGCTCGGCGAACGCGCGGACGGCCTCGGGGCCCGCGCACAGCGGGACGAGGTTGGCGCCGCTGTAGCAGAGGGCCTCCAGACTGCCGTCCCGGTACCAGCCCCACATCTCGCCGCCCAGCCGCCACGGGTCGAGCCCGGCGGTCTGCACGCGGGCCGTGACGAACGCGTTGTTGACCGGCTCCCGGCGCAGGACGGCGAGCGCGTCCTGCAGTTCGGCCGGTTCGACGACCTTGGTGGAGGTGGTGGTCAACAACGGTCTCGGTGCCTCACCGTGCGGCCCGCGGGCGTAAGGGACGATCTGCTGGCACTGTACCCGGGCGCTCAGCAGCGCGCCGCCGCACGGCCGTGTCCGGCCGCGCGGCGGCTGCGAGGCTGCGGTGCCGCGGGGAGCAGTCCCGGGCCGGGCTCAGCCCGCGGTGGTGACCACGGGCTCGCCGGAGGCGATGCCGTCCTTCTCCATCTGCTCGGCGATCTTCATGGCCTCGTCGATGAGCGTCTCGACGATCTTGGATTCGGGGACGGTCTTGATGACCTCGCCCTTGACGAAGATCTGCCCCTTGCCGTTGCCGGAGGCGACGCCGAGGTCGGCCTCCCGGGCCTCGCCGGGGCCGTTGACGACGCAGCCCATGACGGCGACGCGCAGCGGCACGTCCATGCCCTCCAGGCCCGCGGTGACCTCGTCGGCGAGCTTGTAGACGTCGACCTGGGCGCGGCCGCAGGACGGGCAGGAGACGATCTCCAGACCGCGCTGGCGCAGTCCGAGGGACTCCAGGATCTGGATGCCGACCTTGACCTCCTCGGCGGGCGGCGCCGAGAGGGAGACCCGGATCGTGTCGCCGATGCCCTCGCTGAGCAGCGCGCCGAAGGCGACGGCCGACTTGATGGTGCCCTGGAAGGCCGGGCCGGCCTCGGTGACGCCGAGGTGCAGCGGGTAGTCGCAGCGCTGGGCCAGCAGCCGGTAGGCGTTGACCATCACGACCGGGTCGTTGTGCTTGACCGAGATCTTGATGTCGCGGAAGCCGTGCTCCTCGAAGAGCGAGCACTCCCAGAGCGCGGACTCGACCAGTGCCTCGGGGGTGGCCTTGCCGTACTTCTCCAGCTGCCGCTTGTCCAGGGAGCCCGCGTTGACGCCGATCCGGATGGGGGTGCCGGCGGCGGAGGCCGCGGTGGCGATCTCCTTGACCTTGTCGTCGAACTGCTTGATGTTGCCGGGGTTCACCCGGACGGCCGCACAGCCGGCGTCGATGGCCTGGAAGACGTACTTCGGCTGGAAGTGGATGTCGGCGATCACCGGGATCTGCGACTTGCGGGCGATCGTGGCGAGCGCGTCGGCGTCGTCCTGGGTGGGGCACGCCACCCGGACGATCTGGCAGCCGGACGCCGTCAGCTCCGCGATCTGCTGCAGCGTCGGGCCGATGTCCGCGGTGCGGGTCGTGGTCATGGACTGCACGGACACGGGCGCGTCCCCACCCACCGCGACCGGTCCTACCTGGATCTTCCGGCTCACCCTGCGGTCGGCGAGCTTGGCCGGGACGTCCGGCATTCCGAGCGAAATCGCTGTCATCAGCGTGCAACCCCAACGGTGTCGTTCAGTCCCGGGTTCAGCGGGCTCCGGCCCCCGAGATTACGGCACTGCCGTCGCACCGGGCACATCGTCGGGGAAATATGCCGCATTCCATGACGCCCATGCAGGAATCGCATGGGCGTCCGCGTGTCGGACCGGGGTCGGGTCAGCCGGTGAGTCTGACCGGATTGACCACGTCCGCCACCAGCACCAGAAGCGTGAAGCACAGGAAGATCCCGGCCACCACGTAGGCGAGGGGCATCAGCTTGGCGACGTCGAAGGGGCCGGGGTCGGGCCGCCGGAAGACCTTGGCCAGATTCCGCCGGAGCGACTCCCACACGGCCCCCGCGATGTGTCCGCCGTCCAGCGGCAGCAGCGGCAGCATGTTGAACAGGAACAGGCTCAGATTGAACCCGGCCACCAGGAAGAGCATCGTCGCCACCCGCTGGCTCGGCGGGATGTCGAGCGAGAAGACCTCGCCGCCGACCCGGGCCGCGCCCACCACGCCCATCGGCGAGTCCTGCTTGCGCTCGGCGCCGTCGAAGGCCGCGTTCCACAGGTCGGGCACCTTCCCCGGCAGGGCGATCAGCGCTTCCACGCCGTTGGCCATCATGTCGCCCATCCGGTCCACGGCCTGCGGGAACGACTGCTGCACGACGCCGCTGGCCGGGGTGAAGCCGAGGAACCCGGCGGAGACGTACTCGTCGGGCACATAGCTGCCGTGGCCGTCGGATTTGGCCACCTTGTTCTCGATCAGGTCCGCGTGCAGCGTGCGCCGCGCGCCGTCCCGCTCGACGGTCAGGGTGGCGGGCCCGGTGGTGTCACGGATGCTCCGCTGGAGTGCGCCCCAGTCCTCGACGCGCTTCCCGTCGAAGGAGACGATCTTGTCACCCGGCTGCAGCCCGGCGGCCTTGGCCGGGGAGTCCTTGGCGCCCTCGGGGCACTTGTCGGTCTGCGCCGAGGCGGGGATCACGCACTCCGAGACCGTGGAGACGGTGGTGGTCTGGGTGTTGACGCCGAAGGTCATCAGCACCAGCAGGAAGATCACCACGGCCAGCACCAGGTTCATGAACGGCCCGGCGAACATCACGACGACGCGCTTCCACGGCTTGCGGGTGTAGAGCATCCGGTGCTCGTCCCCCGGCTTGAGCTCCTCGTACGCGGCCGAGCGGGCGTCCTCGATCATGCCGCGGAACGGCGAGGAGGAGCGCTGCCGCACGGCGCCGTCGTCCCCCGGCGGGAACATGCCGATCATGCGGATGTAGCCGCCGAGCGGCACGGCCTTGATCCCGTACTCGGTCTCGCCCTTGTGCTTGGACCACAGGGTGGGGCCGAAGCCGACCATGAACTGCGGCACCCGGACGCCGAACATCTTGGCCGTGGAGAAGTGGCCCAACTCGTGCCAGGCGATGGAGAACAGCAGGCCGACGACGAAGACGACTATGCCGAGGATGGTCATGAGCGCCGTCATGCGCGGGCCTCCGCTGTTGCTGTGGCGGACCGTGCCGCCAGGTCACGGGCGCGGGCACGCGCCCACTTCTCTGCGGCGAGGACATCGGAAAGGGTCAGCCCGGTTCCGTCCGGCGTGCCGTGCTCCTCGACCACAGCGGCCACCGTATCCACGATGCCCGTGAACGGCAGCCTTCCGGCCAGAAACGCCTCGACGCACTCCTCGTTCGCGGCGTTGAACACCGCGGGAGCCGTTCCGCCCAGCGCGCCCACCCGGCACGCCAGCGGGACGGCGGGGAACGCCTCCTCGTCCAGCGGGTAGAAGTCCCAGGACATCGCCTCGGTCCAGGAGAAGACCGGTCCGGCGTCCGGCACCCGCTCGGGCCAGCCGAGGCCGAGCGCGATCGGCAGCCGCATGTCGGGAGGTCCGCACTGGGCGAGGGTGGAGCCGTCCGTGAACTCCACCATCGAGTGGACCGCGGACTGCGGATGGACCACCACCTGGATGCGCTCGAACGGGATGTCGTACAGCAGATGGGCCTCGATCACCTCCAGGCCCTTGTTGACCAGGGTGGCCGAGTTGACGGTGATGACGGGGCCCATCTCCCACGTCGGGTGGGCCATCGCCTCGCGCGGGGTCACCTCGGCCAGCTCAGCCCTGCTGCGCCCGCGGAACGGGCCGCCCGAGGCGGTGACCAGGAGCTTTCGCACCTCGGCGCGGGTGCCGCCGAGCAGGGCCTGGAACAGCGCGGAGTGCTCCGAGTCGACCGGCACGATCTGGCCCGGCCGGGCCAGCGCCTTGACCAGGGGTCCGCCGACGATGAGGGATTCCTTGTTGGCCAGTGCCAGGATCCGTCCTGCCTCCAGCGCCGCCAGGGTGGGCGCCAGGCCGATGGAGCCGGTGATGCCATTGAGCACCGTGTGGCACGGCGAGCCGGCCAGCTCCGTCGCCGCGTCCGGCCCCGCCAGCACCTCGGGCAGCGGCTCTCCGGTGCCGTACGCCGCACGCAGGGCCGTGCGCAGCGCGGGCACCGCCTCCGTTCGGGCCACGGCCACCGTGCCCACCCGCAGCAGCCGTGCCTGCTCGGCGAGCAGGTCCACGCGGCCGCCCGAGGCGGCCAGCGCGGTCACCCGGAACCGGCCGGGGTTCTTCAGCACGACGTCGACGGCCTGCGTGCCGATCGAACCCGTCGAGCCGAGGATCACGATGTCGCGCGGTGCGCCCGTCGGCGCCGCTGCCACCGTGCCGTTGCCGGACGGCTCGGTGCCGGGGTGGCGCAGATGCGGGTCAGCGAGGGAGTCGGTCATGCCCCTATTGTGTCCGCTCCCCGGACGGGACCGGACAGCGCACCGGGGCGGAGCCGGGTGCACGCGGGAATCCGGCACGCGCGCGGGGACGCCCGGCACTCCGGGGCTGCCGGGCTCCACCGCCCGCCGGCCCCGGGGCGCCCGGAGGGGGCCGGTCACGGGACGCGGCGGTGCACGTTCTCCCTCCCGGCGGGTCCGGGCGCGGCGTCGGCGATCCAGGGGCCCTCGGTGGACGCGTCGACGACGCCTTCCTCCAGCCAGGTGTAGGCCCCGTCCAGGACCTGGCGGACGACCGTGCCGTCCAGGTCGTCCGTGTTGCTCCACAGACGTCCGAAGAGTTCTTCGACGCGGAGGCGGGACTGCCGGCAGAACGCGTCCGCCAGTTGGTGTGCCGCCTGCCCCTCGGTGCCGTCCCGCCGCAGCTTCTCGGCCCGCACGCACGCGGCGCTCATCGCGAACAGCTCGGCGCCGATGTCGACGATGCGGCCGAGGAACCCCTGCTTCGTCTCCATCCGGCCCTGCCACCTGGACATGGCGTAGAAGGTGGAGCGGGCCAGCTTGCGGGCGGCGCGCTCGATGTAGCGCAGATGCCCCGCGAGGGCTGCGAACTCACCGTAGGCGCCCGGCATCCGGCCGGGCCCGGCGACCAGTCCGGGCAGCCATTTCGCGTAGAACGCGCCCGCACCGACGGCCGCCCTGCTCTTGTCGGCGAGCGTCTTGTCCGGGTCGATCAGGTCGCCGGCCACGGACAGATGCGCGTCCACGGCCTCCCGCGCGATCAGCAGGTGCATGATCTCGGTCGAGCCCTCGAAGATGCGGTTGATCCGCAGGTCGCGCAGCAACTGCTCGGCCGGCACGCCGCGTTCGCCGCGGGCCGCGAGCGACTCGGCGGTCTCGTAGCCCCGGCCGCCGCGGATCTGCACCAGTTCGTCCGCCATCCGCCAGGCCATCTCGCTGCCGTAGAGCTTGGCGAGGGCGGCCTCGATCCGGATGTCGTTGCGGTCCTCGTCCGCCATCTGCGAGGACAGGTCCAACACCGCCTCCAGGGCGAAGGTGGTCGCCGCGATGAAGGAGATCTTGCTGCCGACGGCCTCGTGCTCGGCGACCGGCCTGCCCCACTGGACCCGTTCCCGGGACCACTCGCGGGCGATTTTCAGACACCACTTCCCGCTGCCCGCGCAGGTGGCGGGCAGCGACAGCCGGCCCGTGTTCAGGGTGGTCAGCGCGATCTTGAGCCCGGCGCCCTCGGGACCGATCCGGTTGGCGGCCGGGACCCGCACCCGGTGGAAGCGGGTGACGCCGTTCTCGATGCCGCGCAGCCCCATGAAGGCGTTGCGGTTCTCGACGGTGATGCCCTCGGAGCCGGCCTCGACGACGAAGGCCGAGATGCCGCCCCGGTGGCCCTCGGCGCGCCGCGGGTCGTCGGCGTCCGGCTCGGGGACGCGGGCCATGACCACCAGCAGGTCGGCGATCACCCCGTTGGTCGTCCACAGCTTCACGCCGTCGAGGACGTAGTCGTCCCCGTCCGGGACGGCCGTCGTCGCCAGCCGCGCCGGGTCGGATCCCACGTCCGGCTCGGTCAGCAGGAAGGCGGAGATGTCGGTGCGCGCGCAGCGCGGCAGGTAGGCGTCCTTCTGCTGCGGGCTGCCGAACAGCTTCACCGGCTGCGGCACGCCGATGGACTGGTGCGCCGAGAGCAGGGCTCCGACCGCGGGGCTGGCGGAGCTGACGAGCGCGAGCGCCTTGTTGTAGTACACCTGGGTGAGCCCCAGGCCCCCGTACTCGGTGCCGATCTTCATGCCGAGCGCGCCGAGCTCCTTGAGCCCGCCGAGCACCTCGTCCGGGATCCGGGACTCGCGCTCGATCAGCGCTCCGTCGATCTTCGAAGCGGCGAACTCGCGCAGGCGGCCCAGGAATTCCTCGCCCCGTGCGACGTCCTCGGCCGCCGGTTCCGGGTGCGGGTGGATGAGGTCGAGGCGGAAGCGGCCGAGGAACAGCTCCTTGGCGAAGCTGGGCTTGCGCCAGTCCTTCTCCCGGGCTGCCTCGGCGACTTCGCGTGCTTCACGCTCGGAGACGGTCATCTCGCTCACCTCGAAACGGTGTGGAGGCGGACACGCGGTGCGGGACGGTACCGGCGGGGAGCCGACCGGGCTGCCGGGTCCGGACCACCGCCGGGTACTACTCGGTCGTATGTACCCGATTCGCTCCGGACCTACCAGACGCCGCGCAGGAGAAGCTCCCCCGCACCGCCGGCCGGGCTGTCCGCCGGACCGGATCGGGGCGTCGCGCCGACCTGTGCGGTGAACCTGCCGCGCGAAGGGCCGGCCTCCCCTCGCCCGGGAGCGCCGCAGAACGGTGCCGGCCGGCGCACGCGCCCGGCGCACTGTCGGATGACGGGCAGAGCGCCCCGCCCGGGCCCGGGGGACAGGGCGCGGGCAGCGGAATCCGCGGCCGCGGAGCGCCTCAGGGCGTGCCGCTGCTCCCGGCGGCCGGATGGCCTCCGAGTGTCAGTACGACGGTGACGATCAGCAGCAGCAGTGCCACAGCCGCCACGCCGACGGTCAGGACGCGGCAGATCCGCCGGTGCTGCCATCCCTTGCCCAGACGCATGGCCCCCACCCCTCCCGCGGGCCCCCGGCTCCGCGTATCGCACACGAGTATCCCGGAATCACGTTCCCCCGAGCACTGTAGTGCGGCCGCCCGGCGCGAAGCGGCGGCTTGCGGCAGCCGCCCGCTCTCGCGGGTTCCGGTGCCCGGGACCGTGTCCGGCTCAGGGGACGACCCGGAAGTGGGTGGTCAACCTGCCGTCGTCGTCGAGGACGTGGAAGGCGATCATCGGGGGCAGCGTGTAGTCGATCGGCCCGCCCTCCTCGCCCTCCCAGGGCATCTTCAGCGTGGAGACCACACCGGGTGCGGCGACCAGCGGCACCCCCGCGAAGGTGGTCACGGCCGGGGTGTGGCTGTGCCCGCACAGCAGCCCCGCCACGGTGCCGTGCCTGCCGACGACCTCGGCCAGCCGTTCCTCGCCGAACTGCCGGATGGGGTCGACGTACTGGCCGTACAGCGGTGCGGGCGGATGGTGGAAGCAGACGAACGCGGGCGCGTCGTCCGGCGTCCCGGCGAGCTCCCGGTCGAGCCAGTCGAGCGTGGCGTCGTCGAGACGGCCGTGCCCCTTCCCGGGCACGCTGGAGTCGCACATCAGGAAGGTGGCGCCGGGCAGCCGGTGCACCTCGTCGACGGGCGAGGCGTCGGCGGCGTCGCCGTTCTGCAGCACCGCGCGGTAGGCGCCGCGCACGTCGTGGTTGCCGGGGCAGATCAGCGGCTGCACGCCGTGGTCGGCGAACAGCTTCGCCGCCAGTGTGTACTCCTCCTCCCGGCCGTGATCGGCGATGTCCCCCGTGAGCAGGACGGCGTCGAGCCCGTCGAGCACGCGCGAGAGGCAGGCCAGCACGCGCTCGGTGCGTTCGCGGGCGCGTGTGCCGCCGTCGCCCCGGTCCTGGCCGAGGTGGATGTCGCTGAACTGCGCGAAGGTGAACATGAGTGGGTCCTCACTCGGTCGTGGGATGCGGCGGGGCCGCGCCGGTCGGCGGCGGCCGGGGAACCGGGGGTCCGGCTCTCCGGGCCGGGACGGAACTGCTCCCTCCGGATCCGGCCGGCCGCCCGGTGCAGGGCCCGCCGGGCCCGGTTCGGGCCGTACTCGACTCGGTCCGGGTCCGGCTCGGTTCGGGTCGTACTCGGTTCCTGGCGGCGTGCTCGAGCGGGTTCGGCTGCTCAGTCCTTCCAGTGGACGGCGAAAGCGCGCCGAGGGTTGACCTCGAAGATCTGCCGCGCCGCGGCAGCGCCCAACTCGTCGGCGACGCGGGGACGCAGGGTGCGCGCCACATACGGCACCCCTGTCTCTGCGCGGGCCGTCGCCGTGACGGTGTCGCCGCCCATCAGCACCCGGTCCCCGTGCCCGCGCTCCAGCAGTTCGGCGAGGCTGTCGAAGAGGCGCCAGTCGGTCGCATGGTGGGTGCGCGAAGGCCCGTCGAAGACCAACCAGGCACCGGAGGCGGCCGCCGCCCGCTGCATCCGCGGGTCCGGGCACCGCCCCAGGTGGCCCAGCAGCACACCGGAGGGCGGCACCTCCTGCTGCCCGCACAGGAAGTCCAGCACCTCGGCTGCGCCGGTGCCCAGCTCCAGGTGCACCGCGATCGGCGCCCCCGTCGCCCGGTGCGCCTCGGCCGCGGCGGCCATCGTCCACCGCGCGTGCCGGCCGAGCCCGTGGAAGTCACCGGCGACCTTGATCAGACCGGCCCGCGGCGCCTCGCCGCACACCCCGCCGCGCATCCCGCGGGTCAGCTCCTGCACGAAGAGGGCCGCCGGATCGGACGGCAGCTCCCCGGTGTAGTGCTGGGCCTGGTGCAGCCCGGTCGCGGCGACGAGCCGCACGCCGGTGCGCCGGGCCAGGTCGGCCAGCGCGCCGGAGTGGCGGCCCAGGCCATGGGGCGTCCACTGCACGAGGCTGCGGCCGCCGTGCTCGGCGAATGCGCGCAACTGCTGCTCCGCGGCGTCCGGGTCGGCCAGTTCCTGCCCCGGCAGCCGCGGGCTGCGCAGGAAGAGGTGGTCGTGGGCGTCGCAGACGCCCAGCTCCGCTCCGGGAAGGTCGCCTTCGACGGTGCGTACCGCCGGGCCGTACCCGGGCGGGCCGGTCTCCGCGTGCGGGCCGGCTGCGGCCCCGGTGCGCTCACCGGTCACGGGCGGGTGTCCGGCTCGGCCGCGTGTGCGTCCAGGAGGCGCAGCAGACCGTCGACAGCCTCGTGGAACGGCCCGGGATGCCCTGCCGACCGGGCGAGCACGTAGCCGCCCTGGACGACGGCGACGACGGTGGCCGCTGTTCCCGCCGGGTCGAGGTCCGGCCGGAACTCACCGTCGGCGCGGCCTTCTTCGAGCACCTCCGCCAGGCGGGCGCGGAGCCGGTCGAAGGTCTCCTGCAGCGGGGCCCGCAGTCCGGGGTCGGCGACCACGTCCGGGTCCTGGGCGAGTCCGCCGACCCGGCAGCCGCGCAGCACCGCGCGCTCGCGGGTCAGGTAGGCACGCACCCTCCCCAGCGCACCGCCCGCGCCGGAGAGGTCCGCCTCGGCCCGGGCCTGCATCTCCTCCGCGCTCCTGTGCACGGCGGCCCGGGCCAGGTCGGGCTTGCCGCCGAAGTGGTGGTACATGCTGCCCTGACCCACCCCGGCACGCCGCTGGACGGCCCGCGGACTCGTGCCCACGTATCCGCGCTCCCACAGGAGTTCCTGGGTGGCCTCGATCAGCCTGCCCGCCGTGTCCTCACCGTCCATACCCGCAGTGTACATACTGGTAGGTACAGAAGAGGCCGACCGGCGTGCAGAGACCGTGCCCGCCCCGACACACCGCTGCCGGGTGCTGCCGCGATTCCGCAGCAGCACCCGGCAGCATGCAACGCCGGAAAGGGACCGGCTCAGAGGTCGAGACCGGTGAGCACCATGACGCGCTCGTAGGTGTAGTCCTCCATCGCGAACCGCACGCCCTCGCGGCCCACGCCGGAGTCCTTGACGCCGCCGTAGGGCATCTGGTCGGCCCGGTAGGACGGCACGTCGCCGACGACGACACCGCCGACCTCCAACGCGCGGTGCGCACGGAAGGCCGCCTGCACGTCGTGGGTGAACAGACCGGCCTGCAGACCGTACCTGGAGTCGTTGACGGTCTCGAACGCCTCCTGCTCGCCGTTCACCTTCACGAACGACATGACGGGCCCGAAGACCTCCTCGCAGCCGATCTGCGTGTCGGCGGGCACGTTCTCCAGCACCGTCGGCTCCACGGAGGCGCCGTCCCGCTTGCCGCCCGTGAGCACCTTGGCACCGCGCGAGACGGCCTCGCCGATCCACGACTCGACCCGGCGTGCGGCGTCCTCGCTCACCAGCGGGCCCACATCGGTCGCCTCGTCCGAGGGGTCACCGGTGGTGAGCGCCTCGACGGCCGCCACGACCTTGGGGACCAGCCGGTCATAGACCGAGGCGTCGGCGACGACCCGCTGGACCGAGATGCAGGACTGGCCCGCCTGGTAGTTGGAGAAGGTCGCGATGCGCTGGGCCGCCCAGTCCAGATCCGCCTCGGAGGCGTAGTCGGCCAGCACGACCGCCGCGCCGTTGCCGCCCAGCTCCAGGGTGACGCGCTTGCGCGGTGCGGAGTCCAGGATCGACCAGCCGACCGGCGCCGAACCCGTGAAGGAGATGATCGGCAGCCGCTCGTCCTGCACCAGGCCCGGCATCTGCTCGTTCGGCACCGGCAGCACCGACCAGGACCCCGCGGGCAGGTCCGTCTCGGCCAGCAGCTCACCGAGGATCAGCCCGGACAGCGGGGTGGCGGGCGCCGGCTTGAGGATGATCGGGGTGCCCACGGCGAGCGCCGGGGCGACCTTGTGGGCGCACAGGTTGAGGGGGAAGTTGAACGGCGCGATCCCCAGGACCGGGCCGTAGGGGAAGCGGCGGGTGAAGGCCAGCCGGCCCGTGCCGCCCGCGTCCGAGTCCAGACGCTGCGCCTCGCCCCCGTTGAAGCGGCGGGCCTCCTCCGCCGCCCAGCGGAAGACGGAGATGCAGCGGCCCACCTCACCGCGCGCCCACTTCATCGGCTTGCCGTTCTCCGCGGAGATCAGCTCGGCGATCTCGTCCGTGCGCTCCACGAGGCGGCGGGTGAGGTGGTCCAGCGCGGCGGCGCGGACATGCGCGGGGGTGGCGGAGAACTCACCGGCCACCGCGGCGGCGGCGGCCACGGCCTCCTCCACCTGCGCGGAGGTGGGGATGCTGACGGTGCCGACGTGCCTGCCGTCCCAGGGCGAGGTGACGTCGAGCGTGGTGTCGCCGGTGGCCTTGCGGCCGGCGAGCCAGAATGCGTGCGGAGAAGTCGCTGTCGTCACGGCGGATCGCCTTCCGGATGCGGGAGAGTGCCTCGGTTCCAGCGTCCACGGTAGGGCGTCGCAGCCCGTCCGCTTCTTCGCCAGGGTGGAGTATTTCGCGTGTGCCGTCATACGGATTGTCACTGTACGCGGCGCGCTCCGGTCCGCGTGAGTTGTCCCCGTACGCCCCGGTACCCGACGCGGCCCCCAGGACGGCGACCACCGGGGGCTCCCCGGTCGGCTCCGCGGCAGCCGGACCGGCGACGACTCGGTGACGGGATCGACGACACCTCGGAGTGCCCGTCGGCTCCCCCGGCGATGCGCCGCGCCGGGCGGAGCAGCCGGTCCGCGGGGTTCAGCCGGTGGCCTTGAGGGCCAGCCAGAGCTCCATGCGCACATCCGGGTCGTCGAGGGAACGGCCCAGGATCTCCTCCACCCGGCGCATGCGGTACCGCAGCGTGTGGCGGTGCACACCGAGTTCGGCCGCCGCAGCGTCCCACTGCCCGTGCCGGGACAGCCAGGCGCGCAGCGACGCCACCAGGTCGCCCCTGCCGTTCGCGTCGTGCTCCCGCAGCGCGCGCAGCAGCCCGTCGGCGAAGGCGCGGACGGCGTCGTCGGCCAGCAGCGGCAGCACCGACCCCGCGGCGACGTCCTCGTGTTCCACCAACGCCACCCCGCGCCGCCGGGCGACCGACAGCGCCTGGTCGGCCTGCTTGAAGGCGACCGCGGCCGCGGCCAGACCGACCGGAGCCGAGACGCCGATGGCCAGCCCCTCCTCGCCGCCCCCGCCGGACCGCCGTCCGGGCTGCGCCGCGGACGCCGTCCCGGCGAACTCCGCGCACCCGGCCACCGCCGCGCCGCCGTCCGACGCCAGCACGACCAGCCGCGCCCCGTCCGGCACCACCAGCACCGCCTCGCCGTTGCGCGCCGCAGCGGTCTCGACCGCATCCGCGAGCTCCTCGAGCGGCCAGACGATGCGGCTCAGCCGCCCCGTGTCCGACGGGTCGGCCTGCGGGCCTCCCGCGCCGACCACCACACCGGAGGCTGCGGAAGCCCCCGCCCCGGTGGCCGCCCCTGTCGAACCGTCCCACGCGCCGGCGGCCGACGGCTTCCCGGCGGCCTGCTTCGAGGCTGCCGACTGCGCCGCGGACGGCCGGGCGGCGGACGGCTGCACGGACTGCTTGGCGGAAGACCTGGCGGACGCCCTGGTGGACGCCTTCACGCCGCCGGGCCGCGCCGCCTCGGACGACGCGGGCACCACCGTGGGAGTGCCCGCCGCGGCTGCCAGGTCGGCCAGCCCGCACAGCTCACCCGCGCGCGCCAGATACCCGGCGGGTGCCGACGACGACGGCCGGACCGCGGAGGCCGTGGGCACCGGGGGCGGCCCGGCGGACTGGGCCGACTGCACCGCCGCGATGCCCTCCTGCGCGAACCTCGCGGCAGCCGCCGACGCCGGTTCCGCGACGATCACCCGCATCGGGGCGTCCAGCAGGCCGCCGTAGAGCTGCCCGGCCACCGCACGAGCATGCTCGCCCTCGCCGACGAGCAGCATCTTGAGCACCGCGGCACCCAGCCGCTGCTCCGCCTCCTGCAGCGCCCGGGACCGCTCCATGGTCAGGGTCAGCAGCGCGATGGCGGAGTTCACGGCATAGCGCTCGGCCGTACCCAATGGCGCCGCCGTCCCGACGGCCAGTACCGCCTTGGCACGGCGCCCGCTGCCGATCGACTGGAGTTCGACCCGGTCGTCCCCACCGTCCCCCTCGCTGACCACCGCGCTGGCGGGCGCGGGACGGTCCCGCAACCGCTCGGCGTCGCCGACGAAGCGGGTCGCCCGGCGCACCGCCCAGGCCGGCGCCGTGGCGACCACCGAACCGGAGGCGTCATAGAGCGCCGCCCACCCGTCGACCTGCGAGGCAAGCCGCGCGAGCAGCGCGGAGGGACCCTCCCGGGAGAGCGCGGCGCGGGTCATCTCACGCTGCGCATCGAACCCGGCGCTCACCGCGCGGTACTGCTCGGCGGCGATGTCCGCCGACACCGCCTTGCTGATCGCGATGAACGGGGTACGCCTGGGCACCTCGAGCAGCGGGAGGTCCGCACCCCGGCAGGCGTCGACCAGGGCCTGCGGTACCCCTTCGTAGTTGACACCCGCCGCGAAGCCGAGCCCGACCACGCCCTTGCTCACCAGCTTGTCCACATAGGCGCGCATCGCGCCGCGGTCGTCCGCGTCGAGCTTGAGCCCCGTGAAGAGGATGAGCTCTCCGCCGTCCATGTACGGGGTCGGATCGGCCAGCTCACTGGAGTGCGCCCACCGCACGGTGGCATCCAGCCTCCCGTGCCCCGCGAGCACGGAGAGGCGGAGCGCGGAGTTCTGGACGAGCGCGGCAAGAGTCGGTGGCATAACGCACTTCACCGTACAGCCGCCGGCCCGCATTCGGGCCCCCCGATGTACGCCCCTGGAACGGGACGCGCGTCACTCCCCCAGCTTCGTCAGGATCGGCGGCGTCCGTTCCCCGCGGACCGTGGTCACGGACAGCACGGCGTGCTCCGGCTGCAGCTCGTTGGCCAGGTCGGAGGCGGACCAGCGCTCCCGCTGCTCACTGCGCACGGTCACCGACTCGGCCGTCACGTGCTTGCCCGTCGCCAGCCGCCGCACCGCGTGCAGGACCCGGGTGACGGGCTCGTCCGAGACCAGCTGCCGATTGGTGACCGTACGGGTCTGCACCCACTCGGTACCCCACGCCTCGGCGAACCGCTCGGCATCCCACGGGGTGACACCCGCACACACCATCCGGCACCCCACGGCACCGAGCAGCGGCCCGCGGAGCGGTTCGGGCACATCGTCCAGCGCCCGCAGCGTCAGCAGCACGCCCGCGTGCACCGAGCGCAGCCGCTGCAGGCCCCGCAGCGCCTGCGGGGTGACGGTCTGCGCCGCGTCGTCCAGCACCAGGCAGGCGAAGAGCGACTGGTCACCCCGCGCCACGGCGCACTCGGTGAACTGCGCGAGGAGCAGCCGGGCCAGGATCCGCGACGCCTCCGCGTGCCCCCGCTCGGGCAGGTCCACCCGGACCCGCAGCGGATGCTCCAGCGCACGCAGCGAGAACGGACGCCGACCCGCCGCCTTCGGGCTGCCCTCGGGCAGGAAGAAGTCGGCGAAGGCGGGCCGGTCCAGCAGCGCGATCCGGTCAGCCAGCAGCGCGGCGATGTCCCCCGCGCGCCCGGACTGCCGCTCGAAGGCGTCCAGCTCCCGGAGCTGCCCGCCCTGCCCCTCGGCCCGCAGTGCCTCCCGCAGCGCGTCGAGCGCGCCCGGACCGCCGTCCAGCAGTTCGCGCAGCTCGGGGACGGTGGGAAACCGGCCGTGCACCGCGGCGAACGGACCGATGAGCTGGGCCAGCGACGTCGCCGCGCGGCGGCTGTCGCCACCCGGCAGCGCGGCGGCCAGGTCCCCCACCAGCCCCTCGGCGAGCATCCCCGCGGCCTCGTCCGGATCCGTCGTACCGCCGTACAGGTCCAGGTCGTGCGTCGAGCCCGAGTGCCCGACCCGGATGACGAGGTCGAAGGAGTCGTCGCGCACGAACTGCGAACCCGCCGGACTCACCGCGATCACCGCCGCCTGCCCGGCCAGCGCCTGCAGACAGAGCGACTCCACCACCGGGCGGGCCAGCCTGCTCGTCTTGCCGGTGCCGGGCGGGCCGACGGCCAGCGCGGACGTGCCCAGCAACGAGGGGTCCAGCGCGATACCGGCCCCGCGGTACTCGTGCGGATTGCGCTCGGAGTCGGCGGCCCGCCCGATGCGGACCTGGCGCAGCGACAGATCGTGCCGGGCCGCCCGCACCGACAGGTCCCGGGCCCCCGACGGGTGCGCGCACGCCTCCGCGCCCTGCGCGAGCACACTCTCGACGAACGCCTCCAGCCGCTGCGGCCGCGCCCGTACGGTCTGCCACGCGCGCTCCAGCCGAGCATGGTCCACATCCGTCATCCGGCCGGCGCCCAGCTCCCCGGCCAGCACCTCGGCCGCCCGCCCGGCACCACCGGCCCGCAGCTCAGGCCATTGGGCGGGGTCGAGGTGCGGTGGGGGGACGGGTGCGTGTTCCGTTCGACCGTCCGGCACGACGCCCCCCGGGCCGGGTCCGCCCCGGCGCTTCAACCGGGTCAGGCTCCGGCGGGCCAGCTCGTCCCAGCGGCCGATACGGCCGAAGAAGAAGATGAGGGCGACAGCGACCAGCGCGTAGTAGCTGTAGGCGAGGAACTTACGACCCGATCCGACGGCGTCGGGGGTCATGGCGAAGAGGGGCCACAGCCAGAACTTTCCCAGATACCCGTTCCACAGCAGCGACCACAGCAGCCACCCCATGAGGAAGGAGATGAGGGCGCCGCTGACGAGCTGGCGGGCGGGGGTGCGGTCGGGGTCTTCCGGTGGGCGCTGTTCGTAGCCGCAGCGCCATACGCCCGGGGCCGCCTCCGGGCGGGGCAGGCGCAGCCAGTCCGCGAGCGGGGGGCCGCCCTGGGGGGCGCCGGAGGGCATGGGTGGAGGGCCCGCCTCCACGCCGGGGACCCGGGGGCCGGCGCTCGTGTCGGGGGGTGCGGAGGGTTGGGGGGGTTGGGGTGGGACCGCAGGGTGGCCGGTGGGGGTGGGGGCAGTGTGGTGCGTGCTGCCTGTGCCCTGCTTCCGGTGGGGAAGCCCCATGTCCATGTGCTGCCTCAGCTCCCTGACGCCCCGACGCGCCGGTCCGGTACCCGACCGGCGCCCTCCTGCCCCCCAATCTAGCGGCTGACCATGTCAGTTGGCCCGGGCCTGGCGGCGGGGCCCGCGGAGAGCGGCGGTGAGCGCACACCTCCGGCGGCCGGGCCGGCTGCCGGACGAGGGCGGACGGGAGCGGACAGGGACGGACAGGGACGGGCAGGGACGGGCAGGGACGGACAGGGGCGGACGCGGGTGCCCGGGCCGGGCGGAGAGGCGAGGCGGTACGGCCTGCCACCCGCACACCTATGTCCGTCGTGGCCAACACGCGGCCCGCACTTCTCCGGAGCGGTGCATGTGTCCTCCGTCCGCGTGCCCCTAGCCTGCGAAGTGCCAGACACCCGTTCCTCCCGAGGAGTGCGCTATGACCGGAAAGACGGAACTGTCCGGAGGGCCTTCCCTCCCCCAGGAGCGGCGTGTGGTCACCGCTGTCCCCGGGCCTGTGTCGCAGGAGCTGATGGCCCGCAAGCAGGCCTCGGTCGCCAACGGCATCGGGACGGTGCTGCCGGTCTTCGCGCGCCGGGCGGGCGGCGGCGTCCTGGAGGACGTGGACGGCAACTCCTTCATCGACTTCGGCTCCGGCATCGCCGTGACCTCGGTCGGCAACAGCGCCGAGGCGGTCGTGCGCCGGGCCACCGAGCAGCTCAACGACTTCACCCACACCTGCGCGATGGTCGTCCCCTACGAGCCCTACGTGCGGGTCTGCGAGGAGTTGGCCGCGGTCACCCCGGGCGACCACGCCAAGAAGAGCGCGCTGTTCAACTCCGGCGCCGAGGCGGTGGAGAACGCCGTCAAGATCGCCCGGGCGCACACCGGCCGCCAGGCCGTCGTGGTGTTCGACCACGGCTACCACGGCCGCACCAACCTGACGATGGCGCTCACCTCGAAGAACATGCCGTACAAGCACAGCTTCGGCCCGTTCGCGCCCGAGGTCTACCGGGTCCCGGTCGCCTACCCCTACCGCTGGCTGACCGGCCCGGAGAACTGCGCCGAGGAGGCCGCGGCCCAGGCGATCGACCAGATCACCAAGCAGATCGGCCCGGACAACGTCGCTGCGATCATCATCGAACCGGTGCTGGGCGAGGGCGGCTTCATCGTCCCGGCCAAGGGCTTCCTGCCGCGCATCCAGCAGTTCGCGCGGGACAACGGCATCGTCTTCGTCGCGGACGAGATCCAGTCCGGCTTCTGCCGCACGGGCCAGTGGTTCGCCTGTGAGGACGAGGGCCTCGTGCCGGACCTGATCACGACGGCGAAGGGCATCGCGGGCGGCATGCCGCTCGCCGCGGTCACCGGCCGGGCCGACATCATGGATGCCGCGCACAGCGGCGGCCTGGGCGGCACCTACGGCGGCAACCCGGTGGCGTGCGCGGCGGCGCTCGGCTCCATCGAGACGATGCGCGAGCTCGACCTCCCCGCCAAGGCCCGGCGCATCGAGGAGATCATGAAGCCGCGGCTGGAGAAGCTGGCGGAGAGCTCCGAGATCATCGGCGATGTCCGCGGCCGGGGTGCCATGCTCGCCGTCGAGCTGGTGAAGCCGGGCGGCAAGGAGCCCAACCCGGAGGCCACCGCGGCGCTCGCGAAGGCGTGCCACCAGCAGGGCCTGCTCGTCCTGACGACCGGCACCTACGGCAACGTCGTGCGCTTCCTGCCGCCGCTGGTCATCGGTGAGGACCTGCTCAACGAGGGTCTGGACGTCCTGGAGGAGGCAGTCGCGGGCCTGTGAGACCGAGGGCTCCGAGCCCTCCTGAGCGAGCCGTCGGCCGGTTCTTCCCACCGGCCGGCGGCTCGCGGCATGCGGCGGCGCGGCACGCGGCACGCCGCCGCAGACGGGTGCGGGGAGGACCGGCCACTGCGGGCGGCCGGTCCTCCCCGCAACCGCGTTCGGGACCGGTAGCGTGGCCCCGACGCGGGTGGACCGGCGCCGCGTGCCGCCGGAGCGGGCGGTGACCAGCAGGGGAGCAGCACCGGTGAAGAATGTGTGCGGGGCCGATGTCCGGTGCGTAATGCGCCTGTCGGGGCCCGAGCCGCTGCCGTACGGTTCTGGAGTCGCCGGGAGGCGCGGAGGGCCACCTCCGGGTTCCCGGTCCGAGCCGGTCGCTCCCCAAGACAGGCCCGGTCGTGCCCTCGCGCACGTTCCTCACCGATCGGACAGCCGCTTGTCCCACACCCCCCGGGACCGGCGGCAACCCGGTCGACACGGCCGCCCTGGAACTGTCCCCCCGGTTCCCGGGCGGCCGGCCACGCTCACGGCACCTCCCAGCTCCGGAGCACCGCGCCGTCGTCGGCTGCTGGTGCCGGTCTGCGGTCTGTGCGCTCTCCTGCTGCTTCTGGGCACCTGGCAGGTGCTGGTGGGGGGCGCGCTGGTCCGCCGGGACGAGGAGCTGGGGGCGGCCGTGCGCCGGGCGGCGCCGCCGGAGATGCCGGCCGAGCTGCTCTCGGACCTGGGCAACCTGGAGGTGGCGCTGCCGCTGCTCGCCGCCGCGATGGCGCTGTCGCTGCTGCGTTCGGGGGGCCGCCGCTGGTGGCCGGTGGTCTGCTACGGGACGGCAGTGGCGCTGATGGTTCCCCTTGTGCTGGGCCTGAAGGCGTGGACGGATCGCGTCGGTCCGTCCGGCGGTGGAGGCTTCTACCCGTCCGGGCACGCCGCCACCACCGCGGCGGCGCTCGGTGGCGCGCTGCTCCTGCTGAGCGGCGGGCTCTCCCCTGCCGTGCGCCGGGCGGCGCGGGCGCTGGTCGCCGCCCTGGTCGTCGGCAACGGGCTCGGACTGGTGTGGCGGGGATACCACTGGCCGCTGGATGTGCTGGCGGGCTGGTGTCTGAGTGTGCTGCTGCTGTGCGTGGCCTGCGCGGCCGCACACCGGCTGGGATCCGGCGCCCGCCTGCCGTGTACCGGCCGGAACCGGCCGCACGGCAGCAGCGCGCCGACCCGGGCCTGACCGCCCGGCAACCCCGTGTCCGCCGGTGCCCCGACACCCGGCAGCCGGACGCCGGCCGGCCCCGGCCGTGCCTCCGCCGTGCGCCCGTCGCACGCCCGTCGCACTCCGCACGCCGGGGAGCTGTCGCACGGCAGGCGCCCTCCCCGTGGGGCACGCAGGCGGGCACGCAGGCGGCGCCGTCAGCTGTCGAATCCCATGCCCACCTTGTCCATGGCCTTCAGCCACAAGTTGCGCCGCCCGGCCTGCGCGTCGGAGCGGGCCAGCGACCACTGGGTGAGCCCGATCCCGGCCCAGCGCACCGGCTCGGGCGGGAACGGGAGCGGCTTCTTGCGCACCATCCGCAGCGCGGTGCGCTCGGTGCGCTCGCCTGCGAGCAGGTCGAGCATGACCTCGGCTCCGAACCGGGTGGCGCCGACGCCGAGTCCGGTGAAGCCCGCGGCGTAGCCGACGCGGCCGTCGGCGGCGGTGCCGAAGAACGGGGAGAAGCGCGAGCAGGTGTCGATGACGCCGCCCCAGCTGTGGGTGAAGCGCAGCCCTTCGAGCTGCGGGAAGCAGCGGAAGAAGTGCTGGGCGAGCTTGGCGAAGGTCTCGGGACGCTGGTGGTAGTCGCGGGAGATCCGGCTGCCGTAGTGGTAGAGGACGTCGTAGCCGCCCCACAGGATGCGGTTGTCGGTGGTGATGCGGAAGTAGTGGAAGTGGTTGGCGCTGTCGCTGAGGCCCTGGCGGTTGTGCCAGTTGATCGCCGCCCGCTGCTCCTCGTCGAGCGGCTCGGTCATCAGCGCGTAGTCGTAGACGGGGGCGATGTAGGGCCGCACCCGGCGCAGCAGGGACGGGAAGGCATTGGTGCCCAGGGCGACGCTGCGCGCGTACACCCGGCCGTAGGGGGTGGCGACGGCGATCTCGGCGCCGCGGGTGTCCAGCCGGGTCGCGGGGGTGTGCTCGTGGATGCGGACACCGGCCTGTTCGCAGGCGCGCTTGAGGCCCCAGGCGAGGCGAGCGGGGTTGACCATGGCGACTCCGGTGCGGTCCCAGAGTCCGGCCAGGAAGGTCGGCGAGTCGGCTTCGGCGCGCACCGCTTCCCGGTCGAGCAGGGTCAGTCCCCCGCCCACGCCGAGCTCCTCGGCCTGCTGCGCCCATTCCTCCAGTTCGGCGACCTGGTAGGGCTCGGTGGCCAGGGCGATTTCGCCGGTGCGCTCGAAGTCGCAGTCGATGGCGTAGCGGGTGACGGCTTCCTCGATGGCGTCCAGGTTGCGGTGTCCCAGCCGTTCGAGTTCGGCGATCTCCTCGGGCCAGCGGGCGAGGCCGTTGCCGAAGCCGTGGGTGAGCGAGGCCGCACAGAAGCCGCCGTTGCGCCCGGAAGCGGCCCAGCCGACCTCCTCGCCCTCGACGAGCACCACGTCGCGGGCGGGGTCCCGCTCCTTGGCGAGCAGCGCGGTCCACAGGCCGCTGTAACCGCCGCCGACCACCAGCAGGTCGCAGTGCTCGTCGCCGACGAGGGCCGGGCGGTGCTCGGGGCGGTGGGCCGGGTCGTCCAGCCAGAAGGGGGTGGGCCGGGCGTCGGCGAGGGAGCGGAGGGCAACAGGAGAGTCCACGGCATCACTCACGGTCATCGACTCCTCGTCGTGCTCGGATGTGCGGTCCCGGTGTCGTTCATGGTCGTCCTTCTTCCTGCCTGCTCCGCGCGGCGCGCGGCAGGCGCGGCGCCGCGTCGAGCGTCCGGCGCGGCCGGACAGGGTGCTGGTCGGGATGCCGGTGCCGGTCGCGGGCGGTTCACCGGGGGCGAGGGTCAGGGCTTGCCGCGGCGGTTGGCCGCGAGCTGCCCTGCAAGGACGATCACCAGCGCCAGCCCGAACATCGCCGAGCCGATCACGTTGACCTGCACCGGGACCCCGCGCTGTGCGGCGCCCCAGACGAACATGGGGAAGGTGACCGTCGAGGGGCCGGCGTTGAACTGGGTGATGATGAAGTCGTCGAACGACAGGGCGAAGCTGAGCATGGCGCCGGAGGCGATCCCCGGTGCGGCGAGCGGCAGGGTGACGCGCCAGAACGTCTGGAAGGGGCCCGCGTAGAGGTCGCGGGCGGCCTCTTCCAGGCGGGGGTCCATGCTCATCACCCGGGCCTTGACGGCGACCACGACGAAGCTCAGGCAGAACATGACATGTGCGATCAGAATCGTCATGAACCCGAACTCGACGCGGGTGTTGAGGAAGAGGGTGCCGAGAGAGGCGCCCATCACGACTTCGGGCATGGCCATCGGCAGGAAGATCAGTGCGTTGGTGGTGCTCTTGCCCCGGAAGCGGTAGCGGGCCAGCGCGAAGGCGGCGAACGTGCCGAAGACTGTTGCGATCAGCGTGGCCAGCACCGCGATCTGCAGGCTGAGCCCCAGTGCGCTGCACATCCCGGCGACGCTGCAGGGGTCGGTCCAGGCGTCGGTGGAGAAGGTGCGCCAGGTGTAGTTGAAGCGGCCGGCCGGCTTGTTGAAGGAGAACAGCAGGACGACCAGGTTGGGCACCAGCAGATAGGCCAGGGCCGCGCATCCCGCCAGGACGACGGCGTTCCGGCGCAGCAGCCGCAGCGCGGCGGCGAGCGGTCCGGGGCGGGCCGCGGCACGGGCAGCCGGGGTCGGGGTCGGGGACGGGGACGGGGCCGGGGTCGGGGACGGGGCCGGGGTCGGGGTCGGGGACATCAGACCAGTTCCTCCGTTCCCGCCTTGCGCAGGTAGCCGCTGACCATGATCAGGATGAGCGCCATCAGGATGAAGGACATCGCTGCCGCCGTCGGGTAGTCGAGAACGTTCAGGAACTGCTTCTGGATGGCGTTGCCGACCATCTGCTCGTTGGGCGACCCCAGGAGCTGGGCGTTGATGTAGTCGCCGGATGCCGGGATGAAGGTGAGCAGCGTGCCTGCGACCACACCCGGGAGCGAGAGCGGGAAGGTCACCTTCCGGAACGTCGTCGACGGTGTGGCGTACAGGTCCCGGGCCGCTTCGAGCAGGGAAGTGTCCATCCGCTCCAGGGAGCTGTAGAGCGGCAGGATCATGAACGGCAGGAAGTTGTACGTCAGCCCGCAGACCACGGCGAGCGGGGTGGCCAGGACGCGGTCGTCACCGGTCAGCCCCAGCCATCCGGTCACGTCCAGGATGTGCAGGGAGCTCAGGACGGCCACCACGGGACCGCCGTCGGAGAGGATCGTCTTCCAGGCCAGGGTACGGATGAGGAAGCTGGTGAAGAACGGCGCGATCACCAGGACCAGAAGCAGGTTGCGCCAGCGCCCGGCCCGGACGGCGATCATGTACGCCAGCGGATAGCCGATGAGCAGGCACAGCGCCGTCGCGACGGCCGCGTAGCCGAACGAGCGGAGGAAGTGTTCGCCGTAGGTGCCCAGCGCGTCGGTGTAGTTCGAGAACTGCCAGGTGACCCGGAAGCCCTCCTCCAGCGAGCCGCTCTGCACCGAGGTGGACGCCTGGTAGAAGAGCGGGGCGACGAAGAAGACCGCGAGCCAGAGTCCGGCCGGCAGCAGCAGCCAGTACGGGGTCAGCCCGCGCCGCGACCGCCGGCCCCCGCCCGCGGAGTCCGCGGTGCCGGGCTCCTGGCCGGTGCCCGGCGCCGCGCCGGGCGCGGGGCCGGCGGGCGGAGGTGTGGCCACGGCGGTCACAGGGCCTCCTCCCCCGCGTGCGCGTCCTGGTCCGCGTCCAGCGCGAAGGTGTGCGCGGGCCGCCAGTGCAGGACGACGTGGGCGCCCGGTGCGAGTCTGCTGTCGCGCTCCACGTTCTGCTCGTAGACGGTGAGCTCGCAGGTCGGGGTCTCGACGAGGTACTGCCAGGAGACGCCCAGATAGCTGGCGTCCCGGATCCGGCCGGTGAGCCGGTTGCGGCCGTCGGGCACCTCCGGCGGGACCGTGCCCGCCTCGTCGGTGCGGGCGAGGGAGATCTTCTCCGGCCGCACGCCGACCAGCACTCTGCCGCCCGGGGGCACGCTCTCGGCCGAGCAGCGGGCCGCGGGCAGCCGGAGCGGGTCGCCGGTCTCCACCACCTTGACCCGCACCTCGGCGCCGTCTCCGGCCTCGTCCGGGGCACCGTTCCCGGCGCCCGCCTCCGGCGCCGCACCGCCGGACGCGGGGGCGCCGGAGAGCAGTTCGGCCTCGATCAGGTTGGAGGTGCCCAGGAAGTTGGCGACGAAGGTGGAGCGCGGGTTCTCGTACAGCTCGGCGGGCGGCCCGAGTTGGACGACGCGTCCGCCGTGCATCACGGCCACGCCGTCGGCCATGGTCATGGCCTCTTCCTGGTCGTGGGTGACGTGCACGAAGGTGATGCCGACCTCGGTCTGGATGCGCTTGAGTTCGAGCTGCATCTGGCGGCGCAGCTTCAGGTCCAGGGCGCCCAGCGGCTCGTCCAGCAGCAGGACCTGGGGGCGGTTGATGAGGGCACGGGCGAGGGCGACGCGCTGCTGCTGTCCACCGGAGAGCTGGCGGGGTCTGCGGCGGGCCATGTCACCGAGCTGGACGAGGTCGAGCATCTCCGCGACCTGCTTGCGGACCGACTTCACCCCGCGGCGGCGCAGTCCGAAGGCGATGTTCTCGGCGACGTCCAGGTGCGGGAAGAGCGCGTAGTTCTGGAAGACGGTGTTGACGGGGCGTTTGTGTGGCGGGAGGCGGGTGATGTCCTCGTCGCCCAGCAGGATGCTGCCGGAGGTCGGCTCCTCCAGACCCGCGATCATGCGCAGTGTGGTGGTCTTGCCGCAGCCGGAGGCGCCCAGCAGGGCGAAGAACGTCCCCTCGGGAACGGTGAGGTCGAGCGGCTGGACGGCGGTGACGTCGCCGAAAGTCTTGCTGATGCCGGAAAGAGTGATGGTCATGGCCGGTCCTCGGGGATGCGGGCTGGCGCGGGCAGGGACGCGGGCGGCTCAGGCCCCGATGAGCTTGGAGAACTTCTCCTCGAAGCGGGCTTCTTCCTTGGCGCTCATCGGCCGGAAGTTCTTGCCCTTGGCGATCATTCGCGCGTCGGGGAAGATCAGCGGAGCGTCGGCCAGCTCCTTGTCGATCTTCTCCATCTCGGCCTGGGCGCCGGTGACCGGGCAGATGTAGTTGACCCAGGCGGCCAGTTCGGCGGCCTCCTTGGGCTGGTAGTAATAGTCGATCAGTGCCTCGGCGTTGCTGCGGTGCCGGGCTTTGGCGGGGACGAGCAGGTCGTCCGTGCCGAAGAGGTATCCCTGGTCGGGGACGGCGAACTCCACGTCCGGGTTGTCGAACTGGAGCTGTACGACGTCGCCGGCCCACGCCAGGCAGGCGGCGATGTCACCGGAGTTGAGCTCGTCCATGTAGTCGTTGCCGCTGAAGCGCCGCAGCTGCCTGCGGTCGACGGCCTTCTGGATGCGGGCGACGGCGGCGTCGAAGTCGTCCGCCGAGAAGTGCTCGGAGTCGACGCCCATGTCGAGCAGGGTCAGCCCGATGGTGTCGGTCATCTCCGTCAGCATGGATATCCGGCCCTTGAGGGACTCGTCCTCCAGCAGTTGGGTGACGCTGGTGACCTTCTTCCCCTTGGTGGCCTTCTTGTTGTACGCGACGACGCAGGCCGTGCCCGCCCACGGGTAGCTGTACTGCCGCCCCGGGTCGTGGGCGGCCGCGCGGAAACGGTCCTCCAGGTTGGTGACGGCGTGCGGCAGGTTCGCCGGGTCGAGGCGCTGCGCCCAGCCCTGCCGGATGATGCGGCCGGCCATCCAGTCGGTGAGGCACACCAGGTCGCGGCCGGTGTCCTGGCCTGCGGCGAGCTGCGGCTTGATCTTGCCGTAGAACTCGTTGTTGTCGTTGATGTCCTCGATGTACTTCACCTTGATCCCGCTCTCGCGCTCGAAGCGGTCGAGAGTGGGGCGCTTCTTCTTGTTCTTCTCGTCGACGTCGATGTACAGGGGCCAGTTGGCGAAGTTGAGAACCTTCTCCTCGCGGGAGTGGTCGGGGGCGTCCTCGGGCGCGGTGCCGCTCTTGTCGCCCGCCGCGGGCGGGATTCCGCACGCGGCGAGGGTGGAGCCGGCGGCGGCGAGGGAGGCGGCGCGCAGCAGCCGGCGCCGGGACATCGCGGCGCGGCCAGTGGTCAGACTGCGTTCCCATGCCTTGGCGACGGGCTCCGGCAGTCCTTCGAACAGGTCCATGGGGGACCGCCTTCCTGGGAGGGGGCGGGGCGGGGGCGGGAGGGGCACCCCGGGGGCGGGCGGGATGCTGTCGGCCGGCCGGTGGTCGTCAGCGGTCGCCGAAGACCGTGCGGTGCCAGTCCTTGCGCACGGCGCCGGTCGTCTCGGCCATCACGTGCTTGATCTGGGTGTATTCCTCGAACGAGAAGGCGGACATGTCCTTGCCGTAGCCGGACGCCTTGTATCCGCCGTGCGGCATCTCGCTGATGATCGGGATGTGGTCGTTGAGCCACACGCAGCCGGCCTGCAGTTCCCGTGCGGCCCGCCCGGTGCGGAAGACCGACCGGCTCCAGGCGGAGGCGGCGAGCCCGTAGGGGGTGTCGTTGGCCAGCGCGATCCCCTCGTCGTCGGTGTCGAAGGGCAGGACCACGAGCACCGGGCCGAAGATCTCCTGCTGGACGGCCTCGCTGTCCTGCGGTGCGTCGGTGAGCAGCGTCGGACGGTAGTAGGCGCCCCGGGCGAGTTCTCCGCCCGGCACCTCGCCGCCGGTGACCACGGTGGCGTAGGAGCGGGCCCGGTCGACGAAGCCGGCCACCCGGTCGCGTTGGGCGTGGGAGATCAGCGGTCCCAGGTCGGTCTCCGCCGCGAACGGGTCACCGACGCGCACCGCCTTCATCAGTTCGGCGACGGCGCCGACGAAGGCGTCGTAGAGCGGGCGCTGGACGTAGGCCCGGGTCGCCGCGGTGCAGTCCTGGCCGGTGTTGATCAGGGCGCCCGCGACCGCGCCGTGTGCCGCCGCGGCCAGGTCCGCGTCGTCGAACACCAGGAACGGCGCCTTGCCGCCGAGTTCGAGGTGCAGGCGCTTGGCGGGGCGGGAAGCGGTGGTGGCGATCTCGGCCACCCGCCTGCCGACGGCCGTGGAGCCGGTGAAGGAGGTCATGGCGACCCCGGGGTGGGCGACGAGCGCCTCGCCCGCGTCCGGCCCGGCGCCGGTGACGATGTTGATCACCCCGGCCGGGACCCCGGCCTCCTCCGCGGCCTGCGCGAACATCACGGAGGTGAGCGGGGTGAGCTCGGAGGGCTTGAGGACGATGGTGTTGCCCGCCGCGACGGCCGGGAGGATCTTCCAGGCCGCCATCTGCAGCGGGTAGTTCCACGGAGCGATGGAGCCGATGACACCCAGCGGCTCCCGCCGGACGGAGGAGGTGTGCTCCCCGCTGTACTCGGCGGCCGCCGCACCGGCGAGGTGGCGGGCGGCGCCCGCGAAGAAGGCGACGTTGTCGAAGGAGCCCGGGACGTCGAACTCGGCGGAGAGCTTGAGCGGTTTGCCGCACTGCAGCGACTCGGCGTACACGAACTCGTCGGTCAGTTCGGCGAGCCGGGCGGCCCAGCGGTGCATGGCCTCCGAGCGCTCGGCCGGAGTGGCGCCCGCCCAGCCGGGCAGGGCCGCGCGGGCGGTGCGGACCGCCGCGTCGACGTCGGCGGCGCCGGCCAGCTCGAACCGGAGGACCTCCTCACCGGTCGCGGGGTCCACGATCGCGTGCGAGCGGCCCGAGGTGCCGGATCCGAGCCTGCCGGCGACGTACTGGACGCCCGCGGCGAACCGCTCGGACACATCGAAGCGCTGGACCATCGGGACTCCTGACCACTGCGGGGTGCGGCGTGCTCCGGCGGCTCCGCGGCACGGTTCGGGTAATCCGGCACCGTGGCCCAGACCGCTGTTGGCAGCAGATCCTGACAGGGGTTCGAGCATCGAACAAGGGATTCCGTAGTTATCTTTTGATTACGCCACGGAATCGATACTCTCCCCGGGTCCTCTTCCCTTCGCCGGTGGGCGTTGCACGCCCGCCCGGCACCCCGCGTGGCACAGGACCGGCACGGCAAACCGGCACGGCAAAGGGGCACGGCAAAAGGGCACGGCAAAGGGGCGGCCTTCCCGCACCACCGCGGGAAGGCCGCCCCTTTGCCGTGCCGCTCGGGAAGTCCGCTCAGCGCACCGCCGCGACCGGCACCCGGGGGCCCCGCGCGTCGAAGGAGTCGCCGTCGCCGCCCCCCGGCCCGCCGCCGGGACCGTCCGACCAGACCGTCAGGCCCAGGATCAGGAACGTGCTGACGATCACCGCCAGCGCCAGTCCGACGATGCCGAGGACGAACCCCGCCATCGCCTGCCCGCTGCCGCCCTGCTCGCCCCTGGCCACCGCACGCCGCGCGCTGACGCCCAGGACCAGCGCGACCGGGGAGGAGAGGACGGCCAGGAAGCTTCCCCAGCAGGTGAGGACCAGCACCACGCTGCCGATACCGACCACCATGGCGGCCACCGACTTGCCGGCCGGCGGCGGCGGTCCGTACCAGCCGTACGGCGCGTAGGCTCCCGTGCCGTAGCCGCCGCCCGCACCGGGCTGAGCACCGTAGCCCGGATGTCCGCCCGTCGCGCCGTAGCCCGGTGGTCCGCCGCCGTGGCCACCGTACGGCCCCGGCGCCGCCGGCGCGCCCTGCGGCGGGTACCCCGCCGCGGGCGGTACGCCGTAGGAGCGGCCGGGGCCGTCCGGGGCCAGGGGTATCGGAGGCGGCTTCCCGCTCCCCTGGCCGTCGTCGCTCCCCCCGCTCGGCTGCCCGGGCGCTCCGGCAGGCGGCAGTGGTCCCGCCCCCTTGTCCATCGCGTCCCCTCTCCTTCCGCATGGTCCCTTCACCTCATGCTATGCGGCAGCTCGGACACCACGTCCGGCACCGGGGCGCCTACGATGACCGGACCCGCAACGGAGCCGGAGGCACCCCTTGTCCGAATCCTCAGATCTGGCCGCCTTCATCGCAGGGCTGCCCAAGGCAGAGCTGCATGTGCACCATGTCGGCTCCGCCTCGCCGCGGATCGTGGCCGAACTCGCGGCCCGCCATCCGGAGGCGGGCGTGCCGGCGGACCCCGAGGCCCTCGCCGACTACTTCACTTTCACCGACTTCGCGCACTTCATCCAGGTCTACCTCTCGGTCGTGGACCTGGTACGCGACGCCGAGGACGTGCGCCTGCTCACCTACGAGATCGCCCGCGACATGGCGCGGCAGGCGATCCGGTACGCGGAACTGACCGTGACGCCCTACAGCTCCGTGAGCCGCGGCATCCCCGACGGCGCCTTCCTGGAGGCCATCGAGGACGCCCGCCGCTCCGCCGAGCGGGAACTGGGCGTGGTGCTGCGCTGGACCTTCGACATCCCGGGCGAGGCGGGACTGGCGGCGGCCGAGGAGACGACCCGGATCGCCACCGCGATGGCCCCGGACGGGCTGGTCTCCTTCGGCCTCGGCGGTCCGGAGATCGGGGTGCCCCGCCCGCAGTTCAAGCCCTACTTCGACCGGGCGCTGGCCACCGGGCTGCACAGCGTCCCGCACGCGGGGGAGACCACGGGCCCGGGCACGATCTGGGACGCGCTCACCTCGCTGCGTGCCGAGCGGATCGGCCACGGCACCAGCGCCGTCCAGGACCCCCGGTTGCTGGAGCACCTGGCCGAGCGCGGGATCCCGCTGGAGGTCTGCCCGACCTCGAACATCGCGACCCGCGCGGTGGAGACCCTGGCCGACCACCCCGTCGCGGAGATGGTCAAGGCCGGGGTGCTGGTCACGATCAACAGCGACGACCCGCCGATGTTCGGCACCGACCTCAACACCGAGTACGGCATCGCGGCGAAGCTGCTGGGCCTGGACGCGGCGGGAGTGGCCACGCTGGCCAGGAACGCGGTGCGGGTGTCCTTCCTGGACGAGGGCGGCAAGGCCCGGCTGTGCGAGGAGATCGACGCACACCTGGCAGCTTGGCAGCGTACGGGGTGACCGGAGAGCCGGCCGGAACGGACCGGCCTGCGGCCTCCTCCGGCCGCAGGCCGGCCGCGGTGGCGCACCGGGGCGCGCCCTGGGCGGCGCGCGAGAACACCCTGCCCTCCTTCCGGGCCGCCATGGCCGCGGGGGCGGACGCCGTGGAGCTGGATGTGCGGCTCACCCGGGACGGGGTGCCCGTGGTGCTGCACGACCGCACCCTGGAGCGGCTGTGGGGGCACGATGCCGCCGTGGCCGCGCTGACCCGCGCGCGGCTGGCGGCGCTGGCTCCCGGCGTCCCCGCGCTCACCGAGGCACTGGCCGCCACGCGCGGGGTCCGCACCCTGGTCGATCTGCCCGATCCCGGCGCGGCAGCGGCCGCTGTCGCGGCCGTGCGGGCCGCGGACGCGGCGGACCGCGTCTACTACTGCGGCGGTCCGGAGGCGATGCGGCGGGTGCGCGCGGCGTCGCCGGGCGCCGAACTGGCGCTCACCTGGGAGCGCGCGGCACCGGTGCGGCCGACGCTGCTGGCGGAGCTGCGGCCGCGCTGGCTCAACTACCGCTTCGGGCTGCTGACCCCGGAACTGGTCGCCCGCGCGCACGCGGACGGGCGGCTGGTCTCCGCGTGGACGGCCGACCGGGTACGGACCATGCGCAGGCTCGCCGCGCTGGGGGCCGACGGGATCACCACCAACCATGTCGGGCGGCTGGTGCGCGCGCTGGACAGCCCGCGGCGCGCGCGGAGTTGGCGCACGCCTGTTACATGAACCGGCTTCCGGAGAGCGTCCGCGGGTGATTGGCTCAGATCCGCTCGCTACGCACTCGTGAATGGAACCACCGTGATCATTTTCGGTACCAGCAGCAAGCTGATGCAGCTCGCCATGCTCAACCTGCTCTGCGGGTTCTGCGGCAACCCGGCCGCGCACGCGCTGCGCAAGCGGGTGACGAAGTTCTCGCTCTTCTTCATCCCGCTGTTCCCGATCGCACCCGCGAAGCACTCCCTGCAGTGCACCTTCTGCGGCGCGCACACCGAGATCTCCAAGGAGAGCGCCGAGCAGATGCTGGGGCAGGCCCAGGGCGCGGCTCCGGCCGCGGGGGCGGCTCCGCAGGCCGTGGCCGGTGCTCCGCAGCAGCCGGGCGCGCAGGGCCAGAACCCCTTCGCGGACCGCGGGCCGCAGAACCCGTACCAGTCCTGAGGCCCGGAGCCCTGGCGCGGCCCGCTCCGGCGGGAGCCGCCCGCGAAGGACAGGCCCGCACCCCGGCCGGGGTGCGGGCCTGTCGCGGGTGCGGCCCCGCCCGGCGGGGCGGCCGCACCCCGCGGGGTCAGCTCACAGCGCCGTCATGACGTGCTTGACCCGCGTGTAGTCCTCCAGCCCGTACATCGACAGGTCCTTGCCGTAGCCGGACTTCTTGAAGCCGCCGTGCGGCATCTCGGCGACGAGCGGGATGTGGGTGTTGATCCACACGCAGCCGAAGTCCAGCACCTTGGACATCCGCATGGCGGTGCCGTGGTCGGTGGTCCACACCGAGGACGCCAGCGCGTACTCCACGTCGTTCGCCCACTCGACCGCCTGCGCCTCGTCGGTGAACTTCTGGACGGTGATCACCGGGCCGAAGACCTCGTTCTGGATGATCTCGTCGTCCTGCTTGAGTCCTGAGACGACGGTGGGGGCGTAGAAGTAGCCCTTGTCGCCGACCCGCTCGCCGCCCGCCTCGACCTTGGCGTGTGCGGGGAGGCGGTCGATGAAGCCCGCCACCTTCTCCAGGTGGGACGGGTTGTTCAGCGGACCGTAGAAGCAGTCCTCGTCGCTCAGGTCGCCGGTCTTGACCTCGGCGGCGGCCTTGGCCAGGGCCTGCACGAACTCGTCGTGGACGCCTTCCTGGACGAGCACCCGGGTGGCCGCGGTGCAGTCCTGTCCGGCGTTGAAGAAGCCGCCGTCCCGGATGCCCTCGACGGCCGCCGGGATGTCCGCGTCGTCGAAGACGACGCAGGGTGCCTTGCCGCCCAGCTCCAGGTGGACGCGCTTGAGGTCCTTCGCGCCACTGGCGGCGACCTCCATGCCGGCCCGCACCGAGCCGGTGATGGAGGCCATCGCCGGGGTCTTGTGCTCGACGAGCAGCCGCCCGGTGTCCCGGTCGCCGCACACCACGTTGAAGACACCCTTGGGCAGGATCGCGCCCATCACCTCGGCCAGGAAGACCGTCGAGGCCGGAGTGGTGTCCGAGGGCTTGAGCACGACCGTGTTGCCCGCCGCGAGGGCCGGGGCGAACTTCCACACGGCCATCATCGCCGGGTAGTTCCACGGGGCGACCTGGGCGCACACCCCGATCGGCTCGCGCCGCACGAACGAGGTCAGGCCCTCCATGTACTCGCCGGCCGCCTTGCCGTCGAGCATCCGGGCCGCGCCCGCGAAGAAGCGGATCTGGTCGAGCATCATCGGCAGCTCCTCCTGCCGGGTCAGCTCCAGCGGCTTGCCGCAGTTCTCGCACTCGACGGCGAGGAACTCGTCGGCGCGCGCCTCCAGCGCGTCGGCGATCTTGAGGATCGCCTGCTGGCGGGTGCCGGGCGTGGCGTCCCGCCAGGCCGGGAAGGCGGCCTCGGCGGCGGCCATCGCGGCGTCGACGTCGGCGGCGCCGGACAGCGGCGCCGTGGCGTACGCCTCACCCGTCGCCGGGTTGACCACCTCGGTGGTCCGGCCGTCCGCGGCGTCCCTGAACTCCCCGTCGATGTAGTTGCGCAGTCGACGCAGCTCGGTGGTCACTTCGCACCCCTCCTGCTCCGTTGTCCAATGGGTGAGACCGCCACCCTAACCGGCCGAGCAACGTTTTCGATACGCCCACCGCCATTGAACGACGGAATCAGTGTTCAGTCAGTCGATTGGCTGCGGATTACATCGCTCAAGGGTTGCGGGACGGCGGATGTCTCATGCACAGTGGCACCCGTGGCTCGCGACTCGAAGAAGACAGCAGGCTCCTCGTCCCTGGATGCCGTGTCCCTGGCAATCATCGAACAGCTCCAGGAGGACGGACGGCGTCCGTACGCCGCCATCGGCAAGGCCGTCGGGCTTTCCGAGGCGGCCGTGCGGCAGCGCGTCCAGAAGCTCCAGGAGCAAGGCGTCATGCAGATCGTCGCCGTGACCGATCCGCTCACCGTCGGCTTCATGCGCCAGGCGATGCTCGGCGTCACGGTCGACGGGGACGTCGAACCGGTCGCCGACGCGCTCGCCGGGCTCGACGAGGTCGACTACGTCGTGATCGCGGCGGGCTCGTTCGATCTGCTCGTCGAGATCGTGTGCCACGACGACGACCATCTCCTCGAACTGATCAACAAACGCATCCGGACCCTGCCGGGCGTGCGCTCGACGGAGAGCTTCGTCTACCTCAAGCTGCGCAAGCAGACCTACACCTGGGGAACGCGATAACAGTGAGCAAGGACCTCTCCCGCACCGCCAACGACCACCTGTGGATGCACTTCACCCGCATGTCGTCGTACCAGAACGCGCCGGTTCCGACGATCGCCCGCGGCGAGGGCGTCTACATCTACGACACCGACGGCAAGCGCTACCTCGACGGGCTGGCGGGCCTGTTCGTCGTCCAGGCGGGGCACGGCCGCGCCGAACTGGCCGAGGCCGCCACCAAGCAGGCCCAGGACCTCGCCTTCTTCCCCATCTGGTCCTATGCGCACCCCAAGGCCGTCGAGCTGGCCGAGCGGCTCGCACAGCACGCCCCGGGCGACCTGAACAAGGTCTTCTTCACCACCGGCGGCGGCGAGGCCGTCGAGACGGCGTGGAAGCTGGCCAAGCAGTACCACAAGCTGACCGGCAACCCGCTCAAGCACAAGGTCATCTCCCGCGCCGTCGCCTACCACGGCACCCCGCAGGGCGCCCTGGCCATCACCGGGCTGCCCGCGCTCAAGGCCCCCTACGAGCCGCTGGTCCCCGGCGCGCACAAGGTGCCCAACACCAACATCTACCGCGCCCCGATCCACGGCGACGACCCCGAGGCGTTCGGCCGCTGGGCCGCCGACCAGATCGAGCAGCAGATCCTCTTCGAGGGCCCGGAGACCGTGGCCGCGGTCTTCCTGGAGCCGGTGCAGAACGCGGGCGGCTGCTTCCCGCCGCCGCCCGGCTACTTCCAGCGGGTCCGGGAGATCTGCGACCAGTACGACGTGCTGCTCGTGTCGGACGAGGTGATCTGCGCCTTCGGGCGGCTGGGCACCGTCTTCGCCTGCGACAAGTTCGGCTACGTGCCCGACATCATCACCTGCGCCAAGGGCATGACCTCCGGCTACTCGCCGATAGGGGCCGCGGTCATCTCCGACCGCATAGCCGAGCCCTTCTACCGCGGTGACAGCACGTTCCTGCACGGGTACACCTTCGGCGGCCACCCCGTCTCGGCCGCCGTCGCGCTGGCCAACCTCGACATCTTCGAGCGCGAGGGCCTCAACCAGCACGTGCTCGACAACGAGGGCAACTTCTTCAGCACCCTGCAGAAGCTGCACGACCTGCCCATAGTCGGCGACGTGCGCGGCAACGGCTTCTTCTACGGCATCGAACTCGTCAAGGACAAGGCCACCAAGGAGACGTTCACCGCAGAGGAGTCCGAGCGCGTCCTGTACGGCTTCCTGTCCAAGGCGCTGTTCGAGAACGGCCTCTACTGCCGCGCCGACGACCGGGGCGACCCGGTCGTCCAGCTCGCCCCGCCGCTGATCTCCGACCAGAAGGTCTTCGACGAGGCCGAGCAGATCCTCCGCTCCGTCCTCACGGAGGCGTGGACGAAGCTCTGAGCCGCGCCGCGGAGCGCGGCCCTGCCCGACCACCGCACAGGGCCGCACGGGGGGCGGGGGCATCGATCCAGTGACCGATGCCCCCGCCCCTCGTTTCACCCTCCAGAGGGAATGACGGCTCGCGATGTTGAGTGGAGGTGCCCCATGGCCGCCCCGCCGGACGACGTGCTCTGGGCCCGAGGACTGCACTACGCCTACGACGGCTCACCCGCGCTGCAGGGCGTCTCGCTCGGCGTCCGGGAAGGCGAGATCCTCGCCGTCACAGGGCCGCGGGGCAGCGGAAAGACCACACTGCTGCGCTGCATGTCCGGGCAGCTGCTGCCGGACCAGGGAGAGGTGTGGTTCAACAGCGCCCCCGTGCACACCCTCGGCCGGGCAGCGCGCGAACGGCTGCGGCTGCACCGCTTCGGCTGGATCGACAGCACCCCGCACCTCGTCCCCGAACTGACCGCCTGGGAGAACGCCGCGCTCCCCCTCCTGCTGCACGGCGACGGCTACCGCGCGGCCCGCAGCACAGCGTGCTCCTGGCTGGAGCGGCTGGACGTCGGGGACTGCGCCGGAAAGCGGCCGCCCGCACTCCGGCAGGCCCAGCGCCAGCGCATCGCCGTGGCCCGGGCGCTGGTCCACTCCCCCACGGTGCTCTTCGCCGACGAGCCCACGGCACCCCTGCATCAGACCGACCGCGCCCAGGTGCTGCGGGCGCTCAGCGCCGCGGCCCGCTCGCAGGGCATCACGGTCCTCCTCGCCGGACACGACTTCGCACTCGACCAGGCGGCACGCACCGCGGAGGCGACCGGTGCCGCACTCGCCGACCGCATCGTCGCCCTCACCGACGGCCGCAGGGCGCGCACCCCCGCGCCCGGCGGCCCCGCCGCGGTGCCCGCAGGACCGGAAGGCGCGGCAGCGTGCTCACTCTCCGTCTGACGCTCACCGCGACGCCCGCGGCGCTGCTGCTCCGCCTGCTGCTGCTGTGCGCCTCCGCCGCCGGGGGCCTGCTGCTGCTCGCGGCGCTCTCCTACGCCCTGGAGCACCCCGGCCACCGGGCGGCCGTCCTGATGCGGCTGCTGTGGTGCCTGATCCCCCTTGCCGCCACCGCGCACCTGGCCGTGGTCCTCGGGCGCACCGAACCGCGGGCCGAGACCCGGCTCGGCCTGCACACAGCCGGACTGGGACCCGCCCGGCTGCCGCTGCTGGCCGCACGCACCGCCGCGGTACCCGCCCTGGCGGGCAGCGCGCTGACGCTGCTGCTGACCGTACGGGGAGGCGTCGGGAGCGCGGGCGGCTCGCTGTCGGTCCTGAACCTTTCCCGGCCGTCGGCGGCCGTGCTGCCGCTGCAGGGGCCCCCGCTGCCCGTCCCGGCCGCCGTCACGCTGCTGAGCGCGCTCCCGGTGGCGGCCGCCCTCGCGGCCGCCTGGGGTGCCCGGGCCGGCGCCGCGGCACCCGCACCGGAGGACTCCTGGCGGTCCGCGGACGGCCGCGGAGCGGTGGACTCCGCCCGGCGGCGGGACGGTACGGAGACCTCGCGCCGCGCCGAGCTGCTGCGCAGCACCCTGCAGGCGGCCTCCGGCCTGCTGACCGGAACGGCGGGCCTGCTGCTGGCGGCCTATGCGGCGCGCACCAGCGGCGGTGCCTGGGACCTGGCAGAACACCCCGGGGAGGTCGCGGGCTCGCCGTTCGCCGCCGCGTGGACGCTCATCGGAGTGGGCCTGGTGGTGGCCGGCCCCGGACTGGTGGCGCTGAGCGGACATCTGCTGGGCGCCGCACGACCGGGCCCGGTGCGGCTGCTGGCCGGGCGCTCGCTGGTCCGCGAAGCATCCTTCCTCGGGCGCCCGCTGGGCGGGCTGAGCGCGGTGGCCGCGGCGCTGGTGGCGGTCTTCCGGGCCCGTCCGGCCGGCGAGTGGGTGCCCGCTCCGGGCCCGCTGGTGGCCGTCGCCGCCGCCCTGACCGGATGCTGCGCGGCCGCCGCCGGGCTGGCGGCGCTCGCCCGGGTCCGGCGCGCCCGTGCCCCCGTGCGAGAGCTGCTGGAGCGCCTCGGGGCGCCGCGGCAACTGGGCCGGGGCGTGGCACTGCTGCGGGCAGCATCCGTCGCGGCCGTGTACGCGCCGCTCGCGGCGGCTGCCGGGCTGTTCACGGCGCTGCCTCCGGGCTGACCGCTCCTCCGTCTCCCGGCCCGGGCCGGACGAGGGGCCCCTGACCGGGGCCGGCCGTGCGCGGCGCGGGAGTGTGCGCCGCGTCCGGTGCGCCGTGCGGGTCACCCAGGGCGACCACCTCCCGCGGGTCGAAGACGACCCCCACCTCGGCTCCCTCCTGCGGCGCGTCCCGCAGCGTGCAGGCCGCCTCCAGGGGCGGCCCCGCGTCCGGGCGCAGCAGCACGGTGACCGTGGAGGCGTCCCCGCCGCGGAACGTGCGCGCCTCCACCGTGCAGCGCAGCCCCTCCCGAGGCTCCCGCAGCAGCACGCCGCCGGGGCGTACGAGCACCTGGCCGCCGCCCTGCGGGATGTCGTCCGGCACGGGCAGCTTCCCCCAGGCGGTGTCCGCGGTGCCGCCGTCGACGGTGGCCGGGGTGATGTTGTCGAACCCCAGGAAGCGGGCCACGAACGCGGAGGCGGGGCGCTGCCAGACCTCCAGCGGGGTGCCCGCCTGGGCGATCCGGCCGCGCTCCATCACCACGACCCGGTCGGCGAGCGCGAACGCCTCCCCGTGGTCGTGGGTGACGGCGAGCACCGTCGTACCCAACCGGCGGAAGAGGCCGCGCAGCTCGACGACGAGGCGCTCGCGCAGTCCGCGGTCGAGCTGGCCCAGCGGCTCGTCCAGCATCAGCAGCCTCGGCTCCGGGGCCAGTGCGCGGGCCAGCGCGACCCGCTGCTGCTCGCCGCCGGACAGCGCGGTCACCGCCCGTCGCCCCGCACCGGGCAGTCCCACCAGGTCCAGCAGTTCGGCGACCCGGCGGTCGGCCTCGGCCCGGCCCATGCCGTGCGTTCGCGGTCCGAAGCCGACGTTCCCGGCGACATCGCGCTGCGGGAAGAGCTGGTGGTCCTGGAACATCAAGCCGACGCCCCGCCGGTGCGGCGGCACACCGGTCTGGTCCTGCCCCGACAGCAGCACCCGGCCGCTGTGGACCTCCTGCAGCCCTGCGACGACGCGCAGGAGGGTGGATTTTCCGCTGCCGCTGGGCCCCAGGACACAGACCGTGTCGTGCTCGGCCACCTCCAGGTCGACCGCGTCCAGCGCGGTCCGCTCGCCGAAGCTCACGGTCACTGCGTCCAGCCGCAGCATCTACAACTCCCTCCGGCCGTCGGTTCGTACCCGCTCCAGCGCGAGCAGCACCCCCGCGCAGACGAGCATGAGAAGCGTGCTCAGGGCCATGGCCTGGCCGTAGTGTGCCTCCCCGGCCCGCCCCAGCATCCGGGCCACCGCGACCGGCAGGGTGGGCGCGTCGGGCCGGGCGATGAACACGGTCGCGCCGAACTCGCCCAGCGAGACGGTGAAGGCGAACCCGGCGGCCACCAGCAGCGCGCGCCGCACCAGTGGGAAGTCGACCTCCCGCCAGGCCCGCAGCGGGGAGGCGCCCAGCACGGCCGCGGCCTCCCGCAGCCTCACGTCCACGGCACGCAGCACCGGCAGCATGGTGCGGATGACGAACGGCACGCCGACCAGCGCCTGGGCCAGCGGCACCAGGATCCAGCTCGACCGCAGATCCAGCGGCGGCTCGTCCAGTGCGACGAGGAAGCCGAACCCGACGGTGACGGCGGAGGTGCCCAGCGGAAGCATCAGCAGCGCGTCGAAACCCCGCACCAGCCGACCGGCCCGCCGGGTGAGGGCGGCGGCGGCGAGCCCGCCCACCACCAGGGCGATGGCCGTCGCCACGGCGGCGTAGGCCAGGGAGTTGCCGATGGCCTCGACGGGCGCGACGACGAAGGTCGCGCTGTCCGAGCGGGCGCCCAGTGCGCGGAAGAAGGCGAGACCGTATCCGTCCGGTCCGTCGAGTGCCCGCTGGACCAGCACGAGCAGCGGGACGACCGTCAGCACGAGCATCACGCCCAGCACGGTGGCCACCGTCGTCCACTGGCCCGGCCCTGCCGGGCGGCGGGCGGTGTACTCGGCGGGGACGAGGCTGAGCGCGCTCTCCCGCCTGCGCAGTGCCCAGGCGTGCACGGCCAGCAGCGCGGCGACGGCGACGAGCTGGGTGAGCGTCAGCACGGCGGCGGTCGGCAGGTCCAGCAGGGTGGCGGTCTGCCGGTAGATCTCGACCTCCAGCGTGGCGTACCGCGGCCCTCCCAGGACCTGGATGACGCCGAAGCTGGTGAAGGTGAACAGGAAGACGATCAGCGCGGCGGCCGCCACGGACGGCGCCAGCGCGGGCAGGGTGATCCGCCGCCAGGCGGTGAACCGACCGGCGCCCAGGACGCGCGCGGCTTCCTCCTGGCGCGGGTCGAGTTGGGACCACAGACTGCCGACAGTGCGCACGACAACCGCGTAGTTGAAGAAGACGTGGGCCAGCAGGATCGCCCACACACTGGTGTCCAGACGCATCCCGAACCAGACATCCAGCGCTCCCCCGCGCCCGGCCAGCGCGAGGAACGCGGAGCCGACCACGACCGTCGGCAGCACGAACGGCACCGTCACCACGGCGCGCAGCAGCCGCTTGCCCGGAAAGTCGAACCTCGCGAACACATAGGCGCCGGGAAGCGCCAGCGCGAGCGTGAGCGCCGTCGAAGCGGCGGCCTGCCACAGCGTGAACCAGAGCACCTGGAGGATGTCGGGATCACCGAGCACCTGAGCGATCCGGCCGGACTGCCAGCGGCCGCCCTCGTGCAGCCCCCGGAAGACGATCGCGGCCACCGGGTAGCCGAAGAAGAGGGCGAAGAACGCCGCCGGGACGGCCATCAGCGCGAGCCGCACGCCGGTGCCACCGCCGCCGCGGCGGTCCGCGGCGGCGGACGGTCGCGCGGGCGCGGCGGGGCCGTCCGGGACGCCGGGCGGCACCGGCCCTTCCGGAGAGTCCGGCAGGTCCCGGGCCGCGGCGTCGCGGTCGACTACTTCACGGCGAGCGACGTCCACGTCTTGATCCACTGCTCACGGTGTTCCGCGATCTTCCGCGGGGCGACGGTGGCGGGGTCGTCCACGGTCTCGCCGTACTTGGTGAACAGTTCCGGCAGCCGGGCGTCCTCGCGGACCGGGTTGACGAACATCTTCAGCGGCAGATCCTCCTGGAACCGCTTGCTGAGCAGGAAGTCCAGCAGCGCCTGCCCGCCCTCGGTGTTCTTCGCACCGCGGAGCAGTCCGGCGTACTCGGTCTGCCGGAAGCAGGTCCCCTTGGCCACGCCGGTCGGCGCCTGCTCGGGCGGGTTCTTCTCGCCCATGACCTCGGCGGGCGGGCTGGAGGCGTAGGAGACGACCAGCGGCTTGTCGCCCTTGCCCTTGCCCTCGCGGGAGCCGCTGAAGCGGTCGTTGTACGCCTGCTCCCAGCTCCCGGCGACCTCGGCCCCGTTGGCGCGCAGCTTCTTCCAGTAGTCCTGCCAGCCGTCCTCGCCGAACTCGGCGACGCTCGCCAGCAGGAACGCCAGGCCGGGAGAGGAGTTGGCGGCGTCCTCGGTCACCAGCAGGTCCTTGTAGCGGGGCTTCGCCAGGTCCTGCAGGGTACGCGGCGGGTCGAGCTTCTTGTCGGCGAACCACCGGCGGTCGTAGTTGACGCACACGTCGCCGGTGTCCACCGGGGTGACCCGGTGCTTCTCCGGGTCCGCCTGCAGCCGCTCGGGCACCTTCGCCAGGCCCTCGGCCTCGTAGGGGGCGAAGACGCCCTTGTCCAGCGGGCGGGAGAGGAGCGTGTTGTCGACGCCGAAGAAGACGTCGCCCTGCGGGTTGCCCTTGTTGAGCACTGCCTGGTTGACGGCGGCACCCGCGTCGCCGCCGCGCAGCACCTCGACCTTGTAGCCGCTGCGCTTCTCGAAGTCCTTCAGCACGGACTTCGAGACGGCGAACGAGTCGTGGGTGACGAGGGTGACGGTCTTGGAGTCGGCGCTGTCGTCCGAGCCGCCGCAGGCGGTGGCCAGAACTGCGAGGGTGAGGACAGCGGTGGTTGCGGCGGCAGCCCGCCGCGCGTGCTTCTTCATCAGTGCATCGACTTCCTACCCGGCATGACCCGGGCGAGGTTCGAGGGTCTGCGGCACGTACGGGGCGTACGGCCGCACTCTCAGCGCTGTGAGCGCTCCCCTGTCGGCTGTTCGGTTGTGTGGGCCGCACCGGGCGGCCCGTTCGAACACTACCAGTCAGGCGTCAGCGTTCGGTCGCCGCGAGCTGGCCGCACGCACCGTCGATCTCCTGACCCCGGGTGTCCCGTACGGTCACGGGTACACCGTGCGACTCCAGCGTCCGCACGAACGCGGCCTCGTCCTCGGGCCGGGAGGCGGTCCACTTGGAGCCGGGCGTCGGGTTGAGCGGGATGAGGTTGACGTGCACCCGCTTGCCCTTGAGCAGCCGGCCCAGCAGATCCGCACGCCACGCCTGGTCGTTGATGTCCTTGATCAGCGCGTACTCGATGGAGACCCGGCGCCCGGACCTGGCCGCGTACTCCCAGGCGGCGTCGAGCACCTCGCGCACCTTCCACCGGGTGTTGACCGGCACCAGGGTGTCCCGCAGTTCGTCGTCGGGCGCGTGCAGGGAGAGCGCCAGCCGGCACTTGAAGCCCTCGTCGGCGAAGCGCAGCATCGCGGGCACGAGCCCCACCGTGGAGACGGTGATACCGCGCTGGGACAGCCCGAGGCCGTCCGGCTCGGGGTCGGTCAGCCGACGGATGGCGCCGACCACCCGCTTGTAGTTGGCCAGCGGCTCGCCCATCCCCATGAAGACGATGTTCGACAGCCGCGCCGGTCCGCCCGGCACCTCGCCGTCCCGCAGGGCGCGCATCCCGTCGACGATCTGGTGGACGATCTCCGCGGTGCTCAGATTCCGGTCCAGACCGGCCTGGCCCGTGGCGCAGAACGGACAGTTCATCCCGCAGCCGGCCTGCGAGCTGATGCACATGGTGACCCGGTCCGGGTACCGCATCAGGACCGACTCCACGAGCGTCCCGTCGTGCAGCCGCCACAGCGTCTTGCGCGTGGCGTCGTCGTCGCAGCTGATGTGCCGCACCACACTCATCAGGTCGGGCAGCAGCCCGGACGCCAGCTTCTCGCGGGCAGCGGCCGGGATGTCGGTCCACTGCTGCGGGTCGTGCGCCAGCCGCGCGAAGTAGTGCTGCGAGAGCTGCTTGGCGCGGAAGGGCTTCTCGCCGAGCTCTTCGACCGCCGCACGGCGCTCCTCAGGAGCGAGATCGGCGAGGTGGCGGGGCGGCTTCTTGGCGCCGCGCGGGGCGACGAACGTGAGTTCTCCGGGTGCAGGCATAGCCGTACCAGTGTCGCAGATCATTTTGGCGGGCCGCTGGTCAGCGGGTGGGGGCCGGCAGGCAGCTCCCCGTCGGCGGCCGTCGGCGCAGCGCGGCACGGCCCGGGGAGCAGCCCTGCCTGGTGCGGGGGGGCGGCGGAGGGCCGGGCGTCCTGCGCACGGTGCCGAGGGGCCCGGACCGGATGGGCCTAGGATCAGCGGCATGGCGACGCGGCTGGTACAGATTGCGATGAAGGCGCAGGACAACTCCGCACTCGGCCGCTTCTGGGCCGCGGCGCTCGGCTGGTCCGTCGTCGACGACGGACCGGAGGTGACCAATGTCGAGCCCCCGGGCTTCACCTACCCCGACCCCGTCGCCCTCTGCGTGGACGTCCTGCGCGTCCCCGAAGCCAAGACGGGGAAGAACCGGGTGCACATCGATCTCGCCACCGCCTCTGCCGCCCACCGGGCGCATCTGACCGCCCGCCTCGAGGAACTCGGGGCGGCACCCGCCGACGTGGGGCAGGGCGATGTCCCCTGGACGGTCCTGGCCGACCCGGAAGGCAACGAGTTCTGCGTGCTGGAGCCCCGGGAGGTCTACCGGGACACCGGGCCGATGGCCGCGGTGGCGGTCGACTGCGCGGACCCGCAGGCGATGGCCCGCTTCTGGGGCGAGGCGATGGACTGGACCGTGCACGAGGTGACCGACGAGAAGGCGGTGCTGCGCTCGGCGCAAGGAATCGGCCCGTACCTCGAATTCCTCCGCAGCTCCGACCCGAAGACCTGCTGGAACCGCATCCACTTCGACCTGCGCCCCTACCCCGGTGACGACCAGGCGGCGGAGGTGGCGCGGCTGCGGGCGCTCGGCGCGTCCGACATCGACGTCGGCCAGCGCGACGTGTCCTGGACGGTCCTCGCCGATCCGGAGGGCAACGAGTTCTGCGTGCTCACCCCGATGTGAGGTCCAGCGCCCCGGCCCACCGTGGCCACGCCCTGACCGGCGGGGTCACGCACCGCGTCCCGCGTTCCTCGGCCGCCGCGGCGGACGCGTGGGCGGGCTCGCTCCCCCTCCCACGCAGCAGGGTCCCCGGCGGCCGGTGCTCCCGACCGGCGCCGAGCATGCGGCACCGCCGGGACATGGACACACCTGGCGCCCGTACTCCGCACCCGCGTGTACGGGCATGGGCGCTCGCCGGATCTCCCACGCCCGGCCTTCTGCGCCGGACCTCTCGCGCGGGGCGGATTCAGCCCGCGCCGACGAAGACCACCAGCAGCAGCCAGACCACGGGCGCGGTCGGCAGCAGCGAGTCGAGCCGGTCCATGATGCCGCCGTGCCCGGGCAGCAGGGTTCCCATGTCCTTGATGCCCAGGTCCCGCTTCATCATCGACTCGCCCAGATCGCCCAGGGTGGCGCTGACCGCGACCGCGAGGCCCAGCAGCAGACCCTGCCACCAGCGCCCGTCGTCGATCAGGAACTGTGTGCACAGGGCACCCGCCGCCATGGCGAAGGCCACCGCGCCGACCAGTCCCTCCCGGGTCTTGCCGGGGCTGATCCGGGGGGCGAGCTTGTGCCGTCCGAATCGCCAGCCCACCGCGTAGGCACCGGTGTCGCTGACCACCGTGAGGATCAAAAACGTCAGCACCCGCCAGGGTCCGTCGTCCGCGGCCAGCATCAGGGCGACGAAGGTGGCGAGGAAGGGCACGTAGAAGGCAGCGAAGAGAGCCGCCGTCACATCCCGCAGGTAGTCGGCCGCAGGCTGCGTCATGCGCCAGGCCAGCACGGCCAGAGCCGTGAGCGCCATGGCGATCCAGGCGCCCTCCGCGCCCCGCAGATAGCCGGCGACCGTCATGGCCGCGCCGCCGAGTGCCAGCGGCACCAGCGGGACCTGGATCTCCTTGCGCTCCCGCAGCCGCGAGGCCAGTTCCCAGAGCCCGACGACGACCGCCAGCACGATGACTCCGAGGAAGGCCGGCTTGTAGAAGAACAGCGCGGCCAGGATGACGACGCCGAGGCCCAGACCGACCCCTATCGCCGCGGGCAGGTCCCGCCCGGCGCGCTTCCTGCCCCCCTCCGCAGCCGCGGGCGCTTCGGGCCGCCGTGGGGTGTGCTGCGGTTCCGGCCCGTCCTGGCCGTGCCGCGCACCGGAGGGACCGGTGGGATCTGTGGGGCCGGGGCCATCGGGGCGGCGCCGGCCGTCACGGCCGTCTCCGGCGTCACCGGGGCTCCCGGGGTCGGGTGCAATGGGCATACGCCGAGTCTGCGACGCGTCGCCGCCCACATCGTGCACGGGGACGCTCACGTCGTGGGCGGACACCGGACCATCGCCCGGGCGGGGCATCGCCGCGGGAGCGGCGGAGCCCTGTTCGGGAGGGCCCCAGTAGCCCGCGTCCGGTTGCGGCGCTCCCCAGGATGAGTCGTTCACAGATAGCAGCCTTCGACCTCGGACCTTGGGACGGTGGGCTCAGACTTCGAGCAGCTCGGACTCCTTGTGCTTGAGCAGCTCGTCCACCTGTGCGACGTACTTGGAGGTGGTGTCGTCGAGTTCCTTCTCGCCCCTGCGGCCCTCGTCCTCACCGACCTCGCCGTCCTTGATGGCCTTGTCCATGGCCTCCTTGGCCTTGCGCCGGATGCTCCGGATGGCGATCTTGGCGTCCTCGCCCTTGGCCTTGGCGACCTTGATGTACTCCCGGCGGCGTTCCTCGGTCAGCTCGGGGAATGTCACCCGGATGATATGGCCGTCGTTCGACGGGTTGACGCCCAGGTCCGAGTCGCGGATGGCCTGTTCGATGTTGCGCAGCGAGCTCTTGTCGAACGGAGTGACCACCGCCATCCGGGGCTCCGGTACGGAGAACGACGCGAGCTGGTTGATCGGCGTCATCGTGCCGTAGTACTCGGCCACGATCTTGTTGAACATCGCCGGGTGCGCACGGCCGGTGCGGATAGCGGCGAAGTCCTCCTTGGCGACGACGACCGCCTTCTCCATCTTTTCCTCGGCTTCGAGGAGGGTCTCTTCGATCACCACGTGCTCCTGGTTCGATGAATGAGCCTGACTGCTTCATCCGGGGCTGTGAGCTGACGGCCGCCCCGCGGGCCGCCCCGGCCCCCGCGATGCCCTGCTGCCTGCACGGTGTCCGACCGGCAGGCTGTTGTCCATCCCCGTACCGGGCCGTTCCGGCGCGACGATGTTGCCGCCGGCACCTCCGGACCCGTGGCCGGCCGTCCCGCCGGACCCGCGGATCCGCCGACCGGGCCAATGCCGGGTACGGCTCCGGAGTCAGGGGCGGGGCCCGGGCCGGGGCCGGTCAGGGCCGGGTGCCCTGATTGCTGACCAGGGTGCCGATCTTCTCACCCTTGACGGCGCGGCCGATATTGCCTTCGGCCAGCAGCTCGAAGACGAGGATCGGCAGCTTGTTGTCCCTGCAGAGTGTGATCGCGGTCATGTCGGCGACCTTGAGATCGCGGGTGATGACCTCGCCGTACTCGAGCGCGTCGAACTTCACCGCCGCGGGGTTGCGCGCCGGGTCGGAGTCGTAGACGCCGTCCACGCCGTTCTTGCCCATGAGCATCACCTCGGCGTTGATCTCCAGAGCACGCTGGGCGGCCGTGGTGTCGGTCGAGAAGTAGGGCATCCCCATACCGGCGCCGAAGATGACGACGCGGCCCTTCTCCAGGTGGCGGATGGCGCGGAGCGGGATGTAGGGCTCGGCGACCTGCCCCATCGTGATGGCGGTCTGCACCCGCGAGTCGATGCCTTCCTTCTCCAGGAAGTCCTGGAGCGCCAGGCAGTTCATCACGGTGCCGAGCATGCCCATGTAGTCCGAGCGCGCCCGGTCCATGCCGCGCTGCTGGAGCTCGGCGCCCCGGAAGAAGTTGCCGCCGCCGATGACGACGGCCATCTCGGCCCCGTCCTGGACGACCGAGGCGATCTCCCGGGCCATCTTGTGCACGACGTCGGGATCGACACCGAGTCCGCCGCCACCGGCGAACGCCTCGCCGGAGAGCTTCAGCAGGAAGCGCCGTCGGCCGTCGCTGTCGTTGTCGGTGTCATTGCTGCTCATGGAGATCTCCTCGTGCACATACGAAAGAGGCCATTGCCGTCGGATCCTCGCGGTTCCCTCTGCGGCAATGGCCTCCTCGTCACAACTGCCCTGTGCCCGACCTTATCGGGCCCGTGCCGGTTCCGTGCGCACTACCCGGTGTGCTCCACCCCCGAGCGAGCAGAACCGGCCGCGGGGTGCGTCGGGAACGGGGGTCCTCAGGCGCCGACGCGGAAGCGGGCGAAGCGCTTCAGCGAGACACCGGCCTCTTCCAGGACCTTCTGCACGGACTTCTTGTTGTCCTTGGCGAAAGGCTGGTCCAGGAGGGTGTTCTCCTTGAAGAAGCCGTTGACCCGGCCCTCGATGATCTTCGGCAGGGCAGCCTCGGGCTTGCCCTCCTCGCGGGCGGTCTCCTCGGCGATGCGGCGCTCGTTGGCGACCGTCTCCTCCGGGATGTCCTCGCGGGTCAGGTACGCCGGGGCGAAGGCGGCGATGTGCTGCGCGACGTCCTTGGCGATCTCCTCGTTCGCCGCGTCCAGCTCGACCAGCACACCGACCTGCGGGGGCAGGTCCGGGCTGGTGCGGTGCAGGTAGGAGCCGACGAAGGCACCGGAGAACTGTGCGAAGCGGTCCAGCACGATCTTCTCGCCGAGGCTTGCGTTGGCCTCGTCGACGTACGCCTGCACGGTCTTGCCCGACTCGATCTCGGAGGCGAGCAGCGCGTCGATGTCGGCCGGGGAGGTGGCCTCGATGTGCGCGGCGATGGCCTCGGCTGCGGCGAGGAACTTCTCACCCTTGGCAACGAAGTCCGTCTCGCACTTGAGCTCGACCAGCACGCCGGTGGCGCTGTCGGCGGCGATGCGGGTGATGACCGCGCCGTTCTCGGCGGTGCGGCTCTCGCGCTTGGCCACGCCCTTCTGGCCCTTGACGCGCAGAACCTCGACGGCCTTGTCGACGTTGCCCTCGGCCTCGTCCAGCGCCTTCTTGCAGTCCATCATGCCGGCGCCGGTCAGCTCCCGGAGCTTCTTGACGTCGGCGGCGGTGTAGTTCGCCATGGTCTGTGAATCTCTTCTCGGAAAGTCGGTGAGGTTGGTTCGGAGTCACACGGGACCGGCTCAGCTCACGGCTGGACGGCGGGGGCACCCGGCCCCCGCCGTCCCACCGCAGACCTGTGGGCCCACGTGATCCACGTGGGCCGTGGGTCAGCCCTGCTGCTCGGCGGGGGCCGCCGCCTGCTCGCCCTCGGCGGCCTCGGCAGCCTCAGCGGCGGGCTGGGCCTCGGCCTCGGCCTCGGCGGGCTTCTCGGCCTCGGCCTCGGCGGGCTTCTCGGCGGCCTTCTCGCCCTCGAGGAGGTCACGCTCCCACTCGGCCAGCGGCTCACCGGCGGCCTTCTCGCCCTTGCCCTCGCCGGAGCCGCCGGACGAACGGGCGATGAGGCCCTCGGCCACGGCGTCGGCGATCACGCGGGTCAGCAGGGTGACGGAGCGGATCGCGTCGTCGTTGCCCGGGATCTTGTAGTCGACCTCGTCGGGGTCGCAGTTGGTGTCGAGGATCGCCACCACCGGGATGTTGAGCTTGCGCGCCTCGCCGACCGCGATGTGCTCCTTCTTGGTGTCCACGATCCAGACGGCGCTGGGCACCTTCTGCATCTCGCGGATACCACCGAGGGTCTTCTCCAGCTTGGCCTTCTCGCGGGAGAGGACCAGCAGCTCCTTCTTGGTGAGACCGGAGGCGGCCACGTCCTCGAAGTCGATCTGCTCCAGCTCCTTGAGGCGCTGCAGCCGCTTGTAGACCGTCGAGAAGTTGGTGAGCATGCCGCCGAGCCAGCGCTGGTTCACGTAGGGCATGCCCACGCGGGTGGCCTGCTCGGCGATGGCCTCCTGGGCCTGCTTCTTGGTGCCGACGAACATGATGGAGCCGCCGTGGGCGACGGTCTCCTTGACGAACTCGTAGGCGCGGTCGATGTACGACAGCGACTGGAGCAGGTCGATGATGTAGATGCCGTTGCGCTCGGTGAAGATGAAGCGCTTCATCTTCGGGTTCCAGCGGCGGGTCTGGTGCCCGAAGTGGACGCCGCTCTCCAGCAGCTCCCGCATCGTGACGACGGCCATGGCCGTTCTCCTTGGTGTACTCGGTTGTCGTCAGCGGAGGCCGGACGCCCCCGCTTGCCTGACGCCCCCGACGCGCCGCCCGGAGGGTTCCGGTGTGGAGTCCGGGACCCTTCCTGGGACCGAGATGCGCGGCCACCGGGTGAGGATGGCGGGGCGTGCGAAGTCAGCCCGGTCACCCGGGCCGCACCAGCAGTGTACGGGACCGCGGAGGGGCGCCGCGCCCGCCGGGGGCCGGGAGCCCTACCGGGGCGTCGGGCACGGGAGAACCCTCGGAGGGCGCGAGAGCTCCGCGGGGGCCAACGGCGCGGCGCCAGTGCGGGGAGGGGGACCGACGGGGGGACCGGCGCAGGGCTGGGGAACCAGAGCAGAAGAACCGGAATGCCGCCCGGCCGCAGGCCCTCGCACGGGTGATGAGCGCGGAACGGCCTCGCAGCCGCTCCCCTGCCGCCCCGATCTCCCTCGTCCGGGTGACGGAGCTGTCCACAGCCGGTCGGTTGTCCACAGCTTCGGGCCATGATCCCCGCGCGACGGCGCACCGGGCCACCGTTCTCCCATGGAACAGCACACCTTCCCGGACGACGGCTCACGCCGCGCTCTCCCGACCTCCCGGACTCTCCGTTCCCGGACTCCACGTTCCCGGCCTCTCCGTTCCCGCGCTCCGCGGCAACGGAGAGCCGCTCGCGCCGCCGGACACGCGGTGGCGCGAGCGGTCGTGCTGCTGGGGCTGCTGGTCTGGCTGGGCTGCCTTCCCCGCGCGGGCACGGCTGCCGCATCTGCGGAGGCCCGTGCCGTGAAGCTGTCCGCGGCCGGAGACGCCCATGCGGCCGCGGGAGCGGGGAGCGGGCCGAGCCACGCGTCCGGAGACCGCGATCCCCCGGGCCGGGAAGCGGTTCCTCCCGTGACGGGGAGGGCTTGGCCGGTCCGGGGAAGAGGCGGTGCCCGACGGCCGCGGGTGTCGCGCGGCTGGGACCCGCCGCCCGAACCGTGGGCGGCGGGCCACCGTGGGGTCGACCTCGCGTCCGGTGCCGGGCAGCCGGTGCGCGCGGTGGCGGCGGGCCGGGTGTCGTTCGCCGGACGGGTCGCGGGAAAGTGGGTGGTGTCCATCGAGCTCGGCGGCTCGGGGCGGCCTCCGCTGCGGACGACGTACCAGCCGGTGCGGCCCTCCGTGCACAAGGGCGACCGGGTGCGGGCGGGCCAGCGGGTGGGCACGCTCCTGCGCGGCACTCACTGTCCACGCGCCTGCCTGCACTGGGGGCTGCTGCGGGGCAAGCGCTACCTCGACCCGCTCTCCCTGCTGCCCGCCGCGCTCCTCGGCGGACCCTCCCGGCTGCTGCCGGTTCGCGGGGTGCCGGTGCCGGGTGAGGACAGTGCGCCGCCGCAGCGGCGGGCAGCGAAGGACGGCGGAGCGGGCCGGGCGCAGCGGGCGGCGACTGCGGTCGGCGGAGGCGGCCCGGCCGCAAGCATCTGCGCCTCTGTTCTGGCACTGGGCGCGCTCTGGGCGCACCGGCGGATCGACGGCAGGTCCCGGGCCACGCCGCGGCCCGCGAGCGGTGGCCGGCCGGCCGGATGCCGGGAGGCGGAGCGTTCGCCCTTCGACGCCGACCCTCTGTCCGCTGTCAGCCCCGGACGCCGCTCAGTGCCATGGAGACGGCGGCCTCGGCGATCTGCTCCGGGTCCTCGGCGGCCCCGAGCTCGATGCGGCGCACTCCCGCGTCCACGACGCCCTGCAGCAGCACGGCGACGAGGCGGGGCCGGGCGTGGCCGAGTTCACCGAGCGCCTCGACGACCATGGAGATCAGCCCCCCGTGTGCGGCGCGGATCCGCTCGCGGGCCCCGGCGTCCAGCTCGCCCGCGGAGATCGCGACGACGGCGCGGTGACGACGGTCCCCGACCAGGGCCAACTGTCTGCGGACGTATGCCTCGACCTTGCCCTCGGGCGTCGGTGCGGCCCGCATCGCCGACTCGACCTCGGCTGCCCACACCGGGAAGTCGGCAGCGCACAGCTCTTCGACGACCGCGGCGCGGGAGCGGAAGTACTCATAGACGGAGGAGCGCGCCAAGCCGGTGCGCTGCGCGAGGGCGGGGAAGGTCAGGGCTTCCGTGCCGCCCTCGGACAGCAGTGACCTGGCGGCGTCCAACAGGGCCGCGCGCTGCATCGTCCGGTGCTCGGCCACGGAGGCCGCTCGAATCCTGGGCACGCCCCCAGCTTACGGAGGGACGGTCGAAAGTTGCACGGGTCCCGCACGACCGGCTGGGTCAGCGCCCCGCGTCGGCGAGTTTGGCGCGGAGCTGCAGAACCGATTTGGTGTGGATCTGGCTGACCCTGCTCTCCGTGACCCCGAGAACCTGGCCGATCTCGGCGAGGGTGAGACCTTCGTAGTAGTAGAGGGTCACCACCGTCTTCTCCCGTTCGGGGAGGGTGTTGATGGCACGCGCCAGCAACCGGCGCAGCTCCCGGTCCTCGGCGACCTCGACGGGGTTGTCGGCCGCGGTGTCCTCCAGCGTGTCCACCAGACTCAGCCGGTCGCCGCCGTCCCCTCCGACGTGCAGCAGTTCTTCCAGAGCCACCACGTTCGCCAGGGACAACTGGCTGAAGACGCCGTGCAGTTCCTCCGTCTCGATGCCCATCTCCTCGGCGACCTCCGACTCGGAGGGGCTGCGCCGGAGCCGGGCCTCGAGGGTGGCGTAGGCGCGCTCCACGGCACGGGCCTTCTGCCGCACCGACCGGGGGATCCAGTCCAGCGCCCGCAGTTCGTCGATCATCGCGCCCCGGATGCGGGTGATGGCGTAGGTCTCGAATTTGATGGAGCGGGAGGGGTCGAACTTCTCGATGGCGTCGATGAGTCCGAAGACCCCGGAGGAGACGAAGTCTGCCTGCTCGACATTGGACGGCAGGCCGACGCTGACCCTGCCCGCGACGTATTTGACCAGTGGCGAATAGTGCAGGATGAGCTGTTCGCGCAGCGCGCTGTCCGCTGTGGCCTTGTAGGACCGCCAGAGTTCATCCAGCGAGCTGGGCGCAGTCCTGGGCGTATCGTCGTCGACCACGATGCGCGCGGCTGCGGCGGCCGCTGCGGCGGTGCGGTCGGGCCCGGAGATGTGCTGAGGCATACGTCGCCTTGAGCCGTTCTGCTGGGTAGTGGTGGTCTGTCGGTGCGAAAGCGTGAGTGTGGCTGCGAGATGATGTGAGCGTAGCGTGACCGCCGCGTCGCGGTCAGCGACGTCCCGCATTCTTCTCCGCGCCGGCATGCTCCTTTCCGCGGTTGCTCGGCGGTGCTGGAGGCGGACGCGGCGCGGATGACCGGGCACGGGGCCGGGGTGGCCTGCCCCGCGGGACCCGCGCCGCCCCGGCGAGGACGCACAGCTCACCCTTTCACCCGATAGCCCCAGGTCAAGGACCGCCTCATCACCCGATGGGGTGCCCCTTGCCCGACGCGGTCAACTGCCAGCACTCGCCGTCTCGTTCGACGAAGCCGAGCGCCCGCAGTTCGTGGAGGCGTGCGCGCACTTCATCCGGCGGGACAGCGGCAGAACACGCGATACGGGCGAGCTCCGCCGCTCCCCGGCCGGGGAGCGCTTCCAGGACCCGCGCCGCGCCGGGACTCAACGCGTCCCTCGGCACGGACGGCGCCCGGCGCTCGGGAGCCAGCTCACCGACCATTCCCACCTGTTCGATCACTTCGTCGGCGTCGGTGACCACGGTGGCCTCGCCGCGCAGGAGTTCGTGGACACCCTGGGAGAGCCCGGAGGTGACCGGACCGGGCATACCCATCAGTTGCCGCCCCAGTCCGAGGGCGCGGCGGGCCGTGACCAGCGCTCCGCTGCGCAGGGCCGCCTCCACCACGACCGTTCCCCGGGTGAGCGCTGCGATCACCCGGTTCCGCAGCACGAATCTGCTGCGGGTGGGATGGTCGCCTGGCGGCAGCTCCGCGATCAGCAGGCCGCGCTCACCCACCGCGCGGATCAACTCCTGGTTGCCCGGCGGGTAGGCGACATCGGCTCCGCAGGCCAGAACCCCCGCGGTGGGTCCCCGGACCGCCAGAGCCCCGCGGTGGGCAGCGGCGTCGACGCCGTAGGCGGCACCCGACACCACCGTCCATCCGTGTTCGGCGAGCCCCGCACCGAGCGCGGCGGCGCAGTGCGCGCCGTACTCGGTACACGCGCGGGCACCGACGACGGCCACCGAGCGCAGCGCCCACAGCCGGAGGGAGGGTTCGCCCCGCAGCCACAGCCCGAACGGTCGGGCGTGCCCCAAGTCGTCCAGTTGGCGGGGCCACTCGGGGTCCTCCGGGCAGACGAAGCGGCCGCCGCTCGCGGCGATGGCGGCCAGGTCCGCGTGCGGCCGCGCCCGGGCGGCCCGCAGTCTCAGCCCCGCCCATCGCCGCTCTCCCGCGCCGCTGAGCGGTGGACCGCTCCCGCTCAGCGCCGCCACCACCGCGCATGCTCCATGCACGGCCAGCCACTTTCCGACGAGTTCGTCGCCGGGCTCCGCGATGCGGGTGAGGGCCGCCCGTGCCAGGCGCTCGGGCTCCTCCGGCACCTGCCCCGGCCGGACCGGATCCGCCTGCCCGGTCGCGCTCCGGGGTGCCGCGACAGCCGGTCGGGCCTCGGCGTCGGACGGCCGGGGGCCGACGGCCCGTGAGAGGCCGTCGAACGGCGCGGCCTCATCAGCCCGTCGGACCCCGTCGGACGATCCTGGCCCTTCCGGCGCTCGGGCGCCGCCGGACTGACCGGGCGCACCGGACATCCCCACCCCGTCGGACGGCCCGGCGCCATCGGCCCGTCCGGCACCGTCGACCGGCCCGACTCTGCCGGACGCCCCGGCACCCCCGGACGGTCGAGGCGGCTCGGGCCCCCGCGCAGCGGCCCCGTGGGGCGCCGCGCGGCGGTCCGGCTCCCCGGTGGGCTGCCTGTGCTCGGGGACGACCGGAGGCGGGGTGCTCCCCGGACCGGCGCACCCGGCCCCGGGGCGCAGATGTTCGGCGCTCATACGGGCACCTCCGCGGGCGGGGAGCCGCGGCGGATGCCGGTCCGCAGCTCCAGGGCGGTATGGACGTCGCCGCGGGTCGGCCGGGGGTGTCCCGCGAGGTCGGCGACGGTCCAGGCGACCCGCAGCACCCGGTCGAGGCCACGCGCGGTGAGCAGTCCGCGCTCCAGATCGTCCTCGGCGTCGGCGAGCGCGCCGGGGACCGCCGGGTAGCGGGTGCGCAGTTCGTGCCCGGGGACCTCGCTGTTGGTCTGCCACGGTGTCTCCGCATACCGCACCGCGGCGCGTTCCCGGGCCTCCTGGACCCGGGCCGCCACCACGCGGGTGGACTCCGCGCGGCCGTCGATCGCGGCCAGCTCGGAGCGGGCCAGCGGCGCCACCGCGACCCGCAGGTCGACGCGGTCCAGCAGCGGCCCGGAGAGCCGCGCCCGGTAGCGGCGCACCGCGGAGGGCCTGCACTCGCACCCGCCACCGGTGCTGCCGTGCCGCCCGCAGGGACACGGGTTGGCGGCCAGCGCCAGCAGGAAGCGAGCCGGCATCCGCATCATCCCGGCAGCACGCGCCACCACGACATGCCCCGACTCCAGCGGCTGCCGCAGGGCATCCAGGACCTGCGCCCCGCACTCCGCCGCTTCGTCCAGAAAGAGCACCCCGTTGTGGGCGAGGGAGACCGCACCGGGGCGGGGCAGGCCGGAGCCGCCGCCGACCAGCGCGGCCATGGTGGCCGAGTGGTGCGGGGCGCAGTAGGGCGGCCTGGCGACCAGCGGCTGTCCGCCGGGCAGGGCGCCCGCGACCGAGTGCACGGCGGTGACCTCGAGCGACTCCTTTCTGCTGAGCGGGGGCAGCAGCCCCGGCAGCCGTTCTGCGAGCATCGTCTTCCCGGCGCCGGGCGGCCCCTTGAAGTAGAGGTGGTGGCGCCCCGCAGCGGAGATCTCCAGGGCGTGCCGGGCACGGTGCTGTCCCGCCACATCGGCGAGGTCCACGGGGCGCTCCTCTCCGAGCAGGCCGGTGAGTCCCGGCGCCGCGGGGAGTCCGGTGAGCCCGGCGCGGGCGGCGCCGGGCAGCCCTGCGTCGGTGTCGTCGGATTCCTCGGGGAGCGGTTCGTCGGCCAGTACGGCGATGAGCCGGCGCAGGCTGCGCACACCGAGCACGGAGACGTCGGGGACCAGCGCGGCCTCCGCCGCGTTCTGCTCGGCCACCACCACCTGCCGGTACCCCGCGTCGGCGGCGGCCAGCACAGCGGGGAGGACTCCGCGGACCGGGAGCACCCGGCCGTCGAGACCCAGTTCTCCGATCATCACGACCTCGGCGGTCTGGCGCGGGTCGAGGCGTTCGGCCGCGGCGAGGACGGCGCAGGCGACGGCGATGTCGAAGCCGCTGCCGCCCTTGGGCACCGAGGCGGGGCTGAGGCCGACGGTGAGTTTCTTCTGCGGCCAGGGGACTCCGGAGTTCACCACCGCGGCCCGGACCCGGTCCCGGCTCTCGGTGAGGCTCTTGTCGGGCAGCCCCACCAGGGTGAAGGCCGCGACGCCCGGTTCCAGGTCGGCCTGGACCTCGACCAGCACACCCTCGACTCCCACGAGGGCGACCGCGCAGGTACGGGCGAAGGCCATCAGCCGATCCCCCGGACGTGCTCCACGACGGGCGCGCCCCGGCCGGGCAGGACGATGCCGACGAGGTCGATGCGCACTCCGCCGGTGGGCGGGCGGCCGTAGCGCGCGATCCAGCGCTCGCTGAGCCAGCGCCCCGCCAGTCGCCGCAGCCGGGCTGTCCGCGCCGGGGGCAGGCTGCCCATGGGGGTCTGGAACGGCACCGCCCTGCGGGTCTTCACCTCGCAGATCACGACGGCGTCGGCGTCCCGCGCGACGATGTCGATCTCGCCCTCGGCGCAGCGCCAGTTCCGCTCCAGGACCGCCATGCCCGCCTCGCGCAGCCGGCGCGCCGCCAGGTCCTCTCCGTACCGTCCCAGGGCGCCCCTCGCGCGGGCGGGCCTTCGCTGGGCACCGCGCCGCCCGGGGTCCGGGCCGCCCCGCGTGCTCGGGCCGCCCGGGCGTTCCCCGGCTGCCTGCCGGGGCCGGGGACGGGGACGTGCGGTGTCAGCTCCGCTGTGCGTTTCGCCGGTGTTCATCACGGCACCACCTCCGGACACCGACTGTGGCGGCTCCGGAGGAGTTTCGGTGATCTTGCTCGTCTTCTGTGGAGAACCCGGTGATTGTGGATATCTCCGTCACTTGCACGAGTGAGTCTTCAGCCGAGCCCTCAGCACGGCGTCCCCGGGGCGCCGGACCCGTTGCCGGGTCGCGGGCCACGGGGACGCCGTGGGATGTGTATCGCCGGGATCGCCTGGCCGGGGGCCGCAGGCCGGAGCAGCGGCTCAGCTCTTGAAGCCGGAGTCCTCCGGGAGATCGAGTTCGCTCTTGTTGAGCTCCTCGATGTTCACGTCCTTGAACGTCAGGACCCGTACCTGCTTGACGAACCGGGCCGGTCTGTACATGTCCCAGACCCAGGCGTCGGCCATCGACACCTCGAAGAAGACCTCCCCCTGCACCGAGTGGACCTGCATCTCGTAGTCATTGGTGAGATAGAAGCGCCGGTCGGTCTCGATCACGTATTTGAACAGCCCGACGACATCTCTGTACTCCCTGTAGAGCTTGAGCTCCATCTCGGTCTCGTACTTCTCGAGGTCCTCGGCGCTCATGGCATGTTCCCCTTCAGCCGTGCGTCCCCCCATTGTGCGTCACCCCGAGCGGCGTCGGGCCGAAGTCGCTCGGCGCCGCGCGAGCGGTCCGTACGCCGCCCCGCCCAGCACCAGGACGGCCCCCACGAGCACAGCGGTCAGTGCCAGCGGTAGCGGCCCGCGATCGGAGGTTCCGCCGGGCATGTCGGCGAAGCCGCTCGGCTCCGGGAGCATCCCGGCCGCGCTGCTGGGCCAGGCTATGGCGGCGACCCGGGCCTGGACGGCGGAGCGCGGCACGGCACCGTGGTCGGCGTCCTCCAGGTGCACCCGGGAGTCGAGGGACGCCTGCCGGTTGTCCCCCAGCAGGAAGAGCTTTCCCGCGGGCACGCGGGTGGGTTCGAAGGCCCGCTGCGAGTCGTCACCCCGGGCATGCAGATAGGGCTCGTCGACAGGTCGGCCGTCGACGGTGAGCCGGCCCTTCCGGTCGCAGCACGCCACCTTGTCCCCGCCGACGCCCACCACCCGTTTGACCATGGGCACCGTGCCCCACACCGAGTCCTGGAAGACGACGACGTCGCCACGCCGCACCTCGTCGCCGTCCACCCGCTGGGCCAGCACCCGGGCACCGGCCTGCACCGTGGGGTCCATGGAGTCGGTGGGCACCGTGTAGGGCTTGTAGAGCACGGCACCCCAGACGAAGCCGCCGAGGAAGAGCACGCACCCGAGGGCCACAACCACTCCGGAGATCCGGTCACCCAGGCGGCCGCGGCCCTCGTCGGTACGTTCTGCCTTGCTCACTTCCGCACTCCCCGGCTCTTGCGCAACGGACCCGACAGCCTGTGTCGGCGCAGACCGCTGACCCTACCGGGCGGTACTCGAAGCCGTCAGCCCTCGTGGAGCGCGGACCGCGCGGCAGCGCGCGACTGCGCCCGCCGTCGCCGCCAGAGCACCAGCGGGACGGCGCCCGCGAACCCGACCGCACCCGGCGCCGCGCTCAGCGCGCGCGACTGCACGCCCTTCTGGTCGAAGGTCTCGGGGACCGGCAGCGTGCCCCAGCGGTTGATCGGCCACGCCTTGACGATGGCCCGTCCCACCACCTGCTTCTCCGGGACGAAGCCGTCACCGGGCTGGTTCTGGTGGTAGCGGGAGTCGAGGGAGTCCTGGCGGTGGTCGCCCATCACCCACAGCTTGCCCTTCGGGACCTTCAGCGGCCCGAACGGCTTGTCGTCGCACGGGGTGTTGCCCGGATAGATGTACGAGGACTCGTCCAGCGCCGTGCCGTTGACCTGGATCTTTCCGCCCTTCTTGCACTCCACCGTGTCCCCGCCGACCGCGATGACCCGCTTGATCAGGTCCTTCTCGTTGGCCGAGGGCATCAGGCCGATGAAGCTGAGCGCGGTCTGCAGGAAGTTCTCCTCGACGTGCGCCTCGGGGAGCCAGCCGCCCGGGTCGTGGAAGACGACGACCTCGCCGCGTTCCGGGGTCGCTCCGAACCACGGCGTCAGCTTGTCCACCAGCACCCGGTCACCGCGCTGGAGCGTGTCCTGCATCGAGTCGGAGGGGATGGAGAACGCCTGGACCAGGAATGTCTTGATGATCAGGGCGAGGATGAGCGCGATGCCGATGAGCATCGGCAGCTCTTTCCAGAACGGGCGCTGCTTCTTCGCCGGTTTCTTGTCGTCCGGCTCCCCGGCTTCTCCGTCCGGGTCCGCCGCCTCGGCCGCCCCGTCCGGGTCCGGTGCCTCGTGCTGCGGCTTCGGTCCGGGGGTCCACGGACCGTCCCCGTCCGCCCCTGAGCGGGCTGCCGTCCCGTCGGTCTCCGCCGTCACGCTGTCACTCCCTCTTTCCACGGCCGGTGGTTCTGCGTCGCCCGTCCTGCCGTCCGTACCCGGGCCTCCGTCCTCCGGGTACCCGGAACCGGACCGCGTACCGACCGCCAAGTCCCCCACATCCACTCCTCACGCCGCGCATTCGCCTGTCCCGCCACCGGTACAGGCCCACCATTCCCATAACGAGCGGAAGTTCCGCGGAGAACGGCAGTTGCGCCACCCGATTGTCCCGGTTCATCTGCAGGGAGACGGCTCCGCCTCCGGGGTCAGGGACGGAGGCGTACACTCCCGGCTCCTCGAGCCGCCTCCAGTGGTCGAACGGCCACGCAATGACGACAGCTTTACCAACGATTCGGTCTTCTCCGATCGTTCCTCGATTCGGATCCTTCAAGTGATAGCGCGAGTCGGCGGAGTTGGCCCGATGATCGCCCATCACGAAAACCCGCCCCGCAGGGACTTCGACCGTGAACTTCATCCGGGAGGGTTCGTTGCCCGGGTGAAGATAGGGCTCGTTCAGCGGCGTGCCGTTGACGGTGACGCGCCCCTGCTTGTCGCAGCAGCGCACCGTGTCCCCACCGACGGCGACGACCCGCTTGATCAGATCCTGTTCGTCGTCCGAGGGCAGCAGTCCGATGAACGTGAGCAGCTCCTTGCCCTGCTTGATCCCGGCGGGTGCGTTGTCCGGCTCCTTCTTCTCGTTCTCCAGCCAGCCGCCCGGGTCCTGGAAGACGACCACGTCCCCGCGGTGCGGCTCGGCACCGAACCACGGCGTGAACTTGTCCACCAGCACCCGGTCCCCGATCCGGATGGTCTGCTCCATGGAGCCCGAGGGGATCACGAACGCCTGCACGAGAAAGGTCTTGAGCACCCACGCGATCAGCAGCGCGACGCAGACCAGGATCGGGAGCTCCTTGGTCGCGGAGAGCCTGCGGCGGCGCTGGATGCGCTTGGCCGCGCGTCTGCGGTCGGCCCTGCCCTGCCCGGGGCGGCGCAGCGGCGGCGCCTCCTGCGCCGGATCCACCGGCTCGGCTGCAGCAGCGGCCTCCCCGCGGAGCGCGCCGTCGGCGGCCCGCCCGGCGTCGGCGCGCTCGGCATTCCCGGGCCCGGGCGCCGGTCCACCGGACACGTCCTGTCCGGGAAGAGCGGGCCCGGGCGGGGCGGCGGGCCCTGGGCCGCCGAACGGCTCGGAGCGGCCCCAGGGCTCCGCTCGGTCGTAGGGCCCGGTGCGGTCGGGCCCTGCGGAGCCATAGGACCCCGAGTAGTCGTAGGTCCCCGAGTAGTCGTAGGGCTCCGTGTACGGGTAGTCGGCGCCGGGCGGGGGCGCGCCGCCGGCGGGACCGGGCCCCGGGCCGCGGAACTGGTCCCCTCTCCCGCCGGATGCGCCGTCCCTGCCGTACCCGCCGTGCGGACGGTGACGATCGGGTGCGTCATGACCGGCACGACCGCCGTAGGCGCCGTCCGGGCCGCGCGCCCCGGCGCCCGGCCCGCCGGACCCCGCGTCGCCCAAGGGGCCCTCGGGATCAGTCATGGCCGCTGCCTGCGCCGGACGGTACCGATCCGATGCGGCTCGGCGGCCAGCCGATCCAGTCGGCCCGCCCGATCACGCGCTCGACCGGAACGGTGCCGCCGCCGGGTTCGCCGAGGTGGTCGCGGGAGTCGCGGGAGCGGGAACGGTAATCCCCCATCACCCACAGGCGCCCCTCGGGCACCCGGATGTCGAAGGGCACGGCGGAGGGGGCGTTTCCGGAGTGCAGATACTCCTCGTCCACGGGCCGGCCGTTCACCTCGATCCTCCCCCGCCTGTCGCAGCAGCGCACCCGATCGCCGCCGACCCCGATCACCCGCTTCACGTAGTCCGTCCCGGAGGGCCGCGCCAGCCCGGTCGCAGCGCCCGCCTCGCGGAGCGCGGCCATCACCGGGTTCGCGTCGGGATCGGCCTCCCCCGAGAAGGAGTCGGTGCCGTCGAAGACGACGACGTCCCCGCGTCCCGGACCGTCTCCGAAACGATAGACCAGCTTGTTCACCAGCACCCGGTCCCCGACGCGCAGGGTCGGATCCATCGAGGAACTCGGGATCAGAAAAGGTTGCACGATGAATGCACTTGTGAGCAAGAGCGCCCCCAGGACCGACACCGCGAGCAGGCCCAGACGCACGGAGCGCGACCTGCTCTTCGTTCCCTGCTCGGGAACCGAAGAGCGGTCGCGCTCCGGTGTGTCGTACTCTTCCTCGGTCTCCATCGAGCGGAAGCCTAACCGGCCCGCCGGGCGCCGAGGACGCGCGCTCAGCTCGCGCGCTTCTCCTTGATCTTGGCGGCCTTGCCGCGCAGCTCACGCAGGTAGTACAGCTTGGCGCGGCGGACGTCACCGCGGGTCACGACCTCGATCTTCTCGACGATCGGGGTGTGCACCGGGAAGGTGCGCTCGACGCCGACGCTGAAGCTGACCTTGCGGACGGTGAAGGTCTCCCGCACGCCCGAGCCCTGGCGGCGGATGCAGACGCCCTTGAACTGCTGGACACGGGAGCGGTTGCCCTCGATGACGCGGACGTGCACGTTGACCGTGTCGCCGGGGCGGAAGGCCGGTACGTCCGTACGCAGGGAGGCGGAGTCGACACTGTCGAGAAGGTGGGACATGTCCGTCTGCTTTCTTCGCCGATGCCACAGGTCATCCGCGGAATCGTGGTGATGGTCCGAAGGCCGCTTCCTCGGCGGGCGTCGGTCCCCCTGTGGCAGGGTCGCGCGCCGGAGACGAAGCGGAAGATCCCAGCCGGAGGCCGGGGTCGGCCCATTCTTCCACGGGCTCCCCACCCGGCCCAAATCGGCTCCCGCTCCGCCCCCGGGCCCTACGCTCCGGACCCGTCCTGCTCGAGGCCGTGCTGCCGGTCGGAGTCCGCCTGCTCCGCGGCCTCCTCGGCGACGCCGCCTCGCTGCCCGGCGCCGTCGTGCGGCGCCGCCCCGGGGCCCGGCCGCCAGCGGCCGTCCGTGCCCGGCTCCCAGCCCAGAGCCGCCAGGGCGGCCCTGTCGTGCTTGTCGAGGGCTTCGGGGGCGCAGCGCTCGACCAGCTCGGGGCGGTTGCCGACCGTCCGGGCGAACGCCTGGTCGCGGCGCCAGCGGGCGATCCTGCCGTGGTGACCGCTCAGCAGCACCTCCGGAATGCCCCGTCCGCGCCACTCGGGCGGCTTGGTGTAGACGGGGCCCTCCAGCAGATTCGCCATGGTGCCGGGCGCGAAGGAGTCGTCCTGGTGGGAGGCGGCGTTGCCGAGCACGCCGGGCAGCAGCCGCGCGACGGCCTCGACCATGACGAGGACGGGTGCCTCACCACCGGCGAGGACGTAGTCGCCGATGGACACCTCGCGCACGTCGAGCCGTTCCGCGTACTCCTCGATGACGCGGCGGTCGATGCCCTCGTACCGCGCGGGTGTGAAGACGAGCCACGGCTTGCCCGCCAGCTCGACCGCCAGCTCCTGGGTGAACGGCTGCCCGCTGGGAGTGGGGACGACGAGTACCGGGGAGTCCTGGCCCGGCTCGCCCGAGGCCAGCACCTCGTCCAGCGCCTCGCCCCAGGGCTCGGGCTTCATGACCATGCCGGGGCCGCCGCCGTACGGGGTGTCGTCGACGGTGTGGTGCCGGTCGTGCGTCCAGGCGCGCAGGTCGTGGACGCGGACGTCCAGCACTCCGCGCGCCCGCGCCTTGCCGACCAGCGAGACGTCCAGCGGCTCCAGGTACTCGGGGAAGATCGTGACGACGTCGAGCCTCACCGGGGGCTCCCCCGGCCGGGTCCCTCGGCGTCCGGTGCCGGGCGCGGGTCCGGGCCGCCGGACGACTCCCCGGACGCGGACTCCTCGTTCTCCGGCCCCGCGTCCGCGGGCTCCTCGCCGAGCAGGCCGGGGGGCGGATCGACGAGCGCGCGCTGAGCCTCCAGGTCGATCTCCGGGACGATCTCGGCGACGAACGGGATCAGGGCCTCGCCGCCGTCCGCGCGCCGCACCACGAGCAGGTCCTGGGCCGGCAGATGCGCGACGCTCTCGATCCGCCCGACGACCGCACCGTCCACCGTGACGACCTCCAGGTCGAGCAACTGGTGGTCGTAGAACTCCTCCGGGTCCTCGGGAGTCTCGTCCGGGTCGACCTCGGCGACGAGCAGCGTGTTGCGCAGGGCCTCGGCGGCGGTGCGGTCCCCCACACCCTCGAAGCGCAGCAGCAGCCGTCCGCTGTGCACCCGCCCGGCGGCCACGGTGAGCGGCCCGGCGGCGGCCGGTTCGGTGGCCAGCACGGCGCCGGGGCCGAGCCGCAGTTCGGGCTCGTCGGTCCTGACCTCGACCGTGACCTCGCCCTTGATGCCGTGGGCGCGGCCGATCCGCGCGACGACTAGCTGCACTGTGCTTCTCCGTGCTCGGTTCCGTACTCGGTGGGGGTCCGCGGGTCCGGGAAGGCCCGCGGACCGGGGGTCCGGGCGCGACAACGGGCCGGGGACGGCTTGGCTGCCGTCCCCGGCCCGTGCCGGTGCTGCATGCTGCGCTTCAGTGGACCTGGTCCACGTCGACGAGGTCGACGCGGATGCCCCGGCCGCCGAGCGCTCCCACGACGGTGCGCAGAGCGCGCGCGGTGCGGCCGTTGCGGCCGATCACCTTGCCGAGATCGTCGGGGTGCACCCGGACCTCGAGCACACGCCCGCGACGGAGGTTGCGGGACTCGATCTGCACCTCGTCGGGGTGGTCGACGATGCCCTTCACCAGGTGCTCGAGGGCTTCCTCGAGCATCCTCAGGCCTCGGTCGACTCGGTGGCGGTGGCCGAAGCGTCGGCCCCGTCCGCCTTCTTGTCGGCCTTGTCAGCCTTCTTGGCCTTGGGGGTGATGGCCTCACCCTTGGGCTCGTCGGCGGACTCCTTGGCAGCGGCCTCGAACAGGGCGCGCTTGTCGGCCTTGGGCTCGGCGACCTTCATCGGCTCCGGGGCGGGCAGGCCCTTGAACTTCTGCCAGTCGCCGGTGACCTTGAGGATGGCCTCGACGGGCTCGGTCGGCTGGGCGCCGACGCTGAGCCAGTACTGCGCACGCTCCGAGTCGACCTCGATGCGCGAGGGGTTCTGCACCGGGTGGTACAGGCCGATCTCCTCGATGGCCCGGCCGTCGCGGCGGGTGCGGGAGTCGGCGACGATGATGCGGTAGTGAGGCGAACGGATCTTGCCCAGACGCTTCAGCTTGATCTTGACTGCCACGGGTGTGGTGTCTCCTGGTCTTGACGTGGGTGGACACGGCGGACTGCCACGTGGGGTTGTAGCGCCGGGTGTCCGAATGGACGCGTCAGCCGGAGGAGAGAGGGGTCCTGTGCGGCTGTCGAGTTCAGCCGACCATGATGCCACACCGCGGAGCCCGGCAGAAACCGCCCCCGTTCCGGCCCCGCCCCGGCCGCGGGCCGCCCCCTGGGCCCGCACCGGCGGTGGTGTCGCGCGGGGGCCGCGGGCGGGGTCAGCCCACGGCCGCCATCGGCTCCGGCACCGGGGCCGGGTCGACGGGGATACGGAACTGTTTTCCGCACGCTCCGCACATGATCGGGGCCTGCGCCAGTACGGAGGGGACGACCCGGACGTTGCGCCCGCAGTCGCAGACGGCCTTGACCCGGACCCCGCCCCCGGAGGAGCCGTGCCGGGCCGCCGGACCGCGGAAGCTGCGTCCGGTGTCCGTCTCGGTGGCGGCGCTGTACGCCTTCAGCGCCCGCTGGAGGCGGTCTGCGGTGGGGCGGTAGCGCCGCCGCGTCTCGGGGGTGAGCACCACGAGGGAGAAGCCGCTGCTGGGATGCGGTTCCTCGGGGTGGTCGAGACCGAGCTCCACGGCGATCGCCAGGAAGCGGCGGTTGTGGTAGCGGCCGGCCCGCGAGGTGTCCCGGACACCGCGGGCCGCCGCGATGCCGTGGACCGCCTCGTGGAGCAGCCGTTCGAAGGAGAGCCCGGTGCCGCAGGCGGACGAGGACTCTCCGATGAGTGATTCGGGCGCGGCCAGATCCGGCAGCTCGGGGTGGTGCCGTTGAATGTCGGCCCAGGCGGCTGCCAGCTCGGCGGCGAGAACTGGTGGTGTCGTGCTCACGTCGTGCCCAACGAGCGGGAGTGCCCTGGTGTTCCGATTACGGGGCATCGCAAATATTTTGCACGTACCAGTCAGTTCTCGGTGATGCCCGGGGAGATGGGTGCGGGTACGCAGATGTACACCCAAGCCGCGCACCCACCGCAAGCCGGACGTATCACCGGGAGGGGCGCACAGCCCGGCGGAGACACCGGCACGGGCGGCCCCGCGGAGGCGCCCGCCCGGGAGGCACCCCGGGCCGGGCCTTCCACCGGGCCGGCGCGGCCCTCAGCCCTCCAGACCGGGCCACTCCTCGACGGTGAGCGCGAAGCGCTCGTGGTCCCGCCAGGCGTCGTCAATGTAGAGCATCCGCGGCGAGAAGCCCTCGTGCCGGAAGCCGAGCCGCTTGGCCAGGGCCAGGGAGCGGTCGTTCTCCGGCTGGACGTTGATCTCCAGCCGGTGCAGCCCGAGCCCGTCGGGGCCCGACTGGAAGCAGCGGTCCACGACCAGCCGCATGCCCTCGGTCATCCGGCCGGTACCCGCGTAGGGGACGTAACTGTCGTATCCGAGGGAGCCGTTGCGGAAGCGCGCACGGACGATGTTGGCCACGTTCACCCGGCCGACGAGCCCCTCGTCCTCGCGGTCGAGGATGAGGAAGGTGCGCAGCGCGGGCCCCTGGCGGCGGAGCAGGTCGGGGAAGCCGTCCGGCTCGACGGGGTTCCACGGGTGGAGGTGGTCTGCCGAGCGGACGACGGCCTCGCTGTAGAGCTGCTCGTCGGCGGGCCGCGGGGGGCGGATGTATACGCGCATGGACGACATCATCCGCCTTTGCCGCGGGACGCTCACTTCGGGGGCAGCATGTCCTTGAACTCCTGCGGGAGTTCGAAGTCGCCGGGGTCCTGACCGGGGCCCGGGATGCCGAGGGCGTCGCCCTGGCCGCCCTGGGCGCGGCGTGCGGCGGCGGCCTGCTCCTCCTGCTGGCGCTTCATCGGGTTGCCCGACTGGCGCTTGCCCTTGGCCTTCTTCTGCTGCTTGCCCTTCTTCTTGCCTCCGCCACCGGGCATGCCCGGCATACCCGGCATCCCGGGCATGCCGCCGCCCTGGGCCATCCGGGACATCATCTTGCGGGCGTCGAAGAAGCGCTCCACCAGGCCCTTGACGGCGCTGACGTCCACCCCGGAGCCCCGTGCGATACGGGCCCGCCGCGAGCCGTTGATGATCGTCGGCTCGGCCCGCTCCGCCGGGGTCATCGACTTGATGATGGCGGCGGTGCGGTCGACCTCGCGCTCGTCCAGGTTGTTGATCTGGTCCTTCATCTGGCCCATCCCCGGCATCATGCCGAGCAGCTTGGAGATCGAGCCCATCTTGCGGACCTGCTCCATCTGGGCCAGGAAGTCGTCGAGCGTGAACTCCTTGGGCCCCTTCGCCAGCTTGGCGGCCATCTTCTCGGCCTCTTGCTGGCTGAAGGTCTGCTCCGCCTTCTCGATCAGCGTGAGCATGTCGCCCATGCCGAGGATGCGGGAGGCCATCCGGTCGGGGTGGAAGGCGTCGAAATCGTCGAGCTTCTCGCCGTTCGAGGCGAACATGATCTGCTTGCCGGTGACCTGGGCGACCGAGAGGGCCGCACCGCCGCGCGCGTCGCCGTCCAGCTTGGAGAGCACGACGCCGTCGAAGCCGACGCCCTCCTGGAACGCCTCCGCCGTGGTGACCGCGTCCTGACCGATCATGGCGTCGACGACGAAGAGGACCTCGTCCGGGCTGACCGCGTCCCGGATGTCGGCCGCCTGCTGCATCAGCTCCTGGTCGATGCCCAGGCGTCCCGCGGTGTCCACGATGACCACGTCGTGCTGCTTGTCACGCGCGTAGGTGATCGAGTCCTTGGCGACCTGGACCGGGTCCCCGACGCCGTTGCCCGGCTCGGGCGCGAAGACGGCCACGCCCGCGCGTTCGGCGACGACGGAGAGCTGGTTGACCGCGTTGGGCCGCTGGAGGTCGGCCGCGACGAGCATCGGCGTGTGCCCCTGCTGCTGCAGCCAGCGTCCCAGCTTGCCCGCCAGGGTGGTCTTGCCCGCGCCCTGGAGGCCGGCGAGCATGATGACGGTCGGCGGGTTCTTGGCGAACCTCAGCCGACGCGTCTCGCCGCCGAGGATGCCGATCAGCTCCTCGTTGACGATCTTGATGACCTGCTGGGCGGGATTCAGCGCCTGGGAGACCTCGGCCCCCAGCGCGCGCTCCTTGACCTGCTTGATGAAGGCGCGCACCACGGTGAGCGCGACATCCGCCTCGAGCAGGGCGATGCGGATCTCGCGGGCGGTGGCGTCGATGTCCGCCTCGCTGAGGCGCCCTTTGCCCCGGAGGTTCTTGAACGTCGCACTCAGGCGGTCGGAAAGGGTGTCGAACACAGCGCTCGTCGGTCCTCGGGTCGGTGGCGGAGGCAATCTCTGCCAAGGGTAGCCGCCTCGCGGGCGGGACCGGCCCGCCTGTCCGGATCCGGGACTCCTCCCGGCCCCGCGCGGGGCACTCGGGCTCAGCGCAGCTCGGCCTCCAGCCGCTGGGCGAGCCGGGCTGCCGCGACCTCGGAGAGCGGGGATCCGGCGGCGTCGGTCAGGTAGAACGCGTCGACGGCATTGGCGCCCAGGGTGCTCACATGGGCGCTGCGGACCCGCACCCCGGCCTCCTCCAACGCCCTGCCGATGCGGTGCAGCAGACCGGGGGCGTCCTGGGCCCGCACCTCCAGGACGGTGGCGGCCGCGGAGTCGCCCGCAGCGACGGTGGCGCGCGGCGGCGGGGGCTGCACCGCGCCGCTGCGGCGCGGCCGGTAGGCGGCCTCCCGCTCGGCCAGCCGGGCGGCCAGCCGCAGGGAGCCGTCCAGCGCGCGCACCAGGTCCTCGCGCAGTCTGGCCGGCTGCGGCAGCGAGCCGTACTGCGCGGCGACGCGCCAGGTGAGCAGCAGGACCCGCGGAGTCTCCCCGGTCACGGTCCCACCGGGCGCCGGCGTCCCACCAGGCCCGGCCGGGCGGCCAGCGTCCGGGCCGTTCCGGTCCGCACTGTCCGCGCGTCCCTCCGGCACGCCCCCGGCCAGGGCGGACAGCTCCACCAGCCGCAGATCGGCGGACCGGACGGTCAGCTTGTGCAGGGCCAGCACTCCGGCGACCGCGGGCAGCACCCCGGGCTGCTCGGGCAGCGCCACGCGAAGTTCCACCCCGACAGGCTCGGGCGCGGCCCCGCCGGGGACCGCTTCCCCGTCCGTACGAGGTTCCGCCGCCCCCTGGCCGCCGCCGGAGCCGGTCCCCTTCTGAGGGCGCAGCGCCAGGACGGGACCGCCGGTGCGCCACGCCTCCATCGCCAGCCGCTCTCCCTCCGCCGTCAGCTCCTGCCCGTCGGTCTGGTCGGCGACGGCGGCGCCGGAGAGCACCGCCGCCACCCGGGAGACCAGGTCGTCGACGAGGGCCGCGCGCCAGGCGGACCAGGCGGCCGGGCCGGTGGCCAGCGCGTCGGCCTCCGTCAGGGCGTGCAGCAGCTCCAGGGTGCCGTGGGAGCCCACGGCCTCGGCGACGGACCGGATGGTGGCCGGATCGTCCAGGTTGCGCCGGGTCGCCGTCTCGACGAGCAGCAGGTGGTGGCGGACCAGGGCGGCCAGCGTCCGGGTGTCGGCTTCGTCGAAGCCGATGCGGGCCGCCAGGTCGCGGGCGATGGTCTCGCCGGTGAGCGAGTGGTCGCCGGGCCATCCCTTGCCGATGTCGTGCAGCAGCGCACCGGTCAGCAGCAGATCGGGGCGGTGCACGCGGCGGGTGAGCGCCGCCGCCCGTACGGCGGTCTCGACCAGGTGCCGGTCGACGGTGTAGCGGTGCACGGGGTTGCGCTGGGGGCGGCAGCGCACCCGCTCCCAGTCCGGCAGCAGACGGGCGACGAGACCGGCCGCGTCCATGGCCTCCCACACCGGGACGGTGGCCTCCCCGGCGCCGAGCAGGGTGACGAACTCCTCGCGGGCCTCGGCCGGCCACGGCACGGGAAGGTCCGGTGCGGTGCGCGCGAGCTTGCGGAGGGCGGGCAGCGCGAGCGGGAGACCGGCCTGCGCCGCCGCCGCTGCGGCGCGCAGCGGCAGCACGGGGTCGCGGTCGGGCCGCGCGTGCAGGGCCAGCGCCGCCTCGCCCTCGTGCTCCACGACGCCCTCGGCCAGCGGGGTCCGCTCCGGCACGGGTTCCCCCGAGGGGCGCACCGCGGAGCGCCGGCCACCGCCCAGCAGCCCGCGCAGCCGGGCACCGCGCGGAGCTGCGCTGCGGGGCCGCAGGACGCGCTCGACCTCGCGCCAGGTGACGTCGCTCGCGTAGGAGACCGCGCCGGCCGCCTCGTAGACGCGGCGCAGCAGCGTGTCGGCGTCCAGCAGGCCGAGCGCCTCGGCCACTTGGTCCTGGTCCTGGAGCGCGAGCCGGTCGGTGGCGCGTCCGGTGGTCAGGTGCAGCGCGTCGCGGGCGTCGAGGAGAGTGTCCCGGGCCTGCTGGAGCCCCTCCCGCGGGGCGTCGGCGAGCCAGGAGGCGGCCACGGCGCGCAGCGCGGTGAGGTCCCGCAGCCCGCCGCGCGCCTCCTTCAGGTCGGGCTCCAGCAGGAACCGCAGTTCGCCGTGGCGCCGGGCCCGCTCGGTGGCGTACTCGCGCAGCTCCGGCAGCCTGGTGCGGGCCTGGGCGCGCCACCTGCCGAGCGCGGCGGTGCGCAACTGCGCCGTGAGGTCCGCTTCCCCGGCGAGGTGGCGGGCCTCCAGCAGGCCGAGCTGCACCTTGAGGTCGTCGGCGGCGGCGGTGCGCGCCTCGTCCGGGGTGCGGACGGAGTGGTCGAGGGCGAGGCCGAGGTCCCAGACCGGGTACCAGAGGCGGTCGGCGAGGGCGGCCAGGGCGGCGGCGCCGGTGCTGCCGTCGTGCAGCAGGAGCAGATCGAGGTCGCTGCGCGGGGAGAGCTCGCCGTGTCCGTATCCGCCGACGGCCACCAGCGCGGTCCCGGGGGGCGCGTCGGGGCCGAAAAGCTCGTGGAGCCACTGGTCGGTCAGCGCGGACAGGGCGCGGCGCCGGTCGGGTCCGGAGAGTTCGGCGTCCTGCAGGAGCCGTACCCGGGCGGCCGCGTAGCCCTCGTCCGCGCCGCGGGGGTCCGCTCCCGGGCACGCCCACGTGCCGGAGGGCCCGTTCCCCGCGGATCGCCCGGTGCTGTCCGGTACCGGTGCTCCCGCCGCCGGGGCCGTCGCCGCGTCCCTCACAGCGCGTCCGGTCCCCGCTCGCCCGTGCGCACCCGGACGGCGGTCTCGACGGGCACCGTCCACACCTTCCCGTCGCCGATCTTGCCGGTGCGTGCGGCCTTGACGACGATCTCCAGGAGCTGTTCGGCCTCCTCGTCCTCCGCCAGCACCTCGATGCGCACCTTGGGGACGAGGTCGACGGTGTACTCGGCGCCCCGGTAGACCTCGGTGTGCCCGCGCTGCCGCCCGTAGCCGCTGGCCTCGGTGACGGTGAGGCCCTGGACGCCGAAGGCCCGCAGCGCCTCCTTCACCTCGTCGAGCTGGTAGGGCTTGATCACGGCGGTGATGAGCTTCATGCGTCCACCTTGCTGTCGTGGCTGTCGTGACGGGCGCTGTCAGCGCGCGGGGCCTGCGCGGCCGCGCTCCCCGCGGCGGCGGATCCGGCGGCCGCGGGGCCGCCCCGGTCGCGGACCGAGGAGCCGCCGACGGCGCTGAAGTCGTACGCGGTCTCGGCGTGGAACGCCTGGTCGACGCCGGCCGCCTCGTCGTCCGGGTCGGCGCGGAAGCCCATCGTGGCGTGCACGAGCTTGGCCAGCAGCCAGGAGACCGCGAAGGAGAAGGCCATCACGGAGCCGGCGCCGAGCGCCTGCTTGCCGAACTGGGTGAGGCCGCCCACGCCGTCCACGGCCAGGAAGCCCACCAGCAGGGTGCCGATGACGCCGCCGACCAGGTGCACGCCGACCACGTCCAGCGAGTCGTCGAAGCCGAGCTTGTACTTGAGACTGACCGCCCACGAGCAGACCGCGCCCGCGACGACGCCGATCAGCAGCGCGCCCATGGCGTTGACCGCGGCGCCGGAGGGGGTGATGGCCACCAGTCCGGCCACGGCACCGGAGGCGGCGCCCAGCGTGGTGAACGCGCCGTGCTTCACCCGCTCGTAGACCAGCCAGCCGAGCATGGCGGCCGCAGTGGCGAGCTGGGTGTTGAGCGCCATGTTGGCGGCGGTGCCGTCGGCGGCGAGCTCCGAGCCGGCGTTGAAGCCGAACCAGCCGAACCACAGCAGCGCGGCACCGAGCATCACCAGCGGCAGGCTGTGCGGACGCATCGGGTCCTTCTTGAAGCCGATGCGCTTGCCGACGACGAGGACGGCGGCCAGCGCTCCGACACCGGCGTTGATGTGCACGGCGGTGCCGCCCGCGAAGTCGATGACCTCCAGGTCGTAGAGCCAGCCGCCCTCGGCCCACACCCAGTGCGCGACGGGGAAGTAGACGACCGTCACCCACAGCGTGAGGAACACCGCCCAGGCGCTGAATTTCACCCGGTCGGCGAGGGCGCCGCTCATCAGTGCGGGCGTGATGATCGCGAACATCATCTGGAAGAGGACGAAGGCGAAGACCGGAATGCCGCCCTTCCCGGTGAGGGAGTCGGCGGAGATGCCCTTGAGGCCGACGAAGTCCAGATTGCCGACGACTCCGCCGGTGTCCGGGCCGAAAGCCAGCGAGTAGCCGTAGAGCACCCACAGCACGCTGACGATCGCCAGCGAGATGAAGGACATCATCAGCATGTTCAGGGCGCTTTTCACCCGGACCATGCCGCCGTAGAAGAAGGCGAGGCCAGGCGTCATCACCATCACGAGAAACGCACTGACCAAGACGAAAGTGGTATCCGCGCCGTTCACTGTGGGCGTCTCCTCGGGGTCGCGGTCCTGCGGGGGCCGGATCGTAGGGGCGCCTCCCGGCCGAAGAAGGAGGGAGGGCGGACTGAATGCCAGGTTTCCGAAGCCCGGTTTCCGCCGTCGCCCCCGGGTGTTTCCAGGCCGTGAAAACCGGCCCGCCGCTGTTACGAGGAGATGAAGCGCGGCTTTCCGCGCGGGGACGCGCGTACGCTGCGCTCCCCGGTGGTCGTCCGCCGGGGATTCCCGTCGCCGCCCGGCGCGGGTCAGCCCGCGGCGGCCTCGCTCTCGGCCAGCTCGGCCTGGAGCCGCTCGCTGAGCTGCACCACGTCCGCGAGTTCCCCGAACTCGCGGACGGCGCCGGCCGTGGTGCGGCGCAGCCGGTTGTTGACCCGCTCGGAGCGCAGCCGCTTGGCGACGCCGAGGGCCTCGCTGGCCCGGGCCACGCAGCCCTCGGGCTCCCGCTGGAGCAGGTGCACGCTGGCCATGCCGATCAGGTTGAGCGCGTAGGAGCGCCGGTGGCCGCCGCCCTCCGCCTCCCGGGCCTCCCGGCCGAACAGCTCGACGGCACGCTCCATCGCGGGCCGTGCCAGCGAGGCGTAGGTGGGGCTGCGGCCTGAGGAGTAGGCCAGGTCCCGGAAGGAGTGCGCGGTCTCCGCACACAGCTCGGCCTCGGAGAAGAACAGGATCCAGTCGGGGTCCGGGTCCGCGCGGTCGATGTCCGTGAACGTTTCTTCCGCCATCCGCACCGCGCGCTTGCACTTGCCGGGCTGACCCATGTTCGCGTAGGCGCGGGCTTCCATGGCGTGCAGCATGGCCTGGGTGCGTGCGGTGGCGCCCTCCCGGCTGCCGTACTGGGCGAGGTGCACCAGCTCCAGGGCGTCCGCGGGGCGGCCCAGATGGATCATCTGGCGGCTCATCTTGCTGAGGATGTAGGACCCCAGGGGCCGGTCACCGGCCTCTTTGGCCGCGTGCAGCGCCAGCACGAAGTACTTCTGCGCGGTGGGCTGGAGTCCGACGTCGTAGCTCATCCAGCCGGCGAGCTCGGACAGTTCGGCGGTGACCCGGAAGAGCCGGCGGCGGACGGGTTCGGAGTGCCGCTCCTGGAGCAGGTCGGTGACCTCGTGGAGCTGGCCGACGACGGCCTTGCGGCGGAGCCCTCCGCCGCACTGGGCGTCCCAGCCGCGGAACATCTCGGTCGTCTGCTCCAGCAGCTCCAGTTCGGGTGCGGACAACTGCGGCCCGCGCGGCGGCGCGCCGTCCTCGCCGCCACGCGCCGCACGGCGCTGTCCGTCGCGGGGGGCGGGGACGGTGAGCGCGGGGGCCGCCGGCTGCTCCCCCGGCGATCCGGCCTCGGCGCCGGTGCCCGGCACGAGCCAGCGCTGCATGGGTTCGATCAGTGCGGGGCCCGCGGACACGGAGAGTGAGGCGCCCAGGAAGCCGCGGTGGGCCAGCATCAGGTCGCTGCGGGTGAAGTCGCTGATCAGCGCCACGGTCTGGGGTCCGGCCCAGGGCAGGTCCACGCCGGAGGCCGCCGGGGACTGCCGGGCGGGGCGCAGTCCGAGGTCCTCGACCGCCACGACGCAGCCGAACCGCTCGGAGAAGAGTTCGGAGAGGATGCGGGGGATGGGCTCCCGGGGCTGCTCGCCGTCCAGCCACCGGCGCACCCGGGAGGTGTCGGTGCTGATGTGGTGTGCGCCCATCCGCCGTGCGCGGCGGTTGACCTGCCGCGCCAGTTCGCCCTTGGACCAGCCGCTGCGCATGAACCACGAGCCCAGCCGCTCGTTCGGGCTCTTGCCCGCCTGGCCTCGCTCAGCCACTGGTAACGCCCCCATCCCGCTTCGGTGCACGCGCTCAGGGCCGGATCGGTCCGCGCTCCGCCGCACCCGCCGCACCCTCGACCCGGCCATGCCTCCGGCATAGTCGGTCGCCGCGCTCTCCACTGTGTGTACCGAAAGTAATCCTACGATCACGACCTGGGCGAGTGTAATTGCAGAATCGCCACCATTCGCCACCCCTTCGAATGAACCCGGAGGCGCACGGACGCGCTTGACTTGACACCAGGGAAACAACTCCACGGGGAGGCTGCCCCCACTGCACCCTGCCCTCACCCAGGAGCCCCCGGGAACGCCGAGAACGCCGGGAACTCGGCCGTCACTGTATGCAATGCAGTCGTAACCATAAGCATTCGGGATCCGTTGGAGTGAGCATGGGCTTCACGATCGGTGCCATCAGCGGTCTCAGCGGCATCCGCGAGATCCGCGAACTGCGGCCCGGCGCACGCAGGCGCGAACGCGCCCAGGTGTGCACCCGCGTCGCGGAGTACACGAGCCTCTGGGGCTGGGACCTGATCCCCGGCGCCCGCGCCACCCGCTCGGGCGGCCGGGTCGTCTGCTCCTGCGGCGCACGGGCCTGCCCCTCCCCCGGCGACCATCCGCTCGACGCCTCCCTGGAGGTACCGGCGGGCGCCACCGTGGAGGAGGCGTCCCGCGCCTGGGCAGCGGTTCCGGGCGCCGCCATGCTGCTGCCGACGGGCCGCGCCTTCGACGTGATCGAGGTCGGCGAGCACGCCGCGCTGTGCGCACTGGCGCGGCTGGAGCGGATGGGCGTCCCGCTGGGCCCGGTGGCCGCGACCCCGGCCGGGCGCGCCTGGTTCCTGGTCGCGCCGGGCGCGGCCGCCGAGCTGCCCGAGCTCCTCTACCGGATGGGCTGGGACGACGCCGATCTCGACCTGCGCGGCAGGGGGGAGGGCGAGCACATCACGGCACCGCCCTCCGATCTGGCCGGACACGGCCCCGTGCGCTGGCTGCGGCCGCCCACGCTGGAACGTGCCGGCCGTCCCCCGCAGGCGCGGCTGCTGCTGGGCACACTCGCCTACGTCTGCCACCGCTCGGCCGTGGTGCGGCCGCGCACCCCCCAGGACAGGCCCGCGGCCGTGCGGTAGCCCCCTCCGGTCGCGGCACGCCACCACGGCGCAGGCGCGAGCGGTCGTTCCCGGTGAGGCGAGCGGCGCCGCCGCGACGCCTCGGGGGCACGTCGCGGCGGCGCCGCTCGGCGGTGCGCACGCTGAAACCGGCCGGTCAGCCCTCCTGGACCAGGGCGTCCACGAACGCCTCCGGCTCGAAGGGGGCCAGGTCGTCGGCGCCCTCGCCGAGGCCGACGAGCTTGACCGGGACGCCCAGCTCCCGCTGGACGGCCACCACGATGCCGCCCTTGGCCGTACCGTCCAGCTTGGTGAGGACGATGCCGGTGATGTCCACGACCTCGGCGAACACCCGTGCCTGCACCAGGCCGTTCTGGCCCGTCGTGGCGTCCAGCACCAGCAGCACCTCGTCCACCGGCGCCTGCTTCTCCACGACGCGCTTGACCTTGCCGAGTTCGTCCATGAGCCCGGTCTTGGTGTGCAGCCGGCCCGCCGTGTCGATCAGCACCACGTCGGCGCTCGCCTCGGTGCCCTGCTTGACCGCGTCGAACGCGACCGAGGCCGGGTCGCCGCCCTCCGGGCCCCGGACCGTACGGGCACCCACCCGGGTGCCCCAGGTCTCCAACTGGTCGGCCGCCGCGGCGCGGAAGGTGTCGGCCGCGCCGAGCACCACCGACTTGCCGTCCGCCACCAGCACCCGGGCGAGCTTGCCGGTGGTGGTGGTCTTGCCGGTGCCGTTGACGCCGACGACGAGCACCACGCCCGGGCGGTCGACGGCGCCCTCCACCTCGGTGTGCACCGTGCGGTCCAGGTCGGTGCCGACCAGCGCGAGCAGTTCCTCGCGCAGCAGGCCGCGCAGCTCTTCGGGGGTGCGGGTGCCGAGCACCTTGACGCGTTCCCGCAGCCGTTCGACCAGCTCCTGGGTGGGGCCGACGCCGACGTCGGCGGTCAGCAGGGTGTCCTCGACCTCCTCCCAGGTGTCCTCGTCCAGGTGCTCCCGGGACAGCAGGGTCAGCAGGCCCTTGCCCAGGGAGTTCTGGGAGCGGGAGAGCCGGTCGCGCAGCCGTACCAGCCGTCCGGCCGTCGGCGCCGGGGTCTCGACCTCGGGCGCGGCGGCGGCCTCCGCTGCGGTGGCGGGCGCCTCGGCCGCCGCCTCCTCGGTCTCGGGAAGGCCCACCTCCTCGACGGTGCGGCGGGCGCCTTCGGGCGGGGCCTCCGCCTCCTCTCCGACCTTGGGCTCGGCTGTCCGGGCGGGGGTCTCGGCGGTGCTCGCGGCGGTGTCGGGCTGCTCGGCCTCGGCCGCCTTCTTCCTCCGGCCGCTGACCACGAGCCCGCTGATCGCGGCGAGCGCGACCACGGCGATGACTACTACAAGGATGACGATTTCCATAGCGGCTCCAGTATCGACCACCGGCAAGGCTGCACGGCCATTCCCTCTTCGCGCGTGCTCCACTACGGTCCAGCACCCGCATCGCCGTCCACCGGGTGGGGGTACCCCGTGACCGTGACGACCAGCGTCCGTTTCAATCTCGTCCAGCCCGAACAGCCCCCGGGCGTACGGGCGGCGGACGCACAGCCCGGGGACCGCTACCGGGCCGCGCTGGAGATGGCGGGCTACGCCGACGCGCACGGTGTGACCTCTCTCATCGTCGAGGAGCACCACGGCTCGCCGGACGGCTGGCTCCCCGCGCCGCTCGCGCTGGCGGGCGCGTTTCTGGGGCGTACGCGGCACACGCTGGTGACGGCCTGCGCGATCCTGGCGCCGCTGTACGACCCGCTGCGGCTGGCGGAGGACATCGCGGTGCTCGATCTCGTCGGCGGCGGGCGGCTGGTCACGGTGGCGGGGCTCGGGTACCGGCCACCGGAGTACGCCGCGCTGGGGCTGGACTTCGCCCGCCGCGGGGCGCTGCAGGACGAGGTGCTGGAGACGCTGCTGGCGGCCTGGACGGGCGAGCCCTTCCGCTACCGGGGCCGCACGGTGCGCGTCACCCCGCGCCCCGGCAGCCGGCCGCACCCGCCGCTGTTCGTCGGCGGCGGATCGCGGCCGGCCGCCCGCCGCGCGGCGCGGCTGGGGCTGCCGCTGTTCCTTCCCGCGCACCTGCCGGAGCTGGCGGGCTACTACGAGGAGCGCTGCGCGGCCGCGGGCGGCACCCCGCTGTGCCTGATGCCGCCGCCGGAGCTGCCGGCCCTGCACCTGACCGAGGACCCGGACCGGGCGTGGGCCGAGCTGGGCGAGCACTTCCTGTACGAGGCGCGCCGCTACGCCTCCTGGCAGACACCGGGCCTGCACTCGGCGATGCGCGCCGAGGCGGGCACGGTGGCGGAGCTGCGAGCCGAGGGGGTCTACCGCTTCGTCACTCCGCGGGAGTGCCTGGAACTGGTGGCCGGGCAGCCGGAGGGGTCGCGGCAGATCCTGCTGCATCCGCTGTGCGGCGGCATGCCCGTCGAGGAGGGCCGGCGGTCGCTGCGGCTGCTGGTGGAGGAGGTCATGCCCCGGCTGCCGGAGATCGAGCCCTGAGCGCCTGCCGCGGCGGCGGGCAGCGGCCCCGGACAGCCCGCTGCCCCGGCTCCTGGCGAAGGAACCGGGGCAGCGCCGTGCGAGGAGTGGGCGGCGGGGGGGCTAGCCCATCTCCTCCAACGCCTTGCCCTTCGGCTCCGGCACCCACTTGAGGATGAACGGGATCGAGAGCAGGGCGAAGACCGTGTAGCCGACGTAGGTGGCGGACAGGTTCCACTCCGAGAGGCTCGGGAAGCTCGCGGTGATGGCCCAGTTGGCCACCCACTGCGCGGAGGCTGCGACACCGAGCGCGGCGGCACGGATCTTGTTCGGGAAGATCTCGCCGAGCAGCACCCAGACGACCACGCCCCAGGAGAGGGCGAAGAACAGCGTGAAGGTGTGCGCGCCGACCAGTGCGACGACGCCCTGCGCGTCCGGCAGCGAGACGTTGTCGCCGGAGCCGGTCTTGGCGGAGAACGCCCAGGCGACCGAGCCCAGCGAGAGGGCCATGCCGACGGAGCCGATCAGCGCGAGCGGCTTCCGGCCGACCCGGTCGACGAAGACCATGGCGATGGCGGTGCCGATGATGTTCACGATCGACGTCGTGAAGGAGTAGAAGAACGAGCTCTCGGGGTTGATGCCCACCGACTGCCACAGCGTCGAGGAGTAGTAGAAGACGACGTTGATGCCGACGAGCTGCTGGAAGACGGAGAGCCCGATGCCGACCCAGACGATGGGCAGCAGGCCGAAGCGCCCGCCGAGCAGGTCCCGGAAGGTGGACCTGTGCTCGCTGCGCATCGCCGTCTCGATGTCACCGATCCGGGTGTCGAGCCCCTCGTGCTCGCCCTCGACCCCGGCCAGCACCTCGCGGGCCTTGTCCTGGCGGCCGACGGAGATCAGGAAGCGCGGGGACTCCGGGATGGCGAAGGAGAGCAGGAAGTAGCCGACCGCGGGGATCACCATGATGCCGAGCATCCACTGCCAGGCTTCCAGCCCGGCGACGTCACCGCGCTGCTTGCCGTCGGCGAGGTTGAGGATGCCCCAGTTGACGAGTTGCGACACGGCGATGCCGAGCACGATCGCGCCCTGCTGGAAGGAGGCGAGCCGGCCGCGGTACGCGGGCGGGGAGACCTCGGCGATGTAGGCCGGGCCGATGACGGAGGCCATGCCGATGGCGATACCGCCCAGCACCCGCCACATGGCCAGGTCCCACAGGGCGAAGGGCAGGGACGAGCCGACGGCGCTGACGACGAAGAGGACGGCGGCCAGCCGCATGACCTTGATGCGGCCTATTCGGTCGGCGGTCCGTCCGGCGACGGCGGCGCCGATCGCGCTGCCGATCAGGGCGGCGGCGATGACCTGCGCCAGCATCGCGGAGCCGACGTCGAAGCGGCCGCGGATCGCCTCCACCGCCCCGTTGATCACTGAGCTGTCGTAGCCGAAGAGGAAGCCGCCCATGGCGGCGGCTGCGGTGATGAAGACGACACGGCCGAGGGGCGCAGTGTGCGCTCCGGTGCCTGGCCGCGGCTGCGGCGTCTGCGCTTCCTGCGCTGTGCTGGTCACGTTCTTCTCCTGAGGTTCCCCGGCGCCGGTGCCGGGTGGGGACACCACCGTGCAAGGAACGAAGACGGGCCTGCGCGGGGAAATCGCGCTGGCCTCCGGCTTAACGGCGGCTTCTCAGACTGTAAATGTTCAATTCATGAAGTCAATAGGTCGGCTTCTGCGACTCAGAGCACACGAAGCGAGATCATCGTTCGACTTGTGAAGAGTGGTACCCGTCTCCGGCCGCCTCGCCGACCGCTCAGGACAGCCGCTGGCTGATCACCTTGGAGACGCCGTCGCCCTGCATGGAGACCCCGTAGAGCGCGTCGGCCACCTCCATCGTGCGCTTCTGATGGGTGATCACGATCAGCTGGGAGCTGTCCTTGAGCTCCTCCATGATCCGGATCAGCCGCTGCAGATTGGTGTCGTCCAGCGCCGCCTCGACCTCGTCCATCACATAGAACGGGCTGGGCCGGGCCTTGAAGATCGACACCAGCAGCGCGACCGCCGTCAGGGACCGCTCGCCGCCCGAGAGCAGCGAGAGCCGCTTGACCTTCTTGCCCGGCGGCCGGGCCTCCACGTCCACACCCGTGGACAGCATGTCGCCCGGGTCGGTGAGCACCAGCCGGCCCTCGCCGCCGGGGAACAGCCGCGCGAAGACACCTTCGAACTCGCGCGCGGTGTCGTGGTACGCCTCCGTGAAGACCTGCTCGACCCGCTCGTCGACCTCCTTGACGACCTGCAGCAGGTCGGCACGCGTCTTCTTCAGGTCCTCGAGCTGCTCGCTCAGGAACTGGTGCCGCTCCTCGAGCGCAGCGAACTCCTCCAGCGCCAGCGGGTTGACCTTCCCCAGCTTCTGGTAGGCCCGCTCGGCCGCCTTGAGCCGCTTCTCCTGCTCGGCCCGGACGAAGGGGACCGGCGTGTTCCGCGGATGCTCCGGGTCCTCGGGCAGCTCCTCGCCCTCCGCCGGCGGGGACGGCGGGACCGGCTGGTCGGGGCCGTAGTCGCGGACCAGCCCCGCGGGCTCGACGCCCAGCTCCTCCAGCGCCTTGGTCTCCAACTGCTCGATGCGCATCCGCTTCTCGGCGCCGAGCACCTCGCCGCGGTGCACCGAGTCGGTGAGCTTGTCCAACTCCTCCTTGAGCCCCCGGCCCCGTCCCCGCTCGTCGGCCAGCGTCCGCTCGCGCTCCGCCTTGGTCCGCTCGACCTCCTCGCGCTCCTGCCCGGCCCGCTCCAGCGACGCCTCGACATGGGCGAGCAGCTGCCGCGCCCCGTCCGCGACGGCCCGTGCGACCTCCGCCTCGTGGCGCAGCCGCGCCCGGCGCTCCTCGGCCCGGGCCCGGGCCTCGCGCTCGGCGCGGGCGCCCCGGTCCAGGGAGTCGGCCCGCCCGGCGATCGCCTTGACCCGCTCCTCGTGCGTACGGACCTGGAGGCGGGCCTCCATCTCGGTCTGCCGCGCGTTGGCGCCGTCGGCCGCGAGCCGGTCACGGACCGAGGTGTCGGGGTCCTCGGCGCCCTCCGCCTCCTGCGCCTCCTCGGCCGAGGCCAGGCTCTCGGCCAGCTCCTCGGCCTCCTGGCGGGCCGCGGCGAGCGCCTCCTGCGCCTTGGCGACCGCGGCCGCGGCGCGCTCGGCCTCGCCCTGAGCCGCCCGGGCCTGCCCCGCGAGGGTGCCCACCCGGCCGGCGACCCGGGACTTCTCCCGCTCGGCGCTGCTCCTGCGGGCCGCGCTCTCCTCCAGTTCCGCGGCGCGCGCCCGGCGCTCCGCGGCGGCCCGGTCCTGCTCTGCGGCGAGCTGCTCGCAGCGGTCCTCCAGCTCGGTGAGCTGCGCGGCCGCCTCGTCCACCGCGGCCTGGGCCTCCAGCAGGGAGGGCGCGCCCTCCGATCCGCCGCCGGCGCGGTGGGCGGAGAGGAGGTCGCCCTGCGCGGTGACCGCGGTGTGCTCCGGGTGCGCTCTGACGACCGCTTCCGCCGCCTCCAGGGTGTCGACCACGACGGTGCGGCCGAGGAGTTGCTCCACAGCCGGGCGGAGCCGCTCGGGCACGGTCACCAGCGCGACGGCCGGGGTGCCCGCGGAGGGGGCACCGGGATGTCCCCGGGTGTCCCCGGTGCCCGGCCCCCTGTCGCCGGCCACCAGCAGCGTCGCGCGGCCGGCGTCCTCCTTGCGCAGCAGCCGCAGCGCCTCGGCGGCCGTCGACACGTCCGCCACGGCCACCGCGTCGGCGGCCGCGCCGAGGGCGGCCGCTATCGGCAGCTCGTGGCCCGCGGTCACGGTCAGCAGCTCGGCCGCCGGGCCCAGCAGGCCGGTGAGCCGGTCCTTGGCCGCCAGCAGCGCCGCGGTGCCGTCCTTGCGGCGCAGGTTCAGCGCCAGCGTGTCGTGGCGGGCCGCGGTCGCTGCCCGCTCGCGCTCCGCCGCGGTGAGCGCGTCGCGGGCGGAGCCGAGGACCCGCTCGGCCTCGGCCAGTTCGCGCTTGGCCTCCTCGTGCCGGTCCGCGAGCCGCACGTCGCCCTCGTCGAGGCCGTCGGCCTCGCCGCGCAGCTCCTCGTACTCGGTCTGGGCCTGCTCGGCGCGGTGGAGGGCCTCGTCGCGCGCGGCGGCGAGGCGCTCGATCTCGGACTCGGCCGAGGCGGCGCGGCTGCGCGCGGCCCCCGCCTTGCCGCGCAGCCGCTCCAGGCTCTCCCGGCGGTCGGCGAGCGCGCGTGCCGCGTCCCGGAGCCGGCGCTCCTCCTGCTCCAGCCGCCGCTCCAGCTCCGCACGGTGCGCGACCGTGTCCTCCAGCGCGGTGCTCGCGGCCTCCAACGCGGCCTCCAGCTCGGCCTCCTGCTCCCGGATCCGGGCCGCCTCGCGCTCCATCTCCTCCGGGTCCCGGCCCCTGCGCTCCTCCGCCTGGGGGGCGGCCGCGTGCTGGACGCGCTGATCGGCCAGACCGATGGTGCCCCGCACCCGCTCGGCCAGCCGGGAGAGTTCGTACCAGGTCTGCTGGGCCCGCTCCAGCCGGGGCGCCAGGGTGCGGACCTGCTGCTCCAGGTCGGCCTCGCGGCGCTGGGCCTCCCGCAGCTCGGCCTCGGCGGCCTGCTTGCGCTGCTTGAGCTCCGCCTCGTCGGCGACCTCGGTCCGCAGCGCCTCGCGCAGCGCGACCAGGTCGTCGGCGAGCAGCCGCAGCCGCGCATCGCGCAGGTCCGCCTGGATGACCTGGGCCTTGCGGGCCACGGCCGCCTGCCGCCCGAGCGGCTTGAGCTGGCGGCGCAGCTCGTCGGTGAGGTCCTGGACGCGGGAGAGGTTCGCCTGCATGGCGTCCAGCTTCCGCAGCGCCTTCTCCTTGCGCTTGCGGTGCTTGAGGACGCCCGCCGCCTCCTCGATGAAGGCGCGCCGCCCGGTCGGGTCGGCGTGCAGGACGCCGTCGAGCTGGCCCTGGCCGACGATGACGTGCATCTCGCGGCCGATGCCGGAGTCGGAGAGCAGCTCCTGCATGTCCAGCAGCCGGCAGGTGTCGCCGTTGATCTGGTACTCGCTGCCCCCGTTGCGGAACATGATCCGGGTGAGGGTGACTTCGGAGTAGTCGATGGGCAGCGCGCCGTCGGCGTTGTCGATGGTCAGCGAGACCTCGGCGCGGCCCAGCGGTGGGCGGCCCGTGGTCCCGGCGAAGATGACGTCCTCCATCTTGCCGCCGCGCAGGGACTTGGCACCCTGCTCCCCCATCACCCAGGAGAGGGCGTCGACCACGTTGGACTTGCCCGAGCCGTTGGGGCCGACGACGCAGGTGATGCCGGGCTCGAAGCGCAGCGTCGTGGCGGAGGCGAAGGACTTGAATCCCCGCAGTGTCAGGCTCTTGAGGTGCACGCGTCCGGACCCTACCGAGGGAGGCCGCAGGATGTCGCGCCGACGGCGCCGAAGCGACGGGAAGGGTTTCGCGCGGGGGTTTCACCTGGAGGGGGCGGGGGCAGATCAGACGTAACGCATCGCGCCACGATGAGCACACACCCCACACACCAGCGGATCACCAGGAGACAAAAACTAAGGGACGCCGAAGCGTCCCTTGAGATTTCCGACTACGGCTGTCCTGCTCAGCCCGTCCTGCCCGGCGGGCGAGGATCAGGTCAGCGCAGGCTCGGCCGTCTTCACGTCGAGGTCTTCGAACACCGAGTCGTGGTGCCGGGCGGCGGCGGACAGAGCGTCGTTCTCAGCCTGCATCCGAACGAGCTCGGATTCCAGGTCCTGGACACGCTGCTGCAGCCGTCGCATCTCGGCGAGCACTCGGGGGTCGTAGCCGCCGACGTGACCGAGAAGCGCCTTTGCCATGATGGATGGTCCTCCACACTGAGTGACCGACCGTGGATGTGGTGGGTCGTGAGGGAATCGCACCGTTGAGGGTCTGCTCTGGACTTTTGCTAAAGGTTCTCTGGATCAAACAGCTCAGGTGCGCGGGGTTTCAGGATCTCACCAAATGGTTTGACGGTCAACACGATCACACGTAGCTACCCCCGGGCCTGTTTCGGCTCGACGGCGTCCGGCGCCGGAGGCGGCTGTCCCGCGGGGGCGGATGGAAGATCCACGTCGCTCACTCGTTGCGGAAGCTTTGCATGGTGGAGCGCGATTGGCAACTGTTGTGGATCACCGAATCGCGAAGCCGCGATACCCCCCGCGGGGTGTGTCCCAGATCTCGGTGACGCCGTCGACGCGCCCGGGCGTGTCCCCGCTCCGCAGCCACTCCAGCAGGTGTCCGCAGTCGGCGCGGGTGCCCTCGGCGACGATCTGCACCCGGCCGTCGCCGAGGTTCAGCGCGAAGCCGACGAGCCGGCCGATCCGCAGCGCCGCCGCGCGGGTGAACCAGCGGAAGCCGACCCCCTGCACCTCCCCGCGCACCCAGGCGGTCAGCCGCGCGGGCTCCTCGGGCCGTACCCTGTCGGGCTCTTCGGCGAACTGCTCGGCGAACTGCTCACTCATCTGTTCACTCAGCTGTTCGCGCGGCGTTCCGTCCGCGTCGTCGGTCGGATTGATGGCAGCCATGGGGTGCACGCTATCCGGACAATTCCCGAGCGGATACATCAGCCCCCGTGGGGATGCCGTACATTGCCCGGCAACTCTCTTCACTTCCCGCTCACACCTGGGAGTGAAGGAAGACGGAACCTTGACGCCGTATCGCCGAGCAATGTGAGGACAGCACAGATGGGCCGCCATCGACGCGCTACCCCCACTCCAGCCGTCCCGCCGGAGTCCTCCGAGCCGCAGGCCGTACACCCCCACCGGGGCGGCAGGCGCCGCAGACGCGCAGGCACCCCCGTCCGGACCGGAGTGCTGGGCGCCTCCGCCGCGCTCGCGATGGGCACCGTCGCCGTGGCGTCCGGGCTGATACCCGCGCCCGGCGGGCTCGGCGGACCCCGGGACAGCCGGGTGCAGGCCGACGGCACCGGCCCCGCGGTCCCGCCGGTCTCCGCCACCCCCACCGACCTCGACTCCACGGCACCCCCCGGCGATGCCGACAAGAGCCCCAGCCCCAGCCCCACCCCCTCGCGGAAGAGCGAGCCCCCCTCCGGGAAGCCGACCGCCTCCCCCTCGAAGCAGGCGTCGAAGACCCCTGAGCCCACCCGCGAGGAGGAGCACGGCTCCCGCGCCGGCAGCTCCAGGCCGGACCCCGGAGGATCGGGCGGCGGCAGCACCGCCGCCGCCGACCAGGAGTCCGCCGCGGAGAGCGAGATCCTCGCGCTGGTCAACCAGGAGCGGGCCAAAGCGGGCTGCAAGCCGCTCACGGCCGACGCCGAGCTGGCGGCACTGGCCGGGGACTACAGCGAGGACATGGCGCGGCGCGGGTACTTCTCGCACACCTCACCCGACGGCAAGAGCCCCTGGGACCGCGCCGAGGCGGCCGGCGTAAGCGACCTGGGCGGCGAGAACATCGCCCGCGGCCAGGCCAACGCCCGCTCCGTGATGGACTCCTGGATGAACAGCCCCGGTCACCGGGCCAACATCCTCAACTGCGACTACCGCACCCTGGGCGTCGGCGCGCACTTCGCCGAGGGCGGCCCCTGGTGGACCCAGGACTTCGGCTTCTGAGCCCGCCCCGTGCGGACCCGGCCCCTGGATGAGCCCCTGTCCGGGCCGGACAGGGGGCGCTCCGGTTCGCGGAAGACTCTTCCCAGGGGTGTCTGACGCGCGAGCTCCGCGAAGCTTCGGTGTCCGGGGCGGAGGAGGGGCGACCGTGGCCGGATCGCTGCCGGGTCCGGCACATCGCGTCACCGGCCTGCCCGAGCGACGGAGCTAAGCCCGTGCCGGACTCGGGCGGCCGTCGCCGCGCGGGCGCGGGGGGCGCTGGCAGCGGGGGCAGAAGTAGCTGGAGCGGTTCATCCAGGCGCTGCGCCGCATCGGGGTGCCGCAGCGGCGGCAGGGCTCGTCCTCGCGGCCGTAGGCGTCCAGCGAGCGGTCGAAGTAGCCGGACTCGCCGTTGACGTTCACATAGAGGCTGTCGAAACTGGTGCCGCCCTGGGCCAGCGCGGCCGTCATCACCTCCCGCACATGTCCGACCAGCTCGGCGGTCTGCGCCCGGGTCAGGGTCGCCGTGGGGCGGTCGTAGTGCAGCCGGGAGCGCCACAGCGCCTCGTCGGCGTAGATGTTGCCGACGCCGCTGATCAGCGACTGGTCCAGCAGAGCGCGCTTGACGGTGGTACGGCGGCGGCGCAGTGCCGTGTGCAGGGCCGCCTCGTCGAAGGCGGGGTCCAGTGGGTCACGGGCGATGTGCGCGATGACGTCGGGCAGCCCGTCCTCGGCCGTCGCGTGGAGCGAGAGCCCGCCGAAAGTGCGCTGGTCGACGAAGCGCAGCTCACCGCCCGCGGCGTCCGCGAAGGTGATGCGGACCCGGAGGTGCCGCTCGTCGGGGGTGCCGGGCGGCTGGATCAGGAGCTGTCCGCTCATCCCCAGGTGGGCCAGGAGCGCGTGGGAACCGTCCTCGACGGGCAGCCACAGATACTTGCCCCGGCGCTGTGCCGGTCCGAGGCGTCGGCCCGCCAGTCGCGCGGTGAAGTCCGGCGCACCGGCCAGGTGGCGCCGGACGGCCCGCGGGTGCAGCACTTCGGTGGTGCTGATGGTGCGGCCACCCGTCCAGCGTTCCAGGCCGCGGCGGACGACCTCGACTTCCGGCAGCTCGGGCACGGGACTCCTCACGGGCAGGGCCCCGCCTGCTGGGGGCCGGAAACGCCACGGCCGCCCCGAGGAGGGCGGCCGTGCCGGACGGTGCGGTGTGCGCGGGGTCAGCGCGACGCGGCGCTGCCCTCGGTGGGCTCGGTGGGCTCGCTGCGCTGCCCGTCCGGGACGGACGGCGCCGCGGCGCCCTTGCCGGCGGCTGCGGCCTTGCCGGTCCGCGGACCGTCGCCCTCGCCCTCCGCGGCGGCCTCGGCGCGGGCCGAGATGGCGCGCCAGGCGGCCTCGGCGGCCTGCTGCTCGGCCTCCTTCTTGCTGCGTCCCGTGCCGGTGCCGTACGCGACACCACCGACGCGGGCAGCAGCCGTGAAGGTCTTCTCGTGATCGGGGCCCGTCTCGGAGACCAGGTACTCCGGGACGCCGAGTCCCTCGGCGGCCGTCAGCTCCTGCAGGCTGGTCTTCCAGTCGAGACCGGCACCGAGGTTGGAGGACCGCTCGATGAGCGGGTCGAAGAGGCGGTGCACCAGTTCGGAGGCCGCCTCCAGCTCCTGGTCGAGGTAGACGGCGCCGATGACCGCTTCCAGCGTGTCCGCGAGGATCGACGCCTTGTCCCGGCCGCCGGTGCCCTCCTCACCCCTGCCGAGGCGGATGAAAGCACCCAGGTCGAGCCCGCGGGCGACCCCCGCGAGGGCACGCGAGTTGACCACCGCGGCCCGCAGCTTCGCGAGCTGGCCCTCCGGGAGGTCCGGATGCATCCGGTAGAGGGTGTCGGTGACCACGAGTCCGAGGACCGAGTCACCGAGGAATTCCAAGCGCTCGTTGGTGGGCAGCCCGCCGTTCTCGTAGGCGTAGCTGCGGTGCGTCAGCGCACGCACCAGAAGGGCGGACTCCAGTCGGTAACCGAGCCGCCCTTCCAGAATTGCGTGCGACGAGGCCGAGTCCACCAGCTCCGCGGAGTCTCCCCCCTTCCCGGGGACGGGACTCTGCGGAGTTCCGGCGTCGGACATGGAGCCTGTCACCCGCCGATCAGACCTCGAGGACCTGACGCTTGTTGTAGGTGCCGCAGCTCGGGCACGCGATGTGCTGCTGCTTGGGCTCGCGGCAGCGCTCGCACTTCACCAGGGTGGGGACCGCAGCCTTCCACTGCGACCGGCGGTGGCGCGTGTTGCTGCGCGACATCTTCCGCTTCGGAACAGCCACGGCTACTTCTCCTGTGAGTCGTCCCCGTCGGTGCGGGGCTCGTTGTCCTTCTCGCCGTCCGGCATGGTCTCGGCGAGTCCCTGCAGTGCCGCCCACCTGATGTCGACGGCTTCTTCGTGCCTGTGGTCGGGGTCGTCCGCCAGCCGGGCCCCGCACTCGGGGCACAGGCCGGGGCAGTCCTCGCGGCACACCGGCTGCAGCGGCAGTGCGAGCACCACCGCGTCCCGCAGCACGGGTTCGAGGTCGAACAGATCGCCCTCGAGGAAGAGTGTGTCCTCGTCCTCCTCGTCCTCGCCGGGCTCCGCAACGGGGCGGCCCCGGTCGTCGGCGTCGGGATAGGAGAACATCTCCTGGAAGTCCGCTTCGACTCGCTGGTCGAGCGGCTCCAGACACTTTACGCACTCCCCCGTGAGCGGCGCACGGGCGGTACCCGTGACGAGTACCCCCTCCATGACCGACTCCAGGCGGAGGTCCAGCTCGATCGTCGCCCCGTCGGGAACCTTGATGAACTCGACACCCAGGTCGCCGGGGGACTCCACCTCGCGGGAGAGCCGCTTCATCGCACCAGGTCGCCGCCCCAGCTCGCGTGTGTCGAACACGAGGGGCGCGCGGTGGTCGAGGGGGGCGTTCAGGGCTTCCTGCTTTCTACGGGTGGGGCTGGGGCCGTGACATCCACGCACGGCCGAAGAGACAGGATACTTGACGGCTCCCTCATGGCCCAATCCGCACCCCGGGTGGCGCCGCGCCCCGCGGGCCGCCGGGATCAGCCCCCGTGGCCGTGGCGCTGCTCGTAGGCCCGGACCTGATCGATGTCGATCATGCTGGTGTCGAAGAGGCTGGTCTCGTCGAGCTGCTGCTGCGGCGGCTGCTGGTAGTGCTGCTGCTGGGGCTGCTGATAGTAGCCGTCCTGCTGCTGGCCGTAGCCGTAGGGGTCGTGCTGCTGCTGCGCGTAGTACGGATCCTGCTGCGCCTGCTGGGCGTAGGCGTAGGGATCGTGCTGCTGCCCCCCGTCGTAGGGCATCTGCTGCTGCGCGTAGTAAGGGTCCTGCGGCTGCGCCGGGCTGTAGGAGGGCTGCGGCGGCTGCGCGGGCTGCGGCGGCTGGGGCTGCTCGTCCTGCGTCGCCCGCGCCGCCGGGTCGGTGTGCGCGAGCCCGGCCAGGTAGTCGGCGTCGCTGGTGTGCTGCGCGAAGCCCTCGGCACCGTCCTGCGCCGCCATGTGCGCGGCCAGCTCGTCGATGGGCTCGTGGCCGTGCAGCTTGAGCCGGCCGCGTCCCACGGCCTCCAGCGTCTTGGTGAGCACCGCCGAGACCGAACCGAGCCGCGCCTCGACATAGCTGTCGGCCCGGCGCTGCAGCTCGCGGGGGTCGCCGGTGCGCTCGGGCGCCTCGTGCGCGTACTCCTCGTGCCACTCCTCGGCACCGGGCCCGCTGCCCAGCAGCTTCTCCCGGCCGCGCTCGACGGAGCCGATGGTCTTGGAGAGCACGGCTTCGAAGTTGGCGAGCTTGCTGTCGACGTAGTCGTCGGCCTCGACCCGGATCTCGCCCGCCTCCCGGCGGGCCTCGGCCAGGATGCGGTCGGCCTCCTCCTGCGCGCGCCGGGCCACTTCCGTGCCGGCCACCAGCGCCGCGCGCTCGCCCTGGGCCACCTCGATGACGCGCTGCGCCTCCTGGTGGGCCTCGGCCACCACCTGCTCGCGGCCGCCGATCACCTCGCGCGCCTCGGCCAGGGAGCCGGGCAGCGCCTGGCGCACTTCCTCGAGCTTGGCGAGCAACTCTGCCCGGTTGACCACGCAGGAGGCGGACATGGGCATCGAGCGCGCGCCGTCGACGGTCGCCACGATCTCGTCGAGTTTCTGCTGTACGTCCACGCAGGTGACTGTACGACCCGTGGGCGCGGGCCTGTTACTCCTTCCCGGAAGCCGGCCGGTCCGGGCAGGTCAGCACCGTCCGGGTCCTGGACGCATACGCCCCCGGGGACGGTGCGGGTCCGCATCCCGGGGGCTGCGGCCCGGCGCACGTCAGGGCTTGGTGAGACGTTCGGCCAGCGCCCGGTCGACGGCCTCGGGGACGAGATGCGAGACGTCGCCGCCCCAGGTGGCGACCTCCTTGACAAGGCTGGAGGAGAGGAAGCTGTAGGTGGGATTGGTCGGGACGAAGAGCGTCTCGACGCCGGAGAGGCCGTTGTTCATCTGCGCCATCTGCAGCTCGTAGTCGAAGTCGCTGACCGCGCGCAGCCCCTTGACGATGGCGGGGATGTCCCGCTCCTTGCAGAAGTCGACCAGCAGCCCGTGGAACGCCTCGACCTCGACGTTCCCGAAGGCTTCGGTGACCTGGCGGATCAGGTCGATGCGCTCGTCGACCGCGAAGAGCCCCTTCTTGGACTTGTTGATCATCACGGCGACATGCACCGTGTCGTACAGCCGGGAAGCGCGCTCGATGATGTCGAGGTGGCCATTGGTGATGGGGTCGAACGACCCCGGGCAGACTGCGCGGCGCACTGGCACTTCCTCGCTCTCCTCACGGCGGGCGCGGGGCCCTGCCTCAGGTGATCTCAGCATGACGCGGGAGTAACTTCCCGCGCGGCGGCGCGACCGTACCAAAGCGTTCCCTCGCCGTAGCGACGGGATCTGAGTCCCTCGAAACCCTCCGGCCAGCGGAAATCGCCGCCCCTGGTGCTGCGCTCCACGGTGGCCAGCGCGGCGGGCGCCAGCCAGCCCCTGGCCCGGAGTGTGAGGAGTGTCTCCTGCAGCTCGTCGTCGGCCATCGCGTACGGCGGATCGAGAAAGACCAGGTCGAACGGGGTCGAAGGCGGTTCACCTGCGAGCACCTGAGCCGCCTTGCCGGAGCGCACCTCGGCCCCGGCCAACCCCAGCGCCCGCACGTTCTCCTTGACGGTGCGCACGGCACGCGGATCCGCCTCGACGAGCAGCACCTGCCCGGCTCCCCGGGACAGCGCCTCCAGCCCGACGGCACCCGAGCCGGCGAACAGGTCCAGCACCCGCAGGCCCTGCCAGCCCGCGGCGCCTCCGAGCTGGGACTCCCAACTGGAGAACAGGCCCTCGCGGGCCCGGTCGGAGGTGGGGCGGGTGCCGGTGCCCGGCGGGACGGCCAGCCGTCGCCCGCCTGCGGCGCCGGCGATGACGCGGGTCATGGGTGCGGATCCTCTGTGTGGGGTGCGTGCTCGGCATCAGGATCCCATGCGGGGTCCGGCGCCGCGTGGCCTCGGTCAGCCCTTGTCGAGGTACTCCTCCCGCTCCTCGTCCAGCAGCGCGTCCAGCGCGGTGCGCAGCTCGGGATGGTCCGCCAGCTCCGGGTCGGCCGCGACCAACGCGGTGGCCTCGTCGCGGGCCGCGGCGATGATCTCCTCGTCGTCGATGACGGCGAGCATCCGCAGCGAGGAGCGCACGCCGGACTGCGCCTGGCCCAGGACATCGCCCTCGCGGCGCTGTTCGAGGTCGATGCGGGAGAGCTCGAAGCCGTCGAGGGTGGCCGCGACGGCCTCCAGCCGGGTCCGCGCGGGGGACTCCTGCGGCATGTCCGTCACCAGCAGGCACAGCCCCGGTGCCGTGCCCCGGCCGACCCGGCCGCGCAACTGGTGCAGTTGCGAGACGCCGAACCGGTCGGCGTCCATGACCACCATGCCGGTCGCGTTGGGCACGTTCACCCCGACCTCGATGACGGTGGTGGCGACCAGCACGTCCACCTCGCCCGCGGCGAACCGCCGCATCACCTCGTCCTTGGCCTCCGGCTGCATCCGCCCGTGCAGGGCCGCCACCCGGAGTCCGGCCAGCGGACCGGAGGCGAGCTGCTCGGCGACGTCCAGGACGGCCAGCGGCGGACGCTTCTCCTCGCTGTCGGCGCCCTCGTCCTCCGCGGAACCGCCCGGCTCCTCCTCGTCGGCGGCCCGTCTGCGGCCGCCGGCCTTGCCGCCCGCGTCCTCGTCGTCGCCGATCCGGGGGCAGACCACATAGGTCTGGTGGCCCGCCTCCGCCTCCTCGCGCACCCGCTCCCAGGCGCGGGCGAGGAAGTGCGGCTTGTCCCTGACCGGGACGACATGGGTGGCGATCGGGGACCGCCCGGCGGGGAGCTGGTCCAGTACGGAGGTCTCCAGGTCGCCGAAGACGGTCATGGCGACGGTCCGGGGGATGGGGGTCGCGGTCATGACCAGCAGGTGCGGAGTGCGCTTCTCCCCCTGGGCGTGGCCGCCCTTGGAGCGCAGCGCGTCCCGCTGTTCGACGCCGAACCGGTGCTGCTCGTCCACGACCACCAGCCCCAGGTCGTGAAAGCCCACCTTGTCCTCGATCAGCGCGTGGGTGCCGACCACGATGCCCGCCTCGCCGGTCGTCAGGTCCAGCAGGGCCCGGCGCCGGGCCGCGGTGCCCATCGAGCCGGTCAGCAGCACCACCTTGGTGCCCTGCTCGGCGCCGCCGAGCATGCCGCCCTCCGCGAGTTCGCCCATCATCTCGGTGATGGACCGGTGATGCTGCTGGGCCAGCACCTCGGTGGGCGCCAGCATCGCCGCCTGGCCACCCGCGTCGACGGTGGCGAGCATCGCCCGCAGCGCCACCAGTGTCTTGCCGGAGCCGACTTCGCCCTGCAGGAGCCGGTGCATGGGGTGCACGGTGGCCAGATCGGCGAAGATCTCCCGGCTGACCTCGTGCTGCCCGTCGGTGAGGGTGAACGGCAGCCGCGCGTCGAAGGCGTCCAGCAGCCCACCGGCGGCCGGCCGGCGCGGTACGGCGGGCAGTTCGGTCTCCTTGGCGCGGCGCCGGGCGAGGGCGACCTGCAGGACGAACGCCTCGTCCCACTTGAGCCGCGAGCGGGCCTCTGCGATGTCCGTCCTGCCGCTCGGCCGGTGGATCTTCTCCAGCGCCTCGGCGAGCGGGACGAGGCCGCGCTGCGCGCGCAGCGGCTCGGGCAGCGGGTCGGCCAGGCCCTGCCAGGCGGTGGCCTCCAGCGCGTCGAGCACCGTGCCGACGGACTGCTCGATGTTCCAGGAGGAGAGCTGCTTGCACGCCGGGTACAGCGGCAGCACGGCGCCCGCGAACCGCGCGACGGTCTGCTCGTCGCTCTCCTCGTCCAGGAGCTTGTAGTCCGGGTGGGAGAGCTGGAGCTTGCGGTTGAAGACCCCGACCTTCCCGGCGAACAGGCCGCGCTTGCCGGGCAGCAGCTGCCGCTGGTGGTAGTGGACCGAGCGGCCGAAGAAGACGAGTTGGAGCCGGCCGCTGCCGTCGGTCAGCGTGACCTCCAGACGCTGGCCCCGACCGTGGTTGAACTTGTGCACGCGCGCGTCGTGGATCCGGGCGACGACGGTGACGTGCTCGTCCAGCGGCAGCTCGGACAGCCGCGTCAGCTCGCCGCGCTCGGCGTACCGGCGCGGGTAGTGGTGCAGCAGGTCGCCGACCGTGCGCAGCCCGAGGTGCTCGGACATCGCCTTCGCGGTGTTTCCGCCGAGCAGCGCCTTCAGCGGCTCCTGGAGGGGTTCGCTTCGCCTGGTTTCTGTCGAGGGCACGGCTCCATCCTGCCGGACGGGGGTGACAGGGCCGGTGCCACGCGCCAGGAGCGCGGACTGTGGCGGCTATTCGACCCCGATCAGCAGCTCCGCCTCGTGCTGCCGGCCCTCGTGGACGACGGTGTCGACGGCCAGGTGGCACTCGCGTACATGGCGCTCCAGCGCCGCTGCCAGCCCCGCGGGGGCGTCCGCGCCGAGAACGAGGGTGACCAGTTCGCCGCCCGCCGCCAGCATCCGGTCGAGCACCTCGGTGGCGACCCGCTCGGTCCCGCTCCCGATCAGCGCGACGTCGCCGTCCACCAGGCCGAGCACGTCGCCCGCCTGGCAGATCCCGGCGCTGGTCCACGAGCGGCGTTCGGCGACGGTCACCTCTGCGTACCGGGTGGCCCCGGCGGCCGAGGTCATGGTGACGACGTCCTCGTCGAAGCGGCGGTCCGGCTGGTGCACGGCCAGGGCCGCCAGGCCCTGGACGGCGGCGCGGGTGGGGATGACGGCGCACCGGATGCCGGCCGCCCGGACGGTGTCGGCGGCCCGGGCGGCCACGGGGTGGAGTCCGCTGTCGTTGGGCAGCAGCGCGACCTCGCCGGCTCCGGTCGCCCGCACCGCCGCCACCAGCGCTCCCTCGCCAATGCCGCCAACGCTGCCAACGCTGCCAACGGCACCCACAGCACGCACGTCGTCCGCGCCCCCCATGGCGGCCGCGGCGTCGATGGCGGACAGCACCGCGGCGCCGGCCCGCCGGCACAGCGCGGCCAGCCCCTCACCCGGCACGACGGCGACGACGGCCCGCGCTCCGGGGTCCGGGCCCTGCTCGGGCCCCTCCGCGGCGCACCGCGGTCCGCCCGGCGCCCCGTCCCCGGCCCCGGCCATCGGCAGGTGGGTGATCCGGATGCGGTGCGGGCGCCCCGCGGCCAGGCCCGCCTCCACGGCGGCTCCGGCGTCGGCGACGTGCACGTGGACGCTCCACAGGCCCTCCCCGCCGCCGACGACCAGGGAGTCGCCGAGCGGGTCCAGCCGGGCCCGGAGCGCGTCGACGGCCGCGGGGTCCTCGGCCGCCAGCAGGTACATCACCTCGAACTCCGGGCGGAAGGGCGGCTGCGGCGAGCCGTCGGCCGGAAGGGCCGCTGGGGCGGCCGAGGCCCCCGGAGCGACCGGGCCGGCAGGGGCCGCGGACGGCTCTCCGGTGGCCGCGGCGGGTTCCCCGCCGGGTACCTGCTCACCCAGTGCCGCCCACAGCGCGGTCAGCAGCACGGTCAGCCCGAGTCCGCCCGCGTCCACCACACCGGCCCGGGCCAGCGCCTCCAGCCGGTCGGGGGTGGCGTCCAGCGCGCGCCGCGCCGCGGCCACGGGGTCGTCCCCGGCCTCGGCCGCAGCGGCGGCGGCCTCCGCCACCGTCAGCATCGTCCCCTCCACGGGGTGCGCGACGGCGGCGTACGCAGCGCTCGCCCCGCCCCGGAGGGCATCGGACAGCCGCTCGGCGGGGGGACCGTCCGCCTCGCCGAGGCCCTGCGCCATACCGCGCAGATACTCGGCGAGGATCGCCCCGGAGTTGCCCCTGGCCGCCAGGAGCGCGGCCCGGGCCATGGCGCGCAGCACGGCTCCGGCGCCCGGCTCCCCGTCCGCCGCACCGTCCGCCGCCTCGCCTGCACCGTCGCGGGCCGGGAGCGCCTCGCAGGCGGCTTCGAAGGTGAGGCACAGGTTGGTGCCGGTGTCGCCGTCCGCGACCGGGAAGACGTTGATGGCGTCCATCCGCGCGCAGTGGGCGCGCAGCGCCTCCCGGCCCAGGGCGCACCAGCGGCGTACCGCGGCGGCGTCGAGCGGTTGCGGCACGTGCGGGACCTCCTCCAGAGTGCTGCGGCCGGCGTGCTTCAGCCGGGGCGGACGGCCGGTGTCCGGCCGGTCGGTCCGCCGGGCGGGGCGCTGCCGGAAGGCTAGTGGGAGTCCGGACGGAATCCCAGGTCGGGACCGGAGCGGGGGCCTGGGTTTCGCTGTTCGAGACCGGCCGTTGTATGCTGCTCCGGTTGCCTGGTCCGGACGTTTTCTCTCCGGCGGGCGACGATCCCCCTGGCACAGCCGGTCATCTTGGTCTGCGTCGCCGGGATTCACCGTACGTGCATCTGAAGTCTTTGGAGTGACCCGTGGCTGCGAACTGCGACGTCTGCGGCAAGGGGCCGGAGTTCGGCAACAACATCTCCCACTCGCACCGCCGCACCCGCCGTCGCTGGAACCCGAACATCCAGCGCGTGCGTGCCGTGGTCGGCGGGACGCCGAAGCGCCTCAACGCCTGCACCTCGTGCATCAAGGCCGGCAAGGTGTCGCGCTGACGTCCTCGACGTAACGCAGCGCGGCTCACGCCGACAGCCGAACAAGGGAACCGGCCCGCCTCGTGCGGGCCGGTTCCCTTTGTGTTCCCCGTTCCCCGTTCACCGTTCGCCGTTTCGCGTTCCCCGTTCATCGTTCCGCGTTCCCCGTTCATCGTTCCCCGTTCCCGGTGGCCGGTCCGTGCTCGGCGCCGCCCCGGGCTCCCGGTGCCACACCGGACGGCCCGGGGGTGCGGCACGGCAGCCCGGGGGCCGGGCGGCGGCGACGGCGGCTCAGCCCCGTCCGCGCAGCCGCCACCCGTGATCCACCGGCCCGAGTCCGGCACCCAGCGCGAAGCCCGCCGCGATGGCGCCGGTCGTGTACTCCTTGGCCGCCCGTGCGGCCTCCGGCACCGGCAGCCCCCGGGCCAGGTACGAGGCGAGCGCGCTGGCCAGCGTGCAGCCGGTGCCGTGCGTGTGCCGGTTGTCGTGCCGGGGGGCGCGCAGCCAGTGCTCCTCGGTGCCGTCGGTCAGCAGGTCGACGGCTTCGCCGGGCAGATGGCCGCCCTTGACCAGCGCCCAGCGCGGTCCGTGCTCCAGCAGGGCGGTCGCGGCGTCGCGCAGCCCCGCTTCGCCGGTGACCTCGATGCCCGTCAACTGCGCGACCTCGTCCAGGTTGGGGGTGACGACGGTGGCGACGGGCAGCAGCCTGCCGCGCAGTGCGCCCACCGCGTCCCCGGCCAGCAGCGGGTCCCCGTGCTTGGAGACGCCCACCGGATCGACGACCACCGGCGCCGCGGTGCCGGCCAGCAGTTCGGCGACGGTCTCCACGAGGGGCGCCGAGGCCAGCATGCCGGTCTTGACCGCCTGCACCCCGATGTCGTCGGCCACGCTGCGGTACTGGGCCCTTACCGCCTCCAGCGGCAGCTCCCAACTCCCCTGCACGCCGAGCGAGTTCTGCGCGGTGACGGCGGCGATCACACTCATGCCGTGGGTACCGAGCGCGAGCATGGTCTTCAGGTCGGCCTGGATGCCGGCGCCGCCGCCGGAGTCGGACCCGGCGACGGTCAGCACCCGGGGCGGCCCGCTGCCGGTGAGGTTCACATCGTCCATGGTGCGACGGTACTCAGCGGTCCGCGTCGGGCGAGAAGTGGTCCCAGCCGCCCGCATTCGCCCAGGGGGCGCCGTCCACGGTGACCTGGGGCCGCGCGGAGGCGCCCTGCACCGAGCCGATGACGCGCCAGCGCGCGGGGAGCTTCTGCTCGCGCGGGAAGGTCGCGACGATGGCGTGGTCCTCTCCCCCGGTCAGCACCCACTGGAGCGGGTCGACGCCGACGGCCTGCCCGATGTCGGCCATCTGCGCGGGGACGTCGAGGTCGGCCGAGCGGATGTCGATGCGCACCTTGCTGGCCTCGGCGATGTGCCCGAGGTCGGCCACCAGGCCGTCGCTGACGTCGGTCATCGCGGTGGCGCCCAGCCCGGCGGCCGCGGGTCCCGCGTGATAGGGCGGCTCGGGCCTGCGGTGCGCCTCCACGAAGGCCCGGGGCGAGCGGAAGCCCCGGGAGAGCACGGCGTGCCCGGCGGCGGACCAGCCCAGCCATCCGGTGACGGCGACGACGTCCCCGGCCCGGGCCCCGGAGCGGGTGACCGGCTCCCGGTTGCGCAGATCGCCCAGCGCGGTGATGGAGACGGCGATGCTGTCGCCGCGCACCACGTCGCCGCCGACCACGGCGGAGGCGGCGACCTGGGCCTCGTCGCGGATGCCGTCCATCAGTTCGGTGGGCCAGTTGGCCGGGAGGTCCACCGGGACGATCAGGCCGAGCAGCAGCGCGGTGGGGACGGCGCCCATGGCGGCGATGTCGGCGAGGTTCTGGGCTGCGGCCTTGCGGCCCACGTCGTACGCCGTCGACCAGTCGCGCCGGAAGTGCCGCCCCTCCAGCAGGATGTCGGTGCTGGCCACGACCCGCCGGTCCGGCGCGGCCACCACGGCGGCGTCGTCCCCGGGGCCGATCCGGACGGCGGGGGTGGTGGTCAGCCGGGAGGTCAGCTCCCGGATCAGCCCGAACTCCCCCAGCGCGCCCACGGTGCCCGGCATCCGCCCCCGCGCGGGGCCGTGGGGGGCCTCCATCGCGGGCGTGGGTTCCGACGCGGTACTGCCGTTCACATCCCGCATTGCTCTGCCCCTTCACTCACATCGCTCATCGTGCACTCCCGTGCCTCGTCCACCCGCCCGGGATGCGGGTCCCGTGGTGCGCCGCGGCGGCCCCCCGGTTCCCGCTGTTCCCGCCGGTACCCGGGTGCCCCGCGCCACGAGGGCAGCCCGGTGGTCTCCCGGCGGGGCAGGTGACGCGGTACGGTGGCGTTTCTCTCTCGCCCCGCATGATCCTCGTAGCCCCCGAGGAGGTTCCGTGGTACAGGCGTACGTCTTGATCCAGACCGAGGTCGGCAAGGCTTCGACCGTCGCAGAGATCGTCTCCAAGATCCCGGGCGTGATCCAGGCCGAGGATGTAACGGGTCCGTACGACGTGATCGTGCGTGCCCGCGCGGAGACGATGGACGATCTCGGACGCATGGTGGTCGCGAAGGTGCAGCAGGTCGAGGGCATCACCCGCACCCTGACCTGCCCCATCGTCCATCTCTAGGTCCCCCGTATGCTCGCCCGGTGAGTATGCGACGCCGGACTGCTTCCTCTCGTTCCGTCTCCACCGCCCCGCTCGCGGCGGTGGCCGCGCTGGCGTCCCTGGTCGCGGCAGCCTGCTCGGTCACCGGCGAGACGGGCCCCACCCCGCCCAGCCCGTCCGGCAGGACGGCGAAGGTGTGCCGGGCACTGCACGCCGCGCTGCCGGAAAGGGTTCACGACCAGCGGCGCGGCCGGGCCGACCAGGTCTCCGACTTCACAGCCGTCTGGGGCGATCCGGCCATCGCACTGCGCTGCGGAGTGCCCGAACCCCCCGTGCTCACCCCCGGTACCGAAGAGTACAACCCCACCGCTGAGGCGGCCGACGTCAACGGGGTCTCCTGGCTGATCGAGAAGCGGGACGACGGATACCGCTTCACCACGACGGACCGCGTCGCCTACGTCGAGTTGACCGTGCCCGGCGCCTACGGGCCCGAGGCCGAGGTGCTCCCCGATCTCGCGGGCGCCGTCAAGCGCACGGTGCCCACGGAGCGGGCGGCGGAGGACAGCGCCGGGAACTGACCACCCGGGCCCCGGACACCCCGGTGTCTCTCCTGCGGGCTCGCCGGGTGCGCGGGCCCCTGCGGCGCTGCCCGGGGGCGCTGCCCGGGGGCGCACCGGCATGCCGCGGGGCGGGCTCCGGTGGCTAGCGCAGGCCCGTGGGGCGGCGCAGGGCTCCCTGGATGAGGCGGTCGACCAGCTCGGGATAGCTGACCCCGGCCTCCTGCCACATCCGGGGGTACATCGAGATGGGGGTGAAGCCCGGCATGGTGTTGATCTCGTTGATGACGAACTCGCCGTCCTCGCACAGGAAGAAGTCGGCCCGCACCAGCCCCTCGCAGGAGGCGGCCTCGAAGGCCCGGACGGCCAGCTCCCGCACCCGCTCGGTCTCCTCCGCGCTGAGCGGGGCGGGGACGATGCCGGAGGCGGAGTCGATGTACTTGGCCTCGAAGTCGTAGAAGTCGTGGTTGCTGACCGGCGGGATCTCGGCCGGGACGCTGGCCCGCGGACCGTCCTCGAACTCCAGGACGCCGCATTCGATCTCGCGGCCGCGCAGCAGCGACTCCACGATGATCTTCGGATCGTGGCGCCGGGCGGTCTCCACGGCCTCGTCCAGTTCTCCCAGGCCGGCGACCTTGGTGATCCCCATGGACGAGCCGGCCCGCGCGGGCTTGACGAAGACCGGCCAGCCCTGTTCGGAGGCGAAGTCGACGATCTTCTTGCGCGCCGCGGCGGGGTCGCGCTCCCACTCCCGGGGCCGGACGGTGACGTAGGGGCCCACCGGCAGCCCGAAGGAGGCGAAGATCCGCTTCATGTAGTCCTTGTCCATGCCGACGGCGGAGGACAGCACGCCGGAGCCGACATAGGGCACCCCCGCCAGCTCCAGCATCCCCTGCAGGGTGCCGTCCTCGCCGTAGGGGCCGTGCAGGACCGGGAAGACGACGTCGATCTCGCCCAGGGCCTTGGGCACCTGGCCGGGTTCGGTGTGGACGACCTCCCGGCTGCCGGGCGAGACCGGCAACAGCACGGCGCCGGTGTCCGAGTCCGCGACCCGCTCCACGGTGGGCAGCTCGCGGCCCTCGAGGGCCATCCGGGCCGGGTCGTCTGCCGCCAGGGCCCAGCGGCCGTCCGCGGTGATGCCGATGGGCAGCACCTCGTACTTGTCGCGGTCGATGGCGTCGAGCACAGCGCCGGCCGTGAGGACGGAGATCTGGTGCTCTGAGTTGCGTCCGCCGAAGACGACGGCGACTCGGGGCTTGGGGGCGGGGCTCTGGCTGCTCATCGCTGGGACTTTACCGCGTCGTACCCCCGGCGCCGAGGCGGCGGCCCCTCGTGGCGCCGGGTGCCGGACGTGCCCGCGCGGGACCGTCGCGGTGCGGTCAGCTCCGCTCGGCCTTGGCACTGCGGGACATCAGTTCCTTGAGCGCCACGTGCGGGGGCTTGCCCTCGTGGACGATCTCCACCACCGTCTCGGTGATCGGCATCTCCACCCCGTGCCGTCGGGCGAGGTCCAGCACCGACTGGCAGGACTTGACGCCCTCCGCGGTCTGCTCGGTGACCGCGATGGTCTCCTGGAGGGTCATGCCGCGGCCGAGGTTGGTGCCGAAGGTGTGGTTGCGCGACAGCGGCGAGGAGCAGGTGGCCACCAGATCGCCCATGCCCGCCAGGCCGGCGAAGGTGTGCGCCTCCGCACCCATCGCCAGGCCGAGCCGGGTGGTCTCGGCCAGGCCCCGGGTGATCAGCGACGCCTTGGAGTTGTCCCCCAGGCCCATCCCGTCGGCGATGCCCACGGCCAGTGCGATGACGTTCTTGACGGCCCCGCCGAGCTCGCAGCCGACCACGTCGGTGCTGGTGTAGGGCCGGAAGTACGGGGTGTGGCAGGCGCTCTGCAGGGCCCGCGCCGCCTCCTCGTCCGCGCAGGCGGCGACGGCGGCCGCCGGCTGCCGGGCGGCGATCTCCCGGGCGAGGTTCGGACCGGTGAGCACGGCGACCCGCTCGGCGGGGACGCCGGCGACCTCCTGGACGACCTCGCTCATCCGCTTGGCGGTGCCGAGTTCGACACCCTTCATCAGGGAGACGAGCACCGTGCCGGGGTGCAGCAGCTCCCGCCAGGACTCCAGGTTGGAGCGGAGCGTCTGGGCGGGGACGGAGAGGACGGTGAACTCCGCGTCCCGGGCGGCCTCGGCGGGGTCGGTGGTGGCCCGCACCCCGGCGGGGAGTTCCGTCCCGGGGTGGTACCCGGGGTTGCGGCGCGTGGTGTTGATCGCCTCGACGACCTCGGCCCGGCGGCCCCACAGGGTCACCTCGACCCCGGCGTCGGCGAGCACCATCGCGAAGGCGGTCCCCCAGGAGCCGGTGCCGAACACGGCGGCCTTCCTCCGGCGTTCCTGCTGCCGCCCCTCGTGCCGGCTCACGCGTTCGTCTCTCCCTCTGCCGCCTCGGCCGCGGCCGGTGCCCCACCGGCCGGTTCGTGCTGTCCGTCCGCGGTGCGCGCCTCCTGCCGGTCCTCCCGGACGGCGCGCTGCTCCCGCCTGCGGGCCGCTGCCTTGCGCATGTCGTACCGCTCCGCGGGCGCGGGCTCGCCGCGGACGACGGCGAGCTGCTCGCTGACGGCGTCCATCATGACGTCGGTGACCTCGCGGAGCACCTCGGCGGTGGGCTCCCGGTCGTAGAACGCCGAGAGGTCCAGCGGCGGGCCCGCCTGCACGGTGAGCGTCTTGCGGGGGAAGAGCCGCAGCTTCTTCTCCCTGGCGTACGGCGGCATCGCGAGGTTGGCACCCCACTGTGCGACCGGGACGACAGGTGCCCTGGTCAGCAGCGCGACCCGGGCGGCACCGGTCTTGCCGGCCATCGGCCACATCTCCGGGTCACGGGTGAGGGTGCCCTCGGGGTAGAAGGCGACGCACTCGCCCTTCTCGATGGCCTCCACGGCGGCCCGGAAGGCACCCACCGCGTCCGCCGACTCCCGGTAGACCGGAATCTGTCCGGTTCCGCGCATCACGGCGCCCACGAAGCCGCCCTTGAACAGGCCCACCTTGGCCAGGAACCGGGGGACCCGGCCGGTGTTGTACTGGTAATGCGCGTAGGAGAGCGGGTCGAGATACGAGTTGTGGTTGACGACGGTGATGAAGCCGCCGTCCTGCGGAATGTGCTCCATTCCGCGCCAGTCCCGTTTGAAGAGCAGGATGAGCGGCGGTTTCGCCAGGACCGCGGCCAGGCGGTACCAGAAGCCGATCTTCCTGGGTTTGCCGTCACTCCCCGGCACTGCGCGCCCCCTTCGGCCCGGCCTCTCCGGCAGGTGGTCGCGGGGTTGCTCCCGGCGCGGACACGGTTTGGCGGGACACCCGGACACCATCTCCTTAGGGGGCTCCTTGTGGGGCCCTTCCTCTGGGGGCACATCGACAACCGCACAAGTGTCGCCGCGGACTGCCTCGCTGTCGAGCACACTGTCCGTGCCCGACCGCAGGGCACACGGTAACCCCGCCCCCCCTCGGACCGCTCGGGCAGCAGGTGAGAATGGGGTCGATGAAGCCACATGTGACGCCCGTGACGTGGACTCTCGTGGTGCCGCTGAAGCCTCTCCCCCGGGCCAAGAGCCGGCTGGCGGGCGTCCCGGACGGCCCGGCGCTGCCCGCCCTCGCGCTGGCGTTCGCGCAGGACACGGTCACGGCAGCGCTCGCCTGCCGGGTCGTGAGCGGTGTGGTGGTTGTCACGGACGATCCGCTGGCCACCGGCGAACTGCGCGCCCTGGGCGCCGGCACGGTGCCGGACCCGCCGGGCGGAGGGCTCAACGCCGCGCTCGCGCACGGAGCGTCCGCCGCCCGCGCAGCGGACCCCGGCGCCGCCGTCGCCGCGCTCAACGCCGACCTGCCGGCACTGCGGCCCGCGGAATTGGAGCGGGCCCTGAATACGGCGGCCGGATTTCCGCGCGCTTTTCTTCCCGACGCCGCGGAAATCGGCACCACGCTGCTGACCGCTCTTCCCCGGACCCCGCTTTCCCCGGCTTTCGGCGGCCTCTCCCGGGCGCGGCACCGTGCTTCGGGGGCGGCGGAGCTGCCGGTGACGGGGGTGCCCAGTGTGCGGCAGGACGTGGACACGCCCGCGGACCTGGCCGCGGCGCACGCCCTGGGGGTGGGCGGTTTCACCGCGGCGCTGCTCGCCGGACCCGTCCCGGACCCGGGCCGCTAGGCTGCGGGTATGCAGGCCACGGCGTACACCTACGATCCGGCGTCCCGGTCCGGCAGTGTGCTGCTGGACGACGGCACACCGCTCCCCTTCGAGGCCCCCGCGTTCGACGCGGGCGGGCTGCTGCTGCTCCGCCCCGGCCAGCGGGTGCGGATCGAGACCGAGGGCGAGGGCGACGCACGCCGCATCACCGTGGTGACCCTGCAGACCCTGTAGCGGGCGCTCCCCGGCGCCGGCCCGGCGGGGGATGCCCTCAATGCCCGCGGAGAGCACACGGGGCGCCGCGGCCCGCTCGCGCGGCCTCTGCACCGCTGCGGGCGCTGTCGGCTGTGCCGTGGGCGGTGCTGCAGGTGGTGCTGCCGGTGGTGCTGCCGGTGGTGCTGCCGGTGGTGAGGGACATGCCTCGGAGTGCGCACGCCCGTCGCGCCGGGAGCGGTCGCTGTCCGGTCGCCCCGTCAGCCGCTGACGGGGTCTGGGGCCCGGCGCCGTGTGTCGTGGCTCCAGGGTCGTCGGACGGGCCGTGGGGCCACGGGCCGTGAACCCAGAGCCCGTGGACCGGAGCCGAGAGGGCGGGGGCCCGGAGACCGGCAGACCGGGAGCCGGAGCCGGGAACCGCCAGGCCGATGGCGTGCAGGCGACAGGCCGGAGCCGGTAGCGGAGCGGACAGACCAGGGAGCCGGGGCCGGGGCCGGGGCCGGGGCCGGGGCCGGGAACAGGCCGACCAGGGGCGGCGGCCGTATGTCACGGGGCCGGGAGCCCGCAGGCGGGGGCCAGGGGCCGGGAACCCACAGCCCGTGGCCAGGGACCGGGAACCGGCCGGCCGGGGGCGACAGGCAGCGGACGCGCCGCGGGCCGGGCTCCCCCGAGGGAGCCCGGCCCGGCGCTGGCGTCGCGGCGCACGGCCGCGTGGTCCGCTCGCCGCTGGTGGCGTGCGCCGCCGGCGGGAGGGATCGTTTCCCCCGCTCAACCGCGGGGGGCGAGTCGCGTACGGACGAACCGCGGTACGCGGCTCACCGCCGACGCGAGGTGGTCTTCTTGGCCGTGGTCTTGCGGGCGGCGGTCTTGCGCGCGGGGGCCTTCTTGGCCGTGCTCTTGCGCGCCGGGGCCTTCTTGGCCGTGGTGGCCTTGGCCGGTGCCTTCTTGGCGGTGGTCTTCTTGGCCGCGGCGGTCTTCGCCGGTGCCTTCTTCGCCGCCGTCTTCTTGGCCGTGGCCTTCTTCGCCGGTGCCGCCTTCTTCGCCGGCGTGGCCTTCTTGGCCGTGGTCTTCTTCGCCGCCGCCTTCTTGGCACCCGCCTTCTTGGCCGTGGCCTTCTTGGTGGCCGTGCCACCGGAGAGGCTGCCCTTGGGGGCCTTCTTGACCGCGACGTCGTTCTTGGGGAGCTTCTTCGCGCCGCTCACCAGGTCCTTGAATCCGGCACCGGCGCGGAAGCGCGGCACGGAGGTCTTCTTCACCCGCACCCGTTCGCCGGTCTGCGGGTTGCGGGCGTACCGGGCCGGGCGGTCGACCTTCTCGAAAGAGCCGAAGCCGGTGACCGAAACTCGCTCACCGGCGACGACCGCACGAACGATCGCGTCCAGGACTACATCGACCGCGTCCGCGGCCTGCTGGCGTCCACCGAGGTCATCTTGGATAGCTTCAACGAGCTGCGCCTTGTTCACGTCTTCCCCTTCGGAGACATTGCCGGAACGAATGTGTTCAGCTTTTTCGCACGCTAGGCAGATATATACCGCAAATCAAACACGAAACGGGCGAATCACCCTTGTGCCGCAACGAACTCGCCCGTCACGGAGTTCCGTCCGTGCGTACGTCCCCTGCCGCGGCGCTGAACCGCCCCTCGCCGATGTCGGCCATCAGGCGCTCCAGACGCCGTTCGGCACCGGCGAGATCGTGCTTGGAAGCCGCGGTGATCACGAGCAGCTTCCGGGCCAGCGGCACCCGTGCGCTCTGCGGGATGTGCGGGGAGCACACCCGCGAGTGCGCCTCCTTCAGTCGGGCGGCGAGTCGGTCGTAGAGCTCCAGTTGACCGTCGCGTTCCATGCGGTGATTGTGCCATTGGGGGTGAGTTGTCGCTTCCAGCGGGTCAGCGTGCGGCGGGGACGTAACAGGTGTGGGCCCCAACTCCGCCGGGAAGGGGCTGTGTTGGCACCTCTCGGCGGAACGTGCGGGCGAGTCGCGAACAGCACTCTTTCGTAGTGCGACAGGAGCCTGCGTCAAGACTAATTCACGTCATTCGTCAGCGCACGTGTGTGCGCACACGTGGCGCAGGGCGGTGGCGGCGCGCCGAGGGAGCCGCACCTCCCGGCCGGGCGGCCGGTGCCCCTCCCGCCGTACACCCGCGGCGCCCCCGCCGCGCCCCCGCCGCACAACAGAAACGCGCCCCCGCCAGATGCGGCGGGGGCGCGGAGAGCGCTTTTTGAGGGGTGCTCAGCCCTGCGGCGCCGGACAGGGCGCGGGCAGGTCAGGCAGCCGTCGTGCGCGGTTTGAAGGCGGCCCGGGAGCTCTCGAACTCCGCGATGGCCTCCTCGTTCTTCAGGGTGAGGCTGATGTCGTCCAGCCCCTCCAGCAGGCGCCAGCGGGCGTTCTCGTCCAGTTCGAAGTCCGCGTCGACGCCGGGCGCCAGCACCTTGCGCCGGACCAGGTCGACGGTCACCTCGGTGGCCGGGTCGGCCTCGGCCAGTCGCCACAGCTCCTCCACCGTCTCCTGCGGCAGCACCACCGTGAGCAGGCCGTTCTTGAGCGAGTTGCCCCGGAAGATGTCGGCGAACCGGGAGGAGACGACGGCCTTGAAGCCGTAGTTCTGCAGCGCCCAGACGGCGTGCTCCCGGGAGGAGCCGGTGCCGAAGTCGGGGCCGGCGACGAGCACCGTGCCCCCCTGGTGGGCGGACTGGTTGAGGACGAACTCCGGGTCCTTGCGCCATGCCTCGAAGAGACCGTCCTCGAAGCCGTCGCGGGTGACCTTCTTGAGCCAGTGGGCCGGGATGATCTGGTCGGTGTCGACGTTGCTGCGGCGCAGCGGGACGGCCCGGCCGGTGTGTGTGGTGAAGGCTTCCATCAGTGCTTCTCCCTTGAGCTTCCCGGACCGTCAGACCGCGGCCGGCTCGCGTACATCGGCCAGGTCGGCGGGCGAGGCCAGGTGGCCCAGTACCGCCGTCGCCGCCGCCACCTGGGGTGAGACCAGATGGGTGCGTCCGCCCTTGCCCTGGCGGCCCTCGAAGTTGCGGTTCGAGGTGGAGGCGGCGCGCTCACCGGGCTGGAGCTGGTCGGGGTTCATCCCCAGGCACATCGAGCAGCCCGCGTGCCGCCACTCGGCCCCGGCGGCGGTGAACACCGCGTCCAGCCCCTCCTCGACGGCCTGCAGGGCGACCCGTACGGAGCCGGGCACGACCAGCATCCGGACGCCGTCGGCCACCGTGCGCCCCTGCAGCACCGAGGCGGCCGAACGCAGGTCCTCGATCCGGCCGTTGGTGCACGAGCCGACGAAGACGGTGTCGACGGCGACCTCGCGCAGCGGCTGCCCGGCGCGCAGTCCCATGTAGTCCAGGGCCTTCTCCGCGGCGTACCGCTCGCTGGCGTCCTCGAAGGAGGCCGGGTCCGGCACCGCGTGCGACAGCGGCGCGCCCTGTCCGGGATTGGTGCCCCAGGTGACGAACGGCGCGAGTTCGGACGCCTCGATGACCACCTCGTGGTCGAAGGCCGCGTCCTGGTCGGTGTGCAGCGTCTTCCAGTAGGCGACCGCCTCGTCCCAGTCCGCGCCGCGGGGGGCGTGCTCGCGGCCTTGGACGTAGGCGAAGGTGGTCTCGTCCGGGGCGATCATCCCGGCTCGGGCGCCCGCCTCGATGGACATGTTGCAGATGGTCATGCGGGCTTCCATCGACAGCTTCTCGATGGCCTCGCCGCGGTACTCGATCACGTACCCCTGCCCGCCACCGGTGCCGATCCTGGCGATCACGGCCAGGATCAGGTCCTTGGCGGTGACGTCCTCGGGCAGCTCGCCGTTCACGGTGACCGCCATGGTGCGGAACGGCGCCATGGGCAGCGTCTGGGTCGCGAGCACGTGCTCGACCTGGGAGGTGCCGATGCCGAAGGCGAGCGCGCCGAACGCGCCGTGCGTCGAGGTGTGGCTGTCCCCGCAGACCACCGTCGTGCCGGGCTGGGTCAGGCCGAGCTGCGGCCCGACCACGTGCACGACACCCTGTTCGACGTCGCCCAGCGGGTGCAGCCGCACGCCGAAGTCGGCGCAGTTCTTCCGCAGCGTCTCCAACTGGACCCGGGAGACCGGGTCGGCGATCGGCTTGTCGATGTCGAGGGTGGGGGTGTTGTGGTCCTCGGTCGCGATGGTCAGATCCGTCCGCCGCACGGCACGGCCCGCCTTGCGGAGCCCGTCGAACGCCTGCGGGCTGGTCACCTCGTGGAGCAGGTGCAGATCGATGAAGAGAAGGTCCGGCTCGCCTTCCGCGCGCCTGACGACATGGTCGTCCCAGACCTTCTCCGCGAGTGTGCGTCCCATCGCATTCCCTTCGGTCGGCAGCGCCGCCGACCACATGTCGAGATCAGTACCTCCCCCGGCCTGCGGCCGGGGGACCCCCGCGCAGCGGCGGCCCGTCCTTCAAGATTGGCGGTTCGCCGGGAAAATTGAACTTGCGTTTCACAGTTTGAGACGTGAGTATCGACGCATGGACAACTCTAGCGGCGTCGGCGTTCTCGACAAGGCAGCTCTGGTACTGAGCGCTCTGGAGTCCGGTCCGGCCACCCTCGCCGGGCTGGTCTCCGCGACCGGTCTCGCGCGCCCCACGGCGCACCGGCTCGCGGTGGCTCTCGAGCACCACCGCATGGTGGCCCGCGACATGCAGGGCCGGTTCATCCTCGGTCCCCGGCTGGGCGAGCTGGCCGCGGCGGCGGGCGAGGACCGGCTTCTGGCGGCGGCGGGCCCGGTGCTCACCCACCTGCGCGATGTGACCGGCGAGAGCGCGCAGCTCTACCGCCGCCAGGGCGACATGCGCATCTGCGTGGCCGCGGCGGAGCGCCTCTCCGGGCTGCGGGACACCGTGCCGGTCGGCTCCACCCTGCCCATGAAGGCGGGCTCGGCCGCGCAGATCCTGATGGCCTGGGAGGAGCCCGAGCGGCTGCACCGCGGACTGCAGGGCGCCCGCTTCACCGCCACCGCGCTGTCCGGGGTGCGGCGCCGGGGCTGGGCGCAGTCGATCGGCGAGCGGGAGCCGGGGGTGGCGTCCGTCTCGGCGCCCGTGCGCGGCCCCTCGAACCGGGTGGTGGCCGCGGTCTCCGTCTCCGGGCCCATCGAGCGGCTCACCCGCCACCCGGGCCGGATGCATGCCCAGGCCATCGTGGACGCGGCGACCCGGCTCAGCGAGTCGCTGCGGCGGCCGGGCGGGATCTGATCCGCCGGGACGCCGCGGGGCGCCCCGGTCCACCGCGCCGCCCGCGGTCTCCGGCGGATCAGGCTCCGCCGGAGGCGGCCGACAGCCGCTGAGCGGCGCGGTCCCGCTGTCGTCCGACGGGCGCGCTTCCGCGGGCGGCCGCCGGCCCGCAGGGCGGCATGGCGGCATGGCGGCATGGCGGCATGGCGGCGTAGACGCTCTCGTGCACCCCGGCGGACACGGCGTACGTCGCGTGCCGGCTCCCGGCCGCACCCCTGCCGTCCTGGGCCCGGCGGCCGAAGGCGGCACAGGGGAGCCGGTGCGTAGGCCCGGCGTCGGCGGCGCAGGCGGCGGCTTCTCCGTCGACTCCCCGTACTGGATCACCGCGTACTCGCGCGGATCGCTGGTGACGGCCCTGCTCGCGAGCAGTCCGGCCGCCGGGTCGGGGGCCGGGAGCGGACCGGATACGGCACGACGAAGGCCCCGCACCGTGAGGTGCGGGGCCTTCGTGATCGAGTACCCCCGACCGGATTCGAACCGGCGCTACCGCCTTGAGAGGGCGGCGTGCTAGGCCGCTACACAACGGGGGCCCTATCTGTGATCCCACCCGGGTCTGCCGACTCCGGACGGAATCCGTACCCCCGACCGGATTCGAACCGGCGCTACCGCCTTGAGAGGGCGGCGTGCTAGGCCGCTACACAACGGGGGCCTCGATCTCGCAGAACATGAACGCTTCCGAACAGAACGCGGATCTTGCTGGGCTACCAGGACTCGAACCTAGACTAACTGAACCAGAATCAGTCGTGCTGCCAATTACACCATAGCCCACCGAAACGCAACCCCCCGGGGGGATTTTGTCTGGGTGGCCGCCGTGCGGTTCCGGCCTTTTCGGCCTGCCCCGTTCGGCGACAGACAGAACATTACCTGATCGAGGACGGTGCTCCAAAACGAGTTCCCGGCGCCCGCTCCGGTGCACCGTCCCCACCTCGGCTGCTACGAACCGAGCTTGGCCAGGGCCGCGTCGATGCGCTCCAGGGTGCGGTCCTTGCCGAGCACCTGGAGGGACTCGAAGAGCGGCAGGCCGACGGTACGGCCGGTGACGGCCACCCGCACCGGCGCCTGGGCCTTGCCCAGTTTCAGCCCGTGCTCCTCCCCCGCGGCCAGGACGGCCTCCTTGAGCGACTCGGCGGACCGCCAGTCGGCGGTGTCCAGCCGGGCGCGGGCCGTGCGCAGCAGGTCGGCCGAGCCCTCCTTCATCGCCTTCTGCCAGGACTTCTCGTCCTCGACCGGCTTCTCCAGGAAGAGGAAGTCGACGTTGTCGGTGATGTCCGAGAGGACCGTCAGCCGGGTCTGGGCCAACGGCGCCAGCTCCTCGAACGCCTGCCGGGAGAAGTCCGCCTCGTCCCAGGGCGCGTAGGGGGCCTTCAGCCACGGCTCGCAGGCCGCGACGAAGTCCTTCAGCGCCATCTCCCGCAGGTGCGTGGCGTTGATGGCCTCGCACTTCTTCAGGTCGAAGCGCGCCGGATTGGCGTTGACGTCCCGGATGTCGAAGGCGGCGACCATCTCCTCCATCGAGAAGACGTCCCGGTCCTCGGAGATCGACCAGCCGAGGAGGGAGAGGTAGTTGAGCAGGCCCTCGCGCAGGAAACCGCGCTCGCGGTAGAGGTTGAGGGAGGACTGCGGGTCACGCTTGGAGAGCTTCTTGTTGCCCTCGCCCATCACGTACGGCAGGTGCCCGAACTCCGGGATGCGCCGGGCGACGCCCAGCTCCGTCAGGGCCCGGTAGAGCGCGATCTGCCGCGGCGTGGAGGAGAGCAGGTCCTCGCCGCGCAGCACGTGCGTGATGTCCATCAGGGCGTCGTCGACCGGGTTGACCAGCGTGTACAGCGGAGCGCCGTTGGCGCGCAGGATGCCGTAGTCGGTGACGTTCTCCGGCTGGAAGGTGATCTCGCCGCGGACCAGGTCGGTGAAGGTGATCGGCTCGTCCGGCATCCGGAAACGGACGACGTGGCTGCGCCCCTCGGCCTCGTAGTCGGCGATCTGCTCGCCGGTCAGCTCGCGGCAGCGGCCGTCGTAGCCGGAGGGGCGGCCCTCCTTGCGGGCCTGCTCGCGGCGCTGGTCGAGCTCCTCCGCCGTGCAGTAGCACGGGTAGGCGTAGCCGCCCTCCAGCAGCTTGCGCGCGATGTCCGCGTAGCTGTCCGTCCGCTGGGACTGCCGGTAGGGGCCGTGCGGGCCGCCGACCTCCGGGCCCTCGTCCCAGTCGAGGCCCAGCCAGCGCATCGCGTCCAGGAGCTGCTCGTAGGACTCCTCGGAGTCCCGCGCGGCGTCGGTGTCCTCGATCCGGAAGACCAGGGTGCCGCCGGTGTGCCGGGCGTACGCCCAATTGAACAGGGCGGTACGGACCAGACCCACGTGGGGGTTACCGGTCGGGGAGGGACAGAAACGTACGCGGACGTCCGTGTCCGCGGTCGCGTTAGTCACGCTTGATCACCTTATTGGTGAGAGTGCCGATTCCTTCGATGGTGACGGCGACCTCGTCGCCGACGTTCACGGGGCCGACCCCCGCGGGGGTGCCGGTGAGGATGACATCGCCCGGCAGCAGAGTCATGGCCTGGGTGATGTGGACGATCAGGTCCTCCACGGGCCTGATCATCTCGCTGGTGCGGCCCAACTGGCGCTGCTCGCCGTTGACGGTGCACATGATGCCGACGTCGGCGGCGTCCAGCTCGGTCTCCGTCCAGGGGCCCAGTGGGCAGGAGCCGTCGAAGCCCTTGGCACGGGCCCACTGGTTCTCCGTGCGCTGCACGTCACGCGCGGTGATGTCGTTGGCGCAGGTGTAGCCGAGGATGACGTCCTTGGCGCGCTCGCGCGGCACGTCCTTGCACAGCCGGCCGATGACCACCGCCAGCTCCGCCTCGTGGTGCACCTCGTTCGAGAAGGACGGGTAGCCGATGGGGTCGTTCGGGCCGATCACCGACGTGGACGGCTTGAGGAAGGTGACCGGGACCTCGGGGACCTCGTTGCCGAGTTCCTTCGCGTGCTCGGCGTAGTTCCTGCCGACCGCGACCACCTTGTTGGGCAGGGTCGGCGGCAGGATCCGGACCTTGCTCAGGGGCAGCTTCTGGCCCGTGCGCTCGAACTCGGCGAAGGGGTGGCCCTTGATGATGTCCAGGACGGGGCCCTCCGGGCTGGAGGGCTCGCCCTCGACGACGCCGAACCCTACGGTTCCGTCCAGGGAGAATCTTGCGATGCGCACAGGGGTCCTTCGCTGCGGGGCCGATGGCTGAGACCCCCAGCGTATTCCACCGGTCGCAGGGCCCGGGGACGGGTTCTCCCGGCTCCCGGCCGCCCCCGGCTCCGCCCCGCGGAGCCGTCGACGCCCGGCGCGGGAGGGCTCCGCCGGACCGGCCGGCCCGCGGGACGCAGCCGCGTCCCGCCGGACGGATGCCCGCCGCGGAGCGCGGTGCTCAGCGCAGGCGCGCCATCAGGGCGTGCTCCACCAGGGTGATCAGCGCGCTCTTGGCGTCCGCGCGGTGCCGCGCGTCGGTGGTGATGATGGGCGCGTCGGGGCCGATCTGGAGGGCTTCGCGGACCTCTTCGGGTGCGTAGGGCTGATGCCCGTCGAACCCGTTGAGCGCGATCACGAACGGCAGCCCGC
>NZ_FOGO01000013.1:0-71248 GCF_900111245.1 Streptomyces qinglanensis | reverse complement strand
GTGCGCAGCGGGTTGATCTCCGAGACCGCACCGACGAAGGTCGTCTTGCCCACGCCGAAACCGCCGGCCACCACGATCTTCGCGGAGGTCGTCGAGCGGGCTGTCGTACCCCCGACGGGCCCGGCGCTAGAGCTTCCGAAGTCCACTGAGCACCCTTTCGAGCAGTGTCACGTCTGGTTGACCGTCGGCGGTGGTCTCGTCACCGCCCGGCTGGTGGATGGCGACGAGTCCGGCCTCGGCCAGGTCGGCGACGAGGATCCGGGCGACGCCGAGCGGAATGGTCAGAAGTGCTGAGATCTCGGCGACCGACTTGATCTCGTAGCACAGGCGGCAGATCCGCTGGTGCTCCGGGAGCTGGCCCTGGAGCTGAGCGTTCTCCGCCGTGGTGTGCACCAGCGCCTCGATGGCGAGCTGGTAGCGGGGACGGGTCCGGCCCCCCGTCATCGCGTAGGGGCGCACCAGCGGCTGCTGCGGCGGCGGGGGCTGGGCGGCGGCGCGCTGGGTGCCGGCCGTCCTGTCCGCGTGTCCGGGCTGCACGGGCTGGATGCGGGTCTGCGGGTTCTGCTGCTGCGGTTCCTGCTGCTGCGGGTGCCGCTGCGGGGGCTGCGCACCGTACGGCGGCTGCCCCGCGTGCTGCGGCGGCCGGCCGTGCTGCGGCGGCTGTCCGCCCTGGGGCGGCGGCTGCTGCTGGCCGGCCGGTCGCTGGACGTACTCACTGGGCGCGGAGGGGAAGTTGAAACGGTTGAGGAAGGGCGCGTCCCCGCCCGGGGCCGCGGCCGCTCGGACGTCCTCCGGCTGATCGGAACGACCACTGCCGTACGACGACGGACCTCCTGGGGGCGTTGCCACGTTTCCTCCTCCGACTCACGGACATACGACCGTTGCGCTCACGGCACCTTATGGCGCCCGGCGGCGTTCCGCACTGCCGTGGGCCAGTTGTGCCCTAGTTGAGAAGACTGCCCTGCAGTTCCGCTCGCAGATCCGGGGTGAGGACCCCTCCGGCGCGGTCGACCAGCAGCGCCATCTCGTACCCCACCAGACCGATGTCGGCCTCGGGGTGGGCGAGGACGGCCAGCGAGGAACCGTCGGAGATGGACATGATGAACAGGAAACCCCGCTCCATCTCCACAACCGTCTGGTTCACCGCACCGCCCTCGAAGATCCGGGACGCGCCCGCGGTCAGCGAGGTGAGCCCCGATGCGACCGCCGCCAACTGGTCGGCGCGATCGCGCGGGAAGCCCTCGGACATCGCGAGCAGGAGTCCGTCGGCGGAGACCACCACCGTGTGGGACACCCCGGGGGTGTTGTCCACGAAGTTGGTGATCAACCAGTTCAGGTTCTGCGCCGCCTGGCTCATCGGGCTCACACTAACGCTCCTGATCGTAGGTGCTTCCGGGGCCGAAGCCCTGTCGGTCATTCTGGTTGCCGTCACCCGCGGTACGTCCCTGGCGGACGCCGCGGTGCAGGTTGCTCAGTCTTCCGCGCACGTCCTCGGGCGCCCGGGAGACCGCGGGAGTACCCTGCGAGTTCTCCTCCGCCGCGCCCGCGACCAGGTTGGCCCTGGGCACCCTGCGCGGCAGCCCGGACGAGGTGACGCCGCCGGACTGCGGGGCGCGCAACTGGCCCGCCCTGCTCCAGCGTTCGTCGTTCTCGCTCCACCGGTGGGTTCCGGATTCCTCCTGCGACGGCTGCCCGGCCGACTCCTCGGCCGGAGCTTCCCAGCTTTGGGCGGGAGCCTGCTGCTGGGCCGCCGGCGCTCCGTCCTGCTGCCGCCCCGCGTCCCGGCGCGGGAGGCCCGCGTCGGTCGTGGTGCTCCAGTTGTCGGGGAGGGAACCCGGACGGTCGAAACCTACACGGTCGACATCCCCGTGGGGAACGCCAGGTGCGGATTCCGCTTCTGACTGGTGGGGAAGGTACTGGCCGCTGTGGCCTGCCTGTTGAGGCGGAAGCTGCTGGTCCCCGTAGGCTCCGGTGCCGCCGTCGGCGGACTCCTGGGGACGCCCGGTGGCGGGCGGCGCGTAGGGCTGCGCATAGCCCTGGCCGTACGCCTCCGGATAGCCGCCGGTGTACTGCTGAGCGGCGATCTCGCCGGTCTGCTCGTACCCGGTCCGGTACGGGGCGCCGCCCTGCTGCTGATACGGGTCGTACTGCCCGTGGCCACCGGGCGGCTGCCCCTGCGGCGGGTAGACGTCCTGCTGCGGCTGCTGCGGCTGCTGCAGCTGCTGCGGCTGCTGCGGCCGCGGTGCCTCGATGGCCGACCGGCGTTCCTCAGGAAGCCCGGGGCGGTTGTCCACGCCCGGGGACGGGTGCTGGTTCCCGGAGCCGTAGCGCGAATCGTCGAAGCCGAGCTCGGCGGCCGAGCGGGCGCCCTCCACGCTGTTCGGGCCGCGCGGATGCTCGGGGACGATCCGGGAGACGGTGAAGTCCTCCTCGGGGCTCTCCTCCCCGCCGCCGCCGTGGGTGATGGCGTCGGGAAGCATCACCAGCGAGGTGGTGCCCGCCTGCTCCCCGGAGGGGCGCAACTGGACGCGGATACCGTGCCGGTCCGCGAGGCGGCCGACCACGAACAGGCCCATGCGCTGGGAGACGGCGGCGTCGACCGTCGGCGGGTTGGCCAGCTTGTGGTTGAGGTCCGCGAAGTCCTCGGCGGTCAGGCCGATGCCCTTGTCGTGGATCTCGATCATCATCCGGCCGTCCGGCAGCCGGGTGGCGGTCACCCGCACCTTGCTCTGCGGCGAGGAGAACGACGCGGCGTTCTCCAGCAGCTCGGCGAGCAGGTGGACCAGGTCGTTGACGACCTGCCCGTGGATCTCCGTCTCCGGGATGCCGCTGATCTCGATGCGTTCGTAGTGCTCCACCTCGGAGGAGGCGGCACGCAGGATGTCCACCAGCGGCACCGGCTCCGTCCACCGGCGGCCGGGTTCCTCGCCGGCGAGCACCAGCAGGTTCTCACCGTTGCGCCGCATGCGGGTGGACAGGTGGTCCATTCGGAACAGCTTCTCGAGCTGGTCCGGGTCCGCCTCGCTGTTCTCCATCTCCGTCACCAGCTCAAGCTGGCGTTCGATGAGGCCCTGGTTGCGGCGGGAGAGGTTGGTGAAGATCGCGTTGACGTTGCCGCGCAGCAGCGCCTGCTCGGCGGCCAGTCGCACGGCCTCCCGGTGCACCTGGTCGAAGGCGCGGGCCACCTCGCCGATCTCGTCACGGCTGGTGATCGGAATCGGCTGCACGCGGGTGTCCACGCGACCGGGTTCGGTGCGCGAGAGCTGGTCGACCAGCATCGGCAGCCGCTGCTGGGCCACGTCGAAGGCCGCGGTGCGCAGCGTGCGCATGCTCTGGCTCATCGAGCGGGCCATCCGCCCGGCGATGATGAACGCGAACAGCAGCGCGACCAGCACGATCGCCGAGTTCACCAGCGCGTTCCGACGCGCGTCGGAGGCGATCTCCTCGGTCTCGGCGACCGCGTCGCGGGTGAGCTTCGACTCGACCGCGCGATAGGCGTCGAAGGTGCCGGTGGCGGTTTCGAAATAGCTTTCGGTGGTGATGCCCTTGGCGCGCAGATCGCGCGGACCGGCGCCGGACCCGATGGCCTTGACCATCTTGGCCATGGAGGGCGGGGCCACGAACTTCTCGCCCTTGGCCGCGGCATGCTCGCGCGCCGCCTCCACCTGCCTGCGGCCCGCCTTCTCCGCCTTGGCGGACTCCTGCTTGAGCAGCTTCACGTCCTCCGGACGGCCACCGGAGGTGTACTCGCCCAGCGCGATGCGCTCCAGGTAGCGGTACGAGGCCAGCGCGGTCCGCTGGGCCTCCTTGTCCGCGCGGGTGGGACCCGGCTTGACCATCAGATGGGTGCCCAGGCCGCGCTGCAGCGACTCGGCGGCCTTGGCCAGCGAGATGGCGTAGACCGTCCGGCCGAAGGAGGTGACGTTGCCGGTGCCCAGCCCCAGTTCGTTGGCGAACTCCATCAGGGGGTGCTGGATGGTGACGTAGCCCTCTTCGGTCTCCACGCCGCTCATGTCCTTGGAGTACGCGGACTCGCGCAGCACCGGCAGCCGCGGCTCCACCTTCTCGAACGCGGCGAGCCGGCGCTTGAGGCCCGGGTTGTCCGGGAGGTGGGAGGCCGCCTTCTTGAACTCCTCGGCGGCCCGGTCGGTCGCGGCGCGGGCCTTGCGGACCGCGGGGTCGTCCCGGTCCCCCCGCAGCAGCGGCTCGGCGGTGCGGTCCCGCTCGTCGATGAGGGCGTTGCCGTAATTGGCCGCCGCCTCCACCAGTTCCGCCGTACGCTGGGCTTCCTTGGCGTCCTGCCAGGCCGAGATGTCGGATTCGACCTTGAAGCCGCCGAAGACGAGCGCCACGAGCACGGGTATGAGCAGGATCGCGTTCAGCCGGGTGGGAACGCGCCAGTTCCGCGCCTGCCATCTGCTGCCGCTCCCGGTGGCGGGTGGCGGCTGGGAGGCCGAGGCATCCGGGCCGCGCGACGTGGCCGAACGCTGCGGCGGGGTGAAGTTACCCCGCGATTCCGCGGTGCCCTGCCGTGCGGAACCCTGTGCCGGTCCCGACGTACCCCTGGTCGTTCGCCTCACTCGACTTCTCACCTCTCGGTGCGCGGCGCCCCCTGACAGCCTGCGCCTGCGCTACTGCTGAGTTCAGGGAATTCCAGCACGTCACGACCGCTCCCTCCAAACAGTTGGCGCATCACGGAGGGCAAGGAGGAACGAGGATTCCGGCCCGCGGAAAAACGGGCATTGGGGCCGTGCGGCGCCAAATGGCCCGGGATTCGTACGCAGAGTGAGACGCTCCGCGCGCCCGGCGTGTTCACGCCGACGTAATTCTCTGTCGAAACGTTATGAACGTGAGGCCGTCACGGTTCCCGGGCATGGCGAAAAACACAGCCTCCCCGGGACACCGGTCGTACGATGCCCCATCCCGATCGGGCGGGCGCGGCGCGCTACTTGAGGCGGGCGAGCAGCGCGTGCTCCACCAGGGTGATCAACCCGCTCTTCGCCTCGGCTCGGTGCCGCGCATCAGTGGTGATGATCGGGGTGTCGGGGCCGATCTGGAGGGCTTCGCGGACCTCTTCGGGTGCGTAGGGCTGATGCCCGTCGAACCCGTTGAGCGCGATCACGAACGGCAGCCCGCTGTTCTCGAAGTAGTCCACCGCCGGGAAACAGTCCGCCAGCCGGCGGGTGTCCACCAGCACCACCGCACCGATCGCACCCCGCACCAGGTCGTCCCACATGAACCAGAACCGGTCCTGACCCGGCGTACCGAACAAATACAGGATCAGGTCGTCGTCCAGGGTGATCCGGCCGAAGTCCATCGCCACCGTCGTGGTGGTCTTGTCCGCGGTGTGGGTCAGGTCGTCGATACCGGCCGAGGCAGAGGTCATCACGGCCTCGGTGCGCAGCGGGTTGATCTCCGAGATGTCTTTTTTCCGCCCGGAGGCGGGCATCCCGTACCCCTGCTGGCCGGCCTGTCCCATCGAACCCATCGGCCCGACCGGCGGGGCCGGCTGCCGCCCGGCGGGGTCCATCTGCGGGCTAGAGCTTACGAAGTCCACTGAGCACCCTTTCCAGCAACGTCACATCGGGAGCACCGCCCGGGTCCGAGGAGCTGCCGGGCTGGTGGATGGCCACCATCCCGGCCTCGGCGAGGTCGGCGACGAGAATGCGGGCCACCCCCAGCGGGATGGCGAGCAGCGCGGAGATCTCCGCGACCGACTTGACCTCCCGGCACAGGTGGCAGATCCGCTGGTGCTCGGGGAGCAGCCCCTGCAGCTGCATCGGGTCCGCGGTGCTGCTCACCAGCGCCTCGATGGCGAGCTGGTAGCGCGGCCGGGTACGGCCGCCCGTCATGGCGTACGGACGCACCAGTGGCTGGTCGCCCTCTCCTCCGTACGGCGCATGCGCGTTGTGCACACCGTACGGATCGTGCGAAGCGGGCGGCGGGGTCATGGCTCCTCCGAGCGAGGCATGGGGTCGGCGAACGGACTGTGGTGCTCAGGTGGGGGGAGCGTGATGATCAGTTGAGAATGCTTCCCTGGAGTTCCGCGCGCACGTCTGGAGTGAGTACGCTTCCAGCACGGTCCACCAAGAGAGCCATCTCGTAGCCGATGAGGCCGATGTCCGCTTCCGGGTGGGCGAGGACGGCCAGTGAAGAGCCGTCGGAGATGGACATGATGAAGAGGAAACCCTTCTCCATCTCCACAACCGTCTGATTGACGCTGCCGCCCTCGAAGATGCGCGAGGCACCTGCCGTCAGCGAGGTGAGTCCCGACGCGACCGCCGCCAACTGATCGGCACGATCCCGCGGAAAGCCCTCCGACATGGCCAGAAGCAGGCCGTCGGCGGAGACCACCACCGTGTGCGACACCCCTGGGGTGTTCTCCACGAAGTTGGTGATCAACCAGTTCAGATTCTGCGCAGCCTGGCTCATCGGACTCAACTAACGCTCCTGCTGATAGGTGGGACCTGCGCCACGGGGGTCCGTGCCGGCCTGTCGGCCCTGCTGGATACCGCGGCGGAGATTGGTCAGCCGACCGCGCACATCGTCCGGCGCGCGGGAGACCTGGGGGCCGGCCTGTGCGGAGGACTGCTGCTGTGCGGTGCCCGCGACCAGGTTGGCGCGGGGCACCCGACGCGGCAGACCCGAGGTGGTGACCCCGCCGGCTGCAGGCTGGCGGAGCTGTTCGGCGCGCCGCCAGCGCTCGTCGTTGGGTGAGGCGCCCCAGCTCTCGTCGACGGTCGCGCTCCCCTGGCCCGCAGCACCGGGTACGCCCGGGGCGGCCTGGCTCTGGGGCAGCGAGGACTGCGCCGGGGCGGACTGCTCGGGGCCCTGCGGCTGGGCAGGCCACTGCCCGGTGCCGCCGCGCTCCGGGCCGGTGCCGGGCGACTGCTGGGGCATCGGCTGCTGCGGCGCGGACTGGCCGGGGCCGCGGAACCAGTTGGACTCCATGGACGCGAAGATCGGCGTCGGAGCGTCCGCGGGGGCCGGCGGGCCCGAGGGTATGCCGTCCCCGGGTGCGGCTCCCGGCTGCCCGTGGGGGATGTCCTGGCCCGGCGCGCCCGGAGCGGCTCCGGGGTACCCCGGACGGGCGTACTCGCCGGTGCCCTCGGGCTCGTCGTGGCCGCGCGGAGTGTCCTCGTCACCGGGGCCCTGTTCGGGCCGGGCCCAACTCGGGCGGCTCTGCTCGCCGTCCGAGGGGCGCTCGCCCGGGGCGTCCCCGAAGGGCGCCTGCGGGAACGCGGCCGGACCACCGGGGCCGCCGCCGGCCTGGGGGCGGGCGAACTGGCCGGTGTGCCCGGGGCCGTCGGGGCTGCCGGGCTGCGGGAACTGACCGGTGCCGGCGGGACCGTCCGGGGTGATCCGCGGAATCTCGCTCGTGCTCCCCGGACCGTCCTGCGGACCGCCCGGACGCGCGAACCCACCCGTGTCGACGGGACCACCCGACTGCGGCAACGCGAACTGCCCGGTGCCCGGGCCCTGCGCGGAGGGCGACTGCGGGGACTGGCCGGGACCGGCGGGACCGCCGTGGCCGACCTGCGGGAACTGCCCCGTGCTGCCCGGTCCTGCCTGGGGGCCGCCGGGGTGCGGGAACTGACCGGTGTCGGCAGGACCGTCCGGGGTGATCCGCGGAATCTCGCTCGTGCTCCCCGGACCGTCCTGCGGACCGCCCGGACGCGCGAACCCACCCGTGTCGACGGGACCACCCGACTGCGGCAACGCGAACTGCCCGGTACCCGGACCCTGCGCGGGCGGACCCGCGGGACCGCCGGGGAGCGCGGCGGCAGGGCCGCCCTGGTCGCGCCGGGGTGCGGACGGGGCGGCGCCGCTGTCCGGGCCGCCCGGGGCCTGTCCGGGGCGGGCCGCGTCGGGCGGCGCACCGAAGAAGTCGACGGCGCTGCCACCGGAGCCGGGCTGGGGGCGGTTGGCGTCCCGGGCCGGCAGCGCGGGCCGGGCACCACCGGTGTCCTGGCCGCGCGGCGGCAGTGCGTCCATCCGCGCGGGTTCACCGGCGCCGATGGCCGGGCCGGGGCCCTGGCCGAGGCCGGGAGCACCCGGGCCACCGGAGGCACCGCTCTGCGGGCCGCGCTGGAGCGCCGCCGCGAGGTTGCCGCCCTTGCTGCCGCCCCGGGTCTGCGGGGGCGGGGGGCCTCCCTGACCGCCGGGCGTGCCGGCCCCCGGGCGGCCCTTGGTGCCCTGGCCGCCGCCCTGCGCGACGTCGACGGGGAGCATGACCAGCGCGGTCGTGCCCCCGGAGTCGGAGGGCCGGAGCTGGATGCGGATGCCGTGCCGCAGGGACAGCCGGCCGACCACGAACAGACCCATCCGGCGGGAGACGGAGACGTCCACCGTCGGCGGGTTGGCCAGCCGCTCGTTGATCGCGGACAGGTCCTCGGGCGACAGCCCGATACCGGTGTCGTGGATCTCGACGAGGACGCGGCCGTCGGGCAGTGCGTGCCCGGTGACCTTGACCTTGGTCTGCGGGGAGGAGAACGAGGTGGCGTTCTCCAGCAGTTCGGCGAGCAGGTGGACGAGGTCGTTGACGACCCGGCCGGCGACCTCGGTCGCGGGCACCGCGTTCAGCTCGATGCGTTCGTACTGCTCCACCTCGGAGGCGGCGGCGCGGAGCACGTCGACCAGCGGCACGGGGCGGGTCCAGCGGCGGCCCGGCTCCTCACCGGCGAGCACCAGCAGGTTCTCGCCGTTGCGCCGCATGCGGGTGGCGAGGTGGTCGAGCTTGAAGAGCGAGGAGAGCTGGTCCGGGTCGGCCTCGCGGGACTCCAGTTCGGAGATGAGCGAGAGCTGACGCTGGATCAGGCTCTGGCTGCGCCGCGAGAGGTTGGTGAACATCGCGTTGACGTTCCCCCGCAGCAGCGCCTGCTCACCGGCGAGGCGGACGGCCTCCCGGTGGACGTCGTCGAAGGCCGCGGCCACCTTGCCGATCTCGTCCCGGCTGTGCACGCCGACCGACTCGACGGAGGTGTCCACGTCCTGCGGCTCGGCCTCGGACATCTGCTTGACCAGCTCGGGCAGCCGCTTGCGGGCCACGTCCTGGGCGGTGTCCTGGAGACGGCGCAGCGAGCGGACCATGGAGCGGGCGACGACGAACGCGCCGACCAGCGAGATGCCCAGCACGAGCAGGATGAGCGCACCGCTGATGAACGCCTCGCGCTGGGCTTCGGAGCGCAGCTCGCGCGCCTGCTGCTCCATCTTCTCCAGCAGCGTGCGCTCGATCTTCTCCATGCTGACGATCTTGGAAGCGTCCTGGTCCATCCAGTCGACGTAGGTGCGCTTCTGCTTCCTGATCGCATCCGGGCTGTGCAGCATCCGGTCGCGGTAGTTGTCGGCCAGCCGGACGTTGACGTCGCCGCCGCTGATCGGCTTGAGGAGGGTGTCGGCGGCCTTGTCGCCGTAGACCTTGCCGAAGCTGTCCAGCTCGGCGTCCTCACTGTCGGTCGCGGTGCGGGCGTAGAGCCGGTCGTTCTCGGAGAGCTTGGGGCTGGGCTGGTGGGCCAGCCCGGCGGAGATGATCGCGCGCTGCATGGAGGCGTACTCCTTGGCGCTGGAGAAGGCGGCCAGCGCGCGGGTGCTGCGGATCATCTCCGAGTTGCTCGTCGCCTGCGCCATGTCCTGCGAGAGGGAGAGCAGCGAGTCGATCACCTGGTTGTAGGCGTTGACCGTCTGGGAGACGTTGTCGGGGTTCTCGTAGGCGCGTTCGCGGATCGTGTTGATCGCCTGGAGCTGGCGGACGATGTCCAGGACGGTGGACTGGATGCCCGCCATCGCCTCGTCGCCGCCGTCGATGTCGGCAGTGGCCTTCTGGAAGGAGCGGAACGCCTTGTCGGTCTGCTCGCGGGGGGCGACGACATTGTCGTCCTTCTCGTCACCGGTGCTCACCAGCGGGCCGGCGGACTTGTCCCGCTCGTCCTGGAGCTTCGCCGCCAGGTTGGTGGCCTGCTCCGTCATCTCGGTGAGGAGCTTCATGTTGTCGAGCTGGTCGACGTTCTGCAGCGAGCTGGAGATCCGCATCCCGCCGAGCGTGGTGGCGGCGATGACGGGGAGCGCGAGGAGGGAGACCAGGCGGGTGCTGATGCGCCAGTTGCGCAGGGCGACCCGGGGGCCGAGGTCGGGACCGCCCTCGACGGGGCCCTGGGTCCGGTTCTCGGCGTTCTCGGCGCTTCCGACGTTCCCGGCGTCGCCGTCGGCCGGCTTGCCGCCCTTGGCCGCCTTGCCGGCCTTCTCCTTTTTCCCGGCCTTCCCGGCCTTCCCGGCTCCCTTGACAGTGCTCACCTGCCCGCCGGCGGGCGCGCCCTGCTCACCGCCCGTGGACCCGCCGTCCTCGGCGCGCTGCGTCCGGGACCCGTGGTCGGCCGAGCCGTGCGCCTCCGGGGCTCCCTCAGCGCTGCCATCCCTCTTGAAACGTCCCTGCACTAGCGTCGCAACCTCTGGACCAGGCGTCCCCCCGCTCGCGACGGGCGGGACGGTATCGAGTCGTGGGGGTCCGAGGCCCCCATGGCGGTCGTGATGACCGGCGCGTCCCCTCATCACCGTCGCGCGGCGCCGCTTGCGTGTGCGCCCGACGCGCTCCGGTCTGTTTCGTCCTACGGCGGTCCGTGGAATTCCAGCACAGTGCAGGATCTCCAACAAGGTCTGTGGATAACCCTTGAGTGTCGATTACCGCGCGCGTTCGGCGATGCACGGAAGGTGATATTCGCGCTGCGAAATGCCAGGTTTCCATGGATTGGACCTGCGCGCCCCGGTGCGGGTGCGCCAGGCCCGTACGTTCGGCTCCACGGACACATTGCCCCCTTGGCCCACCTGTGTCCGATTACGCATCCGGATTCAACGACTACTTATGTCGGTTTTGGTAACGGGTTCGTGAGGAAACTCACAGGCCAGACGTTGCCTAGATCACGTTCCTGAGGGGAATGGCGGGCCTACCCTCGGCGTTTACATACCACGTTGGAATGACAAGCACAGCGAGCCGAGCGAGGTAAGGGCCCCAGTGAAGTCCACAGCGACCATGCGGAACATAGCGAACCCGCGGCGCACCACCCTGGCACACCTGAAGGACGCCGACCCCGTCGGCGACGCCGGCACCCTGGACGGCTCGGTGAGCGGACTCGCCGACTCCCCGGAGGCAGCCACCACGCTGCCGGAGCGGACCGCCAATCCCCGCCGCACCACTCTGGTGGACGCGCCGGCGGGTTGACCCGCCGCCCTGCGCACGCACGAAGGCGCGTGCCGGAATCCTGTCCCGGGATTCCGGCACGCGCCTTCGTCGTGCCCGTGTGCGGCCGCTTCTCGCGGAGCAGCGCGCGGAGCGGTGGCTAGCCCTGCCAGCTGTGCGGGGCGCGGAAGCCGTGCTGGCGCTCCAGCCGGCGCCATCCCGCCTTGCTCGGGCGGCCGCGGCGGGCCGCGGGCTGCGGCTCCCCGGCGCGGGTCGAGGCGGCGCGGGCGAGCAGCAACGCGGTGACCGCGGCCAGTTCCTCCGCGTTGGCCCGCCCCTTCTCCACGCGCACGACGCTGCTCGCCTCGGCGGTCAGCTGACCCGTACTGCCAGGCTCCTTCGGGTTCTCGTTCATCTGTGCTCCCATCGCTGCCGGGTTGCTGTGCGGTTTCCGGGGCGCTGCGGCGGTGTGCACCGGCGCCCGCGGTGTCACTGCGGGGGGTTGCCGTGCTTGCGCGACGGCAGGTCTGCGTGCTTGCTGCGCAGCATCGCCAGGGACCGCACGAGGACCTCGCGGGTCTCGACCGGATCGATGACGTCGTCCACCAGGCCGCGCTCGGCGGCGTAGTAGGGGTGCATCAGCTCGGCCTTGTACTCCTTGACCATGCGGGTGCGCATGGCCTCGGGGTCGTCGGCCGCGGCGATCTGCTTGCGGAAGATGACGTTGGCGGCGCCCTCGGCGCCCATCACCGCGATCTCGTTGGTCGGCCAGGCGAACGTCAGGTCCGCACCGATGGACTGGCTGTCCATCACGATGTAGGCCCCGCCGTACGCCTTGCGCAGGACGACGGAGATGCGCGGCACGGTGGCGTTGCAGTAGGCGTAGAGCAGCTTGGCGCCGTGCCGGATGATGCCGCCGTGCTCCTGGTCGACGCCGGGGAGGAAGCCGGGGACGTCCAGCAGGGTGAGGATCGGGATGTTGAAGGCGTCGCACATCTGCACGAAGCGGGCCGCCTTCTCGCTGGCCTCGATGTCCAGCACCCCGGCGAGCGACTGCGGCTGGTTGGCCACGATGCCGACGACCTCGCCGTCCATCCGCGCCAGGGTGCAGATGATGTTGGTCGCCCAGCGCTCGTGGACCTCCAGGAAGTCGCCGTCGTCGACGAGCTCCTCGATCACCTTGCGCATGTCGTACGGACGGTTGCCGTCGGCGGGGACCAGGTCCAGCAGGGCTTCACCGCGCCGGTCGGCGGGGTCGTCCGTGGGCTCGGCGGGCGGGTTCTCGCGGTTGTTCTGCGGCAGCAGCGAGAGGAGGTAGCGCACCTCCTCCAGGCAGGTCTCCTCGTCGTCGTAGGCGAAGTGCGCCACGCCGGAGGTCGCCGCGTGCACGTCGGCGCCGCCCAGGCCGTCCTGGCTCACCTCGGCCCCGGTCACCGCCTGCACCACGTCGGGCCCGGTGATGAACATCTGCGAGGTGTCCCGGACCATGAAGACGAAGTCGGTCAGCGCCGGGCTGTAGGCCGCGCCGCCCGCGCACGGACCGAGCATCACGCTGATCTGCGGGATGACCCCGGACGCCTTGGTGTTGCGCTGGAAGATGCCGCCGTAGCCGGCCAGCGCCGCGACACCCTCCTGGATGCGGGCCCCGGCGCCGTCGTTGAGGGAGACCAGCGGGGCACCTGCCGCGATGGCCTTGTCCATCAGCTTGTGGATCTTGGTGGCGTGGGCCTCGCCCAGCGCGCCGCCGAAGATCCGGAAGTCGTGCGCGTAGACGAAGACGGTCCGGCCGTGCACGGTGCCCCAGCCGGTGATCACACCGTCGGTGTAGGGCTTCTTCTCCTCCAGGCCGAAGCCGGAGGCGCGGTGCCGGCGCAGTGGCTCGATCTCGCGGAAGCTGCCCTCGTCCAGGAGCAGTTCGATCCGCTCGCGGGCGGTCAGCTTGCCTTTCGCGTGCTGGGCCTCGGTCGCCCGCTCGCTGGGGCCTCGGTACGCCTGCGCACGGATCGCGTGCAGTTCGGCGACACGGCCGCGCGTGTCCTGCGCCGGAACGGAACCGGGCGAACCGGGCGGGGCCTGCTCGGCCTGGGGCGACGGCTGGGACAGATCGGTCATGTATAGACCCTACGAAACCAAGACGCCGATCACCGTCGTCAGATTCGTACAGTCTCCGTGGCTTTTTCATGGCAGCGCTGGACAGAACCTTGCCGGGGCGCGGCCGGTGAGCAGGGAACTCTCCCATGCCCGGCGCGGCGGGCTGTGGAGTCCCCACAGCCTCCGACCGGCGGTTCTGCACTTTACCGGGGACGTCGGGCGCTCCGCGCGGCCCGGCGGCGCGCCCGACGCGGCGGGGTCAGGGCCGCGGAACGGCCACTTCCGGTCCCCGGTCGCGCGCTGCCGACCGGGCCGCGGGCGGCCCGCCGGGGGCGCCGCCGGGGCCGGCCGCCGCCCGGCCCCCCGCCAGGAGGAGGAACGCCGAGGCCGAGACGGCGGCCGAGAGGAGGAAGCTGAGGTCGAACCCGCCCAGGTGCGGGACGAGCGGGCCGGTGTACAGGGGTGTGTCGACGGCCAGCAGTCCGACGGCGGAACCGACGGCCCAGGCCAGCGTGGCACGGAGGTGCCAGCCCGCGGTGTACCAGTAGCGGCCGCCCACCGAGCGCCGGTTGAGGACCTGCAGTGCCTCCGCGTCGTAGCTTCCCCGGCAGCGCGCGTGCCCGATCAGGACGATCACCGCCCAGGGGGTCCCCACGGCGGTCAGCAGCAGCACGAACGAGGTCATCGCGTCCTGCGCGTCCCACACGAAGTGACCGAGGAAGACGAGGGCGGTCGCCAGGGCCGCCACGGTGCAGGTGGCCCGGGTGCGGGTGGTGCGCGGGACGATGGCGTCCAGGTCGAGCCCCATCGAGTAGAGCATCAGCCCCGCGTTGCCGACCGAGCCGAACGAGGCCGCGAGCAGCAGCGGCACCAGGAACCAGAACGGCGCCTCCCGCACGAGCGGCCCCGCGTAGTCGGTGGCCGCACCGACGGCGACCGCGGTGAAGGTGCCGAAGAGCTGGGGGATCAGCAGTCCGGCGACCAGTCCGACGCAGGTGGTGAGGTAGATCCGACGGGAGGAGTGCCGGGCCGGTGACATGTAGCGGGTGTAGTCGCCCAGCAGCGTGATGAAGGCGATGGGGCCGCTGAGTCCGGCCGCCACGACCGACAGCAGCCAGGTCGTCCAGAAGTCGCCGAGCAGGTAGGAGGTCCCGGCGGGCGCCTGGGTGGTGAAGTGCGGCGCGTAGGCGAACGCTCCGACGACCAGCAGCGCGGTCATGCCGAGAGCGAGGACGCGGCTCAGCCGCAGCAGCAGCTTGTAGCCGTAGACGGCGCACCCGGCGGTGCACACGGCCAGCACGGCGTAGACGAGCGCGTATCCGGCCGCGGAGTCGGGGAGGCCGAAGAGCCGGGCGAGCGAGCCGACCATCGCGTCGCCGCCGACCCACAGGGTGAGCGCCGTGTAGCCGAGCGAGAGCAGCAGCCCGATCGCGGAGCCCAGCAGTCTGCCGCGCACTCCGAACTGGGCACCGCTGCTGGTCGAGAGGTTGGTGGCGGTGCGCAGCGAGACCAGCGCGAGCGGGGCGACCAGCACCGTGCCGACCAGGGTTCCGGCCACCAGCGAGGTGACGGCGGGCCAGAAGCCGAGCCCGAAGGAGACCGGCAGCCAGCCGAAGATGACGACGCCGAGCGCCAGGTTCGATCCGATGAGGAAGCTCACGATGTCGCGGGGACTGCTGGTGCGTTCCGCTTCGGGGATGACATCGACGCCGTGCTGCTCGATCTGCATGGTGCTCCCTGGAGGGTCCTGGCATTGGTTTGAGCAGCGCTCAATCTGATGCATCCCTAGCCGTGCGGTCAATGGTCGATGCCGAGACTTGACTATTTGAGTGTTGCTCTAAATGCTGGCTTCCCACACGTGACGTCATGCACCACGACCGGCGTCATGCACCACGACCGGAAGGTGGGGAGAGCGTGCGGCTGGGTCCGACCGAACGAGACCGCCTGCTGATCTTCGGCACGGCCGAGCTGGCACGGGCCCGGCGGGCCCGGGGGCTGCGGCTGAACGTGCCGGAGGCCACGGCGCTGATCGCCGACACCGTCTGCGAGGCGGCCCGCGACGGGCTCCGGCTCGCCGAGGCCGTCGCGGCCGGACGCGCCGCGCTGGACCCCGAGGACGTGCTGCCCGGAGTGGCCGACGTGCTGACCGAGATCCAGGTGGAGGCCGTCTTCGAGGACGGCTCCCGGCTCGCCGTGCTCCCCCACCCGCTCCGCTCCCCCGGCACCACCGGTGCCGCCGGTGCCGCCGGGCCAGGTGGTACCGGCGGATACGGCGCCGGGGACCCGGACGGAGCGGACGCGCACGCGGGCCCCGGCGCCGTGCTGCCCGCCGGGCCGGACGAGGGCACCGACGCGGCCTACGCACCGCGACCGGCCGCGCTGTCGCTGACCGTGCGCAACACCGCGGCGGTGCCGGTCAGCGTGACCTCGCACTTCCACTTCTTCGAAGCCAACCCGCGGCTGGAGTTCGACCGTGCCGCCGCCTACGGCATGCGGCTCGCGGTACCGGCCGGCTCCTCGGTGCGCTTCGATCCGGGCGGCACGCGCACGGTGGAGCTGGTGCCGCTCGGCGGCGACCGGATCGCCATCGGTTTCGCCGGTCTGGTGGACGGTCCGCTGGACGCGCCCGGGGCCCGTGCGGAGGCGCTGCGGCGCGCGGCGGCCTGCGGATATCTGGGCGCTGCTGAGCCGGCCGCGCGCCGCGAGGAGGGAGAGGCATGAGCCGGGACGCACGCGAGTACGCGGCGGTGCACGGACCGCGGAAGGGCGACCGGGTGCGGCTGGGCGACACCGGACTCGTCGTCCGTGTCGAGTCCGACTCCCAGCAGCCGGGGGACGAGTTCCTGGCCGGGTTCGGCAAGACGGCCCGGGACGGGCTGCATCTCAAGGCGGCCGCCGTCCGCGAGACCTGCGACGTCGTGATCAGCAACGTGCTGGTGATCGACGCCGTGCAGGGCATCCGCAAGGTGTCCATCGGGATCCGGGAAGGCCGGATCCACGCGATCGGGCGGGCGGGCAACCCGGACACCGTCGACGGTGTGGACGTCGTCGTGGGCACCGGCACCTCGATCGTCTCCGGCGAGGGGATGATCGCCACGGCGGGTGCCGTGGACACCCATGTCCACCTGCTCTCCCCGCGCATCATGGAGGCGTCCCTGTCCTCCGGCACCACGACCGTCATCGGCCAGGAGTTCGGCCCGGTGTGGGGTGTGGGGGTCAACTCGCCCTGGGCACTGCGGCACGCCTTCTCCGCGTTCGACGCCTGGCCGGTGAACATCGGCTTCCTGGGCCGCGGCTCCTCCTCGCATCCCGCACCGCTGGTGGAGGCGCTGGCCGAGGGCGGCGCCTGCGGCTTCAAGGTGCACGAGGACATGGGTGCGCACCACCGGGCGCTGGACACCGCGCTGCGGGTCGCCGAGGAGTACGACGTCCAGGTCGCGCTGCACAGCGACGGGCTGAACGAGGCGCTGGCCGTCGAGGACACCCTCGCCGTGCTGGAGGGGCGCACCGTCCACGCCTTCCACATCGAGGGCTGCGGCGGCGGCCACGTCCCGAACGTGCTGCGGATGGCGGGCGTGCCCAACGTCATCGGCTCCTCGACCAATCCCACGCTGCCCTTCGGCCGGGACGCGGTCGCCGAGCACTACGGCATGATCGTCTCGGTGCACGACCTGAAGACGGACCTGCCCGGCGACGCGGCCATGGCCCGCGACCGGATCCGCGCGGGCACCATGGGCGCCGAGGACGTCCTGCACGACCTGGGCGCCATCGGCATCACCTCCTCCGACGCGCAGGGCATGGGCCGCGCGGGCGAGACCGTGCGGCGCACCTTCCAGATGGCGGCCAAGCTCAAGGCGGAACGCGGACCGCTGGAGGACGGCACGGCGCTGCTGGGCGCCGGGGACCGCGGCACCGCCACCGGTGACGCCGACGACAACGCGCGCGTGCTGCGCTACATCGCCAAGCTGACCCTCAATCCGGCCCTGGCGCACGGCCTGGCGCACGAGATCGGCTCGCTGGAGCCGGGCAAGATGGCCGACATCGTGCTGTGGCACCCCGCCTACTTCGGCGCCAAGCCGCAGCTCGTCCTCAAATCCGGCTTCCCCGCCTGGGGTGTCACCGGCGACCCCAACGCGGCGACCGACACCAGCGAACCGCTGGTGCTGGGACCGCTGTTCGGGGCACACGGCGCGGCACCCGCCGAGCTGTCCGTCGCCTTCGTCTCCGCCGCCGCGGCCGACCGCGGCGCGGACACCCTGCCGACCCGCCGCCGCCGGGTCGCCGTGCGGGGCACCCGCGGGATCGGTCCGGCGGACCTGGTGCACAACGCGCGGCTGGGCTCGGTCGAGGTCGACCAGCACAGCGGACTGGTGACGCTGGACGGTGAGCCGCTGCGCTCCGACCCGGCCGAGCGGGTCTCGCTCAACCGCCTCTACTTCCTCTGACCCTCCCGCCGCGTGCCTCCCCCGAACCTCCGTCCGCTCCTTGTCCCGACCGCCTTCCGACCGCTTCGCGGCCGCACCCGCGGCACGACCGACCGCCTTCCGACCCGCCGCTCGGCCGCACCCGCGGCACGACCGACCGCCGACCACCGCAAGGAAGCTGCCTCCATGAGCACCCCCACGTCCGCCGCCGCCCCTGTCATGCCGCCCGAGTGGGCGCCGCACGAGCGCACCTGGATGGCCTGGCCGGGCGCCAACCCGACCTTCGAGGACGCGGCGGTGCTGGCCGGGGCACGCGCCGCCTGGGCGTCGGTGGCCCGCGCCGTGCGCCGCTTCGAGCCGGTCACGATGGTCGCCTCGCCCGCCGACGCGACAGCGGCCCGGCAGCAGCTCGGCCCGGACATCGAGGTGGTCGCCGAGCCGCTGGACGACGCGTGGATGCGGGACATCGGGCCGACGTTCGTCACCCAGGGCGGCCGGCTGGCCGCCGTGGACTGGACGTTCAACGGCTGGGGCGCCCAGTCGTGGGCCCGGTGGGAGCGGGACGCGCAGATCGGCGCGGCCGTGGCCGGACGCGCGGGCGCCGCGGTGCACACCTCGCGACTGGTGAACGAGGGCGGCGGCATCCACGTGGACGGCGAGGGGACGGTCCTGCTCACCGAGACCGTGCAGCTGGGCCCCGAGCGCAATCCGGGCTGGACGCACGAGGAGGTCGAGGCGGAGGTGCACGCGCGGCTGGGCACCCGCAAGGCGGTCTGGCTGCCCCGCGGACTGACCGCCGACTACGGCACCTACGGCACCCGCGGGCATGTCGATCTGGTGGCCGCGTTCGCCGCGCCGGGCGTGGTGGTGGCCCACACCCAGCCGGATCCGGCGCACCCCGACCACGAGCTGTGCGCCGAGACGGTCAAGCTGCTGCGGTCGGCCACCGACGCGCGGGGCAGGCGGCTGGAGGTCGTCGAGCTGCCCGCGCCGACGGTGACGCACACGGCGGACGGCGAACCGGTCGACTACAGCTACGTCAACCACTACCTGTGCAACGGCGGGGTGGTGCTGTGCGGGTTCGGCGATCCGCGCGACGAGCACGCCGCCGGGATCTTCCGCCGCCTGTTCCCGCGGCGCACGGTCACGCTGGTGGACGCGCGCACCGTCTTCGCCGCGGGGGGCGGCGTCCACTGCATCACCCAGCAGCAGCCGCGGGTCTGAGCCGGCCGCGCGGCGGCGGAGGCCCCGGCACCGGCACCGGCACCGGCACCGGCACCGGCACGAGCGGACCCGGTTAGGCTGAACGGTCGGCAGCCGAGGGCGCCGCGGCGCCGGCCGGCGCCGCCGGGCGCACCGGCCGAGGGAGGAGCACGGCGGTGGTCGCACGGACCGGAGGCAACCGCGAGCGCCCCGACGGGGGCAGGCGGCGGGCTGCCCAGCCCCGGGAGCAGCTCCTGGCCACCGCCATGGAGATGATCGCCGAACGCGGCCTGGACCGGCTGACGATGGCCGCGCTCGGCCGCGAGGTCGGCATGAGCAGCGGCCATCTCGTCTACTACTTCAAGACCAAGGACGAGTTGCTGCTGCAGACCCTGCAGTGGAGCGAGGAGCAGCTCGGCTCGGCGCGGCGGGCCGCTCTCGCCCGCCGGGTGCCCGCGCGTGAGCGGCTGGACGCGCTGGTGGCGCTCTATCTGCCGGAGGGCCACCGCGATCCGCACTGGGCGCTGTGGCTGGAGGTGTGGAACAGATCCCAGTCGGGCGACGACGAGATGCGCGCCCGCCAGCTCGAACTGGAGCTGAGCTGGCATCGGGACCTGGTGGCGCTGCTGGTGGAGGGCGCGGGCCGGGGCGAGTTCGCCGCGGTCGACGCGGACCGCTTCGCCACCCGCACCCGGGCCCTCCTGGACGGCTTCGGCACCCATCTGGTGGTGGGCCTGCCGGGGGTGGACCGGGAGCTGGTCCTGGGCCACGTCCGCGACCACTTCGACCAGTCCCTGTCCCCTGCGGCCGGCTGACCGGCCCTGCCGGTCGACCGGCCGCGGGGGTCAGTCCTGTGCCTCGGCCCCGGCGCGCAGCAGCCCGTAGGTGTAGCCGTCGTCCAGGGCCTGCCAGGAGGCGGCGATGACGTTGTCGCCGACGCCGACCGTCGTCCACTCCCCGCTGCCGTCGCTCATGGACAGCAGTACCCGGGTGGTGGAGGAGGTGCCGTGCGCGCCCTCCAGGATGCGGACCTTGTAGTCGACCAGGTTCAGCCGCGCCAGCGCCGGGTGGATGCGCTCCAGTCCGGCCCGCAGGGCCCGGTCCAGCGCATCGACGGGGCCGTTGCCCTCGCCGGTGACGACGATGCGCTCGCCCTTGGCCCACAGCTTCACCGTCGCCTCGTTGACCTGCATGCCGTCGGGCCGCTGCTCGACGATGGCGCGCCAGGACTCGGCCCGGAAGAACCGGGGTGCGGTGCCCGTGGCGCCGCCGTGCACCTCGTCCCTGAGCAGCAGTTCGAAGGAGGCGTCGGCGGCCTCGTAGGTGTAGCCCTTGAGTTCCTGCTCCTTGACCCGCTCGACCACCCGGCCGACCAGTTCCCGCTCGCCGCTCAGGTCGTAGCCCAGCTCCTTGCCCTTGAGCTCGACGGAGGCACGCCCGGCCATGTCGGAGACGAGCATCCGCATGGTGTTGCCGACGAGCTCGGGGGCGATGTGCTGGTAGAGGTCCGGATCGATCTTGATCGCGGAGGCGTGCAGCCCGCCCTTGTGGGCGAAGGCGGAGGTGCCGACGTAGGGCTGGTGGGTGGAGGGGGTCAGGTTGACGACCTCGGCGATGGCGTGCGAGATGCGGGTGGTCTCGGCGAGCGCGCCCTCGGGCAGCACGCGCCTGCCGTACTTGAGCTCCAGCGCGGCGACGACGGGGAAGAGGTTGGCGTTCCCGACGCGCTCGCCGTAGCCGTTGGCGGTGCACTGCACGTGGGTGGCGCCGCCGTCGACGGCGGCCAGGGTGTTGGCGACCGCGCAGCCGGTGTCGTCCTGTGCGTGGATACCCAGCCGGGCCCCGGTGTCGGCCGCCACGGTGCGGACGACGGCCTGGATCTGCGCGGGGATCATGCCGCCGTTGGTGTCGCAGAGGACGACCACCTCGGCGCCGGCCTCGTGCGCGGTGCGCACGACCTGCGCGGCGTAGCGGGGGTTGGCCTGGTAGCCGTCGAAGAAGTGCTCGCAGTCGACGAAGACGCGGCGGCCGTGCTCCCGCAGATGGCCGACCGTCTCGGCGATCATCGACAGGTTCTCCTCCAGCGTGGTGCGCAGTGCCAGCTCCACATGGCGGTCGTGGGCCTTGGCGACGAGGGTGACCACCGGTGCCTTCGCGTCCAGCAGCGCTTGGACCTGGGGGTCGATCTGCGCGGGAACACCGGCCCTGCGGGTGGAGCCGAAGGCGACGAGCTGTGCGTGCCGGAAGTCGATCTCCTCGGGGGCGCGGGCGAAGAACTCGGTGTCGCGCGGGTTGGCGCCCGGCCAGCCGCCCTCGATGAAGCCGACCCCGTACTCGTCGAGGTGGCGGGCGATGGTCAGCTTGTCGGCGACGGTCAGGTTGACGCCCTCGCGCTGCGCCCCGTCGCGCAGGGTGGTGTCGAAGACGTGGAAACCGTCGTCGGGGGCCTGCGGTCCCGTCGGGCTGCCGGTGGCTGCTGCGGCGCCTGCCGCGTCGGAGGTCATGGCTGGTGGCTCCTGGGCTGGGTTCAGTGGTTCCGGAAGGAAGCGCTCCACTTGCCCCCATCATCCCTCGCGCCGTCCGCTCCGGCTGAGGTGGGCCGGAAAACGAAAAAACCCCTCGCGGGTGCGAGAGGTCTGCGCGCGGGTCTGGGGCACGGTGTCCGCTGCCGTACGGGTCGTTCCACGGCAGTCGGTCACTGCGGACCGGCGCGCCTGCTGCCAATAATCATGACGAACGAGGGCACGGGGGAAGTCTCGCACAACCCGCCCCCCGCACCCCCTCCCGTCTCACGATGCGAAAACCCGCCGCTCAGACGGTCGGCTCCGGCCTGCTCACACCTCGTGCAGGCCCTGCTCGCCGACCCGGGTGGCGAACGAGGCAGCGGTGCGCACCGGCGCTCCCGGCTCGGTGACGACGGCGACCGTGCGGAAGTCCGCCCGCGCCTGCCGCTTGTCCAGCCGCACGGTCACATAGCCCCGGTGCCCGTTGTAGAACTTCATGTGCGGGTTGGCCGCCAGATAGGTCTCCCAGTTGGACGGGCGGTCCTCGCCGTCCATGCCGCTGGTGACGGAGGTGGCCACGATCTCGGTCCCCACCGTGCGGGAGTCCTGGTCGCCGAAATCCCGCTTGATGTCGTAGGCGTACCCCTTGTGCACGTCCCCGGTGAGCACCATCAGATTCTCCACTCCGGCCGCCTCGGCACCCGCCAGCAGCCGGTCGCGGGAGGCCGGGGCGCCGTCCCAGGCGTCCATGCTGACCTTGTAGGCCGAGGTGCTGTTGCTGCGCCGCTCGGAGAAGGTGACCTGCTGCGGAACGAGGTTCCAGACGGTGTCCGAGCTGCGCCAGCCGTCGAGCAGCCAGCGCTCCTGCGCCGCGCCGACCATGGTGCGGGCCGGGTCCGTCGACTCCGGGCCCGGGTGGTGCCATCCGTCGCCGTACGCCTGGTCCGAGCGGTACTGCCGGGTGTCGAGGATGTCGAACTGCGCCAGCCTGCCGAACCGCAGCCTGCGGTAGAGCCGCATGTCCGGGCCCCTGGGCCGCTGCGGCCGGCGCAGCGGCAGGTTCTCCCAGTACGCACGGTAGGCGGCCGCCCGGCGCACCAGGAAGTCCTCCGAGGAGCCGCCGTCCTCGGGGACGTCGTCCGCGTAGTTGTTCTCCGTCTCGTGGTCGTCCCAGGTGACCAGGAACGGGTGCGCCGCGTGTGCTGCCTGCAGGTCGGGGTCCGACTTGTAGAGCGCGTACCGCAGCCGGTACTCCTCCAGCGAGACCGTCTCCCGGTCGAAGCGGGAGGGCAGCTCCCGGTCGGTGTACCCGCGGGCGCCGCCGTGCGCGTCGACGGCGTACTCGTACAGGTAGTCGCCGAGGTGGAAGACCAGGTCCACGTCCTCCTCGGCGAGGTGCCGGTGGGCGGTGAAGTAGCCGTGGTGGTACGCCTGGCAGGAGACGGCGGCCAGCCGGAGCTCGCCGATGTCGGCGCCGGGAGCCGGTGCCGTGCGGGTGCGGCCCACCGGGCTGAGCCACTTCCCCGCCCGGAAGCGGTAGTAGTACACGCGGTCGGCGCCCAGGCCCTCGGCCTCCACGTGCACGGCATGGTTGAGCTCGGGGTGCGCGAGGGCCGTGCCGCGGCGCACGACGCGGCGGAAGCGGCGGTCGTGCGCCAGCTCCCAGCGGACGGGGATCCGCGCCTTCGGCAGGCCGCCGCCGGGCTCGTAGGGCTCGGGCGCGAGGCGCGTCCACAGCACGACGGAGCCGGGCTGCGGGTCGCCGGAGGCGACGCCCAGAGTGAAGGGGTCGGCGCGGACAGCGGTCCGCGCGTCCGCCTCGGCCGCCTGCGCACTGCCGGGCAGGTCGGTGGTGAAGGCGAGCACCGCGGCGGCGCCCGTGACGGTCAGCAAGCGGCGGCGGCCCAGCGCCGCCGCCGCTCGTCTGATCTCCTGCTGGCTGTCCTGATCCTGCTGGGTCGGCTGGGGACGCGGCATCTGGATCTCGGCCCTCCCGGGAGGCGGTCGATGACATCGTCATGACAGCGCTGCCAAAAGGCCCTTCAGCTACGGAAGTTCGACCCCTGCATGTCAGGTACATGTACGTCAGGTCGGTTCCGGGCTTACCGTGACACGCCCCACGATGTCCGCGAGGACCTACCCGTCAGGAACCGAGGGTGTGCATCCAGCCGTGCGTGTCCTCCGCCTGGCCGGTCTGGACCGCCAGCAGCGCCTCCCGGAGCCGCATCGTGATCTCCCCGGCGCCGCCGTCGCCGACCTTCCACTCGCCGCGCGCCGACTTCACCTGACCGACCGGCGTGATCACCGCGGCGGTCCCGCAGGCGAACACCTCGCTGATCGAGCCGTCGGCGTTGCCCGCACGCCACGCGTCGGTCGTCAGCCGCACCTCCCCCGTCGCGTACCCGAGGTCGGCGGCGATCTGCAGCAGCGAGTCGCGGGTGATGCCCGGGAGCAGCGTGCCGGTCAGCTCCGGGGTCACGATCCGCGCGCCGGCGCCGGAGCCCTGGACGAAGTAGAGGTTCATGCCCCCCATCTCCTCGACGTAGCGGCGCTCCACCGCGTCCAGCCAGACCACCTGGTCGCAGCCGTGCTCGGCGGCCTCCGCCTGGGCGACCAGCGAGGCGGCGTAGTTGCCCGCGCACTTGGCCTCGCCCGTGCCGCCCGGCGCCGCACGCACGTACTCCTCGGAGAGCCACACCGAGACGGGCTCGACGCCGCCGGGGAAGTAGGCGCCCGCCGGGGACGCGATGACCATGAACGTGTACCGGTTCGCGGGCCGCACCCCCAGCCCGACCTCGGTGGCGAACAGGAACGGCCGCAGATAGAGGGACGCCTCGCCCCCGCCGGGCACCCACGCGCTGTCCTGACCCACCAGCAGGTCGCACGCCTCGACGAAGGTCTCCACGGGCAACTGGGGCATCGCCAGCCGGCGGGCGCTGCGCTGGAAGCGGCGGGCGTTGGCGTCCGGCCGGAAGACCTTCACCGAGCCGTCGGGCTGCCGGTACGCCTTCAGCCCCTCGAAGATCGACTGCGCGTAGTGCAGCGTCATGTTGGCAGGGTCGATCGACAGCGGAGCGTAGGGCTGCAGACGCGCGTCGTGCCAGCCGCGGTCCTCGGTCCACTCGATGGTCACCATGTGGTCGGTGAAGTACCGCCCGAAACCGGGGTTCGCCAGCACCGCCTCCCGCTCGGCGGCGCCGAGCGGCTCGGCGGTCGGTTCGAGGTCGAATGCGATACGGGGGGTCGTCATGTCCGCGTCCTTAGCTCGTGTCGTTACGGACCTCGCGGCCGGGCTCCCCGCCGGTACGGGCCTCCGGTGCGGCTGCCCTGGCGGCGCAGTCGCTCCGAGCACGCCGCCGCCTCGCCACCGCGCTCCGCGGCGCGGTACCGGGACGCGGGAGCTGCCTCCCGGCGCTGTCCACACACCGATTATCGCGCGTCGGCCGAACACTTTCGGACAGGGGTGCGAGAAGCGCAGAAGGGCGGCCCGTCCCGCCGCGACGGCGGGACGGGCCGGATCAGGGGGCCGGCGGCCTGCGGCAGCACGGGCCCGGAACCCGGAACCCGGCGGTGCCGGCCGCTCCGCCAGGGTCCAGCGGACGGCTCGGCGGTCGGCTCAGCGGGCCACGCGGGCCGCGAGCGCGTCGCCGATCTCGTCGGTGGTGCGGACCGGAGCGGCGTCCCGCTCGGCGAGATCCGCGGTGACGGCCGCCTCGACGCGGGCGGCCTCGGCCTCGTGGCCGAGGTGGCGCAGCAGCAGCGCGACGGACAGCACGGTGGCGGTCGGGTCGGCCTTCCCGCTGCCCGCGATGTCGGGCGCCGACCCGTGCACCGGCTCGAACATGGACGGGAACTGCCGGGTGGGGTTGATGTTCCCCGAGGCCGCGAGCCCGATCCCGCCGCTGACGGCGGCGGCGAGGTCGGTGATGATGTCGCCGAAGAGGTTGTCGGTGACGATCACGTCGAACCGCGCCGGGTCGGTCACCATGAAGATCGTGGCGGCGTCGACGTGCAGATAGTCGGTCGTCACCTCGGGGTACTCGCGCCCGACCCGGTCGAAGGTGTCCTTCCACAGGTGGCCGGCGTGCACCAGCACGTTGTTCTTGTGCACCAGGGTGAGCTTCTTCCGCGGGCGCGCCTGCGCCCGGGCGAACGCGTCGCGCACGACCCGCTCCACACCGAACGCGGTGTTGACGCTGACCTCGTTGGCGACCTCGTGCGGGGTGCCCTTGCGGATGCTGCCGCCGTTGCCCACGTAAGGCCCCTCGGTGCCCTCGCGGACGACGACGAAGTCGATCTCCGGGCGGCCCGCCAGCGGGGACTCGGTGTTCGGGAAGAGCGTGGAGGGGCGCAGGTTGACGAAGTGGTCGAAGGCGAAGCGCAGCTTGAGCAGCAGCCCGCGCTCCAGCACCCCGGAGGGGACGCCGGGGTCGCCGATGGCGCCGAGCAGGATCGCGTCGTGCCCCGCGAGCCGCTCCAGCTCCTCGTCGGTGAGGGTCTCCCCGGTGGCGTGCCAGCGTTTGGCGCCGAGATCGTAGGGATGCGTCTCCAGCGCGACGTCCGGCGGGAGGACGGCGGTGAGGACCTTGAGGCCCTGGGCGACGACCTCCGGGCCGATTCCGTCTCCGGAGATCACTGCGAGGTCGATGGTGCGGTCCGTGCGGGAGGCCGTTCCTGAAGACATGCGCCAGACACTACTCCCCGTCCCAGGCTGTGACATAAAGCTGTCCGTATGACGGACGAGGCCCGCGGTTGCACCGGCGGACGCACGCTGTTCAGCGGCCGTATCCGCCGCTGTCGCCCGCCAGTTGGCCCCCGTGGGGACCTTGGCACCATGGCCGCGAACGACCTGCCCGACCTGGGTGTGCCCGCTCGGCTCGCCGCCCGCCTGAGCATGGCCGAGCAGCACGCCTACCTGCGCGAGAAGCTCGGCCGCCGCGTCCGTCCCGTGCTGCCGGGCGGCCCGACCCGGCGCGGGGTGCTGCGCGGCGGCGGACTGCTGGCGGCGGGCGCCGCGGCGCTGCGCGCGGACGCCGGGGTGCTGCGCGGCGGCGGGAGCACTCCCGGCGGCAGCGCGGCGCTGCTGCCCCGGACCGCCGTGGACGGCGCGCTGGTCGCTCCGTCCGGCCGCCATCTGGCCTTCGGCGCCGACCCGGCGTCGCAGATGCGGATCTCCTGGCAGGTACCGCTCCCGGTCCGGCGCCCCTACCTGCGGGTGGGCACCGCACCGTGGGACCTGGGCGGCAGGGTGGCGGCGGAGGTCCGCGCGCTGCACACCCCCGCGCTGAGCAGCGCGCTGCCGAGTGTCGAGCAGCTCTATCTGCACGTCGGCCTGGAGGGGCTGCGCCCGGGCACGACGTACTACTACGGCGTCGGCCACGACGGCTTCGACCCCGCGGCGCCCGAGCGGTCACACACCGTGGACTCCTTCACCACGGCCCCCGCCGACGGCACCCGGCCCTTCGTCTTCACCGCCTTCGGCGACCAGGGCGTCAGCCCCGAGGCGCGCACCGCCGGCCGGCTCCTGCTCGACCGGGACCCGGCCTTCCATCTGCACGCGGGCGACATCTGCTACGCCGACGGGACCGGGCACGGCGAGGACTCCGACCGCTACGACGCGCGGACGTGGGACCGGTTCCTCGCCCAGATAGAACCGGTGGCCCGCCGGGTGCCGTGGATGGTGACCACCGGCAACCACGACATGGAAGCCTGGTACTCGCCCGACGGCTACGGCGGCCAGACCGCACGCTGGTCACTGCCCGGCGACGGGCCCGACCCGGAGCGGGCGCCCGGGATCTACTCGTTCGTGTACGGGAACGTCGGTGTGGTGGCCCTGGACGCCAACGACGTCTCCTACGAGATCCCGGCCAACCGCGGCTGCACCGGCGGGGCGCAGACGCGGTGGCTGGAGCGGACACTGCAGCGGCTGCGCGCCCGCCGGGGCGTCGACTTCCTGGTCGTCTTCTTCCACCACTGCGCGTACTCGACCGCCACCCACGGCTCGGACGGCGGAGTACGGGAGAGATGGGTGGCGCTGTTCGAACGGCACCACGTCGACCTCGTGGTCAACGGGCACAACCACGTCTACGAGCGCACCGACCCACTGCGCGGCGGCAGGCCCACCCGCGCACTGCGGAGCGGCGGGACGACCGACCCGGTGGCAGACGGGACCGTGTACGTCACGGCGGGCGGGGGCGGGCGCAAGCTGTACGACTTCCGGGCACCGGACAGCCACGAGGGGCAGGTCCGGGAGCGGGACAGCGTCCCGGGAATCCGCTGGACCGGGGAGCGGAGCGCCGAGCGGGACCACGTGGAGTGGTCCCGGGTCCGCTACACCGGGTTCTCTTTCCTGGTCGTGGAATCCCGCCCCGGGCCACGGCCTGCACTCTCGGTGACGGCGCTGGCGCAGTCGGGGCAGCGCATCGACCACTTCGCGGTGCGCCGCCGCTGAGGCTCCCCGCCGCGGCCGGGAGCCGCCCCCGCGGAGCACCGCGGAGCACGGACCCGGCCCGGTCAGCGACCCAACGGCGCTCTCGGCCGTGGCCGCTCGGCGGCGGCCGCTCAGCGGCGGTCGAAAGCCCGCTGGAGGGCCTCGGCTGCCTTGCGGCGGTCCTCGTCGCGGAGGCGGGCCGCCGCGCGGGAGCGGCGGACGCGGGAGGCGGGAACGTGGGTGGCTGTAGGCGTGGCCATAGGAATGCAACTCCTTCTGCACGGCGTGGAACGCAAGACGCGAGGAGAGATCTGCCGGACAGCCAACGGTGCGGGGACAACCGGTGCGGCAGGGATCACCTGCCGGAAACGCACGGTGTCGCACCCGCGAAGCGCTCGGTCGAGCGGGACGATCGGCTCTCTCCAACGATAGGAGCCGGAGCCCGTGATGTCTCGCCAAATAGTTGGGCTTCCTACTATCTGAGACGAGCCCCACACCGGCCGGTCGCGGCGGGCCGGGGAGAGACACGGAGAGAGGGAGGAGAGAGCGGGAAGAGGGGGAAGAGAGGGAAGAGCAGGAAGAGCAGGAAGAGCAGGAAGCGCGGAAAAGGGGCGGGCCCGGCCCCCTCCGTACGGGCGGAGAAGGGGGCCGGGCCCTCGTCGCACAGGGGCCACGGGGGCGTCAGCCCATGTGCGGGTACCGGTAGTCGGTCGGCGCGACCTGGGTCTCCTTGATCGCACGCGGCGAGGACCAGCGGATCAGGTTGAACTTCGAGCCCGCCTTGTCGTTGGTGCCCGAGGCCCGCGCACCGCCGAAGGGCTGCTGGCCGACGATGGAGCCGGTGGGCCGGTCGTTGAGGTAGAAGTTGCCCGCGGCGAACCGCAGCTTCTCCGAGGCGGCGGCCAGCACCGCGCGGTCCTTGGCCAGGACGGCACCGGTCAGCGCGTACGCCGAGGCCGACTCCATCTGGTCCAGCATCGCGTCCCAGTTCTCGTCCTCGTAGACGTGGACCGCGATGATCGGGCCGAAGTACTCGGCCTTGAAGACCTCGTTCTCCGGGTCGGAGCAGACGATGACGGTCGGCGAGACGAAGTAGCCGGTGCTGTCGTCACAGGTCCCGCCGACCAGGATCTCGCAGGACGGATCGGCTGCCGCGCGGTCGATGGCGGCCTTGTTCTTGGCGAAGGCCCGGTCGTCGATGACGGCGCCGATGAAGTGCGACAGGTCCGTCACATCGCCCATGGACAGCCCCCGCACCTCGGTGGCCAGGTCGTCCTTGAAGCCGCTCTCCCACAGGGAGCGGGGCAGGTAGGCGCGGGAGGCGGCGGAGCACTTCTGGCCCTGGTACTCGAAGGCGCCCCGGGTGATGGCGGTCTTGAGCACGGCCGGGTCGGCCGAGGGGTGGGCGACGATGAAGTCCTTGCCGCCGGTCTCGCCGACGATGCGCGGGTAGGACTTGTAGTTCGTGATGTTCTCGCCGACGGACTTCCACAGGTGCTGGAAGGTGGCGGTCGAGCCGGTGAAGTGGACGCCGGCCAGGTCCGGGTGCGGCAGCGCGACCTCGGACACCTCCTTGCCGTCGCCGGTCACCAGATTGATGACGCCCTTGGGCAGCCCGGCCTCCTCCAGCAGCTCCATGAGCAGCACGGCGGAGTGCGTCTGGGTGGGGGACGGCTTCCACACGACCACGTTGCCCATCAGCGCCGGGGCCGTGGGCAGGTTGCCCGCGATCGCGGTGAAGTTGAACGGCGTGATCGCGTAGACGAAGCCCTCCAGCGGGCGGTGGTCCATGCGGTTCCAGATCCCGTTGGGCTGGACCAGCGGCTGCTCGGTCATCAGCTCACGGGCGAAGTGCACGTTGAAGCGCCAGAAGTCGATCAGCTCGCAGGGCGCGTCGATCTCGGCCTGCTGCGCCGTCTTGGACTGGCCCAGCATGGTGGAGGCGGCGATGGTCTCGCGCCAGGGGCCGGAGAGCAGCTCGGCGGCCTTGAGGATGATCGCGGCCCGGTCGTCGAAGGACAGCGCACGCCAGGCCGGGGCCGCGGCGAGCGCCGCGTCGACGGCGTCCTGTGCGTCCTGGCGGGTGGCGGTCGCGTAGGTGCCCAGGACCTTCCGGTGGTTGTGCGGCTGGACGACGTCGACACGCTCGCCGCCGCCCATCCGCTTGACGCCGTCGATCGTCATCGGCAGCTCGCGGGGGCTGTCGCCCAGCTCCTTGAGCTTGGCCTCCAGGCGCGCGCGCTCGGGGCTGCCGGGCGCGTAGGTGTGCACCGGCTCGTTGTACGGGGCGGGGACCTGGGTCACAGCGTCCACGGTTGCTCCTCGGGTCGTGGTTCGGACGGTCGGTGGGGGCGCCGGTCGGGTGCCCGGATGCGGTGTTCTCAGTTGCTGGTGACGAGCGAGCGCAGGAAGAAGCCCATGTTCGCGGGGCGCTCCGCCAGCCGCCGCATGAAGTATCCGTACCAGTCGGTGCCGTACGGAACGTAGACGCGCATCCGGTGCCCGTCCGCGACCAGCCGCTCCTGCTCGGCCGCGCGGATGCCGTAGAGCATCTGGAACTCGTACTCGTCCCGCTTTCGACCGTAACGCTCGGCCAGATTCTGGGCGATGGCCACCATGCGGGGATCGTGGGATCCCACCATCGGGTAGCCGTCACCGGCCATCAGGATCTTCAGACAGCGCACGTACGCCCGGTCGACCTCGTGCTTGTCCTGGTACGCGACCTCGGCGGGCTCCTTGTAGGCACCCTTGACCAGCCGGACCCGGGAGCCCTCACCGGCGAGCGCGTGGCAGTCCTCCTCGGTACGGAAGAGGTACGACTGGACCACGGCACCGGTACCGGGGAAGCGCTCGCGGAGCTGCGCGAGGATCGCGAGCGTCGAGTCGACGGTGGTGTGGTCCTCCATGTCGAGGGTGACCGTCGTCCCGGCGGCGGCAGCGGCCTCGACGACGGGCAGCACGTTGTCGTGCGCCAGGTCGTGCCCGCCCGGGAGCGCCTGGCCGAAGGCGGAGAGCTTGACCGACATCTCGGCCTGCTCCGCGAGCCCGGCGGCGGCCAGCGCGTCGGTCAGCGCGAGGTAGGCGTCGCGGTTACGGAGCGCTTCCGACCGGTCGGTGATGTCCTCGCCCAGGTGGTCGATGGTCACCTGCATGCCGCGCGCGGCCAGCGCCGCGACGGAGTCCAGACACGGATCGAGCCGCTCGCCTGCCACGAACCGGTCCACCATCGGGCGGGTCACCGGAGCGGCCGAGACGAGGCGGCGGATGCTGTCGCTGCGCGCGGCGGCGAGGAGCACGGGTCCCAGCACGGGGCACCTCCACGGAGTCTTCTTGCGGGTGGCTCGATGGCGCACGCGCAGCGGGGGCGTGACGCGGAAGCCACCTAGAAGTTAAGGATCGCTCTACCACGGGGGCCATCGACAGGTGTCACGCGTCCGTGGTCCGGCTCTCAGACAGATGTATGAGAATGGACCGGCGGGACACGCGGCCCGCTGCGGCAGCGCGGCAGGACACGGCCGCGAGGGACAGCCGGCACGGCGCGAGGCACAGGAGGCCACGGCATGCGCGAGGACTACCAGGCGCTGATCGACGAGGTCTCGCAGTTGCTGGGCACCCCGGCCACGCTGGAGAGCCGGGACTTCTCGCTGATCGCCTTCGGGGCGCACGAGGGCGGTGCCGACGGCGACGAGGGGCAGGAGGGCGGCCCCGCGCTGGACCCGGTGCGCACCCGCACCATCCTCCAGCGGCGCTCCACCCCCGCCGTGCGCGCCTTCTTCGAGAGCTACGGCATCGCCCGGGCGAACGGCCCGGTGCGCATCCCTCCCCCGGTCTCCGGCCAGGAGGTGCCGCCGGATCCGGCCGCGGGACTGGTGCACGGCCGGATCTGCCTGCCGGTCCGCGACCGCGGCGTCGTGCACGGCTACATCTGGCTGCTGGACGACGGGGCGCTGGAGCTCACCGACCCGCGGCTGGCCGCGGCCATGGCGGTCGCCGACCGCACCGGCGCCCAGTTGGCCGCGGACTCCCGAGCCGAGGAGCAGACCGGGGGACTGCTGCACGCCGCCCTGGCCGAGCGCGGCGGGGCCGCGCGGGACGAGGCGCTCGCCGGACTGCGGACGGCCCTGGGCGAGACCGCGTCCGGGACGCTGGTGCTGGTGGCGGTGCTGCCCTGGCCCGAGGAGGACGCGACCGCGGTCCGCGGCCCGCTCCCCGCCGCCCTCCCCCGGCTCGCGGCCCAGTGCGTGCGGGACGGGGCACTGGCCGCGCTTGTGCGGCTGCGCACCCCGCACGGCCTGGAGGCGGCCCGGTCGGCGGCAGACCGGCTGCTGCGCGCGCCGGGCCGGGCCGGGAGCACCGACCCGGCGACGGGGGCTCCGGCCCCGGCCGCCGGGCTGAGCAGCCCGCGCAGCGGGCTGGCGGACCTGCCGGCGGCCTGGTACGAGGCCCGCGCCGCGGCGCGGGCCGCGGCGGCCGAACCCCGGCCGGGCGCACTGGCCGAGTGGGACGCCATCGGGCCCTACCGGATGCTCACCGGCATCCCCCGCGCCGCGGGCACCGCTCCCGATCCCGCTGTGCAGGACCTCCTCCGCGCCACCCATCGCGAACTCGCCCGCACCGCGGAGGTCTACCTCGACTGCGCGGGCCAGGCGGGCCGCGCCGCCGCCGCGCTCGGCATCCACCGGCAGACCCTCTACTACCGCCTCTCCCGGGTCGAACGCCTCACCGGCCTGGACCTGGACGAAGGTGAGGACCGCCTGCTGCTGCACATGGCGCTCAAGGCCGCCCGGCTGTGACCGCCTCCGGGATCCGCGACTTCGCCGGTGACGAAGGCGGCTGACCGGCAGCGGATGACCAGAGCCGCGGTCCCGTCGACAACGGCCCCGTCCGGTGGCGGTCTCCACGGGTCGGGTCCGGCACCTGCCGGTTCGACGTCGGACCCGTCTGTGAGCACGTCCGTTGTCAGTGCGGTGCGCTTCACTGTCCGCCATGGAGCTCACGCAATCGGACCTCGACGACCTGCTGGCCCGCCTCGGCCCGCGGGACGGCTGTCTGTACCTGCCCGGCGACCTGGATCCGCAGGACCTGACCGACCTGCTCTGCAGCAGGTACGGCGCCCCGCGCACCCTCGTCCTCGACGGCTTCACCGATCCGACGGTCGACGAGTCCGGGGGCGCGGCTCTCCTCGCCCCCTTCGGGGACCGGGGCGTGACGATACGGGCGTGGGCGTACGGGGATCAGTGGGTCGGCGGGGGTACGGCGGCGGACACAGCGGGGGTCGACTTCACGGCCGGGCGCGGCGGCAGATCCGGCACTCGGGGCAGATCGCGGCCCGGACGACGGAGGGCCGCACGCGGTTCCCGTGCGGCCCCTTCCGTTCTGCCGGCGTGGGCCCCTCGCGGGGCCCCCGCGTCACTCGGTCAGGTTGACCGCCCGGGCGTGGGTGGCGCCCACCTCGTCGGCGATCTCGGAGAGGGCCGCGGCGCCGATGGTGCCGTCGACGGTCAGCGCGACGAGCGCCTCGCCGCCCTCCTCGGCGCGGGAGACCTGCATGCCCGCGATGTTGACGCCCGCCTCGCCCAGGACGCGGCCGACGGTGCCGACGACGCCGGGCCGGTCGCTGTAGCGCAGGAACGCCATGTGATCGGCGACCGCGAGGTCCACACCGTGCTCATTGATGGCGACGAGCTTCTGGAGGTGCTTGGGGCCGGACAGCGTGCCGGACGCCGAGACCTCCTCGCCCCCGGCGAGGGTGCCCCGCACGGTCACCACGTTGCGGTGCTCGGCGGACTCGCTGGAGGTGGTCAGCCGCACCTCGACCCCGCGCTCCTGGGCGAACAGCGGCGCGTTGACGTAGCTGACCGTGTCGTCCACCACGTCCTCGAACACGCCCTTGAGCGCGGACAGCTCCAGCACCTTGACATCGTGCTGGGTGATCTCGCCGTACACCTCGACGTCCAGGCGGACGGCGACCTCGCCGGCCAGTGCGGTGAAGATCCGGCCCAGGTTCTCGGCGAGCGGCAGCGCCGGGCGCACGTCCTCGGCGATCACCCCGCCCTGCACGTTGACCGCGTCCGGCACCAGCTCGCCCGCCAGGGCCAGCCGCACCGACTTGGCGACCGCGATACCGGCCTTCTCCTGCGCCTCACCGGTGGAGGCCCCCAGGTGCGGGGTGCACACGACCTGGTCGAAGGCGAAGAGCGGGGAGTCTGTGCACGGCTCGGAGGCGTACACGTCCAGCCCCGCGCCCGCGACCCGGCCCTCCTTGATCGCCGCCGCCAGCGCCTCCTCGTCGACGATGCCGCCGCGCGCCGCGTTGACCACGCGCACGTTCGGCTTGACCTTGTGCAGCGCCTCGTCCCCGATGAGTCCGAGGGTCTCCGGGGTCTTGGGCAGGTGGACGGTGATGAAGTCCGAGACGGCCAGCAGCTCGTCCAGCGAGAGCAGCTTGACGCCCATCTGCGCGGCCCGGGCCGGCTGCACGAACGGGTCGTAGGCGACGACCTTCATCCCGAAAGCCGACATCCGCTGGGCCACCAGCACGCCGATCCGGCCCAGGCCGACCACGCCGAGCGTCTTCTCGCTCAGCTCCACGCCGGTGTACTTGCTGCGCTTCCACTCGCCGTTCTTGAGCGCCGTGTTGGCCTGCGGAATGTTCCGGGCCGTCGCGATGAGCAGGCCGCAGGCCAGTTCGGCCGCGGTGACGATGTTGGAGGTGGGGGCGTTGACCACCATCACGCCCGCCTTGGTGGCCGCGGGCACGTCCACGTTGTCGAGTCCGACTCCGGCGCGGGCGACCACCTTGAGCTTGTGCGCCGCGGCCACGGCCTCGGCGTCGATCTTGGTGGCGGAGCGGACGAGAACGGCGTCCACATCGGCGAGAGCGGGGAGGAGTTCGCCCCGGTCGGCGCCGTCACACTGCCGGATCTCGAAATCCGGCCCCAGCGCTTCGACGGTCGCGGGCGACAGCTCTTCGGCGATGAGTACTACGGGCTTGCTCACGTGGTCTCCAAATTCTTGGGACGGCGCGTTTCCCTGCGGGGCGGGAGGAGCAGACGCACGACGCTGTGAGCCTGTGGACCCGCAGTCTATCGAGGGCACCACCCCGATGTGGCCGATCGGTCCACACCGCCTGCGGGGCGGGCCTCCGCCCCTGATCGTGCCCTCGGGGCCGCGGAACGGAACACCCGGCGCGTGGGGCGGGACGGGTTCGGGTGGATTCCGGCGGATTCCGGTCCGGGCGCACCCGGCGCCCGCCCGTCGCGCTGCGCGTCCGCGCCCGGGGGTCCGTACGGGCCCCCGGGCGCGGACATGCCCGCCCCGGCCGCGGGTGCGCTCCGGTTCCGCGGAGCCGCGGGCGCGGCCGGGACGGCTGCTCACCGCCGGGCGAGGGTCACTTCTCCTCGTCGACCCAGCTCATCAGGGAGCGCAGGTTCTTGCCCGTGGTGGCCAGCAGGCTGTCCTCGTCGGCCTTCTTGTACTCGTTGTACCGGGGCAGACCGGCGTTGTACTCGGCCATCCAGTTCTTGGCGAAGGAGCCGTCCTGGATGTCGCCGAGGATCTTCTTCATCTCGGCCCGCGTCTGGTCGTTGATCACCCGCGGACCCGAGACGTAGTCGCCCCACTCGGCGGTCTCGGAGACGGACCAGCGCATCTTCTCCAGGCCGCCCTCGTACATGAGGTCCACGATCAGCTTCAGCTCGTGGAGGCACTCGAAGTAGGCGATCTCCGGCTGGTAGCCGGCCTCGACCAGGGTGTCGAAGCCCGCCTTGACCAGTGCGGCCGTACCGCCGCAGAGCACGGCCTGCTCGCCGAAGAGATCGGTCTCGGTCTCCTCGGTGAAGGTGGTCTTGATGACGCCCGCGCGGGTGCCGCCGATGGCCTTGGCGTAGGACAGCGTCAGCGCGAAGGCACCGCCGCTCGCGTCCTGCTCCACGGCCGCGATGCACGGCACGCCGCGGCCCTCCTCGTACTGTCGGCGGACCAGGTGGCCCGGGCCCTTCGGGGCGACCATGCAGACGTCCACCGAGGCCGGGGGCTTGATGAAGTCGTAGCGGATGTTCAGGCCGTGGCCGAAGAAGAGCGCGTCGCCGTCCTCGAGGTGGGGGGCGATGGACTCCTCGTAGACCTTGGCCTGGAGCGGGTCCGGGACCAGGACCATGACCACGTTCGCTTCCCGGACCGCCTCGTCCGGCGTGGTCACCCGCAGGCCCTGCTCCTCGGCCCTGGCCCGCGACTTCGAGCCCTCGTGCAGGCCGACCCGGACGTCGACGCCCGAGTCACGCAGGGACAGCGCGTGGGCGTGGCCCTGGCTGCCGTATCCGAGGACCGCGACCTTGCGGCCCTGGATGATGGACAGATCGGCGTCGTCGTCGTAGAACAGCTCGGCCACTTGGGGTTTCTCCTTGTGCTGATGATGGAAGTGCTGCCCAACCTATGACGGCCGGGCGGGCGGAGGGTTCGGGGGCAGGGTCAGGCCGTGCGCTCCAGCGCACGCAGGCTCCGGTCGGTGATGGAGCGGGCGCCGCGCCCTATGGCGATGGTGCCGGACTGCACCAGTTCCTTGATGCCGTACGGCTCCAGCATCCTCAGCATCGCCTCCAGCTTGTCGGCGCTGCCGGTGGCCTCGATGGTGACGGCCTCCGGGGAGACGTCGACGGTCTTGGCGCGGAAGAGCTGGACGATCTCCACGATCTGGGAGCGGGTCTCACCCTCCGCGCGGACCTTCACCAGGACGAGTTCGCGCTGGACCGCGGAGGCGGGTTCCAGCTCGACGATCTTGAGGACGTTGACCAGCTTGTTGAGCTGCTTGGTGACCTGCTCCAGCGGCAGGTCCTCGACGTTCACCACGATGGTGATGCGCGAGATGTCGGGGTGCTCGGTGACGCCCACCGCGAGCGAGTCGATGTTGAAGCCGCGGCGGGAGAAGAGCGAGGCGATCCTGGCCAGGATGCCGGGGGTGTTCTCCACCAGCACGGAGAGCGTGTGCTTGGACATCGTTCGGTGCCTTCCGTTCCTGTTCCCGGTCAGTCGTCGCTGTCGCCGAAGTCGGGGCGGACCCCGCGGGCCGCCATGACCTCGTCGTTGGAGGTGCCCGCCGCCACCATCGGCCAGACCATGGCGTCCTCGTGGACGATGAAGTCCACGACGACGGGCCGGTCGTTGATGGCGTTGGCCTTCTCGATGACCGCGTCGAGCTGCGCGGGGTCCTCGCAGCGGATACCGACGCAGCCCATGGCCTCGGCGAGCTTCACGAAGTCGGGCACGCGGGTGCCCCGGCCGGGCTCGCCCTCCTCGCTGCTGTGCAGGACGGTGTTGGAGTAGCGCTGGTTGTAGAAGAGGGTCTGCCACTGGCGGACCATGCCCAGCGCTCCGTTGTTGATGATCGCGACCTTGATCGGCGCGCCGTTGAGGGCGGCGGTGACCAGCTCCTGGTTGGTCATCTGGAAACAGCCGTCGCCGTCGATCGCCCACACCGCGCGGTCGGGCATCCCGACCTTGGCGCCCAGCGCCGCCGGGACCGCGTAGCCCATGGTGCCCAGTCCGCCCGAGTTGAGCCAGGTGGCGGGCTGGTCGTAGGTGACGAAGTGGGCCGCCCACATCTGGTGCTGGCCGACGCCCGCGGCGAAGATGGTGCCCTCGGGTGCCAGTTCCCCGATCCGCTGGATGACCTGCTGCGGAGCCAGTGAACCGTCCTCGGGCAGGTCGTAGCCCAGCGGATAGGTCGTGCGCCAGCGGTCCAGCAGGGTCCACCAGTCGGCATAGCGGTCGCTCTGCCGGTCGGGGTGCTCGGCGGCCTCGGCCTGGAGGGCGACGACCAGATCGGCCAGCACCTCGCGGGCGTCCCCGACGATCGGCACGTCCGCCGCGCGGTTCTTGCCGATCTCGGCGGGGTCGATGTCCGCGTGGACGATCTTGGCGTGCGGGGCGAAGGAGTCCAGCTTGCCGGTGACCCGGTCGTCGAAGCGGGCTCCGAGCGCGATGATCAGGTCGGCCTTCTGCAGCGCGGTGACCGCCGCGACGGTGCCGTGCATCCCCGGCATCCCCAGGTGCTGGGGGTGGCTGTCCGGGAAGGCGCCGATGCCCATCAGCGTGGTGGTCACCGGGGTGCCGGTGAGCTCGGCGAGCACCTTCAGCTCCGCCGTGGCGCCGGCCTTCAGGACGCCGCCGCCGACGTAGAGCACCGGGCGGCGGGCCTCGGCCAGCAGCTTGGCGGCCTCCCGGATCTGCTTGCCGTGCGGCTTGGTGACCGGCCGGTAGCCGGGCAGCTCGGTGGTGGGCGGCCACTGGAAGGCGGTCTCCCCCTGGAGCGCGTCCTTGGCGATGTCGACCAGCACCGGGCCCGGGCGGCCGGTGGAGGCGATGTGGAACGCCTCGGCGATCGTCCTGGGGATGTCGTCGGGGTCCTTGACCAGGAAGTTGTGCTTGGTGACCGGCATCGAGATGCCGCAGATGTCGGCCTCCTGGAAGCCGTCCGTACCGATCAGGGAGGTGGCGACCTGCCCCGTGATGGCGACCAGCGGCACGGAGTCCATGTGGGCGTCGGCGAGCGGGGTGACCAGGTTGGTGGCTCCGGGCCCCGAGGTGGCCATGCAGACGCCGACCTTGCCGGTGGCCTGCGCATAGCCGGTGGCGGCGTGCCCTGCTCCCTGCTCGTGCCGGACCAGGACGTGCTGGACCCGGGAGGAGTCCATCATCGGGTCGTAGGCGGGCAGGATGGCGCCGCCGGGGATGCCGAATACGGTGTCGGCGCCGACTTCCTCGAGAGCACGGATGAGGGACTGGGCGCCCGTGATGCGGGGGGCTGCCTGGGCCGGCACGGAGTTGGACTGTCCGCTGTTGCGGGCCCGCGGCTGCGGTTTCGGGGCCCCGGTGGCCTGATCGGTCATCGGCTTATCTCTTCTCGGAGAGTGAGGGTTGACGCTCGTTATGGGCGGTTTCTTCGGTTCACCGCTGGTTCGTGCTCAGGTGCTGGTGCAACAAAAAACCCCCCGTGCCGTGAGGCAAGCGAGGGGAGCGCGCCGCTGGTGGACGCGGGATCGGATGGGTCCCGCGGTCAGCCGACGCGCTGTCCAAGTACGAGAATTCGGGTGCGCATGGCACTGACCCTCTCCCCGTCAAGCCCCGAGTGTCAAGTGAGTGGGACGGCCGTCTCAGCATTTGGGCGAAGCGGGCGAGTGCGTCAGCGGATCCGCCGCACCCTCCTGCCCCACCGGCAGAGCTTCCGCGCCGCGTGCCAGGGGCACCGTCGCCGGGACGGTCACGGCCGCGTCCCGGCCCTCCGGGTGCTCCTCGCCGTACCCGGAGGCCCCGCCGCTGCGGGTGGACTCGGGCACCGCATAGACCCCGCGGGCCAGCGCGGTGCGCAGCCGGTGCTCGTCCAGCGGACCGGAGAAGACCGCTCCCTGACCGTGGGTGCAGCCCATCTCGCGCAGCAGCGTGGCCTGCTCCGGCAGGTCGACCGCCTCCGCGACGGTGGTCAGCCCCAGATCTCCGGCGATCCGCAGCAGCCCGGACGTGATCTTGCGCTGCCGGGTGGACTCCAGGATCCCGTCCGTCAGCCCCCGGTCCAGCCGCAGGATGTCGACCGGCAGCCTGCGCAGCGCGGAGATCGCCGCATAGCCGCTGCCGAATCCGTCCAGCGAGATCAGCACCCCGAGTCGGCGCAGCGCCGTCAGCCGCCGCTCCAGCTCGTCCAGCGGGATCCGCGGATCGCTGTCCGACAGCTCCAGGATCAGCGCCCCCGGCGCCCCCGGCACTCCCGCGTTGGCTGCGGGCGCACCCAGGGCGGTACCGCCGGTGGGGCCCGGTGCCGCGGCGAGCCCGTGCCGGGCCAGCAGGGCTCCGATGCTGCGGGGCTCCATGCCCGGCTCGGTCAGCCGCCGCGCGGGCAGCCGCACGGTCACCGGGGCGCCGTACCCGGCGCGCTGGCGGGCGGCGGCCTGCTGCACCGCCTCCTCCAGCAGCCACCGGCTCACCTCGGCGGCCCGCTCACCACCGCTCCCGCGCGCCTCCCGCGCCGAGGCGCCCTCGGTGCGCAGGAACTCCGCCGGGGTGAACAGGATCCCCTGGGCCGAGCGCCAGCGGGCCTCGGCAGCGATGGCGGTGATCTTGCCGCTGGCCAGCTCGACGATCGGCTGGTGCAGCAGCGCGAACTCGCCGTCGTGCAGTGCGCTGCGCAGCCGCGCGGCCAGCTCGGCCCGCTTGACCACCTCGGCCTGCATCTGCGGCGCGTACAGCTCCACCCGGCCCTTGCCCGCCTGCTTGGCGCGGTACATCGCCAGGTCCGCATTCCGCATCAGGGAACCGGGCGTGATGCCGGGCTCGGCGAAGGCGATGCCGATGGAGGCGGCGACCCGCAGCTCCGTGCCCTCGACACGGTACGGGTCGGAGAGCGTGACCCGCAGCCGGTCGGCGATGTCGTGGATGCGCAGCTCGCGCTCGGCGTCCGGCATCCGCCCCGGCTCGCCGTCGCCGCGGATGAGCACGGCGAACTCGTCGCCGCCCAGCCGGGCCGCGGTGTCGCCGGAGCGCACGGAGTCGTGCAGCCGCCGTGCCGCCTGCACCAGGAGTTCGTCCCCCGCCTGGTGGCCGACGGTGTCGTTGACCGCCTTGAAGCCGTCCAGGTCGATGAAGAGCACGGCGGTACCGCAGTCGCCCCCGCGGCGACCGCCGATGGCCTGCCGGACCCGTTCGGTGAACAGCGCCCGGTTGGGCAGGTCGGTGAGGGCGTCGTGGGAGGCGTTGTGCTGCAACTGCGCCTGCAGCCGCACCCGCTCGGTGACGTCCCGGCTGTTGAAGATCAGTCCGCCCTGGTAGCGGTTGACCGTGGACTCGACGTTGAGCCAGTGCCCGTCGCCGTGCCGGAACCGGCACTCGACGCGGGTGCTGGACTCCCGGTCGGCGGAGGTGGCCAGGAAGCGGCGCAGCTCGTGGTTCACCTGGCCCAGGTCCTCGGGGTGCACCAGGGAGGAGAGCTCGCAGCCCACCATGTCCTCGGCGCTGCGCCCGTAGACCCCGGCCGCGGCGGGTGAGACGTAGCGGAGCGTACCCGCCGCCGCGGTGATCATGATGACGTCGCTGGAGCCCTGGACCAGGGAGCGGAAGTGGTTCTCCTTCTGCGCCAGTTCCCTGGTCAGCGTGATGTTGTCCAGCAGCATGATGCCTTGGCGCAGCACCAGCGCGAGGACGACCGTGCAGCCGGTGTAGAGGACGACGCGGTCGATGTCGCGGCCGTCCACCGAGTTGTAGAGGATGCCCAGGGTGCAGACGGCCGCCGCCAGGTAGGGGGTCAGCGCGCTGAGCGATCCCGAGATGGGGCGGCTGGGGTTGGTGGCCCGGGCCTCGGCCTGCCGGTCGGTGGCGGCCAGGGGCTGCTGCGCGGCGGCGTCGGACGCCGCAGCACCGCGGCTCCTGCGCGCCCGGCCGACCCAGGGTGCGTAGGCCAGCAGCAGCGAGCCCGCGAACCACCCGGCGTCCAGCAGTTGCCCCGAGGAGTAGTGCTCACGCAGCATCGGGGAGGTGAACAGCGCGTCGCACAGCACCGTGAGGGCGAGCGCACCGATGGCGGTGTTGATGGCGCTGCGGTGCGCCGAGGAGCGCCGGAAGTGCAGCGCCAGCACCATGCTGACCAGCACGATGTCGAGCAGCGGATAGGCCAGGTTGAGCGCTGCCCTGGCGACCGAGTCTCCCTCCCAGTAGGCCGTGTGGGCCAGGGCGAGCGACCAGGAGAGGGTCAGCAGCGAGCCGCCGATGAGCCAGGCGTCGAGGCTGAGGCAGACCCATCCGGCGCGGGTCACCGGGCGCTTGGCGAGCACCAGCAGCCCGACGATGGCCGGCGGGGCGAACAGCAGGAAGCAGAAGTCGGCGAGCGAGGGGCGCGGCACCGCCTGGTGCAGCACCAGTTCGTACCAGCCCCACACGGCGTTGCCGAACCCCGCCATCAGCGAGGAGAGGCCGAAGAGCACCCAGGCCGGGCGGCTGGCCTCCAGGCGGGCACGGGCTGGGGCCGACAGATGGCCTGCCGCCTCCCGCCGCTGGATGTGCGCATACCACAGGCACGAGGCACCGGCCAGCAGCGCCGCGACGCTGAGTCCGAAGTCGCCCATGAGGACGGCGACCGTCTCGGACCCCCAGCCGAAGGCCGCGCCCACGGCGTAGGCGGCGCAGACCACGATGAGGGCGAGTTGCGGCAGCAGAGTGGTGCCGCGTCCGCCGCTGTCGCAGCCTCCCCCGCGCGGGCGGGCGGTGGGCGGCAGCGCCGGTGTCGCCGCCCGGGTCCGCGGCACGGCCTGCGACGGGCGGGCCGCCACCGTCGGCCGGGTGTGCCGCCGCTGCCGCGGGTGCGGCGGATACGCAGGGTGCGGTGCGTGCGGCGGTGCCTCGCTCCGGGCGGTGCCGTTGGGGCGGGCGGTCTGTGCGCCGGTCCAGCACGGGCCCCGCCTGGGGGCCGCTTCATGGGTGGTCATCGCGCCACCCGTGGAGACGGGGGTCGCGTTGCCGCGCCCGTCCGGCCGTTCCGGGACACCTGCGCCGGAGCCCCGCAACGCGGGAGTTCCGCTGGAGAGTTGGAATGTTCGCGGGCGCCGTCCCAGCGGCCCGCACGGCAGTTCGTCCGTTGATCGTACATTCGCCCGTCGCCCCCCTCGTGTCCGGGTTTCGCCCCCCGGTCGGGACGATACACCAGATTCGTCACTCAGGGACATAGTCCCAATACAGACCGTAACCATAAGAGGGAAGCTCGGAACAGGGTGCAGTCGTACGGATCCGTAGCGTTGCCTCTCGCGGCCTCAAAGGGTTTACGGGCCCTACGCCACGGCCACCGTGTTCGCCAGCTCCTCACCGGCCGCCCAGCGCCTCAGTTGCGCCGCGAGGAGCCTTCTGGCGCGGGGATAGTAGGCGGAAGTCGGCCCTCCGAGATGCGGAGTGATCAGCACACCGGGCACCCGCCACAGTGGATGGTCCTGCGGGAGGGGCTCCGGGTCGGTCACGTCCAGTGCCGCCCGCAGCCGCCCCGGAACGCCGTCCTCCGCGCCCGGGGCCGAAGCCGGGGTCCCGGTCTCGGCGAGCAGCGCCGCGGTGTCCACCACGGCCCCGCGCGCGACGTTGACCAGCAGCGCCCCGTCCTTCATCCGGGCGAGGAAGTCCTCGTCCACCAGGCCGCGGGTCTGCTCGGTGAGCGGGGTCGCCAATATCACGACATCCGCCTGCGGCAGCAGTTCGCCGATCTCGCTCAGCGGCCGCACCGGTCCCAGCGGCGCCTGCCGCGCGGAGCGGGCGACCCGGTGCACGGCGGCGACCTCGAAGGGCAGCAGCCGCCGCTCGACGGCCTCGCCCACCGCGCCGTATCCGACGATCAGCACCGTACGGTCCGCGAGCGCCGGATGGAAGCCGGACCGCCAGCGGCCGCGGTCCTGCGCACGGACGGATCCGGGCAGGTCGCGCAGGGATCCGAGGGTGAGTGCCAGGGCCAGTTCGGCGGTGCTCGCGTCGTGCACGCCGCGGGCGTTGCACACCCGCGTCCCGGTGGGGAGGCGCGGGATGGCGGGCGCGATGTGGTCGATCCCCGCGGTGAGGGTCTGGACGACCCGCACCCCCGTCATCCGCGCGAGCGGCCGTACGGCGACCTCGGCACGCACGGAATAGGGGACGACGTAGAAGGCGCAGTCGGCCGGGTCCGCCGGAAACTCCTGCTCCCCGGTCCAGTACCGGTACGTCAGGTTGTCCGGGAGGCCCTCGACGCTCTCCGGCGGGAGCGCGAGCCAGATCTCCTTCGCTTCGACCATGGGGAGAGACTAGTCGGACCGCGCCGGCGGATCCGGGGCACCTCCCGTACGGGGCTCGGGGAGCCCGGAGACTCCGGGGGCTCGGCGGAACGGACGGAGCGCGGGGGAACGGACGGAGCGCGGGGGAAGCTGTGGTGGGAGCGAACGTGTGTGGCGCCGGAGGCAACCGTTACGTTGGGGGCCGTCCGGGAGGGAGCGGGTACCAGGTGGAGCGCAGGACAATCGGTGCGGCGGCTCTCGGCGTGGGTGCCGTGGGCCTCGGCTGCATGCCGATGAGCTGGGCCTATTCCGCCTCCGAGCAGCGCGGCGACAGCTCACTGCGCGCGGTGCACACCGCACTGGACGCGGGCATGACCCTGCTGGACACGGCCGACATGTACGGCCCCTTCACCAATGAGCTGCTGATCGGGCGCGCACTGAAGGAGCGGCGCGCGGAGGCGTTCGTCTCCACCAAGTGCGGACTGCTGGTGGGCGAGCAGCACATCGTCGCCAACGGCCGCCCCGGCTACGTGCGGCGCGCCTGCGACGCCTCGCTGCGCAGGCTGCAGACCGATGTGATCGACCTCTACCAACTGCACCGTGCCGACCCCGAGGTACCGATCGAGGAGACCTGGGGTGCGATGGCCGAGCTGGTGACGGCGGGCAAGGTGCGCGCGCTGGGCTTCTGCGCCGTGGGCGCCCGCGCGGATCGGCGTGCGGGCGCCGGTATCCACGACGGGACCATACGACAGCTCGAACGCGTCCAGCAGGTGTTCCCGGTGAACGGGGTGCAGGCCGAGCTGTCGGTCTGGTCCCGCGAGGCACTGGAGACCCTGCTGCCCTGGTGCGAGGCCCGAGGGGTCGGATTCCTCGCCGCCATGCCGCTGGGCAACGGCTACTTGAGCGGCGCGCTCACCACCGGGGGCGGCTTCGAGCCGGACGACGTGCGCGCCCGGCACCCCCGCTTCACCGCCGAGATGATGGCCGCCAACCAGCCCATCGTGGCCGGGCTCCGCCGCGTGGCCCGGCGGCACGGCAACGCCACTCCGGCGCAGGTCGGCCTGGCCTGGGTGCTCGCCCAGGGCCGGCACGTGATCCCCGTACCGGGGACCAAGAAGGCGCACTGGGCCGCGGAGAACGCCCGCGCCGCCGGACTCGCGCTGACCGCCGAGGACCTGGCCGAGATCGACGGACTCCCCGCCGCGCAGGGTTCCTGGGACTGATCCGCGGGCCGTTCCGGCGCCCGGCGGAGAATCCGGCGGGACGGCCGCGCCTCGGCGGCGGCGCCGGGAGAGGATGTGGTCCCCTGAGGAGTCCGCTTGTCGAGGACGCTTTTCGAGGACGCCCGAGGACACAGTTCGAAGACGCCCGAGGACACGGTCCGAGGACGCTCGAGGACAAGGAGCCGAAACGTGCGACGTACGGCAGGTTTGCGCATCGTCGCGGTCTGCGCACTGGCGCTGAGCGCGGGATGTTCCGGCGGAGGCGGGAGCGGAGGCGGGGACGAACCCTCGGGTGCGCAGCGCAGTTCGGCCGCCGCACCCTCGCCGAGCGCCGCCCCCGCCAAAGGGTCCGTGAAGGTGGTCAGAACGCTCACCACAGGGCTCGATTCGCCCTGGGGACTGGCCCCGCTGTCCGGCGGGGATCTGCTCGTCTCCTCGCGGGACACCGGCAAGATCCTGCGGATCGACGGCGACAGCGGCAAGAAGACCGAGGTGGGCACCGTTCCCGGGGTGGAGCCGGGCGGCGAGGGCGGGCTGCTGGGACTGGCCGTCCCGCCGGACGGGGCGGAAGCCGGGAAGATGGTCTACGCCTACTTCACCTCCGCGTCCGACAACCGGATCGTGCGGATGCTCTACGACCCCGCCAAGGAGCCCGGCGACCAGCTCGGGGCGCCGGACACCATCCTCAAGGGCATCCCCAGGGGACGGATCCACAACGGCGGGCGGATCGCGTTCGGCCCGGACAAGATGCTCTACGCCGGAACCGGCGAGTCCGGCGACGGCGGACTCGCGCAGGACAAGAAGTCGCTGGGCGGCAAGATCCTGCGGATGACGCCCGAGGGCGAACCCGCGGGGCACGGCAGCCCCGACCCGGACTCGGTCGTCTACTCCTGGGGGCACCGCAATGTGCAGGGCCTGGACTGGGATCGCGGCAAGCGCCTGTGGGCCTCGGAGTTCGGGCAGGACACCTGGGACGAACTCAATCTGATCGAGCCGGGCGGGAACTACGGCTGGCCGGACGCCGAGGGCAGGAGCGACGACAAGAGGTTCGAGAACCCCGTCGAGCAGTGGCGCACGGACGAGGCGTCCCCCAGCGGGCTGGCCGTCGCCGCGGGGTCGGTGTGGATGGCCGGGCTGCGCGGGGAGCGGCTGTGGCGGATCCCGCTCGAGGGCGGGGAACCCGCCGCCGCCCCCCAGGCGTTCCTGAAGGGGAAGTACGGACGGCTCCGGACGGTGGTCGCGGACCGCAGCAGCGGTGGCGGCCACGGACTCTGGCTGGTCACGAGCGAGACGGATGGACGCGGCTCGCCGGAGAAGGGGGACGACCGCATCCTGCGACTCGAGGTGCGTTGAGGATGGTCAGATGTTCAACCTGATGCAGGAGCTGTTCACACCGGGCAGCAAGCACACGGACGACGAGCAGCGGCGGCTGGAGCACACCCGGGTTCAGGAGGGTGTCGGCGACCCCGGCAAGGGGCCGATCGACCTCTCCTCCGGCCGGGCGCTCATCCGTCCACCCGAGCAACGGACCGAGCAACGGCCGGAGCCGTCGGGGACCCTGCGGCGCCCGGAGCAGCCGCCGTCCGCGGAGCATCCGCGCCGGCGTCCGCGTCCGGGGGAGCAACCGCGGAGCTGAGCCCCTTCGGGCTCACCAGCCGCAGCCGGAACGCCATGGCCGCCGCCTCGCCGCGGGTGGCCACGCCCAGCTTGGCCAGGATGTTGGAGACGTGCACACTCGCCGTCTTCGGGGCGATGTAGAGGCGTTCGGCTATCTGCCGGTTGCTGCGGCCCTCGGCGACGAGTTCCAGCACGCCGCGCTCCCGCCGGGTGAGTCCGAACGCCTCCGCCGGGTCGGCGGGCGCGGGTGCCGGCCGGTCGGCGGCCGGGAGATCGGAGTCCGCGCCGCCGCCGAGCGCGATCCGGGCGCGGGCCGCGAGCTGCTCGGCCTCGGCCCGCAGCGGCGCCGCGCCCAGTCGTACGGCGGCGGAGTGCGCCTGTCCCAGCAGCTCCCGCGGGGCCGGGCAGTCGCCGCGCCGCGCGTCCGCGTCCTCCAGCAGTGCCTCGGCCCAGCGCAGCCGCGCACGGGCCAGCGGACCCGGGCGGTCCACCGGCTCCAGTGCCAGCACCGCCGCCTCCCAGTGCCGCGGATCGCCCTCCCCCGCCGCCCGCTTCAGCTCGGCCTCCAGCAGCAGCGCGTACGCCTCCCACACCGGAGCCGGCCGGGGCAGCCTGCGAGCTGTGCGGTGCAGTTCGGCCAGCACCTCGCCGCGCCCCCGTTCGGCGTCCGGGAGGCCGCGCAGCTCCGCCTCGTACGAAGCGGCCGCGTACAACAGCGCCCATGCGTACGGGTGAGTACTCGGCGGGAAGCCCTCCTGCAGGGCGGTCGCCAGCTCGCGGCGGGCCGCGGCGAACTCGCCGCGCTCGGCGGCCAGCGCCATCGTGAAGAGCCGGAGCGCCACCACCCGCTGCGGCTCGCCCGCCGGGGACGACCCCATGGTGGCCGCGGCCTCCTCGACGGCCGACTCCAGTCCCGGGAGATCCCCCCGGTCGCGGGCCAGCCGGGCGCGGAGCAGCGCCACCCAGGCGCGTACGTCCGCCACGCGGGCAGCGGCGGCGGCCCGTTCGAGCAGCTCCTCCGCCCGCTGCCAGTCCCCCGTCGAGAGCAGCGCCTCGGCCTGTCCGGCGAGGGCCCCGGCGTAGGAGTTGGGGCGTCCGCGGTCCCGGGCGACACGGGCGGCTCCGGCGGCCTCCTCGGCGGCCTCGGCCGAACGCCCCACCGCCTCCAGTTCCACGGCGATGTTGATGGCGGCGCAGGTCATCACGCTGGTGACGCCGGCCTCGTCCGCCTCGTCCCGCGCCCGGGCCAGCTCGGCGAGCCCCTCTTCCAGGTCGCCCGACTCGGCGAGCAGGGTGCCGAGGGTGACCCTGGCGTCCAGCTCGATGGTGGTCGCGCCCACCACCCGGGCCAGCTCGACCGCGCGCACGGCGGTCGCCAGCGCCTCCCGCCCGGGACGGTGGATCATGCCCCAGCTCGCGGCGCTGGAGAGCACCTCCGCGTGGACCGCCGACGGCGGCAGCCCGCGGACCAGTTCCTGGGCCTTGGCGATCTGCGCCCAGCCGTCGCCCTTGCCCATGTCCTCCAGCAGCAGCCCGCTCTTGAGCTGGAACCAGGCGGCTGTCAGCGGGTCCTTCGTCTCGTCCAGCCGGGCCAGCGCACGGCGGGCGAGGACCTTGGCCCGCGCCACGTCGCCGCTGACCCGGGCGGCGGTGAGCGCTTCGGCCAGCACCTCGACGAAGCCGGGCGGCCGGAACGGGGGAACCCGGTGGCTGTCGGGGTCCTCGGGAGCGTCGGCACATGGGAAGGTGCGCGGGATCCGCAGTGCGGGCAGTTCGGTCCGCTCCTCCTCGGGCACCTCGTCCCACAGTTCGATGACCCGCTCCAGCAGGCTGTGCTCCTCTGCGTACGCGTGCCGGTCCCGGGCCTCACCGGCGGCGGACAGCGCGGCGGGCAGCGCCTTGGCCGCGTCCCGGCCGCGGTGCCAGTAGTGCGCCAGGCGTGCCAGCCGCTCCTCGGCCCGGACCAGGGACGGGTCGCTCTCCAGCGTCTCGGCGTAGCGGCGGCTGATCCGGGCCAGTTCGCCGGGGAGCAGGTCCTCCCGCACCGCCTCGCGCAGCAGGGCGTGCCGGAACAGATAGCCGGAGCCGTCGGTGGTGGGGCGCAGTACGTTGGCGCCGACTGCCGAGCGCAGTGCCTCCAGCAGCGCGTCCTCGCCGAGCCCGGCGACCGCGGCCAGCAGGGCGTGCTCCACGGCCGAGCCACCGCCCGCCGCCAGCCGCACCACACGCTGGGCGGGTTCGGGCAGCGCCTCGACGCGGACGAGCAGCAGGTCGCGCAGCGAGTTGCTGATGGCGCAGGCGGCCTCGGTGGCCGTCAGCTCCTCGACGAAGAAGGGGATGCCCTCGGAGCGGCAGAAGATCTCCTCGGCCAGCTCGCCCGCGGGCTCGGTGCCCTTGATGCCGGTGATCTGGTCGCGCACCTCGCTGCGGGTCAGCCGGGGCAGCTCCAGGTGCAGCACGGTCCGCAGCCGGTCCTGCTCGGCGAGGAAGGGGCGCAGCGGGTGGCGGCGGTGGATGTCGTCCGTCCGGTAGGTGGCCAGCAGCACCAGCCGACAGGTGCGTACGGAGCGGAAGAGGTAGCCGAGCAGTTCCCGGGTGGAGCGGTCGGCCCACTGGAGGTCTTCGAGGGCGACGACGAGAGTGCGGTCGGCGGCCAGCCGTTCCAGCAGTTGGGCCGTTGCCTCGAAGAGCCGGGCGCGTCCGCCGTCGGCGCCGTCGTCGTACTCCTCGCGCTGCGGCGCCGGTGGTCCGGGCACCGCCAGGTCCGGCAGCAGCCGGGCCAGCTCGGTCTCGCGGCCCTCGGCGGCGGCGGCCAGCACGGCGGGCGGCACGGCGCCGCGCAGCCCGCGCAGTGCGGTGGTGAAGGGCGCGAAGGGGAGGCCGTCCGCGCCCAGTTCCAGGCAGCCGCCGAGGGTGGTGACGCCGTCGGCCGCACGGACCCGGGCCAGGAACTCCTCCAGCAGCCGGGTCTTGCCCACGCCCGCCTCGCCGCCGAGGAGGAGCGCCTGGGGAGCGCCCGTACCGGCGCGGGTGAGGGCAGTGGTGAGTGCGGTCAGTTCGGCGGTACGGCCGACGAACACGGGACTGACACTGGTTTGCAGGGGCACGTCACTCAGCATCGCATCCGGCACCGTCATAAGGCACCTGCCTTATGCGCGGCCTCACCGGTAGCGAACGCCCAGGGCACGGCCGCGCGGTGTCCGGCCGCCGGTCCGCCGCCCGCGGCACCCCTGCCGCGGGCGGCGCGCGACACGCTCACGCGGCCGGGACCCACACCCGCTCGCCCTCGCCCCGGTCCCGGCTCCTGCGGCCGAGCCAGGAACGCGCACCCCCGCGGCCCCGCTCCCGGCGTGCCGCCTTGGCCGCGCGGACCAGGCGCTCGTGCTCGGCCTCGCGGCGCAGGTCGTCCATCCGGCTCTGGTGGTAGGTGTGGTTGAGGTCGTACAGCATCTCGATGGCCCCCTCGGGGAGTGGTTGCGAACTGTGCTTCCACAGTCCTCTCTGAGGGGGTTCCGGCACATCGGGCAACTGCCCGGTCCTGACCCTCCGGGGGCCTTAGGACCCCGGAGCGGGTCGCCCGTGGGGCCTTAGACGGAGGTACCGCGCACTGGGTCCGCAGTCCGGACCGGGGGGAACGAGGTGGGAACGGGGCGGGAACCCGGGACCGGGGCGGGAACGGGGTCCGGGTCCCGGCCGGGAGCGAGGGAGACCACGGGGACACCGAGTGCTCACCGGCCGGGGCCGCAGGACCCAGGGCTCACTGGCCGGGCGCAGCGGGGACCTCGGGCTGCGCGGCGAACAGGTCGAAGTACATGCCTCCGGCGACGAGGAGCCCGACCAGGCCGAGCAGCACCCCGCCCAGCGCTACGGCCTTGACCCAGCCGCGCGCCCGGCTCCGGCCGGTGAGCGCCGCCAGCAGCAGGGCGCCGACCGCGACGGCCAGCACGGCGAAGATCCCGTTGACCACGGCCGCCGCGTGCCAGGGCGCTCCGTAGAGGGCGTTGACCTGGTCGGACGCGGAGCCGCCGGAGCCCTGGGCGCTGCTCTCGATCTGGCCGATGAGGCTCTTGCGCTCGCGCAGCATGTCGCTGAAGGAGGTGCCGGTCAGCGAGGCGAGGCCGAGCCCGGCGCTGAGGACGGCCACCGCACCGCCTGCCCAGTCCTGGCGCCGGCCGGACGCGGAGTCCGCGGCCTGCGGGTCGCCGTCGTCCCCGTTGCCGTCGTCGCCGCCGTCGCCGTCGCCGTCGCCGCCATCTTCGGGGTCGTCACGGTCGGTGTCGCTGTCGCTGTCGGTGTCGCTGTCGCTGTCGGGAGCGTCCGCGGTGGCGTCGGGTTCCTTTCCGTCCCCGGCCCCGGCGGCGGTCGGGAGGGCCGCGTCCTCCTGCGCCTCCTGCTGGGACTTCTTGCCGTCCCGCTGCGCCGGGCCGCGCCCGCCCTTCTCCTCCGCCGCCGGACTGCGCTGTTCCGCCGCTGCGGCCTCGTCGGCCGGTTCCTCGTCCGGGGACCTATCGGTCGTGTTCTGCGTGGTCCTGGTGCTTTCGGTAGCCATGGGCGGCCACGGTAGGGGCGGTTTCTGAGAGACCGATGAGAGAGCCGGGACGCTGCCCGACCACCGGTACGGGAGTGGTCACGGGCGCCTCCTCCTCGCAGCTCGGGTCCGACTCGATGTCCGACTCGATGTCCGGCTCGATGCTCAGCCGCGGCAGCCGCCGGTCCAGCCACTTGGGCAGCCACCAGTTGGCGCCCCCGAGCATGTGCATCAGCGCCGGTACCAGCAGTGTGCGCAGGACGAACGCGTCCAGGGCCACCGCCGCGGCCAGCGCGATGCCGAACATGGCGATGAGCCGGTCACCGCTGAGCACGAACCCGCCGAAGACGGAGATCATGATCACAGCCGCGGAGTTGATCACCTTGCTGGTCTCCGAGAGGCCGACCCGCACCGCACGCCGGTTGTCGCCGGTCAGCCGCCACTCCTCGTACATCCGGCTGACGAGGAAGACCTGGTAGTCCATGGACAACCCGAACAGCACCGAGATCATGATGACCGGGAGGAAGGGCTCGATGGGGCCCGCACTGCCCAGCCCGAGCAGTTCGCTGCCCCAGCCCCACTGGAAGACGGCGACCACCACACCGAAGGCTCCGGCGACGGCCGCGATGTTCATCAGCGCCGCCTTGACCGGGATGCCGATGCTCCGGAAGGCCACCAGCAGCAGCAGCGAACCGAGGCCGATGACCACGCCGCCGAACAGCGGGAGCTTGCCGACGATGATGTCCGCGAAGTCGTCGTGGCCCGCGGTGGACCCGCCGACCAGGACCTCCATCGTCGACCCCTCCTCGGCCTTCGGCAGGACGTCCCCACGCAGCCGGTCCACCAGGTCGGAGGTGGACCGGGACTGCGGGGAGCTGTCGGGCACCACCGTGATCACTCCGGTGTCGCCGCTGCCGTTGAACTCGGGCCCGCTCACCTGGGCGACACCGGGGGTGTGCTGGATGTCGCCGCGCAGGTGGTCGAAGGCCAGTTTGTCGCCGGCCCCGTCCAGCTCGCCGACCAGCGTCAGCGGACCGTTGGTGCCCGGCCCGAATCCGTCCGCGAGCATGTCGTAGGCCCTGCGCGTGGTGCTGGCCGCCGGGTCGTTGCCCTGGTCCGAGGTGCCCAGGTGCAGTCCGAGTGCGGGCAGCGCCAGCACGGCCATCAGCAGCGCCGCGACCCCGCCCAGCAGCTTGGGCCGTCGTTCGACGAAGGCGGACCAGCGCATGGCGAAGCCCGTGGGGCGGTCGGGACGGGGACCGCGCTCGATGAGCTGACGGCGCTCCCGGCGGCTGAGGGCGCGCATGCCGATGAAGCCGAGCAAAGCGGGCAGCAGGGTGACGGAGGCGGCCACGCTCAGCAGCACGGTCAGGCAGGCGGCTATCGCCACTCCGTTGAGGAAGCCGAGCCGCAGGATGAACATGCCCAGCAGGGCGATGCAGACCGTGGCCCCCGCGAAGACCACCGCGCGTCCCGACACCGTCACCGCCCGGCGTGCGGCCTCGACCACCGGCAGCCCGGCGCGCAGCCCGCGCCGGTGCCGCGTGACGATGAACAGCGCGTAGTCGATGCCGACGCCCAGTCCGATGAGCATGCCCAGCATGGGCGCGAAGTCGGCGACGGTCATCAGCCGGCTGAGCAGCCCGGTAGCGGCCGTCGCGGTGCCTACGGCGACGACCGCGGTGATCAGCGGGAGCGCCGTGGCGGCGAGCGAGCCGAAGGCGAGGAAGAGGACGACGGCCGCCGCCGCCAGTCCGATGCCCTCGGCGAGGTGGGCCGTGGGGGCCTCGGCGACCGCCACGCCCGAGCCGCCCGCCTCGACCTGCAGACCGTCCCCGGATGCGTCCTGGACGGTGTCCAGGACGCGCTGCACGGTCTGCCCGCCCAGCTCGTCGGTGGGCCCCTCGAAGGTGAGAGCGGCATAGGCGGTGTGGCCGTCGGGGCTGATCGCGCCACCGCCCCCGGCGCCGTAGGGCGACTCCACGGACTCGACACCGGGCAGGCCCTCGACCTCGTGCAGCGCCTCGGTCATCCGCTCCTGGACCGCCGTGGCGCGCACCGTGCCCTGCTCCGAGTGCCACACGATCGTGTCACTGGCACCGGCCCGGTCGGGGAACGCGCTCTCCATGCGCTCCGCCGCCCGGCCGGACTCGGTGCCCTGGGCACCGTAGTCGTCGGAGTAGGCGCTGCCGAGAAGCGAGGAGGCCGTCACGGCACCGGCCAGCGCGGCGAGCCAGAGCAGCAGGACGAGGAGGCGGCGCCTCAGGCACCAGCGGGCAAGAGCGGTCACGGGCGGTCGCCTGCTCCCGGGTGTCGTACGGGCGGGGAACGGGTGCGTCGACTCCCGTCCGCCGCATCGGGCCTCCCGGCCGTCGGCCGGGAGCGGCGGTCCGAGGCGGCAGAACACCTCACCTCAAGGACCGTGCTCTGCAGCGTGCCATCCCGCAGAGATCGATTGCGGCGTTTGTGGCGATACCCACAGCGAGTCCGCTTCCGTGTCTCAGCCCGTAACCGCGTCCTCACCGCGTGGACGGCACCCTCGCCGCGGCGCTCCGTGCCGGGGTGCGGGGCGGAGCCCCGGCGCGGGAGACACGGCACGAAAGAGCGCGGCACGGAAGAGCGCAGCGCGGCTTCGGCAGCGCGAGCCCGGCGCGAATCCACGCAAGCCCGGCGTGCGCCGCGTGCCGAGAGCGCCGGAGGAACGCGACCGGTACCGCCGTCGTCGGTACCCATTAGCCTGTGGGAGCCGTCCGGCGATCCCCTCGCGGAGGTCGGGCGGTCCGCAGGAGGCCGGAAGGCCCGGCGCACGCACCACACGGGATGGGGGACGGTCGTTACGTATGTCCAGGGAATTCCAACGCGGCCACAAGGCCAGGATCAGTGACCTGACGGCCGGCACGGATCTGTACGTGGGCGTGCAGATCGCCGGAGCCGGACTCTCCTTCGACATCAGCTGCTTCGGGCTGGACGGGCAGGAGCAGCTCTCGGACGACCGCTACTTCGTCTTCTTCAACCAGCCCGCCTCGCCCGAGGAGTCCCTGCAGCTCCTGGGTGCGCAGGCCGGGGACACCGAGTCCTTCCGGGTGACGCTGGAGCGGGTTCCCGCGCAGGTGCAGCGGCTGTCGTTCACGGCCTCCCTCGACGGGGCCGGGCAGATGTCCGGGATCGGCCCCGGCTACATCCGCCTGGTGGCGGGCGGCCAGGAGGTGGCCCGCTACCCCTTCGACGGCTCGGAGTTCACCACCGAGCGCGCCGTGATGCTGGGCGACATCTACCGGAAGGACGATGTCTGGCGGTTCGCCGCGATCGGCCAGGGGTTCGACGGCGGACTGGACGCGCTGCTCGAGCACTTCGGCGGTGAGGTGCTGGAGGAGCAGGAGGAGGAGCAGAGCGCTCCCGGGGCAGGGGCGGCGCCGGGCTTCGCGCCGCCGGGCGGAGGCGCTCCGCCACAGCCCGCTCCCGGCTTCGCCCCACCGGCGGGTCCCGCGCCCGCATCCCAGGTCCCGCAGGCCGCGGCGCCCGCGGCGGCGCAGGCTCCGCAGCCTCAAGCGGCACCGCAGCAGCCGCAGATGCCGCAGCAGCAGGCGTCGCAACAGCCACAACCTCCTCAGGCGCCGCAGCCACCCCAGCAGCCCCAGTCACCGCCGCCGACCGCTCCGGACATCCACGGCGCCCCGACCGTGGTGGGTCCGCTCCAGCCGCAGCACGGCGGTCCGCCGCCGCCTCCGCCGCAGCAGGGGCCGCCCGGCGGAGCGCAGTTCGCTCCCGGCGGGATGCCGCAGGCACCTCAGGCACCTCAGCCCTACCAGCAGCACCAGCCGCCGCCCCCGCAGCAGCCGGGGCCGCCCGGCGGACAGCAGCTCTCCAACCCGTTCGCACAGCAGCAGCCCGGCGGTTACGGCACACCTCAGGTACCGCAGGGCCCGGCCGCGGGCATCGGTGCGGCGCTGCAGAAGTTCCACGAGGCGCCCGACGGCCAGCGCTGGACCCTGCAGAACCCCTCCCTCGTCCGGGCGGACATCGGCGTCGACGGCCGGCCCGTGCTCGCCAAACAGGGCAGCATGGTGCTCTACCAGGGGAAGGTCGACTTCTCCTACAAGGGGGCCGGCTTCACCGGGCGCGTGGTCGGCAACGCCACCGGCCAGGAGATGCAGCTCATGCGCTGCACCGGCCGCGGCCAGGTCTTCTTCGCCGAGGACGCGGCACACGTCCACCCCGTCGAACTGCAGGGCGACGGGCTGTGCGTCTCGGCCGAGAACGTGCTCGCCTTCGACGAGTCGCTGCACCACGAGGTGCGCCGGATCGAGGGTCACGGCATCCCCGGAGGCGCGCTCTTCACGATGCAGTTCAGCGGAACCGGCACCGTGGTCGTCAAGACCCGCGGCACCCCCGTCGTCCTCCCCGTCACCCCCACCACCTTCGCCGACGCACAGGCGGTCGTGGCGTGGTCGGCGGCGGCACAGGTCATCGTCACCAGCCAGGTGCGGCTGCACCGCAACGCCTATCCGGGGCACAGCGGGGAGACCGTGAACCTCCAGTTCCGCGGGGCACCCGGCAACTTCATCGTCGTCCAGCCGTACGAGGTCTAGGGGGAGCCCGTCATGAACCAGCCGGCACCGCTCGCGGGCTACGCGCCCGCTCCCGTGGCAGCACGCATGGAGAACCACGGCTCGCACATGGTCAAGGTGGCCATGCAGTCGGGCCAGGACCTGTTCGCGCGGCCGGGCTCGATGGTCGCCTACGAGGGCTTCGTGCAGTACGAGGCCAATCCGCCCGCCGTCCGCCAGATGGCCTCCCAGTGGCTGACCGGCGAGCAGAACCCGCTGATGCTCTGCCGGGGCGACGGCCTGCTCTACCTGGCCGACTACGGCGCCGACGTGGTCTGCGTCAACCTCGCCGAGGAGGCGCTGTCGATCAACGGCACCAACCTGCTCGCCTTCGACGCGCACCTCCAGTGGGGCGTGGAGCGGGTCAAGGGGCTCGCCAAGTTCGCCGGGCAGGGGCTGTTCAACGTCTCCGTGCGCGGCACCGGCTGGGCGGCCCTGACCTCGCGCGGCACCCCCGTGGTCGTGGACTGCGGGCGCGGCGAGGACGAGACCTACGTCGACCCGGACGCACTGGTGGCCTGGTCCAGCGGGCTGAAGATGAAGAGCAAGCGCAGCATGAAGGCCGGAGCGCTCATCGGCCGGGGCAGCGGCGAGGCGTACCAGATCGCCTTCTCCGGACAGGGCTTCGTGGTGGTCCAGCCGAGCGAGGACAGCACCGACCGCATCCGGGTCCGGGGCTGAGGGGGAAGGAGAACAGCCGTGCAGAGTTCGCTCTTCGGATACGCCGAGGTCGCCACCGAGGACCGCTACGCGGTGCAGAACCCGCAGTTGCTGCGGGTGCAACTGGGGGGCCACGACGATGTGCTGGCCCGCAAGGGCGCCATGGTCGCCTACCAGGGGCTGCTGGAGTTCGACGCCGAGTACCAGGCGCGCGGCGGGCACCGCGGCCCGGTCCGCGAGCAGGTGCCGCTGATGCGCTGCTCCGGCCAGGGAACGGTCTTCCTGGCCAATCTGGCGCAGTACGTCCACGTGGTGGACGTCGACCGGGACGGACTGACCGTCGACGCGGCCTACGTCCTGGCCATGGACTCCACGCTGCACCACGAGGTGATCTCGGTGGACAGCCAGTTCGGCATCTCCGGCACCGGCGCCTACAACCTCAACATCACCGGGCACGGCAAGGTGGCGCTGATGACCTCAGGACAGCCGCTGCTGCTGAACGTCACCCCGGACACCTACGTCAACGCCGACTCGGACGCGGTCGTCGCCTGGTCCAGCGGGCTGCGGGTGCAGATGCAGGCCCAGACCTCCTCGCAGGGCGTCTGGCGCCGCCGCGGCAGCACCGGTGAGGGCTGGGAGCTCTCGTTCATGGGCCAGGGCTACGCCCTCGTCCAGCCCAGCGAGCTGCTCCCGCCGCAGCACGCGCAGCTCGGCGGCGGGCTGCGCGCCCAGTACGGCATGGGCGCCCAGGGGGCCCGCGGCCACAACCAGGGCAACATCTTCACCAACTGAGCCGGAAGCACCCCGGCTGTTCCTTCCCGGTGCCTCCCGGGGCACCGCGAGCGGGAACAGCCGGGAACCGGCCCCGCCGCGTCCCGGAGGATGCACGCGGAGGCCGGTTCCCGAGGGCCCGGGCCGCCGAAGGCGGTCGGCGGGGCGGCGGCCTCACGGACGATCGGTGCGGAGACGGTGCAGCAGCCGCACCGTGGCACCTCGCCGGACTCTGGCGACGAAGCCGCACAGAGCGGCCACGGCGACGGTGGTGAGCACGGCCTCGGGAGCGTCGAGCACGGTCAGGTTGAAGACCGTGGCACCGGCCAGCAGACCGACGAAGGCCAGCGCCGCTGCCTCGGACAGCAGCGGGACCAGCAGCGCTGCCGCACCGAGCACCTCCAGCGCGCCGACGGTGTACATGAACCAGTCGCCCCAGCCGATCCGGTCGAAGGCGTCGACCGCCGCCTGGGCCTGGAACAGCTTGGGCGCTCCGCTGGCCGTTCCGAAGAAGAGGGCGAGCAGCACGGTGAGGATCTTCGCCGCGAGTTCTCCGCGGCGGCCGGCCCCGTCCTGGCGGACGGTGGCGGCGGACGGGGCGCTGACGGTCTGGGACATCGGGTCTCCTCGGGAAGGTGCGGGCGGCTCTCGAAAGGACAGACCGCGCCGCCCGCCGGAACTCATCGCCCGCACCGGAACTCGTCGGCTCTTTCCGCCGACCGCCGCACCCCGCACCCCGCACCCCGGTACAACGCCCGGGGCCCGCCCCGGCAACGGCCCGCAGCAGTGGTGCACGGCACAATCGGGCCCATGGCACTCTCCCCTTCGGCCCTGCGGCCGCTCGCTGACGACCTGTACCTCTGGAAGCCCCCGCAGCGCGGCTGGGGGCTCGCCAACTGCGGGCTGCTGGCGGCCTCCGACGAGGCCCTGTGGATCGACACCCCGTACGACCGGCCCCTGGCCGAGGCGTTCCTGGCGGAGTCGCAGCGGATACTCGGCGGGCGCGGGATAGCCAGGATCGTGGTCACCCACGCCAACGGCGACCATCTGTGGGGTGCCGAGGTCGTGCCGGGTGCCGAGGTGATCGCCACCCGGGAGGCCCGGCACCACCTCGAACTGGAACCGAGCCCGGAGCAGTTGCGCCGGATGATCGAGTCGGCGGGCGAGGGGTCCCCGGTCGGCAGCTATCTGGCCGAGCACTTCGGGCACTTCGACTGGTCCGGTACCCGGGTCGTGGAACCCGGCACCGTCTTCGAGGGCGAGCTGGAGCTGACGGTCGGCGGCCATCCGGTCCTGCTGACCAGCCTGCCGCCCGCGCACACCACCGGGGACCTGCTCGTGCACCTGCCGGACCACGGCACCGTCTTCACCGGCGACGTCGTCTTCGGTTCGACGCCGGAGGAGCCCGGCGACCACCCGGTGCACTGGGCGGGGCCGCTGGAGAACGTCATCGGGGCCTGCGAGCGGGTGCTGGAGACCGGAGCCGAGACCATCGTCCCCGGCCACGGTCCGGTGCTCGACATCGCCGGGCTGCGCTCCCACATCGACCATCTGGCCGAGCTGCGGGAGCGCGCGCACGCGCTGCACGGCCGCGGGGTGCCGGCCGTCGAGGCGGCCCGCATCATCGCCGGGGAGGGGTTGGGGCCCGAGCTCGGACTGGTGGAACGGCTGGTGGTGACCGTCGGAACCGAGTACCGGCACCTGGACGGCACCGAGCCGGGGCCGCTCGCCGAGGTGCTGCCCGAGATGATCGCCTTCGCCGCCGAGCAGCGCGGCCGCTGAGGGTGCCGGCCCGGTCCGGCGGCAAGGGCGGGGTGCACCGACCGGGCGCGTGCGCGAACCGGCACGGCGAGGGGTGAACCGACACGGCGGGTGAACCGACACGGCGAGGGGTGGGGCACCGGTCGCGGTGCCCCACCCCTCGCCGTACGGCCGGTCGGCTGGGCTCAGCCCTCGACGCCCAGCTTCTCCAGGATCATCTCGCGGGCCCGGCCCGCGTCGGCCTGGCCCCTGGTGGCCTTCATGACGGCGCCGACCAGGGCACCGGCGGCCTGGATCTTGCCGCCGCGCACCTTCTCGGCGATGTCCGGGTTCCCGGCGATGGCCTCGTCGACGGCGGTGCCCAGCGCGCCCTCGTCGGAGACGACCTTGAGACCGCGCTTCTCGACCACCTCGTCCGGACCGCCTTCACCGGCCAGCACGCCCTCGATGGTCTGCCGGGCGAGCTTGTCGTTCAGCGAGCCCTCGGCGACCAGGGCGCAGAGCCGGGCGACCTGCTCGGGGGTGATGGGCAGCGCTGTCAGCTCGGCGCCGTCCTCGTTGGCGCGGCGGGCGAGCTCCCCCATCCACCACTTGCGGGCCTGGTCGGCGGGGGCGCCGGCGTCCACGGTGGCGACGATCGGGTCGACGGCGCCCGCGTTGAGCACCGACTGCATCTCGTGCTCGGAGATGCCCCACTCCTCGCGCAGCCGCATCCGCCGCACCCGGGGCAGCTCCGGCAGGGTGCCGCGCAGCTCCTCCACCCACTCGCGGGCAGGTGCGACGGGCACCAGGTCGGGCTCGGGGAAGTAGCGGTAGTCCTCCGCCTCCTCCTTGACCCGGCCCGAGGTGGTGGACCCGTCCTCCTCGTGGAAGTGCCGGGTCTCCTGGATGATGGTGCCGCCGGAGGAGAGCACGGCGGCGTGCCGCTGGATCTCGAACCGGGCGGCGCGCTCGACGCTGCGCAGCGAGTTGACGTTCTTCGTCTCGCTGCGGGTGCCGAACTTCTCGGCGCCCTTGGGACGGAGCGAGAGGTTGACGTCGCAGCGCATCTGGCCCATCTCCATCCGGGCCTCGGAGACACCGAGCGCCTTGATGAGTTCGCGCAGCTCGGCGACGTACGCCTTGGCGACCTCCGGCGCCCGCTCGCCCGCGCCCTGGATGGGCTTGGTGACGATCTCGATCAGCGGGATGCCGGCGCGGTTGTAGTCGAGCAGCGAGTGCGAGGCGCCGTGGATACGCCCGGTGGCCCCGCCCACGTGGGTGGACTTGCCGGTGTCCTCCTCCATGTGGGCGCGCTCGATCTCCACGCGGAAGACCTCGCCGTCCTCCAGTTGGACGTCCAGATAGCCGTCGAAGGCGATCGGCTCGTCGTACTGCGAGGTCTGGAAGTTCTTCGGCATGTCCGGATAGAAGTAGTTCTTCCGGGCGAAGCGGCACCAGTCGGCGATCCGGCAGTTCAGCGCGAGGCCGATCCGGACGGCGGACTCCACGCCCACCTTGTTGACGACGGGCAGCGCGCCGGGCAGTCCCAGGCAGGTCGGGCAGACCTGGCTGTTCGCCTCGGCTCCCAGCTCGGTCGAGCAGCCGCAGAACATCTTGGTCCTGGTGCCGAGCTCGACGTGGACCTCGAGGCCCATGACGGGGTCGTAGGAGGCCAGCGCCTCGTCGTACGACACCAGTTCGGTGACGGTCACGGAAAACGTACCTTTCTCTCCCGCGTCAGTCGTCGAGGATGTCGTCGACGACGTCGAGTCGGCGCAGCTCGCGCACCAGCAGCACGACGCCGGTGACGATGCCGGCCGCGGAGACCGCCACATCGACGAGCTGCAGCATGTCCCCCTCCTGCTTCGCCTCCTTGGCGCGCTTGACGGTGCCGGGGACACCGATCAGCGACGTGGCGATGGAGAAGTACAGCCCGGTCCTGGACTTCTTGAAACCCTTGGCCTTCTGCAGCTTCGAACTCACAGCGACGGTGCCTCCTCTAGCAGCGGGTGCCCCCAACGTGCCTGGAAGGCGGCCTCCAGGGCCGCACCGACACGGTAGAGCCTGTCATCGGCCATGGCGGGGGCGACGATCTGCAGCCCCACCGGGAGCCCGTCCTCCGGCGCGAGCCCGCACGGGATGGACATGGCGGAGTTGCCCGCCAGGTTGGACGGGAGTGTGCAGACGTCGGCGAGGTACATCGCCATCGGGTCGTCGACGCGTTCGCCGATCGGCCAGGCGGTGGTGGGGGATGTCGGCGAGACCACCACGTCCACCTGCTCGAACGCCTTCTCGAAATCGCGGGTGATCAGGGTGCGGACCTTCTGCGCCGAGCCGTAGTAGGCGTCGTAGTAGCCGGAGCTGAGCGCGTAGGTGCCGAGCATGACGCGGCGCTTGACCTCGTCGCCGAAGCCCTCCTCCCGGGTCAGTGCGGTGACCTCCTCCGCCGAGTGGCTGCCGTCGTCGCCGCTGCGCAGGCCGTAGCGCATGGCGTCGAACCGGGCCAGGTTGGAGGAGCACTCGGACGGGGCGATCAGGTAGTAGGCCGCCAGCGCCTTGGTGAACGAGGGGCAGGACAGCTCCACGATCTCCGCACCCAGCTCGCGCAGCAGTTCGACGGACTCGTCGAAGCGCTGCATCACGCCGTCCTGGTAGCCCTCGCCGCGGAACTCCTTGACGACGCCGACGCGCATCCCGCTCGCCGAGCCGTTGCGGGCCGCCGCCACGATGTCCGGGACCGGCTGCGCGATGGAGGTCGAGTCCCGCTCGTCGTGGCCCGCGATGACGCTGTGCAGCAGCGCCGCGTCCAGCACCGTACGGGCGCAGGGACCGCCCTGGTCCAGGGACGAGGAGAAGGCGATCATCCCGTACCGGGAGACCCCGCCGTAGGTGGGCTTGACGCCGACCGTGCCGGTCACGGCGGCGGGCTGGCGGATCGAGCCGCCGGTGTCCGTGCCGATGGCCAGCGGCGCCATGTGCGCGGCGAGCGAGGCGGCCGAGCCGCCGCCGGAACCGCCGGGGATCCGGGTGAGGTCCCAGGGGTTGGCGGTCGGGCCGTAGGCACTGCTCTCGGTGGAGGACCCCATGGCGAACTCGTCCATGTTGGTCTTGCCGAGGATGACGACGTCGGCGTCCTTGAGGCGCTTGGTGACCGTCGCGTCGTAGGGCGGGATCCAGCCCTCCAGGATCTTCGACCCCGCGGTGGTCGGCACCCCCTCGGTGGTGAACAGGTCCTTCAGCGCCAGCGGGACGCCGGCCAGCGGGCCCAGCTTCTCGCCGCGCTCCCGCTTGGCGTCGACCTCGCGGGCCTGGGCGAGCGCCCCCTCGCGGTCCACGTGCAGGAAGGCGTTCACCTTCTCGTCCACGGCGCCGATCCGGGCCAGATGGGCCTCGGTCGCCTCGACGGCGGTGACCTCGCCGCTCGCGATCCGCGCCGCCAGCTCGGCGGCCGTCAGCCTGATCAGTTCCTCTGACATCCCGGTCACTCCTCCCCCAGGATCTGCGGCACCTTGAATCGCTGCTGCTCCTGCGCGGGGGCTCCGGAGAGCGCCTGCTGCGGGGTCAGCGACGGACGGACCTCGTCCGGCCGCATGACGTTGGTGAGCGGGAGCGGGTGGGAGGTCGGTGGTACGGCGGCGTCGTCGGCGACAGCGGAGACTGCGGCCACCGCGCCGATGATGTCGTCGAGCTGTCCGGCGAAGTGGTCGAGCTCTTCGTCCTTCAGCTCCAGGCGCGCCAGCTTCGCGAGGTGGGCGACCTCCTCGCGCGAGATGCCAGGCATGCAGCGGTCCTCTGGGTGAGTGTCGGATTGTCCGCCCCAATCCTATGGGGCGCTCCGGACTGCCGGGGAACGGCTTTCCCACTCGGGGCCTCCAGCGGTGGAGGTACGGCCGCTCGGGCGCCCCGGCGCGCGTCGTCGCTGGTCAGCGAGCCGGAAAGATGTACCGTTTACCCGAATTGCGTACCTTTGAGACCCGGGTCACCATGGAAGCCGTCCCCAACGAAAAAGGAGTGATCTTATGCCTATGGATCGCACCGCCCAGCCCGAGACCGCAGCCCTCGCCGCCGAGGTGGAAGGTCTGATGAGCGCCCCGGAGCCGGACGGCGTCTTCCGTGACACCCGGGAGTGCGGTGGTGGGCTGCTCCTCGCCGCGCTGCTGCTGATCTCTCCCCCGACCCCCCGTCCCAAGACGGAGACCAAGTAGGGGGTCGCCTTGACGGAACAGGCACAGGGAGCAGCCGCGTTGAACGCGGTCATCGCTGATGCCGCATCCGGGATCGCCCTCGCCCTCCGCGGCGAGGGCGATCCGTATGCGCTCACCAGGACCCTGCCCCAGGAAGACGCGCTCTCCCCCGCCGCGGTCCGGGTGCTGGGGGCCGACGCCCTCGCCCCGTACGCGCTGGACGGCGGCCGCGGAGCCGACGGCGCCGGGAGCGCGGACGCGGCCATGGTGCGGCAGGCGCTCACCGCCTTCCCGCCCGGCGACGACCCCGCGGCCGTCTCCACCTGGAGCTACCGCGGACTGGTCGAGGCCACCCGCGCGCTGCTGCCCGCCCACGCCGCACAGTTGCCGCCCGCGCCCGACCCGGCGGACGACTGGCTGGACACCGAACCCTGGCCCCGGCTCTCGCACCGGGTCTCCCAGCTCGCCTCGCTCGCGCTGCCCGGACTCGCCGGCGCCCTCACCGACCGGCTGTCGGGCCGGACCGAGGACCTGGCGCGCGGATTCGTGCGCGCGGTGCGCCGCCGCGACTGGCAGCAGGCCGCCGGGCTCGGCAGATGGCTGGCCAGACTGCCGCAGACTCCGCCCTCGCTCGGGCTGGACAGCGGGCTGCGCTTCGTGCAGCAGATGAGCGGCGACCCGCGGGCCGCCGTGCACCTCACCGCCGCGCGGACCTTCTTCGGACGGGGCCGGTGACCACCGCCCGCGCGGCACCCGCGGGACCGCGCGCCCACCCCGGCGCGGACCTCCTCGACACCCTCGTCGCCGAGGGCCTGGACTGGGTGGAGCGGCACCGCGCGCACTTCCGGCTGCCGCCGGACGTGGCCACCACCGCCGATCCCAATCTGACCCTCAAACCGCTCGGTGAACTCGCCGAGCTCTCGGCCCTGATCGCGGAACTCCATCCGCGGCCGGAGCTCCGCGCCCGGGCGCGGCGGCTGCTCGCGCACGCCTGGCAGGAGGCCCGGCAGGGCGAGCTGTTCGCGGAGCTCGTACGGGGCGAGCCGCAGGCGACCTACCCGGTGGAGCTGTACGGCAGCTTCGCCCGGGCCGGGCTGCGCGACGCCGCCGTGGAGGAGCTGGTTCGGACCACGACCGGGCTGCGCGGCTGGCAACTGGCCCGCGAGGACCACACCCGCACCCTGGCCGTGCTCAACGCCGAGGCCCGGATCGGGCTGCCGCACCACACGGACTTCGGCGCCGCACTGGCGCACACCTGGCTCGGGCGGCGGCCCGAGCCCTGGTTCCTGGAGTGCCGGACGGCCTACGGCCTCACCCACGACGTCTTCCACCTCACCGACTGGGGCCGCGCCCCCTCCCGGCTCTCCCCCGCCGCGGCCGAGTACCTGCGACTGTGGCTCCCGGCATGGCTGGGCAGTTGGCTGGAGGAGCGGCTGTGGGACCTGGCCGGAGAACTCCTCGCCGTCGCCGCCTGCCTGCCGGGCGCCGTGTTCGACGCGGCGGCCTGGCAGCGGCTGGCCGCGGCACGCACCGCCGACGGCGCGCTGCCCGAGCGGGACGACCCGCCGCCGCCCGGCACCGGCGCCGCCGAGTGCTTCACCGCCTGCTACCACTCCACCCTCGTGCTGGCGTTCGCCGGCACCCTGGCCCGGACCGCGACCCTGGACAGCGAGGCCCCCGGATGACCACGACCGCTCCCGCACCCGCCCCTCCCGCCCTGTTGCACGGCGTCGGCGACCGCGCGCTGGCCTGGCTCGACGCCAACCGCGACCACTTCCGGCTCACGGAGGCGGACCGGGCGCGCGGTGACGCGCTGATGGAGCGCCTCAAGCCGATCGGCGAGCTGGCCATCAACATGCGGATGCTCTCCCGGGAGGGTGTGGCGGGCGGCCGCCAGCGGGAGCGGGCCACCTCGCTGCTGGACTTCGCCTGGCGGGAGCTGCTGGACGGCGGCAATGTCCTGGCCAAGCTCCAGCAGGACGAGCCCTTCTCCCCGGTGCCGCTGGAGATCTACGCCGTCTTCCACGAGCTGGGCCACCGGCACCCCGGGCTGGAGGCCGCGCTGCGCGCCCCGCGCGCCACCCGCGCCTGGCAGGCGCTGGAGATGGTCCCCAACCGGCGGCTCGGTGTCCTCAACGCGGAGCGCCGGATGGGTCTGGAGCCGAGCGGCGACTTCGCCGAGACGCTCGCGACCACCGTGCTGGGCCGGCAGCCGGAGCCGTGGGCGGTGCAGTTGCACATCGCCTACGACATCACCCACACCGTCTTCCACCTGACCAACTGGGGTGAACAGCCCGAGGGCATCCCCGAGGAGCTGGCCCGCTATCTGGAGCTGTATCTGCCGGCCTGGGCGGCGGACTGGGCCGAGCTGGAGCACTGGGACCTGCTGGGCGAACTCTTCATCGTCGACGCCTGCCTGCCACGCGCCGCGCTGGACGGGGCGCTCTGGGAGCGGTACGCGGCGGCGCAGTCGCCCACGGGTGCGATGCCGGTGTGCGGACCGATGCCGGAGGGCGACCCGTCCGACGTCTTCGACCTGGTCCACCATCCCACGCTGGTCTCCGCGTTCGCCTCCGCGATGGCCACCTCCCGCGCCCTGTCGGGCGGCGGCGCGTGAGCCCGGCCGGCTCCCGGACCGCGCCGGCCGAGCCGCGGGTGAACATCTGCGGCTCCGAGGCCGCGCTCACCGACCGCCTCGCGCGCGAGGCAGCCCGCGTGGACGCCCCGGACGTGGTCCTCGGCGTCACCCGGCACGGCCGGCGCACCGTGGTGACCGGCGGCCGGGCGCAGCCGCCGGCCACTCCGCGTGAGGCACTGCGCTACGAACTGGGCTCGCTCTCCAAGACCTACACCGTACTGCTGCTGGCGACGCTGGCCGGCGAGGGCGTGCTGCACCAGGACGATCCGCTCACCGCCCACCTGCCGCCCGCCGTCCGGCCCGCCCACAGCACAGCCCACCGCATCACGCTGCGCCACCTGGCCACGCACACCTCCGGGCTGCCCCGCGTCCCGCACGCGCTCGTTCCGGGCGCGCTGCTGCGGCCGCACAGCAACGGCTACGCCCGCTTCGGCACCGAGCGGCTGCTGCGCAGCTTCGCCGCCACCCGGCCGCGGCATCCGGCGGGCCGCCGGTGGATCTACTCCAACTTCGGGATCGCGCTGCTGGGCCCCGCCCTCTCCCACGCGGGCGGCGGCAGCTTCCCCGCACTGCTGGGCACCCGGGTGCTGCGGCCGCTCGGACTGACCGGCACCACGCTGGGCCCTGGCCCCGCGGGCGCGGACGCGGTCGGGCACCGGAGGGACGGCCGCACTCCCGTTCCCGCAGCCGACATGGGCGGGTTCGGTGCGGCGGGCGCCGTCCGGGCCACCCCGCACGATCTGCTCGGCTTCCTGGAGGCCCACCTCGACCCCGCGGGCACGCCGCTGAGCGGCCCGCTGCGCGCGGTGCAGCAGCCCCAGTTGCACCGGGGCGGGGAACGCGGTGAGACCCACACCCTGACCTGGTTCCAGCACCCCGCGCCGGGCGGGCCGCTCCTCTTCCACGCCGGTGCGACCTTCGGGCAGCAGGCGTTCTGCGGCTTCCACCCGGCGTCCGGCACCGGCCTGACGGCCGTGGCCACCCGCCGCTACCGCGGCTGCCGACTGGTGCCGACCGCCTACGACCTGCTGTACGCGCTGGTGGAGGAGGCCGCGGCGGGGTGACCCGGGCCGCGGCGGCAGGGCGCCCCGACCGTCGTCGGGGTCGGCCGGGCCCGGCGGCGGTTGCGCGCACCGTGGCGGTGTCCGCGCAGGCACCGCGCCACCGGATGCCCGCGGACTCCCGTCACGGAGTGCGCGCGGGCGGTGGGGAGGGCAGGGAGCGGTCCGCCGGGATCTCCCGGGCCCGCAGCCAGGCCGTCGTCTCGCCGGGCGGCATGGCCGCGGCCACCAGCCACCCCTGCACCGCGTCACAGCCCAGATCCCGCAGCCGCTCCCAGGTCTCGTCGTCCTCCACGCCCTCGGCGACCACCAACAGCCCCAGGGAGTGCGCCAGATCGACGGTGCACCGCACGATCTCCGCGTCCTCCGTGTCCACCGCCAGCCGGGCCACGAACGAGCGGTCGATCTTCAACTCGCTCACCGGCAGCCGCCGCAGATGCACCAGCGAGGAGTAGCCGGTCCCGAAGTCGTCCAGCGACATCTTCACGCCGTGCCCGGTCAGCCCCGCCAAGGTGTCGGCCGCCTGCTGCGGGTCCTCCAGCAGCACATGCTCGGTGATCTCCAACTGCAGCGCTCCGGGCGGCACTCCGTGCCGGGCCAGCCGCGCCGCGACGGCCCCGGCGAAACCGGGCGAGTGCACATCGCGCGGCGAGACGTTGACCGCCACCGGCACCGTCAGCCCGTCCCGGCGCCAGACCGCCACCTGGGCGAGCGCGGTCTCCAGCACGTACTCGGTCAGCCGCGGCATCAGGCCCGAGGTCTCGGCGATGGCGATGAACTCGTCCGGAGGGACCCGGCCCCGCTCGGGGTGCACCCACCGCACCAGCGCCTCCAGCCCGGAGACGGTGCCGTCGAACCCGACCTTGGGCTGGTAGTGCAGTTCGACCTCGCCCGCGTCCAGCGCGCGCCGCAGATCGGCCAGCAGGCCCAGCCGGTCGGGGGTGTTGCCGTCGCGGGTGGCTTCGTAGACCTCCACGGCGGTGCGGTCGCGTTTGGCCTCGTACATCGCCACGTCTGCGCGGCGCAGCAACCCCTCCGCCTCGGTGGCGTGTTCGGGGAAGACCGCGACCCCGGCGCTGGCTTCCAGCACCAGCGTGAGCCCGTCCAGATCGAGGGGGGAGCTGAGCGCGGAGACCAGGCCCCGGGCGATCCGCTGGGCGCTGGTGGTGGAGTCGGCGACGGGCAGCAGGACGGCGAACTCGTCCCCGCCCAGCCGGGCCGCCTCGGCACCGCGCGGCAGGGCGGCACGCAGCCGATCGGCGATCTGCAGCAGCAGCCGGTCGCCCGCGAGATGGCCGAGGGTGTCGTTGACGGAGCGGAAGCGGTCGAGGTCGATGAGGACCAGCGCGGCGCGTTCGGCGGTGCGTTCGGCCTCGTCCAGGGCGGCCCAGGCGCGCTCCAGCAGCCACAGCCGGTTCGGCAGGCCGGTCAGCGGGTCGCGCAACTGCTCCTCGGCGCGGGCCCGCGCGATGCGCAAGGTGGAGTCGAGTGCGATCAGCGGGACGGCGAACAGCGGCAGGAGCGGCGACTTGTGCACCGCGACGACGACGATGAGCGGCGCGATGCCCAGCAGCGCGACGGCGATCAGCCCCTGCCGCACCACTGCGGTGCGCAGCGCCGAGGGCAGTCCGCGGGTGCGCGGGGCGAAGCAGAACCACTGCAGCCCCCGGGTGGTCAGCAGATACCCGGCGGCCGCCAGCGGGATCACAGCTCCGGCGGCCGGCGACCAGTCGTCGGGCTGCCACGGGTCCTCGACCGAGGGGTGCACGCCGCACAGGGCGAGGGCGAGCCCTGCGGCGGCGATGCCGAGGATGTCGATGGCCCCGTGCACGAACGCCTGCCGCCAGCGGTGCCGTCGCGCCCCACCGACCAGCACCACGACCGCGAGGCTGACCAGCAGCGCGGGGACCCAGCCGTACAGCAGCAGGACGGCGAGGGTCAGCGCCGGGCCCGAACCGGTGCCGCTCCACCAGCGGTCCCGGCTCATGGTGACCAGATGCGCCACCACACAGCCGGTGAGGACCGCGAACGACCAACCGGGCGTGCCGTCCGGGAAGAGCATGCCGCCCCGCCACAGCACCCGGGCGGCGCCCGCGGCCAGCGCGAGCGCCGCGGCGGCCACCGCCAGGGCGGGCAGCAGCGGAGGGCGGAGCGCCACGAGCCGCTGGAGCCACGGCGCTTCCTCCCCGCCGCCCGCACCGGCCTCCGGTCCGCTGCCCGCGCCGCCGCGGGCTGCCGGGTCCCGGCTCTCCGTCGCACCCCCGGAGCTGCCCGCCCCGGCGTCTCGCCCCGCCCTGCCCCGGGTGCCGTCCGAGGGCAGGCGGGAGAACGGGGGCCTGGATCCCCCGGAGAAATCCAGCATCCTGGTCCCTCTCGCAGCCGTCCACGCCTGCCCCTCGCCACGACAGGCGTCTGTGTCAACAGTAGGCCGCTGCCTGGGAAGAGGGGCAGCGATCGGCCGCTCTTGCCCTGAATGCGTCTACGCGGTGCGTGCCCGACCGGAGCGCGTCCCGCGGACGGCGGGGGCGGACGCCGGAGTTCCGCGCACGTGAGGGGCGAGGCGGAGGTGGCCGGATGTGGCCTGTGCGTGAACGGCGCGGCAGGGGCGGTGCGTTGGGGAATGTCCCGGACTCACCCCTGGTGGCCCGCTCCGCCGTCAGACGTCCGCTTCCTCCTCCTCCCCAGTCGCCAGCGCCGCCGCACGGGCCGCTTCCGGCCCCTCGGCCAACAGCACGGCGAGCCCGTCGTCGTCCAGAATCGGCACCTTCGCCGCCACCGCCTTGTCGTATTTCGAGCCAGGGTTCTCGCCCACGACGACGAAGTCGGTCTTCTTCGACACCGATCCGGTGACCTTGGCCCCCTGCTCCTGCAGCGCGGCCTTGGCCCCGTCCCGGGTGTAGGAGGCGAGGGTGCCGGTGACGACCGTGGTCAGCCCCGCCAGCGGACGCGGACCCTCGTCCCCCGCGGCCTCCGCCTCCATCCGGACTCCGGCGGCTCTCCACCGCTGCACGATCTCGCGGTGCCAGTCCTCGGCGAACCACGCCTTGAGGGAGGCGGCGATGGTGGGGCCCACCCCCTCGGTGGCGGCCAGCTCCTCCTCCTCGGCCGCGGCGATCCGGTCCAGCGAGCGGAACTCGCGGGCCAGCGCCTCGGCGGCGACCGGGCCGACGTGCCGGATGGAGAGCCCGGTGATGATCCGGGCGAGCGGGCGCTCCTTGGCCGCCCGGATGTTCTCCAGCATCGCCAGGGTGTTCTTGCGCGGCTCGCCCTGCTTGTTGGCGAACAGGGTGACCGTCTTGTCCTCGCCGGTCGCGGGGTCCCGTTTGGGCAGCCCGCTGTCCGGGTCGAGGACGTACGCCACGATGGGCAGCAGGTCCTCCACCGTCAGGTCGAAGAGTCCGCCCTCGTCGCGCAGCGGCGGCTGCGCGGGCTCCAGCGGCTGGGTCAGCGCGCTGGCGACCACGTAGCCGAAGTGCTCGATGTCCAGCGCCTTGCGGCCCGCCAGGTAGAACAGCCGCTCACGCAACTGGGCCGGACACGAGCGGGCGTTGGGGCAGCGCAGATCGACATCGCCCTCCTTCATGGGCTGGAGAGTCCATCCGCACTCGGGGCACTCGGCGGGCATCACGAACTCCCGCTCGGTGCCGTCGCGCAGGTCGGCGACCGGCCCCAGGATCTCGGGGATCACGTCGCCCGCCTTGCGCAGCACGACCGTGTCGCCGATGAGCACACCCTTGGCCTTGACCACGTCCTGGTTGTGCAGCGTCGCGAACTCCACCTCGGAACCGGCCACCGTGATCGGCTCCACCACCGCGTACGGCGTGACCCGGCCGGTGCGGCCCACACCGACGCGGATGTCGACCAGCTTGGTGTTGACCTCCTCGGGCGCGTACTTCCACGCGATGGCCCAGCGCGGCGCGCGCGAGGTGGCCCCCAGCCGGCCCTGCAGGCGGATCTCGTCCAGCTTGACGACGACGCCGTCGATCTCGTGCTCCACCGAGTGCCGGTGCTCGCCGTAGTGGGCGATGAAGCGGCGTACGCCTGCCAGCCCGTCCACCACCTCGGCGTGTGCCGAGGTCGGCAGGCCCCATTCGCGCAGCAGGTGGTAGACGTTCGAGAGGCGGGCGAAGTCCTCCTTGGCGAAGCCCTCCAGGGCGCCGATCCCGTGCACCACCATGTGCAGCGGGCGGGTGGCCGTCACCCGCGGGTCCTTCTGGCGCAGCGAGCCGGCCGCCGCGTTGCGCGGGTTCGCGAAGGGCTTCTCACCCGCCGCGACCAGCCGGGCGTTCAACTCCTCGAAGCGCTCCATGGGGAAGAACACCTCGCCGCGCACCTCGACCAGCTCCGGCAGCCCCTCGCCGGTCAGCCGCTCGGGGATGTCGGAGATCGTCCGCACATTGGGGGTGATGTCCTCGCCCGTGCGGCCGTCCCCGCGGGTCGCCGCGCGGACCAGCCGGCCGTGCTCGTAGGTGAGGTTCACCGCGAGGCCGTCGACCTTCAGCTCGCACAGGAAGTGGTAGTCCACCCCTTCCAGCTCGCGGGCCACGCGGTCGGCCCACTCGCCCAGTTCCTCGTCGTCGAAGGCGTTGTCCAGCGAGAGCATCCGCTCCCGGTGGGCGACCTCCGTGAACTC
>NZ_FOGO01000010.1 GCF_900111245.1 Streptomyces qinglanensis | reverse complement strand
TGCCGGGGATGTCGTGCTTGGCCATGACGGCGCGGGCCTCGCGGATCCAGCCGTCGAGGTTGTCCGCGTACTTGCCCTTGCCCTCGCCCTCGCCCTTGCTGTTGTCCTTGCTCTTGCTGTTGTCCTTGGCGGCCTTGTCCGCGCTCTGCTCGGCCTGGGTGGCCTGGGTGGTCAGGTGCTGGGCGGTGGCGGCGGCCCGGTGGGCGGCCGGGGAGGCGGCGTCGGGCTGGGCGGCGTGGGCGGTGCCGGTCAGGGCGGTGGCGGCGATACCGGCCGCACCCAGGACGGTCAGACCGCTGACGGCCGCACGACGGGTGGGACGGACGGCGGTCAGGGTGCTCAGGGTGGTGCGCATGGGGAAGGGGAGCCTTTCGCGTGGGGGACGTGACGCCGCACCCGGCACGGGGCTGCCGGTCGTGTGGTTGCGCGGCGTGGGGCCCACCGTGCGCAAGACACCCCCCACCCCGGCAAACATGTGACCTACGACCCGGCCTAGTCCCCCGCACCAGGCCGGGGGTGCTGTCCCCGCACCCACCCCGATACCGGCATTCCGGACATACGAGGGTGAGTCGTACGTGGCCTGGACCCTATGGGCGGCCTCACACCACCCACCCCGCCACACCCCCGCCCCCACACCCCCAGTACCCACCCCTGCGCACACCGCAGCCGTTCCCCGCGCCGCCTCGGGGGGTAGGACGTGCGGATGCATACGGTTCCTGTCTGCGGCCCCGAAGGTCCGATCAGGGCCGGAGTCGCCGCCCCCGCGCCTCCTGCCCCGCTCCGCGCCGTCCTCTTCGACTTCTCCGGCACGCTGTTCCAGGTCAGGGCGTACGCGGACAGGATCCGGGCTGCCCTGGGGCGTCCGGTGGGCGAAGGCGAGATGGACGACCTGCTCGGCGGGCTGGAGCGGGGGCTCACCGAACCGGCCGTGGTGGCGGCGCAGCAGGCCAGGGACGTCTCGGCCGCCGCTCACCGGCGGGCTTTCACGGCTTGGTACGCCTCGGTGCCGGCGCTCGTTCCGGTCGCGGAGGTGCTCTACGAGCAGTTGCGCGCCCCCGGGCACTGGGTGCCGTACGCGGACACCGGCGCGACGCTGGCTGCGCTGCGCGGCGCCGGACTGGCGCTCGGCGTCGTCAGCAATGTCGGCTGGGACCTGCGGGACACCTTTGCGCACCACGGAGTGGCCGAGTACTTCTCGTGCTGGGTGCATTCCTACGAGCACGGCACGGAGAAGCCGGATCCCGCGCTCTTCCGGTCGGCCTGCCGGGAGCTCGGCGCGGGGCCGGGCGAGACGCTGATGGTCGGCGATCACCCGGCCGCCGACGGCGGTGCCGCGGGCGCGGGCCTGCGGGCGTACGTCCTGCCGGCCGGTCCGTCACCAGGAGGATTCCGGGGCCTGGACGCGGTGCTGCGGCTGGCCGGGATCGAGGAGCGCGCGCCCGGGTGACACGGGCCGCTCGCACGTACCGGTCGGCTGCCGCGTGGGGCGGTGCCGCGGGTCAGCCCGGCCAGGGGAGAGTCGCGTAGAGGCGGAAGTCGCCGCCGTCCCTGCCGTGTTCGAGGGTGCCGCCCGCGAGCAGTGTGCGTTCCGCGAGTCCGATGAGGCCCTGCCCCGCTCCGGGGACCCGCGGACCGGCGAGGTCACGGGCTGCGCCGTCGTGCCGCACAGGGTTGCGGATCTCGACGGTGAGGCCCGCACCCGAGGCGCCCCGTACGGTCACGGAGACGGGTGCGGTGGGGTGCGCGCCGTGCTTCCGGGCGTTCGTCAGGCCCTCCTGGACGATGCGGTACGCCGTGCGGCCCGCGACCGCGGGTGCGGAGCCCGGTCCGCCCACCACTGCGACATCGAGTGCGACCGAGGCGCCTGCCCGCCGGGCCTCGTCCGCCAGGTTCCCGACGTCGGCGAGCACTGGCTGCGGGCGGTCGCCGTCCTCCGGCGCGCGCAGTACGCCGATGATGTCCCGCAGGTCCTCCAGCGCCTGGTGGGCACTGTCGCGGATCACGGCAGCGGCCTGCCCGACCTCCTGCCGGGTGGCGCCGGGGTTGAACTCCAGGGCGCCCGCGTGGACGCTCAGCAGGGAGAGCCGGTGGCCCAGTACGTCGTGCATCTCGCGGGCGATGTCCTCTCGTGCCTCGCGCCGCGACTCGGCCGCGGCCCGTGCGGCCCGCTCGCGCAGCGAGACGACGAGTTGCCGCCGCGACCGTACGTACAGGCCCCAGCCGATGCTCCCGGCGACCAGCGCGAAGTAGGTGGCGGCCGACGCGGTCCTGGGGTCGTCCGCCGCCGGTCCGCTGGCCAGGAGGAACGGCACCGGCGCGAAGGTCACGCATGCCACGTACCCGGTGACGCGGGGCGGCCTGTTGACCGCGACGGTGAACAGCGCCACCAGGATCGGTCCGGTGACGAAGTGCGAGAAGGGCTCCAGGAGCAGCAGCCCGACGGCGAGCGCCACCGGCTGCCACCGCCGCAGGAACAGCGCCGTGCAGGCCAGCGCGCCGGTCAGTTGGTCGAGGAACAGCGCGGTCTCGGAGGTGCCGGGGTCGATCACCACCGAATCCGCGGTGAGTACCAGGAAGCATCCGGCGAACAGGAACGCGCCCGTGTCCACGCTCCGGTCGCGTATCCCGCGGCGGGCGCGGGAGGCGGTGCCGCTCTCCTCGCGGTGCTGCCGGGTCCGGCGTATCCGTCGCGCGGCGCGGCGCACCGACCCGTTGCCGCGGTGCAGCAGCCGTGCCACGGCGGGCAGTCGTTCACCGCGTTCGGTGCCGAGCAGTTCCATGCGGCGAATCTACGGCGTGCCGCGTGCCGTCGGGGCCTGTGCCCGGCAGGCGGCGACTTCGGTATGACAGCCGCGCGCCGTATCGCAGACTTTCGTCGCCTCCGTCGAGGCCGAAGCCCGATCCGGCGTCCGGTCCGCGCGGGTCAGGCTGCCGCCATGAAGAACTTTCTCGGTTTCGTGTCCTTCGTTCTCCTCGCCCAGGGCGCGGGCGGCATTCTGCATGAGGTGACCGGCGGCCGGTTCAACCTGTGGACGGTGGTCCAGCGGGTCGGCCTTCTCGACGGTTACGAGGTCTACGCCTGCGTCCTGCTGCTCGTCCTCGGTGTCGCGGTCGGTGCGGCCTCGGAAGCGGTGGGGCGACGCGGTTGACGGCGGTTGACGGCGGTCGACGGCGGTGACGGGACGGCGTGGGCGGCCGCACCGGCCGGCGGTCCCACCCGGCGGGGCGGGAGAGGTGCGGGCCGCGGCATATTCTGAGGCCGCGGCAGGCCGCACTTCCCCGTACGGATCGACCAGGAGCAGAACCGTGTACTTCACCGACCGTGGCATCGAAGAGCTGGCGCAGCGGCGCGGCGAGGAGGAGGTCAGCCTCGGATGGCTGGCCGAACAGTTGCGCACCTTCGTCGATCTCAACCCCGACTTCGAGGTGCCGGTGGAGCGGCTGGCGACCTGGCTGGCACGACTGGACGACGAGGACGAGGACGAGGACTGACCAGGACCGACGAGGGCGACGGGACTGATCAGGACGGGCGCAGGGTCGACCGGGTCCGTTCGGCCGGATCGGGGCGGGCGGGCCGGTCCCCGGGCGTGCGCGGGGGCTCGCCGGACGCGGAGGCTTGCACGGCTCGCGATACGCGACATATCGTGTCTACGGCTATACGCGATATGTCGTCGCGCTGGGGTGCCGTACGGTCGATTCCGAACGGCCTCACCCGTGCGCCCGCAGTGCTGAGTCCGGGAGGCCGCGCAGTGTCCGCATCCGACGATCGCTCGTGGGAGATCACGACGCCGCAGCGGATCGAGTTCGACGATCCGGTGACGGAACTCCAGATCCGCGTGGTGGGCGGGACCGTCAACGTCGTCGGTACCCAGGAGCCGGCCACCCGCGTCGAGATCGGCAAGGTCGAGGGACCGCCGCTGCGCGTCCGGCGGGAGGGCGGCAGGCTCGTCCTCGCCTACGACGACCTGCCCTGGCGGGGCTTCCTCGAGTGGCTGGACCGCAAGGGTTGGCGGCGCGAGGTCGAGGTCTCCGTCCAGGTCCCCGCGCACGTCGCGCTGTCGGTCGGTGTCGTCACGGCCGGAGCCGTCGTCTCCGGGGTGCGCGGCCGCACCCGGGTGGCCGGGGTCTCCGGAGACACGACCCTGGTCGGGCTGTCCGGTGACGTCGCGGCCGACACCGTCTCCGGCAGCGTGGAGACCCAGCGCCTCTCCGGCTCGCTGCGCTTCTCCACCGTCTCCGGGGACCTGACGTGCATCGACGCCTCCGCCGACCAGATCAGGGCGGACTCGGTCAGCGGTGCGATGATCCTCGACCTGGCCTCGCCCCGCGGCGACCGGCCCGCCGAGATCCGGCTCTCCAGTGTCTCGGGCGAGCTGGCGCTCCGGCTCCCCGACGACGCGAACCTGACGGTGGACGCGCACACCGCGGGCGGCGCCGTCTCCAGCGCCTTCGACGACCTGCACACCGGCGGCTGGGGCGACCACCGCATCACCGGCACCCTGGGTACCGGTCGCGGAGCCCTGCATGCCGTGAACGTCTCCGGCGGCCTCGCCCTCCTCCGCCGGCCACCCGGCGCTGACGTCTGCGAAGACGGCGCCGACCCGGCCGACCCCGGCCCCCGCCCCGGTGCCGGCCCCCGTGCCGACGTGCCGCGCCCCGCGCAGGAGTCCGGCTCCGGCTGCGACGCGCCCGCCCGGGAGGCGGCGCCGGCCGGCGCTCCGCATCCGCCCGGGCAGCCGGGCACCCCCTCTCCGGCGAAGGACCTGTGACATGCCCCCCGTCTTCGCGCACGGCCGCCTGCGCCTGTATCTGCTGATGCTGCTCGACGAGGCACCCCGGCACGGCTACGAGGTCATCCGCCTCCTGGAGGAGCGGTTCGAGGGGCTGTACGCGCCCTCCGCCGGAACCGTCTACCCCCGGCTGGCCAAGCTGGAGGCCGAGGGGCTGGTCAGCCACACCACCGAGGGCGGCAGGAAGGTCTACTCGATCACGGAGGCCGGCCGGGCCGAGCTGGTCGACCGGCAGGCCGAACTCGCCGAGCTGGAGGTGGAGATCCGCGACTCCGTGGCCGCGCTCGCCGCCGACATCCGCGAGGACGTCAGCGGCACGGCCAGCGACCTGCGGCGCGAGATGCGGGAGCAGGCGCGGGACGCCCGGGGCCGCGCCAAGGGCGGGCGCGGGCGCGGCCGCGCCGCGGCCTCCTCCGGGGCCGGGGGTGCTCCCGGCCCGGAGAGTGCCTGGGGCGGCGCCTGGGGCGTACGTGGTGACGTACGTGGTGACGTACGTGGTGACAAGGAAGGGTGGCGGCAGGCCAAGGAGGAGATGCGCCGCGCCAAGGACGAGTGGAAGGAGCAGGCCCGCAAGGCCAAGGAAGAGGCCCAGCAGGCCAAGCAGCAGGCCCGCAAGGAGCGCGAGGCGCACAGCGCGGCGCTCGCCGAGGTGCGGCGCATCGCCCACCAGGTGCAGGAGCAGGTGCAGACCCGGATGCGGGGCGGCGACTGGTCGGGCGCCGTCCGCGACGGCATGTCCGAACTCGCCCGTGAGATGGGCGACCTGGGGCGGTTCGCCGGCCAGCCGTCGCCCCGCCCCGCGGAGGAGCGCCCTGCGGAGGAGCGCCCCGGCGCCGCCGGAGCGGGGCCCGATGACGGGGGCGATCTGCCGCTTGCCGACTCCACCGGCGATCCGGCGCGCGATCTCGAGCGCCTCCTGGACCGTTTCCGCGACGACGTACGGGACGCGGCGCGCGACCACGGTGTCGGCGAGGGCGAACTGCGGGAAGTGCGCCGGCATCTGTCCACCGCGGCGGCCCACATCGGGGTCGTGCTGCGCGGCTCCGGCGGGGGTGCCGGCGCCTCCGGCGAGGGCGGATCCACGGAGGGCGCCGCGGGCGGGAGTTGACCCCCTGCCCGCGGTGGGCCGGTGCGCTCCGCCGTCCCGCCCGGCCTCCGGCACCCGGCGCCGGTCCGCGGTGGGCCTGAGGTGGGCCTGCGCACAGGGGCGGTCGGCTCCGGGCGCGCCGGGGCGGTCGGCGTCACTCGGCTCGGGCGGCCTGTCCGGGCCGACTGGTGCGGGGGCGTTCCCAGAGGCGGACCACGTGCGCACGCAGGATGTCCTCGGCCTCCTCGGAGGCCAGATGCCCGATGAGCACATGGCTGGTCAGGCCGTCCGCGAGGGCGAGCAGGGCCCGGGCCTCGCGCTGCGGGTCGAGGCGTGCCGCGCCGCCGTCGCCCGGCTCGTCCGAGGGGTCCGGGGCGTCCGGGGCGTCTGCGTCGCCGACCTCGACGGCCTCGGTGACGAGGCGGGCGAGGAGATCCTGGAGGGCCGCGTAGCTGATCCGGAGTCTGGCGGCGAGCGGCTCGCTGACGGCGGCCTGGGCGACGAACGCGAGCCACACCCGGGCCTCCGCACGGTGTGCGCTGCGGAGCAGGGCGATCTCGGTGGCCGCGTGCTCCAGAGCGGTGGCGGCCGACCGCTCCGGTGCCCCGGACAGCCGGGCCCGCATGCGCTCGGTGACGCGTGCGCCGACGTGGTCGACGGCGAACACCAGCATCTCTTCCTTGGTGCGGAAACAGCGCTGCACAGCGCCCAGTGAGACCTCCGCGCGGGTGGCCACGTCGCGCATCGTCACCCCCTCGGGGCCGTGCGCGTCGGCGAGGACGCAGACGGCCTCGGCGATCCGCCGGCGTCGGCTCTCGTAGTCCACCTGCTTGGGCATGTGCGGGCGCCTCCTTATTTCAATACGAGTGTATCGGATCTGGGTTAGGGTGCTGCTGCGGTGCTGCGGTGCTGCGGTGCTGCGGTGCGAGAACCGCGGGTGCCGCGTGCACTGCGTGTACCGCGCGTACTGCTACTGCGTGTACTGCGTGTACGCGGACCGCGAGAACTTCGACACAGGAACGGGGAGGGCAGCAAACGTGCGGGACGCCCTTTGGCGGATGCCGGCCGCGGCTCAGGCGGCGGCGGTCCGGAACGGCGACGTATCGGCCGCCGAGTTGGTCGGCAGCCACCTGGATCGCATCGCCGACGTGAACCCGCGGGTCAACGCGGTCACGCAGCTCATGGCCGAGCGCGCGCGGGAAGCCGCGGCGCGGACGGACGCCCGCCGGGCCGCGGGTGAGGAACTGGGCCCGCTGGCCGGAGTGCCGTTCACGGTGAAGGAGACCACGGCCGTCGAAGGCGTGCCGACCACGATGGGAGCCGCCCGCTTCCGCGACCTGGTCGCGGCCGCCGACGCACCCCCGGTGGCCCGGCTACGCGCCGCCGGGGCCGTGCCGATCGGCCACAGCAACGTCCCCACCCTGATCCTGGCCGGTATGCACACCCGCAGCGAACTGTTCGGCGACACCGTCAACCCGTGGGACCCGAGCCGGACTCCGGGCGGCTCCAGCGGTGGCGACGGAGCGGCCGTCGCCACCGGCATGGCCGCGCTGGGCCTCGGCAACGACTCCGGCGGGTCGGTGCGGATCCCGGCCTCGTTCTGCGGCGTGGCGGGCCTCAAGCCCACCGTCGGCCGGTTCCCAGCCGACCACCGGATCCTCGGACCGGACGATCCGGGACCGGCCTCGCAGATGCTGGTCACCGACGGGCCCCTGGCCCGCACGACCGCCGATCTGCGGCTGGCGTACGAGGTGCTGGCCGGGACCGATCCGCGGGACCCGCGGGCTGTCCCGGTGCCCGTCCGCGGCGAGCCGCTGCCCGGGCCGGTGCGGGTCGCGGTCGTCGCCGACCCCGGCGGGCACGGCGTCCACCCCGCGGTCCGCGGTGCTGTCACGGCCGCGGCCGACGCGCTGCGCGAGGCCGGCTACGACGTGCGGGAGGTGGCGGACGTGCCGCGGCTGGACGAGTCGCTGGAGGCGTACCAGCGGATCGTCATGACCGAGTTCGCCCCCAACTGGCCGGTGCTGCGCACGCTGCTGGGCGAGGGCGGGGACCGCTACATCGAGATGACGAGGGAGAAGACCCCGCCCGCGACCACCGCCGAGTTCATGCAGCTGATGGGGGTCTGGCTGGGCGTGCGGCGCTCCTGGGCGGAGTTCCTCGACACGTACCCGCTGCTGCTCGGGCCGGTGTTCACGGAGCCGCCCGTCGAACCCGGGCTGGAGTCACGGGACCGGGCGGGACGGGAGCGGGTCGGCTCGGCGATGCGCCTGTGCACGGCGACCAGCTTCGCGGGCGTGCCCGGGGTCGCCGTGCCGACCGGCGTGGCCGACGGGCTGCCGCTCGGTGTGCAGCTCGTCGGGCGCGCGTTCCGCGAGGACCTGTGCCTGGAGGCCGCTCAGGCGGTCGAGGACCGCCTCGGTGTGCTCACCCCGCTCGACCCTCGCCCGGACGCCGCACCGGCGGCCGCGGGCTAGGAGCGCCCCGCCGCGGGACGGCGGGCGCGGGGCCGGCCCGTTCCGCCCGGCTCCTGTCCGGTCCCGGCCGGTGCGGCCGGGACCGGAGGGCCGGAAGGGTTCAAGGGGGCCCGGTACAGGGCAGGTTGAGTCGTGCAGGGCCTCGACGGGAGCGTCGGTGGCGGAGGCGAGGGGGCGCACATGAAGCAGGAGATCCGGGAGATCACGCTGCCGGGCGGGGAGACGGTGCTGGCCCGGGTGCACGTCCTGGACGACGACGAAGTGCCGTCGGAGGCCGAGGAGTTCCAGTACGACGACGTGGGTGTCCAGGACATGCTCGTCGCCCGGGCCCGGCAGCTCAACGAGGTCATCGGCGGAGTGGGCTCCGCCGTGCTCGCCGCCGCCCGGCATGCGCGCCCCGACGAGGTCAGCGCGACGTTCGGCGTCGAACTCGCCGTCAAGTCCGGCAAGGCTCTGGCCGCGGTCCTCGCCGAGGGTGAGGCCAAGGGCGCCGTCTCCGTCACCCTCACCTGGCGCAAGCCCGAGGCCGCCGCCCCCGAACCGGACTCCGGTGCCGGGGACTCCGGCTCGCCCCCGCAGGGCGGGTGAGCCGGAGTCCGGCCGCCGGGGCCCCGGCAGGGGGTGCGGGGAACGACGCACCCGGGCGTACGAAGGCGCGGCGCCGGAGCGCGACCGCTGACGCGCTCCGGAGACGAGGCGTCCCGCGCGCTCCTCGGGCAGCCGCCCGCGGCCCGGGGCCCGCGGCGAACAGCGGCTGCGAACCGGTGGACAGTGGCCCGATGGCAGCGACCCGGCCGACAGCAGCCCGGCCGACAGCAGCGGTCCGAGGGACAGCAGCCCGGCCGACAGCAGCGGCCCGAAGGACAGCGGCCCGGCGGGCAGCCGACCGCGGCGCACCGGGCGCGGACTGCCGCCCCCTCGGCAACGGGGCGGCCCGGCCCCGAACCTGCGGCTGCCGCCTGTCAGTTCCGGCCACTGGCCTGCTGGGAGGTTGCGGGGAACCTGGCGTAGAGGGGGGAGCGTTGTGACAGGAGTGCGAGCCGCGCGAGCCGGCGGTTCACGATTCGGCGTGCTGCCGTGCGCGCCCTGTGCCGTATGAACGCCCCCGCGAACCTCGCCGACTCCGTTCGCGCCTCGGTCGTGCGCATCGGGGCACCCCCCGAGGGGTACGACGGAAGCAGCGGGACAAGCGGCGACAGCCGCCGCAGTGACGGAAGCCGGCGAGCGTTCTGGGGGAGCGGCTTCTTCGTCGCGCCCGGATGGGTCCTCACGTGCGCACACGTCCTCGGCAAGGGGGCCGCGCCCGTCTGGAGGGGGGAGCGCGCCATCGGCATCACGATCGGGGACGCCGCCGACAGCGCGGGCGGCCCCGCCGCCGCGGACGGCACCGACGCGGTCGGCGGCACAGTCCTCCTCGGAGAGCTGGCCTTCGGACTGCCGCGCCCCGAGGACCCCCAGGCGCCGCCCTCCCCCTGGCCCTTCCCCGATCTGGCGCTGGTGCGGGTGCCGGGGGCCGAGGACGCCGACTGCCTGTGGCTGAGCGACCGTTCCGTACTGACCCCCGCGGACATCGGACTGTACGGCTGGGCGCCCGGGGAGGTCCGGGGCGAGCAGATGTTCTTCACCGGGCTCGGCAAGGCCACCGGAGTCGTCGGCCGCCCGCTCATGCTCAGCGGCGACCAGTTGACCGAGGGCTGCTCCGGCGGACCCGTGCTCGACCAGCGGCGCGGCACGGTGCTCGGCGTGAGCAAGGGGGCGGGCCGGCGGCCGGGCACGGGCCTGGCGACGCCCGTCACCGCCCTGCGCAGACTGTGCGACGCGGGACCGCGCGGCGCCCGGGTGCTGCACGAGGTGCTCTCCGCACACGACCGGCACCACCTGCGCCGCTACACCGGATTCGGCCACAGTTGGCACCGGCAGCACGCCCGGCTGGGCCCCACCGGCGGCGAGCCCGCCTACGGGTTCACGGTGGACCGGCGCGCCGAGCTGTACGCGCTGTTCGCCGAGGTCGAGCCGCCCACCGGGGCCGGCCAGGTGCTGCAACTGGCCAACGAGGCCCGGAACATGGTGCTGCGTCGGCCCTACACGCTCCGCGACCACGATCCGCGCTCCTGGCGGGAGGGCGCGGGCCTGCTCTACAACCCGTGGGACCACAGCACGGCCGAGGAGGAACCGTCCCCGGACCTCGCGCTGGAGGCGGTGGTGCTGTACGCAGCGAAGGTGACGGCCGCGCTCCACCGCGCGGGTCCCGGGCGTACGCCGCGTGTGGTCCGCGCCCTGGCCGAACTGCGCGAGTGGGTGGAGCGCACGGCGCGGACACTGCTCAACGATGTCATCCGGGCCCAGGTCCCCGGCGTCCTGGACGGACATCGCGCGGCCTCAGCGGCGCGCGCCGACGTGCTGGTGGAGATAGAGCCGGACATCTACGGCTCCGGTCGGCACGCCTGGCGGGTGGCGCTGGTGCGCCCGGCCGACAAGGACGAACTCCCCGGTGAGGCCGCCGCCGGAGCCTTCGGGGAGCTCCCCGAAGGGGACCAGGGCGCGGGTGAGGACGGCGAGCGCGAGGAGATCACCGTCGAGCAGAGCCGGGAGGACGCGCCGCGCTCCGGGCTGGAGGAGGCGGTGCGCGCCGCGCTGTCCCAGGCGCTCGACCAGTGCGACGTGGACGACCACCTCGCGGCGGTGGAGTTCATGCTGCCCCGTCCGCTGTTCGACGAACCGGTGGACGCGTGGCGGGCCCGCCCCTACGACCCCGACGACCCGTTCAACCCGCACACCATGCCGCTGGGCCAGCGCAGACTCGTGGTCGTACGTGACCGGACGCGCAAGGACCAGGGCTTCACCCCCGAGTGCCGCACCCGCGCCGCCGCCGTCCTGAGCGGCCCCCTGGAAGCCGTGCCGCTGCGCCGGGAGGTGCCCGACGCGGGACACGACGCGCCGGGTCCCGAGGGCGGGCAGGCCACCTACGGAAGACTGCGCGCGGCCTCGCCCGGTGCGGTGCCGGTCTACTGCGCAGGGGTCGGCAGCGGCCCGGGCGCACGGGCCATGGCGGCGGCGCTCGGCGCGGGGCACGCCATGGCGCTGTGGCGGCACGGCTGCGGCGACGGCCAGGACCACGACGACTGCGCCGAGTTCCACCGGCGCGCCGCCGAACTGCTGGCCGAGGCGCCCTCGGCACGGCAGATCCCGCTGCGGATCAGGACCCTGCGCAACCGCAACGCCGAGCCGGCCGATGACCCGGAAGTGTCAACGGGCGCCGACAGCACGCCAATTGATCCCTCGTCGGCCTGGGCACGGCATATCGTCCTGCTCTACGATCCGCCCCACAGGACCTCGGGGGACGGACCGCTGCGCGAACCACCGCTCATGCCCAGGCCGCCGACAGCGTTGAGGAGCACACCGTGAGCGATTGGCGCATCTACCGCGGTGCGGGGGTGCCGCACGAGGCCGTGCGCGAGCTGCCCGACCCGCCGCCCTGGCGGGACTTCACGGGCGTCGGCACCGGACCGGACTCCCCGGACGGCGGGGGCGGTCCGGAGGGCGCCGACACCGCCCGGCGGCTGGGGGCCCGGCGCCGCCTGGTCGAGAGCCTCCACCCGCGCCCGGAGGAGGTCGAGGCCGTCAACGCGGCGCTGTACCTGCGCCGTCCGCTGCTGGTCACCGGCAATCCCGGCACCGGAAAGTCCACTCTCGCGCACGCGGTCGCGCACGAACTGGGCCTGGGCAGAGTGCTGCGCTGGCCCATCGTCAGCCGCACCACCCTGCAGGACGGGCTCTACCACTACGACGCCATCGGCCGGCTGCAGGACGTCCAACTGGACCGTGCCGTGGCCGGGCACGGCACGCCGCCCGACCGCCCGCCGATCGGTTCCTATCTGCGGCTGGGCCCGCTCGGTACGGCGCTGCTGCCCGCGCGCCCCGCCGAGCCGGGCGGGGTCCCGCTGCCCCGGGTGCTGCTCGTCGACGAGCTGGACAAGAGCGACATCGACCTGCCCAGCGACCTGCTGAACGTCCTGGAGGACGGCGAGTTCACCCTCCCCGAGCTGGAGCGCATCGCCGATCGCGAGCCGGTCACCGAGGTGCTGACCGCGGACGGCGACCGGGCCCGGATCGAGGGCGGCCGGGTGCGCTGCACCGCCTTCCCGTTCATCGTGCTCACCTCCAACGGCGAGCGGGACTTCCCGGCCGCGCTGCTGCGCCGCTGCATCCAGCTCGACCTCAAACCGCCCGGCGACGAGCAGCTCGCGGCGATGGTCCTCGCGCACCTGGGAGAGGAGGCGCTGGAGGACGGCGCCGAACTGGTCCAGCGGTTCCTGCGGCGCCAGCCGGGCCAGGTCATCGCCACCGACCAGCTCCTCAACGCCCTGTTCCTCACCCAGCATGCCTCGGGCGTCGAGCGGGTCTCCCGCGACCGGCTCGCCGAGATGCTGCTGCGGCCGCTCGACCGCCCGAGGTGACCGTGACATGAGTGCGGCGTCGACCCCGCCGCGGCGGATTCCGGGCAGCGGCGGGGAGTCCACCGCGGAACCGGGTCCCGCGCAGCGGTACCGGCGGGACGTCACAGAACTGGTGGCACGGCTGCGCGCCGCGGGCCGGGAGCCGGGGTCCGAAGAGCTCGCCGAGGCGCTGTGGCTCGCCCGCTTCGCATCGGGCGGCGCTGCACGGGAACCCGACGCGGATTCCACCGGCCCCCGCTACCAAGGGAGCCGGACGCCGCAGCCGGAGCCTCCCATGCCCCCAGTCGAGGACCACGACGCCGACGAACCCGCTGACCCCGCCCCGGCCCAGGAGCGCACGGCGCCGGTCTCGCTGTTCGCGCCGCGCCGGCACGGCGGGGCCCCGCCGGCGGGCTTCCCGGTTCGGGCGCCCGCCGCGGGGGCGCTGTCCGGACTGCTGGAGCTGCAGCACGCGCTGCGCCCGCTGCACGGCTACCGGCCGCCGCTGCCCCCGGCCACCGGCGCGCTGGACGAGGAAGCCACCGCGGACCTGAGCGCCCGCTCCACCACCGTGCTGCCGGTCTTCGGCACCGAGGTACGCCGCTACAGCGAGATCCAGCTCCTCATGGACGCCTCACCCACCGCATCGGTGTGGCAGCCCACCCTGGAGCGGCTGCGGCAGACCTTCGAACAGCTCGGCGCCTTCCGCGACGTCCAGGTCCGCTATCTGCACCGCGCCCCGGACGGAGCCCCGCTGATCGGCACCGGTCCCGCCGCCGGGACGGCGCGGCTGCGCCCGGCTGACGAGTACCGCGACACCACCGGGCGACGGCTCACCCTCGTGGTCAGCGACTGCGTCGGCGCGTTGTGGCAGGACGGCCGCGCCCAGCGGCTGCTGCATCACTGGTCCGGGCGCTCCCCGCTGGCCGTGGTGCAGCCGCTGCCGCCCCGGCTGTGGCCGCGCACCGCGCTGCCGGCCGAGCCCGGCCTGCTGCTGCGCGAGCGCGGCGCCGGCGGGCGCGTCACCTTCGAACCGGACAGCTTCGGCGCGCCCGAGCAGGACGACGCGGTGCCGGTGCCGGTGCTGCTGCCCACACCCGAGGCGCTGGGCAACTGGGCGCGGCTGCTGGGCACCGAGAGCGAGCGGGCGGTGGCGGGCGCCGCCGCCTGGGTGCTGCCCCGGCATCCGGCCATGCCCGCACCGCGTACGTCCCCGGGCGGCGTCCCGGCCCGCACCCTGCTGCGCGAGTTCCGCAACAGCGCCTCTCCCGGCGCCCTCGACCTGGCCGTGCACCTGGCGGTGGTGCCGCTGCTGCTGCCGGTCATCCATCTGGTGCAGGAGGCGATGCTGCCCGACACGGGGCCGATGGAGCTGGCCGAAGTGCTGCTGTCCGGGCTGCTCACCCGGCTGCCGGAGGAGGACGGTCCGCACGGCCGCGGGGAGGCGGCCGACCGCCGCGGAGAACCGTCCGGACCGCGCTACGCGTTCGCGCCGGGGGTCCGCGGTCTGCTGCTGCAGTCGCTCGACCAGGGCGCCGCCGTCCTCATCCTCAAACACCTGTCCGGCTATGTGGCGCAGCGCTTCGGCAAGGGCACCCGCAACTTCGCCGCCGTGGCCGTCGCCCAGCTCTCCGGCCGCACCGGCCCGGCGCAGCCGGTCCGGCCCCCCGGAGGCACCGAGGAGGAGGCGACGGAGCCGGACGAGGCCGAGGACGGAGACGAGATGTTCGCGACGATCCCGGCCGAAGTGGTCCGCTTCTACCTGCCCGAGCAGACCGCGCTCGACCAGGTGGCCGAGACCGAGCGGCTGCTGCGCCGCTGGCGCGACCAGGGCGACATCCAACTCCTGCACCGGGCCCGCTCGGTGGGCGAGGCCGCCCGCACCGCCGACCACGACAGCCCCCGCGCCCGGCTGGCCCTGGGCAGGGTGCTGCACGCGCTCGCCGGTACGGCGTCCGTGCGCCGCAGCCCGCAGGGCCCCGAGCCGTTGCTCCGGGAGGCCGCCGAACTGCTGACCGGCGACGCGCCCGGCACGCTGCTGGAGCGCGCCGGCGTGGAGTACTCGCTGTGGCAGGCGCGCGGCGGGCAGCCGGCGCCCGACGCGGCGGGCATCCGGCACCTGCTGCGCGCCGAGGGGCTCCTGCGCTCGCTGGCCGGCCGCACCGCGGCGACCGGCCGGGACACGGCGGACCCGTCGCTCCCGCCGGACGCCGAGCGCACCCGTAGACTCCGGCTGGGCCGGGTGCTGCTCGCACTGGCCCGTACCGCACCCGAACACCGTCACCGGGCGGCCGCCGAGGCCGCCGGCGAACTCCGCGAAGCGAGCGACATGCTGGCAGACCGCGCCCCCGGGTCCCCCGAGCCCTCCGGTGCCTCCACGACCTCCGAACCCCGGCCCGCCGCGGTGCCCGGACAGCACCCCGAGGAGCACCGGGCGCAGCACTGCGGCGCCCTCCTCGACCTGGCGGCCGCGCTGCGGCTGAGCGGCGCACCGCCGCAGGAGCGCCTCGAGGTGCTGACGCGGGCCGGAAGCCTGGCGGGGGAGCACTCCGGACTGCGGCTGCGCTGCGTCCGCGAGCGCGCCCGGGTGCTGCGCGAGACCGGGGACCTGGAAGCGGCGAACGAGGCGTACGCGAAGGCCGAGCAATTGTCCGACCGGGACAGCGCGTTGCGCGGCGAGCTGCTCGCCGAGTGGGGCGAGATGCTGTTCACCGAGATCGGGGCTCTCGCGCGCGCAGAGGGCCCGCTGCGCGAGGCCCTCACCCGCGCCCCGTCCGGCAGCCCCACCGTGGCCAGGGCCGCGCTGCTGCTGGGCCGCCTCCTGCTGCTCCGCTACGAACGCGAGAGCTTCCTGCCCGACCTGTACGAGGGGTGCCATCTGCTGGAACAGGCGGCCCGCCAGGGCCCGGAGGCCGGGAGCCGTGCACAGGCGTGGCTGCGGCTGGCCGCGGCGCGGGCGCACTTCCCCGCGGGCGCCCCCGAGGTCCAGCAGGCGGCCGGGGAGTTCGACAGGGCGCTGGCGGAGCTGTCCGGTGCGCGTGCGGGCGGCTCCCTCACCGCGGCCAGGGCCCTGCACGGGCGGGCCGAGTTCCACCGCGCCCAGGGGCGCACCGAGGAGGCGCTGGCCGACTACCGCGCGGCGGAGGCCGAGTGGCAGCTGCTGGCCGGTCACCTCGCGGACATCCCCTGGGCCGAGGTACGCGCCACCCGGGACCGGAGGGCCGAACTGACGGGGTGACGGGAGGGGCCGGACCGGTGCAGCGGGCGAGGGCGGCCAGCGCGGCGACGACGGACCGAGGGGCGAAGGACCGACAGCCCCAGAGGTGAAAGGGGGACGAACCGATGCGGTGCACGGGGGAGGGCGAGGACCGGCCGAATGCGGGGGCGGCGCCGCACGCGCGGGTTTCCGGACATCCGCCTCGGGAAAGAGACACCAGCCGTACCACGACCCCGGAGCGGGGCCCCAGGGAGGAGAAGAGCGTGCCGAAGCGGACCGAGGGCACCGTCCGCAGCCCGGGCCGCGGGCCCGCTGCCGCACCGCAGCCGCCGCTGCCCGATCTGACGGGTGTGACCCTGCGCGCTCTTCGGACCTGCGACGATCCCGCTGTCACCGCCGCAGTGGAAAATACGCTGCACGCCCCCGAAGAACTGTCGCGCGTGTGGCGCTCGTCCGGCACCCAGGGTGGTCAGGTCGAGCGGCGGCACTCCGGCACCCCGCAGGTGAACACTGCGCGGACCGGTCGGAAACGGGGCGCGATCCGGTCAACCTCCGGCCCGGTCCACGGTGTCTCCGACCCGCCCGCGGGCCCGGGAGACGGCGTGGGCCGCCATGAACCCTCTTGAGATACCGGGCCCCCGGCTGCGCCGGATGGGGGAGACCCGGCCGGTACCGGGAGAGGCCGCCGTGCTGGAGGGCTGGCTGCACAGCAGGCGCCTCGTCCTGCTCAAGACCCTGCTGACCCGGGCCGAGCGCACCCCGCTGCCCGCTCCGGCGGCCGGTGCGCTGCGTGCCCATTGGGCGCTGCTGGAGGACGCCGAGCAGCTCGACCCCGCCGCGGCGCGCCGCGCCCTGGGCTCTCCGGCGGCCGGGAACTGGCTGGCGCACGCGCTCGCCGCACCGCCCGGGGAGGACTTCGCGGCGGCCGTCGCCGACCTGGGCGCGCTCGCCGCCGTCGTCGCCCTCGCGACCGGGGCCGACTTCCGGCTCGACCTGCCGGTGTCCGCCGGACGGCTCACCCTTCCCGGACTCGGCGCGTACCTGTGCGCGGCGCCCCGGGTGCGGGTCGCGGCACACGGCGGCACCGTCACCTTCGCCCCGCCGGACGGGGCGCCGAATTCCCTGGCGCGGGGCGCCCTGCTGCGCCACGAGGTGCCGCCGGCCGGCCCCTGGCGTCCGCTGAACCGGCTGCCCGGCGGCCGCGCCGTCCTGGACGACCGCGATCCGCACCTCGCCCGGGAGGAGGGCCGGACCGGGCTCGCGGGCCTGCTGCCGACCACCGTGACGGCACCCGGCGAGGCCCGCGAGTGGCGGGAGCTGTGGACGCGGGCGCTGGCCCTGCTGCGCGACGCCGACCCCGAGCGGGCCGCCGAGGTGGCGGCCCTGGTGCGGACCGTGGTCCCCGTCCGGTGGAAACCCGACGGGCGGGCCAGCGCCACCCGGCTGGCAGCGCCCTGGGCGGTGCTGACGACCCTTCCGGAGTCGCCGGAGGAGATGGCGGAGGTGCTCGTCCACGAGGTGCAGCACAGCAAGCTGGCGGTACTGGGCGGGGTCGTACGGCTCGACCACGAGTCCGCCGAGGCCGTCTACCGGGTGGGCTGGCGCAGCGATCCCAGACCGCTGGGCGCCGTGGTGCAGGGCACCTACGCACATCTGGCCCTCGCCGACCTGTGGGGCAGGCTCGCGGACCGGACCGCGGCCCCGGCCGCCGAGCGCGCCGCGGCCCGGCGCCGCGCTGCGGACTACCGGACGCAGGTCGACCACGCTCTTTTCCTCCTTATGGGCTCTGGTCAACTGACGCGGCAGGGCACAGAGTTCGTGGAGGGCATGCGCCGCCGCCACGAGCGGCTCGGCTCCCCGGGCGGGCCGGCCGTCCGCGCCGCGGAGCACACCGACCGCGGTGACCCGGCCGGCAACGCGGAAATCGCAGCAGACAGGCTCACGAACGGTCACTTTGGGTAATCTCGCCGTACACGTCGCCCGCGGGGGCGGCGACGGCTGCTGGACGAGGGAGAACGCAGGCATGGTCGCTCAGCGGGAAACGGCTCGGGGCAGGCCGCCCGGAGGGGAGTCCGAGCACTTCGTGGTGGTCTTTCCCGGCTATCACCGGGGCTGGGGCAACTGGATCGCGCACCGGCTGGAGAGCCACGGGCACCGCACCACGCTCCAGCGCTGGGACCCGGACCGCGAGCAGCCGCTGGAGGAAGCCCTGGTCGACCTCCAGCTCGCCACGGGACGGGTCCTGCTGGTCATCAGCGACCTGTTCCTCCAGCTCGGCCCGCGCACCGAGGCCGACTGGAACGCCGTGCTGCGCGGCTACGTGGCCGCGCACGCCGAGGAGTTCGCCGCCGTCAACCTCACCAACCGCGAACTGCTGCCCGCCACGGCCGTGCTGGAGCCGGTCAATCTCTGGGGCGTCGGCGAGGAGGAGGCCGAGCGGCGGCTGCTGAACCGGCTGGGGCTGCGCCCCCGGCGCGTGCCTGTCCCGCAGCCCGGCTACGCCAGCCGCTACCCCAACGATCCCCCTGCCGTCTGGGGCGAGGTGCCGCGCCGCAACGGCCGCTTCACCGGGCGCGACGTCATCCTCGGCGACCTCCAGCAGCGGCTGATGGACGCCGAGCACGGCGCCGCCGTCTGCACCCTGGTCGGCACGGCCGGTATCGGCAAGACGCAGATCGCGGCGGAGTACGCGCACCGCTTCGCCCCCGACTACGACGTGGTCTGGTGGGTCAACTGCGACCAGCGCAACACGCAGCGCGACACCTTCGGCGCGCTCGCCGCCGAGATCGGCCTCGACAGCTCCGGGGAGGTCGGGGAACGGGTCCGCGCGGTACGCGACGCGCTGCGCAGGAACGAGCCCTCCGGCCGCTGGCTGCTGATCTTCGACGGCTGGGAGGAGCCCGAGGACGCGGCCGGCTATCTCCCGCAGGGCGGCAGCGGGCACGTCCTGATCACCTCCCGCAACAAGAGCTGGCGGTCCGGCACCGACATCAAGCAGATCAGCGCCTTCCGCCGCGCCGAGTCCACCGGCTACCTGATGCGCCGCGCCCCGCACATCACCGTCGAGCAGGCCGACCAGGTGGCGGGCGAGTTCCAGGACCTGCCGCTGCAGCTCGCCCAGGCCGCGGCCTGGCTGGGCGAGGAGGGCATGGAGGTGCCCGAGTACCTGCGCATGGTGCGCGGTGTCGGGCTCACCCGGCTGGAGAGCAACACCATGCCGGACGACTACCCGTACTCGTCGATGACCTCGTGGTCGATGCTGCTCAACAAGCTGCGCAAGTCCGAACCGCGCGCCGTCGAGCTGCTCTCCCTGTGCTCGGTCTTCGCCCCCGGCCGCATCCCGCTGGGCCTGGCCCGGGCCATCCCCTCCGGCGAACTCCCCGAGAGCCTGCGCTGGCTCAGCAGCGACCGCTCCGGCTGGTCCCGCGCCCTGGACTCCCTCGTCAACTACTCGGTGCTCACCCGCGAGGCCCGCACCCCCGCGATGGGCGACGTCGACCAGAACGACTCGGTGCACATGCACCAGGTCGTCCACAGCGTCATCGGCGAGCTGACCCGGGGGCGGGAGGACGAGGTCTACCGCGACACCGTGCACCGGCTGCTGGTCGAGGCCGACCCGGGAACCCCGAACGACAGCCGCCAGTGGGGCCGGTACGCCGAGATGCTGCCCCACCTGGTGGCCTCGGCGGCACCCGCCAGCAGGGAGCGCCGCGTCCAGGAGATGCTGCTCAACTGCCTGCGCTACTGCTTCGCCAGCGGCGAGTACAGCGTCGGCTCCGAGCTGGCCGAGAGCATCCGCGCGGACTGGGAGACCTTTCTGGATCCAGCGGCGGACCAGATGCTGGCCCTGGCCACCCTCCAGGGCAATCTGCTGCGCCAGCGGGGCCGCTTCCGGGAGGCGCAGCTGCTCGACAGCGCCCGGCTGCAGCGGCTACGCGGAATGCCGCACGCCGACGGCCTCCACGAGGAGGCCGTCATGGACGCCACAAGCTGCCTCGCCTCCGATCTGCGGCTGCTGGGGCAGTACGACGAAGCGCTGCAGTTGCAGGAGCAGGTCGTCGAGGTCTCCCGTAGGCTCTACGGCCCGTTGGAGTGGACGAGCCTGCTCGCCCAGCACAATCTGGCCGTCGGCCTGCGGCTACTGGGCCGCTACGAGGACGCCTACGAAACGGACCTGGACACCCTCCGCAAGCGCGAGCAGGAACTGCGCGCCCGCCACCCGCACACCCTCGCCTCCGGCAACGCCAGCGCCCGCGACCTGCGGCTGATGGGCCGTTACCAGGAGGCGCTGGCCCGCCAGGAGCTCGGCATGCGGCTGCACCAGCAGGTGCTCGGCGCCCAGCATCCGCAGACCCTCATGGCCCGGCACAATCTGCTGCTGTGCCAGCGCAGGGCGGGCGCCCCGGGCCAGGACATCGCCACCGCCATGGCGCTCCTGCTGGAGCAGCACGAGAAGGTGCACAACCGCAGCCACTACTCCACGCTGTCGCTGCTGACCGACTACGGCAACTTCCTGCGCGAGCAGGGGGACGTGGACCTCGCCCGGGAGCTGCTGATCGAGGCGGAGGACGGATTCCGCTCACTGCTCGGCCAGGCGCACCCGGTCCCCACCGCGATGCAGTCCAACGCGGGCCTGGTGCTCCAGGCGGAGGGCGAACGCGACGGCGCACTCAACATGTTCGAGCAGGCGCTGGTCGGACTCACCACCCTGCTGGGCGCCGACCACCCCACCACCCTCGGCTGCGCCCTGAACGCCAGCGGCGGCCGCAACCTCAGCGAGGCCCTGGAGGACGCCTACGAACTGAGCGGCGACACCCTGGAGCGCTCCCGGCGGGCGCTGGGCGAGGACCATCCGCTCACCCTGTCGTGCATGGTCGCCCACGCGGGCGACCTGCGCTCGCTGCGCCGCCGTGAGGAGGCCCGCACGCTGGAGAACACGGCCCTGGAGCGGTTCACCCACTCGCTCGGCGCCCAGCACCACCACACGCTCGCCGCCCGCCGGCGCACCCGTCCCTACTGGGACTACGAGCCCTATCTGGGCTGACCCGCCCGCCGGGGCCCCGCAGCACACTGCGGCCCGGCCCCCGCACGGCCGAGGGCCCCGCCGCAGATGCGCGGCGGGGCCCTCGGCTTCGTACGGCAGGACCGCTCAGATCTCGAAGACCTCCTTGACGAGCTGCGCCTGCTCCTCCGCGTGCCGCTTGCCCGAGCCCACGGCGGGCGAGGACGAGGACGGCCGGGAGACGCGGCGCAGCCGGTCCGCGTTCGGCACCGGCTCCGAGCCGATGATCAGGTCGAGGTGGTCGACCAGGTTCAGGGCGATGAACGGCCATGCGCCCTGGTTGGCCGGCTCCTCCTGCGCCCAGATGTACTTCTCGGCGTTGGCGAACCGCGCCATCTCGGTCTGGATCTCCTTGCCGGGCAGCGGGTAGAGCCGCTCCAGCCGGATGATCGCCGTGTCGGTCAGCCCGCGCTTGGTCCGCTCGGCGTCCAGGTCGTAGTAGACCTTGCCGGAGCAGAAGACCACCTTGCGGACCTTGGCCGGATCGATACTGCCGTCGTCGACCATGGTGTCGCCGAGGACCGGGCGGAACCCGCCGCTGGTGAACTCCTCCGTCTTCGAGGCCGCCGCCTTCATCCGCAGCATCGACTTCGGGGTGAAGATGACCAGCGGCTTGTGGTGCGGGTTGTGCACCTGCCAGCGCAGCAGGTGGAAGTAGCTGGAGGGCAGCGACGGCATCGCGACCGTCATGCTGTTCTGCGCGCAGAGCTGCAGGAACCGCTCGATCCGGGCCGAGGAGTGGTCCGGGCCCTGGCCCTCGTAGCCGTGCGGCAGCAGCAGGGTGACCCCGGAGGTCTGGTTCCACTTCTGCTCGGCCGAGGAGATGAACTCGTCGATGACGGTCTGCGCGCCGTTCATGAAGTCGCCGAACTGCGCCTCCCACATCACCAGCGCGTTCGAGCGGGCCAGCGAGTAGCCGTACTCGAAGCCCATCGCCGCGTACTCGCTCAGCAGCGAGTCGTAGACGTTGTAGCGGGCCTGGTCGTCGGAGAGGTACAGCAGCGGCGTGTAGTCGTCACCGGTGTTCTGGTCCAGCAGCACGGCGTGCCGCTGGCCGAACGTGCCGCGGCGCGAGTCCTGGCCCGCCAGCCGGACCGGGGTGCCCTCCATCAGCAGCGAGCCGATGGCGAGCGTCTCGCCCATGCCCCAGTCGATCGTGTCGTCCTCGACCATCTGCGCGCGCCGCTGGAGCTGCGGCGTCAGCCGGGGGTGGACCGAGACCCGCTCGGGGATGTTGACCTGCGACTCGGCGATCCGCTTGACGACCTCCTGGCTGATGGCCGTCTCCACGTGCACCGGGAACTCCGCCTGCGGCGCGGGGACCTCGGCCGGTGCCGGCGCCGAGGTGGCGTCCCGGACCTCGGTGAAGACCTTCTCCAACTGGCCCTGGAAGTCCTGGAGTGCCTGCTCGGCCTCCTCCAGCGTGATGTCGCCCCGGCCGATCAGCGACTCGGTGTAGAGCTTGCGCACCGAGCGCTTGCGGTCGATCAGGTCGTACATCAGCGGCTGGGTGAACTTCGGGTTGTCGGTCTCGTTGTGACCGCGGCGCCGGTAGCAGATCAGGTCGATGACCACGTCCTTGTTGAACGCCTGCCGGTACTCGAACGCCAGCCGCGCCACCCGGACGACGGCCTCCGGGTCGTCGCCGTTCACGTGGAAGATCGGCGCCTCGACCATACGGGCCACGTCCGTCGAGTACATCGAGGAGCGCGCCGACTCGGGGGCCGCGGTGAAGCCGACCTGGTTGTTGATGACCACGTGGATGGTGCCGCCGGTGCGGTAACCGCGGAGCTGCGACATGTTGAGCGTCTCGGCCACCACGCCCTGGCCCGCGAAGGCCGCGTCACCGTGCAGGGCGATCGGCAGCACCGTGAAGTCCGTGCCGCCCTTGCCGATGATGTCCTGCTTGGCGCGTGCGACACCCTCCAGGACCGGGTCGACGGCCTCCAGATGGGACGGGTTGGCGGTGAGCGAGACCTTGATCTGCTCGCCGTCCAGACCGGTGAAGACGCCCTCGGCCCCCAGGTGGTACTTCACGTCGCCGGAGCCGTGCATCGACTTCGGGTCGAGGTTGCCCTCGAACTCCCGGAAGATCTGCGCGTAGGGCTTGCCCACGATGTTCGCCAGCACGTTCAGCCGGCCGCGGTGCGCCATGCCGATCACGGACTCGTCCAGCCGCGACTCGGCGGCCGCGTCGATCACCGCGTCCAGCAGCGGGATGACGGACTCGCCGCCCTCCAGCGAGAACCGCTTCTGCCCCACGTACTTGGTCTGCAGGAACGTCTCGAACGCCTCGGCGGCGTTGAGGCGGCGCAGGATGCGGAGCTGCTCCTCGCGCTCCGGCTTGACGTGCTGCAGCTCGACGCGGTCCTGGATCCACTTGCGCTGCTTGGGGTCCTGGATGTGCATGTACTCGATGCCGGTGGTGCGGCAGTACGAGTCGCGCAGCACGCCCAGGATGTCGCGCAGCTTCATCATGGACTTGCCGGCGAAGCCGCCGACCGCGAACTCCCGCTCCAGGTCCCACAGGGTGAGCCCGTGCTCGGTGATGTCCAGGTCGGGGTGCTTGCGCTGCTTGTACTCCAGCGGGTCGGTGTCGGCCATGATGTGGCCGCGCACCCGGTAGGAGTGGATGAGGTCGAAGACGCGCGCCGCCTTGGTGACGTCGTCGTCGTGCGAGGCGTCGATGTCCTGGTTCCAGCGCACCGGCTCGTACGGGATGCGCAGCGCCTTGAAGATCTCGTCGTAGAAGCTGTTCTCGCCCAGCAGCAGGTTGGCCACCTGGCGCAGGAACTCGCCCGACGCCGCGCCCTGGATGACGCGGTGATCGTAGGTGCTGGTCAGCGTCATCACCTTGGAGACGCCGAGCCGGTTGAGGGTGTCCTGCGAGGTGCCCTGGAACTCCGCCGGGTACTCCATCGCGCCGACGCCCATGATCAGGCCCTGGCCGGGCATCAGGCGGGGCACGGAGTGCACGGTGCCGATGCCGCCGGGGTTGGTCAGCGAGCAGGTGACGCCGGAGAAGTCCTCCATCGTCAGCTTGTTGTTCCGGGCCCGGCGGACGATGTCCTCGTACGCCTGCCAGAACTCGAAGAAGGTCAGCGTCTCGGCCTTCTTGATGCCCGCCACGACGAGCTGCCGCTCGCCGTTCGGCTTCACCAGGTCGATGGCCAGGCCCAGGTTCACGTGGTCCGGCTTGACCAGGGTGGGCTTGCCGTCCTTCTCGGTGAACGCGTGGTTCATCGAGGGCATCGCCTTCAGCGCCTGCACCATGGCGTAGCCGATCAGGTGCGTGAAGGACACCTTGCCGCCGCGGGCGCGCTTGAGGTGGTTGTTGATGACGATGCGGTTGTCGAACAGCAGCTTCACCGGGACCGCGCGCACGGACGTGGCCGTGGGCAGCTCCAGCGAGGCGTTCATGTTCTTGGCGACGGCCGCCGAGGGGCCGCGCAGCGCAACGTACTCCGGTCCCTCGGCGCTCTCCGCCGCGGACGCCTTCGCCCCGCCCGGCTGTGCGGGCTGCTGCGCCGCCGGCTTGGCGGGCGCGGCCTGCTTCGGCGCGGGCTGCGCCTGCTTCGGCTGCGCGGCGGCCTGCTTCGGCGCGGCGGCCGGAGCCTTCGCCGGCGCGGGGGCCTCGGCGGGCTGTGCGGCGGCCTGCCCGGAGGCGGCCGGCTGCTGGGCCGGGGCGGCCTTGGCGGGCGCCGGGGCGTTGTCCCGGGGGGTGCCCGCGCTGTTCGGCGCCGTGCTTCCGTCGGAGGACTCCGGCTGATAGTCAGCGAAGAAGTCCCACCAGGCTCGGTCTACCGAGTTCGGGTCCTGGAGGTACTGCTGGTAGATCTCGTCGACGAGCCACTCGTTCGGGCCGAACGACGGGCCGGGTTCCTTGCCCGGACCGTCCTTCCGTTCCGTGGTGGTGCTCGATGAGCTGTTGGGGGACTGTGACGACACGGCGGCAACCGCCCTCTTCCGCTTCCTTAGGTGGTGGACAGCGGAAATAAAGGCTACGCCTCTCCGGACGATTGGTGGAGTCCGGGCCGCTCTTGGTCACGTACATCACATCGCGGCGGCGGTTTCGGGGCGGAATTTGGCGGGAATCACTCCCGGTTCCGCCTCGGCACCGGAACCGGGCAGCCCCTATTTCGCGTCTGCGGGGTTTCACCTGCGAGGCTACGTCAAACCTGCGGATCGTTCGTCCCCGGAAGAGTGAGCTGGATCCGGCAACCGCGGGGAGATTCGGCCACCCTGATCCGTCCCCCGTGCAGTTCCACCGCCCACCGGGCTATCGCCAGCCCCAGGCCGGTGCCGCCTCCCGGACTGATCCCGCCGCCCTTGCGCCCGGTGGCCGACTCGGTGCTGTGCGTACCGTTGAACCGGTCGAAGACCCGGTCGCGCTCCGCTGCGGGGATGCCGGGCCCCTCGTCCAGCACCTCCACCTCCAGGCTGCCGTCGCCCTCGGTGGCCGCGCCGGGCCTGGCCCGCACCGTGACGCGGCCGTGCTGCGGGCTGTGCTTGACGGCGTTGTCTATCAGGTTGGCCACGACCTGGTGCAGCCGCTCGGGGTCCGCGTAGGCCCGCAGCTCGGGCGGGGAGACGTCCAGATGCAGATGGACGTCCTTGCGGGAGTGGCCGGAGCCCTTGCTCATGTTGGCCTCCTTCAGCACCCCCGCCAGATACGGCCACACCTCGAAGCGCCGCGAGCCCAGCGGAACCACTCCGTTGTCCAGCCGGGAGAGGTCCAGCAGGTGGTCCACGAGGCGGCCAAGCCGCTCGGTCTGCGACAGGGCCGTGCGCAGCGTCTCCGGATCGGCCTCCGAGACGCCGTCCACCACGTTCTCCAGCACCGCGCGCAGTGCCGCGATCGGGGTGCGCAGCTCGTGCGAGACATTGGCCACCAGCTCCTTGCGGTGCTGGTCGACGGCCTCCAGGTCGGCCGCCATCCGGTTGAAGTTCGCGGCCAGCTCACCGAACTCGTCGCGCCGCTCGCCGCGCACCCGACGGGAGTAGTCGCCCCCGGCCATCGCCTTGGCCACGCTGCTCATCTCGTCCAGCGGCGCGGTCAGCGACTGCGCCACGAACTGGGTGATCAGCAGCGAGGCCACGATGGAGATGATCGTGATGACGCGCAGCTCGGTCGCCGACTGCACGGCGAAGAGCGCCAGCAGTGTGGTGATCACCACGGAGACGATCACCAGCCAGCCCAGGGCCGCCTTGACCGACCGGTACGGGTCGACCGGCCGCAGGCCCTCCCACAGCTGGCCCCATGCCTCGGCGCCCTGCCGCACTGCGGCCCGGCGGCAGCGGACCAGTGCACGGCCCAGGAAGCGGACGATCCGGCGCACGCACGAGCGGGTGCGCGCCCGGAGGGAGACGGACACGGAAACGGACACCTCGCTCCGTCCCTGCGGCGTCAGGAGCTCTCCGCCGCGGCGCCCGTGACCGGTGCCGGCGCGCCGTCCGGGTTGCCCGGCGTCTCCAGCGCGTAGCCGACCCCGTGCACGGTGCGGATCCGCTCCGCGCCGATCTTGCGCCGCAGCGCCTTGATGTGGCTGTCGACGGTGCGGGTGCCGGAGGCGTCGGCCCAGTCCCACACCTCGGCCAGCAACTGCTCGCGCGAGAGCACCGCACGGGGCGAGTGGGCCAGGCACACCAGCAGATCGAACTCGGTGGGGGTCAGGTGCACGTCCTCGCCGGTGACCCGGACCCGCCGCTGCGCGTGGTCGATCTCCAGCTCCCCGAGCCGCAGGATGCCGCTGCGCGGCGTGTGCGCGGCCAGGGTGGCCCGTTCCACCCTGCGCAGCAGCACATGCACGCGGGCCGCGACCTCGCGCATGGAGAAGGGCTTGGTCATGTAGTCGTCGGCGCCCACGCCGAGACCGACCAGCATGTCCGTCTCGTCGTCCCGCGCGGTGAGCATCAGCACCGGCACCGGGCGCTGGGCCTGCACCCGGCGGCAGACCTCCAGGCCGTCGAATCCGGGCAGCATCACGTCCAGCACCAGCAGGTCCGGCTGCCATGCCTCGGCGGTGTCCACGGCGGCGGGTCCGTCCCCCGCGGTCTGCACCTGGAAGCCCTCGGCGCGCAGCCGCCGCGCGAGGGCGTCCACGATGGTGGGGTCGTCCTCCACGACGAGGATGCGGCGCTGCGCGCCCGGGGTGGTCGCGGCGGCAGCGCCGCCAGGTGTCTGAGTGGTGTTCTTCTGGTCCATGCGACCCCGCCCCTGTGGCTCTTCCGGCTTTCCTGGGACAGCAGCGTAAGGGCCTGCCGCGGGCCTCGGCTACGCCGGTCGTGCCGCGAAGTGGACCACGTCGGGGACGCCTCGGGCGACCGGGATCTCATCCGTCCGAACACGGCAGAAGCCCGCATTGCGCAGAGATCCCTCGAATGCGGGCGACGGCTGGGCCGACCACACGGCCAGGACCCCGCCGAGCGCCAGGGCCGCGCGGCAGGCGGCCAGCCCGGCGGGGGAGTAGAGGGTGGAGTTGCCGTCGGTGACCGTCCACTCCGGGCCGTTGTCGATGTCCAGACACAGCGCGTCGAAGCGCGGTCCGCTCCCGGCGGCCTGATGGAGGTACGCCACCAGGTCGGCCTCCACCAGTTCGGTGCGCGGGTCGGCCAGCGCCGGTGCCGAGACGCCGGAGAGCGGTCCGCCGCGGTGCCAGTCGAGGATCGCGGGCTCCCGTTCGACGACCGTCACCCGTCCCCAGCGCGGCTCGGCCGCCGCTTCCGCCAGCGAGAAGCCGACCCCGAGGCCGCCGATGAGCAGCCGCGGGCCGTCGGAGCCGTCGGAACCGTCGGGACCGTCGGAGCCGTCGGGGTCGTCGGAGCGGCCCGGACGGCCCGGACGGCCCGGACGGTCCTCGGGGTCCGAGTCGGCGGCGGGCCTCCCGGAGAGGTCTTCCCCACCCCGGGAGAGCTCGTCCAGGGCCGCACGCACCAGAAGCCGCTCCGAGCGGCCGTCGGAGGTGTCCATCAGGAAGCAGCCGTTGGCGATGATCTCGTAGTGCGCGCCGCGCTGCCGCAGGACGACCTCGCCGTACGGGCCCGAGCGCCGCTCGACCGTGACTGTCTCCTCCGGGGCGGCTGAGCGGGGCGCGGGGGTCGCGGGGTTCGACATGGGAGCAGGGTAGGACGGCCGCGGTGATCCAATTAGAATGATCACGTCAATCGCACCCCGGGGCGGGGCGTACCGCAGGGGTGTTCCAACAGGGTGTGGGGGGAACATGAACGTGCGTCGGTCCGTCGCTCTGGGTGCCGCTGTCGTCGCACTGGGTGCGCTCGGTGCTTGCGGGAGCGGTGACGGCGAGGAGGGTGGCCCGTCCCGGAAGGGTGGCGGCGCTCTGCCCGGAGGCGTCGGGGCGCAGGGGGGCGCCGGTGGCGACACTCCGGAGGGCGGTGACCCCCTGGGGGGCGGCGGTGCCCTCGCGGGGTCCGACGGCGACGGCACCGCGGGGCAGCCGGGTGCGCTGCCGAGAGCCGGGAACACGGCGTCGATCGCGGCCTACCTCAACTCCTACGTCTCCTGTGGAAGTGCGACCCCGGGTCCGCAGTACGACGCGTCCGAAGCCCCGGCCGCCTGGGGGCGCGAGGAGGCGGCCGACGAGTCCTGGGCCATCGCGCAGCGCGGAGTGTGCCGGGACGGCAACGGGCGTCCCATCGCCCTGCTCGCCGTCGACGACATGAAGAAGTTCCAGACCGCCGCCCGGCGGGACGGTGGCGGCGGCTTCCTGGTGGGGCAGGATTTCGCCGTCGTCCCCGTCGGCGACTCGACCATCCGGCGGCTGGAGCCGTCCCCGCTGATGTTCCTGAACTGCGAGCCGGACTTCACCGTCCCCGACGGCTACACGAAGCAGCCCGGCCGGGTCGACGGCTGCGTCGTCACCGACTACCTCCCCGCCGACTGACCGCCGGTCCCCTCCTGGCGGCAACCTGTGCAGCGCCGTCCCCGCTGAGCGCCGTTCCGGCTGGGTGCTCTTCGGGCTGAGCGTGCCTTCCGCGCCCTGTGCTGTCCCTCGCGCCGTCGCCGGTCTGTCCGCCGGGCGTCGGGGGTGCGGGTGCGGGTGCGGGTGCGGGTGCGGGTGCGGGTGCGGGGCGTCGGGATGCCCGATCGCTCACGGCGAACACGTCCTCCCTCTCCCTGGGGAACATCAGCAGCCTCAAAAGCATTGAGCGGGTACTACTCAACTTGCCTGCCTAGGGAGAGATCATGGCTGCTGAGTCCCCGGAGTCCACACCACTCACCCTGCCCGTGCTGCCCATCGACGCCGAGGACGGTGTCGTGCTGCCGGGAATGGTGGTGCCGCTGGAGCTCTCGGACAACGATGTGCGGGCCGCCGTCGATGCCGCGAAGTCCGCCGCCTCGGACGCGCCCGACGGTGAGAAGCCGCGGGTGCTGCTCGTCCCGAGGGTCGAGGGAAGCTATGCGGAGATCGGCGTCGAGGGCCGGGTGGAGCAGACCGGCCGCCTCGCGGACGGCGACCCCGGGGCGCTGATCCGCGGACTGCGCCGGATCCGCGTCGGCACCGGGACCACAGGTCCCGGAGCCGCGCTGTGGGTCGAGGGCACGCCCGTGGCCGAGACCGTGCCCGACCCTTCCCCGGCCTCCGGCCGGGTGGACCCCAAGTCCGGCCAGGTCGCCGAGCAGATGAAGGAATACAAGGCGCTCATCACCGACTGGCTGCGCAAGCGCGGCGCCTGGCAGGTCGTGGACCGGGTGCAGCAGATCGACGACGTCGGCCAGCTCGCCGACAACGCGGGCTACTCCCCGTTCCTGTCCACCGAGCAGAAGCTGCGGCTGCTGGAGACCACCGACCCGGTCGAGCGGCTCCGGCTCGCCACCGCCGCGCTGCGCGAGCACCTGGCGGAGCAGGACGTGGCCGAGTCCATCGCCAGGGACGTCCAGGAGGGCGTGGACAAGCAGCAGCGCGAGTTCCTGCTGCGCCGCCAGCTCGACGCGGTCCGCAAGGAGCTGAGCGAGCTGAACGGCGACCCGGAGGACGAGAGCGAGGACTACCGGGCCCGCGTCGAGGCCGCCGGACTGCCCGAGGAGGTCGAGAAGGCCGCCCTCAAGGAGGTCGACAAGCTGGAGCGCTCCAGTGACCAGTCGCCCGAGGGCAGCTGGATCCGCACCTGGCTCGACACCGTCCTGGAGATGCCCTGGAACGAGCGCACCGAGGATGCCTACGACATCACCAGCGCCCAGAGCGTGCTGGACGCGGACCACGCCGGGCTGCAGGACGTCAAGGAGCGCATCACCGAGTACCTCGCCGTCCGCAAGCGGCGCGCCGAGCGCGGACTCGGCGTCGTCGGCGGACGCCGCGGCGGAGCGGTGCTGGCGCTGACCGGTCCTCCCGGGGTCGGCAAGACCTCGCTGGGAGAGAGCGTCGCCCGTGCGATGGGCCGGAAGTTCGTCCGCGTCGCGCTCGGCGGCGTCCGGGACGAGGCCGAGATCCGCGGCCACCGGCGCACCTACGTCGGCGCCCAGCCCGGCCGGATCGTCCGGGCGGTCAAGGAAGCCGGATCGATGAACCCGGTCGTGCTGCTGGACGAGGTCGACAAGGTCGGCTCCGACTTCCGGGGCGACCCGGCGGCGGCGCTGCTGGAGGTGCTGGACCCGGCGCAGAACCACACCTTCCGGGACCACTACCTGGAGGTCGAGCTCGATCTGTCCGACGTCGTCTTCCTGGCCACCGCCAACGTCCTGGAGGCTGTGCCGCAGCCGCTGCTCGACCGGATGGAGGTCGTCGAACTCGACGGGTACACCGAGCACGAGAAGGTCACCATCGCCCGCGACCACCTGCTGCCCCGGCAACTGGAGCGGGCCGGACTGGAGAACGGCGAGGTCGTCATCGAGGAGCCCGCGCTGCGCAAGCTGGCCGCGGAGTACACCCGGGAGGCAGGCGTCCGCTCGCTGGAGCGGGCCGTCCAGCGGGTGCTCCGCAAGGTGGCGGCCAAGCACCAACTGGGCGAGGCCGAGCTGCCCTACAGCGTCGGCGTGGACGCGCTGCGCGAGCTGATCGGCCGTCCCCGGCACACCCCCGAGGCCGCGCAGGACCCGGCCGAGCGCCGCACCGCGGTGCCGGGCGTGGCGACCGGACTGGCCGTCACCGGCACCGGGGGCGACGTGCTCTTCGTCGAGGCGTCGCTGGCCGACCCCGAGACGGGCGCCTCCGGGCTGACCCTGACCGGACAGCTCGGCGACGTGATGAAGGAGTCGGCGCACATCGCCCTGTCCTACCTGCGCTCCCGCGGTGCGGAACTGGAGCTGCCGGTCGGCGACCTGAAGGAGCGCGGCATCCACCTGCACGTACCGGCGGGCGCCGTGCCCAAGGACGGCCCCAGCGCCGGAGTCACCATGACGACGGCCCTGGCCTCGCTGCTGAGCGGGCGCCAGGTGCGGCCCGAGGTGGCGATGACCGGTGAGGTGTCGCTGACCGGCCGGGTGCTGCCCATCGGCGGAGTCAAGCAGAAGCTGCTGGCGGCGCACCGGGCCGGGGTGACCACGGTGGTCATCCCGAAGCGGAACGAGCCCGACCTGGACGACGTTCCGGCGGAGGTGCTGGAGGGCCTCGACGTCCACCCGGTCTCCGACGTCCGCCAGGTCCTGGAGCTGGCGCTGACCCCCGCGCAGGCACCTGCGAGGGAGGCGCCGGTCGCGGCGTGACGGGCGCGACCGCGCAGAGTGGCCCCCGCCGCACGGCGGGGGCCACTCGCATGCGCGGTGTGTACGGAGCTGCTCAGCCTCCGTTGGCCAGAACCTTCAGACGGGTCATCGACCCGTTGAAGTAGTCGTGGTCACCCACGGTCGGGCCGCTGGAGGTGTACTGCCAGAAGGTGTAGAAGCCCCAGCCGGCCGGGAGAGTGCCCGGCGAGGAGGCGTAGCGGGCGATCCAGAGCGGGTTGGAGTTCCCGAAGGCGCTGCTGTTGCCGGTGCACTGGGTCCACCAGCTCGTGGTGGTGTAGATGACGGCGTCGCGTCCGGTCCGTGCCTTGTAGGTGCTGGTGAAGTCCTTGATCCAGTTCACCATCGCGCTCTTGCTCAGGCCGTAGCAGGTCGCCCCGTAGGGGTTGTACTCGATGTCGAGCACGCCCGGGAGGGTCTTGCCGTCCTTGCTCCAACCGCCGCCGTTGCTCGCGAAGTAGTTCGCCTGCGTGGCGCCGCTGGAGGAGCTGGGCGTCGCGAAGTGGTAAGCACCCCTGATCATGCCCACGTTGTAGGAGCCGTTGTACTGCTGGGCGAAGTAGGGGTTCTTGTAGCTGGTGCCCTCGGTCGCCTTGGAGTAGGCGAAGCGGACCCCGCTGTTCCACAGCGTCGACCAGGCGACGTTCCCCTGGTGGCTGCTGACGTCCACGCCGTGGACCGATGCGAGCAGGCCGGCGCGGTTCTTGTCGGGCTGGGTACCGTCGGTGGAGTCCGCCTCGTGCATCCGCACACCCGCGCCCATCCAGGCTTCGCCGCGCTTGGCGGGCGCCTTGGGATTGCCGCGCAGGCCCTCGGTGCTCTTGGCCGATTCCGTGGCCTTGCCCGGTGTCGTGGCCTTGGCCGACTTCGTACCGCTGTCCCCGTTGCCGGAAGCGGCCGAGGCCGCGCCCGGGAGCGCCAGGACGAGTGCGAGAAGGGAGACGAACATCCCGATGACAGCCGCGGTTCCGCGTCTGCGACGGGCCGTACCGGATCTGAAGCTGGGCATCGCTGCCTCCGGAGCCTCGGTGGTGGGGGTCTGGTACGTACGTAGTATTTACCGATGTGGGGGGTTTTGCTCTGCGACGCGCGGGAGCAACAACACGCCACTGGTGTGGTCATGTCAGGACGAAGGTACGCGCGTAGACCGGCCACGCGGAAGACGCCCCGCCCGCTGCCGTTGGTCTACTCCTGCGAAATACTGGCGGAGCTGCGACTATCGGGCTCGCTGGAGATAAGTTTCTTCATGGAAAACGCCGGAGGCACCACTGACGTGCGCAACAAGTCCACAGACCCAGCGGGCCGCGAGGACCCGGCAGAGCCGTTCGGCCCCGAATGCCTCGACGTCGAAAGGGAGTTGGCCGTTTTTCTGCGCCGCGCCCGCGCCTCCTCGGGCGAGATGGCCCGCCAGGTCCACCCCGACCTGGAACCCGCCGCTTACGGACTGCTGGTGCGCCTCGAGGACGCGGGCGAGCAGCGGGCGACCGAACTTGCCGCCTATTTCGGCGTCGGAAAGGCGACGATAAGCCGTCAGCTCCACGCGCTGCTGCAGCTCGGACTGGTGGACCGGCGCACCGACCCCGCGGACCGGCGCGCCTCGCTCGTCCGCCTCACCGCGGAGGGCCGGGAGCGGTTCACCCGGGTACGGGACGCGCGCCGCCTGTCCTACGCCCGCAAGCTCGCCGCCTGGGACCGCAGGGAGATCGCCGAGCTGGCCCGTCTCCTGCACCGCCTCAACTCGCTGGCCGACCAGGACGAGTAGCCGCGGGCGGGACGGGGCCCGCGGCAGCCCTACCGGCCCGCGCCCGCGCCCACCGCTCCCCGCAGCTCGCTGCGCAGCTCGGGCGTCAGCACATGCCCGGCCCGGCCGACGAACAGCCCCATCTGGTAGCCGACCGCTGCCATGTCGCAGTCGGCCGCGGCATGCACCCCCAGCAGCGAGCCGTCCCCGATGGCCATCACGAGCAGCGCGCCCTCGTCCATGGAGACGATGGTCTGCTTCACCACGCCGGCCTCCATCAGCTCGGCCGCGGCGAACGTCAGCGAGGCCACCCCGGAGACCAGAGCGGCCAGGTCCCCGCTGGTGCCCCGGGGACCGGCAGCCGGGCGCCCGCCGCGCCGCCGCCGCACCGGAATGCCCGCCCGCGTGGTGCCCGCCTCCTCGCGGACCGCCGCCGGGGCCCCCGCACCCTGACCCGCGTACACGGGCTGCTGCTCCCGGAGCCCGGCGTGCTGCTCCTGGCGTCGCCCCTGCTCGGCGCCCACGACGGAGCGGCCGTACCCGGTCCCCAGGGCGGACGACCCGTGTTCGACGCCGAGCGCGGGGTCGGACGCGAGCAGCAGCAGACCGTCGGACGAGACGACTGCCACGGACCGGATCCCCGGCACCTCTTCGACCAGCTTGCCGAGCAGCCAGCGGAGGTTACGTGCCTCCGCGCTGCCGGACGTGCCCGTGTTGAGCGGGTTCACCTATGTGCCTCCTCGGCGGTACCACCGTCACGCTGCGCCCCCGCTCGCCTTTCCGCACTGCTGATGTCCTCGGGCTGCGCGCCCTGTGCTTCCTGTCCGCTTCCCCGGTCCGCCCGGCTCTGCGGGGTGTCCTGCGCCTCGTGCCCGGGGTGCGGCTCCGGCCAGTCGTGCCCGGCGTGGCCCTCGTGCGCTTCCCGCACATCCTGCCCGGCGTGCGGATCCTGCGCGTCCTGCTCGTCGCGCGCGGCGTGTTGCTCCTGTCCGCGGAGTGCGGCGGGCCGGTTCTCCTCGTCGTGCGGAGCGTCCTGCTCGCCGTGCTCGCCGTGTGCGGTGTGCTCGTCGTGCTCGTCGTGCTCGTCCTGCCGGACCCGTTCGGCCTCGGGCGAACCGGCGGGTGACGGGACCGTGGCGGTCGTCGGGGCCTGTGCTCCCGCGTCCCGGAGTCCTTCGCGGGCCCCCTGCTGGAACCCGTCGAGCCTGCGGCGCAGCTCCTCCGCGGTAGCGCCGCTGCGTGGATGCGGGACGGCCGATTCGCGCGGCGTCTCCCTCCGCACCCGCTGCGGCAGGCCCGGATGGGTGAGGGGGCCCCGGGGTTCGGCGTGCCGCGCCTCAGGCCCGGCCGGGCTCGCCCCGGATGTGCCCGGTGCGGCTGCGCCCGCCGGAGGTGCGGCCCCCGGCGCGGCTGCTCCCGTCCAGGCTGCTGCCTCGACGGCGGCAGCGCCCGGTTCCTCCGACCGCGCGTGCGCCTGTTCGTCTTCGTCGGCCTGAGGGTGCTCGTCCGCGGCCCGTGCGTGGTCGTCCGCCCCGGAAGGCTGCCCGGGCTCGTCGCCGCTGTCCGGGAGCAGGGCGCGGGGCACCGTGACCTCGGCCACGATGCCGCCTTCTTTCCGCTCGAGCAGCCGCACCCGGATCCCGTGCCGGGCCGACAGCCGGGCGACCACGTACATCCCCAGGCCCCAGTCGCTGCTCGCCCGCAGCGCCTCGGCCTCGGTCCCGGCCGGCGGCTCGGCCAGCCGGGTGTTGAGCTCGGCGAGCTGCGGCTCGGGCACACCCTGGCCTTCGTCCTCTACGGACACCAGGGCCGCTCCGCCCTCCAGCAGCCGGGCGCTCAGACGCACTCCGGACCCGGCGGGGGAGAAGCCCGCCGCGTTGTCGAGGAGTTCGGCGACCAGGTGGCTGAGATCGTCGGCGGCGGACCCGGCGACCCGTACCTCCGGCGCCGGTGTCCCCAACTCCACCCGCTCGTACTCCGCTATCTCGCTGACAGCCGCGCGCAGCACGTCCAGCAGTGGGGCCGGGGCCACGGCCGGGGACGAGTCGAGGCCCTCGCTGCGGTCCGCCCCCGCCAGCAGCAGCAGATTCTCGCTGTGCCGCCGCATGCGCGTGGCCAGGTGGTCCAGCTTGAAGAGGGTGTCGAGCCGGTCGGGATCGGCCTCCCTCTCCTCCAGCCCCTCGATGATGCCGAGCTGGTGTTCGACCAGCGTGAGGGTGCGGCTGCCCAGATCGGCGAACGCGCTGCGGTCCGCCCCCGCGCCGCCATCGGCAGCCGCGTGCGCGCTCTCGGCGGCCGTGTGCGCGCTCTCGCCGACGCCGTCCGCGGCCGGGTCCGGAGCGCCCTGAGCAGCCGTCGGGGCCGCGGCGGGCGACTGCTCGCGCGCCGCTCGCAGCTCTTCCCGCAGAGCGTCGCACTCTTCTCCCAGCAACTGGTGGTGCTCGGTCAGTTGCGCCTTCTCGACCGCGAGCTGGTCCTGCTCCTGCTCCGCGCAGGCCGACCGGCGCCGCAGGTCGGCCGCGGTGGCACGCAGCGTGTTGAGCGCGCGCACCACGTCCGCGAACTCGTCGTTGCGGCCGCGGAAAGTGATCGGTTCCTCGCCCACGGGGTCCTTGCCGAGCCGCTGCGAACCGCGCTTGAGCACCGAGAGCGGGCGGGTGAGCGAACGGGCGACCGCGACACTGACGGCGACGGCGAGCAGCAGGCAGCCGCCCACCAGCCCGGCGCGCAACTGCAGTGCCGTCACGTCGTCGTCCCGCAGCTTCTCCAGCCGCTTGGTCTCCGCCGCCGCGAACGACGACTGCACCCCGCGCATATGGGCGAGACGGGCGGAGACGGAGCTGTCGAACCGCTCCTGGTCCAGCGCACGCGTACCGGAAGTGAGCCGGTTCTGCGCGGTGACGGACGTCAGGTAGCGCTCGGCGACGTTCACGTCCGTGCCGTTCACGGTCGTGCGGTAACGGTCGCGTGCCGTGGCGTCGGCTGTCTCCTCGAAGTCCGCCAGGGCCGCCTGCTCCCGGACCCGGGCTTGCCCCGCCGCCGTGACCAGAGCGCGCTGGGAGCCCTGCCCCGCGAGTGCCGCTTCCAGCAGTCCACGGGTGGCCGATGCCTGGTCGACGGCGCGGGCCAGGTCGGGGAGCGCTGCCGCCGTCCGGTCGGCCGCCCGTGCGGGCAGACCGTCGGCGATGCCGCGGGTCAGGCGGCGGAGGGTCTGGATGATCTCGGAGTAGGCGTCATAGGAGTCCAGCGGGTCGCCCTTGCCGCCCAGAGCGCGCTGCCGGACTCCGGGCAGCTTCTTGAGCGCCTCGGTGATCGAGGACGGGGAGAGGGACGATCCCGCGGGTCCCGACGGCGCCGCTGCCGCTGCCGTACGCAGCTCGCGGGCCAGCCGGTCCACCCGGTTCTGCTGGGCCTCGCTGACGCCTGTGCCGCTCTTGCCGCCGTCGCCCGCTGCGTGGCGTTCGACCATTCCGTCGCGCTCGTCCGCGAGGGAGTGGGACAGGGCGATGGCCTGCTGGTCGAGCCGCGCCAGGTCGACGAGGTCCTGTGCGTCGGCGGCGTCCCGGGAACCGGCGACGAGGGTGGGTGCCCCGGCCGCCACCACCGCCACGGCTCCCACCGCTACGGACACCATCAGCCGGTTGCGCACCCGCGCACGCCGACGTCCCGCAGGAGTGAGGGTGTCCGGGGCCGCCGCAGCAGGGGCTTCCGCGCTCTTCGTGGCTTCCGCGTCCCCGGAGGCGCCGGTGCCGGTCGCCGTTGCCTGGGGAACGTCCGCTCTGAGACGTTGCTTCTTCCGCACCCGCACTCGCAATCTCGTCCCGCCTCTCCCGGAGCCCGGGCGGCACAGTCCAACGTGTGTGGCGAGAGGGTGGCCCCGCCCCCGCGTCGGCACCCTCTGCGTCCTTCCGTCCCCAGCTACCTCGCCGGGCCTCTGGACGCGCGGTGCTCGGCAGCGGTGTCCCCACACTCGACGACCGACCTTGGCAGTGCGCTCCTGAGGCGGGTGAGAATCCCCTGCTGGGCCACCCGAAGGAGTGAACATCACTCCTCGGCGGCGGAACAACTCGGCCCGAGCCGGGCGATGTCCGTCCCTCGGGCACTGGTTGGAAATCCGCGCGCGGTCCTGGCAGGATGCCTGCCGCACTGTGCGGAGGACTGGGTTCCGTTCGGCGCCCGGTCGTTTTCCGGCCTTCCTGCCCGCGCGCGTACCCGGGTGTGACCCCGAGTGGTGGGTTCCCGGTGCCCCTCCGTCCCGGCGGACCGCAGAGTGCGCGGCGAGCGGGACGGTGGCCGTCGTCTCCTCGGTGATCCGCCGTCGGGCAGACTGCGGACCATGCGCATCGACATGGTCACCGAGCCCGGCAGCCCCCGACGCCTCAACGAGGACTACATGTCGGCTGCCGTTCCTGCCGCCGGCGGCGGCGGAGCGCTCGTGGTGCTGGACGGTGTCACTCCACCGGAGGGGGAGGACGGCTGCCGCCACGGGGTGCCGTGGTTCGTGGCACGGCTCGGGGGCGCGCTGCTCGAACTGTCGGGGACACGCCGGGACATGTCGCTGGCCGAATGCCTCGGTGCTGCCGTCGTCCGGACCGCCGACGCCCATCGCGATACATGTGATCTTTTTCACCCGCGCACCCCTCAGGCAACCGTCGTCGTCGCCCGCTGGGACGAGGAGCGGGTCGAACATCTGGTGCTGTCCGATTCCGCGCTCCTCCTGGAGACGGCCGACGGTGCGGTGCACCCCCTCCTCGACCGGCGCCTGGCCGAACTGCCCGCCAGCGTCCGTGCCCTGCGCGACCGGGCGCGTCTGACCGGCCAGGAATCCGACCGGGCGGCCTACGTGGACGCCGTCGAGGCGCTGCGCAACGCGCCGGACGGCAGGGGGTTCTACACGGCCGCCGCCGATCCGGGTGTCTCCGCATGCGCGGTGACGGGCAGTCACTCCAGAAGTGAGGTCCACGCCCTGCTCGCCGCCAGCGACGGCGCCACCCGCTGGACGGAGACCTTCCACCTCGGCGACTGGGCCGGACTCCTCGCCCTCGTGCGCAAGGAAGGGGCGCGCGCCCTCGTCCAGCGTGTCCGGACCGCCGAGTCGGAGTCGGCACCCCGGCGCGGAAAACAGCACGACGACGCCACCGTGCTCCTCGCCGAGCTGGACTGACGCCGAGGCCGTCGCCGACTCCGCGGGCGAGCCCATGGCCGGGGCACCCTCAGCGGGCCGGACCCGTGCCAAGGCCGCCCACCTCACGCGCGCCGTCCGTCCGGTCGAACCGCGCCGATGGGCGGGTCCACGGCGAGCTCGGTCAGCCGAACCTCGCTTCCGGGCCGCGGGGCCTGCACCACGCGGCCCTCTCCCGCATACATGGCCACATGTGTCGCACCTTCGAAATAGATCACCAGATCGCCGGGGCGGAGTTCGTCCAGCCCCACCTTCGGGAGCTGTCGCCACTGCTCCTGGCTGGTGCGGGGGATGTTCCGGCCCGCATGGCGCCACGCCTGCCGGGTGAGCCCGGAGCAGTCGAACGCACCCGGCCCCTCAGCGCCCCACACATACGGCTTGCCGATCTGTTCCCTCGCCCAGTCGAGCGCCCTCCGCCCCTGAGCAGAAGCGGGCCGACTCGCGCCGCTGGGGTCCAGCGCGCCCCCGGCCACCAGCTTCTGCTGCGCCGCGTCCGTGCGCTCGCCTTCGAGGGCGTTCAGGCGGGCGAGCTGCTCCCCGGTCAGCGACGAGAGCAGCCCCTCGACCTTCCGCAGCCGTTTGCGCACCTTGTTGCGCTGGTGCTTCTTGCGGTCCGCCAGCCGCTTCTGCCGAGCCACCGCCGTGCGCGCCTTGCGGACCGCGGCCGTGTGTCGGCGCTGACCGCGGGCGAGGCTGCGCAGCGTGTCCGCCTGGCCGTCCGCCGCCCGCTGGAGCAGATGCCCCCGGTCGAGCAGTCGGTGGGAATCCCGCGTGAGCAGCATCCGTACCGCCGGAGGAATGCCCGTTCCCCCGCTCCGGTACTGCTGCCGGGCCAGCTCACCGGCGCGCCGTCGTTCCCGCGCCAGCTCCGAACGGGCCCGACCCAGTTCGGTCTGCGCCCGCCGGGCAGCCGTGCGCTGTGCCTTCAGCTTCTCCGCCGTGCCGTTGTACGCCTCCGAAGCCTCCTCCGTGCGCTGGTAGAGCATGCTCAGCTCGCCCAGCAGTTCCCCGACGGACCCGTGCCGGGCGCTCGGCGGACCCGGTTCCGGACCCGGCTGCGGAGCACCAGGTGTTCTCGTCCCTCCGGCCGGCACGGCACCCGCGTCCACCGTGCCGGGCACCAGCACGGTCGCGGTCGCGAGCACGAGCCCTGCCGCCATCGCACCGATCCGCGGCCGGGGCGCGGCGCCCGGTCCTGCTCCGCGCGCCCGTCGCGCCCCCGTTTCCCGCAACACCCTCAACACCGCACACCTCGTTCCCGAGCGGCGTCTCCCCGTCCTCGACCGCTCTGCCGCGATCGTGGCACGGCCGCCACCCCCGGCTCAGGGTGAGCTGGGCGGCTGGGCGCACGGCTCTCACCCGAACGAGAGGCCATCGTGCCCGTACTCCGCCCCAGCCGCGGCCCGACGACCGGCCGGGCGGCCGTCGGGCCCGCCCGACCGTCATCGGGCGGAGGCACTTCACGGCTGGTCAGAAAGGTGCTCCGGAAACCTGCGGCTCTCCAGGCGCCGAAAGCGCCCTGCCCATACCCCCACCCCTCCGCCGTGTCCAGCGACGGCGATCAGCCCCTCATCACCCGAACGTGTGGGGATCTCGCCCTCGCCCCGCGATCCGCCCCCGGCCGGAGGGGGAGCCGCCTTCGGAGCCAGGGACGGTGCCGGCCGGCGGGCGAGGGCAGCCGCTCAGCGCCGGAGGGCGAGGGCAGCCGCTCAGCGGCTCCAGCCCCGACGCCCAATCAGCGCCCGTGCCGCCTCCGCGAATCGGCCGATCTCATGGAGATACGGGTCCGGAAGCCACTCCCGCGCCGGACGTGCCGCGGTACCCGAGAGGTCCAGGGCGCGGGCCAGGGACTCCGGATGCGGGCGGGACTCGGGGACCTTGTGCAGGCACGCCAGCAGCGGCACGCACAGAGCGTCGGGCACCCCGGTCAGGTCGGGGTCCTCGCGGGCCGAGGGCAGCGGGTTTCCCGCGAACGGGTGCCGTGCGCTCGCCGCCAGCGCCAGCACGGCGCCCAGCGCGAGGATGTCCTCGGCCCTGCCCGCCGATACCCCTGAGCCGGAGCTGTCCAGTGCGAGGCCGTGGCCCACGAGGCACGGCCCGGCGGCCGTCAGCAGCACATCGGAGCCCTGCAGATGCCCGTGCGCGGTTCCTGCCGCGTTCAGCGCGGCCAGGGCCCGGGCCAGGCCGCCGCCCAACGCGCGGACCGACATCTCCGGCAGCGGGCCGTAGGCGGCGACCAGCGCGGACAGCGGCACGCCCGGCACGAGAGCCTCGGCGACCCACGGGTCCTCACTGTCGAGTTCGCAGCCCAACGCGTCGGCCACGAACGGGCTGTCCACGGCCTCCGCGATCCGGGCCGTCTGCCGGCGCAGCCGCGCCCGCAGTTGCCGATCGCGCAGCAGTTCGGGCCGTACGGCGCGGACCGCAGCCGCCCGCTTGCGCCCGCCTCGTCCCGGGGCGCCCCTGCCCAGGTAGACAGTGCCGATCCCGCCGTGTGCGAGGACCCCGAAGAGCCGGAAGGGACCGAGCCGCCGGGGATCCGTCTCGCGCAGTCGCGCGATGCCTTCGATCACGCCAGCAGAAAACCCCCTCTCCGTCGCCCTGTCCAGGCTGACCGGGCGGCAGCGGCAGGAGAGTCCCGCGTCCCGGGCGCCTTCCGGTGGGGGCGCCGGTTCTCGGGCGGGCCGCTCCCGGGCTTCCCTCCCCGCGCAACCGAGGCAGCCGCCGTCACCTGTCGGCGGTGGTGCCCGCGTCCAGCCGCCCGCGCCGTCGCAGCCAGTGCACCGGTGCCCCTCAGGCACCACCGGCGCCGTCCTCGCTCCGACCAGCCATCCCCGCACCGACCGACGCCGTCCCCGCACCGACCGACGCCGTCCCCGCACCGACCGGTGCCGGCACCCGTGCCGCCTCGTCTCCGTGCCTGCGCCGTCGGCCTCAGCGCTCGCGCCGCCTGTGCCACGGCAACCGCTGCAGCGGACCCTTCGCCGGTCGCCCTTCGGGTTCGTAGACGTACGCCCAGCCCCGCGGCAGCCCCAGCTTGTTCAGCGCGGCGGGCTCCAGCCGGTAGACGTGGACGACCGTCGGGCCGCCCTCCGGGTCCGGTACCGGTACCTCGTAGCTGCGCGGCGGCCTGCCGGTCGGGCCCAGCGGCACGGACAGCGTCCGCCCGTCGAGCGGCCCGCCGCGGAAACTCGTCTCCTCGCTGCGCACCGCCTCAGTTCCCCTCGGTCGCGCGGACGGTGGCGGCGCGCGCCCGGCGGCTGCCGCGCGCCGAACCGGCCGTCGCCTCGGTGCCGCCCGAGCGTGCGTTCCCCGCGGCCGCCGCGGTGCCCGCGCGGCCGGTGGCTCCACCGTCGCAGCAGTCGGACGCGCCACCGAGAGCGGGATCGGGGCCGCACGGCTGGCTGAGCCGACGGGCACCGGGACCCTGCTCGCCGAGCCGGTCCTGCGGGTTGGCCAGCGCACACGAGGTCAGCGACAGGCAGCCGCAGCCGATGCAGTCGCTGAGGTGGTCGCGGAGCTGCTCCATGAGGGCGATCCGCTGGTTGAGGTCCTCCCGCCAGCACTCCGAGACGGCCGCCCAGTCCTCGCGCGTCGGCGTCCGGCCCTCCGGCAGCACGGCCAGCGCCCCGCGAATGGCGGAGAGAGGGAGGCCGAGCCGCTGCGAGGCTCTGATGAAGGCGACGCGGCGCAGGGTGTCGCGGCTGTAGCGCCGCTGGTTGCCCGAGGTGCGGCGGCTGTGGATGAGCCCTTCGCGCTCGTAGAAGCGCAGCGTCGAGGTGGCGACGCCCGCACGTTCCGCCAGTTCTCCGACGGTGGCTTCCGGGGCCTTCCATGAGAGCTGAGTCGGCATGGCCGCAGCCTAGCCCAGACTTCAAGCATTCTTCAGGTCGCGGACGGTCCCGTGGGACCGGGGAGCAGATGTCCGGACTCCGCGACCACCGGCAGCACTCTGCCGACCAGGTCCGCCACGGGGCCGTCCGACTCCTCCAGGGCGAGTGCCCGCCGGGTCGCTGCTGCCGTCCCGGCGTCTCCGGCCGCCGTTGCGGTGAGGACCGCGACGAAGTGGTCCACCAGCCAGTCGCGCAGCTCCGGCAGCGGCGGCTGCTTGCCTTCGTCCAGCCAGATCAGCGAGGCCGCCTCCACCGCCGAGATCCACGTGCGTACCGCCATCCGCAGGCGCGGCGACCCACGGTCCCCGCCGTCCCCGTCCGCCGCCAGATGGGCGAGGATCTGGTCGGCCGCGTCCCTGCGGACCTCGTCGACCATGGCGTCCGTCCGGGAGGTCTCCACCACGCTGCCCCCCTGCAGCAGGGCCATGAAACCCGCGTCGTGCTCGTCGACGAAGCCCAGATAGCGGTCGAGGGCGCGGGCCAGGCGGGTGGTCAGGGGGCCGGTCGGCGGCTCGGCGAAGCACTGTTCGAGCTGGTCGGCGGCGCTGCGCAGGGCCGCTTCGTAGAGCTGCTGCTTGCCCCCGGGGAAGTACCGGTAGACGAGGGGCCGCGACACTCCGGCAGAGGCCGCGACGTCGTCCAACGACACGTCCTCGGGGGGCCGGTGCGCGAACAGGCCCAGCGCGTGTCCGAGCAGTTGGCTGCGCCGCTCCTGCACACTCAGCCTGCGATACGCCGGGGCGGTGCCGCTGCTGCTCATGCATGGCAGCGTAACCGCCCGGCGGCCACCGGTGTCCTCCGCGTGCACCGCAGTTCCTCACCGGTGCTTCACGCGGCCCTCACCGGCGGCCCTCACCGGCCGTCACCGACGGTGCTCCCCGGGGGTGCTCACTTGGCCAGCAGCCCCGAGCTGACCCACAGCTTCCTGCCCACGCCGCGCAGTACGCCGATCTCGTCCAGGAAGTCGGTCAGCCGCTTGGCGCCGTTCTGCATGACCTCGCGGCGGTGCCCGCTGGCCTTCACCTGGGCGACGGCCTCCCTCCTGTCCAGTCCGACGTTCTCGTAGACCTGGGGGTTGACGAAGGAGAGGGAGAAGACGCGCGCGGCCTCACCGGAGCTTACCCGCGTCAGTTCCGCCTCCCAGCGCGGGCAGCTGACCATCTGGCGGCGCAGCTCCTCGCGCGCGTAGCGCACGTGCCGGGCCTCCTCGATGACGTGGATGCGGGTCACGCCGCGAATCAGCGGCTGGATCCGCTCGTCCGGGAAGGTCAGCCGCTGCATCCAGTCCAGGATCTCCTCGCCCAGCAGCGTCGCGGTGAACGAGCCGGGCGTCGTGGAGATCGTCTTGAGCAGCCGGCCCATGTTGTGGTGCAGCCTGGAGACGGGGTACGCGGGTGCGCCGCCCCGCTTGATCATGCGCGCGAACATCATCGAGTGCCGGCACTCGTCGGCGATCTCGGTCAGGGCGTAGCGGACGTGATTGCTGGTCAGCGGCTTGTCGTAGATGTGCCGCACCAGCAGCTGCATGAGGATCACCTCGAACCAGATGCCCAGCGACGCCAGTGACGCCGCCTCGTGCCGGGCCAGATCCATCCGCTGCTCCTCGGACATCCGCCGCCACAGCGGAGTGTCGTAGAGCGACACCAGCTCCGGCGGCCAGAACCACTTGCCGTCCTCGAAGGGGGCGTCCCAATCCAGCTCGGTGTCCGGGTCGAAGGAGTGCTTGCGGGAGGACTCCAGGAGGCGCTCCGCGACCTGTTCGCGGTCCTTGAGCAGGCCGAGGGCGTCCTTGAGCACCTCGTGTTCCTTCTCGGCGATGTCAGGCGCTGTCGTCATGCTGAGGCACCTCTTCGTCGGGCGGCGCCGGTGCCTCCATGGGCATTACCGGCGGTCACATCTACTGTTCCCCCTTATGAGACTGCGTGTCAGCAAGGACGTCAATCCCTTGCGCGCAACTTGTTGACCGTGCAGTAACCCACGTGTGAGCCTGCCAACTATCCACCCTCACCGGGCAGTCCGTGACTGGAGGAGATGTCCGTGTCCACACGCGATCTCTATGTGCACGCAACCGACGCCCCTCTCTGGCAGGTCCCCGCCTCCGGCAGCGCCCGCTTCTCCTGGGAGTACGACGACGGCCGCGACCGCCTGCTCGCGCTGTACCAGAAGGGCAAGGACAAGCAGTGGGACGGGCAGCGGCGCATCGACTGGGACCTGGAGGTCGACCCGTACGACCCGCTGGGCACTCCTGACGAGGCCATGACGCTGCACGGCACGGCCTACTGGGACAAGATGAACGAGGCCGAGCGCGGCGAGCTGCGCCGGCACTACGCCTCCTGGCAGTTCAGCCAGTTCCTGCACGGCGAGCAGGGCGCCATGGTGTGCGCGGCGCGGATCGTGGAGTCGGTGCCCGACATGGACGCGAAGTTCTACTCCGCGACACAGACGATGGACGAGGCCCGGCACGCAGAGATCTACGGCCGCTTCCTCCACGAGAAGGTCGGCATGCTCTACCCGATCAACGACAATCTCCAGTCGCTCCTGGGCGACACCCTCCGCGACTCCCGCTGGGACATGCCGTACCTGGGCATGCAGGTGCTGATCGAGGGACTGGCGCTGGCCGCCTTCGGCATGATCCGGGACACCACCGACAAGCCGCTGCCCAAACAGATCCTCGCCTACGTCATGCAGGACGAGGCCCGCCACGTCGCCTTCGGACGGATGGCGCTGCGCGACTACTACAAGCAGCTCTCCGAGGCCGAGCTGCGGGAGCGCGAGGAATTCGTCATCGAGGGCTGCTATCTGATGCGCGACCGGCTCAAGGGTGCCGAGGTGCTGGAGAACTTCGGCATCCCGCGGGCCGAGGCGGAGACCTTCAGCGAGCAGTCGGAGTACCTGCAGCTCTTCCGCAAGCTGCTCTTCAGCCGCATCGTGCCCTGTGTGCGCGACATCGGCCTGTGGGGCGAACGCCTGCAGCGCGCCTACGTCGACATGGGCGTCTTCGAGATGGGCGACCAGAACCTCGACCTGCTGATGGCCCAGGACGAGGAGATCGCGGAGAAGCTGGACGCCGAGCGCTTCGCCGCGGAGGAAGCCGAACGGACGGCTGAGGTGGCCGAAGCCATCGAGGAAGGCAAGACTCAGGTGTAGCCCATCCGGCACTCCACGGCTCGCGGAGGCCGGCGCTCCTGAGGAGGACGGCCATGGCACGCGCTGTCGGAATCGACCTCGGCACCACGAACTCGGTGGTCAGCGTCCTGGAGGGCGGTGAACCCGTCGTCGTCGCCAATGCCGAGGGCGCCAGGACGACGCCGTCCGTGGTCGCGTTCGGCAAGGGCGGCGAGGTGCTCGTCGGTGAGGTGGCCAAGCGGCAGGCGGTCACCAACGTCGACCGTACGGTGCGCTCCGTGAAGCGCCACATGGGGGAGGCCGCCTGGCGCTTCCCGGAGTCCGGGAGCATCGACGGGGCGTCGTTCACGGCTCAGGAGATCTCCGCCCGGGTTCTGCAGAAGCTCAAGCGGGACGCGGAGAGCTATCTCGGCCAGGACGTCACCGACGCCGTCATCACCGTCCCCGCGTATTTCAACGACGCGCAGCGGCAGGCCACCAAGGAGGCCGGCGAGATCGCCGGACTGGAGGTGCTGCGCATCGTCAACGAACCGACCGCCGCGGCCCTCGCCTACGGTCTCGACAAGGAGGAGGAGCAGACAGTCCTCGTCTTCGACCTGGGCGGCGGGACGTTCGACGTGTCCCTGCTGGAGATCGGCGAAGGTGTCCTGGAGGTCAAGGCCACCGCGGGGGACACGCACCTGGGTGGCGACGACTGGGACCAGCGCGTGGTCGACCACCTGGTCGAGCGGTTCAGGAGCGCACACGGCGTCGACCTGTCCCAGGACAGGATGGCCGTGCAGCGCCTGCGCGAGGCCGCGGAGCGGGCGAAGATCGAGCTGTCCTCGGCCACCGAGACCACGATCAGCCTGCCCTACATCACCGCGACCTCCGAGGGGCCGCTGCACCTGGAGGAGCAGTTGACGCGGACCCGCTTCCAGCAGTTGACAGAGGACCTGCTGGAGCGCTGCAAGGTCCCCTTCCAGCAGGCGGTGGACGACGCCGGAGTCGACCTGTCCGACATCCACCACGTGATCCTGGTCGGCGGCTCCACCCGGATGCCCGCGGTGACGGACCTGGTCGAGAACCTCACGGGCCGGGAGCCGCACAAGGGCGTGAATCCGGACGAGGTGGTGGCGATCGGCGCCGGGCTCCAGGCCGGTGTGCTCAAGGGCGAGGTCAAGGACGTCCTGCTGCTGGACGTCACCCCGCTGTCCCTCGGTATCGAGACCAAGGGCGGCATCATGACCAAGCTGATCGAGCGGAACACCACCATCCCGACCAAGCGCTCGGAGACCTTCACCACCGCGGAGGACAACCAGTCCTCGGTGCAGATCCAGGTCTTCCAGGGGGAGCGGGAGATCGCCGCCTACAACAAGAGGCTGGGAGTGTTCGAGCTGACCGGCCTGCCCCCGGCGCCGCGCAACGTCCCGCAGATCGAGGTCACCTTCGACATCGACGCGAACGGGATCATGCACGTCTCCGCCCGGGACACCGGCACCGGCAAGGAGCAGAAGATGCAGGTCACCGGCGGCTCCGCACTGCCACGTGACGACATCGAGCGCATGGTGCACGAGGCGGAGCAGTACGCCGAGGAGGACGCGCGGCGCCGCGCGGCCGCCGAGACGCGCAACCAGGCCGAGCAACTCGTGCATCAGACGGAACGGCTGCTCGCCGACACCGGACCGGGCACCGTGCCGGCCGAGACCCGCTCCGAGGCGGAGGCGGCCCTCGCCGACCTCCGGGCGAGGCTGGCCGAGACGCCCGAGGACCCGGCCCGCGCCACCGAGCGCACCGCGACGCTGCGCGAGGCCGTCGACCGTACCGCCGCCGCGGCACAGCAGATCGGCACGGCGATGTACGCGCAGGCCCGGGAGGGCGGGTCGCCCGGCGGTGCGGAGGGGCAGCAGACGACCGGCGAGGGACCGGACCGGGGCGCCGCACCTGGGGACGAGGAGGTGGTGGACGCGGAGATCGTCGACGACGAGGAGGCCGGCGGCCCCGCCGGATCGGGGGGTCGCCGGGAGGGCGGCGGCACCGGAGGCGGCCCCGGAGGAGCCTGACCGGCCCTCCCGGCCGGAGGGTGCCAGGGGGTGCCAGGGGGCTGCTCACAGAGCGCCCGCAGAGCATCGGCAGGGTGTGGCGGGCGCTGACCGCGCCCGCCACAAGCGCCCGGGCGGGTGTCACCCCGCGCGGGAGAGGGACGGACCGGATCCGCCGGTCAGTCTCCGAACCATCCCGCTGCGTCCAGGCCGAACGCTGCAGGCCCCACCACTGTCTCCAGCGCGTCCTCCAGCTCCGTCAGACGCTCCTGCCCCAGCCGGTCGGCCCATCGGCCGCGCAGTTCCTCGAAGACCGCGCCGGAGAGCACCAGCGCGTCCTGGCCGCGCGGCGTGAGCCGGACCAGCTTGCGCCGGGCGTCTGCGGGGTCGGAGACCCGTTCCGCGTAGCCCAGCGCCGCCAGCCGGTCCACCGTCTTTCCCGCCGCCTGCTTGGAGACGCCGAGCCGTCGCCCCAGTTCGCTGGCCGTCACCCCGTCCCTCCCCACGGCCTGCATCGCGAAGCCGTGCACGGGACGCAGCTCAGGGTGCCCGTGGTCGGCCAGCTCGGCGTGCAACTGGTCGATCAGCGACCGGAATCCGGCGAACAGCAGCAACGGCAGCTCGAATCCCCACCGTTCCCGGTCAGCCATGACGGGGTCCGCACTCGACAGATTCGACAACCTGGTTTACTTTTTTTTCGACAACCACGTTGACCATTCTAGGAGGGGGCCGCCGTGCCCGAAACGACCTTCACGGACCTCACCCCGAAGTCCGCTCCCGTCGGCTCACGCCGCGCCATGGACGCCACCCGGCAGCGCCTCGGCTTCCTGCCCGCGGCCGTGGCGCGCCTTGCCGCCTCGCCGCACACCCTTGAAGCGTTCATGCGGATAAGTGCCGCCTTCGAGGCCACCAGCCTGGACCCGCAGGCGCGCGAAACGGTCGTCTTCACCGTGGCCACCCGCAACAGGTGCCACGTGTGCGTCGCCATGCACACCCGGAAGCTGCGCGCCCTGCGGGCGGACGAGGCGCTGATCGCAGCCCTGCGTGAGGCCCGCCCTCTCCCCGACGAACGCCTGGAGGCTGTGCGGGTGTTCACCCTGCGGGTGCTCGACCGGGCCGGGGACGTCGGGCAGGAAGCGCTCGACGCCTTCGCCGCACACGGCTACACGTCGGAGCAGGCGCTGGAGGTCGTCCTGGGGATCGGCGCGTACACCCTCTCCACCCTGGCCAACAGGCTCACCGGCGCCCCTGTGGACGCCGAACTGGAAGCCTGTGCCTGACAGGTGCCGGCCGCCTGCCGTCCGGCCGCCCGTCGTCCGGCCGGCCCGCTGTCCGGTCGGCCGTGGGCGTGGCCGGACGGCGGCGGATTCAGCCCGCCAGTCCCCGTACGGGCAGCATGCAGTGGGCGGCGGTGGACATCATCTCTTCGCTGACGAACTCCCGCAGAGCCTGCTCGCCGATCTCGACGCCCGGGCGCGCCTGAGGCCAGGGGGTGCTCGCGAGCATGAAGTAGACGAGTCCACGCTCCTGCGCCGCCGCGAGCCACTGGGGCGGTGCCACGTACTGCGCCGTGAGCTTCGGCATCCGCAGTACGGCCTGCCCGCCCTCGACGAGCAGGCTCACCGGGAAGTTCCGGTTCTCGGCGGCGTCCACGACCTCGCCCATCGGCAGTCCGACCTCCTGGGCGAGTTGCCGCATCGCACGGGAGGCCGCCCGCGGGCCGTCCGCGCCGTCGCCGAGCGAGTAGGCGAGCAGGAAGGCCATGTCCCGCCCGTCCTCGTACTCGCCCGCCCAGCCGATCACGGTCAGGGTGCCGAACTGCTGCTGCTGGATGCCGCCCGGGGCGGCATGAGGGGAGGTCATGGACCGGCACCCTAGTGGTGAACGCGGACCCCGAGGGCACCCGAATCACCCGCAATGACCACCCTCCGGCCCGTGAGTACGCCACCGGGGGCAGGGTCGCTCGCCTGTACGTCATCAGTGCACTGACGGCGGTACCCCGGCCGTGCCTCGGCCGGGTTGGAGCCCGACGGAAACGGTCGACTACTGTATGGAGTTGCACGGTGACACTTTGTTGTTCCGTCTTCCGTACGACTCGTACTCGGTGGTGACACATGCTGAACTCCCGACCTGCCCGCCACAGGGCCCCCTCTCAACGCGTCCTCCTGCGTGCCGGACTCCTCGCGACGGTCCTCGGGGCCGCCGCGCTCGGTTCGGGTGGCCAGGCGGCAATGGCGGCGGAACACGGCGGCACGGCCGAGAAGAGCGGCGTCGCCGAGGATCTCGACGCGGCGGGCAAGGGCGGCGCCGTCGCCGCCCGATCCGCTGCCGAGGGGCTCGCGGCGCCGGCCAGGGAGACGGTGCGCGGCACCGGAATCGCCCTCGCCAGGACCCTGGAGACGGTCACCGGCCTCCAGCTCGACCCGCTGGCCAACACCGGCACGGACCCCCTGGACAACGCCGTGGGCACCCAGGTCGCCGACTTCCGTGCGGTGAGCACCGCCGCACTCACCGGTCCCCTCGCCCGTGGTGCCTCCCTGGGCGAACTCCCGCTCGTCGGCCCCGTCGCCAACGGTGTGATCGACGCGCTGCCGCGCTGAGCGCGGCGCCGGGACGCCGCGCAGCGGCGGCACGCACATGAAGAAGCCACCGGCTGGATGCCGGTGGCTTCTTCATGTGCGGAACTTCTCCGTGCGGATCCGCCGGACGCGAACCGCGGTCGGGCCGATGGCCCGGTGGCTCAGCGGTTGCCTTCGCCGTTCCCGGACAGGACCGGGATGTCGTCCAGGATGTGCGACAGCGAGTCGTCGCCCTTGGCCTGGGTCGAGTTGTCCGAGCACTGCTGGTTCTGCGGGTTGTGCAGGACGTTGATGTCCTGGACGGCCACGTTGATCAGGCCCACCAGGGAGCCGACGTTGACCTTCGCCGGCACGCCGACGCAGAGCTTGTTCAGGGTGCCCTGGACGGCCTGGAACTGCGGGCTGCCGTTGCCGTAGGTGGCGGCGTTGCCGAAGCTCTGGTCGGCGCCGTTCCCGTTCACCGAGGTGGTGCCGGTGTCGTTGCCGACGGCCAGCGCCTGCGGGGCGGCCAGCGCGGAGACGCCGACGAGCGAAACGGCCACCGTAGCGGTGGACAGAGCCTTCTTCATCATGGGTTTTACCGTTCCTCTTCGAAGAGTGCGGAAGTCTGGGACGTCGGGTTCAACTGTCTTCCGCTTCATGAGTTGTTCTTTTTCACCTGAATGGTGAATCCCCGGAATCCCCCGTGACGGGGAAAACCGTTCGCCCGGCGGTACCGGTCACCCGAGTAGCGGCAGACCGCCCAGCAAATTCTGGTCGCTGGTCAGCTCCCCGTTCTTCGTCGTCTCCTCGACGGTGTTCACGAGGGCGTCCACCTGGGGGCCTTTGATGCCGACCGGAGGATAGGTGAGAAGCTCACCGCTCGCGAGAGCCTTGTCCAGAGCGCCGTTGAGGCTGAAATTCGGGCCCACCGGAGGCGCGTCGGCGGAGGCGGGCGTCGCGGCGCCCAGCGCCAGCACCGAACCCGCGACGGCGGTGGCGGTCTTGGTGTACTTCATGGAGTGGTTCTTCTCCCGGTACGTTTTCGGCTTTCCGGCGGAGCTCCGACAACGGGACCGCCGGAGAGAAAACCTGTGCCTGCGAGCGGTGCGTACCGACTCACAGAAAGCCGCAGACAGAATCGCGGAACAGCCCTGTGGACTGTTCCGCGATTCCTTCGCGTCGCCTTCGCCCCGCCGTTGCCGAGGTGCCGGACGCGTGCGGACACGGTCCGCTCAGACGCGACGGCTCGTCGAGCGGCGGTAGAGCACCGTGCCGCCCAGCAGCGCGGCGGCACCGAGGGCCCCGACGGTCCAGGCGCTCTCCGAGCCGGTCTCCGCCAGCGCCTCGGGCGCCTCGTTGCTCTGCGGTGTCACCGGGGTCTCGGCGGCGGCTTCCTGCACCGGGGCCGCGGGCATCTCCGGCTGCTCAGGAGCGCGCTCCTCGACGGGCTCCTCGGCCGGCTCCTCCGCCGGCTTCTCGGCCGGCTTCTCCGCGGGCTTGTCCGGGGTGCGTCCCTCGGGGCGCTCCGGCGGTTCCTCCTCGGTCTGCCGCGGCGGCTCCGGCCGCGGCGGGTGGTGCGGGGTCACCGACTCGTGGTGTCCGTTGGCGCAGCTGTTTCCGAACGAGGGGTTCAGCACGCCGACGATGTCCACGGTGTTGCCGCAGACGCTGGCCGGAATGTGCACTGGGGCCTGCACCGCATTCCCGGACAGCACTCCGGGGGAGTCGGCGGCGCCACCGCCGGCTCCCGCGTCGGCCTGTGCGTACCCGGCGGCTCCGGCGAGCACCCCCGTCGTCGCGGCAGCGGTCAGGAGGCCCTTGCTCAAGACCTTTCGCATGGTCTCTTCCTGCTCTCATTCTGGTGCGGAAGGCGCGGACGGTGCGGAAGACCCGCAGTCTCCGTCCGCGTCTCAGGAGACCGGACGGCTCCGGCGCGCGGGCTCACGCCCCACGCACCGGAGCCGGTCCGAACTGGTTCCCGCTCACGAGGGCGGGGAGTGTCAGTCGGCGACGCAGGTGTTGCCGAACGCCGGGTTGAGCAGCCCGATGACGTCGATGGTGTTGCCGCAGACCTGGACCGGAATGTGGACCGGGACCTGGACGACGTTGCCGGAGATGACACCGGGCGAGTTCGCCGCGCCGCCCTGGGCGCCGGAGTCGGCGAGGGCCGGAGCGGCGGCGGTGCCCAGGGCCATCAGCGTGCCGGCGGCGACGGTCGCGACCTTCGTGTACTTCACGTGGGAGTCCTTTCTTAAGCGGGATTCGTTGGACCACGGATTTCGTATGTCCACGAGTGCTGGCTCATCGCCCGCAACTCCGCTGCTGCCATTCGTAACGATGCCGCGTTCCGTACGACACGAGTTATGCCGAATTCCGGCTCTTATCCCTCGGACGGCCTAATTGTGCGACCGGCCCGGTCGGACGTGTTTCCGGGCGCTGCCCGCTGCCGGGACGCCGATTCCCGTTGCGGGCCCGGCCGTTGAGCCCCCCATTGCCCCTACAGGGGTGCACATCCCGGTTGTTGGCCCGCAGCGCGCGTCTCCCGGCCTGCCGGGAGGGGCCTGTGGTTCCGGTCCGCTCAGGGGTTCGCCAGCTCGGCGACAAGCTGAAAAAGGGCCGGAAGGGCCGGAAGGGCCGGAAGAGATGGAAGAGATGGAAGAGATGGAAACAGCGCAAGGCCCGAGGCGCACTGCGCCCCGGGCCTGTTGCCCGCGTTCCGCTCCGGTCGCGGTCGGAACCGCCTCAGCGGTTGCCGGCACCGTTTCCGGAGAGGAGGGGAATGTCGTTCAGGACGTGCGAGAGCGGCTCGTCACCCTTGGCCTGGGTGGAGTTCTCGACGCACTGCTGGTTCTGCGGGTTCGACAGGACGTTGAGGTCCTGGACGGCGACGTTCACCAGACCCACGAGCGAGCCGACGTTGCCCTTCAGCGGCAGGCCGATGCAGGGCTTGTTCAGCGACCCCTGGATCAGCGCGAACTGGGGGCTCCAGTTCCCGTAGGTGGCCGAGTTGCCGTACATCTGGGACGCGCCGTTGCCGTTCACGGTCGTGGTGCCGTGGTCGTTGCCGACGGCCATGGCCTGCGGAGCGGCGACACCGACGACGGCGGTGGCGGCGGCGGCCGTGGCCAACGCGTTCTTGATCATTGATAGTCCAATCCTGATGTGGAGCTCAGACGCGGAGCGCACTGGACAACTCGCCTGCTCGGGGTTGGTTGCGCAGGTTCACCCGGACGACGACTCTCTGACCTGCGCAGATCCGATTCTCGTTTCATCTGTCCGGCCGGTTTCTCTCGCTTGCCGACCCGGCCGTCGTCGGTCGCCTGTCCGCCCGCACTGCCGTTGCCGCCTCTCTGCCCGCCCTGCCGGGCCCGCCTGTTCGCCCGCCCTGCCGGTCCCGCCTGTTCGCCCGGCCCGGTGCGCAGGGACGGTCCGGTCATGCCGTCGGCCGATCGGTGGACGGGGTCCTCCCGGCCGTGCCCCCGCCGGTACCGCCGCGTTCACCAGTCCGCGGCGCCAAGGCGGGGCCGTGAACAACCCTGTGGAGGAACGCACATGAAGACCCCGAAGAAGGCCGCCCTGGTTCTCACCTGCGCCGGGATGGCAGTGGGTGCCGCCTCCGGCTCCGCCTTCGCGGACGCGGGTGCCACCGGCGCCGCGACCGGTTCGCCCGGTGTGGCATCGGGCAACGTCATTCAGGTGCCCGTCTCCGTCCCGGTGCAGGTCGTGGGCAACACCATCAACGTCGTCGGCGTGCTGAACCCCGCTTTCGGGAACCTCGGCGTCAGCCGCTGACCCTCGACGGCACCCCCACCGCCCGCTGCCGCCGATCCGCGGTCTGCCGTACCGCGGTGGGACCCGCCACCGGTCCCCGGCCCGGGAGGCCACTGATCCCGGTCGGGGCCGCGCCGGAAACCGACCGGTCCGGCCTTCCGGTTCGCGCTCCGGGCCGACCCGGCCCAGGTCCGCCCGCCCCTCGGCTCCCGGTCCGCCCTGCTCCGGCCCCCGCGGCCCCGCCCGGTGCGGGGCCGCACATGCCTTCCCTCCCGTCCCCGGTTCCCGGTCCGAGGTCCGCCCGATCGGGCCATCTGCCGCTGCCGTCCCGGCTCGCGAACGGTATGCCTGGAGTGACGCAGGAGGGACGTACCCGACCACGGCTCCGCAGCGCGGCGGCGGGTGGGTCCCGGAAGGGAGCGCCGCCGTGAGCGGGACCGTTGTGGTCGGTGTCGACGGTTCTCCGTCGAGCTTGGAAGCCGTCGACGTCGCCGCCCGCGAGGCGAAGCTCCGCGGCGGCGCGCTGCACGTGGTGCACGCGTTCGTCTGGCCGACGATGAAGGTCCCCCTCGGACCGTCCACCATGGGCCCGCCCGAGGGCGGACTGCGCAACCTCGCCCACCGCACGGCGGAGGAAGCCGCCGCCCGCGCGAAGAGCTCACAGCCCACCGTCGAGGTCAGCCATGCGGTCATCGCGGGTGAGCCGCTCTCCGTCCTCGCCACCGAGTCGCGCGGCGCCGCACTCGTCGTCGTCGGGGACCGCGGCCTCGGCGGCTTCACCGGGCTGCTGGTCGGCTCCGTCGCCGTCTACCTCACCGCGCACGCCGAGTGCCCCGTGCTGGTCACCCGCGGCCGGAAGCACCCCGCCGGGCCGGTGGTGCTCGGAGTGGACGGCTCCGAAGTGGGCGACGCGGCCGTCGGCTGGGCCTTCAAGGAGGCGTCCCTGCGCGGTGCCGAACTCGTCGCACTGCACAACTGGAACGCCTGGACCGGACCCGTCGCGGCGGGACCGAGCATCCAGGTGCCCACCTACTACGACGTGGACCTCTACCGCGCCGAGGAGGAGCGCGTGCTGGCGACCGCGATCAGCGCCCGGCGCGAGGAGTACCCGGATGTCCGGGTGACGCCGCGGCTCGTCCAGGAGTACACCCGGCAGGCGCTGATCGCAGCCAGCGAGGAGGCACAACTGCTGGTCGTCGGCGCGCGCGGCCGGGGCGGCTTCACCGGGCTGCTGCTCGGGTCGGTCAGCCAGGCGGTGCTCCACCACGCGTACTGCCCGGTGGCGGTCGTCAGAGCGGATCGCGAACACCGGCACGGGACGAGCCACCGTCACCACAGGGGGACGGGGCAGACGGGGCAGGCAGGACAGGCGGGACAGGCAGGGCAGACGGGGTAGACGGGGTAGACGGGGCAGACGGGGCAGTGAACGGTCCGGAGCAGCGCAGCGGCATGCCGTGGCCTCGTGGCGCCAGGGGTGCTGACTGAAACGTCCCGCGGTCGACGACCTGCCTGATCCGGGGCGGTGTGCTCACTCTGCGGCCACCTGTGCGCTGTGGTCGCAGTCGCAGGATCTACGCGGCCAGACGCCTGTCATGTCCCCGAAAGTGCAGCGGAGCACCGAGGAGCGGAGCACCGAAGAGCAGAGCACGGAAGAGCGGGGCCCGTCGAACGATACCGGCCACGGTGGCCGTGCCAGGTCGGCCGTCCAAGGTCGAATTCCGCCCGTTCCGCTGAGCCGTCGTGGCTGTTGAGGCATTCTGCCGGAACGTGGACCGGGAGGTCCGGACCTCGGTGTCCGTCTCCTCCCGGCCCTCGGAACCACGACCGCCCTTCGGACCCGCACCAGGAGCTCCGCCATGTGTGCCTGCTGTCGTCCGCCCATGCGGCGGCTGCCCCACCGCCTCCGGATCGCCGTCGCCATTGTCCTGGCCGCGCTCTTCGTCGCCGGAACCACCGCGGGCTGCGCCGGAGGGCACCTCCCCGGAACGGACGGTTCCGGACCCGCCGGCCGTGACGCCCGCGGTGGTGACGGCCGGACCGGGGCACCCTCGCATCAGCCCGCCCCGGTGACCGCCGTACAGGCCCGCCGGATCCTCGACCACTACGAGCGCGTAGCGACCCGAGCGGACCGGAACCGGGATGCTGCGCTGCTGGCCCATGTCGCCGCGGGAAACGCGCTGGAGCGAGCGACGGCCGGCTACGAGCAGTACGACGCGCTGCCGCGCACCGAACGTGCCGCGTTCGCCCGCCCGACCAGCTTCCGCAAGCCCGAGTTCCACATTCCCGCCGGAGCCCGCTGGTTCATGGTGACGGCCACCCGTACCTCCCCCCAGCCGCAGCACACCGTGCTGGTCTTCGCCCGGAACGGGAAGGCCGAGCGGCCGGAAGCCACCGGGGGAGAGGCGGCCGACGGCGCCGCGGTGGCCGCTTGGCGGCTGCACGCCGCCCTGCCCCTCCAGGCCGGGCGGCTGCCCCGGATCGCCACAGGCCGCTCCGGCCTCGCGGCCGAGGCCGGCATCTCCACCAGGAGCGGCACCCTGCGCCCGCACGATGTCCCCGAGACGTACGAGGACCTGTGGCGCACCGGCGGTACCGGCGAGGCAGCGGCACTCGCACCCAACGCCGTGACCGAGGAAGCACGCAGCACCTATCGCCACCGCAACGACGAGCTGGGTCCGGAGCGGGCCCGAAGACGCTTCGTACCGGCACGGCCCAGCCACAGCGAGAGTTACGCACTGCGTACTGCCGGAGGGGGAGTGCTTGCGGTCGTGCCCCTCGCACACGAACAGCGGCTGCGCGTCACCGGACCCGGGTACCAGATCACCCCCTCCGACGAGGAAGCGGTCTACGACGCGACGCCACGCGACTCCGTGGTCAGCACCTTCCACGGCCAAGCGCTCGCCCACCTGCCGCAGCAGGGACGTCCGGCGGTGCTCTCGGCGAAGTACGCGCTGGTGGATTCACGATGACGTCGGCTACCGGAGCACATCGTGGGCATGGACACGCGAACGAAGGCGGTCGGACCACCTCCGCGCGGAACCGTCGATCCCCCTGCGGAACCGTCGACCCAGCCGGCGTGAGGGCGCCTCGTGGCGCAGGGGCGTCGCCGAGGCCGGCCGCTCCCGGGAGCGCCCGGTGCACCCCTCACGCCCAGGACGGGACACGGCCCGGCGAATCCACCGGCAAGCCGAGCGAGGCGACGGGCAGGCCGAGCGGGGCGACGGGCAGGTCGAGCGGGGCGACGGGCAGGTCGAGCGGGGCGACGGGCAGGCCGAGGGGGGCGACGCCGCTCAGCACACGCGGTGCAACCAGCCGTGCGCGTCACCGGCACGGCCGTACTGGATGTCCAGCACATGCTCCCGCAACTGGAGTGTCTTCCTGCCCGGCGTTCCCTCGCCCACGGTGAGCGCGTAGCTGCCGCCTCCGGAGTCCTCGCCCTTGAAACCGGTGATCGGAGTGACCACGGCAGCCGTGCCCGCAGCGAACGCCTCGACGAACGTGCCGTCCGCGATCCCGGCGCGCAGTTCGCCGACCCCGACGGAGCGTTCCACCGCAGTCAGCCCGTGCTGGTCCGCCAGCGCCATCAGACTGTCGCGGGTGACGCCTTCCAGGATGGTGCCCAGCTCCGGAGTGACGAGACGGCCGTCCGAGGTGACCAGGAAGAGGTTCATGGTGCCGGACTCCTCCAGGTTCCCCTTTCCGGCACTGTCGAGATACAGCACCTGGTCGCAGCCGTGCTCCGCGGCCTCCCGCTGCGCCACCAGGCTCCCGGCGTAGTTTCCGCCGCACTTGGCGGCACCCGTACCGCCCTCCGCCGCACGGCTGTACGTCGTGCTCACCCACAGAGTGACCCCGGTGACCCCCGAAGCGAAGTACGGCCCCGCGGGCGACGCGATCACCGCGTACTCGACCCGGGCGGCGGGCCGCACCCCCAAGAACGCCTCCGAGGCGAACATGAACGGCCGCAGATACAGGCTCTCCTCACCCGCCGGCGCCGGAACCCACGGCTCGTCCGTGCGCACCAGCGCGGTGACACCGGCGACGAAGTCCTCCTCGGGCAGCACCGGCAGCGCCAGCCGCCGCGCGGACCGAGCGAACCGCCGCGCGTTCGCGTCCGGCCGGAAGAGCCACACGCTGCCGTCGCCGTGCCGGTACGCCTTCAGCCCCTCGAAGATCTCCTGCGCGTAGTGCAGGACGGCCGCACTCGGATGGAGCCGGAACGGCTCCAGCGGCCCGACCCTGTGCCCCGTCCAGCCGTCGTCCGCGGTCCAGGTCGCCGAGGTCATGTGATCGGTGAAGTACCGCCCGAACCCCGGCGCCGCCAGGATCGAGGCGCGCGCGTCCTCACCCACGGGCCGCTCACTGCGCACCACTGCGAACTCCGCACTCACCCTCGGCTCCTCCCGCCTCCCGCCACGACCGGCACCGGGCATCGTAAGTCGCCCGACCCGTCCCGGACGCGGCTTGCCTGCGGCCCGGCGCGGCGCTCCTCGTACGCGGCGCGGCGCTCCTAGTACGCGCCGCGGCGCCCCTCGGGTGCGGACCGTGCTCCTCCCATGCGTCCCTGACGGGCGCGCACGGACACCACCAGTCAGCCGGCCACCCGACGGCCCTCAGGCCGCGGCACCGGCGCCGCCCCTCGCCCGAGCTCCTCCGGGAGAGCCGAAAAAAATTCGTCGAGGGACGTCGAGGGATGTCGAGAACCCGGGACCGGCTCCGTCCCCGGGGTGAATACGAGAACAACCCGGAACGGGCCGAACACGCGGAACAGGCTGTGAACACCGAGCAGACTGTGAATGCGGAACAAGCTGTGAACACTCGGCAGAAGCCCGACAGACTGTGAACGCGGCGACAAGGGCCGCGCCCGCATCGAGGAGGACCACGATGGCCAAGTACCTGCTGCTCAAGCACTACCGCGGCGCCCCCGCCGCAGTGAACGACGTCCCCATGGACCAGTGGACGCCGGAGGAGATCTCGGCGCACGTGAAGTACATGCAGGACTTCGCGGCGCGGCTGGAGCAGACCGGCGAGTTCGTCGACGGCCAGGCACTCGCTCCCGAAGGGACGTTCGTCCGGTACGACGGAGAGGGCCGCCCGCCGGTCACCGACGGTCCGTTCGCCGAGACCAAGGACCTCATCGCCGGATGGATGGCGATCGACGTCGACAGCTACGAGCGTGCCGTCGAACTCGCCGGGGAACTGTCGGCCGCACCGGGCGCCGGCGGGAAGCCGATCCACGAATGGCTGGAGCTGCGCCCCTTCCTGACCGAGCCGCCCACCGTCACGGAGTGACCCGACAGATGGACGAACTCCTGCTCCGGCGCCTCACGCCGAGCGTGCTCAGCATCCTCGTCCGCCGCGGGGCCGACTTCGCGGCGGCCGAGGATGCCGTGCAGGAAGCACTCATCGAGGCGCTCCGCGGCTGGCCCGCCACCTCCGCACAGGGCTCTCCCGGCAGCGGGTCCCCTGTGCGGGACCCGAAGGGCTGGCTGGTCACCGTGGCCTGGCGCAAGTTCCTCGACGCCACCCGAGCGGACAGCGCACGCCGCAGACGCGAAGACCTCGTCGAGGAGCAGCCGGCCCCCGGCCCCGCCGGCTCCGTGGACGACACACTCCAACTCTACTTCCTGTGCGCCCACCCGTCGCTGACACCGTCGTCCGCGGTCGCGCTCACCCTGCGCGCCGTCGGCGGGCTGACCACCCGCCAGATCGCCCACGCGTACCTGGTGCCCGAAGCGACCATGGCGCAACGCATCAGCCGGGCCAAGCGCACCGTCTCCGGAGTACGCTTCGACCAGCCCGGCGACCTCGCCACCGTGCTGCGCGTCCTGTACCTCGTCTTCAACGAGGGCTACAGCGGTGACATCGACCTCGTCGCCGAGGCCATCCGGCTCACCCGGCAACTCGCGACCGCCGTCGACCACCCCGAGGTGGCGGGACTGCTCGCCCTCATGCTGCTCCACCATGCCCGGCGCGCCGCCAGGACCGCGCCCGACGGCAGCCTGGTCCCACTCGCCGAGCAGGACCGCGGCCGGTGGGACACCGGGGCGATCACCGAGGGCATCGCGATCCTCCAGGCCGCCCTCGCCCGCGACCGACTCGGCGAGTACCAGGCCCAGGCCGCCGTCGCGGCGCTCCACGCGGACGCACCCACCGCCGAGGAGACCGACTGGGTGCAGATCCTCGAGTGGTACGACGAGCTCACGCGCTTCACCGACAGCCCGATCGTCCGCCTCAACCGCGCGGTCGCCGTCGGCGAGGCCGACGGCCCGCGTGCCGGACTGGCCGCCCTCGCCGCTCTGGACGACTCCCTGCCCCGCCACACCGCGGTGGCCGCCCACCTCCACGAGCGAGCCGGCGACCGGGCGACAGCGGCGCGCCTGTACGCCGAAGCGGCCCGCAAGGCACCCAACCTCGCCGAACGCGGCCACCTGACCCGCCAGGCCGCCCGCCTCAACATCTCGTCTCCGTGACGGTTTCGGCGTCGGCTGCTGCCGACAGTCCGATCCGGCCGTGCCGCCGCGCCCCGGTCCGAACGCGGAGCCACCCACGTCCGTGCTGAGCTGTCGGTTCGGTGAGAGTTCCGCCCTGTCCGGCGCGGAGTCGCACGGTGAAGTTGCGACGTGCGTCACCGCGGAGCCACAGGTGACCGGCCGGGACGGACTCCAGCCACAGATCTGGGATCCGACCTTCAAACAACCTGTCGCTGATACGCGCAGTGAGGTACTTTTCACCTTCTGTGTGGCGCAGCAGCACTCAAAGGGCCCTGGGCCGGTGGGGAGTTGGCAGATGGGTACGTGCAAGAAGTGTGGTGCGACCGGCCTCGACGACGGCATGACCTTGTGCGATTCATGCTTGCGGGAGATCGGTTCCGCCATGCAGGAACTGGAGCGCCAAGGCGTCGATCTTCACGACCCCGACGACCCCGCGAATCCGTTCGCGCCTCCGCCGTCATGACCACCTCTTCCCGGATGTCCCGTCTCCGGGTGGCCTGGCGATTTCGTCGGGCCCCCATCGTTGTCGGGTCCCCTCGTCGCCGGGGAACACCTCCCCCTCGGGTCGTAGCCCCGCGCGGCCTGCCGACGGTTGCAGAGGGGGCCTGACCAGGCTCAACGCCCCTCACCGTGGTGGTCGCTTGACACGGGTCGGGTGGCGTGGAAACTGGGTAATAGACCAGAAAACCGGAGAATCCCACCGTCGGTGGAGACGTCTATCGGCAGGAGATTCCCGCAGGATCTGGCGAGGCCCCCGAAGCCCCTCGTTACCGGAGCCTCGGCGACGACCGAGGTTGATGGCAACGATGAGGACTCCGGGGACTGTTTTGTGTCACGAGAGGGCCTGGGTGGGGTCTGGTCTGCCCCCGGCCCGCCTCTGACGCCGCCGCGGCCTGACCACCTCAGCGGACTGCTGTCGACTCGGGCCGTCACGAACCGCGTATACGACGACAAACGCCCTGTGATCATCAGCATGAGTCACAGGGCGTTTCAGTACTTCGTTCAAAGTACCCCCGGCAGGATTCGAACCTGCGCACACGGCTCCGGAGGCCGTTGCTCTATCCCCTGAGCTACGGGGGCGTGGCCGTCTGGGCGGCGACAGGTAGAACACTACCAGGTCACTGCGGGTGGGACGGAACGCGTTGTGCGGGTGGGTGGGAGCAGGGGTGGAAATGGGCAAATCCCGGACGCGGGTGGAGGGGCGCGCCTACGCTTCTGGATGTGCCAGGTATGTCCGGCCGGGTGCTTGTTGTGGACGACAGCAGCGTCATCCGGCAGTTGATCAGGGTCAACCTCGAGCTGGAGGGCTTCGAGGTGGTGACCGCAGTCGACGGTGCCGAGTGCCTGGACGTGGTGCATCGCGTGCGGCCTGATGTCGTGACGCTCGATGCGGTGATGCCGCGTCTGGACGGGGTCCGTACTGCGGAGCGGCTGCGCGCCGATCCGCGTACGAGGCACCTGCCGCTCGCGCTCGTGAGCGCGTGCACCGAGTTGGAGGGCGGGGGTGTGGTCGGCGGTGAGAGAGGCGTGGACGCGTTCCTCGGGAAGCCCTTCGAGCCCGCGGATCTCGTGCAGATGGTGCACCGGCTGACGTTCGGGAGACCCGGAGGGGCCGGGGCGGAGGGGGGCGGTTCCGCGGGGAGAGTGTCCGGCGGGGCTCCCCATGCTTTCGGCGGTGCCGACGAGGTCTCCGAAGTTTCCGAGACCGTCGAGCCCTGAAAGCCCTGAAAGCCCTGAGATTCCTGAGAGTGCGGGGAGGTCGGGGTGGCTGCCGGACTCGGTGCGCGGCTGCCGCTGGCCGTGCCGTGCCGGATCGGTGGCCCCCGTCCCGGTGCCGGACGTGCGTCCCTGCGGTGACGCCGATGCCCGTGCCGGACTCCGGTTCCGCCGCGGCGCCGGAGTGCGCTGGGGACGCGAGGGCGCCCGGCGGAGCCCGCTGCCGAGGCCCCGCGCCCCCGTGTCCCGCACTCCGCGCTCCCCTGGTCCTGATGCCGTGCGTCGCCGGGTCGGCGCAGCGCGTGAGCGCGGCGCCTGCGGGGGCCGCGGAGACGTCCCAGCTACCGAAACCGGTTCGCGCGGACCCACCCCGCCTCCCATACGCTTGCTCTGTGACCCCCGCCCAGCTCTCCCGCACCATCCGGCACGTGCTGCCTCATGTGCTGCCCGATGGTGAGGCCGCCCGTTTCACCGGGGACGGGCCCTCGGGGAGTGCGGCGGCTCGCATCGGCGGCGTGCGTGTCGTGGTGGAGTCCCCGCCCCGGCGGGGCCCGGGTGACTACGCGACCGGGGTCGCCTTCCAGATCGCGGCAGCGTGCGGCCGCCCCGCGCAGGAGCTCGCGCAGCAGCTATGTGCGCGGCTCGAGGGGGATGTGGACGCGGTCGGCGGTGCCGAGGTCGTCGGCGGAGGGTTCGTGAACGTCACCCTGACGAACGAGGCCCGGGTCGCACTGCTGCGTACGCTGACGGAGAGCGGGTCGGCTGGGGCCGCAGCCCCGACTCGGACCGCGGAACCGCCCCGGACCGCAGCCCCGACTCGGACCGCGGAACCGACGCTGGTCGCCGAACCGTTCCGGACCGCAGCCCCACCCCGGACCGCGGACCAGCGGGCACCGTCCGACGCTGGGGCACCGCCCACCGCACCGACCGACTACGCGACACCGCCCACCGCATCCCCCGACAGCGAGGCGCCCCCCACCGCGCCGACCGACGTCCCCGCCCGCGACATTCCGCGCTGGGCCGCGGTCACCGGTGAGGATCCGGCGGTGCTCGCCGTGCGTACCGAGCGTGCGAGTTCGCTCTTCCGGGTGCAGTACGCGCACGCCCGGGTCTGCTCGCTGCTGCGCAACGGGCGCCGGCTCGGGCTGCGCCCGGACGCGGAGGGCGCGGTGCCGCTCGACGCCGCGGGTGCCCGGCTGCTGGCGCTGCTCGCGGACCGGGCGCGGATCACGGCGGCCGGGCCGTTGGCGCGGCATCTGGACGCCGTCGCCCAGGCGTTCGCCGCCTTCCATGACGTGTGTCCGCCGCTGCCCCGCGGTGAGGAGAAACCCGGGGCCGCGCACCGCGGCCGGCTGGCCCTCGCCGAGGCCACCGGAGCGGTGCTGGCAGGCGGCCTGTCCCAGCTCGGCGTCAGCGCACCCGCGCATCTGTAGACATTTCGCAATCCAGGGACACAGGGACACGATCATGAGCCGTTCCGCACACCCGGCCGGGCCCCGGCACGCCGACGTTCTTCCCGAGGGCCACTACACGGCGCCTCCGGCCGATCTCAATTCGCTCGACCCGCGGGTGTGGGCGCAGACCGTGGAGCGCACGCCGGAGGGGGCCGTCGCGGTCGGCGGCCTGGACGTGCGCCGTCTGGCCGAGGAGTTCGGCACCCCGGCGTATGTGATGGACGAGACCGACTTCCGGGCCCGCTGCCGTGCCTGGCGGGACGCTTTCGGGCCGGACGCCGACGTCTACTACGCGGGGAAGGCGTTCCTCTCCCGGGCCGTCGTGCGCTGGCTGCACGAGGAGGGGCTGAACCTCGACGTGTGCTCGGGCGGCGAGCTGGCGACCGCGCTGGACGCGGGGATGCCCGCCGAGCGCATCGCGCTGCACGGCAACAACAAGTCCGACGAGGAGATCGAGCGGGCTGTCGAGGCGGGCGTGGGGCGGATCGTGCTGGACTCGTTCCAGGAGATCGCCCGGGTCGCGCACACCGCGGCGCGGCTGGGGCGGCGGCAGCCGGTGCAGATCCGGGTCACGGTCGGTGTCGAGGCGCACACGCACGAGTTCATCGCGACCGCGCACGAGGACCAGAAGTTCGGGCTGGCGCTGGCCGGGGGCGGCTCGTCCGGGGCCGGGGAGGGGCCGGCGGCCGAGGCGGTGCGCCGGGTTCTGATGCTGGACAGCCTGGAGCTGACCGGGATCCACTCGCACATCGGCTCGCAGATCTTCGACATGGCCGGTTTCGAGGTCTCGGCCCGCCGCGTGGTGGGGCTGCTGACCCGGGTCCGGGACGAGCACGGGGTCGAGCTGCCGGAGATCGACCTGGGCGGCGGGCTGGGGATCGCCTACACGCCCGAGGACGATCCGCGCGAGCCGCACGAGATCGCCAAGGCGCTGGGGGACATCGTCACCCGGGAGTGCGAGGCGGCGGGGCTGGCGGTGCCGCGGCTGTCGGTGGAGCCGGGCCGTGCGATCGCCGGGCCGACGGCGTTCACGCTGTACGAGGTCGGCACGCTCAAGGAGTTGGAGGGGCTGCGGACGTATGTGAGCGTGGACGGCGGGATGTCGGACAACATCCGTACGGCGCTCTACGACGCCGAGTACAGCGTGGCGCTGGTCTCCCGGGCCTCGGCGGCGGAGCCGATGCTCAGCCGGGTGGTGGGCAAGCACTGCGAGAGCGGTGACATCGTCGTACGGGACGCTTTCCTGCCCGCCGATCTGGCGCCGGGCGATCTGCTGGCCGTGCCGGCGACGGGCGCGTACTGCCGTTCGATGGCGAGCAACTACAACCATGCGCTGCGGCCGCCGGTCGTCGCGGTACGGGATGGGCAGGCGCGGACGATCGTGCGGCGCGAGACGGAGGAGGATCTCCTGCGGCTCGATGTCGGTTAGCGAGATATACGTCCCACATACTGGAACAGGCGTGGAATCTCCGTATCGGTAAGTGAGACTTGACGGGACGAAACGCCGGGTGCGGCAGGCCGGAAGGCGGCCCGTGCGAGAAGCAGTCGAGAAGAAGTCGAGAAGAGGTCAGATGATGCGTACGCGTCCGCTGAAGGTGGCGCTGCTGGGCTGTGGGGTCGTCGGCTCAGAGGTGGCACGCATCATGACGACGCACGCGGAGGACCTCGCGCAGCGCATCGGCGCCCCGGTCGAGCTGGCCGGGGTCGCCGTACGCCGTCCCGACCGGGTCCGCGCGGGCATCGACCCGGCGCTGGTGACCACCGACGCGGCGGCGCTCGCCGCGCGCGCGGACATCGACGTGGTGGTCGAGGTCATCGGTGGCCTGGAGCCGGCCCGGACCCTGATCACCTCGGCTTTCGAGCACGGCGCCAGCGTCGTGACCGCGAACAAGGCACTGCTGGCCGAGGACGGCTCCACCCTCCACGAGTCCGCCGACAAGTACGGCGTCGACCTCTTCTACGAGGCGGCCGTCGCCGCCGCCATCCCGCTGGTGCGGCCGCTGCGCGAGTCCCTGGCGGGCGACAAGGTCAACCGCGTGCTGGGCATCGTCAACGGCACCACCAACTTCATCCTCGACCGGATGGAGTCCACCGGCGCCGGCTACAGCGAGGCGCTGGACGAGGCCACCGCGCTCGGGTACGCGGAGGCCGACCCCACCGCCGACGTGGAGGGCTTCGACGCGGCCGCCAAGGCCGCCATCCTGGCCGGTATCGCCTTCCACACCCGGGTGCGGCTGGACGACGTGCACCGCGAGGGCCTGGCCGAGGTCACGGCGGCCGACATCGCCTCCGCGAAGCGGATGGGCTGCACCGTCAAGCTCCTGGCCATCTGCGAGCGGGCCGCGGACGGCCGCTCGGTGACCGCACGGGTGCACCCCGCGATGCTGCCGCTCAGCCATCCGCTGGCCTCGGTGCGGGAGGCGTACAACGCCGTCTTCGTCGAGTCCGACGCGGCGGGGCAGCTGATGTTCTACGGCCCGGGAGCGGGCGGCTCGCCCACCGCCTCCGCCGTGCTCGGCGACCTGGTCGCCGCCTGCCGCAACAAGCTCAGCGGCGGCCGGGGCCCCGGCGAGTCGGCCTACGCGCAGTTGCCCGTCTCGCCCATGGGCGAGGTGGTCACCCGCTACCACATCAGCCTGGACGTCGCCGACAAGCCGGGTGTGCTGGCGCAGGTGGCGATGGTCTTCGCCGAGCACGGGGTCTCCATCGACACCGTGCGGCAGAAGGGCAAGGAGGGCCCGCACGACGGCGCCTGGCTCGTCGTGGTCACCCACCGTGCCCAGGACGCGGCGCTCAGCGCGACGGTCGAGGCGCTCCGCGGCCTCGACACGGTGCGCGGGGTGGCCAGCATCATGCGGGTCGAGGGGGAGTGAGCGTGCCGGGCGCCGCCCGCGGGAACCCGCGGGGTGCCGGACACGGAAAGGCGCGAGGGTGCGGCCGCGGCCTGCGGCACGCGGCGCGAGCAGCCCGGCGCGGTGGGCAGCGTCGGACAATGGTCAGTAAGGGAGCCGAGGAACAGTGACCGTCATGGAGCCTGCGATGTCACAGATGCGGGAGGCCGGCGACGCCGGTGCTTCAGCCGCGCCCGCCGCCGGGCCCGGTGCGGGGCGCCCGCAGTGGCGCGGCATCATCGAGGAGTACCGGGACCGGCTGCCGGTGGCCCCCGGGACCGCGCCCGTCACCCTCCGTGAGGGCGGCACGCCGCTGGTGCCGGCCCAGAAGCTCTCCGAGCTGACCGGCTGCGACGTCCACCTCAAGGTCGAGGGCGCCAATCCCACCGGTTCCTTCAAGGACCGCGGGATGACGATGGCCATCACCCGCGCCAAGGAGGAGGGGGCCCAGGCCGTCATCTGCGCCTCCACCGGGAACACCTCCGCTTCGGCGGCGGCCTACGCCGTGCGGGCCGGGATGGTCTGCGCCGTGCTGGTGCCGCAGGGCAAGATCGCGCTGGGCAAGATGGGGCAGGCGCTGGTGCACGGCGCGAAGATCCTCCAGGTCGACGGCAACTTCGACGACTGCCTGGAGCTGGCCCGCGGGCTGTCGGACAAGTATCCGGTGGCGCTGGTCAATTCCGTCAATCCGGTGCGGATCGAGGGGCAGAAGACCGCGGCGTTCGAGATCGTGGACATGCTCGGCGACGCGCCCGACATCCACGTCCTCCCGGTGGGCAACGCCGGCAACATCACGGCCTACTGGAAGGGCTACCGCGAGTACCACCAGGACGGTCCGGCCGCCCGCACCCCGCGGATGTGGGGCTACCAGGCGTCGGGCGCGGCGCCGATCGTGCGGGGCGAGGCCGTCAAGGAGCCGAGCACCATCGCCACCGCCATCCGGATCGGCAACCCGGCGTCCTGGACCCTGGCCGAGCAGGCGCGCGACGAGTCGGGCGGATTCATCGACGCCGTGACCGACCGTCAGATCCTGCGTGCCTACCGGCTGTTGGCCGCGCAGGAGGGCGTCTTCGTGGAGCCCGCCTCGGCCGCCTCGGTGGCGGGTCTGCTGCAGGCCGCCGAGCAGGGCAGGGTCGACACCGGACAGCGGATCGTCTGCACCGTCACCGGCAACGGACTCAAGGACCCGGACTGGGCCGTGGCGGGCGCGCCGCAGCCGATCGTGGTCCCCGTCGACGCGGACGCCGCCGCCGAGCGCCTCGGCCTGGTCTGACCCGGTGGCGGCTCCGGCGCGGCCCGCCGTGCCGGAGCCGCCCGGCCGGAGTTCCGGACCGGATCCGCTCAGCGGGTTTCCCCGGGGTGGTCGCCGGGGCAGACCCCTGGTGCGGGTCTCGACCGAACCGCCCACCCCGACCGTCCCACCGGGTCGGCCCCCCTCCGGGGCGGGAAGGTTCGGCGCGCGGTACGGACGCGTACCGCGCGGAAGCACGGTGAGGCTTACGACACGCATCGTGCGCCTCCCGTGCGCCCTATGTCGCCAGTGAACCCACCTTCGATAGGCTGAGTTTCACCCCGACTCCCGTACGTCCCCGCCACGGGTGTGCCCGGAGCCGTGACCGGTCCGGCGCAGCCGCGGTCGAGGGGATGCTCCGCACACCCAAACCAAGGAGAGTCATCGAGAGATGGCCGGTCCCGCGTTCCGCGCCGCCGCCGTCCGAGTGCGTGTCCCCGCCACCAGCGCCAACCTCGGCCCCGGCTTCGACGCACTCGGTCTCGCCCTGGGGATCTATGACGACGTGGTGGTCCGCGTCGCCGACTCCGGTCTGCACATCGACATCGCGGGCGAGGGCGCCGAGGCCCTGCCCCGGGACGAGGAGCACCTGCTCGTCCGCTCCCTGCGCACCGCCTTCGACCTGCTGGGCGGGCAGCCGCGCGGCCTGGAGGTGGTGTGCGCCAACCGCATCCCGCACGGCCGCGGCCTGGGCTCCTCCTCCGCCGCCATCTGCGCCGGGGTGATGGCGGCCCGCGCCGTGACCACCGGCGGCGAGGCCCGGCTGGACGACACCGCGCTGCTGGAGCTCGCCACCGAGATCGAGGGCCACCCCGACAATGTCGCCGCCTGCCTGCTGGGCGGCTTCACCCTGGCCTGGACGGACGGCGGCGCGGCCCGCGCGCTGCGGATGGCGCCCGCCGCCTCCCTCGTCCCGGTGGTCTTCGTCCCCGCGAAGCCGCTGCTCACGCAGACCGCGCGGGGGCTGCTGCCGCGCACCGTGCCGCATGTCGACGCGGCGTTCAACGCGGGGCGCGCAGCGCTGCTGGTGGAGGCCATGACGCGCCGTCCGGAGCTGCTGCTGGCCGCCACCGAGGACCGGCTGCACCAGGAGTACCGGGCCCCGGCGATGACGGAGAGCGCGGATCTGGTCGGCTGGCTGCGCAGCGAGGGCGTCCCCGCCGTGATCTCGGGGGCGGGCCCGACGGTGCTGGCGCTGGCCTCGGACGAGGGAGAGGCCGACAAGGTGTCCCGGCTGGCGGGTGAGGGCTGGACGGCGAACCGGCTGGCGCTCGACCTGGACGGAGCAAGCGTCCTGCCGCTTTCCGCGGGGGCGCGGAGCAGCGTTGACGAGGCCGGGAGCGGGCCGGGAGGCACGGACAGCGGGTCCCGGTGACGGCGGGTTGCGGATCTTCGAGAGGGGGAATGTTTGTTGGATCCGGTAGTGTTAACCTCAAGTCTGCACGTGCAGTCTCGTGGGCTTCGTACAGGTAAGTGCGATAGTCCGAAGAGTGCGGTGCTTGCGTGTTCCCCTGGTAGCTCCAGTAGGGACCACCTCTTCTTCCAGGAGCCTCCCACACTGCTCGGCCCGTTGCCGGGCAGCGGCGAACACGCTCCGGAGCCGACGTGAAGGACATCCATGTCGAGGCTTCACGCCGAACCCACGTACTGATCTGCCCGCCGTACATCCAGGCGGGACCACCGCCCCGGCCAGGTCCGCACAGACCGGACCGCAGCCGGACAGCACAACCGGTCGCCGAGCCAGACTGGCCGACGTCCGCTCCAGGGAAGGACCCTTCGTGAGCGACACCACCGATCTGATGGGCGTGAACGCCGATACCGCCGCCGACGGTGCCGCGGCGCCCGCCACGGACGCATCCGCCACGCCTGCCTCCGGTGCCGCACCCAGGCGACGGCGCTCCGGCACGGGGCTGGAGGGCATGGTTCTGGCCGAACTCCAGCAGGTCGCCTCCGGCCTCGGTATCAAGGGCACCGCGCGGATGCGCAAGAGCCAACTGATCGAGGTCATCAAGGAGCGCCAGGCAGGCGGAAGTTCGGACTCCGCGCCCGCGGCCTCGGACAAGGGCGGCAAGACCGCCGAGAGCAAGCAGGCCAAGCCCGCCAAGGGCGCCGACGCCACCTCCGGCGGCGAGGGCGCCGAGGAGGCCAAGCCCAAGCGCCGCGCCACCTCCCGGGCCCGCACCGGCGAGTCCGAGGCCGCGCAGCAGGACGGGCAGGGCCAGATCGACATCCCCGGCCAGACCGAGGGCGACGCCAAGGCGGCCCAGGAGGGCGGCCGCGGCCGCCGCGCCAAGGGCGAGGCCGAGGGCGCCGAGGGCAAGCAGGAGGGCAAGGACAACCGGGACGGCCGGGACGGCAAGTCCGAGCGCTCCGAGAAGGACGGCAAGGGCGGCTCCTCCGGCGAGGGCAAGCAGCAGCAGGACCGGCCCTCCAAGCGCGAGCGCCAGCGCGACCGTGACCGCAACCGCAACAAGAACGACGGCGGTGGCGGCGGCGGTGGCGGCCAGCAGAACCAGGGCGGTGGCGGCGGCCGCCGCGACGACGGCTTCGACGACGACGGCGGCGGCCGCCGCGGCCGGCGCGGCCGCTACCGCGACCGGAGGGGCCGCCGCGGCGGCCGCGAGGACTTCGAGCCGCAGATCGCCGAGGACGACGTCCTGATCCCCGTCGCGGGCATCCTCGACATCCTCGACAACTACGCGTTCGTCCGCACCTCGGGCTACCTGCCGGGGCCGAACGACGTGTATGTCTCGCTGGCCCAGGTCCGCAAGAACGGCCTGCGCAAGGGCGACCACGTCACCGGCGCGGTGCGTCAGCCGCGGGAGGGCGAGCGGCGCGAGAAGTTCAACGCGCTGGTCCGGCTGGACTCGGTCAACGGCATGTCGCCCGACGACGGCAAGGGCCGCTCCGAGTTCAACAAGCTCACCCCGCTCTACCCGCAGGAGCGGCTGCGGCTGGAGACGGAGCCCAACCAGCTCACCCCCCGGATCATCGATCTGGTCTCGCCGGTCGGCAAGGGCCAGCGCGGCCTGATCGTGGCCCCGCCGAAGGCGGGCAAGACCATGGTGCTGCAGTCGATCGCCAACTCGATCACCCGGAACAACCCCGAGTGCCACCTGATGGTCGTCCTGGTCGACGAGCGTCCGGAAGAGGTCACCGACATGCAGCGGTCGGTCAAGGGCGAGGTCATCTCCTCGACCTTCGACCGCCCGGCCGAGGACCACACCACCATCGCCGAGCTGGCCATCGAGCGGGCCAAGCGGCTGGTGGAGCTGGGGCACGACGTGGTGATCCTGCTGGACAACATCACCCGGCTCGCCCGCGCCTACAACCTCGCCGCGCCTGCCTCGGGCCGCATCCTCTCCGGCGGTGTGGACTCCACGGCGCTGTACCCGCCGAAGAAGTTCTTCGGCGCGGCCCGGAACATCGAGGACGGTGGCTCCCTGACGATCCTCGCCGCGGCGCTGGTGGAGACCGGCTCCCGGATGGAGGAGGTCATTTTCGAGGAGTTCAAGGGCACCGGCAACATGGAGCTCAAGCTCGACCGCAAGCTCGCCGAGAAGCGGATCTTCCCCGCGGTGGACGTGGACGCGTCCAGCACCCGCAAGGAGGAGATCCTCATGGCGAACGAGGAGCTCCAGATCGTCTGGAAGCTGCGGCGCGTGCTGCACGCCCTGGACCAGCAGCAGGCCATCGAGCTGCTGCTGGACAAGATGAAGCAGACGAAGTCCAACGCGGAGTTCCTGCTCCAGATCCAGAAGAACACCCCGACCCCCGGCGGCCAGGACTGACGCCGCCCGGCAGTCGAAGGCGCCCGGAGCGGCCCGGATCCCGGTCCGCGAGCCGCTCCGTCGCCCGGACGGGTCAGCGCGAGGGCCGCCCCACCACGCACGGTGGGGCGGCCCTCGCCGTGCGTCCGGGCCGCTGAGAGCTTGCCCACAGCCCCGGCCGGCCGGTGCCCGCCCGCCGCCCGGCAGGCGCGAGCGCGTCGTCGCAGGTAAAACGGGAGCAGTGCCGCGTTGCGGCCCGGTCCGTACGCCGCAGTGCCGACCCGCGCTCCTGCCGAGTGCGGCGACGCGTTGTGCAACCCTTCCGGCGAGACAGCGCGTCCCCCGCGGGGACGACGTCTTGATCGGAACGACCGCACGGCGTCCACACACGACACACGGCGCCACGAGGCAGGACTGAGGGAAGTGACCATGGCGGGCGACAGCTACGAGGGCGACACGGCGGCACCGCGCCGCTCCGGGGGCATACGTGCCTCCGGCCGTCGCCGCAGGCCGCTCAGCGGAAGCCGGCGTGCCGTGCGGGTCGCGGCCTGGACCGTGGCGGGCGCGCTCGTGATCGGCGGGGGAAGTCTGGGGTTCGTCTACTTCAAGCTCGACGGCAACATATCCGGCATCGACATCAACGCGGCCCTGGGCGCGGACCGGCCGGAGGACACCCCGGACGGCTCCATGGACATCCTGGTGCTCGGCTCGGACAGCCGCGCCGGGGCGAACGCGAAGTACGGCAAGAACGAGGGCGGCGCCCGCTCGGACACGGCGATGGTGCTGCACATCAACGAGAAGCACGACAAGGCCAGCGTGGTCTCCATACCCCGGGACACCGTGGTGCAGCGGCCGAGCTGCAAGGGCGACGAGTCCGAGAAGGGCAGGACCGTCCCGGCCCAGCGGGCCATGTTCAACTCCGCGTACAAGGTCGGCGGCCCCGCCTGCGCCGTCAAGACCGTCGAATCCCTCTCCGGCGTCCGGATGGACCACTATCTCGAGGTCGACTTCGCCGGCTTCCAGAAGCTGATAGACACCCTCGGCGGCGTCGAGATGACCACCCACAAGGCGATCGACGACAAGGAAAGCCACCTGAAGCTCAAGGCGGGCACCCACCGCCTGGACGGCGAGCAGTCCCTCGGCCTGGTCCGCACCCGGCACGGGGTGGGCGACGGCAGCGACCTGGGCCGTATCCAGCTCCAGCAGGCGTTCCTCAAGGCACTGATCGACCAGGTCAACAGCGTCGGCCTGTTCAGCAGCCCCAAGAAGCTCTACGACCTGGCGGACACCGCGACCTCCGCGGTCACCACCGACTCGGAGCTGGACTCGGTCGGCAAGCTGACCGGCATGGCCAAGACCCTCAAGGGCATCAAGTCCGACGACATCCGGATGACCACGCTGCCGGTCGCCTACGACCCCGGGGACCCGAACCGGGTGGTGCAGATCCGCTCGAAGACCGAGAAGGTCTGGTCGGCGCTCCGGCACGACGAGCCGGTGCCGAAGTCCGCCACCAAGGGCTCGGCGGGCGACAAGACCGACATCGGCGGGGTGGTGGACGACGGCCGCGCCAGTGCCTCGGCCACGCCGCAGGCGGGCACCGGGCAGCGGTCCGACGACTGACCTGCGCCGCGGCGTCCACCCGGGGGCGCTCCGGCCGGGCGAGCGGTCCGGCCGGGCGGGGGCGCCCGGGCCGTCGGGGCGCGCCGGAGCCCCCGGCCGGACAGGCGGGGGCGGTGCCGGGAATACCGGGCGCGTCCCCCCGGTTTTGGGGGGTGCGGCCACCAGTGGCAAACTGGACCGTCGGCCCCGGTTCACGGGAAACAACCCGTCTCCCGACCCGGTGCCCTCCCGAACCTAGGAGTGACCTTGAAGCGCGACATCCACCCCGAGTACCGCGAGACCCAGGTGAGCTGCACCTGCGGCAACTCGTTCACCACGCGCACGACCATGCCGGAAGGCGTGATCCGCGCGGACATCTGCTCGGCCTGCCACCCCTTCTACACCGGCAAGCAGAAGATCCTCGACACCGGTGGCCGCGTGGCCCGCTTCGAGGCCCGCTTCGGCAAGAACGCCGGCAGCGCCAAGAAGTAGCGACACCGCAGCGCCGGTCCGCGACTGCCCCTGCCGGGCAGCGCGGCCCGGCGCTCTTTTGGTGCTCAGCGCCCAGGCGCCCGCTGCCCGCTGCGCGGCGGCGCCGCGCCCCCACTCATCAGCAAGGGATGGCCACGATGTTCGAGGCGGTCGAGGAACTCGTCGGCGAGCACGCCGACCTGGAGCGGCGACTCGCCGATCCGGCGATCCACGCCGACCAGGCGGGTGCCCGCCGGCTCAACAAGCGCTACGCCGAACTCACCCCCATCGTCACCGCCTACAGCGAGTGGAAGCGGACCGGGGACGACATCGGTACGGCGCGGGAACTGGCCGCGGAGGACCCGGACTTCGCCGACGAGGTCAAGGAGCTGGAGCGGCGCCGCGAGGAGCTCACCGAGCGGCTGCGGCTGCTGCTGGTCCCGCGCGACCCCAGCGACGACAAGGACGTCATCCTGGAGATCAAGGCGGGCGAGGGCGGCGACGAGTCCGCGCTGTTCGCCGGTGACCTGCTGCGGATGTATCTGCGCTACGCCGAGCGCCTCGGCTGGAAGACCGAGCTGATCGAGTCCAACGAGTCCGACCTCGGCGGCTACAAGGACGTCCAGGTCGCCGTGAAGACCAAGGGTTCGGCCGAGCCGGGCCAGGGCGTGTGGGCGCGGCTGAAGTACGAGGGCGGAGTGCACCGCGTGCAGCGGGTGCCCGCCACCGAGTCCCAGGGCCGCATCCACACCTCGGCGGCCGGTGTCCTGGTGCTGCCGGAGGCGGAGGACGTGGATGTGGAGATCAACCCGAACGACCTGCGCATCGACGTCTACCGGTCCTCCGGACCCGGCGGGCAGTCGGTGAACACCACCGACTCGGCGGTGCGCATCACCCACGAGCCGACCGGCATCGTCGTCTCCTGCCAGAACGAGAAGAGCCAGCTCCAGAACAAGGAGCAGGCCCTGCGCATCCTCCGCGCGCGGCTGCTGGCCGCGGCGCAGGAGGAGGCCGAGAAGGAAGCCTCGGACGCCCGCCGCAGCCAGGTCCGCACGGTCGACAGGTCCGAGCGGGTGCGCACCTACAACTTCCCGGAGAACCGCATCTCCGACCACCGCGTCGGGTTCAAGGCGTACAACCTGGACCAGGTGCTGGACGGCGAGCTCGACCCGGTCATCCAGGCGTGCGTGGACGCGGACTCCGCGGCCAAGCTGGCCGCCGCACAATGACGCCCGGGAGGGGGACGGAGTGAACGTGCTGCTCGCCGAGGTGGCCCAGGCCACCCAACGGCTGGCCGACGCGGGTGTGCCCTCACCGCGCTTCGACGCGGAGGAGCTGGCCGCCTTCGTGCACGGCGTGGGACGGGGCGAGCTGCACCGCGTCGCCGACGCCGACTTCGACGCGCGCTACTGGGAGGCGGTGGCCCGCCGCGAGGCCCGCGAACCGCTTCAGCACATCACGGGGCGGGCTTTCTTCCGCTACCTGGAGCTGTATGTGGGAGCCGGCGTCTTCGTGCCCCGGCCCGAGACCGAGTCCGTGGTCGGCTGGGCGATAGACGCGGTGCGGGCGATGGACGTGGCCGAGCCGCTGATCGTGGACCTGTGCACCGGCTCCGGGGCCATCGCGCTGGCGCTCGCGCAGGAGGTGCCCCGCTCCCGGGTGCACGCCGTGGAACTGGACGAGTCCGCGCTGGTGTGGGCGCGCAAGAACGTCGAGGGCTCGCGGGTGACCCTGCACCAGGGCGACGCGCGCACCGCGCTGGGCGAACTGGACGGCCAGGTCGACCTGGTGATCTCCAACCCGCCCTACATTCCGCTCACCGAGTGGGAGTATGTGGCACCGGAGGCCCGCGACCACGACCCCCAGGTCGCGCTGTTCTCCGGCGAGGACGGCCTGGATGTCATCCGCGGCCTGGAGCGCACCGCCCACCGGCTGCTGCGCCCCGGCGGCGTCGTGGTCGTCGAGCACGCCGACACCCAGGGCGGGCAGGTGCCCTGGATCTTCACCGAGGACCGCGGCTGGGCGGACGCCGCGGACCACCCCGACCTCAACAACCGGCCCCGTTTTGCCACTGCACGCAGGGAGGTGCCGTAATGGCACGGCGATACGACTGCTCCGACGCGACCGACCGGGCGACCGGCCTCCGCGAGGCCGCCTCGGCCGTCAGGCGCGGAGAACTCGTCGTGCTGCCGACCGACACCGTCTACGGCGTCGGTGCGGACGCGTTCAGCGCGGACGCGGTCGGCGATCTGCTGGAGGCCAAGGGGCGCGGCCGCGGCATGCCCTCGCCGGTCCTGGTGGGCTCGCCGAACACGCTGCACGGCCTGGTCACGGACTTCTCCGAGGCGGCCTGGGAACTGGTCGACGCCTTCTGGCCCGGCGCGCTGACTCTGGTGGCGCGGCACCAGCCGTCGCTGACCTGGGACCTGGGGGAGACCCATGGCACGGTGGCGGTGCGGATGCCGCTGCACCCGGTCGCCATCGAGCTGCTGAACGAGTTCGGCCCGATGGCCGTCTCCTCGGCCAACCTCTCCGGGCACCCGGCGCCGAAGGACTGCGACGAGGCCCAGGAGATGCTGGGCGAGTCCGTCGCCGTCTACCTGGACGGCGGGCCCACCCAGGACAATGTGCCCTCGTCGATCGTGGATGTCACCGGCGCGGTGCCGGTGCTGCTGCGTGCGGGCGCCATCGACGCGGACGAGCTGCGCAAGGTCGTACCGGGCCTGGAGGTGGCCCCGTAGTGACCGCCCCACCCGGGCGTGGGCCGGCCGCGGCCGGCGGCATAAGCGGCGCCGACGGCGCGTTCCGTATCCTCCACGTCTCCACAGGCAACGTGTGCCGCTCGCCGATCACCGAGCGGCTCACCCGGCATGCCCTGGCCGATCGGCTCGGGGAGCGCCGCACGGGCGGCCTCGTGGTCGAGAGTGCGGGGACGTGGGGGCACGAGGGCGCGCCCATGGAGGAGAACGCGGTCGCCGTGCTGCTCGAACACGGCGCGGACGCCGAGGGGTTCACCGGGCGCGAGCTGCTGGACGAGCACGTGATCCGGGCCGACCTGGTGCTGACCGCCACCCGCGACCACCGTGCGCAGGTGATCTCCATGGGCCACTCCGCGGGCCTGCGCACCTTCACGCTCAAGGAGTTCACCCGGCTGGTGCGGGCGATAGACCCCGCGACGCTGCCGGTCGCGGGCAGCCCCGAGGACGTGGTGGAGCGCGCCCGCGCGCTGGTGCAGGCGGCGGCCGCGCTGCGCGGCTGGCTGCTGGCGCCCAGCCCGGAGGCGGACGAGATCTACGATCCCTACGGCGCCCCCATCCCGTACTTCCGCAGCGTCGGCGAGGAGATCAGCGGTGCGCTCGATCCGGTGGTCACCGCCCTGACGGGGGTCCCGGCGCCTGCCTAGACCGTGCCCTGCCGGCCACACCACCGCGTACCACCACACCAGAACCAGCGGTCAGCAGTGAGCGTGTCCTATGGTGTGGGCCTGAACAGCCCGGCCGACCGGGCCTGCGTTGACTGCGAGACCTCTGGGGAGCCCTTCCGGTGCGTGAATATCTGCTGACGCTGTGCGTCACGGCTGCGGTCACCTATCTGCTGACCGGGCCGGTGCGGAAGTTCGCCATCGCGGCGGGCGCGATGCCTCCGGTCCGCGCGCGCGACGTGCACCGGGAGCCGACTCCCCGGCTCGGCGGTATCGCTATGTTCGGCGGACTGTGCGCCGGGCTGTTGGTCGCTTCACAGCTCACCAACATCGGGAAGCTGTTCACTCTTTCCGATGAGCCCAGGGCGCTGCTCTCGGGTGCCGGGCTGATCTGGCTGATCGGCGTGCTGGACGACAAGTGGGGCGTCGACGCGCTGGTGAAGCTCGGCGGGCAGATGATCGCTGCCGGTGTGATGGTGCTCCAGGGGCTGACGATCCTGTGGCTGCCGGTGCCGGGCGTGGGGAACGTCGCACTCACTCCCTTCCAGGGCACGCTGCTCACGGTGGCGCTGGTGGTGATCACCATCAACGCGGTGAACTTCGTGGACGGCCTGGACGGCCTCGCGTCGGGCATGGTCTGCATCGCGAGTGTGGCGTTCTTCATGTACGCCTACCGCATCTGGTACGGCTACGGCATCGAGGCGGCGGCTCCTGCCACGCTCTTCGCGGCCGTGCTGATGGGGATGTGTCTGGGCTTCCTGCCGCACAACATGCATCCGGCCCGCATCTTCATGGGCGACTCCGGTTCGATGCTGATCGGCCTGGTCCTGGCCGCGGGCGCGGTCTCCATCACCGGCCAGGTCGACCCGGACCTGATGGTCGAGCACACCGGTTCGGTCAAGTCCGCGGTGCACACGATGGTGCCGCTGTACATGCCGTTGCTGCTGCCGCTGAGCATCATCGCGATCCCGGTGGCCGACCTGGTGATGGCGATCGTGCGGCGCACCTGGAACGGCCGCTCGCCGTTCGCGGCCGACCGGGGGCACCTGCACCACCGGCTGCTGGAGGTCGGGCACTCGCACAGCCGTGCCGTGCTGATCATGTATTTCTGGGCCGCGTTGATCGCCTTCGGGGCTGTGGCCTTCTCGGTGCGCTCCTCCAGCCTCGCCATCGTGCTGACGATCGTGCTGCTGAGCGCGGTGGGCCTGGTGGTGCTGCTGATGCCGCGCTACACGCCGCGGGTGCCCGGCTGGGCGCAGCGGGTGCTGCCGCCCCGGTACCGGCGGGGCGGCCCGGAGCCGGTGGATGCCGAGGCGGCGGCGCCGGAGCCGGACGCGGAGGCCGCGGGGGAGCGTGAGCCCGCGATGGCCGGGTTGCACGGAGCGACTGCCATCGGGGAGCGGCGGCAGTTCACCCGGACGAAGAAGATCAACACCCCTGAGTGAGCCGCTCCCTGAGCAGGGGAAGCCGCCGATACCAGACAAAGCGGCTGCCGTCAGCGGGAGATGTCTTCTGTCACCCCTGCGTGTGACGGGGGGCACACCAAGTAGGTAAAGACCTCATCAAATAGTTTGTGATACCGTTCACGAAACCCGGTGGCCAGCCGAAGTTCCGCACTCTCGCGGGCTCTTCTGTGGGAGGTCCGCCCTCCGCGCCGGGCTACGCTCTTCCTCGACGATTCACGTCCCCCAGATTTCCCCCGGAGCACACCACATGCAGTCGAACGACGCACGCATGCTGCTGCACTGCGCCGTCCCGACCGCCGTGGCCGCTGTCGTGGCCGCAGTGATCAGCGGCGTCTTCGCCGGAAGCAAGGGCGCGATCGGCGGTGCCGCCGGAGCGCTCGTGGCCCTCCTCTTCATGGGGATGGGTCTCTACGCTCTGCAGCGCACGGCCAAATCCCTTCCGCACCTCTTTCAGGCGATGGGTCTGCTGCTCTACACGACGCAGATCCTGCTGCTGCTCGTGGTGCTGATCGCGTTCCGGGATACGACCCTTTTCGACACCCGGAGCTTCGCTCTCGCCCTTCTCGCCAGCACCATCGTGTGGGTGGCCGCGCAGACCAGGGCGCACATGAAGGCGAAGATCCTGTACGTCGAGCCCTCCTCCAGCTCCGGCGAGAAGGCCAGTGGCACGTAGGGGCGGGATAAGTGCTCGTTCGAGCAACTGCTATCGTCCGAGACCAACTGCGGCGCAGCAGGCGGGGACGGTCGAGGTTCCGCGTTCCGGGAGACGGAACGGGCGCTCTCGCTCTCCGGCCGGCCGCCGCCCCCCAATCCGCAAGACCAGTCCAGTGCCGCTCCGCGGTCGCACGCCGCGCCGACACACCGAGGTAGCCGTATACATGCGCCATGCAGAAGGAGCTCGCGGTGAGTGCTGACCAGATGCTCGCCTTCGAGACCGATTGCCACATCTTCTCCGGCTGCGGCTTCGAGGCGCCCGGAGTCCATTCGTTCATCTTCAAACCGCTGTTCACCGTCGGTGGCATCGAGTTCAACAAGACCATGCTGCTGGCACTGGTGGGCACGGTCGCGATCGTCTGGTTCTTCTGGGCCGCTTTCGCCAGGCCGAAGCTGGTGCCGGGCAAACTCCAGATGGTCGGCGAGGCCGGGTACGACTTCATCCGCCGCGGTGTCGTGTACGAGGGGCTCGGCAAGAAGGAAGGAGAGAAGTACGTTCCGCTGATCGTCTCGCTCTTCTTCTTCGTCTGGATCATGAACATGTGGGCGGTCATTCCGCTCGCACAGTTCCCCGTGACGTCGGTCATCTCCTACCCGGCGGCCCTGGCCCTGATCGTGTACGTGCTGTACATCAGCCTCACGTTCAAGCGGAACGGATTCGTCGGAGGCTGGAAGAACCTCTCGGGTTACGACAAGTCGCTCGGCCCGGTGCTGCCCCTGATCATGTTCCTGGAGCTCTTCCAGAACCTGCTCGTGCGTCCCTTCACGCACGCGGTGCGACTCTTCGCCAACATGTTCGCCGGGCACACCCTGCTGCTGCTGTTCACGCTCGCCACGTGGTACCTGCTGAACGGCTTCGGCATTCTCTACTCCGGCGTCTCCTTCATCATGACCGTGCTGATGGTGGCCTTCGAGCTGTTCATCCAGGCGGTTCAGGCGTACGTCTTCGTGCTGCTGGCCACCAACTACATTCAGGGCGCTCTCTCCGAGAGCCACTGACCGGCCGCCGCTCACCCGATTTCCCATCCACCGGTGGCCAACCCCCACCGGTCCGTGAACGAGAAGGAAGTAACGAGCATGTCCGCTCTCCAGAGCCTCGCCGCCGTCCAGATCCAGGGCAACCTCGCCGCGATCGGCTACGGCCTCGCCGCCATCGGCCCCGGCATCGGCGTCGGCATCGTCTTCGGCAACGGCACGCAGGCGCTCGCCCGGCAGCCCGAGGCCGCCGGCCTCATCCGCCAGAACCAGATCCTCGGCTTCGCGCTCTGTGAGGCGCTGGCGCTGATCGGTCTGGTCATGGGCTACGCCTACCCCAGCTGATCCGGCGACCCCGTCCCTTTCGACGAAAGGCACTGATGTGATCGCCTTCGTACAGATGGCGGCCGAGGAGGAGAACCCCCTCGTCCCGCCGATCCCCGAGTTCGTCATCGGTCTGCTCGCCTTCGCCATCGTCTTCTTCGTCCTGTGGAAGAAGCTCCTCCCGAGCATCAACAAGGTGCTGGAAGAGCGTCGTGACGCCATCGAGGGCGGCATCGAGAAGGCCGAGGCCGCGCAGCAGGAAGCCGCCGACGTACTCCAGCAGTACAAGGACCAGCTCGCCGAGGCCCGCCACGAGGCGGCCCGGCTGCGGTCCGAGGCCCAGGAGCAGGGCGCCACGCTCATCGCCGAGATGCGCGCGGAGGGCCAGCGGCAGCGTGAGGAGATCATCGCCGCCGGTCACGCCCAGGTCGAGGCCGACCGCAAGCAGGCCGCGCAGACGCTGCGCCAGGACGTGGGCAAGCTCGCCACCGACCTGGCGGGCAAGCTCGTCGGCGAGTCGCTCGACGACCACGCCCGGCAGAGCCGCGTGATCGACCGCTTCCTCGACGGGCTCGAAGACGCCGCCGAGGCAGACGCCAGCGGAGCCGCCCGATGAATGGTGCGAGCCGTGAGGCGCTTGCCGCCGCGCGCGAGAGCCTGACCGCGCTGACCGACTCCACCTCGGTCGACGCAGCGGCCCTCGCCGACGAGCTCGCCGCCGTCACCGCGCTGCTGGAGCGCGAGGTCTCGCTGCGCCGGGTCCTCACCGACCCGGCGCGGGACGGCGAGGCCAAGGCGTCGCTGGTGCAGCGGCTGCTCGCCGGCCAGGTCGGCGGCCCGGCCACCGACCTGGTCTCCGGCATGGTCCGCTCCCGCTGGTCCGCGCCGCGCGACCTGGCCGACGCCGTCGAGGAGCTGGCGGACCTGGCCGACCTGGTGTCGGCCGAGCGGGACGGGCAGCTGGACGACGTCGAGGACGAGCTGTTCCGCTTCGGCAGGACTGCCGCCTCCTCGCCGCAGCTGCGTGCGGCGCTCGCCAGCCGTACGGCCGGACCGGACGCCAAGCGCGCCCTGCTGCAGGAGCTGCTGGGCGGCCGGGTCCGGCCGGCCACCGAGCGCCTGGTGACCCGGCTGGTCACCCAGCCGCGGGGACGTAGCCTGGACAGTGGGCTGGAAGCCCTCTCCCGGCTGGCTGCCGAGCGGCGCAACCGTTCGGTCGCCGTCGTGACCTCCGCGGTTCCGCTGAGCGACGAGCAGAAGCGGCGCCTGAGCGCGGCGCTGGCCACGCTCTACGGCCGCCAGGTGCACCTGAACCTGGACGTGGACCCCGAGGTCCTCGGCGGGATCACGGTGCGGGTGGGCGACGAGATCATCAACGGCTCGATCGCCGACCGGCTGGAAGCGGCCAAGCGCCGGATGGCGGGCTGAAGCAGTACCCCGGCGCGCGAGCGCCAACCAACTCAACAAGCACGAAAGCGGCCCGAGTTGGGCCGTACACAGGGAGTCGGGGGAAAAGCGCCCCCCGGAGCCCGAAGGAACTTACGGGCCCAACAAGGAGAGCAGGGAACCCAGATGGCGGAGCTCACGATCCGGCCGGATGAGATCCGGGACGCGCTGGAGAACTTTGTCCAGTCGTACACGCCGGACGCGGCCTCGCGCGAAGAGGTCGGTACGGTCAGCGCTGCCAGTGATGGCATCGCGAAGGTCGAGGGGCTGCCCTCGGCCATGGCGAACGAGCTGCTGAAGTTCGAGGACGGCACCCTCGGCCTCGCCCTCAACCTCGAGGAGCGCGAGATCGGTGCGGTCGTCCTCGGCGAGTTCAGCGGTATCGAAGAGGGCCAGTCGGTGCAGCGGACCGGCGAGGTCCTGTCGGTCCCGGTCGGCGACGGCTACCTCGGCCGTGTCGTCGACCCGCTGGGTGCGCCGGTCGACGGCCTCGGGGAGATCGAGACCGAGGGCCGCCGCGCCCTGGAGCTCCAGGCCCCCACGGTCATGCAGCGCCAGGAAGTCAACGAGCCGATGGAGACGGGCTACAAGGCCGTCGACACCATGACGCCGGTCGGCCGCGGCCAGCGCCAGCTCGTCATCGGCGACCGCCAGACCGGCAAGACCGCGCTGTGCGTCGACACGATCATCAACCAGCGCGACAACTGGCGTTCCGGCGACCCGGAGAAGCAGGTCCGCTGCATCTACGTCGCCATCGGCCAGAAGGGCTCCACCATCGCGTCCGTGCGCGGTGCGCTGGAGGAGGCGGGCGCGCTGGAGTACACCACCATCGTGGCGGCCCCGGCGTCCGACCCGGCCGGCTTCAAGTACATCGCCCCGTACACCGGCTCGGCCATCGGCCAGCACTGGATGTACCAGGGCAAGCACGTCCTGGTCGTCTTCGACGACCTGTCCAAGCAGGCCGACGCCTACCGCGCGGTGTCGCTGCTGCTGCGCCGTCCGCCGGGCCGTGAGGCGTACCCGGGCGACGTCTTCTACCTGCACTCCCGGCTGCTGGAGCGCTGCGCCAAGCTCTCCGACGACATGGGCAAGGGCTCGATGACCGGCCTGCCGATCGTCGAGACCAAGGCGAACGACGTCTCGGCGTTCATTCCGACCAACGTCATCTCCATCACCGACGGCCAGTGCTTCCTGGAGTCCGACCTGTTCAACGCGGGCCAGCGCCCGGCGCTGAACGTCGGTATCTCCGTCTCCCGCGTCGGTGGCAAGGCCCAGCACAAGGCGATCCGGCAGATCACCGGCTCGCTCCGGGTGGACCTGGCCCAGTACCGCGAGCTGGAGGCGTTCGCCGCCTTCGGTTCCGACCTGGACGACGCCTCCAAGGGCGCGCTGGAGCGCGGCAAGCGCATGGTCGAGCTGCTCAAGCAGTCGCAGTACGCCCCGTTCTCCACCGAGGACCAGGTCGTCTCCGTCTGGTCCGGCACCAACGGCAAGATGGACGACGTGCCGGTCGAGGACATCCGGCGCTTCGAGCGCGAGCTGCTGGACTACATGCACCGCGAGGAGCAGCCCCTGCTGACCAGCATCCGCGAGGGCGCCAAGATGTCGGACGACACCATCCAGATGCTGGGTGACGCGGTCGACAAGTTCAAGACGCAGTTCGAGACCTCGGACGGCAAGCTGCTGGGCGAGGGCTGAGCATGGGTGCCCAGCTCAGGGTCTACAAGCGGCGGATCAAATCCGTCACTGCGACCAAGAAGATCACGCGTGCGATGGAGATGATCGCGGCCTCCCGCATCATCAAGGCGCAGCGCAAGGTGACGGCGTCGGAGCCGTACGCGAAGGAGCTGACCCACGCGGTCACCGCCGTCGCGCAGGGTTCCGACACCAAGCACCCCCTGCTGACCGAGGCGGAGCAGCCCAGGCGGGCCGCGGTCCTGCTCATCACGAGCGACCGCGGTCTGGCGGGCGGCTACAACTCCAACGCCATCAAGGCGGCCGAACAGCTCAACACGCGGCTGGCCGCCGAGGGCAAGGAAGTCGAGAGCTACATCGTCGGCTCCAAGGGCGTGGCCTACTACAGCTTCCGCGACCGGGCGGTCAAGGAGTCGTTCACCGGCTTCACCGACAGCCCGAGCTACGCGGACGCGAAGGCCGTCGCCGCACCGCTGATCGAGGCGGTGCAGCGGGAGACCGCCGAGGGCGGCGTGGACGAGCTGCACATCGTCTACACCGAGTTCGTCTCGATGATGACGCAGACCGCGGTGGACGCCCGGATGCTGCCGCTCTCCTTCGCGGGGGGCGTCGAGTCCGCCGGCGAGAGCGAGGGCGCCGCCAAGGGCGGTACCGCGCTCATGCCGCTCTACGACTTCGAACCGTCGGCCGAGGACGTGCTGGACGCGCTGCTGCCGCGGTACGTCGAGTCGCGGGTCTACAACGCCCTGCTGCAGGCGGCTGCCTCCAAGCACGCCGCCACGCGCCGGGCGATGAAGTCCGCGACCGACAATGCCGAAGACCTCATCAAGTCGCTGACACGGCTTGCCAACGCGGCCCGCCAGGCCGACATCACCCAGGAAATCAGCGAGATCGTCGGTGGGGCGAGCGCGCTGGCTGACGCTAACGCGGGGAGTGACCGCTAACCATGACCACCACAGTTGAGACGGCCGCTGCGACGGGCCGCGTAGCCCGGGTCATCGGCCCGGTCGTCGACGTGGAGTTCCCCGTCGACGCCATGCCGGACATCTACAACGCGCTGACGGTCGAGGTCCTCGACCCGTCCGAGGAGGGCAAGCGCAAGACGCTGACCCTCGAGGTCGCCCAGCACCTCGGCGAGGGCCTGGTCCGCGCCATCGCCATGGAGCCGACCGACGGCCTGGTCCGCCAGGCGCCGGTGACCGACACCGGCACCGGTCTGACCGTGCCGGTCGGCGACGTCACCAAGGGCCGGGTGTTCAACACCCTCGGCAAGATCCTGAACGAGCCGGAGGCCGAGTCGGAGGTCACCGAGCGGTGGGCGATCCACCGCCAGGCCCCCAGCTTCGACCAGCTCGAGTCCAAGACCGAGATGTTCGAGACCGGTCTGAAGGTCGTCGACCTGCTGACCCCGTACGTCAAGGGCGGCAAGATCGGCCTGTTCGGCGGCGCGGGCGTCGGCAAGACCGTCCTCATCCAGGAAATGATCATGCGTGTGGCCAAGCTGCACGAGGGCGTTTCCGTGTTCGCCGGCGTCGGCGAGCGCACCCGTGAGGGCAACGACCTCATCGAGGAGATGAAGGAGTCCGGCGTGCTCCCGCAGACCGCGCTGGTCTTCGGGCAGATGGACGAGCCGCCGGGGACCCGGCTGCGGGTCGCGCTGGCCGGTCTGACCATGGCGGAGTACTTCCGCGATGTGCAGAAGCAGGACGTGCTGTTCTTCATCGACAACATCTTCCGCTTCACCCAGGCCGGTTCCGAGGTCTCCACCCTGCTGGGCCGGATGCCCTCCGCGGTGGGCTACCAGCCGAACCTGGCGGACGAGATGGGTGTGCTCCAGGAGCGCATCACCTCGACCCGCGGCCACTCCATCACCTCGATGCAGGCGATCTACGTGCCCGCGGACGACCTCACCGACCCGGCCCCGGCGACGACCTTCGCGCACCTCGACGCCACCACGGTGCTCTCGCGTCCGATCTCGGAGAAGGGCATCTACCCGGCGGTGGACCCGCTGGACTCCACCTCCCGGATCCTGGACCCGCGCTTCGTCTCGCAGGACCACTACGACTGCGCCGAGCGGGTCAAGGGGATCCTGCAGAAGTACAAGGACCTGCAGGACATCATCTCCATCCTCGGCATCGACGAGCTGTCCGAGGAGGACAAGCTCACGGTGTCCCGCGCCCGCCGGATCGAGCGCTTCCTGTCGCAGAACACCCACGCGGCGAAGCAGTTCACCGGTCTCGACGGATCGGACGTCCCGCTGGACGAGTCGATCGCGGCCTTCAACGCGATCGCCGACGGCGAGTACGACCACTTCCCCGAGCAGGCGTTCTTCATGTGCGGTGGCCTGGAGGACCTCAAGGCCAAGGCGAAGGAGCTCGGCGTCTCCTGACGCCGGGCCCCGGCACCCCGGCGCATCCATGTGCTCCCGTGCGCGGTCGCGAGCGATCGGGTGCGGGATGTGCGCCGGTCGTGCTGCGCGGCGGGGGCGGGTGGAGTACCCGCCCCCGCGCCGCACCCCGTATCCTTTCCCCATCCCAGTCTGAGGAGCCACAGTGGCTGAGCTGCACGTCGAGTTGGTCGCCGCCGACCGCAAGGTCTGGTCCGGTGAGGCCAGCCTGGTCGTCGCGCGTACCTCCTCGGGTGATATCGGCGTCATGCCCGGCCACCAGCCGCTGCTCGGTGTGCTGGAGTCCGGCCCGGTCACCATTCGTACGACGGGCGAGAGCGGCAACGGCACCGTCGTCGCCGCGGTGCACGGCGGGTTCATCTCCTTCGCCGACAACCAGCTCTCGCTGCTCGCCGAGGTCGCGGAGCTGACCGACGAGATCGACGTCGAGCGGGCGGAGCGTGCGCTGGAGGACGCGAAGTCCCAGGCGGACGACGACGCCGAGAAGCGCGCCGATGTCCGGCTGCGGTCGGTGACGGCCGCACGCTGACGTCCGTCGCGTCACATCCGGCGCACGACGACCCTCAGCCGCGGGCGGTCCCGGAATTTCCCGGGTCCGCCCGCGGCTGAAGCCATACCGCAGGGTTTGAGAGACTTGTCGCGCGGCAGGTCCCGAAGAGAGCGAGGAGGTCGGTGACGATGGCCCTTGCTCTGCTGCTGTGCGGCGTGGTCGTCCTGCTGGTGGTGGCGGGACTCTTCGCCTTCGGCGTACGCCGGCGGCTCATCCAGCGGTCCGGCGGAACGTTCGACTGCAACCTGCGCTGGGCGGTCTCCGAGGGAGAGGCCGACGACCCCAAAGGAAAAGGCTGGGCGTACGGGATCGCCCGCTACAACGGAGACCGGATCGAATGGTTCCGCGTCTTCTCCTATGCCCCCAGGCCCCGCCGCCATCTGGTGCGCGGGGCCATCGACGTTCTGGAGCGGCGCTCCCCGCTGGGCGAGGAGGAGCAGGCGCTGCTCTCCGACGCGGTGGTGCTGGCCTGCGCGGTCGGCCCCGACCGGGTGCGGGTCGAGCTCGCCCTGAGCGAGGACGCGCTCACCGGCTTCCTCGCCTGGCTGGAGGCCGCCCCGCCCGGCCAGCGGGTGAACGTGGCCTGACGTCCGCCGTCCGGCGCGCGCCGGGCTCCCGGGCTCCGGGGCCGCAGTGCGGCGGGCCTCCTGCGGCTACGGCGCCCCGACGCCCCACTCCTGGGCCAGTACGGCGGCCTGGGTGCGGCTGCGCAGTTCCAGCTTCGCGAGCAGCCTGCTCACATGGGTCTTGACGGTGCCCTCCGCCATGGTGAGGCGGTCGGCGATCTCGGCGTTGGAGAGTCCCACGCCCAGGCAGCCGAGCACCTCCCGCTCCCGGCGGGTGAGTTCGCCCAGTCCGGGCGGCGGCGTGCCCGGGGCCCCCGGGGCGCAGGCGAGGCCCGGTGCCGCAGAACTCGCGAACTCGGCGATCAGCCGCCGGGTCACGGCGGGCGCGATCATGCCCTCCCCGCGGGCGACCGTGCGGACCGCCTCCACCACCTCCGCCGCCTCGCTGTCCTTGAGCAGGAAGCCGGCGGCGCCCGCGCGCAGTGCCCCGAAGACGTACGCGTCCAGGTCGAAGGTGGTGAGCACCAGGACATCGGCGAGCCGGTCTCCGGTGATCTGCCCGGTGGCCGTCACCCCGTCCAGGCGCGGCATCTGGATGTCCATCAGCACCACGTCCGGGGCCAGCTCCCGGGCCAGCCGGACGGCCTCCTCGCCGTCCCCCGCCTCACCGACCACGTCGATTCCGGCGGCGTTGCGGAGGATCAGCACGAGTCCCGCGCGTACGGCCTGCTGGTCCTCGGCGATCACAACGCGGACGGTCCGTTCAGCGGTCACGTTCCGGCTCCCCCTTCTCGTGCTTCTCGAGTGTCGCGTGCTTCTCGTGCCGGCGCGCGGCGCCGGAGCCGTCGGCGGCCGGTTCCGCCTCGTGCGGGGCGGGCAGCACCGCGTGCACCTGCCAGATCCGCTCCCCGGCTGCGGCGTCCACGGGCCCCGCGGTCAGTTCGCCCTCCAGCAGCTCGACCCGCTCCCGCATCCCGACCAGGCCCGCGCCCGCGCCGGGCGCGCGCGGGGCGCCGTCGTCCACCGGAGCCGCGCCCAGCGGACTGCGGACGCGGATGCCGAGGGTGCCCGGGCGGGCCGCGTCCCGGTCGAGTGCCACGGTGACATCTCCGGGAGCGGCGTGCTTCAGCGCGTTGGTGACGGCTTCCTGGACGACGCGGTAGGCCGCCAGCTCCACGGGGGCCGGGAGGCGCTCCCCGTCGGGCCGGTGGTCGGCCAGGGTGAAGGTACGGCCGTCGCCCGCCATCGCCCGGGCCCGCCGCAGCAGCGCCTCCAGCCCCTCCAGCGAGGGTGTCGCGGTCGGCTCCTCGGGGCCGTCCGCGTTGCGCAGCAGCCCGATGAGGCGGCGCATCTCGGCCAGTCCCTGCACGCTGTTCTCCCGGATGACGCCCAGTGCGTCGCGGGTGGCACCGCCGCCGGCGGCCGGCTCCGGGAAGGAGAGCGCCGCCGTGGAGTGGATGGCGATGGCCGAGAGGTGGTTGGCGACGACGTCGTGCAGCTCACGGGCCATCCGGGCGCGTTCGGCGGTCACCGCCTGTTTGCGGTCGAGTTCCGCCAGCAGCGCCGTCTGCTCCGCTCGCAGCCGCTCGGCGGCCGCCTTGTCGCGGTGGTTGCGGATCATCTCGCCCGAGGTGGTGGGGACCACGAGAATCCCGACGCAGGCCGCTCCGACCAGCAGCATCTCCGCGTCCCGGAACGCGATCAGCAATCCGGCCGAGACCAGCACGCTGACCACCACCGAGGTCCGCAGCACCGTGCGGGCGAGCCGGGCCGAGCCGTAGAGCACCGCGGCGTAGAGGACGTCGGTGAACAGCACCATGGTCGCCAGCAGCGAGCCCACCGTCAGGTCGGCGACCTCGGCGACCGTGCCCAGCAGCAGCGAGTACGGCTGCCCGAACCGCCGCGACAGCGTGGCCAGGCACATCGTGGCGAGCGGCAGCAGAACCAGCCAGCGCGGTCCGGTCTGCCACAGCGGTCTGCTGTTCAGCTCGAACGCCCACAGCAGCAGCCCCCCGGCGGCACCGGCGACCGCGACCAGCACGTCGTCCCGGTGCGGGCGGGGACCGCGCGGGGAGCGGGGGGCCCGGGATATGGCTGCGGCGGCGATCACGACTCCAACAGGTCACGGCTCCCGGGGAGCGAGTGCCCCCCTTCGGCAGGGCGAGTACTCCTCCACGAAGGGGAGATCATTCTTCCCGGCGTCCTCCGGTGCGACGGTGCCGGGCGCGGGACCGGGGATCCGGAGCCCGGCCGGTGGGGCCCTTCCGGATTCCGTCCTCCGGTCGGCTCAGCCTATCCGGGGCCGCGGCGGCGGTCGTCGTTCGCCGGAGCGAGCAGCCGGAGGGCGGGGACTGCATCGAAAGATGCAGTCCCCGCCGGCGCGAATCGTCGTGCGCGACGACGCCGCGGGCGGTTGCGGGGCGCCACAGTGTGGGGGTGCGCTTCCGGACCGTCTCCCGCCCCGGCCGTGCGGACCGGCGCCCGGTGGTGCCGCCGCATCCCCTCCGCCAAGGGCCGTGTCAGAAAGGCTCCGCCTGTGATTGTGACTCTGATCGTCATCTGCGAGGTCGCCTTCTGGGTGCTGCTCGCCGTGGGCCTCGCGCTGCGCTATCTGGCGAAGCTGCCCCGTGCCGGTGCCGCCGTACTGCTGTGCGAGCCACTGCTGGAGGTCGTGCTGCTGATCGTCACCGCGATCGACCTGCGCAACGGTGCGGAGCCCGACTGGAAGCACGGGCTGGCGGCCGTGTACATCGGGTTCACCGCCACGCACGGCCACTACATGGTCAGGTGGGCGGACGGCCACGCGGCGCATCTGCTCGGCAAGGGGGAGCGCCCGGCCAAGCCGCCCCGCTACGGCATGGCGCACACCGTGCACGAGTGGAAGATGTGCGGGCGTGCCCTCGGCGGCACCGCCCTCGCCGCCGTCCTGCTGCAGGCCGCGATCTGGTACGTCGACGACGCGTCGCAGGCCGCGCCGCTGCGCGAGTGGCAGAGCCGGATGGGGGTGGTGGCCGGTATCAGCCTGCTGATCGCGGTCAGTTACACGATCTGGCCCAAGCGGCCGAAGCATGCCGGCAGGAGCGGACAGCGTTCCGGGCCGACCGGGCCGACCGGGCCGACCGGGCTGTCCCGGCCGACGCGCCTGCCCGAGCGTGCTGAGTCCGGCTCCGGGACGGAGCGTGCCGGGTCCGGGGCCGGGACGGAGCGTGCGGAGACCGAGTCCGCGACGGCGCCCCCGGCCGCCCCGCGGTACCCCGCGGACCCGTGGGCCGCACGTGTCCGGAAATAATCGGCGGCCGCGGGCCCTTGACTGCTCGTAGGCTCGCCGGATGGACGAACGCGCTCTGCTGGCCCGCTCCGGCGGGCCCGTCACCCGCAGCAGACTGGTCCGGGAACTGGCCGCCCTGGGGCTGCGGCCCGGCGACACGGTCATGTTCCACACCGCGCTCTCGGCACTCGGCTATGTGCCCGGCGGGCCCCTCACGGTCGTCGCCGCGCTCCGCGAGGTGCTGGGCGCCCGGGGCACGCTGCTGGTCTACAGCGGCTGGAACGACGCGCCGCCGCAGGACTTCACCACCTGGCCCGCGCCCTGGCAGCAGGCCGTGCGGGCCGAACATCCCGCCTACGACCCCGAGCTGAGCGAGGGCACCCACGACAACGGGCGGCTGCCCGAGGCCCTGCGCCGGCTGCCGGGCGCGCGGCGCACCCGGCACCCGGACAGCTTCGCGGCGCTGGGCGCGGCGGCCGAGGCGCTGGTCGGGGAGGTGCCGTGGGACGACCCGTACGGCGCGGCCGGGCCGCTCGGCAGGCTCGTCGCCGCCGGTGGCCGGGTCCTGCTGCTGGGCGCTCCGCTGGACACGCTCACGGTCCTGCACCACGCCGAGGCGCTGGCCCGGGCGCCGGGCAAGCGCCATCTCCGCTACGAGGTGCCGGTGCTGGGCCCGGACGGTGCCCGGGTCTGGCAGTCCTACTGGGACATCGACACCGAGGACGAGGCGTTCGCCTACGGACAGGCCGTACCCGAGGGGGTGTGGCCCTTCACCGTCATCGCACGGGAGGCGCTCGCCGAGGGCATCGGTCTGCGCGGCCGGGTCGGTGCGGCCGAGAGCCACCTGTTCGAGGCGGCGGAGCTGGTGCACTTCGGCGTCCGCTGGATCGAACGGAACATCACGCGGGAGTAGGCCGCGCGCTCGGAATGTTTCCGGCCGGCGGGTGCCCCCGAGCGCGTCAGGCGTCGGGGTCGCGGCCGGGAACGTTCTTCGAGTCGGGCTTCTCCAGGGCCTTCAGGGCGGCGCGGGTGTCGGTCTTGAGCCACTCGGTGACCGTCTCGACGGACGGCGGGCCGGCGTTCTCACCCGTGCCGCCGAACCAGCTCCACCGCATCTCGTAGGTCATCCACCCCGCGCGCACGGTCAGCTTGAGGCTGCCCAGGCTGCCGCCCCGCTCCTCCTTGACCAGATACGCCTCGTCGCCGAAGCCGTCGACGGAGGAGACCGAGTACTTGTACGTGCGGGACTTCTGGTCCTCCCACACCTGCTGCTGGGAGGCGAACTCCCCGGTGGGGTCGGACTTCTTGTGCCACTCCACGGTGGTGCTCACGTACGTGCTGAGCGCGGTGCCGGACGTATCGCCCTTCTTGGTCATCGCGCGGCTGCACTGGCTGATGTCGTACCCCTTCTGGCGGGAGGAGTAGCCGTCGGGGTTGTCCGAGGAACTGTCCTTGAACTCGTAGTCCTCCTTGAACGAGGCCAGTTCCGCCACCTCGCACATGTCGTGGTGGAAGCGGTAGCCCCGGAAGTCCGCGGTGTCCTTCTCCAGCGCCCCCGTGGCCATGAGCGTCGCCGCCCAGGTGACCGAGGCGACCACCACGCCGCCCAGCGCCCACAGCCAGCGCGGCCCGCCGCCGCGTCCCTGCCCCGTCGGGGGCTGCCCGGGCGGGCCGGGCGGCGGAGCGGACGGCTGCGCGTACGGGTTGAACTGGTACGCGGGTGTCCCGACGGATGTGGGCTGCTGTGAGAACGGCTGCTGCGGCTGTGCCCCCGGTATGGCCATGCACGCACAGTACCCGGTTCCACTCGGCGGCAGACCGTCGGCTACAGGTCTGTGACCTGCGGAAGCCGGGCCGAGAACGCCTTCAGGACGGCGAGGCTGCCGTCGGTGCCGGTGTGCAGATGTCCGGCCATGCCCAGGGCCCGGGCGGCCTCGACGTTCTCCGGGACGTCGTCGACGAACAGCGCGTCCTCGGCGGCGGCGCCGAGCAGGTCCAGGGTGTGGGTGTAGATGCGGGGATCGGGCTTGGCGAAGCCCACCTCGCAGGAGAGCACGACGGCGTCGGCGACCGCCAGGTGCGGGGCGAGGTTCGGGCGGGCGTCCGGCCAGGCGTTGCTGACGAACGCCGTACGCGCGTGGCCCCGCAGCGCGGCCACCGCGTCCAGCAGGGCCGTGTCCCACACCGGGTCGCCGGCCAGGTCATGGCGCAGTTCGGCCACGGCGGCGCCGTCCAGCCCGAGCCGCTCGCGGACGACGGACCACCACGCGGCGCCGCTCATCCGCCCGACGAGCACCTCGGTGTCGTTGCCCGCGTAGACGGCCGTGACGACGTCCCGCTCGGTGCGGTCCAGCCGCCCCGCCCACTTGGCGGCGGCGGCCGGCAACTTGTCGGCCACCAGCACCCCGCCCAGGTCCATCAGCAGCGCGGGCCGCCTCCCTGTGGGCCGGGCGCCGGGTGCGTTCACCGCTCGCCGCCCGGCACCCACAGCACGTCGCCGACCGGCTTGTTGGCCGTCCGCGCCAGGATGAACAGCAGGTCGGAGAGCCGGTTGAGGTAGGTCGCCGGCAGCGGGTTCATCGTCTCGCCGTGCTCCTCCATGGCCGCCCAGGTGGAGCGCTCCGCACGCCGTACGACGGTGCACGCCTGGTGCAGCAGCGCCGCGCCCGGGGTGCCGCCCGGAAGGATGAACGAGCGAAGCTTCTCCAGCTCTTCCAGGAAGCGGTCGCAGTCGGCTTCCAGCTTGTCGATGTAGCTCTGCTCGACCCGCAGCGGCGGGAACTCTGGGTTGTCCACGACGGGCGTGGACAGGTCGGCGCCCACGTCGAACAGGTCGTTCTGCACCCGCAGCAGGACGCTGCGGACCGGCTCGTCCAGTCCGCCCATGGCCAGCGCGACGCCGATCGCGGCGTTCGCCTCGTTGGCGTCGGCGTACGCCGCGATGCGGGTGTCGGTCTTGGCGGTGCGGCTCATGTCGCCGAGCGCTGTCGTGCCCTTGTCGCCGGTCCGGGTGTAGATCCGCGTGAGGTTAACCATGCAGCGAGCGTAGCCCGCACCCGCCGGCGGGGAAGGGCGCCGCCGGGGGAGTCCCTAGGCGCCCGCTCTGCGGAACACCCGGGTGCCCAGCGCCAGCGCGGCGGCGGCCAGCGCCACGGCCACCGCCGTGCCCAGGGCCAGGGTGCCGTCCGTGTAGTCCCCGGTGTAGGCGTCGCGCACGGCCTCGACGACGTACCGGAACGGTACGCAGCGCGAGACCGCGTCCAGCCAGCCCGGCGCCAGCGTCATCGGCAGCAGGACGCCGGAGAGCAGCATCGCGGGCATGTTGAGGGAGTTGATCACCGGTGCGAACTCCTGGGGGGTGCTGACCCGCATCGCCAGCGCGTAGGACAGCGCGGCCAGGGCCGCGGCGAGCAGGCCGACGAGGGCGAAGCCGAGCAGGATCCCGGCGAGCGGCGCACGCAGTCCCATCGCGACGCCGACCAGGACCAGCAGGGCCGACTGCACGGAGAGCTGGAGGACGTCGCGCACGAGCCGGCCGAGCAGCAGGGCGAGCCTGCTCACCGGCGTGACCCGCATCCTCTCGACCACGCCGTGGTGCTTCTCCATCAGGAGGGTGAACCCGGCGAAGGCCGAGGAGAAGAGGCTGAGCTGGACGAGGAGCCCCGGCACCAGGGTCTGCCAGGAGTCGCCGTCCCCGCCGATGCTCAGATCCTCCAGCAGGGGACCGAAGAACAGCAGGAAGAGCAGGGGTTGGAGGAGGCCGAACAGCAGGCCGATCTTCGACGCGGCCGTCTGCCGGATGCAGCGGCCGGCGATGATCCGGGTGTCGGTCAGCAGGTGGCGCACAGCGGAGTGGTCCGTTCTCTGCGGAGGCGGTCGGGGGGAGTCAGACGGCGACGGGGGCCTGTTCCTCGCGCGGAACGGGCCGCCCGGTGACGGCGAGGAACGCCTCCTGCAGTCCGGCCTCGGCCGAGCCGCCGTAGTCGCGCCGCAGCTCCGCGGAGCTGCCCTGTGCCGCGATCCGGCCGTCGGCCACGATCACCAGCCGGTCGGCGAGTGCGTCGGCCTCGTCCAGGTAGTGCGTGGTCAGGAAGACGGTGACGCCGCGTTCGTCGCGCAGCCGCCGCACCAGCCGCCACACCTCGGCGCGGCTGCCGGGGTCGAGTCCGGTCGTGGGTTCGTCGAGGAAGAGCAGCTCCGGGTCGTGCGTGAGGGCCATGGCGATGTCGAGCCGGCGCCGCTGCCCGCCGGAGAGCGCGCCGCAGGGCCGGTCGAGCAGGCCGGTCAGGTCGAGGTCCGCCGCCAGCTCCCGGGTGCGGCGTCCGGCTGCGCTGCCGGCCAGCCGGTAGAGCCTGGCCTGGGTGGTCAGTTCCTCGCGGACGCGCACGGCGGGGTCGGTGCCGCCGGACTGGGCGACGTATCCGATGCGCCGCCGTACCCCGCGGGGATCCGTCCGCAGGTCGCGCCCGGCGACGGTCGCCGTGCCGGAGGTGGGCGGCAGCAGGGTGGTGAGCATCCGGAGCGTGGTGGTCTTGCCCGCTCCGTTGGGGCCGAGGAAGCCGAGGATCTCGCCCTGCTCGACGGTGAGGTCGATGCCGCGGACGGCTTCGACGGTGCGGGGCGTGCGGGGCAGGCGGAACGCGCGGGACATGGGTGACGTGATGTGGAACGTCCGGGTCAGCCCGGAGGTCCGGATGGCTGCTGGCATGGCACCCAGAAAAACAGAGTGACTTAAAACTTGCAACCACTCCAAAATTTCACCGGCACCACGCCCGGCCTACGATGGAGCCATGACCAGCACCGCACCCCAGGAGGGCCGCAGGGAACGGAAGAAGCGCGAGACCCGGCTGCGGATCTCCGACATCGCCACGGGGCTCTTCCTCGACCGCGGCTTCGACGCCGTGACCATCGCCGAGATCGCGGAGGCCGCCGACGTCTCGGTGAACACGGTCTACAACTACTTCCCGACCAAGGAGGACCTCTTCTTCGACCGCGCGGAGGAAGTGATCGACCGCCCCTCCCGGTTCGTGCGCGAGCGGCTGCCGGGCCAGTCGGCGGCGGACGCGGTGCTGGGCAGGCTGCGCGCCGAGATCGAGGACCGCAGCGTCTACGCCGGGGTGCTGGAGGGCTACGACGCCTTCATGCGCTGCATCCACGGGGCGCCCTCGCTGCTGGCCCGGCTGATGCTGATGCAGTACCGGACCGCAGAGCGGCTCACCGAGACCCTCGCCGAGGAGACCGGTGACGACCCCGAGGACCCGATGCCCCAGTTGGTCGCGGGCGAACTCGTCCACATCTCCAACCAGCTCTTCCGGGGGGCGACCCGGGCCGTCGCCGCCGGGATGTCACCCGAACAGGCGGCGGCCGCCGCGCTCGGGAAGCTCGACACCTACGAGGGGCTCGTCTCCGAGCGCTTCCTCAAGTACGCGGTGCGGCCCGGCTGATGGGGTCGGCGGCGGGGTGCGGCGCGCGGGGTGTGACGTCCGCCATGTGAGACGTGATACGTGTCTCTTCGCCTCCCACGCCCCGCCGGGAGACGCTAATGTCCGCCCAACGAACGGTCATTCACAAGGCGCCGGGCACGCCGCCGCAGCGGGCGTGCGGACCGGTGCGACGAAGTGAGGGTGAAGAACGTGGCGAAGAAGCTCGCCGTCATCGGAGCCGGACTCATGGGCTCCGGAATCGCACAGGTCTCCGCTCAGGCGGGCTGGGACGTGACGCTCCGCGATGTGACGGACGAGGCGCTCACCCGCGGCAGGGACGGGATCAAGGCGTCGTACGACAAGTTCGTCTCCAAGGGCAGGCTCGACGCGGCGGACGCGGAGGCCGCCCTCGGCCGGATCACCACCACCACGGACCTGGAGGCGGTGTCGGAGGCGGATGTCGTCGTCGAGGCCGTCTTCGAGCGGATCGAGGTCAAGCGGGAGATCTTCGCGGCCGTCGACAAGCTGGCCCGCGACGAGGCCGTCCTCGCCTCCAACACCTCCGCCATCCCGATCACCAAGATCGCGGCGGCCACCGCCCGGCCGGAGCGGGTCGTGGGCACGCACTTCTTCTCGCCCGTGCCCATGATGGCCCTGTGCGAGCTGGTGCGCGGGCTCAAGACGAGCGACGAAACCCTGGCCACCGCACGGGAGTTCGCCGAGTCGGTCGGCAAGACCTGCGTCGTCGTCAACCGGGACGTCGCCGGGTTCGTCACCACGCGCCTGATCTCGGCGCTCGTGGTGGAGGCAGCCAAGCTCTACGAGTCCGGCGTCGCCTCGGCCGAGGACATCGACACCGCCTGCCGGCTCGGCTTCGGCCACGCCATGGGTCCGCTGGCGACCGCCGACCTGACCGGGGTGGACATCCTGCTGCACGCCACGGAGAACATCCACACCGAGTCCCAGGACGGCAAGTTCGCCCCGCCCGAGCTGATGCGCCGCATGGTCGACGCCGGGGACCTGGGCCGCAAGGCCGGGCAGGGCTTCTACCAGCACTGACTCCGGGGCCGGCGCGGCCGAGGGGCGGATCCGCGCCGCCCCCGGCCGCACCGGTGCCCCGCCGCGCGCGGCCCGGCCTGGAGCGCCGCGCGCGATCCGGCCGGAGCGGGAAGGCCGGACCGGACCACGGCCGGATCGTCGCCCGAGGCACCCGTGGGGGTGAATCTCGGTATCGGTCCGGAAACGGACGGCAACTCCGCCGCTGTGGCACCAGTCATCCGCGGTGGGACTGCACCAGCATGAGGAACCACGCCACGGACACCACGCCGGGAGCACATATGCATATCAGGGGCGACCACGCCGAGCTGGTCGTCGAAGGTCGTCTCGACGTCCGCAGCGCGGCGGACGCCCGTACGGTCCTGCACGCAGCCGTCGACTCGGGTGACGGCGACCTCGTGCTGGACCTCGCCGAGCTCGACTCGTGGGACGCCACGGGGCTCGGGGTCATCATGGGCGCACACCGCCGCGCGGGACGCTGCGGCCGCAGACTCGTCCTGCGCAAGGTGCCGCCGCAGATGCGACGCCTGCTGGTGGCCACCCGGCTGCACCGGATCCTGGCCATCGAGACCGCCGCGCCGGGCGCTGCCCCGGCCGCCGGATCCCGCCCCGGGCAGCCCGGTATCCTGGCGAAGCCATGACAGCCGGGCCGGTACCGCCCTCACGCGCCGTCGCTTCCTGGACAATGGGGGCCGTGCGCCGGACCGGCCCCTCCCGGTCGGCCGATCGCGCCACCTGTTCTTGGGAGACATGACGATGGAACGGCACGGCAGCGACCGTCCCGCACACGGCGACGAGCATCCGTCCACCAGCGGTGGGACCAGCGGCGAACAGGTCCGGGCCGTCCGGCTCGTCGCCGACCGGTACCTCGTGACGGTCAACCCGGTCGACGGCAGCGAGGTGGAACCCCGCCCGCCGGGCGAGGAGCACACCGCCGCGCCCAAGCGCCCCCTCCGGGACCGTCCGGTCCAGGAGGCCACCGCCGCCGCGGCGCTGCCCCCCGACAGCCTCCTGGAGCGCGACGAGGAGCGCGAACGGCTCGCCCGGCTGCTCTCCCGCGGCCGCTCGGTCCGGCTCACCGGGCCCGCCGGGTCCGGCCGCACCGTCCTCCTCGACGCCGTCGCGGAGGACATCGCCACCCTGGCGCCCGACGGAGTGGTCCGGCTCAACGGCTACCGCCGCACCCCCAGCGATCTGCTGTACGACCTGTTCGCCGCGGTCCACAACGCCCCCCAGCACCGCCCGGGGAAGGCCGAGCTGGACAGCGCGCTGGGCGGGATCGGCGCTGTCGTGCTCGTCGACGACCTGGAGTTCGGCGGCGCGGCGCTCGACGACCTGCTGCGGGCCACCCCCGAGTGCGCCTTCCTGTTCACCGCCACGCCCGAGGTGCCCGCGCCCGCTCCCGGCTCCGGCCTCGAAGAGGTCTTCCTGCCCGGACTCAGCCGCACCGCCTGCCTGGAGCTGCTGGAGCGGGCCGTGCACCGCCAGGCCACCGACGGCGAGGCCGACTGGGCCGCCGACCTGTGGTTCGGCTCCGAGGGCCTGCCGCTGCGCTTCGTCCAGGCCGGCGCGCTGCTGCGGCTCCAGGGCGGCGAGAGCGTCGTCGCCGACCTGCCGGACGACGTGGCACTCGCCCCCCTGCTGGCCGCGGCTCTCTCCGAGGCGGGCCGCGAGACGCTGCGGCTGGCGCTCGCGCTCGGCGGGGAGCTGCCGCACGTCGAACACCTGCCGGCCCTCGTCGGCGACCCGCAGGCCGCGGACTGCCAGAGCGAACTGCTGGCCGCCGGACTGCTCAGTCCGGCGGGCGACCACTTCAAGCTCGCCGCGAACTGCGCCGCGGAACTGACCGAGGCCGGGCACGCCGAGACGGTCACCCCCTACGCGCTCACCGCCGCGCAGCACTACAGCTGGTGGGCCGGGCAGACCACCGTCACCGCCGACCGCGTCGCGCTGGAGGCCGATCCGCTGCTCGCCGCCGTGCGCGGCGCGCAGCGCACGGGCAGCGCCAGCGCCGCCGTACTGCTCGCCCGTACCGCGGCACCGGTGCTGGCCGCGGGGATGCGGTGGAGCGCCTGGGAGCGGGTGCTGCGCGCCGGCCAGGAGGCGGCACGGGCCTCCGGGGAGGTCGCCGAGGAAGCCTACTTCCACCACGAGCTGGGCGTTCTCGCCCTCGCCGCGGGCAATCCCGAGCGGGCCCGCTCCGAACTGGAGACGGCACTGGGGCTGCGCGGCACCTTGGCCGAGCAGCGGGGAACGGTCGCGGGCCGCAGGGCCCTGGCGCTGGTCACCGACCAGCTCGCGGCCCCGGCCGCCGGGGCGCCGAGCGCCGCCGCCGGCAGGCCGGCGCGGGGCACGCCCCGGGCCGCCGCGGACGCCACCACCACCCCGGTGCTCTCGACCGCCGCCGCCCAGCAGCAGCCGGGAGCGACGCTTGTCTCCCCGTCGGACGGTGCTGCCGACGCGGAACCTCCCGCCGCCGGCACCGCCTCCGCGAGCGGCCGGCACGGTGGGGCGCGCGGCTGGCGCGCCTTCACGAGCAGCAAGCGGAACCTGGCGGCGGCCGGTGCCGGCGCCCTGCTGGCGGCCGTGCTCGGCACCGTCGTCACTCTGGGCACCGTCTCCGACGAGAGCCCGCCGGACTCCGTGCAGCCGGACTCCGCCACCTCGCAGGAGGACGAGGACAACGCTCCCGGCGACGCCGCGCCGGGAGACGGCGGCCGGAGCGGGCAGCCGGACCAGCGGCCCGTCGCGGGCCGGCCCTCGCCGGGCACGGACAGCCCCGCCTCCTCGCAGGAGGCCGGGAAGCCGGGGGAGGAGCCCAGCTCCTCGAAGAGCTCCTCGGAAGCCCCCGACGACTCCGGTGCTCCGCACGACCCGCCGTCCTCGCCGGACGGTCCGCCCTCCTCGCACCGGCCCCCGTCCTCCTCGCCGGAGGACCCGCCCACCTCCGAGGACCCCTCGCCCACCCCCAGCGACGACCCGACCTCGGAGGACCCGCCGAAGACGCCCTCGGGTGGCGCGGACAACACCACGACCCAGACCGGCGGCGAACCGGAGCGGACGCCCGGCGGCAGCACGGAGGCGAGCGCACCCGAACCCTCGGCGTCCTGACGGGCCGCACGGGCCGCACGAGCCGCCCGTGCGGCCCGTCAGGGCACCCGCGGGCGCGCACGGCTGCGCCGCGGGGTGCCGGGCCCGTCCGCGGAAGCACCGCAGCCCCCACCGGACCGCCTCGGCGGTCCGGTGGGGGCTGCGGTCGGTGAGCGGGGTGGCGCGGCTCAGAACAGCCGGAGTTTGTCGTCCTCGATGCCGCGCAGGCCGTCGTAGTCGAGGGTGACGCAGGAGATGCCGCGGTCGGCGGCCAGCACCCTGGCCTGGGGCTTGATCTCCTGCGCGGCGAAGACGCCCTTGACGGGGGCGAGATGGGGATCGCGGTTGAGCAGCTCCAGATAGCGGGTGAGCTGCTCGACGCCGTCGATCTCACCGCGGCGCTTGATCTCCACGGCGACCGTCGTCCCGTCGCTGTCGCGGCCCAGGATGTCGACGGGCCCGATCGCGGTGGGGAACTCACGGCGGATCAGGGACCAGCCCTCGCCCAGCGTCTCCATGCGGTCGGCGAGGAGTTCCTGGAGGTGCGCTTCCACGCCATCCTTGATCAGCCCCGGGTCGGTGCCCAGTTCGTGGGAGGAGTCGTGCAGTATCTCCTCCATCGTGATGATCAGTTTCTCGCCCGCCTTGTTCTCCACCGTCCAGCGCTGGTCGTCCCCCTCTTTGAGGGTGCACGGGGGAGACATCCAGTTGAGGGGTTTGTACGCACGGTCGTCGGCATGGACGGACACCGAGCCGTCCGCCTTGACCAGGATCAGCCTGGGTGCGGCGGGCAGATGCGCGGTGAGTCTGCCGGCGTAGTCGACCGAGCAGCGGGCGATGACGAGACGCATGGTCGGTCACGCTACTCGACCGCCGCCGCCGCGCGCGATTCGCCCCCGGATGGGGTGTTCGGCAGTGGCGCGAGTATTCCCATTCTCGTGCTGCCCTCACGTCCGGAGCCGTACGGTAAGGCTGGACGTCGCCGTACGAAATTGCGCGACTACACGGTGATGTCCTTTCACCCCCAAGAGACCTCGGCCCCCGGGCCCGGGTCGCGAGAGGAGAAACCCATGTCGCTCGACGTCCCACCTGCGCTGTTGGACCAGGCAGAGCGTGGCGAGGTGGATGAGGCGGCGTTCGTCGACTGCGTCCGCACTTCCCTCCCGTACGCGTGGGAGATGGTCAGTTCGCTCGTCGCGCAGTTGAAGGTGGACGGCGGGGAGTTCGCCGACAACCAGACGCCGCCCCCGGACGAGCAGCACCGTGGCCAGTTGCTCCGCGCGCTGGCCAGCGACGCGATCCGCGGTGCCCTGGAGCGGCACTTCGGCGTACGGCTCGCCTTCCAGAACTGCCACCGCGTGGCCGTCTTCCCGCTGGACACGTCGGCAGACGACCGGCTCGCCCGCTTCACCTCCATACGGGGGCAGCTTCTCAACCAGTCGCCGGAGCTGCGCGACTGCTGAGCGGCTCGCGGGGCCGCTGAGCGTCGGGCGGGTACGGATCGCGTCTGTTGCGGCGGTGGAACCCACCGCCGCAACGCCGCTGTGCCCTGCCGCGGTCCGGCGCCGCCGGGCAACGCCGTCCGGCTGCAACGTTTTTCGGCCGTTGCGGGACGCCGGGCTCCGGATCGGACACCGGGCCGCCGCCCGGCCTCACGTGAGCAGCGGCAGCACCTCCTCGGCCAGCCGGTGGACGTTCCGCAGGGTGCCGTCCCGGTCGCCGGTGCCCTCGACCAGCAGCGCGAACCGGTCGATCCCGGTGCGCTCGGCCGTCGCCGCCAGCCGGTCGGCGCACAGCCGGGGGGAGCCCACCGCGTGCAGCTCGCACAGCAGTTCCGTGTACGCGAGCGGGTCCCGCATGGCGCGGGGGCGGCCGTCCACGGTCACATGCTGTCCCAGGCCCTCCTGCAGCCAGCCGGGCATCGCCTTGGTCAGCGCCTGCCGTGCCTCCTCGTGCGAGTCGCCCACCTGCACGACCCCGGCCGACACATGCTGCCGGGCGGTGGCCGCGACCGCTTCCGGAGGGTGCCCGGCCTCCAGCGCCGCACTCCGCCACAGCCGCGTCAGGTCCGCCTTGTCCTCGTCCCCGCAGTGCATGCCCAGCAGCATGGGCAGCAGCCGCTCGGCGGCCAGCCGGACGGTTCCCGGCGAGGTGCAGGCGACGACCACACCGGGCCCGGCAGCCGCACCGGGACCGGGGCAGCCGATCGGGTCCGGGCGCGGCACCACGGCCACCTCGCGGAAGCGGTAGCGCTCGCCCTCCGCACCCACCCGCGGTTCGCGCAGCCAGCGCAGCAGCAGGTCCAGTGCCTCGGGGAAGCCCTCCTCGAACGCGCGGGTCCCGCCGCCGAAGACCTCCAGATCCACCCACGGCCCGCCGCGACCGACCCCGAGCGTGAAGCGTCCCTCGGAGAGCAGGTGCAGCAGCGCGGTCTGCTCCCCGAGCGCGACCGGGTGCACGTTGGGCAGCACACTGACCGCGGTGCCGACGCCGATCCGCCGGGTGCGTCCCAGCAGCAGCGCCGCGAGCGTCACCGCCGAGGGGCATACGCCGTACGACACGAAGTGGTGCTCGGCGAGCCAGACGTGGTCCAGCCCCGCCCGCTCGGCGGCCTCTGCGACGCCCACGGCCCGGTCCAGCGCCTCGCCCTGCTGCTGGCCCGGGAACTGCGCGCCCAGGACGAAAGCTCCAACGTGCATTCCCCACCGCCCTCATGACTGCCCGCGGCCGGTCCGGTCCGGGCCGGGCGTTCGAAGGACCGGACACCCCATCCAGCACTAACGGCGCACGGGGTGCCGAGGGCACGGCCCGCAGTGCTGTTCATCGGATGAACGCCGATCTGCTCCCGCCTGTGGACGGGCGCGTGCGGTCGTCGGTCCTCTGCGTAGGCTGGAAAATACCCGGCCGCCGCGCCCCACGGCAGCAGAACCGCGCGTACCGCACGCTGTGGCGCGACCGGCCCGCAACGTGCCCATCGCCGTCGACCCCCGAGGTGCCCCCGTGTCCCCGCGTCGTAACCGCTCCCGCAGCGGCGCCGTCAAGTCAGCCAAGGCCGCCCGCACCGGATCCGGGACCCCCGGTGGCGGGGAGCGCGAGGGGCGGGAGCGGTTCGGGCTGCAGCGCACCGAGGACTGGCAGGGCGAGGAGTGGGCCGTCCGGCAGATAAGCGGGGGCGCCGCGGTCAAGCACTACCGGTGCCCCGGCTGTGACCAGGAGATCCCGCCCGGCGTCCCGCACGTGGTCGTCTGGCCTCTGGAGGGCGATGTGGCCGACCGCCGGCACTGGCACCGCGCCTGCTGGAACGCGCGGGACCGCCGGGGCGCCAGGCTCCAGCGGTCCCGCAACGCACCGCGCTACTGACGCGGCTGGGTGGATGCAGCGGGCCCGCGCGGGGCGCCGCTGCGCGCGTCCTACACGTCGCGCTTGTTGAGCAGCGCGTAGGCCGCCGCGAGGACGGCCAGTGTGACGATCGCCAGGCCGCCCAGCAGCGGCCATCCGGTCGCGTCCTGGTCCTCGCTCATCGGGATCCGGTAGAGGGAGGCCAGCCCGTTGAGGGGTGAGTACTCCAGCAGCATCCTGCGGACGTCCTGCAGCGCCTCGCCCACCATGAACAGCGCCATCACCAGCGGCAGCAGCACCACGCCCAGCATCGTGGTGATCGCGCCCGCCGAGTGCCGCAGCAGTGCGCCCACCGCCAGCGACAGCAGCCCCAGCAGTGCCACGTAGAGCCCCGCGCCGACCGTCGCGCCCAGCCATTCGCCGCCCGAGGCGACGACCTTCCCTCCTTCGAAGGACCCGCTGAAGTCCTCGGCGTTCACGTACGAGGGACGGGTCTGGTCGCCCAACAGCGCGGAATTGATCAGCGCGGTGAGCACGCAGGCCAGCGTCGTGGTCACGAAGGCCAGTCCGAAGAAGACCACCGCCTTGGCCAGCAGCACCCTGCCGCGCTGCGGGCAGGCGGTGAGGGTGGTGCGGATCATTCCGGTGCCGTACTCGGAGGTGACCACCAGCACGCCGAGCGTGATCACGCAGATCTGCCCGAGCATCAGCCCGAACAGGCCGCCGGCCAGCAGCGGCTGGCCGGTGAAGTCGTCACCGCTCAGCCCCAGTGCCGTCAGGAAACCGATCCCGACGACGAGGGCGAACATCACGCTGAGCGTCCACACGGTGGAGCGGACGGTGCGGATCTTCGTCCACTCCGAGACCAGCGCGTGGCCCAGGTGGGTGCGCGCCATCGGGATGGGCGAGCTGTAGGGGGCGATACCGTTCGGCCAGTTCCCCTGCGCCGCCTGCTGCTGCGGCGCACCCGGAGCCGCCTGGCCGTCGTGCTGCTGGATGCTCATCAGGCGTCCTCGCCTTCGTTCTTGGCGCTGTCGGGGGCGGTGCCGGGGACTGTGCCGGGCGGGTTTCCGGCCGGCGGACCGACCGGGGGCGCGGGGCTGTCGGTCGCGTACGGATTCGGGGTGCCCGGGCCGCCCGCCGGGGCCTGCGGCGCCCGCATCTGCAGCGTGCCGCCCTCGGGGGCGCGCGGCTGCGGCGGGGCCGCCTGCGGCGGGGTCTGCGGCGCCGGGACGCCCTGCTGCGGGGCGGGTGCGCCCGGCTGCATCGGGACGCCCGGCTGCATGGGGGCGCCCTGCTGCTGCGGCGGACCGTACGGTCCCGGGTACGGGGCGCCCTGCGGCGCCGCCGGCATCTGCGGCGCCGCCGCCATCCCCGGAACAGCGGCCGCCTGCGGCGGCACCGCTCCGGGGCCGGCCGTTCCCGGCGCTGCCATCGGCTGCTGCAGGCCGGAGCGCATGTCGGCCGTCGAGCGGTAGTCCACCGAGCCCTGCGTGAGGCGCATGTACGCCTCCTCCAGCGACGCCTGGTGCGGCGACAGCTCCCACAGCCGCACGTCGGCGCCGTGCGCCAGGTCGCTGATGCGGGGCAGCGGGAGCCCGGTGACGCGCAGCGCCCCGTCCTCCTCGGGCTGTGCCTGGCCGCCCGCCTCCTGCAGCGCCGCCAGCAGCTTCTCCCGCTGCTCCGGGGCACCGTCGGGGGTGCGCACCCGGGCGAAGCCGATGGAGTTGTGCTCGATGAACTCCCGCACGGACATGTCGGCCATCAACTGCCCGCGGCCGATGACGATGAGGTGGTCGGCGGTCTGGGCCATCTCGCTCATCAGATGGCTGGAGACGAACACCGTCCGGCCCTCGGCGGCGAGCTGCCGCATCAGGTTGCGGACCCACAGGATGCCCTCCGGGTCCAGGCCGTTGACCGGCTCGTCGAAGAGCAGCACCTGCGGGTCGCCGAGCAGCGCCGCGGCGATGCCCAGCCGCTGGCCCATGCCCAGGGAGAAGCCCTTGGAGCGCTTCCGGCCGACGTCCTGCAGCCCCACCACGCCCAGCACCTCGTCGACCCGGCGGGCCGGGATACCGGAGAGCTGGGCGAGGGAGAGCAGGTGGTTGCGGGCGCTGCGCCCGCCGTGCACCGCCTTCGCATCGAGGAGCGCTCCGACCTGGCGGGGAGCGTTGGGCAGCCCGCGGAAGGTGTGGCCGCCCACGGTGACCTGGCCGGACGTCGGTGTGTCCAACCCCAGGATCATGCGCATCGTGGTCGATTTCCCGGAGCCGTTGGGCCCCAGGAACCCGGTCACGGCCCCCGGCCGTACCTGGAAGGACAGGTTGTAGACGGCCGTCTTGGCGCCGTAGCGCTTCGTCAGGCCGTACGCCTCGATCATCCTTTGCCCCTGGACGCAGTTCGGGGCGCGTTCGCCCCCGGACATCGGCTAGGAGGCTACGGGGCGGGGAATCGGTTCCCTACGGCGCCCCCTGGCAGTGCGCACGCCCCCGCGGGGCGTCCTCCGGTAGCGCGCGCCGGTGTCCGGGCGTGCCTGGACCGGTGCCCGGGGGCGCCCGTGCCGGTGTCCGGAGCCGGTGTCCGGAGCCGGTGTGCCGCGGGGTTCAGGCGTCGCGCTTCTTGAGGACGAAGAAGCCCGCCAGCAGCGCGGCCGCCGTCCAGGCCACCATGATCAGCAGCCCCTCCCAGGGGCCGTACGGCCGGTTCAGGGTGTCCGGCACCACGGCCATCACCGTCGTCCCCGCCTGGTCCGGGAGGTACTGGCCGACCTTCTTGGTCGCCTCGACGTTGCCCAGGATGTTCGAGATCAGGAAGAAGAACGGCATCAGGATCGCGAACGCCAGCAGCGGGCTGCGCAGCACGAAGGTGATCCCCACGGCGAACATCGCGATCAGCGCCATGTAGATGCCGCCGCCGACCACGGCGCGCAGCACGCCCTCGTCGCCGATGCCCACCCCGTGCGAGCCGAGCAGCGCCTGGCCGAGGAAGAACGCGCAGAAGCTGGTGACCATCCCGACGACGAGGACCAATGCCCCGGCGATCAGCACCTTGCTCCACAGGAACGTGCCCCGCTGCGGAACCGCGGCCAGCGAGTTGCGGATCATACCGGTGCTGTACTCGGCCGAGACGATCAGCACGCCGAACGCGATCATCGCGAGCTGCCCGATGCCCATTCCGGCGAAGCTGGTGTAGGTGGCGTCGAACGTCACCTGCTCCGAGCTGGACATGTCGTCGAAGGTGGACGCGGTCACCCCGCAGATCAGGGCGCCGAGGCCGACCGAGACGAGGAGCGCGGTGGCCAGGGTCCATACGGTGGAGCGGACGGAGCGGACCTTGGTCCACTCGGACTTGAGTACCCGCGTGCTGTGGCTCATCCTCGGCGCCCCTTCCGGTCCTGCCAGTCCTCGCCCCACGCCGGAGGCGGCTGGGCCGCGCCCGGAGGGCTCTGTGGGCCGCCCGGATGCGGCGCCGTCCCCTCCTGCGGCACCGGCGGCGCGTGCGTGCCGCCGGGTGCGGCGGCGTGGTACTCGACGCTCTGGGCCGTCAGCCGCATGAACGCCTCCTCCAGGGAGGCCCGCTGGGTGCTCAGCTCGTGCAGCACCACGCCGTGGGCGGCGGCCAGTTCGCCGATCCGGGGCGCGTCCCCGTCGTCCACCTCCAGGGCGCCCTCCGCACCCGGCACCGGGCGCAGCCCGGCCTCGGTGAGAAGGTCCCGCATCCGCTCCGGCTCCGGGGTGCGCACCCGGACGTGCGTGCGGGAGTTCTCGGCGATGAACTGCGACATCGAGGTGTCCGCCAGCAGCTTGCCCTGCCCGATGACGACCAGATGCTCGGCGGTCTGGGCCATCTCGCTCATCAGATGGCTGGAGACGAACACCGTCCGGCCCTCCCGGGCCAGTTGCTGCATCAGCGTACGGATCCAGTGGATGCCCTCCGGATCCAGGCCGTTGACGGGCTCGTCGAACATCAGGATGCGCGGGTCGCCCAGCAGCGCCGCCGCGATGCCCAGCCGCTGCCCCATGCCCAGGGAGAACCCCTTGGGCCGCTTGCGCGCCACGTCCTGCAGGCCCACCATCTCCAGCGCCTCGCCGACCCGGCGCTCGGGAATCCCGTTGGACTGCGCCAGGCACAGCAGGTGGTCGTGGGCCCGGCGCCCGCCGTGGACGCCCTTGGCCTCCAGCAGCGCGCCGATGCTGTGCAGCGGCTCGCGCAACTCCGCGTAGCGCTTCCCCTCGATCCGGACGTCGCCCCGCGTCGGCTCGTCGAGCCCCAGCACCATGCGCATGGTCGTCGACTTGCCCGCGCCGTTCGGGCCCAGGAATCCGGTGACCGTACCGGGACGTACGGTGAAACTGAGTCCGTCGACGGCCAGCTTGTCACCGTATCTCTTGGTGAGATCCCGCAACTCGATCATTCTTCGACGCTAAGGGCCGGTCCTCGCTCCCGCCACTCGTGTGCATTATCCGCACATCACCCGCACACGCGAAACGCATCGTTCCGATGCGGTCGATCGGCGGTGCGCGGTGTGTCGTACGTACACCTACGCATGGACACGCCGCGCGGGGCCGGTGGGGCTGCTGGAACCCCATCGGCCCCGCGCGGCGGGAACGGTGTACGGGCGCGTCGTACGGCGGACGCGGCGGAGGACGGTGTCTCCGGCGCGGTTGCTCAGCGGGACTGCTGAGCCGGCACCGAGCGGCCCGCGGCCTCCTCGTCGGTGGCTTCCTCGGCGCCGGGCTGGCCCGCGGCCGCCACGGCCGCGCCGGTGAGCGTGGCCAGCATCTCGCGCACGTTGGTGAGCTGCGCGTTGATGCTGTCGCGGCGGTTGGTGAGGGCCGCCAGCTCGCGCTCGGACTCGCTGCGCACCCGGTCGGCCTTCGCGTTGGCGTCGGCCACGATGTCCTCGGCCTGGCGCTGCGCGGTCTCGACGGTCTGCCGGGCGCGCCGCTCCGCGTCCGTGCGCAGCTTCTCGGCCTCCAGGCGGAGCTGCTCGGCGCGGTGCTCGATCTCGGCCAGCCGCTTCTCGGCCTTGGCCTGCCGGGAGGCGAGGTCGCGCTCGGACTGCTCGCGCCGCTTGGCGAGGTTCGTCTCGAAGTCCGCGGCGGCCTGCGCCGCCTTGGCGCGGGTGTCCTCGAAGAGCGAGTCGGCTTCCTCGCGCTTGGACTGGGCGTCCTTCTCGGCCTCGCTGCGCAGCGCGGCGGCCTCGGTCTTCGCCTTGTCGACGATGCCCGAGCCCTCTTCCTCGGCCTTCGCCTTGCGCTCGGCGGCGAACGCCTCGGCGTCGTTGCGCACCTGCTGGGCGGCGCTCTCGGCGAGTTCGCGGTGCTGCTCGGCGGCGCGGCGGGCCTCCTCACGCAGGTCCTTGGCCTCTTCCTCCGCGAGCCGGAGGATCTTCTCGACACGGGCGCCCAGCCCGGCGTACGACGGCTCCGAGTCGTTGACCTGAGCCTGGGCATTCTGCGTTTCGAGGTGCAGCTCCTCGATGCGCTTTTCCAGAGAGGTGATACGGGCCAGGGCGCTGTCACGGTCGGCGACGAGCTTCGTGATGCGGTCGTCCACCTGCCCGCGGTCGTAGCCACGCCGCACGAGCTCGAAGCCGAAGGGGGAGGAAGTGTCGCTCATGGGGTTCCTGTCGAGTCAGACGGGTTATCAGACGGGGGAGTGATAGAGGGAATCCTAGGGGCCGAAGCGGCGTGTCATCGAGCTTATGCGGGTTTGATCTGGAGAATGTGCCCTCGTTCGAGTGGCTAACTCTCCGAACTCTTGCCACTCGAACGAGTTGTACCAGCGCCAACGCCCGCTGTCACACCACCCTTTGCGCCGGTGTCACGTCCACTCTTCCGGCCGGATCCCGCGCCGGCCCCCGCGCCGCGCCCCGACCCGGAGCCGCCGCCGGAGCCGGAAGCGGAATCCTCCTCGGACTCCGGCCCGGAGTCCGCTCCGGCCGCTGACGCCGCCCCCGGCGTCTCGAACGACTCCAGCGCCTCCAGCACGTCCTGCACCCGGGAGATCTCCGCGTTGATGTCCTCCTGGCGGCGCATCAGCACATCCAGCTCCTGCTGCCCCGTCTCGACCGTGTGCCGGGCCTCCTCCGAGGCTTCCTCCCGCATCCGCTCGGCTTCCTGGAGCATGGCGGCCTTCCGCTGCTCGGCCTCCTTCAGCAGCCCCTCGGCCTTCCGGACGGCGGCGATGCGCACCTTGCCCGCCTCGGCATCGGCGTCCGCACGCACCTCCTCGGCCTTCTTCCGTGCCTCGGCGAGCTGCTCCTCGGCGGCCGCAACCAGCTTGTCGCACCGCTCGCCCGCCGACTGCATCGCCTCGGCGGCCTCCCGGCGGGCCCGCTCGTGCAGCTCCTCGACCTCCGCCTCGACGCGGGTGCGCAGCTCCTCGGCGCGCTCGCGGATCGCCCCGGAGTCGCTGCGCGCCTCCTCCAGCATGGTGTCCGCGTCCGAGCGGGCCTTCTCGACCAGCTCCCGGCCCTCGGCCTGCGCCTCGGTCACCAGCCGGTCGGACTCCCCGCGCGCGGCGCCGACCATGGAGTCCGCCTGCTCCTCGGCGGTGGCCTGCGTGCGCAGGGCCTCCTCCTGGGCCTTGGCGAGGAGCTGGTCGGCCTGTTCGGCGGCCTCGGCGCGCTTCTTCGCGGCCTCCTCGCGCGTCTCGTCCAGCAGCCGGTCGGCCTCCGCGCGGGACTCCTCGGCGATCCGCTCCGCCGCGGCATGCGTCTCCTCGCTGAACTGCTCCGCCTCCGCCCGCAGCTCGCCGCCGACCCGCTCGGCCTCGGCGCGGGTCTCCTGGCTGTACTGGTCGGCGCCGGTGCGGGTCTCGGCGCTGTACTGGTCCGCGCCGGTGCGGGTCTCCGCGCTGTACTGCTCCGCCTCGCCGCGCGCGCGGTCCGCCTCCTGCCGGGCCTCGGCGAGGAGCTGGTCGGCCTGTTCGGCGGCCTCGGCGCGCTTCTTCGCGGCCTCCTCGCGCGCCTCGTCCAGCAGCCGGTCGGCCTCCGCGCGGGACTCCTCGCTGCCGCGCTGCGCGTCGGCACGGGTGCGCTCCGCCTCCTCGGCCGCCTCCGAGACCGTCCGCTCGGCCAGCGCCTTGGCGGCGTCGGCCTCCTCCTGCGCCTCGCGGCGCAGCGTCTGCGCCGCGAGCTCGGCCGCCGAGCGCAGCCCGGCGATCTCCTCCTCGGCCTCCTCGCGCAGACCCGCGACCGAGTCGCGCACCTGCTGGGCCGTCTCCTCGGCCGACGCGACGAGTTCGGCCGCGCGCCGCTCGGCCTCCTCCGTCAGCCGCTCGGCCTCCTCCTGCGCCTCGGCCACCCGCTTGCGGGCCGCCGCCAGCAGCTCCTCGCTCTGCTCGCGGGCCGCCGTGCGCTCCTGGTGTGCCTCCTCGCGGGCGGAGGTCAGCAGTTCCTCGGCCTCGCGCCGGCGCCGGGCGGCCTCCTCCTGGGCCGCGCCCAGCGCCTCGGCGGCCTCCGCGTTCGTCCGCTCGGCCGCCGCGTCCGCTTCGGCGCGCACCCGGTCGGCCGTCGTCCTGGCCTCCTCGCGCAGCCGCTCGGCCTCCGCCGTCGCCTCGCTGCGTAGCTGGACGGCGACCGACTCGCCTTCGGCACGAGCCTGCGAGGCGTCCGAAGCGGCCTCGGTGCGCAGCCGCTCCGCCTCCTCCTCGGCCTGCTCGCGCAGCGTGCGCACCCGCTCCGCCGCCTCGCTGCGCAGCCGCTCGGACTCGGCCCTGGCCTCCTCGCGCAGCCGTTCGGCCTCGGTGCGGGCCTCGGCGAGCCCGGACTCGGCCTCCGCCAGCCTGGCCTCGGCCTCCTCGCGCAGCCGGGTCAGCTCCGCCTCGGTCTCGGCCTTCCGCTCGCGGACCGCCTCCTCGGCCTCCTCGCGGGCGCGCCGGGCGGCCTCGTCCGCCTCGGTGCGCGCCTGCTCGGCGTGCTCCTCGGCCTCGGTGCGGGTCTGCTCGGCCTCCGTACGGGCCCGCTCCAGCGCCTCCTCGGCCTGCGTGCGCAGCGCCGTGGCCCGCTCGATCGCCTCCGTGCGCACGCGCTCGCTCTCCGTGGCGGCGTCCGTGCGGGTCTCCTCGGCATCGGCCTTGGCCTTGCCCAGCAGCTCCTCGGCCCGGTTGGCGGCCTCCTCGATCTGCTGGACGGCGTCGCGGCGGGCCTCGCCGCGGATCTTCTCGCCCTCCTCGACCGCCTCGGCGCGCAGTTGCTCGGCCTCGCCGCGCAGCCTGCGGGCCTCCTCCTGGAGCTCGACCGTCTTGGCCCGGTACTCCTTGGTGTCGTCCTTGGCGGCGCCCTTGAGCTCCGCGGCCACGTCGTGCGCCTCGGCGCGCAGCCGGTCGGCCTCCTCCTCGGCCTCCCGGCGCAGCCGCTCCGCCTCCTCGGCGGCCGACTTCGTGGTGGCCTGAGCCTCCTCCGAGGCGCGGTTGAGGACGTCCTCGGCCGTGCGGGCCGCCTCGGCGAGCTGGTTCGCGGACTCCTCGGCGGTGGTGGTGCGGGCCTTCTCGCGGGCCTCGGCGATCAGCCGCTCGCCCTCGGCCCGGGCATCCTCGCGGACCTGCTCCGCCTCGGCGGTGATGGCCTCGGCGTCCTTGGTGGCCTGGCCGACGAGCCGGGCCACCTCCGCCTTGGCGGTGCGGGTGCGCTGCTCGTTCACCGACTCGGAGTCGCTGAGCCGCTTGCCCGCCTCCTCCTCGGCCTCCTGGAGCTTCTCGGCGGCCTGCTCCCGGGCCTCGCGCAGGGCCTCCTCGGCCTCCCGCATCCGCTCCTCGGCGCCGCGCATCAGCTCGGCGGACTCGCGGCGGCTGCTCTCCACCTCTCCCGCGGTGGAGCTGCGGAGCTGCTCGGCGTGGTCGGTGGCCTCCTGCGCCTGGGTGGAGGCGGCGGTCAGCAGCCGCTCGGCGTCGGCGCGGGCCCGCCGCAGGACCGCTTCGGCCTCGCTGCGGGCCTGCTCGGCCTCGGTGGTCAGCCGCTGCCGCGACTCCTCGGTCAGCCGCTGCGCCTCGGCGCGCGCCTGGGAGAGCGCCTGCTCGGACTCGGCGCGGGTCTCCTCCATGAGCCGGCGGGCCTGCTGCTCGGTGCGGGAGCGGAGCTGCTCGGCCCAGGCCACGTTCTCGTTGACGTGGGTCTCGACCGTCGCGCGGCGGTCGGCCAGCTCCTGGTCGAGCTGCTGGCGGCGGCGTACCGCCTCGGCGTGCAGCTCGGCCTCCAGCCGCGCCTGCTGCTCGGCCTGCTCCTGGAGCACCCGCTGGGTCTGGGCGCGCGCCTCGCGCAGCTCCCGCTCGGCGTCGGCGCGCATCTGGTCGGCCTGGAGCTGGGCGTTGCGCAGCAACTGCTCGGCCTGATGGGAGAGATTGTCGTACCCCGCCGGGCGCGTGGCCAGGGCGCGGCGCGCCTCGTGCAGCTTGGCGCGCAGCACTTCGACCTGGTAGCCGAGGTCGTCGGCATGCTCGACGGCCTTCTCCCGCTCCTTCTTCAGCCGCTCCATCTCGGCCTCGAACTGCGAGAGGTGATCGTCAGCCTCGTAGCGGTCGTAGCCCCGCACTGCGCGGTCCCATCCGTCCCCTGGTAGTCGTGGAGATGACCCGAGCCCTCTCCCGGACTTGAATAGACACGTCTTCCGGAAATGGTGTCAGATCATCGGCGGAACGTGGACCGAGCCCCCAGCCCGGAGATCTCCGTACGGGTGGGGAGGGCCCGCCCCGGCCGAAGGGCCACTCTACCGGGCCTGGAAGCCGACGTCAGTGGTCCGTTGGTGCTGCAGTGGTCCAGGGGGTACGGGGGCGGTGCGCCGGGCATGGCGGAGTGTGACCGGATCGACGGGCGAGGTGGGCGATCAGGGTGTGCCGGTCCCTCGGGGCGCGGGCCGCGCCGTCGCCCGGACGGCGCGCGGTGCCCCGCCGGACCGGGGGTCCGGTGCCCGTGGCGGTCCGGGACTCAGTGCTCCCCGTCGCCGGGCGCCGCCGCGGTGACCAGTTCGGTGAGCACCCCGTGGCAGTCCTTGGGGTGCAGGAACGTGATCCGCGAGTCCATGCTGCCCCTGCGGGGCTCGTCGTACAGCACGCGGACGCCCTTGTCGCGGATGGCCTCCGCCTCGCCGTCCACGTCCGCGGTGCCGAACGCGATGTGGTGGACGCCCTCGCCGTTCTTGGCCAGCCACTTGGCGACCGCCGAGTCCTCCCGGATGGGCTCCAGGAGCTGCAGGTAGGAGGCGCCGCCGTCGTCCGTGCCGTTGATCCGCAGCATGGCCTCGCGGACGCCCTGCTCCTGGTTGACCTCGGTGTGGAACACCTGGAAGCCGTAGGTGCGAGAGTAGAAGTCGACGGTGGCCTCCAGGTCCCGGCAGGCGATTCCGATGTGGTCGATACGCGTCAGCATGGGGAACAGTGCAGCGCTCTCCGCGCGGTTACGCAACGTGCGCACGGTCACACTCATCGACCGGTGACCGCGGGTGGTACCGCTCAGTATCTTGAGTGGTAACCCTCGTTAACTTCCCCCCGGAAGGGAACTTCACATGACTCCCACCCCCAGCAGCACCACATCCGTGATCGTCTCCGGAGCCCGCACGCCCATGGGGCGGCTGCTCGGTTCGCTGAAGTCCTTCTCGGGGGCGGACTTGGGCGGCTTCGCCATCAAGGCGGCCCTGGAGCGGGCGGGAATCGGCGGCGACCAGGTCGAGTACGTGATCATGGGCCAGGTCCTGCAGGCCGGGGCCGGGCAGATCCCGGCGCGCCAGGCCGCGGTCAAGGCCGGCATCCCGATGAACGTCCCGGCACTGACCGTGAACAAGGTGTGCCTCTCCGGGCTCGACGCCATCGCGCTCGCCGACCAACTGGTGCGCGCGGGCGAGTTCGACGTCGTCGTCGCGGGCGGCCAGGAGTCGATGACCAACGCCCCGCACCTGATGCCCAAGTCCCGCGAGGGCTACAAGTACGGCTCCCTCGAGGTGCTCGACTCCATGGCGCACGACGGCCTGACGGACTCCTTCGACGGCGTGGCCATGGGCGCCTCCACCGAGAAGCACAACACCCGCCTGGGCATCCCGCGCGAGGTGCAGGACGAGATCGCCGCCCGCTCCCACCAGCGGGCCGCCGCCGCGCAGCGCGACGGGCTCTTCCAGGCGGAGATCACCCCCGTGGAGATCCCGCAGCGCAAGGGCGACCCGGTGCTCTTCTCCGAGGACGAGGGCATCCGGGGCGACTCCACCGCCGAGTCGCTGGGCAAGCTGCGGCCCGCGTTCGCCAAGGACGGCACGATCACCGCCGGTTCCGCCTCCCAGATCTCCGACGGCGCCGCGGCGGTCGTGGTGATGAGCAAGGCGAAGGCCGAGGAGCTCGGTGTGGAGTGGATCGCCGAGATCGGTGCACACGGCAACGTCGCCGGGCCGGACAACTCGCTCCAGTCGCAGCCCTCGAACGCCATTCAGCACGCGCTGAAGAAGGCGGGGCACGCGGTCGCCGACCTCGACCTGGTCGAGATCAACGAGGCGTTCGCGGCCGTCGCGTACCAGTCCATGAAGGACCTGGAAATCGGCCCCGAAAAGGTGAACGTGAACGGCGGTGCCATCGCCCTGGGGCACCCCATCGGGATGTCCGGGGCGCGCCTGGTCCTCCACCTCGCGCTGGAGTTGAAGCGGCGCGGGGGCGGGCTGGGCGCCGCGGCCCTCTGCGGGGGTGGCGGACAGGGCGACGCCCTGCTGATCCGCGTCCCCTGACGGCGGCTCTCCCGCCGGGGCCCGGGAAGTCGTTCCCGGGCCGGGCGGTCGCCCCGGCGGGTGCCCTCCGTCCGCCGGTGGCGGGTCGCAGCGGGCTGCAGCAGGATGCGGCGGGACGGCCCGGGTCCGGAGCGGAGATCCCGCCGCAACCGGGTAGGAGGAACGGACAGACGGTGACAGCCCAGAACGGAGCGGTTTGACATGGCGGATGTCGCAGCGCTGGTGGCGGCGGCCCGGGAGGGCGCGCCGCGGGCCGTGGCGCGGCTGATCTCCCTCGTCGAGGGAGCCTCCCCGCAGCTTCGCGAGGCCATGGCGGCCGTCGCGCCCCACTGCGGCAACGCCTATGTGGTCGGCCTGACGGGGTCGCCCGGCGTCGGCAAGTCCACCACCACCTCCGCGCTGGTCACCGCGTACCGCGCGCAGGGCAGGCGGGTGGGCGTGCTGGCCGTCGACCCGTCCTCGCCGTTCTCCGGCGGCGCCCTGCTGGGGGACCGGGTGCGGATGGGGGAGCATGCCTCCGACCCGGGCGTCTACATCCGGTCCATGGCCACCCGCGGCCACCTGGGCGGCCTGGCCTGGGCGGCCCCGCAGGCGATCCGGATGCTGGACGCGGCGGGCTGCGACGTGATCCTGGTCGAGACCGTCGGTGTCGGGCAGTCCGAGGTCGAGATCGCGGCGCAGGCGGACACCAGCGTGGTGCTGCTCGCGCCCGGCATGGGCGACGGCATCCAGGCGGCGAAGGCCGGAATCCTGGAGATCGGCGACGTCTACGTCGTCAACAAGGCCGACCGGGACGGCGCCGACGCCACCGTCCGCGAACTCAACCACATGCTCGGGCTGGGCGAGGCCCGCAGCCCCGGCGACTGGCGGCCGCCGGTGGTCAGGACCGTGGCCGCGCGCGGCGAGGGGCTGGAGGAGATGGTCGCGGCCCTGGACAAGCACCGCGGCTGGATGGAGGAGCGCGGCGTGCTGGCCGAGCGCCGCGCGGCACGTGCCGCGAAGGAGATCGAGACCATCGCGGTCACCGCGCTGCGCCGCCGCATCGGCGAGCTGCGGGGCGGCAAGCGGCTCGACGCGCTGGCCGCGCGGGTGGTCGAGGGGACGCTGGACCCCTACACCGCGGCCGACGAGCTGGTCGAGGGCGTCACCGAGGGGTGAGGCCCGGACCAGGACGACGGAGCGGTCGTCGTCCTTCCGCGTCCACCCGGTTCCCGACGACGCCCCCGGGAGTGGGGCCGGCAGGTGCGGGAGCGCTACACGCGGCCCCGCTCGGTGCGGAGCTTCTCCGCCATGGGGCGCAGGATGCGCTCCAGATGGGCGAGGTCCGAGGGGGAGACCCCGTCGATGAAGTGGCGCCGCACCGAGGCGACATGGTGCGGTGCCACCGTGCGCATGGTCTCCCAGCCGTGCTCGGTGAGCACCGCGAACAGCCCTCTCTTGTCCGACTCGCAGGACTCCCGCCGCACCAGCCCGGCCTTCTCCATCCTGGTGATCTGGTGCGACAGCCGGCTCTTGGACTGGAGCGTCGCTGTGGCCAGGTCGGTCATCCGCAAGCGGTGCTCGGGCGACTCCGAGAGATTCACGAGTATCTCGTAGTCGTTGAGGGTCAACCCGAACGGTTGCAGATCGCGCTCGAGCTGATAGCTGAGCAGCCTGCCGACGTCGAGGTGGGTGCGCCAGGCGCGCTGCTCGTCCTCGGTGAGCCAACGGGTGCCGTCATCGGTGTCCATACCGTGAGACTCTACCCACGCTCGTACAGGCGTGCTTACGCCGCGTGGTATCTGCGCTCCGCAGCGTTGCCGGACGGCTGTTCAGAGCCCCAGACGGCGCTGGAGACTGCCGAACTGGCCCGGTAGCTGCGGCCCCTGCTGCCCGCCGTGGCCGCTGTCGCCGCCCTGGCCGCCGGGTACCCCGGCCTGCTGCGGGACGCCGCCCGTGTCGCGCTCGTCCATGAGCACCTCGGACGACTGGATCAGCACGGTGCCCGCTCCGACGAACTCGAACTGGTGCTCCTCGCCGGAGGCGCCGCCCACCCCCGTCATGGCGCGCAACCCGCCCATGACGCCCTTGAGGTACCGGTGGTCGTAGTGGTGGCACGGCGAAGGGCAGTCCGCCCAGCCGACCAGTGCCTGCGGATCGACCCGCACCGGTGGCTCCACGAAGTGCACCTCCCCGTTCGAGGCGGCCACGAAGGAGCCGGTGCCGATCAGGGTGAGGAAGCCCGGGATGATCGACTGCTTCAGCGAGAGGGACGGGTCGAAGGCGAGCAGGTTGCCGGACCGGACGGTCAGATTGCCGTCCTCCAGGTCGTAGGAGTTGATGTCGAAGGCGCGGTCGGCCAGCAGCAGTTTGCCGCGCCCCTGGGCGACGACCCAGTCCGCGGCGTGCAGCGGGGAGTGGAAGCTGCTCGCGACGAGTCCGTCCAGCGGTCCGTGCCCGATCCCGTGGAAGTCGATCTGCCCGTAGTAGGCGATCATCTTCCCCTTCTGCAGGAACCACTGGCCGTCCAGCTCGACGCAGAAGGCGTAGGGGTTGACGTTGTCGTTCGCGGGCAGCGACGCCGCGTCGTACACCTGGTAGTCCTGCGGGGCGCCCCCCTGCGGCGGCTGGGACATCACAGCTTCTCCTCACTGGCCTGCACGAAGACGGCGCCGCTGCCGGACAGTTCGAGCTGGAACGCCTCGCCCGAGCCGCGCCCCACCATGTCCCGCCAGCCCAGCGCCGAGGACAGCTTGTTGCGTACGTCGCCGAAGTGCGCCACATACGCCTGGGGATCCACATGGACGGGGCGGCCGGGGGCGATGGGGAGCTGGACGATGCCGCCGTGCGCCATCACGGCCGCCGAGCCCTGCCCGGAGAGCGTGGTGGTGAACAGGCCCTGCCCGGAGACCTGGCCGCGCACCATGCCCATCACCCCGCCGTCCCTGCCGAGGAAGAGGGTGCCCTGCCGCAGGGTGCCGTCGAAGGCGAGGAGGCGGTCCGACTCGACGCACAGCGTGTCGCCGTCGAGGTCGATCACCTGGATGTGGTGGCCGCCGTGGCCGAACATCACGGTGCCGTCGCCCTCCACGGTCATCAGCGGCGCGGCCTCGCCCGCCACCCGGCGGCCGATCATCGACATCACACCGCCCTGGCCGCCCTGGATGTTGGGCGTGAAGGAGACCTCGCCCCGGTAGCCGACCATCGCGCCGCGCTGGCTGAACATCCGCTGCCCGGGGACGACACGGGCCTCCACCAGCTTGCCGGACAACTCCCGGAACGGCATCAGACGTCCCCTCCCAGCGTGTTGCGCTCGCTCGGCTGCACGTACACCAGCCCCGTGCCCTCGAACCGGACCTGGAACGCCTCGCCGGAGCCCTCGCCCATCAGCGTGCGGAAGTTCACCCCGGACTGGAAGCTCTGCCGCAGATCCCCTTGGTGTGCGACATAGGCGCCCGGGTCGACCTGGAGCGGGGTCTGCGGAGTGACCCGCAGCAGCACCGCGGGGCCTGCCGACATCAGCGCCGCCTGGCCGGTGCCCTCGACGGAGGTGGTGAACAGCCCGTTGCCCTGGGAGGCCCCGCGCAGTCCGGTGAAGCTGGTACCGGTGCGCAGACCACTGTCCGTGCACAGCAGGTTGCTCGCCTCGACGTGCAGCTTCTCGCCGTTCAGCCGGACGAGGTTGATGTCGCAGGCCCGGTCGGCGAAGTAGCAGGTGCCCCGGCCCTTCACCTCCATCACCGTCATCTGCTCGCCGGTGAGCCGGCGCGTGACCATGCCACGCACGCCCTCGCCGCCGCCGCTCAACTTCTTGAACGCCATCTCGCCGTCGTAGGCGACCATCGAGCCGTTCTTCGCCTTGACCGCGTCGCCGCCGCCCTCGAGCGTGACGGCCAGCACCTTGGTGCCGTCGAGTCGGAACTGAGCCACGCGACGAACCTACCCTGCGGCCCGAGATCCATTGCAGGGCTGCCACAATGGAAGAGCTTGTGCGTTCCTTCACAAACGCCGGGCGCCGCTCGTCCCCTTCTCCGCGGCTTCCCCGCACCGCCGACCCCGCTCGACCCATACGATCTGAGGACCTGCCGTGGCCATACTGGAAACTCCTAGCGGCCTGCCGCCCAAGGCGGTCTCCGCCTTGCGCCGTCTGCGACTCACCTCGGTGCCCGAGGCGATCTCCTTCCTCATCCTGCTCCCCTGCTCGCTGCTGAAGTGGGCGACGGACATCGGCTGGGCGCCGGGCGCCGTGAAGGTGATGGGTCCCATTCACGGAGTCCTGTTCCTCATCTACGTCCTCTTCTGGCTGGACGCCTGGTACCGGAACAAGTGGGACCGGAACCGCGCCGCGCTCTACTTCGTCCTCTCGGTGCTCCCGACCGGCGGCTTCTTCGCGGACAAGATGCTCCGCAAGGAGGAGGAAGCGGGAGTGATCGCGGCGCGCGCCCGCAAGGAGCAGACCTCGCCCAGCGCGGTCAACTCGTGATCGTCGCCTTCTCCGTCACGCCGCTGGGGGTCGGCGAGGACGTGGGCGAGTACGTCGCCGACGCCGTGCGGGTGGTCCGCGCGTCCGGGCTGCCGCACCGGACCGACGCCATGTTCACCTCGTTGGAAGGCGACTGGGAGGAGTGCATGGAGGTCGTACGGCAGGCGGTCGCGGCGGTCGAGGCGCGGGCGCCCCGGGTCTCGCTCGTCCTCAAGGCCGACATCCGGCCCGGCGTCACCGACGGACTCACCGCGAAGGTCGCGACGGTCGACCGGTACCTCGACGGGAGCTGACCGGGCCCGGCGGAGCGGAGCCGCCCTCGTCCCGGCCGGCTGCCAGCGCCCGGCCCAGCGGCGTCCGCCCGTAGAGCACCTGGCGGCCGGCCCGCGACGAGGCCAGCAGCCCCGCGCCGCGCAGCGCCGCGAGGTGGGCGGAGACCGAGGAGGGTGCCAGGCCCAGCCGGGCCGCCAGGGCGCTGGTGGAGGCGGGCTCCGCCAGCGCGGCCAGCACGGCGGCGCGGTTGCGGCCCAGCAGCCGGGCCAGGGCGCGCGACGGATCGTCCGGCGCGGCCCCCCACAGCCGGGCTATGCCGCGTGCCGGATACATCAGCGCGGCCGGTGCGGGCGGGTCGAACCCCGCCGCCACGGTGGGCCACACGAACACGCTGGGGACCAGCGTGACCCCCTCTCCGCCGGCGAGGGCGCGGGTGTGCCGGGGTGGCCGGTCCACCCGCAGCGTCCCGTCCTGCCAGCTCACCCGGGGGTGCAGCGCCGCGAACACCCGGGCCAGGCCGCCCTCCGCGAGCTGCCGCGCCCGGAAGCCGATGTCCGCCTCCAGCACGGCGCGCAGCCGGGGCCACTCCGGTGCGACGAGCGCCTCCCACGCCCGGGTCTCGGCTGCCGCCAGCGCCTCCACCGCACCTGCCGGATCGCCGAGCAGTTCACGCGCCGTGCGGGACTCCGCCGCGCCGGGGGTGTCCGCGAGCGCCCGGACGATCTCGGCGTGCGCCCGGGCCGGGTCGGTGGCCCGCACCCGCCCGATCTCCTCCGCGAAGCTGCTCGCGGGCCCGGCCGGTGCGGGGAAGAGGAAGTCCGGGGTGTAGCCGCGCCGGGGCAGCACTGCCCGCAGCGGTTCCAGCGCGAGGGAGCGCGCGAGCGGCAGTGCGCGCCGTACCCAGTGCCGGTGCGGGGTGGCGTCCCGGGCGTGCACGAGCAGGCGCACGGCGGCCTGCGTCTCCCACACCGGCGAGAGCGCGAACCGGCAGTGGAGCGGATCGGCGGGGCCGAAGCGGATCTCGAACGGCACGGGTGCTCCCTGGGCGGGTCCGGCCGGGTACGGCCGAGGGCGGACGATTCGGCTGCAGCCGAAACTCTGTCCCGCGCGGGCCGCCTGGTCCAGCCTCGGTTCATGCCACCGGACAACGAACCGAGCACCTCGTCGGACAGCGCGCGGGCGGACGCGGTCCCGCAGCGGGCGGACAGCGCGCGAGCCGACAGCGAGTGCGCCGACAGCGAGCGAACCGACAGCGCGCGGGCGGGCGCGGTCCCGCAGCGGGCGCGCTACGCCGGGCTCTTCCGGGTGCCGGAGTTCCGCGCCGTGTTCGCGGCGCATGTGCTCTCCCTGCTGGGGACGGTCGTGGCGGGACTCGCACTGCCCGTGATGATCTACGCGGAGACCTCCTCGCCGCTGCTGAGCGCCCTGACCTTCGCACTCGGCTTCCTGCCGAACGCGGTGGGCGGGGCCGCGCTGGCCTCGGTGGCGGACCGGTTCAGCGCCCGCCGGGTACTGGTCGGCTGCGACGTGTTCAGCGCGGCCTGCGTCGCCGCGATGCTGCTGCCGGGGGCGCAGGTCGCGCTGCTGCTCGCGCTGCGGGCCGCGGCCGCCTTCGTGCAGCCGCTGTTCACCGGGGTGCGGGCCGCCAGCCTGGGCGCCATCCTGCCGGGCCAGGACGCGTTCGTGCTCGGCCGGTCGCTGCTGCGGGTCGTCGCGCAGAGCGCCCTGATCGTCGGCAACGCGGCGACCGGGCTGCTGCTGGTCGTCATCGCGCCGCGCACGGCGCTGGTCCTCACCGTCGCCGGGTTCCTGGGGTCGGCGCTGATCCTGCAGACCGGCACCCGGCTGCGGCCGGCGCTGGTGCGCGCGGCCGCACACACCCGCGGCGGCACCCGCCGGCTGCTGGCCGATCCGCGGGTGCGGGCGCTGCTGCTGCTGTGCTGGCTGCCGCCGCTGTTCGCCGTCGTCCCCGAGGGGCTGGCCGCGCCGTACGCCGACGCGCTGGGGGCCGGGCCCGTCGGGGTGGGTGTGCTGCTGGCCGCGGCGCCCGTGGGCAGCGTGGCGGGCGAGCTGGCCGTCGGTTCGCTGCTGTCCCCGGCGGCCCGCGAGCGGCTGGTCCTGCCGCTCGCCGCCACGCTGCTGCTCCCGCTGCTCGTCTTCGTCCTGCGCCCGGGGCTGCCGCTGGCACTGGCCGCGCTGTGCCTCTCGGGCGCGGGCCTGGGCTACACCCTGGGCCTGGACCGGTGGTTCTTCGACGCGGCCCCCGAGGAGCTGCGGGGCCGGGCCCTGACGCTGATGACGGCGGGCCTGATGAGCTCCCAGGGGCTGGGGATGGCGCTGGGCGGAGCACTGGCCGAGGCCGTGCCGGCGCACACCGTCATCGCGCTGACCGGTGCCGTGGGCACCGGGTGCGTGATGTGGAACGCCCGGAGGGTGAGACGACTTCAGCCGGTACATGACCGGCCGGTAGGGTCGTAGGGTGCCCAAGCCGCTCAGTCTGACGTTCGACCCGATCGCCCGTGCCGATGAGCACTGGAAGCAGCGATGGGGCTCGGTCCCGTCCATGGCCGCGATCACTTCGATCATGCGCGCTCACCAGATCCTGCTGTCCGAGGTCGACGCGGTGGTCAAGCCCTACGGGCTGACGTTCGCGCGGTACGAGGCCCTGGTGCTGCTGACCTTCTCGAGGAAGGGCGAGCTGCCGATGTCGAAGATCGGCGAACGGCTGATGGTGCATCCGACGTCGGTGACCAACACCGTGGACCGGCTGCAGGCGGCGGGCTTCGTGGAGAAGCGGCCCAATCCCGACGACGGCCGCGGCACCCTCGCGGCGATCACCGACAAGGGCCGCGAGGTGTGCGACGCGGCCACCGAGGACCTGATGGCCATGGACTTCGGCCTCGGCGCCTACGACGTCGGGCAGCTCGGCGACATCTTCGCCCTGCTGCGCCCGCTGCGGGTGGCCGCCGGGGACTTCCCCGAGGAGCCCGGGCACTGAGCCGGATCCGCCCGAAGGGCGGCAGGAGGCGTCCGCCGGGGGACCGGGGGCAGCGTCCAGGGCGGTGGCGGGGCGCGCGGGAGCGGCGGTTACGCTCGTTTCCATGAAACAAAGCGTGCTGACCCGCTACCGCGTCATGGCGTACGTCACCGCTGTGCTCCTCGTCCTGCTGACGCTCGGTGTGATCGGCAAGTACCTGCTGGGTATGGACGGCGCCGACGGCTTCACCAGTGTGGTCGGGATCGCGCACGGCTGGCTCTACATCCTGTACCTGATCTTCGCCTTCGATCTGGGCCAGAAGGCGAAGTGGCCGCTGGGCAAGCAGCTGTGGGTGCTGCTGGCGGGCACCGTCCCCACTGCCGCCTTCTTCGTCGAGCGCAAGGTCACCCGCGAGGTCGCGCCGCTGCTCAAGGACGGGACGGCGGCCCCGGTCGGCGCCTGAGCCCGGCCCGGCCCGCTTCCCGCCCCGGCGGCTCCGGCCTCCGGCCTCCGGCCCCGGCGGCTCCGGCCTCCGGCCCCGGCGGCTCCCGCTTCCCGCCCCGGCGGCTCCGGCCTCCGGCCGGGGTCGCGTGGGCCACACCGGGGCACTGTGTCATCGACATTTACTTGGACGTCCTAGTAAATTCGAGGGTATGGATGCTGACGCCATCGCACAAGGCCGCCGCCGCTGGCAGGAGCGCTACGACTCCGCGCGCAAGCGGGACGCCGACTTCACCACGCTCAGCGGCGACCCCGTGGAGCCGGCCTACGGGCCCCGGGACGGCGACACCGTCGCGGGTTTCGAGCGCATCGGGTGGCCGGGCGAGTTCCCCTTCACCCGCGGGCTCTACCCGACCGGCTACCGGGGCCGGACCTGGACCATCCGCCAGTTCGCCGGGTTCGGCAACGCCGAGCAGACCAATGAGCGTTACAAGATGATCCTCGAGGCCGGCGGCGGCGGGCTCTCCGTCGCCTTCGACATGCCCACGCTCATGGGGCGGGACTCGGACGACCCGCGCTCGCTGGGCGAGGTCGGCCACTGCGGCGTCGCCATCGACTCCGCCGCCGACATGGAGGTCCTCTTCCGGGACATCCCGCTGGGGGACGTCACCACCTCCATGACGATCTCGGGTCCCGCCGTCCCCGTCTTCTGCATGTACCTGGTCGCCGCCGAGCGGCAGGGCGTCGACCCGGCCGTCCTGAACGGGACCCTGCAGACGGACATCTTCAAGGAGTACATCGCGCAGAAGGAGTGGCTCTTCCAGCCGGAGCCCCATCTGCGGCTCATCGGCGACCTGATGGAGCACTGCGCGGCGGGCATCCCGGCCTACAAGCCGCTGTCGGTCTCCGGTTACCACATCCGCGAGGCCGGGGCCACCGCGGCGCAGGAGCTCGCCTACACCCTGGCCGACGGCTTCGGCTACGTCGAACTGGGGCTCAGCCGCGGCCTGGACGTCAACACCTTCGCGCCCGGACTCTCCTTCTTCTTCGACGCCCACCTCGACTTCTTCGAGGAGATCGCCAAGTTCCGTGCGGCGCGCCGCATCTGGGCCCGCTGGATGCGCGACGTCTACGGCGCCACCAGCGAGAAGGCGCAGTGGCTGCGCTTCCACACCCAGACCGCGGGCGTCTCGCTGACCGCCCAGCAGCCCTACAACAACGTCGTCCGCACCGCCGTGGAGGCCCTTTCGGCGATCCTGGGCGGCACCAACTCGCTGCACACCAACGCGCTGGACGAGACCCTCGCGCTGCCCAGCGAACAGGCCGCCGAGATCGCGCTGCGCACCCAGCAGGTGCTGATGGAGGAGACCGGCGTCACCAACGTCGCCGACCCGCTGGGCGGGTCCTGGTACATCGAGGACCTGACGGACCGCATCGAGGCGGACGCCGAGAAGATCTTCGAGCAGATCCGGGAGCGGGGGCGGCGCGCCGTGCCCGACGGGCAGCACCCGATCGGCCCGATCACCTCCGGCATCCTGCGGGGCATCGAGGACGGCTGGTTCACCGGCGAGATCGCCGAGTCCGCCTTCCGCTACCAGCAGGCGCTGGAGAAGAACGACAAGAGGGTCGTCGGCGTCAACTGCCACACCGGATCGGTCACCGGCGACCTGGAGATCCTGCGGGTCAGCCACGAGGTGGAGCGCGAGCAGGTGGCGGCGCTCACCGACCGGCGCGCCGCGCGGGACGACGCCGCCGTGCGCACCGCGCTCAGCGCGCTCGTGCAGGCCGCGCGGGGCGAGGGCAACATGATCGCGCCCATGCTGGAGGCGGTCCGGGCCGAGGCCACGCTGGGGGAGATCTGCGGAGCCCTGCGGGACGAGTGGGGCACCTACACCGAGCCGCCGGTCTTCTGATCCCGGGCCCGCGGACCCGGGCGGCTCAGGCCGGGTCCGCGGAGGTGGTGCGGTAGCGGCCGCGGAACTCCGCCAGCAGCGCGTCCGTCACCTCGGCGCCCGAGGCCACCGCATCGTGCACGTCGCGGAAGTAGCCCTCGTAACCGGCTGGAGTGTAGAGGCACAGGGCGCGCGCCGTGCGGGTCCCCGCGTTGCGGAAGCCGTGCGGGGTGCCGCGCACGGCCGCCAGCAGGGCGCCGGGGCCCGCGGTCACCTCCCCCTCGCCGTTGTGGAGGGTCAGCTCGCCCTCCAGTACGTAGAAGTACTCGTCGTGTCCGTGGTGGACGTGCGGCCTGGCCCCGACGACGCCCGGGGCCAGGGTGAACTCCTCGAAGGAGAGGCGCCCTTCGGTGTGCTCGGCCGTCAGCCGGAAGAAGTGCTCGACGCCGGCCACATCGATCGTCTCTCCCTCCTGAGGGCCGCGGAGCAGCGGTGCGGGGAGGGTCTGCGGTGCTTCCTGTGCGGTCACCGCCGCATTGTGGCAGAGCGTGGCCGCCGCCCACCGGGGAATTCCCGCAGGCGGACCCGGCAGCTTGTGCCGACGGGCGCGAGGCGCACCGCGGTGGTGCCCGCAGTCCGCGGCGGGCCGCTTCCGGATGCCGGCCGGCTAACGGCCGCCGCCGGTCGGCTCGGTCCCGTCCGGCGCGGCTGCGCCGGCTGCCGCGCCGCCGGGGGCCGGCGGGGGTGAGACCGCGCCCAGCCCCTCCAGCAGCAGGGTGGTGAACAGCCGGGCCCATGACTCGTCCACCGGGCAGTCGCTCACCAGCGAGCGGTGCACCACCGCGCCGGCGATCACATCGAAGATCAGGTCGACGACGCGTGCGGTCTCGGCGGGGTCGGCCGGGTCGGGAGGCAGCTCTCCGCGCTGCTGCGCCCGCGCGCGCCCGTCCAGGACCAGCCGCTTCTGACGGTCCACGATCGCCTCGCGGATGCGGGGCCGGAGCGCCTCGTCGGTGGTGGACTCGGCGAGCACGGCCATCAGCGCGGTCTTGGCCTCGGGGCGGCGCAGCAGGGCCGCGAAGGAGAGCACGACCCCTTCCACGTCGGCGCGCAGGCAGCCCCGGTCGGGCAGCCGCAGTTCGTCGAAGAGGACGGCGACCGCGTCGATCACCAGCTCGCTCTTGGCGGCCCAGCGCCGGTAGAGGGTGGTCTTGGCGACTCCGGCACGCTGGGCGATCTCGCCCATCGTCAGCCTGCTCCAGCCGATCTCGACCAGCGCGGCGCGCGTGGCGGCGAGGATCGCCCGGTCGGCCGCGGCGCTGCGCGGACGGCCGCGGCGCTGGGCTGAGGGCAGGGGGTCGGGGACGGCCATGCGCAGACCCTACCGATCGGTACGGAAGGTGCAGAGTGAGGTGGATCACTGCGTGCCGGTGCGTTGGTGTCTTGCGGGGGCGCGGGTCGTACAAGTTACGCTACGACTCGTAGCGGAATGACCCCCGCGACGATCACACGCCGGGTGGGGACCTGGCGACCACTGCACACGAGGCCGCGGCAAGGGGGGAGACTGGACTCATGCAGCCACGCAACATGTCCATGAGCGGAGTCGTCGACCTCGCCGCGGTGAAGGCGGCCGGTGAGGCCAAGCAGAAGGCGGAGCAGGGGCGAGCCCGTGCCGCCGAGGGGAACGGGCCGCCGGGGCCGGCCGGCCTGGTGCTCGATGTCGGGGAGGCCGACTTCGAGGCGGAGGTGCTGGAGCGCTCCGCCGAGGTGCCGGTCGTCATCGACTTCTGGGCGGAGTGGTGCGAGCCGTGCAAGCAGCTCTCGCCGCTCCTGGAGCGGCTCACCCAGGAGTACGCGGGCCGGCTGCTGCTGGCCAAGATCGACGTCGACCAGAACCAGATGCTGATGCAGCAGTTCGGCGTCCAGGGCATCCCGGCGGTCTTCGCCGTGGTGGCCGGGCAGGCGCTGCCGCTGTTCCAGGGGGCGGCCCCCGAGCAGCAGATCCGCGCCACGCTGGACCAGCTCGTCCAGGTCGCCGAGCAGCGCTTCGGCATCACCGGCCTGCAGGGGGTCCCCCAGGAGGAGGCCGCCGCCGAGCCGGCCGAGCCGCAGGCCCCGGAGGACCCGGTGCTGGCCGCCGCCCAGCAGGCGCTGGACTCGGGCGATCTGCCCGGTGCCATCCAGGCGTACCGCAACAAGCTTGCGGACGAGCCGGCGAACGTGGAGGCCAAGGTCGGTCTGGCGATGGCCGAACTGCTCTCCCGGGTGCAGGACATGGACGCCCGGCAGGTCCGCAAGGACGCCGCCGACCGTCCGGACGACGTGGCCGCGCAGTTGCGGGTCGCCGATCTGGACATGGCCGGCGGTCACGTCGAGGACTCCTTCGGCCGGTTGGTGGACACGGTGCGGCGCACGGCCGGTGAGGACCGGGACGCGGCACGCGTGCGGCTGCTGGAGCTGTTCGAGGTCATCGGCCCGGAGGATCCGCGCGTCGGGTCCGCGCGCGCGGCCCTCGCCCGCGCGCTGTTCTGACCTGCCCGTACCGACGGTCACACAGGCGCCGCAACTCATTGATTTAGCGACAACGGCGGCCGCGCTTTACCAAAACTTGGTAATCGCGGCCGCCCTTACGCACCGTAGCGAAATCTGGCGAAAACCTCCCGGCTTGCCCGGTTGACACGGTTTCGCCCCCACCCCCTTTCACGACTCTCCGTCGCCGATCGGTACCCCGCGACGGCTTCCGGGTTATCCAGCCGTTACTCGTAAGTAACGAACCCCCTTGTGCGGCGGGCTCAGATGCACCACGATCGGCCACGCTCGGTCCATCGCACCGCAGCCCGGCATCCATTCGGCGCCGTGGTCGATGGTTCCCCACCGAGTGGACCGGCATCGCACCATCTGCACCACATGCATCACCCAACATCCGTTCCACCCGCCGGTCCTCAGGACAGGGGGGTCCCTGCTCCACGGCAGGGCCTGTCCTTCAAAGCAAGGTTGCGCGAGAGCGTGGCCCGTGGTTGTCGCTCGGGGGTGATCGTCAACAACTCGGACGTGACGTGCGTGAGGACGGCATGGACGACGTTGGCGCTCTCCGTTCCGAGGACGTAGCTCGTCTCCCTCCCCAGCCAGGTGGCCGGGAGGTACCCCCACGGCAGGAGCGGCCCGCTGAGCACAGGCGGCACGGCTCTCCGAGCCGGAGATGTACGTCCGAGAAGGAGGAAAGTCATGGAGTCCCTGGCTCGTGGCGGGACCAGATGGAAGCGGTTCGCCGTAGTCATGGTGCCGAGCGTGGCCGCTACGGCAGCGATCGGTGTCGCCCTCTCGCAGGGTGCGCTGGCGGCGTCGTTCAGCGTCTCCGGCCAGCAGTTCAAGGTGACGGCGGATCAGCTGGACGGCACCGGTTTCGTCCAGTACGGCGCGCTCGACAGCACGGAGAAGGGCAAGAAGCCCGTCGCCGTCGTCGGCATGAACTCGGCGAAGATACGCAATCTCTGCCAGTCGGTCGTCGTTCCGGTCCCGGTCTTCGGCGATGTCTCGATGAAGCTGAGCGCCGGCGGCAACGGCGGTCCGCGCGTCGAGGCGAAGAAGCTCTACATCGACGCCGACGACCTGTACGCGAACGCCACGTTCAAGAACATCGACATCGGCGTCAGCACGGACAAGACCACCAAGGGTCCCGGTCCGCACAAGGGCGACGCCTACGCCAAGGGCTCCTTCGCCCAGCAGGCGGAGAGCGTCCGGTTCACCGACGTGAAGCAGCGCGCGTGGGCGACCACCGCAGGCACCTTCAAGCTCAGTGGTCTGCACATGAGCGTCAAGAAGGGCAAGTCCGAGTGCTACTGATGTGAGCCTCCCGCGGGTGCGGAGGGCGAGGGCACCCGCTCCGACCGCACCTCCGCACCCGTAGGGTCCGCTCCACACCAGCAAGTTCTGTGCCAGTTCCGAGGAGCCCCGTACCATGAGCGCCGACACGCGACAGAGTCTGACGACCGGATTCGGCCACAAGAGGCAGTCCTTCCGGCACTGGCGCGGCCAGCGCCCGTTCTGGGGCGGGATGCTGACGCTGCTGGCGGGCATCCCGATCATGTACGTCCCTTACCAGAACCTCACTCTGGGGTCCCTGACCATCCGGATGTCGACGACCGCGGGCGCGGGCTCGCTGATCATCGGCGTGCTGCTGGTCGTGCTCGGACTGACCATGTGGTTCCAGCCCCAGTCGCGGGTGTTCGCAGGCGTGGCCGCGATCCTCCTCGCGCTGGTCTCCCTCGTCGTCTCCAACTTCGGCGCCTTCCTGATCGGCTTCCTGCTCGGACTGATCGGTGGAGCGCTGGGCGTCTCCTGGGTCCCGGGCAAGACGGTCGCGGCCGAGCCCACCGCGCCGGCCGAGCGGGCCGAGCGCACGGAGCGGGCCGACCGCGCCGAGGAGGCCGAGCACCCCGCGGAGGATGCCGGTACGGACGACGGAACGGGGCCGGCGAGCGACAACACAGCAGTCTCTGGAGCGTCCCCCGCGGACGGGGTCGACGCGTATGACGGGAACGGGAGGCACCGTGCCGGGTGACGAGGTCCACGAAGGGGAGGGCGCGCGCCCGGGCGCCGCGTCGGGTGCCCGGGGCAGAGCCGGACCCCGGCACGCCGCCCCCAGGAAGCCGCTGCTGACCCGGTTCCATCTGCCGGCCGGCAAGGCGGTCGCCCTGGCCGCGATGCCCTCGGCCGTCCTGCTGGGAGTCGGACTCACTCCGCAGCTCGCCAACGCCAAGCCGCTCCCCAAGAACCCCTTCAAGGGCGACTCCTGCGTCTCCATATCCGAGCAGCAGGAGACCGAGGAGGAGAAGGCCGAGCGCAAGGAGCGGGCCGAGAAGCTCAAGAAGGAGCTGGCCCGCAAGCAGGCCGAGCGGGAGAAGGCCGCCGAGGAAGCCGCCGGGAAGGCCGACGGCGAGAAGGACTCGGACGGGAAGTCCGAGGACGGCGACTCCGATGCCGGGACCGACGGCGACAAGCCGTCCGGATCCTCCGGTTCTGCCGCCCCCTCCGGGAAGACCGCCTCCGAGAAGCCCGCCACCTCGCCCTCGCCGTCCGCCGAGGCCGAGGAGAGCGCGCAGGACGACGAGGAGGAGAACCCCTGGTACGACCCGCTGGGGGTGGGCAACACGCTCGACGACCTCCTCCACCCGGACAAGGGCGAGGACACCGACGAGCCCGCCGACGAACCCTCCGGCAGTCCCACGCCCAGCCCCTCGGAGGGCTCCGGGGATGCCGGGGACTCCGGGGACGCGAGCTCCTCGTCCGGCGGTGCCGCGAAGTCCGAGCGCGGATCGGACGGCGGTGGCACGGCCGACCGGACCGAGAAGGCCGACGGGAGCGGCGCCGCGAGCGGGTCCGACAAGGACGGCAAGGACGCCAAGGGCGCCAAGGACGGCAAGAAGACCGGGGACGAGAAGGAAGACAAGGACGGCAAGCCGGGCGAGGACTCCGGCGCCGGTGCCGACGCGAAGGACGGCACCGCCCGCGACTACGACCCCGAGAAGGACGCCGGCAAGCCCTTCCCGTGCCCCGAGAAGATGGACGTCGAGGGGACCGGCGAGCAGACCCCGGCCCAGGTTCCCAACGACCCCTGGCACCTGGAGGCGTCCTCGCTGACGCTGATGGGCCTCGACTACCAGGGGGTCGTCAACATCACCATGCCCAACGGGAAGACCAAGCAGGCCCTCAAGTTCACCGCCGACGCGCTGGACATCGGCGATCTGCACCAGACAGTGCAGGCCGACGGCGTGACCTACCACGTGCAGGCCGCCGAGGGATCCCGGTCGACCATCCGCGGCGGCAAGGTGACCATGTACACCGAGGAGCTGAAGGGCAAGCTGTTCGGGCTCATCCCGATCACCTTCAGTCCCGAGACCCCTCCGCCGATCAATGTGCCCTTCGCCTACTTCACCGATGTGTCGGTACGGCAGGCGGGCCAGTTCGGCGGCACCCTGACGATTCCCGGACTGCACCAGTACGTCAGCCGGTAGGCCCCGGACAGCAGGCGCCCCGTCACGAGAAGTCCCGCACCCTGCCCAGGGTGCGGGACTTCTCGCCGGTCCGGTCGGGCGCCTCCGCATCCGGCGCCCGGAGGCGCCGGGTGCGGGCACCCGTCAGCGGATCAGGCGGCGCCCAGGTGGTGGACGCGGACCATGTTGGTGGTGCCCGGAACGCCGGGCGGGGAGCCTGCGGTGATCAGCATCGTGTCACCGGTCTCGAACCGCTGCAGCCGCAGCAGTTCGGCGTCGACGAGGTCGACCATCTCGTCGGTGTGGTCGACGTGCTTGACCACGAACGTCTCCACACCCCAGCTCAGCGTCAACTGGTTGGCGGTGGCCGCCTCCGTGGTGAAGGCGAGGATGGGCTGGCCGACCCGGTAGCGGGACAGCCGCCGGGCCGTGTCGCCGGACTTGGTGAAGGCCACCAGGGCCTTGCCGTCCAGGAAGTCGGCCATCTCGCAGGCCGCGCGGGCGACCGAACCGCCCTGGGTGCGTGGCTTCTTGCCGGGCACCAGCGGCTGCAGGCCGCGGCCGAGCAGTTCCTCCTCGGCGGCCTGCACGATCTTCGACATCGTCTTGACGGTCTCGATCGGGTACTGGCCCACCGAGGACTCGGCCGAGAGCATCACCGCATCGGCACCGTCCAGCACCGCGTTGGCGACGTCGCTGGCCTCCGCGCGGGTGGGCCGGGAGTTGGTGATCATGGACTCCATCATCTGGGTCGCCACGATCACCGGCTTGGCGTTGCGGCGGCACAGCTCCACGAGTCGCTTCTGCACCATCGGGACCTGTTCCAGCGGGTACTCCACGGCCAGGTCGCCACGCGCCACCATCACGCCGTCGAAGGCCAGCACGACCTCCTCCATGTTGGCGACGGCCTGCGGCTTCTCGACCTTGGCGATCACCGGGACCCGGCGCCCGACCTCGTCCATCACGCGGTGCACGTCGCGCACGTCGGAGGCGTTGCGCACGAAGGAGAGAGCGATCATGTCGGCGCCCATCCGGAGCGCGAACTTCAGGTCCTCGATGTCCTTCTCGCTGAGCGCGGGCACGTTCACCGCGGCGCCCGGCAGGTTGATCCCCTTGTGGTCGGAGATGACACCGCCCTCGATGACGATCGTGCGGACCCGGGGACCCTCGACCTCGACGACCTGCAGCGCGACGTTCCCGTCGTTGATCAGCACGGGGTCGCCCTTGGAGACGTCGCCGGGCAGCCCCTTGTAGGTGGTGCCGCAGATGCTCTTGTCGCCCGCCACGTCCTCGGTCGTGATGGTGAACTCCTCGCCGCGGACGAGTTCGACGGGCCCCTCGGCGAAGGTCTCCAGCCGGATCTTGGGGCCCTGCAGGTCGGCGAGGACACCCACCGCACGGCCGGTTTCCTCGGCGGCCTTGCGGGTGCGGTGATACCGCTCCTCGTGCTCGGAGTGCGAGCCGTGGCTCATGTTGAACCGGGCCACGTTCATACCCGCCTCGATCAGCGTCTTGAGCTGTTCGTAGGAGTCGACGGCGGGGCCCAGGGTGCAGACGATTTTGGAACGGCGCATGGTGGCGATCCTATCGTTTTGTTTAGGTACTGAACGATTCGGGGGCGGCGCCCCCGGGCGTCGGGGCCGCTCGGCTCGGGGCGACCAGCGCGTAGGTCTGCTCTGCGATCTCCAGCTCCTCGTCGGTCGGAACCACGGCCACGGCCACTCTCGCGTACCCGGGCGAGATCAGCCGCGCCTCCCTTCCCGCCGCCGTGTTCAGCTCGCCGTCCACGGCCAGACCCAGCTCCGCCAGACCCGCCACGGCGGCCTCGCGCACCGGTGCGGCGTTCTCGCCGACGCCTGCGGTGAAGACGACGGCGTCGACCCTGCCCAGTACGGCGTAATAGGCCCCGATGTACTTCTTCAGCCGGTGGATGTAGATGTCGAAGGCCAGCGCCGCGGCCCGGTCGCCCGCGTCGATCCGGCGGCGGATCTCCCGCATGTCGTTGTCGCCGCACAGCCCCAGCAGGCCGCTGCGCTTGTTCAGCAGCTCGTCCACCGCGTCCGCGTCCATTCCGGCCACCCGCTTGAGGTGGAAGACCACCGCCGGGTCGATGTCCCCCGACCGGGTTCCCATCACCAGCCCTTCCAAGGGGGTCAGTCCCATGGAGGTGTCCTCGCACCGCCCGCCGCGCACCGCGGAGGCCGATGCGCCGTTGCCCAGGTGCAGCACGATCAGGTTGACCTCGCCGGGGTCCTTGCCCAGCAGCTCGGCGGCCTTGCGCGACACATAGGCGTGCGAGGTGCCGTGGAAGCCGTAGCGGCGCACCCGGTGCGCGTCGGCGGTCTCCGTGTCGATGGCGTAGCGGGCCGCGTGCTCCGGCATCGTGGAGTGGAACGCGGTGTCGAAGACGGCGACCTGCGGCAGGTCGGGGCGCAGCCGCTGCGCCGTGCGGATGCCGGTGAGGTTCGCCGGATTGTGCAGCGGCGCCACCGGGACCAGTCGCTCGATCTCCTCGAGCACGGCGTCGTCCACCACCGTCGGCTCGGTCAGCCGCAGCCCGCCGTGCACCACCCGGTGGCCGATCGCGGCCAGCTCGGGGGAGTCCAGGCCGAGTCCGTCGGCGGCCAGCTCCTCGGCGACGGCTCCCAGCGCCGCGCCGTGGTCGGCCAGCCTGCCCGTGCGGGTGCGCCGCTCGCCCCCGGCGGCGAGCGGCTGGTGGGTGACGGTCGAGGTCTCCTCGCCGATCCGTTCGGCGAGGCCCGCGGCCAGCCGGCTGCGGTCCGCCATGTCGATCAGCTGGTACTTCACCGACGACGAGCCGGAGTTGAGGACGAGGATCCGGGAGGGGCTCACGGCAGGGTGCTCTCTGTGCGGGTACGGGGGACAGGGCGGCGCTCAGCCGCCGGAGCCGTGCGGGAACGCGTCCTGCGCCTGGACCGCGGTGATCGCGACCGTGTTGACGATGTCCTGCACCAGGGCACCGCGGCTCAGGTCGTTGACCGGCTTGCGCAGCCCCTGGAGCACGGGGCCCACGGCGATGGCCCCGGCCGAGCGCTGCACGGCCTTGTAGGTGTTGTTGCCGGTGTTCAGATCCGGGAAGACCAGCACGGTCGCCTGCCCTGCCACCGCGGAGCCGGGCAGCTTGGTGGCGGCGACCGAGGGCTCCACGGCCGCGTCGTACTGGATGGGTCCCTCCGTCAGGAGGTCCGGGCGGCGCTCGCGGACCAGCTCGGTGGCCCGCCGCACCTTGTCCACGTCGGCGCCCGAGCCCGAGGTGCCGGTCGAGTACGACAGCATCGCGACCCTCGGCTCCACCCCGAACCGGGCCGCGGTGGTCGCCGACTGGATCGCGATGTCGGCGAGCTGCTCGGCGCCCGGGTCCGGCACCACGGCGCAGTCCCCGTAGACCAGCACCCGGTCGGCCAGGCACATGAAGAACACCGAGGAGACGATCGAGGCGTCCGGCCGGGTGCGGATGATCTCGAAGGCCGGGCGGACCGTCGCCGCCGTCGAGTGCACGGCACCGGAGACCATGCCGTCTGCCAGGCCCTCGTTGACCATGAGCGTGCCGAAGTAGGACACGTCGGAGACCACGTCGTGGGCCAGCTCGTAGGTGACGCCCTTGTGCGCGCGCAGCGCCGCGTACACCTCGGCGAAGCGCTCCCGCAGCGGGGAGGTCTGCGGATCGACGATGCGCGCGGTGGCGCCGCCCGGGCCGGAGAGGGGGTCGGCGGGGGTCTCGTCGCCGGCCGGCAGGTCGAGGCCGATGCTCAGCTCGGCGGCGCGCTTGCGGATCACCGCCGGGTCGCCCAGCAGCGTCAGGTCGCAGATGTTGCGCCGCAGCAGCACCTCGGCCGCGCGCAGCACCCGCTCCTCGGTGCCCTCCGGCAGCACGATGTGCCGCCGTGCCGCGCGTGAGCGCTCCACCAGCTCGTGCTCGAACATCATCGGCGTGACCCGCTCGCTGCGCTCCACCGAGAGCTGGGCCGAGAGCTGGGCGGCGTCCACGTGGGTCTCGAACAGCCCCAGCGCGATCTCGGCCTTCCGCGGGGTGGCGGCGGTCAGCTTCCCCTCCAGGGACAGCAGCGCGTCCGCGGTCGGCATCGACCCCTCCGGGACCACCAGCACCGGTGTGCCGGGCGCCAGCCGCGCGGCCAGCGCCAGCGTCTGGTCGTCGGGGCGCTCGTCCAGGGTGAGCAGGACGCCGGCGATGGCGGGGGAGCCGGCGGAGTGCGCGGCCAGCGCCCCGATGAGCAGGTCCGAGCGGTCGCCGGGGGTGACCACCAGACAGCCCTCGGTGAGTGCGGGCAGGAAGACGGGCAGGTGGGCTCCGCCGAAGACCAGGTTGCGGACGTCGCGGGAGAGTCCGGCGTGGTCCCCGAGCAGTATCTTCGCCGCGGTCGCCTCCTTGACCTGGGCCACCGTGGGCGCGGCCAGCGCGGGCTCCTCCGGCAGCACGAACACCGGCTCGGGCAGCCGCTCGGCCAGTCCGCGCACGGCTGCCGCGGCCTCGGGGTCGGCCACCCGGTTGGCGACCATCGCGATCAGGTCGGCACCCAGCGAGGCGTAGGCGTCGTGTGCGTTGCGCACCTCGGCGACCACTGCCTCGGGGGCCTGGTCGCGGGCGGCGACGACCGGCAGCACGGCGGCCCCGAACTCGTTCGCGAGCCGCGCGTTGAGCGCGAGCTCGGCGGGCAGCCCGGTGTCGGCGAAGTCGGTGCCGAGCACGAGGACGGCCTCGTAGGCGTCGGAGACCTGGTGGTAGCGGTCCACCAGGCGGGAGATCAGCTCGTCCGTGCCCTGCTCGGCCTGGAGCGCCGCCGCCTCCTCGTACCCCATGCCGAAGACGGAGGAGGCGGGCTGGGTGAGCCGGTAGCGGCTGCGCAGCAGGTCATAGAGCTCGTCGGGCTCGTCGTGCACCAGGGGCCGGAACACCCCCACGCGGTCCACCTGGCGGGTCAGGAGCTCCATGACCCCCAGCTCGACCACTTGGCGGCCGTCGCTGCGGCCGATGCCGGTCACGTACACGCTGCGCGTCACGCGCTGTCTCCTCCGGTCGCGATCGGGAGCGCCTTGGGGATTTCTTGAGCAGTTCCGCCTGGAAAGCACCCGTAAGGGCAGGGCTATACCCTTGACAATACCTGCGCCACTGGTTAGCCCGCGCGCCAGGCGGGTGGTTGATGCGCCCGTGCGGGAGGGCGGCTCCCAGGCGGTCCGGATGCTGAGCGGGGCCCCTTCCCTCGCCTTCAAGACGTGAAACAATCGCACCGGCTCAGGGACCAGCGGCACCCCCGGACAGTGAGGTCCGACCGTGCCCCAAGCGGCCCGCCTCCCGGGTGGGCATCTACGGAGCAGGAGAAGCGAACCCCATGCGTATCGGAGTGCTCACCGCGGGCGGAGACTGCCCCGGTCTCAATGCCGTGATCCGATCCGTCGTGCACCGTGCCGTACACGACCGCGGCGACGAGGTCATCGGATTCGAAGACGGATTCAAGGGCCTGCTGGAGGGCCGCTACCGCCCCCTGGACATAAATTCCGTCAGCGGCATCCTCGCCCGCGGCGGCACCATCCTCGGCTCGGCCCGGCTGGAGCGGGACCGGCTGCGGGAGGCGTGCAACAACTCCGAGGAGCTGATCGACCGCCTCGGCCTGGACGCGCTCATCCCGATCGGCGGCGAGGGCACCCTGACCGCCGCGCGGATGCTCGCCGAGATCGGGCTGCCGGTCGTCGGCGTCCCCAAGACCATCGACAACGACATCTCCGCCACCGACCGCACCTTCGGCTTCGACACCGCCGTCGGCGTCGCCACCGAGGCCATGGACCGCCTCAAGACCACCGCCGAGTCCCACCAGCGGGTGATGGTCGTGGAGGTCATGGGCCGGCACGCGGGCTGGATCGCGCTGGAGGCGGGCATGGCGGCGGGCGCGCACGCCATCTGCATCCCCGAGCGCAACTTCGAGGTCGACGACCTGGCCAAGATGGTCGAGGAGCGGTTCGCGCGGGACAAGAAGTTCGCCATCGTCTGCGTCGCCGAGGGCGCGCACCCGGCCGAGGGCTCCATGCCGTACGAGAAGGGCGTGATCGACCAGTACGGTCATGAGCGCTTCACCGGAATCGGCAACCGCCTCGCGGTCGAGCTGGAGCACCGGCTCGGCAAGGAGGCGCGGCCCGTCATCCTCGGCCACATCCAGCGCGGCGGCACGCCCACGGCCTACGACCGGGTGCTCGCCACCCGCTTCGGCTGGCACGCCGTCGAGGCCGCGCACCGCGGGGAGTTCGGACGGATGACAGCGCTGCGCGGCACCCGGATCGTGATGGCCCCGCTCGCCGACGCGGTCTCCGAGCTCAAGCGGGTCCCGCAGGACCGGATGGACGAGACCGAAGCGGTCTTCTGAGCCGCGGCCCGGCCGCCGTCCCGCGAGACGCGGGTGCCGGGCGGCCGCAGCGGCCCTCCGCGTCCGGCCGCTGAACCACCGGGTGTGCGGAGGACTCCACACGCCCTCAGGTGCCCCCGCACGCCGGTCCGACCGACCGCCCGCACGCCGGTCCGACCGCCCCGGGCGACGGCGCCGCCGGGACGTCCGGCCCGGCGCGGTCGCCCGCCGCCGGAGCCGGGCGGCTCGATCAGCCCGTACCGCCCGGTCCCCGGCCCCTTCGCCCGGCCCGGTGCCGGAGCGGGGTCACTGCCCGTGCGGCTTCCCGTGCGGCTCGGCGGCCCCGGCGTGTGCCGGGCGGGGCGCGGTCCACGCCGCCCGGCGGGCTCCGGCGTCCTCCGGCCGCACCGTTTCCTGCTGCACCGTTTCCTGCTGCACTGTTTCTTGCTGCACCGTTTCCTGCTGCCGACCGGCCGGGGCCCGGACGAAGGCGAGCACCACCGAGGCGCAGGCGGCCAGCGCGGCGCCCACCAGCAGCACCGAGCGCAGCGGCGCGGCGTCCACCACCCGGCCGCCGAGGAAGGCGCCCAGCGCGATGGCCGCGTTGAAGACGGAGGCGAACAGGGCCCCAGCCGCCTCGCGTTCGAGCGGTGCCGCGGCCAGCACCCAGCTCTGGCTGCTCACCGAGACCCCGCCGTAGGCCAGACCCCACAGCAGCAGCGCCGCCACGGCCGCTCCGGTGGCCGGGCCCGCCGCTGCCAGCAGCAGGGTCGTCACCGCGATGCCCCCCGCCAGCGTCAACAGCGTGCTCTTGGGCCACCGGGCCGCGCGGGCGCCCGCCGCGAAGTTCCCGGCGACGCCCGCCGCACCGTAGGCCAGCAGCAGCACCCCGACCAGCGCGGGCGCGACGCCGGAGAGCTGCTCCAGTACCGGCCGTACATAGGTGTAGGCGGCGAAGTGGCCGGTCACCAGCAGCGCGAGGAAGACGAATCCGGTGCGCAGCCGGGGGTTCCGCAGCAGTCGCGGCAGCGTGCCGGGGCGCACCGGGCGGTCGGCGGGCAGCGCGGGCAGCAACAGCGCGAGGGCCACCGCCACGGCAGCCGACAGCCCTGCCGCGGCGCCGAACGCCGCCCGCCAGCCGAACGCTTCGCCCAGCATGGTGCCCGCGGGTACCGCCAGCACACTGGCCAGCCCGATGCCGCCGAAGACGGCCGCCAGCGCGGTGCTCAGCGAGCGCTGCGGCACCAGCCGTACCGGCAGGGTGGCCGCCAGCGCCCATACGCCGCCCAGGGCGACCCCCACCAGGACGCGGGCCATCAGCAGCACGGTGAGGGAGGGCGCCGTCGCCGAGAGGGTGTTGGCCGCGGCCAGCAGCAGCGCCAGCGCCGCCAGCACGGTGCGGCGGTCGAGCCTGCCCGCGGCGGGTGGCACGAGGGGCGCGGCGAGTGCCGCGACGATGCCGGTGAGGGAGACGGTCAGTCCCGCCGAGCCCTCCGAGACATCCAGGCTCCCGCCGACCGGGGTGAGCAGCCCGACGGGCAGCATCTCGGCCGCGGTGACGGCGAAGGTGGCGGACGTGAGCGAGGCGACACCGAGCCACGCACGCAGCGGCGTGCGCTCCCGGCCGCCGGGCTCGTGTCCTCGGGGATCCACGCGGGTGGGGGTCTCAGTCATGGTTCAAGACTTCGCGCCCGGCCGTCCGGGAACAACGGCGGACTTCTCATCCTTCCATGAGCAGGGCTCATCGGTCTTCCGTGAGCGAAGCAGCGGTCCGTCGACAGGGCGGGGGAGGGCAGGCCGGAGTGCAGGAGGCGGAGTCGGACAGCGGTGGCGGTACGCGGATCCGGTCGCTGGAGATGAGGGAACTGGAGTGCTTTCTCGTCCTCGCCGAGGAACTGCACTTCGGGCGCACCGGAGAGCGGCTGTACGTGTCGCAGAGCAGGGTCAGCCAACTGCTGCGCTCGCTGGAGAACCGGATCGGGGCGCGGCTGGTGGAGCGCACCAGCCGCCGAGTGGCGCTGACGGCGCTCGGCGCCCGGTTCCTCCAACAGCTCCGGCCCGCCTACGGCTTGCTGGGTGATGCCGTGGACGAGGCGCGCGCCGCGGCCCGGAGCGTGACCGGCCGGCTGCGGCTGGGGTTCCTGGGCAGCGCCGACCATCGGACGACGGCGGCTCTGGGCCTCCTGCACGCCCGTCATCCCCAGGTGGAGACCGCCATCGTGGAGATCACCATGGCGGACCCGTTCGGACCGCTGCGGCGCGGCGAGGTGGACGCCGCCGTGCTGCTGCTGCCGGTCGCGGAGCCCGATCTGGTGGTGGGGCCGGGTTTCGCGGAGCAGCCGTGGACCCTGGCCGTCTCCGCCGGCCACCCGCTCGCCGCCCGGTCCGCACTGAGCGCCGAGGATCTCGCGGACTGCCGGCTCATCGCCGCAGCGCCGCCCGCCCCCGGGTACTGGCGCGACTATCAGGCCCCGCCGTGCACGCCGGGCGGCCGCACCATCGCACGGGGCCCGGCGGTGACCACCCTGCAGGAGGGACTGGCCAACGCCGCCGCGGGGCGCGGGGGCATGCTGCTGTGCCGCCCCACGGCCGAGGCGCACGCCCGTGCGGACATCGCCTTCGTGCCGGTCGGCGGACTGCCGCCGTCGGAGCTGGCGGTGGTGACGGGAGGCGGCCACGGCAGCGCGTTGCAGCGTGCGTTCGTGCGGGCTGTGGCCGACTCCGCCGGTACGGTCCGTCCGGTTCCGGCCGTACCGGGACCCTGCTGAGGACCGCGGCTTCCCTCTCCGCAGCCGAGACCCCAGTCGGTACCCGCAGTCGGTACCCGCAGCCGGGCCGCGGCTGCGGCCGGCCGGAAGCGGATGTCCAACTTCACCCAATCGCAACCTTCTTCCCGCAGCGCCCGCTGACCCCGCTGCGACCTGCGGTCTCGCCTCCCGGGCCGCGCCCGGCCGAACTGGGCCACGGACGGGAACACTTGGATATTCCGGGGCGCGTGTGCTCCGGGTTGAGGATGCGAGTACCGTGCTGTCACCCGTCGTACGTGCATCTCGTGCGACGGTCCTACCGGAAGGAAAACGATGACAGCACTGCGCCTCAGATGGCAGCGGTCGGTCGCCATCGCGGCGACCGGTGCCGCGGCGTTCGTCGGTACCGCGATAGCGGCCGCCCCCGCCCAGGCACACACCCCTTCATGGTCGGTGACCTGCGACTCGGTCTCGATCGACCTGAAGATGTACGCGCCGAAGGACAACAAGGTCACCATCAAGGCCGGTGACGAGACGCTGATCAGCGAGACCTTCGGCCGTAGCTTCCACAAGAAGGTCGACCTGCCCGAGCACGGCGAGCCGCTGAAGGTCACCGCTCAGGTCGTGGCCTCGGACGGCGACCGCTTCTCGTGGGGCCCGGAGACCAAGACGTCCCCGGTCTGCGACAAGCCGACGCCCAGCCCGACGCCCAGCGAGTCGGAGTCCACCCCGCCTTCCTCGCCCAGCCCCTCGCAGAGCCCCAGCGAGAAGCCGGAGCCGAGCGCGCCCGAGTCCAGCTCCAGCGCCCCGGCGGAGAAGCCGCAGGGCGGCGGCGACGACCTCGCCGAGACGGGTTCCTCCAGCAACACCCCGATGATCGCCGGCATCGCGGCCGCCGTGGTCATCGCAGGCGGGGGCCTCGTCGCCTTCGCGCGCAAGCGCCGCTCCTCGCAGAGCTGATCCACCCGGGGCTGTCCCCCGTGCAGCCCCGGACCGTTCGTTCGGACGGTTGACGGACAGCCCGCACCACCGCCCGGCGGCCCGCCTCGGCCGGCCGCCGGGCGGCTCGGTCCCTCGCCCCCGCCCGACGGGCGGCCGCTGCCCGGGACGGGGCCCTACGCCCGACGGGGCCCTACGGCCCGCCGCCCGACGCCGGGCCTCCGCGCCACAGGTAGTGGTGCTCGGGGCGCCCCACCTGCCCGTAGCGCTGCCGCCGCTCCGCAGAGCCGGTGGTGACGAGGTGTTCGAGATAGCGGCGTGCGGTGATCCGGTTCACGCCGAGCGCCGCCGCTGCCTCACTCGCCGTCAGCCCCTCGCGGGCCGCCTCCCGCAGCCGGTCCGTCACCCTCGCCAGCGTCGGGGAGCTCAACCCCTTCGGCAGCGCCGAGGCGGCGGGCGCGGCCCGCAGCACCGACAGCGTCCGGTCCACCTCGTCCTGACTGACCGCCTCGCCCCCGGCCTCGGCCGTGGCGCGGAAGTCCGCGTAGCGCAGCAGCCGGTCGCTGAGCGTGCGGAACGTGAACGGCTTCAGCACATGCTGGACCACCCCGAGTGCGACCCCCTCGCGGATCATCGTCAGATCGCGGGCCGACGTCACCGCGAACACGTCCTCCGAGTGGCCCGCCGCACGCAGCGCGCGCAGCAGGTCCAGGCCGCTGCCGTCAGGCAGATACAGATCGAGCAGGATCAGATCGACGCCGCCGCCCCGGCCCGCCGCGTCCTCCAGCGCACGGAGCGCCGCGGCACGGGAGTGCGCCTTTCCGGCCACCTCGAACCCCGGCACCCGGCTGACGTACAGGGCGTGCGCGTCGGCCGCCACGGGGTCGTCCTCGACGACCAGGACACGGAGTGTCATCGCAGTACCTCCTGGCTCCCTGCCTGCTGCGGGAGGGGCAGCCGCACCTCGAACTCGGCGCCCGCACCGGGGAGATCACGGGCGCTGATCTCGCCCCCGTGCCGGTGTGCCGTCTGCCGCACCAGGGCCAGGCCGATGCCGCCGCCCCGGCCGGGTCTGGTGGACCAGTTCCGCTCGAAGAGCCTCTCCCCGGCTCCGGGCGGCAGGCCGGGGCCGGTGTCGGCGACGCGCAGCAGCAAGTCGCCGGAGCGGGTGCACCGGATCGTGACGGTCACCCGTGGGCTGTCGGCGGGCTCCTCGCCGGCCGGGCCCGTACCCGTCTGCGGGCCGGAGGGCGGGCCGGTGACGGCCTCCACCGCGTTGTCGATCAGATTGCCCAGCACCGTCACCAGGTCGCGGCCCGGAATCCCGGGCACGTCCTCGGCACCGGAGTCCGGATCGAGCGTCAGCTCGACGCCACGCTCCTTGGCCTGAGCGGCCTTGCCCAGCAGCAGCGCGGCCAGCACCGGCTCCCGCACCGCGCTCACCACCCGGTCGGTCAGCGCCTGCGCCAGCTCCAGCTCCTCGGTCGCGAAGCGCACCGCCTCCGCCACCCGGCCCAGCTCGATCAGGGAGACGACGGTGTGCAGCCGGTTCGCGGCCTCGTGGGCCTGGGACCGCAGCGCCTCGGCGAAGCCGCGCACCGAGTCCAGCTCACCGGCCAGCGCCCGCAGTTCGGTGTGGTCGCGCAGGGTCACCACCGTGCCCCGGCGCTCCCCGCCGTCCACCGGCGCGGTGTTGACGACCACGACCCGCTCGCCGGTCAGATGGACCTCGTCCCGGCGCGGCTCCCCGGCCAGCAGCGCTTCGGTCAGCTCGGGCGGCAGTCCGAGATCGGCGACGGTCCGGCCCACCAGCTCCTGCGGTCCGTCCCGCCCCAGCAGCAGCCGGGCGCCGTCGTTGACGAGCGCAACCCGTCCCTCCCCGTCGAGCAGCAGCAGTCCTTCGCGTACCGCGTGCAGCGTGGCCTGGTGGTAGTCGTGCAGCCTGCTGAGCTCGACCGCGTTCATCCCGTGGGTGTGGCGGCGCAGCCGGGCGTTGGTCAGATACGTGCCGACGGCACCCAGCGCCAGGGCCCCGCCGGCCACCGCGAGCACGGCGGTGAGCTGCTCGCCGACCTGTCTGCTGATGGTGTCGATGGTGATCCCGGCGCTGACCAGGCCGATGATCCGGCCCTCCCGTCCGCCGTGCCCGGCCTCCCGGACCGGGGTCACCACGCGCACCGACGGGCCCAGCGTGCCGGTGTAGGTCTCGTCGAAGGTGTGGCCCCGCAGCGCCGGCCCGATGTGGCCGACGAACTGCTCGCCGATCCGGTCGGGGTCGGGGTGCGTCCACCGCTTGCCGTGCGGATCCATGATCGTCACAAAGCTGACGCCGGTGTCCCGGCGCACCTGCTCCGCGTAGGGCTGCAGACGCGCGCTGGGATCGTCGGATCCGATGGCCGCCCGGACGGAGGGGGAATCGGCCACGGCCTGCGTCGTGGCCTGGGCGCGGTGCGTCGCCGCCTCCCTGGCCTGTGACTTTCCGGAAACGTACGCGAACACCGCGCATCCGGCGACCACCACGGCGACCAGCACCACCTGCACGGCGAAGAGCTGTCCTGCCAGGCTGCGCGGGCGGGACCGCAAGGGGGAGCGGGGTCGGGGGACGCGCATCGTCTCAGTCTGCCGTGGCTTGTTTCGTGCACGTAATGCACGTAAGGGTGACGCACATCGCACCGTGTTGCATAGTCGCCGGGACTCAACACGATCGGAATTCGCAATCGAGCGTCCACCAGGGCGTTCCGGCGGAGACATCGTGACGTGACCCATGGACGAGGAGCCGCCGACGTGTCGAAGAAGACACCGCAGCAGGCCGCAGCGGGTGCTGCGCCGGACGCCCCGCAGCAGCCGGGGGCCAAGCGGGACCGCACCCATTACCTCTACATCGCGGTGATCGGCGCCGTGGTGCTGGGCGTGGTCCTGGGACTGACGGCACCGGGGGTGGCCACCGAGCTGAAACCGCTCGGCACGGGGTTCGTCAATCTCATCAAGATGATGATCTCCCCGATCATCTTCTGCACGATCGTGCTGGGCATCGGCTCGGTCCGCAAGGCGGCCAAGGTCGGTGCGGTCGGCGGCCTGGCACTGGGCTACTTCCTGGTGATGTCGCTGGTCGCGCTGGCGATCGGGCTGGTCGTCGGCAACGTCCTGGAGCCGGGCCACGGGCTGCAGTTGACCGACGCGGCGCGGGACGCGGGCGCCTCGCAGGCCGAGGGCGGTGAGGGCCTGACCGACTTCCTGCTCGGCATGATCCCCACCACCATGGTCTCCGCCTTCACCGGGGGCGAGGTGCTCCAGACCCTGCTCATCGCGCTGCTGGTCGGCTTCGCACTGCAGGCCATGGGCTCGGCGGGGGAGCCGGTGCTGCGCGGCATCGGGCACCTGCAGAAGGTCGTCTTCCGGGTGCTGGCGATGATCATGTGGGTGGCCCCGGTCGGCGCCTTCGGCGCGATGGCGGCGGTGGTCGGCGAGACGGGTGTGGACGCGCTGAAGTCCCTCGCCGTCATCATGATCGGCTTCTATCTGACCTGCTTCGTGTTCGTCTTCGCCGTGCTCGGGACGATCCTGCGGGTCTTCACCGGCGTGAACATCTTCAAGCTGCTGAAGTACCTCGGACGGGAGTTCCTGCTGATCCTGTCCACCTCCTCGTCCGAGTCGGCGCTGCCCCGGCTGATCGCGAAGATGGAGCACCTGGGCGTCAGCCGGCCCGTCGTGGGCATCACCGTGCCCACCGGCTACTCCTTCAACCTCGACGGCACCATGATCTACCTGACCATGGCCTCGATCTTCGTCGCCGAGGCCATGGGCAACCCGCTCGGCATCGGTGAGCAGATCTCGCTGCTGATCTTCATGTTCGTCGCGTCCAAGGGCGCCGCCGGGGTCACCGGCGCCGGACTGGCCACCCTGGCCGGCGGCCTCCAGTCGCACCGTCCCGAACTGGTGGACGGCGTGGGCCTGATCGTCGGCATCGACCGGTTCATGAGCGAGGCCCGGGCGCTGACCAACTTCGCCGGGAACGCCGTGGCCACCGTGCTGGTCGGCACCTGGACCAAGGAGATCGACCGGGAGCGCGTCGGTGAGGTGCTGCGCGGTGCGCTGCCCTTCGACGAGCGGACCCTGGAGGCCGCCCACGAGGAGTCCGCCCGGGACCGGGTGGACGAGGCCGCGGCCGAGCAGGTCCCGCAGCAGGAGCGCGCCGCCGCGGCCGGCAAGGGCTGATCCGGCCCCCCGGTCCCCCCGGTCCCCCCGGCCCCCGAGGCCGCCCCGCCCCCGCCCCGCATCCGCCGGAGCGGGGGCGTTCCGGTGCGGGATCAGGTCCTGCGCAGCCGGAACCAGTAGAAGCCGTGCCCCGCGAGCGTCAGCAGGTAGGGCAGGTCGCCGACGGCGGGGAAGCGGACGCCGCCGATCAGCTCCACCGGGACCCGCCCCTTCCACTCCCGCAGATCCAGCTCGGTCGGCTGCGGGAACCGCGAGAAGTTGTGCACGCACATCACCAGGTCGTCGCCGCCGTCGGGGAGTCCGAGCTCCCGCAGGAAGGCCAGGACGCACGGGTTGGAGGAGGAGAGCTCCTCGTAGGAGCCCAGCCCGAAGGCGGGGTTCTGCTTGCGCACCTCGATCACCCGCCGGGTCCAGTGCAGCAGCGAACTCGGCGAGCTCATGGCGGCCTCGACGTTGGTGGCCTGGTAGCCGTGCACCGGATCCATGACGGTCGGCAGGAACAGCCGTCCCGGATCGCAGGAGGAGAACCCGGCGTTGCGGTCGGGCGTCCACTGCATGGGGGTGCGGACGGCGTCCCGGTCGCCGAGCCAGATGTTGTCGCCCATGCCGATCTCGTCGCCGTAGTAGAGGATGGGCGAGCCGGGCAGCGACAGCAGCAGCGCGGTGAACAGCTCGATCTGCTTGCGGTCGTTGTCCAGCAGCGGCGCCAGCCGGCGGCGGATGCCGATGTTGGCCCGCATCCGCGGGTCCTTGGCGTACTCCGCGTACATGTAGTCGCGTTCCTCGTCGGTGACCATCTCCAGGGTCAGCTCGTCGTGGTTGCGCAGGAAGACCCCCCACTGGCAGCGGGAGGGGATCGCGGGCGTCTTGGCGAGGATCTCGGAGACCGGGTAGCGCGACTCGCGGCGCACGGCCATGAAGATGCGTGGCATGACCGGGAAGTGGAAGGCCATGTGGCACTCGTCGCCGCCCGTCGCGTAGTCGCCGAAGTAGTCGACGACGTCCTCCGGCCACTGGTTGGCCTCGGCCAGCAGCACGGTGTCGGGGTAGTGGGCATCGACCATCCGGCGGACCCGCTTGAGGAAGGCGTGCGACTGCGGAAGGTTCTCGCAGGTGGTGCCCTCCTCGGCGTACAGGTAGGGGACGGCGTCCAGCCGGAAGCCGTCGATGCCCAGGTCCAGCCAGAACCGCAGGGCGGAGATCATCTCGTCCTGGACCAGCGGATTGTCGTAGTTGAGGTCGGGCTGGTGGGAGAAGAAGCGGTGCCAGTAGTACTGCCTGCGCACCGGGTCGAAGGTCCAGTTGGACACCTCGGTGTCGACGAAGATGACGCGGGCGTCCTGGAACTGCTTGTCGTCGTCGGCCCAGAGGTAGTAGTCGCCCCACGGCCCATCCGGATCGCGCCGGGACTCCTGGAACCACGGGTGCTGGTCGCTGGTGTGGTTCATGACGAAGTCGATGATCACGCGCATGCCGCGTTGGTGCGCGGCGTCCACGAACTCCACGAAGTCCGCCAGGTCGCCGAACTCGGGGAGCACGGAGGTGTAGTCGGAGACGTCGTAGCCGCCGTCCTTGAGCGGGGACTCGAAGAACGGCGGCAGCCACAGGCAGTCCACGCCGAGCCACTGGAGGTAGTCCAGCTTCGCGGTGAGCCCTCTCAGATCCCCGATGCCGTCGCCGTCGCTGTCCTGGAAGGAGCGGACGAGCACCTCGTAGAAGACGGCGCGCTTGAACCAGTCGGGATCGCGGTCCCGGGCGGGGGTGTCCTCGAAGGTGTCGGGGACGGGCTCGTTGACGCTCATGCGTGGGTGACCCTCCGGTCGGTGAGGACGGTCGCAGGGCGCGGACGCGGGCCGGGCGGAGGACCCACCTCCCCCGCAGGAGCCGCACGCCGCCCTCCCTGCCCCAGTGATCGGGCTCTTCGGCGTACGCGGCGCGTACCGGCAGGACCCGGAGCCGCTCAACTGAGCGGCACACGGTCCGGATGCGAAGCGCGAGCTGTTCAACGACACCGCCGCCGCGTGGGTGTGGTGCTTCGGCGGCCGACCGCGCCCCCGGCGGTGCGCCGGTGCGGACCGGCAGCCGCGCGCTCCCGGAAACGGCAACGGCTCCCAGGACCTCGACAGGTCCTGGGAGCCGATGTCACGCGCGGGCGGGCACCGATCCGCTGCCTCCCCGGTGGGGGACGGGCCGTAGCCCCGCGGGCGGCGCCGCCGCAGTTCAGCTACCGGTCACGTTCACCCCGGCCCAGGCGGCCTTCACCGCCTTGACCTCGGCGCTGTCCGCGCCGTAGAGGTCGGTGGCGGACTGCACGGTCGCCTTGCGCGCGCCCGCGTAGTCCGTCGTCGACGTCATCTGCTCGGTCAGCGCCTTGAACCAGATCTGCTCGGCCTTCTCGATGCCGATCCCGTCCAGCTTCTCGCCGTTCTTGGTGGGCGAGTTGTACTTCACGCCGTTCACCTCGCGCTCCCCGCTGCCCACGGACAGCAGGAAGAAGAAGTGGTTGGCGATGCCGGAGGAGTAGTGGACGTCCACGTCCCCGGCCTCGGGGCTCCAGTAGTCCAGCGAGCTGCCGTCCTTGCTGGGCTCGTCCATGTAGCGCAGCGGGGTGCCGTCGCCGTTGATGTCGATCTTCTCGCCCACGAGGTAGTCCGGCACGTCGTCCGGGCTGTCGGCGTGGAACTCGACCGCGGCGGCGAAGATGTCGGAGGTGGCCTCGTTCAGGCCGCCCGACTCGCCCGCGTACTCCAGGTTGGCCGTGGTGGAGGTGACTCCGTGCGACATCTCGTGCGCCGCGACGTCCAGCGAGGTGAGCGGGTTCTTGTTGCCCTGGCCGTCGCCGTAGGTCATGCAGAAGCAGGAGTCGTCCCAGAAGGCGTTGACGTAGTTGTCGCCGTAGTGGACCCGGCTGAGGGCGCCCTTTCCGTCGCCCGCGATGCCCTCGCGGCCGTGCACCTGCTTGTAGTAGTCCCACGTCTGGCCGGCGCCGTAGTGCGCGTCCACGCCCGCGGTGGCCCGGTCGCCGGTGGTGCCGTCGCCCCAGACGTCGTCGTCGTCGGTGAAGACCGTGCCCTCGCCGCTCTGGCCGCCGTTGAGGTCGGAGGTGCGGTTCCCGCCGCGCGCGTCGTCCTTCATCGTGAACGAGCCGGACGAGCCCGAGGTGCCGATCTCGACCTTGCCGCTGTACTGGCTGTTGCCGGTGCCCTCCTTGATGCCCTGGAACTCGAAGAGCTTCTTGCCGGTCTTCGCGTCGGTGATCACGTGGAGCTGGTTGGGCGCGCCGGACTTCTGCACGCCGCCGACGACGGTCTCCCAGGCGAGCACGGGCTTGCCCTCGCCCGCCCAGACGATCTTCCGGGGGGCCTTGCTGCCCTTGGCCTCGGCCTTGACGGGCTTGTGCGCGGCGGGGGCCGATGTCTTCACCGCGATCTTCGCGCGGGTGGCCTTGGAGGCGCCGGTGCGCTTGCCGGAGGCGGACTTGTGCACCACGAGGTCGCCGCCGAGGACGGGCAGCCCGTCGTAGGTGCGCTCGTAACGCACGTGTGTGGAGCCGTCCTTGTTCTTGACGACATCCTTGACGTGGAGCTTCTCCTTGGAGCCGAGGCCCAGGGCACGGGCGTCGGCGGACTTCGCCGCCTCCGTGTCCGCCGTCTTGACCAGCTTCGTGTGCTGGCTCGCGGTCAACTGCGCGGGCAGTGCGCCGTTCGCGGTGGTCTCGCCGGCCGGGGCCGCGCCCGCGGTTCCGGCGGTGATTCCCGCCGCGACCAGGGCCGCCGTGGCGGCGAGGGCAGATATCCGCTGCTTGGAGGTGATTCTCACGTCGGTGACTCCTTCTGCCGTGGGGACCGGACGGCATGGCTGATCAACCGCCCGGGCAGAACTGAACTGCGGTGCGTCACGCGAAAGTACGGACGGGGATCGTGCTGCTGTACGTATCCCGTGTGACGTGCTGGTGAGCCTGCCACTAACGACATGGACATGTCACCGGCGCATCAACCTCTGATCACAGGTTGGCCAGATTCTGTTCGTTGATACGAAACTCGTGCCCGCATAGCGGACAATTGACAGAAGTGCTTCCGCTGTCCAGCGCCCGTGCACTGCCCGTTGCCCGCTGCCGTGTCGCACTGCCCCGCGGTGTCGCGGTGCCGCACTGTCGCGGTGTCGCGGTGTCGCGGTGTCGCGGTGCCGCCGGTACCCGGCCGTCACCGGTACGCACCCGGCGCCGGCCGTGCTCCCGGCAGCAGCGGGCTCAGGCGTCGACGTCGCGGGTCGCCGCGCCGCGCCCCGCGGACGGCCTCCCGCGGGCCGGAGTTCGGCGGGGCACCGCGCGCAGCGTACGGACGGCCGGGACCGACAGCAGCGCCGCACTGATCCCGACCATGATCACGCCGCCCGCGAGCAGCACCGTCCGGGCCCCGAGCAACTGCGCCGCGGGGCCGGCCAGTGCCTGGCCCGCGGGCATCATGGCGAGCGAGCCGGCCACCTCGTAGGCGTGGATGCGGTTGAGGATCTGCCCGGGCACCTGGGTCTGCACGCTGGTCGCCCACATCACGCTCCACACCCCGCCGCCCACACCCCAGACGGCCGCGGCCCCCATCATGACCGCGGGCGGCAGGCCCAGGCCGACAGCCGCGGGATAGCAGCAGCACCCGAGCAGCGCGAACGCCCCGGCACGCAGTTGCCGTTCGGGCCGGAAGCGCAGCGCCAGCAGCCCGCCCAGCGCGGTGCCGCCGCCCAGTGCCGAGTTGACCAGCCCGTAGACCCCCGGTCCCTGCGACGGGATGATCTCGGCTGCGGTCAGCGGCACCAGCGGTCCGGAGACGGTGACCATGTAGACCATCCAGATGAGGATGACGCTCCACATCCAGGTGCGGGCCCGGAACTCGCGCCACCCCTCGGCCAGGTCGGCGCGGTAGCGGGTGCGCTCCGCCGGGCGGCCCCGGGCGGCCGGCAGCCGCAGCAGCGCCAGGCACACCGCACTGAGCAGATAGGTCCCGGCATGCGCGGCGAACACCCCGCCCGGGGAGAAGCCGCCCACCAGCGTACCGGCGAGGGCCGGGCCCAGCAGCATGGCCAGGGACTCCGCCGTGCGGATCAGCCCGTTGGCGCCCTGCACGTCGTCGGCCACCCGGGGAACGGTGCTGGCGACCCCCGGCTGGAACAGGCCCGCGCAGACGCCGTTGACGGCACCGATCGCGCACACCTGCCACAGCACCACGTGCCCGCTCAGGAAGAGCGCCGACATGCCGGCCTGGGTGACCACGCGCACCAGATCCGCGCCGATCATGAGCGTCCGGGTGTCGAACCGGTCGCAGAAGACGCCTCCGAAGACGACGAAGCCCGCCAGGAACACCGTCAGCGAGGCCAGCGCCGCCCCGATCGCACCGGGCCCGTGACCGTGCTGGATCAGTCCGGCGGACAGGGCGATGGGCAGCATCGCGTCGCCGAGCTTGGCGACGGCCCGGCCGGTGAAGAACAGGGCGAAGTTGCGGGAACGCAGAGCGGCCGTCGCGGCACCGGGAGGGGTCACGTCCAGCCAGTGTGGCCGGGGGCGCGGTCCGCGGCGAACGGATTTCCCGCGGTACCCGTACGTGCGCGGCGCTCCGGGGGCGGCTCGGCCGCCGCGGGGATTCCTCGTTCACCCGTGTGAGCCCGGTGTCCCTCCCGCACGCGCTTCGTTGGTCCGTTCGTCCGGGTGAGAGCGGGCGGCTGAACGCCCTCGACAGCAGGCGACGCACAGGAGCGGGGACGGTATGGGACGGGGCACGACGGCACGGCGGGTCGGGGCGCTGCTGCACCACGCGCGGGGCGTACGACGGGCGGTGCGCGCCGGATCGGCCGCTGTGGTGCTCGCGCTCCTGTGCACCGCACCGGTCGGATGCGCCGTCGTGGACGACTCCAAGCCGCCCGAGGGCGCCATCCGGGTGACGCCCGAGGACGGCGCCCGCGACGTCCCCACCGACGCGCGGGTGGAGGTCTCGGTCCCGGAAGGGAAGCTGCGCAGCGTCCGGATGCAGCACAAGGGCAAGGACGCCGGGCGGGCCATCGCGGGCCGGTTCTCCGCCGACCGGCGGAGCTGGCGCCCGCTGCCCGCCTCCGAGGAGAACGCCTCAGGGCGCGGAGCCGGGCACGGCAAGGGCACGGTGCTGGAGTTGGCCGGCACCTACGAGGTGGACGTGGTGGCCGTCGACGGCGAGGGAGACCGGGTGATCCGGCACGCCACCTTCGCCACCCGGGTGCCGCCGCACCGCTTCGTGGGCACCTTCCGCCCGGAGGACGGCCAGACCGTCGGCACCGCGATGATCGTCTCGCTGGAGTTCAGTCGGCCCATCGCCGACCGGGCGGCCGTCGAGCGGGCCGTCGACGTCACCTCCACCCCCCGCGTGGAGATCGCCCCCCACTGGTTCGGCCGCAACAGGCTCGACTTCCGGCCCCGCACCTACTGGCAGCCCGGCACCGAGGTGACCCTCGACCTGCGGCTGCGCGATGTCCGCGGGGCGCCCGGCGTCTACGGGACGCAGCGCAAGCAGGTGACGTTCACCATCGGCCGCGACCAGCGCAGCGTCGTGGACGTGGGCCGCGGCACCCTGACCGTGCGCCAGGGCGGCCGCACCGTCGACCGGCTGGACGTCACGGCGGGCACGAAGAAGAACCCGACCTACAACGGCCGCATGGTCATCAGCGAGAAGTTCCAGGAGACCCGGATGAACGGGGACACCGTGGGCTTCGGTGGCGAGTACGACATCAAGGATGTCCCGCACGCGATGCGCCTCACCCGCAGCGGCACCTTCCTGCACGGCAACTACTGGGCCTCCGAGCGCACGTTCGGCAAGAAGAACACCAGCCACGGCTGCGTCGGACTGGAGGACGAGCGCGGCGGGGACGACAAGTCCCCCGCCGGGCGGTTCTTCCACCGCTCGCTGATCGGCGACCTGGTCACCGTGCGCGGCTCGCACGACCGGACCGTGGCGGCGGACAACGGGCTGGGCGGCTGGAACATGCCCTGGGAGACCTGGGTCGGCGGTTCGGCCCTGGACTGACCCGCGGCCGGAAGGCGCGCCGGCCTCCCGGCCGTCTGCTTCCCCTCGTCCGCTTCCCCTCGTCCGCGGCTTCCAGCCCGACCGCGGTCTCCCGAGCACGGACGCGGCGCCCTGGCTCCGGTGACCGGGCACACCCTCTCCTTCCGCCCTTCCCAAAAACGCGACCGAACGGTGACCCCAGGGAGCGGTTCGCCGTCATTGCGGTGTGGTTATCTAACAATGCGGATGCGCGCCGCCGTTCATGTGCCGTTCACGGCCGGGCGGCGCGATGTCGCGTTTTCGGGGGCGCACACGGGTGCGCGAAGCCGTGTGAGGACGAGGGATGGGGCCGTCTTGGATCTGAAGACCGTGGCCGGGGACAAGCTCACGTGGAAGGCGATCCGGGGGGACAGCCGTGCCCGGATCATCGGAGGCTCAGCCGTCGGCTTCGTGGTGCTGCTGGTGGTGCTGCTGCTCACGTTGACCACCTGCGGCGGCGGTGGCGGCACCGGCGCCCGCGCGAACACCGGCGACGACGACCGGGACAAGCCCGCCAAGGGGCCCTCCGAGGCCGTGCTGACCGTCGCCCCGAAGGACGGCGCCGACGACGTGCAGACCTCGGGCGTCCTGGAGGTCCAGGCGGCCAAGGGCAAGCTGACGAAGGTGACCGTCCAGGACGCCAAGGGCGCGAAGGTCGAGGGGAAGCTCGCCGAGGGCGGCACGGTGTGGCGCCCCGCCACCCACCTGGCGGCCGGTACCAAGTACACGGTGGACGCGGTGGCCGAGGACTCCGAGGGGCGCGCCGCGGCCAAGCACGCCGCGTTCACCACGTTCGTGCCGCAGAACACCTTCGTGGGCTACTTCACGCCGGAGAACGGCGACAAGGTCGGCGCGGGGATGCCGTTCTCGGTCAACTTCAACCGTCCGGTCGCCCACCGGGAGGCCGTGGAGAAGGCCATATCCGTGACCGCGGACCCGGAGGTCGAGGTGGCGGGCCACTGGTTCGGCAACCAGCGCCTCGACTTCCGGCCCGAGAAGTACTGGAAGGCCGGGACGAAGGTCGCCGTCGACCTCAACCTGAGCGGCGTCGAGGGCTCCGAGGGCGTCTACGGGACGCAGCGCAAGACCGTGCGGTTCACCGTCGGCAGGCAGCAGGTCAGCGTGGTGGACGCGAAGAAGAAGACGATGACCGTGACCCGCGACGGTGAGAAGATCAAGACTTTTCCCATCACCTCCGGGCGCCCGGCCAACCCCACCTACAACGGCCGTATGGTCATCAGCGAGAAGCACGAGGTCACCCGGATGAACGGGGACACCGTGGGGTTCGGCGGCGAGTACGACATCAAGGACGTGCCGCACGCGATGCGGCTGAGCACCTCGGGCACCTTCATCCACGGCAACTACTGGATGGCCAAGTACCAGTTCGGCAAGGTCAACGGCAGCCACGGCTGTGTGGGCCTGTTCGACATGCGCGGCGGCGGCGCCAACGGGACGCCGGGCGCCTGGTTCTTCAGCCACTCCATGGTCGGCGACGTGGTCGAGGTCGAGAACTCGCAGGACGAGACCATCAAGCCGGACAACGGCCTCAACGGCTGGAACATGTCCTGGGAGAAGTGGACGGCGAAGCAGTAGCGGGCCGTCGCTCGGCGGCCCGCCGCGCGGAGTGCCCGGGGGGCGGCAGTGGCCGGGCGCTCCGGGACAGCGGGGGACCGGCCGGCGCTGTGAGGAATGGCACCGGGTCCGCAGCGCGGAACGGCCGTTAACCTTCCCGGCATGACGACTGACGAATCCAGCGGCGCCACCGCGCGCCTCGAGGTCGCCGACGGCGTCGGCACCATCCGGCTCGACCGGCCGAAGATGAACGCCCTCGACATCGCCACCCAGGACCTGCTGCGCGAACTCGCCGAGGAGGCCACCCGCCGCGAGGACGTGCGCGCCGTGGTGCTCTACGGCGGCGAGAAGGTGTTCGCGGCCGGTGCGGACATCAAGGAGATGCGCGAGATGGACCACTCCGCGATGGTCCTGCGCTCCCGCGGTCTCCAGGAGGCGTTCACCGCGGTGGCCCGCATCCCCAAGCCGGTCGCCGCGGCCGTCACCGGCTACGCCCTCGGCGGCGGCTGCGAGCTGGCGCTGTGCGCGGACGTCCGGTTCGCGGGCGAAGGCGCCAAGTTGGGGCAACCGGAGATTCTGCTGGGGCTGATCCCCGGCGCGGGCGGCACCCAGCGGCTGTCCCGGCTGGTCGGTCCCGCCAAGGCCAAGGACCTGATCTTCACCGGACGGACGGTGGCGGCGGCCGAGGCCGCCCGGATCGGCCTGGTCGACCATGTGGTGCCGGACGCCGAGGTGTACGAGCAGGCGCACGCCTGGGCCGTGCGACTGGCGCGGGGGCCGGCGCTCGCGCTGCGCGCGGCGAAGGAGTCGGTCGACTTCGGTCTGGAGGCGGACATCGAGACCGGTCTGGCGCTCGAACGGAACTGGTTCGCCGGACTGTTCGCGACCGAGGACCGGCAGATCGGCATGCGCAGCTTCGTGGAGGACGGCCCCGGCAAGGCCCGGTTCCGCTGAGGGGTCCGCGGTCGGCCGGGTGCGGCGCGGCTGGAGCGGCCGACTGGCTCTCCCGACCGACTGGCTCTCCCGACCGACTGGCTCTCCCGACCGACCGGCGGGACCGACCGACCGGCGGGACCGACCGACCGGCGGGACCGGTCGACGGGCTGTCCCGGCCGACCGGCCGTCACGGCCCGGCTGTTCCGACCGGACGACCGCCGGGCCGACCTCCCGTCCCCCGGCGGCCGATTCGGTGCTCGACCGCTCCGCGCCGGGCAAGAGGGCGGCGGGGTGGGGTGGTCGGGGGTGGCGTAAAGCGTCGCACGGGCCGAACACCCCACCGTGTGGGGGAATTCGTCGTGCCCGGGCCTCCCTCGTTCGTGGGTGGGCCGTGGCGTGGTGTGATCATCTGCGCACGACTGGTTACCCCAGGTCGTCCCTGGTCAGGGCGCATCCACCGGGTTCCGGGGAGCAGGGTGGCGGTGGACGGTCCGCCCTGGAGGCGGTCGTTCCGCCTTCGCGGATACCCGCGAACCGCCCCCAGCGGCACCCCCCTGCCGCCATGATGGAGGCATGGCGGGTCAGGGAGATGTGGCGAGCGTGACCGAACGGGTTCCGGAAGACCCAGCGGGGAAGTGGGACGCCGAGCCGGTGCGCACCGTTCTCGAACAAGCGGGCGATCCGACCGTACGGGAGGTGCCGCTGCCCAACCTTCCGGAATCCGCCCGTCTGGCCCGGCGCCTCACCCAGGCCGTGCTGCAGGAGCGGTGGGCCCTTCCGGCGGAGCGCACGGAGTACACCGTGCTGCTCGTCTCCGAGTTGGTCGGCAACGCCGTGCGGCACACCGGCGCGCACACCATCGGTATCCGGATGCTGCGGCGCTCGGGGTGGATCCGCGTCGAGGTCCGGGACCCCTCCCGCGGGCTGCCGTGCCTGCTGCCGGTCGGAGAGCTGGACACCAGCGGCCGGGGGCTCTTCCTCGTGGACACTCTGGCCGAGCGCTGGGGTGTGGATCTGCTGCCGCGGGGCAAGACGACGTGGTTCGAGATGCGTGCGACGAGCTGACCCCGTCCCGGCCCCCTCGCCCTGCGAGCCGCCCTGCGGGCGCCCGACCCGGACTCGGAACCGGGTCCGGACCTGTACGGGCGCCCGGCGGCCCGTCCGCCGGCCCGGGCGTGCCGGCCACCGAGGTGTGGCGCTCCCGGGCGCGGGGAACCCGGTGCCGAACCGTCGCGACGGCACGCCGCGAGCCGGCGCGCGATGCGGCGGGGGATCTTTCGACGTTCGGAGGAACCATGCCTGCAGGGTCCGACCGCAAGCGCGAACGCCAGTACGAGCACATCAAGGAGGGAGCCCGGCGGCAGGGTGCCTCACCCGCGCGGGCCGAGGAGATCGCGGCCCGCACGGTGAACAAGGAGCGTGCCCGGCACGGTGAGGCCAGGAGCGCGAGCCGCACCTCGGTGCGCGACACCGCCCCCTCCCGGCGCGGCGGACGGCGCTCCGGCAACCGCATGGGCCCCGGCGGCCTTACGCGCGACCAGCTCTACAACGAGGCCCGGCAGCGAGGTGTCCGCGGCCGCTCGCAGATGACCAAGGCCCAGCTCCAGCGCGCCCTCGGCCGCTGAGGGGCCGCTCCGCACGCCCGGACCCCGGCACGTCCGGGCGCTCCGTGTGCGCCCGGGCCCCGCGCCCCAGGAGTCCCGCGACCCGCGAGTCCCGCGCCCCAGGTGTTCCGCGCCCCGCGAGTCCCGCGCCCCAGGTGTTCCGCGTCCCGGGAGTCCCGTATTCCAGGTGTCCCGCACTCCCGCACGGTCTCGGACCGGTTCGCCACCCCGGCGCCCGAATGGATGTGCGGCAAGGTTTGGCCTCGTGCTCGGCGGAAACCCCGGGACGGGAACAGCTCACGTACGCCCACTCCGTGGAGCCGTACCCGCTGGGAGGGCGACGGGCCCACCTCGTCGGCCCCGCGCCTCCCGACCACTTCCGAGGATTGGAGCGCACCGTGGCAGCTCACGCGTCCAACGAGGGCTCGACCCCGTCCTACACCGTTCCCGGCATGTCCACGGCAGAGGGCGGCAGCGTCATCCAACTGCTGCGCATGCGGCTGCACGCGCTCAACGATCTGGCGCTGACGCTGAAGCACGTGCACTGGAACGTGATCGGACCGCACTTCATCGCCGTCCACGAGATGCTCGACCCGCAGGTCGACGCCGTCCGGGAGATGATCGACAACACGGCCGAGCGGATCTCGACGCTGGGCGGTTCCCCCTGGGGCACCCCGGGAGTGCTGGTCGCCGAGCGGACCTGGCACGACTACACGCTCGGACGCGCCGAGGCCATCGAACACCTCGGCGCCCTCGACGTCGTCTACACCGGCGTGATCGAGGACCACCGCAAGGCCGTCAAGGCGACCGACAGCTCCGACCTGGTCACCCAGGACCTGCTCATCGAGCACCTGCGCAAACTGGAGCTGTTCCAGTGGTTCGTCCGCGCCCACATCGAGAGCGGCGGCGGCAAGCTCGCGACGAGCCCGCACGACTCCGAGTCGGCCGCCGCCGAGAAGGCCGCCGGCCAGGCCCGCGGAAAGCCCTGACCACGGGCCCGGCACCCGCACCCTTCCCAGGACCCCGGCGCTCCGGCGCCGGGGTCCTCGGCTGTCCTGCTGCCCCCGGCCCCCCGGCCCCCGGCTCCCCGGACCCCGGCCCCCCGGACCGACGGACTGCCGGGCCGGCGCCTCGGCCCCGGCGGCTCCCCCTCCGGACCGCTCCGCCCCCGCTCCCGCCCGGCCGGTCCCTCACGCGTCCGGGCCAGCGCCGCGCCGCTCGCCGCGCGGTACCGGTCGGCTCCCCGCATGATGGGGAGGTGGCCTCGCCAGGCGCTGCCTCGGCTGTCGCTGAGCGGGGCGCAGGCACTGAGGCCACGCGATCGGGAGACAGCGATGCACCGCTTCCGCGAACCGAACACGGGGCCCGCCGGTCGCGGCGACCCGCCGGTCGCCGCCGAGGTCGCGCTGGCCGTCAACGGCATGGGCAGCTTCTGCTGGGACCTGCAGTCGGGCGAGATGAAGTACGACCACGCGGGACTCGCCGTGCTGGGGTTCCGGCCGGGGGAGTACGACGAGCGCCCGGCCACCATCGCCGACCGGATGGTGCCCCAGGAACTGCCCGGGGTCCAGGCGCAGGTCGGCCGCGCGCTGAAGGCGCGGACGGGATACAGCATCTACTTCCGGGTACGCCATCCCGACGGCTCGCTGCGCTGGACGCACTCCCAGGCCACCGTCGTGTGCGACGACAAGGGCACCCCGGCGCGGGTCGTGGGGATCATCCGGGACGCCAGCGAGGAGCTCCAGGCGGTCGACCAGACGCGAGAACTGCGGCAGGCCAAGAGCGAGCGGCGGCGGCAGGCCGACCTCGTGGGCCACGTCAACGACGCCCTCGCCCCCACCGTCACCGTCGAGGACGTCGCGGAGGCGCTCACCACCACCCGGCTGGTGCAGCGGCTGGGGGCGGCCAGCATCACCCTCGGTCTGGTCGACGGCGGGCGGATGGGGCTGGTGGGCTCCAACGGGGTGCCCGACGAGATCATCCGCGACTTCCACCTGGCCCGGATCGGCGCCCCGCTGCCGCTCACCGAGGCGGTCCGCACCCGGGAGCCGGTCTTCGTCACCAGCCGCGCGGAGTTCGCCCGGCGCTACCCCGGGCTGGGCCAGTACCTGGGCCTGGTGCCCCGCGCCACCGCAGCGGTGTACTTCCCGCTGATCGCGCACGACACCCCCATCGGCGCCGTGGGCCTGACCTACGAGGGCAAGGACCGCTTCACCCACGACGAGCGCACCGTGCTGACCGCGCTCAGCAACACCATCGCCCAGTCCCTCCAACGGGCCCTGCTCTTCGACCAGGAGCACGAGCTGGCCGCCGGACTCCAGACGGCGATGCTGCCCGGGCACATCCCGCACGTCCCCGGCCTGGCCATCGCGACCCGCTACCGTCCGGCGCGGGCCCGCGGCGGAATCGGGGGCGACTGGTACGACGCCGTCACGCTGCCGGACGGCCGGATCGCCGCCGTGGTCGGCGACGTCCAGGGGCACGACGTGACCGCCGCCGCCGTCATGGGGCAGCTGCGGATCGCGCTGCGCGCCTACGCCGCCGAGGGGCACCCGCCGCTGACCGTCATGGCCCGCGCCTCGGCCTTCCTCGCCGAACTGGACACCGACCGGTTCGCCACCTGCCTCCTGGTGCTGTTCGACCCCCGCACCGGAGTCGCCGTCACCGTCCGGGCCGGTCATCCGGAACCGGTGCTGCGCCGCCCCGACGGGAGCTGCGTATGGCTGGACACCCCCGTCGGGCTGCCGCTCGGGCTCACCGCGCCCTCGGCCCAGCCCCCGTACGCCCTCTCGGAGACCCTGGTCGAGCCCGGCTCCTCGCTGTTGATGTGCACCGACGGCCTCATCGAGTCCCGCACCCAGGACCTCGACGAGGGCCGCGCCCGGCTCCTGGAAGCGGTGCGGCACGGCCCCGTACGCCCCGACGACCTCGCCGACCACCTGCTGCGCACCATGGGCGACTTCACCGGCGAAGAGGACGATGTCGCGCTGCTGCTGCTGCGCCGTGCCTCCGGCCGGCGCCCGGCCGCACCGCAGATGGCCGTCACCATCTCCTCCAGCGACCCGCAGTCCCTGCACGCGGCCCGGCAGGCGCTGCGCACCGCACTGCACCGCTGGTCCCTGGACTCCCTGGCGGACACCGCCGAGCTGCTCGCCAGCGAGATGGCCACCAATGCGCTGCTGCACACCGAAGGCGACGCCACCCTCACGGCCCGGCCGGTGCGCAACGGCAGCCGCGCCCTGCGCATCGCGGTCACCGACACCTCGCCCGACAACCCCTACCGCCGGGCCGCCACCGAGCAGTCCACCTCGGGGCGCGGCCTGATGCTCATCGAGGAGCTGGCCACCGACTGGGGTGTCGAACCCCGCGGCAACGGCAAGCGCGTCTGGTGCGAGATCCCGCTGAACGCGCACTAGCGCTGTGACCGGGAAGGCTTGTTCCTGACCGCCCGACGTGTCATCCGCCAGTTCGTGTGCGCGGAGAGGTTGTCGAGTGTCAAGGTCGTGGCCGGCGCTTTGCCTGTCCTCGTGCCCGGTGCCGTCTTGCGTACGACCAAGTCACCGCAGTCATCAGGGCCGGGATGGCGAACAGCGGGGCGAAAGCGAAGCCCCAGACGGTCTGTGCTGTACCACTCGACAGGTACGTCTGGCTCTCGACGGTGAAAGCGACCACGAGTTGCCACAGTGCCACCAGGACCAGGATGCCCGAGGCGGTCCAGGCCAGCGGGGCGAGGATCCTGGGATGCAGCGGCCGCCACCGGTTGCTGACGAGCAGCAGCGGAAACAGAGCGGCCAGCTCGGCAAGGAGGGAGAGACCGACGACGTATGCGATGCCCCAGCCCGGGATGTCGTAGACGTCGCGGAGCACCTGGTCGCTGTAGCCCACATGGACACCGGATGCCATGGCGATGCGCCACAGGCCGGACGGGACTGCACACAGAGCGATGGCGTGGGCGGCGCGGCGAGCCCAGGCAGGCGCAGATGCGGAGCCGGGGAGCGGAACGGTCGCTGTCGTCATGAGGTACATGCTGGTCCTGGACAGGTCAGCCGCGCGTCGTCCGCAACGGCGGACCGTCTCCGCCCTGCGGATGACGGCACACCCGCCGAGGGAGGACCTGAGGACTGCGCACATCGCCGGACACGCTGGGATGTCCAGTCGCCCGGCGATCGAGGACATCGCCCCGACCCGGTGAACGTCCGCGGTCACAGCACCAGGCGGGGCCCGTGTCCGGTTGTCCGCCGGGTGCGTGCCGCACTAGCGTGCCGACAGTGGACCTCTTCGCCTGCTCGTGGACGGCGCTGCGGACGGCGGTCGCCGCGCTCCCGGAAGCCGACTTCGAGAAGCCCTCCGGGTGCGCGGGGTGGCTCGTGCGGGACCTGGTGTGCCATCTGGTCATCGACGCGCAGGACGTCCTGATCACCCTCGCCACCCCTACCGGGAGCGAGCCGACCGCCGACGCGGTGACCTACTGGGAGGTCGCGGACCGGCCGCCGACCGGCGATGATCCGCTCGACGCGCTCATCGTCCGGCTGGCCGCGGCATACCGGGAGCCGCACCTGCTCACCTTCCACCTCGACGACGTCGGCTCCGCCGCGGGACGCGCCGCCGCACTCGCAGACCCGGAGCAGCGGGTGCGGACCCGCGGCCAAGTCCTCACCGCGGGCGACTACCTCGCGGCCTACGTCCTGGAGTGGACGCTGCACCATCTGGACCTGGTCGCGCATCTGCCGCACGTGCCGGGACCGCCCGCCGAGAGCCTGGCCCGGTCCCGGGCGGCGCTGGAGGAGATCGCCGGTGCCGCGTTCCCGGCCTCGCTCGGCGACCGGGACGCGCTCCTGGTCGGCACCGGCCGCCGGGCCCCGACGGCGGCGGAGCGGGCCGCACTCGGCGCCGCGGCCGTACGCGTGCCGCTCCACCTGGGGTGACCCGTCCTCGGCCGGGGCACGGCCGGCCACGGCCGGGCGCCTGCCCCGGGCACGTGGGACCTGCGCTTCCAACTGGGCTGCGGCGGCCGGCGCACCTCCCAGCCGCTGCACGGGTACGCGATCGAGGTGCCCGAAGATGCCGGGCCGGACGGGGAACCTGCGGCCGCCAGGGAGCAGACCGGGCCGTCCGCGGCGCGGAGTTGCGCTGACCGCCCACCGCCGACCGGAGGGCCCTCAGGGGACGGTGAGCCGCGGCACGCCGCCGGAGTCCCGGCCGTGGCCGGCCGCTGCGGGTGCCGGGGCCGGGGAGCCGTGCCCGGGCGCGGTGGCCGGCAGGGTGATCGCGGTGATCAGCAGGTTGCCGCGGCACAGCCAGCGCCCGGCGAACCCGTCCAGGCGCCTGCCGCCGACCGTCGGTCCCGGGACCAGGAGCCGGGCGGTGAAGGTCCCGTCGTGCGGGTCGACCTCGATGTGCGCCTCCTCGAAGTCCAGTTCGCGGCGGGTCAGCGGATACCACACCTTGAACACCGACTCCTTGGCGCTGAACAGCAGTCTGTCCCAGCGGACTCCGGGCGCGGCGCGCGCATGCGCGGCCACCCACTCCCGTTCGCGCTCCAGCGAGATGAGGTCCAGGACCCCGGCCGGGCACGGCTCGTTGGGTTCGGCGTCGATCCCGACACCGAGCATCTCCCCGCTGCGGGCCACGGCGGCGGCCCGGTAGCCCTCGCAGTGGGTCATGGCACCCACCACGCCCTCCGGCCACTGCGGGGCGCCGCGCCGGTCGGGCAGCAGGGGGACGGGCCGTACCCCGAGGCTGCCCGCGGCCCGCCGGGCGCACTGCCGCACCGTGGCGAACTCGCGTTGCCTGCGCGGCACCGCGTGGTCGACCACCTGCGCCTCCTGCGGGTGCAGATGGTCGGCGGGCGCCCCCGGCAGATCCGCGAACGCCTCGGCGGCGGCCACCGAGGAGGGCAGCAGCGTGCCCAGCAGGGTGCTCTCCCCGGCCGGAGACGCAGCCGGAACGGGAGCCTGCGCGGCCGGAGCCGCCGGAGCGGCGGGTGCCGGTGGTGGCGGGCCGGCGGCGGGCAGCACCGGGCGCAGCGGCTCCCGCGGATCACGGGGTTGCCATTCGCGCGGGTAGCCCACCGAGACTTCCTCGAACCTGACTCCGTCGTGCCAGGTGACGCGGGGGATGTGCAGATGGCCGTAGACGACTGCCGCCGCCCGGAAGCGGCGGTGCCAGTCGGCGGTCAGCTCGGTGCCGCACCACTGGGCGAACTCCGGATGGCGCAGGATCCTGGTGGGTTCCCGGACCAGCGGCCAGTGGTTGACCAGTACCGTCCGCCGCCCGGGCGGGAGTGCTTCGAGCCGGCGCCGGGTCCACTCCGCGCGGGCCCGGCACCAGGCGTCCGGGGTCGGATAGGGGTCGGGGTGCAGCAGGTATTCGTCGGTGCACACCACACCGGCCTCGTGCGCGCGGCGCAGCGACTCCTCCTTGGTCGCCGTTCCCGGGGCGCGGAAGGAGTAGTCGTAGAGGACGAACAGCGGGGCCACGGTGACCGGTCCGCCCGCGCCGTGCCACACCGGGTAGGGGTCCTCGGGTGTGGCCACGCCGAGGCTGCGGCACATCTCGACCAGCCGCCGGTAGCGGCGGTCGCCGCGCAGGGTCACCGGATCGCCGGGATGGGTCCACAACTCGTGGTTCCCGGGGGCCCAGAGGACTTTGGCGAACCGGGTGCTCAGCAGCCGCAGGGCCTGCTCGACGTCCGCGAACCGTTCCGCGACGTCCCCGGCGACGATCAGCCAGTCGTCGTCGCTCCCGGGGCGGAGGGACTCCAGCAGGGTCCGGTTCTCGCGGAAGGCGACGTGCAGATCGCTGACCGCCAGCAGCCTTCCGGCCATGTGCTCACCCCCGTCCGCGAGGGGCGACGCGCGCCCGAAGCGCCCGCGCCGGCCGGTGACTGACCGGCAGTGCTCGCTGCCGCATGGAAACAAGCGCCCGCCCGGCATGTCAACGGCTCCCGGAGGTGCTCCGGGCACCGGCCTCCGGGTGCTGCGGGGCGTGGTCCGGTTCCCTGCCGGGAGCTGTCACCTCGGGAGACCTCGGGACCAACTTGCTTGGTCTATACAGAAGTTCAAGTTCCCGTACCGAGTGGTATGTGATCAGGGATACACTCCTGGCCCTCCGGTGCATGTGCATCGCGAACCTGGTCGAAGATGCCCTTATGGAGGCGTACATACCCTTCTCCATGGCGCGATCCTTCCGCCGGGAGGATGTCCCCGACCACGACGTCCCCGACCGCAGTGTTCCCGATCACGGCATTCCCGACCGCAGCGCTCCCGGCTACGGCGTTCCCGACTTCGACGCGGTACTGCACGAGCAACTCGCGGGTCCGGACCACCGGCTCGCCGAGATCAACGGGGAGCTGGCCAGGATCGGTACCTGCGATCCGGGCGCACTGGCACTTCTGCTGGAGGCGAGCAGGTGCTATCTGCAGAAAAACGACCATCTGCGGCAGGAGTACTACGCCGCACAGGCTTTCGAGCGCGCGGTCGCCTTCGGTGACCGCGGTGCCGTCGCCGAGGCGGGCATGTCGCTGGCGCTGGCCGGCTGCTGGACCGGCGGGCTGTACACGGCCCGGGTGCACGCCGACCGGGTGGCCGCCCACCTGGACCGCACCGACGACGCGGCCGTCGGCCGGCTGCTGCCCTTACTCACCGACCTGTCCTGGGTGGAGAGCCAGCTCCAGCGGCTCCCCGAGGCCGAGGCGCACCAGCGCCGCGGCATGCGGGTGGCCGAGGCGCTGGAGGAGTGGCGGCACGCGCTCCTGCTCCGCGTCCTGCACGGCGCCACACTGCGCGAACTCGGCAGGCTCGGCGAGGCCGAGCAGCACACCCTGCACGCCCTCCGGGGCGCTGAGGCCCGCGGGCACCCGGACCTGGTCGAGACGGCGCTGATCGCGCTCAGCGAGATCGCGCTGGAGGCGGGCGACAACGAGCGTGCCCGGGAACTGGCCGAGCAGGCGCGGACCGTCACCCCGTTCCCCGGCCGGTTCGAGAACGCGGCGCTGGCACTGATCGGGATGACGATGCTGCGCACGGGATCGCTGCGGGACGGCCGGGACACGGTGCTGGAGGCCGTGGGCGGCAAGCGGCTGCCGCTGGTCCCGGTCGTCGGCCGGGCCCGGGTCTACGCGGTGCTGGCCTCGGCGGACTCCTCGCTCGACCAGTACGGCGAGGCCCGCGAGTGGAGCCGGCTGGCCATGGGCAGCGCGCTGGCCTGCGGCATGGACCGCGCCCACGGCTACGCCCAACTCGCCTACGCCGAGGCGGTGCTCGGCTCCGACCCGGACGACGCGCAGCGGGCGGCCGACACCGCGTGCGTGGCGTTCGAGCGCGACCGGGCCCGGCTGGGGCTGGCCGCCGCGTACCTGATGGCCGGGGCGGCGCACGGGCGGAAGGGGCGCCGCCGCGCTTCCCAGTCGGCGCTGGCCCGGTCGGAGGAGCTCTACCGGCACTGCGCCGCGCCGGTCGCGGCGGACAATGTCCGGCTGCTGCGGGCGGCCGGACGGTCGGCCCCCGTCGGCGACACGGGCCGGGGGTCAGGGGCGATCGAGTGCCTGTCCCCGCGGGAGCTGCAGGTGGCCCGGCTGATCGCGCGCGGCAGCTCGAACCAGCAGATCGCCAGCGCGCTCGACATCAAGCTGAACACCGTCCAGGTCCACGTCGGCCGGATCCTGCGCAAGCTGCGGGTGGGTTCCCGGGTGGCGGTCGCCCGCGTGGTCACGCTCGCGGAGTCGACGGCGGCTTCCGAGCGGGCGGCCATGCCCGCGGGCGGGGGTAACTGATTCTCGTTATTGGCAGGTTCCGGTTCAGGACCATAGGTTCGAGACGCCCTTGTGGGACAGGAGAGGTGGAAGCGTATGACGACCTTGACCGGGCCCGGCCGCGAAGTCCTCGACATGTCGTTCTTCCAGGATCCGTACGCGGTCTACGACCGCCTCCGGGTGGAAGGACCCGTCCACGCGATGCGGACCCCCGACGGTATCGACGTCTGGGTGATCACCCGCTACGAGGAGGCCAAGGAGGCCCTCTCCGACGCCCGGTTCACCAAGGACTTCTCGGGTGTGCCGGACATTTTCGCGCAGCAGACCACCGGGGTGTCGGCGCACGAGGGATACACCGACATCCTCACCAAGCACATGCTCTTCGCCGACCCGCCGGACCACACGCGGCTGCGTGAACTGGCGGCCAAGGCGTTCACCCGCCGCCGGGTCGAGGCGCTGCGCCCCGAGATCCAGCAGATCGTCGACGGCCTGCTGGACTCGCTCTCCGCTGCGGGCGAGGTCGACCTGCTGCGCTCCCTCTCGTTCCCGATGTCGATGGCCGTCACCTGCCGGCTGCTGGGGATCCCGCCGGCCGACGAGGACGCCTTCCGCACCTGGACCGAGACGATCTTCACCACCAACGACCCGGCCCGGATGAACGAGGCGGTGCGCGGGGTCGACCAGTACCTGGTCGACGTCATCGAGGCCAAGCGGGCCGACCCGGCCGACGACCTGATCACCGCGCTGATCAACGCCCGCGAGGACGGCGACCGGCTCAGCGACCGGGAACTGGTCTCGACCTGCGCGCTGATGTTCGTCGCCGGTTACGAGACCACCGCCAGCATGGTCGGCAACGCCGTGCTCGCGCTGCTGAAGAACCCGGACAAGCTCGCCGAACTCAAGGCGGACCCGTCGCTGATGCCCAACGCGGTGGACGAACTGCTGCGGTTCGACGGCCCGGTCAACGTGGCCACCCTGCGCTCCACCGCCACCGACGTGACCGTCGCCGGCACCACCATCCCCAAGGGCCAGTTCGTCCTGGTCTCGCTGATCGCCGCCAACCGCGACGGGGAGAAGTTCCCCGAACCGGCCCGGCTGGACTTCACCCGGCCGCTGGGCGGCAGCCTCGCCTTCGGCCACGGCATCCACTACTGCCTCGGCGCACCGCTCTCCCGGGTGGAGATCGAGGTGGCGCTGAGCAGGCTGCTCGCCCGCTTCCCGGACCTGAGCCTGGCCCGGGAGCCGGAGACCCTCCAGTGGCGCAACAGCCTGCTGGTCCGCGGCCTGAGCACACTGCCGATCCGGCTGCACTGAGCGAGCCGCTCCGCCGGCCGCGAGCGAGGGCCCGGGGAGCGGCGCACTGACGGGGAACAGCGGGGGCATGGGAACGGGGAAGCCTTGCTCAGTGAAAGTCTCTTTCGGCGTGCCGCCGAACGCTCCACCGGCGCCGCTCCGCTCGCGGCGGAGGCGCCGTCCGCCTCGTCCGCCCGGGACACCGCCCGGCTGCTGGACGAAGCGGAGCGGTTCGTCGGCCTCTTCCACAGCGAGGGCGAGGGGCAGGGCGGTTCGGCCGCCCGGCGGATGGCCGACATCCGCGCCGAGGTGGACGCCACCGGCACCTACACCCACACCCAGGCGGAACTCGCCTTCGGGGCGCGGGTGGCCTGGCGCAACAGCAATCGGTGCATCGGCAGGCTGTACTGGCGCAGCCTGCGGGTGCGCGACCGGCGCGCCACCCGGGACGCGGCGGACATCGCGGCCGAGTCGGTCAAGCATCTGACCGAGGCGGGCGGCGGCGGCCGGATCCGGCCCACCATCACCGTGTTCGCGCCGGACGGGCCCGACGCACCCGGACCCCGCTTCCACAACGAGCAGCTCATCCGGTACGCCGGATACCGGCAGCCGGACGGCACGGTCCTCGGCGACCCGATGAACACCGGTCTGACGGAACTGGCACTGCGGCACGGCTGGCCCGGGGGCCCCGGCACCCGGTTCGACGTGCTGCCGCTGGTCATCGAGACCCCGCGGGACGGGATCGAGGTGTTCGAACTCCCGCCGGAGGCCGTGCTGGAGGTCGAGCTGTCCCACCCGCGGTACCCCTGGTTCGCCGGGCTGGGGCTGCGCTGGCACGCGGTGCCCGTGATCTCCGCCATGGACCTGGAGATCGGCGGCATCCGCTACCCGGCGGCGCCCTTCAACGGCTGGTACATGGGAACCGAGATCGGGGCCCGCAACTTCGGGGACACCGACCGCTACGACATGCTGCCCGTCGTCGCGGCGAAGATGGCGCTGGACACCAGTTCCGACACCTCGCTGTGGCGGGACCGGGCGATGGTCGAGCTGAACGTCGCCGTCCTGCACTCCTTCGCCCGGGCCGGCGTCAAGATCACCGACCACCACACCGAGGCCAAGCGCTTCCTCACCCACGTCGAGCGCGAGGAGGAGGCGGGCCGGAGCTGCCCGGCGGACTGGTCGTGGATCGTGCCGCCGCTCTCCGGCTCGGCCACCCTCGTCTTCCACCGCTACTACGACGAGGGCGATCTGCGCCCCAACTACCTGCACCGGACCTGCCCCGTCACCCAGGAGCAGGCTCCGGCCTCCGGCGGCCGCGCCGACGGCCCGCAGCGGACACCCGGCCCGCACCCCGCTCCGCCCCCCGGCGCTGACCGGCAGAGGGCAGCCGGTCAGCCCCACCCAGGAGGGATCACCGGATGACGCGGGAGAACGCACCCGTCGACCCGATCGCGGTCGTCGGGGTGGGGTGCCGTGTGCCCGGAGCCGACGGCCCGACGCAGTTCTGGGACAACCTGGCGGCCGGAACCGACAGCGTGGCGCGCCCGTCGGCCCGCCGCCGCACCGCGCCCGTACCGGCCGGGCCCGGGCTGCCGGACGAGGGCGGCTTCCTGGACTCCGTCGACGAGTTCGACGCGGACTTCTTCGGGATCCCCGACCGCGAGGCGGCGGCCATGGACCCGCAGCAGCGTCTGGCGCTGGAGCTGGCCTGGGAGGCGATGGAGGACGCCGGTGTCGTACCCGGCGCACTGCGCCACCGGCCGGTCGGCGTGTTCGTCGGCTCGCTGTCCGACGACTACGCGCTGCTGGCCTCCCGGCACGGCTCGGCGGGGCTGTCCCACCACGCCATGACCGGCCTGCAGCGCGGCGTGATCGCCAACCGGATCTCGCACCACCTGGGGGTGCGCGGCCCCAGCCTGCTCGTGGACACCGGGCAGTCCTCCTCGCTGGTCTCGGTCCAACTGGCGTGTGCGAGCCTGCGCGCCGGGGAGTGCGAACTGGCGCTGGCCGGCGGGGTGAACCTGGCGCTGGCCCCGGACACCCAACTGGCGGCAGCCCGCCTGGGAGTGCTCTCTCCGCGCGGCCGCTGCCGGGTCTTCGACCGGGACGCCGACGGGTTCGTCCGCGGCGAGGGCGGCGCACTGGTCGTGCTCAAGCCGCTCGCCGCAGCGGTCGCCGACGGCGACCGGGTGTACTGCGTGATCCGCGCCGCCGCGGTCAACCACGACGGCGCGGGCGAGGAGATGGCCGCGCCCGACCCGCGGGCCCAGGGGGAACTGCTCAGGGCCGCCCACCGGGCCGCCGGGACGGACCCCGCGGACGTGCAGTACGTGGAACTGCACGGCACCGGGACACCGGCCGGTGACGCGGCCGAGGCGGACGCGCTCGGCGAGGTCTTCGCCGGCCGCTCCGCCACACCCCTGGCCGTGGGCTCGGTGAAGACCAACATCGGCCACCTGGAGGGCGCCGCCGGGATCGCGGGACTGGTCAAGACGGCGCTGGCGCTCCACCACCGGGAACTGCCCGCCAGCCTGCACTTCACCGCGCCCCCCGACCGGCTCCCGCTGGACGCGCACGGCCTGCGGGTGCAGACCACGACCGCGGACTGGCCCCGTCCCCAGGCGCCGTTGCTGGCGGGTGTCAGCGCGTTCGGCATGGGCGGCACCAACTGCCATGTCGTCCTCGCCGCGCACGACGGGGACGGACCCGGGCCCGCCGCGGACGCCGTGGACCCCGCGGAGCCGCTGCCCTTCCCGCTGTCCGCGCGGACGCCCGCGGCCCTCGCCGCCGCGGCCCGCGCACTGCGCGCCCACCTGACCGCCCGCCCCGGGCTGCGCCGGGTGGACGTGGCCGGCACACTCGCCACAGCCCGCACCGCGCACCCCTGCCGCGCGCTCGTCCTCGCCCACGACCGGGCGGCCCTGCTGGCGGGACTGGACGAACTGGCCGGTGCCGCCGACCCGGTCGGCGCCGCCGTCGGCGACGGCGCTCCCGCCGCCGCTTCGTCCGTCCAGGAGTGCGCCGACCGCTTCCTGGCCGGTGAACAGGCCGACTGGCACGCGGTGTTCGAGCAGTACGCGCCGGTCCGGGTGCCGCTGCCGGGCTATCCGTTCCAGCGCCGCCGCCACTGGCCCGCCGGGCTGGGCGCAACCGTGCCCGAAGCGGAGGACGCCCCGGCGGCGCGGCCCGCGCCGACGCGGGCCGCCGGAGCCGCGTCCGGCACCCAGGACCCGCCGCTGGCCGCGGTACTGGAGCTGGCCGCCGGAGTGCTGGGCGCGGCGGTCGCGCCCGACATCCCCTTCCGGGACCAGGGCTTCGACTCGATGATGGGCCTGGAGCTGCGCGATCTCGTCGAGGAGCGGATCGGCGCCGACCTGTCGGTCGCCCTGCTCTACGACCACCCCACCCCCGCCGCGCTGGCGGAGCATCTCGCCGGCCCGCCGGACCAGGATCCGGCCGCGGCCGCCCCGGCGACGACGGGGCCGACGAGCGGACCGGCGGCAGCGGCGGCCGACCCGGCCGCGCCCGAGGAGGCGGCCGACCCCGTGGTGGTCGTCGGCATGGGCTGCCGGTTCCCCGGCGGAGTGGAGAACCCCGAGGACCTGTGGCGGCTGCTGGCCGACCGCGTCGACGCGATCACCCCGCCGCCCGGCGAGCGCGGCTGGCAGCGGATGGACGTCACCGGACTGCGCCCCGGCGGATTCCTCACCGGCATCGACCGCTTCGACGCGGAGTTCTTCGGCATCTCCCCCCGGGAGGCGGCCGCGATGGACCCGCAGCAGCGGCTGTTCCTCGAAGTGGCCTGGGAGGCCGTCGAGCGCGCGGGCATCGTCCCCGGCACGCTGCGCGCCACCCGCACCGCGGTCTTCGCGGGCGCCACCGCCCAGGACTACGGCGCCCGGCTGCACGAACAGGCCGACGCGGCGGGCGGCTTCCTGCTCACCGGCGGCACCCCGAGCGTGCTGTCCGGACGGCTCGCCTACGTGCTCGGCCTCTCGGGCCCCGCGCTCACCGTCGACACCGCCTGCTCCTCGTCGCTGGCCGCGGTGCACCTGGCCTGCCGGTCGCTGCGCACCGGGGAGTCCACCCTCGCCCTCGCGGGCGGGGTCACCGTGATGCCGCTGCCGGGCATGTTCACCGAGTTCGCCCGGCAGGGCGGGCTGTCGGCCGACGGCCGCTGCCGGGCGTTCGCCGCCGCAGCGGACGGCACCGGCTGGGCCGAGGGCGCGGGCGCCGTGGTGCTGGAGCGGCTCTCCGACGCGCGCCGCAACGGGCACCCGGTGCTGGCGGTGGTCCGCGGTACGGCGCTGAACTCCGACGGCGCCAGCAACGGGCTCACCGCCCCCAGCGGACTGGCCCAGCGGCAGGTGATCGCCGCGGCGCTCGCCGACGCGGGAGTACTCCCGCACGAGGTGGACGCAGTCGAGGCGCACGGCACCGGTACCGCGCTCGGCGACCCCGTCGAGGCGACCGCGCTGCTGGCCGCCTACGGGACCGGCCGGCCCGCCGGCCGGCCGCTGCTGCTCGGCTCGGTCAAGTCCAACATCGGGCACACCCAGGCCGCCGCCGGACTGGCCGGGCTGATCAAGATGGTGCTGGCACTCCGGCACGGCGAACTCCCCGCCACCCTGCACGCCGAGGAACCCTCGCCGCACATCGACTGGGCGTCCGGCGGCCTGGAGCTGCTCACCCGGGCCGTGCCCTGGCCGTCCGCCGACCGGCCCCGGCGGGCCGGGATCTCCTCCTTCGGCATCAGCGGCACCAACGCGCACGTCGTCCTGGAGCAGCCGCCCGGCGCCGAGCCGTCCCCGCCCGACCCGCAGCAGCCGGGCACCCGCGGTCCGGTGGTGCTCGCGCTCTCCGGCCGCACCGAGCAGGCGCTGCGCGACCAGGCCGCCCGGCTGCACACCGAGCTGGCCGCCCGCACCGACTGGCGACCGGCCGATGTCGCCCACTCGCTGCTGACCACCCGCACCCGCTTCCGGCAGCGCGCCGCGGTCACCGGCACCGGACGGGACGCGCTGCTGCACGGCCTGACCGCCGTCGCCGGGGGCACCGCCGACCCCTCCGTCGTCCTGGGCACCGCCGCCGAGGACCACCGGCCCGTCCTCGTCTTCGGCGGCCAGGGCGCGCAGTGGACCGGAATGGGCCGCGAACTGCTCGACTGCGCACCGCACTTCGCGGCCTCGATCGCCCGGTGCGAGCAGGCCCTGGCCCCGCATGTGGACTGGAGCCTGACCGGAGTGCTGCGCGGCGACCCCGGACAACCCGGACTGGACCGGGTCGACGTGGTGCAGCCCGTGCTGTTCGCCACCATGGTCGCGCTCGCCGAACTGTGGCGGGCGCACGGAGTGGAACCGGCCGCCGTGGTCGGCAACAGCCAGGGCGAGATCGCCGCCGCGTGCACCGCCGGGGCGCTGAGCCTGGACGACGCCGCGCTGATCGTCGCCCGCCGCTCGCAGGCCCTGGTGGCACTGGCCGGGCGGGGCGCCATGGCCTCCGTCGCGCTGCCGACCGACCGGGTGCGCGCGCTGCTGTCGCCCTGGGGGGAGCGGGTGTCGGTCGCCGTGCGCAACGGCCCCGGCGCCACCACCGTCTCCGGGGAGCCCGACGCGGTCGCCGAGGTCGTGGAGCGCTGCGTCGCCGACGGTGTCCGCGCCAAGCTCGTCGCGGTCGACTACGCCTCGCACTCCGCGCAGGTGGCCGAGCTGGAGGAGCGGCTGCGCACCGACCTGGCCGACGTCCGCCCGACGGCACCCCGCATTCCGCTGATGTCCACCGTGGACGCCGCCTTCGTGCGGGACGCCGCACTCGACTCCGGCTACTGGTACCGCAACCTGCGCGAGACGGTCCGCTTCGACGAGGCCGTCGGCGCCCTCCTCGACGCCGGGCACCGCGCCTTCGTCGAGGTCAGCCCGCACCCGGTGGCGCTCTCCGGAATCGCCGAGTGCGCCGACGAAGCAGCCGCGGACGTCGCCCTCGTGGAGACGCTGACCCGCGACGAGGGCGGGCCGGAGCGGTTCCTGCGGTCACTGGCCAAGGCGGACGCGCACGGACTCCCGGTGGACTGGTCCGAGACCGTGCGGGGCACCGCCGTACCGCTGCCGACCTACCCCTTCCAGCGGGAGTCGCACTGGCTCCCGGTCCCGGCGGGCGCCGGTGACCTGTCGGCGGCCGGACTGGAGTCCGCAGCGCACCCCCTGCTGGGGGCCGCCGTCGAACTCGCCGACAGCGGCACCCTCGTGCTGACCGGGACCCTCTCGGTCGAGGAGGCGCCCTGGCTGGCCGACCACGCGGTGCTCGACACCGTGGTGCTGCCCGGTACCGGCTGCCTGGAACTGGTGCTGTGCGCAGCCCGCCGGGCCGGCTGCCCGGCGGTCACCGAACTGATCCTGGACCAGCCGGTCGTGCTGCCCGCCGAAGGCGCGCTGACCACCCAGCTCGTGGTGGCGGAGCCGGACGCGGAGGGCCGCCGCGCGGTCACCGTGCACACCCGCGCCGACGCCGAGGGCGCGCAGTGGATCCGGCACGCCACCGCGGTCGCCGCACCGGACACCGCGGAAACCCCGGACGCGGCAGCTCCGTTCACCGCGTGGCCGCCGCCGGAGGCGACCCCGGTGCCGGTGGCCGGGCACTACGCGCGGCTCCGGTCGCTCGGCCTGGACTACGGCCCCGTCTTCCGCGGCCTGCGCTCGGCCTGGTCCCGGGGCGGGGACCTGTGGCTGGAGGTCGCCCTGCCGGAGAGCCCGCAGGGCGCACCGCGCGGGTTCGGTGTGCACCCGGCGCTGCTGGACGCGGCGCTGCACGGGATCTGGCTGCGCGACGGCGACGAGGGAACCTGCCGGCTGCCCTTCTCCTGGACCGGGGTGCGGCTGTCCACGACCGCCGCGACCACCCTGCGAGTACGGCTCGCCTCGGCGGGCGAGGACGGCGCCGTCTCGCTGGCCGCCTGGGACGAGCACGGGGCCCCGGTGCTCACCGTCGAGGCCCTCGCGCTGCGCCCGGTCTCCCCGGAACTGCTCGCCGCGGACGCCGGGCTGTACTCCCCGGACTGGATGCGGGCCGCCGAGCCGGACACCGCACCCGCCGCCGGCGCGGGGGAGGAGGCCCCCGTCGTCCTGGGCGCCGAACTGCCCGCCGAGGCGCCCGCCGTGGCCGTCCTGACCTGCCCGGCCGGGCAGGACCCCGCGGCCGCGGCCGCCCGCGTACTGGAGCGGGTGCGCGCCTGGACGGGCGACGAGCGGTTCGCGGCGTCCCGGCTCGCGGTGGTGACCACCGGCGGCGACGGCGAGCTGTCCGACCCCGGCCACGCCGCCGTGTGGGGACTGATGCGGTCGGCGCAGACCGAACACCCGGGCCGCTTCCTGCTGCTGGACACCCCCGAAGCCGCACCCGACCCGGCACGGGTCGCCGCCGCGCTGGCCACCGGTGAGACGCAACTGCGCGACCGCGAGGGCCGGTTCGAGACCCCGGTGCTGCGCCGCAGCACCGCGCAGCAGCAGCCGGCCCCGGCCCCGACGCTCGGCGGCACCGCGCTGATCACCGGCGGGACCGGCGGGCTCGGCGCGCTCGTCGCCCGCGAACTGGTCACCGCGCACGGTGTGCGCCGGCTCCTGCTGCTCAGCAGGCGCGGCCCGCACGCACCCGGTGCGACCGGACTCGTCGCCGAACTGGCATCGCTGGGTGCCGACGCCGAGGCGGTGGCCTGCGACGCCGCGGACCGCGAAGCCCTGGCCCGGGTCCTGGAGACCGTTCCGGACGCGTACCCGCTCACCACCGTGGTGCACGCCGCGGGTGTGCTGGAGGACGGTCTGGTGTCCGCCATGGACGCCGACGCACTCCACCGCGTGATGCGGCCCAAGGCGGCGGCAGCGCAGGCCCTGCACGAGCTGACGGCGCAGCTCCCCTCGGTCACCGCGTTCGTGCTGTTCTCCTCGGTCGCGGGGCTGCTGGGCACCGCCGGGCAGGCCAACTACGCGGCGGCCAACGGCGCGCTCGACGCGCTGGCCAGGACCCGGCACGCCGCCGGGCTGCCCGCGACGTCGATCGCCTGGGGACTGTGGTCCCGGCGCAGCGGCATGACCGGTCAGTTGGACGACACCGCCGTACGGCGGCTGGCGGCCGCGGGCATCGGAGAGCTGGAGACCGACGCCGGACTGCGGCTGTTCGACGCCGCGCTGCGGGGGTCGGCGCCGCTGGTGGTCGCCGCCCGGCTGCACGGCTCGGGCGCGTCCGGCATGCTGCGCGGGATCGCGCCCGCGCGGCCGCGCCCGGCGGCACGCCGGGAACCGGTCCGCTCGGTGACCGAGGAACTGGCCGAACTGCCCGCGGCACAGCGGCGCTCCCGGATGGTGGCGCTCGTCGGCGCGCACACCGCGGCGGCGCTCGGGCACGGCGCCTCGCACACCGTCGACCCGGACACCTCGTTCAAGGCGCTCGGCTGCGACTCCCTCATCGCCGTCGAGGTGCGCAACCGGCTCGCCGCGGCGACCGGGCTGCGGCTGCCCGCCACGGTCGTCTTCAGCCACCCCACCCCCGCGCAGCTCGCCGGATGGCTGCTCGGCCAGTTGGCGCCACCCGCGGACGACGCACAGCCCGCACGGCCGCCGGAGGACGCGCAGCGCCCCGCGCACGCACCGGCCGCCGCACCGGACGGCACCGCCGCGCCCGGCCCGACGCCCGCGCCCGCCGCCGCGGACGAGCCACCGCGCAGCGAGGCCGAGGAGATCACCCACATCCTGACCGACGCCGACGTCGGCGAACTCTTCGCACTGATCGACGCCGACCCCGACCCCGGACCCGGCGAACCCGCTGCTCTCGACGACTCCGGCGCCCTCGACGGCGCGGTCTCCACCGGAAGGAGCCCCGATGGCCGATGAGCAGGAACTCGTCGCCTACCTGCGCCGGGCGACGGCCAAGCTCCAGCAGGCCAGGCAGCGGCTGCACGCGGTCACGGAGGCGGCGCACGAGCCCGTCGCGATCGTCTCCATGGGCTGCCGCTACCCCGGCGGGGTGCGCGGCCCCGAGGACCTGTGGCGGCTGGTGACCGAGGAGAGCGACGCCGTCGGCCCGCTGCCCGGCGACCGCGGTTGGGATCTGGACACGCTGGTCGACCCCGAGCCCGGAGTGCCCGGCCGGACCTACGCGTCGGCGGGCGGCTTCCTCGACGACCCCTACCGGTTCGACCCGGTGTTCTTCGGCATCAGCCCGCGCGAGGCGGCGGCCATGGACCCGCAGCAGCGGCTGCTGCTGGAAGTCTCCTGGGAGGTCCTGGAACGCGCGGCCGTCGACCCGGACTCGCTGCGCTCCAGCGCCACGGCCGTGTTCGTCGGCGCCATGGGCGGCGAGTACGGGCCGCGGCTGAGCGACGCGGACGGCGACGCCGCCGGATACCTGCTCACCGGCACCTCGCTCAGCATCGCCTCCGGACGGCTGGCGTTCCGGTACGGGCTGCACGGCCCGGCCGTCACCGTGGACACGGCCTGCTCCTCGTCACTGGTCGCCGTGCACCAGGCGGTGCGCGCGCTGCGGCTGGGCGAGTGCGACCTGGCCCTGGCCGGTGGCGCCACGGTGCTGACCTCGCCGGGCGTGTTCGTCGAGTTCGCCCAGCAGCGCGGCCTGTCCCGGGACGGGCGGTGCAAGTCCTACGCGGCGGCGGCCGACGGCACCGGCTGGGCCGAGGGTGCCGGTCTGCTGCTGCTGGAACGGCTCTCCGACGCCCGGCGGAACGGCCATCCGGTGCTGGCCGTGGTGCGCGGCGGCGCCGTCAACTCCGACGGCGCCAGCAACGGGCTCACCGCACCGAGCGGACCCGCGCAGCAGCGCCTGATCGCCGACGCGCTCGCCGACGCACGGCTGGGCCCCGGCGACGTCGAACTGGTCGAAGGGCACGGCACCGGCACCACCCTCGGCGATCCGATCGAAGTGGAGGCGCTGCGCGCCGGATACGCGGACCGCCGCGCCGACCGGCCGCTGTGGCTGGGCTCCCTGAAGTCCAACATCGGCCACGCCCAGGCGGCGGCGGGCGTCGGCGGCGTGATCAAGACGGTGATGGCGCTGCGGCACGGAGTGCTGCCGCGCACCCTGCACGTCGACCGGCCCACGCCGGAGGTGGACTGGGCGGACGGCCCGGTGCGGCTGCTGACCGAGGCGCGGCCGTGGCCGGAGACCGGCGGGCCCCGCCGGGCCGCGGTCTCGGCCTTCGGCATCAGCGGCACCAACGCCCATCTGATCCTGGAGCAGGCCGACGAGCAGCAGGCCGAGCACGACGACCCCGATTGGCACCCCGACGCGCCGGCGCGGGCGGCCGGACCGGTGCCGGTCGTGCTGTCCGCCGCGACCCCCTCCGCGCTGCGGCGCACCGCCGCGGACCTCGCCGCGCACCTGCGCGGCCACCCGGAGACCGGCCTGGCCGACACGGCCCGCACCCTGGCCTGCGGCCGGGCCGCGCACCGCTACCGGCGCGCCGTCCTGGCCGCGGACCGCGAGGACCTGCTGCGGCAACTGTCCGCACCGCAGGAACCGGGCACCGCGGCACCGGTGGTGTTCGCCTTCGACGCCCGCGTACCGGACCCCGAGGCGCGGCTGGCGGAACTGCTGGCGTCCGAGCCCGCCGCCGGGGCGTTCGCCGCCGAGTGCGGCGCCGATGCGCCCGCCGCCTTCACGCTGCTGCACACCCTGGCCCGGCTGCGGCTGAGCTGGGGCCTGCTGCCCGAGGCCGGATACGCGTGCCCCGCCTCGACCGGCCTCGCCCTCGCCGCCGGCGGAGGATGCGACCTGGAGACGGCGCGCCGGGTGTGGGACGAGCCCGCCGCCGCCGAAGGTCTCACCGGTGCGTCCTTCCCCGTCCGTCCGCTGGCCGAACTGCCGCCGGACGCGGTCGCGCTGGCCGGTGAGCCGCCGCTGGAGTCGCTGTGCCGGGCCTGGGAGGCCGGAGCCGCCCCGGACTGGACCGCCGTCTTCGCCCAGCGGCCGGGACGCGGCGTCGTCCTGCCGACATACCCGTTCGAGACCGCGCCCTACCGGCTCGACGCCGACGGCGCCGCCGGGCCGGCACGCCGCCGGGACGCCGGGGAGCCGGGCACGGTTGCCGCGCAGACCCGCGAGATCGCCGTCACCGGTACCGAGCCGTTCCTCGCCGACCACGTGGTCCGGGGCGTGCCGACCCTGTCGGCCGCCGCGGGCAGCCTGCTGGGCCTCGCCGCCCTCCGGGAGCTCGACCCGGACGTCACCGGACTGCACCGGGTCCGGTTCGACCACCCGTGCGAGGTGCCGGGGCCGCGGACGCTGACGGTGACCGCGCGGGCGGCCGACGGCGGCCGGTTCGCGCTCGGCGCCGACGGCGTCACCTGCAGCGCGGGCAGCGCGCTCACCGCACCCGCACCCGCACCCGCCGAGCCGGCACGCGCCGACGGCGGGACCGTCCTCGACCACGACCGCTGCTACGCGCTGCTGGGCGCGGGCGGGCTGGAATACGGCACCGGGCTGCGCGGCCTGCGCACGGTCACCGTCGGGGACGGGGCCGCTGTCGCCGACCTCGCGCCTCCGGCGGGCGCCTCCCGGTTCGACCGCGAGGCGGCCGTGCTGGACCTGGCGATCCAGGCCGCGGCCGTGTCCGTCCTGCACACGGCCGAGCCGGGCACCCTGCTGCTGCCCGTCGCCGTGGACACCCTCGTGGTCGAGGCCCCGGTCGCCGCGGCCCGCACCGTGGCCCTGCGCACCACGGCGGGCGAGGGACTGGTCCGGGCCGACATCCAGGTGCTCGACCGGCACGGGTCGGCCGTGGCCCGGCTGGAAGGCGTCGCGCTCCGGACCGCCGCGCACCGCGGCGCCGCCCTGGTCGCCCGGCACTGGGAGACCGGCCCGGCCGTGCCGCAGCCCGGACAACTGAGCGGCACCTGCCTGCTGTTCGGCGGATCCGCGGCCGCCGGGGACACCGCGGCCCTGCGGACGCCGGGCACGCAGGTGGTCACGGTCACCGAGGGGGCCGCCTTCCGGCGGGTGGACCGGCTGCGCTACGAGATCGCACCCGGCCGCGAGGAGCACTGCACCCGGCTGCTGGCCGCCCTCGCGGACGACGGACTCACCCCCGACCGGGTCCTGCACACCTGGGCGCGGGGCGCGGACCCGGACACGGTCCGGGACGGCGACCTGGACCGCGGCGTCCGCTCGCTGCTGCACCTGTGCCGGGCCCTGCTCGCCACCGCGCCGGCCGGCCCGGTCCGGATCGTGGTGGCGCACGACGGCGCCCCGTCCGCTCTCGGCCTCGACGGACTCGCCCGCACCGCGGCCGCCGAGGACCCCCGGCTGCGGATCAGCCTGGTCGAGGGGCCGGACGCGGTGCTGCCCGCGGAGTTCGCCGCGAGCGACCCGGTGGTGCGCCACCGGGACGGAGTGCGGCAGGTGCGCCGCCACCGGCGGGCCGCGGCGGACGGCACCCCGTGGGCGCCGCGGGACGGCGGGGTGTATCTGATCACCGGCGGCGCGGGCGGCGTCGGACTGCGCATCGCCGCGAGCCTCGCCGAACGGGCCCGCGTGCACCTGGTGCTGACGGGCCGCTCGGCCGAGCCGCGTGCGGAGGCCCGCGCCGCGCTCGACGCGCTGGCGGACAGTGCCCTGTCGGTGACCTACCGGGCCGCCGACGTCACCGACCCCTCGCGGATGGCGGACCTGGTCGCGCAGGTGCGGGCGGAGCACGGCGGGATCACCGGCGTGGTGCACGCCGCCGGAGTGCTGCGCGACGCGCTGCTGGCCGACACCACCGACGCGCACCTCGACGCCGTGCTGGCCCCCAAACTGCGCGGAGCCGAGGCCCTGCACGCCGCGACGCTGGACGAACCGCTGGAGTTCTTCGCGCTGTTCACCTCGGTCGCCGGAGTCGTCGGCAACCCCGGCCAGGTCGGCTACGCCTACGCCAACGCGGTGCTGGACGCGGTGGCCGAGCGGCGTGCCGCCACCGGCGCACCCGGCCGCACCGTGGCGCTGGCCTGGCCGCGCTGGCGGGACGCCGGGATGCGGCAGGGGGAGCGGTCCGCCGCGCACCTGCTGGCGCGCTACGGCCTCGGCGACCTGTCCGGCCGGGAGGCGGCGGCGGCGTTCGACGCCGCGCTCGACGGCGCTCCGGGCGCGCTGCTGGTCGTACCGGGCGACCCGGCGGCCACCCTCACCGCGCTCGACGCCGTCCGGGTCGAGCCGCCGTCCGCGACCGGGCAGCACGAGCCGGGCGGCGACCCCGCGGCGGGTGCGCACCCCGCGGACCCCGTCGGCGCGTCCGCCGAGGGGGCCGGCGGTGCGGGGCGGCACGCAACGGACCTGGACCCGGCGGAGTCGGCGCGGCTGCTGCTGCGCGCCCTGGTCGCCGAGCAGACCCGGCTGGCGCCCGACCAGGTCGAGGACACCGTGCCGCTCGAACGCTACGGACTGGACTCGCTGATGGTCACCCAGCTCTCCGCCGAGCTGGAGATCCGACTGGCCACCGGGTTCGACAAGACCCTCTTCTACGCGCACCCCACCCTCGCCGAACTCGCCGACCACCTGGCCGTCGCGTACCCGGACGCGCTCAGCCGCCTCCGGCCGGAGACGCCCGAGCCGTCCGCTGCGGCCGAGCCGACTGCGCCGTCGGTGCCGACTGCGCCGCCCGCGACGGACACCGGGGACCGGTCCCCGGCGACGACCGCACCGCGCCCCGCGCACGCCGGGGCCTTCCCCGTCGCGGTCATCGGGCTCAGCGGACGCTACCCGGGGGCCGAGGACCTGGACGCCTTCTGGGACAACCTGGTGGCGGGCCGCGACGCCGTCACCGAGATCCCCTCCAAGCGCTGGGACCCGGACCGCGACTTCCACCCCGAGCGGGGCACCCCCGGGGCCAGCTACTCGCGGTGGGGCGCCTTCCTCGACGGCGCCGACCTGTTCGACCCGCTGTTCTTCGACATCTCCCCGCGCGAGGCCGCGCTGATGGACCCGCAGGAGCGGCTGTTCCTGCAGACCGCCTGGCACACCGTGGAGGAGGCCGGATACCGGGTGGCCGACCTCGCCCGCCGTCCGGTCGGGGTCTTCGCCGGTGTGATGCACAGCCATTACCAGCTCCACGGCGTCGACGCGATGCGCGCGGGCAAGCCCGTACCGGGCTCCTCGCACGCGAGCATCGCCAACCGGGTCTCGTACACGCTCGACCTGCGCGGCCCCAGTGTCGGGGTCGACACGATGTGCTCCTCGTCGCTGACCGCGCTCCACCTGGCCTGTGCGTCGCTGTGTTCCGGGGAGTCGGAGCTCGCGCTGGCCGGCGGGGTCAACCTGTCGCCGCACCCGTACAAGTACGTCTTCCTCAGCCAGGGCAGGTTCCTGTCCACCGACGGCAGATGCCGCGCCTTCGGGGCGGGCGGCGACGGCTACGTGCCCGGCGAAGGCGTCGGAGCGGTGCTGCTCAAGCCGCTGGACCGGGCCCTCGCCGACGGCGACCACATACACGGGGTGATCACCGGGCACGCGGCGGCACATGGCGGCCGCACCAACGGCTACACCGTGCCCAGCCCGGAAGCCCAGTACCGGGTCGTGGCCGCGGCGCTGGAGTCCGCCGGCGTCGACCCCGCCACCGTCTCCTACGTGGAGGCCCACGGCACCGGTACCGGACTCGGCGACCCGATCGAGATCTCCGGCCTGGCAAAGGGCTACGCGGGGGCGGAACGCATCGCCGTCGGATCGGTCAAGTCGGGTATCGGGCACCTGGAGTCCGCCGCCGGGATCGCGGGGCTGACCAAGGTGCTGCTCCAGATGCGGCACCGCAGGCTGGTGCCCTCGCTGCACGCCGATCCCCCCAACCCGGACATCGACCTCTCCCGCACCCCGTTCGCGGTCCAGCGCGCGGCCGCCGAGTGGCCCGCGGCGCAGGACGGACCGCGCCGGGCCGGGCTCAGCAGCTTCGGCGCGGGCGGCGTCAACTGCCATCTCGTCGTCGAGGAAGCGGACCCGGTACCCGCCGCCGCGGAGCCGGCCGGGCGGCAGCGGCGGGAGCCCCTGCTGTTCGTGCTCTCGGCCCGCGAGGACGACCGGCTGCGCGCCTACGCCGCCCGGCTGGCCGCGTTCCTGCGCACCGCCCGCACCGAACTGGCGGACATCGCCCACACCCTGCGGGTCGGCCGGGAGCCGATGGAGCACCGGCTCGCCGTCGTGACCGGCAGCGGCGCCGAACTGGTGTGCGCGCTGGAGGCGTTCGCCGCGGGCCGCGACGATGCGGACGGAGTGCTGACCGGCCGTGCCCCGCGCGCCGGGACCCCGCGCACCGGCGCCGCTCCGGCCCCGGCACCCGGGCAGGGCCAGGGCACCGGATCCGCCGCTGAGCTGTCCGCGCAGGCCCGCGCATGGGTCGGCGGCGCCGGACTGCCCGAACCGCACCCCGGCGGACGCCGGGTGTCGCTGCCGCAGTACCCGTTCGCCGAGGAGCGCTACTGGGTCGACCTGCCGCAGCACGCCGACGCACCGGCCGCAGCGCACGCCACCGAGCACGTCGTGCGCGCCGGTGACCCGCTGCTGCGCGACCACCTCATCCGCGGCGTGCGGCTGCTGCCCGGCAGCGCCTGCCTGGAACTGGTGCGTGCCGCGGCCGAGGCGCAACGGAGCGGCCCGGTGCGCGGGCTGTCCTCGGTCACCTGGGGCAGCCCGATCACCGCGGACGGCGGCGAGCACCGGATCCGGGTGGTCCTCGGAGCCGGGGCCGGGGCCGGGGCCGAGACCGGAGCCGGGGCCGGGGCCGAGGCCGGAGCCGGGGCCGAGGAGCGGACGGCGTTCGAGGTCGTCGGCGAGGACGGCAGCGTGCACGTACGCGGCACCGTCGACTTCGGCCCGCCCGAGTCCGCCCCCGCGCCGCTCGACCTCGCGGCGGTCCGCAGCCGCTGCGCCGAGCGCCGCACCGGTGCCGAGGTGCACGCCTGGTACCGCGGCGCCGGGTTCGGCTACGGGCCCGCGTTCGACGTGGTCGAGGAGGTGCGCAGCGGGCCGCACGAGGCGCTGCTGCGGCTCGTGGCACCGGCGGGCGGTGCGCCCGGCGGTGCGGGGCTGCTGGACCCGGCCCGGCTCGACGGGGCGCTGCGGGTGTGCCACTGGGTCGGTGGTCCGCCCGAGGGCGAGCCCGCCGTCCCGTTCAGCACGGGCGCCGTGCGCTTCCGCGGCCCGCTGCCGGAGGTCTGCTGGGCGCACGCGGTCGTGCGGCCTGGTACGGATCCGGCGCAGTCGCGCTACGACGTGACGGTCACCGACGCGGACGGCCACGAGGTGCTGCGCGTGGCGGACTTCGCCCTGCGCACCCTGAACCGGCCGGTCGCGCTGCCGGTGACCGGACCGGACCGCACAGGACCGGACCGCACAGGCCCGGACCGCACCGGGCCGGATCGCACCGGGCCGGACCCGACACGACCCGCCGTCCGGGAACCCGCCCTCCAGGAGCGCGACGTCCAGGAATCCGACGGGACGGAACCGGCCCCCACGGTGAGCGGCCCGCCGGAGGCCGCCGACCGTCCGCGGCCGGAGACCGCCTGGTACCGGCCGGTGTGGCGGCCCGCCGACCCGGCGGCGCCCGTGGATCCCGCACCGGTCCTGCTGCTGTGCACCGCCGACCCCGACCGCACCGTCGACGGGCCGTGGCCGCGGGTGGTGCGGGTCGCCGAGCCCGCGGACCTGGCGGCGGCCGTGCACCGCACCGAGGGCGCTCTGGACGTGCTGCTGGCCTGGGGGCTGGAGGACGGCTCCGGCCCCGAGCACGGGGCGCTCGCCGCACTCGGACTGGCCCGGGCCGGCGCCGGGCGGCAGGTGCGCTGCCTGGCCGTGGCCCCGGAGGACGGCCGGCCCGCACAGGAGGCCGTCGCCGGGTTCGCCCGGTCCAGCGGCCGGCACTTCCCCGCCTTCCGGCTGGCCACTCTGCGGGTCGGCCCGGGTGTCGACGCGGTCCGGGCCGCCGCCGAGGAGTTCGGCGCACCGCACGGCGCCGAACTGCTCCGCCGGACGGACGGCCGGTTCGTGCGGTCCGTCGAGCGGCTGGCCGGGCTGCCCGCGGTCCGGTCCGCACCGCTGCGGCCGGGCGGCACCTATCTGATCACCGGTGCCACCGGGGCGCTCGGCCGCTGGCTGGCCGGCGAACTCGCCCGGCGGTACGCGGCGCGGCTGGTGCTGGTCTCGCGCGGCGCCGAACGGCACCCCGAACTGGCCCGCCGGGTGGCCGAACTGGGCGGTGCGGCGGCGTTGGTCTCCGCCGACGTGGGCGATCCGGCGGGAGCGCGGCACGCAGTGGCCGAGGCCACGGCCCGGTTCGGCCCGCCGGACGGTGTCTTCCACCTCGCCGGGGTCTCCGACGACACGCCGCCCACCGAGGTGGACCCCGCGCACTTCGCCGCCGGGATGGCGGCCAAGGCCGAGGGCACCGCGCAGCTCGCGGCCGCGACCGCGGACCTGCCGTCCGCGCTGTTCGTCGTCTTCTCCTCGCTGGCCTCGCTGCTGGGCGACTTCGGCGGCGCCGGATACGGCACCGCCAACCGGTTCGCGGACGCCTGCGCCCTGCGCCGCGCCGGGGCGCTCACGCTGGCCTGGCCGCTGTGGACGGTCGGCGGACTCGACGACCGGCTGGACGAGGCGCAGTGGGCGGCCTACCGGGCGCTGGGCTTCGTCCCGTTCGACCCGGACACCGGCTGGGCGGCGCTGGAGCAGGCGCTGGCCGCCGACGAGCCGTGGTTGATACCCGCCGTGGGCGACCAGGACCGGATCGCGCGGACCCTGCACGCGCCCGGCACCGCGGCCCTGCCGCCCGCCGTGCCCGCGGCAGCCGGGCCCGCGCCGGACACCGGGCGCGCGGCCGACGGTGCCGAACTGCGCGCTGTCGCGGTCGAGATGCTGCGCACCCGGCTGTCGACGGTCCTGAAGGTACCGGCGGCGCGGATCACCGAGACCGAGACCCTGGACCGGTTCGGCATCGACTCCGTGATGATCATGGAGCTGAACGCGGCCCTGGCCGACTCGCTGGCGGACCTGCCGCAGACGCTGTTCTTCGAGCACCGCACCCTCGGGGCACTCGCCGACCACCTCGCCGCACACCACTCCGAGGAGCTGCGGCGGCTGCTGCCGGCGCCGAGCCCGGCGGCGGCACCGGGCCCGGCACCGGCACCGGCGGCGGATCCCACGGCGCCGGCCCCGGCCGCATCCGGCGCCCCGTCCGCACCCGGCACTCCGTCCGCACCCGGCACTCCGGCCCCGACGGCCGGTGCCGCGCCCGCGATGCCGCGCCCGTCCGCGCGTACCGCCGACGCGGAGGACATCGCGATCATCGGCATCAGCGGGCGCTACCCCGGGGCCGACGACCTCGACGCGTTCTGGTCCCGGCTGCGGGCGGGAACCGACGAGATCACCGAGATCCCCGGCGACCGCTGGGACGCCTGGGCCCACCACGATCCCGAAGGCCGCGCGCCGGACTCGGTCACCGGCCGCTGGGGCGGCTTCCTGTCCACCGTCGACACCTTCGACTCGCGGTTCTTCCGGATGTCCCCGCCGCAGGCCCGCGCGATGGACCCGCAGGAGCGGCTGTTCCTGGAGACCGCCTGGGCGGCGCTGGAGGACGCCGGATACCCGCCGAGCAGGCTGCCCGCGGCCCACCACGCCGACTCCGGCCTGGACGTGGGCGTGTTCGCCGGGGTGATGTGGGGCGACTACGCCACCCTGGCCGCCGAGGAGTCCTTCCGCGGCAACCCCGTCTCCGTGCCCGCCAACCGCGCCTCCGTCGCCAACCAGGTCTCCTACTTCGGCGACTTCCGCGGCCCCAGCCTGACCGTCGACACGGCCTGCTCCTCCTCGCTGGTCGCCGTCCATCTGGCGGCGGAGAGCCTGCGCCGCGGCGAGTGCGCCTATGCGCTGGCGGGCGGGGTCAACGTACTGGCACACCCGCTGAAGTACGTGAACCTCAGCCGGATGAACATGCTGGCCGCCGACGGACGGTGCCGCTCCTTCGGCGCGGGCGGTACCGGATACGTGCCCGGCGAGGGCGTGGGCGCCGTGCTGCTCAAGCCGCTCGCGGCGGCGCGCGCCGACGGCGACCGCATCCACGCGGTCATCCGCGGCGACGCGGTCAACCACGGCGGCCGCACCAACGGCTACACCGTGCCAAACCCGGCCGCCCAGCAGGCGCTGATCGAGCGGGCCTGGCACGCGGCGGGACTGGACCCGGCCGACGTCGGCTACGTCGAGGCGCACGGCACCGGCACCGCACTCGGCGACCCGATCGAGCACGCGGCGCTGGAGCGCGCCGTCGCCGGGCGCGGTCTGGCTCCCGGGAGCCGCGCGCTGGGCTCGGTCAAGTCCAACGTCGGCCACCTGGAGGGCGCGGCGGGCATCGCGGCGCTCACCAAGGTGGTGCTGCAACTGCGGCACCGGGCCCTGGTGCCCTCGCTGCACTCGGCCGCCACCAACCCGAACATCGACTTCACCCGCTCGGTGTTCGCCGTGCAGCAGGAGCCGGCGGCCTGGCCGCGGACCGCGCCGGGCCGGCCGCGGCGCGCGGGCATCAGCTCCTTCGGCGCGGGCGGCACCAACGCACACCTGGTCGTCGAGGAGTACCGCGACGACCGGGTGCCGCCCGCGCCCCGCGACCACCCCGAGGTGCTGGTGCTCTCCGCGCTCACCGAGGACCGGCTGCGCGTCTACGCCGGGCGGCTGGCAGCCGCGCTGTCCGCCGACACCCCGCCCCCGCTCGCGGACGTGGCCCACACCCTGACCGCCGGCCGGACGGCGATGCGCCACCGGCTGGCGCTGACCGCCCGGGACGCCGCACGGGCCGCGGCGCTGCTGCGTGCCTTTGCCGCGGGGGAGCGGCCCGAGGGCGTCTTCACCGGCGACGCGGACGCGCCGCACGCGCTCGGGGACGTGCTGGCCGGTACCGAGGCCGGTGCGGAGTTCGTCCGGGGGCTGCTGCGCGAGGGGCACACCGAGCGGTTGGCGCGGCTGTGGGCCTCCGGCGCCGACCTGGACTGGTCGGCGCTGCCCACCGGTCCGGTGCCGCCGCGCATCGTGTCGCTGCCGACCTACCCCTTCGAGCCCGAGCGCCACTGGCTGACCACCACCGCGTCCGGTGCCGCCGCGTCCGGTGCCGCCGCGTCCGGTGCCGCCGCGCCCAGTGCCATCCCGTCCGGCGCCGCCGCCGAGATGCCGCCGCTGGTGGTACCGCCCACCGAACCGGTCGTCGCCGAGCACGAGGTGGCGGGGGAGCGGGTGCTGCCGGGCGCAGCGCATCTCGCCCTGGCCGCACAGGCTCTCGCACCGGGCCGGACCGCGTTCGCGGTGAGCGCGGTGCGCTGGCAGGCACCCGTGGTGGTCGGCGACCGGGCCGCGCGGCTGGAGCTGTCGACCGCGCCCGCGGACGACGGGATCGCCTACGAACTGCGCGAAGGGGACGGCGTCCGCTCCCGCGGCGTGCTGCACCCCGAGCCGTCCCCCGAGCCGGCCCGGGTCGACCGCGCGGCGCTGTCGGCCCGGTGCGGCACCGAGGTGGACCCGGCGGGGATGTACGCGCGGCTGCGCCGGGACGGGCTGCGCTACGGGCCGTTCTTCCGGCTCGCCGCGTCCGTGCGCACCGGCGACGGCGAAGTGCTGGCCCACCTGCGTGCCGAGGCGCCGACCCCGCCCGGGTACGCCGTGCACCCCGGGCTCCTGGACGCGGCGCTGCACGTACTGGCCGCGGTGGTGGCCTCCGAGGACGCGCCGCCGATGCCGTTCGCCGCCGACCGGGTGACCGTCCACCGGCCGCTGCCGCACTCCTGCCACGTGCACGGAGCCGTACGCGACGGGAGGTGCGACGTCACCGTGTTCGACGAGGAGGGCACCGTCTGCCTGACCGTCTCCGGCCTGGTGCTGCGCGCCCGCGCCGCGGCCGGACCCGACTTCCTGCACGTGCCGTCCTGGACGGTGGCACCCCCGGTGCCCCAGGATCCGGCAGCGCAGCACCCCGTGCCCGACGACCCGGCGTCCGAGGACCCGGCGTCCGAGGACCCGGCGGACGAGCGGCCGGTGCTGATCGTCGCCGGGGCGGCCGACACCGCGCTCGCCGACCGGATCGCCGCCGCGCACCCGGGCGCCGAGGTGCTGCGCCGTGCCCCGGGCGAGTCGGCCGCGGACTTCTGCGAACTGCCGGGCGCGCACCGGGGCCTGGTCTACTTCCTCGGTTCGGTGACCGGCCCCGACGACCGGCGGGACGAGTCGGTGCTGGCGCTCTACGGGTTGCTCGCCCACCTGCACGGCCGCGGCCTGCTGCCGGGGCCGCTGCGGCTGAAGGTGATCACCGGGGACGCCTGCCCGCTGGGCGAGCGGGACGCGGCCCGGCCCGGTGCCGCGGGTCTGGCCGGGCTGGCGATGACGGTGGACAGCGAGTTCGGCGAGCTGGGGACCGCGCTGCTGGACGTGCGGGGTGCGGAGGCGGTGGCCGCACCGGACCGGGTGGCGGCGTCGATCGTCGCCGAACCGTGCGCGCCGCGGGTGCGCCAGGTGCTGCTGCGGGACGGGGTCCGCTGGACCCGCAGGCTGCGCAGGGCCCGGCTGACCGCACCCGAGCGGCCCGTGTTCCGCGACCGCGGGGTGTATCTGCTGGTGGGCGGGCTCGGCACCGTCGGCTTCGACACGGCCCTGCACCTGGCCGGCCGCTACGCGGCCCGCCTCGTGCTGGTCGGCCGGGGTCCGCTCGACGACCGCAGGCGGGCGCAGGTGGAACGGATCGCGCAGGCGGGCGGTGAAGCGGTGTACCTGACCGCCGACATCACCGACCCCGCGCAGACGGCCGCCGCCGTGGCCGAGGCCAAGCGCCGGTTCGGCACCCTCCACGGGGTGCTCGACGCGGCCATGGTGCTGGTCACCACCCCCTTCGGGGAGTTGGACGCGGAGCGCTTCGGCGCCGCGCTGCGCGTCAAGACCGAGGGCACCCGGGTGCTGTGCGACGCGATCGCCGACGAGCCGCTGGACCTGGCGCTCTTCCACTCCTCGGGCATCTCCTTCGGCGGCAACCAGGGCCAGGCCGGCTACGCGGCCGGCAGCGTCTACCAGGACGCGTACGCGCTGGCCTTCGGCCGCACCGCACGCTTCCCCGTACGCGTGGTCAACTGGGGCTTCTGGCACGACGGCGGCGACCGCGACCGGCAGCGCGCCCTGGAGCGGCTGTCGGCCTCCGGCGTCACCCCGATCGGCGCCGCGGAGGGCATGCGGGCGCTGGAGCGGGTCGCGGGCGGCTCGCTGCCGCAGGTGGTGGCCAGCAAGGCCGAGCAGCGCGTGCTGGCGGGGATCGGGGTCGAACCCGGCCCGGGTGTGGAGCAGATCGGGCATGCCGAGGCAACCCCGCTGCCCGTGCCCCCGGTGGCCTCCGACCCGGTCCGGGCCGGGCGGGCCGCGGCGCATCTGCGCGCCGACCGGGCGCTCGACGCGCTGGCGGCCCGCCTGCTGGCCGGGGCGCTGCGCGCGCTCGGTGCCCGTCTCGACCCCGGGCACCCGGAGGACCGGCACACACTCGCCGGCCGGCTCGGCGTGGTGCCCGAGCACCGCGCCCTGTTCGGCGCAGCACTGGAGATGCTGACCGCGGCGGGCCTCTCGCGGCTGACCGGCGGCCTGTTCGAGGGCACCGCGCGTGCGCGGGCCGAGGACGTCGCCGCGGCCTGGGCCGACCCCGACCGGGCCGCCTCCGCGCTGGTGGCCGAGCACCCCGGTGCCCGGCCCGCCGCCGAACTCCTGGTGCGCTGCGTGCGGGCGCTGCCCGACGTGCTCACCGGCCGCCGCGACGGGGTCGACGTGCTCTTCCCCGACGGATCCTCCGACCTCGTCTCCCGCTTCTACCAGGCGGATCCCGTCATGGAGCAGTACAACGAGCTGCTGGGCCTGCTGCTGGCCGAAGTGGTCCGCACCGCACCCCGGGAGCGGGCGGCCGGCCCGGTCCGCATCCTGGAGGTCGGCGCGGGCACCGGCGCCACCACACGTGCCGCGCTGGAGGCGCTGGCACCGTTCGGCGACCGGGTGCACTACACCTTCACCGACCTGTCGTCCGCCTTCGTCCGGCACGGCCGCCGCGCCTTCGGCGACCGCGCGGGCACCGCGTTCCGCGTCCTGGACATCGAACGCCCGCCCGGCGAGCAGGGGTTCGGGGACGAGGCGGGCTACGACGTCGTGCTGGCCGCCAACGTGCTGCACGCGACGCGGCGGATCGGGACGACCCTCGACCATGTCAAGGACCTGCTGGTGCCCGGCGGTCTGCTGGTGGTCGACGAGGGCGTCCGGCCCGCCGCCTATCTGACCCTGGTCTTCGGTCTGACCAGCGGCTGGTGGCTGCCCGAGGACACCGCGCTGCGGCTGCCGGCCGCGCCCGTGCTCAGCGCGCCCCGCTGGCTGGACGCGCTGGCGGCGGCCGGGTTCGCGCCCGCCGCCGAACTGGCGCTGCCGGACGAACCCGCCGACCAGCGCCTGCTCGTCGGCCGCTCCGACGGGCTGCGGACGCGGCCGGCCGCGCCGACCGGATCCGCGCAGCACGCCGGAGCACCGGGACACGCCGGAGCACCGGAGCAGGCCGGGCCGCAGCAGCAGACCCCAGTGCCGGAACACGCCGGGACACGCCGCGCCGAGGCGTCCGCAGCGCCGGCCGGCACCTCACGGGAGGCGACCGAGCGGCAGGTGACCGCGGTCTTCGCCCGGGTGCTGGAACTGCCCGCCGACCGGCTCGCACCGGACGCGGCCTTCGCCGACCTGGGGGTCGACTCCCTGGTGGCCCTGGAGCTCACCAAGGCGCTGGAAGCCGACCACGGTTCGCTGCCCGCGACGCTGCTGTTCGAGCGGACGACGATCCGGCGGCTCGCGGACCATCTGCACTCCCGCGCGGGCCGCCGGACGGCCGCCGGCCCGGAACCGGCCGCGCCGCGGCCCGCACCCCTCGAGGCCGCCGCCCTGCAGCCGCAGCCCGCGCACACCACCGCGCCCGCACCGTCCGCCGTGCCGCCGCCCGAGCCGCGGCGCACGCCGCCCGAGCCGCGAACGGACCCACTGCCCGCACCCCGGCCGGGCCCGCGGCCCGCCGAGCCGGAAGCGCCACCCGCACCGGCGCAGGGCCCGCTGCGGGCCGCCGTGGACCGACTGTCCGACGCCGAGGTCGACCGGATGCTCACGCTCCTGGGCGCTCTCGCCACCACGACCGACGAGAAGGGCGATACCGCATGACAGCGCCGTCCGAGCCCGGCCGCCCCGTCACCGGACAGGCCCCGGCCGACCGCCGCGAACTGCTCGCGCGGATCCTCGCCGACCTCGGCCTCGCCGCCGCCGCGCCTGCGCCCGCGACCGAGGTCGCGATCATCGGCGTCGCGGGCCGCTACCCGCTGGCCGACGACCCCGACCGGTTCTGGCACAACCTGCGCGCCGGACGGGACTGCGTACGCGAGGTCCCCGCCGACCGGTGGTCCGCGGCCGACCACTACGACCCGGCGGGCGGGCCCGGCCGCAGCTACAGCAAATGGGCCGGGTTCCTCGACGACGTGGACACCTTCGACCCGCTGCTGTTCCAGATCTCGCCGAGCGACGCGGAGGACATGGACCCCCAGGAGCGGCTGTTCCTGCAGACCGCCTGGGCCGCCGCCGAGGACGCCGGATACCCGCCGCGGTCCCTGGGCGACGGCGGCCCGGTCGGCGTGTTCGCCGGAGTCATGAACAACGACTACGAGTGGATCGGGGGCGAGGCCGAGGCCCGGGGCGTGTTCACCCACGCGCGCTCCAACCACTGGTCGGTGGCCAACCGGGTGTCCTACACCCTCGACCTGCACGGCCCCAGCCTGACCGTGGACACCGCCTGCTCCTCGTCGCTGACCGCCCTCCACCTCGCCGTGCAGAGCCTGCGCAGCGGCGAGTCGGCGCTGGCCCTCGCCGGCGGCGTCAACCTGATCCTGCACCCCTCCCACCTGTGGCACCTCTCCGACCGGCGGATGATCTCCCCGGGACGGCACAACCGCGCCTTCGGGGCCGGTGCCGACGGCTTCGTCGACGGGGAGGGCGTCGGCGCCGTGCTGCTCAAACCGCTGGCCGCCGCGGTCGCCGACGGCGACCGGGTGCTCGGCGTGATCCGCGGCAGCGCGCTCAACGCCGGGGGCCGCACCAGCGGCTACACCGTCCCCGACCCCGGCAGCCAGGCCGCGGTGATCGCCGAGGCGTTGCGCCGCGCCGGGGTGGACCCCGCCGAGGTCGGCTGCCTGGAGGCGCACGGCACCGGCACCCCGCTCGGCGATCCGCTGGAGATCGCCGGACTGCGCGAGGTCTTCGGCGGGCTCCCCGCGGGAAGCTGCGCGCTGGGCTCGGTCAAGTCCACCATCGGCCACCTGGAGTCGGCCGCGGGCATCGCCGCGCTCACCAAGGTGCTGCTCCAGTTCCGGCACCGCACCCTGGCGCCGTCCCCGCACGCCGAACCGCTCAACCCGGAGATCGACCTGCGGGACACCCCCTTCCACATCCCCCGCGAGGCGCAGCCCTGGCCGTCCCCGGCCGTCGGCGGCATCGCCCGGCCCCGCGTGGCCGGGATCAGCTCCTTCGGCGGGGGCGGCGCCAACGCGCACCTCGTCGTGGCCGAGTACGTACCGGAGCCGACCGCCGCAGCCGGGGCGCCGCCCGCCGAACGCCCGGACCGCGCCCCGCAGCTCGTGGTGGTCTCGGCACGTACCGACGAGCAGCTCCGGCAGTCCGCCGGCCGGCTCGCGGACTTCCTCGACGACGGTGAGCCGCACCCCGTCAACGGCGCGGCCGAACGCACCTGCGCGGCCGCGGTCGCCGAGGTGCTCGGCGTCGCCTCCGAGGACATCGACCCTGCTGCCGAACTGCGCGACCTGGGGCTGACCGCGGCCGAATGGCCGCGGCTGCGCCGCCTGCTGGCCGACCGGCTGCCGCTGCCCGCCGCGCCGCCCGCCGACGGCACCGTCGCCGCGCTGGCCGCGCAGGCCGCGCGGCACGCGGGCGAGCTGCCGCGCACCGGCGCCGAACTCGCCGACATCGCCCACACCCTGCGGGTCGGCCGCAGCCCGATGGATGTCCGGCTGGCCCTCCTGGTCGCCGACACCGGTGCGCTCTACCGGGCGCTGCGCGCTGCCGCCGAGGGCCGGGAACCCGCCTGCCCGCACTGGTCCGGTGACCGGGCAGCAGGCCCGCGCGGTCCGGAGGGCGCGGGCGCCGGGCCGGACGGCGGAGCGCAGGGCACCGGACCGGGGGCCGGGGACGGCGCCGAGGTGGACCGGGCGCTGCGGGCGGCCGACCTGACCGCGCTGGGGGCACTGTGGGCCCGCGGCGCGACCGTGGACTGGACGCGGCTGCCCGGCCCCGCCGCCGGAGTCCGGGCACCCCGCCGGATCGCGCTGCCGACCTACCCGTTCGCCCGCAAGCGCTGCTGGATCCCCGCCCTTCCCCCGGCGCCGGTGCGCCCCGGACCCGACGCGGCTGCCGCGGGCGAACGGACGGTTGCCGACGGGCGCGTCGCGGAGCAGCGCGATCAGCTCGGCCGGTTCGTGCCGCGCTGGCAGCCCGCGGGCCCGGTGCCCGCCGCCGCTCCGCCCGAGGGGCCCGAGGGGCCCGTCCTTGTGCTGGCCACCGAAGCGGCGCGGGACCTCGCCGCCGCCCTCGCGGTGGCCGCCGGGGACGTCCGGCTCGTGTGGCTGGACCAGCCGGACCCGGCCGGCCCGGTGCTCGACCGGCTGCCGGACCGGGCCGGGACCGTGATCCATCTCGGCGGAGTGCGCGGCGGCGCGGAGCCCCCCGGCGCTGCCGACCTGGACCAGGGCGCGGCCTCGGTGTTCGACGTACTGACCCGGGTGCGGGCGCGCGAGTTGCGCGTGGTCACCTCGGACGTGCACCCGGTCGACGGCAGCCCCGGCGACAACCCGATGGGGGCGGCGCTGCACGGGCTGGCCCAGGTCGCCTCCGCCGAGTTCCCGGACACCCGGGTGGTGTGCGTGGACGTCGGCCGCCTCGACCCGGTCGCCGACCGGGCCGCCGCGGTCCTCGCGGAGCGCCCGCACCCCAAGGGCCGGGCCGTCGCGGTACGCGGCGGGCACCGGTACACGCGCACCCTGGTCCCGGCCTCCGGCAGTTCCGCGCCGCCCTACCGGGAGGGCGGGGTGTACGTGCTCGCCGGGGGGACCGGCGGCATCGGCACCCTGCTCACCCGGCACCTCACGGAGCGGTTCCGGGCCACCGTCGTCGTGCTCAGCCGCACCGAACCCGGCCCCGGGCACCACGCGGAGCGGGAGCGGGCCCGGCAGCACGGGGGCGAGCTGGTGCAGTTGCGCGCCGACGTCTCCGACCCGGCGGCTGTTGCTGCCGCGTTCGACGGGGTCAGGGACCGGTTCGGCGCCGTGCACGGGGTGTTCCACCTCGCGATGACCTTCGACGACCGGCCGATGGCCGAACTCACCCGCGCGGAGTTCCGTTCCGCGCTCGCCGCCAAGGCCGACGGCACCCTCGCCCTCGACGCGGCAGCCGCCGCCGCGGACCCGGACTTCCTGGTGCTGTTCTCCTCCACCGGGTCGTTCGGCTCCAGCTCCGGCAACAGCGGCTACACCGCGGCCTCGGCCTGCCAGGACGCGCTGGGCCGGTACCTGGACGCCACCCGCCGCTACCCGGTGCGGGTCGTCAACTGGGGCTACTGGGGCGCGGTCGGCTCCGGAGCCCGGGCCGGACTGCCCGCGATCTTCCGCGCGCTGGGCATCGGCGAGCTCGCCCCGGACGAGGGCCTCGCGGAACTCGCCGGCGTACTGGCCGGATCCGAGCCGCAGGTCATGGTGATCCGCGCCGAACCGGCGGCGCTGGCCGCGCTGGCGGACACCGCGGACACCGCGGACACCGCGGACGCGCCGCACTCCGCCGGGACGGCGGACTCTGCGGGCCCTGCGGGCTCGGCGGACGGCGTGCACGCCCCGGGCAGCGCCGACCCGGCGACGGCCGCGGGCCCGGCGAACGGCGCGGGCTACCCCGCGCACGGGGTCGGAGCGGCGTCCGGTCCCCGGCGCCCGTCCAGCACCTCCGACGCCGCAGCGCCGTCCGACACCGGCCTCCTGGCCGCCCCGGTGCCCGGGGGCGGCGGACTCGGGGCCGTCCGCGGCCTGCTCGACGCCGCGCCGCGGAACCGCGCCGGAGTCGACCGGGTGCGCGCCGCCTACGCCGCGCTGGAGCCCCTCGTCGCCCGCGGCCTGGTCGTCGCGCTGCGCCGGATGGGCGCGTTCGGCACGAGCGAGCCGGTCGACCGCGCCGAGCTGGCGGAGCGGCTCGGCATCGTGCCCGCGCACGCCCGGCAGACCGATGCGCTGCTCACCCTGCTGGTGCAGACCGGCCATCTGGCCGAGGAGGGCTCCTCGGTGCGGGCGCTGCCCGCCTTCGGGGCCACGGCGGACGCCTGGGACACCGCCGGGATCGACGCCGCGCTCGACCGGCTGCGCACCGAGTACCCCGAGGTCGCCTCCACGATCCTGCCGGTCCAGCGGTTCCTCGCCGCCTATCCCGAGGTGCTGCGCGGCCGGGCCAACGCGACCGAGATCCTCTTCCCCGACGCCTCGCTCGACCTGGCCGTCGGCTTCTACCAGGGCAATCCGCTCACCGACCATTACAACGACCTGGTGCGGGACGCGGTCGCCGAGCGGCTGCGCGCCCGGCTGCCGCACCTGGCACCGGACGAGAAGGTGTCCGTCGTCGAACTGGGCGCAGGCACCGGTGCGACCACCGAGCGGGTGCTGCCCGCGCTGGACGCCGAGGCCGCCCGGGTCGACTACGTCTACACCGACGTCTCGCCGCGGTTCCTGGAGCACGGCCGCACCCGGTTCGGCGCGCACCGTCCGCATCTGCGCTTCCGTCTGCTGGATCTGCGCGCCCACGCCGCGCAGCAGGGCTTCACGCCCGGCGGCCACGACGTGGTCGTGGCGACCAACGTCGTGCACGCCACGCCCGACCTGGCCGAGACGCTCCGCTCGGTGCGCTCGCTGCTGCGTCCCGGCGGGTGGCTCGTGCTCAACGAACTCACCGAGCCCCGCGGTTCGGTCACCGTCGCAGGCGGAGTGCTGGACGGCTGGTGGTCCTTCCGCGACGGCGAGGTGCGGATTCCCGACTCGCCGCTGGCCGAACCCGCCACCTGGACCCGGCTGCTGCGCGAGGCCGGATTCACCGAGGTGGCCGCCGCCTCCGGCGGCCCGGACCTCGGGCAGACCGTGCTGGTCGCCGAGGCGGGCACCGGCCAGGTCGCCCTGTCGGCACCGGCCCGGCCCAGGAGGAACCCCGCGGCCGCCCGCACCGACGAGGTGCCCGCCGGACTGCGGGCACTGGTGGAGGGCCGGCTCAAGCTGGACGAGCACATCGACCCGGACCGCCCGCTCGCCGAGTACGGCTTCGACTCCCTCACCGGGATGCAGGTCGTCACCGGGATCGCCGAGACCTACGGCGCCGAGGTGCGGCTGGTCGACATCCTGGAGCACACCACCCTGCGCCGCCTGGCGGCCCACCTGTCCGAGGCGGGCGTCCTTCCCTCCGGCGAGCCGTCCTCCGGCGCCCCGTCCTCGGGTCCCTCCGGCGAGCCGTCCGGCGCCGCGCTCCCGGAACCGGCGGCGGCCCGGGAACCGGCGCCGACTCCGGCACCGGCCCCGTCCGCAGCATCCGCCCAGGAACCGCCGGCCGCACCCGTCTCCGCACCGGCTTCCGCAGCCGCGCCCCGCGGCGGCGAGGAGCGGCGCGCCGTGTCCGAGGGGCAGCGGGCGCTGTGGGTGATCGAGCAGACCGCGCCCGGCAATGCGGCCTACAACCTGCCCGTGGCGGTGTGGCTGGACGCGGACACCGACCTCGCCACCCTGCGCGAGGCGCTGGAGATCCTGGTGGCGCGGCACCCGGCGCTGCGTACGGTTTTCGCGGAGGAGGACGGCACCCCGGTGCAGGTCGTACGCCCGGCGGCCGAGTTCGCCTTCAGCCACGAGCGGGTACCCGCCGCCGAGGCGGACGCCCTGGCACGGCGGCTGCGCGCCCGGGTGCGGGAGCCGTTCGACCTGGCCGGGGGGCCGCTGCTGCGGGCCGAGGTGCACACCGTCCCCGACGGGCGGCACGCGCTGCTGCTCACCCTGCACCACGCGGTGTTCGACGGAACCTCCATAGCCGTCCTGCTCGACGAGCTCACCGACGCCTACCTGGCCCTGCGCGACGGCCGCCCGGTGCCGCAGCCGCAACCGGCGGCCGACTACGCCGACTTCGCGGACTGGCAGCGCGGCATGCTCGCGGGGCCGCGCGGTGACCGGCTGCGGGAGTTCTGGCGCGAGCGGACGGCGGGAGCCGAGCTGCTCCGGCTGCCGACCGACCGGCCGCGTACCGAGGCCCCTTCCCTGGACGGGGCCAGCACCGAGCACCAGTTGGACGCGGAGCTGATCGCGGCTGCCGAGCGGTACTCGGCCGAGGCGGGAGTGTCGCTGTTCGCGGTGCTGTTCACCGCCTGGATCGCCATGCTCGACCGGCACGTCGAACAGCGCCGGATCACCGTCGGCACCCCGGTCGCCGGGCGCCCCGAGGGACGGTTCGCGGGCACCGTCGGCTACTTCGTGAACCTCGTCCCGGTCACCGTGGAGCCCGGCCCCCAGGACACCTTCGGCACCCTGCTGCGCCAGGTGCGGGCCGAGGCGCTGGACGCGGTCGAACACGGTGACCACCCGTTCATCCGCATCGCCGAGGACCACGGCGGGCCGCTGGTCAGCACCGCCTTCTACTTCCAGAACTGGATCGCGGAGCGCTCCGGACCCGCCCTGGTGCGCGGGCTGGTGGACGGCGTCCACCAGGAGGGCGAGTTCGAACTGACCGCGGACGTGGTCCAGTCGGCCGACGGCGGCAAACTCACACTGAAGTACGACCCCCAGCTCTTCGACCGGGCCACGGTGGACGGCTTCGCCGAGCGGTTCCGCACCCTGCTGGCCGCGTGCCTGGCCGACCCCGGCCGTCGGCTGGCGGACCTGGACCCGCGTACCGCGGCCGAACGGGAACTGGCCGCCGCCGAGCAGCGGACGGCGCGCCGGGACTACCCGCGCGGGCGCACGGTCGTCGACCTGGTCGCCGAACACGCCGCACTGCACCCCGACCGGACCGCCGTGGTCTGCCAGGGAGAGGAGGTCGGCTACCGCGAACTGCACACCCGCGCGGCCGCCCTCGCGGATCGGCTGCGCGCCCGCGGCGTGCGGCGCGGCGACACCGTCGCCGTCCTCGTGGACCGGGGCCCGGACCTGGTGGTCGCGCTGCTCGGAGTGCTGGCCTCCGGCGCCGCCTACGTTCCGCTGGATCCCGGCTACCCGGCCGAGCGGCTGCGGCACATGACCGACGACGCGGCCGTCCGGCTGGTCGTCGCGCAGCGGGGAACGAGCGAGGCGGCCGACGGCATCGACGCACCGGTGCTGCGGCTCGACTCCGGCCCGCACGACGACCTGTCCGGCCCGTCCGCAGCCGCGGCCCCGGCCGCCGGTCCCGGCCCCGACGACGACGCGTACGTCATCTACACCTCCGGCTCGACCGGACGCCCGAAGGGGGTGCGGGTCGGGCACCGGGCGCTGGTCAACCTGCTGTGGTCGATGCGGCACGAGCCCGGCTTCACCGACCGCGACCGGATCCTGGCCGTCACCACCGTCTCGTTCGACATCGCGGCGCTGGAGCTCTTCCTGCCGCTGGTCACCGGCGGCAGCGTGGAGATCGCGCCGTCGGCCGTCACCCGGGACGGCCTCGCCCTGCGGCGGACACTGGAAGCGGGCAGCGCGACGGTGATGCAGGCGACCCCGGCGACCTGGCGGATGCTGGTGGCCGCGGGGTGGAACGGCGGCCGCGGGCTGCGCGCGTTCTGCGGCGGCGAGGCGCTGGACCGGGAGACGGCCCGCGCACTGCTGGCCCGTACCACCGAGGTGTGGAACCTCTACGGCCCCACCGAGACCACCATCTGGTCCTCGGTGGCCAGGGTGCGGGACGGTGAACCGATCACCCTGGGCCGGCCCGTCGCCAACACCGTCCTCCATCTGCTGGACGGCGCGGGGCGTGCGGTGCCCGCCGGAGTCCCCGCCGAACTGCACATCGGCGGCGACGGGCTGGCAGCCGGCTACCTGGGCCGTCCGGAGCTGACCGCCGAGCGGTTCGTGGCCAATCCGGTCGACCCCGAGACCGCGCCGCTGCTCTACCGCACCGGCGACCTGGTGCGGCGTACCGCCGACGGGGCGCTGGAGTACCTCGGGCGGATCGACGCCCAGCTCAAGATCCGCGGCCACCGCGTCGAGCCCGGCGAGATCGAGCAGGCGGCGCGGGAGCTGCCGGGGGTGGCCGACGCAGCCGTCGTCCTGGCCCGGACCGGTGCGGGGGCCGCGGTACTGCGCTGCTTCTACACCCCGGCGCCCGGCGGGCCGCGCCCCGAACGCGCGGACCTGGGAGTCCGGCTGCCGGACTACATGGTCCCCGACGAACTCATCGAGCTGGCCGAACTGCCCCGAACCGCCAACGACAAGCTCGACCGCGGCCGACTGGCCGCGCTGCCCCGCCCGTCCCGGGCGCGGCAGGGCACCCCGGCGTCCCCGGCACCGTCTGCCCCGGCGTCCTCCGCCCCCGCGGACGGAGCTGCCCCGGCCGCAGCCGTCGAGGCGCTCGCCGGGCAGCTCGCGGACCTCGTCGCCGAGCTGCTCGGAGTCCCCGCCGACGACGTGGAGATCACCGACCGGTTCGGCGCCCTCGGCGTGGACTCGGTGCGGCTGACCGAGCTGAGCGTCCGCATCCGGCGCACCTGGGGGGTGGAGCTGGCGCCGCCCGCGTTCTTCACGCACCCCACCCCGCGGGCCGCCGCCGCGCACCTGCTGGAGACCCACCCCGAGGTCTTCGCCGCAGCCGGCCCCGAACAGTCCGGGCAGCACCCCGCGGAGCCCTCCGGGCCCTCCGTACCCGCCGCGCCCGGGGCGGCGGAGACCGCGGTGATCGGCATCGCCGGGCGGCTGCCGGGCTCGCCCGACCTGGACGCCTTCTGGCGGCACCTGGCCGCCGGGGACGATCTGATCAGCGAGACCCCCGCACAGCGGTGGGACTGGCGCGCACTGGGCCGCGCTCACGGCGAGCGGACCGGCCGGGCCGCCCGCTGGGGCGGCTACCTCGACGACGTCGACCGGTTCGACGCGGCGTTCTTCGGGATCTCGCCGCGCGAGGCCGAGCTGATGGACCCCCAGCAGCGCCTGGTGCTGGAGGCGGTGTGGACCGCGCTGGAGGACGCCGGGCTGCGGCCCTCCGCGCTCGCGGGAACCCGGGTCGGCGTGTTCATCGGCGTCTCCGGCGTGGAGTACGCACAACTCCAGCGGGACGGCGGACGGCACCTCGAAGGACACGCGGGGACCGGTGTGGCCCAGTCCCTGGTGCCCAACCGGGTCTCCTACTTCTTCGACTTCCGCGGCCCGAGCGTGGCGGTCGACACGGCGTGCTCCTCCTCGCTGACCGCGGTCGCGCAGGCGGCCGCCGCGCTGCGGACCGGCGCCTGCGACCTGGCCGTCGCGGGCGGGGTGAACCTGCTGCTGTCGCCCGAGGTGTATCCCGCGATGGCCGACGGCCGGATGCTCAGCGAGGACGGCCGCTGCAAGACCTTCGACAGCGGCGCCGACGGCTATGTGCGCGGCGAGGGCGTCGGCGTGGTCGTGCTGCGCGACCGCGCCGAGGCCGAGCGCCGCGGCGACGTCGTGCACGCCGTGCTCAAGGGGATCGCGACCAACCACGGCGGGCTCAGCTCCTCGCTGACCGCGCCCAACACCGAGGCGCAGAGCGCCCTGCTGGTGGACGCCTACACCGCCGCCGGTGTCGACCCCGCCGAGGTGGACTACCTGGAGGCGCACGGCACCGGCACCGAACTGGGCGACCCCGTCGAGGTGTCGGGCATGCGCGCGGCGTTCGCGGAACTCGCCCGGCGGCGCGACGCACCGCTGCCCGCCGGGCCGTACTGCGGCATCGGCTCCGTCAAGTCGAACATCGGCCACCTGGAGACCGCGGCAGGCATGGCCGGACTGTTCAAGGTCGTGCTGGCCATGCGGCACGAACTGCTCCCCGGCAACCTGCACTACACGGAGCAGAATCCGTATCTGGAGCTGGACGGCGGACCGTTCCGGGTGCTCGACGCACCGACACCGTGGCCGCGCCGGGCCGGGCGGCCGCGGATCGCCGGACTCAGCTCGTTCGGCGTGGGCGGCGCCAACGCGCATCTCGTCCTCGAGGAACCGGCCGGGCGCCACGCACCCGCACCCGACCCCACCGGACCGCTGGCGTTCCCGCTGTCGGCGCGTACCGTGGGCGCGCTGGCCGGCCGGGCCCGGGCGCTCGCCGCATACCTGGAGCGCCCCGACGCCGCGGACGTGCGGCTCCTCGACGTCGCGCACACCCTGCTGACCGGACGCGAGGAGATGGCCGAGCGCGCCGTCGCCGTGGCCGGGGACCGCGCGGAGCTGATCGGGGCGCTGCGCGCCCTCGCCGACGGCGAGGAACGCGCGGGCCTGGTACGGGGCCGCGCCCGCAAGCGCGGCAGGCGGGCGGCGGAAACCGGCACGGCCGCACCCTCGGACCCCGCCGCCGGCACCCTGCTCGACCGCGCCCGCCGCTGGGTCCACGCCGGCCCGGCCGACCTGACCTGTGCGGAAGGGGGACAGCGCGTGCCGCTGCCCACATATCCGTTCGAGCGCGTCCGGCACTGGGCGGGCGCCGCGGCACCCGCGCCGGGAACGCCGCGTCCGGCGGCGCCGCACCCCGCGCCGCTGCACCCGACCCTGCTGGACGCGGAGGTCTCCACCGCGGACGGCCGGGCCTACGAGAAGCACCTGCGGCCGGACGCCTTCTACCTCGCCGACCACCAGGTCGGGGGAGAGCCCGTGCTGCCGGGCGTCGTCCACCTGGAGCTGGGCCGGCTGGCGGGCGAACTCTCCGGCCGGGGACCCGTGCACACCATCGGCGGCCTGGTGTGGGGCCGCCCCGTGCGCCCGGGTCCGGACGGGCTGCGGCTGCGGGTCCGGCTGGACGAGAGCGCGGCGGACGAAGGGGGCGTCCCGTTCGAGGTCGTCTCCGCCGCGGACGGAGACGGGGACGCACCCGACGGCGGCACGGTGCGGCACGCAGGCGGTGTGCTGCGCCCCGGTGACCCGGCGCCGCACGACGGGCTGGACGTGGCCGCCGTGCGGGCCCGCTGCGACACCGTGCGCACCCGTCAGGAGTGCTACGACCGGGTCGCGGCGCTCGGGTTCGACTACGGGCCGAGCCTGCGCGCGGTCCAGGAGGTGCGGCACTCCGCCGACGAGGCGCTGGCCACGCTGGAGCTGCCCGCGCCCCGCCGTACCGACACCGCCGCCTACCGCTTCGAGCCCGCGCTCCTGGACGGCGCGCTCCAGGTCGTCGGCTGGATCGTGGACACCGTGGCGGCCCGCGCCGAGGACGGGCGCCCGGTGCCCTATCTGCCCTTCTCCGTGGAGGAGATACGGCTGCTGGACGCGCTGCCCGACCGCTGCCTGGTGCACGCCGTCCGGAAGCGCTCGGCCGCCGGAGTGCAGGTGTTCGACCTCACGCTGACCGACGAGGGCGGCCGGGTGGTGTGCCGGGTCGACGGCTTCGCGCTGCGCGCCCGCACCTCCGGTGCCGACCGTGCCGCCGACGCCGGCCGGGTCTCCGGCGGCAGCCGGGCCTCCGACAGCGGTGCCGAGGCGCCGCACGCGTTCGTCCCCGTCTGGACGCACGCCGCCGAGGAGCCCGCGCCGGCCCCGGGCACCGTGGTCTTCCTCGGCGAGGCTCCCGCCGGGCTCGCCGCCGCCGCGGCCCCGGCCGAGGTGGTCACCCGCCGTCCCGGCGAACCCGTCGCCGCACTGGTGGCGCGGCTGGCCCACGCACCCGCGCCGCTCACCCTGGTGCAGACCCCGCCCGGCCGTGCCGAACTGGAGGACGCGCTGGACGACGGCTTCCACCTGGCCCGGGAGACGGCCGCCGCCTGGGTCGCCGCGCGCCGCGGGAGTGCCCGCTGGCTGTACCTGTACGACAGCACCGCCGACCATCCCGAACTCCATGGCGCCATGGCCGGCTTCGCCCGCTCGCTGGGCTGGGAACACCCGGACCTGGAGATGCGCGTCGTCGGCCACGCGGGTCTGGACCCCGCGGCCGTGCTGAGCGGCGAGCTGACCCAGGCCGGGCCCGCCGAGGTCCTGGTGGAGCCCGGGGCGCGGCTGGTCCGCGGCTGGGAGCGCACCGAACTCCCGGAGGGCCCCGGGGCGCTCACCGGCGGGCCGGGCGTGCACCTGGTCACCGGCGGTACCGGCGCTCTCGGACTGGCCTTCGCCGCCCGGCTGGCCGAACGGGACCCGGCGGCCACCGTGCTGCTGGCCGGACGGACCGCACCCGAGCCCGCCGTACTCGAACGGCTGCGCGGCACCGGCGCCGACATCCGGTTCGTCCGCGCCGACCTCGCCACCCGCGACGGTGTCCGCAGCGCGGTCGAGCAGGCCCGCGAGGCGGGCGAGCTGGTGGGCGTCGCCCATCTGGCCGGCACCCTGCAGGACTCCTTCCTGCTGCGGAAGACCCGCGCCGAGGCCGACGCCGTGCTGCGGCCCAAGGTGCTGGGCGCCGCCTGGCTGGACCAGGCCACCCGGCACGACCCGCTGCGCTACTTCCTGGCCTACTCCTCGACCGCCGCCGCGTTCGGCAACGTCGGCCAGGCCGACCACGCCACCGCCAGCGGCTACCTGGACCGGCTCGCGGCCCGCCGTGCCGCACGTGCCGCGGCCGGTGAGCGGTCCGGAACGAGCCTGTCGGTGCAGTGGCCGCTGTGGACCGACGGCGGAGTGCCGGCCGACCCCGCCGTGGTCAGCGCCATGGCCGACCGGTTCGGCATGCGCCCGGTCCGCACGGGGCCCGCGATGGCGGCCCTGGAGCGGGCCCTGGCCGGTGCGTCGCCGTCCGTCCTGCTGGCACCCGGCGACGCCGACCGGATCGCCACCGCCCTCGGCGGCACCGCGGCGCCGCGCCCCGGGGCGGAGCACCCGGCTCGTGCGGCCGGAGGCGGCCGCACGAGCGCAGGGGCGACCGCGCACGCGGCGGTCCCCGCGGCCGCAGCCGCGGACCGTGCCGTCTCCGTGGCGACAGGGACCGCCGGGGCCGCGCAGTCCGCGGCCGGGTCCGGCGATCTGCGGGCACGGGCCCGTGCGTTCCTCGCCGGGCTGCTGGCCGAGCAGCTCCGGATGCCCGCGGACGACATCGATCCGGAGGAGGACTTCGACAGCTACGGGGTCGACTCGCTGATCGTGATGAGCGCCACCACCGCCCTGGAGAAACACTTCGGGCCGCTGTCCAAGACGCTGTTCTTCGAGTACGTCACCCTGGGCGAGCTGGCCGACCACTTCGCCGCGGAGCACGCGGGCGCACTGGCCGCGGCCCTCGGCGACGACCGGGCAGCACAGGCCCCCGCGGCCTCGGCGATCCCCGCGGCCACGGCGGTCCCGAACCCGCCTGCCGCCACGGTGGATTCCGCCGTGCCCACCGTCCCGGCGGATTCCGCCGTGCCCACCGCGGCGGCCCCGGCCCCGGCCGCCGACCCGGCGCCGCACCCGGCGCGCCCGGACGAGGACATCGCGATCATCGGGGTGGCCGGGCGCTATCCGCAGGCCGAGGACCTGTGGGAGTTCTGGGAGAACCTGCGCGCGGGCCGCGACTGCGTCGAGGACGTGCCCGCCGACCGCTGGGACCACGACCGCTGGTACGACCCCGAGCCCGGTACGCCGGGCCGCACCGCGACCCGCACCGGCGGATTCCTGCGCGACATCGACAAGTTCGACCCGATGTTCTTCCGGATGTCCCCGGTCGAGGCCCGGCACCTCGACCCGCAGGAGCGGATCTTCCTGGAGACCGTCTGGCATCTGCTGGAGGACGCCGGCCGCACCCGCGCCGACCTGGCGGCCGTCCGCACCGGGGTGTTCGTCGGCATGATGTACGGCCACTACCAGCTCTACGGCGTGGACGCGGCGCTGCACCGCGGGGGAGCCGCCACCTCCTCCTCGTACGCCGCGGTGGCCAACCGCGTCTCCTACTTCTACGGACTCGACGGGCCGAGCATCGCGGTGGACACCATGTGCTCGTCGTCGCTCGCCTCCATCCACCTCGGCTGCCAGGCCATCCGCACCGGGGACTGCGATGTCGCCATCGCGGGCGGGGTCAACATCACCAGCCACCCGGTGAAGTACCTCCAACTCTCCCGCAGCGGATTCCTCGCGCCCTCCGGCGCCTGCCGCAGCTTCGGCGACGGCGGCGACGGCTTCGTCCCGGCGGACGGAGCCGGAGCCGTGCTGCTCAAGCGGCTGTCCGCGGCGGAGGCCGACGGGGACCGGATCCTGGCCGTCGTCCGCGGCTCGGCGGTCAACCACGGCGGCGCGAGCAAGGGCTACAGCGTGCCCAACCCGCGCGCACAGGGCACGCTCGTCTCCGAGGCGCTGGCCAGGGCCGGGGTACGCCCCTCCGAACTCGACTACCTGGAGGCGCACGGCACCGGTACCTCGCTCGGCGACCCCATCGAGATCAACGGGCTGTCCCGGGCCTTCGCGGACGACGCCGCGGCCGCGGCGCGTACCCTCCCGATCGGTTCGGTCAAGTCCAACATCGGGCACGCCGAGTCGGCCGCCGGTATCGCCGCGGTCACCAAGGTGCTGCTCCAGCTCCGGCACCGCACCCTGGTGCCCTCGCTGCACTCCGATCCGCCGAACCCCGACATCGACTTCGCGGGCACTCCGTTCCGGGTGCAGCGCGAACTGGCCGCCTGGCCCGCGCGCACCGGACCGGACGGCCGGGACCTGCCCCGGCTCGCCGGGATCAGCGCGTTCGGCGCGGGCGGCAGCAACGCCCATCTCGTCCTCCAGGAGTACCTGCCGGCCGAGCGCCCCGCACCCGAGCAGCGCCCGCCGTACCGGGCGGTGCTCTCGGCCCGGAGCGCGGAGCGGCTGACCGAGTCCGCGCGCAGGCTGGCCGACTTCCTCGACACGACCGGCCGCGGGACCGCCCCGGCTGCGCTGGCGTACACGCTGCAGGTCGGCCGGGAGCACCTGCCGCACCGGCTCACCGCCGAGTTCAACGACACCGCCGCGCTGGTGCGGGCCCTGCGCGGCCACCTCGACGGCTCGCACCCGCTGGCCGCGGGCGTGGCGGACCGCAAGCGCGCGGCCGAGACCGACCCCGCCGCCTGGGTGCACGGCGCCGCGGTGGACTGGCGGGCCGCCTGGGGCGCCCGTCCGCCCGCACCGGTCCCGCTGCCGGGCTACCCGTTCGAGCGGGACCGCTGCTGGCTGCCGGAGGCCGCCGAGGACCTGGCGGGCCCGCGGCACACCGCTGGACCCGAGCACGCCGCGTCCGCGGAGCCCGGGTCGGCGGACGCCGCGTCCGCACCGCCCCGTTCCGCGGCATCCGGGTCCGCCGGGTCCGCCGGGTACGAGCCGATCGCGTCCGCCTCCGGCGGGACCGCAGGGACACCCGCCGAGGAGGACGACCGGTCCGGCGGGGTGCTGCGCGGGGAGACCGTGCTGTCCATGGACACGCCCTACATCGCCGGGCACCGCGTCGACGGCCGGGCGCTGATGCCCGCGCTCGGGTACGTGGACCTCATCCACGAGGTGTTCGCCGCGCACGGACACCCCGCGGGCACGCTGCGGATGTCCGACCTGACGGCGCTCCGCCCGCTGGAGGTCACCGACGCCCGCCCGGTGCGGCTGACCGTCGAGGGCGTCCCCGGGGGAGACGGCCGCCGCTGGAGCGTCACCGTGGCCGACGGAAGCGGCACGTACGCCACTGCCGAACTGGCCGTGGAGACAGCGGCACTCACCGGGACACTCGACGTGCCGGCGGCGCGGGCGGCGGCTACCCGGCGGCTGCCGTTGGCCGAGGTCTACGCCGCCGACGAGAGCGCGGGCCAGGTCTACACCGGTGCCGCGCGCGCCGAGGGCGAGGTCTGGGAGTGCCCGGGTGCACTGGTCGCCGAACTCCTCGCGCCCCGCGTGGACGGGCGGGACCGGGGCCCCGGGGCTCCGGCCTTCGACCCGGCGCTGCTGCTGGCCGGCGCCGTGGCACCGGGCCTGCTGATGACCGACGGGCCCGGCCCCTACCTGCCGGTGCACGTGGCCTCGTTCCGCGCCGCCGGACCGCTGCCCGCGCGCTGCTTCGCCCGGGTCGACACCGCAGCCGTGCGCCGCGGTCCGGAGCTGGTCACGCTCGACGTGCAGCTCTTCGACGCGCTCGGCCGCCAGGTCGCGGAGCTCAGCGGGCTGTCCAGCAAGCTGGTCGACCGTGCGGACCGGCGCCCGGCGCCCCCTGCCGCACCGGACGCGCCCGCGTCCGCGAGCGCCGACGAGGCGCTGCTGCGCGGGGTGTTCGCGGCCCGGCTCGGCCGCGAGCCCGAGTCCCTCGACGTCCGGTCCGGATACTTCGACCTCGGCATCGAGTCGGCTCAGGTCCTCGAACTCGTCGCCGCCGTCGGGGAACTCGTCGGCGAGAGCCAGCCGCCGACCCTGCTGTTCGAGTACACGACCGTCCGCGCCCTCGCGGCACACCTCGCGCCCCGCTACCCGCACGTGTTCGACGGGGCGGCCCCCCGCACCTCCGCCGCGGACGCGGCCGCCGCCCGCGCGCTCACGGCACCCGGCACCGACGTACCGGAGGCGTCCGGCTCCGCGGCCCGCGACTGGGCGGACGGGCTGACGCCCGACGACGCCGACCGGTGGGTGGCCCGCGAAGTACTGGTGAAGCTGCGGGAACTCGGCCTGTTCGCGGACGGGCCCGAACCCAGGGCCGGGCTGGCCGCCCGGTACGCGGTGGTCGAGAAGTACCACCGGTGGCTGGAGGAGGCGCTGCGGCTGCTGGCGGCCGCCGGGTTCACCGACGACGCCGACTCGGTCGCCCTGCGGGACGCCGGCCGCCGCGCCGCCGACCCGGCGGCCGACCCGGAGTGGGCGCACCTGCGGTCCCGGCTGGCGGCCGACCCGTACTGGCAGGCGCAGCTCGGGCTCGTCGAGGACTGCGTCGCCGAACTGCCCGCCGTCCTCACCGGAGTCCGGCCGGTCACCGAGATCCTCTTCCCCGGCGGTTCGCTGGACCGGATGACGGCCGCCTACCAGGGCAACGCCATCGCCGACGGACTGAACCGGACCGTCGCCGAGACCGTCGCCGCGTTCGTCCGGGACAGCGCGGACCCGGTGCGGATCGCCGAGATCGGCGCCGGGACCGGCGGGACGACCGCGGTCGTGCTGCCCGAACTGGACGCCGTCGGCGGACCGGCCGAGTACTGGTTCACCGACCTGTCACCGGCGTTCCTGAGCAAGGCCGAGGACCGGTTCGGCCCCGGCCGCGACTACCTGCGCTACGGCCGTTGGAACGTGGCGGAGCCGGGCGCGGGGGAGAAGCTGGCGGGCGGCCGGTTCGACGTCGTCGTCGCCTCGAACGTGCTGCACGCCACGGGCGACCTGCGCACCGTCGCGGCCAATCTGGCCGGGGCGCTGCGGCCCGGCGGACTGCTGGTGATCAACGAGGTGACCCGCAAGTCCGCGCTGCTCACCCTGACCTTCGGACTCCTCGACGGGTGGTGGCTCTACCAGGACGAGGAGCTGCGCATCCCGGGCGCGCCGCTGCTGACCGCGGACGGCTGGCAGCGGCTGCTGCACGAGCACGGGTTCGGCGGCATCGCCCGGCCCACGGCGCGCGACGAGGCGTTCGCCGAGGTCGTCGTGGCGAGGGCGGGGACGGCCGAGGAGTCCCCGGTGCGGCTGCTGACCGAGGACTGGCAGCCCGCCCCCGTACCGGCGCCCGGCCCGGCCGCCGGCGATGCGGGCCGGATCACCGTGCTGACCACCCCCGGCACCGCGGCGCTGGCCGACCACCTGCTGCGGGAACTGCCCGGCGCCACCGCGCTGGACGTGACCGCGCTGGACGTGGCCGGGCTCGCCGGCGCCGAGCCCGCTGCGGACACCGTCGTCGACCTGACCGGCTGCGCCCCGGACGGCGACCACCTGGAGATCTGGCTGCCGTGGCTGCAGCGCGCCTGCGCCGGTGCGCGCCGCGTGCTCGGCGTCACCCGCGGCCCCGGCAGGTCCGGTCCGCACGCCTCCCGGGTGGCCGGGCTGTACGGCATGCTCGGGCACGAGCTGCGCCGGCTGCACGCCACCCATCTCGACCTCGATCCGGCCGAATCGGACGCGGCAGCCGCCGCCCGCGTGCCGGCCGAACTGACGGCCGCCGAGGGCCGGGGCCGGGTGCGGTACCGCGGCGGCGACCGGCAGACCCCGGTGCTGCGCGAGCACACCGCGCCCGGTACCCCGGCGACACCGGTCTTCGGCCGGGACGAGGTGCTGCTGGTGACCGGCGGCACCCGGGGCGTGGGCCTGGCCGCCGCCCGGCACGCGGTGACCGCCTGGGGCGTGCGCGACCTGCTGCTGGTCGGCCGCGAGGAACTCCCGGACCGGGCCCGGTGGGCCGAGCGGGCCCGGCAGGACGACGCGCTCGGCCGCAAGCTGCGCGGGCTGCTCGATCTCGCCGCGACCGGTGCCCGGATCCGGACCGCCGCCGTGGCGCTGGGCGAACCGGGCGCCGAGGCGGCGCTGGCCGCGCTGCTGCGCGAGTGCGGCCCGGTCGGCGGTGTGCTGCACGCCGCCGGCACGGTGGACGAGGACACCCTCTCCTTCGCCCGCAAGACCCCGGCGAGCGCCCGCCGGGTGCTGGCGCCCAAGGCCGAGGGCGCCGAGGCGGTGCTGGGCGCGGTCGCCGGGCACCCGGTCCGGTTCGTCGTGCTGTTCTCCTCGGTGGCCTCCGCGCTGCCCGCGCTGGCCGTGGGCCAGAGCGACTACGCCATGGCCAACACCCACCTCGACGACCTCGCCCGGAGGGGCGCGGCGGTGCCGGTGGTCAGCGTGCAGTGGCCCAGCTGGGACGGGATCGGCATGGGCGCGGCGGGCACCGGGCCCGCCTACCGGGCCGCCGGACTGGCACCGCTGCCCCCGCAGGACGGTCTGCGGGTGCTCGACCTGGTGGTCTCCGGCGGTACGGGACCGGTGGTACTGCCCGTGGTCCCGGCCGACGACCGTCCGCTCGACCACCTGGGCACGGTGCCCGGAAAGGAGCCCGGCACCGCCTCCGGACCCTCCGGGACGGCGACCTCCGGGACGGCGACACCGTCCGCGGTCCCGGCCGCGGGCGCACCGCACCCGGCGTCCGCGACCGCCCGCACCGCAGAGGCCCGGCAGCCGGACGGCCCGGACCGGTCCGCCGCCGCCGGATGGCTGCTCGATCTGATCGCCGAGCAGTTGGAGTTCGACCGCGACCGGCTCGACCCCGACACGCCCGTCCACGACTACGGCACGGACTCGATCACGCTGGTCGAGCTCACCCGCACCGCCTCCACGCGGCTCGGGGTCGAACTGGACCCCTCCGTGCTGATCGAGCACCCGACCGCGAGCGAGTTCGCCACCTGGCTGACGGAGCACCACCCGGAGACCGCACGCACCGCGTTCGGTCCGGCCGCGTCCGAGGCGGCCGCCGGGTCGGAGGCGACCGCCGCGACCGGTCCCGTCCCCGTCCCGGACGGCGGATCGCAGGCCGTCGTGCCGGGGAGGGGAACCCCGGTGGCCGCGGACCTCTCGGGGACATCCGACGGCCCGGCCGCCGAGGACGGGGCACGGGACGGCGACCTGGCCGTGATCGGACTGTCCTGCCGGTTCCCCGGCGCCTCCGACCCGGAGGCGTACTGGCGGCTGCTGGCCGAGGGCCGGTCGGCCATCGCGCGGGTGCCCGAGGACCGCTGGCCCGGCGAGGGCGGCGGCTTCCACGCGGGGCTGCTGGCCGACGCCGACCGCGAACTGGACCCCGGGTACTTCCGCATCGGGGACGCCGACGCCGCGGCCATGGATCCGCAGTCCCTGCTGCTCCTGGAAGAGACGCTGTTCGCCTGGTGCGCGGCCGGATACCGGCCCGAGGAGCTCAAGGGCCGGGAGATCGGCGTCTACATCGGCGGCCGCACCGCGCGGCTGCCCGCCCGCGAGACGGTGCTGGCCAGCCGGAACCCGGTGGTGCTGGGGCAGAACTACCTGGCCGCCAACCTCTCCCGCCACTTCGACCTGCGCGGGCCCAGCGTCGTGGTGGACACCGCGTGCTCGTCGGCGCTGGTGGCGCTCAACCTGGCCGCCCAGGCGCTGCGTGCCGGGGAGGCCGAGGCGGCGGTGGTCGGCGGCGTCACCCTCATCGAGGGAGCCGCCGCACACCAGGTCTTCGAGCAGCGCGGACTGCTCACCGCCGAACCGGAGTTCCACGCCTTCGACCGGCGGGCCGGCGGGTTCGTCCCCGCCGAGGGCGCGGGCGTCGTGGTGGTGAAGCCACTGGCCGCGGCCCGCGCGGACGGCGACCGGATCATGGCCGTCGTCAAGGGGATCGCCGTCAACAACGACGGCCGCACCGCCGGTCCGGCCACCCCGAACCTGGCGACCCAGCAGCAGGTCCTCTCCCGCGCCCTGGCCGCCAGCGGCCACCGCCCCGAGGAGATCGGCTATCTGGAGGCCAACGCCTCGGGCTCACCGGTGACCGACCTGATCGAACTCAAGGCCGTCCGGGAGGTGTACCGCTCCGGATCCACGGCCGAGTGCGCGTTGGGCTCGGTCAAGCCCAACATCGGCCACCCCCAGTGCGCCGAGGGCATCGCCGGATTCATCAAGGTCGCGCTGATGCTGGAGCGCGGGCGGCGGGTGCCGTACCTGAGCGGGCAGCAGCCGCCCGAGCACTTCGACCTCGCCGCCTCGCCGTTCCGCTTCGACCGCGGACAGGCGCCGTGGCCGGGGCCGCGGGTCGCCGCGCTCAACAGCTTCGGCGACGGCGGCACCAACGCGCACGTGATCATGGCCGCCTGGACCGGGGACCGGGGCAGCCGCACCCCGCTGCCCCGGCCCGCCCTGGACCGGCGCCGTGTGGAGTCGACCGGGACGCCGGTGGGCCCGGCACCGGAGCCGGCGGCTGCCGCCCCGCGGCGGACTGCCGAACCCCCCGCCGGAACCACCGCCGCGCCGCAGCGGGCCGAGCCGGTGGCCGTGATCGGCATGGCGGGGCGCTACCCGGGCGCGGCCGACCTCGACGGGTTCTGGACCAACCTGCTCGGCGGTGTGGACAGTGTCGTCGAGGTGCCGGGCGACCGGTGGGACCACCGCGAGTTCGCCCATCTGCGCAGCGCCTCCGGCCGCCCGCTCTCCTCCTGGGGCGGCTTCCTGGACGACGTGGACGCCTTCGACGCGGCGCTGTTCCGCATCTCCGCGGCCGAGGCCGCCGTGCTGGACCCGCAGGAGCGGCTGTTCCTGCAGATTTGCTGGGCGGCGATCGAGGACGCCGGGCACACCCCGCAGTCGCTGTGCCCGCCGACCGGTCCCGGCGGCCGCCGCCGCGGCGGAGTGTTCGCCGGGGTGATGCACAAGGACTATCCGCTGCTGGGCGTCGAGCACGCCGCGCGCGGCGGCGATCCGGTGCCGCTGGGGCTGAGCCAGGGCCAGATCGCCAACCGGGTGTCGTTCTTCTGCGACTTCCACGGTCCCAGCGTCGCCGTGGACACCCTGTGCTCCTCCTCGCTGACCGCCGTGCACATGGCCGTGCGCAGCCTGCGGGACGGGGAGTGCGCGGTGGCGGTGGCCGGCGGCGTGAACCTGTCCCTGCACCCGGCCAAGTACGTCGGCTACGGGCTGGTCAACATGCACTCCACCGACGGCCGCTGCCGTTCCTTCGGAGAGGGGGGCGACGGCTACGTCTCCGCCGAGGGAGTGGGCGCCGTCGTCCTCAAACCGCTCTCGGCGGCCGAACGCGACGGCGACCACATCTACGCGGTCGTCCGCGGCAGCGCCGTCAACCACGGCGGCGCCGCAGGCGGGTTCAGCGTGCCCAGCCCGCCCGCGCAGGCCGCGGTGCTCACCGAGGCGCTGGCGGACGCGGACACCGACCCGGCCACCATCGGGGTGCTGGAGGCCCACGGCACCGGCACCTCGCTCGGCGACCCGATCGAACTGCGCGCCCTGGCGACCGCCTTCGGGGACGCGGCGAAGCCCGAGTCGTGCGCGCTGGGTTCGGTGAAGTCCAACATCGGCCACGCGGAGGGCGCGGCGGGCATCTCCGGGCTCACCAAGGCGGTGCTGCAGCTCCACCACCGCACGCTGGCGCCGACCCTGCACGCCGACCCGGCCAATCCGCTGCTGGAGCTGGACAGTTCCCCGTTCCGTATCCAGTACGCCGCCCAGGAGTGGACGGTGCCCGACGGCGGGCCGCGGCGCGCCGGGGTCAGCTCCTTCGGTGCGACCGGCGCCAACGCGCACGTGGTCCTGGAGGAGTACACCGGCCCGCCGGAGGCCGCGGCGGCCACCGCGGCCCCGGGGCCCGTGGTGGTGCCGCTGTCGGCCCGCACGGTGCCGGCGCTGCGGGCGGTCGCCGCGCGGCTGCTGGACCGGCTGCGCGGCGGCGCCGCCGACTCGGCCCGCGAGGTCACCGCCCGGCTCGCCCGGGTGCTGGGCACCGACCCGGCCGACCTCGACCCCCGGCAGCCGTGGCACGAGTACGGCATCACGGCCGCCGAGGTCACCCAGGTCGCCCGGTCGCTGGCCGAGCTGCTGCCCTCGGGCCGACCGCCCCGGCTCACCGCCGGGCACACCGTCGCCGAGGCCGCCGCCCTGGTGCCGGCGGGCGCCGGGAACCTCGCGCTCGCCGACGTGGCCCACACCCTGCAGCACGGCCGGGTGGAACTGGCCGAGCGGGCCGCGTTCGCCGTGCCCGACCTGGCCGGGCTCGTCCGGGCCCTCGGCGACTTCCTCGCCGACGACGCGGTGCGGGTGCACGGCACGGAGGCGGCGCTGCGCCCGCCGGCCGAACGGTGGGTGGAGGGTGCCGCCGTCGACTGGACGGACCGGCCGGGCGCCGCACGCGGCCGCCGGGTCAGCCTGCCCGGCTACCCCTTCGCGCAGGACCGCTACTGGTTCACCGACCACTCCGCCGCGCCCGCACCGGACCGTTCCGGCGGCGCGGGGACCGACGGCCGCGACGGTGGGCACGGCAACGGTGTGCACGGCGCCGACGGCCGCGGTGCGGAGGGCTCCGGCGCCGACACCCCGGGCGCCGACCGGCCCGCCGCGAACGCGGGTGCCCCGGAGGGGGCCGTACCCGGCTCCGCCGGGCAGCCGCAGGAGCCGGAAGGTGCACAGGGCCAGGGCCAGGGCCAGGGGCAGGGGCAGGACGCGGTGAGCGCGGGTGCCGCGCTCACCGCGCCGTCCCGGGGCATGCTGCGGGTGCCGAGCTGGGAAGTCCGCTCACCGGCAGCCGATCCGGCCGCAGCCGGGGGCCGGGTACTGGTCGTCGAGTCCGGGGCCGGTGCCCTGGCCGAGGCCGTCGGCGCCCACCACCGCGCGGCCGGGGCCACCGTGGTGCCGGTGACGACGGGTGCGAGTACCGTCGGCACGGGTTCGCTGCGCACGGTTTCGCCCGGCGACCCCGACGCCTTCCGCACGGTCCTCGCCGACGTCGGCCCGGTGGACCGGGTGCATTTCGTCGTCGGCGCCGAGGACCCGCACGCCCGGGTCGACGCGGACGTCCAACTGCTCGCCCTGCGGCTGCTGCGGGCCCTGTCCGAGCAGCACGGCGGCGAGCGGATCGACTGCCATCTGACCACCCACGACACCCACGGCACGGACGGCCGCGCGGCCAACGCCACCGGCGCCGGACTGACCGGGCTCGCCTACTTCCTGGCCCAGCAGCGCCGCCGGTACGCGGTGCGCAACGTCGACGTCTCCGCGCAGGAGACCGATCTGCCCGCGCTGGCCGCTGCGCTGATCGCCGAACCGGCCAGCCCGGCGGGCGAACTGACGCTGCTGCGCGAGGGCAGGCGCTACCGGCAGCGGTTCGACGAGGTCGAGCCGCCCGGTGGCGAGCCGGGGCTGCGGACGGGCGGTGCGTACCTGGTGATCGGCGGTGCGGGCGTGGTCGGCCAGGCCGTCACCCGGCACCTGCACGAGCACTACGGAGCCCGGGTCGCCTGGGTGGGCCGCAGGCCCGGCGACGACGCGGCGGTCCGCGCGGCGCTCGACGCCGCGACCGTCGGGGACCGTGCCCCCGCGTACCTCCGCGCCGATGTGACGGACCCCGAGCAGGTGCGGTCCGCGGTCACCGAGGCCAAGGAGGCACTGGGGGCCCTGCACGGTGTCGTGTTCGCGGGCGCTTCGACCATCACCGAGCAGGCCCGGGAGGTGACCGCGCTCGACGACGCCGAGTTCCGCCACCACTACGAGGTGAAGGCCCGGGGCGCCGTGCATGTGGCGGGCGCGCTGGTGGACGAGCCGCTGGACTTCCTGTGCTTCTTCTCCTCGGCGCAGGCGTTCGCGTTCGGCGGCGCCGGAACGCACCCGGCGTACGCGGCGGGCATCACGTTCGCGGACGCGTTCGCGCGGGCCATCGCCGTGGCGGCACCGTTCCCGGTCGGGGTGCTCAACTGGGGTGCCTGGGCCTCCTCGTTCGGCGAGGCGGCCGCCGAGCACCCCGGGGTCGGCTTCCTCAGCGACGAGGAGGGCGCGGCCTGCTTCGACGCGGCCGTGCGGCTGCTGACCTCGGGCGGTGCCACCCAGACCGTCGGCCTGCGCCCCGGCGGCGCAGCACCGGCGCGCGGCCCGCGGTCCGCGCAGGCCGGGGCGCCCCGGCCCGCGGAGGCCGGGCCCGCGGAGTCCGCGCGATCCGCGGAACCCGCGACCGCACCCGTGCCGGAGTCCGCGACCGCACCCGTGCCCGAGCCGGAGCCCGCAACCGCACCCGTGCCCGAGCCCGGCCCCGTACCCGAGCCCCTGCCTCCGCGGACGCCGCCGGAGTCCGCCCAGCCGGGGCCGACGGCCGCAGGCGAGGGGCAGGGCCGGGAACAGGGCCGGGAGCAGGAGCCGTCCGCGGAAGGGGCCGACCGGGACCGGATCAGGTCGCTGACCACTCAGCGGCTCGCCCGGGCACTGCGCGTGCCGCCCGAAGAGCTGTCGTCCCGCCGCGCGTTCGCGGAACTCGGCGTCGACTCGATCACCGGGATGTCCTTCGTCTCCGAGCTCGGCGAGGAGCTGGGCCTCGAGCTGGACGCCGCGCTCCTCTACGACCACACCACCATCGACCGGTTGACCGACCATCTCACCGATCTTGTCGACAACGCCTCCGGAGGGCAGCGATGACGAGTACCGAGTTCCGATCCGTCGTGGATCGCTACCTCACCGCCGGCCCGGCCGCCGCAACGGAGCCGCCGCCCGCCCCGACCTCCGCACTGGACATCGCGGTGGTCGGGATGGCGGGCAGGTTCCCCGGGGCCGACGACGTCCGCACGTTCTGGGAGAACCTGGCCGCGGGGCGCAAGAGCGTCGGCGAACTGCCCACGGAGATCCTCGGCGAGGGCGCCCGGGGCTACCGCTGGGGCGGGGTGATCGCCGACCGGGACTGCTTCGACCCGGAGTTCTTCGGGATCGACCCGCGCGAGGCCGACTCCATGAACCTGCACCAGCGGCTGCTGCTGCAGGAGGCGTGGCACGCCGTCGAGGACGCGGGCATCGACCCGTTCTCGCTGTACGGCTCCGACACCGGGATGTTCGTGGGCGCCGAGCCGGCCGGATATCTGCACGAGTCGTTCACCGGCGCCTCCGACGCGCTGGTCGCGGCCCGGCTGTCCTACTTCCTCGACTGGCACGGCCCGGCGCTGGTCGTCAACACCGCCTGTTCCTCGTCCGTCGTCGCCATCCACATGGCCTGCCGCAGTCTGCTGGCCGGCGACTGCGGGATGGCACTGGCGGGCGGCGCCAACGTGGGCCTGGACCAGAGTTCGCTGAACCTGCTCGCGGACATGGGGGTGCTCTCGCCGTCCGGTGAGTGCCGCACCTTCGACAACTCCGCCAACGGCACCGTGTTCGCCGAGGGGGTGGCGGTGCTGGTGCTCAAGCGGCTCGCCGACGCCGAAGCGGCGGGCGACGACATCCGCGGCGTCATCCGGGCCACCGGCGTCAACCACGACGGCGCCAGCAACGGCCTCACCGCGCCGAACGGACCGGCCCAGGAGAAGCTGGTCGAGACGGTGTACCGGCGGCACGGCATCGACACCTCCCGGGTCGGCTACGTCGAGGCGCACGGCACCGGCACCGTGCTCGGCGACCCGGTGGAGGCCGGAGCGCTGGCCCGCGCGTTCAGCAGGCAGCAGCCGAACCCGGACGGGTGCGTGCTCGGCAGCGCCAAGGCGAACGTCGGCCACACCGGCGCGGCCGCGGGCGCGATCGGCCTGGTGAAGGTGCTGCTGAGCATGCGCAACGAGCGCTTCCCCGGCATGCCCACCTTCCGCACCCTCAACCCGATGATCAAGCTGGACGGTTCGGGCATCACCATCGACGCCGTCGGCAGGCCGTGGCCCGCGACCCCGGGCGCACCGCGCCTCGCGGCGGTCAACTCCATGGGCCACAGCGGCACCAACGCGCACCTGGTGGTGGAGGAGTACCAGCCCGCGCCGCGTCCGGCGGCCGGGGACCGCGCCCCGGGCCCGGTGGCGGTGCCGCTCTCGGCCCGCGACGGCGAGCGGCTCGGCGCACTGGCCGGAGAACTGGCCGACCATCTCGAACGGGTCTGCGCGACAGGCGCGGAGAGCGGCCAGGACACCCTCCGCCGGCTCATCGCCGACCTGCTGGGAATCGACCCCGGCGGACTGCGCGGCGACCGGAACCTGGAGAGCCACGGCGCCGAGCCCCATCAGCTCGCCCAACTCGCCAACCTGCTGGCGCGCCAGACCGGCCGACAGGTCACGGTCGACACGCTGTACGAGTCGCCGTCCGTGGACAGCCTGGTCGCCTCGCTGGCCCCGGCCGCCCGGCCGGACGAGCGGCAGCCGGTGTGGGCACCGCCGACGCTCGCCGACGTGGCGGTGACCCTCCAGCAGGGGCGCGCGGCGCTGGACGAGCGGGCCGTCGTGGTGGCCGGTTCGGTGTCCGAACTGGTGGCGGCGCTCCGGGCGCTCGCGGCGGGCCGCCCCACCGCGGACACGACCATGGGCCGGGCCCGCACCGGGGCCCCCCGTGCGGCCGACGGCACTCCGGCGGAGCTGGCCGCGGCCTGGTGCCGGGGCGCGGAGGTCTCCTGGCCCGCCACCGACGGGCGGCGCATCTCCCTTCCCGGGTATCCGTTCGCGCGCAATCGCCACGGCAGGGACCGGCTGGCCCCCCGCCCCGCTGCTGGAGCCGCCGCCGCCCCGGCCGCCCGCCCGCAGCCCGCGGGGCAGCCGGGCCCCGCTCCGCGGCCGGCCGCCGAGCCCCGGATCGCCCCGGCAGCCCCCGCGGCCCCGGCACCCGCGGCCCCGGCACCTGCCGCGACGGTGGCTCCCGCTGCCGCTCCGGTGGCTCCCGCCGAGCCGTCGGCCCCGACGGCCCCGGCACCTGCGACGGTTCCGGCCGCGCCTGCGCGACCCGCCGCTCCGGCCGCCGCTCCGGCCGCTCCCGCGGTGGCGGCGTATGCGCCGGCGGACACCGGGCCGCAGGCCGCTGCCGGGCCCGGTGGGCTGCGTGAGGACGTCGCACTGTGGCTGACCCGGGTGATCGCCGACGAGGTGGGCGTCGACCCGGCGGCCGTCGACCGCTGGGAGCGGTTCGACGCGTTCGGCGTGGACTCGGTGGTCCGGACCCGGGTGAACCAGTACCTCGCCCAGCGGTTCCCGGCCGCGTCCCGGACCCTGCTGTTCGAGTTCCCCACCATCGACGAGGTCGCCGACCTCCTGACCACGGACTTCCCCGCCGACTGCCGGACCGCCCTGCAGGGCGCGGAGCCGGTTCCCGGAGTGCAGCTCTCCGGTGGTGGCGGGGCGGTCGGTGTGGAGCCGGCTGTGGTGCCGTCGGGGGCTGCAGTCGGTGTTCCGGCCTCTGGTGGGGGCGATGTGGTGGGTTGGTTGTCGGGTGTGGTGGGGGAAGAGGCGGGGGTTGCTGCGGGGGAGGTGGATCCGTGGCGTTCGTGGGATGCGTTCGGGATTGATTCGGTGGTGCGTACGCGGGTGAATCACCGGATCGCCGAGGTGTTTCCGGATGCGTCGCGGACGTTGCTGTTCGAGTTCGGCTGTGTGGCCGAGGTGGCCGAGAGCCTGGCGGCGGACTTCCCGGCCGACAGCAGCGCGCTTCCGGGCGCCCCGGCCGGCGTCGCCCCGGCCGCGACCGGCGCGTCGGCACCGTCCGCCGAGCCGATACCCGAGTGGCCCGCCGAACCCACCTGGGCCGCGCCGTTCCCGGCCCGCGAGATCGGGTTCTCGGCCAGCCGGGTGCTCCTCCACCCTGAGGCCGACCCCGACGACACCCAACTGGTGCGCGAGCACCAGGCCGAGCTGCTCGACGTACTGCTCCGCGGCGAAGACCTCGACCGGGCCGACGGCCTGTTCGACTTGCACGGCGCACAGGGCGCTGCCGGACTGCGCCTCGCGGCCCGCCACCGCACCCTGCGGGTGCACATCCGCACCGCCGACCCGGCACAGGCCGAGGCCGCGGCCCGGGCGGCCAAGGAGCACGGCCTCGACACGAGGGTCACCGTCGCGCACACCGATCCCGCCACCGTGCACGAAGTGGCGCTGGGCCTCGAGGGCAGCCACCTGGTCGCCGACAAGGCCGCGCACCTGGCCGGGATCGCCGCCGCGCTGCCGGAAGGCGGCAGGCTGCTGCTGGCCGACTTCCTGGCCGTCGGGAGCGAGCGGACCGACCCGGGGCTGGGCATCCGGCTCCCGACCCCGGAGCAGTGGGCCGACCACCTCGCCGACGCCGGGTTCGTGCTCGACGACGCGGTCGACGCGAGCGCCCGCGTCGGGCACTTCCTCGCCGACTTCGACGTCGACCAGCACACCGCCGGTCTCGACCCCCGGTCCAAGGACCGGTGGCGGTTCCACACCGACCTGGCCGTGCCGCTGGAGCGCGGTACGGCGGCGTATCTGCTGCTGCGGCTGCGCAAGGACACCACGGCCGGACCGGCGGCCGGGCGCGCGGCCAACCGCGCCCGGATCGCCGCGGCCACCCCCTACGCCGAGGCGGTGACCCGTTGATGAGCACGCCGACGACGGAAACGACGGCAACGACCCCGACTGCGGCAGCGACCGAGCAGGGACGGCGTCCGGCCGAGCACGCGCAGCGGCTGCACACCGCGGCCCGGAACGTGCTCGCCGGAGCCGACCCCGGTGCCGGGCTCGCGGTGCAGCGCGGCACGGACGCGCTGACGCTGCTGGCCCGGCGGATGCTGGCCGGTGCCCTCCGGCGGATGGGCGCCTTCACCGCGCCGGGCGAAGGCGGCACGCCGGACGAACTGGCCGCGGCGCTCGGGGTGGTCGACCAGCACCGGCGGCTGTTCGAGGCGCTGCTGGACATCCTCGTCACGGCGGGCACGCTGCGCCGCGAGGGCGAGCGGCTGGTCGCCGCCTATCCGCTGCGCGAGCTCTCCGGCGCCGAGTCGGACGCCATGGTCGCCGGGCTGGTGACCGAGTTCCCCACCGCGGAGCCGACCGTCCGGCTGCTGCGCCGCTGCCTGGACGCCTACCCGGAGGTGCTGACCGGGCGCCGTCCCGCCGCCGAGGTGCTCTTCCCCGACGGCGCCGGAGCCGAGCCGCCCGGCGCCGCTCCGGGCGGCGCCCCGGACGGCGGCGACGTCGTCGCCGCCGTGGCCGCCGAGGCGGCCCGCGCCCGACTGGAGACGGCGACGGCCGCCTCGGTCGTCGAACTGGGTTCCGGCAGCGGTGCGACGGCCGCCCGGACGCTGCCCGCGCTGGCGCCCTTCGGCGACCGGCTGCGCTACGCGTACACCGACCCCTCCACCCGGTTCACCGAGCACGGCAGGCAGCGCTTCGGCTCCGAGTACGGCTTCACCGACTTCACCGTCCACGACGTCGCCGTCGCCGCCGCGACCCCGGAACTGCCCGCCGGGGGCGCCGACGTGCTGCTCGCCGCGAACGTGCTGCACGCCGCCGCCGACCCGGACGCGGCCCTGGCCAACGCCGCGGCGCTGCTCCGCCCCGGGGGCGCGCTGGTGCTGACCGAGGCCGTCTCGGCGCCCGAGCCCTCGATCATGCTCTTCGGGCTGACCGCCGAGTGGTGGCCGCAGCAGGGTGCGGCGCGGGCCCGGCTGCCCCATGCGCCGCTGCTCTCGGCCGACGCCTGGCGGGCCGCGCTGGCCGCGGCCGGGTTCGAGGAGATCCGCGTCCATCCGCTGCCCCCCGGGGTGGACGAGGACGACGCGCCGGAGGCGGTCCTGGTCGCCCTGCGGGGTGCGCCCGCCGCGCCTGCCGCGCCCGCCTCCGGGTCGTCCGCGCCCCTGGCGGCCGCCGCGGCTCCCGCACCGGCAGCGGGCACCGCGCCCACCGCGCCTGCCCCCGCGCCGACCGTGGCGCCCCCGTCCCCGCCGCCCCCGGCCGCGCAAGCGCGTCCCGCACCCGCGCCGCGTCCCGCCGCCGACCCCGGGCCGGCCGAACCGGACACCGCGGGGCCGATCGCGATCGTCGGGCTCAGCGTGCGCTTCCCCGGGGCGCCGGACCTGCGCAGCTACTGGGACCTGGTCACCGCCAACCGCAGCGCCATCGGCGAGATACCGGCCCGGCGCTGGGACTGGCGGCAGTACTACACCCCCGACCCGCAGGGCATGGAGGTCATCAGCAAGAGCCACTCCAGGTGGGGCGGATTCCTGGAGGACTTCGACCAGTTCGACGCCGAGTTCTTCGGGATGTCCGAGCAGGAGGCCCGGAACACCGACCCCCAGCAGCGGATCTTCCTCCAGGAGTGCTGGAAGGCCATGGAGGACGCCGGGTACTGCCCGCACGCCCTCGACGCCAAGGTCCGCAGGGCGACGGGGGTGTTCGCGGGCGCCTCCAAGCTGGGCTTCGACCGGCTCGGCGCGGACCGCGGCGTCGACCTGCCGCGCACCTCGTTCGGCGACATGGTCAACCGCGTCTCCTACCAGCTCGACCTCGGCGGACCGAGCAAGCCGGTGGACACCGCGTGCTCCTCGGCGCTGGTCGCGCTGCACGAGGCCGTGCAGAGCCTGCGCTCCGGCGAATGCGCGATGGCCCTGGTCGGCGGGGTGAACCTGTATCTGCATCCCTCCACCTACGCCGAGCTGGGCGCCGTGAAGATGCTCTCGAACCGGCCGGAGTGCCCGGCCTTCGGGATCGGCGGCAACGGCATCGTGCCCGGTGAGGGCGTCGGCGTCGTGGTGCTCAAGCGGCTGGCCGACGCGCAGCGCGACAACGACCACGTGCGCGCGGTCGTCCGCGGCAGCGCGGTGAACCACAACGGGCGCACCGTCGGCTTCACCAGCCCCAGCCCCAAGCGGCAGGCCGACGTCATCACCGCCGCGCTGCGCCGGGCGGGCGTCGACGGCGGCACGGTGAGCTACCTGGAGACCACCGTCAACGGCACCGAGATCGGCGACGCGGTCGAGATGACCGCGGTCACCCAGGCGTTCGGCGGCCGGGAGGGGGCCTCCGGCCGCTTCCGGCTCGGCTCGGTCAAGCCCAACATCGGCCACGGCGAAGCGTCTTCCGGTATGGCGCAGCTCTCCAAGGTGGTGCTGGCGCTCACCGAGCGCACCCTGCCCCCCACCCGGCTGCCCCAGGAGATCAACCCCGCGATCGACCGCGACAAACTGCCCTTCGAACTGTCGGACCAGCCGGTGCCCTGGGACCCGCCGCAGGTGCACGGGCAGGCCCAGGTGCGGCGGGCCGGGATCACCGGGATCGGTGCGGGCGGTGCCAACGCGCACGTCGTCGTCGAGGAGGCCCCCGAGACCGAGGTCCGGCGGAGCACGGCACCGGCCCTGTTCGTGCTGTCGGCCCGTACCCCGCAGCAGCTCGCCGACTCGGTCGGGAACTGGATCGGCTTCCTGCGCGGCAACCCGGACCTGGACCTGGCGCGGGTCGCCTGGACCAGCCAGGTCGGCCGGGAGCCGATGCGGTTCCGGCTGGCCGTGGTGGCCGAGGACGTGCCGGAGGTCCTGGACGCGCTGGACCGGTGGCGCGCGGGCGACCCCGCCGCCGTGCTGACCGGAGAGGCCAAGCGCCCCGCCTCCGCCGTCCGCGCCGAGCGCGCCAAGGGCAGGCCGCTGCCGGAGCTGGCCCGGGTGTGGGCCGAAGGCGGCATGCTGGCCTGGAGCTCGCTGTATCCGCAGGGCACGCCGCTGCGGCTGGGCGGGCTGCCCACCTACCCCTTCGCCACCACCGGCTACTGGACCGACCCCCCGGCCGCCGCTCCAGCCGCTCCAGCCGCTCCAGCCGCACCGGCCGCGCCTGCCGCGTCCGCAGTGCCGGCCGCCGCCCCGGCTCCGGCACGCCCTGCGCCCTCGGCCCCGGCCCCGGCCCGGGCGGCCACGCCCACGGCCGCACCCTCGGCACCTGCACCGGCACCGGCCGCATCCCGGCCCCCGGCCCCGGCACCGGTCGGCGCGGCAACCCCCGCACCGGCCGCCGCGCAGGGGGACGCCTCCGGGCATCCGCTGCTCGATCTCGCCGGAGCGGTCACCGGCGCGGACGGCACGCTGACCGTCACCGGCAGGGTCTCCCAGGCGGCCCAGCCGTGGCTCGGCGACCATCTCGTCAACGGCCGGGTGCTGCTGGCCGGCACCGCTCTGGTGGACATGGTCGGACGTGCGGGCGAGGCCGTGGACACCGCGCAGATCACGGAGCTGACCCTGCACGCGCCGCTCGACCTGACCGGCGGGCAGGAGACCGCCGTACGGCTCGTGCTCGCGCCCCCGGCGGCGGACGGCACGCGCACCGTCGAGGTGACGTCGCGGCCCGCCGGAGCGGCCGCGAACCGGCCGTGGTCCCGGCACGCCACCGGCACGCTGGCCCCGCTGCGCGGCACACCGGACTTCGACCTCGTCCAGTGGCCGCCGCCGGGAGCCGAGCCGCTTCCCGTCGCGGACTACTACGCCGCCATGGACGCCGCCGGGTACACCTACGGCCCGGCGTTCCGGAGCCTGCGCGCGGTATGGGCGCGCGGCACCGAGGTGTTCGCCGAGGTCGAACTGCCCGCGGCCGAGGCCGCCGAAGCCGGGCGCTACGGAGTGCACCCGGCGCTCCTGGACTCGGCACTGCACGCGATGGGCTTCGGCACCTGGATGGAGGGCGGGGGCGGGCTGCTGCCGTTCGCCTGGACGGGGATGTCGGTCCACAGCCCCGGGGCCGGAGGCCGGGCCCGCGCACGGCTGACCGGAGTCGACGGCTCCGGTGTCGCGCTGCAGCTCGCCGACGGCGACGGGAAGCCCGTCGCACAGCTCGACTGCCTGGTCCTGCGCTCGGCCACCGGCGAGCGCCCCGACCTGGCCCGGGACGCGCTTCTCACCGTCGCATGGGAGCCGCTGCCGCGGGCGGCGGCCCGGGCCGACAGCGGCGGCCCGTCCGCCGCCACCTGGTCGCTGCTCGGCCCCGACCCCTTCGGCATCGGCCAGGTGGTCCGGACCGCCGAACGTGGCGAGTTCGCCGTCCTGTCGCTGCAGGGCCCCGGCGACCTCCCGGTCACCGGCGAGGCGCTCGTGCCCGCCGCGCACGAGGCCACCGGCGCGCTGCTGGACACCGCCCGGGACTGGCTGACCGACCCGGCCAACCGCGGCCGCCGACTGGTCGTGCTGACCCGGGGCGCCATCGCCGTCGACCCGGGGGAGCCGGTCCCCGACCTGGCGAACGCACCCGCCTGGGGCCTGCTGCGGGCGGCGCAGTCCGAGTTCCAGCGCCGGCTCGTGCTGGTCGACCTGGACCGGCACGCACCGGTCGCCGACGTCCCCGCGGCGATCGAGACGGCGCTGGCCGCCGACGAGTTCCACCTCGCGCTGCGCGGCGGCCGGGTGCTGGTGCCGCGGCTGGTGCGGGCCGCCGACGACCCGGGCCTGGAGGTGCCCGGCACCCCGACCTGGCGGCTGGACTCCACGGCGCCCGGCACCCTGGAGAACCTGGCGCTGGTACCCGCCCCGGATGCCGCACGGCCGCTCGCCGCCGGACAGGTACGGGTCGCCGTCCGTGCCGCCGCGCTCAACTTCCGCGACGTGCTCGGGGCGCTCGGCATGTACCCCGGCGACCTGGTGCTCGGCGCCGAGGGCGCCGGTGTGGTCACCGAGGTCGGCCCCGGCGTCACCGGACTGGCCGTCGGCGACCGGGTGTTCGGCCTGCTGCCCGGCGGCATCGGACCGGTCTGCGTGACCGACGCGCGGACCGTGCGGCACATCCCCGCCGGCTGGACCTGGGCGGAGGCCGCCTCCGCACCCGTGGCGTACCTGACCGCCTACTACGGACTGGTCGAGCTGGCCGGACTGCGGGCCGGCGAGTCGGTGCTGGTGCACGCCGCCGCAGGCGGGGTGGGCAGCGCCGCGGTGCGGCTCGCCGACCATCTGGGCGCCGACGTGTTCGCCACGGCGGCACCGGCCAAGCACGCCGAAGTGCGGGCCATGGGCGTGCCCGCCTCGCTGGTCCGCTCCTCGCGCGACACCGGCTACGCCGCCGCGTTCGCGGCCGAGAGCAGCAACCGCGGCGTGGACGTCGTCCTCAACTCGCTGACCGGCGAGCACATCGACGCCTCGCTGCGCCTGCTGCCGCGCGGCGGGCGGTTCGTCGAGATGGGCAAGACCGACATCCGGCCCGCCGGGGACGTCGAGTCGAGCCATCCGGGCGTCCGCTACCAGGCGTTCGACCTCGTCGAGGCGGGACCGGAGCGGATCGGCGCCATGTTCGACGCGCTGCTGCCGCTGTTCGAGCGCGGCGTGCTGCCGCCGCCGACGCGCACCGTGCTCGACGTCCGCCGCGCCCGGGACGCGATGCGCACCATGAGCCGGGGCCGGCACATCGGCCGGATCGTGCTCACCCTCCCCCGTACCTTCGCGCCCGGCGGCACCGTGCTCGTCGCGGGCGGCACCGGCACGCTGGGGTCGGTCATCGCGCGGAACCTGGTCACCGCGCACGGTGTGCGGCACCTGGTGCTCGCCTCCCGCCGGGGCGACTCCGCGCCCGGCGCCCGCGCACTGGCCGCCGAACTCACCGCGCTGGGCGCCGAGGTCCGGCTGGCGCGCTGCGACGCGACCGTCCGGGACCAGGTGGCCGAGGTGCTGGCCGGGATCCCCGCCGACCACCCGCTCACCGGTGTGGTGCAGGCGGTCGGGGCGCTGGACGACGGCATGCTCGCCGGCCAGACCCGCGCCCGGCTCGCGCCCGTGCTGCGGGCCAAGCTGGACGCGGCCGTCGTCCTGGACGAGCTGACCCGCGCGGCCGATCCGGACGTCTTCGTGACGTTCTCCGGCGCCGCCGGGGTGCTCGGCAACCCGGGGCAGTCCAACTACGCGGCGGCCAACGCGTTCCTGGACGCACTGGCCCGGCGCCGCCGCACCGACGGGCTGCCGGGACTCTCCGTCGCGTTCGGACTGTGGGCCAGCGTCAGCGACCTCACCCGGGACCTGCTGGAGGACGAGCGGGCCACCGCCATGATGGTCCGCAGCGGCTTCCGGATGCTCTCCGACCAGGAGGGCGCGGCGCTGTTCGACGCGGCCGTGGCCGGACCGGCGGAGCTGGCCGTGCCGATGCGGCTGGACCTCGCCGCACTGCGGGCCGCCCCCGTGCACCCGGTGCTGCGCAGCCTGGTACGCCAGGACACCGCGGCCCCGGCCGCCGGACCCGCGGCACCCCCCGCCGCCGGTACGGCAACACCCGGGGCTGCCCGGGCTGCCGGGGCTCCGGGTACGGCACCGCCGCAAGGCGCCGACCCGGGCGCCGGCACCGGCCCCGCGGCAGGCGCCTCAGCGGCGGACACCGGTACCGACAGCCCGGCCGCGGCGACCGGTACCGGCGCCCCCGGACCGCTGCTGGAGCAGCTCGCGGGTGCCGCGCCGGACCGGCGCCGCACCCTGCTGCTGGCGCTGGTCGCCCAGGAGGTGGCGGCCGTCCTGCCCGGCTTCGAACCCGAACACATCGAAGCGGACAGCGGATTCGCCGAGCTGGGATTCGACTCGCTGACCGCGGTGGAACTGCGCAACCGGCTCGACCAGGCAACGGGCCTGCGGCTGCCGGTGACCCTGGTCTTCGACCAGGCGACGGCGGGCGCCCTGGCGGAGCACCTGCTGGGGCTGCTGGCCGACCGGATACCCGACACCGCTGCCGCCCCGCACTCCGCCCCGGGCGGAGCCGAGGCGGGCGGGGACTCCTGGGCCGCGCTGCTCGCCCCGGAGAACCTCGCCGCGGTGGGCGCGATCGCCGACGTGGGCGGCGGCGGAGGCGAACAACTCGCCGCGCTCGCCGCGCAGCAGGGCACGGCGGTGCTGCACTCCGTACCCGCGAGCCCCGACGAGGCCCTGCCCGGCACCTACGACCTGGTGGTCGCCCTGGGCCCGCTGGTGACCGTACGCCGCAAGCGGGACCTGCTCGCCCGGATCGACACCGCACTGATCGACGGCGGCCGGATGCTGCTCGCCGACCACGTCGGCACCCTGCGCGGCGACCTCGACGACCGGGCCGCCGGGGTGCTGGTGCCCAGCGTCGACTCGTGGGTGGCGCTGCTGGGCTCGGCCCGCCTGGTCGTCGAGCGGGTCACCGCACCGCCGGCCGTGCTCGACCCGCTGCTGGAGCAGGACGGACTCGCCGAGCCGTCCCGCCGCGGGTGGACCCGCCCGGTGCTGCTGCGGCTGCGCAAGGCGGCGGCGACGGCCGCGGAGGACAGGGACCGGGCCAACCACCGCGCACTGACCGAGTGGGCAGGCGCCTGAATCCGGGAGGGAGAGACATGTCCGAGATTGTGCGCGTGGTCGAGGAGGCCGCGGCCAAGCTGAATCTGACCACCATTGCGGGACTGGACCTGGCCAGGTCGGTTTCGCTGGTCGAGGCGATCAACACGGAGCTGGGGACGAACCTCTCCAGCGGGGTGGTCGCCGACCACCCCGACATCGGCCGGCTCGCCGCACATGTGGAGTCGGTACTGGCCGCGCAGGGCCCCCAGGAGGAGGTGGCGATCGTCGGGCTGCACTGCCGGACCGGCGGCGCCGCCGGCCCGGAGGAGTTCTGGGACCTGGTGCGGGAGGGCCGCGACGTCACCCGGGAGATCGACGACCCGGTCGCGGTGCGGATGTTCCAGGAGGCGTTCCCCGGCGCGGCGCTGCCCCGCTACGGAGCGATGCCGGACACCGACGCGTTCGACCCGGGGTTCTTCCGGATCGCGCCGACCGAGGCCGCGGCCATGGACGCGGCCCAGCGCGTGCTGCTGGAGTCCAGCTACCACGCCCTGGAGGACGCCGCGATCGACGCCGCCACCCTGCGCGGGCAGCGGGTGGGCACCGTCGTGGGCACCACCGGGCTGGCGCCCCAGGCGGAGTACAACGCGCACTCGCTGCTCGGCTCCGACACCAGCGTGATGGTCTCCCGGCTGGCCTACCACCTCGACCTGGCCGGACCGGCCCTGGCGATGGACACCGCCTGCTCCTCGTCGCTGGTGGCCCTCGACCTCGCCGCCCGGCTGCTGCTGTCCGACGAGGCCGACCTGGTGCTCGCGGGCGGTGTGTACGCGGCCAACCATCCGGGTGTGTTCCTCACCATGCAGAGCCTGGGCACCGTCTCGGGCACCCGCAGGTGCCGTCCCTTCGACGCGGCCGCCGACGGCATGCTGGTCGGGGAGGGCGTGGGCATGCTCGTCCTCAAGCGGCTGTCCGACGCGCTGCGGGACAACGACCGGGTGCACGGGGTGATCCGGGCGAGCGGCACCAACCAGGACGGCCGCACCTCCGGCATCACGGCCCCCAGCACCCAGGCGCAGGCCGGGCTGCTGCGCGGCGTGCTGAACCGCAGCGGCGTCGCGGCCGAGGACCTGGGCTACTTCGAGGCGCACGGCACCGGCACCACGCTCGGGGACCCCATCGAGATCGCGGGCATCACCTCCGCCTTCGAGGGGCTCACCGACCGCACCGGGTACTGCCCGATCGGCTCGGTGAAGGCCAACATCGGCCACACCATGGGCGCCGCCGGAGTGCTCGGCGTCATCAAGGTGCTGCTGAGCATGCGGGCCGGGGCGGTGCCGCCCGCGGCGAACTTCAGCACGCCCAGCCCGCACATCGACTTCTCCGCGGCGCCGGTCCGGGTGGCCACCGAGGAGTCCGCGTGGGTGCCGGGACCGGACGGCCGCCGGCACGCCGCGGTCAGCTCCTTCGGCTACAGCGGCACCAACGCGCACCTGGTCCTCTCCGACCTCCCGGCCCCCGCGCGGCCGCAGGCCGCCCGCCCCGGGCGGCACCTGGTGCCGCTCTCGGCGCGGAGCGAGGAGCGGCTGCGGGCCAAGGCCGCCGAGCTGGCCACCGCGCTGCGCGGCCCGCTGGCCGGTGCCGACCTGGCCGATGTGGCCTACACCCTGCAGGTCGGGCGGGAGGCGATGGCGCAGCGCGCGGCCGTGGTCGCGGACTCCACCGCCGAGCTGGCCGACCGGCTGGAGGGGATCGCGGCGGGGGAGAGCGCCGAACCGCAGGACCTGGCCCCACCGTTGGCCGAGGCAGCCAGGCAGTGGGCGGCCGGGGAGCCGGTGTCCTGGGCACGGCTGCACCTGGGTGCGGCGCCGCGCCGGATCGGGCTGCCGGGCTACCCGTTCGAGCGCCACCGCTACCCGCACGTGTGGGCCGACGGCACGCCCATCGAACGCCCCACCGACGGCTCGGCACCGATGTCCCCGGCCGCCTCCGCCGACAGCGCCCGCGGCGGGGGTTCCGCGCAGCCCGCCGGACCCGCCGAGGAGACCGCACCCGGAGTGCCGTCCGTGCTGCCGGAGCTGGACGCCGCGGCGGCCGCACACCTGGCGGAGCACCCGGACCGCACCAGTCTGCGGGCCGCGCTGGAGGCCGAGGAGCTGGCGGACGAGCTGGCGGCGCTGTGCGAGCAGTTGCTCCTGGCGTCGCTGCGCCGGATGGGCGTGTTCGCCGCGGCGGGGGAGCGGTACACCGTCCAGGAACTGATCGGGCGGCTCGGCGTGGTGGCCGAACACCACCGGCAACTCGCCGGATTGGTGCGGCTCCTGGTCGACGCCGGGCACCTCGCCGAGGACGGCGACGGTTTCGTCACCACCGAGCGGTGCGCGGCGGCCACCCTCCAGTGGGAGGAGACCGAGGTGGACCGCCTCACCGGCGGGCTGCTGGAGCGCAGGCCGGAGATGGCCGGCTTCGCCAAGCTCCTCACCACCTGCCTGGACGCCTATCCGGACGTGCTCACCGGCAAGCGCAAGGCCCACGAGGTGCTGTTCCCCGACGGCTCCTTCACCGCGGTCGAGGGCGTCTACCACAGCGACCAGGACGCCAACGCGCTGGTCGCCCGGCTGGTCGCGGACTACACGGCCGCCCGGCTGGAGCGCGACCCGGAGGTGCCGGTGGCGGTCGTGGAGGTGGGAGCGGGCACCGGAGGCACCACCGCCTCGGTGCTGCCCGCGCTGTCCCCCTACAGCGACCGGGTGCGCTACACCTACACCGACATCTCCCGCGGCTTCACCCGCTACGGGGCCGACCGCTACGGCAGCGAGCACGACTTCCTGGACACCGCCGTGCTGGACATCGAACGACCCGCGGCAGCACAGGGGTTCGCCGGGGGCGAGTACGACGTGGTGCTGGCCACCAACGTCCTGCACGCCACCGCGCGCATCGACCGCACCCTGGCCAACGCGCGGTCCCTGCTGCGGCCCGGCGGCATCCTCATCCTGCTGGAGGTCACCCGGGTGCAGCCGTTCCCGACCCTGACCTTCGGGCTGATGCCGGGCTGGTGGTCGTTCGAGGACACCCGGCTGCCGAACGGGCCGCTGCTCAGCGCCCCGATGTGGCGGCAGGCGCTGGAGCGGGCCGGACTGGGCTCGGTGAGGGCCTACTCGCTGCTGGCCACCCGCGAGGACCGGGCGCTGGAGTCGGTGCTGCTGGCCGAGAACGCCGGTGCCACCGACACCGCCGCACCGGTCGAGCCGGCCGTGCCCGCGGCGGCCGCGACGGCCACGGCGCCCGCGGCCGGGCGCGCCGCCGCACCGGACGGCGGCGGGGCCGCACCGGCCACCGCCGAGGGCGGCGCCCTGGAGGCCATGGTGGCCGAGGCGGTCGCGGAGGTGCTCGGACTGGCCTCGGTGGCACCGGCGGACGACTTCCACGAGCTGGGCGGCGACTCGATCCTCGCCACCCAGGTCATCTCGCGGCTGCGGGACCACTTCCCGATCGAACTCGACCTCGGTGGCCTGTTCGAGGCCGGAACCGTCGCTGCGATGGCCCGGCTCGTCGAGGCCGAACTGGTCGACCGGATCGACGAGCTCCCCGAGAGCGTCGTCGCCGACATGCTCGCCTGACCTGCGCCCCGGCCCCCACCCCACCGAACTCGGCAGAAGGAGCACTCCCCATGTCATTGGACGAGAAGGCCGGCGCGGGCAGCGATCGGCTGTCGCCGCAGAAGCGGGCGCTGCTGGCCAAGCTGGCCGGGGGCCGTCGGCAGCCGGGGGCAGCCGCGGGCGGCGGCATCCCCCGGCGTGATCCGGGGGTCCGGCCCCCGCTGTCGTTCGCGCAGCGCAGGCTGTGGTTCCTCGACCAGATGGTGCCCGGCAGCCCGGCCTACAACGTGGTGATGACCTTCGCCATCAGCGGTCCGCTGCGCCCGGACCTGATCGGCCGCGCGGTGGACGAGATCGTGCGGCGGCACGAGGCGCTGCGCACCACGCTGCCGGACGAGAACGGCGAGCCCTGGCAGCGGGTTGCCGAGGAGCTGACCGTGCCGGTCGTCACGCACGACCTGCGCGCGGACCCCGACCGGCTGGACGCCCGCGTCGCCGAGCTCGCCAGGGAGCCGTTCGACCTGGCCGAGGGGCCGCTGCTGCGGGTCGTGCTCTTCCGGCTGGCCGAGGAGCGCTGGGTCGTCTTCCTCAACGCCCACCACGTGGTGGTCGACGGATGGTCCCTGGGGCTGTTCTGGGAGGAGCTGCTGACCCTCTACGACGCCTACGACGCGGGCCGGCCCTCGCCGTTCCGGGAGCTGCCCATCCAGTACCCGGACTTCGCCATCTGGCAGCGCGAGCACCTGAGCGGCGAACGGCTGGAGAACCAGCTCTCCTACTGGCGCGAGCGGCTCTCCGGCATCACCGAGCACCTGGAACTGCCCTTCGACCGGCCCCGCCCCGCCGTGCAGAACTTCGAGGGCGGCGACGCCGAGCTGGTCTTCCCCGGCACGGTGCGCGACGGGCTCCAGGAGCTGGCCCGCGACCAGGGCGTCGGCCTGTACACGGTGCTGCTCGCGGCGCTCCAGGCGCTGCTGCACCGCTGGACCGGGCAGCGCGACATCCCGGTGGGGTCGCCGGTCACCAACCGCACCCACACCGACGTCGAGCCGCTGATCGGGTTCTTCGTCAACACCCTGGTGCACCGCGCCGAGGTCGACGGGGAGCAGACCTTCGCCGAGCTGGTGGCCGCGGTGCAGGAGGGCGCATCAGGCGCGCAGCGCAACCAGGAGGTCCCGTTCGAGGCGATCGTGGAGGATCTGCGGCCCGAGCGCTACCTCAGCCAGAACCCGCTGTTCCAGGTCTGCTTCAACTTCCTGCCGGCCCGTCCGCTGCGCTCTCCGGCCGGACTGACCGTGGAGCGCATCTCCGGCGTACGCAACGCCACCTCCAAGTTCGACCTGTGGATCAGCATCGTCGACCGGAACGACGACCTGCTGGTCGAGGTCGAGTACAACTCCGCGGTGTTCGACCACGACACCGTCGACCGGCTGCTGGCCGCCTACCGCACCGTGCTGGAGGCCGTGGGGCGCGACGCGCACTCCCCGATCGCCGCGCTGCCGGTCATGACCGACCAGGAGCGGGCACGGATCGAGGACGAGTGGGGCCCGCAGTCCGACACCGTTCCCGTGCCCGCCGAGCTGGCCCACGAGCTGTTCGCCGAGCACGCACGCCGCACACCCGAGGCGGTGGCGGTACGGCACGAGGGCATCGGACTCACCTACCGCGAGATCGACGAGCAGTCCGACGCCCTGGCCCGGGTCCTGCGCGACCGGGGCGTGGGGCGCGGCACGCTGGTGGCGCTGGCGACCGAGCGGTCACCGGAGCTGGTCTCGGGTGTGCTGGGCATCCTCAAGGCGGGCGGGGCCTACGTGCCGATCGATCCGGCCTACCCCGCCGAGCGGATCCAGTATCTGCTCGACGACAGCAAGGCGCAGCTCGTCGTCACCCAGCGGCATCTGACCGACCGCCTCGCGGCCGGCGGTGCCGCGGTGGTGACCGTCGAGGGTCATCCGCCCGCGGAGGCGCCGGGGCGGCTGCCCGGCGCGGGGCCGCAGGATCCGGCGTACGTCATCTACACCTCCGGCTCCACCGGCAGGCCCAAGGGCGTGCAGGTCAGCCACGCCAACCTCACCCGGCTGTTCGCGGCGACCGACCACTGGTTCGGGTTCGGTCCGCAGGACGTCTGGTCCCTGTTCCACTCCGCGAGCTTCGACATGTCGGTGTGGGAGCTGTTCGGCGCGCTCACGCACGGCGGCACCCTCGTCGTGGTCCCGCACGCCGTCAGCCGTTCGCCGGAGGACTTCCTCCGGCTGCTGCGCGAGGAGCGGGTCACCGTCCTCAACCAGACACCGCTGGCCTTCCGGCACCTGGCCGCGGCCGAGGAGACGGCACCGCCGGGCGAACTGGCCCTGCGCGTGGTGACCTTCGGCGGCGAGGCGCTGGACGTACCGGGGCTGCGCTCGTGGTTCGACCGGCACGGCGACCGGCAGCCCCGGCTGGTCAACATGTACGGCATCACCGAGACCACCGTGCACGTCACCTACCGCGAGATCACCCGGGCCGACCTGGAGTGGGCCTCGTCCGGATCGCCCATCGGCGTCCCCATGCCCGACCTGTCGGCGCGGGTGCTCGACGGCTACGGCGAGCCCAGCCCGATCGGGGTGCGCGGCGAGCTGTACGTGGGGGGCAGCGGGGTGACCCTGGGCTATCTGGACCGGCCGGAGCTGAACGCCGAGCGGTTCGTCGAGGGCCCCGGCGGACGCGAGTACCGCTCCGGCGACCTGGTGCGCTGGCTGCCCGGTGGCGAACTGGAGTACATCGGCCGCGCCGACCAGCAGGTCAAGATCCGCGGCCACCGGGTGGAGCTGGGCGAGGTCGGCGCGGCGCTCGCCGAACACCGGGGGGTGCGCGAGGCCGTCGTACTGCCCGATGCGGACGGCAGCCGACTCGTCGCCTATGTGATCCCGCAGCGGGACGCCGACCCCGGCACCGACGCGGAAGCCGCCACCGTCGCCGCTACCGCCGACGCCGCCGGGGACGGCGAACGCGGCGTGGAGTGGCGCGAGGTGTTCGACCGGGTCTACGACGAGGGCCCCGCCGTCGAACCGGGCTTCGACATCCGCGGCTGGACCAGCAGTTACACCGGCGAGCCACTGTCCCCGATGGACATGTGGGAATGGACGACCAGCACGGTCGACCGCGTGCTGGAACTGGGCCCGAAGCGGGTGCTGGAGATCGGTTGCGGTACGGGGCTGCTGCTGTCCCGGATCGCCCCGCACTGCGCCGAGTACCACGGCACCGACATGTCCGCGACGGCCGTCCGGAACCTGCGCGAGACCGTGGTCGAGCCGCGGCCCGACCTGTCGGACGTGGAGCTGCATGTGCTGCCCGCCCACGACCTGACCGCTTTCGGAGACGGGCAGTTCGACACCGTCGTCATCAACTCGGTGGTCCAGTACTTCCCGGACCCGGCCTATCTGCGCGAGGTGATCGCGGGAGCGCTGCGGGTCGTCGCCGACGGCGGCACCGTGTTCGTCGGCGACGTACGCGCGCTCCAGGTGTTCGACACCTTCCACGCCGATGTGGAACTGCGCCGCGGCGACGCCGCACCCGGCGCCGCCCAGGCGCGGACCCGGATCCGGCACGCCGCCGCGCAGGACCGCGAACTGGTGCTGGACCCCGCCTTCTTCGACCTGCTGCGCCGCGACCACCCCGGGATCAGCCGGGTCGAGACGCAGTTGCGGCGCGGCGAGCGGGACAACGAGATGAACCGCTACCGCTACGACGCCGTCCTGCACACCGGCGCCCCGGTGGCCCAGCAGGTGCCCGGGACCGTGCTCGACTGGGCGGCGGACGGGACGACCCTCGCGGCCGTCGAGGAGCTGATCCGCACCCGCGACCCGGAGGCGGTCGTGGTGCGCGGTGTGCCCAACGCGCGGCTGGCCGACGTCGTCGCGGCGCGGACCGCGCTCGACCGGGCCGGCCCCGAGGACCCGGCCCCCGCACTGCCCTCCGACGGCGCCGGGCCCTCCGACGGGGGCGCGGTGCACCCGGAGCGCTGGTGGCGGCTGGCCGGGCGGCTCGGCCGCACCGCCCGGCTCACCTGGACACCGGGCGCCGCGGACGGCAGCTACACGGTGCTGCTCGCCACTCCCGGCACGGCCCGGCGGTGGATCGCGGACCGGCCCGCCGAGCACGTCCGCGCGGAGGACACCTCGACGGACCCGGCGTTCGCCAACACCGCCGCAGCGCTCCTGCCGCAACTGCGCGCACACCTGAAGGACCGGCTGCCGGACTACATGGTGCCCTCGTCGTACGTGCCGCTGACCCGCTTCCCGATCAACACCAACGGCAAGCTGGACCGCACCGCACTCCCCGAGCCGCTGCCCGAACTCGCCGACGACGCCGAGGACGCGGTCGAGCCGGCCACCGCGACCGAGCGCGCCCTCGCCGAGATCTGGCAGGAGGTGCTGGGCGCCGGCCGGGTCGGGGCGGGCAGCAACTTCTTCCAGCTCGGCGGCGACTCGATCCACACCATCCGCGTCGTCACGGCTGCCCGCAAGCGCGGCCTCGAGCTCACCCCGCAGATGCTCTTCCAGCACGGCACCCTCAGCGAGCTCGCCGCCGCCGTCGCTGCGGACGCCGAACCGGCCGGAGCCGGAGCTGCGGGACCGGCGGACGCCTCGGACGCCGCCGCCGTCTCCGCCGCCGACGTCCTGGACCGGCTGCGGGCCGACCCCGCCGTCGAGGCCGTCCAGCCGCTGGCGCCGTTCCAGTCCTGGGCCCTGCGCACCCTGCTCGCCCACCCCACCACCGGCGCCTTCCAAGTGCACCGGCTCACCCCCATGCCGCGCGGAATGGTGGACCCGGAGGTGTTCAGCGCGGCCGCGACCGAACTGGCGCGCGCCTACGAGGCGCTGCGCACCTCCTTCGTCTGGGAGGGCGTCGAGGAGCCGATGCAGGTCGTGCACCGCGAACCCCGGGTCGAGTTCGAGTACGCCGACTGGCGGGGGCTGTCCCCCGCCGAGCAGGACGCGGAGCTGGAGCGCCACCTGGCGGCCGACCGGGAGCGCGGGGTCGACCCCGCGGTACCCGGCGGGCTGCGCTACTTCGTCGCCGACCTCGACGAGGAGCACTGCCTGATGGTGACCAGCCTCAGCTACCTGTGCCTGGACGGCTGGTCCTACGACATCATCGCCCGCCAGTTCGACGCGGTGATCGCTGATCTGACGGCCGGGCGGACCCCGGCCCCGGAGACCGGCCTGCGCTTCGCCGACTTCGTCGCCGAGACCCGCGCACGCGACCGGGCGGCCGAGGCGGACCACTGGCGCCGCGCACTGGCCGGGCTGCGGGAACCGGTCGCGCTGGCACCCCGCGTCCCCGGCAACCGGGTGGGCGCCGAGGAGGGCTACGGCCGTCAGTGGATCAGCCTGCCCGACGACCTGGCCGCCGGACTGCGCGCACTGGTCCCGGAACGGAAGACCACGCTCAACACGCTGTTCCAGGCCGGATGGGCGCTCACCGTCGGAGCCTTCACCGGGGACGGCGACCGGGCCGACGTCGCGCACGGCATGCTGCTCAACGGCCGCTCCGCCGCGCTGGAGGGCCTGGACACCATGGTCGGGCCCACGCTGAACATCCTGCCGCTGCGCACCCGGATCGACGGCGCCGAACCCCTCCCGGAGCTGCTGCGCCGGGTGATGGCCGACATGGCGCAGGTCGGGGCCCACGAGTACACCGTGCTCGACGAGGCCCTCGCACACGGCGAACTGCCGCCCGGCGAACTGCCCTGCGAGAGCTACCTGGTCTTCCAGAACGTCGGGATCGACACCTCCGAGCGGTTCCCGCCGGGGTACTACGTGACCCGGATGGGCTTCCCGCTGCGGGTCGACGTCTTCCCCACCAGCACCATGACCCTGCACATGTCCTACTACCGGGACCTGTTCACCGACGAGACCGTCCGCTTCCTCCTGGGCGCCTACACGGAGGTCATGCGGGCCCTGCTGGAGGCCGGGGAAGCCCCGGTGCGCGACCTGCTCGCCGCGGCGCGCCGCGCCACGGCCCCCACCGGTCCGGTGTCCGGCTTCCGGGAGGGACGCTTCGTGATCAAGGACATCCTCGCGCTCGCCGGAGGTGGGCAGTGAGCACCCCGACCGTCTTCATGTTCTCCGGCCAGGGCTCCCAGCACTTCGGGATGGGCGAGACCCTCTACCACCAGGAGCCGGTCTTCCGCACCGAACTGGACCGGCTCGACACCATGGTCGCCGAACTGCTCGGCCGCTCGGTGGTGGCCCAGCTCTACCACGGCGGCCGGGTGGGGGAGCCGTTCACCGACACCCTGGTCACCCACCCGGCGATCGTGATGATCGAGCTGGCCGCGGTCGAACTGCTGCGCGCGGACGGCATCGTGCCCGATCTGCTCCTCGGGGCGAGCCTGGGTGAGTTCACCTCGGCGGCGGTCTCCGGCGTGCTCACCGTCCCGGAGTGCCTGCGGCTCGTCGTGGAGCAGGCCAGGACGCTGCAGGGGCTGCCCTCCGGCGGGATGCTCGCCGTGCTCGCCGACCCCGGGCTGCACGCGCGGATGCCCGAACTGCGGGACCACACCGACCTGGCCGCGCGCAACGGCCCCGAGCACTTCGTGGTCTCCGGGGCCGAGGACGGACTGGCGGCGGCCGAGGCGGCGCTGCGCGCGGCGGAGGTCCCCTGCCAGCGTGTCCCGGTCGAGTACGCCTTCCACTCGCGGCTGCTGGACGTCCGCCGGGCCGCCTGCCAGGAGCTGCTGGGGGGCCTGGAGCTGCGGGAGCCGCGCGTCCCCCTCGTCTCCTGCGCCACCGGGGAACAGGTGGCGCGCCCGACGGCCGAGCACTACTGGCAGGTGGTCTCCGGTCCGATCGAGTTCGAACGCGCCGTCCGGGGCCTGGAGCGGACCGGCCCGCACCGCTACCTCGACCTGGGCCCCTCCAGCACCCTGCACAATCTGACCACCGCGCTGCTGGGTCCCGCGCGGGGGCGCTCGTATCCGCTGCTGAGCATCTTCGGCCACGACAGCCGGCAGCTCGCCAAGGTGCGGGACACCTTCCGGCCCGCACCCGGCGCCGCGCCGCGGACCGTCCGGCCCGCCCCGTCCGTCCGGCCCGCCCCGCCTCCGGCGGAAGGAGCTTCGATGCAGGTTGCCAAGGTCTACGGATTCCCGGGGCAGGGCTCCCAGTCCCAGGGCATGGGCGCCGAGCTGTTCGACCGGTTCCCCGCCGAGACCGCCGCCGCCGACGCCGTCCTCGGCTATTCCGTCCGCGAGCTGTGCGAGCACAACCCGCAAGGCCGGCTCCGGCAGACCGAGTACACCCAGCCGGCGCTCTACACCGTCTCGGCGCTCGCCTATCTCGCGCGCCAGGAGGAGGACCCGGTCCCGCCGGACTACCTGGTGGGGCACAGCCTGGGCGAGTACGCGGCGCTGTTCGCCGCCGGAGTCTTCGACTTCGAGACCGGGCTGCGCATGGTCGCCCGCCGCGGGGAGCTGATGGGGCAGGTCGCCACCGGCTCGATGGCCGCCGTCGTGGGCTGCGACCTGCCGACCGTCGAGTCGCTGATCGCCGGGATCGACGATGTCCACATCGCCAACATCAACGCAGCCGACCAGATCGTGCTGGCCGGCTCCGACAGCGGTCTGGACGCCGTCAAGCCGCCGGCCGAGGCGGCCGGGGCCCGCTACGGCAGACTGCGGGTGGGCGGCGCGCTGCACTCCCCCTTCGTCTCCGGAGCCGCCGAGGAGTTCGGCCGGTTCCTCGCCGGCCTCCCGCTGGAGGAGCCGCGGATCCCGGTGATCGCCAACGTCGACGCCAGGCCGCACGACGCGGCGGGACTCGTCCACCGGCTCACCCGGCAGATGGACCACCCCGTCCGCTGGCTCGACTCGGTCCGGTATCTGCGGCAGCGCGGCCCGTTCGAGTTCGTCGAGCTGGGCCCGGGCCGGGTGCTGCGCAACCTGGTGGCCCGGATCGAGAAACAGGCGTCCGCGGAGACCCCGGCGGCGGCCCCGCCTGTCGCCGCTCCGGCCGGGACCGGTCCGTCCGGGACCGGTCCGTCCGCGGCCGCGGAGCCGGCTGGTCCGGCGCACGCCGCGGGGCCGGCTGCCGGACCCGGGGCGTCCCGGGCGGAAACCGGGCCCGCGAGCGGTCCCGCACCCGAGCCCGCGCCCGTCCCCCCGGCGGACGGGGCACGGAGCGCCCCCGTGGCCACCGGGCAGCCCGGAGCCGCTCCGGCCGCCGAGGCGGGTCCGGCCCCGGGACCGGACGCCCGGACTGCCGAACCGACGGGTGCGGCCTCCGGGCCGACCGTCCCGGCCGGTGAACCGGCGGCACCGGTGCCCGAACCATCGACCGCGACCCCGGGGCCGACCCCGGCCCCGACCCCGGCCCCGGGGCCGATCGCGCGGGCCCCCGAACCGGTGGGACCGACCGCAGGATCGAGCGCAGCCGGACCGGTGGCGGCGGCTCCGGCGGTGGCCGGGCCGGGGAGCGCGGCCGGGTGGCCGGACGCAGACGGGGCCGCGGAGTTCACCGGGCTCGGCGCCGCCTCGTTCCGGGCGCGCTACGGGCTGCGGCACGCCTGCGTCGCGGGCTCGATGTACGGCGGGGTCTCGGGTCCGGATCTGCTCTCCCGGCTCGCCAAGTCGGGCGGTATGGGCTTCTACGGCGCGGGCGGTCTCACCCCGGCCGAGGTGGAGAGCGGACTCGGCACGGTGGTCGCCGGGCTGGGCCGGGACAACCCCTACGGTGCGGCACTGCCCTACCAGCAGGCCGATCCCGAGGGGGAGTTGGCGCTGGCGGAGCTGTATCTGCGGCTGGGCGTGCGGGTGGTGGAGGCGTCCGGGCATCTGGAGATCACCCCCGCGCTGGTGAAGTTCCGGCTCAAGGGCGGAGCGGTGCTGGCGAAGGTCAACCGCACCGACCTGGCCGAGCAGTTGCTCTCGCCCGCCCCCGCGGACGTGGTGCGGCACCTGCGCGAGCACGGCCACCTCACCGCGGAGGAGGCCGCCGATGCGGGCTCGGTCCCTGTCGCGACGGACCTGGTGGTCGAGGCCGGTGCCGGATGGCTCAGCAGCCCGGCGAGTGTGGCCACCGTGCTGCCTTCGGTCCTGCGGCTGCGCGACCGGCTGGCCGCCGGCGCCCGGCAGCGGGTGCACGTGGGTGCCGCGGGCGGGATCGGTACGCCCGAGGCTGCCGCCGCCGCGCTGTTCATGGGCGCGGAGTTCCTGCTGACGGGCTCGATCAACCAGTGCACCGTCGAGGCGGCCACCAGCCCGCACACCAAGGACATCCTGCAGAGCCTGTCGGTGCACGACGTGGACGACGCGCCCTGGCCCGAGATGTTCGAGCTGGGCGTGCGGAACACCGTCGTCCGCAAGGGGGTGTTCTACCCGGCCAAGGCGGCGAAGCTGCACCAGCTCTGGCGCGCCCACGACCGCTGGCAGGACATCGACCCCGGCACCCGGGACGAGATCGAGCGGCGGTATCTGCGCCGCCCGTTCGCCGAGGCGCTCGCCGCGGCCGGGCCGGGCGGCAGCCCCAAGCAGGACATGGCCGCCGTCTTCCGCAGCTACCTCGTCCAGGGGCTGGCCCTGGCACGGCAGGGCGACACCACCCGGAAGGTCGACTACCACATCCCCTGCGGCCCCGCGATGGGGGCCTTCAACGACTGGGTCCGGGGTACCGAACTCGAACCCTGGCAGCGCCGCAACATCGATACGATTACCGAACATCTGCTCGGCGGCACTGCGAAGTTGCTCGATGCGCGACGGTGCGACCCCGTCCGCTGACCGGCCGCCGGTCCCGGTGCGGCGGTTCCGTTCTCCCGGAGGTTTCCCGTAGTGAGTTTCGTGCTGTCACCCGTACCCGAGGGCACCGCGGCGGGTGGTGACCCGATCGCGGTCCTCGGGGTGTCCGGTGCGCCGGATCCGTTCCGGGGCGCGGTCCCCGCCGCAGCCGAGGGCGCCCCCGTCCCGGGCCGACCGGACCCCGGGGCGACCGCGGTGTTCCTGGAAGGGCCGCACGGCGGCGCCGAGGCGAACCCGGTGCCCGGCGCACCGGTCGAGCATCTGCCGTCCGGGGACCCGCCGCTGTGCAACGCCGTCGCGGCGGCGCTGTCCTGGCTGCGCGGCGGCGCCGCGCGTACCGCAGTGGCCGGTACCACCGCGCAGCCGGGCGGCCGGCTGCTCCTCAAGCGCCTGTCCGACGCGCGGGCCGCCGGGGAGACGGTCCTGTGCCTGCTCGAACTCGCCGGCGAAGGCCGGGCCGCGCGCACCGGAGTCACCGGACTGCTCGCGGCCGTACGGCGGTTCCAGCCGCCGCAGTCGGACTCCGCGGCCCCGGCGGCCCCGGCGGCCCCGGCTGCTCCGGCGGCCCCGGCCGCTCCGGCCGCGCCTCCGGAACGGCCGGCCAGGACCCCGGCTCCGGAGCGGCCCGCGCTGGCCGGTGCGGTGCCCTGGCCGGTGTCGGGCCGTTCGGAGACCGGGCTGCGGACCGAGGCGCGGCTGCTCGCCGCGTATCTGCGCGACCACCCGGAACTGGACAGCCACGACGTCGCACACGCCCTGGCGACCGGCCGGGCCGCCGCCGAGCACCGCGCGGTCGCCGTGGGCACGGACCGCGAGGAACTGCTGGCCGCGCTCGACGCACTGGCCGCCGGGCACGACCACGAGGGCCTGGTGCGCGGCACCGCGCGGCCGGCCGGCGGTGTGGTGATGATGTTCCCCGGCGCCGGGGGCCAGTGGCGCGGCATGGGCGGCGGGCTGTGGGACAGCTCCCCGGCGTTCCGGGAGAGCGTCCGGGCCTGCGCGGAGGCGTTCGCGCCGTACGTGGACTGGTCGTTGGCCGACGTGGTGCGCGGTCGCCGCGGCGCGGCCTCGCTGAACCGGGTGGATGTGGTGCAGCCCGCGCTGTTCACCGTCACGGTGTCGCTGGCCGCCGTCTGGCGGTCCTTCGGGGTGGTCCCGGCGGCCGTGCTGGGGCACTCCCAGGGCGAGATCGCCGCGGCCCATGTCGCGGGTGCGCTCCCGTTGCCGGACGCCGCGCGGGTGGTGGCCGCGCGCAGCCGCCTCATCGCCGGGGCGCTGGCGGGCAAGGGCGCCATGCTGTCCGTGCCACTGCCCGCGGCGCAGGTCCGCGAACGACTCGCGGAGCTCGGCGGCGGGCTCGCCGTCGCGGCCGTCAACGGACCGGCCACCACCAGCGTGGCCGGCAGCCCGGACGCGATCGAGGAACTCTTCTCCCGACTCGTGGACGAGGGCGTCCGGGTGGCCCGGATCGTCTCGGACTTCGCCTCCCACTCGGCGCAGGTCGACGCGATCCGCGGACCCCTGCTCGACGAGGTGGGGCCCCTTCGCCACCGCTCCACCGACACCCTGCTCTGCTCGACGGTGACCGGCCGCGTCCTGGACCCCGCCGCGCTCGACACCGCGTACTGGTACCGGAACCTGCGCCAGACGGTGGAGTTCGACAGCGCGGTGCGGACCCTGCTGAGCCTGGGGTTCAGCACCTTCGTCGAACCCTCGGCACACCCACTGCTGACCGCCCCGGTGGCGGACATCGCCGCGGACACCGGGACCGAGGTGCACGCCGTCGGCTCGCTGCGGATGGGGGAGAGCACCGCGCAGCGCATGCTCACCTCGCTGGCCGAGGCCCAGGTGGCGGGGGTGCCGGTCGACTGGGCGGGTACCTGCGCCTCCCGCGGCCGGATCGAGCTGCCCGCCGGGCCGCTGCCGCAGCAGCCCCCGCACCGGATCGCCGCGGCCGGACCGGATGCGGCGGACGGATCGGATGCGGCGGACGGATCGGACTCCGCAACCGGTCTGTCCGCGCCGGGCGCGGCCGGGAGCGGGTTCTGGCGCGCGGTGGACCGCGGGGATCTGGCGGGCGCGCTCGGCGTCGTACTGCCCGCACTGAGCTGGTCGAACGGCTCATGACCGGACTGGATGTGACACTCCATGGAGGTGTGGTGTCGGAAGAACGGACCAACCACAGGCTGATGATCCTGGGAGCCGGGGTGATGGGCGTCGGCATCGCGGCGCTGGGCCTCGGCTCCGGGCTGCCGGTCACCCTCGTCGATGTCGACGAGGCCCGGCTGGAACAGGCGCGGCGGCGGATCCGCCGGGAACTGAAACTGGCCCGGCTGATGGGGGCGCTGCCGGACGGCGCCGCACCCGGTGAGCTGACCACCACCACCGCGGCGAAGGACGGCGCGGCGGCCACCGCCGTCATCGAGGCCGTCACCGAACTGGCCGAGGTGAAGGCCGCCGCGCTGGCCGAGGTCTCCGCACTGGTCGCCCCCGGAACCCCGGTGGTCTCCAACACCTCGTCCATCCCGATCGACGAACTCGCCGCGTCCGTGGCCCGGCCGCAGGAGTTCCTCGGCACCCACTTCATGAACCCGCCCTACCTGATCCCCACCGTGGAGGTGATCCGCGGGAGGCGGACCGGCGACCCGGCCGAAGCCGCGCTCGTCTCGCTGCTCACCGCGCTCGGCCGCACCCCCCTGGTGGTGGCCGACAGCCCGGGCTTCGTGACCAGCAGGGTGCTGCACCCCATGATCAACGACGCGATCCGGACGGTACGGGAGGGCACCGCGCCGGCGGAGACGGTGGACGCGCTCTTCGAAAGCGGCCTCGGCCACCGCACCGGGCCGCTGCGCACCGCCGACCTGATCGGTCTGGACAACCTCGCCGACTCGCTGCGGGTCCTCCACGAGAGGACCGGAGACCCGGGATGCGAGCCGGATCAGCTCCTGCTGGACAAGGTCCGGGCAGGCCACTTCGGCCGGAAGACCGGCCGCGGCTTCTACGACTACGGAGGGAACCCGTCATGACCACCACGCCCGAGCCGACCGCCGACGTCATCGCCGAGCGGATCTCCCGGTTCCTGGAGGAGCGCACCAAGACCTCCTTCGCGGTGGACACCGACGTGTTCGCCTCCGGCGGGGTCAACTCGCTGTTCGCCATGGAACTCGTGGTCTTCCTGGAAGAGGCGTTCGACGTCGAGATCGCGGGCAGCGACCTGCGGCTGGACAACATGCGCACGGTGACGGCCATGACCGCGCTCGTCCAGCGGCTGCGCGCCGAGGACGCCGCCGAGGCCGGGGACGCCGGGGACGGAGCCGGTCGTGGCTGACGGAACGGCCGTGGCCGGTCCGGCGGCCGGCCCGGCGGCCGACCCGGCCGCCGGACCCGACCGGCTCCGGGCCGTCGCCGCCGAACTGGTCGACGACTCTGCGGCCGACGCCTGGGACCGGGCGGGACGCATCCCCGAGGAGACCGTCCGCACGGCCGGCGCGCAGGGGCTGATGGCCGCGCAGATCCCCCGGCGCTACGGGGGCCCCGGGCTGAGCAGTGCCGACAACGGCGAGCTGACCGCGTTCGTCGGCAGCCGGTGCAGCTCCCTGCGCAGTCTGATGACCTCGCAGGGGATGGCCGCCTGGACCGTCCAGCGGCTCGGCGAACGGCAGCAGCGCGCCGCGCTGCTGCCCCGGCTGGCGGGCGGCGCGCAGGCCGCCGTCGCCTTCAGCGAACCGGAGGCGGGCAGCGACCTGTCCGCCATGGCCACCCGCATCGAACCGGACGGCGACAGCGTGGTGGTGACCGGCGAGAAGGTCTGGATCACCGCTGCCTGCTACGCGGACCTGCTCGTGGTCTTCGGCCGGTACGGCGACGGCGCCGCCGCGGTCGTGGTGCCCGCGACGGCACCGGGCGTCACGGTGGAACGGGTGCCCGAGCCGATGGGCTGCCGGGCCGCGGGGCACGCGCACCTCCGGCTGGACGGGGTGCGGGTGCCCGCGGGCGACGTGCTGGGCGGCGCCGGGCAGTCCACCGATCTGCTGGTCGGCACCGCGCTCTCCTACGGCCGGATGTCCGTCGCCTGGGGCTGCGTCGGCATCCTGCGCGGCTGCCTGGCCGCGGTCGGCCGGCACGCCCGCACCCGGCAGCAGTTCGGGAAGCCGCTGGCCGGGCACCAGCTCGTCGCCCGGCATGTGGCCGAACTGCTGGCAGCCGAGCAGACGGCGACCCGGGCGTGCGCGCACGCCAGCCACTGCTGGGACACCCGGTCCCCGGAGATGGTGTCGGCCACGGTGCTCGCGAAGTACGTGAGCTCCCGGCAGGCGGCGGCGGGGGCCGCGACCGCGGTCCAGGTACTGGCCTCGGCGGGCGCCCGGGACGGCCATCCGGTCGCACGTGCCTACCGGGACGCCAAGCTGATGGAGATCATCGAGGGCAGCAGCGAGATCTGCGAACTGCTGCTGGCCGAACACGCGTTGAGCGTCTACACCTGAGGAGCCCTGCTCCCGTAACCACCCGAGAGGACACCGGACGGTGAGCGAACACACGACCACGGTGAAGTGCCTGGTCTGGGATCTGGACAACACGCTGTGGCAGGGCACCCTGTCCGAGGACGCCGAGGTGCGGCTCGCCGAGGAGATCCGCGCGGTCGTCGTCGAACTGGACGCGCGCGGCATCCTGCAGGCGGTTGCCAGCAAGAACGACCACGAACCCGCCTGGGCCAGGCTGGAGGAACTGGGGATCGCCGAGTACTTCGTGCTCGCCTCCATCGGCTGGGGGCCGAAGTCGGAATCGGTGCGCTCGATCGCCGACCAGCTCAACTTCGCCCCGCGCACCCTCGCCTTCATCGACGACCAGCCCGCCGAACGCGCCGAGGTGGAGTTCCACCTGCCCGAGGTCCGCTGCTACCCGGCCGAGCGGGCCGCTGACCTCCTCTCGCTGCCCGAGTTCACCCCGGCCACCAGGACGGTCGACTCCGGCAAGCGGCGTGCGATGTACCGGGCGAACTTCCGCCGGGACGCCGAACGCGCCGAGTTCACCGGCCCCGACGAGGAGTTCCTGCGCACCCTCGAGCTGGATCTGCGGATCTTCCGCGCGACGCCGGTCGAACTCAGCAGGGTGGAGGAACTGACCCTGCGCACCAGCCAGATGAACGCCACGGGCGTGCACTACTCCGACGAGGCGCTGCGCGGGCTCCTCGCCGACGACGGCCACGAGGTGCTCGTCGCCACCCTCGCCGACCGGTTCGGCACCCACGGCGCGATCGGTGTCCTGCTGCTGGAGCGGCACCCGGCGGCCTGGCATCTGAAGCTGCTGGCCACCTCCTGCCGGGTGGTCTCCTTCGGCGTCGGTACGGCGGTGCTCAACTGGCTGGCGACCGAGGCGGCCACCGCGGGGGTCCACCTGCTGGCCGACTTCCGGCGCACCGACCGCAACCGCATGATGGAGGTCGCCTACCGGTTCGCCGGCTTCGACGACCAGGAGTGCGACTGCCGCGGCTCGCTGCCCGCCGCCGGGGCCGAGGGTGTGCAGCGGCTCCACCTGGTGGCCGAACACCGCGACCCGCCGGGCACCATGCGGCTGACCGCACCGGAGCTGGCCGCCCCCGTCCTGCAGGAGCACGCAGCGGACTGACCCGGCACCGGGGCCCGCCCCGGCCGGAGTCCCGGCCGGGGCGGGCACTCCCGGGCCGGGCTCCTCCGGCCGCGATCCGCTGCCGGGGAAGCCCGGCTCGCACCGGCGCCCGGCCCGGGCGCCGGTGCGAGCGTCAGGCGTCCTTCTTCCGGGCCAGAGTGATCCCGTCGGCGACGGGCAGCACGACGGGCTCCACCCGGTCGTCGGAGCGGAGGAGCTCGTTCACCTCGCGGATGGCGACCGTGTCGGGGTCGTCGGCGGCCGGGTCGACGACCCGGCCGAAGAAGAGAGTGTTGTCGAGCACCAGCAGTCCGCCCGGCCGCACCAGTTCGAGGGACGCCTCGTAGTAGGCGGGGTAGCTCTTCTTGTCGGCGTCGACGAAGACGAGGTCGACACTTCCGCTGCCCCCCTCCTTCCGCAGCCCGGCCAGCGTCTCGTGTGCGTCGCCGAGCCGGAGGTCGATCCGGTCGGCCACCCCCGCGCGTTCCCAGAACCCGGCGGCGATGTCCGTCCATTTTCTGTTGACCTCGCACGTGGTCAGCCTGCCCCCCTCCGGAAGGGCCCGCGCCATGCACAGCGTGCTGTATCCGGTGAAGGTGCCGATCTCCAGCACGGTCGACGCACCGGTCAACCGGATCAGCAGCGACAGGAACCGCGCCTCCGCGGCCGGCACCTGCATCGCGGTTCCCCCGGGCAGTTCGGCGGTCAACTCGCGCAGCGCGCCCAGTACCTCGTCCTCGGGGCGAGAGACGGACTCGATGTAGGCGAGCAGTTCCTCGGTGGCAGCTATCTGAGTGGCCATGCCCTCAACGTAGCCTCCCTCGCCCCTCAACACGCCGTGCAGCACCAAGACTCAGCGCCGCCCCTCCTGCCCCCCGGCGCCGTTCCCGTCCCGGCACGCGGCGTCCGGCTCCAGGGGTCCGGGCCCCGGGCCCCGGGCACGGGCACCGGGCACCGGGCACCGGCACTGGGCCCCGGGCGTCGAGGACCGGGAGCCGGACCCCCACCCGGGCCCCTCGTCCTGGGCAGTGGCGCGCCGGCCGATGCCGGGGGAAGGCCGACGGGGGCCGGGGGATCCGGGGCCGGGCCGCGGCCCCGGGGCGGCCGGGCACCACCCGTCGGCCGCGGAGCGGCCGTGGGTATCGTGCGCGCGTGATGAACGAGCGCACGGACACCTCGGAGCCGACAGCATTCCCGGCCACCAAGGCTTCGGCGGAGCCCCCGGAGCCGCTGCCGGTGGTCGACGTGCTGCTGATGGGCGTGGTGCTGGTCTTCCTCGCGGCGTACGCGTGGCCGATCCTGCAGCCGGACCTGAGCCCTCGGTGGCGGACCGCCTGCACCTGGGCGAGCTGGATCACCTGGGGCCTCTTCGCCCTCGACTACGTGGTCCGGCTGATGCGGGCCGTGGACCGCTGGGTCTACTTCAAGCGCAACCTCTTCACGCTGGCGACGGTGGTCCTGCCGTTCTTCCGGCCGCTGCGGATGCTGCGGCTGCTGACCGTGATGAGTGTGCTCAACCGCCGGGCCGCCGTCTCCCTGCGCGGCCAGGTCACCACCTATGCCGTCGGAGCCACCGGGCTGCTGATGTTCTGCGGGGCGCTGGCCGTGCTGGATGCCGAACGCGGTGTCGAAGGGGCCACCATCGACAGCTTCCCCGACGCGGTCTGGTGGGCCTTCGCCACCGTGACCACGGTCGGCTACGGGGACTACTACCCGGTCACGATGACCGGCCGGGTGGTGGCAGTACTGCTGATGATCGCCGGGATCGCGGTGCTCGGTGTGGTCTCCGCCTCGCTCGCCTCCTGGTTCATCGAACGCGTCTCGTCGGCCGGTACGGAGGAGCGGACCGCGACCCGCCAGGAGATCCACGAGCTGACCGAGGTGATCCGCGCCCAGCAGCGCCAGCTCGAGGAGCAGCGGGCCCTGCTCACCTCGGTGGGGCGGCAGCCCGCCGGGCCGGACCCCTCCCCGGCGGAGGACGGGCCGGGGGCGCCGCGGACCGGCTGACCGCGGCCGTTCCGGGGTGCGCCGGGCCGCCCCCGGACCGGCGCACCCCGGAACAGGGGGCGGCCCGGCGGAGCGGAAATACCGGACGGCGGCGGCCGGTGCTGATACTGGTAGGTGGGCGCGGCAGCCTGTGCCCGGAGCCGCGGACCGCCCGGCCCGCGCGCCTCCGCGGCTCCGCACCTCGGCGACCGCTCTGGAGGCACGCGCGTGCAGGACCACGACCCTTCCGGTGCGCACCGGGCCGGCGGCGGACACCGCGACGGACGCCGGGACGCCGGACGCCGGGACGCCGGACACCGGGACGCCGGACACCGGGACCACGGGCATCAGGATCACAGACAACAGGACCACGGACACCGGGACGGCGGGCATGCACACGAGGTGCGCGCGGACGCCGATCGCCGTTGGCTGGCAGGCGCGCTGACGCTGATCGTCGCCTTCATGGCCGCCGAGGTCGCCGTCGGCCTCGCGGCCGGTTCGCTGGCGCTGCTCTCCGACGCGGCGCACATGCTCACCGACGCGGCCTCCCTGGTCCTGGCGCTGGTGGCGATGCGGCTGGCCGCCCGGCCCGCACGCGGCGGCTACACCTTCGGCCTGAAACGCGCCGAGATCCTCTCCGCGCAGGCCAACGGCCTCACGCTGGTGCTGCTGGCGGTCTGGCTCGGCTACGAGGCCGTCCGCCGGCTGATCCGGCCACCGGAGGTCGAGGGCGGCTGGGTCCTGGTGACGGCTCTGGCCGGGATCGCGGTCAACGTCGTCGCGACATGGTGCGTCTCGCGTGCCAACCGCGCCTCGCTCAACGTCGAAGGGGCCTTCCAGCACCTCCTCAACGACCTCTATGCGTTCCTCGGCACCGCGGTGGCCGGACTGATCGTCCTGACCACCGGGTTCGCCCGCGCGGACGCGCTGGCCTCCCTCGCGGTGGTCGCGCTGATGCTCCGGGCGGGCAGCGGACTCATCCGCGCCTCCGGCAGGATCTTCCTGGAAGCGGCCCCCGCGGGCATCGACCCGGACACGGTCGGCGACCGCATGGCGGCGGCCGGCCAGGTCGCCGAGGTCCACGACCTGCACATCTGGCAGATCACCTCCAACCGTCCGGCCCTCTCGGCCCACGTCCTGGTCGTCCCCGACGGGGACTGCCACGGTGTGCGCCGTGCCCTCCAGCGGCAACTGCGCGAGGACTGGGGCATCACGCACACCACCCTGCAGGTCGACCACCTGGGGGAGGACGACAGCGGCACGCTGCTCCAGATCGACGACCGTCCCCGGGCTCCGCGCGAGAGCGGCGCCGGCACCGAGGTCCACGGCACCGAGGACGCCCACGGGCCCACCCACCGGCCCGGAGAACCACCGCACTGACAACCGCGCCTCCGGTACCCCGCGGCACCCCGGCAGCCACCCCGCCCGGTCGTACCGGAACCCCGTCGCGTGTCGCACTGCGGGGCGCCCCCCGGCTCGTCCTATGTTCCCAGCAACCAGCAGGCTCGAACTGTCCGCGCCGCCGGGCGGCGGACGCACCAACCGGGAGCACACATGGTCTCGCCTGGCGGCAAGGGCGGCACGGCACCGGAGTCCGCAGGCGCGGGCCGACTGCGCAGGCTGGGCGAGTGGTGCGCCCGGCACTGCGTCCTCGTCCTGGTGCTGTGGCTGGTCGCCCTGGGCGGACTGCAGGCGCTGAAGGCCACCGTGGGCGGGACCTACTCGGACGACTTCACGGTCTCCAGCGCGCAGTCCCAGCAGGGGCTCCAGGTGCTGGGCAGGGCCGACCCGGGCGCGGCCGGTGTCTCCGCCGACGTCGTACTCCACTCCACGGAGCGTGCGCTCACCAGCAGTGCGGACGCGATCGACAGCGCGGCCGGCTCGCTCCGGAAGCTGCCGCACGTGCTGTCCGTGCAGAGCCCGCTCCCCGCCACCCCGGAGTCGAAGCCCACCGGTGCGCTCTCCTCGAACGGCCGCACCGGTTATCTGACCGTCCGCTTCGACACGAACCCGACCACGCTGGACTCCTCGTACCTGGACGGCGTCGACAGCGCCGTCGAGCCGCTGCGCAAGGCGGGCGTCGAGGTCCAGTACGGCGGTCCGCTCGGTGAGCTGGCCCGGCCCCAGGCCGACGATGTGCGCAGCGAGGGCATCGGCTTCGCCGTGGCGGTCGTGGTGCTCCTGGTGGGCTTCGGCAGCGTCCTCGCCGCCGGGGTCCCGCTGGTCGTCGCGCTGGTCGGGGTCCTGGTCGGGCTCGGGTGCCTGGGCCTGGTGGCGCGCGCCGCCGCCTTCGCCGACGTGGCGCCGACGCTGGCGACGATGATCGGCATCGGCGTCGGGATCGACTACGCGCTCTTCCTGCTCACCCGGCACCGGCAGACCCTGCTGGACGGGACCGACCCGGTGCGCGCCGCCGGCCGGGCGGTGGCCACCAGCGGCCACGCGGTGGTGGTCTCGGGCTGCACGGTCGTCGTCGCCCTCGCCGGGCTGTACGCCTCCCGGGTGTCGTTCATCGGGAAACTCGGGCTGGCGGCCGGGATCACGGTCGTCACGGCGGTCGCCGGAGCCCTCACCCTGCTGCCGGCGCTGCTCGGCCTCGTCGGCGGCCGCATCGACCGCTACCGCGTGCGCACGCCCGTCGCCGAGGGCGGCAGCGCACCCGAGGGCGCGGACGGCGCGCGGGCGGCGGGCGGCTGGCACCGGTACGCGCAGCGGGTCGAGCGGCGGCCCTGGTGGTTCCTGCTCGGCGGGATCCTGGTCGTCGCGGTGCTGGCGATCCCGGTGTTCTCGATGCGGCTGTCGCACATCGACGACGGTGCGGACCCGCCCGGCTTCACCGACAAGAAGGCGTACGACCTCCTCTCCTCGGGCTTCGGGCCGGGGGAGAACGGCCCGCTGACCGTCGTCGTGGACCAGAGCGCGGTACCCGGTGGCGACCGCGCCGCGCTCTCCGACAGCGTGCGCAAGGCCCTCGACGGCACCTCCGGCACCGCGCGGGTCACCTCGCCGGAGCCCGCCGGGAACGGCGACGCCCTGACCGCCACCGTCGTGCCCCGCGGCGGACCGCAGGACGCCTCCACCACCCGGCTGTTCGACGATCTGAAGGACGAGGTGCTGCCCCGGGCCGTGCGGGGATATCCCGCGCACACCTACGTGACCGGTACGACAGCCGCGCAGCTCGACTTCGTCCAGCTCGTCTCCGGCCGGCTCCCGCTCATCATCGGGGTGGTCGTCGCGCTCGCCCTGGTCATCATCCTGATCGTGTTCCGCGGTGTCCTCGTCGCCGTCAAAGCGGCCGTCCTCAACCTGCTGTCGATCGGCGCCTCCTACGGTGTCCTGGTCGCCGTCTTCCAGTGGGGCTGGGGCGGCCCGGCGCTGGGCGTCTCGGGCGCGGTCCCCATCGAGAGCTACGTGCCGATGATGATGTTCGCCATCGTCTTCGGGCTGAGCATGGACTACGAGGTCTTCCTGCTCTCCCGGGTGCGGGCCGCGTGGGAGCGCACCGGGGACAGCAGAGGGAGCGTGGCCCACGGGCTGGAGCGCACCGCCCGGGTCATCACCTGCGCCGCACTGATCATGGCCAGCGTGTTCGCCGCGTTCATCCTCACGGACAACATCGTGGTCAAGATGATGGGCCTCGGGCTGGCCGTCAGCGTGCTCATCGACGCCACGATCGTGCGGCTGCTGCTCGTACCGGCGGTGATGACACTGCTCGGGCAGCGGGCCTGGTGGCTCCCCGCCTGGCTGGACCGGCTGCTGCCGCGGCTGGAGCCCGAGGGCGAGCCGGAGGCGGCGCCGGGTCCGAGTCCGCGGGGGAGTGCCGGGCACTGAACCGCGGACCCCGCGGGTGTGCGGGCCCGGACGAGCGGCCGGCCGCGGACCGTCAGCTCCGCGGCCCGGCCCCCAGGACGTCGAGCAGCGCGCGGGTGGCCGGGCTGGGGTTGAAACGGCTCCACGCCAGATACTCGACCCGGCGCGGTCCCTCGACCACCGGGACCAGGGCCAGTTGCGGGTCGTCGGCGACCAGCGGCCGCACGAACGCCGACGGCAGCAGCGCGATGCCGAGCCCGCGGGCGATCAGCTGGGTGATCAGCTCGGCCACGCCGGCCTCGTACGCGATGTCCCGGGCCAGTCCCGCGGCGGCGAACGCCTGATCGGTCTGGGCGCGGCCGGGCGACCCGTCCCGGAAGTCCACGAACGTCTCGTCCGCGACCTCGTGCAGGGTGACGCGGGAGGCGCCCGCCAGCCGGTGCCCGGCCGGCACCACCAGCACGTGCGCGTCGCGGTCGAGGACGAGGCTCTCCACACCGGCCGGCTGTTCGCCCTCCGGCAGGCCGAGGAAGACGATGTCCAGCTCGCCCTTCCGCACCGCCGCCGCCAACTCGTCACTGCTGCCCGCCTCCAGGCTCACCCGCACCTCCGGGTAGCGGGCCCGGTAGCGCTGGAGCAGTTCGGGCACGTCGACGGCGGCGGTGGTCCGGATCATGCCGACCGCGAGGCGGCCGCGGACCGACCCGCCCGCCGCGGCGGCGTCGGCGACCGCGCGGTCGGCCGCCGCCAGGCACTCGCGCGCGCCGACGAGGAACGCCGCCCCGGCACCGGTCAGTTCCGTACGGCGGCTGGACCGGGCGAACAGCGTGACGCCCAGCTCCCGTTCGAGCCCGGCGATCCGGTGGCTGAGCGAGGACTGCACCACCCGGCACCGCTCGGCGGCGCGGGTGAAGTTGCGGGTCTCGGCGAGAGCGACGACGTACCGGAGCTGCTGGAGATCCATGAGGCAATCGTTGTGCTTCATAGTTGTCATCGCAACCATGCTTTGGATGCATAGCACTGTCCGGTCGACACTCCCCGTATGAACACTCCTGCCGAGGTGTCGCCGGGGACGCCGCCCTCGTCCGCGCAGCGGGCGGCAACCGTCGCGCTGACCGCGCTCGCCCCCGCTTCCTGGGGCACCACCTACGTCGTGACAACGGAACTGCTGCCGCCCGGCCACCCGTTGTTCGCCGGACTGCTGCGCGCCCTGCCCGCCGGGCTGCTCGCCCTGGCCTTCACCCGGGTCCTTCCGCGCGGGCACTGGTGGTGGAAGGCCGTCGTCCTCGGCGCCCTCAACATCGGCGCCCTGCCGCTGCTGTTCGCGGCGGCCGAACGCCTCCCGGGCGGCGTGGCCGCCACACTCGGCGCCGCCCAGCCGCTGCTCGTCGCCGCGGCGGGAATCGCGGTGCTCCGCGAACGGCCGACGCTGTGGCGGCTGGCCTGGGGGGTGCTCGGCGTGCTCGGTGTCGGCCTCGTCGTACTCGGCCCGCAGGCCCGGCTGGACCCCGTCGGGGTGCTCGCCGGGCTCGGGCACACCACCGCCATGGCCGGCGGCGTCGTCCTCACCAAGCGCTGGGGGCGGCCCCCGGGCGTCGGCCCCATGGCGCTGGCCGGCTGGCAGTTGGCGGTCGGCGGCCTGCTGCTGCTCCCGCTCACCCTCGCCGTCGAGGGGGTACCCGCGCGCATCGACGCCGGAGCCGTCGCCGGGTACGTGTGGCTCGGCAGCATGGGCGGACTGATCGCCTACGCGCTGTGGTTCCGTGGCATCGCCACCCTGCCGGTCAGCGCGTCGGCGCCGCTGGTGCTGCTCTCCCCGCTGGTCGCGACGGTCATCGGCCTCGCGATGGGCGAGTCGCTCAGCCTGCCGCAGACCGGTGGCTTCGTCCTCGCCCTGATCGCCATGCTCGCCGCCCAGTTCACGCCCGCGGCTCTGTCCGGCCGCCGCCGCACCCGCGGTTCGCCCGCCGCCGTCCCGGTCCCCGTGGACCGGCCGCGCACCCTCCCGGAGGACCGGGTGCACCTCGTCCGAGAAGACCCCCCGCAAGCAGCCCGAGAAGACCGGCTGCCGGAAGGACAACCCCGATGACGAAGACGATGACGATCGCTGTGCTCGGCGCCACCGGAATGGTCGGCAGCAGAGCGGTCCGGGAGGCCGCGGCGCGCGGGCACCGGGTGCTCGCCGTCTCCCGGAAGCCCACGAGCGACGACCCGGACGTGACACCCGTCGCGGTGGACCTGAGCGACGCGCACGCCCTGGGCGAGGCGCTGACCGACCCGCCCGGCCCCGGTGCACCGGACGCCGTCGTACTGACCGTACGGACCCAGCCGGTCGACCGGGAGTTCCTGGTCGGCACCACGCGCACGGTGCTGGAGATCGCCGCGCGGCGCGGCATACGCGTTCTCGTCGTCGGCGGCGCCGGGGCGCTGCGCAGCCCGGAGGACGACGAGCTGCTGGTGGCCGACAACCCCCGGTACGTGCCGGCCGTACTGCGGCCCGTCGCCACCGCCGGAGTGGCCCAGTTGCGGGCCTGCCAGGAGAGCGCCCACGCCGACTGGGTCTACCTGAGCCCGCCGGGTCTGCTGGAGCCCGGCGACCGCACCGGTCGCTACCGGCGCGGCACCGACACCATGCTCACCGCTGCCGACGGCCGGTCCTGGATCAGTGCCGAGGATCTGGCGGTGGCCGCGCTCGACGAGTTGGAGTCCCCCGGGCCCGACCGCCACCTCACGGTCGTCCACCGCGAAGCGGACTGACCACCATCCGCCCGGGGCACGTCCGGCCCGACCGGGAAACGACCGGCCCGCCCGTGGACCGGGCGGCCCCGCCAGGGCCGCCCGTGCCGCTCCGGACGTCTCTCCCTCTCCCCGTCGGAACCGGTGACGAGATTTCTGTTATAGAAGTCCGACCCGCTCGTCTCCATATAGGTGGGGACAGATGTCCGAGCCCAGAGGGAGAGTGGAGAGAACGTGAGCAGCAGTGTCGTCGACGCCGCCGTGATCGAGGCGGCGCAGGCCGGGGACGTACGGGCGCGGGAACTGGTCGCTGCGAAGTCCTTGCCGCTGGTCTACAACATCGTCGGACGGAGTCTGCCCGGACACGCCGACGTGGACGACGTGACGCAGGAGACCATGCTGCACGCGCTCGCCAAGCTGGACACCCTGCGGGATCCCGGCCGCTTCAGGTCCTGGCTGGCCGCCATCACCATGAACCAGATACGCGGCCACCGGCGGAAGGACCCGGGGGTGCTGCAGGACACCGACGAGATCCGCGGACTCCCCGACCCCCGTGCCGACTTCGTCGACGCGACCGTCACCCGGCTCGGACTCTCCGGCCAGTGCCGGGAGGTGGCCGAAGCCACCCGGTGGCTCGAGCCGGACGACCGGACCCTGCTGTCCCTGTGGTGGCTGGAGAGCACCGGGGAACTCACCAGGGCGGACGTCGCCGCCGCACTGGAGATCACCCCCCAGCACACCGCCGTACGCGTCCAGCGGATGAAGGCGCAGTTGGAGGTGGGCCGGGTCGTCGTCCGGGCGCTGGCGGCCGAACCCTCGTGCGTGCTGCTCCAGTCGGTCCTCGAAGGGTGGGACGGCGAACCGTCGGGACTGTGGCGCAAGCGGATCGCCCGGCACGCCCGCGAATGCACCGTCTGCTCCGGCCACTCGTCCGGACTCGTCCCCGCCGAACGGCTGCTCGTCGGACTCGCGCTGGTCCCTCCGTCGGCCGCGCTGTGCGCCCGCTGGAAGCTGGGGGACTCGGAGGTGGCGGCCGAGCCGACCGCAGCCGGACACTCCCTGGACTCCGCGCCCGGCCGCGCGTCGGCACGCCGGGCACAGCAGCGCGGACGGCGCGCCCGACGGCGCACGGCCCTCGCCGTCGCCGCCGTGCTGGCGGCGGCGGGCGGCACCGGAGCCTTCCTGCTGATCCCCGATCCGCCCGAGGACCGCTCCACCGCATCGCCGACCCGCTCCGGCGACGGGATCCGGTCCCTCTCCCGGCCCAGCCCGTCGTCGAGTCCGTCCCCGAGCTCCTCGTCCGCCTCCCCCTCGCCCTCCGCGTCCCCCCGGTCCACGTCGGCCAGTCCCTCGCCCTCCCGCACCGCGCCCCGCCGCACCCCGCGCCGTACGCCCGCCACCCCGGCGCCGCCGCCCGCCGACCCGGCCGGCGGGAGCTACGCGCAGCAGGTGACGAGCCTGGTCAACGCGGAACGTGCCAAGAAGGGATGCGGTCCCGTCAGCAACAACGCGACCCTGGACAAGGCCGCGCTCGGGCACTCCCGCGACATGGACGCCCGCGACTACTTCTCCCACCAGAGCCCCGACGGCAAGGGCCCGGGCGACCGCATCACCGCGGCCGGCTACCGGTGGAGCACCGTCGGCGAGAACATAGCCCGCGGCCAGCGCACACCGGCCCAGGTCATGGAGGGCTGGATGAACAGCCCCGGGCACCGGGCCAACATCCTCAACTGCTCCTACAAGGAGATCGGCGTCGGCTACCACGACGCACAGGGCGGCCCCTGGTGGACCCAGGCGTTCGCGTCGAAGGGCTGAACCCGGCGCCACGGCACGCCGGCCGGACTGCCGAGTCCGCCGCGAAACCGGGCCCGGCACAGGCCGAGGCCGTTGCGGGGCTTGGGCCTCTCGTGCCCGTCACGGCCGGGCGTCTCCTCGTGGGCGGGACCGGTGCCATGGATGACCCCTCCGCCGACCGGCCGCGGGCGGCGCGAGGTGGCGACTGCGACTGGAGGGCCGTGCCATGTGGGGAGGCACTGCCGGGGAAGTCAGACCTTGACGATCCGGACGCCGGTGCCGCACAGCGTGCGAAGGTCCTCGGGGTCCGACGTCAAGGCGGTCACGGGAGTGGGTGAGGCGAGCGCGGTGGCGGCCACGATGGCGTCGAGGGCGTGCTTGTGGCCGTGCAGGTCGGCAGTGGCCAGGAGTCTGCTGGCGTGCCGGGCGATGCGCTCAGTGGGTGGAACGACGTTGACGCGGGAGACGGCGAAGTCGAAGCGGGCCTGGTGGATCCTGGGGTGACGGGCTTCGACCAGCGTGACGGAGCTGGAGACCACGCGGATGTCCTCGGCCTCTGCCGCAGCCAGCCATTCGGTGACTTCAGGCGAGCGTTGTACGAGCTTGGAGAGCCCCTCGCAGTCCAGGACGAGGGTCCCGCTCACGCGGCGTCCGCCGCGTCGGCCGAGTCACCACGCAGGATGGCCCGCTTGCTCTCGACCGCCGCGTGGTCCACCGGGCCGTGCTCGGTCTCGGCATCCTCGATGAGCTCGCGTACGCGGTCCCGCTCCAGCTGGCGCTGGATGATCGCTTCGACGTAGGCGGACATGCCCCCCTTGCCGGTACGTGCCCTGAGCGCGGCGATGGTGCCCTCGTGGAGGGATACGGAGACCGGACGGACGGGGCCTTCGCCGGGAGCGGAGGAAGTATCCATGAGCCGAGTTTAACAAAAATCTTGTTAATGACCCGGTGATGCCCGACTCACAGCAGCGCCGCCCCGCGACCTCGCCGCGGACCGGCGGGACTCCTTCGACCCCGCCGAGTACCACCAGCCCCACGACATCGCCGGGCTCCTCGGCCCCGGCTGGCAGCTCCTGGCCGACGAGACCCGCCCCCCGCACCACCCCGGCCCCCGCGGGCACGCACCACACCCACGACACCGTCCTGCGAGCACGGCGCCCGCCGTGACGAGCGGCGGGAACACACCGGACCTGTGCTTTCCTGGTGTGCGGTGCAGTTCTGGCGGGCCCGGGTCGGGGGGAATCTTCATGCACAGTGGAATGACCGTCGGAGTACACGGGACCCTCGACCGGCATCCCTGGCTCGAGGACAGCCATCTCGAGGACAGCCATCAGGACGCGTTCCGCGAGAAAGTGCTGGACCTCGCGCTCGTACGGGCGGACGCATACGGCTGGTACGCCCCGTACGGCTGGCGGACTACGAGCGGGAAGAAGCTCTTTCACGTTCCCGACCGCTGGCTCGACTGCGACAAGGGCGGCGACTGGTCCGGGGGTGACGGGATCAGGGAACTCGCGTGGGCGCGGGCCGACATCCCCGACGAGGATGCCCGCTACCCGCGTCTTCCCGTCCTCCCCATGACGCGCACGCTTGTCGACGCCCTCACCCGGGTGGGGGCGGTGACTTTCACCGCGCTGTATGCGTATCTCCCCTTGCAGATCACCTCGGGGGACGCTTCCGACGACCTGGACGACATGCGGGAATGGTTCTCCTTGGCCTCACCGTCGACGTCCATCGCCATCGACGTGACGGTCTCCGCGGCCCCGCCCGTGATGTGGGATTCCTCCGCAGAGACCGCCCGTGTGCACAGGGCCGTCCAGGAGCGACTGGGCGGGGCGGCGACAGTGGAGATCCTCTCCTCGGCGGACTTCTCCCCCTTGCCGGGGAGGGCGAGGACCCGCGCACTGATCGAGGGCGCGCGAAGGGCCGCAGCGTTCGTCTTCCACGTACGGGAATGGACGCCGGACGTGGCGGTGTGGCTGACCGAGGTCACCGGGGACGCGCTGCGAGCGACCGGACACTCGGCTCCGTTCGAGGTCACCGCATCGTCGGCCTCCGTCCCACTTCGCCGTACCGCTCCTTCCTCGTGAGCTGAAGACAGGCCGGCGGCCGATGGAAGCGCTGTCGTGCGAAATGGACAAGCCAGCGGGAGGAACCCCGTCTCAGGAACTTCCGAGGAACGTTCCGCCGTACGGAAGAGCGAGCCCGTGACAGTGCTGAAGGACGCGGATCACCTGGTCAGGGCCCGGATCCTCAACACTCGATGACGTTCACCGCGAGCCCGCCGCGGGCCGTCTCCTTGTACTTGACCTTCATGTCGGCGCCGGTGTCGCGCATGGTCTTGATGGCCTTGTCGAGGGAGACGTGGTGGCGGCCGTCGCCGCGCAGGGACATCCGGGCCGCGGTGACGGCCTTGACCGCGGCCATGCCGTTGCGCTCGATGCAGGGGATCTGGACCAGGCCGCCGACCGGGTCGCAGGTGAGGCCCAGGTTGTGCTCGATGCCGATCTCCGCGGCGTTCTCCACCTGCTCCGGGCTGCCGCCGAGGATCTCGGCGAGGCCGCCGGCGGCCATCGAGCAGGCCGAGCCGACCTCGCCCTGACAGCCGACCTCGGCCCCGGAGATGGAGGCGTTCTGCTTGAAGAGCATGCCGATGGCGCCGGCGGCCAGCAGGAAGCGGACCACGGCGTCGTCGTCCGCGCCGGGGACGAAGTGGTGGGCGTAGTGCAGGACGGCGGGGATGATGCCCGCGGCGCCGTTGGTCGGCGCGGTGACGACCCGGCCGCCCGCGGCGTTCTCCTCGTTCACGGCCATGGCGTAGAGGGTGGTCCACTCCATGGCGTGGGCCTCGACCTGGCCCTCGGCGCGCAGTTGGCGGGCGGAGGTGGCGGCGCGGCGGCGCACCTTGAGGCCACCGGGCAGGATGCCCTCCTGGGTCAGCCCGCGGGCCACGCAGTCCCGCATGACCTGCCAGATCTCCAGCAGCCCGGCGCGGATCTCGTCCTCGGTGCGCCAGGCTTTCTCGTTCTCCAGCATGAGGCGGGAGACCGACAGGCCGGTCTCCTGGGTGAGGCGCAGCAGTTCGTCGCCGGTGCGGAAGGGGTGCCGCAGGACGGTGTCGTCCAGTTTGATGCGGTCCTCGCCGACGGCGTCCTCGTCGACGACGAAGCCGCCGCCCACCGAGTAGTAGGTCTTCTCCAGCAGCGGTGTCCCGGCCTCGTCGTAGGCGAACAGCGTCATGCCGTTGGCGTGGTAGGGGAGGGAGCGGCGCCGGTGCAGCACCAGTTGGGTGCGCTCGTCGAACGGGATCTCGTGCGTGTCGCCTATCTCGGTGGCCAGCAGTCGCAGCCGGCCCTCCGCGCGGATCCGTGCCACGCGGTCGTCGGCGCTCTCCACGTCGACCGTGCGCGGGGACTCGCCCTCCAGGCCCAGCAGGACGGCCTTGGGGGTGCCGTGGCCGTGGCCGGTCGCGCCGAGGGAACCGAACAGTTCGGCGCGCACCGAGGCGGTGTGCGCCAGCGCGCCCTCGTTCTTCAGCCGGCGCGCGAACATGCGGGCAGCGCGCATCGGGCCCACGGTGTGGGAACTGGAGGGGCCGATGCCGATCGAGAACAGGTCGAAGACCGAGATTGCCATGGTGCGGCTCCAAGCCCTTGGCGGGCCAGCGGGTCGGGTCCTGGTGCGGAGCGGTGGGTGCCGGAGGGGCCGGGTGCGGCCCCTCCGGCGGGGAGGGAGCCCCGCTGGGGGCTCCGGGGAGTCCTGCGGAGGACTACTTGCCCAGCGTGGGGTAGAGCGGGTGCTTCTCCGCGAGGGCGGTGACCCGCGCGGCGAGCGCCTTGCCCTTGGTGTCGTCGAAGCCCGGCAGCAGGGCCTCGGCGATGATGTCGGCGACCTCGGCGAAGTCCTCGTCCTGGAAGCCGCGGGTCGCCAGCGCGGGCGTCCCGATGCGCAGGCCCGAGGTCACCATCGGGGGCCGCGGGTCGTTGGGGACGGCGTTGCGGTTGACGGTGATGCCGACGTCGTGGAGCCGGTCCTCGGCCTGCTGCCCGTCCAGCTCGCTGTTGCGCAGGTCGACCAGGACCAGGTGGACGTCCGTGCCGCCGGAGAGCACCGAGACGCCGGCGCCGACGGTGTCCTCGCGCAGCAGGCGCTCGGCGAGGATCCGCGCGCCGGAGAGCGTGCGCCGCTGGCGGTCCTTGAAGTCGTCGCTGGCGGCGACCTTGAAGGCGACCGCCTTCGCGGCGATCACGTGCTCCAGCGGACCGCCCTGCTGACCCGGGAAGACCGCGGAGTTGATCTTCTTGGCGTACTCCTTCTTCGACAGGATCACCCCGCCGCGCGGACCGCCGAGGGTCTTGTGCGTGGTGGTCGTGACGATGTCCGCGTACGGCACCGGGCTCGGGTGCAGCCCGGCGGCGACGAGGCCGGCGAAGTGCGCCATGTCCACCATCAGCAGCGCACCGACCTCGTCGGCGATGCGGCGGAAGGCGGCGAAGTCGAGCTGGCGCGGGTAGGCGGACCAGCCCGCGATGATCAGCTGCGGGCGGTGCTCCTTGGCCAGCCGCTCGACCTCGTCCATGTCGACCCGGCCGGTCTGCTCGTCGACCTTGTAGGCGGCGACGTTGTAGAGCTTGCCGGAAAAGTTGATCTTCATGCCGTGGGTGAGGTGCCCACCGTGCGCCAGATCCAGGCCCAGAATGGTGTCGCCCGGCTTGAGCAGCGCGAACATCGCGGCGGCGTTCGCCTGGGCACCGGAGTGCGGCTGCACGTTGGCGGCCTCGGCGCCGAACAGCGCCTTGATCCGGTCGCGGGCCAGGTCCTCGACCACGTCGACGTACTCGCAGCCGCCGTAGTAGCGGCGCCCGGGGTAGCCCTCGGCGTACTTGTTCGTGAGGACCGAGCCCTGGGCCTCCATGGAGGCGACCGGAGCGAAGTTCTCCGAGGCGATCATCTCGAGGGTGGACTGCTGGCGGTGGAGTTCGGCGTCGACGGCGGCGGCGACGTCGGGGTCGACCTCGTGGAGAGAGCCGTTCAGAAGCGACATGGAAGAACCGTCCCTGGGAAGTGGCGGCGGGGTGGGCAAGCTGCCTCGGTCCCCCGAGGCGGACGCCTCAGTTGCCCGAGGCGAATGCGGCGTACTCGTCGGCCGAGAGCAGGTCGTCGGGCAGCGCGTCGACCTTCACCTTGAACAGCCAGCCGCCCTCCAGCGGGGCGGAGTTGACCAGCGCCGGGTCGTCCACCACGTCCTGGTTGATCTCGGTGATCTCACCGGAGGCGGGGGAGTAGAGGTCGCTGACGGACTTGGTGGACTCCAGTTCGCCGCAGGTCTCGCCCGCGGTGACGGTGTCACCGACCTCGGGGAGCTGGACGAAGACGACGTCGCCGAGGGCGTTGGCGGCGTGCTCGGTGATACCGACCGTCGCGACGCCGTCATCGGCGGCCGACAGCCACTCGTGCTCCTTGCTGTAGCGGAGCTGCTGGGGGTTGCTCATGAGTCTGATTCTCCCGGATGCGAAAGGTGCAGTGAACACGGTCTTGGCAGGTGGAACGGGGGGCGGGTCGCCCCTCGGCGGGGCGGCGGGTGCTCAGGCCCGCTTGTAGAAGGGCAGCGCCACGACCTCGTACGGCTCGTGGGAGCCCCGGATGTCGACCGCGACCCCCTCCGTGCCGGGCTCGGCGTGTGCCGCGTCCACGTACGCCATGGCGATCGGCTTGCCCAGCGTCGGCGACGGCGCCCCGGAGGTGACTTCGCCCACAACCGCGCCCCCGGCGACCACGGGGTACCCGGCGCGTGGCACCCGGCGCCCCTCGGACACCAGCCCGACCAGCTTGCGCGGCGGCGCGGTCGCGGCCTTCTCGGCGGCCGCCGCCAGCGCGTCCCGGCCCACGAAGCGTCCCTCGTTCGCGGTCTTCTCGAACTTGACGATCCTGCCCAGCCCCGCGTCGAACGGCGTCAGTGCGGTGGACAGCTCATGCCCGTACAGCGGCATGCCCGCCTCCAGGCGGAGGGTGTCCCGGCAGCTCAGCCCGCACGGGGTGAGCCCGGCCTCCCGGCCCGCCTCGGTCAGTGCCTCCCAGACCGCGACGGCGTCACCGGGCGAGACGAACAGCTCGAAGCCGTCCTCGCCGGTGTACCCGGTGCGGGCGATCAGCGCCGACTTGCCGGCGACCATGTCGCGCTCACCGGCGTAGTAGCGCAGCCCGTCCACGTCGAAGCCGGTCAGCTGCTTGAGGATGCCCGCGGCCGCCGGGCCCTGCACCGCGATGAGCGCATAGCTGTCGCGGTCGTCCCGCACCTCGGCACCGAAGCCGTCCTGCCGCGCGACCAGCGCGTCCAGCACCGTCTGCGCGTTGGACGCGTTGGCCACGACCAGGTACTCCTGGTCGTCCAGCCGGTAGACGATCAGATCGTCGAGGATGCCGCCGTCCGCGTCGCAGATCATGGTGTAGCGGGCGCGGCCGACCGCCAGCTTGGACAGGTTGCCGACCAGCGCGTGGTCCAGCAGTTCGGCGGCCTGCGGCCCGGTCAGGGTGATCTCGCCCATGTGCGAGAGGTCGAAGAGGCCGGCGGTCGAGCGCACGGCCAGATGCTCCTCGCGCTCACTGCCGTAGCGCAGCGGCATGTCCCAGCCCGCGAAGTCGGTCATGGTGGCGCCCAGCGCCCGGTGTGTGGCGTCCAGCGCGGTTTTTCGGATGGCCGGTGGCTCAGTCATGCAGGCTCCCAGAGTCCCGATGAGTCCCCGAAAGGGGATATGACGTGGATGTCCTCCCCATCTGTCATCGGAACCTGAGAGGTTCGCCGACAGCTCCCGAACGGCTGGAGCCCGGCTTGCACCTTGGGTGGGAACGCCGGCCCGCGCCGGGGCGGGAGCGCAGCGGTCCGCTTTTCAGATCTGCCTAGCCTGCGCGGTAACGGGGCCTGAGAGATTCAAGGGAGGATCTTGCTCCTTCGGCGCCCTGGCCTGCGCGTACTGCACACGCATGCCGGGGACTCTCCCGCGCGGGTTCGAACGGCCGGTATGCAGTTTGACTGCGCACATCATGGCACGGGTGGGTGGGCTGTGGCTGCCCCTGTGGAGGAGCTGTTCACCTTGAACCGCATTACTCCTTCTTTACATACTTGGGGCGGCGGCCGAACAGCCGCCAGGGGAGGGAGATCCAGTGGGCAGCCCGTGCCGTGCAGGAGCCGTACCGAGGGGCGCGCGAGCGGGCCCCGCAGCCCGCGCCGAGGTCCGGCACGATCTGCGCCGTACCGCCGGGCCGTGGACGCTGCGCTATCCGGCGGGGGACGTGGTGGTGGTCTCCGGGCTGCCGGGCGGCGGCAAGTCCACCCTGATCCGGCGCGCGGTCCCGGCCCGGTCCGATGCGGTGCGCATCGACTCGCAGGACGCCCGCGAACGCTGGGAGGCGCGGATGCCGCGCTGGCTGCCCTACGGCGCCTACCGCCCGCTGGTGCGGCTCGCGCACTACGCGGCGCTGCGCACGGCGCTGGGCTCGGGTGCGGCCGTCATGGTGCACGACTGCGGCACGCAGAGCTGGGTGCGCCGCTGGCTGGCCCGGGACGCGGTGCGGCGCGGGCGGTCGCTCCACCTGCTGCTGCTCGACGTCCCCGCCGGGGACGCGCTGGCCGGGCAGACCGCGCGGGGCAGGCGAGTGACCGGGTACGCCTTCCGGCGGCATCTGCGCGCGGTCGGCGGGCTGCGGGCCGCCGCCGAGGCCGGACGGCTGCCGCGCGGCTGTGTCTCCTCGGTGCTGCTGGACCGGGAGGCGGCCCACGGGGTGCGGTCCGTGCTCTTCGAGCCGCTGCCCGCCGCGGTGCCGATGGTGCTCTCCCGGTGGGCGGGGCCGCCGGACCCGACCGGGCCGCCGTCCCTGCCGCCGCCCGGAGCCGAGCGGAGGCCCGCGGCCCCGGCACCCGCGAGGGGCGCCGGGGCCGCGGACGGGGACATCGGTGACCGGGCTCAGGGAGTGACCGGGATCAGCGGCCCGCTGCCGGGGTGACCGGCTTGCCGAGCTGCTGCGCGGGGGACTGCGGCTGCCCGGCCTGGCCCAGTGCCGGCTTGCCGGGCGCCTGCTCCTGCGGGGGCTGCTGAGCGGCGGGCTTCGCCGGTCCGGCGGGCCCGGCCGGCTTTCCGGGCTTCCCGGGCTTCCCGGGCTTCCCGGGCTTGGCGGGCCCGGACGGCTTCGCGGACTGCTGCTCCTGGGCCGCATCCGACGGCTTCGACGGCTTCGGCGGCTTCGTGGGCTTGGGCGGCTTCGCCGGCTGCTGCTGGTCGGACGGCTTCCCGCCGGGCGCGGGCGGCTTCGGGAGCTTGTGCTGCGCCATCGGGTCCTGCTGGGGTGCGGCGGGCTTCTGCTGCGGCGCCGCCTGCCCCATGCCCTGGTCGTCCGACGGCTTCGGCTTGGCCTGCTCCGTCCCGGATGCCGGTCCGGCGGGCTGCTGGACGCCGGGCCGCTGCCCCGGGGCGTGGCCGGCCACCGGCGCGGCGGCGGCCGCGCCCGCCGCGCCGAGGGCGAGCGAGCCGGCCAGGGTGACGGTGACGGCGATCCTGTTCACACGCATGTGCTCTCCTCCGATGGGCGTGCCGGTTGGCACGTATGGGGACGCAGTCCACCTTTCGGGCATTCGGTGCGGAACGCAACCGGGGTGTCGCTGTTCGTGTTCATCCCGGTTCATCCCGGTTCATCCCGGTTCTTCCAGGGCTCGGCAGCGGTGCCCCGGGGCCCCTCCGGGCGGGCGGGGATCATGGATAGGCTTTGCCGTATGACAGGTCCCTCGCAGCCCTCGCAGCCCCAGCAGCCGCAGCACTTCGGGCCCGGGCACGGGGGCGGCTGGCCCGGCAACGAGCTGGAGGAAGCCCTGGCCGCCTCGCTCCAGGTGCCGCACGCGGGTGCCCGGCTGCTGGAGGTGCTGGGCCGCAGCAGCGTCTGGGTCCCGCTGCCGGAGGGCGGCGACCGGGAGAGCCGGGAACTGGATCTGCCGACCATCGAGTTGGACGGCGCGGTCCATGTGCCGGTCTTCAGCTCCGAGCAGCAGTTCCTGAGCGTCGTCGGCACGCATGTGTCCTTCACCGTCGCGCCGGTCAGGGAATTCGCGCGCGGCCTCCCCGCGGGGGTGGGCATCGCCGTGAACCCGGAGGGGACGGTGGGGGTTCCGCTGTCCGCCGAGGCCGTCGCCGAACTGTGCGCGAACACTCCCGCCGAGCAGGCCGCCACCGGGGCTGTGCGGGGCGCCCGGGTGCGGCTGTTCGAGCCGGACTGGCAGGACGATCCGCTCGCCTTCCTCGCCGCGGTCTCGGCGGAGTTCGCCGCGCTCCCGGCCGTACGCACCGCGCGCCGGGGTCTCGCCAGCACCGAGGGCGATCCCCCCGGCCTGTTCGTCGGGATAGAGCTCGACCTCCTCGATCCGGAGGCCCGGCAGGCGGCGCACGACGCGCTCGGCAGGGCGCTGCACGTGGCGCCGGTGCGCTGGCCGGTCCAGATGGTGCTGCTCGACGCGGCCGACGACCCGGTCGTGGACTGGCTGCGGCAGTGCGTACGCCCGTTCTACGACCGCGAGAGCCACCGCTGAGCTCGGTGCGAGGGGCGGTAGGGGCCCGCGGTGCCGGTGAGGTGCCGTCGGCGGCCCGGATGCGGAGCGGTGCACGCCGGTTGCCGGCCCCGAGCTGAGTACGAGTACCGATGTCCCGGTCCGCTCGTAAGCTGGTTGGATGGCGGTGCGGGGCGACGAGCCAGGAACGGCGGCAGAGGTGGAAAGGCGGCCCAGGTGAGCGCGGGTGAGAGCGTCGAGACGCTGCTGCGGCGGGTGGCGCCCGGCGGGCACGGCACCTACGAGAGCTACGAGAACTACGAGTCCTTGCTCCAGGCGCTCGCCGGCAGCCAGGTGTGGATGCTGCTGTGGAACGGGCAGGCCGGGTCCCCCGACGCGCAGTACGGCAACATGGACGTCGCGGGGTACGGCTACGCGCCCTGTGTCACCTCGGCCCAGGAGCTGGCGGCCTCCGGCTGGAACCGCGCCCACGAGGTCGTCGCCGGACGGGAGATCGCCGCGGCCCTCTTCGCCGACCGCTGGGGGATCTGGCTGAATCCGCACGCTCCCGGCGGCGGCGTCGGCATCCCCTGGCTCGACCTGCGGCGGATCGCTGTCGGCCTCGACCAGCTTCCCGCCGGGCCACTGCGGATCAGCGAGCCGACCCTGGAGATCCCGCAGTTCTATGCGCTGCTGACGCAGAACGCCCACCGGACCCCCGTGGTCCGCTCGCTGCGCCGCGCCTGGGTGCGGCCCGCGCTGGGTGTCCCGTACCTGGCCGTCGGCCTCGACCTCTACGACAGCGCCCCCGCCTCGATCGAGGCGGCCCGCCGGATGATGGCCCAGTCGGTGCTCGCGGTGCCGGACGGGCTCCCCGTCTCCAGCGTCGCGATGGCGGACGACTACGACCCCGTGGCCATGTGGATGCGCAGTCAGTCCCGGCCGTTCTTCGACCGGGACGCACACGCTCCGGCCGGTTACGACGCTTCTCGGCCACCGGCTCCCGGCGCCGGTTACGGCTACCCGCGCGCCTTCTGAGCAGGGGCGGAATCCGGACGTATTTCCGGATCCGCAGACGGTCCAGATCAGGACAAAATCCCGGCCTCCACACCGCTCAACGTCAATTTCCGTCCGCATAACGGAACATGCCGCGTCACATCACAGTTGCGCATCCTTTCCCCGGGAGGTCTGGCGACTGATCCTGAGCGCGATGAAGACTCCCGAGCCATAAGCCACCGGAAGGCCGCAGCCGGCCTCCCACCCACAACGGCTTTCGAATGTCTTCTGAACTCTGGCCGCTACAGCGGTGTGCGTGGACTGGTCAACTGCCGGTCGAGAAGGGGTCCCCAACACGATGACGGCACCACTGCACGAGGAAACGGCCGCGAAAACCGCGACCGTGGAGCCGGCACCCAGCAAGCCTGAGAAGGCGATCGAGGGCCGCTCACTCGGCCGGATCGCCTGGGAGCGGCTCAAGCGGGACAAGGTGGCGCTGCTCGGCGGCACGATCGTGCTGCTGCTGGTCCTGCTCGCGATCTTCGCCCCGGTGCTCGCGGCACTGACCGGACAGTCGCCGAACGAGCGCCATGAAGACCTGATCGACCCGCTCTTCAGCACCCCCAAGGGTGCGCTGGGCGGAATGTCCGCCGACCACCTGCTCGGAGTGGAGCCGGTCAGCGGCCGCGACATCCTCACCCGGATCGTCTACGGAGCGCGCGTCTCGATCCTGGTCGGCTTCCTCTCGGCCTTCGTCGCCGTCATCTTCGGCACCGTCCTGGGCACCCTCGCCGGCTACTTCGGCGGCTGGCTGGACGCGCTGATCAGCCGGGTGATGGACATGCTGCTGGCCTTCCCGCAGCTCCTGTTCATCATCTCCCTGATCTCCGTCATGCCCAACGACCTGCTCGGCCTGACCGGCACGGGTGTGCGGCTGCTGGTGATGATCCTGGTGATCGGCTTCTTCGGCTGGCCCTACATCGGCCGGATCGTGCGCGGCCAGGTGCTCTCGCTGCGCGAGCGCGAGTACATCGAGGCCGCCCGCAGCCTGGGCGCCGGCCGCGGCTACATCATCGGCAAGGAACTGCTGCCCAACCTGGTCGCGCCGATCACCGTCTACATGACGCTGATGATCCCGACCAACATCCTCACCGAGGCGGCCCTCAGCTTCCTGGGCGTTGGCGTCAAGCCGCCGACCGCCTCGTGGGGCTCGATGCTCTCGGACGCGGTGACGTACTACGAGTCCGACCCGATGTACATGATCATTCCCGGCGTCGCCATCTTCATCACGGTGCTCGCCTTCAACCTCTTCGGCGACGGCGTACGCGACGCACTGGACCCGAAGGGCACCCGTTGATCCCCCATCCCAGACCCCGGACCCGCCCAGCCCGTGCGGGCCGTGACCTATCACGGAGGTTGCGAGACGTGAAACCCCTACGCACATCGAGGCGCCGGTTGGCCGCGCTCTCGGCTGTTGCCGCCGCCACGCTGCTGGCCACCTCGGCCTGCGGCGGGGGCGACAGCGACAAGGAGGGCGGCGGCGAGTACAACGCGGGCGTCAACAAGGTCGCCAACGCCTCCAGCAAAAAGGGCGGGACCCTGAAGTTCGTGGGTGTCCAGGACGCCGACTCCTGGGACACCACCCGCATGTACTACGGCTTCGTCTTCGACTTCTCGCGGTTCTACAGCCGCCAGCTCGTGAGCTACAGCCCCAAGCCGGGGAAGAAGAGCCTGGACCTGAAGCCCGACCTGGCCACGGACAACGCGCAGATATCCGAGGACGGCAAGGTCTACAAGTACACCCTGAAGAACGGCCTGAAGTGGGAGGACGGCAAGCCGATCACCTCCCAGGACGTCAAGTACGGCATCGAGCGCCAGTGGGCCCAGAAGACCCTCTCCGGCGGCCCGACCTACATCAAGGACGTCCTCGACCCGGACGGCAAGTGGAAGGGTCCCTACGAGGACAAGGGCGGCTTCGACGCCATCAAGACGCCCGACGAGAAGACCATCGAGTTCCACCTGCCGAAGGCCAACGGCGACTTCGAGCAGATGCTGGCGATGCCCACCAACTCGCCGGTGCGCAAGGACAAGGACACCAAGTCCAAGTACACGCTGCGCCCCTTCTCCTCGGGTCCGTACAAGTTCAAGTCGTACACCCCGAACAAGTCGCTGCTCCTGGTCCGCAACAAGCACTGGGACCGCAACAGCGACACGCTGCGCAAGGCCCTTCCGGACAAGGTCAAGGTCACGCTGCTCACCAACCCCGACGAGCGCGACAAGCGCCTGATCAACGGTGACGCGGACCTCGACCTCAACCAGCGCGGCATGGAGGTCCAGGGCCGGCAGACCGCCCTCAAGCAGCACAAGGGCAACGTGGACAACCCGCAGACCGGGTTCATCTCGTACGTGGCCTTCCCGCAGAGCGTGAAGCCCTTCGACAACATCCACTGCCGCAAGGCCGCCATCTACGGCACCAACCACAAGTCGGTGCAGACCGCCCGCGGTGGCCCCACCGCCGGTGGCGAGCTGGCCGTCAACATGCTGCCGCCCACCGTTCCGGGCGCCGACCAGAACGACGACCAGTACGGCATCCGCAAGAACGGCGGAGCCGCCGACGTCGCGAAGGCCAAGGAAGAGCTCGAGAAGTGCGGTAAGCCGAAGGGCTTCAAGACCACGCTGGCCGTGCGCAACACCGACAAGGCCGACGTGAAGTCCGCCGAGGCCATCCAGGCGTCGCTGAAGAAGGTCGGCATCAAGGTCGAGCTGGACGAGTTCGACGGCTCGCAGGGCTCCTCGATCGTCGGCAACCAGGCCACGGTCAAGCGCAAGGGCTACGGCATGGTGCTCTACGGCTGGGGCCCGGACTTCCCCAGCGGCCAGGGCTACGGCATCGAGCTGTGGCACAGCTCCAAGATCCGTGACAACGGCAACAACAACTACGCGCTGATCGACGACCCGAAGATCGACAAGGGTCTCGAGGACGCCATCGCCGAGCTCGACCCGGCGAAGGCCGCCGAGAAGTACGCCGAGGTCAACCACCGGGTCATGGAAGGCGGCTACTACCTGCCGCTGACCTACCTGAAGGTCGTCCAGTGGCGCTCGGACCGGCTCACGAACGTCTACGCGGCCGACTCCTTCAGCGGCTGGTACGACTTCGCGTCCCTCGGCGTCAAGTGACACAGGGGGTCCCCGGACCCTCGAAGTTCGCCACCGACATCACCATCTGACGGCGCCACCCGCCGCTGGCACGAAGGGCAGGTGAAGGCCGCTACGGGCGGCCCGGCCGCCGACTCCCGACCGGGGAGCGGCCGGGCCGCCGCCGGGCGGCCGGAGAGCAGTGCTCACATACCTCATCAGGCGGCTGTTCGCCGTCGCAGTGATGCTGGTCGTCATCATCCTGGCGGTCTTCTGCATCTTCTTTCTGATCCCCAAGTGGTCGGGGATCGATCCGGCCACCATGTTCGTCGGTAAGCAGGCCGACAAGGAGAGCGTCGAAGCCGTTCGCGAGAAGCTCCAGTTGGACGATCCGGTCCTGGTCCAGCTCTTCGAGTTCTTCAAGGGCATTTTCGTCGGCCGGGACTACACCTCCGGTGGCGACACGACGCACTGCTCCGCCCCCTGCTTCGGATACTCCTTCCGCACCGAGCAGGAGATCTGGCCGGTGCTGACCGACCGGCTTCCGGTCACCCTCTCGCTGGCGCTGGGCGCGGCCGTCATCTGGCTGATCATCGGCCTGGCCGTCGGCGTGCTCTCCGCACTCAAGCGGGGCAGCCTCTGGGACCGGCTCGCCATGACCGGCGCGCTGGCCGGCGTCTCGCTGCCCGTCTACTTCACCGGTCTGATCTCGCTGGCGGTCTTCGCCTACCAGCTCGACCTGGTGAGCAACACCTTCACCCCGTTCGGCGACGACCCCGTCAAGTGGTTCAGCGGCATGATCCTGCCCTGGGTCACCCTCGCCTTCCTCTTCGGCGCCATGTACGCCCGGCTGACCCGGGCGACCATGCTGGAGGTGATGGGCGAGGACTACATCCGTACCGCCCGCGCCAAGGGGCTCAAGGAGCCGGTCGTCATCGGCAAGCACGCCATGCGCTCCACCATGACGCCGGTCCTCACGCTCCTCGGCATCGACATCGGCGCCCTGATGGGCGGCGCGATCCTCACCGAGACCACCTTCAGCATTCCCGGACTCGGTCAGGCCGTGCTCAAGGCGATCACCGATCGCGACCTCCCGCTGATCCTGGGCGTCACCCTGATCACCGCAACCGCCGTCGTCATCGCGAATCTCATCGTGGACCTGCTGTACGGCGTGATCGACCCACGAGTGAGGCTGGGATGACCGACCACGAGCACAAGTCCCACAAGGACACCGAACCCGGCACGGACGCCACCCGCGTGGACGCGCCGCAGGCCGCCGCCACCGGCGCTGCCGGGGCCGCGATCCCCGAGCAGGGCACGGCACCGGACCTGACCGGTTCCGGCACCGCGCCGGGCGAACCCGAGCTGGACCAGCGCCCACCGTCCTCCTTCCTGGAGGTGCGCGACCTGCGGGTGCACTTCCCCACCCAGGACGGCCTGGTCAAGTCCGTCGACGGGCTCACCTTCTCGCTGGAGAAGGGCAAGACCCTCGGCATCGTCGGCGAGTCGGGCTCCGGCAAGTCCGTCACCTCGCTCGGCATCATGGGCCTGCACACGGTCGGCCAGTACGGCAGGCAGCGCCCGCAGCTCTCGGGCGAGATCTGGCTGGACGGCCAGGAGCTGCTCTCCGCCGACGCGGAGACGGTGCGCAAGCTGCGCGGCCGCGAGATCTCCATGATCTTCCAGGACCCGCTCTCGGCGCTGCACCCCTTCTTCACGGTCGGCCACCAGATCGTGGAGGCGTACCGCGTCCACCACGACGTCGACAAGAAGACGGCCCGCAGGCGCGCGATCGAGCTGCTGGACCGGGTGGGCATCCCCGAGCCCGGCAAGCGGGTCGACAGCTACCCGCACGAGTTCTCCGGCGGGATGCGGCAGCGGGCGATGATCGCGATGTCGCTGGTCAACAACCCCGAACTGCTGATCGCCGACGAGCCCACCACGGCGCTCGACGTGACGGTCCAGGCGCAGATCCTGGACCTGATCCGGGACCTGCAGCAGGAGTTCGGCTCGGCCGTCATCATCATCACCCACGACCTGGGCGTCGTCGCCGAGCTCTCGGACGACATCCTGGTGATGTACGGCGGGCGCTGTGTCGAGTACGGCACCGCCGAGCAGGTCTTCTACGAGCCGCAGCACCCCTACACCTGGGGCCTGCTGGGCTCCATGCCGCGCATCGACCGGGACCGTGCCGACCGGCTCATTCCCGTCAAGGGCTCGCCGCCCAGCCTCATCAACGTCCCGTCCGGCTGCGCCTTCAACCCCCGCTGCCCGTACGCGGACGTCCCCGGGGACGACGTCACCCGTACCGTCCGGCCGGAGCTGCGCGAGGTCAAGGACGGGCACCTGGCCGCCTGCCACATGGCGCAGGAGGACCGGGAGCGGATCTGGAACGAAGAGATTGCCCCGAAGCTGTGAGCGGCGTGAGTGAGGACGACGAGCCGATGACGAAACCCGTGAAGTCCCCGGGCTCCGAGCCGACGGCCGACTCCGCGGCAGCGCCGGGCCAGGGCGAGACGTTGCTGAAGGTCAGCGGCCTCAAGAAGCACTTCCCCATCCACAAGGGCCTCTTCAAGCGGCAGGTGGGTGCGGTGCAGGCGGTCGACGGCATCGACTTCGAGGTCCGCGCGGGGGAAACCCTCGGCGTCGTGGGCGAGTCGGGCTGCGGCAAGTCGACGATGGGCCGGCTGATCACCCGGCTGCTGGAGCCCACCGCCGGCTCCATCGAGTTCGAGGGCCGCGACATCACCCATCTGGGCGTCAGCGGAATGCGTCCGCTGCGCCGCGACGTGCAGATGATCTTCCAGGACCCGTACTCCTCGCTGAACCCCCGGCACACCGTCGGCGCCATCGTCAGCGCGCCGTTCAAGCTCCAGGGGGTGCAGCCGGAGGGCGGCGTCAAGAAGGAGGTCCAGCGGCTGCTGGGGGTGGTCGGGCTCAGCCCCGAGCACTACAACCGCTACCCGCACGAGTTCTCCGGCGGGCAGCGGCAGCGCATCGGCATCGCCCGCGCCCTGGCGCTCAGCCCGAAGCTGGTGGTGGCCGACGAGCCGGTCTCGGCGCTGGACGTCTCCATCCAGGCGCAGGTCGTCAACCTCCTGGACGATCTGCAGGAGGAGCTCGGCCTCACCTACGTGATCATCGCGCACGACCTGTCCGTCATCCGGCACGTCTCGGACCGGATCGCGGTGATGTACCTCGGCAAGATCGTGGAGCTGACCGACCGGCAGTCGCTCTACAACACGCCGATGCACCCCTACACCAAGGCGCTGATGTCGGCGGTGCCGGTGCCCGACCCGCGGCGCAAGGCGGCGGACAGCCGGGAGCGGATCCTGCTGCAGGGCGATGTGCCCTCGCCGATGAACCCGCCGTCCGGCTGCCGCTTCCACACCCGCTGCTGGAAGGCCACGGAGGTCTGCAAGACCAAGGAGCCGCCGCTGATCCCGCTGGCGACGGGCCACAACGTGGCCTGCCACCACCCGGAGAACGCGCCGGACCAGGAGCCGGGAGACACCGAGCTGCTGAGCGAGGCGGCCACCGCCAAGCGCTGAGCCCACCGGAGGGGCTGGTTCCACAGCCCCTCCGGCGCCGGCCTCCGTGGCCTTCGGGGCGGCGCAGGCGGGAGCCGGGGAGAGGCTCCGGGGGCGGTCCGGATACAAAGGAGCGGTGGAATCCCTCTTCAGTCCTCCGCTCCAACACTGGCTGGACATCGCCGGCATCTTCGTCTTCGCCGTCTCCGGGGCGCTGCTGGCCGTCCGCCGCAACTTCGACGTCTTCGGCATCGCCGTCCTCGCCGAGGTCACCGGCCTGGGCGGCGGCCTCTTCCGGGACGTGGTCATCGGTGCCGTACCCCCGGCGGCTTTCACCGATCTCGGCTACTTCCTCACCCCGCTCGTCTCGGCCGCGCTGGTCTTCTTCCTCCATCCGGAGGTGGAGCGGATCAACAAGGCGGTCAACGTCTTCGACGCGGCGGGGCTGGGGCTCTTCTGCGTGACGGGCACCCTCAAGGCCGACGAGTACGGGCTCAGCCTGACCTCCTCGGTCGTGATGGGGCTGGCCACGGCGGCGGGCGGCGGCGTGCTGCGCGACGTGCTGGCGAACGAGGTGCCCTCGCTGCTGCGCTGGGACCGGGAGGTCTACGCCGTCCCGGCGGTCATCGGTTCCAGCGCCGTGGCGCTGCTGATCCACCTGGACGCGGTACGTCCCGCCACGGCGGTGGGCGCGGCGCTGCTGGCCTTCGTACTGCGGCTGCTGGCCCTGCACTACAACTGGCGGGCGCCGCGGGCGTGGAAGCGCAGCAGCGCGACGGTGGACGCGGAGGCGGCGGGGGGTACCCCGGAACCACCCCCTACCGAGCAGTAACAAGTTCGGTGTACCGTCGCCCCATGTCCGACGCACCGTCCTGCACCGCCGTATCCGCCGCTCCCGCCGGCAGCAGCGAGTTCGACCGCGACACCGCGGTCCGCACCCTGCGCCCCGGCGTCCACGAGGCGCAGCTCTCCCCGGGCTGGGCCATCGGCACCGCCCTGAACGGCGGCTACCTGCTGGCCGTGGTGGGCCGCGCCCTGCGCCAGGCCCTTCCGCACCCGGACCCGTTCACCGTCACGGCCCACTACCTCACGGCCACCACCGCGGGCCCCGCCACCGTCCGCACCTCGGTGGCCCGCGGCGGGCGCACCGTCTCCACCGCCTCGGCCGGGCTCTTCCAGCGGGACGAGAGCGGTACGGAGGTGGAGCGCATCCGGGTCCTGGCGACCTACGGCGAACTGGACGCGCTCCGAGGCGAGGTGCGCACCAGCGCCAAGCCGCCCGCCGTCCCGCCGCAGGAGCAGTGCTTCCGGGCCACCGACCACCCCGGCGGCGACGCGGCCGTACCCGAGATGGGGCGCCGGCTCGACCTCCGCCTCGACCCGGAGACCTGCGGCTGGGCGCTGGGTGCGCCCAGCATGCGCGGCGAGATCCGCGGCTGGCTCGGACTCGCCGACGGGCGCGACCCGGACCCGCTCTCGCTGCTGATGGCGGTCGACGCGCTGCCGCCCACCGGCTTCGACCTGGGCCTCACCGGCTGGGTGCCCACCGTCGAGCTCACCGCCCATGTGCGGGCCCGCCCGGCGCCCGGTCCGCTCCGCATCGCCATCACCACCCGCAATCTGGCAGGCGGATTCCTGGAGGAGGACGCCGAGGTGTGGGACTCCGCCGACCGCCTGGTCGCGCAGTCGCGGCAACTGGCACGCGCGTAGCGCGGGCGGGGCGGCGGAGGCGGCCCGGGTGACAGGTGCGGGCGCCTCGATGTCGCTTTTCGTCCGATGTGCTTACGTAGGTCGGGAAAGTTTGTCTGCCCGAGAGAAAGCGACGCACGTGACCTACACAGTGAAGAGCACGCTTCCGGAGTCGGACCTCAAGACCGTCGCCGAGGCCCTGCAGGGCACGCTGCTGGACCTCATCGACCTCTCCCTCGCCGCCAAGCAGATCCACTGGAACGTGGTGGGGCCGCGCTTCCGCTCCATCCACCTCCAGCTCGACGAGGTCGTCGACACGGCCCGCCAGTACTCCGACACCGTCGCCGAGCGGGCCTCCGCGCTCGGCGTCAGCCCCGACGGCCGCTCCACCACGGTCGCGGGCGGCAGCGCCGTCAACACGGTCAAGGAGGGCTGGCTCCCCGACAACGACGCGGTCCGCCTGATGGTCGAGGCCCTCGGCGCCGTCATCACCAAGGCCCGGGAGCGGATGAAGGCCGTCGGCCCGGTCGACCCCGTCACCGAGGACGTCTTCATCCAGCTCACCGGCGTCTTGGAGAAGGAGCACTGGATGTTCCAGGCGGAGAACCGCGGCTGAGCCGCTCCGGGCCGGTACCGGCCGGGCCCCGGATCCGCCCGGCGGGCGGGTTCCGCTGTCCGCGGGCCGCGGCGCGGGCGCCCGGGACTCCCGGCCGGCTCCGGCCGGGGGCACGGACGACGAGGCGCGTACGCTGCCACGCGCCGGTCGTGCGCCCCGTGGGGAACCGTAGGATTGGGGAACCATGGCTGACTCCGCCCACCCCGTCTATCTCGACCACGCCGCCACCACGCCCATGTGGCCCGAAGCGGTGCGGACGATGACCGAACAGCTCGCGGTCGTCGGCAACGCCTCCTCGCTGCACGGTGCGGGACGGCGGGCCCGGCGCACGGTGGAGGAGGCCCGCGAGTCGCTCGCGGCCTCGCTCGGGGCGCGCCCCAGCGAGGTCGTCTTCACCGCCGGCGGGACCGAGGCGGACAACCTCGCCGTCAAGGGGCTCTACTGGGCCCGCCGGGACCAGGACGCCCGCCGCACCCGGGTGCTGGCCGGGCCGGTGGAGCACCACGCCGTGCTGGACGCCGTCGAGTGGCTGGCCGAGCACGAGGGCGCCCGCCTGGAATGGCTGCCGGTGGACGGGTACGGCAGGGTGCACCCCGAGGCGCTGCGCGAGGCCCTCGCACGCGATCCCTCCGATGTCGCGCTGGCCACCGTCATGTGGGCGAACAACGAGATCGGCACGGTCTCCCGGATGCCGGAACTCGCCGAGGTCGCCGCCGAGTTCGATGTTCCGCTGCACTCGGACGCGGTGCAGGCGTTCGGGCAGCTCGACCTCTCCTTCAGCGGCTCGGGGCCGGCCTCGATGGCCGTCACCGGCCACAAGACCGGCGGCCCCTACGGGGTCGGTGCGCTGCTGCTGCGGCGCGAGTACGCGCCGGTACCGCTGCTGCACGGCGGGGGCCAGGAGCGGCACGTGCGCTCCGGCACGCTCGACACCCCGGCCATCGCCGCGTTCGCCACGGCCGCACGGGTCTCCGTCGAGCGGCGGGCCGACTTCGTCCGCGAGGTGGGCGGACTGCGGGACGCGCTGGTGGCGGCCGTCCGCGACGCCGTACCGGACGCGGTGCTCAACGGCGACCCGGACCCGGCCGGGCGGCTCGCGGCCAACGCGCACTTCTCCTTCCCGGGCTGTGAGGGGGACTCGCTGCTGCTGCTCCTGGACGCGCAGGGGATCGCGTGTTCGACCGGTTCGGCCTGCACCGCGGGCGTCGCCCAGCCCAGCCACGTGCTGCTGGCCACCGGCACCGAACCCGACCTGGCCCGGGGCACCCTCCGCTTCTCGCTGGGCCACACCACCACCAAGGCGGACGTGGACGCGCTGGCGCAGGCGATCGGCCCGGTCGTCGCGCGGGCCCGCACGGCGGGGCTGAGCTAGCCGCACCGGACGATGCCGCCCGCCCGGCCACTCGCCCCGGCGGTCACTTGTCCCGGAGCGTGCTCTCCACCCGCATCTCGGTGCGGACCATCCGCAGGTACTTGTCCCAGTCCCAGTGCCGCCCCGGATCGGTGTGGTCGGCGCCCGGCACCTCGTTGTGGCCGATGATGTGCCGCCGGTCGGCGGGGAAGCCGTAGCGGGAGCAGATCCCCGCCGTCAGCCTGGCGGAGGAGCGGTACATGGCGTCCGTGAAGTCCTGCGGACGGTCTATCCAGCCCTCGTGCTCCACGCCGATGCTGCGCTCGTTGTACTCCTTGTTCGCCGCGTGGAAGGCGACGTCCAGCTCGCGGATCATCTGGATGATCTGCCCGTCCTGGCAGACGATGTAGTGCGCCGCGGCCCGGTGCTCCGGGTCCCGGAAGACCTTCACGGCCGCCGCCGCGCTGCCCTGCGTGACATGCACGATCACCCGGTCGATGCCGTAGTCCGCGGGCCGGTCGCCGCGGCGCATGTTCGCGTCGGCTGCGGCCACCCAGCGGGCGCGGGTGTCGTCCACCTCGCCCTCCAGCCGCGGCTTGTCGTTCCCCGGCATCCGCCACCACCAGCGCTTGAGCTCCTGCTGGGTGGCCACCCCGAGCACGCCGAGGCCCACGACGGTGCTGCCGCCGATCAGCAGCCGCCGCCGGGCGACCCCGCGGCCGCGGGCGCCTCCCGGGCCGCCGTCGCCGGAGGCGCCGGTGCCCTCGTCCGGGCCGCCGGGACCGGCCTCCCGGCCCTCGCCGGGGCCGGACCCGGAGCCGTCCGCCGGGCCGTTCTCGTGTCCGTCATCCGCCGCTGGTCCCATGCGCTCCCTAACGCGTTCGGGTGGCCGGGAGGTTCCGTCTACCCTGGAGGGCGCTATGACTACTGCATCCTCGCGGGGCACAGCCTCCGCGCGCCCGCTCCGTGTGCTGGCCGCCATGTCCGGCGGGGTCGATTCCGCTGTCGCGGCGGCCCGTGCCGTCGAGGCCGGACACGACGTGACGGGTGTGCATCTGGCTCTGTCCGCCAACCCTAAGTCGTTCCGCACGGGTGCGCGCGGCTGCTGCACCATCGAGGACTCGAACGACGCACGCCGCGCCGCCGACGTCATCGGCATCCCCTTCTACGTGTGGGACCTGGCCGAGCGCTTCCGCGAGGACGTGGTGGAGGACTTCGTCGCCGAGTACGAGGCGGGCCGCACGCCCAACCCCTGTCTGCGCTGCAACGAGAAGATCAAGTTCGCCGCGCTGCTGGACAAGGCGCTGGCGCTGGGATTCGACGCCGTGTGCACCGGCCACTACGCCACCGTTGTGACGCGTACGGACGGGCACCGGGAACTGCACCGAGCGAGTGACCAGGCCAAGGACCAGAGCTATGTGCTGGGGGTACTGGACGAGCGGCAGCTCAGCCACGCGCTGTTCCCGCTGGGCGACACCCTCACCACCAAGGAGGAGATCCGCGCCGAGGCCGCCCGCCGCGGTCTGGCCGTGGCGAAGAAGCCCGACAGCCACGACATCTGCTTCATCGCCGACGGCGACACCCAGGGGTTCCTCGCCTCCCGGCTCGGCCGGGCCGAGGGCGACGTGGTCGACGAGTCCGGCGCCAAGGTGGGCAGCCACGACGGCGCCTACGGATTCACCGTCGGCCAGCGCAAGGGCCTGCGGCTGGGGCACCCGGCCCCGGACGGCAAGCCGCGCTATGTGCTGGACATCTCCCCGGTCGACAACACGGTCACCGTCGGCCCCGCGGCCTCCCTCGACATCGCCGCCCTCACCGCGGTCCGCCCCCGCTGGTGCGGTGCGCCCCCGGCGGACGGCCCCCGCCCCTACACGGCGCAGCTACGGGCGCACGGTGCCGAGACGCCGGTGGAGGCGGAGCTGGCCGACGGTGAGCTGCGGGTGCGGTTCGCCGCTCCGGAGCGCGGTGTGGCACCTGGGCAGGCGATCGTGCTCTACGACGGCACCCGGGTGGTCGGCTCGGCGACGATCGACCGGACGGAGCGCGCCGTCCCGGCGGTCTGAGCCGCGCAGTGCCGTCCCGGGGGCGGGCCGGAGCCCCCTGCCCGCGCGGAGGGCCCGGCGCCCGCCCGGGGCCCGGGGCCGCGCAGCCCGGGCGCCGCGGTCTCAGGCGCCGAGCAGCTCCAGTGCCTGCGGGCCGTCGTCGGCGAAGCTGACGAGGTCCGCCAGCGGGACGGGCAGGAAGCCCTCGGCCTCCATCCGCGTCATCTGCTGCTGGAGGCCGTTGTAGAAGCCCGCGGTGTTGAGCACCACCACCGGCTTGCTGTGCATGCCGTGCTTGCGCAGTTCCAGGATCTCGGTCGCCTCGTCCAGCGTGCCGGTGCCGCCCACCAGGACCACCACGGCGTCCGCGCGGTCCAGCAGGAGCGCCTTGCGCTCGGCGAGGTCGGCGGCGACGGCCATCTCGTCGGTGTCCGGCCGCGCCACGTCCCGCAGGAACTCCACCGAGACGCCGATCAGCCGTCCGCCCGCGCCTTGCACGCCGTCGGCCACGACCTTCATCAGCCCCGAGTCCGAGCCGCCCCACACGAGGCTGTGCCCCCGCTTGCCGAGGAGTTCGGCGAACTCGCGGGCCGCTTCGGTGTAGACGCTGTCGAGTTCGGCGGCCGAGCAGAAGACGCAGATGTTCATGGGGGTCGAAGAGGCCATGGGCCCCAGCTTAGAGCCGGCCGCCCGGGGCCCGGGAGACAGGCGGTGCCGACCGCCGGACGAGCGCGGGGCGGCGGGCTGCGGGCCGGGTGGCGGAGTGCGTACGCTGTGGCACGCTCCCGGCGCACGCGACGCGGCGCTCGGCGGGCGGCAGGCCGATTCAGGGGTGATTCAGGGGTGGGGGAGCGAAGTTGGACGCACGGCGGCGACGGTGGGCCTGGCTGACCGGGATCTGGGCGGTGCTCGTGGCGACCGGGAGCCTGCTGACGGTGAGCTGGCAGCAGGAGCCCGCTTCCGGTGGGAGCGGACCGGGTTGGTACGACGCGGAGGACGGCCCGGACTCCGGCCCCGGCTCCGGTGGCGGCGGGGACGGCGACGGCTTCCCGGGCAACCCCATGCACGGCAGCGTGCCGGGCGCTCCGCAGCCCGAGGAGGGCGAGCGGTACGGCGAACTCCGGCCGTCCCTCCGAGTTGTGCCCCCGGACGGTGGGTTCCGGGACTCGACCACTGCCCGGCCCGAGCCGGCGCCCAGCACCCGCCCCGGGTCGGAGATCCCACCCCGCAGCTGGCCGGCGCCCGATCCCGGACCGGGGCACTGATCCGCGGCGACGCGCCCGCCCTCCCCGGTGCGGACCGGGGAGGGCGGGCGGTCGTGCGCGATGCGGGTCACCGCTGCGCCGAGAGGGCGCGGCCCATCAGCCCTTCGTCAGGGTGAAGCGGAAGATGCCCCAGGTCAGACGGCGCTTCTCACCGCCTTCGACCCAGTGCGCGAGCCCCTTCTTCATCTGGCTCAGGTAGTCGCTGCTGATCTTCGAGGCGAGCCCGTCGGCCTCCTGCCGTTCGGTCTCCTGCAGCACCCGCCCGTAGTGCCGCACGAGTTGCTCCCGCAGGTCCTCGAACCCTTCGTCCGAGTCCGCGTGCTCGGTCGGGGCGAAGCCGAGCCGGGTGAGCTCCCGCTTGTAGAAGCCGGGGGAGCCCATGTCGTCGAGGTGGATGCGGTCCAGAATGGGCTGGATGGCGCTGAAGTCGGTGTCGTCGGCGGCCATCGGGTCGGTGAAGACCAGTCGGCCGCCAGGCTTCAGGACCCGGCGGATCTCCTCCAGCACCCGCAGCCGGTCCCCGCTGTGCAGGAACGCGTCCTGCGACCAGACCACGTCCACGCTGGAGTCGGGGAACGGCACGCTCTCGAAGGAGCCGTCCACGACCTCGATCCGGTCGGTGAGGCCGCGCGCCGCGTTCAGCTCCTTGTGCCGCTGGTTCTCCACCTCGCTGAGGTTGAGGGCCTGGACCGTGCAGCCGAAGGTCTCGGCCAGGTAGCGGGCCGAGCCCCCGAAGCCGGCCCCGAGGTCGAGGACGCGGGAATCCCGGTCCAGGCCGAGCCCGGAAGCCATGCGCTCGACGGTGTGCCGGCTGGCCTCCGCGATGGGCTGCTCGGCATCGGCGTAGATGCCGACATGAATATCCTCCCCGCCCCACACGGAGGAATAGAAGGTGTCCGCGTCGGGGGAGTTGTAATAACTCCGCGCCGTCCCGACTGCGCCGCCGTAAGCGCCTTCTCCCGCATCCTCCGGGTGATATTCCTTCTCCGCGACATGCACGAAGAAGTCGGGCTGCTCGTCCCGGTAGGTGTGCTGGAAGTCGCCGTACGTCTCGATGCGCTGGAAGCCGACGTCCGACATGAGTCGCCGCGTGTAGTCCTTGCGGAGCGGGAACATGTTGAGGTGGTAGTCGGCGCTGCCGGCGAAGCGGTACCGCATGCGGCACAGCCCCTCGTCCACATATTCCGGCTCGACCGCGACGTCCTCGCCGCAGTAGTAGTACGTGTGCTTGCTGGAGTACCCGCGATCCAGAATCGCGTCGTAGTTGCGCTGATCCAGGATGAGGATTCCGTCGTGCTTCAGCATCGCGTAGAACTCGGCCAGCGCCTTCCGCCGGTCGCGTTCCGAGAAGAGATGCGTGAAGGAGTTGCCGAGGCACACGATAGCGTCGTACTCACCGTGAACGTCCCGGTTGAGCCAGCGCCAGTCGGCCTGGACGACCCGCAGGATGTGGTCGCCGTGCTTCATTCCGTTTTCGAACGCCATCGCGAGCATGTCGGCACTTCCGTCCGCGCTCACGGTTTCGAATCCGGCCTCCAACAGCCGTACCGAGTGAAACCCGGTCCCTGTCGCGACGTCGAGGACACTCCTTACTCCTCGCTTTCGCAGCAGGTCGATGAAGAAGTTTCCCTCGCTCTCCGCTCGCTTCTCCCAATCTATGAGAGAATCCCACTTCTCCACGAAGCTGGGGACGTATTCCTCTGTATAGTGTCCGGTTTCCCGGACCTCGACGGGGTTGTCTCCGAATTCCTGAGCCGGTCGCGCGGAAATGACGAAACCTCCAGTGGTAGAGACGGTGGCCCAAGGCGCGGTCCCCGAGGACGCACCAGGCTTCGGGCTCGGTGAACCGCGCGTGGTCTCCGGTGCATAGCTATCCAACCCCCGGAGATCTATGCCACCAACTGGCTGATGCATGCGTGCGATTGTCCGGAAAACGCGCTCCGACCAGCATCTTTCCGATTCCAGATTTTCGGCGGGCCGGTGGGGCCCACCTGCCGCAGCAAACAGGACAGTTGGGTATGCTGCGGCTGGCAGCACCACAATTCCGTACGACTCGTGGCATCCTCGTACAACACCGCACCGAGCTTGGTGAGCACTCATGGCCAAACGCACCTCCTCCGCTCTCTCCTCCGCCTCCTCCTCGTTCCGTGGTCGCGACATCGGTATAGACCTCGGCACCGCGAACACGCTGGTGTACGAACGCGGGCGCGGAGTGGTCCTCGACGAGCCCTCCGTCGTCGCGATCGACACCCGCACCGGAAAAGTGCTGGCGGTCGGCGCCCAGGCGCGCCAGGCCGTGGGACGAACTCCCGGATCGATCACCGCCACCCGCCCGCTCAAGGGCGGAGTGATCACCGATTTCGAGGCGACGGAGGGAATGCTGCGGTACTTCATCCGCGCCGCCCGCGACGGCGGCCGGGGCCGGGGCAGGTCGCCGCGGGTCGTGGTGTGCGTACCCAGCGGGGTCACCGGGGTCGAGCGGCGCGCCGTGCTGCAGACCGCCAGCCGCGCGGGCGCCCGGTCCGTGCGGCTGATCGAGGAGCCCATAGCTGCCGCGATCGGCGCCGGGCTGCCGGTGCACGAGGCGCGCGGCTCGATGGTCGTGGACATCGGCGGCGGCAGCACGGAGATCGCCATCATCTCGCTGGGCGGGATGGTCGTCTCCCGGTCGGCGCGGGTGGCGGGCGACGCGCTGGACGCGGCCATCGCCTCCTGGATCGAGCGGGAGTACACCATCGCCGTCGGCGAGCGGACCTCCGAGGAGATCAAGATGTCCCTCGGCAGCGGCGAGTTCGTCCCGGTGCGCGGGCGCGACAAGCACACCGGAATGCCCAAGGTGGTCCAGCTCTCGCCCGGGGAGATCGTGGAGGCCGTCGAGCGCCCGGTGCGCTCCATCGTGGCCGCCGTCCAGGCGGCGTTCGAGGAGTGCCCGCCGGAGCTGTACGGCGACATCATGGAGCGCGGCCTCGTCCTGACCGGCGGCGGCGCCCTGTTGCACGGGCTCGACGAGCGGCTGATCAAGGAGACCGGGATGCCGGTGACCATTGCCGACGAACCGCTGGGCTGCGTGGCCCTGGGCACCGGACGCTGCCTGGAGGAGTACGACAAACTGGAGTCGATCTTCGCGGCCTGACGGCGCGCGCGCCGCTCCCGGGTCCGCTCCCGGGTCACGGCCGCGCGCCGCCCGCCCCTCCGGTGAGCCGCCCCGCGGCCGGATCACCGGGGTGCGGGATCATGGGGGCATGGCAACACATGTGATCACAGGCGCGGGCTCCGGGATCGGTGCCGAGGTGGCCCGCCGCCTCCTGGACCGCGGCGACACCCTCTACCTGCTCGCCCGGAACGCGGGCCGGGCCAAGGAACTGGCCGCCCGGTTCGAGGGCGCCCGCACCCTGGTCGGCGACCTGGCCGAACCGGGCCGCCTCTCCTGGGCGTTCGAACACCAGGCGCTCCCCGAGGAGGTCGACTCGCTGCTGCACATCGCCGGAGTCGTCGAACTGGGGACCGTCGGCGAGAGCACCCCCAAGCTCTGGCAGGCCACGCTCGCCGCCAACCTGATGGCGCCCGCCGAGCTGACCCGGCTGCTGCTGCCGCAGCTCCGCCGCTCCCGCGGCCACGTCGTCTTCGCCAACTCCGGCGCCGGACTGCGCGCCAACCCGGAGTGGAGCGCCTACGCGGCGAGCAAGCACGGCCTCAAGGCGCTGGCGGACGCACTGCGCGGCGAGGAGGGCGGCAACGGGGTCCGCGTCAGCTCCGTCTACCCCGGGCGCACCGCCACTCCCATGCAGGAGAAGGTGCACCGGCAGGAGGGCAAGGACTACGAACCCGCGCGCTACATCCCCGCGGAGGCGGTGGCCACCAGCATTCTGACGGCCCTGGACCTGCCCAGGGGCGCGGAGATCACAGACCTGTCCGTGCGGCCCGGAGGCTGACCCGGTGAGCGAGAGCACGCAGACCGGCGGCGCCCTGCCGTGGGGTCCCGCGGCAGCCGGCGGCATCGGGTCCATGCCCGGCACGGACGCCCGTGAGGCGGCCAGGACGGTCACCGGCGCGTTCGAGGCGCCGCAGCACCTGCCCCACCTGCCGGAGCTGCCGGCCAGGGGGCCGGGCGCCGACATGCTGGGCCGTACCGCGGGCCTGCTGGCCGAGATGTACGTCCACCTGGAGCCCAGCGGCTGGCGGATCAGCGACCGGCCGGGCCGGGACACCCGCCGGGCCCGCGCCTGGCTGGGCGAAGACCTCGACGCGCTGGAGGAGTTCACCCAGGGGTACGGCGAAGGGGAAGCGCCGCGGGGGCTGAAGGTGTCGGCCGTGGGGCCCTGGACGCTGGCCGCCGGGCTGGAGCGGCGCAACGGCGAAGCCATGCTGGGCGACAGCGGAGCGGTCCGGGACCTGGCCGGCTCGCTGGCCGAGGGGCTGGCGGCGCACCTGGCGGACGTGCGGCGCAGGGTGCCGGGCGCGGTGCCCGTGCTGCAGTTGGACGAGCCCTCCCTCACCGCCGTGCTGCGCGGCAGCGTGCGCACCGCCAGCGGGTACCGCACCCATCCGGCCGTGGACCGGGCGGTGGTCGAAGGGGTGCTCCGCGAGCTGCTCGCGGTGCACGACGGTCCCACGGTCGTGCACTCGTGCGCGCCGGGTGTGCCGCTCGGTCTGCTGCACCGGGCCGGCGCGGACGCCGTCTCCCTGGACCTCTCTCTGCTCACCGAGCGTGACGACGAAATGATCGGTGCGGCCGTGGAGGGCGGGCTGCGGCTCTTCGCGGGTGTCGTACCGTCCACCGCGCCGGACAGCGGGGCATTGTCAGACCCTGCCGGTAGCGTCGGGGGTGTCAGGTCGTTGTGGCGCAGGCTCGGGCTGTCCCCGGGGCTGCTGGCCGAGTCCGTCGTGGTCACCCCCACCTGCGGGCTGGCGGGGGCCTCGCCCGCGTACGCGCGGCAGGCGCTCGCCCACTGCGTCCGGGCAGCACGAGCACTCGCTGACAACCCTCAGTGACGGGAGGACCCACGGTGGCGGGCGAAGAGGACGGAACGGTCCCCGCGCAGCAGCGGGAGGAGCACCAGCGCCTCGCGGAGCAGGTCGAGGAGCACCGCTTCCGGTACTACGTCAAGGACGCACCGGTCGTCAGCGATGCCGAGTTCGACCGGCTGCTGCGGCGACTGGAGGCGCTGGAGGAGGAGCACCCTGCGCTGCGCACCCCGCAGTCCCCGACCCAGAAGGTCTCCGGGCGGTACGAGACGGAGTTCACGGAGGTCGCC
>NZ_FOGO01000001.1 GCF_900111245.1 Streptomyces qinglanensis | reverse complement strand
GCGAGTTGGGGGCGGCCGACTTCGACGACGTCTTTGTCGTCCACGCCGACCTCGGCGAGCCGGTAGCGCTCGCGGGCGGCCTCTCCGGCGACCCACACCTGGTCGTATGCCTTGGCGTAGGGGTTGCAGGAGGAGAGCTTGTCGGACTCGCCGTGGTTGATGAAGGCGTGCTTGAGGGTGGGGATCCGCAGGACCTGGGAGGTCTTGCCGGAGTTGGCCGGGTGCAGCAGCACCTTGAGCGTGGAGTGCTCCAGGTGCATCAGATGGGAGACCTTGGGGATGCAGACGATCGGGACGTCGGTGGCGTCGATCTTCTGCACCATGAACCGCTCACGCAGCACGATCAGCGGCCGCCCCTCCAGCTCCGCCAGCGTCGAGAGCCACATGTTCGCCTGGTACGCCGACGTCGTCCCGCCCGAGAAGTACATCCCCGTGGTCGGCTTGTACCGTGCCAGCCACGCGTCCAGCCACGCCATCACCTCCTGCTCGCTCCTGGAGCGCTTCTTCGGCAGCAGCCAGGTGGCCAGGTAGAAGGCGCTGCCCAGGGAGAGCAGCAGGGTGCAGCCCACACCGACGAGTCCCCACTCCTCCACCGCCAGGCTCGCGCTGAGCGTCAGGCCCAGGGTGCCGGGGATGGAGAAGCGCAGCAGCCTGCGGCTGGGCTGGCGGGCCAGCAGCCGGGAGGGCGCGTGGGTGAGCTTGAGCGACGAGGTGTCGATGTTGCGCGTGACGACCGGCAGGGTGCGGGTGCGGCGCACGAGCTGGGCCACCGCCTGGCACAGGAAGTGCGCGGCGTAGGAGGCCAGCAGCAGCAGGGTGAGCGGACGCTCTATGTCCGGCGGTACCTCCGGGATCCGGACCAGGCCGATGACCACCAGCATGTCGCGGAGGAGCTGCCGCGTGGTGACATCGAAGCGGACCTTCCCCAGCAGCGCCAGCAGGCCCGGCTGCTGGTGTGTCAGGTACAGGTCGAGAGCGAGTCCCGCCAGCGAGGCGGCGACGAAGACGGGCACGTTCGGCAGCAGCGCTCCCGCGAGCTGCACGGTGTAGAACACCGCGAGCGCGAGCAGGGCCGCGAGCTGGACGGCGCGTCGTGTGGCGAGTCCGGCAGAGGGCACGGGCTGGGCTCCTGGCATGGAGAGAGAGGGTCTGCGAAGGGGGTGGCCGGTGGCGGTGGCCGAGGTCGACCCCTGACGGTATGACGCCCGTGGGTCAAGTGACAATCTTCGACGCCGCCGGATGGGCCCTTACCTGGTCAAACGTAACCATCCTCACGCGTCCGTTGCGTGAAACGGATGAGCGGCCCGGACCGGCGCTGACGTAGATTGCGACACGAGAGCACGGCGGGTCACGGTCCGCGGGCGCCCCCGTCGCCCGGTGGAGCCGCGCGTCCCGCCGGCGGCGGCACAGGCGCGAGGGGTACGTACGGGCGTGGCACGAGACAGCGGAACAGGACACGCGGCGGGCGCCGCCGAGGGCACACCGGGCACGGAGTCCCCGGGACCGGCCGGGCACGTCACGGAGAGTGGGCAGGCCGCGCGCAAGGCCGTGCGGGAGGCACGACGTGTGGTCGTCAAGGTCGGCTCCTCGTCGCTGACCACCGCGGCGGGGGGACTGGACGCCGACCGGGTGGACGCGCTCGTCGACGTGCTCGCCAAGCACATCGGCGCCCAGCACGCCGAGCCCGGACAGGCCCCGCGGGAGACGGTGCTGGTCTCCTCGGGTGCCATCGCGGCCGGACTGGCGCCGCTGGGGCTGGCCAAGCGCCCCCGGGACCTGGCCCGGCAGCAGGCCGCGGCGAGCGTCGGCCAGGGGCTGCTGGTGGCCCGCTACACGGCGTCCTTCGCGCGCTACGGCCGCCGCGTCGGCCAGGTGCTGCTGACCTCGGACGACACCAGTCGCCGGGCCCACTACCGGAACGCCTACCGCACCCTGGACCAGCTCCTGGCCATGGGCGCCGTCCCGATCGTCAACGAGAACGACACCGTGGCCACGGACGAGATCCGGTTCGGCGACAACGACCGGCTCGCCGCGCTCGTCGCCCACCTCGTCCGCGCCGACCTGCTGGTGCTGCTCTCGGACGTGGACGGCCTCTACGACGGCAACCCGACCACCCCCGGCACCCGCCGGGTCGCACAGGTGCGCGGCCCGGCCGATCTGGAAGGCATCGACATCGGCAGCGCGGGCAGCGCCGGGGTGGGCACCGGCGGCATGGCCACGAAGGTCGAGGCGGCCGGCATCGCGGCGGGCGCCGGAGTGCCCGTGGTGCTCACCTCCGCCGTGCACGCCGCCGACGCGCTGGCCGGGCGGGAGACCGGCACCTACTTCCATCCGACCGGGCGGCGCGCCGCCGGACGGCTGCTGTGGCTCGCGCACGCCTCCACCCCCACCGGGGCGCTCACCCTGGACGAGGGCGCCGTGCGGGCCGTCGTGGACCGCCGCACCTCGCTGCTGCCCGCCGGGATCGCCGGGGTGGAGGGCGACTTCTCGGCGGGCGATCCGGTCGAGCTGCGCGACGGGCAGGGACGGGCCGTCGCGCGCGGGCTGGTCAACTTCGACGCGAAGGAGCTGCCGCGGCTGCTGGGCCGCACCACCCATGAGCTGGCCCGCGAGCTGGGGCCGGCCTATGAGCGCGAGGTCGTGCACCGGGACGACCTCGTGCTGCTGCGCGGCTGACCGGGGCTGTCCGCCGGGCTCCGAATCGGGCGGCACATTCGGGCGGTGGGGAAAAAGTCCAGCCTTTCCACGGACACCTTCCGCAAAACGGTCCCGCGCGCGCCCTCGGACTGGTCAACTTTGACGCGGGCGGTGTGAGCGGCACGTGCACCCGCACGTGCACGCAGCGTACCGAAGGCAGTACGGAATGCAGTACGGAAAGAGATCAGCAGCACTCACGGAAGACACCAGGGCAGCACCAGCACCACTCCAGGAGGCCACCGGTGGGACGACTGGCCGGCGTCGGAACGGCGCCCTCCCCCCAGCCCGAGGAACGAGTCGGCTCCCGGCTCTGGCACGTCACGCTCAGCGTCGCCGGACGCGAGGCGCCGCTGGGCGACGTCCGGCGCGCGCTCGAACGGCTCGCGCACGACCACCCGTTCCTGCTCACCAGCCGCTACGCCGACGACCACGCCGAGATCCGCTACTGGGAGGAGGCCCAGGACCTGCACGACGCCGCCGCCGTGGCGCTGCGGCTGTGGGGCGAGCACCGGTCCTCGGCCGGGCTGCCGCCCTGGGAGATCGTGGGGCTCGAGGTGATCGGACGCGAGACCTACCGCCGGCGCGTCGCCGAGGGCTGCGGTCCGCCGCCCGTCAGCACGGTGGGGGTGCACCCGTTCTGACCCCTGCCCGGGTGCCCGGGGCGCGGTGCCGCGCGTACGGCCGTTGCCGAGACACCGGCGCAGCCCCGTACCGGCCCCGGCTACGATGCGCGCCATGAGCGCATCCGAGACCCCGGACACCCCCGTCCGCCAGGCGGCCCGCCGTGCGCGGGCAGCGGCGGCCGACCTCGCCCCGGCCCCCCGTACCACCCGTGACCGCGCGCTGCTGGCGATCGCCGACGCGCTCACGGCCCGTACCCCGGAGATCGTGGCCGCCAACGCCGACGACGTCGCCGAGGCGCGCGCCGCGGGCACGGCGGAGTCCGTCGTCGACCGGCTCACGCTCACCCCGGAGCGGATCGCGGCCATCGCCTCCGACGTGCGTGACGTCGTCGCGCTGCCCGACCCGGTGGGCCAGGTGCAGCGCGGCTCGACGCTGCCCAACGGACTGGAACTGCGCCAGGTGCGGGTGCCGCTGGGCGTGGTCGGGATCATCTACGAGGCCCGCCCCAACGTCACCGTGGACGCCGCGGCGCTCTGCCTCAAGTCCGGCAACGCCGTGCTGCTGCGAGGCTCCTCGTCCGCGCACGCCTCGAACTCGGCGCTGGTCGCGGTCGCCCGGGACGCGGTGGCCGAGGCCGGACTCCCCGCCGACGTGGTGCAGTTGGTGCCGGGCGAGAGCAGGGAGAGCGTCACCGAGCTGATGCGCGCCCGGGGGCTGGTGGACGTGCTGATCCCGCGCGGCGGCGCCTCGCTGATCAAGACCGTGGTGGAGCAGTCGACCGTGCCCGTCATCGAGACCGGCACCGGCAACTGCCATGTCTACGTCGACGAGCGCGCCGACCTCGACACCGCGCTCGCGATCCTCGTCAACTCCAAGGCCCAGCGCCCCAGTGTCTGCAACGCCGCCGAGACCGTTCTGGTGCACGCCGGGATCGCCGACACCTTCCTCCCGCGCGCCCTCGAAGCGCTCGCCGAGGCAGGCGTCACCGTGCACGGCGACACCGCCTGGCAGGCGGCGGCCGACGCCGCCGCGCAGACGGTGCTGCCTGCGACCGACGAGGACTGGGCGAGCGAGTACCTGTCGTACGACATCGCGGCGGCCGTGGTGCCCTCCCTGGACGCCGCCGTCGAGCACATCCGCGCCTGGTCCTCCGGGCACACCGAGGCGATCGTCACGGCCGACACCGCGGCCGCCCGCCGCTTCACCGCGCTGGTGGACTCCGCCGCGGTGATGGTGAACGCCTCCACGCGGTTCACCGACGGGGCCCAGTTCGGCTTCGGCGCCGAGATCGGGATCTCCACGCAGAAGCTGCACGCGCGGGGCCCCATGGGCCTGCCCGAGCTCACCTCGACCAAGTACGTGGTCACCGGGGACGGGCATGTCCGCGGCTGAACGGCACCGATTTTCCGCCCGGTTCCCGGCGGCCCTGCCCAAATTGACCGCATAGGTCTACGCTGGAAGGCGTGCCGGACGACGTGGGGGGCGGGCCGTTCCCGGACGGCGAGGAGCCCGAGTACCGCGACCGCGGGGCAGCGGACGACGAGTTCGCCTCCGTGGTGCTCGACGAGGACTTCGTACGCGCCGCTGAGGTGCACGAACCAAGCGCGGCCGAACGGATACTCGCCTCCGACCGGTCGCGCGCGGAGAGCGAGCCCTTCCGCGCCGCCGAGGAGGGCTTCGGCCGCCCGCGCGGCGAGGGCGAGATGCCGCACGGGGAGTTCGCGGAGGCGGACGACCCCTTCGACGGCGACTTCGAGGACGACCCGGACGACGAGGGCCGCTTCGACCGCTCCGACTACCGGGTGGAGTACGAGCGCTCCGAGGGCTGTCCACCAGAGCTGGAGCCGGGCCCCGAACACGGCTCCGACTTCGGATACCGGGCCCACCGCCGCCCGGAGCCGCACCAGGGGCCGCGCCCCTACCGCGGCCACCGCGACTGGCAGCGGCCGGTCGCCTGGGTGCTCGCCGTGGTGATGGGCATCGGGATGGTGGCGCTCGCCTTCTCCGCCGTCTACCGGGGCACCTCCGACCAGCGGCAGGATCCGACCCCGCCCCCCGCCACCACGGGCGTGGACCGGGACGGCCCGGGCGCGGCCTCCCCCGTCCCGGCCGTCGAACCGCCCGGCGGCTGACGGGGCCGCCCCGCCCCGCGCCCGCGGGGCCCGCTCGAAGACCCGGCCGACCCGGCTTCCGGGCGTCCCGGTGTCCCGGTGTCCCGGTGTCCCGGTGTCCCGGTGTCCCGGTGTCCCGGTGTCCCGGTGTCCCGGCGGAGCCCCGGAGCAGACCTTCCGGGGTCCCGCAAGTTGGCCGGAGCCACGCCGTTCACGTCCGCGCGGTCGGTCCTACCCTGGTGCTATGGCCGGGCGAGTGGATCCTCCGGACGGGACGCCCGACGGCGGTCCCGACGGCGACGACGAGTACCGATCCCTGGTGTTCGACGAGTCGTTCATCAAGGCTGCGCGACTCCAGGAGTTCTCCGCGCAGGAGCGCATGCAGGACGAGGAGCACGCCGCGGTCCGCGCCCGCTCGCACGCCGAGCGCCGGGGCCGGACCGGCCTGGGCTTCTCCCGGCAGGGACTGCTCCTGGTGGCGCTGATCGTGCTGGCCTTCGGCACCGCCATCTACATGGGCATACGGAACCCGTATCCCTCCTCGGTACGGACCGGTGCCGAGCCCCTGCGCAGCGATGTGCTGCCGCTGGCACCGACCGGCCGGGTCCCGGGCGGCACCCCGGGCGACCTGTTCGAGAACAGCCCCGCGGCGCGGTTCGCGACCGGGGCCGACGGAGTGGCGCTGCCACCCGTTCGGAGCAGCGACCACTTCTCGGAGAGCCAGGTGCTCTCGGCGCTGACCGTCGCCAAGGACTACGTCGTGGAGAGCTCCCTCGACCCGGAGGTGCTCACCGGCGGCGCGGTGCGGCCGGTGCGCCTGCTGCTCAACCCCCGCCAGCAGCGCCAGTTCGACCGCAGCGTGGAGCACCCGCGGGACGACGGACGGCGCAGCGCCACGGCGTGGATGGTGCGCCTCGACCGCGGCAAGGCGACGCTGGCCAGCTCGAAGGTGCGGGTCGACGGCACCCTCGCCGTCGAGGAGGTCGGCGACGGGCTGGAGGTCACCGCCGACCATGTCTTCGTCTACGCGGTACGGCCCGCCGACGGGGGCGAGGGGAAGAACGCGGGCAGCGGATCGGCCGGGAAGCCCGCGCGGAACGCCTCCCTCTTCTCCGTACGGCGGGAGGTGCGCTTCCGCTTCGAGCGGCAGGACCTGCGCGAGCATCAGGTCACCGTGCGCCAGGTCGCCATGCGGGCGGGGCCGATGAACTGCGGCGAGGACCCCTCCGACGCGCTGGCGCCGCTGCTGGCAGGCGAGCGGGCCGAGGACGCGGGCAAGGCAGGGACCGACCCGTATGCACGGGGCCGGTCCGCCGCCTCGGTGTGCGGGCTGCTGTCGGCTAGCGCTCGCCCGAGCCCGGATCATCCTTACCGGTCGAGCCGTTAGCCGACCCGCTGCCGCCGTCCTGGCCCTCGGAGCCGCCGCGGCCGGTGAAGGTGTCGCGCAACCGGCCGCCGACGTCGCCCACGCCGCCCGCCAGATCGCGGACGAAGCCCATCAGCGGGTCCTTGCTGTTGCGCACCGTCTCGGAGTAGTGGTTCGCCGACTCCCGGAACGACTCCCGCACCGAGGTGTCCTTGTCGTCGGCGCGCTTCGGGTAGTGGCCGTCCATGATCCGCTGGAAGTCGCGGCTGGCCTCCCACTTCTTCAGCTCGGCGGCGCGCACCGTGGTGAAGGGATGCGAGCGGGGCAGCACATTCATGATCTTCAGCACGGAGTCGCGCAGATCCCCGCCCGCCTCGTACTCCTCGGCCTGCGCCAGGAAGGCGTCGACGTTCATCTCGTGCAGGTGGTTGCCGCCGGCCAGTTTCATCAGGCCGCGCATCGACGCCTGCAGGTCCTGGCCCACCAGCAGCCCGGCCCGGTCTGCGGACAGCTCGGACTTGCGGAACCACTCGCGCAGCGCCGTCACCAGCGCCATGACCGCGACGTTCCCCAGCGGGATCCAGGCGACCTTGAAGGCGAGGTTGGACAGGAAGAGCAGTATCGTCCGGTAGACCGCGTGGCCGGAGAGCGCGTGCCCGACCTCGTGGCCGATCACGGCGCGCATCTCCTCCTCGTCCAGCAGCTCGACCAGCCCGGTGGAGAGCACGATGATCGGCTCGTCCATGCCGACGCACATCGCGTTGGGCTTCGGGTCCTGGGTCACGTACATCGGCGGGATCTTCTCCAGATCCAGGATGTAGCAGGCGTCCCGCAGCATGGCGTTGAGGTGGGCGAACTGCTGGTCGCTGACCCGCACCGAGTCGGAGAGGAACAGCAGCCGCATGCTGCGCTCGGGAAGCAGGCCGCTCAGCGCCTTGACCGCGGTGTCGAAGCCGCTCAGCTTGCGCAGCGCGACCAGCGCCGAGCGGTCGGTCGGGTGTTCGTACGCACGCGAGGAGATCCCCTCGAAGCGCCGCCGCTCACGGCTCGGCAGGCGCTCCGTGCCGCCTGTGCCGTCTGTCATGGTGTTTCCCCCTCGTCGACTGGGCTGTCCACACTAGAGCCTCTCGTCCGGATCCTGCTGGGCCCGTGGGCCCTGCACGCATCGGATCCGGCTCGCCGATCCGGCCTGTACCGGCCCGATCCGAACCGCTGGGCCCTGGAAGGTGGGACGCGGAGCGGGGCGCTCCCGTTGCGTCCGGATGAGTCGGGGTGAGCGCCAGGAGAGTCCGCGCTTACGATGTGGCTGCGCAGTTCCGCTCCCGCACCCGTGTGCGGCAGCGGGGCGACCGCACGCCAACTGTCCGCGCCTCACGGGATAGGTTCCGCCGACGATGACTCTGTCCAGCACCGCACACGACGCCCTGCTGTCCCTCGCCTCGGGGGGCGAGCACGGCGAGGGCGGTCAGCACGAGAGCCTGAGCCCCTATCTGACCGGCGGCGGCGCGCTCCTCGCGCTGATCCTGCTGCTGTGGATCACCACCCGCTTCAACCGGGACCGCTGAGCGTAGAGTCGCCCCGCATGGGAGAGGACATAGTGCCCGGAACCGGTAAGCGGCGACTCGGTGTGATGGGCGGGACCTTCGACCCCGTCCACCACGGCCATCTGGTGGCCGCGAGCGAGGTGGCGGCCCGCTTCCACCTCGACGAAGTGGTGTTCGTACCCGCCGGGCAGCCGTGGCAGAAGAGCCACAAGCAGGTGTCGCCCGCCGAGGACCGCTATCTGATGACGGTCATCGCCACGGCGTCGAACCCGCAGTTCTCGGTGAGCAGGATCGACATCGACCGCGGCGGCAAGACGTACACGATCGACACGCTGCGCGAGCTCGCCGAGGCCAATCCGGACACCGACCTGTTCTTCATCACCGGCGCCGACGCGCTCTCGCAGATCCTGAGCTGGCGCAACACCGAAGAGCTGTTCTCGCTGGCCCACTTCATCGGCGTCACCCGACCCGGCCACGCGCTGGCCGACCCCGGCCTGCCGCAGGGCGGCGTCTCGCTGGTGGAGGTCCCCGCGCTGGCCATCTCCTCCACCGGCTGCCGCGCCCGGGTGGAGCGCGGTGACCCGGTCTGGTACCTGGTCCCCGACGGGGTCGTGCGGTACATCAACAAGCGCGCGCTGTACCGGCGGGACGCGGAGGGGGACGCGCGAGCGTGAGCGACGGCTACGGATACGACCCCTACGGCCGGCAGCCCGGGATCATCGGCTACGACGAGTACGGCAGGCCCGTGTACCGCACGCAGGAAGCGCCGCACGAAGGCGCTCTCGCGGGGCAGGAACCGTATCCGGCGTACGACCCGCCGGCGTACGACCCCTATGCCCAGGCGCCCGGGCAGCAGCAGGCCGGGTACGACCCCTATGCGGGCTACCCGCAGCAGCAGGGCGGCCACCCGGGGGACCAGGCTCCCTACGCGCAGCAGGCCGCGCCGTACGCCGAAGCGCACTCCCAGCAGGCCGCGCCGTACCCGGAAGCGGACGCGCAGCAGGCCGCGCCGTACGCCGAAGCGCACTCCCAGCAGGCCGACCGGGTTCCCGCGCAGGGCGGCCGGACCCGGCAGGAGCAGTACCCGGACGGCGGGGGCGACGGCCGGGGCCAGGAGGAAGCGTCGTCCTCCGGCGGGGACGACGCCTACCGCACCGAGCAGTTCTCGTTCGTCGAGGAGACCAGCGACGACTCCGAGGACGTCATCGACTGGCTCAAGTTCACCGAGAGCCGCACCGAGCGCCGCGAGGAGGCCAAGCGCCGGGGCCGGAACCGGACCGTGGCACTCGTCGTCGTGCTCGCCCTGCTGCTGGTGGGCGGCACAGGCTGGGCCTGGTACACGGGCCTGCTGCCGGGCACCGGGGACGACGGGGGCGAGGGCGGCGCCGCGGCGGGCGAGCGGCGGGACGTGATCGTGCTGCACCTGCGGGAGCAGGGCGGGGCCAGCTCGACCGCCCTGCTCGTGGACAACGCGGGCGCGGGCGAGGGCTCCACCCTCCTGCTGCCGAACACGCTCGCCGTCGCCGCGGAGAACGGCAGCACGACCACTCTCGGCAAGTCCGTGCAGGACCGCGGCGCCGGACCCACCCGCGACGCGCTGAACACCCTGCTCGGCTCGGACATCAAGGGCACCTGGCGGCTGGACACCCCGTTCCTGGAGAACTTCGTCGAGCTGGTCGGCGGTATCACCCTGGACACCGACACCGCCGTGCCCGGCGCGAAGCGGGGCGCGGAACCGCAGGTCGAGAAGGGCAGCGACCAGGACCTGGACGGCCGCGCCGCGGTCGCCTACGCCACCTACCGTGCCCGGAGCGAACCCCAGACCGCGCAGCTCGCCCGGTTCGGGCAGGTGGTCCAGGCACTGCTGAAGAAGGTCTCCGGCGACGCCTCGGCGGCCACCGAGACCGTCGAGTCCCTCGGCCAGATTCCCGATCCCTCGCTGTCCGAGTCCCAGCTCGGCTCCGCACTGGCCGCGCTGGCGGACCGCGCCAAGCAGGGCGACTACCGCACCCGGACGCTTCCGGTGCGCGCCGACGGGACGCTCGGCAGACAGGCCGGCGACCGGATCGTGAAGAAGGTGCTCGGCGGCAGTGTCAAGAACTCCGATCCGGACGCCGTGCCCCGGGTCAGCCTGAAGAACGCCAGCGGCAGGCGCGGCCTGGACAGCACTGCTTCCGCGGCGCTGGTCAACGGCGGCTACACCGTGGTCGAGGGCGGTACGGGCGCCACCCGCGCCACGTCGCTGGTGACCTACGCCGAGTCCGCGCAGAAGGCCGAGGCCGAGGGGATCGCCAAGACGCTGGACCTGCCCGGCAGCGCGGTGCGCAAGGCCGAGGGGGCTGCGAACGCCGACGTCACGGTGGTGCTGGGTGCCGACTACCGCGGGTGACGGCGGCCGCGCGCGGCGTCCTCGGCCGTGGACGCCGGTCGCACGGGCGGTCCCCGCCCGGGGCGACTGGGCCGAAATCCGGTCGCGCGGCCGTGAGACCCTGGAACACGAGATGTTTCCGACCCGAAAGCCTCACCTGTGACCGCCACGGACCGTTCCCTAGAGCTGATCAGCACCGCCGCCCAGGCGGCGGCCGACAAGCTCGCACACGACATCGTCGCCTACGACGTCAGCGACGTGCTCGCCATCACCGACGCCTTCCTGCTCGCCTCGGCGCCCAACGACCGGCAGGTCAAGGGCATCGTCGACGAGATCGAGGAGCGGCTGAACAAGGAGCTGGGCGCCAAGCCCGCCCGCCGCGAGGGCGAGCGGGACGGCCGCTGGGTGCTCCTCGACTACGTCGACATCGTCGTCCATGTCCAGCACAGCGAGGAGCGGGTCTTCTACGCTCTGGAGCGGCTGTGGAAGGACTGTCCGGAGCTGGAGCTGCCCGAGGACGCCGTGGCGACCCGCGGCAAGGGCGCCGAGCACGCCGAGGCGACGGGAGCCGGCGCCGGGACCGCGGACGAACTGGACGGAGAGCTGCGCTGAACGGCACGGGGGCGGTGCGGGACCGCAGGATCGTCCTGTGGCGGCACGGCCAGACGGCCTGGAACCTCGAACGCCGGTTCCAGGGGACGACGGACATCCCGCTCACCGAATCCGGACTCGATCAGGCCCGCCGGGCGGCACGGCTGCTCGCAGCGCTGCGCCCGGACGCCATCCTCTCCTCGGACCTGCAGCGCACCACGGCCACCGCGGCGGAGCTGGCCGCGCTCACCGGGCTCGACGTCACCTACGACGAGGGCCTGCGCGAGACCTATGCGGGCGCGTGGCAGGGGCTCACGCACGAGGAGATCGTCGCCCGCTACGCGGAGCAGTACGCCGCCTGGAAGCAGGGCGAGCCGGTGCGCCGGGGCGGCGGTGAGCTGGAGACCGAGGTCGCCGAGCGGGCGGCGCCCGTGGTGGAGCGCGGTGTCGACAAGCTCCCGGACAGCGGCACGCTCGTCGTCGTCAGCCACGGCGGCACGATCCGCACCACCATCGGCCGCCTCATCGGGCTGCCGCCGCACACCTGGGAGGCGCTGGGCGGGTTGTCCAACTGCAGTTGGTCCGTCCTGGGCGAGACGGTGCGCGGCTGGCGGCTGATGGAGCACAACGCGGGCAGCCTGCCGGAGCCGGTGCTCGGCGACGACGACTGACATCGCCGAGGACGGGAACGCCGGGTCCGCCGGGGCGGCAGTGCGGCCGGAGGGCAGCGATGTGCCACCGGATTTCTCATTCGGCCCGGCCACCCGCTAAGCTTCAGATCGTTCGCGGCGCTCCGGTGCCGGAGCCCCGGGGCTATAGCTCAGTTGGTAGAGCGCTTGCATGGCATGCAAGAGGTCAGGAGTTCGATTCTCCTTAGCTCCACAGTCCAGGATCCCGCCCTCCGGTACGGAGGGCGGGATCTTTGCCGTGCGGCTCCGGTTCATGCGCCGGGGTGCACGCGCCGGGCGCGACCCTCGCGGACGCCGGATCACCGCCCCTTCGCACTCCCGGCGTCATCGCACCTGCTGCTGCCCGTGCGCAGCATCCGCTCCCGGATCCGGGACAGCGGCTCGGCGTGCTCCTGGCAGCCGATCATCGGATCGTCCGTCGTCCGCAGCAGCCCCAGGAGCCGCTCCGTCTCGTCGTCGTGCGGCACATAGGCCACGATCCGGGCCTCGGACGCGCCGCTGATCTGGAGCGACGTCGAGCTGAGCCGCAACCGGCCGACCGAGGCGTGCTGCACCATCTTCACCCGCGCACCCGGCGGCGCCACATCGCCGCTGCGCCACAGCTTCGAGAATTCCTCGCTCGCCTCGCACATCCGCGCCAGGAACTCCTCCCAGGCGGCCTCACCGACGTGCCGCCCGTAGCTGCCGCGCAGCGTCGCCACCATCAGCGACAGCTCCGCCTCGCGGTTGAGCAGTGCGCAGCAGCACGGCGGCATGGCCACGAACTGCTGCCACAGCACATTGCGTTCGGGCTGTCCCACCAGATCCACCATCGGGAACAGCTGCCGGTACCCGGCATTGGCGGCGAGCACGTCGTAGCGGCCGTTGTAGACCACCGCGGGCATCGGGTCCATCGCGTCCAGGACGCGGTGGACCTCCGGGTCGACGGCCTCGGCGAGCTGCTCCGGAGACGGCGGACGCGGCACCTCCGCCAGGTGGTACAGATGGTCCCGCTCGGCCTCGTCGAGCCGCAGCGTGCGGGCCACCGCGTCCAGGACCTGCGCACTGGCGTTGATCGGACGGCCCTGCTCCAGCCACGTGTACCAGGTCACCCCCACTCCGGAGAGCTGGGCCACCTCCTCGCGGCGCAGCCCCGGGGTGCGGCGGCGGAGCCCCGCGGGCATCCCGACGTCCGCGGGGGAGACCCGGGCGCGGCGGCTGCGCAGGAAAGCGGCCAGTTCGGATCTGCGGCGCTGGGCGGTCGGCCGGGCCGTTCCGGTGGCACCGCCGGCCGCTCGCGGCGTTCGTGTCTCGGCGATGACTGTCACATCCTCCATCGTGGCGGCAGACCGCACCGGCTGCCAGGTGCTGTCAGTACCAGCATCGGCGGGCTCTCGTGAGCCCCGTGGCCGTCCGGCCAGGCTTCCCGCATGACATCCACCTCGTCCTCCTCGCCCGTCCCGGCGCCGGCCGAGCGGCCCTCCGTGCCGGTCGCGGAACCCGCACGGACGGCGGCACCCGCACCGGTGACGGAACCCGCACCGCGGAGCCGCGGAGCCGCTGCCCGCAGCCTCAGTAAAGCTCACGCCACCGACAGCGGCTCCGTTCCCGGCGGCGGCCCCGTTCCCGGCAGCGCCTCGGGCCCCGGCAGCGGCCCCGCCCCGGTGCGCCGCGGCCCGCGCCCCGGCTGGCTCCTCGCGATCGTGCTCACCGGCCAGTTCATGGCCCTGCTGGACACCTTCATCGTCAACGTCGCGGCCCCCGACCTGCGCGCGGACCTGCACGCCTCGGGCGCCGGACTGCAACTGGTGATCGCCGGCTACACCCTCGCCTACGCGGTGCTGCTGATCACCGGAGCCCGGCTGGGCGCCCTGCTGGGCCACGCCAGGATGTTCCTGTGCGGCCTCGCCCTCTTCACCGGCGCCTCGCTCGCCTGCGGCCTGGCGACCGGAACCGGCTGGCTCATCGCCTTCCGGCTGGCACAGGGTGCGGGCGGGGCCGTGATGCTGCCGCAGGTGCTCAGCCTGATCCAGCGGACCTTCACCGGAGCCGCCCGCAGCCGCGCGCTGGGCGGCTACGCCGCCGTGCTCGGTGTCGGTGCCGCAGCGGGCCAGTTGCTGGGCGGGGTGCTGGTCAGCGCCGACCTGTTCGGCTGGGGCTGGCGCCCGGTCTTCCTGATCAACGTCCCGGTGGGTGCCGCGCTGCTCGTCGCGGGTCCCCGGCTGCTGCGGGTGCGCACCGAGGCCAGGGGCGGCTCCGAGGAGCGGCGGGCGCTGGACCTGCCGGGGCTGGTCCTGCTCGGTGCGCTGCTGCTGCTGTTCACCGTTCCGGTGGTGCTCGGGAGAGAGCAGGGCTGGCCGCTGTGGGGATGGGTGTCCCTCGCGCTGTGTGCCGCGCTCGTGCCGGTCTTCGGGCGCTACGAGCTGCTGCTGTCCCGCCGCGGCGGGCGGCCGCTGGTCTCCCCGCTGGTGCTGCGGGCTCCCGGTGTGCCGCTGGCCGTGGTGCGCATCTTCTGCATGATGGCGGTCAACGCCGGTTTCGTCCTGGTCGTGATGCTGCATCTGCAGACCGGTCTGGGGAAGAGCGCGCTGTTCGCCGGGGTCTCGATGGTGCCGACCGCCGGGCTGTTCGCACTGGTCGGGATGGTCTGGCGGCGTCTGCCGCAGTCGTGGCACCCCCGGCTGTCGGCCACCGGGTTCCTGGCCGCCGCGGCCTCGTTCGGGTGGCTCGGGACGCTCCTGTCCGGCGGCGGGGACGGCGGCCCGTGGCTCTACGTCTGCCTGAGCGTCAGCGGAATGGGCCTGTCCCTGGCCTACAACCCGGTGCTCTCCGGCGCCCTGGCGCGGGTGCGGCAGAGCGAAGCGGCCGACGCGAGCGGACTGTTGGTGACCACCGCGCAGCTCGGACTGCTGAGCGGGGTGGCACTGTTCGGCGCCGTCTTCCTGGAGCAGGCCGAGAGCGCCCCGGTCACCCCTGCGCACTCGGCGCACGCGCTGGCGCTCACCTGCGCGGCCCTGGCCGCCGTGTCGCTCGCCGCGGCGGCAGCAGGAGCGTTGAGCGGAGCGGTGCGCAGGGTAGGAGGATGGACGGGGGAAGGTTGACCGGCTCTTAGCCCGGACGCCGGAACGTGGCAGAATCGGGGCGGCTGGAAGGGGGAGCCCAGGGGGAAGGGGAGGGGCGAGTGCGATGTCGGCGACGGTCCTCGGTGAGGACGGCACCGGACCCGCGCCCGTACGTCCCCCGCCCCGCGTGGAGCACCGGCCGGGTGTTCCGGGCAATCTGCAGTGTCCGGCCTGCGGTTCGGCGAACGTCGCCCAAGTGCTCGGCGACAACGGAGGAGTTTCCTACGTGTGCACGGCATGCGGCCACATCTGGAGCTGACTGAGCGATGGGCGCCCACAGCAGGAAGTGCGACTGGTGCGGCAGCGGCACCCCGATCGTCCGTGACATGGAACCGGTCAACAGCGCCTACCAGTACTGGTGCGAGGACTGCGCGCGGGCGCTGATCATAAAGGGCGACCCGATCGAGACGTACCGGGAGTTGGACGGCGAGCCGATCTACGGCCGTCTGCTGGAGGCGCACTGCACGCTGAAGCGCTTCTACTCCTTCGCCACGGCCTGAGCCCGGGCCGCGGCGCCGGTGTCCCCTGCCGCGCCCGCCGTCCCTGCCGCCCCCGCCGCGCCGGCCCTCCCCGCCGCGTCCGCCGTCCCCGCCCCGCCGCCGGGCCGGTGCCCGGGTCCCCGTCCGCGCAGCGTCCGCAGCGCCACCACCGCCGTGACGACGAGGAACACCGCGCCCGCGAGCGGATAGCAGGCCGACAGCAGTATCTCGGCGCCGCTCTGGCGGAGTTCGGGAGCGTGTGGCGCGTCCGGGTCCCGGGGGACCCACCACGGCACGTAGGAGCAGAACACCAGGACCGCCAGCAGTGCTCCGGCCGACCAGCGGAGACTGCGGCGCCGCTGCGCCTCCACAGCCAGCAGGAGCGTCAGCGGCAGACACCACACCCAGTGGTGCGACCAGGAGATCGGACTGATCAGCAGCATGGTGACGGCACAGGCCGCGGCGGACCAGGCGGACGCGTTCGGCAGGCCGCACCGCCCCGCGAGGGCCGCCGCCACGGCCGCTCCGAGGCCGAGCGCGGCCGCCAGGAGGGCCAGGACCAGCCACAGCCCGCCCGGGTCCCCGGTGTGCAGCAGACGCGCTGCCACCCCGTTCAGCGACTGGTTGTCGGTGAGCTCCGCACGCCCCACCCGGTCGGATCGCAGGACGGCTCCGCCCCAGAAGCGCAGGGAGTCGTGGGGGAGGAGCAGCGCGGACAGCAGTGCGGTTCCCAGGAAGGCCGCTGCCGCGACGGCGGCCTGCCGCAGCCACGGGTTCCACGGCCCTTCCCGGCGGTCCGGAACTCCGAGCCCGTCCCGGCGGTCCGGGTGCCGATGCCGCAGTCCGCTCCGGGCCAGCCCGTGCAGAGCGAGGAAGACGGCGAACAGCGCGGGTGTGAGCTTGATGCCTGCCGCGACGCCGATGCCCGCTCCCGCCCAGCGCTGTCCGGGACGCCGGGTCAGATCCCACAGCACCAGGGTGGCCACCAGCAGGTTGATCTGCCCGTAGCGCAGTGTGGTCCACACCGGTTCGCACCACACCGCCACCGCGGCGACTCCCAGGGCCGCGGCCGACCGCGGGACGTGCAGCGGGCGGCCGAGCAGGCGCAGCGACAGGTGCGCCAGGGCCACCAGCAGTCCGAGGCCGGCGACGGTCGCCGCCGCGCGCAGGGCGGGCAGGTCCGGCACCGTCAGGGGGAGGAACAACAGCGCCGCGAAGGGCGGGTAGGTGGCGGGCAGGTCCGCGTAGGTGGCGCGCATCGCGTACAGGTCGTGGCCGTCGCGCACGGCACGGCCCTCGGCCCGGTAGACCAGCAGGTCGATCATCGAGGCGTCCATGGCGCGCTGCGCGGACCAGAAGGCGGCGAAGGAGAGCAGTGACGCCGCGAGCGCCAGGGAGACCAGGGACACCGGCCGCCGCAGCAGGCACTCCTTGAGGCCGCGGTACCCCCGGAGCGCCGGCGGTGCCGTGCTCCCGGCGGCCCGGCGCGAGGTGCTCACGGGCCGACAGTACCGACCGCCGCCACCGGAGCCGGGTACGGCGGAGCCGCCACCGGGCCCCGGTGTCGCGGGAAGCGATTTGGCAGAAGGCGGTGTACCCCGTGTAAGCTGGCGAAGCCGCCGAGGGGAAGCCCCGGCGGACCAGAAATCTGGGGCTATAGCTCAGTTGGTAGAGCGCTTGCATGGCATGCAAGAGGTCAGGAGTTCGATTCTCCTTAGCTCCACAGAAGCAACAGGTGGGGTGCACCCGCGGAGTCCGCGGGTGCACCCCACCTCTTTCGTATGCCGTCTCGTGCGAGGCATGCCGCATGCCGCATCCTGCATGCCGCGTTTTCCGTACGAGATGCCGCGTTCTTCCCTGCGAGGGTGTTCTCCTGCCGCCGGGTGCCGCTCCCTCCGCTGGTCGGGGCGCGCGTCCCGGGCTCCGCGCGGACGGGCGGGTCGACGGTCTCCGGCCGGGGTCCTGCCGCGTGCGGTACCCTGAGCGCTATGCGTGCCGTACGCCTTCTGCTTAGCGAGCCGCGCTGAATCACCGCCGGTCCCCCTCCGCGGACCGGCATCGGCGCGGCTCCCCCTCCTGTGCGAGGGGTTTTTTCGTTTCAGGAGCGCTGGGCAGAGACGACCGATGGAGCTTTGAGGACGATGAGCGAGACGACCACCGCCGCCGAGAGCGCGGCCCCCCATCGCTACACGGCGGCCCTGGCCGCCGACATCGAGGCACGCTGGCAGGATTTCTGGGAGAAGCACGGCACCTACGAGGCGCCCAACCCCGGGGACGGCCCGCTGGGCGGCGACGCCGAGCAGGCCGCCAAGCCCAAAAAGTTCATCATGGACATGTTCCCGTACCCCTCGGGTGCGGGACTGCACGTCGGACACCCCCTCGGCTACATCGCGACGGACGTCTACGCCCGCTACGCGCGGATGACCGGGCACAACGTGCTGCACACGCTGGGCTTCGACGCCTTCGGGCTGCCCGCCGAGCAGTACGCCGTCCAGACCGGCACCCACCCGCGCACCTCGACCGAGGCCAACATCTCCCAGATGACGGCGCAGCTCCGCCGTCTGGGCCTGGGGCACGACCAGCGCAGGTCGTTCGCGACGATCGACCCCTCGTACTACCGCTGGACCCAGTGGATCTTCCTGCAGATCTTCAACTCCTGGTACGACGCCGAGGCGCGCACAGCGCGGCCCATCGAGGAGCTGGTCGAGCAGTTCGCCTCCGGCACCCGGGAGACCCCCGAGGGCTGGGGGGCGTGGCAGGAGCTGAGCGAGCGGGAGCGGGCCGACCTGCTGGGGGAGTACCGGCTGGCCTACGCCTCCGACGCGCCCGTCAACTGGAGCCCCGGCCTGGGCACCGTGCTGGCCAACGAGGAGGTCACCGCCGACGGCCGCTCCGAGCGCGGCAACTTCCCCGTCTTCAAGGCCGAGCTGCGGCAGTGGAACATGCGGATCACCGCCTACGCCGACCGGCTGCTGGAGGACCTGGAGGACCTGGACTGGCCCGAGGCGATCAAGCTGCAGCAGCGCAACTGGATCGGCCGCAGCGAGGGCGCCCGGATCGGTTTCCCCCTGGGGGACGCGGCCGTCGACGTCTTCACCACCCGCCAGGACACCCTGTTCGGCGCCACCTACCTGGTGCTGGCGCCCGAGCACCCGCTGGTCGGGACCGTCGTGCCGGAAGCCTGGCCCGAGGGCACCCACCAGGTGTGGACGGGCGGACACGCGACTCCTGCCGAGGCCGTGGCCGCCTACCGGGCGCAGGCGGAGGCCAAGTCCGACGTCGAGCGCCAGGCGGAGGCCAAGGACAAGACCGGTGTCTTCACCGGCGCCTACGCCACCCACCCGGTCACCCGGGAGCCCGTGCCGGTCTTCATCGCCGACTATGTGCTGATGGGGTACGGCACCGGCGCCATCATGGCCGTCCCCGCGCACGACCAGCGCGACTTCGAGTTCGCCCGCGCCTTCGAGCTGCCGATGCGCTGTGTCGTCGAGCCCACTGACGGCCGCGGGACGGACCCGGCCGACTGGCAGGAGGCGTTCAGCTCCTACGAGGCGGTGCTCGTCAACTCCCGTGCCGAGGGCGTCAGCCTGGACGGCCTGGGCGTCGGCGAGGCCAAGGAGCGGATGCGCCGCTGGCTGGAGCAGCACGGTCTGGGCGAGGGCACGGTCAACTACCGGCTGCGCGACTGGCTGTTCAGCAGGCAGCGGTACTGGGGCGAGCCCTTCCCGATCGTCTACGACGAGGACGGCATCGCCCACGGGCTGCCCGAGTCGATGCTGCCGCTGGAGCTGCCGGAGGTCGAGGACTACTCCCCGCGCACCTTCGACCCGGACGACGCGGACACCTCCCCGGAGACCCCGCTGTCCCGGAACGAGGAGTGGACTCGCGTCACCCTGGACCTGGGCGACGGCAAGGGTCCGCGCCGCTTCCGGCGGGAGACCAACACCATGCCCAACTGGGCCGGTTCCTGCTGGTACGAGCTGCGCTACCTGGACCCGCAGAACGACGAGAAGCTGGTCGACCCGCAGATCGAGAACTACTGGATGGGCCCGCGGGAGGGGCAGCCCAAGGGCGGTGTCGACCTGTACGTGGGCGGTGCCGAGCACGCCGTGCTGCACCTGCTCTACGCCCGCTTCTGGTCGAAGGTGCTGCACGACCTGGGGCACATCTCCTCCGTCGAGCCGTTCCACAAGCTGTACAACCAGGGCATGATCCAGGCGTTCGTCTACCGGGACGCGCGCGGCATCGCCGTACCCGCGGCGGAGGTGGAGGAGCGCGACGGCGCGTACTACTACCAGGGCGAGAAGGTCAGCCGGCTGCTGGGCAAGATGGGCAAGTCCCTGAAGAACGCCGTCACCCCGGACGAGATCTGCGGCGAGTACGGCGCCGACACCCTGCGGCTGTACGAGATGGCGATGGGGCCGCTGGACGTCTCCCGGCCCTGGGACACCCGCGCGGTCGTCGGCCAGTTCCGGCTGCTGCAGCGGCTGTGGCGGAACGCCGTGGACGAGACGACGGGCGAGCCGACCGTGGTCGACTCCGCACCGGACGAGGCGACCCTGCGTGCCCTGCACAAGGCGATCGACGGCATCGGCCAGGACATGGCCGCCCTGCGCTTCAACACCGCGATCGCCAAGCTCACCGAGCTGAACAACCACGTCACGAAGCTGCCCGAGGTCCCGCGCGGCGTCGCCGAGACCATGGTGCTGCTGGTGGCGCCGCTGGCTCCGCACATCGCCGAGGAGATGTGGCGCCGGCTGGGCCACGAGGAGTCCGTCGTCCACGAGGACTTCCCCGTGCCCGACCCCGCCTACCTGGTGGACGAGACCGTCACCTGCGTGGTGCAGGTCAAGGGCAAGGTCAAGGCCCGGCTGGAGGTGGCGCCGTCCGTCTCCGAGTCCGAACTGGAGGCGCTGGCACTGGCCGAGCCGGTGATCGTGAAGGCGCTGGGCGGTGCCGAGGTCCGCAAGGTGATCGTCCGGGCGCCCAAGCTGGTCAACATCGTTCCGGCGTAGCGTCGGCCGGCCGGAACGACCGGGAACGGCGGCCGACTGGGAACGGCGGCCGACTGGGAACGGCGGCCGACTGGGAACGGCCGGGCCGCGGCGCGGTCGGCCGGTCACGGCCGGGCGAGCGACCCCTACGGGACGTCATGGGGGCGGATCCGGGTTCCGCGGAACCCGGATCCGCCCGCGCCCGTTTACGCTGAACAGAGAAGGGGCGACGGACGACGGACGACTAAGGAGCGACCTGTGGACGTGGGAGTCGTCATCGGCTTGATGTTCGTGCTCGCCGTTTTCATCTTCGGCACGATCATCACGCTGCGTGTCGTGCGAGCCGTCAAGCGCGGGGTGGAGCGCACCGGGGCGCAGGTGCGGCGCACGACGGAGGAGACCCTGCTCAAGGCCCGCTCGGCACAGCCCGGTCCGGTCGGCCAAGCGGCCCGCATCCGGCTGGAGTTGCGCTCCTCGATCGACAGCACACGGGCGGCCCTGGAGGCCGACGCTCAGCGCGACCCGGGCCTCCGCGAAGCCGTCGACCTCCTCGACAGCCTGCACGAGCACGCGCGCCACCTGGACCGGGAACTGCGCGCGCTGATGGAGCGCGAGCCGGACCACTCCCGCATCGCCGCCCGGTTGCCGGAGGCGCGCGAACGCATGCGGCACATCAAGGAGTCCGCGGACTCGCTGCGCTACGCCGCCCAGGACCGGGCGCGCCGGTTCGACGCCGAGGAGCTGGGCGCTCTGCGGGACCGCATCGACATCGAGTCCGGTGCGCTGCGCCACTGGACGCCGAGCCCCTCCGGTCCGCGGTCGGCCGCCGACGCCGCTGCCGAGGGCTCCTCCGCCGGGGAGGCCGCGGCCGACCGCCACGCGGGACCTTCCGCGCCGGATGCCCACGCGGAGCAGCAGGAGGCACAGGAGGGGCGGCAGAAGCCCGCACAGTCCGCCCGGCCCGAACTCGGACCGCCCGGGCAGGGCTCCGGCCTCTCGGCCGCCGACCTGACCGGCTCCGGCCTGACCGCCTCCGAGCCGACCGGCCGGGCGGCCGGCCGCAGGGACTCGACCGGGGTCTTCGAGAAGCGGCGGCCGCGGAACGCCTCCTGAGGCACTCCGTTCGCCCGCCCGATACCCTCCGTTCCATGCACGGCCCCCTCGCGATCGTCACGGATTCCACCGCCTACCTGCCTCCGGAGGCGCTGAGCAGGCACGGGATCGAAGCCGTGCCGCTGACCGTCGTCCTCGGCGACCGGGCCCTGGAGGAGGGGACGGAGATCTCCGCGCGGTCACTGGCCACCGCGCTGCGCGAGCGGCGCCCGGTCACCACCTCGCGGCCCAGCCCCGAGACGTTCGCCCGTACCTACCGGGCCGCCGCCGAGGCCGGCGCGGCGGGCGTCGTCTCGCTGCACCTGTCCGCCGAGTTCTCCGGCACCTACGACGCCGCGGTGCTGGCCGCCGCGCAGGCACCGGTTCCGGTGCGGGTGGTCGACACCGGAGTCGTGGCCATGGCACTGGGGTTCTGTGCGCTGGCCGCCGCGGAGGCCGCCGAGGCCGGTGCCTCGCTGGACGAGGCGGTGGCAGCCGCCGAGAAGCGTGCCGAGGGCATCTCCGCGGTCTTCTACGTCGACACCCTGGACTATCTGCGCAGGGGCGGCCGGATCGGCGCCGCCCAGGCGCTGCTGGGCTCCGCGCTCGCCGTCAAACCGCTGCTGGAGGTCGCGGACGGCCGGATCGGGATGCTGGAGAAGGTGCGGACGGCCTCCAAGGCCATCGCACGGCTGGAGGAGATCGTCGTGGAGCGCGCCGGGGACGCGCGAGTGGACGTCGCGGTGCACCACCTCGCCGCCGCCGAGCGCGCCGAACAGCTCGCCGAGCGCTTCCGGGCCCGGGTGCCCGGCCTGCGTGAGCTGCATGTGAGCGAGGTCGGCGCGGTCATCGGCGCCCACACCGGTCCGGGCCTGCTGGGAGCCGTGCTTTCCCTCGGATGAGTGAGCGAGTTGTCCACAACTCGCGGGTTGTCCACCGGAACTGGGCAAGATCATCGAAAGCTGCCGGGGCTGCCTACCGTCAGTGGGCATGAGCGAACGAGCAGTGCGAACAGTCACCACCCGGCCCCGTCGAGCAGCACCGCGGGAGCCGTGGGAGGCGTCGGGGGAAACGCCGTGGCAATCGCCGTGGCAATCGCCGGGGGAACTGCCGTGGGAACTGCCGGAGGAAGGCGGAAGCGTCCGGAGTCGCCGCGGAGAGCGGGACGGTGCGCCCCCGGACGGTGGAGGGGGCGGCGGATGCCGCGAAGAGCGGGGCGATGCGCCCCCGGACGGTCGGGGGGAGGCCGGACCACACGGAGACCAGGACGGTGGACGGGACGCGCCGCGGGAGCCGCACGCGGCCGGCGCCGCGGCCGAGCCACCGCGCACGGGTGGTCGCCCCCGGCGCCCGTCGCGGCGCCGACCGCCCCGGGGTCCAGGGGCCGCTCCCGGCCCCCGTCCGACCCGGCGGGGTACGCACCGGCTGCCGCGGCGCCGGGTGCGCCCATCGGGCGCGGGGCCCCGCGCGGCGGCCCGCGCCCGGTCGCTGCTGACCGAGCAGCCCCACGCCAGTACCGAGCCTCCCGGTCCCGACCCCGGGGACCGGCCGCCGAGCGGGCGGCACCCCGCCGACAGTCACGGCGCCGCTCCCCCGGATCTCCGCGGACCCGCCGTCGAACCGGGCACCGGCGACCCGTGCGTCACCGAACCCGACGCCGCTGTCATGCCGCGTGCCGAGGCCGTTGCCATGGCGCGTTCGGCCGTGCGGCGCAGCAGGGAGCACAGGTCCCGACGTGAAGTCCCGGAGGACCCGGCCGGTTCGCAGAGTCCGCGGGAGCTCGCGCCGCAGCCCGGACTCGGACCGGGCGAAGGCATCGAGCGCCGCGACACCTCCTTCCGCGACAACCCCGTCACCGAGCGGCGGGACCGGCCGGGAACGGATCCGCTGGTCTCGTTCCCGCGCCCTTCCCCGGGCCCGTCTCCTTCCCCGAGCGGTTCTCCGGGCCCGTCCGCGTCTCCCGACCCGCCCCCGCCCCCGCCCGCCGCTCCGGCCTCGGGCCCCGTCCCGCCCCCGGACCCCGCCCCGGCCCTGCCCGCGCGCGAGCGCTGGAGGCTTGCGCTGGCGGAGCGTATGCCGGTCTGGCTGCGGGTGCGCTGCGGTATGGAGCCGAAGACGCTGGTCGCGCTCTGTCTGGTGCTGCTGGTCGGACTCGGCTTCGCGGTCCACCACTTCTGGACGGGCCGGCCGCAGGGCGTCCCCGTCCCCGGCGTGTCCGGCCCGTCCGGTGCGCCTGACGCGGCCGCCGCACGTCCTGGGGAGAGCGGTGGGCCCTCGACGGCTCCTGTCGCCGGTGGTGCGGCACCCAGCGGCGGGCTGGTGGTGGATGTGTCCGGGAAGGTGCGCGAGCCCGGGCTCCAACGGCTGCCCGGCGGCTCGCGCGTGGCCGATGCGCTCGAGGCCGCCGGGGGGTTGCGCAAGGGTGCGGACACCGAGGGACTGAACCAGGCCCGGCTGCTGGTCGACGGCGAGCAGATCGTCGTGGGCGAGCCGGGCCGGTCCCGAACCGCCGGGAGCGCCGCCCCGGGCGGTGGTGCCCCGGGGCCCGCAGGCGCGGGCGGCCCCTCGGGTGCCATGGTCAGCCTCAACTCGGCCACCCGGGAGCAGTTGGAGACGTTGCCGGGCGTCGGGCCGGTCCTGGCACAGCACATCGTGGACTACCGCACGCAGCACGGCGGGTTCCGCTCGGTCGATCAGCTCAAGGAGGTCAACGGCATCGGGGAGAAGCGGTTCGCGGACATCCAGCCGCAGGTGACGCCGTGAGCCGATGCCGAGCGGCCGCCGGAACGCAGGGCGGTCCGTCTCCGGGCGCGCCACCGCCCGGTCCCCGGAGCGCCGCCGACGGGGCGCCCGCCCCGGATCGTGCGGCTGCCGGCCGGCCGGTGCGGGAAGGGGGAGAGCCCCCGGATCTGCGGCTGGTGCTGCCCGCCGGAGCGGCGTGGGCGGCGGCGGCCTTGGCTCTGGGCGCCTCGGCGGAGCAAGCGGTGGTCGGCGCCGTCCTCTGCGCTGCCGCCGGGCTGGCCCTGCTGGCCGGGGCCCTCCGGCGCCGCGGCTCCGCGACCCCGTCGGACGCCGGGCCGGGACGCGGGTCCGGCGAGTGCGGCTCGCCCGCGGTGCGGGGCGCCGCCGGACGCGGTCCAGGGCGGAAGGGGGCGGTGGGCCCTGCGCTCTCGGTGAGCGCTGCCGTGGCCCTGCTGTGCGCCGCGGCGGCGGGCGGAACGGCGGCACTGCACGCGGCCGATCTGCATCGGGGCCCGTTGCCCGGACTCGCCGCCGACCACGCGCGGGCGACGGTCGAGGTCACCGTCACCGAGGACCCGCGTCCCACGCGGCCCAGGACGCACGGTGCGCGGCAGCTTGCCGGGAGGGTGGTGGTCCGCGCCGACGCGGTCGCGGTGGCGGGCGCCTCCGGCGGCCGGACCCGTCTGCGGACGCCGGTGCTGCTGCTGGTCCGCCCCGAGCGGGACGGCGGTCCGGCCGGCCGGCGGCGGACCGGGGCGGCAGGCGCCCGGGAATCCGGCGGTGGCCGGGACGCGGACAGCGCGGCGCGCAGCGCGTGGCTGCGGCTGCTGCCCTCCACCCGGCTGCGGGTGGAGGCCGATCTGATGCCCCCTGCGCCGGGTGGGCGGGGCGGTCAGGACATCGCGGCGGTGCTGCGGGTGCGGTCCGGTCCGCCGCGGATCGTGGCGGGCCCCACCGCGGTCCAACGGGCAGCGGGCGGGCTGCGCGCCGGGCTCCGGGAGGCGAGCGAGGGACTGGACGGGGACGCACGAGGGCTGCTGCCCGGGCTGGTGGTCGGGGACACCTCCCGGCTGAGCCGGGAGCTGGCGGACGCCTTCCGGGCGGTGGACATGACACACCTGCTCGCGGTGAGTGGAAGCAACCTCTCGCTCATGTTGGCTCTTCTCATCGGTCCGCCCGGCCTCGCCCACCGGGCGGAGCGGCGGGGTCTCGCACCCCGGCTCGGCCTGCCGCTGCGGGCCACGGCGGTCGCGGCCGGGCTGCTGACACTGGGTTTCGTCGTGGTGTGCCGACCGGACCCGAGCGTGCTGCGGGCGGCGGCCTGCGGGCTGATCACGGTGTGGGCGATCGGCACCGGGCGGCGGCGCTCGCTGCTGCCCGCACTGGCAGCGGCCGTACTGCTGCTGGTGTGCTACGACCCTTGGCTGGCCCGGGACTTCGGGTTCCTGCTCTCCGTGCTGGCCACGGCGTCCCTGCTGACGGTGGCGCCGCGCTGGTCGGCGGCGCTGCGGCGGCGCGGCTGGCCCGGCAGGGCGGCGGAGGCACTGGCCGCCGCGGCCGCGGCGCAGGCCGCCTGCGCGCCCGTGGTGGTGGTGCTGGCGGCGCATGTGAGTCTGGTCGCGGTGCCGTGCAATCTGCTGGCCGAGTTCGCGGTCGCACCGGCCACGGTGCTGGGATTCGCCGCGCTCGCGGCGGCCCCGGTGGCCATGCCCGCGGCGGAGGGGCTCGCCTGGCTGGCGGGGTGGCCGGCGAGTGCCGTCGCCGGTGTCGCGCGCACGGGCGCCGGCCTGCCGGGCGCGGAGATCGGCTGGCCGGGAAGCTGGACGGGCGCGCTGGGGCTGGCGGCCGTGCTGGCCGGGGCGCTGGCGGTGCTGCGCATCTCCGCCGCGTGCCGCCCCTGGCTCGGGGTCGCCTGCGTGCTGGGGGTGCTGGTGGCGGTGCTGCGGCCGGTTCCGCTGGTGCGGCCGTTCACCGGGTGGCCCCCGACGGGCTGGCGGATGGTGGCCTGCGATGTCGGACAGGGAGACGCGCTGGTGCTCGCGCTGGACGGCGAGCGGGGCGGCACCGGTGGGGCGGTCGTGGTGGACGCGGGGCCCGAACCCGCCGCTGTGGACCGGTGCTTGCGTGCTCTCGGGGTGCGCAGCGTTCCGCTGGTCGTCCTGACCCACTTCCATGCCGACCATGTGGCCGGGCTCCCCGGAGTGCTGCGCGGGCGGAGCGTCGGGGAGATCCGCACGACCGCGCTGGCGGAGCCGCCCGGCCAGGCGGCGTTCGTGCGCGGCGTCGCCCGGGGTGCGGGAGTGCCGGTACGCCTCTCGCACGCCGGGGAGCGGCAGCGTGCCGGAGACCTGCGGTGGGAGGTGGTGTGGCCTCCGCCGGACCCCGCGGACGGGGGTGCTGCCGGAAGCGCTGCCGGTGGCGGCGGAACCGATGGGGACGGGGCCAACGACGCCAGCGTCACCCTGCTCGTCCGCACGGCGGGCCTCCGCCTCTTCCTCCCCGGCGACCTCGAACCCGAGGCGCAGCAGGCGCTGCTGGCCGCGCGGCCCGATCTGCCGCGGGTGGACGTGCTCAAGGTCGCACACCACGGTTCGCGCTTCCAGGCCCCGGCCTTGCTGCGGCGGCTCCGTCCCCGGGTGGCGCTGGTCTCGGCGGGCCGGGAGAACCCGTACGGGCACCCCGCGCCCGAGACGCTGGCCGCACTGTCCGCCGCGGGTGCCCTCGTGGCGCGCACGGACCGGCACGGGGCGCTGGCGCTGACCCGGCGCCCGGACGGCACTCCCGCCGTGGTGACCCGGCGGGGCACCCCGGGCTCCGCCGATGCCCCCGGGCGTCCTGCGGCGGCCCCCGGCGGGCGGGTCAGTCCCGCTCCAGCCAGCCCTCGTGCGCTGCCGCGACCTCTTCCAGCAGGGCGGGATCGCAGACGGCGGGCGGATCTTCGAGCACCACCAGCCACTGGGCGTCCTCGGCGTCGTCCTCTCCGGCGAGGGCGTCGCGGACGAGTTCGGGCTCCTCGGCGAGTCCGAGGCGCTCCTCCAGCGTCGCGGCGACCTCTTCGGCCGCCTCCCGGTCGGGCAGCACCAGCACATGCCGTACGTCGTTCACCGGGGCATTCTCTCAACCGTGCCCGACGGTCGGCTCCGGCCCCGCCCTGGCAGCCGACCGCAGACTCCGCCTGCCGTCCACCGTCCCCCGTCCTCCGGCCCCGGCACCCGTTCTCCGAGTCGGTTTTCCGATGCCTGATCCGTCTCCAGGACCCGGTACGCCCCCGGTCCCGGTCCCTTCTTCGGCACTGTCCCGGCCTTCGGTCGCCTTCGGTCGCCTTCGGTCCGCCACCGGCGCTCCGGCTTCCCGGGCCCTGTACCGGTCCCGCTCGCATCCGCATCCGCATCCGCATCCGCGACCCGGATCCGGGTCGCGGATGTCCCGGTCCCGGGCTCGGAGCCGCGTTCCCGTGAGCCGGTGGCGCCGGTTCCAGGCCCCGGCTGTCCGGCCACCGCCAGGCGGGCCCCGCTGTCCCCGGAGGCGCGCGTGCACCGGGTCGGAGAAGTGGACGGTGGGGGATCTTCGGGCCGTTGTGTCGGTGCGGCGTGGGATGCTGTCCGCGATGGCTGGTACGCGTAAGAAGACCTCGGACGATCCGCTCGCGCCCGTGACCGTGGCGGTGGGGCAGGAAGAGCTGCTCATCGAGCGAGCCGTGCGGGCGGTGATCGATGCCGCACGGGCCGCGGACGCGGACACGGACGTGCGGGATCTGGCGCCCGGCGAGCTCCAGCCCGGCACGCTGGCCGAGCTGACCAGCCCCTCGCTCTTCGCCGAGCGGAAGGTCGTCGTGGTGCGCGCTGCGCAGGACCTCGCCGCGGAGACGGTCAAGGACGTGAAGGCGTATCTGACGGCGCCGGTGGAGGAGATCACCCTGGTGTTGGTGCACCCGGGCGGTGCCAAGGGCAAGGGGCTGCTGGACGCGGCGCGGAAGGCGGGTGCGCGCGAGGTCGAGTGCCCGAAGATGACCAAGCCCGCGGACCGGCTCGCGTTCGTCCGGGGCGAGTTCCGTGCCCTGGGGCGGTCGGCGACGTCCGAGGCGTGCCAGGCGCTGGTGGACGCCATCGGCAGCGATCTGCGTGAGCTGGCCTCGGCCTGCCGGCAGCTCACCGCCGATGTCGAGGGCACCGTCGACGAGGCGGTGGTCGGCCGCTACTACACCGGCCGGGCCGAGGCGTCCAGTTTCACCGTCGCCGACCGGGCGGTCGAGGGGAGGGCCGCCGAGGCACTGGAGACGTTGCGCTGGGCGGTCGCCACGGGAGTGGCACCGGTGCTGATCACCAGCGCGCTGGCACAGGGGGTGCGGGCCATCGGCAAGCTGGCCGGGGCGCCGCGCGGGGCGCGGCCGGGCGACCTCGCGCGGGAGCTGGGCATGCCTCCGTGGAAGATCGACCGGGTGCGTCAGCAGACCCGAGGCTGGACGCCGGACGGCGTGGCCGCCGCGCTGCGCGCCGTCGCCGCGGCGGACGCGGCCGTCAAGGGCGGCGGGATGGATCCGGAGTACGCGCTGGAGAAGGCCGTCGTCACCATCGCGAGCGCCGCCCGCTCCCGCTGAACCGCACCCGGGGTCCGTCGTCGCCGTTCCCGAGGGCTTGCGCGCGTCCGCCCTGCACCTCCCGGCGCTACGGGACGGGCGGCCCGGATCCGGCATGTGCCGTCGTCCGCACACCGCGAAGGCCGACAGGACAGCCGACAGGACAAAGGCCCCGCCCGAGCCCTGGGGAGGGGCTGGGGCGGGGCCTTCGCTGTCTGTCCGGTGCGCCGCACCCGCGTGGCGAACGCAGGCCGCGTGCGGCGCCCTGTCTCAAGCGGTTGCTCGGGCGGACGGCGGATGAGAGGGCCCGCCACATGTCGTCCGAGCGGTCAGTCCGAGCGGTCAGGGAGACCGACGAGCTGCAGAGTGCTGCGAGAGGGCGGTCAGCCCTTCAGGGTGGCCACGTGCTTGGCCAGCGCGGCCTTCTTGTTGGCCGCGTTGTTCTTGTGCAGGACACCCTTGCTGGCGGCCTTGTCGAGCTTCCGGGCGGCGACCTGCTGCGCCTCGGCCGCCTTGGCGGCGTCACCGGCGGAGACGGCCTCGCGGGTGCGACGGATCGCGGTCTTCAGCTCGGACTTCACGGCCTTGTTGCGCTGCCGGGCCTTCTCGTTGGTCTTGATCCGCTTGATCTGGGACTTGATGTTCGCCACGAATGAGCCTTTGCGGTTCGGAGTTTTCAAACGCTGGTGCCGAGCAGGCACCCTTCAGTGCCACAAGGCACAGTCGGTCAGGCTACCAGCCGGGGCAGCACCCCTCCCAATCCGGTCCGTGCCCCGTGCGCATGGGACCATGGGATGCGACACATCCGTCTCGACGGGCCCGCACCGGGCCGCCGAAGGTGTTCGAGACCTCGCCGAAAGATTCCGACAGCCCGAAACCGACAGGCCAGAACCGACAGGACACTGCGTGCCCGCGACCCCAACGAACGCGCCGGAGCCGAGCCGTACCGACCCGGCGCTGATCCGTAACTTCTGCATCATCGCGCACATCGACCACGGCAAGTCCACGCTTGCCGACCGGATGCTCCAGCTCACCGGCGTCGTGGACAAGAGGCAGATGCGTGCGCAGTACCTCGACCGTATGGACATCGAGCGCGAGCGGGGCATCACGATCAAGTCCCAGGCCGTGCGGATGCCCTGGGCCCCGACGCACGACGCGTCCACCCCGCACGTCCTGAACATGATCGACACCCCCGGGCACGTGGACTTCACCTACGAGGTCTCCCGCTCGCTCGCGGCCTGCGAGGGGTGCATCCTGCTGGTGGACGCCGCGCAGGGGATCGAGGCGCAGACCCTCGCCAACCTCTACCTGGCGATGGAGCACGACCTCACGATCATCCCCGTGCTGAACAAGATCGACCTGCCCGCGGCGCAGCCGGAGAAGTTCGCCGCCGAGCTGGCGCACCTCATCGGCTGCGAGCCCACTGACGTGCTGCGCGTCTCGGCCAAGACCGGCGAGGGCGTCGAGGAGCTGCTGGACCAGGTCGTGCGCCAGGTCACCCCGCCGACCGGGAACGCGCAAGCGCCGGCCCGCGCGATGATCTTCGACTCGGTCTACGACGCGTACCGCGGTGTGGTCACCTACATCAAGGTCGTCGACGGGATGCTCGGCAGGCGCGAGCGGATCCGGATGATGTCCACCGGGGCCACTCACGAGCTGCTGGAGATCGGCGCGAACTCGCCGGAGATGACGCCTGCCGACGGGCTGGGCGTGGGCGAGGTCGGCTATCTGATCACCGGCGTGAAGGATGTCCGCCAGTCCAAGGTGGGGGACACCGTCACGCTGCTGGCCAAGGGCGCCGAGGAGCCGCTGCCCGGCTACAAGGACCCCAAGCCGATGGTGTTCTCGGGGCTGTACCCGCTGGACGGCTCCGACTACCCCGAGCTGCGCGACGCCCTGGACAAGCTGCTGCTCAACGACGCCGCGCTGACCTACGAGCCGGAGACGTCCGCGGCGCTGGGCTTCGGCTTCCGGGTGGGCTTCCTGGGGCTGCTGCACCTGGAGGTGATCCGGGAGCGGCTGGAGCGGGAGTTCGGCCTCGATCTGATCGCCACGGCGCCCAACGTGATCTACCGCGTGGAGATGGAGGACGGCACCGAGCACGTGGTGACCAACCCCAGCGAGTTCCCCACCGGGAAGACCGCCACGGTGCACGAGCCGGTGGTGCGGGCGACGCTCATCGCGCCCAGCGAGTTCATCGGCGCGATCATGGAGCTGTGCCAGTCGCGGCGCGGCTCCCTGCAGGGCATGGACTACCTGTCCGAGGACCGGGTGGAGCTGCGGTACACGCTGCCGCTCGCGGAGATCGTCTTCGACTTCTTCGACGCCCTGAAGTCCAAGACCCGCGGCTACGCCTCGCTGGACTACGAGCCGACCGGCGAGCAGACAGCCGACCTGGTCAAGGTCGACATCCTCCTCCAGGGCGACAAGGTGGACGCGTTCTCCGCGATCGTGCACAAGGAGAAGGCGTACTCCTACGGCACCCGGATGGCGAACAAGCTGCGGGAGCTGATTCCCCGGCAGCAGTTCGAGGTGCCCATCCAGGCGGCTGTCGGCGCCCGCATCATCGCCCGCGAGACGATCCGCGCGATCCGCAAGGACGTCCTGGCCAAGTGCTACGGCGGTGACATCTCGCGGAAGCGGAAGCTGCTGGAGAAGCAGAAGGAAGGCAAGAAGCGGATGAAGGTCGTCGGGCGGGTGGAGGTGCCGCAGGAGGCGTTCATCGCGGCGCTCTCCAGCGACGACTCCGGCGGCGACGCCAAGGCCAAGGCCAAGAAGTAGCCCGGCGGGCGGAGACGGCGGGCGGAGGCGGCCGGTCCGCACACCGGCCGCCTCGGGCCCGCCGCACTGCCGCCGAGAGCCTCGCCGAGGGGCCCCGTCGAGAGCCCCGCCGACGGTCCTGTCGGCGGCTCGGTCGGCGGTGTCCGTGTGCGCTCCGCAGCAGCCCCCTTACGTAGCGGTAGACCCCTTACGTAAGGGGGCTGCTGCCTTTACTCTGATCACTGCTCAGTAGTTACTCGTGAGTCAATAAGCGCGAGCCGACACGCAGCAGGACGAGAAGCAGGACGACGAAGCAGGACGCGGGTCCCGGAGGATGTCGTGAGCGACACACAGTCCCTGATCGAGAACCGGCCGCCTTCCGTGGCCACGCTCTTCCTGGAGCGGGTCGAGGCCACACCCGACGCGGAGGCGTACCGTTATCCGGTGATCCGGCCCGCGGGCGACGGCGAGGGCCCGGACGAGTGGCGCTCCTACAGTTGGCGCGAGGCGGCCGAGCGGGTGTTCTCGATCGCGGCGGGGCTCATGGACCTGGGGGTGCGCCCCGAGGAACGGGTCGGCATCGCCTCCAGCACCCGGATCGAGTGGATCCTCTCCGACCTGGGCATCCTGTGCGCGGGCGCCGCCACCACCACCGTCTACCCCAGCACCAACGACTCCGAGACGGCCTACATCCTCGCCGACTCCGACAGCAAGGTGCTGATCGCCGAGGACGCCGACCAGCTCGCCAAGGTCCGTGCGCACCGGGACGAGTTGCCGAACCTGGCGCATGTGGTGCTCGTCGACGGCGAGCCCGGGGCGGAGGACGCGGCGGGGGACTGGGCGCTGAGCTTCGCGGAGCTGGAGCGGCGGGGCGCCGCCTACCGGGAGAAGCACCCCGACGCCATCACCGAGACGGTGCAGGGACTGCGCTCGGACCAGTTGGCCACCCTCATCTACACCTCCGGTACGACCGGAAAGCCGAAGGGCGTCCGGCTGGCGCAGGACGCCTGGTCGTACATGGCCCGCGCGGTGCCGCAGACGGGCCTGCTGAACAGTGACGACGTGCAGTACCTGTGGCTGCCGCTGGCGCACGTGTTCGGCAAGATGCTGATCTCCGTGCAGATCGACTCCGGACACGTCATCGCGGTGGACGGCCGGGTCGACAAGATCATCGACAATCTGCCGGTCGTCCAGCCGACGAAGATGTGCGCGGTGCCGCGGATCTTCGAGAAGGTCTACAACGGCGTCGCGCAGAAGGCGCGGGCCGGCGGCGGCGCCAAGTACAAGATCTTCCAGTGGGCGGCCGAGGTGGCCCGCGAGTACGCGCGGACGACGCAGGACAACCAGCGCCGCACCGGGGTGCCGGACGCGCCGACCGGGCTCAAGGTCAAGCACGCGCTGGCCGACCGGCTCGTCTACAGCAAGCTGCGGGACGCGTTCGGCGGCCGGATGGTCGGCTGCGTCTCCGGTTCGGCCGCGCTCGCACCCGACCTGGGCTACTTCTTCGCGGGTGCGGGCATCCCGGTCCTGGAGGGCTACGGGCTCACCGAGTCGTCCGCCGCCAGCTTCTGCAACCGCACCGACAACTTCCGCACCGGCACCGTCGGCAAGCCGATGCCCGGCACCGAGGTGCGGATCGCGGACGACGGCGAGATCCTGCTGCGCGGCCCCGGCATCATGCAGGGGTACCACGGGCTGGCGGACAAGACCGCCGAAGTGCTGGAGGAGGACGGCTGGTTCCACACCGGCGACATCGGCGAGCTGTCGGACGACGGCTACCTGCGGATCACCGACCGCAAGAAGGACCTGATCAAGACCTCCGGGGGCAAGTACATCGCGCCCGCCGAGGTGGAGGGCCAGTTCAAGGCGATCTGCCCGTACGTCTCCAACATCCTGGTGCACGGCGCGGGCCGGAACTACTGCACCGCCCTGATCACACTGGACGAACCGGCGATCACGGCGTGGGCGGCGGACCACGAGGACCTCAAGGGCAAGCCCTACGCCGAGGTGGTCGCCTCCGAGCAGGTGCGCGCCCTGGTGGACGGCTATGTCGAGCAGCTCAACGCAGGACTCCAGCGCTGGCAGACGGTCAAGAAGTTCCGGGTCCTGCCGCGCGACCTGGACATCGAGCACGGTGAGCTGACGCCCAGCCTGAAGATGAAGCGCCCGGTGGTGGAGCGGGAGTACGGCGAGCTGATCGAGGAGATGTACGAGGGCACGCGCGAACGCTGAGGCCCCCCGGGCCGCATGCCGCGCCCCGCAGCCCGCCGGGCGGCGCGGCAGCCGCCCGCCCCTCGGCAGCGGCCGGGTCCGCGGAGCGGTGGCCGTCAGGATCCGCGTCCCCCGTACGAGGACGCGGCCGGGGCGGCCACGTCGCGGGCCGGCCGCGTGCTGTGGGCCGGGCCGGCCGCGTGCTGTGGGCGCATCCGCCTGCCGCCGGACGGAGCCCCACCGTCGGCAGTCGGCCGGTGAAGCCGTCAGGGAAGCGGTGCGACCGGCCGCCTTCGCGGTGCGGATCGCGGAAGAGGGACATCACGGACACCGTGGCGCGTGCCACCCAGGCGCCGAACGGTTCGGGCACACAATCCGCCGCCCCCGCCGCGCACCGGGCGGCCGGCGTATCCCGGGCCCGTGCCGTGGTCCCGGGCCCGGTCGGCAAGAAGCTCGGGGCGTGACCGGTGTGCTCGCCGCGCCTGATGCGCTGTGTGCTGTCTCGAAACCGTCCACCCCGGGCGTCACCGCGTCCAGCAGCGCCGGCGCGAACTCCTGCCGCAGCAGCGCCCGTCGATGTGGTCCTCGCTGCCCTGTCGGCTGTCGTGGTTCCGGCCGGTCGCGGGCCGAGCGCTGAGCGCTGAGCGCTGAGCGCCAACGGCCGAGCGCGGAGAAGAAGCAGAGTATCCGGCGGCCGGGCGATGTCAACCGCACACGGGCGCGAGCGGCGGTCTTCGGCCACCATTTCCGTGACTCGGCGCATATGAGCGGGCCCCTTCTGTCACCCTTGCTCTACCGCGCCGAGCGCGGTGAGGGAACGGCCGGGGGGTGTGTGCCCGGGAAAGGCCCGGGGAGGGTGTGCGATGAAGAGCGTGGACGAGGCGCGGATGGCGCAGATGGTGGAGACGAAGGGCAGCGCGGGGGCGGACACGGCGGTCGCGGGGCCACCGGTCGCGGCACGCGGTGGGGGCGGGATGCCGCATGCCGTGCGGACGGAACTGCCGGGGAACACGCTCGCCGCCGGTGCGGCCCGCCGCTTCGCCCGGGTGGCACTGGACCGCTGGGGGGTGCACGGCACCCCGGCGGACGACACGGTGCTGTTGGTCAGCGAACTGGTGACCAACGCGGTGGTGCACGCGGGCACATCGGTCGGCCTGGAGTGCCGCTATGCGGCGGGGGTCGTCTACGCGGAGGTGGCCGACCTTCACCCCGCCCGCCGGGTGGCCGCGCACGGTGAGGAGGGGCATGGCCTGCGGCTGGTCGGCGCGCTCGCCAAGGAGTGGGGTTTCAGCTACCGCAGGGACCGCAAGTCGGTGTGGTTCCAGCTCGGCACGGCCGTCCACCCTCCAGACGCCGACACCGACGCCGACGCCGACCCAGACGCGGACACTGACACTGACGCTCAGGCGGACACGGACACGGACACGGACACGGACACGGACACGGACACGCCAGCGGTCGCGGACGCCGTGAGGAATCCGGGCGCCGCACCGCGGAAGGACGCCGTACGGGACGGTCCGCGCGAGGCGTCCGGCGACAGCCTGTCGCGGAGTCCGCACTCGTGCCCGCACCCGGGCCCTGAGGGGCCGGGCGGCGCCGCGCCCGCCGCGCAGTGCCCGGCACCCCGGCTCCCGCACCGGGACTGGATGTGCAACGGCGCGCTCTCCTTCCTCGCCGAGGCGTCCGACCTGCTGGCCGGGCACACGGACGAGGACAAGGTCGCCTCGCTCGCCGGGCAGTTGATGGTGCCCCGCTTCGCCGACTGGTGCGCCGTGTGGCTGCGGGACGACGAACGCTCCCGGCTGCCCCGGCTGGCCCGGGTCTGGCACGCGCAGGAGGGCCGGATCGAGCAGTTGCGCGCCCGGCTCGCCGATGAACCGCCCGTCCCCGCACTCCGTGTGCTGCCGGGACAGGCGACCCCGTGGCGCTGGCCGGCGGGCGCCGCGGCGGGCGGCGGCAGCGGCGCCTCGGCCCGGTGCGATCTGGTCGTCGGCGGCCGCCCGGTCGGCACGCTGGTGATCGGGCGCGCCGGGCTGCTGCGGATACCGGACGAAGTGCTGGGCCTGGTGGAGGATTTCGCCCGCCGGGTGGCGCTCGCGGTGCTCTCGGCCCGCCGCTACGCGCTCCAGGAGAACATCAGCCGGATCCTCCAGCGCGGGCTGCTGCCCAGCGAGGAGATGCACGTCCCCGGCCTGGACACCGCGCTGGTCTACGAACCGGTCGGTGAGGGCACTTGGGCGGGCGGCGACTTCTACGACCTGCTGCGGTTGCCCGACGGCCGCTGGCGGTTCGCACTCGGTGACGTCTGCGGCAACGGCCCCGAGGCCGCTGTGGTCACCGGACTGGCCCGCCCGGTGCTGCGGCTGCTGGCCCGCGAGGGCCACTCCGTGCCCGAGACCCTGGACCGGCTCAACCGGGAGGTCGGTGAGCAGGCCCGGTTCCTGTCCGTCGTCTACGGGGAACTCGCTTTCCGCGACGGCCTGGTGGACTGCACGCTCACCTGCGCGGGGCATCCGCTGCCGCTCGTCCGGGATGCCGCGGGGCAGGTGCGGACCGCCGCGCTGCCCCAGTTACTCCTCGGGGTCGCCCAGCAGGTCAGCTACGAGTGCCAGTCCTTCACGCTGCACCCCGGCGACACGCTGCTGTGCGTCACCGACGGGGTGACCGAACGGCGCTGCGGCCGCCGGTTGTTCGACGACAGCGACGGACTGGCGGCCTGCTTCGCCGACTCCGCGGGGCTGGACGCGGGCGAGACGGCCGAGCGGCTGCGCCGGGCCGTGTACGCCTTCGCGCCGGATCTGCCCGCCGACGATCTGGCGATGCTGGTGCTGCGGCTGCCGGAGACCACCGGCGCCGCCGCCGTCGCGCGTACCGGCTGACCGACCGCACCGCATGGCGAGGCCGACACCGCATGGCGAGGCCGACACCGCATGGCGAGGCCGGGCACGGCGCGGCCGGGCAGCGCAGCGCACGCACTGCGGTGCCGCCCATCCCGTGCGCGCGGCGCCGCCTCGCACGGCACGCGGCGCGTCGGCTCAGTCCACCAGGTCCCGGACGACCGCGTCGGCCAGCAGGCGTCCGCGCAGCGTGAGCACGGCCCGGCCCGCCTCGTACGGGCCCGGTTCCAGCAGTCCGTCGGCGCGGGCCCGGGCGGCCGCCCGGGCGCCTTCGGGGGCCAGCAGCGAGAGGGGGCAGCCCCGGCGGAGCCGCAGCTCCAGCAGGATCCGCTCGACCCGCCGGTCCTCGTCGCCGAGCAGCTCCCGGCCCGCACCGGGTGAGCGGCCCTCGGCCAGCGCCCGCGCGTAGCCTGCCGGATGCTTGACGTTCCACCAGCGCACCCCGCCGACATGGCTGTGGGCGCCCGGCCCCGCGCCCCACCAGTCGGCGCCCGTCCAGTACAGCTCGTTGTGCCGGCACCGGGCGGCCGGATCGCCCGCCACCGCCCAGTTGGAGACCTCGTACCACTCCATACCTGCGGCGGTCAGCCGCTCCTCGGCGATCAGATAGCGGTCGGCGTGCACGTCGTCGTCGGTCATCGGCACCTCCCCGCGCCGCACACGCCGGGCGAGCCGGGTGCCCTCCTCCACGATGAGCGCGTACGCCGAGATGTGGTCCGGGCCCGCGGCCAGCGCGGCGTCCAGGGAGGCGCGCCAGTCCTCGTCCGTCTCGCCCGGCGTCCCGTAGATCAGATCCAGGTTCACGTGCGCGAAGCCCGCCTTGCGGGCCTCCGCGACGCACTCCTCCGGCCGGCCGGGCGTGTGGGTGCGCTCCAGCACCCGCAGCACGTGCTCGCGTGCGCTCTGCATGCCGAAGGAGATCCGGTTGAACCCCGCCTCCCGCAGCTCGGCCAGGTAGCCCGGGTCCACCGAGTCCGGGTTCGCCTCGGTGGTGATCTCGGCGTCCTCGGCCAGTCCGAACTCCTCCCGGACGGCCGCCAGCATGCGGGCCAGGTCGGCGGCGGGCAGCAGGGTGGGGGTGCCGCCGCCGACGAACACCGTCCCGACCCGGCGCGGATCCTCGCCCAGCACCCGGCGGGCCAGCCGGATCTCCTCGATGAGGCTGTGCGCGTAGTTCTCCTGGGAGGCGGCCACCGCGCCGTCGGCGCCGCGCAGCTCGGTGGCGGTGTAGGTGTTGAAGTCGCAGTAGCCGCAGCGGGTGGCGCAGTACGGGACGTGGATGTAGACGCCGAGCGGGCGGGCGCCGTCGGCGCCGCGGGTCAGCGTGTGCGGGGGGAGCGAACCGTCGTGCGGCACGGGCTCGCCGTCGGGCAGTGCGGAGGGCATCCGTCCATTGTCCCCGGTCCGCGTCCGGACCGGACAGCCGCCGGTCCGGAGCCCCGCACGGGCGGCCGGAGCCCGGGCGCCCGCACCTCCGCCGCCCCGGACCGACCCGGACCCGGACCCGGTCCTGACCGACCCGGACCCGGCCCTGACCGACCCGGACCCGGTCCTGACCGACCCGGGCCCGGTCCGGACCGGGCAGGTGCTGTCCGGACCGGTCAGGCGCCGTCCGGGGCCGTCACGAAGTCGATCAGTTCCTCCACGCGGCCCAGCAGCGCCGGCTCCAGGTCCTTGTAGCTGCGCACCCGGCCCAGGAGCTGCTGCCAGGCGGCACCGGTGTGCTCCGGCCAGCCGAGGGCGCGGCAGACCCCGGTCTTCCAGTCCTGGCCGTGCGGAACGCGCGGCCAGGCCCGGATGCCGGCCGACGCGGGCTTCACGGCCTCCCAGATGTCGATGTACGGGTGCCCCACCACCAGCACATGGTCTCCGCAGACCTCCGCCGCGATCCTGGACTCCTTCGAGCCGGGCACCAGGTGGTCCACCAGCACTCCGAGGCGGGCTCCGGGGCCGGGCGAGAACGCCTCCACGACGGCGGGCAGGTCGTCGACGCCCTCCAGGTACTCCACGACCACCCCCTCGATGCGCAGGTCGTCGCCCCACACCTGCTCGACCAGTTCGGCGTCGTGCCGCCCTTCGACGTAGATCCGCCCGGCGCGTGCCACCCGGGCCCGCGCCCCCGGTACGGCCAGCGAGCCGGAGGCCGTCCGCGGCCGCCCGGCCGGGGTGCCCGGGCCCCGCCCGCCACCGGGCGCCGGCCGCACCAGCGTCACCGTCCGCCCCTCCAGCAGGAAGCCCGCCACCGCCATCGGGAAGACCCGGTGCTTGCCGAAGCGGTCCTCGAGCGTGACGGTCGGGCCCTCGGCGGTCTTCTCGCACCGCACGACCGCCCCGCAGAACCCGGTGCTGACCTCCTCCACCACCAGGTCCGGCTCGGCGGCCACCTCCGGCACGGCTCGGGGCCGCTTCCACGGAGGGGTCAGGTCCGGATTGTCGTAACGGCTGCGCATGCCGCTCATTCTGCTACGTGCCCCGCGGCCCGCGGCCCGCTCTACGGCGCGGAGCGGCGCGCCAGCTCGTCCCGCTGCGTCCGTACGAACGCCGCGTCGACCAGCGCTCCGTGCCCCGGCACGTACACCGCGTCCTCGCCGCCCAGGGCCAGCAGCCGGTCCAGCGCGGCGGGCCAGCGGGCGAGGTGGGCGTCCGTGCCGGCCTGCGGCGCACCGGACTCCTCCACCAGGTCGCCGCAGAAGACGACGTCGGGGGAGCCGGGCACCAGGACGGCCAGGTCGTGTTCGGTGTGCGCGGGGCCGACGTTCACCAGCACGGCCTCCCGTCCGCCCAGGTCGAGGGTGAGCTGCCCGCTGACCGGATGGTGCGGGCGCACCAGCACGTCGGCCGCCTCGCCCGCCTCGTCCTCCAGCAGGCCGTGCGCGACGGCGTCGTCCCGGAGCACGTCGGTACTGCGGGCCAGCAGCTCGCGGACGCCGACGGCCGCGTACACCTGGGCGCCGGAGAAGACGGCGGTGCCGAAGACGTGGTCGAAGTGCGGGTGGGTGAGGACGATCCGCGTCACCCGGCACCCCAGCAGTGCGGCCACGTCCGCGCGGATCGCGGCGCCCTCCCGCAGGCTGGACCCGGTGTCGACGAGCAGTGCGCCGCTGTCCCCGGCGACGGCGCCGACCGTCGCGTCCCACTGCGGCAGCCTGCGCCGCAGCACCCCGGGGGCGAGCTGCTCCCAGCGGCTGTCGGCGGCCGACGGGTCCTGCCTGGCGTCTTCTGCGAACGGCTGCATGGGACGACGCTAACCGCAGCCCGGGCGCGGCGCTCTCGGCCGCTCCGGAAGCCGCGGCCGGGAGCGGGTGCGGGGTACCGTCGGGCCCGCGGGCAGGCGGCCCTTGCCCCGGCTGTGGTGACCGGCCGTACACTGGCCCAGGGGCTTGGCACTCCGGCACGAAGAGTGCCAGAGGATCAGCCGCCGGAATCGGGACCTCGGACCAGCGGCCGGACGGGAGGTGTGCGCCGTGCTCAGCGAGCGTCGACTTGAAGTGCTCCGCGCCATCGTCCAGGACTACGTCGGCACGGAGGAGCCGGTCGGCTCCAAGGCCCTGACCGAGCGGCACAATCTCAAGGTGTCCCCGGCCACGGTCCGCAACGACATGGCGGCGCTGGAGGACGACGGGTTCATCGCCCAGCCGCACACCAGCGCGGGCCGCATCCCCACCGACAAGGGGTACCGCCTCTTCGTCGACAAGCTCGCCGGGGTCAAGCCGCTCTCCTCGCCCGAGCGCCGGGCCATCCAGAACTTCCTGGAGGGCGCCGTCGACCTCGACGACGTCGTCGGCCGCACGGTGCGGCTGCTGGCGCAGCTCACCCGGCAGGTGGCCGTGGTGCAGTACCCCTCGCTGACCCGGTCGACGGTGCGGCACGTGGAGCTGCTCGGGCTGGCTCCCGCGCGGCTGATGCTGGTGCTGATCACCGACACCGGCCGGGTCGAGCAGCGGCTGATCGACTGCCCGGCGCCGATCGGCGAGGCGGTGCTGGCCGACCTGCGTGCCCGGCTCAACAGCCGGGTGGTCGGCGAGCGGTTCACCGAGGTCCCCTCCCTGGTGCAGGACCTGCCGGAGGCGTTCGACGCCGACGACAGGGGCACGATCCAGACCGTGCTGGCCACCCTGCTGGAGACCCTGGTCGAGGAGACCGAGGAGCGGCTGATGATCGGCGGAACCGCCAATCTCACCCGCTTCGGGCACGACTTCCCGCTCACCATCCGGCCCGTTCTGGAGGCGCTGGAGGAGCAGGTCGTGCTGCTGAAGTTGCTCGGAGAGGCCAAGGATCCGGGTATGACCGTACGAATCGGGCATGAGAACCAGCACGAGGGGCTGAGTTCCACATCGGTCGTCTCGGTCGGTTACGGTTCGGGCGACGAAGCAGTCGCCAAACTCGGCGTGGTCGGACCGACCCGCATGGACTACCCCGGAACGATGGGAGCTGTACGCGCAGTGGCACGGTACGTCGGACAGATCCTGGCGGAGTCATAAGGTGGCGACGGACTACTACGCGGTCCTCGGCGTGCAGCGCGACGCCTCGCAGGACGAGATCAAGAAGGCGTTCCGCAGGCTCGCGCGCGAGCTGCACCCGGACGTCAACCCGGATCCGAAGACCCAGGAGCGGTTCAAGGAGATCAACACCGCTTACGAGGTGCTCTCGGACCCGCAGAAGAAGCAGGTCTACGACCTGGGCGGGGACCCGGCCTCGGGCGCCGCGGGCGGCGGAGCCGGCGGGTTCGGCGGGGGCTTCGGCAACTTCAGCGACATCATGGACGCCTTCTTCGGCACGGCGGCGCAGCGCGGCCCGCGCTCCCGCACCCGCCGGGGCCAGGACGCCATGATCCGGCTGGACATCGACCTGGATGAGGCGACGTTCGGCACCACCAAGGAGATCCAGGTCGACACGGCCGTCGTCTGCAACTCCTGCAGCGGCGACGGTGCCGCGCCCGGCACCTCGGCGCAGACCTGTGACATGTGCCGCGGCCGGGGCGAGGTCTCCCAGGTCACCCGGTCCTTCCTGGGCCAGGTCATGACGTCCAGGCCGTGTCCGCAGTGCCAGGGCTTCGGCACCGTGGTGCCCACCCCGTGCCCGGAGTGCGCCGGGGACGGCCGGGTGCGCTCGCGGCGCAGCCTCACCGTGAAGATCCCCGCCGGTGTCGACAACGGCACCCGCATCCAGCTCGCGGGCGAGGGCGAGGTCGGCCCGGGCGGCGGCCCGGCCGGCGACCTGTATGTGGAGATCCACGAGAACTCCCACCCGACCTTCCAGCGCCGCGGCGACGATCTGCACTGCACCGTCACCATCCCGATGACGGCGGCGGCGCTGGGCACGAAGGTGCCGCTGGAGACGCTGGACGGCATGGAGGAGATCGACATCCGTCCCGGTACCCAGTCCGGCCAGTCGGTCCCGCTGCACGAGCGCGGCGTCACCCATCTGCGCGGCGGGGGCCGGGGCCAGCTCATCGTGCACGTCGAGGTGACGACCCCGACCAAGCTGGAGGCGGAGGAGGAGGAGCTGCTGCGGCGGCTGGCCAAGCTCCGCGGCGAGGAGCGGCCCACCGGGCAGTTCCAGCCGGGGCAGCAGGGGCTCTTCTCACGCCTGAAGGACGCCTTCAACGGCCGCTGAGCGCGCGCGGCGGGCCGGTGCGCCGGACCGCGGGTCCCCCGGGCCGGGGGACCGGGGACGGTGTGCCGGGGCCGTACAGGGGACGTGACAGGATGTGTTCATGTCCACCTCGCCGCCTTCGCTCTCGGAGCTGACTGCGCATCCCCTCGTCCAGGCGCCGATGGCGGGCGGGGTCTCCCGCCCCGAGCTGGTGGCGGCGGTGTGCGAGGCCGGGGGGCTGGGCTTCCTGGCCGCCGGGTACAAGACGCCGGAGGCGATGTACGAGGAGATCCGGCAGCTCCGGCAGCTCACCGGGCGCCCCTTCGGCGTCAACCTGTTCATGCCGCAGCCCCGCACCGCCGATCCCGCCGCGGTCGATGTCTACCGCGAGCAGCTCGCGGGCGAGGCCGCCTGGTACGAGACGGAGCTGGGCGACCCGGAAGGCAAGACGGACGACGCCTACGAGGCGAAGCTCGCGATCCTCCACGACGATCCGGTGCCGGTCGTCTCCTTCCACTTCGGCTGCCCCGCCCGCCGGGTGCTGGAGCGGTTCGCGGCGCTGGGCACCTGCACGGTCGTCACCGCGACCTCCGTCGCCGAGGCGCGGGTGGCGCAGGCGGCCGGTGCACAGGCCGTGTGCGTGCAGGGCATCGAGGCGGGCGGCCACCAGGGCACGCACCGGGACGATCCGCAGGGGGACCGGGGGAGTGCCGGCATCGGGCTGCTGTCCTTGATCGCGCAGGTCAGGGAAGCGGTGCAGCTTCCCCTCGTGGCCGCGGGCGGGCTGATGCGCGGCCGGCAGATCGCCGCCGTGCGCGCGGCGGGTGCCGTCGCGGCCCAGTTGGGCACCGCGTTCCTGGCCACCGAGGAGTCCGGCGCCCACCCGCTGCACAAGCGGGCGCTGACCGACCCGCTCTTCACCCGCACCGAGCTGACCCGCGCCTTCTCGGGGCGCCCGGCCCGGGGGCTGGTCAACCGCTTCGTGCGCGAGCACGGCCCGTACGCGCCCACCGCCTATCCGCAGCTCCACTATCTGACGGCCGGGCTGCGCCGGGCGGCGGCGAAGGCGGGCGACGCGCAGGCGATGGCGCTGTGGGCGGGCCAGGGGCACCGGCTGGCCCGGGAGTTGCCCGCCGGGCAGCTCGTGGAGGTGCTGGTGGCGGAGTGCGACGCGGCACGTGCCGAGCTGCGGGAGGCGGGATCGTGAGCGCGCCGGTGTTCCTGGCCGAGGCCGGGCTGCTGCGGCCCGGCACGGTGGTGCTGGACGGTCCGGAGGGGCGGCATGCCGTCTCGGTCCGCCGGCTGCGGCCGGGCGAGGAGGTCGTCCTCACGGACGGTGCGGGCACCGGCGCGTACGGGAGCGTGACCGCGGCCGAGGGCAAGGACCGGCTGGAGGTCGCCGTCCGCGAGGTGCGCACCGAGCCCGCGCCCCGCCCCCGGATCACCGTCGTCCAGGCGCTGCCCAAGGGGGACCGCGGGGAGCTGGCCGTGGAGACGATGACGGAGACGGGCGTGGACGCCGTGGTGCCGTGGGCGGCGTCCCGCGCGGTGACCCGGTGGAAGGGGGAGCGGGCGGCCAAGTCGCTCGCCAAGTGGCGGAGCACGGCGCGGGAGGCGGGTAAGCAGGCCAGGCGGCTGCGGTTCCCCGAGGTGGCCGAGCTCGCTGCCACCCGGGAGGTCGCCGCGCTGCTGGAGTCCGCCGACTTCGCCGCCGTGCTGCACGAGGAGGGCAGCACCCCGCTGGCCTCGGCGGCCCTGCCGGAGACGGGGGAGATCGTGCTGGTCGTCGGCCCCGAGGGCGGGGTCGCGCCGGAGGAGCTGGAGCTCTTCGCGCGGGCCGGGGCCGCGCCGCTGCGGCTCGGGCCGAGCGTGCTGCGGACCTCCACGGCCGGTACGGCGGCCACCGCCGTGCTGCTCGCCCGGAGCGGGCGCTGGGGGTGAGGGCCCCCGTCCGGACACCCGGGGCAGCGCTGTCCCTCGGGTAGCATCCCGGCATGGCTTCCAACGGAGAACCGCAGCAGGACTGCCTGTTCTGCAAGATCGTCGCGGGTGAGGTGCCCGCGACGCTGGTGCGGGAGACCGACACGACCGTCGCCTTCCGCGACATCAACCCCCAGGCGCCCACCCATGTGCTGGTGATCCCGAAGGCGCACTATCCGGACGCGGCGTCCCTCGCGGCAGCCTCTCCCGAGCTGATCGCCGACGTGGTGCGGGAGGCCGGCGAAGTGGCGGCGCTGGAGCGGATCGCCGTGCCGGACGGCGGGCCCGGCACCGGGTACCGGGTGGTCTTCAACACCGGGTCCGGCGCCGGTCAGACGGTCTTCCACGCGCATGCGCACGTCCTCGGCGGCCGCGGTCTCGAATGGCCCCCCGGATGAGGTGCTGAGGCGCGGTGTCGGCGCGCGAACTGGTCGTCCTGGGCACCGCCAGCCAGGTTCCCACCCGGCAGCGCAACCACAACGGGTACGTCCTGCTGTGGGACGGCGAGGGCATCCTGTTCGACCCGGGTGAGGGCACCCAGCGGCAGATGCTGCACACCAGCGTCGCGGCGCACGATCTGACCCGGATCTGCCTGACGCACTTCCACGGCGACCACACCCTCGGCCTGCCCGGCGTCATCCAGCACATGAGTCTCGACGGGGTGCCGCACGAGGTGACGGCCCATTACCCGGCGAGCGGGCAGCGGTACTTCGAGCGGCTGCGGCACGCCACTCCGTTCCACGACACCCTCCGGCTGCGGGAGGCACCCGTGGAGGAGCCCGGGGTCCTGGTGGCGGCTTCCGGGACGCATCTGACCACCGCAGGCCGGGAGCGGATCCCGGAAGAGGGCGGCGCGCAGCGGCCGGAGGCGCCCTTCACCCTGGAGGCGCACCTGCTCTCGCACCGCATCGAGACCTTCGGCTACCGGCTGACGGAGCCCGACACGCGCCGGATGCTGCCCGAGCGGCTGGCCGAGCGGGGGATCCGCGGCCCGGACGTGGGCCGCCTCCAGCGGGAGGGGGAGCTGCGGGGGGTGCGGCTGGAGGAGGTCAGCGCGCCGCGCCGCGGGCAGCGCTTCGCCTTCGTCATGGACACCCGGCTCTGCGACGGGGTGCAGGAACTGGCCGAGGGCTGCGACCTGCTCGTCATCGAGTCGACCTTCCTGCGGGCCGAGACGGAACTGGCCGAGGTCTCCGGCCATCTGACGGCCTTCCAGGCGGGCCGGGTGGCGGCCGAGGCGGGCGTACGCCACCTGGTGCTCACGCACTTCTCGCAGCGCTACCAGGACACCGCGCTCTTCGCCGCCGAGGCCCGCGACGCCGGGTTCCGGGGCGAACTGACCGCGGCGCGGGACCTGATGCGCATCCCCGTGCCCCCGCGCGGCTGAGAAGCGCGGGCGCCGCGGCCCCGGGCCGGGGCGGTGCCGGGGGGATGGCGACGCGGTGTCGGAGCCGATGCCGGAAGCGGTGTCGGAAGCGCGGTGTCAGAAGCCGAGCCGGCGCAGTTGCTTGGGGTCGCGCTGCCAGTCCTTGGCGACCTTGACGTGCAGATCGAGGTAGACGGGCGTGCCCAGCAGGGCCTCGATGTGCCGGCGCGAGGCGCTGCCGACCTCCTTGAGGCGCTTGCCCTTGGGGCCGATGACGATGCCCTTCTGGCTGGGGCGCTCCAGGAAGATGTTGGCGTGGACGTCCAGCAGCGGCCGGTCGGCGGGCCGGTCCTCGCGCGGCACCATCTCCTCGACCACCACCGCGATCGAGTGCGGCAGCTCGTCCCGCACCCCCTCCAGCGCCGCCTCCCGGATCAGCTCGGCGACCATGACCTGCTCGGGTTCGTCCGTCAGGTCGCCGTCCGGGTAGAGCGGCGGTCCCTCGGGCAGCAGCGGCACCAGCAGGTCGGCCAGCAGGTCCACCTGGGAGCCCTCGGTGCCGGAGACCGGGACGATCTCCGCCCACTCGATGCCCAGCTCCTGTCCGAGCCGGTCCACGGCGAGAAGCTGCTGGGCGAGTGCCTCCGGGGAGACCAGGTCGGTCTTGGTGACCACCGCGACCTTCGGGGTGCGCTTCTTCAGCTCGGCCAGCTCGCCCGCGATGAACCGGTCGCCGGGGCCGATCTTCTGGTCGGCCGGTACGCAGAAGCCGATGACGTCGACCTCCGCCCAGGTGGTGCGCACCACGTCGTTCAGCCGCTCGCCGAGCAGGGTGCGGGGCTTGTGCAGGCCGGGGGTGTCCACCAGGACGAGCTGTGCCTCCGGGCGGTGCACGATGCCGCGCACTGTGTGCCGGGTCGTCTGCGGGCGGGTGGAGGTGATCGCGACCTTCGTGCCCACCAGCGCGTTGGTCAGCGTCGACTTGCCCGCGTTCGGGCGGCCGACGAAGCAGGCGAAGCCCGAGCGGTGCGGCGCCTCGCCCTGGGTGCGGCCTTCGGGGGCGCCGGTGGTGGCGGAGGATGCGTTCATGACGACCATTGTCCCTGATGGACGGGGTGGCCCCGGCCGCCGAGGTCCCGTCCCGGGACCGGCGGCAGCGGGGGCCGTCCGGCGGCTCAGCCCGCCGGTACCGTCGAGTGCACCTCGCCGTCGGGGCCCGCGAGCAGCACCGGGGTGGCCGGTCCGCCCAGGTCGCGCACGGTCGCCAGGTCCTCGGCCGGGACCTGCGCGGCCTCCGAGACCACGGCCGCGGCCTCCAGGGACGTGGCGCCCGAGGCCACCGCCATGGCCACGGCAGTACGCAGTGCCGACAGCCGCAGCGAGGGCAGCGCCACCGACCCGGCGACGTAGGTGCGGCCCGTCTCGTCCCGGACGGCGGCACCCTCCGGGACGGCGTTGCGGGCGCGGGCGCTGCGCGCCAGGGTGACGATCTTGCGGTCCTCCGGGTTCGGCCCCGCGGTGCTCTGGTCGCTCATGACGGCGAGCATATGCGCTGCCCGCGGTGCCCCGACGGCCGCCTCATCCGGCGACCTGCCGGAGGGCCGCGCGGCGGGCCTCCGGCTCGGCCAGCCGCTGCAGCTTCTCGGCCGTGCCGGTGCCGGGGATCGGGTTGTGCAGGATGAGCCGCAGGTCGGGGCGGGCCGGCACCTGGAGCGTCGTCGACTCGAAGTGCAGCGCGCCCACGACCGGATGGTCCAGCTCCTTGACCCGCTGACCGGGCCGGCACACATCGCCCAGCTCCCACAGCTCGCGGAACTCCGCGCTGCCCGCCAGCAGATCCTCCAGCAGCAGTTGGAAGCCCTCGTCCGCGGGCCACTCCGCCAGCGAGGCGCGCAGTTCGGCCACCACACCCGGCGCGTTCTGCTCCCAGCTCACCGCGCGGGCCCGGTACCGCTCGTCGCAGAAGAAGTTGATGATGCAGTTCTCCTGCGCGTTCATGCCCATCACCAGTTGCGCCGACGCGTTGAGCCCGACTGCGCTGAAGTAGGGGTCCATGATGTGCGCGGGGTAGGGCATCCAGCTGTCCATCAGCCGCTGCATCCCGGCGCACAGGTAGTCGGGGTCGTACTCCGACTCGGGCAGCGGCGGGTTGAGTCCGGCCAGCACGTACAGGTGCCGCCGCTCGGCGGAGCTCATCCGCAGCACCCGCGCCACCGCGTCGAGGACCTGCGGCGAGACGGTGATGTCCCGGCCCTGCTCCAGCCACTGGTACCAGGAGGCGCCCACCCCGGCGAGCACCGCCACCTCCTCCCGGCGCAGTCCCGGTGTCCGGCGCCGGGCACCGCCGTCGGGCAGCCCCGACTCGGCGGGCGAGACCCGTGCCCTGCGCGAGCGCAGGAACGTGCGCAGCTCCTGTCCGCGCCGGTGTCTCTCCGGCCGGCTCTCTCCAGCACTGGCCACCTGTTCCCCTCCCTGAGTGGTGGTGCGGGCACCACCATAAACAGCAGCTCCCCACGGTCTGTTCCGCGCCAGCAGGCTGTGATCATGCCAACGACCGCTTCTGCACCGGAGACGGCCGCACCCGCGTCCGCACCGGTCTCCCCCTCCGCCCACCGCTTCACCCCGCGCGAGATCATGCTGCTGGTGGTGCTGTGCGCCTCGCAGTTCCTCGTCGCGCTCGACTTCTCCGTCCTGAACGTCGCCCTGCCCGTCCTCGGGCCCGACCTGGGGCTGGGGGAGGCGGGACTGCAGTGGGCCGTGACCGCTTTCGCGCTGCCCACCGGCAGCTTCCTGCTGCTCTTCGGGCGGCTGGGCGACCAGCTCGGCCGCCGCCGGACCTTCCTGACCGGCCTGGTGCTCTTCACCGGGGCCTCGGTGCTGGCGGCCCTCGCGCCCGCCGCGCCGCTGTTCCTGGCGGGCCGCGCGCTGCAGGGGCTCGGCGCCGCCGCGCTGGTCCCCACCGGGATGGCGCTGATCACCACCTCGTTCGCCGAGGGGCCCAAGCGCACCAAGGCGCTGAGCATCAACGGTTCGCTGATGGCGCTGGGCTTCACCGTCGGCATGGTCGTCGGCGGTGTGCTGACCGACACCCTCGGCTGGCGCTCCACCATGGGCCTGCTCGGCGTCGGCGGCCTCCTGGTGCTGCTGGTGGCGCCCCGGCTGCTGACCGAGAGCCGGGGGGCGCGCACCCGGCTGGACGTGCCCGGTGCGCTGACCGTGACCGGCGGGCTGTTCGGCGTCGTCTACGGGCTCTCCACCGCCGCCGAGGAGGGCTTCGGCCGACCGGACGTGCTGGGCGCGATCGTCGCCGGACTGCTGCTGCTCGTGCTGTTCGTCCGGGTGGAGGCGCGCAGCGCCGAGCCGCTGCTGCCGCTGTCGCTGCTGCGGCGTCCCACAGTCGCCTTCGGCAACCTGGCCGGGCTCGCCACCGTGTCCATGATGACCGCCGTGGTCTTCCTGATGACGCTCTACCTGCAGGAGCTGCTGGACGTCTCTCCGCTGGTGTCCGGGCTCGTCTTCGGCGTGCAGGGCCTCGCCTCCGTCGCGGGCGGCGCGCTCGCGCCCCGGCTGGCCCGCCGGCTCGGCGCGCCGCGCACCCTCGCGCTCGGGCTGCTCGGCCAGGGCGTGCTGACGGCCGCGCTGCTGGGCCTGGGCACCGAGGGCGGGCTGTGGCTGGTGGTGGTCGCCATCTCGCTGGCCAGCGGACTGCATCTGGTGGCCGTCGTCACCTACGGCGTCACCGCCACCTCGGGCCTCGACGACGCGGACCAGGGCCGGGCCACCTCCCTGGTCACCAGCGCCATGCAGCTCGGGCTGGCACTCGGTATCCCGCTGCTGAGCGCGCTGTCGGTCGGCCGGGCCGCGGTGCTGCGGGACGCGGGTACGCCCGCTGCCGAGGCCGCGCTGGGCGGCATCAAGCTGGGCCTCGCCGCCGACGCCGCCGTCCTGCTGGCCGTGGGAGCACTGGTGGCTCTCGTGCTGGGCCGCACACGGGCCTCGCGCGCCGGGCGGGAGACGGCCTGACCGTGCCTGCCCGCTGTGAACGCTCAGTCGCCCTGCTCGGGCGGGACGGTCGGGCTGGGCGTGCGCCCGGCCGTCACCTCCGTCAGCCGCTCGGCGGCCGCCTCGGCAGCGCGGCGGGCGAGCCCGGTGTCGCCGTCGCCGACGGAGAGCAGGGCCACGCCGGTCGTGGACTGCCGCACCCGCGACAGCACCAGGTCCAGGGTGAGCTGCTCCCCGTCGGCCGGGCCGCCCCGGGCGGTGCCGCGCAGCCGGGCGCACGCGCTGTCGCCGCCCGGCCCGGCCTTCAGCCGGGAGACGGTGAAGGCGACGGTCACCGCGCCGTTCTCGGCGGTGAACGTCCGGCAGTTCGCGCGCACACTCCGGAAGGTGCTCAGCGCCCGCTTCGAACCGTCGCCGTCCTCGCTGTCGTAGGAGGCGACCTGGCTGGAGAGGTACGGGCCGTCCGCGCCCCCGCGGTAGCCGCGGGACGCGGCGGTCCGCGCCTCGTGCTCGTCCGCGTCGCCGCGCAGCACGTCGAACAGCCGCCGGCAGTCGCGGTCGTCGGTCCGCAGCTCCTCGGGGGCGGCTCCCGCGGGTGCGGCGTCGGCCAGGTCCGCGTGCCGCCAACCGGCGGGCAGGTTGCCCTCGGCCAGCAGCGCGGCACGGGCCTGCTGCTCGCTGAGCGGCCCGGCCACCTCCGAGGGCGAACCGGTCGGGGTGGCGCCGGACTTCGACGGCGGCGGCGAGGGCGAGGAGGTCTCGGCCGACTCCGCGCCGTCCTCGCCGCAGCCCGCCAGGGACAGCACGGCGACGACGACGGCGGTGGCGGCGAGGCGTGAGCAGCGGGCAGCGGGCATGGGAGCGCCTTTCGGGACGGCCTGCCCTCCAAACCACCAGTACCGGCCCCCGGCCGCGATCCGGCGGCCGCCGAACAGGTGACCGCGGGCCTGCCTCCGGGGCGCGTCAGTCCCGGCCCAGCCGCAGCCGCTCCCGGCGCGGGAGTCCGGCCACCACCAGGTCGTAGGAGTCCTCGACCATCTCCCGCACGGTCCGGTCCGGCAGGCTCCCGTCCAGCTCGACGGTGTTCCAGTGCCGCTTGTCGAGGTGCACGCCCGGCCGAACCGCCGGAGTGGAGGCGCGCAGCCGCACCGCGATCTCCGGCTCGCACTTGAGGCTCACCCGGAGCGGGAGCTCGTCCAGCCCGCTGAAGGCGAAGACCTTCGCGCCGACCTTGAAGGCGGACAGGCCCGGGTTCGCGGGGAAGGGGCGGTCCTCCCATGCCCCGTTCTGCTCCAGGCAGCAGGCTCTGAGCTGGTCCGGCGTCATGTGCTCAGCGTAGGCGTCATGACTGCGGCGCGGGGGCGCGCCGCCCGGGTGCGGCCGTCAGCCCTCGCTGAGCGCGGTGCTCTCCTCGGCGTCCGTGTGCACCGGTTCGCGGACCGGCTCCACGAGCACCGTCACGATCTTGTTGCGGCGTCCGGCCGGGGACTCTGCCGTCAGCCGAAGGCCCGTCAGGGTGGGGTCGGAGTGGTCCTCGGTGACGTCGACCGTGCTGGCCGCACCGGCGATCGGCACCCGGCCCAGCGACTTGGCCAGCAGCCCGCCCACCGTCTCCACGTCCTCGTCGTCCAGGCCCGTCAGCCCGTACAGTTCCCCCAGGTCACCGATGTCCAGCCGGGCGGTGACCCGGTAGCGGCCCTCGCCCAGCTCCTCGACCGGCGGCAGTTCGCGGTCGTACTCGTCGGCGATCTCCCCGACGATCTCCTCCAGGATGTCCTCGATGGTGACGATCCCGGCCGTGCCGCCGTACTCGTCGATCACCACGGAGACGTGGATCCGGTCCTGCTGCATCTCCCGCAGCAGATCGCCCGCGTTCTTGGTGTCGGGGACGAAGGTCGCGGGCCGCATCGCCGTGGAGACCAGTTCGGTCTCCGCGTCCCGGCTGATGTGCACCTTCCGCGCCAGGTCCTTGAGGTAGACGATGCCCACCACGTCGTCCTCGCTCTCGCCGACCACCGGGATCCGCGAGAAGCCCGAACGCAGCGCCAGGGTGAGCGCCTGCCGGATGGTCTTGAACCGCTCGATCGTGATCAGGTCGGTGCGCGGCACCATCACCTCGCGCACCAGCCGGTCGCCGAGCTGGAAGACGGAGTGCACCATCTTCCGCTCCTCGGCCTCGATCAGCGACTCCTGCTCGGCGAGGTCCACCATCGCGCGCAGCTCCGCCTCGCTGGCGAACGGCCCCTTGCGGAAGCCCTTGCCCGGGGTGAGCGCGTTGCCCAGCACGATCAGCAACTGCGGTACCGGGCCCAGGATGCGCGCGAGCGGCAGCAGCACATACGACGCGGCCGTCGCCGTGTTCAGCGGATGCTGGCGGCCGATGGTGCGCGGCGAGACGCCGATGGCGACGTAGCTGACGAAGACCATCACCCCGATGGCGACGGCCAGCGCCTGCCAGGTCCCCTCGACGGCCTGCAGGCACGCGTAGGTCACCAGGGCGCCGGCGGCCACCTCGCAGGCCACCCGCAGCAGCAGGGCCAGGTTGAGGTAGCGCGTCGGGTCGGCGGCCACCGCGGCCAGCTTCGCGCCGCCGCGCCTGCCCTGGCGCACCGCCTCCTCGGCCCGGTAGCTGGTGGTACGGGCCAGTCCCGCTTCGGCGCACGCCGCCAGCCAGGCCACGACGACCAGCAGGACGGCGGCGGCGACCAGGGGCGTGCTCACGAGGTCGTCGTCGGGGCCGGTGAGGGCCCGGACAGGCCGCGCTCGGCGCGCCAGCCGTCGACGATCGCGGACTGCAGGCCGAACATCTCGGCCCGCTCCCCGGGCTCCTCGTGGTCGTAGCCCAGCAGGTGCAGCACCCCGTGGACGGTGAGCAGTTGCAGCTCCTCGTCCATGGAGTGCCGCGTCGGCGCGTCGGCGCCCTGCTTCTCGGCGACCTCCGGGCACAGCACGATGTCGCCGAGGAGGCCCTGCGGGGGTTCCTCCTCGTCCCGGGCGGGCGGACGCAGCTCGTCCATCGGGAAGGACATCACGTCCGTGGGCCCCGGCAGGTCCATCCACTGCCGGTGCAACTGCTCGATGGTGCCCGCGTCGACGGCGATCACCGACAGTTCCGAGAGCGGATGGATGCGCATCCGGGTCAGGGCGTAGCGGGCGATGTCGAGCACCGCCTCCTCGTCGACCCGGCGGCCGGACTCGTTGTTGACGTCGATCGACATGGTGGGTGCCGGTTACTTCCTCTTGCGGTGGCCGCGGTTCGCGTTCGGCTGCGGGGCCGCGGTGTCGCCCTCTGCCGGGGCCTGACCGGCCCGCTGCTGGGCGTCGTCGTAGCGCTCGTACGCGTCGACGATACGGCCCACCAGCTTGTGCCGGACCACGTCGGTGCTGGTCAACTGTGAGAAGTGGACGTCTTCGACGCCCTGCAGGATGTCCCGCACCTGGCGCAGCCCGCTCCGGGTCCCGCCGGGCAGGTCGATCTGGGTGACGTCACCCGTGATCACGATCTTCGAGTCGAAGCCGAGCCGGGTGAGGAACATCTTCATCTGCTCGGGGTTGGTGTTCTGCGCCTCGTCCAGAATGATGAACGCGTCGTTCAGCGTTCTACCCCGCATGTACGCCAGCGGCGCCACCTCGATCGTCCCGGCCGCCATCAGGCGGGGGATCGAGTCGGGGTCGAGCATGTCGTGCAGCGCGTCGTAGAGCGGCCGCAGATACGGGTCGATCTTCTCGTAGAGCGTGCCGGGCAGGAAGCCGAGCCGCTCGCCCGCCTCGACCGCGGGCCGGGTCAGGATGATCCGGGTGACCTGCTTGGCCTGGAGCGCCTGCACCGCCTTGGCCATGGCCAGATAGGTCTTGCCGGTGCCGGCCGGGCCGATGCCGAAGACGACGGTGTGCGAGTCGATGGCGTCCACGTAGCGCTTCTGGTTGAGCGTCTTGGGACGGATCGTGCGGCCCCGGTTGGAGAGGATGTTCTGGGTGAGCACCTCGGCGGGTGTCTCGTCGACGGCACCTGTGCCGTTCTCCTGCGCGCGCAGCATGGAGATCGAGCGCTCCACGGCGTCCTCCGTCATCGGCTGACCGGTGCGCAGCACCAGCATCATCTCGTCGAAAAGGCGCTGGACAAGGGCGACCTCCGCGGCATTGCCGGTCGCGCTGATCTCGTTGCCCCGGACGTGGATGTCCGTACCGGGGAACGCGTTCTCGATCACGCGCAGCAGGGAATCGCCTGAACCCAGCACCGTCACCATGGGGTGCGTGGGCGGCACGGTGAAGCGGGCTGTCTCCTGCCCGGGTCCGGCCTGGGATGGGGTTGTCTGCGTCATGGGCGGCCTCTGGGCCTGCTCATCTCCCTCGCTGCGGCGTTCTTCCACTACGGCTCCAGGGTACGACGCCCCCGCGGGCGGGGGCGGCCGGTTTTCCCGCGCGCAGGTGAGAGCCCCCCGTGTGCGGCGGCGCCGGAGCCCTCCGGCGCGGTCCGCGGAGCCCGCGGGCCCGGCCGGGTGCCGCGGGCCCGGGCAGGACCCGGCGCCCGACCCTAACCGCGGGCCGCGGGCCGCTCGGCGGCGCCCTCGGGGGAGGGGGCCGGGTGCGATGCGGGATCCGCGGGCGCGGTGTCCGTGTGCAGCACGTCGCGGGCCTGCTCCATGGCGCGGGCGAGGCTCTCGGAGACGAAGTCGAGGAAGCGGGCGGTGTTCTCCAGGCGGGCGGCGGCCGGGGTGCCGGGGCCCAGGACGTCGACGCCCCGCCGTGAGATCTCGACCTGCTGGTCCAGGGCCCGGACGCTGGCGGCCATCGACTGGTACCAGAGGCTCTCGTCGACGATGTAGCGCTCGCGGCGGCGCTCGTCGCGCTCCCTGCGGATCAGGGACTGGCTCTCCAGGAAGGCGATGGACTTGGAGACGGAGGCCGGGCTGACCTGGAGGCGCCGGACGAGCTCGGCCGCGGTCATGCTGCCGGAATCGGCGGTCAGGAGGCAGACCAGGGTCCGCGCCATCATCCGGTTGGACAGCCCCGACTGCATCAGGACGTCGGTGAACTGCTCCTCGTACGCGGCCACGGCCTCGGGATCGCGCCCGTGCGGCAGGGCCACCGGTTCCGGCTGCCGGGAGGTGCCGGTCCTGCGCCGCTGGGCGCGGCGCTCGGTGGCCCGGTGCGCGGGCTCCGCGCGGTAGTCCGAGGGGCCGCCGTTGCGCAGCACCTCCCGCGTGATCGTCGAGGTCGGGCGCTCGAGCTGCCGGGCGATCTCGGCGTAGGGGAGGCCGTCGGCCAGTCCCTGCGCGATCTGCTGGCGGTCCTTGCGGGTGAGCCTGCCTCCTGGCATCGCTGTCTCCTCCGTGTTCGTCGTCCGCGGCTCCCAGGATAGCGTTCACCTTCAATTCATTGCAACGCTCTCCTGGTGCTCGTTGCGTTACCGTTCATGCTCGGCGCAACGATTTACCGCCTCTGAGCTGCTAATTCGTGTTTTCTGAAAGAAAAGAGCGTTGCGCGTTCCATGAACGCAACGTAGCTTTTCCATTGTTCGAAACAGCGGTCCACCAAGGAGAACACGATGCAGACCTTCGACACCCCCGCCCCGATCGCCGCCGTCCTGGACATCCCCGCCGGCCGCGTCCAGATCATCGCCGCCGACCGCGTCGACACCGTGGTCGAGATCCGCCCCTCGAACGCCTCGAAGACCCGCGACGTGCAGGCCGCGGAGCGGGCCACGACCGGGTACGCCGACGGCGTCCTGCGGATCGGGCTCCCGGACGGGAAGAAGCACCTCGGCCCCTCCGGATCCGTCGAGGTGACCGTCCGACTGCCCGCCGGATCCCGTGTCCAGGCGAAGGCGGCGAGCACCGAGTTCCGCGCCGTCGGCCGGCTGGGCGACATCGACTTCGACGGCGCGTACCGCCGGATCAAGGTCGACGAAGCGGCGGCGGTCCGCCTCACCGCGGTCGACGGCGACGTCGAGATCGGCCGGCTGGGCGGCTCCGCGGAGATCAGCACCGCCAGAGGCGACATCCGGATCGCCGAGGCCGTGCGCGGCACGGTCGTGCTCCGCACCCAGCAGGGCGACATCTCGGTCGGCGCCGCCACCGGCGTCTCGGCCGCGCTGGAGGCCACCTCCTGGGGCAGTGTCAGCAACTCCCTCAAGAACGACGGCACCACCGAACTCGACATCCACGCGGCCACCACCAAGGGCGACATCACCGCCCGCAGCCTCTGACCCGCAGCTTCGAAGGAGCACCTGTCATGACCAGCTTGGCCATCGCGGCGAAGGGGCTGCGCAAGTCCTACGGCGACAAGGTCGTGCTCGACGGCATCGACCTGTCGGTGCCCGCCGGAACGATCTTCTCCCTGCTCGGCCCGAACGGCGCCGGCAAGACCACCGCCGTCAAGATCCTCTCCACCCTCGTCGCTCCCGACGGCGGTGACCTGCGCGTCGGCGGCCACGACCTGGCCGCCGAACCGCAGGCGGTACGGGCCGCGATCGGGGTCACCGGGCAGTTCTCCGCGGTCGACGGGCTGATCACCGGCGAGGAGAACATGCTCCTGATGGCGGACCTGCACCGCCTCCCCAAGCGCGAGGGCCGCCGCACCGTCGCGGCGCTGCTGGAGCGGTTCGACCTGGTGGAGGCCGCGAAGAAGCCCGCGGCCGGCTATTCGGGCGGTATGAAGCGCCGGCTGGACATCGCCATGACACTCGTGGGCGGCCCGCGCATCATCTTCCTCGACGAGCCGACCACCGGCCTCGACCCGCGCAGCCGCCACACCATGTGGCAGATCATCCGCGAACTCGTCTCCGACGGGGTGACCGTCTTCCTCACCACCCAGTACCTGGAGGAGGCCGACGAACTCGCCGACCGGATCGCGGTGCTCGACAACGGCACGCTCGCCGCCGAAGGGAGCGCGGAGGAACTCAAGCGGCTCATTCCCGGCGGACACGTCCGGCTCCGCTTCTCCGACCCGGCGGCCTACCGCTCGGCGGCCTCCGCGCTGCGCGAGACGGTCCGGGACGACGAGGCGCTGGCGCTGCAGATCCCCAGCGACGGCAGCCAGCGCGAACTGCGCTCCCTCCTCGACTGGCTGGACTCCGCCGGTGTCGAGGCCGACGAGCTGACCGTGCACACCCCCGACCTCGACGACGTGTTCTTCGCCCTGACCGGCTCCACCACCGTGCCCGCCCAGCACCACCAGACCGAGGAGGCCGCGCGATGAGCGCACTCACCCTCGCCGTACGCGACTCGTCCACGATGCTGCGCCGCAACCTGCTGCACGTGCGCCGCTACCCGTCGCTGACGCTGAACCTGCTGCTCACCCCGGTGATGCTGCTGCTCCTGTTCGTCTACATCTTCGGGGACACGATGAGCGCGGGGATCGCGGGCGGCGGAGCGGACCGCTCCGCCTACCTCGCCTATGTCGTCCCGGGCATCCTGCTGATGACCATCGGCAGCACCGTCGTCGGCGCCGCGGTCTCCGTGGCCACCGACATGTCCGAGGGCATCATGGCCCGCTTCCGCACCATGGCCATCCACCGCGGATCCGTGCTCATCGGGCACGTCGTCGGCAGCGTGATCCAGTCGGTCGCCAGCGTCGTGCTCGTCGGTGCCGTCGGCGTGGCCATCGGCTTCCGCTCCACGGACGCCACCGTCCTGGAATGGCTGGCCGCGTTCGGCTTCCTGACGCTCTTCGCCGCGGCCGTCACCTGGATCGCGGTCGGGATGGGAACGGCCAGCCCGAACGCCGAGGCCGCCAGCAACATGGCGGTGCCGCTGTTCCTGCTGCCGCTCATCTCCAGCGCCTTCACACCGATCGACGCGATGCCGGGCTGGTTCCAGCCGATCGCCGAGTACCAGCCCTTCACCCCGGCCATCGAAACGCTGCGCGGACTGCTGCTCGGCACCGAGATCGGCCACAACGGGTGGCTGGCGCTCGCCTGGTGCCTGGTGCTCGGCGCACTCGGCTACCGCTGGTCGACCTCGGCCTTCAGGCGGGACCCCAAGTAGCCGGCGTGCAGCCGCGCGCCACCCTCCGAACATTCCGCACCGCGTCCCACCCGGGGCGGCGCCCACCGGCGACATGCCGCAGGCGCCGCCCCGTCGGTGTGCCGGGGGCGGTCTCAGTCGTCGTCGCCGGTGCGGCGGAATCCGAGGGTGGGGACGGCACGCCGGGGAGGCGCCGAGGCCGCACAGTCGGTGAGGATGCGGTCCAGGAAGGCGTAGTGGCCGCAGTCGGCCTCCTGGCAGCCCACCCTGCGCCACCACGCGGCGATCTCGGGCCAGCCGGGTGCCGACAGCGAGCCGCCGAACTCCTGGACGGACAGCGCCGCGGTCAGCCCGGCGAAGGCAAGCCGGTCGGCCAGCGGCCAGCCGGCGAGGCTGCCGGTGACGAACCCGGCGACGAACACGTCTCCGGCGCCGGTGGTGTCCAGTGCCTCCACGGTGATCGCCGGCACCGTCGCCGTCTCTCCGCTGCGCGCGTCCACCGCGTAGGCGCCGTCCGCCCCCATGGTCACCACGGCCACCGGCACGTACTCGGCCAGGGCGTGCGCGGCGGCCTGCGGGGTCTCGGTGCGGGTGTAGCGCATCGCCTCGGCCGCGTTGGGCAGGAACGCCTCGCAGTCGGGCAGTTCGGCCAGCGCCGCCGGGTCCCAGCGGCCGGTCTCGTCCCAGCCGACATCGGCGAAGATGCGGCTGCCGCGCCGCGCGGCGGTCCCGATCCACTCCTGGGGGCGGCCCGGCACCAGCGAGGAGACGCACGCGGTGGCCGGGGGCGGGCACTCGGGCGCGTCCGGATCGTAGGCGGTCGCGGCGTTCTTCGGCGGTGCCTCGTGGCCGTGCGAGATCATCGTGCGCTCGCCCTCGTACGCCATCGAGACGGTGACGGGCGAGTGCCAGCCGGGGACGGTGTGCGACAGCGACAGGTCGATGCCCTCGCCCGCCTCCAGTTCTTCGCGGCAGTAGTCGCCGTACATGTCGTCGCCGAACGCGGCGGCCAGCGAGGTGCGCAGCCCCAGCCGGGCGAGCGCGGTCGCCATGTTGGCGATGCCGCCGGGGGAGGAGCCCATGCCGCGGGCCCAGGATTCGGTGCCGCGCACCGGCGCGGAGTCGAGCCCGGTGAAGATGATGTCCAGGAAGACGGTGCCCGTCAGATAGACGTCCCAGCGCGGTGCGTCGGACGGGCGGACGGCCGCCAGCGGGTCGAAGAGCGGACGGGAGAGGGCGGCGCGGTGCGGCTGCCGGGGGTGCCCGTGCGAGGGGTGCGGACGGACCGGATGGACCGGGTGGACGAGGCCGCGTCCCGGCCGGCCGGGCAGGGGCGGACCGGCCCCGGGGCTCCCGCGCGTGCTCACCGTGCTCACCGTGCCTTCCCCGTCGATGCCCGTCGATGCCCGTCGAGTGTTGCCGCTGCCCCCGGACTGCGGGGACGCCCGGTACGCCGGACCGGGCTGTGCGGTTCGACCCCGACCATAGTGCCTCGCGGGCCCGGACCGGCGCCCTCGCCGGAGCGGTCCGCTGCCGGGCTGCTGCGCCGGTGCCGCGGCAGGTTTTTGCGAAGCATTGAATCTTCGCGCGTAGATGAGGGGCCGGGCGCACTGCTACGTTCCCCGAGTTCTCATGCCCCTGCCAACTCGCCGCGAGGAGCCGTGCAATGCCCCGACCTCTCCGTTCCGTTCTGCCGCTCGTGGCCGTCGCCGCCGTCGCGGGTACGGCCTTCTTCGGCGTCGGCCAGGCCACGGCCGAGCACGCCGTGCCCAGGACCGACAAGGAGATCCCCAACCTCGACCAGGTGAAGACGAAGATCGAGGCGTACTACGGCGACATCGAGACCCCCGACGGCGAGCACTACGCCTCGCCCCACAGCAACTACGCGAAGCAGACCCGCCGCATCGCCGCGAAGGCCCGCAAGGACCTCACCCGGGACCTGCGCCGGTACGACGCGCACGGATCCCGGCACGGCTCCGGCGACAAGCCGGCCGTCGTCGTCGACGTGGACGACACCACCCTGCTCACCTACAACTTCGAGCGGCGGATCGGCTACCACTACACCCCGCAGGCGCAGGACGACTATCTGCGGACCACCGACATGGACCCGGTCTTCGGCATGCGCAAGCTCGTCAACTGGGCGCACGGCAAGGGCATCACCGTCTTCCTGGTGACCGGGCGCAAGGAGTACCAGCGCGACTGGAGCGTCCGGAACCTCAAGGAGGCCGGCTACCGCAACCCGGTCGACAAGGAGCACTTCTTCCTCAAGGACGAGGAGAACCCGCCGCCCTACCTCAAGTGCGGCAGCGACTGCACGACGATCGAGTACAAGTCCGGCACCCGCAAGCACCTCGAGGCACAGGGCTACGACATCCTCGCCAACTTCGGTGACCAGTACAGCGACCTCAAGGGCGGGCACTCCGGCCGCGCGGTCAAGATGCCCAACCCCATGTACTACCTGCCCTGACGGGGTCCGGCCCGCGCGGGCCGGACCCCGTCAGGGCAGGAGCTGCCGGACCCGGGCGGCACCCGGCCGCTCACGCGCCTTCCTTGAGCACCTTTCTCACCAGTGCCGACTGCGCCTCGGTGAGCTTGGGGTCGGCGAAGTGCGCGGTGGCGGCCGACTGGTCGGTCGCCACGTCGACCTCGTAGTGGAACCCGTCGGGCACGCCCGTCGGCGCCTCGCTGAGGCCCTCGCGCACCGCCTGGTCGGCCAGTTGCGCGAGTTCCTCGGCGTCGGGCCGGTCGCCGGTCTCGACGGTGGCCCGACGGGTGAGCCCGGCGAAGCCGCCTGTGCGGATGACAGTGATACGCATGGCTCCATCCTCCCCGCCCGGCGGCCGCACGGTAAGGGCCGGACGGGCGGGTTCGGGCGGACGGTGTCAGCCGGCTGCCGCCGCGGTCACTCCGTCGTCACACCCACCTCGGACCAGCACTTGCGCACCGCCTCGTGCTCGTCGCTGCCGTCGCCGTAGCGGGCCGAGGCGGCCTCGGTGGTCGCCGCGGCGAACGCGGCGAAGTCCGTGTCCGGCTGCAGCGAACCACCCGTGAGGGTGTCGTACCAGATCTGGCCCGCGCGCTCCCAGGCGTTGCCGCCCAGGTCCACGGCGAGCTGGTAGAAGGCGTGGTTGGGGATGCCGGAGTTGATGTGCACCCCGCCGTTGTCGGCGCCGGTGGAGACGTAGTCCTCCATCGTCGCCGGCTGCGGGTCCTTGCCGAGCACATCGTCGTCGTAGGCCGTGCCGGGCGCCTTCATGGAGCGCAGCGCCGCGCCCTCCACCCGGTCGGTGAACAGCCCGGAGCCGATCAGCCAGTCGGCTTCCTGCGCGCTCTGGCCCAGGCTGTGCTGCTTGATCAGGGCGCCGAAGACATCGGAGACCGACTCGTTGAGCGCCCCGGACTGGCCGTAGTACTCCAGGTTGGCGCTGTACTGCGTCACGCCGTGGGTCAGCTCGTGCCCGATGACGTCCACCGGCAGGGTGAAATCGCGGAAGATCTCGCCGTCGCCGTCGCCGAACACCATGCGCTCGCCGTCCCAGAAGGCGTTGGCGTACTCCTCGCCGTAGTGCACCGTCGCGTCCAGGGGCAGCCCGGCGCCGTCGATGGAATAGCGGTCGTAGACGCTCAGGTAGAGCTCGAAAGTGGCGCCCAGGCCGGCGTAGGCCCGGTTGACCGAGGCGTCCTGGACGGGCTCGCTGCCCTCGGCGCGGATCTCCTCGCCGGGCAGCCGCTCCTTGTTGTCCGCGTCGGAGATGGTGCGCTGCGGGGTGCGCTCGGCGGGGTCGATGTCCGGTGCGACCGGTGCCCCCGCGAGCAGCCCGTGACGCACAGTAGTGATCTGGCGTCGGGTTCGCTGGGTCGCGTCCTGCTCCAGAGTGCGCCGCGCGGGCCGGGAGAGAAGGTCGTCGCTGTTCCTGGACACCTGGTCGAGGAGGTGCGGAGGCACGATCGTGCAGAAGACGGGATGGGGCTGCGATGAGTGCGCGCGAGGTGCGTTCATACAGAGCAATGTGGCACTGAGTCACCGACCTGTCACCGGTCGCGGCGAGGATTCGCACAAAACGGTGTTGAACGCGGCGCCGCTCTGCCCGGATCCGTCCGGTGCGCCGCCCCCAGGCCCCGTCCGTCTGCGCGGCCGCCCCGCTCACCTCCGGGCTGCCCGCGTCGGGGCCGCTCACGTCCGGGCCGCGCGGCGCACTGCTGGGCGGGATGCGCCCCGGTGGCTCCCGCCCGGCATTCCGCATGCTGATACGCCCCACGGATACCGTGCGGTCCTCGGTTATGCTGCCGACATCATGCGTTTCGGGCTGCTTCTTCTTAGCTGCCGCGGCGAGGGTCTGTAGCCACCGCAAGGCCGACCCCCTCCCCGCGGAGTCCAGTGCTGTCGTCGGTCTTCGAGCAGTGACCTCACAGGAGCCTGTACGCATGACACCCCAGCAGCAGAACCGGTCCGCCCGCTCGGCGCAGGCCCCCGTCGGCCGCGCCACCCCCCTCACCGCCGCCACCGCGCGCCAACGCCCCTCGGGGATGCCGTTCCACCGGTACGGGCAGTACGAGGCCGTCGACCTGCCCGACCGCACCTGGCCCGGCAACCGGATCACCGCGGCGCCCCGCTGGCTCTCGACCGACCTGCGGGACGGCAACCAGGCGCTGATCGACCCGATGTCCCCTGCCCGCAAGCGCGAGATGTTCGACCTGCTGGTGCGGATGGGCTACAAGGAGATCGAGGTCGGCTTCCCCTCCTCGGGCCAGACCGACTTCGACTTCGTGCGCTCCATCATCGAGGAGGACGCGATCCCCGAGGACGTGACGATCTCCGTCCTCACCCAGGCCCGCGAAGAGCTGATCGAGCGGACGGTGGAGTCCCTCAAGGGCGCCCACCACGCCACGGTGCACCTGTACAACGCGACGGCCCCGGTCTTCCGCGAGGTCGTCTTCCGCGGCACCCGCGACCAGGTCAGGCAGATCGCCGTGGACGGCACCCGGCTGGTGGCGGAGTACGCCGAGAAGCTGCTGGACGAGCGCACCGTCTTCGGCTACCAGTACAGCCCGGAGATCTTCACCGACACCGAGCTGGACTTCGCGCTGGAGGTCTGCGAGAGCGTCATGGACGTATGGCAGCCCGAGGACGGCCGCGAGATCATCCTCAACCTGCCCGCGACCGTCGAGCGCTCCACCCCCAGCACCCACGCGGACCGCTTCGAGTGGATGGGGCGGCACCTGTCCCGCCGCGAGCACGTCTGCCTGTCCGTGCACCCGCACAACGACCGCGGCACCGCCGTGGCCGCCGCCGAGCTGGCCGTGATGGCGGGCGCCGACCGCGTCGAGGGCTGCCTGTTCGGTCAGGGCGAGCGCACCGGGAACGTCGACCTGGTCACCCTGGGGATGAACCTGTTCAGCCAGGGGGTCGACCCGATGATCGACTTCTCGCAGATCGACGAGATCCGGCGCACCTACGAGTACTGCAGCCAGATGGAGGTCCACCCGCGCCACCCGTACGTGGGCGACCTGGTCTACACCGCCTTCTCCGGCTCCCACCAGGACGCCATCAAGAAGGGCTTCGACGCCATGGAGGCGCGGGCGGCCGAGGCGGGCCGTCCGGTGGAGGACGTCGAGTGGGCCGTCCCCTACCTGCCCATCGACCCCAAGGACGTGGGCCGCTCCTACGAGGCCGTCATCCGCGTCAACTCGCAGTCCGGCAAGGGCGGTATCGCCTACGTCCTCAAGGGTGAGCACAGCCTGGACCTGCCCCGTCGGATGCAGGTGGAGTTCTCCAGGATCATCCAGGAGAAGACCGACGCGGACGGCGGCGAGGTCACGCCCGCCGACATCTGGGCGATCTTCCAGGACGAGTACCTGCCGACCCCCGGGAAGAGCTGGGGCCGCATCGCGCTGCGCGGTGCGCAGACCTCCACCACCAGCGAGGGCGCCGACGCGCTCACGGTGGAGGCCGTCGTCGACGGTACGCCCGTGACGCTGAGCGGCACCGGCAACGGCCCGCTGGCCGCCTTCTTCGACGCGCTGCACGCCGTCGACGTGGACGTGCGGCTGCTCGACTACGTGGAGCACACCATGAGCGAGGGCGTCGGCGCCCAGGCCGCCGCCTACATCGAGTGCGCCATCGGCGGGCAGGTCCTGTGGGGCGTGGGCATCGACGCGAACATCGTGCGGGCCTCCATCAAGGCCGCCGTCTCGGCCGTGAACCGCGCCGCCAGGTGACGGGGGACCCGCGGAGGACGTGGGACGACGCAGGCTGACGGGGAACTGCGGGGAATGGCGGAGAACTGCGGGGCCCGAGTGGCGAAGCCGGCCGGAGCCGCGAGGAGTCCGGCCCGGGACCCTGCCACGCCCCGGGATCCCGCCACGCCCCGGACAGCGCCGCGGGCCGGAGGCGCCTGACCCCGGAGGGACCGAAAATCCCTCCGGGGGGTGTCTCCGGCACCCCTGCTGTGGTTAACATCACGTTACCCGGCGACGTTGCCGAATCGTGATGGAGGTGCGAGGCCATGCGCCAACGACCCTTCCGAGTATGCCTGGCAGGGGTCCGCACGAGCTGGCGCACCCTCGACGACGGCGACTTCTTCTGCCCCGGCTGCGGGGGAGACCGCCGCTACCGCAGGCGCACCGGACGGCGCAGATTCGTCGTGCTCAACATTCCGCTGATCCCGCGCGGCACGGCCGGGCCGATCGTCGAATGCGTCGCCTGCCGCGGCCACTTCGGCCCCGAGGTGCTCGAGGGGCCCACCACGGCGCGGCTGGCAGCCATGCTGCGCGAGGCGGTGCACAGCGTGGCGCTCGCCGTGCTCGCCGCGGGCGGCTCGGACGCGCGTGCCGCCCGCGAGACGGCCGCGGAGACCGTGCGGGCCGCCGGGTTCCCCGGCTGCGCCGAGGAGGAGCTGACCGCGCTGCTGGCCGCCGTCACCGCGGAGAGCAGGCAGCGCGGCCGGAGCATCTCCCTGGAGATCGAACTGCACGAGGTGCTCGCGCCGCTCACCCCGCATCTGGCCGTGCCCGGCCGCGAGAGCCTGCTGCTCCAGGGGGCGCGGATCGCGCTCGCCGACGGCATGTACTGCTCGGCGGAGCGCGAGGTGCTCGCCACCGTAGGGCGGGCGCTGCGGATCGGCGCCGACGACGTGGACCGGCTGCTGCTCCAGGCCCGCACTCCTTCCTGACCGGCCGGGGTCCTCAGCGGGGCCGGTGCTCCGGGCGCCGTGGCCCGTCGGGGCTCCCCACGGCTCGGCCAAAAGCCGTGCAGCGCACGGGTATTGACTCGGCAGGCACCCGCTGGTGGGCTCCGGGGATGACGAGTCATCAGTCGTTGCCCGCCTTCCCCGACGGGTTCCTGTGGGGCGTGTCGACCTCTGCGTTCCAGATCGAGGGCGCGCTCGACGAGGACGGGCGCGGCCCCTCCGCCTGGGACGCCTTCGTCCGGCAGGAGGGCCGGATCAAGGACGGCAGCGACGCCTCGGTCACCACCGACCACTACCACCGCTGGCCCGAGGACGTGGCCCTGCTGCGCGAACTCGGCGTCGGCGCCTACCGGTTCTCCGTCTCCTGGCCCCGTGTCCTGCCCTCCGGCGCCGGCCGGGTCAACGGGCCCGGACTCGACTTCTACGACCGGCTCGTCGACGCCCTGTGCGAGGCCGGCGTCCGGCCCGTACCGACGCTCTTCCACTGGGACACCCCGCTCGCGCTGGAGGAGCGCGGCGGCTGGCTGCGGCGCGACACCGCGCAGCGGTTCGCCGACTACGCCGACACGGTCGCCGCCCGGCTCGGGGACCGCGTCGCGCACTGGATCACCCTGAACGAGCCCGCCGAACTGACGCTGCTGGGCTACGGCCTCGGTGCGCACGCGCCCGGCGAGCGGCTGCTGTTCGACGCGCTGCCGGTGGCGCACCACCAACTGCTCGGCCACGGGCTGGCGGTCCGGGCGCTGCGGGCGCGCGGCGTCCGCTCCATCGGCATCGCCAACTCGCACGGACCGGTGCGGCCCCGGACGGACAGCGCGGCGGACGCCGAAGCGGCGGACCTCTACGACACCCTCACCAACCGGCTGTTCGCCGATCCGCTGCTGCTGGGGCGCTATCCGGACGAGGAACTGGCCGCGCTGCTCCCGGGCCCGGTCGACGACGACCTGAAGGCCATCAGCGAGCCCCTCGACCGGTACGGCGTCAACTACTACCAGCCCACCCTGATCGGCGCCCCCGAACCGCGGCCCGCGGCAGACGCCGGGCCCGCCGCAGACGCCGGGCCCGCGGGCGGCGGGTTCGCGGGCGTCGAGCTCCCCGCCGGACTCCCCTTCACCCTGCACGAGCTGCCGGGAAGGGAGCGCACCGGCTTCGGCTGGGCGGTCGCCCCCGAGGGGCTGCCGGAGACGCTGCACATCCTCCGGGACCGGTACGGCGACCGGCTGCCCCCGGTCCTGATCACCGAGAACGGCTGCGCCTACCCGGACCGCACCCGCGACGCGCGCCGCATCGCCTTCCACGACGCCCATCTGCGCGCCCTGCACCAGGGGCTCACCGAGGGCCTCGACGTCCGCGGCTACTTCGTCTGGTCGCTGCTGGACAACTTCGAGTGGGCCGAGGGCTGTGCGCAGCGCTTCGGCCTGGTCCACGTGGACTACGCGACATCGGAGCGCACGCCGAAGGACTCCTTCCACTGGCTGCGTCGCGCCCTGCGCGAGCAGCGCGGCGAGCAGCGCACCGGCCCGCCCGCGCGGTGACCCGCCGCTCCCGGCGGAGTACGACCGGGGGAGTACGGGGGGCCGGGGGCCGCCCGCCGGGGTAGCGCGGGGTTCGGCCCCGGGACCGACGAGCGGCGGGCGTGCGGCCGGGAGTCTGGTCGAGAGCCAGTCTCCCGACCAGGAAAGGGGCCCTGATGGGACCCATGACCGACGTGTCCGAGCGGGCGGACACGCCCGCACCCACGCCCGAGCCCGGGACCCGGGGGCGAAGGCGGCCCCGTGCCGTCCCCTGGGCGGTGCTCGTGCTGTGGGTGCTCGCCTTGGCGCTGGCCACGCCGTTCGCGGCCCGACTCGCCGAGGTGACCCGGGACAAGCCCACCGACTACCTGCCCGCCGGAGCCGACTCCACCCGGGTGCAGCACCTCCTGGAGGACCTGCCCGGCGGCGGGACCAGCGCGCTGCTGCTCGTGCACCACCGGGACGGCGGTCTCTCGGCTGCGGACCGGGAACTGGCCCGCAGCCAACTGCGCCGGATCGCCGACACCTACCGGCTGGTGGGCGGGGCCGACCGCGGGTTGCCGCGCACAGTACCCGCCGAGGACGGCGAGACCCTGCTGACCGCCTTCTCCCTCACCGGGATGGGCGACGAGGACGTACGGGACGAGGCGGTGCACCGCATCCGGGACCGGGTGGCGGACGTGCCGCGCGGACTCTCCGTCGAACTGGGCGGTCCGGGCGCGATGGCGGCGGACAGCAGCGAGATCTTCGAGTCCGTCGACGGGACGCTGATGCTGGGGACGGCGGCGGTCGTGGCCGTGCTGCTGGTCCTCACCTACCGCAGCCCGGTGCTCTGGCTGGTGCCGCTGCTGGTGGTCGGGGCGGCGGCGCTGGTGGCCAGGGCTCTCGTCCACGGGCTCGTGCAGGCATTCGACCTGACGGCCACCACCATGAACACCTCGGTGATGACGGTGCTCGTCTTCGGAGCCGGCACGGACTACGCCCTGCTGCTGGTCTCCCGCTACCGCGAGGAACTGCGCCTGCACGAGCGGCCCGTCGACGCCATGGCGGCCGCGCTGCGCGGCTGCGGACCCGCCGTACTGGCCTCCTCCGGCACGGTCGCTGCGGGGCTGCTGTGCCTGCTGGCGGCCGACCTCAACAGCGTGCGCGCACTGGGCCCGGTCGGTGCCGTGGGCGTCGGCTGCGCACTGGTCGCCATGATGACGCTGTTGCCCGCACTGCTCGTGCTGCTGGGGCGGCGGCTGTTCTGGCCGCTGATCCCCGCGTACGGCAGCCGGACCCCGGACCGCCGCACACTGTTCACCTTCATGGGCGGATCCGCGGGGCGCCGCCCGGTCACCGTGCTGGTGGGCGGTGCGGTGCTGCTGGGCGCGCTGTCGCTGGGCTCCCTGGCGATGCCCGGCGCCCTGCGCCAGCAGGACACCTTCACCGAGAAGCCCGAGTCGGTCACTGCGCAGGAAACGGTCGCCCGGGCGTTCCCCGGCAGCAGCAACCGGCCGCTGACGGTGCTGGCCCGCACCGCGGACGCTCCCGAGGCCGAGCGGGCGGTGCGCGGCACGGACGGCATCGTACGGGTCGAAGAGCAGCGCAGCGGGGGCGGTTGGACGGAGTTCTCCGCGTTCGCCGAGGATGCCCCCGAGTCGGCGGCCGAGACGGCCACCATCCGGCGGCTCCGCGGCGCACTGGACGAACTGGACACCGCCGAGGCCCTGGTCGGCGGGGTGAGCGCCCAGCAGTTGGACCTGCGCGAGACCGACGCCGCCGATCGCAGGCTGGTGATCCCGCTGGTGCTGGCGGCGGTGCTGCTCGTCCTGGTGCTGCTGCTGCGCAGTCTCGTCGCGCCGCTCGTCCTGACGGCCGCCGTCGTCGCCTCCTGGGCCGCCGCGCTGGGGCTGGGCGGGCTGGTCTTCGAACCGGTCCTGGGGTTCGCGGGGACGGATCCGGGCATCCCGCTGATGACGTTCGTCTTCCTGGTCGCGCTCGGCGTCGACTACGGCATCTTCCTGATGCACCGCACCCGTGAGGAGGCGCTGCGCGGGGTGCCGGTCACCGAGGCGTCGCTCGTCGCGCTGCGGAGCACCGGAGGGGTGATCGCCTCGGCGGGCATCGTGCTGGCCGCCACCTTCTGCGTGCTGGCGACGCTCCCGATGGTGCTGATGGCGGAGCTGGGTGTGGTCATCGCGGTGGGCGTACTGCTGGACACCTTCCTGGTGCGCACCTATCTGGTCACCTCCGCCGGTCAGTTGCTCAAGCGGTGGATGTGGTGGCCGGGGCGGTTGTCCGCAGCGGAGCGGGAAGGCAGCGGCGGTGCCTGACACTCGGCGCGCACGCGGCGGGCCGGCTTCCGAGCCCCTCCCGGCCTGCCGCACCGCTCTGCTCGGGCCGCTCCCGGCGTGCCGCACCCGTCTGTTCCGGTGTGCCGCCCGTACCGCAGGATGGGAGCCGTGCAGATGCCTCGCGATCCGGTGAACGCGCTCGTGGCCCGCCACCTGCGTCCGCGGCGGCAGGGCACGCCCGTCGCCCGGCGGGACGTGCTGCTCGCGGCGGCCGTGTGCGCCGTGCAGACCGCCATGGCGCTGACCGCCTCGCCCGCCGACGGGCACGTCCCCACGCCGCTCGGCTGGGCGTTGCTGACCTGCTCCGGCGCGCTGCTGGCCGTCCGCCGCCGCGCACCGTGGCTGACGGTACTGGCGATCGTGGCCTGCGTCGGCCCGTACCACGCGCAGGACTTCGCGCACCTCGCCGCCGTGCCCGCGCCGCTGATCGCGCTGTACACGATGGCCGTCGCCGGGCCGCCGCTGCGTTCGTTCGTCACCCTCGGGGCGATCGTGGGCCTCATGGCGACCGTCATGGGGACCGCCGGGCGCAGCCATGAACTGAGCGACATGCTGCGCTCGTCCGGATGGATCGTGGTGTGTGTGCTGTTCGGCGAGACGGTGCGCATCCACCGCAACTACCTCGCCGCCGTCGAGGAGCGCGCCGAACGGGCCGAACGCAGCAGGGAGGAGGAGGCGGCCCGCCGGGTCGCCCAGGAACGGCTGCGCATCGCCCGCGATCTGCACGATCTGCTCGCGCACAGCATCACCCTGATCGGTGTGCAGACGTCCGTCGCCGCGCACGTGCTGGTGGCCGACCCCGAACGGCTCGACCGGGCGGCGGTCGCCAGGGCGCTCGAAGCCATCTCGGACACCTGCCGGGGTGCGCGCACCGAACTCCGCACCACGCTGGAGGTGCTGCGGGCCGGGGACGCCGACCGGACGGAGCCGCTGCCCGGCCTGTCCGGGCTGCCGGATCTGGCCCGGGCGGCGTGCGAGGCGGGCGCGCGGGTCGAGGTGTCGGTGCACGACTCGGCGCACGCACTGGCGCCCGCCCCCGCCGTGGGCGCCGCCGCCTATCGCATCGTCCAGGAGGCGCTGACCAACGCCGTCCGGCACGCGGGTTCCGCCGTGTCGGTACGGGCCCTGGTGGAAGGGGCCGGCGGGGCGCTGCGGGTCAGCGTGGTCGACGACGGCGGAGCCGGGGCCGGGCAGTCCGCGGGGGAGGCGCCGGGCGGTCCGGGCGGATTCGGCATCGCCGGAATGCGGGAGCGGGCCCGCAGCGTCGGCGGCACGCTGGAGGCCGGTGCCCGCGCTCTGCGTCCCGGATTCGCCGTGACGGCCCTGCTTCCCGCCCGCCCGACCGCCGCCGCATCGGAGAGCGCCCTGCCATGACGGAAACCGCCCCGAACCCCGGACCGACCGCTGCCACGGGCCCGCTGCGGGTCGTCCTGGCGGACGACCAGACCCTGGTACGGGCCGCCTTCGCGATGCTCCTCGCCTCCGCGCCGGACATGAACGTGGTGGGAGAGGCCGCGACGGGCCGGGAAGCGGTCGCGCTGGCCCGGACCGCCCGTCCGGACCTCGTCGTCATGGACATCCGCATGCCCGACCTGGACGGCATCGCGGCCACCCGGCAGATCGCCGCGGACGAGGACCTCGGCGGCGTCAAAGTCCTCGTCCTGACCACGTACGACACCGACCAGCACGTGGTCGAGGCGCTGCGTGCCGGGGCCTCCGGGTTCCTGGTCAAGGACACCCGCCCGGCCGAACTGCTGGAGGGGATCCGCACGGTCGCGGCGGGCGAGGCGCTGCTCTCGCCCGGTCCCACCGCCCGGTTGATCGCCCGGGTGCTGCGCGCCCCCGGGCCGGACGCACCGGGCGAGCCGTACCCGGAAGCCCTGGCCGTCCTCTCGGCGCGGGAGCGCCAGGTGCTGTCCCTGGTCGGCCGCGGTCTGAACAACGCCGAGATCGCCCGGGCCCTCGCCCTCTCCCCGCTCACCGCCAAGACCCACGTCAGCCGCATCATGGGGAAGCTCTCCGTACGCAGTCGTGCGCAAATGGTGATCGCCGCCTATGAGTCGGGCCTCATCACCCCGGGAGCCGCCGGCTGACACCGGGGTGCGGGACAATGCCGTCATGTGCTGCACCCGGAACGCGTCGGTGATCGCGTGAGCCTCTTCCGCGACGACGGCATCGTCCTGCGCACCCAGAAGCTGGGCGAGGCCGACCGCATCATCACGCTGCTCACCCGCGGTCACGGGCGGGTGCGGGCCGTGGCGCGGGGGGTGCGGCGGACGAAGTCGAAGTTCGGGGCCCGGCTGGAGCCGTTCTGCCATGTCGACGTGCAGTTCTTCGCACGGGGCAGCGAGCTGGTGGGCCGGGGTCTGCCGCTGTGCACGCAGACGGAGACGATCGCCCCCTACGGCCAGGGCATCGTGGCGGACTACGACCGCTACACCGCTGGTACGGCCATGCTGGAGACCGCCGAGCGGTTCACCGACCACGAGGGCGAGCCGAACGTGCAGCAGTACCTGCTGCTGGTCGGCGGCCTGCGGACGCTGGCGTCGGGCGAGCACGGTGCGGGGCTGGTGCTGGACGCCTTCCTGCTGCGCTCCCTGGCGATGGGCGGCTATGCGCCCAGCTTCGCGGACTGCGCCAAGTGCGGTCTGCCCGGACCGAACCGGTTCTTCTCCGTCGCGTCCGGCGGCGTGGTGTGCCACGACTGCCGGGTGCCGGGCAGCGTGGTGCCCTCCCCGGAGGCGCTGCGGCTGCTGGGCGCGCTGCTGACCGGCGACTGGGAGACGGCGGACGCCTCGGAGCACCGGCACCGCCGGGAGGGCTCGGGGCTGGTCTCGGCGTACCTGCACTGGCACCTGGAGCGCGGGCTGCGCTCCTTGCGGTACATCCGGCAGGCGTCGAGCGGCCAGGATCTCCTGGCCGGGTCGGCGGGGCTGCCGCGTCCGGCCGGGTCGGGGCTGCCGCGTCCGGCCGGATCCGCGGGGACCGGGCCGGACGGCGGCCCGGGGAGCGGTTAGGCTCGGGCGGTCAGCACTGTCCCCCTGTCCCGCCCGCTGGAGATGAGTACCGATGGCACGCCGCGGAATGCTGCCCTGGTCGCAGCAGCGCGAGTACGAGGCGCCCGAGCCGCACCCCTCGGGTGCCCGGCCGCCCAAGATCCCGGGCGAGCTGGTCCCGAACCATGTGGCGGTCGTCATGGACGGCAACGGCCGGTGGGCCAAGCAGCGGGGGCTGCCGCGCACGGAGGGCCACAAGGTCGGTGAGGGCGTCGTCATGGACGTGCTCAAGGGGTGCATCGAGATGGGTGTGAAGAACCTGTCGCTGTACGCCTTCTCGACCGAGAACTGGAAGCGCTCGCCCGAGGAGGTGCGCTTCCTGATGAACTTCAACCGGGACGTGATCCGCCGCCGCCGCGACGAGATGGACGCGCTGGGCATCCGCATCCGCTGGGTGGGCCGGATGCCCAAGCTGTGGAAGTCCGTCGTCCAGGAGCTCCAGGTCGCCCAGGAGCAGACCGAGGACAACGACGCGATGACGCTCTACTTCTGCGTCAACTACGGTGGCCGTGCCGAGATCGCGGACGCGGCGCGGGCCGTCGCCGAGGAGGTGGCGGCGGGGCGGCTGGATCCGGCCAAGGTCAGCGAGAAGACGTTCGCCAAGTACCTGTACTACCGCGACATGCCGGACGTCGACCTGTTCCTGCGCCCCTCGGGCGAACAGCGCACCTCCAACTACCTGATCTGGCAGAGCGCCTACGCGGAGATGGTCTACCAGGACGTGCTGTGGCCGGACTTCGACCGGCGCGACCTGTGGGACGCCTGCCTCCAGTACGCCCGGCGCGACCGCCGCTTCGGCGGTGCGCGGGACGAGGCGGGCGAGCAGCAGGAGCAGAACGAGCAGGGCACCGCCGCCGGCTGAGGCCCGTGGGCCGTCGGCAGCGGTGCCGGAGTCGCCGGGCGCCGCGGTGTCCGGTCAGCCGGTGAAGTCCCAGGAGACGGTGCCGTTCGCGGTCATCAGCACCGCCAGCACGAGCAGATCGGCGGCGCCGAGGGCGGTGCCCAGCAGCGCGCGCCCGCGGCGGGTGGTGCCGCGGGCCAGGGCCAGTCCGCCCAGGACCAGCGCGCAGGGGCCGAGGACGACGTTGAAGACCAGCAGTCCGACCAGGCCCATGACGAACGAGGCCACGGCCATGTCGTCGGCGTCGCCCAGCCGGGTGCGGCCCTTGCGCAGCGGCGTGGTGAGCGGGCGGTTCTCGGTGGAGTCGGCGGTGGTCGTGGTCACGGTCAGCTCCTCTGCCGGTGGCGGCGGATGCGCTCGCGGGCGGTGAAGACGAGCAGCCAGGCGGAGATCACCGCGGCTGCCGGGACGGTCACCTCGGGCGGGAGTTGGGCCGGTGGGCCCACCAGGACTCCCAGCAGGAGGAACGCGGCGACCAGGAAGATCATCTGTCCTTCCCTCCCCATGCGTCGGCTTGTCGGCGGTCGTCGGGCGCGTGCGATTTTCGGTGAACAGATGTGGTGACAACTGTTCACTGAGTTGGAGACTACAGCATTGCGGCGTTCGGCGCACAACTGTTTACTGAAACCATGAGCAGCAGCACCCCTCACACGCAGCGGGACCTCCAGAAGGCCCGGACCCGTCGCGCACTCCTGGACGCGGGCCTGGCGCTGCTGGAGGAGCAGAGCCTCAGCAGCATCGGACTGCGGGAGATCACCCGTGCCGTGGGCATCTCGCCCGCCGCCTTCTACCGGCACTTCCGCGACGTGGCCGACCTGGGCGTCACGCTGGTCGAGGAGTCGCTGGGCAGCCTGCACACGGTGATACGGGCCGGGCTGACCGAGCGCAGCGACGACGGCGAGCGCATCGACCACCTCGTCGGCGCCATCGCCCGGTTCGTGCGCGAACACCCCGAGCACATCCGCTTCGTGGTGCGCGAGCGGCACGGCGGGGTGGCCGCCGTGCGGACCGCCATCGGCGCCCAGCTCGACCGGTTCGCGCAGGAGGTGGCCGAGGTGCTCGCCCGCGACGAGGTCTCCCGGGGCTGGAGCCCGGAGGATCTGCGGATGCTGGGCGAGACCTACGTCGACCACATGGTGATGACCGCCTCCGCCTTCCTGGAGGCCGCCCAGGGCGAGGGACCCCCGGAGCACGTCGTCGCGGGCACCGCGCGCCGCCAGCTCCGCCTCATCAGCCTGGGCCGCCGCCACTGGACCTCGGACCGGGCGCTCCCCGCCTCGTAGGTGCGGTCAGCCGGTGCGCCGGCGGAACAGCACCGCGCACAGCGGCAGTGCCACCGCCAGCAGCCCCAGGCACCAGCCGAGCGCCAGCCAGGGGCTGTTGCCGGTGGGCTGGTCCAGCAGCAGACCGCGCAGGGACTCGATGACGGGGGTCACCGGCTGATGGTCGGCGAAGCCGTGCAGCCAGTCCGGCATGGTGTCGATCGGGACGAACGCGCTGCTGGGGTAGGGCAGGAAGAGCATGGCGAAGGTGAATCCGCCTGCGGCCTCCGGCGTCTTGGCCAGCAGGCCCGCCGCGGCACCCAGCCAGGAGAGCGTGGTGATGTAGAGCAGCAGGATGCCGATGGCCGCCAGCCACTCCGCCGGTCCCGCGTGCGGCCGGAACCCGATCGCGAAGGCCACGGCCAGCACGGCCGCCGTGGCTGCCGCGTTGCGCGCGACGCTCGCCGCGACATGGCCGCTCAGTACGGCGGTGGGTCCGGTGTCCATCGAGCGGAAGCGGTCGATGATGCCGCCGGTCATGTCGTCGGAGACAGTCGTCGCCGTCATCGAGGCGCCGTATCCCGCGCACAGGATCAGCACCCCGGGCGCCACGTACGTCACATACTTCCCGGTGTTCGTCTCGATGGCACCGCCGAAGAAGTAGACGAACACCAGCATCAGCAGTACCGGCAGCACCAGTGCCGTGATCACGGCGTCCGGGTTGCGCCGGGTCAGCCGGACGGACCGCCCGGCCAGCACGGTGCAGTCCGCGAGATCACTCATGGGTCAGCTCCAGGAAGACGTCGTCCAGGGTGGCGCTGTGCAGCGAAAAGTGCGCGACCTGCGCACGCGTGGGGTCCAACTCGTCCAGCAGCGTCCGGACATGCGCGGCGCTGCCGTCGGTCGCCACTCCCAGCACCAGCTCCTCGGGTGCCCGGTGCAGCGCGCGCTCGCCGAGCTGCCCGGCCAGCTCCGCATAGGCCGAGCGGCCGGTCATCGTCAGGTCGAGCCGCTGGGCTGCGACCGTCTTCTTCAGCTCCTCGGGAGTGCCCTCCGCCCGCACCCGGCCGCCGTCCAGCACGGCGACATGGTCGGCCAGCCGGTCGGCCTCCTCCAGGTACTGCGTGGTGAGGAAGACGGTCACGCCCGCCCGGGTCAGCGAGCCGATCGTCTCCCACATCGTGCGCCGGCTGCGCGGGTCGAGTCCCGTCGTCGGCTCGTCCAGGAAGACCACCTGCGGGTCGGTGACCAGTCCGGCCGCGATGTCCAGCCTGCGCCGCATCCCGCCCGAGTAGGTCGACACGCGCCGTCGGCCGGCCTCGGTCAGGGCGAACCGCTCCAGCAGTTCCGTGGCACGGTTGCGGGCCGCCGACCGTGAATGGCCGCGCAGGCGCGCCATCATCCGCAGGTTCTCCTCTCCCGTCTGCTCCTCGTCCAGCGCCGCGTACTGCCCGGTGAGGCTGATGGCGCGGCGTACCCGGGACCGTGCGGCGGTCACGTCGTGCCCGGCCACGACGGCCTGCCCCGCGTCGGCGCGGGTGAGCGTCGCCAGGATCCGGACGGTGGTGGTCTTGCCCGCCCCGTTCGGTCCCAGCAGTGCGAAGACGCTGCCGCGCCGCACCCGCAGGTCGAGCCCCGCGAGTACATGGACGGAGCCGTACGCCTTGCTCAGCCCGCGCGTCTCGATCGCCCAATCCGCTTCTGCCGCTGGGTGCATGGCACTTCCCCCCTCATTGTGTGTATCTGATACACGAAACTGTGTATCTCATAAACCTTACTGCGTATGCTATACACGAACCGGGGGTGCGACGGCAACCCCGAAGGGCGGAGAGGAAGGGTGGAGAGAGGGAAGATGGCGAAGCGGGAGCAGGCGCCGGCACCGGACGGCCTGCCGGCCGGTGTGGCCGCCGCCTGGGGGCTGCGCGAGCGGCCCGGCAGAGGTCCGGCGCGCGGGCTGGACGTGCGGCGCATCGTCGCCGCCGCGATCGGCGTCGCCGACGCCGAGGGGCTCGCCGCGCTCTCGATGAGCCGCGTCGCCGCCGAGGTCGGCGTCTCGACCATGGCGCTCTACCGCTACGTCGCAGGCAAGGACGACCTGCTGATCCTCATGGAGGACGCGGCGATCGGCACCCCGCCGCCGGGACCGGAGCCCTCGCCGGAGGGCTGGCGGGACGGACTGGAGCACTGGGCCCGCGCCTACCGCGACGTCCTGCTGCGCCACCTGTGGATCGTCCGGATCCCCATCGGTACCCCGCCGCTGTCCCCGCACGGCGTGGAGTGGATGGAGCAGGCACTCGCCCACCTGCGGGGCACCGGGCTGGACGCCGAGCGGAAGCTGGGTGCGCTGATCACGCTGAGCGGCTACATCCGCAGCAGCGTTGCCCTCCTCGCGGACATCGCGGAGGCGAGTCGGCAGCAGGGCTCGGGCTGGGAGGACGCGGAGCGCCGCTACTGGCGTCTGCTGAGCGAACTCACCGCAACCGGCGGGTTCCCTGCCGTCCGCGAACTGCTGGCCTCCGGCGAGGTGCACGAGACCGCCCCCGGTGACACCGAGGGCACGGCGGACTTCGCCTACGGCCTGGGCATCGTGCTGGACGGAGTCGGCGCCAGGATCGCCGACTGTTCGCCCCGCGACGGAGGGTGACCGCGGGTCCGCGGGACGTTCTCCGCGGGTGCGGGTGCGGGTGCGGGTGCGGGTGCGGGTGCGGGTGCGGGTGCGGGTGCGGGCCGATGATGCTCAGCGACGTGAACGGGGCCGGGCGGTGCTCTCCGCGGTGCGGCGGCGGGCGTCCGCGGCTCCGCCGCACTGCCGGGCCCGCGGGCTACCCCGCGGCGGCGCAGTCCCCGCAGGTGCCGAAGATCTCCACGGTGTGCCCCACGTTCACGAAGCCGTGCTCGGCCGCGACGGAGGCCGCCCACTTCTCCACCACCGGGCCCTCGACCTCCACGGCCTTGCCGCAGGCGCGGCAGACCAGATGGTGGTGGTGGTCGTCGCTGTGGCACCGCCGGTAGACGGCCTCGCCCTCGTCGGTGCGCAGCACGTCCACCTCGCCCGCGTCGGCGAGGGACTGGAGGGTGCGGTAGACCGTGGTGAGCCCCACCGAGTCGCCGCGGTGCTTGAGCATGTCGTGCAGTTCCTGCGCGCTGCGGAATTCCTCGACCTCGGCGAGTGCCGCCGAGACGGCGGCGCGCTGCCGGGTCGACCGGCCGCGTACGGGGGGACCTGCGGTGGTCACGCTCTGGCTCCTTAACGTTCGTCGGCTCCGGGGAGGGCGCCGAGGCGGCTCCGGGTCGGCGCGGCGTTCGCGGCCCCCCATTGTGCCAGGCGCCCCCGGCAGGCGGGTATTACACCCTGCCCGGGTGATCCACCGGCCCGGTGCCGCCGTCGGACTGCGCGCTCCCGTCCGCTACCAGAGTGCCCTCTTCCTCCCCTCGGGCGACAGTCCCGCCCCCGCTGCGGAACCTGCGCCGTGCCAGGGGCGTGGCCAGCGCGGTGACGATCCCGAAGAGCAGGATCGCCAGGACGACGATGCTCGCCCCGGGCGGCACGTCGGCGAAGTAGGAGGTCACCGTGCCGGACAGGGTGACGGCGACGCCGAAGCCCATGGCCAGCCCCAGCGTGGCGGCGAAGCCGCGGGTGGCCTGCTGCGCCGCGGCGACCGGGATCACCATCAGCGCGCTGACCAGGAGCAGTCCGACCACCCGCATCGCCACCGTGACGGTGACGGCGGCCGTCACGGCCAGCAGCAGGTTCAGCAGCCGCACCGGCAGGCCGGTCACCCGGGCGAACTCCTCGTCCTGGCAGACGGCGAACAGTTGCCGCCGCAGCCCGAGGGAGACGAGCAGCACGAAGGCGGACAGCCCCACGATGGCGGTCAGGTCCTCGGCGGAGACGGTGGTGATGGAGCCGAAGAGGTAGGTGGTGAGGTTCGCGTTGGAGCCGTTCGGCGACAGGTTGATGATCATGACGCCGCCCGCCATGCCGCCGTAGAACAGCATCGCCAGCGCGACGTCCCCCCGCGCCTTGCCGTACCAGCGGATCAGCTCCATCGAGATCGCGCCGAGCGAGGCGACCAGCACCGCCATCCACACCGGGTTGGTGCTCAGCAGGAAGCCGAGCGCGACACCGGTGAGCGCGACATGGCCGATCCCGTCGCCCATGATGGCCTGACGGCGCTGGACGAGGTAGATCCCCACGGCGGGTGCCGCGATGCCGACCAGCAGTGCGGCCAGCAGCGCGCGCTGCATGAACGCGAAGCCGAGCATCTCGATCATGAGAGAAATCCCGTTCCGATCTTGGACGCCGGTTCGGCGGCGGACGCGGAGTCGTGCGGATGGCAGGCCGGGTCGTGCAGCGTGGCGGGGTCCGCCACCCGCTCGACCACGCCGTCCCGCAGCACGACGGCACGGTCGATCAGCGGGGCGAGCGGGCCGAGTTCGTGCAGGACGAGCAGCACGGAGGTGCCCTGCTCCACCTGCCGGCGCAAGGTCTCGGCCAGCACGTCCTGGCTGGTGACGTCCACCCCGGCCAGCGGCTCGTCCATGATCAGCAGTTCCGGTTCGGCGGCCAGTGCCCGGGCGATCAGTACCCGCTGGTGCTGGCCGCCGGAGAGCGCGTCGACCGGGTCCCGCATCCGGTCCGCCAGCCCGACGCGTTCGAGGGCGTGCCGTACCGCGGCCTTGTCCTCGCGGCCCAGCGGGCGGAAGCGCCGCCGGGCCAGCCGGCCGGCCGAGACGACCTCCCGCACGGTGGCCGGGACCCCGGCCGCCGCCGTCGAGCGCTGCGGCACGTAGCCCAGCCGCCGCCAGTCCCGGAACCGGGCGGCCGGGGTGCCGAACAGTTCCAGTTCACCGCCGGTGAGCGGCACCTGCCCCAGCACGGCGCGGATGGTGGTGGACTTGCCCGAGCCGTTGGCTCCCAGGAGCGCGACGGTCTCGCCGCGCTCCACGGTCAGCCCCACGCCGCGCAGCACGGGCCGCCCGCCCAGCGAGGCGGTGGCTTCGCGCAGCACCACAGCGGGTGCTCCGTCGGCTGTTGCGGCGCCGTCCCGGGCCGCGGTCGTCCTCGTCATGCCTCACGCCCTCACTGCGCGCCGAGCGCGGTCTCGAGTGCGGTCAGGTTCTGGTGCATCACCGAGAAGTAGTCCTGCTTCCCGGGGTCCTTCACGCTCTCCAGCGGGCTGAGCACCGAGGTCTTCAGCCGGAGGTCGTCCGCCAGTGTCCGGGCGGTCTTGTCGCTCGCGTTGTTCTCGAAGAAGACCGTGTCCACGTCCTCCTTCTCCGCGATCTTGTGCAGTTCCTTCATCCGGGCCCCGCTGGGCTCCGACTCCGGGTTGATGCCGGCGACCGCCGCCTGGCGCAGCCCGTACCGCTCCGCGAGGTAGCCGAAGGCGGCGTGCGTGGTGATGAAGGTGTCCGACTTCCGGCCCCGGAGGCCGTCCTCGAAGTCCCCGTCGAGGGTCTTGAGGCGGGAGACGAGGTCCGCGGTGCTCTTCTTGTAGGCGTCCTTGTGGTCGGGGTCCGCCTTCTGGAGCTGCTTGCCGACCCCCTCGGCGACCTCGGCGTAGCGCACCGGGTCGAGCCAGATGTGCGGGTCGCCCGCGGTGTCGTGGTCGTGGCCCTCGTGCTCGTCGTGGCCCTCCTCGCCGTGTTCCCCGTGCTGGTGGCCCTCCTCGCCGTGCACGTCGGTGCCGTGGTCCTCCAGGGTGGTGAAGGAGGCGGCCTCCGCGACGTTCTTGACGCCCGACTGCTCGATCGCCTCGTCGACCGCGGGCTGCAGCCCCTTGAGGTAGACGATCAGATCCATCTCGCTGAGCTGCCCGGTCTGCTTCGGGCTCAGCTCCAGGTCGTGCGGCTCGGTGCCGGGCTTGGTGAGGTTGCTGACCTCGACGTGGTCGCCGCCGATCTGCTGTGCGAGGTATGCCATGGGGTAGAAGGACGCGGCCACCTGAACCTTCCCGTTGTCGCCGCTGTCGCTGCCGCAGGCGGCGAGGGGGAGGGAAGCGAGCCCGAGGGCGGTCAGGGCTGCGCTGGTACGTATGAGCCGACGGGGGCGGTGGCCGATGTTCATGACACTCATTTTCATCGAAACTGGAAACGATTGTCAACTAAAGCTTTGCGCTCCGTGATCACGGCGCACTGTCGGAGGGGATCTTCCGGGGCGGTCCCGATGACTCCGGACAAGAGGTCCCGATGCGAGCCGCAACCGATTTGCCGCGCCCCCTACGGCCCCCAGTAATCTGAGGTATTCCGTCTCGCCGTCAATGAAGAGAGCACCGTGGCCGCCGACAAGATCGACACAATTGTCAGCCTCAGCAAGCGCCGTGGCTTCGTCTACCCGTGCAGTGAGATCTACGGCGGTCAGCGTGCCGCCTGGGACTACGGGCCGCTGGGCGTGGAGCTGAAGGAGAACATCAAGCGTCAGTGGTGGCGCTCCATGGTCACCTCCCGCGACGACGTGGTGGGCATCGACTCGTCGGTGATTCTGGCCCCCGAGGTCTGGGAGGCGTCGGGCCATGTCTCCACCTTCACCGATCCGCTCACCGAGTGCACCTCGTGCCACAAGCGCTACCGCGCCGACCACCTGATCGAGGCATACGAGGCCAAGCACGGCCGCGAGCCGGAGAACGGCCTGGCCGACATCAACTGCCCGCACTGCGGCAACAAGGGCGGCTTCACCGAGCCGAAGCAGTTCTCCGGGCTGCTCTCCACCCACCTCGGCCCCACCCAGGACTCCGGCTCGGTCACCTACCTGCGTCCCGAGACCGCGCAGGGCATCTTCACCAACTTCGCGAACGTCCAGCAGACCTCGCGCAAGAAGCCGCCGTTCGGCATCGCGCAGACGGGCAAGTCCTTCCGGAACGAGATCACGCCGGGCAACTTCATCTTCCGCACCCGCGAGTTCGAGCAGATGGAGATGGAGTTCTTCGTCAAGCCGGGCGAGGACGAGGAGTGGCACCAGTACTGGATGGACCAGCGCTGGGCCTGGTACCGGGACCTCGGCATCCGCGAGGAGAACATCCGCTGGTACGAGCACCCGAAGGAGAAGCTCTCCCACTACTCGAAGCGCACCGCCGACATCGAGTACCGCTTCAACTTCGGCGGCAGCGAGTTCTCCGAGCTGGAGGGCGTCGCCAACCGCACCGACTTCGACCTCACGGCCCACTCCAAGGCGTCCGGCCAGGACCTGTCGTACTTCGACCAGGAGGCCGGCGAGCGCTGGGTCCCGTACGTCATCGAGCCGGCCGCCGGTGTCAACCGCGCGATGCTCGCCTTCATGCTGGACGCCTACATCGAGGACGAGGCGCCCAACGCCAAGGGCAAGATGGAGAAGCGCACCGTGATGCGCCTCGACCCCCGGCTCTCCCCGGTCAAGGTCGCCGTGCTGCCGCTCTCCCGGAACGAGCAGCTCTCTCCCAAGGCCCGCGGCCTGTCCGAGGCGCTGCGCAAGCACTGGAACATCGACTTCGACGACGCGGGCGCCATCGGCCGCCGCTACCGCCGCCAGGACGAGATCGGCACCCCGTTCTGCGTCACCGTCGACTTCGACACCCTCGACGACAATGCCGTCACGGTGCGTGAGCGCGACACCATGAAGCAGGAGCGCGTCTCCCTCGACCAGATCGAGGGCTACCTGGCCGGCCGCCTTCTCGGCTGCTGACCCGCCGCACTCCAGGTCCGCCGTGGCCCGGCACCCCGCGCAGGGGTGCCGGGCCACGGCGCTACCACCTGCCGGATCTCACCCGGGTGTGCGGCGCAGCAGCAGGCACACGAAGCCGAAGCTCTCCCGGTACCCGCGCAGCCACTCCTCCCGGTGTTCCGCCGCCGCGCGCAGGGCCTCCGCGCTGTCCGGATGGCCGGGGTGGTCCAGTGCCCAGCGGGAGAGGGAACCGGTCCAGTTCCACTCGTAGTCGTCCAGCTCGTGCCGGGTCGAGACGTGTGCGTACACCGGGGTCCAGCCCTCCGCGGTGACCTTCCCGACCGTTCCGGCGAGGTCCTCGTACGCGCCCAGGATCTCCCGCGCCCGCGCGCTCGGCTCGCGCTCCCAGTAGGCGTCCCCGACCAGCACCGCGCCGCCGGGCGCCAGCAGTCGCCGCGCGCCCTCCAGCGCGGGCAGCAGCCCGCCGAACGCGTGCGCGGCGCCCACACTCAGTACGACGTCGCCGGGCCGCTCGGCGGAGAACGCCGCGGCCTCCTCCTGGCGCAGTGCCAGTCGCTCCGCGACCCCCGCCTCCTCCGCGCCGCGCCGGGCCCGCTGCAGCGCCTCCGCGGAGAGGTCGACTCCCTCCGCCGTGACCTCGGGATGCCCCCGCAGGACGCGCAGCAGCCACGCTCCTTCGCCGCAGCCGAGGTCGATCACGTGTTCGTCGCCGCGGACGACCGCCCGGGAGAGCAGCCGGTCCACGGAGGAGTCGTCGAGCGGCGCCGCGACGGGGTGGTCGGCGTGTGCGAGCAGGGAGCGCGTCTGTCGGTCCATGCCGGAACTCTGGCAGAGCGGAGGTTCTCTCAGCTCTCCTTTTCCGGGGCCGGTCCCTGGCCGAACCCGTCCGTCTCCAGCTCGAAGTCGAACGGCGGGGGCATCGATGCCTTTTCGCCGAACCGGTAGGTCTTGCGTTCCGCGTACCCCAGCGAGGTCGGAGTCGAGAAGACGGAGAGGGTGTCCTCCTGCATGTCGAGCAGGAGGTACACGGGGATTCCCGCCTTGGCGTAGACCGGCAGTTTGTCGGTCCAGTCGACACGGCGCGTCGAGTCAGAGGTCAACTCGGCGACGAGCGTGAGGGACTCACCGTCGATGCATCGCTCTTCGGTGTCGAAGGCCCGCTCGGCTGCCACGAAGACGTCCGGACCGTATGCCCGCTCCTGTCCGGGGAGGGCGAAGAGGTAGGGGGAGCTGTCCACGACCAGTCCGGTCGGCAGGTGCGGCTCGATCTGCGTCCGCAGTGAACGCATGACGCGCAGGTAGTACCCCTTCGACCACGGCGACATGACGATGTTTCCCCCGATGATCTCCGCCCGGTATCCCTCGGGCACCTCCATGGTCAAGAGTGTCCGGAACAGCGCCTGGTAGCGCGGCGGTCCCTCGGGGGTCTCTATGGGCGTCATGGGTGTCGTCCTGGCGGTCGGTCGTTCCAGCGTCTCCGTCATGATGCGCTCTCCAGGTGCTGTGAGCCAGTTGCCACGCACCGTAGCCGGATGGACCGACAATGTGAGCGGATCCCTCGACGGGACCCCTCGAAGGAGTGGGATTCAGCTCGCTGCCGCGCGCAGTACCGCGTCGAGCAGGCCCGGGAAGCGGGCCTCGAGGTCGGCGCGGCGCAGGCAACTGATCTTCGCGGTGCCGCGGTAGCACTGCTTGATCACGCCCGCCTCGCGCAGTACCCGGAAGTGGTGGGTCGCGGTCGAGGCGGAGACCGGCAGCTCGACCTGGGAGCAGGCGGCGCCGGCCCCGTCGCCTTCGCCATGGGCGCCCAGTGCGGTGGCGATGCGCAGCCTGATCGGGTCGGACAGTGCGTGCAGCACCGTCTCCAGGCGGATCTCCTCCGGCGCGGGATGCGGGAGTTCGCGTACGGCGGTCGTGGTCGGCACGGGTCCATAGTACGGCAGTCATCGAAATTTGACAGGCATCGTAGTACGGCGGTTATCGTACTAAGGCCGTTGTGCCGGCAACGGCTCCCACCCCGATTGGAGAGCGCCGTGAGCGCACTGTTCGAGCCCTTCGACCTGCGGTCGGTGACCGTGCCCAACCGCGTCTGGATGGCACCGATGTGCCAGTACTCGGCCGCGCCGGACGGCCCCGACCAGGGCGCCCCCAACGACTGGCACCTCGCGCACCTGGGCGCGCGCGCCGCCGGGGGAGTCGGTCTGGTGCTGGTCGAGGCCACGGCTGTCACCCCCGAGGGCCGGATCAGCCCCTACGACCTGGGCCTGTGGAACGACCGCCAGCAGGAGGCGTTCACCCGCCTCACCCGGTTCCTGTCCGAGCAGGGCACCGTCCCCGGCATCCAGCTCGCGCACGCGGGCCGCAAGGCGTCCACCGAGCGCACCTGGGTCGACCGCGGCGCCCCTCTGGCACCCGGCGAGAACCACGGCTGGCAGCCGCTGGGCCCCAGCCCGGTGCCCTTCACCGACGGGCACACCACCCCCGACGAACTGTCCCGGGAGCAGATAGCCGAGCTGGTGCGGCAGTTCGCGGACAGCGCTCGCCGCGCCCACGAGGCCGGATTCCGCGTCGTGGAGATCCACGGTGCGCACGGCTACCTGATCAACGAGTTCCTCTCGCCCTACACCAACCACCGCACCGACGAGTACGGCGGCTCCTTCGAGGGCCGGACCCGGTTCGCGCTGGAGGTCGTCGAGGCCGTCCGCGCGGTGTGGCCCGAGGAACTGCCGCTGTTCTTCCGGATCTCCGCGACCGACTGGCTGAGCGAGAACCCCGAGGACGACCGCGAGGGCTGGACCGGCGACGACACGGTCCGCCTCGCGAAGGAGCTGCACGCCCGCGGCGTCGACCTGCTCGACACCTCGACCGGCGGCAACGCGCCCGACGCCCGTATCGAGGCCCTCCCCGGCTTCCAGGTGCCCTTCGCCGAGCGGGTCCGCAAGGAGACCGACCTGCCTGTCGCCGCCGTCGGCCTGATCACCGAGTCCCGGCAGGCGGAGCAGGTCGTCGCCTCCGGCCAGGCCGACGCGGTCCTCCTCGGCCGCGAGCTGCTGCGCCGCCCGTACTGGGCGAACGAGGCCGCGGTGGAACTGGACGCCCAGCCGCGTCGCCCGGTGCAGTACCACCGGGCGTAGCCGGGCCCGTTCGGCCGGGCCGGGACCGGGGGGCCGACAGGGGGCCGGTGGCGGTCAGCGGGAGCCGATGCCGTCACCGGCTCCCGCTGTGCCTACTGTTGGTGCTGTGACGCCGGGACCGGCGTCCGCCGAGCCTGTCAGGAGTGAGCGATGCCCCTCGTCGAAGTGACCTGTGCGCCGGACGTGCCCGAGCACACGCTCCGCGAGCTGGGCGCGGTGCTGCCGCACCTGGTCTCCGTGGCCGTCGAGTGCCCCGAGGAGCCCTACGACGGCGACCTGCAACCCGGCGACGTGGAGCTCCGCTTCCGGCAGCTCGGCCCCCTCGACCGCTGCGGCCTGGACATCGTGATCGAGGTGCGCTCCAAGTGGTTCGAGAGCCGGGCCACCGACCGCCAGGAGCGCGTGGACCGGCTCCACGACAGCATCGCCGAGGCGACCGGCCTCGACGACTTCGGCGTCTACCTCACGCTCCCGGTCGCCGCCTGGTCCCAGGGGGAATGAGGACACCCGCGGGGGTTGCGGCTCAGTCCAACTGGTGCACGAAGGCGACCAGGAACAGTACGGCAGCCGCGCAGCTCAGCAGCACTGCCGGCAGTACCCACGCGGGCCGGTGCTCGCCGCGCAGCGGGGCCGTCATCCGCCGGTGCAGCGCGCCGAGGCCGTACAGCAGCCCGACCGCCGCTCCGCAGATCGGCACGCTCACCCCGAAGTGCGCCAGCCAGGCCCCGGCTTTTCCGGGGCCGCCCCAGGAGCCGTCGTAGGGGCCGCTGTCCACGAATCCGTAGAACAGCCCGCGCGCGATGCCGAGGGCGAGCACCCCGGCCAGGATCAGCGCCAGGACGCCGAGCAGCACGGTCAGTAGCGCCTGTGTCAGTACCCGTGGGCTGCTCGCTCCGGGGTCCGCGCGCAGCGCCCGGCGTGCGGACCCGCTCTGTCCGCCGAGCTCCGCGAGCAGGGCGAACAGCCCGACCGGGAAGAGGGCGACGGCCCCTCCCAGCCGCCGTCCGAACCGCCGCGAGGCGGAGGGTGCGGAGAGGGAGGGTGCTGTGGTGGTCCGGGAAGCGTTCATGGGCGGGAAGCTATGGCGCCGGATACGCCGCGCGGGAGCTACCGCGGAGCCACGTATGTGTCCGTGCCCCCTACCGCGGTAGGGGGCACCCACACTTGTGCTGGGCTCAGCCGGCCTCCGGGCCCCCGCCCAGCGCGCTGACGAATGCCTGCCAGGCTTGGGCCCCGAAGTACGCCGTCCCCCGCGCGGGGTCCTTGCTGTCGCGGACCGCGCGCCCGCCGGCCGCTGTGTGGGCGACCTCCACGCACTCGTTGGCGGAGCCGCCGCCCGAGTACGACGATGTGCGGAAGGGGCGGACGACGGTCTTGCGGTTCACTCGGATTCCTCCGCCTCGGGAAGGTCGGCAACGAGCCTCTGAAGGAGATCTCGGGTCCGGTCGGTGGTCAGGGCCGCGGAGCGCAGCGCGTCGAAGGCGTGCGCATAGGGCATCGTCAAGTCGTCGTCCTCCATGACGACGCTTTCCTGGTGGGTGTCCTGTGCGACGGCGGACGGAGCCCACTCCCCGTCGAAGGACAGCATCACGAACGGCGGTGAACTCGTCGCTGCCGACCACTCGCCCAGTGGCAGCACCTGCAAGCTGATCAGCGGCTGCTGTTCGAGCCGCAGCAGGTCGAGCAGTTGCGCGCGGTGCGTTGTCGGGTCGGGCATGGAGGTGAGTGCGGGTTCCCAGATGACCGCAGCCAGTCGGGCGCCGGAGCGGAGGAACTGCTGCCGTCGCTGCTGACGGATCGCGACGATGTGTGCGACGTCCGCTTCATCCCGAGGCATGGGATTCGCAGTCGCCAGAGCTCTCGTGTACTCCTCCGTCTGCAACAGGCCCGGCACCAGAGCTGTCTGCCAGGTGCGGATGAACGTGGCGTCGGATTCCAGCGCGAGATAGTCGCCCAGCTTGTCCGGCACAGGCACCGGTTGGTTGACCCACCAGCCGCGCTTGGTGGCGCTCCGGGCCAGTCGTTCGAGCTGCGAGCGTGTCGCCTCGTCGTTCACCTCGTAGAGGTCCAGGAGATAACGGACCTCGGGCACGCGGGCGCAGTTGGCGCCCGACTCGATACGGCTCATCTTCGCCGTCGAGCAGCCCAATGCTTTGGCTGCGTGCTCCTGGTCGAGCTTTGCGGCCAGCCTGTACCGCCTCAGCGCAGAGCCGAGTCGTCTGCCGCGCATCGTCGGCCTTCGGTCCGAGGGCATGTGTCCTCCCCTTCGTGCTGCTCCAAGTCTGCACACCAACTGGGTGAGTGGGACAGGAGTTTGAGACGCAGCGTAGTTGGCAAACTTGCCAATCGAATCACTTGCCAAATATCTCCATGGGTCCGTAGCGTGAGCCATCTCACCCAGCGCACCTGTGTGCGCACCAAGGGTGAATGAATCGACCTGCTCAGCCGCGGGAGGCCCCATGTCCGGGCGTACGAACATCGCAAGGTTCCGTCTCAGCAAGGCGTCCGTGCCGAGGGCGCGGGAGCATGTGCGGCTGGTGCTCAGGGAGTGGAAACTCGGCCACCTCTGCGACGAAGCGGCACTCGTCGTCAGCGAGTTGACGACCAACGCGGTCACCCATGCCGCGCAGGGGATCGGCGACCAGGTGGAGCTCGTGCTCCGCCGCCGGGACGGGGTCCTCGTTCTGGAGGTCTCCGACTCCTACCAGTGGGAGATGCCCGAACTCCGCAAACCCGCACCGGAGGAGACCTCGGGGCGTGGATTACTCCTGGTCGACGCCCTGTCCCAGGCATGGGGCGTACGCCCCCGCACGGGTGCGGGCAAGACGGTGTGGGTGCACCTCGCGGTGCGCCGCGAGGGAGAGGACTAGCCCCGCGTCGGGCAACGTTCGCCCCGTCGACGGCGGCGCGTTGGCGCCGGTCGTCGGCGTGGCCGGTGCCGTCGAACAGGTACAAGGACCGCTGATGCGGCGCTAGCCGCGATTCAGGACCTCATCGTCCGCGTGCGCGCCGAACTCGGCGACGCGCACCTCCGCGATGTGCTCGTACCGGCTGATGCGATCGGTCCGCTCCGCGTCGACGTCGAACGCCACCTGCGCGAAACCCACCCGCCTGACGGCCTCGGCCAGGCCCGGATCGCCAGGGGCCAGCAGTCGCACCGGCGCGTCGAGCGCCACATTGTGCGGCGGTACGAAGTACTCCTCGGGCACCTCGGTGCGCGCATGGACGAGCGCGCCGACGGCGACGACCGAGCCGGCCCCCACCTGTGCGCACTGCAGAACTGTCGCCGCGGTCGCCACGTAGACGCATCTGCCGACCGCGCAGCCCAGCAGCGTGGCGTGCGGCCCCACGAAGACGTGATCGGCGACGAGCACCGGCTGATCGCCGGTGACCGCAGACCCGCGCAGCACTGCGTTCTCGCAGATCACCGACGCCTCTCCGACCTCGATCCGGGACCCCTCGGCATCGAGCACCGCGCCGTACATCACCCGCGCCCTCGGCCCCACGCGCACGTCACCGACGAGTGTGGCCGTCGGGGCGACGTAGGCGGTGGGATGGATCTGCGGTTCATCCCCGCGGTGCCGGATGCGGACTCCCTGTGTCGCAGCGCTCATGCGGGGATGCTCGCCCGGCCGACCGCGAGCGCGCTGGCGGATTTACGACGTCGCGTTCGCCGAGGCATGTGCCCCCTCCGCGCTCCGAGGCACTGCAGGGCGAACGTCGACCGATACGGCACCAGGCCCTGTCCGGCGGATCGAGGGCGGAGCCAGAGGAGTATGCGCAGGTCACCCCCCGAAATCTGGCTGCGCCGGAGGGGCGGCTGTGACAGGCTCCGCATATGCCGATCGCTGCCGTGTCCCCCGAGGTGTCCATCGCGTACGAGAGCTTCGGCGACCCGGGAGACCCTCCGGTCCTGCTTGTGATGGGGTTCGGCGCGCAGTTGCTCGGCTGGCACGAGGACTTCTGTCGGGCGCTGGCCGACCGGGGCCGTTATGTGATTCGGTACGACAATCGCGACTGCGGGTTGTCCACCAAGTTCGACGCTCACCCCGTGGACATGGGCGAGTTCGTCGCAGCCGTCAGCTCGGGCGACTTTCCCGCCGCCCTCGCGATGGTTCCCTACCGGCTTGTCGACATGGCCGAGGACGGCCTCGGCTTGCTCACCGAACTCGGTATCGAACGTGCCCACGTGGTCGGCGCGTCGATGGGAGGGATGATCGCCCAGACGATGGCCCATTCCCGTCCGGAGCGGGTGCTGACTTTGACGTCGATGATGTCCTCGACCGGCGAGAGTGAATACGGCCGGCCCAGCCCGCAGGCCCAGGCGGTGCTGTTCGGCCCCAAGCCCGCGGACCGCGAGGGGTACGTCGCGGCGGCGGAGAAGGAACTGGTGTGGGCCTCCAAGCGATACGGCAGCGGCGCGGTGCTGCGTGAGCTGGCCGCCGCGAGCTACGACCGCGCCTACTACCCCGCGGGGATCGGGCGGCAGCTCGGCGCGATGATCCTCAGCGGTTCCCGCGCGGACGACCTGCGTGAACTGCGGGTGCCGACGCTGGTGATCCACGGCCTGGACGACACGCTGATCGATCCCAGTGGTGGCAAACGCACTGCGGAGCTGGTGCCCGGCGCCGGACTCCTGCTGGTCCCCGACATGGGCCACGACCGCCCGCGTGAACGCTGGCCCCAGCTCATCGATGCCGTGGTGGCCCACACCGGTTGAGGCGTGGACGCGGTCCATGACGGGAACCAACTGCGGGGCCGTCGCTCCTCATCGGCCAGGACGGCTGCGAGGACGCCCACCGGCCGTCCCGCTTCCCGGACTTCGGCAGATGCGGCTCCGACCGGGTCCGTTCCTCGCTCGTGAGGTCACATGACCCGCAGGACAGGGCCTAACCGTTCTGCGACAGTGTGCGGACCGTCGCCACCGCTTCGCGGACATCCGGGTGCGGGTCGTCGGCGAGTCCGTCCAGCAGCTCGGCCACGCCCGGGGTCGACCAGCGGGAGACGGCCCACGCCAATTCCTCCCGCACGCCGGGATCGGGGTGGGTGGCGAGGTGGGTGAGCTGGGCGAGCGGGCCGCGGCGGAGCTTGCCGAACCAGTGCAGGGCCTCCCGGAGCGCGGCGGGGTCTCCGGGGGTGCCGGCCGCGGAGATCCGTGCGAGCAGCACCCTGGCGGGCGGCGGCGGACCGTCCAGCGGATGCGGCAACCGCTCAGAGCCGCGATGCGCCGCACCGCCTCGGCCGCGGGAACGGCGGCCTGCTCGCGTGCGTAGCGACCAACCCGCACCTGCTGGTTGTCGTCCAGCCGCACATGGACAGCCACCAGACCTCCCCGGCTGCCGGTACGGGCCAGTTCACGCAGCCATTGGTGGGTCAGGGTGTAGGAGGGCAGCGCTGGAAAGCAGTACACCCCGCGCGCACCGTCCTGCCCGCGGGAGGCCGCGCGGATGCCGGACCGCCGGATGCGCGGTGCGTTCGCCGCCGATGTCAGGTGCACGAACATGGCCATGACCAGCATGCTAGTGCTGTGTTCGCAGAGAACCGGCGGGAAGGCTGGGGCGTCCGAGCCGAGTCCTGGGCGCACGGTGGCCGAGCCCGGCCAGGGAGCGGTCCGATCGGTCAGAAGGTGCAACGGCTGCGGCCGGTCACCGCGGCGCGCTCCCCGGGGCACCGGGCGGAGAGAACGTGCGACACCGCCGCGCTCGGTACCTGTTTCGGGCGGGGACGTTCGCCGAGCCCGGCCCCCGACGGCCGCTGTAGCCTGGCGCCGCTGTGACGACGGGGGGAGCTGGCCGTGGAGAACATTGTGTCCGTGGCCGTCGGGGCCGCAATCGGCCTCATAGGGGTCGTGTTCGGTGCGTGGTTCACCGCGCGCAGGCAGGACCGCATGTGGCTCCGCGAGCAGAAGCTGAAAGCCGGGATCGGCTTCAACACGGCCGTGGTGCAACTGCTGGACCACTTGAAGGGAACACGGCTGAGTGATGACGGCCCGGGCGCCGACGACTTGGTGAACCGGATGCAGGAAGCACGCTCAGCCCTCTACCTGCTCTGCAGCGGTGAAACCGTCGATCTCGCCGATGCTCTCGCGCGTCGGGTCTGGAGCACCCGGCCCACCGACGGGAGGGACGATCGCCGGGCCGAGTTCCAGGAGACGCTGGATCTGCTGCGTCGGTTCACCGGCCGGCTGCGGGAAGAGATCGCCGGATCGCAGTCCGCCTCTGGATGATCGGGACCGTAGAGTCTGGAGACCGGGCCGACAGGTCGTCGGGGTCGGTGGTCGGCGGAAGGTGCCGTCGCGGAGTCAGCCGGTTTCCTGGCGCCGCCGAGCGCTCCGAAGACACCCGGCGGCGAGGTGTCGGCTGCGAAGCCCTCCTGACAGACATGTACGTGCCTCCGACGGCGAAATCCGGGGGCGCACCTCGCCGAACCGCGGGATCATGAGGCATGAGCCCGGACGACTGGCATCTCACCGAGGACGTCGGCGCTTTTCTCGCTCGCGCCAGGACCTTCCTGCGCTTGCGTCCTGCCCTGCACACTCTCCCGCTGACGGTGACCGACACACTGCGGACGCGCGGGGCGGACGCGTACGGCGCCGACGCCCCGGTTCTCGGCCTGCTGGAGCGGGCGGGCGAGGTCCGTGCTGTCTTTTTCCGTACCCCGCCCCGCCGCCTGACACTCACCCCGCTGAACCCGGGGGAGGCCGACAGTCTCGCCGCCTGCCTGGCGGGCCTCGGTCATCAGCTCCCCGGTGTGCACGCCGACCAGGACACCGCCGCGTCGTTCGCCCGGGCCTGGCAGCGGCACACGGGTGCGGTGCCGACGCTGCAGGAGCGGCAGCGTCTCTACCGACTGGGCACGCTCACGCCACCGGAGCCGCTCCCCGAGGGCCGGGGGCGGGTCGCGGGTGAGGAGGACCGTGAGCGGCTGATGCTCTGGCACCGCGAGTTCGTCACCGACGTCGGAGGGACTCCCGCTGCGGGCGACAGCTCATGGGCGGACACCCGTATCGCCGACCAACGCGTCATGCTCTGGGAGACTCCGGACGGCACCCCCGTCTCCATGGCGGGCAGGACCCTCATGGTCGCGGGCCAGATCCGGGTAGCGCCCGTCTACACCCCGGCCCCGCTGCGTGGCCGCGGTTACGCGGGTGCCGCGACAGCCGCGGTGAGCTGGGCCGCGTCGGCCGCGGGCGCGTCGGAGGTCGTGCTGTTCGCGGACCTGGCCAACCCCACCAGTAACGGCCTTTATCGGCGGATCGGGTACCGCCCGGTCGCCGACTTCGCCGTGTACGACTTCTAGTCCGCCGCGCCCGGTACCCGCCGAGGAGCTCCGAAAGGGCTCGCAGCGGGACCCCGCGGGTGCTCGGCCCTCAGCCCACCGTGCGGGGCATCCGCACCCCCGTCACCACCAGAGCCAGCAGCCCGCATGCCTGGAGGGCCAGGACGGCCGCCAGGGCTTCGCGCATGCCGTACTGCGGCGTCAGAGCGAGGAAGAGGGAGCCCAGGGCGGCGACGCCGAGGGCGAAGCCGGCCTGCTGGGCGGTGGCGGCCAGGCCGCTGCCCGCGCCGGCTCTGGCGGCGGGAACGCCGGAGAGCAGGACGCGGTAGTACGTGGGCAACTGGAGTCCCTGGCCCAGTCCGCACAGCAGCAGGGCGGGCGCCAGCGCCACCGGCGGCAGTCCGGGCCACTTCGTGAACAAAGCCAGCAGCAGGGCACCCAGGCCCGCGCCTTGGGCGACGGCGCTCAGCACCAGCACTCGTCCCGCGCCGAACCGTTCGGTCAGCCGTGGGGCCCGCACGGAGGCGGCGAACTGCGCCAGGCCCATCGGCACCAGGGTGAGCCCCGCCTTGAGCGCGCCGTACCGCAACCCCTGCTGCAGCAGCAGTGCGCTCTCGAACATGAAACTGCTGAAGCCGAGGAAGACGGGGGCGCCGATGAGCAGCCCGCGCCGGACGCCGGGCTCCCGCAGCAGTGAGGGCGGCAGCAGCGGGCTGCGGCCCGCGCGCTCCTCGCGGCGTTCGACGGCGAAGAAGGAATATGCCAGCACGGCCGCCGCCCCCAGCAGGGCGACGGACCACCAGGGCCAGCCTGCCGCGCGCCCTTCCGTCAGGGGCAGCAGCAGGGCGATCAGCCCGCAGGCCAGCAGCACTGTTCCGGCGGTGTCTCCGCGTGCGGGCGATTCCGAGCGGCTCTCGGGCACCGTGCGGGCGCCGATGGCGAGTATGACCAGCACCACCGGGACGTTGATCAGGAAGATGGCCCGCCAGCCGGTGCCGCCCAGGTCGGCGGCGACCAGCACGCCACCCAGCACCTGCCCGGTGACGACGGAGATCCCGCCGACCGAGCCGAACAGGCCGATGGCCCGGGACCGCGCCCGTCCCTCGCTCGTGGCCTGGATGGTGGCGAGCACCTGCGGGAACATCATCGCCGAGGCGGCTCCCTGTGCGGCCCTGGCGGCGGTCAGCCACCACACTCCGGGGGCGAATCCGCAGGCCAGCGAGGTGGCTCCGAAGGCGGCGACGCCCCACAGGAAGAGCCGCCGCCGGCCGAGGGCGTCGCCCAGCCGGCCGCCCAGGACGAGCAGCGAGGCATAGGCGACGGCGTATCCGGCGACGACCATCTCCAGCGCTGCCGGGGAGGCGCCGAGGTCGCTCTCGATGCTCGGGAAGGCGACGTTGACGACGAAGAAATCGATCATGGGGAGTGCGGCGCCCAGCAGCAGCGTGACCAGGCCGGAAGGGTGCAGCGCTGCCGGGGCCTGCGGCGCCGGCGGTCCGGGCGCCGGGTACGGGCCGTGTTTCCGGTCGGAGGGGTTCTGCTTCCGCTCGGAAGGGTTCCGCGTCCGGTCGGAGGGGTCCGGTGTCCGGGCGGGGGCCGACCGCGCGGCAGTGGAGGTCTCGTGGCTCATGAGGACGAGCCTCGACCGCCTGCCGGCCTGGTACCAGGCGGTCCTCATCCTGGTACCGGAACTACCCGGCACCAGGATGCGGCGTGCGCCATCCTGGTGCCATGAGCGTCAGCACTCCCGGAGCGACCCGCTTCGGATCGGCAGGCCCCGCACCGGGATCGCCCGCACCGGAACCGGCGGCGCCCGCACCGGAACCGGCGGCGCCCGCACCGGAACCCCCCGCCCCCGCCGACAGCGTCCGCCGCAAGGAACTCGCGGCGTTCCTGCGCAGCAGGCGCGAGCGGATCCCGCCCGAGCGGGTGGGGCTGCCCAGGGGGCCGCGCCGTCGGACACCGGGGCTGCGTCGCGAGGAGGTGGCGCATCTGTCGACCGTGGGCGTGACCTGGTACACGTGGCTGGAGCAGGGCCGCGCCATCCAGGTCTCGGCGCAGGTGCTGGACGCGCTCGCCCGGGCGCTGATGCTGGACTCCAGCGAGCGCGCTCATCTGTTCGCGCTCGGCGGGACGGCCGATCCGACGCCCGCCGCCGAGACGCCCGTGCTGCCGGAGGGCATCCGCAAGGTGCTCGACCGGCTCGAACCCTTTCCGGCCTGCGTGCAGAACGCGCGCTACGACATCGTGGCCTACAACCGGGTCTACGGCCGTCTGCTGGGCGATCTGGACGCGCATCCGCCCGAGGACCGCAACTGCATGTGGCTGGCCTTCACCGACCCGGACTGGGCCGCCGCGATGCCGGACCGGGAGGAGGCGATCCGGCTGATGGTGGCCCGCTTCCGCTCCCGGATGGCCGAGCATCTGGCGGAGCCCGCGTGGAAGGCGCTGCTGGCGCGGATGCGTACCTCCGCGGAGTTCCGCGCGCTGTGGGAGCGGCACGAGGTGGTCCGCGCCATGGACCACACCAAGCGCTTCCGCAACCCGCGGGTCGGGATGGTCTCCTTCACCTACCACGGGCTGTGGCTCGGCCCGGCCGAGGGCGCGCGCCTGGGGACGTACGTGCCGCGGGACGAGGAGACCCAGGCGCGGGTGGAGCGGCTGCTCGGCCTGGTCGCCGGCGGTCGGTGAGCGGGACGGAGACCGACCTGCGGTGTCCGTCGCCGGATGGGGGACAATGGGAAGCTGTCCGCCACGCCGGACAACGCCGGACAACGCCGAACAACGACGAACAACGCCGAACGAGCCGAGGAACCCCTGCCGTATGAGCCCGTCGATCCAGCCGCTGCACATCGGAGAGCACGCTGTCCAGCCGCCGGTCGTGCTGGCGCCGATGGCCGGGATCACCAACGCGCCGTTCCGGACGCTGTGCCGGGAGTTCTCCGGCGGCCGGGGCCTGTTCGTCAGTGAGATGATCACCACGCGGGCGCTGGTGGAGCGCAACGAGAAGACGATGCAGCTCGTGCACTTCGATGCGAGCGAGAAGCCGCGCTCCATCCAGCTCTACGGCGTCGACCCGGGGACCGTCGGCAAGGCGGTACGCATGATCGCCGACGAGGACCTCGCCGACCACATCGACCTCAACTTCGGCTGCCCCGTCCCGAAGGTGACCCGCAAGGGCGGCGGTTCCGCACTGCCGTACAAGCGGCCGCTGCTGCGGGCCATCCTGCACGAGGCGGTGCACAACGCGGGCGGCCGGCCGGTGACGATGAAGATGCGCAAGGGCATCGACGACGACCATCTGACCTTCCTGGACGCCGGGCGGATCGCGGTGCAGGAGGGTGTCACCGCCATCGCCCTGCATGGCCGTACGGCTGCGCAGCACTACGGCGGGACCGCCGACTGGGAGGCCATCGCCCGCCTCAAGGACGCCGTCCCCGAGATCCCGGTGCTGGGCAACGGCGACATCTGGTCGGCCGACGACGCGCTGCGCATGATGCGCCGGACCGGCTGCGACGGCGTCGTGGTCGGGCGCGGCTGCCTGGGGCGGCCCTGGCTGTTCGCCGACCTGGTGGCCGCGCTCGGCGGCGAGGACACCGGGGTCCGCGCCCGGCCGACGCTGGGCGAGGTCGCCGACGTCATGGTGCGGCACGCCGGGCTGCTGGGGGAGTGGCTGGGGGACGAGGCGCGGGGCGTCATCGACTTCCGCAAGCACGTCGCCTGGTACACCAAGGGCTTCTCGGTCGGCTCCGAGATGCGCAAGCAGCTCGCCGTCGCGGCCTCGCTGGCCGAGTTGCGCTCCCTGCTGGACGGACTCGACCTGTCCCAGGAGTGGCCGGAAGGGGCCGACGGCCCGCGCGGGCGGACCCACTCGCGCAACAAGGTCGTGCTGCCGGACGGCTGGCTGGACGATCCGAACGCGTGCGACACCGGCCTCGGCGCGGACGCCGAACTGGCCACCTCCGGCGGCTGACCACCCGGCACGACGGCTGCCCTCGGCGGCGTTCAGCGGTCGGGGCACCCGCCCCGGTGCCGCGCGGCCGTGGCCGCGGCGGCCTCCAGCCGGGCCGCGTAGCCCTCCAGTTGCCGGGCGGCGAAGACGTCCGCTGACCAGTCCTCCGCGGCGACCTGGTCCGGCGCTGCCCAGACGTACGTCCAGATCCGGCCGGGCACGGAGAGGTTGCCCGCCGTCCTGCCGTTCTCCGTCCCACCGCGTTCCGCGGGAGGACTCTGTTCCGCGGCAGGCGCTCGCTCTGCCGCAGGCGCTCGCTCTGCCGCAGGCTCCCGCTCTGCCGCAGGCTCCCGCTCCGCGGCGAGGCGGCGCAGCTCGTATGCGTCGTCCTCGAAGTCGTCCAGCGCGCGCCACTCGGCAGGGCTCAGTCCGGTCAGCAGCAGCCCGGTGGCCGTGTGCCCGGAGGACGGGACGAGTCCGGGATAGGGGCGGCCCGCGAGTGCCGCGGTGCGCCAGCCGGGCGCGGTGGCCGGGGTGCGGGGCGGGACGCGGCCGAGCAGGGCGGCCAGGATGCGGTCGAAGCGCAGCGTGCCGTAGACGAACAGGGCGTCCGCCGCGGTGTCGACGGGGGCGAGGCGGGCGTGCCGGGAGGCCGGATTCTCAGCGGTGTTCGGATCGGTCACCACGGCAATCTACTGCGGGCCGGACCTCGTCCGGATGGTGAGACGTTCACCCGTTCAGCCGCGTGATTCGCGCCACCTTGATCAGGGGTGCGCTCAGATGAGCGCTCAGATGTGAGCTGTACATCTCCAAGGAGCGGGTCGTGGTTTTACCGACCCTTGGTTTCTGTGTTGTAGGCGATCACTACTCCGCGTCGGTGAAACCGTTGAGTTGTTCGGCTCAGCGTAGTCATCATTTCGAGCTTTGAATGGTATGACCAATTAGCTGATACGGCCCTCTGCTTTCGATCTCTCGGCACACGGGTGGTTACAGCCGTGTGACGTGCTGTTGGACGTACTCGTAAGCCTTCGATCTGGGTACGCTCCCCGCCGTCAGGGCAGCCGACCACGAGGAGCCGAGTCCGGTGCCGGTTCACGCGAAGAACACAGAGTCCGCGAACGCACAGTCCGCAACAGGCGCGTCGCAGCAGCAGTCGCAGCAGCGGAAGTTCGTCTATGACTTCAGTGAGGGCAACAAGGACCTCAAGGACCTCCTCGGCGGGAAGGGAGCCAACCTCGCCGAGATGACCAACCTCGGTCTGCCCGTCCCGCCGGGCTTCACCATCACCACCGAAGCCTGCAAGGCGTACCTGGAGTCCGGAGAGGCCCCCGCGGCCCTCCGGGACGAGGTGAGCGGGCACCTGGCGGCGCTCGAGGAGCGCATGGCCAAGAAGCTCGGCCAGGCCGACGACCCGCTGCTGGTCTCCGTGCGCTCCGGCGCCAAGTTCTCCATGCCCGGGATGATGGACACCGTCCTCAACATCGGGCTCTCCGACGAGTCCGTGCACGGACTCGCGGCCCAGTCCGGCGACGAGCGCTTCGCCTGGGACTCCTACCGCCGCCTCATCCAGATGTTCGGCGACACCGTGCTCGGTATCGACGGCGAGCGCTTCTCCGAGACCCTGGACGAGGTCAAGAGCGCACGCGCTGCCGTGACCGACGTGGACCTGACCGCGGACGACCTGAAGGAACTGGTCCAGAAGTTCAAGGCCATCGTCTCCGAGGAGACCGGCCGCGACTTCCCGCAGGACCCGCGCGAGCAGATGGACCTGGCCGTCCGCGCGGTCTTCGACTCGTGGAACGGCAGCCGCGCCCGCCTCTACCGCCGCCAGGAGCGCATCCCGCACGACCTCGGAACGGCCGTCAACATCTGCTCGATGGTCTTCGGCAACCTCGGCCCCGACTCCGGCACCGGCGTCGCCTTCACCCGCGACCCGGCCAGCGGACAGCAGGGCGTCTACGGCGACTACCTGCAGAACGCCCAGGGCGAGGACGTCGTCGCCGGCATCCGCAACACCGTGCCGCTCGCCGACCTCGAACAGCTCGACAAGGCGTCGTACGACCAGCTCATGCAGATCATGGAGACCCTGGAGAACCACTACCGGGATCTGTGCGACATCGAGTTCACCATCGAGCGCGGCAAGCTGTGGATGCTGCAGACCCGCGTCGGCAAGCGCACCGCGGCGGCCGCCTTCCGCATCGCCACCCAGCTCGTCGACCAGGGCCTGATCGACGAGGCCGAGGCGCTGCAGCGGGTCAACGGGACCCAGCTCGCCCAGCTGATGTTCCCCCGCTTCGACAGCAACGGCGGGCTCAAGGGCGCCGACCAGATCGGCTGGGGCATCGCCGCGTCGCCCGGCGCCGCGGTCGGCAAGGCGGTCTTCGACTCCTACACCGCCATCAAGTGGTCGCGCTCGGGCGAGAAGGTCATCCTCATCCGCCGTGAGACCAACCCCGACGACCTGGACGGGATGCTCGCCGCCGAGGGCATCCTCACCTCGCGCGGCGGCAAGACCTCGCACGCGGCCGTGGTCGCCCGCGGCATGGGCAAGACCTGCGTGTGCGGTGCCGAGGAGCTGGAGGTCGACACCAAGCGGCGCTGCCTCAAGAGCCAGGACGGGCGGATCGTCGAGGAGGGCGACGTCGTCTCCATCGACGGCTCCACCGGCAAGGTCTACGCCGGTGAGGTGCCGGTCGTCCCCTCGCCGGTCGTGGAGTACTTCGAGGGCCGCACGCACGCGGGAGCCGACGAGGCCGACGAGCTGGTCCAGGCCGTCCACCGGATCATGGCGTACGCCGACCGGGTACGCCGGCTGCGGGTACGGGCCAACGCCGACAACGCCGAGGACGCCGCGCGCGCCCGCCGGTTCGGCGCCCAGGGGATCGGCCTGTGCCGCACCGAGCACATGTTCCTCGGGGAGCGGCGCGAGCTGGTGGAGCGGCTCATCCTCGCCGACACCGAGGAGGAGCGCGAGCGGGCGCTGGGCGCCCTGCTCCCGCTCCAGCAGGGCGACTTCGTCGAGCTGTTCGAGTCGATGGACGGACTGCCGGTGACGGTGCGGCTGCTGGACCCGCCGCTGCACGAGTTCCTGCCCGACATCACCGAGCTGTCGGTCCGGGTCGCGCTCGCCGAGTCCCGCAAGGACGCCAACGAGAACGATCTGCGGCTGCTGCAGGCCGTGCACCGGCTGCACGAGCAGAACCCCATGCTGGGGCTGCGCGGCGTCCGCCTCGGCCTGGTCATCCCCGGCCTGTTCACCATGCAGATCCGCGCCATCGCCGAAGCGGCCGCCGCACGGAAGGCCGGCGGCGGCGACCCGCGGGCCGAGATCATGATTCCGCTGGTGGGCACCGTGCAGGAGCTGGAACTCGTCCGCGAGGAGGCCGAGCAGGTCATCACGGAGGTCGAGCAGCGGCACAACGTGGAGCTGGGGCTCACCCTCGGCACCATGATCGAGCTGCCGCGCGCCGCGCTCACCGCCGACCAGCTCGCCGAGTGCGCCGACTTCTTCTCCTTCGGCACCAACGACCTGACCCAGACGGTGTGGGCGTTCAGCCGCGACGACGTCGAGGCCAGCTTCTTCACGGCCTACCTGGAGAAGGGCATCTTCGGCGTCTCCCCGTTCGAGACCATCGACAAGGACGGCGTGGGCGCCCTGGTCCGCAGCGCCGCCGAGGCGGGTCGGGCCACCCGGCCCGACCTCAAGCTCGGTGTCTGCGGCGAGCACGGCGGCGACCCCGAGTCGGTGCACTTCTTCCACGAGGTGGGCCTCGACTACGTCTCCTGCTCCCCGTTCCGCATCCCGGTGGCCCGCCTGGAGGCGGGCCGGGCGGCCGCGGCCCAGCAGCACGCGACCGCGTAACCCGAGCCATCCCACTCCCGGGCTCCCCGTCCGCACCGACCCTCACCGCGGACGGGGAACCCGGCCCAGGAGGCGGCACCCGTGCGGGGGTGCCGCCTCCTTCTTCTTCTCCTTCTTCTCCTTCTTCTCCTTCTTCGTCGCCCTTCGTGCTTCCGGGCCCCGGCCCGGCCCCGCCGGGGTGCGCCCGGTGCCCGCCCCCGTGCCCCGGCGCCTCAGCGCGGCTCGTCCAGGCCGAGCTGCTCCACCAGGCGGCGCTCGGGCTGGGCACCCACCACCGAGCGGGCGGGCTCGCCGTCGCGGAAGAGGACGAGGGTGGGCATCGACAGGACGCCGTAGGCCGCCTGGGTCCGCGGATTGCGGTCCACGTCGAGGGAGACGACCTTCAGGGTGTCTCGGCGCTGCTCGGCGATCCGGGCGAGCACCGGTGCGACCATCCGGCACGGTGGGCACCAGTCGGCGGTGAAGTCGACCAGTACCGGGACGTCGGAGCGCAGCACCTCCTCGGCGAACGTCTCGTCGGTCACTTCCCGCAGGTGTGCGGCTGTTGCGGTCATTTTCGTCCCTCTTCCTCGGGTTCCCGTGGCGTCGGTGGCTCGGAGGGGGCCAGCGCGCACCGGGGCGCGGGGGCGTGCGCCGCCGCCGCTTCGATCTCGGCACGGGCCAGCCGTGCGCCGACCTCCTCCCGCACGGTGCGCAGCTCGGCGATGCACGCGTCCAGTTCGGCGAGTTTGCGCCGGTAGACCTCCAGCGAGTCGGGGCAGGAGTCGCCCGCCGGGTGCCCCGCGCGCAGACACTCGACGAACGGCCGGGTCTCCTCCAGCTCGAACCCGTTCTCCCGCAGCGTCCTGATCTGCCGCAGCAGCCGCAGGTCCTCCTCGCCGAACGTGCGGTACCCGTGCGCGTCCCTGGCCGCGGCCAGCAGGCCCCGCGCCTCGTAGTAGCGCAGGGTCCGGGTGGTCGTGCCGGCGCGTTCGGCCAGTTCCCCGATCCGCATCGGGACTCCTCTCCGCGTGCTCTCCGCCGGTTTCCGCCGTGCTCCCGTACGGCGCTCGGCACGCTAGGGGTTGACGTCGGCGTCAACGCAACGCCGGACGGAGACATTGCTGTCGGGCGAGAGCGGGGGCGGTGCCCGGACGCGCGCCAGTGGCCATACAGTAAGGCCGGCAAGTGCGCGTCAGCGCGCGTTAGGTCATCACTCCAACGGGGGAACGCCCATGTCCGCACCACCGCCGTACCAGTACCAGTACCAGCAGCCCCAGGGCCCTCCGCCGCAGTACCAGCAGCCCCAGGGTCCCCCGCCGCCTCGCGGCCCGCAGCGCCCCCAGCAGGGCGGCCCGCTGCGCGGCCTGATCGCCGCCGTCGTCGTCCTGGCGGTGTTCGGCGGGGTCGGCTGGTACGTGTACGACTACAACACCGATCCCAACGGCGGGAAGGCCAAGGCGGAGGCGTCGGAGTCCGCGCGGATCGAGGAGCAGAAGACGCACGACCCGCAGCAGGGCGACTGCGTGAAGATCGAGGGCACCGACGACGACCCGCTGCCCACCATCGTCGACTGCGGTTCACCGGAGGCCGAGTACAAGACGGGGCAGCGCCTCTTCGGACCGGACAAGGAGTGCCCGGCCCAGTACGACTACGGCATCCAGTACTCCAGCAACCGCGGCGGCGACCACACCATGTGCTTCACCAAGGTCTGACCCGCGACGCCGAACGGCCCGCCGCGCCGCACCTCACATCCGGTGGTAGCGGCGTTCGGGGCGGCCCGTGGTGCCGTACCGCAGGGTGACCCGCGCGGCCCCGGTCGCCACGAAGTGCTCCAGATAGCGCCGGGCGCTCACCCGGGACAGGCCGCTGTGCTCGGCGCACTCCGAGGCCGACACACCCGTCGCCCGCTGACCCGCCCGGAGGGCCGCGCGGACCAGGGCCGCGGTCTGCTCGGTCAGTCCCTTGGGCAGCGCTTGCGCCCGGACGGCGACGCCGGCGCCCCGCGGAGACTGCGCGCTGCCTGCCGCGGCGGCTCCCGGGGACGCCGCGTCCGCACCGCCGCCGGAGAGACCGGAGAAGACCCGGTCCAGCTCCTCCTGGCCGGGGGCCGTCAGCGACTCCAGGTCCTGCCGCTCCCGCGCGTACCGCTCCAGCCGCTCGCTCAGCAGCCGCCCTTCGAACGGCTTGACGACGTACTGCACGGCCCCGCCGTGCCGTGCGGCCCGCACGCTCGCCGCGTCCCGCGCCGCCGTGATCACCAGCACGTCCGGGCCGCCGCCCGGCGCGCCGTCGCCGCGCAACTGCTGCAACACCTCCAGCCCGCTGAAGTCGGGCAGATACAGGTCCAGCAGCACCAGGTCCGGTGCGGTGTCGCGCACCAGGGCGAGCGCCTCCGCGCCGTTGTGCGCCACCGCGACGACCTCGAACCCGGGCACCCGGGAGACCAGGGTGCTGTGCAGCCGGGCCACCATGAAGTCGTCGTCGACCACGACCACCCGGATCATGCGGGGACCCCGTAGGTGACCCCCGTCAACTGCTCGGAGGCCGCCCACAGCCGCTCGGCCGCCACGTCGCTGAGGGTCCAGGGCGCGCGCCAGGACGGCGCCGGAGCACCGCGCCAGCCCAGCAGCCTCGGCCCCGTGAAGGAGTCCGGCGCCACCCCGGGCGCGGTCGCCGCGTACAGCGTCGGCAGCGCGCCCGCGTCGGCGGACTGCCCCAGGACGCGGGTGCCCAGCGCCATCACCCGCTCGGTGGTCTTCCGGCCCTCCATGCGGGCTCCGGCGGTCTGCAGGTTGGTGGCCGCGTAGCCGGGGTGCGCGGCCGCGGCGACCAGCGGGGTGCCGGCGCACAGCCGGGCCAGCTCGTGGGTGAAGAGCAGATTGGCGGTCTTGGACCGGCTGTAGGCGATCCAGCGCCGGTAGGAATGCTCGCTGTTGAGGTCCGCGATGTCGATGTTGGCCAGTGCGTGCAGCCCGCTGGACAGCGTCACGACGCGGGGTGCCGAGGCCGCCAGCAGCCGCTCCAGCAGCAGCCCGGTGAGAGCGAAATGGCCCAGGTGGTTGACGCCGAATTGCCGCTCGAAGCCGTCCGCCGTCCGGCCGTAGGGCAGCGCCATCACTCCCGCGTTGTTGACCAGGAGGTCCACCCGCTCGTCCGGCAGCTCCTTGGCGAAAGCACGCACCGACGCCAGGTCGCCCAGATCGAGCCGGCGCAGTTCGGTGCGCGGTCCGGCCTCGGGCAGCTCCTGCACGAGCGCGTCCCGGGCCCGGTCGCCGCGCTCCTCGTCCCGGCAGGCGAGCACCACCCGCGCTCCGCGCCGTGCCAGCTCCCGGGCCGTCACGAAGCCGAGCCCGCTGTTGGCGCCGGTCACGACCGCCGTACGGCCGCTCTGGTCCGGAATGTTCCGCGCTGTCCAGCCCATCGCCCGCCTGCTCCTCGCTCGCTCAGCGACTCTCTCCTGTGGAGGCTAACGGCAGGCCCCCGGACGGTCGAGGTCAGCCGCGCCACGACTGGTCCCCTGCCGTGCCCCACGGTGCCCCGCCGGTGCCCGCAGCCTGCAGCCCGGCGGCCGGGGCGCGCCCCGGCCGCCGGGCTCTAGGCTGCCCCCATGAACGCCAATCCCCCCGCAGCCGGGTCCCCCGCCACGAGGCCGCGTGTGCTGCTCCTGCACGGCCCCAACCTCAACCTGCTCGGCGAACGCGACCGGGCGACCTACGGCAGCACCACCCTGCGGGACGTCGAGGAGCGGGTCACGGCGCTCGGCGCCGAACTGGGTGCCGAGGTGCGCTGTGCGCAGAGCAACAGCGAGGGAGCGCTGATCGACCTGATCCACGCCACCCGGAGCGGCGACAGCGGCATCGTCTTCAATCCCGGCGCCTACGCGCACTACAGCTACGCGCTGCGGGACGCCGTCGAGGTGGTGGCCTCGCTCGGCATCCCCTGCGTGGAGGTGCACATCTCCAACGTGCACGCCCGCGAATCCTTCCGGCACACCTCGGTCACCGCACCGGTGTGCCAGGGCATGGTCTCCGGGCACGGCGTCTTCGGCTACGAGCTGGCGCTGCGCTCCGTACTGCACCGCATCGCGGAGTGGGGCGCAGCGGACGGCGTCTGAGCGCTGCCCGTGAGCCGCCGCTCAGTCGGTACCCGTCACCGCCGTCAGGACGAACACGGTGTCCTCCAGCGCGAGAACGCCGTGCCGCAGGTGCGGAACCCGCTGGATCTGCCCGGCGGCGACGTCCTGGTCGGCGGTGCCCTCGGTGAGCCGGATGCGGCCCTGGAGGACGTGGACGCTCGCCGCGGGCGGTGTGTTGTGCTCCTCCAGCGACGACCCCTCCGTCAGCGCGATGACGGACTGCCGCAGGGGCCCGTCGTGCAGGAAGAGATACGCGCTGCGGCCGTGCGGGTCTTTCCGTGCCAGCGCCAGGTGCTCGGCTGCCAGAGCGGTCACATCGTCCATGCGTCCATCGTGCCCCGCACGGCACGCGACGCAACCGGGCCACTCGCGGGCCACAGCGGATTCGCCGCTCCGGGGCCGCCGCCCGGGGCGCCGCGCCCGCGCCGCCCCGCGCCCGCGCCGTCCCACCCGGTGCGCATCCGCAGTGCGCCGGGAGCGCGTCCTCAGGCCCGCCACGCCCCCCGCCGCGCCGCCTCGCGGGCGGCGTCGCGGACGTCCCGTGCCGGGCGGCCCAGCACCTGCTGTACGCCGTCCGTGACGGAGGCGTTGCGTCCGTCCAGCAGTTGTGCGAACAGTTCGCCCAGGAAGGCCACCAGCTCCGGCGGCAGCCCCTGCCCGGCCAGCTCTTCGGCGTACTCCCGCAGCGCCACGGGCACGTACCGCACCGCGGGGCCGCCGGCCGCGGCCACCTCCGCCGCCGCCTCCCCGAAGGTGAGCAGGCGCGGTCCGGTCAGCTCGTGCACGCGCGCGTGGTGGCCCTCCTCGGTCAGTGCGGCGGCGGCCACCTCCGCGATGTCGTCCGCGTCGATGAACGGTTCGCGTACCTCTCCGGCCGGGAACGGGAGTTCGCCCTCCAGCACGGACGGCAGGAAGACGCCCTCGCTGAAGTTCTGGAAGAACCAGCTCGTGCGCAGGATCGTCCACTCCGTGCCCGCGTCCCGGACCGCCCGCTCGGCCGGGAGTGCGAGGTCCTCGCCGCGCGCCGAGAGCAGCACCAGCCGCCGCACTCCGGCCGCCGCCGCGCGTGCGCCGAACGCCCGCACCGCATCGGCGACGCCCGGGGCGCCCACGTCCGGCTGGCAGACGACGAAAACGGCGCCCACCCCCGCCAGCGCGGCGTCCCAGGTACCGGGGTCCTCCCAGTCGAACGGCGGCTCTCCGGTGCGGGAGCCCACGCGCACCGGACAGCCGCGTGCGTGCAGTTGCTCGACGACCCGGGAGCCGTTCTTGCCGGTGCCGCACAGCACCAGGACCGGGTCCTGTGCGTGTTGCCGCTCCGCCGCCTTCTCGTTCTTCTGCTGTGTCATGCCGCAAGCCAACGCCGTGCGGGCCCCCGACGACATCGTCCAGCGGCTCAGCCGCATGTCCCTGCGTCTAGGCTGCTGCCGTGACAACGGCGGCGGCGCGGGGCGCCGAACAGGACGGGCGGTCCGGCCGGGCCGCGGGGGCGTGGCGGACGCGGGGCACCGACGGGCTGACCGAGGCGCTGACGGACGTGCTCGGCGGCGCCCGGGCGCGCGGCGGACTGTTCCACCGGGCGGTGCTCGCACCGCCGTGGGGCGTACGGGTGCAGGACGGTGCGCCGCTGGCGCTGGCGTCCATGCTGCGCGGCACCGGCTGGGTCCGGCACTCCGAGGCGCCGGAGCCGGTGCGGCTGGAGCCCGGCGATGTGGCGGTGCTGCGCGGACCGGCTCCCTACGTGCTCGCCGACGATCCGGAGACCGAACCGGGGCTGCTGATCCAGCCGGGTGACTGCTGCACCACCGTGGACGGGACCGACATGTGCGAGGAGCTCGCGCTGGGGGTGCGCACCTGGGGCCGCAGCCCGGACGATCCCGCCGTCCTGCTGAGCGGCAACTACCAGTTGCACGGCGACCTCAGTGCCCGGCTGCTGGACGCGCTGCCGCCGGTGCTGGTCCTGGACGCGGCCGAGTGGGACGCGGACCTGATGCGGCTGGTCGCCGCGGAGGTCGTCAAGGACGCGCCGGGGCAGCAGATGGTGCTCGACCGGCTGCTGGACCTGCTGCTGGTCTCCGTGCTGCGCGCCTGGTTCGCGCGGCCCGAGGCGGACGCGCCCGCCTGGTACCGCGCACAGAGCGACCCGGTGGTGGGGGTGGCGCTGCGGCTGCTGCACGAGCAGCCCGGACACGCCTGGACCGTGGCGGCGCTCGCGGCCGGGGCCGGGGTGTCCCGCGCGAGCCTCGCCCGCCGCTTCTCCGAACTGGTCGGCGAGCCGCCCATGTCCTACCTCGCGCAGTGGCGCATCGACCTGGCGGCCCGGCTGCTGCGGGAGCGGGGCGCGACGCTGGGTGCCGTCGCCCGCCGGGTGGGCTACGGGGACGGTTTCGCACTGAGCGCGGCCTTCAAGCGGCTGCGCGGCGTCAGCCCCACGGCGTACCTGGCGGGAGGCGCCCCGGACTGAGCCCCGGCCCCGGTGGCGCTCCGCCGCGCCGGGCGGCCGGACTGTCGGTGGCCGGGTGCATCCTGGGGCCGTGTACGAGGAACGGACGTCCCGGCTGCGGGGCGCGGTGTGCTGGACCCGTGCCGCCGTGCCCCCGGGCACCATCGGGCGGGTGCTGCCGGACGGCTGCATGGACCTGCTGCTGTGGAACGGTGAACTGGTCGTCGCGGGTCCGGACACCCGCGCGCACCTGGCGACCGAGCGTGCGGGGCTCCCGGCGTACGGCCTGCGGCTGCCGCCGGGCACCGGCCCGCGGGTCTTCGGCCCGCCGGCATGGGAGCTGCGGGACCGGCGGACGCCGCTGGCCGACCTGTGGCCCGCCGGCCGGGTGCGGGAGCTGACCGAGCGGGTCGCCGGTGCCCGGGACCCGCTGGCGGCGCTGGAGGAGGTCGCGGCGGAGCGGCTGGCGGCGCCGCAGCGCACAGCCGCCGACCGGCGCGCCGCCGCGCAGGAGGAAGCCGTCGTCGCGGCGCTGCGCGCGGGGGCCGGGGTGGCGGGGACGGCCCGCGACGTGGGCCTGAGCGAACGCCAGCTCCACCGCAGGTGCCGCGCCGCGTTCGGGTACGGGGCCAAGACCCTCTCCCGGGTGCTGCGGATGCAGCGGGCGCTGCACCTGGCCCGGTCGGGCACCGCCCTCGCCGGGGCGGCGCAGCGGGCCGGGTACGCCGATCAGGCGCACCTCTCCCGCGAGGTCCGCGCCCTGGCGGGCGCTCCGCTGACCGCGCTGGTGCCCGCAGCCGGCCGCCGGTCCGGTCAGTCGTTCGGCGCGAACAGGTCGACGCCGTTGCCGTCCGGGTCCAGGACGACGGCGTAGCGCTGCCCCCACACGGCGTCCCACGGGGCGTGGTGGCCCGGGTGGCCCGCACCGGTCAGCTCGCCGTACATCCGGTCGACCTCGGCGGGCGAGTCGCACAGGAACGCGAGCCCGATCCGGCCGCTGCCCGGCGGAGCCGTCCATTCCGGGTCGAAGGAGCGGACGACCTCCTCGGTGTCCCAGGCGAGCCGTACGCCGCCCGGCCCGACGTGCTCCACGTGCGGCTGTCCGTCCGCGTCCGCGGGGATGTCGAGGCCCAGTCGCCGGTAGAAGGCGAGCGAGGCGGCCATGTCGGAGGTGACGATGCCGATGAGGTCGAAGCGCGGTGTCATACGGTCACGCTAGGGCGCCGCGCCCCGGCCGTCTTGAACGTTTCGGACCTCGGCGCCTCCGCCGTCGGCATCCGCCGCCCCTCCGCTGGCGGCCCTCGGGGCTTCCGCCGTCGGCTTCCGCCGTCGGCTTCCGCCGTCGGCTTCCGCCGCGCCTCCGCGCGGGGCGGCGGCGCGGAGTGACTAGGCTGTCCGGATGGCCGAGATCCTCACCGTCCTGACGACGACCGCCTCGCAGGAGCAGGCCCAGACGCTCGCCGCGGGAGCGATCACGCGGCGGGTGGCGGCGTGCGCACAGCTCAACGGCCCCGTCACCGCCGTCTACCGGTGGGAGGGCGCGGTGCAGACGGACTCCGAGTGGCAGGTGCTGTTCAAGACCTGCGCCGACCGCTACGGCGCGCTGGAGGACTACCTGCGCGAGGTCCATCCGTACGAGGTGCCGGAGATCATCGCCACGGCCGTGGTGCGCGGCAGCGCGGACTATCTGCGGTGGGTGGAGGAGGAGACGCGGCCCTCCCCGCAGCCATGAGCCCGGGCCCTGGGGCTACGGTCGGTGTATGGAACCCTCCTTCGCGGTAGAGGGCGGCGCCCCCGCGGCGCCGCGCTACGGTCCCGCCGACCTCGAACGCTGGGTGCCGGAGCCGGACAAGCGGCCGGGGCGCACCGCCTTCCAGCGCGACCGCGCCCGGGTTCTGCACTCCGCGGCGCTGCGCAGGCTGGCGGGCAAGACACAGCTCGTCGCGCCGGGCAGCGCCAGTCCCGCCTGGGACGCGACGCCGCGCACCCGGCTGACCCACTCCCTGGAGTGCGCCCAGGTGGGCCGGGAGCTGGGTGCCGCGCTGGGCTGCGACCCCGACCTGGTCGAGACGGCCTGCCTCGCCCACGACCTGGGGCACCCGCCGTTCGGGCACAACGGCGAGGCCGTGCTGGACGAGATCGCCGCACCGGCGGGCGGCTTCGAGGGCAACGCGCAGTCGCTGCGGCTGCTCACCCGGCTGGAGCCCAAGCGGTTCTCCGCGCAACTGGACGGCCAGGGCTACGTCGGGCTCAACGCGACACGGGCCGCACTGGACGCCGCGACCAAGTACCCGTGGCGGCGCGGCGGCCATCCGGAGGACCCCGCCTCGCCCAAGTTCGGCGTCTACGAGGACGACCTTCCGGTCTTCGGCTGGCTGCGCAAGGGCGCGCCGGAGGGCCGCACCTGCTTCGAGGCGCAGGTCATGGACTGGTCCGACGACGTGGCCTACTCGGTGCACGATCTGGAGGACGGGATCAGGGCCGGGCATCTGGACCCGCGCATCCTGCGGTCCGGCCCCGAGCGCGGCGACGTGTTCGAGGTGGCCGCGGAGCGCTACGCGCCGGGAGCCGGGGAGGGCGAGCCGGCCGCCGCGCTCGACCGGCTCCTGGAACAGGACTGGTGGCCGCACTCCTACGACGGCACCGCACACGCCCAGGCCCGTCTCAAGGACGCCACCAGCCAGCTCATCGGGCGCTTCTGCCTGGCCGCCGAGGCCGCGACCCGGGCCGCGCACGGCTCGGGCCCGCTGACCCGGTACGCGGCCGAACTGATCGTCCCGCAGTCCGCGCGGCTGGAGTGCGCCGTGCTCAAGGCGGTCGCCGACCGCTATGTGATGCAGCGGCCCGACCTGGAGCGGTTGCGCCGCGAGCAGCGGGTCGTCCTCCGCGAACTGGCCGAGGCGCTGCTGGCCAGGGCGCCGGAGGGGCTGGATCCGCAGTACGCGGACCTGTACGCGGAGGCCGCGCTCGCCGCGGACCCGGACACGGCGCGGCTGCGCGTGGTCGTCGACCAGATCTCCACGCTCACCGACGCCGCCGCCCGCGCCCTGCACCGCGCGCTGGCGATGCGCGGGCAGCACGGATGAGGGACCCGGCGCTCCGCGCGGGTGGGGCGGCGGACCGGGGCGGCGCCCGTGCCGGGCCGGCGGGGCGGGCGCCGGGCCGGCCGCCCGGAGCCCCCGGGGCCGCCCCGTGCCGCGGAACTCGCCGCGTGGCTCATACGTCCCATCCATGCCCCCTGCCTCTTCCCGGGCCTGCCCCGATGCGGGACGCTCACGTGTGGACGACGGGGGACAGCACGGCCCGCAGGGGGCAGCGTCTTCGAGGAGGAGGCTTCAAGTGGTCGACGCACACCGTACGTTCGTCATCGTCGGCGGAGGGCTGGCGGGGGCGAAAGCCGCCGAGACCCTGCGCGCGGAAGGGTTCACCGGCCGCGTCATCCTGATCGGCGACGAGCGCGACCATCCCTACGAGCGCCCTCCGCTCTCCAAGGGCTACCTCGCCGGTTCGGACGAACGGGACAGCGTCTTCGTGCACGAGCCGGCCTGGTACGCGGGCGCCGACATCGAACTCCACCTGGGACAGCCCGCGGTGCAGCTGGACCGGGCGGGCAGGTCGGTCCGGCTGGGCGACGGCACGCGCATCCATTACGACAAGCTGCTGCTGGCCACCGGTGCCGAGCCGCGCCGGCTGGACATCCCCGGGACCGACCTGGCCGGAGTGCACCACCTGCGGCGGCTGGCGCACGCCGAGCGGCTGCGCGGGGTGCTGAGCGTGCTGGGCCAGGAGAACGGCCACCTGGTCATCGCCGGGGCGGGCTGGATCGGCCTGGAGGTGGCCGCGGCGGCGCGGGCCTACGGCGCGGAGGTCACCGTCGTCGAGCCGGAGCCCACGCCGCTGCACGGCGTCCTCGGCCCGGAGTTGGGCGCGCTCTTCGCGGACCTGCACCGCGAGCACGGCGTCCGCTTCCACTTCGGCGCCCGGCTGACCGAGATCACCGGTACCGACGGCATGGTGCAGAGCGTGCGCACCGACGACGGCGACGAGCACCCCGCGCACGACGTGCTGGCCGCCATCGGCGCCGCGCCGCGCACCGCGCTGGCCGAGAGCGCGGGTCTGGAGCTGGCGCCCGGCCCGGGCGGCGGGATCGCCGTGGACGCCTCGCTGCGGACCAGCGACCCGGACATCCACGCCACCGGCGACGCCGCCGCCGTCGCGCACCCGCTGCTGGGCGACCGGCTGCGGGTGGAGCACTGGGCCAACGCCCTCAACGGCGGTCCGGCGGCGGCCCGGGCCATGCTCGGCGCGCAGGTGTCCTACGACCGGGTGCCGTACTTCTTCTCCGACCAGTACGACCTGGGCATGGAGTACTCCGGGCACGCCCCGCCCGGGTCCTATGACCAGGTGGTGTGCCGGGGGGATGTGGCCAAGCGCGAGTTCATCGCGTTCTGGCTGCGGGACAACCGGGTGCTGGCCGGGCTGAACGCCAACGTCTGGGACGTGACCGGGGCCGTGCAGGACCTGATCAGGTCCGGCGCCGCGGTGGATCCGGACGCGCTGGCCGACCCGGGCGTGCCGCTGGAGTCGCTGGGCGCCGCCGGTCCGGCCTGAGCCCCACCGTGAGCCCGGTCCCGCCGGGTCCGTACCGGTGGACCGCCCCGCGCGGGGCGGTCCACCGGTATGCCGGTCCGCCGCGGTGGGGTGCCGCTGTCCGGGCCCGCGCCGCGCCCGTACGGGAGATTCACGTGATGCTTGAGCGGCGGACGGGGAATACGTTCACCGGAAGAGCGACACCCCGTACCGCCGCCCTCCCGTGGCGCGGCGAGCGAAGGACGAGTGAACGATGGCGAAGCAGACGGTGGCCGAGCAGTTCGTCGACACGCTGGTGCGCTGCGGGGTGGAGCGCCTCTACGGCGTGGTGGGGGACAGCCTCAATCCGGTGGTCGACGCCATTCGGCGGACCCCCGCCATCGACTGGATCCAGGTCCGCCACGAGGAGACCGCCGCCTTCGCGGCCGGTGCCGAGGCGCAGCTCACCGGGAAGCTCGCCGCGTGCGCCGGCTCCTGCGGCCCCGGCAATCTGCACCTGATCAACGGGCTCTACGACGCGCACCGCTCGATGGCGCCCGTCCTCGCGCTGGCCTCGCACATCCCCAGCAGCGAGATCGGCACCAGTTTCTTCCAGGAGACCCACCCCGACCGGCTCTTCGCCGAGTGCAGCCACTACAGCGAGCTGATCTCCAGCGAGCAGCAGATGCCGCGGGTGCTGCAGACGGCCATCCAGCACGCCGTCGGACAGCAGGGGGTCAGCGTCGTCGCACTCCCCGGCGATCTGGCGTCCGAGGAGGCGCCCGACAGCCCGGAGGAGCATGCGCTGGTCACCTCGCGCCCCACCGTGCGCCCCGGGGACGCGGAGATCGACGCGCTGGTGCACCTGATCGACGACGCGGAGAAGATCACGCTGTTCTGCGGCGCCGGTACCGCGGGCGCGCACGGTGAGGTCATGGAGTTCGCCGAGCGGCTCAAGACCCCGGTGGGGCACGCGCTGCGCGGCAAGGAGTGGATCCAGTACGACAACCCCTATGACGTGGGCATGAGCGGACTGCTCGGCTACGGTGCCGCCTACGAGGCCACCCACGAGTGCGATCTGCTGATCCTGCTGGGGACCGACTTCCCCTACAACGCGTTCCTGCCCAAGGACTGCCGGATCGTCCAGGTCGACGTGCGCCCCGAGCACCTGGGCCGGCGCACCGCCCTCGACCTCGCGGTGTGGGGCGACGTGCGAGAGACGCTCCGCTGCCTCACACCCCGGGTGCGGGCCAGGACCGACCGCAGGTTCCTGGACCGGATGCTGCGCAAGCACGCCGAGACGCTGGAGGGCGTCGTCAAGGCGTACACCCGCAAGGTCGAGAAGCACACCCCCGTCCACCCCGAGTACGCGGCCTCGGTGCTGGACGAGGAGGCGGCCGACGACGCCGTCTTCACCGTGGACACCGGGATGTGCAACGTGTGGGCGGCGCGCTACCTCACGCCGAACGGGCGGCGCCGGGTGATCGGTTCCTTCAGCCACGGCTCGATGGCCAACGCGCTGCCCCAGGCCATCGGCGCGCAGTTCCTCGACCGGAGCCGGCAGGTGGTCTCGCTGTCCGGGGACGGCGGCTTCACCATGCTGATGGGGGACTTCCTCACGCTGGTCCAGTACGACCTGCCGGTCAAGGTCGTGCTGTTCAACAACTCCTCGCTGGGCATGGTCGAGCTGGAGATGATGGTCGACGGGATGCCCGCCTACGGCACCCACAACCGCAACCCGGACTTCGCGGCCCTCGCCGAGGCCGCGGGCGCGCACGCCGTACGGGTCGAGAAGCCCAAGCAGCTGCGCGGCGCCCTGCGGGACGTGCTCGCGCACGACGGGCCCGCGCTGCTCGACATCGTGACCGATCCGCACGCGCTCTCCCTGCCGCCGAAGATCACCCGGGAGCAGGTGAGCGGCTTCGCGCTCTCCGCGGGCCGGACCGTGCTGGACGGGGGAGTGGGGCGGATGGTCCAGATGGCGCGGTCGAATCTGCGCAACATCCCGCGGCCCTGAGCCGCGCCGCGGCACCGGGGTCGGGGAGTGTCACCGGGCGGCCGTAGAATTCCCACGTGGCTGGAAGGATCAACGACGAGGACGTGAAGGCGGTCCGGGACGCGGTCCCGATCGACTCCGTGGTGTCCGAGTACCTCCAGCTCCGCAACGCGGGCGGCGGCAACCTCAAGGGGCTGTGCCCGTTCCATGACGAGAAGTCCCCTTCGTTCCACGTCAGCCCGAGCAAGGGGTTCTACCACTGCTTCGGCTGCCAGGAGGGCGGGGACACCCTCGACTTCGTGATGAAGGTCGACCACCTGTCCTTCTCCGAGTCCGTCGAGCGGCTCGCCGCCCGCGCCGGGATCACCCTGCGCTACGAGGAGGGCGGCTACGGCCGCGCCTCGCAGCAGGGTGAGCGCACCCGGCTGGTGGAGGCGCACCGGATCGCGGCCCGCTTCTACGCCGAGCAGCTCGACGGCCCCGAGGCGGAGGTCGGCCGCCGCTTCCTCGCCGACCGGGGATTCGACCAGGAGGCCGCCCGGCACTTCGGCATCGGCTACTCACCGGCGGGCTGGGACCACCTGGTGCGCTATCTGCGCGGGCAGGGCTTCACCGACAAGGAGCTCACGCTCTCCGGCCTCGCCCAGGAGGCGCGCAACGGACGCCCCATCGACCGCTTCCGCGGCCGCCTGATGTGGCCGATCCGCGACATCACCGGCGACGTCGTCGGCTTCGGCGCCCGCAAGCTGCGCGAGGACGACCAGGGGCCGAAGTACCTCAACACGCCCGAGACGCCCCTCTATCGCAAGTCGCAGGTGCTCTACGGCATCGACCTGGCCAAGCGGGAGATCGCCAAGGCCAACCGCGCCGTCGTCGTGGAGGGCTACACGGACGTCATGGCCTGCCACCTGGCGGGAGTGACCACGGCCATCGCCACCTGCGGCACCGCCTTCGGCGGTGAGCACGTGAAGATCCTGCGCCGGGTGCTGATGGACAACGCCCAGTCGGAGGTCGTCTTCACCTTCGACGGCGACGCAGCCGGGCAGAAGGCCGCGCTCCGCGCCTTCGAGGACGACCAGAAGTTCGCGGCCCGCACCTGGATCGCGCTGACGCCCGGCGGTATGGACCCGTGCGATCTGCGGCTCGCGCACGGCGACGAGGCCGTGGCCAAGGTGATCGAGGACCGTGCCCCGCTCTTCGACTTCGCCATCCGCTCCATCGTGGACCGGCACAACATCGACACCGCCGAGGGGCGGTCCGCCGCGCTGGAGGAGGGCGCACCGGTCGTCACCCAGATCAAGGACCCCTCCATCCGGCGCGGCTACGCGGTACGGCTGGCCGGGCTGCTGGGCATCGTGGACGAGGAGTTCGTCGTCCGCCGCGTCGCCCAGCTCTCCCGGTGGGCGCGCGAGCGCGGCCAGGCGCCGCCGCGCACCGCGGGGCGCGCCGCACGCGCGCAGGAGAGCCCGGCGGTGCAGGCGCCCTTCGTGCCCCGCGGCCCGGATCTGAACCTCCGCAGCCCCGCCCACCGCGTCGAGCGCGAGCTGCTCAAGCTGGCGCTCCAGCGGCCGGAACTTGTCTCGCCCGCCTTCGACGCCTACGGGACCGACGAGTTCACCGCGCCGCCCTACGCCGTGGTGCGGCAGGCGGTGGAGGCCGGGGGCGGCGCCGAGGCCGGGGTCGGGGACAGCGGCTACCTGGGACGGGTCCGGGACGCGGCGCCGGACGACACGGTGCGCTCCCTGGTCACCGAGCTGGCCGTCGAGCCGCTGCGCAGCGCCCGCAACCGGGAGGTCGACGAGGCGTACGCGGGCGAGCAGTTGGTCGCGGTGCGCCGCGCCGCCGTCAACGCCCGCATCACCGAACTGGAGGGCGCGGCGCGGCGTCTGGAGGCGCGCCAGGAGTACGAGCAGTCGGCCGGCGTGCGCCGGCAGATCTGGACGCTCCAGCAGTACGGCATCGCGCTGCGCGAGCGGGGCGCCGCGGCGCTCTGACGGGAAGCGGGGCCGTCCGGCAGCGGGCCGTCCGGCCGGTTGCCCGGCACTGTGGGGCTCGCGCCGGGCCGCGGGGGCCGTGCGGCCCGGCTGCGGCTGCCTCCGGTGCCCGGCAACGGCTGCCCGCGGCGGGCGTGCGGGCGGTGCGCCGGGCGCACGTTTTCGGGCTCGCCGCGCTGCGGCGGCGCCCGGTAGGCGCCCGCGGGCCCGGTGAGCGCCTCGGGGCGACCGGCGGGAGGCGCCCCCGGGCTGCGCGAAGCTGTCGATGCCGGTGCCACAAGGAGAACAGCCGCATCCGCAGCCCCGGTGGTGCGTAGTGGATCGTGCGCTGAGGGTGACGTTTGGCGGAAAAACTGCCCGCACGACCCTCGTGGCGGGCATGTGTCGTACCCCACACTGGTGAGCGGTGCCTGAGTCCTCGGAGCGGGGCGGTGCTGGCCGGAACCGGCCAAAGTCCCCCGCGGAACCGCACGTTCCGTACGGGATGGAGCGCGGCCCGGCCGCGGTCGTTCCCCTCCCGCACGCCGCCCCCGAACCGGCAGCGATCACACTGGAGGTCGCCCCCGTGCAGACCCGGACCCGGAATGCGGCGCCCCACGCCGCCTCGACCGCCCCGCTGGACGCGCACTCCGCGCCGTCGGCGCCCCCGGCGCACCCGGGGCGGGTGCCCGCTGCCGAGTTGCCCCTGTCGGCCGCCTCGGCCGCGGCCCTCCTCGGCCCACCGGCTCAGGCGCCGCCCGCGGAGCCCGGCTCCCCGGGCGGTGCGGCCGGTGTCCCGGAACCCGGCGGGACCGTGCCGGAGCAGCGCGGGGCGCCCCGGGCCGAGGAGGAGAGGGAGTCGGCGGCGCCGCAGCCGGAGGCCCCCGCGACCGGTGCCTCGGCGGATCTCTTCCGCCAGTACCTGCGCGAGATCGGCCGCATCCCCCTGCTCACCGCCGCCGAGGAGGTGGAGCTGGCCCGGGGCGTGGAGGCGGGGCTCTTCGCCGAGGAGAAGCTCGCCGACTCGCCCACGCTGGACGGGGAGCTCGCGCTCGACCTCGACCGCCTGGTGGTGCGCGGCAGACTGGCCAAGCGCCGCCTCATCGAGGCGAACCTGCGGCTGGTGGTGTCCGTCGCCAAGCGCTACGTGGGCCGCGGTCTGACCATGCTCGACCTCGTCCAGGAGGGCAACCTCGGGCTGATCCGCGCGGTGGAGAAGTTCGACTACGCGCGCGGCTACAAGTTCTCCACCTATGCGACCTGGTGGATCCGCCAGGCCATGTCCCGGGCCCTGGCCGACCAGGCCCGGACGATCCGCGTCCCGGTGCACGTCGTCGAGCTGATCAACCGGGTGGTGCGGGTGCAGCGCCGGATGCTCCAGGAGCGCGGGTACGAACCCGCGGCCGAGGAGGTGGCGGCCCAGTTGGACCTGACCGAGGAGCGGGTGACCGAGGTGCTGCGGCTCGCCCAGGAGCCCGTCTCGCTGCACGCGCCGGTCGGCGAGGAGGAGGACGTCAATCTCGGTGACCTGATCGAGGACGGGGATGCGCCCTCGCCGGTGGAGTCGGCCGCCTTCCTGCTGCTGCGCGAGCATCTGGAGGCGGTGCTCTCCACGCTCGGTGAGCGCGAACGCAAGGTCGTACAGCTCCGGTACGGGCTGATCGACGGCAGGCCCCGCACGCTGGAGGAGATCGGCCGGCTCTTCGGCGTCACGCGGGAGCGGATACGGCAGATCGAGTCCAAGACCCTCACCAAGCTGCGGGACCACGCCTTCGCGGACCAGTTGCGGGGCTATCTGGACTGACCGCTCGTTTGACGCGCTCTTGTCAGCCTGTTCGCGCCCTCCTCATAATCGCGGGCAGTGTCTCGCCGACTCGCCCCCGGTGACCGTACGTTCCACGGTGCACGCCGCCCTGCTGCATGCTGCCAGCGCATTGGCATGGGCATGAAAACTGCGTGCCGTGCGCGCGCCACCGGGGGTCGGGCCGCGAGCAACCCCCCACGAGAGGAAGCGCGTTGCAGCACTCCGCGAAACACCTCAAGAGAGTCACCGCCGTCGGCGCCGTCGCCCTGGCCGCCTTCAGCCTCAGCCCCTCGGTCGCCTCCGCGCTGCCGACCGACAACCCCGGCGGCCACCGCGCGGCACCGGACGCGACCGTCGTCGGCGGCAGCCGGGCCCAGCAGGGCGCATTCCCCTTCATGGTGCGGCTGTCCATGGGCTGCGGCGGCTCCATGCTCAGCGACGACATCGTGCTGACCGCCGCCCACTGCGTCGACGGCAGCGGCCCCGACACCAGCATCACCGCCACCGGCGGCGTCGTCGACCTGGAGGACCCGGACGCCGTCACGGCCACCTCGACCGAGGTCGTCCAGGCACCCGGCTACGACGGCACCGGCAAGGACTGGGCCCTGATCAAGCTGGACCGGCCCCTGGACCAGCCGACCCTGGCCACAGCCCAGGACGACTCCTACGACAAGGGCGACTTCACCATCGCCGGATGGGGTGCCGACCAGGAGGGCGGCGCCCAGCAGCGGTACCTGCTCACGGCGCAGGTGCCCTTCGTGGACGACGCCACCTGCAAGAGCGCCTACTCCGGCCTCGTCGAGGACGAGGAGCTGTGCGCGGGGAAGATGGACACGGGCGGCGTCGACACCTGCCAGGGCGACTCGGGCGGGCCGATGTTCCGCAAGGACGACGCCGGTGAGTGGATCCAGGTCGGCATCGTGAGCTGGGGCGAGGGCTGCGCGAGGCCGGGCAAGCCCGGCGTCTACACCGAGGTGAGCACCTTCGCCGCCGACATCGAGGCCGCCGCCGCGCAACTGGGCTGACCGGTTCCGCCGCCGCGCGGCACCGCCCCGCGGACCGGGGCCGGCGCGCGGCGGGGAGCGGCCACGCACGCCGGCGGAGGTGGTCGGTCCAGGGGCGGTCAGTCCACCTCCGCCACGGCCTCGGCGAACTGCGACCGGTACAGCCGCGCGTAGGCACCCCCCATGGACAGCAGCTCCTCGTGACTGCCCTGTTCGACGATGGCGCCGTTCTCCATCACCAGGATCACGTCCGCGTCCCTGATGGTGGAGAGCCGGTGGGCGATCACGAAGCTGGTCCGCTCCGCGGCCAGCCGCTCCATCGCCTGCTGGATCAGTACTTCGGTGCGGGTGTCCACGGAACTGGTGGCCTCGTCCAGGACCAGGATCACCGGGTCGGAGAGGAAGGCGCGGGCGATGGTGATCAACTGCTTCTCGCCCGCGCTGACGCTGTCGCCCTCGGCGTCCAGGACCGTGTCGTAGCCGTCCGGCAGGGTGCGGATGAACCGGTCGGCGTGCGCGGCCCGCGCGGCCTCCTCCACCTGTGCGCGGGTGGCTCCCTGCGCCCCGTAGGCGATGTTGTCCGCGATGGTGCCGCCGAACAGCCAGGTGTCCTGCAGCACCATGCCGATACCCGCGCGCAGGTCCTCGCGGGACATGGCGGCGATGTCCGTGCCGTCCAGCAGGATCCGGCCGCCCCGCACCTCGTAGAACCGCAGCAGCAGATTGACCAGGGTGGTCTTCCCGGCACCGGTGGGCCCGACGATCGCCACCGTCCGGCCGGGATCGACCGAGAGCGACAGGTCCTCGATCAGCGGGGTGTCCTCCGCGTAGCGGAAGGAGACGTGCTGCATCTCCACCCGTCCCCGCGCTGCGGCGGGCCGCACGGCGTGCTTTTCGTCGGGGTCGGGTGACTGCTCCTCGGCGTCGAGGATCTCGAAGACCCGCTCGGCCGACGCCACTCCGGACTGCACCAGGTTGGCCATCGAGGCGACCTGGGTGAGCGGCTGGCTGAACTGCCGCGAGTACTGCACGAACGCCTGCACGTCCCCGATGGACAGGGCGCCCGAGGCCACCCGCAGTCCGCCGACGACAGCCACCAGCACGTAGTTGAGGTTGCCGACGAACATCATCGCGGGTTGCATGATCCCGCTGATGAACTGGGCCTTGAAGCCGGACCGGTACAGTTCCTCGTTCTGCTCGGCGAAGACCTCGGCCGACTCGCGCTGCCGCCCGAAGACCTTCACCAGCGCGTGCCCGGTGTACATTTCCTCGACGTGCGCGTTCAGCGCACCGGTCGACTTCCACTGGGCGACGAACTGCGGCTGCGCCCGCTTCCCCACCCGCGTGGCGACCAGCGCCGACAGCGGCACCGTCAGCAGAGCGACCAGCGCCAGCAGCGGCGAGATCCAGAACATCACCACCAGCACGCCGACGATCGTCAGCAGCGAGTTGATGAGCTGGCCCATGGTCTGCTGCAGCGTCTGGCCGAGGTTGTCGATGTCGTTGGTGACCCGGGAGAGCACCTCGCCGCGCGACTGGCCGTCCAGGTAGGACAGCGGCAGTCTGCCCAGCTTCTCCTCCACCTGTTCCCGCAGCCGGAAGACGGTACGGGTGATGACCCGGACGGATATGCGTCCCGACCACAGCATCAGCAGTCCGGCCGCGGCGTACACGGCGGCGACACCCAGCAGCACCGTGCCCACGGCGCCGAAGTCGATGCCCTGGCCCGGGGTGAAGTCCATCCCGGAGAGCATGTCGGCCACCCCGCCGTCGCCGTGCTGCCGCAGATTCTCCAGCGCCTGCTCCTTGGTGAGCCCGGCGGGCAGCTTCCGGCCGACGAAGCCGCCGAAGACCAGGTCCGTCGCATGCCCGAGGAGCTTGGGACCGATGACGCTCAGCGTGACGCTGACGACGAGCACCCCGAGCATCATCAGCAGCAGGCCCCGCTCCGGCCGGAACTGCCGCAGCAGGCGCTTGCCGGACCCGGCGAAGTCCATGGATCGTCGAGGCGGCCCTCCGGCCATGCCCCCGGGCCCGCTCATGGTGTGTCCTTCCCGCTCGCCGCCACGCGCACACGGTGCACGGGGCCGGTCGTCCCCGCTGCCCGCGGCCGGGCGGTGGTGTGTGCCCCGCTCACGCGGCCTCGCTCTCGGTCAACTGGGAGAGCACGATCTCCCGGTAGGTCCCGTTGCTCTCCATCAGCTCGTGATGCCGCCCCGTTCCCACGGCCCGGCCCTCGTCCAGGACGACGATCCGGTCGGCGTCCCGGATGGTCGCCACCCGCTGCGCGACGATGACGACCGTGGCCTCTTCCGTCTCGCGCGCGAGCGCCGCCCGCAGCGCCGCGTCGGTCGCGTAGTCCAGCGCGGAGAAGGAATCGTCGAACAGGTAGATCTCCGGCCGGTGCACCAGCACGCGCGCGATGGCCAGCCGCTGCCGCTGTCCGCCGGAGACGTTGCTGCCGCCCTGCGCGACGGCCGCCTCCAGACCGCCCTCCATCCGCTCCACGAAGTCCTTGGCCTGCGCGACCTCCAGGGCGTGCCACAGCTCCTCGTCGCTCGCGTCGGGCCGCCCGTAGCGCAGGTTGGAGGCGACCGTGCCGGAGAAGAGGTACGGGCGCTGCGGCACGAGCCCCACGGTGCTCGCCAGCAGCGCCGGGTCCAGGGCGCGCACGTCCTCCCCGTCCACCAGGACCTCGCCCGCCGTCGCGTCGAACAGCCGGGGCACCAGGCCCAGCAGGGTGGACTTGCCGCTGCCCGTGGAGCCGATGACGGCGGTGGTCTCGCCGGGGCGGGCCACCAGGTCGATGCCCTGCAGCACCGGAGCCTCGGCGCCCGGATAGCCGAATCCGGCGCCGCGCAGCTCCAGATGGCCGTGCCGCCGCAGGGCGGTGACCGGCGCGGTGGGAGGCACGACGCTGGAGTCGGTCGCCAGCACTTCCTGGATCCGCTCGGCGCACACCTCTGCGCGGGGCACCATCATGAACATGAAGGTGGCCATCATCACCGACATCACGATCTGCATCAGATACGCGAGGAACGCGGTCAGCGCCCCGATCTCCATGTCGCCGCCGCTGATGCGGTGCGCGCCGAACCAGACCACCACCACGCTGGAGATGTTCACCACCGTCATCACCACGGGGAACATCAGCGCCATCAACCGGCCGGTGCGCAACTGCATGTCGGTCAGTTCGGTGTTGGCCGCGTGGAAGCGGCGGCGCTCGTATGCGTCCTGGACGAAGGCCCGGATGACGCGGACGCCGGTGATCTGCTCACGCAGGATCCGGTTGACGTGGTCGAGCCGCTCCTGCATGGAGCGGAACAGCGGCCGCATCCGGCGCACGATCAGCCCGACCGTGACGCCCAGCACCGGCACGACACCCAGCAGCACGGCCGACAGCGGCACATCCTGGCCGAGCGCCATGAAGATGCCGCCGAAGCACATGATCGGTGCGGTGACCATCAGGGTGAACGCCATCAGCGTCACCGTCTGCACCTGTTGCACGTCATTGGTGGTGCGTGTGATCAGCGAAGGCGCGCCGAACCGGCCGACCTCGCGGGCCGAGAACGCCTGCACCCGGTCGAAGACGCCCGCGCGGATGTCGCGGCCCACCGCCGCCGCGGTCCGCGCGCCCAGGTGGACGGCACCGATGTTGCACACCACCTGCACCACCGAGACCGCCAGCATGAGGCTGCCGTGGCGCAGGATGTAGCCGGTGTCGCCGAGAACGACACCGTTGTCGATGATGTCCGCGTTCAGAGTGGGCAGATACAGCGTGGCGCTCGTCTGCACGAGCTGCAGCAGCACGAGAAGCGCGATCGGCCGCTGGTACAGGCGCAGCCGGGCGCGGAGGAGGCGGATCAGCACACGGATTTCCTCGGTCGGTCAGGTCGGGAGAACGGAAGGCGCAAGTGATCGAGCGTACAAGCGTGCGGTACGGGTCCGCCTCCGGTTTTGGACGGTCCGGATGTCCGCACGACCGGCCCTCGACACACGCCGCGGACCGCCCGCCTCGGGCCCGCGCCGCGGACCGCCCGCCTCCGGCTCCCGCCGCGTACCGCCCGTTCCCGGCGCACCGGCGCCACCCGGGGGCGCGGGGCGCCCGTGCGCCGCAGGGGTCAGACGCCCAGCGCCCCCGGATACATCTCCTCGCGCACCGTGGCGTACTGCTGTCGCACGGCCTGCCCGACCGCCCGCTGCTCGCCCGCCTCGAACACCTGGCAGGCCGCGGCGGGCCACTGGGGCGGACGGCCGGAGCCGGAGAGCACCCATGCCGCCTGCCGGGCGGCGCCGATCGCCGCGTAGTCGGCCGGCTCGGGTACCACGACCTGCGCATCCAGCAGCGCGGGCGCCGCCTCCCGGACCGCGCCCAGTCCCGCCGCCTGGCCCAGCAGGAAGACCCGCCGCACCGACACCCCGCGGGCGCGCAGCACCTCCAGCGCGTCCGCCAGCCCGCACAGCATGCCCTCGACAGCGGCCCGCGCCAGGAACTCCGGCTGCATGCTCTCGCGCCGCAGCCCGTGCAGCGAGCCCGCCGTGTGCGGAAGCTGCGGCGTCTGCTCGCCCTCCAGATACGGCAGCAGCACCAGGCCCGAGGAGCCGGGAGTGGAGGAGAGCGCCAGTTCGGAGAGCCCCTCCAGATCCGTGCCGAGCATCCCGGCGGCCCCGCGCAGCACCCGCGTCGCGTTCAGGGTGCGCACCACCGGCAGGTGCATGCCGGTCGCGTCCGCGTAGGAGGTGATGGTCCCGGAGGGGTCGGCCAGCGCCTCGTGGTGGACGGCGCACACCGAGCCCGTCGCGCCGAGCGAGATCACCACATCGCCGGGCTCCAGCCCCAGGCCGAACGCGGCGGCCATCGTCTGGCCGGTGCCGGCGGAGATCAGCAGCCCCTCGGGGGTGTGCCCGGCGGGCTCCGCCGGACCGGCCACCTCGGGCAGCCCCACCTGGTGGCCGAGCGCCAGCTCGACCAGGTCCGGCCGGTAGGACTCGGTCGCCGCCGACCAGTAGCCGGTGCCCGAGGCGTCCCCGCGGTCGGTCACCCGCCGCGCCGGACGGCCCAGCAACTGCCACACCAGCCAGTCGTGCGGCTGCATGACCTCGGCGGTCCGCCGCGCCGCCGCCGGCTGCTCGCGGGCCAGCCAGCGCAGCTTGGAGACCGGGTGCGCGGCCTGCGGCACCGTTCCGACCGCCGCCGCCCACGCCGCACGTCCGCCGAACGCCTCCACCAGGTCCGCCGCGGCCGTCTGCACCCGCTGGTCGTTGCCCAGCAGCGCGGCGCCGACCGGTTCGCCCGCACCGTCCAGCGCGACGAGGCCCTGCTGCTGCGCCGAGACACCGATCGCCTGCACGTCGGCGAGCTGCCCGTCGCCCGCGGCCGTACCGAGGGAGCGCAGCCAGGACTGCGGGTCGTCGCGCTCACCCGGGTGCTCGGCGTGCCCGTGCCGGACGACCGCACCCGTTTCCGAATCGCAGACGACGATGCTCGTGTACTCGGCTGAACTGTCCAGGCCGGCGACTATCCCCATGGCCGGAATGATGCCTCATAGCCACCCGTACCGGGCCCGGCGCCCCGTCCTGGCACCTCGCCCCGGTGACGGACCCCGCACCTCCCGGGCCCGCGACGGCCACAGGCCACCGCACAGGAACGATCCACCGGCACGACTCACAGGCACGACGACCGGAAGGAGCACCGTTGTCGAACCCCCTGCGCATGCTGAGCCTGGAGGAGCTGCGCCGCCGCACGAGCATGAAGTGGCGCGCCTACGACCCCGACGTGCTGCCCGCATGGGTGGCGGAGATGGACGTGCCGCTGGCGGAGCCGGTCGCCGAGGCGATCCGAGAAGCGGTCCGGACGGGCGACACCGGCTACCCCGCGGGCACCGGCTACGCGGAGGCGTGGGACGGCTTCGCGCGCCGGCGCTGGGACTGGCGGATCCCGGCGGAGCACACCGCGCTCGTGCCGGACGTGATGCTCGGCGTCGTCGAGGTGCTCAAACTGGTCACCGGCCCCGGGGACGCGGTGGTGGTCAATCCGCCCGTCTACCCGCCCTTCTACCAGTTCGTCGCACACCTGGACCGCCGCGTCGTGGAGGCCCCGCTGGACGGGGCCGGGCGGCTGGATCCGGAGGCGCTGGAGGCGGCGTTCGCGCGGGCCGCCGCGGGCGGGCGGCGCGCTGCCTTCCTGCTGTGCAGCCCGCACAACCCCACCGGCACGGTGCACACCGCCGAGGAGCTGGCGGGTGTCGCGGCGCTCGCCGCCGCGTACGGGGTGCGGGTGGTCGTCGACGAGATCCACGCGCCGCTGGTGCTGCCGGGAGCCCGGCAGGTGCCGTATCTGTCGGTGCCGGGCAGCCAGGACGCGTTCTGCCTGTTGTCGGCTTCCAAGGCGTGGAATCTGGCCGGGCTCAAGGCGGGCCTGGCGGTCGCGGGCGGTGCGGCCGCCGACGAGCTGGCCGCCATGCCGGAGGAGGTCGGCCACGGGCCCAGCCATCTGGGCGTCATCGCGCACTCGGCGGCGCTGCGGCAGGCCACCGGCTGGCTCGACGAGCTGCTGGCGGGCCTGGACGAGAACCGGCGGCTGCTGGGGGAGCTGCTCTCCCGGGAGCTGCCCGCGGTCGGCCACCGGGAGCCCCAGGGCACCTTCCTCGCCTGGCTCGACTGCCGGGCGCTGGGGCTGGGCGAGGACCCGGCCGCGGTGTTCCTGCGGCGCGGCCGGGTCGCCCTCAATCCCGGGCCTGCGTTCGGCACCGGGGGAGCGGGGCACGTCCGGCTGAATCTGGCGACCTCGCCGGAGATCCTGGCTGAGGTGGTGCGCCGGATGGCCTCGGTGCTGTGAACTCCCCGTCCGGTGCTGCTCGGGCGGTCAGCTGCCGGACGGGGTCAGCAGCGCTTGGAGGAGTAGGCGTAGTTCTTGCTCTCCCCGGGCACCGTCACGGCGCCGCGCGCAGCGGTGCAGTGGCGCACGGTGTCCGCCGGGTAGGACCAGAACGACGCGGCGGAGGTGTGGCGCCAGATGCGCAGCCCGACCAGCTTCTTGGCGTGGAAGTCGTACACACCGACGTTCGTCGCGTACTTCCGGTGGTGGTCGCGGAAGCTCTTCCACACGTACAGGTAGCCGTAGTTGCGGTTGCAGCGCGGCGAGTAGAACTGCTTGACCGAGCCGATGGTGTAGCCCTTGCGCTTGATGTAGCCGGTCGAGCCGATCTGGTAGGCGTCGCTGCACATGTGCGCGGCCATGGCGGACCGGTCGGCGGACATGCCCGCCTCGTCGGCCGCCGGGGCGCTCTCGGGGGCGCCGGCGGTGGCCGTCGCCGCGCCGGCCCGGGCCTCGGTGGGGGCCGGTGCCGTCGCGTCGGCCTGGGCGGCGCCGGCGGGCAGCAGCGCCATCGCGCAGGCGGCGGCGGTGAGGGCGCCCTTGACGGGCGAGACGCCCTTGAAGGCGGACAGAGTACGCATGAGTCTCCTCCTGACGGAAGTACGGGATGTTCCGGTCATAACGGTCAGACCAGGAGGCTCACAGTAAGAGGCCGCGGTACCCGTGGCGGGGATTCACGCGCGGCGGCGGGTCGCAGCAGAGGCGTGCGCAAGTGGTGCGGTGGGGTGCGGACGGGTGCGGAGGGGGCCCGGCGCCATCGGCAAAGTGGCGCCGGGCCCCGGGCCTTGTGCATCCCCCTCCGACCGTCGTGGGCCGGGCGGGTGTGGTGCTCAGCAGCGCTTCTGGGAGTACGCCTGGTGGCTCTGCGGCGCGCCCGCCGGGCGCAGGCTGCCCACGCCGGAGGTGCAGTGGTCGACCGTGTTCGCCCCGTCCGTCCAGAACTCCTGCTGCTTGGTGGACTTCCACGCCTTGGCGGCGTGCACGGAGTCGTCGCTGTAGCTGTAGACGCCGGCGGTGATGTCGTAGGGCGCCGCTGTCTTGCGGAAGCTCTCCCAGACCCACACGTAGCCGTAGTTCTCGTCGCACTTCTTCGAGTAGAACTGCTTGACCGAGGCGATCGTCTCCGAGCCCCGCTTGATCAGCCCGCGGGTGCCGATCGGCACGGCGTCGTCGCAGACGCCCGCCGCCCGGGCCGCCCGGCTCGCCGGGTTCCCCTCGGGGGAGGGGGCCGTGCTGCGGGTCAGCTTCTGCGGGTGCGACGGGGGAGTGGCCGGGCCGCTGCCGGCGTAGGCGGCCCCGGCGGGCAGGAGTACCAGCGCGGAGGTCGCGGCAGCGGCCAGCGCGCCCTCGGAGAAGCGGGTGGAGCGGGTGGAACCGGTGGAGCGCATCGTGATTTTTCCCCCTCTTCGTTGAAGAAGCAGTCGTATGCGGGCTTTCCGTGGCATCGCCGGTATGGGTGCGATGTGCGGGATACCCAGTACGACACGCCGCCGCCTCGGGGGGTTGTACGCCATCACCCCGCTCTGCACGGTCGGTTGACGTCCTTCACGCCACCGGCGCCCCACCCGTCACGGGTGCCTCGAAGCGCTGTGTCACGGGCGCCCCGGAGGTCTTCTCACGCCGTCGCTGCCGTTCGCAGGTCGTCGAGCACCAGTTCGTGCACCACCTCCGGTTCGACACCGAGCCGGGAGAACACCGCGACGGAGATGTTGTCCTCCGAGCGCAGCACGCCGAGCAGTACGTGCGCGGTCCCGATCTCCCGGTCCCCGCGCGCCGATGCCTCGCGCAGCGCCCGCTTCAGCGCTTCCTTCGCGCGTGCGGCGAACGGGATGTGCCGGGTGGCCGTGCCGCTGCCGCGCCCCGTGCGGCCGGACCCGGCCGCCGCGTCGAGCGCGCCGGCCCCGAAGGACTCCTCCGCACGCCTGCGGACCTCCGCCAGGTCGATCCCGAGGGCGCGGAGCGCTTCCGCGTCCTGCGGGCCGAGGTCCTCGCCCGACCCGGTGACCACTCCCGCGACCGCCGCCCGGCAGGACGCCGCGCTCACCCCCAGCCGGTACAGGGTCGCCGCGCCCGTCTGCTCCGGGTGCCGCAATGTGCCCAGCAGCAGATGCTCGGTGCCGATCCGGTCGTGTCCGAGCGAGCGCGCCTCCTCCTGTGCGCTGATCACCACGTCCCTCGCCTCCCTGGTGAACCTTTCGAACATCGGCCCTACCTCCCAGTGCGCTTCGAGTGCTTCTTGTGCACGGCCTGCCTGCTGACCCCGAGGGCCGCGCCGATCTCGTCCCAGGACCACCCCTGGCGGCGCGCGTTGCCGACCTGGAGTGCCTCCAGGTGCTCCGCGAGCCGCCGCAGTGCAGCAGCGGCCCGCAGGCCCACGGCCGGGTCGCCGTCCAGAGCGGCCCGGGCTGTGTGGACCGCCTCGTCGGCTCCGTCTGCTTCCGTTCCTGCCATGCTGTCAACGTAGGATGACATCTCTCGATTGTCAACCTTTGTTGACGGCACTGGTGGTGGCATCGCGGGGAAGGGTGATGCGGGTCGCCGGACGGAGCGGGTCCGGGCGCCGCCGGGCGGAGCGGCAGGCCGACCGGAGGGCCGCGCAGGTGCGGACGGACGAGAAGCGTGGATGGCACAGGGGGTGGCGCGGGCGCTGCTCGGGGCGGCGCGCACGGCTCTCGTGGAGCGCGCGAGCCGCGTGAGAGGAGGGGTTCCGCGCGCGAGCGGGGGGATGGCGCCCCGAACGGGTGACAAGGGTGGCGGCCCGACGCGGGGGCGAAAGGCCGTCGGGGAGCGCTGAACGGGGTGCCTGCTCGTACGGAGCGCCCCGACCGAGTTCCAGCTCGGAACGTTTCTGCTCGGTCGTGCTGAGGTGGGGCGGGTGGGACTCGAACCCACGGCCGACGGATTATGAGTCCGCTGCTCTAACCGGCTGAGCTACCGCCCCGTAACGGCGCACCGCGCACATCTGTGCGCGCCGTCTGCCGCAGCATAACCGTTCATAGGATCTGCCGCCCGCGCCGGGGGAGATCTACGCAGGTGAGGACCCCGAATCAAGGGTGATTGGTTCCAGTTCGCGGCCAACTTCGTTGCGAAGCAGGGAAGAACGCCCTGCGCCGGGCTCACGGGTGCAGTGGCGGCACACGAAAAGGGCCCCTGGGGAGGGGCCCTTTCGAGTGGTGCTCCCGCGACTGGACTCGAACCAGTAACCTGCCGGTTAACAGCCGGCTGCTCTGCCGATTGAGCTACACGGGACCGTCTCGTCGGTCGCACTCCGGAACCCCGGGGTGCTCCCTTGCGGTGAGGAATACATTAGCGCATGCCAGGGGGTGCTCCGAAATCGGTATTGCCGCCGCCCGAACGCGGTACCCCTGAGGCACCCCGGTGGCTGCCGCAGTCCCCGGGTACCGGCAGCAGGACCACCAGCCGAGAGAAGGGGCAAGCTATGCGCTACCGGCTCACATTCGTGTCCGGACTGGCCATCGGCTACGTGCTCGGCGCCCGCGCGGGACGCGAGCGCTACGAGCAGATCAGGAAGGGCGTGCGGAGGATCGCGGAGAACCCGGCGGTGCGCAACGCGGGAGAGGCGGCGGCGCTCAGCAGCCGGCAGGCGGCGGCAAAGGCCGCCGACGCCGTCCAGGGCCGGCTCCCCTCCTCGGTGGCCGACCGGGTCCGCACGGCCCGCGACTACCGTGCCCGGGCCGGCAGCGACTGGGGCGCCGAAGCGCACTGAGGCCGCTCGGCCGGCCCTTCCGGGGGCCGCCGCGGGAGAAGCAGTCCGGGGGAGGACGGGAGCGGTCGTGGCCGCGCCCGTCCTCCCCCGGCGTGCGGAGGGGCACCCCGGGCCGGTGTGCGGGTGCCCGCTACACCGGGATGCGGCCCCGGCCCGCGGCGCTCTCCAGCAGCGGGGCCAGCAGGTCGCCGTACTCCTCGATCCGCCGCGGCAGGTCGGTGCCGAGGAAGACCAGGTCCTCCGGCCGGTCGGCGGCGGCCAGCTCGGCCCACGTCAGCGGGGTGGAGGCGGTCGGCCGCTGCTTGGCGCGCAGCGTGTAGGGCGCTGCCGTGGTCTTGGCCTGGTTGTTCTGCGACCAGTCGACGAAGACCTTCCCCGGCCGCAGATCCTTGGCCATCTTGCTGACCGCATGGTCGGGCAGTTCCGCCTCGGCCTGCTGGGCGAGCCGCTTCGCGTACGCCGAGACCCGGTCGGAGGGGGTGCGCTCGATCGCCGCGATCAGGTGCAGGCCCTTGGAGCCGGAGGTCTTGGGCAGCAGGGTGATCCCGTCGTCGGCCACCCGTTCGCGCAGCCAGTCGGCGAGCCGGCGGCAGTCCAGGATGTCGGCGCCCTCCCCCGGGTCGAGGTCGAAGACCAGCCGGTCCGCCTCGGCCTGGTGGTCGGACTGCCACTGCGGGGTGTGCAGCTCGAGCGCGGCCAGATTGGCCGCCCAGACCAGCGTCGCCTCGTCCTGGATGAGGACCTGGTTCAGCGGCGTCCTGCTCACCACCGTGATCTTGCGCGTCGTCACCCAGTCGGGGGTGCCGGGCGGAACGTGCTTGGTGAAGAACTTCTCGCCCTCCACGCCGTCCGGGAAACGCAGGAAGGAGAGGGGGCGTCCGTCGAGGTGGGGCAGCAGGACATCGGCGACGGCGGCGTAATAGCGGATCGCCTCGCCCTTGGTGAAACCCGTCGCCGGATAGAGCACCTTGTCGAGGTTGCTGAGGGCCAGACGGTGGCCCCCGATCTCCGTGTGCGGCATAACCTGAGAGTCCCATAGAAGGGACAAAGTATGCGTTCAATCTGGAAAGGGGCCATTTCCTTCGGGCTGGTCTCGATCCCGATCAAGGTGGTGGCGGCCACCGAGAACCACAGCGTCTCCTTCCACCAGGTCCACACGGTCGACCAGGGCCGCATCCGGTACCGCAAGGTGTGCGAGCTGGACGAGGCGGAAGTGCCGCGTGAGGAGATCGGCCGGGGCTTCGAGACCGAAGAGGGCCGCACCATGCTGCTGACCGACGACGACATGGCGGCCCTCCCGCTGCCCACCGCCAGGACCGTGGAGATCCTCGGCTTCGTCCCCGCCGAGGAGATCGACCCCATCCAGCTCGACCGCTCCTACTACCTGGCCGCCGACGGCAAGCGCGCCGACAAGCCGTACGTCCTGCTGCGCGAGGCGCTGAAGCGCTCCGGCAAGGTCGCCGTCGCCAAGCTGGCCCTGCGGGCCCGGGAGAGTCTCGGGATGCTGCGCGTCTACGAGGACGCGCTGGCGCTGCACACGATGCTGTGGCCCGACGAGATCCGCTCGGTCAGCGGCGTCGCACCCGAGGAGGAGGTCACGGTGCGGGACGCCGAGCTCGACCTCGCGGACACCCTCATGGAGACCCTCGGCGAGCTGGACTGGGGCGATCTGCGCGACGAGTACCGGGAGGCGCTGGAAGAGCTCGTCCGGGCGAAGGCGGAGGGCGCCGAGCCGCCGCCCGAGGAACTGCGCCGCCGCGCCGAGGCGGGCGGCGGCAAGCTGGTGGACCTGATGTCCGTGCTGGAGCGCAGCGTCCAGGAGGCCAGGAGCGGGCACGCGGAGGGCGAGGCGACCGTACACGCGCTCTCGGACCGCCGGAAGGGGACGGGCGAGCGGGCGGCGTCCGGGCGGAGCGGCGGCAAGGGGGGCAGGTCCGGCGCCGCGGGGTCCGGCGCGAAGCCGGCCGCCCGCAAGAGTCCGGCCAAGAAGACCGCGGCGAAGAAGACCGCTGCCAAGAAGACCGGCACCAAGAAGGCTGCCGCCGCCGAGAAGTCGGCCGGGACGGCCGGGGCGAAGAAGACCGCCGCGGGCAAGACCGCCGCGAAGAAGTCCGCGCGTCCCCGCAAGAGCGCCTGACCGGGCGCATCAGGGTGCACCAGGGCACACCATCCCTGTGCGCTCAGCCGCCGGGCGGGCGGACCGCGACGGGCACCGGTACCGGTCGAGGTCGGGGGTCCGTCCGCACGCGCCTCCGGTACGCCCTGCATCCTGCATCCCGCATCCGGCATCCCGCATCCCGCCTCCGGCCGTCGAGGCGGGACGCGCAGCGCCGGATCTGCCGGCCGGATGACCAGGCCCCTGGCGGTGCCGGCCGCCAGCGGCCCACTCCGCGCTGTCCTTCGCCCGGTGCCCGCTGCGCCGGTCCGGCCGCCCGGCGGGAGCGGCCGGACCGGCGGACCCGGCCTGCCGGGCGGATCGTCGCCCCTCCGGGAACGCGGGGACGGCGCGCCAGGCACGGGGCGCGGGATCAGCGGACGACGTCGAACACGTTCTTCTGCAGACCGTTGGCGTATGCCTCGTGCTCGACCAGCTTCAGCTTCTGGGTGTCCTTGTCCGTGGTGCTGAACAGCCGCTTCCCCGCGCCGAGCAGCAGCGGGAAGACCAGCAGGTGGTAGCGGTCGATCAGGTCGGCGTCCGAGAGTGCCTGATTCAGGGAGGCGCTTCCGTGGAGGATGATCGGGCCGCCCTCGGTCCGCTTCAGTGCGGCGACGTCGTCGAGCGAGCGGAGGATCGTCGTCTCGCCCCAGTTCTCCACCAGATCCTCCTCGCCGAGCGTGGTGGAGACGACGTACTTCGGCAGCACCTTGTAGTCGGCGAAGTCCTCCATGTCGGGCCACACCGGGCTGAACGCCTCGTAGCTGGTCCGCCCCATCAGCATGGCGGCGGCCTCTTTCTGCTCCCGGATCTTGATGTCGAAGGCCGCGGGGACGAACTCGATGTCCTTGAAGGTCCATCCGGCGTTCCGGTAACCGGGCTCCCCGCCCGGGGCCTCCACGACGCCGTCGAGCGATATGAAGGCGGTGCTGATCAGGGTGCGCATCTCAGGTCCTCGGTGTCTCGTGTCGGTTCTCGGCGGATCGGTGCGAGGCCCTCACCGCTCGCGGTTGCTGCCACACCGTTCATGGATCCAGACCGCCGTCTGTGGAGAAACTTATCGGCCTGTCGCACATTCTTTTCAGTAAATTTCGGTGACCCGGACCGTCGACCGACATTCCCTCCCGTACCGCCCCCGCGCCGGCCGCGCGGTCCGGCCCACCGGATGTGTGCTCCCGGTCGGCAGGCGCCGCTCACCACCCGGTGCGGCGCTCCATGCGGGTCCCCGCGATCCGCGCGAACGCCATGATGTCGCTGGGCTCCTCCACGGTGATGCGGTGCCAGCGCCCGCGCGGGACGACGCAGGCGGTGCCCGGGCCCAGCCGGGCCGCCAACTCCCCGTCCGGGTCCCGCGGATCGGTCTCGCCGCGGAAGTGGACCCGCACCGCGCCGGTCAGCACGCACATCACCTCCTCGCCGTCCGTGTGGCACTCCCACGACTCGGGGTGTGCGTCCGCGTCGCTGTCGACATGCAGGGTCACCACCGTCCAGCCGTCGAGGTCCGGGGACATCCGGCGCTCCTCGGCCCGGGCGTCGCCGTCGGGTCCGAGCCGGATCATGGAGGAGAACAGGTCCACCGCGGTCATGGTCGCCACCCCTTCATCGAGTACGGTGTACGTGATGACAGTGGACCACGTACGGCGTACGTGGTCAAGGGAAGGCCGGGACGGCCAGTGGCCGGAGACGGCCGGGAAGGCGGACGCCCGGTGCCCGCACCGAAGAAGTTCAGCAGGGACCAACTCGCCTCGGCGGCTCTGGAGCTGGCCGACGACAGGGGACTGGACGCCCTCTCGATGCGCGCTCTCGCCGCGCGGCTGGGCACCGGTCCGATGACGCTCTACAACTACGTGGACGGCCGGGAGGGGCTGGAGTCGCTGGTGATCGAAGCCGTCGTCCGGCACGCCGCCTATCCGGCGGAACCCGCCGCCGACTGGCGCGAGGAGGTGCGGGTCCTCGCCGAGTCCTACTGGGTGACCGTCCGCCGCCACCCCCAGGTGGTGCCGCTGATCGTGGCACGCCGCACGACGGACGAACCGACCCTGGCCTTCGGGGAGCGGATGCTGGAGGCGCTGGCCAGGGGCGGCCGGTCGGGGCGGGACCTGCTGGTGGCCTTCCGGCTGGTGGTCGGGTTCGTCATCGGCTTCGCGCAGAGCGAGTCGGGGGCCGCCTCCCTGCGCCTGTCCGGCGGCTCGGCCGACGAGGTGATCGAGCGCGGGCGGACGCTCCCGGAGGAGCGCTATCCGCGGGTGGTGGAGATCGCCACGGCCGCGGCCGAGGGCGACCGCCTGGAGGAGTTCCGGGCGGGGCTCGACCTGCTGGTGGCCGGGCTCAGTGCGCGGTCCCGCCCAGCATCCGCCTGAGCAGGTCGCGCAGCAGTCTGCGTTCGGCCGGGGTGAGCTCCTGGAGGGGTTCCCCCGCGAAGTCCAGTTCGCCGCGCAGCCGGGTCGCGGTGGCGTGGCCCTCCTCGGTGGCGGCGGCGACCTTCACTCGGCGGTCGGCGGGGTCGGGTCTGCGCTCGACCAGGCCCCGCGCCTCCAGTCGGTCGACTATCCCCGTCACGTTCGAGGGCTCGCACTTGAGGTGGCGGGCGAGCTGCCGCATCGGAGTGGGCCGGTGCGACAGCAGGGTGAGGACCCGCGCCTGGGCGCCGGTCAGCGCGTGCTCGGCGGCGGCCAGCTCGTACTCCTCGTGGTACCGCGCGACCACCGTGCCGATCAGCTCGGCCACCTCGACGCACAGCGCGTCCGGGGCGCGACCGTCTCCTCCTGCCATGCGACCAGCCTAGCGGGCGATGCTTGACAACATGAAATATCCAGCCGCATGGTTGTTTCAGTACCTGAAGCAATTCTGGAGGACAGCGTGACCTCATCCGTATCCCCCGACTCCGCCGCGAACCGGATTCCGGCCACCGGGCGGGCCTGGCACCTGACCGCCCGGCCGCAGGGCTGGCCCACCACGGACGACTTCGCGCTGCGGGAGGAGCCGGTCCGGGCTCCGGCCGAGGGGCAGATCCTGGTGCGCAACATCCATCTGTCCGTGGACCCGTACATGCGCGGCAGGATGAGCTCGGCGAAGTCCTATGCGGACCCCTACAAGCTGAACGAGCCCATGACCGGTGGCGCCATCGGTGTCGTCCTCGCCTCCGAGGACCCCGCCTTCGCGCCCGGCGACCACGTGCTGCACGATCTGGGCTGGCGCGAGTACGCCACGCTCCGGGCCAAGTACGCCACCAAGGTCGACCCGGAGGCGGCTCCGCTCTCCACCTACCTCGGTGTGCTGGGCATGCCGGGTCTGACGGCGTACGCGGGCCTGCTGCGGGTGGCCGGCTTCCAGCCCGGTGACGCCGTCTTCGTCTCCGGCGCGGCGGGCGCGGTCGGCAGCGAGGTGGGCCAGATCGCCCGGTTGAAGGGCGCCTCCCGGGTGATCGGTTCGGCCGGCTCCGACGAGAAGGTCAAGGTCCTCACCGACGAGTACGGCTTCGACGCGGCCTTCAACTACAAGCACGGCCCGGTCGCCGAGCAGCTCAGGGAGGCGGCGCCGAGCGGAATCGACGTCTACTTCGACAACGTCGGCGGCGAGCACCTCGAGGCCGCGATCGACGCCATGAACCTGCACGGCCGGATCGCGGTGTGCGGGATGATCTCGCAGTACAACGCCACCGAACCGACCCCCGCGCCGCGCAATCTGGCCCAGATCATCGCCAAGCGGTTCCGGATGGAGGGGCTGCTGGTCATGGACCACTTCGACCTCCAGCAGCAGTTCGTCGACGAGGTGGCCCCCTGGATCCGCTCCGGGGAGCTGAAGTACCGGGAGACCGTGGTCGAGGGCATCGACAACAACCTGGAGGCATTCCTGGGCCTGCTGCGCGGGGAGAACGTCGGCAAGATGATCGTCACCCTCGGCGACTGAGCCGCCGGGCACGGGCCGGGCGGGGCCCAGTCGGCACGGCCGGACCCGGCCCGGCCCCGCGGCCCCGGTCGGGCTCGGCCGGGCTCCCTGCACCGCCCCCGGACCGAGCGCCTACCCTGGGCACCGCACCGGAGGGAACCTGGGCGCGAGTTCCCCCGGTCGTGCCATCAACAGGAGGAAATCCATGGCGATACAGCCGATCGACGTCAAGTACACCGCCGTCGCCACCGCGGAGAACGGCCGCGACGGCCGCGTGGCCAGCGACGACGGCCAGCTCGACGTCGTCGTCAACCCGCCGCGCGCGATGGGCGGCAGCGGTGCGGGCACCAACCCCGAGCAGCTCTTCGCCGCGGGGTACAGCGCCTGCTTCCAGGGCGCGCTCGGCGTCGTGGCCCGCAAGGAGGGCGCCGACATCTCCGGCTCGACCGTGACCGCGGAGGTCGGCATAGGCAACACCCCGGACGGCGGCTTCGGCCTCACCGTGAGCCTGCGGGCCACCATTCCGAACGTGGACGAGGCCACGGCCAAGGACCTGCTCGAGAAGGCCCACCAGGTCTGCCCGTACTCCAACGCCACGCGCGGCAACATCGAGGTCACCCTGCAGACCGCCTGATCCGGCGGTCGGGCTGCGGAGCGCCGCCGAACCGGCGGCGCTCCGCAGCCCGGACAGGACAGGCCCGGAGAGTGCCGGGCCGGCCCTGGCAGGCCGGAACCCCGCCGGGAATCCGGCCGTGTCCGGGATCCGGGCCCGGCGGCTCAGGAGCGCGCTGCGGAGAGCGGCGCGCCCGGTGAGGGCCTGCGTCTCGCGGCGGCCTCCCCCGGGCACCGGCCAGCTCGTCCGACGGGGCCGTTCACCTCATCCTCGCTCGGTGGGACGCCGTGCGGTGATCTCCTCGTACGCCAGCTCGGCCAGACTGCGCTGGCCCTTCTTGCTGGGGTGGAACCAGTCCCAGTTGCTCAGCTCGGCCTCGGTGAAGCGGTAGTCGAAGACCGCGCCGTTGTCGTAGCGGCAGCGCAGATCCTTGGCGCACTCCTGTTTGAGCACGGTGTTGTAGGCCACCACCCGGTCCTGGACCTCCTGTCGCCGCTCCCGGTCGGCGGCAGCCATCGACTGGGGGTCCTTGAGCATCGACTGGCAGATGCCCAGTCCCCACACCCGCTGCCCTATCGGGCTCTTCCTGCCCTCCTGCCACAGCCGCTTGAGGTTGGGCACGCTGGAGACGTAGACCTGCGCCTCGGGTGCGTCGCCGCGCAGCGCGCGCAGTCCCGCGCGGAAGTCGGTGCGGAAGTCCGCGACCGGGGTCATCCGCCCGGTCGTGCTGCGGCAGGCGTCGTTGGCGCCGCTCATGACGGTCACCAGGTCGGGCTTCCGGGCGGCGGCCCGGCGCATCTGCCCGGGCAGGTCGGCCATCACGGCACCGCTGGCCGCGTAGTTCCAGCTCGTCCCCTCGGGGTCGCCCAGCAGCCGCCGCGCGAGGCTGTCGACACCGGGTGCCGTGCCGGTGGCCCACGAGACCTCGGTGCAGTCGGCCAGCAGCGAACAGGCGTCGAAGCCGCGGGTGATGGAGTCGCCGACCGCGGCCAGGGAGTCCGGCTCGCGGTTCCAGATCTTCCGCGGGGTCGGTGAGGAGTGGGGGCGTGAGGAGCCGTCGGCGCGCTGCGCGCCGTGCTCGTCGCCTCCACCCGAGGAGTCGCCGCACGACACGGCGAGCACCAGGCCCGCTACGGTGATCAGTACGAAAGCGCAGATGGCGACGGTACGGGACCGTTTGCGTGCGGCGGGCTGCGCACGCGCCGAATGCGCGTTCCCCGGTTCGTGGCTCTCCGTCATCCGCCCCCCTGTTTCACCCGTGCCCGACCGACGGTACGTCACCCACCACGTGCCGCCGCGCGATAGCTTGTGCCGTGGTCGATGAGCGGTGGATCGATCGGCACGGCGACTGGTAAATATTACCTCGCGTCACTTCCTGTCCCTTTCAGGGAGAATTGAGCGCAATGGTGTTTACTATTCGTAACCTCGGGAGCTGGTAGGGAAGTGACCGGTGGTGCAAAATGTCAGGCGCTTTCCCGGCGCGTGACCGGTAGGTGATCGAGGCCGCCCGGTGGCGACCCTCGGAGCGCACTGGAGGTCCCGGTGACGACACGTGGAGTTCTGTACGTCCACTCGGCGCCCCGCGCCCTGTGCCCGCACGTCGAGTGGGCGGTCGCGGGTGTGCTGGGCGCGCGCGTCAACCTCGACTGGATCAGACAGCCCGCCTCTCCCGGCACCTGGCGGGCCGAATTCTCCTGGCAGGGAGATCCCGGCACTGCCTCCAAACTCGCCTCCGCGCTGCGCGGCTGGCACCTGCTCCGGTTCGAGGTGACGGCCGAGCCGTGCGCGGCGGCCGAGGGGGAGCGCTACAGCGCCACCCCGGACCTCGGCATCTTCCACGCGGTCACCGGCATGCACGGCGACATCCTCATCCCCGAGGACCGGCTGCGCGCGGCCGTCGCCCGCGCGGGGCGCGGGGAGAGCGACCTGGAAGCGGAGATCTCCCGCCTGCTGGGCAAGCCCTGGGACGACGAACTGGAGCCGTTCCGCTACGCCGGCGAGGGCGCTCCGGTCCGCTGGCTGCACCAGGTGGTCTGACGCGGCCGGATGCCCTTCCGTGGCGGCCGCGGGTGCCCGGCAGGAGGCCGCGGCGCGTGCCGTTCGCCGGAAGCCGGATGCCGTGCATGCGCGCCGCCTGCCCTCGTGCGGGCTCGAACGCCTACCGTTCCGGCATGTCGTACGAAACCTCTGTCGCGGTGCTCGGCACCGGCACCATGGGGGCCGCCATGGCCCGCAACCTGTCCTCGGCCGGGCTCACGGTCCGCGCCTGGAACCGCACCCACGGCCGGGCCGAGCCGCTGGCCGCGCACGGCGTCGGCGTCGCGGAGGAGGCGGCCGAGGCGGTGCGCGGCGCCGGTACCGTCCTGACCTCCCTGCACGACGGTCCCGCCGTGCTGGACGCCATGCGCGCCGCCGCCCAGGGCCTGTCCGAGGGCACCGTGTGGCTCCAGACCAGCACCGTCGGGCCGGACGGGCTGGGGCCGCTGATCGAGTTCGCCCGGGCACAGGGCCTGCGTTTCCTGGATGCTCCCGTGCTCGGCACCAAGGCACCCGCCGAGGCGGGCGAGCTGACCGTGCTGGTGTCCGGCGCGTCGGACGACCCCGAAGTGCGCGAGCGCGCGGCTCCGGTCCTCGACGCCATCGGCGCCCGGACCCTGTGGCTCGGGGCGGAACCCGGTGCCGCCAGCCGCCTCAAGCTGGTCGTCAACAACTGGGTCCTCACCCTCATCAACGGCACCGCGGAGACGCTTGCGCTCGCCGAGGGTCTCGGCGTCGATCCCGACGCGTTCCTCGGTGCCGTCGCGGGCGGCCCGCTGGACGCCCCGTATCTGCAGGCGAAGGCCCGGCTCGTCCTGGAGGGCGCCTACGAGGCGAGTTTCCCGCTCTCCGGCGCCCGCAAGGACGCCGAGCTCATCGCCCGGGCGGCCCGGGAGAACGGGGTGCGGCTCGATGCGGCACCTGCGGTGGCCGAGCGGCTGCGGCGCGCCGAGGCGCAGGGGCACGGCGGGGACGACGCGGTCGCCTCGTACTTCGCCAGCTACGAGGCGTCCGACTACGGCAGAGGCGATGCCCGGGGCTCGGCCTAGCGGCAGCCGGGCAGCTGGGCAGCCGGGCGGCCGGGCAGCACCGGAAGACGGGCGGGGGACAGCACAGGGGTGAGGGGCGGCCTCCGGGAAGGCCGCCCCTCACCCCTGTCGCGCCTGGACGCGGTCCGGGACCGCGCGCGGGATCACACCGTACGGAACGCCAGCACCACGTTGTGGCCGCCGAAGCCGAAGGAGTTGTTCAGCGCGGCGATCCGGCCCTCGGCCGGGAGTTCGCGGGCGGCATCGCGCACGATGTCGCCGTCCACCTCCGGGTCGAGGTTGTCGATGTTGATGGTCGGCGGCGCCGTGCGGTTGTGCAGCGCCAGCACCGTGGCCACCGTCTCGACACCGCCCGCGCCGCCGAGCAGATGCCCGGTCATCGACTTGGTCGCCGAGATGCTCATGTGGTCGACGTCGTCGCCGAACACCTTGCGCAGCGCCTTCAGCTCCGCCAGGTCGCCCTGCGGGGTCGAGGTCGCGTGCGCGTTGATGTGCATGACCTCGGCCGGGTCCAGGTCGGTGTTGGCGGCCAGGTGCTGCAGCGCGTGCGCGATGCCGTTGCCCGAGGGCTCCGGCTGCACGATGTCGTGGCTGTCGGCGGAGATGCCCTGGCCCACCGCCTCGGCGTAGACCCGGGCCCCGCGCCGCCGCGCGTGCTCGGCCGACTCCAGCACGATCACCCCGGCGCCCTCGCCGAGCACGAACCCGTTGCGGTCCACGTCGAAGGGGCGGGAGGCGCCCTGCGGGTTCTCGTTGTTCTTGGACATCGCCATCATGTTGCCGAACGCGACGATCGGCAGCGGGTGGATGGCCGCCTCGGTACCGCCCGCGACGACGATGTCGGCGCGGCCGGTGCGGATCATCTCGATCGCGTACCCGACCGCCTCGGAGCCGGAGGCGCAGGCGCTGACCGGGGTGTGCACCCCGGCCCTGGCGTTGACCTCCAGGCCCACGTTGGCCGAGGGGCCGTTCGGCATCAGCATCGGCACCGTGTGCGGCGAGACGCGGCGGACGCCCTTCTCGCGCAGCACGTCGTACTGGTCCAGCAGCGTGGTCACGCCGCCGATCCCGGACGCCACCACGGCGCCCAGCCGGTCCGGGTTGACGGAGGCGTCCTCGCCGGCCCGGGCCGTGAAGCCCGCGTCGGCCCACGCCTCGCGTGCCGCGATCAGCGCGAACTGCGCCGAGCGGTCCAGCCGCCTGGCCTGGGGGCGGGGGATGACCTCGCTCGGGTCGACCGCGGCCCGTGCCGCGATCCGTACCGGCAGGTCGGCGGCCCACTCCTCCTCGAGGAGCGCCGCGCCCGAGCGCCCGGCGACGAGCCCTTGCCAGGTCGATGCGCTGTCGCCACCCAGCGGTGTGGTTGCGCCGATACCGGTGACGACCACGGAGTGATTGGTCGCGTTCACTGGAATTCTCTCCACGGTAGGGGGTGACTCGTTTGAGCCACCCGCATGCCGGGTGGCGACAAACGCGTCAACGGATGTCTCAGCTCTGGTGCTTGAGGATGTAGTCGGTCGCGTCGCCGACGGTCTTGAGGTTCTTGACGTCGTCGTCCGGGATCTTCACGCCGAAGCGCTCCTCGGCGGCGACGACCACCTCGACCATGGACAGCGAGTCCACGTCCAGGTCGTCCGTGAAGGACTTCTCGAGCTGGACGTCCTCGGCCGGGATACCGGCGATCTCGTTCACGATCTCGGCGAGGCCCGAGACGATCTCTTCCTGAGTGGCGGCCATTGCGGCGCTCCTTCGTGTAGCGGTGAGTCCGCAGCGCCCGACCCTGTCGTACGGGGCTGCTCGGATCTTGACTAGGGGAGAGTAACGACCGTGGCGGCGTAGACGAGACCCGCCCCGAAGCCGATGACGAGGGCGGTGTCGCCGCTCTTCGCCCTCCCGGTCGCCAGCAGCCGCTCCATCGCCAGCGGGATGGAGGCAGCCGAGGTGTTGCCCGTGGTCTCCACGTCCCGGGCGACCGTGACGTGTTCGGGCAGCTTGAGAGTCTTCACCATCGAGTCGATGATCCGCATGTTGGCCTGGTGCGGGATGAAGACGTCCAGGTCCTCGGGGGTTATCCCGGCGGCGTCCAGGGCCTGCTGCGCGACCTTGGCCATCTCGAAGACGGCCCAGCGGAAGACCGTCTGGCCCTCCTGGCGCAGGGCGGGGAACTTCACCGAGCCGTCCTCGCTCAGCGGAAGCTGTGCGACGTCGCCGACCCGGAAGCCGTCCCAGGGGACGGTCTGCGAGATGACGTCCCGCTTGTCGCCCTCCGAGCCCCAGATCGAGGGACCGAAACCGGGCTCGTCCGACGGGCCGACGACGACGGCTCCGGCACCGTCCCCGAACAGGAACGCCGTGGAGCGGTCGGTCAGGTCGGTCAGGTCGGAGAGCCGCTCGGCGCCGACCACCAGCACATGCCGCGCGCTGCCCTCGACGATCAGGCTCTTGGCCAGAGTGAGTCCGTAGCCGAAGCCGGCGCAGCCCGCGTTGATGTCGAAGGCCGCCGCCTTGCCCGCGCCCATTCGGTCGGCGATCTCGGTGGCCACCGCCGGGGTCTGCTTGAAGTGCGAGACGGTCGAGATGATGACCGCGTCCACCTGGTCGGGAGTGACTCCGGCGTCCGCGACGGCCTTGCCCGCGGCCTCCAGGGTCATCTCGGCGACCGTCTCCTCCGGGCCCGCCCAGTGCCGGGTCGCGATGCCCGAACGGGAGCGGATCCACTCGTCGGAGGAGTCGATGTGCTTGAGGATCTCCTCGTTCGGTACCACCCGGGTCGGCCTGTATCCGCCGACGCCGAGAATGCGCGCATACGGCGAGCCCTGCGCGGGCTTGATCTTCGCGGTCATGCTTCTCGGGCTCCTTGGAGGTCAGGCGGACGTGTGGGCGGCGACGAGATCCCGTGCCGCGGCGAGGTCGTCGGGCGACTTCAGCGCCAGCGTCCGTACGTCCGGCAGGGCGCGCTTGGCCAGGCCGGTCAGGGTGCCGCCGGGGCACAGTTCGATCAGCGCCGTGGCGCCCAGCCGCTGGAACGTCTCCATGCACAGGTCCCAGCGCACCGGCGCGGAGATCTGGTGCACCAGCCGGCGTACGACGTCCGCGCCCGACTCCACGACTTCGCCGTCGAAGTTGGAGACGTAGCGGGTGACCGGTGCGCCCGGTGTCACGTCCGCGACGGCCGCCTCCATGGCGGGCAGCGCGCTCGCCATGTGGTCGGTGTGGAAGGCCCCGGCCACCTTCAGCGGGATGACCCGCGCCTTCTCGGGGCGGTCGGCGGAGAGCGCCGCGAGCTGCTCGGCGGTACCGGCGGCCACGACCTGGCCCGCGCCGTTCATGTTCGCGGGGGTCAGACCGTGCTTCTCCAGGTGCCCGGCGACCACGTCCGGGTCCCCGCCCAGCACGGCGGACATCCCGGTCTCGGCAGCGGCGGCGGCCTCGGCCATCGCCGCCCCCCGGGCGCGGACGATGCGCAGCGCCTCCAGCGGGCTGAGCACCCCGCTCAGCGCCGCGGCGGCCAGTTCGCCGACGCTGTGTCCGGCGAAGGCGCCGACGGCGGCGGCCCGGCCGGGTGCGTCCTGCGCGGGGCCGGCCGCCAGCAGCGCGTCGCCGGACAGCAGGGCGGTGGCCACCAGCAGCGGCTGGGCCACGGACGTGTCCCGGATCGCGTCGGCGTCGGCCTCGGTGCCGTAGTGCACCAGGTCCAGGTCGATGGCGGCGGACCACCGGGCCAGCCGGTCGGCGGCGCCGGGGAGTTCGAGCCAGGGGGTCAGCAGGCCAGGCTTCTGGGCGCCTTGGCCGGGAGCGACGAGTACGAGCACTCTTTCACTCTCTCCTGTGGACACGGGTCTCGGCCGGTGGGGACCGAGACGAAGAACGGGGAGGGTAATTGTGGACCCTCGACAAAAGGTGCCCGTCAGCTTACGGCTGACCTCCGAAGTCGGCGAGACGCCCCAGGATCAGTGCGACACGCAGAGTGAATGCCGACCGGACATCCGACGGAGACCACCCGGTGACGTCCGTCACACGTCGTAGCCGGTAGCGGACGGTGTTGGGATGCACGAACAGCATCCGTGCCGCGCCTTCCAGGCTACTCGCCTGCTCCAGATAGACGCTGAGCGTCTCCAGCAGCGCAGATCCGGCCTCCTCCAACGGTCTGTAGATCTCCTCCACCAACAGCTCCCGCGCGACCGGGTCGCCCGCCATCGCGCGCTCCGGCAGCAGGTCGTCCGCGAGGACCGGACGGGGAGCGTCCGGCCAGGCGGCGCACGCCTTCAGGCCCGCCATCGCCGCCTGTGCCGAGCGCGTCGCGGCCAGCAGGTCGCCCACCACCGGTCCGGCGACCACCGGCCCCGCCGCGAACGGCCCGATCAGCGACTTGGCCGCCTTCAGCGGATCGTCCGACCCTCCGGCGATCACCACCAGGCGGCTGCCGAGCACCCCGGTGAGCACCTGCAGCTTCGCCTGCCGGGAGGCGCGCCGGATGGCCTCGACGGTCAGTTCGCTGTCGCCGTCCGGCGCGGTTCCCAGGACCACGGCCACATGCTCGGGGGAGTTCCAGCCCAGTGCCGCGGCCCGGGAGACGGCACCCTCGTCCGCCTCGCCGGAGAGCACCGCGTTGACGACGAGCGACTCCAGCCGGGCGTCCCATGCGCCGCGCGCCTCGGCGGCCTGCGCGTACACCTGCGCGGTCGCGAACGCGATCTCCCGCGCGTACACCAGCAGCGCCTCGCGCAGCACCGCCTCGTCGCCGGGCGCGGCCACCTCGTCGATCGCCGCCTCGACGACCTCGATCGTGGTGCGGACCATCTCCACGGTCTGCCGCAGGGTGATCGCGCGCGTCAGTTCCCGCGGCGCGGTGCCGAACACGTCGGTGCTGATGGCCTGCGGCGTCTCCGGGTGCCGGAACCACTCGGTGAAGGCCGCGATGCCCGCCTGCGCGACCAGGCCGATCCAGGAGCGGTTCTCCGGCGGCATGGCGCGGTACCAGGGAAGCTGCTCGTCCATCCGCGCGATGGCGGCGGCGGCGAGTTTCCCGGAGGACTGTTCCAGACGGCGAAGGGTGGCCAGATGGGGGTGCTGGGGTGGTGGATCTGAGGCTTCGGGCACGGGACAAGCCTGCCTTACCGGATGCCCGTACCGGGCGCGGGGGCGCGAGGGGCCGGCGAAGGATCCGAGCTCGGGCCCTTCTCCTCGCCCCCGGCCGAGGAGCGCGATGGGGCGTGCGCCGGCTCCGGCGCACGGCGCATCCCGCCGCCCGCACGCCGGCCGAGGGCCGTGCCCTGCCCGGCGGCTCCGCGGCTACCGTGGGGCGCATGACACAGGTTGTGTGGCGGGCCGAGGACAGGTATCGGGGCGGTGACGCGGGCGCCGGGATCGACACCCGGCACGCCTTCTCCTTCTCCGGTTTCTACGACCCGGGCAACACCGGCTTCGGCCTGCTGGTGGCCTGCAACGAGGAGCGGCTCGCACCGGGTGCCGGATTCGACACGCACCCGCACCGCGATGTGGAGATCGTCACCTGGGTCGTCGAGGGCGAGCTGGAGCACACCGATTCCGCCGGGCACGCCACCGTGGTGCGCCCCGGTGACGTGCAGCGGCTCGGCGCCGGCAGCGGTGTGCGGCACAGCGAACGCAACGCGGGCACTGATGAGCTGCGCTTCGTCCAGATGTGGCTGGTTCCGGGCGTGTTCGGCACCGCACCCGAGTACGAGGTGGTGCGGGGCATCGCGGACAGCACCCCGTTCGCGCTGCCGCGCACCGAGGCCGTGCTGCACGTGCGCCGCCTCGCCGACGGGGAGCGCGCTGCGGTGCCCGACGCGGCCTACTGCTACGTCCATGTCGCGCGCGGCCGCGTGCTGCTGGACGGCACGGCACTGGACGGTACGGCGCTGAACGGCACGACGCCGGACGGGCCGGTGCTGGGGGAGGGCGACGCGGCGCGCCTGACCGGACAGCGGGCGGGCCGGGAACTGCGTGCCGAGGGCGGGGCCGAACTGCTGCTGTGGGAGATGCACGCGGAGCCCGCCTACGGCTGAGCCTCCTCCCGCCTGCCGGCCGAGTCCCCGCACCACGGCGTGCGGCCTCCTGCCGCATACGCTCTCCCGCGTACGCCGTCGCGTGGGGTCCTCCCGCGTACGCGGTGGTGCGTATGCCGCCTCAGCCCGCCAACTCGGCCAGCACCGCGTCGGTGAACGGTGTCCACGCCTCCACGGCCCAGGGCCCGAAGTCCCGGTCGGTCAATACCACGCAGGCCGCGCCGGCCCGCGGGTCGACCCACAGGAACGTGCCGGACTGGCCGAAGTGTCCGAAAGTGCCGGGTGCGGACGTCTCGCCCGTCCAGTGCGGGGACTTGGCGCCGCGGATCTCGAACCCCAGGCCCCAGTCGTTCGGCTTCTGATGACCGTAGCCGGGCAGCACCCCGCTGAGCCCGGGGAAGACCACCGAGGTCGCCTGCCGCACCGTGGAGGGGTCCAGCAGCGTGGGGGACTGCAGTTCGGCGGCGAAACGGGTCAGGTCGGCCAGGGTGGAGAAGCCGTCCTTGGCGGCCGAGCCGTCCAGTTCGGTGCCCGCCATGCCCAGCGGATCGAGCACGCCCTCGCGCAGATACTGCGGGAAGGGCATCTCGGTCGCTTTGGCGAGATGGTCGGCCAGTGCTTCGAATCCCGCGTTCGAGTAGATCCGGCGGGTGCCGGGCTCGGCCATGGTCCGGGGTTCGTCGAAGGCCAGCCCCGAGGTGTGCGCCAGCAGGTGCCGCACCGTCGACCCTTCGGGTCCGGCAGGTTCGTCCAGTTCGACGGCGCCCTCCTCCAGCGCCATCAGCGCCGCGTAGGCGGTCAGCGGCTTGGTGACCGAGGCCAGCGCGAAGCGCTGCGCGGCCGGGCCGCGGGTCCCGGCCACGGTCCCGTCGGCGCGTACGACGGCCGCCGCGGCTGTGGGCACCGGCCAGGTCTCGATCATCCGCAGGCTGTCCATGGCACCGAGCCTAACGGCGCCGAAGTGCCGACGATTCCCCCCTTGCTTCGAGCGCACTCCAAGTCCGTAGCGTTCACTTGTGACCATGACGCAGCCGGAGGAACCGCCGACATCGCAGCCCCGGACCCCGGCGCGGTGCGCCGAGGCCCCCCGCACCGGCCGACAGGCCGACGGGCCGCAGCGCTACACCATCAGCGAGGCCGCGGAGCTGAGCGGACTGAGCGCGCACACCCTGCGCTGGTACGAGCGGATCGGTCTGATGCCGCATGTGGACAGGTCCCACACCGGCCAGCGCCGCTTCTCCGACCGGGATCTGAACTGGCTGGATCTGGTCGGCAAACTCCGGCTGACCGGGATGCCCGTGGCGGACATGGTGCGCTACGCGGACATGGTGCGTCAGGGCGAGCAGACATTCGGCGAGCGCAAGGCCCTCCTGGAGGCCACCCGCCAGGACGTGCTCGCCCGGATCGCCGAACTGCACGGCACGCTCGAGGTCCTCGACTACAAGATCGACCACTACTCGCGCAGCACCGGCGATCTCCCGGCGACCCGCGCGGTCATGGCCTCGGCCACCGCTGACGCAGCCGAGGCCCGATCCGCCCGATCCGCCCGCTCCGCGGCCGACGCGTAGCCGCGGTCCTCGCTCCGTGGTGCCGGGGCGGGGCGCGCGCGCAGTCGCGGCCCGCCCCGGTGCCCTGCGCCCAGCGCCCGGGCCGTGTGCGCCTCGTCCGGTGTCCGGCCGCCCGCCCCGTGCGTACCCGACCGGCGCGCGCCTGCCCGCCCGGTGCGCGGACCATCCGCCCGCCGCTCACCCGGCACGTGGACCTCAACGGGCGTCGGCGCACTCCCGGGAGGCGGGGGCGCACCGGACCGTGCCGTAGGCACGCAGTGCGATCGAGGCGAAGTTGTCCAGCGAGTCGGTGCCCGGCTTCAGATAGCCGCTGTGCCCGTCGGCGTCGGCCGCGGTGACGACACGGGCTCCGAACCCGGGGTCCGCGGGGTCGGTGCCGTGGCCCAGGCCGAGCACCCGCACGTGCGGCACGCGGCCGATCCAGTCCTCGGCGGCACGTGCCGCCCACACCGGCACCCGGGTGTGCAGGTCCGCCACCGAGCCGGCCCGCATTCCCGGGGAGCCGAAGACGATCAGCCCGGCGGCCTCGGACCGGTCGAGCCGGGACGCGGCCCGTCCGCACACGACCGATCCGTAGCTGTGGCACAGCACCGCGGGTGCCGGTGCCCCGGTCCGCTTCAGCCCGGCCAGGAAGCGCACCAGCCGCGGTGCCCCGGCCTCCGCGAGCTTTCCCGTCGCGGCGTCCGGGCCCAGGCCGACCGGCGTGGTGTAGCCGACCCAGGCGACGACGGCGCTGCGGGTGTGCGGGGCGCGCCGCACCATCCGGTCGTGCAGCGCGGCGGCCATCCCGGCGGGCCTGCCGTAGCGGTTCTCGCCGCCGCGGTCGAAGTCGGCCAGGTCGATGTCGGAGCCGGGGACGACGACCGCGGTCCGGGTGGCGTGCGCGAGGTCTCCGAAGACCTCGGCGATCTGGCCCCGGCCGCGCGGATCGAAGGCGAGGATCTGCCGTCCGGGAGCGAGCAGCCGGGCGTACCGCCGGACCTTCTCCCGGGCCTGCCGGTGGTCCTCCCGGGTCAGCCCCTCCGCCGTTGCCCGCGCCGACTGTCTCCGCTGCTCCCGCTTGAGCGCCAGCCGGTTCGCCTGATATCTGACACGCAAGGGGACGCCGTCCAGATTTCCCACCGTCATCGGATGGCGCCGCACCAGCCCCCGCCGTTCGTTTCCGCTCAGCTCCGCGAAGAATCCGGCGACCCGTTCGGGGCTCGCCGTTGCGGGGTCCGGCAGCGTGCGCCCCAGCGCACTGTCTGCGCGCCAGGCGGCGGCACCCGGTGCGGGCCCGGTCACCGGCGTCTGCTCCGTTCCGCTGGTGACTCCGACCGTGGTGGCCAGCACCGCTCCCACCAGCGGGGCGACGAGCAGAGCACGCGTGCGGCGGCGCTTCATGGGCCTGTCCCTCCTCCCGCCGCCCGCGGAGTCTCCGGAGGCGGCAGAAGGAGCGTGCGGCTCCGGTCGTCCGCGGGGCGTCACACTGCGGAGCCAACCGGCGGATGCTACCGGGGTAGGGGGTGGGCGCAGGGTGCGTGGAACCCGCGCGCGGAGAGCCGGTGGAGTCCCGGGCCGGAGTCCCGGGCCGGAGTCCCGGGACCGCTGGGGCCGCGGGCCGGTGTGCGGCGGCGGGCCGGTGTGCGGTCGCGGGCCCGCGACCGCCGCGGGGCGGCGGAGCTACCGGTCGCCCGGCGTGACCAGTCCCGACTCGTAGGCGAAGACGACGGCCTGGGCCCGGTCGCGCAGTCCCAGCTTGGCGAAGACGCGGCTCACATGGGTCTTCACCGTCTGCTCGGCCAGTACGAGAAACTCGGCGATCTCGGTGTTGGACCGTCCGCGGGCCACGAGTTCCAGCACTTCGGTCTCCCGCTCGGTGAGTGCCTTCAGCCGCAGTGCGGACGCCGGGGCGCGCCCCCGCCGCGATCCGTTCCCGGACCGCTGCCGGGCGAACTCGGCGATCAGCCGCCGGGTCACGGAGGGCGCCAACAGGGCCTCGCCCTCGGCGACCACCCGCACCGCGGCGATCAGATCGGCCGGCGGCGCGTCCTTGAGCAGGAACCCGCTGGCACCCAGCCGCAGCGCCTCGTACACGTAGTCGTCCACGTCGAACGTGGTCAGCATCAGCACCTTGGGCCGGTGGGTGACGCCCGGCGGCGGGTCGAGGAGCTGCTCGGCCGCCTCCAGGCCGTTCAACCGCGGCATCCGGACATCCATCAGCACCACGTCGGGGTGGGTGCGGCGGCACAGCTCGACGCCGGCCGCGCCGTCGGGCGCCTCGCCCACCACGTCGATGTCGCTCTGGGCGGCCAGCAGCGCGGCGAATCCCGCCCGGACCATGGCCTGGTCGTCGACGATGACCAGGCGGGTCACCCGGCCGGTCGGGGAAGCGCCGGACGCGCCGATGCCGTTCATGCTGTCGGGGTGCCTTTCATACGGTCGGGGTGGAGCCGGTGTGCCGCGGGTGGGGTGCGTGCTCGGAGGTCCGGTCCTGCTCCGCGTCCCGCGCATCGGCCTCGGGGGACGCCTCGTCGTGCCGTCCGGGCGGAGCGGCGGGGGACGGGTGCAGCGGCAGTCGGGCCGCGACCCGGAACCCGCCGTCGGGCAGCGCACCGACCTGCAGGCTCCCGCCGACCAGCCGCACCCGTTCCCGCATCCCCACCAGGCCGTGCCCGGTGCCGGCCGTCTCCAGCGGGGCCGCTTCCGGCTCCGGCGAGGCGCCGTTGACGACCAGCACGGACAGCAGGCCCCCGTCCGCCACCGACACCGAGACGCGGGTCCGTGCACCGGGCGCGTGCCGCACCACGTTGGCGAGCGCCTCCTGGACGATCCGGTACGCCGAGAGCGTCACGGTCGGGGCCACAGCGGAATCCGCACCCGCCGCACCGGCACTGGTCCCCGTCGCGGCCTCGTCCCCTCTCCCGCCCCCGTCCTCCGCGCCGGGCAGCGAGAGGTTCAGCTCGGTGGGCACTCCGGCGCGTACGGTCGCCTCCACGAGCTGCTCCAGCCGCTCCAGGCCGGGCTGGGGGGCTCGTTCACCGCGGGCGCTCTCGCTGCGCAGGACGCCGAGCAGGCGGCGCATCTCGGCCAGCGACTCGCGTGCGGCGGCGGCGATGGAGCCGAACTCCTCGCGTGCCTCCTGCGGCATCTCCGCGATCCGGTAGGGCGCACTGTCGGCCTGGACGGTGATGACGGACATGTGGTGCGCGACCACGTCGTGCAGTTCCCGGGCGATCCGGGCGCGCTCCTCGAGCAGGGTGCGCTGGGCGCGTTCGGCCTCGCTGATGTGCTCCTGCTCGGCCAGTCGCCGCTGCGCCTCGGCCCGCTCCCGCAGCGATGCCCCGAGCAGGAGTACGGCGCCGGTGAGCACGATCAGCAGGACGTTCGTCCCCTCGCTGCGCTCGGGTGCGGCGAACCCCAGCGCGAGCGAGGCGGACACCGTCACGAGCCAGACGGCGAGCAGCGTGCGGCGGCTCTCGCGCAGCGCCAGCGCCAGATACAGCACCAGGCAGCCCACGATCACCATCGGCGGCCACGGCCAGGGCCGTCCGGCACCTTCGCTCGTCATCAGCAGCACCAAGGCGCCGACCAGGTCCGCACCGAAGACGATCCACCAGGCGGTCAGCGGCCGGGTCACCGCCAGGATCAGGGGCGCGGTCTGCGCCACGCTCAGCGCACCGGCCCAGCCGCCGGGTACCGCGAAGTCGTGCGAGAGCACCTGGGTGGTCACCGGGAGGAGCACGATCGCGAAGCCGGACGCCAGCACATAGGGCAGCAGTCGCACGGTGCGGGAGGCCGCGTGCCCCAGCAGCGGCTCACGCGAGGCGGCGGGGGTGGCCAGTGCGACGGCGAGCGAGCGCAGTTGGCCCCACAGGGCGGAGAGTCCGGGTCCTGGCGTCACAGCTCCGCCAGCAGCTCCGCCTTCTTGGCGGTGAACTCGTGGTCGGTCAGCAGCCCGGCGTCGTGCAGCTCACCGAGGTGCCGGATGCGTTCGGCCACATCCGCCGGGTCCGATCGGGAGGGCTGCGGTGCGGGGGCCGAACAGATGCCCTCGGTGCCCCGCACCGGCCCGGCCGCCCGTACCGCCTCCAGGACCGAGGCGGCGAAGGGCAGGGACTCGTAGACGGGGCCGTAGCCGAGGCCGAACACCACGGAGGCCGGGTCCTGGTCGGCCTCCGCGAGGATCTCGGCTCCGCGCGGGCGCAGCCGCAGATGGCCGCCGGGTCCCTCCGGCGAGTTCCACTCGACACCCTCCAGCTCGCCGACGGGGAAGTACTGGTCGCCCGCCTTCCACTTGGCCGTCGAGGCACCCGTCCAGAACCAGCGGAAGCCGACTCCCGTGCCGTCGAAGGACGCCTTCCCGTCGTACGCCTTGAAGCTCTGCGGGGCGGAGGGCGCGGCGACCAGGTGGTCCTGCGCCGGTTTGGCCGCCTCCGGGGGCAGGGCGGCCCGCAACTCGGCCGCGTAGCGGTCCGCCAGCGGCTCGCGCTCGGCGGGCAGCACCAGCCGGTAGGGGTCGCTGCTCTCCTTGAGCTGTCCGGCTGCCGCTTCCAGCAGCGGGTCCGCGCCCTCCCGGGGCACGGCGCGCAGCACGACGGTGCCGCGCTTGCCGCCCGGGGCCAGCTCGACGGTGCTCAGCGCCTCGTACGGGATACGCCGTTCCCCGAGCACCTGGAAGAGCTTCGGCGTGCGAATCCCCCGTTCGAAGCGGATGAGCACGGAGTCCGTTGTGAACTCCCAGGTGGAGTGAATTCCAGCCAGTACGTCACCCATGTGGGCCATCGTATGCGGCGGTCGGCTGTCCGTCCCCCCTCCGCCGCGCTCCGTGGTGCTACGCGCGCAGATTCGGGGGGATCCGGCGGCGCGGTGCGCGGCCCGGCGGAGTGCTGCGGGCGTCGTGCGTGCCGTCAGGAGGCGCCCGGGACCACGGAGCACTCCGGGTCGGAGGAGGCGCAGGTGACGTCCTGGTAGGCGCCGGTGCCGATCGCGGCGAAGTTGGCGAGGCTGCTGGTGTGCGGCACGAAGTAGCCGGTGTGGCCGACGGCGCCGCGGGCGGACAGTTGCCGGGCGCCGAAGCCGTCCGCCACCGGGTCCGCACCGTGCCCGAGCCCTCCGACGTCCAGGTGGGGGACGTCGGCGATCCAGTCGTCGTCGTCCCGCATCGCCCAGACGTGGGCGCGGGTGCCGAGCTGCGCCGCGTTGTCGGCCCGCATCCCCGGGCTGCCCGCGACGGCGATGTCGGTGACGCTGTCCGGCAGCCGGCGCGCCGCCACCCCGCAGACCACAGATCCGTAGCTGTGGCAGAACAGCGCGACCTCGGGTGCGTCCGCGGCGGAGGTGGCGGGCAGGGCGCGGACCAGGTCGTCCAGTCGTACCGCGCCGTTCTCGGCGTCTCCGCCCGAGGCGGCGTCCACGCCGAGCCCGGCGGGCGCGGTGTAGTCGGCCCAGGCGATGGTCGCCGTGTGCACGCCGGGGCGGATGGCGTGCTGCTGCTGTTGCAGCGAGTCGGCCATGCCGACCGGCGCCGAGTACTGCCGCGCCGACTTCTCGAAGGTCAGCAGCTCGGTGTCGACGCCGGGGACGACCACCGAGACCCGCCGGGCGTCCCGCAGGTCGCCGAAGACCTCGGCGGCCCGGCCGCGCCCGGTCGGGTCGAAGGCGAGGATCTGCCGCTGCGGGCTCAGCATCGAGGTGAAGCGGTGCATCCGCTGCTCCGCCTGGCTGCGGCCCTCTTCGGTCAGCCGCTCGTCCCGCATCCGCTTGCGCTCGGTGTCGCGGGCCTGGAGCAGCGCGGTGCGGTTCGCCCGGTAGCGCAGCTCCAGGGGTGCGCCGCCGAGGTTGCCCACCACGAGGGGGAAGCGTGCGGCGAGGTCGCGCTGCTGGGCCCGGCTCAGCCCGGCGAAGTAGCGGGCGATGCTGCCGGGCGGGGCGTCGGGGGCGGGCAGGGGGCGTCCGGCGAGGGAGGCTTTCTTCCAGGCGTGCACGGCTGCTGCCCGCGGCCCGTCCTCCGCCTGGTGCTTGCGCACCGCTGTCCAGCCGGATGTCGCCAGCAGGACGAGGACGACGGTCAGGGCGAGCACCGCACGCCAGACCGTGATGCCCGGGGCGCCTGGTGCGGGGACGCCGAGTCCGGACAACGGGTTGCCTGGTGCGGGGAAGTAAGTCACTGGGGCGACACCTTAAGAGATGCCGCTGAGCGGTCCCGCATTCAGGACCTCCGGGTGAGTCATCTCACGTTTCGTACTGCCCGGTCGGGCCGGGGTGGCGCGTCCGTACCGCGCGGCGGTCACGGAGCGCAACTGGAGTCGTGGGCCCGGGTGCCGGGCTCAGCGCCGCCGTCCCCAGTCGGAGCCGAGAGCGGGGCTCAGTTGCGCGGTGTAGTCGCGGGTGACCTCGCGTGCCGTCTCCAGCGAGGCGTCGCTGCGCATGCTCCACTGCCGGGCGGCGGTGCGCATCACCCCGGTGAAGGCGGCGACCAGCACCCGCGGCCGCGGATCCTGGTCGGCGTCCACCCCGGTGCGCCGGGCGACCTCCTGGACGAGCTTCTCCTCCATCAGCAGCGAATGCCGCAGGTGCGCGGCCAGCAGGGACGGGGTCACCTCGATGACCTGGCACATCTTCAGATAGAGGTCGAGCGGGGTGATCTCTTCGACCGCCACGCCGACGTCGTCCCACACGTCGTCGAGGGTGCTGCGCAGGCACTCCAGCGGAGGCTCGGCCACCGGGCGGGCGCACACGGCTTCGTAGTAGAGGCGTTCCACCATGTTCTGCAGGAAGAGCGCGACCTCCTCCTTGTTCGTGAAGTAGCGGAAGAAGGTGCGCTGGGAGACGTCGACGGCCTCGGCGATCTGGTCGACGGTGGTGGATTCGTAGCCCTGCGTGACGAAGAGTTCGTGGGCGGCCACGATCAGCGCGTCTCTTGTGCGCTGTTTCTTCCGTTCGCGCAGCCCCGTCAATGCCGCTTCCTCTCTCCGGCGATGCGCTCACGATGCGTGAGTGCCAACTGACATTTACCGACTAATAATTTCGTTTGTCAATTGTCAGCGACTGTCATTATCCTCCGGCCATGACCACCCAGACCAGCACCGTCGCGGACGACGCGCCGGATCCAGCACCCGCCGACGGCGGCGGCCGGGAGCCCCGCAGCGGGCTGCGCGGACACCCGTGGCTGACCCTCGTCACCGTCGCCTTCGGGGTCGCGATGGTCGCCCTCGACGGGACGATCGTCGCCATCGCCAACCCCGCCATCCAGCACGACCTCGACGCCTCCCTGGCCGATGTCCAGTGGATCACCAACGGCTATCTGCTCGCGCTCGCGGTCTCGCTGATCACCGCGGGCAAGCTGGGCGACCGCTTCGGGCACCGGCAGACCTTCCTCGGCGGCGTGGTCGGCTTCGCCGCCGCCTCCGCCGCCATCGGCCTGTCCGGCAGCGTGGCACTCGTCATCACCTTCCGGGTGCTCCAGGGCCTGTGCGGCGCCCTGCTGATGCCGGCCGCACTGGGCCTGCTGCGCGCCTCCTTCCCCGCCGAGCGGCTGAACGCGGCCATCGGCATCTGGGGTGCGGTCATCGGCGCCTCGACGGCGGCCGGGCCGATCGTCGGTGGGCTGCTGGTCGAGCACAAGGGCTGGGAGTCGGTCTTCTTCATCAACATCCCGGTCGGCGCGCTCGCACTGGTGATGGGACTCGTCCTGCTGCTGGACCGGCGGTCGAAGGACGCGCCCCGGTCCTTCGACCTGCTCGGCATCCTCCTGCTGTCCGGTGCCATGTTCTGCCTCGTCTGGGCCATCATCAAGGCGCCCGACTGGCACTGGGGCGACCCCAGGACCCTCGGATTCCTGGCCGTCTCGGCGCTGGCCTTCGGTGTCTTCGGCTTCTGGGAGACCAGGGTCGCCGAACCGCTGCTGCCCATGAGCATGTTCCGCTCGATACCGCTGACCGCCGGAACCGTCCTGATGGTGCTCATGGCCTTCGGCTTCATGGGCGGCATCTTCTTCGTCACCTTCTACCTGCAGAACGTCAACGGCCTCTCGCCGGTGGACAGCGGGCTGCGCCTGCTGCCGCTCACCGCCATGATGATCGTCGCCTCGCCGCTGGCGGGCGCGGTCATCACCAAGGTCGGCCCCCGCGTTCCGCTGGCCGGCGCCATGATCCTGGCGGCCGTCGCCATGTTCGGACTCTCCACCCTGGAGGCGGACAGCGGCATGGGCGTCACCTCCCTGTGGTTCGCCCTGCTGGGCCTCGGACTCGCACCGGTGATGGTCGGTGCCACCGAAGTGATCGTCGGCAACGCGCCGCTGCAGCACGCGGGTGTCGCGGGCGGGCTCCAGCAGGCCGCCATGCAGGTGGGCGGCAGCCTCGGGACGGCGGTGCTCGGCGCCGTGATGGCCTCCCGGGTCGGCAGTGAACTGCCCCGCAAGTGGGCCGAGGCCAAGCTGCCGCCGCTGTCGGGTGAGAAGGAGGCAGCCCTCAGGGACGCGGCCGAGGTGGGCATCGCACCCGTGCCGAAGGGGACGCCGGAACGGATGGCGGAGGCGATCGAGCACGCCGTGCACGGCGCCTTCGTCTCGGGCATGGGCCTGGCGTTCATCTGCGCGGGCATCGTCTCGGTCCTGGCCGCGGGCGTGGCCGTCTTCACCAGTCGCGGCAAGAACGACGCCGGGCCTTCCGTGCACGTCTGAGGCGGCCGTTCCCGAAGGGCCTCGCGCGAGGCCCTTCGGGAACGGTTCGCCGGAGCCGGTTCGCGGGTTGCGGGGCACGGCGGACCCTCGCCGACGCCGTTGCCGCTGCGCTGGCGCCGCTGGCGCCGCTGGCGCCGCTGGCGCCGCAGACCCGCCGACGGGAACCGGGAAGCAGCGGCGCCCCGTGCCGGCCCGCGGGCACGCCCCGGTCCGGGCGTGCCGAGCACGTCCCGGACCGGGGCGCGGCGAGTCCGGGGCTGAGCCCGCCCCGGGCCCGCCCCGGGGCGGGGGCACGCTTCGGGCTGGGTAGGTCCTGCCCGATACGTCCTGCTGCTGTGCCTCCGCTGCCCCGCACCGATCGGGCACTCAGCGCGGCGTATCGGTTCTTCCAGGCCCGGTGTCGCCGGTGACGGTGGATAACTCGCGAGTTGTGGACAACTCCACCACCTGTCCCGGTGAACCGGGCCGCTTGCTCTTGGCTGCCCTTCCGCGGCGCGGACATGCTGGTCACACGCCGGGCGACGAGGTGCCCGGCCTTCAGCGGGGGAGTGATCAGCCGTGCGAGGCATGTTCGGACGAGGTCCGAGGACGACGGCCGGAGTCCTGGCCGTGACCGCGCTGGCGGTGGCGCTGACAGCCGCCGCGCAGCCGGTGGGGGCCCAGCCCCAGCAGCGGGCGGCGGTGCTGGGTTCCGCCGCGCACCACCAGGCCGCCGAGGGGAAGGGTGCGCCCAGGCTGGGAGAGTGCGGACCGGGGGAGCTGTGCCTCTGGGAGCGTGCGGAGTTCAAGGGCACACCGCGCGTCCACGAACTGCGCGGCATCGACATCGAGAGCTGTACGCCGCTGACGGGCGGTGCCTCGGCCACCTCGGCGGCCAACCGCACCGGCCGCCCGGTCACGCTCTACCAGAGCGAGGAGTGTGCGGAGACGGCCGAGTTCCACACCCACCCCTCGGGATCCTGGACGCCCGAGCTGCCCTACCGGGTGCGTGCCTTCAAGGTATGGGAGCACTGAGGTGCCCGCCGGGTACGCGGGGCACCCGCCCGCGTTCCGCGGCCCGGTGGCGGGGTGCGGTCCAGGAACGGAGCGCATCCGGCCACCGGACCGGGGTCGGGAGCCTGCGGGCTTCCGACCAGGGGGACCTGAGTCAGGCGTCGCCTCCGGCGGTACCCGGGTCCGCCGCCGCGACCTCCAGCAACCGGTAGCGGTCGATGGCCTGCTTCAGCGCGGAGCGGTCCACCTTCCCCTCCTTCGCCAGTTCGGTCAGTACGCCCAGCACGATCGACTGCGCGTCGATGTGGAAGAAGCGGCGCGCGGCACCCCGGGTGTCGGCGAAGCCGAACCCGTCGGCGCCCAGCGACTGGTAGCTGCCCGGCACCCAGCGCGAGATCTGGTCCGGCACGGCCCGCATCCAGTCCGAGACCGCCACCTTGGGGCCTTCGGCCGCGTGCAGTTTGCTGGTGACATAGGGGACGCGCTGTTCCTCGTCGGGGTGCAGGAGGTTGTGCTCCTCCACCTCCACGGCATCGCGCCGCAGTTCGTTCCAGGAGGTCGCCGACCAGACGTCGGCCTTCACGTCCCACTCCTCGGCGAGGATCTGCTGTGCCTCCAGCGCCCACGGCAGGGCCACACCGGACGCCAGGATCTGCGCGGCATGGGTGCCCCGGTCGGCCGCCCGGTAGCGGTAGAGGCCCCTGAGGATCCCCTCCACATCCACGCCCTCCGGCTCGGCAGGCTGCTGGATGGGCTCGTTGTAGACCGTCAGGTAGTAGAAGACGTCCTCGCCCTGCGGATGCTCGGAGCTGGAGCCGTACATCCGGCGCAGCCCGTCCCGGACGATGTGGGCGATCTCGAACCCGAAGGCCGGGTCGTAGGCCACCACGGCGGGGTTGGTCGAGGCCAGCAGTTGCGAGTGGCCGTCGGCGTGCTGGAGCCCCTCGCCCGTGAGCGTGGTGCGCCCCGCGGTCGCGCCCAGGACGAAGCCCCGCGCCATCTGGTCGGCCATCTGCCAGAACTGGTCGCCGGTCCGCTGGAAGCCGAACATCGAGTAGAAGACGTAGATCGGGATCATCGGCTCGCCGTGGGTGGCGTAGGCGGAGCCCGCGGCGATGGTGGCGGCGGTGCAGCCGGCCTCGGAGATGCCGTCGTGCAGCATCTGCCCGGTCGGCGACTCCTTGTAGGCCAGCAGGAGTTCCCGGTCCACGGACTCGTAGAGCTGCCCCAGCGGGTTGTAGATCTTGGCCGAGGGGAAGAAGGAGTCCATTCCGAAGGTGCGGTACTCGTCGGGGGCGATCGGCACGAAGCGCTTGCCGATCTCCTTGTCCCGCATCAGGTCCTTCAGCAGTCGCACGAACGCCATCGTGGTGGCGATCTGCTGGTGCCCGGAGCCCTTCTTCAGCGTGGCGTACGCCTTCTCGTCCGGAAGCCGCAGCGGCTTGGCCCGGTTGACCCGGGTCGGCACATAGCCGCCGCACTCCTTGCGGCGGTCGTGCATGTACTGGATCTCCTCGGAGTCGCGGCCGGGGTGGTAGTAGGGCGGCACGCCCGACTCCAACTCGCTGTCCGGGATGGGCAGATGCAGCCGGTCGCGGAACCCCTTCAGATCGTCGACCGTCAGCTTCTTCATCTGATGGGTGGCGTTGCGGCCCTCGAAGTTCGGGCCCAGCGTCCAGCCCTTGATCGTCTGCGCCAGGATGACGGTCGGCTGCCCCTTGTGCTCGGCCGCCGCCTTGTAGGTCGCATAGACCTTGCGGTGGTCGTGGCCTCCGCGGCCCAGATGCAGGAGCTGGTCGTCGGTCATGCCCTCGACCATCTTGCGCAGTCGCTGGTCGCCGCCGAAGAAGTGCTCCCGGATGTAGGAGCCGCTCTCGGTCGCATAGGTCTGGAACTGGCCGTCCGGTGTCGTGTTCAGCTTGTTGACCAGCACACCGTCCCGGTCCTGGGCCAGCAGCGGGTCCCAGGAGCGGTCCCACACCAGCTTGATCACGTTCCAGCCGGCGCCTCGGAAGTAGGACTCCAGCTCCTGGATGACCTTCCCGTTGCCCCGGACCGGCCCGTCCAGCCGCTGCAGGTTGCAGTTGATGACGAAGGTGAGGTTGTCCAGCCCTTCCCGGGCGGCCAGGGAGAGCTGGCCGAGGGACTCGGGCTCGTCCATCTCGCCGTCACCGAGGAAGGCCCACACCCGGGACTTGGAGGTGTCGGCGATACCGCGGGACTCCATGTAGCGGTTCATCCGCGCCTGGTGGATCGCGCCGATCGGGCCCAGGCCCATGGAGACGGTGGGGAACTCCCAGAAGTCCGGCATCAGCCGCGGATGCGGATAGCTGGGCAGCCCGTGCGGCGCCTTGCTCTTCTCCTGGCGGAAGCCGTCGAGCTGGGCCTCGCTGAGCCGGTCGAGCAGGTAGGCGCGGGCGTAGATGCCGGGGGAGGCGTGGCCCTGGAAGAAGATCTGGTCCCCGCCGTCGCCCTCGTCCTTCCCGCGGAAGAAATGGTTGAAGCCCACGTCGTAGAGCGAGGCGGAGGAGGCGAAGGTGGCGATGTGGCCGCCCACCCCGATCCCGGGCCGCTGGGCGCGCGAGACCATGACGGCCGCGTTCCACCGGGTCGCGTTGAGGATCTTGCGCTCGATCTCCTCGTTGCCGGGGAAGAACGGCTCGTCCCTGGTCGCGATGGTGTTCACATAGTCCGTGCTGCGCATCTCCGGGACGGCGACGCGCTTCTCGCGGGCGCGCTCGATGAGCCGGAGCATGAGGTAGCGGGCGCGTTCCCGTCCGCGCTCGTCGACGGCTGCGTCGAGCGAGTCGAGCCATTCCTGGGTCTCTTCAGGATCGAAATCCGGGACCTGGCTGGGAAGGCCGCCAATGATGATCGGGTTGCGATCGGATCCGGAAGCCACGCTGTTCCTTCGCTGTATCGGTCGGATGGTGCTCGGGGCCGGGCGACGGCGGACGCCCTGGATGGTGCTCAGCGGAGCGGCGCGCCGCCTCCATCGTGGACCGCCGCTGCTGTGACGTCATCTCTACCGATAAGTAACCCAGCGCCTTTCGAGGCGGTTCCGGAAGGGGGTGTACGCGGCTGCAACGACGCGGTCGACCTGTCACCTTACGCCCGTCCCGGGACGGGGTCCGCACTCCGCACCGATCACCCCAAACGTGCGTTCGGTCCTCCGGGTGCCCTTACGGCTCCCCCGGGTCAGCCGGGGCAAACCTGGCAGATCCTGGCGGCTGCAATGTGGCCTGAATCACTCTCGATCAGGCATTGTGGTATGAGACGTCAACGTTTGGGCGGGATGGAAGGCCGGGTACTTGCGTGATCCGGCCCGCCCGTGTGGACTACGGCCCATGCCTCGCGTACGCGCGGGGTCCCAACCCCATATTCGTAAGACATGACTGGAGGCAATCCGTGAGCGCGACCGCGGACCACGCGGAGGAGCGGACCAACCCCGCCGCAAGGCTGGGTTTCCAGCCCGGACAGGTGGTCCAGGAGATCGGCTACGACGACGACGTCGACCAGGAGCTCCGCGAGTCCATCGAGGAGATCACCGGCGCGGAACTGGTCGACGAGGATTACGGCGATGTGGCCGACGCCGTGGTGCTGTGGTTCCGCGACGAGGACGGCGACCTGACGGACGCGCTGGTGGACGCCACCACGATGATCGACGAAGGTGCCCCCGTCTGGCTGCTGACCCCCAAGACGGGCCGCGAGGGCTACGTGGAGCCCAGCGACATCGGTGAGGCATCCCAGACCGCCGGGCTCTCCCAGACCAAGAGCTTCAACGCGGCCAAGGACTGGACGGGCAGCCGCCTGGTCACCCCGAAGGGTTCCCCGAACAAGCGCTGACCGGCGCTTGCGCCCGGCGCTGCGGACGCCGCGGACCGTACCGCGCGAGGACCCCGCCCGTTTCAGGCCCCTCCTTCCGGGCCGGTCCGGGCCGGCTGCCGCCGGACGACCGCCTCACGACCGCTTCCGGTGGATCTGCGACGCGTTCCGACGCGGAGGAACCGAGCCCCTGACCGGCCCCCGGCCGGCAGGGGCTCGGTGCATAGGGTGGGGGCGACCGTGTCCGCCCACCGAAGGGAACCCGCCATGGCGATCGAGGCCGGTACCAAGGCACCCGACATCGAGCTCAAGGACCAGCACGGCCAGACCGTGCGGCTCTCGGACTACCGGGGCGAGAAGAACGTCGTCCTGCTCTTCTACCCGTTCGCCTTCACCGGCGTGTGCACCGGGGAGCTGTGCGCCCTGCGGGACGAGCTGCCCCGTTTCGTCAACGAGGACGTGCAGTTGCTGGCGGTCTCCAACGACTCGCCGTTCGCACTGCGTGTCTTCGCCGAGCAGGAGGGGCTGGAGTACCCGCTCCTGTCCGACTTCTGGCCGCACGGTGCGGCGTCGCGCGCCTACGGAGTGTTCGACGAGGAGAAGGGCTGCGCCGTGCGCGGCACCTTCATCATCGACAAGGAGGGCACCGTGCGCTGGACCGTCGTCAACGGGCTGCCCGACGCGCGTGACCTCAAGGAGTACGAGCGGGAGCTCGAGAAGCTCTGACGGCCGCCGGGACCGTCGCGCCGGGGCGCGCCTCCGAGCGCTCCGGCGACGCTCGGAACACCTCTGATTCCGCTCGGTAAGAGGGCTGTGTCCCGGGGAACCGCTCACTAGGATCGAATCGTTGATCCGACGGCATCCGAAACGGGGGCACGCGGTGTCCTCACGAAACAACTGACCAGGAGGACTCGTGGGAGTCAGCCTCAGCAAGGGCGGCAACGTCTCGCTGACCAAGGAAGCGCCCAATCTGACCGCGGTCATCGTCGGTCTCGGCTGGGACGCGCGTACGACCACCGGCAGCGACTTCGACCTCGACGCGAGCGCCCTGCTGACGAACGCGGAGGGCAAGGTCGCCAACGACCAGAATTTCGTGTTCTTCAACAACCTCAAGAGCCCCGACGGCTCCGTCGAGCACACCGGTGACAACCTCACCGGCGAGGGCGAAGGCGACGACGAGGTCATCAAGGTGAACCTCGCCGGGGTGCCGGCCGACGTCGAGAAGATCGTCTTCCCCGTCTCGATCTACGAGGCGGAGAGCCGCCAGCAGAGCTTCGGCCAGGTGCGGAACGCCTACATCCGCGTCGTCAACCAGGCCGACAACACCGAGCTGGCGCGCTACGACCTCAGCGAGGACGCGTCGACCGAGACGGCGATGGTCTTCGGTGAGCTCTACCGGCACGGTGCGGAGTGGAAGTTCCGTGCCATCGGCCAGGGCTACGCCTCGGGCCTGCGCGGCATCGCGCAGGACTTCGGCGTGAACGTCTGAGGGAACCCGCCGGGCATGCGTCCGCCGGCCCGGTCGACGGGCCGACCGGGCGCGCCTGCCGGGGACCGGCAGCCACGGGCGCCGCAGACTTCCGTGCCCCGGAGGTGTGCGGCGCCCGGTGGTACGGAGAGACTGGACGCACTGTGGCGCGGGCCGCACGGCCGAGCCACCAGCCGGGGAGAGGACCAGAACACATGAGCGTCACGCTCGCCAAAGGGGGAAACGTCTCCCTCTCGAAGGCCGCACCGAACCTGACCCAGGCGCGGGTCGGTCTGGGCTGGAAGGCCCGATCCACCACGGGCGCCGACTTCGACCTCGACGCCAGCGCACTGCTGTGCTCCGGCGGCCGGGTTCTCGGCGACGAGTACTTCATCTTCTACAACAACCTCAAGAGCCCGGACGGCTCCGTCGAGCACACCGGCGACGAGCTGGTGGGCGGCACCGGCAGTGACGACGACGAGACGGTCCTGGTGGACCTTCCGCTGGTGCCGGCCCAGGTGGACAAGATCGTCTTCGCCGTCTCGATCTACGAGGCCGAGAGCCGGCACCAGACGTTCGGCCAGGTCGCCGAGGCGTACATCCGTGTCGTCAACCAGGAGGACGGGGTCGAACTGGCCCGCTACGACCTCACCGAGGACGCCTCCTCCGAGACAGCGATGATCTTCGGAGAGCTTTACCGCTACGGCGGGGAATGGAAGTTCCGTGCCGTCGGCCAGGGGTATGCGTCGGGCCTGCGGGGCATCGCTCTAGACTTCGGCGTCAATGTCGCTTAGACGACTTCGAGGTCGCAGTCGTCAAAGGGCGCTCGCCCTGATGTGAACCTATGCAGACCGGACAGCGGATTGGGAAGCCAGTGCTCCTGAAAACCTTTGGCTGGTCCTTCGGCGTCACCGCCGTCGGACTGGCCGCAGCGGCGTTCTTCTGGGGGTGGGAGGCGTTCGCCCTCGTGGCGATCCTTTCCGTCCTGGAGATCTCCCTGTCGTTCGACAACGCGGTCGTCAACGCCGGCGTGCTGAAGAAGATGAATGCCTTCTGGCAGAAGATCTTCCTCACTGTCGGCATTCTGATCGCGGTATTCGGCATGCGGCTGGTCTTCCCGGTCATCATTGTCGCCATCAGCGCGCAGGTCGATCCGATCGAGGCCGTACGGGTCGCGCTGGACAACCCCGACCGCTACGAGCAGTTGGTCACGGACGCGCATCCGGCCATCGCGGCGTTCGGCGGGATGTTCCTGCTGATGATCTTCCTCGACTTCATCCTCGAGGAGCGGGAGGAGACCTGGGTCGGCTGGCTGGAGCGCCCGCTCGCCCGGCTCTCCAAGATCGACGGGCTCTCCGTCGGGATCGCCCTGATCGCCCTGCTGGTGACGGCGACCACGCTGGCCACCACCGCGCACCAGCACGCCGGGCACGCCGACAAGTCCGGCACGGTGCTGCTCTCCGGTGTCGCCGGACTCATCACCTATCTGATCGTCAATGGACTCTCCGGCCATTTCGAGGACAAACTCGAAGAAGAGGAGGAGCGCGAGCAGGAGGAGGAAGAGCAGGCCAAGAAGGCGGGGAAGCGGCCCTCGGCCGTCGGACTGGCCGGCAAGGCGGCCTTCTTCATGTTCCTCTACCTCGAGGTCCTGGACGCGTCGTTCTCCTTCGACGGCGTCATCGGCGCCTTCGCGGTCACCAACCAGATCTTCTGGATGGCGCTCGGTCTGGGCATCGGCGCGATGTACGTCCGTTCGCTCACGGTCTACCTGGTGCGCCAGGGCACTCTGGACGACTACATCTATCTGGAGCACGGTGCGCACTACGCCATCGGCGCCCTCTCGGTGATCCTGCTCGTCACCGTCAAGTACCAGATCAACGAAGTGATCACCGGCCTCGTCGGCGTCGTGCTGATCGCCCTCTCCTTCTGGTCCTCGCTGCGCCGCAACCGGGCCATCGAGGCGGCCGGGGGCGACGGGGACGGCGGGAGCGACGGGGAGGATCCACAGCAATCCGAGGTCACCGCGCGCGTGTGACCGGCTGCTGATTGAGGAACGCTCCCAGCGGGGCGGCTTCCGTGACGGTGCGGACCGAAGGGGTCCGCGCGGCCGTCCCGGAGCCGCCCCGTTGCGGTGAGTCGGGGCTCGAGCGCGAGTGGGGGTGCGGGATGGTCTCCCTGTGGGAGAACTGGCGGCGGGGTGTGGGCATGTCCCGGCGTGGACCCAAGTTCGACACGGTCGGCGGTCCTTCGACGTATGCGATGGAGCTGACCAAGCGGCACGCGGAGCTGTCGCTGACCAAACAGGGCGCCGACACCGGCAGTCTGCAGGTCAACCTCTCCTGGCGGATGCGCAGTTCGGACGTGGAGGGGGTCGGCAGGCGGACCGGCGGTTCGCTCCGGCACCCGCTCAGGGCGTTCAAACCGACCGTGGTGCAGGCCCACACCCAGGGCGTCGTCAACGTGGACCTGGACCTGGCCTGCATGTACGAGCTGACGGACGGCACCAAGGGCGTCGTCCAGCCGCTCGGCAACTTCCTGGGGGACTGGAACGCGCCCCCCTACATCAAGCTCACCGGCGACGACCGGTTCGGTTCGCCTTCCGGGGAGACGCTCTATGTCAACCTCGACCACCGGGACGAGTTGAAGCGGCTGCTCTTCTTCGTCTACATCTACGACGGCACCCCGGCCTTCGACCGGACACACGCGGTCGTCACACTCATCCCCAGCAACGGACCGCATGTGGAGGTGGGCCTGGACGAGCGCGCTCCGCAGGCCCGCTCGTGTGCCGTGCTGCTGATGGAGAACATCAAGGGCGAGCTGAAGGTGCGCCGCGAAGTGCGCTACGTCTACGGCTTCCAGGCGGAACTGGACCGGCTCTACGGCTGGGGCCTGCAGTGGGGGCGGGGCTACAAGACGCAGAAGGTCTGAGCCCGGCGACCGGCCCCGGCCGCCCGCTGCCTCCCCCGCCGGACCTCCGCTGCGACGCCCTGACGCGGCCACGCCGCGCCCCAGACGCCACGCCGCGCCCCAGACGCCGCGACGCCGCCTCCGACGCCGCGCCCCACGCCGCGGCACCTTCGTGACGTGGGTGCGGAACGGAGGCGGCGAGGCAAGAGGCCCCGGCCGGTACGGACCGGCCGGGGCCTCGTCGTGCCGCGCTCAGCGGTTCAGGAACTGCGGGCCCTGGGGCGGCAGTGCGAACGCGGGGTCCGGCTGTGGGTAACCGTAGGTGGGCTGCGGGTAGCCGTAGGCCGGCTGAGTGGCGGGCGGCTGCTGGGGCGGGTGGTGCGGCGGCTGTGGGAAGCCGTAGCCCGGCGGCTGCTCCGGCGGGGCCGGGACGCCCGGTACCCCCTGGGGTCCGAACGGCGGCGCGCCGGGCGGCGGCACCTGCGCCGTGACGGCCGAGGCCGCCACCCCGGCCGGATCCGGCTGCGGCTCCGGGGGCTCCGGTGCGGGCGGCTGCGGCGGCGGCGCGGGGTCCGGTCCGGGCGCGGGGCCGGGACCGGGGGTGGGCCCCGGTGGCGGACCGGGCGGACCCGGCGGCACCGGCTCGGGGCCGGGCTCCGGCGGCGGTCCGGGTTCCGGGCGCGGCTCGGGTGGCACCGGGTCCGGCTCCGGGAAGCCCGGTTCGGGCGGCGGCTGGGGCACCGTCCCGGCGGGCGAGCTCAGCCGGAAGTCCTCGGAGCCGAGCGTGTCGGGCCGGGGCGTGTGGGCCACGGTCGCGTCCGGATCGTGCTCGGGGGAGTGCGTCTGTCCCGGGTCGGTGCGCTGCCCGGGTCCGGCCTGGGCCGCCTCGCTCTCGTCGACAGTGATGCCGAACTCGGTGGCGAGGCCGACGAGCCCGGTGTCGTAGCCCTGCCCCAGCGCGCGGAACTTCCAGCTCTCACCGCGCCGGTAGAGCTCGCCGCAGACCATGGCCGTCTCGCCGCCGGTCTCCGGTTCGATGTCGAAGCGGGCGAGGAGCGCTCCGCCGCGCCCGGGCTCGGTTCCGCCGTCCGGGTTGCCGGCGTCGTGCAGCAGCAGCCGCAGTTCCCGGACGGCGGCGAAGCTGCCGCCGTCCGCGGAGGCGGCCAGCAGCACGCGGTCCACGGAGGCGTCCAGCGCACCCAGGTCGGCCTCGACGGTGTCGCGCAGCCCCTCGGGCTCACGCTTCTTGGCCAGGTGCCGCACCAGCCCCGAGGGGTGGCGCGGCTGGTTGTAGAAGATGAAGTCGTCGTCGGAGCGGACCTTGCCGTCCGGGCCGAGCAGCAGAGCCGAGGCATCGACATCCGGTACTCCGGCGCCGGGGGCCCAGCAGAGCACGGCGCGTACCGTCCTGGACTCCAGCAGGATGTTCGACCCCTTCGTCATCGCGTGCGTCATGTCTTCATCCTGCCCCCGGACGGACCCCCTCGACAACGCGGGATGTGCCGCGGCGGCGACGGGGTGTGGTCGCGGGGGCGCCCGGCGGCTCCGGAGAGGGGCCGCGCACGGCCGCTGCCGAGGCAGGGGAACTCCTGACCGACGCTCGAACGTACGATGAGCAGCGACGCGGCACCACGGCGGCCCCGGCAGGACCACCGCCACCGCGTGACGCCACAGGTACGCCGGAGCGACGCGCACGGGCGCCGGGACGGCGGGACGGGGATATCCATGCGGCATTTCAGGCATCTGACGCCTGAGCGCCGAAGCGCGCTCTTCCACCGTGAGCCGGCCGAGTTCACTTCCGAAGCGGACGCGGGCACCCTCGCGATCGCCCTCGGTGCCACTCTCTACAGCCCTGCCACCAGACCCGCGCTCGCCGACGACGTGCTCAAGCAGGCCGCGCGCGGCGTGGTCTCGATGGTGCTCTGCCTGGAGGACTCGATCGCCGACGCCGAGGTGCCGCTGGCCGAGGACAACCTCGTCCGCCGGCTCCGGGAGCTGGCGGACCGGGCTCCGGCCGACGAGCTGCCGCTGCTGTTCGTCCGGGTGCGGGAGTCCGGGCAGATCACCGGCCTGGTGCGCAGGCTGGGCCCGGCCGCGGGGCTGCTGTCGGGATTCGTGCTGCCCAAGTTCACCGGGGACCGCTCGGTGCCGTTCCTGGAGGCGCTCACCGAGGCGGAGGCGGCGTGCGGGCGACGGCTGTTCGCGATGCCCGTCCTGGAGTCGCCCGAGCTGCTGCACCGGGAGACCCGCACCGAGGCGCTCGCCGGGATCGCCCGCACCCTGGAGAAGTACCGCGAGCGGGTCCTCGCGCTGCGGCTGGGGGTCACCGACTTCTGCGCCGCCTACGGGCTGCGCCGCACCCCGGAGATGACCGCCTACGACGTGCAGATCGTCGCGTCGGTCATCGCGGACGTGGTGAACGTGCTGGGCAGGGCCGACGGCACCGGGTTCACGGTGACCGGACCCGTATGGGAATATTTCCGGCAGCACGAGAGGATGTTCAAGCCGCAGTTGCGGCGGAGCCCCTTCCTGAGCGGCCGCGCCGAGGACGTGCGCGCCGCGCTGATCGAGCACGATCTGGACGGCCTGCTGCGCGAGATCGAGCTGGACCGGGCCAACGGCCTGCTGGGCAAGACCTGCATCCACCCCTCGCACGTGGCTCCCGTGCATGCACTGTCGGTCGTCAGCCACGAGGAGTTCTGCGATGCGACGGATGTGCTGCGCCCCGAGCGCGGCGGTGGCGGAGTGGTCCGCTCCGCGTATACGAACAAGATGAACGAGGTGAAGCCGCACCGGGCCTGGGCCGAGCGCACACTGCTGCGCGGCGAGGTCTTCGGGGTGGCGCGCGAGGGCGTGAGTTTCGTGGAACTGCTGGCGGCGGGAGTCAAGTGAACGCGAGCGTACGGGAGGCCGGTGCGGCCGCGACGGGGTCCGGGGCCGGTCCGCACACCGGGGCGGGGACGGACCCGCAGGTGTGGACGGGCACCTGGGTGGCCGAACGGCTCGGGGTGCGGCTGGAGGACGAGGAGCTGCGCGGGCTCCTGGGTCTCGCGCTGCGGCGCAACCCCAAGCGCGCCCATCTGCTGGTCTCCACCGTCCTGGGCAAGCATGTTCCGCAGCGCCCCTCGGCGGTCCTGGACGCGGGCCGCCGCCTGGGGGAGCGGGTGCGTGAGCGGCTCGGCGCAGCGGAGGCCGCCCGCTCCGTGGTGCTCGGTTTCGCGGAGACCGCGACCGGACTCGGCCTCACCGTCGCGCACGGCATGGGCAGCCGTGCGAGCGCCTTGCACTCCACACGGCGCCCGGTGCCGGAAGTGCCCCGGTACGGCGGTTTCGAGGAGGAGCACAGCCACGCCACCTCGCACCTGCTGCTGCCCGAGGACCCGGACGCGCTGCGCACCGGCGCGCCGCTGGTGCTGGTCGACGACGAGCTCTCCACCGGCCGGACGGTGCGCAACACCGTCGCGGCGCTGCACGCCGCCCACCCCCGCGACCGGTATGTCGTGGCCGCACTGGTCGACACGCGCGGCGGCGCGGACGTGGCGTCGCTGGAGAAGTTCGCCGCCGAGCTGGGTGCCCGCATCGACGTGGTGGCACTGGCCGCGGGCCGGGTAGGGCTCCCCGACGACGTGCTGGAGCGCGGCCGGGAGCTGGTCGCGGCGCACCGCGACGCACCACACCCCGCGCCGCCACCGGAGGCGCGGGGCACCGTGCGCCGGGTGGAAGCGGACTGGCCGCAGGGGCTTCCGGACGGTGCGCGGCACGGCTTCGGGCCGCGCGAGCAGCTCCGCCTGGAGGCCGCGCTGCCGGGCATGGCCGAGCGGGTGCTCTCGGCGCTGGACTGCCTCCCGGCGCCGCCCGCGGACGGCGCCCCGGGGACCCGCGCGGGCGGCGCGCCGCCCCGTGTCCTCGTCCTCGGCAACGAGGAGCTGATGTACGCGCCGCTCATGCTCGCGGGCGAGCTGGAGCGGCGCACCGAGGGGCGGGCGGAGGTCCGCTTCTCCACCACGACTCGCTCGCCCGTCCTGGCCGTCGACGACCCGGGGTATGCGATACGCACCGCGCTGTGCTTCCCCGCGCACGACCTGCCGTACCACGACGGACCGGGCGGCGCGGCCGGCCCGCACGGTCCCGGACCGGACGGCCCGGTCGAGCGCTACGCCTACAACATCGCCGGCCAGGGCTTCGACGCCGTCGTCGCGGTCGTGGACAGCGTGGGCGACACCCCCGCGCTGCACGCCCCCGGAGGGCTGCTGGACCAGCTCGCCGGATGCGTCCCCGAGGTGGCGCTGGCCGTCGTCCCCTCCTACGTCCCGGACGGCACCGCTCCGCGTCTCCCCGCGCCGCTGCACGGCCCGGCTTTCTCCTCGTACGCGCAGGACGAGGTGGCGTGGCTGCTGCGCGATCTGTCCGACGTCGAACTGGAGGCGCCCACGGAGGAGCGCGAGGAGGCCATCCAGGCGGGCGGCGCGCACTACGCGGAGTCGCTGCCCGTGGAGTACCAGCCGTCCGCGGAGTACCAGCGGCTCTTCCACGACGCGCTGGAGTCCGCGGCCGAGCGGCTGGCCCGCGCGGTCGGCACCGTCACCGAGACGGTGCTCGCCGAGCGCGGGCCGCGCCCCGTACTGGTCTCGCTGGCCCGGGCCGGTACGCCCGTCGGGGTGCTGATGCGCCGCTGGGCGCGCTACGCGCACGGTCTGGACCTGCCGCACTACGCTGTCTCGATCGTCCGCGGCCGCGGCATCGACAGCAACGCGCTCGCCTACCTGGCCGCTCACCACGACCCGGCGGACGTCGTCTTCGTCGACGGCTGGACCGGCAAGGGCGCCATCACCCACGAGCTGTTCCAGGCACTCGCCGCGCATCCCCGGTTCGACCCGGAGCCGGCGGTGCTGGCCGACCCCGGATCCTGCGTGCGCACGTTCGGCACCCGGGAGGACTTCCTCATCCCCTCCGCCTGCCTCAACTCGACGGTCTCCGGACTGATCTCCCGTACCGTGCTGCGCGCCGACCTGGTGGGCCCGCACGACTTCCACGGCGCGAAGTTCTACCGCGAGCTGTCCGGGAGCGACCTGTCGGGGCACTTCGTGGACACGGTCTCGGCCCGCTTCCCCGCGGTCCGGGCGGACGCTGCCCGGGACGCCGCGGCGGCGGCCTCCGCGGACCGCACACCGACCTGGGCGGGCTGGCGGGCCGTGGAGGAGATCAGCGAGGCGTACGGCATCGGGGACGTGAACCTGATCAAACCGGGCGTCGGTGAGACCACCCGGGTCCTGCTGCGCCGCGTCCCGTGGCGCATCCTGGCGCGGCGCGACGCGGGCACCGACCTCGACCATGTACGGCTGCTGGCCGCCCAGCGCGGCGTACCCGTCGAGGAGGTCGACGAGCTGCCCTACCGCTGCGTCGGCATCGTCCACCCCCGCTACACGCGCGGTGCCACCGGCGCCGACGGAAAGGCCGCACGATGACGGCGGCGAGACCGGCCCCGGGTACCGGCACGGACGCGGGTACGGGCGTGGACGCGGGCCCGCACATGGGCATCGGCACCGGCACCGGCTCGGACTCGGGCCTGGGCGGGGAATCGGCCCCGGGCGCGGGAAGCACCCTGGTCGCCAGCGATCTGGACCGCACGCTCATCTACTCCGCCGCGGCGCTGGAACTGACCATGCCCGACGCCCGAGCGCCCCGGCTGCTGTGCGTCGAGACGTACGAGAGCCGTCCGCTGTCCTTCATGACGGAGGACGCCGCCCGGCTGCTGACCGAGCTCGCCGGGCGCACCGTCTTCGTGCCCGCCACCACCCGGACCCCCGAGCAGTACCGCCGCGTGCGGCTGCCCGGTCCGCCGCCCCGCTACGCGGTCTGCGCCAACGGCGGGCATCTGCTGGTCGACGGGGTGAGCGATCCCGCGTGGCGGGAGCGGGTACGCGAGCGGCTGACCGCGTGCGCCCCGCTCGACCTGGTCCGCTCCCACATGCTGCGGCAGGCCCGCCCCGAGTGGCTGCTCAAGGAGCGCGTCGCGGACGGACTGTTCGCCTATCTGGTGGTCGACCGGGCGCTCCTGCCCGGCTCCTGGGTCCAGGAGCTCGCCGACTGGGCGGGCCCGCAGGGCTGGAGCGTCTCCCTGCAGGGGCGCAAGATCTACGCCGTACCCGACCCGCTCACCAAGAGTGCCGCCGTCGCCGAGGCGGCCCGCCGCTCCGGTGCGGCGCGGGTCTTCGCGGCGGGCGACTCCCTGCTCGACGCCGACCTGCTGCGCTTCGCCGACACGGCATGGCGCCCCGCGCACGGCGAACTCGCCGACAGCGGTCTGCGGCTGCCTCACCTGCGAGTGCTGTCCGACCGCGGCGTCCTGGCCGGGGAGGCGGTACTGCGCGGGATGGGCTCCGCGCTGGCCGAGCCGACCGCGACAGGGCCGGTCACGACAGGGCCGGTCACGACAGGGTCGACAGGGCCAACAGGGCCAACAGGGCCGACCGGGACGGAGCCGATCGGGGCGCCCGCGGCGGTGCCGGAGGCGTGACCCGCGCCGGTCACCGGTCGCCCTGCTGTCCGCCGTCGCCGTCCGCGTCCAGCCCGTCCCCCTCGTCCCCGTCGTCGGCGGCTCCGCCGTCCTCCCCGCTGCCGAAGAGCGAGGCCCGGCGCCGCAGCTCCTCGCCCCGCAACCGGGCCCGGGTCCGCTGCTCGTTCCGGTCGTGCTCCCGCCGGGCACGGGCGACCTCGTCCACGTGGCGCTGCTGCCAGTACGGATTGTCGTGCGGCAAGGCGCTGCCCACGCGCCCGTACATCCCGAAGACGAGCAGCAGCAGCCCGACGACAAAGCTGAACAGCACGTTCTGCAGCTCGAAGGCGAGCATGTTGAAGCTCGTCTCCAGCAGCGCCAGATTGACGAATCCGCTGAGCAGGAACAGCCCGCCGAAAGTGATGTTGAGGCTGGAGGCGAAGTTCCCGCCGCGCACCATCCCGGCGAACAGCAGCAGGCCCACGACGACGGAGAGCACGCTGAGTGCGCCGTTCGTGCTCAGGCCGCCCACCTGGTCGCCGCCGGTGTCGAAGAACCCGATGTTGTCGGTGAGGCCCAGGACGCCGAAGAACGTCAGGATGACCCCGACCAGAGCCGAGCCCAGGCGATAGACCCGGCTCAGCTTGTGGTGCACCGGCATGTGCTCGTCCAGGACCCGCCGCCCGCGCGGCAGCACCCGGCGATGGTGGGCGGCGCGGGCGGGGGACGGGGACGCGGCCACGGGGACCCCCTCGGGACGGCTTGGAGAGCGCTCGGCTGTCCCCTCCAGCATCAGCCCGCAGCAGCCCCGCCTCAACAGCGACGCTCGGTGACGGCCCGGACGCCCCTGGCCCGGCCCGGCAGCTCAGGGGACCGGGGCCGACTGCCTCAGTGGCCCGACGCGCGTTCCTGGCGGATCTGGTCGACCACCTGCTGCACCGTCTCCTTGACCGCGTCCAGCTCGGTCAGCAGGTGCCAGTAGTCCGGGTGGCGGCCGGTGAGCGAGGCGACCGCTCGGTCCACCCGCTCCACCGCGTTGTCCAGCGGCTGCGCATGCCGGGGATCAGGAGTGGCGCGCCCGGCCATCGCGAGCCGCTGCGCGTCGCGGATCGCGAAGCGGGTGCGTTCGACCTCGCCGCTGTGGTCGAAGGAGACCTCGTTGAGCCGCTGCAGCCGGTCCCCGGCGGCCTTCACCGCCTCGTCGGTGGTGTTCAGCAGCGCCCGTACGGTCGACAGCAGCGCCGTCGCGTCCGGCCAGCGCTGCTCCTCGCGGGCCGTGCGGGCCTCCCGCAGCTTCTCGCCCGCCTGCCGCGCCGAGCGCTCCGCCTGCTGCGGCACCTGCTGCAGGTCCTGCCAGCAGGCGGCACTGAACCGCCGCCGCAGTTCGCTGAGGACCGGCTCCACCTGCCCGGCCCGGTTCTGCAGCGCCTCGGTGCGGGTGCGCAGGGAGGCGATCCGCTTGTCGATGTCGGCCGCCTGCTGCGGCAGCCCCTCGGCCTGCGCGCGGATCGCCTCGGCCTCCCGTACGACTTGGTCCGCGCGCTGGACGGTCCCCTGCACCCCGTGGGTGCCCGCGCCCTCGTTGAGCTTGGTCAGCTCGGGTGAGAGAGCCGCCAGCCGCGCCGCGAGGTCGTCGGCGCGCAGCCCTTCGGCCCGCACCGCATCCAGTGCGTTGCTGGCGCCCAGCAGCGACTGCCGGGCCCGCTCGACGGCGGGTGCGAGGCGGGCGAGCTGGTTCTCCGCGCTGCTCAGCAGCGGGCCGAGGCTCTGCGCGAACCGGTCCAGGTCGCCCTTGGCCCGCTCCAGCTCGCCCCGTGCCCGGTCCAGCTCGGCGCGGGCGCGGGAGGCGGCGGCGCCGTCCAGATCGTCGCGGTCGAGGTCGTGGGAGTCGACCGCGGTGATGTAGTCGTGGCTGACGCTGTCGATGCGCCTGCCGAGCTCGGCGAAGTCCGCCGCGGCCTTGCGGCCGGCGGGCGAGTTGTCGACGGCGCTGATGGTCTCTATGGAGATGCGCAGCTCGCGCTGGGCGGTGTCGAGTTCGTAGAACGCGGCGGCGGCGGAGTCCTTCGCGGTCTGCGCGTCGGCCCGGAGCTGTTCCGCGCGGCCACTGCCCCAGCCCCAGCGGCGGATTCCACCGCCGTTCATCGCCGTCACGTAACCTCTCCCCGTATGTGCCTGTGACTCCTGGACCGGTGCTCATTCTCCCACCTGGGCTCAACGAACACACGAGCTGATTCGTTCGCAGAGTGCTCCCGCACCTCACGTTTGCACTGTCTGCCACCAGGCAAGGTACGCTGTCGACCCGCACGTGCTCCGGGCGCATAGCTCAGCGGTAGAGCGCCTGCCTTACAAGCAGGATGTCACTGGTTCGATCCCAGTTGTGCCCACACCATAGATGCAGGTCAGGGGCCCGCCGACGGAAGTCGGCTGGCCCCTGACCTGTTTCCGGGCCGCCAGGCCCGGCCTCCTGGGCCGTCTCCTCGGCCGTGAGCGGTGCCGGATGAGGCCGGCCGTGGCTGGGCCGGGCGTTGTCCGTGTCCACCTGTGTCCGGTGAGCCGCTCGGCGTGGGCTTCTCCGCGCGGGCCTGGAGCGCATCCGGTGGCCGGACCGGCTCCCCGTTCCGGCCACCGGCACGGCCCGGTCGCTGCTGGTGATCGCCGAGGTCCGGCGGGCCCGGTCTCACAGCGGCGCGCTGCCGTCGCCAGCGGTCAGGGGCGCCGGGCTGCGGGTTCACCGGCTGGTGGCAAGTACTGCCCTGAGACCTTCCCGCAGGTCCTTGACGAAATATTCGGGAACCTCCAGCGACGGGAAGTGTCCGCCGCTTTCGGGCGCGTTCCAGCGGACGATCTGCCGGTACCGCTCCTGTGCCCAGGGGCGGGGACTCTTCTCGATGTCGCGGGGATACATGGTGATCGCTGACGGGACGTCGACCCGGAGTTCGGGATCGAGCGAGTTGTGGCTCTCGTAGTAGATGCGGGCCGCCGATGCGCCGGTCCGCGTCAGCCAGTACAGGGTGACGTCGTCGAGAATGCGGTCCCGGGAGATGGTCTCGAAGGGGCTGTCCTCGGTGTCCGACCACTCGGCGAACTTGTCGAGGATCCAGGAGAGAAGTCCGACCGGTGAGTCGACGAGCGAGTAGCCGATGGTCTGCGGCCGGGTGGCCTGCTGCTTCGCGTAGGCCGCGCGGTGGCGCCAGAAACGGCGGGTCTCCTCGGTCCAGGTGCGCTCGACCTCTGTCAGTCCGTCCGTCGTCAATCCGGGCGGTGCCTCCGCGAACGTCGTGTGGATGCCGAGGACGTGTTCCGGGAACCGGCCGCCGAGGACCGTGGTGATGTTGCCTCCCCAGTCGCCGCCATGGGCTGCGAAGGTGCCGTAGCCGAGCCTTTCCATCAGTTCCACCCATGCGGCTGCGATCTTCTCGGTTCCCCACCCGGTGGTGGTCGGCCTGTCGCTGTAGCCGAAGCCCGGGAGGGAGGGGGCCACGACGTGGAACGCCGGCGCGTCCGCGTTCTCCGGTTCCGCCAACTCGTCCACCACGTCGATGAACTCGGCGATGCTGCCCGGCCAGCCGTGCGTCAGGAGCAGTGGTGTGGCGTCGGCGCGTGGGGAGCGGCGGTGCAGGAAATGGATGCGCAGATCGTCGATGGCCGTGCGGAACTGGCCGATCCGGTTGAGGCGCGTTTCGAAGGCTCTCCAGTCGTATCCGGTGCGCCAGTAGTCCACGACATCGGCGAGGTCGGCGAGGGGGACTCCCTGGCCCCACCGGCCGGGGCCGGGTGCGGAGCGCTGGACGGTCTCGGCTTCCGGCAGCCGCGCCGCGGCCAGTCGTGCGCGCAGTTCGTCGAGGTCGGCTTCAGGTGCGTGGGCTTCAAACGCTTCGACGTCGCTGGTCGGACGGGACATGAGACCTCCTGGTCACTGCGGAACCGGCATAGACGGTTCTAGCATGGCGCCATGTCGAGTTGCAACCGGCTATGGTGGTTCCATGCGTACTGGCTTCCCTGACTTCCGCCTCGGCAATGTGCTGGCCACCAGCTTCACGGCGACTCTGACGGAGCGTCATGGTGACGCCGTGGAGCGCATTCCCACCCCGAAGCGGCTCGTCGACTGGCTGGCGGTGTACGGCCTCGTCGTGGATTCCTGCGCCGACGCCCAGCTCGAACTCGCGCGGGAGCTGCGGGAGTCGATCGCCCTCGCCGCGACGGCGGCCGCCCTCGGGGACGCTCTCCCCGCACCCGCTGTCCAGGTCATCAACGACCGCAGCGTTCAGGGGCGGGCCGCCGCGATTCTGACGCCCGAGGGCAAGCGGCAATGGCAGCTCGGTCCGGATGCGCGTGTGGAGGACGCCCTCAGCGTGATCGCCGCCGATGCGATCGAGATCATCGCCGGTGAACGAGACGGGAAACTGGCCCTGTGCGCATCACCGACCTGTCGGGCCGCCTTCTTCGACGCCAGTCAGAGCCGCACCCGCAAATGGTGCGACATGAACACGTGCGGGAATCGTCAGAAGAAGGCGCGCTTCAATGCCAGCCGGCGCAAGGACTCCGGACCGGCGGAGTGAGCGTCCCCCGGTCCCTCCGGAGGGCGGGCTCTGCCCGGCGGCGCCCTCGCAGGCCGGAGAACGTCGGGGGAAGCGCGCCGATGCGCGGATGAACGGAGCGGACTCCACCGACGGCGGTCACTCCACCGACGGCGCGGACTTCACCGACTGCGCGGGAGGCGGCGCCTGGAGGCGGGAGCCGAGCGGCGGCTGAGACCGCAGGCCCCTACAGCCCGGCCCGCCCGGCGGGCCGCCGGCTCGTGGGCGGCCGGCGCCGGGAGGACCCGGCAGCCGACCCCCGTGGTGCTGTGGTGTCACTCGCCGCTGCCGCGGGCGCGGAGCCCCGGCCCGGCGAGGTCGCCGTCCGGATCGCCTCCCGTGCGCAGCCACTCCGGCAGCAGTCGCTGCACTCCGGGGAGGGCCATGACCCGCGCCAGACCTCCGGCGACCGTGAGAGATCCGGCGACCCACGGCAGGGATTCCGGGATGCCGGACGCGTCCACGATCGCCGGCAGCAGGACGGCCAGGGCCACGGCTGTCTGGAGGACGGTGCGTATGGCGCGCTTGGTGTCCGCCTGCATGGGGTCACTCCTCCGTGGCGAGCGCGTCCGCGAGCCTGTCGAGGGCGGCTCGGGCGCCTGCCTCGGCCGCGGCCTGGATCTCGGCGGCGGTCAGTCCGCCGCCTTCCGCGAGCTTGGCCAGGACGGCGTCCCGGGCCGCGCCCTTCGCGGTCAGTTCGGCGACCGCGTTCTCCAGCCCCTTCACGCGGCCCCGGGTCTCCCGTGCGACTTCGCCGATGTGGATGAGGACGCTCTTGGGCTTCCACTGGGGGTTGGTGTCGCTGCCCCAGGGCACGGTCATCTGGCCGTCGAGTTCCCACGCTCCGTCGTAGAGGTCTTTCTGGCTGGGCATGTCGTCCTCCTGACTGCCCGTCGCCCAGGCGCGCATCGCCGCGCGGCTGTCGAACCGGGCGAGGTTGGTGTCGATGGGGTCGCTGGTGTACTGGTGGAGCAGCCACGGGTGCTGGATGCTCGGCTGTCCGGGGCGGCCGTTGTACTGGGCGATCCACAGACCGTCGCCCGCGAACGAGGACGTGTCGCGGTTCAGCCAGAAGTCGACGTTGCAGTAGAGCAGGACCCGGTGCCCTTCGGCCTTGCCCTGCACATATCTGATCCACGTGTCCTTGTCGGCGGAGGAGACGCCCGAGTCCTCCCAGTCGAGGGCGAGGACGTCCCCGGCGCGCAGGTTGATCTTCGAGAGGAAGTAGTCGGCCTGGGCCTTCATGCTGCCGGGTCTGACGAAGTGGTAGAAGCCGGTGACCAGTCCGGCGTCCCGGCTGGTCTGCCGCTGTGCCACCCACTTGGGGTTCGTGTACGACGTCCCCTCGGTGATCTTGATGATGACGAAGTCCAGTCCCCGCGTGCCGTAGTTCTCGGACTGGTACGACGCCACGTCGATGCCCTTGATGTGATCCGCCATCGTCCGCTCCCGGGCCCGGCGCATAGGTGATATTGCGGACTTTCCCGCGAATCGACCGGTCGAAGCTCCCTGGAGCGCCTCTTCCTGTCCGATCCGGAAGAAGCCGGCCCGGCACGGCTGGTCCACGACGGCGGCCGAGGGCTCCGTGCCGTCGGCGGGCGGCTGCGGGAACGTCCTGTGCGGCTGCGCGGCCGCGCGCCCCCCGGCTCGCAGCCGATGTCGCGACCGTCACCGCCACCGCGACCGCCGTCACCGTGACCGCCGCCACCGGCCGCCGGCCGCCAGCCGCCGGTCGCCGAACCGCCGGCCGCCGGACCGCGCGAGGCGATCGGCCAAAGATGTTCATCAGTTGGTATGAACTGCTGGGGTGGCTGCCGGGTGGACGGACCGCCGCGGGCTGGGATGGCCGGCATGAGGGCGACGAGAGCGCGCGGACGCGGACCGGCGGGGCGGGCGGCGGTACTGCTGCCGACTGTGCTCGCCGTACTGGGAGCGGCGACGGGGAGCGGCGATCCGGCCGCGGCGGCGGAGCGCCCGCGGCCGGTCGTCGCGCCGTACTACTCGCTGGGCTGGGGTGATCCGCCCGATCCGGGGGCGGTCCTGCGGAAGACGGGAGCGGACGGGTTCACCTTCGCGTTCATGCTGAGCGCGGGCGGGTGCGAGCCGCGCTGGGACGGGGTGCGGCCGCTGACCGGCGGGGCGGACGAGCGCGCCCTGTGGGCGGTGCGGGTCGCGGGCGGCGAGCCCGTCGTCTCGTTCGGCGGCGGCGGCGGACGCAAGCTGGAGCAGGACTGTGCGGACGCCGCGGCGCTGGCCCGGGCCTACCGGAAGGTGATCCGCGCCTACGGGCTGCGCGCGATCGACATCGACATCGAGACGCGCGCCTACGAGAGCGCCGCGGCCCGCCGCCGGACGGTCGAGGCGCTCAAGCGGGTCAAGGCCGCCCACCCCGGGCTCGCCGTCCACGTGACGTTGCCCAGCAGCCGGAGCGGGCCGGACGCCCGGCTGATCGGGACGGCCGCGCGGGCCGGTCTGGAACCGGACTCCTGGACGATCATGCCGTTCGCTTTCGGGAGCGGGCCGCCCACCACCGCGAGCGGCCTGCAGCAGGCGCGTGAGCTGGACATGGGGCGCGCCACGGTGCGGGCGGCCGAGGGACTGGCCGCGCGGCTGCGTGCGGCGTACGGCTACGACGCGGCCACCGCGTACGCGCACAGCGGCATCTCCACCATGAACGGCATCACGGGACATCAGGAGCGCGTCACCGTCGCGGACTTCCGCACCATCGCGCGCTACGCGCGCGAACGGCGGCTGGCCCGGTTGGCGTTCTGGTCGGTCAACCGGGACCGGCCGTGCGGCACGCTGCCCTATCCGGCGGCCGACCGCTGTTCGGGAGTGGCCCAGCGGCCCTGGGAGTTCACCCGGGCGCTGACGGGAGCGCGGTGGTGACGGCGGGTTCCTCGGCGGCGTCGCCGCCCGCGCGCATCGCCGGGAGTGCCGCGAAGACCGGCAGCACCGGGAACGTGGTGGGGCCGGGCAGCAGGGAGCCCGCGGTGGACACCTCCCGCGTCGGGCCCGGCGCGGGGGAGGTGTCGGCCTGCTCCGGTTCCCCCGCGGCCTCGCCGTCGGTACCGGCGTCCGGCTCACGCCGTATCAGGTAGGCGGCGAGCCCGCCCGCCAGGAACAGCGCCAGCACCGAGACGGCCGTGCCGAGCCAACTGGCGCCCAGCCACTGGGCGCCGAGGTAGCCCAGCCCCACGCTGTAGGCGGCCCAGGCCACTCCGGCCAGCGCCGACCAGGGCACGAACTCCCGTGCCCTGCGGTGTGTCACGCCCGCGGTGAGGCTGACGACCGAGCGCCCGGCGGGTGCGAACCGGGCGAGCACGACGAGGGCGCCGCCGCCCTGCGAGAGCGCGCGGCCGAGCTGCTCCTGCGCGGAGGTGAGTCTGCGGGAGCGGGCGACGGCCCGGTCGAAGCGGTCGCCGCCTCGCCAGGCCAGCCGCCAGGCGGCCAAGTCGCCCAGCACCGAGGCGCAGGCGGCGCAGAGCATCAGCAGCAGCACCTCGACCGGCTGGCCGGTCCCGGCCGCGCTGCGTGCTGCGGCGCTGGGCAGGTCGGCGGCGTCCGCGGCGGTGGTCCCGGCGGCTGCGGTGGAGGCGGCGATCACCAGGACGCCGCTGGGCAGGACGGGCACGAAGACATCGAGCAGTACGGACACGGCGATGACCACGTAGATCCACGGGGATCCGGTCACCGACCCCAGGATTTCCGGCACTGCTGTCCCCGTTTCTTCCCCTGCCCGGTCTCTCGCCGTTCGGCGGTCTACCGCCGTACAGCGTACGCCCGGATCCCTCGCTCAGGGGCGCTGGGGGCGTGCCGCGACACTCCTGCGGTCCCGCCGGACGCCGATCTCACAAGATCGGACCAGCAGAGCACCAGGCGGCAGTGGAGGCCGGGATGAGGGTACGGATGCGCACCGCGGGAGCGGCGGGAGCCGCGGCCGCCACGGCGGTGGCGGCGCTGCTCGCGGGGAGCGGGACGAGCACGGCCGGGGAACGGGCCGCGGACGGCGTCCCGTCGCACGGGGCGTACCCCGGCGGGCGCGCCGGTCCGGACGGCGCCGCCCACGCGGCGCCCGGCGGCGCCGTCTTCCGGCGGGCGGCGGACGGCACTCACGGCACCCACGGCACCCACGGCACCCACGGCACCCACGGCACCCACGGCACCGACGGCGGCCACGGCCCCCACGCCGCCGACAGCCCCCACGGCACCGACCGCACCGCCCAAGCCGCCGACCGGCAGCCGTTCCAGCAGCCGTTCCTGGTGCGCGAGGACCAGTTCTCGCCCGCGAACGCCTTCATCCGCCCCGACGCCGTCACCTACGACCTCGCCCGGGTCCCGGCCGGGTCCGGCATCACGGTGGCGCGGCGGGCCACCCGGCACGGCACCACCGTGTGGTTGCGGGTGCGCGGCCTGCTCCCGCACCGGACCTACGGGGCGCATGTCCACACCCGGCCGTGCGGGGGCCGGCCCGGCGACGCGGGGCCGCACTACCAGCACCGCCGGGACCCCCGGCAGCCCTCCACCGATCCCCGCTACGCCAATCCGCGCAACGAGGTGTGGCTCGACGTCACCACCGACTCCGCGGGCCGGGGCAGCGCCGTCTCGCGGCACGGCTGGACCTTCCGGCCGGGCGGGGCCGGTTCGGTCGTGCTGCACGAGCGGGCGACCCGGACCGGGCAGGGGCACGCGGGGGAGGCCGGTGCCCGGCTGGGCTGCTTCACGGTTCCGCTCAGCGGCGGCTGATCCGCCGAGCGGCGGCCGGATGCCCGGCCTCCGGGTATGAGCGGCTGTCAGCCCGCCCCGGCCGCGGGGGAGCCGGCCTGGTCGAGCCGGCCGGTGAAGACGCGCTCCAGGCCGGAGCGGGGGGTGCCGTCCGGCGCTGAGGTCGCCGGACGCGCCTGGTGGAGCGCGTAGGAGGCGTCGCGGCCGTGCAGGGTCAGCGTCATCAGCATGTTGCCGAACCAGGGGCCCCCGGTGCGGCGCCATCGGAAGGGCGGCTTCTCGGTGCGGGCGTGCCGCTCCAGCGCCTGCCCGAGCCGCCGCCCGGCCCGGCTCCAGCCGAAGCGGAAGCCCGAGCGCATCACCGCGGGGATGTCGTTGTGTATCGGCGAGCAGGTGAGCTGCACCACCCGGGACCGCCGGCCGCCCCCGGAGACCTTCAGCCCGTCCAACTCCGGTTCGGTGACGTAGGCGTGGTGCACGTCGCCCGAGAGGACGCTGACCGAGGCGGGGGCCTCCTGGTCGGTCGCCACCCGCTCGATCAGTTCGGTCAGTGCGCGGAAGGAGCGCGGGAAGGCCGCCCAGTGCTCCAGGTCGGCGCGCTGCCGCAGCTTCTCGCTGAACCGGGCCCAGCGCGGTCCGCGTGCCCCCGAGCACAGCGCGTTGTTCCAGCTCTCCAGGCCGTGCACGGCGGGCGGCAGCAGCCACGGCAGCGAGGTGCCCAGGACCAGATGGTCGACGGAGCCCGGGCCGCCGTCCAGCACCTGCTCGTGCAGCCAGTCCAGTTCCTCGTCGTCGAGCATCCGCCGCTGGTCCTCGGGCAGCACCCGGCCGGCCCGGGTGTCGATCATCACCAGCCGGACCCGGCCGAAGTCGCGGCGGTAGCTCCACCGGGCCGCGGTCGGGTCCCGGTCGGCGCGTTCGGCGAAGGCGCGCAGCGGCGCGGATCCGTCGTCGGCCTGCCGCACGGCTGCCAGTACCGGGTCCTCGGCGAGTTCGGCGGGGGAGAGGTTGCCCAGGTGCTGGTAGACCCAGTACGAGGTCAGACCGCCCAGGATGCGCTCGCGCCACCAGTCGGTGGCGCGGATCTCGCGCTGCCACGCCTCGCTCGTGTTCCAGTCGTCGATCACGTCGTGGTCGTCGAAGACCATGCAGCTCGGGACGGTGGACAGCAGCCAGCGCACCTCCGGGTCCAGCCAGGACTCGTAGTACAGCTCGGTGTATTCCTCGTAGTCGGCCACCTGTCCCCACGGGGGCTCGGCCAGGTCGCGGTTGCGGGCGAGCTTCGCGCGGACCCGCTCGGAGGTCTCGTCCGCGTAGACCTGGTCGCCCAGCAGGAGCAGCACGTCCGGCCGCGGGCCGCCGGAGAGCATCTGGTGGGCCAGCGCGTCCAGTGCGTCGGGCCCCATGGGGTCGTGCCGGGAGCCCGCGGGGCGGGCGGCCCAGCGGCAGGACCCGAAGGCCATCCGGAGCGGGGCCGTCTCCTCGGGCGCTGCCTCGGGCGGTGGCAGGGTGCGGATGGTGCTGGTGGGGAAGGGCGAGTCGGGCAGCGGCCAGACCTGTTCGCCGTCGAGCGTGACGCGGTAGGGGGTCTCGGTGCCCGGCTCCAGCCCGACGACGGTGATCAGCGCGTAGTGGTGTCCGGCGACCTGCCAGGTGCGGGCGGAGCCGCCGGCGGTCGTGCCCTCGCAGTGCACCTCGGCCCGGCTGGGTCCGGAGGTCTCCACCCAGACGGTGGCGGTGTCCTGGTCGACGTAGCGCAGCAGCGGGCCCAGTCGGAGGCCGGTCATGCGCATCTCCCTCGTCCGTGTGGCACCCGTACGGTGCGGGCCTTGGACCCGCACCGTACGGAACGAGGGAGCTGTCCGACCAGTTTCCGGCAGCTTCCGGCCCGGACGCCGGAGGCGGCGGCAGCGGGCCGGGGTCCGCGGATCAGCAGCCGGAGAGCACCTTCTCCAGGGCCGCCTTCTCCTCGGCGTCGGCGGTCATGCCGTAGGTGTCCTTGACCCAGACCCACATGCGCGCGTAGGTGCAGTGGTAGCCGGAGGACGGCGGCATCCACTGGGCGGGGTCCTTGTCGCCCTTCTCCTGGTTGACGTTGTCGGTGACCGCGAGCAACTGGGCGATCTCCAGGTTGTTGGCCAGCTCCTCGCGCTTGTCCTGGGTCCAGCCGGAGGCACCGGAGCGCCACGCCTCGGCGAGCGGGACGACGTGGTCGATGTCCAGGTCGGAGGGCTGGGTCCAGGTCTCGCCGTCGTAGGGGCTGGTCCAGCTCCCCTTCGTCGGGTAGCAGTCGTCGCCGGTCTCCACGCCCTCGCCGTCCCGTTTGAGGACGGCCTCGCGGGTGTTGCAGTTGTCGCCCTGGCTGCTCCAGTGCGGGAACTTGTCCCGCGAGTAGCCGTCCATCGAGCCCTCGGCCTTCTCGGACAGGCCGTCGAGCATCGTGCGCGCCTCGGACGCGCTCGGCGGTGCGGGGGGCTCGGCCGCGGCCGGGGAGGCGCCCAGGGTGAGGGCCACCAGCAGGCTGCTGACGGCGGCGGCGAGGACGGCCAGGAGGGCCGTCCAGTGTCGACGCGCGTAGCGGGTGAGGGTTGTCCGGTGCGTGTGTGCCATGCGAACTCCCGTGATGTGGGGGGAAGTCGAGCAGTTCTGCGAGAGTCGTTGCTTCGGGCGGTGCGGCACACAGCCTGACGGTCGTGTGCACGTCACATCAAGAGCCTGCCCGGGAATCCGCCTCCGGCCACCCGCGGTACACCCATCCGACGGATGTCGTACGGGAGTTGGTCGCCGCGGCCCGCGCGGCCGCGGGACCGGGGCGGACCGGAGGGGTCGTGCGGCGGAGCGTCGATCGCGCCCGGGGGCGGGTGTCGCGTAGAGTCGTAGGTGTCTGAAGGGGAGTAGCTCTTCGCCGGACCGTCGACACACTGGCCCGCCGCGCGCGGACCCGGCGCCCGGAGCGTGACGTCCGCCACAGGTGGCGGCGTCGCGCCAGCGAGACCTTCGGCCCGCAGTGTCCGCACCCGTGCCCCTGTGCACGGCAGCCAAGACGCTGCCGTGCCGAAGTGTGTGCTCGCGCCGGTGCGGCAGCCCGACCACGGAGGACCCCGTGCTCAGCCTCTCCGTCGCCGCCGTCGTGTTCGGCGTCGTCTTCCTCGCCGAGTTGCCGGACAAGACAGCCCTGGCCGGGCTGATGCTCGGCACCCGCTACCGCGCCTCCTACGTCTTCGCGGGCGTCGCCGCGGCCTTCCTCGTGCACGTCACGCTCGCCGTCGCGGCAGGCAGCGTCCTCACCCTGCTGCCGCACCGGCTGGTGCAGGGCATCGTGGGCGTGCTGTTCCTGCTGGGCGCCGCGATGCTGCTGTTCAAGCAGGACGACGACGAGGAGGAGCAGGCCCGCACGCCCGCCGACCAGTCGTTCTGGAAGGTGGCCGGCAGCGGCTTCATGCTGATCCTGGTCGCCGAGTTCGGCGATCTGACCCAGATCATGACCGCCAACCTCGCCGCCCGCTACGACGACCCCCTCTCGGTGGGCCTGGGCGCTGTCCTCGCCCTGTGGGCCGTGGCCGCGCTGGGCATCCTGGGGGGCCGCACCCTGATGAAGTACGTCCCGCTGCGGCTGATCACCCGGGTGGCAGCGCTGCTGATGCTGGCGCTGGCCGCCTTCAGCCTCTACGAGGCGCTCGCGCCGTAGCCGGGGGGCGCCGCCGGGCGGTCGGGCCGTGGGCCGGCCGCCCGCCGGTCCGCCGGTCCGCCGGTCCGCCGGTCCGCTGCGGGAGCCGCCGCGCGCAGGTGCAGCCGGTCCGCCGGGTCCGCCGCCGGGTCCGCCGCTGGGGCCCGCCGCGGGAGCCCGTCGCCGGGGCCTGCCGCGGGAGCCCGCCGGGGCCCGCCGCGCTGTCCCCCGAACAGAGGCGGCCGGCGGGCCGCGCGCCGCCCGGCGCGGCATCGTGGGCGTATGAGCGGGGAACACGCGGCACCGGCGCCCCGCGGGGTGCTGCTGCCGATCGGGGCGCTCCTGCTCGGGATGCTGCTGGCCGCACTCGACCAGACGATCGTGGCGACAGCCCTGCCCACCATCGTCAGCGACCTCGGCGGCATGGACCACCTCTCCTGGGTGGTGACCGCCTACCTGCTGGCGGTGACGGCGGCCACCCCGCTGTGGGGCAAACTCGGCGACCAGTACGGGCGCAAGCGCCTCTTCCAGGCCGCGATCGTGATCTTCCTGGTGGGCTCCGTGCTGTGCGGGGCGGCGCAGGACATGCCGCAGCTCATCGGCTACCGCGCGGTGCAGGGCCTGGGCGGCGGCGGGCTGATCACCCTGTCCATGGCGATCGTCGGGGATCTGGTGCCGCCTCGGGAGCGCGGCCGCTACCAGGGCCTGTTCGGCGCGGTGTTCGGAGCGACCAGCGTGCTCGGACCGCTGCTGGGCGGCTTCTTCACCCAGCACCTCGACTGGCGCTGGGTGTTCTACGTCAACCTGCCGGTCGGCGCCGTCGCGATGGCGGTCATCGCGCTCGCGCTGCACATCCCGGTGCGCTCCGAGCGGCACCGGATCGACTACCTCGGCACATTCCTGATCGCGTCCGCCGCCACCTGCGTCGTGCTCGTCACCTCGCTGGGCGGCACCACCTGGCCGTGGGACTCGGTGCAGGTCTACGGGCTGTCGGTGCTGGCGCTGATCCTGCTGTGCTGCTTCGTGCCGGTCGAGCGGCGGGCGGCGGAGCCGGTCCTGCCGCCGGGCCTCTTCGCCGTGCGCAACTTCACCCTGTGCGCGGCGATCAGCTTCGTCGTCGGGTTCGCCATGTTCGGCGCCATGACCTATCTGCCCACCTTCCTCCAGGTCGTGCACGGGATCACGCCCACCATGTCGGGGGTGCACATGCTGCCCATGGTGCTGGGGCTGCTGTTCTCCTCCACCCTCTCCGGGCAGCTGATCACCCGCACCGGGCACTGGAAGGTCTTCCCGGTGCTGGGCACCGCGGTGACCACGGTCGGGCTGCTCCTGCTGCACCGGATGACCCCGGACAGCTCGCAGTGGGAGATGGGCGGCTACTTCGCCGTCTTCGGCCTCGGCCTCGGCCTGGTGCTCCAAGTGCTGGTGCTGGTCGCGCAGAACGCCGTGGGCTACGCGGACCTGGGCGTGGCCACCTCGGGCATCACCTTCTTCCGCTCGGTGGGCGCCGCGGTCGGGGTGGCGGTCTTCGGCGCGCTGTTCGCCTCCCGGCTGGGCGGCGAGCTCTCCGCGGCGCTGCGCGGCAGGGCCCTGCCCGCCGGGATCAGCCCCGACACCCTGCGGCGCGACCCGCAGTCGATCGGCCGGCTCTCGCCCGGCGCCCGGCGCGGGGTGCTGGACGCCTATTCCGCCTCCATCACGGACGTCTTCCTCTCCTCCGCGCCGCTGGCGGCGCTCGCCTTCGCGCTGACCTGGCTGCTGCGTCAGCAGCGGCTGCGCCGCAGCGTGCAGGTGCCGGACGAGAGCGAGACGCTGGGCGCCTGCCCGGTCGAGCGCAGTTCGGCCGACGAGGTCACCCGCGCCCTCTCGCGGCTCAGCACCATCGAGGGCCGGCACGGCCTGTACGTGCAGATCGCCCGCGGCGCCGGACTCGATCTGGCCCCCGCCGCCGTGTGGATGCTGCTGCGCGTCCACTACGACGGTCCCGTCGAGCCCGCGCTGCTGGAGGACTCCGGGTCGGTGCCGTCGCACGTCGTCGCGGAAGGGGCACGGGAGTTGGAGGAGCGCGGGCTGGCGACCCGGGCCGGTCTGGAACTGGTGGCCACGCCGCGCGGTGAGCAGGCGGCCCGGGCCCTCGCGGACGCCCGGCAGCAGGAGTTGGCCGAACTGCTGGGGGACTGGTGGACGCCCGACCGCCCCACCGACCTGACGGAGCTGGTGCGCGAACTGACCGCGGAGAGCGGCCGGTCGCAGCCGCCCCGGCCGGGGTGAGCCGAGCGGCCGGGGCGGCTGCGCGGCGCGGCACCGGCTGGTCGCGGCACCGGCTGTCGCGACATCGGCCGACTCGTCCGCCGTGGGTCCTTTCCTGGCCCGTCGGCTTTTCCTGTGTGCTTGACCCTGACCGACCCGGACCGCGTATCGTCCAGCATTGGACAGTTACTGGCGATTCGGGCACGGCGGCCGTGAACCGGACGGCGTGCTGGTGCCGGGGGAGGGGAGCGGGATGGCGGGGGACGGACCATGTCCCGGGTGCGGCCGGAGTGCGGCGGAGTGCACGCCCGCCGACCGGGCCGGTTGCGGCGGCGGAGCCGGGCAGGACGGCGACCCGGAGGTCCGGGAGCCGGTCCGGGGCACCACACGGGAGCCCGCGTCCGCCGATCCGCTGCACATCCGCCCCTATGTGCGCCTGCTGGGGAGCGATCCCGTGCGGGCGCCGGACGAGGAAGCCCCGGGTGAGGACCGAGTCGGTGCTCCGGCGGGCGCGGCGGAAGGGTCCGGTCCGCCGCCGGTGCCGGAAGCCCGTGCGGGCGCCCATGTGCCGCTGCCCGACCTCGCTCCGCCCGCGGCCCACGAAGCGGCGGAGACGGCCGAACTCCCGGACGCCGCAGGACCGGACGGCGCGGACGCCGCAGGGCCCGACGCCGCGAGAGCCGCGGGCCTCCGCCGCGCGGAGCGCTCCGCGACCGCCGGGCCGCCTCCGGCACGGCACCGCCGGATGGCCGAGCGCCGCAGACCCAGCACCGCGGTGTTCGCCGGTGTCGGGGTGGCCGCCGTGCTCGGCGGCGGCCTGCTGACCACCCAGTTGCTGACCGACGACGGCAGCCGCGCCGCGGACGGCCGTGCGCTGCGCCACATGCCCACCGCAGCGCCCGACGAGGACCCGCCCCCCGCCACCCCGTCCGCGACCCCGACGCCGCAGCGCGAGCGCCCCGAGCCGTCCCCCGCCCGGTCGAGCGCCGCGGCGACCCCGCGCGCCGACCGCGACAGCGGCAAGCACACGGCGAGCCCGTCGCCCTCCGGGGGCGGTCGGCAGGACGTCTCGGAGCCGCCGGGCCGGTCCGGAGGGCGGGAGCGGGTGCGCCCGCGCCCGGAGCACCCGGAGCGCCCCACCGGGGAGACGCTGCGCCCCGGTGACACCGGCGTCGCGGTCGTCGAACTCCAGCGCAGGCTGAAGCAGGCCGGCTACTACGACCTGCGGGCGGAGGAGGACGGCGGCTACTCCTCGCGGGTCCAGGAGGCCGTCTTCCGGTACCAGGCGCACTACCGGCTGTGGGACGACGCCCCTGGCGAGTACGGTCCCGCGACCCGCCGCCACCTGGAGGCCCGCACCTCGGGGTGAGCCCGGGCCGCGCCCGGACTGGCCCGGAGCCGCTCCCGCTTTGTATGATGAGGAAACAAATGGTCCCGCCCGTGCCCCTGGCCTGACGGAAGGGGCGTCCCTGACCGGCGGGCGGGCCATCTGTCCTTCCTCGCCCATGAGCCCGCCAGGCCGCCCGCCCCGCGCGAGCCCAGCGCGCCGACCGCGACCCCGGGAGCCTTCCGCATGCCCGCACCACAGCTCACCGTCCGCGCGCTGCTGCTCGACATGGACGGCACCCTCGTCGACTCCGACGCCGTCGTCACCCGGGTCTGGCGGGGCTGGGCCGCCGAGCAGGGACTCGACCCCGACCACGTCATGTCGGTCGCGCACGGCCGCCAGGGCCACCTGACGATGGCCACCCTGCTGCCGGACCGCCCCATGGAGCAGAACCGCGCGGAGAACCGCGTCCTGCTGGCCCGGGAGACCGCCGACACCGAGGGGATCGTCCCCGTGCCCGGCGCCCCCGCCTTCCTGGCGGCGCTCCGGGACCTGCCGCACGCCCTGGTGACCTCCGCGACGGCCGAGCTGGCCGCGGCCCGGATGGCGGCCGCGGGGCTGGCCATGCCCGCGGTCCGGGTCACCGCCACCGACGTCGGCGCCGGGAAACCCGACCCCGAGGGCTTCCTCAAGGGCGCCGCCGAGCTGGGCTTCCCGCCGCACGAGTGCGTCGCCTTCGAGGACTCGGGCGCCGGTGTCGCCGCGGGCCTGGCCGCCGGGATGCCGGTCGTCGGCGTCGGCCCGCGCGCCGCGGAACACGGCCCCACGGTGCACGTCGCCGACCTGGACCGGGTGCGCGCCACCCGCCTTCAGGACGGGCGCGTGCGCCTCACTTTCGAGGGCTGACTCACTTCTTCGGCGGCGCCTGCTGCACGACCTCGAAGGACCAGGTCTCCGAGCCGGTCGCCGCGGGCTTCGGCCGCTCGGCGCCCCCGTCGCCGGCCCCCGCGCCGCCGTCGTCGCCCTTCGCCTGCTGGTGGGCCTCCTTCATGGGGCCGTTCATCCACGCCTGGAAGGACTCCTCGTCCCGCCACCGGGTGTAGACGAGGTAGCGGTCGCTTCCCTCCAACGGACGCAGCAGCTCGAACCACTCGAATCCGTCGGCGCTCTCCACGAAGCCCTTGCGCGCGGCGAACCGCTGCTCCAGCACCTCCCGCTGGTCGTCCGGTACGGTCAGCGCGTTGATCTTGACGATGCTCATGGGCCCATCCTGCCGCACCGCCCCACGACGGCTCACCGCCCGGGGACGCCGCGCCGCCCGGAGCCGCCGCGCCCCGGTGCCCGGCCCCGCACCGACGCACCCGCCCCGCCCCGCCCCGCAATGGGTCTGTCCGTAGCCCGGTCCGTGCATGTCCGTTCACGGCGAAGCCCCAGTGGCGCCTGTCCGTCAGGTGGCCGCTGGGGCTTCTGTCGTTGTCCGCGCTGACCGCCTACTGGCCGGAGGCGTCCGCCGGGGTGTCCGTGTCGCTGTCCGCCTGGCGGGTCAGTCCGGCCAGGTCCGCCTCCAGCTCCCGGGCTTCACGTTCCCGGGCCGGTCGGCAGCGGGGACACTCACACGGCGGGTACGCCTGGGTCTCCAGTGGGTACGTCATCGGATCGCCCCTTCGCTGTCCAGGCCCGGCAGCCGCTCTCCGCGAAGGTCGGCAACCCTGACAGCCTCCTCCACGGCACTGGCCAGATACCACACGGCCAGGCGCAATTCCGCTGGACTGACACTGTCCTCCTCGGCCAGGGAACGGGCGCGCTTCGCGTCCACGCGGGCCATGGTCAGGATCTTGGCTTCCGTCGCGTCGGCAAGTCGGGTGATCTCCCCGTGCCCGCCCTCGGGTACGTAGGCAGGCTTGCCCTCGGGTCCGTCCCAGGGCAGGCGCCGTAGTGTGCTCATGTCGACTCCTTCGCAGTCGGCCGGCCCCGGGACGTTCGCCGCGTCGCCGGGGCGCCTGTGCGAGCCAGCCTCCCCTTTTCCACTGATGACAGATGGTGACTGAGCGGTGACTGGGTACCCTGTCACCATGACGGGCGGGGAATTTGGTCAGACCGTGCGTGCCGCGCTGAAGGCTCGGGGCATGTCGATTCGCGCAGCCGCCCGGGAGCTGGTCTACGACCATGCGTACCTGTCGCGTGTCCTGGCCGGGAAGCAACTCCCTTCGCCGCAACTGGCAGAGGCCCTGGACAGGCTCCTGGATGCCGGCGGGGAACTGGTGAGCCTGGCCGCCGGCCTGGCGGAGGACAGCGGGGAGCGCGTCGCGCACGCCATCGCTCACCCGACCCGCATCGACGGCAGGGCCGTGGAGGCCCTCGGGGACGTCCTGGCGGTCCAGCGGAGGCTTGACGACACCCTGGGCCCCTCCCCGCTCATCGGGCCCGTGGAGGCCCAGACAGCCACGCTTCTGGGCCTGTTGAAGGAGTCCCGGGGCCCGCACCGTGCCGCTCTGGCCGAAATCGCTGCGGAGTCAGTCCAGTTCATGGGGTGGCTGTACGCCTCCACGCGCCAGGACGCGAAGGCTGTTGAGCGGCTGGCCGAAGCGGAGGAGCTGGCCGACGAGGTGGGCTCCGGCACGCTGGCGGCCCAGGCCCTGAACTTCCGGGGGTACATCGCGCGCCAGCAAGGCAATCCCCGTGGCATGGTTCGCTGGTTCTCCGCCGCGTACTACACGCCGGGCGCCAGCGCACCCCAACGCATGGGCGACGCCGCCCAGGTGGCTCAGGGGCTGGGTGAGCTGGGTCAGGCGGACGCCGCGCGGCGGCTCCTGGATGAAGCCATGGGCCTGTCCGACGCCGCCCAGGACCAGCCGCCGGGTACGGCGTACTGGCTGACTCCGAACTTCCAGCGGCTGAACCTGGGCCTGGCGAACCTGGGGCTGAAGGCGTACGCGGACGCTGCCGACCACATAAGGGCCGGACTGGCGGGCTTGCCTGCCGACCAGCAACGGGCGCCGTGGACGAAGGAGCACCGCGACGCTCTGGCCAAGGCAGAGGCTCGCTGCTGACGGTTCCTGCCTGTCGGCCCGGCCCCCGTGCCTGCCCTGGATCTGGAGTGTGGCCCGGGAGACTGCTTATGTGCGTAGCTCGACAGCGTTTTTGATCTTGACGATGCTCATGGGCCCATCCTGCCGCACCGCCCCACGACGGCTCACCGCCCGGGGACGCCGCACCGCCCGGGGACGCCGCGCCCCGGTGCCCGGCCCCGCACCGACGCACCCGCTCCGCCCCGCGCCGTGGCCGGTCCGGTGCGGCCGGTGTCGCGAGCCGGCCGCGCCGGTGCGGCCCGCTCCTGCCGTCCAGGTGGCCGGGCGCGCGGAGATGTCAGGTAGCGAGTAGGTTTCTCGCGTCTGAACCTGAGGGCTCGCCCTCGGGGGGTGGAGCAGATCCGGGTGTCCGCGGGGGAACGCGGACGGAACACCGGCGGACAGGACGGAGACGGCGGGGCGTGGCGGCGGAAACGGTGGTGGACGGCGAGGGGCCGGACCGGGGCGGGGAACGGCACCTGTCCGGGGGCGGGCCGTTGCGGAGGCTCCCCGGGCCGTGGGGGCGGCTGGGCTCCCGCGCGGGGATGCTGCTGGCGGGGCTGTGGCTGCTGGCGCTGGCGCTGGCCGTCCGGCAGGCGGTCGCCGTGCTGCGGCTTCCCCGGGACGAACGCCTCGTGGACCTGTTCGCCTGGACCGGCGACAGCGGTGTGCTGCGGGTGCACGGTTCGCTCTACGACGGGGACGCGGCGTTCACCGGGACGCCGTTCGCGGGGCTGGTGCTCAAGCCCCTCACCCGGGCCGCCGAGCAGGGGCTCGGCGTGGTCTGGACGTTCGGCACCCTGCTGCTGGTCGCCGCCGTCGGCGCCGTGGCGGTCCGGGCGCTGCCCGGGCCGGTCTCGCGGCGCACCGCGCTCTTCGCACTCCCGGCCGCACTGAGCCTGCTGGTGCTCTCGATCCCGGTGCGCAACACCTTCCACCTCGGGCAGACCAGCATTCTGCCGGTGCTGCTGGTGCTGGTCGGCTGGCTGGCGGGCGGCGCGGACCGGCACCAGGAGCAACGCGGTCCGGCGGGCGGGCCGTTCGCGGGCCCGCGCGGGCAGGCCGTGGTGGCGCTCGCCGGTAAGGCGCAGGGCGTGCTCATCGGCGTGGCCGGTGCGCTGCAGCCCGCCACCCTGCTCTTCGTCCCGCTGCTGTGGCTCACCGGGCGCCGCAGGGCCGCCGTCTCGGGCGCCGGGACGTTCCTGATCTGCACCCTGGCCGCCTGGGCCGCCATGCCGGACGACTCGTGGACCTACTGGATCCACCACGTCGCGGGGGTCGGCCTGGGCGACGCGGCGGATGCGACCGCCAACCAGTCGCTGCACGGAGCGCTGCTGCGGGCCGGACTGCACGGGGCGCCGGAGGCGGTGCTGCTGGCGGTGCTGGTCCCCGCCGTCGGATGGCTGGCGCTGCGCCGGGCGGTGCGCTACGCGCGGGACGGACAGCTCCTGCTCGCCGCCGCCGTGGTGGGCTGCGCCGCCGTGGCCGCCTCCCCGACCGCCTGGCAGCACCAGCAGCTGTGGGTGCTGCTGGCGATCGTGGGACGCGTCGGACGGCGCACCGGGGACCGGCTGGTGTGGCCGGTCTTCGTGGTGATGGTGATGACGCTGGACGGCAGCGCGCTCGTCCCCAAGATCGCCGCGTTCGGCATGCTCGGCGAGAACGCGGTGCTGCTGGCGGCCCTGCTGGCCTCCTGCGCCGTGCCGTTCCTGCTGCGGGAAGCCCCCGCCTGGGCGGCGCCGCAGCCCTCGGGCCCGCTCAGCCGCCCCAACCTGATGCTGGAACTGCTGCTGATCCGGGTCGGCTACTGGGCCTACTCCTACGTCCGCGGCCACGCGCCCGACTCGCGCTCCCTCGCCGAGGGGCACGGGGACCAGGTACTGGCCGCCGAGCGGTTCCTGCACCTGGACGTCGAGCACAGCCTCAACAAGCTGGCCGCGCGCACGGAATGGCTGCGGGAGGCCGGGGACACCTACTACACGACGTTCCACTTCCTGGTGCCGATCGTCCTGCTGGGCTTTCTGTACGTGCGCCGGGCGCCGCAGTACCGCGCGGCGCGCACGGCGCTGAGCTTCGCCACCCTGCTGGGGCTGGCGGGCTTCTGGCTGTACCCGCTGGCACCGCCGCGGCTGATGCCGGGGCTGGGCTACATCGACACGGCGCACGGCCCGCAGGACCTGTCCGACCCGGACTTCGGCGCGCTCACCCAGCTCTCCAACCAGTACGCGGCGATGCCCTCGCTGCACGTGGGCTGGTCGCTGTGGTGCGCGGTCGTCGTCTTCCTGCTCACCCGGAACCGCTGGCTGCGGGCGCTGGGTGCGCTCTATCCACTGCTGACCACGTTCGTGGTGATGGCCACCGCCAACCACTACCTGCTCGACGCGGTGGGCGGGGTCGCCGTGGTGACGGCCGGCTTCTACGGCCAGCGGCTGTTCGCCGGGATACGGGGCACGGACGCGCGAAGCGGGGGCGGGTCCGTCGACGGGGCCGCCGACGGATCCGACTGGGGTGCTGCCCAGGGCGACGGGGCCGCCGACGGGCCGCCCGGCACGCGGAGCGGCCCCGAGGCCCTGCCGGACGGCCCGGACGGCCCGGATGCTGTCAGCGGTGCAGCTTCAGCCCCTTCACCGCCCGGTCCACCGAGTTCCGGGGACCGTAGAGCGCCAGCCCGGCGAGACTGAGCTTCTCCGCCTCGACGGCCCGCACGGCCGCGCGGTTGTCGGCGTCGTTGCCCGTGGCGAACATCTCGTCGGTGTAGACGGCGAGTGCCAGCCCGCGGGAGAGTGCGCGCCGATGGGCCGCGGCGAGCCCTTCCCGGTCGGCGGCGAAGCACAGCACGGGTTCGCGGAGCAGCGGCAGGTAGCGGTTGCCCGAGCCGTCCTCGTACGGCTCGCCGGTCACCTCGTCGGAGACGCCGGCGATTCCGCTGGCCAGGAACGCGGTCACATTGAGCTTCTGCCAGTCCGCGAGGTCCGGGCGGACCAGCACGGCGGCCTTGGTGTCGAAACGCATGCGTCCGACTCTGCGTGCGCCCGGCCCCGGCTGTCTTGAACGCCGGTGCGGCTGCGGCGCGACGGCCCGGCAGCCGGGCTGGCAGACTGTGACCTGGGGGAACGCGCCGAGAGGCGGGACGTACAGGAGGGCCGCGGTATGGGTGAGGGATCCGGGCCGGCGGGTGCAGCGCCCGGCGACTGGGTGCGCTACTGGCGCGCGCCGGACCAGCCGCTGGAGGCCATGCGGGCCCACTTCACCGGCCATGCCTTCCACCGGCACAGCCACGACGCGTACTCCTTCGCGGTGACCGAGACCGGAGCTCAGCGGTTCCGCTGCCGCGGCGGGGACCACACCAGTGCCGAGGGCATGGTGATGGCCTTCAACCCGGACGATCCGCACGACGGGGAGTCGGCGGCACCGGCCGGTTTCACCTACCGCATCGTCCACCTGGGGCCCGATCTGGTGCGCTCCGTGCTCACCGACGCCGTCGGCCGGGACGCCCCGATGCCGCTGTTCCCCGAGCCGGTGCGTACCGACCGGGTGCTGCGGACGGCGCTGCTGCGGCTGCACGCCGCCCTGGCGGGCGGGCCCGCCGCGAGCGCGCTGGTCCGGGAGGAGCGGCTCACCGAGACGGTGGTCGCGATGGTGCGCCGGGGCGCGCGCACCCCGGCCCGCGCGACGGCCCCGCGCGTCGGTTCGGCGGCGGTGCGCCGGGCCCGGGAACTGCTGGCGGAGAGCTGGGACCGGGAGGTTCCTGCGGAGGTGCTGGCGCAGTCGGCCGGTTGCAGCAGGTTCGCCCTCTACCGCGCCTTCCGCGCGGAGTTGGGGATGCCGCCCAGCGACTTCCAGCGGCAACTGCGGCTGCGGGGTGCCCGCCGGATGCTTTCTGAGGGCGCCACCGCGGCCGAGGCCGCTGCGGTCTGCGGGTTCGCCGACCAGGCGCACCTGCACCGCTGGTTCGTCCGCTGCTACGGCGTCACACCGGGCGCCTATGCGCGGGCCGGGGGTGCGCCGCGGGCCGGCTGCCGGCCCGGGGTCAGCGGTAGTCGACCCGCAGCTCCTTGATGCCGTTGATCCAGGCCGAGCGGAGCCGGCGGGGCGCCGGTCCGGCCAGCCGGATCCCGGGCGCGAGGTCGGCCACGGCCTGGAAGATGAGGTCGATCTCCAGCACGGCCAGGCTCTTGCCCAGGCAGAAGTGCGGGCCCCCGCCGCCGAAGCCGAGGTGCGGGTTGGGGTCGCGGGTGATGTCGAAGGTGCCCGGGTCCGCGAAGACCTCCGGGTCGTTGTTGGCCGAGGAGTAGAAGAGGCCGACCCGGTCCCCGGCCGTGATCCGCGCCCCGCCCAGCTCGGTGTCCCGGGTGGCGGTGCGCTGGAAGGAGACCACGGGCGTCGCCCAGCGCACGATCTCCTCGGCCGCCGTTGCGGGCCGTTGGGTGCGGAAGAGCTCCCACTGCCCGGGGTGGGTGAGGAAGGCGTGCATGCCGTGGCTGATGGCGTTGCGGGTGGTCTCGTTGCCCGCGACGGCCAGCAGGATCACGAAGAACCCGAACTCGTCCGCGCTGAGGTTGCCCTCGCCCTCGGCCGCCACGAGCCGGCTGACGATGTCGTCCCCCGCGTACCGGGCGGGGCACTCCTTGCGGGCCTGGGCCATCGTCATGGCGTACGAGACGAGCTCCGCCGCCGAGCGGGTGCCGACCTCCTCGGTGATGGCGTACTCGGGGTCGTCGTAGGCGACCATCTTGTTGGACCAGTCGAAGATGCGGGAGCGGTCCTGCTGGGGGACGCCGATGAGTTCGGCGATGGCCTGCAGCGGCAGTTCGACGGCGATGTCGGTGACGAAGTCGCCGCTGCCGTCCTCCCGCGCGCTCTGCACGATCCGGGTGGCGCGCTCGCGCAGGGCGGTCTCCAGCGCGCGGACGGCGCGGGGCGTGAAGCCGCGCTGCACGATCTGCCGGACCCGGGTGTGTTCGGGCGGGTCCATGTTGAGCATGATCAGCTTCTGGATGTCGATCTGCTCGCGGTTCATGTGCGCGGCGAACCGGATGACGGCGGTGTTCAGGTTGGAGGAATAGAGCTCCGGGCGGGTGGAGACCTCTTTCACGTCCGCGTGCCGGGTCACCGCCCAGTACCCTTCGTCGTCGAAGCCCGCCACGCCCCGCGGCTGCCGGATCCACGACACCGGCGCGGTCTCGCGCAGCAGGGCGAACTCGGGCAGCGGGACGCGGTCCTGATAGATGTCCGGGTCGGTGAAGTCGAACCCGTCGGGCAGCGCGGGGCAGGAGGACATCGGCAGCTCCACTCCATCGTCGGCGTGCTGACGGCGGCGTCCGCGGCACGCGCGGTGCCCGGAGCGCGGTGGCGGCGTGCTGGCGCACCGACCGGCACTCCTGACGTTCCGTCAGAACCGCCTCGAAGGTAGTAACGGGTTCTACAAGAGGCAAGAGGCGCGGCCCGGTTCCCGTGCACGGAGCGTGCGGGTGTGTGTGCTGTGGGGTGTGCAAGACCCTTGCGTCGCGGCGCGTGCGCTCCGCACACTGTCCGGAGAACTAGAACGCGTACTAGTTGTGCTGGTGGGGAGCCAGCCGGGCTGGAGAGGACGAGTCATGGCCGCCGAACCCGTCATCGTCGAAGCAGTGCGCACCCCCATCGGCAAGCGCTCCGGCGCCCTGGCCACCCTGCACCCCGCCTATCTGCTGGGGGAGACCTACCGCGAACTCCTGGACCGCACCGGTCTGCACGCCGACTGCGTCGAGCAGGTCGTCGGCGGCACCGTCACCCACGCGGGCGAGCAGTCCATGAACCCGGCCCGCAACGCCTGGCTGGCCGTCGGCCTGCCCTACGAGACCGCGGCCACCACCGTCGACTGCCAGTGCGGCTCCTCCCAGCAGGCCAACCACATGGTCGCCAACATGGTCGCCGCCGGGGTCATCGACGTCGGCATCGGCTGCGGCGTCGAGGCCATGTCCCGCGTTCCGCTGGGCAGCGGATCCAAGCACGGTCCGGGCAAGCCCTTCCCCGACGAGTGGCACGTCGACCTGCCCAACCAGTTCGAGGCCGCCGAACGCATCGCCCGCCACCGCGGCCTGTCCCGGGAGCGGGTCGACGCGCTCGGCCTCCTCTCCCAGGAGCGCGCCGCCACCGCGTGGGCCGAGGAGCGCTTCAAGCGGGAGACCTTCGCGGTGCAGGTGCCCACCACCGAGGAGGAGCAGGCGGCCGGGCAGGGCATGTGGCGCCACGTCGACCGCGACGAGGGGCTCCGCGACACCTCCATGGAGGCCCTCGCCGGGCTCAAACCCGTGCTGCCCACCGCCGTCCACACGGCCGGCAACTCCTCGCAGATCTCCGACGGGGCCGCCGCGGTGCTGTGGGCCTCCAAGCGGATGGCGCGGGCGCTGAAGCTGCGCCCCCGTGCCCGGATCGTCGCACAGGCGCTGGTGGGTGCCGACCCGCACTTCCACCTCGACGGGCCCGTCGACGCCACCCGTGCGGTGCTGGGCAAGGCCGGGATGTCCCTGGGGGACATCGACCTCGTCGAGATCAACGAGGCGTTCGCCTCGGTCGTCCTCTCCTGGGCCCAGGTCTTCGAGCAGGACCTGGAGAAGGTCAACGTCAACGGCGGCGCCATCGCCCTCGGCCACCCCGTCGGCGCGACCGGCGCCCGGCTCCTCACCACCGCGCTCCACGAACTGGAGCGCGCCGACAAGGAGTTCGCCCTGATCGCCATGTGCGCGGGCGGCGCCCTGTCCACGGCCACCATCCTGCAGCGACTGTAGGGGCTGCGGCCGCAGGGCCGTGCTCTTCGGCGCCCGCGGGCGACGGTGCGCGCCTCCGGCCGCGGCTACCGGGCCGGGTCCGCGGCGGGTGCCGGGGCGGTCGCGGTGCGCAGCAGTGTCTCCGCGGCGGAGCGTGCGTGCGCTGCCGGGGCCGGGGAGTCGGTGATGGAGGCGTTGCTCATCGCGCCGTCGAGCAGCACGGCCAACTGCGAGGCGAGCCACTCCGGCTCCGCCGCGCCGGTCTCGTGCGCCAGGTCCCGCAGATAGCCGCGGACGGCGCCCTTGTGCTCGCGCACCGCGTCGACGACCCCCTGGGAGTCGGCGCCCAGTTCGCCGAAGGCGTTGATGAACGCGCAGCCGTGGAAGTCCGGCCCGTCCACCCAGTCGTAGAGCCAGTCGAAGACCGCCAGCACCCGCTCCTCCGGGTCGGTGTGCCGGGACACCCGCTCCTCCAGCGCGTTCCTGGCCCACCGGTCCCGGCGGCGCAGATACGCCTCCACCAGGGCGCCCTTGGAGGGGAAGCACTTGTAGATCTTCTTCAGCGAGACGCCGCTGGCGTCCCGGACGCGGTCCATGCCCACGGTCTGCACGCCGTGCGCGTAGAAGAGCGCATCCGCCGCGCTGAGGATGCGCGCCTCGGTCGTGGCGTCGCTGTCCATATCCCGTTCTCCCCACGTCTTGAGAACCGCCGTTCTCTACGATACTGTCTTGCCCGGTTGGAGAACGATCGTTCTCCAGTTCAACGGGGAAGAACGGGGGACCCGAGCGTGGTCGAGTACCCGCTGCGGTACGCGGCGCGCTCGGGTGAGCCGGCGGGGACCGGGCCGGATGCGGCTCCGGTCGTCGCCGGCCCGAGCACCACGGCGCCGCCACCGGGCCGTCCGCCGCCCGCCGCGAAGGCGCCCGCCGCGAAGCGGTGCGCTGCGGGGCCGTCCTCCGTGCGGCCGCGCCCGTCCCGGGCAGGCCCCTCCCCGTACGGAAACCGGCTCCGGTGCGCACCGGAGGTCCCGGACCGCGGCGGCGCGCCGCGCCGCCGGGAGCAGAGCCGCGAGCTTCCGCAGACTGCGGGCTCGCCCTGAGACCCGTGTTCCTGCCCGTCGGGGTCGGGCAGGAACACGGGACCTCACCCCGCCGATGATCCCCCGGATCCCGGCGGCGCGGAGGTCCCGCCGCCGGTCCGCTCGCCCGCGCCCGCGGCCGGCTCCGCGAACACCGGCGCCGCCTCGAAGGCGGCGCGCCGGGTGGCCCGGCGCAGCGCCCGCAGCACGGTGCCCCCCAGGGTCAGGGTGAGCACCACGGTCAGCAGCGCCCTGGGCACGTCCCAGCCGAGCGAGGTGGCCAGCACATATGCCCCGTACCGGGCCAGATTCTCCGGCAGCGGGTCACCGGGCACGAACGAGAGGCCCGAGCCGAGGCCCGCGATGTAGGGCCAGCCCTGCAGGTTCATGATCAACCCGTAGAGCAGTGCGGACACCGCGCCGTAGCCGGCGAGCAGGACCCGCTCCCGGCCGCCGCGCAGCGTGGCCGGAGCGGGCAGCAGCCCGGCACCCATGGCGACCCAGCCCATGGTGAGCATCTGGAAGGGCATCCAGGGGCCCACCCCGCCCGTCAGCAGCGCCCCGGCGAACATCGAGACGGCACCCAGCACGAACCCGAATCCCGGCCCCAGCACCCGGCCGGAGAGCACCATCAGGAAGAACATCGGCTCCAGGCCCGCCGTGCCCGCCCCCAGCGGCCGCAGTGCGGCACCGGCCGCCGCCAGCACGCCCAGCATGGCCACCGCCTTGGCGTCCAGCCCGGTCTCGGAGACGGTCGCCACGGCGACCGCCAGCAGCAGCGGGAGCAGCGCCGCGAACAGCCAGGGGGCGTCGCGCGAGTGCGCCAGCCCGGACGCCCGGTCGGCCAGCAGGGGCCAGGCGAAGGCCGCCACACCGGTGGCGCTGGTGAGCACCAGTGCCGCCACCGACCGCGGACCCAGCCGCACCGCGCGCACGGCCCGGTCGCCGCGTACGGCCCGGCCGGTGCCCGGCGCCGGGCGGCTCACAGCGCCTCCCGCACCTGGCCGACCGTCAGCCAGGGCTGCGGGGCCAGGATCTTGGAGACCTGCGGAGCGTAGGCCGGTGAGGAGGTGACGACCTCGTCGGTGGGCCCGTCCGCCACGGTCTCGCCCTGCGCGAGGACGACGACGCGGTGCGCCAGCTCCGCCACCAGCTCGACGTCGTGGGTGGCGAGCACGATCGCATGGCCCTGCGTCGCCAGCTCGCGCAGCAGCAGCACCAGCCGGGACTTTGCCGCGTAGTCCAGTCCCCGGGTCGGTTCGTCCAGCAGCAGCAGCGGTGGCCGGGCCGTCAGGACGATCGACAGCGCCAGTGCCAGCCGCTGCCCCTCGGACAGATCGCGGGGATGGGTGCTGTCCGGGACTCCGGGAAGCAGCCGGGAGACCAGCGCCCGGCAGGTGCCCGGTGCGGCGTCCGCGTCGGCGTCCGCGGTACGGCACTCGCGGGCGACGGTCTCCGCGTAGAGCAGGTCGCGCGGCTCCTGCGGGACGAGGCCGACGTGCCGCAGCAGTTCGGCCGGCCGCGTACGGTGCGGGGTCCGGCCGCCGACGGAGACCTGGCCGGAGCTGGGCCGGTGCATCCCCACGAGCGTGTTCAACAGGGTCGACTTGCCCGCGCCGTTGCGTCCCATCAGCGCGGTGGTGCGCCCGGCGTGCAGCGTGAGGGAGACCTCGTGCAGAGCGGTGACGCGGTCGCGGACGAGGCCGAGCCGGGAGACCTCGGCGACCGGTCGTGCCTCCGTTGCCGGGGAGTCCGCCGCAGCGGGCGCGGCAGCGGGCGCGGGCCGGTCCGCCAGCCGCCGCCGCAGCGTGTCCGCACGGCGGCGGGCATCCCGTACCGACAGCGGAAGCGGGTCCCAGCCCGCCAGTTCGCCCAGTTCCACCACCGGGGGCCGCACCGGGGAGACCGCCAGCAGGGCGGCCGGATCGCCGATCCGTGCCGTGCCCCGCGGCTCCGCGCCGCCGCCCGCCGGCTCCGGAGCGGTGGCGCCGGAGCCCGAGGCGCCGGAGCCCGAGGTTCCGGAACCAGTGGTGGCGGAACCAGTGGTCGCGGAACCGGCGGTCGCGGAACCGGCGGCACCCGACCCGGGGATGTCCGCGTCCGCCGGGCCTGCGGCCCGGTCCCGGCCCCGCTCGCCCTCCGGCGCCAGCAGCAGCACCCGGTCCGCGTACTGCACCACGCGCTCCAGCCGGTGCTCGGCCATCAGAACGGTGGTGCCCAGGTCGTGGACGAGCCGTTGCAGCACGGCCAGGACCTCCTCCGCGGCCGGCGGGTCCAGCGCCGAGGTGGGTTCGTCGAGGACGAGCACCCGGGGATGCGGGGTGAGGACCGAGCCGATGGCCACGCGCTGCTGCTGGCCGCCGGAGAGGGAGGCGATCGGGCGGTCCCGCAGCTCGTTGAGGCCGAGCAGGTCGAGGGTCTCCTCGACCCGGCGGCGCATGGTCCCCGGCGGCAGTCCCAGGGACTCCATGCCGTAGGCCAGTTCGTCCTCCACCGTGTCGGTGACGAAGTGGGCCAGCGGGTCCTGGCCCACCGTGCCCACGACGTCCGCGAGTTCGCGCGGCTTGTGCGTCCGGGTGTCGCGGCCCGCCACGGTCACGCGGCCCCGCAGGGTGCCGCCGGTGAAGTGCGGGACCAGGCCCGCGACGGTGCCCAGCAGGGTGGACTTGCCCGCCCCGCTGGGGCCGACGAGCAGACACAGCTCGCCCTCGGGTATGTGGGCGTCCACCACCGGGAAGGCGGGGCCGTCCGCGCCGTCGTGGACGACACTGACCTGCTCGAAGGTGATCACCGGGTGCTCTCCTCGTCGTGCTGCCGGTCCCGCAGCGCCCGCGGGATCCGGGCCCTGGGTGCCGTCCGCGCGCAGGGCCCCGCCTCCCGCTCGCGCGGATCACTGCTGCTGCCGATGTCGGTGCGGTCGGTTCGGGCTGCGCCGCTGCCGCTGCCGCTGCCGCTGCCGCTGCCGCTGCCGCTGCTGCTGCCGCCGCTGTCGCTGGCGTCGTCGCCTTCGTCTTCGGCCCGGGGGTGCTCGGTGGCCGGTGCGGTGGCCGATGTGGCCGAGTGCGCGTCGGCCGAGGGCGCGCGGCGGGCACCGGCGGGTGCACGGCCGCCACCGGGCCGGTCACCGGGCCGGTCACCGGGCCGGTCACCGGGCCGGTTCTCCGGGAGGGCCGGGGCGGGCGCGAGGAAGCCCGGCAGCAGGCCGAGCAGGACGGCGGCGGCGGGCCAGAGCGGAAGCGGGGGCGCGGCCAGCGGGACGGCCGGCGGGTTCATCGGGCCCGGCAGCACATCGGCCGCCGCGATCAGCAGCGCGGCGACGGCGGCACCGGACGCCGACACCAGCCATGCGCGGATCCCCCAGCGGTCTGGGCGGTACCGGGTGCGGGCCGCCCGCCTGCCGCCGAGCCGCAGCCCGGCCAGCGCGAGGACCAGGCCCGCCAGCAGGAGCGGCAGCCCGAACCCGGCGCCGGCGGCGGCCAGCAGGCCGTAGGTACCCGCGCACACGCCGAGCAGCCCGCCGAGCGTCAGCGCCGTGGTGGTGCGGCGCACCGCGGCCGGAACGCGCGCCGTCCGGCCGTAGCCCCGTGCGTCCATCGCCGCCGCGAGCGCGACCGAGCGCTCCAACGCGCCCTCCAGGACCGGCAGTGCGACTTGCGCCACCCCGCGCAGCCCGCGGTCGTCCCGCCCGCGCAGCCGCCGCGCCGCGCGCAGCCGCCGTACGTCGGCCACGAGGTGCGGGGCGAAGGTCATCGCCACCACGACCGCGACGCCCGCCTCGTAGAGGGCTCCGGGCAGGGACTTCAGCAGTCGCGCCGGGTTGGCGAGCGCGTTCGCGGCTCCGACGCAGACCAGGAGCGTCGCCAGCTTGAGCCCGTCGTACAGCGCGAAGACCATGCCCTCGGCGGTGACCCGTCCGCCGATCCGTACCCCGCGGGCCCAGTCGGGCAGCGGCACTTCCGGGAGTTCGACGAGTACGTGGCTGCCGGGGATGGGGGAGCCGAGGAGGAAGGCGAAGGCGAGGCGGATGGTGAGGACCAGCAGGCCCAGCTTCAGGAACGCGGTGTAGGAGCGGGCCCAGGGCGCGTCGGTGCGGCGGGCCGCGACCACGTAGCCCGCCACCGTCATCAGCAGTCCGAGGAGGAGGGGGTTGGTCGTGCGGGAGGCGGCGGTGGCCAGACCCAGGGCCCAGAGCCACCACGCCCCCGGGTGCAGGGCGGTGCTACGGGTGGAGAGCGGTGCTCGCAGCGGAGAGCGGGCCACCGCTCCGGTACCCGCCCGGCGCTTACCCGCCTGGCGCTCTGCCCGGTGCTCTGCCCCGGAATCCGTTCCCGGTGCTGCTCCTCGCCCGGGCCGCGGCTCCTTCCCGGACCCTGTTCCCGGTGCCGGACGGGGACGGGTGCGGAAGCCGAGGACGGAGCGCGCTCCGGGGCGCGCCGTCCGCCGCGGGGACGCCGCCGCCCGGGAGAGCGGTGCTCTGGACGTGGGGCGGGGCATCGGCTAGCGCTTTCGGCGGCGGGCCTGCCACAGGGCCGCGGCGCCGAGGATCGCCACGGCCGCCGCACCCGCCGCCACCCCCGCCGCGGTCGACGCGCCGTCCCCCTGACCGCCGTCGGCCTCGCCGTCCGCGCTCCGGCCCCCGGTGTCCGCGCTCCCCTCGCCGTCCCCCTGACCCCCGTCACCCTCGCCGTCGTTCTTGCCGCTTCCGCCGCTGCCCTCCGCCTGTTCGCCGCACCCCTTCGCGGGGTAGCCGTCGATGGCGCACAGCAGGGCGTCCGCGTTGTAACGCAGGGGGGAGGCCACTTTGGCGAGGGCGTCGGCCGCGGTGCCGCTCTCCGGTATGCGGGCGCAGCCGGTACGGGCAGCGGGCGGGTCTCCGGACTCGCCGCCGGGTGCGTCCGCGCGGGTCCCGAAGTCGATCCGCACGGCCACCCGCTTGCTCTCCTTCCCGGCCTTCGTCCCGTCGCAGGCGGCGGCGAAACCGACGGCGCCGCGCGGCTTGTCGGCCTGGTCGGAATCCTCGCTCAGCGCGAAGCGGAAGCCCAGGACGTCTCCGTCCTCGGGGCGCTGGGTGGCCGGTCCCTCGGTGGCGTACGACCAGGAACCGTTCTCCTGCCGCTGCCAGAAGGACCAGTAGCGGTAGCCGCTCGACTCGGCGGCGGGCAGCCGCGCGGTGGCGGCGTGCGCCTCCGGGGCCGGGAGCACGACGAGGGCGGCGAGCGCCGCGAGGCCCGCGAGCGCGGCCGCCGCGGTCGCACCCCACCGCGGAGCCCGGTTCCGCGTCGCCGCCCGGTCGCCCGTGCCGAGTCCGCAGCTCCCGGCGGGAATCCGGGCTTTCACGGCGCCGGCGGGGATCCGGGCCCTCACGGCTGCTGCCTCTTGCGGCGGCCGCTCAGCAGGATGCCGAATCCGGCACCGACGGCGAGGCCGATCAGGACGAAGGCCCAGATGGGGATGGTGGCGCCGGAGTCCTTCTTCTCGGAGGCGTCGTCCTCGGGCATCTTGGCGGGCTTCGGGCCGGTGTGGTTGAGGCGGGAGAGGAGGTCGGTGCCGCCGAGTTCGGCGGGGTCGCCGCCCGTGGCGCGGGAGGCCAGCATCAGGGAACTGATGGCGGCCGGATCGTTTCGCGCCTTGTCCCACTTGCCGAGGTTGTCGGCCAGCCAGGACAGCGAGGAGGCGGCTGCGTCCCGGTGCCCGCCCGCGGCCAGCGCGACAACGGCGTCCGCGGTGTTCGCGTAGTCGGGCTGCTCGTCGGAGGAGCCCGGCGCCACCGAGGTGAAGTGACCGCCGTTCTTCTTCAGCGTCGCGGCCAGGTGGGCGGCTCCCGCGCCCGCGGCTGCCTTGCGGCCGCCCGGGACGCCCTTCCCGCTCTCCTGGTCCGCGCCCGAAGCGCACTTCAGCGGCGTGACCGGGGTGTTCTCGGCGTCCTCGGCCGGTGGTTCGGGCAGCGCGCCCTCGCCCAGCGCGGCCAGGACGGCGGCCGCTGTGGCGTCGTTGTTCGGCGCGAGCCTGCCCTTCTTGTCCGGCTGGTAGGCGAACGCGCCCTGGGCGCCCGGGGCGTCCTCGATCCCCTTCGAGCCGCAGGTGAGCTGGAAGGACAGCAGTGCGTCGTAGGGCGAGCCGCCGCCCTCGGCCGTGGTCTTCGCGGGGTTCCGGCCCGCGGCCTGCAGCGCGCCGATGACCAGCGAGGTGGAGTTGGCGTCCGAGTCGGCGTGCGGCCCGAAGCCCCAGCCGCCGTCCTTGTTCTGGATCGAGTCCAGCCACTCCAGCCCCTCGCGCACCGCGTCGCTCCGGCCACCCACGGCGGCGAGCGCCTGGACGGCCAGCGCGGTCGCGTTGACGTCCGCCGGGGTTTCGTCCGGGTCGCACTTCTTGCCGGGTTCGGCGCGATACGCGGTGAACGAGCCGTCGGCGCACTGCTGGCCGGTGAGCCAGTCCACGGCCTTCCGTGCGGGGACGGCCTCCGCGCCGTCCAGTGCGAGCAGCGCCATCGACTGCCGCCACACTCCGTCGTACTTGGGGTCGGCCGTTCCGTAGAGACCGTCCGGGAGCTCGGACGCCGTGGTCCGGGCCGGGGACGCCGCGACGGACGTGGCTGTCGCGGCGGGTGCGGCGGCGGATGCCACGGGTGCGGCGGCCGCGCTCAGCACGGTGGCGGCGGCGAGGACCGTGGCGCGGCGGCGGCGCGGTGACATTGCGGATGCCTTTCGATGACGGGAGCGGACCGCAGCCGGGCACGGCCGCCCCGCCGGGCGGGCGCGCGACTGCGCGGCCCGCACCGCGGTGCACCGGGCTCGGCTCCGTATACCTCGACGGGCCGGTGGCCTGGGCGGCCACAGGAGCCCGCCTCCGCACGGGCGCTCCGGCTCGCGGTCGGCCGTGCCGCGCGGCGGACGCGGGACGGATCGCGGGACGCGATCTGTGTCCGACGTACGCGACGGTGTGGCGGACCGCTCACGGTTGCGGGTCAGCGCCGGATTCGCACCGGCTTCCCCCGGGCGGAGGCGTTGTCTGGCTGTCGGCCACTGTAGCCGGGTGGCTCGCGCGGCTGTCGGGTCGGCCCGGTACGCAGGCTTGCGGCCATGGTGGGCGGTCCGGTCCGCGGGCGTGCGGCAAGTGGTGGGCGGTCCGGTCCGCGGGCGTACGGCGGCGGACCGCGGCCCGGCCGTGCGGTCCCGGTGACGGGGGTTGCCGGGCCGGCCGGTGACGGGGCCGCCGGGTCAGCCGGTCGCCCGGTAGGCCACGGGATGGCTCCCGGATACGGCTTCCGCGTGGCCGAGCTTGACCAGCCGGCGCAGATGGGCCTCGGCCTCGGCGACGGCGATGGTGCGGGATCCGAACGGAATCTGCTCCCAGGGGCGGTTCCAGCGCATGGACTCGGCGAGTTGCCAGGGGGTGAGATCCCGCTGCGTGAGCAGTGCTCGCAGATCCGAGAGGCGCTCCGCGTGGTGTGCGGTGAGCGCGTCGACGCGGGCCCGCGCGTCCGAGAAGGCGTACTGGTGCGCGGGCAGCACCTCGGCGGGCCGCAGGTCGGCTATCCGCTCCAGGGAGTCGAGGTAGTCGCCGAGCGGGTCGCTGCTCCCGTCGTCGTCCGGTTCCTCGTAGAGGCCGATGTGCGGGCTGATGGTCGGCAGCAGATGGTCCCCGGAGAAGAGCCGCCCGCCCGGTCCCGCCCGCCCCGGATGCCGCTCCTCCAGGTGCAGGCACACATGTCCTGGCGTGTGCCCCGGGGTCCAGACCGCGCGCAGCCGCCGGCCCGGCAGAGCGACCAGCGCGTTCGGCTCGATCCCCCGGTCGGGCAGCGCGGCCCGTCTCCCGGGCGGCCGCCCGCCCCGGCCCTCCGCGAGGGCCGCGCGCAGCGGCGCCGTATGGGTGTCGGGGGCACCGGCAGCCGCGAGCTTCTCGACGAGGTAGCCCAGCCACCGGCTCGGGTCCACGTCGCGGGTCCGCCGGACGACGGCGGCGTCCGCCTCGTGCAGGGCGATCCAGGCGCCCGACTCCTCCCGCACCCGTGCGGACAGGCCGTGGTGGTCGGGGTGGTGGTGGGTGACGAGCACTCCGTGCAGCGCGTTGACCGAGGTGCCGCACGCGGCGAGGCCGTCGCGCAGCGCCTGCCAGGAGGCCGGGTCGTCCCAGCCGGTGTCAATCAGCACGGGACCGGCGTCCGTCTCGATCACGTGGACGAGAGTGTGGCCCAGGGGGTTGTCCGGAATGGGCACCGGGATGCTCCAGATCCCGCCCCCGTGCTTCGTGACCTGCGGCTCGTTCGTCATGGACGGCAGCTCCCCCGATGGTGTGCGCGAGCGGGACGGTTGGCGGGCCGGCAGAGGCATTGTTCCCTGGAACTAGAACTGGTACTAGTTCTGATGCGCTGTCAGCAAGGTGTCGGGCGTCACATGCGGACGTCGGGTGCCCGGAACGCGCGCCGCGGCCACCGGAGGGTGGCCGGAGGAGGGAGGGCACGGTCATGACGGACAACCCCGAAGGCCCCCACGGCCCCCACGGCCCCCACGGCCCCGACAACCCCGGCGGCTCCGGCGGGAATGCCGGCTCCGATGGAAGCGCCGGCCCCGGTGGGACTGCCGACTCCGGTGGGAGTGCCGGCCTCGCGTACACCGAGCACCGGCAGCTCTACATCGGCGGCGCCTTCACCGACCCGGCGGGCGCGGAGACGATCGAGGTGGTCTCCCCGCACACCGAGCGGCCCATCGGCCGCGTGCCGGCCGCTGCACGCGAGGACGTGGACCGCGCGGTACGGGCCGCGCGCGAGTCCTTCGACTCCGGGGTGTGGGCCGGGCTGCCGCTGGCCGAGCGGATCGAGACCGTCGCCCGGATCCGGGACGCGTTCGCCGCCCGCAGCGAGGAGATCGCCGACCTCGTCAGCGCCCAGAACGGCAGCCCCCGCACCTCGGGGCTGCTGGTGCAGGCGCTGGCCGCGATGATGGTGTGGGACTCCGCGCTGAAGATCGCGGCCGACTTCCCGCACGAGGAGCGGCGGGCCGGGGCGCTGGGGCCGCTGCTCGTCCGCCGGGAGCCGGTGGGGGTGGTGGCGGCCGTGGTCCCGTGGAACGTGCCCCAGTTCACCGCCGCCGCGAAGCTGGCGCCCGCGCTGCTGGCCGGCTGCTCGGCGGTGCTGAAGGTCTCGCCGGAGACGCCGCTGGACGCCTATCTGCTCGCCCGGATCGTGGACGAGGCCGGGCTGCCCCCGGGCGTGCTGTCGATCCTCCCCGCGGACCGCGAGGTGAGCGAGTACCTCGTGGGGCACCCGGGCGTGGACAAGGTGTCCTTCACCGGCTCGGTGGCCGCCGGAAAGCGGGTCATGGAAGTCGCCTCCCGCCATCTGACGCGAGTCACACTGGAGTTGGGCGGCAAGTCGGCCGCCGTCATCCTGCCCGACGCGGACCTGGACGCGGCGGTCGCGGGCATCACCCCGTTCGCCTGGATGATCAACGGCCAGGCGTGCGTGGCCCAGACCCGCGTCCTCGCACCCCGCAGCCGCTACGACGAGATCGCCGAGCGCTTCACGGCCGCCGCCGAGGCGCTGACCGTGGGCGATCCGCTGGACCCGGCGACCGAGGTCGGCCCGCTGGTCGCCGAACGCCAGCGCCGCCGCTCCCTCGACTACATCGCCCTCGGCCGCCGGGAGGGGGCCACCGTCCTGGCGGGCGGCGGGTGTCCCGCGGCCATGCCCACCGGCTGGTACGTCGAACCCACGCTCTTCGGCGACGTCGACAACGCGATGCGGATCGCCCGCGAGGAGATCTTCGGCCCCGTGGTCTGCCTGCTGCCCTACGAGGACGAGGCCGAAGCGGTCCGCATCGCCGACGACTCCGACTACGGCCTCTCCGGCAGCGTGTGGACCGCCGACACGGAGCACGGGATCGACATCGCACGCCGGGTGCGTACCGGCACCTACTCCGTGAACACCTTCAGCCTCGACATGCTCGGCCCGTTCGGCGGCTACAAGAACTCCGGCATCGGACGCGAGTTCGGCCCCGAGGGGTACGCCGAGTACCTGGAGCAGAAGATGATCCACCTGCCCGCGGAGGGATGACCCCGAGCGCACCCGCGGAGCCCGCAGAGTCCGAGGAACCCGCGGAACCCGCGGAACCCGCAGAGTCCGGCCTCCGGCCGGAACGCCGACCCCGCGGAGTCCGTGCACACCTGCGAAACCCGCGCGGCGCCCCGCCGCAGCCCGCGCGAACACCCGAGGAGGGGAGGGCCGATGACCGATCGCTGGCATGTCGAGGTGGACCGGGACCTGTGCGTCGGGTCGGGAATGTGCGTGAGCAGCGCACCGGAGGCGTTCCGGCTGGACGCGGCCCGCCGCTCCCGCCCCGTCGTCCCCGACCGGGAACCGGCCGAGGAGGTGCTGGCCGCCGCCGAGGGCTGCCCGGTCGAGGCGATCTCCCTCACCCTGGCCGGGACGGGCGAACCGGTCTTCCCGCCGGAGGACTGACCGGCCGGCGGGGCGCCACCGTCCCCGCGTACGGGTGTTCCCGCGTGTGCGGGCGCCTCTGCCATGCGCTTTCGCGTCATCGTCCATTCTGCCGCCGGACGATCCGAGGCCGTCACCACACCTTCGATCGTCGGTGGAGCAGGCAATGACTGGAGTGCGCAGTAGTTCGGGGCTGAATTTGCGCCGGGCCGGAGTAGGTCCAGCACACCGAACCTTTCATCCTGAATAGCTGCAGGTCAGAAGTATGTGGACGGCGGTGACGGCACGGCCGGTACGGCGGGCCGAGCAGTGTGCTCGGCGCAGGCGGCACCGCTGTCTCTCCCCCCTCGCCGCGGACGGAAAGGACGGCACCCGCGGGCCGCAGAGCGAGCGGGGCCCGGCCGGGTCTGCTACAGCCTGCAGGCCCCGCGCTGGGACCCGGACGTACCGGTGGGCGACATCGTCTCGGTAGGTCATCGCCAGTCAGCGATGGTTCCCCACCACCGTTACAGCTCCGCACTCTGTGCCGAGTAGGCCGCCCCGTTCACCGTTGGGGCTTCGACCCGAACGGGGTGGCTGACATGCCGGTGGCTGTATTCCAGGAGCTGTACGAGTGCAGTGGTCTGGCCTGGGTCCATGTCACGGTCGAGGACGAAGCAGCGAGATTCGATGCGGTGGGCGCCGCTGTCGCGGAGGAGGCCGGTGACGACCTCGAAGCCTTCGAAGAACCCAAGGCGCAGCTTGACGTGCTGAGATGTGTTCATGGGCGAGGAACTTAGCGGGCCGACTGGCCTCCAGGCCGACTCCCTCCAGCAGGTCGAGGACATCCCGCGGACCACCACCCGCCCGACCACCCTCGGCGTCGGGCGGATGCACGGTGATCGGTGCCATGACACCACCGTGCGCCCGCAGCGCCCGGTCCGCATCTCGCAGACCCGGCGGACCCCACCGCTACAGAGCAGGACACCCGTAGCCTGACGCTGATGATTACCAGCATCGTCTTCGACGTCGGCGAGACCCTCACCCGCGACGACCGCTACTGGGGGCGCTGGGCCGACTGGCTCGACGTCCCGCGACACACTCTCTCCGCTCTCGTCGGCGCCGTAGTCGCTCAAGGACGAGACAACGCTGACGCCATCCAGCTACTGCGCCCCGGCATAGACGTGGCTGCCGAGCGCGCACGTATGGACACCGCAGGCTTCGGTGAGGTGCTGGATGACTCGGATCTGTACGACGATGTACGCCCCGGCCTGACAGCTCTCCGCGCCGCTGGCTACCAGGTACACATCGCCGGGAACCAGACCGCTCGCGCGGGTCGCCTTCTGCGGGACCTCGACCTGCCAGCCGAGACGGTCTCCACCTCCGGAGAGTGGGGGTGCGCCAAGCCCGATGTCCGCTTCTTCGCCCGCGTCCTGGCCACCGTGGGCAGTGACCCAGCCGCCACCTTGTACGTGGGCGACCACCCGGCGAACGATGTGGCGCCGGCTGCGAGCGCTGGACTGCGCACCTGCCTGCTACGCCGTGGCCCCTGGGGTCACCTGTGGGCGGACACGGATAACCCGGCACCGGACTTCTGCGTCAGCAGCATTCTCGACTTGCCCGAGGCCCTGACTTCTTAGGCGTGGTGCCCCATCAAAGGCTCAGCCTGAAGGGGCACCACGCGCTACCGTTCCGTGTGGCTGCACAGAACGGAGTACCGGTATGCCCGTTGATCCGCGCCAGGGAATCGGGGAACGTGTCACTGCTGCCCGCCGACTCGCCCGCTTGACGCAGAAGGAACTGGCCGATGCAGCGGGCGTCTCCTACAGCATGGTGCGCGCGATCGAGCGAGGTGCGCGACTGCCCGGAGACGACGTGATCGAAGCGCTGGCCACGGCCTTGAGCGTGGATCCGGCGCGTCTGCTGGGCCACCGCGGGCACACTGACTCGCGAGTGCACGACGAGATCCCCGAGCTGTCCCGGGCGATTGCAGCGTATGATCTCCCGGAAGACGGACCAGTACGTTCCCTCGACGAGCTGCGTGCGGCAGTCTCAGAGGCAGTCGACTGGCGGATCGGGGCCCAGTATCTGCGCATCGCCCGCAAGGGGCCAGGTCTGCTGGAGGAGCTCGCGCGGGCGTTGGACGCAGCCCGCGGGGCGGATCGGCTGGAGGTTGCCCGGCTGCTGGTAGCGGCGTACCGCACAGCGGACGCGGTGACCTACAAGTTCAGTTACCGCGACCTGTCGGCGCGGCTGGTGGAGTTGATGCGGTGGGCCGCGCCAGCAGCAGAGGATCCGCTGCTTGATGCGGTTGTCGCCTACGTGCGTACTGAGACGTTCTTCGCGGCCCAGGCACACGAACCGGGGTTGCGCGCACTGGAAACAGCCCTGGACACTGCTCCTCGCACATCCGGCGCCCCAGAGGTCGCCGCCCGGGGGACCTTGCACATGCGGGCTGCGGTCATCGCGGGCCGAGCAGGGCGCGAGGACACCGCAATGATGCATATCGGCGAGGCTCGCTGCTGCGCCGATGCGGTACCGGAAGGGGTCTACTACGGGACTGCGTTCGGCCCGTCATCGGTTCGCGCCCACGAGGTCTCCCTGGCCGTGAGTCTCGGTGGCCGACACCTTCAACGGGCTCTGGACCTCGCGCACGAGTGGGCTCCCCCTCGCGGTCTGCCGGCCGAACGCCGCTCGGGCTTCTACATCGAGGTAGGCCGTGCTCAGTTGTGGGCTGGACTGGTGGACGATGCGTTCGAGTCGCTGAAGGTCGCTCGGAGGATCGCCCCGCAGCACGCTCGGGACCACAGGTGGGTGCGCGAGGACATCGCCACACTGCGCCGGTTGAAGCGTGCCGACCGTGAGGATCTTTCCAACTACGCGGATTGGTGTCGCGCGGTATGACCGAGTGAGCGGAGCTGCCACACCATGTAGCAGTTGTGGCAGCTCTTCCACTGCACCATCTGAGTGTCCGAAACCGGCACGCAGATGGGCTGCGGGATGCTCCAGAACAGGTTACTGAAGGGCGCTACCCAACCGGCGATCAGTATCGCCCGTCTCCACGGCGAGGCGTGCATAGTGTGCGGGGTCGTGCACGATGGCCTGTCGCCCGCAGGAACGATGCAGGTGACCTACGGTGGTCGGCCTCGAAGTTGGCCAGTTGTCGTATGCAGCAAGCACCAGTTCCTGGTCGGCGTGCGATGACCGCGGGCGCCGCCCAGCATGGGCGCGGTGACTACGTGGTGGATGAGGCCACGCGGCAGACCGTGCCGTCGGAGCCGGCGTGGGTGGGCCGGGTTCAACTCGTCTCTGTTGGCCCTCCGCTGCGGTACGTCCTGGTGACCGCGACCGGCTACGAGTGGCGCGCCCGTCTCGGCGACGTGCGTCCGGCCACGGTCGAGGAGCGTGCCGAGTACGACGCCGCGCTGGAGCGCAGGCTCCGCTGGTTGCGCGAGCTCGGCCGCCGACTCCCAGGGAGCTGCAGCGCATGAGCGCCCTGAAGATCCGCGTCTCCCGCGACGGCGGCCGCACCTGGACCTCAGAGCGCACCGTCCGTCCCAAGCAGCCGCCGGTCTCATCCGCATGGCCTCCGTGCCGGTGCCCGCGCTGCCACCCGGAACGTGGTCGCCGTGCCGCATGACCCTGCCGTCACCGCCGTGCGCGCGGTCATCGACGCCGAGCGGGTGGCGTGCCGACGCTGCGGCGTACTGCCGTCCGTCGTGATCGGCACCGAATCCGCATCAAGCGACGACGATCAGCCCGACTGGATCACCGCGCAGGGCACCTGCGCCTGCCCACCAGCAGAGACGGAGAAGGCCAAATGACCGCCGGATACTGCGCGTGGCACGACGGCCCGGCCGACGACGTCGCGCTCATCGTCGTCCACGAGCAGGGGTCTGGGGCTGGAGGCGGCGCGTATGCGTGCCTGCCGTGCGCCCGGCCGCTGGCCCGACAGCGGACCACCTCAGCCGCCGCGGTGAAAGCCATCGCCGCGATGGAGACACGCCAGGAGCAGCTTGAGGCCGCACGCGCTGCGCAGGAGGCCCGGCGTGCCTGACAACCCCGACAGCCCCGTCCAGTCCCTGCGCCGTCAGTTGCGCGAGCACCTGCACCGGCACGGCCGCCGCAGCCTCGGCTCGCCCTTCCTCCACGCCTCATGGAACCTGACGGGCCCCGGTCCGCGGGCCGACTGCCTGCGGCGCGTCGCCTGGCACGCCCGGCACCAGAAGCTGACCTGGCCGGCCAGCCTCGGGACCCGCTACGCAGCCGACCTGCAACAAGCCGCCCGACTCCACAGCGATCTCGCCACGTTCGTGGTGCCGCTGGACAGCCTGCCCGAGGACTGCGGCCGGCAGATGGAGGCCGCCCTGGTCCTCCTCGCCGCCTGCCCCGACCGCCGGGCGGCGCTCCCTGTCGAGATCGCCGAACCGCACGACACGCCATGACCCCGACCAACATCGGCCCCGAAACCGCAGACCGCGACTACCTGCCGTGCGTCTACTGCGACCAGTACCGCTCCCAGATCACCCGCGCCCAGCACCAGGAGGAGCCGGAGTTGGAGGCCGTCCTCCACGACGTCCTGCACCTCCACTGCGAGGAGAAGCACGCGGGAGTGCGGCGGCTGCACACCGCACCTGTCTCCCGCTGAGGCGACAGGACTTGCGCCGGGCGAACTGGGCGGTGCCGAACTGGGCGAGTTCGACGTAGCCGCGTAGGGAGTTGTCATGCGGCAGGGTCCGCAGTGCGGCGGTGGCGCGATGGGCGACCCTGAGCATGCCGGAGCAGTGCGCTGCCTGCCGTGCTGGCATGTGTGGTCGCTGCCGCACGAGTCGAGGTGCCATGGGCGTCTGCCTCGCCTCATCCCGGCCCTTCGTTCGGACTGGATGAGCACCGACGCCTCAGTCGCTGGGAAGTGAGCCGAGCCCCGCCCACGTGTCGCCTCATGTGCGGCGTGTGGGTGGGGTCTTGCGTTGTCGGCGAACCTGCTGTCGGAAGAGTTCTCAGAGGGTGGTTCATGATGCTATGTCCGTTTCCCAGTGAGGTTGGGGCAGGATCGCCGGTCGCGGGGCTTCGGTCGGCTCTTGCCTCCTGGCGAAGCTGCCCATGTCGATCTCGGTGAGGATGCCGAGCTTGACCAGGCGTTTCCGCTTGGCGCGGGTGCCCTCGATGGTCTTCGGCAGCAGTTCGTGATCGAGGGCTTCGCAGACGTCCCGGGCCCGTAGCGGTCCGGTCGCATCGTTGAGGACACCGAGGATGCGGGGGCAGTCCGGGTGCTCGGGCAGGGCCGGCGGAACGGCCGGGAGCCGCTCGGCGAGGCCAGTGAGGGTCTTCCGGGTGATCGCGAGGTGTTCGAGGTGGGTCTCTGCCTCCCGCGAAGCACCGACGAAAGGTGCCTCGTCCCTGTGACGGAAGTCGCTGGTGGCGGGGCACCTTTCGTGGTTCGTCCGGACCTCCTGCCGGAGTCGCTGCTCGATCGCGGGAAGCGAGCGCTTTACCCCCCCTTTGATCACGCCGGTGTGCCTAGGTGCATGATGTTCCTGGACATAGGGGGGACGCATGACGCAGACCGCGCCGCCGAAATGGGGGCTGACACCGCCGGGGGCTCCTGGGAATCCGAGTGTGCCGCCGCAGGGGTTCATGCCCGCGCGGCCTCCGGACGGCGGGAACGCTGCGGTGTTCACCGTCGGGGCTGTGGCAATCGGGGCTGAGACCGTGATCGCCACGCTGGTCGCCGTCCTGTACAGCTTGCAGTCCGAGTACCACGGAGGCGAAGGCGGCCTGGGATGGCTGTTCGGCACCGTATTCGCGCTCGTGCTGGTGGCAGTCATTTCGGTGATCGCAGGGCTGGCCGGTTCGGCGACGGCGGTGCTTCCCCTGGTCCTCCTCGGGCGTGCGGTGGCCCGCCGTACGGGGCGGCGCGACAGCCGGCAGCTCACCCTGGTCACTGTGGCGGTCGTTGCCACCGCCCTGGCGCTGCTCATCGGCTCCTGCATGCTCCTGGCCGACTTCGGCGGCCCCGGCGACCTGCTCGTCTATCCCGTCCTTGCCCTCAGCCTCATCGTCGGGCTGGCGCCCGCGACCCTGTGCGCCCGGGCGGCGGGGAACCCCGGAAAGCCCGGGGCCCGATGGCGGGTGCTCGGGGGCGTGGCGCTGGGCGGTCTGGGGCTGCTCGCGGTGACGCTTGCGGTCGGGGCCGCGGCGTACGGCTCGGGGATCCTCAAGATCTACGAACCGCCCCGGCTCACTGCAGCCGACATGGTCGGCACCTGGACGGACGGCGACGGCGGAAGCCTCCGCTTCGAGGCGGACGGCACGGTGACGGCGAAGGGCGTCAACGAGTACGAAGCCACGGGTGAGCAGTCCGGTGCCTCCGACTGCACCGGGAATTGGCAGCTGACCGAGAACGACGGTGTCGATCGGCCGTTCGAGCTCAGCATCGCGGACTGCGAGAGCCTGTCCTCCGGCTGGAACATCGGCGGTACGGAGGAACACCCGACGGTCTTCACCTGGATCGGCGAGCCGGATTCGGGTGAGCGGTACATCCTTACGCGGCAGCGGTAGGCCATCCGGTGCTGAGGTCTCGGGCCTGGCAGCCGCCGACCCGGACCACCGAACCAGCCGTCCCGCGCCGTGCCGCAGGTGAGCGCCGACGACCCGCTCGCGCCGTACGAGAAACGCGCCGACGACCCGCTCGCGCCGTACGAGAAACGGCGTCGGCCGCCGATGGACGCCTACCGGCGCCATCGACCCGTGCACGGCGGCGCCGGACCCTGCGGCCCGACGAGCCGCGCGTCCTGGAGGGGTGGAGCGGGTTCGCGTACGAGGTTGTCGGCACTGCTGACAACCTCGCGGCGGCCCAGGGGTGGGTGAACGAGCTCCATGTCGGGGACGACCCGGCCGCGTGATCACCCTTGGTGAAGGGTTTCACGCTTCGTGCTCGCAGAACTGAGAAGATCAGCCCCGCGTCACGGTACGGCCGGAGTTCGTCAAGGCCATGGACTTCGCGGGCCCCGGTTGTCAGTCGGCGATCCCGCTGCCCAGGGCGAGCGCGGCGAACGTGGCGAGCCAGTGGTCCGTGGTGAAGTCGCCGGACACGGCCGCCGGGAGGCCCGCGGCCAGGTTGGCCTCGGCCGCCGTGGTGAGTGTGGCCGTCCGCGGGTCGCCGGACGGAAGGGCGGCGGCGATGCCGCGCAGTGCGGCGGCCCGGCTGAGGCAGAGCCCGAGCAGGTGCCCGAGCTGCGGGTCGGCGGCGTCCGGGACGTGCGGCGGGGGCAGCAACTCCGGCCCGGTGACGTGGTCGAGTTCGGGAAGGAAGCGCTCCAGCCACGCGGCGAACTCGTCCTGCGGCAGCACTCGTCGCACCGCGTCCGCCTCGCAGAGCAGCGGGGAGAGGAAGTCCTGCCCGGACGGCTCCCACCGGGTGGCCGCCCCGTGGTCGGGGAGGTACCACGCGCGGATCTTCGCCTCGACGGGCGCCAGGAGCTGCGGCTGTCCGGCGCGTGCGGCGCTGTCGAGCAGGAGGCCCAGTGCGAACGCGCTGTTGGCGTGGGTGCCGTGCCGTACCGGCCGGGTCGCCTTCGGCAGCCACTCCAGGACCAGGTCGGCGACGGTCTCCGCGGCGGGGGCCAGTGCCGCCCGCCAGCGCCGCCGCGCCGCCGGAGCACCGCTCTCGTCCGGGGGCGTTGCTCCTTCTGCGGCCGGGTGCTCCGGATTGTCCGCGGCGCTCTCACTCGTGAGGGCCAGCAGCCAGGCCCAGCCGTAGGGCCGCTCGAAGGACGGGTGAGCGCGCAGGTAGGCCGTCTCCACCGCGAGCGCGTCGGGGGTGAGGTGCGCGTCCAGCGCGCGCACCACTGCCGTGCGCCGCCCCTGGTCGCCGCTCCGCCACGGTGTCCGCAGCAGGCGCAGCAGCAGCCAGTGCATATGGACCGAGGAGTGCCAGTCGTAGGCGCCGTAGAAGGCGGGGTGGAGCAGCCGGGGCGGGACGAGTTCCTCGGGCCCGGCGTACAGGTGTGCGGGCGCGTTCGGGTACTCGCGGGTGATGTTGGCCAGGGCCACCTCGGCGAACGCCGCCGCGTGGTCGGGCAGGGCCGGGTCCGCCGCCGCGTCCGGTGCCGTGCTCAATGTGTGGCCCCTCCCGGTTCGCGCAGGTCGGTGGTGGTGCGGGCGGCCGCCTGGAGCAGCGCGGCCAGCCCGGTCACGGCGTCGGCCACGGAGAGCGAGGGCGGGGCCGGGTGGCGGCCCGCCACCTGCTGCGGGGAGAACGGCAGGTGCACGAAGCCGCCCCGTACGTCGGGGCGTTCGGTCGCGAGCAGGTGGGCGAGGCCGTAGAAGACGTGGTTGCAGACGAAGGTCCCGGCGGTCTGGGAGACCGATGCGGGAATCCCGGCGGCCCGCGCCGCGGCCACGCACGCCTTGATCGGCAGGGTGCTGAAGTATCCGGCGGGGCCGCCGGGCACGACTGGTTCGTCCACGGGCTGCCGGCCGGCGTTGTCGGGGATGCGCGCGTCGTCCACGTTCACGGCGACGCGTTCGACGGTGAGGTCGGTGCGCCCGCCGGCCTGGCCGAGGCAGAGCACCAGTCCGAGGTCGGGTCCCGCCGCGTCCACCGCGGTGCGCAGTTCCTCCAGCGCGGTGCCGAAGACGCAGCTCAGTTCGGTGGCCGTGACGTCGAGCCCGTCCGGCGGTTCGGCGGCCAGCAGTCGGGCCGCCTGCCAGGAGGGGTTGACCTCCGCGCCGTCGAACGGCGCGAATCCGGTGACCAGGACCCTGGTGGAAGAGGTGGATGACATGTGCTCAGCTCCGCCCGGCGCTCGGGCGCGGGGGCCGCGGGCCCCCGGCGCCTAGAACGCGAAGAGATAGATGATCAGGATGTTGCAGGCCAGCATCGCCCCGGCGGTCGGCACCTGGGCCTTGATCGGTCCGTACTGGTCCTTGAGCTCGAGGAGCGCGGCCGGGACGAGGTTGAAGTTGGCCGCCATCGGGGTGCACAGCGTGCCGCAGAACCCGGCGAGCATGCCGACGGCGAGCACGGCGGCCGGATTGCCGTCCATCTGCTCGATCAGCACCGGCCAGCCGACGGCGGCGGTCATGACGGGGAAGGCCGCGAAGGCGTTGCCCATGATCATGGTGAAGACGGCCATGCCCACGCAGTACAGCGCGACGGCGGCCAGTTTCTGCCCGTCAGGCAGCACCGACTCGGTGATCTTGCCGACTTGGCCGCCGACGCCCGCGGCCTGGAAGATCGCGCCCAGCACGGCGAGCAACTGCGGCAGCAGCAGGGCCCAGCCCATCGACTCCAGCAGCCCGCGGCCGGCGTGCAGCGGCACGCTCGGGCGGCGTTCGCGCAGCACCCACATGCCCACGCCGAGTGCCAGGACGGCGCCCAGGCCGAGACCCAGAATGGTCTCGCTGCCCTCTTCCAGCAGCGGGGTGCCGCCGATCCGCCACTTGTCGGCGAGGACGGCGCAGACCATGGCGACCAGCGGAATGGTCAGCGCCGGGATGAACAGCTTGTTGCCGAAGCGGGCGGCCAGCCGGGCGCGTTCGCCCTCGTCGGTGGTGTCGGGCTTGCCCTTGCCGGTGAGGTTGAACCCGCCCAGGCAGATGAGCACGAGGACGGCCACGCCCAGCGGCTCGGCGGGCAGGGACTTCTCGTTGACCCAGGTGCTGTAGAAGAAGCAGAGGCCCAGCAGGCCCCAGAAGGCCGCGGTGCCGTGGCGCTTGGGGTTGGTGCGGTCGAAGACCATCTGCGCCGCCATGGCGAGGAAGACGGCTCCGACGAGCCAGAAGAACCACTCGGACTTGATCACTTGGCAGCCCCGTCTTCCTCGCTGCGGCCGTCCTGCGCGTTCTCCCGCTCGACGGCCAGTTGTGCGTTCGCGGTGACCAGTTCACGCTCCAGCGCGCGGTCCAGCCGCAGCAGCCGTCCGCCGTGGATGAGGAAGGCGCACGCGGCGCTGGGTATCGCCCACAGCGCGAGGTGCAGCGGTTCCAGATGCGTGTCGTAGGTGCTGTTGACCAAGCCGGTGATCAGCAGGATGGAGCCGATGGCCAGGAAGCAGTCCTCGCCGAAGAACAGGCCCACGGTGTCGGTGCCCGCGGAGTGCGAGCGGACTTTCTCGCGGACCTTGTCGGGCAGCGGCCGCCCGCCGTTGCGGCGCTCCGTGGCGGCTTCCGCCATCGGCGCGATCATGGGGCGGACGCTCTGCGCGGGCCCTGCGATGGTCTGCAGGCCGACGGCGGCGGTGAGCTGCCGCAGGAGCAGGTACAGGGTCAGGAAGCGCCCTGTCGTGAGGTTGGTGCCGAGTTTGCCGATGAGCGTGCGGGCCTGCTGCTGGAGGCCGTTGCGCTCCAGCAGGCCGATGACGGGCAGCGTGATGGCGAAGATCGTCACCGAGCGGCTGGACGCGAAGCTCTCGCCGAAGGTCCGAAGGATCTCGACAGGGGAGAGCTTGCCCAGCAGTCCGGTGACGATCCCCGCCACGCCGACGACGAGCAGGGGGTTACGGCGCGTCGCGAAGCCGAGGACCACTACGAGGACGCCGAGGAGAACGATCATCTCGTCCGCCTTCCGTGAGCGAATTCCTCGGGAGGCTAGGGGATTGTTGAACGATCCGACAAGAGTGAGGCACATCACTTATCTGGAATGTGATCCTCCGGTTGCTCCGCGGCCGGACCCGCCGGTGTGCGGACAGCGTGGCCGGAAAGCGCCGCTGCCCGCGCACCGTGCTGCGGCTGGAGCGGCACGTCCGGGCCCGCGTGTCACCCGCGGGCCCGGTGCGTCGTACGCGGGTCGGACGTCAGGTGTCGGCGTCCGTCGCCTCCTGGGGGTAGGCGTCCAGCAGTTGCCGCAGCGAGTCCGCCAGATAGGTGTCCAGCAGGTGCTCGGCGCCCGCCGCGTCACCCGCCTCCAGGGCGCGCACGATCTCCTGGTTGCGGGTCAGGTACGGGTCGTGGAAGCGGCGCAGGTCGCCCATGATGTGGAAGGCGAGGCGCAGCTCCGCCAGTACGCCGCGCATCATCTCGTCGGTGCGGGCGCTCCCGGCCAGTCCGGCCAGCGCCTGGTGGAAGCGGATGTTCGCGGTGGAGCACTCCTGCCACCGCCCCTCCGCCGCGGCCCGCTCGCCCGCCGAGACGGCCGCCCGCACCTCCGACACGTCGTACGGCGGCGCACCCAGCCCCCGTACGGCAGCGCACTCGATCAGGTGGCGCACCCGGTAGATGTCCTCGATGTCGGTGTCGCTCAGCACCCGCACGAAGGTGCCCCGGTTGAGCCGGTGCACGAGCAGCCGCTCGTGGGTCAGCAGCCGGAACGCCTCCCGCAGTGTGTTGCGCGAGACGCCCAGCGCGGTGCAGATCCGCTCCTCGGAGAGCCGGATGCCGGGCGGGAAGGACCCCTGGGCGATCCGTTCCCGCAGGATGGCCGCCACGCGCTCGGCCGTGCTCGTGCGGCCGAGCAGTCCCCGGTCGGCGGCGAGCGCCGACAGGGCGGCGGAGGGGTCGGCGGTCATCGTGGTCTCCCTCGGGTGGGCGGGCGCCGGCCGGTCCCGGATGCGGCGGGTGACAGGGGTGTCGCGGAGTGCGAGACCGCGGACCTCTTGCCGGATTGTTCAACAATCGCTTACGTTGCTGCCGATGGACCGGAAGATCGACCTTAACGCCGACCTCGGTGAGGGCTTCGGCCGCTGGCAGCTCACCGACGACGAGGCCCTGCTCGCCTCGGTCACCAGTGCCAATGTCGCCTGCGGCTTCCACGCCGGCGACCCCGTCACCATGCGCCGCGTCTGCGAGCTGGCCGCCGAGCGCGGCGTCCGCATCGGCGCCCAGGTCTCCTACCGCGACCTGGCCGGCTTCGGACGCCGGGCGATGGATGTGCCCGCCGCCGAACTGACCGCCGAGGTCGCCTACCAGATCGGCGCCCTGGAGGTGTTCGCCCGCGCGGCCGGCTCCGCCGTCGCCTACGTCAAGCCGCACGGCGCCCTCTACAACCGGGCCGTGCACGACGCGGAGCAGGCGGCCGCCGTCGTCGCGGGGATCCGGATGTCCGGCGCCGCGACGGGTGCGGGCGGGCCGCTGCCCGTGCTGGGGCTGCCCGGCTCCCGGCTGCTGGCCGCCGCGGAGCGGGCCGGACTGCCCACCGTCGAGGAGGCGTTCGCCGACCGCGCCTACCGGGCCGACGGCACCCTGGTACCGCGCTCCGAGCCGGACGCGGTGCTGCACGACCCCGAGCAGGTGGTCAAGCGCTCGGTGCGGCTGGCCCGGGACGGGGAGATCACCGCGGCCGACGGCACCGTCCTCGGCACCGCGGCCCGCTCGCTCTGCGTGCACGGCGACACTCCCGCGGCCGCCCGGCTCGCCGAGCGCATCCGGGCGGAACTGGCCACCGCGGGCGTCCAGGTCCGGGCCTTCGCATGACCGCCCCGGCCGACCCGACCGCCGCCCCCGGCCCGCCTGCCGCCCCCGGCCCGGCCGCCGTCGCGGACCGGGCCGCCGTGCCCACCCCGCCGGTGATCCGCCCGGTGGGCAGCAGCGGACTGCTGGTGGAGCTCGCCACCGCCGAGCAGACGGAGGCCCTCCACGCCGAACTGCTGCGCCGCCGGGCCGACGGCAGCCTGCCGCCGGTGGGCGAGATCGTGCCCGGGGCCAGGACGGTGCTGCTCGACGAGTTCGGCAGCAGCGCGCAGGCCCGGCGGCTGGCCGCGGAACTCCCCGGCTGGCAGGTGCCGCCGCTCACCGCAGGGAGCGAGACGGTGGTCGAGATACCCGTCCGCTACGACGGCCCCGACCTCGCCGACGTCGCTGCGCTGTGGGGCGTCGCGCCGGAGGAGGTGGCCCGGCGGCACGCGGCCACCGAGTTCCGCGTCGCGTTCTGCGGGTTCGCGCCGGGCTTCGGCTATCTGACCGGGCTGCCCGAGCCGTACCACGTGCCACGCCGCGCCACGCCGCGCACCAGGGTGCCGGTCGGTGCCGTGGGACTCGCCGGTGCCTACACCGGTGTCTATCCGCGTTCCTCGCCCGGGGGCTGGCAGTTGATCGGAACCGCTCCCGAGACCGTGCTGTGGGACACCGCCCGCACCCCGGCGGCGCTGCTGGCCCCCGGAACCCGCGTCCGCTTCGTCCCTCTGGACGGTGACGGGCCACCGGACGGCGACGGGCCACGGGGCGGCGACGGACCAGCGGACGGAGACAGCCCGCCGGGCGGCGACGGAACGCGGGACGGGCGCGGGCCCTCGGACCGCGGGAACCGGCTCCCGGCCGAGGGGAGCCGGCCGTCGGACGCGGACGGCCCCCGGACCGAGGGGAGCGGCCGTGACCGCTGACGGCGGAGTGGAGACCGTACGGGCCGGAGCCCTCACCACCGTCCAGGACCTGGGCCGCCCCGGGTACGCGCACCTGGGGGTGCCCCGCTCGGGGGCGCTCGACCTGACCGCGCACCGGCTCGCCAACCTGCTGGTCGGCAATCCGGAGAGCGCCGCGACGCTGGAGACCACCCTCACCGGCTGTGCGGTGCGGGTGCTGGCCCCGACCACGGCCGTGGTCACCGGGGCGCCCTGCCCGGTGACGGTCGACGGGCGGCCGGCGCCCTGGGGGCAGCCGGTGCGCCTCCGGGCCGGTGCGGTCCTGGAGGCGGGTGCCGCCACCCACGGAGTGCGCTCCTACCTGGGCTTCGCCGGAGGCGTCGAGGCCGACCGGGTGCTCGGCAGCCGTGCCACCGATCTGCTCTCCGGGCTCGGACCGGCCCCGCTGAGCGACGGGGCGGTGCTTCCGCTGGGGGCCCCTTCCCCGGCCGGAGGCCGCGCCGTTCCGGACGTGGCTCCCTGGCGCGTGCCCGGGCCCGAACTGGTGCTGCCCGTCGGCTACGGGCCGCGGGACGACTGGTTCACCGCCGAGGGGCTGCGCACGCTGGTCACCGGCACCTACCGGGTGTCGGCGGCCAGCAACCGGATCGGCCTGCGGACCGAGGGGCCGGCCCTCGCCCGCCGCAGGGAGGGGGAGTTGGCCAGCGAGGGCATGCCGCTGGGCGCGATCCAGGTGCCGCCGGAGGGGCGGCCCGTGCTCTTCCTCGCCGACCATCCCACGACCGGCGGCTATCCGGTGATCGGCGTCGTCCCGGCGGCGGCGCTCAGCGCCGCGGCGCAGGCCGCACCCGGTACGGCCGTCCGCTTCACGCCGGTGCGTTCCGGGTCGGTCCGCGGGTCCGCCGGGGTCCCGCCGCCCCGCTGACGAACGGCGGCGGCGCGGGCCGGGCCGGGCCGGTCCCGGGGGCCGCGGGGCCGGTCAGTCCCGGGGAGCGGTCACCTCGATCAGTTGGCAGACCGTCTCGATGTCGATCTTCACCTGGGCGATCGAGGCCCGGCCCGAGAGCCAGGTGATGAGCGCCGAGTGCCAGGTGTGTTCGATCACTCGCACCGCGGAGAGCTGCTCGGGGGTGGGCTGGTCCTGCAGGCCCATCGCGTCCAGGATGATCGCCGTGGTCAGCCGCGAGACCGTGTCCACCTCCGGACTGACCGAGCGGTCCGCGAAGTTGAGGGCCCGCACCATGGCGTCCGCCAGTTGGGGCTCGCGCTGGAGGGCGCGGAAGGCGCGCATCAGGGTCGCGGCCACCCGGGCCGCGGCTCCGGTGTCCTCCGGTGGGTGCTTGTGCAGGGTCGCGTGCATCTGCTGCAACTGGTCCTGCATGGTGGCGACCAGCAGATGCACCTTGGAGGGGAAGTAGCGGTAGAGGGTGCCGAGCGCCACGTTCGAGGACTCCGCGACCTCCCGCATCTGCACCGCGTCGAACCCGCCGCGGCGGGCGAGCTGCGCGCTCGCGTGCAGGATGCGGCGGCGCCGCGCCTCCTGGCGCTCGGTCAGCGGCGCGGCGGGGGACGGGTCCGGCAGGGCACCGGCCCCGCTCCGGGGCTTGGGTCTGGGCTGCGGCGGTGTCGGCATCGCGTTGTTGGTCCCGTTTCCGTGGCGTTCTGAAGCCCTGTGGGGAGCCGTGCATTCTTGCAGGCGCCGCCGAGGTGGCGCGAATCACCTGCCGCGGCGGCTCGCCCGAAGTGACTGGCCGGTAAATTCTTGAGTCCGGGCACGGGTCCGCGGCGTACGCGCACGGGATCCGGGCCCTCCCGAAAGTGAATCCTGAAACTTGTTCTAGGTTAGCGCGAGCGGCTACGCTCCGGCGGAACGCAGCGACGAAGGGGGCCGCGAGTGAGCGCAGAGGCCGTGACCGACCGCCCGCTGCGCATCGCGCTGCTGACGTACAAGGGCAACCCCTTCTGCGGCGGCCAGGGCGTCTACGTACGCCATCTGTCCCGGGAACTCGCCCGCCTCGGCCACAGCGTCGAGGTCATCGGAGCGCAGCCCTACCCGGTGCTCGACGACCCCGGCCGGCCCGAACCGCCGCCCGGCGCCGTGCGCGGCCGGCCGGCCCCCGCCGAGCGGCCCGCGGCCGCACCCGGCCGGCTGACCCTCACCGAGCTGCCCAGCCTCGACCTGTACCGCCAGCCCGACCCCTTCCGTACCCCCCGCCGGGGCGAGTACCGCGACTGGGTGGACCTGCTGGAGGTCGCCACGATGTGGACCGGGGGCTTCCCCGAGCCGCTCACCTTCTCGCTCCGCGCCCGCCGCCACCTGGCCGCGCGGCACGGCGAGTTCGACGTCGTCCACGACAACCAGACGCTCGGCTACGGCCTGCTCGGCGGCCCCCGCGCGCTGGGCGCACCGCTGGTGACCACCATCCACCATCCGATCACCGTCGACCGCCGCCTGGAGCTGGACGCGGCCACGGGCTGGCGGCAGAACGCCTCGGTGCGCCGCTGGTACGGCTTCACCCGCATGCAGCGCCGTGTCGCCCGCAGACTGCCCTCGGTGGTCACCGTCTCCGGCTCCTCCCGGCAGGAGATCGCCGACGATCTCGGAGTGGCGCGCGAGCGCATCGACGTGGTCCCCATCGGCGCCGACACCAGCCTGTTCGCCCCCGATCCCGCGGTGCCCGAGGTGCCGGGCCGGATCGTCACCACCTCCAGCGCCGACGTCCCGCTCAAGGGCCTGGTGTTCCTGATCGAGGCGCTGGCCAAGGCGCGCATCCAGTGCCCGGAGGCCCATCTGGTCGTCGTCGGCAAGCGTCCCGAGGAGGGGCCGGTCGCCGAGGCGATCGCGGCCCACGGGCTGGCCGGGGCCGTCGAGTTCGTGAAGGGCATCAGCGACGCGGAGCTGGCCGGACTCGTCCGCTCGGCGCAGGTCGCCTGTGTGCCCTCGCTCTACGAGGGCTTCTCGCTGCCCGCGGCCGAGGCCATGGCGACCGGCACCCCGCTGCTGGCCACCACCGGCGGAGCGATCCCGGAGGTGGCCGGGCGGGACGGCGAGACCTGTCTGGCGGTGCCGCCCGGAGACGCCGGGGCGCTGGCGGACGGCCTGGTGCGGCTGCTGGGCGACCCGGAGCTGCGGGCCCGGCTCGGAGCGGCCGGACGGGAGCGTGTGCTGGAGAAGTTCACCTGGCAGAAGGCGGCGCTGCGCACCGTGGAGTGCTACCGCGCGGCCATGGGGGAGCCGTCCCGCCGGACCCGGCCACCCGCGGCGCGACGCCCCGCGGAGGCGCCCGCCGCACTCGCCCAGAGCCGGTGAGCGGACGGCCGTACCCGGACCCCGCCCGCACCCTGCTCGCCACACCCCTGCTCCCCGCCCCCAGACACTGATGTGGAAGGCTGATCCCCCGTGCTGACCGTGGACTTCTCCCGATTCCCGCTCGCCCCCGGCGATCGCGTGCTCGACCTGGGCTGCGGGGCGGGGCGGCACGCCTTCGAGTGCTACCGGCGCGGCGCCCGCGTGGTCGCCCTCGACCGCAACGCGGAGGAGATCCGCGAGGTCGCCACCTGGTTCGCCGCGATGGCCGAGGCGGGTGAGGCCCCCGAGGGGGCGACGGCGACCGCGATGGAGGGCGACGCGCTCGCGCTGCCCTTCCCCGACGACAGCTTCGACGTCGTCATCATCTCCGAGGTCATGGAGCACATCCCGGACGACAAGGGCGTCCTGGCCGAGATGGTGCGGGTGCTCAGGCCCGGTGGCCGACTCGCGGTCACCGTGCCGCGCTACGGTCCCGAGAAGGTGTGCTGGGCGCTGAGCGACGCCTACCACGAGGTCGAGGGCGGCCACATCCGCATCTACCGCGCCACCGAACTCCTGGCCCGGTTGCGGGAGGCCGGACTGCGCCCCTACGGCACCCACCACGCGCACGGACTGCACGCGCCGTACTGGTGGCTCAAGTGCGCGTTCGGCGTCGACCGCGACGGGGACCGGGCGGCCCTTCCGGTGCGCGCCTACCACAAACTGCTCGTGTGGGACATCATGAAGCGCCCGCTGGCCACCCGGGTCGCCGAGCGCGCCCTCGACCCGCTGATCGGCAAGAGCTTCGTCGCCTACGCCACCAAACCTCATCTGCCCCCGCTCTCCCCCCTCCCGGGAACCGGCGAGGCGACGGGCGCGACCGCCGGCCGGCAGGTGTCGGACGAGTCCGCCGCGGCGGCCAAGTGACCAGCCCGGAGCGGACCGAGCGGCTGGTGCTGCCCGGCGTGCTGACCGCCGCGCAGGCCCGGTCGACCGTCGAGGGCATCCTGGCCGGACAGCGCGAGGACGGTGCCCTGCCGTGGTTCCGCGGCCACCATCTCGACCCGTGGGACCATGTCGAGGCCGCGATGGCGCTGGACGCCGCCGGGGAGCACGAGCGCGCGGCGGCCGCCTACGACTGGCTGGCCGCCCACCAACTGCCGGACGGCTCCTGGTACGCGGCCTACGCCGACGGGGACGCGGCCCGCCCCACCGACCGCACGCGGGAGACCAACTTCTGCGCGTACCCGGCCGTCGGCGTGTGGCACCACTACCTGTCCACCGGCGACGACGCCTTCGTCGACCGGATGTGGCCCATGGTGGTGGCCGCCGTGGAGTTCGTGCTGCGCCTCCAGCAGCCGGGCGGCCAGATCGGCTGGAAGCGCGACGCGGACGGCACCGCCACCGCCGAGGCGCTGCTGACCGGTTCCTCCTCGGTCTACCAGGCCCTGCGGTGCGCGCTGGCGCTGGCCGAACGGCGGGAGGAGCCGCAGCCGGACTGGGAGCTGGCCGCCGGATGGCTCGGGCACGCCGTCCGCCGCCACCCGGAGCGGTTCCTGGACAAGAGCCGCTACTCGATGGACTGGTACTACCCGGTGCTCGGCGGGGCGCTGCGCGGGGCCGCGGCAAAGGAGCGCCTCGAGGAGGGCTGGGACCGCTTCGTCGTGCCCGGTCTGGGCGTGCGCTGCGTGGTCCCCAACCCGTGGGTGACCGGCGGCGAGAGCGCGGAGCTGGCCCTGGCGCTGTGGGCGACGGGCGAGTCGGACCACGCGCTGGACATCCTGCGCTGGATGCAGCACCTGCGCGCCGAGGACGGCATGTACTGGACGGGGTACGTCTTCGACGACGAGGCGGTCTGGCCCGAGGAGCGGACGGCCTGGACGGCGGCCGCGGTGCTGCTGGCGGTGGCCGCGCTCGGCGGGGACGACGCGACGGTGCAGGTCTTCCGCGGCGACGAACTGCCGACGGGACTGGAGCCGGACTGCTGCTGACCCCGGCCGGACCGGACCGCGGTCCGGCCCGGCGGGTACGCCCCCGGCAGCCGTTCCGGTCCACCCGGTCGCCGGGGATTCCGGCCGTGCGCCGTCCTGCGGCTGTCCGCCGCCGTTCGGCCGTCGCGGTTTCTCAGTCGGCCGCGGCCGGCAGCGCCGAGGGGTCCGCCGCGGCACCGGCGAGCCGGCCGAGGATGGCCCGGCGCGCCCGGCGGTAGGGGCCGACTCCGGCGGGCTGCTCCTCGTCGAGCAGGAGCGAGTCGGCGTTGGCGGCCTCCAGTAGTGCCATGACCTCGAAGGCGAGCTGCGGAATGTCCGTGTCCTCGGCCAGCTCTCCGCTGTCCAGGGCCTCTTCCAGGGTGCGGGTGACGAACGCGGACCAGGCGGTGCGGGCCTGCACGATGCTGTCGTGGACCCGGCCCCGGCGCGCGTCGAACTCGGCGGCGACGGAGAAGAAGAAGCAGCCGCCGGGGAACACCCGCTCCTCGGAGTAGGCGAGCCAGCGGTCGCACAGCCGGACGATCCTGACGAGCCCGGCGGGTGCCTCCAGCGCGGGCCGCACGACGTGCTCGGTGAAGATGGTGCGCGCGGCCTCCACGGTCGCGAGCTGGAGCTCCTCCTTGGAGCCGAACAGGGTGAAGACCCCGCTCTTGCTCAGCTCCAGCTCCTTCGCGAGCCGCCCCAGCGAGAGCCCCTCCAGCCCCTCCACGGAGGCGATCCGCGCGGCGCGGTCCAGGACCAGTCGCCGGGTCTGGTTGCCGCGTTCGACGCGTCCGTCGAGCCGTGTCGCCGCCACGCTCCTCCGCCCTCCGTCCGCGCTGCGCCGGTGTGGCGCAGCGCCGCCCCGTGCTGTTCCGGTGCGTCAGTGCCGGTCAGTGCCGCTAAGTGCCGGAACCGCAGCCTACTCGGTGGACGACCGTTCGGTCACTGTATGAGGGTGGGAGCACTCCGCGCGCCGCGGAATCCGGGCGGAGGACTGGCAGGGCTTCTCGGGTGGCGCCCCTCGGCATGACCATCGGCGTCGTGACCACCCCCTGCCTCGCCCCCGGCACGGTGATCTTCCGGGTCCAGCGGGACGGGGCTCCTCGGTCGCACGGGCGGCCATCGGCTGTTCCCTTCCGGCCCTCGGCGCGATCGCTCCTGGCCGATCCCGGCCCCCGCCCGGGGCGCGGGAGGGAGCCGGTCAGCCGTGCAGGGCGGCCAGGAGCAGCGGCAGAGACGCCCGGAACTCCCGCGACCAGTAGGCGGGGTCGTGCGTACCTGGGTAGAAGCGGGTGGTCAGCCGGGCACCCGCCGTCCTGAGTCGGGCAGCCAGCGTCTCGTTCTCCTCCCGCATGATCGCCTCGGTCGGCGAGTACACGTCCTCCGGGAACGGGTTCTCGGGGTCCTCCAGGCCGGGGACGTGCTCGTCGGGCTCCGTCCCCGGCGGGTCGAGCGGACCGAGCCGGCCGTCTCCGCAGGAGAGATGGACGGGGACGCCGCGGAGCCGGTGCGCGAGACGGACAGGGTCGGGTGCCTCCCAGATCCGGCGCTGCCGTACGGGGTGGCCCCACAGCGCGAGCCAGTCGAGGCCGAGGTAGGTCATCCCGGCCCGGACCGTGTGCGGGTGCTGGAGCGGGTGGACGTAGCCGCTGTAGCCGGCTGCGGCGCGGAACAGGCCCGGCCGGAGGGCGGTGTAGGAGAGGGCGCCGAAGCCTCCCTGCGACTCTCCGGCCACGGCGCGATGTGGCCCGGCGCCGAAGTGCCGTTCCATCAGGGGCATGACCTCGCCGAGGTGGTAGGTGGCCACCCGGGGCGGGCCGCCGGCGCCGTGGTTCCACCAGTCGGTGGCGAAACCGTACAGCGGCATGTCGGGCATGACGACGAGGGTGTCCCGCAGGTCGGCCAGCCGGTGGATGCCGTGATGGCGGGTCCACATCAGATGGTCGCCGTCACCCCCGGGCAGCAGGTAGAGCGTGGGCCAGCGTGCCCCGTTGCGGCGCCGGCGCCAGCCCCTCGGGGTGAGCAGCCGGACGGCTCCCTTCCCGCCGAGGGCCGGGGAGCGGAGCGTCAGGTCGGTGATGCGGTCGCCTACGTCCTCCGCGTGCACCACCTGTGGCCCGCGGCGCCCGGCGCCGGTGGGCAGGGGGGCGGCGCCGGCCGGACCGGCGGGAGCCAGTACGCCGAGTGCGGCGAGCGAAGCGAGGACGTGGCGTCGAGAACTGCCGGGCGTGGGCGGAGCCATAGGAGGTCCTTCGGAGGGAACTCGGAGGGACTACGGTCGTACTCCCGAATATGAACCGAATCCGGCCCCGACGGCATCGGGGACACACCCCGGATTCCGCCCTGGTGTCCCGGGTCGGGAATCCACTGCGTGAGCGGGGGCTTGCGACGACCGCCGGCGAGAGCCTCGACCACCTCGCGGGACGTCGGTTTCCCGACTCGAGGCGCTACCCGTTCAACTCGGCCAGCACCCGCAGCGTCACCGGGTCCGCCGCCGTCACCAGCAGGTCGGTCACCGGACCGCTGCGCCACAGCTCCAGCCGCTCGGCCACCCGCTCCCGCGGCCCGACCAGGGAGATCTCGTCCGCGAAGGCGTCCGGCACGGCCCGCACCGCCTCCTCGCGGCGCCCGGCGGCGAACAGGGCTCCGATGCGCTCCGCGGCCTCCCCGTAGCCCATGCGCGCCATCAGATCGGCGTGGAAGTTGCGGCGGGCGTGCCCCATGCCGCCGACGTAGAAGCCGAGCATCGCCTTCACCGGCAGCAGCCCCTCCGCCACGTCGTCGCAGATCCGCGCTTGCGCCATGGGCGCCACCAGGAACCCCGGCGGTGCCTCTGCCAGCGCGCTGTCCCAGGCGGCGGCCCGGGTGGGCGACCAGTACAGCGGAAGCCAGCCGTCGGCGATCCGGGCGGTCTGCGCCACGTTCTTGGGGCCCTCGGCGCCCAGCAGCACCGGGAGGTCCGGTCGCAGTGGGTGCGTGATCGGTTTGAGCGGCTTTCCGATGCCGGTGCCGTCCGGGCCCGCGTACGGATGGGTGTGGTAGCGGCCCTCCAGTCGGACGGGCGCCGCGCGGCGCAGCACCTGCCGCACGACGTCCACGTACTCGCGGGTCAGGGTCAGCGGCGAGGCCGGGAAGGGGCGGCCGTACCAGCCCTCCACCACCTGCGGACCCGACAGCCCCAGCCCCAGCAGCATCCGGCCGCCGGAGAGGTGGTCGAGGGTGAGCGCGTGCATGGCGGTGGCGGTCGGGGTGCGGGCGGCCATCTGTGCGACCGCGGTGCCCAGCCGGATCCGGGAGGTGTGCGCGGCGATCCAGGTGAGCGCGGTGAACGCGTCCGATCCCCAGGACTCGGCCGTCCACACCGAGTGGTAGCCGAGATCCTCGGCCTGCCGGGCCAGTTCGAGATCGCGGGGGTCGGGGCCGCGCCCCCAGTAGCCGAGCGCCAGTCCGAGCCGCATGTGCGCCATCTCCCCTTCCGAAGAGCGCAGTTGACAGCGAGTCAGTTCGCTGGTCCGGCAGCGTACGGCAGCGGCCCCCCGCCCGGAAGGGCGGGGGGCCGCTGGGGCGGTGCGGAGCGGGAGGCTCAGCCGCGCTGGATGTTGGAGGTGTCCTGCAGGACGCCGCGCCGGCCGTCCTGCGTCTGCGCGATCAGGGCCTGACCGCGCTGCTCCACCGCGAGGTACCAGGTGCCCGGCGCCAGTTCGGCGATCGGCTGCGGCGAACCGTCCTCCGGGAAGAGCGGGCGCGCCATCGGGACGGCGAACCAGAACGGCTGGAAGTTCGGGTCCGGGGCGCCCGGTGCGGCACCCTGCTGGCCGCCGAGGGACTGGCCGGGGCCCGGCTGGCCGGGCTGGCCCGGCTGGGCGCCCTGCGGCTGGCCCGGCTGCTGCCCGTAGGGCGGCTGGCCCTGACCGGGCTGCTGCCCGTAGGGACCCGGCTGGCCGCCCGGGTAGCCGTAGCCGCCGCCCTGCTGCGGGTACTGCTGGCCGTACGGCGCGGGGCCGCCGGTGTTCGCGGGCACCAGCGGGGCCGCCAGGGCCGGGACGACCGGCGTGATCATCGCGATCACCGCGCCGATCAGCAGCGAGATCAGCGCCAGAATGGCGCCGGCCCCCATGTCGGCCTGGTCCGGTGCGACGGCCATCTTCCAGACAGAGGACCACAGCGCGACCAGCAGCAGCGTCACACCCGCCTGCGGGAGCGAGACCGCACCGAACTTGCGGCCCTCCGGCAGGAAACGACCACCGACCAGCAGACCGGTGCCGATGAGCCCCGCCAGGAAGATCGACGGGAGAGTGAGCTGGAGAATGTCCGTGTCCCAGGCGTTGGGCATCTCGGGGCAGGACGAGCCATCGCAGTCTGCGGAGAAGTAGTCGAGGAACGAAGCGATGAACAGCAGCACCGCTGCTCCTATCACCGCGCCGTCGCCTCGGGTGAGCGAGCGGATGTTCACGTGGGGTCCTTAGTCGGTCTTGTCATGGTTGAGGTCTGCCGGGGGTGAGCACCCCATCGTACGGACGACACTACGGGTAGACCCCGGGGGTTCGCCTGTCGGTTCCACGATTCCCCGTTTCCCCCACCCCCTCAGGTGAGGAAAGCGGTGATTCCGTCCGCGACCCCCCGGGCTGCCTTTTCCCGCCACTTCCGGGAGGTGAGGAGTGCCGCGTCGGCCGCGTCCCGCATGTTGCCGCATTCGAGGAAGACTTTGGGGACGGTGCTCAGGTTGAGACCGCCCAGATCGTCCCGGGTGTCCAGACCTTCGCCATTCCCGAGGTAGTTGGCGGGGCGTGTGCCGGTGGCCTTGCGGAAAGCGTCGCGCAGGTCGGTGCCCAGCCGCCGGGAGGGGCCCGCGACGGCCCGGGTGTCGGCGTCGCCCCGGTGCACGGATGCGGGAAGAATCACATGGAAACCGCGGCTGCCACCGGGAGCGCCGTCCGCATGGAGGGAAACGGCGGCGTCCGCGTGCGCCCGGTTCCCCTTTTTCGCGCGTTCGTCGACGCACGGGCCGTACGGCTCCTCGCCGTCATGGGTGAACTTCACGGTCGCTCCCCGTTTCCGCAGCTCTGTGCGGACGCGGTGCGCGAGAGCGAGAGTGAACTCGGCCTCGCTGTAACCGGAATTGGTCGCGGTGCCCGTGGTGTCGCACTCCTTCTTTCCTGTGCCGATGTCGACGGACCGGGAAATCTTGTCTGGCTGGTCGCGATTGCGGGGGTTGTGGCCGGGGTCGATGACGATCACCTTGCCGCGCAGCGGGTCCTTGCCGTGCGGGTGCGATCCGGAATGCCCTCCGCCGCCCTTGTCGTGGCGGTCCGCACCGCCGTGCTCGCTGCCGCTCCTGCCGGTCTCCTTGCCGGAATCCTTCCCGGCCGTCTTCCCGGCGGTCTTCCCGGCCGACGAGGAGCGGGAGGGCTTGCCGCTCCTGCCCGGGCTGCCGCCGTGGCCGCCGGACAGCCCGCATCCGGCCGCCCCCGCGCACACGGCCCCCGCGATCAGCAGGGCCGCCGTCCGCCGTGCTGTCCGCCGCTTCACGAAGCGCATCCATTCGACACAGGCGTAGATGGTAGAGCCTGCCTCCCGCGGGGTCCGAGGCCCCTCCCGCCTCCTCACCTCCGCCGCAGCACGCGCAGCGACCCGGTCGCGGGCCCCGGGATGTAGTCGCCCGAGGCCAGGGCCCGTTCGTGGATGTGGTGCGGAGCCTGGCCGCCGTCGGCCGGGTCGGGGAAGACGTCGTGGATGACCAGCAGCCCGCCCGGCGCCAGATGCGGCGCCCAGCCCTCGTAGTCCGCGGTGGCGTGCTCCTCGGTGTGGCCGCCGTCGACGAAGACGAGCCCGAGCGGCGTGCCCCACAGCGCGGCAGCCCGGGGCGAGCGGCCCACCAGCGCGACGACGTGCTCCTCCAGCCCTGCCGCGTGCAGCGTGCGGCGGAAGGCGGGCAGCGTGTCCATCCGTCCGACGACCGGATCGACGACCTCCGGATCGTGGTACTCCCACCCCGGCTGCTGCTCCTCGCTGCCCCGGTGGTGATCGACGGTGACCGCCGTCACGCCCGCCTGCCGTGCGGCGTCGGCCAGCAGCAGGGTGGAGCGGCCGCAGTACGTGCCGACCTCCAGCAGCGGCAGTCCGAGGGCGCCTGCCTCGGCGGCGGCCGCGTACAGCGCGAGCCCTTCGTCCAGCGGCATGAAACCCTTCGCCGCCTCGAACGCGGCCAGTGTGCCGGCCTCGGGTACCTGAGGGTTCATCACGCGTTCCTCTGCTGTTGTCCGCCGTCGTCTGTTCTTGTCCGGTGCCGCCGGCGCGCTCGCGCGCGGCGGGGGCGCACGCCCGGCGTGCGCCCGTTCGCTGCCATGCTGCCCTACCGCCGTCACCCCTCCGGGCGACAGGTAGCCTCGACGGACTGTCGATCCGGGAGTGCGGCGGCGCCGGTCCCGGCACACAGGGGGAGTGGAGTGACAGGAAGCGACATGCCCGCGGGATCCGCCGCGGTGTCCGCCGCGCGTCGCCGCAGGAGCCTGGCCATCCTGCTCGGGATCGCCGTACTGGCGGGCGCGGGTCTGGGCACCTGGGCCACCGGGACCTGGCCCTTCGACCGGCAGAGCTACTGCTGGGGCGCCTGGGAGGTGCGCGAGGGCGACCGGGTTCCCCGCGTCCTGGACGAGAACTCGGCGGACTCCGAGGACGAGGAACGCAGCGGCGAGCAGTCGGCGCCGCCCCGGAAAGGGCGGCGCGCCACCTGCTCGGTAGCGCTCCGGGACAAGAGCGGCAGCGAGTACGACGAGCGCATCGAGGCCGAGGTCGCGACGGTGCCGCGCGGTTCGAAGGAGCGGCGCGACTGGCTGCGGACCTACCTGGACGCGGACTCGGCACCGCTGCCGGACGGCCTGCCCGGCCTGGTCGGCAGGACGCGCGCCGTCTTCGTCCTCCCGGAGGGGTGCGACAGCGCGGACGGGCTGCCCACCGCGGTGACCGTCGAAGGGGTCCGGACCTCTCCGCTGCCCGCGTCCATGGGGAGCGAGGAGGAGGTCGCCGACCTGCTGCTGTCGCTGGCCGGTACGGCGGCCCGCGCGTCGGGCTGCGCTCCCGAGGAGCCGTTCGAGGCCGTCTCGCCGCTCGCCCGGGCCGACGCCGACGACGGCCTCACCGCGCAGGGCGGGGAGCTGTGCCGGATTCCCGGCCTCCGGTTCGCCCTGGACGCGGACGACCACTACGACTCCGGTGTCGGTGCCGTGCGCGACGATCTGCAGACCTGTTCGGTGCTCGACACCGCGGACGTGCGCAACCCCGTCCGGGCCGCGCTGTTCGCGGCGGTCTCCCGACCCCGGCTCACGGCCCTGTTCACCGGCCTGGCGGACGGCGGGTCCCCGGGCAAGGGGTGGCGCGGCACAGGCGAGGTCGGCGAGGAGCACGGGCTGCTGACCGCCACCTGCGCAGGTCGGCCCACCGTCTTCTTCCTGCAGTTGGACGCCTTCCTGGCGGCGCACGCCGACCCCGATCCGCGCCGGGTGTTCGCGGCCGCCGCCAACTCCGTCGCCGACCGCCTCGGCTGCCCCGCGGTGGCACCCGGGTCATGAGCGGCGAACAGCACAGGGAGAAGGACCAGATGTCCGAGGAGAAGCAGGGCTCTGCGCAGGGCGCCCGGTCCGGTCCGCAGCCGGCCCCCGACACCGAGCGGCCCGCTCCGCGGCAGGACTCCGTACCGGACGCTGCTCCGTCCGCGGAGTCCGAGGCTGCGGCCCCCGGGTCCGCCGCGGAGCCGGCCCCCGAGTCCCCCGCGGCTGCGGAACCGCGCCCCGCGCCGCGGCCGTCGGGGTGGCTGCGGCGTCTGGTGCGGGGGAGGTCCGGCGCGGCCGTGATCGGTGCCGTCGTGGGCGCCCTGCTGGCCGCAGGGGGCCTGGCCTGGCAGGCCGGGGAGCTGCCGTTCACCTCCCGGGACAGGTGCTGGGGCTCGCTCTCGGGGGACACCGTCGACCGGCTGTTCTCCGAGGGGGAGATCCGCACCCGGGAACTGTCGCTCAGAAGCGCCGGCCGTTCGGCTGCCTACCGCACCGAGTGCCGGCTCCAGCGGTGGAAAGACGACGAGCTCAAGTGGGAGATATCGGTCCGGGTCCAGCAGCTCGCGCAGTTCGACGGCGGGGGTGCCCGCGCGTGGACACGTCAGTTCCTCTCCCCGGTCATGGTGCCGCTGGGCGGCGACCTCCCCGGCATGGTCTCGGCCGGGCGGGCCTGGTTGGCGCTGCCCGAGTCCTGTGTGGGCGGGCGGCGCGACGACCCGCCGACCGTCGTCTCGCTCTCCTCGGGCCGCCTCGGCTCGTCCGACAACGACGATCCGGCCGAGCGGCGCCGCTACCGGGCCGCGATGGCCGACGCGGTGGTCGAGCTGGCCAACGGCGTGCTGGCCGAGAAGAAGTGCCGGGGCCGCTATCCGGAACCGGGCGAACTGGCCCGGGTCGTGGATCGGCAGCAGCCCGGCGCGTACCCGAAGGACCGGCTGTGCGGGCTGAAGGGTGTCCGCGCGCCGTCCTGGCTGACGGGCAAGGACGACTACGCGCGCGCGATGCGGACCACCGGCGACGTCTCGGGGCTCGCCCACTCGTGCGAGTACGGCCGGGACTTCGAGCTGGACGGGGTCCGGCTCACCACGATCGAGGACCCGCGCCTGGCGTCGTTCGTCATTCCGCTGGGATACAGCGGGAACCCGCGGTTCCACGGCGACGGGTTCGGCAGCGTCTTCGGCGACATGAGCGTCTATGTCGCCACCTGTCAGACCGGCCCGGTGGCCTTCCTGGTGCAGCGAGAGGATTCCCTCGTCAGGGAGCACGACCCGACGGTCGCACTGCTGCCCGACTACGTCTCGGCCGAGGCGAAGCGCGTCGGATGCGGCACGGTGCGGGTGACAGGACCCGAGCAGCCGAAGTAGCCGCCCGGCTTCCGCCCGGCTTCCGCCCGGCTTCCGCCCGGCTTCCGCCCGGCTCCCGTCCGGGCCGCGGCGGGAGCCGTCGTCCGCACCTTCCCTGCGCCTTCCTTCCGAATGGAACGTGTTCTACCGTGCACCCCCGGGTCCGGTCCGGCTCCCCGGCGTGACAGCACCCCTGCCCGGCGCGCTCCCGCGCCCCGCGAATCCGCCCGCACGGAAACCCCACCTGCCGCGGCACCCCGGAACGGAACACCCCGGAATGGAACACCCCAGGACGGAGCAACCCAGGACGGAGCAACCCAGGACGGAGCAGCCCAGGACGGAGCAGCCCCGAGACGGAGGAGTACGGATGACCGGCACAGCATTCGTCGTCGGAGTCGGGACGACGAAGTTCGAGAAGCCCGGATCGCGCGCCTGGCAGTACTGGGAGATGGCGAAGGAGGCGGGCGGCGCCGCACTTGCCGACGCGGGGATCGGATACGACCTGGTCGAGCAGGCCGCCGTCGGCCACTGCCACCAGTCCTCCACGGCGGCGCAGCGCGCCGTCTACGAACTCGGCCGCACCGGCATACCCGTCTACAACGTCAACAACAACTGCGCCACCGGCTCCACCGCACTCGCCATGGCCCGCAGGTTCGTCGCCTCCGGGGCCGACGACTGCGTGCTGGCGCTCGGCTTCGAGAAGATGGCAAAGGGCGCGCTGGGCGCCGGAGCGGACAGCGGGGACTTCGCCGCATCGCCCGTCGCCCGGCACTACGGCATCATGGCGGCGCGGCACGGCTTCGCGGCGACACCGCCCACCGCGCAGCTCTTCGGCAACGCGGCCCGTGAGCACATGGAGCGGTACGGCACCACCCGCGAGCAGTTGGCCGCCGTGGGCGAGAAGAACCACCGGCACTCGGCCGCCAACCCTCGCGCCCAGTTCCAGGACGTGTACACGCTGCGGGACGTCCTCGGCTCCCGGACGGTCCACGACCCGCTGACCAAGCTCCAGTGCTCGCCGACCTCCGACGGCGCCGCGGCCGCGCTCGTCGCCTCCGAACGCTTCGTCCGCGCCCACGGACTCCAGGGGCGGGCCGTGGAGATCGCCGGACAGGCGCTGGCCACCGACACCGAGGAGACCTTCGCCTCCGGCTCCTGCATCGACGTGGTGGGCCGCCCGCTGTCCCGGGCCGCGGCCGGCCGCGCGTACCGGGAGAGCGGACTGGGCATCGAGGACGTGGACGTGGTCGAACTGCACGACTGCTTCTCGGTCAACGAACTGCTCACCTACGAGGCGCTCGGCATGTGCGCGGAGGGCGACTCCGGCGAGCTGGCGGCCTCGGGCGCGACCACGTACGGGGGCCGGTGGGTGGTGAACCCCTCCGGCGGCCTCATCTCCAAGGGGCATCCGCTGGGGGCCACCGGCATCGCCCAGTGCGCCGAGTTGGTGTGGCAGCTCCGTGGCGAGGCGGGCGGGCGGCAGGTCGCGGACGCACGCGTGGGCCTGGCCCACAACATCGGACTGGGCGGCGCCGCGGTGGTGACGCTGCTGCGCCGCTGACCGGGCGGCGGCCCCCGCTTCCGGAGTCGGCACTGCCCGGAAAACGCACGCGAGCGGCCCGGCGGCAGGTGTCACACTACGCGCATGCCGCAGACCGCACAGCCCGCGAGCTCCCGCCCCATATCCGGCTCCGCAGCCGCCGAGGCGCCCCGCTTGTGGGCGGTCGTACTGGCCGCCTGCGCCGGTCAGTTCCTCGTCGTGCTCGACGTCTCCGTCGTCAACGTCGCCCTCCCCTCGATGCGTGCCACCCTCGCCCTCTCGGAGACCGGGCTGCAGTGGGTGGTCAACGCCTACACCCTCACCTTCTCCGGCCTGATGCTGCTCGGCGGCCGGGCCGCCGACCTCTTCGGCCGCAAGCGGGTCTTCCTCACCGGGCTGGCGCTGTTCACCGCCGCGAGCCTGGCGGGCGGCCTGGCCCAGGAGCCCTGGCACCTGTTGGCGGCCCGCGGGATCCAGGGCACGGGCGCCGCGATCCTGGCACCCGCCACCCTCACGCTGCTGACCACGTCCGTACCGGAGGGCCCGGCCCGCACCAAGGCGGTCGCCACCTGGTCGGCGGTCGGCGCGGGCGGCGGCGCGGCAGGCGGCCTGGTGGGCGGGGTGCTCACCGATGCGCTGTCCTGGCGCTGGGTACTGCTGATCAACGTTCCGGTCGGCGTGCTGGTACTGGCGGCGGCTGCCTGGTGGCTGACCGAGAGCCGGGAGGACTCGGTGCGGCGGCTGGACGTGCCCGGTGCGCTGCTGGTGACGCTGGGGCTGGGCGCGGTGGCCTACGGCATCGTGCGCACGGACAGCGCGGGCTGGGCCGCGGCCGGCTCGCTGGGGCCGCTGGCCGGCGGACTGCTGCTGCTCGCGCTGTTCGTCGCCGTCGAGGCGCGTTCCCCGGAACCGCTGGTGCCGCTGCGGCTGTTCCGCAGCCGGGCCGTGTCCGCGGCGAACGCCGCCATCTTCATCAACGGCCTCGCCATGTTCGCCATGTGGTACTTCCTCTCCCTCTACACCCAGAACGTGCTGGACTACACGCCGTTGCAGGCGGGACTGGCGCTGATCCCGCACTCGATGACGATCGTCCTCGGCTCCAAGATCGCCCCGTTCCTGATGGCGCGGACGGGAGACCGGCTGCTGGCCGTCGCGGGTGCCGCCATGGCGGGAGCGGGCTACGTGTGGCAGAGCACCATGGACGCGGACGGCGCCTACGCCACGACGGTCCTGGCGCCCGGTGTGCTGATGGCACTCGGCGCCGGGCTGGCCGCCACGCCCCTGGCGACCATCGCCACCGCGACCGACGACCCCGGCGAAGCGGGCCTGCTCTCCGGACTGTTCGGCACCGGCCGCACGATGGGCGGCGCGCTCGGGCTGGCGGTGCTCTCGACCGTCGCCGCGGCCCGCACCGACGGGCGGCACGACCCCGCGTCGCTGGCCGCCGGATACGGCAGTGCTTTCCGGGCGGGCGCCGTACTGCTCGGTGCGTGCGTGCTGTTCATGCTCGTCGCGCTGCCCCGCACGGTGCGCGACCGGAACCCCGCGGCGGCGGATCCGGCAGCCGCCCCGGCAGCCGACCCGACGTCCGCCGACCCGACGTCCGCCGACCCGACGTCCGCCGAGGCGCCGTAGCCCGCGTCGGCCGACGCACGGGCGCGGCGGCCGTCGGCCGCGCTCGCCCGCCGGTGCCCTGCGGACCGCCCCGGCCCCCTCCGGCCGCGCCGGGGTTCCCGTCCGGTCGCATTCCGGCGCGGCCCGCGTCCCGCTGCCTGACGCGACATCAACTCTTCCCTTGTTCCGGGGGCTGCGTTATACAGGGGTCGATCGGTTAGAACGTGTTCCACCTGTGTGCGGAGTGCGCTCCACCGGGGTGACCGACGCCCGTACCCGCGAGGAACCTCCCCGAACTCCGGGGCCCCCGGAGGTCCCGGAGAACCCCGAGGAACCCGAGGAACCCGAGGAACCCGAGAAGCAAGGAGCCCAGCGTCCGATGCCCATCGACGTAGCCAAGGCCCTGGCGGCCGAGCCCCGCAGCACCGAGATCGCCTGGGGGCACAAGGACATCCAGCTCTACCACCTCGGTCTCGGCGCGGGCACGCCCGCGACCGACCCGGCCGAACTGCGCTACACGCTGGAGAGCGGGCTGCACGTCCTGCCGTCGTTCGCCACCGTCGCGGGTGGGGGCATGGGGGTGGTCGGCGGGCTCTCGGCACCCGGTATCGACGTGGATCTGGCCGCAGTGCTGCACGGCACGCAGTCCGTCGCCCTGCACCGGCCGATCCCGGTGGACGGCCGGGCCACCTCCACCGCACGGGTGGCCGACGTCTACGACAAGGGCAAGGCCGCGGTCCTGGTACTGGTCACGGAGGTCGCCGACGCGGAGGGGCCGCTGTGGACCACCGAGGCCCAGATCTTCGTGCGCGGCGAAGGCGGCTTCGGCGGCGTGCGCGGGCCGTCCGGCCGTGTGGACGTGCCGGAGCGGGAGCCCGACGTCACCGTCGAGCGCGCGGTCCGCGAGGACCAGGCGCTGCTCTACCGCCTCTCCGGCGACTGGAATCCGCTGCACGCCGACCCCGGGTTCGCCCGGCTCGCCGGGTTCGACCGGCCCATCCTGCACGGGCTGTGCTCGTACGGGATGGCGCTCAAGGCCGTCGTGGACGGGGTGCTGGACGGCGACGTGGCCCGGGTGGCCTCGTACGGGGTGCGGTTCTCCGGGGTCGTCTTCCCCGGCGAGACGTTGCGGATCCGCGCCTGGCGCCTCACGCAGGGGCGCCTCCAGTTGACGGCCACCGCCGCCGAGCGGGACGACGCGCCCGTGCTGGGCGACGCCGTGCTCACCCACACCTGACCGCAGCCGACCCGCACATCCCGATCAGCGCCTCCGGAGGGAGCCGACATGCGCGCAGCAGTACTGGGCGAGACCGGGCAGGACAGGCTCGACGTGCTGGACGACGTCGAACCGGCCGGATTCGGTCCCGGCAAGGTGCGGGTCCGGATCAGGGCGACGGGGCTGTGCCACTCCGACCTGTCGGCGATGAGCGGGGTGCTGCCGCAGCCCGCCCCGTTCGTGCCCGGACACGAGGGAGCGGGCGAAGTGCTGGAGGTGGGGGAGGGTGTGACGCGGGTCGCGCCGGGCGACCGGGTCGTGGTGTGCTGGCTGCCCGCCTGCGGCGACTGCCCCGCCTGCCGCCGCGGCCAGCGCCATCTGTGCCTGGCCGGGTTCATGAACGCGGGCACCCCCAACTTCCGCCGCACCGGGGCCGGAGGCGGGGAGGTGTTCGGCTTCGCCGGTACCGGCACCTTCGCCGAGGAGGTCGTCCTCGACGCGCCCTGCGCGGTGCCCGTCCCGGACGACGTGCCGTTCGAGATCGCCGCGCTGATCGGCTGCGGCGTCACCACGGGGCTGGGCGCGGCCTTCAACACCGCACGGGTGGAGGCCGGTTCCTCGGTGGCCGTCATCGGCTGCGGCGGGGTCGGCATCAGCGTCCTGCAGGGGGCGCGGGCCTGCGGTGCCGCGCAGATCGTCGCCGTCGACCCGGTGGCCGGGCGCCGCGAGGCCGCGCTGCGCTTCGGCGCGACGGAGGCGGTCGCGCCCGACGGGCTCGCCGACGCCAAGCGCCGGGTGACCGGCGACGAGGGGTTCGACCACGTCTTCGAGGTCGTGGGCAGGTCGGCGACGGCCCGCACCGCCTACGACGCCACCCGGCGCGGCGGCACCCTGTGCGTGGTGGGCGCGGGCGCCGCGGACGACGAGCTCCGGTTCAGCATGTTCGAGCTGTTCTTCGACGAGAAGCGCATCCTGCCCTCCCTCTACGGCGGCGGTGACGTGCTGCGCTCCTACGACCGCGCGGTGGCGCTGTGGCGGGCCGGGCGGATCGATCTGGAGGGGATGATCACCCACCGGGTGCGGTTGGAGGAGATCAACGAGGCCATCGACCAGATGCGTACCGGGGAGGCTCTCCGCACCAGCATCTCGCTCTAGGGGAGTGGCCCCACCGGAGGGGAAGCCCTTCCGGTGGGGCCGCCTCCGGGGAGGGGGGTGCGAGGGTCTTCCGCCACCGCGAGCCGAGCCAGGGAGGGGACCGTATGTCCGTACAGGGCAGTGCGCAGGACTCTTTGCAGGACTGTTTGCAGGGCAGGACCGCCGTCGTCACCGGCGCGGGGCGCGGGCTGGGGCGTGCCGAGGCACGGGAGCTGGGGCGGCTGGGGGCCCGGGTCGTCGTCAACGACCTCGCTGCCGCCGCCGGTTCGGCGCCCTCGCCCGAGGCGGCGGAGCCGGCGTCGGAGGGTGGCGCGGCGCCGCGGCCGTCCGCCGAACCGCAGCCGCCCGCAGAGGCGGTCGCCGCAGAGATCCGGGCCGCCGGCGGCGAAGCGGTCGCCCACCACGGAGACGTGGCCGATTTCGCACAGGCCCGCGAGCTGGTCCGGCTGGCCGTGGACACCTTCGGTTCGCTGGACATCCTGGTCAACAACGCCGGGATCCTGCGCGACCGGATGGTCTTCTCGATGAGCGAGGAGGAGTGGGACGCGGTGGTCCGCGTCCACCTCAAGGGCCACTTCAACACCACCCACTTCGCTGCCGCGCACTGGCGCGCCGCGGCCAAGGCGGCGGGCGGCGCCGTCTACGGGCGGATCGTCAACACCTCGTCCGAGGCGTTCCTGGCGGGCTCGCCCGGCCAGCCCAACTACGCGGCCGCCAAGGGCGGGATCGTCGGACTGACCACCTCGACGGCGGCCGCACTGGCGAAGTACGGGGTCACCGCGAACGCCATCTGCCCGCGTGCCCGCACCCGGATGACCGAGGACGTCTTCGCGGGCTTCGAGGTGCCGGACCGGGGGCCCGACCCGCTGGCGCCGGAACATGTCTCACCCCTGGTGGGATATCTGGCCTCGCCCGCGGCGGCCCGGATCACCGGGCAGGTGCTGGTGGTGCACGGCGGCATGGTGGCGCTGCTGGAACGGCCACGGGTGGCGGTCACCTTCGAGACCGCAGCGGAGCTGTTCACCGTCGGGGAGCTGGACGGGCTGCTGACCCCGTACTTCGCCGAGCGCTCCCCGCAGGAGACCTTCGCCGCGGTCGAGGTGCTGGGCCTGCGGAAGGGCTGAAGACGGGCAGATCACACGGCGGGGCCCCGGCCACCACCGGTCGGAAGGTGGCCGGGGCCCCGCCGTACGCCGTTGCGCCTGGGCGGCGCCGGCCGACGGCCTGCCGTCGGCTACTGCGCGGGCTCGGGACGGCGGTGCCGACCCTGCGCCGGTACGGTCTGCTCCTCCTGTGCGGCGGCTTCCCCCCTGTGCTTCCCCCGGTGAGTCCCCTCGCCGGCCGTCTGCGTGGTGCTGTGCGTCTCGGTCTGGGTGTCGGACATCGTGATGTCACTCCGTCAATCTCTTGCTCTGCCGTCGTACCCGGCGGAGTTTATCGAGCCGGGGCGACGTCCTTCAGGGCGTTTCATCCGCTGGTCACGCCGTTCCGCTGGGCAGCGGGGCCTGTTGGAGCGGGACCGGTTTCCGCGCCGGGTCCTCCAGGGCCCCGAACGGCGCCGTACTGCCTGCGGAAACCCTTCTGCCCACCAGCGAACCCAGCAGTCCGGAGGGTGGCCCTCCGTGATCGTGATGTTGTAGAGCCGTGACGTCACCGACGGTCGGAGCCGCGGACTCCGGCCGCTCGGGCGGCCGCGGCGCGGCGCGCGGCGGTTCTCCGCCCGGCGCGGCGGGCGCCCGAGCCGCGCTCCGCTCCGCCGGGGCCGGTGGAGCCGGGGGCGCGGGCGCCGGTGCGGGTGTGGACTCGGGGGCCTCCGGATCGGGCAGCGGGGCCCGCATCCGGGCCAGTCCGCACGGGTTGTGCGCCGTCGAGCAGGGGACGCGCAGTTCGCCGTCGGCCGTCCACAGCCCGTGCCCCGCCAGCCACCCGGCCGGGCTCGCGAGGTGCCGCAGCTCGCGCAGGCCGGGCCGCCACACGGCGAGCCAGGTGCCCTGCGGCCCGTCCACGCGCAGCGCCACGGCGCACCGCTCGGGCAGCAGCGGCTGCCCCGGCTGGACGGCGATCGGCGTCAGCCGGGTGCCCCGGGGGTGCAGCGCCTCGGGGAACCGGACCGGGCGGTGGCTGCCCAGCACCCCCCAGCCCAGCCGCGGCTCGCCGGGTGCGTCCGAGCGGACGAGCAGCAGGCCGCTGTCCGGGTCGGCGAGCAGCAGCCGGTCGTCGCTGCCCTCGGCGATCTCCAGCAGCGGGGAGGTCTCGCCGTCCGCACCGAGGTCCACCGCGACGGTCCTGGTGGGGCCGCTGTCGTCCGGTCCTGGGGTGTCGAGTGCGAGCATCCGGCCCTCCCGGTCCAGCCACGCGCCGCCCGACCAGCGGCCGCGCAGCCGGGCGAGCCGGGTGGGAGGCCGGGACGAGCCGTCGGTCACCAGCCACACACCGGTGGTGCGGCCGTCCGGCTCCCGGGCCAGCGCATAGGCGCGGGTCCCGCAGGGCGCCGGGGGCAGCAGCCGCAGCGCGTCCGTCTCCACGGTGCCCAGCCGTCGCTCGCCGGTCTCCGGGCCCGAGGGGTAGAGCAGTGCCAGGGAGCAACGTCCCTGCGTCCGGCGGGCGATCAGCACCCGCCCGTCCGACAGCGGCAGTACGCCGCTGTCCGCGTCCTCCGGCTGCTCGACGGGGAGCGGCACCGCGTACGGCTCCGGTCCGTCGAGCGTCCAGCGCTCCGGATACCAGAGCTCCGTCCCGGCGTGCGCGGTGAGCCGGGCGGCGTAGGAGCCGTCCGCCGCGACCGTGAAGCTCTCGTTCATGACCCTGGCGGCACTCACCGTCATGTTTCGGTCACCTCCGGTCACGAAGCTAGGCCCCGTATTCGTGCGCGGACAGCGGGAGATGAACCGCTTCACGCGTACGAGTGACCGAATTCGTGTTCGCCCGCGGGAGGTCCAGGAGCGCCGTACCGGCCGCACCGGGGCGGCTGCCGGGTGCGTGCGCGTGCGCCCACCGGGCTGGGAGCGCCGCTGCCGCGGACAGGTAGCCTTGCCCCCGTGCCAGCACAGCCCACACTCTCCGAAGTCATCGCCGCGCTCGACACTCTGTGGCCGCGCGACCGCGCCGAGCAGTGGGACGCCGTCGGCACCGTCTGCGGCGACGTCTCCGACCCGCAAGCACGTGTAAGCCGTGTCCTGTTCGCCGTCGATCCTGTGCAGCAGGTCGCCGACGAGGCCGTCGCCAAGGGCGCCGAGCTGCTGGTCACCCACCATCCGCTCTATCTGCGGGGCACCACCACCGTCGCGGCCGACACCTTCAAGGGCCGCGTCGTGCACACCCTGATCCGCAACGGCGTCGCCCTGCACGTCGCGCACACCAACGCCGACACCGCCGACCCCGGCGTCTCCGACGCGCTCGCCGGGGCGCTCGGGCTGCGCGTGCTGCGGCCGCTGGTGCCCGACCCCACCGACCCCGCCGGCCGGCGCGGACTGGGCCGGATCTGCGAACTGGAGCGCCCGCTGCCGCTCGGCGATCTCCTGGAGCGGGCCGCCGCCGCGCTGCCCGTCACCGCGCAGGGCCTCCGCGCCGCGGGCGACCCCGCCATGCCGGTGGCGACGATCGCCGTGTGCGGCGGCTCCGGCGACAGCCTCTTCGAGACCGTGCGCGCCGCGGGTGTCGACGCCTACCTCACCGCCGACCTGCGCCATCACCCCGCCTCCGAGGCGCGGGAGCACTCCCCGCTGGCCCTGCTGGACGCCGCGCACTTCGCCACCGAGTGGCCCTGGTGCGAGCAGGCGGCCGCGCAGCTCGACGCCGTCGCCGAACGGGAGGGCTGGGACCTGCGCACCGAGGTCTCGCGTACCGTCACCGACCCGTGGACCGCGCACGCGCCCTCGCTGCCGCAGGAGTCACCGCTCTCCCGCGCGGCCACGGCCCAGCAGACCGCACCGACCGACCACGACCTCACTCCGGGAGCCCCCAACTGAACGCCGCGCCCGCCGATCAGATCCGCCTGCTCGACGTCCAGGCACTCGATACGCGCCTGACGCAGCTCGCGCACAAGCGCAAGACCCTTCCCGAGCACGAGGAGATCCAGCGGCTGGACGCCGACCTCGCCCAGCTCCGCGACCTGCTCGTGGCCGCGCAGACCGAGGAGAGCGACACCACCCGCGAGCAGACCAAGGCGGAGCAGGACGTCGACCAGGTCCGCCAGCGCGCGGTCCGCGACCAGCAGCGCCTCGACTCGGGCGCGGTGACCAACCCCAAGGACCTGGCCAACCTGCAGAGCGAGATCGCCTCGCTCGCCAAGCGCCAGAGCGACCTGGAGGACGTCGTCCTGGAGGTCATGGAGCGCCGCGAGTCCGCCGCGGAGCGCTCCGCCGAACTGGGCGAGCGGGTCGAGTCCGTCGGCGCCAAGGTGCAGGACGCCACCGTGCGCCGGGACGCCGCGCTGGCGGAGATCGACGCCGAGCTGGCCGGTGTCCGCAGGGAGCGCGAGACGGTCGCCGGGGCCGTCCCCGGTGAACTCCTCAAGCTCTACGACAAGATCCGGGAGCGCGAGGGCGGGGTGGGCGCCGCCAAGCTCTACCAGCGCCGCTGCGAGGGCTGCCGGCTGGAGCTGAACATCACCGAGCTGAACGAGGTGCGCGAGGCGCCCGCGGACACGGTCGTGCGCTGCGAGAACTGCCGCCGCATCCTGGTGCGCACCCCGGAGTCGGGGCTGTGAGCCCGGCGGCCGGCGAGGGCGTGCGATGAGCGGGGGACAGGTGCGCCGCACCTTCGTCGTCGAGGCCGACGGCGGTTCGCGCGGCAACCCCGGCCCGGCCGGATACGGCGCCGTGGTCAAGGACGCCGCCTCGGGCGGGACCCTCCGGGAGACCGCCGAGTTCATCGGCAGGGCCACCAACAACGTGGCCGAGTACCGGGGCCTGGTCGCCGGGCTGCGCGCCGCGCACGAACTCGACTCCGACGCCGCGGTGCTGGTGCGGATGGACTCCAAGCTGGTCGTCGAGCAGATGTCGGGCCGCTGGAAGATCAAGCACCCGGACATGCGGCCCCTCGCGGCGGAGGCCGCCGCGGTCTTCCCGCCGGACGCGGTCAGCTACGAGTGGATCCCGCGCGAGAAGAACAAGCACGCGGACCGGCTCGCCAACGAGGCGATGGACGCCGGGAAGCGGGGCGCGCGCTGGGAGCCGGACGCGTCCCGCGCGGAGCTCGACACCGGGCCCGGCGCGGGGCGGAGCGGGTCCGGCACCGGCCGGGGCGGATCCACTGCGGGCCGCACCGGGTCCGGCGCCGCCGGGGGCACGGGAAGCGCGGCGACCGCGCCCTCCTCCGCGGCGGACGACGGGCCCGGCACGGCGGGGACCGCCGCTCCCGCCGCCCGCCCGGGCTGGGGGCCCGATCTCGGCACCCCGACCACCTTCGTGCTGCTGCGGCACGGGGAGACGCCGCTCACGCCGGAGAAGCGGTTCTCCGGCAGCGGCGGCTCCGACCCCGAACTCTCCGCGGTCGGCCGCCGGCAGGCCGCCGCGGCTGCCGAGGCGCTCGCCGCCCGCGGCACCGTCCAGGCCGTGGTCGCCTCGCCGCTGCGCCGCTGCCAGGAGACGGCGGCCGCTGTCGCGGACCGCCTCGGGTTGAGCGTCCGTACCGACGAGGGGCTGCGCGAGACCGACTTCGGCGCCTGGGAGGGCCTCACCTTCGCCGAGGTGCGCGAGCGCCACCCGGAGGACCTGGACGCCTGGCTGGCCTCCGCCGGGGCCCGCCCCACCGGAGGCGGCGAGTCCTTCGAGGAGGTCGCCCGGCGGGTCGCGGTGGCCCGGGACAAGCTGCTGGCCCGCTACGCCGGTCGCACCGTGCTGCTCGTCACCCATGTGACGCCGGTCAAGACGCTGGCCCGGCTCGCGCTGGGCGCCCCGGCCGAGGCGCTGTTCCGGATGGAGCTGTCGGCCGGTTCCCTTTCCGCCGTCGCCTACTACGCCGACGGCAACGCCTCGCTGCGGCTGCTGAACGACACGGGGCACCTGCGCCCGTGACGAGGCGCACCGGGGCGCACCGGGGCACCCGCGCGGCCGTGCGCTAGCCGGTGCCCCGGTGCCGGCCCCCGCGTGACCCGCTCCGGGGCGCGTGCCGGGGCAGTTGGTCCGCGTAGCCGGCCTCCGTCCACACGTAGGTGCGGAACTCCTCCGGCGTCAGTACGCCGGGCCAGGGTTCCCCGCCGGGGCAGAAGACGGATTCACAGCCGTAGCAGTAGCGGGCGGGCGCCCACAGCGCGTCGGCCCGCGCCGCGCCGGCCGCCTCCGCGTCCTGTTCCTGCCGGTCCTCGCGCACCACGACGACCGTGCCGACGAAGCACACGGCGGCCAGCAGGATGCCGCCGCCCAGGTAGAGCGGTTTGTCCTGGTCCACGCCCGTCCAGGCGAGTGCCACGCCCATTCCGGTGAGCACCATGCCCTCCAGGAAGTGCATGCAGCCGTCGCCGGTCTTCTCCGGCCCTTTGGCCAGCCGGGTGCCCAACTCCTTGCGCAGCGCGCCCTTGCCGGTGCGCGCCTCGGAGACGGGCCGTGTGTCGCCGCCGCGGCAGCCGGGGCACATCACCCCGTCGCCACCGGGTGCGCTGTCAGTCGCCATGCGGGCAACCTACCGGCGCCGGTGGCGGCCCCGCGCGGGGAGGCTCGGAAGGCATGAGCGAGGCGAGACGTATCGTCTTGCCGAAGTCCCCGGTGTGCCGTACCTTCTTGCCCATGGGGTCCCTGTGAGATCAAAGGCGCCGACCGCGTAGAGCACCGCTCCGCCGTCGCCGCGCCCCGCCGTGCAGTCACTCACCTCGTTCCGGCCCGTCCCGGGCCAGGAGGGACCGACCCATGCGCACCTCACAACTCACCCTTCGCGGCGTCACCAAGCGCTACTCCGGCCGCACCGTCCTCGACCAGGTCTCCTGCACGCTCAAACCGGGGGAGAAGGCCGGGCTCATCGGCGACAACGGCTCCGGCAAGTCCACGCTCCTCGAGCTCCTCGCGGGCCGGGAACAGCCGGACCACGGCGAGTTGACCGTGATCGCCGCGGGCGGCGTCGGCTACCTGCCGCAGACCCTCCCGCTCCCGCCGACCGCCACGGTCCAGGAGGCCGTCGACCTGTCGCTGGCGGACCTGCGCGCGCTGGAGGCGGAGCTGCGCCGGGCCGAGCGGGCACTCGGCGAGGGCGGCAGCCCCGACGCGTACGCCGCGCTGCTCGAACGCTACGAGGCCCGCGACGGCTACGCGGCCGACCACCGGGTGGACGCCGCCCTGCATCACCTCGGCCTGCCCGGGCTGTCCCGCGAGCGCCGTATCGGCACGCTCTCCGGCGGCGAGCGCTCCCGGCTCTCCCTGGCCGCTGTCCTGGCGGGCCGCCCGGAGCTGCTCCTGCTGGACGAGCCGACGAACGACCTGGACGACGGGGCTGTCGCCTGGCTGGAGGAGCAACTGCGGGCACACCGCGGGACGGTGCTCGCGGTCACGCACGACCGCGTCTTCCTCCAGCGCCTGACCACGACGATCCTGGAGGCCGACGGCGGGAGGATCACCCGCTACGGCGACGGCTACCCCGGCTACCGCGCCGCCAAGGCCGCCGACCGCCGCCGGCGGCTGCAGGAGTACGAGGAGTGGCGCGCAGAGCTGGCCCGCAACGAGCGGCTGGCCACCGGCAACGCCGCCCGCCTCGACGGCATTCCGCGCAAGGCGCCGCTGGCCAACTTCGGGCACGGCGGCTTCCGGGCCCGCGGCCGCGCGCACGGCGCGATGGCGCGCATCCGCAATGCCCGCGAGCGCGTCGACCGGCTCCGGGCCGATCCGGTGGCGCCGCCGCCCGACCCGCTGTCCTTCACGGCTCGTCTCCGCGCTGCGGCGGCCGGGTCCGGCGAAGCCGCCGAACTCACCGGAGTACGGGTGGGAGACCGCCTCCGCCTGGACTCCTTCACTCTGGGCCCCACCGGCCGGCTGCTGGTCACCGGACCGAACGGCGCGGGGAAGACCACTCTGCTCCGGCTGCTGGCCGGCGAGCTGCGGCCGGACGAGGGCGCGGTACACGTGCCGGGCAGGGTCGGCCATCTGCGCCAGGACGAGACGCCGTGGCCGCCCGGCCTGACGGTGGCGGAGGTCTTCGCGCTGGGCCGTCCCGGATCCGCCGAGGACCACGCCGAGTCCCTGCTGTCCCTCGGCCTCTTCCGCCCGGCGGAACTGCACCTGTGCGTCGGCGGCCTCTCCTACGGCCAGCGTCGGCGCATCGAGCTGGCCCGCCTGGTCGCGGACCCCGCGGACCTGCTCCTCCTGGACGAGCCGACGAACCATATGGCCCCCGCGCTGGTGGAGGAACTGGAGGAGGCCCTGGCCGGATACCCGGGCGCCGTGGTGCTGGTGACGCACGACCGGGCGCTGCGCGGGCGGTTCGACGGGGCGCGGCTCGCGCTGGACGGGGGCGCGGTCGCGGTGTGAACGGACCCCGCGGTGCCGGGGCGGTCCTGGTGCGGACGTCGGCCGTGGTGTGCGCGGTCGGCGTCCGCACGCGGAGGCGGACCGCCTACCGGGCCGGCCGTACCGCCGCGGCCTCGGCGGCGAGCCCGCGTACCCGCTCCCAGTCCCTGGCCGCGAGCGCGTCGGCGGGCAGCATCCAGGTGCCGCCGACGCAGCCGACGTTGGGCAGCGCCAGATAGTCGGCCGCGTCGTCGGCGGTGATGCCGCCGGTCGGGCAGAAGCGGGCCCGCGGCAGCGGGGAGGCCAGGGACTTCAGATAGCCGGTGCCGCCCGCCGCACGCGCGGGGAAGAACTTCATCTCCGTCACGCCGCGCTCCAGCAGGGCCATCGCCTCGGAGGCGGTCGAGACGCCGGGCAGGAAGGGCACTCCGGAGGCCCGCATGGCCTCCAGCAGCGCGTCGGTCCAGCCGGGGCTGACCAGGAAGCGCGCGCCTGCCGCCACCGCGGTCTCCACGTCCCGCGGACCCAGCACCGTGCCCGCGCCGACGACCGCCTCGGGGACGGCGTCCGCGACGGCCCGGATCGCCTCCGGCGCGGCGCCGGTCCGCAGCGTGATCTCGATCGCGGGCAGGCCACCGGCCACCAGCGCCCGCGCCAGCGGGACGGCGTCCGCCGCGTCCTCCAGCACGACGACCGGGAGGACGGGGGCGAGGTCGAGCAGGGAGGGCGCGGAAGTCATGCCCGTATCGTGCCCGCGGGCAGCATGCCTCGCAACGGGCGTTGCGGTATGTGCAACCAGCTCGGCCGGAGGGGTCAGAGCTCGGTGACGACCACATCCAGTGCCCGCGCGTCCGGACCCTCGCCGCCCTCCACGGTGTAGCCCAGCTCGCGCAGCGTCCCGGCCAGCGCCGCGGGGGTCTTCGGCGCCGCACCGGACTCCAGCAGCGCCCGCACGATGCGGCCCTTGGTCGCCTTGTTGAAGTGGCTGACGACCGACCGCTTCTCCACCCCGTCCACCAGCCGGGACTGCAGGACCCGCACGGTCGCCGTGCGGCGCGCCAGTTCGCCCTTGGGCCTCCACATGCCCGCGTACGCCGACGAGCGCAGATCCAGCACCAGCCCGCCGCCCGCCGCCTCGGGCAGCACCGACTCCGCCGGGCCGCGCCAGAAGGCGCCCAGCGCACCCGTGCCCGGCAGCTTCACACCCGCGGACAGCCGGTAGGAAGGGATCCGGTCGGTGACCCCGACGGCCCCCCACAGCGCGGAGAAGACCAGCAGCGAGCGAGCGGCCCGCCGCTTGGCCGCCGTGCTGAGGGTGGCCAGTTCCAGCGCGTCGTAGAGCACCCCGGTGTAGATCTCCCCGGCGGGACGGGTCGGCGCGGTCCGCAGCCGGGCGTTCTTGGCGACCTCGCCGCGCAGCCCCTCGCCGATCCCCAGCACCCCGCGTGCCTTCTCCTCGTCGGCCCGGCAGAGCGCCACCAGCTCCTCCAGCACCGTCTCCCGCGCCGGGTTCAGCCCCGGAAGGGAGAGCGAGCCCAGGTCCAGCGGGCGCCCCCGCGAGCCCTCGGCCTTCCCCTCGGACGGCGGCAGCAGCACGAGCACGGCACTTCTCCTCGGTTCCTCGGTACGGCGCCCGCCTGCGACGCCGGTGGTGCGGTTCCCTCCGGCCGCCGGAGGGGACCCCAGCGTACGGGTCCGGGCCCGGATCACCGCCGCGGGGCGCTCACACGGCGTGCGGGAACGAGAAGACCCGGTCCGGGTCGTACACGGCCTTGACCTCGGCCAGCCGCTCGGCGTTGGCACCGTAGTAGGCCCGCCGCCAGTCGCGCAGCGCCGGGTCGGGGCAGTTCTGGTAGGCGAACCCGCTGGCCCACGGCCGCATCGCGGCGTGGGTGGCATCCAGCCAGCCGCGGTGCCCCGCCACCGTCTCGGCGCCGGAGGCGTCCGGCCAGGCGACGGTGTACTGCGCCAGGAAGCGCGCGTTCCGGTGCACGAAGGCCGTCGCGTCCGGCCGGGGCCGGTTCACGGCACCGCCCAGCGCGTCGAGGACGACACTTCCGGCGCCGCCGTCGCGCAGTTCGGCCACCCGCTCCACCCGGTCGAGCAGCGCCCGTATCCCGGCGAGCGGCAGCGGGCGGACGTAGAAGTCGGAGCGGGCGGCGTACGACTCGCGGGCGACCCTCCCCCGCTTGGTGCGGCCGGGCAGGGTGCCGCGCTGGTGCGCCTGGGCGAGCGTCCAGCCCGAGACGCCGCCCAGCACCTTCAGCGCGTCCAGGTAGCCGTGCCTGCGCAGCGACAGGTCGGCGGTCGTGCCGATCCGCCCCGCCAGCCGGTCGAGTTGCGTCTCCACCTCGCGGCGCGCCCCCAGTGACAGCCCGCCCAGCCGCACACTGCCCGGCCGGCCGCCCGCCGGGGCCGACAGCCGCAGATGCGACCAGATCTCCTCCGGCGCCACCGGTGCCCACCGCTGCCACTCGCGCACCACGGCCGCCGCCCGCGACCAGGGCCAGGAGAGGAAGAACGTCTGGCAGCCGGGCGCCACATGGGTGCGGAAGTCCAGCGAGGTGACGACGCCGAAGTTGCCGTTCCCCGCGCCGCGCAGCGCCCAGAACAGCTCGGCGTCCCGGGCGCCGCCGTCCGCGGACACCTCGCGCAGCGTGCCGTCGGCCGTGACGATCCTGGCCCCGGTGAGGCTGTCGCAGGTCAGCCCGTAGGCGCGGGCGACGGCGCCGATCCCGCCGCCCAGCGCCAGCCCCGCGATCCCCACGGTCGGGCCTGAGCCGGCCGGTATCGTCCGCTTGTGCGCCGCCAGACCGGCGTGGACGTCGATCAGTTTGGCCCCGGCGCCCACCGTGGCCCGGCGTCCGGAGGCGTGCACCCCGGCGAGCCGCTGCACGTCGATGACCAGCCGGCCGTTGCCGCTGGACCAGCCCGCGGACGAGTGGCCCCCGCTGCGTACCGACACCGGTATCCGGTTGCGGCGCGCGAACGCCAGGCACTCGGCGATGTCGCCGGGCCCCGCACAGTACGCCACCGCGGCCGGGCGCACCGCGTCGAACCGCGGGTTGAACAGCTTGCGGGCCGCGGTGAAATCCCGGTCCCCGGGCCGCAGCAACGTTCCGTCCAGCCCGCTGCCGAGCGCCGTCCACGCCGCGCTCGTGGTGTCCGCCGCGTTGGCCGGGCTCGCGGACTTCCCGGCCTGCGCCGCGCTTGTCGTGCTCGCAGCCTTCGCAGCCTTCGCTGCGCTCGCCGGGTCCGCAGCGCTCGCCGGGTTGGTCCTGCCCGCTGTGCTCCCGGCGGTTCCGGCCTTTCCAGCCTTTCCGGCCTTCCCGGTGTTCGCCGTGTTACCGGTGTTCGCCGTGTTCCCGGCGTCCGTTGTGTTCCTGGTGTTCGCGGCGTTCGCTGTGTCCGTCCTGTTCCCCGGACCCGTCCCGCACCCCGTCATCCGCATCCCCCTGGCCGCTGTCGCACTCCCCGCCGCTTCGTCGTCCCGCGGCAGTCCGCGCCCCGCCCCGCCGCCGTTCCCGGCATGTGCGCCGCCCCCCGCCCCGCTCGTCCCACCGCTCCTCGACGAAGATCCACTCCGCCGTGGGAGGGGACGGACCGGAGGGTGACGCGGTTCCGTCCGGTGCCCGGAGTGCGGACCGGCGGCGCGGGCCGGAAGCGCGCCGCACGGCGGCGCGTCCTGCCCCGCGGGCCGGTCCGGCGGGCCGCCCGGGACGACCGGCCGCGCCGTGCGGCGGCGGGGTGCGGGTGGCGGTCACCCCGGAAGCCAACCAGCACCACCGCACCCCCGCCAGCCAATTCTGGTTACAGTCGGCGGCATGACTGATGTGACCGGCTTTTCTGCGCGTGGCGATGTAAGGCCCCCTGATGTGGCGGGTGGCGAGAAGGAAACCCTGCTGGCGTTCCTGCGGTATCTGCGTGAGGCGGTGATCGCCAAGGCCGCCGGACTCACCGACGAGGTCGGCCTCGCCCCGGGCGTCCCCTCCGGAACCAGCCTGCTGGGCCTGGTGCGGCATCTGACCCTGGTGGAGCGCAACTGGTTCGGCCATGCGTACGCCGGGCAGGGCGAGCTCCTCGACGACGACGCGCCGCCCGGGCCGGGCGAGACCGGCGAATCCCTGATCGCCGCATACCAGGAGGCGATCCGCGCGTCGGACGCGGTCGTCGCCGACTGCGACGACCTCGACCGCCCCGGGGTGCGCTCCCTGCGTGCGACCCCGCCGCCGACGATGCGCTGGATCCTCGTGCACATGATCGAGGAGACGGCCCGGCACGCGGGCCACGCCGACATCCTCCGTGAGCAGACCGACGGCGCCACCGGCCGCTGAACCGGAGCCGGGCCGGCCCGCCGAACGGCGGCCGGCCGGCCGGCGGCGCTCAGAACGATCCGAACGCCGGCCGCCCCGCCGGGGAATAGGTCTGCATCGTGACGCCCGACGGCAGCGCCTCGGCGGTCTCCAGCGCGAGCGCCGCGGGCACGCCGCCCTCCGCGAAGAGCCGGTGGCCCCTGCCCAGTACCACCGGGAAGACCAGCAGCCGGTACTCGTCGATCAGGCCGTGCGCCATCAGCGACCGGGCCAGCACGCCGCTGCCGTGGATCTGCAGATCGCCGCCCGGCTGCGCCTTCAGCTCCCGCACGGCCTCCACCACGTCGCCCCCGAGCACCGTGGTGCCCTGCCACCCGGCGGTCCGCAGCGTCGTCGAGGCGACGTACTTGGGCAGGGAGTTCAGCCGGCGGGCGATCACCGGGTCCTCCTCGTCGCCGACCTGCGGCCAGTACGCCGCGAAGATCTCGTACGTGCGCCGCCCCAGCAGGAAGGCGCCCGCACGGGCGAACCAGTCGCCGATGAGCTCGCTCAGTCCCTCGTCCGCGTAGGGCACCACCCAGCCGCCGAGGTCGAACCCGTCGCGCGGGTCCTCCTCGGGACCGCCGGGTGCCTGCATCACGCCGTCGAGTGACAGCATCGTGGTCAGTGTCAGCTTGGCCATGGTCCTCGCCTCCGCGCCGTTCTGTGTCTCCCGCGTTTCCCGCGTTTCCCGCGTTTCCCGCGTTTCCCGCGTTTCCCGGGCTTCCCGCGTGTTCCGGTGTCTTCGGGTCCCGCGTGCGAAGGCCCCGGTCTCTCCTGCTGGAGGAGAGACCGGGGCCCTCGGCGGAAATCATCGGTGACGGGCGGTCGGCCTCACGCGACCGGCGCGCCCTCCTCTGCGGGCAGCGTGTCCATGAACGAGCTGACGGAGAAGACCGCGCGGCCCGCGCCCGCCGGACCGTAGCCGGGCGGCGAGGAGAGGCCGTGCCGCTGCATCGCCGAGCGATAGGCGTCCAGCAGCCGGATGTGGTACTCCAGCGGGGCGCCCTGCGGATTCGACTTGCCCAGCGGGGTCGTCGGCTCCGGGCACCAGGTGGTGAAGCGCGGGGTGATGCCGTGGGACATGAAGAAGTCCAGGCCCTCGGTGGTGGAGGCGATGGCGTCGTCCACCGTGTCGAAGCCGTACGGCGCGGCCATCTCCACCCCGGCGACGAAGTTCGGGATCACGTTCCGGGCCCCGAAGACGTCCGCCGAGTCGAGCACGCGGCGGTGCCACTCCTCACGGCCGACATAGCGCTCCTTGCCGGGGCAGTACAGCTCGAACAGCCGCTTGTCCCACACCTCGAAGTTGGGGTGGTAGATGCGGATGCCGTGGTCGTGGAACCGCTTGACGTCGTCCTTGGGCAGCGCCTGCGCCACGACCTTGCCCGTCCAGCGGCCCGGGAAGCGCTCCTCGATGGCCTGCGCGTACTGCCCGTAGAAGTCCGCCTCGTCCTTGCCCTGCACCTGCGAGGTGATGGAGCCGCCGGTGAGGGTGTAGGCGTGCGAGGCGCCGAGCGTGTCGTGGTCCGAGATGATCTGCAGCGCCTCCAACACCTCCTCGACCGGCTTGACCCCGGTGTACGGGCGCCCGGCGGCCTTGTGCTGGCGCCAGTTGTGGTTGATGTCGCAGTACTGGCACTCCTCCTTGGCGCCGAAGTACTGGCACACCCGGAAGACCGTCAGATAGATCAGGTAGCCCCACTGGATGGTGGGCGCCACCTCCATCACGGACTTCCCGTTGGCGAGCGTGTGCCGGTAGTAGTCCGGCATCGGCGGCAGGCCGACATCCGCGATCCGCTGTCCGTCCAGGTAGAGCCCCAGGGCGCCGTCCTCGCCCGCCTGCACCCGGTACGGCGAGCTCGGGTTCACCCGTACGGAGACCACGGTGCGGCTCAGGTCGTACGGACCGCCGGTCAGCACGACCTCCTCCGGCGGCCGCCGCAGCGCGGCCTCGCCCAGCTCGGGCAGGGTGCGGTGGTCGAAGGAGAAGATGAAGTAGGACTTCGGCTTGATCTCGCCCGTCGCCTTGTCGGCGGTGTCGCTGAGCGCCGAGTCGTCGAAGGCCATCCCGCCGCGGAGCAGGTCCTCCTTCAGCACGGCCTCCCGCGGAATGTGCGGAAAGCGCTCCATGAGGTCCTCGACCAGAGCGGTGCGGTTGCCTTGCTCCTGTGGGGCCTGCTGGCCCTGCTTGCCCCGCCCCGACGGCACGTGCGACGGCATCGGCAGGGGAGTCGGCGTTGGCGGCATGGTGTGATCAAGCTCCTCACTTCGCGGCCCGTGGGCGTACCCGACGGTACTCCGGTGCCCGAATCGGCCGCACACCTGCCTCTTGTTCCGTACGCCCGGCCCAGCGCGCCGCGGCGGGCCGGGCGGCTCGTGCCGCGGGCGTCGCAAGGTGCGCGCCGCGGAGCCTCGCCCGGTCCGTGCCGCGGAGGATCACCGCCATACGTCGGGGCCGCCGCCGCGCCACTCGATCAGGTTGGGGTCGTCGAGCTGGATCTCGGCGGGGTCGAGACCGGCGCGGCGCAGGAACTCGACGACGTCCTCGGGCCGGTGCGCGAAGCCGAGGCTTTCGGTGTGTGCGGTCACTTTCCGTCCACCGGTCTGGGACGGAGGGTGTACGACGATGGGAGGGGTCATAACTCCAGAGTGCAACTTTGGCCAATGGCCCGCACCTGTGCAGCGGCCCGCACCCGTGACGGCGGTCCAGGATCCGGGGAGCGCCGACGGGGAGCGGCGGGCCGCACGCGTCCTCGGGCGGGTCGCACGCGTCCTCGGGAGAGAGCGAGAGAGGACGGGGCCGGATGCCGCGGGGACGGACGGCCGCCGGTCGCCGTGCCGGAGCTGTTGTCAGTGGCCGGTGGCAGACTCCTGGACATCCGTAACCAACATGCTGGCTGCGTGTGGACGGAAGGCCCCGCCGACAGCGCGGCGGGGCCGCTCGGCGGACGAAGGAAGGAACGCAGATGGCGGGAGCGGCGGGCAAGGGGAGCGCGGCGAAGTTCCGGGCCGTCACGGCGCTGCAGCGCCATGTGGTCAATCCGCTCTCCCGCCGGATGCCGGGGCAGACCCTGCTGGAGACCACGGGCCGCAGCAGCGGTGTCCCGCGCCGCACACCGGTCGGCGGGCGCTGCGAGGGGCAGCGGTTCTGGCTGGTGTCCGAACACGGCGACCGGGCGCAGTACGTACGCAACATCCGCGCCGATCCGCGGGTGCGGGTCCGGGTCTCCGGCCGCTGGTACACCGGGACGGCCCGGCTCCTCCCCGACGACGACCCGTACGCCCGCCTCGCCGCGCTGCCGCGTCTCAACAGCGCCGTGGTCCGCGCGGTGGGCACCGAGCTGCTGACCGTCCGCGTCGACCTCGACGCCGACTGACCCGGCAGTACCCGGGCCCACCGCGGCCACCGGGTGCGGGCGTCCGCGTCCGAGGGCGTCCCGGAACAGCGCACAGAGCGAACCCGCACCGTAGAGAGGGCCCCATGCAGCAGTCCGCGGCCGCCGCCGACCAGTACCGACGTGCCGTCACCTTCCAGGCGCTGCACGAGGGGCCCGACCCCTTCGTGGTGCCCAACCCGTGGGACGCCGGGACGGCGCGCATCCTGAGCGGGCTCGGTTTCGCGGCGCTGGCCACCACCGGCGCGGGCCTGGCGCACGCTCGTGGACTGCCGGACAGCCGCGTCACCCGGGACGTGCTCCTCGACAACGCCGGAGCCGTCGTCGAGGCCACGCCGCTGCCGGTCACCGCCGACCTGGAGAGCGGCTTCGGCGAGACGCCCGACGACGTCGCCGAGACGATCCGGCGTGCCGCCGCGGCGGGTCTGGTCGGGGGCTCCGTCGAGGACTCCACCGGCCGGGACGACGACCCCGTCCGCCCTCTGGGAGAGGCGGCCGAGCGGGTGGCCGCGGCCGTGGCCGCCGCGGGGGAACTCGACTTCCCCTTCACCGTCACCGCCCGCGCCGAGAACTTCTTCCAGGGGCGGCCCGACCTGTCCGACACCATTCGCCGCCTCCAGGCGTACGAGGAGGCGGGCGCGCATGTGCTCTACGCGCCCGCGCTGCCGGACGCCGACGCCGTCCGCGCGGTGTGCTCCTCCGTCGGCCGCCCCGTGAACGTGCTGATGGGGTCGCCGGCGCTGCGGCTGAGTGTGACCGATCTCGGTGCGCTGGGCGTCCGCCGGATCAGCGTGGGTTCGGCGCTCTCCCGCGCCGCGCTCGGCGCCGTCGTCCGCGCGGCCCGCGAGATCCAGGAGCTGGGCACCTTCACCTTCGGCGCGGACGCGATCCCCTACGCCGAGGCCAACGCACTGATGACACCCGCCGCTCCGGCAGCGCCGGGGGAGTGAGCCGGGAGCCGCGAGCTCCAGCCCGACCGCGGACCGTGACGCGGTCCTGCTGCGGCTTCGTGCGAACCGGGAGGCGGTGGACTGGGCGTGGCGGACGGTCAGCAGCCCGGGCAGCACCAGGAGCAGTACGCGTCACGCATACGGCAACCGGCGGCCTGAGGGGGGCTCGATCCTGGCCGAGCGCGGGGGCTGCCCAATGCCCGGCTCTCCGTGCCGGCGGTCTCCGGGTGGGCGGAGAGGCGGACGGCGGGCCTGTCTACGATGTCGGGCATGGCGAAGCGCAAGGTGCATCGACGGGCGCGGGAGATCCTCGGCGAGCAGCCCGTGGCGCTGGTCTGGTGCGAGCTCCACAAGCCCCTTCCGGTACCGCCGAAGGATGTGCACCGTGCGGCCGGCAAGGGGCGGTTGAAGCCGGGGCATCACTGGCTGCTGTACGTCGGCGCCGTCGTGTTCTTCTTCGTCGTCGTGCCGATGATGCTGATCGACAGGCTGGGCAGGAAGACCGATCGCACACCGGGGACCGGGAGCGCAGACCCGCGGCGTTCCACCCGCGACTCCGGTTCTGCGGACGACCGCGAGAACGACCCGGCCGACGGCGTCTTCGACGGCGACTGGAATCTGACCGCAGGCCGGCTTCTGCTGCGCTGGTACGGCCACTCGCCCAACCCCCGGCGACTGGTCCTGCTGGCGCACGACCGCATCTGCGTGGCCGCCTCCCCACGCCGCAGGTTGTCACCCATGAAGGCCGGGGACTTCGTGCCCGTCGCGGAGTTTCCGCTCGGGGAGGCCCGGCTCGAAGGCGAGGCGGGCCAGCCGCGCGGGTTCGCCACGTTCAGATTCCGCTTCGCCGACGGATCCTGGATCCAGGTCGGCCGACTCGGCGAGCCGGAGGACGCCGATCACTTCCTGCGCACGATCAACGCCTGACCGGCCGCTGTCGGCTCGGCCCACTCCTCCCTCCCGCCCGGCGAGCCGGACAGGGACTGGAGGTCCGGCCGCCGCGACCGTTCGGCCCGGCTGGGCCCCTGCAGCGGCTCCGCGACATCCGCGGCGCTGCACCTGCGCCGCGCCGGTGGCCGCGGTGCCGCACGGCTGAGGTTCCTCCGTGGACCGATGGTCCCGACCGAAGGGACCGTCAGCACCGCGGCCCTGCCCCGTTCGCCCGGCGCCGCACGAGGCGGCGGCCGACAGAGTGGTCATGGACACGCACAGTGCGCCTCCTCGGGGAAGGGAACCCGCCATGGCACTGCACCAGCGACCAGGACCTCGCACCGACCGGACGAACGGCTCCGACGCCGCCCCGCACACCGGCACCTCAGCGGATCCGGCTGGGCAGGCGGCAGCCGGATCCGCGGCACTCGCCCGTACCGCGGCCACGGCTCGGCTGCTGACGGCTCTCACCTTCCTGTGGGCCTTCGGCGACAAGACCTTCGGCTGGGGCTACGCGACCCCGGCCGGCAAGGGCTGGGCCGACGGGGGTTCACCGACCCGGGGGTTCCTCAGCGGCGTCTCCGCCGGTCCGCTGGAGGACGTCTTCCACTCCTGGGCGGGAGCGGCGTGGGCGGACTGGCTGTTCATGCTGGGCCTGCTGGGCATCGGCGCCGCGCTGGCGAGCGGGCTGGCGCTGCGGGCCACCGCGGTCGCCGGAACGCTGATGATGGCGCTGATGTGGGCCGCCGAGTGGCCGCCCGCGCGTCACCTCTCCGACGGGGCGCCGAGCATGTCCACCAACCCGCTGGTGGACTACCACGTGCTCTACGCGGCTCTCCTGGTGGTCCTCGCGGTGCTCGGCGCGGGCCGTACCTGGGGCCTGGGGCGCTGGTGGGAGCGGCAGCCGGTGGTGCGCCGGCACGGCTGGCTGCGCTGATCCGCCCGAGAGGGGGAGCACGAGGCGGACGTATGCCGAAGGGGCGGCCGGCCACGGCCGCCCCTTCGGTGTTCCGTGGTGCCCTGCCGCGGAGTTCGGGACCGGCCGCCGTGCGCGCACCCGGCCGGCACCCCAGGTGGGGCCGGTCGGCCCTGGTCAATCCGCCCTGGCTCGGGGCACTCTGACGAGGAAGCCCCCGCGTGCCTGCGGGGGGCGGGCCGGGACAGACGGAGCTGCCTGATGACGGACGACGCCGCCACGACGCGGGGAACGGTCAAGGTCTTCCTGCTCGACGACCACGAGGTGGTACGCCGAGGTGTGCATGATCTGCTGGACGCCGAGCCCGACCTGACGGTCGTCGGCGAGGCCGGCACCGCCGAACAGGCGCTGACCCGAATCCCCGCACTCCGCCCCGACGTCGCGGTGCTGGACGTGCGGCTGCCCGACGGCGACGGGGTGAGCGTCTGCCGGGAGCTGCGTTCCCGGATGCCGGAGCTGGCCTGCCTGATGCTCACCTCGTTCGACGACGAGGAAGCGCTGCTGGACGCCATCCTGGCCGGGGCGTCGGGCTACGCGCTGAAGCAGATCACCGGCACGGACCTGGTGTCCGCCGTACGGACCGTGGCCTCGGGGCAGTCCCTGCTGGACCCGGGGGCCGCGGCCCGGGTGATGGCCCGGCTGCGCGGCGAACCCTCGCAGGAGGAGCAGCAGCCGGGACTTGCCGCGCTGACCGAGCGGGAGCGGGACATCCTCGCCCTGGTGGGCGAGGGGCTGACGAACCGCGAGATCGGCCGCCGCCTCTACCTCGCGGAGAAGACCGTCAAGAACAACATCTCCCGGCTGCTCGCCAAGCTGGGTGTCGAACGCCGGGTGCAGGCGGCCGTGCTGGCCGCCCAGATGTCCGGACCCGGGACGGACGGTGCCCCGGGCGGCCCCGAGCGGCGCCGGCGGTACTGAACCCTGCCACTCTCCGCGCTCCGCCCGCGCGAGCCGGACGCGGCAACGAGCCCCGGCCCGCAGGCGGGGGGGCGTGGCGGGACGCGCCTCCCGGCCGGCGACGGCGGCCGGCCACCGGCCGGGGCCGGACCGCCGTTGCGGAACCGCCCACCGCCGTCGCGGACCGGAGCCACCGCCCTCGCGGAACCGGCCCACTGCCCACTGCCTCGCGGACCGGCCCACCGCCTCGCGGACCGGCCCCTTCCGATGTGCTCCGTCGATGTGCTCCGACGGGGTTCAGGCGTGCGGGACGACGGCCACCGGACAGCGCGCGTGGTGCAGCACCGCCTGGGCGACCGAGCCGACGTGGGTGCCGAAGTGCGAGCGGCGCACCCGGCGCCCGACGACCACCAGCCGCGCTCCCGCGGATGCCGACAGCAGCGCCGGTCCGCCGCCGGCCAGTTCGACGTGCTCGACCACCGGGACCTGCGGGTAGCGGTCCCGCCAGGGCGCGAGGGCTTCGCTCAGTGCCTTCTTCTCGTACGGGACGGGGCCGTCGGCCTCCTCCATCGCCCCCAGCCCGGTCAGCGCGTACGTCTGGACCGGCGGCAGGTTCCAGGCGCGTACCGCCCGCAGGGTGGCGTTCCGGGCAGCGGCTGCCTGGAAGGCGAACTCCAGGACGCCGGCGCTCTCCTGCGGGGTGCCCTGCTGCCCGACCACCACCTCGGCGTCGTCGGCCGGGCGGGCTTCCGGGTCCACGGCGCGGACCGAGACCACGGGGCATTCGGCCGCCGCGACCACCTGCTGCCCGCACGACCCCAGGAGGAAGCCCAGCAGCCGCCCGTGCCCGCGGGTGCCCAGTACCAGGCTCCGGGCCTGCCGGGTCTCGTGCAGCAGCGCCGGAACCGCCTTGTCCGGGAGGATCGTCGCAGTGCACGGCAGGTCCGGGTGGCGCCGGGCCACCCGGTCCCGAGCCTCGCGCAGGATCGCGTGCGCGGCCCGCTCCTCGGTCTCCCGTTCCTGCTCGACCGGCACGTTCAGGGGCTGCCAGAGCCAGGCGTGCACCAGCCGCAGCGGCGTGCCGTGGAGTACGGCCTCGTCGGCCGCCCAGTCCACCGCCGCCATGCTCTCGGTGGAGCCGTCGACCCCGGCCGTGATCACCGTGTCCGTCATGCTCTTCCCCGCCTGTCCTCCGCCGCACGGTCACTCTCCGGGCCGTGGGCCGATGTGTCGTGATGCTCGTGGTGTGTCGTGGGGCGCGGTGTCGTCCCACGGCTTCAGCATCCGCTCGCACGGGTGTGCGCAGGGAGGGCCGACCGGCCCTGTCCGCCCGGCCGACCGGGCCGGAGAGCGAGGCGGCCGGCCCGGTCAGGCGGTGCCCGGCCCGGAGCCCGGGTGCGGACACGGTGCGGTGACGGCGGCACGGGCCCGGGGCGCCGTACCGGCGGCCTCCAGCCGGAAGCCGGTCACCAGGTCCGCGCGGATCCGCAGGGCCGCCGTCGTCGGCTGATCCACCCAGGGGCGCAGACGGGCGGTGTAGCGCGCCAGCTCCGCCGGGTCCGCCACCACGTGCGCGTAGCCGGTCACCACCACACTCCACCCCAGATGGGCCACCGGGTCGATGAGATCCGCCTGGTAGGCGAGCACCGCCCCGGAGGTTCCGCCAGGAGCGGCGAGCGAGGCGAGGGTCGTGTCGTCGGGCACGCCGATCACCACGTCGGCGCCGTCCACCAGGTGGTTCACCGGGCGTACGGTCGGCAGCGCGCGCTCGGTGAAGACCACCCGGCCCAGGGAGACACCGCCCAGCAGCCGCAGGGCCTCGTGCCGGTCCAGCGGCACCGTGCGGCGCGGGGCCGGGGCGTCGGCGGCACGGGTCTCGGGGGCCGGGGGCACCGAGCCTCCGGGTACGGGCTTCTTCATGGTCACACCGGTCGCTTCCGGGGCAGCCCCGGGACGGCCGCGCCGCGGACGGCGCCGCTGCGGTACGCCCGCACGGCCCGTGCACATGGCCCGATCGGTGGCCGGGGATCAGGCCCCTGCAAGAGTTCGAATGTCGTACAAGCTCAGCAGGGAACAGCTCCTGCGAGCCAGGCCCACAGGTCCCGCCCCCAGGGCCGAAGGTCCCGGGCCGGGCGGCTGCTCGGCCGGACGGCGGCCACTTGGCCACCGAGTCGCCCCGGAAGGGGCCGCTCGGCAGTTCGCCACGTGAGGGCCAGGACCGTGCGCGTCGCGATCGGTGCGCGCAGACCGGGACGAGCGTGGTGGGCCGGGTGCCAGGGCACCAGAGCGTGGAGGTCGAGGTCCAGCGGGAAGGGGACGGCGAGCTTCAGCCGGGCCCGGTGGATGCCGGTGGCGACGTAGGAGCCGGTCATGGCGTCGAGTTCGTAGGCATGGACCGTGGGGGCGCCGCCCTCGTCCTCGATGCGCCAGAAGTGGGGGATCCCGGCCTGCGCGTACTTGAAGGGCTTCAACGACCGGTCGCGGTCGGCCGATTCCTCGGAGACGACCTCGACGACGAGGGTGAGCTCCTCGGGCGCGCACCAGGTCCGGTCGGGGTCGTACGCCGCGCTGCTGACCAGGATGTCCGGTTCGGGGCGGCTCTTCTTGTCGAGGCGGACGGTCATCTCCCGCTCGGCCTCGAATCCGCCGGGGACGGCTTGCCTCAGGGCGAAGGTGAGGTTCTCCACGAGCCGGGAGTGCCAGAACGCCGCGGCGACATCCTGAAGATCAGGGCTCCGTCGATCAACTCGGTGTGCCGCGGCGCCTGGGGAAGGTGGTCGAGGTCGTCCGCTTCCCAACCGCTCGGCCTGGACGGGATCATCCAGTCGGGGAGTTCGGCGGTCACGGCTTCCTCCAGGCGCCTTCAGGATGATGGCCCCGGCCCGAACTGTGGACACAGGCCACGCGACTGATGTCGGCGTAGTCGATGCCCTCGTGAGCGGAGGGTGGCTGCGAGGGCTGCGAGGGCTGCGTTCGGCGGTCGTGCACCGGCCCTGTCCGGTGGCGGGTGTTTCGGGGCCGGGCGGCCGTGTGGAGCCCGGGAAGGTCCCGCCGGGACCGAATCCGGCCCGGCCTGTGGCGAGTGCCGTGAAGGGGCGGACGAGTCGGCCTGTACGCCGGGTTCTGTCCCGCTTTCCCCTGAGCAAGCCTGTGACCTGCGGTTCAGGGCCGACGCGGCGAGCCGTCCAAGGTTCTGGGACTTGTGAGGGACTTTTCGCCCGTCAGGGACGCCCCGCCGTGTCCCGGAACCAGGACTCCAGCGACTGCAGGCCGCGCGCGCCGGCCTGCGGCATGAAATGCGTGTAGGTACGGAGAGTGAACGTCGGGTCGGAGTGTCCGAGCCACTTCGCGAGCGAGACGATCGACTCGCCAGCTTCCAGCATGATGGAAGCGTACGTATGGCGAAGCACATGGAAGCCATGCTCTCGGCTGGGCTCCCAGACCCTGGATGGAGTCTCGCCCTCCATTTGGTGCAGCGAGCGGCGGGATGATTCCTGCGGAAGCGAGCGCCGGCTTCCAGGTCTTCGAGTTCCATGTCGACCGATTGATCGTTGACCCGCGGGTGGTGTAGACGAGCAGCGGGACCGTCACCAGACGCCGTTGATCCCGGGGAACGTCTGGCTCTTCAGGATCGAGCCAAGGGAGGGTGACCTCGATCGGGGGGAAGCGTTTCTGGTGGCTGATGATTCGTTTGGCCAGGGCGGGAGGGAGCGGCGCGTCGCGCTCCTTGCCCCCTGGGCGGGCCGAAGTAGAGCTGTGACTTGTACTTGATGACCTGCCGCTCGATGTGGAGGAAGTCCCCGTGCACATCGTCCGGGCTGAAGGCGAACGCCTTCCCTTGCCGCAACCCGGACCCCACCCCAAGGTCGGCCGTGACTTGATACCGCTCAGGCAGGTGCCCCCTCACGGACTCGACACGGTCTTGTGGGACTGCTGCAGAGTTGGGTGACACCTTGACCTGCCCCACCGTTTGGGCTCCAGTCTCGGTGGCTAACTGGCAGCCGGGATGGGGTTGTTGTCGGAGCGTAGTTCGTACGGTAGGGGTGCGGTAGCCCAGTGCGGAGTGTCGCCTCCGGCGGTTGTGGAAGATCTCGATGTACTCGAAGATCGCGTTGGCCAGTTCGACCCGCGTCTTCCACCGTTTGCGGTTGAGCAGCTCGATCTGCATCGAGGACCAGAAGCTCTCCATCATGGCGTTGTCCAGGCCCTCGCCGACCGTGCCGAAGGAGGGCAGGAGCCCGGCGGAACGGATCTTCTCCCCGAAGACCCAGGAGGTGAACCGGGTTCCGTGGTCGGCGTGGACGATGCTGCCGGGTTCGGGCCGGCGGTTGCGGATGGCCATGTCGAGGGCGTTGACCACGAGTGTTGAGGGTTGGCGGGAGTCGATGGACCAGCCGACGATCCTGCGGCTGAAGGCATCAAGCACTGCGGCGCAGTAGAGCCACCCCTCCCGGGTCCGGTGCTGGGTGATGTCGGTGACCCATAGTTCGTTGGGGCGGATGTGGTGGAACGTGCGGTTGACCAGGTCCTCGGCCGTGGCGACGCCCCGCAGGCGTCTGACCCTGGTGGGCCCGGGCAGCCCGTGGACTGGCCTGCGTCATCAGGACCGAGGTGGTCCGCTCGCAGACCTGGATACCCATGGCCATGGTGAGCTCGGCGTGGATCCTGCGGTAGCCGTAGGTGCCCCGGGATGCCACATGGACTTTGCGGATGAGGCCCGTGAGCCACTCGCGGCGCAGCTGCCGGGGCGTGCTGGGGGTGCGTGTAGTAGGACTGCCGCGCGACCCCGAGGATCCGGCAGCACCTGTCGACCGGAGCCCCGGCGTCGACGAGTCGGTCGATCACCGGGTAGAGCCTTTTGGGCGGGGTGTGTCCTCGCCGAGGAACTTCGCCGCCTGCCGGACGATGCCCCGGCTCGGTCTCCAGCTCACGGATCCGCCGGCGGGCAGCCCGCAGCTCAGCGGACTCGCTCGACGGAGTTCCCGGTCGCCGCCCGTTGTCCACGTTGTCCTGCCGCAACCACTTCGACAGCGTGACGGGATGGATACCGAGCTCGACCGCTGTCTGCTTGGCCTGCTTGCCGGCACGGACCAGCGCGACGGCACGCGCCCGGAACTCCGGAGGACAGGGACGAGGCATGACTGACAGCCTTTCGCGAAGGGCTGCCAGTTAGCGACCAGATCTGGAACCCAGGACGTGGGGCAGGTCACGCTGTCACCCGATCATGCAGCAGTCCCCGCCTCCGACGACGGCGTGTCCGCATGGCCCCGTAAGGCGCGTGGTGGGCCTGTGGAGTAGGCCCCCTGCTGTCTGGGTGACGGCTTGACTACACTCAAGTGCGTTTTGACGTGGGGGGGCAAGCGCGATCCGGATCGACCGCCTGGCGTCGCCAGTCCGTCAGTCTGGCGCTGAGCACGGTGAGTGAGCGCCCCGACGGCCACCCAGCCTTCCCGGACGGGCAGTCCACCTATGAGAAGGACGTGACCGTCAAGGAGATCCAAGTCCATCGTTCGCGACTGACCACGCGGTCGATCGTCTCGACTGAGCAGTGCAGGGGGTTGCCATGACTCACGCCGAAGAGTCTCCGCGGATACAGTTGAACCATGCCACTTCTCCCGACTACGGGCCTGGTGCGGGCAAGGGGGGTGAGGTGCTGGGGATCGGGGTGCCGGAGTTGAAGCTCGCGGCGCCGGTCTTCGGCGAGCAGAGCCGGAAGTTGAGCCGGGCGCTGACCACGTTGATCACTGCGCTGGACGGTCTGGGGGAGCCGTGGGGCGATGACCCTACGGGTGAGAACTTCGCGAAGGAATACAAGTCGAACCAGCGCTCCATCGAGCAGGCGGCGGGGGTGCTGGTGCTCGGTCTGGTGAGTATTCATGAGGCGCTTGATGACATGAAGGACGGGCACGTCGACAACGATGATTTGATCAAGGGCATGTTCACCAAGGTCGCCCGCGGGCACGGCGACCGTGACGCGCACGGCAAGTAGGGCGACAAGGGGGGCGGCGGCGCGTGAGTGCCCTGGAGAAGGCTTGGGAGATCCTCGAGAGGATGGGCCTGATCTGGCCTGCCGGGGATGAGGGCAAGTTGCGGGATGCCGCGCGGGCCTGGCGGGCGTTCGCGAAGGATGCCGAGGAGGTGCGGGGGGACACCAACCACTCTGCGCAGAGGATCCTGGAGGTCAACAGCGGCGAGGCCATCGACGCGTTCGAGAAGTTCTGGTCCCGCTATGTCGGCAGGGGAGAGAAGGGCTGGCTGCGCAGCTTGCCCGAATCGGCTCGGGACATGGCGAAAATGCTGGATGAGCTTGCGGACGACATCGACAGTACGAAGAAGCAGATCCGCAGCGAGATCGTGGGCAGCGCAGCGCTGATCGCGGCCGGGATTGTGCTGACCGGCCCCACGCTCGGGGCTTCTGACGCGGCAGCCGTGACGGCGGCGACGGGGATCGTCACACTCAGTTCTGAGAAGTCCACCTCCCTGGCAACTCGTGCCGCCACGATCTTCGCCCGTATCGCGCGGAGCGCCGTGTTCGCCGGAGTGGGGAGCGTCGCCATGGACCTGGCCGTGGCGCAGCCCGCCCGCATCCTGGCAGGACAGCAGGACGGATTCAGCCTGGAGGAGGTGAGTAACGCCGCGAAATACGGCACCCTGACCGGCGCGGTCCTGGGGCCCTTCGCTCCCGGGCCGGGGGCGAGACCACCGATGATGCGCCCGCCGGCCTCGCTGCGGGAGAAACTCATTCCGAACAAGGCTTCCCGGCCGACCAGCAAGGTGCCGGGTGCGGGGGAGCCGGTTGATGTCGCCACCGGGGCGATGTTCATGGAGCTGACCGACCTGTCACTGCCCGCATCACTGCCCCTGCACTTCACCCGTACTCATGTGTCGTCGTACAGGGCCGGGGTGTGTTTCGGCCCGAGCTGGTCCTCAACCCTGGACGAACAGGTCCAACTCGACCCACAGGGCGTCATTTTTGCGGCTGCCGACGGCATGCGGCTGGTCTACCCGATCCCGGAGCCGGGCGTGCCGCTCCTGCCGGAGAAGGGCCCGCGCTGGCCGCTGGGGTGGGACGGCAAACCGGACGGAGTGCTGACAGTCACCGACCCGGACAGCGGCGTCACACGCACCTTCGCCCACCCCGGCCCCACCGAGGACGAGACAACCCTCCGGCTCCCGGTGGAATCCTGGCAGGACCGCAACGGCGCCCGCATCGAAGTGGAACGCGACGCGGCCGGGATACCCACTGCGGTGCGCCACTCCGGCGGCTATCACCTCGCCGTCGAGACCGAGGGGCAGCGCGTCACAGCCCTGCGGCTGCTGGACGAGGCGCCCTCCGCGTACGAGCGGGAGCAGGCACCAGTCCCAGGCACGCTCGTGATGCGCTACGGATACGACGAGGCCGGCAATCTGGCCGAGGTGATCAACTCCAGTGGCAAGGCGATGCGCTTCACCTACGACGGTGAAGGCCGCATGCTTTCGTGGACCGACCGCAACGGGGTGTGGTGCCGCTTCACCTACGATGAGGCGGGCCGGACGATCCGCACCGAGGGCACCGACGGCATCTACAACGACACCTTCACCTACGACGACGCCGCACGCACCACGACCTACACCGACTCGCACGGCCACAGCACCGTCTTCCACTACAACGACGACGGCCAGGTCGTGGCCGAGACCGACCCGCTGGGCAACACGACCTACACCGAATGGGACGCACGCGGCCACGACCGCCTCTCCCACACAGACGAACTCGGCCGCACCACGCGTTACAGCTACGACGAGAACGGCAACCTGGCCGAGGTACTGCTCCCGGACGGGTCCCGTATGTCCGCAACCTACAACCGTCTGCGGCAGCCGACGGAAGTGACGGAAGCCGACGGCGCGCGCTGGCAGCACACCTACGACGAACTGGGCAACCTCACAGGCTCGGTGGACCCGGCGGGAGCGGTCAGCCACTACGCATACGACGAGCGCGGCCGCCTCACTGCCGTCACTGACGCCCTCGGCCACACCCGCCACATCACTCCGACCCCGGCCGGGCTCCCGGCCACGGTGACCGACGCGCTGGGCCACACCACCCACATCGACCGCGATGCCTTCGGCCGCATCACCGAAATCACCGACCCTCTCGAACACGTTACGCGCATGGCCTGGACGGTCGAGGGCAAGCCGCGCTGGCGCGAAGACGCTGCAGGGGGACGTGAGAGCTGGACCTGGGACGCGGAAGGCAACCTCCTCACCTACACCAACCCCGCCGGGCACACCACCCGCCACACCCCTGGACCGTGGGACATGCCGGTGGCGCGTACGGACGCGGACGGCGCCACATACACGTTCACCTACGACACCACGCTCCGCCTCACCCGGGTGACCAACCCACAGGGCCTACACTGGGATTACGAGTACGATGCGGCAGGCCGTCTCACATCCGAGACGGATTTCAACGGCGCGAGACTGACGTACGAGCCCGACCCTGCAGGGCAGTTGACGGCCCGCACCAACGCGGTAGGCCAGACACTGCGCTACACCCGCGACGCGCTCGGCCGCGTGACCGAGCAGCATGATGAGGACGCGGGCACCGTCACGACGTACACCTACAACGCAAGGGGCGACCTGATCCGGGCCAGCAGCCCCGACGCCGAGGTCGTCATCGAACGCGACCCGCTGGGCCGCGTGCTGACCGAGACAACCAACGGCCGCACCCTCTCCTACACCTACAACCCGCTCGGCCTGCCGATACAGCGCACTACACCCTCCGGCCTTACATCCACCTGGACCTACGACGCCGAAGGCCAGCCTGTGGAACTGGCCACCGACCACGGCACGCTGACCTTCGTCCACGACGCGGCAGGCCGCGAGACCGAACGCCGATCCGGTGACATCGCCCTCACCCAGCAGTGGGACGCGGCCGACCGCCTCACAACACAGAAGGCGAGATCAGGACGGGAGCTCCTCCAGCACCGCACCTACGCCTACCGCCCCGACGGCCACCTCACCGAGATCCGCGAGTTGGCCACAGGCACCCGCCGCTTCACCCTCGACCCGGTCGGCCGCGTGACGGGCGTCAGCGCGCACGGCTGGCGGGAAACATACACGTACGACCCGGCCGGCAACCTCACCAACGCCGAGGCACCCGACCACCCGGCCCCAGGCAAACGCCAGGTCGAATGAACCCTTCTCCACCGAGCCGGCCGCACGTCCTACGACCACGATGCGGCGGGCCGCCGGATCTCCACAACACGCCGCCTCCTGAACGGCCAACGCCGCACCTGGACCTACACCTGGAACGCGGAGGACCGACTCACCGCCGTCACGACACCGGACGGCGGGGTGTGGACGTATGCCTACGACCCCTTGGGCCGCCGGATATCCAAGAGATCGCCGAAGGATGAGACAACGATCTTCTCGTGGGACGGCACCTGCCTCGCCGAGCAGACCACAGCCAATGGAAGATCCACCACCTGGGACTACACTCTCGGCACCTACCGCCCCCTCACCCAAACCGACCACACCCAGCTCGTCCCCGAGCCCGGCACCTCACTCCTCACTAAACTCACCGAGCTCACGGCAACCCGCCCAGAATTCCACGCGATTGTCACCGACCTGACGGGCACCCCCACAGAACTCATCACCTCCGAGGGGGCGCTGGTCTGGCAAAACCGCACCACTTTGTGGGGCACCCCGCTCCCCTCGCCCGACGGCCACGGCGACACCACCTGCCCACTCCGTTTCCCGGGTCAGTACGCCGACCCGGAATCGGGCCTGCACTACAACTACTTCCGCTACTACGACCCCGAAACAGCTCACTACCTAACCCCAGACCCGCTGGGTCTAGCGCCCGCACCTAACGACCAGACATACGTCCTCAATCCACTGTCGTTGTTTGACCCCCTGGGGCAGGCATCATGCCCGGCGGCTGTGCGCAAGGACTTCGACAGCATGCCCGACGGCCGACAGCCTGGAAAGGTGAAGGTGGTCAGCGGCGTCAAGGAGTTGCGCGCAAAGTTCGACGCATGGACTGACGGCGCCACACCTCTGCCACCGCGCGGCCCCAAAATTCCAGAGGTGTACCAGTTGGAGGATGGAACCGTCATCCAATGGCGGACCTCTTCGCAGTCAGGAGGTGAGACAATCGATATAACCGAGCCCGGGAAAATTCAGAAGAAGGTGCATATCGACAATGGGAACTAAGTCAGACCAAGTGAATGAATACCTGCACCCTCTCGTTCGAGAGATCCTTGAAGACGGCGAGGATGATTGGGTCATGGCCGACAATGTAATCGCCTACGCTACAGAGTATTCAAATTCCTCAGGAAGAAACCCGAAGGAGGTAGCCGGAGAATTCCTGTACGCAATACTTGAGAACGGTCTCATGGAAGTAGGCGACTTGGAGGAACCAGGGTTCGTGCCATGGAGCCACAGTCTGGACGAGACGTTCGAGAAGTGCATCCAGGGATTTGTGGCTTACGACTGGGAGCCTCTGGGAGCTCTTTGGTGGTTGAGAATCACGGAACATGGACGTAGGTGGCTTCGCGAGCACTCTTGACGTCGCTGAGACGAAGCGACTTGCCGCCGAACAATGGAAATGGCGGAATATTGTGGGGCGGAGGGTGGCACACCTGGGGAGTGGCAGGCGGGCTTTGTAGCCGTCCATGACACGTGGACGGAATTCAGCTCAGCCGCCGCAGCGGTCACCGTGGCTGGATCTCGTTCTGCGACACATGTCGACGCCCTCCGCACCGCGATGGAGGACATCGACTGTGCGATCAGAGAATGGCTGGACGCCGCCCGATATTCCGGCCACGGGTGCTCGGAGGAGTTCAGCAGCTGGTTCAAGGACGCGGCTGCGTCCAAGCGTCATCTGGACAGGGAATTTCCAGAGCGCTGCACGCGCCGCGAACGCCGAGTGCTGAAGAAGACCCGCCGACGTGCGACTCGTGGCGGGGCCCATGTCTAGGGGCAGCGGCGATGGAAGGCATTCGCGACGGAGGCGAAGAGTCGGCGCGGAAGTCTGCTTGTGCATCCTCGACACGGCGGACTGGAAATCGAGGTGTGAGTTACAGTCCAGGCTCCAAGAATGACTCTTCGGCCACGGGAGGCGCAAGCGGAGCGGGGACGCCTTTGGGTGGTGCAACCCCATGCACGAAAAGCAGGACCGTCACGAGCGCACTGACCTGGCATTCGGCATCACGGTCCACCGCGCAACACAGCCCAGCACGGGCGCTGGCCTCCCCGCCCTACGTAGGTTCCGGGTTTGAACCAGCGGCCTCGTACCCGAGGACAGGGGTAAGAGGGCCGCTTGGACAGGCATGCAACAGCCAGCTGCAGTGCTCATTGCAGTCAGAGAGCGTCCGGCATGCTATTGACCCTTCAGCCGGACACGTCGGGCCGCCGGCTGGGCTGGTCGGTATCGCTACGTGAACACTTCGGCAGAGTGAAGGGACGATTACTCGGGTTGCGAGAGTCCAAAACGGGCGCCGCGGTCCACCGTTCGTCGAGCGCTCCCAGGGATTTTTCAGGGACTTTCAGCTCTGTCCCAGGGACTTACGAGGGACTTCCCTCAGTACAGAGTGGTAAGCGTCTGAAAGGCCGGGAAGGGCCTCCGTCGCAGGTCAGAGGCCCTCCTCAGGGGAAAGCCCCGTGAAGGGGCGGACGAGCCGGCCTGTACGCCGGGTTCTGTGGCCTCGGCCGCCTCGCGGCGGCCGGGGTGGCGGCCATCCATCTGGGACCGGTGTCGCCACCGGCCTCGTGCGGTCCACCCGCGGACTCGGACGGGTCGCCCTCGAACATCCGCGCAGGGCCGCTTCGCGGCCCCTCTTGACCTTGCTCCGGATGGGGTTTACCGAGCCGCCCAGGTCACCCTGGGCGCTGGTGGTCTCTTACACCACCGTTTCACCCTTACCGGACTGCCGTCCGAAGACGGGCCCGGCGGTCTGCTTTCTGTGGCACTGTCCCGCGGGTCACCCCGGGTGGGCGTTACCCACCATCCTGCCCTGTGGAGCCCGGACGTTCCTCGGCGAGGGTGCTGGGCACCCCCGACGCGGCCGCCCGGCCGGCTCGTCCGCCGTGTGCTCCATCGTACCCGCCGCCGGGCCGGGAGCGGTGCGGGTGCCCGGCGGGGAGGGCGGCCGGGCACACCGCAGTCGTCCCCCGGCTGCCCCGCGGGCTCGGCGCCGCGGGCTCGGCGCCGGGTCAGCGGTGCCAGAGGTCGTCCGGGGTCAGGTCGTCCGGCGTGCGGTGGCCGGACAGGCCCAGGGTGAGGTGCAGGTCGGCGAGGAACGAGCGCAGCACGTGCCGGACGCCGTCCTCGCCGCCGTGGGCCAGCCCGTAGGCGAACGGCCGGCCGAGCAGGACCGCGCGGGCGCCGAGCGCGAGCGCCTTGAGGGCGTCGGAGCCGGTGCGGACGCCGGAGTCGAACAGGACCTCCAGCCCGGTGCCCTCGACCGCCCGGACCACGCCCGGGAGCGCGTCGAGGGAGGCCATGGCGCCGTCGACCTGGCGTCCGCCGTGGTTGGAGACGACCACGCCGTCCATGCCCGCGTCGGCGGCCCGGCGGGCGTCGTCGGGGTGCTGGATGCCTTTGAGGGCGATCGGACCGTCCCAGTGCTGCCGCAGGAACGGCAGCCGGTCCCATGAGGTGTCGGTCCCCGTGAACATCGGGACCCACCGCAGCACCGCGGCGCCCAGGTCCTCCTCCGGGGGCCGGTCCAGGCCCGCCCGGAAGACCGGGTCCGAGAACGGGATCGCGGTGCCGACCCCGCGGATGAACGGCAGATACGCCTGGTCCAGGTCCTGCGGGCGCCAGGCCAGCGTCCAGGTGTCGAGCGTGACGACCAGCGTGCTGTAGCCGGCGTCGCGCGCCCGCCGCAGGATGCTGACGCACACCTCGTCGTCGTTCGGCCAGTAGAGCTGGAACCAGCGCGGAGCGCTTCCGCCTGCCTCGGCCACCTCTTCGAGCGAGTAGGACGAGGCGGTGGACAGGGTCGCCGTCAGGCCGAGCGAGGCGGCGGCACGGGCCGTCGCCGGTTCGCCGTCCGGGTGCAGGATCGACTGGACGCCGACCGGGGCGAGGACGACCGGTGCGGGCATGGAGGTGCCCAGTACCCGCGTCCGCAGGTCGCGGTCGGTGGCGTCGGTGAGCATGCGCGGGACGAGGCGGTAGTGGTCGAACGCCTCGCGGTTGGCGCGGTGGGTGGCACCCGAGCCCGCGGCTCCGGCGACGTAGCCGAAGGCGCCCGCGTCCAACCGGGTGCGGGCCGAGGCGCCGAGCCGGGTCGCGTCCGTGGTGAAGGGCGGTACCCGGTCCTCGAGGCCGTGCAGGTATATCTCGTTCTGGTAGCCGGCGAAGTTCTCCGGCGGGGGCGCGGGGTCGGTCACGTGCGGGCTCCTTCGGGGGTCGCTGCGCGCCGAGTCTCCCGGCCCCGGCGGCCGATGGCCACACCCCGGACGGCACCGGCGGGCGCCGGAGGAACGACGGCGGGCACCGGAGGAACGACCGCGCACGCTCGCCTCCGCGCGGCCCGGCCCCGGCGGTACGTCTCCCGGCGCGGGCCCGCGGTGCCGAAGCCCGGTCCCGGAAGCCGCTCAGCCCCGGCCGATGTACGGCATCTTCGTGGCCAGCACGGTGGCGAACTGGACGTTGGCCTCCAGCGGCAGGGAGGCCATGTGCAGGACGGTGCGTGCCACGTCGTCGGCGTTCATGGTCGGCTCCGGGGCACGGTTCCCGTCGGCCTGGGGGACGCCCTGGGACATGGCGGCCGTCATCTCGGTGGCGGCGTTGCCGATGTCGATCTGACCGCAGGCGACGTCGTGGGCGCGGCCGTCCAGGGACAGGGACTTGGTGAGGCCCGTCATCGCGTGCTTGGTGGCGGTGTAGGCGATCGAGCCGGGCCGCGGGGTGTGGGCGGAGATCGAGCCGTTGTTGATGATCCGGCCGCCGCGCGGCTGCTGGTCCTTCATCAGCCGGAAGGCGGCCTGGGCGCAGAGGAAGGCGCCGTGCAGGTTGACGTCCACGACCGCGCGCCAGTCCTCGAAGGAGAGGTCCGCCAGCGGTACGGCGGGACCGAACGTGCCCGCGTTGTTGAACAGCAGGTCGAGTCGGCCCTCGTGCTCCCGTACGGAGTCGAACAGCGCGGTGACGGCGGCCGGGTCGGTGACGTCCGCGGGGACGCACCGGGTGGCGGCTCCCCCGGCGAGCTGTGCGGTCTGCTCCAGCGAGCCCCGGCGGCGGCCCGCGAGTACGACCGTCCAGCCGGCGTCGGCGAGGGTGAGGGCGACGGCCCGGCCGATTCCGGAGCCCGCTCCGGTCACCACGGCCGTGCCGGCGGTCCGGGGCACCCTCTCGGCGGGCCTCTCGGCGGTCGGCACGGCCCGCTCGGCGGTCCGGGAGCCCGGTGCGTCGCCCGCCTGTGCCGCCTCGTGTGCCCCGTGGGTCGGGTGGTTCTCGCGCGTCATGGGCGCAGCGTACGCGGGCCTGCCCGGCGGGCGGCCCCGGCTGCGCGGCGATCCGGTCTCCGCACCCGGGAGGCGCCCGGGAGGGGGAACAAACGTGTGGGCCCGTACCGGAATTCCTGGGAGAATGTTCGGGTCCGTGACAATCTCCTGGAGAGGTGCATGACCAAGACCGGCCCCCAGCAACCGGCCGCCGTACCCGCCGACACCCCGCAGCACCGGCACCACCCGCAGCAGCCGCACCACCCGCAGCCCGGAGGGCCGTCCGCCCGCAGCAGCCGCACCGCCCGGGAAGCCGCGTCCGCCACCGCCCCGGACGCACTCGCTGTCCCGGCGGCCCGCACCGTCACCGAATCCGTCCCCGGCCCGGCCGCGATTCCCGAAGGCCCGGAGTCCGAAGGCGCCGTGTCCGGAGGTGCGGAGCCCGACGCCTCCGGATCCGCCACCGCCGCGCAGGCCGACGTCTCCGGATCCGCCACCGCGCAGGCCGACGTCCCCGGGTCCGCCACCGCCGCGCGGCCCGCCGCCGCATCCGGCACCGCCACCGGGTCGGCCACCGCCGCGGCCGCCGCTCCCGAACTGACCCGCCGCCGTCGCGCCGGGCTGCTGCTCACCCTCATCCTCGGCGGACTGACCGCGCTCCCGCCCCTCTCCATCGACATGTACCTCCCGGCCCTCCCGGAGGTCGGCGGAGCGCTCCACATCCCCGCCGCCGGCGCCCAGCTCACCCTCACCGCCTGCCTCGTCGGGCTGGCCGTGGGCCAGCTCGTCGCGGGTCCGATGAGCGACCGTTTCGGCCGGCGCCGCCCGCTGCTGGTCGGCATGGGCTGCTACATCCTGGCGAGCCTCGCCTGTGCGCTGGCCCCCACCGCCGCCACCCTCACCGGCTTCCGGCTCGCCCAGGGACTCGCGGGCGCCGCCGGGGTGGTGATCGCCCGCGCCGTGGTCCGCGACCTGTACGACGGGCTGGCCATGGCGCGGTTCTTCTCCACCCTCATGCTGATCTCCGGCACCGCACCGGTCCTCGCCCCCGTCCTGGGCGCCCAGGTGCTGCGCTTCACCGACTGGCGCGGGGTCTTCTGCATCCTGGCCGGGATCGGTCTGCTGCTCGTCCTCGTCGTGCTGCGCAAACTGCCCGAGACACTGCCGGCCGCACGCCGGCACAAGGGCGGGCTGCCGGACGCGCTGCGCACTATGCGCGGACTGCTCGCCGACCGGGTCTTCAGCGGGTACCTGCTCGCCTCCAGCCTCGCGTTCGCGGCGCTGTTCTCCTACGTCGCGGCCTCGCCGTTCGTCGTCCAGGAGATCTACGGCGCCTCGCCGCAGACCTTCAGCCTGCTGTTCATGGTCAACTCCATCGGGCTGGTCGCCTTCGGGCAGCTCAACGGGAAGGTCCTGGTCGGCCGGGTGTCCCTGGACCGGGTGCTCGCCTTCGGGCTGTGCATGGTCGGCGCCGCGACCGTGGCGCTGCTGGTGATGACCACCGGCGTGTTCGGGCACGTGGGGCTGGCGCCGCTGGCCACCGCGCTGTGCGTGCTGATGTCCGGGATGGGGCTGATCATGCCGAACGCCAACTCCCAGGCCCTGATGCGGACCCCGCACGCGGCGGGCTCGGCCTCGGCGCTGCTGGGCACCTCGCAGTTCCTCGTCGGCGCCGTCGCCTCCCCGCTGGTCGGCGTGGCGGGCGAGCAGACCGCCGTGCCCATGGCGCTGGTCCAGTTCGGTGCCGTCACCCTCGCCGCTCTCGCCTTCGTGGCACTCTGCCGCCCATGGCGCGTACGAGACTGAGGAGCGTGGCCTCCCTGGACGGTGCCGAGGCGCGGCGCCGCTTCCGGGAGAGGGCCGGGCTCGACCACGGACGGCTGGCCGCACTGGCCGACAGCACCGACGCACTACCGGCCGCGGGCTGGTGCGCCGGCGCCGTCGTGCTGGCCGGCCGCGGGCCCTGCGTCGCGCTGGAGCACGCCACCGGCTGGGCGCTGCGGTACGCCGCCTGGGATCCCGCCGCCGGGCTCCCGGTCGAGCTGCCGCGGGAGGAGTGGCTGCCCATGCGGGTGGACACGGTCTTCGACCTCGCCTCGCTCACCAAGCTGTTCACCGCCGTCGCCGCCGTCCAGCAGGTCGAGCGGGGCGCGCTCGCACTGGACGCGCTCGTCGCCGACCACCTCCAGGCGGGTGCCGCGCCGGTCACCGACCACGGCATCACCGTCCGCCACCTGCTCACCCACACCTCCGGGCTCCGTGCCGAGCTGCCCTTCTACGAGCACAACACCGCCGAGCACCCGGAGCTGCTGTGGGCCGAGAAGCCGCTGACCGAGCCCGGCTCGACCCACCTGTACTCCGACCTCAACCTGCTGCTGCTGGAGAGCGTGCTGTACCAGGTGACGGGCCGGACGCTGGACGTCCTGGTGCGGGAGGGCATCACCACACCGCTCGGGATGCGCCACACCCGCTTCAACCCGCCCCGCACCTGGCGCACCCGGATCGCCGCGACCGAGGACATGCGAAGACCGTGGGCCAAGCTCAACCGGGGACTCGTCCACGGCCGGGTCCACGACGAGAACGCCTATGCCATGGGCGGGGTGGCCGGGCACGCCGGGCTCTTCTCCACCGCCCGCGATCTCGCGGTCCTGTGCCGCACCCTGCTGTCGGGCGGCTCCTACGGGCCCGCCCGCATCCTGGCGCCCGCCTCGGCCGCCCAGCTCCTGGAACCGCCCGGTCTCGGCTTCCACACGGGCGCCCCCTGGTTCATGGGCGAACTCGCCGGGCCCGGCTCCCGGGCCGCCGGGCACACCGGCTTCACCGGGACCAGCCTGGTGCTCGACCCGGTGACGGACACCTTCCTGGTGCTTCTCGCCAACACCGTCCATCCGGTACGCAGGCCCCCCGACAGCGCGCCGCGCGCCGCGGCGGCCACCCTGCTGGCCCGCGCCGTGCGGTGAGCGCCGGGCCGTCGGTCACCGCACGGCGCCGGCGCCCCCGGTGACCGACGGCGGACTTCCTACACTGGTGGAGTGATCGAGCAAGAACTGCGCGGCGCGCTCGCCGCAGCGCTGGACGGGCTGCCCGCGCGGCAGGCGTCGGGCGCCGTCGAGCGGCTGATCGCCCACTACCGCGGGGAGACCCCCACCGGTGCCCCCGTGCTGCGGGACGCCACCGACGCGGCCGCCTACGCCGCCTACCGGATGCCCGCCACCTTCGCCGCCGCCTCCGCCGCGCTGGCCGAGCTGGCCGAGCGCGCCGGGGACTGGACCCCCGGCAGCCACCTGGACGTGGGCGGTGGCACGGGCGCCGCGGTGTGGGCGGCGGAGCGCGTGTGGCGGGCCGACCGGGCGGCCCGTACGACGGTCGTCCTCGACTGGGCGGAGCCGGCTCTCGCGCTGGGCCGCGAGCTGGCGTCCGGAGTGGAGGCGCTGCGCGGGGCCGAGTGGCGCCGCGGCTCGCTGCGCGGCGGCGGCGGTGCGGCGGGTGGCGGCTTGCCGGAGCCGGCGTCCGCCGATCTGGTGACGGTCTCCTACGTGCTGGGGGAGCTCGCCGAGGCGGACCGGCACGCCGTGGTGGACGCGGCGGCCGGCGCGGCCCGGGGCGCCGTGGTGCTGGTGGAGCCCGGGACCCCGGAGGGCTATCTGCGGATCCGCGCGGCGCGGGACGCGCTGCTGGGGGCGGGGCTGCGGGTGCTGGCGCCGTGCCCGCACGACGGGGCCTGCCCGCTGGTGCCCGGCCAGGACTGGTGCCACTTCGCGGTGCGGGTCGCCCGCTCCTCGCTGCACCGCCGGGTGAAGGGCGGCGAGTTGCCGTACGAGGACGAGAAGTTCAGCTACGTGGCGGCGGTGCGGGAGACGGTGCCGGGCGCCCCCGCGGGCGCCCGGATCGTCCGCAGGCCGCAGCTCCGCAAGGGGCAGGTGCTGCTGGACCTGTGCGAGGACGGCGGTGCCGTGCACCGCCGTCCCGTCACCAAGCGGGCGGGCGCCGATTACCGCGCGGCCCGCAAGGCCGCCTGGGGCGACCCGTGGTGACCGCACGCTACGGTTCCGCCGTCCCCGGCCGGGACGACCCGTGGGCGCCCGGGGCCGCCCGGGACCGGCCGGGGCTTCCGGAGCCGGCTAGGACCGCAGTTCGGCGGTGACGCACTTGACGCTGCCGCCGCCCTTGAGCAGTTCGGTCAGGTCCACCGGCACGGGTTCGTAGCCCCGGTCCCGCAGGGGTGCGAAGAGGCCGGTGGCGGCCTCGGGCAGGAAGACGTGCCGCCCGTCGCTGACGGCGTTGAGGCCGAGGGCGAGCGCGTCGGACTCCTCGGCGAGCAGCGCGTCGGGGAACAGCCGCGCGAGCACGGCCCGGCTCCCGGGGGAGAAGGCCGCGGGGTGGTACATCACGTCCTCCGCCTCGGGGTCCAGCACGCACAGCGCGGTGTCGAGGTGGTAGTAGCGCGGGTCCACCAGGTCGAGGCCGATGACCGGGCGCCCGAAGAACTCCTGGGCCTCGCCGTGGGAGAGCGGACTGCTGCGGAACCCGCGCCCGGCCAGCAGCCAGGAGGCGGTGACGGCGAAGTCGCCCTCGCCCTCGTTGATGTGCGCGGGTTCGGTGACGTCCCCGAAGCCGTGCGCGCGGTACCAGTCGCGGTGTGCGGCCGCCTCCCCGGCGCGTTCGGGGTGCGCGAACCGGGCGCCGAGCACGCGGCCGCCGACGACGGTCGCACCGTTGGCGGCATACACCATGTCGGGCAGTTCCGGTACCGGGTCGAGGAGTTCGACGGTGTGCCCGAGGGCCCGGTAGCGGTCGCGGAGCGCCTCCCACTGGGCGAGCGCGAGGGGCAGGTCCACGGGCTTGCCGGGGTCCATCCAGGGGTTGATGGAGTAGGTGACGCGGAAGTGGGACGGAGGACACATCAGATAGCGACGGGTTGCGTACATCTCAGGCTCCTCAGGGAACGTGCGTGATGCGGTGCGCCCATGGTGCTCCCTGAGGAGCCTGTTCGTGTGGATTGCCGGTCAAGTACGTGTGAGTGCCCGGCGGCGGGCGGGTCACATGCGGGACTCCCGGAGCCTGCGCAGCAGTTCGCGCTTCCGGGCCTGCGGGTCGTTCCCGCCCGCGGGAGCGCCTGGGCCGCCCCCGGAGCCGCGGAGCCGGCTGCGGGACAGGTGGCTGCGGACCCCGCCGACCCCGAGCATCCTTCCGCCGCGTCCCTTGCTCATGAGCGTCTCCTCTCCTCGTGCCGGACCCTGATCGAGGCGAGACGTACCGTCTCGCCTCGGAGGAAAGGATGAGCGGGACGCTCCGCCCTGTCAAGACGGTTCGTCTCGTCTCGAAGCGCTGCTAGATTCGGGGCATGCCCTCCGCGACCCCGAAGAATCCCGACGTCTCCCGGCGCAGCGCGCACTCCCGCACCGCGATCCTGCGGGCCAGTGTCGAACTGGTCGGCGAGGTCGGGTACCCCAGGCTGACCATCGAGGCGATCGCGGCGCGGGCCGGCGTCGGCAAGCAGACCATCTACCGCTGGTGGCCCTCCAAGGCGGCCGTGCTGCTGGAGGCGTTCACCGACCTGGTCCACAGCGAGGAGCACGGCAGCGGACTGCCCGACACCGGAGACCTCGAGGCCGACCTCAAGGCGGTGCTGCGGGCCACCGCGGACGAGTTCTCCGACGCCGGGTTCGAGGCGCCCTACCGCGCGCTGGCCGTCGCCTCGGCCGCCGACCCCGAGCTGGCCGAGCAGTTCGCCGTCCGGCTCCGGGAGCCCGGCCGGAAGCTGTACGCGGAGCGGCTGCGCGCCGCGCAGCGGGCCGGGCAGATCGACCCCGCCGTGGATCCCGACCTCGCCGTCGAGCTGCTGCTCGGCCCCTTCCAGCAGCGCTGGCTCAACCGCACCGGCCCGCTGACCCACGCGTTCACCGACGGGCTGGTCGAGCTCGTCCTGCGCGCGCTCACCCCGCGGTCCGCGGCGGACTGAACCCCGCGCGACACCGGGGACCGCACGGCGGACGGAACTCCCGCCGCCGGTCTCCCGGCCCGGCACCCGCCGCCGCTACGGCTCCACCCCGGTGGGTGCCAGGCTGCCCGGCCGGTCGGTGACGATGCCCTCGCAGCCCAGCTTCAGCATCCGGTCCCGGGCCGCGCGGGTGTTGACCGTGTGCGACCAGACGTAGGTGATCCCCGAGCGCACGGCCCTGCGCACGTCCCCGGCCGCGGCCCGGTGGTCGACGCTGAGCATCGTCACGTAGTCCTTCCAGCGCTCGGGCCGGTCGCCGGCCGCCTGGCGTGCCGAACGCCACACCGCCGTCAGCAGCCCCTCCCTGTGCGCGGCGGCGGCGACCTGCGGATCGTTGGACTCCACCAGGACCGAGTGGGTCAGATGCCGCTCGCGGATCAGCCGGGCGAGCCGCGGCAGCCCCTCGGGGTCCTTCAGCTCCAGCATCAGCAGGATGTCCCCGCCGAACCGGTCGAGGATCTCCCGCGCGGCCGGAGGGCGTTCCGGCCGCCACTGCCCCGGCAGGCTGCTCCTCGGCGTCAGGCGCACCTTCTGCCACGCCTTCCAGTCGAGTGCGCCGACCCTGCCGTGCTGGTCGGTGGTGCGGTCCAGGGTGTCGTCGTGCATCGCCACCAGCGTGCCGTCGCGCAGTCGGCGGATGTCGGCGTCCAGGACGTGTGCGTAGCCGCGCCGCCGGGTCGCGGCCATCCCCTGCATGCTGTTCTCCGGGACTTCCAGGGCGCCGCCGCGGTGTGCCGTGACAGTGGTGCCGGACAGCCGGGAGAGCCGCGGTGCCACCGGGCGGCTGACTGTCTGCTCGGGAGCCGAGGGGCCGGTGCGGCCGGCCGAGGCGGCCGGTGCGGACGGTGCCGCGACGAGAGCCAGGGTGAACAACGAGACCATCGGAGCAAAAGCCGCCTTTGTCGCCATGATCCCAAACTAGGTGCGGAGCGGACGGACTGCCGGGCAGCGCGTCCGGCCGGGTGGCGCCCCGCCGGGTGACGTCCGACCCCGGCTGCCGGAGCCGCCACCGGGAGGAGCAGGATGGAAGGGGGAACATCGGCGATCCGTGGAATCCGCCTCAGCGCGCCGCGGGGCTGCGTACCCTCGGAGTTCATGGTTCCCGGTCGCGGAGTGAGGCGGTAGATGGAACGCGAGAGCAGGATCGCCCGATGGCTGCGCCGCCGGGCCGAGCACGGCACGACCGAGCCGTCCGGCACCGGCTCCCCGGCCCAGGGCCGCGGCGCCGGGGGCCGGCGCCGGGGCGGCCGGGGCAACCGGCCGACTGCCGCGGCGGAAGCGGCCCGGGACCGCGAAACGCTCCTGCTCGCGGCCGCCGGGGCCGGGTTCCCGCTGGCCCCCGCCGCTCACCCGTCCGGGTACGGCTGCTCCTGTGTGCGGATCGGCTGTCCGACCCCCGGCCGACACCCCGTCTCCTTCGCCTGGCAGACCCAGGCCACCACCGACCGCGCCCAGGTCGAGCGCTGGCTGCGGGCCGAACCGGAGGCCAACTTCATCACCGCCACCGGCCGCGCCCACGACGTGCTGGACGTCCCGGCCGAGGCGGGGTATGCGGCGCTGGCGGTGCTGGAGGAGCGGGAGCGGGCGGCCGGTCCCGGCGCCGAGCCGGAGCTGGGTCCGGTGGCGCTGCACGGCGGCGACCGGATGCTCTTCTTCACCAAGACCCGGGGCACGCCCGAGGACGAGGACGAGTGGTGGCCCTGCGAATTGGACAGCCACCCCGAGACGATGGAGGAGCACCCCGGCCTGCGCTGGCACTGCCGGGGCAGCTATGTGCTGCTGCCGCCCTCGCGGCTGCCCGACACGGCCGAGGGCGTCCACTGGCTGCGCCCCCCGCAGCCGGGGGACGCGCTCCCCGAGCCCCTGGCCCTGCTGGAGACCCTCACCGACGCCTGTGCGGAGTACGCCGTGACGGTGGAGGGCCTGGAGGACCACACCCCCTGGCCGGTGCGCTGACGCCCCGGCGCCGACCGCCCAGGAGACACCTCGTCCCGGCCGGGGCCCCGGTCCCGGCCGGTGGTCCCGCGGGCCCGGTGGCCGGGTGCGGCCGTCACCCTCCGGCGCGCCGGCCGCCGCGGCGCCCCGCCGTCCGCGGCGCTGCCGTCCGCGGAAGGCGGCGCCGCACGCGCTGCCGCCGGACCGGGGCGCCCCCGGCCCGGCGGGACGGGCTCACTCGCCGCGTGCGGCGGTCAGTCCCTCGATGCGGCTCAGGAAGACGACCTTGCCGCCGGAGTCGCCGCCGGACTTCCCCTGCGCCCGCTTGCCCGGAACGGTGACGGCCTGCTCCGAGACCCGGACGAAGGTCACCGACTGCTTGGGGGTGCCCGACATCATCGCCTTCACGAGCGGGTCCTTGATCTGCGGCTTGTAGCCCCGCGGCAGGGTCTGCTTGTGGTGGTGGAGGGTGGTGAAGAACACCAGTGCCCCGCCGTCCTTCGTGCGCAGGCCGAACGGTGCGTACTGCGGCGGCTGCGCGGCCCGGTCGGCGAACTCGTTGCGCACGTTCTCGCGTTCGAGCGCCTTCTCCCGCTTCTCGCGCAGCGCGGTCGTGTGCCGTCCGGCGGCGAAGTCGTCGCCCGCGCCCTCCTGCAGATAGCGGGTGTAGCGCTTGCTCAGTTCGTCCGGCGGGACGGTCAGTCCGGAGCCGCCGCCCACCGGCACGGCCTTCACCCGGCCGTGCTCGTCCCGTGCGAAGCGGGGGATCTGATCCGGCGCGACGACCGAGAGGTAGGACGCCTTCCACGGCCCGTCGGCCCGCTGGCGCTGGAAGACGAAGAGCCAGCGGCCCTGCCCCTTGCGGTTGCTGCGCGAGTCGGTGACGAAGAACTTCGGCCAGCCCGCCTGTTCGGGGATCAGATAGCGGGTGTCGGTCAGCTTCAGCGGCTGGTAGTCCGGGTTCCCCTTCGGGCGGACCTCCTTGCGGGACTTGAGGCCCGCCTGGTCGATGGCGCCGAGGGCACCCGTCTCGATCCGGGCGTTCAACCCGGCGTCGTAGGCGGTGTTGGCGCGGTTGTTCTTCGCCACGAAGGTCGTGAGCACCTTCGCCGCCTCGGCTTCGCTCAGCGCGGGGACCACGGCGCTCTCGCCGTGCACGGTCACACAGCCCGTGAGCGAGGCGAGCAGTGCTCCGGCCGTCACGGCCGCTGCCAGCGGTATGCGCGGGGGCTTGCCAGCCCTCAACCCCTTCACCTGTTCCCACCCTCCCGGTGCTGTCGGCGAAGGCACCCTACCCTGCGGGGTCTGGCGTGCCGCGCGGTGCCTGGCCCAGTATGCGCGGCAGGACGACCGAGGGGGACACGCATGGTTCAGGCCACGGAAGCGGCGGCATTCGGCAGCGCACTGCGCCGGTTACAGGCCGCGCAGAAGACGGCCAAGGGGGTCTCGCTCTATTCGCGGTACCTCAACCGGCCGCTCGGCAGGGTCTTCGCGGCCGCCGCGTACCGCGCCGGGCTCAGCCCGAACCAGGTGACGCTGCTGAGCGCCGGGTGCAGCTTCGCCGGGGTGGCGGGTGTGGCGCTGGTGCGGCCGACCTGGGCGCTGGGAGTGGCCGTGTGGGCCGCGCTCTTCGTCGGCTTCGCGCTGGACTCCGCCGACGGGCAACTCGCCCGGCTGCGGGGCGGGGGCAGCCCGGCGGGGGAGTGGCTGGACCACGTGGTGGACTGCGCCAAGATCACCGCACTGCACTCGGCCGTACTGGTCTCCTTCTACCGCTTCGCGGATCTGCCGCACGAGAGCTGGCTGCTGCTGCCGCTGGGCTTCCAGCTCGTGGCGGTGCTGATCTTCTTCGGCGGCCTGCTCACCGACAAGCTCCGGACCCGGCCGGACCGTACGGGGCCGGAGCCGGACACGGCGGGGCCCTCGACGCCGCGGGCCGTGGCGCTGCTCCCGGTGGACCACGGCGTCTTCTGCGCCGTCTTCCTGCTGCTCGGCGCCCCGGAGCTGTTCCGCGCCGGGTACGCCGTCCTGTTCGCCTGTTACGCGCTCTTCCTCGCCGCGTTCGCGGTCAAATGGTTCCGGGAGCTGTCCGCCCCGCCTCCGGGGTGACCGGCGCGGACGGGCCGGAGGGGGCGGCCAACGCGTCCAGTGCGCGCCGGAGCTGAGTGCTGGAGGTATGCATGGTGTACGGGAAGTAGACGACCTCTACGCCGACCGTACGGAAGTCGGCCTCCAGCTTCTCGCCCTTCGGCGTACCCCGCCAGTCGTCCCCCTTGAACAGCACGTCGAACCGCACCTGCTGCCAGGTCTCCAGCTTGTCCGGCACCGTCTCCACGAACGCCGCGTCCACGAACCGGATACTGCGGACGATCTGCAGCCGCTCGACGAGCGGGATCACCGGCGGACGCCCCTTGGCGCGCTCGGCCATCTCGTCCGAGACCACGCCCGCGACCAGGTAGTCGCACCGCGAGCGGGCGTGCCGCAGCAGATTCAGATGGCCGACGTGGAAGAGGTCGTAGGCGCCGGGTGCGTAGCCGACGGTGTGGGTCATGTGAAGTCCCCCCAGGACGCATGCCGTTGACCGCGCTGCAGCCCTCCCCGGCCGCCGCGCACCGCTGCATGCAACCACAACCGCCGGGAAACAGGCACAGGTCGGCGAAAGCGCGCACGGCAGGCGTTACGCTGCCCCGGGGGAACGAGCGGCGGACCTGTGGGGGGATCCATGGTGAACGGCGACGCGGTGCCCGGAGACGGGACCGCGCCCGGTGGGCTGCGCGAGGGGGCATCCGGACGCCGGGTGCTGCTGGTGTCCACCAACTACGCACCCGAGCAGGCCGGCATCGGGCCCTACGCGGCCCAGCTCGCCGAGCACTGGGCCGCGCGCCCCGACTGGGACGTGCACGTCCTGGCCGGTATGCCGCACTACCCCGCCTGGCGTACGGACCCCGCCTACCGGGGTGTCTGGCGGGCCACCGAGGAGCGGGGCGGAGTCCGGGTGCACCGCCGCAGGCACACCGTCCCGCCCCGGCAGACCGCCGCGCGCCGGGCGCTGTACGAGGCGTCCGTGCTCGCCCACGGACTGCTGGCCCCGCCCCGGCTCGGCGGACCGCCGGACGCCGTCGTCGCCCAACTCCCCAGCCTCGCGGGCGGACTGCTGGGCGCCCGGCTCGCCCGCCGCGCCGGAGTGCCGTTCGTACCGGTCGTACAGGACCTGATGGGCGCCGGTGCGGCGCAGAGCGGCATCCGCGGCGGCGACCGGGCAGCCGCCCTCGCCGGCTCCGTGGAGCGCCGCGTGCTGGCGGCGGCCACCCTGGTGGGCGTCATCCACGAGAGCTTCACCGAGCGCGTCACCGCGCTGGGCGTCCCGGCGTCCCGCATCCGCACCGTCCCCAACTGGACGCACAAATCCGCCCCGTCCCGTCCCCGGGAGGAGACCCGCTCCCGGCTCGGCTGGCGGCCGGACGAGACGGTCCTGCTGCACTCCGGCAACATGGGCCTCAAACAGGGCCTGGGCGTGCTGATCGAGACCGCCCGGCTGCTCCGCGGCGAGCGGTTACGCGTCGTCCTGATGGGCGACGGCAACCAGCGCCGCCACCTCGCCCGGCTGGCGGCCCCGCTGCCCGGCGTCGAACTGCTGCCGCCCGCCGACGAGGCGGACTTCCCCGAGGTGCTGGCCGCCGCCGACGTGCTGGCCGTCACCCAGCGGGCCTCCGTGCTCGACATGAGCGTCCCCTCCAAGCTCACCTCCTACTTCGCCGCCGGGCGCCCGGTCCTCGCCTCCGTCGCCGGGAGCGGCGGCACCGCCGGTGAGGTCCGCCGCTCCGGCGCCGGGGTCCTGGTACCGCCCGAGGACCCCGCGGCGCTCGCCGACGGCCTCCGCCGACTGGCCGCCGAGCCCGCCCGCGCCGCCGCACTCGGCGCCGCGGGCCGCGCGTACGCCACCGGCCGTCTGGGGCGCACCGCGGCGCTGGCCCGGCTGACCGCGCTGCTCGAAGAGGCCCGCGCCCTGGCCCCCGCACCCGGCGGCCACCGCACCGGTCCCCGCACCCGGCCCGGCTCCCCGCGGGGCGCCGCGGCCGGCGCGGTCCGGCAGCAGGGCGGACCGGCATGAGCGGCCCCGGCACCTCCGGCGGCGGAGCCGAGCGGGACCCGGCGCCCGCCGTCCACCCCGACGACGAACCCGACCTGCTCCGCGACCAGTTCCGCCAGCTCCTGCGCTACCGCTGGCTGATCGCGCTCGGCATCGCCCTCGGCGTCCTGGGCGGCGGCTGGCTCGGCGTCAGCGGCGCCGACTCCTACACCGCCACCACCGAGATCACCGTCCGCCCGCTGCCCCTCGACAGCAGCGGCGCCACCTCGGCCACCGGCGGGACCAGCATGGGCTCCGAGCGGCGCACCGCACTCAGCAGCGTCGTCGCCGAACGCGCCGCGGACACCCTGGACTCCGGGCGCCGCCCCCAGCAGCTCGCCGCCGACCTCCAGGTCACCAACCCGCCCGACACCCGGATGCTGCGCTTCTCCTACACCGCGCACAGCCCCCGGGCCGCGGCGCGCGGCGCCAACGCCTTCGCCGCGGCCTACCTCGGCAACCGCGAGCAGGACGCCGAAGCGCGCGCCGCACGCATGGTCGACTCCTACGAGAAGCAGCGCGAGCCGCTGCTGAAGGAGCGCGACCGGCTCGCCGAGGAGATCGCCTCCTCCGGCCGGGAGGGCGCGCTCGACGGCACGCTCTCCGCGCACTCCTCCGTCGTCAGCCGCATCGCCGAACTCAACGGCAGCATCAGCGACCTGCGCGCCGAGGACACCACCCCGGGCCGCGTCGTCACCGAGGCCGTGCCGCCCGACGCGCCCGCCGGTCCCGGCCTGCCGCTGATGCTCGGACTCGGTGCCGCCGTCGGTGTCGGCCTCGGCCTCCTCGCCGCCTGGGTACGGCTCGTCTTCGACCCCGCCGTCCGCACCCCCGGCGATGTCGTGCGCGCCCTGCACGCCCCGGTACTGGGCACCCTGCCGCGCGGGCGCGGGCGCCGCCGCGGGAAGCGGGCCGACCGCCGCGCGCGCTCCCGTCCGCTGCTGGCCGGCGGCCGGCTCGCCGAGGAGTACCGCTCGGTCGCCTTCCGGCTCGCCTACGACGAGACCTTCGCGCGCCGCCGCCGCGTCCTGGTCGTCCCGCCGCGCGGCAGCATCGACACCGCGCTGGCCGCCTCCGTGAACCTGTCCGCGTCCTTCGCCGAGATGGGCAAGGAGGTGCTGCTGCTGGAGGCCGACCTGCGCACCCCCTCGCTCACCGAACGGCTGCGGCACGCGGACGGCGTCCGGCCTGGGGGCACCTCCCGGCCGGAGGCTGGGGGATGGGCCCGGGCGCCCGGCCACGGCACGATCGGCTGGCCCGCCGGGCACCGCGTCCCGATCGACGCGGGCGAGTCGGGCGTCTTCGACCTGGTGCCCGGACACCGCGTCAGCAAAGTGCCGCGTGCGCTCACCTCCTCGGCCGTCACCCAGCTCATCGGGCACGCCGACGACAGCGACTCCGTGCTGCTGGTGCTCGCGCCCGCCGTGCTGTCGTACGCCGACGCCATCGCGCTCATCGACCGGGTCGACTGCGTCCTGCTCGTCTGCGACCCGCGCGAGGTGCGGCGGGACGACCTGGCCCGGGTACGGGAACTGGTCGCCGGCGCGGGCGGCTGCGTGCTCGGTGCCCTCCTCCACTCCGAGGGCACCGGCGGCGACTCCGGGCGCGGCGGCGCACCCGGCCCCGCCGCGCCGCCGGACCGCGGCCTGCCGGCGCGCTCCTACCCCGCCGAGTTCGTCCGCGAGGGCGTCGGCCTGCGGGTGCTGGACCGTTGAGCGCTTCCGGCGGCTGACGAGAGGGGATCCGGGTGCAGCACCCCGGCGGCGGTCCGGCGCGGGAGCCGGAGCGGCGGAGGCCGCGGGCCCGCACCGCGTTGGTCTGCTCCGTCGCCGACCAGGGCGTGGCGGCGGCGACGAACATCGCCGTCCTGGTGGTGGCCGCGCGCCGGTCGGACGTGCACGCCTTCGCCACGTTCTCCCTCGTCTACACCGTCTTCACCGTGCTCCTCGGCCTCACCGTCGCCTATGTGGGCCAGGCCCTCGTCCTGGAGCAGGGCGCGCCGGAACGCGTGGCGCGGGCCTGCCGTTCGGGGGTGGCCTTCACCGCGCTGGCCGCGGCGGCCCCGGCCGTGATCGCCGCGCCCGCGCTGTGGGCGGTCGGCGGCGGGACCGGCACCGCGCTGGCCGCGCTGGCGCTGGTGCTGCCGCTCGCGCTGACGCAGGAGACCACTCGCTACGCCTTCGCCACCCTGCACCGGCCCCAGTACGCGCTGCTCGCCGACGTGCTGCGGCTGGCGGCCGTCCTGCCCGCGCTCGCCGCCCAGCCGTCCGGGGCCGGTGCGGCGCGGCTGCTGCTGGCCTGGGGGGTCTCGGCGCTGCCCGCGCTCGCGGTGGCGCTGTGGCTGCTGGGGCGGCACACCCGGGGCGCGGGTCAGGATCCGGCCCGCTGCCTGCGCCGGGACCACCTGGGCCGCCGGTTCGCCGTCGAGTTCGGGGTGGGCAACGCGGGCAGCCAACTGGCCGTCATCGGGCTGGGGCTGCTCGCCGATCCGCTGGCCGTGGGCGCGCTGCGGGGCGCCGGCACGCTCTACGGGCCGATGAACGTGCTGTTCAACGCCGCCACCGGGTTCGGCCCGCCGCTGCTGAACCGGACCGGCGGCGGACGACGAGCGGCCCGCGCCGCAGCCGCCGCGGGAGGCGTGCTCGCCGCGCTCGCCGCCGCGTGGACCACCGTTCTGCTGCTGCTGCCGGACGGCTACGGGCGCGCCCTGCTGGGCGACACCTGGGCCTCCGCGGCCCGGCTGCTGCCCGCCACCGGCAGCCAGTACGCGGCGATGGCGCTGGGCACCTGCGGGCTGCTGACGCTGCGGGTGCTGCGGCCGCGCACGACGCTGCCCCTCCAACTCGTCTTCTCCCTCGCCTCCGTCTGCTGCCTGCTGGGCGGCTACCTGCTGGGCGGGGTGCTGGGCGCGGCCTGGGGGCTGTGCCTGGGCTCCGCGGCGAAGGGGGCGGCCAGTTGGCTGCGCGCGGCCCGGCTGCTGCGCACGGCGGCGGCCCCGGACGGTGTCAGCGCGCCCGATCCGGCTCTGCCCGCTCCCGGCCCCGGCCGGGCCCCTGGAGCGGCCCGGCCCGACGCGGAGCCGGACGCCGGTCCCGCCGGAGCGGGCGGTCCTGCCGGTCCCGTGGGTCCTGCCGGTCCTGCCGGTCCTGCCGGAATGAGGTGACGAACAGCAGGCACAGCACCGCGATGGCCACCCGGCCCATGGCCTGGAGCAGCGAGCCGCGCAGCAGGATGAAGCTGTAGCCGGCGACCAGCGGCACCGCCACCGCCGCCACGTTTCCCGGCCCGGCCCGGTCCCGCCGCCTCGACGGGCGGGGGCCCGCCGCGGCCTCCTCGGCGGTACGCCGTGCGTAGCGCCGGTCCGCGCGGGCGGCGCCGTAGCCGACGGCGGCGAAGCCCAGCGCCATGCCCAGCGGGCCGAAGTCCAGCCACAGCTCCGCCCACAGCGGCGAGGAGAGGTTCGGATAGGGCATCCCCATCCAGGTGCCCACCCGGGTGCCCGGGTCGTGCGGCTTGCCGTCCCACACCGAGCGCGGCACGAAGAACAGTGCGGTTCCCGCCAGTTGGTGCCCGTAGCTGTGGCCCTCGCCCGACTCGACGAAGGTGACGGTGTTGGCGAGCATGCCGGACTGGTCGTAGTCCTTCATCGTCAGCGGCTCCAACAGCGAGTCCGTCGCCTGCCGCGGCCGGTCGGTGCCCTCCTCGTAGCGGAACCGGTCCGCGAACGGGAACACCACCAGGGCCACCGCCACCCCGGTCGCCAGCGCGGCCCGGTACATCACCGGGCTGCGCGGGAAGGCGGTGAACAGCAGCGAGAACAGCACCGTCAGAAACCAGTACCGCGGGTTGGAGACCGGGTTGTTGACGACGGTGTTGAGCGCCAGCATCACCAGCCACAGCACCGGGACCAGCGGTCTGCGGCGGGCCGCGCGGGAGACCACCAGCCAGCGGGTGAGGAAGAGCAGCGCCAGCAGCGCCGGTACGGTGCCGAACCCGCGCAGGAACGCCGAGCCCGCCTGCGAGGCGGCCTCCGTACCCCCGAGCGTCTCGCTGATCTCCTGCCGGTTGCTGAAGAAGACGCCGGGCCCGTCCAGCCGGGCGATCAGCAGCCCGCTGCCCGCCAGCGCCAGGACGCACAGCGCGTACAGCCTGCGCGGCCGCACGACCGCCGCGGGCCGGTGGTGCTCGTGCATCCGGCTGCGCAGCGGCGGCCGGTGGCGGGCCAGCAGGGCACCCACGTCGAAGGCGACGAGGCCCGCCAGCACCAGCGCCGAGGCCAGCACGGTGTCCGCGCGCGGCCCGACCACCGGGGTCGGCGTGCTGTCCAGCACGGTCTGGGCCAGCGGTGCGATTCCCATGGCGATGTAGCAGAACAGCCAGAACGCGCCCTGGATGAGCCGGCGGTGCGCGGTCAGCACCATGGCCGCCAGCCGGGTGCCGGAGTAGGCGCAGGTGGCCGACTGGAGCCAGTAGGCGGCGTCGTGCGGCCCGGGTCCGGGCTGGGTGGCGACCGCCGCGGGCAGTACCGCGACGAGTGCCGCCACCAGCGGGACGGCCAGCGCCCGGGACAGCACAGCGCGGGGCGCCGTCGCGGCGAACCGCTGCCCCGGCGCGGAGGCGCGAGCGCCGGTGCTCATCGCCGCTCCCGGGTCCGGTGCCGTCCCGCGACGGAGGGAGGCGGAACGCGCGGAACCCGTGGGTGCCGCGAAGGCCGGGAAAACCATGAAAGACCAGGGCGAAAGCTGCTGTACCGACTAATATCATTGGCTCGGCCACGGGAGGGGACATCGTTGAAGGCGCTGCACATCGTCACGTTGCACACGCCCACCCACGACTTCGGCGGCCCCACCCGGGTCGCCCTGAACCTGTGCCGCGGGCTGCGGGCGCGCGGCGACCAGGCGGCCCTGGTGGCCCTGGGCGACGGGTTCCCCGCGGACCGGCGGCTGCCGCGCACGGTGGACGGCGTTCCGGCCCGCCTCTTCCAGGCCCGCCATCTGCTGCCCCGGTTCGAGGTCAGCGGTATCACCTCGGCGGCGCTGCTGGCGGCGGCGCCGCGCATGCTGCGCTCTGCGGACGTCGTCCATGTCCACCTGATGCGCGACCTGGTCACGCTCCCGGTCGCGCTGCTGGCCTCCGCGCTGGGCCGTCCCCTGGTGCTGCAGACGCACGGGATGATCGACCCCACCGAGAAGCGGGTGGCCCGTGCCGTGGACGTGCTGGGGCTGCGCCGGGTCCTGCGGAAGGCCGACGCCGTGCTCCACCTCACCGAGCAGGAGCGGCAGTTGACCGAGGCGGTGGTGGCGCCGGAGCCGATGGGCCCGGCGTACCGGCTGGTCAACGGTGTCGCCCCGCAGCCCGCCCGCGGCACCCGGCGGGTACCGGGCCGGCCGCCGACGGTGCTGTACTGCGCACGGGTGCAGGAGGGCAAGCGCCCGCAGGACTTCGTCGGGGCGATGCCGACGGTGCTGGAGAAGTACCCCGAGGCGCGGTTCGTGCTGGCCGGGCCGGACACCGGCGCACTGGCCGACGAGATGCTGGCGCGCGCCCGGTCGCTGGGGGTCGGGCACGCGCTGGAGTACGTCGGCGCGCTCGACCACCCGGGCGTGCTCGCGCGGCTGCGGGAGAGCGAGGTGTATGTCCTGCCGTCCATCAAGGACGCCTTCTCCGTCTCGGTGCTGGAGGCCCTGTCGGTGGGGCTGCCGGTCGTCGTCACCCGCACCAGCGGCCTGGCACCCGACGTGGCCGCGGCGGGCGCCGGGCGGGTGGTGGACAGTGCGCCGGACGACCCGGAGAACGGGCCCCGGGTCGGCCGCGCCGTGCTGGAACTGCTCGACGCGGCGGCCGGTGCCGCCGCGTCGCGGGCCGCCTGGCAGTTGGCGCGCGAGAGCTTCACCCTCGACGCGGTGGTCGGCACCCTGCGGGAGGTGTACGGGCAGGTGCGGGAGCGGGCCGGTGCCCACGCCCGCCCGGCGCCGACGCCGCGGTGACCGCTCCCGGCTCTCCGGCCCCGCCCGGCCCCCCGGCGGCCGCCTCGCGGGCCTTGAGCCCGATCTGCCAGCGGTAGAAGCTCATCGCCAGCGCGTAGTCCAGCCCGGCCCGGCCGTCGAGGAAGCCCCGCTTCCAGCCGTAGGCGTAGGCGAAGGACACCAGCGGCTTGAGCGGGGCCCGGTGGAAGAGCCGGCCCTGCCGGGTCTTGGCCTGCCGGATCTGCTCGCGCACCACCGGGTGCGCCTCCAGCCACGCCTCCCAGTCCGAGTACCGGTTGTGCCGCTCGAACCAGGTACGCACCGGATCCAGGTCCCGGTGCTCGATGGGGGAGCGCAGCCGGACCACCGGGTCGGCCAGCGGCTGGTAGTGGCCCTCCTGCTCGCCCATGCCCGGTGCGGCCAGGTCGTCGGGCTCCGGGAAGCGGCAGCGGGTGCGGTCCAGCAGCACCCGCTTGACGATGGTGTACCCGTGCCGGAGCCGGCGTCCGGCGAACCAGTAGCCGAGCGGGATGTCGAACGCGGCCGGGCGCAGCGTGTGCCCGGGCGGCGGAGTGAAGAGCTGCCGCAGTTCGGCCAGCAGTTCCGCGCTCGGCGTCTCGTCGCCGTCGAGGAAGAGGATCCAGTCGGTCTGCGGGTGCACGTGCTCCAGGCACCACTGCTTCTTCTTCGGATAGCCGCCGTCCCAGGCGTAGGGCAGCACCTCGGCGCCCTCCGCGGCGGCGAGCGCGCAAGTGTCGTCCGTGCTGTCCGAGTCGACCACGACGACGTGCGCGAAGTGGTCGATCACCGACCGGACGGTGCTGGCGATGTTCTCGGCCTCGTTCCTGGTCGGTATCGCGACGACGACGGGCAGTTTCTGCACGGGGGCTCTCTCCGTAGCTTCCTGGGACGGCACTTCTCGGGTTCTCGGACGGCTTCCGGGCGTGGCCGGCGCCGGGTCACTTCCGGCCCGCGGCTTCGAGCAGCGGCTCGAACTGCGGGCACAGGTGCTGCACGGCGGGCTCGGCGTTGTCGATCTCGCCCGCCTTCAGTGCGCTGATCGCGTCCTTCTTGCTCGCCTCGGCCGTGCTGCGCAGCCGGGCGCAGGCGGTGCGCCCGGCCTCCAGCACCGCGGCGGGCTCCAGGCCCTGCGGCACCCGGCCGACGAGATACTCCTTCTCCTTCTCGGTGAACGAGCCGGTGGCCGGGGAGAGCGAGGCGCGCGGGACCTTCGGTACGTCCTTGCTCCTGGGTTCCTTCGGGTCCTGCGCGTCCTTCTCGTCCTCCGGCTGCCGCTCCCGCCCGTCCTCGGGCGGCGGCTCGTCGTCCGGCGCGGCGGTGGGGCCTTCGCCGTGCCCTGCGCTCTTCTCGGCCCGGGGGCGTTTCGCGGCCTCCCCGCCGTCGTCCCCGCCCGTGCCGCAGCCGGCCGTCAGCGCCAGGACGGCTGCCACGAGAGCTGCCGCCGGCGCCGCCCTGCGGGCGCTCACGGCTTCCTGAAGGTCAGTGTGAGTTTGGGGCCGGTGCCCCCGGACTCGCGGGCCGCCAGCCACAGACTGTCGCTGCCGGTGCCGGTGAGCGCCAGATCGAGGTTCTCGCCCTCCGCGTCGCCGACCGCGTCGGTGCTGAGCGGGATGTCGTAGGCCGTGCTCCGCTCCGGCGCGCCGTCCAGCGAGCCCAGCGCCGTCGGGCCGATCGCGGGCCGCCCGGCCCAGGTCACCCCGGTCTCGGACCAGCTGCCGGTGACGGGGCGGACCCGGATGGTGTCACCGCTGGCCGCGTAGCTGTCGCCGCTGGTGGTGACGGTGAGCCGGGCCTCGGCCAGCTCCATTCCGTCGGGCGCCGACGGCACGGCGAAGCGCGCGTAGCTCTCGTAGGGGGCGGAGCCGCGGACGGCGAGCTGCATATGGGTGCCGTAGGTGGAGTTGACCGAGGAGCCGTTCACATAGGCGTCGGCACTCGCCTCCCGCTCGACTGTCGTCTCCGAGGGCGTGCCCGGGGTCCGCACCTTCGCGCCCGCGGAGCGGGAGCTGGTGTTGGCGTCCCCGTCGTCGCTCGCGGTGACCCGGTAGGTGTAGTCCGTGCCGGAGTCGGTGGTGGTGTCGGTGAAGCTGACCGTGGGCCGGTCCCAGAACGAGGAGTTGGCCCGTACGGTGCCCACCGGCTCGGAGCCGCCGTTGCGGTAGACGCGGTAGGTGAGGGTGCGGTCGTCCAGGTCGGTACTGGCCGGCCAGGACACCCGCACACCGCCGAGGACGTTGGCCGCGTTCACGTCCTCGGGGACGGTCGGGGCGCCGGTGTCGGGCCCGTTGGCGAACCGGACCAGGCCCTGCTGCGGGGTGTTGCCGTTGCTGGCGATGCGCGAGAACGCGCCGCCCACCCACATGTAGTCCTTGCCGCCGCGGGAGGAGACCACCATGGCGCGCGGCCCCACCTGCTCCACGTTCAGCGGGCCGTCGTCGGTGTCCGGGAACCAGGACAGCAGCGGGGTGGGGTCGTCCACCGACTCGGCGAGCAGGTGCTGGCGTTCGTGGAGTTCGCCGAACTCGCCCATGCTGGAGCAGTCGTGTGCGTGCGAACTGCTGTAGAGCACGTTCTTGTAGACGGTCACGTCCTGGGTGGCGCCCAGACAGGTGTCCCGCCAGCGCTGCGAGAAGTCGTCCAGGTTCAGTGCGATCCGGCCGTCGAACACGCCGCCGCCGGTGCCCTCGTTGGCCGTGTAGATCCCGGTCTCGTCCACGTACAGGCCCTTGACCACCGAGTTGCGCGGTACGAAGGAGCGCCCGTAGGCGTGCTTGAGCGCGCCGGAGTCCGCGTCCACGACGGCCAGCGCGTGCGAGTCGGTGTTCCGGACTCGGGCGAAGTCGCCGCCGAGCACGACGCTGCGGCCGTCCGGGGTGACCTCCACCGCGCGTCCTGTCGCGTCCGCGTCCGCCTTCCAGGACCGCAGCTCGCCGTCCGTGCTCAGCGCCGCGAACTTGCTGCGGCTCTGGCCCTCCACCGAGGTGAAGGCGCCGCCCAGGTAGACGGTGTCGTCGGTGGCGGCCAGCGCGTGCACGGTCGAGGAGACCGACACGTCGAACTCGGGCTTCACCGTGCAGGTGGGGATGTCGATCGCGGCGACGCGGCTGACATAGGTGCCGTTGACGGCGGCGAAGTTGCCGCCCGCGTAGAGGGTCTCGCCGTCCGGTGAGACGGCCAGCGCCCGGACCGTCGCGGTGCCGCTGCCCACGGTGAAGTCGAGCCGGCAATCGGTGGGGGCGCCCGTCGCGGCGTCGAACGCCGCGAAGTTGACGGCCTTCCGCTCGTCGGTGCCCGCTTCCGCGCCCGGCGGCCGGACGGCGGAGAAGGTGCCGCCCGCGAAGACGACGCCGTCGGACTGGGCCATGGCCCACACGACGCCGTTCGTCTGCCAGGTCGGTAAGTCGTCTGCCGTCATCGCCACCGGCGGGGTGAGCGCGTGCGCCTGCGGGGTGCCGCGCTCGGTGAGGGCCGGGCCGATCAGCGCGGCGGCTGCCAGAGCCAGGACCGCTGCCGCCGCCGTGACCGTGCGCGGGGCCGTACGTCGTTTCATCTGCTGTTCCCCACTGTTCGCTGGTGCCTCGTGCAGCGCCGCCGCCTCTGCTGCGGGCTTCGGTGCGCTCTGCCGCCCGCCGCCGTGCGCGGCGGGCAGGGTGTCCCGCGGGTGCGGGCGTCAGCCGCGGTCGACGCGCACCGCCTCGCCGGAGAGCTCCGCCGCGAGCGCGGAGATGTCGGCCTCGACCATGATCCGCGCCAGCTCCCCCCACGTCACCCGCGGTTTCCAGCCCAGTTCGGCCTCCGCCTTCGCCGCGTCGCCGACCAGCGCGTCGACCTCGGCCGGCCGCTGGTACTTCGGATCGAACCGCACATGCTCCCGCCAGTCCAGACCGCCCGCCCGGAACGCCTCGTGCAGGAACTCCCGTACGGTGGCGGCGACTCCGGTGGCGACGACGTAGTCGCCGGGCTCGTCCGCCTGCAGCATCCGCCACATCGCCTCGACGTACTCGGGCGCGTACCCCCAGTCCCGTACCGCGTCCAGGTTGCCCAGGTACAGGTGCCGTTGGAGCCCGGCCCGGATCCGGGCGACGGCCCGGGTGATCTTGCGGGTCACGAAGGTCTCGCCGCGGCGCGGCGACTCGTGGTTGAACAGGATCCCGTTCACTGCGAACAGGTCGTACGCCTCGCGGTAGTTGACCGTCGACCAGTAGCTGAAGACCTTCGCGCAGCCGTAGGGGCTGCGCGGGTGGAACGGGGTCGCCTCGTGCTGCGGGGGAGGGGCCGTGCCGAACATCTCCGAGGACGACGCCTGGTAGATCCGGGTGTCGATCCCGCTGGCCCGGATCGCCTCCAGCAACCGCACCGTTCCCATGCCGGTGACGTCGCCGGTGTAGAGCGGGGAGTCGAAGGAGACCCGTACATGGGACTGCGCGCCCAGGTTGTAGACCTCGTCGGGCCGCAGGTCGCGCAGCAGATTGACCAGGGCGACACCGTCGGCGAGGTCCGCGTGGTGCAGCACCAGCGACCGGCCTTCGTCGTGCGGGTCCTCGTACAGGTGGTCGATGCGGCCGGTGTTGAAGGACGAGGAGCGGCGCAGCAGGCCGTGCACCGTGTAGCCCTTTCCGATCAGGAGCTCGGTCAGGTACGACCCGTCCTGTCCGGTGATGCCGGTGATCAGTGCGCTCTTGGCCATCTGCCGTCCTGGTGGGAGTGGTGGTGGGTGGCGGTGGGTGGTGGTGACAAGGGGCGCGGCCGGTTCCGCCGGAACCGGCCGGGCGGTTTCCTGGTTTTTGTCGGTCACCTCCCGCAATGGGGCTTCCGGCTGGCAGAATCCGGCAGCATGGAGCCGACGCCGCACACCGCCGCACCCGCCCGGACCCCGGACCCGGCGGGCACCCTGCTGCCGCCCGGTGCCCGGGTCTTCGTCGCCGGACACCGCGGGCTGGTGGGCTCCGCCGTGGTCCGCCGGCTGGCCGCCGAGGGGTACGAGGTGCTCACCCTCGACCGTGCGGCGCTCGACCTGCGGGATGCGGAGCACACCCGGCGGCGGCTGTGCGCACTGCGGCCGGACGCGGTGGTGCTGGCGGCGGCCAAGGTCGGCGGCATCATGGCGAACGCCACCCAGCCGGTGCCCTTCCTGGAGGACAACCTGCGCATCCAGCTCAGCGTCATCGCGGGGGCGCACGCCGCGGGCGTGCCGCGGCTGCTCTTCCTGGGCTCGTCCTGCATCTACCCCAAGCACGCGGCGCAGCCGATCACCGAAGAGGCCCTGCTCACCGGCGCCCTGGAGCCGACGAACGAGCCGTACGCGCTGGCGAAGATCGCGGGGATCAGCCAGATACGCGCTTACCGCCGCCAGCACGGGGCCGCCTACATCTCGGCGATGCCCACCAATCTCTACGGTCCCGGCGACAACTTCGACCTGGAGACCTCGCATGTGCTGCCCGCCCTCGTCCGCCGCTTCCACGACGCCGCGCGGGACGGCGCGGAACGGGTGGTGCTGTGGGGGAGCGGTACACCGCGCCGGGAGTTCCTGCACGTCGACGACCTGGCGCGGGCCTGCGTGCTGCTGCTGCGGGAGTACGACGACGCGATGCCGGTCAACGTCGGCTGCGGCGCGGACCTGACCGTCGCCGAGCTCGCCGGGAAGGTGCGCGACGTGGTCGGCTACGGCGGCGCCGTCGAGTGGGACACCGCCCGCCCGGACGGTGCACCGCGCAAACTGCTGGACGTCTCCCGGCTGTTCGCGCTCGGCTTCCGCCCCTCGATCCCGCTGCGGGAGGGCATCCGCTCCACCTACGAGTGGTGGCTGCGCACCGCCGCGGCCTGACGCCCGCCCTGCCCCCTCGGGACTCGCGGGCTCCGCCACGCCCGCACGTGCTGCGGCCGCCGGTCGCCGCCGACGCACCGGCACGTACGCGTGCGGCCGTGCCGCCGTTCCCCGCTGCGCTGCCCGCGGCCCCATGTCAGTACGCACCCCGCCCGTCGACCACGGCCCGCACCGTGCGGGCCAGCAGGTCCAGGTCCGTGGTCAGCGACCAGTTGTCCGCGTAGCGCAGATCCAGCGCGAGGCTCTCGTCCCAGGACAGGTCCGAGCGGCCGCTCACCTGCCACGGCCCTGTCAGTCCGGGCTTGACCAGCAGCCGCCGCAGCGCCGTCGAACCGTAGGCGGCCACCTCGTCCGGCAGCGGGGGTCGCGGGCCCACCAGCGACATCTGGCCGCGCGCCACGTTCACCAACTGCGGCAGCTCGTCCAGGGAGGTGCGGCGCAGTACGCGTCCCACCCGGGTGATCCGGGGGTCGGCGCGCATCTTGAACAGCGGCCCGTCCACCTCGTTGGCCGCGGCGAGCTGCGGCCGCAGCCGGTCCGCGTCCACGACCATGGAGCGGAACTTCCACATGGTGAAGGGCGCGCCGCGGTGGCCCGCACGGGTCTGCCGGTAGAGCGCGGGACCCGGCGAGTCGAGTCGTATCACCAGGGCGATCAGCGCCAGCAGCGGCGCGAGGAGCACGAGCCCCAGGACGGCTCCCGTCCGGTCGAGCGCCGACTTGAGGGCGAGCTGCGGACCGCGCCGCAGCGGTGGGTCGACGTGCAGCAGATGCAGGCCCGCAGCGGTGGACGGGCGCACCCGGCGCAAGGCCACGTCGGCCAGCCCCGAGGAGATCACCAACGGCAGTCCCGCATCCTGCACAGCCCACGTCAGGGTGCGCAGCCGCTGGCCGCACAGCAGCGAGCCGGGAGCGACCAGCACCGTGTCGGCGGCGTGCTGCCGGGCCGCCGAGACAACGGCGGTGCCGTCCGGGCCGCCGCCGTCCGGACCGCTGCCGTCCGGACCGGGCGGGGCCGCCTCCAGCCGCCCGGCCTCCGGTACCCCGCTCCGGTTGGCTCCCGGGCCCACCGGAACGGCGCCGATGACGACGTACGGATGGTCGGTGCGGCTGGCGAGCTGTTCGACCACGCGGTCCACGGCGCTGCCCTCGCCGACGACCAGTGCCCGCTGCACGACATGGGCCTCCCGCCGCTGGCCGGTCAGATGGCGGTGAGTCAGCGCGCGGCAGACCGTGGTGAGCAGCGGTGCGGGGGCGAGTGCCAGCAGGGCGACGGCGGGCGGCGAGTCCTCTCCCGTCAGCCCCCGGACGACGGCGAGCAGCCCCAGCAGGGTCAGCCAGTCGTGCAGGGCGGTCAGCACTCCGCGACTCTCGCCGAGCCAGCGGCGTCCGTACCGCCGGTGGGTTGCCAGTACCGCCAGCCACATCACGGTGGCCGTCGCGGTGGCCGCCCCGGCGTGGGGCAGTCCGGCCCGGTGGAAGCAGAGCGCCACCGGAAGGGCGATCCCCGCGGTGTCGACCGCCAGTGCGACCGGCCCGTACCAGCCGGCCTTGTCCCGGTTGCCGTACGGGTCGCCGTCCCGACTGCTTTCCCGATGGCTTTCCCGGTTGCCGCGGACGGCGTGCCGCTCCGGGGCCGTGTCCCTGCCGCTTCCTGCGGCTCCCGGCTCGGCCGGTCTCCCCACCTCGGACACGAACGCAGAGTCGCGCCGCATGAACCCCCCCAGGTACGCGGAACCCCCACAGCGCAGCGAAACCGTCCCCAGGCGTACGGGGGTGCGCCGACCCCCAGACCTTAGGTCATATGAGCACTCTGTGTGCCCATGTGTTCACTTCACCATGAGAAGTGCGGAGAGTGTGGAGGGGGTTGTCAGGCGGTGCGCGTATTTTGCGGGTGATTCGCCGGGGACTATCCCCTCCCGACAACCGGTGCCCGCCGCGTGCCCGCCGCCCGGAGTCCGACCGCGCACCGGAGCCCCGCACGGACCGTCCCGGCCCCGGACCCTCCTGACCCCGGACCGTCCTGATCCCGACTGCCCCGGCCCCGACTGCCCCGGCCCCGACCCTCCCGGCCCCGGACCGGACTTGACCTTGACGTCGGCGGCAGGGTCCGAGGATGCGGGCATGGACGAGATGACCGAGACGAACACGTCGCAGCAGCCCCGCACCGTCGTCGTCACCGGCGCCGGTACGGGCATCGGCCGGGCCACCGCACGGGCCTTCGCCGCGCGCGGCGCACATGTACTGGCCGTCGGACGCCGCCCGGAGCCGCTCCGCGAGACCGCCGCGGAGCCCGGCGCCGGTGCCATCACCCCGTACCCGGCCGACCTCACCGAGCAGGACGCGCCCGACCGGATCGTGGTTGCCTCGCTGGAGCTGACCGGGCGGCTCGACGTCCTCGTCAACAACGCGGGCATCGTCGGCGGCGAGAGCCTGGGCAGTCACACCCGTGCGGGCGTCGAGGCCCAGTTCGCCACCAACCTCACCGCGCCCGTCCTGCTGACCCAGGCCGCGCTGCCCGCGCTGGAGGCCGCTTCCGGACAGGGTGTGGTCGTCAACATCAGCACCTCCGTCGGCCAGCGCGCCTGGCCGGGCAACCCGCTCTACGCCGCCTCCAAGACCGCCCTCGAACTGCTCACCCGGAGCTGGGCCGTTCAGCTGGCACCGCGCGGTGTCCGGGTGGTCGCCGTCGCGCCGGGTGCCGTCGACACCCCCATCGGCGAGCACCGGGGGCTCGACCCCGAGCAGCGCCGCAGGATCCGCGAGTGGCAGATCGCCCGCTCCCCGCTGGGCCGCGTCGGCAGGCCCGAGGAAGTGGCCTGGGCCGTGGTCGGGCTGGCCGCACCCGAGGCGTCGTTCGTCACCGGCGCCGTGCTGCCGGTGGACGGCGGCGCGGTGCTGGCGTGAGGGGGCTGTGCGAGGCGGCCGGGGAGCGCACTCCGGCTGCCCGCGCCGTGCCGCCACCCGCTGTGGTACTACTCCCTCCGGGGGGTGGTGGCGGCATGCGGATCGGCGAGCTGGCCCGGCGGACGGGGACGACGGCGCGGGCGCTGCGCCACTACGAGCAGGCCGGGCTGCTCACCTCCCGCCGCGCCCCCAACGGCTACCGCTGCTACGAGGCGTCCGCCGAGGTCCGCGTCCGCAACATCCGCCACCTGCTGCAGGCCGGGCTGACGTTGGAGGATGTCGCTTGCTTCGCCGCCTGCCTGGACGGTGACATGGTCACGGCCCCGCCGTCGCCGGAGGGGCTGCGGATCGCCGAACAGCGGCTCGCCGTTCTGGAGGCCCGGATCGCAGCGCAGGTGGAGGTGCGCGACCGGCTGCGGGCCGCGCTGCGCAGCACGACGGTGCGGGCGGCGGGCTGACGGGGCCGCCGGGCTCACGGGGCCGCCGTGCTGACGGGGCCGCCGTGCTCACGGAGGTGCCCTGCTCACGGAGGTGCCGGGCCGGTCCTCGCGGCCTCGCGTCCCGGGACAAGTGCCGCGCGTTCCGGGATCGGTCCTCGTGGCTCCGGTGACGCCGGTCCGCGGCCTGCCCGGTGGCCCCCGGCCCCGGCCCCGGTCAGTCGGTGCCCGGACCGCTGTCCGGGGGGACGGGGGTCAGCCGGTGGCGGCCCGCCCCGCCGGTTACGCGTCCGGCGGTGGGCGGCGGGAAGTGGGTGCCCAGGACCAGGGTGCCGGTGTCGGCGAGGGCGGCCAGCAGGGTGCGCCGGGTGGCCTCGGACTGCCGTGGGTCGATGTCCACGCAGCTCCCGATCCCGGGCTCCGGCAGTTGCACGGGGTGGTGGACGCAGTCGCCGGTGATCAGCGCGGTCTCTCCGGCGCTGTCGAGCCGGACCGCGAAGTGGCCGGGAGTGTGCCCGGGAGTGGGAAGCAGTCGCAGGCCGGGGGCGAGGTCGAGACCCGCTTCCGGGAGGTCCACCAGGTCGAGCTGCCCCGCTTTCTCGACGGGGTGCACCGAGTCGCGGAACATCTGGGTCCGTGCCTCGTCCATGGGGTGTCCGGCCCAGAACTCCCGCTCGGTGCGGGACGTGACATAGCGGGCGATGGGGAAGGTGGGTACCCAGCCGCCGTCCTGTGCCCGGGTGTTCCAGCCGACGTGGTCGGTGTGCAGATGGGTCAGGAGCACCAGGTCGACGGAGTCGGGCGGGAATCCCGCGGCCGCGAGGCGCTCCGGGTAGTCGGTGCGCAGGTCGTGCCAGGCCGGGTTCGCGCGGGGCTTCCCGTTGCCGATGCCGGTGTCGACGAGGACCCGCAGCCCGTTGACCGAGAAGGCGAAGCTGTGGCTGGCCAGGCGCAGCGCGCCGTCGCGGTCGGCGAAGTCGGGCCGCAGCCAGTCGTGCCGGGCGACGACCTCGGCGGTGGCGCCGGGCAGTAGCCAGCGGCCGGTCGGGGCGGGCAGCGGTACCTCGTCCACGCGGTGGACCACGAGCTCGCCCACGGTCCAGGAGGGGACGACCTCGGCAGAGCTAAAGCTAACCGTTTGCATTAATGCACCGTAGCTCCTACGGTCGGCTAACGCAAAGGATTCGCTTTTGTTGTCGGTGTCGGACCTCGTCCGTCGGCCTGCCCCCCCGGGCCCGGCCGCCGAACCCCGCCGCACCGCCCCGACCAGAGGAGAGCGCTGATGCCGACCGACGGACTCACCCCGCCCGAAGCGGCCCGCTGGGCGGCCCGCACCGGACTCCCGTTGCCCGACGACCGCCACGCCCAGGTGGCGGCCACCGCCGAGCACATCCACGCCGTCGTCTCCGTCCTGCGCGAACTCGACTTCGCCGACACGCCGCCCGCGGCCGACTACCGACCCGAAGCCGGCCACCCGGACACGCACGCGGCGGGGGAGCACCATGCAGCCGTATGAACTCCCCCTCACCGAAGCCGCCGAGCAGCTCCGCGCCCGCGCGCTGTCCCCCCTGGAACTGGTGGACTCGGTACTGGACCGGATCGCGGCGACCGAACCGCGGCTGGGTGCCTATGTGACGGTCACCGCCGAACGGGCGCGCCGGGCCGCGCGCGAGGCCGGGCACCAACTCGCCGCCGACCCCGGAGCGGTCCCCCTGCCGGGCATCCCCGTCGGGCTGAAGGACCTGATCGACGTGGCCGGTGAACCGACGACCGCGAGCTCCCGGGTGCGCTCCGGGCACCGGGCCGGCACCGACAGCACGGTCGCCGCGCGGGTGACCGCCGCAGGAGCGGCCCTGGTCGGCAAGACCCACACCCACGAGTTCGCCTACGGCCTCACCACGCCGCAGACGCGGAACGCCTGGGACCAGCGGCGCGTCGCCGGGGGATCGAGCGGCGGTTCCGCCGTGGCGGTGGCCGCGGGGGCGGCGACCTTCGCACTGGGCACCGACACCGGCGGATCCATCCGGGTGCCCGCCGCGCTGAACGGCGTGGTCGGCCTCAAGCCGACGTTCGGCCTCGTCCCCCGGCACGGCGTCACCCCGCTGTCCTGGTCGCTGGACCACGTCGGACCGCTCACCCGCACCGTCGAGGACGCCTCCCTGGTCATGGCCGTGCTCACCGGGGACGCCCCGCGCGACCCCGGCCCGCCGCCCCGGCCCGCCCACGACCTCACCGGGCTCCGCGTCGGGGTGCCGGGCAACTACTTCTTCGACCGCGTCGACCCCGAGGTCGAGACGGCCGTCCGGCAGGCGATCGGCCGGCTGGCGGAGCTCGGCGCGCGACTCGTCGACGTCGAGATCCCGATGGCCCGCTACGTCCAGGCCGTCCAGTGGGGCCTGATGGTCCCCGAAGCCACCGCGTACCACGAGCGGACGCTGCGCACCGTCCCCGAGCTGTACGCCCCGGACGTGCGGATCCTCCTGGAAGCCGGTGCGCTGCTGCCCGCGGCCGACTACCTGCGCGCCCAACGGGCCCGCACCCTCATGCGGCAGAGCTGGCTGAGCATGCTGGAGACGGTCGACGTCGTCGCGGCGCCGACCGTCCCCACCACCGCGGCCGAAGCCGGCCGGGCGGACCGCAACTGGCCCGACGGCACCGTCGAGAGTGTCTCGGACAGCTACGTACGCCTCTCCGCTCCCGCCGACATCACCGGTGTACCCGCGCTGACCGTGCCGGTCGGCCACGACCGGGCGGGACTGCCGATCGGGATGCAGCTCATGGGCCGCCCGCGGGAGGAGGCGGTGCTCCTGCGCGCCGGGCACGCCTACGAGCGGACCCGCCGGCCCGGTGCCCTCGCCCCGGTCGGCGGCACCTCGGGCGGAGCCGGCACTCACGCAACGACTGTGCTTTAGCATGGCGCCCATGGCCAGAGCGATGGCGCGCCCGGGTGGGCGCAGTGCCCGCGTCCAGCAGGCGGTGCACGACGCCGTGCACGCACTGGAGGCGGAGGTGGGCCGCGGCGCGCTGACCGTGCCGCTGATCGCCGCCCGCGCCGGGGTCACCCCCTCCACCGTCTACCGCCGCTGGGGCGACCTGCGGGAGCTGCTCTCGGACGTCGCCGTGGAGCATCTGCGGCCCGAGACGGACCCGGCGGACCACGGTGAGCTGGCCGCCGACCTGGCCGCCTGGGCCGAGCAGTTCCTGGACGAGATGGACTCGCCCCCCGGCCGGTCCTACCTCCGCGACGCGCTGCTCGGCGACCCGGACGGGGACAACGCGGGCCGCTGCTCCGCCTACGCGGCCGAGCAGATCGACGTCGTCCTCCGGCGGGCCGACGCGCGCGGGGAGCGTCGGCTGCCCGACGTGGAGACGGTCCTCGACCAGGTCGTGGCACCGATGATGTACCGCATCCTCTTCCGGCCCGGCGGTCTCGACCCGGCCTACGCGCGCCGCCTGGCCGCCGCGTGCGTGGCGGGGGACCGGCAGTAGTCCCCTGCCGGTCCCGCCGCCGAGCTGCCGCCGGTCTGCCGAAGCTGCTCCCGGTCTGCCGGAGCGCCGCCGGTCGCCGGGGCGGTGGCCCGGCCCGGCGGGTCAGCCCTTCACGCAGACGACCTGCCGGAGCTTGGCGACGACCTCGACGAGGTCGCGCTGCTGGTCGATGACCTGCTCGATCGGCTTGTAGGCACCGGGGATCTCGTCCACGACACCGCCGTCCTTGCGGCACTCCACGCCGCGGGTCTGCTCCGCGAGGTCCCGCTCGGTGAAGCGCCGCTTGGCCGCGTTCCGGCTCATGCGCCGCCCCGCGCCGTGCGACGCGGAGTTGAACGAGGCCGCGTTGCCGAGTCCCTTGACGATGTACGAGCCGGTGCCCATCGAGCCGGGGATGATCCCGAACTCGCCGCTGCCCGCACGGATCGCCCCCTTCCGGGTGACCAGCAGGTCCAGCCCGTCGTACCGCTCCTCGGACACGTAGTTGTGGTGGCAGGAGATGGTCTCCTCGAAGCCGGGCCTGGCCTTCTTGAACTCCTTGCGCATCACGTCCTGCAGCAGCCCCATCATCAGCGCCCGGTTGTGCCTGGCGTACTCCTGGGCCCAGAACAGGTCGTGCCGGTAGGCCGCCATCTGCGGGGTGTCCTTGACGAACACGGCGAGGTCGCGGTCGACCAGCCCCTGGTTGTGCGGGAGCCGCTGCGCCTGGCCGATGTGGAAGTCCGCCAGCTCCTTGCCGATGTTGCGGGAACCGGAGTGCAGCATCAGCCACACCCGGTCCTCGGTGTCCAGGCACACCTCCACGAAGTGGTTGCCCCCGCCGAGCGTGCCCATCTGCTTGGTGGCCCGCTCCTGCCGGAACCGCACGGCCTCGGCGACGCCGTCGAAGCGCGCCCAGAAGTCGTCCCAGCCGGTGGTCGGCAGCCCGTGCACCTGTCCGGGCTCCACCGGCTCGTCGTGCATGCCGCGCCCCACCGGGATCGCCTGCTCGATCCTCGAGCGCAGCCGTGAGAGGTCTCCGGGCAGGTCGTTCGCCGTCAGCGACGTGCGCACCGCAGACATCCCGCACCCGATGTCCACCCCCACGGCGGCCGGGCAGACGGCGCCGTGCATCGCGATGACGGAACCGACGGTGGCACCTTTCCCGTAGTGCACGTCGGGCATCACCGCCAGGCCCTTGATCCAGGGCAGCGTGGCGACGTTCTGGAGCTGCCGCAGCGCGACGTCCTCCACGGTGCCCGGATCCGCCCACATCCGGATCGGTACCCGGGCACCGGGCATCTCCACGTGTGTCATGGTCGTTCAACTCCCCCGTAACAGAACATCGATGAGATCCCATCGAGAAGAGGGGAAGCCCGCTCCCCCGTGCCGGGCTTCCCGGCCCTCATTGTGGGCCGGAAGGCCCCCGCCGGGGCAAAGGTTTTTCGGCGTGCCGGGCGCACGGCCCGGGTTGCTGCGCACAGGGCGGCCACCTACGTTGAATCCTTCACCATGCACAGATCGAACGGGGGTGCGGACGTGACGTTCACCGAATGGGAAGAGGCGAAGGCACACGCGGCGGGCGACACCAGGATGCGGCTGAACGGCTACTCGGCGGCCGACCATCCGGGGTGCGGTACGGGCGGTGCCCTGGATCTCGTCGTCGAGGACGACGAGTTGGGCAAGCTCGGCAACATGGCCTACGGCCTGCGCCGGCAGCTCGGCGCCGACGGCGGGCACGCGGCGACGGCCTCGGGGGAGGCCGCGACCTCGCTGACCGGCGAGGGTCTGGACATGGGCGCGGCACTCGGCGACCTCAACGAGGCGTGGGAGACCAAACTCAAGACGCTCAAGGACGCCTGCGGGCAGCTCTCCGACCACCTCGACTACACCAGGGCCGAACACGACAAGGACGAGGACAAGATCAAGGGAGCGATGTCCTCCATCGCGACGCTGGACGACCGGATCAAGTAGGCACCCGACGGGGGACGGCACTGTGGCCGAGACGGAGAAGATGGGCTTCGCGCAACTGCGCGATCTGAAGTTGGGGAAGCTGCACACCGCGGTCACCGACTGGAAGGCGATGGTCCAGAAACTGCGCGACCTGTACGACGGCACCGGGAAGGGTGCCGCGGCCAAAGGCAGGCCCGACACCACGGCACAGGACTTCCTGGCGGCGGTGCTCGGCGCGGACTGGAAGGGGCAGAACGCCACGGCGACGGGCGAGTTCGCCCACAAGACCGCCGTGCAGTTCCGCGAGCTGCGCAGGGAGGCGGAGGACGTGCACGGGCTGCTGAAGACGGCCCACAGCGCCTTCACCGACCACCAGAGCGATCTGGAGAAGATCGTCGACGACGTCGCCGAGGACAACATCTACATCAACGACAAGGGCCTCGGCGTCGCCTCGGTGCCCCCGCCCGCGGTCGCCGGCGACGCGGAGATCGAACCGCCCACCGACGACCAGATCCGCGCCGCTGAGAAGCGGATCGAGCGGGTGCTGTGGGACGCGGGCGAGACCGACCGCATCGTCTCCGAGGAGCTGCGGCACATAGCCAACCGCAAATACGACTTCTCCGGCACGGGCGCGGACAGCGTCAAGCACGCCGACGCGCGCCAGGGCAAGGCCGCGGCCGACTACTGGGCGAAGAAGCTCAAGGGCGGCGACGTCAAGGTCTGGGAGCTGCCCGACGACGAGCTGGAGCGCTTCAACACCGCACTGGAGAACCAGCGGGACAACCCGGCCTTCACCACGCGCTTCGCGACCGAGATGGGAGGCGAGGGCACCCTGCAGTTCTGGCGGGACCTGGTCGACCCCGGCCACGGCGACACCCCCGAGGGGGAGCGGGCCACACTGCTCGACCACATCCAGGGCAACCTGGGCATGACCCTGGGCAACGCCACCCGTCAGGACACCCCCGGGATGCGTGCCTGGGAGACCGAGGTGATCAACGCGGGCACCAAGCAGTTCGGCCACGAGGGCATCATGGCCAAGCCCTACGGTTTCCAGATCATGAGCAGCCTGATGGGCAAGGGCAAGTTCGACCAGGGCTTCCTCGACCGGTACGGCGAGGCCATGTACACGTTCGAGAAGAGCAAGCCGGACGCGCCCTCCGCCTGGGGTCTCGTCGGCATGGGCACCGATCTGGACCCGGGCGACAAGTCCACCGGCGCCGACCCGATGACGGGCTGGCTGAAGGCGCTCAGCCACAACCCCGACGCCGCCACCGAGGTGTTCGACGACCCGGAGAAGGCCGACTACTTCCTCAAGGGCAAGGACCAGGGCGGCCGGACGTGGTTCGACGAGGATCAGCCCGACAGCATGGGACCCGACGACGGGGTCGAACTCCCCTCCCGGGAGGCCCTGGCCGACGCCCTGTTCGCGGCGGGCAGCGGCATGAACCCGGACGATCCGACGGCCACCTTCGTCGAGCACACCAGGGAGCACGACAACGTGCTCGACAACGCGCTGGAGCGGCTGGCCGGCCAGAAGGACGAGATGCCCGCCGAACTCCGCGACGACATGGCCAAGCTGCTGGGCAACCACGGAACGGACACCCATATGACGATGGGTGGATCACCGGAGGAGCAGGTGCTCGACCGGGAGGACCTGCTGGAGGTCAGCAAGCAGATCTCCCGCGACCCGGACACCTACCAGGTGCTCAACGAGTCCATGAACGCTGCGATGGTCGACGACATCCACACGGAGAAGGAGAGCCCCGGGGACAGCCTCGACCGTTCGGGCCGCACGGTGGGCTTCCTGGAGGATGCCCGCTACAAGGCGATCGGCGACCAGAAGGCCGAGGACCTCAAGGCCGCGGGCTGGGGTCCCAAGGGCACGGGCGGCTATCTGGCCACCGCCACCGCCACGTCGTTCCTGCCCTATGGCAGTGGCCATGTGGCGAACGCGGCGTTCGGTCTCAGCAAGCTCCTCGTCCAGGACGAGAACGCCCGGATCGAGAGCGAGGCCATCGACGACAACAAGCAGGTCTCGTTGCGCCAGGAGTCCCGGCTCACCGGGCTCAAGAACGAGTGGTACAGCGTCAACTCCGACTGGGCGCAGGGCCGCGACGGCTACTCGGAGGATCACGGAGCGTGGAACAAGATCAGCGGGGCGGCCGATCACGGCCGCATCAATTCCTCCGAACACCGCGGCAAGCCGTGAGAGCCTCGCGCGGCCGGCGGGCTCCGGCACTCCTCGCTCTGCTCGCGCTTCTGCTCGCCGGATGCTCCGGCGGCCGGGAGTACGCGGTGCCGGAGAAGTTCTGCGGGGTCCGGATGCCGTCCGAGGCGGTGGAGCCGCTGCTGCCGGACGGCGAGGAGCTGCACCGGTCCCTGCGGCCGCTCGACGGGACCGCGACCTCCTGCGGGATGAACATCGTCGACGGACCCTCCGTCGTGGACGTCACGGTCACCGAGCTGGACAAGCCGCTCACCGCCGCCGACCGGCGGGTCTCCCTGAAGTCCCTGGAGCACGCGAAGAACGTGCGTGTCCCCGGCACGCACTGGGCCGTGCAGGGGGACCGCCGCATCCACCTGTCCGCGCCGTGCGGTGCCGACTGGGCCGACTCGCTGTCCTTCCGCTTCTCCTTCACCGAGGGCGGCGAAGGCGCGGAGGCCACCCGGCACACCACCCTCCGCTTCGCGACGGCGTTCGTCCGCGGCGAGCAGAAGGAGGAGGTCTGCACCGCGAAGTGAACGCGGCGCGGTGCGGACCCCGGTGCCGCCGACCCGGACCCGGTGCCCGGCCGCGGCCGGGCACCGGGTCCGGGTCGGGCTACGCGGCGTTCGGGAAGCGGTCGCCCAGCTCTTCGAAGACGGCGGCGTTGAGCGCGTAGGCGTGCCGGCACTCGTCCACGACGCGGCGCTTCTCCGCGTCGTCGCAGGGCAGGGCGTCCAGCAGGGTGCGGTATTCGCGTTTGAAGGCGGCGGGGTTGCCGATGGCGTCGAAGACGTAGAACCGGACGCCGTCGCCCTTGCGGGCGAAGCCCCAGGTCTTCTCGGCGGTGTCGCGGACGATCTGGCCGCCGGAGAGATCGCCGAGGTAGCGGGTGTAGTGGTGGGCGACGTATCCGGCGGGCCAGGTGCGGGCGACCTCGGCGACGCGGGCCGCGTACGCGGCGGTGGCGGGCAGTGGGGCGAGCTCTTGGCGCCAGCGGTCCGAACCGCCGTGCAGATGGGTCAGGTCCCGCTCCAGCGCGGGCAGCCGCAGCAGCTCGCCGCGCACGAAGGGGCCGGCGACCGGATCCTCGGCCAGGTCCCGGGCGGGTTCCTCCAGCGCGGCGTAGAGGAACCAGAGCTGCTCGGTGTAGCGCGTCCAGGCCCCGACGCCGAGCTTGCCGCCGAGCAGCTCGCTCATGAAGGAGGAGGTCCGGACCTCGGAGTGCTGGTCGTGGGAGGCGGCGCGGAGGAGTGCGGAGAAGTCCGTCGGGGTGTCCTGGGAGGGGGATGCGGTGGACGGCAAGGCTGACTCCAAGGGTGGACGGCAGCGGGCGTGCGGGGCTCCGACACGGTGCGATCCTGCTACTTAGGTTTACCTAAGTCAAGCAGTTGCCGACACCCTGTCGGAAAACCCCTGCCCCGTTCGTCCGCTACGGAAGCGTCAGGATCTCCACGCCCGTCTCCGTCACCACCAGCGTGTGCTCGAACTGCGCCGTGCGCTTGCGGTCCTTGGTCACGACCGTCCAGCCGTCCTCCCACATGTCCCACTCGTGGGTGCCCAGGGTCAGCATCGGTTCGATGGTGAAGGTCATCCCGGGCCGCATCACCGTGGTGGCCCGCGGGTCGTCGTAGTGCGGCACGATCAGCCCGGAGTGGAAGGAGGTGTTGATCCCGTGCCCGGTGAAGTCGCGGACCACGCCGTACCCGAAGCGCTTCGCGTACGACTCGATGATGCGGCCCACGATGTTGAGCTGGCGCCCCGGCTTGACCGCCTTGATCGCCCGGTGCAGCGCCTCGCGGGTCCGCTCCACCAGCAGCCGGGACTCCTCGTCCACGTCGCCGCACAGATAGGTGGCGTTGTTGTCGCCGTGCACCCCGTCGACGAACGCCGTCACGTCCAGGTTCACGATGTCGCCGTCGCGCAGCACCGTGGAGTCGGGGATGCCGTGGCAGATCACCTCGTTCAGCGAGGTGCACAGCGACTTGGGGAACTTCCGGTAGCCCAGCGTGGAAGGGTAGGCCCCGTGGTCGATCATGTACTGGTGCGCCACCTCGTCCAGTTTGTCCGTGGTGACGCCCGGGGCGATGTGCTTGGCCGCCTCTTCCATGGCGCGGGCGGCGATGCGCCCCGCGTGGCGCATCTTCTCCACCGTCGCGGCGTCCTGCACCTCGGGCCCGTCGTAGGGCGTGGGTGCGGGCTTGCCGACGTACTCGGGGCGCGGGATCGAGGCGGGTACGGCCCGGGGCGGAGAGACCGTGCCGGGAACGAGGAGTGACTGGCCAGACATGTCCGCGAGTCTAATCCGGGCCGTCCACCCCGCTCCGGGCCGCCACCGCGGTCCGGGCGGACGCCCTGCTGCCGCGCCCGCCTGCGCTCCCGGTCCCCGCAGTGCTGCGTCCGGCGCGCGGGTGCGGGACGATGTGGTCATGGCTCTGTTCAAGCGCAAGACGGTCGGCAAGCCCGGAGAGTGGTTCTTCAACATCGAGACCGGCACCGTCGAGGAGGGGCCGCAGTCACCCGGCAAGAGCCGGATGGGCCCGTACGCCAGCCGTGAGGAGGCGGCCCACGCCCTGGAGACGGCCCGGGAGCGCACCTCCGAGTGGGAGAACGACCCGCGCTGGCAGGACGGCGGGCGCGGCCGGGACGAGGACGCAAGCTGACCCGCGGACGAGCACGACGGCCGGCCCGAGGGCGAGCCGGAGGCTGACCCGCGGGCCCGTGCCCCCACCGGATCAGGCCCGCGCCCCGGGCGCTCCGTCCACCGGGCGTTCCCCAGCCGGTCCGCCCCCGGCAGCCGCGTCCTCCGGAGGATCCGGACGGTCCCCGTCCTCCTGGCAGGTCCCGGCCGTACGGGAGCCCCGGGCCTCCCGTACGGCCCGCGCGTACCCGCTGGTGCGCGCGTCGTAGGCCAGGAGTTGCGGCAGGGCAGCGGCCAGCAGCGCCACGCCCGCCACGCAGGCCAGCCCGCCCGACCACACGGACGTGCGGACGGAGGTGAGCGATGCCACCCCGCCCGAGCGGACCTGTCCCAGTTGCGGGCCCGCGGAGAAGGACAGCAGTTCGATCCCCGCGAGCCTGCCGCGCAGCGCGTCCGGGACGGTCTGGTTCCACATCGTCGAGCGGAAGATCCCGCTGACCATGTCGAAGGCGCCGGACAGCACGAGGAAGAACAGCACCAGCCACACGTTGCGCACCACCCCGGCGGCCGTCATGGCCGCGCCCCAGCCCGCGGCGGCCAGCAGCACCGCGCGCCCGTGCCGGTGCACCCTCGACGACCAGCCGCTCGTCGCGCTCACCAGCATCGAGCCGAACGGCAGTGCCGCGTACATCAGACCCAGCGCCCACTCCGCGTCCAACTGGTCGGCCAGGAACGGGAAGAGCGCGAGCGGGAACGCGAACAGCATCGCCACGACGTCCACCGCGTAGGTGCCCAGCAGGTCCTTGCGGCCCCACGCGTACCGCGCGCCCTCCGCGATCCCGCGCAGCGACGGCTTCGCCGCGTCGTGCCCCGGCGGCGAGGCGGTCAGCCGCAGCGCCATCAGCACGGACAGCAGATAGGTCGCCAGGTCGATCGCGTACGCCGTCTCCAGCCCCGCGTACGCGAGCAGCACCCCGGCCAGCGCCGGGCCCGCCACCCCGCCCACCTGCCAGCGCAGCGCGTTGAGCGCCGCTGCCGCGCTCAGTTGCTCGTGCGCCACGATCCGCGGCAGGAGCGCGTCCAGCGCGGGCCGCTGGATGCCGTTCAGCGCGCTGCTGAGCGCCGCCGCGACGTACAGCGGCCACACCATCGGGTGCGGGAGCAGCGTGTTGAGCAGCAGTCCCAGCGCCACCGCGCCCATCGCGAGCTCACTGCCCAGCACCAGGGTGCGCCGGTCGAACGCGTCGGCGAGGGCTCCGCCGTACAGCCCGAAGACGATCAGCGGTACCAACTCCACGGCACCCAGCGCGCCCACCGCGGTCGCCGACCCCGTCAGCTCCTTGACCTGGAGGGGCAGCGCGACGAACGTCAGGAAGCTGCCGAAGGTGGTGACCAGGCCCGCGGTCCACAGGATGCGGAAGTCGCGGGACTCCCGCCACGGGGAGAGATCGGGCAGCACGAGGGGGCATCCTTCCGCCGCCCGAACGGCGTCGGCAACCGGATTTCCCCCGCGAGGCGCCGTCGGCGACCCGCCCCGGGCACGGTCCCCGGCCCGGTCAGGCCAACAGCTCCTTGCCGTCGGGCGGCACGGCGTGCGCGAAGCCCTCGCCCGCCGCCCAGCGCCGTACCTCCTGGAGCGCCGTCTCCGCCAGCCGGTCCAGCTCGTTGCCCTGCGAACCGGCCAGATGCGGGGTGATCAGCGCGTTCTCGCACGCCCACAGCGGGTGGCCGGGCGGCAGCACCTCGGGCTCGGTGACGTCCAGCACCGCCCGCAGCCGGCCGCCGCGCACCTCCGCGGTGAGCGCCTCCTGGTCGACGACGGCACCGCGCGCGGTGTTGATCAGGGTGCCGCCGTCCCGCAGCAGTGCCAGCAGCTCGGCGCTCACCAGGCCGCGGGTGGCGGGCAGCAGCGGCGTGTGCACGCTGACGACGTCCGACGCGGCGAACAGTTCGGCCAGGCCCGCGCTGACCGCGCCGAGCGCGGCCGCCTCGGCCTCGTCCACGTACGGGTCGTACAGGAGCACCCGCAGCTCGTGGGCGCGCAGCAGAGCGATGACGCGGCGGCCGATCAGCGAGGCGCTCAGGATGCCCACGGTATTGCGGTGGTTGCCCAGCAGCGGGTCGGTCAGGAGTAGTTCCCCGCGGGCGCGCCGCTGTCGGTAGGCGTGTGCCGCGGGGAGTACCTGCTTGTTCGCCAGCAGGATCATCGCGAGCGTGTACTCGGCGACGGGGACCGCGTTCGCCGCCGCCGCGGTCGACACCTCGATACCGCGGGCCCAGCACGCGGGGGTGAGATGCCCCCGCACGCTGCCCGCAGTGTGCACCACGGCGCGCAGTTCCGGGGCGCGGGCGAGGACGGCGGCGTCCAGCGGCGGGCAGCCCCAGCCGGTGACCAGGAGTTCCACGGTGGACAGCACGTGTCGGGCCTCGGCCGTGCCGAAGTCCGTCAGCACCGGTCCGGCGAGTTCGGTCAGTTCGCCGAGCTGCTGCCGGGCGGGAGGTTTCAGGACGGCGTCGGCCGTCCCTGCGTCCATGGCGAGCGCGGCGACCGGCCTGCGGGGCATGGGGCTCCTGGAGGTTGTCGGGCGGTCCGGGGCGGTGCGTGGAGCGGCCATCCGCATCTTGATCCCCCGTACGAAGCGGGTCAATGGCGCGCTCGGGGCGTCCGCACGCCGGCCGCCCGGCCGCCCGGCCGCCCTGCCGTCTGCACGCCGGCCGCCGGGCCGCCCGTGCGTCAGCCGCCACCCCTACCGCTGCCTGCGCACCAGTTCGTGGAACAGCCCGTCCCGGTCGGCCAGCAACTGTGCCGGTGTGCCCTGCTGGACGACTCGCCCCTGCGACATGACGATCACCCGGTCGGCGTCCAGCACCGTGGACAGCCGGTGGGCGATGACGATGCGGGTGGCCCGCAGCTCCCGGGTGGACTCGGTGACCACGCGCTGGGTGGCGTTGTCCAGCGCGCTGGTGGCCTCGTCGAAGAAGAGCAGGCGCGGGCGGCGTACCAGCGCCTGAGCGATCATCAGGCGCTGCCGCTGGCCGCCGGAGACGGTGCCGCCGCCGTCGGAGAGCATGGTGTGCAGCCCCATGGGCATGGCCTTGATGTCGTCGGCGACCCCCGCCCTGCGCGCCGCCTCCCACACCTCTTCCAGCGAGAAGGTCTCGGCACCGCAGATGCACTCCAGGACGGAGCCCGCGTGCGGCTGCGCGTTCTGCAGGACGACCCCGCACTGGCGGCGCACCGCCGCCTGGTCGAGCGAGGAGAGGTCCTGCCCGTCGTAGCGCACCTCGCCCGAGGCCGGCCGGTCGAAGCCGATCAGCAGCCGCAGCAGCGTCGACTTTCCGCAGCCGCTCGCGCCCACGATCGCCACGAACTCCCCGGGCTCCACCCGGAAGGAGACGCCGTCCAGGACCGGCGGCCCGTCCTCGGAGTAGCGGAACGCCACGTCCCGCACCTCCAGCGCGCCCGACAGCGTGCCCGGCTGCACGCTGCCGCCGCGCACCTCGGGCAGCTCCTGCAGCACCGGCTTGAGCTGCTCGTACATCGGCAGTACGGCGGCACACGAGATGAGCGCGTTGGTCAACTGCGTGACGGAGGTCAGCAGCAGCGTCATGGCGGTGGTGAAGGTGAGGAACCCGCTGGGGGACAGCGTGCCCCGGGCCGGCCCCGCCAGCAGCACGAACAGCAGCAGCATCGCCAGCGGCAGATAGACCGCGTTGACGACCGTGCTCAGATTGCGGATGCGCCCGGCCCGCCGCTGCAGCTCCCTGCTGCGGGCGAACTCCGTGGCCCAGGCCGCGTACGCGAACGACTCGGCGGCCGCCACCCGCAGCTTCGGCAGCCCCCGCAGCGTCTGGAATGCCTGGTTGTTCAGCTTGTTGTTGAGCTTGACCAGTCGGCGCTGCCAGCGGAGCTGCCACAGCCCGGTCGCGGCGAACACCGCCGTGACGACCGCCAGCACCCCCAGCGCCGCGAGGGCGAGCGGCACGCTGTAGGCCAGCAGCAGCACCAGGTTGACCGCGGCCAGGGTGCCGGACTGCACGACGGTCGAGCTGATGCCCGACAGCACCCGCCTGATGGCGCTCACCCCCATGGCGGCGCTGGCCAGCTCGCCGGTGGAGCGCTCGGCGAAGAACCGCGTGGGCAGCCGCAGCAGCCGGTCCCACACCGCCGGTTGCAGACTTGCCTCGATCCGGCCCTCCAGCCGCAGCAGCGCGGTGTTCTGCAGCAGCATGAACGCCGCCGCGACCACCGCCGTGCCCACGAGCCCGAGGGCGGCCTGCACGATGAGGCCCTTCTCCGCCGCCGGTACGTAGGCGCCGAGCACCTGCCCGGTCGCCACCGGCACCAGCGCGCCGAGGCCGACCGCGACGAGCCCGCTCAGCACCAGCGTGAGCAGGTCGCCGCGGGCGCCGTGCAGCGCGAACCGCAGCAGCCGCCGGGCGGACAGCGGCTGTTCGGGCAGCGGCCGGTAGAACATCACCGCGCGCGGCGCGAAGGTGTCCGCGTTCGACGGGCCGATCCGCCACCGGCTGCCGCTGCCGGGCTGTACGGCCTCGTACCGGCCGCGCCGCCACAGCAGCGCCACCGGCGCGCCGCTCGCGGCACGGTGGCCCACCAGCGGTCCGGCGTTCTCCTTCCACCAGTCGCCGGACAGCTTCACCGGGCGGGTACGCAGCCCCGAGGTGAGCGCCAGCCGCTCCACGGGGTCCATGCGGTCGTCCCGGGAGAGCCCTTCGGGAGGCGGCCGCAGAGTGACTCCGGCCGCCTCGGCAACCGCCCGGCACACCGCCAGCGTGCTGTCCTCGGTGCGCTCTCCCGCGCCGCCGGACCCGCCCCGCGCGGAGGTGTCGATCGAGGCCAGCAGCGCCTCGTCGGCCTCCGCGCGGACCGTCTCGCCCGCCTCCATCCCGGCGGCCGTGCGGTCCTCGTGGGCGCGCTCCAACCGGTCGATCCAGCGGTCCAGGGTGGACAGCAGCCGGGCGAGCTGGTCGACCATGAGCTGCCAGGTCGCCCCGTCGACCAGCAGCTCGCCCGCGGTGCCGTACTGCACGCTGCCCGGCGCCACCGGCATCCACAGGATGTCCTCGTCGGTCGCCGGCTCCTGCCCGGCTCCGTGCGGCTCCTGTCCGGGGCGGCCGTCCAGCGGCGCCTCGAACAGCGCCCGCAGCCCGCGTCCGACACCCCGTACGAAGGCGTCCTCCAGCGGGCCGAGCGCGGCCTGGCCGCCGTACCCCGGCGCACCGCCGTTGCCGTACGCGGGGTACGCGCCGGTGTCGTACACGGGGTACGCGCCGGTGTCGTGGCCTGCGCCGGGGGCGTACCCCTCCTGGAACTGCGGGAACAACTCCAGCAGCGGTATCCGGCGCAGCACGGCGCCGCGCACCGGGCGTCCCACCAGCGTGTGCCGCGGGCCCTGGACGGGGCCGAGCAGCAGGGTGCCCGCCTCCAGCCGTCCCAGGAAGTGCCAGTGGCCCTGCCCCGCGGCGTCCACCGCGAACACGTCCATGGCGCCGCCGGCCACCAGCCACAGCACGTGCGGCCCCTCCAGCGCGGGCCCGCCGCCGGGTGTGTGCGCCACCGCCTCGCCGAGCTGCCCGAAGTGCGCGACGACCACGTCGGTCACCGCGGTGGTCCCCGTGCCGTGCGCCGCGGGGTACGTCCCGCCGTGCTCTGCGGGGTGCACCGCGCCGTGCGCTGCGGGGGCCACGGCAGGGTCCACCGCGGGACGCTGCGGCACGTTCCCGGTCGGATCGGCGTATGTCACCGGATGCCTCAGTGCTCCTCGACCAGTCGCGCGTACGGGCCCCGCGCGGCCAGCAGTTGCTCGTGCCGTCCCCGCTCCACCGCGGTGCCGCGGTCCAGCACCACGATCTCGTCGCTGTCCCGCACGGTGCTCAGCCGGTGCGCGATCAGCACGCAGGCGCAGCCGCGCCGCCGCAGGTTGTCGATGATGACGGCCTCGGTCTCCGCGTCCAGCGCGCTGGTGACCTCGTCCAGCACCAGGATGCTGGGCCGCCGCACCAGGGCGCGGGCGATCTCCAGCCGCTGCCGCTGGCCACCGGAGAAGTTGCGGCCGTCCTGCTCGACCCGGCTGTGCAGTCCGCCGGGGCGCCGCGCCACGTCCTCGTGCAGCGCGGCGTCCCGCAGCGCCTCCGCCACCGCGTCGTCGGTGATCGAGGGGTCCCACAGTGCCACGTTGTCCCGCACGGTGCCCTCGAAGAGGAACACGTCCTGGTCGACGAAGGAGACGGAGGCGGCCAGTGCTCCGCGCGGCAGGTCCTCCAACCGCCGTCCGTCGATCCGGATGGCGCCCTCCCACGGCGTGTACAGACCGGCGATCAGGCGGGAGACAGTGGACTTGCCGCTGCCCGAACCGCCGACCAGCGCGATCTGACGACCGGGTGCCACGGCCAGCGACAGCCCGCTCAGCAGCGGCTTGTCCAGCGGGTTGTAGCCGAAGGTGACGTTCTCCAGCGCCACGTGCCCGGCCAGCCGCCGGGTGCTGGCGGGCGGCTCGCGCCGGGTGTAGAGCGGGTCGGCGGGGAAGGTCTCCACGTCCTTGAGCCGGGCGACGTCAGCGGCGAAGTCCTGGATGCGGCCCGCCACCGAGTTCAGCCGCGTCAGCGGCGCGGTGAAGCTGGTGACCAGCGCCTGGAACGCGACCAGCAGCCCCGCCGTGATGGCTCCCTCCACCGCCCGCGTCCCGCCGATCAGCAGGATCAGGGCGCTGTTGAGCGTGGCCAGGGTGGGCGCGGTCACGGCCAGCGCGGCGCTCGGCACGCCCAGCCGCTGCTGCACGTCGAGGGTGCCGGCGTGCCGGCCCGCCCAGCGGCGGAAGTAGCCGTCCTCCCCGCCGGTCGCCTTCATCGTCTCGATGAGCTGCAGACCGCTGTAGGAGATGTTGGTCAGCTTGGCCCGTTCGGCGCGCAGCTTCTGCGTCCCGGTGGCCCGCATCCGCACCACGACCCGCATCGCCACCACGTTCAGCAGCGCCACGCCCACGCCGACGAGGGTCAGTTGCGGGTCGTAGGTCCACAGCAGCGCCGCGTAACCCACCACGACCACCGCGTCCACCCCTGCCGCCGCCAGGTCCCGGGCCAGCGTCTCGGCCACGGTGTCGTTGGACTGCAGGCGCTGGACGAGGTCGGCCGGGTTGCGCTGCGCGAAGAAGGTCACCGGCAGCCGCAGCAGGTGCCGCAGGAACCGGGCGCTGCTGAGCGTGGAGGAGATCAGCCGGGCGCGCAGCAGATTGCCCTGCTGGATCGCGGTCAGGACACCGGTCAGCAGGACAGCGGCGCCCATGGCGGTGAACAGCACCTTCAGCAGCGAGTCCTGCCCGCCGAAGACGAAGCTGTCGATGTAGGTGCGGCTGAGCGCGGGCACCGAGGCGCCGACGACGACCAGCAGGAAGCTGGCCACCAGCGCCGCGAACATCGCACCCGAGGTGCCGCGCAGCCGCGCGGGCAGCGCGGCCGTCACCCCCGGCCTGCGGCCGCCCCGGCGGAAGTCCTCGGCGGGTGTGAAGGTCAGCACCACGCCGGTGAAGGAGGAGTCGAACTCCTCCATGGGCACGAACCTGCGCCCGCGCGCCGGGTCGTTGATGTGCACTCCGCGGCGGCCGAAGCGGCGGCCGAGCCCGTCGAAGACGACGTAGTGGTTGAACTCCCAGAACAGGACGGCCGGTGCCCGCACCTCGGCCAGTGCCGCGGGCTCCATCTGCATCCCCTTGGCCGTCAGTCCGTAGCCGCGTGCGGCCTTCAGCAGGCTGCTGGCCCGCGAGCCGTCCCGGGAGACGCCGCAGGCGATGCGCAGCTCCTCCAGCGGCACGTGCCGCCCGTGGTGCCCCAGCACCATGGCCAGCGCCGCGGCACCGCACTCGACGGCTTCCATCTGGAGCACCGTGGGCGTCCGCACGCTGCGCTGCCCGCCCTTGGGCGCCGTCCTCGGCCGTCCGGAGCGGGGCGCGGGCGCCGGGCCGCCGCGGTGTCGGCGCCGGTGCTGCTGCGCGCGCTGCCGCGGGCCCGGCTCGGGGCTCGGTCCGGGGGTCTGCTCGGGGGCCTGCTGACGGGCGGTCACGGCAGCAGCCAGTCGACGGGCCGCTGCGCCGCGAGATGGACGGCCCCGCGCACCGGCGTCGCGGACTCGGGCGCCGACTCGGGGCCCCCGCCCCGGGACCAGACGTACCCCGAAGCGGTCGACGCGGAGCGGTCCAGCCGCACCTGGACGGCCAGCGGACGGCCCCCGCGGGTGAAGGTGCGGGCCAGTTCCTCGTCCCCCAGGAAGCCGCTGATCTGCTCCTTGCTCTGCGGAGTCCGGCCCACGGCCCGCACCGTGCCGCGCAGCAGGCCGTACCGGTCAGCGGACACCGAGCCCACGGTCAGGTCGACCGTGGCGCCCACTCGCACGGTCGCCCCCTTGTCGGCGGGCACGTAGACCATCGCCACCAGGGGATCGTCCGGACCCTCGACGCGTTCGACGGTCGCCACGTCGGCGCCCGTGGTCACCACAGCACCGGTCTCGGCCGCCAGGGACGTGATCCGGCCGCGTGCCACCGCGCGGACGGCGCGTACGCCGCGGGCCGTGTGCACGCTCACCACCGGCGCGCCCTTGTCGACCCGCTGCCCGGCCTCCGCGTGCACGGCGGTGACCTGGCCCGAGACGGGGCTCTGCAGCAGATAGCTGCCCTCGGCACGGGTGAGGACGCCGGGCGCGGTGAGCTTGGACGAGACGGTTCCGGTGACGGCCCACACGCAGCCCGCCGCCATCACCACGAGTGTGACGACGAGGACGAGCAGGCCCTGCGGCCGTGCGAAACGCACCGGAACGTCGAGTTCTTCGGGCGACTGCAACTTGGCAAGCGCCTTCTTGCGGAACTCCACGGCACCTTTCCTTACCCTTCCTTCACGCTTTTCCGCGATCGTTCACCGGGATGTCGAAAGCGGTGCGCAACCGTGCGCATAAGCCCCGGAACGAGGTTCCGGGGCTTATACATGGCCCCACGTCAGAGGAATTGGGAACACTTCCGGGATGACGCGGGAAAGGTGTCGGTCAAGGACACCTGTCTCCTGGCCGAGAGGTCAGGACTGAGCGCCGAGGGAGACGCCGACGCTCGGGAGGCCGTCGGTGCTCACACCGTTGACGGTGTTGCCGACCAGGCCCTCGACGCCGTCGACGGTGCCGCCGACCGAGCCGAGGGTCTCGTTCAGCAGGCCGCCGGAGACGGCGTCCAGCTCGGCGTCGGCAAGCTCGGCGGTCTCGATCTGGTGACGCATGAATGCGCTTCCCTTCATTGCTTTCGGGTTATGAGGGGGACTCGCCCCGGGCGGCGCAAAATGCCGATCAGGGCGCTCATCAGTCGGGCGTCGGGCACACCCGGAAAACCGGGCGAACACGAACCGGTAGCACTCGTTCCGCCCGACTGCCCAGAAAGAGAAACACGCCGCCGCAGTTGCCCGCCACTTGAGGCGCCACTCGTCTCAAGATCTCCACATGGTGCACGGCCCGTCGATGAATCGGCACAGCCCTGCCTCGTTGTGAGGCGTTTCCGGAGGGTGGCGTGCCGCCCGATGCGCCGCGTGCCGTTCGGCGGGAAGCCGACGGGAACCGGGGGATGCCGACGGGAACCGGGGGATGCCGCCCCGGCACCCGATATTCTCGGCGGGATGCGCACCGTCCACCGGCGTACCCGGGTCACCACTCGCAACGCACGCTTCCAGCAGTGGCAGGCCCTGCTGACGAACCGCACCAAGCGGCAGCGCGCGGGGGAGTTCCTGGTCCAGGGGGTCCGTCCGATCTCCCTGGCGGTGCAGGCCGACTGGCCGATCAGCGCCCTGCTCCACGCCGAGGGCCGCAGGCTGTCGAAGTGGGCGCAGGAACTCCTCGACTCGCCCGTCCCCGGCGAGCGCGTCGCCATGGCCCCCGAACTGCTGGCCGAACTCAGCGAGCGCGAGGAAGGCGACGCCGAACTCGTCGCCGTCGCCGGGCTGCCGCAGGACGACCTGGCCCGGATCCCGGTCGGCCCGGCCTTCCTCGGCGTCCTCTTCGACCGTCCCACCAGCCCCGGCAACATCGGAACCCTCATCCGTGCCGCGGACGCCTTCGGCGCGGACGGACTCGTCGTCAGCGGTCACGCCGCCGACGTCTACGACCCCAAGTCCGTCCGCGCCAGCACCGGCTCCCTCTTCTCCCTGCCCGCCGTCCGCGTCGGCTCCCCGCGCCAGGTGGACGACTGGCTCTCCGGCCGCGGCGTCACCGTCGTCGGCACCGACGAACACGGCGAGACCCCGCTCTTCGACGCCGACCTGACCGGCCCGCTCCTCCTCCTGGTCGGCAACGAGACCACCGGTCTCAGCGCCACCTGGCGACAGCGCTGCGACCGCACCGTCCACATCCCCATGCACGGCGCCGCCTCGTCCCTCAACGCGGCCGGCGCGGCAACGGCAGCCCTCTACGAGGCAGCCCGCCAGCGAAGATGAGCACCCCCGGGACCGGTGCCGCGCGGAATCGGCCCGTCCGCCGGTGCGGTTGACCCGGCGGACGAACAGGCCGGTAGAGTGCTCGCTTCGTCACGGTACGCACACTCGCGGAAGGGCTGCGGGACGCCGGGCAACGGGGGATCGAGTGCACTGACCAGCAGGGGGGGAATACGTTGTCCTTGGAGGAGCAGTGGGGGCACACCAGTGAGTCGGCCCGCATGAGACTTGACGGAGCGCCGGGCCATCAAGAGGGATCGGGCCGTGCTGATCTGGCCGTAACCCCGGCCGACAAACGCGCGGCCGCTCAGTATATCGAGACGAACTTGGGCCCGGCCGTGGTCCGTGAGGGTGGGCAGGCGGTGACGGCGTCCACGGACGTGTTCGGGAGCAGCAACACCACGCCTGGAGTGCTGCGGGGCTGGGACACCCGGAAGGGGCTCGACTTCTGCCTGGAGCGCTGGGACGAGGCGGCGAAGAAGGCCGCGACTCGACTGCGCAGCGAGATGCACGCCCTCAACGCGACGAAGACCGTCTTCCAGAATCAAGAGATCGACCGCGTCCGTGGTTTCGGCAGCGTGGCGTCCCCGGACGGCGGAAGCCGCCTCGACGACCTGTGAGGGTGGGGCTTTCATGGAGTTGACGTACCACGACGTCATGAACGCGGATTTTTCCGCTCTGAGCGAGACGGCCAAGAACTGGCGTGCGATGGGGAAGCGTTGCGGCACGCTGCGGGACAACTACCGTGATCACGTGCGCGGCAAGCTGAAAGGGTGGTCAGGCGAGGCTGCGGACGCTTTCTGGAAGTCGTCGAGAACAACTCTCCACGAACTCTCCGCAGCGAAGCACCAGGCGAAGAAGATTGCCGATTTGCTGGACGATTCGCACAGTCGGCTGACCGAGGCCCGGGAGCACCTGAAGAAGGTCCGTGACCAGGCCGTCAAAGACGGTGGCATGAAGGTCGACGCGTACGGCAAGTGCAATCTCGACACCAGCGAAATGACTGAGGAAGAAGCGCAGAGCGCGCTTCGCGATCCTGGCCGTGCAGGCGAGGAGACCAAGTGGAACCACCGGATCCAGAAGGCCGTCAAGCACGTCGACGATGTCGACTACGACAATATGAAGGCACTCAAGGCCGCGGCGCGGGACAAGGACGGTAAGGGGGAGTCGGGCGGCTTCAACGGGAAAGCCGTCGGCGACGTCGAGAAGTACGCGGCCCATCGCGCATCCGACTTGGCCGCTCGACTGGACTCCACGAAGGAGGGCGGTGGGCTGAGCCGTCAGGAGCGCCACGAACTTCAGGTCATGCTGCGCGAGAATGCTGACGACAAGCAGTTCAGCCGCACCATGCTCAACTCTCTCGGACCGCGGGGTCTGATCGATGTCACGAACCAGATGAACGCCCTCGCCTACCGGGCAGGCGGGACGAGCCCAGCCCGCTCCCAGTACCTGGGCATGGAGAAGACGCTGGCCGATACCCTGGCCACGGCCACCAAGGTACCGGTGTTCCGGGACGGGAACGGCAAGAAGATCAAGCTGAGTTCCCCCGAGTACGGCAAGAAGTACACCGCTTGGCTGCACAGCAAGGACGGACACTTCTACGACGAGTGGCGCGAGAGGATGCGCAAGGCCGGCGCAGAGAAGTGGACGATCGAGAACAAGGAGCCGGGAGGCATCGGTGGGACTGCCACTTACGGCCGCGGCTACCAGAGTCTACTCACTCTGATGAAGCACGGGGATGGGTATTCTCCGCAGATGCTTTACGACCTCGGAGATGATCTGCGTTCGGCCGAGGACAAAGATCCCAATATCTGGGATCACATGGGATTCGGGAAGAAGGGATCCGACGGTGGTCCCCCCGAGATGGCAAGCAAGCACTTCGAGAATGACCCCTATGACGGCCTGTTGAAGATCATGTCCAAGGACCCGGATGTCGCTGCAGGCTACCTGGATCCCGCCTCGGACGCGGACCTGACGGATGAGAAGGTGGAAAAGAATGACCGGCTTGAATATCTCCTGAAGGATCGAGACTGGAAGATCGTGGACACCGGTGCCCACGACATCACGGATGTCGTCGACAAGGACGCTCGAGACGGACTGGAGGCGGCATTGAGGGCTGGTGCCACGGGTCGACTTCCCGATGCTGCATCGCCGACCTTTTTGCCGAAGCATTCTGAGGCGAATGCCGGGGTTATGGAGGAAATTGTTCGCGTCCTCGGTAAGCCTGCGGAGGGTGGTGAGGAGCATCTCCTCAGCAAGGATGGCGATCTCGCCGACATGCGAGGCGCTCTAGGGGAGATCGTCGCCGACTATCCTGCGGATGTGCAACGGAATGTGACCGGTGATGACGAATACAAGACGAATGGGGCTACAGCTCATTTCGGGGTGGAGGATCTTGAAGGGTTTCTGAATAAATTGGGCAGAGAGCCCCATGCCTACGGCGCTATCCAGACTTCGCAGCAAATGTATTCTCTCGATCACTTGCGCGATGTGCTGGGTGAGATGAAGCCGGGAGTAGACAGAGGTACGGCTGAGAACCTCGCCGGAGATGCGGTGGCCGGCGCGGCTCATGTCTCCGGAATCCTCAGTGAGGCGAAGGCGGACGCACTCTTCGAGGATAAAATAGGTGATGACCGGGAATTCAATGAGAAGGCGGACAAGGCAAGCAAGTGGGTGAACAGGGTAATTAGCCTGGGTACTGGCAGTTTCTTGAGTGAGGGGCCGGCGGCGCAGCTGTCGACACCGGTCGGCTGGGCTCAGGCGGATGCGAACGAGGCGATTATGAAGCTGATCAAGAAAGATATCCCCCGAGAGGTGCACGTCACTGAGGACGAGACTAGATATCAATATGTAGATTCTCAAACCAACATGAGAGATTTCGCCCGCGACTGGGCCGTGCAGTACGGAAAAGAAGTCGGCTTGGAGGGGGATATTCTTGCGGGGGTCAAGGACGGTGCGCGCAGGGAAGCGCTGGATGCTTTTCAGAGGGGTTCCCACTCCGCCGGGCAGCATGGCAGTGTGCCCCCGAGTCAGTAGGAGCGTTACTGGTGTCCGGCGCCGTCGGGGCGCTCTGCTGATCGCCGTCGCCTCGGTGCTGGTACTGGCTTCGTGCGCCGGTGAACCCGAGCGGGATTATGCGGTCCCTGAGCGCCTGTGCGGCCTGGATCTGGGGCAGGAGAACTATGCGGCTCTCTTCGGCCCCGGGAAGAAGCTGGAGAAGGATTCCCTCGCGGAGTGGGGGGACATGCATGTGATGGCGCAAGGCTGTCGCTACCTGGTGGACGGCCTCCCCCAAGCCGGTGTGGTCGGTGGCTGGGCCAAACAGAACGACGAGGCGGCCCCTTCTACCCCGAATGAGCAGATCAAGGCGCACAACACTCCGGAGAGGCCGCGGAGATACAAGGGGCCGTACGAGGTGGCCACCTGGTCCGGTGGGGCTGTTGCCGCTGTGGACTGCCGGCGGCCGAGCGGGGATCCGGACAAGGATTTCACCCGGTTTCTGATCGATGTCAGTGCGGACGAATCTCCTCTCAGCGAGGATCCGGACCGTGCTCACGAAGTGTTCGGCAAGCTGGCGGAGCTCGTCATGGCGGACGTCGTGGGGAAGCTGTCCTGCCAGGAGGGGAACCGGTCCGCGGGGTGAGGTCCGGCTCGTGGTCCGGCGCGCGGGTGGGCGACGTGATCACCCTCACGAGGTGGACGCCGGGTAACCTCCGGCGGGCGATGGCAGGATGCGCCGTATGACTTCTGCTGCCTCGTCCGATGCCAAAGCCGCCGCGCCCAAGAAGGACCCCTGGGAGCTGCCCGATGTGTCCGGGATGACGGTGGGGGTGCTCGGGGGCACCGGGGACCAGGGGCGCGGGCTGGCCTACCGGCTCGCGCGGAGCGGGATGACCGTCACCATCGGGTCGCGGGCCGCCGAGCGGGCGCAGCAGGCCGCTGACGAGATCGGGCACGGGGTGCGCGGCGCGGACAACGCCGCGTGCGCGCGGGAGTCCGACATCGTCATCGTCGCCGTCCCGTGGGAGGGGCACGCCAAGACGATCGAGTCGCTGCGCGAGGAGCTGGCCGGCAAGCTCGTGGTGGACTGCGTCAACCCGCTCGGGTTCGACAAGAAGGGCGCCTACGCGCTGGTGCCGGAGGAGGGCAGCGCCGCCCAGCAGGCGGCCGCGCTGCTGCCCGAGTCGCGGGTGACGGCCGCGTTCCACCACCTGTCCGCCGTGCTGCTCTCCGACCCGGAGGTCGAGGAGATCGAGACCGACGTGATGGTGCTGGGCGAGGTGCGCGCCGACTGCGAGATCGTGCAGGCCCTGGCCGCCCGGATCCCCGGGATGCGCGGGGTGTTCGCCGGGCGGCTGCGCAACGCGCACCAGGTGGAGTCCCTGGTGGCCAACCTCATTTCCGTCAACCGGCGCTACAGGGCGCACGCGGGTGTCCGTCTCACCGACATCTGAGGAGCGGAGCCGGGTGGGCAAGTGGCGGATCCCCGGCGGCGGCCTGACGGTCGCCGTCGTGGTCGCCGCCGTGCTCGCGAGCTGCTCCGGCCTGGGTGCGGACGGCGACGGGGACGACGGCAGCGGCGACGGCGTCCGGGGTGTCGGCCGGGGTGTCGGCCGGGGTGAGAAGTCCGCGTCCGCGCCGCTGAGTGTCGCCGCCGTCGGGCGGATGGCCGCCGAGCCGGGATCCCGCTGCCCTGTCCGCTACGACATGGCGGGCGCGGCGCGCGCGGCCGGAGTGCACGGTGCGGTCGAAGACGGCTCCGTCGAGGGCGAGCTGCCCGACGGCGCCGATACGCCGCTGGCGCAGTCGGACGGCGCGCTGGTGGACTGCGGCTACCGCCTCGGCACCGAGCAGGTGCGCCTCTTCACCGTCGGCGTCGCCAAGGGGTACGCCGTCAGCGTGCTGCTTCCGCAGATCCAGCACGACGCGGGCATCCCCATGGACGACCTGCTCGACTACGCGGGCCGGGCGCAGCGCGCGAAGCGGGGCGAGGCCCTGCTCACCTCCAGCGGGAACGTCGCCGCGGTGCGGCTGCCGGTCACCGGGCAGGGTGACGTCGCCCTCGTCCTCAGCGTCGGCGAGCACCGCACCCGGCTCTCCGAGGACCAGGTCGCGGATCTGGCCACCCGGCTCGCGAGCCAGGCCCGGGGCCGGGCTCCCGGCGCCGGTCCGCCGGCCGGCCGGCGCGACTGACACCGGTCGCTCTCGTGCACTGGCGCCGGTCGGCTGCCCGGCGCGGTCCGTCCGGCGACGCCGGTCCGCTCCCGGCACAGGTCAGCCCTGCGCCACGCGGTCCGGGACCGGGCTCGGACCGGGCGTTCAGGTTCCGTCCCGCAGCGTCGCGAGCCGTCGGAGTTCGTCGCGCAGCGCCTCCCGTTCCCCGGCCGTCAGCCGCTCGGCGGCCGTCTCGGCCTCGGCCTGCGCCCGGCGTGAGGTCTCCGGGTCCCCGCTGCGCTCCGCGAGGTCCGCGCGCAGTACGAGCAGGCGGAACAGTTCCGCGGGCGCGGGCTGCTCGTCCCGGAGTCCGAGTGCCCGGTCGACGATCCGCGCGGCGCCGGTCAGGTCCTCCTTGGCGTCGGCGAGGAGGGCGGCGTGGTGCAGGGCGCGGGGGAAGGTGCCCGGCGGCGCCGCCCGGTGGCGCGGGTCGTCGCCGGTCGGCTGGGCGATGCGCAGGCAGTTGCCGCCGGGGTCGGTCATCAGGAACTGCCGGACTCCGTACGACGTGTCCTTGAGCGGTCCGATGCGGGGCAGCCCGCGGACGGGGACGCGCCCGTAGGCCGCTCGGAGTCCGGACCGGAAGGTCTCGTGCAGGGCGTCGACGTCGTCGGTCCGGATACAGCACGTGCTGTACGACGCGGTCGGCTCGTAGTCCTTCATGCCGAAGAAGTGCAGGTGTATGCCGCCGCGCTGGACGACCGCGTACGGGTTGGGGCGCCGCTGCTCGAAGGTCACCTCGAAGCCGAGGGACGTGTAGAAGTCGAGAACGGGCTGGAGGGTCCGGCACGGCATGATCGGAACGGTGGTCTCTCCCATGCCCGCACTTTAGTCAAACTTGAATACTCTGATGTGCATGATGTGCAGCCGTGTGCTGTGTGCGCCCGCGCACCGGAAGGTCACGCACACCGCCGCCGACCCGGCGGCCGGGCGCGTCGCGGACATGCGAGCCGCGCGCCGACCATGATGGGGTCGGCGAAGACGGGTCGCGGGGCGCGCCCGCCGGGGAGGCACTGATGGCACAGCAGCCCGAACCCGCCTCCGGGCGGGCCGGGTCGACGGCGGGCGAGCAGCCGTACACGCCGGATCCGCGGCGCTGGAAGGCACTGTCGGTGTGCCTCCTCGTCGGCTTCATGTCCCTGCTGGACGTCTCCATCGTGAACGTCGCGCTGCCCGCGATCGAGAAGGGGCTGGCCGCCTCGCAGTCCGCCCTCTCCTGGGTGGTCTCCGGATACGCCCTCACCTTCGGTCTGGTCCTCGTCCCCTCCGGCCGGGTCGGGGACGCGCTGGGCAGGCGCACCGCCTTCCTCGGCGGGCTGGTCCTGTTCACCGCCGCCTCCATGGCCTGCGGCTTCGCCCAGGGAGCCGGATGGCTGGTGGGGTCCCGCGCAGTGCAGGGCGTGGGCGGCGGGCTGGTGATGCCGCAGATCTCCGGAATGATCCAGCAGCTCTTCCGCGGCGCCGAGCGCGGCAAGGCGTTCGGTCTGCTCGGCTCCACCATCGGCCTGTCCACCGCGGTCGGACCGCTGCTGGGCGGGCTGCTCATCCAGATCTTCGGCGCGGCGGAGGGATGGCGCTGGGTGTTCTTCGTGAACCTGCCCATCGGCATCGTCGCGTTCCTCCTCGCGCTGCGCCTGGTGCCGCACGCCTGTGCCGAGCGCGACACCGGGCACCGGCACAGCCTCGACCCGGTCGGTGTGGCGCTGCTGGGCTCGGGGGTGCTCGCACTGATGCTGCCCCTCGTGGAGGAGCGGCAGTGGCAAGGGCAGGGCAAGTGGCTGCTGGTTCCCGCGGGCGCGCTGCTGATCTGCGCGTTCGTGGGGTGGGAGCGGTACTACCAGCGCCGGGGCAGGGAGCCCCTGGTGGACCTGCGGCTCTTCCGGGACCGCTCGTACTCGCTGGGCGCTCTGCTGGGGCTGGTCTACTTCGCCGGGTTCACCACGATCTTCTTCATCTTCACCCTCTTCCTGCAGAACGGCATGGGCTACACCGCGCTGCAGGCCGGACTCACCCTGACGCCCTTCGCCATCGGCTCGGCGATCTCGTCGGCGGTCGGCGGGCGGTTCATCACCCGGGTGGGCCGCCCGCTGATCGCCGTCGGCCTGGGGCTCGTCCTGACCGGTCTCGCGGGCGCGGCGCTCGCGGTGCACGAGGTGCAGAACAGCGGTGTGGGCTGGGCGCTGACCGGGCCGATGCTGTGGGCCGGGCTCGGCTCCGGGCTGGTCATCTCCCCCAACCAGACCCTGGCCCTGCGCTCGGTGCCCGTCGCCCAGGGCGGGGCAGCGGGAGGGGTGATCCAGACCGGTCAGCGGATCGGTTCGGCCGCCGGGATCGCCGCGGTGGGCGCGGTCTTCTTCGCCCGGCTGGCCGGCAGCCGCAACTGGGCGACCGCACTGGACTACGGCCTGCTCACCGCCGAGTGCTTCGTCGCGGGCGCGCTGGCGGTGGCCGTCGCCGACGTCCTGTACGGGCGCCGCGCCGCCCGCAGGGAGGGGTGAGGGACGGTGAGGGACAATGTCCGGTGCGCACACCCGTGCGTTCCGCACCGCACCACCGCACCCCTCGTTGGAGACCGAGCCATGCCAGCCCCCGCCCGCCGCATGCCCAAGGGCCTCGCCCTCTACGCGACCCTCATCTGCGTCCTGGCCGTCGTCGCGGCCGTGATCTCCTTCGCCAACGGGAGCTGGCTCGGTGTCGTCTGGGTGCTGCTGGCGGGCCTGACCTCGAACATGGCCTGGTACTACCACCGCCGGACGGCGGGGGCCGCGGAGCGCTAGCCGCCTTGGTGCGGCCCGCTCAGGGGACGAGCACGTTCTGGGGTTCGCCCTCCCAGAAGCGGAAGTACTCCAGCCCCAGATAGGTCTCCGCTTCCGAGACGTCCATGCCGCGCAGCAGGGTGTCGACGAAATCCCAGAAGACCTCGTTGACCTGCGGAATCCACAGGCACCCGAAGACGACCAGCAGCCCGAACGGGGCGAAGGGCTCCGCCTGCTGCCGGGCGCGGGGCGACAGCCAGGGTTCCAGGACGCCGAAGCCGTCGAGCCCCGGCACGGGCAGCAGGTTCAGCAGCGCGGCGGTCACCTGGAGCAGCGCGAGGAAGGCCAGCGCGCAGCGGAAGGCGACGGGGACGTCGTGCAGGGCGCCGAGCCAGAACGGCGCCGTGAGTACCGCCGCGAACAGCGCGTTCGTCAGCGGTCCCGCCGCCGAGATCAGGCTGTGCTTCCAGCGGCCCCTGATCCGGCCCCGCTCGATGTAGACCGCACCGCCGGGCAGACCGATGCCGCCGAGGACGACGAAGAGCACCGGCAGCACGATGCTGAGCATGGCGTGCGTGTAGTGCAGCGGGTTCAGCGTCAGATACCCCTTCGCCCCCACGGAGACGTCTCCGGCCCGCAGTGCCGACCGCGCGTGCGCGTACTCGTGCAGGCACAGCGAGATGATCCATCCGGAGACGACGAAGAAGAACACGGCGACGCCCGTCACCTCGGCCCAGCCGGCCCAGACGGCCCAGCCGGAGACCGCCATGATCGCGACGAGTCCGAGGAAGACCGGACTGATCCGGTGGTGGTCCGGGTGGGTGGCGGTGCTGGTCATGGAGCCAGACCGTACCGGCAGCGGCCGGACCCCGCGAACCCCGCGCCCGATACGGGCCGTTGGGGGCCGAATGGCCCGCCGGAGCAGCCTCCGGCGGGCCCGGAGCAGGGCTACGGTGCCCCGGCGGCGGACTTCGGCGCCGCTCCGGACGCTGCCGGGGACACGTCCGGGGTCGCCTCCGCGTCGGCTGCCGCGGGAGCCCCTGCCGCTGCCACCCGTCCATCGCGCCGTCCCGCCGGGGACACGCGCCGTCCCGCCGGGGACACGCGCCGTCCCGCCAGGGACACCAGCGTCACGCCGCCGATCAGCAACGCGGCGGCCAGGGCGTCCAGCGGCGTGATGCGTTCGCCCAGCAGCAGCGCTGCCGAGGTCATACCGAAGACCGGTACCAGCAGCGAGAAGGGCGCCACCGACGAGGCGTCGTAGTGCCGCAGCAGGAACCCCCAGGCGGCGAAGCCGAACAGGGTGGCGACCCAGGCGACGAAGCAGACGGCGCCGAGCCCGCTCAGGTCGAGGGAGCGCAGCGCGGCGAGGTCGGCGGCGGGGCCTTCGAACAGCAGGGAGAGCGCGGCCAGCGGCAGCGGCGGGACGAGACTCACCCACACCATCCACGAGAACGCGTCCGGGGGTGCCGCCTTGCGCGTCAGGACGTTGGACACGCCCCAGGCCGCGGCCGCCGCGACGACCAGGAGGAAGCCGCCCAGCGGGCCGGTCGAGCCCTGCCCCGCGCCGGCCACCGCGATCCCGGCCAGCGCCACCGCCATACCGGCCAGCCGTACCCGGCCGAGGCGTTCACGCAGGAACGCGGCGGCGAAGACGGCGGTGAAGACCGCCTGCACCTGGAGGACGAGGGAGGACAGGCCCGCGGGCATGCCGGCGCGCATTCCGATGAACAGCAGCCCGAACTTCGCCACTCCCAGGGCCAGCCCGACGGCGACGATCCAGCGCAGCGCGACGCCGGGACGGCGGACGAGGAAGACGGCCGGGAGCGCGGCGACCAGGAAGCGCAGCGCGGAGAAGAGCAGCGGCGGGAAGTGCCGCAGCCCGACCTCGATGACGACGAAGTTGACACCCCAGACGGCGGTGACGAGCACGGCGAGGGCGCAATGGAGGGGACGCAGACGCATGCTCTGATCGTCGCGGGCCGGACCGTGCAGTACCAGCACAGACTTCTTCATGGTTGGATTCAGCAATACTGAATCGTCCGTGCTGCTGGATCGCCGTGCCCGCCGTGCCCGCCGTGCCCGCCGTGCCCGCCGTGCCCGCCGTGCGGCCGTGCCCGCCGTGCGGCCGTGCCGGCGCGGAAACCGGAGAGGGGCGCAGAGACGTGCTCGACCTGTCCAGACTGCGTGCGCTGCACGCCGTCCACCTGCATGGTTCGGTGGGGAACGCCGCGCAGGCGCTCGGCTACACCCCGTCCGCCGTCTCCCAGCAGGTCGCCAAGCTGGAACGGGAGACCGGCACCGCGCTGCTGGAGCGTGCCGGGCGCGGGATCGCCCTCACCGACGACGCGCTGATGCTGGTGCGGACCGCGGAGGAGGTGCTCGGCCTCGTCGAACAGGCCGAGGTCGCTCTGGAGCAGCGCAAGGGGCACCCCGCGGGTCAACTGCGGCTCGCCGCCTTCCCCAGCGGCGCCCGCGGGCTGATGCCCCGCGTCCTGGCCGAACTCGCCGCCGACCACCCGCAACTGGACCTGCGGATGTCGGAGGTCGATCCGCATCTGTCGGTGGGGCTGGTGGCCAGGGGCGAGATCGATCTGGCCCTGGCCCACGACTGGGACATCACCCCGATGCCCGCGCCCGAGGGGGTGCGCAGCATTCCGCTGGGCGTGGACACCTGCGAGGTGCTGCTGCCGGCCGGGCATCCGCTGGCCGCGCAGGACACCCTGGAGACGGCGGACCTGGCCGGCCGGCGCTGGGTGTGCCAGCCGCCGGGCACCGTCTGCCACGACTGGCTGCACACGACGCTGCGCACCGCGGGCCAGGAGCCGGACGTCGCCTACTACGTGGCCGAGTTCCAGACCCAGGTCGCCCTGGTCGCCGCGGGGCTGGGCATCGCCCTGCTGCCCCGGCTGGGGCGGGGGCCGCTGCCCGACGGGGTGGTGCTGCGCCCCCTGGAGCCCACGCCCACTCGCCGGTTGTTCGCGGTCACCCGCGACGGGCTGCTGCGTCGCCCGGCGGTCAGGGTGGCGCTTCGCGTCCTGCGCGAGGCGGCGAGCGCCGTTCCCTCTCCCGCGCGCTGCCAATGCCACCGACAGAGTGGTGTGGACTCGCTCAAAGAGTGACGTCAGGGCAGATTCCATACCAGAAGCCGCGATGCCTGCTGTTCTGAACCGGTGCGAATGCACATCTCCCGACGTCCCGCCGACAGGGGCGGAGCAGACGCGGGAAGAGGAAAGGACAGCCAGATGAGGAAGTCGGCAACAACCCGCCGCGCACGGGCCCTGACAGTGGTGGCGGCGATGGCGACCGCGCTGGTGGGCATGGCCCCCGTGTCGGCGGTCGCCGGTGACGGGCCGGACGACGGTCACCACCACAAGCGCGGCTACGTCTGCGACCGGCTGGAGTGGGACCACCGTGACCACCACCACGCCGCGGTCGGCAGCGGTCGGTGCCACGCGATGAACGCCCCGCGCCGTGGCGACATCCGCGGACCGTTCACCATCAAGACCCGGCACGGCCACCACAAGGTGCTCTGCGTGAGCAGGCACGGCGACTCCGGCTACGCCAACACCCCCAGGTGGGTCCGCGGTAAGGACTGCCGCCGCGCCTGATCGGCTGGGTACGCCACGGGCCGGGTGCACGGACTCCACCGTGCTCCCGGCCCGTTCGGCGTCCGGCGGCACGCGCACGACGCGGCGGCCCGCCCGGACCCCGGCGGCCCCGCGGCCGGGATCCTCTCCGCGGTCCGGCCCCGGTCCTCCGGCAACCGTCGCGGTCCTCCGGCAGCCGTCCCCCGGCACTCCCGGCAACCGTCCCGCCGGTCCCCGCCCTAGGCGCCGGAGCGGTCTGCGGCGACCGGTTGCCGGCCGACTGCCCATCGGGTGCCGGGCGGCCGATGGCAGTATGTGAGGGTGCGCTACCTCTATCGCGTTCTGGGAACCACCCAGGCTCTCCGCCAGGACGGCACCGCCGTGCCGATCGGGGGAGCGCGGCTGCGCGCCCTGCTGACCGCGCTCGCCCTCGCGGGCGGCCGCACGGTGCGCTCCGGTGAACTCGCCGCATCGGTGTGGGGGGAGGACGAGGATCCACCGGCCGACGAGACGGCGGCGCTCCAGGCGCTCGTCGGACGGCTGCGCAGGTCCCTGGGCCGGGAGGCGGTGGGCTCTGCGGACGGCGGCTACCGGCTGGTGGCCGAACGCGACGACATCGACCTGTACCGCTTCGAGCGGCTGGCGTCCGAGGGGGCCGCCGCGCTCGCGGACGACGACCCCGCCAAGGCCGCCGATCTCCTGGACGACGCCCTCGCGCTGTGGCGCGGCCCCGCGCTGACCGATCTGCCCGACGGGGGAGGGGCCGCCGGGGTCCGCGCCGCCGACCTGGCGCTGGGCGCCCGGCGGCACCGGGCCGAGGCGGCGCTCGCCCTCGGCCGGGCCGAGGAAGTGCTGCCCTCGGTGCGGCAGTTGGCCGCCGAGCATCCGATCGACGAGCCGCTCCAGGCCGTCCTGCTGCGCGCGCTGCGCGACGCGGGCCGTACCGCCGAGGCGCTGGCCGCCTACGAGGCGGTCCGCGCCCGGCTCGCCGACCAGCTCGGGACCGACCCGGGTGCCGAACTCCGCGAGCTGCACGCCCGGCTGCTGGCCGACGACCCCCCGGCGCCGGTCCCGGAGCGTTCCCCGGCGCCCGCCGCGGGACGGCCGTCCCGGCGGGCGCCGGGGAATCTGCGGGCCGGGCTGACCTCGTTCGTCGGCCGGGAGGGCGAGATCGAGGCGCTGTGCCGGGAGCTGGGTGCGGCGCGGCTGGTGACCCTGACCGGGCCCGGCGGGGCGGGCAAGACCCGGCTGTCGCTGGAGGCGGCGGCGCGGGCCCGCGCGGAGCGCGGCGAGGAGTGGGCGGACGGCGTGTGGGTGGCCGAACTCGCCGCCGTACGGGACCCGGACGACCAGGGGGCGACGGCGGAGGCCGTGCTCACCGCGCTCGGCGGGCGCGAGACGTTGCTGACCGGCACCACTGCCGAGGGGCTGCGGGCGGCCTCCGACCCCACGGCGGGAGATCCGCTGGCCCAGTTGTCCGAGCGCTGCGCGGCCCGCCGGATGCTGCTGGTGCTGGACAACTGCGAGCATCTCGTCGAGGCGGCGGCGCGGGTGGTGGAGCGGTTGCTGGTGGAGTGCCCGGGGGTCAGCGTGCTGGCCACCAGCCGCGAACCGCTGGGCGTGCCCGGCGAGTTCGTCCGCCCGATCGAGCCGCTGCCGGACCCGGTGGCGCTGCGGCTGCTGGCCGAACGGGGCGCCTCCGCGCGTCACGGGTTCCGGGTCGAGGACGATCCGGAGGCGTGCGCGGAGATCTGCCGCCGGCTCGACGGGTTGCCGCTGGCGATCGAGCTGGCGGCGGCCCGGCTGCGTTCGCTCACCCCCGGTCAGCTCGCCCGCCGTCTCGATCAGCGGTTCCGGCTGCTCAACAGCGGGAACCGGACGGTGCTGCCGCGCCAGCAGACGCTGCGCGCGGTGGTCGACTGGTCGTGGGAGCTGCTGGACGCGGCGGAGCGGGACGTGCTGCGGCGGCTGTCGGTCTTCGTGGGCGGCTGCCAACTGGAGCAGGTCGAGGAGGTGTGCGCGGATCCGGCCGGTCCGGACGGGGACGTCGCCGCCCTCCTGAGTTCCCTTGTCGACAAGTCGCTGGTAGTGGCCGCTCCTGATGACGACGCGGCCGGGATGCGCTACCGGCTGCTGGAGACCGTCGCCGAGTACGCCGCCGAGAAGCTGGACGAGGTGCCCGGTGAACGGGAACATGCCGAGCGCCGCCATCTCGTCGTCTACCGCGAACTGGCCCGGAACGCCGATCCGTTGCTGCGCGGGCCCCAGCAGGTCGCCTGGCTGGACCGGCTGGAGCGCGAGCACGACAACATCCGCGCCGCACTGCGCCGGGCCGTCGCCGCACGGGACGAGCACGAGGTGCTGTGCATGATCCTGTCGATGAGCTGGTTCTGGCAGCTCCGCGGCCACCGCGGCGACGCGCGCCACTGGGGGGACGCCGCGCTGGCCCTCGGCCCCGACCCCTTCGCCACCCCGGCCCGGCCCGCGCCGCCGCTGTACGAGCCGTGCACCGCGAAGCCGCCGCCCATGAGCGAGGAGCAGTTGTGGGAGGCCCGGCGCGGGGCGCGGCTGATGGTGCTGGCGGACGCCGAGGAAGGCGTGCACGAGCTGTCGAGTCCGGCGCGGCAGGCGGAGCTGCGCACCATCACCCGGGTCTACTCGCCGGGGATGCCGCAGGTGTGCCGGATCCCCGGCTGCATGTGGTTCTTCGCGTGGCTGATGACCGGCGAGGTCGGCAAGCTCGCCGAGCTGTCCGACGCCTTCGTGGCAGGCTGCCGCGAACTGGGCTACGAGTGGGAGCTGGCCTTCGCCCTCCAGCTCCGCGCCAAACTCACCAGCGACCACCCCGAGACCTGGGAGCGGTCGGCCATGGACGCGGCGGAGAGCCTGGAGATCTTCCGCAGAGTCGGGGACGCCTGGGGGGAGGCCGAGGCGCTCTCGGGCCGCGCCGAGGCGCTCACCGCACGGGGGGAGTACGCGCGCGCCGCCGAGGACTGCCGGCACGCCATCGCCCGGGCCGACCAGCTCGGCGCCCACAGCCAGGTGCCGCAGCTCAAGTCCCGGCTGGGCTCGGTGCTGGTGGAACTGGACGACCCGGCCCAGGCCGCCGAGGGCGAGCGGCTGATGCAGGAGGCCACCGAGGAATCGGAGCACATGGGGGGCGAGGGCCCCAACTTCGCCGCCGTGCAGTGGGCCATCCACCTCACCCGGCTGGGCCGGACGGCGCAGGCGCGGGAGCTGCTGGTCCCGCTCGTCGACCAGTTCGCCGAGCGGGTGCCGCAGCTCTTCGCCGGGATGATCGAGGGTCTGCTGGCCTGGACGTACGTCGAGGACGGCCGGGGCGCCGAGGCGCTGGCCACTGTCCAGGAGTCGATCGTCAAGACTCGCGAGGTGGTGGCGGAGGCCATCGCCCCGCATCTGACGCTGAGCCAGTTGCTGACTGGCGCACGGGCCCTGGCCCTGGTCGGCCGGGGCGCCGAGGGCGGGCGCCTGATCGGTGCCTACGACGGGCTCTCGAAACTGCCGGAGGGGCACTTCCCGCACCCTGTCGAACGCGAGTCGCGGAAGGCTGCCGAAGCAGTCGTGCGGGAAGCGCTGCCCGGCGAGGGAGCGTACGCACGGGCGTACGCCTCCGGCGCGGGCCTCACCCTGCCCGAGGCCGTCGCCCTGGTGCGCGACGCCTGAACCGGATCGCCGCCGCCCCGGGCGCCGCGCGCCCGGGGCCGGCCGGCCGCTCCGCGGCCGGCCGGCCCCGCTCCGGCAGGGCCGGTGGCGGTATCCGGCACCGTCAGGTCTTCTTGCGGAACTTCGTGATGGCGATCGGCGCCGTGACGACCGTCAGGCCCACCGACCAGATCACCGTCCACATCACCGGGCCGGCGACCTCGCCCTGGCCGAGCATCAGCCCGCGCGCCGCGTCGGCGAGGTGGGTGAGCGGATTGACGTCGGTGAACGCCTTGAGCCAGCCGGGCATGGTGCCGGGCGGCACGAAGACCGAGGAACCGAACTGGAGCGGCATCAGCACCAGGAACGAGACGCCCTGCACGGCCTGCGCCGTGTTCATCGTCAGACCCAGCAGGATGAAGATCCACAGCAGCGAGGCGCCGAACAGCGCGGTCAGCCCGATGGCGGCCAGCATTCCCAGCCAGTGGCCGTTGATCTCGAAGCCGTTCAGGAAGCCCACGGTGAGCAGGACGGTCACGGCGACCAGCATCCGGCCGATCTCGACGACCGACTTGGCTATGAGCACCGAGGAGCGGGCGATCGGCATGGACCGGAAGCGGTCCATCACGCCCTTGCGGAAGTCCTCGTTGATGCCCGTGCCGACCGCCATGGCGATGGACATGCCCATCATGCCCATCATGCCGGGGATCAGATACTGGACGTACTGGTCCCGGTCGCCGCTGGCGCCGTCCCCGCCGATGGCGCCGCCGAAGACGTAGACGAACAGCAGCGTGAAGATGATGGGCATCAGCAGCGCGTCCATCATCGACTCGGGATCCTGCTTGATCTGCAGGGCGTTGCGCCGCACGAGCGCGCCGATGTGCCGCAGATTGGCCTGCAGCCCGATCCGGCCCTCCACCGTGCCGGGCTTCTGGGGCGCGGAGCCGCTGCCCGCCCCGGACCCGGTCGGGGACTCCCCGGATTGGGGCGCTTTGACGGTGGCGGTACTCACGCCGCGACCTCCTCGAGCTCGTTGTCGTCGTCCTGATGGGTGGCCTTCTGGCCGGTGAGGGCGAGGAACACCTCGTCCAGACTGGGCAGATGGGTGGCGATGTCGGCGAGTGCGAAGCCGCGCTCGCCCAGCAGCGAGACCACGGCCGTGAGCTGCTCGTCGCTGACGATCGGGACGCTGACCACGCCCGACGCCTCGTCGGCGGTGGCGCCCGCCAGGCCGTCCAGCCCCGCCTGGGCGAGCGCGCCGACCATCCGCTGCAGCTCGCCGGGGTCCGCCGGGCGGACCTCCAGGGTGCGGCCGCCGACCTTCGCCTTCAGCTCGGGCACCCGGCCCTCGGCGATGATCCGGCCGCGGTCGATCACGGTCAGCTCCTCGGCGAGCTGCTCCGCCTCCTCCATGTACTGGGTGGTGAGCAGGACGGTGTTCCCCTCGGCCACGATGTTCTTGACCTCGTCCCACACCTCGTTGCGGGTACGGGGGTCGAGACCGGTGGTGGGCTCGTCCAGGTAGAGGACCTTGGGGCGGCCGATCATGGAGGCCGCCAGGTCGAGCCGGCGGCGCATACCGCCGCTGTACTTCATCACGGGGCGCCGGGCCGCCTCGGTGAGGGAGAACCGCTCCAGCAGTTCGTCCGCGCGCTCGCGGGACTGGGAGCGGGACAGGTCGAGCAACCGCCCGATCATGTACAGGTTCTCCCAGCCCGACAGCTTCTCGTCCACCGAGGCGTACTGGCCGGTCAGACCTATCGTGCGACGCAGCTCGCGGGGCTGGCGCACCACGTCGTACCCGGCGACCTTCGCCGTGCCCCCGTCGGGCTGCAGCAGGGTGGAGAGCATCCGGACGAGCGTCGTCTTGCCCGCGCCGTTGGGGCCCAGCACACCCATCACGGTGCCCTCGCGCACGTCGAGGTCGATGCCGTCGACCGCCTTCGTCTCCCCGAAGTGTTTGACCAGCCCGCGGACCTCGACCGCGTTCGTCGTCTTCTCTCGCGTCATGCGGCCAATATGGCAGCCGCCACTGACAAACGACCGACAGCCCACCGACAGCGCTCGGAAGCGCTGTCGGCGGGCCGGCGGCGGGCCGGCGCCGTCACCGGCGGACCGCTGCGCGGCGCGGCACCGTCACCGGGCGCCCGCGTGCACGGCGCCGTCGGCGACGCTGTTCCGGCTCACTCGTAGGAGTGCTCCGCGGCCGGGAAGGTCCCGGTGGTGACGTCCTCGGCGAACGCGCGGGCCGCGTCGCCCAGCACCGAGCGCAGCGCGGCGTACTGCTTCACGAAGCGCGGCAGCTTGCCGGGGGTGAGGCCCGCCATGTCGGTCCACACCAGCACCTGCGCGTCGCACTCGCTCCCGGCACCGATGCCGACTGTCGGGATCTGCAGCGCCCGGGTCACCTCGGCGGCGACCGGAGCGGGCACCATCTCCAGGACGAGCGCGAAAGCTCCGGCGTCCTGCGCGGCCTTGGCATCCCGCATGAGCTGCGCAGCCGCCTCCTCACCGCGCCCCTGCACCCGGTAGCCCATGGCGTGCACGGACTGCGGGGTGAGCCCCACGTGCGCCATCACGGGGATGCCGGAGCGCGCCAGCAGGCCGATCCGGTCGGCCGAACGCTCCCCGCCCTCGATCTTGACGGCCTGCGCGCCGGCTTCCTTGACGAGCCGGGTGGCGCTGCGCAGCGCCTGCACCTCTCCCTCCTGGTACGAGCCGAACGGCAGGTCGGCGACGATCAGGCCGCGGCTGGTGCCCCGCACCACGGCGGCCGTCAGCATCGTCATCTCGTCCATGGTGACCGGCACGGTCGTCTCGTAGCCGAGGTGGCAATTGCCCATCGAATCGCCGACCAGGATGACGGGGATACCGGCCTCGTCGAAGACGGAGGCGGTCATCGCGTCGTAGGCGGTGAGCATGGGCCACTTCTCGCCCCGCTCTTTGGCGAGTGCGAGGTCGCGCACGGTCACACGGCGATTACGGGTACCCCCGTAGAGCGTCTGCGGCATGGCATTGACTCCTGTTGTCGTCTCGAAGCGCCCCAACGGCGTCTCCGGATCCAGGTCCATGCTGGCACGCCCCTCCGCGCACCGGTAGGGGCCCCGTCCGGAAGCGGATCATGACCGGCGACCGGCGACCGGCCGCGGCGCCCCGGCGGCGTGCGCCGGCCCGGCACGTACCGGCGGCTGCGCCGGGCCACCTCCCCGACGGCGCGCGGGCTCCCGGACGGCGCGCGGGCTCCCGGACGGCGCGGGGGCGCGCCGCGGCGGACCGCCGCCGCCACCGGGTGTCCGGGTTGTGTCACAGTCGCGGTCCGGCCCCGACCTGCCGGAACTCCAGGAGCGCCGCGCCTCGTCCTCCTCTCGACTCCGCACAGCGGAATCAGGGCGGAAGCGGCGGTGGGACCGCAGGGTTCGACTGGATGAAAACCGTTATCGCCTATCGTTCATCGGGCACCAGCACAGGCAAGTGAGGACGGCGGATGGCGCGCGCGTACACGTCGGAGGCCACATACCGCGAGGACGGCGACGAGCAGCGGGGGTTCTGGTCCCGCTGGTCCGGCCGGCTGCCGGGCGGCAGCTCGCCGGGGCGGTGGGGTTCGGGCGCCTGGCGGCGTGGCCTGGTCCTCGCGGCGGTCGCGCTGCTCCTGGGGCTGGCGTTCTTCCTGCACGCCGAGGTGCCCAACGCGGTCGGCAACCTGGGTTCGCTGTGGGAGACGTTCCTGCCGTGGGGCGGTCTGCTGATCGTGGTGCTGCTGGTCGCGGCCGTGCTGCGCCGCTCGGCGACCGCGCTGGTCGCGCTGCTGGTGCCCGCACTGATGTGGGTGAACCTGTTCGGCGGCCTCTTCAGCGACAAGACCGGCGGCGGTGCCGGAGACCTGACCGTCGTCACCCACAACGTCAACGCCGGCAACACCGACCCGCGGGGCACCGCCGAGGCGCTGGTCGACTCCGGGGCCGACGTCATCGCGCTGCAGGAGGTCTCCTCGTCCCGAGCCGGCTCCTACCGGTCCGCGCTCGACCGCACGCACCCGTACCACAAGCTCGCGGGCACGGTCGGGATCTGGAGCAAGTACCCGCTCTCCGACGCCAGGACCGTCGACATCAAGATGGGCTGGCCGCGCGCGATGCGTGCCACGGTGCGCACCCCGAAGGGCGAGGTCGCCGTCTACGCCGCGCATCTGCCCTCGGTGCGCGTGCAGTTCCGCTCCGGCTTCACCGCCGGGCAGCGGGACGGCAGCGCGGAGGCGCTCGGCGAGGCGATCGCCCACGACCCCGCCGACAAGGTGCTCCTCCTCGGCGACCTCAACGGCACCATGAACGACCGCGCGCTGGCGCCCATCACCTCCCAGATGCGGTCCGCGCAGGGCGCGGCCGGGGACGGCTTCGGATTCAGCTGGCCCGCCTCCTTCCCGATGGCCCGGATCGACCAGATCATGCTCAAGGGAGCCGACCCCGTCTCGGCCTGGACGCTCCCGGCGACGGACAGCGACCACCTGCCGATCGCGGCGAAGATCGACCTGACGGACTGAGACCGGCCGGGGCCGCTCCGGGCGGCCCCGGCGGCGGGCTCGTTTTGCACCGCGGAACATCTGGCTGCGAGACTTTGTTGCGGAGCAATACATAGGGGGCAGTGCCGCCTCCGACCACTGTCCGCTCCCTCTCCTCCACTCCGCTCCCCTCCGCTCTCCTCCACTTCTCCTCCACTCCGCTTCACACCGCATCCCTCCGCGCCGGGCCGCCCCGCCGCCCGGCGCGCGGTACTCCCCGGTGCCCGGTACGCGACGCCGCGTCCCGCCGGGGCCCGCCCGCTTCGAAAGGTTTCTCTCCGCATGCCTGTGGCTCTGCTCGCACTCGCCGTGGGCGCCTTCGGTATCGGCACCACAGAGTTCGTGATGATGGGCCTGCTGCCGAACGTCGCCGACGATCTCGGCACCTCCGTACCGACCGCCGGCTACCTGGTGTCCGCCTACGCCCTCGGTGTCGTGCTCGGCGCCCCGCTGCTGACCGCCGTCGGCGCCCGCGTGCCGCGCAAGCAGATGCTGCTGCTGCTCATGGGGCTGTTCACCCTCGGCAACCTCGCCTCGGCCCTCGCCCCCGGCTTCGGCACCCTGCTGGCCGGGCGCCTGCTGGCGGGGCTGCCGCACGGCGCCTTCTTCGGGGTCGGCGCGGTGGTCGCGGCCCGGCTCGTCCGGGAGGGCCGGGCGGCCCGCGCCGTGGCCACCATGTTCCTGGGCCTGACCGTCGCCAACATCGTCGGCGTACCCGGCGGCACCGCGCTCGGCCAGCAGCTCGGGTGGCGCGCCACCTTCGTGGTCGTCACCCTCATCGGGCTGCTCGCCATGACGGCCCTCGCGCTGCTCGTGCCCCGGATACCGCTGGAGCACCAGGGCGGCGTACGCCACGAGCTGCGCGCCCTGGGCAACCGCCAGGTCGTCCTCGGACTGCTGACCGCGGTCTTCGGCTTCGGCGGCGTCTTCGCCGTCTACAGCTACCTCGCCTCGATGATGACGGAGGTCACCGGACTCGCCGAGACGTCGGTCACCTGGGTGCTGGCGCTCTTCGGCATCGGCATGACGCTGGGCACCCTGATCGCCGGGCCGCTGACCGACCGTGCGCCGCGCCGCACCCTGTACACGGCCCTCGGGCTGATGGCCGTGCTGATGGTGGCCTTCCACTTCGCGGCGCCGGTCCCGTGGGCGGCGCTGCTCCTGGTCGGGCTGCTGGGCGCGGTCGGCTTCCTGATCACCACGCCGGTCCAGATGCTGGTGATGCGGGCGGCCTCGCACGCGCCCACGATCGCCTCCGCCTCGAACCACTCGGCCTTCAACCTCGCCAACGCGGGCGGCGCCTGGCTCGGCGGTGTCGTCATCGCCGCCGGCTGGGGCTGGACCTCCCCCACCCTGGTCGGCGCCGCTCTCGCCCTGACCGGACTCGCCATCGCCGTCACGGCGGGCGTACTGGACCGCGGCGACTCGCGGGTGGTCGCCCGGGCGCAGGAGGCCCCGGTGGAGGTCCCCTCCGGCGGCTAGGGGCACCCGTCCCGGACCCCGCGAGCCCGGCGGGGCCGACGGGCCGGGACGCCGCCGGCCCCACGCGGCCGGCGGCTGCTCCGGGCGGGGGCCGTCAGCCCTCCCGCCACCGGTTGGTGATCGGCAGCCGGCGGTCCTTGCCGAACCCCTTGGGGGAGATCTTCGTGCCCGGCGGGTACTGCCGGCGCTTGTACTCGGCCCGGTCCGTCATCCGCAGCACCCGGGTCACGGTCTCCGCGTCGAAGCCCGCCGCGATGATGGCCTCGGCGCCCTGGTCGCCGTCGACGTAGCGCTTCAGGACGCGGTCGAGGACGTCGTAATCGGGCAGCGAGTCGCTGTCCACCTGCCCGGGGGCCAGCTCGGCACTGGGCGGTTTGGTGATCGAGCGCTCGGGGATGGGCGGGGTGTCGCCGCGTTCCTCGGCCGCCCGGTTGCGCCAGGTCGCCAGGCGGAACACGTTCGTCTTGTAGACGTCCTTGATCGGGCCGTAGGCGCCCACCGCGTCGCCGTACAGCGTCGAATAGCCCACCGCCAGCTCCGACTTGTTCCCCGGCGCCAGCACGATGGGGCCCTCCTGGTTGGAGAGGGCCATCAGCGCCGTGCCGCGCAGCCGCGCCTGGAGGTTCTCCTCCGCGAGCCCGGTGAGGCCCAGCGAGTCCATGTAGGCCGCGAACATCGGCTCGATCCCGACCGTGCGGAAGTGCAGCCCGGTGCGCTCCGCGAGCTCGGCGGCGTCCTCCTTGGAGTGCTCGGAGGAGTAGCGCGAGGGCATCGAGACGCCGTACACGTGCTCGGCTCCCACCGCGTCGCAGGCGATCGCGGCCGTCAGTGCCGAGTCGATGCCGCCGGAGAGCCCGATCAGCACCGAGCTGAAGCCGTTCTTGACCACGTACGCGCGCAGTCCGACCACCAGCGCGGTGTAGATCTCCTCGTCGTCCGCCAGCCGCGGTGCCTCGCTGCCGACGGCCTCCGGCGGGTAGGCGGGCAGCGGTTCGGCGGAGACCACCCGGTGGTCGATGCGCAGCCCGTCGTCCACCTCGCCCGACGGCGGGGTGGCGGCGGCCGCGGGCAGCTCCAGGTCCAGGACGACGCACCGCTCCTCGAACTGGGGCGCCCGCGCCAGCACCTGCCCGTCGGCGTCCACGACGATCGAGTCGCCGTCGAAGACCAGTTCGTCCTGGCCGCCGACCTCCGCCAGGTAGGCGGTGGTGCAGCCCGCCTCCTGCGCCCGCTTGCGCACCAGCTCCAGCCGGGTGTCGTCCTTGTCCCGCTCGTAGGGCGAGGCGTTGATCGACAGCAGCAGTCCGGCCCCCGCGCTGCGCGCCGCCGGGACCCGGCCGCCCTCCTGCCAGAGGTCCTCGCAGATGGCGAGCGCGACATCGACACCGTGCACCCGGACGACCGGCATGGTGTCGCCCGGCACGAAGTACCGGAACTCGTCGAAGACCCCGTAGTTCGGCAGGTGGTGCTTGGCGAAGGTCAGGACGATCTCGCCCCGGTGCAGCACGGCGGCCGCGTTCTGCGGAGCGCCCGCGGGCTGGCCGTAGTGCGGCCGGGCCTGCGCGCAGCGGTCCAGATAGCCGACGACGACCGGCACCTCGCCGAGCCCCTCGTCGGCCAGCCGCCGGGCGAGTTCCCGCACGGCGGTGCGGCTCGCCTCCACGAACGACCTGCGCAGTGCCAGGTCCTCGACCGGGTAGCCGGTCAGCATCATCTCCGGGAACGCGACCAGGTGGGCGCCCCGTTCGACGGAGTGCCGGGTCCAGCGGAGGACCGCCGCGGCGTTCCCCTCCAGGTCGCCGACGGTGGAGTCGATCTGATTCAGCGCGAGACGTAGTTGAGCCACGCACCCGAGTGTAATCGTCGGGCTGACGTTATGGCTCGGGGCACCCACCCGGTGCGGGTCCCCGGCCGGCCCCTCCGGGGGGCGGGCCCCGGGACGCACCCGGGACCCGCACCCCGCCGTCCGGCGGGCTCCGGTACGCCGTTCGCGCCCGACCGCGCCCGGAGACCGCGCCCGGGTACTACGCGCGGTAGCCGAGCACCGTCATCATGCCCGCCCCGCTGTGGTAGACGTTGTGGCAGTGCACCAGCCACAGGCCAGGGTTGTCGGCGTCGAAGTCCACCTCCAGTGTCCTGCCCGGCAGCACGATCGCGGTGTCCTTGCGGGGACCGCCGTCCGGCAGCGCGAAGGTGTGGCCGTGCAGATGCACCGGGTGCCACATGCCGGTGGTGTTCACGAAGCGCAGCCGCACCCGCTCGCCCGCCGTCACGGGGTGCCGCCGCCGGGGGTCGTACTGCCGGCCGCCGATGCCCCAGTCGTACCGGGCCATGGAGCCCGTCAGCCGCAGGGTGACGGTCCGGTCCGGCGTACGGGGTGCGAGCCGGACCGCGTCCGCGGCCGCCAGCCTCCCCGCGGTCAGCGGGGTGCCGGACAGCTCCTCGGGACGGGCCGCCGCCGGGGGCGCGGCACCTGGTGCGGTGCGCAGCAGCGCGCGGGCGGTTCCCTTCTTGCCCTCGGCCAGCGCGGTGAGGGCGAAGACCCCGTCTCCCGCGGTGACCAGGACGTCGTAGCGCTCGCCCATGCCGAGCAGCAGCGCGTCGGTGGCGGTGTGCTCGACGGGGTAGCCGTCGGTGTGGGTCACGGTCATCCGGTGCCCGCCCAGCGCGACCCGGTAGGCGGTGTCGCCGCCCGCGTTGATCAGGCGGATGCGGACGCGGTCGCCCGGCTTCGCGCGGAAGGTCTCCGGGTCCGTCCGGGTGCGGCCGTTGACCAGGTGGTGCGGGTAGTCCACGTCGCCCGCGTCGCCGCCCAGCAGCGGGCTGCCGGTGCCCGCCGCGGGGGACGGCCCGGTCCCGGAGGGCGGCCCGGCCGCGGCGGACGGCCGGGCGCCGGTGCCCAGCATGCCGTGCATGCCGTGCGCGTCCCCGCTGCCGTCTCCGCCGGCTCCGTCTCCGCCGGCTCCGTCCCCGCCGTGGTCCATGCCGCGGCGCAGTGCGGCCAGGACGCTGTCGGGGGTGGCGCCGTCCACGCCGTCCAGCCAGTCGTCCAGGACGACCACCCACTCCTTGTCGTAGCGCAGCGGCTCCCTCGGGTCCTCCACGATCAGCGGCGCGTACAGGCCGCGGTCCCGCTGCAGGCCGGAGTGGGGGTGGAACCAGTAGGTCCCGGGGTGGGGGACGGCGAACCGGTAGGTGAAGTCCGCGCCCGGCCGGATCTCCCGCTGGGTGAGCCCGGGGACGCCGTCCATGTCGTTGCGCAGAGCCAGTCCGTGCCAGTGCACCGAGGTGGCCGCCGGGAGATGGTTGGCGAGGGTGAGTTCCAGGGCGCCGCCCGCGGTGGCGCGGATCTCCTCGCCGGGGACCCGGTCGCCGTAGGCCCAGGTGGGGACCGTGACTCCGGAACCCAGCGCGAGCCGGGTGCGGGTCGCGGTGAGCCGCACCCGCCGGGTGCGGCCGTGCGGACGCCGGGCATCGGCGGCCCGGACCTCGGGGCCGTCGGGCCGGACGTGGCCGCCGCCCTCGGCCTCGGCGGTGTCCGGGCGGCCGCGGTCGGCGCAGCCGGCGGTCAGACCGGTGGCGGTCAGGGCGGCGGCGCCCAGAACGGTCCGGCGGGCGGGAAGGGAACGCATGTGCATACCTCGCGTGGTGTGGTGTCGAACACGGGCGCAGGCACACCGCACCCCGGGACGGCCGGTGGCCGCCCGCGCGGCGGTGCGGTGTGTGTGCGAGCCCGCTCAGATCCGCAGGACCGACAGCCGCGCGAGTCTCGACGAGGTGTCCGGCGGCGGCAGCGGACGCAGAGCGCGCCGTATCCGGCTGCGGCAGGGCTCCCGCCCGTCCGTGCCGCGCGGTGCCAGGACGGTGACGGCGGCGCCCAGCAGCGCGGCGGCCGTCCACGCGCCCAGTACGGCCGGACAGACCGAGAGCGGGTCGGTTCCCGTCCCGTGCCCGCCGCCGTGCTCCGGCTCCGGGGGCGTGGAATCCCCGTACCCGGCCGCCGGGTTGGTGGCGCCGTCCCGCAGGCGGGGCGGATGCGCCGGATGCGCCGGGGGAACCGCCCCGTCCGCGGCCCGGACCGGTTCCGTGCTCCCGTCATGGACCGCGGACGGGGAGAGAGGTGCGGCGGCCTGCGGCGCCTCCTGTGGTCCGGCGGCGGGGTGCCCGAGGGTGTGCATGCTGACGAGCCCCAACAGCAGGGCGGCGAGCAGCAGTAGGTGCCCGCACCACATGCTGGGGGCGCCGGTCCTGCGCTCGCCGGTCAGCATGGGTCGCATGGAGCCACCCTAGCCGGATGCCCGCCGGGGGTATGCCGCCGGTGTCCCGCGTCGGAATTCGCAGGGTTCCTGCATATATGACGAGGCGGTGGCGGCGTTCGGTCATTGACGTGAACTCGCCACCACGCACAGGATGCCCAGCATGTTGGAGGCTCTTGATCTCGACCCTGTCCAGCAGCAGGTCTACGAGGCACTGGTGGACGGCGCCGTGACCGTCAGCGAGTTGCGGGCAGCGGCGGGAGTGGGAGCCGCGCGGGTGCGGGCCGCGCTCGCCGCGCTGGAGAGACTCAACCTCGTGGGGCGCTTCCCCGCGGACCGGGGGAGCAGAGGCGCCGAGCGCTATCTGCCGGTGGCGCCGGAGATCGCCTTCGAGTCGCTGCTGCTCGCCCGCGAGGAGGAGATCCACCGTACGCGGCGGCACATCCAGCACCTGGCCGCGCGGTTCCGTGCCCAGGCGGCGGGCCGCGACCCCCTGGAACTGGTGGAGATCGTGACGGGGCGGGCCGCCGTGATCCGCCAGGTCGACCAGCTCCAGCGCAGCGCGCGCGCCGAGATCCGGGGCATCGACCGGCCGCCCTACGCCAACAGCGACCCCGACCGGCTGGACCCGAAGACCGGCATGATGCCGGTGCAGGCCCAGATGCTGCGGCGCGGCGTCAACTACCGGGTCATCTACGACACCGACGGGCTCACCACCTCCCACCGGTTCGACACGGACATCGGCGCGGCGGCCGAACTGGGCGAGGACGCCCGGGTGATGGCCGACACCCCGACGAAGATGCTGATCGCTGACGACTGCATGGCGCTGATCCCGCTGCGCGCCGCGCCGAACGAGCTGGCCAGCAGTGTCGTCGTGCACCCCTCCGGGCTGCTGGAGGTGCTGTGCGACTTCTTCGAGGTGCTGTGGGGGCGGGCGCTGCCGATCTCGGAGTACCTCGCGGGCCGCAGCCCCGGTGCCCCGGACGGTCCGACCGCACAGGAGGCCAAGCTGCTGGCCCTGCTGGCCACCGGTATGACCGACCAGGTGATGGCCCGGCAACTCGGCATCAGCTACCGGACCTTCCAGCGCCGGCTGCACGGGCTGATGGGCCGGCTGGGGGCGACGACCCGGTTCCAGCTCGGGATGCGCGCCGCGAGCCTCGGCTGGCTTCCGCAGGCGGGGACATCCGAGCCGCGCCCGAATCGCCAAGTATGACCACCGCTTGGGCAATTGCTCTTCGGGCGGGCGGCACGTCGAACCCTTGTCCTGCTCGTGACCATGCCTCTAGCGTGCCGATCGCGCACCCCACATGCGCACCCCCCACACGAGGAGGAACCCTCCCCATGGCAGTGACGCGCAGGAAAGTCGCCCTCGGCATCTCGGCCGCAGTGGCCGCGGCAGCGGTCGGCACCGTCACAGCGCTCCCCGCGAACGCGTCCCCCGAGGCTCCGGCGCACGGCACCGTGCTCGGCGCGCACTCGGCGCAGGCCGTCAAGGGCAGCTACATCGTCACCATGAAGAAGTCGGCCGTGAGCACCAAAGCGGCTGCGGCGAAGGGCCGTTCGGTCATCTCCGACCACGGCGGCAAGGTCCGCAGGACCTTCACCAAGGCCCTCAACGGCTACTCCGCGAAGATGTCCGCGAGCGAGGCCGCGGAGCTGGCCGCCGACCCGGCGGTGGACAAGGTCTACGCCAACCAGAAGCACACCGTCACCGGCGAGCAGGCCAACCCGCCCTCCTGGGGGCTGGACCGCATCGACACCCCCGAGCTGAACCTGGACGACAAGTACGTCTACCCGGACAGCGCGGGCGAGGGCGTGACCGCCTACATCATCGACACCGGTGTCCGCACCACCCACGAGGACTTCGGCGGCCGGGCCACCAGCGGCTTCGACGCGGTCGACGGCGACGACGACGCCTCGGACGGCAACGGCCACGGCACCCACGTCGCCAGCACCGTGGCGGGCGAGGCGCACGGCGTGGCGAAGAAGGCCGACGTGGTGGCCGTCCGGGTCCTGGACGACCAGGGCTCCGGCACCACCGAGCAGGTCGTCGCCGGTATCGACTGGGTCACCAAGAACGCCGAGTCGCCCTCGGTCGCCAACATGTCGCTGGGCGGCGGCGCGGACGAGGCGCTGGACACGGCCGTGCAGAACTCCATCAAGGCGGGCGTCACCTTCGCCGTGGCGGCCGGCAACGAGTCCTCGGACGCCGGGAACAGCTCTCCCGCCCGGGTGAAGGAAGCCCTCACCGTCGGTGCGACCGACAACAAGGACGCGCAGGCGAGCTTCTCCAACTACGGCGACGCGCTCGACCTGTACGCGCCCGGCGTCGACATCACCGGGGCCTGGAACACCGGCGACGACGCCACCGACACCATCTCCGGCACCTCGATGGCCTCCCCGCACGTCGCGGGCGCCGCGGCGGTCTACCTCTCGGGCCACAAGGACGCCACCCCCGAAGCCGTCTCCAAGGCGCTGACCGACGGCGCCTCCGAGGACGTCGTCGGCAACCCGGGGCAGGGCTCGCCCAACCTGCTGCTCAACATCGTCGAGTGACACCCCGCAACACGGCCGGGTGACGACGACACCCGGCACACCCCCCACCTTCCGCGGCCCGGTGCCCCACACACCGGGCCGCGGTCGCGTGCCGCGGGGCGCCCTCAAAGGCGGCCCGGCCGCACCAGTCCCGTCTCGTAGGCGAAGACCGCGGCCTGGGTGCGGTCCCGCAGGCCCAGTTTGACCAGGACGCGGCTCACATGGGTCTTGACCGTCTGCTCGGCGACCACCAGCTCTCCGGCGATCTCCAGGTTCGACAGTCCGCGTGCGACGAGCGCGAGCACCTCCGTCTCGCGCTCGGTGAGATCGGCGACCCGCTCCTTGAGCCGGCCCCCACCCGGTCCGTCCGGCATCCCGGCGAATTTCTCGATCAGCAGCTTGGTCAGGTTCGGCGCGAGCAGCGCCTCCCCGCGGGCCACCACCCGGACGGCGTCCGCGAGTTCGGCGGCCGAGGCGTCCTTGAGCAGGAACCCGGAGGCCCCGGCGCGCAGCGCCTCGAAGACGTACTCGTCCAGGTCGAACGTGGTCAGGACCAGGACCTTCGGGTCCGCGGCGCCGCCGGTACGCGACTCGGTGATGCGGCGCGTCGCCTCGATACCGCCCAGCCGCGGCATCCGCACGTCCATCAGCACGACGTCTGGCGCCAGTTCGGCGGTGCGCTCCACCGCCTCCAGCCCGTCGACCGCCTGACCGACCACGGTGATGTCCGGCTCCGCGTCCAGCAGCACGGTGAAGCCCTGGCGGACCATCTTCTGGTCGTCGGCCAGCAGTACGCGGATCGTGGTCACGAAGGGTCCTCGGCGGTCTCGGCGGTACGGGCCGCCCCGGCGGTCTCGGCGCTCCGGGCGGTCTCGGCTGTCTGAGTGGTCCCGGCGGCACCTGAGGGGGAGGACAGGGGCAGTGCCGCCACCACCCGCCAGCCGCCGTCCGGCGTCGCCCCGGACCGCAGCGTGCCGTCCAGCATCGCGGCCCGTTCGCGCATTCCGGGCAACCCGTGACCCGCTCCGGGCGCGCTCGGAGCGGCCCCTGCTCGTGCCGTACTGCCCGGAACCGGCCCGCTGTTGACCACCCGCACGGTCACCTCCGTGGGGCGGTAGCCGATCTCCACCTCCGCCTCGGCCCCCGGCGCGTGCCGCAGCACATTGCTGAGCGCCTCCTGCACGATGCGGTAGACCGAGAGCTCGACGCCCGGAGCCAGCGGACAGGGCTCGCCGCTGATCCGGGTGGTCACGGTGAGTCCGGCGGTCCGGACGTTGGCGACCAGCTCCGGCAGCCGCTCCAGGGTGGGCTGCGGCGCGTGCCGGTCGGTGAGCGCGTCCTCGGAGCGCAGGACGCCCAGCACCCGGCGCAGTTCGGCCAGCGCCTCCACGGCGTTGTGCCGGATCCCGGCCAGCGACTCGCGCAGCTCCTCGGAGGGGTTCTCCGTCAGATGCGGCGCGGCCTGCGCCTGGATGGAGATGACGGACATGTGGTGGGCGACCACGTCGTGCAGCTCGCGGGCGATGCGGTTGCGCTCCTCCAGCAGGGTGCGCCGGGTGCGCTCCTCGGCGGTCCGCTCCTCCTGGACGACCAGTTCGGTGCGCGCTGCCTGGCGGCCGTGCAGGGCGCTGCCGACCACCACGGCCAGCGTCAGGACGAGGACGTCCACGGGGAAGTCGCGGACCGCGGGCGGCCCCAGCAACTGCCTGTTCGCCACAGCGCACAGCACACCGCTCAGCACCGTCAGCAGCAGTGCCCCCAGCGCCGCCCGGGGGCGCCTGCGCAGCGCGAGCAGCAGCAGCACCCCCGCCTGGCAGACCACTTCCGGCACCGTCCACGGGGACTGCCGCAGATACGGGGGCGGTGCGTGACCGGTGGCCAGTGCGATGACCGCCATGGTGACGGTCACCACCCACCAGGCCATCACCGGCCGGAAGACGGCCAGCACCAGCGCGGCTGCCTGCGCACCCCCGAACAGCACCGCGTCCGCAGCGCCGAAGATCCGGAAGGGGCCGCCGGTGAGCATGTTGATGTGGAAGATGGCGACGACCAAGGCGACCATCGACGTGACGAGGACGACGATCGGCCGCCAGATCAGCCAGCCGCTCACGCTTCCGGCGCCCGACTCCGTCCGCCCTCGCGGAGTGCCGCCCCAGCCGAACAGGTCCTCGCGCAGCGCGCGGGGCAGGTTCCGCACGCCCTTCCCCAGGCCCCGCGCTCTGTCCCTCATCGCCTCACCCCCGTCATCACCGTCACCCTAGACACGCCCCACCGTCGCCGAACCGGCCGGTGAGCCCGCGGCCACCACCCTGCTCGCGCTCCGGGGGCGCCGCCGCCCCCGCTCGTACCGGTGGAAGACGGCCCAGCAGGCCGACAGCACCGCTGCGAACACCGGCAGCCACAGCAGTCTGGCGAGCACCCAGTCGAACCCGTCGGGCGCGGTGTGCAGTCCCGGCAGCGGCGCGCCCGCCCGCAGACCGGCCAGGGTGACCGCCAGCAGCGCGCTCTGGTGCCACAAAAAGACCGTCATCGCGGACAGGTTGACCAGCGCCACAGCCGCCCATACGCGCGGCCGCGCACACCAGCGCCGCAACGGCCCGTGCAGCAGCAGCGCACCGCCGCACTGGGCGAGCCCGAAAGTGACGGCCGCCAGCGTCGGCGGGTTCAGATTCGACAGTGCCGCACCCGGCACCCCGACCATGGCCGCCGGATAGCCCCCCGCCAGGACGAGCAGACCGGTGGCGGCGGTGCCGCCCAGCAGCAGCGACCAGGCCGCCCTCCGCTCCCGCAGCACCCCGCGCGACCAGGCCGCCCCCAGGCAGTACGGCACCAGCCAGCCCGCACCCAGATCGACCCAGCCCAGCCAGTGCGGTCCGCCCGGTGCCAGCCGCAGCAGGTCCACATGCAGCACGACGGCGAACGGCCACAGCGGATGCAGAGAGGCCACCAGCGGTGTGGCTGCCGTCAGCGCCGCGTACACCAGGAGGAACCACAGCGGGGAGACGACGAGCTTCAGCAGCGTCCGTACCGTCCCCGCGTCGGTGCCGCACACGAGCAGCAGCCCCGTCGCGAGCGTCCACACGCACAGCAGCGCCGCCACCGGACGCGCGAGCCGCACCAGCCGGGCCCGCAGCCACGCCCGGTATCCGACGCCCCGCTCCCGCGCCGCAGCCCACCCCTTGTGCGCCGCCCAGCCACCCACCAGGAAGAACACCGCCAGCGTCTGGAACAACCAGGACGCCGGGACGAGTTCGGGCAGATACGTCAGCGGGCTCGCCCCGTGCAGTCCGCCGCCTTCGGACACCAGCGCCGTCACCAGCCAGTGCCCGCACACCACTCCGCAGACCGCGAGCGCACGCAGCGCGTCGGCGCCCCGGTCGCGCCCGGGCGGCGTGGCGGCGCCGATGCGGTGGGCGAACGGGACGCGCGCGTCGTGCGCCGCGCGAGGGGTGCGGATCGCCATGACCAGGGACCTTCCGTGCGGGGACCGGATGCCCGGCCGACGCTAGGAATCCCGCCCCCGCGCGCACGTCCCTCCGCGGAGCGCACCTGCGATGTCCCTCTCGGGTATGACGCGCGGTGCGCACGGGCCGCCGAGGCTCGGACCGACCTCGTTCAGGACGAGGACGGAGCAGGGGGAGGAAACGTTCGTTCCTCCGGCTGACGCGCGGACGACGGCACGCGCCGCAACTGGTCGCCGTACCGGTAGACGACGATGGGCGGGGTGCCCTCGTGCAGCATCAGCCGGTAGATGACCGGTGCGGGCCCCGTCACCTGGATGATCTCGCCGGTCTTCCCGCTCTTCCGGTCCTGCGCCACCTCGCCGACCGCCCACATGTCACACGCTCCGCAGGTGTCGGCCGGCGCCGGACGCCGCCGGTGTGTGCCTTCGGCCTATGCGCGCCGAAGAGCGCCTCCAGATCCGCCCGCGGCTCCGGAGCCCCGCCGCCCGGTTGAGCATCGTGCGGAACCATGCGCAGTCCTCGCAGGGCCGCGCCTCCTGCTGCGGGGACTCCTCTTCCCGGTGGCCGCCGGGGGGTTCGCTTCGCTCCATGGTGCCTGCCCTGCCGTCCGCTGGTCACGTCCTGTGGTGAGAACAACACGGAAACGAGCTGCGACGGTGCGCTATGGGCGCCTACTTTCACGGGGCTGCTCGGCGACGACTTGTGCAGGGATGCACAAGGGCCGGTCGGCATGGGTGGGACGCGCAAGTGGCCGGCGGGGACGCGTATTCCGCCGGGCCTTGGTGAGGACGTCCGCCGCGTCAGACGAGCCCGCCGTCTCTCCCGGACGGCGTTCGCCTCCGCCACCGGCTGCACCCAGAGCTGTGTGAGTCGCCTGGAGCCGGGCGAGTTCATGCCTCCCGTGAAATTCGCCGAGGCGTGCGACCGCACATTCGGCGCAGGAGATCTGTTCGTCGGGCAGTTGCGGCGCGTGGTCGACGGGGAGCGCCCGGCGTGATTTCCGGAGGCGGACGGGGCAAATCCTGGGCGAGGCTCGCGTGCGCCGGGTGAACGGACTGTCCGAATCCGCCGCGGTCGCCCTGGCGTCGCCCAGCCGAGCTGTGACGACGTCAGGTTCGGACACCACGTCGTTCCGCTGTCGGACACCGCAGGGGGCAGCCGCGGCGCGCACCGGACCCAAGGGGTGCTGGGTCGGCCGGAAAGCCGGTGACTCACCATACGCACGTTGATACGTTGGGCAACGCCCGTCGTGAAGACGGGGAACACTCGAACGCAGGACGAACCGCGAGGCGGAGGGGGCCGACCGCATTTCTTTCGACGACGAGTGGGCACAGCTCAAGCAAGGGGCTGTGCACAAGAGTTCCATCGGCATGCAGCTCGACGGGGCTCCGGAGCCTGACAGCACCGGCAGTGATCCGCATACACCGGGGGACCTGGAAGCGGATCAGAAGGACTTGGCGAGCGTGGGGGACGCGGCGTACAAGCTGTGGGACAAACTCTTCAAGCACGGCACGGACGCTCAATTCGCCACCTACCAGGCGGCTCTTGCTCTGGAGGACGATTTCAGCATCGGCGGGGCCCTTCGCGATGTAGGTGACTACTGGTTCGAGCACGTCACCAGCGTCAGTGATGCGTGTGGCCACATCTCGAACCATCTGGACTACACCAAGAACGCCCATGCGGGCGATGAGCACTACGTCGTGACCTTGCTCGGCGTGAAGGAGCTTTCGGCAGGGTTCGACGACCGGTCCGGGGAGGCGGGGGCGAAGTGAAGTTCGAGGCGCTTCGGACGGCCGATTTCGGGAAGATCGGTACCGCCTATCACGAGTGGTCGGATTTGGTGAAGAAATTCGACGACTATGCTGAATATGCTCAGGATGTGCTTGTGGGGAGGGCCAGGAAGGCTCGCTGGAAGGGTGTCAACGCGGGGGTGACGAAACCCTTCATCGCGCAGACCCAGCGGGAGTTCAACGACCTCCTCACCGAGGCCAGGTCGATTCGCGATGTGTTCGAGGACACCAAGCGGGACCTGAAGCGATGCCAGGACGATCTCAAGGACGCCATCAAGGCGGCGGAGGATGAGCACTTCACGGTCGAACCCTGGGGGGATGGTGGATTCCATGTCAAGAAGGGTTATGGACCGACCCTCAATGACGATGGAGAGTACTACACCGCCAAGGAGTTGAAGGCTGTCGAGCGCCACAAGAAGGCGATCAAGAAGGTTCTCCATGAGGCCGAAGTGCTCGACCGCCAGACCGCGAAGGCGTTGCGTGCCTGGATCAAGCAGACGAAGGTCGGCGGCGCAGGCGGGCGGTACACGGACCGCGACACGCTCGTCGAACGGTACGAAGCCGGAGTCGAGGCGGCCGAGATCGGCGCGAAGGGGCGCGAAATGACCCCCAAGGATTTCGACAAACTGGATTCCCATCTGAAGAAGTACGGCAAGGACAAGGTCTTCGCCGAGGCGTTCGCCACCAAGATGACGCCGGACGGCGTGAAGGCCATGTGGGCCGATCTGCGATATATAGGGCCGGACGACGGATATTCCGTGGTCGACAAGAGGGGCGATGGAATCGTCGGCCTGCAGAAGCATCTCAGCACAACTCTTGCCACCGCGACGCAGTCGGACAGTGCGGCCATGCAGAAGTGGGAACGGGCGGTCGTCAGGGACGGCATGGAGAACATCGACCTCCCCGGTGGAAGAACCGGTCCGTCCGGTTTCCAGGTCATGAGCAGCCTCATGGGGAGCGGTGACTTCGAGGATTCGTTTCTGAAGCGCTACGGCGAAGGTCTCACGACGGCAGAGCGCAATGCCGAGAAGAGCGGTCGTACGACATCGGACCTCTGGAGAGCGCAAGGCCAAGGATTCAATCTCAACCCGTCCGGAGCCGATCTGGGCTCCGATCCGATGACCGGATTCATGAAGGCCCTGTCGCACAGTCCGGATGCCTCCACGGACTTCATGAACGATCCGTTCGAGAGCGGAGACCAGGGGGCCAAGGGCGAGAACAGCAACTTCCACTACCTGTTCAAGGACCGCGACTGGTTCGAGGCGGACGGGAAGCCGGGCCGCAACGCACTCGGTGATGCGGTGGAGGCCGGTACGACGGGGCACCCGCCTGGCCAGGCACCGACCTCGATCGTGCACGACAGCGGCCAGGCAAAGCTGATGTCGAACGTCGTCAAGACCGTGGCGGAGCACCCGACGCGCCTCACCGAGCATCTGGAGATGGCCGACAGCCTGGGACGAGCTGCACGTGAGTACATGCCCGACATCTTCAGAGGTCTGGAAGGCAGTCCCAGCCCGACGACCGAGCGCCTCTACCCGATAGCCGGCGAGGTCGCAAACTTTGGAGACGATGGTGCTTCGGAGAGGAACCTGTCCAGATTCCTTATCTCTGTCGGACAGGATCCGACGGGGTACAAGGAAATCGTCGTCGGGCAGCAGAACTACGCGGACACGCTCTACAGGTATCATCTCGACCCCGAGATTCAGGCGCAACTCCCGGAATCTGAGCGGTTCGAGGGCACGCCGGGGAATGCGGAAGATGCGGAGGACCGGGCCGAGGACGTGGTGAAGCGGATAACTCGGCAGACCGGATATGTGAACGGCGCTCTCACCATCGGCCGCCAGGAAACCCTTATCAATGAAGGGCTGGAACACGACGCGGAGTTCGGAACGGGAATGAAGCGTGTGAGTACCTGGGGATACGCAGGTGGCTCGACTGCCACGGGGGTGGCGCTGGCCGTGGGCAAGGTGCACCCGGTGGCCAACGCTGTGATCACCGGTGTGTCAGGTGGAGTGCTCTTCATCGGTCCCAGTGAATTCGGGATGGACAATCAGCCGAACGAGGGTGCGCAGCAGGCCAAGATCACTTCGGAATACTGGAGTGCGGCGAAGGACCACGACCGCAATTACAACGTGAACGTGCAGTCGGAAATCCCTGGAGCCCAGAAGTATGATCCGGATGAATGGGACACCTGGGTCAGGGAAGGCTCCAGGCAGGGATTCAACGAGGCAGTCGGCGCGGGACGTCAGATGGCAACGGAACTGACGAGCGGTGACCAGGTCAAGAATCTCCGTCCCGAGGACGACGGCTGATGGGAAGGGATTCCGGACGCCGCGCTCCTGTCTGGCTGACATCTCTCGCTGTGCTGCTCGCGTTGGCGGTTGTCGCGCTCTCGGTCACGCTGGTGGTCTCGCAGAGGAGCGGCCTCAAGTCGTTCAGTGCGACCGACGGGGTGAACTGTTCGGCGGTGACGGGGGAGGACGACGGCGATCTGCTGGATCGTCTTGTGCCCCGGGCCGAATCGTTCTCCGTGGAATCCTGGGCGAGAGTGACAGGCGTGACCCCTGTGTTCCGGTGCAAGGTCTCCGCGAACGGCGGCGGAGGCATGAGTGTCACCGTCCAGGGAACAGGGTCTCGCGAGGACTGGCAGAAGCGCGTGACCGAGGTGTGGGGGCAAGGCAGCGATCTGCAGCCGCGCACCGTGGACGCCTACGGCAAGGGCTTCGGCGGGGCGAAATCGGTGACGCTGTACGCGGCCTGCAAGCAGCAGGGTAAGAAGCTGCCGAAGAGCCCGTATATGCGTCCCGAGGGCCTTGACGTGCGTGTTGTCACCACGGCTGAAGGGGACCACGAGAAGGAGCTGCTGACCCTCGCCAAGCGGGCGGCCGGACATGCGAGCGCCTCCGTCGGCTGCGCGAAGGGCTCCGGATGACCCGTCGGTGCCCGAACGAGGCCCCTGCCCTCGGAGAAGGGCAGGGGCCTCGCCGCTCCGTCCCGGCTCAGTCCTCGACCCGCAGTGCCGCCAACTGCTGTTCGAACGGCACCACGTCCGGTTCCTCCGGACGTGCGTCCCGGGTGGCGGCGCGGGGGGCGATCAGGCCCGCCAGTTCGCCGCCCGCGCGGGCGATGCGGCGGGGGAGCGAGGGGGTGACGCCGTCGTCGGGGGCGGCCCAGTCGTCGGTCGCCGCGTACACGGCCGTCGGTACGGCCACCGCCCGAAGGTAGCTGAACAGCGGCCGCATGGCGTGCTCCAGGACCAGCGAGTGGCGCGGGGTGCCGCCGGTGGCGCCCAGCAGTACCGGCTTGCCGGCGAGCGCGTCCTTCTCCAGGACGTCGAAGAACGACTTGAACAGCCCGCTGTAGGACGCGGAGAAGACGGGGGTGACGGCGATCAGCCCGTCCGCCTCCGTCACCTTCCCGATCGCCTCGCGCAGCGACCCGCCGGCGAAGCCGGTGGTGAGGTTGTGCGCGATCTCCGTCGCCACGTCCCGCAGTTCGACCGTGGTGACCTCGACGTCCATGCCGGCTGCCACGTCGGCGTCCGTGCGCAGCGCGACCCGCGTCGCCTCGGCCAGCCGGTCGGCCAGCAGCCGGGTGGAGGAGGGCTCGCTCAGCCCGGCGGAGACGACGGCCAGCCGGACCGCCCGGGTGCTGTCGTGCGACGTCATACGGCGGCTCCCTTCTCGTTCTGCTCTCCCGCTGTCTGCTCGGAGGTCCGTCCGGCAGCCGGTGCGGAGCGCTCCGCGGCGACCCGTGCCGCGTGGGTCGGTGCGTCGGCGGTGCCCGCCGGGCGCCGGGCGGCCATCTCCTTCCGCAGCACCGGCACGACCTCTTCGCCGAGCATGTCCAACTGCTCCAGCACGGTCTTCAGGGGCAGGCCCGCGTGGTCCATCAGGAAGAGCTGGCGCTGGTAGTCGCCGAAGGACTCGCGGAAGGTCAGCGTCTTCTCGACGACCTCCTGCGGGCTGCCGACGGTCAGCGGCGTCTGGTCGGTGAACTCCTCCAGGCTGGGGCCGTGCCCGTAGACGGGCGCGTTGTCGAAGTAGGGGCGGAACTCGCGGACCGCGTCCTGGGACCTGCGCCGCATGAACACCTGGCCGCCCAGGCCGACCAGGGCCTGCTCGCGGGTGCCGTGGCCGTAGTGCTCGAAGCGGTCGCGGTAGAGGCCGATGAGGCGCTTGAAGTGCTCGTTGGGCCAGAAGATGTTGTTGGCGAAGAAGCCGTCGCCGTAGTAGGCGGCCTGCTCGGCGATCTCCGGGCTGCGGATGGAGCCGTGCCAGACGAACGGGGGCACGCCGTCCAGTGGGCGCGGGGTGGAGGTGAAGCCCTGCAGCGGGGTGCGGAAGCGGCCCTGCCAGTCGACCACGTCCTCGGTCCACAGCCTGCGCAGCAGCGCGTAGTTCTCGATCGCCAGCGGGATGCCCTGCCGGATGTCCTGGCCGAACCAGGGGTAGACGGGGCCGGTGTTGCCGCGGCCCATCATCACGTCCGCGCGGCCCTCGGCGAGGTGCTGGAGCATTGCGAAGTCCTCGGCGATCTTCACCGGGTCGTTGGTGGTGATCAGCGTGGTGGAGGTCGAGAGGATCAGCCGCTCGGTGCGGGCCGCCAGGTAGCCGAGCATGGTCGTCGGCGAGGAGGGCACGAACGGCGGGTTGTGGTGCTCGCCCGTGGCGAAGACGTCGAGCCCCACCTCCTCGGCCTTGAGGGCGATGGCCAGCATCGCCTTGATCCGCTCGTGCTCGGTCGGCGTCCGCCCGGTGGTGGGGTCGGGCGTCACGTCGCCGACGGTGAAGATCCCGAACTGGATGGGGGTGGCCGTCATGGTGCTCGCCGTCCTCCGTGTGGCTGTGGGCTGCTGCTGAGCCCGGGGCTGCAGGCTGAAGTGGTTGACCATTGAACTATCTCTGCCCGCCTCAATGCACACGGGTGCCCGGAAATTCCCGCCGTCCGGTCCCGGGCCGCTCCCGCCGTCCGGTCCCGGGCCGCTCCGGTCGGCGATCCCGATGGCCGGTCCCCGGGGCGCCCCGGCGACAGGTCGCGCTGCGTGCCCGGGCGGGTGCGCGGTGCTCGTCGGCACCTGCTGTGAAACGATCGGATCGGGGCGTGCAACCCCGTGGAAACCCCGTGGTGGAATGCTGAGACGGCCCCGTGCGCCGGGGGATCTGAGCGAACCTCTCCGACCTGCAAGGATAGGCTCATGGACAAGCAGCAGGAATTCGTCCTCCGGACCCTGGAGGAGCGCGACATCCGGTTCGTCCGACTCTGGTTCACCGACGTCCTCGGCTTCCTGAAATCGGTCGCGGTGGCCCCCGCCGAACTCGAACAGGCATTCGATGAAGGGATCGGCTTCGACGGCTCGGCCATCGAGGGGTTCGCCCGCGTCTACGAGTCCGACATGATCGCCAAGCCCGATCCCGGCACCTTCCAGATACTGCCGTGGCGGGCCGAGGCTCCCGGTACCGCGCGGATGTTCTGCGACATCCTCATGCCGGACGGCTCCCCCTCCTACGCCGACCCGCGCTACGTCCTCAAGCGCGCGCTGGCCAAGGCGTCGGACCTCGGGTTCACCTTCTACACCCACCCGGAGATCGAGTTCTACCTGCTCAAGAACAAGCCGGTGGACGGCACCCGCCCCGTCCCCGCGGACTCCTCCGGGTACTTCGACCACACCCCGCAGAACGTCGGCATGGACTTCCGCCGCCAGGCCATCACCATGCTGGAGTCGATGGGCATCTCCGTCGAGTTCTCCCACCACGAGGGTGCCCCCGGCCAGCAGGAGATCGACCTGCGCTACGCCGACGCGCTCTCCACCGCCGACAACATCATGACGTTCCGCCTCGTCATGAAGCAGGTCGCCCTCGAACAGGGCGTCCAGGCCACGTTCATGCCCAAGCCGTTCTCGGAGTACCCCGGCTCCGGTATGCACACCCATCTGTCGCTGTTCGAGGGCGACCGGAACGCTTTCTACGAGTCCGGCGCCGAGTACCAGCTCTCCAAGGTGGGCCGCTCGTTCATCGCCGGGCTGCTCACTCACGCGGGTGAGATCTCCGTCGTCACCAACCAGTGGGTCAACTCCTACAAGCGCATCTGGGGCGGAGCCAACCGCACCGCGGGCGAGGGCGGCGAGTCCCCCTCCTACATCTGCTGGGGCCACAACAACCGCTCCGCACTGGTCCGCGTCCCGATGTACAAGCCCGGCAAGACCGGCTCGACCCGGATCGAGATGCGCTCCCTCGACTCGGGCGCCAACCCCTACCTCGCCTACGCAGTGCTGCTCGCCGCCGGTCTGAAGGGCATCGAGGAGGGGTACGAACTCCCCGCGGGCGCCGACGACGACGTGTGGGCGCTCTCGGACGCGGAGCGGCGCGCCATGGGCATCGAACCGCTGCCGCAGAACCTCGGCGAGGCGATCAGCCTGATGGAGCGCAGCGAACTGGTCGCGCAGACGCTCGGCGAGCATGTTTTCGACTTCTTCCTGCGGAACAAGAAGCAGGAGTGGGAGGAGTACCGTAGCGAGGTCACCGCCTTCGAGCTGCGGAAATCCCTTCCCGTGCTGTGAGGCGACCGGCCCGCGGGACCGGTCGCAGCGCCGGGCCCGGAGCACCTCGGGCGCCGCGGACAGCGCTCGGCGCAGCCAGGGGGAGGGCGGCTCGCGCGGCGACCGGAGGGGCGGCCCGCGCCGCAGCCGGGAGGGTGTCCTCCGCGGGAGCGCGGCGCACCCTCCGCGGGCGCGCACTGCGGGGGCGGGTACCCCCGGCCGAGGGCCGGGCAGGGGCTGGGAAAGGACGGCAGGGAGTGAGCGTGACACCAGAGGGGCGCCGGGGAAGCCGGTACGGGCGGTTGCTGCGGCACGGCTTCACCGATCCGGAGTCCGCCACCCGCCTGCTCGACGCCGCCACCCTGGCCACGGTCCGCGACGACGCGCTCTTCCTGGACGCGCTCGGCGCCACCGCCGATCCGGACCTCGCGCTCGTCGGCCTCGTCCGCCTCATCGAGGCGCTGGAGGCCGTCGACAAGGACGCGCAGCCGCTGCTGGACACCCTGCTGCGGGCCAAGCCGCTGCGCGACCGGCTGCTCGGCGTCCTCGGCTCCTCCGACGCGCTGGGCGACCATCTGGCCGCCCACCCGCACGACTGGGAGGCGCTGGTCACCTACGAGTCGGCGGACCTCAACCCGGGCATCGCGGAGTTCGAGACGGCACTGCGGGACGTCGGCGGACCGGACGCGCTGCGGGTCGCCTACCGCCGGGCACTGCTGTCGATCGCCGCACGCGACGTGTGCGGCACCAGCGACGTCGCACAGACCGCGGCCGAGCTCGCCGACCTGGCCACCGCCACTCTGCGCCGGGCGCTCGCGCTCGCCGAGGCGGCGGCGCCCGAGGACGCGGCCGCCTGCCGGCTGGCGGTCGTGGCCATGGGCAAGGCCGGCGGGCACGAACTCAACTACGTCTCCGACGTCGACGTCATCTTCGTCGCCGAGCCGCCCGCCGGTGGCGCCGGCGGGCGGGGCGCGGACGCCGCCGAGGACGGCGAGCAGGCGCTCAAGGCCGCCACCCGGCTGGCCGCCCACATGATGCGGATCTGCTCGGACACCACCGCCGAGGGCACCATCTGGCCGGTCGACGCCAACCTGCGCCCCGAAGGCCGCAACGGCCCCCTCGTCCGCACCCTCAGCAGCCATCTGGCCTACTACCAGCGCTGGGCCAAGACCTGGGAGTTCCAGGCACTGCTCAAGGCCCGGCCGATGGCGGGCGACGCGCAGCTCGGCTACGAGTACGTGGACGCCGTCACCCCGATGGTCTGGCAGGCGGCCGAACGGGACAACTTCGTCACCGACGTCCAGCAGATGCGCCGCCGGGTGGTCGCCAGCATCCCCGCGGCCCAGCTCGACCGGGAGCTGAAGCTGGGCCCCGGCGGACTGCGGGACGTGGAGTTCGCCGTCCAGCTCCTCCAACTGGTGCACGGCCGCAGCGACACCGCGTTGCGCAGCCCCACCACCCTGGAGGCGCTCGACGCGCTGGCCGCGGGCGGCTACGTGGGCCGCCAGGACGCCGCCGCACTCGACGCGGCCTACCGGTTCCTGCGCACCATGGAGCACCGCATCCAGCTCCACCAGCTTCGCCGCACCCACCTGATGCCCGAGTCGGAAGCCGACCAGCGGCGCCTCGGCCGCTCGCTCGGCTACCGCAGCGAACCGGTCACCGAACTGCACAAGGCGTGGCGGCGGCACGCCGCCGCGGTCCGCCGACTCCACGAGAAGCTGTTCTACCGCCCGCTGCTGGACGCCGTGGCGCAACTGGAGGCCGGGCACGAACGCCTCTCGCCGCAGGCGGCCCGGCAGCGGCTGGAAGCCCTCGGCTACGCCGACCCGGCCGCCGCGCTGCGCCATCTGGAGGCGCTGGCCTCCGGTGTCACCCGCAAGGCCGCCATCCAGCGCACCCTCCTCCCGGTGCTGCTGGGCTGGTTCGCCGACTCCGCCGACCCGGACGCCGGGCTCCTCGGCTTCCGCAAGGTCTCCGACGCGCTGGGCAAGTCGCCCTGGTACCTGCGGCTGCTGCGCGACGAGGGCGCCGCAGCCGAGAACCTCGCCCGCGTGCTGTCCGCCGGCCGGTTCGCGCCCGACCTGCTGCTGCGCGCGCCCGAGGCCGTCGCCCTGCTCGGCGACGAGCACGGGCTGCGCCCCCGGTCGCGGGTCGCGCTCACCCAGGAGACGCTGGCCGCCGTCGGCCGGGCGGAGGGCGCCGAGGCGGCCGTCGCCGCGGCGCGCGGCGTGCGGCGCCGGGAGCTGTTCCGCACCGCCGCCGGTGACCTGATCGGCGCGTACGGCACCGAGGACGTCGCCCAGCAGGAGCCCGCCGAGGCGCTGGACCGGGTGGGCGACGCGCTCACCGACCTCAACGCCGCCACCCTCGCCGGAGCGCTGCGGGCGGCCGTCCGCCAGCAGTGGGGCGACGAGCTGCCCACCCGGTTCGCCGTCATCGGTGTCGGCCGGTTCGGCGGCCACGAGATGGGGTACGGCTCCGACGCCGACGTCCTGTTCGTGCACGAGCCCCGGGACGGGGTCAGCGAGCACGAGGCGGGCAAGGCGGCCTTCGCCGTCGCCACCGAGATGCGGCGGCTGCTGCAGCTCCCCACGTCCGATCCGCCGCTGCTGATAGACGCCGATCTGCGCCCCGAGGGCAAGTCCGGGGCGCTGGCCCGGTCGCTGAGCTCCTACGCGGCCTACTACGACCGCTGGTCCGTGGTGTGGGAGAGCCAGGCGCTGCTGCGGGCCGAGTTCGTCGCGGGCGACGCGGGGCTGGGGGAGCGGTTCGTCGAACTGATCGACCCGCTGCGCTATCCGCGGGGCGGACCGGGCGAGGACGCCGAGCGGGAGATCCGCCGTCTCAAGGCCCGGATGGAGGGCGAGCGGTTGCCGCGCGGCGCGGACCCGACGACCCACGCCAAGCTGGGCCGCGGCGGGCTGACCGACGTCGAGTGGACCGTGCAGCTCACCCAGTTGCGGCACGCCGCCGAGCTGCCCGCGCTGCGGACCACCCGTACCCGGGTCGCGCTCGCCGCCGCCCGGGAGGCCGGACTGATCGACGCCGACGACGCCGAGGTGCTGGACGAGGCGTGGGTGCTCGCTTCGCGGGTGCGCAACGCGGTGATGCTGGTGCGGGGCCGGCCGGGGGACACCTTCCCCTCCGAGTCCCGGGAACTGGGGGCCGTCGGCCGCTACCTCGGCTACGAGCCCGGGCACGTCGGCGAGATGCTCGACGACTACCGCCGGGTCACCAGGCGGGCCCGCGCCGTCGTGGACCGCCTCTTCTACGACGCGGAGTGAAGCGCCGCCGCGCACCGGCGGGCAGGCTCTTCCGCGGGACGGCCCCCGCCGCGCGGCGGGGGCCCGCTCATACCGGCGCTGCGGCCAGCCGCGGCAGCCGGTGGGGCAGCCGGCCGTACCAGGCACAGGCGAGGGAGTAGCCGAGAGCGAGGCACAGCAGCCCCCCGACGGCGTCGAGCCAGAAGTGGTTGGCCGTGCTCACGATGACGGTGAGTGTCGCCACCGGGTACAGCACCCCCAGGATCTTCCCCCACAGCGGGCGCGCCAGCATCGCGATGGTGATGCCGCACCAGACGGACCACCCTATGTGCATCGACGGCATGGCCGCGTACTGGTTGGACATCTGCGCCAGGTTCCCCGACGCCATCGACCCCCAGGTCTGGTGCACCTGCACGGTGTCGATGAAGTGCCCGCCGGCCATCAGCCGCGGTGGCGCCAGAGGGAAGAGGTAGTAGCCCAGCAGTGCGCTGCCGGTCGTCGCGAAGAGCACCAGCCGGGTGGCCGCGTACCGCCCCGGATGCGCCCGGTAGAGCCACACCAGCACGCCGATGGTCACGATGAAGTGCAGCGTGGCGTAGTAGTAGTTCATCGAGACGATCAGCCAGGTCACCCCGCCGATCGCGTGGTTGATCGACTGCTCGACGGCGATACCGAGCGTGTGCTCGGTCCGCCAGATCCAGTCGGCGTTGTGCAGCGCCTCGGCGCGCTGCTCGGGGACCGCGTTGCGGATCAGCGAGTACGTCCAGTAACTGACCGCGATCAGGACGATCTCGAACCACAGCCGGGGATGCCGGGGGGTGCGCCACCGCGCCAGGAGTCCGCGCCCTGCGGAGCGGACGTCGGCGGCGGTGTCCGGTCCCGCCGGGGCCTGCGCCGCATCCGCTTCGGTGCGCGCAGCGCTCTGCTCCGCCGGGGCTTCGGTGGAGTCCTGCCGGCTGCTGTCTTCGGTCCTCGTGGTCGGTGCCCCCATAGCCCGACAGTCTGCCAGACGGGGGGCAGGGGCCGATCATCCTGCGGTCGGGTCTTGGCCTCCCGCTGTCGTCCGCTCGGCGGAGGCCGTGGGGCCGCTCCTCCTACGGGACGCGGTGGAGCCGCGCACCACCAGCTCGGGCAGGAAGACGAACTCGCTGTGCGGCGCCGGGGTGCCGCCGATCTCCTCCAGCAGAGTCCGTACGGCGGCTTGCCCCATCGCGGTGACCGGCTGCCGGATCGTGGTGAGGGGCGGATCGGTGAAGGCGATGAGCGGGGAGTCGTCGAAACCGATGACCGAGACGTCGCCGGGCACCGCCAGCCCGCGCTGCCGGGCGGCGCGGATCGCGCCCAGCGCCATCATGTCGCTGGCGCACACCACGGCGGTGCAGCCCCGCTCCAGCAGTGCGGAGGCGGCGGCCTGGCCGCCCTCCAGGGAGTACAGCGAGTGCTGGACGAACTCGGCGGGATCGCGGCCGTCGGTGCCGAAGTGCTCCCGCACGGTCCGGGTGAAACCCTCGATCTTACGCTGGACGGGCACGAAGCGCTCGGGCCCGAGGGCGAGGCCGATCCGTTCGTGGCCGAGCGAGACCAGATGGGTGACGGCCAGCCGCATGGCCGCCCGGTCGTCGGGGGAGACGAACGGCGCCCGCACCCCCTCGGAGAAGCCGTTGACGAGGACGAAAGGGACGCCTTGGCCGTGCAGCCGCTCGTACCGGCCGGTGTCGGCCGTGGTGTCGGCGTGCAGCCCGGAGACGAAGATGATCCCGGCGACGCCCCGGTCCACCAGCATCTCCGTCAGCTCGTCCTCGGTGGAGCCCCCGGGGGTCTGGGTGGCGAGCACCGGGGTGTAGCCCTGCCGGGTGAGGCCCTGCGCGATGACCTGCGCGAAGGCCGGGAATATCGGGTTCTCCAGCTCGGGCGTGATCAGCCCCACCAGGCCCTCGCTGCGGCGGCGCAGCTTGACCGGCCGCTCGTACCCGAGCACGTCGAGCGCGGCCAGCACGGATTCGCGGGTGGTCGCGGCCACTCCCGGCTTGCCGTTCAGCACCCGGCTGACCGTGGCTTCGCTGACCCCCGCTTGTACTGCGATGTCAGCCAGCCGCGCGGTCACAGGACTGGACCTTACCGGCCGCGGATCACGCTGCCCACCAGGTGCAGGAATTGGCCGGAATGCGCAACTGGTCCGCGGGTGCTCCGGCCTCCATGGCATCCCGGGACTCCTCCGGCACGGAGCAGAGCAGCAGTTCGCCCGGGGCCGCCGTGCACACCGCCTCGTCCCGGGTGTTGAGCAGACAGACCAGACCGGGCCGGGAGAACGCCAGTACCCCCGCCGGAGCCGGGAGCCACTCCATGGCGCTGTCGCCGAGGCCCGGCAGCAGCCGGCGCAACTGCAGCGCCGTGCGGTACAGCTCCAGGGTGGAGAGCGGATCGCCGGTCTGCGCCCGCACCGACAGCGCGCCCCACGCGGCGGGCTGCGGCAGCCAGCTTCCGCCGGGCCCGAAGCCGAACGAGGGCCCGTCGCTCTCCCAGGGGAGGGGTACCCGGCAGCCGTCCCGCATCCCCTGCTCGCCTTCGGCAGCGGTGCCGGGCGCGCGGTGGAAGGCGGGGTCCCGGCGGGCCGCCCGCGGCAGTTCGGCCACCTCCGGGAGGCCCAGCTCCTCGCCCTGGTAGAGGTAGGCGGAGCCGGGCAGCGCCAGCATCAGCAGCGCGGCGGCGCGGGCCCGGGCGAGTGAGCCGAGCCGGGTGCGGGCGCGGACCACGTCGTGGTGGGAGAGCACCCACGTGCTCGGGGCGCCGACACCGGCGGTGGCCGCCAGCGACTCCTCGATCACCTGGCGCAGCTCCCCGGCTTCCCAGCCGGTCTGCAGGAAGTGGAAGTTGAACGCCTGGTGCAGCTCGTCCGCCCGCACATAGCGCGCCGTCCGCTCCGCGGTCGGCGTCCACGCCTCGGCCACCCCGATCCGGTCGGGACCGTAGGACTCCAGCAGCCGCCGCCAGCCGCGGTGGATCTCGTGCACCCCGTCCTGGTCGAAGAACGGCAGCTCCTGCGCGCCGATCAGCCGGGCCTGCCGGGCCGCACCGATGTCGGGCAGCCCGTCGGCCTTGACCATCCCGTGCGCCACGTCGAAGCGGAAGCCGTCCACGCCCAGGTCCAGCCAGAACCGCAGGACCGACGCGAACTCCTCGTGTACGCGCGGATGGCGCCAGTCCAGATCCGGCTGCTGCGGCGCGAACAGGTGCAGATACCACAGTCCTGGAGCGCCGGGCACCGGGCTCCAGGCGGGGCCGCCGAAGACCGACTCCCAGTCGTTGGGCGGCAACGCGCCCCGCTCCCCGCGGCCCGTGCGGAAGTGGTACCGCGCGCGGGCCGCCGGATCGCCCGCCAGCGCGCGCCGGAACCAGGGGTGCCGGTCGGAGGTGTGGTTGGGGACGATGTCGAGGAGGACACGCAGCCCCAGTGCGTGCGCCTCGGTCACCAGCGCCCGGACGTCGGACAGCTCCCCGAGCCGCGGGTCGACGGAGCGGTGGTCGGACACGTCGTAGCCGCCGTCGGCCTGCGGAGAGGGGTAGAACGGCGTCAGCCACACGGCGTCCACCCCGAGCGCGGCCAGGTGGGGCAGCCGCTGCCGGACGCCGGGCAGATCACCCGTGCCGTCGCCGTCGCTGTCGGCGAAGGAGCGGACGTAGACCTGGTAGATCACCGCGTCCCGCCACCAGCCCGGGGCGGACCGCGGCGGACGGCCCGCGGGCGCGGGGACGGTGGCGCGGGTGGTGGCGGGCTGGGTCACAAGTCTTCCCCATCGGGCTCGGGACCGGTACGGGTCGCGAAGTGCGGCAAGCCAGTGTCAAGGGTGACAACGCGGGCACAGCCTCGGAGTTACGTCCGCAGCCGCTGCCGCCCGGCATCTTGCAGAAATTTGCAGCAAGGTCTTTCTTCTGGGTGTCACCGCTGTTACGTTCCTCCGCAGCCGGGCGCCGCCCCATACCGGCAGATGCCCGGGCGTGCGCCTCTTTCACCTTGCGGAGGGATCGGACATGCGGCGTGGCATAGGCGCCACCGCGCTGATAGCGGGGCTGGCACTTGCGGCAACGGCTTGCGGCAGTGACTCGGACGACGCCCGGAGCGGCGCCGACGGGAAGATCGAGGGAACCGTCACCTACTGGGACACCTCGAACGACGGGGAGAAGGCGACCTACCGGAAGATCGCCGAGGACTTCGAGAAGAAACACCCGAAAGTCGACGTCAAGTACGTGCACGTCAACTTCGGCGACGCCAACCAGAAGTTCAAGAACGCCGCAGGCGGCAACTCCGGCGCACCCGACGTGATGCGCACCGAGGTCGCCTGGGTCGCCGACTTCGCCAACCTCGGCTACCTCGCCCCGCTGGACGGCACCCCCGCACTCGACAACGCCTCCGACTACCTGGAGACGGCCGCCGGTTCCACCCGCTTCGACGGCAAGACCTACGCCGTGCCGCAGGTCACCGACACGCTCGGGCTCTTCTACAACAAGCGGCTGCTGAAGAAGGCCGGTGTCGAGGTGCCCACCTCCTTCGCCGAACTGAAGAAGAACGCCGCGAAGATCAAGGACAAGACCGGCGCCACCGCGCTGTACCTGCGCGGCGACGACCCCTACTGGTTCCTGCCCTACCTCTACGGCGAGGGCGGCGACCTCATCGACCCCGAGCACAAGAAGGTCACCGTCGACGAGAAGCCCGGAGTGCGGGCCCTCGCCACCATGAAGGACCTCGTCGACTCCAAAGCGGCCGTCACCGACTCCAGCGACGGCCAGGAGAACGGCATCAAGGCGTTCCAGGACGGCGATGTCGCCATGATCATCGACGGCCCCTGGGACATCGCGCTCGCCCGCGAGGGCAAGGAGTTCAAGAACGGGGACAAGGACACGGACAATCTCGGCGTGGCCCCCGTCCCCGCGGGCAGCAAGGCCCAGGGCTCCCCGCAGGGCGGCTGGAACCTGTCCGTGTACGCCGGAACGAAGAACATGCGGGCCGCGCAGGAGTTCGCCAAGTACATGAGCAGTGCGGAAGTGCAGGCCCGCACCACGGAGGAGCTGTCGCTCCTGCCCACCCGCAAGTCCGTGTACGAGAAAGACGCCGTCAAGAAGAACCAGATGGTGAAGTTCTTCCGCCCCGCCGTCGCCAAGGCCGTCCAGCGGCCCTGGATCGCCGAGGGCAACTCGCTCTTCGAGCCGATTCGGGTCGGCGTCGACGGGGTCCTTGCCGGGGGGAAGTCGCCTGCGGCGGCCGCGGAGGGGACGGGCGACAAGTTCCGCAAACTCCTGAAGGGCTACCACTAGCCCTTGCCGGGTGCCGCCCTCGCGGGGGCGCCGGTCCCCTTCGCGGGGTGCGGTCCCCTTCGCGGGGTGCGGTCCCCTTGCGGGGTGCGTTTCCCCGTCTGTTGTTCGCCGGGTGCGGCTTCGTTGTCGGGGGCTTCGCCCCCGAGCCCCCGTTGTCCTCGCCGGACGGGCGTTGGGGCGGCTCCGCCCCCCAACAGCCCCCCGCTAGTGGGCTTCGCCCCCTAGGACCCCCAGCCGCACTCATGTGAGCCCCTTGCGGACCTTGCTCCGGGCCTTTTCTTTGGTCTGTTGTCTGCGGGAAGTGTCCTGATGCCGTCCGTCACAGCACAAGAGCGCTCCCGCAGTCGAGAGTCCTCCGGCGGTTGCCGGATGCGGGAGGGGGAGGGAGAAGTTGTGGTGCCTGGGGGTTTCTAAGGGGGCGGAGCCCACTTAGCGGGGGGCCGTTGGGTGGGGGTCCCCCCGGACGAAGTCTGGGGGAGGAGCCCCCCGACACGACCGCTCGGCGGCAGCCGGGAACGACGGGGGCGTGCCCCCACAACGCAAACGCTCCCCGTGGAGGGGGTCGCCCCCTCGCGACGGGGGCGAGGAAATGGGAAGGTCGGATGAGGAAGGTCAGAAGCTGGGCGGCGCGGCACTGGTACGCCTGGACGATGGTGGCCCCGGTGGTGCTGGTGATCGGGCTGATCGTCGGGTACCCCCTCGGCCGCGGTGTCTATCTGTCGCTCACCGACGCCGACGAGGCAAACGTCGAGCGCACCATCGGCGTCAACCACATCCCGGCCACCTATGAGTTCACGGGTCTGGACAACTACCGGGCGATCCTCTCGGACAGTGTCTTCTGGGACCGTCTGGGCTGGACGGTGCTGTGGACCACGGGATGCGTCGGTGTCACGTTCACGCTGGGGCTGACGCTGGCGGTCATGCTCAACCGCAAGGTGCGCGGGCGCTCGTTCTACCGGGTCGCGATGATCGTCCCGTGGGGCATTCCGGCGTTCGTCTCGGTCTTCGCCTGGAAGATGCTGTTCAACGAGAAGCACGGGCTGCTCAACAAGGTGCTCTCCGGTGGCGGCATCGACGGCGTCCCGTGGCTGGGCGACCCGGTGTGGGCCAAGGTGTCGGTCATCGCGGTGAACGTGTGGCTGGGCGTACCGTTCATGATCGTCGCGATGCTGGGCGCGCTGCAGGCGATACCCGGTGAACTGTACGAGGCGGCCGAGATGGACGGCGCCGGTCCCTGGCAGCGGTTCCGCAACATCACGCTGCCGGGCGTGCGTTCGGTCAGCAGCACGGTGGTCCTGCTCAGCACCATCTGGACGTTCAACATGTTCCCGGTGATCTTCCTGCTCACCCGGGGCGGGCCCGAGGACTCGACGGAGATCCTGGTGACCTATGCCTTCCGGCTCTCGTTCGTCAACAGCCCGCGGGACTTCGCCACGTCGGCGGCCTGGGGCGTGCTCATCCTGCTGCTGCTGTCCCTGTTCACGGTCGTCTACCGGCGGGCGCTGCGCCGCCAGGGAGAGGCGTGGTGACAACCATGAGAACGACGAAGAGAACCCCGCTCGCCTCCGCCGGACTGCACGCGGGCCTGCTGCTGGGCACGGTGTGCGCCCTGTTCCCGCCGCTGTGGCTGCTGGTGACCTCGTTCAAGCCGGAAGGCGAGTCGTTCACCACGGCCCTGGTGAAGGACTTCACCTTCAGCAACTACCGGCATGTCGTCGCCGACACGCACTTCCTCACCTGGTTCGGCAACTCGCTGATCGTCGTGGTCGGCACCACGGTGGTCGGCGTGCTCATCGCGGCCACCACCGGCTATGCGCTCAGCCGGTTCCGCTTCCCCGGTATGCGGCCGCTGATGTGGGTACTGCTGATCACCCAGATGTTCCCGATGGCCGTGCTGATCGTCCCGCTCTACAACACGATGGCGAAGCTGGGCCTGCTCAACCAGCCGCTGGGGCTGATCATCACCTATCTGACGATCGCCGTGCCGTTCTGTGCGTGGATGATGAAGGGGTTCTTCGACACCATCCCCGTCGACATCGACGAGTCGGGCCGGGTCGACGGGCTCAACCCCTTCGGTACGTTCTGGCGGCTGATCCTGCCGCTGGCCAAGCCCGGGATCGCCGTCACCGGCTTCTACACCTTCGTGACCGCATGGGCGGAGGTCGCCTACGCGACGGCCTTCATGACCGGCGAGGAGAACCTGACCCTGGCGGGCGGCCTGCAGACCTTCGTCAACCGCTACGGCGCCGACTGGGGCGCCATGACGGCGGCGGCCGTCGTCATCGCCGTACCGGCCGCCGTGGTCTTCGGCTTCGCGCAGCGCCATCTGGTCGGCGGCCTGACGGCCGGCGCCACGAAGACCTAGGCCCACGCTCTCCGCGGCGAACCCGATCCGTATCCCGCCGACGGCGGGACCACGCCAACCCCTCAGGGACGACATGACTCAGCACAGCAGCGCACCGCAGGCCGACGGCGCCGTGGACCCGCGCGGCCGGGCCGCGTGTCCGGACGCCGCCTCCTCGGCCCGGTCCGGCGCCTCCGGCTGGTGGCGGGACGCGGTGATCTATCAGGTGTATCCGCGCTCGTTCGCCGACGGCGACGGCGACGGCATGGGCGACCTGCCCGGTGTGCGGCAGCGGCTGCCGCACCTGGCCGCACTCGGGGTGGACGCCGTCTGGCTCAGCCCCTTCTACGCCTCACCGCAGGCCGACGCCGGGTACGACGTCGCCGACTACCGGGCCATCGACCCGATGTTCGGCACGCTGCACGACGCGGACGCGCTCATCCGGGACGCGCACGCACTCGGGCTGTGCGTCATCATCGACATCGTCCCCAACCACTCCTCCGACCGGCACGAGTGGTTCGTCCGCGCGCTGGCGGGCGATCCGGCGGCCCGCGAGCGGTACCACTTCCGCACGGGCCGCGGGGAGCGGGGCGCGTTGCCGCCCAACGACTGGGAGTCGGTCTTCGGCGGTCCCGCCTGGAGCCCGGTGCCCGGCGCTCCAGGGCTGTGGTATCTGCACCTGTTCGCGCCGGAGCAGCCCGACTTCAACTGGGAGCATCCCGCCGTACGCGACGAGTTCCGCTCCGTGCTGCGGTTCTGGCTGGACCTGGGGGTGGACGGCTTCCGGGTCGACGTGGCCCACGGTCTGGTCAAGGCGGCCGGGCTGCCCGACATGGGCAGCGGCGAGCAGCTCCGCCTGCTGGGCACCGCCGAGCTGCCGTTCTTCGACCAGGACGGGGTGCACGAGATCTACCGCTCCTGGCGGCAGGTGCTCGACGAGTACCCGGGGGACCGGATCGGTGTCGCCGAGGCGTGGGCGCCCAGCGCCGAGCGCACCGCGCTGTACGTCCGCGCGGACGAGCTGCACCAGGCGTTCAACTTCCACTATCTGGGCACCGACTGGGACGCGCGAGCGCTCCGCGAGGTCGTCGACGCGTCCCTCACCTCGCTCGGTGCCGTCGGCGCACCCGCCACCTGGGTGCTGTCCAACCACGACGTGGTCCGCCACCGCACCCGGCTCGGCGGCGGTGTGTCCCGTGCCCGCGCCGCCTCGCTGCTGATGCTGGCGCTGCCCGGCTCCGCCTACCTCTACCAGGGCGAGGAGCTGGGCCTCCCGGAGGTGACGGAACTGCCCGACGAGGCACGCCAGGATCCGTCGTTCTTCCGGGACAACGGGCAGGACGGCCTCCGCGACGGCTGCCGCGTACCGCTGCCCTGGGAGGGCGACGGGCCCTCGTTCGGCTTCGGGACCGGTGGAAGCTGGCTGCCGCAGCCGCCGGAGTGGGGCGAGCTGTCCGTCGCGGCGCAGACCGGCGACCCCGGCTCCACCCTGGAGCTGTACCGGACCGCACTGCGGCTGCGCCGCGAGCGCCCCGAACTGGGCGACGGCGAACCGCTGCAGTGGCTCGCCGCGCCCGAAGGGGTGCTGGCCTTCCGCCGCGGCGGGTTCGTGTGTGCGGCCAACACCGGCACCGAGCCGGCCGCGCTGGACTTCCGCACCGGCGCACTCCTCCTCGCCAGCGGTCCGCTGCCCGCGGCGGAGTCCGGCAGGACGGTACTGCCCGGCGACACGACCGCCTGGTGGGCCGGGCGATGACCGCGGCGCTCACCGCACGGCTGGCCGACATCGCGGTGCAGGCCGAGGTCAGCGAGGCCACGGCCAGCCGGGTGCTGAACGGCAGACCGGGGGTGGCCGCGGCGACCCGGCAGCGGGTGCTGGCCGCCGTCGACGTGCTCGGCTACGAGCGCCCGGCGCGGGCCCGGCAGCGCAGCGCGGGGCTGGTGGGGCTGGTCATCCCGGAGTTGACCAATCCGATCTTCCCCGCGTTCGCCCAGGTCATCGAGCAGTCCCTGTCCGGGTACGGCTTCACTCCCGTGCTCGGGACCCGGATGCTGGGCGGCGCCACCGAGGACGAACTGGTCGGTCAGCTCGTGGAGCGGGACGTCTCCGGGATCATCTTCCTCTCCGGACTGCACGCCGATCTGACGGCCGATCCTTCCCGCTATGCCCGACTGGCGGCCCGCGGGGTGCCGTTCGTGCTGATCAACGGGTACAACGACGAGATCAGCGCACCGTTCGTCTCCCCGGACGACGAGGCGGCCGCCGCGATGGCCGTCGAGCATCTGCGCCAACTGGGCCACGAGCGCATCGGGCTGGCCGTCGGACCGGAGCGGTTCGTCCCCACCCGGCGCAAGGTGGCCGGCTTCACCCGCGCCATGCAGCGCTGCGGGGCCGAGCCGTCGATCCGGCACACCCTCTTCACCGTCGAGGGCGGCCACGCGGCGGCCGGGGCGTTGCTGGACGCGGGCTGTACGGGCCTCGTGTGCGGCAGCGACCCGATGGCCCTGGGCGCGGTACGGGCCGCGCGGCAGCGGGGGCTGGCGGTGCCGCGGGAGGTGTCGGTGGTCGGCTACGACGACTCCGAGTTCAACGCCTTCACCGATCCGCCGCTGACCACCGTCCGCCAGCCCGTGCGGGCGATGGCCGACGCCGCCGTGCACGCGCTGCTGGAGCCGATGGGCGGCAGTCCGAGGGCCGACACGGAGTTCGTCTTCCAGCCGGAGCTGGTGGTCCGGGGCTCCACGGCGCACGCGCCCCGCGGCTGACCGGAGCGGCGGCCGGGTGCCTCGGCCGGGGTCAGCCCGCCGCCGCTCCGCCTTCCGCGCCGTCGCCCGTACCCTCCGGCACCAGTCCCGCCTCGTGGGCCAGGACCGCGATCTGGACGCGGTTCCGCAGCTCCAGACGGGCGAGGACCTGGCTGACGTAGGTCTTCACCGTGCCCTCCACCACATGCAGCCGGTCCGCGATCTCGGCGTTGGACAGTCCCGCGCCGACCAGGCCCAGCACCTCGCGCTCGCGCGGGGTCAGCGCCGCGGTGCGGGCCCGCGCGTCGGCCCGGCGGCCCAGCCGCCCGGCCGCCATGTGCGTGATCACGTGCCGGGCCACGGTGGGGGAGAGGTAGGCGCCTCCGCCGTGCACCGCGCGCACCCCGGCCAGCAGTTCGTGCGGGTCGCCCGACTTGAGCGCGAACCCGGCGGCACCGGAGCCGAGTGCGGTGGCGATGTACTCCTCCTCGTTGAAGGTGGTCAGCATCATCACCGCGCTCTGCGGGCAGGTGCGGCGCAGTTCGGCCGCCGCCCGCAGGCCGTCCAGGTGCGGCATCCGGATGTCCAGCAGGCACACGTGCGGACGGTGCCGCTGGGCCAGCGCGACCGCCTCCCGCCCGTCAGCGGCCTCGGCGACCACCTCGATGTCCCCCGCCGAGGCGAGGATCGCCCGGACCCCGGCACGGATCATCGCCTCGTCGTCTGCCAGCAGTACCCGGATCATGGTGTCCTCCCCGTTCTCCCCGTGAGCCCACCCGTGGTGAGGCTCTCACGCTAGCCCCCGTACGGTCCGTGCGCCGTGGCCGCGGCCCCTGACGAAAGTGCAGGGTGCCCCCGACTCGCGTGCACTGTCCCCGCTCCGGCCGCCGCATAGCGTCCGCGGCATGCTCACACTGCGCGGACTCACCAAGAGATACGGCGAGAAGACCGCCGTCGACGACCTGACCCTCGATGTGGCGCCCGGCAAGGTCACCGGCTTCCTGGGCCCCAACGGCGCGGGCAAGTCCACCACCATGCGCCTGATCACCGGACTCGACCGGCCCACCTCCGGCAGCGCCCTGGTCCAGGGCCGGCCCTACGCCCGCCTGGACCGGCCGCTGCGCACCGTCGGCGCGCTGCTCGACGCCCGTGCGGCGCACCCCCGCCGCACCGCGTACCGGCACCTGCTGGCGATGGCCCGCAGCAACGGCATCCCCGCACGCCGGGTGCCCGAGGTACTGGAGGCGGTCGGTCTGGCCGACGTGGCGGACAAGCGGGCCGGGTCCTTCTCGCTGGGCATGTCCCAGCGCCTGGGCATCGCCGCCGCGCTGCTCGGCGACCCGGCGGTGCTGCTGCTGGACGAGCCGGTCAACGGGCTGGACCCGGACGGGGTCCGCTGGGTGCGCACGTTCCTGCGCTCCCTGGCCGACGAGGGCCGCACCGTCTTCCTCTCCAGCCACCTGATGAGCGAGCTGGAACTGACGGCGGACCGGGTGGTGGTGATCGGCCGGGGCCGGCTGCTGGCCGACGGGACCGTCGCCGACGTGGTCGCCGCCGGTACCCGCCGCACCGTGCGGGTGCGGGGGCCCGAGCCCGGCGGGCTGCGGCTGCTGGCCGACCGGCTCGCGGAGGCGGGCGCCGAGGTGGACTGGACCGGTCCAAACGCGCTGGCGGTGGCCGGGACGTCGGCCGAGCGCGTGGGCGACCTCGCCCACCGGGCGCATGTCCGGCTGCACGAACTGCGTGCGGAGGAGGCGTCGCTGGAGGAGGCGTACCTGCGGCTGACGTCGGACAGCGTGGAGTACGCGCAGACCGGCGGCGCCGTCCCGGACCGGGCCGCCGCCGGGGAAGCGGAGGTGGTCCGGTGACCGCCGCCGTCACGGAACCGGTTGCCCGCACGGTCCGGCGCCGTACCGCGCTGCGGTGGGCGGTGGCCGCCGAGTGGACCAAGCTGGTGTCCCTGCGCTCGACCTGGTACCTGCTGCTGGGCGCGCTCGCACTGACCGGGCTGGTCGCCTCCGCCACGGGGGTGCTCACCCACGATCCGGGCGCCTCGCCCGGCGACCCGGCCGTGGTGGCCGAACTGAACGGCACCTGTCTCGTGCTGGCCTCGCTCGCCATGCTGGCGGTGACCGGCGAGCAGGCCACCGGAGGTGCGGCGACGGCACTGCTGTGCGTACCCGACCGCGTCCGGCTGCTGACCGCCAAGGCGCTCACCCTGGGCGCGGCGGTCTGCGCCACCGGGCTGGCCTGCGCGCTGCTGGGTGCGGTCTGCGGTGCACTGGCCCTGGCCCGGAGCACGTTCGACGCTGCCGCGACGGCCGGTCAGCTCCTGGCCGTCGCGGTGCACGCCGCGCTGCTGGGCACGCTCACACTGGGGCTGGCCGCGGTGGTGCGCCGCTCGGCGGGCACGGTCACCGCACTGTTCGGCCTGCTGTTCCTGGTACCGGTGGCGCTGGATCCGGTGCCCGGTGGCGAGACGGCGGTCGACCTGCTGCCCGGGGGTGCCTCCGAAGCCTGGCTGCTGGGCGGCAACGGCACCCTGGAGCGCCCCGGCGGGCTGCTGGCCCTGCTGGTGTGGGCGCTGGGCGCGCTGCTGGCGGCCGCGGTGGTGACCCGCCGACGGGACGCCTGAGATCCGTCCGCGGGCTCAGCGGTCCGGGGCCGACGCGGCCAGCTGGGTCGCCAGTTCGCGCAGCGGACCGTCCTCGGGCTCCTGCCGCACGATGTCCCGCAGTACCCGGCGGGTCTGCTCGTCGTGCAGTGCGCTCACCGCGGCCAGTGCCACGAAGCTGTGCACGAGTTGGCTCTCCAGTTCCTCGCGCGGCATCGCCTGCGGCGCCTCCAGCCAGGACAGCGCCGTGGTCTCGGCGAGCCCCACCCAGGAGCGGACCACCAGTGCCAGTCGCGGTCCGGGGGTATCGACTCCCAGATGGCCGAGCACCTGGCGACAGGCCGTGGCCCGCACCTCGTCGATCATGGCGCTGGTGCGGGCCCGCGCCGGGTCGGCGCCCATGGCCGGACCGCCGCGCAGCAGTGCCGAGAAGCCGGGGCCGTGCTCGGCGACGAAGTCGAAGTAGCGTCCCATCACCCGCAGCAGCCGCCCGCTCAGCGGACCCTCGGGCGGCTCGGCGAACCGTCCCGTCAGTTCTTCGGCAGCCCGCCGCACCGCTGCCTCGTACAGGCTGTGCTTGCCGGGGAAGTAGTGGTAGACGAGCGGCCGGGAGATCCCGGCCGCCGCCGCGATGTCGTCTATCGAGACGCTCTCGGGGGAACGTCTGCTGAACAGGTCGAGGGCGACGTCTATCAGTTGCTGCCGCCGCTCCTCGACACCCATCCTCCTCTTGCGGCGCGCCCCGGTCGTCATGCGGTTCACCCTAGCGAGCGGCGCCCCGCCCGCCGGCCCGCAGCCCCTACAGGTCCAGCACCAGGCGCTGTCCCGCGCCCCGCGCCCGGGAGACGCACAGCAGCATGTGCGCGTCCCGCTCGGCGTCCGACAGCAGTTCGTCCCGGTGCTCGACGGGGCCCTGGAGCACCCTGGTGCGGCAGGTGCCGCAGAAGCCCTGTTCGCAGGAGTAGGCGGTGTCCGGGCAGGCGGCGCGGACCGTGGCCAGCGCCGTGGAGTCGGCGGGCACTGCCAGGGTGCGTCCCGAGCGGCGCAGTTCGACCTCGAAGGGGTGGTTCGGGCCGGCCGCGTCCGGCGGCTGCGCCGTGAACCGCTCCAGGTGCAGCCCGCCGCCGGGCGCCCTCTCGCCCTCGCACAGTGCGGTGACCGCGTCCAGCAGGGGTGCGGGGCCGCAGCAGTGGACCGCCGCCTCGGGCGGCATCCCGGCCAGCGCGCCCGCCAGGTCGGGGTGGCCCGCCTCGTCCTGCGGGACGAGCGTCACCCGTCCCTGCCCGCCGTCCAGCGCGGCCAGTTCGTCCAGGAACGGCATCGAGGCGCGGGTGCGGCCGCCGAGGACCAGCCGCCATGGTGCGTTCGCCGCCGCCACCGCGCGGATCATCGGCAGCAGCGGCGTGATGCCGATGCCCCCGGCGAGGAAGAGATAGGCGGGTGCTTCGGCCAGCGGGAAGCGGTTGCGGGGACCGCGTACCCGCAGTTCCGCGCCCTCGTGGAGCTGTTCGTGCACGGCGCGGGAGCCGCCGCGGGAGTCGTCGGTCAGTCGCACGGCCACCGTCCAGGTGTCGGCCTCGGCCGGGTCGCCGCAGAGCGAGTACTGCCGCACCAGCCCGGAGGGCAGCACGAGGTCCAGATGCGCGCCCGGCTCCCAGTCCGGCAGCGCGGCGCCGTCGGGTGCGCCGAGGCGGAGTTGGACGACCCGGTCGGCGACCGCGTGCCGTCCGGTCACCCGCACCGTGCGCTCCGAGCGGTCCGGTCCGGTCCGCCGCAGGCCCATGGTGCCGGAGACCGGCCGGTCCAGCGCGGGCATCGGCCACAGCGGGGAGCGCTCGATGCGCCGGCCCATCGCGCGCTTGGCCAGCAGGGCGGTGCCCGCGGTGAGCGCCAGCACGGCTGCGGTGCGCGCCGTGTCCGCGCGGGTCATCGGAGTGCTCCGCCGGATGCGGCGGCGGTGTGCGGACCACCGGGCTGCGGGCGGCCGTTGGCGCCGGGCGAGCTGTTCAGATAGGCGACCGCCTGCGCGGTGCTGCACTCCTGCGAGGGGTGGTAGTCGCGGCTGAGGTACGTCGGTACGGAGCGCAGCATGGCGCCCGCGGAGGGCAGCACGCCCTGTCGGCCCGCGCGCAGGAACGCGCGGAAGCCGGCGCGGCCGTCCACCAGCGTCGGGTCGTTCTCCATGAAGAAGCGGGCACCGCGCTGCCACAGGAACACCAGCGCCGAGAAGGCCAGTGCCCAGGTGCGCACCCGTCGCCGGTAGCCGCCGTCGACGTGCAGGAACAGGTCGAAGGCGACCGACCGGTGCTCGACCTCCTCCGCGCCGTGCCAGCGCAGCAGGTCCAGCATCACCGGGTCGGCGCCCCGGCGGTCCAGTGCCTCGGCGTTGAGCACCCAGTCGCCGAGGAAGGCGGTGTAGTGCTCGATGGCCGCGATGAGCGCCACCCGTTCCATCAGCCACCACTGGCGCGGTCTGCCCGGTGGGAGCGTGCGGTCGCCCAGCAGTTTCTCGAAGAACCAGTCCACCTGCGCGGTGTAGGGCGCCGGGTCGAGGCCGAGCTCCGCGAGGTGCGGCAGCACGTCGTCGTGCGCCTGCGAGTGCACGGCCTCCTGGCCGATGAACCCGATGACGTCCTTGCGCAGTTCGGGGTCGCGGATCTGCGGCAGCACCTGTTTGTAGACGTGCACGAACCAGCGCTCCCCGGCGGGCAGCAGGAGGTGCAGCACGTTGATGGTGTGGGTCGTCGCCGGGTCGCCGGGCAACCAGTGCAGAGGGGTGGCCGACCAGTCGAAGGCGACCCGCCTCGCCTTCAGCTCCGTGCGCTCCGTATTAGACATGCTGTCAATTTACTGATGCGTAGGTTGTTGCGACAGGGGTGCGGCGGCTCCGGTCGGGAACCGCCCCACCGTGCACCGGCGGGCCGCTACGCCACAGTTCCCGCACCTGCACCCGAACCGGACGGCTGCGGCAGGTCCAGCGGCAGGTCCAGCGTCAAATGCGCGGAGAGGGAGCGCAGGAAGTCCGGCGCGTCGAAGAGCGCCCCGGCGGAGGCGACTCCGGTCCTCCGGACCTCTCCGGCGAGGATCCGGCGGACCGCCTCCACCGCGAGCGGGGCACTGACGGCGTAGATGTCCTGCCCGCGCGCGACGGCGCGCCGCTCCGTGCCCCCGTGCCGGACCACGACGTCGACGAGGAAGGTCTGCGCGGACCGCCCCTGCGCGTCCACCGCGGTCGGCGGCGGGGTGTCCGCAGCGGCCATGTCGCCCGCCGCCTCGGTGCTCATGTACGTGCACACCTCGGGGACGGCCAGATGGCTGGGGACGGTGACCACGTCGGCCATGGTGAACTCCCCGAGCACGGTCCGGGTCCCCAGCGGCTCGGGGAAGTGCCAGGTCCGCTGCGGCAGGGCGTCCTCGCGGTACTCCAGCCGCCCGCCGCTGTAGCGCAGCCGGCGGCCGTCCCTGCGCTCCCGGGAGACCGCACCGGCTTCGCGGGTCCCGGCCGTGGGGTGCCAGCCGCTCAACCCGTAGGCGATGTGCGCCTCGTCGGCCGCCTCCAGGCCGCCCAGCGCCGCGGTGACCAGCAGGTCGCCGAGGCCGCCGAAGAAGGCCATGGCCGGGAGCACCACGGTGCCCGCGGCGGCGGCGCGCTCCGCGAAGTGCGCGAAGGTGTCGAGGTTGGCCTCGATCTCGGCGGCCACGTCCACATACGGGATCCCGGCGCGCAGCGCCGCCTCGATCACCGGGGCGGCGGTCGAGGCGAACGGTCCGGCGCAGTTGAGCACGGCGTCCGCCCCGGCCAGGGCGCGGTCCAGCGCGGCCGGGTCGTCCACGGCGGCGGGCCGGATCTCCAGCTCCGGGGCCGAGGGGGCGTGCGCCCGCAGCTTCTCCGCGTCGCGTCCGGACAGGATCGGCACGAATCCCCGGGCCGGCAACTCCGCCACCACGAACCGTCCGGTGTGCCCGTAGGCGCCGAACACCGTCACTGCCTGACCCGACCCCATCGGATTCTCCCGTCGTCCTCGCTGTGCAACTGGAGACATCCTGTGTGGTCCGGAGTGACGGAGGTGAGTGTCCGGAACGACATGCTGCGTACAATTTCGGACATGGGTACTGTCGCGCTGGCCGTCACCGACGGCATGCTGCACTTCGAGCTGTCCGTGGCCTATGAGGTCTTCGGCACCGACCTGCCCGCCGCGGCCGGCTCCTGGTACCGCCTCAGCGTCCACGGCCCGGGCCCCGTGCGGTTCGGCGGGTTCCGACTGGAGCCCGACCGCGGTCTCGACCGGCTCCCGGAGGCCGACACCGTGATCGTCCCCGGCTGGGCCGACGTCGACGTGGACCCGCCCGCCGACCTGGTGGACGCGGTGCGCGCCGCCCACGAGGCGGGCGCACGGGTCGCCTCCCTGTGCACGGGCGCGTTCGTGCTGGCCGCCGCCGGGCTGCTGGACGGCCGCCGCGCGACGACGCACTGGGCGCACACCGAGGCGCTGGCCGCCCGCCACCCCCGGGTCGAGGTGGACCCGGACGTGCTCTACGTCGACAACGGCAGTGTGCTCACCTCCGCCGGCAAGGCCGCCGCCATGGACCTGTGCCTGCACCTGGTCCGGCTCGACCACGGTTCGGCGCTCGCCAACACGGTCGCCCGCCGCCTGGTCGTGCCCCCGCACCGGGCCGGGGGCCAGGCCCAGTTCGTCACCGCGCCGGTACCCGAACGGGACACGCACCCGCTCTCCGGCCTGCTGCCCTGGGTGAACGAACGGCTCGACCGGCCGCTGACCGTGGAGGACCTGGCCCGCCGCGCGAACATGAGCACCCGCCAGCTGAGCCGCCACTTCCGGACGGCGACCGGCACCACCCCGCTGCAGTGGCTGCTGACGCAGCGGATCCGGCGCGCCCAGGAACTGCTGGAGACCTCGGCCGACAGCATCGACGCCATCGCGGCGGCCACCGGCATGGGCACGGCCACCACACTGCGCCGCCACTTCAACCGCGCCCTCGGCGTGCCCCCGGACACCTACCGCCGCACCTTCCGCAGCACCGGGTCCGGCGCCCGGTGACCCTGGGCCCTGCGCCTGGTGAACCGGGGCCCCGTGCCTGGTGACCCGGTGCCTGGTGTCCCGGTGCCTGGTGTCCCGGTGCCTGGTGGCGCGGTACCGGTCCGCCCGCGGGCCGGAGTCCGGGGTGCGGGTCGGGTCAGTCCGGTGGACCGACGGGGGCGGGAGACGTGGCCGGGGCGGCACCGTTCCGGCGCGTCGCCGAGAGCCGGGCCGACGCCTGCCGCCCGGCGCGGACCGCCAGCGTGTTGCCCACCGCCTCCGCCGGTCCGCCCAACAGGCCCTCGCCGCGCGCCCGCAGCCGGGTGACGCCCTCGTCCCCGGCCGCCAGCACATACCAGCGGCCCTCGGTCGACCGCCACAGCAGTCCCGTGAGCACCGCCCGCGCGTGCGGCCCGCACACCCGGCTGTCCTCCAGCCGGGACGTCACCGCCCCGGGACGGCCCGGAGCGCCCGCCGGGGGCTGGAACTGCGTCATCACCCGGGCTCCGGGCCCCCGCCAGGTGGCGGCCCTCGTACACACCCATGCCGCCTCGCCGTCCCCGTCCGGCAGCCGCTGCCGCGCGAACTGCCAGGAGTTGACGGCCCTGACCCCCCGGTCCAGCACCGCCGGGAGGTGGCATGCCGTACGTGCCAGCCGCCTGCGGGCCGCGGTGCCGGTCGCGGGCGTCCGCTCGGCGCCGTCGGTCAGCCGTGCCGGGGCCAACTCGCCCAGGTCCGTGTAGAGCTGCAGGCGCCGGGCCGCCCCCGGGCTTCCCCGCAGCGCCAGCCCCGGCCAGGTGTCGCAGTGCTGCGGCAGCGTGACCGGCAGCGGCACCGGCCCGGTCACCCCGTCCGCGCCGCGGGAGAGCGTCCGGCCCGCCTCGTCCCCCGGGTCCAGGAGGTCCACCCGGGCCGCGCGGGTGATCCACGGCGCCGTCAGATACCGCACCTTTCCCCCGCGCCGGGTCACGACCAGGGCCCCGGACTCCGCCGTCGCCGCACCCGCCGTGCGGGCCAGCTCCAGCGAGACCCCCTCCTCGGCGGCCTCGGCGGCGGCCGAGCCGTCGTCCGGGTCCAGCGGCTCGGTGTACCGCGCCACCCGCAGCCCGTCGTACAGCAGCACCACGGCGGCCCCCGCCAGCCGCCCCGCGTACAGCAGTTGCGGCGGTCCGGGCGGTGGGCCCTCGGGGGTGCCGGGTGCGGCTTCGACCCGGACGTCGGCGCGCGGCCGCGCCCAGGTCACCAGCGCCCGGCGCAGCAACGATGCGTCGCGGGTGAGCGCACCGCGCGCCGGCCAGGCCCCGAAGTCCGTCCGGGAAGCCCGCCGCCAGGCACCGGCCCCCGCGCGCACCAGCGCACCTGGATCGAGGGCCTGCTCCGCGTCGGTGCCGCGCACCAGCGGTGGCCGGGCGGCGGCATCCGGCCCCCAGGTGTCGCCCGGCACCCCGAGCAGCCCGCAGCACACCAGCGCCGCGAGCGCCGCGGCCCCGGCCCTCCGCCGCTGCCGGCGCCGCCGCACCGTGTCGAGGGCATGCTGGACCCCGGCCCCGTCCCCGCACAGGGGGCACGGCTCTCCGACGGGCCCGGGGGCGGGGGCGGGTGCTCCGGGGCCACCGGGCGCGTCCGCTGCCTTCACCGCTCCGGCCAGTGCCGCGTCCGGGTCCCGTACGCGGGCGGCGCGCAGCAGGGTCCGGATCTCCGGGTCGGCCATCCGCTCCAGGTGCCGCAGCGCGTACGCGGCACGGGCCGGGGCTCCGCCGCGGGGGAGGGAGCGCGGCAGCCACGGGCCCCGCGGCCGGGCCAGCGCCGCGCGGAGCACCCGCAGCCGCAGCCACACGTAGACGGGGTCCTCGTCCGCCGCCTGCGGGCGGGGAAGCGCCGCCGTGGACGTGCACCTCCGGGGCAGCGCCCCGCAGGTCACCGCGTGCGCCGCGGGAGCGCGGCGGGGGCCGTCCTCCAGCACGCAGTACGCGAGCCGGACCAGCCTCCCGTAGTGCTCCACGAGGGCGAGCTCGGCCTGTTCGACGTCCAGCGTCGCGGTCCGCTCACTCACACCCACAGAACGAGGTGCCCGGGCCGGGGGTCACCTCACTCGGCCGCGTGGCCGGCCGGGACCTCCAGGGTGATCATCGTGGGTCCGCCGGGCGGGCTGCTCAGCGCCAGCACCCCGTCGAACTGGGCGAGTCGGCGCTGGACGCCGTGCAGGCCCGAGCCGGAGCCGAGGGAGGCGCCGCCCCGGCCGTCGTCGGTCACCGTCACCCGGATCGCGGAGCCGTCCGGCGCGCCGACGTGGAGCACGTCCAGCCACACCTTCGCGGCCCCGGCGTGCTTGGCGGCGTTGGTGAGCAGCTCGCTGACGGCGAAGTAGACCGCCGACTCCAGAGGTTCCTCGAACCGGCCCGGGAGCTCGATGTCCTCCTCGACGGGTACCGGCATCCGCAGTGCCAGCGCCCGCAGCGCGTCGGGCAGCCCGCGCTCGGCCAGCACCGGCGGGTGGATGCCCCGCACCAGGTCGCGCAGTTCGGTCAGCGCCTCGGCGGAGTTCTCCCGGGCCTGCGCGATCATCTGCTTGGCGCGGGCCGGATCCCGTTCGACCAGCGCTTCGATGGTGCCCAGGCTCATGCCCATGGCGACCAGCCGGGCCTGGGCGCCGTCGTGCAGATCCCGTTCGATGCGGCGCAGTTCGGCCGCCGAGGTGTCCACCGCGTCGTGCCGCGTCTCGTACAGCTCCGTCACCCGCCGGGAGAGCAGCATCTCCCGGGTGGGTTCCAGCATCCTCTTGGTGAGCTGGAGGTTGAGCGGCAGCAGCGGCGGCAGCAGCGCGGTGACGAAACCGGCCGTCATGTCGGCGGGCAGCCACGCCATGTCGCGCCAGGTGGCCGGGTCCTTGAGCAGCAGGGTGCACCGCTCCACCTGCCCGACGACGCCGCCGCGCAGGTCCCGCGGCCAGGGCCGGTACGGTTCGGGCACCTCCAGCCCGGCCCAGGCGTGCACCAGCCGCCGCCGCTGGCCGGCGTACCAGCGGACGGCCTGCTGGGTGGGCGGCGTGGTCACGACGCCCACCCCGATCGGCAGCAGCACGATCGAGACGAGGGAGAGGGTGAACAGCAGGATGGACAGCGGCAGGGTGACGACCGCGAGCGCGGGCCCCCGCACGAGCGCCAGCATCAGTTCGTGCGACTGCACCGCGGCCCGCGGTCTGTCCTCCGTCACGTTCCCGCGACCTCCACCCGTTCTCCGCCCGTTCTCCGCCCGTCCGCGCCGTGCTAGTCGGTCCGCCAGTCCGCGAACTCCACCAGCGCACGGTCACCGCTGCCGCCGTTGGCCGCGGACATGAACAGCCCGGCGTCCTGTCTCCCGGACGCGCCGGGGACCTCGACGGTTGAGACGGTACGCCACCTCTTCCCGCCGTCGGTCGAGAGCTCTCCCCGGTAGGCGGACCCGGACCGGGAGAGCCGCAGCAGCACCGGAGCCCGGACACCGGAGACGGCCCGGTAGGTGTCCAGGGTGCCGTCGCCGTCGCTGTCGTAGGACAGCACGACACCGTGGGCCGGGGTCACCGCCAGGTTCACGAAGCCCGCCGTGTCCGGCTCGGCGAGGCTGTTGCGGACCACGATGCCCGCACGCGCCCACGGGCCGCTGTCCTCCTGGGAGACGACCTTCAGCGTCACGGTGCCGCCGTCGCGCAGTGCCCGCGGACGGTAGACGGTGCCGAACTCGGCGGTGGCCCGCCACAGGTCGGCCCCGGCGCCGTCGACCGCCCAGCGCCCGTCCAGGTGCCCGAAGACGGCCTCGTTGGTCGTGGCCGTCCGCACTCCGCCCGGGAGCGGGCCCGCGCGGTAGATCCGGCCGGCCCGGCCGAGGGTGACCCGCTCCTGGCCCGCGGGGCCGTTCTCGGCCTCCACCGTGTACTCCAGCGGCTCCAGCGGCGCGCCCTGCCGTCCGGCGGGCGCGGTGAAGCGCCAGCGCACGGTGGCCGTCCCGCCGGGGCTGACGGCCCGGTGCGAGGTCGGGTCCTGCGCCCGGGCGCCGTCCAGCCCGCGCAGCCCGAGGTCGACGGCGCCGGTGGGGCTCAGCCCGTTCTCGTTCCGGAAGACGGCGCGCACGGTGCTCACCTCGCCCGGCGCGACCGCGCGCGGCTCGGCGGCGACCTTCAGCGAGCCCTGGTAGGGGGCTTTGGCCAGCACGTCGCGGACCCGCGTGGCGGTGGCGTACGGGTCGGTGAGCGGCCTGGTGGGGTACTCGTCGGTCTTCCGGGTCCAGGGCTCCTCGCGGGCGTACCAGTCGAACTTCTTCGGCGCGCGCCCCTGGTCGAGCGCGTCCTGCAGGTCGTCGAGGAACGCCCGCCACTGCGGGAGGTGGAAGTCCCGGATCAGGCCCTGCCAGTCGCGGTTGGCGTAGTTGGCCAGGTGGCCGCCGTCCGCCGTCGGGCGGTCCGCCCAGGTGGTGACCAGCACCCGGGCCGTGCGCTCCAGGTCGGCCCGCTCCTGCGCGGAGGCGGCGGAGCCGCGGGCCGCCGCCAGCCAGGGGCCCAGCAGGAACGCCCGGTGGCCGCCGGACATGTCGTCGGCCAGCTCCATCAGCTTCAGCCACAGCGCCGCCAGCTTCTTGAAGGTGGCCGCGTCCTTGCGCTTGTAGGCGTCCTGGAGCTGCCCGATCAGCAACCAGGACCGGTTGGCCAGCGCCTGTCGGCCGATGTCGGTGAGGTCGTAGCGGTAGGCGTCGCTGTCCCGCAGCGCCTTGTCGACGCCCAGCAGCGCGTCGAACGCGGCGTCGAAGGCGGGCAGGTCGAAGGCGGGGGTGTGGGTGGCGTAGTAGGCGCCGGAGCGGGCCGAGAGGCTGGGGCGGGCGGCGAAGATGCTGTCGTGCGGCCGCCCGTCCTTGCTGCTGATCCGGTACGCCGTCTCGCGCAGCGCCGTCATGGCCTCCTCGGCCTTGCCGTCGGTGCCGCCGTACCGGATTGTCGCCCAGTCGTCGAACCAGCCGCCGCGGTCCACGGCCTCCTCCCGCCAGGCCAGCTCGCCGAACAGCTCCAGCGCCGCCGGGTCCCGGTGGGTGGCCTCGGGCATGTAGCAGGTGCCGGCCAGCTTGCTGCCCGACTTGTCGCGCCACGCGGTGAAGCGCTCGGTCCACATGTGGGTCTTGGCGCCCATGGTGGTGCGGCCGCCGAAGTTGGGGATGGTGCCGAACGCGTACGGCACCCCGCCCCAGTCCTGCTCCCGGTCGGTGACCCGGTCCAGGTCGGAGAGGCCGTCGACGATCAGCATGCTGTCCTTGGCGGCGAGCCCGTCGAGCAGGTCGCGGCGCGGGTTCTCCTGCCAGCCCAGAATCACCCAGGTGGCGCCCGGCCGTGCGGTGTGCAGCGCCTTCTCCACGGCCCGCGCCGCCTGCGGCACCGGCACGTCGCCGGGGTCGCCGCCCTCGTGCAGCAGGTCCATCTTGAAGTGGTCGACGGCGCCGAACAGTTCCTTCTGGTGCCGGTAGAAGGCGGCGGCCGCCTTGCGGAAGGCCGCCGTGCGCGGGTCCAGCCACGCCGGCCGCTGCAGCCCGGCCCACTTGCCCTGCGGGACGGTGCGGCCGCCCTTGTTGCGCCGGGCGAAGTCGGTGGGGACGGTGCCGAAGTAGCCGGGCAGCACAGGCTTCATGCCCAGCTCGCGCATCCGGTCCACGATGCGCTTGCCCAGGGCGGTGCGCCGCTCCAGCAGCTCGGTGCTGATCGGGCCGCCGTACTCGGCCATGTTCTGCAGCAGCCACCACGGCTGGTGGGTGGGCGCCGGGATCCAGGAGCGCGCCTCCCGGTCGCTGTAGCCGAAATCCTGGAGCATCCGGTGGTAGACGGCTTCCTGGCCCGCGGTGACCAGGACCTCGTTGAAGCCGTGCAGCGCCAGGATGTCCAGGAAGCGCTCCCAGTGCGCCCAGTCGGCGTACGGTGCTGTGTACCCGTCGTGGGTGTCGTTGAGCGCGAAGCGGTTGGGCACGGTGGCGCGCCGGGCGTGCTGCGCGCGGGGCGCGGGCAGGGTCGCGGGGAGGTCGAGCCTGCTGCCCGCCCAGGAGAGGTGCGCGTCGCAGCTGTACTTGAGGTACCAGTGCACCCCGGTCAGCAGGGCCACCGGCCCGGTGCCCGCCACCCGGATCCGGCCCGCGCCGCCGGTGACCTTGAAGCGCTCCGGGCCGCCGATCTGCTGGAGCGTGATCTGGTCGGCGTGCCGGGGGAGCAGCCGCCGCAGTGCCGCCTGCGCGGCGTCGGTGGGGGACGCTTCGCGCGGTGTGCCGGTCCGGTCCGCTGCCATGGCGGGGACATACCCGCTGCCCAGCGCGAGACCCGCGCCGAGCGCTCCGGTGGTGCCCAGGACGGCGCGTCTGCCGGGAGCGGAGCGGGCCGGGGGCACGGAGTGCGTACCGGTATGACCGGACTGATAGTTATTGTCGTATCTTTCACGCTCATTGATCGGCTCGTACATGGGGGGCGCCTCCAGTGGCGGATGTCCTGCCGTATGTGACCAAAGACACGTACGGGGAGGCACGGTAACGAAGCGGTCAGCCCCGGTCGAGGTAGGCGAGCACGGCGAGTACCCGCCTGTTGTCGTCGTCCGACGGCGGCAGCCCCAGCTTTCCGAAGATGTTGGAGGTGTGTTTCGCGACCGCCCGCTCGGTGACGAAGAGCTGCGCCGCGATGGCCGCGTTCGACCTGCCCTGCGCCATCAGCTCCATCACCTCCTTCTCCCGCGCCGTCAGGTTCCCCAGCGGCGCGTCCTGCGCGCGCCGCGACAGCAGTTGCTGGATGACCTGCGGATCCATCGCGGTACCGCCCTCGGAGACCCGGCGGACGGCGTCCACGAACTGGTCCGCGTCGAACACCCGGTCCTTGAGCAGATAGCCCACCCCGCCGTTGCCGTCCGCCAGCAGCTCGCGCGCGTACAACTGCTCGACGTGCTGCGAGAGCACCAGCACCGGGAGCCCCGGCCGTCTGCGACGGGCCTCCAGCGCGCACTGCAGCCCCTCGTCGCTGAACGAGGGCGGCAGCCGGACGTCCACCACCGCGACGTCCGGCTCCTGCTCCCGCAGGGCCCGGCTCAGCTCCGGCCCGTTGTCCACCGCCGCGGCGATCTCGAAGTCGAACGCCTCCAGCATCCGTACGAGCCCGTCCCGGAGCAGGAACAGGTCTTCGGCGATCACGACACGCACGGAAAACTCCAAATACACGACGGGATGGGCCGGATGGCCGCAGGGCGCTCCGAATCTACCGGGCCGCCCCTCCCCGCGGGGCACCGGAGACGTCGTCGGCTGTGCCGGTGCCGTCGGTACGGCCGGGCGCGTCGTGCGCGCCGGGCCGGCCGGGCACGGCGCCGGGGATCAGCCCACGAGCCGGGGGCCGGCCCACGACAGGCCGGGGATCCACGAGCCGGGGATCAGCCCGCGACGCCGCGTATCCAGTCGCGGTGCTCGGCGACGCTCGGGTAGATGTCGGGTGTCGTCCCGCAGTCCCCCACGGCCCGGCTGGTGACGCCGGACAGCAGCCAGCGGCCGTGCGCCCGCGTCAGCGCCGCCGCACCCGAGTCGCCTCCGCAGGTACCGGCACGGCCCCCCGGGTTGCCGGTGCAGAAGTCGCCTTCGCGGATGCCCCAGGCGTCTCCGTCCGCCGCTCCGGAGACGCACTCGGGAGTGTCGGGGGCGAGCACCGGCAGGTCGACCTCTCGGTGCAGGACGGGCAACTGCGAGGGGTCGTTGCCGGTGGCCTTCGTGTAGCCCCACCCGGTCGCCTTGACGCTGTCCCCGGCGGCGGGGGTGCGGGTCGCCAGCGGTACCGGCGCCTTCGAGACCGCGGAGGAGAGCTTGATGAGTGCCAGATCGTGAGCACTGCCCTCGTCCCCGTACGCCGTGTAGCCCGGGTGCACGACGAACTCCGCCACCTCGGCCACCTCGCCGCCCTCGGTGCGGTCCAGGGAGCCGACCCGCACGTGGTACGCCTCCGGGTCGTTCACCCCGTCCGGCGTGGTGACGCAGTGCGCCGCCGTCAGCACCCAGTCGGCCGCGACCAGCGCACCGCCGCAGTAGTGGCCGTCGGGGTCGTCGCCGCGCTGCTTCTGCAGGGAGACGACGAAGGAGTACTCCTCGGACGACTCCCCGCCGCCGATGATCGTCGTGCCGGCTCCGGAGTCCCCGCCGCCTCTCGCGTCCTGGGCCGCGTGCGCGGTCGTGCCCGCCAGCGCCAGGCCCAGCCCCAGCGCGGAGGCGCACAGCGCGCGGGCGGTCCTGCCGGTGCCGGGGAGGGTGCGCCGGTCCTGGCGGTTTCCCGGAGTGCGCTTGCTGGTTGTGATGAGCATGTCCTCTTCTCCCGTTCGTCTGGGCACCGGACCACCGGCCGGCGCACGCCGCCCGGCGCCGGTGGAGGGGCCCATCCCATCCGCTCAACTCACCCTTGTCCATGGGGCGTTGGCGTGCCCACCGGAGGTCTCCCCGGACCGGCGCGTGCGCTCCCCGAGCCGGCACCCCGCCCGGCGGGCCCGCCGCCGGCCCGCCGGGCGCGGCCCCACGGGTGCACCGGTCCCGCGCTCGGGATAAGGTGCGGCCGACCGGCAACGGATGTTCGACGCGGTGACAGAGGGAGGTGAGAGGCATTTCCGCTCCGGCAGACCACGCGCTCTCGCCTCACGACGGACGGCCCCGCACCAGATAGCGGAGACCGCCGCGGGCGACGGGAGCGCTCCAGTACTGGAAGGGCTTCCATGCACCACACCACCCCGCAGGCCGAACTCACCCGGCGGCTGCGCGCGGCCGGCTGCGTCTTCGCCGAGGACGAGGCGCGCCTGCTGTCCGAGACCGCCCGCGATGCGGCCGAACTGGCCCGGATGACCGCCCGCCGGATCGCCGGGCACCCCCTCGAACACGTACTGGGCTGGGCCGAGTTCGCGGGCCTGCGGATCGCCGTCGACCCGGGCGTCTTCGTCCCCCGCCGCCGCACCGAGTTCCTGGTGCGGTGCGCCGCTGCCGGCGCGCCCGGCCCCGCCGACGCCGTCCTCGTGGACCTGTGCTGCGGCACGGGCGCGGTCGGCGCGGCACTGCTCGCCGCCCTCGGCGGACGCGGCGAACTGCACGCCGCCGACCTCGACCCCGCCGCCGTACGGTGCGCCCGGCGCAACCTCCCGGTGCCCGGCGACCACGTCCACCGGGGCGACCTGTTCGCCGCGCTGCCCGACCGGCTGCGGGGCCGGATCGACGTGCTGACCGCCAACGTGCCCTACGTCCCCACCGCCGACATACCCTTCCTGCCGCCCGAGGCCCGCGACCACGAACCGCGGCCCGCGCTGGACGGCGGACCCGACGGCCTGGCCCTGCTGCGACGGGTCGCCGCGGCCGCGCCCGACTGGCTCGCCCCGGGCGGCACCCTGCTCACCGAGACCAGCTCCCGGCAGGCCGCCGCGGCCGCCCGCATCCTGGCCGACGCCGGACTGGAGACCGCCGTCAGCACCGACCCCGAACTGTCCGCCACCGTCCTGACGGGCCGACGCCCCCGGCCCCGGTGACCCGGCGCGGGGCGCGGCGTCGGGCGGGAAGCCCGCCGCCCACCGCCGCGTTGGACCGGGCATGGCGACTTCCATGCTGATCGGGGAACTGGCCGAGCGGACGGGCGTGAGCAAGCGCTCCCTGCGCTACTACGAGCAGCAGGGACTGCTCGCCTCCCGGCGGTCGGCCAAGGGCTGGCGGACCTACGAGGACAGCGCGGTCAACCGGGTGCGCAATGTGCGGGAACTGCTCGCCGCGGGCCTCGGCACCGAGGACATCCGCCAGGTCGCGCCCTGCCTGGACATGAAGACCGAGGCGTTCCTCACCTGCCGGGCCAGCCCCGCGGAGACGCTGGAGATGTACGAGCGGCGGCTGGCCGCGCTGGAGGAGAAGGCGGCCGAACTCGACCGGTACCGGGCCCGGCTGGTGCACCGGATCGCCCAGCTCCGCGCCGACGAGCCCGGTACAGCGCTGGCCGAACTCCTCCGCCGCGGCGCCGCCCGGGAGCCCGACGCCTGACCACCGGCCGTCCGTGCGCGGGACCCCGGTCCCCACCCGGACGGGTGCCCTGCCCCGTCCCCGGGTCCACGCCCCGGGCCGGCCCGTGCCCGGTCCGGTCCGTCCTGGGTCCGGTCCGTCCTGGGTCCGGTCCGTTCCGGGCCGGGCCGGGTCTCCGTCCCCTGAGCGGTGTCTCCGGCTTGCAGGTGACACCGGTGTCACCACCTACCGTGCGCCGCATGAGTACCCCGACCGCGGCCGTCGGCCGGCTGCCGAACTGGCTGCACCTCCTCTTCCTCACCCTGGTGGCCACCGCCACCGACGAGTTCATCATCGCCGGACTGCTGCCCCGGATCGCCGACGACCTGGACGTCGGCGTCCCGGCGGCCGGTCAGCTGGTGACCGTCTTCGCCGTCGTCTACGCGCTCGGCGCCCCCACCCTGGCCGTGCTGTGCGAGCGATTCGCGCGCCGTACCGTGACGGCGACCGGACTCGCCCTCTTCGTCGCCGCCAACATCGCGGCGGCGCTCGCGCCGGGCTACTGGTGGCTGCTGGCGGCCCGGGTGGCCGCGGCACTGTGCGCCGCCGTCGTCACCGCCGCCGCGTTCGCCACCGCGGCCGCCGGGGCGCCCCCGGGCGCGCAGGGCCGCTACCTGGGCTACGTCACCGCGGGGATGACGGCGGCGCTGTTCACCGGCGTCCCCGTCGGCTCCTGGCTCGGCGGTGCGTTCGGCTGGCGTGCCACCTTCTGGCTGATCGCCGCCGTGGGCGCCGTCGCAGCCCTCGGCGTACTGGCCACGGCACCGGCCGTGCCGGGCGCGGCACCCGCCCCGCTGCGCCGCCGGCTCGCGCCGCTGCGGCAGGCGGCCGTACTGCGCGTGGTCGCCGTGACGTTCCTCGCCGCGAGCGGCGGACTGATGTTCTACACCTATCTGGGCAGCTACACGGCCGAGGTCGCCACCGGCTCCTACGGGCTGCTGTCCCTCCTGCTGCTGCTCGTCGGTGCGGCGGGGCTCGCCGGGGCGCTGCTCGCGGGCCGGGCCACGGACGCCTGGGGACCCCGCCGCGGGCTGCTCCTGGTGCTCGGCGGGCACGCGTTGACCCTCGGCGCCGCGGCGGTGGCGGCCTTCGCGGGCGGGGTCGGCGCGGCCGTGCTCGCCCTGGTGGTCGGCTGCTGGGCGGTCTTCGCCTGGGGTCTCAACCCCCCGGTGCAGGGCAGCGTCCTGGCCGCTGCCGGGCCGGAGGCCGGGATGACGGCACTGGCGCTGAACATCTCCGGCCTCTATCTGGGCACGGGCGTGGCCGGGGCCCTCGGCGGAGCGGTGATCGGCGCGGCCGGGGTCCGCTACGTACCGGTGGCGGCAGCGGCGCTGCTGCTGTGCGCGTTCGCCCTCGCACTGCTGCCGGACCGGACGGCCCGGAAGCCGTCCGTGCTCACCGGGTCGGCAACTGCTGCTGAGCCGAGTCCAGCACCGCGGTGACCGTCTCGGCGAAGCGTGCCCCGCACAGGTGCGCCTCGCCGGTGCGGACCTCCCGCAGCAGGGCGTCCACGGCGCGGCCGAAGGCGGCGGCCGGGGCCTCCTCCCGCACGGGCAGCTCCGCCACGCCGGCGGCGCCCCGCACCTCGGCCGTGACGCCGGCGGCGGCGGGCGGCACGGAGTGGCTCAGCGTGCAGGTGCTGGAGGCCCCGGAGGCGTGCCGCAGGGCGAGGTGCACGGTGTCGCCGAAACCGCCGGGTGCCGCCGTCACCTCGGCGACCGGCCCCAGCAGCGGCAGCAGCACGGACAGGGCGTGCGGCCCCACGTCCCACAGCGCGCCCTTCTCGCGCCGCCAAGGGGAGGCGGTGTACGGCGAGTCGGCGCCGCCGAAGACGGGGGAGAGCCAGTCGGCGCGCCCGACCAGCCAGCCGCCTTCGGCCGGTGGTTGCGCCCCGGCATCGGTGGCCGGTGGCGGTACGGCGGCCCCGCGCGCCGCCTGCTCGCGCAGCCAGCCGCCGGTCGGTTCGCTGAAGTGCAGCGTGAAGAAGACGACGCACCCCACCCCGGCCCGCTCCACCGCCTCGGCGACGCCGCGCGCTTCTTCGGGCGCAGTGGCGACGGGCTTGTCGAGCAGCAGATGGCATCCGGCGTCGGCCGCGCGGCGCGCCAGCGGTGCCTGCACGTCCGGCGGCAGGGCCACCGCCACCGCGTCGCACGCCCCGAACAGCGCGTCCACGTCCTCGAACGGCCGGGTCGCGAGACGTTCGGCCAGGGCCCGGGCCGGCTCGGCGCGGCGCCCCCAGACGCCGACCAGTTCCACGTCCTCGTGCGCGGCGAGCGCGGGGCCGTGCGTGCGTTCCGCCCAGGGCCCGGTGCCCAGCAGTCCGAACTTCATACCGAGCAGCGTACGGGGGGTGCCCGCCGCGTCCCGTACCGGCGTCCGGGCCCGGCGCCTGCCGCGGACCGCCGCGGGTGCGGCTCGGGAGCGGCGCGGATTGCCCCATCGGTGCCGATTATCGCCGCGGAGCCGCCGCCGCCCGGTGCGTCCCGTAGCCAGCGGTGCCGCGCGGCGCGATCGTGACGCCGGTCGGGTGCGAGCGAGGGAGACGGGCGATGGCGGAGCTGTTCATCGACGGGGAGTGGCGGCAGGCCACCGCGGGCGGGCGCCGGGATGTGATCAATCCGTTCGACGCCTCCGTGCTCGCCACCGTCGACGAGGCCGACGCGACGGACGTAGACCTGGCCGTACGCGCCGCCAAGCGCGCCTTCGAGCGGGCCGACTGGTCCGCGGCGCCCACCCGGGTCCGTGCCGACGTGCTCTACCGGGTGCACGAACTGCTGCTGCGCGACCAGGAGGAGATCGCCCGCACCGAGACCCTCGACACCGGCAAGACCCTCACCGAGGCCCGGATCGACATCGAGGACGTGGCGGGCGCCTTCCGCTACTTCGCGGAACTGGCCGGCAAGGACGGCGGCCGGGTGGTCGACGCCGGGCCCGACGTGCTCAGCCGCGTCGTGCACCAGCCGGTCGGCGTCTGCGCCCTGATCGCGCCGTGGAACTATCCGCTGCTCCAGGCGTCGTGGAAGGTCGCCCCCGCGCTGGCCGCGGGCAACACCTTCGTGCTCAAGCCCAGCGAGACGACCCCGCTGTCCACCCTCGCCATGATCCGGCTGATCGCGGAGGCCGGGGCGCCGCCCGGGGTCGCCAACCTGGTGCTGGGCTCCGGTACGACGGTCGGCGCCGCCATGACCACCCACGCCGAGGTGGACCTGGTCTCCTTCACCGGCGGGCTGGCGACCGGGCAGAAGATCATGGAGAGCGTCGCACCCGGGGTGAAGAACCTCGCGCTGGAGCTCGGCGGCAAGAACCCCAACGTGGTCTTCGCCGACGCGGACTTCGCCGCCGCCGTCGACTACGCGCTGGACGCCGCCTTCCTGCACTCGGGGCAGGTCTGCTCGGCCGGGTCGCGGCTGCTGGTGCAGGAGGACATCCACGACGAGTTCGTGGCGGCCCTGGGCGCGCGGGCGAGCGCCATCCGGCTGGGCAGCGGCCTGGAGCCGATGACCGAGTCGGGCCCGCTCAGTTCGGCCGAGCACCGCGCGAAGGTGGAGCGCTATCTGGAGATCGCCCGCGAGGAGGGCGCCCGGCTGGTCACCGGCGGGCGGCGGCCCGACGACCCCGAACTGGCCCACGGCTACTTCCTGCTGCCCACCGTCTACGCCGACTGCGACCGCTCCATGCGCATCGTCCAGGAGGAGGTGTTCGGCCCGGTCGTCACCGTCGAGCGGTTCCGCACCGAGGACGAGGCGGTCGAACTGGCCAACGACACCCGCTACGGGCTGGCCGGCGGGGTGTGGACGAGCGACGCGAGCCGCGCCCAGCGGGTGGCCAACCGGCTGCGGCACGGCACGGTCTGGATCAACGACTTCCACCCCTATGTGCCGCAGGCCGAGTGGGGCGGCTTCGGCCGCTCGGGCATCGGCCGCGAACTGGGCCCGACCGGGCTGCGCGAGTACCAGGAGGCCAAGCACATCTACCAGAACCTCTCGCCGGCCCCCTCCGGCTGGTTCAAGGGCTGACGAAGCTGCGGAACACGACGGGGAGAAGAGGACCGGCATGAACGCGACGGACCAGAACGGGCAGGACACGGGCGAGAACGGCTACGACTACGTCATCGTCGGCGGCGGCACCGCGGGCTCGGTGCTGGCGGCCCGGCTGAGCGAGGACCCGGACTGCCGGGTGTGCGTCATCGAGGGCGGCCCCAGCGACGTCGGCGACGAGCGGGTGCTGCGGCTGCGCAACTGGATCAACCTGCTGGAGTCGGAGTACGACTACGGCTACACCACCACCGAACAGCCGCGCGGGAACTCGCACATCGTGCACTCCCGCGCCAGGGTGCTGGGCGGCTGCTCCTCGCACAACACGCTGATCAGCTTCCTGCCCTTCCCCCAGGACCTGGACGAGTGGGTGGGGATGGGCTGTGCGGGCTGGGACCCGATGACCGTGCTGCCCTACCGCAGACGGCTGCGGAACACCATCGTCCCGGTCGGCGAGGAGGACCGCAATCCGATCGCGCGGGACTTCGTGACCGCCGCCGCCGAGGCGCTGCACGTGCCCGTCGTCGAGGACTTCAACCGCCGCCCCTTCGCGGACGGCGCCGGATTCTTCTCGCTCGCCTACGACCCGGCCACCAACACCCGCTCCTCCGCGTCCGTCGCCTACCTCCATCCGGTCATGGACAAGCGGCCCAACCTCACGCTGAAGCTGCGGACCTGGGCCTACCGGCTGGAGTCCGACGAGGCGGGGCGGCTCACCCGGGTGCGGGTGCGGTACGCCGACGGCACCACCGGCACGGTCCGCGCCGAGCGGGAGCTGCTGCTGTGCGCCGGGGCCGTGGACACCCCGCGGCTGCTGCTGCTCTCCGGGATCGGCCCGGCCGACGACCTGGCGGCGCTCGGCATCGACGTGCGTGCCGACCTGCCGGGGGTGGGCGAGAACCTGCTCGACCACCCCGAATCGGTGATCGTCTGGGAGACCCACGAACCGCTGCCGCCGAACTCGGCGATGGACTCCGACGCCGGGCTGTTCGTCCGCCGCGACACGGCCCAGCCCCGACCCGACCTGATGTGGCACTTCTACCAGGTGCCCTTCACCGTCAACACCGAACGCCTCGGCTACCCCACACCTCCGCACGGCGTGTGCATGACGCCGAACGTGCCCCGTGCTCGCTCCGTCGGCAGGCTCTGGCTGCGCAGCGCCGACCCGGCGGCCCACCCCGCGCTGGACTTCCGCTACTTCACCGACCCCGAGGGCTACGACGAGCGGACCATCGTCGACGGGCTGCGGCTGGCCCGCGAGGTGGCCGACACCGCGCCGCTGCGCGGCTGGCTCAAGCGCGAGATCGCGCCCGGACCCGGCGTGACCTCGGACGCGGAGCTGTCGGAGTACGGGCGGCGGGTCGCCCACACCGTCTACCACCCGGCCGGTACCTGCCGGATGGGTGCGGCCGACGACCCGACGGCCGTCGTCGACCCGCTGCTGCGGCTGCGCGGCCAGGAAGGGGTACGCGTGGTCGACGCCTCGGTCTTCCCCAGCATGCCCAGCATCAACCCCATGGTGACGGTGCTGCTGGTCGCCGAACGCGCCGCCGACCTGATCACCGGGCGGCCCGGCCCGCAGCCCGAGGGGGGCGAGCGCTGATGGGCGGAGCACCGCAGCCCGAGGCCGCCGCGGCGGGCGGGAACGGCGGGAACGGCGGGAACGGCGGGAACGGCGGGAACGGCGGGAACGGCGGGAATGGAGCCCCCGGCTCGGAGTTCCGCAAGGAGATGGGCCCCTGGGCGAACTTCGCCCTCGGCTTCACCTACCTCTCACCCGTGGTGAGCACCTACACCCTCTTCGGCTCGGCCCTCGCCGAGGGCGGGCCGCCGATGATCTGGGCGTTCCTGCTGGCCGGCTGCGGACAGTTCCTGGTGTCGCTGGTCTTCGGCGAGATCGTCGCCCAGTTCCCCATCGCGGGCGGCGTCTACCCGTGGGCGCGGCGGCTGTGGGGGATGCGCTGGGCGTGGATGACCGGCTGGGTCTACATGTGGGCGCTGCTGGTGACGATCACCAGCGTGGCCTACGGCGCCGGCCCCTACATCGCGATCCTGTTCGGCTTCGGCGCCAGCGTGCACAACACGGTGCTCTGCACCGTCATCCTCATCGTCGTCGCCGCACTCATCAACTACGCGGGCACCAAGGCGCTGTCGCTGGCGGCGCTGATCGGCTTCAGCGCCGAGTTGATCGGCGCGCTCATCGTCGGCGTCTATCTGCTGGTCACCCACCGCGAGCACGGCCTCGGTGTCATCTTCGACACCTACGGCACCCAGGGCGACGGCTCCTACGCGCCGGTCTTCCTGGCCGCCGCCATCATCGGCTTCTACCAGTACTACGGGTTCGAGGCGTGCGGCGACACCGCCGAGGAGGTCGCCCACCCGGGCCTGGTCATCCCCAAGGCGATGCGCCGCACCATCTATGTCGGCGGCGCCGCGGCCACCTTCACCTGCGGCTCGCTGCTGCTGTCCGTCACCGACTACGGCGCGGTGATCTCCGGCGAGGACTCCGACCCGGTGGTCAACGTCCTCTTCGACGCCATGGGAGAGGCCGGGGCGCGGCTGGTGATGGCCGTCGTCCTCATCTCCTTCCTCTCCTGCACCATCAGCCTGCAGGCCGCCGCGGGCCGCCTCATCTACTCCTACGCGCGGGACCGGATGGTCGTCGGCCACAAGCTGCTGCGGCGCTTCTCGCACAAGCGGGCCGTACCCGAGGTGGCGCTGCTGGTGGCCGCCGTCATCCCCGGACTGATCGCCTTCGGCTCGCTGGTCTCCGAGAACGCCCTCACCAAGATCGTGTCGTTCGCGATCCTCGGCATCTACGGCTCGTTCCAGATGGTCGTCCTCGCCGCGCTGCGGGCCCGGCTCAAGGGCTGGCGCGCCACCGGCGAGTTCACCCTCGGCCGCTGGGGCCTGCTGGTCAACGGCGCGGCCCTGGCCTACGGCATCTTCGCCATCGTCAACATCTGCTGGGCCCGCACCCCCGAGGAGCCCTGGTACTCCAACTACATCGTGCTGCTCAGCGGCGGAGTCGTCGTCGCCGCCGGGCTGGTGTACATGTTCACCACCCACCACTACGGGCGCGGCGACGCCCCGTCCGGCGACGCGGTGCCGCAGGCCCGGCACGCGGCGCGCTGAGCGCGGCGGCGGCGCTCCGCGGAGATCCGCGGAGCGCCGCCCCCTTCCCCCCCCGGCCGGGCCGCGCCGGCTACCCGATGCGCTCGGGGGGCCGCTCGCCGGAGCGGTGCCCGGTGCGCCCGCCGGGCCCGGCTCCCCAGGCGTCCCGCGGTGCGCCGGCCGCGCCCCGACCGGTCGGCGTGCGGCCGGACCCGTCGTCGACGTCGAACCCGTCGGGCCCGACGGTCCCCTCGCTCCCGCCGTCCCCGTGCGCCAGGTGCGGCAGCCCGCGCAGGGCGCGCGGCAGATACCAACTGCGCTCGCCCAGCAGCATCAGCACCGCCGGCAGCAGCACCATCCGCACGACGGTCGCATCCAGCAGCACGGCCACCGAGAGACCGACGCCCATCTGCTTCATGTCCTGCATCGACAGCGTCGCGAAGACCGCGAAGACCGCGACCATGATGAGCGCCGCACCGGTCACCGCCGAGGCCGTGGCCCGGATCCCGTCGCCGATGGCCTCCCGGGTGCTCAGGCCCCGGTCCCTGGCCTCGCGGATCCGGGAGACCACGAAGACGTGGTAGTCCATCGACAGGCCGAAGAGGACGACCAGCACGAACAGCGGCATCCACGACTCGATGGCGCCCACTGCCTCGGTGCCGAACAGCGAGGCCCCCCAGCCGTGCTGGAAGACCGCCGTCATCACCCCGTAGGCGGCGCCCACCGACAGCAGGTTGAGGACGATCGAGGCGAGCGCGACGGGCACCGAGCGGAAGCAGACCAGCATCAGCAGGAACGTGACGGCGGTGATGAAGACCAGCACCGGCACGATGCCGTCCTTCAACTGGTCCTTGAAGTCCTCCGATCCGGCCAGCTCCCCGGCCGTGTAGACCTGCCCGTCGGCGGCGACCGGGCCCAGCGTGTCCGGGACGATGTGCTCGCGCAGCACCTTCAGCGCGGCCAGCGAGGTCGCGTCGGTGCCGTCGCCCGCCAGCGGGACGTCGATGACGGCGACGTCCGGCCCGGCGTGCACCTCCGTCTCCACGCCGCGTCCGAAGTGGCCGCTGTCACCGCGCACCGTGCGGGTGAACTCCGCCAGCGCCGCGCGGGTCCTCGGCGCCTCCACGTCGTCGGCCTTGAGGACGACCCGGGCCGGGGCCGGGCCGCCGGGGAAGCGCTCGCCGATCTTCTCCGCGTCGATCCGCAGCCCGGCGTCCTTCGGCATCTGCTTGTCCAGCGGGAGTTGCTCGGTCCTCATCCCCAGCGCGGGCGCCGCCAGCGCCAGCATCGCCACGGCGGCGAGCACCGCGCACACCCCCGGGGCCGCCAGCACCGGGCGCAGCAGCGCACCGGAGATCCGGCCCGCCGGCCTGCGCCGCCCGGCCGCCCGCTCCCGTCTGCGGCCGCCCAGGAAGGGGACCTTGCCCTTCTCGACGCGGTCGCCCAGCCAGGACAGCAGCGCGGGCAGGATCGTCACGGAGCCGAGCATCGCGATGCAGACGACCAGGATCGTGGCCACGGCGAAGCCCTCGAACAGCAGCAGTCCGGAGAAGAACATGCCCGCCATCGCCACCATCACCGTCAGGCCCGACACCAGCACGGCACGGCCGCTGGTGGCGGCGGCGATCCGCAGCGCGGTTTCCGGATCCCGCCCGGCGGCCCGCTCGTCCCGCTCCCGCCGCAGGTAGAACAGGCAGTAGTCGACCCCGACCGCGAGGCCCATCAGCAGCATCACCGAGTTGGTCGTCTCGTCGATGTGCAGCGCGCCGGAGACCAGCGCCAGGATGCCGTTCGCGGCGAGGAACGCCGTCAGCGCGAGCGCCACCGGCAGCAGCGCGGCCACCAGCGCCCCGAAGGCCACCAGCAGGATGCCCAGGGCCAGCGGGACGGCTGTCCACTCGGCCTTGGCGAAGTCGTCGCCCAGGATTCCGTTCAGCCACTTCATGGCGCTGGCCTCGCCGTACTGGCGGATCTCGACACCGTCGCCGCGGTGTGCGTCGCGGACCCGGTCCACGGCGCCGAGCACCTTGTCGATCGGCTCCTCGTCGGCGCCGTCCGTCTCGTCCCGCATCCGGAAGCCGATCAGGCCCGCGCGGTCGTCCGCGGCCGGTACGGGCTCGCGGACGTGCTCGACCTCGCCGGTCGCGCGGACGGCCCGGGTGACCTCGTCCGCGGTCGCCCGCCACCCGCCCTTGTCCGGGCTGGTGACCATCACCGACTCGGCCGGCGGCTCGTCGATCCCGGCGTCCTCCAGGATGGCGGTGGCCCGCGCCGAGTCCCGCACGGACTGCTCGCTGGCGGTCGGTTCCGTCAGCCCGGCCATCCCGCCGAGTGCGGTGGCGAGTACGACGAAGAGCAGCCAGCCGATCACCGCCGATCTGCGGTGCCGGACGCTCCAGTCCGCGAGCCGCGCGGCCGCTCCCCGCGGGGACGGCCGGGCGGCACCCCCCGGAGGGCTGCTGGGTGTGGTCGCTCTGCGCATGGGTGCTCCCCGTCTCGTCGATACTGCGCCGATGGGCCCCGAAGCGGCCGCCGAACCTGTCCGCACCGGGCAGGAACGACGCTAGGAACGCCGGGCTGCCGCCCACAGCCGCCGAGCCCCCGTACCGCGGAGCCGGAAGGAGACCCCGGTGGTGGTGCTAGGTGCACCCCCGGGAAGGCGGCCCGGGCCCGTGCCCGAACGCCCGCGCCGGACGCAGACTGGAGCCGTGCCCGGACATCGGCACCGAGCCCGCTCCGCGGGCGGCGCGGGTATCGCGTACGAGATGTACGAGGCTGACGAGATGTACGAGGAAGGCGGGGACCAGCGGTGACCGGAGTCGGACGGTGGACGTGAGCGGGGCGGTCGAGGCCCGGGAAGCCGCGGGGCGGACGGACGAGCGGCGGCCGGGAGCCGCGCCCCCGGGGCGGCGGCCGGGTGGCCCGACGGGTGCGGCGCTGCTGGCAGCCGGGCGCGGCTTCGTCCTGATGGCACTCTCCCTCGGTGTCTCGCTGGCCCTGTTCGTGATGACGCTGGTGTCGCTGGTGCTGACGCTGCTCGGCATCGGAGCCGCCGGCACCCCGTGGCTCCTGCACGTCGTGCGGGTGCACGCCGACCAGCGCCGGGTGCTCGCCCACGAGTGGGCAGGGGTGGACATCCCCACCCCCTACCGGCCGCTGCCGCCCGGCCCGTACGGCCTCACCGGGCACGTCGAGCGCTGTGTGCTGATGCTCAAGGATCCCGCCACCTGGCGGGATCTGTGCTGGCTGCTCACCGACGCCGTCGCCGGCTTCGTCCTGGCCCTGCTGCCGACCGCGCTGATCGGCTACGGCCTGGAGGGCTGGGTGATGTTCGCGGGCGTGTGGCGGGCCGTCGCGGGCGACTACTGGTACGGCTTCGTCCACCTGGAGACCTTCGGCGACGCGGCACTGTGCGCGGTGCTCGGCAGCGCCCTGCTGGTGCTGGCCCGCTACGTCAACCCGCACCTGATCACCGCACACTTCCGGCTGGCCGGGGCACTGCTGGCCCCCACCCGCGGTGCCCGGCTCTCCCGGCGCGTCGAGCAGCTGTACGAGACGCGGCACGATGCGGTGGACACCTCGGCGGCCGAACTGCGCCGCATCGAAAGGGATCTGCACGACGGCGCGCAGGCCCGGCTGGTCGCCATGGGGATGAGCCTGGGCACCATCGAGGCACTGGTCGAGCGTGACCCTGAGAAGGCCAAGCAACTCCTCGGCCAGGCCCGGGCGTCCTCGGCGGAGGCGCTGACCGAACTGCGCGACCTGGTGCGGGGCATCCACCCGCCGGTGCTCGCGGAACGGGGACTGGGCGACGCGGCGGAAGCCCTCGCGCTGCGGACCCAGGTGCCGGTCGAGACGGACATCGAGCTGCCCGGCCGGTTCGCCGAACCGGTGGAATCGGCGGCCTACTTCGCGGTCAGCGAGGTCCTCACCAACGCGGTCAAGCACGCCCGGGCCGCACACATCTGGCTGGACATCCACTACTCCTACGAAGCGGGCGGCATGCTGCGGATATCCGTCACCGACGACGGACAGGGCGGCGCCGACGTCTCGAAGGGGTCGGGGATCGCCGGAATCGAGCGCCGGCTGGGCCCCTTCGACGGCATCGTGGCCGTCAGCAGCCCGCCCGGCGGCCCCACGATGGTCACCCTCGAAATCCCCTGCCGCCCCGTGCCCCGGGCCTGAGCCCGCCGCTCCTCCCGCCCCGGATCCCGGCCGCACGCCCGGTGGTCCGCCCGCCACGCCGTCTCCCGGCCCGCCCGTGTCCGGACGCGCGCCCGCTGTTCAGGCCGGGCTCCGGACCGGACCGCCGCCCGGTGTTCAGGCCGGGGGCTCCGGACCGGACCACAGCTCGCGGGCCAGCGCCGCCAGCTCCCGGACGGCCGGCGGCACCGCGCGGGCGGCGTGCCGGACGAAGAAGACGTCCAGCACCGGCCGGTGCTCCCAGGCCAGGGCAGCCAGCTCACCGCGGGCGATCTCCCCGTCCACCGAGGAGGCCGGCGCGGCCCCCACACCCAGCCCCGCCGCCGCACAGCGCCGCAGCGCCTCCAGGCTGAAGAACTCGACCGTGGGCGGGCACAGCCCCGCCCGGCTCAGTTCGCGCTCCATCACCACCCGCTGCACACACCCCGGCTCCAGGAGCAATACCGTCTCGCCGGCCAGCTCCTCCGTCGCGACCCGCCGCTTCCCGGCCAGCGGATGCTCCGGCCGGGCCACCAACCGGAGGGGCTCGCGCCGCATCCGCTCGGCCACCACCCCGGGCGCGTTGACCGCCTCCTCCTGGAGGAAGCCCGCGTCGATCGTCCCCTCGGCAACCGCGTCCAGCAGGGGGCCCCGTCCCGCCGGCCGGAAGGCCAGATGCAGCCGGGGGAAGCGGGTGCGCATGGCGCGCAGCACCGGCGGCAGATGGTGCGCGCACAGGCTCTCCGGCGCCGCCAACCGCAGTGTGCCCCGCACCTGGTGCGGATCCTCGCCCGCGCCGCGTACGGCATCCCTGGCCTGCTCGGCCCGGCCGAGCAGCACCCGCGCGTGCCCGCACAGCTCCCGGCCCGGCCCGGTCAGCGTCACCCGCCGCCCCGGCCGCTCGAACAGCGCCACCCCCAACTCCGTCTCCAGCGCCTTGACATGCGCCGTCACACTCGACTGCACATATCCCAACTCCCTTGCCGCACGCGTGAAGTGGAGGTGGCGGGCCACGACCAGGAAGGTCTCCAGATGCTTCAGCTCCATGGCCGTCGAGGCTATCCGCATGCATCGGCGATACCGATGACCCTGATCGGGAACGTTCGTTGGACTCGATGAGTCCCGGCGTTCTACAACTCGTACATGAGCACTCCCCCCTCCCGTCGTCCCCACCCGACGCGGTCGACTCCCCCTGACCGGCCGTCCGCTGCCGCCGCTGTCGCGGCCGGAGACCGGTCCGTGCCCGCGTCCGGGGCTGCCGCCCCGCCCGGCCTGGTGAGCCGCGACTTCCTCCTCCTGCTCGCCGCGACCTTCGCCGTCTTCGGCAGCGCCACCCCGATGCTCTCGATCGTCCCGCTGTGGGCCGAGCACGGCGGAAGCGGGCACGGCGGAGCGGGTGCGACGACTGCCGTGCACATGGCGACAACGGTGGCGACGCAGACCGTCACCGGCCGCATCCTGCGCCGCATACCGGCGTCCTGGGTGCTGGGCGGGGGCGCGCTGCTGATCGGCCTGCCCTGCCTGGGCTACGCGCTCAGCGCAGCGCTCCCCTGGACGGTGGCGGTCTCGGCGCTGCGCGGCACGGGTTTCGGCCTGGTCACCGTCGCGGGCAGCGCACTCGCCGCCCGCCTGGCGGGTCCGGGGCAGCGCGGCAGGGCACTGGGCTGGTACGGCGTCGCCGTGGGGCTCCCGGCGGCGGCGCTGGTCCCCGCGGCCGTCTGGGCCGTGGCGGAGTTCGGCTTCGTCCCGGTCTTCGCGGCCTCCGCCGCGCTGGGGATGCTCGGCGCCCCGCTCGGCGCCGCGGTCCTCGCAGGCCGTGCCCCCTCCCGCGGTCGCCGCCCGGCACGCACCCCCGGGCCGGGCGCTTCGGAGGCGGGCACCTCAGGACCGGGAGCCTGCAGCGCCCGCACGGTGGTGGTCCGCACCGGCTCGGCGCCGGGCGCCGGGAGCGGACCGGCCCCGGTGCGCGGGCTGCCCGTGCGGCTGCTGGCGGCGCCCGTCCTCCTGCTGCTGGCGCCCGTGTGCGCGCTGGGCAGCCTGATGTCCTTCCTGCCGCTCGCGCTCGCGCCCCAGGCAGCACCGGCCGCGCTGCTCACACTCTCCGCCGCGCTGACCATCGGCCGCTGGGCCGCGGGGGAGTGGAGCGACCGGCGCGGCGGCACCGGGCGGTTCATGGCACCCTGCGCGGCCCTGTGCGCGCTGGCGACAGCGGCGTTCGCCGTCGTCGGCGGCGGCCCCGCGGCGCCGGAGGGCGGCGGCGCCGTGGCAGGTACGGCCGCGGCGGTGGCGGCAGCCCTCGCGTTCGGGCTGGGGATGGGGGCGCTGCAGAACGACACGCTCGTGGCGATGTTCCACCGAACCGGACCCGAGCGCCACGCAACGATCAGCGCAGCCTGGAACATGACCTTCGACTCGGCCTACGGCGCCGGTGCACTGCTGACCGGTGCCGTGGCCCAGACCTTCTCCCTCAGCCTGCCCGCGGCCTTCGGAGTCCTCGCTGTGCTGACGGCCGCCGTGCTGCCCGCGGCGGCCGCCCTCCGGCCCCGGCCCTCACACCATCGCTGAGACCTTCTCGCGGTACTGCCGCACCGCCGCCGCGTCCCGGTAGGGCTCCAGCCGCCGCTCGAAGTCCCGTACGTACTCGTGCGCCCGCACCGACCGCATCTCCGCGGCCTGGTGCGCGGCCTCGGCGGCCAGCCCGCACGCCTGCTCGATCTCGCCCAGGCCCAGCCGCGCCGAGGCCAGCACCACCCGGCAGAACAGCCGGCTGCGGGCGAACCCGGCGCCCCGCAACTGGAGCGACCGTTCGGCGTGCTGCGCGGCGGCCCGGTACTGCTGCAGATCGCGGTGGCAGTGCCCGAACTCGTCGGCGAGCTGCGCCTCGTCGAAGAACCGCGCCCAGCCGGGCACGTCCTCGCTCGGGCGGGCCGCCTCCAGCGCCCGCTCGGCGCGGGCCAGCGACGCCGTGCAGGCCCGCACCTCGCCCAGCACGCCGTGCCCGCGCGCCTCGGCCGCGTGCAGCAGCGCCTGGACCACCGGCGGCACCGACGTCCCCACGCCCTGCTGCGCCACCCGGGCCAGCTGCACCGCCTCGCGCCCGTGTCCCAGATAGACGGCCTGCCTGCTCATCGTCACCAGCACATAGCTGCCGAACGCGCGGTCACCCGCGGCCTGCGTCAGCCGCAGCGCCTGCACGAAATAGCGCTGTGCCAGTCCGTGCGCGGCGATGTCGTAGGAGGTCCAGCCCGCCAGCCGGGTCAGGTCGGCCGCGGCGGCGAAGAGCCGTCTGCCGAGCTGTTCGCCGTAGACGCCGCGCAGCATCGGCTCCGCCTCGTGCTCCAGATACCGCACCAGCGCCTGCCGCGCGTGCCCGCCGCCGTAGGCGTGGTCCAGGGCGCGGAAGAGCTCGCACACCGAGCGGAGCGCCGCCACGTCGCCTCCCGAGACCCGTTGTCCCGCACCGCGCTCCACCCGCTCCAGCCGGGCGGCCGCCAGCGACGGCGCTCTGCTCGCCACCCCGACGCCGCCGCCCACCCGGGTCTGGGCCGGCACCCGCAGCCCGCCACCGGGCCCTGTGCCTCCCTGCCGGGCACCCGCGGCGCCGAGCCCGTGCCCGGGCCCCGCACCCTGCCCGGGGCCCTGCCCGCGGGGCGCGCCCACGGCGGCGCCCACCCCGGAGGCGCCGACCCCGGCACCGGGCGGGCCCGCCGGGCCGCCGGCACCCTGGCCCGCCGGGCCGCCCGAGCTCTCCGGCTCCGGCCCGCGGGCCACCCGCTCGTCAGCCCGGCCGATCAGCCAGTCCCGGCTGGGCACCACGAGCCCCGCCGGGGTGAACGCGATCTTCCGCAGCTCCGCGTGGCTGCCGGAGTCCTTGCGCCACAGCCCGCTGACGATGTCCACCGCCTCGGCGGGGGACGCCGCGAACTCCAACCCGGCGTACACGGGCGCACACGCGTCGAGTCCGAGATCCTGCGCGGTCAACCGCCGCCCCAGGCGCCGGGTGAAGACCTCGGCGATCAGCGCGGGCGTGGTGCCCCTGGGCTGCTGGCCGCGCAGCCACCGGGTCACCGAGGTCTTGTCGTAGCGCAGGTCGAGGCCGTGTTCGAGGCCGAGCTGGTCCACCCGCCTGGCCAGGCCCGCGTTGGAGAAGCCGGCCTCGGCGATCAGAGCGGCGAGCTGGCGGTTGGGGATGCGCTGCTGGGAGGACGGGGCCGCGTCGGCCACGGTTTCCCCAGGTCGTTCCATCGTCATCAGGTATGCGGTCTCCTGCCCTCACGGCTTGGGTCAGACGCCGGGGCGCCCTGCTGGAACGGCGCGAATGTAACGGCCCCCCGTACGGCGTTCGCCCCCTTCGTCGTGCATTCATCCGTACGTGTGAGTAGGCGACCACCTGCGGGGACGGTCCGCGGCAGCCGTAGAGTGGCGGGGGGCGCGCGTGTGGAGCAGCCCGCCACCCCGGGTGCGCGCAGCGGGCTTACGAAGGAGAGAAGGCATGGGAGACTCCCGGCCGACGGGTCCGGCGGACGGCGAACTGCGCTTCGTCCACCTCGGATTCGGCGAGAACGCCGTCGACTACCTGGACGCCTGGCAGGAGCAGAAGCGGGTGCACGCCGCGCGCTTCGCCGACGAGGTGCCCGACACCTGCCTGATGCTGGAGCACCCCCCGGTCTACACGGCCGGACGGCGTACCGAGGACAGTGAGCGCCCGCTCGACGGCACCCCGGTGGTGGACGTCGACCGCGGCGGCAAGATCACCTGGCACGGCCCCGGACAGCTCGTCGGCTACCCGATCCTGAAGCTGCCGCGCCCCGTCGACGTCGTCGCGCACGTGCGCCGCCTCGAGGAGGCCATGATCCGGGCCTGCGCCGAGCTGGGTCTGGAGACCACGCGCGTGGAGGGCCGCAGCGGCGTGTGGGTCCTGGGCGAGGACCTCGGCCGGGCCGCCGGGCCGCCCGCCGCCTCCGGCCTGGCCCTGGACTTCGATCCGCGGCTCGGCCAGGACGGCCGGCCGCCGGTTCCGGAGGACTACGACCCGCGCCTGATGGGCCCCGAGTACGCGCCCTCCAACGCGGGCCAGCGGGGCGAGGACCGGAAACTGGCACAGATCGGCATCCGGGTCGCCAAGGGCGTGACCATGCACGGCTTCGCCCTGAACTGCGACCCGGACACCACCGGTTTCGACCGGATCGTCCCCTGCGGCATCCGCGACGCGGGCGTCACCTCGCTCTCCCAGGAGCTGGGCAGGAATGTTCCGGTCGCCGAGGTGCTTCCCCTCATGGAGAAGCACCTGCGCGAGGTGCTGGAGTCCGACACCCCGATGCCCCGCGCCGTCTGAGTCCGCTCGGGGTCCGGGCCGAGTCCGCCGGCCGGACCTGCGGGCGGTGAGATTTCCCGGGCTCCGGCCCGTGCGCAAGCAGTGAACCGCAGGCGTAGGCTGAGAGCCGCCGCTGAATCGAAAGTACGTAGGGAGCCGGACGTGTCCGCTGTCGCACCCGACGGTCGCAAGATGCTCCGCCTGGAGGTCCGCAACAGCCAGACCCCCATCGAGCGCAAGCCCGAGTGGATCAAGACCCGGGCGAAAATGGGCCCCGAGTACAACGCCCTCCAGAGCCTGGTCAAGAGCGAGGGGCTGCACACGGTCTGCCAGGAGGCGGGCTGCCCCAACATCTTCGAGTGCTGGGAGGACCGCGAGGCGACCTTCCTGATCGGCGGCGAGCAGTGCACCCGCCGCTGCGACTTCTGCCAGATCGACACCGGCAAGCCCGCCGAGCTCGACCGGGATGAGCCCCGCCGGGTCGCCGAGTCGGTCCGCACCATGGAGCTCCGCTACGCGACGATCACCGGCGTGGCCCGCGACGACCTCGACGACGGCGGCGCCTGGCTCTACGCCGAGACCGTGCGCCAGATCCACGGGATGATGCCCGACACCGGTGTCGAGCTGCTGATCCCCGACTTCAACGCCGAACCCGACCAGCTCGCCGAGGTCTTCTCCTCCCGCCCCGAGGTGCTGGCGCACAACGTCGAGACGGTGCCGCGCATCTTCAAGCGCATCCGTCCCGGCTTCCGCTACGAGCGGTCCCTGGAGGTCCTCACCCGCGCCCGCGAGGCCGGGCTGGTCGTCAAGTCCAACCTGATCCTGGGCCTGGGCGAGACCCGCGAGGAGATCAGCGAGGCCCTGCGGGACCTGCACGAGGCCGGTACCGAGCTGATCACCATCACCCAGTACCTGCGCCCCTCCCCGCGCCACCACCCCGTCGAGCGCTGGGTCAAGCCGCAGGAGTTCGTCGAGCTGAAGGACGAGGCCGACGCCATCGGGTACGCGGGCGTCATGTCCGGGCCGCTGGTCCGCTCCTCCTACCGCGCCGGACGTCTGTACCAGCAGGCGGTCGAGGCCCGGCGCGCGGGCACGAACTCGGCCGCCTGAGCGGCCTCCGGGCCCGCCGGGGCCGGCCCCGGACCGTGCGGCGAAGCGGAATGCGGGCTTCATCGACGTGAGCTTCGCCGCACAGGCTTTCATGGACTTTGACCCTCCGGTCATCGCCTGGTAACACCAATGCGTAACGCTGAAACCACGTACCGCGCACACACGGGCCCGCACGGCCGTGCGAGGCGCCCGGTTCAGACGGATGTGACGGAGGGGACAACAGTGCGGACCACCCTGTGGGCACTGGAAGGTCTGGAGCACCTTTTCTTCGGCAACGGGCAGCGCGTCGCCCGGCGCAACGCATGGACGGCGGTCCTGGAGGACCGCCGCCGGGCCCGGGCCCGGCACGAGGCGGAGACCGTGCTGGAGGCGGCGTCGAACCGCCGGGCACTGCTGACGTCCCGGGGCTGACCCCGTCCGGCCCGGGCCCCGGCCGCTGGTCTCGGCCCGGCCCGGCCCGGCCCGGCCCGGCCCGGCCCGGCTCGGCTCGGCTCGGCCCGGCCCGGCCCGGCCCGGTCCCGGGCGCACGGGACCGGCGCGGCCGCCTGGTCCCGGTGCCCGGTTCGCAACCCCGGTTCGCAACCCCGGTTCGGAACCCCGGTTCGGGGGTCGGTCCGGGGCGGACGGGCCCTCTCGTCCAGGCCCTGACCGGGTCGCTCGCGGTGGCCGGACCCGGTAGCCACGGCCGCGCAGCACCCGGCCCGCCCTCCCACGTAAACTTCCCCGCATGGCGAGGAAGGACAACACCGAGAATCCTGGGCGGCTCAAGCAGATCGCTCAGACGTACAAGATGACCCGGCGCGTGGACCGGAAGATCGGTTGGATCCTGGCCGGCGTGGGGCTTGTCACCTTCGGTGTACTCCTCGCGGTCGGCTTTCTGATCGGTCACCCGGTCTACCTGGGGATCGTCGGCGTACTGCTGGGCCTGCTGGCCTGCGCGATCATCTTCGGGCGCCGCGCTGAGCGGGCCGCGTTCGGGCAGATGGAGGGCCAGCCGGGAGCGGCGGCCGCCGTGCTGGAGAACATCGGCCGCGGCTGGCAGGTCACCCCGGCCGTGGCGATGAACCGCAGCCAGGACGTGGTACACCGCGCGGTCGGCAAGGCGGGCATCGTCCTGGTCGGCGAGGGCAACCCGAACCGGCTGCGCGGCCTGCTGGCGTCCGAGAAGAAGAAGATGAGCCGCGTCGTCGGCGACGTGCCGGTCCACACCCTCGTCGTCGGCAACGACGAGGGCCAGGTCGAGCTGAAGAAGCTCCGGGTCAGGATCATGAAGCTGCCCCGCACGCTCCAGGGCTCCGAGGTCACCCAGATCAACGACCGCCTTCGGGCGCTCGGCGACCTCATGAGCAACATGCCCATCCCGAAGGGCCCGATGCCCAAGGGCATGAAGCTCCCCAAGGGCCCGCAGGGCCGCTAGCAGCGTCCCGCGGCCACGTTCCCGTGGGTTTCCCCCAGGGCGGTCGTGCGTCGCGGGCGCCGGAACCGCACAGGGAGCGGGCGAAGAGGCAGCGACAGAGCGACAGGGGGCGGGGCTCCGGAGAGGGGCTCCGCCCCCTGTCCGTGCCCGGACCGAGGAGAGGCGGGCCCGGTTCGGCAGCAGAGCTCACCGGGCTTTCAGCCCCAGGGCTCAGAGGCACCCGTGAACGGACACCCGTGAACGGACACCCGTGAACGGACACCCGTGAACGGGGCAGCCGTGAACGGAGCACCGTCGTCGAAACGGGGCACCCGCGGAACGGACGCCGGCGAACGGTTCAGGCCCGCACCTGGACCGAGCCCGAGAGCCGGTCGTGCAGTCCGCGGTTGTCGCGGTCCCAGACGAGTGCGGGCACAGCGAGGCCGAGCAGCACCGTACGTACCGCCGTCCGCCACACCGGCAGCCTCTCCAGCCCGTCCAGCGCGACCACACGCAGCCCCAGCAGCCGCTTCCCGGGGGTGGCGCCGACCGTGCCGACGGTCAGCAGACTCATGACGAGGAAGACGACCAGCGCCCAGTTGTTGGTGGCCTCCAGGCGGCGCCCTGCGAGCAGCCCGAACGCGATGAGGGCCGAGAGCGCCCAGTCGATGAAGAGTGCACCGACCCTCCGCCCGACCGGTGCGATCGCGCCGGGGCCCTCGGCGGGGAGCCCGAGCCGCTTGCCGCGGTAGCCGAAATCGGCGCCCATCTCCTCCGCGGCCGCCCGCGGTCCGGACAGCCATGACCCGATTGCTTCCCTGTTGTCCACCCGGCAACGGTATCGCGCCGCCGTCCCCGCGGACCGGCCCCGTCCGGCGACCGGCCCGTCCGGCGACCGGGTGACGGCGACGATCCCCGGCGGACGGGCGGCGACTGGACGTACACCGTACGATGATCGTCGTACGGTGTACGTTCCTACCCGCGCCCGCGTCGGCATGCCCACCCGCGCCCGCGCCGGAGGCCCGACGGTGCGGCGCCGCGAGCCCCCGGCGCGGCGTCGAGCCCGCTCCGGGAGTCTCTTCCGGCAAACGGTGGGCAAGACGCTTGCAAACCGAACGTAACAGTCGCACTCCGCACGGTTAACCGATACCGGCCCCGCCTGGTGGTTAACATCAGCGAAACAGTTGAGTCATGCTGGAGAAATGGCCCCTGCCTAATGTCGGCCACCAGGCGTGCGGAGCCCTTGTGCCCGCACCCGGAGCCGGAGCAAGCCCGTCCCGACGCGGCGGGACTAGGAGGATGGATGTTCCAGAACGCCGACGAGGCCAAGAAGTACATCGCGGACAACGACGTCAAATTCATCGACGTCAGGTTCTGCGACCTGCCCGGCGTCATGCAGCACTTCGCCGTTCCCGCGGAGTCCTTCGACCCGGCCGAGAGCCTGATGTTCGACGGCTCCTCGATCCGCGGATTCCAGGCCATCCACGAGTCCGACATGGCGCTCGTCCCGGACCTGTCCACCGCGCGGCTGGACCCGTTCCGCTCCGAGAAGCACCTCAACATCAACTTCTTCATCCACGACCCGATCACCGGCGAGCAGTACAGCCGTGACCCGCGGAACGTGGCCAAGAAGGCCGAGGCGTACCTCGCCTCCTCCGGGATCGCCGACACCGCGTTCTTCGGCCCGGAGGCGGAGTTCTACGTGTTCGACAGCGCCCGCTTCGAGACCACCGCGAACCGCTCCTTCTACGAGATCGACTCCGAGGCGGGAGCCTGGAACACCGGCGCCCTCGAGGACGGCGGCAACCGCGGCTACAAGGTCCGCTACAAGGGCGGCTACTTCCCGGCCCCGCCCGTCGACCACTTCGCCGACCTCCGCGCCGAGATCTCCCTCGAGCTGACCCGCGCCGGACTCGAGGTCGAGCGCCAGCACCACGAGGTGGGCACCGCGGGCCAGGCGGAGATCAACTACAAGTTCAACACGCTGCTGGCCGCGGCCGACGACCTGATGCTGTTCAAGTACATCGTCAAGAACACGGCCTGGCGCAACGGCAAGACCGCCACCTTCATGCCCAAGCCGATCTTCGGCGACAACGGCTCCGGCATGCACGTCCACCAGTCCCTCTGGTCCGGCGGCGACCCCCTCTTCTACGACGAGCAGGGCTACGCGGGCCTCTCGGACACCGCCCGCTACTACATCGGCGGCATCCTGCGCCACGCCCCCTCGCTGCTGGCCTTCACCAACCCGACGGTGAACTCCTACCACCGCCTGGTCCCCGGCTTCGAGGCCCCGGTCAACCTGGTCTACTCGCAGCGCAACCGCTCGGCCGCGATGCGGATCCCGATCACCGGTTCCAACCCCAAGGCCAAGCGCGTCGAGTTCCGCGCCCCGGACCCCTCGTCCAACCCGTACCTGGCCTTCTCCGCGCTGATGCTGGCCGGCCTGGACGGCATCAAGAACAAGATCGAGCCCGCCGAGCCGATCGACAAGGACCTCTACGAGCTGGCTCCCGAAGAGCACGCCGATGTCGCCCAGGTCCCCACCTCGCTCCCGGCCGTCCTGGACGCCCTGGAGGCCGACAACGAGTACCTCCAGGCCGGCGGCGTCTTCACCGCCGACCTGATCGAGACCTGGATCGACTACAAGCGCACCAACGAGATCGCCCCCATGCAGCTCCGCCCCCACCCGCACGAGTTCGAGCTGTACTTCGACCTCTAAAGTGCGGGGTCGGGCGACCTGGGCCGAGGTCCTGGAACCCTGCTGGGACCTGCGGAGACAGTGCTCTCTGTTTCTCGCTGGTTCCGGCCGACCTCCGGGCTCTCGTACACCGGGTGTGCATCGACCGGTCGATTCCCTGACGTGACGTCAGGACAGATGTGAGGGCCGCCGTCCCTGCCCGGGATGGCGGCCCTCGTCGTCGGTTCGGCCACCGTTGGCCCGCAGCATGACGTCAGGGTCGGTATTCGCCGTGTGGGATGGTGAGGGACCACAGGGCATTGCGGAGCGAGCCTCAGCGATGCCCTTGGGGTCGTCGATGATCTCGTGTCCCCTCACCCGTCCGGCAACGGTGTGTCCCACCGCCAGGAGGCGGTCGTCCATGAGCCACCAGTCCTTGCCGTCGAACGGGAAGACCAGTTCACCGGGAACGGTGTGGCGGGCGAGCCAGCGGATGTCCTCACCGGCTTCCACGTTGCGGGGAGTGGTGCGGTGCTCCCACCGGATGTACGGCGTGTGAGGGTGGGAGACGACGCGGACGCGTCGAACGGCTCTCCCCTCGCCCGTCAGCCGCTTGACCATCTGCGTCCACGGCTTCATGAACGCGTAGTCCACCGGCTCGTCGCGCAGCCAGCTCTCGAAGGGGCCGTCCTCGTCGGGCACCGAGTAGTCGTCCCGCAGTTCCAGGTGGAACGCGTCGTGCTCACACGTTTCGATGAGCCGGTTGCGCTCGACGCCGGTGATCAGCTCCGCGCGGGTCCTCCAGTAGGGGACTGATCGCGGCCTCGGGGACCTCGACCACGGATGACAGACCACGACACTGTCGCGGGCATCGCGGGTACGTGCTCCTGCTGGCTCCCACAGCCGCGTTCCACTTGCCTACTGCTGTGGGGCTGCCGTCTCGATGGCTTCGAAGATGTCGGAGTCGGTTTCCTGCTGCCAGTCCGGGAGGTCGGGCCAGTCGGCGACGTAGGCGGGCTTGGGGTCGCCGAAGTGCTTGTACATCTGGGCCGTCCAGCAGGTGGCGACGAAGCGGCCCTTCTGTTCGCGGGTGAGGCGCTTGGCGTTGCCGTCGCTCAGGCCGAGGAAGTGGCGCACCTGCTGGTAGACGGCTCTGGCGGCTTCGCGTTCCCAGTCAGGGGTGTCTTCCCAGGGGGTGACGTAGCTGGCTTTGGGTTCGCCCGGGTAGTGCTTGGTGACTCCCGCGATCCAAGTCTCCCGGAACAGGCGGGCGCCCTCGGTGTCCGTCATGCCTACCCCTCTCCTCACGTCGCGTGCAGGCTGCCGATGTCGGCGGCCAGTTCGGCTGCGCGGCGATCGTGGCCGTAGGAGCGGAGATCGTCCCGTAGCGTCTGGAGTCTACGGGCGACGTAGCCCGAGCCGGATTGCCGCGCGAGGTGGAGCGCCTCGCGGCCGGCTGACATGACGTCGTCGAGCAGGTGAGACCGCCCTGCGGTCCGGGGGCGGGGGTGCCGACCGGTGAGACGCACTCGAGCAGGAGAATCCTGTACATGGCCGACGACCGTGACGACCCCATACTCATCCGCAGCCGGTGGGGCACCAACGACTACGTGTTCAACTTCCGCAACCCGGTCGCTTGTGTGGTCTTCGTCGGCCTGGGGCTGCTCGTCTTCGGTCTCCTCTACGCCAGCAATCACCGGAGCACTCCTCAGTGGGAGGAGGGCGAACTGCGGTCGGCCGTCAAGGGAGCGACAGCCGAGTTGTCGGAAGAGGCGCAGTTCGGCCCTGGCATACCCGGCTACGGCGAGGTCCTGCAGTCGCGGATTGCGAAGCACGGCCCTCACAGCGAGAGCCCCCACAGCAGCGAGCACGATGCTGGGGTCGTGGGCGCGCTCGCCTCCCCGCAGCCGGAGCACGACTACTTCGGCGAGAGTGTGGAGGAGGCGGACTACACCGTCACCGCCGACGGCACCGACACCGCTTTGTGCCTCACCGTCACCGCGCTGGCGAACAGGTACGGCTACAGCTCCGTCAGCTTCTCGATCCGCAACGGCTCCTGTCCGGCCACATGAGAGAGCCGCTCAGTGGACACCCACCAGGTTCCGGATGGAAGAGGCCCGGTCGGGCGCAGCGGGGCGGTTCGTCGCGATGCTGACCGCGGCACCGGGCCGCATGCCACACTCATCGTCCAAGACGTCACTTGTTCGACTGAGGAGCCCAGTTGGCGGTCCGCAAGGGCATGCAGGAGATGCTTGTCGTCCCCGGCCGGCGAGACGAATGGCTGGCTCGCTGCGCGGAAGGGCTTGCAGCGGCAGGTTTCAAGAAGGTGGAGACCAGCACCCTGTTGGGGCAAGTGACCGGCAGCTACACCGGATTCACCCTGCACGGTCAAGTGACGATCACTGCGACGCCCAGCCATCAAGAAGGACATACTGAGCTCTCGTTACGCTCGGTCGCCGGAGTGGACAACATCTACGCTCTTTTCTCCAGCCCCAACGAGAGACTTCTCAAGATGGTGAAGACGCAGCTTCGGACGCTGTCAGAAGGCGGGTAGGCGGCGCTCACACCACCCTGGACACCGCCTGCCGTTTCCCACTCCGAAGACAGGAGGACAGTCCTCGGGCAGGAGCGATGCCGCTTCGACTGCGCTCTCACCGCTTCCGGGGCGTGGTCCACAGCCGCCCCCACTCCCAGCAGGCGTCTGCTCGGTGAGAACGCCGGCTCCGGCGAGGTCGGCTCCGCGGGCTGGGGAGGCCATGAGCGGGAACGCCAGGTCGGTCAGGCGCTCGTCGGTACCGGGCTCTCAGCGACGCCCAGAATGCGGGCGCCATGAGCCCCCCGGAAGGTGATCCCCAGGACCGGCAAGTCGACCTGCTCAGAGTGACAGCGCGACCGTTCACGGCGCACAACCCCTTTTGGCGAGCCGGTCGGCGCGCCTCCAGGGCTCAAGGGGCCGCCACCCGCATGAGGCGGCCCATATGGCGCCGGGCGTTGTGTACCGGAGGCAACGATGGGTTCGCCGTGCTGTCACGATCGGGGCTCCCGCCGTGGCCGCGGCGCTGCTCGTGGTGTGGGATGGCGGGAGCGCACGATGAGACAAAGGGGGAAGTGTGGCGCGAGCGAGAGCGCAGAACGTGCGGAGGGTGGCCTCCGCGGTGGCTTCCGGTGCCGATCCCCGGCAGGTGGCGGAGGACGAGGTCCGCAGGCGTACGGGCGGCTCCGCCGGGCGGGGGCCCACGCGGGGGCGGAGCGCCGAGGGCCGGGGGGAGCCCGGCCAGGACGGGCCGGAGGCGCAGGAACCGCAGGACGAGGGGATGGATCCCGCGGACTTCCCGGCCGCCCGGGAGCAGGGCGGTTCGATCGCCACCGTGATGGCGCAGCGGACCGTTTCGCTGGACGAGGCGGGCGAGGCGCTCAACCAGAGCGGGCACAAGCGCGAGGACGGCGAGCAGGTCCATGAGATCTGCCCGATGGTGCTGCCGAAGGGGCGTTCGTTCCTGAGCATGCTCCCGGTGCTGATGCTGCTGGTGCTGGGCGCGGTGGGCACCGCCGTGGTGTCGACCGTGGACGACTCGCCGTTGACCAATCCGCTCTTCGGACTGCACTACTGGGTCGTGGCGCTGGCCGCGATCGGCTTCGTGTGGTGGCGGCAGGGCATGGTCATGGTCCCGGACGGGTGCCAGGCGCTGATCACCCGGTTCGGGAAGCTGGAGAAGGTCGTCGGGCCCGGCAGGGTCATTCTGATCAGCCCGTGGAAGCGGGTGTCGTACATCGTCAACACCGTCCGCGAGTACCCGTTCAACGCGCCGGTGCGGGAGGCCCCGACCAAGGGCGGGGTGAAGGCGTCCATCGACCTCTTCATCCAGTTCCGGATCAGCGACCCGACCGAGTTCGTCTACACGCTCGGTGCGGTCCGCGGCTTCGAGGAGAAGCTGAGCAACGCCGTCAGCGAGACCATCCGGAGCCTCATCTACGAGCAGGAGGCCGCCGGGATCTACGACATGGTCGGGGAGGACACCGGTCGGCTGCTGGAGCAGCTCAACCAGCAGTTCCGGCCCGCGGTCGAGCTGACCAACGCCAACATCACGCACGCCGAGCCGGCCGACCGGGGCTACCGGATGGACCTGGCCGCGCCGGAGATGGTGCGGATGGCGAAGGAGGCGTACACCCACGAGTACGCGCTGATGCTGCGCAAGGAGCAGGACGAGGGCGATCTGACCAAGGAGTTGGCGACCAGTCACGAGACGCTCTCCGCGATCCAGGCGGACATCGCCCAGTACCAGGCGCAGATGGACACGGCCGTGGAACGCGAGACCAACCGGGCCGAGGCGCTGGCCCGGCAGCGGTATGTGCAGGCCGAGTCCGAGGCGAAGGCGAACGCGGCGCTGCTGGAGGCTCAGGCCCTCGACATCCGGGCCGTGACGGCCGCCGAGGCGCCCGAGATCCTGGAGTACCGCTACCAGCGGCAGATCCTCGACGCCCTGGTGGAGGTCGCCGACCATCTGCCGCGGCTGGTGCGGATCGGCGGTACGGCCGACGGCGGCGACGCGGCAGGGGTCGATTTCCTGCGTCTCGCCCGCGAACTGGTGGGGGAGCACGGCGGCGAGCTCTTCACGGAGGCTGACATGGCGGCTGTCCGGGAGCGCCTGGACGAGGTGTCCGCCCGTATCTCCGACCGCGAGAGCGAGATCGGTGCGCTGCTGGAGGCCGAGCGGCCCACGGTGGCCCCCGAGCCGACCGGGATGGCCGACGTGCCCGGTGCTTCTGACCTGCCTGGTGCCTCCGAGGCGTCCGGCCGGTCGCGCGGGGCCGGTGAGCCCGCCGGGGCCGCCGGGACAGTCGGGGGCACAGGGAACACCGGGACTCCCGGGACTCCTGGCGCCGCCGGGTCCACCGGCGCCGCCGGGTCCACTGGCACCGCCGGATCCGCGACCGGCGTTCCGCACCACTCGGAGGAGGACGACCAGTGAGCAGCGCACACCCGAATCGCAGGTCGGTCATCTCCGAGGCGGTGGCGCCCTGGAGCGAGATCGCCCAACTGCTGCGGGGCGGCGAGGCCGGCACCCTGATCCCGGTCATCATCCCGCGCCACCGGCGCCGGCTGTGGTGGATGCTGCCGCTGTGGCTCGGTCTGTTCGCGCTGCTGGCGGGAGTGATGCTCTCGCTGCGCGGGGCCGACGCCGAGGGGGCCTCCGACCTCGCCTACGGCGCGCTCGCCGGGCTCTCCTACGCCCTCGGCGCAGTGCTGCTGGTGATCGGCGGGCTCTGGTGGTGGCGCTCCTCGATCGTGGAGATCGAGCAGGGCACCCACGGGGTGCTGACCCGGTACGGTGCGGTCACCCGCACCCTGGACGCGGGGCGGCACTACCTGTGGCACCCCTGGTCGCGGGTCGACTTCGTGGTCGACACGGCCACCGAGATCCCGTACTCGGCGCCGGTGATGGCCTGCCCGACGCAGGAGAACGTGCCGCTGCGGTCGATCGAGTTCTTCCTGAAGTTCCGCATCACCGACGCGGTGCTCTTCGTCCGGACGATCGGCGCGGGCAACTTCGACCTGGTCCTCTCCAGCGCCGTGCAGGACGCCATCCGCCAGCGTGCCCGCCTGGTGCACACCGAGCACGCGTACGACCTGCGCGGTTCCGACGTGGCCGACATGCAGGAGCTGCTCAACCGGCTGCTGTCCCGCTACGGGGTGCGCATCACCGGTTCCAACATCCCGGACGTCCAGCTCCCCGCCCAGTACCAGCAGCACCTGGCCACCCGGGAGCGGGTCGCCAAGGAGCGTACGGCCTACGAACAGGAGTGGGGTCTGACGCGCAAGCGCCGGATCGACAGCCTCGGCATGGACATCGAGCGGGCCAAGAAGGTGCGCGATGCGCGCATCGTCGAGGTGAAGGCCGCGCTGAACAAGGCCCGCGAGCAGGTGGCGCAACTGCTGGAGGAGCAGGAGACCAACGCGCAGCGGGTGCGGTTCGAGATCGAGACCGGGGGCCGCAGCGGTCTGATCGCCGCCGAGAACGAGGCCCGGGCCCAGCGTGCGCTGGCCAAGGCGTACCGCGACAACCGTGCGGTGCTCCAGTACGAGTTGGCCCGCCGCCGTCTCGAAGTGGGCGCGGAGCTGGCGGCGAAGGCGCCCCGGCCGGTCGTCGTGCGCACCGACGGCGGCAGCGGTGACAGCTCGGCGCTCTCGACGCTGCTCGCCGCGCAGCTCCTGCCCCGGATGACGCCGCTGTCCTCCGGGGAGACCTGGGCGGCGGACGCGGCCGGTGCGGCGCATGGGGCCGCGGGCCCGGACGAGGGAAACCGCGGGTGAGCCACGGCCTCGTCCACGAATAGGCCCGCGGACAAGGCCCGCGGACAAGGCCCGCGGACAAGGCCCGCGGACAAGGCCCGCGAATGCGGCCTGTCGATGAGGCGCCCGTTCCCGGGCCCGGCGGAACACCTTCCGCCGGGCCCGGCGCCGTACGGGGGAGACCCGGCCTGCCGCTCCGCCGGCCCGTCGCTCCGCCGGTCTGCCGGCTGCATCTGTCATGCATGCGACAGATACACGCAGCCGCACGACAGCGTCCGATTCTTGCGATACATTCACTTGTATCCGCATGCATCCGCTTTGGTGGATGTCGGTCGCGGCATCGGTGCGGGCTGTGCGCAGTGGGGGTGCCGGGTCGGTGCCGGGACTCCCGCGAGCCATCGGTGGAGGGACTGTGACGGGGGAGCTGGGCAGGTCGGAGGCGTTGCGGCTCGCGGGGCTCACGGCTGCCGCCGACCCCGGCATGGACCGGTTCGCACGGCTCGTCACCCGGTTCCTCCGCGTTCCGGTCGCCCTGGTGTCCCTGCTGGAGACCGAGCGGCAGGTCTTCCCCGGCATGGTGGGGCTGGCGGAGCCCTGGGCGGAGCGGCGCCAGACGCCCCTGAACCGCTCCTTCTGCCAGCACGTGGTCCACAGCGGTGAGCCGCTCGTCCTGAACGACTCGCGACGCGACCCGCTCACCCGTTCGAGTCTGGCCGTCTCCGAGCTCCAGGTGATCGCGTACGCGGGGATGCCGCTGACCGACGCCGACGGCCACACCCTGGGGTCGCTGTGCGCGATCGACCACGAGCCCCGCGAGTGGACCGAGTCGGAGCTGCACGACCTGACCGACCTGGCGGCCGCCTGTTCGGTCGAGCTGCGGCTGCGGATCGCCAGTGAGCAGGTCCGGCGCGACCGGGACCATGCCGGGCTCCTGCTGCGCGCGTCGGTCGAGCTGGCCCGCTCCCGCGACCTGACGGATGTGGTCCGCCGGCTGCGGCACCTGTTCGACGGCTCCGCCAAGCCGTCCTACGTGGGCCTGCTGCTCGCCGACGGGCAGGAGCTGCGGCGCGTCGTCGAACCGGACGACGTGCGGCCGGTGGAGGCCGCCGTCCCGTCCATGGCGGTGGACTCCGGTTTCCCCAGCGCCCGGGCGATGCGCGAGCAGCGGGCGGTCTTCGTCCCCGACCATGCAGCCCTGGAAGCCGACTACAGCGCGGACGCCGTGGCGGGGTACGACGCCCTCGGGCTCGACTCCGCGTTCTGCGTCCCCCTGGCCCGCCGCCGCGGGGTGCTGACCTGGTCCTGGAAGGGCGCCCACGGGCTGGGCGTGACCGAGGAGGCGGTGCTCACCGCGGTCGCCGGATATGTGAGCCAGGCCGTGGAGCGGATGCGGTTCGTCGAGAGCCGCCTCAGTACGGCGCAGCAACTGCAGTCCGCCATGCTCACCGAACTGCCGGACGTGCCGGGCCTGGAGATGTCCACCCTGTACCTGCCCGCCGAGGACCAGGACATGGTGGGGGGCGACTGGTACGACGCCTACGTGCTGCCGCCCGGATCGGGCGGGCGGCAGTCCTGCCTGGTGGCGTCCATCGGGGACGTCATCGGACACGACATGCGGGCAGCCGCCGTCATGGGGCAGGTGCGGAGCATGCTGCGGCAGGCCACGCTCGGCCACCCGGAGCGCTCTCCCGCCGTCGCGCTGGCAGCGGTCGAGGCCGCCTTCGCCGCCCTGCCCCTGGGCCCGGGTGCCACCGCCGTGCACGCCCGGCTGGACCCGCACCAGGACCGGTGGCGGCTGACGTGGTCCAACGCCGGGCATCCGCCCCCGCTGCTGCGGCTGCCCGACGGCCGGGTCTCGACGCTGGACGACCACGACCTCCTGCTGCTCGATGCCGCGATCGGCCTCGACCGCCGCGAACACGAGTGCGACATCCCGCCGGGTGCCGTCCTCCTGCTGTACACCGACGGGCTGGTCGAACGCCGGGACAGCGACATCGAAGAGGGGATCCGCCGAGCGATGTCCACGCTCTCCGCATCCGGGGACCGTCCCCTGCCGCAGCTCCTGGAAGCGCTCTCCCGGGGGGTGAAGAACTCCCCGGGGCACGACGACATGGCCGTCCTCGCGATCCGGGTCACCGGCGGGCCGGGCCACCGGCGGTGACCGGCAGCCCGGCCCGGCCGCCGCGCGGTCGGACTCCGTACCGGGAAGCGGCCGGTCCTGCGTCGCCACCGGGCCGCCGCAAGGCTTCGCCGTCCGCCGGCAGCCGTCGTGCGGCGGAGGGGGACGTCACCAGCCGCGGAGTGCGATGCCGGGGCCGTCGGCGAGGTATCCGCGCAGGGCGGTCGCCGTACTGGGCACCAACGGTTCGGGGAGGGCGCGGGGGTCGGCCCAGCGCACCTGGGTGTGCTTGTCCGGTTCGCGGTTCTCGGGCGTGCCGGACCAGGTGCGGGTGGCGAAGACGACGGTGAGGAAGCCGTGGGGGACACCGGCTTTCCGGGCGCCGTGGATCACATGCGCGAGGCGCAGGTGCTCCGGCCGGACGGTGAGACCGGTCTCCTCGGCCAGTTCGCGCACCGCGGTGCCGGTGACAGGCTCGCCGGGCTCGCTCTTGCCTCCGGGGAGGTCCCACATGCCGGGCGCGAACGCAGCGTCCGGACCGCGCTGGAGGAGCAGGATGCGGCCGGTCTCCGGGTCGTGGACGACGGCCGTCGCCACGAGCAGGGGCATGGACCCCGGCGAGGCGCTGGGCAGGGTCGGGGACTCGTCGGGCCGCGGCGCTGGAACCACCGGTGCTTCCTTCCCTCTGTGCGGGTGGCGGGACGGCCCGGACGGTACTCGAGAAGCGCCGGAGCCGGCGGCCATCAGTGCAGCCGGCAGCCGTTCGTGCGGCCGTACGTCCGACCGCTCGTACGAGCCGCTCCGCGGACGGGTTAGCATATGAGCGCCGCCTAGCTCGAAAGATAGATCTGTGACTGTCAACGACGACGTGTTCACCAACTGGAAGCACCGCGAGGAGATCGCGGAATCGATGATCCCGATCATCGGGAAGCTGCACCGGGAGCGGGACGTCACTGTCCTGCTGCACAGCCGCTCCCTGGTGAACAAGTCGGTGATCAGCATCCTCAAGGCCCACCGCTTCGCGCGGCAGATCGCCGGGGAGGAACTGTCCGTCACCGAGACGCAGCCGTTCCTCCACGCGCTCACCGCGCTCGACCTCGGACCCTCCCAGATCGACATCGGGATGCTCGCCGCGACCTACCGGAACGACGACCGCGGCCTGTCCGTGGCAGAGTTCACGGCGCAGGCCGTGGCGGGTGCGACCGGCGCCGACAAGATCGAGCGCCGGGCCTCGCGGGACGTGGTCCTCTACGGATTCGGCCGCATCGGCCGCCTCCTCGCCCGCCTGCTCATCGAGAAGGCCGGCTCCGGCAACGGCCTGCGGCTGCGTGCCGTCGTCGTCCGCAGGGCCGCCGGTCAGGACCTGGTCAAGCGGGCCTCGCTGCTGCGCCGCGACTCGATCCACGGGCAGTTCCAGGGCACCATCACCGTCGACGAGGCGAACAGCACGATCATCGCCAACGGCAACGAGATCAAGGTCATCTACTCCGACGACCCGACGTCGGTGGACTACACGGCCTACGGCATCAAGGACGCCGTCCTCATCGACAACACCGGCAGGTGGCGTGACCGGGAGGGCCTCTCCCAGCACCTGCGCCCCGGCATCGACAAGGTGATCCTGACCGCACCCGGCAAGGGTGACGTGCCCAACGTGGTGCACGGCGTCAACCACGACATGATCAAGCCGGACGAGCAGATCATCTCCTGCGCGTCCTGCACCACCAACGCGATCGTCCCGCCGCTGAAGGCGATGGCGGACGAGTACGGGGTGCTGCGCGGTCACGTGGAGACCGTCCACTCGTTCACCAATGACCAGAACCTGCTGGACAACTATCACAAGTCCGACCGGCGGGGGCGCTCGGCGCCGCTCAACATGGTCATCACCGAGACCGGCGCCGCCTCGGCCGTCGCCAAGGCGCTGCCCGACCTCGAGGCGACGATCACCGGCAGTTCGATCCGCGTCCCGGTGCCGGACGTCTCGATCGCCATCCTCAATCTGCAGCTCGCCCGCGAGACGAGCCGCGAGGAGGTGCTGGACCACCTCCGTGAGGTCTCGCTGACCTCGCCGCTCAAGCGCCAGATCGACTTCACCAGCGCCCCCGACGCGGTCTCCAACGACTTCATCGGCTCGCGCCACGCCTCCATCGTCGACGCGGGCGCCACCAAGGTCGAGGGCGACAACGCGATCCTCTACCTCTGGTACGACAACGAGTTCGGCTACTCGTGCCAGGTCGTCCGGGTCGTCCAGCACGTCTCCGGAGCGGAGTACCCGACCTTCCCGGCCCCGGTGGCCTGAACCCGGAACCCGCCGCGGGGTCCGGGTGCGGGCCCCGCGCCCGGCCCCGGCACCCGGAACCGGACTCCGGCACCGGACTCCGGCGCCCGGCCACGACGTCGGCCCTGAAAGCCCCGGCGCCCGGTTCCCCTCTCGGCCCTGACCCCGGCCCGCCCCGACCTCCGTCGGCGCGGGCCGGTGCGGGTTGCGGGCACGGGCTCCGGGCAGGGGTTCCCAGTCGGCCAGTCGGCCAGTCGGCCAGTCGGCCAGTCGGCCAGTCGGCCAGTCGGCCATCGGCCGTCCGCCGGCCGGGACCCGGTCCCTGAAGTCCGCCCCGGTACGTCGGCGCTGGTGGGACCGGGTGCCGCGGCGCAGTGCCGTCCATGGGCGCCGGGGGTGGCGGCCGAGGCACCCGGCTTCCGGGTGCCCAAGCGCGGGCCGCTTCACCGCGCCGCCCCGTCACGGGATATCTTGATATCGAGACGATGTAGACGCGAAGCGGAGTAGCGGTGACTGACTCGACCATCATCTATACGCACACTGACGAGGCCCCGGCCCTGGCGACGTACTCGTTCCTGCCCGTGGTCGAGGCGTACGCCTCGACGGCCGGCGTCGCCGTCGAGAGCCGCGACATCTCCCTGGCCGGCCGGATCATCGCCGGCTTCCCCGAGCGGCTGGAGGAGCACCAGCGCATCGAGGACGCGCTGGCGCAGCTCGGCGAACTCGCCAAGACCTCGCAGGCCAACATCATCAAGCTGCCGAACATCTCGGCGTCCATCCCGCAGCTCAAGGCCGCCATCGCCGAGCTGCAGGAGCAGGGCTACGCGCTGCCGGACTACCCGGACGACCCGCGGACCGACGAGGAGCGGGAGGTGCGCGCCCGCTACGACAAGGTCAAGGGCAGCGCCGTCAACCCGGTCCTGCGCGAGGGCAACTCCGACCGCCGCGCCCCGGCCTCCGTCAAGAACTACGCCAAGGCCAACCCGCACCGCATGGGCGCCTGGCGCGCCGACTCGAAGACGAACGTCGCGCACATGGACGGTGACGACTTCCGCTCCACCGAGAAGTCCGCCGTGCTGGCCCAGGACGGTGCGCTGCGGATCGAGCTGCACGGCGACGACGGCTCCACCACGGTGCTGCGCGAGTCGGTGCCGGTGCAGGCCGGTGAGGTCGTCGACGTCGCGGTGATGCGCGTCGCCGCGCTGCGCGAGTTCCTCTCCGCGCAGGTCGAGCGGGCCAAGGCGGAGGGTGTGCTGTTCTCGGTGCACCTGAAGGCGACGATGATGAAGGTGTCCGACCCGATCATCTTCGGTCACACCGTGCGCGCCTTCTTCCCGAAGACGTTCGCCGCCTACGGCGACCAGCTCGCCGCGGCCGGGCTGACCCCCAACGACGGTCTGGGCGGCATCTACAAGGGCCTCGAGTCGCTGCCGGAGGGCGACAAGATCAAGGCGTCCTTCGACGCCGAGCTGGCCCAGGGCCCGGACCTGGCGATGGTCGACTCGCACCGCGGCATCAGCAACCTGCACGTGCCCAGCGACGTCATCGTGGACGCCTCCATGCCCGCGATGATCCGTACCTCGGGGCACATGTGGAACAAGGACGACCAGGAGCAGGACGCGCTCGCGGTCATCCCCGACAGCAGCTACGCGGGCATCTACCAGGCCGTCATCGAGGACTGCAAGGCCAACGGCGCCTTCGACCCGGCCACCATGGGATCCGTGCCCAATGTCGGCCTGATGGCGCAGAAGGCCGAGGAGTACGGCAGCCACGACAAGACGTTCGAGATCCCGGCGACCGGCACGGTGCGGGTCCTCGACGACGCGGGCGAACTGGTGCTGGAGCAGGCCGTCGGCGAGGGCGACATCTTCCGGATGTGCCAGACCAAGGACGTGCCGATCCAGGACTGGGTCAAGCTGGCCGTCACCCGCGCCCGTGCCACCGGCGACCCGGCCGTCTTCTGGCTGGACGAGACCCGCGCCCACGACCGGAACCTGATCGGGAAGGTCCGCGAGTACCTGCCGCTGCACGACACCGAGGGCCTGCGGATCGAGATCATGTCCCCGGCCGACGCGATGACGTTCTCCCTGGAGCGCATCCGCCGCGGCGAGAACACCATCTCGGTCACCGGCAACGTGCTGCGCGACTACCTGACCGACCTGTTCCCGATCATGGAGCTGGGCACCAGCGCCAAGATGCTCTCCATCGTTCCGCTGATCAACGGCGGCGGGCTCTTCGAGACGGGTGCGGGCGGCTCGGCGCCCAAGCACGTGCAGCAGCTCGTCAAGGAGAACTACCTGCGCTGGGACAGCCTGGGCGAGTTCCTCGCGCTGGCCGTCAGCTTCGAGCACCTCGCGCACAAGACGGGCAACGCGCGCGCCCAGATCCTCGCGGACACCCTGGACCGCGCCACCGGCACGCTGCTGAACGAGAACAAGTCGCCCAGCCGCAAGCTCGGCAGCATCGACAACCGCGGCAGCCACTTCTACCTCGCCCTGTACTGGGCGCAGGAGCTGGCGGCGCAGACCGAGGATTCGGAGCTCGCGCAGGCGTTCGCGGAGCTGGCCGGGACGCTGGCCGGGCAGGAGCAGACGATCGTCGACGAACTGCTGGCCGTCCAAGGCGCGTCCGCCGACATCGGCGGCTACTACCAGCCGTCGACGGAGAAGGCGGCGGCCGTGATGCGTCCGTCGAAGACCTTCAACGAGGCGCTGGCCGCACTGCGCTGACCTCGTACTCGCCCACGGGGCCCGGGACCGGCCGACGCCGCTCCCGGGCCCTGCGGTTTCTCCGGGGACGCCGGGTCCGCGGACCCGGCGGGTTCCCGGCCCCGGTCCCGGCCCCGGCCCGCCCCGGGTTCAGGTGCTGCGCCAGCGCGCCACCGCGAACGAGAAGAGCCCGAAGAGGACGAGCCCCACCGCCACGGCCACCAGCAGCCACGGTCCCGCCGGGGTCTCGGCGAAGGCGCGCAGGGTGTCGTCCATGCCCTTGGCCCGCTCGGGGTCGTAGGTGACCGCGGCGCGGAGCAGGAAGCCGCCGGCGGCGGCGAACACCAGACCGCGGGCGAGCCCGCCCGCCACCCCGGTGGTGTCCACGAACTTCCGCTGCCGCGCGGACATCCGGTGGGTGCGCAGATGCTTGTGGTACTTCCGCAGCGCCGCGCGCCCGCCCAGCACCACGCCGCCGATCACCACCGCGGCGCCCGCGGCTCCCACCAGCCACTGCCCGCCGGGCAGCCCCAGCGCGTCGGCCGTCACATCGCGCGAGCGCTTGTCGGAGGCGCCGCTGCCGCTGCCCTTGTCACCCGTGGCGAAGGCCAGCACGGAGTACGCGACGAACGTGTAGAAGGCGGCCCGCGCCCCGGAGGCAAGGCGCTTGGTCGCCTTGTCGCCGTCCGGCCCCGCGGCGCCCCAGACCGCTTCGGACAGCCGCCACAGCGCCATGCCGGCCAGTGCGAGGCCCAGCGCCCACAGCAGCAGGCCGCCGAAGGACTGCTCCGCCACCTGCTGGAGCGCCCCGCCCCGGTCCGCCTGTTCGCCGCCCTTCCCGCCGGTGAACGCCACCTGCACCGCCAGCATCCCGACCAGCAGATAGGTCACGCCGCGTCCGGTGAATCCGGCCCGTGCCGCACCGCTCAGCACCGGCCGCGCGGTGGACCTGGCCTGCCGCGTCGCCTTCCCGGCGCCCGGCTTTCCTGCCCTGCCGCGGAATCCGCGGATACGGCCGCCGCGTTTGCGGCGTCTCGGAACGGTGATGTCCATGGATCCTCCCCATCGTCAGCGGACGGGTGCCCGCGGACGGCCCCGGGAACCGCGCCGGTTCCTCCCGGGGGCCGGTGGGACCTGCGGGGCGGGAAGACGGCTGAGCGAGGGCAGCGCCCTCAGCAGTCGCAGCCGCAGCAGTCGCAGCCGTCACAACCGCACCCGTCACAGTTGCAGTTGCCGCAGCAGTCACAGCAGTCGCAACAGTCGCCGCAGTCCAGGCACCCCTCCCGCTTCTTGCGGGACCAGGGACCCTCGTACTCCGAGGCGCAGCACAGTCGGCAGGTGCAGCAGAGGCCGACGAAGGCCGCGCAGCCCGCCCAGAAGCCGCGCGGGGGCCGCTGCCGACCCGGACCGCGGCCCCCGGAGCCGCCCGGGCCGCCGGTGCCGCCGCCTCCGTCGTCGCCCTCGCCGCCCGCGCCCGCGAACGGATTCCCGGGGCCGTTGAGATTGTGCGGCGCCTGACCGTAGGGCGGCCGCCCCGGCTGCTGCAGGTACGGCTGCTGCCCGTACGGCTGCTGCCCGTACGGTTGCGGGGGCGGGCCGGCGTCCCCGTGCGGGTCCGCGGCCGCTGCCGGTCCACCGGAGTGCGCGCACGCCGCCGCGCCGAACGCGCGGTCCACGGCGCGCGGCACCTCGTGCGCCAGCAGGGCGTGCGCCAGCCGCCGGTCCGCGAAGTCCACCGCGCGCAGCGCCCGGCGGATGCCGTGTGCCGCCTCGTCGCACACCTTCCGGGCCTCGGCCGGGGTGGTGCCGGTGGCGGTGAGGGGGTTCCAGGCGCCCTCCGCGGCGTCCGCCGCACGGTCCTCGACCGCGTCCAGCAGGTGCGCGAGCTGTCCGAAGAGACGGCCGGCCTCGGCGAGCGGGGCCGCGTTGCCGGGCCGTCCCGCGAGGGCCGCCGTGTGTGCGAAGGCCGCCGCGGTGGCCGTCGCGGTCGGCTCGGTGACGGTCGCCAGCGGAGTGCCGGGGCCCGCGGCGCGCTCCACGTCGGTCTGCCGCTCGACCGCGTCGACCAGCAGCGCCGTGTCGAAGCCCAGCGCGCCGCCGGTACGGGCACCGGCCCGGTCCCAGCCCGCGGCCGTCCGGCGGGCGGCCGCGGCCAGCGGCCGGCGGCGCAGCAGCCCGTCCCCGTCGGCTATGTGGTCCCGTATCTTCGCCGAGGCGAGGACCAGGGACACCGAGGCCGCCAGCCGCGCCCCCTCGCCCCGGGCGACCGAGGCCGTCCGCATGCCCCGCAGCGGGCACGGTCCCGCGGTGCGGCGCCCGGAGCCGGCGGCACCGGCCTGCGCGTCGGTCAGCACGGAGACCAGCAGCCCGTCGTAGTTCGTCACGATCCGCGCCACCTGCCCGTGACCGTCGCGCAGTGCGAGGCAGAGCCCGCACAGATGCGCCGTCCACTCGGCCCTGAGCCCCTCCGGCAACCGGTGCCTGCAGGGCCTGACGATCCCGAACACGCGATCCCCCGTACGTCGATCGACTGCCGCGGTGCCGCGTACAGTGCCGCGATGCTACCCACCGCCCCCACCGGTGCCCCCGGGACCCCGAGCAGGGAGGCGGCCCGGGAGCACCCGGAAAACCCGCGGACGGGGTGCGCACCGCGCTGCTACGTTGCCCGCATGCAGCAGCGCGCCGTACAGATCGTCAGGACGACGACGCCGGACGAAGTCCCGGCGCGCTGACCGACGTACCCGTCAAGCCCCGGGCCGAGCGCCCGGGGCTTCGTCGTCTCCCTCGGGCGCGGCCCGCGTCCACGAGGGAGGACCCCATGACCGCAGCCCGCCACGACCACCGGTCGCTCGGCCGCGAGTTGCAGCTCTTCGGCACCGATCCGCTGATCGGCGCCGGACTGCCCTACTGGCTGCCGGACGGCGCCACCGTCCGGCACGCGCTGGAGGAGTACATCCGCGGAGTCGAGCGCCGCGCCGGGTACCGGCACGTCTGCTCGCCCGCCCTCGGCAAGCGCGAGCTGTACGAACTCTCCGGCCACTGGGACCACTACGCCGACGACATGTTCCCGCCCCTGGAACGGCGCGCGGGCAACGGCGCGGGGGACGCGGACGCCGCGGATGGCGCGGACGGCGCCGCGGGGAACGGGACCGGGGAGGTGCTGGTGCTGCGCCCCAGCCTGTGCCCGCACCACGCGGTGATCTACCGCTCCCGCGCGCACAGCTACCGCGAACTGCCGCTGCGGATGGCCGAACTCGGCACCATGTACCGGGCCGAGCGCTCCGGGGTGCTGGGCGGACTCACCCGGGTACGCGCCATCCAGCTCAACGACGCGCACATCTTCTGCACCCTCGACCAGGTCGCGGCCGAGACCCGGGCGGCACTGGAGCTGATCCGGGACGCCTACCGGGCGCTCGGCATCGAGGCGGCCCGCTACCGGCTCTCGCTCCCCGCGCCGGGCGGCGACCGGCTGCCCGGCCCCGACGCATGGCGGCAGGCCACCGCGCTGCTGACCGAGGCGCTGGAGGACGCCGGGCTGCCGTACGAGGCGGCGGAGGGCGAGGCCGCCTTCTACGGGCCCAAGATCGACGTGCAGATCGCCGACGCGGCGGGCCGGGAGGCCACCCTCTCCACCGTCCAGGTCGACCTGCACCAGCCCGAGCGTTTCGATCTGCGCTACACCGGCGCGGACGGCGGCGCCCACCGGCCGGTCATGGTCCACCGCGCCGTGCTCGGCAGCGTGGAGCGCGCGGTGGCGCAGTTGATCGAGGTGCACGGCGGCGCGTTCCCCGCCTGGCTGGCGCCCGTCCAGCTCGCCGTGCTGCCGGTGTCCGAAGCGGAACGGCCCGCGGGGGAGGCGTTCGTGCGGCGCTGCGTCGCCGCGGGGCTGCGCGCCGACCTCGCTCCGCCCGAGCACGGCAGCCTGGGCGCCCGGGTACGGGAGGCCCGCCGGGTCCCCTACCAGGTGGTGCTCGGCAGCCGGGAGGCCGCCGCTGGGCGGATCGCGGTACGGCTGCGCGACGGGCGCCGGCTCGACCCGCTGCCGGAGAGCGATGTCGTCGCGCGGATCGGCGCCCTGGTGGAGCGGCACAGCACCGCACTGTGGTGACGCCCGGCCCCGGCTGTCAGCGGTACGGCCCCGCCCGTCGGGCAGTACCGTCCCGGCCCTCGGCGGCCCGTCCCGGCCGTCAGGCAGTACCGCTTCGGCCGTCCGGCCGGCTCACCGGGCCGCGTAGGCGCGCAGCCGGTCGGCGCGCGGGGTCAGGCAGCAGCTCGCGCAGCGGACGGCTTCCGCGCTGGTGTAGTAGAGGCAGCAGGTGTTGCGGAGGTAGCGCAGCCGGCGGCCGCCGTCGGCGCCGGTGATCTCGGCGAGGTCCCCGAGCCGCGCCAGCTCCGGCCGCGGGCCGACGAACTCCGCCCAGCGCCGGGACAGCTCCTCCGGCGGGCGGGCCGCGGCGGCGCTCAGCGCGGTGGCGCAGCCGTGGGCCACTCCGCCGTGGAGTTGCCGCAGTCCGGCACGGGTCGCCCCGCGCAGTGCGGCGGCGAGCGGCAGCAGATGGGAGTCCAGCACGGCCTCGTGGAGCGCCGCGAGCGTGCCGGCCGGTTCGGCGGAGGGCGCCGCGAGCAGCCGCGGACTGCGCAGCCGTACCCCCGCGATCCCGTGGCCGCCGGGCCGCACCAGGACGTTCCGCGGCCGCACGTCCCACACGCGCCCGTCGAGTACCCAGTCGAGCACCGCCGCGGCCGTGACCCGCCCCGCGTACACCGCGATCAGGGTGAGCCCGGCCGCGTGCGCCGTACGGTGTCCGCTGCCCTCCCACTCGGCGGCCAGCAGTCGCTCCAGTGCGGCGCTGTCCGCGCTCAGCAGGCGGTCCGCGGGCAGCCAGGCCCCGGCGGCGGTCTCCGCGGGCGGCGGCTCGCCCGGCAGCATGTGGTAGCGGGGACCGTGCGCCGCGGCCAGGTCCGTCAGCGCGCACAGCGCCGTCAGTTCGTCCAGTTCGGTGGGCCCGCCCCCGCCGGTCATCCCCGCGCCCCTTCCCGCGGCTCCCGCGGCTCCCGCGGCTCCTGTGTCTCCCGCGGCTCCCGCGGGTGCGGCAACCCCCGCGGCTCCCGCGGCGGCAGGTACACCACGGTCGGCGCACCCGTCTCCGGGTGCACGTCCACCTCGGCCCGGACCCCGTACACCTCGGCCAGCAGCCCCGGGGTGAGCACCTCTTCGGGCGTGCCGTCCGCCACGACCCGGCCCGCCTCCAGCACGTACAGCCGGTCGCAGAAGTACGCGGCGAGGTTGAGGTCGTGCAGGGCGAGCAGTCCGGTGGCGGGCAGATCCCGGACGAGCGCCAGCAGTTCCCACTGGTAGCGCACGTCCAGATGGTTGGTCGGCTCGTCCAGCACCAGCAGTTCGGGCTCCTGCACCAGCGCGCGGGCCACCAGCACCCGCTGCCGCTCCCCGCCGGACAGCTCGTCGAAGGGCCGCCGGGCCAGCGCGGCGGCCCCCGTCCGCTCCAGCGCCGCGGCGACCCGCGCCGCGTCCGCTGCGGTGTCGCCCTCCCAGAACCGCTTGTGCGGGGAGCGGCCCATCGCCGCGATCCGGCCCGCGGTCAGCCCGAATCCGCCGCCCGCCTCCTGCGGCACGGCTGCCACCCGCCGGGCGCGGGCCTTGACGCTCAGCGCCGCCGCGTCGTGGCCGCCCAGCGTGATCCGGCCGCCGGTGGGCCGCAGCGTCCCGTAGACGCACCGCAGCAGGGTGGTCTTGCCGCTGCCGTTCGGCCCGACGACGCCGACGGTCTCGCCCGGCGCCGCCCGCAGGTGCACTCCGTCCAGCAGCAGGGGTCCCCCGGCCGCCCGGTAGGACACCTTCTCGACGTCCAGGGCGTGGAGCGGCATCAGCCCATCGCCCCCTCGGCATGCCGGGTGCGGCGCAGCAGCCACAGGAAGAACGGCCCGCCGGTGAGGGCCGTCAGCACGCCGACCGGGATCTCCTCGGGCGCCGCGACGGTGCGCGCAGCCAGGTCGGCCAGCACCAGGAAGGCCGCTCCGCCCAGCGCCGCGACGGGCAGCAGCGCCCGGTGCCCGGCACCGACCGCCATCCGCGCCGCGTGCGGCACCATCAGTCCGACGAAGCCGATCGCGCCGCTCACCGTGACCAGTACCGCCGTCACCAGGGAGGCCAGGACGAACGAGGCCGCGCGGAAGCGTCCGGTGTCCAGCCCCAGAACGGTGGCGCCCTCCTCGCCGACCAGCAGCAGATCCAGCGGCCTGGCCAGCGCCAGCAGCAGGACGAGCCCGGCCGCCAGCACCAGCGCGGGCAGCAGCACAGTGTGCAGGCGGGCCTGGCCCAGCCCGCCCAGCGTCCAGAAGAGGATGGCCCGCAGATGCTCCTTCTCCGCAGAGGTCACCAGCACCAGACTGGTCAGTGCGGAGAGCACGTACTGCACCGCGACTCCGGCCAGCACCAGCCGTCCCGTCGTCACCGCCGCGCCGCTCCGCGCCATCGCGTAGACGGTCACCGTCGCCAGCAGCGCCCCGGCGAACGCGCCCGCCTGCATCGAGACGGCCCCGACCCCCAGGACGACGGACAGGACGGCACCCATGGAGGCGCCGGAGGAGATGCCCAGCAGATACGGATCCGCCAGCGGGTTGCGCACCAGAGCCTGCAGCACCGCGCCCACCAGTGCCAGTCCGGCGCCGACGACGGCGGCCAGCAGCACCCGCGGCAGCCGCACATCGAGCACGATGGTGGTGAACGGGCCCGGCTGCGCCCGGCCGGTCAGGGCCGCCAGCACGTCGGCGAGCGGAATCCGTGCCGCGCCCAGCGCCAGCCCGGCCAGCGCCCCGGCGACCAGGACGGCGGCCAGCACTCCGCACACCAGGGCGCACCGCGCCGGCGCGGCGGAGGAGCGCGGCGCGGTGCTACTGCGCACCGGCGTCACCGGCGTCGTCCGGGTGCAGCTGCCGGGCCAGCGCGTCCACCGCGTCGGGCACCCGCGGGCCCAGCACCGCCGAGGAGAGCGGCAGCACGGCGAACCGTTCGTGCTCGATCGCGGGCACGTCCGCCAGTGCGGGATCCTCCAGCAGCCGCTTCTTCTTCTGCGCGACGGTCGTTCCGCCGTAGTCGTAGATCACCACGACGTCCGGTCTGCGCTCGACGACCTGCTCCCAGGAGACGTCGGCGAACGTCTTGTCGAGGTCGGCGAAGACGTTGCGGGCGCCGGCCCGGCGCAGGATCTCGTCGCCGATGCCCGTGCCGCCCGCAGTGAACGCGGAGCTCTCCCCGCTGTCGTAGACGAACACCCGGGTGGGTTCCGTCCCCTTCAGCCGCTTCGCGGTGGCCGCCAGTTGCCGGTCCTGCTTCCGGACCAGCGCCGCCGCGCGTCCCGGTACCCCGAAGATCCGGCCGACCTCCCGCAACTCCCGGTGCAGCGTGTCGATGTCCACGTCCTCGGTGCAGGACTCCAGGTCGAGCCGGGTCCGCACGCCGCTCTCCCGCAGGGCCGCACGCGACCGTCCCTCCGTCTTGTCGAAGGAGCTGGCGTAGCCGCCGTAGACGAAGTCCGGTGCCGCGCCCAGCAGTGTCTCCTTGGACGGGTACTTCTCCGCGAGGACGTCGATGCCGCGGTACGCCTTCGCGTAGCGGGGCAGGATCCGGTCGTCCAGGTAGGCGGTGCCGGCCATCCGGTCCTGCAGACCGAGCGCCAGCATGATCTCGGTGACGTGCTGGTTCATGGTCACCGCCCGCTGCGGCGGCTCGGTGAAGGTGGTCTTCACCCCGCAGTTGGTGACGGTGTACGGGAAGCCCTCGGCGGAGGACCCGTGGGCGCTTCCGTGGCCCGCGCCGCCGCCGGAGCCCCCGGCGCAGGCGGTCAGGGATGTCAGCAGCAGCGCGGTGAGGACCGCGCGGCCGGTGCGGTGCGGCGGGCGCGCGGGTGCGGCGGGCCGGCCTGCGGCGGCCGAGCGGTTGCGGGCGGCTGCCGGGAGGCGGCCCGGTACGAGGGCGCGGATACGGCGCGGTCGGCGCATGGCCAGCAGATCCTTCTCCGTCAGAGGCCCGATCGCGGGGCCTGGCGTCGTACCGCGCCGGGGGCTGTCCGGGCGCGGCCGCCAGCAGGTCTTCGGACTCGGGACTGCGGGGGCGGTGCGCCTTCCCGGGGGCTGCGCCCCAGTGGCATCGTGCACGCCCCAGTCCCACACCGCTGCGCGTCAGCTCCGGATTCGCACCGGATTCCCTGACCCGATCAAGGGTTTGACTGGCTGCTGCAACGTACCACGGGCCCGGACGCCGGGACCGGGTGCGCAGTGCGCCGGGGCCCGGTGACAGGAGGACCGGAACCCGGCGGAAGGGAGAGAAGAGAAGGGACCCCGGGGCTTTACCCGGCCCCGGGGTCCTGGGTGCCGCTCGTTCGCACGCCCTGACGGTTCATGGGCGGATCGTTCGGCGATGTCCTCGCGTGGAGCCACTCCACCACGGCGCAGCGTGGACGCGCCGGCTGGGTTCGAACCAGCGTCTCGAGGTCGTCACCGCCCCGGTTGCCGGGCGATGAACGGCGATGCTGAGCGTGGAGCGAGAGGTTGAGACTGACCGGCGCCTGCCTGAGTGCAGTGCGGCCGGGGGTTCACACATCAGCTTCAGTTTCAGCTTTGCGCTCCTGGCGCACCCCGGGCCGACGGGACGTCGACCCCTGGCCCGGGGAGTCTGGGATGTCGGTTCGTCGCGGGCACTCTCCCGGATCGGTCGGGCGCACGGCACGCGGACGGCCGCACGGTCAGCATACGGAGGGTCGGGATACGAGGGTCGGAATGCGGACGCCCGCACCGGAGCGGAGGCACCGGTGCGAGCGGTCAGGCGAACAGGTACCCGAAGACGGCCTCGCCGGCCCGCTTGTCGGCGACCTCGGTCCCGTTGGCCTCCTCGCGGGCGAACTTCACCGCGGCCGCCAGCTTGTCCAGCCGCTCCAGCAGTTCGTTGACGCGCCGGGCCGGGAGGGCCCCGGAGTACTTGACCGTGGTCCAGTAGCCGACGGGGATGTCCTCGTAGTAGACCTCGACCTGGGCCGGGTGCTTCTCGGTGGCCTCCGCCTTCACGTGGTTGCGCGGCACCTTCTTGGTGCGCACCGTGCGGACCTGCTCCGTCTTCCACCAGTCGGTGGAGGGGTCGATCTCCCACGCCTCCGCGCCGTCCAGGATCGGCAGCTTCCGCAGGAACGTGCCCAGCTCGCCCAACTGCTTCTCCAGGAACAGCAGGTAGGAGACCGGCACGTCGGAGAGCACCGTGCGGCCGTCGACCGTGACGTCCGCGCGGGCCGAGAGGTTCGACCAGTCCTTCGTGGCCGTCACGTCGAACAGCCGGGTCAGGATCTTCGCCGTTTCCTTCAGTACATCCTCGGCCTTGACCTGGACCCGTGTCGACTCCGGCGGAAGCTGCTCGCCCTCTTCGTCCTTGGGCTGGTACGTACGCGAGATACCGGCCAGCATCTGCGGCTTCGTCAGCCCGTGCTGGGCCTGCGCCAGGTCCTGCACCACCTTGGACTTGACGCCCTTCTCGACTGCGATGATCTGATTCAGCTTCGCCACGAAAGCGAAGCTAGCAGCTCGACTCGGCGCACAGCCAACGGTTTTGTTCGACAGCGCTCCGGAGCGCTTCTCACACATCCGGGTGAAAAAGGATGTTCGTCATTCCAGGCCGGGTAGGCCGAACCCGCACCGCATCGACGAGCCGAGGGACGAACGTTGTCGCAACCCTTCGAACTGCCCGACTTCTACGTGCCCCACCCCGCCCGCCTCAATCCGCACGTCGACCGGGCGCGCACCCATTCCCGCGAGTGGGCACGGCAGATGGGGATGCTGGAGGGGTCCGGGATCTGGGACACCGCCGACCTGGACGCGCACGACTACGCGCTGCTGTGCGCCTACACCCACCCCGACGCCACCGCGGACGATCTGGCGCTGGTCACCGACTGGTACGTGTGGGTCTTCTTCTTCGACGACCACTTCCTGGAGGAGTTCAAACGCACCCAGGACCGCGCGGGTGGCAAGGCGTATCTGGACCGGCTGCCGCTGTTCATGCCGCCGGCGGACGACGCGGCGGCGCCGCCTCCCCAACCGGCCAACCCGGTCGAGGCGGGGCTGGCCGACCTGTGGGCCAGGACGGTGCCGTCGATGTCGGCGGACTGGCGCGCGCGGTTCGCGCTCAGCACCGAGAACCTGCTCAACGAGTCGCTGTGGGAGCTGTCCAACATCGACATCGGCCGGGTGGCCAACCCGGTCGAGTACATCGAGATGCGCCGCAAGGTCGGCGGTGCCCCCTGGTCGGCCGGGCTGGTGGAGTTCGCCGAGCACGCCGAGGTGCCCGCGGCCGTCGCCGCGTCCCGTCCGCTGTGCGTGCTGCGCGACACCTTCTCCGACGCCGTGCACCTGCGCAACGACCTCTTCTCCTACGAACGCGAGATCGGTGAGGAGGGCGAACTGTCCAACGGTGTGCTGGTGCTGGAGACCTTCCTGGAGTGCACCACCCAGGAGGCCGCCGATTCCGTGAACGACCTGCTCACCTCCCGGCTCCAGCAGTTCGAGCACACGGCGCTGACCGAACTGCCCGCGCTCTGTGCCGCGGAGGGGCTGGACGCGGCCGCCTGCGCCGATGTCGCCTCCTACGTCAAGGGGCTCCAGGACTGGCAGTCGGGCGGCCACGAGTGGCACATGCGCTCCAGCCGCTACATGAACGGCGGAGGAGCGCTCGCCGGGCGCCCGGCGCGGCTGCCGTTCGCCCCTTCGGGGCCGGGCACCTCGGCGCTGGCGACGCTGCGCCCCGCCCCCCGGGCGCAGACGCGCCGGGCCCGCTCCTTCACGCACGTACCGCACGAGCGCACCGGCCCGTCGGTGCTGCCGGAGTTCGAGATGCCCTTCCGGCACCGGCTCAGCCCGCATCTGGGCGGCGCCCGGGAGCGGGTCGTCGCCTGGGCGCACGAGACGGGCCTGCTGGGTCCGCAGCCGGACGTGGCGGGCGGCCGGGTGTGGGACGAGGAACTGATCCGGGACTACGACCTGCCGCTGTGCGCCGCCGGGATCCACCCGGACGCGACAGCCGCGCAACTCGACCTGAGCTCGGCCTGGCTGGCCTGGGGCACCTGGGGCGACGACTACTATCCGGTCCGCTTCGGCCGTACCCGGGACCTGGCGGGCGCCCGGGAGTGCACCCGGCGGCTGTCCCTCTTCATGCCCGTCGAGGGGGAGCCCGCTCCGCCGCCGGCCAGTCCGCTGGAGTGCTCGCTGGCCGATCTGTGGGTCAGGACGGCCGGTCCGATGACGCCCGCCAAGCGCCGCCGCTTCCGCGCCGCCGTCGAGGTGATGGCGGAGAGCTGGCTGTGGGAGCTGGACAACCAGTTGCTCAACCGCATCCCCGACCCTGTCGACTACGTCGAGATGCGGCGCAGGACCTTCGGCTCCGATCTGACGATGAGCCTGTGCCGGCTGGCCCAGCCGGACACGGTCCCGGAGGCCGTCTACCGCAGCGGGCCCATGAAGTCGCTGGAGAACGCCGCCGCCGACTACGCCTGCCTGCTCAACGACGTCTTCTCGTACCAGAAGGAGATCGAGTTCGAGGGCGAGCTGCACAACGGCGTGCTGGTCGTCCGTAACTTCTTCGACTGCGACTACCCCACCGCGCTGCGCATCGTCGACGACCTGATGAAGTCCCGGATGCGGCAGTTCCAGCACGTGGCCGCGCACGAGTTCCCCGTGCTCTACGACGACTTCGCGCTCGACGAGGCGAGCCGGGCCGCGCTGGACGGCTATGTGCGGGAGCTGGAGAACTGGATGTCCGGCATCCTGGTGTGGCACCGCGACTGCCGCCGCTACGGGGAGGCCGACCTGCGCCGCCACTTCCTTCCTAGCCGGCCGTTCGACGGCCCGACGGGGCTGGGGACGTCGGCTGCCCGGCTGGCGGCGCGGTAGCCGCGGCGACCGGCTGCGGGGGGCGCGGGCTCCGGCCCCGGGAGCGGGAGACCGCGACCCCCGCCAGGCACAGCAGACCGCCGCCCAGGGCCAGCGGGCCGGGCACCTCGTCCAGGACCAGCCAGGACATCAGCACGACGAGGAAGGGCACGACGTAGGTGGTGGACCCCATTCGGCCCGCGGTGCTGCGGGAGAGCGCGTAGGCCCAGGTGGAGAAGGCCAGCGCGGTCGGGAACACGCCCAGGTAGACGGTGTTGAGGGTGGCGGACAGCGGCGCGTCCGCCATGTCGGAGGCCAGGTGTCCGCTGAAGGGCAGGCAGGCGACGAATCCGATCAGGCAGCTGAACGCGGTGACCTGGAGCGGTGAGGCGTGCCGCAGCGCGGGCTTCTGGCTGACGACGCCGACCGCGTAGGCGACGGCCGCCAGTACGCACAGCACCACCCCCAGCGGCGAGGAGCCCCCGCCGTCGGAGACCGACAGGCCGACCACGACGGCACCCGCGAAGGAGACCGCCATACCGGCCAGCAGCCGGGCGGGGAAGCCCTCCTTGAGCAGCCAGCCGCCCAGCAGCGCCATCAGGATGGGGCCGATGTTGACGAGCATGGCGGCCGTCCCGGCGTCCACGAGGCGCTCGCCCCAGTTGAGGACGACCATGTAGCCGCCGAACCACAGCAGTCCGGAGGTGATGATGCCGGGCCAGGCGGCGCGCGGTGGGATTCCCTCCCGGCGCACGAGGAGCACCGCGCACAGCACGAGGGCTCCGGCTCCGAGTCGTCCCAGGGCCAGTGCGCCGGGAGTGAAGTGTTCGCCGGTACTGCGTATGGAGACGAACGACGAGGCCCACAGCACGACCGTGACGGCGGCCGCCACCAGCGCCTTGGCATCGGTACGTCTCTCGTCTGCCGCCATGGGGGCTCCTTCATGGGTTCGCCTGACCGTCCGTGACTGTCAGGACCGTAAAGCACCCATGCTCATGACGCCACCGATTTTCCGGTGCCCGGTGTCGGCGCGGCGGAGCCGCCCCGCGCCGCCCGGCCGATGGTGAGGGCCGGGCGGCGCGGGGGGACGGGATCAGGGCAGCAGCGAGCGCACCAGGCGGCAGGTGGTGAGGGACGGCGGATGCACGCCGATCCGGTGCGCCGTCGTACGGATGGTGCGGTTCCGGGCCTGCGCGGCGGTGTGGACGCCGGTGTCGAGCAGGGCTATCGCGATCCGCATGGCCTTGAGGCGCCGGTTGTGCGCCTCGTACCACTCGCGCGGCCGGCCGGGCGGGAGCGGCTTCTTGGGCAGCACGGGCAGGGTGGACATCTTCGGCAGGTGCTGCTGCGGGGGTGCGGTGCGGGTCGTGGGGCGGGAGTGCGAACGAGGGATTCGGGACCGGACAGCAGTCATCGACGGCCTCCTCCAGACGTCGGTGTGCTTCCTGATTACTACCCCATATTCTACCCCGCCCCACTGACAAAACCTGCTGGTCATTCGGGAGTTCGGGACTCGTGTTCGATTATGCGGCGGTCTCTTGCGCCGCCTCTCGCACGGGCTCCTCCGCCGCCTCGTGCGCGCCCGGCGCGGCGGACTCGTGCGTGCCCTGCCCGGGGGCTGCCGGGCGGCCGAAGTCCCGCAGGATCTGCTCGGTCGCCCGCTCGGCCGAACGCAGCGCCCCGCGCGGTGTGCTGCTGTCCCGATGCTCCCCGCACACGTACAGGCCCGACAGCACCCGGACCGGACGCCGCGGGTCGTGCGGCGCGGGCATCGCCGGCACCGCGTCCGGATCGTGGTACGCGGCCAGCAGCTCCCAGCGGTCCGTCGGCACGCCGTAGACGCGCGCCAGTTGAGGGCGGGCGGCCGCGTCCAGCGCAGTGGCCGGCTCACTCGCACGCGCGCCCAGCACGACCGAGGTCAGGAGCGTCCGGCCCGGTGCGGCACGCGACGGGTCCACGGCCGAGGCCGCCCAGGTGTGGCTGACCGGGGCGGGCTCCGCGCCCTCCCGCTCGGCGCACACGGTGAACGACGGCCCGTCCGCACCCGGCGGGAGGGGCTCGGGTGCGGCGTGGTGCAGCACGGTCACCGGGTGGAACTCCGGTACCCGCAGCCCCGGCAGCAGCGCTGCGGCCGACCGGGCCCCGGTGGCCACCAGCGCCGCCTCGCACCCGAACGTGCCGTGCTCGGCGGTGCGCACGGCGTGCGTGCTCACCGAGGTGACCCGTACGCCCGTGCGGACCGAGTCCGGTGGCAGTGCGGCGGCCAGCAACTCCACGGCGGCGGCCTGGCCGCCTGCCGGTACGCCCAGCCCGCCGCGGGCGAAACCGCGCAGGGTCAGATCGGCGACCCGGCTGGAGGTGGTCAGCGCGGGATCCGACAGCAGCGCGGTGAGCAGCGGGCGCACCAGCGTCTCCGTCGGCCGGGTGGGCAGCCCGCGTGCGGACAGCGCCTGGTTGGCCGGCAGTTCGGGCCGCGACAGCAGACCCTGGGGCGGCACCGCGGCGAACCGGTCCAGGGAGGCGCGCAGCCGGGCGAGGCCCAGGGCGTCGGACATGTCGGCCCGGCTCCGCGCTCCGGTGAGCGCGCGGGCGGTGATGAGTGCGCCCCGGGTGCTCCCTGCGCCCCTCGTGCGCCGGTCGAACAGCACCGCACGGCCCGTCCGCGGCGGCGGGCAGTGCCGCTCCGCCGACCGGGCCGCCACGTGGTGCGTGCGGCCCTCCGAGTGCAGCAGTGCCCCGGGTGGGAACGGGCGCAGCGCGAGCCCCTCCAGGGCCGGCAGCCGGGTGAACGCCTCCGCGTCCCGGTCCAGGCTGAGCACACCTGGACTCCGGTCCAGCCGGAACCCCTGGACACGGTCGGTCCGCGACCGGCCCCCGACGCGGTGCTCCGCCTCCAGGACCAGGACGCGCAACCCCGCACCGGTCAGCCGGTGCGCCGCGGCCAGTCCGGCCAGGCCCGCTCCGACGATCACCACGTCCGCGGTCCTGGCCCCGCCCCGGCCGTCCACCTCCTCGTCGCCGGTCCCTGCCCGGGTGCCTGCGTATGCGCTGCTGATCAGCACGTTTCCTCCCGACGTCGACGCGCGTACGGGCCGATGGGTTCTGCTTCTCGCTGCTGCCTTGTTCTCGTGCTGTGCGGCTGTGCGGCTGTGCTTGTGTGCGGCTGTGCTTGTGTGCGGCGGCTGTGCGGCTGTGCTTCTCCGCGTCCGTGCGTGTGCGGGTCCGTGCGCCGCACGTGCTGCCTGCGGCTGCTGCGCGTGCCGGTGTCCGCGCCCGTGCGGGTGTGTTCCGATCTGTCCGTGTGCGTGGGTCCCTGTGCCGCTGCGGGCGCCGGCTGCCGTCCTGATGCCCCGGCGCGCTCAGCTCATACCCGTGTTCGAGCGTTCGCGTGCGGCCGTCCGCGCGGTACGTCGCGCGAGGGGCGCCCGGATGCACATGCCCGGCGTCCGCCGCCGGAGGGGAGACGGCTCACAGGGCGCTGCGGATGGCCTCGGTGACAGTCGGGAAGGCGAACCGGAAGCCCGCGTCCAGCAGCCGGCGGGGCAGGACGCGCTGACTGCCCAGCACGTCTCCCGCGAACTCGCCCAGGGCGGCCCGCAGGACGGGCGCGGGTACCGGGAACGGGGTGGGGCGGTGCAGTACGCGCCCCATGGCGGCGGTCACCTCGCGGTTGGTGGCCGGTTCCGGTGCGGTGAGGTTCACCGGTCCCGCCGGTGCCTCCTCGTCCAGCAGGAACCGCAGCGCCGCCACATGGTCGTGCAGTGCGATGTGGCTCCAGTACTGCCGCCCGTCGCCCAGCCGCCCCCCGAGCCCCGCCTTGAACAGCGGGAACAGCCGCCCCCACGCGCCTCCGCCGCGGGCGACGACCAGGCCGGTGCGGCCCAGGACCGTGCGGATCCCGGCGTCCTGCGCGGCCCCGGCCGCCGCCTCCCAGTCCTGGCACAGCTCCGCCAGGAACCCCTCGCCGGGCGGGGCGCTCTCGTCGACGGCCCGGTCCCCGGTGTCGCCGTAGTAGCCGATCGCCGAGCCGACGATCAGGGTGCGGGGCGGGGTGTCCAGTCCGGCCAGCGCCTCGGCGATGGTCCGGGTGCCCTGCACCCGGCTGTCGCGCAGCTCGCGCTTGTAGCTGTCCGTCCAGCGGTGGTCGCCGATTCCGGCGCCCGCCAGATGGACGACGGCCTCGCATCCGGCCAGCCCCGCCGTGTCCACCCGGCCCGCTCTCGGGTCCCACCGCACCTCGTCGGCCGCGGCCGCGGGGCGCCGCACGAGCCGCAGCACGTCGTGGCCTTCCGCCCGCAGGGAGCGGGTGAGCGTCGAGCCGATGAGTCCGCTGGAGCCGGTGACCGCGATACGCATGCGCCCATCCTGACGTATCCGGCGGGGTGTTGTCGGTCGCGGCTCACAGCCCGCGTACGGCGGCGATCGTGAACGGTGTCCGCGGCGTCCCCGGTCCCATCGGGCCGCCCCGGTCGAACTGCGAGCGGACCACGTACAGCGTGCCGCGCGAGCGGGTCAGCGTCGTGGGCAGTTGCAGAGCGGGGTCGCTGCGGCGGGCCTCCTGGCGGGCCCTGCTGCCGTCGTGGCTCAGCCGCCACCTGCTCAGCGCGTCGTCCGCGTTGTGCACGACCCACATCCTGTTGCCCGCCGTCTCCAGGCCGTCGGCGTTGCGCAGCCGCGTCCCGTGTGTGTCGACCCGCGAGGCCCGGCCGGTCCGCGGGTCGAGCCGGTAGAGGCCGCCTCCGATCATGTCGGCCGTCAGCAGCCAGCGGCCGCCGGGTCCTGCGGCGATGCCGTTCAGCGCCGGTGCCCGGTCCGTGTGCGAGGGCAGCAGTCCGGTCAGGTCGAAGCGGGGCCTGAGCACTCCGCGTCCGCCGGTGGCCCGGGCGCGGGCCAACTGCGCGGGGGTGACCCGGTGGACGACGTTGCGCACGCTGTCGGTCAGATAGACGGTGCCGTCCGGGGTCAGGGCGAGGTCGTTGATGAAGAACGGCGCGTCGCCCGGGACGTCGAACCGTGCGAGCAGCCGCCGCGAGCGCAGGTCGTAGACGGAGACTCCGCGGGTCGAGTCGGTGACCCACAGCCGTCCCGCGCGGTCGACCTCCAGCCCGTTGGCGGTGTGCCGCCCGTCGGCGCCGGCGGGCAGGAACGTCTCGGCCACGCGGTGTCCCGGCGTCATCCGGTAGACGGCGCCGGTCTCGTAGGAGGCGGCGTACAGCCTGCCGGTGCGGGGGTCGTGGGTGATCCCCTCCGGGTAGACGCGGTCGCCGGGCAGTTCGTACGCGGTGGAGATGCGCAGTCCGGACGGGTGCGCTGCCGGGGCGGCGGACGCGGAGTGCGCGGGTGCGGGAGGGGCGGGCACCGGAGCGGCCGCGGTCAGTGCGGTCGCCGCCGTGGTGGCGACGAGCGCGGCCAGGGCGGTGCGGCGGCGGACGGACGGGCGGGAGGCCGTGCGGGAAGAAGCCGTGCGGGAAGAAGCCGTGCGGGAAATGGTGTGCCTCCAGTGGCAGGACGGGGTCCGGCGGCGGGTGTGGCGACCCGAAGCCAAGACCTCTTGCTGTGAGATGCACACGCACATTAATTAGAGCTCTAATCACTCGTCAAGGTACTTATCCCGGTGCTGGTCGTTACGATGCCGGGATGACCTCCATGCCCGTCGGCGAGCGCCTGGGCTCGTACCTCAAGGACGCGTCCAACGCGTTGATGGCGGCCAAGCACGCCGTGCTCAAGCCCGCGGGGCTGACGGTCCCGCAGTACGCGGCGCTGCTCCAGCTCGCGGAGAACCCCGGAATGCCGGCCGCCGCCCTGGCCCGGGCCTGCCGGGTGACGGCTCCGACGATGAACACGATCCTCAAGAACCTGGAACAGCGCGCGCTCATCACCCGCACCCCGCACGCCTGGCACCGCAACGTGCTGGAGACCCGGCTGACCGAACTGGGCACCGACACCCTGGCCCGCGCCGACGAGGGCGCCGTACGGGTCGAGCGGGGCCTGTCGGCCGAGTTCACCGAGGAGGAGCGGGCTCAGTTGATCGCGCTGCTCGGCCGGTGCGAGGCGTACCTGGGAGCGGTACGGCCGGAGTGAGGCACCGGGCGCGGCGGCCGCCGGCCGGGTCAGCCGCTCCCGCGCCGCGGGGGCGGGCCCACCCCGGCGCGGGTGCCGGGGTCACTCGCCCCGGAAGCGGTCCCACAGCCGCGGCAGGCGGTCGGCCAGCGCCCCGGCGTCCTCCATGTCGAGGGCGACGCCCTCCGGGTCGGCCGGAGCCTCCGGCAGTCCCAGGTCGGGCAGCACGGCGCCGGTGAGCTGCTCGTACGCCTCGTCCGCCGCGAAGCCCAGCTCCTCGCCATCGCCGTCCAGCTCCTCGTCGAAGTCGTCCAGCAGTTCGGCGAGCGCGTCCGCGTCGTGGGCCGCGCCCTCGAAGACTTCCCGGCCCTGGCCGATCAGCCAGCAGCGGAAGGCGTCGAAGACGTCGTCGCTCGCGCCGTCCAGCAGGATCCAGGCGGCCGCCCACAGATCCCACTGATAAGCCCGGTTGTAGCGCGACTCGAAGTGGCGGGCGAAGTACGTCACCGCGTCGGGATCGAGCTGCGTCAGCCGCTCGACCAGCAGATCCGCCTGTTCCTGGGGGTCGCTGTCGGCCTCCTGCCGAGTGGAGTCGATCAGCTCCCAGAACTCCGTCTCGTCCATCACGCCCTCAGCATCGGGCCTGGAAGCCCGCAATGCACGCGGAATGCGCCAGATGCGGCTGTGTCGTTACGAGAGGTGCACCGCACGGCAATTCCGGTTCCGATACCCGACAGGCGGTGTCCGGTATCGCTGGCAGCGTTTCCCGCCCGAACGGACGTGGCCGAGGGCGCTCGGCCGACGCCGCGGTACGCCGCAGCGCGTCGGGCGACGGCGCGGGAGGCCCGTGAGACACCGCGAGAACCGCGAGAACCGCGAGAAGGAGCAGCAGGTGCAGCAGGTGCAGCAGCAGAGCAGTTCCCGAGGGCCGCTGGCTGGCAAGGTCGCCCTGGTCGCCGGAGCCACCAGGGGTGCGGGCCGGGCGATGGCCGTCGAACTCTGCCGGGCCGGGGCCGCCGTCTACGCCACCGGCCGTACCACCCGCGGGACGACCAGCGAGGTCGGCCGGGCGAGCGAGACGATCGAGGAGACGGCCGAACTGGCGAGCGAGGCCGGTCAGGAGAGCGGAGGCAGCGCGACCGCCGTCGCCGTCGACCACCTCGACCCCGACCGGGTGCGTGCACTGATCGAGCGCATCGACCGGGAGACGGGCGCGCTCGACATCCTCGTCAACGACCTGTGGGGCGGTGACCATCTGGTCGGCTGGGGCAAGAAGCTGTGGGAGCACGACCTGGCCGACGGGCTGCGGGTGCTGCGGCTGAGCATCGACGCCCACCTGATCACCAGCAGCTTTGCGCTGCCGCTGCTGACCCGGCGTCCCGGCGGGCTGCTCGTCGAGGTCACCGACGGCACCGAGGAGTACAACCGGCGCTACCGGGAGCCGGTCTACTACGACCTGGCCAAGTCCGCGCCGCTGCGCGTCGCCCGGGCGCTGGCCCGGGAGACCGAGGAGTACGGCACCACAGCGGTCTGTCTGACCCCGGGCTGGCTGCGCTCGGAGGCGATGCTCGACACCCATTTCCGGGTGACGGAGGAGAACTGGCGGGACGGCTGCGCTCTCGACCCGCACTTCGCCATCTCCGAGAGCCCCGTCTTCGTCGGCCGAGCCGTGGCCGCGCTGGCCACCGACCCGCAGGTGGCGCGCTGGAACGGGCAGTCCCTCTCCAGCGGCGGACTGGCCCGGGCCTACGGCTTCACCGACACGGACGGCTCGGCGCCGGACGCCTGGCGCTACCTCGTCGACATCGAGCGGGCCGACGCCGACATGCCGGTGGACGCGGCCGACTACCGCTGAGCGCCCGCCTCCGATTCCCGGCCCGCCGCGGGGTCCGGCTCGGGGTCGGCGGCGGCGGCCGCCCTCGCGCCCGCCGCGAGGTCCGCCGGGCCCGGGCCCCTCTCCGGCCCCGGGCCCGGAGCCGGACCGTCGTCCCCCGGGCCGGGACCGTCCGCGGCGTCCGGGTAGAGGGCCGCCGTCCGCCGCGCCGCGTCCGCGAAGCGCTGCCGCAGCGACGGCGGGCCCAGGACCTCGCACTCCGGACCCAGCGTCAGAAGCTGTTCGAAGCCCACCTCTTCGCTCTCCACCCGCAATGCCACCGTCGTGCGGCCCCGCCCGTCCACGGTGCCGCCCGCCAGCGCCTCGTCGGCCGCGACCCGGTCGGTGACGTACCGCAGCCGGCGGGCGCCCGGGCCGGTCAGCCGCAGTGTCACCTCCGACCGCAGCAGCGAGTGCGCGAACGCCGCCGCGTGCTCGGTCCAGAAGCCGGCCAGGTCGAATCCGCCGTCCCGGTCGAAGTGCGTGTCGTGCACGACGGCCTCGGTGAACCGCCCCACCCGGTAGACCCGCCAGGGGGACCGGTCCTGCCGCCCGGCGTCCGCCGGGACGCGGGCCGCCAGATACCACCGGCCCGCCTTCAGCACCAGCCCGTGCGGCTCCAGCTCCCGCGCGACCTCCCGGCCGCCGGGCGCGTTCCCGCGGCGGTAGCGGACCAGAATCCTCCGGTCGGACCAGACGGCGTCGGCCAGCGCGGGCAGCAGCGCCGGGGTCTCGGGCGCCTGCCACCAGCCGGGCGCGTCCAGATGGAAACGCTGCGCCGCGCTGCCGTGCACATCGCCCAGCGCCGGGTCCAGCGCCGCCGAGACCTTCAGCCGTGCCGCCGAGGCCGCGTCGGCCAGCCCCAGGTCCCGCAGCGCCGACGGCACCCCGGAGAGGAACAGCGCCTCCGCCTCGCTGCGGCCCATCCCGGTCAGCCGGGTGCGGTAGCCGCCGACCAGCCGGTATCCGCCCGCACGTCCGCGGTCCGCGTACACCGGCACGCCCGCTTCGGAGAGTGCCAGGACATCGCGTGAGACAGTACGCTCGGAGACCTCCAGTTCCGCTGCGAGCTCTGCGGCCGTCATCTCCCGTCGCGCCTGGAGCAGCAGCACCATCCTGATCAGCCGGGCTGCCCGCATGCTGAATACTCCTCCCGTGGGCCGTGGCCCGCTGTTAACGTTCCGCCCGTTATACAGCGAACTAGGAAACGGTCATGTCTCAGCAAAATCGCGAACAGCGCGAACAGTGGGGCTCGCGGGCCGGATTCCTGATGGCGGCCATCGGCTCCGCCGTCGGGTTGGGAAACATCTGGCGCTTTCCCGCTGAGGCCTACAAGAACGGCGGCGGGGCCTTCCTGCTCCCGTATCTCGTCGCGCTGCTCACAGCGGGCCTCCCGCTGCTCATCCTCGAATACACGGTCGGCCGGAAGTACCGGAAGTCGCCACCGGCGGCCTTCCGGCAGATCTCCCGCCCGGCCGAGGCGATCGGCTGGTGGCAGGTCGCCATCTGCTTCGTCATCGCCTCCTACTACGCCGTGATCGTGGCGTGGGCCGTACGGTACGCCGGATTCTCCTTCGGCAAGGACTGGGGCGACGACCCCGAGGGGTTCTTCGGCGGCGACTTCCTGCACGCCGCGGCCGAACCCGGGCTCCCCAGCTCCTTCGTCGGCAACGTCTTCTGGCCGCTGCTCGCCGTCTGGCTGATCGTGCTGGCCATCCTGGCGATGGGCGTGCGCCGCGGCATCGAGCGGGCCAACAAGATCTTCATCCCGGCCCTGGTGCTCTTCTTCGTCGTCCTGGTGGTCCGCGCCGTGACGCTGGACGGCGCGGCCAAGGGCCTGGACGCCCTCTTCGCCCCCGACTGGAGCGCGCTGACCGACGGCAGCGTCTGGGTCGCCGCCTACGGGCAGATCTTCTTCTCGCTCTCCATCGGCTTCGGCATCATGGTCACCTACGCCTCCTACCTGGGCCGCCGCGCCGACCTGACCGGCTCCGCGCTGGTGGCCGGCTTCGCCAACAGCTCCTTCGAGATCCTGGCCGGTATCGGAGTCTTCGCCACCCTGGGCTTCATGGCGCAGTCCAGCGGCGCCGCCGTCGGCGACGTCGTCAGCGAAGGGGTGGGGCTGGCCTTCATCGCCTTCCCGGCGGTCATCTCCCAGATGCCGCTGGGTGCGGCCTTCGGGGTGGTCTTCTTCGTCTCGCTGGCCATCGCGGGACTCTCCTCGCTGATCAGCATCGTGCAGGTGGTCATCTCGGCCGTGCAGGACCGCACCGGCATGCGCCGGGTGCCCGCCGTGTGGACCGTCGGCGGCCTGCTGGCGGTGGTCTCGCTGGCCCTCTTCCCCACGGACGCGGGCCTGTCCCTGCTGGACGCGGCCGACCACTTCATCAACCAGTACGGCATCGCGCTCGCCGCGCTCGTCTTCCTCATCGTCATGGCCTGGGTGCTGCGCCGCCTGCGGACCTTCCAGGCCCACGCCGACGAGACCTCGGCGGTGCGGCTGGGCACCTGGTGGCGGGTCTGCCTGGGGGTCATCACCCCGCTGGTGCTCGGCTGGATGATGATCGACAGCTTCCGCAAGGAGCTCGACGAGAACTACGCCGGATACCCGCTCTCCTTCCTCGCCTGGGCCGGATGGGGCGTCGCCGCCGGCGCGCTGCTGGTGGGCGTGCTGATCTCGCTCATCCCCTGGCGCGGGGCACCCGGTGGGGGAGAGACCGAGGGCACTGCCGACAGTGAGGAGGTGCGCTGATGTCGACCGGAGCCATCGTGATGATGGCCGTGGCCATCCTCATCGTCTGGGGCGGCCTGGTAGCCGCCATCCTCCGACTGCGCAAGCACCCCGAGTCGGAGTGACCGGACCGCAGTGACCGGACCGCAGTGACCGGGCCGCAGCGACTGGCGACCGGTGGCCGGGACCGGTACTGACACCGGTCACCGGTCACCGGCCACCGGCCACCGCGCACCGGAGCAGCGCGAAGGCCCTGCCCCCATTCCTCGGGGCAGGGCCTTCGCGCGTTCCTGCTGTGCCTTCCGCCGCGTCCCGCGCGGAGCTCTTCCGAGCCGCCGAGGCGGGACGCGGCGGACCGCGTCAGGCCAGGCCGTACTTCTCGGCGGCGCGGCGGACGTCCTCCGCCTTGACCTCGCCCCGGCGCGCGAGCCGGGACAGCGCGGCGACCACGACCGACTCGGCGTCCACGCCGAAGTAGCGACGCGCGGCCTCCCGGGTGTCGGAGAGCCCGAACCCGTCCGTGCCCAGCGACGCCCAGTCCTGCTCGACCCACTGGCTGATCTGGTCGGGCACGGCCCGCATCCAGTCGCTGACCGCCAGCACCGGGCCGGGAGCGCCCCCCAGCGCGCGGGTCACGTACGGCACCCGCTCCTCGCCGCGCAGCGCCGCGGCGTCGCAGTCCATGGCCTCGCGCCGCAGCTCCGTCCAGGACGGCGCCGACCACACGTCGGCCGCCACGCCCCACTCCTCGGCGAGGATCCGCTGCGCCTCCAGCACCCAGTGGATCGCCGTACCGGAGGCCAGGAGCTGGATGCGCGGCGCGTCGTCCGCGGCGTCCGCCGCCTCCTGGAAGCGGTACAGCCCCTTGAGGATGCCCTCCTCGACGCCCTCGCCCGCGGGCATGGGCGGCTGCACCTTGGTCTCGTTGTAGACCGTCAGGTAGTAGAAGACGTCCTCCTGCGCCGCCGCGTCCGGGCCGTACATCCGGCGCAGGCCGTCCTTGACGATGGCGCCGACCTCGTAGGCGAACGCCGGGTCGTAGGAGACGACCGCCGGATTGGTGGAGGCCAGCAGGTGCGAGTGGCCGTCGGCGTGCTGGAGGCCCTCACCCGTCATCGTGGTGCGGCCCGCGGTGGCGCCGATGACGAAGCCCCGGCCGAGCTGGTCGGCCAGCGCCCAGAACTGGTCCGCGGTGCGCTGGAACCCGAACATCGAGTAGAAGATGTAGAACGGGATCATCGGTTCGCCGTGGGTGGCGTACGACGTCGCGGCCGCGGTGAAGTCCGCCAGCGAACCGGCCTCGGTGATCCCCTCGTTGAGGATCTGGCCTTCCTTGGCTTCCTTGTAGTACAGCAGCTGGTCGCGGTCGACCGGGTCGTAGTTCTGGCCGAGCGGCGAGTAGATGCCGGCCGAGGGGAACAGCGACTCCATACCGAAGGTCCGGGCCTCGTCGGGCACGATCGGTACCCAGCGCTTCCCGGTCTCCTTGTCCCGCATCAGGTCCTTGACCAGCCGCACGAACGCCATCGTGGTGGCGATCTCCTGCGAGCCCGAGCCCTTCTTGAGCGCGTCGAAGGGTTTGTCGGCGGGCGCGGGCAGGCCGACCGGGTGCACCTTGCGGGCCGGGGCCGGACCGCCCAGCTCGGCGCGCCGCTCCTGGAGGTAGCGCACCTCGGGGGAGTCGGCACCCGGGTGGACGTACGGCACCAGCTCGTCGTCCAGCTTGCTGTCCGGGATCGGCAGCTCCAGCAGGTCCCGCATGGCGCGGAACTCCTTGCCCGTGAGCTTCTTCATCTGGTGGTTGGCGTTCCGGGACTCGAAGCCCGGGCCCAGCGTCCAGCCCTTGACCGTCTGCGCCAGGATCACCGTCGGCGCGCCCTTGTGCTCGACGGCCGCCTTGTAGGCCGCGTACACCTTGCGCGGCTCGTGGCCGGCGCGGGAGGACGTGAACAGTTCGGTGATCTTGTCGTCGGTCAGCAGCCTGCCGAGCTCGGCGAGCGCGGGGGAGGCGCCGAAGAAGTGCTCGCGGATGTAGGCCGCGTCGCGGGTGGCGTAGGTCTGGAACTGCGCGTCCGGCACCTCGCGCAGCCGCCGGGTCAGCGCACCGGTGGTGTCGAGCGCGAAGACCTCGTCCCAGGCGCTGCCCCACAGCGACTTCACGACGTTCCATCCGGCCGCGCGGAACTGGGTCTCCAGCTCCTGCACGATCTTGAAGTTGGCCCGCACCGGGCCGTCGAGGCGCTGGAGGTTGCAGTTGATCACGAAGGTGAGGTTGTCCAGCTGCTCGCGCCCGGCCAGGGCCAGTGCCGCGGTCGACTCCGGCTCGTCCATCTCGCCGTCGCCGAGGAAGGCCCACACGTGGGATCCGGCGGTGTCCTTGATGCCGCGGTGGGTCAGATAGCGGTTGAACCGCGCCTGGTAGATCGCCGAGATCGGGCCCAGACCCATGGAGACGGTGGGGAACTCCCACAGCCAGGGCAGCCGCCGCGGGTGCGGGTACGAGGGCAGTCCCTCGCCGCCGGCCTCCTGGCGGAAGCGGTCCAGATGCGCCTCGGTGAGCCGTCCGTCGAGGAAGGCGCGGGCGTAGACGCCGGGGGAGGCGTGCCCCTGGACGTAGAGCTGGTCGCCGGAGCCGTCCTCGCCCTCCTTCCCGCGGAAGAAGTGCTGGAACCCGGTCTCGTAGAGCCAGGCGGCGGAGGCGAAGGTGGCTATGTGGCCGCCGAGCCCCTGGCGGCTGCCGCGGGTGACCATGGCCGCCGCGTTCCAGCGGTTCCACGCGGTGATGCGGGACTCCATCGCCTCGTCGCCCGGGAAGGCCGGTTCGGCCGAGGTCGGGATCGTGTTGACGTACTCCGTCTCCAGCAGCGCCGGTACGGCCAGGCCGCTGTTCCGGGCGTGCTCGACGGTACGACACACCAGGTACGCGGCTCGTTCGTCGCCCGCGTGTGCCGCGACGGCGTCGAGCGACTCGCGCCACTCGCCGGTCTCCTGCGGATCACGGTCCGGGAGCTGGTCCAGCTCGCTCGGATACGACGGGCGTACGGGATCGGGCATGGTGGCCACCTTCCGGACGTGTAGGCCCCTCCAAACGGGTCGGGAGGGCGGTTGTGCGGGTGGGTCGTGGACCCTGACGGGCAGGACAGGGGGAACCCAACGAAGGGACTGTACGCCTCTGATCGATGATCGATCAAAGGTTCTGAAGGGAAAACCCGCCCGCAGACCGAAAATGGCATTCCGTGCCCCGAAATTCGGCACCGAATGCCAGGCTGCCGCGCCTCAGTCCCGCGGGGCGGGCGCGCAGCCCAGCACGTGCTCCTTGACCAGCGCACCGATGTGCGGGTCGCGGCGCTCGATGGCCGCCATGACGGCCTCGTGCTCCTCCGCGTACGACTCCTGCACCGTGCCGAGCCAGCGGATCGACAGCGCCGTCCACACCTCGATCCCCAGCCCCTCCCAGGTGTGCAGCAGCACGCTGTTGCCCGCGGCGCGGACCAGCTCCCGGTGGAAGGCCACCGTGTGCCGCACCTGGGCCTCCCCGTCCCCGAGCCGGTCCGCCTCGTACAGCGCCGCCACGTGGGGCCGCAGCGCGGAGACGTCCCCGGCCAGCCGGGGCACCGCCAGCTCGGCGGCGATCTGCTCCAGCCCGGCCCGCACCGGGTAGATCTCCTCCAGATCCGCTGCCGACAGCTCCCGCACCCGCACGCCCTTGTTCGGCGCCGACTCGATCAGCCGCAGCGTCTCCAGCTCCCGCAGCGCCTCCCGCACCGGCGTCTGGCTGACCTCCAGCTCCACCGCGATCCGCCGCTCCACGATCCGCTCACCGGGCTTCCACCGCCCGCTGACGATCCCCTCCACGAGATGCTCGCGGATCTGCTCGCGCAGCGACTGGACGACGGGCGGGGTCATGAAGATGCTCCTCGCAACGAGGTGGTGGGCTCCTAGACGATACGGCGTGACCGGGCACGCAGTGCCACTGCGTACGGTGAGGTATCCGTCACGCGACTACTCCGGCGGGGCCGGCCGCGATGCCGACCGGCGTCGGGGCGGACAGGCAGGACCGGGAGGAATCGGGCGCACAGGGGGCCGCACCCGCTGCGTCGCCCGGTCATCGGGTGGCCGGGCACGGCGCCGGTCACGAACGGTGCCCCCGCCACAGCCGTGGCGGGGGCACCCTCGGTACGCGGCGACCGTGGGCTTACAGCCCCAGCTCGCCCTCGAACTCACCGGCCTCCAGGCGGGCCTTGACGTCGTTGAGGTAGCGGGCGGCGTCGGCGCCGTCCACGAGCTGGTGGTCGTAGGACAGGGTCAGGTAGACCATGTCGCGGATCGCGATGGTCTCGCCCAGGTCCGGGTGGTTGACCACCATCGGGCGGCGCACGGTGGCACCGATGCCCAGCTCGGCGACCTGCGGGTAGTTCACGATGATGGTGTCGAAGAGCGCGCCCCGCGAACCGGTGTTGCTGATCGTGAACGTGCCGCCGGACATGTCGTCCGGGCCCAGCCCGCCCTCGCGGACCTTCTTGGCCAGATCGGCGGTCTTGCGGGCGATGCCCGCCAGGTTGAGGTTCCCGGCCTCCTTGATGACCGGGACCATCAGGCCCTTCTCCGAGTCCACCGCGACGCCGATGTTCTCCACGTCGTGGTAGGTGATGGTGCCGTCGTCGTTCAGCCGCGCGTTGACGGACGGGTGCGCCTTCAGCGCCTCGGCCGCCGCCTGCACGAAGAACGGCATCGGCGAGAGCTTGACGCCCTCGCGCGCCGCGAAGGAGTCCTTCGCGCGGGCCCGGAGCTGCATCACCCGGGTGACGTCCACCTCGACGACGGTGGAGAGCTGCGCCTGGCTGTGCAGCGCCTTCATCATGTTGTCGGCGATGAGCTTGCGGATCCGCGGCATCTTCACCGTCTGGCCGCGCAGCGGCGACGGCTCCAGCTTCGGCGACTTCGGAGCGGCCGACGCCGCGGCGGCGGGCGCCGCGGCCGGGGCCTGCGCCTTCTTGGCCTCGGCGGCCTCGATGACGTCCTGCTTGCGGATCCGGCCGCCCACACCGCTGCCGCGCACCGCGGAGAGGTCGACGCCCTGCTCGGCGGCCAGCTTGCGGACCAGCGGCGTCACGTAGGCGCCGTCGCTCTCCGGCGCCGGGGCTGCGGCCGGTGCCGCCGGGGCCTGCGCGGCGGCCGGGGCGGGCTGGGCCTGCGGGGCCGGCTGCGCGGGCGCTGCGGGCGCCGGCTGGGCCTGCGAGGGCTCCGGAGGCGTCTGCGGCGCGGCGGGCTGCGCCGGAGCGGCAGCGGGCGCCTGCGGGGCCGGGGCGGGCTCCGCAGGCGCTGCCGGGGCCTGCGCGGCGGGTGCCGGCGCCGCGGCACCGGCGGCACCGATGACGGCCAGCTTGGCGCCGACCTCCGCCGTCTCGTCCTCGCCGACGCTGATCTCCAGCAGGGTGCCGGCGGTCGGGGCCGGGATCTCGGTGTCGACCTTGTCGGTGGAGACCTCCAGCAGCGGCTCGTCTGCCTCGACCTCGTCACCGACCTGCTTCAGCCAGCGGGTGACGGTGCCCTCGGTGACGGACTCGCCCAGCGCGGGCAGCACCACGTCGGTGCCCTCGGCGGCGCCGCCGGAGGGAGCGGCCGCGGGCTCGGGCTGGGCCGGCGCGGCCGGTGCCGCGGGCTGCTCGGGCTCGGCCGCCGGTGCGGCCGCGGGCTCCGCGGTGGCGGCCGGCGCCGCGGCCGGTGCGCCGGAGCCGTCGTCGATGACGGCCAGCTCGGCGCCGACCTCCACCGTCTCGTCCTCGGCGACCTTGATGGAGGAGATGGTCCCGGACGCGGGTGCCGGGATCTCGGTGTCGACCTTGTCGGTGGAGACCTCGAGCAGCGGCTCGTCGGCCTCGATGTGCTCACCCTCGGCCTTCAGCCATCGGGTGACGGTGCCCTCGGTCACGCTCTCGCCGAGCGCCGGCAGGGTTACGGAAACCGCCATGGTTCCTGTTGCTCCTTACAAAGCTGTGCGGATGGGTCGCGCCCTGACTCGAACTCGGCGGTCAGTCGTGGGAGTGCAGCGGCTTGCCGGCCAGCGCCAGGTGGGCCTCGCCGAGCGCCTCGGTCTGCGTCGGGTGGGCGTGGATGAGCTGGGCCACCTCGGCGGGCAGCGCCTCCCAGTTGTAGATGAGCTGGGCCTCGGCCACCTGCTCACCCATGCGGTCACCGACCATGTGGACGCCGACCACGGCACCGTCGCGCTCCTGGACGAGCTTCACCTCGCCTGCCGTCCTGAGGATCTTGCTCTTGCCGTTGCCCGCGAGGTTGTACTTGAGCGTGACGACCTTGTCGGCACCGTACCGCTCCTTGGCCTGCTCCTCGGTGAGGCCGACCGAGGCCACCTCCGGGTTGCAGTAGGTCACCCGCGGTACCCCGGCGTAGTCCAACGGCACCGGGTTCAGGCCCGCCAGCCGCTCCGCGACCAGGATGCCCTCGGCGAAGCCCACGTGTGCGAGCTGCAGGGTGGGGATCAGGTCGCCGACGGCGGAGATCGTCGGGACGCTGGTGCGGCAGTACTCGTCCACCGTCACGAAGCCGCGGTCCACGGCGACCCCGGCCTCCTCGTAGCCCAGGCCCTCGGAGACCGGGCCGCGGCCGATGGCGACCAGCAGCACCTCGGCCTCGAACTCCTTGCCGTCGGCCAGGGTGACCTTGACCCCGCCGTCGGTGTACTCGGCCTTGTCGAAGAAGGTGCCCAGGTTGAACTTGATGCCGCGCTTGCGGAAGGCACGCTCCAGGAGCTTGGAGCTGTTCTCGTCCTCGGCCGGCACCAGGTGCTTGAGGCCCTCGACGACGGTGACCTCCGCGCCGAAGGACTTCCACACCGAGGCGAACTCGACGCCGATGACGCCGCCGCCCAGGATGATCGCGGACTTCGGGACCCGGTCCATGACCAGCGCGTCGTCGGAGCTGATGATGCGCTCGTGGTCGATGGTGAGACCCGGCAGCGACTTCGGCACCGAGCCGGTCGCCAGCAGGATGTGGCGGCCCTCGTAGCGCTGGCCGTTGACGTCGACCGAGGTCGGCGAGGAGAGGTGGCCGGCGCCCTCCACGTAGGTGACCTTGCGGGAGGCGACCAGCCCCTGCAGGCCCTTGTAGAGGCCGGAGATCACGCCGTCCTTGTACTTGTGGACACCGGCCATGTCGATGCCCTCGAACGAGGTCTTGACGCCGAACTCGGCGCTCTCGCGGGACTGGTCGGCCACCTCGCCCGCGTGCAGCAGCGCCTTGGTCGGGATGCAGCCCCGGTGCAGGCAGGTGCCGCCCAGCTTGTCCTTCTCGATCAGGGCGACGTCGAGACCGAGCTGCGCGGCGCGAAGGGCGGCGGCATAACCGCCGCTGCCGCCCCCGAGGATCACTAGGTCGAAAACGGTGCTGGCGTCGTTCGCCACGTCACGTCCTCCATGCATGGGTACGCCGTAGCCGGTCTCCTGTGACCGGGCGGCTTGAGGTTCGGCCGCTGTGTGTCTGCTCGGCCCTTGTCGTGTCGGCTTCTGTCAAGCCGTGCGGGGCCCTGTCCTGCCGGTCATCCATCTTCGCACCTGTTGCCGGAAACCGGGACGCGGGCCCCCGCTACCCGGAAAAACCCCGGGCCCGGGGCGTGCGTCCCCGCCCGCCGACCGGTGCCGGTGGCGGCCGGGGTCGCGCCGGGTGCGCGGGGCCGCGGTGGACCCGCGCCCGCCGCGGGGCTCAGTCCAGACCGCTCTCCGCGGTGCGCTCCACGAGCCGGACCAGCGTACGGACCGCCGAGCCCGTGCCGCCCTTGGGCGTGTAGCCGAAGGGGCCGGACTCGTTGAAGGCCGGGCCCGCGATGTCCAGGTGCGCCCAGCGGGTGTCCTCGGGGACGAACTCCTTCAGGAAGACCCCGGCCAGCAGGCCGCCGCCCATCCGCTCGCCGATGTTGGCGAGGTCGGCGACCGGCGAATCCATGCTCTTGCGCAGGTAGCCGGGCATCGGCATCGGCCAGGCGGCCTCGCCCGCCTCCTCCGCTGACTCGTGCACCGTGCTGCGGAACCCGTCGTCGTTCGCCATGATCCCGAACGTCCGGTTGCCCAGCGCCAGCACCATCGCGCCGGTCAGGGTGGCCACGTCCACGATCGCGTCCGGCCGCTCCTCGCCGGCCCGGGTCAGCGCGTCCGCCATCACCAGCCGGCCCTCGGCGTCGGTGTTGAGCACCTCCACGGTCTTGCCGCTGTACATGGTCAGCACATCACCCGGACGGGTTGCCGAACCGGACGGCATGTTCTCCGCGAGCGCCAGCCACCCGGTCACATTGGCCCGCAGCCCCAGCCGGGCGGCGGCGACGACCGCGCCGAAGACGGCGGCGGCGCCGCTCATGTCGCACTTCATCGTCTCGTTGTGACCGGCGGGCTTGAGCGAGATGCCGCCCGAGTCGTAGGTGATGCCCTTGCCGACCAGCGCCAGGGAGGTCTTCGCCTTCGGGTGCGACCAGCCGATCCGCACCAGCCGCGGCGGCTGCGCCGAACCGTTGCCGACCCCCAGGATGCCGCCGTAGCCGCCCTTGGCCAGCGCCTTCTCGTCCAGCACCTCGAAGGTCAGGCCGTGTGCCTTGGCCGCGGCGCGGGCCTCGGCGGCGAACGCCTTGGGGTCCAGCCCGTTGGCCGGGGTGTTGATCAGGTCGCGGGCGCGGTGCACCTCCTCGGCGACGACCAGGGCCCGGTCGACGGCCGCTTTGTGCGCCTTGTCCCGCGGCTTGCCGCCGAGCAGCGCGACCTCCGCCAGCGGCGCCGAGGCGTCCTTGCCGTTCTCGGACGCGCTGCCCTTGCCCCGGTAGGCGGTGAAGGAGTAGGCGCCCAGCAGCGCGCCCTCGGCGACCGCGGCGACCGCCTCGGCGTCCTCCAGCGGCAGTGCGAACCCGGCCTTCCGGCTGCCCGCCAGCGCGCGCGCCGCGGCCCCCGCCGCCCGGCGCAGCGCCTCGGTGCCGTACGTCTCCTGCTTGCCGGGGGCGTCGCCCAGCCCGACCGCGAGCACCAGCGGGGCCTTCACCCCGCTCGCCGGAGCCGGGAGCTTGGTGACCTCGCACTCGCCGCCGCCCGCGCCGAGCGTCTCGAGCGTCGCGGCCAGCTTCCCGCCGTACGCCTTGTCCACGGCCTCCGCGCCGGGAGCGAGCACGACGGCGGAGCCGCCCGCCCGGCCCGCCTTGCCGGCGGCGCCGCCCTTGGCGATACCGATGACGACAGCGTCCGCGCGCAGCGTCGCAGCGGACGAGGTGCTGAGAGTCAGTGCAGACACGTGGGAAAGACCTTCTTCCTGGACGGGGCTCCGGAGTGCGAAGCGGCTCCGGTTTCGGACGCTCCGGGCATGGTATGCCCGCCCTCTTCTTCCCGTCGCAGGTCCTCCTGCCACCTTCTCCGCTGTATTCCCCTGTCAGGAGCGGGCCGCGGCGGTCACAGCAGAACCGCCACCACCAGCGTGCAGCTCGCCGCCGCCTCGGCCACCCCGCCGAAGACATCCCCCGTCACGCCCCCGAACCGCCGTACGCAGTGCCGCAGCAGCAGCTCGGCGGCGCACAGCCCCAGGACCGTACCGGCCGCTGCCGCCGCGGCCGCCGTGCGGCCCACCGGCCAGGCGCCCCCGGCCGACAGCACGGCGCAGCAGCCCGCCGCGGTCAGCGCCGCCGCCCGCGGCACGGTCTCCGCGACGGCGGCTCCCAGGCCCTCGGGCCGGGCGGCGGGCACGCCCCGGCGGGCGGCGAGGGTCAGCGCGCCGCGGGCGGCGACGGCGGCGGCCACCGCGCCGGCCGCCCCGGCGGCCCACCCCCGCGCGTACAGCTCGGCGAGCGCGGCCACCTGCGCCAGCAGGACGAACACCAGGGTGACCACGCCGAACGGTCCGATGTCGGACTGCTTCATCACCCGCAGCGCCGCGTCGGCGGGCTTCCCGCTGCCCAGCCCGTCGGCGACGTCGGCTAGCCCGTCCAGGTGCAGCCCCCGGGTCAGCACGGCGGGCACCGCCGTGCTCGCGACCCCGGCCAGCAGCGCGGAGGCGCCGCCCAGCAGCAGTGCGGCCCCCGCCGCCGCCGCGAGGCCCCCCACCACGAGTCCGACCGCCGGGGCGCACACCATGCCCGCCCGCGCCGCGTGCCGGTCCCAGCGGGCGACCCGCACCGGCAGCACGGTCAGTGTGCCGAAGGCGAACCGCAGCCCCTCGGCTGTGGAGGCCGGGGCGGCTCCGGGGGTACCGGCGGGGCTGCCGGCGGGGCCACCGGCGGGGGAGGAGGCGTCCATGGCCGAGCAGGCTACCCGCGCCTTCCACCCGGTCCCGGTCCCGGTCCCGGTCCTGGTCCTGGCCGGGGCCGGGACGGCACCCGCAGGGGCGGGCCGGGCTCCGCACGGGTGTGGACGCGTACGCCTCGACCGGGCCGGTCCGGCACCCCTGCGGTGCTCAGGTGGCGTCCAGGGCGGCCGGTCCGCCGGGCCGTCCGGCGTCCGGGCCGTCGTCCGGCCCGCCCGGGGCCGCTACCGGGCCTTCCCGGACCGGGAGTTCGGCGGCCAGCGCCGCCGCCGCCCGCACCAGCGGCAGTGCCAGCAGCGCACCGGTGCCGCCGCCCAGCTCGACGCCCTGCTCCAGCAGCGGGTCGGCGGCCAGCCGGTCCAGGGCCTTGGCCTGTGCCGGTTCGCTGCCCGCCTGGCCCGCCAGCCACCAGTCCGGGGCCCGGAAGGCCACCCGCTGGCCGACCAGCGCGCACGCCGCGGAGACGACCCCGTCGAGCACCACCGGGGTGTGGCGTACCGCGGACTGCAGCAGGAAGCCCGTCATCGCCGTCAGGTCGGCGCCGCCGACCGCCGCCAGTAGCTGGAGCTGGTCGCCCAGCACCGGCCGGGCCCGGCGCAGCCCGTCCCGCACGGCGGCGCACTTGCGCATCCAGGTCAGATCGTCGATGCCACCCCCGCCGCGCCCGGTCACCACCGACGCGTCGGTGCCGCACAGCGCGGCGATCAGCGTCGCGGCCGCGGTGGTGCCGCCGACACTCAGGTCGCCGAGCACCACCAGGTCGGTCCCGGCGTCGGCTTCCTCGTCGGCGAGCACCATCCCCGTGCGGAACGCCTCCTCGGCCTCCTCGGGGGTCAGCGCGTCCTCGGTGTCCAGGCGGCCCGACGAGCGGCGCACCCGGTGCCGGGTCACCTCGGCGGGCAGCGTCCCGGGGTCGCAGTCCAGCGCCATGTCGACCACCCGCACCGGCACCTCGAACTGCCGCGCGAGGATGCCCGCCGGGGAGGTGCCGTCCAGCAGTTCCCGGACGAGTTCGGCGGCGGTGCCCGGCTGCCGGGTGGAGACGCCGAGTTCGGCGACGCCGTGGTCCCCGGCGAAGACCACCAGGCGCGGGCGGGCGACCGGCCGCACCGGTACCCGGGCCTGCGCGGAGCCGAGCCATTCACCCACGTCCTCCAGGCGTCCCAGGGCCCGCGGGGGCAGCCCGGTCAGCGCCCGCCGTTCCTCGGCCTCCTGGCGCAGGCCGCCGTGCGGGCGTTCGATGAGGTCGGAGAAGTCGTCCAGATCCAGGCTGCGCTCGCTCATGCCCGCCGAGCGTACGTGAGTGCCACGGCGGCTTCAGCAGCCCCCGTACGGCAGTTCAGGGGAGAGCGGAGAGCGGGACCCGGCACCGGGGGCCGGCTCCCTCGGCTCACCGCAGCGGCAGCGCCACTCCGGCGACCGTCAGCAGCACGTGCTCGCACTCCTCCCCGAACCGCGCGTTCAGCCTGCCCAGTTCGTCGCGGAACCGGCGTCCGGCCGAGGTCGCCGGCACCACCCCGGACCCCACCTCGTTGCTGACCGCCACCAGCAGCCGCGGCGTGCGGCGTACGGCTTCCAGCAGCGTGTCCACCCGCGCGGTCAGTTCGGCGGCGCCGCCCCGCACCCAACGGGTGTCGTCCCACGCCTCCACCGCGTCCATGGTGTGGGTCAGCCACAGTGCCAGGCAGTCGATCAGCAGCGGTGGCCCCTCCCGCTCCAGCAGCGGTACCAGGTCGCAGGTCTCCTCGGTGCGCCATGAGGCGGGGCGCCGCTCGCGGTGCTCGGCCACCCGCGCCGCCCACTCGGGGTCGCCGTCGCGGGTGCCGCTCGTCGCCACGTACACCACCCCGGGGAACGCCGCCAGCCGCCGCTCGGCCTCCACCGACTTGCCCGACCGGGCTCCGCCCAGCACCAGCGTCCGTCGCGGCACCTCGGGGCCGTCCGCTCCGCCGTGGTAGGCGCCGACGGTGAGCGTCGTACCGTCCGGCACGGCCCGGGCCCCGGCGGCGGCCAGCCGCCGGCGCAGCTCCGCGCCCGGCGGTACCGCGTGTCCCAGGTGGACGGCGACGACATCGGTGCCCGCGCCGACCAGGCCCGCCTCCCGCAGCCCGGCCAGCGCGTCGGGTCGCCCGGCGACATCCATCAGCACCGTGTCGCAGGGACCGCCGTGCCCGGCGCCGCCGCCCGCCCCGGCGGGCGCGGCGCCCGGCGGCAGGTAGAGCAGCCGCTCCCCGTCGGGGCCGGTCACCAGGTAGCCGGTGCCGGGCGAGTCCAGCGCCAGGGCGCGCACCCGGTGCCCGCTGATCAGCGCCAACTCCTGGCGGTCCGGCAGCCGGACGGGGGCCGGCAGCCCGGCGGGCACCTCCAGGGCCGGACCGTCGTGCGGATGGGTCAGCAGCACCTGCCGCACTCCGCTGAGCGACCGGCCGGCCCGTGCCGCCGCGAACGCGGGCCCCGGGGTCAGATCGAGCAGCAGGGTGCTGTCCACCAGCACCGCCGTCGCCGCCCGCGCCTCGCTGCCGGTGGCGGCGGCGCAGCGGGCGCAGGGGCAGTCGGGCAGCGGGAGGCCGGCGGGACCGCCGGTGCCGAGCAGAGTGAGTTCCACCCTCCGATCGTCTCGTGACCTGCCGCCGCGTGCGCACGGGGGACTACGCTTCCGGGAGCAACCGGCGATCTTACGGAGGCACTGATGGCGTGGACGTGGCGGTTCGAGAAGGCCGACGGCACGGAGACCGAACCGGCCGTGGAGCCGGAGGAGTTCCCCACCCAGTCGGACGCCGAGTCGTGGATCGGAGAGGTGTGGCGGGAACTGCTGGAGGGCGGCACCGATCAGGTGACCCTCCAGGAGGACGGCAGCACCGTCTACGGGCCGATGAGCCTGCGTTCGGCCTCGGAGGCGGACACCGGGGAGGCCGCCTCCGGGTGAGGGGCGGAGCCCCCCCCCGCACCGCGGAGCCCGCCCCGCTCCGGGCCGGGGCCCGCGTGGCAGCCCGCCCGGCGACGGGTCTCACCGGTCCCCGACAGCCGCTACCCTCGGTGCGCATGGACGTACGAGGTGCGGTTTACGTGGTGCTGCGGGGCCCGGCCGAAAAGGTGGAGCGGACATTGGCGACGCTGAAGAAGGCGGGGATCTTCGCCGAACGGTCGGTCCGCGGGCCCGACGCGGTCGAAGCCTTCTTCCACGGGGGCGACGAACGCCCCAGCCCCCGCTTCATGGACGTCTGCGCGGCCCACGTGGCCAAGGCGGCCATCGGCACCGACTTCACGGTCGAGGAGACGGGCACCATCAGCAGCGCCGCGGCCGCCCGGCAGCTCGCCTACAACCGGCGGACGGGGGAATGGCTGGGCGCCTTCATCGACACCCAGGCGCCGCAGCAGGCCCGGTCCGAGACGCTCGCCCACCTCGCCCGGGAGCAGGGCATCGAGGTGGCCGACATCGAACTGCGCGATCCCCCCGAGTTCCGGCCCGCCGCGGGCTGAACCGGCGGCCTCGGCCGACCGGCTGCGACGGCCGTCCCGACCTGCGGCCGTCGGCCGGCCGGCGGCCGCCTCCGAGGGAGCCGGCCGCCTGTCGCGCACGCCGGGCCGGCCCCGGGACGGTCGGGACGGCGGTCCGGACCGTCCCGGTGTGCGCAGCGGCGTCAGCCCCGCACCCCGAACAGGTGCAGCGACTCGGCCACGCCCCGGTAGGGGTCCATGCGGCAGGCGCGCTCCTCCACCTCCAGGGCCTCGGCGGGCGCGGCCGGGTCGCCCACCGCGAGCGCTCCCACGCCGTACCAGCGGTCCATGGGCACTCCGATCCGGGCGAGGAACGAGGTCAGGGCCTCCAGCCGGAGAAAGCGGTCGCTCTCGCCGGGCTCGGCCTCCAGCGCCGCCCGGGCATCCGCCCAGTCCCCGGCCAGGCCGGGCCGCATCGCCCGGGCCGCCACGTTCGGCAGAACGAGCGAGAGCAGCCCGCCGGTGTCGAGCACGCGGGCGAGCCCGGCCAGTGTGCTGTCCGGGTCCCGGGACCGGCCCAGGACGTCGTGGCCGAGCACCAGGTCGAAGGTGCCGGGCAGGAAGTGCGCCCCGGTGTCCTGGCCGCCGCCGGCCCGGGTGCGGAAGCGGGCGCGTATGCCCTCGGGCTCCTCCGCGAGCGCCGCGTCGAGCGCCGCGAGCCGCGCCGGATCGGACTCCAGGCCGGTGACCTGGTGACCGGCCCGTGCCAGCCGCAGCGCCTGTGCGCCGTCGCCCAGTCCGGCGTCCAGTACCCGGAGCCGGCGCCCCACCTCGAAGTGCGCGGCGATCCGCTCCTCGAGCTGCCGGGCGACCAGCTCCTGCCTGATCAGGGCTTCTCGCCGCGGGCTACCTGCGGCTTGGGCAGGCGCATGCGGCGCATCTGAAGGGTCCGCATCAGCGCGTAGGCGATGGCGCCCCGGCGGTTCTCGTCGGGATAGCGCTCCTGGATCCGCTTCCGGAGCCGCACCGTGGTGCCGATGGAGTCGATGACGATCAGCACGATCACCACGAGCCACAGCAGCAGCGAGATGTTCTTGAGCTGCAGCGAGGGCAGCATGCTCAGGACGAGGATGATCACGGCCAGCGGCAGGAAGAACTCCGCCACGCTGAACCGGGAGTCCACGAAATCGCGCGCAAGGCGCCGCACCGGCCCCTTGTCGCGTGCGGGCAGATGGCGCTCGTCCCCGCTGGCCAGCGCCTCGCGCTGCTTGGCCAGCTCGGCCCGGCGGGCCGCGCGCTGCCGCTTGGCCGCGTCCTTGCGGTTCTGCGGCCCGCCGGCCATCGGGCGGCGCGGACCGCGCGCCTCGCTGCGCTTGGGAGTGGGGCGACCCTTGGGGGCTTGCGGGTCGCGGGGCTGGTGGGACTCGGCCGCCATCACCTGGGATGAGCCGGCCTGCCCTGCTTTCGAACGGCTACGGAACACACCTCAAGAGTACGGTGTGCCGCGGAGTGGGCCCCAGCCCCCGGGGGTAGGGACCGGAATCACCGGTCCCTGTCGCGGACGGGTGCCTACTCCCTGCGCCGGAGAGTGCGGGAGGCTGATCGTCCTCACGGAGGAGCGTTTCCGCACTCTGACGGTGCGGTAATGGAAGACAGCCCCGTACCCTGGGGTCTGTAGGTTGCCGAGGGCTTGAGTCCGTTACGAAGGGGGCGCGCGAGGCCCATGAGCGGTGTCATGAAGCGTATGGGGATGATCTTCCGCGCGAAGGCCAACAAGGCCCTGGACCGGGCCGAGGACCCGCGTGAGACGCTCGACTACTCGTATCAGAAGCAGCTCGAACTGCTGCAGAAGGTGCGCCGCGGCGTCGCGGACGTCGCGACCTCCAGGAAGCGCCTGGAGCTGCAGATGACGCAGTTGCAGGGGCAGTCCTCCAAGCTGGAGGAGCAGGGCAAGAAGGCGCTCGCGCTGGGCCGCGAGGACCTGGCCCGGGAGGCGCTCTCGCGCAGGTCCGCCCTCCAGCAGCAGGTCACCGACCTGGAGGGGCAGCACCAGACGCTGCAGGGCGAGGAGGAGAAGCTCACCCTGGCGGCGCAGCGGCTGCAGGCCAAGGTGGACGCCTTCCGCACCAAGAAGGAGACGATCAAGGCCACCTACACCGCCGCCCAGGCGCAGACCCGGATCGGCGAGGCGTTCTCCGGCATCTCGGAGGAGATGGGCGACGTCGGCATGGCCATCCAGCGGGCCGAGGACAAGACGGCCCAGCTCCAGGCCCGCTCCGGCGCCATCGACGAGCTGCTGGCCTCCGGCGCCCTGGACGACCCCTCCGGCATGGCCAGGGACGACATCACCGCCGAGCTCGACCGCCTCTCCGGCGGCAGCGACGTGGAGCTGGAGCTGCAGCGGATGAAGGCGGAGCTGGCCGGCGGCAGTGGCAGCGGCGGCGGCCAGCAGGCCATCGAGGGGGGCCAGGGCCAGGAGGGACAGCAGGGCCAGGCCGACGGCCGGCAGCAGGAAGCGCCCCGGTTCAACAAGGAGTGAACCGGGCCTCAGCGGCACCCCCGCGCAGCCTGAGGAGGAGAACGGCATGATCGTACGGATCATGGGCGAGGGCCAGGTCGAACTGGACGACAGCCACTTCGCCGAACTGAACCGGCTCGATGACGAGCTGCTCGAGGAGATGGAGAGCGGAGACGAGGCGGGCTTCCGCCGCACGCTCCGCGCGCTGCTCGACGCCGTCCGCCGTCTGGGCAGCCCGCTGCCCGACGACGCACTCGAACCGTCCGAGCTGATCCTTCCCGCGCCCGAGGCCGACCTGGACGAGGTGCGCAAGATGCTCGGGGACGACGGACTCATCCCCGGCTAGCCCGCGACCCCGCGCCGCACGGACCGGCGTTCCCCTTCCCCAGCGTCCCCCTGCATCACCTCGCGTCCCCTGTTTCACCCGCCCCACGACCCGCACACGCAGACCACGACGGCACACACACCAGGAGAGCCGGGCATACGGTGCCTGCAGTAACCCTCCGCGACATCCGCGAGCGGCTCCGCGCGCATCCCCACGCGGTCGATGCGCTCATCGCTGTCGGGACCTTCTGCTGCATCCTGCTCGGCGCTTCCACGGAGCCGCACGGACCCGACGGCCAGCCCCGGTTCGCGGAACGCGAGATCACCGGGCAGACGGTGCTGCTGGCGGCGCTCTCCTGCGGGGTGCTGGCGCTGCGCCGCCGGGCTCCCATGCCGGTGCTGCTGCTGACCGGGGCGATATCGGTTCTCGCGCTCGCCGCGGGCGAGGGGCCCACCGGCGGTTCGGCGCCGGAGGCGCCGCTCGTATCGGCCGCCGTCATCGCGCTCTACACCGTCAGCAACACCACCGACCGCCGTACGAGCTGGCAGGTCGGTGCCCTCAGCGTCGGCGTGCTCACCGGCGCGAGCATGCTCTTCGGGGCCCGGCCCTGGTACGCGCAGGAGAACCTCGGCATCTTCGCCTGGACTGCGCTGGCCGCCGCCGTCGGTGAGGCCGTACGCAACCGGCGCGCCTTCGTCGACGCCATCCAGGAGCGTGCCGAGCGTGCCGAGCGCACCCGTGAGGAGGAGGCCAGGCGGCGGGTCGCGGAGGAGCGCATGCGCATCGCCCGCGAGCTGCACGACGTGGTCGCCCACCACATCGCCCTGGTCAACGTCCAGGCGGGGGTGGCCTCGCACGTCATGGACCGGCGTCCGGACCAGGCCAAGCAGGCCCTGTCCCACGTGCGGGACGCCAGCCGGCACGCCCTGGCCGAACTCCAGACCACCGTGGGGCTGCTGCGCCAGTCCGGGGAGAGCACCGCGCCCACCGAGCCCGCCCCCGGCCTGGAGGTGCTGGACGACCTCGTGGAGGGGTTCCGCAACGCCGGGATGTCCGTCGCCGTGGAGGGTTCGCCGCCCGCCGGAGGGCCGCCGCTCTCCTCGGCGGTGGACCTGACCGCCTACCGGGTCGTCCAGGAGGCCCTCACCAACGTGCACAAGCACGCGGGCAGCGGTGCCCATGCGGAGGTGCGGATACAGCGGGACGCGGGGGCGCTGGAGATCGTCGTCATCGACGACGGGGCGGGCACCACGCACACCGTCCCCGACGACGCGGCGGACCCGGCGGACGGGGACGAGCCGGGGCGGGCCGCGGGCGGCGCCGGCGGGCACGGACTCCTCGGCATGCGGGAGCGGGCCGCCGCACTGCACGGCGTCTGCGAGAGCGGGCCGCTGCCCGGCGGCGGATTCCGGGTCTACGTACGGTTGCCGCTCGAGACGACGGCGCCCCGGAAGGAGACTCCCGCATGATCCGTGTCGTGCTCGCCGACGACCAGGCGCTGCTGCGCAGCGCCTTCCGGGTGCTGGTGGACTCCGAGCCCGACATGGAGGTGGTGGGCGAGGCGGCGGACGGCGCCGAGGCGGTGGCGCTGGTGCGCGAGCGGGGCGCGGACGTGGTGCTGATGGACATCAGGATGCCCGGCACCGACGGGCTGGCCGCCACCCGCGCCATCAGTGCCGACCCGGCGCTGGCCGAGGTCAGGGTCGTCATCCTGACCACCTTCGAGGTGGACGAGTACGTGGTCGCCGCACTGCGCGCGGGGGCTTCCGGATTCCTGGGCAAGGGCGCCGAGCCGGGTGAGCTGCTCTCCGCGGTACGGACGGCGGCCAAGGGGGACGCGCTGCTCTCGCCGGTGGCGACCAAGGGGCTGATAGCCAGGTTCCTGGCGCAGGGCGGCGCCGTCGAGGGGGACGACCCGGCGGCCGGGGGCCGCGCGGCCCGGCTCGACGCGCTCACCGCGCGCGAACGCGAGGTGCTGACGCAGGTGGCCGGGGGACTGTCCAACGACGAGATCGGCGCTCGGCTCGACGTCAGCCCGCTCACCGTCAAGACGCATGTCAACCGCGCCATGGCCAAGCTCGGCGCCCGGGACCGGGCGCAGTTGGTGGTGGCCGCGTACGAGAGCGGACTGGTGCGGCCCGCCGTCCCGGAGTGATCTGCCGCCCGAGAGATGCTGCCCCGGGGTGATCTGCCGTCCGGAGCGCTGCCCCGGGATGATCTGCTGCCGGAGCGCGGCGCCCCGCCCCGTACCACCCGCGGCGGGGCGGTAGGGGGCGGGGCCGCGGCGGCGCCGGGTCAGCCCAGGTGGCTCCGGACCTCGGTGGCGGCGTCGTGGCCGTACGCCTTGGTGAAGCGCTCCATGAAGTGGACGCGCTTGAGCTCGTACTCCTGGGTGCCGACCGTCTCGATGACGAGGGTGGCGAGCATGCAGCCCACCTGCGCGGCCCGCTCCAGGCCGACGCCCCAGACCAGCGCGGAGAGGAATCCGGCGCGGAAGGCGTCGCCGACGCCCGTGGGGTCGGCTTTCTGCTTCTCCTCGGCGCAGCCGACCAGGATCGGCTCCTCGCCCGCGCGGTCGATGCGGGCGCCGTTCTTGCCGAGGGTGGTCACGCGGGTGCCCACCCGCTGGAGGACCTCCTCGTCGCTCCAGCCCGTCTTGGCCTCGATCAGCTCCTTCTCGTACTCGTTGGAGAAGAGGTAGGTGGCGCCGTCGGTCAGCGCCCGGATGCCCTCCCCGTCCATCCGGGCGATCTGCTGCGAGTAGTCGGCGGCGAAGGGGATGCCGCGGGCACGGCACTCCTCGGTGTGCCGCATCATGCCCTCGGGGTCGTCGGCCCCGATGAGGACGAGGTCGAGCCGGCCCGCCCGGTCGGCGACGTACTTGAGCTCGATGTTCCGCGCCTCGGTCATGGCGCCGGTGTAGAACGAGCCGATCTGGTTGTTGTCCGCGTCGGTGGTGCAGACGAATCGTGCGGTGTGCGCGACCTCGGAGATGTGCACGGACTCCGTGTCCACACCGTGTCGTTCGAGCCAGGCGCGGTATTCCTCGAAGTCCTCTCCTGCCGCACCGACGAGGATCGGCCGGACACCGAGCTGGCCCATGCCGAAGGCGATGTTGGCGCCGACGCCGCCTCGGCGGATGTTGAGGCCGTCGACGAGGAAGGAGAGCGAGACCGTGTGCAACTGGTCGGCGACCAGTTGGTCGGAGAAGCGCCCCGGGAAGGTCATCAGGTGGTCGTTTGCGATGGAGCCGCAGACTGCGATACGCACGACGAATTCTGCTCCTGAGAGACATCGGGTACCCCCGTACGCCCAGCGCACGAGGGGAAGGCCAGCGCCACGCTACCCGCTGGGCCCGCCGAGCCGAACAGGACACAACTACCTCATAGTAGGGTCTTCCGGGCAGCTCATCGGATCCGTAGCGTGATCCTCATGCCGAAAACAGCGCTTTTCCCGGCCGGATACGCCGAGCACGAGTCGATGGAGCAACTCCTCGGCGACTGTGCGCGGATGGTCCCGCACTGGACGGTTCCGCCCGCGGGGCCGCAGGAGCGGCGCCGCGCGCCACTGCCGCCGCTGCACGGCGTGCGCGTTCCGCTGCGCTCCGCACGCCTCCTGGAGGGGATGTCCGAGTACGGCGACTGAGGCGGCCGGGCCGCTCGCCGAGCGCCCGCCGGGGAACCGCGGGCTTCCGCTCCCCGTCCCACTCACGTCCCCCTCGCACGGGGGAGCGCACCTGCCCGCGTGAGGGAGGGTGTGCGGGAAGACCTCGCGACGAGGGAGGACCCCGTGGACGCGGAGCCAAAGGAGTTTTCGGTGAGTACAGACCAGTCCCCCGAGACCGAGGACCGGCCGGCCCCCCGGAGCAGGCGGCGGCGGCTCTCCGTGGCGGCCGTGGCCACCGCCGTGCTGCTGGCCGGCGGGGGCGGCGCGTACTGGGCGTCCTCCGCCTCCTCCGGCGGCGCGGACTCCGAGAGTGCCGCAGCCGACGGGGACGGCCCTCCGAAGCTGGCGCTGGACGGCACGGCCGCGTCCGACCAGGACAGCGGCGAGGGCATCGCGCCGGGCGAGCCGATGGGACCGCGCGGGTACCGGGCCGAGGGCGAGTTGCCGGACGGTCCCGAGTCCGCTGCCGTCCGCAAGCCCGGACACCGGGTGAGCCGCGCGGAGGCGGCCCGGCTCGCGAAGGCGTTCGAGATCGAGGGTGCGGTCGAGGCCGAGGCGGGCCGCTGGCAGGCGGGCGGCGACAGCAAGGGGAAGGACCCCCGGCTGACCGTCGAGCGGGGAGCCGACGGCGGCGCGTGGACGTACCAGAACGGCGGGACGGTGCCGCTGGACGCCGACCCCGACCCCGCGCCCGGCGGCGAGCCGCTCTCCGCCGCCGACGCGAAGAAGGCGGTGCGCCCCGCGCTGCGGGCCCTCGGGCTCCAGGACGCCTCGCTGGATGCCGGGTCGCCGGTGGGCGGCACCCGTACCGTGACCGCCTCGCCCGAGGTGGCCGGCCTGCCGACGCATGGCTGGGACAGCGCCTTCGTGGTGGACGACAAGGGCGCGGTCACCCGGGCGCAGGGGAACTGGAGCAGGGCGCGCAAGGGCGAGGTCTACCCGGTGGAGAGCGCCACCGCGACGCTCGACCGGCTGAACAAGGCCGAGCAGGCGCGCGGCGGCCACCGCGAGGGCGCCCAGGGGAACGAGCCCACCAGGATCGGCGGCGCGTCGTTCGGGCTCGCGCTGGAGCGTTCACACGGCGAGCCGCTGCTGGTGCCGGCGTGGATCTACCAGGTCAAGCGCTCGGGCGGGGGAGACCTGGAGGTCACCCATCCGGCGGTGTCGCCCGAGTACCTCGAGCCGGCGAAGACCTCCGGCCACCCTCCGGTGCCGGACGGCAGCACGGGGCCGGGGAAGCGGCCCTCGCAGGCGGTCGCGTCGTACGAGGTGCACGGGCGCACGCTCGAGCTGAGCTTCTGGGGCGGGGTGTGCGACACCTACAAGGCCGAGGCCGAGGAGTCGGGGTCCGCGGTGCGGGTCTCCGTCGAGGCCGGTGAGAAGAAGGGCAGCGAGGACGGCAAGGGCGACAAGGGCGACAAGGACGGCAAGGACGGCAAGGACGGCAAGGGGGTCTGCGTCAAGATCGCCAAGCGGCAGACGGTCGAGGTGGAACTCGACAAGAAGCTGGGCGACCGCAGGGTGCTGGACGCGCGGAACGGCGAGAAGCTGCCGAGGAAGTGAGCGCGGCGCCGCCCGCCCGAAAACCGGCGAGGGCGGCGGACTCCTGGTGGGGGGAGTCCGCCGCCCTCGCCATGGCCGCTCCCGGCCGGGGCCGCCCGGTGTCCGCCGTCGGCGGCCGCCGCGGGCCGGTGGCTCAGTTGAACGAGTCGCCGCAGGCGCAGGAGCCGGTGGCGTTCGGGTTGTCGATCGTGAAGCCCTGCTTCTCGATGGTGTCGACGAAGTCGATGGAGGCACCGCCGAGGTAGGGGGCGCTCATCCGGTCGGTGACGACCTTGACGCCACCGAAGTCCTTGACCACGTCGCCGTCCAGCGAGCGCTCGTCGAAGAAGAGCTGGTAGCGCAGGCCGGAGCAGCCACCCGGCTGGACGGCGACGCGCAACGCCAGATCGTCGCGGCCCTCCTGCTCCAGCAGGCTCTTGACCTTCGCGGCGGCGGCGTCGGACAGGATGATGCCCTCGCTTACAGCGGTCTCGTCCGAAACGGACATCTGCTTCTCTCCCGGGTTGTACGGACTGCACTCTTACCGTCGGCTCAACCGGCGGCATCCCGGATTCATTCCAGGAGTGGTCACTTCATGCTCGCACACCGCCGGAGCGCGTGGGAATGCGTCACATCGACGCGATGGGCATCGTCAAACTGACGTGAAGCGGTTATGATAGATAGCGTCACTTAGACGAGAATCCGATGGGAGGCCGCACCGGAAGGCCCCGCGGGAAGCGTGTCCCGCGCCTGACCGGTACGGCTCCGCGTGGCGCCCCCGACGCTACTGAGCTACAGAAAGGGCTGGTCCTGTTGAGTGCCGCCCAGCCGCTGGACGTGCAGCCGACCCCGCTCGCGCTGCTGCTGCTCGGCCGCGAGGCCGACCCCAGGAGCGAGCGCGGGGTCGAGTGCCCCGGCGACCTCCCCGCCCCCTCCGACCCGGACCTGGTGGCCCGGGCGCGCGCCGCGAAGGAGAAGCTCGGCGACCGCGTCTTCGTGCTCGGCCACCACTACCAGCGTGACGAGGTCATCGAGTTCGCCGATGTGACCGGTGACTCCTTCAAGCTGGCCCGGGACGCGGCGGCCCGGCCCGAGGCCGAGTACATCGTCTTCTGCGGCGTGCACTTCATGGCCGAGTCGGCCGACATCCTCACCTCGGCGCAGCAGCGGGTGGTCCTGCCCGACCTGGCGGCCGGCTGCTCCATGGCGGACATGGCCACCGCCGAGCAGGTCGCCGAGTGCTGGGACGTGCTGACCGAGGCGGGGATCGCCGGGACGACCGTCCCGGTCTCGTACATGAACTCCTCCGCGGACATCAAGGCGTTCACCGGGCGGCACGGCGGCACCATCTGCACCTCTTCCAACGCCAAGCGGGCGCTGGAGTGGGCCTTCGGCCAGGGCGAGAAGGTGCTCTTCCTGCCCGACCAGCACCTCGGCCGCAACACCGCCGTCCGCGACATGGGCATGACGCTGGACGACTGCGTGGTCTACAACCCGCACAAGCCGAACGGCGGGCTGACCCCGCAGCAGCTCCGGGACGCCCGGATGATCCTGTGGCGCGGCCACTGCTCCGTGCACGGCCGCTTCTCGCTGGACTCGGTCCGCGAGGTGCGCGAGCGCATCCCCGGCGTCAACGTCCTGGTGCACCCGGAGTGCAAGCACGAGGTCGTCGGCGCGGCCGATCAGGTCGGCTCCACCGAGTACATCATCAAGGCCCTGGAGGCGGCTCCGGCCGGATCCAAGTGGGCGATCGGCACCGAGTTGAACCTTGTCCGGCGGCTGGCGAATCGTTTCGCCGCCGAGGACAAGGAGATCGTCTTCCTGGACCGCACCGTCTGCTTCTGCTCCACCATGAACCGCATCGACCTGCCGCATCTGGTGTGGGCCCTGGAGTCGCTGGCCGACGGCACCGTCGTCAACCGGATCGAGGTCGACGCGGAGACGGAGAAGTTCGCCAAGCTCGCCCTGGAGCGGATGCTCGCCCTGCCGTAGCGGCCGGGGCCGGGCATCCGCTGCGGCCCCGAGCGCGCTCGCCCGGGCGCGGCGGGCTGCCGTAGCGTGCTCCGATGCTGCTGCGACCTGTCAGGGACACCGAAGACGACGCGGAGACCGTAAGGACGCTGGCCGAGGCGGCGTTCGGGGCCTCGCACGAGCTCAAGGGCGAGGCCCCGGATCCGCGCTCGGCGGCCCGCGCGGCGCACAAGCGGGCGCAGATCCTGCACATCGTCCGGCACGACCCCGCGGGCTGCTGGATCGCCGAGGACGCGAGCGGCCGGGCCGTCGGCGCCGCCCAGTCCCACATCCGCGAGGGCACCTGGGGTCTCGCGCTGCTGGTCGTGCTCCCCGGGGTGCAGGGCGAGGGCGTCGGCCGGGCCCTGCTGCAGCGCACCCTGGAATACGGGCGCGGCTGCCTGCGCGGCATCATCTGCTGCTCGCGCCACCCGGCCGCCGCGCGCGTCTACCGGCAGGCCGGGTTCGCGCTGCACCCCACCATCCGGATGCGGGGCCTCGTCGACCGGGCGGGACTGGGCAGCGCCGAGGGCGCCGCGGTCGAGGGCGGCCCCCGCGACCGCGACCTGCTCGACTCCGTGGACCGGCGGCTGCGCGGCGGGGCGCACGGTCCCGACCACGACTTCCTGATCCGGCACCACCGGCTGGTCGTCGCCGACGACCTGGCCGGCAGCGGCTACTGCTACCTCACCACCGACGGGAGCAGAGTCGCGCTGCTCGGCGCCACCTCGCGGCGGATCGCCACCCGGGTGCTCACCGCGGCACTGCATGGGGTGCCGGAGGGGACCGAGGTGGAGGTGCAGGACGTCACCGCGGAGCAGCAGTGGGCGGTCGACGTGGGCCTCCGCGCGGGCCTGGAGCTCCGCTCCGAGGGGTTCGTCTGCTTCCGCGGCCTGCGGCCCCCGTCGCCGTACATCCCCTCGGGGGCGTTTCTGTGACGGGGGACCACCCCGCCACGGGGGCGCTCACCCGGTGCCGCCCGCCCTCCGCACCCGGTACTCCGTGCCCTCCGCCCCCTCGAAGGCGTGTCCGGTCATCTCGCACCAGGCCGGGATGTCGAGCCGGGCGGCCTCGTCGTCGGCCAGCACCCGCACCAGGCCCCCCGCCGGGACCCGCCCCACGGCCTTGGCCAGCTCGATCACCGGCAGCGGACACAGCGTCCCGCGCGCGTCGACCGTGATCTCCCCGGCTCCTTCCGGGGGTGTCGCCGCGGTCGCGGCGACGTCCGCGGCCGTGTCCCGGTCCGGGCCGGCGGCCCCGGCCGTCGTGCCCCCGGCGTCCTCGGCGGCCCCGGCCCCGGCCCCGGCCGCGGGTGCGGCTCCGGCTCCCAGCCGGGCCCGTACCTCCGCGACGGCCCCCGGCAGCACCTGGAGGAACCGGTCCACCTCGCTCTCCTGCGTCCCCGGCGGGAGTGACACCCGCACATTGCCCTCCGAGAGCACCCCCATGGCCCGCAGCACATGGCTCGGCGTCAGGGTGCCGGAGGTGCAGGACGAGCCGCTGGAGACCGAGAACCCGGCGGCGTCCAGCGCGTGCAGCAGCGCCTCGCCGTCCACGTACAGACAGGAGAAGGTCACCAGGTGCGGCAGCCTGCGCACCGGGTCGCCGACGACCTCGGTGTCCGGGACCAGCCCGGGCACCCGGGCCCGGATCCGGTCCACCAGGGCCCGCAGCCGGGCGCCCTCCGCCTCGGCCTCGGCCCGTACGGCGCGCAGCGACGCGGCCGCCGCGACCACGGCGGGGATGTTCCCGAAGCCGGGGGCGGCCCCGGACTCCCGTTCGTCCACCGGCCCGGGCGGAGCGAACCGCACGCCCTTGCGCACGGCGAGCAGCCCCACCCCGGGCGGCCCTCCCCATTTGTGCGCGCTGCCGGTCAGCAGCGACCAGGGCCCCTCCACCGGCCCCCAGGGGAGTGACTGCGCCGCGTCCACCAGCAGCGGCACGCCCGCCTCGGCGCAGACCTCGGCCACCCGGGCCACCGGCTGCACGGTGCCGACCTCGTGGTTGGCCGACTGCAGACAGGCCAGCGCGCAGTCCTCGCCGAGCGCCCGCGCCCACTCCTGTACGTCGATCCGTCCGGTGCGGTCGACCTCCACCTGGTGCAGCAGTCCGCCCGCCCGCTCGTGGGTCTCGCCCGCGTGCAGCACGGCGGAGTGTTCGACCGCGGAGACGACCAGCCGCCGTCCGGCGCGCCGCCGCGCGGTGAGCGCGCCGCCGATCCCGGTGTGCAGAGCCTGGGTACCCGAAGAGGTGAAGCGCAGTTCGTCCGGACGGCAGTCCAGCGCCTCCGCAGCCGTCTCGCGGGCCGCGTCCAGCAGCATCCGGGCGCGCCGGCCCTCCCGGTGCGGGCGGGCCGGGTCGGCCCATCCCTCGTCCACCGCCGCCAGCAGCGCCTGCCGCGCGACCGGGTGGAGGGGGAGCGAGGACGCGGCATCGAAATAGGACACACTTGTACGCTACCGCCGCTCCCGTACCCCGCGTACCCGGTGCCGTTCCCGGCCGGGAAGCGGCCGGGAACCGGCCTGTACAGCCTCAGTTCGGGGGCGGCGCGCGTGCGTCCCGGCCCATCGGGGTGGCACGCGGCGCGTTGTGCCCCCTCCCCGCGCGACCCCAAATGGCGTCGGCTAGGGTTTGGTCCGCATAAACATCCAAACCCCTGCCCGCGCCTGGGCCGGCGCCCGACCACGTAAGAGGGCCGCGCCCGACCGACGCGGGCGAGACTCTCGGGAAGGCGCTACGTGAGTCCCAACGGCTCCGACCTCCCCCACGAGCGCCCTTCGGGCGCCGTGGGAGGCACCCCCACGTCGCGGCGCCCGATGCGGCGGAAGCTGCAGCAGGCGTCGGCCGCGGGCCTGGTCCTGGCAACCGCGACCGGTTGCACATCCAAGGACTTCCCCCGCCTCGGCATGCCCACCCCGGTAACGGACGAGGCGCCGCGGATCCTCTCCCTGTGGCAGGGCTCCTGGGCGGCCGCGCTCGCCGTGGGCGTGCTGGTATGGGGCCTGATCCTGTGGAGCGTCATCTTCCACCGGCGCTCCCGGTCCAAGGTCGAGATCCCGCCGCAGACCCGGTACAACATGCCCATCGAGGCCCTGTACACCGTGGTCCCGATCATCATCATCGCGGTGCTGTTCTACTTCACGGCCCGGGACGAGACCAAACTTCTGGCGACCTCGAAGAAGCCCACCCATGTGATCAACGTCGTTGGTTACCAGTGGAGCTGGGGCTTCAACTACATCGAGGACGTGGACGGCGACCCCAAGACGGACGTCAACACGGACAAGGCGCTGGACAAGGAACTGAGCGCCATCCCGGACCGGATGACCAAGGGCTTCCCGAAGGGTGCCGAGGGCGTCTACACGGCGGGCACTCCGGCTGATGTGAACCCGCAGACCAAGAACCCGGGCCCCACACTGTGGCTGCCCAAGGGCGAGAAGGTCCAGTTCATCCTGACCTCCCGGGACGTCATCCACTCCTTCTGGGCCATCCCGTTCCTGATGAAGCAGGACGTCATCCCGGGCCACGTCAACCGCTTCGAGGTGACCCCCAACAAGGAGGGCACCTACCGGGGCAAGTGTGCCGAGCTGTGCGGCGTCGACCACTCCCGGATGCTCTTCAACGTGAAGATCGTCTCCCCGGAGCGCTACCAGAAGCACCTGGAGGACCTGGCGAAGAAGGGCCAGACCGGCTACATCCCGGCGGGTACCGCCACCACGGGCGGCGCCAAGAATGCGGAGACGAATAACCCGTGAGCATCCTCAACGAACCCCAGGGTGCCGCCGCGACAGCTCCGGCGACAGCCTCCGGACGGCCCAAGCGGCCCGGCCAGATCGTTGTCGACTGGATGACGACGACGGACCACAAGAAGATCGGCAGCCTGTACCTGATCACGTCGTTCGTCTTCTTCTGCGTCGGCGGCGTCATGGCGCTCCTCATGCGCGCCGAGCTCGCCCGTCCGGGCACGCAGATCATGTCGAACGAGCAGTTCAACCAGGCGTTCACCATGCATGGCACGGTCATGCTGCTGATGTTCGCCACCCCGCTGTTCGCCGGCTTCGCGAACTGGATCATGCCGCTGCAGATCGGCTCGCCCGATGTGGCCTTCCCGCGGCTGAACATGTTCGCCTACTGGCTCTACCTCTTCGGCTCGCTGATCGCGGTGGGCGGTTTCCTCACCCCGCAGGGCGCGGCCGACTTCGGGTGGTTCGCCTACTCGCCGCTCTCGGACGCGGTCCGCTCGCCGAGCGTCGGCGCCGACATGTGGATCATGGGCCTGGCCCTCTCCGGCTTCGGCACCATCCTCGGCTCGGTCAACTTCATCACCACGATCATCTGCATGCGCGCACCCGGCATGACGATGTTCCGCATGCCGATCTTCACCTGGAACGTGCTGCTCACCGGTGTGCTGGTGCTGCTGGCCTTCCCGGTGCTGGCCGCCGCGCTGTTCGCCCTGGAGGCGGACCGCAAATTCGGGGCGCACGTCTTCGACGCCGCCAACGGCGGAGCGCTGTTGTGGCAGCACCTCTTCTGGTTCTTCGGCCATCCTGAGGTGTACATCATCGCGCTGCCGTTCTTCGGCATCGTCTCCGAGGTCATCCCGGTCTTCAGCCGCAAGCCGATGTTCGGCTACATCGGCCTGATCGGCGCCACCATCGCCATCGCCGGCCTCTCGGTGACGGTCTGGGCGCACCACATGTACGTGACGGGCGGCGTGCTCCTGCCGTTCTTCTCGTTCATGACCTTCCTGATCGCGGTGCCGACGGGTGTGAAGTTCTTCAACTGGATCGGCACGATGTGGAAGGGCTCACTGTCCTTCGAGACACCGATGCTGTGGACCATCGGCTTCCTGATCACCTTCACCTTCGGTGGTCTGACCGGTGTCATCCTGGCCTCGCCGCCGATGGACTTCCACGTCTCGGACTCGTACTTCGTCGTCGCGCACTTCCACTACGTCGTCTTCGGCACCGTGGTCTTCGCGATGTTCGCCGGCTTCCACTTCTGGTGGCCGAAGTTCACCGGCAAGATGCTGGACGAGCGGCTCGGGAAGATCACCTTCTGGACGCTGTTCATCGGCTTCCACGGCACCTTCCTGGTGCAGCACTGGCTGGGCGCCGAGGGCATGCCGCGGCGGTACGCGGACTACCTGGCCGCCGACGGCTTCACCGCGCTGAACACCATCTCCACCATCAGCTCGTTCCTGCTCGGCATGTCCATGCTGCCGTTCTTCTACAACGTGTGGAAGACGCACAAGTACGGCGAGAAGGTCGAGGTCGACGACCCCTGGGGTTACGGCCGCTCCCTCGAGTGGGCCACGAGCTGCCCGCCCCCGCGGCACAACTTCCTCACGCTGCCGCGTATCCGCTCCGAATCCCCGGCCTTCGACCTGCACCACCCGGAGATCTCCGCGCTCGACGAGCTGGAGAACCTGGGCAGGGAAGACAAGGCGCTCGCCGGCAGCAAGGAGGCCGGGAAGTGAAGATCCAGGGCAAGATGTTCCTGTGGCTGTCGGTCTTCCTGCTGGCAGTCGCCGTCACCTACGGTCTCTGGTCGAAGGAGCCGGTGGGCACCACCGGCCTCTTCCTGGCCTTCGGCCTGTCGATCATGATCGGCTACTACCTGGCGTTCACCGCGCGCCGGGTGGACACCGGGGCGCAGGACAACAAGGAGGCGGATGTCGCGGACGACGCCGGCGAGCTGGGCTTCTTCAGCCCGTGGAGCTGGCAGCCGCTGGCCCTGGGCCTCGGCGGCGCCTTCGCCTTCCTGGGCGTGGCCATCGGCTGGTGGCTTGTCTACGTCTCGGCGCCGCTGCTGCTGATCGGCCTGTTCGGCTGGGTGTTCGAGTACTACCACGGTGAGAGCCGCACCCAGTAGCCGCCGAGCCGGCCGCGGAGCGGTCCGGCGGAACAGCACCACAACCGAAGAGCAAGGACCGGCCCCCCGACACTCCGGGGGGCCGACCCGTTTGTACGCACTCAGCGGGCCCGAAATGACGATTCTTCATATTTTGGGCACATGAGCCACAGCCATAACACCGCGATAGCCGAGGGGGTCCTCACCCCCCGCACCGTCTCCCGCAAGCACAAGCGCCGGGTGGTCCGTAGCTGCGCCCTGCTGCTGGCGCCCCTCTCCGTGGGGCTCGCCGCCTGCAGCGGGGGCAGCGACGGGAGTTCGCTCGCCTCCGCGCCCTACGACGCCACGGACGCCGTGGCCGTCAATGCCGACGCCGACAGCAAGGACGTCGACCCGGACAAGGCGCTGGAGGTCACCGCGCAGCACGGCGACACCCTGACCGACATCTTCGCCAGCGACGCCTCGGGCCACGTGGTCCAGGGTGAGCTGTCCGAGGACGGCAAGCACTGGCGCAGCACCGGGCCGCTGGCCGCCGATGCCCGCTACACCCTCAAGGTCAGCACCGAGAACGACGAGGGCGCCCCAGGGCGGCGCACAGTCCACTTCCGGACCAAGGGCGTCTCCAAGCACCTGAGCGTCAAGCTGGGCCCGGACAACGGCACCTACGGCGTCGGGCAGCCGCTCACGGCGAAGCTGGGCCGGGCGATCAAGAAGCCCGCGCAGCGGGAGCTGGTCGAGCGTGCACTGAAGGTGAAGTCCACCCCCCATGTGGACGGCTCCTGGCACTGGGTGAACAGCAAGGAGCTGCACTACCGGCCCCGCTCCTACTGGCCCGCGCACGCCTCCATCACGCTCCGCTCCTCACTCGAAGGGCTGAAAGTGCGCAAGGGTCTCTACGGTGGGAAGACCGAATCCGTCCGGATGCGGACCGGGGACCGAATAGAAGCGATCACCGATGCCTCGTCCCTGGTCATGAGGGTCAAGAAGAACGGGAAGACCATCCGTTCCATCCCCGTGACCACTGGGAAGTCGGGTTACGAGACCCGCAACGGCATCAAGGTGATCCTCACCAAGGAGCCCTATGTCCGGATGACCAGCGCCAGCATCGGTGCCGGGGACTTCTACGACCTGGGGGTCCACTGGGCCACCCGGCTCACCAACAGCGGCGAGTACGTGCACGGCGCCCCCTGGTCGGTCGCCTCCCAGGGCGTGTCCAACACCAGCCACGGCTGCACCGGGATGAGCAGTTCCAACGCCAAGTGGTTCTTCGACCACGTCCGGCAGGGCGACATCGTCCAGCACGTCAACACGGCCGGCGACCGGATGGCGCCCTTCGGCAACGGCTTCGGCGACTGGAACCTGGGCTGGAAGAAATGGCGTGCGGGCAGCGCCGTCAACACCAAGCCCGTCGGCAGCGGCCCCGCCGACGCCGCGCGGCTGCGTCCTTCGGTGTGATCCACCCCGGAGGAGAGCGAACGACGCGCCCGTGCTTCCCTCGAACGAGGGAAGCACGGGCGCGTCACCTTGCCGGAGGGGCCCCGCCGCCGGGGTTCAGGCGCCGGGCTTCAGGCGCGGGCCAGGTCGCTCCTGGCCGCGCGGTCCCGCAGCAGCCCGGCCAGCGCGTCGGCCAGCGCGACCGGGTCCACCGGGTGCGAGACCGCGGCCTCGGCCCGGCTCCAGGTCGCCAGCCAGGCGTCCTGCGGCCTGCCGATCAGCAGCAGCACCGGGGGGCAGTCGAAGATCTCGTCCTTGATCTGGCGGCACACGCCCATGCCGCCCGCCGGGGCGGTCTCGCCGTCCAGCACGCAGGCGTCCACGTGCAACTCCTCCAGGGTGGAGAGCACGGCCGGCAGGGTGGCGCACTCCACATACCGGATCTCGGGCACATCGGTTGCGGGCCTGCGGCCCGCTGCGAGCCGCACCTGCTCGCGGGTGGTGGCGTTGTCGCTGTAGACCAGCACCGTGGCGGTCGGCTGCATCGTTCCTCCGCGTCCGTATCGGGTGAACCGCTGACGCACCGGGCGGCTTCGGGCACATTCCGCGGTGGCGCCGCTCGGATGCTACTCCCTCCGACGCACCGTCAACACCGGTCGGCACGCACCGGTGCGCGGGAGCCGGAGCCGCCGTCCGGGCCGTCGTCCCTGGTTACAGCCCGGCCGCCGGGTACGGACACACCGAACGGCACCCCCGAAGTGAGGCCGGGATAAGCGACCGACATAATGTCGGTCGTGGCGACAGCAACAGCAGTAGAAACCGGGCACGCGCACCCGTCGGTCAACCGGCCGAACCTCACCAGCGTCGGAACCATCATCTGGCTGAGTTCCGAGCTGATGTTCTTCGCGGCCCTCTTCGCGATGTACTTCACCCTTCGGTCGGTGACCGGCGCCGAGTACTGGAAGGAGCATGCCTCCGAGCTGAATCTTCCCTTCGCGGCGACGAACACCACGATCCTCGTGCTCTCCTCGCTCACCTGCCAGCTCGGCGTCTTCGCCGCCGAGCGCGGTGACGTGAAGAAGCTCCGCGCGTGGTTCGTCGTCACCTTCATCATGGGCGCGATCTTTATCGGCGGCCAGGTCTTCGAGTACACGGAGCTGGTCAAGGAGGGCACCTCACTCTCCTCGAGTCCGTACGGATCGGTGTTCTACCTGACCACCGGGTTCCACGGCATGCACGTGACAGGTGGTCTCATCGCCTTCCTGTTCGTCCTGGGGCGCACCTATGCGGCCAGGCGGTTCACTCACCACCAGGCCACCGCCGCCATCGTCGTGTCCTATTACTGGCACTTCGTCGATGTCGTCTGGATCGGCCTCTTCGCCACGATCTACCTGATCCGGTAACGGGCCGGGGCGCGGTCCCGCCGCGCGCGCCGTGCCGCGCAGGCGGACCACGGAACAGACGGACAGACACAGCATCGACGAGAAGATCCTGACACCGGGGTAATCCGTGAAAAAGCTCTCCGCACGACGGCGCCATCCGCTGGCGGCGCTCGTCGTTCTACTCTTCGCGCTGGCGGCCACCGGGGGGCTGTACACCGCGTTCGCTCCCGCGGGCGAGGCCAAGGCCGAGCAGGAGTCGACCCAGTCCCTCGCCATCGAGGAGGGCAAGAAGCTCTACGCCACCGGGTGCTCCAGCTGCCACGGGACCGGCGGCCAGGGGACCAGCGACGGTCCCAGCCTGGTCGGTGTCGGGGCCGCGGCGGTGGACTTCCAGGTCGGCACCGGCCGGATGCCGGCCCAGCAGCCCGGCGCCCAGGTGCCCAAGAAGAAGAGGATCTACGACCAGGACGAGATCAACCAGCTCGCCGCGTACGTCGCCTCGCTGGGCTCGGGCCCGAGCCGGCCCACCAAGGAGATGTACGACCCGGCCGGTGCCGACATCGCCAGGGGCGGGGAACTCTTCCGCACCAACTGTTCGCAGTGCCACAACTTCACCGGTGAGGGCGGTGCGCTCACCCACGGCAAGTACGCCCCCGATCTCGGTGATGTCGACCCCAAGCACCTCTACGAGGCCATGCAGACCGGCCCCCAGAACATGCCGTCCTTCACCGACGGTGCACTTCCCGAGAAGGACAAGCGGGACATCGTCGCGTACGTGAAGGAGGTCAACAGCGGCACGTCGGAGAGCCCCGGTGGGTTCAAGCTCGGTGGGTTCGGCCCGGTCGCCGAGGGCATGTTCGCCTGGATCTTCGGTCTCGGCGTGCTGATCGCTGTCGCTGTCTGGGTCGCCGCTCGGACCGCAAAGGCCAAGAAGTCATGAGTAGCGAGACTGGACCGGACGAGAACGTGTCAGACGAGAACCTGCCTGCTGAGCAGGAAACAGCCCACGGTGCGGAGGTCGCCGAGGGCGACCCCTTCGTGGACCCTGGACTGCCGCCGCACGAGCACCGCATCCAGGACATCGACGAGCGGGCGGCCAAGCGCTCCGAGCGCGTCGTCGCCTTCCTCTTCACCCTGTCGATGCTCGCCACGGTGGGCTTCATCGCCTCCTTCGTGGCCTTCCCGATCGACGAGATCATCTACGTCTGGCCACTCGGGCACATCAGCGCGCTGAACCTCTCCCTCGGCCTCACGCTCGGTGTCGCCCTGTTCTGCATCGGCGCCGGAGCGGTCCACTGGGCCCGCACGCTGATGTCGGACGAGGAGATGGTCGACGAGCGGCACGCCGTCGCCGCGACCCCCGAGGTCCGCGAGAAGGTCATCGCCGACTTCAAGCAGGGCGCCAAGGAGTCCGCGCTCGGCCGCCGGAAGCTGATCCGGAACACGATGTTCGGTGCCGTGGCCCTGGTGCCGCTCTCCGGCGTCGTGCTGCTCCGTGACCTGGGCCCGCTGCCCGGGGACAAGCTGCGGCACACGGCCTGGAAGAAGGGCAAGCTGCTCGTCAACGAGAACACGAACGAGCCGCTGCGTCCGGAGGACATCGCCGTCGGCTCGCTCACCTTCGCCAAGCCCGAGGGCCTGGAGGAGGACGACGAGGAGTTCCAGAAGGAGATCGCCAAGGCCGCCCTGATGATCGTCCGGCTGGAGCCGAGCGACATCAAGGACAAGCGCGAGCTGGACTGGTCGCACGAGGGCATCGTGGCCTTCTCGAAGATCTGCACCCACGTGGGCTGCCCCGTCAGCCTCTACGAGCAGCAGACCCACCACGTCCTGTGCCCGTGCCACCAGTCGACCTTCGACCTGTCCGACGGTGCGCGCGTGCTGTTCGGTCCCGCGGGCCACCCGCTGCCGCAGCTCGACATCAGCGTCAACAAGGACGGCTACCTCGAAGCGCAGGGCGACTTCGCGGAGCCCGTCGGTCCGGCCTTCTGGGAGCGCGGATGAGTACTGCAACCGAGACCCCGGGCAGCGCGGCTGCCGAGGGCAAGAAGAAGGCACCCGCGGGTGAGCGGGTCGCCGACTGGGCCGACGGACGGCTGGGGATCTACAGCCTCGCCAAGGCCAACATGCGCAAGATCTTCCCGGACCACTGGTCCTTCATGCTGGGCGAGGTCGCGCTCTACAGCTTCATCATCATCATCCTGACCGGTGTCTACCTGACGCTGTTCTTCCACCCGTCGATGAACGAGGTGGAGTACCACGGCGCGTACACGCCGATGCAGGGTGTCCGGATGTCCGAGGCGTTCGCCTCGACCATGGACATCAGCTTCGACGTGCGCGGTGGTCTGCTGGTGCGGCAGATCCACCACTGGGCGGCGCTGATCTTCCTGGCGGCGATGTTCGTGCACATGATGCGCGTCTTCTTCACCGGGGCGTTCCGCAAGCCGCGCGAGGTCAACTGGGTCTTCGGGTTCCTGCTCTTCGTGCTGGGCATGTTCACCGGCTTCACCGGCTACTCGCTCCCGGACGACCTGCTCTCCGGCACCGGTGTGCGGTTCATGGAGGGCGCGATCCTGTCGACGCCGATCATCGGCACCTACGTGTCGATGTTCCTCTTCGGCGGGGAGTTCCCGGGGCACGACTTCGTGGCCAGGTTCTACTCGGCCCACATCCTGCTGCTGCCGGGCATCATGCTCGGACTGCTGGTGGCGCACCTGATCCTGGTCTTCTACCACAAGCACACCCAGTTCGCGGGTCCCGGCCGGAAGAACTCCAACGTGGTCGGCATGCCGCTGCTGCCGGTCTACATGGCCAAGGCGGGAGGCTTCTTCTTCCTGGTCTTCGGCGTGATCTCGGCCATCGCGGCGCTCTTCACGATCAACCCGATCTGGGTGCTGGGCCCCTACCGGCCGGACCAGGTCTCCACCAACGCGCAGCCCGACTGGTACATGGGCTTCTCCGAGGGCCTGATCCGGGTGATGCCCGGCTGGGAGATCAACCTGTGGGGCCACACACTGGTACCCGGTGTGGCCATCCCGCTGATGATCATCTTCCCGCTGGTCCTCGTCGCGATCGCGGTGTACCCGTTCATCGAGGCGTGGGTCACCGGCGACAAGCGCGAGCACCACATCGCCGACCGGCCGCGCAACGCGCCGACCCGGACCGGGTTCGGGGCGGCGTGGATCGCCTGGTACTTCGTGCTCCTGGTCGGCGGCGGCAACGACCTGTGGGCGACGCACTTCAACCTGTCGATCAACGCGATCACCTGGTTCGTCCGCGTGGGCTTCTTCGTGGTGCCGGTCCTGGTCTTCTGGGTCACCCGGCGGATCTGCCTGGGCCTGCAGCGCAAGGACCGGGAGAAGGTGCTGCACGGCAGGGAGACCGGCACGATCAAGCGGCTGCCGCACGGCGAGTTCGTGGAGATCCACGAGCCGCTCTCCCAGGAGCAGCTGCACTCGCTCACCGCGCACGACCAGTACCAGCCGCTGGAGATCGGCCCCGGCACGGACGAGAACGGCGTCGAGCGGAAGATCTCCCGCGGGCAGAAGCTGCGCGCCAAGCTCTCGAAGGGCTACTTCGGGGAGTCGGGACAGATCCCCAAGCCCACCCGCGAGGAGTACCGCGAGGTCGAGAGCGGACACGGGCACCACTGACCGGTTCGCCAGACCGGACACGCCACACCGAAGGGGTCCACGGGTACGCCCGTGGGCCCCTTCCGGCGTTCCGGGCACCATCTGCGCCGGTTCTGCCCGCAGGCCGGACGGATGACCGGGCGGGCCCCCGGAATCGATAGGGTGGCCGCACATACGCGTCGGTTCTGTTGCCAGGAAGTCAGGAAGTGGTCCCCATGAGCGCTGCTGTCCCCGCCGGAGGCGACACCGTGGCGGCGCGTACCTGGCCCGACGTGCTGAGCGCCCTGCTGGCGGGCGAGGACCTGAGTGCCGAGGCCACGGCCTGGGCGATGGACCGGATCATGCGGGGCGAGGCGAGCGATGTGCAGATCGCGGGCTTCGCCGTGGCGCTGCGGGCCAAGGGCGAGACCGTCGAGGAGATCTCGGGCCTCGTGCGGGCGATGTACGCGCACGCTCGCACGATCGAGGTGCCAGGACCCACCGTCGACATCGTCGGCACCGGCGGCGACCGGGCGAAGACCGTCAACATCTCCACCATGTCGGCGATTGTCGTCGCCGGCACCGGCGCCAGGGTCGTCAAGCACGGGAACCGTGCCGCGAGCAGCGCCAGCGGTGCCTCGGACGTGCTGGAGAAGCTGGGCGTCAACCTGGAACTGCCGCCCGACCGGGTCGCCGGGATGGCGGACGAGGCGGGGATCACGTTCTGCTTCGCGGTCAAGTTCCACCCCTCGCTGCGGCATGTCGCGGTGGCCCGCAAGGAACTGGGGGTCCCCACCCCCTTCAACTTCCTCGGCCCGCTCACCAACCCCGCCCGGGTCGGTGCGCAGGCGACCGGGGTGGCCGACGCACGGATGGCGCCGATCGTCGCCGGGGTGCTGGCGGCACGCGGCTCCTCGGCGCTGGTCTTCCGGGGGGACGACGGGCTGGACGAGCTGACGACGACGGCGACCTCCACCGTGTGGATCGTCCGCGACGGTGCCGTGCGGGAGGAGACCTTCGACCCGCGCGACGTGGGCGTGGAACTGGTGCCGGTGGAGGCGCTGCGGGGTGCGGACGCGGCCTACAACGCCGATGTCGCGCGCCGGCTGCTGGAGGGGGAGCGCGGACCCGTGCGGGACGCCGTGCTGCTCAACTCCGCCGCCGCGCTGGCGGCGCTGAACCCGACCGGTGCCCCGCTGAGCGAGCAGATCGCCCAGGGCATGGCCCGGGCCGCCGAGTCGCTCGACTCGGGCGCGGCGCGTACGGCCCTGGAGCGGTGGGTGGCGGCCAGCAACCGCCCCTAGAACGGCCAGGACGGTGGCCCGCCGCCGGCCGTGGCGGCGGCGGGCGTGCGCGGTCCGGACCGGAATCCGGATCGCGCACGCCGGGGGCGGCCACCCGCCGCTCAGGCGGATCCCTGCCGTACGGCGTCCTCCAGCGCGGCCACGTCGAGCTTCTTCATGCCGAGCATGGCGCGGGTGGCCGGCTCGGACACCTCCGGGTCCGCGGAGCCGACCAGTTCCAGCACCCGGCGCGGCACGATCTGCCAGGAGAGGCCGTACTTGTCCTTGAGCCAGCCGCACTGCACTTCCTGGCCGCCGTCGGCGGTCAGCTTCTCCCAGAGAGTGTCCACCTCCTCCTGGGAGTCGCAGTCCACCTGGAGCGAGATCGCCTCGGTGAAGGAGAACTCCGGGCCGCCGTTCAGCGCCACGAACTGCTGCCCGGCCAGTTCGAAGACGACCGTCATCACCGAGCCCGTCTCACCGGGTGCGGCGTCGTTGTAGCGGGTGACCTCCACGATGCGGGAGTCGTCGAACAGCGAGGTGTAGAACGTCGCTGCCTCCTCGGCCTTCCCGTCGTACCAGAGGAACGTCTTGATCTTCTGCGGCTGCTGCATGATGCGCCCTCCTGAGCGAGTCGGTGCGGCGGGCCGGGGGCGTCCCGGACCGCCTGGGTGTCCTCGGAGGAGAGACCGGCCGCGCCGCCGGAATTCATCGGCCCGGCGGGGAGATGTCCTCACACCGTCCCCGCGGCCCGCGTGAGCACTCCCTTTCGTGTGCGTTACGGAGCCGCCCGGAGGCGGTAACGGCCCGCTCCTAGCATCGGTGTTCCTTCCAGCGGACAGGAGACGATGTGCGAGCACGGTGGATCACCCGATGGGAGCCGGAGGACCCGGGCTTCTGGGCGAGCGAGGGACGGCGCACGGCGCGGCGCAACCTGTGGCTGTCCGTGTGCGCCGAGCACATCGGGTTCGCGGTCTGGAGCCTGTGGTCGGTACTGGTGCTGTTCATGACGCCGCAGGCCGGGTTCACGCTGACCCCGGACGAGAAGTTCCTGCTGGTGTCGCTGGTGTCCCTGGTGGGCGCGCTGCTGCGGCTGCCCTACGGGTTCGCCGTCACCCGGTTCGGGGGCCGCACCTGGACCGTGTGCTCCGCACTGGCACTGCTGATACCCGTGGTGTCGGCGGCGGTCCTGGTGCGCCGCCCGGACACGCCGCTGTGGGTACTGCTGCTGTGCGCGGCCGTGTCCGGTCTGGGAGGCGGCAACTTCGCCTCCTCCATGGTCAACATCAACGGTTTCTTCCCCGAGCGGGAGAAGGGCTGGGCGCTGGGGCTGAACGCCGGGGGCGGCAACCTCGGGGTCGCCACCGTGCAGCTGCTGGGGCTGGCCGTACTGGCCACCGTGGGCATCGCACACCCGGAGGTGCTGCCCCTGCTGTTCGTCCCGGCTCTGCTGCTGGCCGCGCTGCTGGCCCACCGGGGGATGGACAATCTGGCCACCAACCGCACCGACTACGGCGCCTACCGCAGTGCTGCGCGCGACATCCACTGCTGGACGCTCTCCCTGCTGTACATCGGCACCTTCGGATCCTTCATCGGCCTCGGCTTCGGCTTCGGACTGGTGCTGCAGAACGAGTTCGGCAAGAGCCCCGCGCAGGCCGCCGCGCTGACCTTCCTCGGGCCGCTGCTGGGCTCGCTCTCGCGGCCGCTGGGCGGCCGGCTGGCCGACCGGTTCGGCGGCGCCCGGGTCACCGCCTGGTCGTTCCTGGCGCTGGCCTGCGGCGCCGGATGCGTGCTGGCCGCCTCGGCCGCCGACTCGTTCGCCGCCTATGTGGCCGTGTTCACCGCGGTGTTCGTGCTGACCGGGCTGGGCAACGGCGCCACCTACAAGATGATCCCCGCCCGCTACGCCGCACGCGCCCGGAGCGCCGTGGAAGCCGGGGCCGACCCGACTGCCGCCCTGGCCCGGGGACGCCGACTGGCCGGTGCCGTCATCGCCGTCTCGGGCGCGATGGGCGCCCTGGGCGGAGTCGGCATCAACCTCGCCTTCCGCCAGTCGTACCGGAGCACGGGTGACGCGGACGCGGCGATCGGCGCCTTCCTCGTCTTCTACCTGCTGTGCCTGGCGGTGACCTGGGCCGGATACGTGCGGCGGCCCGCCGCCGGACCCGCCACCCGGGTGGCCGCGGTGCGGCGGCAGCCGGCCCGACCGGAGCCGGACGCCACCCAGCCGGAGCCGCAGCCGGCCGTCGCCGAGCGGGGGGCCTGAGGTGACCGCGGCCGCCACCGCGACCCACTGCCCGTACTGCGCCCTGCAGTGCGCCATGACCCTCACCCCCGCCCCCGGCGCCGATCCCGACCTGCCGTCCGCACCGGCCCGTCCGGCCGTCGCCCCGCGCGCGTTCCCCACCAACCGGGGCGGCCTCTGCCAGAAGGGCTGGACCTCCGCGCAGCTGCTGGACTCGCCCGAGCGGCTGACCACCCCGCTGGTCCGGGAGACCGCGGGCGGCCCGCTGCGCGCGGCCGGCTGGGACGAGGCACTGGACCTGGTGGCCCGGCGCTTCGCCGCACTGCGCGAGCGGCGTGGAGCCGACGCCGTCGCAGCCTTCGGCAGTGGCGGGCTGACGAACGAGAAGGCGTATGCGCTCGGCAAGTTCGCCCGGGTCGCACTCGGCACCTCGCAGATCGACTACAACGGCCGGTTCTGCATGTCGTCCGCGGCCGCGGCAGGCACCAGGGCCTTCGGACTCGACCGCGGACTGCCGTTCCCGGTCACGGACCTGGACGACTCCGGTGCGCTGGTGCTCGTCGGCGCCAACCCCGCTGAGACGATGCCGCCGCTGATGGGACACCTCGATCCGGCGCGGCTGATCGTCGTCGATCCGCGCCGCACGGCGACCGCGCAGGTGGCGCTGGAGGGCGGCGGCCTCCACCTCCAGCCGGCGCCGGGCACCGACCTGGCACTGGCGCTCGGGCTGCTGCACGTCGCACTGGTGGAGGGCTGTCTGGACACTCCGCAGCGCACCGCCTACCGCGAAGAGCGCACCGTCGGATGGGAGGGCGTGCGGCAGTGTGCCGCGCGCTGGTGGCCGGAGCGCACCGAGCGGCTGACCGGAGTGGCCGCCGCCGACCTGCGCCGCGCCGCCGCCGCACTGGCCCGGGCCCCGCGCGCCCACATCCTCACCGGGCGCGGTGCCGAGCAGCACAGCAAGGGCGTCGACACCGTCTCCGCCTGGATCGACCTGGCCCTGGCCCTCGGACTGCCCGGCACCCCGGGCTCCGGCTACGGTTGCCTGACCGGGCAGGGCAACGGGCAGGGCGGCCGCGAGCACGGCCAGAAGGCCGACCAACTGCCCGGCTACCGGCACATCGAGGACCCCGCGGCCCGCGCGCACGTCGCAGAGGTCTGGGGCGTGCCCGCGGCGTCGCTGCCCGGCGCCGGACGCAGCGCCTGGGAACTGCTGGACGCGCTCGGCACCCCGGACGGCCCGGCGGCACTGCTGGTGATGGGCTCCAACCCGGTCGTCTCCGCGCCCCGGGCGCGCCGCGTCGTCGAACGACTGCGGTCGCTGGACCTCCTCGTCGTCGCCGACTTCCTCCGCTCGGAGACCGCCGAGCTCGCCGACGTGGTGCTGCCCGTGGCCATGTGGGCCGAGGAGTCCGGCACCATGACCAATCTGGAGGGCCGCATCCTGCGCCGCCGGGCCGTCCAGTGCCCGCCGCCCGGCGTGCGGACCGACCTGGAGGTGCTGCACGGCCTCGCGGTCCGGCTGGGCCGGTCCGGGCACGAGTTCCCCACCGACCCGGCCGCAGTCCTCGACGAGCTGCGCCGCGCCTCGGCCGGCGGCACCGCCGACTACGCCGGTGCCGCGCCGGAACTCCTGGACGCGGAACGGCCCGTGTACTGGCCCGTCCCCGCGGCGCCGCCCGGTGCCGGCGTGCCGGAGCCGACCGGCGCCGTCGGCACCCCGCGCCTCTTCCTCGACCGGTTCGCACACCCCGACGGGCGGGCCCGCTTCCTGCCCGTCGAGCACCGGGACGCGGCCGAACTGCCCGACGCCGCACACCCGCTGTACGCCACCACCGGGCGGCAACTGCAGCACTACCAGTCCGGAGCCCAGACCCGCCGGGTGCCGGAACTGGCCGCCGCGGCGCCCGGACCCTACGTCGAGGTGCACCCCGACACGGCCCGCCGCGCCGGGCTCGCCGACGGGGACACCGCGCGGGTCGTCTCGCGGCGCGGCGCCGTCCTCGCCCGCACCCGCTGCGTCGCGGGCCTGCGCCCCGACACGGTCTTCCTGCCCTTCCACTTCCCCGGCGACGGCGCCGCCAACGTCCTCACCAACCCCGCGCTCGACCCGGTCAGCCGGATGCCGGAGTTCAAGCTGAGCGCGGTACGGCTGGAGCGCGCCGACGGGGGCGGCGCCACGAGTCCCGAGGAGGCCGCGTGAACCGGGCCCTGAACGTCGTGGTCGTCGGCAACGGAATGGTCGGCGCGCGGCTGTACGAGGAGACACTGCGGCGCGACCCCAGGAGCAGGCGGGTGCGGATGACCGTGCTGGGTGCCGAGCCGGTCGGCGGCTACAACCGGGTCCTGCTGCCCGGACTGCTGTCCGGCTCGCTGACGGAGAACGATCTGGCGCCCGCGGAGTCCGGGGAGAACCCGCTGGCGACCGGCACCACCGTCACCGGAATCGACCGCACGTCCCGCACCGTCAGTACCGCCGACGGACGGCAACTCCCGTACGACAGGCTCGTGCTGGCCACTGGCGCCGGCACTGCCGTACCGCCGCTGCCGGGGCTGCGGGAGGAGACGGAGGAGGGGATCGGGGCACTGGCACGGGGCGTCACCGCGCTGCGCACGCTCGGCGACGCGCGCCGACTGCGCCGCCTCGCCGACCGGGCCCGAGCCGTCGGCGCGCGGATCGCCGTCCTCGGCGGCGGCGTCCTCGGCCTGGAGGCGGCGCGGGCCCTGGTGGCCCGCGGCGTCGCCGTCACCGTCGTCCACCCGGCACCGCATGTGATGGACCGGCAGTTGGACGCGCCCGCCGGGCGGGTGCTGGGCCGTGCGCTGCGCCGTACCGGCATCGAGCAGCGACTGGGCGTGATGGCGGTCCGCTGGGAGCCCGGCAAGGGGCTGCACCTGGACGACGGCAGTGTGCTGACCGCCGCGGGACTGCTGCTGTGCACCGGCGCGCGGCCCGAGACCGGGCTCGCCGAGGAGTGCGGGCTGGACGTCGGCCCGGCCGGGATCGCCGTCGATGACACCCTCACCACCTCCGACCCGGACGTCTACGCGCTCGGTGACTGCGCCGACGCCGAGCCCGGGCTCGTACAGCCCGGCTGGGAGCAGGCGAGCGTGCTGGCCGGGCGGCTGACCGGCGAGGACCTGTACGCGCGCTACCTGGGCTCCCCGCGGGTGACCCGACTGAAGGCGGCCGGTATCGAACTCGCCTGCCTGGGCGACCCGTTCGTGACGGACGACGGCTTCGCCGGCCACGCCCCGGCCGGTGGCGGTCCCGGCGGGCAAGGTCCCGCGGAGGGGGACTTCCCGGACGACGGCGGCCCCGAGGTCCTCCGGCTGGAGGACCCGTCCCGCGAGCGCTACGCCAAGCTCGTGCTGCACGGCGACCGGGTCACCGGCGCCATTCTGCTGGGCGTCCCCGACGCCGCCGCCGGCCTCGTCCAGCTCTACGACAAGGGAGCGCCCGCCCCCTCCGACCGCCTCGCCCTCATGCTCGGCCGGGCGCTGCCGCCCGAGACGGCGGGCGAGACGGGCGAGGCGCTGCCCGACCACGCGATGGTGTGCCGCTGCAACAGCGTCACCAAGGGCGCCCTGCGCTCCGCCTGGTACGACGGCGCCCGCTCGGCCCGCGAACTGGCCGACGCCACCCGCGCCACCACCGGCTGCGGCGGCTGCCGCGGCGCCGTCGAGAAGATCTCCGCCTGGCTCGCGGAGACCGACCCGCTCTCCAGCCGTGACACTCCTGCCACGACCGCCCCGAGGTGAACACCATGACCATCCCCCAGCACTCCGAAGCCCCGCGCAAGCTCGTCGTCGTCGGTCACGGCATGGTCGGCCACCGGCTGGTCGAAGCCCTCGACTCCCGTGACGCGGAGCGGCAGTGGGAGGTCACCGTGCTCGCCGAGGAGGGGCGTCCCGCCTACGACCGGGTGGCCCTCTCCTCCTGCTTCGACGGCGCCGACGAGAGCGCCCTGCGGCTGCCCGAGCACGACCCCGAGCGGATCGACCTGAGGTTGGGCGACCCGGTACGTGCGCTCGACCGCGAGGCGGACGCCGTACTGACGGCGTCCGGCGAGCGGGTGCGCTACGACGCGCTCGTCCTGGCCACCGGCTCGCGGCCGTTCGTGCCGCCGCTGCCCGGCTCCACGGCCCCCGGCTGCCTCGTCTACCGCACCCTGGACGACATCGACGCCATCCGGACCGCGGCCGAGGAATCCACCACCGGGCGCGGCGTCGTCGTCGGCGGCGGGCTGCTGGGTCTGGAGGCCGCCAACGCGCTGCGGCTGCTGGGCCTGACCACCCACGTCGTCGAGATGGCCCCGCATCTGATGGCCGTCCAGCTCGACGAGGGCGGCGGCGCGCTGCTCGGCCGCATGGTGGGCGAGCTGGACGTGGCCCTCCACACCGGCACCGGCACCAAGCAGGTCGTCACCGACCCGGAGACCGGCGCCGCCACCGGTGTGGAGCTGACCGACGGCACCTTCCTGGAGACCGACCTGGTCGTCTTCGCCGCCGGGGTACGACCCCGCGACGAGCTCGCCAGGGAAGCCGGCCTCCAGGTGGGGGAGCGCGGCGGCGTCGTCGTGGACGAGACCTGCCGTTCCGTCACCGACCCCCATGTGTGGGCCGTGGGCGAGGTCGCCTGCGTCGAGGGGCGGACCCTCGGGCTGGTCGCACCCGGGTACGCCATGGCCGAGACGGTCGCCGACCGGCTGCTGGGCGGCGAGGCCCGCTTCCCCGGCGCCGACACCGCGACCCAGCTCAAGCTGCTCGGCGTCGGCGTCGCCTCCTTCGGGGACGCGCACGCCACCACGCCCGGCGCCCTGGAGGTCGTCCTCAACGACCCGGTCGCCGCCACCTACGGCAAGCTCGTCGTCTCCGACGACGCCAAGACGCTGCTCGGCGGCATCCTCGTCGGCGACACCTCCGGCTATCCGCTGCTGCGCCCCCTGGTCGGCAGCGCCCTGCCCGCCGACCCGTCGGCGCTACTGGCTCCGCAGTCCGAGGGCGGCGGGGCGACCGGCGCCGGAGTGGCCGGACTGCCCGACGCCGCACAGATCTGTAGCTGCCACGCCGTCACCAAGGGCGAGTTGACCGAGGCCATCACCGGACAGGGCTGTGCCGACGTCCCCGCGCTGAAGTCCTGCACCAAGGCGGGGACCGGTTGCGGCTCGTGCGTACCGGCGCTCAAGCAGCTTCTCGAAGCGGCAGGCGTCGAGCAGTCCACGGCGCTGTGCGAGCACTTCGACCACGCGCGGGCCGAGCTGTTCGAGATCGTCGCGGCCACCGGCATCACCACCTTCTCGCAGTTGGTGGCCGAGCACGGGCGCGGGCGCGGCTGCGACGTGTGCAAGCCCGCCGTCGCCGCGATCCTCGCCTCCCGCGACAGCGGCACCCACATCCTGGACGGCGAGCGCGGCGGACTCCAGGACACCAACGACCGCCACCTGGCCAACATGCAGCGCAACGGCACCTACTCCGTCGTCCCCCGGGTACCCGGCGGCGAGATCACCCCGGCCCGGCTCATCGTGCTGGGCGAGGTGGCCCGCGATTTCGGCCTCTACACCAAGATCACCGGCGGTCAGCGCATCGACCTGCTCGGCGCCCGGCTCGAAGAACTCCCCGCCATCTGGCGGCGGCTCACCGACGCCGGCTTCGAGTCCGGACACGCCTACGGCAAGGCCGTCCGTACGGTGAAGTCCTGCGTGGGCTCCACCTGGTGCCGCTACGGAGTCCAGGACTCGGTCGGGCTCGCCATCGAACTCGAGCTGCGCTACCGGGGGCTGCGCGCCCCGCACAAGCTCAAGGCGGGCGTCTCGGGCTGTGCCCGGGAGTGCGCGGAGGCCCGCAGCAAGGACTTCGGGATCATCGCCACCGAGCAGGGCTGGAACCTCTACGTCGGCGGCAACGGCGGCTTCACCCCCCGCCACGCCGAACTCCTCGCGTCCGACCTGGACCACGACACCCTGGTGCGCACGATCGACCGGTTCCTGATGTTCTACATCCGCACCGCCGACCGCCTCCAGCGCACCGCCGCCTGGCTGGAGAACCTGGAGGGCGGCCTCGACCACCTGCGGGCCGTCATCATGGACGACTCGCTCGGCATCTGCGCCGAACTGGACGCCGCCATGGAACGCCACGTCGCCGACTACCGCGACGAGTGGCGCGGCGTCCTGGAGGACCCCGAGAAGCTGGCCCGCTTCACCTCCTTCGTCAACGCCCCCGGGACGCCCGACCCGGCGATCTCCTTCGCCGTCGAGCGGGAGCAGCCGGTGCCTGTGCCGGGCCCGGTGTCTCTCGGCATGCCCGAGGTGCCCGCCGCCGAGGGGGCGCGCGCCCGTTGAGCACTCCCGCCCGTAAGAGCCGAAAGGTGACCGCCATGACCACCATGACCCCTGCCTCCGCCGCTCCCGTCGACCCTGCCGACTCCACGGCCGACTGGTCCGCCGTCTGCCCGCTGGACGTCCTTCCCGTCGAACACGGGCGCGCCGCGCTGCTGCCCGACGGCAGCGCCGTCGCCCTCTTCCGGCTGCACACCGGTGAGGTGTACGCGGTCGGGAATCTGGACCCCTTCAGCGGGGCACCCGTGATCTGCCACGGCATCGTCGGCGACCGCGACGGCGTCCCCGTCGTCACGGGCCCTCTCGGCAAGGAGGTCTTCGAGCTGGCCACCGGCCGCTGCCTGGACGACGAGACCGCCCGTCTCCCCGTCCACGACGTGCGGCTGACCGGCAGAGTGATCGAGGTCTCGGCCCGGCGAAATACGGTGGAAACGCTGGTCGGGTGAGTATGAACAGCACCCAGCGCCCACATAGGAACTGAGAGGAGACGCGGTGTCGGCACCTCAACCGTCGCGAAGCCGCACGGGATCCGTTCCCCCGCTGGCGGGGTTCACCGTCGCGGTCACGGCCGCGCGCCGGGCCGAGGAGCTGGGCGCGCTGCTGGAGAGGCGCGGCGCCGAGGTCGTCCACGGACCCGCACTGCGCATCGCCCCGCTCGCCGACGACGAGGAACTGCGCGACGCCACCCAGGAACTCCTCGCCCGCCCGCCCGACGTGGCCGTCGCCACCACCGGCATCGGCTTCCGCGGCTGGATGGAGGCCGCCGACGGCTGGGGCGAGGGCGAAGCCCTCCGCGGCGTCCTCGCCGCGGGCGAACTCCTCGCCCGCGGCCCCAAAGCATGCGGGGCGCTGCGCGCCGCCGGACTCCGCGAAGCCTGGTCACCCGCCTCGGAATCCTCCAGCGAAGTCCTCGAACGGCTCCTCGGCCGCAGCGACCTGGCCGGACTGCGGATCGCCGTCCAACTCCACGGCGAGCCGCTGCGGGACTTCCTCGACGCGCTGCGCGGAGCCGGCGCCGAGGTCGTCCCCGTGCCCGTCTACCGGTGGACCGGGCCCCTGGACCCCGGCCCCCTCGACCGGCTCCTCGACGCGGTGCTGAGTGGCGGCGTGGACGCCCTCACCTTCACCAGCGCCCTCGCAGCAGCCGGGCTGTACGCCCGCGCCGAAGAACGCGGAGCGCGAGCGGTCGACGACCTGACCCGGGTACTCCGCGGCCGTACCCAGGTCGCCTGTGTCGGCCCCGTCACGGCCGCGCCCCTGCTCGCCCGCGACATCCCCGCCTACTGGCCCGAGCGGTTCCGGGTCGGCGCGCTCGTCCGGCTGCTGGGCGAGCGGCTGCCCGCCACCGCACCGGTGCTGCCCGCGGCGGGCCGCACGCTGGAGGTGCGGGGCACCGCCGCCCTGCTCGACGGCGAGCTGCGGCCGGTCAGTCCCGCGCCCATGGCCGTGCTGCGGGCGCTTGCGCGGCGGCCCGGGGTGGTGGTGTCGTGTGCCGACCTGCTGGGGTGCCTGCCCGGCGGGGGGAGCGACGAGCATGCCGTCGAGGCTGCCGTTGCTCGGCTCCGAGCGGCTCTCGGGGTGCCCTCTGTGGTGCAGACCGTCACCAAACGCGGGTACCGTATCGCCCTCGATCCGGCGGCGGCCTGCGGTTCCTGACGCCGCCCCCTTCGCGGGGGCGCGGACCCCTTGCGGGGCGCCTCGGCTGTCGGGGCTGCGCCCCGGGCCCCCCACCCCGTTGTTTGCCGGGTGCGGCGCCGTTGTCGGGGGCTTCGCCCCCGAGCCCCCGTTGTCCTCGCCGGACGGGCGTTGGGGCGGCTCCGCCCCCCAACAGCCCCCCGCTAGTGGGCTTCGCCCCCTAGGACCCCCAGCCGCACCCGTGTGAGCCCCTTGCGGACCTTGCTCCGGGTCTTTTCTTTGGTCTGTTGTCTGCGGGAAGTGTCCTGATGCCGTCCGTCACAGCACAAGAGCGCTCCCGCGGTCGAGAGTCCTCCGGCGGTTGCCGGATGCGGGAGGGGGAGGGAGAAGTTGTGGTGCCTGGGGGTTTCTAAGGGGGCGGAGCCCCCCGACACGACCTCTCGGCGGCAGCCGGGCGTGCCCCCACAACGCAAACGCAGCCCGCGGAGGGGGAACCGACCCCGCGAAGTCGCACCCCGCGGAGGGTGTGGCATACTGCCTCGCAGGTCACGAGTGACAGCGAAAAAGGCCCCGGCCCGCTGTCCGGCAACCCTCCGTCCGTGGCGGGGTGCCCCGGGTGATGACCAGGCCGTAGGACAGCAAGGTCTGCGGCAAGCGCGGATCCCTCGCGCCAGGGGTCCTGGTCTTTCGAGGGAGTACTCCGTGAGCAAGCGAATGCGCTAGGGCCGACGGGCAGCACCGCACACCCGTTTTCGGCCCTTCTTCTGACGTTCCGTCACGTTTCGGTGCGCCGCCACGCCAGGCGCTCCTCCTTTGCCGCTCATCTCGTCCGGAGTACTGCCATGCCGTTCACTGCACCTTTTGCGCCGGTTTCTGATTCCTGTAGCGAGGAGTCCGCCCCGCTTCCCGTCCTGGGCCGCGACGTCCGCGTGCCGCTGGTCACCGGTGGGGAGGTGACGTACGGAGCGCTGGACTACGCGGCGAGCGCGCCCGCGCTGCAGCGGGTGTGGGACGACGTGGCGGCGTACGCGCCGTACTACGGCAGCGTGCACCGGGGGGCCGGGCACCTCTCGCAACTGTCGACCGACCTGTTCGAACAGAGCAGGAGGACCGTCGCCGAGTTCCTGGGGTGTCGCGAGGGGGACCAGGTCGTCTTCACCCGGGCGACGACCGACTCGCTCAATCTGCTGGCGGCGGCGCTGCCGTCCGGTACCCGGGTGTTCGTCTTCGAGACCGAGCACCATGCCTCGCTGCTGCCGTGGCGGGCGCACGAGGTGACGTATCTGGACGCGCCCCGCTCGCCCGAACAGGCGGTCGCCACGCTGGAGTCGGCGCTGCACGCCGCGCCGGCCGGGCCCAAGCTGGTCTGCGTGACCGGTGCGTCGAACGTGACGGGCGAGGTGTGGCCGGTGCGCGAACTGGCCCGCGCCGCTCACCGGCACGGTGCGCGGTTGGTCCTGGACGCGGCGCAGCTCGCCCCGCACCGGCCCGTGCGCCTGACCGAGCTGGAGGCGGACTGGGTGGCCTTCTCCGGGCACAAGCTGTACGCGCCGTTCGGCGCCGGGGTGCTGGCGGGCCGCGCCGACTGGTTGTGCGCGGCGGAGCCGTATCTGGCGGGCGGCGGTGCGAGCCGCCGGGTGGCCCGTGCCGCGGACGGCGGCGTGGACGTGGAGTGGCACACCACCGCGGCCCGCCACGAGGCGGGTTCACCCAACGTCATCGGTGCGTACGCCGTCGCCTCCGCCTGCCGGGCGCTGGCCGAGGCCGGATTCGAGCGCCTCGTCGCGCGGGAGGAGGAACTGCTGGCCCGGCTGGTCGGCGGACTGGCCGAGCTGCCCGAGGTGCGGATCCTCTCGCTGTTCGGCGCGGATGCCGACCGGGTGGGGGTGGTCTCCTTCGTCGTCGAGGGGTGGAACAGCTCGCACTTGGCGGCGGCGCTCTCCGCCGAGTACGGGATCGGGGTCCGCGACGGCCTCTTCTGCGCCCATCCGCTGCTGCGCACGCTGCTCGGGCAGCGAGGGGACGCCCCCGCCGAGTGCGGCGAATCGGCCGGGGAGGCTCCCGCGTCGAACGCGGTCCGGGTCAGCTTCGGCGCCGGGACGCCGGACGAGCACGTGGACCGGTTCGTCGCCGCCGTGCGCGAACTGGTGCGGGACGGTGCACGCTGGACCTACCGCACAGAGGGCGGCCGTTGCGTCCCGGAGCCTGCGGGCTGACCGTCCGGCCCGCGGGGGAGAGGACGGTTCAGGCGTCCAGGCCGATGGCGAAGGCCGACTCCAGGTCGTGCTGGGAGTAGGTGCGGAAGGCGATATGGGTCTCGGTGGACTCCACGCCGGGCACCTTGCTGATACGGCCGGGGATGATGTCGGCGAGGTCGTCGTGCTGGGCGACGCGGACCATGGCGATCAGATCGTGCGCACCGGTGACGGAGTAGACCTCGCTGACGCCCTCGATGGCGGCGATCTGCTCGGCGATCTCGGGGATGCGCTCGGTGCTCGTCCGGATGAGGACGATGGAAGTGATCACGGTGGGGTCTCTCCCTCGGACGCCGGGGTTGGCCCGGCCACTCTAGCCCGGCGGTAGTGGAGCCAGGCGGACAGGAAGCCCAGCGTGAATCCGGCCACGTGGGCCAGGTAGGCGACGCCGGGCCCCTCGCCGTGCTGCCGGGTCGCCAGCCACTGCAGAGCCAGCCAGAAGAGCAGCACCATCCAGGCCGGGAAGCGCAGCGGCAGGAAGAAGAGGAAGGGGAAGACGCTCGTCACCCGGGTACGCGGATGCAGATAGAGGAAGGCGCCCAGCACGGCGGAGATCGCTCCGGAGGCACCGACCAGCGTCTCGTCCGAGACCGGGTGGGCGGCCGCGTAGCAGAGCATCGCCGCGTAGCCGGTACCCAGGTAGAAGAGGAGGAAGCGGCGCGGTCCCATCCGCTGTTCGACCGGGCCGCCGAAGACGAAGAGGAAGAGCATGTTCCCCAGCAGGTGCAGCCAGTTGCCGTGCAGGAACAGCGCGGTCAGCGGGGTCGGCAGCGCACGCAGATCACCGCTGAACAGCGTGCGGGGCACCACGCCCCACCGGCGGAAGTGGGCCGCCCTGACCTCCTCCAGCGCCTGCCCCGTACCGTGGGAGGGGAGGAGGCCGGAGGCCGGTCCGGCGAGGAAGACCAGACAGCAGCAGCCGATCAGCGCGTACATCGCCAGCGGCCGCGGCTGCGCGCTGCGGTCCGCGTGCGGGGTGTCGGCGTGGCCGGTGCCGTCCATGAGCGGATCATGACGTCTTGCCGCCCCGGGCACGCTCCTCGACACACGCGGGGCACGCGGACGGTCCTAGGCCGTAGGGTTTACGGGACGTGACCCCGCGCCGCGTATCCGTGATGGTCCGCGGAACGGCGGCGCTGAGCAGTGTCGACCAGCACCGACCAGTACCGACTCTTCAGGAAACGAGGACGAGACGATGGCGGTCCCCACGCCCACGGACGAGACCCGCTGGCGCTGCACGCTGTGCGGCAACCTCACCCGGTTCGACGTGACGCGTTCCAGCAAGGTGGTCGAGTACGTCCATCTGGACCTGGCCGGCGCCCCGGCGGTCGAGGAGCAGGAGGTGCTCAGTGAGAGCATCGAGTCCGTGCGCTGCAGATGGTGCAATGCCGTGGATCAGGTCGAACTGGTGGACCGGCCCAGCGCTCAGGTATAGGGCTCAGGTCCCAGAGACGGCAGGTGTGACCGGTGGAGGAACGGACGGGCGGCGACCCACGGCGGCCGGACCCGGCTGCCGGGGAGGCAGCCGGGCCTGCTGCCCGCGCGGCCGCTGAGGATCCCGTGGCCCCCGCGGGCCCGGACCCCGCCGAGCCCCGCTCCGCCGCTCCGGCTCCGGGCGCCGACCCGGAGCCGGACCCGGGTGCGGAGCCGGACCCGGACGCCGAGCCGGAGAGCCTGGAGCGCCCGCTGCCGGAAAAGGTGCGGCGGCGGGTGGTCGGTTTCACCGGGGACGCGCTCGGCGGCCTGACCGTCGCGGAACTGCCGCCCCCGCTGCGGCAGTACGCCCGCTTCACCCCGCAGCGCCGCGCCAAGTTCGGCGGCAACGCCATGGCCGCGGCGCTGGAGAGCGACGCCGTCTTCCGGCAGCGCATCGCCTCCCGGGTGCGGGAGCAGTTCCCGGAACTGGCGGGTGCGCTCGACGAGGGCACGCCGCCGCCGGCCGCCGACCCGGTGGATGTGGCGGCGGCTGCCTACGTGCTGCGGCCCTCCGGCTGGGCCAAGCTGGTGGCGGCGGCGGGCGAGGAAGCCCAGCGAGCGCAGGCCGAACGCGCGGGCGAGGAGGCCCAGCGCGAACTGTCCCAGCTGCGTGAGGAGCTCTCCCAGGCCAGGGGAGCGGCCCGGGACGAGGCAGAGCGCGGCCGCCGCGAGCAGGAGGCGCTGCGCAAGGAGCTGGACGGCACCCAGCGCAAGCTGCGCAGCGCGCAGGCGGACGTGCGCCGCCGGGAGGCGTCGCTGCGCAAGCTGCAGGAGGAGCTGGACGGCGTCCGCGCGTCGGCCGGCACCGAGAAGGCGGCGCTGGACAGCGAACTGCGCCGGCTCAAGTCCCGGCTGGCCGAGGCCGAGTCCGCGCTGGAGGCCGGGCGGCGCGCGGCACGAGAGGGCCGCAGCGTCGAGGACATGCGGGTGCGGCTGCTCCTGGACACGGTGCTGGACGCGGCCCAGGGCCTGCGCCGCGAACTGGCGCTGCCGCCGTCCGAGACCCGTCCGGCCGACACCGTCGACGCGGTCGAGCCGGGCCGGATGTCGCCCAAGGACGTGGCGGCCCGGGCGCTTTCGGACACCGATCCGGCGCTGCTGGACCAACTGCTGGCTCTGCCGCACGCCCACCTGGTGGTGGACGGCTACAACGTCACCAAGACCGGCTATCCCGCGCTGCCGCTGGAGAAGCAGCGGCTGCGGCTGCTGGGCGGGCTCGCGGTGCTGGCCGCCCAGTCCGGTGCCGAGGTCACCTGCGTGTTCGACGGGGCCGAACTGGCGGCGCCGGTACTGCTGGCGCCGCCGCGCGGGGTCCGGGTGCTCTTCTCCAAGCCGGGCCAGACCGCGGACGAGCTGATCCGCCGCCTGGTGCGCGCCGAACCGCCGGGCCGTGCGGTGGTGGTGGTCTCCAGCGACCGCGAGGTCGCCGACGGCTGCGCGGCGGCCGGGGCACGGCCCGTCGCCTCCGCGCTGCTGCTCAAGCGGCTCGCACGTACCTGACCCGCGGGCGGCAGGCTCGCATTCCGCGGCCGGTGTCCGTACGTGCTTCTGCGGTCCGACGGCCCGGGCCGGGCGCTGCGGTACCTTTCTCAAGTCCGTTGCCGCGCCTGTCCGCGCCTGTCCGCTCCGGTACCGGGCGGGACGTCGGGGGACGGCTGCGGTGCGCGTGGCTGTGTGCAGTGTGTGAGGCTGTGCTCGCCGTGCGTGGGTGCCGGGTAAAGAATGCGGCTGCGGGGCGTCTTTTTTCCTGAGGGATTTGATCGGATCACTACGCGTGGCTAATGTCTGGCCCGAACCTCCGCTCGGTTGATCACCTATCCGGGGTGGCGGCGGAGGACCGCCTCGTTTCGCACGCCGGGATGGCCCAGTCCTGCGCTGTGGAGCCGGAGATGACCAGACCGGCAGGCGGCTGAGGAAGAAGGAGCTCGCCCCAGTGGCGTCCCACCGTCGTCCCAAGCAGCCGAGTCGCGCACGTGTCAGTGTCTTCACCATGACCGCGGCCGCGGCTGTCGCACTCACCTCCCAGGCGGCCCACGCCGACCCCCAGTCGTCCAAGAAGGACGTCAAGGAGAAGGTCGACAAGCTGTACGAGGACGCCGAGGCCGCCACCGAGAAGTACAACGGCGCCAAGGAGAAGCAGTCCAAGCTCTCCGAGGAGGTCGAGAACCTCCAGGACAGCGTGGCCCGCGGCCAGGGCGAGCTCAACAGCATGCGCGACAAGCTGGGTTCGCTGGCGACCGCGCAGTACCGCTCGGGCGGGATCGACCCCTCGGTGCAGCTCTTCCTCTCCTCCGACCCGGACAGCTACCTGGACAAGGCTTCGGCCATGGACCAGTTGAGCACCAAGCAGGCCGGTGCCCTCAAGAAGGTCCAGGCCAAGCAGCGCAGCCTCGCCCAGCAGCGCAAGGAAGCCTCGGGCAAGCTCAAGGACCTCGCCAGCACCCGCAAGGAGCTCGGCGAGAAGAAGAAGAAGATCCAGGGCAAGCTCTCCGAGGCCCAGCGGCTGCTCAACACGCTGACCGCCAAGGAGAAGGCGCGGCTCGCCGAGAAGCAGCAGCGCGCCGACCGCGCCTCCAGCAACCGGGCCGACCTGGGCGACCTGCCCCCCGGTTCGGGCCATGCGGCTGCCGCGCTGTCCGCCGCCAAGGGCAAGATAGGCAGCCCGTATGTGTGGGGTGCCACCGGCCCCAGCTCCTTCGACTGCTCCGGGCTCACCTCGTGGGCCTACAAGCAGGCCGGCGTCTCGCTGCCGCGCACCTCGCAGGCGCAGGCCAACGCCGGGACCCGGATCTCCAGCCAGAGCCAGCTCAAGCCGGGCGACCTGGTGCTCTTCTACGGCGACCTGCACCACATCGGCCTCTACGCGGGCAACGGGCAGGTGCTGCACGCGCCCAAGCCCGGCGCCTCGGTGCGGTTCGAGGCCATGGGCAACATGCCGTTCCAGTTCGGCGTCCGGGTCGGCTGACCCGCACCGGACGGCCGGACCTCTCCCCGGCGCGGGGCCGCGCTCGGGGGCGGGGCCGTGGACTGCGGCCCCGGCTCCCGCCCGGACGATCACCCGCCAGTGTGATGACCTTTAAACTTCGCTCTTCCGAGTGAACCCGCCCTGGCGGGGGCGGACTTCCCACCCGCCCGGTGACCTGCGCGATCAGTGAACGCCGGGGCGCGGGAGCGGACTTACCGGCGGTCCATGGTCCTTTGTCCCCCCTGGGGGCACGGCTACATTCTGCGGGCGCACGTCGCCTAGCGGAAGGAACGCCTCCTCCAGTGGCATCGCACCGGTCCCCTCGACATACCCCGCTGCCCGGCCAGGCCCGGCCGGCACGGGTCACCGTGCTGTCGGCCGCCGCCGCCGGCGCGGCCGTCGCCCTCGTCCCCGCGGCCCCAGCGGGCGCCGAGCCCGACAGCCAGCTCTCCGCAGCCACCCTCAACTCCCGGATCGACCGGCTCTACGAGCAGGCGGAAGTCGCGACGGAGAAGTACAACGGGGTGGCCGAGCGCACCGGCAAGCTGCGCGAGCAGGTCGCCCACGCGCAGGACGGCGTCGCCAGGAGCCAGACCGAGGTGAACCGGCTGCGCGACGCGCTGGGCGCGCTCGCGGGCGCGCAGTACCGCTCAGGGGGCATCGATCCCGCGGTGACGCTGATGCTCACCGAGGATCCCGACAGCTACCTCGCCAAGGCCGCGACACTCGACCGCATCGGCAGCCGCCAGCTCGCCAAGCTGCGCCGGCTGCAGTCCGCGCAGCGCGTCCTCGGACAGCGGCGCACCGAGGCGGCCGGCAAGCTGGAGCAGCTCGCCGGACTGCAGCAGACCCTCGAACAGCGCAAGAAGGACGTCCGGCGGAAGCTGGCCGAGGCGCGTCGGTTGCTGGCCCGGCTCTCCCCCGAGGAGCGCGCCTCCCGGGACGGCCGCCGCTCCCGTGCCGGCGGTCCCGGCATCGGTCCCGGCGGCTCGGCCCCGTCCTCGCAGCGGGCCGCCGCCGCGGTCGCCGCCGCCAAGTCCGCCGTCGGACGGCCCTACGCGTGGGGTGCCGCGGGGCCGGGCTCCTTCGACTGCTCGGGGCTCACCCAGTGGGCGTACCGGCAGGCCGGCACCTCGATCCCGCGCACCTCGCAGGCCCAGCGCTCGGCCGGGCAGCAGGTCCCGCTCGGCCAGGCCCGCCCCGGCGACCTGGTGATCTACCGGGACGACGCCAGCCATGTGGCCATGTACGTGGGCGGCGGCCAGGTCGTCCACGCGCCCCACCCCGGTGCCGCCGTGCGCTACGACCCGGTGGGCATGCTGCCGGTCTCCGCGGTCACCAGACCCTGACAGCCCTGACAGCCCTGACAGCCCTGACAGCCCCGATCGCCCCGACAGCCTCGGCCGTCGCTTCCCGGTGCGCGGTGGCCGGACCGCGCGGGACGCCCTGACCGGCCCGGATTCCGCCCCCGTACCCTCGGTGGCGTGGGCGAGCGGCGGCACGGCATCCTCCGGTACGCGCGAGCGCTGAGCGGAACGGCGGCGCTCGCGCTGCTGTGTGCGCTCGGCGCCTTCGTGGTCGCCGACCGGGGGGACCGGGACCCGGCACCCTTCCAGCGGGTGCTCGACCGGCAGGCCGCGGCCCTGCGCGCCGGTGACGAGCGCGGCTTCCTCGACGCCGTCGACCCGCAGGCACCCCGCCACCGCGGCGCACAGCGGCAGGTCTTCCACAACCTGCGCCGACTGCCGCTGTCCACCTGGGCGTACGAGGTCCGCGAGGTCGCAGCGCCGCACCGGGGCGGCGGCGAGGCCGCGGGAAGCGCCGGATCCGGGACGGCGGAGGGGAACGCCCAGGGGAACGCCCAGGGGGACACAGTGACCGTCGAGGCGGTGCTGCGCTACCGGCTCGCGGACTTCGACCGGGTCACCACCACGGCGACCGAGCGGTTCCGGTTCGTCCGGCGGGACGGCGGATGGCGCATCGCCGACGAGGCGTCCGGCAGCGACTCCCAACTGTGGGAGCAGGGCGCCATGACGGTCGTCCGGGGCGCGCACAGCCTGGTCCTGGGGGTGGGCCGGGACCGTGCCGAACTGCGGGCCCTCGCCGACGCCGCCGACCGTGCGGTGCCCGCCGTCGCCGGTACCTGGCCGGACGGCTGGTCCCGCAGGACCGTGCTGGAGGCGCCCGCCTCGGTGCGGCAGATGGCGCGCCTGCTGGGGACGCCCGCCGCGGACTCCGGCACCTACGCGGGCATCGCCGCCGTCACCACCGGCGAGGCGGGCGGCGCCTCCCGGCCCGGCGGCGGGCGCGCGCCGGCGGACCGGATCGTGGTCAACCCGCGGGCCTACGGGCTGCTCAGCGAGGAGGGGCGGCAGGTGGTGCTGACCCACGAGACGACGCACGTCGCCACCCGGCGGCAGACCACCTCGGCGACGCCGTTGTGGCTCTCCGAGGGCATCGCCGACTGGGCGGGCTACCGCCGCTCGCACCTGGCGCCCCGCGAGGCGGCGCCGGAGCTGGCCCGTGCGGTCGCCGACCGGGCGGCGGCCGGCGGCACCGCCCCGGCACTGCGCGCCCTGCCCGCGGACGCCGACTTCCGCTTCGGCAACGACCCGGCCGGGCTGGCCCGCGCCTACGAGGGCGGCTGGCTGGCCTGCCGGATGGTCGCCGAGGAGTGGGGAGCCGAGAAACTGCTCGCCCTGTACGCGCGGGCCGGCCGTGCGCACGGCGGCGGGCACCCGGATCCGGACGCGGCGCTGCGGTCCGTACTGGGCGTGGGGAAGGAGCAGTTCACCGAGCGCTGGCGCGCGTACGCGACCCGAGTGCTGGGACCCTAGAGTCCTGCGCACGGGCCGCGGCAGGTCGGGGACCGCCCTCCGCGACCGCGGCCCCGGTTCAGGGCCCGCCGGACCGGGGGCCACGGTGGGGACGGTCATGACCGGGAACCCGGGACCGGGGCCCGGATCAGGGACCGGTCGCGTCGGGCGCCGGGATCCGGTCGCCGTCCGGGCGGCGCGTCCCGGGCACGCCGTCCCGCTCCGGTTCCGTGCCGGAGCCGGTGCTCCGCGGGGCGGGGACCGCCTCCCGGGCGCTGTCCCGGTCCGCGGTGCCCTCCGGCTCGCCGGGCACCGTCGAGCGCCACAGCCGCACGCAGGACAGCACGGCGGCCACGACCAGCAGCAGGTTGCGGAGGGCCAGCACGCTCGTGCCCCGGGCCTCGCCGGTGACCACGTCGGCGAACCAGACGGGGAACTCCAACTGGGTCAGCCCGGTCGCCACCAGCACCAGCCACGCGGGCAGCGCCTGGCGCCCGGCCCGCAGCGTCAGGCACACCGCGGCCAGCCCCAGCAGCCAGATCAGGTACTGCGGGCTCAGCACCCGGCTCGTGACCACGAACAGCAGCACGGCGGCGAGGGCGGCGTCCGCCAGGGTGGTCGGCGACCAGTGCCGCGCCCGCAGCCGCCACAGCAGCAGCCAGCCGAACACCGCACCCGTCAGCGCCACGGCGACGGTGCTCACGGTCTGCACACCCGGGCCCACGAACTCCATCGAGCCGTACCGCAGCAGCACCTGGCCCTGCCACCCGAACTGCCGGGCGGCGTGCAGGACCAGTGAGCCGACGGACTCCACCTCGGTTCCCCGGCCGCGCTGCGCGGACAGGAAGTCCAGTGCACCCGGCATCGCGGCGGCGAACCCCGCCGTCACCAGCAGCACGGTCAGCAGCGCGCTGAGCCAGGCGGCGCGGGTCGCCCGGCCGCGCGGGGTGCCGAGCAGCAGCAGGAGCGGCCACACCTTCACCAGCGCCCCCAGCCCGGCCAGCACTCCCGCCGCACGAGGGTGCCGGGCGGCGGCCAGCAGCGCCGCGACCGCGGGCACGGTCACCATCAGGTCGTAGCGCGCATACGCGGTCGGCCCCAGCAGCGGCACTCCGACGACCCACGCCCACACCCCGGCCCGGCCGCGCAGTCCGGCCGCCGGGGCGCGCGGCCCGCGCCGCCGCGCGGCGTACAGCAGCAGTCCGAGCACCACCGCGTCGGCGGCGCAGGCCACCACGAAGAACGCGGAGGCGTAGCCGATCGGCAGCAGCCCGGTGAGCAGCCCGGGGGAGAGGATCACCAGTGCGGCGCCGGGCGGGTACTGCCAGGTCACATCGTCGGACGGAAACGTTCCGTCGCTCAACTGCCCGAACCAGCCGTGGTAGATGACCGAGACGTCGGACGTGATGTCCATCCCGCCGGGCACGGTGAGGACCTTGAAGACGCAGAGCAGCAGCACCGCCCGGGTGACCGACCACACCAGCACGGGCGCCACCGCACCGCGGGCCCTCCTCGGCTCGCCTCGCACACCTGTCCTTCCTCACGTCCTGCGCTGCGCCGCCACCCGCTCCGGCCGGACCGTCGCGCGGTACTGTCGGCGGCGATGTCCAAGACCCTGATCGTCACCAACGACTTCCCGCCGCGCCCCGGCGGCATCCAGGCGTTCCTGCACAGCATGGCGCTGCGCCTGGACCCGTCCCAGGTCGTTGTCTACGCCTCGACCTGGAAGCGGGGCCGCGAGGGCGCGGAGGCCACCGCGGCGTTCGACGCCGAGCAGCCTTTCACAGTGGTCCGCGACCGTACGACGATGCTGCTGCCCACTCCGCGGGTGACCAAGCGTGCCTGCTCGCTGCTCGCGGAGCACGGCTGCCGCGCGGTGTGGTTCGGGGCCGCCGCACCCCTCGGACTGATGGCGCCCGCGCTGCGCAAGGCGGGAGCCGAGCGCCTCGTGGCCACCACGCACGGCCACGAGGCGGGCTGGGCGCAGCTCCCCGTGGCACGCGGTCTGCTGCGCAGGATCGGCGACGGCACCGACACCCTCACCTACCTCGGCGACTACACCCGCCGCCGGATCGCCGCCGCGCTCTCCCCCGCGGCCGCGGCACGGATGGTGCAACTGCCGCCCGGCGTCGACGAGAAGACCTTCCACCCCGGTTCGGGCGGCGACGCGGTCCGGGCCCGGCTGGGCCTGACCGACCGGCCGGTGGTCGTGTGTGTCTCGCGCCTGGTGCGCCGCAAGGGGCAGGACACCCTCGTCGAGGCCATGCCCCGGGTGCTGGAGGCCGTACCCGACGCGGTGCTGCTGATCGTCGGCGGCGGCCCCCACCGCACCGATCTGGAGCGGCTGGCCGCCTCCCGGGGACTCACCGACGCCGTGCGCTTCACCGGCCCGGTCGCCTGGGAGGAGCTGCCCGCGCACTACGGCGCGGGCGACGTGTTCGCGATGCCGTGCCGCACCCGGCGCGGCGGGCTGGACGTGGAGGGGCTCGGCATCGTCTACCTGGAGGCGTCCGCGACCGGACTGCCCGTCGTCGCCGGGGACTCCGGCGGCGCGCCGGACGCCGTGCTGGACGGCGAGACCGGCCACGTCGTCCCCGGTGGCAGCCCCGCGCAGACCGCGGACCGCCTGGTCGAACTCCTCCGTGACCCCGCGCTGCGCACCCGGATGGGCACCCGGGGCCGCCAGTGGGTGGAGGAGCGCTGGCGCTGGGACCTGTTGGCCGAACGGCTGCGCGAACTGCTGTGACCTGCCACCGGGCGGCTCGCGCCCCCGAGCCCGGGTGCGGCACGGGACCCGCGCGGTGCGCGCCTACGCCGTGTAGAGCGCCTCGATCTCGTCGGCGAAGTCCTTGGCGACCACGCCCCGCTTGAGCTTCAGGGAGGGGGTGACATGGCCGGAGTCCTCGGTGAACTGCTCCCGCAGCACCCGGAACTTGCGGACCGACTCGGCCTTGGAGACGGCCTTGTTGCCCTCGTCCACGGCGGTCTGGAGCTCGGCGAGCAGCTCCGGGTCGGCCAGCAGCTCCTCGTGGGCGAGCTGCTCCTTGCCGTGCTCGGCGGCCCAGCGCGGCAGGAACTCCTCGTCCACGGTCAGCAGCGCGCCGACGAAGGGGCGGCCGTCGCCGACCACCATGCACTCGGCGACGAGCGCGTGCGCCCGGATGCGGTCCTCGATCACGGCCGGGGCGACGTTCTTGCCGCCCGCGGTGACCAGGATCTCCTTCTTGCGCCCGGTGATGGTCAGATAGCCGTCGGCGTCCAGAGTGCCCAGGTCGCCGGTGTGGAACCAGCCGTCGGCCAGAGCCTCGTCGCTCGCCTGCTGGTTGTTCCAGTAGCCGGTGAACAGGTGCTCGCCGTGCAGCAGCACCTCGCCGTCGTCGGCGATCCGCACCACGGAGCCCGGCAGCGGCTGCCCCACGGTGCCGATCTGGGGCCGGTCGTAGGGGTTGAAGGCGGTCGCGGCGCAGGACTCGGTCAGTCCGTAGCCCTCCAGCACGGTGAAGCCGACGCCGCGGAAGAAGTGGCCCAGCCGCGCGCCCAGCGGGGCGCCGCCGGATATGGCATGGGTGGCCCGCCCGCCCAGCACGGCCCGCAGCTTGCTGTAGACCAGCTTGTCGAAGACCTTGTGCTGGATCCGCAGCTTGAGGGAGGGCCCGGCCGGGTCGTCCAGGGCGCGGCTGTAGGCGCCGGCGACTGCGGCGGCGCGGTCGAAGATCCTGCCCTTGCCGCCGGCGACGGCCTGCGCCCGCGCGGAGTTGAAGACCTTCTCGAAGACGCGGGGGACGCCCAGCACCATCGTCGGGCGGAAGGAACCCAGCTCGTCGGTGAGGTTCCGCAGGTCGGAGGCGTGCCCCAGCTTGATCGGCGCCATCACGGCCGCCACCTGCACCAGCCGTCCGAAGACGTGGGCGACCGGCAGGAACAGCAGCACCGATCCCTCGCCGGGCCGGAACATCGGGCGCAGCCGCTCGACGACGTTCCCGCACTCCGCGAAGAAGCTGCGGTGGGTGAGCACGCAGCCCTTGGGGCGGCCGGTGGTGCCGGAGGTGTAGACGATGGTGGCGGGGGAGTCGGCGTCGGCGGCGGAGCTGCGCTCCTCGACCTGCTCGTCGCTGATCCCGGCGCCGAGCGCGGCGAGCCGGGCGACGGCGGTGTGCGCCTCGGCGCTCTCCCCGGTGTCCGCGGGCTCGATCTGCCACACGTCCCGCAGCGCGGGCAGCCGGTCGCGCACGGAGTCCACGGCAGCGGTGTGCGCGTCGGTCTCCACCAGGCAGGCGACGGCGCCGGAGTCGCCCAGGATCCAGGAGATCTGCTCGGGAGAGCTGGTCTCGTAGACGGGGACGGTGACGCCGCCCGCGCTCCAGACGGCGAAGTCCAGCAGCGTCCACTCGTAGCGGGTGCGGGACATCAGGCCCACCCGGTCGCCGGGTTCCACGCCCGCCGCTATCAGGCCCTTGGCGGCCTGCCGCACCTCGGCGAGGAACGCGGCGGCGGTCAGGTCCTCCCAGCGGCCGTCGCGCTTGCGCCCGATGACGGGGAGATCCGGGTGCTGAGCCGCGTTCCGGCGGATGAGGTCCGTCAGGTTTCCCTCTGCGGGGACTTCGTAGAGGGCCGGAAGGCTGTACTCGCGCAAGACTGCTGCTCCTCGTCGGCGCGCCAAAAAGGGGGCCGCGGGGGCCGGCCTCCGTTGGCTCGGTCCAGGGTCGGCGGACGATCCCGGAAGAATGACGGCCCGGACGTTACCCATCGGTATGGGGGTGGGGGTAGAGGGTGGCGCGCAGATGTTTTGTGCGTCACAGGTGGAGATGGCTGATAGCAGCCTAGTCGAGGTGTTCACGGACACGGAAGTCGCGAGGGGGAGAGAGCGGGAACAGCGGGGCTTACCGCACTTTTCGGCCACTCCGGCGCACGGGAGCGGCGGCCCGCGCCCGCTGCCCGAGAGCGGCTCCCTCTCCCGGGTGCGCGCGGGGAGACCTAGGGTGGGCGCATGCGAGTCCACGTGGTCAGCGACGTACACGGCAACAGCGCCGACCTCGGGAAGGCGGGCGAGGGCGCGGACGCGCTGGTCTGCCTGGGAGACCTCGTGCTCTACCTGGACTATGCCGACCACTCGCGCGGCATCTTCCCCGACCTGTTCGGCGTCGAGAACGCGGACCGCATCGTCGCCCTGCGCACGGCCCGGCGCTTCACCGAGGCCCGCGCCTTCGCCCGGGACCTGTGGGCCGGGATCGACCGTGAGGCGGCGACGGAGCGGGCGGTGCGCAAGCAGTACGCCGAACTGTTCGCCGCCTTCCCCACGCCCACGTACGCCACCTACGGCAACGTCGACGTGCCGCCGCTGTGGCCGGAGTACGCGCCCGAGGGCGTCCGGGTCCTCGACGGTGAGACGGCGGACATCGGGGGGTGGCGGTTCGGCTTCGTCGGCGGCGGTCTGCGCACCCCGATGCGCACGCCCTACGAGATCGACGAGGAGACCTACGCGGCGAAGGTCGCCGCGCTGGGCGAGGTCGACGTGCTGTGCACCCACATCCCGCCCGAAGTGCCCGAGCTGTGCTACGACACCGTCGCGCGCCGCTTCGAGCGGGGCAGCACGCACCTGCTGGAGGCGCTGCACGAGGTGCGGCCGCGCTACCACCTTTTCGGCCACGTCCATCAGCCGCTGGTCCGGCGGATGCGGATCGGCGCCACCGAATGCGTCAACGTCGGCCACTTCAACGCCACCGGGACCCCCTGGGTGCTGGAGTGGTGACCCGTGCGGCGCGACGCCGAAAGGGCGCGGGGTAGCCTTCGACGGCAGACGCGTCCCCGCACCCCGGCGGGCATCCCGCACGGTCCCGTCCACGCGCGGCGGGTATCGCGCGGTGGATCAATCGGACACGGTATATCGGAGGGCCATGGCGATGGCGGAACACACCAGCTCGAGCATCACCGTCGACGCGGCGCCCGAGGCCGTGATGAGCGTGATCTCCGACTTCCCCCGCTACCCGGAGTGGGCCGGCGAGGTGAAGGAGGCCGAGGTCCTCGGCCGGGACGAGCACGGCCACGCCGAACAGGTGCGCCTGCTGCTGGACGCCGGAGCCATCAAGGACGAGCACACCCTTGCCTACGAGTGGATCGGCGGCGCCGAGCCGCACGAGGTGCGCTGGTCCCTGGTCAGGTCCCAGATGCTGCGCTCCCTGGACGGCCTCTACCGGCTCACTCCGGTCGGCGGCGGCGCGCGCACCGAGGTCACCTACCAGCTCACCGTCGACGTCAAGATCCCCATGCTCGGCATGATCAAGCGCAAGGCGGAGAAGGTCATCATCGACCGCGCGCTCGACGGGCTGAAGAAGCGCGTCGAGGCGGGCGGCGCCGAGGCGTCCGAGGCCGGCAACTGACCGGCGCGGCCCCCGGCTCCGGGCCCACCGGCCCGCAGACCGTCCTGGTCACCGGCGCGGGCGGGGCCGGGCGCAGCACGGTGGCGGCGGCCACCGCGTGCGCGGCCGCGGCCCAGGGGCACCGCACCCTGCTGCTGAGCGCGGAGCCGGCGCGCCACCTGGCCGCGCTGCTCGGCGCGGCACCCGACGGTGCGGCGGCCGCCGCACCGGTTCCCCCGCCGGACGCGTCCGCGGCGGGCCGGCCGGAACCCGTCGCCGCGGTGCCGGGGCTGTGGCTGCTGCGCATCGACTCCGGCGCGGAGTTCCGCAGCCGGGCCGTCACCCTCCAGGAGCGCGGCAAGACCGTGCTCGACCTGCTGGGCGCCGTACCGCTGGACGAGGACGAGCTGACCGAACTCCCCGGTGCGGAGACGTTCGCGCTGCTGCGTGCCCTGCACCTGGCACACGGCCAGGACGCGGGAAGCGCCGACGGGACGGCGGACCGCGACGGGCACGGGGGCCGGGACGGCGACGACTGGGACGCCGGCTGGGACGCCGGCTGGGACATCGTCGTCGCCGACATGCCGCCCTCCCCGCAGGGGATCAACCTGCTCGCGCTGCCCGCCCAGCTACGCCGCTATCTGCGCCGCCTCGTCCCCGCCGAGCGGCAGACGGCCCGCGCCCTGCGCCCCGTGCTGGCCCAGCTCGCCGGTGCCCCGATGCCCGCGCAGTGGCTGTACGAGACCGCCACGCGCTGGTCGCAGGAGCTGGCCGCGGTCCAGCGGGTCATGGAGTCCCCGGCGACCGTCGTCCGGCTGGTCACCGAGCCCGGACCGCTCGCCGCCGAGGCCCTGCGCACGGCCGGGGCCGGACTGCGGCTGCACGGGCTCGCGCTGGAGTCCGTCGTCGCCAACCGGCTGCTGCCCGCGGGCTCCGCCGACCCCTGGCTGGCGGCGCTGGCCGGGCAGCAGCAGACCGCGCTGGCCGCGCTGCGCGAGAAGTGCGCGGCCGAGGCCGTCCCGCTGTGCGAGCTGCCGCACCTGGGCCGCGATCCGCGCGGCCCCGAGGATCTGGGGGCACTGGCCGCCGCAGCCCGCACCGCCGTGGCGGCCGACCGGGAGAGCGGCCCCGGGCTGCACCCGCCCGCCGGGGCCGAGAGCGGGCCCGGCACCGACGTGGCCTACGGCTGGCTGGAGGACCGGCTGGCCGGGGACGGCCGGCTGGTGTGGCACCTGCCGCTGCCGGGCGCCGACCGGGACGAGCTGGAACTGGTACGCCGCGGGGACGAGTTGACCGTCGGCGTCGGCCCCTACCGCCGGGTGCTGCCGCTCCCCTCGGCGCTGCGCCGCTGCCGCGTCTCCGGCGCCGGCCTCAAGGGCGGGGTGCTGGGGGTCCGCTTCGCACCCGACCCGGAGCTGTGGCCCGAGCAGGCCGGCTCCCGGCCGGCGGGACGCGCGGACTGAGCGGCCGCGTCTGCGCGGGCTGATCGGCGCGCGCTGATCGGCACGGGAGGAGCCGATGCGTCCGGCGGTTCGCCTCCGCGGCCGGACGCCCGCGCCCCGCGCCGCCGTTCGGGTAACGTCGGGAGGTGCGCGGGCCCGCGTCAGCCTCCGCCGCGCAACTCCGCGCACCGTCCGCCACCCGCCGCCCGTAGGAGCCCGCCATGAGCGATGAAGCCGAGCGCCCCGACGCCCCGGACCCCGACGCCTGGGCCACCGCGTGCGAGGAGGACCTGACCGCCGAGAAGGCGCGCCGCCGCGCCCGGTACGGCCCGCCGCCCACCAGCGCGGCCGAGGAACTGCGCAAGCTGGCGGACGCGGTCACCGAGAAGGTCGCCGAGTTCGGCAAGCCCCTGGCGGGCACGGTGGGAGCGGCTGCCGCGCAGGGTGTCGCACAGCAGTTGTTCAAGCAGGCCAAGGCGACCTTCGAACCGGTCGTCGAGCGCAATCCGCAGCTCTTCGACCACCTCGCGGCGGCCGGCGGGGAGCTGCTCGCCGCCTACCGCTCCCTGGTCCAGGAGTCCGAGCGCCGTTGGAGCGAGCCGCGGGACGCGAACGCGGCCGGCCCGGCCCCCGCGGGCGACCGGATCGACGTCGAGGAGGCCGCCGACCTCACCTGCGCCGCCGACCGCGACGCCCGGGTCGTCGAGGAGGTCGTCGTCGAGCCGGACCCGGACCCGGACCCGAAGCCGGACCCGAAGCCGGACCCGAATCCGGGCCCGGACTCCGACGCCGGGGGTCCGGGGGCGCGCGATACCGCCTGAGCGGTCACGACCGGCGCGGCCCCGGCCTCGGCGAGGGCATCCCGGCGGCCGACCGGCTCCGGCGGCCGTCGGCGCCCTCCGGTAGCTGACCGGACCCGGCAGGGTGCCCGGATTCGGCAGGCGACCTGCGCCCCGGCAGCCGCCCGGGACGTGCCGGACCGTGCCCGGTGGGCCGGTGTGCTCCGGTACGGTTGGCTGCGGCGGGGATCACATCGGATGACCGAGGGACACATGGGACTCACAATCGGGGTCGACATCGGCGGCACCAAGATCGCGGCTGGCGTTGTGGACGAGAAAGGCACGATCCTCGAGACCAGCAAGGTGCCCACACCCGACACCCCCGAGGCCGTGATCGACGCCATCGCGGACGCCGTCCGCCAGGCCAGCGCCCAGCACCAGGTGGAGGCCGTCGGGATCGGCGCCCCCGGGTACGTGGACGACAAGCGCGCCACCGTGCTGTTCACCCCCAACCTGAGCTGGCGTCACGAGCCGCTCAAGGACAAGGTCGAGCAGCGCATCGACCTGCCCGTCGTGATCGAGAACGACGCCAACGCCGCGGCCTGGGGCGAGTACAAGTTCGGCGTCGGCACCGGCCACGAGGACGTCGTCTGCATCACGATCGGCACCGGCCTGGGCGGCGGCACCATCATCGGCGGCAAACTGCACCGCGGACGGTACGGAGTGGCCGCCGAGTTCGGCCACATCCGGATGGTCCCCGACGGACTGCTGTGCGGCTGCGGCAACCAGGGCTGCTGGGAGCAGTACGCCTCCGGGCGCGCGCTGCTGCGCTATGCCCGGCAGCGCGCCACCGCGACCCCGGACAACGCCGAGATCCTGCTGGGGCTGGGCGACGGCACCACCGAGGGCATCCAGGGCAAGCACGTGAGCCAGGCGGCCCGGCAGGGCGACCCGGTCGCCATCGACTCCTTCCGCGAGCTCGCCCGCTGGGTGGGCGCCGGGCTCGCCGACCTCGCCTCCCTCTTCGACCCGGGCGCCTTCATCGTCGGCGGCGGCGTCTCCGACGAGGGCGAACTGGTCCTCGACCCGATCCGCAAGTCCTACCGGCGCTGGCTCGTCGGCAGCCGCTGGCGCCCGCACGCCGATGTGCTCGCCGCCCAACTGGGCAACAAGGCGGGCCTGGTGGGCGTCGCGGACCTCGCCCGCCAGGGCTGACCGGACCGGGGGCCGCGCCGATGACGGGGCACACCACCGGGGCGCGGCCCGTGCGGGCCGCGGAACTGCCGCACTCCCGCACGGAGCCCGACGGCGCGGCCGTCGTCCGCCTGCTCAGCTACAACATCCGCTCCTTGCGCGACGATCCGGAGGCGCTCGTCCGGGTCGTCCGGGCCTGCGCCCCGGACGTCGTGTGCGTGCAGGAGGCGCCGCGCTTCTTCCGCTGGCGCAAGCGCGCGGCCTGGCTGGCCCGCCGCACCGGCCTCACCTATGTGACCGGCGGTGCGACGGCTGCCGGACCGCTGGTCCTCGCCTCGCTGCGGGCCCATGTGGAGCACACCGAGGACGTGCTGCTGCCGCGTACGCCCGGGCTGCACCGGCGCGGGTTCGCCCTCGCCCGGCTGCGGTTGGGCCCCGCAGCGCGGCTGGGCGTGGTCAGCTTCCACCTGAGTCTGCAGGCCCGCGAACGGCGGGAGCAGGCCCGCGCGCTGCTGGAGCGGACCGCCGCGCTGGGCCCGGCCGTGGTGGCCGCCGGGGACGTCAACGAGCGAGCGGGCGGCCCGACGTTCGCGCTGCTCGGTGCGGGGCTGCGGGACGCCTGGGACGCGGCGCCCTGGAGCGCGGAGCACACCTCGCCTGCCGCCGCGCCGCGGCAGCGCATCGACGCCGTCTTCGCGGGGGAGCGGGTCGAGGTGCTGGGCGCGGGCGTGCCCCGCGGGCTGCCGGGGGTGGCGGAGGGCGATCTGGCCGCCGCCACCGACCACCTCCCGGTGCTGGCGGCCCTGCGCGTCCCCGCGGGGTGAGCCGGGCCCCGGTCAGACCACCGCGCCGCGGCCCGGGTCGTCCGGATCGTCGTCCCGGCCGTCCCGCAGCCGGGTCACCAGGGTGGCGAACCCGCCCAGGAAGCCGCCCACCCCCAGCGTGACGATCCACCACGTCAGATCGGCCTGCAGCAGCACGGCGCCGATCAGCAGCAGCGGTCCGCCCAGCGCGGCGACCCAGGCGAACTTGGTGGTGGTGTCCGTCTCGGGCAGCGGCGGCGGCTCCGGCGGCTCGAAGTGCCCCTCGCCGTCCTCGTCCCCTGTGCCGTCCTCCGGCGGGGCGGGCTGCCAGTCGCGCGGCCCGGTTCCGGCCGCGTAGACGGTGAAGCTGCGCGCCGGGGGTTCCGCGTCGGGAGCGGGCCGGGGCTTGGCGAGCATGTCGCCGTCCGGCTCCCCGGCGCCGTCCCGGTCCTCCTCCCGGTCTCCGTCCGGGCCGCGGTTCCCGGACGCGCCGTCCGCCGTGTCCGCCGCGGGTTCCTCGCCGTACGCGGCGACGATCGCGGCCCAGGCCGCCTCCTCCTCGGGGGGCAGGGACGACCCGCCGCGCGACCCGGACCCGCCCCGGGACTCGTGCGGCTCCTCCTCGTCCGGGTCACGCGCTGTCACGGGCGCTCCGTGCCGTGCTGAGCGGCGCGTCCTCGGCGGCGGTGAGCCGGTCGATGAAGCCGCGGCTGTCGGCGAAGATCTGCTCGGCGTCGTGGTCGAGGGTGGCGACGTGGAAGCTGTGCTCCAGCACGGTCTCGGTCACGTCGGTGGAGGAGACCCGGCTCAGGACGAGCGCGGAGTCGGTGGGCGGCACCACATGGTCCGTCCTGCTGTGCAGCAGCAGGAGCGGCTGCGTCACCTTCGGCAGGTCGTTCCGGACGACGCGGACCAGGTCGCGCATCGCGTACGCGGCCCGGGTGGGCACCCGGTCGTAGCCCACCTCGTGCCGGCCGCCCTTGGCGATGTCGTCCGCGATGCCCGGCGCCGAGCGGATCAGGAAGCGGCCCACGGACAGCGCGTACCCCTGCATCCGCGGGAACGTCGAGGCCGGGTTGACCAGGACGATCCCCTGCACCGCCGCTCCGTGCCGGGCGGCCAGCCGCAGCGCCAGCGAACCCCCCATCGACAGGCCGCAGACGAAGACCCGGTCGCACCGGTCGCGCAGCAGCCGCAGCTCCCGGTCCACGGTCGCGTACCAGTCCTCCCAGCCCGTCATCGCCAGCTCCTCCCAGCGGGTGCCGTGGCCGGGGAGCAGGGGCAGGGAGACGGTCAGGCCGTGCCCGGCCAGGTCCTCGGCCCAGGGGCGCAGCGACTGCGGGGACCCGGTGAAGCCGTGGCAGAGCAGCACGCCGGTCGACGAACCGTCGTGGCGGAAGGGCTCGGCTCCGGGGAGGATGGGCGGCACGGTGGGCCTCCAGAGGCTCAGCTGTCGGAACTCGGCAAGGAGTGCTGCCACCCTAATTCGTCGCCGGGTACTCCGGCAGTGTCCAGGGGGCCCGCAGGAGTACAGCGGCCGGTCCCGGTCCCGGCTGCAGCGCCCGCGGCGGCAGCCCGTCCCCGCGCGGCGGCCGGGCCGGGCGGAGTCCTGCTGGCCGGAGTCCTGCTGGGGCGGCGGAGTGCTGCCAGGCGGTGCCTCACCGGGTAAGCCCGGCTCCCCCCTCCCCCCCCCGCGGCCCGGTACGGGCGGCCGGGTTCCCGGAGCACCGGGGCGGGATAGGGTCGGTGCGGTCCCACCAAGGAGGTCGAGGTTGTTCTACAGCGCGATGAAGCTGTCGGTCGGCAGCTCGCTGAAGCTCGCGTTCCGGCCCTGGGTGGAGGGCCTGGAGAACGTGCCCGCCGAGGGGCCCGCCATCCTGGCGAGCAACCACCTCTCCTTCTCCGACTCCTTCTTCCTGCCCGCCGTCCTGGACCGGAAGGTCACCTTCATCGCGAAGGCCGAGTACTTCACCTCACCCGGGGTCAAGGGCAAGCTGACGGCGGCGTTCTTCAAGGGCGTCGGCCAGCTCCCGGTGGACCGCTCCGGCGTCCGCGGGGCGGGCGAGGCGGCGATCCGCAGCGGGCTGGAGGTGCTGGAGCGCGGCGAGCTGTTCGGGATCTACCCCGAGGGCACCCGCTCGCCCGACGGCCGCCTCTACCGCGGCAAGCCCGGCGGTCTGGCGCGGGTCGCGCTGCGCTCGGGTGCGCCGGTGCTCCCGGTGGCGATGATCGACACGGAGAAGATCCAGCCGCCCGGCAAGGTCGTACCCAAGCTGATGCGCCCCGGCATCCGGATCGGTGAGCCGCTGGACTTCAGCCGGTACCAGGGCATGGACAACGACCGGTTCATCCAGCGCGCGGTCACCGACGAGGTGATGTACGCGATCCTGAAGCTCTCCGGGCAGGAGTACGTGGACATCTACGCCACGGCGGCCAAGCGCCAACTGGCCGAGGCGGCCAAGGCGGAGAAGGCGGAGAAGGCGGAGAAGGCCGCCGAGGCCGCGCGCAAGGAGCGGCCGGAGCAGGGGCAGGCCGGTCAGGACCGGGCCGGGGGCGGCCGGGCGGCCTAGGGCCTTCCCGCTCGGACGGACCGGGGCCCGACCGTCGGACGGACCGGGAACCGGCCGACCGGACGGACCAGGGGCCGGCCGTCCGGACGGGGCCGGGCCGCGTGGCGGGACCCGAGAGCCCGGCGCGTCGCGGTCGAGGTCGCCGGGGGCTCGTGAGTCCGGCGCGTTCCGGGCGGGGCCCTGTCCCGGTCGGGGCGGGGAGTGCGGAGCGACCGCGGCGGAGCTGTTCCGCCGCGGAGAGAGGGGGCGGGCGTGGCGGTGCGCACGATGTCCGTCGAGCAGCCGCTGTGGCGGGCGTTGACGGGCTACCGGATCCTTGCCGTGCTCTACGCCGCCGGTGTCTTCGCCTGGAGCTACCCGGAGTACAGCACGCCGCTCCCGGGCGTGCTCTTCCTGCTGCTGCTCGGCGGCTGGACGTTCGCCACCCTGCGCAAGCTCGGCTCGGCCGACCGCTGCACGCTGCCGTTCCTGGTCACGGACATCGTGCTGGGTCTCGCCGGGATCCTCCTGACGCCCGTGGTGGACGGACACCACCAGGTGGGCCCGACCCTGCCGTCCATCTGGGTTGCGGGTCCCGTCCTCGCCTTCGCGCTCAAGGGCGGCTGGCGCTGGGCCGCGGGCGCCTCGGTGCTGGTCGGAGCCGCCAACGTCGTCGAACGCGGCATGATCACCCGCTCCACCTTCCACAACGTGCTGCTCGTCTGCGTGGCGAGCGTCGCCATCGGCTACGTCATCGAGGTGGCCCGCGCCAGCGAGCGCACCCTGGCGCGGGCGCTCCGGATAGAGGCGGCGACCCGCGAGCGGGAGCGGCTGGCCCGGGACATCCACGACAGCGTCCTGCAGGTGCTGGCCATGGTGCAGCGCAGGGGCACGGCCCTGGGCGGGGAGGCGGCGGAACTCGGCCGGATGGCGGGCGAGCAGGAGGTCGCACTCCGCGCCCTGGTCTCCAGCGGGGTCGTGCCCGAACCGGGACGTGCCTCCGCCCCGGAGCCCGGTGCCGTGCCCGGCCCGCGGGGCGCTGCCGGCCGGGGCCCGGATGCCGGGGGCGGCTCGGGGACCGCTGCCCGGACCGCACCGTGCGACGTACGCGCGCTGCTCTCCTCGTACGCGGGGGCCCGGGTCACGTTCGCCGAGCCCGGTGCGCCGGTGCTGCTGCCCGGCCGCACGGCCGCGGAGCTGGCGGCTGCCGTCGCCGCCGCGCTGGACAACGTGGACCAGCACGCCGGGGACGGGGCGCACGCCTGGATCCTGCTGGAGGACGAGCCGGATGCGGTGATCGTGTCCGTGCGGGACGACGGTCCCGGCATCCCCGCGGGACGGCTGGCGGCCGCCGAGGCCGAGGGGCGGATGGGCGTCGAGCTGTCCATCCGGGGAAGGCTGCGGGAGCTGGGCGGCACCGCCGAGCTGGTGTCGGTGCCCGGGCAGGGGACGGAAGTGGAGATGAGGGTTCCCAAGGATGGCAACTGAGGAGCGGTGGACCGGGCCGGACGGCGGCGCGGCACCCGTCAAGGTGATGGTCGTCGACGACCACCCGATGTGGCGCGAGGCCGTCGCCCGGGACCTGGCCGAGGCCGGGTTCGAGGTCGTCGCCACGGCGGGCGACGGCGAGCAGGCGGTCCGCAGGGCCCGCGCCGCCGCGCCCGACGTCCTGGTACTGGACCTGAACCTGCCGGACAAGCCCGGAGTGGAGGTCTGCCGCGAACTGGTCGGCCCCGGGGCCGCACCGCGGGTGCTCGTGCTGTCGGCCAGCGGCGAGCACTCCGACGTGCTGGAGGCCGTCAAGTCCGGCGCCACGGGCTATCTGGTCAAATCCGCCGGCCCGCAGGAGCTGCTGGACGCGGTGCGCCGCACGGCGCTGGGCGATCCGGTCTTCACCCCGGGGCTCGCCGGACTGGTGCTGGGCGAGTACCGCAGGCTGGCCGCCGACCCGGCCCCGGCCGCCGAGCAGGGCCCGGACGTGCCGAAGCTGACCGACCGGGAGACGGAGGTGCTGCGGCTGGTCGCCAAGGGACTGGGCTACAAGCAGATCGCCGAGCGGCTCGTCATCTCGCACCGCACCGTGCAGAACCATGTCCAGAACACCCTGGGCAAACTGCAGTTGCACAACCGGGTGGAGCTCGTGCGGTACGCGATCGAGCGCGGTCTGGACGACTGAGGCGCCGCCCTGGTCCGGAGGCAGGGGTGCGCGGCCGTGGCGCTGCGGTGCCGCGGCCCCCGCGGCCCCCCGCGAAGGGGTGCGCGCGCCCGGTGGCGCGCACCGCCGTGCGGCTGACGCGGGAGTCCGCGGACGTCTGTCCTTCGTACGAGTGATGGCCTGGGGCTCAAATCCCGCATCTCCCAACGAAAACCCCCCGCACGCCGCATCCCGTGTGACGTGGATCACCGCTAGCGTGACGGGCGTTGCGCCGTTCTCACGGCGCGCGTCCAGGTGCGTCCACGCGGAGAAGGGAGATCCCATGCGGGTCGGAGTGCTGACCGGCGGCGGCGACTGCCCCGGTCTCAATGCGGTCATGCGGGCCGTGGTCCGTAAGGGAGTCCAGGAGTACGGCTACGACTTCACCGGGTTCCGCGACGGCTGGCGCGGACCGCTGGAGGGGGAGACGGTCCGGCTGGACATCCCGGCGGTGCGCGGCATGCTGCCGCGCGGCGGCACCATCCTCGGCTCCTCGCGCACCAACCCCTTCAAGGAGGAGGACGGCGTCCGGCGCATCCGGGAGAACCTCGCCAAGTACGAGGTCGACGCGCTGATCGCGATCGGCGGCGAGGACACCCTGGGCGTGGCGGCCCGGTTGACCGGCGAGCACGGCATCCGCTGCGTCGGCGTACCCAAGACGATCGACAACGATCTGTCCGCCACCGACTACACCTTCGGCTTCAACACCGCCGTCACGGTCGCCACCGAGGCCATCGACCGGCTGCACACCACCGCCGAGTCCCATATGCGGGTGCTGGTGGTGGAGGTCATGGGGCGGCACGCGGGCTGGATCGCGCTGCACTCGGGACTGGCGGGCGGCGCCAACTGCATCCTCATTCCCGAGCAGCGCTTCGACACCGCGCAGGTCTGCGGGTGGGTCACCTCCCGCTTCAAGGCCAGCTACGCGCCGATCGTCGTCGTGGCGGAGGGCGCGATGCCCCAGGGAGGCGAGATGGTCCTCAAGGACGGGTCGACGGACTCCTTCGGGCATGTGCGGCTCTCGGGCGTGGGCGAGTGGCTGGCCAAGGAGATCGAGTCCCGCACCGGCAAGGAGGCCCGCACCACGGTGCTCGGGCACATCCAGCGGGGCGGCACCCCCACGCCGTACGACCGCTGGCTGGCCACCCGCTTCGGCCTGCACGCCATCGACGCGGTACGCGACGAGGAGTGGGGCAGCATGGTCGCGCTGCGCGGCACCGACATCGTCCGCGTCCCGCTCGCGCAGGCGACCGAGAAGCTGAAGACGGTCGACCCGGCGCTCTACGAGGAGGCGGGCGTCTTCTTCGGCTGACGGCGGCGGGCGGTGCTCCGCGCCCGGCGGCCGGGCGCGGTCCGGAGCGGCTCGGGCCGGGGAAGGAGCCCCCTTCCCCGGCCCCGGCAGGCCCGGCGGTCAGTCCGCGGTCCGTGCCGCGGTCCGTGCCGCAGCGCGCTCCGCGTCGGACGCGGCCAGCAGCCGCGCCGCCACCGCCGCGCCGTCCAGCGTCAGCACCGATTCCGGGTGGAACTGCACCCCGGCGAAGCCGGGCCCGCGCAGCGCGTGGACCTCGCCGCTGAGCGGATCACGGCTCAGCTCGACGCCGTGCAGCGCCAGCTCGGCGGCGGCCTCCTCGTCGCAGCGGGCGGTGTAGGAGTTGTAGAAGCCGACCGTCTCCCGCCGCCCGAACAGATCGATCACCTCTTGTGCGCCCTGGTGCGGGCGCTGCTTGCGGACCAGGTCCAGGCCCAGCTCGGCGGCGAGCAGCTCGTGCCCGAGGCAGACGCCCAGCAGCGTCTGCCGCCGGGCGCGCACCAGATCGGCGGCCAGCGCGCGCAGCAGCCGCATCTTCGGGTCCGTCGCGTCGCGCGGATCGCCGGGGCCCGGTCCCAGTACGACGGGTCCCTCGTGCCGCAGCGCCGCCCGGTGCAGCCCCGGCTCGTCGTAGCGGTGCACCCGCACCCGGTGTCCGGTCGCGCCCAGCAGGTGCGCCAGCATCGCGGTGAAGGTGTCCTCGCCGTCGACGACCAGCACCGGCGCCGCCCCGCTCCGCGCGTGCGGCCCCACCCGCATCCGCAGCCAGAAGGGTGCGAGCCCGGAGCGCCGCTCCGCCAGCGCGGCCTGCACCCGGGGGTCGTCCGCGAGCTGCGGGCGCGGGCCGCCGGGCGCACCGGCCGGTGCCCCGCGCACGCCCAGTGCGGTGAGCACTCCCGCGGCCTTGGCGTGCGTCTCCGCCACTTCGCCGGCCGGGTCGGAGGCGCGCACGAGCGTGGCGCCCACCGGCACCCGGAGCCGTCCGGAGCGGGGGTCGATGTCCGCGGTGCGGATGAGGATGGGGGAGTCCAGCGTCTGGGCGCCGCCCTCGTCGTGGCCGAGCAGGGCGAGTGCCCCCGCGTAGTAGCCGCGCCCGCCCCTCTCGTACCGTCCGACGACCCGGCAGGCGTTCTCCACCGGGGAGCCGGTCACCGTGGCGGCGAACATCGTCTCGCGCAGCACCTCGCGCACGTCCAGTGTGCTGCGGCCGCGCAGCTCGTACTCGGTGTGCGCGAGATGGGCCATCTCCCGCAGCCGCGGTCCGACGACGACGCCTCCCTCGTCGCCGACGGTGCACATCATCTTCAGCTCCTCGTCGACGACCATGGAGAGCTCCTCGCTCTCCTTGCGGTCGGCCAGGAAGTCCAGCAGCCCCGCCGCGTCCGGGCCCTGCTCCGGATAGCGGTAGGTGCCGCTGATGGGGTTCATCACGACGGTCCCGCCGCTCATCCGCACATGCACCTCCGGGCTGGCGCCCACCAGCACCCGGTCGCCGGTGTGCACGACGAAGGTCCAGTAGGCGCCCTGCTCGCCGCGGAGCAGCCGGCCGAAGAGGGCGAGCGCGTCGGCGCGGGAGAAGCCGGGGACGTGTGCCTCGTAGTCCCGGCGGATCACGAAATTGGCGCCCTCACCGGCGCCGATCTCGTCGGCGACGACCCGGCGGACGATCTCCTCGTAGGCGTCGTCCGCCACGTCGAAGGCGCCCTGCTCGACCCGTACGCGGTGGTCGGGCAGCGCGGCGAGGGTGTCGGCCCGGGGCAGCTCGTGGCGCTCCTCGGGCAGCAGCACGGACAGCGGGGTGCCGTCGTCGCGGACGTCGAACCCCCGCTCGCGGATCTGCCGGAAGGGCACGAGCGCCAGCGCGCCGGCGCGATCCGCCGGGGGCACCGGCAGGTCGGCCAGCCGCGCCGGGTGCTGCACACTCCCGATGAGCACCTCGACGAGGTCGGCGTCCCGGCCGGGGGCGCGCCTGCGCAGCAGCGCGAACGGCGGCGCGTCGTCCCGGGTCAGCCGTGCGACGAGGGCGGCGGGTGAAGCGGCGGCGGGTGGGGAGGCGGGTGCGGGTGCAGCGGCGGCTTGCATGCGGAGTCCCTTCGCGAGTACGGAGGAACGGCCGCGGACATGCGAAAGGCCGCCCCTCGGGCGGCCTGGCACGTGGCTGAGCTCTCAGTGCATACGCGCGTCGTGGCGGGCCGCCGTGCGGGCGGGCCACCACCAGTTCATGGTCGACAGCGCGTGCATGCCGGACACCCTAGCGGACCCGGCCGCGGCGCGGGGCCTCCGCGGGGCTCCCCGGGACGGCACCGGCAACGGGCGGCAGCACCTGCCTGTGACCGCGGTCTCGCCGGAGCTGTGATCGCGGTCTCGGATGGCGGGCAGCCGGACGGAGTGCGTGCGAAACCCCGTAACCTTGGGTCCGTGACTGTGAACGCCCACTCCGACGCCGGTGCCCAGACCTGGCGAGACCTCCCTGCAGCACAGCAGCCCGACTGGCCGGACCACGAGGCGCTGCGTACGGTTCTGGCCGAGCTCGAGTCCTATCCGCCGCTCGTCTTCGCGGGCGAGTGCGACCAGTTGCGGGAGCGGCTGGGCTCGGTCGCGCGCGGTGAGGCGTTCCTGCTCCAGGGCGGCGACTGCGCCGAGGCGTTCGACCAGGTCAGCGCCGAGCACATCCGCAACAAGCTCAAGACGCTGCTGCAGATGGGCGCGGTGCTCACGTACGCGGGCTCGGTGCCGGTCGTCAAGGTCGGCCGGATCGCCGGCCAGTACAGCAAGCCCCGCTCCAAGCCGACCGAGACCCGGGACGGGGTGACGCTGCCCACCTACCGGGGCGACTCGGTCAACGGCTTCGAGTTCACCGCGGAGGCGCGCAGGCCGGACCCGGAGCGGCTGAAGCGGATGTACCACGCCTCGTCCGCCACGCTGAACCTGGTCCGCGCCTTCACCACCGGCGGCTACGCCGATCTGCGCCAGGTGCACGCCTGGAACCAGGACTTCGTCAAGTCCAGCCCGTCCGGGCAGCGCTACGAGGCCCTGGCCCGCGAGATCGACCAGGCGATGAAGTTCATGCACGCCTGCGGCACGGACCCCGAAGAGCTGAAGACGGTCGAGTTCTACTCCTCGCACGAGGCGCTGCTGCTCGACTACGAGTCGGCCCTCACCCGGGTCGACTCGCGCAGCGGCGATCTCTACGACGTGTCCGGGCACATGGTCTGGATCGGGGAGCGCACCCGGCAGCTCGACGGCGCCCACATCGAGTTCGCCTCCCGGGTGCGCAACCCGGTCGGGGTGAAGCTCGGGCCGACGACGACCTCCGAGGAAGCACTCGCGCTCATCGAGCGGCTGGACCCGGACCGCGAGCCGGGCCGGCTCACCTTCATCACCCGGATGGGGGCCGACAAGATCCGCGACCGGCTGCCCGAGCTGGTGGAGAAGGTGACCGCCTCCGGCGCCACGGTCGCCTGGGTCTGCGATCCGATGCACGGCAACACCTTCGAGGCGGCCAGCGGCCACAAGACGCGCCGCTTCGACGACGTGCTGGACGAGGTGAAGGGCTTCTTCGAGGTCCACAAGGGCCTGGGCACCCACCCGGGTGGCATCCACATGGAGCTGACCGGCGACGACGTCACCGAGTGCGTGGGCGGCGGCGACGAGATCTTCGTCGACGACCTGCACCAGCGCTACGAGACGGCCTGCGACCCGCGGCTCAACCGCAGCCAGTCCCTCGACCTGGCCTTCCTGGTCGCGGAGATGTACCGCGACCAGTGAGCTGCGCGGTAGCGGGTGAGCCGCTCCGCGCCCCACCGCTGGGGCCCGCGTCCAGTGTGACGCGGGCCCCAGCGGTGTATGTGGACACACCCGGACGGGTAAGGTTAGGTTAACCTCAGCAGTGCTTGACCGATCCGAGGCGGAGGTGACCCGCGTGTACGTCTGCTCGTGCTTCGGTATCACCGAAGAGCAGGTGCAACAGCACGCGGCAGCGGGGGCGTGCACCCCGCGCCAGATCGCTTCCGCCAGCAAGGCGGGTACGGACTGCGGCTCCTGCGTGCGCCGCATCCAGGGCATCCTGGGGCGCGGCGCGTGCCCCCGCAGGGCCGCGCCGGACCGCGGCGAGGCGCCCCTCGTCACCCGCGCGGCGCCGACGGGCGCCGCGGAACCGGCCGGGATCGCCGTCCCGGAACCGGCGGCCGCGGCGCACGCGGCCTGAACGGGGACGCCCACACGCACGCCGCAGCTCGCCCGGCAGGTCGCCGCCGCCCGGCCCCGTCGGCCGGGTGTCCGCTCCGGTCTTCTCAGGTCTCGTCCGCGGCCTTCTGCTCGATCTGCTGAGCGAGGTACAGCGGCTCGCCCAGCTTCTCGATCAGGTCGAGCTGGGTGTCCAGGTAGTCGATGTGGTGCTCCTCGTCCGCGAGGATGTCCTCGAAGATGTTGGCCGAGGTGATGTCGCCCTTGTTCCGCATCAGGTCGATGCCGCGCTTGAGCCGGTCGATCGCCTCCACCTCGACCTGCCGGTCCGCCCGGAACATCTCCGTCACGGTCTGGCCGACCCGCACATGGAAGAGCCGCTGGTAGTTCGGCAGGCCCTCCAGGAACAGGATGCGGTCGGTGAGCCGCTCCGCGTGCCGCATCTCGTCGAAGGACTCGGAGCGGGTGTACTCGGCGAGTTTCGTCCAGCCGAGGTGCTCCTGCATCTTCGCGTGCAGGAAGTACTGGTTGATGGCGGTGAGCTCGGCGGTGAGCTGCTCGTTGAGGAACTCGATGACCTCGGGGTCGCCCTGCATGGTGGCGGGCTCCTTCCAGGGGCATGGCGCGGGTACCGGGCAGAACGCGCGTGGCGCGCAATCGCGCATCCTGTCACCGCCCACCGGCCGGGTCCAGTAAGTGAAGGCTTACCGGATGTGCCCGTATTTGCGGAGGTGAGCTGCGACGACGAGCGGCGGGCCACCCGCCAGGGGGTTGGTCGAGACCATGGCCCGGGGTCTGTCACCATGGGGGCATGGGTCAGCCGCAAAGCCGCGAAGGGGAGCAACCGGAGCTTCCGCCCGGGCAGCGGCTCCAGCGCGGATGGCCGGTGACGCACTACGGCCCGGTACCGAAGTTCCGGCGGGAGCGCTGGGAGTTCCGGGTCTTCGGGGCCACGGCGGACGGCGAGAAGCACTGCTGGGACCACGAGCAGTTCTCCGCGCTCCCGTACCGCACCGTCGTCGCCGATCTGCACTGCGTCGCGAAGTTCAGCATGCTGGGCGCCGAGTGGGGCGGGGTGCTCGCGCGCAGCATCCTCGAGCTGGCCCCGCCCGCGCCCGACGCCACGCATGTGATGGTCTGGGCGGAGTACGGCTTCAGCGCCAATGTACGGCTGTCGGACTTCACCTCCGCGAAGACAATCTTCGCGACGCACCGCGCCGGTGAGCTGCTGACGGCCGAGCACGGCTTCCCGGTCCGGCTCGTCGTGCCCCACCTGTACGCCTGGAAGGGCCCCAAGTGGGTCCGCGGCATCGAGTACATGACGGCGGACCGCCGCGGCTTCTGGGAGGAGCGCGGCTACCACAACATCGGGGACCCCTGGCGGGAGCAGCGTTACTCGTACCAGGAGGAGCCGGGGGACGGCCCCGAGCTCTGAGCCGGGTGGCCCCCGGGCCGCCGGCGCCGCGGTCCCGGGTTCCGGGCCGGGGCCGGGCGCGCCGCCGGAGGACTCAGGGCCCCGTTCCGGGCGCGCCCTGCTCCGGGAGGAGCCCGGGAGGCCGTCCCGGCAGCCGGGTCACGCCTCTCTGAGCTTCTTCAGCAGCGCCACGTCCCCCGCGTGTCCCGCCTTGCCGCCCGGTGTCTCGATCACCAGCGGCACGCCCGCGGTCAGCGGATGGGCCAGCAGCTCGGCGAACGGGCCGGTCCCGATGTGGCCGGCACCGATGTTCGCGTGCCGGTCCTTGCACGCGCCCGCCACGTCCTGGGAGTCGTTGGCGTGGATCAGCCGCAGCCGTCCGGGGCCGGTGACCGACTCCAGTTCGCGGAGTGCGCCTTCCACCCCGCCGGGGGCGGCCAGGTCGTCCCCGGCGGCGAAGGCATGGCAGGTGTCCAGGCAGACGCCGAGCTTGGGGTGGTGCTCCAGCGCCTCGAAGTACGGGCCGAGTTCGTGTACCCGGGAGCAGAGGGACGCGCCCTGCCCGGCTGTCGGCTCCAGCAGCAGCCACGGGTCGTCCTCGTGGGTCAGCTCCTCCAGCAGCGGCATCATCAGCGCACGCGCCTGGGCGAGCGCGGTCGCCCGGGCGCGTCCTCCGGTGGCGGAGCCGGTGTGGACGACGACGCCCAGCGCGCCGATGTCGCGCCCGCGCCGCAGCGAATGCCGCAGCGAGTGGACGGACTTGGCCGCGGTGTCCTCGTTGTGCGAGCCGAAATTGATGAGATAGGGAGCGTGGACATAAACCGGAAGTCCACGCGCTGCGCAGGCGGTGCGGAATGCGTCGTCCTGTTCCGCATTTCCCGTGGGCGTCGCCCAGCCGCGCGGATTCGTGACGAAAACCTGAAGCGTCTCGGCTTCGATGTCGGCGGCGTAGGAAAGGCCAGTGGCGGCCAGGCCCCCGGCTACGGGGACATGGCCGCCAATGGGATTGCGCAGGTGGTGCGTCTCGTTCGTGGTCACGCCACTCAGTATGCCGAGTTGACGTTGTCCATCGAACCGTACCGGTCGGCCGCGTAGTTGCAGGCGGCGACGATGTTCGCGACCGGGTCGTACTGGTCCCAGGCGGTGCCCTCGACGTGGTAGGTGTCGAAGGTGGGCTTGATCACCTGGAGCAGGCCCTTGGAGGGCACGCCGTTCTGGGCGTTGATGTCCCAGTTGTTGATGGCGCGGGGGTCACCGGCGGACTCGCGGATGATGTTGCGCTTGATGCCCTCGTAGGAGCCGGGGATGCCGTGCTTGGCCATGATGGCGCGGGCCTCGCGGATCCAGCCGTCCAGGTTGTCCGGGTAGCTGGGCGCGGCGGCGCGCTTGGAGCGGTCGGCCGCGGCCTTGGCGGCGCGCTCCTTGGCCGCCGCTGCCTCGGCCTTCTTCTCGGCCGCGGCCTTGGCGGCACGCTTCTCGGCATCGGCCTTGATCGCGGCGGCCGCCTCGTCGGTGCTGGTGAAGCTCTTGGCGGTGCTGGCGGCGTTCTTCACGCTCGCCACCTGCTGGGTCTCGGCGGGCGCCGGGGCCATCGAGTGCTGCTGGGCGGTGAGGTCCTTGCCCTGGGCGGGCAGCACCGAGGAGTCGGAGCTGAAGGCGACGCTGTCGGCCTGGACCTTCTTCGCCGTGGCCTGGCCGGCGTCGCCGTGGTGCGCGGTGCCGGGGAGGACCGTGAGGGCCAGGGCCGCGGCACCCGCTGTGCCGATTCCTATGGTCGAGATCTTCTTGGCCTTGGGGCTGAGACTGAGGCTGGAGATGCTGGGCATGAGGAAGTGCGGAACCTTTCATCGCTGGCGTCGTCGCAGTGGCGGAGAGCCGGGGAGACGCGCCGAGTGCTGATTCGGCGCCGTGCGACGACCGCAATTGTTAAAGGGCCCGTTCTGCGGAATCAAAGGTGTGACGTACTATCCGGATTCGTGGCGGGGGGTGGCCGGCGGGCGGGTATTCCGGAGTCGCATTCCAGGTCACGTCGCGGATTTCTCTCCACTAGACGTGTTCGTAGGTGACGTGCGTCCTATGGGTGGGGTCACACGCCCTCAAGTCCCCTGGTACACCCCGTGACGGGATATGCGCGCCAAGTCGGACATAATGCGCCGGGGTGTGGCGGGTCGGTCACCCGGAGAGCTGCCGGGGCAGCCCCCGGGTGCGGCCCTGCGCGGAGCCGCCGGGTGCCGGGCCGGCTGCCGGACTCCCGGCGGACCGGGGGCCGTCCGCGGAGCCCCCGAGGCTGTGAAGACCCGAGCCGGTCGCGGAGAAGAACTGCCGGGGCCGGAGGAGGAGCCGCGAGGCCCCGAGGACTCCGCGAAGGCCCCGACAGGGACCGACGGCAGCACGCGGGAGCCGCGACAGCCCTGGCACGGGCCCGGGCCGCGCCCGGCGCGGGCTCAGCGCAGCCAGATGGTGATCGACGACCCGCGGGGCGCCTTCTTGCCGCCGTCGGGGGACTGGTTGAAGACGGTGTCCCCGAAGAAGATGCGGCGCACCGTCACCTCGAAGCCCGCGCCCTCCAGCTTCTCGGTGGCCTCGTCCTCGCTGCTGCCCTCCACGTCCGGCACCTCGATCAGGTCCGGGCCCTTGGAGACCGTCAGCGTCACCGTGTCGCCCTCGGCGGCCCGCGCGCCGTCGGTCGGCGACTGGCGGGCGATGCTGCCCTTGTCGTGCTCGGAGTGGACGCGCTCGGTGGCGATCCGGACCTTCAGGCCCGCGTCCTCCAGCTTCTCGGCCGCGTCGCTCCGCTTGTCGCCGACCACATCGGGCACCTCCACCGGCGCACCCTTGGAGACCGTGAGGGCCACCGCGGCACCCGGCCTGCGCTTGCTGCCCGCCTCGGGGTCGGTGGCGAGCACGGAGCCCCGCGCGGTCTTCTCGTCGAACCGCCGCTCGACCGTCCCGGGCTCCAGCCCGGCGTCCTTGAGCTTGCGGCGGGCGTCCGACAGCGGGGTGTCCTTGAGATCGGGCACCTTCACCACGTGCGGGCCGCGCGAGACGGTCAGCGTGACCGTACCGGTCTTGCGGACCCGCTCACCAGGCTCCGGGTCGGTGCCGATGACATGGCCGCGCTCGACCCGCTCGCTGAAGTCCTCCTTCACCTGCACGTCCAGTCCCGCCTCCGAGAGCGTCTTGGTCGCCTCGGCGCGGGTCTCGTCCAGCACCGCGGGGGTCCGCACGAACTGCCCGGAGTTGACGTACCAGATGCCCGTGCCGACCAGCGCCACCAGCAGCAGGGCCAGGGTCACCAGTACCCAGCGCGGCTGCACCCTCCGCCGCCGTCCTCCGGAACCCGCGTCGGAGCCGCCCGGCGGGTCGGCCGGCGGCGGCGACAGCAGCGCTGTGCGGTTGAGATCCGCGTCCGGGGCCGGACCGGCGGCGGAACCCCCCGCGGGGCGGGGGATCACATACGTGTCGGCCTCGGTTCCGGCGGTGGCGTGCGCCGCCGCCGCGGCGATGTCTCCGGAGATCCCCGAGACCCCCGAGCGCCGCGCCGCGTCCTCGGCCGGGCCGGTGCCGCCTTGCGTGGCCTGCGGCGGGACCGCGTCCAGCTCCTCGTCGGCGAGCTCCGCGCGGACCGTGCGGGCCCGCGCCAGCAGGGCGACCGCGTCCTCGGGGCGCTGCTCGGGCGTGCGCGCCGTCGCCAGCGCCACCAGGCCGTCCAGAGCCGCCGCCATCCCCGGCACCGTGGCCGAAGGAGCCGGCATGTCCTTGTTCAGGTGCTGGTAGAGCACCTGCGCAGGCGAGCCGCCGGAGTGCGGCTTGCTGCCGGTGAGCATCTCGTAGAGCATCACGCCGCACGCGTACAGGTCCGTGCGCGGCGTGGCCGTACCGTCCTCGATCTGCTCGGGCGCCAGATAGGAGACCGTGCCCAGGATCGAGTCCGTCGTCGCGGAGGTCTGGCTGTCCACCGCCCGCACCAGGCCGAAGTCGGCGACCTTCACCCGGCCGTCGTCCCCTATCAGCACGTTCTCCGGCTTCACGTCCCGGTGCACGAGACCGGCCCGGTGCGCCGCGCCCAGCGCCGCCAGGACCGGCTCCAGGACGTCGAGTGCCGCGCGGGGGCGCAGGGCGCCGCGGTCCCGCAGCACGTCGCGGAGCGTGCAGCCCTCCACGTACTCCATCGCCAGATAGACGTAGGTGCCGTCGGTGCCCTGGTCGAAGACCCCGACCACGTTGGCGTGCGCCAGCCGGGCCGCGGACTTGGCCTCCCTGATGAAGCGGGTCACGAACGTCTCGTCCGCGGAGAGGGAGGTGTGCATCACCTTCAGGGCCAGCACGCGGTCCAGGCGGGTGTCCACCGCGCGGTAGACGGTCGCCATGCCGCCGATGGCTACCCGCGCGTCGACGCGGTACCGGCCGTCGAGCACCTGTCCGACCAACGGGTCTCCTCGTCCGTAGGCAGGCGACGGGTCCTGGAGGGTGGTGTCCATTGCGCCGAGTTTACGAGGGCGGTCTGGTGGCGGGGCCGCGTGGTTGCGGGTTGCCGCTGTTCTGGGGCCGAACGGTGACACTCCGTGGTGCCTGACCGAGGGGTGGGGCGGCGCCGCCGGGGGCGGCGTCGGCCCCTCAGCCGAAGGCCGGGCGCTCCGGGTCCAGCGCCGCGACGCCCTCGGTGGGCGACGACGCCTCGGCGAAGTGGCGGCGCGGGATGCGGCCGGCGCGGTGGGCGAGCCGCCCCGCCTCGACCGCGTGCCGCATGCCCTCCGCCATCAGCACCGGTTCCTGGGCCCGGGTCACCGCCGAGGCCAGCATCACCGCGGCGCACCCCAGCTCCATGGCCAGTGCCGCGTCCGATGCCGTGCCGGCCCCCGCGTCCAGGATCACCGGCACCCCCGCGCGCTCGGTGATGAGCTGGAAGTTGTGCGGGTTGCGGATGCCCAGTCCGGAGCCGATGGGGGAGCCGAGCGGCATGATCGCCGCGCAGCCCGCCTCCTCCAGCTTCCGCGCCAGCACCGGGTCGTCGTTGGTGTACGGCAGCACCGTGAAGCCGTCGTCCACCAGCGTCTCGGCGGCGTCCAGCAACTCGACCGGGTCCGGCAGCAGGGTGCGCTCGTCGGCGATGACCTCCAGCTTCACCCAGTCGGTGCCCAGCGCCTCGCGCGCGAGCCGTGCGGTGAGCACCGCCTCTCCCGCCGTGTAGCACCCGGCGGTGTTCGGCAGCACCCGGATGCCGTGCCTGTTCAGCACCGACAGCACGGAGCCGCTCACCGAGGGGTCCAGCCGCCGCATCGCGACCGTCGTCAGCTCGGTGCCGGAGGCCAGCAGGGCCCGTTCCAGGACGTCCAGGCTCGGCGCGCCCCCGGTGCCCATGATCAGCCGGGAGGTGAAGGCGGTGTCGCCGATGGTCAGCGGGTCGTCGGCCATGGTCCGGCTCAGCCTCCTTGGACTGCGGTGAGGATCTCGACGCGGTCGCCCTCGCCGAGCGGGGTCTGAGCCCAGCGGCCCCGGGGGACCACGTCCTCGTTGAGCGCCGCGGCCACCCCGCCGGGCGCGGTGGTGAAATCGGCCACGAGCCGGTCGAGGGTGAGCCCCGCGGCCACTCGGCGCGGCTCGCCGTTGACCGAGAGGGTCGTCGTCGCGGTGGAGGTCATGCGGGCTGCTCCTGGGTCTCGCGGGGGTCTGCGGAGGTGAAGCGCTGCGGTGCGAAGGGCCGGGCCGGTGCGGGCAGCTCGCCGGTGGCCAGCAGCTCGGCGAGCACGTCGCCGGTGACGGGGGTGAGCAGGACGCCGTGCCGGAAGTGGCCGGTGGCCAGGTGGAGCCCGGGCAGCGCGGTGGGCCCCAGCAGCGGCGCGTTGTCGGGGGAGCCGGGGCGCAGCCCGGCGCGGGTCTCGGCCAGCGGCAGCTCGGTGACGCCGGGCACCAGCTCGTGCGCGTCCCGCAGCAGCTCGTAGACCCCGCCCGCGGTGACGGTGGTGTCCCAGCCCAGTTCCTCGCTGGTGGCGCCGACCACCAGCTCGCCGTCCGCGCGCGGCACCAGGTAGAGGGCGCCGCCGCGGACCACCGCGCGGACCGTGCGGGAGAGAAAAGGGCCGGCCGCGCCGCCGGGCATCCGCAGCCGCAGCACCTGCCCCTTCACCGGGCGCACCGGGGGCGCCACCGACGGGGGGAGGCCCTCCAGGGCGCCGCTGCGGGCGCCCAGCGCGAGTACCGTCTGGTCCGCGCGCAGCTCGGTGCCGTCCGCCAGCGCCGCCCCCGCTGCGCGGTCCCGCGAGTGCAGGAGCCGCACCGCGCGGGAGCGCCGGAAGGCGACTCCCGCGCGCTCGCAGGCGCGCAACAGCGCCGCGGCCAGTCGCCGGGGGTCGATCTGGTGGTCGCCGTCCACCCGGGCACCGCCGCGCACCGAGGGCGCCAGCATCGGCTCCAGGCGGCGGCACTCGCGGCCGGTCAGCCACTGTGACTCCAGCCCGCACCGCCGCTGGAGCGCGTGCAGTTCGCGCAGGTGGGCGCGGTCGTCTGCGTCGAGCGCGACCGCGAGGGTGCCGCAGGCCCGGTAGCCGGTCTCCAGGCCGGAGGCGTCCTCCAGCTCGGCGACGAACTCCGGGTAGCGCGCCGCCGAGGCGAGGTTGAGATCCAGCAGCGTCTCCTCGCCGTAGTGCAGTTCGGTGACGGCCGCCAGCATGCCCGCCGCCACCCGTGCGGCGCCGCCGCCCGGTTCGGGGTCGGCCACGGTGACCGCCAGGCCGCGCTGCGCGGCCCGCCAGGCCGTCACCAGGCCGATCAGGCCGCCGCCGAGGACGAGCACGTCGGGGCCCGCCGCGTGGGTACCGGTGCGTGTGCCGCTTCCTGTGCCGCGCATGGCGCTGCTGCTGCTCCCTTCGCCGGAATGACCCGGATCAGGTTCGGACGGTCGGAGGCCGCCGCAGCCTCCCTCTCAGCCCGGTGCGTCCGGGCTCCCGCGTATGTCGTGACTACCGCGGCCCACCCTACTGCGGTGCCCGCGGGGCCGGTAAGGCCCGCCGGGGCCGTCGGGCCCCGGCCCGCGGCGGGGGCGGCCCTACGACCGCGACCGGGCACCGTCTCCGTCCGGTGGCCGATGGCCGCCGGCGCCGACCGGCATACAGTGAGCGATGTGAGCGACAGTCAGAAACAGCAGCGGGTCGTGGTCGTGGGCACCGGCATGGCGGGCGTGCAGACCGCCGTGCAGCTCCGCGAACAGGGCTGGCCCGGCTCCGTGCGGCTCCTCGGGGCCGAACCGCACCCGCCCTACGACCGGCCCCCGCTCTCCAAGGCCGTCCTGCTGGGCAGGGGCGAGGAGGCGGAGGTGCCGCTCTTCGACATCGACTTCGCGGCGCTGGGGATCGAGCTGGAGCTGGGCCGGACCGCCACCGGGCTGCGCCCCGGCGAGCGGCTGCTGGTCACCGACGCGGGGCCGGTCCACTACGACCGCCTGGTCCTGGCGACCGGCGCCGAGCCCCGCACCCTGCCCGGCAGCGAGGGGGTGCCCGGCGTCCACGTGCTGCGCACCCTGGACGACGCGCGGCGGCTGCGGCCGGTGCTGGCGGCCCGCGGCAGGGTCGTGGTGGTCGGCGCCGGCTGGATCGGCGCGGAATTCGCGACGGTCGCCCGCGAGTGGGGCTGCGAGGTCACCGTGGTGGAGGCCGCCGCCGCACCGCTGCCGGGCGCCCTGCCGGCCGAGGTCTCCGCACCGATGCGGGCCTGGTACGCGGAGGCCGGGGCGACGCTGCGCACCGGGGCCGCCGTCGCGGCGGTCGAGCGCGGCGGGGTGCTGCTCGCCGACGGGACGCGGCTGCCGGCGGACGCGGTCCTGGTCGGGATCGGGGCCCGCCCCGCCACCGGCTGGCTGGCGGGCTCCGGGGTGGAGCTCGGGCCGGACGGCTCCGTGCTGGCCGACGCGCGGCTGCGCAGCTCGGCCCCCGACTGCTACGCGGTGGGGGACTGCGCCTCCTTCCCCTCGGCCCGCTACGGCGAGCGGCTGCTGATCCACCACTGGGACAACGCGCTCCAGGGCCCCCGCACGGTTGCGGCGAACCTGCTCGCCGAGGGGCACGCCGACGGCGAGCCGGAGAGCGTCGGCTACGATCCGGTGCCCTATTTCTGGTCCGAGCAGTTCGGCCGCTTCGTGCAGTACGTCGGCCATCACTCTCCCGGCGACGAGCTGGTGTGGCGCGGTTCGCCGCAGGACCCCGCCTGGAGCGTCTGCTGGCTGCGCGGCGAGCGGCCGACCGCGCTGCTGGCCGTCGGCCGTCCGCGCGATCTCGCGCAGGGCCGGAAGCTGATCCAGCAGGGCACGGCCGTGGACCGGACCCTGCTGGGCGACGCGGCCGTGGCCCTGAAGAAGGCCGCGCGGTAGTGACCACCGGTTTCGGATGGCAGTCTGGAACCCGTGACCGAGATTGACGCAAAGACCGACGCACTCGTCCCCGCCTGGCTCGCCCTCCCCGACGTCGCCGAGATGCTCGGCGTCGAGGTGACCCGGGTGCGGCAGCTCGTGAAGGAAGGCCAACTGCTCGCGGTGCGGCGGGAGGCGGAGTCCGGGAACCGGGTGCTGCAGGTTCCGGCCGCCTTCGTCGGCGAGGGCCGGATCGTGAAGGGCCTGGCGGGCACCATCACCCTCCTGCGGGACGACGGCTTCAGCGACGAAGAGATGCTCGAATGGCTCTTCACCGAGGACGAGTCGCTGCCCGGCTCGCCGGTGACGGCGCTGCGGGAGAACCGGGGCACCGAGGTCAAGCGCCGGGCGCAGGCGCTCGCCGTCTGACCCCGCCGCCCGCGGCGGCGCACCAGTACACCGACAGCACCGGGTGCGTGGATCCTCCGGGGTCCACGCACCCCCTTCCTGGGGGGAACCGAACTCCGCCATGTCCCGTACGTCCCGCAGCACCCTCACCCCGCCCGCGTCCCCGGGGCCCGCTCCCGCCCGCGAGCGGCTCGCGGAGGCGCGGCTCTACCTGTGCACCGACGCGCGCACGGTGCAGGGCGACCTGCCCGCGTTCCTGGACGCGGTCCTGGCGGGCGGTGTGGACATCGTCCAGCTCCGGGACAAGCGGCTGGAGGCGGCCGAGGAGCTGGCGCAGCTCGACGTGCTCGCCGCGGCCTGCCGCCGGCACGGGGCCCTGCTGGCCGTGAACGACCGTGCGGACGTGGCACACGCCGCCGCCTCCGAGGTGCTCCATCTCGGCCAGGGCGACCTTCCGGTCCCCGCGGCCCGCGCCCTGCTCGGCGACGAGGTGCTGATCGGCCGCTCCACGCACAGTCCGGCGGAGGCGGACGCGGCGCTGGTCGAGCCGGGCGTCGACTACTTCTGCACCGGGCCGTGCTGGCCGACCCCCACCAAGCCGGGCCGTCCCGCACCGGGGCTGGATCTCGTCCGTCACACCGCCGCCCGTACCGCCGCAGATCCGACGTCTCGGCCGTGGTTCGCCATCGGCGGCATCGATGCGGGCAATCTCGACCAGGTGCTGGACGCCGGGGCCCGCCGGGTGGTGGTGGTCCGTGCGCTCACCGAGGCCGATGATCCCGGGGCCGCGGCCGCCTCGCTGGCCACGCGGCTGCGGGAGGCGGCCGCGGCCGATCCCCGTCCCCCGGCGCCGTGACCGCACCGGCCGCTTAGCACGGGGGGCGGGACCGTCCAACAGGTGGACCTCGGCCATCCGGGAAACGGGCATATCGTCCCATAATGCCCCGGTGTCGAGCCGCTCTGCAGGCCAGGCCGCTAGCCTGCAGACATGGCCATCGGTATCTCAGCTCCCAGGACAGACCGTCCGCCGACTGTGCGTGATCTGCTCGCGAGCGGAGAGCAGTCCTTCTCCTTCGAGTTCTTCGCGCCGAAGACCGCGAAAGGGGAGCGGACGCTGTGGGACGCGCTGCGACGCATCGAGGCGGCGTCCCCGACCTTCGTGTCCGTCACCTACGGCGCGGGCGGTTCCTCACGTGAGGGCACGGTCCGCAACACCGAGCGCATCGCCAACGAGACCACGCTGACCCCCGTCGCACACCTCACGGCGGTCAGCCACTCGCGGGCGGAGCTGCGCAACGTCATCGGGCAGTACGCCGACGCGGGCATCCGCAACGTGCTCGCACTGCGCGGCGATCCGCCCGGCGATCCGCTGGGGGAGTGGGTCAAGCACCCCGAGGGGATCGACTACGCCTCCGAACTCGTCGAACTGATCAAGGAGTCCGGCGACTTCTGCGTCGGTGTCGCGGCCTTCCCCGAGATGCACCCGCGCTCCACCGACTGGGACAGCGACATCCGGCATTTCGTGAACAAGTGCAAGGCCGGTGCCGACTACGCGATCACCCAGATGTTCTTCCAGGCGGAGGACTATCTCCGGCTGCGGGACAGGGTCGCCGCCGCGGGCTGCAGCACGCCCATCATCCCGGAGATCATGCCGGTCACGAGCGTGCAGCAGATCGAGCGGTTCGCGCAGCTCAGCAACGCCACGCTGCCGGCCGGGATGATCGAGCGGCTGCACGCCGTCCAGGACGATCCGGCGGCGGTACGCTCGGTCGGGATCGAGTACGCCACGGACTTGTGTGCGAGGCTGCTCGCCGAGGGCGTTCCGGGGCTGCACTTCATCACGCTCAACCACTCCACGGCGACGCTGGAGATCCACCAGAATCTCGGTCTCCGGGAGAGGGCTACCCTGGGCCTTCGCAAGGCTTGAGCCACGGATCCGCCCAAGGGGCGGCGGGAGCGGAAGAGGGGCGTAGATGGGCTGGACGGTCCTCTATATCGCGTTCGGCATCGTTGCGCTGTGGCTGCTGGGCGAGGTGCTGCTCCAGTACAAGGCCCGGCTGCGCTGGCGGTTGCTGGCCTTCACCGGCTTCCTCGGCGTGGTGGCGGGGACGGCGCTGCCGTCGGTCGTCGTGATCGGCCTCGGCATCGCGGCCTTCGCCGTCGGCCAGACCTTCGTCACGCTCTCGGTACGGAGCGGGTTCACCGCCGGGTGGGCACTCGGCGGTGGCCCCGGCTCCAGCCGGCGCCGCCGCGGCGCGTCCCCCGGTCCGGACACCGCCTCGCTGGAGGTCTCCGACCTGCGCACCCACGACCCCGCCGACACCCCGGCCGCGGGCACCGTCCCGGTGCCCGACCCGGTCGACGACTATGGCCAGCAGGGCTACGGCCAGCAGGAGCCCGCCGGCTGGGGCGGCGAGGACGGCGATCCGGGCGGCCAGGAGACCGGCTACGGCTACCCGGGCCACGACACCTACGGCCCCTACGGTCCCTACGGGGGCTACGGCTACGGCGACTACGAGGAGGAGACCTCGGTCTTCGCCCCGGCATCCGACCAGCCTCCGCTGCACGGGGACGGCGGGCACGGCCAGTACGGCGGATACGAGCAGTACCCCGGCCAGGACCACACCCCGGTCGGCGGGGCCGCCGGATACGAGCACCACGCCGGGTACGAGCCCAGCGCCGGATACCAGGACCAGACCGGCTACCAGCAGTACCCGGACCCGTACGCGGGCTACGGCAACCAGTACGGCGACGGATACGGCTATCCGCAGCAGCCCTACCAGCCCCAGGTGCCCGAGACGCCGCCGGGCGGGGTCTGGGTCCCCCAGCAGCGCGAGGGCGGCGCACCGCTGCCCCCGGCGGAGCCGCAGCCCTACGGCTACGACCCGTACGCCGACCCCGACGCGTACGCCGACCCCGACGCCCAGCAGCCCCAGCCGTACCCGCAGCAGGCCCCGCAGTATCCGCAGGACTACTACGGCAGCGGCCCGTACTGAGCCCCGGCCGCCCCCCGGCGGCGACCCGCACCGGGCCCCGGCCCGGACCGCCGGCTCAGACCGAGCCGCGCCACTCCGGGTCCTGCACGAGCCCGGCCACCATGGCACCCGTCATCCCCGCTGCGGGCAGTCCGCCGCCCGGATGGGACCAGCCGCCCGCCGCGTAGAGCCCCGGCAGCCCGGTCGGGTTCGCGGGGTACAGGAAGGCGCCGCCGCCGCCGGACAGCCCCGGCGGCGGCACCCGGCCGCCGGGAGCGCCGGTCTCCGCCTCGACGTCCGCGGGGGTGCGCACCTCGCGCCACAGCACCCGCTCCCGCAGTCCCAGTCCTGCCGCGTCCGTCGCCGCCAGCAGGCCCTCGGCGAGCGGCTCCGCGGCCTCAGCGGGCAGACCGCCGGGCACCGGCAGCGTGAGCACGGCCGTCTCGTGCGCGTCGTCCGGCCGCAGCGCCGGATCGTCCGGCCGCAGCACGGTCAGCGGCTGCCCCGGAGCCTCCGCGCGGTGCACCAGTGTGCGGTGCGGGGTACCGGCGGGGCGGGTGCCCCGCAGCGCGAGCAGCACGGTGAGCCGGGACATGCCCCGGTCGGCGGTTCCCTGCCCGCCGGGTGCGGCCGGACCGCCGCCCGCGACCACCACCTCCGCGTCCACCGCCGAGCCGTCGGCGAGCTCGACACCCGCCGCCCGCCCGTCCTTCTCCCGCACTCCCGCCACCGGGCTGTCGAAGCGGAAGGCCACCCCGCGGGCCCGGCAGCGCGCGTGCAGCGCGTCGGCCAGCGCCCGCAGACCGCCGCGTACATACCAGGTGCCGAAGGTGTCCTCGACGTAGGCGAGGGCGGCGGCGCTCGCCGGGGCCGTCGCCGGGTCCAGGCCCTGCGTCCAGACCGAGCCGCACAGCATCGCCGCCAGCCGGGGGTCGCGCAGCTCGTCCCGGGCGACCTCGGCCAGCGTCGGCCCGGCGCTCCCCCGTCCGCGCAGCGCCCGGGAGAGGCGCAGCAGGCCCTTCGGACGCAGCGCGGGATAGGCGCCGTCCGCGACGAGCAGGTCCCGCGAGGCGGGCTCCGCGCGCAGCGGCTCCTCCAGCAGCGGCCGCCGGGTGGCCTCCCACGCCGTGCGGGCCCGGGTCAGCATCGCGGACCAGCGCTCGCCCGCGCCCCCGCCCAGCGCCTCGTCCAGCGCGGCGATCACCTTGCCCCGGGAGGCGTTGGGCAGCGCGACGGCGCTGCCGTCGGTGAACACATGGCGGGCGGTGACGGGCACCTGGACCAGTTCCACCTCGTCCTCCAGCCGCTCCCGGCCGGTCTTGACGAACAGATCGCGGTAGACGGCCGGCAACTGCAGCAGTCCCGGGCCGGTGTCGAAGGCGAAGCCGTCGCGCGCGTACCGCCGCACGGCGCCTCCGTAGGTCCCGGTGCGCTCGTGCACCACGACCTCGTGACCCGCGACGGCCAGCCTCGCCGCCGCCGCCATCCCGCCCATCCCCGCCCCGACCACCACGACCCGTGCCATGTCCCGACCTTATCGAGCACCACGTCACTGCCCACCTGGGGTGTGTCGGTCCGTATATGGCGTCTCAATAGCGACTCCGAGTCCGGAGAACCGTTATTTCGGCCAGAAGAGGCCAAAGGTGCCAAGTGGCCGATCCATGGCGATGATTGCACAGGCCACGAACTGGTGAGAGGCTGAACGCTTCGCAACGGGGGGTGCGGCAACGTTTACGGTCCGAGCACACCGAACACCTTTGTAGGGGTGCGTCCTCGCAGCGAGCCGAGGACCGCATGCGGACGCCACTCCATGAGCGCTGCGCCGGAGCTGACGCGCCTGACCGAGTAAGAGCCAGCATTGGCCACATCGTACCGCCGGGGGGGCGGATGTCTTTTGACGACGAGTGGACGCACCTCACGAACACAGCGAGGTCGCGGGACGCCACCAGTATGCAGCTCAACCATGCTCTTCCCGCTGACGGAGCGAGAGAGGGAAAGGGTGGGGCACGGGATGGGATGTCATCGTCCTCGCCGGACAAGCAGAAGGCGGCCAACTATATCGAGCACCACTTCGGGCCGGACCTCGCCAAGGCCGGTGGGATGGCCGACGGTAGTACCGAGACCGTCACCGGTACCGCTCCCTTCGGTCATGGATCGACCTCCACGTTCGCTCCCGCACCCACGATGCCCGCGCCCGATTCCGGCCCCGGAAAGCTGCATGGCTGGGAGACACAGGAAGCGTTGAGCTATGCCATGAACAAGTGGGCCGGCCAGTTGAGCAAGCTGGTCGGACGGGCACGGCGCGAAATGGAAAGCTTGCGCGGTGCCGAGAAGTTGATCCACGGGAATGATCACCGGACCGGCGCGAAGTTGAGCACCGACGAACTCCTCGTGACGCCCGAGAAGTCGCACAGCCGCATATCAGACCTGTGAGGGGGCTGTCCTATGGCGTTGACCTACCAAGAGGCGATGAAGGGTGACCTCTCCGTTCTTGTCGAAACGGCTGAGGACTGGAAGGAAATGGGCAAGAAGTTCGGCACGCTCAGGAAGAACTACAAGACCCATGTCAGAGGCGTGCTCGACACCGACTCCTGGAGTGGTGTCTCCGCGACCATGTGGGATCTCACCTCCACCACTACCCTCCATGAGCTCATCGGTGCCGAGAATCAGGCAAAAGCCGTCGGTGGGCTTCTCGTGGAAGCCCATGCCGAGCTGTCTCGATTGAAGAAGAAGGTGAAAGAAGCACGGGACGACGCTGTCGACGCGAAAATGAAGGTCGATGAGAACGGCTTCTGCGAGTACGACCTCAGCAAAGTGCACGGAAAGAAGAAGAAAGCCCTCATCCGGGATCACATCGCGCGCCAAGAAGCCGAACGCGCCTGGACGCAGAAAATCGCCGACGCGGTGAAGAACCTGTCCGATGCGGATCACAATTATAAATTGGCGATCAAAGCTGCGGCCAAGGACAGGGACGGCAAGGGTGAGTCCGGTGGTTTCAACAGCAAGGCTGTCGGGGACGTCGACAAGTACTCCGGAATCCGAGCGGCTGAACTTGGCAAGAAAATGGATTCCGAGAAGAAGCTGTCTTCCGGTGAAATGAGCGAACTGCAGTTCCTGTTGAGAGAGAACTCGGGAGACACTGACTTCAGTCGGACGATGCTGAACAGTCTCGGGGCTGACCGCACGATCAGCCTCGCTAATGAGTTGAACGACCGCGCCTACTCTGATGACACAGAGCACAAGGGCAGGTACCTGAAGATGGAAAAGTACCTGGCCAACAGCGTTGCCACCGCCACGACAATCGACAAGAAGCGTCCCAGTGCGGACAAGAAATTTGTCGCGGACTTCCGGGAGAAACTCCGGAAGGCAGGCGTCAAGCAGTACGATCTGAAAGTGGTCGCCGACGGAACTGTCGCCGGCCCGGCGAAGCAGCGTGCCCGCGGCTACCAGAGCTTTGTGACTCTTCTTCAGCATGGCAAGGGATACGACAAAGAGTTCCTGCACGGGCTGGCCGACGACATTCGTGCGGCTGAGGACCCCAAGCAGGATGGCGATCCGGACATCTGGGATTTGAACCGGCCATTTTCCGGAGAAAAGAACGAGAAGACCGGGACTTTCTCACACGACAGCACGGACTGGTTCGCCAACGATCCGCTCGACGGAACGTTGGGGATTATGAGCAAGGACCCGGACATCGCCACGTCCTACCTGGACCCCAAGGATGCCGACGGCAAGAGTCGCCTGCACTACCTTGCTCATGAGCGCGACTGGAAAATCCAGAATGATTTCCAGCACCTGAAGGACGACGTGATCGTCCCGGCTGGCGACAAGGAACCCGCCGACAGTCGAGTCGGATACGGCGCGGCGCTGGAGGCGGCGATGACCGGTCATGTGCCCGGAACCGAGCCGCCGAGCAGTTTCGAAGCCTCAGACGCACAACGCCGGGTTTTTGCGAACGTCGTCAATTCTTACGCCGAAGAGGCCAAGGTGCACCAGGATGCGATGCCTGAGAATATTCGCCGCAACCTGGCCCAGGCTGTGGCTTATCACCCGAAGGATGTGGCTGATCTGCTGTCGCAGCGGGGGCACACTTATGCCGCCGCTCCCGGAGGTGACAGCATCGACAGTGCCGCCATGACTCATTTCATCCGAGCCGCTGGGCAGGACGGCCAGGCTTTCCGCATCATCCATGATTCACAGATGGACCAGGTGGCGGGCAGAATTCACGAGCTGAATCATCATGACCTCACTGCGGAGACGCAGCGCGGGGATCGAGCGATTCAGGACTCCGGTAAAATAATGGGCACCCTGGACAAGATCCGCGCTGACGTTCTCACGGATGAGAGAGATACCAAGGTCGACCGCAACACCTGGGGGCAGCTCTACGCTTACCACGGAATAAGCTCCGGGGTTTCCCGTATCCCGATGCTCGGTCCAGAACTCGACCGTGTCACCTTCCTCACTACGCGTGAGATATCCGAGAATATGAATGACGACATCAAGGACAAGACGCGCGAAGAGCTCATCGAGAACTATGAGAATGACGGATACCCCAGGCTTGCCAAGATCATTGAGAAGCGTGCCGACGATCTTGGTATAGCTCGGGAAGACTTCCATGGTGAGAAGGCGCGGGGTTCGACGCTGCTTTCAAATGCGCATTCAAATTATGTCACAGGTCTAGGTGGCGCCGAGGCCGCGATGGGAGACTGAATGCTTGCGCGATGGCGGCGTTTCCGTTTTCGGCTCTTCGTGGCCTTGGGGTTGGTCATGGTGTTGGCGGCGGGGGCTCTCGTATGGGTGTCTCTCGCCTCCGATGATTCTCGTGGCCAAGCTTATTGCTGGGGGAGTCTCGGGTCGAAAGATCTCGGTGTCATGAATCCATACAACGGGGGAAAATACCGCGCCCGGGATGATTCTACGCCTCTTTCTGTCAAGGGAGGGAAGCTGAGGGAATACCCAAGCTGTGACGTCTATTGGGAGGGGAACGGGAACACCTCCTATCACTTGGCCTCCGTGCAGGTGCGCCCCTCGGATTTGGGCTGGCCTTGGGGTAAGGATGCGGTTCGCAACACGCGGGCGCAGTTCGGTGTTGTCTCTCCGGCCGGTCCGGGGCTGCCTGCCTGGACCTCAGTCGATCAAACCGAAGACAAAATTCCTGCGCACGCAGAACTCCGTCTTCCCGGCGCCTGCCGGAAGGTTTTTCACACCGGGAAGTACGGGGTGCGGCTCTCGTTGACATTGCGGGCTCGCCAGGATCGGGTCTGGGATGACGCGACGACCCGCAGGCAGATGGCCAAGGTCGTCACCCGGATCGCGGCGCATCTCACGAAGGAGCATCACTGCGGCGACGGCACCAGCTACAAGTACGACCTCGACGCGCACGTCAGCGCGTCTTTCGAGAAGATGCCGCCCGGTAAGGCTTGCGGTCTCAGTGGCTTCTCCCCGCTCACTTCCTTCGAGAAGGACGCCGTGTGGCAGCGTGTCGCCGGGGAATTGGACGATACCTGGAGCTGCGTGGCTGTGCGCAGTGACGGGAATCCACTGGGCGGGCCTTCCGAGGAGGACTCTCTCAATGAGGGGACGACCCTGTCCGCCTTCACCGTCACCTCGAACAGACGTTATCTGGAGGGCTTCAAGAAGTCCCACGGGCGCACCTACGCGGACGAGGAGGAGGGGACGCGCTCCAAGGTGATGCGGTGCGGCGGTGAAGAGTATCTGCTCCAGGTCATGTATCCGGGGTCGGAGTCCGACCAGGATGCCATCCGGAAGTACAGCGAGAAGCATCAGGCGGGTCCGGATTCCCTGGTCAAGAGGTTCGAAGGCTCCGTGAGGCGCGCCCTCAAGTGCGAGAAGTGAGAACAGCGGTGACGACGGCGTAGGTACCCGTACTCAGGAGAGATCTTGAGTATCCGCACGGATGGGCCGCCATCCGTGCGGACGGCAGAGTGAGGGCAACGGAAGGGCACGGGGTCGCACCGCCGACACGGGGCCGCGGAACGGTGCCGGCGCCCCTCCGGAAGCCACCCCCTCCACAGGTGGGGCGGCCCCGCGGGGGGCGGGGCCGCCTCGTGCACGGGGCCGGTTCCGCGGTCAGCCGGGACGGCCCGCGCCGACCCGGCCCTGGAGCAGCAGGGACAGCGCCCCGTGCACGTCCTCGATCGAGCGCTCCGGCTGGAACGCCTTCCAGTCGAGCGCGGCCACCAGCACCATCCCGACCAGCGCGGCGGCGGTGAGCTGGACGTCGATCTCCTCGCTCAGCTCCCCCTCCGCGACGCCCGCGCGCAGCACGCCCTCCACCACCGCGACCGCTTCCTTGCGCACCATCAGCAGGGTGTCGTTCCAGGCCCGTCCGGTGCGCCACAGTTCGGCGACGTAGAGCTGGGTGAAGGCGGGGTAGTGGTCGATGAACTGCAGCCCCGCGCGGACCATCGCGTCGAGCGCGTCCACCCGGCTGCCGCCCCGGCCGTCGGTCTCCTCCGCCGCCTTGCGCAGATCGGCGGTGAGCAGTTCGACGCCGTGCCGCAGCAACTCCTCGAACAGCTCGGTCTTGCTGGCGAAGTTGTAGTAGACCGTGCCCTTGGCCACCCCGGCCCGTTCGGCGATCTCCTCCACGGTCGTGGAGGAGAATCCCTGCTCGGCGATGAGGGTGACCGCCGCGTGGAAGAGCTTGTCCCTGGTGGCACTGCGGCTGCGGGAAGTGGAAGGGCTGGTCCGGGCGCTTGTCATGCGGCCATTCTCCTCTCGGAGCCGTCCGGGCCTCACAGCGAGATCTCCGGACGCAGCCGGTCCAGCGTCCACACCTGCTTGCGCCGCGCGGTGACCGCCGTGAGCGCCAGGGCGCCCGCGGTGAAGGCCAGCAGGACCAGGCAGGCCCGCTGGACCGGCCACAGTTCACCACCCGTGATCAGGTGCCGCAGCCCCTCCACCACGTAGCTCATCGGCAGCAGCGGGTGGAGCACGTTGAAGAAGTGCGGGCTCGTCTGGATCGGGTAGGTGCCTCCGGCCGAGGTCAGCTGGAGCATCAGCATCGCCAGGACGAGGATCCGGCCCGCGGGCCCGAAGCGCGCGTTGAGGAACTGGACGACGGCCGTGAAGCAGGCCGTCACCAGCATCAGGAAGCCCACCGTGGCCAGGCCGCGGGCCATCTGCAGCCCCAGTCCCCAGTGCAGCACGCTCATCAGCGCGGCCACCTGGGCCACCCCGATCGCGGCCACCGGCAGCCAGCCCGCCAGCGCGATCCGCCAGGCCGGGGCGCCCGCTGCCAGTGCCCGCCGGTTCAGCGGCTGGAGCAGCATGTAGGCGATCATCGCGCCCACCCAGAGCGAGAGCGGGATGAAGTAGGGCGCGAAGCCGGTGCCGTAGTTGGGTGCCGCGTGCGCCTTGTGCGAGGCGAGGTCGACGGGGTCGGCCATCACCCCGGTGCGGTCCTCGCGCTCCTTCTTGCCGTAGTCCGGGATCTTCTCCGCGCCGTCGTGCAGGCCGCTCGCCAGCTTTCCGGAGCCGTCGGCCAGTTTGAACAGGCCGCCGTCGAGCGAGGCGGCGCCGTCGGAGAGCTTCCCCAGTCCGGTGTCGAGCGAGGCGGCGCCGCTCTTGGCGGTGCCCAGCCCGGTGTGCAGTTTCCCGGCGCCCTTGGCGACCTTGTGGGCGCCGCTGTTGAGCTCGTTGATCTGCCGCACCGCGTCGGTCACGTCCTGGTCCAGGTGCGGGGCCCGTTCGGCGACGGCGTTCGCTGCGCGGTTGAGGTCGTCGAGGTGGCGGCCGAGGTCGTCGAGGTTCTGCTCGTTCTTGACGTACCCGTTGACCTTCGCGGCGACCTTCGCCGAACGCTCGGCGGCGGCCACGGCCTTCTTCAGCTCCGCGCAGGAGTCGGGGGCCAGGCTGGGGATCCGGGCGGCGGACGGCGCGGGCTGCCCGGTCGCGGAGGCCCCGCCGCCGGACTGCGGTGTACCGCCGCTGTCGGCGCCCTCGCCGCCGCCGGTGTTCCCGCTGCTGGTGCTTCCGCCGGTGTCCCCGCCGGTGTCCCCGCCGCTTTCCGGGAGCGTTCCGCCCGCCCCGGACGGGGAAGGCGCGGGCGTCCCCGGTGCGCCCTTGCCGCAGCGTGCTTCGTAGAGCGTGGAGAGCGCGTCGGCGGCCTTGCGCGAGTCGGTCTGCGCGCGCCGCGCCTCGCCGGGCAGCTTGCCGAGGTTCTTCTTGAGCGTCTTGCTCGTCCGGGCGACCTCCCGCGCCGCCTTGCCGACGTCGCCGCTGTGCGCCCGCAGGAACGGACGGACCTTCTCGGCTTCGCCGTTCACCCTGTCGGCGAGCTTCTGGGTGCCCTCGGCGACCCGGTCCGCGCCCTTCTCCAGGGAACCGGCCCCCTTGTGCAGGTCGGCCGTGCCGTTCTTGAGGCGGCCGCTGCCCTCCTCCGCGTCACCGAGTCCGCTCTTGAGCCTGCCCGCGCCCTTCTTCGCCTTGCCGATGCCGTCGCCCAGGTCGTCCGCGCCCTCCGCGGCCTCGGTGGTCTTGCCGTGCAGCGTGGAGAAGGAGACGTAGATCTTGTCGAAGAAGCCGCGTGAGACCTTGCTGGAGGCGCTCGAGCGGACCTCGGAGAAGACGGTGCGGGAGATCTGCCCGACGATGTAGTTGTTCGCGTCGTTGGTGCGCACCTTGAGCGCACCCGTCTCGGGGGAGTCGCCCGAGCTGGAGGAGACCCGCTTGCTGAAGTCGGCGGGTATCGTCAGCGACAGGTAGTACCGGCCGTCCTCGACTCCCTTGCGGGCGTCGGCCGCGCTGGTCTCCTGCCAGTCGAACGAGTTGCTGTCGTGCAGTCCCTTGACGATGTCGGCGCCCGCGTCCACCTTCTCCCCCCGCACGGTGGCGCCCCGGTCCTCGTTCACCAGCGCCACCGGTACCCGGTCCAGCCGCTCGTAGGGGTTCCAGAACGACCACAGGTACAGGGCTCCGTACAGCAGCGGAAGCAGCAGCATCGCGGCCATCGCCGCCCGCGGCAGCCGCCCCCTGCCGAACCGCTTGAGCTCAAGCGCGGCTAGCCTCGGCGAGCGCATCCTCCGCCCTCTCCTTCTCGTCGTCCTCGTTGTCGTCGGCGGCCCCGGCGGCCCCGGCGGCCTCGTGCGTGTCGCCGGAGCGTCCGGTGCCGTCCGGGCCTGTCGGTGCGCCGTCCCGGTGGGCCGCGCCGGTACGGACCACCACGGCCCCCTCGGGTGGCGGTTCGCTGCACACCGCCAGCACCGTGGTGCCGCTGTCGGCCACCGCGCGCAACAGCTCCCAGGCCGCCGCGCGTTCGGCCTCCGACAGCTTCAGGTCCACATCGTCGACGGCCACCAGCCGGGGCTCGCCCAGCAGCGCCAGCGCCATCGAGAGCCGCAGCTCCTCCAGCCGTCCCAGGTCCCGTACGGCCGTGCGCCCGCCCCTGGGCAGCGCGTCCAGGTCGAGGCCCGCGGCGTCCAGGGCCGCCTCCAGCCGCTCCCGGCTCGCCGCGGCCCGCTCCCGGCGGGACCGCAGCAGCGCGCGGAGCGGACTGCCGAACCGACGCTGGAGCAGCACCCGCTCGCGGAGCTGCTCGGTGACGGTCAGCGCCGGGTCCAGGTCGTTGACGCCGGGCACCGGGCCCAGCGCGGTGATCCGGCGGACGGCGGCGAGCCGCTTGGGCAGCGGGTGCCCGGCCACCTCGGCGTGTCCGCGGCCGGCCTTCATCCGGCCGGTCAGCGCCAGCAGCAGGCAGGTGCGGCCGGAGCCGGACGGCCCGGTCACCGCGATCAGCGAGCCCGCTCCGGCGATGAACCCCACCCTGTCGAAGACGGGGCCGCGCGGCCCCGTCAGCCCGAAGTCCACCGCCGAGACGGCGGCTCCTCGCCTGTGTGCCACGGCCCCTCCCGCTGTGTGTCGCGTCCCGCTGCGTGTCGCTGCGCCGACGGGCGCGCCGTGCCCGGCCCCCGCGCCGGGCACGGCGATTTTTGAACTGACTGGTCAGTTCAAAGTATGCAGCAGACCGGGCCCGGTACGCCAACCGGCGGCACCTCCGGCCGAGGCAGCCCCGGCAGTTCGCTGCCTGGCACGGCGTATGCGCAGGTCAGGGCCGATTGTCAGTGGCATGCGCCACGATGTGCCCATACGACCGGTTCTCGAACCGGTATCAGCCGACGGGAGGTTGATCCACGTGAAGCGTCCGTCCCGGGGAGCACGCCCCGTGCCCCCGCAGCCGACAGCGCCGCCCGCCAGCCACCCCCACGACATCCACCCCGTGCTCCGCCGGGCCACCGCCCCGCCCGCCGCGCGCGACCTGCTCGCGCAGGCCCGGCACGGGCTCGACGAGGCGGCGGCGCTGCAGCCGGCCAACGAGCGGTACGCCACCGCCCACCTCGCCGCACTCCGCACGGCAGCCGCCGTCCTCGCCGTACGGGGCACCGCCGACCCGGCCCCCGCCCGCCGCCGGGGCGGCGCCCCGCGCAGGCCACGCCGCCCCGCCATCCGCAGCGCCTGGGAGGTGCTGCCCGAAGTCGCTCCCGAACTGGCCGAGTGGGCGGCGCTCTTCGCCTCCGGCGCCGACCGCCGGGCCCGGGCCGAGGCGGGCATAGCCGGAGCCGCCGCCCCGCGCGACGCCGACGACCTGATCCACTACGCCGGGATGTTCCTCCGGCTCGTCGAGCGGATGCTCCTCACCCAGCCGGCGCTGCCGCAGCCCCGCACGGCGGAGGGAGACGAGCATCCCGCCCGGCCCTCCCGCCCCCGGGACCGGCGGGCGGGGTGAGAAGCCGTGCCGGCCAGGGCCCGCCGGGCGGATGGGCGGGCAGCGGAGGCAATAGGGTGGGATCCGCCCGTCCCTGAGCCGAGGAGCAACCGCATGTCCCGCCCCAGCGCAACCCTCCGGACCGCAGTGGTCTGGGACGTCCTCAGGGGAGCCCTCGACCAGCGCGCCGAACTGGCGGACCACGCCGAACTGGCGGTCCTCGACACCGGCGGCGGCACCGGCAACTTCGCGGTGCCCGTCGCCCGGCTCGGCCACCGCGTCACCGTCGTCGACCCCAGCCCGGACGCCCTCTTCGCGCTGGAGCGGCGCGCCGCCGAAGCCGGGGTGGCCGACCGGGTGCGCGGCGTCCAGGGCGATGTGCGCGGGCTCTTCGAGGTCGCCGAGCGAGGTGCGTACGACGTGGTGTTCTGCCACGGCGTCCTGGAGTACGTCGACGACCCGGCCGAGGGCCTCGGCAACGCCGTCGCCGCACTGCGCGAGGAGGGCGGCACGCTGAGTGTGCTGGCCTCCGGGCTGGGCGGGGCCGTCCTGGCACGGGCACTGGCCGGGCATTTCACCGAGGCCCGGCACGCGCTCACCTCGCCCGGCGGGCGGTGGGGCGAGAGCGACCCCATGCCCCGCCGCTTCACCCCCGAGCAGCTGACGGCGCTGGTGACCAGCACCGGGCTCGAGGTCATCTCCGTGCACGGTGTACGGGTCTTCGCCGACCTGGTGCCCGGTGCGCTGGTGGACACCGAGCCGGACGCGCTGGAGGCCCTCGCCCGGCTGGAGGCGGCCGCCGCCGAGCTGCCCGACTTCCAGTCCGTGGCCAGCCAGCTCCATGTGCTCGCCGAGATCCCGCCCCGCGGGGTGCGACCCGCCGTCCGCTGACCCCGTACCCGCCGCCCGGCGGGGGTCTGTCCGCACGACCGCCCGATCAACCGCTGCGCGCCGTATGATCGAAGCACACCGTCCGGCATGGCGGAAAGGTGGTGCGGGAATGAACGGAGCACACCGTGGGCACCCCGTCCGTCATATCGGGTGTGGTGGGAGGAATTGGCGTAGAGGGGCGGGTTTCACGGGGGCGATTCCCTGCCTATCCTGAAAGAGTCGCATCCGGTCGCCCCCGCGACCGACGAGTAGGAGGACTCCGTGCCGCTCTCTGAGCACGAGCAGCGGATGCTCGAGCAGATGGAGCGAGCGCTGTACGCCGAAGATCCCAAGTTCGCAACAGCGCTCGAGGGAAGTGAGCTGCGCCGGTACACCCGCAAGCGGGTCTACCAAGCGGTGGCGGGCTTTCTGGTGGGTATCGCGCTCCTCATGGCCGGAATGGTCGCCCAGCAGATCTGGATCAGCGTCGTCGGCTTCCTGGTCATGCTGGGCTGTGCGGTCCTCGCCGTGACCGGGTGGCGGAAGGCCCCCAAGCAGGGTGAGGAGCAGGCCGCGGGCCAGGGCGGGGCGTCGCAGGGCTCGGGGGCGGCGCGCCGACAGCAGCCACGGAACCGCAGATCGGTGATGTCCCGTATCGAGGAGCGGTGGCAGCGCCGCCGCGACGAGGGCCACCACTGAGAGCGGGGCCCCTCGCCCCGTTCCGCATACTTTCGCTCTTCTTCGCAACGTCACGCGGTGAGGTGACGCGGCCCGGTCGGGGGAACCGGCCGCTTCCTGACCGCGGTGCCCCTTCTGTGCGGTGACGAGCCGTCTCCGGCAGCGACAGCGCAGTTCTCCGGCGGTGCGGGAACCCTCGCGGGGTTCCCGCACCGCCGAACGCGTTCCGGGGAATGTGTTCGGCGGCCGGGAATCGTCCGGCGCTCGCCCGGCGCCGTCACTCGGCCGGGCGGGGGCGGTGCATCGCGCGGATCCAGCGGGCCCGCAGCGCCCGCCCGCGGTGGCCGGCGGCACGCAGCAGCCGCCCGGTGGACGGGGGCAGGAGCAGGGCCCGGATCCGCAGCGTGCGGGGCGCTGCGGCGCGCAGCCCGGCCCGGACGCGCTGCACGTCGCGGGCGATCCCCGGGGCCGGCTGCGGCTCGGGCGCATACAGCACCTGCTCGACCGCGAGCGCGACCCGCTGCAGTGCCTCGGTCTCGGGGGGCCGGAGTTCCCCCACCCGGGCCAGCCGCTCGGCGGCCGTGCGCGGGGTCGCCGAGTCCTCCGGCACGATCCCGTAGTCCCATCCGGTGTCCAGGAGTTCCTGCCAGGCGGCGAGCACTCCCTCGGCGCCTTCCGGACCGGTGCCCCGGGGACGGGGCCGGAGCCGGAGCCGACGGGAGCGTCTCCGCATCCGCAGCAGCATCGGCAGCAGCAACAGCGCCAGCAGGAGCAGCGCCGCGCCGCCGACACCGGCGACGGCGGCCGCGGACGGCCCCTCCTCGGAGCCGCCGGAGCCGGGCAGCGGAGCCGCCAGCCCGCACTCGGGGTCGGACCGCTTCTGCTGGGCGGTGCACTCCTGGGACGGCGACGGGGCGACCGTGGGCTCGTCGCTCCCGTCGCGGTCGGGCAGCACCTCGCCGGAGTCCCCGTCGGGATCGGGTGCGTCCGGCCGGGCGTAGGGCGGGGTGCTGCCGCGGGTGGGGGTCGGCTCGAAGCGGGTCCAGCCCACACCTTCGAAGTACAGCTCCGGCCAGGCGTGCGCGTCCTGGAAGCCGACCTCCATCGCGCCGTCGTCGCGTGCCGTGCCGGGAGTGAAGCCGACCGCGACCCGGGCCGGGATGCCCAGGGTGCGGGCCATCGAGGCCATGGCGAAGGAGAAGTGGACGCAGAATCCCTCCTTCTGCCGCAGGAAGTCGGCGATGGCGTTGACGCCGGTGCCCGCCTCCACCTCGGTGTCGTAGACGAAGCCGCCCTCGTCCGCGAACCAGTCCTGGAGCCGCACCGCGCGCTCGTAGTCGTTCTCCGCGCCCCGGGTGACCTGGCGCGCGGTCCTGGAGACGACGTCCGGCAGCGTGCCGGGAACGGCGGTGTACTCGCGCTCCAGCCCGGGTGGCGGATCGGGCGCATTGCGCAGTTGCTCGGCGGTGGGCCGGACCTGGAGGCTCTCGACCGTGTAGCGCAGCCCGCGGGTGGTCTGCTCGTCGTAGCCGACCAGGGTGCGGCCCTCGGGCTCGAAGCGCCACTTGCCCTCCAGGCGCACCCGGTCGGCGGGGAAGGGCATGGGCAGCCAGTCCTGCGCGTAGGCGTCACTGGCCTGGATGGTGGTGCGCACCGTGCTGGTGCGCACCTGCGGTCCCAGTCCGCGCGGGGCGGGCAACTGGTCCGGGATCTCGCCGATCCGCCGCTCGGAGGGCTTCCACTGGGCGCCGTCGAACCTGTCCAGCGCGACGATGCGCAGGTAGAGCCCGTTGTCGCCGTTCTCGCCGTTGTCGCCCCCGTCCGTCCGGTAGACGAGCGCGGTACGGTCCTGCGGCTGGTCGAGGCTGTTCTTGAGCGCGACCACCGGGTTCACCGCCGAGACCGTGCCGCCGCCCTGCCCGCGCACCCCTCCGCCACCGGCCCCCACCCCGTCGAGCAGGCCGCCGCTGAGCGAGGGCAGCGCGGTGGGTACCAGCAGCGAGACGCCCAGGGCCAGCACGCCGATCCGGCGTCCGGTGCGCACGGGTGCCGCCGCGGCGCCCCCGACGCTGCCCGGCTGGGGCGGCGCCGCACCCGGCCGGGTGCGGTCGGCGAAGACCCGGCCCCACTGGGAGAGCCGCTCCCGCCCCTCGGCCAGCAGGAGCAGCAGATAGCCGCCCGCGGCGCACAGGAACCACAGCCAGCGGGCGCCGCCCTCCGAGAGCCCGGCCGCCACCGAGTACAGGGCGAGCAGCGGCAGCCCGGCGGGAGCGGCGCTCCGGTAGGTCACGGCGACCGTGTCCACCAGCAGGCCGATCAGCAGTACCCCGCCGATCAGCATCAGCCGTATGCCGTCGGTGAGCGGCGCGGGTATCGCGTACCGGCCCACGTCCTGGACGCCCTGCTCGAAGAGCGCGGCGAAGTGGGTGAAGACCTCGGGTACCGGAAGGAATCCGGCCGGTGCGACGGAGCGTGCGAAGACGAGGGTGAGCAGCAGCAGCGAGGTGAGCGCCTGCGCGAGCACGGTCAGCGGGCGGGCCAGCGGGACCCGCCGGGCGGCCGCGCCCACTCCGGCCTGCACCCCGATCAGCACCGCCGCCTGGATCAGCCAGGCCGCCGGTTCGACCAGCGGCAGCAGTGCGCAGGCCGCGGCCAGCGTCGCCAGTGCGGCGCAGAATGCCAGCCGCCCCCGTCCGCTCATCGTTCCGCTCCCTTCGCGCTCGCGTGGTCGGCCTCCTGCCACAGCGCGGCCAGTGGCGTCCCGGGCCCGCCGGCCAGCGCTGTCCACCCCGCCTCGTGCAGTACGCGCAGTGCGGCCTCGGTCCCGGGCGACTCGTCGGTGCCCGGGAACGGCTGCCCGGTGCCGCCTTGCGGGCGCCCGGCGGGGGTGGCCAGAAAGGCCACCGCGCGCTCGGAGCGCTGCCGCAGGCGGCCGACGGTGAGCGCCTGCTCCTCGTCCAGCGCTCCCAGGAAGGCGATCAGCAGCCCCGGCTGCCCGGCGTCCCCGCCGCGCAGCGCGTCATAGGCCCCGGCCAGCCCTTGTTCGTTCGAGTGTTCGACGATGGCCAGAGTGTCGAGCAGCAGTCCGGCCGTGTCCGGGTTCTCCGCGAGGAAGCCGCCGTTCTCCGGTCCGGGCGCGGCGGCCCCGGTGTCGGTCAGCAGCCGGACGGAGCAGCCGCGCTCCAGCAGGTGCACGCACACCGACGCGGCGCCCGCGACCGCCCACTCGAACGGCGCGTCGGGCCCCGAGCCGGGGTAGCCGGCCCGGCGGGTGTCCAGCAGGACGGTGCAGCGGGCCTGCTGCGGCTGCTCCTCGCGGCGCACCATCAGTTCGCCGTAGCGTGCGGTCGAACGCCAGTGCACCCGGCGCAGGTCGTCGCCGTGCCGGTAACCGCGCGGGATCACGTCGTCGTCCCCGGCCAGGGCGAGCGCGCGCTGCCGGCCCTCCCCGTAGCCGCCGGTCCGCCCGGCCGACCGGGTCGGCGGCAGCGCCTCGACCGGCGGTACGACGGTGAGGGTGTCCCAGGTGCTGAAGGAGCGGGTCAGCTCGCACATCCCGAACGGGTCCGTCAGCCGCAGTTGGAGCGGACCCAGCGGATAGCGTCCGCGCAGGTCGGCGCGGACCCGGTAGGAGACCTCGCGCCGCCCGCCCGGCTCCACCCGGTCCAGGACGAACCGGGGCCGCGGGCCCAGGACGTAGGGCACCCGGTCCTGCAGCATCAGCAGACCGGTGGGCAGCCGCGAGACGTTGTCCATCCGCAGGTGCACGCGGGCCTCCGAGCGCACCGGTACCCGCGAGGGCGACAGCCGGCGGTAGCCCGCCACGCGGTAGCGGGTGCGGTGCAGCACCAGCACGCACACCAGAGGCAGCACCCCCAGCAGCACTCCCACCCGCAGCAGTTCGTCCTGGCCCAGCAGATATGCGCACAGCATGGCCGCCAGCCCGGCCGCCAGGAAGGAGCGGCCGCGGGTGGTCAGACCGCCGAACGCGCGGCGCAGCGAGCCGCTCCGCTCCTCCGGGTCGGACCCGTCACCGGGCGCCGCCGAGCCGGGAGCCGGGCCGCTGCCGGACGGGGCACCCGGGGCCGCTCCGTAGGCCATCAGTAGCCCCGGGGCTGCCCGGTCTGCGGCCGGTTCAGGGGGGCTTGCTGTCCGGGGGCCGGCGGCGGCCCGTAGGGGCCCGGACCGGGCGCGCCCGGTCCGGGCGGCGCGGTTCGGGGCGCGGCGGGGCCGGGACCGACGGCGGGCACCGGCACCTGCTGCACGATCTCGGCCACCACCTGCTCGGCGGTACGGCGGTTCAACTGGGCCTGCGCGGTGGGCAGCAGCCGGTGCGCCAGGACGGGGACCGCCAGCGACTGCACGTCGTCGGGGAGCGCGAACTCGCGCCCGCCGAGCGCGGCCGACGCCTTGGCGGCCCGCAGCAGGTGCAGCGTCGCGCGCGGCGAGGCGCCCAGCCGCAGCTCGGGGTGGGATCGGGTGGCGGCCACCAGCTCGACCGCGTACCGCCGCACCGCGTCCGAGACGTGCACGCCTCGCACGACCCCGATCAGCTTGGCGATGTCGTGCGCGTGCGCCACCGGCTGGAGGTCGTCCAGCGGGGAGGCACCGCCGTGCACGTCGAGCATCTCCAGCTCGGCCGCGGGGCTCGGATAGCCGATGGAGACGCGCACCATGAAGCGGTCGCGCTGCGCCTCGGGCAGCGGATAGGTGCCCTCCATCTCCACCGGGTTCTGGGTGGCGACCACCATGAACGGGTCGGGCAGCTCGTAGGTCTGCCCGTCGATGGTGACCTGGCGCTCCTCCATCGACTCCAGCAGCGCCGACTGGGTCTTGGGGGAGGCGCGGTTGATCTCGTCGCCGATCACGATCTGCGCGAAGATGGCTCCGGGCTTGAACTCGAAGTCCTTGCGCTGCTGGTCGTAGACGCTGACCCCGGTGATGTCGGAGGGCAGCAGATCGGGGGTGAACTGGATGCGGCGCACCGAGCAGTCGATGGTCCTGGCCAGTGCCTTGGCGAGCATCGTCTTGCCGACGCCGGGCACGTCCTCGATCAGCAGATGCCCCTCGGCGAGCAGCACTGTGAGCGAGAGCCGGACGACGTCGGGCTTCCCCTCGATCACCGATTCGACACAGCGGCGCACCTCGCCCGCCGTGGCGCTCAGTTCGCTCAGGTCCGCCCGCTCGTCATAGGTCGTCACCGGCCCTCCTCGGCCCCATCCCCGTTGTACGTGCCCGCCGCGTCCGTTCCACCGGGCCCTGCAGTGTGCGTCGTTGCGTATTCTTCACGGCGACGGGCCCTCCCGTCACTCTCCCGGGTGGCTCCGGGGTGCGGTCCTCCCGGGTCAGGCCGGGGCGACCTCGCGCAGCAGGCCCGTCGTCACGTCGAAGACGAAGCCGCGGACGTCGTCCCGGTGCTGCAGGAAGGGCGAGGTCCGTACTCGTTCGATGGACTGACGCACGTCCTGGTCCAGATCCTTGAAGGACTCGACTGCCCAGGACGGCCGCTGGCCCACTTCCAGTTCCAGCTCGTGGCGGAAATCCTCGGTGAGGTTGAGCAGCCCGCAGTTGGTGTGGTGGATGAGGACCACGGAGCGGGTGCCCAGGGCGCGCTGGCTGATGGTGAGGGAGCGGATGACGTCGTCGGTGACCACGCCGCCCGCGTTCCGGATGGTGTGGCAGTCGCCCAGCTCCAGCCCGAGTGCGCGGTGCAGGTCCAGGCGGGCGTCCATGCAGGCGACGACGGCGACCGAGCGGACCGGGCGGGCGTCCATCCCCGGGTCGGTGAAGCCGTCCGCGTACTCCTGGTTCGCGGCGACGAGCTCGTCGGTGACGGACGGTGCGGACTGGGGGTCAGGTGTGGGTATCGACATGTGTACGACGTTAGACGCTCCCTGAGCGGACGGCCTGCCCGGAGAGTGGTGAAATCGGACGGCGCACGAGGGTGTGAGGTAACCCACACGGTCTATTGTCGTCTCCTCCGTCCGGGTGCAACCGCAGCCGCGTACCCGGCTGCCGCCGACCGTGCGCCGCGGGTGTCACTCGTTGTCGGGACGCGCCTGGTCCCGTAGTTGACCGAGGGGACGAGTGGACTAAAGTGACGCGAAGTGGGAGGCGAACACTCTCCCCAAGGACTCCCGAATCCCCTCGCGTGCGCGGGCGCGCACGTGCGGCTCGGCCTCCTCCCGCTCCCGGCCTCCGGCGCCCGCTCGGCGCGGGCGGCCGCTCCCCTTCGAGCGGGCGGGGACCAAGGAGCATGTGCACGTGCCCGCCAGATCTGAGAGGGCACAGTGACCACCAACGAGCGGCCCATCGGCGAACGCCACAATCCGGTGATGCTCCGGCGCACCCTGGACCTGCTCGCTCCCGCGCTGGCGGAGCCCGGCGCGACCGTCGTCGACTGCACCCTGGGCCTGGGCGGCCACAGCGAGGCGCTGCTGTCCACTTTCCCCGCGGCCCGCCTCATCGGCCTGGACCGCGACCCGGCCGCGCTCGAACTCGCGGGCGAACGGCTGGCCCCCTACGCCGACCGGGCCACGCTGGTGCACGCCGTCTACGACGAGCTGCCGCAGGTGCTCTCCCGGCTGGAGGTGCCGCGGGTCCAGGGCGTCCTGTTCGACCTGGGGGTCTCCTCGCTCCAGTTGGACGAGGCCGACCGGGGCTTCGCCTACGCCCAGGACGCGCCGCTGGACATGCGGATGGACCAGACGAGCGGGCCCGGCGCGGCCGAGGTGCTCAACACCTACCCGCCCGGCGACCTGGTGCGCATCCTGCGCTCCTACGGCGAGGAGAAGCAGGCCCGCCGCATCGTCGAGGCCATCGTGCGGGAGCGCGAGAAGGAGCCGTTCACCCGCAGCGGCCGACTGGTCGAGGTGATCCGGGAGGCGCTGCCGCAGGCCGCCAAGCGCACCGGCGGCAATCCGGCCAAGCGCACCTTCCAGGCGCTGCGCATCGAGGTCAACGGGGAGCTGACGGTGCTGGAGCGGGCCCTGCCCGCCGCGCTGGAGGCGCTCGCCGTCGGCGGCCGGATGGTCGTCCTCGCCTACCACTCGCTGGAGGACCGGCTGGCCAAGCAGCTGTTCGCCACCGGCTCCCGCAACACGGCGCCGCCCGGGCTGCCCGTCGTGCCCGAGCAGTACCAGCCCCGGCTGCGGCTGCTGACCCGCGGCGCCGAGCTGCCCACCGACGAGGAGATCGCCGAGAACCGGCGGGCGGCGCCGGCGCGGCTGCGCGCCGCCCAGCGGATCAGGGAGGCGACATGACCGGCCGCCGCATCCGGGAGGGGACATGACAGCGCAGCAGCGCCTCGCGCGGTTGGCCCGGCTGGTCCCCGTCGGGGGGTCGCCGGCGGCCCGTGCGCCGTTCGTCCTGCTGATCGTCCTGCTGCTGGGGAGCGGTCTGCTGGCCCTGCTGCTGCTGAACGCCTCGCTCAACAAGGGCTCCTTCCAGCTCAGCAGGCTGGAGAAGCAGACGGAGGAGCTGACCGACCAGCAGCAGGCCCTCCAGCAGGAGGTGGACGGCTACTCCGCGCCGGACCGGCTGGAGGAGCGGGCCCGTGAGCAGGGCCTGGTCCCCAGCGGCACCCCCGTCTTCCTGGACCCCGACGGCACTGTGCGCGGCGATGCCCGTCCGGCGCGCGGCGCGCAGGAGGACCCGTGAGCGAACGTCCCCGCGAGCCGGACCGCGGCGCCCGCCGGAGCCCCCGGCCGGCGTCCGGACAGGGCCGCACCGCCGACCGGGGCCGCACCGCCGACCGGAGCCGGGCCGCGAAGCCGCGCCGGGTCCCCGGGCCGGGCCGGTCGGCCCCCGCCGCGGCGTCCCGCGGCGCACGGCCCCCGGCGGCGCGCCGGGGCGGCGGCGCACGCCCCCCGCGCGGCGGCGCGGCCCGGCTGCGGCTGGTGAACCCGCGTCCCCGGCTGCGGCTGGTGGCCGTGGGGCTGACCCTGGTCATGCTGGTGTTCACGGTGCGGCTGCTGCAGGTCCAGGCCGTGGACGCGAGCGCCTACGCGGACAAGGCGGCCGTCAACCGCTACATCACGGTCCCCCTCGCGGCCGAGCGGGGCACCATCACCGCCCGGGACGGCTCCGCGCTGGCCAGCACCGTGGACGCCCACGACATCACCGCCGACCCGTACCTGTTCAGCCCGGAGCAGACGAAGATCGACGACGCGCCCGAGCGGGCCGCCGAGCTGCTGGCGCCGCTGCTGGACAAGAAGCCCGCCGAACTGGCCGGGAAGCTCTCGCGCAAGGGCACCCGCTACGTGCTGCTCGCCCGGCAGCAGACCCCGCAGACCTGGCGCAAGATCAAGAAGCTCAAGGCGCGGCTCGCCGACGAGGCCGCGGCGGCGCCCGAGGGCGGGAAGCCCGACCTGCTGGCCGGGATCTACCAGGAGAAGCACGCCAAGCGCGTCTACCCGAACAAGGAGCTGGCCGCCACCGTGCTCGGCTTCGTCAACTCCGCGGGCAAGGGCGGCGCCGGTCTGGAGGCGAAGCTGAACGGCACGCTGGCGGGGGAGGACGGCAAGGTCACCTACGCCCAGTCCGGCGGCCGCCAGGTCCCCACCGCGGGCGTCCGCGAGCAGGCGGCCGAGCCGGGCTCGGACGTGGAGCTCACCCTGGACCGCGACATCCAGTGGTCCGCGCAGCAGGCGATCTCCGACCAGGTGGCCGCGTCGCACGCGGACAGCGGTTACGTGGTCGTCCAGGACACCCGGACCGGCCAGTTGCTCGCCATGGCCAGCGCGCCGGGCTTCGACCCGAACGACATCCGCGGCGCGAAGGTCGACTCCTTCGGCAGTCCCGCGGTCCAGGACGCCTACGAGCCCGGCTCCACCAGCAAGGTGATGTCCATGGCCGCCGTCCTGGAGGAGGGCAAGGCCACTCCCCGGACGGCGGTCACGGTGCCCAACCGGCTCAAGCGCGCCGACCGCTCCTTCGCCGACGACATCGACCACCCCACCTGGCACCTGACCCTCAACGGTGTCCTGGCCAAATCCAGCAACATCGGCACCATCCTCGCCACCGAGCAGCTCGGCAGCACGCAGCAGCAGGCCAACAAGGTCCTGCACCGCTATCTGCGCAAGTTCGGCATCGGCCGGCCCACCGGGCTCGGCTTCCCCGGCGAGACGGACGGCCTGCTGGCCCCGCCCGGGAAGTGGAGCGCCTCCCAGCAGTACACGATCCCCTTCGGGCAGGGCCTGTCCCTCAACGCCGTGCAAGCCGCTTCCATCTACTCCACCATCGCCAACGGCGGGGAGCGGATCGCCCCCACGCTCGTCCGCGGCACCACCGGCCCGGACGGGCGCTTCCGGCCCTCCGACGCACCGGACAAGCGCCGGGTGGTCAGCGAGGAGACCGCCAGGACCCTCGCCCGGATGCTGGAATCCGTGGTCTCCGACATGGAGGGCACCGGAACCACCGCCAAGATCCCCGGCTACCGCGTCGCGGGGAAGACCGGTACGGCCAACCGGGTGGATCCGGAGACCGGCCGCTACCACGGCTACACCTCCTCCTTCGCCGGGTTCGCGCCCGCCGACAAGCCCCGGATCACCGTCTACTGCGCCGTGCAGAACCCCAAGAAGGGCAGCTACTTCGGCAGCGACGTGTGCGGTCCCGTCTACAAGAAGGTCATGAAGTTCTCCCTCAAGACCCTGCAGATCCCCCCGACGGGGGCCAAGCCCGCGAAGCTGCCCGTGCTCGCGGGGAAGAGCCGGGACGACTGAGTCATGCGCCACGTGAGAACGATCACTGAGAGCGAGTACAACCCCCAGGGGTCGGCACCGCCGCGCCCCTCGCTTCGCGGCGCGGGCTCCCCGCCCGGTACGCTCACCGCCGTGCCACAAGCTGATCAGACCTCCCCCGAGTCCTTCCCCGGGCCGCCCCGCCCCGCACGGGTCGCCCCCGTTCCGCTCGCGGAGCTGGCCCGGCTGCTGGATGCCGACGCGTCCGCGACCGGTTCCGGCGATGCGCAGCAAGGGGGCGGAACGGCGGACGCCGGCGTGTCCGTCACCGGCATCACCCACGACTCGCGTGCCGTGCGCCCCGGCGACATCTACGCCGCGCTGCCCGGTGCCCGGCTGCACGGCGCCGACTTCGTGGAGCAGGCCCAGAGCCTGGGGGCCGCCGCGGTGCTGACCGACCCCGGGGGCACGGCGCGGGCCGAGGCCACCGGGCTGCCGGTGCTGACCGTGCCCGACCCGCGCGGCCGGATGGGGGAACTGGCCGCCACCATCTACGGCACGCCCGGCGACGACCTGCTCCAGATCGGCATCACCGGCACCTCCGGCAAGACGACGACCGCCTACCTGGTGGACGGCGGGCTGCGCAAGGCCGCCGAGAAGGGCGAGCCGCGCACCGCGGGCACCGTGGACGGCGGCGGGCTGACCGGACTGATCGGCACGGTCGAGTCGCGGATCGGCGACGAGCGGATCAAGTCCGAGCGCACCACGCCCGAAGCCACCGACCTGCAGGCACTGTTCGGCGTGATGCGCGAGCGCGGGGTCGGCTCGGTGACGATGGAGGTCTCCAGCCACGCGCTGGTCCTCGGCCGGGTCGACGGCTGCGTCTTCGACGTCGCGGTGTTCAACAACCTCAGCCCCGAACACCTCGACTTCCACCCGGACATGGAGGACTACTTCCAGGCCAAGCGGCAGCTCTTCACCCCGGAGCGCTCGCGGGCCGCGGTGGTCAACTTCGACGACGAGTACGGCTTCCGGCTGCTGACCGAACTGCGCGGCGAGGGCCGCCCGGTCACCACCTTCTCCGCCGAGGGCCACCCGGACGCGGACTGGCGGGCCCGGGACGTGGAGGTCGGTCCGCTCGGCTCGACGTTCACCGCGGTCGGACCCGACGGCCGGGAAGTGCTGGCCGCCGCGCCGCTCGCGGGGCCCTTCAACGTCGCCAACGCGCTGGCCGCGCTCACCGCGCTGGTCGTCGCCGGGATCGACCCGAGCACGGCCGCCGAGGGCATCGGCACCGTCCCCGGCGTCCCCGGCCGGCTGCAGCGGGTGGACGCCGGGCAGGACTATCTGGCCATCGTCGACTACGCCCACAAGACGGACGCCGTGGAGTCGGTGCTCTACGCCGTCCGCAAGGTCACCGAGGGTGCCGTGCACGCCGTCCTGGGCTGCGGCGGCGACCGCGACCCGCACAAGCGGCCCGGCATGGGCGCGGCGCTCGCCCGGCTGTCCGACACCGCGGTGCTCACCTCCGACAACCCGCGCTCGGAGGATCCGCTCGCCATCCTGGCCACCATGCTCCGCGGTGCCTCCGAGGTGCCGGCCCACGAGCGCGGCACCGTGCTCCTGGAGGAGGACCGCGCCGCCGCGATCCGGGCCGCCGTCGGCCGTGCCGGGCCCGGCGACACCGTCCTCGTCCTGGGCAAGGGCCACGAGCAGGGCCAGGACATCGCCGGAGTGGTGCGCCCCTTCGACGACGTCCAGGTGCTGCACGACGCCATCCGCGCCCGGGCTGCGGCCGAGCAGGCCGCGGCCGCCCCGGCGGCACCGCCGTCCCCGTCCCCTGTGTCCGCCTCCGACCCCCTGTCTTCTTCGTCCCCTTCCGTCGCGCACCACCGGACAGACAACCAGAAGCGATGATCCCCCTCTCCCTCGCAGAGATCGCCGCCCTCACCGGCGGACGGCAGCACGACATAACGGACCCGGACGCGCGGATCACCGGGCCGGTGGTGATCGACTCCCGGGAAGCGGGCCCCGGCACGCTCTTCGCGGCGTTCGCCGGCGAGCGGGCCGACGGCCACGACTTCGCCGCCGGTGCCGTGGCCTCCGGTGCCGTCGCCGTGCTCGCCACCCGCCCGGTCGGTGTCCCGGCCGTCGTCGTCGACGACGTCACCCGCGCCCTGGGTGCGCTGGCCCGGCACGCCGTGCAGACGCTCGGCACCCAGGTCGTCGCGCTGACCGGGTCCAGCGGCAAGACCAGCACCAAGGACCTGATCGCCCAGTTGCTGGGACGGCTGGGGCCCACGGTGTGGCCGGAAGGCTCGCAGAACAACGAGATCGGTCTGCCGCTGACGGCCCTGCGCGCCGACGAGACCACCCGGCACCTGGTGCTGGAGATGGGCGCCCGCGGCATCGGCCACATCCGCTACCTCACCGAGCTGACGCCGCCGCGGATCGGGGTGGTGCTCAACGTCGGCACGGCCCATATCGGCGAGTTCGGCGGGCGGGAGCAGATCGCCCAGGCCAAGGGCGAACTGGTGGAGAACCTGCCCGCGGCCGAGGACGGGGGAGTGGCGGTGCTCAACGCCGACGACCCCTTCGTCCGCGCCATGGCCGCGCGCACGAGCGCCCGGGTCCTGCTCTTCGGCGAAGCCGCGGAAGCGGACGTACGGGCTGAAAACGTGCGGTTGTCGGAACGCGGCACACCAGCCTTCACCCTTCACACACCTACCGGGTGCGGCGATGTGACCATGCGCCTGTACGGTGAGCACCACGTGTCGAACGCGCTCGCCGCGGCGGCCGTCGCCCACCAACTGGGCATGCCCGCTGGGGACATCGCCGATGCGCTGTCCTCCGCGGACACGCTCTCCCGTTGGCGGATGGAGGTCACCGAGCGCGCCGACGGCGTCACGGTCGTCAACGACGCCTACAACGCCAATCCCGACTCCATGAGGGCAGCGCTCCGCGCGCTCTCCGCCATGGGGGAGGCGGCGAAGGCCCGGGGGGGCCGGACCTGGGCGGTGCTGGGCGAGATGGCCGAGCTCGGTGACGATGCGCTCGCCGAGCACGACGCGATCGGACGGCTCGCCGTCCGGCTCAACGTCAGCAAACTCGTGGCAGTCGGAGGCCGGGAGGCCGCCTGGCTCGACATGGGTGCCAAGAACGAGGGTTCGTGGGGTGAGGAGTCGGTGCATGTGTCCGGCACTGAGGCGGCCGTCGGCCTGCTGCGCGGGGAACTGCGCGCGGGAGATGTCGTACTGGTGAAGGCCTCCCGGTCGGTGGGGCTGGAGAAGGTGGCCGCGGCTCTCCTCGCGGACGGGTCCAGGGAGGGTGAGGGCGCCGCCCGATGACGATGAAGCAGATCCTCTTCTCCGGGGTCATCGGCCTCTTCCTGTCCCTGGTCGGGACCCCGCTGCTGATCAAGCTGCTCGCCAGGCGGGGCTACGGCCAGTTCATCCGCGACGACGGCCCGCGCAACCACCACAGCAAGCGCGGCACCCCCACGATGGGCGGTATCGCCTTCATCCTGGCGACGGTGCTCGCCTACGTGCTGACCAAGCTCATCACGGGGGAGCAGCCCAGCTTCTCCGGTGTGCTGGTGCTCTTCCTGTTCGCCGGGATGGGTCTGGTCGGCTTCCTCGACGACTACATCAAGATCGTCAAGCAGCGGAGCCTCGGGCTGCGCGCGAAGGCGAAGATGGCCGGCCAGCTCATCGTCGGTATCGCCTTCGCCCTCCTCGCACTCAGTTTCGAGGACGCCCGGCAGCTCACCCCGGCCTCCACCAAGCTCTCCTTCACCCAGGACTTCGGCTGGGCACTGCCACCGGTGCTGTTCGTGGTCTGGGCCCTGTTCATGATCCTGGCCATGTCCAACGGCGTGAACCTCACCGACGGCCTCGACGGCCTGGCGACCGGCGCCTCGGTGATGGTCTTCGGCGCCTATGTGTTCATCTGCGTCTGGGAGTACCAGGAGTCCTGCGCGCACATCGCCACGGCCGGACCCGGCTGCTACGAGGTACGCGATCCACTGGACCTGGCCGTGGTCGCGGCCGCACTGATGGGCGCCTGCTTCGGCTTCCTGTGGTGGAACACCTCCCCGGCGAAGATCTTCATGGGCGACACCGGCTCGCTGGCCCTGGGCGGCGCGCTGGCCGGGCTCGCGATCTGCTCGCGCACCGAACTGCTGCTGGCGATCCTCGGCGGCCTGTTCGTGCTGATCACCATGTCCGTGGTGATCCAGGTCGGATCCTTCCGGCTCACCGGGAAGCGGGTCTTCAAGATGGCCCCGCTCCAGCACCACTTCGAACTCAAGGGGTGGTCCGAGGTCCTTGTGGTGGTGCGGTTCTGGATCATCCAGGGCATGTGCGCCATCGTCGGTGTCGGCATCTTCTACGCGGGCTGGGCGGCGAGCAAGTGAGCGAGGACCGGACGAACCCGGCGGAGCTGGGCGCCGAGCTGTCCGGCAAGCACGTCACCGTCGCCGGACTGGGCGTCAGCGGTATGCCCGCCGCCAAGGTGCTGCACCGGCTCGGGGCCCGGGTCACCGCCGTCAACGGCGGCGACGGCGAGGGCCCGCGCCGGCAGGCCGCCGAACTGGAGGCGCTCGGGATCACCGTGCGGCTCGGCGACGACCGCACTCTCCCCGAGGGCACCGAGCTGGTCGTCACCACACCCGGCTTCAAGCCCACCAGCCCGCTCTTCGCCGCGGCGGCCGAGGCCGGGGTACCGGTGTGGGGCGATGTGGAGCTGGCCTGGCGGCTGCGCGGCCCCGACAGCCCGCCGTGGCTCGCGGTCACCGGCACCAACGGCAAGACGACCACGGTCCGGATGCTGGCCTGCATCCTGCGCGCCGCCGGGCTGCGCACGGCCGCGGTCGGCAACATCGGTGTCTCGCTCATCGACGTCGTCCTGGGGCAGGAGCCCTACGGCGACCTGGACGTGCTCGCCGTCGAGCTGTCCAGCTACCAGCTCCACTGGGCGCCCAGCCTGCGCGCGCACTCCGCCGCCGTCCTCAACCTGGCTCCCGACCACCTGGACTGGCACGGTTCCATGGAGGCGTACGCCGCCGCCAAGGGCCGCATCTACGAGGGCAACCAGGTCGCCTGCGTCTACAACGCCGACGAGCCCGCCGACCCGGACACCGCGGCGCCCCGCACCGAGGACCTGGTGCGGGCCGCCGACGTGGTCGAGGGGGCACGTGCCGTCGGATTCACCCTCGGCACCCCGGCGCCCTCCCAACTCGGCGTCGTCGAGGGCGTCCTGGTGGACCGTGCCTTCGTCGCCGACCGCCGGGAGCAGGCGCAGGAACTGGCCGAGGTCGGCGACCTCAGCCCGGCACCGGACGCCACCCCGGCGGTCCCCCCGGCGCCGCACAACGTCGCCAACGCGCTCGCCGCCGCGGCGCTGGCCCGCGCCTTCGGGGTGCCGGCCGCCGCGGTACGGGACGGACTGCGCGCCTTCACGCCGGACGCGCACCGCATCACCCGGGTCGCCGAGGCGGACGGCGTCGCCTACGTCGACGACTCCAAGGCCACCAACACGCACGCCGCGGCGGCGTCCCTGGCCGCCTACCCCTCGGTGGTGTGGATCGCGGGCGGACTGGCCAAGGGCGCGACGTTCGGCGAACTGGTCGCCGGGGCCGCGCCGCGGCTGCGGGGCGTGGTGCTGCTGGGCGCCGACCGGGAGCTGATCCGGGAAGCGCTGGTGCGACACGCGCCCGATGTGCCCGTGGCCGACGTCGCCCGCACCGACACTGGGGCGATGGCGGAGGCCGTCCGCCGTGCGGCGTCCCTGGCGCGGCCCGGCGATACCGTACTCCTGGCGCCCGCGTGCGCCTCGATGGACATGTTCGTCAACTACAACGCACGCGGCGACGCGTTCGCCGATGCGGTCGGGGCCCTCGCCGCCGCGGGCCCGAGCGAGCAGTGACCCCGCTCCCCGCCGACCGCGGACGGGGGTGAGACGGAGGGGATACGGATGACGGCGCGATCCGCGAAACCACCCACGCCCCGGCGCGCGCGCAGCCAGCCCGCGCCCGTGCGCCCGCCGCGGCACCCGCGCGCACCGCAGAGCACCTCGGCGCCGCAGCGGGCCCTCGTGCGTGCCAAGCGCGCCTGGGACCGCCCGCTGACCGCCTACTATCTGATCCTCGGCGGCAGTCTGCTCATCATCGTCCTGGGGCTGGTGATGGTCTTCTCCGCCTCGCAGATCCAGGCCCTCCAGTCCGGACTGCCCTCCACCTACTATTTCCGCAAGCAGGTGGTGGCCGCCGCGATCGGCGCGGTGCTGCTGCTGGCCGCCTGCCGGATGCCGGTGCGCATGCAACGGGCGCTGTCCTATCCGCTGCTCGTCGCCTCCGTCTTCCTGATGTGCCTGGTGCAGGTCCCCGGCATAGGGCAGGAGGTGAACGGCAACCAGAACTGGATCCACCTGGGCGGCCCGTTCCAGCTCCAGCCCAGCGAGTTCGCCAAGCTGGCCCTGGTCCTGTGGGGTGCCGACCTGCTCGCGCGCAAGGGCGAGAAGAAGATGCTCACCCAGTGGAAGCATCTGCTGGTGCCGCTGGTTCCGGTCGCCTTCCTGCTGCTCGCGCTCATCATGCTCGGCGGCGACATGGGTACCGCGATCATCCTCGCCGCGGTGCTGTTCGGGCTGCTGTGGCTGGCGGGTGCGCCCACCCGGCTGTTCACGGGGGTGCTCGCGGTGGCGCTCACCGCCGCTGTGCTGCTGGTCACCTCCAGCGCGAACCGGATGTCCCGGCTCGCCTGCATCGGCGCCACCGACCCCGGCCCCGACGACCGGTGCTGGCAGGCCGTGCACGGCATCTACGCGCTGGCCTCCGGGGGCTGGTTCGGTTCCGGACTGGGCGCGAGTGTGGAAAAATGGGGTCAACTGCCCGAACCCCATACCGACTTCATCTTCGCCGTGACCGGGGAGGAACTCGGACTGGCGGGGACGCTGTCGGTGCTCGCCCTCTTCGCGGCTCTAGGCTATGCGGGTATCCGCGTGGCCGGACGCACGGAGGAACCCTTCGTCAGGTATGCCGCGGGAGGCGTGACGACGTGGATCATCGCTCAGGCGGTGATCAACGTGGGCGCGGTGCTCGGTCTGCTGCCGATCGCCGGTGTCCCCCTCCCGTTGTTCTCCTACGGTGGGTCCGCTCTGCTGCCGACGATGTTCGCGGTCGGACTGCTGATCGCCTTCGCGCGCAGCGATCCGGCGGCGCGCGCTGCCCTGGCCGTGCGGCAGCCCCTCCTGTGGCAGCGCACGTCCCGGGGAGGGCTGGCAGGGGCGCTGCGATCGGGGAGCGCCCCCGGCCGGAAGAGAGAGAAGACGATGAGACGGCGCGCCGGAAGGCCGCCGTCCGGAGAGCGGTGAAACAGCGTGCACGTCGTACTCGCCGGTGGGGGGACCGCCGGCCATATCGAGCCCGCGCTCGCCCTCGCGGACGCCCTGCGCAGGCAGGACCCGACCGTGGGGATCACGGCGCTCGGTACCGAGCGCGGCCTGGAGACGCGGCTGGTGCCGGAGCGCGGTTACCAACTCGACCTGATCCCGGCCGTCCCGCTGCCGCGCAAACCCACGCCCGAGCTGATCACGGTGCCCGGCCGGCTGCGCGGCACCATCAAGGCCGCCGAGCAGATCCTGGAGCGCACGAAGGCCGACTGCGTCGTCGGATTCGGCGGCTATGTGGCCCTGCCGGGCTATCTGGCGGCCAAGCGCGCCGGGGTGCCCATCGTGGTGCACGAGGCCAACGCCCGGCCCGGGCTCGCCAACAAGATCGGCTCGCGTTACGCGCACGGCGTCGCGGTCTCCACGCCGGACAGCAAGCTGCGCGGCGCCCGCTACGTCGGGATCCCGCTGCGCCGCTCCGTCGCGACCCTCAACCGCTCCGCCGTGCGGCCCGAGGCGCGTGCCGCCTTCGGGCTGGCCCCCAACCTGCCGACGCTGCTGGTCTCCGGCGGTTCGCAGGGCGCGCGCCGGCTCAACGAGGTCGTCCAGCAGGTCGTTCCGCATCTGCAGCGCGCGGGGATCCAGATCCTGCACGCGGTCGGGCCCAAGAACGAGATCCCCCACGTGGACCACATGCCCGGAATGCCGCCCTATGTGCCGGTACCGTATGTGGACCGGATGGACCTCGCGTACGCCGCGGCCGACATGATGCTCTGCCGCGCGGGCGCGATGACCGTGGCGGAACTGTCGGCCGTCGGGCTGCCCGCCGCCTACGTCCCGCTGCCGATCGGCAACGGCGAACAGCGGCTCAACGCACAGCCGGTCGTCAAGGCGGGCGGCGGACTCCTGGTCGACGACGCGGAACTGACGCCGGAGTGGATCCAGGGCAACGTGCTCCCGGTCCTCGCCGACCCGCAGCAGCTCACCGCGATGTCCCGCGCGGCAGCCGAATTCGGCCGTCCGGACGCCGATGAACTGCTTGTCGGCATGGTGTACGAGGCGATCGCCGCCAACCGCCGGGACTGACCGGCGCGGCGCGGAACCGGCGCCTCGCCGAGCACGCAGAGAGCAGGGTGGTCCTCGTGGTGAGAGCAGCCGGAGCCCCCGGAGCCGGCAAGGCAACCGGAGCGGCCGGAAGGCCGGGCGGCGGCCGGGCTTCCGGCGGTGCCGGCGAGGTGCCACCGCGCCGCCGGACCGCCTACCGGAGCCGCACCGTCGACGCCGCGACCGGCGCCGAACCGGACTCCGGATCCGGCGGCGGCCACGAGGAGCGGGCGCGCCCGCGCCGGTTCGGGCCGCGTCTGCGCCGCAGGCGCGCTCTCGCCCTGCTGCTGCTCCTCGCCGTCCCGCTGGGCGGCTTCGGCACCTGGGTGCTCTACGGCTCGCCGTGGCTGCGGCTGCGGAACGTCTCGGTCACCGGCACCCGGGTGCTGAGCGAGGCCGACGTCAGCCGCGCCGCCGCGGCTCCCGAGGGCGCGCCGCTCGTCACCGTCGACACGGCGGCACTGCAGGACAGGGTGCGCCGCGCGCTCCCGAGGGTCCGCGAGGTCGCGGCCGAGCGTTCCTGGCCGCACGGGCTGACGCTCACCGTCACCGAACGGCGCCCGGCGCTGTTGATGGAGAAGGCGGGCGACTATGTGGAAGTCGACTCCGAAGGCGTGCGATTCGCCACAGTCGGCAACCCGCCCGAAGGAGTTCCGCTTCTGGTCCTCGCACCGCGGCGGGCCGCGGACGAGCGGTACTTCTCGTCCGGGCGGCTGCGCCGGGAAGCGGCCCGGGCCACCGCCGCACTTCCGGAATCCGTCCACCGCGCCACCCGCACCGTCCGGATCCGCTCCTTCGACGACATCACCCTGGAGCTGACGGGGGACCGCACCGTCCGGTGGGGCAGCGCCGAACGCGGCCGCGCGAAGGCCGCGGCGCTCACGGCCCTGATGAAAGCCGCCGAGGACGCCACGCACTTCGATGTCACGGCCCCCAGTGCCCCGGCCGCTTCGGACAGTTAGCCGCGGCCCGCGCTAACCGCCGTACCCCCAGCCGGGTTCGGCGAACGGCTGGAGTCCGCCGTTCCGTGGCCGTGTCAGTTGACCCGGGCTGCCCCGCATGATCAGGCTGATGTTCTCGCCGGGAGCGGTCCGTCCCCATGGACGGTCCCCGCTGCCGGCGGGCACCTCGGACGGCTGCTGCTCGGGCCGCCGCACAGGTACCTCGTTCCGCCGGGGGCAAACCCCCGGTTCCCTGGCCGCGATCGGCAGGGAGGAGCGGAGTATCCCGTGCCGCGGACGGTCAGTGGTCGCGGATCGGTGCGGACGCCGGGGTCACCGTCGGCCGGGACCGTGTCAGTTGACGCGTATCGCCGCTGGTGAGCACCCTGGATGGCTACTGCTCGGTCTGATCACATAGGGTGAAAAGAAAAACGGGAGGTTCGGCGTGTTCGTTGAACACCCAGCACTTGTCGACTTAGTGTCCGTTGCGAAGAGTCCGAGTAAGACAGGCACTGGTAACCCTAAACTTCACACTTAGGGTTCGGGTCGGCGTTCGAACCGCCCCACAGGGATACGTAACTCGAGGCGAGAGGCCTTCGACGTGGCAGCACCGCAGAACTACCTCGCAGTCATCAAGGTCGTCGGTATCGGCGGCGGTGGCGTGAACGCCATCAACCGGATGATCGAGGTCGGTCTCAAGGGCGTCGAGTTCATCGCGATCAACACTGACGCGCAAGCCCTGTTGATGAGCGACGCCGACGTCAAGCTCGATGTGGGCCGCGAGCTGACTCGCGGCCTCGGCGCCGGTGCCAACCCGGACGTCGGCCGCAAGGCGGCTGAGGACCACCGCGAGGAGATCGAAGAGGTCCTCAAGGGGGCCGACATGGTCTTCGTGACGGCCGGCGAGGGCGGTGGCACCGGCACCGGCGGCGCGCCCGTCGTGGCGAACATCGCCCGCTCGCTCGGCGCCCTCACCATCGGTGTCGTCACCCGCCCCTTCACCTTCGAGGGCCGCCGCCGGGCCAACCAGGCCGAGGACGGCATCGCGGGACTGCGCGACGAGGTCGACACGCTGATCGTCATTCCCAACGACCGGCTGCTGTCCATCTCGGACCGCCAGGTCAGCGTGCTGGACGCCTTCAAGTCGGCGGACCAGGTGCTGCTCTCGGGCGTCCAGGGCATCACCGACCTCATCACCACCCCCGGTCTGATCAACCTCGACTTCGCCGACGTCAAGTCCGTGATGTCCGAGGCGGGATCGGCCCTGATGGGGATCGGCTCGGCCCGCGGCGACGACCGCGCGGTCGCCGCCGCCGAGATGGCCATCTCCTCGCCGCTCCTGGAGGCGTCCATCGACGGGGCGCGCGGTGTCCTGCTCTCCATCTCCGGCGGTTCGGACCTCGGGCTGTTCGAGATCAACGAGGCCGCTCAACTGGTGAGCGAGGCCGCCCACCCCGAGGCGAACATCATCTTCGGTGCCGTCATCGACGACGCGCTCGGCGACGAGGTGCGGGTCACCGTCATCGCGGCCGGGTTCGACGGCGGTCAGCCGCCCGCCAAGAAGGGGGAGAAGGCGCTCGGCCAGTCGTCCGCAGCGAGCTCCTCGGCCCCCGCCTACCAGGACGAGTCGGCGCCCGCCGCCGACCCGGAGCCCGAGCGCCCCTCGTTCAGCGGCCTGGGCGCCGTCGCCCCGCCGCGCGAGGAGGAGGCCCCGCCGCGCCCGGAGCCCGCTCCGGTGAGCGAGGTCCCGCCGCCGTCCGCCACCCCGCAGGTGCCGCCGGCCCGCCCGTACCACGACAGTCAGGCGGAAGAGCTGGATGTGCCGGACTTCCTGAAGTGATAGCGGAACAAGAGACGGTCAGCGGCGCGCATTTCGCCTTCACCGACAGGTGGGGCGGGGTGAGCGCCGCTCCGTATGAGGAGCTCAATCTCGGCGGCGCGGTCGGCGACGACCCCGAGGCGGTGCGCACCAACCGGGAGCGGGTCGCGCAGGCGCTCGGGCTGTCGCCCGGTTCGGTGGTCTGGATGCACCAGGTGCACGGACGCGACGTCGCTGTCGTCGATCGCCCGTTCGGAGCCGAGGCGCCGCCCGTCGACGGCGTGGTGACGGCACGTCGGGGGCTCGCGCTCGCCGTGCTCACCGCGGACTGCACCCCCGTGCTGCTCGCCGACCCCGTCGCCGGGGTCGTCGGTGCCGCGCACGCGGGACGGCCGGGTGTGCAGGCCGGAGTGGTGGGTGCGACGGTCGAGGCGATGACCGGGCTCGGCGCCGTGCCGGAGCGCATCGTCGCGCGTACCGGGCCCGCGGTCTGCGGAAGCTGCTACGAGGTTCCGGAGCAGATGCGCGCCGAAGTGGCGGCTGCCGTCCCCGAGGCGCACGCGACGACCCGGGCGGGCACCCCTGCCGTCGACATGGCCGCCGGGGTGCGGGCGCAGCTCACCCGTGCGGGGGTCGTCGACCGCGGTCACTCCTCCGTGTGCACTCTGGAGTCCGCTGATCATTTCTCCTACCGCCGGGACAGGACCACGGGAAGGCTTGCGGGGTATGTCTGGATCGAGGCGGACTGAGAGATGACGGACGATATGCCCTATGGGGGCCCGGAGTCGGACATGTCCGCGGAGTCCGTGGACGGGCGGTCCGCGGACTTCGCGGACTCCGCGGCGTCGGCGTCCTCCGAGGCGGCGCGCAAGGCGGAGCTGGCCACCCGTCTCGCCCGGGTGGAGGAGCGCATCGAGGGCGCCTGCCGCGCGGCGGGGCGCCGGCGGGACGAGGTCACGCTCGTCGTGGTGACCAAGACCCACCCCGCCTCCGATGTCCGGCTGCTGGCCGAGCTGGGCGTGCGGGACGTGGCGGAGAACCGCGACCAGGAGGCGGCGCAGAAGGCGGCCGCCTGTGCGGGTGCTGGGCTCGACTGGCACTTCGTCGGCCAGTTGCAGACCAACAAGGCGCGGTCGGTTGCCGGTTATGCGAACCATGTCCACTCCGTGGACCGCGCGCGGCTGGTGTCCGCCCTCTCGGCGGCCGCCGTCCGCGCGGAGCGGGAGATCGGATGTCTGGTCCAGGTCGCCCTCGACGCCCCGTCCGGTTCGGTGGGGGAGCGGGGCGGTGTGGCACCCGACGGTGTGGCGGATCTCGCGGACGCGGTGGCGGCGGCCCAAGGTCTGCGGCTCGACGGAGTGATGACCGTCGCGCCGCTGACGGGCCCGCTGGCGGGGCGCCCCCGGGCGGCTTTCGACCGGCTGTGGGAAGTCTCAACCGCCCTGCGGGTGGCGCATCCTGCTGCGACGATGGTGTCGGCGGGAATGAGTTCGGATCTCGAAGAGGCGGTGCTCGCGGGTGCGACACATGTGCGCGTCGGCAGTGCGGTACTCGGAGACCGACCTCGGCTCCGGTAACGTCGCGAAGCGAGTGGGGCCACAGCAGAATATATGGTCATTTCCGCCGGAAAAGGCCGGTCGGAGAGGCTGCGTGGATCATCCCAGGGCCACCGGTGACGGGGGCTGCGTCGATGGAGTCGATCCACCACAGAGCGGAGGACGCAGAGAATGGCCGGCGCGATGCGCAAGATGGCGGTCTACCTCGGCCTCGTGGAGGACGATGGGTACGACGGCCGGGGATTCGACCCTGACGACGAGTTCGAGCCCGAGCCCGAGCCCGAACGGGATCATCGGCGGTACGAGTCGGAACAATCACACCATTCGCTCCAAAAGACCGATCCCGAGGAGTCGGTGAGGGTTGCTCACCCGCCGGCGCAGCGGGAGCGGGAGCCGGAGACCCCTCCGGCGGTTGCCGCCGAAAGCGGACGAGCCGGGAGAATTGCTCCCGTGTCATCCATCACACCTGAACGCCAGAATGTCGAGAAGAGCGCCCCGGTGATCATGCCCAAGGTCGTGTCCGAACGTGAGCCGTACCGGATCACCACGTTGCACCCCCGGACCTACAACGAAGCCCGTACCATCGGGGAACACTTCCGTGAGGGCACTCCGGTGATCATGAATCTGACGGAGATGGACGATACCGATGCGAAGCGACTTGTCGACTTTGCGGCTGGTCTGGTCTTCGGTCTGCACGGCAGTATCGAGCGAGTGACGCAGAAGGTGTTCCTGCTGTCTCCTGCTAACGTCGATGTCACGGCGGAGGACAAGGCCCGCATCGCAGAGGGCGGGTTCTTCAACCAGAGCTGAGACGCAGGGTCCAGGAACAGGCCGCCAAGGCGGCACGAGAGCCCCAGGGGAGAGGGACGCGCAGATGAGAACCGCATTGGACGTGGTCCAAATCGCGCTGTACTGCTTCCTGCTCGTGCTGATCTTCCGGCTGGTGATGGACTATGTCTTCCAGTTCGCCCGCTCATGGCAACCCGGCAAGGCGATGGTGGTCGTTCTCGAGGCGACCTACACTGTCACCGATCCGCCACTCAAGCTTCTGCGGCGGTTCATCCCACCGCTGCGCTTCGGGGGCGTGGCGCTTGACCTGTCCTTCTTCGTACTCATGATCATCGTCTACATCCTGATCAACGTCGTGGCCAGGCTGTGAACGATCGGAATGGTCTTGCCGATATGCCGACGACTTACGTTGAGGTGAAGAGATGCCCCTGTCCCCCGAGGACGTGCGGAACAAGCAGTTCACGACCGTCCGTCTGCGCGAAGGCTATGACGAGGACGAGGTCGATGCCTTCCTCGACGAGGTCGAAGCCGAGCTGACCCGGCTGCTGCGGGAGAACGAGGACCTGCGCGCCAAGCTGGCTGCGGCCACGCGCGCGGCGGCTCAGAACCAGCAACAGCAACAGGGCGGCATGCGCAAGCCTCCTGAACCTCAGGACAGGCAGCAGCAGCAAGGCGGGGCTCCTGTGCCCGCCGCCATATCCGGACCGCAGCCCGTCCCGCCCCAGCAGCAGGGTATGGGCGGCCCGCCGCAGCTTCCCGGCGGTCAGGCGCAGCTCCCCGCGGGCCCCGGCGGTCCCGGCGGTCCGGGTGGCCCCGGCGGTCCGGGTCCGCAGGGCGGTCCGATGGGTCCCGGCGGTCCCGGTCCGCAGCAGGGCGGCCCCATGGGCCCCGGCGGTCCGCAGGGCGGCCCGCAGGGTGGTCCGCAGATGCCCGGCGGCGGTGGCCAGAACAACGACAGCGCGGCCCGCGTGCTGTCGCTGGCGCAGCAGACGGCCGACCACGCGATCGCGGAGGCCCGTTCCGAGGCCAACAAGATCGTCGGTGAGGCCCGCAGCCGCGCCGAGGGCCTGGAGCGGGACGCCCGCGCCAAGGCCGACGCGCTGGAGCGGGACGCGCAGGAGAAGCACCGGGTCGCGATGGGCTCCCTGGAGTCCGCCCGCGCCACCCTGGAGCGCAAGGTCGAGGACCTGCGCGGCTTCGAACGCGAGTACCGCACGCGGCTGAAGTCGTACCTGGAGAGCCAGCTCCGGCAGTTGGAGAACCAGGCCGACGACTCGCTCGCGCCGCCGCGGACGCCCGCGACCGCATCGCTGCCCGCGCCCTCGCCGTCGATGGCCCCGGCCGGAGCCGGTGCTCCCGCCGGTGCCCCCGGAAACGCCGGCGGCACCATGGGCGGACACCAGTCCATGGGCAACAACGGCCACTCCATGGGCGGCCCCGGTGGCGGCCCCGGCGGTGGTCCGCACACCCAGGGCGGTCCCGGCCAGTCCTACGGCAGCCAGCAGCAGATGTCGCCGGCCATGACCCAGCCGATGGCACCGGTCCGGCCGCAGGGCGGCCCGCAGGGCCAGCAGGCGCCGTCGCCGATGCGAGGCTTCCTCATCGACGAGGACGAGAGCTGATCCGGGCGCGCTGAGCGCCCACTGTCGACGGGCCGGGCCCGGGAGCACCTTCCGCTCCCGGGCCCGGCCCGTTCGTGCTGCCGGCCCCCGGACCGCTCCGCCGCTCGTCCCCGGGCTCGTCCCCGGGCTCGGCCGCGGCAGCATCGCGGTGCGCGCAGCATCGCGGCACGACCGCAGCACCGCGGGGGCCACAGCGGCACCGCCCCCGGCCGCGGTCAGCGGACGGGGGCGGTACCGTACTGCGGTACTGCGGGTGGCTCAGCCCTTGCGGAGCCGGAACGTCAGGGACAGCGCCTCGTCCTCGAAGGTGGGGCCCTCGAGTTCCTCCGGGTCGCCCTGGGCGAACTCCTCGGCCAGGACCTCTTCCGCGATGAGGAAGGTGTGTTCGGCCAGCGCGCGCGCCACCTCCTCGTCGTCGGACTGCCAGCGCAGCTCGATCCGGTCGGCGACGTCCAGGCCGGAGTTCTTCCGGGCCTCCTGGATGAGCCGGATGGCGTCCCGGGCCAGTCCGGTGCGCCGCAGCTCGGGAGAGATCTCCAGGTCGAGCGCGACGGTGGCGCCGGGATCGGAGGCCACCGACCAGCCCTCGCGGGGCGTCTCGGTGATGATGACCTCCTCGGGGCTCAGCGCCACGGTCTCGCCGTCCACCTCCACGGTGCCGGTGCCCTCGCGCAGGGCCACCGACAGCGCCGCGGCATCGGCACCGGCGATGGCCTTGGCGACCGCCTGCGTGTCCTTGCCGAAGCGGCGGCCCAGCGCCCGGAAGTTGGCCTTGGCCGTGGTGTCGACGAGTGAGCCGCCGACATCCGCGAGAGAGGCGAGCTGCTCGACGTTCAGCTCCTCCGTGATCTGGGTGCGCATCTCGGGGGAGAGGGTCTCGAAGCCCTGTGCGGCGATGAGCGCCCGGGACAGCGGCTGGCGGGTCTTGACGCCGGACTCGGCGCGCGAGGCACGGCCCAGCTCCACCAGACGCCGCACCAGCAGCATGTCCTGGGACAGCTCGGGGTCGATGCGGCTGAGGTCGGCCTGCGGCCAGCTCGACAGGTGCACCGAGTCGGGCGCGTCGGGGGTGACCGGGACGACGAGGTCCTGCCAGACCCGTTCGGCCAGGAACGGGGTGATCGGCGCCATCAGCTTGGTGACGGTCTCGATCACGTCGTGCAGGGTGCGCAGCGCGGCGGCGTCGCCCTGCCAGAAGCGGCGCCGGGAGCGGCGGACGTACCAGTTGGACAGGTCGTCGACGAAGGTGGACAGCAGCTTGCCCGCGCGCTGGGTGTCGTAGCCGTCCATGGCGATGGTGACCTGGTCGACCAGCGCGTGCAGCTCGCTCAGCAGCCAGCGGTCCAGCAGCGGGCGCAGGTGCGGCTCCGGGTCGGCCCCGGAGGGCGCCCAGCCGCTCGTCCGCGCGTACAGGGCCTGGAAGGCGACGGTGTTCCAGTAGGTCAGCAGCGTCTTGCGGACGACTTCCTGGATGGTGCCGTGGCCGACCCGGCGGGCCGCCCAGGGCGAGCCCCCCGCGGCCATGAACCAGCGCACCGCGTCGGCGCCGTGCTGCTCCATGAGGGGGATCGGCTCCAGGGTGTTGCCCAGGTGCTTGGACATCTTGCGGCCGTCCTCGGCCAGGATGTGGCCCAGGCAGACCACGTTCTCGTAGGAGGATTTGTCGAACACCAGGGTCCCGACCGCCATCAGGGTGTAGAACCAGCCGCGGGTCTGGTCGATGGCCTCCGAGATGAACTGCGCCGGGTAGCGCTTCTCGAACAGCTCCTTGTTCTTGTACGGGTAGCCCCACTGCGCGAAGGGCATGGAGCCGGAGTCGTACCAGGCGTCGATGACCTCCGGGACGCGTTCCGCCTCCAGTGCGCAGCCCTCGGCGGGGCAGCCGAAGGTGACGGCGTCGATGTAGGGCCGGTGCGGGTCGAGCTCCGACTGGTCGCTGCCGGACAGTTCGCTCAGCTCGGCCAGCGAACCGACGCAGGTGAGGTGGCCCTCCTCGCACCGCCAGACGGGCAGCGGGGTGCCCCAGTAGCGGTTGCGCGAGAGCGCCCAGTCCACGTTGTTGTCCAGCCAGTCGCCGAAGCGGCCGTGCTTGACGGAGTCCGGGAACCAGTTGGTGGCCTCGTTCTCCCGGAGCAGGGCCTCCTTGATCCGGGTCGTGCGGATGTACCAGGACGGCTGTGGGTAGTAGATGAGGGCCGTGTGGCAGCGCCAGCAATGGGGGTAGCTGTGCTCGTAGGCCACGTGCCGGAAGAGGAGACCGCGGGCGTCCAGGTCGGCGACCAGGGCCTCGTCGGCCTTCTTGAAGAACTGGCCGCCGATCAGGTCCAGGCCGGGCTCGAACGTGCCGTCGGCGCGGACGGGCACGACCGGGGTGATGCCGTTGGCGCGGGCGACCCGGAAGTCGTCCTCACCGAAGGGGGCCAGGTGCACCATGCCGGTGCCGTCCTCGGTGGTGACGTAGGTGTCGTTGACGACGAAGTGCGCCCCCGGGATGTCCACCAGTTCGAACGGGCGCCGGTAGCTCCAGCCGTTCATCTCCCGGCCCGTGTAGCGCTCGCCGGTGATGTGCCAGTCCTCGCCGAGCGCGCTGTCCAGCAGCGGCTCGGCCACGATGATCTTGTCGGTGCCGTCGGAGGCCACGACGTAGGTGACGTCCGGGTGGGTGGCCACGGCCAGGTTGGCGACCAGCGTCCACGGTGTGGTCGTCCACACCATCAGCGACGCCTCGCCGGCCAGCGGTCCGGAGGTGAGCGGCATCCGGACGTAGACGGAGGGGTCCACCACCGTCTCGTAGCCCTGTGCCAGCTCGTGGTCGGACAGCCCGGTGCCGCAGCGGGGGCACCAGGGGGCGACCCGGTGGTCCTGGGCCAGCAGGCCCTTCTCGAAGATCTGCTTGAGCGACCACCACACAGACTCGATGTACTCGGGGTTCATCGTCCGGTAGGCGTCGTCCAGGTCGACCCAGTAGCCCATCCGGGTGGTCAGCTCGGCGAACGCGTCGGTGTGCCGGGTCACCGACTCCCGGCACCGGGCGTTGAACTCGGCGATGCCGTAGTTCTCGATGTCCTGCTTGCCGTTGAAGCCCAGTTCCTTCTCCACGGCGAGTTCCACCGGCAGGCCGTGGCAGTCCCAGCCGGCCTTGCGTGCCACGTGGTAGCCGCGCATGGTGCGGAAGCGGGGGAAGACGTCCTTGAAGACGCGGGCCTCGATGTGGTGCGCTCCGGGCATGCCGTTCGCGGTGGGCGGGCCCTCGTAGAAGACCCACTCCGGGCGGCCCTCGGACTGTTCGAGGGTGCGGGCGAACACCTTGTTCTGCTGCCAGAAATCGAGCACGGCGCGTTCCAGCGCGGGCAGGTCGACCTGGGCGGGCACCTGGTTGTATTGCATCGGCGGGTCTTCTTCCTCCGGCGGACATCGGGAAGATGCTGCGCTTCTTCACTTCCGTCGGAGGGACGAGCTCGCCTGCCTGGCCGGCGGCGGACCCGCGGTACCACCCTCCTTGACGGCGGACTGTGCCCGCCGTCCCCTCATTGGGGTAGCGCTGCCGGTTCTACTCGCCCGGGAGCGGGGTGCTCCGGGCTTTCCTCCGGCGGCTCGGGGGTGATCTTCACGTCGCGCTCGCCTCCGGGCTTCCACCGTCCCCGGATCGCTCTGGGCCGCTCACAGACGCTACTCGTCCCCGTCTTCGCCTCTCGCCGTCCCCAGTGTACGGGGATTCCGCCCCGGGTACGGAGCGGTTTTCGCGCGGCCGGGCGGGGCACAAAGGTGGCAGACCGGCGTGCCCCGTTGCTGTGCGCTTGAAGTCGATTTATCGTTCCGGTCACGTTTCGCGAGCAAGATCACAAAATGTGAAGGGGCCGCGGTCATGGTGGCGGAGGAGAGCGCCGCGAAGAAGACGGCAGCATCGAAGAAGGCCACAGACGACGGGGACCGGACCGCGGCGGCGCAGAAGGCGGCCGGGAAGGCGCCGGCCGAGAAGGCATCGGCGAAGAAGGCACCGGCCAAGAAGACGGCCGCGAAGAAGGCGCCCGCGAAAAGGGCGCCCGCGAAGAAGGCGGCCGCCGAGAAGGCACCGGCCAAGAAGGCATCGGCCAAGAAGACGGCCGCCAAGAAGACGGCTGCGAAGAAGGCACCGGCGAAGAAGGCACCGGCCGAGAAGTCGGCCGCGAAGAAGTCGGCCGCCGGAAAGGCACCGGCGAAGAAGGCCGCGGCGAGGACAGGCGCGGGGGAACGGGCGGCGGCCGACGGGGCCGCGGCGACGACAGCGGCCGGAACGGCGGGGGGCCGGCAGGAAGGCGCTGCCGGGGCGCCCACCGGACAGGACGCGCGGACGACGACGGGAGCAGGGACGGTGGCTGCGAAGAAGACTCCGGTGACGGAGACCGAGGCGGTGCCCACGGCGCGGAGCGAAGCGGGCCCGGTGGCCCCCGGCGAACTGCCGGTACGCCCCGACGAGGAACCCTGGTCCCCGGAAGAGGTCGAGGAGGCCCGCTCGGGCCTGCGGGAGGAGGCCGACGGGCTCCGGCAGGAGATCGCCTCCGCGGAGGAGGCGCTCAGCGGCCTGATGCGGGACTCGGGCGACGGCGCCGGTGACGACGACGCGGACACCGGGACCAAGAACATCACCCGCGAGCACGAGATGGCGCTGGCCGCCAACGCGCGCGAGATGCTCTACCAGAGCGAGCGTGCGCTGGAGCGGCTGGACGCGGGGACGTACGGGCAGTGCGAGAACTGCGGCAAGCCGATCGGGAAGGCCCGGATGCAGGCGTTCCCGCGGGCCACGCTCTGCGTGGAGTGCAAGCAGAAACAGGAGCGCCGCTGAGCGCGGGGAACACCGTGACCACCGCCGTCCGCGTGTGTCGTACCCTCAAGGCGTGACTGAGGTGGAGCGGACTGTCGACGGCCCCGACGAAGGCGCGGCCGGCGGTGGTGAAGAGGAGCACGCGGAGGGGGAGTCCGCCGCACCCCCGCGGCGCAGGCGGCGGATCGGTGTGCTGGCCGCGGTGGCCGGGTTCGCGTTCGCGCTGGATCTGGTCAGCAAGCTGGTGGTGGTCGCGGAGCTGGAGAACCACGCCCCGATCGAGCTGCTGGGCTCCTGGCTCCAGTTGAGCGTCATCCGCAACCCCGGTGCCGCCTTCGGCCTGGGGGAGGCGCTCACGCTCGTGCTGAGCGCGATCGCGGTGGCCGTCGTGGTGGTGATCGCGCGGATCGCCCGGAAGCTCTACAGCCTCCCCTGGGCGATTGCGCTGGGCCTGCTGCTGGGCGGCGCCTGCGGCAATCTGGCCGACCGGATCTTCCGCGCCCCGGGGGTCTTCCAGGGCGCCGTCGTGGACTTCATCGCGCCCAAGCACTTCGCGGTGTTCAACCTCGCCGACTCGGCCATCGTGTGCGGCGGCATCCTGATCGTGCTGCTCTCCTTCCGCGGCCTGGACCCGGACGGCACCGTCCACCGGGACTGAGCCGGCGGGCCGCTCGCCGGAGCCGGACGCCGTGCGGAGCCGGACGCCGTGCGGCACCGGCCGTCGGTGCGGCGCCGGCCGCCGCCGGAATGCTCTGCCGGGGTGTCCGGCCGGGGCGCTCAGCCGTGGTGCGGGACGTGCACCCGGACGCGGTAGCCGCCCTCGTCGGTGGCGTCGCCGACGGTGATGCGTATCCCGCCGGAGAAGGTGTGGCTCTCGCCCGGCGCGAAGGGCGCGTCCGACATCTCGGCCAGTTCGCTGGGCAGCCGGTCGGCGCAGGCGGCGCCGCCGCCGCTGCGGGGGCGGGAGTCGACGACACGGACCGGGCCCTCGCCGGTGGGCCGGGCCGAGTCGACGGTGTAGAGGAGCACGCCCTCCGCGCAGATGTCCCGGTCCAGTCCGGAGCGGGTGCGCGCCTCGGCCACTATCGCCCGGTGCCGGCCCGTCCGTATCACGGCCAGCCCCGCGTCCGGGGAGCTGACCGGCTCCAGCGTGTGCTCGGAGGTGCCCGCCGAGGTGACGCAGCCGACGCGGGAGCGGGACAGCCAGCCGAACTTCCACTTGTGCCAGCCCAGCAGGTCGGAGATCCCTGCCATGCTCATGGTGTCCCAGCCCCCCGCGTACTCGACGGACGCGTTCTCCACGACGTTGTAGAGGTCGGGCAGACCGTAGAGGTGGTGGGCCTCGTGGACGAAGTTCCCGCGCTGCCACAGCGCCGAGTCGGAGGCGCGGCCGAAGATCAGGGCCGCACCGTGCACCCGGGTTCCCGCGGCGCGGAGCCCGTCGAAGGTGTGCGCCTGGGAGACGGTGGGCGCGGCGGGCAGATTGCTGTCGGCCACGACGAAGACGAGGTCGGCGCCGTGCACGTCGGTGCCCTGGCGGTGCGCGGCCTCCAGCGCGTCCTGCACGTAGCCGCGCATCAGACCGGTGGGGATGCCGCGGGTGATCCCGTAGGAGGACCACGGCCGCGGCATGCGTATCCAGTCCGAGCTGGTCTCGGTCTCCAGCCGGTACTTGCCGAAGGAGGCGCGGTTCCAGAACCGGTCGCCGTACCGGGAGAAGAAGCGCGCGCGTTTCCGGGCGGGGGTGGCCGCGGGGTGGTCGCTGAAGTCGACCATCAGCATCAGCGCCCGCTTGCTGCCCTGCGGGCGGACGTAGCCGGGCCCGAGCGGTCCCTCGTCGGTGCCGCTGCCCGGAGCTATGGCGCAGGGGCCCGCGATGCCCTCGGCGGCCGCCGCCACCCGCACCGGGGCCAGCGTGAGGCAGGCGGTGGCCAGTGCGGTGGCCGCCGCCAGCAGGCGTCGGCGGCCCTGTCCGGGACGGCGGCGTATACCGCCGTCCGGACCGGAGTCCGGCGCGGGGTGCTGAGGCGTCCTGCGCGGCGTCATCGGCGATGCCCTCCGGTGTCGCTGCTGGTCCCGAGGCTTCTGTCACACCGTCGGCGCAGGCGGCGGGCGCCGCACCCCGAGGTGGTCTGCGCGGGTGAGCGGGTGACCGGCGGTGCGGGCGCCGGGAGCCGCGCCCGCACAGTGCTGTCGGGGCGCCGCCGGGGCGCAGTCGGGGTGCCGCCGGGGGCGAGGGCGTGCGGGCCGTACGGCTGCGTCCGGCATACTCGATCAGGTGAGCACGCTTCCTGAGACCCGGACCCTGCCCGTACCCGACGGCCTGGAGGGCGAGCGCGTCGATGCCGCCCTCGCCCGGATGTTCGGCTTCTCGCGGACCAAGGCGGCGGAGCTGGCCGCGGACGGCAAGGTCCTGCTGGACGGGGCGCCGGCGGGCAAGTCCGACCGGGTGCAGGGCGGCGCCTGGATCGAGGTGGAGATGCCCCGGCAGGCGCAGCCGGTGCGGATCGTCGCCGAGCCCGTGGAGGGCATGGAGATCGTCCATGACGACGACGACATCGTGGTGATCGTCAAGCCGGTCGGGGTCGCGGCCCACCCCAGTCCGGGCTGGAGCGGACCCACCGTGATCGGCGGGCTGGCAGCCGCCGGGTACACGATCGCCACCTCCGGCGCGGCGGAGCGGCAGGGCATCGTGCACCGGCTGGACGTCGGCACCTCCGGGCTGATGGTCGTCGCCAAGTCCGAGCGGGCCTACACGCTGCTCAAGCGGCAGTTCAAGGAGCGCACCGTCGACAAGCGCTACCACGCGCTCGTCCAGGGCCACCCCGACCCGCTCAGCGGCACCATCGACGCGCCCATCGGCCGCCATCCGCAGCACGACTACAAGTGGGCGGTCACCTCCGACGGCAAGCCGTCGGTGACCCACTACGACCTGGTCGAGGCGTTCCGGGCCGCCAGCCTGCTGGACATCAAGCTGGAGACCGGGCGCACCCACCAGATCCGCGTGCACATGGCGGCACACCGGCATCCGTGCGTGGGCGATCTGACCTACGGCGCCGACCCCACGCTGGCCAAGCGGCTGCGGCTGGAGCGCCAGTGGCTGCACGCGGTGCGACTCGGCTTCGAGCACCCGGGCGACGGGAGCCGGGTCGAGTACGAGAGCGGCTACCCGGCCGACCTGCAGGCCGCGCTGGACAAGGTGCGGGCCGAGAGTTCCTGACCCGGATGGATCAGCTCGCCCTCTTCTTCGCCCTGCTGCTCGCCGCCGTGCTGATGGTCCCCCTCGGGGACAAGCTCGGGCTGCCCTCGCCTGTGCTGATGACGCTCTTCGGCGGCGTGCTGGCGCTGATCCCCTCCATCCCGAACGTCTCGCTGCCGCCCGAGTTCATCCTGCCGCTGGTGCTGCCGCCGCTGATCTACGCCGCGGCCCAGCGCACGTCCTGGCGGCAGTTCGCGGCGAACAAGCGGCCGATCTTCCTGATGGCGGTCGCGCTGGTGTTCGTCACCACGGCGGCGGTGGCCGCGGTCGCCAACCTGCTGGTGCCCGGGCTCGGACTGGCCGGGGCGGTGGCGCTGGGCGCGCTGGTCGCCCCGCCCGACCCGGTCGCGGCCACCGCGGTGGCCGGCAACGTCGGACTGCCCAGGCGGCTGGTCTCGGCGCTGGAGGGGGAGGGCCTCTTCAACGACGTGACGGCCATCACCCTCTACCACGTCGCCATCGCCGCCGCCGTCACCGGCACCTTCTCGCTGCCCGTGGCCGCGGGCGAGCTGGTGCTCTCCGGTGTGGTGGCGGTCGCGGTCGGCCTGGGACTGGGCTGGCTGGTGAACAAGCTCATGGGCTACCTCGGGGACGCCACCCTGCAGACCGGGCTGAGCCTGCTGGTGCCCTTCGCCTCCTACGTGCTCGCCGAGGAGCTGATGGGCTCGGGTGTGCTGGCCGTCCTGACGACGGCGCTCTACCTGGCCTCCGGGCACGCCGTGGACGCGGACGACGTGCAGGGCCGGCTGGCCGGGCAGACGTTCTGGCAGATCGTGGACACGCTGGTGACCGGGATCGCCTTCGGGCTGATCGGGCTGGAACTGCACACCGTCTTCGGGACCGTCCAGCAGGACTGGCGCCGGCTGCTGCCCGCGGCTCTCGCGGTGGTCGGCGTCGTGGTCGCCCTGCGGCTGCTGTGGCTGCTGCCCTCCGCCTGGCTGGCGCAGCGGCTGCATCAGCGCAAGGACCTGGACGAGGACATCCCGCGCAACTGGCGGGAGACGGTCGTCGTGTGGTGGGCCGGGATGCGCGGGGTGGCCTCGGTCGCGCTGGCACTGGCCGTCCCGCTGTCCGTCGGGCCCGATGCCGGGGGCGGAGCCTTCCCCGGCCGGGAGGCGATCCTCTTCATCGCCTTCGCGGTGGTGCTCGTGACCCTGGTCTTCCAGGGCCTGACCCTGCCCCGGCTGGTCCGCAGGCTGAACGTGCAGTCCGACAGCGCCGCCGAACGGGAACTGGAGCGGCAGCTCGCGTTGCGGGTCGCCAAGGCGGCGCGGCGGCGGCTGCGGGAGATCGAAGAGGTGGAGGAGCTGCCCGAAGAGGTCTCCGAAGCACTGCTGCGGCGCGCCTGGGACGTGGGCGCGCGGATCTCGCCCGAGATCGTCGGCGAGGAGCGCCGGGCCGCGCACAGCAAGCGGGTGGCCCGCGCGCAGAAGCTGCGGCGGCTGCAGAACGAGCTGCTGTCGGCGGCCCGGCACGAGGTGATCGCGGCGCGCAACGAGCCCGGGGTGGATCCCGAGGCCGTCGACCGGGTGCTGCACCAGCTCGACGTCCGCAGCTTCCGGGGCAGCTGAGCCGTCCCGCGCCGGGCCCGCCGCGACGAGTGCGCCGTGGCGGCGGCACAGCGGCGGCACAGCCGCGGCCGGGACCGGCGCCGCGCGCGGGTGTGCGGGCCGGGCCCGCGGGTCAGATCGACTTCTCCTGCGGGATGTACCGGATCCCCGGCAGCGAATCGGGGTGGTAGGCCCGCAGCCAGGCGATCAGGTCCTCGCGCAGCGAGCAGCGCAGCGTCCACAGGTCGCCGGAGGTGCGCGCCGTCACGGCCACCCGTACCTCGACGGTGGTCGGTGTGGTCCCGGTGACCACCACGTTCCAGTTCCGCCCGTCCCACTCGTCGCTCGCCCGGACCAGCTCCTCCGTCTTGGCGCGCAGCTCCGCGACGGGGGTCGAGTGGTCGAGGTGGAGGTAGACGGTGCCGGTCATCTGCGGGCCGCCGCGGGACCAGTTCTCGAACGGCTTGTTGGTGAAGTAGGAGACCGGCATCGTGATCCGGCGCTCGTCCCAGGTGAGGATCACCAGATAGGAGACGGTGATCTCCTCGACCGTGCCCAGCTCCCCCTCCACCACGACCTCGTCGCCGATCCGCACCATGTCGCCGAAGGCGATCGACAGCCCGGCGAACAGGTTGCCCAGCGTGGACTGGGCCGCGATACCGGCGACGATGCCCAGCACACCGGCCGAGGCGAGCATCGAGGTGCCGAACGTCTTCATGCCCGGGAACTGGAGCAGCACGGCGGCCACCGCGATCACCGTCACCACGGCGGTGATCAGCCGCCGGATCAGGGTGAGCTGGGTGCGTACCCGCCGTCCCCGCGCCGGGTCCAGGGCGGCGCCGGCGTAGCGGTTGGCCAGCGTCTCCGTTATGGCGGCGACGATCCGCAGGATCAGCCAGGCCGAGGCGGCGACCAGCACGATGGTCAGCCACCGGTCGACACCGGCCCGGTGGTCCTTGGCCAGGTGCGTGCTGTCGAAGAAACTGCTGACCAGCAGCACGAACAGGACCGCCTGGAAGGGGAAGCGGCCGCTGCGCAGCAGCCCCCACATCGGGGTCTCCGGGTGGCGGGTGTCCAGGCGTACCATCAGCCGGTCGACGGCCCAGGCGAGCACGTACGAGAGCACGATCGCGCCACCGAAGACGATGACGGGCCGGAGCACGTTCTCCATGATCGCCTTTCTCCTAGCGGGGTTCCCGGGCTCGGTGCCGGGACGGGCGGGCCGCGGCGGGCCGCCCGAGGACCACCGACGACCGTACCTGGCACCATGTGGAGTACCCGGCTCCAGGAGCCGCACCAGGGGTTCTTTGTGAAGGAAGTGACATCTGTGGCACCCGTATCGCTCGTTCTCCTGCACTCCGTGTGCGGGCTCACTCCGGACGTGCGCGCCGCGGCGGAGCGGCTCCGCGCCGCGGGGCACGAGGTGGTGGCCCCCGACCTGTTCGACGGCCGGACCGCCGCCTCGGTGGAGGAGGGGATGCGGATGCGCGAGGAGGAGGGCAGCCCCGACCGCGACGAGCTGCTGCGCAGGGCCGTGGCCGCCGCGGCGCCGCACTCGGGCAAGGGGCTGGTCTACGCGGGCTTCTCGATGGGCGGCTCCATCGCCCAGACCCTCGCGCTGGCCGACGACAAGGCCCGCGGTCTGGTGCTCTTCTCCGGCACCTCGGACATCCCGGAGGACGCGGCGGTCGACGACCTGCCCGTGCAACTCCACGTCGGCGACCCCGACGCCTTCGAACCGCACGACTGGCTGACCGCCTGGTACCTGCGGATGCAGCAGGCCGGTGCCGAGGTGGAGGTGCACCGCTATCCGGCGGCCGGGCACCTGTACACACACGCCGAGCTGGAGGACTACGACGAGGAGGCCGCCGAGCGCACCTGGCGGACGGTGCTGGGGTTCCTGGAGACGCTGTAGGCGCCCGCCGCGCCCGCCGCGCCCGCCGGAGCCGGTGACCCCGCGGCGGTGCCCGGGCCGGGGCGCGGCGGGCGCTCAGCGGCGTCCGCGCTGCCCGGGAGGCTCAGGAGGCGGTGCGGCACCGCCGCGGCAGTTCCACCTCTCCCGGACGGTGCGCGAAGGTCTTCATCACCAGCCACTCGTCCAGCTCGGGATCGTAGAGGTTCTGGACCCCGAACTGGAGCACCTGCCAGAACGTGCCGGGATCCCGCTGGTCGACGTAGACGTCCCCGAGGGCGAGCGGGAAGCGCAGGTGGTTCCCCGGCGGCCGCTGCGGCAGGACGACACCGACCCGCCAGTGGTTCACCTGCCGCCGCGGGGTGCGCTCCAGGGTCTCGCGTCCGACGAACCGCGCCTTGGCGAGCAGCTCGTTCAGCCGTTCCCGGTCGAAACCGGGGATCTTCGAGCAGGGGTGCTCGGTCAGCCCGGGCCACTTGTAGGTGAGCGTGTAGAGCGTCCCGCGGTAGATCAGGTTCGTGAACCAGATCGGGTACTGCGGACCCCCCGCCACCATCTGGCTGTCCCCGTCGCGGCCCGCCCAGCGGAACGGGACCTCGATCCCCAGGTCGCGGACGATCCACCGGCCCTTGCCGGTGAAGTTCCGCGGCAGGCGGGGCGGTGGCGGGGTCGGCGCGGCGGCTCGTTCCGCGGCCGCGGCCCCGGACGAGGGTGTGCGCCCCGCCCGTTCCCCGGCGCTGCCGGCGGCCGGTGCCGCCGGTGCCGCCGGAACGAGCGCGAGCAGTCCGGAGATCGCGGCCGCGGCTGCCGTCCTCCGTGCACGTGTCCAGCTCATGGTCTCCCTCGACCTCCGCATCACGCGCCCTCGGGGCGCGGGGGCCAACGCGTCGAATGCCCCACAACGTACGCACAGCGGAGCCGGACCGCGGCGGCGACAGGCCACCACCGCCGGAAGGGAGTGCGCTCGGCCGCCGGTCGGCCCAACGCGACCGCGGGGCGCCGTGACCGGACGGCTCAGCGCTCGCAGCGCCCCGTGCCCTGGGCGGCGCCGGGCGCGCAGATGTAGGGGCGGTCCGCGGCATCGTCGCTGACGTAGCGGCCCACGCACTGGTTCGACGAGGTGAGGCCCCGCGCGCTGCACCAGGAGGCGGCCGCCGTCCCGTCGGGGAAGCCGCCCGCGGGTCCGGAGCTGTAGAACATCCAGTAGCCCCCGCGCAGCGAGGCGAAGCTGTCGCTGTCGAGATAGCGCACCCCGTCGGCCTTGCGGCTCAGGGCGGCGCGCATCTTCTCGCGTGCGCCGGTGCCGTCCGCCTTCGCGACCGAACCGAGCTGTGCCACCCAGGTGTCGGCCGGAGAGCCGGCAGGGGAGTCGGCCGGAGGGCCGGACCGGGCCGAGGATGTGCTGGGTTCCGGCTCCGGTTCCCGGCTCGGGGTCGACTCCGGTCCGGCGGAGGAGGCGGAGGGGCCGGTCTCCGGCGCCGAGGAGGCGTCCTGCGCGTCGGACACCGTCGGGGCCGGGCGCGCACCGCGCCTGCCGTCCTCGCTCCCGGCCGCCGCGCCGTCGGAGCCGCCCGGCCGGACCAGCAGGAACAGCCCCCCGGCGACGAGCGCGGCCGCCAGCACTCCGCCCGCAGCGGCCCACACGGCCCGCCGCCGGTGCGGCGCCCTCCCGCCCGCGCCGCCGGGCGCCGCGGTGGAAGCCCCCGGTGCCGGTACGGGCGTCGGCACCGGAGGCGCGCCCGGGGAGCGGACCGGGATCGACGTCTCGGTCGGCAGATACGGCGTCGCCGTCCGGCCCTCCGCGACGTCTGCCAGCATCCGCTCCAGCTCCGCCCCGTCGGGCCGGGCCGCGGGGTCCTTGACGAGCACCGCGGCCAGTACCGGCGCCAGCGCGCCGCTGCGCACCGGCGGCGGCACCGGATCGTCGAGCACCGCCGCGATGGTGGCCAGCGTGGTGGCGCGGCGCAGCGGGCTGCGGCCCTCCGTGCACACGTACAACGTCAGCGCCAGGGACCACAGATCACCGGCCGGGTCGTCGTCCACCCCGCGGACCCGCTCCGGCGCGACGAACTCCGGCGACCCCAGGAACTCGCCCGTCGCCGTCACCGCGGCGGAGTCCTGGAGCGCGGCGATGCCGAAGTCCGTGAGCACCGCCGAACCGTCCGCGCGCAGCAGCACGTTGCCGGGCTTCACATCGCGGTGCTGGATGCCCGCGGCGTGCGCCGTGCGCAGCGCCGAGAGCACCTCGCGGCCCAGCCGGGCGGCCGCACGCGGCTCCAACGGCCCCTCGGCCAGCCGCTGCTCCAGCGAGGGGCCGTCCACCAGCTCCATCACGAGCCAGGGGTAGGGCCCCTCGTCCACGATGTGGTGGATCGTCACCACGTGCGGATGGCTGAGCCGGGCCAGGGCCCGGGCCTCGCGCAGCACGCGTTCGCGCAGCGCCCGGGACCCTTCCGACCCCTCCAGGGCCGCGGGATCGCCGGGTCCGGCCGACAAGGGCCGGACCTCCTTCAGCGCCACCTCGCGGTGCAGCGCGACATCCCGCGCCCGCCACACCGTTCCCATGCCCCCGGCCCCCAGCGTCTCCAGCAGTTCGAAACGCTGATCGACGAGGTGCCCCTGCTCCCCCTGCTCGCCCCCTGCCATGAGGCCAGCGTACGGCGGTGCGGCTCAGTGCAGGGGGCGATACGTCCGTTCGATCCGCTGCGAGCCGGAATCGGTGCGGTACGAGCGGCGCAGTGCGGCGGTCGCGTTCTTGTCCGCCTTGTCGGACAGCACGAAGTAGTCCATCTGCGCCCGGTGCGCGTCCACGTCCAGCACCCCGAATCCGTGCGAGTCCATGTCGACCCAGCGCACGTGCCGGTTGGCGGCGCGGACGGCCGCCTCCGCGAGGCCCGAGAGGGTGTCGGGCGCCACGTGCAGGGTGTCGTCCAGGTTGTCGGAGGTGACGGAGGTGATGACGAACTCCGTTGCCAGCGGGGCTTCGTGGGGGTAGTCGGCCGCGAGCAGCGGAACCTCGTTGGCCCAGTTCATATGGATGTCACCGGTGAGGAAGACGGTGTCGGTGATCCGGTTGTCGCGCAGGTGGGTGAGGAGTTCCCGGCGGTCGTCCGTGTAGCCGTCCCACTGGTCGGTGTTGACGGCCAGCCCCTCCTTGGGGACGCCGAGCAGTTCGCCCAGCGGCCCGAGGAACTTGGCGGGGACGGAGCCGAAGGCCACCTGGGAGATCATCACCGGGTTGCCGACGAGCTTCCAGCGGGCCTGCGAGCTCGCCAGCCCCTTCTTCAGCCAGTCGAGCTGCTTGCGCCCGGTCAGGGTGCGGTCCGGGTCGTCGATGTCCCCGCCGTGCCCCACCTTGGCCTGCGCGTCGCGGAACGAGCGCAGGTCCAGCAGGTGCAGCTCGGCCAACTGCCCGAAGCGCAGCCGCCGGAAAGTGGTGCCCGCGGTGGAGGGCCGTACCGGGAGCCACTCGAAGTACGCCTGCTTCGCCGCCGCGACCCGCTGCGCCCAACCGCCCTCCGTCTCCGGGTCGTGGTTGACGGCCCCGCCCGACCAGGCGTTGTCGGCGAACTCGTGGTCGTCCCAGATCGCGACGAGGGGGTGCGCCGCGTGCATCGCCCGCAGGTCGGGGTCCGCCTTGTAGTGGCCGTGCCGGGTGCGGTAGTCGGCGAGCGAGACGATCTCGTGCTCGGGCTGGACGGTCCGCACGACGTCGTCCCCGGTGGGGTACTCGCCGTGCCCGTACTCGTAGATGTAGTCGCCCAGATGCAGCACCGCGTCCAGGTCGGAGCGGGCCGCCAGGTGCCGGTAGGAGGCGAACCAGCCGCCCTCGTAGTTGGCGCACGAGACCACCCCGAAGCGGAGGTTGGAGACCTCCGCTCCCTCGGCGGGGGCGGTGCGGGTGCGGCCGGTGGGCGAGTGGACGCCGCCGGCGGTGAAGCGGAAGAAGTAGGTGGTGGCCGGGCGCAGTCCGCGCACATCGGCCTTGACGGTGTGGTCGGAGGCGGCCTCGGCCCGCACGGTGCCGTGCGCCACGCGGTCGGTGAACCCGCGGTCCGCGGCCACCTCCCACGCGACGTCGACCGCGGCACCCCGGCCCGAGCCGGGGACGGCGCCGGGCTCCGGGGTGACCCGGGTCCACAGCAGCACCCCGTCGGGGAGCGGGTCGCCGGAGGCGACACCGTGCACGAAGGAGGGACCGGCGTCGGCCGCGCTCGCCGCGGGGGCCGCGCCCGCGAGCGGCAGCAGCGCGGCACCGGCCGCACCGGCGGCGACCACGGCGCGGCGCCGCGGCGCGGGCAGCGCGCCGCCGGGCAGGGACTGTTCGGTTCTCGAGTGGGGAGAAGTCACGAGCGGTCATGTTACGCACGAGTACGAACGAGGGGCAGACCTCGTACGGTCCGCCCCTCGCCGCTCCCGGCCGCCGCGGGTTACTTCTTCTCGTCCTTGCCCGACTTCAGGTCCACGCCCAGTTCCTTGAGCTTGGCGGGCACGTCCTGGGGCTGCACCTGCTCACCGTCGATCCGGACGGTGGGGGTGCTCTGGACGTCGGCGCCGTTGAAGCCGGCGATCATGTCCTTGGCCCACTTGGTGTACTTCTTGCCCTTGACGGCCTTCTCGAACGCCTTGTTGTCCTTCAGCTCCGGGACCGTGTCCGAGACCTTGAGCAGGTAGTCGTTGTCGGCGAACTTGTCCTCCTGCTCCTCCGGGTGCCACTTGGCCGAGTACAGCTTCGCCTTGTAGTCCGCGAACGCCTGGACGCTCACGGCCTTGGCGGCGCCCAGCGCACGGGCGGCGTTGCGGGAGCCGGAGCCGCCCATGTTGCCGTCGATGATGGCGCCGAGGTGGACGCGCAGCTTGTACTTGCCCTCCTCGGCACCCTTCTGCAGCGGCTCGCCCATCGCCTGCTCGAAGCTGGCGCACGCCGGGCAGCGCAGGTCCTCGTAGACGTCGACGGTCTTCTCCGCCTTGGCGCCCGCGGTCGTGACGGACATCCCGTCGTCGCTGGCGTCCTGGCTGTTCAGCTTGGCGACGAAGATCCCGATACCGGCCACCACGGCCAGCACTCCGACGACCGAGAGGGCGACCAGCAGCTGCCGCCGGGTCCGCTCCTTCCTGGCCTGCTTCTCACGCTCGATGCGCAGCCGCTCGCGGGCCGCGCGCTTGGCTTCCTGGCTGTTGCGCTTGCTCATGGCTGTCTTCTTCTCCGATGTCCGTACGCGGGGGAATCCTTGCCTCAGACCGCCGGTGCCACGGCGGTCCGGGCAGGCGGCCCGCGACGGTGTACGGAGTGGGTCAGCAGCGGCAGCGCGGGCGGGGCACCGGGCGCGGAAGCCCGCGGCGGCAGCACCGGGCCGCGGTCGCGGACGGCACCGACGGCGGCGACCGCGATCCGCAGCGGACGGAACGCACCGGTGGCCGCGGCGCGCAGCAGCCGTGCCGCGGCCGCCTCGCCGCGGCGCAGCCACAGCGCGGCCAGCAGGCCCGCCGCGACGTGCGCCGCCAGCAGCAGCCAGGGGAGGGCCGTGCCCGGCACCCCGTGCACGCCCGCCGGGTAGGCGGCGGCCCGGCCGCCGTGCGCGGTCATCCGCGCCAGCGGCGTGCCCACGCTGCCGCCGCCGCACAGCAGGTCGACGCCGACCGAGCGCAGCGGCCCGGTGACCGGCCCGCCCGCCTGCCCGTAGCAGGCGTGCCGGCCGGTGGTGAAGACGGTGTCGGCCGCCAGCTCCAGCGGGACCAGCAGCGCAGCTATCCGGGCGAAGCTCCGCTCCCGGCCGGCCAGCGCGAACGCGGCTGCGAAGACCGCCGCCGAGACGAGCAGGAAGGGGCGCAGCGGAACGGGGGAGCCGGAGAGCAGTACATGGGCTCCGGAGGACAGGGCGACGCAGAGGGCGGTGAAGATCCCCGCCCGCACCGTCCGCACTCCTGCTGTTCCCATGGGGTCCGAGTGTGCCATGGGAGCGGGCGGGCAGTCTGCGAAGGGCGGGAACCGGCCACCGGCGCCGGTGCGGCCCCGCCCGGCCCTGCCCGCCTCCGCGGGGCCCGGCGGACGGCCCGGGGAGCCCCTCCAGGCGCTGCCCGGGCCCGCGCGGGTCCCCCCGGGCCCCGCGCGGCGGCTCGCGGGACCGGAAGGTTCCCCCGGGCCTCACATCCCGCTGATGCGCCCGTTGCGGAAGAGGTCGACGAAGATCTGGTGGTCGTGCCGGGCGCGGGCGCCGTAGGTGTGGGCGAAGTCCACCAGCAGCGCGCGGAAGCCCTCCTCGTCGGAGGAGATCGCCTCGTGGATGGCGCGCTCGGTGGAGAAGGGCACCAGGCTGTGCCCGCTCTCCGCCTCGTCGGCGGCGGCGTGCATCGTCGCTGTCGCCCGGGCGAGGTCCGCTGTGACCTGCGACATCTCCTCCGGGTCCGACAGTTCCGACCAGTCCAGGTCCACCGCGTAGGGCGAGACCTCCGCCACCAGCTGGCCCGCGCCGTTCAGCTCCGTCCAGCCCAGCCAGGGGTCGGCGTGCGCCTGGAGCGCGCGCTGCGAGATGACCGTGCGGTGGCCCTCGTGCCGGAAGTAGTCGCGCACCGCCGGGTCGGTGATGTGCCGCGAGACGGCCGGAGTCTGCGCCTGCTTCATGTAGATGACCAGGTCGTTCTCCAGCGCGTCGCTGTGCCCCTCCAGCAGGATGTTGTACGAGGGCAGGCCCGCGCTGCCTATCCCGATGCCGCGGCGGCCCACCACGTCCTTGACGCGGTGCGCGCCGTGCTGCTCGCGGTCCGCGCTGTGCGGGAGCGTCCCCAGGTAGGAGTCGAAGGACGCCAGCACCGCGGCCCGGGTCTCCTCGTCCAGCTCGACGGAGCCGCCGCCCGGGGTGAAGCGGCGCTCCCAGTCGCGGATCTCGGTCATGGTGCCCAGCAGTCCGAAGCGGGTGTTGGCGCGCGCCGCGCGGAGCGCGTCCAGCACCGGGCCCCGCGCGGTGTCCAGGGTGAGGGCGGGCGGCTCGTTCTCCGAGACGCCCTCGACCAGGTCCCGGATGCGGTCGCGGTAGGCGTCGGCGTAGGTGGTCACCAGTGCGGTGATCTGCTCGTCGCTGAGCGCCTTGCTGTAGCCCAGCAGCGCCACGGAGGCCGCGAAGCGCTTGAGGTCCCAGGTGAAGGGGCCCACGTACGCCTCGTCGAAGTCGTTGACGTTGAAGAGCACCCGGCCGTGGGCGTTCATGTAGGTGCCGAAGTTCTCGGCGTGCAGGTCGCCGTGTATCCACACCCGGCTGGTGCGCTCGTCCAGGAACGGGCCGCTGTCCGCGCCCGGTCCGTAAGGGCTGCCGGGTGCCGTCAGGTCGGCGTAGAAGAGGCAGGCGGTGCCCCGGTAGAAGGCGAAGGCGGAGGCCGCCATCTTGCGGAACTTGGTCCGGAAGGCCGCCGGGTCGGCGGCGAGGAGGTCGCCGAAGGCCGTGTCGAAGACCTCCAGAATGGTCTCGCCGCGTTCTGCTGCCTGGCCTGCCGTGGTCATGGGTGCGCTCCGTAGGGCGGTAGGGAACCGAAACCGGTGTATGACGAACCGAGTGTCCAACCTACGTCGACGCCGCCGGGGGCCAGGATGGTTCTGCGCGGATGCGGGCCGGGTGGCCCGGGTGCGGCCCGAGGGGCAGCCCGGATGTGGCCCGGGAGCAGCCCGGGATGTGGCCCGGATGCAGAACAGCGCTCCGCCCGGCCCCGGTCCGGCCCCGGCTCCGGCGCTTCGGGGACTGTCGGTGGCGGGCCGTAGACTTCCCCCTCGCCCCTGAAGACCCGCGCCCGGAGGTGGCCTCGTCGTGAGTGACAACCCCTTCACTCATCTGCATGTGCACACGCAGTACTCGCTCCTCGACGGTGCGGCCCGGCTCAAGGACATGTTCAACGCCTGCAATGAGATGGGCATGTCGCACATCGCGATGACCGACCACGGGAATCTGCACGGGGCCTACGACTTCTTCCACTCCGCAAAGGACGCCGGGGTGACGCCGATCATCGGCATCGAGGCGTACCTGGCTCCCGACCACCGCAGGAACACCCGCCCGGTCAAGTGGGGCACCCCGCACCAGAAGCGGGACGACGTCTCCGGCAACGGCGCCTACACCCACATGACGATGTGGGCCAGGAACGCCACGGGGCTGCACAACCTCTTCCGCGCCCAGTCGCGGGCCAGCCTGGAGGGCTTCTTCCGCAAGCCCAGGATGGACCGCGAGCTGCTCGCCGAGTACGCCGAGGGCCTGATGGCGACCACCGGCTGCCCCTCCGGCGAGGTGAGCACCAAGATCCGGCTGGGGATGGAGGACGAGGCGCTCCAGGCCGCCGGGGAGTACCAGGACATCTTCGGCAAGGAGAACTTCTTCGTCGAGCTGATGGACCACGACATCGACATCGACAAGCGGGCGCGGGACGGCCTGGAGCGCATCGCGCGGAAGCTCGACGCGCCCTTCGTGGTCACCAACGACTCGCACTACACCTATGCGCGTGAGTCGGCGGCGCACGACACTCTGCTGTGCATCCAGACCGGCAGCAACCTCTCCGACCCCGACCGCTTCAGCTTCGACGGTTCCGGCTACTACCTCAAGACCGCCGAGGAGATGTACGGCATCGACTCCTCGGACGCCTGGCAGTCGGGCTGCCGCAACACGCAGCTCCTGATCGCCGAGCGCATCGAGACCGAGGGCATGTTCGAGCCCAAGAACCTGATGCCGAAGTTCGACGTGCCCGAGGGATACGACGAGATCTCCTGGTTCCGCGAGGAGGTCCGGCGCGGGATGGCCCGCCGCTTCCCGGGGGGCGTGCCCGAGGACCGCCAGGAGCTGGCGGACTACGAGATGAAGGTCATCATCGACATGGGCTTCCCCGGGTACTTCCTGGTGGTCGCCGACTTCATCAACTGGGCCAAGGACAACGGCATCGCGGTCGGTCCGGGCCGCGGCTCGGCGGCGGGCTCGATCGTCAGCTACGCCATGGGCATCACCGACCTCGACCCCGTCACCCACGGACTGATCTTCGAGCGGTTCCTCAACCCCGAGCGCGTCACCATGCCCGACGTCGACATCGACTTCGACGAGCGCCGGCGCGGCGACGTGATCCGCTATGTCACGGAGAAGTACGGCGCCGACAAGGTCGCCATGATCGGCACCTACGGCACGATCAAGGCGAAGGCCGCCATCAAGGACGCCTCCCGGGTGCTGGGCTACCCCTACGCGATGGGCGACCGCATCACCAAGGCGATGCCCGCCGACGTGCTCGGCAAGGGCATCCCGCTCTCCGGCATCACCGACCCGAACCACCCCCGCTACAGCGAGGCGGGCGAGGTGCGCGGGATGTACGAGAACGAGCCGGACGTCAAGAAGGTCATCGACTCCGCCATGGGCATCGAGGGCCTGGTGCGCCAGATGGGCATGCACGCGGCGGGCGTCATCATGTCCAGCGAGCCGGTCATCGACCACGCGCCGATCTTCTCGCCGAAGAACGACGGCACCGTCGTCACCCAGTGGGACTACCCGAGCTGCGAGTCGCTCGGCCTGCTGAAGATGGACTTCCTGGGGCTGCGCAACCTCACCATCATGGACGACGCGGTCAAGATGATCCGCAAGAACAAGGGCGTCGACCTCAAGCTCCTCGACCTGCCGCTGGACGACCCCAAGGCGTTCGAGCTGCTGTGCCGCGGTGACACCCTCGGCGTCTTCCAGTTCGACGGCGGCCCGATGCGCTCCCTGCTGCGCATGATGAAGCCCGACCACTTCGAGGACATCTCCGCCGTCTCGGCCCTCTACCGCCCCGGCCCGATGGGGATGAACTCCCACATCAACTACGCGCTGCGGAAGAACGGCCAGCAGGAGATCACGCCGATCCACCCGGAGCTGGAGGAGCCGCTCAAGGACGTCCTCGACATCACGCACGGCCTGATCGTCTACCAGGAGCAGGTGCAGAAGGCGGCCCAGGTGCTCGCCGGCTACTCGCTCGGCCAGGCCGACCTGCTGCGCCGGGCGATGGGCAAGAAGAAGAAGGAGGTTCTCGACAAGGAGTTCGTGAACTTCCAGAAGGGCATGCGGGACAACGGCTACTCGGACGGCGCCATCCAGGCCGTCTGGGACGTGCTGGTCCCCTTCGCCGGGTACGCCTTCAACAAGGCGCACTCCTCCGCCTACGGGCTGGTCACCTACTGGACGGCCTACCTCAAGGCCAACTACCCCGCCGAGTACATGTCCGCGCTGCTCACCTCCGTGCGCGACGACAAGGACAAGTCGGCCGTCTACCTCAACGAGTGCCGCAAGATGGGCATCAAGGTACTGCCGCCCAACGTCAATGAGTCGGAGGCGAACTTCACCTCCAAGGACGACTCCACGATCGTCTTCGGCCTCACCGCGGTACGGAACGTGGGCCAGAACGTCGTCGACTCGATCGTCAAGTGCCGCAAGGCGAAGGGCAAGTACTCCTCCTTCCCGGACTTCCTGGACAAGGTCGAGGCCGTCGTCTGCAACAAGCGCACCGTCGAGTCGCTGATCAAGGCCGGCGCGTTCGACGAGATGGGGCACACCCGCAAGGGCCTCACCGCGCAGTTCGAGCCGATGATCGACAACGTGGTGCAGGTCAAGCGGAAGGAGGCCGAGGGGCAGTTCGACCTCTTCGGCGACCTCGGCGGGGACGACGCGGCGGACTCGGGACCCGGCTTCGGCCTGGACGTGCAGTTCTCCGAGGAGGAGTGGGAGAAGACCTATCTGCTCGCCCAGGAGCGGGAGATGCTCGGCCTCTACGTCTCCGACCACCCGCTCTTCGGCCTGGAGCACGTCCTCAACGAGAAGGCCGACGCCGCCATCGCCCAGTTGACCGGCGGCGACTACTCCGACGGCTCCATCGTCACCATCGGCGGCATCATCTCCGGCCTCCAGCGCAAGATGACCAAGCAGGGCAACGCCTGGGCCATCGCCACCGTCGAGGACCTGGCCGGGTCCATCGACTGCATGTTCTTCCCCGCCACCTACCAACTGGTCTCCACCCAGCTCGTGGAGGACGCCGTCGTGTTCGTCAAGGGGCGGCTGGACAAGCGGGAGGACGTGCCCCGGCTCGTCGCCATGGAGCTGCAGGTCCCCGACCTGAGCGAGGCGTCCGCCACCGCGCCGGTCACCATCACCATCCCCACCGTCAAGGTGACGCCCCCGCTGGTGGAGAAGCTGGGCTATGTGCTGACCCAGCACCGCGGCGCCAGCGAGGTGCGCGTCCGGCTGGAGGGGGCGCGCAAGACCACGGTGCTGCGGCTGGACCGGCACCGGGTCACCCCCGACCCCGCGCTCTTCGGCGACCTGAAGGAGCTGCTGGGCCCCGCCTGCCTGGCGGGCTGAGGCCAGGCGCCTCGGACCTCCGGTCCGGCCGGGCGGCCGAGGCCGGCCGGGGCCCGACTCCCCGCGCCTCCCGGACCCGGTCCTGCATCCGGGGCCGGACCCCGGAGGTGCCCGGAGGCGGTCGCGGCACGGCGCCGAGCACGCTGCGGCCGGTCCGCGGTCTGCTGTGGCCGGTCCGCGGTCTGCGTTCCGCTGGCCGTCGGCCGTCGGGTGCCGGCCGACGGCCCCGCCGGGTGGCCTGGGCGGTCGGCGTGGTCATCCCTCGTGCCCTGTCCGCGGCCGGCAGCCGCGGACAGGGCACGAGGGCGCGCCCGGACGGGCGCCGGGGGTCCGGGGCGCTCAGTTGTGGCCGAAGCGGCGTTCCCGGCCCTTGCGCGCGGCGCCGGTGGGGGGCGTCCGCTCCGCGGCGGCCGACTTCGCGCGTTCCCGCTCCCGCTGCTGTTCCTCCGCGGTGCGGGATTCCCGGGCAGGTTGACGGTTCTTGTTCTTCGCCATGTTCGCCTCCTGCGACGGAGGTCCGTCTCCGAACGAGAGGGTCCTCCCGTTCAGACTCGCATGACCGGAAATGCCGTGCATGTCGGACAATTACTGCCAGTGGCCGCCACGCCGATGATCGAGTTCCGGCTGATAACCCCCGCGCGGTCGGGCAGACTCGAAGAACACGGGGAACGGCCGGCACGCGAAGGCACAGCCTCGGCTGGATGTCATGACCGAGAGTGGGTGGAACGTCGTGGACCGCTGCGTCGTCCTGGTGGACGCCGGATACCTGCTGGGCGCCGCCGCCAGCCTGCTGGCCGGGGAACCCACCCGCTCGCGCATCACCGTCGACCACGCCGGTCTCATCGGGTCCCTCCGGCGGCAGGCGGAGGCCGACACCCAGTGCGCGCTGCTGCGCATCTACTGGTTCGACGGCGCCCCGGACCGGGTGCCGCAGCCCGAGCACCGCAGGCTGCGCGTGATGCCCCGGGTGACCGTACGGCTGGGGGCCCTCACCCGCAGCGACGGCCGCTGGGCGCAGAAGGGCGTGGACGCCGCCATGCACGCGGAGCTGACCGAACTCGCCCGCAACCGGGCCTGCTCCGACATCGTGCTGGTGACCGGTGACGGCGATCTGCTGCCGGGGCTGATGTCCGCCAAGGAGCACGGGGTGGCTGTCCACCTGTGGGCGGTCCAGGCCGCCGACGGGGACTACAACCAGTCCGAGGACCTGGTGGCCGAGGCCGACGAGCGACGGGTGCTGGACCGGACCTGGATCACCCCCGTGGTCCGGGCCAAGGACCTCTCCGCGCCCTGCGCGCCCCAGCCCGCACCCCGCCCGGAGATCGCCGCGATCCTCTCCGCACCGCTGCCGGAGACCGGCAAGAACGGTTCCGCGGGCCACCGCGCCTCCGCACCCTCCGGCCCGACCCCCGCCCCGTCCGGCCGGCCGCCCGAGGAGGACGCGGGCGGCGAGCCGCAGCCCGCGGCCGAGGACGGTGGCGAGGACGGTGGCCCGGACGCAGGACAGTCCGCGTCCGGGCACCCTCCGCAGCGGAGCGAGGGAGTGCCCACCCCCAAGGATCTGGCCGACCTCGGCCGCCAGGGGCAGCAGGCACCTCCGTCCGCGGGGCCGCCTGGGGCCACGCTGCGCTGGTCGTCGGACCGCGGCTGGGTCGAGCGGTCGGCCCCCGGCGAACCGCCCGAGACCGCGGCTCTGCCGATGCTCGCCCAGCTCACCACCGCCGAGCAGCGCTGGGCGGACCGCGAGGAGGACATCACCGCCGTCAGCGGAGACCCCTTCGAGGTCGGTCAGGTCTTCGCACGCCGCTGGACGGAGCGGCTGATCAGTGAGCACCATCTGGACCAGCTCTCCGCCGAGTACCCGCGCATTCCGCACCGGATCGACGGCGAGCTGCTCCGCTACGCGGCCCGGTTCGGCCTGCTCGCGCACAAGGACGACCAGATCGACGAGCACGACCGCTACGCGATCCGGGCGGGATTCTGGCGCGAGGTCGACGCCCGCTCCGGCGCCGCGGCCGAGCACGCGCCGGCCGGCGACTGACCTCCCCGTGCGTCGTGTCCCGGCGGCCGGGGTGGCCGTGTATCCGATGCGGCACGCCACCGACTCCGCACCCGCACCGCGCCGCCGCCACCGGCCGCGCCGGGAGCCCGCAGGGGTCGGAGCGGGTCGGCGGAACCCGGACGCGTACCCTCATAGGTCGTGAGAACGGGCACTCGGCAGGCGGTGGACAGCTCGGTGGCAAGCGCGACGGCACCGATCCGCACCGCTGTGCGCGTCGAGGACCTGGTCAAGACCTATGCGCCGGTGCGGGCCCGGCGCGGCGCACCGGCGGCGCCCGCCGTCCGGGCGACCGACGGCGTCTGCCTGCGGGTGCGGCAGGGCGAGATCTTCGGACTGCTGGGCCCCAACGGAGCCGGGAAGTCCACCCTGGTGCGGCAGCTCACCGGGCTGCTGCGGCCCGACTCCGGAGCGGTCGAGGTGCTCGGCCACGATCTGGTCCGCCATCCCGAGCGGGCCGCCCGGCTGCTGGCCTACCTCGGGCAGGAGTCCACGGCGCTGGACGAACTGAGCGTCTCCCTGGCCGCCGAGACCACCGCGCGGCTGCGCGGGATGGACACCGCGGCGGCCCGCGCCGCACGCGACGAGGTGCTGGCCGAGCTGGAGCTGACGCAGCTCGCCGCGCGGCCGCTCAAGCGGCTCTCCGGCGGGCAGCGGCGGCTGGCGTGCGTGGCCGCCGCGCTGGTGGGGGACCGGCCGCTGCTGGTGCTGGACGAGCCGACCACCGGCATGGACCCGCACGCGCGGCGCGCGGTGTGGGCGGCCGTCGACCGGCGGCGCGCCGAGCGCGGGGTCACCGTGCTGCTGGTGACGCACAACGTGATCGAGGCCGAGACCGTGCTGGACCGGGTGGCCGTGCTGGACCGGGGCCGGGTGATCGCCTGCGACACCCCCGGCGGGCTGAAGGCGACGGTCGGCGACGAGGTGCGGCTGGAACTGGTGTGGCGCGAGCGCGCTCCGGTGGAGATCCCGGAGGTGGCCGCGCTCGCCGCGGGTGCCGCCGTCACCGGCCGCCGCTGGACGCTGCGGCTGCCGCCCGCCGCCGCGCGGGAGGCGGTCGCGCTGGTCACCACGGGCGAGGCGTTCGCGGCCCTGGACGACTTCCGGCTCGCCACCCCGAGCCTGGAGGACGTGTATGTGGCCCTCGGCGGCCGCGCGGCGGGCCAGGACGGCGCCGAGGGTCTGGTCAAGGCATGAGCGCGCGGACGGGATGCCGGAGCGGGCGCGGCCCGGCGCAGGCGACGAGGCGGGACGAGACGGCATCGGACCGTGCGCCGACGGTACGGGACGTGAGGAGCAGGCTCGGGTGAGGACGACGGTGGGCAGCCGTACGCGGACCGGCGGCGGCGCGGTGGAGCACGGCGTGGCGGACGACGTGTCCGGCGGGGGCGCGGGCGGCGGTACGGTCGCCGCTTCCGCCGCGGCCGCCTGGGACACCGCAGCCGCGGGTGGTGGGACACCCGCGGTGGAGCCCGGCGCCCCCGGCGCCGGAGCGGGCGGCGGCACGGCCCGCGCGCCGCTGGCGCCGCGCGCCCGGCTGTGGCCCGCGCTGGGTGCCGTCTACCGGGCCCAGCTCTCCCGGGCCCGGGTGGCGCGGATCCCGCTCCTGTTCGTGGCGACCTTCCAGTCGCTGGGGATCATGGTCCTGATGCGCGGCGTGGTGGACGGCGGCGCGGAGGCGCGGGCCGTGGTCGCCGGGTCCAGCGTGCTGGTGGTGGCCTTCGTGGCGCTGAACCTGCTGGCCCAGTACTTCGGCCAGTTGCGTGCGGGCGGCGGTCTCGACCACTACGCGACCCTGCCGGTACCGGCCGCCTCCGTCGTGCTGGGCGCGGCGGCCGCCTACGCGTCCTTCACCGTCCCCGGAGTGCTGGTGACGGCGGTGGCGGGCAGTGTGCTCTTCCAGCTCCCGCTGGGCGGACTGTGGGTGCTGGCGGCCGTCGTCCCGCTCGCCGGTGCCGCGCTCGCCGGGCTGGGCGCGGCGCTGGGGCTGCTCGCCCCGCGCCCCGAGCTGGCCACCCTGGGCGGCCAGCTCGGGATGTCGGCGGCGCTGCTGCTGGGCGTCCTGCCCGCGGGCGGGCTGCCTCCGGTGGTCCGCTGGGCCCGGGACCTGCTGCCGTCCACCTACGGGGTGGAGGCTTTCGCCCGCACCTTCGCACCGCACCCCGACTGGGCGCGCGTCGTACTGGACCTGGGGGTGTGCGCCGCGGTCGGGATGCTCTCGCTCGCACTCGCCACCCGTGCCTACCGCTGGGCGGCCACCCGCTGACACCCGGGCCGGCACCCGCTGCCGCCGGTGGGCGCACCAGGGGCGGGCCGGGGCCTCCCGCACGGCGCGGGCCTGGCACGATGGCGGGGTGACCGTACCGACGCCCTCCTCTCCCGATCCGGACTCCTCCCACCCCTCCGCGCCCGCGGCGGGAGTGGATGACCAGCCCGGCGGCGGTGCCTCCGGGCCGCCGCTCGCGCAGTCGTACGCGGTGCACACCGGCTACGGGGGCCAGGCCGGTCCTGTCCTGTCGCGCGAACTGCTGCACGCGGCCGTCTGCGCGGTGGCCGTGGCCGTCCTCGGTGTCCTGATGGGACTGCTGTGGCTGTGGCTGGCCCCCCGGGTGCCGCTGTACACCAGCGGCAAGCTGGTCCTCTTCCGGCACCCCGAGGGCGAGGAGGCCATCGGCGCCGAGGGCGTCTTCACCCTGCTCGGGCTGGGATTCGGGGTGGTGACGGGGCTCGCCGTCTTCCTGGCCCGCAGGAGCGGCGGCGTGGGCCTGGTGGTCGGCCTGTGCCTGGGCGGGGTGCTGGGCTCCGTGCTGGCCTGGCGGACCGGCGTGTGGCTGGGCCCCGAGGCGGACCTGTCGGCGGCGGCGCGGGCGGCCGGCCAGGGCGCCACCTTCGATGCTCCGCTGGAGCTGCACGCGTACGCGGTGCTGCTGGCCTGGCCGCTCGCCGCCGTGCTCGTCCATCTGCTGGTGACCGCGCTCTTCGGCCCCCGCGACGAGCCCGTCGCCCAGTTCCCCCCGGCACCGCAGCGCTGGGAGAGCTGACCCGCGCCCGCGGGGGGCGGCGCGCCGACCGGCGCCGGGGAGTCAGCCGCGGGCGACCGGCCCGAGGACGGGTCAGCCGCGGGCGACCGGTGCGAGGACGGCGCCGGTCAGCGCGGCCAGGTCCGCGGGCGCCAGCTCGATCTCCAGGCCGCGGCGGCCCGCCGAGACGCAGATCGCCGGATGCTCCTGCGCGGAGGCGTCCAGCACCGTGGGGAGCCGCTTGCGCTGCCCGAGCGGGGAGATGCCGCCGCGGACGTAACCGGAGGAGCGCTCGGCCGCGGCCGGGTCGGCCATCACGGCCCGCTTGCCGCCCACCGCCGCAGCCAGCGCCTTCAGGTCCAGCGAGGCCGACACCGGGACGACGGCGACCGTCAGCGCACCGTCCACCTCGGCCACCAGCGTCTTGAAGACCTGCTCCGGCGGCACGCCCATCGCCTCGGCGGCCTCTTCGCCGTAGGAGAGGGCTGCCGGATCGTGGGTGTAGGCGTGTGTCTCGAACGCGATGCCCGCCTCGGTGGCCGCGACGATGGCCGGGGTCGCCGACCCCTGTCCTTTGCTCTTCTTCGCCATGTGCTCCGCTCCGGGGAGGTCAGTTCCGGTCCGGGGAGGTCAGTTCCGGCTGGTCGGGTTGCGGGTCAGCTCGGCCGCGGGCAGCGACGGCAGCTTGCCGATGACAGCCGCCTCCCGGCGCAGCAGCTTCAGCTCGTCCGCCAGCCGGGTCGCGGTGTCCGGGGCCTGGAGCAGCCGCTGCTTGGCGGGGGTGTCCAGCACGGTGGCCGCCGCGACCAGGTAGGAGACCACCGACGGGTCGTCCGGCAGGTCCTGCTCCTGTCCGGCGGCCAGGGTCCGTTCCCGGGCGCCGGCCAGCCGCTTCTGGTACGCGCGGAAGGCCCGCAGCACACCGGAGGCGAGCGCACCCGCCTCGTCGCCCTCCTCCTCCGGCAACTCCTCGATCTCGCCGGTCAGATAGGGGCCGGAGGCGTCGACCGACAGCAGCCGGAACCGGGTGGTACCGGTCGCCAGCACCTCGTAGCCGGTGGTGCCGCCGCGCGGATCGGTGTCCGGCGCCGCCTCCTCCGCCTCCTCCGCGGAGTCCGCGGCGCCCGTGCCCGTGACGCGTTCGCGGATGGTGGAGGCGTCGGCGATGCAGCCGACCGTGTAGAACGAGGTGATCGGGTCCGGACCGAAGCCGGCCGTCGGGTCGGTGCCCTGCGGCGGTGCGGTGTCGGGCATCCCGGTGGCGGCGGGCGCGACTTCGCGGCCGTCCCGGATGGCGACGACACCGAAGCGGCGGGGCGCGTCCTCGGGCAGGGCGAGCAGGTCCCGCATCAGCGCGCGGTACCGCGGCTCGAAGATGTTCAGCGGCAGCACCAGCCCCGGGAACAGCACCGAGTTGAGGGGGAAGAGCGGAAGCGCGGTTGTCACAACCGGTAAGCCTAAAGCCTCCGGCCCCCGGCGCGGGCCCCGGTGCGCCCTACGGACACCCCCGAGGTACCCCCGCCGACTCCCGAGGCGGCCCGGCCCGGAGGCCGGGGACTCCCGCCGCGGCCCCCGCGTCCCACGGCGGGGCCGCGGCGACGCCGGGATCGCGGGCCGCTCGGTTCCGGGCCGCGATCCGCCCCGCGGCCGGCGTCACCGTGGCTACTGCCGCCGCAGCAGCCGGGTGGCGCCCGCCGCCACCGTGGTCGCCAGCACCCAGCCCGCCAGGATCATCGCGGCGGCCAGCCACTGGTAGCCGCCCACCGGGTCCCAGGCCGTGTCCTGGCCGAAGGAGATCACCGGCAGCAGCAGGTCCAGCGCGTACAGCGCCGCGTTCCAGTGCGGCGACTCGTCGCCCTTGAGCGCGGGTGGCCGGTGCGCCTGGAACAGCACCGCGCCGGTCAGCCACAGCAGCGCCATCCACAGTGCGGCCTGGGCCGGCCGGTAGCCGTAGGCCACCGTCCAGTCCTGCAGCACCCCCCACAGCTTGCCGGGCAGCGGCAGGGTCTCCCGCCGCCGGCGCTGCTTGGCCAGCAGCACCTGGCGCGCGTTGGTGTCCTCGCCGCTGTTCCGGTACATCGCCGCGAGCTGCTCGTAGGGCTCCGGCGCGTACTCCGCGGTCGCGGCGTTGATCCACTGGAGCCGTTCGCGGACGTTGAAGTGGCCCTCCTTGGGAATCGCGTGCTGGTAGGTGAATCCGGCCATCCACAGCCGGTGGTCGCCCGGCCAACTGGAGGCCCGGTCCATCAGCTTCTCCACCGAAGCGCCGGAGAGCACCACCAGCCCCCGCTCGGGCAGTTGCGGGGTGAAGGTCAGCTCCGGAGTGGCGATGCGGCGCAGCGACAGCTCCTGGTCGCGCTGCATCTGCAGCCGGGCGTTCTCGATCACCAGCGAGGAGCCGAACCGCCCGTCGTCCAGCACCATGCCCCCGGTGCACTGGAAGTGCTTGGTGCGGTGGGGGTCCCACCCCGTGCGCGGGAGGCCCGGCGCCCAGGAGTGGGCGCCGCCCTGGCCGCCGAAGTCGTAGCGGGTGCCGGTCGGCGGTGTGGTGCCGTAGATTTGCGGAGCGCTGCCCCGCCCGGCGTCGCCGAAACTGGCCACCTGCTCGACGGTCATCTGCGGCGCGTACAGCGCGAACCGCCCGCGCGGATTGCGCAGCACCGAGCCGAACATGTGCAGCGAGCTGCCCACCGAGGCGCCGCGCAGGCTCACCTGCCCGTCGGTGACCAGCAGGCTGGCCTGGAGCTCCTGGGAGACGCTGACCCCGTCGGCGGCGATCGCGCGGTTGCGCGGGCCGCTGCCCACGGTGGCCGCGTTGAGCAGCAGGTCGGTGCCGATCGAGGCGTCCGTCAGCCGCACGCCTTCGGGGATGCTGCACCGGGGCAGGTGCAGATCCCCCTCGGTGGTCAGCCGGGCCGCCTCCAGCCGCGGGAGGTAGCAGTCGACGAAGCGCGCCGTGTTGACGCGCGCCTCCGGCATCCGCACCTCCTCCTCGAAGCGGCACTGCCGCAGCTCGAAGTACGTCTCCACGCTGCCGCCCGCCAGATCCAGGCAGCCGGTCACCAGCGCTCCGGTCAGATGCAGTGATGCCACCCGGCCCAGCAGCGGCGGCGGCCCGTGCAGCAGCAGCAGCGCTATCACCCGGGCCCGGACCGTGCGCTCCGGGCCCCAGACGTGATCGCCGTTCGGATCGTCCAGCTCGGCCTCGCCGTGCCGCAGATCGTGCTCGGTACCGTTGCGGAACGCCTGCCAGAGCCCCCATTCGGCAGTCGTCAGCCGCAGCCCCGGCGGCGGCTCGCCCGAGTCCACCGGCTCGCTCACGCTTCCTCCCCCTCGATTCCTCGTGTCCCGGCAGCCCGCCGCGCGTCCCGGTCACCCGGCCCCGGCCTCTCCCGGTCCCGGCCCTCCGTCGCCCGGTCTCCCGGTGTCCGAACCGGCGGCCTGGCCGCGACACGTTCGGACCAACTGGTCGTACCGGTCCCTTTCCCGCTCCGTGACCGGATGAACGCGGGAGGCGACGTTCGTCGCGTGTGACCTGTATCAGCCTCTGATACGGGCGGCCGGGGCGCGTCGTGGGTCTGAGAGACTTGAGTACGTGATCTCCCGAATCGATCTGCGCGGCGCCGCCCTCGCCACCGCGGCCTCCGGCCCGGCGAACGGCGCGCTCGACCGCGACCTGCTGCCCCGTGCCGAGCTCGACGTCGAAGCCGCCCTGGAGAAGGTGCGGCCCATCTGCGACGACGTGCGGCATCGCGGCGCGGCGGCGGTGATCGAGTACACCGAGCGGTTCGACGGGGTGCGCCTGGAGCAGACCCGGGTGCCCGCCGAGGCGCTGGGCACGGCCCTCCGGGAGCTGGACCCGGCCGTGCGCGCGGCCCTGGAGGAGTCCATCAGGCGCGCCCGGACCGTCCACCGCGACCAGCGGCGCACCGACTCCACCGTGCAGGTGGTGCCCGGCGGCACCGTCACCGAGCGCTGGGTCCCCGTGGAGCGGGTGGGGCTGTACGTCCCCGGCGGGCGCGCCGTCTACCCGTCCTCCGTCGTGATGAACGTGGTCCCCGCGCAGGAGGCCGGCGTGGGCTCGCTGGCCGTGGCCTCACCCGCGCAGGCCGGGTTCGGCGGTCTGCCGCACCCCACCATCCTCGCCGCCTGCGCGCTGCTGGACGTCGACGAGGTCTACGCGGTGGGCGGCGCCCAGGCCGTGGCGATGTTCGCCCACGGCACCGCGGAGTGCGCCCCGGTCCAGTTGGTGACCGGCCCCGGCAACATCTACGTGGCCGCGGCCAAGCGGCTGCTCAAGGGCGTCATCGGCATCGACTCCGAGGCGGGCCCGACCGAGATCGCGATCCTCGCCGACGACACGGCCGACCCGGCCCACGTCGCCTCCGACCTGATCAGCCAGGCCGAGCACGACGTCGTCGCCGCAGCGGTGCTCGTCACCCCCTCCGAGGAGCTCGCCGAGGCCGTGGAGCGGGAGCTGAAGACGCAGGTGCCCGCCACCAGGCACAGCGAGCGCATCACCGAGGCGCTGTCCGGACGGCAGTCGGGCATCGTGCTCGTCGACTCCCTCGAGGCCGGGCTGGCCGTGGTCAACGGCTATGCCGCCGAGCACCTGGAGATCCAGACCGCCGACGCGGCGTCCTGGGCCGCGCGGGTGCGCAACGCGGGCGCCGTCTTCGTCGGCCCGTACGCGCCCGTCTCGCTCGGCGACTACGCCGCCGGCTCCAACCACGTGCTGCCCACCGGCGGCTGCGCCTGCCACTCCTCGGGCCTGTCCGTCCAGTCCTTCCTGCGCGGCATCCACGTCGTGGACTACACCCGGGACGCACTGGCCGAGGTCACCCACCATGTCGTCACCCTGGCGGAGGCGGAGGACCTGCCCGCGCACGGCGCGGCGCTCAAGGCACGGTTCGACTGGAAGGTGCCCGAGGCCCCGTGACCGGCATTGACGATCTCCCCATCCGGGACGAGCTGCGCGGCAAGTCCCCCTACGGCGCGCCCCAGCTCGACGTACCCGTCCGGCTGAACACCAACGAGAACCCCTACCCGCTGCCCGAAGCGCTGGTCGCGCGGATCGCCGAGCGGGTCACCGAGGCCGCGCGGCACCTCAACCGCTATCCGGACCGGGACGCGGTCGAGCTGCGCACCCGGCTGGCCGACTACCTCTCCCGCACCGCCGGGCACTTTGTCGACCACCGGCAGGTGTGGGCGGCCAACGGCTCCAACGAGGTGCTCCAGCAGCTCCTCCAGGCGTTCGGCGGGCCGGGCCGGACAGCGCTGGGCTTCGAGCCGTCGTACTCGATGCACGCGCTGCTCGCCCGCGGCACCGGTACCGGCTGGCTGTCCGGCCCCCGCGACGACGACTTCACCATCGACACCGAAGCCGCCGTCCGCACCATCGCCGAGCACCGGCCCGACGTCGTCTTCGTCTGCTCGCCCAACAACCCCACCGGCACCGCCGTCTCGGAGGAGACGGTGCTGGCCCTGCACGACGCCGCGCAGGCGGCCCGCCCCGAGCACGGGGCGCTGGTGGTGGTGGACGAGGCGTACGGCGAGTTCTCGCACCACCCCTCGCTGCTTCCGCTGATCGAGGGCCGGCCGCGGCTGGTGCTCTCGCGCACCATGTCCAAGGCGTTCGGGGCCGCCGGGCTGCGGCTGGGCTATCTGGCCGCCGCGCCTGCCGTGGTGGACGCCGTGCAACTGGTCCGGCTGCCCTACCACCTGTCGGCCGTCACCCAGGCCACGGCGCTGGCCGCGCTGGAGCACACCGACACCCTGCTGGGCTACGTCGCGCAGCTCAAGACCGAGCGCGACCGGCTGGTGAGCGAGCTGCGCGCCCTCGGCTGCGAGGTCACCGACTCGGACGCCAACTTCGTGCAGTTCGGCCGTTTCGACGGCGCGGCCGGGTCGCACGCCGTGTGGAAGGCGCTGCTGGAGCACGGCGTACTGGTCCGGGACAACGGCGTCCCCGGCCGGCTGCGGGTCACGGCGGGCACGCCGGAGGAGAACGACGCATTCCTCGACGCGGTGCGAGCCGTGCTGAAGGAACTGAAGGAGAAGAGCGACTGATGACGCGCAAGGGCCGGGTGGAGCGCACCACCAAGGAGACCTCTGTCGTGGTGGAGATCGACCTCGACGGCACCGGCGAGGTGGACGTCTCCACCGGGGTGGGCTTCTACGACCACATGCTCGACCAGCTCGGCCGGCACGGCCTGTTCGACCTCACCGTCAAGACCGAGGGCGATCTGCACATCGACAGCCACCACACCATCGAGGACACCTCGCTGGCGCTGGGGGCCGCCTTCAAGCAGGCGCTCGGCGACAAGCGCGGCATCGTGCGGTTCGCGAACGCCTCGGTGCCGCTGGACGAGTCGCTCGCCCAGGTGACCGTCGACCTGTCCGGCCGCCCCTACCTCGTGCACACCGAGCCCGAGGGCATCGCGCCGATGATCGGCAGCTACGACACCACGATGACCCGCCACATCCTGGAGTCCTTCGTCGCCCAGGCGCAGATCGCGCTGCACGTCCACGTGCCCTACGGCCGCAACGCGCACCACATCGTGGAGTGCCAGTTCAAGGCGCTGGCCCGGGCCCTGCGGTACGCGAGTGAACGCGACCCGCGGCAGACCGGCATCCCGTCCACGAAGGGTGCTCTGTGACCGGCCTGGCGGCGCTGCTGATCTTCGTCGGGCTGTTCCTGGCCGGCGGGGCGATCTCGTTCTGGAAGCAGCAGCTCCCCAAAGGGGTGATCGCGTTGCTCGCCGTGGCCTCGGTGATGTGCCTGGCGGCGGGGATCCTGCGAGTGGACTGGTGGGCATGACGGTGGATGCGGTGAACGGCAGGAAGAGCGTCGTGGTCTTCGACTACGGCTTCGGCAACGTGCGCTCCGCGGAGCGCGCCCTGGAGCGGGCCGGTGCCGACGTCGAGATCACCGGCGACTACGACAGGGCGATGGCCGCCGACGGCCTGCTGGTGCCCGGCGTGGGCGCCTTCGCCTCCTGCATGGAGGGGCTGGTCCGGGCGCGCGGCCACTGGGTGATCGGGCGCCGGCTGGCAGGCGGACGGCCCGTCATGGGGATCTGCGTCGGCATGCAGATCCTCTTCTCCCGCGGGATCGAACACGGCCGGGAGGCCGAGGGCCTCGACGAGTGGCCCGGCACCGTCGGCCCGCTCGCGAACGACGCCGCGCACCCGGTCCCGCACATGGGCTGGAACACCGTCGAGGCGCCCGCCGACTCGCGGCTGTTCGCCGGGCTGCCCGCCGACGAGCGGTACTACTTCGTCCACTCCTACGCCGTGCACGACTGGGAGCTGGAGACCGCCAACCCGGCTCTCAAGCCCCCGGTGGTGAGCTGGACCGCGCACGCCGACCGGTTCGTCTCCGCCGTGGAGAACGGCCCGCTGTGGGCCACCCAGTTCCACCCCGAGAAGTCCGGCGACGCCGGAGCACAGCTACTGAAGAACTGGATCGAGTCCCTGTGAGCCGAAAGAGCGAGGATGCCGTGAACGTGGCGAGCAACCGGCTGGAACTGCTGCCCGCCGTCGACGTCCGGGACGGGCAGGCCGTCCGCCTGGTGCACGGCGAGTCCGGCTCCGAGACCTCCTACGGCGACCCGCTGGAGGCGGCGCTGGCCTGGCAGCGCGCCGGAGCCGAGTGGCTGCACCTGGTCGACCTGGACGCCGCCTTCGGCACCGGCGACAACCGGGAGCGGATCGCCGAGGTCGCGCAGTCCATGGAGATCAAGGTCGAGCTGTCCGGCGGCATCCGCGACGACGCCTCGCTGGCGGCGGCGCTGGCCACCGGCTGCCGCCGCGTCAACCTCGGCACGGCGGCGCTGGAGGCCCCCGAGTGGGTCGCCGGGGTCATCGCCGAGTACGGCGACCGGATCGCCGTCGGCCTCGACGTGCGCGGCACCACGCTGCGCGGCCGCGGCTGGACCCGCGACGGCGGCGACCTCTACGAGACGCTGGCCCGCCTCGACTCCGAGGGCTGCGCCCGCTACGTCGTCACCGACATCGCCAAGGACGGCACCCTCAAGGGCCCCAACCTGGAGCTGCTGCGCACGGTGTGCGCCGCCACCGACCGGCCCGTGGTCGCCAGCGGCGGCGTCTCCTCGCTCGACGACCTGCGGGCCCTCGCGAAGCTGGTACCCGAGGGCGTCGAGGGTGCGATCGTGGGGAAGGCCCTCTACGCCAAGGCGTTCACCCTGGAAGAGGCGTTGGAGGCGGTTTCCTGATGGGTTCGATACGGCGGATCGGGTCCGGTGCCCCCTGGGAGGAGCCGTTCGGCTACGCGCGCGCCGTCGAACTGCCCAACGGCCTGGTGCTGGTGGCCGGCTGCACCTCGGTGGTGGACGGCGTGATCGCCGAGGGCGGCCCCTACGACCAGACCGTCACCGCCTTCGGGGTGGCGCTGGACGCGCTCAAGTCCCTCGGCCTGGGCGCCGACAGCGTGGTGCGCACCCGGATGTATCTGACGCACGCGCGGGACGTCGAGGAGGTGGGACGCGCGCACAAGGAGCTGTTCGGCGAGGTCCGGCCCGTCTCCTCCATGATCATCGTGTCCGGTTTCGCCGACCCGAGCCTGGTGGTCGAGGTGGAGGTCGAGGCGTACCGGGACCCGCAAGAGGCCCCAGGAGCACCCGGAGCCCCCGGAGCACAAGGAGCACACGGAGCATGACCCTCGCGGTCCGAGTCATCCCCTGCCTGGACGTGGACGGCGGCCGGGTCGTCAAGGGCGTCAACTTCCAGAACCTGCGCGACGCCGGCGATCCCGTCGAGATGGCCAAGGTCTACGACGCCGAGGGCGCCGACGAACTGACCTTCCTGGACATCACCGCCTCCTCCGGCGACCGCGAGACCACCTACGACGTGGTGCGGCGCACCGCCGAGCAGGTCTTCATCCCGCTGACGGTCGGCGGCGGGGTGCGCACCCCGGAGGACGTGGACAAGCTGCTGCGGGCCGGGGCCGACAAGGTCGGCGTCAACACCGCCGCCCTCGCCCGCCCGGAACTGATCCGCGAGATCGCCGAACGGTTCGGCAGCCAGGTCCTGGTGCTCTCCGTGGACGCGCGCCGCCGCGCCGGAGGCGAGGGCTTCGAGGTCACCACGCACGGCGGCCGCCGCGGCGCCGATGTCGACGCCGTCGAATGGGCGCACCGTGCTGCCGAACTGGGCGCCGGGGAGATCCTGCTCAACTCGATGGACGCGGACGGCACCAAGGACGGCTACGACACCGAGATGATCGCCGCCGTCCGCAAGCACGTCACCATCCCCGTGATCGCCTCCGGCGGCGCCGGGCGGCTCGACCACTTCCCGCCCGCCATCGGCGCCGGTGCCGACGCCGTACTGGCCGCCTCGGTCTTCCACTTCGGCGACCTGCGGATCGGCGAGGTCAAGGAGACCCTGCGCGACGCGGGCCACCCGGTCCGCTGACACCTGGCCGGTGGGGCCGCCGTGCCCCGGACCGGGGCGCCGGTCCGGGGCACGGCGGCGGTTCCATGCGTCACGGCGTCATACAGAAGTACGCTCACGGGCGTATGAGCCTCCGTACGCGCATCACCGTCAGCCTGCCTGCCGATGTCCTCGCCCACGCCCGTGCCGCCTCGGGCGGCGACCTCTCGGGCTATGTCGAGTACGTGCTCAGAGCCCAGCAACTGCGCGACGCGGCGCCAGCTCTCCGGGCCTGGCGCACGCGGGCTGGGGACGACGCGGAGGAGCTTGCCGATCTCTTCGGCGCGGAGATCCTGTGACGCCCCCGAATCTTGGCCCGTGTCGGGGTTCCGTCGGTGGGCGCGACGGGGGCGTCTCCGAACCGATACCCGCCCCGACGGTCAGGCGGTGCTGAGGTCTCCGCTCTTGATGCTCGTCACGAAGGTGGAGAACGCCTCGGTGGTCAGGTCCAGAACCGGTCCGGTGGGGTGCTTGGAGTCGCGGACGGGGACGGTGCCGCGGGCGGCGAGGTTGGTGGCGACGTGCACGCAGGCGCCGCCGTTGTCGCTGTAGGAGGACGTGAGCCAGCGGGGGGTTTCGGTCGTCACGGCGTGTCCTTTCGTGGTCGACGGTCAGGCGGTGCTGAGGTTTCCGGTCTTGATGCTCGTCACGAAGGTGGAGAACGCCTCGGTGGTCAGGTCCAGAACCGGTCCGGTGGGGTGCTTGGAGTCGCGGACGGGGACGGTGCCGCGGGCGGCGAGGTTGGTGGCGACCTGCACGCAGGCGCCACCGTTCTCGCTGTAGGACGAGGTGAGCCAGCGGGGGGCCTCGGTCATCGCGGAGTGTCCTTTCGTAACCGGCTGATCATGGCGACGGATTCCGCCTGGGAGGGCGCTGCGGCCTGTAGCTGATGGTAGGCCGTCAGCATGGGCAGCACGAACCTGTTGTCCCGCTCCAGATGGCCCCGCTGCGCTGATTCGGCGTACGACATCAGGGACCGGTCCGCCATCGTCAGGATGTAGAGCGGCAACGAGAGCGGACGGCGGGCGCCCATTGCGAAGGGGGCGACCTGAAGCATGGTGTTGGGTTGCTCCGCACATTCGATGACCCTGTCCAACTGAGCTTCGAGGACGGCGGGTTCGCCCATCGGTCTACGGATACAGCTTTCGTCCAGTACGACAGAGATCAGTGGCGGAGGAGTTCGGACAAGTGCTGCTTGCCGCTCGGCGATGAGGGCGACTCGTTCCTCAGCCTGTTCCGGCGTGATCGCTCCTCGCTTCACGCCACTGTTTGCGATCTCTCTCGCGTACTCAGGAGTCTGGAGCAGGCCAGGGATGACTCCCACTTCGTAGACGCGGATCTCCGCCGCTCGGGTCTCGCACTCCACGTACTGGGGGAAGCCCTCCAGCAGGCTGCCGTGCCGGATCTCGCGGTGCTGCTGCTCGAGCGTGTCCCTGGTGTCCGCGATGCCGAAGGCGAGGTCCGCACTGCGCGAGAAGCGCAAGGTCGGCATCTTGCGACCGGTTTCCACGGCTGACACATGCGTACTGGAATACCCCGTCCGATCTCCCAGCTCCTCCTGCTTCCAGCCGCGTGCCTCGCGCATGCTGCGCAGCCGTGCTCCGAACGCTGCTTGGGGAGAGCTGTCCGGATCCAACTCCTTGCGGTTCAACGGGCCGTCACCGACCTTTCGTTCCGGTCTGACACGTTGAATGCCTCCCCGCTCGCGGCCACGCTGAATCCCCTTGGTAGTCACCGAACTACGGAGAGGAGTGGAGCGTGTCCGGAAAGGACGACACGGCGGGCCGGGGACCGGACCGGCCGGGAGCCGCGGCGGAACTCACCGCGTTCATGGAGGCCGGAGCCTTCTGGCGACTCGTACCCGAGTGGGTGCCGCGCACCGGATTCGCGGAGCCGACTCCGGATCTGCTGCGGGACGTCGTGGCCGGGCTGCGGCGGAGGTCGCAGGCGTGACCGGCCGGACGGATGCGACGGGCGGAGCGCGGCAGTCGGCAGCCCGCGCGCCGGTCCCCGCGGACGACGGCCCGCCGAGTCCCGAGGTCTCCGCCTCACCCCGCTGGGCCGACATCGCGCAGCTCCAGGCAGCCTCTGTCATACACCGCCAGGAGTGCCGAGCCTGCACGCAGGAGCGGTCATGCCCGCTGGCGCGGCGACTTGAGGCGGCGCACCGAGAAGCCCGCAGAAGGCTGCGCCGAGCAGCCCGCCACATGGGGGAGGAGGCAGCACCATGACGGCTGACGCTGCGAGGGACTGCGCGGAGTGCGTCCGCCTGGAGCGCGACCGGGAAGCCGCGCGCAGGGTGGGGGACTGGAGCCGGGCCACCGACTGCGCCGTACTGCTGCGGCGGCATCCGGAGCACGGAACGAAGCCCGCTCGAAGGCCCTGACATGGCTGTGTTGGACGGGTCACGGCCGTTGTCGAGCCGCTGCCGTCGGCGTCCGACTCCCGACCGGAGCGGCACTCTGCACTCGACCTGTCCGCCTGCCGCGTCACGTCCGCGTGCCGGTGCTCTCGCGGGCGGCCGCTGCATCCGGGGCGTGTGGCACGACCACGACCTGTGCCACGCCCGTGGCCCCCGCACACGGCCCGCTGACGGCCGGCTCCGCGAGCTCGCGCGCCGGGACGGGGTGCCGGCGGCACGGCGCGCCGAACGATCCGGGAGGGATCCGTCCAAGTGCTCGATTCCCGGCGGTTCCTGCCCGGCCGGGACTACGATCGGCGGTATGAATCGACCTTCAGCGGGACGTCTGCTCCAGGCCGTCGCGGTCGGCCACGGTGCCATCGGTGCGCTGGTCCACAGGGAAGCGCTGGCGGAGCTGGCCCGCAGTGGTGTGGTCAACTCCGTACCGGAGCGCGGTGACCGGGCGGCGGCGTTCTGGTTCCTGGCGGCGGCGCCGGCCCTGTGGATGGGCGGCCGGTTGCTCCGCTCGGCGGAGGAGCACGGCGATGTCGCCGCACAGCGTGCCGCGGGCGCTGTGCTGGTCGGCGTCGGTGCGGTGGGGGCTGCGGCGATGCCCAAGGGCGGCTTCCCGGCGCTGGTCGGGATCGGCGGCATGCTGCTGCGCAGGCCCGCGCGGCGCGGGTAGGCGCTCAGCGCTTCCTGGCGAGGAGCAGCCGGCAGCGCGGGGAGCCGTCGTCGCGGCGGCCCAGTTCGTCGAGGGGCGCCGGCGTCACCTCGAAGCCCGCATTCATCAGGTCCCGCCGGACGTCGCCCAACGGCCAGGTGCGGTAGTACATGACGAAGGGCGGCCGCCACACGGTGTTGCGCACCCGCATCGCCGCGTCGAACCCGAGCAGCGACCAGTACGCGGCGGTGCCCGGGCGCGGCGGCGCCGCCACCGGGAACGCGAAGGTGCCGCCGTCCCGCAGCACGCGGTGCACCTGGCCGAACAGGTGCGGGCGCTCGGCGGGCAGGAAGTGGCCGAACGCGCCGAAGCTGGCCACCAGGTCGAAGGTGCCGTCGCGGAACGGCAGCGCGTGCGCGTCGCCGCGCACCCAGTGCGGGGCGGGGTGCGGGGCGGTCGCGTACGCGAACCTGGCCTCTGCCAGCATGCCCGTGCTGAAGTCGGCGCCCACCGCCCGGCCGGTGCACACCTCCTCCAGCACCCGCAGGCCCGCGCCGGTGCCGCAGCACAGGTCGAGCCCGTCGGCGAAGGGGCCGTGGCCGCCGAGGGTCCGGGCGGTCGCGTCCAGCACCCGGTCCGGTGTCCGGTAGGCGGTGTGGTCGAACTTCGGGGCCAGCAGGTCGTAGCCGCGCTGGACGGACGAGAGGGCCTGCCGGGCCAGCTCGGGCAGGGTGGGGCGCTGGTCCGGGAGCCGGTTGGGGGACATCGGGTCACTGTAGAGGGTGCGGCGGACCGCCGGGATCCCCGGCATCCGCGCGGGCGCCGGGCCCGGCATCCGCGAGGGCGCCCGGCCCCGGCACCCGGGCGCCGGGCCCGGCAAGGCGCCCGGCGTCGCCCGCCGCCGGCGCCCCCGCGGGCTACCTCTTCGCCGTCGCCCGCAAATACTCGCGGTTCATCGCGGCGATGGACGGCATCGGGATGCCCTTGGGGCAGGCCGTGGCGCATTCGCCGGTCAGGGTGCAGCCGCCGAAGCCCTCGGCGTCCATCTGCGCGACCATGTCGAGCACCCGGGTCTCCCGCTCGGGCGCCCCCTGCGGCAGCGCGGCGAGGTGGTTGACCTTGGCGGAGGTGAACAGCATGGCCGACCCGTTCGGGCAGGCGGCCACACAGGCGCCGCAGCCGATGCACTCGGCGTGGGTGAACGCCGCGTCGGCGGCGGGTTTGGGCACCGCGGTCGCGTGGGCCTCGGGTGCCGCGCCGGTGGGTGCGGTGATGTAGCCGCCCGCGCCGATCACCCGGTCGAACGCGGACCGGTCGACGACCAGGTCCCGTACGACGGGGAAGGCCGCGGCGCGCCAGGGCTCGACGTCGACGGTGTCGCCGTCGGCGAAGTGCCGCATGTGCAACTGGCAGGTGGTGGTGCGTTCGGGGCCGTGGGCCGCGCCGTTGATGACCATGCCGCAGGCGCCGCAGATGCCCTCGCGGCAGTCGTGGTCGAAGGCGACGGGTTCCTCGCCACGTGTCAGCAGCGTCTCGTTGAGCGTGTCGAGCATCTCCAGGAAGGACATGTCGGGGGAGATGTCCTCGACCTCGTACGTGCGCATCTCGCCGGGCGACTCGGCGTCCGGCTGCCGCCAGATCCGGAGGGTGAGGTTCATGTGTAGCTCCGCTGGGTGGGGTGTACGTGCTCGAAGTGCAGGGCTTCCTTGTGCAGCACGGGGGCCGTGCCGGTGCCGGTGAACTCCCAGGCGGCGGCGTAGCAGAACGCCTCGTCCTCGCGGGCCGCCTCACCGTCCGGCGTGCGGTGCTCCTCGCGGAAGTGGCCGCCGCAGGACTCGGCGCGGTGCAGCGCGTCCAGGCACATCAGTTCGGCCAGCTCCAGGTGGTCGGCGACCCGGTTGGCCTGCTCCAGCGACTGGTTGAGCGCGGCGCCGCTGCCGGGCACCCGCACCCGCCGCCAGAACTCGGCGCGGAGTTCCGGGATCCGCTCCAGCGCCTTGCGCAGCCCCTCCTCGGTGCGGGACATGCCGCACTCGTCCCACAGGAGGGCGCCCAGTTCGCGGTGGAAGGACTCGGGCGAACGGTCGCCGCCCGCGGACAGCAGCGCGTCCAGCCGGTCGGAGACGGCGCGGACCGCCTCGTGCACGGCCGGATGGTCCGGGTCGGCGGGCTGGTGCGGGGCGCGGGCCAGGTAGTCGCCGAGCGTCGCGGGGAGGACGAAGTAGCCGTCGGCCAGGCCCTGCATCAGCGCGGAGGCGCCGAGCCGGTTGGCGCCGTGGTCGGAGAAGTTGGCCTCCCCGATGGCGAAGAGGCCCGGCACGGTGGTCATCAGGTCGTAGTCCACCCACAGCCCGCCCATCGTGTAGTGGATGGCCGGGTAGATGCGCATCGGGCGGGTGTAGGGGTCCTCGGCGGTGATCCGCGCGTACATCTCGAAGAGGTTGCCGTACCGCTCCTCGACGGCCTTCCGGCCCATCCTGGCGAGGGCGTCGGCGAAGTCGAGGTAGACGCCCTCCCGTCGCCCGCCACCGCCCTCGACCGAGGAGCCTTCGGCTCCGCCCCTGTGTCCGTGGCCGCCGGGGCCCACACCGCGGCCCTCGTCGCAGACGTTCTTCGCGGCGCGGGAGGCGATGTCGCGGGGGACGAGGTTGCCGAAGGAGGGGTAGAGCCGCTCCAGGTAGTAGTCCCGCTCGTCCTCGGGGATGTCCTGCGGGGCGCGGTCGTCGCCGGGTTCCGCGGGCACCCAGACGCGGCCGTCGTTGCGCAGCGACTCGCTCATCAGGGTGAGTTTGGACTGGTGGTCGCCGGAACGCGGGATGCAGGTGGGGTGGATCTGGGTGAAGCAGGGGTTGGCGAAGTGGGCGCCCCTGCGGTGCGCGCGCCAGACGGCGGTCGCGTTGGAGTTCTTGGCGTTGGTGGACAGGTGGAAGACGTTGCCGTAGCCGCCGGTGGCCAGCACCACCGCGTCGGCGAAGTGGCTCTCGATCCGCCCGGTCAGCAGGTCACGGGCGACGATGCCGCGGGCCCGTCCGTCGATGACGATCAGGTCCAGCATCTCGGTGCGCGGGTGCATCTCCACGGCGCCGGTGGCGATCTGCCGGGAGAGCGCCTGATAGGCGCCGAGCAGCAGTTGCTGCCCGGTCTGGCCGCGGGCGTAGAAGGTGCGGGAGACCTGGACGCCGCCGAAGGAGCGGGTGTCCAGCAGTCCGCCGTACTCGCGTGCGAACGGCACGCCCTGGGCGACGCACTGGTCGATGATCCCGGTGGAGATCTCCGCCAGCCGGTACACGTTGGACTCGCGGGAGCGGAAGTCGCCGCCCTTGACGGTGTCGTAGAAGAGCCGCTGCACCGAGTCGCCGTCGTTGCGGTAGTTCTTCGCCGCGTTGATGCCGCCCTGCGCGGCGACGGAGTGGGCGCGGCGCGGGGAGTCCTGGTAGCAGAACTGCACGACGCGGTAGCCCGCCTCGGCCAGCGTCGCACCGGCGGAGCCGCCCGCCAGGCCGGTGCCGACGACGATGACGGTGTGCTTGCGGCGGTTGGCCGGGTTGACGAGCTTCGCCTCGAAGCGGCGCCGGTTCCACCGCTCGGCCACCGGCCCGTCCGGCGCCTTGGTGTCGACGGCCGGTTCCCCGGTCCGGTAGTCCTGGTAGGGCGTGCTGGGGGTGCTGGGGGTGCTGGGGGTGTTCATGTCAGTTCACCACTCCGGTCATGACGCCGACGGGTACGGAGACGAATCCGGCGGTGATGGCCGCCGCGAGCACGGTCGCTCCGGCCTTGAGCAGGCGCGCGGTGCCGGGCCGGGTCACCCCGAGGGTCTGCGCCGCGCTCCAGAAGCCGTGCCGGATGTGCAGCCCGACGGCGAGCATGGCGACGAGGTAGATGACGTTCGCGTACCAGGTGCGGAACCCGGCCACGATGTTCTCGTACGGGTGGCCTTCCTGGCCGCGCGGATTGACGGTGCCGGTCGTCAGGTCGAGCACGTGCCAGACGAGGAACAGGGCCAGGATGATCCCGCCCCAGCGCATGGTCCGGGTCGCGTAGCTGCTGCCGCGCCTGCGGTGCCGGTACCCGACCGGCCGGGCGGCGAGGTCGCGCCTGCTGAGCTGGTAGGCGCTCACACCGTGCAGGACGACGGCCGCGAGCAGGACGGCCCGCGCGATCCACAGGAACCAGCCGTACCGCAGCAGCGGCTCACCCAGGGTGCGCAGCCAGTGCGCGTAGCCGTTCATGTCCTCCGGCCCGAAGAAGACCTTCAGGTTCCCGAGCATGTGGACGAGCAGATAGGCCAGCATCAGCAGCCCGGTGACCGCCATGACGGCCTTCTTGCCGATCGTCGAGCCCCACAGGGTGCGCAGTCGGCCCCGCCGGGGTCCCGGCCCCGGCGGGGCCGCCGAGCCGGTCCGGGGCCGCTGCGGAGCGGGGGTGCGGATATCCGTCGTCATGGCCATGCACGGTAGGGACGGCTCTCGGCATCAGTCCAAGACATAGAAGAGCTGCGAACGATAGGGCATGCCTATCGTGGCGCCGTATGCTTGCCGTATGCAGCTCCAGCAGCTCCGCTACGTCGTCGCCGTCGCCGACACCCGCCACTTCACCCGGGCGGCGCAGCGCGAACACGTCGCCCAGCCCTCCCTCTCCCAGCAGATCCGCTCCCTGGAGCGGGAGCTGGGCGCCGAGCTCTTCCACCGGGCGCGGGGGCACATCTCGCTCACCGACGCGGGCGAGGCCCTGCTGCCGCTGGCCCGGCGGATCCTGGCCGACACCGAGACGGCCCGCCGCGAGGTGCAGGAGGTCGCGCAGCTCCGGCGCGGGCGGGTCCGGCTCGGGGCGCCGCCGAGCCTGTGCGCCGGACTCGTGCCGGACGTGCTGCGCGCCTTCCACGACCGCTACCCCGGCGTGGAGCTGATGGTGCACGAGGACGGCTCCCAGGACCTGGTGCGGGCGCTGGCGGCGGGGGAGCTGGACCTGGCGCTGATCATCACCCCGCTGCCCGGCCAGGGGCCGGTGCTGGCCGCTGCCGAGCTGCTGAGCGAGGAACTGGTCGTCGTCGCGGCCCCGGATGCGCCCCCGCTCCCGCGCCGCGACCGCATCCGCGTCGAGGACCTGCGCGGCCGTCCGCTGGCGATGTTCCGGCGCGGCTACGATCTGCGGGAGCTGACCGTGGCCGCCTGCCGGGACGCGGGCTTCGAACCCGTCTTCGGCGTGGAGGGCGGCGAGATGGACGCCGTGCTCGGCTTCGTCCGCGCGGGCCTCGGACTGGCCGTCGTCCCCCGGATGGTCGCGGCCCGCTCCGGTCTGCGGGTCACCCGCTTCGCACCACCCGGGCTGCACCGCACCGTCGCGGTCGCGCACCGCGGCGACGTCTCCCCGACCCGCGCGGCCCGGGAACTCCAGCGGATCCTGACCGAACGGGTCGCCCTCGAAGACGGCGGTCCCGGCCCCGACAGCCGGCCCTAGCGCCGGGCCGTGGCCGCCTCGGCGATCCGCCGGCTCATCGGCGAGGGGTCCGCGCCCGGCTCGACCGGGGTGAACGTCCACACCAGCCGCCGCTGCTGGTCGCGGGTGGCGAACATGCCGGTCGCATAGCCGTCGTGCTCGCCCGTCTTGCCCCACAGCTCCACCCCCTCGACGGTGACCGTCTGCAGCCCGGTGCTGTAGCGCGCCGGACTCCCGTCGAGCATCCGCACCTGCTTCGGCGGCAGGGTGAACATCCTGCGCAACTGCCGCTGCGGCAGCAGTGCCCCGGAGAACAGCGCGGACAGGAAGCGGTGCAGATCGCCGGTGCTGGTCACGATCTCGCCGTCCGCGTACGAGGCGGACATGTCGAACTCGGTGACGTCCGCGAGTGTGCCGTCCTCCGTCTCCAGGCAGCCGTGCATGTGCGGGCCGCGGATCCGCCGCGGGTAGCCCTCCGCCGACGGGACGGAGGTGTGCCCCAGCCGCAGCGGCCGCAGCAGCCGGTCGCGCAGCTCGATCCCGTACGGACGCCCCGTCACCTGCTCCATGACCAGTGCCGCGAGCACGTAGTTGACGCCGCGGTACTCCTGCCTGGTGCCCGGCCGGAACTTCAGCTCGCCGCCGGTGGCGCTCGCCACGATCCGCTGCGGGGTCCACCGGTCGAAGCGGTGCCGCAGCACGGCCTCCGCCGTGCTCATGTCGGGCAGTCCTACGTGGTCGGGCAGCCCGCTGGTGTGGTCGAGGAGTTGCGCCACGGTGACGGCGCCGAACCGCTCCGGCAGCAGGTCGGGCAGGTAGTGCCGGACGGGTGCCGCCAGGCGCAGCCGCCCCTCGTCGGCGAGCTGCAGCGCCGCGGTGGCCACGAACGCCTTGGTGACGCTGCCCGCGCGCACCTTGTCGTCGAGGCCGACCGGTCGCCCGGTCGACGGGTCCGAGACGCCCGAGGTGCCGTACCACCGCCCGGCCGAGCCGCTGACCCGCAACTGCGCCCCGGAGGCGCGCGGGTGCGCCAGGTCGTCCAGAGCAGCCCGCAGCGCGCGGGCGTCGGGCGGCGGGAGCCTCCGGCCCCCGCCCGCGTCCCGGGGGCCGGCCTGCGGGGTGTCCGCGGCGGCCACCGGTACCGGGGCACCGACGGTGGCCAGCGCCGTACCGGAGGCCACCCCGGCGAGCAGGTTCCGGCGGGACGGGCGCCCGGCCGGGCGGCGGGTGGGACGGACGGCGGGGTGGGTGCGGCTGCGGGAGAGCGGCGGGAGAGTCATGACTCCACCCTCCCGGCGCCGTCCCCGCGCTCCATCCGGGAACACCCTGAGCCGTCCCCGTACCCGCCCCTGCCCCGCCTTGGGGGCGGCGCCCGGCGCGGACCGGGGGGCGCACATCGGTGTACTGCCCGGTTCCGGCTCCGGGACGGCGCCCCATACGGACGGCGTCGCACGTGGACGGCGCCCCGTACGGACGGCACGGACGGCGCCGCGGCGGGCCGGGCCGGAGCATTCCCGGCGCCGGGCACTCCCGGCGCCGGCACCGGACTACATGCCGAGGCCGGCCTCGGCGAGGCGGGCGAGCGCCTCCTTGTCGCCGTCCAGTTCCACGTCCGCCTGCTCGGTGCGGCCGGAGACGAACAGCAGCAGCTCCGAGGGGGCGCCGACGGCGGTCACGACCGGGGTGCCGCGCCGGGCGACCGCCGTCTGGCCGTCGGGGCGGCGCAGCACCAGGCCGACCGGCGCCTTGCGCCCATACATCCGGGCAGCCGTCTCCAGCCGGCGCCACAGCGTGTCCTCGAAGACGGGATCCAGTTCGCGCCGCGCCCAGTCGGGCTGGGCACGGCGAACGTCCTCGCCGTGGATGAAGAACTCGACCGTGTTGGCCGCCTCGTCCACCTGCTTGAGCGCGAAGGGCGACATCCGGGGCGGGCCGGTGCGGATGAGATGGATCAGCTCGTCGTACGGCTTGGCGGCGAACTCGGCCTGCACCCGCTCCAGTCGGGGCGCGAGCTGCTTGATCAGCAGACCGCCGGCCGCGTCTCCGCGGCGTTCGCGCACGACGACGTGCGCGGCCAGGTCCCGGGTACGCCATCCCTCGCACAGGGTGGGCGCGTCCGGGCCGTTGGCCTCCAAGAGATCGGCGAGCAGCAGACGTTCACGCTTGGCATGGGTCGACATACCGCAAGCGTACGGCGCGCGGGGCGGGTACGGGGAGCTGTGGGTGCCCGGGCGTGTGCGCGGCGTGTCCGGCGCGGTGCCGCCCGGTCGCGCCGTTCCGGTGCGGCTCTCCGCACGTGCGGTCCCGGCCGCGCTCCGCGCCGAGCGGTACGCGGAGTGCGGGACAGGTGCGGGACAATGGAGCCATGTCCCAGGAGAGCACCCTCGACCCCGCCGTCGCCGCCAGGCTCAAGCGCAACCCGGACGGGCTGCTGCCCGCCGTCGCCCAGCAGTACGACACCGGGGAGGTGCTGATGCTGGGGTGGATGGACGACGAGGCCCTGCACCGCACCCTCACCACCGGACGCGCCACGTACTGGAGCCGCAGCCGCGGCGAGTACTGGGTGAAGGGCGACACCTCGGGGCATGTGCAGCGGGTCAAGTCCGTGGCGCTGGACTGCGACGCGGACACCGTGCTGGTGCAGGTCGACCAGACCGGGGCCGCCTGCCACACCGGCAGCCGCACCTGCTTCGACGCGGACGTGCTGCTGCCCCGGGAGCGGTGACGCCGACAGCCCGCCGCCGCAGAACCGGTGGCGACGGCGCCGTGGCCGCCCGCCGCGGAACCGGTGGCCCGCCGCCCCGGAACCGACGCTCCGCTGCCCCGCGGCCGGTGACCTCGACGCCGGGCCGCCGCCGGACCAGTAGGGTGAGGCGCCATGACGGCGCCTGACCTCGCAACCTTCCGGACGCTCGCCAAGAACCGGCGGGTCATCCCGGTGACCCGCCGCCTGCTGGCGGACGGCGACACCCCCATCGCCCTGTACCGCAAGCTCGCCGCGGAACGCCCCGGCACCTTCCTGCTGGAGTCCGCGGAGAACGGCCGCACCTGGTCGCGGTACTCCTTCGTCGGGGTGCGCAGCGACGCGGCGCTGACCGTGCGCGACGGCGAAGCGCACTGGCAGGGCACCCCGCCGGTCGGCGTCCCCACCGGCGGCGACCCCCTCGTCGCGCTGCGCGAGACCGTCGAGGCCCTGCACACCCCGCGGGACCTGCACCGCGGCGGTGAGCTGCCGCCGTTCACCGGCGGCATGGTCGGCTACCTCGGCTACGACATCGTCCAGCGGCTGGAGAAGGTCGGCCGCCACCCCGGCACCGCGGACGACCTCGGGCTGCCGGAGCTGACGATGCTGCTCACCTCGGACCTGGCCGTCCTCGACCACCGCGACGGCACGGTGCTGTTGATCGCCAACGCGATCAACCACAACGACCTGGACACCGGCGTGGACGAGGCGCACGCGGACGCCGTGCGGCGGCTGGACGCGATGGCCGCCGACCTGGCGCGCCCCGCCCCCGTCGACCCGGTGGCGCTGCCCGCCTCCGAACTCCCGCCTGTCGAGGCCCGGTCGGGCGGGGCGACCTACCAGGGCTGGGTCGAGGACATCAAGGAGCGGATCCGCGGCGGGGAGGCGTTCCAGGTGGTGCCCTCGCAGCGGTTCGAGGCCCGCTGCGAGGCGAGCGCCCTGGACGTCTACCGGGTGCTGCGGGCCACCAACCCGAGCCCGTACATGTACCTGCTGCGCTTCGAGGGCTTCGACATCGTCGGCTCCAGCCCCGAGGCGCTGGTCAAGGTGGAGGACGGCCGCGCGATGATGCACCCCATCGCCGGGACCCGGCCGCGCGGCGCCACCCCGGGCGAGGACACCGCGCTGGCCGAGGAGCTGCTGGCCGACCCCAAGGAGCGGGCCGAGCACCTGATGCTGGTGGACCTGGGCCGCAACGACCTGGGACGGGTCTGCGAACCGGGCAGCGTCGAGGTGGTCGACTTCATGTCGATCGAGCGCTACAGCCACGTGATGCACATCGTCTCGACCGTCACCGGGCAACTGGCCCGGGACCGTTCCGCGTTCGACGCGCTCACCTCCTGCTTCCCGGCCGGGACGCTGTCCGGGGCGCCCAAGCCGCGCGCGCTGCAGATCATCGAGGAGCTGGAGCCCACCAGGCGCGGCGTCTACGGCGGATGTGTGGGATATCTCGACTTCGCGGGCGACTCCGACACCGCCATCGCCATCCGCACCGCACTGCTGCGGGACGGGACCGCGTACGTCCAGGCGGGCGCCGGAGTGGTCGCCGACTCCGACCCCGAGGCCGAGGACACCGAGTGCGCCAACAAGGCCGCGGCCGTGCTGAGGGCGGTCCGGACGGCCGAACGCCTCGGGGGTAGCGTGGAGGCGTGACTTCTTCGACCCCCGCGCCGGACCCGGACGGCACCGAGGGGGGCCCGCACCCCGGCCGGCCGGAAGCGGAGCCCGCCCCGGACGCCGGGCGACCGGGCGCGTCGCGCTCCCGGGCGCCCCGCACCGCGCTGGCGGCGGCTCTGCTGTGCGGCGCGGTGGGCGCGGCCCTCGCGCTGATCTCCGCAGGGCAGACCTGGAGCACCTCCACGGCCGAGTTCGCCCAGGGCCAGGTGCCGGTCAGCGCCGAGGGCGGTGACGTCACCGGCCTGCCCAGCGCACTGGCGCTGGTCGGCCTCGCCGCGCTCGTCGCCGTCTTCGCCGTACGCCGCGCCGGCCGCCGGATCGTCGCCGGGCTGCTGGCGTTGTGCGGCGCCGCCGTGCTGGCCTCGGCGCTGCTGGGGGCCGACGACACCGGTGCGCTCTCCGCCGAGGCTGCCAAGACCAGCGGCCTGACCGACAGCGGTATCGGCGCCGTCGAGGTGAGCGCCTGGCCGTACGTGTCGGCGGTGGGCGGCGCACTGCTCCTGGTCGCCGGGCTGCTGGCGCTGCGCTACGGAGCCGGCTGGCCCTCGATGTCCGGCAGCGCCCGCTACGAGCGCACCCCGCTGCGGCAGCGCGCGGCCGCCCGCGCGCGGCGCGTCGATCCCGACCGGCCAGAGGACCTGTGGAAGGCCCTGGACCGCGGCGAGGACCCCACGCACGGCACCGCCTGAGCCGCGGCCCCGCGGTGCCCGCGCCCGTGCCCGGCACCGGTGCGCGGCCCGCCGCGGTCCGTACGGACGACCCCCGTGCCCCCGCGCGGGCGCGGAAGGGGGAGAATGGGCGGCGAACGGGCCGGGTGGCCCCACCTCATGTTGTGACTCAAGGAGCATTCATGGCGCACAGCCACGGACACACCCCGGCCGCCTGGACCGGCTCGATCATCGCCTTCGTCGGCTTCTGCGTCGCCTCCGCCTTCGTGGTGCTGGCGCAGCCCGTCGGTGTGATCGCAGGGCTGGTCGTCATCGGGGCGGGCGCTGTGATCGGCGGCATCATGCGGGCGGCGGGGATGGGCCAGTCGAAGTCCCCCGGTCTGACGGCCGAGCAGGCGCAGGCCCACAAGCTGGCGCACGAGCAGGCGCACCGGCCGGTCGCCGGCAAGGCGCACTCCTGAACGACCGGCAGGACGCCGCGACCGCGCGGCACCGCCTCATCGGAGCGGTGCCGCGACTGGCCGTGCCCCTCGGCAGTCTCGCCGCGGTGGGCGCGGCCTTCGCCGTCGTGGCCGTCGTCGACCCCAACGAGCCCGGCCACTACCCGGCCTGCCCGTTCCTGACCGTCGCCGGCCTGTACTGCCCCGGCTGCGGCGGGCTGCGCAGCGCGCACGCCGTCACCCAGGGGGACCTGGGCACCGCGCTGGGCTCCAACGTCCTCGCCGTGCTGCTCTTCGCGGGCTTCGCGCTGGGCTGGCTGCACTGGGCCGCCGGTGCGGTCCGGGGCCGCCGCTACTCCTTCCCGGTGCGGCTGCGGGCCTGGCACTGGTGGGCTCTCGGGGCGCTGGCGGTCGCCTTCACGGTTGTCCGGAATACGCCCCTCGGAGTCGGCCTGGCTCCCTGAGCAGCCGCGTCCGCACGGCCACCGGGGCGGTGATTTGTCCGCTATATGGGACTGTGATCAACCGGATGCGGGACCTCCGTGCCGGGGCGGATACCATCACAGTGGCCCACCCGACCATCCCCTGCTCCGCCTCCGAGGAGCGCCCCGGAACCTTTTTCCGCCGCCAGCGCGGTGCCGACCCGTATCCAGCCCGAACCCCAGCCAGCAAGGAGGCCGCTCGGTGAGTGTGCTCGACGAGATCATCGAAGGCGTGCGGGAAGACCTCGCCGAGCGGCAGGCGCGCGTCAGCCTCGAGGAGCTCAAGGAGCGCGTCGCCCGGGCACCCCAGGCCAGGGACGGGCTCGCGGCACTCAAGGGCGACAGCACCGCCGGGGTGCGGGTGATCTGCGAGGTGAAGCGCTCCAGCCCGTCCAAGGGTGCGCTGGCGGCCATCGCCGACCCGGCCGGTCTCGCCGCCGACTACGAGGCGGGCGGCGCCGCCGTCATCTCCGTCCTCACCGAGCGCCGCCGGTTCGGCGGCTCGCTCGCGGACCTGGAGGCGGTCCGGGCCCGCGTCGACATCCCCGTCCTGCGCAAGGACTTCGTCTTCTCCTCCTACCAGTTGTGGGAGGCCCGCGCGCACGGCGCCGACCTGGTGCTGCTGATCGTCGCCGCGCTGGAGCAGGAGGCCCTGGTCTCGCTGATCGAGCGCGCCGAGTCCATCGGTCTCACCCCGCTGGTCGAGGTGCACGACGAGGACGAGGCGGAGCGGGCGCTGGCGGCCGGGGCGAAGATCATCGGCGTCAACGCGCGGAACCTGAAGACCCTGGAGGTGGACCGCGGCAACTTCACCCGGATCGCCCCCGAGATCCCCGACCACGTCGTCAAGGTCGCCGAGTCCGGTGTCCGCGGTCCGCACGATCTGATCGCGTACGCGAACGAAGGGGCCGACGCCGTTCTGGTGGGAGAGTCGCTGGTGACGGGCAAGGACCCGCGCACCGCGGTCTCCGACCTCGTGGCCGCGGGCGCCCACCCGGCGCTCCGCCACGGCGGGAGGGACTGACGCGCGATGTCGGCTGTGGTCTCCCTGTGCTCCCTCGCGCTGGCGCGCGGGTGCCGTCCGCGCGGGTGCCGGGCGCCCGCGCGCCGGGTGCGCGGCCGGTCCGTCCGGTACCACATCGGGTGCGAGCCGGGCGTGATCCGCGGCCGCCGATGGCGCTGACCCGCCCCTGCCCGTACGCGCCCCGCTGAGGGGAGCGCCCCTGCCCGCCCGCCCCCGCGCGGGCGCGCCTCCGGCTGCCGGCCGGAGCCCGGGGGAGGGGCCGGGGCCCGGAGCCGTCACATCAGCCCACTCGCAAGGAGCAGCGTTCGGTATGCCGTCCGACTACTTCATTCCCGATCCCGAGGGTCAAAGCCCCAGCGCCGCCGGTTACTTCGGTGCGTTCGGCGGCAAGTTCATCCCCGAGGCCCTGGTCGCCGCCGTCGACGAGGTGGCCGCTGAGTACGAGAAGGCGAAGGCGGACCCCGCCTTCGCCGCCGAACTCGACGACCTGCTGGTCAACTACACCGGTCGGCCCAGCGCGCTGACCGAGGTCACGCGGTTCGCCGAGCACGCGGGCGGTGCCCGGGTCCTTCTCAAGCGCGAGGACCTCAACCACACCGGCTCGCACAAGATCAACAACGTGCTGGGCCAGGCCCTGCTCACCAAGCGGATGGGCAAGCCCCGGGTCATCGCCGAGACCGGCGCGGGTCAGCACGGCGTGGCCACGGCCACCGCGTGCGCCCTCTTCGGGCTCGAATGCACCATCTACATGGGCGAGATCGACACCGAGCGGCAGGCCCTGAACGTCGCCCGGATGCGGATGCTCGGCGCCGAGGTCGTCCCCGTCGCCTCGGGCAGCCGCACCCTCAAGGACGCCATCAACGAGGCGTTCCGCGACTGGGTCGCCAACGTCGAGAGGACCCACTACCTCTTCGGCACCGTCGCCGGACCGCACCCCTTCCCGCAGATCGTGCGCGACTTCCACCGCGTGATCGGCGTCGAGGCGCGGCGGCAGGTCCTGGAGCGCACCGGACGGCTGCCGGACGCCGTCGCCGCCTGCGTGGGCGGCGGCTCCAACGCGATCGGCCTCTTCCACGCCTTCCTGCCGGACACCGGTGTGCGGCTGGTCGGCTTCGAGGCGGCCGGGCACGGCGTCGCATCCGGTGAACACGCGGCCACGCTGACCGCGGGCGAGCCCGGCATCCTGCACGGCTCGCGCTCCTATGTCCTGCAGGACGACGAGGGGCAGATCACCGAGCCCTACTCGATCTCGGCCGGGCTCGACTACCCGGGCATCGGCCCCGAGCACGCCCACCTCAAGGACAGCGGCCGGGGCGAGTACCGGCCGGTCACCGACGACCAGGCGATGCGGGCGCTGCGGCTGCTCTCCGAGACCGAGGGCATCATCCCGGCCATCGAGAGCGCGCACGCGCTGGCGGGCGCCCTGGACCTGGGCAGGGAGCTGGGCCCCGAGGGGATCGTCCTGGTGAACCTCTCGGGCCGCGGCGACAAGGACATGGACACGGCCGCGCGGTACTTCGGCCTGCTGGACGGCGCGGAAGGGGAGCGGGCATGAGCGGGCACACCGAGGGAACGGACGCGGGAGCCTCCGGCGGCACCGGGAACTCCGGCGCGGCAGGCGGCAACGTCCGGCTGCTGGACGAGGCGCTCGCGCAGGCCAGGGCCGAGAACCGGGCCGCGCTGGTCGGCTACCTCCCGGCCGGCTTCCCCACCGTCGACGGCGGCATCGCCGCCTGCACGGCGCTGCTGGAGAGCGGCTGCGACGTGGTCGAGGTGGGGCTGCCGCACAGCGACCCGGTGATGGACGGGCCCGTCATCCAGACCGCGGACACCATCGCGCTGGAGGGCGGGGTGCGGATCGCGGACGTACTGCGCACGGTCCGCGAGGCGCATGCGGCGACCGGGAAGCCGGTGCTGGTCATGACGTACTGGAACCCCGTCGACCGGTACGGCGCCGGGCGCTTCGCCGAGGAGCTGGCGGCGGCGGGCGGGGCCGGATGCATCCTGCCCGACCTGCCGGTCGAGGAGTCCGAGGGATGGCGGAAGGCGGCCGAGCACGCCGGGCTCGGCACGGTCTTCGTCGTCGCCCCCAGCAGCCAGGACGCGCGCCTGGCCCGGATCACCGCGGCGGGCAGCGGCTTCGTCTACGCCGCCTCGCTGATGGGAGTCACCGGGACGCGGGAATCGGTGGGCGCGGAGGCCCGCGAACTCGTCGAGCGGGTCCGCTCCACCACCGACCTGCCCGTCTGTGTGGGCCTGGGGGTGTCCAACCCCGTGCAGGCGGCCGAGGTCGCCGCGTTCGCCGACGGGGTCATCGTGGGCTCCGCGTTCGTCAAGCGGCTGCTGGACGCCGACACCCTGGCGGCCGGGCTGGACGAGGTGCGGCAGCTCGCCGCGGACCTCGCCGAGGGCGTCCGGCGCTGAGACGCGGCTGACGCCTCGGCCGCCGCCGGGGGCGGGGCGCCGGGCGGGCCGTACTCCGGCTCGCCCGGCCCGCGGCCCTCGGCGGGCACCCGGCTCCTCCCGCCTGCCGGAAGCGGGAGGAGCCGGGGACCGGGCGTCGCGTCCCCACCCCACCGAACGGCTCTTTCGGGTGAAAAAGGGCGCAGCCCGTTCGTCGGCGACCGGCCCCTCTCGTTGGGTCGGGCGTGATGAGCCAGAACAGCAACGACGGCGGCAAGCGCTCGGCCCGCGAACGCCTGCGGGCCGAGCGGGAGCGGGACAGGACAGCCGAGCGCCGGTGGCGCTCGCTCAAGGTGGGCGCGGTGGTCGCCGGAGTGCTGGCCGTCGCCGCCGGGGTCGGGATCACCGTCGCCGCCCGGGGCGGCGACGACCAGGGCGCGCAGTCGGCGAAGCCCGTCACCGTGGGGCAGCGCAGCGCCCCGGCCCGGCTCACGGTCTACGAGGACTTCCGCTGCCCGGCGTGCGCGCAGTTCGAGAACTCCTTCCGGGACACGATCAAGAGCCTGGAGCAGGCGGGCAAGCTCAGGACCGAGTACCACCTGGTGACGCTCATCGACGGCAACATGGGCGGCCGGGGCTCGCACGAGGCGGCCAACGCGGTGGCGTGCGCCCGGGACAAGGGGAAGTTCGGTCCCTACCACGACGTGCTCTACCGCAACCAGCCCCGCGAGCAGGAGGACGCGTTCGCCAGCACCGAGCGGCTGATCCGGCTGGCGGGCAAGGTGGAGGGACTGGTCGACTCCGAGTTCCGCTCGTGCGTGACCGGCGGTCGGCACGACGACTGGGTGAAGCGCTCCGACGAGGACTTCCGCACGTCCGGCCACCAGGGCACCCCCACCGTCCTGCTGAACGGCAAGGACGTCTTCAGCGACGCGTCGGACCCGCTGACCCCGGACGGGCTGCGGAACCTGGTGGAGCGGAAGAGCTAGTCCACCTCCCTTCGCCGGCCGGCGGAGGCCGCTCGCACGGGCCCGGCCGCGCCCGCGGGGTCCGGCAACCGCCCCCGCGGTGTTATCCAGCCGTTGTGCGGGCTGATTGTCCGGCGTGCGGCCGGGCACGGTACCGTCAGGGGCGCCATGGAGACCCTTGCCTTTATCCCCAGTCCGTCGGCCGGTGAGATTCACCTCGGGCCGCTCCCGCTGCGCGGCTATGCGCTCTGCATCATCCTCGGCGTCTTCGCCGCGGTCTGGCTCGGCGGGCGCCGCTGGGTCGCTCGGGGCGGGCAGCCGGGCACGGTCGCCGACATCGCCGTCTGGGCTGTTCCGTTCGGCCTCCTCGGCGGTCGGCTGTACCACGTCATCACCGACTACCAGCTCTACTTCGGCGAGGGCCGCAACCCCGTCGACGCCTTCCGCATCTGGGACGGCGGCCTGGGCATCTGGGGCGCCATCGCGCTGGGTGCGCTCGGCGCCTGGATCGGCTGCCGCCGCCGCGGCATCCCGCTGCCCGCGTACGCGGATGCCGTGGCGCCGGGGATCGTGCTGGCGCAGGCGCTGGGGCGCTGGGGCAACTGGTTCAACCAGGAACTGTACGGGCGGCCGACCGATCTGCCCTGGGCCCTGGAGATCGACCCGGCGCACCGGCCGGTCGACACGCCCGATCTGGCGACCTACCACCCCACTTTCCTGTACGAGTCGCTGTGGTGCGTCGGGGTCGCGCTGCTGGTGATCTGGGCCGACCGCCGGTTCAAGCTGGGGCACGGCCGGGCGTTCGCGCTCTACGTGGCGGCCTACACGGTGGGGCGGTTCTGGATCGAGTACATGCGGGTGGACGACGCGCACCACGTGTTCGGGATGCGGCTGAACAACTGGACGGCGATCGTCGTCTTCCTGCTGGCCGTCCTCTACATCGTCGTCTCCGCGAAGAAGCGGCCCGGCCGCGAGGAGGTCGTCGAGCCGCAGCCGGAAGCGCCGGACGGGGACGCGGATTCCGCCCCGGAGGAGCAGGAGGCCCCGGCCTCGGACACGGAGGCGGAGGCCGCGTCGGAACAGGACGCGAAGACGCCCTCGGGCAGCGGCGGCCGGGATGCCGCGGACGGTGCGGCCTCGGGCGGCGGGCCCGCAGCGGACCAGCCGTCCGGGGAGTCCGAGCCGTCCGAGGAGTCCTCGGAGTGCGAGGAGGGCGCCGGAGAGGCGCGGCCCGCGGCGGAGAAGTCGCGGTCGTCCCGGAAGACGGCCGACGGACCGGCTTCCTGACACACCGGCCCGCCGGGACCCTGTCGAGGCAGGGGGCGAGCCGCCTGTCCGAATTGGGCGGCTATGTATGCAATTCTCGGTGAGTGCTGTGGTTGATCGTCGTCCACGTCGTGGCCGCGTGCTGTGCCGCGCCGCTGGTGCGGTGGCTCGGCCCGCGGGCATTCCTGCTGCTCGCGGCGGCACCCGCCGCGGCGGCCGGGTGGGCGGCGGCGCACTACGACCAGGTGGCGGACGGCGGCGCGCTCAGCGAGCACACCCCGTGGATCCCGGCGCTCGGGGTCGACCTCGCACTGCGATGTGACGCCCTCGCCCTGGTGATGGTCCTGATCGCCGGGGGCATCGGCGCCCTGGTGATGCTCTACTGCGCGGCCTACTTCGCCCCCGGCACCCCGCAGCTCGGCGCCTTCGCCGGAGCGCTGACCGCCTTCGCCGGGGCCATGCTCGGCCTGGTGCTGGCCGACGACCTGATCGTGCTGTACGTGCTGTGGGAACTCACCACGGTCTTCTCCTTCCTGCTCATCGGACACAGCTCCCAGTACCGCACCAACCGGCGCGCCGCCCTCCAGGCACTGCTGGTCACCACGCTGGGCGGGCTGGTGATGCTGGTCGGCTTCCTGATGCTGGGGCACGCCGCGCACACCTACCGGATCTCCCGCATGCTCGCCGACCCGCCCGGAGGAGGGGCACTGGTCGCGGGCGGCCTGGTGCTGGTGCTGGTGGGGGCGCTGTCCAAGTCCGCCGTGTGGCCGTTCAGCTTCTGGCTGCCCGGGGCGATGGCCGCGGCCACCCCGGTCTCCGCGTATCTGCACGCCGCCGCCATGGTCAAGGCCGGGGTCTATCTGATCGCGCGGCTCGCCCCCGGCTTCGCCGACGTGCCGCCCTGGCGGCCCATGGTGCTCGTGCTCGGCAGCGCGACCATGCTGCTGGGCGGCTGGCGGGCGCTGCGGGAGACGGACCTGAAGCTGCTGCTGGCCTTCGGCACCGTCAGCCAGCTCGGCTTCCTCACCGTGCTCGTCGGCGACGGCACCCGGGACGCGGCGCTGGCCGGCGCCGATGTGATCCTCGCGCACGCCCTGTTCAAGGCACCGCTGTTCCTCACCGTCGGCGCCATCGACCACCTCACCGGCACTCGCGACCTCACCCGGCTCTCCGGGGTCGGCCGGTCGCTGCCCGCGCTGGCCGCCGTCGCGGTACTCGCCGGGCTCTCGATGGCGGGGCTGCCACCGCTGCTCGGGTTCGTCGGCAAGGAAGCGGCCGTCTCGGCACTGCTGGCGGCCGGACCCGGCGAGGCATGGGCCCTGACGGCCGTCATCCTGGGCTCCGCGCTCACCACCGCCTACACGCTGCGCTTCCTGTGGGGCGCCTTCGCACGCAAGGGCGGCGCCCCGCCGCTGGCGCCGGTGACCGTGGCCCCGGGCGCCCGCGTGGCGCCGCTGCTGCTGGGCCCGCCCCTGCTGTGCGCGCTGGCCGGGCTCCTGCTCGGCCCCGGCTCCCAGTGGCTCGACCCGCTGCTGGCCCGGTACGCCGACGCCTTCCCCAGCGGTGCCGCCCCCTACCACCTCGCCCTCTGGCACGGCTGGGGCCCTCCACTGGGCCTCTCGGCGGTCTCCTGGGTGCTGGGCGCGGCGCTCTTCCTGGCCGGCCGGCCGCTGGCCGCACTCGGCGGACGGCTCTCGCAGGTCGACGGCGACCAGGTGTTCGCCCGTTCGCTGTGGGCGCTGGAGCGGCTCTCGCTCCAGGTCACCGGGGCCGTGCAGCGCGGCTCGCTGCCCGTCTACCTCGGCACCGCACTGGTCGTCCTGTTCGGCTTCCAGACCGCGCGGCTGATCGCGGGCGCCCCCTGGCCCGACCCGGGCGCGCTGCAGTGGTACGACTCGGTCCCACAGCTCGTCGTCGCGGTCGGCGTCGCCGGGGTCGCGGTGCTGTGCGTCCTGGCGCGGCAGCGGATGAAGGCCGCCGTCCTGGCCGGGGTCACCGGCTACGGCGCCGGACTCCTCTACGTGCTGCACGGCGCACCCGACCTGGCGCTGACCCAGTTCGCCGTCGAGACGGTCTCGCTGACCGTCTTCGTCCTCGTCCTGCGCAGACTGCCCGCCCGCTTCCCCGACGGGAGCCGCAAGTGGCGCACCCGCCGGGGCGTGCAGCTCGTCCTCTCCGTCGCCGCCGGAGGACTGCTCGCCGCGCTCCTGCACCTGTGCCTCGCGGCACGCACCGGCCCGCCCTCCGGACCCGGACTGTTCTCGGCGACGGCCCACGAAGGCGTCCGCAACGTGGTGGCCACCACCCTGGTGGACCTGCGCGCCTGGGACACCATGGGCGAGTCGGCCGTACTCGCCGCCGCCGCCGTCGGCGTCACCAGCCTCGTCTATCTGCGCCGCCGCGTCCGGGTGCCCGTCGCGCAGCCCGTACCGGGCACCGAGGAGACCGGCGGCCCGCCGCCGACCGCGCCCGTCGCCGGACCCGGAGCGCCCACCGGGGCCGTCCCCGGCTCCGCGAGCATCGCCCTGGACCGCTCCGCGGAGGCGCCCGGCACCAGCGGGGAGTCCGGAGCGCGCGCCGGGCGCCGGGACGCCTGGAAGCTGCCGGCCCGCCCCGGTGCCCGGCCGCACCGCGGCTCACCCGTCGCACCCCGCCGCACCTGGCTGGCGGCCAGCTCCACGCTCGCGCCCGAGGGCCGCTCGGTGATGTTCGAGGTGATGGCCCGGCTGGTCTTCCACCCCATCGTGGTGCTCTCCCTCTACCTGCTCTTCTCCGCCGAGAACCAGCCCGGCGGCGGCTTCACCGCAGGGCTGGTGGCCGGTCTCGCGCTGGCCGTGCGCTACCTGGCCGGGGGCCGCCTGGAGCTGGCCGCCGCCGCACCCGTGGACGCGGGCTTCCTGCTCGGCCTCGGCCTGCTGATCATCACCGGCACCGGCCTGGCCGGCCTGTGGCTGGGCGGCAGTGTGCTGGCCTCCGGCAAGGTGACCGGCGACTTCTGGCTGGTCGGACCCTTCCACGCGGCCAGCCCGGTGCTCTTCGACACCGGGGTCTACGTGCTGGTCCTCGGTGTCGTCCTGGACGTGCTGCGCAGCCTGGGCTCGGAGATCGACCGCCGCCTGGAGCGCGAGCGGGGAACCGGCCCGGCCGGTGGCGGGGAGGGCCGCCGATGACGACCGGGTCGATCGCCCTGGTGGGCTGCGGCGGCGTGCTGTTCGCCTGCGGCACGGCGCTGCTGCTGGCCCGGCCGCTGACCCGCATCGTGCTGGGCGCGGTCCTCATCGGCAACGGCATCAACCTGCTCGTGCTGGCCACCTCCGGACCGGACGGCGACGCCGCGCTGCTCTACCCGGGCACCTCGCCGCGGACGATGTCCGACCCGCTGCCCCAGGCGTTCATCCTGACCGCCATCGTCATCACGCTCGCGCTGACCGCGTTCCTGGCGACGATGGCCTACCGCGCCTGGCAGCACTCCGGCAACGACGACGTACCCGACGACACCGAGGACATCCGCATCGTGCGCCGCGCCACCTACGCGGAGGAACGCGAACGGCTGCGCGCCGCCTACCACAAGCGGCGCCTGGAGTACCGGGCGCTGGCCCGCAGCGAGGAGGAGCGCGAGGCACGGGAGCGCAGCGCCTACGAGCGGCTGGGCACCGCCCGCGACCGCTACCGGCAACTGCGCCGGCGCGCCCGCGCCGACGCGCGCGCCTTCCGCGTCCGGCAGGCCCGTGCGGAGGAGACGGCGGACGAGATCGTAGGGGAGGACGACCCGTGGCAGACCATCCTGGGAGCCGACCGGTGACCGGCCCGCACACAGCGGGACGGCGGCCCGCCCCTGGCCCGGGGCCCGCATCCGGTCCGTACCGCGCACCCGCGGCGTGCCGCGCCTGCCCGTGCCCCGCACCCGCGGCGTGCCGCGCAGCCGGTCCGTGCCCCGCACCCGCCCCGGGGCCCGCATGCATCCGGGGCCGCACCGCAGGCGCGGGCGCATGGTGAGCGGGGGAGCCGGACCGGTCGGCGGGGCGGCCGCCGCCGGACTCCTGGTGCCGCTGCCGGTGATCCTCCCGCTGTGCGCGGCCGGACTGAAACTGGCCATCGGAGCGCGGCTGGAGCGGGTGCAGCGGTTCATCAGCGCCGCCGTGCTGCTCGCCGTCCTCGTCGTCTCCCTGCTGCTGCTGGTGGCCGCCGACCGGCACGGTCCGCAGGTGATGTTCGCGGGCGGCTGGGCGCCGCCGGTCGGGATCGTGCTGGTCGCCGACCGGCTCGCGGCGCTGATGCTGGTGATCTCCTCGTCGGTGACGCTGGCCGTCCTGGTCTACTCCGTGGGCCAGGGCCTGGCCGACAACGACGAGGCGACCCCGCTGTCCGTCTTCCACCCCTCCTACCTGGTGCTGGTGGCCGGGGTCTCGGACACCTTCCTGGCCGGGGACCTGTTCAACCTCTACGTCGGCTTCGAGTTGATGCTGACGGCCAGCTATGTGCTGATGACGATCGGCGGCACCCTGGCGCGCATCCGCGCCGGCGCCACGTACGCGATCGTCTCGCTGCTGTCCTCCATGCTGTTCCTGGCCGCCGTCGCCATGGTGTACGCGGCGGCGGGCACCGTCACCATGGCCCAACTGCCCTCCCGGCTGGACGCCCTGCCCGACAGCGTGGCCATGGTCCTGCAGATCGCGCTGCTGGGCGTGTTCGCCATCAAGGCGGCCGTCTTCCCGCTGGCCGCCTGGCTGCCCGACTCCTACCCCACCGCACCGGCGCCGGTCACCGCCGTGTTCGCGGGACTGCTCACCAAGGTCGGCATCTACGCCATACTGCGCACCCAGACACTGCTCTTCCCCGGCGACGGCATCGGCGACGTCCTGATGGTCCTGGCCCTGCTCTCGCTGCTCGTCGGCATCCTGGGCGCGGTCGCGCAGACCGACCTCAAACGGCTGCTCTCCTTCACCCTGGTCAGCCACATGGGGTACATGGTCTTCGGGATCGGACTGGGCAGCCCCGCCGGGATCTCCGGCGCGGTGTTCTACGTCGCGCACCACATCACCGTCCAGACCACCCTCTTCCTCGTCGCCGGACTGATCGAGCGCCGCACCGGCACGACGGACCTGCAGAGCCTCGGCGGCCTCGCCCGCCTCTCCCCGCTGCTGGCCGTGCTGTTCTTCGTCCCCGCGATGAACCTCGCCGGGATCCCGCCGCTCTCCGGCTTCCTCGGCAAGCTCGGGCTGCTGCGGGCCGGAGTGGACGACGGCGGGGCGCTCGCCTACCTGCTGGTGGCGGGCGGAACGGTCACCAGCCTCCTCACCCTGTACGCGCTGACCAAGGCGTGGAACGTCGCCTTCTGGCGCGCCGCGACACCGGAGATGTGCGCGGCCGGCACCGTGCTGGAGTCCCGGGAGGAGGACACCCCCGAAGAGGGCGCCGGGGACGCCGCCGGGTCCGGGGCGCCGACCGGGAGCACGGGCCCCGGCGCCGGACCGCCGGGGCGGCACCCCGCGGCCGCCGGAGGGTGGCCGACCGGCGGCCTCTCGGTGCTGATGCGGCGCCGGGTGACCACCACCTTCGGCGGCCAGGAGATCACCACCACCAGTTCGCTCCCCGCCAGCATGGCCGGAGCCACCGCGGCCCTCGTCCTGTTCGGGCTCGCCTTCACCGTGCTCGCGGGCCCCCTGTTCGGACTGACCGGCCGCGCGGCGGACGAGATGCTCGCCCGCAGCCCCTACGTCGAGGCGGTGATGCAGAAGTGACGGCCCCTCAACGGCTGCGCGAAGCCAGCCGGCTGCGTGCCACCCAGTGGCCCATGGTGTGCGGCCTCACCCTGCTGTGGCTGCTGCTGTGGGGCACCCCCACCCCGGCCAACGTGGTGACCGGGGTGCTCGTCGCGCTCCTGGTGGTGCTCGTCTTCCCGCTGCCTCCCGTGGAGAAGCAGGCCCGGGCCCATCCGCTCGGCATCCTGCGCTTCGCCGTCCGGTTCGTACTGGACCTGGTCGTCTCCAGTTGGCGGATCAACCGCTACATGCTCGCGCTCGGCCGCCCGCGCTGCGCCGTGCTGGCGGTGAAGATGCGCTGCCCCGGCGATCTGATGCTGACCGTCACGGCGGTCGCGGTCACGGCCGTACCCGGCAGCACCGTCCTGGAGGTCGACCGCCGCTCGGGAACCCTCTATCTGCATGTGCTCGGCGGCGAGAGCGAGGAGGAGCAGGCACGGGCCCGGCGGGACGCGCTCCGCCTGGAGACCCGGGTCGTGGAGGCGTTCGGCACCGACGCCGACGTCGCCGCGATCCGCGCCTCCGAGGCCGCCGAGGAGGTGTTCGGCCGATGGCGGTGACGGTACGGCAGACGCCCGCGGCCCTCCCCGCGGAACCGGCGCGGGTGCTGACCGCCGCCGCGCACGACGCCCCGGCCTTCGAGATCACGGCCGCGGTGATCGCCGGGCTGCTGCTGGCCGCCGGGCTGCTGGTCACCCTGCGGCTGGTGCGGGGACCCTCGACCCTGGACCGCGCCGTCGCGCTCGATGTGCTGGTGGCCGTCGTGATGGCCGGTATCGGCCTGCAGTCGGCGGTCCGCGGGACCGCCTTCTACCTGCCCGTCCTGCTGGTCCTCTCCTTCCTCGGCTTCACCGGCTCGGTCGGGGTCGCGCGCTTCATGGCGCTGCGGGGCGAGGCCGGAACCGAGGACGTGGACGAGAGCGAGGGCACCGGCGAGCCTCCCTCCGGCTCTCCGCCCTCCGCACCCGGCGGCGGTCCCGAGGAGCCCGGCCCGCACCGGGGGACGCCGTGAGGGACCGGACCCGGGAGGAGCACCGATGAACTGGACGGCCGTGGCGGACGTGGCGGGTGCCGTCTGCATGCTGGCGGGCGGGCTGCTCTGCCTGCTGGCCGGGATCGGCATGGTGCGGCTGCCGGACGTGCTGGCCCGGATGCACGCCGCGACCAAGCCCCAGTCCTTCGGCCTGCTGCTGGTCCTGCTCGGTGCCGGACTGTGGCTGCGCAGCCTCATCGACCTGTGCACCCTGCTGCTCGTCGCCCTCTTCCAACTGCTGACCTCCCCGGTGGCCGCGCACATGGTGGGCCGCGCCGCCTACCGGACCGGGCGGCTGGACCGCGAGGACCTGGTCCGCGACGAGCTGGCGGCGGCGCTGCGCGCGGCAGCCGACCAGGGTCCGGAGGAAAACCCCAGGTCAACGGGGTAAGTACGGCCTTCCTTGCTGGCAGCGGACGGCGCTTCGTGGCTACGCTTCGAACAGGAGGACGCGGCCGTGCGTCCGCTGTTCGAAGTGAAGGAGCCGTACCGGCCATGTCCCTCGCCGGAGTCACCGACCCGACCCACGTCGCGCACCGCGACAACCACACCCACCGCGATGTCAACGGCGGCTGGCTGCGGCCCGCCGTCTTCGGTGCGATGGACGGGCTGGTCTCCAACCTCGGTCTGATGACCGGTGTCGCGGGCAGCGCCGCCTCCTCCCAGACCATCGTCATCGCGGGCCTCGCCGGGCTGGCGGCCGGCGCCTTCTCCATGGCCGCCGGCGAATACACCTCCGTCGCCTCGCAGCGCGAACTCGTCCAGGCCGAACTGGAGATCGAGCGGCGCGAGCTGCGGCGCAGCCCGCGCGCGGAGATCAAGGAACTGGCCGCGCTGTACGAGTCCCGCGGAGTCGACCCCGAGCTGGCCGGGAAGGTCGCCGAGCAACTGCACCGCGACCCGGAGCAGGCGCTGGAGATCCACGCCCGGGAGGAGCTGGGCGTCGACCCCGGTGACCTGCCCTCCCCGACCGTCGCCGCCGTCTCCTCCTTCTTCTCCTTCGCGGTGGGCGCCGTGCTTCCGGTGCTGCCCTACCTCTTCGGGATCACCACGCTGTGGCCCGCGGTGCTGTGCGCCCTGCTGGGGCTGTTCGTCTGCGGTGCGGTCGTCTCCCGGGTCACCGCCCGGAGCTGGTGGTTCAGCGGCCTGCGCCAGCTCACCCTCGGCGCCGCCGCCGCGGCCGTCACCTACGGCCTGGGCGCCCTGTTCGGCGTCGCGGTCGGCTGACCTCGCGGGGCGCGGCGGAGCGCGGCGCCCCAGGAGCGAGCGGGGCCCCGCCCCGGCGCCGCCCCTGCCGCCCCGGCGCACCGCGCGTCGGGGCGTACCTGTGTCGGAACGCATCAGTGCGTCGAACGGCCACGATCGACAGTGCGTCGAACGGTCACCGATCGACGGGAACGGTCCCCACTGATCGGGAAACTGCCTAGGCTGGGCACGAAGTGACACCTGAGACCACCAAGTGCCACCGTCCGCAGGGGAGTTGCGACCTTGGCCAGTCAGCCCCAGCCCTACGATCCCGCGCACGGCCCACCGGCCTCCGGCGCCCCTCCAGCGGAGCCCCGCGGCTGCCCCGCCGCGGCGGGCGCCCGGACCGCACCCGGCGCCGTACCGCTCATGGGACCCCGCTTCCACACCGACCTGGAGGCCGTCTACCGGGACATGCGCCGCGACCACGGGCCCGTCGTCCCCGTCACCCTCCCCGGCGACGTACCCGCCTGGCTCGTCATCGGCTACCGCGAACTCCACCAGGTCACCCGCGACCCGGTGCTCTTCCCCCGGGACCAGGGCCTGTGGAACCAGTGGGAGAACCTCCCCGAGGACTGGCCGCTGCGCCCGATGATCGGCACCCCGCAGCCCTCCGTCTACTTCACCGTCGGCGAGGAACACCGCCGCCACCTGGCCATGATCCAGCACGCGCTGGAGGGCGTGAACCACGTCGAACTCCGCCGCACCACCGAGGAGATCGCCGACCGGCTCATCGACAGCTTCTGCGGCGCGGGCGAGTCCGAGATCGTCTCCGCCTACGCCAAACCGCTGCCCCTCCTCACCCTGGCCCGCGTCCTGGGCTTCCCCGACTCCGACGGCCCGGAACTGATCCGCTCCCTCACCGACATGGCCGACGGCGGCCCCGACGCGCTCGCCGGGTTCGAACACGCGCTCTCCCTCATGCGGCGGCTCGTCGCCCGCAGGCACGCGGCGCCCGGAGCCGACGTACTCTCCGCCATGCTGGCCCACCCCGAGGAGTTCACCGACGAGGCGTACGTCCTCGACCTCATGGCCCTCACCTCCGCCGGGTTCCTGCCCACCGCCGACTGGATCGGCAACTCGGTGCGCCTCATGCTCACCGACGACCGCTTCGCCGCCTCGCTCTCCGGAGGGCGCCACACCGTCCCCGAGGCCATGAACGAAGTGCTGTGGGAGGACACCCCCACCCAGATCCTGGCCGGCCGCTGGGCCGCGCGCGACACCCGGCTCGCGGGCCGCACGATCGCCCGCGGCGACCTGCTGCTGCTGGGACTCGCCGGCGCCAACCGCGACCCGGCGGCACACGCGCCGCACGGCGCGGACCGTCCGCGCGACAGCAACTTCGCCCACTTCGCCTTCAGCCACGGCGAGTACCAGTGCCCCTTCCCGGCGCAGGAGATCGCCGAGATCGTCGCGCGGACCGGCATCGAGGTGCTGCTCGACCGGCTGCCCGACCTCGACCTGGCGGTCGCGCCCCGCACCCTGGCCCGCCGCCCCTCGCCCTTCCTGCGCGGCATGACGGTGCTGCCCGTCCGCTTCGCGCCCACACCCCCGTACGGAGGACGCTGATGAACGGCGACGCACAGTCCCTGGCGAGCGAACCCCTGCCCGGCGGTGCGGACCCCGGCGGCTGCCCGGCGGACAGGGGTGCGGCGCCTGGCGCCCGCTCGGCGGGCGGGGGTGCGGCACCCGGCGCCCGCCCGGCGGACGGGGGTGCGGCACCCGGCACCCCGGGGTGCCCGATCACCATCGACCCGCTGGTCGGCAGCCTCGCCGCCGAGACCGAGGCCCTGCGGACCGCCGGGCCGCTCGCCCGGATCGACCTGATGGGCGCCGAGGTGTGGACGGTCACCACCCACGCCGAAGCCCGCCGGCTCCTCACCGACACCCGGCTGGTCAAGGACATCACCCGCTGGAACCTGTGGCGCGACGGCGAGATCGACGAGAGCTGGCCGCTGATCGGCATGGTCGACGCGGGCCGCTCCATGTTCACCGTCGACGGGGCCGAGCACCGGCGGCTGCGCGTCAAGACGGCGCAGGCGCTCACCCCGCGGCGGCTGGAGGAGCTGCGTCCCGTCGTCGAACGCGTCACGGCCCGACTGCTGGATGCGATGGCCGCACACGCCGCCGAGGCGCCGGACGAGCCGCTCGACCTGAAGTCCGCGTTCGCGCAGCCACTGCCCATGTCGGTGGTCTGCTCGCTGATGGGCGTCGACCCCGCGCTGGAGCCGCGGCTGCACCACCTGTACGAGGCGTTCTTCTCCACCCTGACCCCGCAGCAGGAGCGGCTCGCCGTCCTGCGGGAGCTGGACGAGCTCTACCACGACATGGTCCGGCGCAAGACCGCGTCCCCCGGCGACGACCTCACCAGCGCCCTCATCCTCGCCGACGAAGGCGGCGAGCCGCTCACCGCCGAAGAGGTACGGGGCAACCTGGAGGCCATGGTCGCCGCCGGGCACGAAACCACGGTGACCCTGATCCTGTGCGCCGTGCGGGCCCTGCTCACCCATCCGGACCAGCTTCGGCTGGTGCTCGACGGCCAGGTCGGCTGGGAGGCCGTCATCGAGGAGACGCTGCGCTGGGAGTCGCCCTCCACCCATTTGCTGCTGCGGTTCGCGACCTCGGACATCGAGGTTGGTGCCGGTGGGGCCGCCATCCGGGAGGGCGGCACCGGCGGGGCCGTCATCCGGGAGGGCGGCACCGGTGGGGCCGTCATCCGGGAGGGCGAAGGCGTCGCCATGTCCTACCGGGCCATCGGCCGTGACCGGGCGCAGCACGGGGAGGACGCCGACCGCTTCGACGTGCGGCGTCCCGCACCCATCCGGCACCTGGCCTTCGGACACGGGCCGCACATCTGCCCCGGCGCGGGGCTCTCGCGGCTGGAGGCGTCCGTGGCGCTGCCGGCGCTCTTCGAGCGGTTTCCCGGGCTGTGCGGGGTGGCTGTCGCGGGGACGCGTAATCGGCCGGTGCTCACCCAGAACGAGCTGGAGTCTCTTCCGGTGCGGCTGGGCTGACGGCGCCCCCCTTCGCGGGGGCGCCGTCTCCCCCTGGGGGTGCCCCCCATCCCCTTGCCTTTTTGGTGCGGCTTCGTTGTCGGGGGCTTCGCCCCCGAGCCCCCGTTGTCCTCGCCGGACGGGCGTTGGGGCGGCTCCGCCCCCCAACAGCCCCCCGCTAGGGGGCTTCGCCCCCTAGGACCCCCAGCCGCACCCGTGTGAGCCCTTGCGGACCTTGCTCCGGGTCTTTTCTTTGGTCCGTTGTCTGCGGGAAGTGTCCTGATGCCGTCCGTCACAGCACAAGAGCGCTCCTGCAGTCGAGAGTCCTCCGGCGGTTGCCGGATGCGGGAGGGGGAGGGAGAGGTGTTGGTGCCTGGGGGTTTCTAAGGGGGCGGAGCCCACTTAGCGAGGGGCCGTTGGGGGCAGCGCCCCCCGACACGACCGCTCGGCGGCAGCCGGGAACGGCGGGGGCGTGCCCCCACGGAGCCGGGCCACCCGCGAAGGGGAACCGACCCCGCGAAGACGCCCCCCGCGCAGGGAGTCGCCTCCCGCGAAGGGAGTCGTGTTACTCGGCGGTTTCATCTTGCGTGAGGCGGGGCAGTAGTCCGTAACGCCGCCGGCAACGACGCCTGTGTGCGAGAGAGAGCCGCTTGTCACTCGGGGTGACCCGCCCCGAACCCCCTGTGCAGGTCTTTTCCGGCCCCATAAGGGCCACCCGCGTCGGCGCGCTGACACGGTCGCGCCCGGTGTTCGTATGGTGAGATGCGTCTTCCACTTTCCGGGAAGTGCGCCACCATGTAACCTGCACGAAAATTTTTGCCACATGAGGGCCAACGTCGTCCCTCGGTACGTACCAATGCCACGAGACGACGGGAGTGCCGATGCGTGCTGTGCCGACAGCGGATTGGGCCGCCCACCACCCTGCCAAGCAGGGGATGTACGACCCCCGATACGAGCACGACGCCTGCGGCGTCGGCTTCGTGGCGACCCTGACCGGTGAGCCCAGCCACGAGCTGGTCGAACAGGCGCTGACCGTGCTCCGCAATCTCGAGCACCGGGGTGCCACCGGGTCGGACCCGGACACCGGTGACGGCGCCGGCATCCTGCTGCAGATCCCCGACGCCTTCCTCCGCGAGAGCGTCCCCTTCGCGCTGCCCGAGCAGGGCTCCTACGCGGTGGGCATCGCCTTCCTGCCCGGCGAGGAGGAGGGCGGCGAGGCGCAGGCGACCTCGGCGGCCGTCTCGCAGATCGAGACGCTCGCGGCCGAGGAGGGGCTGACCGTCCTCGGCTGGCGCGAGGTGCCGGTCGCCCCCGAGCTGCTCGGCCCGGGCGCCCGCGCCACCATGCCCACGTTCCGGCAGCTCTTCGTCGCCGCGCAGGGCGAGGCCGACGGTGTGGCTCTCGACCGGCTCGCGTTCGTGCTGCGCAAGCGCGCCGAGCGCGAGGCGGGTGTCTACTTCCCTTCGCTCTCTTCGCGCACCCTCGTCTACAAGGGCATGCTGACCACCGGGCAGCTCGAACCGTTCTTCCCCGACCTGTCGGACCGCCGGTTCGCCACCGCCATCGCGCTGGTGCACTCCCGCTTCTCCACCAACACCTTCCCGAGCTGGCCGCTGGCCCACCCCTACCGGTTCGTCGCACACAACGGCGAGATCAACACCGTGCAGGGCAACCGCAACTGGATGCGGGCCCGCGAGTCCCAGCTCCGTTCCGAGCTGTTCGGCTCCGCCCGCCGCGAGGACGGCGGGGACCAGGGGAGCCTGGAGCGGATCTTCCCCATCAACACCCCGGGCGCCTCCGACTCGGCCACCTTCGACGAGGTGCTGGAGCTGCTGCACCTGGGCGGCCGCTCGCTGCCGCACTCGGTGCTGATGATGGTCCCCGAGGCGTGGGAGAGCGCCGAGTCGCAGGATTCGATGGACCCCGCGCGGCGGGCCTTCTACCAGTACCACTCCACGATGATGGAGCCCTGGGACGGCCCCGCCTGCGTCACCTTCACCGACGGCACCCAGGTCGGCGCCGTACTGGACCGCAACGGGCTGCGGCCGGGCCGGTACTGGGTCACCGACGACGGCCTCGTCGTCCTGGCCTCCGAGGTCGGCGTCCTGGACATCGACCCGGGCAAGGTCGTGCGCAAGGGCCGCCTCCAGCCCGGCCGGATGTTCCTGGTCGACACCGCCGAGCGCCGCATCATCGAGGACGACGAGATCAAGGCGCAGCTCGCCGCCGAGCACCCCTACCAGGAGTGGCTGGACGCCGGGCTCATCGAACTCGCCGACCTGCCCGAGCGCGAGCACATCGTGCACACCCACGCCTCGGTCACCCGCCGCCAGCAGACCTTCGGCTACACCGAGGAGGAGCTGCGCGTCCTGCTCGCCCCCATGGCCCGCAGCGGCGCCGAGCCCATCGGTTCCATGGGCACCGACTCGCCGATCGCGGCGCTCTCGGACCGGCCCCGGCTGATCTTCGACTACTTCACCCAACTGTTCGCGCAGGTCACCAACCCGCCGCTGGACGCGATCCGCGAGGAACTGGTCACCTCGCTCCACTCGCCGCTGGGCCCGCAGGGCAACCTGCTGGAGCCGACGGCCGCCTCCTGCCGCAGCGTCACCCTGCCGTTCCCCGTCATCGACAACGACGAGCTGGCCAAGCTCATCCACATCAACGCCGACGGCGACCTGCCGGGCTTCAAGTCCGCCACGCTCTCCGGGCTCTACCGCGTCGCCGAAGGAGGGGACGGCCTCGCGGCCCGCATCGAGCAGATCTGCGCGGAGGCCGACACGGCGATCGAGTCCGGCGCCCGGCTCATCGTGCTGTCCGACCGGCACTCGGACGCCGAGCACGCGCCGATCCCGTCGCTGCTGCTCACCTCGGCGGTGCACCACCACCTCATCCGCACCAAGCAGCGCACCCAGGTGGGGCTGCTGGTCGAGGCCGGGGACGTCCGCGAGGTGCACCACGTCGCGCTGCTCATCGGGTACGGCGCCGCCGCGGTCAACCCGTACCTGGCCATGGAGTCCGTCGAGGACCTGGTCCGGGCCGGCACCTTCCTGCCCGGCGCCGCGGAGCTCCCGCCCGAGGAGGCCATCCGCAACCTGATCTACGCCCTGGGCAAGGGCGTGCTGAAGGTGATGTCCAAGATGGGCATCTCCACCGTCGCCTCCTACCGCGGCGCGCAGGTCTTCGAGGCCGTCGGCCTGGACGCCTCGTTCGTCGACGCGTACTTCCACGGCACCACCACCAAGATCGGCGGCGCCGGCATCGACGTCGTCGCCAAGGAGGTCGCTGCCCGGCACGCCAAGGCGTACCCCTCCTCCGGCATCGCCCCCGCGCACCGGCTGCTGGACATCGGCGGCGAGTACCAGTGGCGCCGCGAGGGCGAACCGCATCTGTTCGACCCGGAGACCGTCTTCCGCCTCCAGCACTCCACCCGCCAGCGCCGCTACGACATCTTCAAGCAGTACACCCAGCGGGTCGACGAGCAGTCCGAGCGGCTGATGACCCTGCGCGGCCTGTTCGGCTTCAAGAGCGACCGCCCCTCGATCCCCGTCGAGGAGGTCGAGTCGGCGAGCGAGATCGTCAAGCGGTTCTCCACGGGCGCCATGTCCTACGGCTCCATCTCGCAGGAGGCGCACGAGACGCTGGCCGTCGCCATGAACCAGCTCGGCGGCAAGTCCAACACCGGTGAGGGCGGCGAGGACCCCGAGCGGCTCTACGACCCGGCCCGGCGCTCCGCGATCAAGCAGGTGGCCTCCGGCAGGTTCGGCGTCACCTCCGAGTACCTCGTCAACTCCGACGACATCCAGATCAAGATGGCCCAGGGCGCCAAGCCCGGCGAGGGCGGCCAGCTCCCCGGGCACAAGGTCTACCCGTGGGTGGCCAGGACCCGGCACTCCACCCCGGGCGTCGGCCTCATCTCGCCGCCGCCGCACCACGACATCTACTCGATCGAGGACCTCGCCCAGCTCATCCACGACCTCAAGAACGCCAACCCGCGGGCCCGTGTGCACGTGAAGCTGGTCTCCGAGGTCGGCGTCGGCACGGTCGCGGCGGGCGTCTCCAAGGCCCACGCGGACGTCGTCCTCATCTCCGGCCACGACGGCGGCACCGGTGCCTCCCCGCTGACCTCGCTCAAGCACGCGGGCGGCCCCTGGGAGCTGGGCCTGGCCGAGACGCAGCAGACGCTGCTGCTCAACGGGCTGCGCGACCGGATCGTCGTGCAGACCGACGGCCAGCTCAAGACCGGCCGCGACGTCGTCATCGCCGCACTGCTGGGCGCCGAGGAGTTCGGGTTCGCCACCGCACCGCTGGTGGTCTCCGGCTGCGTGATGATGCGCGTCTGCCACCTGGACACCTGCCCGGTCGGCATCGCCACCCAGAACCCGGTGCTGCGCGACCGCTACAGCGGCAAGGCCGAGTACGTCGTCAACTTCTTCGAGTTCATCGCCGAAGAGGTCCGCGAACTCCTCGCCGAGCTGGGCTTCCGCACCCTGGACGAGGCCATCGGGCACGCGGAGCTGCTCGACACCTCGCGCGCCGTGACGCACTGGAAGGCCCAGGGCTTCGACCTGGCGCCGCTGCTGCACGTCCCGGAGCTCCCCGAGGGCGCCGTGCTGCACCAGGCCACTGCGCAGGACCACGGTCTGGAGAAGGCGCTCGACAACCAGCTCGTCAAGCTGGCGGCCGACGCGCTGCAGGCCGACACCGCCGAGCAGGCCCAGCCGGTCCGCGCCCAGGTCGCGATCCGGAACGTCAACCGCACCGTGGGCACCATGCTCGGCCACGAGGTCACCAAGAAGTTCGGTGGAGCCGGGCTGCCCGACGACACCGTCGACCTCACCTTCACCGGCTCCGCCGGCCAGTCCTTCGGCGCCTTCGTCCCGCGCGGCATCACGCTGCGGCTGGAGGGCGACGCCAACGACTACGTCGGCAAGGGCCTCTCCGGCGGCCGGCTGATCGTCCGCCCCGACCGGGGCGCCGACCACCTGGCCGAGTACTCCACCATCGCCGGCAACACCCTCGCCTACGGCGCCACCGGCGGCGAGATCTTCCTGCGCGGGCGGGTCGGCGAACGCTTCTGCGTCCGCAACTCCGGTGCCCTGGTGGTCTCCGAAGGCGTGGGCGATCACGGCTGCGAGTACATGACCGGCGGCGCGGCCGTCGTGCTCGGCGGCACCGGCCGCAACTTCGGCGCCGGGATGTCCGGCGGCACCGCCTACGTCATCGACCTGGACCTGGCGAACGTGAACGCCGGACTGCGCGGCGCCGTGGAGGAACTGACCCACGAGGACAAGACGTGGCTGCACGAGGTCGTGCGACGCCACCAGGAGGAGACCGGCTCCACCGTGGCCGCCAAGCTCCTCGCCGACTGGGACGGCCCCGACGGAGCGCTCAGCCGCTTCAGCCGGGTGCTGCCCGCCACGTACAAGGCTGTGCTCACCGCCAAGGACGCCGCCGAGCGCGCGGGACTCAGCGAGTCCGAGACCCACGAGAAGATGATGGAGGCGGCGACCAATGGCTGACCCCAAGGGCTTCCTGCACACCGACCGCGAGGTCGCGAAGACCCGTCCCGTCGAGGAGCGGGTCAAGGACTGGAACGAGGTCTACGTCCCCGGCTCCCTGCTGCCCATCGTCAGCAAGCAGGCCGGGCGCTGCATGGACTGCGGCATCCCCTTCTGCCACAACGGCTGTCCGCTGGGCAACCTCATCCCCGAGTGGAACGACTACGCCTACCGCGGCGACTGGGAGGCGGCCTCCGAGCGGCTGCACGCGACCAACAACTTCCCCGAGTTCACCGGGCGGCTCTGCCCCGCCCCGTGCGAGTCGGCGTGCGTGCTGGGGATCAACCAGCCGGCCGTCACCATCAAGAACGTCGAGGTCTCCATCATCGACAAGGCGTGGGACAACGGGGACGTGACCCCGCAGCCGCCCGAGCGCCTCTCCGGGAAGACCGTCGCCGTCATCGGCTCCGGCCCCTCGGGCCTGGCCGCCGCCCAGCAGCTCACCCGGGCCGGGCACACCGTCGTGGTCTACGAGCGGGCCGACCGCATCGGCGGACTGCTGCGCTACGGCATCCCCGAGTTCAAGATGGAGAAGCGGCACATCAACCGCCGTATCGAGCAGATGCGTGCGGAAGGCACCAAGTTCCGTACCGAGACGGAGATCGGCCGCGACATCGACGCGAAGACGATCCGCAAGCGGTACGACGCGGTCGTCGTGGCGGCGGGCGCCACCACCGCCCGCGACCTGCCCGTACCCGGCCGCGAGCTGAACGGCATCCACCAGGCGATGGAGTACCTGCCGCTGGCCAACAAGGTGCAGGAGGGCGACCTGACGGTCTCCCCGATCAGCGCCGAGGGCAAGCACGTCGTCGTCATCGGCGGCGGCGACACCGGTGCCGACTGCGTGGGCACCGCGCACCGCCAGGGTGCCGCCTCCGTCACCCAGTTGGAGATCATGCCCAAGCCGGGCGAGGACCGGGACCCGGGCCGCCAGCCGTGGCCGACGTTCCCGCTGCTCTACAAGGTCACCAGCGCCCACGAGGAGGGCGGCGAGCGGGTCTACTCCGTCAACACCACCCATTTCGAGGGCGATGAGGACGGCAACGTCCAGTGGCTCCACCTGGTGGAGGTCGAGATGGTGGACGGCAAGCTGGAGCCCAAGCCCGGCACCGAGCGCCGGATTCCGGCCCAGTTGGTCACCCTCGCCATGGGCTTCACCGGCGTCGACCGCGAGAACGGACTGGTCGAACAGTTCGGTGTCGAACTCGACGCCCGCGGCAACATCGCACGGGACGGCGACTACGCCACCAACGTGCCCGGCGTCTACGTCGCCGGGGACGCCGGCCGGGGCCAGTCCCTGATCGTCTGGGCCATCGCCGAGGGCCGCTCGGCGGCCAAGGCCGTCGACCGCCACCTCACCGGCGAGCACAGCACCCTGCACGCCCCTGTCCGCCCCACGGACCGCGCCCTGGCGGTCTGACCCGGGGAGCCCCCCGAACTTCCGTACAAGGGCGTACGGACGAAGCGGCGCCTGCCAGTCCCCGACCGGGTTTGTGGCAGGCGCCGCACTGTGTCCGCGCTGACCGCTCAGTCACGCACGATGGACTGGATCTCCTTCACGGTCATGTTCTTGGTGGTGCTGAAGGTGCCCGACGGGAACGTGCCCCCCGGGTCCTCGGTGCTCTTCCACGCCACCTTCCAGGTGAGCGTGGCCTTCAGCGTGTAGGAGCCGTTCTCGCCGGTGGCCCTCAGATACCGGATGCCGCACGGCGGGGTCCGGTCCTTCTTCCCGGCGGAGTACTTCTCACCCAGTGCGCCGTTCTTGAATGTGCACTTCCCCGAAGCGGGGTAGGTCTTCGCGTCTCCGGTGCCGGGCTCGAGAGTCAGCGACTCGGGCGTGGCGGTGGTGGTCGCGGAGAGTTTGGTCCCGTCGACGAGATCGAGTTCGGCGATCGCCTTCACGGGCTTGAACCTGCTCCTGTCCAGCCAGACCCAGGTGTCGAGGTTGACGGTCTGCTTGCCGTCGGGGTTCAACGACAGTTCCGTTTCCGGGATGGGGAGCTGCTCGTATGCGTACTGCGCGAGGATCTTCGGACTGACGGCCAGCGGCATGTCCTCGGGCGGGTCCCCCTTCGGCACCCAGATGGCGTGGTCGCTGCACGCGTCCGCCTCCGGGTCGTCCGCCCGGTCGGGGTTGCGCACGCCTTCCCAGAAGTAGCCCTTGCCCTGCTGGTCCATGTTGTAGTCGTCGTACTTGTCGGTCTGGTAGTAGTTCTCGTAGAGGTGGACCACCTGCTCCGAGAGCGCGTCCGCCGCCTTCTGGTTGCTCTTCTCGAGATCGTCGAAGATCGTGCCGGAGTCCTTCTCGTCCTCCTCGTCCTCGTCCCGCTTCTCCGGCTTGGCGTCCTCGATCTTCTTCTTGAGTTCCTTGGGCGTCGTCTTCGGCTCGTACCAGCACGCCGGGGCTTCCCAGTCGGGATCCTTCGGGTCCAGCTTGACCGTCTTCCCGCCGCCCTTGCTGTCGCCCTGGACGATCCGGATGTGCGAGACCTCGGCGGTGATGTCGGCGCCGTCGGTGCCGCCCGAAGCTCTGCTCGCGCCCGAGCCCTTCGGGTCCGCGTGTGCGGTGGCGGAGGCCGCCAGGAGAAGTCCCGTCGTCAGCGCGATGATCGAGTTCTTCCGGCTCACTCCATGCATTTCTTGGCCTTAGCAGTCTCGTGACCCGAGGTCGCCTGCCACACTCCGTCCTTGTTCCGCTCCATCCGGAGTCGGGTGAAGATGTAGTTCAAGTCGCCCCCGTTGTTCGGTTCGAGTTTCCCCGTCTTGAGAAGCTTGTTCTTGGCTTTGCTTTCGTCGATGCAGAAGTAGATCTGCGCTACGGTGTCGCTCTCCAGTTCGACCCTCTGGTCGTAGTAGCGGGTTACACCGGCCCAGCTCTGCTGGTCCTTCTTCGCTTCGAGGATGTACTTGTTCGAGGCGAGCAGTGACTGCCCCTTGGCGTAGACCTTCACCAGGTTCGGGTCTTTCCCCGTGGTGATGACCCGGTCGATCGCGTTGATCCGTGCCTGATTGTCGGCCAGGACCGCGTCCTTCTCGGGGTTGCCCGTCTCGGTGTCCTCGAAGACGTTCTTGGCGTCCTTCGCCAGCTTGATGTCCTCCGGTGCCTTGTGGCCGGGTGCATCCGAACTGTGGGACGGGGACGGGGACTTGCTCGTCTTCTTGGCGCCGTCGTCGGCGCCGTCGATCTTTCCGTCCGACCCGCCGTCGCTCCCGCACGCGCCCAGGAGGAGGGACGCGGCGAGGGCCGCTGCGGTCCACATCGCTGTGCTGGCCTGCTTGTTCATGCGCACGTTCTCTCAGCTCTCTGTCCGTGGGCGACGGCGAATCGAATCACCCGCAGTTTGATCACTTAAAGTTACTACAGTGAAAGGAGTGCCGACAGTCCCTGATAGTCACCGCGGTTCTCCCGTCTGTGTCAACTGGTGATCATTCAACTGGTGCTGCACGTCATGTCGGAGAACACGCGGCACGTCATCCGACAGGTTCCCGCTCCAGACCGCCGGGGAAATCCACACGGCCTTCCAGGGGGCCGCGGCTTGGTCGGAGACATCGACGCGCACGGCGGCGGGTGCCGACTGCCTGGGAACCGCGCGCCGTCGGGGCGACGCCCCGGTCGCCCGGTTGGAGATCATGCCCAGGCCGGGCGTGGAGCGGGACTCGGGCCGCCGGCCGTGGCCGACGTTCCCGCTGCTCTGCCGATGGGCTTCACCGGTGTCGACCGCGAGGACGGGCTGGTCGAGCAGTTCGGTGTCGAACGCGACGCCCGTGGGAGCATCGCGCGGGACGGCGACTACGCCGGCAACGTCCCCGGCGTCTACGTGGCCGGGGATGTCGGCCGGGGCCAGCCCCTCATCGTCTGGGCCATCGCGGAGGGCCGCTCGGCCGTCAAGGCCGTCGACCGCCACCTCACCGGCGAGCACAGCACCTTGCAGGCCCTCGTCCGCCCCACGGACCGTGCCTTGGCGGTCTGACCCGGGGAGCCCCTCCCCGAACTTCCGTACAAGGGCGTACGGACGACGCGGCGCCTGCCAGTCCCCGACCGGGTTGCGGCAGGCACCGCGCTGTGTGTTCGGGCTGACGGGTCAGTCGCGGACGATGGACTGGATCTCCTTGACGGTCATGTTCTTGGTGGTGCTGAAGGTGCCGGCGGGCAGATCGCCGCCGCTGCCGTCGGAGCCCTTCCAGGCGATCTTCCAGGTGAGTGTCGCCTTCAGCGGGTAGGAGCCGTTCTGGCCGCTGGCCCGCAGGTACCTGACACCACAGGGCGGGGTCTTGTCCTTCTTGCCGACCGAGTACTCCTCCCCGAGCTGGCCGTTCTTGACCACGCACTTCCCGGAGCCGGGATAGGTCTTGGCGTCGTCGGTGCCCGGTTCGAGGGTGAGGGAGGTCGGCTTGGCGGTGGTGGTCGCCGAGAGGTGAGTGCCGTCGAGGAGATCGAGCGAGGCGGTCACGTCCACCGGCTTGAACTTCCCCTTGTTCAGCCACACCCAGGTGTCGAGGTTGACCGTCTGCTTGTTCTCCGGGTTCAGCGACAGTTCGGTCCCCGGGATGGGCAGTTCCTCGTATGCGTACTGCGCGAGAATCTTCGGACTGACCGCGAGTGGCATACTCTTGGGCGGCTTTCCCTTGGGCACCCAGATGGCGTGCTCGCTACAGGCGTCTGCTTTGGGGTCGTCCGCCTTGTTCGGGTTCCGGACTCCCTCCCAGAACATGCCTTTTCCCTGCTTGTCGATGTTGTAGTCGTCGTACTTCTCGGTCTGGTAGTAGTTCTCGTAGAGCCCGACGACCTGATTCGCGACCGCGTCGGCCGCTTTCTGGTTGCTTTCCTCCAGGTCACCGAAGATCGTGCCGGAGTCCTCATCCTTCTCCGGCTTCCGCTTCTCAGGCTTCGCGCTCTCGATCTTTTCCTTGAGCTCCTTGGGGGTCGTCTTCGGCTCGTACCAGCACGCCGGAGCCTCCCAGTCGGGATCCTTGGGGTTCAGCTTGACGGTCTTTCCACCGCGGTCGCCACCCGCGGTGATCTGGACATGGGAGACTTCAGCGTGGTACTTTCCGTTTTTCTTGCCTCCGTGAGCCTCGGCGCCGTTGAGCGCCCCTTTCCCTTTGCCGCCTCCCGCATAGGCGACCGACGGCTCAGCAAGTAGAAGTATCGCCACCAACACACCAATTGAGCCCCGACGGGCTACTTCATGCATTGCTCGGCTCCTCGTTGTGAAGATCCGGATACGGCCTGCCATACGCCATCACTGTTCCGCTTCGTGTGGAACGATGCGAAGACATAATTCTGGTCGCCCCCGTCATTCGGTTCGAGCTTTCCAGTCTTGATTACTTTGTTCTGGGCCTTGCTCTCGTCGGCGCAGAAGGTCACTCGCGCATCTGATTTTCCCGTGAACTCGACCTTCTGATCGTAGTAACGAGTGACACCTGCCCAACTCATGCCATCATTGGCGAAGTCCAGGATGTACTCGTTCGAGGCGAGCAGTGACTTCCCCTTGGCGTAAACCTTCACCAGGTCCGGTTCTTTTCCGGTCGTGATGACACGGTCTACGGCGTTGATCCGTGCCTGGTTGTCGGCCAGGACCGCGTCCTTCTCGGGGTTGCCCGTCTCGGTGTCCTCGAAGACGTTCTTGGCGTCCTTCGCCAGCTTGATGTCCTCCGGTGCCTTGTGGCCGGGTGCATCCGAACTCTGGGACGGGGACGGGGACTTGCTCGTCTTCTTGGCGCCGTCGTCGGCGCCGTCGATCTTTCCGTCCGACCCGCCGTCGCTCCCGCACGCGCCCAGGAGGAGGGACGCGGCGAGGGCTCCTGCGGTCCACATCGCTGTGCCGGCCTGCTTCTTCATGCGCACGTTCTCTCAGCTCTCTGTCCGTGGGGCGACGGCGGTACGAATCACCGGCAGTTCGGTCACTCAGAAGTTACAGCAGGGGTCTGTGGGGCCGACAGCCGTCAGTCCCGTTCTCCTGCTTGTGTCAATCGGTGATCGTTCAACTGTCGTTGAACGTCTTGAAGAAGGACACGCAGCAACTCCGCCAACTGGTTCTGCTGATCGGGACCCAGACCCGTCGGCAGTTCGGCCTCACAGGTGAGAACCTGATCGACGGTGGATTCGACCAGTTGGTGTCCGACCGGGGTCAGCCCGACGACGACCGAGTGGCGGCGGCCTCCACGGGGCGCGGGTGACCACTGGCCCCCCTTACCTCGTGCACCGTCCTGGGCGAGGTTTCGGGCCCGTGTCCGAAGTCGAGCATGACGGTTCGTGCCGGCGACCTGCACGGCGACTACCAGGGTCCGCACGGCTTCACTCTCGGGCACGCCTCCACCCAGCATCCCGAAGGGCGTACCGCTCAGGTCGGCACGGTACGGGTGAAGAATTGGGCGATCTCGCTGGAGGAGCTGGGCGACAATGGCCCTCCCGGCAAGGGCTTCCAGGGAGAGGGGGCCTGGGAGTTCCGCAAGGAGGAAACCACCGGTGGAGAAGAGTTCCGCCAGATCGAACGCGACTTCCTCCGCGGTACCTCCGAGCAACGGGTGTCCACCGAATCGCAGTATCGGGGAATCGGCGGCACCCGGAACGAGCCCGAACTGTTCGTGGAAACGGACCTCGACACCTGCCCGAGCATCGTCTTCCACCGGTAGCTGCCCGCGGGACGGGCCCCGGTGCCGGCCGCACCGATCCGGCGGCGAGGTGGCCCGCGGCGCCGCCGCGACCCACCGTCCGGCTCACGCCTCCGCGCGCCGGTGCCGGTTCCGCGGCAGCGTCAGGGTCGCACCGGCGGTCAGGACGAGTCCGGCCGCCGCTGTCAGCATGCTCCAGCGCATGCCGGTCAGGAACGTGTTCGCGCCTGTCAGCAGCGCGCCGAAGACTGCCACCGCGAGCGCTCCGCCGACCTGGCGGCCGGTGTTGAGGACGGCCGATGCGGTGCCTGCCCGGTCCGCTGGTACGGCGTCGAGCAGCATCGCGGTCAGTGCCGGTACGGTCAGCGCCCCGCCGAGGCCGACCGGCACCATCAGTGCCGCCACTGCCCATGGGGCGGTGTGCGCGCCAACGGCGAGCAGGGCCAGCAGTCCGGCCGCCCCGGTCAGTTGTCCTGCCAGCATCGGCACGCGCGGGCCGAACAGCGAGGCCAGTTTCGCCGAGGCCAGGTTCACCGCGGCGACGAGTGCCGTCATCGGAATGAACAGCACACCGGCGTGCAGGGCCGACTGGCCGCGCTCCTGCTGCAGATACAGGCTGAAGACGAAAACCCCGCCGTAGTAGGCGGCGTTGAGCATGAAGCCGACCACCAAGGACACCGCCACCACCCGGGCGCGGAACAGCGGCAGCGGGAGCATCGGGTGCGAGCCCTTGGCCTGCGCAGCAAGGAAGACGGCTGCCGCGACGGCGGCCACCAGCAGCGACACCACCACGGGCGGCCGGCCGAAGCCTTTGTCGCCGCCCTCGATCACGCCGTACGTCAGCGCGCCCATCGCGATCACTGCGGTCACCTGCCCGAGCACGTCCAGCCGCGCGGGCAGCCGCGGCGACGCGGGTACGCGGGTGAGCAGGGCGAGCGCCAGCACGCCCGCGGGCAGGTTGACGAAGAAGATCCACCTCCAGCCCGCGGACGCGGTGAGCGCCCCGCCCAGCACCGGCCCGGCTGCCACCGCGACCGCCCCGCCCACGGTCCAGACGGCGATGGCCCGAGCTCGTTCCGCCTGGTCGGGGAAGCCCTGCCGGACCAGCGCGAGCGAGGCGGGCATCATGACCGCCGCCGCCGCGCCCTGTATCAGCCGCGCCGCCACCAGTACCCCGAGACCGGGTGCGAATCCGCACGCGGCCGAGGCCAGCCCGAAGAGTACGAGGCCGCCGCCGTACGCCTGCCGGGCCCCGATGCGGTCGGAGACGGCGCCGGCGGAGAGCATCAGGGCGGCGAAGGCCAGGGTGTACCCGTCCACCACCCATTGCAGGCCGGTCATGCCACCGCCGAGGCTGCGGCCGATGTCGGGCAGCGCGACGGTGACGATCAACGCGTCCAGCGAGATGAGGAAGAAGCCCAGCAGCGCCGCACCGAGCACCACGGGGGAACCGCCCCTGCCCGTTCCCGGCGCCGCGGCTGCGGCACCGGAGGTGGGAGAGGGCCTGAGCAGGGATTTCATCGCGACGCTCCTGGGACGTGCGGGAAGAGGCGTGAGCGGGGCAGGGATGGCTGCCGCCGGGACGGGCCGGTGGGTGCTGCCCTCGCCCCGACCGTCTCCGACTGTGCCGCGGTTGAGAGACGGCACGCCGGGTGCGGGCCCGCCGCGACCGCGCGGGCGGGACGGGCGCTACGGGAGGGCGGCTGGGCGGATCGGCGGCTGGCGGTGTCAGTCGTCGAAGTCGGTCGAGCGGGTGAGCTTCTCCCAGGCGCGGAGTTCGGTGCGGGCGCGGTCGAGATGGTCGGTGAGGGCGTCGGCGGCGTCGTTGCCGAGCGGCAGCCGCAGCGGGGGTTCGTCGGCGTCCAGCGCGGTGAGGACGGCGGCCGCGGCCTTGGCCGGGTCCCCGGGTTCGCGGCCGCTTCCCTCCGGCAGTCCGGAACGGACGGGGCCGACGGTGTCCTGGTAGGCGTCCAGGGCCGAGGAGGGGTGCAGCGTCGCGGGGTCGGCGAAGCCGGTACGGAATGCACCGGGTTCGACGATCAGTACCCGGATGCCGTGCGGGGCGACCTCGGCGGCCAACGCCTCCGAGAGCCCCTCCAGGGCGAACTTGGTGGCGCAGTAGGCGCCGACCCCGGCGAAGGCGAACCGTCCGCCCATGCTGGTCAACTGCACGATCGCGCCCGAGCCCTGGCGGCGCATGTGCGGCAGCGCGGCCCGGGTGAGCGCGGCCGGGCCGAAGAAGTGCAGGTCCATCAGGTCCCGCAACTCCGCGTCGGTGCTCTCCTCCACCGCACCCACCATGCCCCTCCCGGCATTGTTGACCAGGACGTCCATCCGGCCGTGCCGCGCCACCACGCCGTCGATCGCGGCCTGTCCGGCCGCGCTGTCGGTGACGTCCAGCGGCAGCGCCTCGACCTGGTCCGGATGTGCGGCGACCAGGTCGTCGAGCAGCGCGGTGCGGCGGGCGGCGGCGACCACGATGTCGCCCGCGGCCACCGCCGCTTCGGTGATCGCCCGCCCGAACCCGCTGCTCGCTCCGGTGATCAGCCAAACCTTGTTCATGTCCGTCTCCCTGTGATGGGTGGCCCGCCTGTGCTCGGCGGTCCGTGTGCGGGCGGTCCGTGTGGGAACTACCGTGCCGGGCAATCCAGTTGCCGGTCCAAGATCTGCTGTGATAGCCGATGGTTATGGACGTGCACGGGCGGGATCTGAGGTACTTCGCGGCAGTGGCCGAGGAACTGCACTTCACGCGCGCGGCAGAGCGGCTGTACGTCTCGCAGCCCGCGCTGAGCAAGCAGATCAGGATGCTGGAGAAGCAGGTGGGGGCCGCGTTGTTCGAGCGCGATCGGCGCGACGTGCGGCTGAGCGCGGTCGGTGCCGCGCTGCTGCCGCATGCCCAGCGCATCCTCGCCGAGTGGGAGGAGGCGCAGGAGGCCGTCGCCGGGGTCGTGGCCGACCAGGCGACCGCCCTCGTCGTGGGGATGAGTACCAGCCCGGGGCGCGGGGGCGTGCTCCCGGCCATCCGCTCCCGCTTCACCGCGGCACGCCCCGACGCCCGCCTCCGGCTCCGCCAGGTCTCCTGGCACGACCCGACCGCCGGGCTCGCCGAGGGCACGTGCGACGTGGCGTTCGTCTGGCTGCCGCTGCCCGATCCGGACCGCTACCGGTGGGTGGTGGTCGCCGAGGAGCCCCGCCTGGTCGCCCTGCCCGATACGCATCCGCTCGCCGACAGGGAGAGCGTCGACTTCGCCGACCTGCTGGACGAGCCGTTCCTCGCGCTGCCCGACAGCGCCGGGCCGCTGCGGGACTACTGGCTCGCCACCGAAGCGCGCGGCGGAAGACCGGCCCGCATCGGCGCCGAGGTGGCGAGCACCGAGGAGACGTACGAGGCACTCGTCGCCGGTCTCGGGGTGGTGCTGCTGGCGGTCGGGAACAGCCCGCTGATCACCCTGGGCGGGGTCGTCACCCGTGCGGTCCGGGGCATCTCGCCCAGCCGCTTCGCGCTGGCCTGGCGCGCCGATGACCGCCGCCCGCTGGTGCGGGAGTACGCGCATGCCTGCGAGTTGGCGGCCGGGACGGCGGACTGAGCGTGCGACGCGGATGCGGGAGGTGCCGGGACCGCTCCCGGGACGCGGGAGGGACCGCGGTGCCCCGAGTCCGGTCCTCGGGCCGGGGCCGGGCCTGGGCCGGGCCGGAGCCCGGCCGGTGAGAAGGCTAGTCCTGCCACCTCCCGTCGCGCATGATCACCCGGCCGCGCAGTTCCGGCTCGCCGCGCCACGCGCGCACGGTCCTCGGTGCCACACGCAGGTAGACGAAGGGCTCTTCTTCCCTTCGCGGGTCCCAGCCGAACTCGGTGGCGAAGGCATCGGCCGCGTCGCCGGGGACGTCGTGGACCGGGAAGCACTCCGCCGCACCCTGCAGCAGCACCACGTCGAAGGTGTCGGGCAGCGCCAGGCGCACCCGCGGCTCGGCGCGGACGTTCCGCGCCGTCGCGGACGCGGCACCGGTGCACATCCACACCGCCTGCCCGTCCCACGAGAACCACAGCGGCACCTGGTGCGGGCCGTCATCGGGATGTGCTGTCGATACCCAGATGTCCCGTTCGGTGGCCAGCCGGTCCAGAGTGTCGCGCCTGCGCTCCGCCGTCTCCCGGCGAACCGTTCCCGTGGTCTGCATGGGCGCCGACTCTAGCCAGCGGCAGCGAAGCGCACCTGAGGCGAGGGGCCTACGTCCGTGGACCGAGGCCCCTCCCTCTCGGTCACCGGCCCGGGACGTCCCCGGCGGGCCCCCGGCGTCCTCTGCCCGCGCCGACGGCCGCCCGGGACGTCCGCGGTCGGGCGCGTTGTGAAAGGGCACTGGTGGGTGGGTGACCCCTGGTGGGTCAGTAGAGTCGCCAGCATGGCGCACCCAATGCTGCGGGCAATCGAAGACGACGGGCGTGCGGTGGACGATCCGAGCGAGGAAGTTCTGCACGATCTGCTGGCGGACATGAACCTGCGTCACCGGTTCGTGATCTTGGAAAGGCTCGACCTCGAGCCTGTGGACCAGCACTACATGCAGGTGTATCTGAACGACGACATGAGCTACCAGGTGGAGTACCGCGAAGGCAGCGCGGACAAGCACTTCCAGGCCCATGTCCCCAGGCCGCACGAGATGATCGGCCCGGCGCCGGTCGCCAAGGTGATGATCGACTGGGCGTACGACCGCGGGGGATGGCGTGAGGCGATGCCCTGGGTTCAGATAGCCGTCTGAGAGCGGCAGCGGACCGGGAGCCGAGCGATCCCGCCCCGCCCGTGAGGCGCTCCTTGCGGCCGGTCGGCCCTGTCGGACGCTGCCGACCTCTCTCCTCGCCGTGCTCGGGCAGGCATGACGTCAGTCCGCGCTCGTGGATGAGTACTGAGTACACCTGGGCGCGCGCGACATCACGGCGAGTGTCGTCTCGCCGGGATACGTGGCCGACACGGAGTTCTTCGGCGGCCATCTCACCCCCGAGCGGCGCGCTCACCTCATCGCCTCCACCGCGGTCGGCCGCCCGGGCCGTCCGGAGGACATCGCAGGCGCCGTCGTGTTCCTGGCCTCGCCCGCGGCGCGCGACATCACCGCGCAGGTGCTCAACGTCAACGGCGGGGAGCGAGGCACCCGCTGACCGCGCAGAGGCCGAACACGAGTCCGGGCCCGAGCCCGAGTCCGAGCCCCGGGCCGCGTCCGTGGCGCGCGCCCGGGTGGCGGCGCCGCCGCGGGCGGGCGCCGCCGCACCGTGAAGCACAGCTGTTCCCGCGGGTTCACGGCAATTGAATGGTCCCGCGGGCGGGGACGGCCGCACACTCCTGGCATGCCGATCCTCACAGGCCCCTTCGGGCGCGTCGCAGCAGCCATGGTCACCCCCTTCGACGAGGCGGGGGAGCTGGACATCGAGGGCGCGCGGCGGCTCGCCGTGCGGCTGGTGGACGAGGGGGGCTGCGACGCTCTCGTGCTCAGCGGGACGACGGGGGAGTCGCCGACCACCTCGGACGAGGAGAAGAGCGCGCTGGTACGCGCCGTGGTGGCGGAGGTGGGGGACCGGGCCCGCATCGTGGCGGGGGTCGGTTCCAGCGACACCCGCCGCACGGTCGCGCTCGCCCGGGACGCCGAAGCGTGCGGCGCGGACGGCCTCCTGGTGGTGACGCCGTACTACTCGCGCCCCACGCAGGAGGCCGTGGTCCACCATCTGCGCACCGTCGCCGACGCCACCGGGCTGCCCATGATGCTGTACGACATCCCCGGCCGTACCGGGACCGCGCTCACCACCGCCACCCTGCTGCGGCTGGCGGCGCATCCGCGGATCCGGGGCGTGAAGGACTGCGCCTACGATCTGCTGAAGTCCTCGCGGGTGATGGCGGAGACGGGGCTGGCCTACTACGCGGGCTGCGACGAGTTCGCGCTGCCGCTGCGGGCGATCGGCGGCGCGGGGTGCGTGAGCACGGTCGCCAACGTCGCGGCTCCGCTGGTCCGCGGGGTGCTCGACGCGTATGACGCGGGGGACCGGGCGTCGGCGGCCCGCCGCCATCGTGCGCTCGCCCCGCTGACGGAAGCGGTGATGACCGGGCAGCCGGGTACGGTCGCGGTGAAGGCGCTGCTCAACGCGCGGGGTCTGCCCGCGGGGCCGGTGCGCGGCCCGCTGCTGGACGCGGATGCCGGGCTGACGGCGCGCCTGCTGGAGCTGCTCGCCTGCGCCGAGGCCCGAGCCGAGGCCGAGGCCAGGACGGCGGACGGTGCCGCCGTGCCCGCGCCCGAACCCGCTGTCGGCGCCGGGGCGGCGGCGATGCCCGGGGGAATCCCGTGACACCTCCTGCCGCGGGAGGGATCAGGCCGGCTCTCGTTCGGCGAAGGCGGCGAAGGAGCCCGCCGGGCGGCCGGTGACGCGCTGCACGGTGTCGGTGGTGCGGTCCTCGGCGCCCTCGGCGATGGCCCGGTCCAGCCCGGCGAGCAGCGCGGCGAACGCAGCGGGCAGCGACTGGGCCAGTCGGTCGCGCAGTTGGTCGCCGGTGAGCTTCCGGTGGGTGACGGTGCGGCCGGTGACGCGGCTGAGAACGGCGGCGACGTCGTCATAGGAGAGCGCCTCCGGGCCGGTGAGGACCAGGTCGGTGTTCGGGGAACTGGTGTCGGTCAGCGCGTGGACGGCGACCGCGGCGATGTCCTCGGCGTCCACGAAGCCGACCCGTCCGTCACCGGTCGCCGTCAGAATGGTGCCGTCCGCGCGGAGGGACTGTGCGTGCGGATGGTCGCCGGTGAAGTTCTGCATGAACCACGAGGGGCGCAGCACCGTCCACTCCGCGAACAAGTCGGGGAGTTCCTGGTGGATCCGGCCCGTGGCCGGTCCGCCGGCGGGGACGGCCGAGGAACTGAGCAGCACCGCGCGGCGCACCCCGGCGCTGCGGGCCCGGTCGAGGAAGGGCAGGACGACCTCGGCCGGTTCCGGATGGCCCGGCGGTGGGGTCAGATGGACCCGGTCCGCGCCGCGCAGGGCGTCGCGGTGGGTCGCCGGGTCGTGCCAGTCGAAGTGGACGGCCTCGGCGCCGGGTACGGCACCGGCGCTGCGCGAGGCGGCCCTGACCCGGTGCCCGGCGGCGGTCAGCCGGGTGGTGACTCGGCGGCCGGTGGTACCGGTGGCCCCGATGACGAGGACGGTGGAGGGGGTGTTCATCGGGGGTTCCTTCCGGTGAAGTCACTCGCGGGCTCCTGGAGCAGCACGAGGGGGTTCCAGTAGTCGCGGTAGTGGGTGAAGAGCCCGTTCTGCACGGTCACCACGGCGATGTAGGTCATGTCGAAGGAGGTGCCGCTGTCCACCAGCCGGCCCACCCCGCGCATCTCGACGACGACGGTTTCCGGAACGGTGGTCCGGTGGATCTCCACGTGGGGGAAGTCGTGGAGGTCGATGTGGTCGGGGTATCCGCGCATGTAGTCGGCGACCGCGGCCTTGCCCTCCAGTCGCGCGGGCCAGCCGTCGGGTGCGAAGGGGAACTCGAAGACCCCGTCGGGGTCCCACAGATCGACCCAGGCCGGGATGTCCTTGTCGAGCAGGAGGCGCAGGCCGTGACGGTACACGTCCTCCGGTGCCGTAGGCGGGGGCATGGGGCTCCGTCCAGTACGATGCGGACCCGAGGTCCGTTTCGACAAACGATACGGACCACTGGTCCGTTTCGCAATCCGGAGTCACCACATGCCCGAACGCAAGCCACGCAAGGACGCGGTCCGCAACCGGGCGGCCGTGCTCGCGGCGGCCGACGCCCTCTTCGCCGGCTGCGAGCGCCCCGAAGCCGTGACGATGGCCGACATCGCGGAGGCGGCCGGTGTCGGGAAGGCGACGCTGTTCCGGGCCTTCGGGGACCGCACCGGCCTGATCCGGGCGCTGTTCGAAGCCCGTCTCGAACCGGTCAGGACGGCGGTGGAGGAGGGGGAGCCGCCACTCGGCCCGGCGGCCCCGCCGCTGGAGCGGGTGCCCGCGCTGCTGGACGCGGTCCTCTGCTTCAAGCTCGACAACCGGCACCTTGCGCTGGCCCTGGAGGGAACCGGGAGCGACAGCCCCTACCAGGCGCCGCATTACGAGAAGTGGCACCGCACGCTCCGGGACCTGCTCGCCCGGGTGCCCGGACTCGACGACGGCGGATTCGCCGCCCATGTGCTGCTCGCCGCCACCCGCGCCGACCTCGTCGAACATCTCGTGGGGCAGGAGCGGACAGGGCGCGAGCAGGCGCGGGCCCAACTCGCCGCCTTCACCGCCAGGCTCCTCGGTCCGGGGGGCGGCGGCCGGTCCGTCGGTACCGCCGACTCCCGGGCGCCCGCCTCCGGATGACCGAGGCCCGGACGGTCGCTCCCGCCCGCCGTCCCCGTGCCGTCCGCACAGGCGCGCCGCCTGCCGTACCCCGCGCCGCGTCGTCCGCGCGGCGGCGCCCGGGAATCCCGTGGAGCGCGGCACCCCGTGCGGTTAGGGTGCAGGCATGTCCAGCCCCGAGGCATCCAGACGCTAGCCACCGGCTCTCCGGTGGCTGTCTCGTGCCGTCTGCTTCCGCGTCCGCCGAACGCCACCCGATCGCCGTGCCCCGCGCTGTTCCGCGGCAGTGCCGCCACGCGCCCGGCCGGGCCGGATCCCTCCTGACCCGCGCACCTCCGCACGAGGTGCCGTGAAGCCTGCTCAGGCTGCCTCGGTCATGCCCGCCGCGGTGCCGCGTGCCTGCCGCCGTCCTTTCCGATCCGAGTGAGGATTGCGGGTTGTCATGCCTTTTGTGCTGTACGTACTTGCGCTGGCGGTATTCGCGCAAGGGATGTCGGAGTTCATGCTGTCCGGTCTGGTGCCGGACCTCGCCGCCGACATGGGGGTCTCTCTCGCCGCGGCCGGTTCGCTGACCTCGGCGTTCGCCGTCGGAATGGTCGTGGGTGCGCCGCTGATGGCGGCCCTCGGCAGCCGCTGGGACCGGCGCAGGGCACTGCTGTGCTTCCTGAGCACGTTCCTGCTGGCGCATGTCGTGGGTGCGTCGACGACGAGCTTCGCCGTCTTGGTCGCCACCCGGGTGGTGGGAGCGCTGGCCAACGCCGGGTTCCTCGCTGTCGCGTTGGCCGCCGCGGCCGCGATGGTGCCGCCCGGCGCCAAGGGGCGGGCCGTCTCCGTACTGCTCGGCGGGGTCACGCTCGCCTGCGTCGCCGGAGTGCCCGCGGGAGCCCTGCTGGGGCAGGCATGGGGGTGGCGCGCGGCGTTCTGGGCAGTGGCGCTGCTCTCGGCACCGGCCCTCGCGGCCCTCGTCCGCTCGCTGCCCGGAGCGCGCCCGGACGCACCGCGGCCCGCGCACCCGGAGGCCGCACCGACCACCGGTGTCCGCCGGGAACTGCGGGCCCTGCGCGGGCCGCGGCTGCTGGTGACGCTGCTGCTGGGCGCCCTGGTCAACGGTGCCACCTTCTGCTCCTTCACCTACCTCGCTCCGCTGCTCACCGAGGAGACCGGGTTCGCGGACGGCCGGGTGCCGGTGCTGCTGGCGCTCTTCGGCCTCGGCTCCTTCCTGGGCACCGCCGCCGCGGGCCGCCTCGCGGACCGGCATCCGCTGCGGCTGCTGGTCGCGGGCGGCGCCGTCCTTCCGGTCGGGTGGGCCCTGTTCGGGCTGACGGCCGGGCACCCGTACGCGGTCGTCGTCCTCGTGCTGGTCCAGGGCGCGCTGTCGTTCGCCGTCGGCTCCACGCTGATCTCCCAGGCGCTGTACGCCGCCGCCGAGGCACCCTCCCTCGCGGGCGGTTTCGCGACGGCGGCGCTCAACGTCGGGGCTGCGCTGGGCCCCTGGGCCGGGGGCCTGGTGCTGAGCAGCGGACCCGGCTACCGCGCCCCGCTGTGGGTCAGCGCACTCCTGGTGGCGCTCGCGTGGGTGGTGGGCGGGGCGGCGCAGGCCGTCGCCGCCCGGCGTGCGATGCGGCGGAGGCGGGCCGCCGTCCGGGTCAGGGCCGGAACACCTCCCGCCGGCGGTGCGCCACGGACACCTCACCGCTGAGGGCCAGATCCGAGAGCGGGAGCCGGTTCCACAGGGCGAGATACAGGTCCCGTGCCGTGCCCTCGTACACGCAGTCCGGCGCGGTCGGCGGCGCGGTGGCGCGCTCCGCCCGCGCCGGGTCGCCCAGGACCGCGGTCCAGTCGGCGCCGGGGACGTCCGTCGCCCGGAGGTGCAGGGTGCGGGGATCGGCGGTGAAGCCTTCCGGCGTGCCGCGCCGGGGGTGGCAGCCGCATCTCAGCCCCGCCGGTCGTCCTCGACGGGGAGGCAGCCGTCTCCACGGCAGACTGTCCGGGCTTCACCGGCCTCGTGCATCGCGGCCGGGATGCCCCGCTCGGGTGATGGTGCTGTACTGGGAGAGGTAAGGCGAGAGGCCCTTTGGCGGACCTCAGTCGCGCGCCGTCACACCCTCGTACGGCACACGTACGCATCTCCGTCGACGATTTCGTCCGGCGGCCTGACTGCCGCATGATCCTCTTTCTCGATTCGAGCTCTCAAGCCCTCGATCGAACCGGCAAGGGCCCCCATCGGGCGTCCCCGGCAGTCGGACCATACGACTCCTGAGGAATTCCATGATCAAGCAACTCACCTCGCTGAACGATGCGAAAGCCGCGGTCGAGGACGTCAATCGGGGCCTTGTCTGGCTGGTCGAGGGCGACCTGCCGCGCCTGGCGTCCTGGGACCTGGCCGCCGGACAGCTCAGCCGACACCTGGACCTGCCCTCCCCGCCGAGCGGTGTCGCCCTGAGCGGCGACCGCAAGGACGTACTGATTGCCCTGCAGGACGGGACGGTCGTCACCGTACCTGCCGACGATCCGGCGGCGGGCATGACACGGGTGGTTCAAATCCCGCTCGAACTCGGTCAGATGGCAGCGACCACACCACTCACCGGTCGTGGGCACGCGCTCGCGGTCGCCGGGCCGGCATCGCGCGTGGTCTCCGTGCGCCTCAGCGACGGCCAGGTGCGGAACGTGGTGGACGTACCGGATCTGACCGGCGTCACCGCCAGTGCCTCGGACGTGTGGGCTGCAGCGACGACGGCGGGCGAAGGTCGGCTGCACAAGATCACCACCGGCACCACACAGGGCCTCGTGTCGGGCCAACTGCCCACGGGACACCTGACCGTGAGCGCCGACCGCGAGCTCCTGCTGACCGCCCACCCCGCCGCCGACCGCGTTTCCGCCTTCCGGTTCGCCGACGGCAGCGTGACCGTCTGCGCCACCGACACACCCGGCCTCGAGGGACGTATCGTCGAGATGCACGGCCTCGACGACGGCCGCTTCCTCCTCGTCACCGGCGAGGGCCTCGCTGTCGCTGACGACTTGGGCGACTTGGAGAGCAGGCCACGGCTCGTACCCCCGGCCGATCCGCTGTTCGTCGGCTCCTGGATCCCGCTCCAGTACGATCTCTCGGGCTCTGCCCTTACCGGCGACGACCTGTCGTTCGTGGTACACGGCGCCCCGGACGCCGCCCTGGTCTCCCACGCCTCGACGACTCCAGGGCCGGAAGGTCACAAGGTACCGATGCTGATCGCGGGCGGGCTGCTCGGCGAGTTCGAGGTCTCCATGGTCGAGACCGCCACCGGCGTGGAGCTCGACCGTGTCACCTTTGAGGTGACCGACCACTGGCGCGACCCCGACCACGGCCCCTCGAAGATGCTCCAGGGCGACAGCGCCCCGCCCCCCGCCGGTGACTGGGGCGGCGGCCCGAACACTCCGCAGAACCTCGGCACGAACGCGCACAACGGACGCTGGCGAGTTCTGGTCCTGCTCGTGAACACCCGGGACGGAGCCTTCCCGGCCACCGATCCGGGCCTTGCCGCGGCCCGCAAGGCGATCCTCGACGAGGTCCAGGACGGCGCCACCTTCAATGGCCAGACCCGCTCGGCACGCCACTACTACGAGGAGCTTTCGGGCTGGAACCCCAGCACCGGTCGCGGCCTCACCGTCCAGGCTTACAACAACCGCGTCTACGGCCCGGTCACCCTGCCGGAGGGCTGGGGAAGTTACTTCGCGCAGAAGAAGGATGCTGCGGGCACCGTCATAGACGCCCGCTGGTCCTCACTCGGCGCGACCGTCCAGACGATCATCACCAGGACGATCTCGGACGGCCTGCTCACCAACGCCGACTACAGCAACATCGACGTCCTGCTGATGGTCCCGTTCTCCCCGGACGCGCCGGGCACCGGGACCAACCGCTTCGTGTGGCCGCACGCCAGTTCGGCGCGGACGTTCCTGGCCGGGACCAATGTCGCCAACGACCAGGAGACCTTCGGTTTCATCTTCGTACCGCCCGACTTCGCGACGCAGGACGGCCGCCAGGTCCACACCACGCTCTCCCACGAGCTGGGGCACACCCTCGGGCTGCCCGACCTCTACAACTTCCCGTCGTACACGCCCGACATCACCGGCCGGCTCACCGGCAACTGGGACATGATGGCCGGCAGCCGCGACACCCTTCCGCACTTCACCCTCTCCAACCGGATGCGCCAGGGCTGGGTCGACGCCGCTCACCTGAAGCTCTACAACTTCGCCGGCGCAGCCAGCGTCAATGACTCGATCACCCTGCACGCCGCCGAACTCGGCACTCCGCCCGCCGGGCGCGTACGCGGTATCGAGATCCGTCGCGCCGACGGCTGGAACGCCTACGTCGAGTACCGCGGACGGCAGCCGGGCCAGATCGGTGACACCCTGCCGGCGGACCGTCGGGTGGTCATCACCGACGTCACGTCGGACGCGTTCATCACTCCCAACTCGCGGCCGCCGATCATATTCGTCCAGAACGACGAGGACGGGGACGGCCCGATCCTGGACACGGCGGCCGACTACGAGGACCTCGAACCGGCGACCCAGACGACGCTCCTGGTCAAGGTCGACTCGACGGCCGCCGACAACGCGGTCGTCAAGCTGGAGTACGGCTCCGACGGGCGCCCCGACCCGGGCATCCGCCCGTGGTCCGGCGGCCCCGACTGGCAAAGCCCCGACATCGAGGTCCGTAATGCCAAGTCCGTGGCAGATCCCGGGCGTTGGTACAACACGCCTTGGGTCGGCAACCCGAACTCCGTGATCGCGAAGGTCCGCAACAGCGGTGACCTGCTCTGCAAGGGTGTCGTCGTCGACTTCTACGTCACCGAGTTCACGGTGGGGGACGGCCCCTGGATTCCGCTGGGCAGCGACACTCGCGACATCCCGCCCAACGCCACCCAGGAGTTCACCGCTGGCTGGTCACCGACCAGTGCCACGGGCCACTACTGCATCATCGTCCGCATCCGGCTCTACCAGGACCCGACGGTCGCCGGAGTGGTCGAGACGAACATCTACAACAACGAGGCGCGATCCAACTACACCCGCTTCGTCTCCGCTTCGGCGTCTCCGTCCTCGCGCGCGCTCGCCCGCATCCAACTGGCCAACCCCTTCGAGGACTCCGCCGTGGTCACTGCCGTGGTCCACCAGACACACCGCTTCCATCGCGTCTACCTGGACCACCAGTGGCTGCGCGTGCCGGGCGGCGGGAGCCGGCCGGTCCAGGTCTTCGACGAGGCTCTGGCCGGTTTCCCGGAGGCCGAGGAGTACGGCGACATCACCGAGTCATTGTGGGGGCGGGACAACAAGGTCAGCATCGAGGGCTGGGCGGAACGGCCGTTCCCGTCCGACTGCGGCGCGCCCACCCTGACGGGCGGCGCGGGTGTCCGTGTCGGCTCCGGCCGGGCGACCACGACCCGCGTGACCGAGGCGTACCTGAGTTACGCCGCCGGCACGGTCGAGTACGTCGACGGAGCAGGGGGTGCCCCCGACGGAAAGATCGTCGTGGTCGCCCAGGAGGCCGATGAATCGGGCATCATCGATCCGATCGGGGACCGGGTGACGGTCGAAGGCACCGTGCAGAACGGCCAGTTCAGCTTTGAGTTTCGTCGCCCGCTCGATGCCGAGCACGGCATGGTACAGGCGCACTTCCTCGGCGACTTCGGAGCCGCGCCGTCTGAGAGCGAGGCCGTACTTGTGCACGAGTAGTGATCCAGCCGGAAACGGCTGCCTGAGCTGGTCGGTCGGCTTCGTTGTGTCGGCCATGGTGGGGACGGATGAATCGATGAATCTGTCTCGTGGGCCGGGGGATGCGGAGTCGGGTCCGCGCGGGTTGCGGGCCGGTTCTCGAGGGGACTGCGGCGGCGGATGCGGGACCACGTGCGTGGTCCACTGGCTCCGGTGGAGCGGAAGAACCGCCGGCAGCTTGCCGAGTATGCAGGTCACCGCGGGCCAGCAGGTTTCCGACCGCTGCTGAACGGTGCGGCCTGGGACGTCGCGGTCCGGGATGACGTGCAGGATGACGTCACCGAGCACTCCGGCGCCCCGGATGCGGTCCTGATCGTGGACGACACCGGCTTCTTCAAGAAGGGCACCACGTCTGTCGCGTGCAAAGGCAGCACTCGGGTACGGCTGGCCGGACGGGGAACTGCCGGATCGAAGTTTCGCCGTCCGCGCCCGGCCACAGGCGGAGCGTTGGTGGACCGGGAGCTGTATCTGTCGAACGTTCTTGCGGCGACGGCGCCAAAGGCTCGGGCATCTGCGACTGGGCAGCCGCCCGCCCGCCGGCGATCGAGGTCTTCGACGGCGACCGGTCCACTCGTCAGCGATGGGTACTCGCCCGCCGCAGCCTGTCCGACCCCTGCGAGATCGCCCTACTGCCGTGCCTACGCGCCCAACGGCACAACAGAACCGACTTCACCAGCACCATCTGCTTCACCGTGGCGGAAGTCCGCAGCCTCTTGGACGCTTGCTGCCCTGCCCCGCACCCCACCACGGACCCTCGGCCTGGTCCCTCTGGCGCAGACGGCATCAAGCCCTCACCCACCGCTGCCATTGCCGAAGAAGAACCAGCTCAGACGACGATTTCTGACTGGAGTACTAGAGGACGAAGCCGTGCGGGAACGGGTCCCGCGGGTCGAGCAGGTAGGTGGCCATACCGGTGATCCACGCCCGGCCGGAGAACTCCGGTACGACCGCGGGCACTCCGCCGACCTCGGTGGTCTCCAGCAGTTGTCCGGTGAACCGGGTGCCGATGAACGACTCGTTCACGAACTCCGTGCGCAGCGGCAACGCGCCGCGTGCGTGCAGTTGCGCCATCCGCGCCGAGGTGCCGGTGCCGCAGGGCGAGCGGTCGAACCAGCCGGGGTGGATGGCCATGGCGTTGCGCGAGTGCCGCGCGTCCGAGCCCGGCGCCAGGAACTGCACGTGCTTGCAGCCGCTGATCGTGGGGTCGGCCGGGTGCACCGGCCGGTTGTGCTCGTTGACGGCGTCCATCAGGGCGAGCCCTGCGGCCAGGATGTCGTCCTTCCGCGCCCGGTCGAACGGCAGGCCCAGCCGGTCGAGTTCGGTGATGGCGTAGAAGTTGCCCCCGTACGCCATGTCGTAGCCGACCTCACCCAGCCCCGGTACCCGGACGGCCGCGTCCAGCTCCAGCGCGAACGCGTCCACGTTCCGCAGCGTGACCCGCTCGGCCGCCCCGTCCCGCACGGTCACCCGCGCCTCCACCAGACCGGCGGGGGTGTCCAGCCGGACCGTGGTCTCGGGCTCGGTCACCTCCACCATGCCGGTCTCGACCAGCACCGTCGCCACCCCGATGGTGCCGTGCCCGCACATCGGCAGGAAGCCGCTCACCTCGACGTAGACCACACCCCAGTCGGCCTCCGGGCGGAGCGGCGGCTGCAGCAGTGCGCCGCTCATCGCGGGGTGCCCGCGCGGCTCGTCCACCAGGAATCTGCGCAGCTCGTCCAGGTGTGCGACGGCCCAGCGGCGGCGCTCGGCCATCGTGGCACCCGGGATCGGCGGCACGCCGCCGGTGACGACCCTGGTCGGCATGCCCTCGGTGTGCGAGTCGACGGCGCTGAGCGAGCGGACGGAGCGCATCAGGACCCCCGCTGCGCGAGTGCGGCGACCGCGCGCGCCATGTCGGCCTCGACCTGTTCCCGCTGTGCCGGGCTCAGCGGTCCGCGCGGCGGGCGGCACGGGCCGCCGAACCTGCCGACCTGCTCCATGCCGAGCTTGATCGCCTGGACGAACTCGGTACGCGAATCCCAGCGGAAGGCGGCCACCAGTGGCTCGTACAGGGCCCGCGCCTCCTCCAGCTTCCCCGCCGCGGCCAGTTCGAAGAGCTGCGCCGACTCGGCCGGGAAGACGTTGGGGAACCCGGCGAACCAGCCGGTCGCACCCATCAGCACGCTCTCCAGCACCACGTCGTCGGCGCCGCTGACGACCTCCAGCCCGGTTCCCGCGGTCCGCTCCCTGATCTCCAGCACGCGCCGGACGTCCCCGGAGAACTCCTTGACGGCCACGACGTTGTCGATCTGCGCGATCTCCGCGACCAGTTCCGGGGTCAGATCCACCTTGGTGTCGACCGGGTTGTTGTAGACCATCACCGGGAGACCCACAGCGGCCACCTCCGCGAAGTGCGCCAGCACCTCGCCCCGGTTGGCGCGGTACATCGTGGGCGGCAGGCAGAGCACCCCGTCCGCGCCGTCCTCCGCGGCGGCCTCAGCCCAGCGGCGGGCCTGGTGCGAGCCGACGCCGTGCACCCCGACGACGACGGTGCCCGTACCGCCCACCGCCTCGATCGCGGTGCGGGCCACCTCCCGGCGCTCCCGGTCGGTGAGGGAGGAGTACTCGCCCAGCGAGCCATTGGGCCCGACGCCGTCGCAGCCGCTGTCCACCAGCCACCGGCAGTGCGCGGCGTAGCGGTCGTGGTCCACGGCCAGGCCCGCGGGGGCCGAGGCGTCCTCGCGGTAGGGCAGCGCGGTCGCCACCAGCACACCGCCGAGACCCCGTGGGGTCCGCTGCGGCTGCGGGTGCCGGGCGGCTCGGATGTCGCCGGTCATGAGCGTCTCACCTCTGGTCGGTCGGGTCGGACGGGTCGGTCGGGCTGGACGGAGCCTCTGGGGATTCGGCGACCGGGCCGGACGGGGTGGTCCGGTCGGCCGCGCCGGGTGGCTTCGGCCCGCCGCTCCGGTCCGGCGTTTCCTCCGGGGAGCCGAACGGGACGGGCGCGGCGGCCAGTTCGCCGAGCCGGAGGGGCTGGGCCAGCGGCCTGCGGTGCGGGGTGTGCCCGGGCGGCTCAGCGGCCGTACCGTGCCCCGCGGGCCCGGCGCCGAGACGCGCGCGCAGTTCGGCGACGGTGGGACCGCAGACCCGGGCCTGGCACGGGCCGAGCCCGGCCCGGGTGCTCAGCCTGGCGACCCGCGGCGCCGCCTGCGCCGCGTCGCCGAACGCCGCGCACAGCGTGCCGTAGTCGGTCTCCTCGCAGCGGCACACGACCGTGTCCTGGCGCAGCCAACCGGGCCAGCCCGCACCGATCGGATGCGCCCGGGCCAGCCTGCGGGCGAAGGCCCGCCCCTCGTCCCGGCTGCGCCGCAGCACCCGCAGCGCGGGGACCGCATGGTCGCCTCCGGCGGCGGTCCATCCCGCGACGGCGCCCTCGACCCGGGCGGCCGGGGCCCCGGCGACACCGGTGATCTCCCCGGCGGCGAAGACGCCCGGCACGCTGGTGCGCTGCTCCCCGTCCACGACCACGAACGGTCCGGCACCGGCGCCGGCCGGTGTGTCGCGCAGCGCACAGCCCGCCGCCAGCGGGAGCTCCAGGCGGGGGCTGAACCCGTGACCGACGCAGAGCGCGTCCACCGGCACCGTGCGCTCCGTCCCGTCGACCACCGACCAGTCCGGGCGCAGCCGCGCCGTGACGACCTCCTCCACCCGGCCGTCGCCCCGCGCCTCCACGACCGTACGGCCGAGGCGATAGGGCACCCGGTGGCGCACCAGCGCCGCCGCACTCCCGGCGAGTTCGGCCGTCTTGCCGAGCTGCGCCGCCAACTCCCAGGGACGGCTGAGCCAGTTGCGGCCCACGGTCGGGAAGGTGCCGGCCTCCAGTACCTCCCGCACCCCCGCGCCGGCCTCCAGCAGCGACGCGGCGACCGCGAGCAGGAAGGGGCCGGTGCCCGCGACGACGACGCGGTCGCCGACCACCAGGCGTTCCCCCTTCACCAGCGCCTGCGCGGCCCCGGCGGTGCAGACGCCCGGCAACTCCCAACCGGGGAAGGGCAGCACCCGGTCGTGGGCGCCGGTCGCCAGCACGAGCGCGTCCGCGTCCAGCGTGCGCCGGGTACGCCCGGAGCCGTCCGCGGGGCCGCCGCACAGCAGGTGTACGCGCGGCGGCGCTCCGGAGCCCGCACCGGGTGGGCCGTCGGCGGGACCGGTCCGCTCCAGGGCCCACACCGAGGTCTCCGGCAACCAGGTGCAGCGCGGATGCGTCAGCACCCGGCTGCGGCGCCGGAGGAAGGCGTCCCGGCCGTGCCGGAGCCCGCCGGGGTGCCCGGCGGACGCCTCGGGCGGCATCCGGTGGTACTGGCCACCGGGCTGTTCGGCGGAGTCGATCAGCGTCACCCGGGCGCCCGCCGCCAGCGCGGCGCAGGCGGCGGCCAGCCCGGCCGGTCCGGCGCCGGTCACCGCGACATGACGGCGGGTCATCCGGTGGCCTCCCCGTGCTCCGGGTACCCGTCGGCCCCGGCGTCCGCGGACCGCGACCCACCCGTACCGGGCCGGGTACGGGACTGGGTGCGCACCTCGTCGCCGTCCGCGGCGCGCCGCAGGCAGGCGCGTACGTCGCGGTCGCCGTTGACGGTCACCAGGCAGTCGAAGCAGACGCCGATGCCGCAGAACACCCCGCGTGCGGCGCCGGAGGGCCCCCTGCGCCAGGCCGTACGGCCGGCGGCGAGCAGCACGCCGGCCACCGTCTGCCCCGCGACGCCGTCGACGGGCCGCCCGTCGACGGTGATCCGCAGCGGGCGTTCCCCGCGGCCGTCGGCGGTACCGCGGGCCGGTAGACGTCTCGGGCTCATCTCTCCTCCTGTCCCTGTTCCTGAGGGTCCTGAGCTTCGTGAGCTTCCTGGGGTTCCTGTCGCCGGGATGCAGCCGGCTGTTCCTGCTGCCGGGGTGCGGGCGCGGCCAGGACGGCCGGGCGGTCCACCCGGAAGGCGTGGCTCCCGACCCCGGTCGGCTCGCCCAGCACGAGCTGCCGCAGCAGCCGCGCGGTGCCCACCGACAGCCCGATCCCGGCCCCTTCGTGGCCGGTCGCGTGCCAGAGTCCCGGCAGCCGCGGGTCGGCACCGATGATCGGCAGATGGTCCGGCACATACGGCCGGAACCCGCCGTACGCCCGCATCACCGGTACTCCCGCCAGGGAGGGGAAGAGGCGCAGCGCCTTGGCGGCGACCGCCGACAGCGCCTCGGGCCGCAGCCGGTCGTCGAAGCCCGCCCGGCGCCGCGAGGACCCGATCAGCACGCTGCCCGCCGCGGTGGACTCCACCACCGCGGCGGTCTGCAACTCCTCCTCGCTGCTGCCGACCGCGCCCACGTAGTCGGCGTCGTAGACCTTGTGGAAGACGGTCGGCGGCAGCGGCGTCGTCACCAGCACGTCACCCCGGCGCGGTGCCACCGCGACCGGTGCCCCGAGCCGGGCGGAGAGCACACCCGACCACGGTCCGGCCGCGTCGACGAACAGATCGGCCTCCAGCAGCCCGTCGCGGGTGCGGACCCCGGTCAGCCGGCCGCCGCGCACGACCCCGGCCAGCACCTCCTCGCCGGTGCGCAGTGCGGCACCCGCCGCGCACGCGTCGGTGAGCAGCGCCGCCGCCGCGCCCGCGGGCTGCACCTGGGCGTCCTCGGGATAGTGGACGGCCGCCGTGTGCGCGGCGGTGACGAAGGGTTCGGCCGTGCGGAGTGCGTCGGCCGTCAGCTCCTCGGCCCGTACCCCGGTGCTGCGCTGGGCTGCGGAGAACTCCGTCAGACCGCGGGCCCCGGCGTCGGTGGTGGCGACGACGATGCCGCCTTTGGGGTGCCATTCGGCGGCCTCGACCGCCCGCCGCCCGGCCCGGGAGCGCTCCGCGACCGCGGCCAGCACCTCGGGCCACAACCGCCGGGAGAGCTGGGCGAGCCGCAGTTCGGGTCCTGGGCCCTTGTCGGAGACGAGGACGTTGCCCTCGCCGTGCGACGTGGTGGCCGCGCCCGCGCCGCCGCGGTCGAGCAGCGTCACGTCCAGCCCGGCCAGGGCCAGTTCCCGCGCGCAGGCCGCTCCGATGATGCCGGCGCCGAGCACCGCGACCCGCGTTCGGTCCATCGAACCTCCCTGTTCGGCAAAGCGAACGAGAGGGACGCTATGTCAGCGCCCGGGGCGTGTCAACGGATGTGCACCCGGGTGCCGGAGGGCGGTGCACGGGTGCTGCTGCCCGTACGGCGGGCCCGCTGCGCGGGCAGTGGCTCACGCGCCGGGCGAGGCGTCCGCGTCGAGCAGCGCGTGCGGCGTGCTCGGATGCAGCCGCTGGTCCGTCCGGTACTGGAGGAGCAGCACCGAGCGCACCGTCCCCTCCGCGGCGGCGTAGCTGTGCGGCAGCGCCGCGTCGAAGGCGACGTAGTCCCCGGCCGTCAGCTCCACCTCCTCGCCGTCGACCGCCACGTCCAGCCGCCCGGCCTGCACCACGGTGTGCTCGATGCCCACATGGCCCGGCGAGTCCCGCCGCTCACCGGCTCTGAACTGCTGGTCGTACACCTCGAAGACGGCCTCTCCCGACTCGATCCGCTGCAGCGGGCGCAGGTCGACTCCCTCGCCGCTGAGCACCTCGACGTCCTCACCCCGGACCACGCGCAGCCCCGCCGGCCGCTGGGTGTCCAGCAGGTCGGAGATCGGCACCTCCAGGACGCGCGAGAGGCTGAAGACCGTCTCGATGGTGGGATTGCCGGTGCCCGACTCCAACTGGGACAGCGTCGCCTTGCCGATCCTCGACCGGCGGGAGAGCTCGGAGATCGACAGTCCGCGCCGGGCCCGCACCCGCTTCAGGTTGAGTGCCAGCATGCTCCTGATCGACCCCTGGGGACCGCTCACGTCCCCTCCTTCCTCGCGATGCTCTGTTCGTTATACGGAACGACCGCCGCGCGGTCCCGGTCATTATCCCGAACAGCGGCGCGGCGGAGGCCGGGGCCGTCGCCCCCACCGGATTGCAGCAGTCCGCCGTCCGCTCCCGCGGGGCCGCGCATCCGCGGCTACGCGGGTACGCGGCCCCGCGTACCCGCCGGGCCGCCGGTCACCGCTCCACGAGGGTGATCTCCGTGGCCTTGACACTGGTGAACACCTCGGCGCCGTCCGCCAGTCCGAGTTCGGCCGCGGCCTCCGCGGTGATCTCGGCCACCAGATCCGGGCCGTCCGCCGGGGCGTCTGCCGGGCCGTCTGCCGGGTCGTCCGCGGCCGCCGAGCCCCCCGGACCGGGCTCCGCCGCGACCAGCACCCGCAGCCGGCTGCCGACCGCGGTGATCTCGCGTACCGTTCCGCGCCGTACGTTGCGGGGGCTGCCGTGCGGCCGTGCGCGGTGCAGGGCGACCGCCTCGGGGGCGATGACCGCCAGGACGGGAGCGCCTGCGGGCACCGGGTCCGCCACCACCAGGGTGCCGCCGTCGTCCAGGGCCAGGGTGCCGCCTCCCGTGCCGGTCCCCGGCAGCGCGTTGCGGCCCAGCATCCGGGCCACCCACGGCGAACGCGGATGCCGGGTCACCTCGGCGGGCGGAGCGTCCTGGAGAGCCCGGCCGTCCTCCAGCACCAGCACCCGGTCGGCCAGCGACACCGCCTCCACCGGATCGTGCGTGACCAGCATGCACACCCCGCCGAAACCGGAGAGATGGCCGCGCAGGGTGTGCCGCACCTGCGCCCGCGTCGTCTGGTCGAGCGCGGCCAGTGGCTCGTCGAGCAGCAGCAGCCGGGGACGGGCCGCCAGCGCGCGGGCCAGCGCCACCCGGCCCGCCTGGCCGCCGGAGAGCTGGCCCGGCCTGCGGTGTGCCAGATGCCCGACCCCCAGCCGCGACAGCCACTCCTGCGCCTGGCGGCGTGCCTCGGTGCGTCCCACGCCCTGTGCGCGCAGCCCGTAGGCCGTGTTCGACAGCGCGGTCAGATGCGGGAAGAGCGCGCCGTCCTGCGGGACCCAGGCCACCCCGCGCCGGTGCGGGGGCAGCGAGCCGACCTCGCTGTCGCCGAGGGCCAGTTCGGCGCGGGCGCGCGGGGTCAGGCCGAGGAGGGCCCGCAGCAGTGTCGTCTTGCCCGCGCCGTTGGGGCCGACGACCGCCACCGTGGTGCCGGGCGCGGCCTCCAGTGTGAGTTCGGTGAACCCGGTGACCCGGGCGTGCAGCGGCCAGGTCCCGGCCCGGCTGCCGGGGTCCGGGAGGTCGCCCGGTTCGCGGGCTCCCGGGACGCCGGGGCCGGGGACGCCGGGGCCGGGGACGCCGGGGCCGGGAGCGCCGGGGCCGGGCGGCGGTGTGCCGCCGGGGGCCGGTGCGGTCTGCGGCGCCTCCTCCGCCAGGCGCCCCCGCCGCCCGGGGCGGCGACGGGGCCGACCGCCTGCGGAGGGGGAGCCGCCGGCGCCGGTCCACCGGCCGCGCAGCCCGACGAGCACCGCCATGGCGATGGCGAGCAGCAGCAGCGAGACCGACGTCGCCGCTTCCGGCTCGTTCTGGAGCAGCAGGTACACCTGGAGCGGCAGGGTCTGCGTCGACTCCGGCAGATTCCCGGCGAAGGTGATCGTCGCCCCGAACTCGCCCAGCGCCCGGGCCCAGGTCAGTGCCGCCCCCGCGGCCAGGCCCGGGGCCACCAGCGGCAGCGTCACGGTGCCGAACACCCGCAGCGGCCCGGCCCCCAGCGAGGCGGCCGTCTCCTCGTAGGCGGGCCGCAGCCCCGCGAGGGTCCCCTCCAGGCTGATCACCAGGAACGGCATCGCCACGAACGTCGCCGCGACCACGGCACCCGAGGTGTGGAACGGCAGGACGATGCCGAAGGAGTCCTCCAGCCAGGGGCCCAGCAGCCCCCGCCGTCCGAAGCCGAGCAGCAGCGCCACTCCGCCCACGGTCGGCGGCAGCACCATCGGCAGCAGGACCAGCGACCGCACCAGGGCCTTGCCCGGGAAGTCCACCCGTGCCAGCAGCCAGGCCAGCGGCACGCCCAGCACCAGGGAGAGCGCGAGCGCGCCGAAGGAGACCAGCAGTGAGAGCCGCACCGCGTCGATGACGCCCGCGCTGCCCAGATGGGAGCCGAGCGCCCCCCACTCCGTACGCGCCAGGATGCCGAGCAGCGGTACCAGCAGGAACCCCGTCGCCAGCAGCGCCGGTACCGCCAGCGCGAGCGGCGTCCGGGGCCCGGTGCGGCGCCTGCCGATACGGGGACGCCGGTCCGGACGCGGTTCGTGTGCGGGGGCGGACGCAGGCGCATACGGGCCGGGTGCGGGCGGGTGCGGGCCGGGCGGATGCGGGCCGGGCTGGTGCGCGGGCTGGTGCGAGCCGGTCACGGGTGCTGGAAACCGGCCTTGCGCAGCAGTTTCTGCGCCGGGGGAGTGCTCAGCCAGCGGACGAACGCCGCGGCCTCCTTGCGGTGTTCGGAACTCTTCAAGGTGGCGGCGGGATAGGAGGCGATGGCGTTCTGCCGGTCGGGTATGCCGACGGCGTCGACCTTCCCGGGCACCGTGGCGGCGTCGGTCTTGTAGACCAGTCCGGCGTCCGCCTCGCCCAGTTCCACCTTGCTGAGCACCGCCCGGACGTCCGGCTCCTGCGAGACGGGCTCCACCTTCAGCTTCTGCGCCTCCAGCACCTGCTTGCCGTAGCGCCCGACGGGCACCTCGGGCGCGGCCAGCACCACCTTGAGCGAGCTTTCGGTCAGGTCCGCCAGGCCCTTCACCTTCTTCGGGTTGCCCTCGCCGGTCGCGATGACCAGCCGGTTCCTGGCGAAGACCGCAGGTTTGCCGGTCTCGCTGCGGACGCCGTGCATGGTGGTGGTGTCCGCGGTGGCCAGCACATCCGCGGGCACGCCCTGCTCGACCTGCGCAGCCAGCGCCTGCGAACCGGCGAAGGAGAACTTCACCCGGATGCCGGGGTGTTCCTTCTCATACGCCTTGCCCGCCGCCTTGAAGACGTCGGTGAGGGACGCGGCACCGAGCACCGTCAGTTCGGTCCTTCCCCCGCTGCCGCTGCTGTCGGCGTTGTCGTCGCCGCACGCGGCGAGGGGGAGGAGCAGGGCGGCGGCGCCGAGCGCGGCGAGCGCCCGGCGCGGTGTCGGAGCGGAAAAGGCCGGGGAAGGCATACGGCTACTCCTGGGGCGGCGCGTGCGGGGGACGCGGCGGAACGGGCGGCGACGGTGCGGGGCGTGGCTGTGGAGGTGGACGGGGCTGTGGAGGTGGACGGGGCTGTGGAGGTGGACGGGGCTGCGGGCGCGGCCGGGACGGCGGCCTGCGCCCGCAGCGCTCAGGGGCGGTCGATGTGCACGTTCGTCGACTTCACCCGGGCGGTGGCCTGCATGCCGACCTCCAGCCCCAGCTCCTCCACGGCCTCCCGGGTCAGCAGCGAGACCAGCCGGTGCGGCCCCGCCTGGATCTCGACCTGTGCCGCGACATCGCCCAGCTTGATGGCCGTGACGATGCCGGGGAACGCGTTGCGGGCCGAGGTGTAGGGCGCCTCCTCGTCCTCGCCGGTGTGCTGGCCGAGTGCGACGGAGAAGGCCGCCAGATCGCGCCCCTGGATCACACGGCGCCCGCTCTCGTCGCGGTGGGTGGCGACCCGCCCCGCGTCCGCCCAGCGTCTGGCCGTGTCCGGGCTGACGCCGAGCAGGCGCGCGGCCTGGCCGATCGTGTACGACTGCATGTGCGTCAACGTATGGGTTCTGTGCTCGCATCTGCAATGCATGGGCGCTCTTCCTATAGCATCTGCCAGCCTCGACTGGAGGAAGTGCCAACCCTCGGCCGCTCCCGGCCGGAGCCGTCCGCCGGGGCCAGTCCGCCGGGGCCGTCCGCCGCGCTGCGCTGCCGGAGTACCGGCGGGGCGGCCTAGACTCGGTGACAGCTCCAGTGCAGCCGTCGAGTGGAGAGGGCGCCAACGTGAGCGAACGCAGCGACCCGCCGGGAGAGCCGCCCCCCGTCGCGCACGTCGCGCAGAACGCCAGGGTGTGGAACTACTGGCTGGGCGGCAAGGACTACTACGACGTCGACCAGCAGGTCGGCGACCACATCACCACCATGTACCCCAGCATCCGCGAGGTGGCCCGTGCGGACCGCGCCTTCCTCGGCCGCGCCGTGCGGTTCCTGGCGGGCGAGGCGGGCATCCGCCAGTTCCTCGACATCGGCACCGGCCTGCCCACCGTGGACAACACCCACCAGGTGGCGCAGCGGACGGCGCCCACCGCGCGGATCGTCTACGTCGACAACGACCCCACCGTCCTCACCCACGCCCGCGCGCTCCTCGTCGGCTCCCCGGAGGGAGAGACGGACTACATCGCGGCCGACGCCCACCAGCCCCGGGCGATCCTGGACGCTGCCGAGGACACCCTGGACTTCACCCGGCCGGTCGCCGTCATACTGCTGGGCATCCTGAACTTCGTCGCCGACACGGACGAGGCCGCGCAGATCGTGCGGACCCTGATGTCGGCCGTACCTTCCGGCAGCTATCTGGCGCTCACCCATCCCACGCTCGAACTGGGGGGCGAGGCCAACGCCGAGGCGATGGAGTTCTGGAACGAGAACGCCACGCCGCCCATCACCGCCCGCACCGGCGCCGAGGTCGCCCGCTTCTTCCGGGGACTGGAGCTGCTGGAGCCCGGAATCGTCTCGTGCGCGCGCTGGCGCCCCGGATACGCGGCGGAGGACGAGAAGAGCGTCGCCCAGTTCGGGGCCGTGGCGCGCAAGCCCTGACCGGCACCCGGCCGCCCGGTGCGGGACCGGCCCCGGGGACGGCCCCCTGGTACTCGGCCCCCGGCCCGGTGCTCGGCCCCCCGGCCCGGTGGCCCCCGGCCCGGTGCTCGGCCCTCCGGTGCGTGATCGATCCTGCTCGGGGCGGGTTAGGTTGGGGAGATGAGCGGGTCAGGAAGCCAGGGGAACGGGCAGCGGCTGCGGGCCGACTGCGAGCGGTGCGCGGGGCTGTGCTGCGTGGCACTGCCGTTCACCGCCTCGGCGGACTTCGCCGCCGACAAGCCGGCCGGTCAGCGGTGCACGCACCTGACCGCGGAGAACCGGTGCTCGATCCATGCGGGGCTGCGCGCGAGCGGGTTCACCGGCTGCGCCGTCTTCGACTGCTACGGGGCCGGGCAGCGGGTGACCGCGCGGCCCGAGCTGACACCGGGGCCGGAAATGTTCGCCGTCTTCCGGGTGACGAGGCCGCTGCACGAACTGCTGTGGCTGCTCACCGAAGCCGAGGCGACCGGGCACGGCGGTGCGGCGCGTCCCCTGATCGCGGAGATCGAGGCGCTGGTCGACGGGGACGCGGCGGAGCTGCGCGGTGTGGATGTGACCGCCTGGCGGGCGCGCGTGGGGCCGGTGCTCGAAGAGGTCAGCGAACGGGTGCGGCGCGGCCTCGGCGGGCGCGACCTGCGGCACGCCGACCTGGTGGGCGCGCGGCTGCGGGACGGGCAACTGCGCGGAACCACGCTGCGCGGCGCGCTGCTGATCGCCGCCGACCTGCGCGGGGCCGATCTGCACCGGGCCGACCTGCTGGGCGCCGATCTGCGCGACGCCGATCTGCGGGGCGCCGACCTGGCGGACGCGCTCTTCCTGACCCAGCCGCAACTGAACGCCGCCCACGGCGACGGGACCACCACCGTCCCCGGCGCACTGACCCGTCCTGTCCACTGGCCGTCCGGATCTTCACCCGCGCGGCACGAGGCTCCGCACCGGGCACGGGGTATGCCGCCGGGGAAGGCCGCCCCGGTCGGCGGGGGCAGCGGTCTCGGCGGGAGGAGCGGCAATGGGCGGCGTACCGGGCGCGGGGGACGCGGCAGGCGGAACGACAGGGCGGGCGGCGCCGACGGCACCGAAGGGCCCGGACGCCGCCCCGGCTGACGCCGCACCCGCAGACGCCGCACTCGCTGACGCTGTGTCGGCACACGCGCGCGCGTCCGCCGACACCAGCGTGGCCGGTGCGGGCGGATTCGCGGCCGGGAGTGGCCGCCCTTCGGGACGGCGGGACCGGCACGGGCTGGAGCTGAGCGGGCTCGGCAGCGGAGAGGCGGGCGAGGCCGCGGCCACCTGGTACGAGAGTGCCGTCGACTCGCTGCTCTTCTTCCGCGGCGACGTCGCGGAGTCCGTCGCGGAGCTGCGCCGAGTGGCGCCCGACGCGCCGCTGGGCCAGGCGTTCGCCGCCTATCTCGGACTGCTCGGCACCGAGGAGAGCCAGGCGGCCGCGGCACGCCAGGAGTTCGCGCGCTTCCGGGCCGCGGCGGACGACGGGGCCTGCACGGCACGCGAACAGGCGCATCTGACCGCCGCTGCCGCCTGGCTGGACGGGGACATCGCGCGGGCCGGTGCGGTGCTGCGCGAGATCGCCGTCGCCTGGCCCCGGGACGCCCTGGCGCTGGCCGTCGGACACCAGATCGACTTCTTCACCGGGAACGCCGCCGCGCTGCGCGACCGGATCGCCGGAGCGCTGACAGCCTGGGACGAGGAGGATCCGCACTACGGCCCGCTGCTGGGCATGCTCGGCTTCGGGCTGGAGGAGTCCGGGCACTACGCCCGGGCCGAGGAGACCGCCCGGGCGGCCGTGGAGCGGCAGCCGGGCGACGTGTGGGGCATCCACGCCGTCGTGCACACCCTGGAGATGCAGGGCAGGTTCGCGGAGGGCCTCCGCTTTCTCGACGCCCGCAGGCGGGAGTGGGGCGACGACAACATGATGGCGGTGCACAACTGGTGGCACTACGCCCTCTACGCGCTGGAGGCGGGCGACACGCACCGCGTGCTGGAGATCTACGACGCCGCGCTCGACCCCGCGGTCACCAGCGGACTCGCCCTCGAACTGCTGGACGCCTCCTCGCTGCTGTGGCGGTTCCACCTGGGAGGCGACGACGACCGCGCGGCGGTCGGGGACCGGTGGGCCCCGCTGGCCGACGCCTGGGCCGCCCGCCGCGACGGACCGCACTACGCCTTCAACGACACCCACGCCGTCATGGCCTGTCTCGGCGCGGGACGGGTGCGCGAGGCCGAAGCCCTGCTGGCCGACCGCGAGGAGTGGGCGACGCATCCGCATCCGGGCGTCACCAACCACACCATGACGGCCGAGATCGGGCTGCCGGTCTGCCGGGCGCTCGTCGCCTTCACCCAGGAGCGGTACGAGGACGCCGTCGACCTGCTCTTCCCGCTGCGCGGCCGGTTCGCGACGTTCGGCGGCAGCCACGCGCAGCGGGACGCGGTGCAGCGCACCCTCCTGGAGGCGGCGCTGCGCGCCGGGCGGCTGGACCTGGCCCGCACCCTGCTGAGCGAACGCCTCGCCCTGCGCCCCACCAGCCCCTACAACTGGCTCGGCCAGGCCCGACTCGCCGACGCGGTCGGCCGGTCGGCCCTGGCGGCCACCGCACGCGAACGGGCCGCCGCCCTGGCCGCGCCCGGCAGGCGCAGCGCGCAGGACGACGGCCCCGCGGCCGCCGCCGAGAGCGCCGCCCCCGGAGCGGAGGCGCGCTGAGGCGTGTGCCCTCTGGGCGACGGGCGCTCCCGCCCACGTCGAGCGCTCTTGCCCGCATCGGTCGCTCTCGCCCACGTCGAGTGCTCGCTTCCGCGACGGGTGCTCTCGCCCGCGTCGGGGTGTCCTGCGTGGGCCGGGTGCTCTGGTCCGCGCCGGCCGCTCTGGCCTGCGTCGGCCGCTCTGGTCCGCTTCGGGTGCTCTCGCCGGCGTCCGGCAGCCGCTTGGCGCCGGGGGCTCTTGCCGGCGACGGGTGCTCTCGCCCGCGTCGGGCGGTCCCACCGGCGTCCCGGTGCGCTCGTCGCGGTGAGCGTCCTCGACCGCGACGGGCGCCTGGGACCCGCGTGGGGCGCCGCCCGCGCCGCGGCCGGATACGCAGACGCTCCGGCGCCCGCCGCTCCACCTCTCCGCACCGGCGTACAACTGCCGGTCGTATGAAGAATATGGGGCGGTTGTTGGGCGCCCCGACCGGTGGGCACCTCCCTTGCAGGACGTGATCGCGGGCGGCGCGATCAGTGGTGAAGGGGGCGGGAATTGCCCGAGGGTTGGTATCTGCTGCGTCCGGCGCGGGCCCGGCCCGCGGTCGTGGGACGGCTTCGGGAGCTGCGGTCGCGGGGCCGCGCGGCGCTGTCGGCGGGGCTGTCCGCAGGGCTCGCCGCCGCCCGGGACGCCGGGGCCGGAGCGCCCTGGGCGCAGGTCAATCTGACCGTGGCGCGGGACGCGCGGGCCCGGGCCGAGTTCTGTGCCGAACTCGGCGTCGTCGCACGGGAGTTCCTGGGCGCCGAACGGGCGCGGAACTTCTTCTTCACACACCAGGACCCCGCGGTCCGGGTGCGCTTCCAGGCGTTCGGACCGCAGGACGCCGCCGAGTTGCGCACCGCGCTGCTGCACCGGTTCGCCCGGTGCCAGGGAGCGCGTACCCGGCCGGTGCCGGTGGTCTACGAGCACGAGCACTATCTGTTCGGCGGTCCGGCTTCGATGCCCTACGCGCACGATCTCTTCAGCATCGACTCCTTCGCCTGGCTGGACCACCACGCCCGGCACCCCGGCGGGGAGGACCGGTCCGCGGCCTGGCGGCACTCGCTGCTGATCCTGCGGGAGCTCTTCGCCGGGCTGGGCATCGTCGGCCGGGAGCACCGCGGGGTGTGGCACGCGCTGAGCCGGCAGACCGGCAACGGCCCCCGGGGTGTGGCGGTGGGCGGCGCCCGGGTGGCGCGGGAGCAGGCCGCCGCCCGGATCGCCGCGTACTGGCGCATCCCGCGCGAAGAGGCACTGCACGCCTTCCCGGAGGAGCACCGCGCCGCAGTGGCCCGGCATGCCGATGCGGTGCGCAAGGTGGCGGCCTGCTGGCGGGAAGGGTACTTCGAGGCGGGCCGGGCCACCGTCGGCCCCCGGACGGCAGCGGCCTGTTTCACCGCCTCGCACTGGAACCGGGGGCGGCTCTCCCCGGCCCGCCAGCGGCTGCTCACCCACGTGCTGGCGGCCGAGGAAGCCGTCCCGCACGCGGCCCCGCCGCCCAGCCGCTGACCCGGGCCCGGCGCGCCTACCGGACCCGCGCCACTCGTCCCGCCGTCTCCGGGAGGCGGCCCCCGGCCGCTGCACCCCAGCGCTGCTCCAGCGGTGCTCCACGGCGAGGGGCTGTGCTGGTGGAGCCGTGGCCCCCGCAGGCGGCTTCGGGGAGGCAGGGTGGCGACACCGGTCGCCGGTCGAGGGCTGCGCGCGCATCGGGGACATGCAGACCGTGGCGCCGTTGGCCCGGTACGGCTCGACGGTGTGTCCCGGCGGGACGGCGCGTTCCGGAACGCGGGGCCGGTCTCGGTCCTCGGCGCAGATCTGCCCGGTGGGGTGGGCGGGTGCCGCGGATTTCTGGAGCCGTCGTCGAGTGGTGGCGCGCATCCTGGGCGCCCGTTTCGGAATCCCGGGAGGCCACGGTGTGGATGCGCAGGGTGTTGGCAGCGGTGTGGCGGGCGCTGTCCACGTACGGACTGATCTGGGTGGTGCCGCACTTCGACGTGCCGGAGCAGGAAGAGGAGGAAAAGGCCCGGTCCACGGTGAATAAAGGGGGACTTGAGAAGACCCCGTCAAGCTCTCGCCAGAGATGACACGTTCGCGGTCGTCTGCAAAGGCCCGCCCGTCGGGCGGGTCGCCAACGGGGCTATGGGGGCGATGATTGCTGTGCCCAGGAACTTCACGCAACTCGCACTGCGCAGGATCCAGGAGCGGCCCGACGCGACCGCCTACCAGTTCGTCCGGGCCGGACACGACGACCGGCTCGAGGCCGACTCCCTCAGCTACGGGGAGGTGGGCGCGCGCTCCCTGCGCCTGGCCGCCTGGCTCCAGGCGCGCGGCTGCCACGGCCAGCGGGTGCTGATCCTGCACACCGACGGCGCCCAGTTCGTCACCAGCTTCCTCGGCTGCCTGTTCGCCGGAGCGGTGGCCGTCCCGGCCCCGCCGCCCGGTGGTGCCCGGCAGAACGTGGAGCGGGTCGCCAACATCATCAAGGACGCCGCCGTCAGCTATCTGATGACGGACTCGGCCAACGCCTCCGCGGTCTCCCAGTTACTGGCCTCCATCGGCCACCCCGAGGTGGTCTGCCTGGCCACCGACCGGGCGGTGGCCGGTGCGCCGGGCGCCTCGGAGGCCGGTGGCCGCGAGCCGCAGTGGCACGAGCCCGGGCTGTTCCCCGACGACGTCGCCTACCTGCAGTACACCTCCGGGTCGGTCAGCGATCCCAAGGGCGTCATGGTGACGCACCGCAATCTGCTCGCCAACCAGGAGGCCATCCAGCAGGGGATGCGGACCACGTCGGACTCGGTGGTCGGCGGCTGGCTGCCGTTCCACCACGACATGGGCCTGGCGGGCCACCTGCTGCACCCGCTGTGGCTGGGCAGCAGGGGCGTGCTGCTGCCGCCGATCAGCTTCGTCAAGCGGCCGGTCAACTGGCTGCGGATGATCGACGCCTACGGCATCACCACCGGCGGCGGTCCGAACCTGGGCTACGACCTGTGCCTGCGCCGGGTCACCGACGAGCAGTCGGCGGGGCTGGACCTCTCCCGCTGGACGACGGCCGTCAACGGAGCCGAGCCGGTGCGCGCGGAGACCATGGACGCGTTCGCCGAGCGGTTCGCGTCCACCGGCTTCCGCCGCGAGGCGTTCTACCCCTGCTACGGGCTGGCCGAGGCCACGCTGCTGGTATCCGGCGGGTCGCCCGGAGCGCCCGCGCTGGAGCGCACCGTGGACAGCGCCGACCTGGAGCACCACACCGTGCGCGCGGCGCGGCCGGGAAGGCCGGGCCGCACCCTGGTCAGCTCGGGCATCCCGCGCGGCTGCGAGGTGCGGATCGTGGACCCGGAGAGCCACGCGCCGCTGCCGGACGGCCGGGTCGGCGAGATCTGGGTGCGCGGGGAGAGCGTGGCGCACGGCTACTGGAACCGACCGCTGGACAACGCGCACGCCTTCCGCGCCACCCTGGCCGACGGCACCGACGGCTTCCTGCGCACCGGGGACCTGGGGGTACGGGAGGGCGGGGAGCTGTTCGTCACCGGACGGCTCAAGGACATCATGATCGTCTCCGGGCGCAACCTGTACCCGCAGGACATCGAACGCAGCGTGCAGCAGGTCAGTGCCCTCTTCGGCTCCAGTGCCGCGTTCTCGGTGGAGTCGGAGCGCGACCACGTGGTCGTCGTCCAGGAGGTGCGCACCAGCCGCAGCTACGACACCCGGCTGGCGTCCCTGGCGGCGGACGTGCAGCAGCGTGTGGCCAGCGAGTTCGAGGTCGCCGCCGAGAACGTGCTGCTGGTGCGCCCCGGCACGGTGCGCCGGACGACCAGCGGCAAACTGCAGCGCCGCGCCATGCGGCAGATGTTCCTGGAGGGCCAGATCCACCCGCTGCACGAGGTGGTCGCGCCCGAGGTGCGCAAGCTCGTGGAGGCCGCGGCCGACGCGCGGGCCGACAGCCGTCGCGGCGCGCGGGAGCGAGGGTGACAGTGGTGCGCGGGTGGCGGACGCCGCAGCGTGGCCCGGCCGCGGCTGGTTCCCCGCCCCCCGCGTCCGCATCCGCAACGGACCCGGCGGACCCGGCCGACCCGGACCCGGCGTACTCGGCGGACCGGGCGGTCCCGGACCCGGCCCCGGCGGTCCCGGACCCGGTGGACCCGGCCCCGGCCGCGGCGCACTCGACGGACCCGGCGGTCCCGGCGCCGGCCGCCGGGTGGGCGCTGGCCGAGCGCCTGGACGCCCTGCTCGGCGACCCGGAGGACAGCGCGGGGCCGTTCGGCTACGCCGCCGCCGCCCGCCAGGACGTCGCCGAGGAGTTCCCGGCGGCCGCCTGCGCCGCACTCGACCGCATCGGAGTCCAGCACTACTACGTGCCCGCACGGCACGGCGGTGCGCTCACCGGACTGCCGCAGCTCCTGGAGCTGGTCCGCACCCTGGCCCGGCGGGATCTGACCAGTGCCGTGGCGCACGGCAAGACCTTCCTGGGTGCCGTCTGTGTCTGGGTCGCGGAGGAGAGCCCGGGGGCCGCGCGGCTGGCCGGTCTGGTGCGCGCCGGGGAACTGGTCTCGCTCGGGCTCACCGAACGCGCCCACGGCAGCGACCTGATGGCGGGCGAGGTCGTCGCCGAGGCGGTGCCGGAGGGCTACCGCATCACCGGCGAGAAGTGGCTGATCAACAACGCCACCCGCGGCCGGCTGGTCTGCCTGCTGGCCCGCACCGCGCCGGAGGGCGGGCCGCGGGGCTTCAGCCTGCTGCTCGTCGACAAGGCGCGGTTGCCGCACGGCACCTGGCGCCCGCTGCCCAAGGTGTCCACGCTGGGCATCCGCGGCGCCGACATCAGCGGCATCGCCTTCGACGCGGCGCCGGTCGGCCGGGACGGGCTGATCGGGCGGGAGGGCGAGGGTCCCGAAACCGTGCTGAAGGCGCTGCAGATCACCCGCTCGCTGTGCACCGGGCTGTCGCTGGGCGCCGCCGACCACGGGCTGCGGCTGGCCTACGGCTTCGCCGCCGGGCGCGAACTGTACGGGCGGCGGATGCTGGACCTGCCCCTGGTGCGGCGGACGCTGGCGGAGTGCTACGCCGACCTGCTGGCCGCCGAGGCGCTCAGCCTGGTCGCGGCCCGCAGCATCCACACGCTGCCCGAGGAACTGAGTGTCACCTCCGCGGTCGCCAAGTATCTGGTACCCACCACGGTGGACCGGGTCCTGCTGCGGCTGCGCGGTGTGCTGGGGGCGCGCGCGTTCCTCAGCGACCACCACGCGCACGGGCGCTTCCAGAAGCTGGAGCGCGACCACCGCATCGTGGGGATCTTCGACGGCAACACGATGGTGAACCTGTACGCGCTCACCGCCCAGTTCCGCACGCTGGCACGCGGGTTCGCGGCACCGGCCGGCAGCGGCCCGGCCCGGCACGGGGCGTGGGAGGCCGCCACCTTCTCCCCGGACCGGCCGCTGCCTCCGCTGCGGCCGGAGGCGCTGAGCCTGCTGGCCCGGCACGGCAGCACGCTCGCCGCCTCGCTTCCCGGAAGTACCGCGGTACTCGCCCGCGCCGCCGCGGACGACGTCCGGCTGGTGCCCGCGGCGCGCGCGGCCCGCACCCTCGGCGCCGCCTGCCGCGCGCTGCACACCCGGATGGGCGCTGCCCGGCTGCTGCCCGGCGGTGCCCCCGTGGAGAGCTTCGACCTGGCCCGCGGCTACAGCGCCTGCCTGGCCGCCGCCTGCGCGCTGGGCCTGTGGCGGTACGGCGGGGGCGCCGGGAACGCCGGGGGCGCCGGGAACGCCGGGGGCGGCGGGAACGGCGGGGGCGGCGAGGGGAGGGCCGCACCGTCGCCGCTGTGGCTCCATGCGGTGCTGGACCGGCTCTCGAGCGGGCTGGAGGAGGCTGTACCCGGCAGTACGGGGCCGTTGCCGCGGCCCCGGGGGGTGGAGGAGGAGGCGCGGGAGCCGCTGTACGAGCGGCTGCTGGAACGGATGGCCGCACAGTACGCGGCAGGGGAGCTGTTCTCGCTGTTCCCCTGCCGCACAGCGGAGGGACCGCCATGCTGACGCCGACCGAGCGCAAGGCCCAGGGCGAGGTCACCGGGGCCGACGAGGAGCTCCGGATCCAGCACCGGATCGCCGATCTGGAACGCCGCTTCGGCGCTCCGGACGATCCGGGCAACCCGCTGGGCACCGCAGCGCTGCTGGCCGCCGACGAGCGCGGCGAACTGCTCGCCGAAGCGGAGGAGGTGCTCACCGGCTTCCGGCTCAACGCCGAGTTCGTGCCCCGGGAGCGGGGCGGCCGGCTCGACCGGATCGACACTCTGGGCCGGGTGCTGCGCACCGTCTTCCGCCGGGACGCCAGCCTGGGCCTCGGCTACGGTGCCACCACGTTCCTGGCCGCCGTGGCGGTCTGGGCGGCCGGGACCGAGGAGCAGCGCCGCCGGGTCGCCGAACTGCTGCTGAACGGCGGCCGGCTGGCCATCGCGTACCACGAGCTGGCGCACGGCAACGACTTCGTGCGCAACGAGTTCCGCGCCACCCCCACCCCTGACGGCGGCTTCCGGCTCGACGGCGTCAAGCAGGTCATCAACAACGTCGTGCGGGCCGAGGCGCTCGTCCTCTTCAGCCGGACCGACGAGGCCGCGGGCAGCCGCAGCCATTCCGTGCTGCTGGTGGAGAAGGACCGCCTCCCCGCCGGGCGGCTGCGTTATCTGCCGCGCTACCACACCGTCGGTGTGCGCGGCTGCCAGAACGCGGGCATCGAGTTCACCGACTGCCCCGTCGGCGGCGACGCGCTCGTCGGAGAGGTGGGCGACGGCGTCGAACTGGCACTCAGATCCTTCCAGATCACCCGCAGCGTCGTCCCGTCGATGATCCTGGGCGGGGGCGACACGGCGCTGCGCACCGCGGTGGGCTTCGCCCTCGACCGGCAGCTCTACAACCGCTCGGTGCTGGAGATCCCGCACGCCCGCGCCACTCTCGTCGGGGCCTTCACCGACCTGCTGATCTGCGACTGCCTGGCGCTGGCCGCCACCCGCGCCGTCCACCTGCTGCCCGCCGAGACCAGCGTGTACGCGGCAGCCGTCAAGTATCTGCTGCCCAAACTGCTGACGGAGACCACCTACGACCTGTCCGTCGTGCTGGGCGCCAACTTCTATGTGCGCGGCGGCGAGTACGGCGCCTTCCAGAAGCATGTACGGGACCTGCCGATGATCAGCCTGGGCCATGCGGGCACCGCCGCCTGCCAGGCGACGATCATCCCGCAGCTTCCCCGGTTGGCCCGCACCGCGTGGTACGGCGGCCCGCCCGCGCCCGACGGGCTGTTCCGGATCCGGGATCCGCTGCCGCCGCTGGACCCGGCGCGGCTCGCCCTCGTGGCCACGTCGGACTCGCTGGCCTGCTCCCTGGTGGGAGCCGCCGCGGAACTGGCGGGCAGCGGCGCGCGCACCGGCGCCTACCGCCCGGCGCTGACCGCGCTGGCGGGCGAGCTGGAGGCGGAGCTGCGCGCCCTCCAGGAGGAGTGCGCGGCCATGCCCGCCAGGGACCGCACCGTACTGGCCAGCCCCCGCGCCTACGCGGGCGCGGACCGCTACGCGCTGCTGCTGGCGGCCGCCGCCTGCCTCGGAGTGTGGCGCCAGCAGGACCGGGACCGGCACCGGGGCACCGCCGGGCGTCCCGGGCCGCAGTCGGCCGCCGCCGGCTTCCTGGCCGGTCCCGGGTGGCTGACCGCAGCCCTCGCCCGGCTCGTCAAACGGCTCGGCCGCCCGCTGCCCGAGCTGCCCTCCGACGGGGAGGGGCACCTGCTGGACGAGGTGCTCGCGCGCTACCACGAGGGGCGCAGCTACGACCTGTACGACACCCCGCTCGCCGGCTGAGGAGCATGCCATGATGCCGCAACCGACCGGGGCCCAGCTCCCGGATCCGCCGGTGAGCCGTCCGCCGGGCCCGACCCGGGCGGCGCTCCCCGCTGAGCTGGGGGAACGCGAGTTCGCGCGGTGGCTGACCGGCCGCCTCGCGGAGTTCCTGGGCCGCCCGGCCGAGGACATCGACCCGCGCACGCCCTTCGCGGAGTACGGGCTGGACTCCGTGGCCGCACTGAGCCTCTACGGCGACATCGAGGACGAGTTCGCGCTCTTCATGGAGCCCACCGTCGCCTGGGACCATCCGACGGTCGAGGCGCTGGCCCGCTGCCTGGCCGAGGAGTACGCACGCGGCGGACCCGCCCGCGCCGACGGACCGGCGGGGGTGTGACGATGCCGCACCAGGACGCCGCGCCCCACCGGGACGCCGCCCTGCTTCAGGACGTCGCCCCGCTTCAGGACGCCGCGCCGCAGCCGGGCGCCGCGGTCGGGGCCCCGGCGCCCGGGACGAACCCGCGGGCCGTCGCCGTGGTCGGCCTGGACTGCGCCTTTCCCGGAGCGCCCGACCCGGACGGGTACTGGCGGCTGCTGAACGGCACCGCGCACGCCGTCGGTGCCCCGCCGCCCTCCCGCTTCCGGGGCGCGGCGCCGGGCGCGTTCCTGGCCGACGCCGACGCCTTCGACCCCGGATTCCTCGGCATCCCCACCGCCGAGGCCACCGCGATGGACCCGCAGCAGCGGCTGCTGCTGCAGTGCGCCTGGCGGGCGGTCGAGGACAGCGGGCTGCCGCCGTCCGGACTGGCGGGCAGCCGCACCGGCAGCTACGTCGGTGCGATGTCCGACGACTGGGCCCGGCTGGCGCTGGCCGACCCGGCCGGGATCACCCCGCGCACCGGAACCGGCAGCGGGCGCTCCATGCTGGCCAACCGGCTCGCCTACCAGTTCGACCTGCGCGGCCCCAGCCTCACCGTGGACACCGCCTGCTCCTCGTCGCTGGTGGCCGTGCACCTGGCCTGCACCGCGCTGCAGGCCGACGAGTGCGACCTGGCGCTGGCCTGCGGTGTCAACATCGTCATCGGCACCGCGCTGGACCGGATCTACCGGCAGGCCGGACTCGCCGCGGCCGACGGCCGGTGCAAACCGTTCGCCGCCGAGGCCGACGGCATCGGCCGCGGCGAGGGTGTGGGCGTGGTGGTGCTGCGCAGGCTGGACGACGCGGTGCGGCGCGGCGACCCGGTGTACGCCGTGCTCCACGGCAGCGCCGTCAACCAGGACGGCCGCAGCAACGGCATCATGGCGCCGCACCGCGCCGCGCAGCGGGACGTGGTCACCGCCGCGCGGCTGCGTGCGGGCGCCGAGCCCGGGCAGATCCGGTACGTGGAGGCGCACGGCACCGGCACCGCGCTCGGTGACCTCATCGAAGTGCTCGCGCTCGACGACGCGCTGGGCGCCCGGCAGGGCCCCCGCACCGCGCCGCTCGCGGTCGGCTCCGCGAAGAGCGCCGTCGGCCACACCGAGGGCGCCGCGGGGATGGCGGGACTGGTGAAGGCGGTGCTGGCGGTGTACCACGGCATCGTGCCGCCGGGACCGGCCGCGGGCGCCGAGAACCAGCGACTGGGCCTGGCCCGGCGGCGGATGGAGCTGGTGACCGAGCCGCTGGAGCTGGCCGCCCACGGGCCCGGCCACCGCGTCGGCGTCTCCAGCTTCGGCATGGGCGGCACCAACGCACACCTCGTCCTGGGACCGCCGCCCCGCCCGCAGCCGCAGCCGCAGCCGTCGGCCGGAGAACCGTTGGCGGCCGGAGAACCGTCCGCCCTGGGGGTGTTCACCCTCTCCGCCGACACCCCGGACGCGCTGCGCGACAACCTCCGCAGCCAGGCAGCCGCGGCCGCGGCCCTGCCGGAGCGGGACCTGGCGGCGCTGTGCCGTACGAGCAACCGGGTGCGGGCCGCGCGGCCGGTCCGGTTCGCCGCGGTGGCCGGCACCCCGCAGGAGCTGGCCGGGGAGCTGCGGGCCGCGGCGGAGGCCGTACCGGCGGACCGGGCCACCGGGTCCGAAGAGCCCGCGGTGGCCTTCGTCTTCACCGGCCAGGGCTCCCAGCACCCCGGTATGACAGCCGCACTGTACGCGGGCTCGCCGCTCTACCGCGGCTTCCTGCGGGAGGCGTCGGCCGCGCTGCGCCCCTGGACCGGTGAGCCGGTGCACGAACTGCTGCTGTCCCGCAGCGCCCGCGTGCACCGCGCGAGCCTGACGCAGCCCGCGCTGTTCGCCGTCGAGTACGCGCTGGCCGCCGGCCTGCGGGAGCTGGGGGTGCGGCCCTGTGCGGTGCTCGGCCACGGCATCGGCGAGTTCGCGGCCGCGGTGGTCGCCGGAGGGCTGGAACTGGCCGACGCCGCCCGTCTGGTGGCCCGGCGCGGTGCGCTGATGGAGGCGCTGCCCGCAGGCGGCGGAATGCTCGCCACCCGGGCCGCGGCCGCCGAGGCGCAGGCCGCCGTCGCGGACGAGCCGCAGTGTGCGGTCGCCGCCGTCGACGCTCCCGGCGCCACCGTGCTCTCCGGCACCCTGGCGGGCCTGGCCCGGATCAGGGAGCGGTTGGCGCGGCGTGGTCTCGGCTGCACCCCGCTGCCGGTCCCGCACGCCTTCCACTCGCCGCTGATGGAGCCGGTGCTGGACGCCTTCGCGGACGCCGCCGCGGGGCTGCCCGCCGCACCGCCGCGCATCCCGTTCCACTCCACGGTGCACGGCGGACCGCTGCCCGAGGGAGCCGCGCCGGACGCCGCGTACTGGACGGCGCAGATCCCGGCGACCGTCCGGTTCGCGGACGCCGTCGGCTCGCTGTGCGCCGATCCGCCCACCCATCTCGTGGAGATCGGGCCCCAGCCCGTACTGGCCGGCCTGCTGCGCCGGATCACTGCCGCACGCGGTCTCCCGGTGCTCACCCCGTGCCGCGGCGCCGACTCCGGTCCGCGGGACCTCGCCGAGGTGGTGGCCCGGCTGTACGAGGACGGCCTCGACTCGCAGTGGGAGCGGCTGTACGCCGCCGCGGACCGGCGCACCGTACGGATGGCACCGCACGTCTTCGCCACCCGATGGCGCTCCTGGCGGCAGCCGCCGACGGCCGCTGTGCCGGTGCGGCACGCCGACGGCGCGGGGCCCGGCCCGGACACGTACCCGGACGGCGGCACCGGTCCGCGCACCGCCACCGGGACGAGCGGCACCGACACCGCCACCGGTCCGGGCACCACCAACGGTCCGGCCCCCGGCGGGTCCGGCGGCACGGGCACGGCTCCCCGCGCGGCCTGCGACGGCGGCACCGGACCGGGCCCGCACGGCACTCCCCGGCAGCCGTCCGGTGCGGAGCTGCCCGCTGCGGCGGCGCCGCCGGACTTCGGGGCCGGAGTCCGCGCCGTGGTGGCCGGGATCACCGGCGGCGTGCCGGAGGAACTCGGCGAGGACGTGCGCTTCTACGACGACCTGGGCTTCGACTCGGTGATGCTGATGGAGCTCAAGCACCGGCTGGAGGTGCGCTTTCCCGAGCTGGGCGAGCTGTCGCTGCCCGAGATGATCGCCGGTCTGGTGAGCATCGGTTCCCTCACCGCGTATCTGCGCGGCCTGCCGGCACCGGCGGCCGTGTGAGGGCCCCGGGGGTGGGACCGCCACCCGTGCATCTGCTGGGCACCGGGACGGCGCTGCCCGGCGAGCCGGTCGGCAACGACCGGCTCGCCGAGCGCCTGGGCATCCCGTCCGCCTGGGTGGAGACGTTCATCGGCACCCGGACCCGGCACTTCGCCGTCGACCTGGACACCGGCCGGGCGCGCTGGACGCTGGAGGACCTGTGCACCGACGCGGCGGACCGGGCCCTGGCCAACGCCGGTGCCGACCCGTCCGAGGTGGATTTCATCGTGCTGGCGACCGCCACCCCGGACGCGCTGATGCCCAGCACCGCGGCGCTGCTGGCCGACCGGCTCGGCATCCAGGGAGCCGCCGCCTACCAGCTCCAGTCCGGGTGCGGCGGCGCGGTCCAGGCGTTCGCCGTGGCCCGCGCCCTGCTGTCGCTCGGCCCGGCCGGGCTGGGGCTGGTGGTCGGCGGCGACGTGTGCAGCAAGCACCTGGACCTGGGACAGGACTTCCGGGACCTGCCGCCGGCCGCGCTGGTCAACTACGTGCTGTTCGGCGACGGCGCGGGCGCGGCCGTCGTCAGCGGCAGGCCGCGGCCCGGCGCCCGGGCGGCGCTCACCCACCTCGAACACCGGCTGGCCGGGCTCGGACTCCCCCCAGGACAGCGTGTCGAGTGGTTCGGCGCCGCGGATCTGCGGTCCGGCACGGCCCCCCGCACCCCGGTGCGCGAGGACTACAAAGCTGTCGAGCAGCGGGTGCCGGAGCTGGCCCGCGAGCTGCGGGACGCGCTGCTGACCGCCGCGGACTGGTCTCCCGAGAGCGTCGACTACCTGCTGCCGCCGCAACTCGGCGGCAGGATGACCGAGCGGATCACGAGCGAACTGGGCCGCGGGCTCGAGTGGGAGCCGGTCTCCTGTGTCGCGGAGACCGGCAACACCGGCAACGCGCTGGTCCTCCACCAGCTCGACCGTCTGCTCCCGCTGCTCACCCCCGCTCAGCGCGCCCTGGTCCTCTCCGTGGAGTCCAGCAAGTGGATCCGGGCCGGCTTCACCGTGGAGGCGTCCGATGCCTGACCGAGACCCCGCACCGGCCCCGGGCGCCGCGCTGCGCACCCTGCACGCCCGGGGCAGGCTCGCGGCCGAGTACCCGGCCGTCCGCGAGCTGCTGGCCGCCGCCGACCGGGACACGCTCGACTTCGCCGGCCGGGTGCTCGCCCCGCTCGACCCCGAGGAGGTGCTCGCCCACCACCCGGACACCCCCGTCGTCCGCGTCGCCGTCACCGGGCGGGGCACGGTCGGCGAGCTGGTGCCGGCACTGACCGCACAGCTCGCCCGGCACGGCATCCTGGCCCGCACCCGGGTGTGCGGCAGCGGCGGCTACCTGGGCGACCTGGCCGACCCGAACTCCCCGCTCTACGCGCACAGGCCCGAGGTCACCCTGTGCGTGCTGGATCCGCTCACCGTCTGGGACACGGTCGAGGTGCCGTGGCAGCCGCTGGAGGTGAGCGTCGCCGCGGAGCGCCGGCGCAAGGTGCTCGGCGAACTGGCCCAGCTTCATGCGGCCTCCGCGCCGAGGGGAGCGACCCTGGTGCTGAACACCGTGCCGCTGCTGCGCCGCTTCACCCATCAGCTCACCTCCCTCGCCCAGCGCGCCGAACTGGGCGGCCTGTGGAAGCAGTTCAATGCCGACCTGCTGCACATGGCCCGGCCGTCCGCCGGGCTCGCCGTCCTGGATCTGGAGCCGGTCACCAGCGCGGGTGTCCGCGCCGACGAGCCGCGCCTGGGCACCTACGCCGAGGCGCACTGCACCGCCGACCTGCTGACCCATTACGCCCGCGAGGCCGCCCATCTGATCCGCGGGCTGCGCGGCGAGGCCAAGAAGTGCCTGGTGCTCGATCTGGACGGCACCCTGTGGGACGGGGTGCTGGCCGAGGACGGGCCCGAGGGCGTCACGGCGGCGGGCACCCTGCGCGGTGCGGCCTTCGGCGCCTTCCAGCTCACCGTCAAGCAGCTCGCCGCGCAGGGCGTGCTGCTCGCCGTCTGCAGCAGGAACGACGCAGAGGCCGTGCGCCGGGCGCTGGCCGAGCACCCCGAGTTCCCGCTGCGGCCGGACGACTTCGCGACCGTCGTCGCCGGCTGGGGCTCCAAGGCCGAGGGCGTGCGCACCGTCGCCGAGCGGCTGGGCCTCGCCCCGGAGGCGGTCGTCTTCGCCGACGACACGCCCTTCGAGCGGGAGAGCGTGCGCGCCGGGGTGCCCGGCGCCGCCGTGGTCGAGCTGGACGCGGAGCCCGCGCTGCACACCGAACGCCTGCTCGCGGACGGCTGGTTCGACACCCCGGCGCTCACCGACGAGGACCGGCTGCGGCCGGTGCGCTACGCCCGGCGCGCGGCGCGGGTGAGCTCCGAGGCCGCCTCCGCCGACCACCGCGCCTTTCTCGCCACCCTGGAGCTGCGGGTGGAGATCTCGCCCGCCCGGGAGCACGAACTGGCCCGGCTGGCCCAGCTCACCCTGCGCACCAACCGGTTCAACCTGACCGGGCAGCGGCTGAGCGCCGAGCAGGTGCGGCAGCGCGCGGCCGCACCCGGCGCCGCGGTGCTGGCGGTGCGGGCTGCCGACCGGTTCGGGGACGAGGGCGTGGTCGGTGCCGTCCTCGCGCGGATCGACGGCAACCGGTTGCGGGTGGAGAACCTGCTGCTGAGCTGCCGGGTGCTGGGCCGCGGTGTCGAGGAGGCCGTCCTCGCCGGGCTGCTGGCGGCGGCGCGGGAGGCCGGGCTGACCGCCGTGCACGCCGTCTGGCGGCCCACCCGCGCCAACGCGGCCGTGCGGACGCTCTGTCCCCGGCACGGCTTCCGGACCGTCACCGGTCCCGGTGCCGGACCGAAAGCCCCTCCCGGCAGCGGCACCGCGGCCGGCCCGGCCGCCGGTGCGCGGGCGGGGAGCGACCGCGAGGACGGCGCGGAGACCGGCGTGCAGACCGGCCGGGGGACCGGCGCGGCGACCGGCGCGGAGTCCCGCGCCCCGGGCGAGGTGCGGTTCGAGCATCCGCTCCGGACGCTCCCGCCCGTCCCCGGGCACATCACGCTGCGGCTGCGCCTGACCGGCGAGCCCGCGCAGCCGACCGCGGACGGGACGGAGGTGGGGGCATGCGCACCGTCGAGGAGCTGATCGAACTCGCCAACGCCCACCTCGGCACGGCACTGGCACCCGCCGACGCCGAGCGGGAGCTGACCGAGCTGGCCGGGTGGGACTCCGTACACCTGCTGCGGCTGATCGGGCTGCTGGAACAGGTACTCGACCGTCCGGTGCCGGTGGACGCCGTACTCCAGGCGCGCAGCCTGCGCGACATCTGGTCCGCGGCGGTGACCGCGTGAACACCCCGACCGCCCGGCAGGCGCCGCCGGGCATCCGCGCGCCGGGCCCGGCGGCCCACCGCGCGGTGGACGCGACCGACGGCGCGGCGACGTGCCTGGAGGGCTGGCATGGCGATCACCTTGGGCCCCGCGGCGGACGGCAGGACGGCGGAGCCGTTCGCCCGGCCGGTGCGGATGAACGGACCGCACGGACCCTGGGAGCGGGTCCGTGACGCCGTCGGGCGGCACGGCAGCGTCGTCGTGTACGGGCGGCTGCCGGAATGGCTGCCCGCCGACCTCGACCACCCGCGGCTGGGCCCGCTGCTGGGCCGGGATCACGCCCGCTTCCGGGCGATGGGCCACCCGCAGGTGCGGGCCCGCTTCGTGGCGTCCCGGCTGCTGCTCAAACACGTCGCCTGCGCGGTCGTCGAGGCCGCGCCCGAGGCCGTCGAGCTGGCCTACAAGCCCGGCGGCCGCCCCTATCTGCGCGGCCTCGACCAGATCGACATCAGCCTCAGCCACACCGAGAACCTGCTGCTCGTCGGTCTCACCCGGCGCGGCTGGATCGGGGTGGACGCCGAGGCCAAGGACCGCCCCATGCTGGGTCTGGGCACCGAGAAGCAGGTCTGCACACCGTACGAGCGCAGCGCCCTCGCGCAGATCGCCGAGGAGCGGCGCAACGCGGCGCTGGTGCGGCTGTGGACCCTGAAAGAGGCGTACAGCAAGGCCATCGGACAGGGCATGCGGTTCCGCTTCACCGAGTTCGGATTCAGCCCGCAGGACCACAACGTGCAGGTGCTGCGGCCCGACGGGGAGCCGGGCACCGGTGCCGAATGGGCCTTCCACACCTGCCTGGTGGACCGCGCCTACACCGTCAGCGTCGCCCACTTCGACGCCGGTTTCGGCGACACCAGCGACACCGCGGCCGCCACCATGCTCGACGACGGGCTCATCGCCGCGCTGGTGGACGGGACGGGGGAGGGGCACCGTGCGCAGTGACGCGACAGCCGACGGGAGCGCGCTGAGCGCCGACGTCTGCGTGGTCGGCGGCGGGCCCGGCGGCCGGGCCCTGGCGCTGGCGCTGACCCGGCTGGGCCTGGAGGTGGTCCTGCTGGAGAAGCGCGACCCCGCCCGCGGCGCGGGCCCGGCCTTCCGCGGCGAGTCCGTCTCACCGGACGGCGTGCGGCTGCTGGCCGGGCTCGGCGTCTGGGAGCGGGTCCGCGGTGCAGCCCACCGGGTGGACCGGCTGGAGATCCAGGACGCGGGCCGCCGCGTGCTCGACCTGCGGTTCGCCGACTTCCCCTACCGCTACCGGCACCCCGCCGAACTGCCGCAGGACACCCTGCTGGCGGCACTCGCCGAACAGACCGCCCGGCAGCCGGGCTCCTGCACGGTGCTGGAGCCCGCCACCGCGGTCGGACTGCTGGTCGAGGGCCCGGCGGTGACCGGCGTACGGGCGCGCACCCCCACCGGCACGGTGCGGGTCCAGGCGCCGCTCACCGTCGGCGCGGACGGCCGCCACAGCGCCGTGCGCCGCCTGTGCGGACTCCAGGAGCGGGTGCGGCACCGGCCGCTGGAGCGCGACGTGGTGTGGTTGAAGCTGCCCTTTCCCGCCGACTGGGACCGCCGCGTCTACCGGGTGCGGATCGCCGGGGACAGCCACGGTCTGTTCCTGCCCTGCACGGACGGCACCGTCCGGGTCGGCCTCAACATCTCCAAGGGCGGGCTGCGGGCGCTGCGCGCCGGCGGCCTCGGCCTGCTGTGCGCCCGCATCGGCCGACTGGCCCCGGAGGCCGGGGAAGCGGCCCGCGGCAGCCTGCGGACGTGGTCGGACACGGCGCTGCTGGACATCTTCACCGCCGAGGTGCCGCGCTGGTCGGCGCCCGGCGTCGTCCTGATCGGCGACGCCGCGCACACCCTCTCGCCCGTCCTCGGCCAGGGCGTCAACCATGCGCTGGCCGACGCGGTCGCGCTCGCGCCGCTGGCCGCCGAGGCGCTGGGCCGCGACCGGCGGGCCCGCGGCCGCGCCCTGCACACCGCCCTCGACCTCTTCCAGCGGCGCCGGGAGCCGGACGTAGGCCGCTCGCGCGCGCTCCAACTGCGGCAGGAGCGGATGTTCACCCTCACCGCGCCCGCCGCGACCGCGCTGCGCCGGACCGTCTACCGCGCGCTGGACGCGAGCCCCGCGCTGCGCCGCCGGGTGCTGGCCCCCGCCTACTTCCCCGGCCGGCACCCCGCCGTCCGGCGGGAACAGCCGTCCACACCGAGCGAGGTGACATCCGTATGAGTGGTACGCGTGGTACCGCAGCATGCACCGACCCGCCCGGTCTGGCCGAACTCCGGGCGCTCGCACCGCTGCACGCCCGCGCGCAGGGCATCCCGGCCGACCGCTGCCGCGCGGTCCTCTCCCGCGTCCGCAGCGCGCACGGCGAGGGGCCCGACGCCTGGCCCGCCGTCTGGAGCCGCGCGGGCGACGCGCTCGCCGCGCGCGGCCGGCACCTGGACGCGGTCCGCCACTACGCGCTGGCCCGCTTCCCCCACCCGGACGGTCCGGCGCGGGAGCGGGCCCAGCGGCTGTGCGTGAGCTCCTTCGACCACTGGCGGTCCACCCGCCCGGACATCGGCCGGGCGGAGATCCAACCGCCCGGCGGCACGGGCCGGTTCACCGCCTGGACGGCCGGACTCTCCCGCAGCGCCCCGCGGCCCCTGATCCTGGTGTGCGGCGGCATCGTCTCGGTCAAGGAGCAGTGGGCCCCGCTGCTGGCCCGCGCCGCCGCGCTGGGCACCGCCGTGGCCGTCACCGAACTGCCCGGCGTGGGGGAGAACACCCTGCCCTACGACACCGCGGCCCCCGCCATGCTCGGCGCCCTGCTCGACCACCTCGCCGACCGCGCGGACGTCGGCCGCACCCACGCGGTGGCACTCAGCTTCGGCGGCCACCTGGCGCTGCGGGCCGCGCTGACCGATCCCCGGATCACCGGCGTCTCCACCGTGGGCGCACCGGTACGGCACTTCTTCCGGGACGCCGGGCAGCAGGCCCGCATCCCGGCGACGACAGCGCACACCCTCGCCCGGCTGACGGGGCACCCGCCCGCGGACGTGCTCCCCGCGCTGCGGGACTGGGCGCTCGCACCGCCGGAACTGGACCGCCTCGCGCCCCTCCCGGTCACCTACGTCGCCGCGCTGCGGGACGAGATCGTGCCGCTCGCCGACGCGGCCGCGCTGACCCGGGATCCCGCGGCGCGCTGCAGACTGCTCGTGGTCGACGACGCGCACGGGGCCCCGGACCATCTGGGCCGCATCCGCCCGCTGCTGCTCGGCTCCGCGCTCCGCGGCCTGGGCGTCCACCCGGTGCGCCGGACCGTGCTGGAGGCCATCGCGGGACTGCGCCGGGGCGGCCGGGGCCGGGTGCGGACATGAGCGGCTGGACGTGGTGCACCCCGCGGGGGCGGATACTGAGCGGCACGGTCGCGGCCGCGGCACTGTACACGGGCGTCCGGCTGGGCGGGCCCCGCAGCCGCGTGCTGTGGACCTGCGCGGTGCTGCCCGACGTCGCGCTGCTCCACGGCATCGCCGCGGCCCCCGGGTTCGACCCGCTGCCCCGGTACGCGGTGCGCTCCTACAACGTGCTGCACTCGCCCGGCGTGCCCCTGCTGCTCCTGGGCACCGCGCGTGCCCTGGACAGCCGTCCGCTGCGGGTCGCGGCCTGCGGATGGCTCGCCCACATCGCCGCCGACCGCGCCTTCGGATACGGCCCGCGGGCCCGCGACGGCTCCCGGATCCGGGGCCCGGCTCCCGCCGGGCCCCGCCGCAGCGCGCTCAGTCCCACCGGACGGGCAGCTCCGTCAGCCGGTTGACCAGCAGCCCCCGGTGCATGGTGACCGCCTCGACGGGCACCGCCAGCCGCAGCGCGGGGAACCGGCCGGCCAGCACCCGCAGCGCGACGGCCAGTTCGGCGCGCGCCAGCGGCGCGCCCAGGCAGTAGTGCGGACCGTGCCCGAAGGCCAGGTGCGGCGGCTGGGCCGGATCACCGGTACGGTCCGGATCGAAGCGGTCCGGGTCGGTGTACCGGCTGCCGTCCCGGTTCGCGGAGCAGACGGAGGCGATCACCGCACTGTTCGGCGGCAGCACCCGCCCGGCCACCTCCACCGGCGCGGTGGTGACCCGCAGCGGCCCGCCGTCCCCGATCGGGTTGAGCCGCAGCAGCTCCTCCACCAGGGCGGCCGTCGCCTCCTCCCCGTCCGGCACCAGGCCGAGCCGCTCCGGCTGCCGCAGCAGGGTCAGCACGGAGGTGCCCAGCACCCCGACCGTCGTCTCGTGCCCGGCGACCAGCAACGTCATCGCCAGCACCAGCAGTTCCCGCTCGCCGGGCCCGCCCTCCTCGTCCCGGACGCCGACCAGCGCGCTCAGCAGGTCGGTGCCGGGAGCGCGCCGCTTGTCCGCCACCAGGTCCGCCAGGTAGGCCAGCAGGGCCTGCTTGTGCCGCAGCATCTCCTCCGGCGGATGCGCCGTCAGCGACAGCACGGCGTCGGACCAGGTGCGGAAGCGCTCCCGGTCCGCGAAGGGCACCCCCAGCAGCTCGCAGATGACGGCCATCGGGAACGGGAAGGCGAAGGCCGCGTTCAGGTCGGTGGAGCCGCCCTCGGCGCCGTCCCCGGCGGCCATGGCGTCGGCCAGCTCCCCGGCCAGCTCTTCCAGCCGGGGCCGCATCCGCTCCACCCGGCGCGGGGTGAAGGCGCGGGCGACCAGCCCGCGCAGCCGGGTGTGTTCGGGCGGGTCCATGGTGAACAGGCCGCCCGCGTCGAACGGGACGGCCGTGAGTTTCGGCGCCTCGGGTGCCACCGTCGCGGCCCGCGAGCAGCGGGGGTCGGCGAGCACGGCCCGTACGTCCTCGTAGCGGCTGACCAGATGCCCCCGATCGCCGCTGGGGAGCGTGACGGCGGCGACGGGTTCCTCGGCGCGCAGCAGCGCGTAGTCCTCGGGGACCTCGGTCGCCGAGCGGCGCGGCGGGGGGTAGGGGCGGGCGGACGGGGGTGTGGCGGAATCCGGAACCATGTGACGGACTGTTGAACTCTGGACTCGAATCGTGGTCGAGTCGGTGCTGCATGTGACGGGGCGCGGTATTCTCGCCTCGCTAACGCCAGTCCGGCCGGCCGAGTCCGCGGGGGAACTCGACGATGATCTCAGTGGTGCTCGCCGAGGACATGCACATGGTGCGCGGTGCTCTGGTGGCGCTGCTCGACATCGAGAAGGACATCGAGATCGTCGCCGAGATCGACTCCGGCAGCGCCATCCTGCCGACCGTCCTCGCGCACCGTCCCGATGTCGCCGTCATCGACATCGATCTGCCGGGCGTGGACGGGCTGACCGCGGCCGCCGAGGTGCACGAGAAGCTGCCGGCCTGCCGCACCCTGATCCTCACCAGCCTGGGTCAGCCCGGCAACCTGCGCCGCGCCCTGGAGGCCCACGTCTCGGGCTTCCTGCTCAAAGACGCGCCGCCGAGCAAGCTGGCCGACACCATCCGGCGGATCCGGGCGGGGGAGCGGGTCATCGACCCCGAACTCGCTCTGGACGCCTGGTCGGCCCGGGAGAACCCGCTCACCTCACGGGAGACCGAGGTGCTGCGGCTGGCGGCCGAGGGCGCCGAGGCCGCCGACATCGCCGGGCGGCTCTTCCTGTCCGTGGGCACCGTGCGCAACTACCTGACGGCCATCGTCATCAAGCTGGGGGCCCGAAACCGGGTGGACGCCCTGCGGATCGCCCGGGAGCAGGGCTGGCTGTAGCCGCGCCGGAGGCGGCCGCCGCCCGGGCGGTGCCGTGCGGCCCGCCCGGCGCGCGGTCCGCGAACCGTCCGGGCCCGGCCTCCCGGCTCGCCGGACGGCCGGCGGCCTGGGGCGGGATGCGCGCCTCCAGCCGGAAGCAGCCGTCCTCGCGCAGCCCGGCCCGCAGCGTGCCGCCGATCGCGTTCACCCGCGCGGCCAGATTGCCGAGCCCGCTGCCTCCCTCGTCGTCCGGGCGCGGCGTGGTGGGGTCCCGCGGGTCGGGGAGCGGCTGGACTCCGTCGTTGACCAACCGCAGCACCGCGCAGTCCGCGTCGCCGCAGACCGTGATCTGGCAGCGGCGCACCTTGCTGTGCCGCAGGATGTTGGTGACGCCTTCCCGCAGCACCGTGGCCAGCACGGTGCCCACCGTCTCCGGGACGCTCTCCAGCGTCGAGTCGACCTCCGCGTCGATCCCGGCGGCCTCGAAGACCGAGACGGCCGAGGAGATCTCGGCGGGCAGCGAGATGTTGCGGTAGCTGCGCGCCACCGAGCGGACATCGGCCAGCGCCTGCCGGGAGATCTCCAGCACATGCGCCACCTCGCCCTGGGCGCGCGGCGGATCGGCGTCCACCAGCCGGTGCGCCAGCTCGCTGCGCAAGGTGATCGCCGAGAGGCTGTAGCCCAGCAGGTCGTGCAGGTCCCGGGCGAAGCGCAGCCGCTCCTCCTCCACCGCGAGCCGGGCGATCTCCTGCTGTGCCGCCCGCAGTTGGAGGACGATCTCGGACAGCTTGGTCAGCCCGTAGACCACGGCGCAGGTCGTCAGCGCCGACACCCCGTTGTAGGCCACCCGCAGCGGCGCCCAGCCCGAGAACCAGGTGACGGCCAGGACGCTGGCCACACATCCGGCGACTCCCAGCCAGGACCAGGGCGGCCGCAGGGTGAGCAGCAGCGAGCCCGCCAGCAGCCCCGGCAGCCCGACCCAGGCCGTGCCCATCAGCAGCATCGGCAGGAAAGTGCAGACGATCTGCACGCCCAGCACCCAGAACTGGTAGGTGCGGTGCAGCCGCATGCCCCGCTGGGTGGTGCGGGCCACCTGGGTGCAGAACATCACCGCGATCGCCGCCGCGCCGACCAGGATCTGCATCGGCGAACCGCCGACGGTCAGCAGGTGCAGCACCGCGGCACCCAGGATGCCGGCCATGGCGACGACGAAGACCACCAGCACGATCCGGGGCGCCATCGCGGCGTCGACCCCGTAGGCGAGTGGCTGCCGCGTCCCGTTTCGTTGCCGATGTAAAGAGATTCGGTTTCCCCCTGAGCTCACTACGGGCTCTCCCCTCGCCCCGCCGAAGGTGTGCACAGCATAGGCGAGGGGATCGGGTGCCACCATCGGCTAGACGAACACCGGGATGGGGTTCAGCCCGTCGTAGTCGACCGGGTCGGCGCGGCGTCCGAGCCGGACCGGTACGTCGTAGAGCCTCCCCGGTGCGAAGCGTGCCCAGAAGTGCCGCAGTCCCGGCACCAGCACCTTCACCACCGGGACACCCAGGTCGGGCCGCGTCTGGTCCAGTACCAGCAGCTCCATCCCGTGCCGGTGCAGCAGCGCGACCGCGTCCGCCACGTCCTCGCGCAGATCGGCGCGGGGTGTGTGGCCGAAGTCGCCGGCCCGCAGCGTGCGGGCCTGCGGGTCGGGTGCCAGATAGGGCTGGTCGGCGAGGGTGCGCCGGGTGCACCAGTCGCGGAAGACCGGGTCCTCGAAGCTGTTGCGGGTGTCCAGCACGGCGGGCAGCATCTGCGTCATCTCGGTCAGCGCCCGGCGCAGCGCCAGGGCCGGGTCCGGGTGGCAGCCGAAGCCGAACACGATGTCTTCCCGGTCTTCCCGGTCTTCGCGGTCTTCGGGGTCCTGGCACCCCGCCCCGGGGCTGCGGGTGCGCCGCGAGACCGCGCACATTACGGGGATGCCCAGGTCCGAGGTCACATCCAGCACCCAGAACTCCCGGCCGAGCGCCGCGTAGGAGGCGCGCATCCGGGTGATCCACTCCTCGCCGAAGGACTCCGGGTCCACCCGCGGCTGGAGGGTGCGGTTGTACCACCACAGGGCCACCGCGTCGCGCTCCACCAGTTCGTAGAAGCCCTGCAGGACGGCGTCCTCGAGGCTGCTGCCCGCCGCGTTGCCGTTGGAGTCGGCCCGCACCGGCACCGGGGCACCGGCCCGCTGCGGGGTGGCGAAGTAGAGCATCGCGGTGGGCAGCAGCCGGTGCCGCCGCTCGGTCAGCGACCACACGGGCGTCCAGTCGACCACCGCGTTCTCGTCGAACGGGTCGCAGACGAACTGGAACGGCGAGTGCAGCGCGTTCCACTCCTGCCGCCGGGCGAACTGCCGCTCGTCGTAGAGCTGGAGGGCGTTGGGGTGCACCGCGGCGCCACCCAGCTCCGCGTACCGTCCCGGAATCCGCTCCTCGTCGCCCTGGAAGGTACCGGAGTACCTCTCCAGCGCCTCGCACAGCGCCCCGACCTTCGCGTCGAGCTCGGTGACGCCCTTTCCGGCGCTGTGGCTGCGCAGCGCCGAGCGCAGCGTGTGCACCCCGTCGCCGAGCAGTGCCGGATTGCTGCCGGACACGAAGGCGTTGAGGCCCTCCGGACAGCGCGGATCGCGGTTGAGCAGCCGCACCACCCCGGTGACCTCGCTCACCAGGTGCTCGTGGCGCTGCAGCATCTCGCGGGCCGGGACCGACCGGTGGCCGCCTCCGGTGGGCACCTTGGGGCGGGAGCGGAGCACGACGGGCTGCCGTGCCCGGGCCGCGACCAGCGTCGGATCGCCGCAGGCCGGGCACTGCGGGCGGCGCTCCACCGGATGGTGCCTCCCCTCGCCGCGCAGGCTGTCCAGGGTCCACACCGACGACTGCCGGCTGTCCCGGAAGCCGCCCAGCCAGGTGGCCGCCTGCAGGGCCAGCAGGTGGAGCGCGCTGGCCCGGCTGGCGGTGATGTGTGCGCGCGGCGGGGTGACCGGCGCCGAGAGGCCCAGCGCGCGGCCCACATAGCTGTGTGCGGAGCGGTGGTGGCGCAGCCGGTTGTGCAGGCAGTGCCAGCAGGCGCCGGAACCGGGCTGGAAGATCGGGCCGAGCCACGGCTGGACGCCGGAGGGCTTGGCCAGCAGCCAGGGCCGGCCGGTGCGGCGCTGGACCGCGTCGATGTCGGCCAGCGCGGGGGAGAGGTAGTCCTCGCACAGCACCACGGTGAGGGTGTGCGCGGTCGTCTCGCCCGGCCGGGCCAGTGCGATCCCGGCCGACCGGAAAGCGTCCCGGGCGGCCCGCCGGTCCTCGTCGCCGCCGACGGTCAGCAGCCGGACCCGGCCGGCGGACAGTTCGGCGTCGGCCCGCGTCCCGTCGAGTCCGGCGGACTCCCAGAACGCGGAGGTGGCGTCGGAGTGCCCGGGACCCCCGGCGGCCGGGCCGCCCGGCCCGGCCGCCGGGGCGAAGTCGGCGACCAGGTCGGCTTCCGCCAACTGGCCCAGGATGCTGCCGAGCTGGCCGGGCGAGAGCACCCCGCGGGTCTCCCGGGCCAGCTCGGCCAGGTCCCGGCTGCCGTCCAGCAGCGGTGCCAGGGCGGCCATCGCCGCGCCTTCCACGGCGGTGACCCCCTGTTCGGAGACGAGGTAGGTGGCGTCGCCCGGTACGACGGCGGGCCGCAGATGCTTGCGGAACCCCGGTCTCGGTGGTGTGGTGCCGGTCTCCATTCCGTCTCCCCCGTTCGGTCGGCTCGGGTGCGGCTCAGCGTGCCGAAGCCGCGGGGGAGACCGGGACGGCGGCCGGTGCCGGCTCGTTCGGCGGTGCGTAGGTCCAGCTCGAGCAGTCGGTGGTGTGCCCGACGGTGTCGCGCGGATTGAGGCTGGTGATCGTCACCTCGCTGCCCAGCCCGGCGGGCAGGGCGGGGACGGGTGTCGCCGCCTCGGTGGCGATTCCGAACTCGGCCAGTACACCGCGCGGTTCCACCGCGTAGCGCAGCGCGAGGGCGGGGTCGAGGCAGCATTGCGCGGTCAGTTCGGCGAAGCGCCAGTCCTGGTCGACGGAGTGCGCGGCCCCCGGGGCGCGGGGTGCGGTGACCTTGGCGAGCGCGTGACCTGACATCGTGGTCTCCCGTCTGGAGAGAGCGGAACCCATGGCCCCCCGTGGACTCATGGGGCGACGCGGTGCTGTGGGGAGTGGCCCGATCGTGAGGGTCCGATGCGCAGGACAGCAGTGTGGGCGGCGCCCAGGGCTCAGGCCAGTGGAGGCTTCACGACCCTCCATGTGAAAAACTCATGCCCGGCTCCGCCGGATATCCGCGCCGAGATCGTGAGTTGCTCACTGTCGCGCGGCACGTACGGATGCGATTCTCCCAACCGTACGCAGTGACCGAAGCAGCGACACCCACCAGCGGGAACCGCCAACGGGGAGGCCCCGGATGCGCATCAGGGTACTGGGAACTCTGCACGCCGAGACGGCGGGCGCCTCGATCGCGCCGAGCGCGGCCAAGCCGCGGCAGATCCTGGCCCTGCTCGCGCTCCGCAGCCGGCACATCGTGCCGGTGTCCGACCTCATGGAGGAGGTCTGGGGCGCCGGGCCCCCGCGCAGCGCCCCCACCACGCTCCAGACCTACATCCTGCAACTGCGCCGCAGGCTCCGCGCCGCGCTCGGCGACCCGGGTCCGCTGCCCGCGACGGGCGCCGCGCCGTGCGATCCCCGCGTCCCCGGGGACAAGCACATCCTCGCCACCCGGCACGGCGGCTACCAGTTGGAGATCGCCGACGCCGACGTCGACGCGCTGCAGTTCGCGCAGCTCACCCGCAACGGGCACGCGGCCTACGAGGCCGGTGACATGGCCAAGTCCGCGCGGCTGCTGGACGAGGCGCTCGCGCTGTGGCGCGGTCCGGCGCTCGCCGATCTGCCGCACGGCAAGCACCTCGCCATCGAGGCCACCCGGCTGGAGGAGAGCAGGCTGGGCGCGCTGGAGCGGCGGATCGACGCGGATCTGCGGCTGGGGCGGCACCGCCAGGTGCTGGGCGAGCTGTGCGCCCTGCGCAGCCGCTACCCGCTCTACGAGAACCTGCACGCGCTGCTCATGGTTGCTTTTCATCAGGACGGCCGCTCCTCCGACGCGCTGGTCGCCTTCCGGCGGCTGCGCGCCACCCTCGTGGAGGAGTTGGGCCTGGAGCCCTCGCCCCGGATCGACCGCCTGCACCAGGCCATTCTCCGGGGCGAGGACGCCCTCGCCGCCTGGCGGGGCGCCGAGTCCGGTGCGGCAGCCGGCCTCGCGGGGTGAGGGGCCCTCCCCGGGCCGGTTCCACCCCGCTTCAAGCTGTCGTCCAGCGCCGGTCGTGAGGATCTGGCCCTCGACGACCGGCCCCGTCATCGGGACGGGGGAAGGGGGGAGGGATGAACGCGTATCTCGCGGCACCTCCCGGACCACGCACGACGGACGCATCGCCCGCCACGCGGGAGCCCGCCGACGGCGGACTGCGGCTGTTCTGCTTCCACCACGCGGGCGCCGGGGCGCTCACCTTCGCGCGCTGGCGCCGCGGGTTCGACCCGAGCGCCTGTGTGCTGCCCGTCCGGCTCCCCGGCCGGGAGACCCGGCTGCGTGAGCCGCGCATCACCGACGCCCCCGTGCTGCTGGACGAACTCGACGCACAGCTCGGTCCGCTGCTGGACCAGCCCTACGCGCTCTACGGGCACAGCCTCGGCGCGCTGGTGGCCTACCGCTTCGCGCAGCGGGCACGCCGCGCGGGCCGGGCAGCGCCGGTGCTGGTCGGGCTGGGCGCCTGCCCGCCGCCGCACCTGCCGACCCCGCTGACCGACCAGTACGATCTGCCCGACACGGCGCTGCTGGCCGCGCTGAACCGGTACGGCACCCTGCCCTCCTACATGTTCGAGCGCCCGAACTGGCTGCGCACCCTGCTCTCCACGATGCGCGACGACCTGCGGCTCGCCGCCAGCCTGCGCGCGCTCGGCGGCGCGGCGGACCCGTACTGGGACACCCCGCTCGACTGCCCCGTGCACGTGTTCGCCGGCACCCGGGACGAGGCGGCCCCGGCCGCCGCCGTCGCCGAGTGGCGCCGCTGGGCGAGCGGCCCGTTCGCGCAGCACCAGGTACCCGGGGGCCACTTCTTCGTACGCGACACCGCGCTGCCCGAGCTGCTGGCGGCACAACTGCGCCGCAGCGGTACCGGGCAAGGCGCCGCACCACTGTCCGAGCCGTCCACCTAGTCCAAGCAGTCCAGGCACTCCGAAGCACTCCGAAGCAGTGCAAGCAGTCCAAGCAGTCCGAAGCAGTCCGAGAACGCACCCGAAGGGAGCGAGAGATGGACATCAGTGTGCTGGGACCCTGCCGGGTCGTCCAGTCGGGGGTCTCCGTCGTCCCGACCGCGGTCAAACCGAGAAAGGTGCTGGCCCTGCTGGCGCTCTACCCGGACCAAGTGGTCTCCGTCGCCTCCCTGGTGGAGGAACTGTGGGGGGAGGCCCCGCCGCGCAGCGTGCAGACCACGCTCCAGACGTACGTGCTGCAGCTCCGCAACCTCATCGCGGCCGCCCTGGGGGACCGGCACCACCCCGATCTGCCGCACGGCGCCAAGAGCGTGCTGATCACCGAGTCCGGCGGCTATCTGCTCGACACCCAGGGCGGAATGGTCGACGTCTGCGAGTTCGAGCGGCTCTCCGGCGCGGGACACCGGGCGCTGGAGGCCGGCGACTGCGTCGGCGCCTCCGCCTCCTTCCGCCGGGCCCTGGAGCTGTGGCGCGGCCCCGCGCTGGTGGACGTGCAGTGCGGTCCGCTGCTGGAGATCGAGGCGACCCGGCTGGAGGAGTCCCGGCTGGGCATCCTCAACCAGCGCATCGAGGTGGACCTGAGCCTGGGCCGGCACCACGAACTGGTGGGGGAGCTCTCCGGGCTCGCCGCCCAGCATCCGCTGCACGAGGGCATCCAGGCGCAGCTCATGCTCGCGCTCTACCGCTCGGGCAGACGCGGGAACGCGTTGGAGGTCTACCAGCGGCTGCGGGGCGTCCTCTCCCGGGAGCTGGGCCTGGACCCCTCACCCGACCTGCAGCGCCTCCAGTGCGCCGTGCTCGACTCCTCGGTCGAACTGGAGCTGACCGGCGCCGCCCGCGACGTGGCCTTCAGCGGCAGCGGGGGGCCGCTGAGGGCGCTGCGCGGCGGCTGACGGTCTCAGTCGGACGCCTCCCGGCCCGCCAGCACGGCGTCGGCCGGGAGGCGGGAGGGCCCGGCGCCGGATGCCGGGACGCCGGGTGCCGGGAAGCTGACCCGGCATCCGCCCGGCCGCCCGGCGAACAGCAGCGGGCTGAGCACCGGAGCGGCGGCCCGCACGGTCCGTACGGCCGCGCCGTCGCTCAGCTCCAGCGGACGGGGCGCCGGTCGCACGTACTCCTGCACCACGCTGTCGCCGAGGCCGAAGGCGCGCCGCACCGCCGCCGCCCAGACCTCCGGCGCCGTCGCGTGCCCGGCCACGACCGGCCCGGTTCCCGCGACGGCCCGCTTGAGCACGAACCGTTCGGGTTCGGCGAGCACCAGGGCCGGCAGGTCCCGTTCGGTGCCGTGCCAGCTGGTGCGCCCGGCCAGGGTGATCCGGGTCCACGGCAGCCGACGTTCCACCAGCGCCCGCTCGCCCCGGGTCATCCAGGGCAGTCCTTCGGAGACCAGCGCGAGGGCCCGCTTGTCGGCCAGCAGCCCGCTGCTCGGCTGCGGCAGCAGCAGGAGGCCCGCCCGGCACGCCTTCGGCAGGTCGGCGGCCCCGCCGATCGCTGCGGGCGCGCCGCCGAGCAGCCCCAGCGCGTAGCTGCGCGGGCCGGGACCGCCCCGGACCCCGGCGCGGGGCAGCAGGTCGGCGGTGAAGCCGTGCGCCCGCAGCTCGCGCAGCTCGTCGGGGTGGAAGCCGGGACCGATGAGGGCCACCGTGCGCGGCAGTCCCCGCCGCGCGCAGAGGTCGGCGAGCGCGGCGGCGCGTACGGTCCGCGGATCGTGCCCGAACAGCGGTGCCTCCGGCAGCCCGGCTGCGGCGCGCTGCCACGCGCGGGTGAGCACCCCGGTCTCCCGGGGGCTGCCGAGCGTCCCGCCGGTGTCCAGGCCCAGTAGCTGCGGCCCGGCCGCACCGACCAGGAAGTCGGCACCGGCCAGTACGGCACAGCAGTCGGTCTCCGCTCCCTCCAGCCCCGAGTGCGGGGGATGGTCGGCGGGGTCGGCGCCGAGCGCGACCAGCCGGTCGGGCCAGGTGGGTCCGAGCGCCAGCACCGCCCGGCGCACCAGCGCCAGCAGCGCCGCCGCGGTCTCGAAGAGTTCGTCGTAGCGGCCGCGCGGCAGCACGAACGGCCGTGCGGGCAGCGGTCCCTGCGCGGGGAGGCCGGCGGCGGCCCGCCGGGCGCGCACGGCCTCGCCCGGCACCGCCGCGGCGGGCCGCCGGCCGGGCCCGCCGGGGGCGGACCGGCTCCCGGCGCCCGTCACCGCGACCGCCCGCGGTCGTCGAGCGCCCCGGTCAGCACGGCGTGCAGTTCGTCCGCTGAGTCCGCGTACCGGGCCAGTGCGCCGGGTACCGGGGTGCGCTCCGCCGCGCTGTGCGAAGCGGTGCGGTGCACCACCACCTCCGGAGCGGTCAGCAGGCCACGCTCCACCGCGTTCAGGGCCCCGGTCAGCGTCATCACCAGCGACCAGTCGGCCAACCGGGCCGGGTCGGCGGGCAGCGCGACACCGGCCGGGCCCAGCAGGGCGCGCAGGGACGGATAGCGGGTCAGGCACTCGTAGCGGGAGACGACGATCCCCGTGCCCCGGTGGGCGCGCAGCAGCGCGCTCACCTCCGGTGCCGTGCCGGGGGCGCGGGTGAAGAAGGCGGGCTCCACCACCTCCTCGGGGTGGTGCGCCGTGCGGGGGAAGTGCGGGTCGGGGCTGCCGGGCGGCTGGTGGTGCAGGCGGCGTGCCGCGTCGTACCGGTACCGGGGCGCGGCCTCCCGGGAGCACGAGCCGGTCAGCAGATGCAGCACCAGGCCGCAGGTGCGCGGCTGCTGCACCAGCAGCGGGCGCGGCCCGGCCGCGTCGGCGGCGCCGTCCGCCGCCAGGGCGCTGCCCGCGCGGTGCCCCAGCAGCCCCGATCCGGTGTCGGCGGCCTGTGCGTGCACCCGTCCGGCCGCGGGCGCCGCGCCCAGCGCGTCCCGCTCCACGAACGCGCGCAGCGCGGCCGCGGCCCGGTGCTCGACGGGGTCGCGGACGTACCACAGCGCGGTTCCCGTCCCGGTGCACAGCGCCCGGGCGTGCGCTCGGCAGTAGGCGGCGGCCAGTTCGTGCACGGAGCCCGGATCCGCACCGTGCTGGACGACCAGGGGGTTGCGGCGCCGCAGCTCCGGGTGGCGGGCCAGTGCCGAGTCGGCCACCTTGTGCCGGGAGGCGGCGGGCACCAGCGCGATCACCCGCACCTGGTCCGGGTGGGTCAGCCCGTATCGGTGGGCCCGCAGCAGCGCATCGCGCAGCGCGTTCGCCAGATTGCCGGACGAGGGCGCCAGCAGCGCGATCCGCCGACCGGTCCGCCGCGTGTGCTGCGCGGCCCGCGCGACGAGCAGCAGCGCCCCCTCCTGCACCGTGCGGCCTTCGGGGGCTGCGCAGTGGTCGAACAGCTGCCACCGGACGCCGCGGTGGTCGGGCAGCCGGGTCACCCGCGTCCCGGCCGCCGCCAGGTAGCCGCGCAGCGGGCCGTCGAGGGAGGGGAGTTCACCGCACGGCGCGAAGCCGGCCGGACCCCGTCCGTCGCCGGGGTCCGTCCCGGCCGGCCGCGGGTGCGGGGAGCCCACCAGGCCGCGGACCGTCTCCCAGTGGTCGGTCAGCGGCTGCCCCTCCCAGGGCGCGGTCTCCCCGGGTGGCTCCTCGGGTCCGGTGCGGGCGGCGGGTCCGGTGCGGGCGGTCAGCGTCATGGACGGGTCCCCTCCTGGTCCGGCCGCCCGGTCCGGGGCGGCCCTCTCGACACCCCGCTCTTGTCCCCCCTACGCTGAAATCACCGTCACAGACCTGATATACGCGACTTCGGTGATTCCTCGGAAATGCGGCGGTGAACCGCAGGGAAAGGTAACCCGGCGGGGTCGAGCGCCGGTTGAAGCAGCCGGTGGGAGCGCACCCGCCCGTGCCCGAGGAGTCCTCCATGACCCAGCCCTCCATGCCCGTGCTGGAATCCGTCACCCGCCCGTGGCCCGATCTCGAGGCGGCGCACGAGAGGGCCACCGGCGCGGCAGCCGCGCTGCTGGACGGCCGCGCCGCACTGCTGGCGGCGCTGACCCGGCTCGCCACCTGCGCCGGCGCCCGTGACGAACTGCTGCGCTCGCTCCGCACGGTGGCCGGGGCGCCCTGGGAGCTGGCCCGCACCGGAGTGCCGCAGCTCTCCCGGGTCTCCGTCGTGCTTCCGCAGGACACCGCGCTCTCTTCCTACGTCCGCCACTGCCTGGTGCCCGCGCTCTACTGCGACGAGGTCGTCGTCCGGCCGACGCCCCGGATCCGGGAGACGGCGCTGGAGGTGCACCGGATCGTCAGCCGCGGCCTCGACCCCGCGCTGGCCGCGCGGATCCGGTTCACCGACGCCGGGCAGCACGACTTCGCGCCCGTCTGCGCCGAGTCCGACGCCGTCGTCTTCACCGGTTCCGCCGCGGCGGGCGGGAAGCTGATGACCGAGATCGGTGACGGTCCGCTCTTCCTGCTGTCCGGGCCCGCGCCCAACCCGCTGGTCGTCGGTCCCCGGGCCGAACCGGACGCCGCCTGCCGGGCGGTGCTGCGCGCCCGGCTCTACAACTCCGGGCAGCACCGGCTCTGCCCCGACGTGCTGTTCGTCCACCGGCTGCGGCTGGACGCGCTGGTCGAGCGGCTGCGTGCCGAGCTGTCCGTGCTGACGGTGGGCGCCCGAAGCTGGCCCGACGCCGTGCTCACCGCCCTCACCTACGGAGAGGCCGTCGAGGGCGCCGCCCGCTTCCTGGCCGAGCACGCCGACCGAGTGGTGGCCGGGGGCGGGGCGGACCCGGAGCGGATGCAGGTCGAACCCTCCCTGCTGGTCTTCGACGAGGACCCCGGCTTCCATCCGCCCGCCCTCTCCGGCCCGCTCTTCTGCGTCGTCCCCTACGAGGACCCCGAGATGCTGCGCTGCTGGGCCCGGCACCCCCTGGAGCTGGAGCGCGGGATGTACGCGGCGGTCCTCGGCGAGCCGCGGCTGACCGGGCGGACCCTGGGCACGGCCGTCGTGCTGCGGGACGCCACCCCCTTCGACACCGAGGACGGCAATCTGCCCTGCGGCGGATACGGCGCGCACGCCAGCGGCGTCCGCCGGGAGGGCCGGATGGTCGGCAGACCGCTGCTGCTCTCCCAGGAGGCGGCCCTGCGGAACACGGTGACCACCGGTCCGCTGCGCTGACCGCGCGGGACCGGCCGGCGTGCCCCGACTGCGCGGGACGCGGGCGGCGGGGGCGCGGCACCGCGGGCCGGGCGGGATCGCGGCGGGATCGAGCGGGGCTCCAGAGGCCGCTGGCACGCTGCCCGCCAGGCCCGCCGACCGACCGGGACGGGCTGCTCCACACCTTCCCCAAGGAGGCCGACGGTGGCACACCGGACGCTCATAGTGGCGCGGATGGAGCCGGGCAGGGCCGACTCCATCGCCAGCATCTTCGAGGAGTCGGACGGGACCGAGCTGCCCCACATGGTGGGGGTCGCGCGACGGACGCTCTTCAGCTTCCACGACCTGTACTTCCACCTCGTGGAGGCGGACGAGGACATCACCCCCAACCTCTACCGCGCCCGCAGTCACCCTCTCTACGACGACATCAACACCCGCCTCGCGCAGTGCGTGTCGCCCTACGACCCGAACTGGAAGGAACCCAAGGACGCGATGGCGAACCCGTTCTACGTGTGGACGAAAGACGGAGGGAGGATCCAGTGAGCGAGTTCACCCAGCGTGAGCTGGCCGAGAAGCTGCTGGAGTGCGCGGGCGAGGCCGAGGACGCGGACGTCTCGGACGAGGCGGTGCTGGACACCCCGTTCCTCGAACTGGGCTACGACTCGCTCGCGCTGCTCCAGGTGACCGGTGTCATCAAGCGCGAGTACGGCGTCGAGCTGTCCGACGACGCCGTGGTGGAGGCCGAGACCCCGCGGCTGCTGCTCAAGATGATCAATGCCAACCTGCCCGATGCGGTATGAGCGCCGCCGGTACGGCCACCGGTGTGCTGCCGGGGCCGGGACTGGCCGGCAAGCGGGTCCTGGTCACCGGCGGCACCCGGGGCATCGGGCGGACCACGGTCCTGGCGTTCGCCGAGGCGGGTGCCCGGACCGTCGTCGCCCACCGCACCGCCGGTGACGACGCGCGCACCCTGGCGGCCGCGCTGGCGGCCCGCGGCGCCGAACACCACCTGGTGGCCGCCGACGTCACCGACGGGCAGGACGCCGCCCGGCTCGCCGAGGAGTGCCGCGAGCACCTGGGCGGCCTGGACGTGCTCGTCAACAACGTCGGCGTCGACGGCCACAGCAAGTTCGCCGACCTGGACGAGGCCGAGTGGCACCGGCTGATGGACTCCAACGCCACCTCCGCCTACCTGGTCACCCGCGCGGTGCACGACCTGCTGGCCGACGGCGCCTCGATCGTCAACGTCGGCGCGTCGGTCGCACTGCGGGGGCGCCCCCTGGGCACCCACTACTCCGCCTCCAAGGCGGCGCTGGTGGGCTTCGGCCGGGCGCTGAGCAAGGAGGTCGGCGACCGGGGGATCCGGGTCAACACCGTCGCGCCCGGCGTCACCGCGACCGAGGACGAGCCGGGCGCGGGACTGCCCCCGCAGCTCGTCGAGCGCCTCGCCGGAATGACGGCGCTGGGCCGGCTGGGCACCGCGGCGGACGTGGCCGGCGCGGTCCTCTACCTCGCGGGGGACACCGCCCGCTACGTCACCGGTGCCACGCTCACAGTCGATGGAGGAATCTGATGCCTTACGCGGCGATCACCTATCGGGTCAAGCCCGGGTACGAGGACGAGATCGCGGAGATCTTCGCCCACTTCAAGCGCGTCGACACGCCCGATCTGGCCGGCGACGGCGGGGAGGCGGCCGGACGGCTGCTGGGCACCGGCGTCTTCATCAAGGACGACGTGATGGTGCGCGTCATCCACTACGAGGGCGACTTCGCCGCCGTCGGTGCCCACATGGCCCGGCAGAAGGGCGTCCACATCCTGGAGGAGAAGCTCCAGCCCTACCTCGCCGAGCGGCGCGACACGGCCTCTCCCGAGGCGTTCGCGGCCTACTTCCGCGACGCCACGATGCGGTCCGTCGCGCAGTTGACCGTGGACACGCACCCCGCCGGGAGCTGACCCGATGAGGGTGGACGCTGTCCTCGGAGTGGCCGTTCTCCTCGGCAGCGGCGTCACGGCGGGGGTCCTCTTCGCCGTGGCGCTCAGCGTCCTTCCGGCGCTGTTCGCCATGGAGACCGGCACCTACGTGCAGGCCCACAAGCTGCTGGGCCGCAACTGGGACCCGACGATGCCGGTCGTCGTGCTCACCTCGACGGGGCTGGCCGTCGCGCTGGCCCTGGTCGCCGACGACGGCGCCGCCCGGGGGCTGTTCGCCGCCGCCGCGGTCCTGCTGCTGGGCGTCTCCGCTGTCTCCCACCTGTGCAACGTCCCCATCAACCGCCGGGTCAAGGCGGTGGCCGACCCGCGGGCGCTGCCCGCGGACTGGGAGGACCCGCGGCCGCTGTGGCGCCGCTGGCACCTGCTGCGCACCGCGCTGGCGGTGGTGGCGCTGCTGCTGAACGCGGTGGCGGTGACGGCGCTGTGACCTCCGGCCGCCGCCCGGCCCGCCGGGCAGTGGCCTCCGGCGTCCGCCGCCGCGGCCCGCCCGGTGGGCCCGCACCGGGCCCGCGTCCGGCACCGGAACCCCGCAGCGCCCCGGACCTCGGTCCGGGGCGCTGCGCGCGGATTGCGGGCTTCTGCAGGACGCTGCGGTGTCTGCGCGGCTTCCGGGCGGGTGCCGTCAGCGGATGATCTCCATCTGGCCCATCATGCCCATCTGCGCGTGGCTGAGCATGTGGCAGTGGTACATGTACAGCCCCGTGTGCTCGGTGAAGCGCACCTGGATCCGCACCGACTCGCCCGCCGGCACCGCCACCGTGTCCTTCAGCCCGGCCTCGCCGGCCGCGGGCGGCTTCCCGTTCCGGTCCAGGATCCGGAAGGCGTCCAGGTGCGGGTGCATCGAGTGCGGGATGCCCAGCGCGCCGTCGCCGTTGACGACCTTCCAGGTCTCGGCGACCCCGAGCCGGGGCCGGATGTCCACCCGGTGCATGTCGAACGGCTTGCCGTTGATCAGATGCCGGCGCGTCTTCGGGTCGAAGGACATGGTGAACTCCCGCTCGACGGCCGAGGTGCCCAGGTCCGGCACCGGCCGCAGCGTCCCGGGCACCTCGCTGGGGTCGCTCGCCCGGCGGACCACGTCGAACCGCATCACCTCCGGCGCCTCGCCCTCGTAGGGGAAGGCGTTGCTGAGCACCAGCCGGCGGCCCACCCCGAAGCGGGCGAAGTCGACGACGATCTCCTGCCGTTCGCCCGGCCACAGTTGCAGCATCCGGGTGGGTACGGGTGCGGGGAGCAGCCCCCCGTCGGTCCCGATGTGGGTGAACTCCTCGCCCTCGCCCAACTGGAGAGCGAAGACCCGCTCGTTGGAGGTGTTGACCAGCCGCAGCCGGTACTTGCGCGCCGCCACCTCGAAGTAGGGCCGGGGCCGCCCGTTGACCAGCACGGTGTGCCGCTCCCCGAAGCCGTGCAGGTCCCACACCAGCGCGCCGTCGTCCGCGAACTGCGCGTCGCGCAACTGCAGCGCCACGTCGTAACGGCCCTTGGGCAGCGGGAGGCGCCGCTCGAACTCGTCGGTGAGGAGGTAGGTGGCCGCCAGCCCGCGGTAGATGTTCTCCGCGTGCTGCTCGTGCGAGTGGTCGTGCAGCCACAGCGTCGCCGCGTCCTGCTCGTTCGGGTAGCGGAAGAGCCGCCGTTCGCCGGGTTCGAGCTGGTACATCGGGTGCCCGTCGTAGCGCTGCGGGGTGTGGCCCCCGTGCAGGTGCATCGAGAAGGGCACATCCATCCGGTTGACCTGCTCGACGAGTACGGGCCTGCCCCGCTCGGCCATGATCAGCGGGCTGATCCGGCCGTTGAAGGAGCGGATCCGGGTCGTGGTGCCCGGCAGCAGGCTGACGTCCGCCTCCCGGGTCGTGAGCCGGTAGAAGTCGTGGCCCGCCAGCCGCAGCGGGCGGATCGGCCGCTGCACCTCCAGCGGCACGGTGAACGGCGACCCGGCCGAAGCGGCCTTCCCGGCCGCCCGGCCGCGGAGCTGCGGGGCCGCGGCGTGCGCCCCGGTGGCGAGACCGCCCGGTGCGGCCGCCAGCACCCCGGCCGCGGTGGCGGCCCGGAGCAGGTTTCTGCGTGTGGGCACGGAGAGTTCCTCCCGTTGTGCGTCTCGTACGTCTCGTGCGTCTCGTACGTCTTGTGGGCCGAAGGGGGTCCCGGGCCGGGTCAGGCGGCGGGGAGGTCCCGGACCGACATCTGCGCCATGCAGGTCAGCAGGGAGCGGCGGAACGTGGCGACGAAGCCCTCGACGGTGTCGGTCGTGCGGGGCCGGGACAGGTAGGGGGCCAGCTTCTCCTCCACCTCGCGCACCCCCGGCTGGGTCGCCATGTGGCGGGCGACGGCGTCCAGATCGCCCTCGTACTCGATGACCCGCACCATCGTGGCGTCCCGGATGAAGACCGCGGTGGACAGGATGCGCGCGGTCTCGCCGCCCGCACCGTCCCGCACGACGGGTGAGTTCACCCGCCGGAAGTTGCCGAAGATCTCCGAGATCTCCTTCTCGTGACCCGCCTTGATGTCGTAGGTGATGGCGGCGAACGGCATGGGCTGCTCCTCGCAGGTCGCGGACGCGGGGGTCCCCCGCGGGCGCCATCTGGCCGCACCGCGCTCGCCGGTGGCTCGAGGGCTCCTCGCACCCCGCGCGGCGCTGCCGCTGCACCCCCGCGCGGCTCCGCCACTGCACCCCCGCGCCGCTCCGCCCGCGTCGACGCCGGTTCGAGCAGCCGTCTAGGCCCGGCTGCGACGGTGCACCGCGCTGCGGACCCGCGGGACGCCGGGGGGCGAGACACCGGCCGCCAGGCGGAACGCCAGCCCAAGACAGCCGATGAGGAGGCGGGGTCAGTGACCACCGAGATCACGCGCACCGTCCGGGTGCACGCCGACGACGTCGAGGCCAACACCCGGCGCGGCGGCGACATCAGGACCACGCTCAGCCCGAAGACCACGGGATGCACCAGCGGATTCGGCGGGGTGCTGAACCTGGCGCCGGGCGAGCACGTCACCGAGCACTACCACCCCTACTCCGAGGAGTTCCTGCACGTCGTCACCGGGCGGCTGGAGATGACGATGGACGGGCAGGTCGTGCAGCTCGGGCCGGGCGACTCGCTGCTGGTGCCCATCGGGGTGCGCCACCGGCTGGTGAACACCGGCACCGAGAGCGCGCACGCCGCCTTCCACCTCTCGCCGCTGGCGCCCCGCCCCGACCTGGGGCACGTGGACACCGAGCAGGTGGCCCGGCCCCAGCAGCCCAACCCGTCGGTCGGCGGTGCCTCGTGACCACCGGGGCAGCCGCCGGCCGCCGCGCGGTGGTCACCGGGGTCGGCGTGGTCGCGCCCGGCGGAGTGGGCCGGGAGGCGTTCTGGAAGCTGCTGTCCGACGGGCGCACCGCCACCCGCCGGATCTCCCTGTTCGACCCCGCCGGCTTCCGCTCCCGGATGGCGGCCGAGGCCGACTTCGACCCGGTGGCCGCCGGGCTGGACGCGCGGCAGATCCGGCGGATGGACCGGGCCGCCCAGTTCGCCGTCGTCAGCGCCCGGGAGGCCGTCGAGGACAGCGGATACGACTTCGCCGCCGCCGACCCGGCCCGCACCGGGGTGAGCATCGGCAGCGCCGTGGGCTGCACCATGGGCCTGGAGGAGGAGTACGTCCTGCTCAGCGACGCCGGGAAGCACTGGCTGGTCGACCACACCTACGGGATGCCGCACCTGTACGGCTACATGGTGCCCTCCACCCTCGCCGTGGAGGTGGCCTGGGAGGTCGCCGCCGAGGGGCCGGTCGCGCTGATCTCCACCGGCTGCACCTCGGGCCTGGACTCCATCGGGCACGGCGTGCAGCTCATCGAGGAGGGCAGCTCCGACGTGGTGCTGGCCGGGGCGACGGACGCGCCGCTCTCCCCGATCACCTCCGCCTGCTTCGACGCCATCAAGGCCACCTCGCCCAACAACGACGACCCCGAGCACGCCTCCCGCCCCTTCGACGCCCAGCGGGACGGCTTCGTCCTGGGCGAGGGCGCCGCCGTGCTCGTCCTGGAGGAGAAGTCGGCGGCCGAGGCGCGCGGGGCGCGCGTCTACGGGGAGATCGTCGGCTACGCGGGCCGCAGCAACGCCTTCCACATGACCGGCCTGAAGGCCAACGGACGCGAGATGGCCGAGGCCATCCGGGTCTGCCTGGACCGGGCCCGGCTCGACCCGACCGCCGTCGACTACATCAACGCGCACGGCTCGGGCACCAAGCAGAACGACCGGCACGAGACGGCCGCCTTCAAGCGCAGCCTCGGGGAGCACGCCTACCGGATCCCGGTCAGCTCCATCAAGTCCATGGTGGGCCACTCGCTGGGCGCCATCGGCTCGATCGAGGTGGCGGCCTGCGCGCTGGCGCTCGACCGGCAGGTCGTGCCGCCCACCGCCAACCTGCACCACCCCGACCCCGAGTGCGACCTGGACTACGTCCCCCGCACCGCACGCGAGCACCCCATGGACGTGGTGCTCAGCGTCGGCAGCGGGTTCGGCGGCTTCCAGAGCGCCACCGTGCTGGCCCGGCCCGGAGTCGTCGACCACCAGGGTGACCATCGGGGAGAGGGGAGAGCGGCATGACACCCCCGACCGCCACCAGCGAGGCGCCGGCCTCCGCGACCGGCGTCACCACCCCGGTCCGCGCCCCCGTGGTCACCGGGCTCGGCATCCTGGCGCCCACCGGCATCGGCACCGAGGAGCACTGGAGCGCGGTGCTGGCCGGCCGCTCCGCCATCGACCGGATCACCCTGTTCGACCCGGCGCCCTACCCGGTGAAGCTGGCCGGCCAGGTGCCCGGGTTCGTGGCCAAGGAGCGGGTCCCCAGCCGGCTCATCTCGCAGACCGACCGCTGGACCCACCTGGGACTGGCCGCCGCCGAGGCCGCCATCGCCGACGCCGGGGTCGTCCCCGCCGAACTGCCCGAGTACGAGATGGCCGTGGTCACCTCCAGCTCCTCGGGCGGCACCGAGTTCGGCCAGCACGAGATGGAGAACCTCTACCAGCACGCCCCCGACTGGGTGGGCGCCTACCAGTCCATCGCCTGGTTCTACGCGGCCACCACCGGCCAGATCTCCATCCGGCACGGGCTGCGCGGACCCTGCGGGGTGCTGTGCTGCGAACAGGCCGGCGGGCTGGACGCGATCGGCCAGGCCCGGCGGCTGATCCGCACCGGCGCCAAGCTGGTGATGACAGGTGGCACCGACGCCTCGCTCTGCCCCTACGGGCTGACCGCCCAGCTCACCACCGGGCAGCTCTCGACCGTGCAGGATCCGGCGCGCGCCTATCTGCCCTTCGACGCCGACGCATCGGGATACCTGCCCGGTGAGGGCGGTGCGCTGCTGGTCGTCGAGGACGCCGACGCGGCCGAGGCCCGCGGCGCCGGCCCCGGCTACGGCCGGGTGCTGGGCTACGCGGCCGCGTTCGACCCGCCGCCGGGCTCCGACCGCGGACCCGTGCTGGCCCGCACCGTGCGCTCCGCGCTCGCCGACGCCGGACTGGAGCCGGCCGCGGTGGACGTGGTCTTCGCCGACGCACTCGGCGTCCCGGACGCCGACCGCGCCGAAGCCGCCGCGCTCGCCGAGGTGTTCGGGCCGCGCGGGGTGCCGGTGACCGCGCCCAAGACGCTGACCGGACGGCTCTACGGCGGAGGCGCGGCACTGGACGCCGCCACCGCGCTGCTGGCGCTGCGCGACCAGGTCGTCCCGCACACCGCGGGCCCCGCCGCACCCGCGTCCGGATACGAGATCGACCTGGTGCTCGGCGAGCCCCGCCGGGCCGGACTGCGCACCGCACTGGTGGTCGCGCGCGGCCACGGCGGCTTCAACGCGGCGCTCGTGCTGGGCCACCCGCAGCAGGACGTGCCGGGACACAACGAGAAGTGAGGAGGGACCGCCATGGCGGGCCACACCGACAACAGCATCGTCATCGACGCGCCGATGGACCTGGTCTGGGACATGACGAACGACCTCAGGTCCTGGACGCAGCTCTACAGCGAGTACGCGGCCGTCGAGGTGCTGGAGGAGAAGGACGTGGACGGCGGCCGGGAGTTCCTCTTCCGGCTCACCATGCACCCCGACGAGAACGGCAACGTCTGGAGCTGGATCTCCAAGCGGGTCGTCGACCCCGCGGCGCGCCAGGTGCGGGCCCACCGGGTGGAGACCGGGCCCTTCGAGTACATGAACATCTACTGGGAGTACCTGCCCGAAGGCGACGGCGTGCGGATGCGCTGGGTCCAGGACTTCCACATGAAGGACGCCGCTCCCGTCGACGACGAGGGCATGACCGAACGCCTCAACCGCAACACCCCGGTGCAGATGAACCTCATCAAGGGGAAAGTCGAAAAGGCGGCGGAAGCGGCGGCCACGGCGGAGGCGGCGAAGGCGCCCGGAGCGAAGGCAGCGGCGGAGCGGAAGTGATCGCCTACCTGGCACCGCTCGTCGTCCTGCTCAACGGGCTGGCCGCCGGCGTGCTGTTCGGCACCCAGCTCGGCGGCTGGCCGCTGCTGGCGGCGCTGCCCGCCGACCGGTACGTGCACGCGCACGCCTTCTTCGCCACCCGCTACGACCCGGCCATGCCGATCTGCCTGCTCGGCACCCTCGCCGGGGACGGGTGGCTGCTGGCGGCCAGTCCGCACGCGGCGGCCCGCGGCCTGTTCGCCGCGGCCGCCGTGCTGGCGGCCGCCACCGTGGTCATCTCGCTCACCAAGAACGTCCCCGTCAACCGATGGGTGCGCACGCTCGACCCGGACAACCTGCCCGCCGACTTCGCCGAGCGGGACCCGCGGTGGCGCTGGGGCGCCTGGAACCAGCGCCGCAGCGCGCTGACCGTCCTCGCCCTGGTCGCCAACTGCGCCGCCCTCACGCTGCTGCTGTGACATCCCACCGTCCGACCCGTTCAAGGAGGAACCCATGGATCTCGGCCTCAAGGGCAAGAAGGCCCTGGTCACCGGAGGCACCAGGGGAGTGGGGCGGGGCGTCGCGCTCGCCCTGGCCGAGGCCGGCGCCGACGTGCTGACCTGCTACCGGAACGAGAGCGAGGCCGTGGCCTCGCTGGAGGCCGCGCTCAAGGAGACCGACGGCGACCACCACGTGGTCTGCGCGGACGTCTCCGACCCCGACAGCGTCGGCGCGCTGATCGACGAGGCCCGCACCCGCTGGGGCCGCCTCGACCTGGTGGTCAACAACGCCGGCGCCATCAGCCACATCCCCTACACCGAACTGCCGCTGGAGGAGTGGCGGCGCATCGTCGACACCAACCTCACCGGCGTCCACCTGGTCATCCAGGCGGCGCTGCCGCTGCTGGACGAGGGCGCTTCGGTGGTCAGCATCGGCTCCAAGGCCGTCGAGGCGGGCATCCCGCTGCGCTCCCACTACACCGCGACCAAGGCCGCCCTGGTCGGCCTGAACCGCTCGCTGGCCAAGGAGTTCGGCAGCAAGGGCATCCGCTTCAACGTCGTCGCGCTCGGCGTCATCGAGACCGAGAACCTGCACAAGATGCCCGAGGAACAGCAGAAACTCATGATCGAGCGGTACAGCGCCAAGACCGCGCTGGGCCGGCTCGGCACCCCCGACGAGGTCGCCGGTGCCATCCTGTGGCTGGCCAGCGACCTCTCCCGCTACGTGACCGGCGCCACCATCGGCGTGGACGGAGGGATCTCCTGATGAGCACGGAAGCCAGGACCGAGGGCCAGTTCCGGGTGCTGCTGCGGATGCAGATCAACCCCGGTATGGAGGCCGACTTCGAGAAGACGTGGCGGGGCAGCACCGAGGCCGTCACCGGCCACCCCGCCTGCCTGGGCCAGTGGCTGTCCAAGTCGGCCGACGAGGAGTCCACCTACTACATCGTCAGCGACTGGGTGGACGAGCCCGGGTTCCGCGAGTTCGAGACCAGCGACGCGCATCTCGCCCACCGCGAGCGGCTGCACCCCTTCCGCTCCCAGGGCTCCTTCAACACGATGACCGTCGTCGCCCACGTACCGGGCAAGGCGGGCACGGATGCCCACTGAGGTCCGCGTACTGGTGTACCAGGCGGCCTACGACGACGAGCAGCTGGCCGCGGTGCGCGCCGCGTACCACCGGGTCAGCGAGCGGATGGCGGAGGTGCCCGGGATGCTCGGCAACGAACTGCTGCGCTCCCCCGCCGACCCGACCGCGCTCGTCGTCGTCAGCCGCTGGTCGGACACGGCGGCCTTCCGGGCCTGGGAGGAGGGCGCCGGGCACAAGGACGACACGGCGCCGCTGCGCCCCTACCGGGACACCCGCCTGCAGGTCCCGTTCGGCATCTACGAGGTAGAGGCCACCTACTGACCGCCGCGCGCCGCCGCGAACGCAAGGGACACCCATGACAACTTCCATCGCGCCCACCGGCGCGCCGCCGACGGAACGGCCTTCCTGGGTCTCGTGCACCAACTGCCGCTCCCTCGTCTACGGAAAGCGGTACACGCGGCTGCTGCACGTGTGCCCCGAGTGCGGAGCGCACGCCCGCCTGGACGCGCCCGCGCGGATAGCGCAGCTCTTCGACGAGGGCAGCGTCCAGCACCTCGACGTCCCCGAGACCCAGCACAACCCCCTCGACTTCGTGGACCAGCGCCCCTATGCCGAACGGCTCCAGCAGGCCCGCCACCGCACGGGCCAGCAGGACGCGGTCCTGGCGGTGCGGGGCCGGATCGAGGGGCGCCCGCTGACCGCCGCCGTCATGGACTTCCGCTTCTTCGGCGGCAGCCTGGGCGTCGCCGCGGGCGAGGCGGTCACCACCGCCGCCGAGCACGCGCTGCGGGACCGCACCCCGCTGCTGCTGGTCACCGCCTCCGGCGGGGCCCGGATGCAGGAGGGGGCGCTGTCCCTGATGCAGATGGCCAAGACCAGCAACGCACTGGCCCAGTTGGACGAGGCCGGGCTGCTGACCGTCACCCTGGTCACCGACCCGACCTACGGCGGGGTCGCCGCGTCCTTCGCCACGCTCTCGGACGTGGTGGTCGCCGAGCCCGGCGCCCGGATGGGATTCGCCGGGCCGCGCGTCATCGAGCAGACCATCCGCCAGCAGCTTCCGGACGGGTTCCAGACCGCCGAGTTCCTGTGCGAGCACGGGCTGGTGGACGACGTGTGGGAGCGGGGTGAGCTGCGCGCCCGGCTCGCCCGGCTGCTGACCGTCACCGACCGCCCGGCGGCGGCCTGGGGGAGCGGCGAGCAGGATCCGGTGGTCCGCGACAGCCAGTTGCTGGACCAGTTGCCCGCCTGGGACTGCGTCCAGCTCGCCCGGGAGTCCGGGCGGCCCACCGCGCTGGAGCACATCGGCTTCTGGCTGGACGGCTTCGTCGAACTGCACGGCGACCGGGCGGGCGAGGAGTGCCCGGCGATCGTCGGCGGGATCGGCTGCCTGGACGGCCTGCCGGTGATGGTCGTGGGGCACCAGAAGGGCCACACCACCGCGGAGCTGGTCGGCCGCAACTTCGGTATGCCCTCGCCCGCCGGCTACCGCAAGGCGGGCCGGCTGATGCGGCTGGCGGCCAAGCTGGAGCTGCCCGTCGTCACGCTGATCGACACCCCGGGCGCCTACCCGGGGCTGACCGCCGAGGAGACCGGCCAGTCCGGCGCCATCGCCGAGAACCTGCGGCTGATGGGGTCGCTGCCGGTGCCGGTCGTCGCCGTCGTCACCGGGGAGGGCGGCAGCGGCGGGGCGCTCGCGCTGGGCGTCGCCGACCGGGTGCTGATCTGCGCCAACGCGACCTATTCGGTGATCAGTCCGGAAGGCTGCGCGGCCATCCTCTGGAAGAACGCCGCGGAGGCCGCCGTCGCCGCCGACGAGTTGGCGCTGGACGCGGCCTCGCTGCTGCGGCTCGGCGTGGTGGACGGGGTGATACCCGAACCGGAGGGTGGCGGCCACACGGACACCGCGGCACTGAGCGACTCCGTGCGGCGTGCCGTCGTCGCGGCGCTGCGCGAGCTGCGGGCCGCGCCGGACGCGGCGGGGACGGCCGACCCGGTGCCCGCGCGGCGGCGCCGCTTCCGCTCCTTCGGCCTCGCGGACGGCTAGCGGTGTCCGGGCCGCGCGAACGCGCCGGGCACCACGGCCGGGACGGCTCCCTCGGGCCCTGGCCGGGCGGCACCCTCCACCCACCGCCGCCGTGGCCCGGTCCCGTCGCGGCGCACACAGGTCGCAAGGCAACGTACTACCGAGAGGCACTCATGAGTGAACTCACCCAGGACAGTCCGCGCGCCCAGACCGACGATGCGCTCGCCGGCCTGGACTACGACAACAGCGGCCTGGCCCTGACCGACATCTGCCGGAGCATCGCCGAAGTGGTCCGCGTAGGGCCCGACAAACCCCGCCGGGTGCGGATCGCGCTCGGTGCCGCCAGCGTCGAGGTCGAGTGGGACAACGAACGGGCCCCTGCGGCGGCGCAGGCCGTGCTCGGTCCGCACGGTGACCCCGGCGCCGCGGGGGGCGCCGGGGAGGAGGTCCTGGAGGGGCACCGGGAGTGCGCGCCGCTCGTCGGCACGTTCTACGCCGCTCCCTCGCCCGGCGCCCCCGCCTTCGTCCAGCCCGGCGACCATGTGGAGGAGGGCCAGCAGCTCGGCATCATCGAGGCGATGAAGCTGATGAACCCGCTGGCGGCCACCCGGCGCGGCCGGGTGGTGGAGGTGCTGGTCGGGGACGGCGAGCCCGTCGAGTACGGCGAGCCGCTGGTACTGATCGACCCCGACGACACCGCTGCGGACGGTTCGGACGAGGGGGTGTGACGGTGGGATTCGGCACCGTCCTGGTGGCCAACCGGGGCGAGATCGCGATACGCGTCATGCGGACCTGCCGCGAGCTGGGCATCCGCACCGTCGCCGTGCACTCGACGGCCGACCGGGACAGCAGCCATGTGCACGCGGCGGACGCCGCCGTGCAGATCGGGCCCGGGGCGCCCCGCAAGTCGTACCTCTCGGCGCCCGCCGTCGTCGAGGCGGCGCTGCGCACCGGCGCCGACGCGGTGCACCCGGGGTACGGATTCCTCTCCGAGGACCCGGACTTCGCGGAGATCTGCGCGGAGAACGGGCTGACCTTCATCGGACCGCGCCCCGAGGTGCTGGCCAGGCTGGGCGACAAGGCCGTCGCCCGGTCTCTGATGACGGACGCGGGGCTGCCGGTGCTGCCCGGCAGCCCCGGCACCGTGGACAGCGCCGCCGAGGCGTCCGACCTGGCCTCCCGGATCGGCTACCCGCTCATCATCAAAGCCGCGGCCGGGGGCGGCGGGCGCGGGATGACCGTGGTGCGCAACGCCTCCGACCTGCTGCCCGCCTACCGGCAGACGCGGGCGACCGCGCAGGCCGTCTTCGGCGACAACCGGGTCTACATGGAGCGGTACTGCGACAGCGCCCGCCATATCGAGGTGCAGGTGCTCGCCGACGGGCACGGCACCGTGCTGCATCTGGGCGAGCGGGACTGCTCGGTGCAGCGGCGGCACCAGAAGCTGGTCGAGGAGAGCCCCGGACCCGGGCTGCATCCGCAGTTGCGCTCGGCCATGGCGCGTGCCGCGGTGCGCGGGGCCCGGGCCATCGGCTACACGGGTGCGGGGACCTTCGAGTTCCTGGTGCACGACGAGGGGTTCTCCTTCATGGAGATGAACTGCCGCATCCAGGTCGAGCATCCGGTCACCGAGGCGGTGTACGGGGTCGACCTGGTCGCCGAGCAGATCCGGGTCGCCTCCGGGGAGGCGCTGCGGATGTCCCAGGAGGATCTGGTGCCGCGCGGTGTCGCGGTCGAGTGCCGGGTCAACGCGGAGGACCCGGCGCGGGACTTCGCACCGGCGCCCGGCACCCTGGCGGAGTTCGTCCCGCCGGGCGGCCCGTTCGTGCGGGTGGACACCCACGGCCGGGCCGGGTGGAAGGTGCCGCCGCAGTACGACTCGCTGCTGGCGAAGGTCGTCTGCTGGGCACCCGAGCGCGACGAGGCGCTGGACCGGATGGACCGGGCGCTGGCCGAGTTCCGGATCGCCGGACCGGGGGTGCACACGACCATCCCGCTGCTGCGGGAGATCGTCGCCGACCCGGTCTTCCGGGCGGGCCGGCACATCACCTCCTTCCTGGACACCCGCGGATGAGGCGCCGCGCCGCGCGCGGCTGACCGTGCATGCCGGGAGCCCCGGCCCCCGATCCGCCGATCGGGGGCCGGGGCTCCCGGCATGCTCAGACCGCGGGAGCCGTGCCGCGGAGTGCGGGGTCCGACTCGGCGGCACGGCCCGGCGGCACGGTCCGGCGGTGTGGCTCCACGGCCGGGCGCGGCGGCCGCCGGGTGCGGCCGCCGCTTTCCGTGTACGGGCTCAGGCCGCGACGTGGAAGATCAGATGCTGGCCGTGTGCGGCCATCGGCCGGCCGTCCTCCAGGCTGCCGACCCAGGAGGCGGCCACATAGCGGCCGGGCTCGGTCGGCATGGTGACCCAGATGTCTCCGCCGGGGGAGACCGGCGGTGTGCCCAGGGGGGCGTCGATCCTGAACGGAGCTGTCATGCTCATGTCACTATTGAAGAACGCGTGTACGTCCTCCTCGGTGACCGAGTCGTCCGGGACGCGGTAGATGATCGCCTCGTCGGGCTGCGTCACGTGGTTGACGCACCGGACCGGGGACCCGGCCCTGGGCTGTCCGTGCAGTTCGAACCGCGGTCCGTCCGCCGTCTCCCGGGTGCTCAGTGTGGCCGAGCTCCCGGTCGCCGCGGCCGCGTCCGTGGCGGTGACCGGCTCCGTGACCGTCAGCGTCCGCACGTGCTCCTGCCCCTGCTCCGGCTCGCGGCCCAGCGGCCCCTGGAAGTCCCGGTACTCCAGCACCAGATAGCTGCCCGGCTCCAGCACCGGGGTGATGTAGGCGACCGCGCCCGGATGGACGGCGGCCCCGCCGTACAGCTCGGCGGTGGCCATGAGTCCGCGGGTGGCCTCGATGGTCTCCTGCGGGGTCCGTGCCGAGAAGAGCGCGTACAGCAGTTCGCGGAAGGTGCTCTCCTCGTGTCCGTCGCGCAGCCGGACCAGTCCGAGGAACCCGGTTCTGAAGCTGGTGGCGGTGACTTGGAAGACCGTGGCCCCCGGGGGAGCCGTGCTCGGGCAGACGAAATCCTCCTCGCCGGTCACGATGCGGAGCGGTTCGGCCGAGTCGGCCTGCTGGGCCGGAGCGGCGGCGTGGGCCGGTGCGGCCCCGGCGGTCAGGGCCGCACCGGCTGCCGCGCCGCCCGCGGCGATGAACCGACGCCTGTTCCAGTTGCGCATACGGACACTTCCTCGTGTCGAACGGGCAATTCCGGGCCCCAGCGAACAAGTGACCGCCTGCGGCGGGCTCAAGGACGTGTCGAATGTGAGGGCAGAAGTGACAGGGGGCACCGCATCGGGCAGGGAGACCGGCACCGAAACGGGCGGGAAACGGGCAGTACGGCGAGCCGATGACGGGCAGCGCTACCAGCCGATGACGGCGTCGCGGCGGAAGAACACCCCCGAGGGCCCGTCGTCCGGCAGCGTCGCGGCGCGCACCACGTCCCGCGCGGCCTCCTGCGGACTCTGCTCGGCCGTCGGCCGCATCCGGGTGCGCACCAGTCCCGGATTGATCGCGTTGACCAGCACCCCCGTGTCCCGGGTCTCCTCGGCGAGCATCACGGTCAGCGCGTTCAGGGACGTCTTGGAGACCGAGTAGGCCGGGCACATCGCGGCGATCCCGTTGCTGAACGAGCCGGTGCCGCTGGAGATGTTGACCACCCGCCCCCAGCCCCGTGCCACCATGCCGGGGACGAAGGACTGGCAGACCCGCCAGGTGCCCAGCAGGTTCACCTCCAAGGTGCGCTCGACCAGCGACAGGTCCAGCGCGGAGGGCCGCTCTCCCCAGTCCAGCTGCACGCCCGCGTTGTTGACCAGGATGTCGACCGGGCCCAGCCGCGCGGCGGCCCGCTCGGCCGCCCCGGCCTCGGTCACGTCCAGCACCGCGGACCGGGCCCCCTCGCCCAGTTCGGCGGCCGCCTTCGCGGCGGCCTCCGCGTCCCGGGCGGCGACCACCACCCGATGGCCCGCTTCGTGCAGCGCGGCGGCCACCGCCTGCCCGAGTCCGCGGTTGGCCCCGGTCACCAGCGCGGTGCGCGGTCCGGGCGGGGGAGTGCTGCTGCTGTTCATCTCGGCCTCCGGGATCTCGACGGATGCGCGTGCCGCGGCCGGTCGCCGCGGACGCTCTTCGCGTGGTCAGTGGTGGTCGGAGATCCAGCGCGGGGCCTGGGACTCGGAGCCGGGCCGGGCGATCGTGAACTGCCCCATCATGCCCTGGTCCTCATGGGTGAGGACGTGGCAGTGGTACATGTAGGGGTACTCGGTGTCCACCCAGCGCGGCAGCGGGACCGCGAGCCGCACCGTGCCGCCGGCCGGTACATGGACGGTGTCCTTCTGGCCCCGCAGCCGCGCGGGCGGCTTCCGGCCCCGGTACTCCAGGACGTTGAAGCCGGTGCCGTGCACATGGATGCTGTGCATCCCATCGCTCGAACCGGTGAACTCCCACACCTCCACCGCTTCGGCGGGGGCGACCACGTCCACCCGCGCCATCTCCATGGCCTTGCCGTTGATCTGGGTCCCGTTCATCCGGAACCTGCGCACGGTCGCGCCCTTCGGCACCTCGACCGGGCGCGGCACGTCACGCAGCCGCTCGGGCAGCGGCTGCGACCTGGTCAGCTTGCGCGCGGGGCGCAGCTGAAGGATGTCGAAGGTGTCCTGGCCGCCGTCCATCCGGTCGGTGGGGAAGCCGAGCCCCAGGTCGGGCGGGAAGCTGCGCAGCAGCGCGGTCCTCCCCGGCTCCATCCGCACCACGATCTCGGCGCGCTCGGCGGCCATGAGCTGCAGCCGCCGCAGCGGCACCGGCCGCTCCAGCAGCCCGTTCTCCTGGGCCACCAGGTGGAACTCCCGGTTGTCGGTGAAGCCGAAGTTGTAGACCCGCGCATTGGAGGCGTTCAGCACCCGCAGCCGCACCAGCGTGGTGGTCACCTTCAGATGCGGGTCGTGCACCCCGTTGACCAGGATCGTGTCGCCCAGCACGCCCACGCTGCCCACCCCGGCGAAGCTCTCCAGGGTGGAGGCGCCGCGCAGCTCCATCGTGCCGTCGTCCGCGAAGCTGCGGTCCTGCACGATCAGCGGGATGTCGTCCACCCCGTAGTCGCGCGGCAGGCCCGTGCGCTCCTCGGCGTCCTGCTCGTCGTCCACCAGGAACAGGCCCGCGATGCCGCGCGTCACATGCTCGGCCGTGGCCCCGTGCGGGTGGGGGTGGTACCAGAGCGTCGCGGCGGGCTGTTCGATCTTCCAGTGCGGCTTCCAGACGGCGCCCGGCTGCACCGTCTGGTGCGGGCCGCCGTCCATCACCGCCGGCAGGTGCATGCCGTGCCAGTGGAGTGTGGTGGCCTCCGGCAGCCGGTTGTCGTAGGCGACCCGCACCGTCTCCCCGCGCCGGGCCCGCAGCGTGGGCGCCAGGAACGGCCCGTTGATGCCCCAGGTCGGGGTCTGCTTGCCGGGCAGCAGTTCGGTGCTGCCCGGCCGCGCGGTGAGCTCGAACAGCCGGTCCCCGCCGCTTCTGCGGCCCTCCAGCAGCCGGGGGATGCGCAGTGTGTTCTCGAACGTCAGATCGCCGACGTTGGTCAGCTTGCGGTTGCCGTAGACGACCGCGAAGTTGACGGCGTAGGCACCGCCCACCACCACTCCCGCGCCGAGCGTGCCGCCCGCGGTCAGCAGGGCGCGGCGGCGGATCCGCCTGCCGCGCGAGGGCGGCCCGCCGACGGCGTCGCGCTTGTTCTTCCCGGCCCGGCGCGGCCGCTGCTCGTTGTCCGGTTCGCTGGTCATCGGACCATGGTGGCCGGTCATCCGGCCAGCGTCCGGCCGTTGACTCGACTGTCCCTGGAGTGGCGGTGGAGCGCGCGCCGATGCCCCTTGCCCGGCGCGTCCCGGAGCGGCTACAACCTCGCTCGAGCCGTTCTCCAGCGGCTCTGGCCAGGCTGTACGCACGGCCGCGGACCAGCCGACCGCGTGCCCGAGGAGGAATCGTGACCGGCACGCCACCCCGTACGCACTCCACCGCCCCGGCAGCGCAGCCGGACGGCGGTGGACTGTTCGCCAGATCCGCCGTCTTCGCGCACCGCCACCGATGGACCGCGCTGGTCCTGTGGGCCGTGGTGCTCGCCGGAACATGGGCGGCGGCCTCCAGCGTCGGGGACCGCTACCGCGACGACTACTCCATCCCCGGCACCGAGACCCAGCGCACCGTCGAGCTGCTGGAGGAGCACGGCTCCGGGCAGGGCGGCGGCTCCCTGGAGATCGTGCTGCACGACCCGGACGGCCTGCGCGGGAAGGCGGTCCGCCGGGCCGTCGGCGCCATGGAGGCGAAGGTCGCGGACCTGCCCGCGGTCGACGAGGTGCGCGGCGCCTTCGCCGACCGCTCCTCGCTCTCCCCGGACGGCACCACGGCCTTCGCCACCGTCACCCTCGACCGGCCCGCCGAGGAGATGGAGGTCTCCGACACCCGGCGCATCCTGGAGACCGCGCGCACCGTGGCGGGCGACGGCGTGCGCGTCGAGCTCGGCGGCGAGGCGGCCGGCGAACTCGCGGCCGACTCCGGCGGCGCGGCGGAGGGAGCGGGCATCCTGGCGGCGCTGCTCATCCTCGTCTTCATGTTCGGCACCGTGGTGGCCGCCGGACTGCCCGTCATCACCGCGCTGTTCGCCGTGGGCACCACCCTCGGCGCCATCGTGCTCGTCTCCCATCTGTTCACCGTCGCCACCTGGGCGCCGTACGTGATGATGCTCGTCGGCCTCGGCGTCGGCATCGACTACGCACTGCTCGTCTTCGCCCGCTACCGCACCGAACTCACCAGCGGCGCCGAGACCGCGGAGGCGGCGCGGCGGGCCCTGCAGACGGCCGGGCGGACCGTCGCCGTCGCCGGCTGCACCGTGATCATCGCCCTGCTGGGGCTGGTCGCGCTGGGCCTGGGCGCACTGCGCGGGGCCGCGCTGGCGGTGGCACTGACCATCCTGGTCACGATGCTCGCCTCGCTGACCCTGCTGCCCGCGCTGCTGGCCGTCTTCGGCAAGCGCTTCGAGCGGCAGTTCCGGGCCCGCGCCGCCAAGCGCGCCGAGCGGGGCAAGTCCGAGGAGGGCGCCGGCTGGCGCCGGCTGGGCGCGGCCGTGCAGCGCCGCCCGGTCGCCGTGCTGGTGCTGGCCGTGGTCGCACTCGGCGCACTGGCCGCGCCGATGCTGGGCATGCGGCTCGGCTTCGCGGACGCGGGCAACGATCCGCAGGGCAGCACCAGTCGGAAAGCCTACGACCGGCTCGCCGACGGCTTCGGTCCGGGCGTCAACGGCCCGCTGGTCATCGCCGTCGCACCGCAGGAGGGCGGCTCGGGCGGCGACGTCCGGGCGGCGGCCCGCTCCCTGACGACGGAGCTGCGCGACACCCCGGGCATCGCGGGCAGCAGCGGGGTCATCCCGACGGCCGACGGCGAGGCGGCCACTGTGCTGGTCTATCCGAAGACGGCGCCGCAGGACGAGGCGACCACCGACCTGGTGCACCACCTGCGTGGGGAGGTGCTGCCCGGCCTCTCGGAGCGCACCGGCGCCGACTATCTGCTGGGCGGCGCCACCGCCTCGGTCATCGACTACTCCGACACGGTCGCCTCCCGGATGCCGCTGTTCGTGGCCATCGTCGTGGGACTGTCCATGCTGCTGCTGGCCGCCGTCTTCCGCTCGCTGCTGATCCCGCTGAAGGCCGCTTTGCTCAACCTGCTGTCCATCGGCGCCGCACTGGGCGCCATCACCCTGGTGTTCCAGAACGGCTGGCTGGGCGAGCAGGCGGGGCCCATCGAGGCGTACCTGCCTGTGATGATCTTCGCGATCGTCTTCGGGCTCTCCATGGACTACGAGGTCTTCCTGCTCTCCCGGATGCGCGAGGAGTGGCTGCGCACCGGCGACCACACCGCGGCCGTCCGCGAGGGACTGGCCCGTACCGGCGCCGTCGTCACCGCGGCCGGAGCCATCATGATCGTGGTGTTCGGCTCGTTCTTCCTCAGCGACGACCGCATGCTGCGCCAGTTCGGCTTCGGGCTGGCCGTCGCGATCTTCATGGACGCCGTCGTCATCCGCTGCCTGCTCGTCCCCGCCGTGCTGCGGCTGCTGGGGCCGCGCGCCTGGTGGCTGCCCCGTCCGGTGGAACGAATCCTGCCACGTCTGGACATCGACTGACGGACGGACCTCGATCGGCCACACTCGAAGACTGCACGACGCACCGACCCGCACACCAACGCACCCCGCAGAGAACGAGGTTGATCCATGAGCGGCACCCAGTCCGTACGACCCCGCAGAGCACTGCTGATCGGCTGCGGTATCGCCGGGCCCGTCCTGGCCATGTTCCTCCAGCGCATCGGCGTGGAAGCCGTCGTCTACGAGGGGAGCGACAAGCCGAGGGACGACGTGGGGGCCTTTCTGAACCTGGCGCCCAACGGGATCGCCGTCCTGGAGACGCTGGGCATCGCCGAGGAGGTCTCCGGCAGCGGAACCCTCACCCGCAACACCGCCTTCCTCAACCACAAGGGCCGGCAGCTCGGCCAGAATCCGGCCGAGACCGTGCTGCTGACGCGGGGACGGCTCAACCAGGCGCTGCGCGAGGCGGCGGTCGAGCGTGGCGTGCCGATGGAGTTCGGCAAGTTCTTCGAGAGCGTCACCGAGACGGACGAGGGGGTGTCGGTCCGCTTCCGCGACGGCACCACCGCCGAGGGCGACTTCCTCGTCGGCTGCGACGGCATCCACTCCAAGACCCGCTACACCGTGCTGCCCAACGCCCCCAAGCCCGCCTACACCGGAGTGATCGGCACCGCCGGGTACACCCACTCCCGGCACGGCGCGCCCGAGGACGGCACCATGCGGATGTCGTTCTGCCTGGAGGGGTTCTTCGGCCACCAGACCACCCCCGGCGGGGAGATCTACTGGTTCGAGAACTACCACCACGAGCGGGAACCCGCGCGCGGCGAGATCGAGGCCGTCGAGCACCAGGAGTGGCAGCGGCGGCTGCTGGAGCGGCACCGCAAGGACCACTACCCGGTGCCGCAGCTGATCGAGGACACCGCCGACGGCATCATCGGCTATCCCATCTACGACATGCCCTCGCTGCCCACCTGGCACAAGGGGCGGGTCTGCCTGGTCGGCGACGCCGCCCACGCCACCTCGCCGCACGTCGGCCAGGGCGCCTCGATGGCGATGGAGGACGCGATCGTGCTCGCCAAGTGCCTGCGGGACATCCCGCAGGTGGAGCGGGCCTTCGCGGCGTTCCAGGACATCCGCAAGGACCGGGTCGAGAAGATCATCAAGGAGGGGCGCCGGACCGGCAACCAGAAGGCGGCGGCCAACGGCTTCCAGCGCGCCCTGCGCGACCTGGTGCTGCCGTTCTTCCTCAAGCTCGGCGTCAAGGCGACCGAGCCGGTCTACTCCTACCGCGTCGACTGGGACGAGGAGGTCCGGCCCGCACCCGCGGGCCGCGCGGCCTGAACGTGCGGTCCCGGACAGCCGGAGGGGGTACGCCCGGTCCGCGTACCCCCTCCGCCGCTGTCCCGGACCGCGCGGTGCGGCTCAGGACTCGTTGTGCGTGGAGAGCTGCACCAGATTGCCCTCCGGGTCGGCGACGTAGGCCGACCGCTCGCCCCAGGGCTGGTCCTTGGGCGCCATCAGTCCGCGCGCGCCCGCCTGCCGGGCCTTGGCGTACAGCGCGTCCACATCGCTGGTGATCACCACGATCTCGGACTGCTTGCGCAGCGAGCGGCCGATGTGCCGCAGCGGCGTGGCCTCCTTGATGACGTCGTAGGTGGCGAACGTGAGGTAGTAGCTGTCGCCGAGGCTGACGGTGCCGAAGACGGCGTCCCCCGCGGCCGGGAAGCGGAAGTCGACCTGGAAACCGAACGCCTCGTGGTAGAAGTCCAGCATCTTGTCGATGTTCTTGGTGTAGAGGCTCGGCTGCCCGTACCGCACGATCTCGGCCGTCGACGGCGCCTTGGCCGCCGCGGGCTGTGCACCGCTGCTCGGGGCGCCCGCCACCAGCCCGACGGACAGCACCGCCGCGCTCGCCGTGCTGACGGCCAGGGTGCGGATGGCTCTTGCACGCATGGTGGTCTCCTTCGCGTCGACTGACCCGGGCAGCTCCCGGGCGGCGCCCAGCAGACTGCACCCCGCTCGAGTCCTGCTGGAGCGGCCCCGCTCCGCCTCCACCCGCCCTCGAACCGGCTGTGCCTGCCCCGGCGCGCGCGATGCGGGAAACGCAGGGAACCCCGGGAACCCCGGGGAAACGCAGGGAAACGCAGGAGCGCGGGGTGTCGCGCGGGGAACGCCGCCGACGCAGCCGGGCATTGAGGCCGTCTCCACCGCTCCTCCGGCAGCCCGGCGCACCGTGCCCGGGAGGGTCCGAGCCTTCCACCCGATCTGTCCTGGGCCCCGGAGGAATGGAGAAGTTCATGCGCGGTTCCACCCAGATCCTCGTCATCGGGGGCGGGCCTGCCGGGTCCACGGCGGCCGGACTGCTGGCCAAGCAGGGCTTCGAGGTCACCCTGCTGGAGCGCGACCAGTTCCCCCGCTACCACATCGGCGAGTCGATCCTCCCCTCGTGCCGCCCGATACTCGAACTCCTCGGCGTCTGGGACAAGGTGCAGTCCCACGGCTTCCAGCCCAAGGGCGGTGCCTACTTCTTCTGGGGCCCGGAGGAGTGGGAGGTCAAGTTCGACAGCCTGGGCGACGACGGCACCAACGCCTGGCAGGTCGTCCGCTCCGAGTTCGACGAGCTGCTGCTGCGGCACGCCGCCTCGCTGGGTGTCGAGGTGGTGGAGAACGTCACCGTCAAGGAGCTGGAGTTCGCGGGGGAGCGGCCGGTCGCCGCCCGCTGGGCCGGCACCAAGGATCCGGACCGCAGCGGCCGCATCGCCTTCGACTACGTCGTCGACGCCTCCGGGCGTGGCGGCGTCATGGCGGCGCGGCACGTCAAGAACCGCCAGTACCACGAGATCTTCCGCAACGTGGCCGCCTGGTCGTACTGGAAGAACGTCAAGCCGCTCGACCGGGGTCCCGAGGGCGCCATCGCCGTCTGCTCGGCACCCGACGGCTGGTTCTGGGTGATCCCGCTGCACGACGGCACCACCAGCATCGGCCTGGTCACCGGGCGGGACATCTTCAACGAGAAGCGCAACCGCCTCGGCGGCGTCCAGGAGGTCTACGACCAGGTGCTGGCCGAGTGCCCGGCCGTCGCGGATCTGCTCGGCGGCGCCGAGCAGGTCGGCGAGATGAAGGTCGAGCAGGACTACTCCTACACCGCACAGGACTTCGGCCGCCCGGGCTATCTGATGTGCGGCGACGCCGCCTGCTTCCTCGATCCGCTGCTGTCCACCGGCGTCCACCTGGCCACCTACAGCGCCATGCTGGCCAGCGCCGCGCTCGGCAGCGTCATCCGCGGCGAGGTCGAGGAGGAAGAAGCCTGGCAGTTCTTCAACACGGTCTACCAGCACGCCTACGAGCGGCTGCTGGTGCTCGTCTCGGTCTTCTACGAGAGCTACCGCGGCAAGGAGCACCACTTCTACAACGCGCAGAAGCTCACCTCCGCGCAGCGCGAGAACCTCAACCTCCAGGACGCCTTCGACCGGATCATCACCGGTATCGCGGACATGGAGGACGCGCAGGACGTGTACGCCAGCGTGCACGCCCATCTGAACGGCGCCGAGAGCGGCGACCCCAACCCGCTCGCCAACCTGAACAAGGTCCACGAGCAGAAGCAGGCCCCGATGAGCGAGCAGAACGCCGTCGGCGGCCTCTACCTCGCCTTCCACCCGCAGCTCCGGCTGGCACGCGCCGGCGCCGCCGAGGTGGCCCCCCAGGGAGGCCCGGCGGCATGACAGCTCAGCAACCGGCCCCCGCGGCGGACGGCGCACCGGCCACCACCTCGCTGCGGCCCTGGCCCAACTGGTTCCGCACCCTGTTCATGAGCGACCTGTGGGAGCGCTTCGGCTTCTTCGGCATGCAGGCGATCCTCGTGCTGTTCGCCGTCGCACCCCGCGACGAGGGCGGGCTCGGACTCGCCAAGGCGGACGCCGCCGCGCTGTTCGGCGCCTGGATCGGGCTGGCGTTCATGCTCTGCCTGCCCGGCGGCTGGGTCGCCGACCGGCTGCTCGGCCCACGGCGCACCCTGGTGCTCGGCGCCGCCGTCACCACCGCGGGCCACTTCGCGCTGGCGACGCCGCTGCTGTGGCTGACACCGCTCGCGCTCGTCCTGCTGGCCGTCGGCATGGGCCTGTACAAGCCCAACCACCAGGCCCTGCTCAACCTGATGTTCAAGGACGGCGGCCGCCGCGAGGCCGGCATCTCGCTGATCTACGTCGGCATCCAGGTCAGCGCGCTCACCTCGCCGCTGATCGCCGGGTTCCTCGGCGAGCGCGTCGACTGGCGGCTCGGCTTCGCCGTCTCGGGCACCGCGATGCTGATCGGCACCATCCAGGTGGCGCTGGCCCGGCCGCAGTTCCAGGGGGTGGGCGACCTGCCCGGCCGGCCGCTGGACGCGGCATCGGCCCGCCGCGTCAAGCGCCGGACCGGCGCCGTCGCGGCCGTCCTCGTGCTGCTGCTCTGTGGGATGGCGGCGGGCGGAGCGCTGACGGCGGGCAGCGGCATCGCCCTCGTCGGCATGGTCACCATCGTCGCGCCCGTCGTCGCCTACACCGTCCTCTACCGCAGCCCCGAACTGGGGCCGCCGGACCGCAGGAGGCTGCGCGCCTTCCTGTGGATCTTCCTCGGATCGACGCTGTTCTGGTCGCTCATCGCCCAGGACGGCTCCTCGCTCACGCTGTTCGCCAAGAACTCCACCGACCGCGACGTGCTCGGATTCGAAGTGCCGGTCAGCTGGCTGCAGTCGGCCACCCCGCTGTTCATCCTGGTGCTGGCGCCGGTGTTCGCCTGGCTGCTGCTCAAGCACGGCGGCGGGCGCGGCGGCGTCCCGGCCAAGTTCTCCGCCGGGCTGCTGCTGACCGGCGTCAGCTTCCTGATCATGGCGGTGGCCGCCGGGCTGGCCTCCGGCGACAGCAAGGTCTCCCCGCTGTGGCTGCTGGTGGTCTACCTGATGCACGCCTGCGGCGAACTGATCGTCGCCGCCGTGGGCATCGCCGCCGTGGCCGACGTCCTGCCGCGCAGCTTCATCGCGCACATGCTGGGGCTGCTGTGGCTGTTCGCGGCGCTCGGCGGCGGCGCGGGCAGCGGCCTCGTCCGGCTGATCGACGTGATTCCCGAGGCGCTGTACTACCTGCTGCTCGCGGTGCTGGCGCTGTCCGTCGGCGGCGCCCTGGCCCTGCGACGGCACGCCGTGGCCCGCGGCCTGGCCCCCGAGGGCGCGGAGGCCGAGGAACCGCCCGGGGGCGCCGCGTCCGCGACCGTCAAGGAAGGTGACCGCGCATGACCTCGCTGCCCCCGGCACCCGAGTCCGCCACCCTCGACACTCCCCAGACCTCGGAGCTGGCCCGGCTGGGGCTCGGCTTCGCGGCCTCCAAACTGCTGCTGAGCGCCCTGGAGCTGGGCGTCTTCTCCGCCCTCGCGCAGACCGCCGACGGCAGCGCGGAGGCCGAGGAGCTGCGCGCCGCGCTGGGTCTGCACCCGCGGGCCGCCTCCGACTTCTTCGACGCGCTGACCGCCGTCGGCCTGCTGGAGCGACAGTACGGCCGCTACCGCAACAGCGACACCGCCCAGCAGCACCTGGTCCGCGGCCCCGACTACCAGGGCGGCTTCCTGGAAGGCGCGGGGTTCGTGCTCTACCCGGCCTGGGGGCGGCTCACCGAGGCGCTGCGCACCGGGGAACCCCAGGCCGAGGGCGACTTCGAGGCCATGCTCAGCGATCCGCAGGCCCGCCGGATGTTCCTGGCCATGCAGGACTCGCTCAGCCAGCCGCTGATCCCGCATCTGCTGGCTGCACTCGACTGGTCCGGGTACGCCACCCTCACCGACGTGGGCGGCGCCCGCGGCAACCTGGCGGCGCGCATCGTGCGCGAGCGCCCCGGGCTGACGGCCACCGTCTTCGACCGGCCGCAGAACGCCGGACCCTGCGCCGAGCACACCGCGGACCTGGGGGTGGCCGACCGTACCGCCTTCGTCGGCGGCGACTTCTTCACCGATGCGCTGCCGCCCGCCGACGTCGTCGTCATCGGCCACGTCCTGGCCGACTTCTCCCGCGACGAGCGCCGCGCGCTGATCGAGAAGGCGTACGCGGCCGTGCACGCGGGCGGGACGCTGCTCGTCTACGACCCGATGAACGGGGACAAGCCCGAACTGGCCTCGCTGATCGCCAGCCTGCACATGCTGGTCATGACCCCGGCGGGGGCCGGATACCACCCGGACCACTGCGCCGGCTGGATGGAGCAGGCCGGATTCACCGGGGTGACGTCCCGGCCGCTGCCGCTGGGCAACACGCTCCTGGCCGCCCGCAAACCGACGGCCGCCACGTCCTGACGACACAAGGAGACCGACTGTGGAGATCGGAGTGGGCCTGCCCACCACCGTGCCCGACGTCGACGGGCGGCGCCTCGTCCGGTGGGCGGCCCGCGCCGAGGAGCACGGCTTCTCGGCGCTGGGCGTCCTGGACCGGCTCGTCTACGACAGCTACGAACCCCTCACCGCGCTCACCGCGGCCGCGGCCGTCACCGAACGGATCCGGCTGACGACCAGCGTCCTGCTGGCCGCCTACCGGCCCGGCACCGCGCTGCTGGCCAAGCAGCTCGCCACCCTGCACGAGATCTCCGGCGGACGGCTGGTGGTCGGCGCCGCGGCGGGCGGCCGCGAGGACGACTTCCAGGCGACCGGTGCCGCGTACCACGACCGGGGGCGCCGGCTGGACGCGCTGCTGACCGAACTGCGCAACGTCTGGGACGGCAAGGAGACCGACACCGGCGTCGCGGGCATCGGCCCCTTCCCGGCGGCGCCGGGCCCCGAACTGATCGTCGGCGGGCACACCCCGGCCGCGATGCGGCGGGCAGCGCGGCACGCGGGCGGCTGGATCGCGGGCGGCAGTTCGGCCACGGCCTACGCCGACCTGGCGCAGCAGGCCCGCGACGCCTGGCGCGCCGCGGGCCGCAGCGACAGCCCGCGGCTGGTCGCGCTGGTCTACGCCTGCCTGGGGCCGGAGGCACGCGCCACCGCCGAGCGCTATCTGCGGGCCTACTACGCGTTCATCGGCCCCAAGGCGGAGATGGCCGCCAAGGCCGTCCTCACCGACGCGGACTCCCTGCGCGAGACGGCCGCCGCCTACGCCGCCGCCGGATGCGACGAGCTGCTGGTCTTCCCCTGCACCGCCGCACCGGCCCAGCTCGACCTCCTGGCGGAGGCCGCGCTGGGCTGACGCCGCGCTCCCAGGAATCGCGCCGCCGCCGCAGGGTGCGGGCGCTGCTCGGCGTGGGTCGGCAGCTCCTGACGGTGCAGGAGCTACGCCCGCTGCCGACGCACGTGCGCTTCGGCGGTGTGCGGCGCGGTCACGGTGCTGCGCTCCGGGAGGGTGCGTCCACAGGTCGGACACGGTGCGCACATTGTCCGGCTCGCCGTTGCCGTAGACGCTGGCAGAGGAGACGAACACGAATCGGCGCAGTCGGTCGCTGGCGGCGGCAGCGTCCAACACGGTCTGTGTGCCACAGATGTTGGCGGCGATCGCGTTATGCGGGTGGCGGGTGCAGGCTGCCACGTCAGCCAGCGCCGCGGCGTGGATGATGTAGTCGGTCCCTTCAACAGCACGCGTCACGGCGGCCTCGTCGGTGATGCTTGCTCGGACGACGTCGGGGCTGTCGAGGCCGACGCCGAAGATGTCCCGGTAGGTGTGGGCGGGATAGGCGTCGAGCGTGCACAGCACGCGGCAGCGGGCTCCCGGTTCGCGGAGGCGACCGGTGATGCGGCTGCCGATCAACCCAGCGCCTCCCGTTACCAAGACGGTTCGCCCAGCCAGCTCTGACAGATATGTGTCGGTCACGATGCCTCCTGATGCGGTAGGTGTGGGCGCTCCCCGCCGTAGGGGGTGGGGCGCACTCACCGATTGCGCCTCAGCCGGGAGCGGATCGGGAGAGGTATCGGGTCGGCGTGCACGGTCCTTGCATCTCACGCAACAGTGACCGCCACTACGTCTTCTGCTCCTACGATGGGTGTTCCGGCAGCACGACCAGGGGGGTTTGATGCGACCGGTCATCCGTTTGCCGCCCACCCCATCGAGGGAGCACTTGGCCCCGGGCCAATTGATTCGCGTCATCAGACGGGAGCAGGGCGTCACGCTGGAGCAACTGGGCCAGAAGACCGGGTACTCAGCCGCGCAGCTCTCGCGTCCGGAACGCGGCATCTCCCCGATGACGGTCGATGCCTTCCGAGCCTTCGCTGACGCCCTCGACATCCCGTCCGGAGCTCCCGGCCCGCTCCCCGTCTCAGGTCGATTCCGGCGGCCGGTTTCGCAGGGAGCGGCGGACGGGGCCATGGCACCGGGAGGCCGCTCCCTGCCGAGGCCGGGCGAGTGGGGCCGGCGGTACCGGCCTGCACGTCACCGCCGCCTCAGCCCTTCCGGGAGGCCGCTGGAAAGGTGCGGGTGCCCCGGGGGCGCTCGGCGGGGTGGTCGAAGTCGCCCAGCGCCGTCGGGCCGCCGCGGCGGCGGCCGAGCAGTCGCAGCAGCGGGCCTGTCATGGCGGTGGTGAGCAGGGCCATGACGACCAGCAGGCCGTACAGCTCGCGGTCCAGGACGCCCAGTTGCAGCCCCACGGTCAGGATGACGAGCTCCGTCAGGCCGCGGGTGTTCAGCAGTGCGGCCAGCAGCCCGCTCTGCACCGGTGGAACGCGGTTGAGCCGGGCGCCTGCGTAGGCGCCGGCGAACTTGCCGGTCACCGCGGTCAGCAGGATCAGCCCGAGTTCGCCCAGGTCGCGCACTCCGGTGCGGGAGAGGTCCACCTGGAGTCCGGCGACGACGAAGAAGGCCGGCAGCAGCAGAAGCCGGGTGAGGTACTCCAGCCGGTCGGTGAGCTGGAGGCGCAGGTGCCGGGAGGTGTCGCGGGGCAGCACGGCGCCGAACAGGAAGGCGCCGAAGACGAAGTGGGCACCCAGCCAGGCGGTGGCCAGGGAGGAGAGCAGCAGTCCGGCCAGGACCACGACGAGTTGGTCGGCGGTCACGTGGTCGCGTACCCACCCCTGCCAGCCGGCCCGGCGCGCGGTGCCGGGCCGGTGGAAGAGCCACCGCAGACCGGGCCGTACGACGAGCAGCATGAGGGCCAGATAGCCGGGCGCCAGCAGCATCCGCCACTGGCCGCCGCCGCCCGCGACGGTGGCGACGACCGCCAGCAGGGACCAGGCGAGGACGTCGTCGAGCGCGGCGCAGGCGAGCGCGATGCCGCCGATCCGGGTGCGCCCCAGTCCGCTGTCGGCGAGGATGCGGGCCAGCACGGGGAAGGCGGTGACCGCCATCGCGGCGCCGAGGAAGAGCACGAACGCGGCGCGGCCGCCGGTGGCGTGCCGGTCGGCGAGGTGCAGCGCCAGCAGCCCGCCCAGCAGCAGCGGCACCAGTACCGAGCACAGGGACACGGAGACCGCGAGGCGTCCGGTGCCGCGCAGCCGGGTCAGGTCCAACTCGTAGCCGACCATGAACATGAACAGCACCAGCCCCAGGTCCGCCAGTGCCGCGAGCAGGGGCCGGATGTCGGCCGGGAAGAGGAGGCGGGCCGCCGCGCCGTCGAACAGGGTGGGCCCCAGGAGCACCCCGGCGAGCAGTTCGCCCACCACCGGGGGCTGTCCGAGCCGGCGCGCCGCCGCGCCCAGCAGCCGGCCGAGCACCAGGACGGCGGCGAGCGCCGCGAAGAAGGACTGGACCTGCTCCGGAGTCATGCGGGCGCCCCCTGCGCGTGCCGGGCGGTACCGGGCGGTACCGGGCGATGCGGCCGGTCGTCCGGACGACCGGCCGCACCCGCCATGACCGGCAGGTTCCGGTGCCGGAGGGGCAGGCTACGGGCGCGTGCTCGAGGGCGGTTGGAGAGCTCGGGCCGGCGGGCTCGTCCGCGGCCCGCGCTGCTGCCCGGTCTACGGTGTCCCGTGCTCCTTGCCGGGGTCGGGCAGTACCGGTTCGGTGCCGTCCCGGTGCGCGGTGCGGGCGTCGTCGAGGAACTCGCGGGAGAACATCGCGCTGAGCGTGGCGACCCCGCCGCGGGCGACGCGGATCTCGCTGTGCTGGAGCGTTCCGGTGAGCCGTACGACGCGCCCGCTGTGCTCGGCGTGCCGTTCGCGGTCCTTGATCTTGCAGCGTCCGGCCAGGGCCAGCCCGGACTCCTGAAGGACGGCGTCCTCGGGGAGCAGGAGCTTGAGGGTGCTGCGCTCGCTGTGCAGCCGCAGCTCGATCTCCCCCGCGGGGATCTGGGCCGAGCGCAGGTCGAGGTGGACGGAGGCACGCCGGGTGCGCACCTCGATCGTGCGGGAGCGGGTCCAGTGGCCCAGCCGCTTCACGTCGGTGTAGAAGGCTTCGAGTGTCTCGACCTGCTCGGCGTGCTCGGCGTGCTCGGCCTGCCCGTCTTGACGGTCCGGTGTGTGCTCCGCGTGCTGGTTGCTCATCGCAGTGTTCCTTCCTGGAACCCGGGCAACAACCCGATGGTGGGAATACCTTGGGAACCGGTTATCTTGGAAGTCAAGGTAACCGGACGCCTTTATTTTGAGAGTCGAGATACTTGTATGTCAAGTGAATCGGATGTCCCGCCGCACGAGCCGAAGGAGAACGAGCTGCGGCAGCAGCTCGGCGCCGAGGTCCGCGCCCTGCAGGGCGCGACCGACGCGGTGGACGCCGCCGCTGCCGACCGGCTCGGCGTCAACCGCACCGACCTGCACTGCCTCGATGTCCTCACCCAGCGCGACAGCGCCACACCCAGCCAGTTGGGCACCGCGCTCGGGCTGACCACCGGCAGCGTCACCGCGATGCTCGACAGGCTGGCCCGGCTCGGCTACCTCACCCGCGAGCCGGACCCGCACGACCGCCGCAAGTCCGTCGTCCGCGCCACCCCGCGGACCCGGCGCGGCGCCGCCGACCTCTACGGTCCGCTCGCGCACGAGGGCGCGGCTCTCCTGGAGCGCTACTCGCTGCCGGAACTGGAGCTCCTGCTGGACTTCGCCCGGCGCAGCCGCGAACTCCAGGAGCGGCACCTGCGGCGGCTGCGGGACGAGGCCGGCTGAGCGCGACCGACGCGAGCAGACCGAGGCGAGCGCCGACGGGTCGGTGGGCATGGGAGGAGACGTGCCGGGAACGCGGGGCGGGGAGTCCTCCTCTCCCCTCCCGGCTCCCCTCCGAACTCCCCTCCCGACTGACCCCACGTCCCCCACGCACAGGAAGCAGGTGCTCGCCATGCCCGAGGCCATCGCCTTCGCCGCGTACGGCGGCCCCGAAGTGCTCCGGCCCACCGGTATCGACATCCCCGAACCGGATCCCGACCAGGTCCGCGTCGCCGTCCGGGCCGCGGGCGTCAACCCGCTGGACTGGAAGCTGCGCAGCGGCTCCATGGCCGCCGTCATGCCGGTGCCGCTGCCGCACATCCCCGGGTCGGAGTTCGCGGGCACCGTCGAGGCCGTGGGTGACGGCGTCAGCAGCCTGGAGCCGGGCGACGAGGTCTTCGGCCAGGCCCCGCACGCCTACGCCACGCTGCTCCTCGCCGACCTCGACAAGCTCCGGCTGCGCCCCGGCGACCTGGACGTGCACCGCGCCGCCGGGCTGCCTTCCGCCGCGGAGGCCGCCCACCGCGCACTGGAGGAACTGGGCGTCGCCGCGGGGGAGACCCTGCTCGTGCACGGCGCGGGCGGTGCCGTCGGCAACCTCGCCGTCCAGTTCGCGCTCGCCCGGGGCGCGCAAGTGGTCGGCACCGCGGCGGAGCGGGTCCACCAGCGGCTGAGCCGGCTGGGGGCCACCCCCGTCCGCTACGGCGAGGGCTGGCCGGAGCGGGTGGCCGCCGCCGCGCCGCACGGAGTGGACGCCGTACTGGACGTCTCCGGAGCCGACGTGCTGGGCGACTCCGTCCGGCTCGCCCGCGGCGGCGCAGCACGGGTGCTCACCCTCGCCTCCCCGCAGGCAGCGCAGGAGCACGGGGCCCGGTTCTCCGGCGGCGGGTCCGGACTCCAGCGCACCGGTGCCGCGCTCGACGAGGCACTGGCGCTGCTGCGGAACGGCACTCTGGAGGTGCCGCTCCACAGGCCCTTCCCGCTCGCCGAGGCGGCCGAGGCGCACCGGACAGGGGAAGCCGGCGGACTGGACGGCAAGCTGGTGCTCACCATGGAGTGATATCCGCCCAGCTCAGCTCCTGGATCCCCCTGTTGCGCACGCACGTCCGCCCGCCCCCGGAGCGGGGGCGGGCGGACGTGCGAGGACCGCGGGTCAGCCGCCCTTGTGGGCGATCACCAGGGTGACGTCGTGACCCAGCGAACGGTGCTCGACCCGGGCGAACCCCGCGTCGCGCATCCACCCCGTGCACTGCGCCAACGTGTATCCCTTCCCGTGCGGCGTCATCAACTGGAGGTTGAGGCTGCGCAGCAGATTGCGCAGATAGCTCTCCTCACCCGGGACGATCACCGGGTCCCACACCAGGAAGGCGCCACCGGGGCGCACTCCGGCGAAGGCGTTCTTCACCAACTGGGCGCGCTGGTCGTCGTTCCAGTCCACCAGCGCGTGCCCCAGCATCAGCACATCGGCCTCGGGCAGCGGCCCGGCGAAGAAGTCACCGCCGTGGAAGCCGAGCTTGCCGGTCGTCCCCAGCGCCGCCATGTGCGCGTCGAAGTCCTCCTCCAACTGCGGCAGGTCGAAGACCCGCGCCTCCAGATGCGGATGCGCGCCCACCAGACCGGCCAGCACATTGCCCCGGCAGCCGCCCAGCTCCAGCACCGAGCCGTAGGACGCCCAGTCGAAGACCTCCGCCAGCGCGGGGATCAGCGGCCTGCTGGCGTCCTCCGCCATCCGCACCAGCCCGTCCTTCTTCTCCTCACTGTCGTAGAGCTGATCGAACATGTCCTCGCCGGAATAGGTCGCCGCCTGCGGCTCCTCGCTGCGCAGCCCCTCGGCCAGCCGGTCCCACGCCGGATACATCACCCGGTCGGCGAGCTGCAGGAACCCGCTGAGCGACGCCGGGTCGCCGGGCACCAGCAACTGCCCCGACACCCGGGTGTTGGCCCACGCGCCGTCCGCCGTGCGCTCCAGGAAGCCGAGTTCGGCCAGCGCCGCCAGAAAGTGGTCGCAGCCGCGCCGGCCCAGCCCCAGCCGCTCGCGCAGCCGCTCCTCCGGCAGCGGCCCCTCGGCCAGCGCCGCGAACAGCCCCAGCCGCACCCCGGCCAGCACCAGCTTCGCCGGCTGGAAGGCCATGGCCTGGCCGAGCACCTGCCCGGCCCGGGCCGTCACCCCGTCAGTCATCGGCCCGCTCCGCCCCGGTCACGAGGCCGCCGCCGAGGCGCGCGCCAGCACGTCGTCGAGCACCGCGTCCGGGTCCGCCACAGCCGAGGTGCCCTCAGCCGAGCGCCAGGCCACGAACGCGTCCGGCCGCACCAGCACGGCACCGCCCGGCCCCACCCCGTAGGCGGCCGCCCAGTCGCGGTCCTCGGGCCGCAGCTCCTCCTCCGGGCCCACCGCGTGGGTGCGCAGCGGCACGCCCAGCCGCTCGGCGGCCTTGACCGCGGCCTTCGCCCAGGCACCGCCGTCCGGGCCGTGCAGCAGGACGAAGCCGTCCCAGAACAGGTCGATGGAGGAGATCCGCTCAGCGCCCTCAGCGCCCGCAGTGCCCGCACGCGTCAGCCACACATGCGGCGCGCGGGTGCCCGGCTCGCCTGTCAGCTCCAGGTCGGGGGTGAGCACCTTGGAGCCCTCGGCGCCGACGACGGACGCGGAACGGTACCGGTAGCCGAGCGTGATGATCACGTCGTCGACGAAGTCCTTCCGGTCCTGCTCGGTGGCGTAGCCGTGCCGGATCCGGTTGCGCACCAGGGCCTGCTCGGACATGGCGGTGCCCAGCGGACGGCGCTCCGCGTCGTAGGTGTCCAGCAGCGCGTCGGTGCCCCAGCCGTCGTGCACGGCCGCCAGCTTCCAGGACAGGTTGTGCGCGTCGTGGATGCCGGTGTTGGCCCCGAAGCCGCCCGCGGGCGGGTGCACATGCGCGGCGTCGCCCGCCAGGAAGACCCGGCCCACGCGGAAGGTCTCGGAGACGAGCTGAGCACCCTGCCAGGGCACCTTGTCCATGATCTCGACGTCGATGTCCTTGCCGGCCGCGCGGCGGACGATCTCCACGCAGCGCTCGTCGGTGTAGTCGTCCGGTGTCTCGCCCTTCTCCGGGTAGTAGATGGGCGCCGCCAGCCACGGATCGCAGCCGTGCAGCCGCGAGAGGCCCATCAGCGAGCCCCCGGCCGAGGCGTAGCACAGGATGAACTTGCGGTCCTTGAGCAGCGTCTCCAGCTCCGGCGCCCGGAAGTAGATGCTCAGCGCGTTGAAGACGGTCCCGCGGCCGGTCCGCTCGACGCCCAGCGCCTTGCGGACGCGGCTGCCCGCACCGTCGGCGCCGACCAGGTAGTCGGCGCGGATGGTGATCCGGTTCCCCGTCGCGGCCTCCTCGGCCACGGCGGTGACGCCCTCCTCGTCGGCCTCGAAGGAGACCAGCCTGGTGTTGAACCGGACATCGGCGCCGTACTCCCGGGCCTTGGCGACCAGCACCTTCTCGTACCGGTCCTGCCCGCAGCCCATCACCCGCTCCGGGCTGACCGTCGGGCCGTCCAGCGACGGGGACTCCAGCAGTTCCGCGTTGTCGATGTCGGAGAAGGTGTCGACCTTGATGATCCCGCCCTCGAAGTAGGCGTGCGAGTTCCCCTTCTCCAGGGCGCGGATCTCCTTCCCGAGCCCCGCGGCGCGGAACAGCTCCATGGTGCGGGCCTGCAGGCCCGGGGCGCGGGGGAGCATGGAGGTGCTGTCCCGCTTCTCCAGCAGCATCGTGCGGACGCCGCGCCGCCCGCTGAACAGCGCGGTGGAGAGCCCGACGGGACCACCGCCGACGATCAGCACCGGGATCTTCACGTCATACATGCATGTCCCCTCTGAACAACTGGGCTTGGCCGGTTTCGGCACCCCTGATGAGTAGCCACGGCCCCTTGAGGGCGACTGGAGATCCGGCGGGGGCGCACGGCCCCGGCGCCGTCCCCACCGCGGTTCGAGGGGCACTCAACTTCGCGGTGTGACCCTCCCGGAGCGGCCCTGGCGCCAGGCCATGTGCCGTTTCGGAAGGAGTCCTGCGCATGACGCACACCAGCCTGGATGTCAGCACCCCGGCCGGAATCATCCGGCTGAGCAACGCGTTCTGCGACGCGAAGGCGCTGCTGACCGCTGTCGAACTGGGTCTGTTCACCACCCTCGACCAGAAGGGCCCCGCGACCGAGGAGGAGATCCGCAAGGAGCTGGGTCTGCACGGCCGCGGACTGGGCGACTGGCTCAACCTGCTGGCGGCGCTGGGCCTGCTCACTCGCGAGGAGGGCGGCAGGTTCGGCAACGCGGAGGGCGCCGGCACCTACCTGGTGCGCGGCAGCAACCGCTACGTGGGCGGCTTCCTGGAGCGCTCCAACCGCAACCTCTACCCCGCCTGGGGCAAGCTCACCGAGGCGCTGCGCACCGGTGAGCAGCAGTCGGGCAGCGACTTCGAGGAGGTCACCCGCAACCCGCACATCCTGCGGCAGTTCGTCGGCATGATGGACGCGCTCACCCACGTCGTCGGCCCCGAACTGGTGGGCAAGTTCGACTGGAGCGGCCACGACTCCGTGCTCGACATCGGCGGCGCACGCGGCAACCTGTGCTCCATCATCGTCAAGGCGCAGCCGCACCTCGCCGGGCACGTCTTCGACCTGCCGCCGATGGAGCCGCTGTTCGAGGAGCACGTCGCCTCCTACGGGCTGACCGGCAAGGTCACCTTCCACGGCGGCAGCTTCTTCACCGACCCGCTGCCCAGCGCCGACGTGGTCACCCTCGGGCATGTGCTGCACGACTGGGACGAGCAGCAGCGCGGCGAACTGGTCACCAAGGCATTCCACGCCGTCAACCCCGGGGGCGCGCTGCTGATCTACGACCGGATGCTCGACGACCAGCCCGACCACGTCGAGAACCTCGTCATCAGCCTCGACATGCTGCTGGTCACCGACGGCGGCTCCGAGTACCCGGTCTCCGAGGCCGTCGCGCACGCCGAGCGCGCCGGGTTCGCCTCCACCGAGGTGCTGCCGCTGAGCGACTACGACACGCTCGTGATCTGCCGCAAGGCCGCCTGAGCGGGCCCGTCCGAGAGAGGAGTCCGTACCCATGAGCGCTAACCAGCAGGCCCCGCAGCAGGTTCCGGTACTGATCGTCGGAGGGGCGGTGACAGGGCTGTCCACCGCGGTCTTCCTCGGCTGGCACGGCATCCGCTCGCTCGTCGTCGAGCGCCACCCCGACACGCTGAGCCACCCGCGCTCGCGCGGCGTCAACCCGCGGACCGTCGAGCTCTACCGGCAGGTCGGGCTGGAGGGGCCCATCTGGTCCGAGGCCAGCCTCGCCACCGACTTCAGCAAGCTGCTGATGATCCGGGCCGAGACCCTCGCGGGCCCCGAGATGTTCAGCGGCCCCACCGACCAGCCCGACCCCACCGGCGGCGTCAGCCCCTGCGAGTGGGCCCCCATCGACCAGGACCGGCTCGAGCACCTGCTGCGCGGCCGCGCCGCCGAACTCGGTGCCGAACTGGCCTTCGGCACCGAACTGGTGTCCTTCGAGGAGAGCGGCGAGGGCGAGCACGCCGGAGTCACCGCCGTGCTCCGGGACACCGCCAGCGGCGAGGAGCGCACCGTGCGCGCCGGCTACCTCGTCGCCGCCGACGGCAGCCGCAGCCCCGTCCGGCGCGAGCTGGGCATCGAGACGGACGGACCCGGCGAGTTCGCCACCACCCTCTCGGTGCTCTTCGAGGCGGACCTCAGCCGGGCGGCCCGGGGCCGCGACGTCGGCGTCTGCTACCTCGACAAACCCGCGCCCTCCACCATCCTGTTCGCGCACGACGGCAAACAGCGGTGGATCTTCGCCACCGCCATGCCCGAGGGCGAGACACTGGAGACGGTCACCGAGGAGCAGGCGGTCGAACTCGTCCGCGCGGCCATCGGCCAGCCCGACCTGGACGTGCGCATCGTCCCGCAGCTCCCGGCCGGCGGCGCCAAGTGGCTGAGCTTCATCATCGGCGCCCAGGTCGCCCGCGAGTACCGGCGCGGCCGGGTCTTCCTCGTCGGCGACGCCGCCCATCTGGTGCCGCCCACCGGCGGGTTCGGCGCCAGCCTCGGCATCCAGGACGCCGGCAACCTGGCCTGGAAGCTGGCCGCCGTGCTGGACGGCGAGTCCGGGCCCGAACTGCTGGACACCTACCAGACCGAGCGCCACCCGGTGGCCTGGATGACCCTCCAGCAGGCCCTCGGGATGATGCAGGAGCGCACCGGCCCGGACGGCGACGGCGAAGGGGAGGGCCCGGACCCCGCCGAGGCGTACAGCACCACCGTCTTCGGCTACCGGTACGGGGACGGCCCGCCGGTGCCGCCGCACGCGCTGCGCGGCGAGCCCGGCACCCGCGCCCCGCACATCGAGCTGGACCGGGCCGGGGAGGACATCTCCACCCTGGACCTGTACGGACGGGCGCCGGTGCTGCTGACCGCGGAGGGCGGCCAGGCATGGGTGGAGGCGGCCGCGGCCGTGTCCGCGGAGACCGGCGTGCGGATCGACGCCCACCGGGTGGGCGGCCCGGGAGCCACCCTGACCGCGGCGGACGGCCGGGCCGTGGCCGAGCAGCACGGCATCGCCGCCGACGGCGCCGTCCTCGTCCGCCCGGACGGGTTCGTCGCCTGGCGCTCCGAGGGCGCCGCCGCCGACCCGGCGGTGGCCCTGCGGACGGCGGTGCGGGAGCTGTACCCGCCGCGCTGACCCGGCCCGCGGCAGCGGGACGCGCACCGGGCCCGGCGGCCCTCCGGCCGCCGGGCCCGTTCGCGTGCCCCGACGGGCCGCCGGAGCACGCGAAACGGAGGAATCGCGCGGACCCGGCCCTTCCGCCGGGGCCCGCCGCGGCACCGCACCCCACCCACTAGGGTGTGCGCTGCAGTTCGAATCTCGACTCGCATTCAGGCATTCAGGCATTCAGTTGTTCAGGGGGACCGCATGACCAGCACGCCGGAGCCGGCGCACAGCGACCGGGAAGCCCGGGGACGGCGGCGCAGGCTGCGCTCCTCGACCGTGGTGCTCGGCAGCATGGGCGCCCTGGCCGTCGCCCTGTCCGGATACTCCTCGGAGCCGGACCGGCGGTGCGTGGACCCCGACAGCTACGACGCGGTGCGCGGCTACCGCATCCTGCCCCCGAGCCAGTGCGGCACCCAGGGCGCGCACACCGCCGCCCTCCCCGCCGCCCGGACCGCCGGGCAGCAGACCGAGAGCGCGGGCAGCGTCTGGTACTACGGCGGCCGGGAGGACGAAGGCCGCGCCACGGGCGGCACCTTCGTCCACGCGGCCGCCGTCGAGCGGGCCGGCTTCGGCTGCGACGACGACGATGACGGCTACGGCACCGGCGGCGGGTACGGCGGCTGAGGCGGCGGCGCGGACGAGAGGAGAAGGCCGCGTGGAACGCCACACCCTCACCCCACGCCCCGGCTGGCAGGAGACCGTCGAGGAGCAGGGCTGCATCTACCCGCTGACCCGGTACCCGGACGGCTCGCTGCGTCCCTACTGGGACGAGAGCGCCTACTACGCCCTCACCCTGCCCGAGGTGGAGGGCCTCGAGGAGGTCGTGGAGGAGCTGCACGCCATGTGCCTGCAGGCCGCGGAGCACATCGTGGCCGCCGGCCGGTTCGCGGACCTGGGCCTCACCGACCCGGCCCTGGTGCGCCGGGTGTCCGAGAGCTGGCGGCGGCGCGCCGAACTGCCCAGCCTCTACGGCAGGTTCGACCTCCGCTACGACGGGCGCGGCGGGCCGGCGAAACTGCTGGAGTACAACGCGGACACCCCCACCTCGCTGGTGGAGGCGGCGTCCCCGCAGTGGTTCTGGATGGAGGACCGCTTCCCCGGCGCCGACCAGTGGAACTCGCTGCACGAGCGGCTGGTCGGCGTATGGCGCAAGCAGGCCGCGCTGCTGCCGCCGGGCGCTCCCGTGCACTTCGCCCACTCGGCCCGGGACGAGCTGGGCGAGGACCTGATGACGGTGGCCTACCTCCAGGAGACCGCCGAGCAGGCCGGGCTGGAGACCGTCGCGATACCGGTGGAGGAGATCGGCTGGGACCGGCTCTCGGGCCGGTTCGTCGACCAGCGGCTGAAGTTCGTGCGGGCCTGCTTCAAGCTCTACCCGTGGGAGTGGCTGGCCTCCGACCGGTTCGGTCCGCACGTGCTGGAGACCCTCGACAACGGCGGCGGCACCGGCAGCACGCTGTGGATCGAACCGGCGTGGAAGATGCTGCTGTCCAACAAGGCGCTGCTGGCGATCCTGTGGGAGCTCTTCCCCGGCCACCCCCATCTGCTGCCCGCCTATCTGGACGGGCCCCGGGAGCTGGCCGGGACGACCGGGTGGGCGGCCAAGCCGCTGCTGGGCCGCGAGGGCGCGGGCGTCACACTTCACGAGCCGGGCCAGGAGCCGTCGGTGCGCGACGAGCCGTGCTGCTACCAGGCGCTGTGCCCGCTGCCGGAGTTCGACGGCAACCGCACGGTGCTGGGCACCTGGGTGGTGGACGGGGAGGCCGCGGGCCTGGGCATCCGCGAGTCGGCCGGCCCGGTCACCGACGAGTACGCACGGTTCCTGCCGCACCTCATCCGCTAGCCGCGGGTCCCTGACCGTCGGCCCGCCGCGGAGCGGCCGGTCCCGGTGCGCGCGGGGAGGCGGGCGCCGGGACCGGTCCGGGGGTCACTCCTCGGTGACGTGGATGGACTTCGTCGGGCAGCCGCGGGCCGCCCGGCGGACCTCCTCGTGCAGATCCCCGTCCGGCGTCTCGTCCAGGACGACGACCAGGCCGTCCTCGTCCTGGTCGAAGACACCGGGCAGCCGGTACACGCACAGGCTGCTGACCGCACACGTCTCCGGGTTCGCGGTCACGCGGAGCATCCTCACCACTCCACGGGGATCTCGGTGAAGCCCTCCATGAACCCGCCCAGCGCCCGCGGCAGCTCCTCGGCCGGGGCCGCGAGCCTGATGTCGGGGAAGCGGCGCAGCAGTGACTCGGTGGCCACCTGCAGCTCCATCCGCGCCAGCGCGGCGCCCACGCAGTAGTGGATGCCCGCACCGAACGTCATGTGGTGGTTCTCCTGGCGGCGGATGTCCAGCTCGAAGGGCTTGTCGAAGACCTCGGGGTCCATGTTGGCCCCCTCCTCCGACAGCAGCACGCTGGTGCCCTTCTTGATGACCGAACCGTCCGAGAGGGGGATGTCCTCGACGGCGTACCGCATGGTGCCCACCGAGGAGCCCATGATCTGGGTGCGCAGCAGCTCCTCCACCGTGGAGGGCACCAGCGACCAGTCCGCCTGGATCTCGCGCACCAGCTCCGGGTGGTGCAGCAGCACGGCCGTGCCGGTGCCGATCTGGCTGGCCGTGGTGACGTATCCGGCGATCAGCAGCCCCTGGCACCAGAAGTGCAGCTCGTGGTCGTTGAGCCGGTTGTCCTCCTCGTCGCGGACCCGGATCAGTTCGCTCACCAGGTCGTCACCGGGCTTCTCGCGCTTGGCGTCGATCAGGTCGCCCAGGTACTTCCACAGGTTCTGCCGGCACTGCCCGACCTCCTCGGGCGGCAGCTTGGTGACCGACAGGAAGCCGTCGACGTACTCGCGGAACTGGTCGCGGTCCTCGGCCGGCACGCCCAGCAGCTTGCAGATCACCATGATCGGCAGCGGGAACGCCAGCGCCTCGTTCAGCTCCACCGGGCGCGGCCCGGCCGCCATCTCGTCCAGCAGCTCGTCGGCGACACGCTGCACATACGGCCGCAGCGCCTCGATCCGGCGGGCGGTGAACGCCTTGGTCACCAGCGAGCGCACCTGGGTGTGCTTGGGCGGGTCCGGGTCGATCTCCGGGTCCATGAACAGGTCGTTGTCCGCGGAGATGCGTGCGCAGTCGGGGCGCGCGATGTTGCGCGAGAGACGCTTGTCCGCGAACAGGGCGCGCACGTCCTTGTAGCGGGTCACGAGCGTCGCCACGTCCCCGCTCGGCAGCGTCACCTCCATCGCGGAGCTGCTGTGCACATGCCGCAGCGCTTCGGGCACCTGCATGGGCGGGGTCCAGGCGAACGGATACCTGGGCGGGGTCTGAGTGCTCACGGTTGTCCCTTCGGGTTGCGGTGATCAGGTGGGGGAGGCGGAAGCGGGCCGGTCACACCGGCCACTCGGGGCGGTCCCAGGCGGCCTCGGCGAACGCCCACTCGTGCCGGATGCCGGTGCGGAAGTGCGCGACCAGCCGGTCGCGTCCGGCCGGCGACGACGTCTCGCCCAGCTCGTCGGCCAGCCCCAGGAAGGCCCGCACCGCGTAGCCGTATCCCGGACCGGGGTGGTACGCCTCGATCCACTCCGCGTACCGGGACCCGGCGGTGTGCCGCTCCAGCAGGTCGTCGGAGACCCGGAAGTTGAACCACACCATCGGCAGCAGCGCCCCCACCCCGGCGGTGAAGGAGGCGGCGCTGGAGGCGTTGAAGAACGCGCAGTGCGCGTGGGTGACCGGACTCGCCTGCGGCGTACCGGCGGCCGCGGGCAGCCCCGCACCCTCCGCCCACTCGGCGTACTTCTGCCGCAGCCGGTCCCGCGCCTCCAGCGTCCCGGTGACCGAGCGGCCCAGCAGCGCGGTGTGCGCGTCCGCCTCGGCGGCGGCAGCGGTGCGCGCCAGCGCCCGTGCGTAGGCGGGCAGCAGATGCCCGGTGTCCTGTTCCACGAAGTACGCCAGTGACTCGCCCGGCAGGGAGCCGTCCCGCAGCCCCGACCAGAACGGGTGGGCCTGCACCTTCTCCAGCACCGGCGCGGCCAGCTCCTTGAGCTGATCGCTCAGCAGCATCGATTCTCGCCCCTCTCCGTTCGCTCTCACAGATCCAGCCGGACGCGGTAGTGGCGCAGCCACGCGTCGAGCTGGAGGACCATCTCGACGTTGCGGCGCTCGCCCCACCCGTCGACCGCGATCGGCCGGTCCTCGGCAGCCAGCTCCGCGCAGGCGGGGCCGTCCAGCAGCGGCCGCACCGGGCTGGCCGGGTCGGCGACGACCGCGTCGAAGCGCTGCCGCAGCACCTGCCCGTAGCGCGGGTCCTGGGTGATCGGGAAGGGACTCTTGCGGCGCTGGGTCACCGAGTCGGGCAGCAGATCGGCGACGGCCGAGCGCAGCACGCTCTTCTCGCGGCCGTCGGCCGTCTTCATCGCCCAGGGGATGTTGTAGACGTACTCGACCAGCCGGTGGTCGCAGTAGGGCACCCGCAGCTCCAGGCCGACCGCCATGCTCAGCCGGTCGTCGCGGGAGAGCAGCAGCGGCAGCCAGCGGGTGAGATGCGCGTGCCCGACCCGCCGCATCACCCGCTCGGTCTCCGACTCGCCCGGCACCGCGGGCACCTCGGCCACCGTCTCCGCCCAGCGCTGCGCCGAGTAGCCCGGCACGTCGATCTTGCGCAGCAGGCCCGGGTCCAGCAGCCCGGTGCTCATCCCGTGCGGCGCCACCCGCAGGCCCATCGTCACCCAGGGGAAGTTCGCGGTGTCCACCAGCGTCGGGTCGCGGAAGGACTGGTAACCGCCGAACAGTTCGTCGGCGACCTCGCCCATCAGCGCCACCGTGGAGCGCTGCCGCACCGCGCGCAGCAGCAGATACAGCGAACGGTCCATGTCCGGGATCGGCCGGGGCAGGTCCTGGGCCCGCAGCGCCGCCGCGTCGACGACCTGGTCGGCCAGGTCCGCGGTGCGCAGCACCACCGGTTCGTGGTCGGTTCCCACGTGCCGGGCGACCTCGGCCGCGTAGGGCGCGTCCGGGTCCTCGTGCCAGAAGTCCTTGCGGAACCGCTCCGTGTGCCCTTCGAAGTCCACCGCGAAGGTGCGCGGCCGCCCGCCCCCGGCACGGGCGGCGAACGCCGCCAGTGCGCTGGAGTCCACCCCGCCCGACAGCAGGGTGCACAGCGGGACGTCCGAGACCAGATGGCTGCCGACCGCGTCCTGCAGCAGCCCGCGTACCGTCTCGACGGTCTGCTCCAGCGTGTCGGGGTGTTCGCGGTCGGGCAGCGACCAGTAGCGCGACTCGGTCAGCACGGCACCGCCGGCGCCCTGCTTGAGGAGCGCCGCGTGCCCGGCGGGCAGCTCCCGGATCCCCCGGTAGACGGCGTGCCCCGGAGTCGCGATGTAGGCCAGCAGCTCGGCCAGTCCCTCCGCGTCCACCACGCACTCCAGCGACGGGTGGGCCAGCAGCGCCTTGGGCTCGGAGCCGAAGAGCAGTCCGTCCGCGGTCCGCGCGTAGTACAGCGGCTTGATCCCCAGCCGGTCGCGGGCCAGCAGCAGTTGCCTGCGGCGCGGATCCCACACGGCGAACGCGAACATGCCGTCCAGCCGCTCCACGCACTCCGCACCCCACTCCAGGTAGGCGCGCAGCACCACCTCGGTGTCCCCGGCCGTACGGAACCGGTGGCCCAGAGCCGTCAACCGGGAACGCAGCTCGCGGTAGTTGTAGATCTCGCCGTTGTGGACGAGTACGGCCAGGGTGCGCCCGTCGTGCTCGGCGGTCATCGGCTGGACGGAGTCGTCCACATCGATGACGGCGAGCCTGCGGTGCCCCAGCGCGGCGTCCGCGTCGGTCCACACCGCCTCGTCGTCCGGCCCGCGGTTGGCTAGGGTGGCGGCCATCGACCGTACGACGCTGCCCTCCTCGCGCATCTCCCGCGTGAAGTCGATCCAGCCCGCTATGCCGCACATGCGACCACCCGCTCCTCCAGCTCGCCGACCAGCGACGCGGGCGCGGGCTGCGCCAGCATCCCGTCCCGCAATGCCCGTGCCGCCTCGCGCCGCCCGGCGCCCCGCTCGGGGTCCAGCAGCCCGGCCGCCGCGTCCCGGAGCGCCTCCGGGTCCGCCTCGTCCCGGGTGAGGACCTCACCCGCACCGGCCGCCAGCACCCGGGCGGCGTGCCCGGCATGGTCCGGCAACTGCGGCACCAGCAGCAGCGGCACGCCCGCGCGCAGACCGGTCAGCACCGTCCCGGCCCCGCCGTGCGCCACCACCAGGTCCGCGCCGCCGAGCACCGTGTGCAGGGGCGCGTCCGTGAGCACCCGCACGCCGTCCGGCAGCTCGCCCAGCAGCGGCCGCTGCGCCGCAGTGACCGCCAGCACGGTCTCGGTACCCGGCAGCGCGGCGAGCGCTCGCGCGGCGTGCCCGGCCAAGAACAGCGCCGGGTCCAGCCGCGCCATCGTGTGCCCCCAGGTCACCACGGCCCGCCGGACCCCGCGTACCGGTGGCGGCAGCGGCGGATCGGGCGGCGTGCCCGGACCGTTGAACGGCACGTACCGCATGGGCAGCCGCGGGTGCCCGGCCGGGTCCGGCGCCTGGAACCCCGGCGGACACGGGTCGATCGTGACGGCGCCGAACGGGTCGTAGCCCTCCGGGTCCACGCCCACCCGCTCGGCCAGCGGGGCCAGCGCCTCCGGCAGCAGCGGGCGGGCCCGCGCCATCAGATCGGCGCCGTACAGCAGCCGTACCGCGGGAATCCCGGCAGCGGCGGCGGCCAGTGGACCGGCCAGCGCCGTCGGTTCGGACACCACCACATCGGCCCGCCAGCGCCGGGCCGTCTCGGCGGTGCCCTCGATCATCGAGTCGGCGTGCGCGGTGAACATCCGCAGCGCCCGCGGCCCCTTCCCGGCGCGCGGTGCCCGCCGGTCGGCCGTGGGGTCGTCCTCGCTGGGCAGCACATAGCCGCGCACCATGCCGACCCCGTCGACGTCCTTGCCGACAGCGGCACCCGGCAGCCCGGTCCGCTCGATGAGGGGCAGCAGCTCCGGCTGGCTGACGACCAGCACCTCGTGCCCCGCGCTGCGGCAGGCCCAGGCCAGTGGCACCAGCGCGTACAGATGAGAGGGCCAGGCCCAGGTCGTGAACAGTACCCGCATCGCAGCCCCAACCCTTTCCGCCGCCAACCTTGACGCGGCCGACGGTGCCGGAGGGGGCTAGGGGGCGGGTCGCCGCTCGCTCGAGGCGCCGCGGTGCCAGGTGCAGCGCGCGGTCCCGGGGTCCGCGGGCGCTTCGGTGCGCAGGCAGGGGGAGCGGGGGAGCGGGCAGCCGGAAGCCCTCGGGGCCGCCCGCGCACGCGAGCGGCCCCGAGGGCTTCCGGCCGGTCGCCGGCCGGGTGGAGCGGCACCGGATCCGGGGCCCGGCGCCGGTCACACGATGCGGAAGTCCGCCATCATGGCCATGTCCTCGTGCTCCAGGTTGTGGCAGTGCAGCATGTACATCCCGCGGTATCCGGCGAACCGGATGAGGACGTCGACGACTTCGAACGGCCGCACGTCCACCGTGTCCTTCCAGCCCGCGTCCGAGTCCAGCGGCGTCTTGCCGCTGCGCGAGAGCACCTGGAAGTGGGCCAGATGGACATGGACCGGATGGTGGAAGTCGCTGGTGAAGCGCCAGCGTTCCACGGTGTCCAGCCGGGGCGAGGCCAGCGGCGAACCGGGGTCGTACGGCTTCCCGTTGACGGTCCACATCCGCATGCCGTGCACCTGCTTCTGCCGGAAGTCGAACTGCCGGTCGACGACCGCCTGCCCGGCCTTCAGCCGCTGCACGTCCGCCAGCCGCCGCGGCACCCGGGGAGCGCCCGCGCCCCGCTTCGCCCGCCGCGTCACCCGGAACCGCATCACGTCGCGGGTGCGCCCGTGCCCCAGCGTGTTGACCAGCCGCACCTCCGAGCCCATCGGGAAGGCCGCGAAGTCGATGACGACGTCGAACCGTTCGGCGGGCGAGACCGGCAGCTCCTCGTGCTCGCGCGGCGCGCCCAGCAGCCCGCCGTCACTGCCGACCTGGACGAACGCGGCGCCCTCCCGCGGCCCCGGATCCAGCGCGAGCCGGAAGCGGCGCGCGTTGGAGGCGTTGAGGATGCGGAAGCGGTACCGCTCGGCGCTGACCTCCAGCTCCGGCCAGGGCACGCCGTTGACGAGGACGACATCGCCCGTCACCCCCTCCATGTACTGCTCGCGCACCCCGGGCTTCCCCGCGAGCGAGGGGTCGAGCGACGGGTAGCGGAACGAGCCGTCCTCCTCGAAGGCCCGGTCGCAGATCATCAGCGGGATGTCCCGGGAGTCCTCGGGCAGTGGCAGCCCGCTCTCCTCGTCGTCGTGCACCAGGAACATCCCGGCCAGGCCGCGCCACACCTGCGGGGCGCTGAAGTCCATCCGGTGGTCGTGGTACCACAGCGTGGTCGCCCGCTGCTTCAGCGGATAGACGTACTCCTTGTGCCCGCGCGAGATCGTCCACTCCGACGGCTTCACCATCTTCGAACCGCTGTACTCGCCCTTCCCGGCCTCCTCGGGGTGCCGCGGATCGGGGAAGCCGGAGGGCAGCACCAGATCGGTGGGATGCCCGTCGGACTCCGGCCGCTGCACCCCGCCGTGCAGATGGGTGGAGGTCGGCATCTCCAGTGCGTTGCGCACCCGCAGCCGCAGTTCGCGCTCCGACTCGCCGACGAAGGTGGGGCCCGGGAACCGCCCGTCGTAGCCCCACACCTCGGTCTTGAGGCCCGGCAGGATCTCCAGCCGGGCGGCGCGCTGCTCCACCTCGTACACCGCGGCACCACCCCGGGTGCGCACCGGCTCGGCCACCGGCGGCACCGGCAGCGGCACCTGGAAGGGCTCGGGCAGCGGTGCGGTGCTGCGCAGCAGTTCGCCGGAGATCCCGTCACCGGCCCGCGGCGCCCCGCAGCCCGCGGCCCCGCCCAGCGCCGCGGCGGCGCCCGCTCCGGTGGCCAGCGCCAGCAGCCGCCGCCGTGCCGGACCGCGGCCCGGCACGGAGGGCCCGCCGCCGCTGCCCTCGTGCGGCGCGCTCATCCCCGCCTCCCGCGGCCCGGCCGGTAGGCGTACGCCCAGTGGACGAGCGCGGTACCGGCGGAGACGAGGAACACGCCCATCGGGATGTGCAGCTCCAGCTCCCGCGCGTACCCCCAGCCCACCTGCATCGAGATGACGAAGCTCAGCAGCAGCGCGAGCACCGCAGGCCACAGTGGGCCGCGTCCGGGCCGCCACACCAGGACGGCCGCCAGCACCAGCACCCAGCCGGTGAAGGTGATGGTGTGGGAATTGATCTCGTGCAGTTCGAGCAGGTCCACGTCGCCGCTGATGAACATGCCCGCCAGCACCGGCTGCACCAGCAGCAGGAGGAGGAAGAGCGTCACCACCGCGCGCAGCAGCACGATCGGCCAGCGGCGCACCCGGGGCCCGGCGGCTCCGCCGGCGGAGCCGTCCGGACCGGGCGCGGGGGAGGGGGGCGGGGCCGGTCCCGGGGCGGGCCCGCGAGCAGCGTCCGGGGCGCCGGCGAGGCTCCCGTCGGGATTGTGTGCCATGGCGTGATCTCTCCGGGGTCGGGGTCTGGCCCGAGGAATCCGAGGTCGGGGTCTGGCCCGAGCGTAGGCAGACGCCCCTCGAGCAGGACTTGAGCCGCCGTCTCCCCGCGGCTCCCGGGCACCCTTCCGGCTGCTGCCGGACGTGCCCGCCGGACGCGCGTGCCGGGCCCGTCCGCCGCACGAACGGCCGCAGCGGCACCGGGTGCCGGACCCCGGCCGGAGCGCGCCTCGATCGGATGTCGAGCGCGGATGGTGACCGTGGGGGCCGTTCCCACGCATTGGAGGCGGACACCATGCAGGCTGATTCGCGGCCACCGTTCCGCGTCATGCTGCGGATGGAGATCCATCCCGGCAAGGAGCAGGAGTTCGAGGAGACCTGGCGCCAGGTGGCCACCGGTATCGCGCGCGAGCCCGCCAACCGGGGCCAGAAGCTGCTGCGTTCGGTCGAGGACAAGAGCGTCTACCACGTCCTCACCGACTGGACGGACGAGCCCTCCTTCCGCGCGTTCGAGCTGAGCGAGGCGCACGTGGAGAACCGGCGCAGGCTCCAGCCGTTCCGCAGGGGCGGGGAGATGGCCGTCACCGAGACCGTCCACGAACTGCCGCCGGCATCCGCCGCGCCCCAGCACCCGGCGCCCGCCTCCGACAGCGGGTCCGCTCCGGGAGGAGCCGCCGCGACCGCGCCCTCGACTGCTGCGCCCGCCGCCGCCCCGCACGGCGAACCGCCCGCCTTCATCGGGCTGGGCAACATGGGCGGCGGCATGGCCCGCCGCCTGCTGGACGCGGGATACCCCCTGACCGTCCACAACCGCACAGCGGCCAAGGCCGCGCCGCTGGCCGAGGCGGGTGCCACCCTCGCCGCGAGTCCCGCGGAGGCCGCGGCGGGCCGCTCCGTCGTACTGCTCAGCCTGGCCGACGAGGCGGCCGTCGAGGACGTGCTGTTCGGGCAGGTGGCCCCGGTGCTGGCACCCGGCGCCGTCGTCGTGGACACCTCGACGGTCTCCCCCGCCTACGCGCGCGAGTGCGCCCGGCGGCTGTCCGGACTCGGACTGCGCCGGGTGGAGGCGTGCGTCGTCGGCAACCCCTTCCAGGCCCGCGAGGGCAAGCTGCGGGTGTACACCAGCGGCGACGAGAGCGACATCGCCAAGGTCGGCGACCTCCTGGAGACCCTCGGCAGCCAGGTCGTCCACCTCGGAGCGCCCGGCACCGCCGCCACCCTCAAGCTGATCTTCAATCTGCTGCTCGGCGCGCAAGTGGCCTCCCTCACCGAGGCGGTGGCCTACGGCGTCGCCGCCGGGCTGGACCGCGACCAACTGCTGGCCTCCGTCGCGGAGAGCGGCTTCAGTTCGGTGGTGCTGCGCTTCCGCGCCGACCTGATGCGCAAGGGCACCTACGAACCCGCCTTCTTCCGTTCGACGCTGATGGAGAAGGACCTGCGCCTGGCCCTGGGCGACGCGGCGGAGGCCGGGGCGCCGCTGCCCGTCCTGGACGCGGTGCGCGAACGCTTCGCCGCCGTCAACGCGGCGGGCGACGGCGACAAGGACGCCTCCGTCCTGCTGGAGCACAGCCTCCGCGGCGGCCCGCAGGGCGCGCCGTGACCGCACCCGCAGTGGTCCTCCACCGGTTCCGCGACCGCGCACGACCCCGTGCGGCGGCCGCGGCCCCGGCGTGATCCCTACCGCCCGGTGAAGCAGCGGCCCGGCGGATCCGCGAGCGAGGAGTGCTCCCGGCCGGCCCGCCGTGACCGGTTCGCTGCGCCCAACGTCCGCTGCTCCCGGGGAGAGAAGGGCCGGAGGAGCGCCTACTCGGGATCGGGGCGGCGTACCGTTCTGAGCACCAGGTCAGAACGAGGAGTCGGATGCCTGAGAGCAGCGGTGCGCACATCGGTGACAGGCTCCGGGAGGCGAGAAAGCGCCGCGGTCCGACACAGCGCGCGCTCGCCGGTGCTTCCGGAGTGCCGGTGTCTCCCATCCGCAAGCTGGAGCAACAGGAATTGCGGGACACCCGCATGGAAACAGCCCGGGCACGGGCAGTCGCCCCGCGTCTGCCGACAAGCGCGCTCCTGAACCATCGCGACGCCACGGAGGACGCCGACCCAGGAGAGCCGTGGGCCCAGGTGCGGGCCGCGCTCACCGCACCGACTGCCCGCCCGCCCCGCCGCTCGGGCCTGCTGACGGGAAGGGCGCGTCGTGACCGGCGGCCAGGACGTACCGCTCGACGCGCCCTTCGTCCTGCTGGAGGCCGTGGCGAGCGGACTGGGGCGAGGAGCCTCTCCGCGGCTCTCAGGAGGCGAGGCGGGCGGGGAAGCCGCCCGTCGCGATCGGGCCCCAGCGCTGCGGCGTCACCCGGATCAGCGACTTGCCCTGCTTGACCATGGCCGACCGGTACTCGTCCCAGTCCGGATGCTCGCCCGAGACGGCGCGGAAGTACTCGACCAGCGGTTCCACCGCCTCCGGCACGTCCAGCACCTCGGCCGCACCGTCGATCTGCACCCACGGCCCGTTCCACTCGTCGGACAGCACCAGCACGCTCACCTCGGCCTCCCGGCGCGCGTTGTGCGTCTTGGCGCGCTCCGGGTAGGTCGCGACCACGATCCGGCCCGCGGAGTCGACCCCGCAGGTCAGCGGCGACGCCTGCGGAGTGCCGTCCGCGCGGCGGGTGAGCAGGATGGCCCGGTGCCGGGGCCGTACGAACTCCAGCAGTTCGTCGAGTCCGACCCGGGTGTTGGTAGCGATCGAGGGAGCCATACCTTCGAACCTACGCCATCGCAACGCCCGCGGGAGCCCTCGGCGCCCCGTGGAATCCGGCGGGGAGGACCGCGCTAGGTGTCGCAGGACCACACCGCGCCGCACAGCCGGCACCGGGCGCGCACCCGGCCGCGCACCGGAACCCGCAGCCGCACCCGGCAGGTGGGGCAGGGGAAGGACACGCGCGGCCCCGCACCGTCGCCCGGCTCGAAGGCGTACCCCGCGGAGCCGCCTCGTGCCGCACCGTGCCGCCGGTCCCGCACGTAGTGGCGCCGCTCTCCCCAGGGCGCCGCGGCCAGCGGCGGCATCTCCTCGTCCCGGTCCGCGACGCGGCGGCCCCGTACATACGCCTCGTACGCCTGCGGGCTGGTGAACTTGACCGCCGGGTCCTCCCCGCAGAGCCGGGCGCGTTTGGCCAGGACGTAGCCGAACTCCTCGGGTGTGAGGTAGCCGAGCTTCTGGGAGGTGAGGGCGTCCTGCCGGAACGCGTCCAGCAGCAGCCAGCCCGAGCCCAGATAGGCGGCGGCGGTGTCGGTGAGGATCTCGTTGGCCCGGGTGCCCTCGAAGGCCAGCCCCAGGCGGTGCAGCCACACATGCGTCACCTCGTGCGCGAGGGCGGCCCCGATGTCGCGGCGGTGCTGCTTGAACCGGGCGTTCAGCTCGACGAAATACTCCGGCCCGGCCTCCAGTTCGACGTTCGCCGCGTGCGTCATCCCCTCCCGGAAGCTGACGATCACCCGGGCCTCCGGCAACCGCAGGTGCGCCACCATCACCCCCGCGATGCGCTGCGTGCCCAGGTACAGATCGTCGGAGTCGGCGAAGGCCACGTCGCCGGGCGCGACATCGGCGCCGAAGCCGCGGACGCCGTCCGCCGACAGCCTCCGGTAGAGCGCGGTGATGGCCTCGCGCACCGTCTCCAGATGCGGAAATCCCCGTTCCACGGGGTCGCTCGCCGGTCCGTCCATCCCACACCCCCAGCACACCCCCAGCACCCGGTCTTCCGCCACCATAGCGCCGCACCGGGTCCCGGCCGGGGCAGCGACGGGCGCGGCGAGCGGGCCACACAGCCGGGTTTGCGACCCGAGGCGTCGGTAATACGAGATGCCAAGTGCTTGGGAGGACAGGCACATCCGCGGGAGGTGGTCGCACAGACCACCACGGGTGTGCCACCCGAGCTGCTTCCCGCGGTCGCCGGACAGCCACACCACGACTCGGAGGAGCGAGTACCCATGTGCGCAGCACCCCACCGCCACGTCCACGACCGTGTTCCGTACGCGCACCCGCAGCCCGGGACGGGCGCGCTGCGCGACCAGCCGGCCGAGCTGCGCGAGCGGGTGCGCGCCGCGGTCCGGGAACTGACCGGCGCTCCGGGCACCGCCGCCACCGTGGACCGGATCGCCCGGTACACCGGGCTGACCGGGGAAGAAGTGCGGGCCGGGCTGCAGGCGCTGCAGGGGCTGCAGGGCCGCTGTGCCGTCGGCCGGCACCGGACAGCCGGGTACCGCACCGGTTCGCGGCCCCATGCGACCGGACGGGTGTCCGCCGTCTGAGAGACTCCCGCTGCGGGGCGTCCACGGCCCGGCTCCCGCACGCCCCGCGGACCGCGCCGGGGCGGGACGCGGCCGGCCGGAGGTCCGCAGTGCGCGTGGGGGTTCTCGACGTCGGCTCCAACACCGTGCGGCTGGAGATCGCCGACGCCGGAGGCGCGGTCCCGCTCCCCGTGCACACCGTCAAGTACCGGCTGCGGCTGGCCGACGACGTGGACAGCACCGGCCGGCTGCCCGAACCCGCCGTGCGGCGGCTCGCCGAGGCAGCCGCCGCCGCCCGGCAGGAGGCCGACGACTGGGGCGTGGCCCGGCTGACCGCCTTCGCCACGGCCATCGTGCGGGAGGCCCCCGACCGGGCCCGCATCCTCGCGGCCGTACGCGAACGCTCCGGGCTGGAACTGCGGCTGATGTCCGGTCGCCGGGAGGCGGAGCTGACCTTCCTCGCCGCGCGGCGCTGGATGGGATGGCGGGCCGGGCCCATGGTGCTCCTCGACATCGGCGGCGGCTCGGCCGAAGTGGCCTTCGGCCGCGCCGGGGTGCCCGATCTGGCCTTCTCGTTCCCCCTGGGCGCCGGCCGGCTCACCCGCGAATACCTCGGCACCGCCGACCCCCCGCCGCCCGAACAGCTCCGGGCGGTACGGCGGCTGGTGCGGCACCAACTGCGGGACGTCGCCGCGCGCATCCGCTGGGAGCGGCCGCACACCGCCGTGGCCACCTCGCGCACCCTGCACCAGTTGGCCCGGCTGTGCGGGGCGCCGCCGGGCCGCGAAGGCCCCTTCACACCCCGCTACCTGCACCGCGGCCGGCTCCGCAGCGAACTGCGCAGGCTGGCGCGGCTGCCGGCGGCCGAACGCGCCGCACTGCCCGGCATCTCACCGTCCCGTGCGGGACAGGCCCTGGCCGGAGCCGTCGTCGCGCACACCACCATGGCGCTGCTGGAGGTGCCGACACTGGAGCTGTGCCCCTGGGCGCTGCGCGAGGGCGTCCTGATCCACCAGCTCGAACACGACGCACTCCGCAGCGACCCGCCCGGCGCCGCCGACCACCCGACTCCGCCGGACCGGTCCGCCGCGGCGGGAAGTCCAACACCCCCGCACGCTGGTCCATAGGCAGCCGCCCCGCCGCGCACCGAGGCTGGGACGCCGAACCGGGGGACGGCGGCCGAGCGGAGGCGGGACCATGGCGAACGGCGAGGTGCACACGGGCCGGACCGGGCAGGTGACCCGGGTCACCTGCGCCGACGCACCGGCCGCCCGCGAACTGCGGCGCACGCCCCTGCCGGCCGCCACCGAACCCGCCAGCCACAGCTACCGGTTCACCGCCCCCGACGAGGGCGGAGCATGGGTGGGACTGCGCAAGGTGGGCGACGACGGCAAGGCCGAGTACGTCCTGGACACCTTCACCGTCACCGAGGTGACCGGCTGACGGCACCGCGGTGACCCGCCGACCGTCACCTCCGTGACCGCCGCGCCGCCCCGGAGGGGACCGGCGGACGTCCCGGCCGTCACCGCGCGGCCCCCGGCCGCCACCGCGCCGCCACCCTGGAGGCGACCGCGAGCGGCACCGGTGACCGGCGCGGGGCGCTCACCGTACGCTGCTCCCCTGGACGAGTGAGGGGAGCGCGTGCGGTGGCCGAGCACCGGTACCAGTCCTGGATGCGGTACTTCACGCCGGGCCCCGTCCACCACCGTCTCGGCCTGGTCTGCCTGGGTGTCGGGATGCAGCACGGCGCGCTGCCCCCGGTCGGCCCGCGCACCCTCGACCACCACGTCGCCGTCGTCATCAGCGGCGGCCGCGGCTGGTACACCGACCCCGGCGACCCGCAGGGCCCCCGGCACGAGGTGGTCGCTCCGGCACTGCTGTGGCTCACCCCCGGAGCACGCCGAGGCACGCCCGCTCCCGTCCGTGGTGCCGACCGGCCGGGCCGCAACGGTGCCGGGCACTGCGTCCCGGTACGGCGTCGTCCCGGTACGGCGTCTGTCCCGGTACCGCTCCGCCCCGGTACCGCGGCCCGGATCCGCCGCCGCGGACGGACGCCGCAGACGGTTGCCGCGGACGGATAGGGTCGGGCGATGACCAGCAGCAGCAATCCCGGGCCCGACGAGGCCGTGCGCGCGGAACTGACCGCGCTCCGCGACAGCATCGACAACATCGATGCCGCAGTGGTGCACATGCTCGCCGAGCGGTTCAAGTGCACCCAGCGGGTCGGCCGGCTCAAGGCCGACCACCGGCTGCCTCCGGCCGACCCGGCCCGTGAGGCACGGCAGATCGCCCGCCTGCGGGAACTCGCCCAGGACGCGAAGCTGGATCCGGCCTTCGCCGAGAAGCTGCTCAACTTCATCATCGCCGAGGTGATCCGCCACCACGAGCAGCTCGCGGGCGGAACGGGGCAGCGGGCCGACTGACGGAGCAGCGGGCCGGCCGCCGCGGGGGCCACGGCCCGGCGGATGTGCCGCGCCGGGCGCCCGCGGGGGAACCGGCCCCCGCGCGCGGGGCAGGCCGGAGCGGCGGGCGCAGGCTCAGGCGTCCTCCTCGCCCAGCCGGTGCACCCGCACCAGGTTGGTCGAGCCGGGCACGCCGGGCGGCGAGCCCGCGGTGATGACCACCAGGTCGCCCCGTTCGCAGTGGCCCAGCTTCAGCAGCATCTCGTCGACCTGGTCCACCATCTCGTCGGTGCTCGACACCATCGGACCGAGGAACGCCTCCACGCCCCAGGTGAGGTTGAGCTGCGCGCGGGTGGCCGGGTCGGGGGTGAAGGCCAGCACGGGGATGGGGGAGCGGTAGCGCGACAGCCGCCGCACCGTGTCCCCCGACTGTGTGAAGGCCACCAGATACTTGGCGCCCAGGAAGTCGCCCATCTCGGCGGCGGCCCGGGCCACGGCGCCGCCCTGCGTCCGGGGCTTGCCGCGCTCGGTCAGCGGCGGCAGCCCCTTGGCGAGGACGTCCTCCTCGGCCGCCTCGACGATCCGGCCCATCGTGCGCACCGTCTCGATCGGATACTTGCCCACGCTCGTCTCGCCCGACAGCATCACCGCGTCGGTACCGTCCAGCACCGCGTTCGCGACGTCCGATGCCTCGGCCCGGGTGGGGCGGGACGCGTCGATCATCGAGTCCAGCATCTGGGTCGCCACGATCACCGGCTTGGCGTTCCTGCGGCACAGCTTGACGGCCCGCTTCTGCACCAGCGGCACCTGCTCCAGCGGCATCTCCACACCCAGGTCGCCGCGGGCGACCATGATCCCGTCGAAGGCGTCGACGATGGCCTCCAGGTTCGCCACCGCCTGCGGCTTCTCCAGCTTGGCGAGGACGGGCAGCCGGCGGCCCTCCTCCGCCATGACGCGGTGCACCTCCTTGATGTCGTGCCCGCTGCGGACGAAGGAGAGCGCGATCAGGTCCGCACCCGTGCGCAGCGCCCAGCGCAGGTCCTCGATGTCCTTCTCGGAGAGCGCTGGCACCGAGACGGCGACCCCCGGCAGGTTGAGGCCCTTGTGGTCGGAGACCATGCCGCCCTCGACGACCGTCGTGTGCACCACGGGACCCTCGACCCGGGCCACCTCCAGGGTGACCCGGCCGTCGTCCACCAGGATGCGTTCGCCCGCCGTGACATCGGCGGCCAGGCCCGGATAGGTGGTGCCGCACATCGCGCGGTCACCCGCCATGTCCTCGACCGTGATGGCGAACTCGTCGCCCCGTTCAAGGAATACAGGGCCTTCCTGAAAGCGGCCCAGCCGAATCTTCGGGCCTTGAAGGTCCGCCAGCACCCCCACGTTCCGCTTCGTCTCCTCCGAGGCGGCGCGCACCCGGTGGTAGCGCTCCTCGTGCTCGGCGTGCGTGCCGTGGCTCATGTTGAACCTGGCGACGTCCATTCCCGCCTCCACGAGCGTCTTGATCTGCTCGTACGAGTCGGTGGACGGGCCCAGGGTGCTGACGATCTTTGCTCGGCGCATAGCCCGAGCCTAAGACTTACCGGCGCGTAAAGAACCGCCGCCGGAGAATTGTCCAACCGCCCTTTACCGAATAGCCATTGAATCCCGAGGACAACTTATAAACTGGGCGCGCATTCGCTCTGATGAGCGTCCGCCGAGCCCTTCCGTCCCACCCGTCGAGACGGAACACCCCGGCGGACCTCGCGCGCTCCTCGCACCTCAGCCCAATCGCGGCGGACTCATCACGAAGCGCGCATTCACCTGCGCCGACACCGTCTGGAGCTGCGGCTCCAGGTCCAGCTCGGGCGGCGGACCCGCGGGCGCCCCGGCGAACCCCCGCATTCCGCCCGGCGCCGCCGGAAGCCGCGGCGGACCACTGCCCTCCGCGCCCAGATCGGCCAGCTCCACCAGCGCCACCAGGTGCCCGCCCAGCGCCTCCGCGTACTCCCGCGCCCGGGTCACCGCCTCCCGCACCGCCTGCTGCCGCGCCGAACGGTGCGCGGGCGAGTTTCGCCACAGCCCCCACCACGGCCCCTCGACCTGCGTCAGCTCCAGGTCGGCGAGCCGCGTCGTCAACTCGCCCAGCACCGTGAAGTCCGTGACGGTGGCCTGCAGCCGCACCCGCCCGTGGTACGCGTGCACCCGCTCCCGCCGACTGCCGTCCACCATCTCGGGCTGCACGCTGAACGCTCCCGTCGACAGCTTCTCCACCGCGTCGCCGTAGCTCTTGACCAGCTCCAGCGCGTGCGCGTTCCGCCGGGTCAGATCCTCCAGCGCCCCGCGCCGGTCCCGGCCCCGCGCGGAGACCACGACGCCGATCCGCGCGTACTCCGGGTCGAACTCCAGGCTCGCCTCCCCGCGCACCGCCACCCGCGGCGCCTCGGGAGTGCCGAAGGGCGCCGCCCCCGAGTCCCCCGGCACCGGACCGAAACCGCCACCCGCCGCCGGGCCCTCGCCCGGGGCACCGGAGTCCGCACCGTGCGGCGGCGGGGGCGGCGGAGGAGGAAGCGGCGGAGTTCCGGGTATCTGCGTCATACGGACACTGTGGCAGACCTCCCCGCATCAGCAGCGCCGCCGTCCGCCGCTGCCGCGGACCCCTCCCGCAGCCCGAACGTGGTGAAGGCCGTACGGCGCGGCAGCGGATAACTCTCCCGGCCGGTCACCGCGTTCAGGATCACCGCACTGCGGTGCGCCGCCAGCCCCAGATCCGGCGCCCCCACCCCGTGCGTGTGCCGCTCCGCGTTCTGCACGAACACCGAACCTCCCACCGCGGGGTCCAGCGCCAGCCGGTACTCCGCGTCCACCAGCGGCCGCCCCGAACCGTCCCGGCGTACACAGCCGTCCAACGCCGCCAGCAGCCCCTCCGCCGGACGCTCCGTGTAGCCGGTCGCCAGCACCGCCGCGTCCGTCGTCAGGACACCCCGCTCCTCCTGCTCGGCATGCTCCAGATGCAGCTCCAGCCGCGACCCGCCGCCTCGCCCCGCCGTCCGCACCCGCACCCCGGGCGTCAGCACCACATCGGGCCATCCGACGGTCCCGCCGTCCCCGGCCCGGACACCGGCGCCCCGGTCCAGCTCCAGCGTCCTGCGGTACAGCTCGTCGTGCACGGCCGCCAGCGTCCCGGCGTCCACCGCCTTGTGCAACTGCCCCTGCCGGGGCAGCAGCCCGTCCCGCACCGGCTCGGCCAACCCGTGGAAGTAGCGGGTGTAGTCCGGGGTGAAATGCTCCAGCCCCAGCTTGCTGTACTCCATCGGCGCGAACGCCGGGCTGCGCGTCAGCCAGTGCAGCCGCTCCCGGCCCGCCGGGCGGCCGCGCAGCAGGTCCAGGAAGACCTCCGCACCCGACTGGCCCGATCCGATCACCGTCACATGCCCGGCCGCCAGCAGCTCGGCCCGCCGGTCCAGATACTCCGCGGAGTGATACACCGGCACCGCCGGGTCCTGGGCCGACGGCCGCAGCGCCCGCGGCACGTGCGGCGCCGTACCGATCCCCAGCACCACGTTGCGCGCGTATGCTCTGCCCGGCGCCGACACCTCGCCCAGCGCGTCCAGCCGGATGAAGTCGATCTCGAACAGGTCCCGTTCGGCGCTCCAGCGCACCGCGTCCACCCGGTGCCCGAAATGCAGCCCCGGCACCCGCTCGCTCACCCAGCGGCAGTACGCGTCGTATTCGGCCCGCTCGATGTGGAAGCGCTCCGCGAAGTAGAACGGGAACAGCCGCTCCCGCTCCCGCAGGAACCGCAGGAAAGACCACGGGCTCGCCGGATCCGCCAGCGTCACCAGATCCGCCAGGAACGGCACCTGCAGCGTCGCCCCCTCGATCAGCAGCCCCGGGTGCCAGCGGAACTCCGGCCGCTGCTCGAAGAAGGCGCACCGCAGCCCGGCCACCCCGTCGCCCAGCGCGGCCAGCGAGAGGTTGAACGGACCGATCCCGACCCCCGCGAGATCCAGCGGCTCCACCGCCTCCCGGTCCCGGTTCCGGTTCCGGTCCCCGTCCCTGGTTCCGCTGCTGTTCCGGCCGTCGTTCCGGTCGCTGTTCCTGCCGTCGTCCCTGCCGTCGTCCCTGCCGTTGTTCCGGTCCTCGTTCCGGTCGTCGGGCCTCCGCGCCCGTGCCACGCGCCTCACGCCTCCACTCCCTCGTCCGCCGCGTCGGAGGAGTCCCCGCCCACCGGTCCCGCGGACTGCGCACCCGCCGCCTCCGCCACCAGCTTCAGCAGCGCCGCCAGATCGCTGCCCCGCACCGCCGGATTGAGCACCGTCACCTTCCACCACAACCGCCCCTCCACAGCCGCCCGGCCCAGCACCACCTGCCCGTGCTCCAGCAACTGCCGCCGCACCCGCGCCACCAGCGCGTCGTCCCCACCGACCGGACGGAACACCACCGTGGAGACCGTCGGGTGCGCATACAGCTCGAACCGCTCGTCCCGCGCCACCCGGTCCGCCAGCTCCCGCGCCGCCGCGCAGGTGCGCTCCACCAGCCGGGCCATCCCCGCCCGCCCCAGCGCCCGCAGCGTCACCGCCACCTTCAGCACGTCCGGACGCCGCGTGGTCCGCAGCGACCGCCCCAGCAGATCCGGCAGACCCGCCTCTGTGTCGTCGTCGGCGTTCAGATAGTCGGCCCGGTGGTCCAGTACCCGCAGCGCCGCCCGCTCCGGCACCGCCAAGAACCCCGCCGCCACCGGCTGCCAGCCCAACTTGTGCAGATCGAACGTCACACTGTCCGCCTGCTCCAGCCCCACCAGCCGCTGCCGCAGCGCCGCACTGAACAGCAGCGGACCCCCGTACGCCGCGTCCACATGCAGCCAGGCACCCCGCCGCCGCACCACCTCGGCCACCCGAGGCAGCGGATCGACCGCACCGGTGTCCGTCGTCCCCGCCGTGGCCACCACCAGCGCCCGCGCCCCCGCATCCGCCCGCGCCAGGTCGCCCAGCGCCGCCTCCAGAGCAGCCGGATCCAGCACCCCGCGCGGCGCCGGCACCACCAGCGGCGGCTCCAGCCCCAGCAGCCACGCCGAACGGTGCACACTGTGATGCGCGTTCGCACCGCACACCACCCGGGCCCGGCCTCCCGCGGCGGCCTGCCGCTCCCGCGCCAGCAGCAGCCCGAGCTGGTTCGCCTCCGTACCGCCGGTCGTCACCAAGGCGTCCGGCCCCTCATCCGGTCCCGCCTCCGGGCACCCGGCATCCGGACCCGCGCCCGGACCCGCGCCCGGGAAGACCAGCCGCGCCAGCGCCCCGCACACCAGCGCCTCCACCTCCGAAGCGGCGGGCGCCTGGTCCCACGAGTCCAGCGACGGATTCAGCGCACTGGCCGCCAGATCCGCGGCCGCCGCCACCGCCAGCGGCGGGCAGTGCAGATGCGCCGCGCACAGCGGCTCCGCCGGATCGGCAGCGTCCCGCGCCACCGCACCGACCAGTACCTCCAGCGCCTCCCGCGCACCCACGCCCTGCTCCGGCAGCACCGCACCGACCGCAGCCCGCAGCCGTGCCCCGACCGCCTCGGGACCCCCCTCCGGCAGCGGCCCGCCCCGCTCCACCGCACCGCGCGACAGCGCACCCAGCACCGCGCCGAGCAGCGGGCGCAGTGCCGCCGGACCGGCCGCACCGCCCGCCAGCGCACCGTCCCGCACCCCGGACCCCGACTCCGGGCCCCGCCCCGGCTCCGGACCCGGACGGCCCTCCGGACCCGGACGGCCCCCCGGAACGTCCCGGCCCCCCGGGACGGGAAAGGCATCCTGCAGGCCATCGACGGCGAACGCGGACACGGCGGCTCCTTCGAACACGGCGGACCGACACGACGGCGGCCACGGGTGGTTAGGGCGACCTAACTTAGGTGCCGTGCGCCCCGCTGCCCGACGATCCCCGCGCTACTTCGCCCGAACGAAGTAGATCGCCCCGGACGGCCCGGCAGATCTGATAAGAGACCCGCGCCCACCCTGCCGCCCGGAAGGTCCGACCTCACGCCACCGCCGCCCGCACCCCCAGCGCCCGCCGCAGATCGTCCAACTGGTCCTCCAGCCGGCGCCGCAGCGCAGGCACCAGCTCACCCGAGGTCAGACACTCCTCGCCACGCGCCAGCGTCTCCTCGTCCACGAACGCCACCGGGAACGCGTACCGGCCCGCGGCCTCCGCCATCGCCGCACCCCGCCGCGCCGCGAGCGGCACCACCTCCGCGAAGTACCGCTCCACATAACCCCGCAGCAACTCCCCCTGCTCGGGCTGCCAGAATCCCTGCGCCGTCGCCGTGAACAGATAATTCGACAACGCGTCCGCCGGACCGAACATCGCCTCCCAGGCCGCCTCCTTCGCCGCCGCACTCGGCAGCGCCGCCCGGCACCGGGCCGCGGCCTCCGCACCCCGCGCACTCGGATCCGCCGCACGCGCCTCCTCGATCTCGTCCGCCCCCACCGCGCCCAGCACCGCCAACCGCAGCAGCAGCCGCCACCGCAGCTCCGCGTCCAGCACCGGCCCACCACCCGGCACCTCACCCGCGCTCCGCCACGCCAGCAACTCGGCCGGATCGGTCGCACAGTCGATGAAATACCGGGCAGCCGTCAGCCGCACCCCCGAACCCCCGGCAACCGCACCACCCCCGGTACCCACCCCGGCACCGCCACCGACCCCCAACAGCTCACCGCACACCTCACCCAGCAGCCCCAGCGCCTCCACCCGCTCCGCACCCACCAGGAACCGCTCCGCCGCCTGCCCCCGCGCGAACGCCAGCACCCCCTGCACCACCGCGTTGTCCCCCTCGCACGGCAGATGCGCCCGCACCGTCCGCACATACTCCAGCGGCTCCAACTCCCCCTCCCGCACCATGTCCCGCGCCGCGTTCCACACCACCGCGCGCGACAACTGCCCCGGCACCCCCGACAGCGCCGCCCGCACCGTGCCCCACGAGACCGGATCCAGCCGCACCTTCGCGTACGTCCAGTCCAGATCGTTGACCAGCACCAGATCCGGCCGCGGCCCCTCCAACGTCACCGTCAGCCGCCCCCCGCCGCCCGGCACGTCCCGCTCCAGCCGCTCCCGCAGCACCAGCCGCGACGCGTCCGCCGGAGCCCGGTCGTACAGCCCCACCGCCAACCGGTGCGGACGCTCCCCGAGGTGCTCCACATCCACGTACCACTGCCGGGCCTCCGACTCACCCACCCGCGGCACCAGCGTGTCCACACCCGTCGTCCGCAGCCAGCTCTCCGCCCAGCCCCGCACATCCCGGTCCGACGCACGCGCCAGCGAGTCCAGGAACTCCGCGAGCGTCGCATTCCCGAACCGGTGCCGCGCGAAATGCTCGTTGATCCCCGCCAGGAAACTCTTCTCACCCAGCCACACCACGAGCTGCCGCAGCGCCGAGGCACCCTTCGCGTACGAGATGCCGTCGAAATTGCCCCGCGCCGCCGCCGTGTCCGGCACCGCGTCCGGATCCGGCGCCACCGGATGCGTCGAGGGCCGCTCGTCCGCGTCGTACCCCCAGCTCTTGCGCGCCACCGCGAAGTCCGTCCAGGTGTCCGTGAAGTGCGTCGCCTCGCTCAGCACCTGATAGCCCATGTACTCCGCGAACGACTCGTTCAGCCAGATGTCGTCCCACCAGCGCAGCGTCACCAGATCGCCGAACCACATGTGCGCCATCTCGTGGGCCACGACCATCGCACGCGTCTGCCGCTCGGTGTCCGTGACCGCCGACCGGAAGACGAACTCGTCCCGGAACGTCACCAGCCCCGGATTCTCCATCGCCCCCGCGTTGAACTCCGGCACGAACGCCTGGTCGTAGGAGTCGAACGGATACGGCTCGTCGAAGATCTCGTGGTAGCGGTCGAAGCAGCGCCGCGTCACCTCCAGCAGCTCCGCCGCGTCCGCCTCCAGACACGGCCCCAGCGACCTGCGCACATGCAGCCCGAACGGCAGCCCGGCGTGCTCGGTGCGCACCGAGTGGAACGGCCCCGCCGCCACCGCCATCAGATAGGTGCTCAGCGGCGGCGTCGGCGCACACTCCCACCGGCCGCCGTCCCCGTCCACCCGGGCCGCCACCCCGTTGCCCAGCACCGTCCACTCCTGCGGCGCCGTCACCGACACCGCGAACTCGGCCTTCAGATCGGGCTGGTCGAAGCAGGCGAACACCAGCGGCGCGTCCGCCATACAGCACTGCGTGTACACATACACGCACCCGTCCTCCGGATCGGTGAACCGGTGCATGCCCTCACCCATCCGCGAGTACGGCATCACCGCCGCTACCCGCAGCTCGTGCTCCCCGGCCGCCAGCCCCCGCAGCGGCAGCCGCCCCTCCCGCAGCTCGCCCGGATCGAGCGCCGCACCGTCCAGCTCGGCCCGCAGCAGCTCCCGCGGCCGCACCTCGACGAAGGTGTCGGCGCCCTCCTCCAGCGCGGTGAACCGCACCACCGTCGTGGACCCGAACACCTCCTCCCCCCGCGTCAGGTCAAGATCCACGGCATACTGCCGCACCCGTACGACCCGAGCCCGCTCCTGCGCTTCCGCACGCGTCAACACGACCATGCGCGCCATAGTGCCCCACCCGGGTGTGCCGGGCACCGGGTCCTCAGTATTTCGGGCCGACATGCGCGTCCATCAGCGCCACGGAGGCGCGCCGCGCGACGGAGACGTTGTATGGGATCGCGTCCCGACGGAGGAGCTTCCACTCGACCCCCACACGGTCGAGGGCGCGGCCGTAGATCCGCAGAATGTCTTCGGAGCGATTGGCGAACAGGTACCTCGGATATTCGTACCGCTTCCGCTCCCCACCCACAGTGCGCGTGGTCCAATTCGTGATGCGGCAGCCGTCGGAATGCACCAGCCCCCGGATCAGCTCCCAGGGGTGAGTGTCCACGATGTCCCGCTGCCAGGACACCAGCTCGATGCGCCGGTCGTGTTTCTTTCCCGGGCCGTGCTGGGGGAACAGGCACCAGAGGTGCTGGGAGTACACCTTCACGTTGCGGCACCCGGTCCTTCTGGTCCCGGAGACCGCGTTGTGCGGGAACACTCTCCGCATGGCCTCCTCGCATTCGGCGATGAGGCCCGGCCAGGCGTCTGCACAAGCGATCATCAGGCTGGGTACCCGGTGCCCGGAGCTCTGGATGATGTGGCCGTCGCCGAGGTAGAGCCCGAGCAGGTAGGAGTACGCGCGTCTGTCGAAGGAGCGGCTCTCGCAGCGCGGGCATTCCCGTCTGCGCCCGTCCCCGGTGGAGGGGCGATCACCCCCGGAACGGCGGAGCCGTTCTCGATGCAGCCAGTAGCCGACCGTGCCGTACGGGACCTGCAGGCATCGGGCCACTTCTCGGTTGGTGGCCCCTCGCCGGTGCAGATCGAGCGCCTGTTCCCGTTTCGCATTGCTGTGCGGCCTCATGTGGGCAGCATCACGCACTCCGGGGGGAGCCGGGAGAAATCGGTCGCCCGTCACTCATAGGAGTGACGGGCGCACTGCTCTGGTGCCGGGTGCGGGACTCGAACCCGCACGTCCTTTCGGACAGATGTGTTTGAGACATCAGCGTCTGCCTGTTCCGCCAACCCGGCCAGGAACCACGGAGAAAGTGTACCGGGTAACCCGTCTCCCTGGTCACTAGGTAGGCTCGGCCCTCCCACCCGTGCGGAAACGAGGAGCCAAGTGAGCGCGGCGGACTTCCCCGAGCCCGAGAGTGCCCAGAGTGCAGAGCCTGTCGAGGAACCGACCTCGGCGGGCGGGAGTGAGCATGTGCCTCCGGCGACGCGGCGGGTCGTGATCGCGGAGGACGAGGCCCTGATCCGGATGGATCTCAAGGAGATGCTGGAGGAGGAGGGCTACACCGTCGTCGGTGAGGCCGGCGACGGCGGGCGGGCCGTGGAGCTGGCCCGCGAGCACCGGCCGGATCTGTGCATCTTCGATGTGAAGATGCCGGTGCTCGACGGCATCTCCGCCGCGGAGAAGGTCGCGGAGGAGGGCATCGCGCCGGTGCTGATGCTCACCGCGTTCTCGCAGCGCGAGCTGGTGGAGCGCGCCCGGGACGCCGGGGCCATGGCCTACCTGGTCAAGCCGTTCAGCAAGACCGACGTGGTGCCGGCCATCGAGATGGCGGTCTCCCGGTTCACCGAGTTGAAGGCGCTGGAGAAGGAGGTCGCGGACCTCTCCCAGCGGCTGGAGACGCGGAAGCTGGTGGACCGGGCCAAGAGCGTGCTGCAGACCCAGTACGGGCTCACGGAGCCGGCGGCCTTCCGCTGGATCCAGAAGACGTCGATGGACCGGCGGCTGTCGATGCAGCAGGTGGCCGAGGCGGTCATCGCCGACGCGGAGGAGCGCCGCAAGCAGCAGTGAGCAGCGTGAGGGGGGCGGGTCCGGAACGGACCCGCCCCCCTCCGCTGTGCGCGGTGGCTCGCCGCCGGTGCGCCGTCAGTCCTCGCCGAGGTACGCCTTGCGGACGGACTCGTCGTGCATCAGTTCCTCGCCGGTGCCCGAGAGGGTGATGCTGCCGGTCTCCATCACATGGCCGTGGTCGGCCAGCGAGAGCGCGGCCTGGGCGTTCTGTTCGACGAGGAGGATCGTCGTGCCCTGGGCCTTCAGCTCGCCGATGGTCGACATGATCTTCTGCATCATGATCGGGGAGAGGCCCATGGAGGGTTCGTCGAGCATGAGCAGCTTGGGGCGGGACATCAGGGCGCGTGCCATGGCGAGCATCTGCTGTTCGCCGCCGGAGAGGGTGCCGGCGGCCTGTCTGCGGCGTTCTCCCAGGATGGGGAAGCGTTCGTAGGCGCTGCCGATGTCGTCGGCGACGCCGGCGGGGTCCTTCCGGAGGAAGGCGCCGAGCCGCAGGTTCTCCTCGATGCTGAGGCGGGGGAAGATGCGGCGTCCTTCGGGCGAGTGGGCGAGTCCCATGGCGACGATCTTGTGGGCGCCGACGCCGTCGAGCGGCTGCCCGTCGAAGCTGATCTTCCCGGTTGCGGGTTTGAGCAGTCCGGAGAGGGTGCGCAGGGTGGTGGTCTTCCCCGCGCCGTTGGTACCGATGAGGGTGACGACCTCGCCTGCCTCGACGGCGAACGAGATGCCTTTGACGGCTTCGATCTTGCCGTAGGCGACGCGCAGGTCCTCGACTTCGAGCAGGGCCATCAGTCCGTCCGTCCTTCCTGCCGTCGGTCTGCCGGGTCCGGCGGGTGTGCGTCCGCTCCGCCCGCCGTGTCCCGGTGGGCCGCGGCTTCGGCCTCCTCCGCGGCCTGCACTTCGGCCGCCTCGGCCTGGCCGGGTTCGCCCTCGAAGGGGGTGCCGAGGTAGGCGGCGACGACGCGTTCGTCGCGCTGCACGGTCTCGGGGGTGCCTTCGACGAGTTTCTCGCCGCGAACCAGGACGGCGACGCGGTCGCAGAGGTTGAAGATGAACCGCATGTCGTGCTCGATGACCAGTACGGCCGTGCCCTGTGCGCGGATGGCGAGGACGAGTTCGCGGGTGGCGGTGGTCTCGACTGCGGTCATGCCCGCGGTGGGCTCGTCCAGCAGCAGCAGTCCGGGTTCGCTGGCGAGGGCGCGGGCGATCTCCAGCTTGCGCTGTTCGCCGTAGGGGAGGTTCCGTGCGAGGTGTTCGCGTTTGGTCTCCAGCCCGGTGAAGCGCAGGAGGTCCATGGCGCGTTCCTCGGATTCCCGTTCGGCTCTGCGGAAGCGGGGGCCGCGGACGAGGGCGGAGAAGAGGCCCTCGTGGGTGCGGGTGTGCCGGCCGACGAGGACGTTCTCCAGGACGGTCATGTTGGCGAAGAGGCGGATGTTCTGGAAGGTGCGGGCGATGCCTGCCTGGGTGACCAGGTGGGAGCGGTGGGGCAGGACGGTGCCCCGGTAGCGGACGGTGCCCTCGGTTGGGATGTAGAGGCCGGTGAGGCAGTTGAAGAAGGTGGTCTTCCCGGCGCCGTTGGGTCCGATGAGGCCGACGATCTCCCCGGCGTGCACATCGAGGTTCACGTCCCGGACGGCGGTGAGGCCGCCGAACCGCATGGTGACGCCGGAGGCGTCGAGCACGGCGCCGCCGCTGCCGGTGCCGGGGGCCGGGGTGCCGGGCGTGGTGGTCGTGGTGGTCATCTCGTCTCACGCCTCCGTCTTGCCGAGGCCGGGGGCCGCTGCCGTGGGGGTTCCGAGCTGTTCCGGCTCGTGGAACTCGAGCTGCTTGCGGCGGTCGGCGATCAGGCCCTCGGGCCGGAAGCGCATCAGCAGGACGAGCGCGATGCCGAAGAGCAGGAGCTGGTAGTCGGCCATGAACTGGAGTTTGGCCGGGATGAGGTAGAGGAGCGCGGCGCCGATGAGGGGGCCGCTGACGGTGCCCATGCCGCCGAGGATGACGGCGATGAGGAGGAAGGCGGAGTTGGGCGGTGCGGTGTGCACGAACTTGTAGGACTCGGGGGTGACGGAGAACTCGACGTGGGCCAGGACGGTGCCGGCCATGCCGGCGAGGGTGGCGCCGAGGGCGAAGGCCATGAGTTTGAGCCGGAAGGCGTTGACGCCCATGGCGCGGGCCGCGGTCTCGTCCTCGCGGATGGCGATCCAGGCCCGTCCGATGCGGGAGTTGTCGGAGCGCCGGAAGACGGTCACGACGATCGCGGTGAACAGGAGCATCAGCAGGTAGTAGTTGCCGAAGCGGCCGACTTCGAAGCCGAGGACGGTGTGCGGCTGTCCGAGGTCGAAGCCGAAGATCTTCAGGTCGGGGATGTTGGGGATGCCGTTGGGCCCGTTGGTGATGTTGGGGCCGGAGTCGCCGTCGAGGTTCTGTACGGAGATGCGGAAGATCTCCCCGAAGCCGAGGGTGACGATGGCGAGGTAGTCGCCGTGCAGGCGCAGTGAGGGGAAGCCGATGAAGAGGCCGAAGACGAGGGCGACGGCGGCGCCGATGAGGACGGCGGCCCAGAACGGTACGTGGATGCCGAGTGAGGAGGTCTCGGCTCCGGAGACCAGTGCCGCGGTGTAGGCGCCGACGCCGAGGAACGCGACGTAGCCCAGGTCGAGGATGCCGGCGAGGCCGACGACCATGTTCAGGCCGAGCGCGACCGTCGCGAAGATCAGCACGCTGACGGCGATGTTGGTGTACGCCTCGTTGCTCTGGGTGATCGGGAAGAGCAGTGCGGCGGCGAAGGTGGCGGCCAGGGTGACGGTGCGGTGTGCGACGGTCAGCGCGGAGAGCCGCCGGGGCAGTCCGGCCCGGCCGAGTGCGGGGAAGGCGAAGGCGGCCAGGATCAGGAATCCGATGAAGGGCGGGCCGCCTTCGGCCTCGATGCCGTAGGCGAAGACGTAGAGGCCGGCGGCGCAGGCGGCGCAGATCACCAGGATCTCGGCCCAGCCGGGCAGGGGCGCTGCCGGTCCCGGCGGGGGTGCGGCGACGGCCCGGCGCAGCCGCTGCCACGGCGGGCCCTGCCGGGTGCCGGGCGCGGGCCGGTCCGCGTCGGCGTCCGCGGGCAGGCCGGCGGGCAGGTCGGCGGGCAGGTCGGTGGGCAGGGCGAGGGCGCCGACGGCGGCCAGCAGGGTGCCGGCGGCGGCGATCCACATGCCGGGTTCGAAGTTGACGACACCGCCGAGTTCGACGGCGATGGCGGCGGCGGTGTACCAGGTGGCGGCGAGGTTGCCGAGGGTGAGCAGCAGCAGGGCGCTGTGTCTGCCGCCCGGGGTGAGCCAGCGCAGTCCGCGGACGCCCGCGGTGGCCAGGAGCATGGCCGCGGTGAGGACGGCCGCGGTGAGGGTGAGGAGTTGGAGGCCCGCCGGGTACATGGCGATCGTCAGGTTGCCTGGGAACGCGGAGGTCCAGGTCCAGGGGAGCATGGTGCTCGCGAAGGCGGTGAGGGCTCCGGTGCCGACGAGGATCCGGCCCAGCGTGCGGCTGGTGTGCGGGTCGGGGCTGAGCGGGAGGGGCGGTGGGCCCGCGGTGGCGGTGGTGGTGTCCGCTGTGCCGGGGGCGGGGGTGGTGGTGTGCTGTGTGGTCATGGGTATCACGCCCGATCCGCGAGGCGTTCGCCGAGGATTCCTTGGGGCCGTACCAGGAGGACGAGGATGAGCAGGATGAACGCCCATACGTCCTTCCAGGAGCCGCCGCCGAACTGTTCGAGTCCGGGGACGTCGCCGATGTAGGCGGTGGCCATGGCTTCGCCGACGCCGAGGACGAGGCCGCCGACCATGGCGCCGTAGATGTTGCCGATGCCGCCGAGGACGGCGGCGGTGAACGCCTTGAGTCCGGCGATGAAGCCCATCCGGAAGTTGACCTCCCCGGTCTTGAAGCCCTGGGCGATGGCGGCGACGGCGGCGAAGGCGGCTCCGATGGCGAAGGCCGTCACGATGATGCGGTCGGTGTTGACGCCCATCAGTTTGGCGGTGTCGGGGTCCTGCGAGGTGGCCTGCATGGCGCGCCCGGTGCGGGTCTTGGCCACGAACAGTCCGAGCGCGAGCATGCACACGGGTGCGGAGACGAAGATGAACAGGTCTTCGCGGGAGAGGGCGACGAAGCCCAGGTCGAGGTCGCCGCCGCCGAGTTGCGGGAAGGGGCGGGCCTTCTTGGCCTCGGGGTAGAAGGCCCAGACGGCCTGCTGGAGCGCGAGGGACAGCCCGATCGCGGTGATCAGCGGCGAGAGCCGGGGTCCGCCGCGCAGCGGCCGGTAGGCGAAGCGTTCGGCGCCGATGGCGACGAGGACGGCGCACACGACGCCGAGCAGGATCATCAGGGGGAGGGCGACGGCCATGCCGGTGCCGTCGGGCAGCCACAGGTAGGCGGTCAGCGCGCCGAAGCCGCCGATCATGAATATCTCGCCGTGGGCGAAGTTGATGAGCTGGACGATGCCGTAGACCATCGTGTACCCGATCGCGATGAGGCCGTACAACGCGCCGAGTGCGAGTCCGTTCGCCAGCTGATCCGGCAGATCTTGCACCGGGACTCCTTGAGGTGTCAGATACGGCTGCGCGGGGGCGCGTCGGGCGCCCCCGCGCAGCCGTGCGGTACCGACTGGGGCAGTGGTGTGCGGATCAGCCTTCGCCGAAGGTGCCGGTCCGCACCGGCTCGTGCTTGCCGCCCTTGACCTCGTAGACGGAGAGCTGCTTGTTGGTGGTGTCGCCGTACTCGTCGAAGGCGACGTCTCCCGTGACGCCCTTGAACTGGACGTCCTGCATGGCCTCGGTGATCTGCTTGCGGGTGTCGTCCATGGAGCCGGGCAGCTTGCCGTCGTTCTTCTCGGCCACGGCCTTGACCGCCTGGATGATCGCCCAGGTGCTGTCGTAGGCGTAGCCGCCGTACGCCTCGTAGGGCAGCTTGTAGCCGGCGGCCTGGTAGTTCTTCATGAACGTCTTGGCGGTGTCGAGGGTCTCCAGCGGTGCTCCGACGGAGGTGGCCAGGTCTCCGTCGACGTTCTTCTTGCCGAGTTTGATGTACTCCTCGCTGTAGAGCGCGTCACCGCCGACGACCAGTGCGTCGGAGCCGGCCTTGGTGATCTGCGCGCTGAGCGGGGCGCCTGCCGGGTACTCGCCGCCGTAGTAGACGAAGTCGGCCTTGGACTTGGCGACCTTGGTGGCGACGGCGGAGAAGTCCCGGTCGTCGGGGTTGATGTGGTCGGTGCCCACGACCTTGCCGCCGAGCTTCTTGAACTCGTCGGTGAAGGTGCCGGCCAGTCCGGCGCCGTAGGTCTTCTTGTCGTCGATGATGTACGCCTTCTTCAGCTTCCGCTTGTCGAACAGGTACTGGGCGGCGTACGGGCCCTGTACGGCGTCGGTGGTGGAGGTGCGGAAGTAGGTGTCGAACAGCCGCTTCTTGTCGCCCTTCTGCCAGTTGGGGCCCTGGCTGAGCTCGGGGGCCGTGTTGGCGGGGGAGACCTGCACCAGTCCGGCGTTGCCGAACACCTTCTGCATGGACTGGCCGACGTGCGAGTTGAGGGGGCCGACCACCCCGACGACCTTGTCGTTGCCCACCAGCTTGGTGGCGTTCTGCTGGCCGGTTCCGGCCTGTGCCTGGTCGTCCAGCGCCTCCAGTTTGAAGGTGACGCCCTTGACCTCGTTGTTCTTGTTGGCGGTCTTGACCGCGAGATCGCTGGAGTTCTTGATGCCCTGCCCGAGTGCGGACAGGTCGCCGGTGAGCGGGGCGTCGACGCCGATGACGACGGTGGTGCTGGAGCCGCTGTCGCTGCCTCCGCTCTTGTCGTCGCGCGAGCCGCACGCGGACAGGGTGAGGGCTCCCACCGTGGCGGTGGCGGTGAGTATGAGCAAGGAACGGTGACGCACGATCAGTCCTTTCCCCGAGGCGCGGCCCCCCATGGAGTGAGTGGCCGTATCGCGCGCCGGGCCGTACGAGTCGTACAGAACGGTGCTGTCGTGCGCCCGGCGGCGCGTGACTGGCGGTGACTCTATGGCGCTGCCGGTGCCGCCGGGCAGAGGGCGGATCCAGGATGTGACGTTCTTGTTATGACCGTCACGGAACCGGTCGACCGGCGGCCGCTGCTCCGCGGTCCGCCCGGTATGACGGGCGGATGGCGGACATGTTGCGCGGCCGGAAGCCGCAGTTGGTCCGGTGCGTCGCCGACCGGGGCCGCGCGGTGGGTCCGGATACCGTACGGGCCGCGCGGGCGCGTGCCCGGGCGCGGCGGGCCCGCGAGCGTGGCGGGCGCTGGAAACGCCTGCACGTCACGGAACGTGACGTGCAGGCGGCGGCGCCGCGCCGGTGGCGGTCGGCCCCGGCGGGTGAGGGCGCGGCGTCGGCGGCGCGGCAGGCGGCCGGTCCGGCGGCCCTGCCGCACCGGGAGCGGAGGGCGCCCCGTCGGGCGCGGCGGCGGTCCTTACGCGTCACGCAGCAGGCAGGTCAGGCGTGCCGAGCACACCCGCCGGTCCTGCTCGTCGGTGACGACGATCTCGTAGCTGGTCATCGTCCGCCCCCGGTGCGCCGGGGTGGCCACCCCGGTCACCAGGCCCGAGCGCGGCCCGCGGTGGTGGGTGCAGTTGAGGTCCACCCCGACGGCGGCCTTGCCCGGTCCGCCGTGCAGCATCGCTCCCACCGAGCCCAGCGTCTCGGCGAGCACGGCCGAGGCGCCGCCGTGCAGCAGCCCGTAGGGCTGAGTGTTGCCCTCGACCGGCAGCGTGCCCACCACCCGCTCGGGGGCCGCGTGCAGGATCTGCAGGCCCATCCGCTCGCCCAGCTTCCCGGCCGAGAACAGCGCGGGCAGGTCGACCCCCGACCCCTTCCACTGGTCCAGGATCTCCTGGGGGAACTCGGTGGTGGTCTGCTCGCCCATGTGCCGCTGCTCCGATCCTCCGTCGTCCGCCGGTGCTCCGTCTCCGACCGGCCGGTCCGAGCTTATGCCCGCGCGGGCGTCAGTCGGCCGCCGAGGGAGTGAGCCTGATCACGATGGATTTACTGGCGGGTGTGTTGCTGGTGTCGGCGGTGGCGTCGAGCGGCACCAGCACGTTGGTCTCGGGGTAGTACGCGGCGGCGCACCCGCGCGCTGTCGGGTAGTGCACGACGCGGAATCCGCGGGCCACCCGCTGCTGTCCGTCGTCCCACTCGCCGGTCAGGTCGGCGTAGGAGCCGTCCGGCAGTCCGAGCGCGGCCGCGTCCGCGGGGTGCACGAGCACCACGCGGCGGCCGTTGCGGATGCCCCGGTAGCGGTCGTCCAGCCCGTAGACGGTGGTGTTGTACTGGTCGTGGGAGCGCAGGGTCTGCAGCAGCAGCCGCCCCTCGGGCAGCCGCGGGTACTCCACCGGCGCCGCCGTGAAGTGCGCCTTCCCCGTCGCGGTGGGGAAGCGCCGCCGGTCGCGGGGCGCGTGCGGCAGCGTGAAGCCTCCGGGGCGGGCCGCCTTGGTGTTGAAGTCCTCGAAGCCGGGCACCACGCGCGCGATGCGGTCGCGGACGAGCCCGTAGTCGTCCGCCAGCTCCGCCCAGGGGACGGTGGATCCCGTACCCAGTACGGCCTGTGCCAGCCCGGCCACGATCGCCGGCTCGGACCGCAGCAGCGGGCTCGCCGGCTCCAGCCGTCCCCGCGAGGCGTGCACCATGCCCATGGAGTCCTCGACGGTGACGAACTGGTCGCCGCCGGGCCGGGTGTCGCGCTCGGTCCGCCCCAGGGTGGGCAGGATCAGCGCCCGCGCGCCCGTCACGCAGTGCGAGCGGTTCAGCTTGGTCGAGACGTGCACCGTCAGCCGGGCCCGGCGCATCGCGGCCTCGGTCACCCCGGTGTCCGGGGAGGCGGCCACGAAGTTGCCGCCCATCGCGAGGAAGACCTTCACCTGCCCGTCGCGCATCGCGCGGATCGCCCGGACGACGTCGTAGCCGTGGGCACGCGGCGGCGCGAAGCCGAACTCCCGCTCCAGCGCGTCCAGGAAGGCGGGCGCGGGGCGCTCGAAGATGCCCATGGTGCGGTCGCCCTGCACATTGCTGTGGCCGCGCACGGGGCAGACCCCGGCACCGGGGCGTCCGATGTTCCCGCGCAGCAGCAGGAAGTTGACCACTTCCCGGATGGTGGGCACCGCGTGCTTGTGCTGGGTCAGCCCCATCGCCCAGCACACCACGGTGCGCTCCGAGGCCAGCACCAGTTCCGCCGCGCGCTCGATCTCGGCGCGCTCCAGCCCGGTGGCGGCCAGCGTCGAAGCCCAGTCGGTGGCCCGCGCGGCCTGCGCGAACTCCTCGAAGCCGTGGGTGTGCTCCCGGACGAACTCCTCGTCGACCGCGCCCTCCCGCTCCAGGACGATCCGGTTCAGCGCCCGGAAGAGCGCCTGGTCGCCGCCGAGCCGGATCTGCAGGAAGAGATCGGTGAGCGGAGTGCCGCCCGCCGCCAGGCCCTTGGCGGTCTGCGGGTTCTTGAACCGCTCCATGCCCGCCTCGGGCAGCGGGTTGACGGTGATGATGCGCGCGCCGCCTGCCTTGGCCTCCTCCAGCGCGGAGAGCATCCGGGGGTGGTTGGTGCCCGGGTTCTGCCCCGCGACGATGATCAGGTCCGCCCGGTGGAGGTCCTCCAGCAGCACGCTGCCCTTGCCGACGCCGAGCGTCTCGGTCAGTGCGGAGCCGGACGACTCGTGGCACATGTTGGAGCAGTCCGGCAGATTGTTGGTGCCGAACTCGCGGGCGAAGAGCTGGTAGAGGAAGGCGGCCTCGTTGCTGGTGCGGCCCGAGGTGTAGAAGACCGCCTCGTCGGGCGACCCCAGGCCGCGCAGCTCCTCGGCGATCAGCGCGAAGGCCGCGTCCCAGCCGATCGGCTCGTAGTGCTCGCCGCCCTCGGGCAGATACATCGGTTCGGTCAGCCGGCCCTGCTGGCCCAGCCAGTAGCCGGACCGCTCGGCGAGGCCGGCCACCGGGTGCGCGGCGAAGAAGTCCCGGGTGACCCGGCGGGTGGTGGCTTCCTCGGCGACCGCCTTGGCCCCGTTCTCGCAGAACTCCGCGGTGTGCCGCTTCTCGCCCTCCGGCCAGGCGCAGCCCGGGCAGTCGAAGCCGTCCTTCTGGTTGACGCGCAGCAGTGTCAGTGCTGTGCGCTTCACGCCCATCTGCTGCCGCGCCATCCGCAGCGAGTGGCCCACGGCCGGCAGCCCCGCCGCGGCCCGTGCGGGTTCTCCCACCTGGGGCGCGTCCTGGACCGGGTCACTGGAGGGAGGCTTCCGAGTCATACCCTGGATGGTGCCACTCCTCGGCCGCCGTGGGCAGCCCGGTGTGCGCGGCCGCCGCTCCGGATCCCGCGTCCGGGCAGTCCGGCTGCGCGGCCCCGGGCGTCGGAGTCCCGGCCCCGCGGCCCCCGCCCGGTGCCTCCGTTCCTGCGCCTCCGTTCCTGCCCCCGGTCCTGCGGTCCCGCCCGGCGCCGTGTCCGGCGATTGTCGGACCCGCATGGGAGGATCGGCACCGTGGCTAAGAAGGCATCGAAGACGGCACCAGAAGCAAACCCTCAGCAGAGCGGCGGGACGCAGCCCCGCCTGATGCTCATGGACGGGCATTCCCTCGCGTATCGGGCGTTCTTCGCTCTCCCGGCGGAGAACTTCAACACCACCTCGGGGCAGCCCACCAATGCGATCTACGGCTTCGTGTCGATGCTGGCCAACACCCTGCGTGACGAGGCGCCCACGCATTTCGCCGTCGCCTTCGACGTCTCCCGCAAGACCTGGCGCTCCGAGGAGTTCTCGGAGTACAAGGCGAACAGGTCCAAGAGCCCGGACGAGTTCAAGGGCCAGGTCGAGCTGATCGGCGAGCTGCTCGACACCATGCGGGTGCGCCGCTACGCGGTGGACGGCTTCGAGGCGGACGACGTGATCGCCACGCTCGCCACCCGGGCCGAGGCCGAGGGCTTCGAGGTGTCCATCGTCACCGGCGACCGGGACACCTTCCAGCTCGTCAGCGACAACGTCACGGTGCTCTACCCGACCAAGGGTGTCTCCGAGCTGACCCGCTACACCCCGGAGAAGGTGCAGGAGAAGTACGGCCTCTCCCCGGCCCAGTACCCGGACTTCGCCGCCCTGCGCGGCGACCCCTCGGACAACCTGCCGGGCATCCCCGGGGTCGGGGAGAAGACGGCCACCAAGTGGATCACCCAGTTCGGTTCCCTGGCCGAGCTGGCCGGACGGGCGGACGAGGTCAAGGGCAAGGCGGGCGAGAACCTGCGGTCCCACCTGGAGTCGGTGCTGCTCAACCGCAGGCTGACCGAGCTGGTGCGGGACGTGGAGCTGCCCGACGCGCCGGAAGACCTGGCCCGCGCGCCCTACGACCGCGACGCGCTCGCCGTCATCCTGGACACCCTGGAGTTCCGCCACCAGAACTTCCGCGACCGCCTCTTCGCGGTGGACCCGGCTGCCGCACAGGCCGAGGAGCCCGCGCCCGCGGAGGGCGTCGAGGTGGACGGCACGGTCGCCGAGGCCGGTGCGCTCGCCCCCTGGCTGGAGCAGCACGGGACGGCCGCGCTCGGTGTCGCCACGGTCGACGTGTGGAAGCAGGGCACCGGCAGCGTCAGTGAGGTCGCGTTGGCCACCGGCACCGGCCCGGCCCTCTGGTTCGACCCGGCCGAGCTGCCGGAGGAGGACGAGCGGGCGTTCGCCGACTGGCTCGCCGACCCGGACCGCCGCAAGATCATGCACGACGCCAAGGCGCTGATCCGCGTCTTCGCCGAACACGGCTGGCGGGTGGACGGCGTGTGGATGGACACCGCGCTCGCCGCCTACCTGGACAAGCCGGGCCGCCGCTCCTTCGCACTGGACGCGCTCTCGGTGGAGTATCTGGGCCGCGAGCTGGGCCCGGCGGCCGAGGCCGACGGGCAGCTCGCGCTCGGGATGGACGAGCAGGCCGAGGCGCAGGCCCTGATGGTCAAGGCCCGCGCCGTGCACGACCTGGGCAGCGCCTTCGAGGAGCGGCTGGAGCAGGTGGGGGCCGCCGACATGCTGCGGGAGCTGGAGCTGCCGACGTCCGAGCTGCTGGCCGGGATGGAGCGGGCCGGTATCGCGGCGAACCAGGAGTGGTTCACGGGCCTGGAGCAGCAGTTCGCCGGGGCCGTGCAGCAGGCGGTCGAGGAGGCGCACGCCTCGGTGGGCCACGAGTTCAACCTGGGCTCGCCCAAGCAGCTCCAGGAGGTGCTCTTCGGCGAGCTGGGCCTGCCCAAGACGAAGAAGACGAAGACGGGCTGGACCACCGATGCGGACGCGCTGGCCTGGCTGGCCACCCAGACCGAGCACGAGCTGCCGGTCGTCATGCTGCGCTACCGCGAGCAGCAGAAGCTGCGCACCACGGTCGAGGGCCTGATCAAGACGATCGCGCCCGACGGCCGTATCCACACCACGTTCAACCAGACGGTCGCCGCCACCGGCCGGCTCTCCTCCACGGAGCCGAACCTGCAGAACATCCCCGTCCGCACGGACGAAGGCCGCGCCATCCGCCGCGGCTTCCGCGTCGGCGAGGGCTTCGAGTCGCTGATGACGGCCGACTACAGCCAGATCGAACTGCGGGTGATGGCCCACCTGTCGGAGGACGCCGGGCTCATCGAGGCGTTCACCTCCGGAGAGGACCTGCACACCACGGTCGCGGCGCAGGTCTTCGGCGTCGGGAAGAGCGGTGTCGACGCGGAGATGCGCCGCAAGATCAAGGCGATGTCCTACGGGCTGGCCTACGGGCTGTCCGCCTTCGGGCTCTCGCAGCAGCTCGGCATCACCCCCGACGAGGCGCGGAAGCTGATGGACACCTACTTCGAGCGCTTCGGCGGGGTGCGGGACTATCTGCACCGTACGGTCGAGGAGGCCCGTGCCATCGGCTACACCCACACGATCATGGGGCGTCGCCGCTATCTGCCCGATCTGACCAGCGACCATCGGCAGCGCCGCGAGATGGCCGAGCGGATGGCGCTCAACGCCCCGATCCAGGGCACGGCGGCCGACATCGTCAAGGTCGCCATGCTCAAGGTCGATGCGGCGCTGCGGGCGGTCGGGCTGCGCTCCCGGATGCTGCTCCAGGTGCACGACGAGATCGTGCTGGAGATCGCCCCGGGGGAGCGGGAGCGGGTCGAGGAACTGGTGCGCTCCGAGATGTCCTCGGCCGTCTCCCTGCGGGCGCCGCTGGACGTGTCGGTCGGCGTCGGTCTGGACTGGGAGTCGGCGGCGCACTGAGTCGCCCCGCATCCGGGGGCCCCGGCCCCGACGGGGCGCGGCCTGCCGCCCCGCGGCCCTGTCGTCGTCCCGCAGTCCCGGAGCCCTCGGGCTTCCGGCGGCTGCGCGGACGGCGGGCGCCGTCCTCCGGCGGCCGGTCACGTACATGCTCCTGTGGAGGACATGGGGGAACAGCGGGGCGAACATCGGGAAAACCGGCTTCCGAAGCGGGGCATAAGCGCCAGAAGTCCCTCACGGCCGCTGACTTGGGGCAGGCTCTGCCGTAAGGTCACGGTGACTGCGTCCGATGGGGAGAGGACGGGACTGACCTATGGCGCGAATCCGGGGCCGGCACGCCGCACGGCGGGTGGCCACCACAGCGGCGGGACACCGGCGTCGCAGCGGGCTGCGCAGTGCCAGATACCGCAGGGGGCTGGGCGGCACGGCCGTCGCGGCCGTCGTCATGGCGGCACTGACCGCCTCGCAGGCCCCCGGTGTGGAACTCGCCGGCGACCACGGCAGCGACCGGCCCGGCTCCGCGGGCGACCGCACGCCGGGCGACGACGACTACGCCACGGAACTGCCGCCGCTGGAGTCCCCGCACCCGCCCGGCACCTCCGAGCCCGGCGGCTCGGGCGACACCTCCGGCATTCCGTCCTCGGTGCTGGCCGCCTACAAGAAGGCCGCCCGGTCGCTCGCCTCCCGCACTCCGGGCTGCGGGCTGCGCTGGGAACTCCTGGCGGGGATCGGCAAGGTGGAGTCCGGTCACGCCCGCGGGGGCGCCGTCGACAAGGACGGCACGACGCTGCGCCCGATCCTGGGTCCGGTGCTCAACGGCAAGGGCTTCGCCCACATCGAGGACACCGACGGCGGCCGCTGGGACGGCGACACCACCTACGACCGTGCGGTCGGCCCGCTGCAGTTCATCCCTTCCACCTGGGACCGCTGGGGCGCGGACGGCAACGGCGACGGCCGCAAGGATCCCAACAACATCCACGACGCCGCTCTCGCCGCGGGCGCCTACCTGTGCGCGGACGGGCGCGATCTGTCCTCCGGTGCCGGACTGGACCGGGCCGTCCTCAGCTACAACAACTCCAGCGACTACCTGCGGACCGTCCTGGCCTGGTTCGAGTACTACCGCAAGGGCACCCACGCGGTGCCGGACCGCGACCTTTCCGTGCTGCCCACCACTCCTGGACTCGGCGAGCCCGGGGGCGGTTCGAGCCCGGGCGCGGGGCGTGGCGGCGCGGACCCCGCGGACGACCGGCCCGGCAAGCCCAGCAAGCCCAGCAAGCCCGGCAAGCCCAGTGCACCCGGCAAGCCGGACAAGCCCGGGAACCCGGGCGAGCCCGGTGGCGACGGCAAGCCCGGCGACGGGGACGACGGCGGCAAGCCCAGCCCCGAGCCGACCGGCCCGCACGCCATCGAGCGGGTCGGCGCCGGGAAGTTCACCGCGGTCGCCGGTGAGGACTTCGCCGGCCACCCCGTCGTCAAGGTCGAGACCGCCAAGGGCAAGGGCGTCAAGGGCGTCCGGGTCCGGTTCGAGGTCCGGGGCGAGACCGGGGCCGCCTTCGAGGACGGCGCCAGGAGTACGACGGTCACCACCGACGCGCAGGGCAACGCCACGGCACCCGCGCTCAGCGCGGGCGACAGGACCGGCTCCTTCACCGTGCGCGCGACGGTTCCCGGCAAGAAGCTGGGCAGCGTCGACTTCGCGGCCTCGGTCACGGCCCCGCAGGCCGACACCCTGGCGCGGACGAGCGACGGCGTGCTGGAGGCCGGCAAGGGCGGGAAGTTCACACAGGCCGTGCGGGTCAAGGCCACCCGCAAGGGCAAGGCCGTCGCGCACACCGCGGTGACGGCCACGTTCGGCGAGGGCGCCGAGACCGGCCCGTACTTCGGCAAGGACGAGCAGGGCACCCCGATCCGCCGTCTCGTGGACCTGAAGACGGACGCCGACGGTGTGGTCGTACTGCCCGAACTGTTCGCAGGCGACCGGCCCGGCACCTACACCCTGACGCTGACGGCCGAGGGCGGCGCCAGCGTGCAGGTGAAGGTCACCGTCAAGGGCTGAGCACGACGGCCTCCCGCCGCCCCCGGTGCCGGGCACCGGGGGCGGTCCGCTGTGCTCAGCCGCCCCCCGCCGGGCCGGGGCCGGGGCGCACGGTTCCCATCCCGCGCGGACGTTGCTACGGTGCGACCGGTGCAAGTGACGGGCCGTCAGTTCGCCCGGCCCGGCCGTTCCGCAGGGGGGTGAAGCAGCACATGCGAGCTCTCCTCGCCGCCGCGGCCGGACTGGCCGCGGCGCTCGCACTCGTCCTCGCGGTCACCGCGACCGGCGCTCCACCGGGCGAGACGTCGAAGAAGCCGCTGCACACCACCGTTCCCGCGCACCCCTAGCAGCATCGGCAGGAGGCAGCATGCGCAGGAGAGCGAGCCTGGTCCTGCTGGCCCTCGCGGTGTTCTTCGCCGCGCTCTCGCCCCTGGTCCGCTGGTACGCCTTCCCCCGGCTGGCCAAGATCCCGCCCAGCCAGTACCAGGACATGGTGCTGGAGGCGAAGAACGCCACCCTCCTCGACTACACCACCATGAAGTCGAAGAAAGTCCCCGAGGTCAGCATCGTGCAGACGCTCAAAGGGAATGTGGCGGCCGCCGGGAAGGTCCGGGAGCGCACCGGGCGCGACGTCGTCGTCTGGGACACCCTCAGCTATGTGGCCGACGACAAGGGGAGGATGGTCTCGCGCATTCCCGAGCGCTATGTCTTCGACGCCCACTCCCAGGAACCGGTGCACGCGGGCGGCGAGCACGTCGACGGCGACCCGGTGCGCCGCCGCGGCATCGAGTACAAGTGGCCGTTCGGCACCGAGAAGCGCGACTACGAGTACTTCGACTTCCAGACGCGCACCTCGGCGCCCATCCACTACAAGGGCACCCGCACCGTCCACGGCCTGGAGACCTACTACTTCGAGCAGACCATCCCCTGGACCAAGGTGAAGGTGCCGAAGAAGCTGCCTCTGGGGGCCACCCCCGAAACGGTCGAACAGCTCGGACTGGAGCGCTGGTACACCACCAAGCGGATGTTCTGGGTCGAACCGGTCACCGGCGCCCCGGTGGACGGCCAGGAGATCCACGAGGAGGAGATGCGCTGGACGGACAAGCCCGGCAAGAAACCGCTCACCGCCTTCGCCGGGCACGTGCGGATGCGCCCCGACTACCAGAAGGCGACGGTGGACCTGGTCTCCTCCCAGCGGCGGCTCGTGCTCACCCTGACCACCTACCTGCCCTGGGGCTCCCTCGCCCTGGGCGGCCTCCTGCTGGTCGGCTCCCTCACGCTGGAGGCCCGCACCCGCACCCGCGGCCGCCCGCCCGGCGCCGGTGGCCCCCCGGTCTCCTCCGCCGCCCCCGGCGACCCGGCGCGTGCGCGGCGGCCCTCCCCGGCCCCCGGCGGCAGCGGCGGCATGGCACCAGGGGCCGTCGGGGCGTTCACCGGGGCGTTTCTCAAACTCCTGCCCGGCCGCCGTCCGCCCGACCAGCTCACCCCGGCCGCCCGCGTGCCTTCGTGCGCCCGGTGGGTTCGGCCGCTGCGGGATCCTCCGGCCAAGGGTGCTTGGGATAGCGGCCGCGCAACTCGGCCCGCACACCCCGGTAGCCCTCCGCCCAGAACGACGCGAGATCGGCGGTGACCGCCGCGGGGCGCCCGGCGGGGGAGAGCAGGTGGAGAAGGAGCGGCACCCGCCCGTCCGCCACCCGCGGTGTCTCCAGCGCCCCGAACATCTCCTGGAGCTTCACGGCCAGCACCGGCTGCTCCGGCGTGTAGTCGACCCGGATCCGCGCCCCGGACGGCACCTCGACGCGCTCCGGGGCCAGCTCCTCCAGCCGCGCCGCCGCACCGGAGGCCCACGGCAGCATCCCCGACAGCACCTCGCCCGCCTCGACCCGGGCGAGGTCGGCGCGCGAGCGCACCTGCCCCAGCCACCCCTCCGCCTGCTCCAGCAGCGCCTCCTCGGAGACGTCCGGCCAGGGCGCACCCAGCGTCCGGTACAGGAAGGCGAGCCGCTGCCGCAGCGCCGCCGCGCTCCGCGACCAGCGCAGCAGATCCGTGCCGTGCTGCCGCAGCCCCTGCAGCGCGGCCTCCCGCAGCGCCCCCGGCGGCGGGTCCGGCAGCGGGCGCACCGACAACCGCACCGCCCCCAGGGACTCCACCTGACGGGCCACCACGTCACCGGGTGCGTCCTGCGGACCCTGCTCGGGGTCCCAGCACACCTCCTCGCGCACTCCGTGCAGCGCGCCCGCCGCGGCCCGCGCCGTCGCCTCGTCGATCGCGGCCGCCATCCGCACCCGGGCCGAGGCGGCCCCCACCGGCCGGTCGGCGACGGCGACGGCCAGCCACCGGGCGCCGCGCAGCGCACTGTCCGCGGCCGGCTCGGCGCGGGTGCCGCCGGCCATCAGATACGCGCTGCCGCCCTGCGCCCGTGCCACCCGCTCCGGCTGCGCGAGCGCCACCACCGTGCCCACGGCCTGCTCGCGCGTGAGCCCCTCCGGCGGCGCCGTCCGCGCACCCAGCAACGAACGCAACCGCCGCACCTCGGCGGCCCAGCGCGTCCCGTACGGATCCTCGCGCGGCGCCGCGCGGGCCCGCCGGACGGCCTCGGCCGCGTCGTCCCCGTACGCCCGCGGGGGTTCCTCGCCCAGCAGCGCCACCGTCTCGCAGGCTGCCTCGCTGCCCACGGCCGCGGCGCCGTCCAGCAGCGCGCGGGCCAGCCGCGGGTGCACACCCAGACCGGCCATCCGCTGGCCCCGGCGGGTCACCCGGTCCCGTTCGTCCAGCGCGCCGACCGTGCGCAGCGTCCGCCGCGCCGCCGCCATGGCGCCCTCGGGTGGCGCGTCCAGCAGCGCGAGCCGCTCCGCCCGCGGATCGCCCCAGCAGGCGGCCTGCAGCGCGAACGCCGTCAGATCGGCCACCGCGATCCCGGGGGACGGATCGCGCGGCCGCCCCGCCTCCTCGGCCTCCGCCCAGCATGCGTAGGCCACGCCCGGCGCCTCACGGCCGGCCCGGCCGCGGCGCTGCTCGGCCGCAGCGCGGGAGACCCGCACCGTGGTCAGGGAGCCGAGCCCCCGCGCGTGGTCCGTACGGGGCTCCCGGGCCAGCCCCGCGTCCACCACCACCCGCACCCCCGGCACCGTCAGGCTCGACTCGGCCACCGCCGTGGAGAGGATCACCCGGCGCTCACCGCGGGTACCGCCGCCCAGCACCTCGTCCTGCAGCCGCGCCGGTGCCCGGCCGTGCAGCGGGAGCACCCGCGCCGCCGCCCCCGACAGCAGGTCCGCCACCCGGGCGATCTCGCCGGCACCGGGCAGGAAGCAGAGCACGTCGCCCTCCGGCTCGTCCGCCAGCGCCTGCCGGACGGTCGCCGCCACATGGCGCAGCAGCCCCGGATCGACGCGCATGCCGTGCGGCGGGCGCAGTCCGGCAGGCGGCGGCGCGTACCGCACCTCCACCGGATGGCTCGTACCCCGCCCGTGCACGACCCGCGCGGACAGCAGCCGCGCCCACGCCGCGCTGTCCTGGGTGGCGGACGCGGCGATCAGGTGCAGGTCGGGGCGGAGCGTCTCGCGCACGTCCAGCAGGAAGGCCAGCGCCGTGTCGGCGTCCAGGTGGCGCTCGTGGCACTCGTCCATCAGGACGGTGTCCGCACCGGGCAGCTCCTGGTCGCGCTGCAGGCGCTGGAGCAGCACGCCCGTGGTCACGACCTCCACCCGGGTGCGGGGCCCGACCCTGCGTTCGCCCCGCACGGTGAAGCCCACGCTCCCGCCGGGCTGCTCGCCCAGCAGCCAGGCCATCCGGCGGGCAGCCGACCGTGCCGCCATCCGGCGCGGCTCGGCCACCAGGACGGTGCGGGAGGGTGCGCCGTCCTGCAGGAGCCCGGCCAGGGCGAGCGGCAGCAGCGTCGTCTTGCCGGTGCCCGGCGGAGCGTGCACGACGGCCGCTCCGCACTCGGCGAGTGCCTCGCGCACCCGGGGGACGGCCTCGGCGATGGGGAGCTGCTGCAACTGGTCGTCATGGCGCACCAGCCGATTGTGCCCGGCCCGCGCTCCCGGCGTGCCGTCCGGGGCACCGGGCCCTCGGGGGCGCCGGGGCCACGGAGTGCGGAGCCGCCGCGCGCCGGGTCCCGTACGGCGGCGTCGCGGTGTTCAGGCGAGCGGGACGGCGGCGCCGCAGTGCTCAAGCGAGCGGGACGGTGGTGCCGCGGTGCAAGGCGCGCGGGACGGCGGCGCCGCGGTGTTCAGGCGAGCGTGCAGACGAAGACGGCCGTGCCGGGCACCAGCCGCCCGCGCAGCGGGGACCAGCCGCCCCACACCTGCTGGTTCCACTCCGGCCACTCCGGCTCGACCAGATCCTCCAGCCGGAACCCGGCGCCCACCAGCTCCCGCACCCGGTCGCCCAGGGTGCGGTGGTGCTCCGCGTACACCGTCCGCCCCTCGCCGTCCTCCTCCACGTACGGCGTGCGGTCGAAGTAGGAGGCGAGGACGGTCAGCCCCTCGGGTCCCGGTTCGTCGGCCAGGGACCAGCGCAGCGGGTGGGTCAGGGAGAAGACCCAGCGGCCCCCGGGGCGCAGTACCCGGGCCACCTCGGCGAACACCCGCTCGGGGTCGGCGACGAACGGGACCGCGCCGAAGGCGGAGCAGGCCAGGTCGAAGGACCCGTCCGCGAAGGGCAGCGCCCTGGCGTCCGCCTCGACCAGCGGGAATCCCGGTCGGCCCGGGTCCCCGCCGCCGATCCGCAGCGCGTGCTGGAGCTGCCGGTGGGAGAGGTCGAGTGCGACGGGCCGTGCGCCCTGCGCGGCCAGCCAGCGGGAACACTGCGCCGCGCCCGCGCCCACCTCCAGCACGTCCAGCCCGCGGAGCTGCTCCGCGGGGCCGAGCAGTCCTGCCTCGGCCTCGTCCAGGCCCTCGGGGCCCCAGACGAAGCGCGCGTCGCCGAGGAACTCGCCGTGGTCGTTCTGGTACTCGTCCGCGTTCCGGTCCCACCAGCCGCGGTTGGCCCGGCTGGTCTCCCGGTCCCCGGCCGGCCGCCGCACGGCCTCGGCGTCGTCGTCGGCATCCCCGGCGTGTCCGGCGTGTCCGGCGTGCGCTGCGTCCCCCGCGCCGCCCTGGGAGCCGGGCGCGCCGCCGGACCGGTCCGCGTGATCACCGTGGGTCAGGGGGTGGACACCCTCGACGACCTCGTGCTTTTGTTCCATTGCGGCGCTCCCCGTACTCTCGGTGTTTCGGTGCCCCCGCAGTACGCCGCAGTGCGCCGTGGGGGGTCCCCCGGGGTATCCGGGCGGGCGGTCCGGCTCCCGGCGGCCCGGCTCCCGCCGCGGCCATCCGGCCGTGCGGAGCGGCGAGTTCTGCCGGGTATGGGGTGTTGCATCCCAGGTGTGCTCTTTCGCGCATTGACCATGCCCAGCGGCCCCCGTATGCTACAAGTTGCGCTGCGGGCCTGCGCGCCTCGGACCGAGCAGGCCGCGCTCGCATCGACTGTATGTCCCCTCGGGTTCCGGGTTTCCCAGGCTGTCCGGCTGACTTGCATGTGTGGTGCGTTCGAAGGGTCCTCGGCGTAGCAGTACCTACGACTTCATGTCCGTACCGGAGACCCTTTTCCACATGACGAGCAGCACCGAGACTTCCGCCACCACTCCGCAGGTTGCGGTCAACGACATCGGTTCCGAGGAAGCCTTCCTCGCCGCGATCGACGAGACGATCAAGTACTTCAACGACGGCGACATCGTCGACGGCGTCATCGTGAAGGTCGACCGGGACGAGGTCCTGCTCGACATCGGTTACAAGACCGAAGGTGTCATCCCTTCCCGAGAGCTGTCGATCAAGCACGACGTCGACCCGAACGAGGTCGTCGCCGTCGGTGACGAGATCGAGGCCCTCGTCCTCCAGAAGGAGGACAAGGAGGGGCGCCTGATCCTCTCGAAGAAGCGCGCCCAGTACGAGCGGGCCTGGGGCACCATCGAGAAGATCAAGGAAGAGGACGGCATCGTCACCGGTACCGTCATCGAGGTCGTCAAGGGTGGTCTCATCCTCGACATCGGCCTCCGCGGCTTCCTCCCGGCCTCGCTGGTCGAGATGCGCCGGGTGCGCGACCTCCAGCCGTACGTCGGCAAGGAGCTCGAAGCCAAGATCATCGAGCTGGACAAGAACCGCAACAACGTGGTTCTCTCCCGCCGCGCCTGGCTGGAGCAGACCCAGAGCGAGGTCCGCCAGACCTTCCTCACCACCCTCCAGAAGGGCCAGGTGCGCTCCGGCGTCGTCTCCTCCATCGTCAACTTCGGTGCCTTCGTGGACCTGGGCGGCGTCGACGGCCTGGTGCACGTCTCGGAGCTGTCCTGGAAGCACATCGACCACCCCTCCGAGGTCGTCGAGGTCGGCCAGGAGGTCACCGTCGAGGTGCTGGACGTCGACATGGACCGCGAGCGCGTGTCCCTGTCGCTCAAGGCCACCCAGGAAGACCCCTGGCAGCAGTTCGCCCGCACCCACCAGATCGGCCAGGTCGTCCCCGGCAAGGTCACCAAGCTGGTGCCGTTCGGTGCGTTCGTCCGCGTCGACGAGGGCATCGAGGGCCTGGTCCACATCTCCGAGCTGGCCGAGCGCCACGTGGAGATCCCGGAGCAGGTCGTCCAGGTCAACGACGAGATCTTCGTCAAGGTCATCGACATCGACCTGGAGCGCCGCCGCATCAGCCTCTCGCTGAAGCAGGCCAACGAGTCCTTCGGTGCGGACCCGACCGCGGTCGAGTTCGACCCGACGCTCTACGGCATGGCCGCGTCCTACGACGACCAGGGCAACTACATCTACCCCGAGGGCTTCGACCCGGAGGCCAACGACTGGCTGCCGGGCTACGAGAAGCAGCGCGAGGAGTGGGAGGGCCAGTACGCCCAGGCCCAGACCCGCTTCGAGCAGCACCAGGCGCAGGTCATCAAGTCCCGCGAGGCCGACGAGCAGGCCGCGGCCGAGGGTGCGACCGGCGGCGGCGCCGGCGCCCCGCAGGGCGGCGGTTCCGGCGGTGGCCAGGGCGGCGGCTCCTACTCGTCCGAGGGTTCGGACGAGGACTCGGGCGCGCTGGCCTCCGACGAGGCGCTTGCCGCGCTCCGCGAGAAGCTGGCCGGCGGCCAGAGCTGATCGCTCGCCGCGAGGCGAAGAGCGGAAAAGCGGAGCCGAGGCCCGCATCCCTCCGGGGGTGCGGGCCTCGGCCCGTTCCGGCCCGCTGCCGGATACCCGCGGGCCGCGGGAGGCACCCGGCGGCGCGCGGCTGCCCGGCGGTGCTCTTCGGCCGTCCGGCGGTGGCCTCCGCCCGTTCGGCGGTGGTCCTCCGATCGCCCGGAGGCCGACGCCGTCCTCCCGGAACGGCCGATCGTCCGGAGGGGGAATGCGGGCGCGGGGGCGGGGCGTTGGCAGGGGTATGGCACAGAAGCGGGAAGCGATGTACTCCTGGGACCAGGCGGGACTCGACGCGGTCGACGCGATCGTCGCCGAGCCGGACAGCGCCGGACTGGTGATGCTGTACCACCTCGAGGGCTTCATGGACGCAGGCGACACCGGTGAGCAGATCGTGGAGCGGCTGCTGGAGAGCCAGCCCTCCCGCACCGTCGCCCGTTTCGACGTCGACCGCCTGCTCGACTACCGGGCGCGCCGCCCGATGATGACCTTCCGCCGCGACCACTGGGTGTCCTACGAGACGCCCCGGCTGGAGCTGCGGCTGCTGCGGGACGCCACGGACGCACCGTTCCTGCTGCTGTCCGGCCCGGAGCCGGACAGCGAGTGGGAGGGCTTCACCGCGGCGCTCCGCGAGATCGTGGACCGGCTGCGGGTCCGGCTGTCGGTGACCTTCCACGGCATCCCGATGGGCGTCCCGCACACCCGTCCGGTCGGGCTCACCCCGCACGGGAACCGCACCGACCTGGTGCCCGGCCAGCGGTCCGCCTTCGACGAGGCCCAGGTCCCGGGCAGTGCCGCGGCGCTGACGGAGCTGCGGCTGGCGGAGAGCGGGCACGACGTGCTGGGGGTGGCCGCCCACGTCCCGCACTACATCGCCCGCTCGACCTATCCCGACGCCGCGCTCGTCGTGGCCGAGGCGATCACCTCGGCGACGGGGCTGGTCCTCCCGGAGGTGGCGCACGCGCTGCGGACGGAGGCGCTGCGCACCCAGAACGAGATCGAACGGCAGTTGGCCGAGGGAGACGAGGAACTGGTGTCGGTCGTCCGCGGCCTGGAGCAGCAGTACGACGCGGTGGCCGGTGCCGAGACCCGCGGCAATCTGGTGGCCGAGCCCGCCGAACTGCCCTCCGCCGAGGAGCTGGGGGCGGTCTTCGAGCAGTTCCTCGCCGATCGTGAAGGTCAGCAGGGCCCGGGTTCCGAGGGCGGACGCCAGGAGTGAGCCGGGCGGCCCCGCGGAGCCGCCCGGCCTCGCTGGCGACGGGCTGCCGCCCGGGTGCGGTCACCGGATAGCGTGGGCCGCATGGTGAAGGTGGGTCTGACGGGTGGGATCGGCTCGGGCAAGAGCGAAGTCGCACGACTGTTCGCCGAGTGCGGGGCGGTGGTCGTCGACGCGGACCGCATCGCGCGGGAGGTCGTGGAACCGGGCACCCCGGGCCTGGCGGCGCTCGTCGACGAGTTCGGTGCGGAGGTCCTGACCCCGGACGGCCGCCTGGACCGGCCGCGGCTGGCCTCCCTCGTCTTCGCCGACCCGGAGCGGCGCGCGGCGCTCAACGCGATCGTGCACCCCCTGGTGGGGGAGCGCTCCGCCGAACTGGAGCGGGCGGCACGGGAGGCCGACCCGGACGCGGTCGTCGTCCACGACGTACCGCTGCTGGTGGAGAACGGACTCGCGCCGCTCTACGACACGGTCGTCGTCGTGGACGCCGCCGCCGAGACCCGGCTCGACCGCCTGGTGCGGCTGCGCGGCACGGACGAGGACGAGGCGCGCGCCCGGATGGCCGCGCAGGCGAGTCGCGAGGAGCGGCTGGCCGTCGCCGACATCGTGATCGACAACAACGGTCCGCTGGCGGAGCTGGCGCCCCGGGTGCGCGAGATCTGGAACGCACTCCGCGGCTGACCCGTTGTCCGCTGCCGAGCGCCGAGCGCCGAGCGCCGAGCGCCGAGCGCCGAGCGCTGAGGGCTGAGGGCTGAGGGCCGAGCGCCGAGGGCTGAGGGCCGAGCGCCGAGGGCTGAGGGCTGAGGGCCGAGGGCTGAGGGCTGAGCGTCGAGCGGCCGGGGCTGACCGCCCACCGTCGGCCGCCGACCGTTGTTCCGGATCGGCCGCGACAGGTGGTGCAGCGGCGGCGCGTCCCCGCCGACCGCGTCCCACCGGCACGCGGCCCGTTCGTTCCGCCCCGCCGGGGGCATATGCTTCCCAGCCTCCGGCCGCAGCTCCGCCCCGGGAATGGCCGCGGGCGGTCCGGCGTTGTGCCGAGGCGTCAGCCGACGGAAGGGCAGTGCTGTGACGAGCCCCGAGACGAACCTCATCCAGTTCCGCGCGGCGGAGCAGTTGCTGGCGGCGCGCGACCCGCGCGGCGCGGTCGACCTGCTGGACAACGTGATCGACGAGCACCCTGAACACCGGGGCGCACGCCTGCTGCGCGCCCGCGCCTACTTCCTGGAGGCCCGGCTGCGGTCGGCCGAGCAGGAGTTCCAGTGGGTGCTGGAGCGCGAGCCGGACAACGCGTTCGCACATTTCGCCCTCGCCCGTACGCTCCAGCGCGCCTCCCGGGACGAGGAGGCACGCGCCCACTTCAAGCTCGCCGCCGCACTCGATCCCCGGCCGGACTTCGTGGAGGCCGCCGGTTTCGAGAGCTTCGAGCCCCCCGGCCCCGGGACGACGGACCTGGGCAACTGACCCGCGGAGCGGGACCGGGGCCCGGGCCGGTCAGCGTGGCCGCGACCGCGGCTGCGGCTGTGACCGCGGCACCGTCTCGGCGGCGGCCGCGACGGCCAGCAGATCGGCCTCCCGGCCGTGCGCGGCCACGAGCTGCAGCCCGACCGGCTCACCGGCCCCGGTCCGCCCGGCGGGGAGGCTGAGGGCCGGGTGCCCGGTGATGTTGAAGGCCCAGGTGAGAGCGACGCTCATGTCCCCTCCCGGGCCGCTGTGGCCGTGTGGCGGGTTGGGAGTGGTCGGTGTGGCGAGCAGCTCGACCGCGCCGAAGACCCGGTCCAGCTCGGCCGCCAGCTCCGCGCCCGTGCGGTCGGCCGACGCGGCGGCTCCCGGGTCGGCGACCGTGCCGCTTTCCGCGCCGTCTTCCGTGCCGGCGGCCGTCCCCGGAGGGCGGCGGGCCCGGAGCACCCGCCAGCAGTCGGCGGCATCCGGCAGCCGGACGGCGGCGGACTGCGGGGCGACGGCGCCGGCCCGGGCCAGCCCGTCCAGGAAGGCACGCGCCGTCGCGGCAACCGGCTCCCGCGTGTCGGCGCAGCCCAGGGTGGCCGACCACGCCGTGCGCAGCGGGCGCTCCGGGGGCCCGGGGGCGGGTGCGCGGGTGCCGGTGAGGGCGGCGAAGCAGGCGGCGGCGTCGGCCGCGGTGCGCGCCAGCGGCCCGGGCACGCTCCGCCGGGGACGTCCGGCCGGGCTGCCGGGTACGGGCAGCAGTCCGCCCGTCGGCTTCAGGCCGAGCACCGCGCACCACGCGGCCGGGATCCGTACGGAGCCCGCCCCGTCGCTCCCGGTGGCGAGCGGAACCATCCCGGCCGCCACCGCGGCGGCCGAACCGGCCGAGGAACCGCCCGGACTCAGATCCGCCCGCAGCGGGTTGCGGGTCCGTCCCCGGTCGGTGGTCCCCCACGTCTGCCACGGGGTTCCGGGGCCGGGGACGGCGGTGGCACCGACCGGCACACATCCGGCCGCGACCAGCCGGGCCACGGACGGTGCCGAGAGCCGCTGCGTGGCCTTGACCCCCAGTGGCACTCCGGCCAGCGGCAGCCGGGCGCCGTCCCGGACGGCGCGGTCGACGGCAGCCGCGTACTCCAGGGCCCGCGCGGGCCACACCGTGCTGAATGCTCTGATCGCGGTGTCGGCTTCCGCGATGCGGGCCAGCGCTTCCCGCATCACCTCGCGCGCCGTGATGCGGCCTGCGGTCACCTCGGCGGCGATCCCGACCGCCGACATCGGCTCGCGGGCCGTGGGGCCCGGCGGACGCGACGATGCGCCGACTGACGTCCACACGCGCTCCCCGGTCACGGGGAAACGGTACAACCGGGTGCGGCCTGGCGGCCCCGTCCCCGGGCGAACTACCGTGGTGGACATGGACGTTGCCACCGCGCTCAGCCTCGCCACCGCCGCCGCCGCTTCCGCCGCAGGCGGTGCTGCCGACGCGGCCGGGCAGTCCGCCTGGGAGTCCCTGCTCTCGCTCGTGCGCAGGGTGGGCGGCCGCCGGGGCGACGGCGACCACGGTGAGGGCCGGCTGGCGGTCGTCGACCCGGCGGACAGCGGGCAGGTCGGTGCTCTCACCGGCTGGCTGGACGAGCAGGCACGGGCGGACGAGGAGTTCGCGGCCCTGCTGCGCGGCTGGGCCGAGCGGCACGCTCCCGCGCTGCGGGCCGAGCGCTCCGAGGTCCGCAACACCGTCTCGGGCTCGGCGCAGGTGCAGGGGCCGGTGATCCAGGCCCGGGACATCCACGGCGGCGTCAACCTGGGCTGAGCCCCCTCCCCTGCGTGCCGGGCACCGTCCGAGCCGGGCCTCTCCGGAGCGCCGCCGGGCTTGTCGGTGGCCGCTCCTAGACTCGTTCCACGAGTGCGGGCCAGGTGTGCGGCCCGTCGGCCTGCTGTCGGCCGGTGCGGTGTGGAGCGAGGGCGGAAGCGAGGACGCGGATGGGTCCGGGGAGCGGTGCGGGCCTCCTGAGGTGTGCCGCGGTGTTCCTGCCGGGCGAGGTGCCCCGGCAGGGGCGCGTGGCGTTCTGGCGGGACGACGGGGGCGAGCTGCCCGAGCAGGGGGAGCCGGAAGAGCTCACGGTGGTCCGGCCGCACGGCAAAGGAGTGCGGCAGCGCACGGTGCCGGCCCGTCGGCTGCCGGTGCGCGCGGCCCTGCCCGTGTTGATGCGGGCGCGTACGGACGGTGGCGCGCACCCCGCGGCCGCCTGCTGGGGCGCGGCGGCGCTGCACGGACTGCGGCTGGTGGCCCGCGGACGCCTGGTGCCGGGCCTGGGCGAGGGGGACGTGGACGTGTGGCGGGCGGGCCCGCTCGACCCGGAGGACATGGCGCAGTTGCGGGCGGTGGCCGCCGCGATGCCGCCGGAGGCGCACGCGGTACCGGTTCCGCGGGAGCCCGCCGATTCCGGGGGCCGGGCGGCGGGCGAGCCGCTGCGGGTCCCGGACCCCGAGGCACTCGTGCGGGACTTCCTGGACGCGGTCGCCGACGTGCTGCCCCGCACCCCCGCCGGGTCCGCGGTGGCGGGGCCGGCGTTCGCGGACGCGGGGCGGCAGCGGCTCACCGAGCAGTATCCGCGGCTGCGGGAGTGGGCGGGTGAGGTGGCCGCGGGTACCGATGCGGGCATCCGCGTCTCCCTGCGGCTCGACCTGTCGGCGGACCGCATCTTCGACGGCGGCCCGGAGCCCGAGGATCCGGAGGACCGGCTGCCGGACGCCGACCGGGAGGGCACGGACGGGTGGCTCGCCCCGGAGCGGCTCGCCCCGGAGCAGAGCGGCCAGGAACGGACTGCCCCCGAGCAGCCCGGCCCGCAGCGGACCGACCCCGAGCAGCCCGGCCCGGAGCAGCCTGGCCCGCAGCAGCCCGGTCCGGAGCGGACCGGCACGGCGGCGGAGCCGTATGTCGCGGCCGCGGTCGTCCAGGCCACCAGCGTCGCGGATCCCGCACTTGTCGCGGACGTGGCCGCGCTGTGGCACGGCGAGGCGGAGCACCTCGGGCCGCGGGCCCGGGTGGACACGGTGCTGGCGGTGCGGCGTGCCGCGCGCGCCTGGCCGCCGCTGGAGCGGCTGCTGGAGCGGCCCGCCCCCGATGTGCTGCCGCTGACCGAGACGGAGTTGAACGACCTGCTGGGCCGGGCGGCCCGGGACCTGGCCGCGGCGGAGGTGGCCGTGCACTGGCCGCGTGCCCTGGCCCGGGAGCTGTTGAGCGCAACGGCGGTGGTGCGTCCGGGCCCGCAGGCGCCGGGGTCGGCGGCCGACGGGTTCGGCTTCTTCAAGGAGCAGCAGCTTCTGGAGTTCCGCTGGCAGCTTGCGCTGGACGGGGACCCGCTCACCGAGGCGGAGATGGACGAGCTGGCTGAGGCGCACCGCCCGCTGGTGCGGCTGCGCGACCAGTGGGTGCAGGTCGACCCGGAACTCGTGCGCAAAGCACGCAAGCGGCACCTGGGGCTCCTCTCGCCCGGCGACGCACTGGCCGCGGCCCTCTCCGGAGAGGCCGAGGTGGACGGGGAACAGGTGGAGGCGGTTCCGGTGGGCGCCCTTGCGGCGCTCCGGGACACCCTGCGCACCGCCACCGACCCGGACCGGGCCGCAGTGGCCGCCCCCGCCCGGCTGCACGCCCGGCTGCGGGACTACCAGCGCCAAGGGCTCGGCTGGCTGGAGTCGATGACGTCGCTGGGACTGGGCGGCTGCCTCGCCGACGACATGGGGCTGGGCAAGACCGTCACCCTCATCGCGCTCCATCTGCGCCGTGCCGAGCGCGGCGCGACGGCGCCGACACTGGTGGTCTGCCCCGCCTCACTGCTGGGCAACTGGCAGCGGGAGCTGGCCCGGTTCGCGCCCGATGTGCCGGTACGCCGCTACCACGGTCCCGGACGCACCCTGGAGGGGCTGGAGCGCGGCGGCCCCGGAGCAGCCGCGGGACCGGAATCGGACGCGGGGTTCGTCCTGACGACGTACGGCACCCTGCGCGGCAGCGCGGAACAGCTCGCCGGACAGGCGTGGGGGCTGGTCGTCGCGGACGAGGCCCAGCACGTCAAGAACGCGGGCTCCGCGACGGCGCGTGCGCTGCGCACTCTTCCGGCGGCCGCCCGGATCGCCCTCACCGGTACCCCCGTGGAGAACAACCTCTCCGAGCTGTGGGCCCTGCTCGACTGGACCACCCCCGGACTGCTGGGCCCGCTCAAGACCTTCCGCGCCCGGCACGCCAGAGCCGTGGAGGGCGGTGAGGACCCCGAGGCGACGCAGCGGCTGGCCCGGCTCGTGCGGCCCTTCCTGCTGCGCCGCAGGAAGTCCGACCCCGGCATCGTCCCCGAGCTGCCGCCCAAGACGGAGACGGACCACACGGTCGAGCTCAGCCGGGAGCAGGCGTCCCTGTACGAGGCGGTGGTGCGGGAGACCCTGGCGCGGATCGCGGAGGCGACGGGCATGGAGCGGCGGGGCCTGGTGATGAAGCTGCTGACCGCGCTCAAGCAGATCTGCAACCACCCGGCCCAGTATCTGCGGGAGGGGCCGGGCGGACGGCTCCCCGGCCGCTCCGGCAAGCTCGGGCTGCTGGACGAACTGCTGGGCACGATCCTGGCCGAGGGCGGTTCGGTGCTGGTGTTCACGCAGTACGTGGAGATGGCCCGGCTGCTCCGGGCGCATCTCGCCGACCGCCGCGTCGCCGCCCAGCTCCTGCACGGCGGGACACCGGTGGGCCGCCGGGAGGAACTGGTGGACGCCTTCCAGTCCGGTGCGGTCCCCGTCTTCCTGCTGTCGCTCAGGGCGGCGGGCACCGGCCTCAACCTCACCCGCGCCGGACACGTCGTCCACTTCGACCGCTGGTGGAACCCGGCGGTCGAGGAGCAGGCCACCGACCGGGCGTACCGCATCGGCCAGACGCAGCCCGTCCAGGTGCACCGGCTGCTGACCCGGGGCACCGTCGAGGACCGCATCGCCCGGCTGCTGACGGCCAAGCAGCGGTTGGCCGACGCCGTGCTCAGCGGGGGAGAGGCCGCGCTGACGGAGCTGACCGACGCCGAACTGGCGGATCTGGTGGCGCTGCGGAGGCAGCCGTGAGCGCCGCCGCACGCGGCCCCGGGGCCGTGCCGGCGCAACCGGCAGGGAGTTGGGGTGCTGCCTGGCTGCGTGCGATGGAGGGGGCGGCGCAGGACACCGCCCGGTTGGCGCGCGGCCGCGCCTACGCGGGTACCGGCCCGGAGGCGGCCCGCGGCGCGGCCGGAGCCGGTGCGGTGTCCGCACCGCGGGTGGGAACGGGACGCGTCCTGGCGTATGTGCGCGGCAGCCGCGCCCGCCCCTACCGCGCCGAATGGCGGCTCCCCGTGCTGTCCGAGGAGGAGTGGGCGACGTTCCTGACCGCTGTCGCCGCCCGCCCGGTGCTGGCGGCGGCGCTGCTGGACGGTGAACTCCCGTACGGTGCGGTGCCCGTGGCGCACGAGGCGGGGATCCGGCTGCTGCCCGGTGCCGGAGACCTGCTGCCCGCGTGCAGTTGCCCGGACCGCGGACACCCGTGCAAGCACGCGGCGGCGCTCGGCTACGAGACCGGACGGCTGCTGGACGCCGACCCCTGGGCGCTGCTGCTGATGCGGGGCCGGGCCGCGGAGGCGGTGCGGGCGGAGGTCGCGCGCCTCGGCGCGGCCCGTGCCGGTCGGTCCGCGGAGCACACCCGCACCCGCGGCGGCGGGGCGCCACCGCGCAGGTCCCGCGGGGACGCCGACGGCCCGCCGTTCGACCGGCGGCCGCGCGGTACGCGGCTCGCCACCGAGGTGTTCGCGACCGCCGTGCGGCCTCCGCTCCCGGAGCCGCAGCCGCTGCCGGACACCCCGACCGAGCCGGGGGTCTATCCCGAACTGCCCGGCGCACCCGGTGCCGAGGCGCTCGCCTTCCTCGCGGCCGACGCGGCCGTCCGGGCCCGGCACGCGCTCTCGGCCGTGCTGGAGGAGGACGACGGTGCGGGGCGCAGCGCCGTGGGGGAGCACGATCCGCTGCCCGACCTGTCGCGCTGGCACGACACCGTGCGCCTCGCCGCCACCCACCCGCAGTTGACCGGTCGCGGCACCCTCTCCGCGCGTTTCGCCCGTCTGGCCCGGTCGGTCGGCCGGGATCCGCTGGAGTTGGCCCGGGCTGCCGCGGCCTGGCGGCAGGGCGGTCCCGCGGGACTGGCCGTGCTGGAGGCCGTCTGGGACCCGCCGGCGGGCGACTTCGACCGCGGGCGCAGCGCCTTGGCGGGCCTGGGGATGGTGATGACCATCCACCGCAACCAGCTCACCCACACCACGCGCCCCGTCCAGCTCCGCTTCGGGGGCGACGGCCGCTGGTACCCCTACCGGGATGCCTCCGGTCCGGGGCCCGCCGGCCGAAGCGGCTCCGGCCGGGACGGCTCCGGGCCGGCAGCCGACTGGTGGCCCGAAGGCCCCTCCGCGGCCGACCCGGTGCAGGCGCTCACCGGGCTCGGGCAGCGCTGACCGTCGCGGCGGCCCGGAGCGCGCTCCGGGCCGCCGGTGCGCGGACCCGGGAGGGGTGCTGTCACCCGGAGCGAGTACTCTGCGCCGAACGCAGAGACAGCGCCGTATCCGCGGCGAACGGAGCGAGGAGCGGTCCGATGGCCTTTCGCAAGGCGACGATGAAGAAGCAGGTGGCCGAGGCCATCGCCCAACAGGCGCCCGGAGACCGCCCGCTGGTGTCGGTCGGAGCTGTCGCGGGGCCCACGCCGTGGCTCAGCGTCGGTTTCCTCGGCCTGATCGGCCAGTTCCTCATCAAGTACTACTTCATTACGGTCACCGAACAGGCCCTGCTGGTGCAGCGGATGTCCCGGTTCTCGCAGCGCCCGAAGGAAATCGTGCACGCGATCCCGCGGGACCAGGCCGGCTCGCTCTTCGGCGAGATCCAGCTCAACCCCCTGTGGAGCTTCTACCACATGGCGCTGCCGGGCGAGGCCAAGCCGGTGCGCATCAACGTGCACCGCATCTGGCGCAACGAGTTGGAGGAACTGCTCGCGGTGGTCGGCGGCGGGCAGGGCGCCCCGCAGGGGTACGCCCCGCAGCAGGGCTACGCTCCTCCGGTCCAGCCGCAGCAGGGCTATGCTCCCCCGCAGCCACAGCAGGGTTATGCCCCGCAGCAGGGCTACGCTCCTCCGCAGCCGCAGCAGGGCTATGCGCCGCAGCCCCCGCAGGCCCACCCCCAGCCCGGGGGCCGGCCGCAGCCGGGCCCCGGCTACGGCCAGCCGCAGGCGCCTGGAGCCCCGGCGGCCCCGCCCCAGCAGCCCCCGCAGCAGCCCGGCCCGTACTACGGCAACCCCGGCCAGCAGCAGGGCGGTGCTCCCGCCGACCCCCGCGGCAACCCGTACGGCTGACCCCGCCTGCCCGCCTGCCCGCCTGCCCGCCTGCCCGCCTGCCCGCCTGCCCGCCTGCCCGCCCGGCGCCGCGCTCCGTGCGCGCGGCGCCGTCGCGGTGTGCCTACCGGGGTCGGCCCCCGGCGCCGCGCAGCCTTCCTGCGGCTCCACCCGCTGACCCGCCGCCGACGTGCCGACCGGCCGTCGGGCTGGAACCCTGGAGTGACCCGGAGCGCCGACACCGCTGACAGCATCGGCCCCGGCGCGGGTCCGGCGCGGGTCCGGCCCGGCCCCGGGCGATCCACCGGCGCCCCCGGAGGTCCGCGGGGCCGCCGTCGCGCAGGGCGCCGGGGCCGCGGAGAAGCGAGGGGCCGTACCGGGGAACAGCCGCCCGGGGCCCGGGAGTTGCCATGGCGGAGCGCGCCTGCGGGGCGTGTGTGCGAGGAGAGGCGGAGCGGACATGACGGCCACAGCGCGGGGCGCGGACGAGCAGGGAGCGCGGATGCGCTTGGCGGCGATGCCGGAGGACTGGACGCGGGCCCTGGCGGTCGTCGCCCATCCGGACGACATGGAGTACGGCGCCGCCGCAGCCGTGGCCGAGTGGACGGCACAGGGCAAGGACGTCGTCTATCTGCTCGCGACCCGGGGCGAGGCGGGTATCGAGACGATGGACCCGGCGGAGGCCGCCGGGGTCCGCGAGGCCGAACAGCGTGCCGGGTCGGCACACGTGGGCGTGACCGAGGTGGAGTTCCTCGACCACCGGGACGGGGTCCTGACGGAGGGGCCGGCGCTGCGGAGCGACATCGCGGCGGCGATCCGCAGGCACCGTCCGGAGCTGGTCCTCACCCTGAACCACCACGACACCTGGGGCGGCGGCCCCGGCAGTCCGTGGAACACCCCCGACCACCGCGCGCTGGGCCGCTCGGTCCTCGACGCCGTGGGGGACGCGGGCAACCGGTGGATCTTCAGCGAACAGTTCGACGTGGACGGCGTCCTGCCGTGGGACGGAGTGCGGTGGGTGGCCGTCTTCGCCTCACCGGGAGTCACGCACGCGGTGTCGGTGGGGGAGGAGGCGGCCCGCAAGGGGGTCGCCTCGCTGCTGGAGCACCGTGCCTACATCGAGGCGCTCACCGACGAGGACCCGGAGATGTATGCGCGGTCGATCGTGCACGGGGGGCTGGACCTGCACGCCGACCGGAACGGCGGACAGCGCGCGGTGGCCTTCGAACTCCACGCGCGCTGACCCGGCTGACCCGGCGGCGCCACGGCGCCCGGCCCCGCGCCGCCCGGTCCTGCCTCCGCCTGTGGCCCGCGCCTGCCGCCGCGGCGACGGCCTGCCGCGCGGCGGCGGACGCGCCGCGGCGTCCTCGGCCGACGCCGCGGACGGTCTCCCTCAGCGCCGTACCGCGACAGTCACCGTCAGCACCGTGACGGGGATCAGCAGCGCCGCTGCCAGCAGGTTGAGCCAGCCGTAACCGGCCTGGGCGACCACCAGCCCGGAGAGCGCGCCGCCGACCCCGGCGGCCGAGTTCATGATCAGGTCGGAGAAGCCCTGCACGGCGGCGCGGGCCCGCTGCGGTACGGAGTCGGTCAGCAGCGCGGACCCGGCGACCAGCCCCGCGGACCAGCCCAGTCCGAGCAGGAACAGCCCGGCGGCCGACTGCGCGTGGTTCCCGTCCGCCGTCCCGGCCAGCGCGGTCGCGCACCCGAGCAGCCCCGCGCCCACCAGGATGACGCTGAACCTGCCGATCCGGTCCGCGAGCCAGCCCATCACGGGCGAGAAGGCGTACATACCGGCGATGTGGCCGCTGAGCACGAGTCCGATCAGCTCCACCCCGGCGCCGTGCCCGCCCAGGTCCACCGGGGTCATCACCATCACCGAGACCATGACCGTGTGCGAGCCGGCTATCGCGGCCAGCGCGACGCGGGCGGGCGCCGAGGCCGCCACCGCGGCCAGCCCGGCCCGCAGCGACCGCCCTCCGTCGCCTTCGTCCGACTGCCGGCCGCCGCCGTGCCCGTCCGACTTCCGGCCTCCGTCGTGCCCGTCCGACTGCCGGCCTCCGCCGTCCTCGTCCGACTTCCGGCCGCCGTCGGCCGCCGTCCGGGCCAGTGCGCGGGCCGTCAGCAGCGGATCGGGACGCAGCAGCACGTGCAGCAGCCCTCCGGCGAGCAGGAAGACCGCCGTGCCCCACAGGAAGGGTCCGGCCGTCTCCGGCACCCCGAGGCCCGCCACGCTCCTCCCGGCGGGCCCCGCGATGTTCGGACCCAGGACCGCGCCGACCGTGGTCGCCCACACCACCGTGGAGATGGCCCGCGCCCGGTGCAGCGGCTCGGCCAGGTCGGCGGCGGCGAAGCGGGCCTGGAGATTGGCGGTGTTGCTCGCGCCGAAGGCGGCCATGCCCACCAGCAGCAGCGGGAAGTTCCGCAGCGCGGCGCCGGTCACCACGACCAGCCCCCCGACGGCCGCCACCGCGTAGGCGGACGTCAGACCGACGCGCCTTCCGCGCCGCGCCATCAGCGCCGCGCACGGCAGGGACAGCAGCGCCGTCCCGATCACCGAGGACGTGGACGCCAGCCCTGCGACGGCCTCGGAGCCCCCGATGTCCTCGGCCAGTACGGCGGCCAGCGCCACCGCCGTGGAGACTCCCAGTCCGCCGAGGATCTGGCTGAGTACCAGGGCCAGCCGCACCCGCCGCCGGACGGCCCGCAGATCGATGCCGCCGTCCGCCGCCTGTTCCCCGGCGGCGTGCTCCTCCGGGCCGCGCTCTCCGAGTCCTCCGGGCCGCGGGCTGCCCGGCGTGAGCCCGCCGGGAAGCCCGCCGGGAAGCCCGCCGGGCGCGTCCGGCGGCCCGCCGGTCCGCTCCGGTGCCGTGCCCACTGGTCCGTCTCCCGGGGCTCCCGGCGTGCCCTCACCGTCGGCCGTGTTGCGCGTGTCAGTCACGCCGTGCAGTCTGGCACCCGGCACCGCCCGCCACCACGGACTTACGGTCCGGTCCGCAGGGCTCAGAACAGCGGCTGCGGCAGCACGCCCTCCAGCGCGAGGAGCGCCCGCTTGGTCTCCAGCCCGCCCCCGAAGCCGCCGATCGCACCCGAGCTCTCCAGCACCCGGTGGCAGGGCACCACCACCGGCAGCGGATTGGCGCCCATGGCGGCACCGACCGCGCGGGCCGCACCGGGGTCGCCCGCCCGCACGGCGAGGTCCTGGTAGCCGACCGTCGTCCCGTACGGCACACCGGTCGCCAGCTCGCGCAGCACCCGTGCGGGGAAGCCCTCCGTCAGCGACCAGTCCAGCGGCACGGTGAAGGGCGCGGGGGAGCCGGCGAAGTAGTCGTCGAGCGCCGCCGCTGTCGCACCGAGATGTTCGGCGGCGGGCGCCGGGGCCTGCGCCGCGGGCAGCGGCCCGGCGCCCAGCCGTGCGGACAGCCGGGCGAGGGCCCGGTCGAGCGTGCGTCCCCGCGCGTGGAAGACGACGTTGGCCAGGCCCTCGGCAGTGGCCGCGAGCAGCAGCGGTCCGATGGGCGTCTCCCGCAGGGTCCAGGCCGTCGGCCGCACCGGGGTGTCAGTCATACCGGCACCCTAGAGGCGCCCACCGACAGCCGCCGCCGACGCCCGTCCGGGCCGCCCCGGCGGGGTCCTCAGCCGGTGGGCCCCGACTCCTGCACGGCGTCGCTGACCACGTCCGGCTTGTTCGAGATGATGCCGTCCACCCCCGCGTCGGCGACCTTGCGGGCGGTCTCGGCGTCGTTCACGGTCCAGGTGAAGATCTCCATCGGCTTGTGGTGCGGCCCCTTGAGGGCGTGGACGGCCTTCACGTAGTCGGCGGTGGCGTCGGCGTGGGTGGGGTTGATCTGGTCGGCGAACGCGGCGTAGTCCTTCAGCTCGGCCGCCTTGGGGGTGCCCAGGAAGCCGGTCTTCACCTCGGGGCGCTGCTGGTGCACCTTCTGCACCGCGCCCTTGTCGAAGCTCTGGACGATGAGCCGGCTCCTGGTGTGCCGGCGGTCCAGCCAGCCCTGCCGGTCGAGCTCGTCGAGGGTCTCGCGTTCGATGCCCGGGTAGAGCGCGGGGGACTTCAGCTCCAGCAGCAGGTCCTGCCCGTTCCTGGTGAGCCGGTCCAGGTACTCGCCCAGGGTGGGGATCCGCTCGCCCGCGAACTTGCTGTCCAGCCAGCTTCCGGCGTCCAGCGACTTGATCTCCTTGAGCGTGAAGTCGGAGACCTTCCACGGGCTGCGGTCCGGGAAGCGCTGCTCGACGTCCGTGGTGCGGGAGAGCGTGGTGTCGTGGATGACCAGCAGTTCGCCGTCCTTGGTGCGCTGCACGTCGTTCTCGACCCAGTCGATGCCGAGGTCGTGCGCCTTGTCGACCGCGGCCAGGGTGTTCTCCGGTGCGTAGGCGGACGCTCCCCGGTGGCCCACGGGGAGCGGGGACCGGTGCGGCTTTCTCGCGTCGGACGGGGGCTGCTGCAGCTCCGGGTCGGGGTCCTCGTCGTCGCCGAAGCCCGGGAAGACGGAGAAGTCTACGACCGGATCCGGCGTCTGTCCCGCCGGGCGTTGTGAGGCCGCGGCGGTCGGCGCGGCGGTGAGGAAGAGCGCGCTCATACCCAGCAGCGCACCTGCGGCGGCAGCGGTCAGCGGGCGTATCGACATGCGGGACTCCTCGCTTGTACCTGCACGGACTGCCGAGACAGTTCCCGATGCGCAATACAACCAAGCCAGGACAAAGTGACGTGGCGCTGAACGGACCGTGGTCAAGCCTCTGACCTGCGGCGAAGGAAATTGGCAGCTATCTGCCAGTGGGGCGTAGTTTGCGCGCGGAGCCCGTTGTCAGTGCCGAGTCGTACCGTGGTGGACATGCGGCCCAACACCGAGATCGAACGCAAGGTGGCGCCCTTCGAGGTCGTCAGTCCGTACCAGCCCAGCGGCGACCAGCCGACCGCCATCGCGGAGCTCGCGCAACGGGTCACCGCAGGTGAGAAGGATGTCGTACTGCTGGGTGCCACGGGCACCGGCAAGTCGGCCACCACGGCGTGGATGATCGAGAAGCTGCAGCGCCCGACGCTGGTGATGGCGCCGAACAAGACCCTGGCCGCACAGCTCGCCAACGAGTTCCGGGAACTGCTGCCGAACAATGCGGTCGAATACTTCGTCTCGTACTACGACTACTACCAGCCGGAGGCGTACGTCCCGCAGACGGACACCTACATCGAGAAGGACTCCTCGATCAACGAGGAGGTCGAACGGCTGCGCCACAGCGCGACGAACTCGCTGCTCACCCGGCGTGACGTCGTGGTGGTCGCCTCCGTCTCCTGCATCTACGGCCTGGGCACCCCCCAGGAGTACGTCGACCGCATGGTGCCGCTGAAGGTCGGCGAGGAGATCGACCGGGACGCGCTGCTGCGGCGCTTCGTGGACATCCAGTACCAGCGCAACGACATGTCGTTCACCAGGGGCACCTTCCGGGTCCGCGGCGACACCGTCGAGATCTTCCCGGTGTACGAGGAGCTCGCGGTCCGCATCGAGATGTTCGGGGACGAGATCGAGGCCCTCTCCACCCTCCATCCGATCACCGGCGAGGTGATCACCGAGGACCGGGAGCTGTACGTCTTCCCCGCCTCGCACTATGTGGCGGGTCCCGAGCGGATGGAGCGCGCCGTCGGGGCGATCGAGGCCGAGCTGGCCGCGACGCTGGAGTCGATGGAGAAGCAGGGCAAGCTCCTGGAGGCCCAGCGGCTGCGGATGCGGACGACGTACGACATCGAGATGATGCGGCAGATCGGCACCTGCTCGGGAATCGAGAACTACTCGCTGCACATCGACGGCCGCGACCCCGGCACGGCGCCGCACACCCTGCTGGACTACTTCCCCGAGGACTTCCTGCTGGTCATCGACGAGTCGCACCAGACGGTCCCGCAGATCGGCGCCATGTACGAGGGCGACGCCGCCCGCAAGCGCACCCTGATCGACCACGGCTTCCGCCTGCCCTCCGCGCTGGACAACCGCCCGCTGAAGTGGGAGGAGTTCCTGGAGCGCACCGACCAGACGGTCTATCTGTCGGCCACCCCCGGCCCCTACGAGCTGGCACGCTCCGACGGCTATGTGGAGCAGGTCATCCGCCCCACCGGCCTGGTCGACCCGGAGGTGGTGGTCAAGCCCACCGACGGGCAGATCGACGACCTGGTCCACGAGATCCGGCTGCGCGAGGAGCGCGACGAGCGGGTGCTGGTCACCACCCTCACCAAGAAGATGGCCGAGGACCTGACGGACTACTTCGTCGAACTCGGCATCCGGGTCCGCTACCTGCACAGCGACGTGGACACCCTGCGCCGCATCGAACTGCTGCGGGAGCTGCGCTCCGGCGAGTACGACGTGCTGGTCGGCATCAACCTGCTGCGGGAGGGGCTCGACCTGCCCGAGGTCTCCCTGGTGGCGATCCTGGACGCCGACAAGGAGGGCTTCCTGCGCTCCGGCACCTCGCTGATCCAGACGATCGGCCGTGCGGCGCGCAACGTCTCCGGACAGGTCCATATGTACGCGGACAAGGTCACCCCCGGTATGCAGCGGGCGATCGAGGAGACCAACCGGCGCCGCGAGAAGCAGGTCGCCTACAACCAGGAGCACGGCATCGATCCGGAGCCGCTGCGCAAGAAGATCGGCGACATCGTCGCGGACATCGCCCGCGAGGAGGTCGACACCGAGGCGCTGCTGGACACCGGCTACCGCCGGCGGGACGAGACGGGCAAGGGCGGCAAGGGCAAGGCCCCCACCCCCGCACTGGGCAAGGGCAAGGGCGCCGGCTCCGGGGAGCTGACCGACCGGCCGGCGGCCGAACTCGCCCAGACCATCGAGGATCTGACCGAGCGGATGCGCGCTGCCGCCGCCGAGCTCCAGTTCGAGGTCGCAGCCCGGCTGCGGGACGAGGTCGGGGAACTCAAGAAGGAGCTGCGACAGATGAAGGAGGCCGGGCTGAAGTAGCCGGGCACGGCGCTCCGCGGCCGGTGGCGCCGCGCGGAGTGTTGCAAGACCGACACAAGTCGCGGTCGGCCTCCCGGCTGCTCCGCGCTCTTGCGTAGGGTGCTGATTCTGGTGGCCGTCGGCCTGTGGCGGCCCCGGTTCAGAGAGGGGACGCACGTGTCGGTCAACTTGTCCAAGGGCCAGGGCATCAGCCTGCAGAAGAGCGATGGGGCCAGCCTCACCGCGGTGCGCATGGGCCTGGGCTGGAAGGCCGCACCGCGGCGGGGGCTGTTCGGCAAGCGCACCAAGGAGATCGACCTCGACGCCTCGGCGGTGCTCTTCGCCGACAAGCAGCCCGTCGACGTCGTCTTCTTCCGCCATCTGGTGAGCGACGACGGCTCGGTCAAGCACACCGGTGACAACCTGGTGGGCGGCTCGGGCGAGGGCGGCGACGACGAGGCGATCCTGGTGGATCTGCAGCGCGTCCCGGTCCACATCGACCAGATCGTCTTCACGGTCAACTCGTTCACCGGCCAGACCTTCGCCGAGGTCGAGAACGCCTTCTGCCGCCTCGTCGACGAGACCACCGGCCAGGAGACGGCCCGCTACACGCTCACCGGCGGCGGCCAGTACACCGCGCAGATCATGGCCAAGGTCCACCGGCAGGGCAACGGCTGGCAGATGACCGCCATCGGCGAGCCCGCCAACGGCCGGACCTTCCAGGACCTGATGCCGACGATCCTGCCGAAGCTGTGACCCGCGGGGTCCGGCCGAGGCCATGAGCCGCAAGGTCCTGCCCAGGCTGTGACCTGTGCGGTCCGGCCGAGGCCGGACCGTCCGGTCCCGCCGGGGCTGCGACCCGTCGGGTCCCGTAGACGCGATGACCGGTCCCGGACCGTCGATGTGACCGCCCCGGGCCCGCCCGAGCGGCAGCGGTCCGGCCACCGGGGTCCCGGGCGGTTCTGGCCGCCGAGTACGAGAGCCGCAGGGGAGAGGCACGACGATGACGGCCGAGTTGGTCCGGGGGCAGAACCACCCGCTGCCCGGCACCCGGATGGAGATCCGGGTGACCGCGGGTACCCCGGTCGTCGCCGGGGCGACACTCAACGACGCGCAGGGGCGGATACGGGGTGCGGAGTGGGCTGCCCACCCCGCGGCCCCGCGGCTGCCCGGGGTGGAGGTCTCCCGCCGGGCGGCGGCCGTGCACCGCCTCGCCCTCGACCCGGGGGCGCTGCCCGAGGACGTCGAACGGGTGAGCATCCTGCTGGCCCTGCCCGCCGGGGCGGGCGCTCCGACGGGATTCTCCGGCCTCCCCGCGCCCTTCCTCGCCGTCACCGGCCCGGACGGCACGGAGATCGCCAGCTACACGGTGACGGGGCTCACCACCGAGTCCGCCGTGGTCGCCCTGGAGCTGTATCTGCGCCGGGGCGTGTGGAAGGTGCGGGCCGTCGGGCAGGGGTACGCGGACGGCCTCGCGGCTCTGTTCGCCGACCAGGGACTGGCCGAGGCGCACACGTTGGCGGCCGCCGTCCAGGAGGTGGTCGCCGCCGGCGCGGACGACGCGGTCGCGCCCCCTCCGGAGGGGCCGGTCCGGCATGCCGCGGCGTCCCGCGGCACCGCGGAGGGGCCGGCTGCGGCACCGCGCCGGGGCGGGGCTTCCCTGCCGGAGGACCCGCCCCCCGCCGACCCGCCCGGTCGGTCCGTGGCTCCGTCCGGTGACACCTCTCCCGGGGGCACGATCGACTACCGCCATCCGCGCCGCGCACCGGCGGCCACCGGGACCGCGCCGCCCGGCGGTGGCTCGCCGCCGCCCGCGCCGCCCACGCAGCCCACCGCGGAGCCGGGCCCCGAGGCCGGGGCGGGCGCGGGCGCGCAACCGGTGGCGGGCGACGCTCCCGGCTGGTCGCTGGAGGAGCGGCTCCACAACCAGGTGTGGGGCATCTTCGAGGACCTGGCCCGCAGCGTGGCGGCCTACCGCTCGGCCGTCGACTTCGCCGACGCGCGCAGGGAACGCGAGCTGGACGGCGTGCTCGCCGATCCGCAGGCCCGGGTCGGCCCGGCCGCGGCGGAGGCCCGCGCCCGGGCCGAGGCCAAGCACAGCGCGCTGGCGGAGCAGGCCCGCGCCGCACTGGAGCGGGACGCGGCGCAGCTCGAGGCCGAGGCTGAGGTGGTCGAACCGGCTCTGCCCCCGGCGCTGGCCCGCTGGGACAACCCGGTCTGGCATGCCTACCGGCCGCCCACCGAGCGCCCTCTGGCGCTCCGGGTGGGCGATCTGAGCCTCCCGGAGCGCGCCGGACTGCGGGTCCCCCTGCTGGTGCGGCTGCCCCTCGAGCGGGGGCTGTGGATCGACAGCGGCCGTCCGCGGGGCGGCGCGGCGGACGCGGACGAACTGCGCCGCCTCGCGCAGTCGACCGCCGCCGCGCTGGCCGCCCGCGTCCTGGCCGTACACCCTCCGGGCGAGCTGACCCTCCGGATCATCGACCCGGCGGGCGCGGCGGCCACCGCGCTCCTTCCGCTGGTGGAGTCGGGCGTGCTGCCGGACCCGCCCGCGGCGGGCGCCTCCGGCGTCGCCCGCACCCTGGAACGGCTCACGCAGCGTGTGGACCTCGTCCGGATGGCGGTGCGCAGCGGGGCCACCGACGCGCTTCCGCCCGACCTGGACCTGGCCGACCAGCTTCTGGTCGTCCACGACTTCCCGCACGGCTTCGACGACCGCGCCGTCAACCAGTTGCGCTACCTCGCGGACGAGGGGCCCGCGGTGGGCGTCAGCCTGCTGCTGGTCGCCGACCGGGACGAGGCGCGCGGCTTCGGTCCGCTGCTCGATCCGCTGTGGCGCGCGCTGCTGCGGCTGACAGCGGTCCCGGACGACCATCTGGCCGACCCGTGGGTGGGCCACGCCTGGACGTACGAGCCGCTCCGGGTGCCCGTCGGCAGTCAGGTCGTGCCGCAGGTGCTGCGGCACGCCGCGGCCGCGCGACGCGCGGCCCACGGCTGAGAACCGCTCCCCCCGGCTGCTGAGGCCGGGGAGGGAATCCTGAGCCCGGGACCTTGCCCCGGCGCCCGCCGCCCCGCCTTCGCGGGGAGGCGGCCACCGCCCCGCCTTCGCGGGGAGGGCGAGGCCGCATGGGCTCACTCTTTACCTTTACATGGTTTTACTTTACTCTCTCTTGTATCGGAGGGGAGTATTCCCAGCCATGCGGTGATCCCGTCAGTACGGGCCGGACAGGGCGGCCCCGGGGCACCGGCCCGGCCCGCTGCGGGCGGCGGCTCCCGGGTGGAAGAGACCTCCGGCCCATGCTCGAATGCAAGCCGGAGGATCACGCGTGGACATATCCATGACCACCTGGGCGCTGACCATCGTCGGTCTGTCCGCCCTCATCGCGGTGGACTTCTTCATCGGCGGCCGCAAGCCGCACGAGGTCTCCCTCAAGGAGGCGGGCATCTGGACGACCGTCTGGATCGTCCTCGCCGCCCTCTTCGGGCTCGGTCTGTTCCTGTTCGGGAACGGCCAGGTGTCCGGCGAGTTCTTCGCGGGCTTCATCACCGAGAAGTCCCTGAGCGTCGACAACCTCTTCGTCTTCGTGCTGATCATGGCGAAGTTCGCGGTGCCGTCGATCTACCAGCAGCGGGTCCTGATGGTCGGTGTGCTGATCGCGCTGGTGCTGCGCGGTGTCTTCATCGCCGCGGGGGCCGCGATCATCTCCACCTTCTCCTGGGTCTTCTTCCTCTTCGGCGCCTTCCTGATCTGGACGGCGTGGAAGCTCGTCCAGGAGGCCCGCTCCGACGACGAGGAGGAGTTCGAGGAGAACCGGCTGCTCAAGGCCGTCGAGCGGCGCTTCCCTTCGACGGACAAGTACCACGGCACCAAGCTGTTCGTCGTCGAGAACGGCAAGCGGCTGATGACGCCGATGCTGATCGTCATGCTGGCGATCGGCACCACCGACGTGCTGTTCGCGCTGGACTCCATTCCGGCGATCTTCGGCCTCACCCAGGACCCGTACATCGTCTTCACCGCCAACGCGTTCGCCCTGATGGGGCTGCGGCAGCTCTACTTCCTGATCGGCGGCCTGCTGCAGAAGCTGGTACACCTCTCCTACGGGCTCTCGATCATCCTCGGCTTCATCGGCGTCAAGCTGGTGCTGCACGCGCTGCACGAGACCGGGGTCCACGTCCCCGAGATCAGCATCCCGGTGTCGCTGGGCGTCATCTGCGCCGTACTGGTCATCACGACGCTCACCTCGCTGGCCGCCTCCCGGAAGCAGGCGCGGGCCGCGGCCGAGGCCGAGCGCGAGGAGCGGACCCGTACGGGTCCCTGACCGCCGCTTTCCCGATCTCCGGTCCCCTGCCGGTTCTCCACGCCCGGCAGCGCCCGGAGCTCCGTCCCCCGGCCCCGCCCCGCCACTCCTTCCGGTAGGGGGCGGGGCCGGGACCGCGCCCGGTGCCGACGGAACCGGCGCGGCCCCGGCCGTCCTGCCGATCAGCGGTTGACGGTCACCCGCTGTGCGGCGCGTTCCCCGTTGACCAGCACGGCAAGGGTGACCGTGCCGGGTCTGCGCCCGGTCAGGGTGCCGTCCGACGGGTCGTAGGAGGCCACACAGCGTCCGCGGGGCACCGCGCCCTTCACGCACAGCCCCGGTGAACCGGGCCAGTCCGCGCTCACCGGCCAGCCGACCGGAACCCGGCGTGCGGTGGGCCCGCTGCCCTGCCGCACGGTCGCCGACGCGGTGGCCCGCCCGCCCACCGCGAGCCGCTCGGGCGCGTCCAGCAGCAGTGCGTCCACATGGGCGCGGGTCTGCACCGAGAGCCAGTCGCCGTCGCGCGGCCGCCCGTGGTCCACGCCGAGCAGCGACCAGCCGGTGAAGCCGCCCGCACCCGGCGGAGCGGCCGGGGCCTTGGCCGCGTTCCCGTTCACCAGGTACGGGACACCGTCCACCCGGGAGGCGTCGAAGACGCCGACGTGCCCCGCCACCAGGGCCGCGCCTTTGCCCGAACGGGACCGGAAGTCGGCCAGCCAGTCCTCCAGCAGACCGGCCTCCATCCGGTCCGTGAGCTGGCTGGCCCGCGCCGGGGTGGGATCGCGCGGCGGTACGTGCTCGACGACGGCGACGGAGTCGATGCCGCGGTCCCGGGCGGCCTCGTCCAACTGCCGACGCAGTTCCTGGAACTGGGCGTAGCCGCCGCCCCGCACCGTCAGCGACGAGGTGTCCAGCGTGATGAACCGGGTGCCGCGGTGGTCGAACGTGCGCTGCGCGGGCCCGAACTCCTGGACGAAGTGGTCGATCGAACCGCCCATCACCTCGTGGTTCCCCGGCACGTAGTACCAGTCGACCGCGTCTCCCAGCTCCTCCTCGAGCACCGTGCGCGCGAATGCCAGATCCGCCGGGGTGCCTTCGTCCACCAGATCCCCGTTGACGATCAGAAAATCGGGCCGGGCGGCGCGGATCTCGCGCAGGGTCCGGCGTGCCTGCTGCACGGCCTCGCTGTCCGGATCGCGCGCGACGAACTGCGCGTCCGACATCACCGCGAACCGCCAGTCGCGCCCGGCGGTGTCGGCGGCCGTGGAGATCAGCGGATCGTGCGGGCGCCCGACCTCCGGCAGGTCGATGTCCGGCGGCGTCCTGGCGACCAGCTCGTCCAGCACCACCGAACCCTCGTACTGCGCGGTGGGCCGGGTCTCGGCCAGGTAGAAGCGGCGCAGCGTGAGCGGATACGCCACTCCTTCGGGTACCTCGAAGGTGACCTGGCGCCAGTCCCGCCACTCCACCAGCGGGCCGCGCAGCACCTGGTCGGTGCCCGCCGCGTCCTTGAGGTGCAGCGAGGGCCAGGCGCCCGAACCGTCCCCTCTGATCCACAGGGTGAAGCTGCGCGGCTGCCCGGGGATCTCCCGCTCGGCGGGCGGGTTCGCGTAGGCGGCACGGGTGGCCGTCGAGCGGGTGAAGTCGTAGCTGAGCTCGAGCCCGCCGCCGTCCTTGCCGTCCGGTTCGGGGGCCACCGAGCCGGTGGCGCGGGCCGCGCTGAACGTCCAGTCGGACGCGTCGCCGAAGTCGGCCACCGGCTGCTCCCGCAGCCCCACGGTGACGGCCACCCGGGTCGTGTGCCCCCGCACGGTGACGGTCACCGTGCCGGACGCGGACTCCTGCCCGGAGCGGGTTTTGACGGTGAACCTGCCGTCGGCGGCGTCCTTGTCCGCGGTGACCGAGAAGAGCCCGTGGTCGTAGGACAGCCGCGCGTCCGCGGGCTCGACGGGCGCGCTGTTGCCCTCCGCGTCGTATCCGACCAGTCCGAACGACCCGCTGGCGCCACCGTCCGCCAGGCCCACCCGGTCCGTCGTGGCCCGTACCCGCTCCAGCGGCCCCAGGACCCGCAGCTTCGTGGTGCCCTCGGCACCCCCGGCGCGGGCGGTGACGGCGGTGCTGCCCGGTCGGCGGGCCCGGAAGACCCCCTGCGCGTCCACCCGGCCGACGTCCGGTCGCGCCGTCCGCCACCGGGGGTGCGGTGCCCCCCGCGCCGGGCCGTAGGTCTCGTCGTACGGGGCGGCGGTCAGCGCCCGCGTCAGCCCGGGGAAGACGCGGTCGGGATGGCCGCCCGGCACGGTGTCCGCCGTGGCCGCCTCACGCGGGTCGAGGGCCGTCTCCACCCAGAAGCCGGACAGCCGCCCCGACCCCTTCGGCGTCGTCAGCGCCAGTGCGTCGGCGACCTCCCGCTGCTCGCCGTCGGAGGGCGCGTTCTCCAACCGGAGAGCGGTTCCGCCCGGCTTCCGGGCCAGCAGTGTGGAGGAGCCGCCGCCGTCCAGGTTGAGGGCGTTGTAGGCGCCCAGTTTCTTCATCATCCGGGCGAGTTCGGTCAGCGTCACCCCGCCCGAGGCCGCCTGCCTGCCGTCCACCGTCAGCACGTGCATCGTGCCGCCGTCCTCGGAGAAGCCCACGGCGGTGCGCGGCGCCGCTGTGTTGTTCGGCCTGCCGTCCCAGTTCTGCGCAGTACCGTCCTCGACCAGGACCCCGCGCCCGCCGACCGCCGTGCGCGGCAGCGGGGAGCCGTCGTCGGTGCGCATCCGGTAGGCCACCTCGACCGGGTCGCCCGGGTGCAGCGCGGCGAGCCGCTCGGCGCCGTCGCCCCGGCCCAGCAGGATGCTCACCCCCTCCGGGATCTCGCCCTTGCCGGGCTTCCGGGCCACCGAGGTGACGTCACCGTCCCGCACGGCCACCTCCGTGACCTCGGGATCCTGGTCGACTGTCAGCGCCCGGTCGGCGCTGCCCCAGTCCGCGTCGTACAGCCCGATGCCGTCCTCCGCCACATCGGCGGCGTCCCGGCCCCCGAGCGGCACGTCGCCCGTCGGGAGGGTGACCGTGCCCTCGAAGTACAGGTCCAGGATGCGTCCCGCCGCGTCCGGCCCGATGCCGACCGCCTCGGAGACCCCGGGCGCGGGGGAGTGGACGGGCTTGCCGTCCCGTACGCCGGGGCCGAGCGGGGCGCCGGTCTCGTTGATGTCGAAGAAGTCGGCGTTGAGCGCCGCGATGGTGCGGCGTCCCGGTCCGGGATCGTGCTCCGCGGCCAGGTCGCCGACCGTCCGGCGTTCGGTGACCTTGCCGGAGGAGAGGTAGTCGGCTGTCGTCCCGGTCCGGGCCCGGCCCAGATCGAGGGTGAGCGCGTCCGCGCGCAGCCAGCTGTCCGGTTCGAGCCGGTCGAAGGAGGTGAGCTTCGCACCCGGCGCGAGGGGCCGGGTGGTGCGGGAGAGTTCCATGCCGTCGCCGGCCGGCCCGGGGCCGGTCCGGTGTCCGGCGGTGGCGGCCGCGGCCGGCCGGGGCGGGTGCTGCTCCACCGCGGCCCGGGCCGTACCGGCCGACAGCAGGCCGGCCAGCAGCGCGGCGGCGGTCGCCACCGGGAGCAGCGGAGCGGCGAGTCTTGCGCGAGCGTGGACCTGTCTCACAACGTCCCCCACAAAGACCAGTGTTCTCGGCACTTTCTGCGCACAGTGCCGCACAGGGTCCCAAGGGGGACCGGTCTACACCAGAGGTCCGGAGCGAAGTCGGGGGAAACGCTGCGTATCTTCCACCGGTTGGCCGCAGGGCAGGCACGCCCGGCGGAGCGGCGGATCGTCCGACTGCGGGCCGCCGCCGACCGCTGCCGGCCGCAGGGCGCCCGGTGCGGTCCGCACCGGGCGTGGCCTCGTACCGGGCGTGGCCCGCCGTCCCCGGACCGGGCATCCCGGACCGGAGCGCGCTCTCGCCGCGAGCGTCTCAGCCCGCGACGAGCTTCCCCTGCTCCACCTTCACCGGTACCGCCGGCAGCGCCTCGGTGGCGGGACCCTGCGCGACCTTCCCCGAGTCCACGTGGAAGCGGCTTCCGTGCAGCGGGCAGACCGCCACCTCGCCGTCGATCTCGCCCAGGAGGCTGCCCTGGTGGGTGCAGATCGCGCTGAATCCTTTGAAGTCGCCCTTCTCCGGCTGGGCGACCAGCACCTTCTGCTCGGCGTACAGCTTCGCGCCGCCCACCGGCACGGCTTCCGCGTCGCCCAGCTCGACCGGCTCGTCGGGGGCGGACCCCGACGTGTCCTTCCCGGAGTCACCGCCGCACCCGGCGGTGGTCAGTCCCAGCGCGGCCAGCGCGGCCCCGCACAGCACGGTGCGGCGCGTGGCCGGCGATTCCTTGCTCGTCGTCACGCGCCGCACTCTACGTCCGGCCCGCCGCCCCGCGCACCTGACCGGCGCTACGCACGGGTCAGGGCAGTGCGCCGGGTCAGCGCTTGCGGGCGGCCTTTCCGGCGGTGGCCCCCGCCGCGGTCTTCTTCGCGGGGGCCTTCTTGGCAGCCGCCTTCTTCGCGGGGGCCTTCTTGGCGGCGGTCTTCTTCGCGGGCGCCTTCCCCGCCGCGGGCCGCAGCGGGACGGACGCGTCGCTGACGCGGTCGCCCAGCACGTCGCGGAGGAACTTCCCGGTGTGGCTGGCGGGCTCTGCCGCGACCTGCTCCGGGGTGCCCTCGGCGACCACCAGGCCGCCGCCGTTGCCGCCCTCCGGGCCGAGGTCGACGACCCAGTCCGCGGTCTTGATGACGTCGAGGTTGTGCTCGATCACCATGACCGAGTTGCCCTTGTCCACCAGGCCCTCCAGGACGCCGATCAACTTCCTGATGTCCTCGAAGTGGAGGCCGGTCGTCGGCTCGTCCAGGACGTAGACGGTCCGTCCTGTGGAGCGCTTCTGCAGCTCGCTGGCGAGCTTCACCCGCTGCGCCTCACCGCCCGAGAGGGTCGGTGCGGACTGCCCGAGCCGCACGTATCCCAGGCCGACGTCGTTGAGCGTCCGCAGATGGCGGGCGATGCCCGGCACCGCCTCGAAGAAGTCCAGGGCCTGCTCGATCGGCATGTCCAGGACCTCGGCGATGTTCTTGCCCTTGTAGTGCACCTCCAGGGTCTCCCGGTTGTAGCGCGCACCGTGGCAGACCTCGCAGGGGACGTACACGTCCGGCAGGAAGTTCATCTCGATCTTGATGGTGCCGTCGCCGGCGCAGTTCTCGCAGCGGCCGCCCTTGACGTTGAAGGAGAACCGGCCCTGCTGGTAGCCGCGCACCTTCGCCTCGGTCGTCTCGGCGAACAGCTTGCGCACGTGGTCGAAGACCCCGGTGTAGGTGGCCGGGTTGGAGCGCGGGGTACGGCCGATGGGCGACTGGTCGACGTGCACGACCTTGTCCACGAGGTCGTCGCCCTCGACCCGGGTGTGCCGGCCGGGCACCGCCTTGGCGCCGTTCAGCTCGCGGGCGAGATGCGTGTAGAGGATGTCGTTGACCAGCGTCGACTTCCCCGAGCCCGACACGCCCGTGATGGCCGTCAGCACGCCGAGCGGGAAGGAGACGTCGACGTCGCGCAGGTTGTTCTCCCGCGCCCCGCGGACCGTCAACTGCCGTGCCGGGTCGGCTGGACGGCGCACCTCGGGAGTGGGGATCTCGCGCTTGCCGGTCAGATAGTCGCCGGTGACGGAGTCCTCGTTGGCCAGCAGCTCCTTCAACGGTCCGCTGTGCACCACCTTGCCGCCGTGCTCGCCCGCGCCCGGACCGATGTCCACCACCCAGTCGGCCGCCTTGATGGTGTCCTCGTCGTGCTCGACGACGATGAGGGTGTTGCCCAGGTCCCGCAGCCGCACCAGGGTCTCGATCAGCCGGTGGTTGTCGCGCTGGTGCAGTCCGATGGACGGCTCGTCCAGCACGTAGAGCACCCCGACCAGCCCGGAGCCGATCTGGGTGGCGAGCCGGATGCGCTGCGCCTCCCCGCCGGAGAGGGTGCCGGCGGCCCGGTTGAGCGTCAGGTAGTCCAGGCCGACGTCCACCAGGAAGCGCAGCCGCTCGTTGACCTCCTTGAGCACCCGCTCGGCGATCTGCTTGTCCCGCCCGGTCAGCGTCAGTTCGCGCAGGAAATCGGCGCACTCGGTGATCGACATCGCGGAGACCTCCGCGATGGACTTGTTCTGCACGGTGACGGCCAGCACCAGCGGCTTGAGCCGGGTGCCCTCGCAGGCCGGGCAGTTCACCTCGCGCATGTAGCCCTCGAAGCGCTCCCGGCTGCTGTCGGTCTCCGCCTCGGAGTGCCGCCGCTTGACGAACGGGACCACGCCCTCGAAGGCGGTCGTGTAGGCGCGCTCGCGGCCGTACCGGTTGCGGTACCGGACCTCGACCTGGGTCTTGTGGCCGTGCAGCAGGGCCTTCTTGGCACGGGCCGGGAGGCCCGCCCACGGGATGTCGGTGCGGAAGCCGAGCGCGTCGGCCAGCGCGCCGATGAGACGGCCGAAGTACTCCTTGGTGTGTCCGTGCGACCACGGGTGCAGCGCGCCCTCGTCCAGCGACTTGTCCTCGTCCGGGACGATCAGCTCCGGGTCGACCTCCATCCGGGTGCCGATGCCGGTGCACACCTGGCAGGCGCCGAAGGGCGAGTTGAAGGAGAAGGAGCGCGGCTCCAGCTCCTCGAAGGAGAGGTCGTCGTAGGGGCAGTACAGATGCTCGGAGTACATCCGCTCGCGCTGCGGGTCGTCCGGCTCCAGGTCGACGAAGTCGAGGATGATCATGCCGCCGGAGAGGCCGAGCGCCGTCTCCACCGAATCGGTGAGCCGCCGCTTGGCGCTGCCCTTGACGGTCAGGCGGTCGACGACCACCTCGATGGTGTGCTTCTCCTGCTTCTTCAGCTTCGGCGGCTCGGAGAGCTGGACGGTCTGCCCGTCGACCCGGGCACGGCTGTAGCCCTTGGTCTGCAGCTCGTTGAAGAGGTCGACGAACTCGCCCTTGCGCTCGCGCACCAGCGGCGAGAGCACCTGGAAGCGGCTGCCCTCCTCCAGGCCGAGCACCTTGTCCACGATGGCCTGCGGCGACTGGCGGGCGATCGGGCGGCCGCAGACGGGGCAGTGCGGCTTGCCGATGCGTGCGTAGAGCAGCCGCAGGTAGTCGTAGACCTCGGTGATGGTGCCGACCGTCGACCGCGGGTTGCGCGAGGTCGACTTCTGGTCGATGGAGACGGCGGGGGAGAGCCCTTCGATGAAATCGACGTCGGGCTTGTCCATCTGCCCGAGGAACTGCCGTGCGTAGGCGGAGAGCGACTCCACGTAGCGCCGCTGGCCCTCCGCGAAGATCGTGTCGAAGGCGAGCGAGGACTTGCCCGAGCCCGAGAGCCCCGTGAAGACGATGAGCGAGTCGCGGGGGAGGTCTATCGAGACGTTGCGGAGGTTGTGCTCGCGAGCGCCACGGACGAGAAGACGGTCGGCCACGCCTGTTGGCACCTTTCGTGTGGGAAGGGGGGAGCCCGCGTCGAGCGGGAGTCCCCGACCAAGAGTAGGACGGCGCCGCCCGGAGTGTCGTTCGCCTCGGGTTCGGGAGCCGGGCTCGACCATATAGCACGTTCATTCGAATCGCGGCGGATCCGGCTGTCTTCCCCTCGAACGAGGGACGCCAGTAGCTTTGGATCATGACCACGCCTGCGACCACGCCCGTCCACGACACCGAACTCCTGCGGAGTGCGACCGGTCACCTGCTCGCCGCTGCCGCCGGGCTGACGGCTGCCGAGGCGGCCGAGCCCTCCCACCTTCCCGGCTGGACCCGTGCCCACGTGCTCACCCATCTCGCCCGGAACGCCGACGCGCTCGTCAACGTGCTCGCGGGCGAACCCATGTACGCCGGTGCCGAGGCCCGCGACGCGGACATCGCACGCGGAGCCGGCCGCTCCCCCGAGGCGCTCGCCGACGATGTGCGCACCAGCGCGGCCCGCCTGGAGCGCGCCTTCGCGGCCCTCGGCGCCGAGGAGTGGCACCACACCGTCACCCTCCGCAACGGTGTGACGGACCGCGTCTCCTCGCTGCCCTTCCGCCGCTGGATCGAGGTCGAGCTGCACCACGTGGACCTCGGGGTCGGCTACACGCTGGAGGACCTGCCGGGTGCCTTCGTGGACCGCGAGCTGGCCAACATGGCACGCCGCTTCGCCGGGCACCCCGACATCCCCGTCGCCGTCGAGCTGCGCGCGGAGGACGGCAGGAGCTGGCGCACCGGCGCCGCGGAGCCGGGCGGCGAAGGGCCCTTCGTCGTCGCCGGGAGCCCCGTCGCGCTGGTCGGCTGGCTGACCGGCCGGACGAACGGCAGCGGCCTCTCGGCGCGGGGTTCGCTGCCCGCGCTGCCCGCGCTCTAGGGTTGCCGTATGCCTTACAGCGGAACGGTACAGGTCGGCGGCCCCGCGGACGTGCACGAGCTGCGGGACCTGATGATCTCCAAGGTCGCCGTCGGCCCCATGGACAACAACGCGTACCTGCTGCGCTGCCGGGCCACCGGAGAGCAGCTCCTGATCGACGCCGCGAACGACGCGGGCACCCTGCTGGAGCTCATCGGTGACGACGGCATCGCCTCGGTCGTCACCACGCACCGGCACGGCGACCACTGGCAGGCGCTCGCGGAGGTGGTGGACGCCACCGGAGCGCGCACCTGCGCCGGCCGGTACGACGCGGAGGGCATCCCGGTCCCCACGGACGTACCGCTGGAGGACGGGGACACCCTGCGGGTGGGCGAGGTCGAGCTGACCGCGCGCCATCTGACCGGGCACACGCCCGGCTCGATCGCCCTGGTCTACGACGATCCGAGCGGCCACCCGCACCTGTTCACCGGCGACTGCCTCTTCCCCGGCGGGGTGGGCAACACCTTCGGCAACGCCGACCACTTCGTCCAGCTCATCGACGACGTGGAGGCCAAACTGTTCGACCGGCTCCCCGACGAGACCTGGGTCTACCCCGGTCACGGCGGGGACACGACGCTGGGCGCCGAGCGCCCGCACCTTGCCGAGTGGCGCGAGCGCGGCTGGTAGCCCGCGAGGCGGTGCCGGGACAGGCGCCCGGCACCGCCGCCGCGCGCCGGCACCCGGCGGCCGTGCGCTGATCGCTGTCACCCGGCGCCAGTAGGGTGGGTCACATGGCAGACCCCTCCACCTACCGTCCGAAACCGGGAGAGATCCCCGACTCGCCCGGGGTCTACCGCTTCCGCGACGAGCACCGCCGGGTGATCTACGTCGGCAAGGCGAAGAGCCTGCGCCAGCGGCTCAACAACTACTTCCAGGACCTCGCCGGGCTGCACCCGCGCACCCGCACGATGGTCACGACGGCCGCCTCCGTCGAGTGGACGGTCGTCGGCACCGAGGTGGAGGCCCTCCAGCTCGAGTACACCTGGATCCAGGAGTTCGCCCCCCGGTTCAACGTCAAGTACCGCGACGACAAGAGCTATCCGTCGCTCGCGGTGACGATGAACGAGGAGTTCCCCCGCGTCCAGGTGATGCGCGGCCCCAAGAAGAAGGGGGTGCGCTACTTCGGCCCGTACGGGCAGGCATGGGCCATCCGCGAGACGGTCGACCTGATGCTGCGGGTGTTCCCCGTGCGCACCTGCTCGGCGGGCGTGTTCAAGCGCTCGGCGCAGATCGGCCGGCCCTGCCTGCTCGGCTACATCGGCAAGTGCTCGGCGCCTTGCGTGGGCCGGGTCACCCCCGAGGAGCACCGCGAACTCGCCGAGGAGTTCTGCGACTTCATGGCCGGGCACACCGGTTCCTACCTGCGCCGCCTGGAGCGCGAGATGCAGGAGGCGGCCGAGGAGCTGGAGTACGAGCGGGCGGCGCGGCTGCGGGACGACATCGACGCGCTCAAGCGCGCCATGGAGAAGAACGCGGTCGTGCTCGCCGACGCCACCGACGCCGACCTGATCGCGGTGGCCGAGGACGAGCTGGAGGCGGCCGTCCAGATCTTCCACGTCCGCGGCGGCCGGGTGCGCGGCCAGCGCGGCTGGGTCACCGACAAGGTCGAGGCCGTCGGCACCGCCGAGTTGGTCGAACACGCGCTGCAGCAGCTCTACGGCGCCGAGCAGGGGGACGCGGCCACCGGCGGCGGCAGCGGCGGTGTGCCCAAGGAGGTGCTGGTCCCGGCGCTGCCCGAGCCGGCCGGACCGATAGCGCAGTGGCTCTCCGAGCGCCGGGGGGCGCAGGTGAGCCTGCGGGTACCGCAGCGCGGCGACAAGCGGGCCCTGATGGAGACGGTCGACCGCAACGCGCAGCACGCCCTGGTGCTGCACAAGACCAAGCGCGCCTCCGACCTGACCACCCGCTCCCGGGCCCTGGAGGAGATCGCCGAGGCGCTGGACCTGGACTCGGCGCCGCTGCGCGTCGAGTGCTTCGACATCTCGCACCTGCAGGGCGACGACGTGGTGGCCTCCATGGTGGTCTTCGAGGACGGGCTGGCGCGGAAGAGCGAGTACCGCCGCTTCCAGATCAAGTCCTTCGCGGGCCAGGACGACGTGCGTGCCATGCACGAGGTCGTCAGCCGCCGCTTCCGCCGCTACCTGGTGGAGAAGCAGCGCACCGGCGAGTGGCCGGACGAGGAGCTCGGCGGCGAGCTGGAGTCGGGGCCCGTCCCCGAGCCGCCCGAGGCGGGGGAGCCGGCCGCCGCGCGGCAGCCGGCCCAGGGTGCCGGCCGGGACGAGGACGGCCGCCCCAAGAAGTTCGCCTACCCTCCGCAACTGATCGTGGTCGACGGTGGCCAACCGCAGGTGGCGGCCGCGCAGGCGGCTCTGGAGGAGCTCGGCATCGACGACGTCGCCGTCTGCGGCCTGGCCAAGCGGCTGGAGGAGGTCTGGCTGCCGGGCGAGAGCGACCCGGTGGTGCTGCCGCGCAGCAGCGAGGGCCTCTACCTGCTGCAGCGCGTCCGCGACGAGGCGCACCGCTTCGCGATCCGCTACCAGCGCGGCAAACGCGGCAAGCGGCTGCGCGGCAGCCCGCTGGACGCCGTCCCCGGGCTGGGCGAGACCCGCAAGAAGGCCCTGCTCAAGCACTTCGGTTCGGTCAAGAAGCTGCGGGCGGCCTCGGTGGAGGAGATCTCCCAGGTCCCGGGGGTGGGCCGGAAGACGGCCGAGACGGTGGCCGCGGCGCTGTCCGGCACCGCCGCCGGCCCGGCGGTGAATACCGCGACCGGTGAGATCGTTGAAGATGAGTGAAATGTGGCGCCGAGACCGCCATCGGTACGAAGATCGACACATCGGGGGATGACAGCATGAGCGCGGAACGCGAGCAGCGCGGAGACGGAGCAGTGGTGAGTACCCTCGACCCGGCCCAGCCGGAGGAGGCGGGCGCGACGATCCCGGAGCTGGTGATCATCTCCGGGATGTCGGGCGCCGGCCGCAGCACCGCAGCCAAATGCCTGGAGGACCTCGGCTGGTTCGTCGTCGACAACCTGCCGCCCGAGCTGATCCCCACGATGGTCGAGCTCGGGGCCCGCTCCCAGGGCAACGTGGCGCGGATCGCCGTGGTGGTCGACGTGCGCGGCCGCAACTTCTTCGACAACCTCAAGGGCGCCCTGGCCGATCTGGCGGCCTACCACGTCTCCCGGCGGGTCGTCTTCCTGGAGGCGTCGGACGAGGCCCTGGTGCGCCGCTTCGAGTCGGTGCGCCGCCCGCACCCGCTCCAGGGCGACGGGCGCATCGTGGACGGCATCGCGGCCGAGCGCGACCTGCTGCGCGAGCTGCGCGGCGACGCCGACCTGGTGATCGACACCTCCGGGCTGAACGTGCACGAGCTGCGCGCCAAGCTGGACGCCCGGTTCGCGGGCGAGGAGGAGCCCGAACTGCGCGCCACGGTGATGTCCTTCGGCTACAAGTACGGCCTGCCGGTGGACGCCGACCTGGTGGTCGACTGCCGCTTCCTGCCCAACCCGCACTGGGTTCCCGAGCTGCGCCCCTACACGGGCACCAGCGAGGAGGTCTCCAACTACGTCTTCAACCAGCCCGGTGCCAAGGAGTTCCTGGACCGCTACACCGAGTTGCTGCAGCTGATCGCGGCGGGCTACCGCAGGGAGGGCAAGCGGTACGTCACCGTGGCCGTCGGCTGCACCGGCGGCAAGCACCGCAGCGTCGCCATGTCCGAGAAGCTCGCCCGCAGACTCTCCGACGGGGGCGTGGAGACGGTGGTCGTCCACCGTGACATGGGGCGCGAGTGACGCCCATGGCCCGGAGGAGCCTGCGGCATCTGGTGGGGCGGCGTGCGACGCTGCGCGGCCTGAGCTCCCAGCAGCCCAAGGTGGTGGCGCTCGGCGGCGGCATGGGCCTGTCGGCCTCGCTGACGGCGCTGCGCCGGATCACCGGCGACCTCACGGCGGTGGTCACCGTCGCCGACGACGGCGGCTCCAGCGGGCGGCTCCGCGACGAGCTGGGGGTGCTGCCTCCCGGAGACCTGCGCAAGGCGCTCGCGGCGCTGTGCGGGGACGACGAGTGGGGCCGCACCTGGGCCCAGGTCGTCCAGCACCGCTTCGAGAGCCGCGGCGACCTGCACGAGCACGCGGTCGGCAATCTTCTGATCGTCGCGCTGTGGGAGCAGCTCGGCGACCACGTCCAGGCGCTCGACCTGGTCGGCAAGCTGCTGGGCGCGCACGGCCGGGTGCTGCCGATGTCCGCCGTGCCGCTGGAGTTGCGCGCCAGCGTGCGCGGCCATGACCCCGCGCGCCCCGACGAGCTGTCGATCGTACGGGGCCAGGCCACCGTCGCGCTCACCCGCGGCGAGGTCCAGGAGGTGCACCTGGTCCCCAGCGACCCGCCGGCCGTGTCCGAGGCCGTCCGCGCGGTGCTGGACGCCGACTGGGTGGTCCTGGGGCCCGGCTCCTGGTTCTCCTCCGTCATCCCGCATCTGCTGGTGCCGGAGCTGCTGGAGGCGCTGACCGAGACGAAGGCCCGGAAGGTCCTCTCGCTCAACCTCGCTCCGCAGCCGGGAGAAACGGATGGTTTTTCCCCGCAGCGTCATTTGGAGGTTTTGGGGCGACACGCCCCTAAACTCACCTTCGACGTGGTGCTGGCCGACCAGGATGCCGTGCCCGACCAGGACTCCCTGAGCGAGGCCGCCGATCAGCTCGGCGGGAGGGTCGAGCTGGCGCCCGTAGCGGCAGCCGGGGGCGCCGCCCGGACGGAGTCCGGGGAGGGGACTCCCCGGCACGACCCGGAGCTGCTGGCCGCCGCGTACGACCGTATTTTTCGGATGCATGGAAGGATCGGCCCATGGCGATGACGCCTGCGGTGAAGGACGAGATCTCCCGGCTCCCCGTCACCCGGACCTGCTGCCGGAAGTCAGAGGTCTCGTCGATCCTGCGCTTCGCGGGTGGGCTGCACCTGGTGAGCGGGCGGATCGTGATCGAGGCGGAGCTGGACACCGGGATCGCCGCCCGGCGGCTGCGCAAGGACATCCTGGAGATCTTCGGACACTCCTCCGACCTGGTGGTGATGGCCCCCAGCGGGCTCCGGCGCAACAGCCGCTACGTCGTCCGGGTGGTTGCGGGCGGTGACCAGCTCGCCCGGCAGACCGGGCTCGTCGACAGCCGGGGACGCCCGATCAGAGGGCTGCCCCCGCAGGTGGTCTCGGGGGCCACCTGCGACGCGGAGGCCGCCTGGCGCGGCGCGTTCCTGGCGCACGGCTCGCTGACCGAGCCGGGGCGCAGCTCCTCGCTGGAGGTCACCTGCCCCGGCCCGGAGGCGGCGCTGGCCCTCGTCGGCGCGGCCCGCAGGCTGCAGATCGCCGCCAAGGCGCGCGAGGTGCGCGGGGTGGACCGGGTCGTCGTCCGGGACGGTGATGCGATCGGCGCGCTGTTGACGCGACTCGGCGCCCACGAGTCGGTACTGGCGTGGGAGGAGCGGCGGATGCGCCGCGAGGTGCGGGCCACCGCGAACCGGCTCGCCAACTTCGACGACGCCAACCTGCGCCGCTCCGCGCGGGCCGCGGTCGCCGCGGGTGCCCGGGTGCAGCGCGCGCTCGAGATCCTCGGCGAGGAGGTGCCCGAGCACCTGGCCGCCGCGGGGCGGCTGCGGATGGAGCACAAGCAGGCGTCGCTGGAGGAGCTGGGTGCCCTCGCCGACCCCCCGCTGACCAAGGACGCGGTGGCCGGGCGGATCCGGCGGCTGCTGGCCATGGCGGACAAGCGTGCGCAGGATCTTGGAATTCCGGGAACGGAATCGAATCTGACCGAGGAAATGGTTGGCTGATGAGCGGGGAAATGCTCGTCTGAGTAGCGGGGAAAAACTCGTCCGACGAGCGGGAAAATGCTCGACTGAGCGGCGGGTTCAGGCGGTTTCCGGTCCGTCCGGCCGATGTGAGTTCCGCCCTGCCGGAGAGGTAGGGTCGGAGTCGGTCGGGGACATCCCAAACAGCCCTCGCCGGTTTCCTGACCGGCGTACCTAGCGAGGAGATCGGTTCGTGACGATCCGCGTAGGCATCAACGGCTTCGGCCGTATCGGTCGTAACTACTTCCGCGCCATGCTGGACCAGGGTGCGGACATCCAGATCGTCGGTGTCAACGACCTGACCGACAACGCCACACTGGTGCATCTGCTCAAGTACGACAGTGTTCTCGGCCGTCTGCCCTACGAGGTCAGCCACACCGAGGACACCATCACGGTCGGCAAGCAGACCTTCAAGACGATGGCGGAGAAGGACCCGGCCAACCTTCCGTGGGGCGAGCTGGGCGCCGACATCGTGATCGAGTCCACCGGTATCTTCACCAAGCGCGACGACGCCGCCAAGCACCTTTCCGCGGGTGCGAAGAAGGTCCTCATCTCGGCTCCGGCCAAGGAGGAGGACATCACCGTGGTGATGGGCGTCAACGAGGACAAGTACGACCCCGCCCGGCACGACGTGATCTCCAATGCCTCCTGCACCACCAACTGCGTGGCGCCGATGGCCAAGATCATGGACGAGAGCTTCGGTATCGAGCGCGGTCTGATGACCACCGTGCACGCCTACACCAACGACCAGCGCATCCTGGACTTCCCGCACAAGGACCTGCGCCGCGCCCGGGCCGCCGCGGAGAACATCATTCCGACCACCACCGGTGCCGCGAAGGCCACCGCGCTGGTCCTCCCGCACCTCAAGGGCCGGCTGGACGGCATCTCCATGCGGGTGCCGGTCCCCACCGGCTCGGTCATCGACCTGGTGCTCGACCTCAAGCGCGAGACCACCAAGGACGAGGTCAACGCCGCCTTCAAGAAGGCCGCCGACGGCCGGCTGCAGGGCATCGTCGACTACACCGAGGACCAGATCGTCTCCTCGGACATCGTCAACCAGCCGCCGTCCTGCACCTTCGACGCCTCGCTCACCATGGTCGACGGCAATCAGGCCAAGATCATCGGTTGGTACGACAACGAGTGGGGCTACTCCAACCGGCTGGTCGACCTCACCAGCTACGTCGGCTCCCAGCTCTGAACCCGGGCGGACCGAGGTGACGGACAGGGCTCGTGCGCCCCGCACGAGCCCTGTCCCATGCCTCGTGCGCAGTGCACTCCCGGGGCCGGTGCCCCGGGCCCACGACAGGAGCCATCCATGAAGACGATCGACGAACTCGTCGGCGAAGGCGTGTCCGGCAAGCGGGTCTTCGTCCGCGCCGACCTCAACGTCCCGCTCGACGGCGACACCATCACCGACGACGGCCGGATCCGGGCCGCCGTCCCCACGATCCGGAAGCTCACCGAGAGCGGTGCGCGCGTGGTCGTGGCCTCCCACCTGGGGCGCCCCAAGGGCGCCCCGGACCCGCAGTTCTCGCTGGCGCCGGTCGCCGCGCGGCTCGGTGAACTCCTCGGCACCCGGGTCGCCTTCGCGACCGACACGGTGGGGGACAGTGCGAAGGCCACCGTCGGCGGGACCGCCGACGGCGGGGTCACGCTGCTGGAGAACCTCCGCTTCAACCCCGGCGAGACGAGCAAGGACGACGCCGAGCGGGGCGCCTTCGCCGACGAGCTGGCCGGGCTCGCGGACGCGTACGTGGGGGACGGCTTCGGTGCCGTGCACCGCAAGCACGCCTCCGTCTACGACCTGCCGGCCCGCCTCCCGCACGCCGCCGGGTATCTGATCGCCACCGAGGTGGGGGTGCTGCGGAAGCTCACCCAGGACGTCGAGCGGCCCTACGCCGTGGTCCTGGGCGGCGCCAAGGTCTCCGACAAGCTCGGTGTCATCGACCACCTGCTGGGCAAGGCCGACCGGCTGCTGATCGGCGGCGGAATGGCCTACACCTTCCTCAAGGCCCAGGGGTACGAGGTCGGCAGGTCGCTGCTCCAGGAGGACCAGATCCCGGCGGTCAAGGGCTATCTGCAGCGCGCCGAGGAGCTGGGTGTGGAGTTCGTGCTGCCGGTGGACGTGCTGGCGGCCGCGGAGTTCCCCGACCTGAAGACCAAGGCGCCGGCCGACCCGGAGGTGGTGGCGGCGGACGCCATCCCGGCCGGGCTGGAGGGACTGGACATCGGCCCGGAGAGCCGTAAGCTCTACGCCGCGAAGCTCGCCGACGCAGCCACCGTCTTCTGGAACGGTCCGATGGGTGTCTTCGAGCACCCCGACTTCGCCGAGGGCACCAAGGCCGTCGCGCAGGGTCTGCTCGACTCCCCGGCCTTCACCGTCGTCGGCGGCGGTGACAGTGCCGCCGCGGTGCGTCAGCTCGGCTTCGACGAGAATGCGTTCGGACACATCTCGACCGGCGGCGGCGCCAGCCTCGAGTACCTCGAGGGCAAGACGCTTCCCGGCCTGGCCGCACTGGAGGACTGACGCCGTGGGCGTCGCCCGCGCGGCTGCCGGGCCGCGGGCAACTACGAGACTGGCACCGCGCCGCGCGAGCGGAGAAGCGAACATGGAAGGAAGGGCATGACGACACCGCCCACCCGCACCCCGCTGATGGCGGGCAACTGGAAGATGAACCTCAACCACCTCGAGGCCATCGCCCATGTGCAGAAGCTCGCCTTCGCGCTGACGGACAAGGACTACGAGGCCGTGGACGTCGCGGTCCTGCCGCCCTTCACCGACCTGCGGTCGGTGCAGACGCTGGTCGACGGCGACAAGCTGCGCATCCGGTACGGCGCGCAGGACCTGTCCGCGCAGGACTCCGGGGCCTACACGGGTGAGATCTCCGGCCCGATGCTGGCGAAGCTCAACTGCACCTTCGTCACCATCGGCCACTCGGAGCGCCGCCAGTACCACGGTGAGGACGAGCCGCTGGTCAACGCCAAGGTGAAGGCCGCGCTCAAGCACGGGCTGACCCCGATCGTCTGCGTCGGCGAGGAGCTGGCCGTCCGAGAGGCGGGCGACCACGTCGCGCACACCCTCCGCCAGCTCGACGGCGCCCTCCAGGACGTCCCGGCCGAGGCCGCGGCCGGGCTGGTCATCGCCTACGAACCGGTCTGGGCCATCGGCACCGGCAAGGTCTGCGGCGAGGAGGACGCCCAGGAGGTCTGCGGCGCGATCCGCGGCCGGCTCGCCGAGCTGTACGACGATGCCGGGGCGACGGCCCAGCGGGTGCGGATCCAGTACGGCGGCTCCGTCAAGGCCGGCAACGTCGCCAAGATCATGGCGCAGCCCGACATCGACGGTGCCCTGGTCGGCGGGGCCTCGCTGGACACGGACGAGTTCGTCAAGATCGTCCGCTTCCGCGACCAGTGATCCGTCCGCGGGCGACCCGCGGCGTGTGACGCCGGGCCGTCGCCCGTCGTAGTCTTGCGGGGACCGGACCTGCGCTCCGGTCCCCGCAAGCGTTCGTAACGTCAAGTGTCCAGCCACGATCCGAGAGAGTTGGTCCAGCCGTGGTCATGGGGTTCTCAATCGCCCTCATCGTCTTCAGCGCCCTGCTGTTGCTGCTGGTGCTGATGCACAAGGGCAAGGGAGGCGGCCTCTCCGACATGTTCGGTGGCGGTATGCAGTCCTCCGTCGGCGGCTCGTCGGTCGCCGAGCGCAACCTCGACCGGATCACGGTCGTCGTCGGCCTGGTGTGGTTCGCCCTCATCGTCGTGCTCGGCCTGCTGATGAAGTTCAACAACTGAGCCGCCGCACGCCGCGGCACCGCCCCGGCGGCCCGGCCGCGATTCCCAGATGCCGCCTGCACAACGGCTGACAGGGTGTCGTACCCCCTGCCTATCATGAGGGCCCGCGTCCGGTACCGACGCAGTAACTCCGGTCCCCGGGCGCGCGTTGGGCCCTACGTACACTAGGGCGCCCGCAGCGGAGCGCGCAGTGCCGACGCTCCGTGGCACCGTGAGGCAGGGAGTTACGACCGTGGCAAGTGGCAACGCGATCCGGGGCAGCCGGGTCGGAGCGGGCCCCATGGGGGAGGCCGAGCGAGGCGATTCCGCGCCCCGCCTCCGCATCCCCTTCTGGTGCTCCAACGGGCACGAGACCCAGCCGAGCTTCGCCAGCGATGCGCAGATCCCGGAGACCTGGGACTGCCCCCGCTGCGGCTTCCCCGCCGGCAAGGACCCGGACAACCCCCCGGACCCGCCGCGCACCGAGCCGTACAAGACCCACCTCGCGTACGTCCGGGAGCGGCGCAGCGACGCGGACGGCGAGGCCATCCTCGCCGAGGCGCTCGCCAAGCTCAGGGGCGAGATCTGACGGACCCGCCCCGGTGACCCGGGAAGGGATCCGGGCCCTGTGACACCGCGGAGGCCGCCGCCGGCCGGGTGCCGGACGGCTGGGCCGACGCTGCCATGACACCGAACGATGGACGGCTCGGCAACGCACCGAGGGGCGGTGCGCTGCCGAGCCGTCCATCGTCTAGGTTGGGGGCGGCGGGGTTCGTGGCGAGAGGAGCGGAATGGGCCGGTTTCGCTCGGTCCCGGAGCGCGCCGCCGTCGTCGCGGCTCCCGGTGCCGCAGTGCGGCAGCCGCCCCGCCCACGGGGTTCCGCTGTCCGCACGCCGACCGCGGCAGGCGAACCCGCCCCCGGTCCCGGACACTTCGCGGTCGCCCCGGCCCGCTGCCGACCCCGGAGCACCGGCTGCCGGGGCCCGCACGCCGCCCGCGGCCGCGGCCGTCCGCACGCCGACGCGGGTTCCCCGGCCACCGGGCGCGGTGCGTTCCGGGGCCCGTGCCGTCTGCGCTCGGAGCCCGGCGCGAGGTGCCCGCGCCCGCCGGGCGGTCGCCACCCCGCACAACCGAACCTGCCGGCTCCCGGCCGGCTGCGGGCCGCGGGGCGGGACGGGTCGCTCCGCCGGTGACCCCGTTCCCCGCCCGCTCCGGCGGGAGCCCGATCCTTCCCCGCTCCTACGGGCGGGACGACCCAGAGGAGATGCGATGAACGCTGAAGGCCGCACCCGACTCGATCAGCTGCCCGAGTGGCAGGCGCTGTCCCGGCACCGCGACGCGTTCCGGGGCACCCACCTGCGGCAGCTCTTCGAGGACGATCCGGAGCGTGCCGAGCGGTATGCCGTGCGCGTCGGCGACCTGTCCATCGACTACTCCAAGCACCTGGTCACCGACGAGACGTTGCGCCTGCTGCGGCAGCTCGCCGAGGCCGCGGGCGTGACGCGGCTGCGGGACGCGATGTTCGAGGGCGAGAAGATCAATGTCACCGAGGACCGTGCCGTGCTGCACACGGCCCTGCGCACCCCCGAGTCGGCCACCGTCCGGGTGGACGGCGAGAACGTGATGGGCAAGGTGCACCAAGTCCTCATCAAGATGGGCACCTTCGCCAACAAGATCCGCGAGGGCCACTGGCGCGGCCACACCGGCGAGCGGATCGAGAACGTCGTCAACATCGGCATCGGCGGCTCCGACCTCGGCCCCAAGATGGCCTACGAGGCGCTGCGCCCCTACACCCGCCGCGACATGACCTTCCGCTTCGTCTCCAACGTGGACGGCGCGGACCTGCACGAGGCCGTCCGGGACCTGGACCCGGCCCGGACGCTCTTCGTCGTCGCCTCCAAGACCTTCACCACCGTGGAGACCATCACCAACGCCGAAGCGGCCCGGGAGTGGCTGCTGGCCGGTCTCGGAGGGGACCGCTCCGCCGTCGCGCAGCACTTCGTGGCCGTCTCCACGAACGCCGAGAAGGTCGCCGAGTTCGGCATCAACACCGACAACATGTTCGAGTTCTGGGACTGGGTCGGCGGCCGCTACTCCTACGACTCGGCCATCGGCCTCTCCCTCATGGTGGCCATCGGACCGGAGTGCTTCGGCGACATGCTGGCCGGCTTCCACCTCATGGACGAGCACTTCCGCTCGGCGCCCCTGGAGGCCAATGCTCCCGTGCTGCTCGGCCTGCTGGGCATCTGGTACGGCAACTTCCACGACGCCCAGTCGCACGCCGTGCTGCCCTACAGCCACTACCTTTCCCAGTTCACCGCCTACCTGCAGCAGTTGGACATGGAGTCCAACGGCAAGTCGACCACCCGCGGGGGCGGACCCGTCGACTGGCAGACCGGCCCCGTCGTGTGGGGCACCCCCGGCACCAACGGCCAGCACGCCTACTACCAGCTCCTGCACCAGGGAACCAAGACGATCCCCGCCGACCTGCTGGGCTTCGCCGAGCCGGTGGCGGAACTCGGCGGCCTGCGCGGCCAGCACGACCTGCTGATGGCGAACCTCTTCGCACAGGGCCAGGCGCTGGCCTTCGGCAAGACGGCGGACGAGGTGCGCGCCGAAGGCGTGCCCGAGGCCCAGGTCCCGCACCGCACGTTCCCCGGGAACCGGCCCACGACCACCATCCTGGCCGCGGCGCTGACCCCGTCCGTGCTCGGCCAGCTCATCGCGCTCTACGAGCACAAAGTCTTCGTCCAGGGCGCGGTCTGGGACATCGACTCCTTCGACCAGTGGGGCGTCGAGCTGGGCAAGGCGCTCGCCAAGCGCCTCGAACCCGCCCTGACCGAGGGCGCGCAGGTGCCGGGCCTGGATGCCTCCACCTCCGCGCTGGTCGCCCGCTACCGGTCGCTGCGGGGCCGCACTCCCTGAGCGTGCCCCACCGGGCGGCCGCGGCGCGGGCGGGCCCGGAGACGCCGCAGGGGCCCGCCTCCCGGAGGCGGGCCCCTGCGACGCTTACCTGGTGGGAGGTCAGGCCCCCGTCGCCGGGGGGCCGGCGGCGGCCGCCTGGTCCAGCAGCCACAGCGTCCGCGAGCGCCCGTACGCCGCGGCGGCCGGTGCCTGGAGCGGCCCGGGGTCCGCGGCGAGGGCGAGGGCGACCGCGTCGGCCTTGTCGGCGCCGGCCGCGAGCAGCCACACCTCCTCAGCGGCGCGGATCGCGGGCAGCGTCAGCGACAGCCGGGTGGGCGGCGGCTTGGGCGCCCCGTGCACGCCGACGACCGTGCGCTCGGTCTCCCGCAGCGCCGGGTGCTCCGGGAAGAGCGAGGCGACATGGGTGTCGGGCCCCACGCCGAGCAGCAGGACGTCGAAGGCCGGTACCCGCACCGTGGGGTCGGCGCCCGCCGCGGCCGCGAGCTCGGTCGCGTACGCCTCCGCCGCGGCTTCGGCATCGCCCGCGTACCGGCTGTCGGAGGGCGGCATCACATGCACCCGCGCCGGGTCCAGCGGCACCGCGTCCAGCAGCGCCTCCCGGGCCTGGGTGTGGTTGCGGTCCGGATGCCCCTCGGGAAGGAAGCGCTCGTCCCCCCACCACACGTCCAGCCGGGACCAGTCCAGCCGGGCGCGCGCCTCGGGCGAGTCGGCGAGTGCGGCCAGCAGCCCGTTGCCGTTCCGGCCCCCGGTCAGCACCACCGACGCGGTCCCGCGTGCGGCCTGCGCGTCGGCCAGGCGGCCGGCCAGCCGCGCGGCCGTCGACCGGGCCAGTTCGTCCTTGCCGGTGTGCACGACCACTTCGCGGGCGCCCGTCATGACTCCGCCTTCCCCGCGGACCGGGACGGGGCCGGCTGCGCCGCGGCGCTCCCGCGCTTGCCGCCGGTCGCCTTCCGGGCGCTCTTTCCGCCGGTGGCCGCGGAGCCCGCGGCGGCCGGCTTCGTCCGGGCCTCGGCCGGCGCGGGGGCCGGCGCGGAAGGGGTGGGATGCGCCGGGTCCGGGCCGGAGATCCGGTTGACGCCGAAGTGGATGGCTTCGGCGTATGCCTCGTCCGGGTCGAGCCGGCGCAGCTCCTCGGCGAGCAGCTCGGCCGTGCTGCGCCGCTGGAGGGCGACGTGCCGGTCGGGCTGGCCGGGGACGGCGAGCTCGGCGAGTGCGCCGTTGGCGCGGTCGAGGCAGATCTGGCCCTCGCCCGTCTCCAACTGGACGCCCGTGATGCCGGGGCCCTCGGAGATCCGGCGTTCGACCGGGATGCGCAGCCGTTCGGCGAGCCAGAGGGCGAGCAGTTCGCTGGAGGGGTTGTACTCCTCGCCCTCGACGACGGCCGACTTGATGGTGAGCTGCTTCTGGTCCACCGAGGCGGCGAGCATGCTGCGCCAGGGTGTGATGCGGGTCCAGGACAGGTCGGTGTCGCCCGGCGCGTAGGTGCTGGCGCGCAGGCTGAGCGCGCCGACCGGGTCCTCGGTCGCGGCGGCGTCGGTGATGCGCCGCTGGGCCAGCTTGCCCAGCGGGTCCTCGGACGGGTTCTCGGGCGCGTCCTCGGGCCACCACACGACGACCGGGGCGTCCGGCAGCAGCAGCGGCAGCACCACGCTGTGGGCGTGCGAGGCCAGTTCGCCGTGCAGCCGCAGAATGATCGTTTCTCCGGAGCCCGCCTCACGCGCGTCGCCGCCGACCCGGACCTCCGCGTCGAGCCGGTGCTGCGCCCGGTCGCGCGGGGAGCGGCCGGGGCGGCGGACGACGACGAGGATCCGCGAGGGGTGTTCCTTGGAGGCGCCGCTGGCGGCCTTGAGCGCGTCGTAGTGGTTCCCCTCGTCGGTGACGATGACGAGGGTCAGCACCATGCCCATGGCGGGCGAGCCGAGGGAGCGGCGCGCCTTGACCAGTTCGGCGTTGATGCGGCTGGACGTGGTGTCCGTCAGATCGATGTTCATGGCCGCCGCCAAATCCGTCCGTCGCGTGCGAGCATCTCGTCGGCGGCCTGGGGTCCCCAGGTCCCGGCGGGATACTGCTCGGGCTTGCCGTGTTCGTCCCAGTACTCCTCGACGGGATCGAGGATCTCCCAGGAGCGTTCGACCTCCTGGTGCCGGGGGAAGAGGTTCGCGTCGCCCAGCAGGACGTCGAGGATGAGGCGTTCGTACGCCTCCGGGCTGGACTCGGTGAAGGACTCGCCGTAGGCGAAGTCCATGGTCACGTCCCGGATCTCCATCTGGGTGCCGGGCACCTTGGAGCCGAACCGGATGGTCACGCCCTCGTCCGGCTGGACGCGGATGACCAGCGCGTTCTGGCCCAGTTCCTGGGTGTCGGTGGCGTCGAAGGGGGAGTGCGGCGCCCGCTGGAACATCACCGCGATCTCGGTGACGCGGCGGCCCAGGCGCTTGCCCGTGCGCAGATAGAACGGCACCCCGGCCCAGCGCCGGTTGTCGATCCCCAGTTTGATCGCCGCGTAGGTGTCGGTCTTCGAGTGCGGGTCGATCCCGTCCTCGTCGAGATAGCCGGGCACCTTCTCGCCGCCCTGCCAGCCCGCCGCGTACTGGCCGCGCACGGTGTGCTTGCCCAGGTCCTTCGGCAGCCGCACCGAGTTGAGCACCTTCAGCTTCTCGGTCAGCAGCGCCTTGGCGTCGAAGGAGGTGGGCTCCTCCATGGCGGTCAGGGCGAGCAGTTGCAGCAGGTGGTTCTGGATGACGTCCCGGGCCGAGCCGATGCCGTCGTAGTAGCCGGCCCGGCCCCCGATCCCGATGTCCTCGGCCATCGTGATCTGCACGTGGTCGACGTAGCTGCGGTTCCACAGCGGTTCGAACAGCGTGTTGGCGAAGCGCAGGGCCAGGATGTTCTGGACCGTCTCCTTGCCGAGGTAGTGGTCGATCCGGAAGACCTCGCTGGCCCGGAACACCTCGTGGATGACGGCGTTCAGCTCCTGCGCCGACTTCAGGTCGTGGCCGAAGGGCTTCTCGATGACGGCGCGCCGCCAGGAGTCGGGGCCGGCGTCCGAGAGCCCGTGCTTCTTGAGCTGGGAGACCACGGTGGGGAAGAACTTGGGCGGTACCGAGAGGTAGAAGGCGAAGTTGCCGCCGGTGCCCCGGGACTTGTCCAGCTCGTCGATCGTGGTCCGGAGGGTCTCGAACGCCTGGTCGTCGTGGAACTCGCCGGGGACGAACCGCATGCCCTGGGCGAGCTGCTGCCAGACCTCCTCCCGGAAGGGAGTGCGGGAGTGCTCCTTGACCGCGTCGTGCACGACCTGGGCGAAGTCCTCGTCCTCCCAGTCGCGCCGGGCGAAACCGACGAGGGAGAAGCCCGGTGGGAGAAGCCCGCGGTTGGCGAGGTCGTACACCGCAGGCATCAGCTTTTTCCGTGACAAATCGCCCGTGACGCCGAAGATGACCAGGCCCGACGGCCCCGCGATGCGCGGGAGCCGTCGGTCCTGGGCGTCACGCAGCGGGTTGGCTGTGCCGCTCGCGCTGCTCAATTCGGTTACGCCTCCTTCGGGGCCAGGCGCTGCAGCTCGGCCTCGGTGGACGTGAGCAGGTCGTTCCAGGAGTCCGCGAACTTCTGGACGCCCTCCTCCTCCAGGACCGCCACGACGTCGTCGTAGGAGATGCCGAGCTTCGCGATGCCGTCGAGCACCGCCCGGGCCTCCTCGTAGCTGCCGCGGACCGCGTCGCCGCCGATCTCGCCGTGGTCGCCCACGGCCTGCAGGGTCGCCTCCGGCATGGTGTTGACGGTGTTGGGCGCGACCAGCTCGGTGACGTACAGCGTGTCCGGCAGCGCGGGGTCCTTCACCCCGGTCGACGCCCACAGCGGACGCTGCTGGTTGGCACCGGCCTTCTCCAGCGCCTGCCAGCGGTCGGAGGCGACGACCTCCTCGTACGCCTGGTAGGCCAGCCGCGCGTTGGCGACGGCCGCCTTGCTCTTCAGCGCCGCGGCCTCGTCCGTGCCCAGCGCCGCCAGCCGCTTGTCGACCTCGGTGTCCACGCGGGAGACGAAGAAGGAGGCCACGGAGTGGATCTGCGACAGGTCGATGCCCAGCGCCTTGGCCTTCTCCAGGCCCGCCATGTAGGCGTCCATGACCGCGCGGTAGCGCTCCAGCGAGAAGATCAGCGTGACGTTGACGCTGATGCCCTTGCCGATCGTCTCGGTGATGGCCGGGAGACCGGCCTCGGTGGCCGGGATCTTGATGAACGTGTTCGGACGGTCCACCAGCCAGGCGAGCTGCCGGGCCTCGGCGATGGTGGCCTGCGTGTTGTGCGCCAGGCGCGGGTCGACCTCGATGGAGACCCGGCCGTCCTTGCCGCCGGTCGCCTCGTGGACCGGGCGGAGGATGTCGGCGGCGTCGCGGACGTCCGCAGTGGTGATCATCCGGACGGCCTCGTCGACCGAGACGCGGCGGGCAGCCAGGTCGGAGACCTGCTGCTGGTAGCCGTCGCCCGCCGAGATCGCCTTCTGGAAGATGGTCGGGTTGGTCGTCACACCGACCACGTGCTGCTCGTCCTTCAGCTCGCCGAGGTTGCCCGACGTGATGCGCTTGCGCGACAGGTCGTCCAGCCAGATCGCGACGCCTTCGTCGGAGAGGCGCTTCAGTGCGTCTGTCATGGGATTCGCATCTCCTGTGCTTGTTGGCTTCTTGTTGTGCCGGGTGCGCCGCGGGGACCGGACGCCCGGCGGGGGCGGCCGGGCCGCCGGGGCACCTCCCGGGCCGGAGCCGGGGAGGTGCCCCGCACGGTCAGCGTGCGGCCGCCTGCAGCGACTCCTTCGCCGCCAGGTGCACGGCCTCGGCGGTGAGACCGAACTCCCGGAAGAGGACCTTGCCGTCCGCCGAGGCACCGAAGTGCTCCAGCGACACGATCCGCCCGGCCTCGCCCACGTACCGGTGCCAGGTCAGGCCCACGCCCGCCTCGACGGCGACCCGCGCCTTGATGTCCGGGGGCAGCACGCTGTCCCGGTAGGACTGCTCCTGCTCCTCGAACCACTCCAGGCACGGCATCGAGACGACCCTGGTGGGCACCCCCTGCTCCTGGAGCCGCTCGCGCGCCTCGACGGCGAGCTGCACCTCCGAGCCGGTGCCGATCAGGACCACCTGCGGGTGGCCGCCCTCGGCCTCCAGGAGCACGTACCCGCCCTTGGCCGCGGCCGGGTCGGCCTCGTAGGTCGGTACGCCCTGCCGGGTGAGGGCCAGGCCGTGCGGCGCCGGCTTGCTGGTGTGCCGGCGCATGATCTCCGCCCACACCTCGGAGGTCTCGTTGGCGTCCGCCGGGCGGACGACGTTGAGACCGGGGATGGCGCGCAGCGCCGCCAGGTGCTCGACCGGCTGGTGCGTCGGACCATCCTCGCCCAGACCGATGGAGTCGTGCGTCCAGACGTAGGTGACCGGGGCCTTCAGCAGCGCGGCCAGCCGGACGGCAGGGCGCATGTAGTCGGAGAAGACCAGGAACGTACCGCCGTAGATCCGGGTGTTGCCGTGCAGCGCGATGCCGTTCATCGTCGAACCCATCGCGTGCTCGCGGATGCCCCAGTGCACCGTACGCCCGTACGGGTCGGCGCCCGGCAGCGGGCCGCCCTCCGGCAGGAAGGAGGTGTCCGCGAACGTGGTGTTGTTCGACCCCGCCAGGTCGGCGGAGCCGCCCCACAGCTCGGGGACGATCGGGCCCAGCGCCTTGAGCACGCTGCCGGACGCCTTGCGGGTGGCCACCGACTCACCGGCCGGGAAGACGGGCAGCGCCTTCTCCCAGCCCTCGGGCAGCCGGCCCTCGCGGATCCGGTCGAACTCGGCGGCCCGCTGCGGGTCGGCGGTGCGCCAGACGGCCATCCGCTTGTCCCACTCGGCCTGCATCGCGCGCCCGCGGTCGCTGGCCTTGCGGACGTGCGCGAGGACCTCGTCGGAGACGGCGAAGTGCTGGTCCGGGTCGAAGCCCAGGACCCGCTTGGTGGCCGCGACCTCCTCCTCGCCGAGCGCGGAGCCGTGCGCCGCCGCCGTGTTCTGCGCGTCGGGGGCCGGCCAGGCGATGATGGAGCGCATCGCGATGAAGGAGGGGCGCCCCGTCTCGGCCCGTGCCGCCTCCAGCGCCGCGTGCAGCGCCTCGGGGTCCAGGTCGCCGTTCTCCTGCTGGTCCACGCGCTGCACGTGCCAGCCGTACGCCTCGTACCGCTGCAGGGTGTCCTCGGAGAACGCGGTCGCCGTGTCCCCCTCGATCGAGATGTGGTTGTCGTCCCACAGCACGATCAGATTGCCGAGCCGCTGGTGGCCGGCGAGCGAGGACGCCTCGGCCGAGACGCCCTCCTCCAGGTCGCCGTCGCTGGCGATGACCCAGACGGTGTGGTCGAACGGGGAGTCGCCCTCGGCCGCGTCCGGGTCGAAGAGCCCCCGCTCGTACCGGGCCGCCATCGCCATGCCGACCGCGTTGGCGACGCCCTGGCCCAGCGGTCCGGTCGTCGTCTCGACGCCCGCCGTGTGCCCGTGCTCGGGGTGCCCGGGGGTGCGGCTGCCCCAGGTGCGGAACGCCTTGAGGTCGTCCAGCTCCAGGCCGTATCCGGCCAGGAAGAGCTGGATGTACTGGGTCAGGCTGGAGTGGCCCGCGGAGAGGACGAAGCGGTCCCGGCCCGTCCAGTCCGGGTCGGTCGGGTCGTGGCGCATCAGCTTCTGGTAGAGCAGGTACGCGACGGGCGCCAGGCTCATGGCCGTACCGGGATGGCCGTTACCGACCTTCTGCACGGCATCCATGGCCAGGACTCGAACCGTGTCCACGGCCTGCTGGTCCAGGTCGGTCCACTCAAAGTCTGTGGTGGTCGGCTTGGTGCTCACCCTGCGTCAGGGCTCCTCTCCACATGTTCGATGGCCGGTGTCTGTGCGCTCACCGGGCGGTGTCGAGCGTACCTCTGCCGGGACGTGCGACTTTTCGACAGTTCACTCTGTGGTCGTCACGGATGGCCGTCACGGGTGGTCACCCTCGCCGCGGCCGACGACCGGAGGCAGGGCCCGGACAACCGCCCGTCCTCCCGGTCCGCGGCGTGCGACGCCGGAACACCACTCCCAGGCTGACGTCTGTTCCCCCGATCCGCCCGTCGGACACGACCCGGTTGCGGCGGAAGCCGGTCCGGCGGGAGCCGGGCCCTGGCGATACGCCCGGAGGGCTGCGGCCCGGCCGGAGCCGCCTGCCCGGAGCCGCCTGCCCGGCCGCCCGCCGCCCGGGCCCGCCCCGGCGCGTGGGGCCGGGCCCCGGAGCGGAGCGGTGCCCGGGCCCCGGGGCCAACACGGTGACCCCCCATGACGGGCGAGGTATCGCCAACGTCTAAAGTGGCGTGGTACGCGCGAGCTTGGCCCGGGCCTGCACTTTTCCTTCTGTGCGCCGGTGCGGGCTCGCTGATTCCTTATGACGCGATCAGGGGTGTCCGTGACGGCCGTCGAATCCCGTCCTGCGGGGACGCTGGAGCACAGCGGTCACCGGCCGACCGGTGCCCGCGTCAAGGCGTTCATCGAGCTGACCAAGCCGCGGATCATCGAGCTGCTCCTCATGACCACCATCCCGGTCATGTTCCTCGCGGCCCAGGGCGTTCCCGACCTCTGGCTCGTGGTGATCACCTGCCTGGGCGGCTATCTGTCGGCGGGCGGCGCCAACGCGCTCAACATGTACATCGACCGGGACATCGACGCGCTGATGCACCGCACCCAGCGGCGCCCCGTCGTCACCGGAATGGTCAGCCCGCGTGAATGCCTGGTGTTCGGCATCAGCCTGGCGGTGGCCTCCACCCTGATGTTCGGACTGCTGGTCAACTGGCTGTCCGCCGCGCTGTCGTTGGGGGCGCTGCTCTTCTACGTCGTCGTCTACACGATGCTCCTCAAGCGCCGCACCTCGCAGAACATCGTGTGGGGCGGCATCGCCGGCTGCCTGCCGGTCTTCATCGGCTGGTCGGCGGTGACCAACGAGCTGAGCTGGGCCGCCGTCATCCTCTTCCTGGTGATGTTCTTCTGGACCCCGCCCCACTATTGGCCGCTGTCGATGAAGGTCACCGAGGACTACAAGCGGGTCGGCGTGCCGATGCTCCCGGCCGTCGCGGGAAACGTCGTGGTGGCCAACCAGATCGTCGTCTACAGCTGGGTGATGGTCGCCGTCTCCCTGCTGCTGTGGCCCCTCGGCTACGTCGGCTGGCTCTATCCGCTCGTCGCGGTGCTGGCGGGCGGACTGTGGCTCTGGGAGGCCCATGCGCTGCGGGCCCGCGCCCGGGCCGGGCTGACCGGTGCCAAGCTCAAGGAGATGCGGCTCTTCCACTGGTCGATCACCTACGTCTCGCTGGTCTTCGCAGCGGTCGCCGTCGACCCCTTCGTGCGCTGAGCGCGCCGCGTACTCTCGTACGCCGAGCGCGCCGCGCACGGTCGACGCACACTGCCGACGCACGGAAGACCGGTCCCTCCCGCCGCCGGGAGGGACCGGTCTTCCGCGCGTGTGGCCCCGGCCGGGGCACGCGGGTTGCTAGCGGCCGCCGGGTGCGCCCAGTTGGATACCGGCCATGCGCTCCCACTCGTAGCGGCCGGTGCGCATGTGCTCGGCCATCTCCCCGTCGAAGCTCTCCCGCAGGGTGACGCCCTCGGCCCGCACGGCTTCCTCGGCGGCCTCCTTGGAGGGGGCCATCAGATCGCCCCAGGTGCCGTCCGCACCGACCAGGGAGATCCGGAAGCCGACCTGTCCCACATAGGCGATCTGCGCCTCGGCGCTGCCGCCGTGCCGCTGTGCGAACGCGCCGGTCTGCTTGGCGAGGCGGGCCGCCCGCTTGCTGCTGTCTGCTGCCATACCGCAGATGCTACCCGCGAGTAGTCGAGGCGGCGAGAGGTACCGGGCTACCGGAGTACCGGTCAGCGGCTCGGAGCCGGTTCCGCAGCCGGTTCCGGGGCGGTGGCGCCGGGCGCTGCCGTCCGGGAAGGGGCGGGAACGGTGTCCCCGGCGGCCGCCGGGAGGCCGCGCTCCCGGGTGGAGAGCACCACCCGCAGCACTCCGACCCACACCAGTGTCGAGCCCAGCAGATGCAGGCCGACCAGGACCTCGGGCAGGTCGGTCGCGTACTGCACATACCCGAGGGCGCCCTGCGCCAGCAGCACCAGGATCAGGTTCCGCACCGTTCCCCGGGGCCCGGCCGGCGCGTCCATGAGGCGCAGGCCGAGGGCGAGGACGAGGGCCAGCAGCACCACGACCCAGGCGAACGCGGCGTGTGTGCGGGTGGCCAGCTCCACGGCGACCGGCATCCGGTCCACCTCGCTGCTGTCACCCGCGTGCGGCCCCGCTCCGGTGACGACGGTGCCCGCGACGATCAGGCAGGCGGTGAAGAGGACCAGTACGTGGGTGAGCCTGCGGACGGGCCTGCCCACCAGCGGCCGGGGCGGCGCGTCGCCCTCCCGCGCGCGCAGCCAGGTGAGGGTGGTGACGGTCAGCAGCGCGGTCGCGGCCAGGAAGTGCCCGGCCACGACGAAGGGGTTCAGCTTCACCCAGACCGTGATGCCGCCCAGCACCCCGTTGCCCGCCACGACCCAGAACTGCGCCCAGGCGAGCCGGCTCAGCCCTCTGCGGGCGGGTTTCGCCGCCCGTGCGGCGATGATGGTCCAGCCGACCGCGGCGCAGACCACCCAGGTCATCATGCGGTTGCCGAACTCGATGGCCCCGTGCACCCCCATGGCGGAGGTGGCGGTGAGGCTGTCGTCGCTGCACTTGGGCCAGGTGTCGCAGCCCAGGCCGGAGCCGGTCAGCCGCACCGCGCCGCCGGTCACCACGATGACGATGCTCATCAGCAGCGCGGCCAGGGCCGCCCGCTCCACGGTGCGGGGCGAGGGGGTCCAGCGCGCGGCGATGTACGCGACGGGGTTACGTACGAGTTCGAGCAGTTTCGGCACGAAGCCATGGTAGAGGGCCGCTTGTGCGCGCATTCACGAGGGGCGCCCGGAGGGCGTCACTCCCACTTGAAGAACCGGGCGGCGGCGCCGAGGCCCAGCACCGCCCAGACCGCCAGCACGCCCAGATCGCCCCAGGGCATCCCGGTCCCGTGCCGGAGCACCTCGCGCAGCCCGTCGGAGAGGGCGGAGATGGGCAGTAGCTGCAGCACGCTCTGCGCGCCGTCCGGGAACCTCTCCAGCGGGACGACGACCCCGCCGCCGACCAGCAGCAGGATGAACACCAGATTGGCCGCCGCCAGCGTCGCCTCCGCCCGCAGGGTGCCGGCCATCAGCAGTCCGAGCCCGGAGAAGGCCGCCGTGCCCAGCAGCAGGAGGAGCAGCACAGCGGCGGGGTTGCCGTGCGGCGACCAGCCCAGCACGAGGGCCACCGCGCTCAGCAGCAGCACCTGCAGGGCCTCGATCACCAGCACCGAGCAGGTCTTCGCGGTCATCAGCCCCCACCGGGGCAGCGGCGAGGCACCCAGCCGCTTGAGGACGCCGTAGCGGCGCTCGAAGCCGGTGGCGATGGCCTGCCCGGTGAAGGCGGTGGAGAGCACCGCCAGCGCCAGGATGCCGGGCGCCAGGAAGTCGACCCGGGAGCCGCGGCCGGTGTCGACGATGTCGACGGCGCTGAAGAGCACCAGCAGCAGCGTCGGGATGACGACGGTCAGCAGCAGTTGCTCGCCGTTGCGCAGTTGCGTACGGGTCTCCAGCCACGCCTGCGCCCGCACCATGCGCGGCAGCGGCGCGGCTCCCGGCGCGGGTGCGTACCTGCCGCCGGTGGTACCGGTACCGGTTCCGGTCACGAGCGCAATTCCTTCCCCGTCAGTTCCAGGAAGACGTCCTCCAGCGTTCTGCGCTCCACCGAGATCCGGTCGGGCAGCACGCCGTTCTGCGCGCACCAGGACGTCACGGTGGCCAGGAGCTGCGGGTCGACCGTGCCGGTGAGCCGGTAGCTGCCGGGGCTGAGCTCGGCCGCGCCGGTCTGCGGGGGCAGGGCCTTGAGCAGCGACTTCAGGTCGAGCCCCGGGCGGCCGGTGAAGCGCAGGGTGTTCTCCGCGCCGCCCCGGCACAGCTCCTCGGGGGAGCCCTGGGCGATGACCCTGCCGCCGTCGACGATCGCGACGTCGTCGGACAGCTCCTCGGCCTCGTCCATGGCGTGGGTGGTCAGCAGCACCGTCACACCGTCGGCGCGCAGCTCGCGCACCAGGTCCCAGGTGGCGTGCCGGGCCTGCGGGTCGAGCCCGGCGGTCGGCTCGTCCAGGAAGACCAGCTCGGGGCGGCCCACCAGGGCCAGCGCCAGCCCGAGCCGCTGCTGCTGGCCGCCGGAGAGCCTGCGGTAGGGGGTGCGGCCGCAGCCGCCCAGGCCGAGGCGTTCGATCAGTGCGGGCACCTCCAGCGGGTGCGCGTGCAGTGCCGCCATATGGCGGAGCGTCTCCTCGGCTCTGGCCGTGGGGTAGATCCCGCCGCTCTGGAGCATCACCCCGATCCGGGGCCGCAGCTCGGCGCTCTGGGCGACCGGGTCGAGGCCGAGGACCCGCACGGTGCCGGAATCCGGCCGGCGGTAGCCCTCGCAGGTCTCGACGGTGGTGGTCTTACCCGCTCCGTTGGGGCCGAGGAACGCGGTGACGGTGCCCCGCGCGACGGTCAGATCGAGTCCGTCGACGGCGGTCCTGCTGCCGTACCGCTTCACCAGCCCGGCGACCTCCACAGCCGCTGAACTTCGCATGCAGGCAGTCTAGGGAGCGGGCTGCGGCGCTCCTGCGGCGGGCTGCGGCGGACGCCGGCCCGCCGGTTAGGTCAGCCTTACGTGATGCACTCCATCGGGGCTGGTCAGAGCTGTCGCTTGCCCGGGTCGGCGGAATTAAGCAACAATGACGTTGTGAAAAAGAGGGACCAGGCTCGGGAGCACCGACCGATGGCCGCACCGGCCACCGGCGGAGCCGCGACGGGTCCCTCGGCGCAGGATGAACAGCACGGCACGAGGAACAAGGTCGCGCGCTCCGTCCTGGATCACGGCCCCTCCACCGCGGCCGAGCTGGCGCTGCGGCTGGAGCTGACCCAGGCGGCCGTCCGCCGTCATCTGGACGCGCTCGTGGCCGAGGGCGTCGTGGAGCCCCGCGACAAGCGGGTCTACGGCTCGCGCGGCCGGGGCCGGCCCGCCAAGGTCTTCGCCCTGACCGACTGCGGACGGGACGCCTTCGACCAGGCGTACGACGAGCTCGCCGCCGACGCCCTGCGCTGGATCGCCCGGACCGCCGGCGACGGCGAGGTCGGGGAGGCCGCGGTCGCGGCCTTCGCGCGCGCCCGGGTGGAGGCGCAGGCGGAGAAGTACCAGGAGGCCCTGGAGCGGGTCGCGCCCGAGGACCGGGTGCGGGCCCTGGCGCAGGCGCTGACCGCGGACGGGTACGCTGCCACCGCGCGTGACGCGCCCGCGCAGGCCGGCGAGCAGCTCTGCCAGCACCACTGCCCGGTGGCGCACACGGCCGAGCAGTTCCCCCAGCTGTGCGAGGCGGAGACGGAGGTCTTCTCCCGGCTGCTGGGTACGCACGTCCAGCGGCTGGCGACCATCGCGCACGGCGACGGAGTGTGCACGACGTTCATCCCCAGGACACATCCGCACCCCGAGACCGCCGCGGCCCAGCCCCCGGCAGCCAGGAACCCCGCACGACCACCGAAGACCAGCAACGCCACCAACGCGAACGACGCCGGGAGGAACCCCGCATGACCGCTCCTACGGAGACTGCTCACCCTGAGCTCGAGGGGCTGGGCAAGTACGAGTACGGCTGGTCCGACTCCGACGCCGCGGGTGCAGCCGCGAAGCGCGGCCTCTCCCAGGATGTCGTCCGCGACATCTCGGAGAAGAAGAACGAGCCCGACTGGATGCTCAAGCTGCGCCTCAAGGGGCACAAGCTCTTCGAGAAGAAGCCGATGCCCAACTGGGGCTCGGACCTGTCGGGCATCGACTTCGACAACATCAAGTACTTCGTGCGGTCCACCGAGAAGCAGGCGCAGTCCTGGGAGGACCTGCCCGAGGACATCAAGAACACCTACGACAAGCTCGGCATCCCGGAGGCGGAGAAGCAGCGCCTGGTCGCCGGTGTCGCCGCGCAGTACGAGTCGGAGGTCGTCTACCACCAGATCCGCGAGGACCTGGAGAAGCAGGGCGTCCTGTTCCTGGACACGGACACCGCGCTGCGTGAGCACCCCGAGCTGTTCCAGGAGCACTTCGGCACCGTCATCCCGGCCGGTGACAACAAGTTCGCCGCGCTGAACACGGCGGTGTGGTCGGGCGGCTCCTTCATCTACGTGCCGCCGGGCGTGCACGTCGACATCCCGCTCCAGGCATACTTCCGGATCAACACCGAGAACATGGGCCAGTTCGAGCGGACGCTGATCATCGTCGACGAGGACGCCTACGTGCACTACGTCGAGGGCTGCACGGCGCCGATCTACGACTCGGACTCGCTGCACTCGGCCGTCGTCGAGATCATCGTCAAGAAGGGCGGCCGCTGCCGCTACACGACGATCCAGAACTGGTCGAACAACGTCTACAACCTGGTCACCAAGCGCGCCGTGGCCTACGAGGGCGCGACCATGGAGTGGGTGGACGGCAACCTCGGCTCCAAGGTGACGATGAAGTACCCGGCGGTCTACCTCATGGGTGAGCACGCCAAGGGCGAGACGCTCTCCGTCGCCTTCGCGGGCGAGGGCCAGCACCAGGACGCGGGCGCCAAGATGGTCCACATGGCCCCCCGCACCTCCTCGAACATCGTCTCGAAGTCGGTGGCCCGCAGCGGCGGCCGGACCTCCTACCGGGGTCTCATCGAGATCGGTGAGGGCGCCGAGGGCTCCAAGTCCAACGTGCTGTGCGACGCGCTGCTGGTGGACACCGTCTCGCGCTCCGACACCTACCCCTACGTCGACGTCCGCGAGGACGACGTGACGATGGGCCACGAGGCGACCGTCTCCAAGGTCAGCGACGACCAGCTCTTCTACCTGATGAGCCGCGGTCTGTCCGAGGACGAGGCCATGGCGATGATCGTGCGCGGCTTCGTCGAGCCGATCGCCAAGGAGCTGCCCATGGAGTACGCGCTGGAGCTGAACCGGCTGATCGAGCTGCAGATGGAAGGGGCGGTCGGCTGACGCCGCCCACCCCCGTTCCGAGTCATCCGTGACCCCTTCTCCGACCAGGTGAGCGAGCCGAAAGGGGCGCCGGTGCCGAGAGGGAGAACGCGCGCGGGTCCCGGGTGACGAGGGAGCGAGCACGATCGAACGCCGGCGCCGGGTCCGAGCCCCCGGAGGCGGGCGCACACAAAGAGGCAGAAAGCGAGCAACACGACAGCCATGGCTGAGGCCCAGAACATCCCCGTCGGTTCCAACACCACGGGATCCATCGCGGTGGCCGCAGAGTCCACCACCGCCACCAGGATGAGCGCTCCGCCGTCCTTCGACGTGGCGGACTTCCCGGTGCCGCACGGCCGCGAGGAGGAGTGGCGCTTCACTCCTCTGGACCGGCTCAAGGGCCTGCACGACGGTACGGCGCAGGCGACCGGCTCGGTCAAGACCGAGGTGTCCGCGCCCGACGGGGTCACCGTCGAGAAGGTGTCGCGGGACGACGCGCGCGTCGGCCGCGCCGGCAAGCCGGTGGACCGGGTGGCGGCGCAGGCGTTCTCCGCGTTCGAGAAGGCCAGTGTCATCTCGGTGCCCAAGGACGCGGTGCTGACCGAGCCGGTGCGGGTCTCCCTGCACGGCGAGGGCGGCGTGACCTACGGCCACACCGTCTTCGACGTCGGCGCCTTCGCCGAGGCCGTCATCGTCATCGACCACACGGGTGACGCGGTGCGCTCGGCCAATGTCGAGTTCGTGCTCGGCGACGGCGCCAAGGTGACCGTCGTCTCCGTGCAGGACTGGGACGACACCGCCGTGCACTGCTCGCAGCACAACGCGCTGGTGGGCCGGGACGCGACCTTCAAGTCGGTCGTGGTCACCTTCGGCGGCGACCTGGTGCGGCTCAACCCCCGGGTCAGCTACGGCGGCCCGGGAGCCGAGGCCGAGCTGTACGGCCTGTACTTCACCGACGCCGGGCAGCACCAGGAGCACCGGCTGCTCGTCGACCACGACACCCCCAACTGCCGCAGCAACGTCGCCTACAAGGGCGCGCTCCAGGGCGAGGACGCGCACGCGGTGTGGATCGGTGACGTGCTCATCCAGGCGGCGGCCACCGGCACCGACACCTACGAGCTGAACCGCAACCTGGTGCTCACGGACGGCTCCCGGGTCGACTCGGTGCCCAACCTGGAGATCGAGACCGGCGAGATCGTCGGCGCCGGGCACGCCTCGGCGACCGGCCGTTTCGAGGACGAGCAGCTCTTCTACCTGATGGCGCGCGGCATCCCGGAGCGCGAGGCGCGCCGGCTGGTGGTGCGCGGCTTCTTCGCCGAGCTCGTCCAGCAGGTCGGCATTCCGGACGTGGAGGAGCGCCTCATCGCCCGGATCGAGGCGGAGCTGGAGGCGTCGGTCTCATGAGCGAGAGCTTCGTCAGGGCCGCCTCGCTGGGCGACCTGGAGGAGGACACCCCGCTGCGGGTGGAGCTGGACGGAGTCCCGGTCTCCCTCGTGCGCACCGAGGGTGAGGTGTTCGCCGTCAACGACATCTGCTCGCATGCCAATGTGTCGCTCTCGGAGGGTGACGTGGAGGACTGCACCATCGAGTGCTGGCTGCACGGCTCCCGCTTCGACCTGCGCACCGGCAAGCCCTCCGGGCTGCCCGCCACCCGCCCCGTCCCCGTGTACCCCGTCAAGATCGAAGGAGACGGCCCCGATGCGGCTGTGCTCGTCTCCGTCACACAGGAGTCCTGAAGTCCCCATGGCAACGCTTGAGATCAACGACCTGCACGTCTCCGTCGAAACCGAGGGCGGCCCCAACGAGATCCTGCGCGGTGTCGACCTGACCGTGAAGCAGGGCGAGACGCACGCGATCATGGGGCCGAACGGCTCCGGCAAGTCCACGCTGGCCTACTCGCTGGCGGGGCACCCGAAGTACACCGTCACCAGCGGCTCGGTGAAGCTCGACGGCGAGGACGTCCTGGAGATGTCCGTCGACGAGCGCGCCCGCGCGGGTGTCTTCCTCGCCATGCAGTACCCGGTCGAGGTCCCGGGTGTCTCCGTCTCCAACTTCCTGCGCACCTCCGCCACCGCCATCCGCGGCGAGGCCCCCAAGCTGCGTACCTGGGTCAAGGAGGTCAAGGAGGCCATGGAGCGCCTCTCGATCGACCCGAAGTTCGCCGAGCGCAACGTCAACGAGGGTTTCTCCGGCGGTGAGAAGAAGCGCCACGAGATCCTGCAGCTCGAGCTGCTGAGGCCGAAGATCGCGATTCTGGACGAGACCGACTCCGGCCTCGACGTGGATGCGCTGCGCGTCGTCTCCGAGGGTGTCAACCGGGTCCGGGAGACCGGCGACGTGGGCACCCTGCTGATCACGCACTACACCCGCATCCTGCGCTACATCAAGCCCGACCACGTGCACGTCTTCGCCAACGGGCGGATCGCCGAGTCCGGCGGTGCCGAGCTGGCCGACAAGCTGGAGGAAGAGGGCTACGAGGAGTACGTGAAGGGTGGTGCCACTGCGTGACACAGCTCCCGGGTCTACTGGACACCGAGGCGATCCGTAAGGACTTCCCGATCCTGGACCGCCTGGTGCACGACGGGCAGAAGGTCGTCTACCTGGACAACGCCGCCACCTCGCAGAAGCCGGCGCAGGTGCTCGACGCCCTCGCCGACTACTACGAGAAGCACAACGCCAACGTCCACCGCGGTGTGCACGTGCTGGCCGAGGAGGCCACGGCGCTGTACGAGGGCGCGCGCGACAAGGTCGCGGCGTTCATCAACGCGCCCAGCCGTGACGAGGTGATCTTCACCAAGAACGCCTCGGAGTCGCTCAACCTGGTGGCCAACATGCTCGGCTGGGCAGATGAGCCCTACCGTGTCGAGCGGGACACCGAGATCGTCATCACGGAGATGGAGCACCACTCCAACATCGTTCCGTGGCAGCTGCTCTCGCAGCGCACCGGCGCGAAACTGAAGTGGTTCGGGCTCACCGACGAGGGCCGGCTGGACATGGCCGGGATCGAGGAGCTGATCACGGAGCGCACCAAGGTGGTGGCGCTCACGCTGGTCTCCAACATCATGGGCACCTTCAACCCGGTCGAGGAGATCGTCCGGCGGGCCCAGGAGGTCGGTGCGCTGGTCGTGGTGGACGCCTCGCAGGCGGCCCCGCACATGGTGCTGGACGTGCAGGCGCTGCAGGCCGACTTCGTGGCCTTCACCGGGCACAAGATGTGCGGCCCCACCGGCATCGGCGTGCTGTGGGGGCGCCAGGAGCTGCTCAACGACCTGCCGCCGTTCCTCGGCGGCGGGGAGATGATCGAGACCGTCACGATGCACTCGTCGACGTACGCTCCGGCGCCGCACAAGTTCGAGGCGGGCACTCCGCCGATCGCGCAGGCGGTCGGGCTCGGTGCCGCCGTCGACTACCTCAGCGCGATCGGTATGGACCGGATCCACCAGCACGAGCAGGCGCTGACGGAGTACGCGGTGCGCAAGCTCCAGGAGATCCCGGACCTGCGGATCATCGGCCCCGCCACGGCCGAGGACCGCGGTGCCACGATCTCCTTCACGCTGGGTGACATCCATCCGCACGATGTCGGCCAGGTGCTGGACGAGCAGGGCATCGCGGTGCGGGTGGGCCATCACTGCGCCCGCCCGGTCTGCCTGCGGTACGGAATTCCTGCCACCACGCGAGCGTCGTTCTATCTGTACTCCACGCCCGCCGAGGTGGACGCCCTGGCGGACGGGCTGGAACACGTACGGAATTTCTTCGCTTAGGGGCTGTCGGTGAAGCTGGACTCGATGTACCAGGAAGTCATCCTGGACCACTACAAGCATCCGCACGGGCGCGGGCTGCGCGACGGCGATGCCGAGGTGCACCACGTCAACCCGACGTGCGGTGACGAGATCACCTTGCGTGTGCGGTACGACGGCGACACCATCGAGGACGTGTCGTACGAGGGGCAGGGCTGTTCCATCAGCCAGGCCAGCGCCTCGGTGCTGAACGAGCTGCTGGTCGGCAAGGAACTGCCCGAGGCCCGCAGGATCCAGGAGACGTTCCTGGAGCTGATGCAGTCCAAGGGTCAGCTCGAGCCGGACGACAGCATGGAGGACCTGCTGGAGGACGCCGTGGCGTTCGCCGGGGTCTCGAAGTACCCGGCGCGGGTGAAGTGCGCGCTGCTGAGCTGGATGGCGTGGAAGGACGCGACATCGAAGGCGTTCAGCGGGGCGGACGCGAGCGCGCAGGAGCCGGGGGAAGCCGACTCGGCCAAGGAGAAGACGACATGACCGAGATGACCACCAAGCCCGCGAGCGAGGAAGAGGTCCGCGAGGCGCTCATGGACGTCGTCGACCCGGAGCTGGGTATCGACGTCGTCAACCTCGGCCTGATCTACGGGATCCACGTCGACGACGCGAACATCGCGACCATCGACATGACGCTCACCTCGGCGGCCTGTCCGCTGACCGACGTCATCGAGGACCAGGCGCAGTCCGCGACCGAGGGCATCGTCAACGAACTCAAGATCAACTGGGTCTGGATGCCCCCGTGGGGTCCCGACAAGATCACCGACGACGGACGCGAGCAGCTCAGGGCGCTGGGCTTCAACGTCTGAGCGCTCCGGCAGCAGTTCCGCGTACGGCGGGTAACGGCCGCGCACCCTCGGGGTGCGCGGCCGTTCGCGTGGCCGGAATTTCTTGTGTACGGCCGTACGCAACGTTGTGTACGCTCGTACGTATGACGTATATGACGCTGGCGGCGGCGATTCTCGCGGAGGTACTGGGGACGACCGCGATGAAGTACAGCGAGGGCTTCAGCAGACTGGTGCCCTCGCTGCTGACGGCGGCCGGCTATCTGGTGGCGTTCGTGCTCCTCGCGCAGACGCTCAAGAGCATGTCCGTGGGGACCGCCTACGCCATCTGGTCCGGTGCGGGGACGGCGGCGATCGCGCTGATCGGCATGGTGTTCATCGGCGAGTCGGTCACCGCCGCGAAGATCCTCGGCCTGCTGCTGGTGATCTGCGGAGTCGTGGTGCTCAACCTGGGAGGCGCGCACTGATGGGACGGCGATACGACCCCGAGCGGCGGCAGCGGATCATCGATGCCGCCATCCGGCTGGTGGAGCTGAAGGGCATCACGGCACTGAGCCACCGCTCGGTCGCGGCCGAAGCGGACGTACCGCTCGGCTCCACCACCTACCACTTCGGAAGCCTGGACGATCTGCTCGTCGCGGCGCTCCAGCAGGTCACCTGCGGGCCGCAGTCCGAGATCGAGACCTGGGACCGGGAGTTGTCCGGCCAGGAATCGCTGCTGGACGCGATGGTGCGGATCCTGGAGGAGTACGCCTCGGGAGCGCACGGACGTATCCGGCTGGAGTACGAGCTCTACCTCGCCGCCCTGCGCCGCCCGCCGCTCCAGCCGGTCGCGGCGGCCTGGATCGACGACTGGGTCGAGGTGGTCGGCCGGCACACCTCCGACCCGGCCACGGCCCGGGCACTCGCGGCGCTGATCGACGGACTGCTGCTGCAGATCCTGCTCACCGACCGCCCCTTCGACCGGACGGAGGTCCGCTCGGCGCTCGCCCGGGTGCTCGGCGATCCGGGCCCGGCCGCGGACGGCGAGCGTTCAGCCCCGACCGGCCCGTGGACCGGTTCGTCATCGCCCGCCGGATCCGGATAGCGTTCGAGGTATGACCGACGCACCCACTCCCCGCACCACCGGCGCCGTCGCCGCCGGCCTCGCCACCGTCGCCGATGGCACGGTCCTGGACACCTGGTTCCCCAACCCGGAGCTCGTCGCGGAGCCCGGCCCGGCGGGCAGCGAGCGGCTGAGCGCAGAGCGCGCCGCCGAGCTGCTCGGCAGCGCCGCACCGGAGGCCCTCGGGGAGGACCCGCGCCGCGGCGTCGAGATCGTCGCCGTCCGCACGGTCATCTCCTCCCTGGACGACAAGCCGCTGGACGCGCACGACGTGTACCTGCGCCTGCACCTGCTCAGCCACCGCCTGGTCCGCCCGCACGGCCTCAGCCTCGAAGGGCAGTTCGCGCACCTGGCCAACGTCGCCTGGACCAACCTCGGTCCGGTGCCGGTCGACCAGGTCGACCGGGCCCGGCTCGCCGCCCGTGCCTCGGGCGCGCACCTGGCGGTGACCAGCGTGGACAAGTTCCCGCGGATGACCGACTACGTGGTCCCCAAGGGCGTCCGGATCGGCGACGCCGACCGGGTCCGGCTGGGCGCGCACCTCGCCGAGGGCACCACCGTCATGCACGAGGGCTTCTGCAACTTCAACGCCGGCACCCTGGGCACCTCCATGGTCGAGGGCCGGATCAGCGCGGGCGTCGTCCTCGGTGACGGCACCGACCTGGGCGGCGGCGCCTCGATCATGGGCACTCTCTCCGGCGGCGGCAAGCAGGTCGTCTCCATCGGCGAGCGCTGCCTGATCGGCGCCGAGGCGGGCATCGGGATCTCGCTCGGCGACGACTCGGTGGTCGAAGCGGGCCTCTACGTCACGGCCGGTACCCGCGTCACCCTCCCGGACGGGAAGATCGTCAAGGCGCTGGAGCTGTCCGGCGCCAACAACCTGCTCTTCCGCCGCAACTCGGTCACCGGCGCCGTCGAGGCCCTGCAGCGCAGCGGCTCGTGGGGCGGCCTGAACGAGGCGCTGCACAGCCACAACTGAGCGACCGCCCGCGCGCCCGCACCGCCACGTCACCGGTGGGGGAGCGGGCGCGCGGCGGCCCGGCGTCACAACTGCGCAACCGATCGGGAGAGCGGCGCCGGCGCCCGTCCCGCCCCCGGGCCCGTAGGCCGTAGGCTTGCGGGCATGCGTGATCTTGGGGCCGGGCTGCGGTACTTGGGGCGGGGACAGCGGTGGGTGCTCAGCCACGGGCGGTGGTTCGGGTTCGGGCTGCTGCCCGCGCTGATCACGTTCGTCCTCTACGCGGCGGCCCTCGTCGCGCTCGGCTTCTACGCCGACGACCTCGCCGCGTGGGCCACGCCCTTCGCCGACGACTGGGACACCACGGGCCGCGCCCTGACCCGCGGTGTCTTCGCGGTCATGCTGTGGTGCGCCGTGCTGATGCTGGCCGTGGTGACCTTCGCGGCGGTCACCCTGCTGATCGGCGAGCCGTTCTACGAGAAGCTCTCCGAGCGGGTCGAGGAGAGCGAGGGCGGGCTGCCCGAGCAGGTCGTCGACCAGCCCCTGTGGCGGGAGCTGTGGACCTCGCTGTGCGACAGCGCCTATGTGCTCTTCCGGACGCTGCTGTTCACGGTCCCGCTCTTCTTCCTCGGCTTCGTCCCGGTGCTCGGGCAGAGCGTCGTCCCGGCCCTCGGCTTCTGTGTCGCGGGCTTCTTCCTCACCCTGGAGCTCGCCTCCGTCGGGCTGCAGCGCCGGGGCGTCCCGGTGCGGGAGCGGCTGGCGATGCTGCGCCGGCGCAAGGCCCTCGCGCTGGGTTTCGGAGTGCCGCTGGCGCTGGCCTTCCTGGTGCCGCTGCTCGCCGTCCCGCTGATGCCGGGTGCTGTCGCGGGCGCGACCCTGCTGGTGCGGGACCTCACCGGAACCCGGCCCGCCCCCGGTGCCCCGGGCGCGGCGCCGGGCGCCGGGGGGCCGCTGCCGCACGGTCCGGCCGGTCGGCCGGGCCCGGCGCCCGGAGCGCCCGGCTCCCCGTACGGCACCCCTCCGGTACCGCCCTACGGCGCACCGGGTGCCCCGCCCCACGGCCGGGCCGGGGCACCCCCCTACGGCGGACAGCCTGTCGTCCCGCCGCCGCACGGGCCCGGAGGCGGCAAGCCGCCCCGGCGGGCCTGACCGTTTCGCCGGTGAGCGGCGGCCCGGGGCCGCGCCGAGGGCCCGCCGCCGCAGCCGGCCCGGAGCGGGGCTTCCGAACTCCGCCGGTCAGTGGCGCGTGATCCGGACCACCGCCGGATCGTGGTCGCTGATCTGGTCGGCGAACTCCGCGTTGAGGTGGACGATGTCGTACTCGGGCCGCCCGGCACCCGGACTGGTCAGCAGGTGGTCCAGGGCCTGGGAGTTGCCGTTGTAGACGTAGCCGTAGCGCTCGTCGCGGGGCAGCCGGTCGAGCGGGCTGGTCAGTGCGTGGCCCGAGCGCAGCGTGCGCAGGGCGGGGGAGAAGGGGAAGTCGTTGAAGTCCCCGCCCGCCACGACCACGGCCTTCGGGTCGACGTCCCGCAGCGTGCGCACGAAGCCGTTGACCACCTCGGCCTGGGCGACGCGCTGCTGCTCGGAGTGCCGGGCGGGCGGCTGGAAGCGGCCCTCCATCGGCTGGTCGCCGCCCTTGGAGCTGAAGTGGTTGGCGATCACGAAGACCGTGCGGCCCCGGAAGCGGAACTCGCCCGCCAGCGGCTTGCGGCTGTCCTCCCAGGCGGCGTCCCGCGGTGCGATCCGGCCCGGTGAGGCGGACAGCGCGGGCTCGCCGTCCTGTTCCCGGACCCGCACCGGAGTCGTGGCGTCGCCGCCGGGCCGGTCGGTGAAGGAGACCCGTGCCGGGTTGTAGAGGAAGGCCACGCGGATGTTGCCGCCGGGCTGGCCGCCGTCCGCCTTGTCCTCCGGGTCGATCTGCCGCCACGCGTAGGAGGGCCCGCCCGCCTCGCGGACGGCCTCGGTGAGCTTCGCGAGCGTCCGGTCCGCGCCGACCGTGCCGTCGTCCCGCGGCCCCGAGTCGTCCTGCACCTCCTCGACGGTGACGATGTCGGGCGAGGAGAGGTTGGTGACCAGCCCCTCGGCCAGCCGCTCGAACTTGGCGGGCTCGGACGCGGGGGAGAGGTTCTCGACGTTGTACGTCGCCACCGCCAGTTCGTTCCGGCGCTGTTCGCGGGTCCGCTCGCGCTCCAGGCCGTTGTCCCGGTGCTCGCCCAGTGCGGTGGCGCGCAGCGTGTAGCCGCCGTACTGCTCGTAGTCCAGCGGGCCTTCGGTGGTGCCGCGCAGCGCGTCGCCGACGTCGGCTTCCGGGAAGGGGTGCGTGTCGAGGGGGAGCAGCGAGGAGACCTTCAGCCGGGCGCCGTTGCGGTCCCGGTAGGAGCCGTAGAGGGTGCCGCCGCGCGGAGTCGGGTGCTGGTCCGGATCGGTGGTCACCCACAGGTCGTGGTAGCGGCTGGTGGGCCCGGTGACCCGCACGTCGCGCACGGAGACGCGCATGCCCTCCAGCGACTCGTAGCGGTCCAGCGCATAACGGCCCGGCCGCAGCGGCCGGTTCTCGATGCTGCTGCCGTCCGCGTCCGGCGCGTACGCCTCCGGTACCGAGCGGGCGGTGAGCCGGACGGCCCTCGGCAGCCTCCCGCGCGAGCGGTGGCCGGTGGTCCGCCAGGTGGCACCGCTCAGTTCGGTGACCGACTGGTTGCCCGCCTCCTTGCCGCCCGGGTAGTACTCCTGCACCTTCCCGGAGACCCGCAGTGCGTCGCCGGCCTCGACTCCGGGGCTCTTTCCTCCGGTGTAGACGTAGATCCCCTCGCTGGTGGCCCGGTCGTGGTCGGGGTGCGGGTCCTGCAGCCAGAAGCCGCGGGCCGCACCGAAGTCGCGGACACCGGTGACGATGCCGGGTACACCGGTGACCTCCCGGCCCGCGAACGGGGAGAGCCGGGTGCGGCCCTGGATGTCGTGGATGCGCGGAGCGTGCGCGGAGTCGGTGCCGGGCGCGTCGGCGGCCCCGGCGGACGAGGGCAGGACGAGCAGCCCGCAGCAGGCGGCGGCGACGGCCGCCGGTGCGGCCCGGAGCCGCCGGATCGGTGAGCGGGGCCGCACGGACTGGGAGCGGGGCGGTACGGACCTAGAGCGGAACGGCACCAGGGGCCTCCGGGGGCGTGGGGGAGCGCGGACAGCGGTGGGCAAGCATTCTCTACGCGCGTAAAGCATGGCGGGCGGACGCCAGTTGTCAAGGTGGTGACAACTTGGTCACCTCTCGGTGCCGTGTGCCGGGCCGGGGAGCATCGGTTCCGCGGTCCACGCCGAGTACGTGCTCCTGGTCTTCTCGCCGCGGGCGTCGGCTGGTGCTGGTGCCGGTGCTGATGTCCGGCCTGCGGGAGCGTTCGGTGTTCTCCCCGGAAGCGTCTCCCCGGAACCGCCGAAGCGAGCGGTGCCGAGGTCCGTGAGGCGGGTCAGCGGTCGACGTTCCCGAACGCCCGGTTGAGGTCACCTGCCGCCAAGTCGGTTGCAGGAGTCGCACGCTGAGCGTCGGTCACCCTGGAAATGTATCGCAAACTTATATAAGCTCGTGCTTGATCGCGTGCCGGAGCCTCGTCCGGGACACGGCCCGCAGTGCACCTCGGCGCAACGGCGCGTCAAAGACTTCTAGAGCGCTAGGTGAGGAACACGCTCATGACTGTGCGAATCGGCATCAACGGCTTCGGACGCATCGGTCGCAACGTCTTCCGTGCGGCGGCTGCGCGGGGCTCCGAGCTGGAGATCGTCGCTGTCAACGACCTCGGTGACGTGCCCACGATGGCCCACCTGCTCGCTTACGACTCGATCCTGGGCCGCTTCCCCGAAGAGGTCACCGCCGAACCGGGCGCCATCCGCGTGGGGGACCGGACGGTCAAGGTGCTCGCCGAGCGCGAACCCGGCAACCTCCCCTGGGGCGACCTCGGAGTGGACATCGTGATCGAGTCCACCGGCATCTTCACCGACGCCGCGAAGGCGCGTTCACACGTTGAAGCCGGCGCGAAGAAGGTCCTCATCGCCGCACCGGGCAAGGACGAGGACATCACGGTGGTCCTGGGCGTCAACGACGGCGACTACGACCCCGAGCGCCACACCATCATCTCCAACGCCTCCTGCACCACCAACTGTCTCGGCGTGCTGGCCAAGGTGCTGCACGACGCCGTCGGCATCGACAGCGGCATGATGACCACGGCCCACGCCTACACCCAGGACCAGAACCTCCAGGACGCTCCGCACAAGGACCTGCGCCGGGCCCGTGCCGCGGCCATGAACATCGTGCCCACCTCCAGCGGCGCCGCCAAGGCCATCGGCCTCGTCCTGCCGGAACTCGGCGGCCGGATGGACGCCTTCGCACTGCGGGTGCCCGTGCCGACCGGCTCGGTCACCGACCTCACGGTCACCACCCGCCGCGGTACCACGGTGGACGAGGTGAAGGAGGCGTACGCGGCGGCCGCCTCCGGACCGTACAAGGGCGTGCTGTCCTACGTGGACGCGCCGTTGGTCAGCAGCGACATCGTGGGCGACCCGGCCTCCTGCGTGTTCGATGCCGGACTCACCCGGGTGTCCGGCCCGCAGGTCAAGGTCGTCGGCTGGTACGACAACGAGTGGGGCTACTCGAACCGTCTCATCGACCTGGCACTGCTCGTCGGAGCGTCTCTGTAGTCACCGGCCGACCCGGCGCCTGAGCCACCCGCACGTCAGCAATGATCGTCCGCCGACCCGGCGGCCGACATCTCCGCGCGCCCTCGACCGGCGTGCGGTGCACCCGACGTCACCGATGCCGTCGGCGTGTCCGGATGTCCGACGAAGCCATGCCTGACTCATGAGGACGGGGGACATGGAGGAACTGCCGAGACTACCGTTCGACAATCCCTCCGTGCTCGGTGTCGCGCCCCGGATGCGCGCACTGCAGCACGAGGGGCCGATCACCCCGGTGCAGGCGGCCGGCGAGGACGCCTGGCTGGTCACCCGCTACGACGAGGTCAGGGCGCTGCTCGCCGACCGCCGGCTCGGTCTCAGCAATCCCTATCCGGCGCGGCAGGCCAAGACCACGGCCCGGAGCACCATGATGGCGCTGATGGCCGGGGACGACTACGAGACCGAGGCCGCCGACCATCCGCAGATGCGTGAGCTGCTCGTCCCCCGGTTCTCCACGCGCCGGATGCGCATGATGAAGTCCCGCATCGAGCAGCACGTGGACGAGCTGCTCGACGAGCTGGCCGCCGGCCCCCCGCCTGCCGACCTGCACCGCGCGCTGTCGTTTCCGCTGCCGACCATGGTGGTCTGCGATCTGCTCGGAGTGCCGTTGGCCGACCGGGAGCGGTTCGGCCAGTGGGCCAGGGGCACCTTCGACCAGAGCGACGACGGCCGGCACTCGGCGCACACCTTCCAACAGGTCGTCGACTACACGACGGAACTGGTGGCGCGGAAGCGCACCGAGCCGGGCGACGACATCCTGTCCGAGCTGATCGCGGCCAAGGACGGCTCACTGTCCGACGAGTACATCGCCCAATTGGGCAACGCCGTACTGTTGTTCGGCTACGAGACGACCATCGTCCGTATCGACCTGGGCACTCTGCTGATGCTGCGCAATCCGGAGCAGCGTGCCCTGCTGGCCGAGAAGCCCGAACTCGCCCCCGCGGCGGTCGAGGAGATTCTCCGCCTGGCCGTCGGCGGCAAGGGGTCCAACGCGCTCATACCCCGCTACGCGCACAGCGACATCACCGTCGGCGACACGGTGATCCGGACCGGGGAGGCAGTGCTGCTGGCCATCGGTGCGGCCAACATCGACGGGCACGCGTACCCCGATCCCGACCTGATGGACATCACCCGGGACAGACCCAAATCGCATCTGTCCTTCGGGCACGGCACCCGGCACTGCATCGGCCGCGTGCTGGCCCGGATCGAACTGACCGCGGTGTTCGAGCGGTTGTTCCGCAGACTGCCCGGTCTGCGGCTCGCGGTACCCGAGGAGGAGCTGCGCTGGCAGGAGCACCGGATCACCGGCGGGTTCGATGAAATCCCCGTTACCTTCTGACCGGCAGCGCCCGAGCGAACGCACGGCCGCCCACCGTCCCGGGTTCCGGGCCGCACGGACCGGGCCGTGGGCGGCTCCGGCACCGGTACGGCGTCTCACCGGCCGCACGGACAGCGCCGCTCCGATGCCACCGGGCCGCCCCGTGAGGCGCGCGCAGGCGTCCGCGGCCGCGTGCCCGCGGCGGTCCGGCAGAGACCCACTCCCGCCCACGGGTGCATCGCCGCGGCCGGGCCGGCCCCTCGGTCCCTGGAGGTCAGCACCGGCCGTTCCGGCGGTCGCCTCTCGTCACCTCCGCCTCACCCGGCGCCGTCGAAGACGCCGGGCCCGTACGGAAGTTCACTGCTCCTTCCCCAGCATCACGAGGACAAGGAACCATGACGGACACTTTTCGTGACTATGCCGACTGCACACCCCTTCTCGACGACCGTCAGGCCCTCGACCGGTTCTACGACGAGCACGGCTACGTCTGCCTGCGCGGCGCTCTGGACCCTGAACTCGTGCGGACCGCCGCCGAGCAGATGCTCGACGGCCTGATCGCACTCGGCCATGCCGCCTCCGGCACCACGCTCGACACCCTCACCATCGACTCCTTCGAGGCGGTCGACGAGGTGGCGATGCACGACTACGTCAAGTACGACGACCTGTGGAACCACCCCTCGACCGTCAAGGTCTGGGAGAAGGTCTTCGGGGAGCCCGTCTTCGTCTTCAAGTCCACGACGATCCGCTACTACCCCTCCGCCGCGGGTTCCGAGGAGCCGAGCTTCCTGACGCCGCTGCACCAGGACGGCTTCTACATAGGCCCGAACAAGGACTTCCGCACCGCCTGGATACCGCTGCTCCCGACGAGCCGGGACACCGGCGGCGTCGCCCTCGCCGACGGCAGCCACAAGAAGGGCGCGCGCGAGCACGTCGTCACCGAGAACTTCCGCCGGTTCGGCCACCCCGTGCGCGGTATCCCGACGGAGGAGTTCGGCGGGGACGGGGAGCTGCTGTTCTCCCCCATGGAGCCGGGTGACGTGCTCCTCTTCCACGCCTTCATGTGCCACAAGTCCATCCCGAACGTCTCGGCGAACCCGGCCCGCATGCGGATGTCGATGGACACCCGCATCCAGCCCGCCTCCTCGCACCGCGGGTTCAACGCGATGACGCCCTGGCCGGAGTCCGCGAAGGACGCCTCCAAGGGAATCATGTCCAAGATCACCGGTACTCCCACCGCCGTCGAGTGACGACGGTTCCCCACCTTCCCCGTCTTCCCCGTCTTCTTCACCTTCCCCGACCGTTCCCCACGCACCCCTGGGCAGGCAGCACATGACGAATCGCGAGGGACTCTCCCCGCCGAAGGAGCCCGACGCGACGCCCGCGTCCGCAGCCGGCCCGGAACCGGCCGGCGCGGGGCTCAGCGGCATCGCCCTCGTGGTGGTCCTCATCGGATACGCCCTGTCCATCGTGGACGCCTCCATCGTCAATGTGGCGCTGGCCCCGATCGGCGAGGACCTCCACGGCGGCCCGGCGGCGCTGGAGCTGGTGGTGTCCGGCTACGGCCTCACCTACGCCCTCGGCCTGGTGCTGGGCGGGCGGCTGGGCGACGCCTTCGGCAGGCGGGAACTGTACGCGTACGGGCTGGCGGCGTTCACCGTCACCTCGGCGCTGTGCGGACTCGCCCCGACCATCGAGTTCCTCGTCACCGCCCGCCTGCTGCAGGGGGCCGCAGCGGCCATGCTCGTACCGCAGGTGCTGGCCACGATCCAGGCGGTCAGTCAGGGCCGGGCGCGCGCCCGCGCGATCGCCATGTACGGCGTGACCGCGGCCCTCGGCATGGTCGTCGGGCAGATGCTGGGCGGGCTGCTGGTCTCGCTGGACGTGGCCGGGGTCGGCTGGCGGTCGGTCTTCCTGATCAATGTGCCGGTCGGGGTGGCCGCGCTGCTGGCGATCCGGCGGGTCCCCGCGACCAGGGCCGAGACCAAGCCCGGTTTCGACCCGCTGGGCACCGTGCTGTTCGGTGCGACCATGGTCTGTCTCCTGGCTGTGGTCGTGGCGGGCCCCGACCTCGGCTGGCCGCTGTGGCTGTGGGGGCTGCTCGTGGTCGCCGCGGCGGGGCTTTCGGCGCTGGTGCGGGTCGAACGCGGACTGGAGGCGCGGGGCGGCACACCGCTGCTGTCCCCGTCGGTGCTGTCCCGTCCGGGCACCCGCCGCGGGCTGGCGGCCGTGGTGCCGTTCCAGGCCGGCTTCGGCGCCTTCCTGTTCGTCTACGCGCTGATCGCGCAGGGCCACTTCGGCCTCCACGGGCTGGCCTCCGGCGGGGGGCTGGCGCCGTTCGCCGTGGCGTTCTTCGTGGTGGCGCAGTTCACCCCGAAGATCGTCGCGGCCCTGGGCGGCCGGATCGTCGCCCTGGGCGCCCTCGTCCAGGGCGCGGGTCTGGTGCTGCTGGCGCTGGTGATCGGGCTGGGCTGGCCGCATCCCTCCCTGACACTCGTGCTCCTGGGGATCGCCCTCTTCGGCGCCGGTGCGGCGCTGATCGGTCCCACCCTGTTCCGGATGATCCTCGCCGACGTACCCCCCGCGCAGGCCGGCATGGGCAGCGGTGTGCTGGTGACCAGCCAGCAGATGGCGACCGCGCTGGGCACGACCGTCGGCGGCACCCTCTACGTCTCCCTGGACGGTCCGCTGTCGACAGCGACGGCGGCGGTGCTCGTTCTCGCCCTGTTGACGTGCTTCGCGGCGGCCGTCCTCGTGATCAGCCTGAAGCTCCCCGACCCCCGCTGACATCCTCCTTCTCGAACGGCGCCATCAGAACCGGACCTTCTCGTGGGCAACGGCGCGCTGTCCTTCGGCGCACCCGCGCGCAGAAGCGGAGAGAGCCCAGTGGACCTGCAGACCAGGACAGCCGTGGTGACCGGCGCCGCCAGCGGCATCGGCCTCGCCCTCAGTGCCCGCTTCGCCCGCGCGGGCGTCGGCGTGGTCATGGCGGACATCGACGACGCACTCCACCGCCGGGCGTCCGAACTCGCCGCACAGGGCGCCCAGGTCACGGCGGTGACCGCCGACCTGACCGACCCGGAAGCCGTCGACCGGCTCGCGGACACGGCGTTCGACCGGCTCGGCGGCGTCGATGTGGTGTGCAACAACGCCGGGGTGCTCGGCCCCATAGGGCAGCCCCTGTGGGAGGTGCCGCTGGAGCAGATGCGGCAGGTCTTCGAGGCCAACCACTGGGCGCACGTCCTGATGGCCCGCGCCTTCGTGCCCCGGCTCCTGGAGCACGGCCGCCCCGCCCATCTGATCCACACGGCCTCGATGTCCGCCTTCGTCGTCGGTGCCGGCAGCGCGGCCTACGCCGCCTCCAAGCATGCCGACCTCGCGGTCGCCCGCAGTCTGCGGGCCGATCTGCGCGGCACCGGGATTCTGGTGTCGGTGCTGTGCCCCGGCCGGGTCGACACCCCCATGGTGCAGGGCCTGGCGGCCCCGCGCGGTGCCGGCGGTGACACGTCGGTGAGCGCCGAGGACGTCGCGGGCCTCGTGTGGGAAGCCCTCGGCTCCGACCGGTTCTACCTGTTCAGCAACGCCGACGCCGCGCTGCGGCTGCGTGACCAGTTCGACGATGTATGGCGTCATGTTTCCCTTCCGTCCCCGTCCCCCGAGGAGGAGCTGTGGCCCGCGCCGACAGCGACGACCGTAGCGACGAGACACCGGCCATCGACCTGGAAGCGGTGAGGGCGAAGTACCGTCAGGAACGCGACAAGCGCAGCGTCGGTCGCACCTACCAGTTCGCGCGCGGTGACTTCAGCCGCTATGCGCGCGACCCCTTCACCGAGCGGAAGGCACGCGAGCCGCTCACCGACGAGGTGGACGTCGCCGTCGTCGGCGCCGGTATCGGCGGCCTGCTAATCGGTGCGCAGCTACGCAAGGAGACCGGCCTGGAGCGCATCCGGCTGATCGACGAGGCGGGCGATGTCGGCGGCACCTGGTACTGGAACCGCTTCCCCGGGGTCCGGTGCGACGTCGAGAGTTACATCTACATGCCGATACTCGAAGAGATCGGGACGGTACCCACCGAGAAGTACTCCACCGGCCCCGAGATCTTCGCGCACCTCCAGCAGATCGCCCGCACGTACGATCTCTACCGCGACGCCCTCTTCCAGACCGCCGTCACCGAGCTGCGCTGGGACGAGGCAGCCGGTACATGGCTGGTCAGCACCGACCGCGGGGATGTCGTCCGGGCCCGGTACGTGGCCATGTCGATCGGCCTGATGCACCGCCCGAAACTCCCCGGGCTGCCGGGTCTGGAGACGTTCGCCGGGCACTCCTTCCACACCAGCCGCTGGGACTTCGACTACACCGGCGGCGACAGCACCGGCGGCCTGACCGGGCTGACGGACAAGACCGTCGGCGTCATCGGCACCGGCTCCACGACCGTCCAGATCGCCCCGCACCTCGCCGAGTGGGCCGAACAGCTCGTCGTCTTCCAGCGGACCCCGGCCGCGGTCGACGTCCGCGGCAACCGCCCCACCCCGCCGGACTGGGTCGACAGCCTCGAACCGGGCTGGCAGCAGCGCCGCATGGAGAACTTCCACGCGCTGACCTCCGGCATCCCGCAGGACGAGGACCTGGTCCAGGACCGCTGGACCCAGACCACGGCCGAGCTGGCCGCCGCGATCCTGCCCACCGGCGACACCGGGGGCGACCCGAAGGAGCGGGCGCTCGCCGCCGAACAGGCGGACTTCCGCAAGATGGAGGAACTGCGCGCCCGCATCGACAGCTTCGTCGACGACCCGGCCACCGCCGCCGCCCTCAAGCCGTACTACCGCGTGTACTGCAAGCGGCCCTGCTTCCACGACAGTTACCTGCAGACCTTCAACCGGCCCAACGTGACCCTGGTCGACACCCAGGGGCAGGGCGTGGAGCGGCTCACTCCGGGCGGGGTGGTCGCCAACGGCCGGGAGTACCCGCTCGACTGCCTGGTCTTCGCCACCGGATACGAGCACGAGGTCGCCGTCCCGTACACGGACCGGGCCGGCTACGACATCGTCGGCCGCGACGGCCTGAGGCTGTCGGAGAAGTGGGCGAACGGCGCGCACACCCTGCACGGGTTGCAGGTGAACGGCTTCCCCAACTGCTTCATCCTGTCCAAGATCCAGGCCGGCCGGCACGTCAACATCGCCTACATGCTGGGCGAGCAGGCCCGGCACCTCGCACACATCGTCAAGTGCGTCGAGGAGCGCGGACACCGGGTGGTGGAGGCGTCCGGGACCGGCGAGAAGGAATGGGTCGAGGAGATCCTCCGGCTCGCCAGCAACGACCTCGACTTCCTGGAGAACTGCACACCCGGTCTGTACAACAACGAAGGCGATCCGGGCGGGCTGCCGCTGCTCAACTCCAGTTACGGCGGCGGCTCCGTGGAGTTCGTGGACATCCTCCGGCGCTGGCGCGAGGCGGGTGACCTCGCCGGTCTCGATCTGCGCTGACCACCCCACCGTTTTCCGAAAGGCGGCAACGCCCATGGACGTCACGCCGATTCCCGGCGCCGCTCTCGGCGCCGTCGTGCACGGCTCCCATGTCACCGGCGACATGGACAGGTCCCAGTCCGAGGAGATCTGGGCGGCACTCGACGCGCATCTCGTACTCGTCTTCCGCGGCCACGAAACACCCTCCTACGAGGAGTTCCTGGCCTTCGGACGGCGCTTCGGTCACATCCCGAAGACCGGCCTGACCAGCGGTGCCCATCCCGACCACAACGAGATCCTGATCGTCTCCAATCTGACGGAGAACGGCCGGAAGATCGGGGTCGGGGACGCCGCGTGGATGGACTGGCACACCGACTACTCCTTCCGCCCCCGCGTCTCCCAGGTCGGCTTCCTGGAGGCCCTGGAAGTGCCGCCCTCCGGCGGCGGACAGACCCTCTTCACCGACATGTACGCCCTCTACGAGACGCTGCCGCCCGAAGAGCGCCGGCGCCTGCACTCCTACCGGGTCCGGCACGGCCTGCGCACCGGGTACGAGGAGACCATCGAGGAAGAGCTGCAGGGCGAGGTGTCCCTCGGCGGGAGCAGCGGACTGATCCAGCCCGAGGACGGCACCTCCACGGTCCACCCGCTGATCGCCCGCAATCCGCGCACCGGCCGCCGGTCGGTCTACGTCAGCACCCTGAACACCAAGCGGATCCTGGACCTCGCCCCCGACGAGAGCCGCAAGCTGCTCGACGAACTGCTCTCGCACGCGGGCAGGCCCGAGTACACCTACGCCCACACCTGGCAGCCCGGGGACATCGTCATGTGGGACCAGCTCGGCACCGTCCACGCCAAGCAGCCCTTCGACCCGGCCGAACGGCGCCTCATGCGTCAGGTCGTCAGCATCTTCGACGACCCGGCCGATCCCTGGCATGCGGAGGTCGCCGTATGAGCACTGCTCCCGCGTGTCTCGGCCACAGCCGGGCCGCCATCACTCCGGCGCTGCGCGCCGCCGTCGACCGGCTGGACCACCGCTCACGGCACCAGGCGGCCTATCATTTCGGATGGATCACCGCCGGTGGGGCGCCGACGCGCGCCGACGCCGGCAAGGCCGTCCGGCCGGCGCTCGCGCTGCTGTCCGCCGAGGCGGTCGGCGCCTCCCCGGAGACCGCGCTGCCCGGCGCCGTCGCCGTGGAGCTCGTGCACAACTTCTCCCTGGTGCACGACGACCTGATGGACGGCGACGAGGAGCGCCGCCACAAGCGCACCGTGTGGAAGCTGTGGGGCTCCTCCAGCGCGATCCTGACCGGCGATGCGCTGCTGACGCTCGCGCAGGAGGTGCTGCTGGACGCCGGGACTCCGGCGGCCGCCTCCGCCGCCCGGCTGCTGGCCCGCACCACCCGCCACCTCATCCGGGGCCAGGTCCAGGACCTGTCCTTCGAGCGGCGTCCGTACGTCACGGTCGACGAGTGCCTCGACATGGCCGCCGACAAGACCGGCGCGCTGCTGTCGGCGAGCTCCGCGATCGGCGCCGTCCTGGCCGGAGCACCGGCGGCGACAGTGGACGCGCTGGCCCGCTACGGCGACGAGATGGGCCGCGCCTTCCAGCTCACCGACGACGTCCTCGGCATCTGGGGCGATCCGGCGGTCACCGGCAAGCCGGTGTACTCCGATCTGCGCGCCCGCAAGAAGTCCCTCCCGGTCAGTCACGCGCTCCAGCAGGGCGGCACGCACGGCGTCGAGCTGGCCACCTGGCTGTCCGCGCCCGGCGAACCCGGCGAGGAGGAACTGCGGCGCGCGGCCGAACTGATCGACGGGGCCGGAGGCCGCGACTGGGCCCTGGCCGAGGCCGCCCGGCGGATGAAGCTGGCCGAGGACGCGCTGCTCGGCGTCGACCTGGAGGCCGGTGCGCGCGGGGAACTCCTCGCGCTCGGGCGTTTCGTCGTCGACCGGGACGTGTGAGCCCGGACCAGGGCGACTCCTCCGCCCCCCAACCCCTCACGGGGCACCGCGGTGCCCGCCATCCCACCCGAAGGAACCCCTCATGCCGCAGGACATCGACATCCGGATACCCCTGCCGGGCCGGCAGAGCCCCGACCACGCGCGGGCCGAGGCCGAGCAGTTGGCGTGGCCGCGCTCGCTCGGTCTGATCAAGTCCGACATGGCGGCCGAACGCCATCTGCGCGGCAGCTACGCCGATCTGGCCTCCCGCTTCTATCCGCACGCCGCCGGCCCCGACCTCGACCTGGGCGTCGATCTGATGTCGTGGTTCTTCCTGTTCGACGACCTCTTCGACGGTCCTCGCGGCGAGGATCCCGAGGAGGCCAGGCAGCTCACCGAGGCGGTGGCGGCCGCGCTGGACGGACCGCTGCCGGAGGCTGCGCCGCCGATCGCCCACGGGTTCGCCGACGTCTGGCGGCGCACCTGCGAGGGCATGACCCCGGCCTGGTGCGCACGCAGCGCCCGGCACTGGCGCAACTACCTGGACGGGTACATCGACGAGGCGGCGAGCCGGTTCTGGAACCGGCCGTGCGACTCGGCCGCCCAGTACCTGGGCATGCGGCGGCACACCATAGGTGTGCAGCCGACGGTGGACCTGGCCGAACGCGCCGGCCGCTTCGAGGTGCCGCACCGGGTCTTCGACAGCACGCTGCTGTCCGCGATGCTCCAGGTCGCCGTCGACGTCAACCTGATGCTCAACGACATCGCCTCGCTGGAGAAGGAGGAGGCCCGCGGCGAGCAGAACAACCTCGTCCTGATACTGCACCGGGAGCACGGCTGGTCCAGGAGCCGCAGCATCGCCCACCTCCAGGACGAGGTGCACGCCCGGCTGGAGCAGTTCCTGCTGCTCGAATCCTGCCTGCCGCGGCTGGGGGAGATCTACCAGCTCGACCCGGGCGAGCGCGAGGCGCTGGAGCGCTACCGCACGGACGCGATACGCCCGGTGATCCGCGGATCCTACGACTGGCACCGCTCCTCGGGCCGCTATGACGCCGAGTTCGCACACGCCGCCGGCTCCCGGGGCTATCTGGAGGAACTCGGCAGCACCGCCCGGTAGCGCCCCTGCAGCGCGCGCCCTCGCCCGGCCCCCGCGGCGGACGGCCGCTCACCGCCCCGGACGGGCGGACGACCAACCGGCATCAACCGGCATCAACCGGCACACACGGGAAGTTGAGAATCGGATGACCGAGGAGAGCACCTTTTCAGCGGGAACGGCGCCCGGGGCCCTCCCCGTGGTGGGACACGCCCTCCAGATGATGCGCCACCCTGTGCACTTCATGACGTCGCTCTCGGCCCACGGCGACCTGGTCCAGATCAGGATCGGCCCCACGACGGCCTACGTGCCCACCCACCCCGACCTGCTGCGGCACGTCCTGACCAACGACCGCATCTTCGACAAGGGCGGCGTCTTCTACGACCGCGCCCGCGACATCGCCGGAAACGGCCTGGTCACGTGCCCGTTCGCCGATCACCGACGGCAGCGCCGGCTGATGCAGTCCGCCTTCACGCGCGGCCAGCTCAAGCGGTATTCCGAGGCCATGCACGCAGAGATCGAGGCCACGGCGTCGCGTTGGCAGGACGGCATGGTCGTCGACGCCTTCCAGGAGATGTACGGCATGGCCCTGCGCACGGTCGGCCGCACGCTGTACTCCACGCCCGTCAGCCCCGAGCTGGCGGCGAAGGTGGAACGTTCCTTCGACGTCGTGCTCAACGGCCTGTTCCGGCAGATGTTCCTGCCCGCCTCGGTCCGCAGCATGCCCCTGCCGTCCAACCGGCGCTACAAGAGCAACCTGGACTTCCTGCACGCGACCACCCAGCGGCTCATCGACGACTACCGCAGCTCCGACACCGAGCGGGACGACCTGCTCGCCGCCCTGATCGCCTCCCGCGACGACGACGGCGGCCGGCTCGCGGACCGGGAGATCCACGACCAGGTCATCACCGTGATGGCAGCCGGAACCGAGACCGTCGCCGGTACCCTGACCTGGGTCTTCTACCTGCTCTCCCAGCACCCGGAGATCGAGGCCGCGCTGTACGAGGAGATGGACACCGTCCTCGACGGGCGCGCCCCGCAGTGGGACGACCTGCCGAAGCTCTCGCTGACCGACCGGATCATCTCCGAGACGCTGCGACTGCATCCGCCCGCCTGGCTGTTCACCCGGCTCACCGCCTCCCCGACCGAACTCGCCGGCCGCCGGCTGCCCACCGGCTCCACCGTCGTCTTCAGTCCCGCCGCGGTCTCCCAGTACGAGGACGCCTTCGAGAACCCCACGACATTCGACCCCGACCGCTGGCTCCCGGACCGTGTCGCGCCCGCCTCCCGGCACGCCTACGTGCCGTTCGGCACCGGCGCCCGCAAGTGCATCGGCGACCTCTACGCACGCACCGAGGCCGCTCTGGGACTGGCCACCATCCTGGGCCGCTGGCGGGTCACCTGTGAGCCCGGCATGGACATCCGCCCGGTCCCGCTGGCCACCGTCTACCACCCGCGCCGACTGCGCCTGAGGCTGGATGCGCGCACCCCGCGCCGGGCGGTCTCCGCCGTCCCCGCACCGGCCGGGGGTGACGCGACGTGAGCGAAGGGAGCGTCGCTGGCCGGCCGCGCGGCTTCTGCGCGGGGGCACGGCGCGCCGTCGGCGTCGCCGAGCGGGCGCTGGACACGCACGGGGCGCCGGTGCAGGGGCGCGAGGAGACCGTGCACGAACGCCATCGCCGCCGGCAGCGGCAGGGGGCAGATCTTCGTCCGGTGCGAGGCCGCCGGGACCGTACCCGAGTCGAAGATCGTCGAGAGGCTCGTCGAGGAGGCTGGTCGAGGAGGCGCGACGAGTCGCGGAGCTGATGCCGCAGGACCCCTCCGGGGCTGCTTCCTCCGAGGCCGGTCTTCCGAGGCCGCCTCCTCCGCGGGCCGGGGGAGCCTCGGCCGGTGATCACCGGCCCGATGCCCCGTGCCCGTGCCCGGACCCGGACCCGGCACCGGTACCTGCCGCAGCCGCGGCCGAGCAGCGGGTCCGGCCGCCGCCGGCAGGCCGTCCCCGAGCCGGAGCGGGGCTCCTGGGGGCAGGTGCTCCCCTCGGCTCCCGGTGTGCAGCACGAGCAGGATCCCGCACCGGACCGCCGGTCAGGAACCCTCGCCCGTTCACGAGCGAGGCCCCAGGCACCGGGAGCCGATGTGCCACCGGCGACCGCACACGGTCGGCAACGGACCGGGCTCAGCCGGGACCGGCGACAGCCGGACGGGGCGAGCCCGGCCAGGACCGGGTCCGCCCTTGTTACGTGCTCGCTGCACGATTCGGGCACCCGGGGACAGAACCCGTCTACGCTGGGTCCCCGCACCGTCCGGCAACCCGTAGGACCTGTAGGAGATGAACCCGCACATGACCGGTGACGACCGTCCCACCCTGCCGCCCGTACGGCTGCCCTCCGATGCCGAACTGGCGCGGGACGCACTGGCCGCACCGCTCCTGGCGCGCGCAGTGGAACTCACCCGCTGGGCGCGCGCCGGCGGACCCGCGGGCGCGGGCATTCCGGTGGGTGCCGGGGGTGAACTGCTGGCCGAGCAGCTCAAGCAGGCCGCCGCACATCTGGGCCTGTCGGGGGACGAGGAGGCCCCGGCACTCGCCGCCGACGCGTGGAACTTCGCCGTGGACACCGGGCTGCTCGCGGTCGAGGAATTCGAGGACTCCGAGGACTCCGAGGACTCGGAAGACTCGGAGGAGAGCGCGAAGCCCGGAGGCCCCGGAGCGGGCGCCGAGGCCCCCGACGGGGTCGGCAGCGACGACCCGGTGGGCGTGGCCGCGCCGGAGCCGGAGCTGGGCGGCCTGACCGGCGCCCAGGGCGCTCCCGCGCCCGCTCCCGAGGAGATCCTCGGGCTGTGGCGCAGCGGCCTGGAGACGGTGCTCGCGGACGCCGCGACGCCCAGCTTCGAGGAACTGCTGGACGGTATCGAGGGCGCCGTCGGCGAGGACGGTGAGATCGACCCGAACGCCATCGACCTCGACGCGCTGGACTGGAACCCGGAGGAGGAGTCCGAGGCCCTCGACAGCGCCCTGGGCAACCTCTACCTGCTCACGGCCACCGACCCCGCCGTCGCGGCCGGGTCGATGGTGCCGCTCCCCGTGCTGGCCGCCTCGATGACCGTGCCCGAGGGCATGGACGAACCCACCGACGACGTGCTCGAAGAGGTCTCCAGCACGATGATGCGGCTGGACGAGCAGTTCCGGATGCTGGAGCCGACCGGGCTGGTCGTCCACCAGCCGGTGGACGAGGCCCTCACCCGCGAGGACGAGGGCGAAGAGCCCTACGACGCGGCGGAGTCGGGCGCCGATCCGGACGAGGAGGACGTCTCCCGCTACGGCATGGTGCGGCTCACCCCGCTCGGCCTGTACGGGGTGCGCGAGAGGATGCGCGAGGCCGGGCTGGACGTCCCCGCGGTCGGCGACCTCGCGCACGCCGGAGCGGACGCGCTGCTGGCCGCGCTGCCGGTCTACACGGAGGAGAACGCGCACAGCGAGATCCAGGGCTGGTTCGCGGCCCGGAACGCCGCCGGGCCGACCGGCGGCGACGCCACACCGGCGGCCGCGCGGGAGCTGCTCGCCGCGGCACGCGGTGGCGACGAGGCAGCGCCCGTCCGGCGGCTCGCCTGCCAGCAGGCGCTCTCGCTCGCCGGACCCGAGGCCGAGCCCGCGCTGCGCGAGGTGCTGGAGGACCGGCAGTTGGGCGGGCTCGCCCGGGTCTGGCTCGCCGAGCGCGGTGCCCGGGACGTGCCGCAGCCCGACGAGGAGATGGTCTTCTGGCTGACCATCGACACCATCGCCGCCCAGGTCGCGACCGCCGGTGAACCGGACGAACTGCGTGACCTGGTACGGGACCTGGTCGACCAGCACACCGGCTTCTTCGACAAGGCGTGGCGGGTCGAGCACCCCGCGACCGGGGACGTGCTGGAGACGATGGGGCGGGTGCACCCGGACAAGCGGATCGCCAAGGACGCCCGCAAGGCCGCGTTCAAGGCCCGCTCCCGCTGACCGCCCGCGGACCCCGCCCGGGCGGGGTCCGCTCCCGCACCCGCGGGACGGCGGTCCGTCCGCCCCCGTCCCCGTCCACACCACCTGTCCTGTCCTGCTGTGCCCCGCCCTGCCTTGTCCTGTCCTGCACCGCGCTGGGCGCTCCACGCCGCCGCCGGGTCTGCCGGCCGTGGGCGACGCCGGGCGGTGCAGCGGGCGGTCCGCACCGCGGACGGCGTGTGAGGTGCGGCGAGTCCGGCAACCCGCTCCCGGGATCCGCTCCCGCAGTTCCGTACGATCGAGCAGATCGGGCCTTTTCGGCTATCCGGAACAAAGGGTGTGAGCAACGACGTGACAGAGAGCCCCAATCGGCGCTCCGGGGGCACGGCGGCGACCAGGCAGGTACCGCAGGCGGTGGCCGCGCTGCCCCGACAGGTGCGTGACGAACTGGCCTCCAGGCTGCGCCGCGCGGGCCGCCCGTTCACCAAGGACGACGTGCAGGTCGTCCAGGAGCCCATGCTCAAACGGGCGGTCAGCGCCTCCGCGCTCGGCAACTGCATGGAGTGGTTCGACTTCGGCGTCTACAGCTATCTGGCCGCCACCATCGGCAAGGTCTTCTATCCGGGAGCCTCCGACGCGGCGCAACTCCTGGCGTCGTTCGCGACGTTCGCCGCGGCCTTCGTCGTCCGTCCGCTGGGCGGCCTCTTCTTCGGGCCGCTCGGCGACAAGCTGGGCCGGCAGAAGGTGCTCGCCGCGACCATGATCCTGATGGCCTTCGGCACCTTCCTGATCGGCTTCATCCCCAGCTACGCCACGATCGGTATCGCGGCCCCGATCCTGCTGCTCCTCGCGCGGATGCTGCAGGGCTTCTCCACCGGCGGCGAGTACGGCGGCGCCACCACCTTCATCGCGGAGTTCTCGCCCGACCGCAGGCGCGGATTCCTCGGCAGTTGGCTCGACTTCGGCACCTTCATCGGCTACGCCCTCGGCTCGGTCCTGGTCACCGTGCTCAACGTCGCGCTGACCGACAGCCAGATGCTCGCCTGGGGCTGGCGCATCCCGTTCCTGATCGCCGGACCGCTGGGGCTGATCGGCCTGTACATGCGGCTGAAACTGGAGGAGTCCCCCGCCTTCCAGCAGCAGTTGGACGAGCACGACCAGGCGGTCGCCGAGCGCGAGCAGAAGCACGAGTTCCGCACCATCCTGCGCCGGTACTGGGAGCCGCTGCTGGTCTGCATCGGACTGGTGCTGCTCTACAACGTCACCAACTACATGGTGACCGGCTATCTGCCGACCTACCAGACCGAGACGCTGGGCCGGGACCGGACCACCTCCGATGTGCTGGTGCTGGTCGGCATGGTGTGGGTGGTGGTGCTCATCACCTTCGTCGGCCGGCTGAGCGACCGGATCGGGCGGCGCCCGGTCTACCGCTGGGCCGCCGTCGGCCAGATCGTGCTGGCCGTCCCCGCCTTCCTGCTGCTGCGCGCGGACGGCTGGCTGCTGCCCGCGCTCGGCGTGCTCGTCCTGGCCACGCTGCTGGCCGGGTTCGCCGCGCCGTCGGCCGCCACGCTGCCCGCGCTCTTCCCCACGAGTGTGCGCTACGCCGCCATGGGGATCGGCTTCAACTTCTCGGTGGCGGCCTTCGGCGGAACCACCCCGCTGGTCACCGAGGGACTGGTCAGCGCGACGGGCAACAACCTGGTGCCCGGCTGCTGTCTGATGGTCAGCGGGCTCGTCGGCCTGCTCGCAGTGCGCTTCATGCCGGAGACCGCGGGCGTGCCGCTGCACGGCTCGCAGCCGATGGTCAGCACGGAGCAGGAGGCCAAGGAGCTGATCTCCACCAGCCGCGACCTCCGGGCCCTGCAGGTGCGGACGGCGGAGGGGGCTGCCGGTCCCGGATAGGCGTCACTCCGTGCCGGGCTCCGCGGCCCGGCCGGACCCCTGCCGCCGGTCCCGGAAGGCCGCGGCCAGAACGGCGGCGGTGCCGAGCGCCGACGGCAGCAGGGCGAGGAGCAGCGCCCCGGTCCGCGGCTCGCCCTCGGCAGGGGGCTCGACGGCCCACATCAGGCTGCAGGCCACGGCGATGGTCATCCCGAGGCAGCAGCCGAGGAAGAGCTGGGCCCGGGCCAGGCGCAGTGCACCCCGTGCCGTCTGCGGCCGGTTGACCAGGCTCGACGTCTGCCGTCCCGGCGGCAGGTCGCGGACCGGGGTGATCCGCAGGGTGGCGGACGCCGTCCCGGCCAGCAGCGCCAGCACGCCTGCGTGCACGAGGACGGGCAGGAAGACGGTGCCCACGGATTTTTCCGCGTACCGGTCCACTCCGTCGCTGCCGAAGTGCTGCGGCACCTGTGGGGGAAGCCGGGGGTAGACCGCGATCCCCCACACCAGGAGTCCCGCCAGCACCAGCACTCCGGGCGCCAGCCACCACCACGGGAACCGGGCACCGCCGGGCGCGTCCCCGTTCCGGTCGCCCTGCCTCTGCGTTCCCCGTGCTCCTCGCATCCCGATTCCCCTCCCCGTTCGCCCCCGCCCGCCCTGCGGGGCGCGACCTCATTCCGCCGCCCGCCCCCAGACGAGGTGGTTGCCGCCCTGCCACTCGATGACCGACTCGTCGTACAGATCGACGGTGGCGATGTCCAGCCCGGCGCGGGCAAGGTACTCGATCAGGTCGGTGAGGCCGTAGGCGGTGCCCAGCGTCTCGCCGTGCACACTGACACGGCGACCCCCGCCGGATGCGGGCGGATGGACGACGACGAACGCACTCATGCTCCCAGGCTGCGCCTGCAGCCGCCGCGATGCACCTCGGAGCGCGGCGGCACTGCACAGGCCGGTCGCGCGGCGACTGCGCGCCGTCCCGGTGGGAGACCCGTCCGCCGGGACGGCCCGCGGGGCCGTGCGGGCCCCGTGCGGGGCTCCCGCACGGCCTCAGCGCTGGGCCGGCCCGTCGGCCGCCGCGTCGGTGCCGGGCCCCGGGAGTGCGTCCCGGAGGGCCAGTTCGGCCAGGGCGCGTGCGGTGCCGACGGGGTCGTCCACGAGTGCCAGGCCGCGCATGACCATGGCACCCTCGTGCAGTACGAGCAGCCGGTCGGCCAGCCGCTCCGGCTCCCGCGCACCGGCCGCGACCGCGAGCTCGCGGAGATAGCCGTGCATCCAGTGCTTCTGCTCGGTGATCACACGGCGCCCCGGATGCGCGGGGTCGGGCAGCTCCGCCGCGGCGTTGACGAATCCGCAGCCGCGCGGATTGTGCTGCTGCGTCCACTCCGCGAGCGCGTCGAAGGTGGCCAGCAACTGCGCGGGGGCCCCGGTGTCCGCGGCGTGCCCCGCCACCCACGAGGTCAGCCAGGAGCGCCAGCGCCGGTCCCGCTCGCGCAGATACGCGGCGATCAGCGCGTCCTTGCCGCCGAACCGGTCGTAGAGCGTCTTCTTGGTGGTGCCGGCCTCCTTGGCGATCAGGTCGACACCGACGGCCGTGATGCCGCGTGCGTAGAAGAGGGCGCTCGCCGCGTCCAGAATCCGCCGGGCGCCGGGCGTCAGCTCCTCCGGGGCCGCCGACTGCGCCGTCGTCGATTCCGCTGTCCCCTTTCCCACCGCTCGCAGCTCCCTTCGTCGACAGCCCGTCGTGCCGGGCCTTGCCCGCACTGCGGTAAACAGGTCTGTTTACACCACTGTACTCTCCGGCCGGACGGGGTGAGGGGCCGCTCGTCGACGCCGGGCGCTGTTTCCTGCTGTGTCCTGCGGCTTTCTGCTGCGTCCCGCTGCTTCCTGCTGTTTTGCACCACCACCGCCGCCGACCGGGGCCGGGGCGGCCCCCGCGCGCGGCGCGTGCGGAGCGGCTCCCGGGCCGGGGGCACCTCCGCCACGGCAAAGGAACCGCAAAGCCCGGCCGGTCGTTACCCCGGCATGACGGCAATGACTCCCGGCTCCAACCTTCCGCTGGCCGCGCAGCGCGTCGCGGTGGAGGTAACCGCACCCAGCAAGCTCGACGTCTCGGCACTGCTGCTGAGCCCGGAGGGCAAGGTCCGCTCGGACGACGACTTCGTCTTCTACAACCAGCCGGCCGCTCCCGGCGTGACCCACACCGGGGGCGCCACCGACACCATCACCGTCGAGACCGGCGCGGTGCCCGCCGGGATCGACAAGGTCACCGTCCTCGCGAGCCTGGACGCCCCCGGGGCCACCTTCGCGGGCACCGAACCCACCGCCACGGTCCGGGACGCCGGTACCGGCGCGGTACTGGCCACCTTCACCCCGCCCAAGCTCGGTGCCGAGACGGCGCTGCTGGTGGTGGAGGTCTACCGGAGGAACGGCGCCTGGAAGGTGCGTGCCGTCGGCCAGGGGTACGCCGACGGCCTGGGCGGAATCGCCTCGGACTTCGGCGTCCAGGTGGAGGAGCCCGCCGCCCCGCCCGCGGCCGCCCCGGCGGCACCCCCCGCCCCGCCGGTCGCCGCTCCCGCCGCGCCCGCGGCACCCCCGGCCCCCGCCGCCCCGGCCGCTCCTGCCGGGACGGGGAAGGTCAACCTGGACAAGGGGCGGGTGAGCCTGCAGAAGAACCAGACGGTGTCGCTGGTCAAGGGGGGCCGCCCGCTGCTCACCTCGGTCCGGATGGGGCTCGGCTGGGAGCCCGTCTTCCGTGCCGGGAGGCGAGCGAAGGAGATCGATCTCGACGCCTCGGTCATCGCCTACGACGCCAACCGCAAGAAGGTCGACGCCTGTTACTTCGGCAAGCTGGCCATTCTGGGCGGCGTCATCCAGCACTCCGGCGACAACCTCACGGGCGAGGGCGAGGGGGACGACGAGGTGATCACTGTCCACCTCGGCGACATCCCACCCCAGGTGACGGGCCTGGTCTTCACCGTCAACTCCTTCTCGGGCCAGAAGTTCACGGACGTCGCCAAGGCGTACTGCCGCCTGCTCGACGGCGGTGGCGGGGAGCTGGTCCGGTTCGACCTGACCCAGTCCGAGCCGCGGACGGGTGTCCTGATGGCGAAGTTCATCCGCCAGTTCTCCGGCGAATGGGAGATGACGGCGCTGGGCGAGTACGTCGACTCGCGCACGGTACGCGGCATGGTGAAGCCCGGCGCCGCCGCCCTGTAGGTCCCGTCGCACCGCCGCGCCACCCGGCCGGGAGCACGGGGCCGGGAGCGCGGCGGCGCGGCGGAGTGCGATCCTCCGGCAGTCCGCTGCGGGGCCGGGGCCGGGTCAGAAGTCGAAGACGGGACCCGTCGCCTGATGCATCACGCAGGCGTTCGAGAACGTCTTCTTCCAGTTCACGGCCTGCCCCCGGTGGCTGCCGCGGGCGGTGACGGTCACCGGGTCGTACTGCATGGTGCAACGGCCGCTGCCGGCGGGCAGCGCGTCGAGATCGCCGTGCGCCGCGTCGAGCGCCGCACAGGTCTCCGCGGCCCTCGGGTGGTGTCCGTGCGGCGTCGGCTCGCAGCGCAGCATGACGCCCCGGATCCAGGTGTCGCCGGAGCCGGAGACGGACAGGAAGACGCCCTGGGTGCCGCCGTCGGAGCCGGGCCCGGTGTGCGGGCTGCCGGGCGCGGAGCCGGCGGGGGTGCTCGTGGTGTCGGCGGCGGGTGCCGCCTGTGAGGTCAGCAGGGGTACCGCCAGTGCGGCCGCGGCCACAGCGGTACGGACGAGATACCGGGCGGAGGTTCGAGTGCTCACGGCCTCCTAACGAGACCGGCCGCCGGGAGGATACGGGGCCGCGCGCGGCCCTCGGCAGAGGGCGGACCACCGGGCGGGCTCCCCGCGTGCCCGTGCGGCACGCGGGGAGCCGACCTCAGGACTGCGGACGGCGGCCGTGGTTGGCCGCGTTGCCGCGGCGGGCCTTCTTCTTGCGCCGACGCTTGGACGACATGGCGTCTCCTTTCACGCGAGGGATGTATACCTCCGCGTTTCTACCACCCACCCGCTTCCGCTTCCGAACCACCCGGACCGGCGGAGCCCGAAGGGCATCTGCTCCGGGACGGTCCGTGCCCGGGTCCGTGCCCCCGTGCGGGCCCCGGTGCCGACCCGCGCCCGGGCCCTCGGCGGCTGCGGCGTCCGCGGCGTCTGCGCCGTCAGTGGCGGTCAGTGGCGGTCGCGGGAGTGTCCGAACAGCAGCCGGTAGACGATCAGCAGGACGAGCGCCCCGGCGACGGCGGCGATCCAGAGGCTGGGATCCACCACGTTGTTGGCTATCGGACGGTCCAGGAAGGTGGCGGAGAGCCAGCCCCCGATGAACGCCCCGGCGACACCGATGAGCACGGTGCCCACGAGACCGCCCGGATCGCGGCCGGGCAGCAGGATCTTGGCGACCGTGCCCGCGACCAGGCCCAGGACGATCCAGCTCAGCACGCCCGAGTGCGTGAGGTCGGAGAGCAGGTCCGAACCCGCGTCCTGTGCGTCGGCGAGCTGGGTGAGCGGTGTGGCGAGCATCTCAGGGGCCTCCCCGTGGCTGGTCGGTTGCGGATCCATCATGCCTGCCCCGCCGGACGCCGCGTGCGCCCCGTGCGGCCGTTCGCGCGGACCCGCTCAGTGCGGCCACCTCGGCGGATGCGTGCAGAACTCGCCCCCCAGATGTGCCTGCTCGGGGTTTCCGGTGTCCAACTCGCCGTGCTGGGCGATGAGTTCCGCCGCGTAGGGCTCCGAGTCGTCGCGCGGCGCGTAGCCCAGGGCGCGGGCCGGGGCGAGGTCCCACCACAGCCGGGTGTTGGCGGAGGAGCCGTAGACGACCGTGTGGCCGACGTCCGGCGCGGTCAGAGCGGCGTGGAAGAGCCGGGCGCAGTCGCCGAAGCTGAGCCAGGTCGACAGCCCCCGCACGGAGGTCGGTGCCGGTTGGCAGGAGCCGATGCGCACCGAGACGGTCTCGATGCCGTGCCGGTCCCGGTAGAGCTGCGCCAGGTCCTCGCCGAAGGACTTGGAGAGGCCGTAGAAGGTGTCGGGGCGGTGCGGGGTGTCCGGCGGGATCAGCCCCGCGCCGTCCGCGGGGACGGGGGTGAAGCCGACCGCGTGGTTGGAGGAGGCGAAGACGACGCGGCGCACGCCCTCGGCACGGGCGGCCTCGTAGAGCGCGTACGTGCCCCGGATGTTGGCGGCGAGGATCTTCTCGAACGTGGACTCCAGGGAGATCCCCGCCAGGTGCACGATCGCCGCCACGCCCCGGACCGCGGTGCGCAGCGCGTCGGTGTCCGCGGTGCCCAGGTCCAGTACGTGGGCGTCCGGTGCGTCCGGGACCGGGTGCATGTCCAGCAGCCGCAGGGTCCAGCCGTAGCCCGGCAGCAGCTCGCGCATCCGGGTGCCGACGCCCCCGGCGGCGCCGGTCAGCAGTACGGTGCGGGGCGCGGACCCTGCCGCGGGACTCTCGGGCATGTGCGGTCTCCATCCGGTCGTCGTCCGGCGGAACTTCGGCCCCGGTGCGCCGAGGCGGCGCACCGGGCGGGCCGCCAGGGGGAAGGCGACGCTATGAAGGGCCGCACCGCCCGTCAAGGCGCCGCCTCGCCGCCGGCCCGCCCCGCCGCCGGGCCCGCCGCGCGGATCGGGTCACCGCAGCGCCGCCTCCCTCATCTTCCGGGCGACGGGGGCCGCCGGCCCGCTGCCGCCGGCCTCGGCGCGGGCCGCGTCCGAGTCCTCCACCCGCACGGCCACCGCGACCTTCCTGCCGGAGCCCGTCTCGCCGAAGGACGTGAACCAGGCGTACGGCGTCCCGCTGTTGTCGACCCGCGTGCTGGGCCGTGCGGTCTTGCCGCCCACCGTGACCCCGTCGGTCCTGGCGTGGGTGCCGGTGCCCTTCTCCATCACCGTGCCCCATCGCCGACTTGAGCCGCCCGGCGGTGCGTTCGCTCATCACCCCGGTGCGATTCCGGGTCCTCGTAGGCCCGGAGACTTCTCAGGACATTCCCGCCTCTCCGTCCGGGGCCTCTCCCCGCCCCGGAGTGACCACACCGTGTTCGTAGGCCAGGACGACCGCGTGGGTGCGGTCCCGTGCCCCGAGCTTGGCCAGCACCCCGGCCACGTGCGTCTTGACGGTGGCGGTGCCGACCGCGAGCCGCACGGCGATCTCCGCGTTGGTCAGCCCCCGGGCCATCAGCCCGAGCACCGCGGCCTCGCGCGCCGTCAGTCGCGCGGTGAGCGCCGCCGTGCGGCCCCGGTCGGCGTGGCGGGCGGCCAGTGCGCGGACGGCGGCCGGGAAGAGCAGCGACTCGCCGCGCGCCACCAGCCGGATCCCGGCCACCAGGTCCTCGGCGGTCGTCCGCTTGAGGAGGAAGCCGTGCGCCCCGGCGCGCAGCGCGTCGTACACGTAGCTGTCGTTCTCGAAGGTGGTCAGGACCAGGATCCGCGGCGCCTCCACGCCCAGGGACCGCACAAGCTGCTCGGTGGCGCGGATCCCGTCGACCCGCGGCATCCGCACATCCATCAGCACCACGTCGGGGCGCAGCGCGCGCACCGCGGAGACGGCCTCGTCGCCGTCCGTGGCCTCGCCCACCGGCTCGATCCCCGGCTCGGCGGCCAGAATCGCCCGCAGCGCCGTCCGCACCATGTGCTCGTCGTCCGCGAGCAGGACCCGCAGCGGTGCCGATGCCGCCGATGTCATGGGGCACTCTCCCGTTCCGTACCGTTCCCCGGGCCGTCCTTCCGCTGGTGCCCTGCCCCTGCCCCTGCCCCTGCCCCTGCCTCGGCGGCCAGGGGCAGGCGGGCCGCCAGCCGCCACACGCCGCCCGCGTCCTCCGCCCACGCGGTGCCGCCCAGCAGCGCGGCGCGTTCGGAGATCCCGGCCAGGCCCCGCCCGCCCGCGGGGCGCGGTCCCGGCACCGTGCGCGCCGCGTTCTCGACCGTCACCGCCAGCATCTCGCCCTCCGGGGCGCGCTGCCGCTCCAGCCGGACGGACACCGCGGCGCCCGGCGCGTGCCGCAGCGCGTTGCTCAGCCCCTCCTGCACCACCCGGAAGGACTCGGCGGACACCTGGGCGTCCAGCCCGGCCAGCGGGCCGAGCGACGCGTCCACCCGCAGGTCGATCCGGGTGCCGGTGGCGCGGGAGCGGGCGATCACGGACTCCAGGCCCGTGGCCAGTCCGGGCCCCGGCGCCGGGCGGCTCTCCCCGTCCCGCAGTACGCCGAGCATGCCGTCCAGTTCCGCCACCGTGCTCCGGCCGGTCTCCTCGATCGCGGCCAGCGCGGTCCGGACGAACTGCGGGTCGCTGTCCAGCACCCGGCGCGCCGCGGCCGCCTGGAGCGCGACCGCGCTCAGCGCGTGCCCGACCGAGTCGTGCAGATCGCGGGCCAGCCGGTTGCGGGCGGCCAGATCGGCCGCGCGCCGTTCGGCGGCGGCCAGCCGGTCGGCGGGCGTCGGCCCCAGCAGCGGCGGAGCACAGCGCGCCAGCAGCGCCCCGGCGCCGTGCACGGTCGCCGCCAGAGCGGCGAGCAGTGCGAGACCGGCGACCGGAGCCGTCCACAGCGCGCTGCCCGCGTGCGCCCACGGCCAGGCCCACCGGTCGCTGTGCAGGGCCGGGACGAGGGGATGGGCGAGCAGCACCAGGGCCATCGGCGGGACGGCCAGCGAAGCCCCGCTCAGCAGGCCGCCGAGGCCGACGTGCAGCGTGAACCAGCCCGCACAGCGGCGCCGCGCCGCCCACGAGTCGGCCGGGCCCTGGGCGAGCGCGCCGCCCGGCAGCCCGCACAGGGTGCGCGCCGCCGCGGACTCCAGCGCCCGTACGACGGGGAGCAGCCCGGCCGCCGCCACCAGCGGCAGGCAGAGCCCGAAGGCCAGGAACTGCGGGCCGAGCGCGCCGTTCAGGAGGCGGGCCGAGCCGGGCCGTACGACGCCGATGCCCACGTTCACCAGCAGGAAGAACGGCATCAGCAGCGCGCCGCCCTGCAGCAGATGCACCCAGCGCAGTGCCAGGACCCGCACCCGGCCCTCCGGCGGTCCGGCCATCCCCGCTCCCCCCGCCGTCCGTACCGGCTTCAGCCCCGCACCGCCGCACCGGCCGCGGCACCGGCTGCCGGCGGGTGCGCGCGGTGGTGTACCTGCCGGGCCGCCAGGGCCGCGAGGAGCAGCCCGGCGAGTGCCTGGCAAGCATAGGTGAGCAGGGCAGCGCCGCTCGTCTGCTGCCCCAGTGCCCGGCCGGCGCCCGAGAGGTCGCCCAGCAGCAACCAGCCGCCCCAGCAGGCCAGTACCCCGGAGCCGAGCCAGGCCGCGGCCAGGGTCGGCCACAGCCGGGCCCCGCCGGGGCGCTCCGCGCCGCCCGCCCGCAGCAGTCTTGCCACCGCTGCGAGTGCCGTCACCGTATAGAGCAGGAACGTCGCGTCGGTGACGCGGTTGTCGGCGTGCTCGTCGGCCAGCCGCGCCGCGTGTGCCACCAGGACGGGCAGTGACACCGCCACCGCCGCCGCGAACCCGGATGCGGCCCGTGCACCGCCGGACCGTCCCTCGCGCACGTGCCGGTGCAGCGGGGAGCGCAGCAGCGTTCCCCAGCGGTCGCGCACGTAGACGGCGAACAGCCCGCCCAGGGCGAGCGCCTGGACCACGAAGCCGGAGTAGACGACCGTCCACACCCAGCTCTCCAGCAGTGCGTCGGCCCCGTCGGTGTCACCGCCGCCGGTGCCGCCGCCCAGCAGTCCGGACAGCGCCTTGACCGGGAAGGCCACCACGATCGGGCCCAGCAGCCCGCAGGCGGTCCACAGGGGCAGGGTCAGCACGGGGGCGGGGAGCCGCCGTCCCCAGGGCCGGGTGAGCGCGAGCACCAGCAGGACGACGGTGCCGTCCATGGCGGCGGTCAGCGCGTTGAGGAGCCACATGGCGGTGCCGCTGTCGTGCAGCGGGCTGCCTTCCGGGATGCCGGTGAGGCCGCCCGACAGCCAGTTCAGCTTCAGCGTCAGATACGGCAGGCAGGCGGCCACCGCGACGGTGGCGAGGACAGGTCTGGCGTGCGTCATGGCCGTCACGATTCCGGGTACGGCGGCGGCCGGGCATCCGTCCGGGCGGCGAACCGGCTCCCCCGCGCGGCGGAGCCGGCTCGCCGCACAGGGGGAGACCGCGGGACCGGTGAGCCGCCCGGCGGGCCGTCGGCCCGTCAGAGGGTGCGGGTGGCGTACATCAGCCGGTCGCGGGCGTCGAACAGCGCGTGCTTGACGGTCTGTTCGTGCTCGGGCGTCAGCCGGGCCACCGGGACCGAGCAACTGATGGCGTCCCGGGCCGGGGTGCGGCAGGGGACGGCGAGGCCGTAGCAGCGCAGTCCCAGCGTGTTCTCCTCGCGGTCCAGCGCGTACCCCTGTTCGCGCACCAGCCGCAGCTCCTCCAGGAGCTGTGCGCGGTCGGTGCGGGTGTGCTCGGTGAGCTGCTCCAGCGTCTCCGGGAGGATGGCGCGTACCTGCTCGTCCGAGTGCGTGGCCAGCAGTGCCTTGCCCAGCGCGGTCGAGTGCGCGGGCAGCCGGCGGCCGACGCGGGCGACCGGGCGCAGGTGGTGCGGGGACTGCCGGACGGCGAGGTGGACGACGTCGGTGCCGTCCAGCCGGGCCAGGTGGACGGTCTCGGTGGTGTCGGCCAGGAGGTGGTCGAGCGCGGGCTTGGCCGCGGCCACCGCCTCGTCTCCGTCGATGTACGACGTGCCCACCAGCAGCGCCCGCACTCCGATGCCGTACCGGGTGCCGGTGGCGTCCGTCTCGACCCAGCCGAGGTCGGCCAGGGTGCGCAGCAGCATGTAGAGGCTCGACTTGGGATAGCCGACCGCGGTCTGGACGGCGGCGAGGGTGTGCATCCCCGGCCGCTCCGCGAAGAACTCCAGCAGTTCCACCGTCCGTACGGCCGACTTGACCTGCGATCCCCCCGCCTCGGTACCCGGCATCGACCTTGACCCCTCTGTTCGCGCAGCTCTACAGTCCGGAAGGAATTCATCCACAGGGATGTCGTTCAGCATACCGAACGCGCTCTGCGGGGCCCGGACACCTGCCGGGAGCCTGTGGGGGAGCCGATCCGTCCGACCAGGAGGACCCCGGTGGCAGCAGCACCAGTGTGGAGCGTCGACCCCCGTACCGGAAAGCAGCGCGAACGGGTCGCCGACGAGGCCACGGCGGCCGACGTGGACGCGGCCGTGGCAGCCGCGCACCGGGCGCTCCCGGCGCTGGCCGACCGGGTCGCCCGGGCGGCCTTCCTGCGGGCCGCGGCGCAGCGCCTGGAGGCCGACGGTGAGCGGATCGTCGCCGCCGCGGACGCCGAGAGCGCCTTGGGCCCGCCCCGGCTGACCGGTGAACTGGGCCGGACCACCGGGCAGTTGCGCGCCTTCGCCGACGAGGTCGAGGACGGCGGACACCTCGACGTCATCATCGACCACGCCGACCCCGCACGCACCCCGCCCCGCCCCGACCTGCGCCGCTACAAGCTGCCGATCGGCGTCGTCGCGGTCTACGCCGCCTCCAACTTTCCGCTGGCCTTCTCCGTCCCCGGCGGTGACACCGCCAGCGCCCTCGCCGCCGGCTGCCCCGTCGTGGTCAAGGCGCATCCCGACCACCCGGCCACCTCCGAGCTGTGCGCGGCGGCACTGCGCGCCGCCGCAGCCGACACGCAACTCCCCGAGGACGTCGTCTCCGTCGTGCACGGGTTCGAGGCAGGCGTCGAACTGGTGCGGCACCCGCGGGTGTCGGCCGCCGGGTTCACCGGCTCGGTCAAGGGCGGCCGTGCCCTCTTCGACGCGGCTGCCGCCCGGCCCCGCCCGATCCCGTTCCACGGCGAACTCGGCTCGCTCAACCCCGTCGTGGTCACCCCCGCAGCGGCCGCCGAGCGCGCCGAGCAGATCGGCGAGGGACTCGGCGGCTCCATGACCCTGGGCACCGGCCAGTTCTGCGTCAAGCCCGGCCTGGTGCTGGTTCCCGAAGGCGCCGACGGCGACCGGCTGCTGGCGGCGCTCTCCGGTACGCTGCGCGCCACCGCGCCGGGCCATCTGCTCGACGACCGGATGCGGGACGCGTTCCTGGCGGGCGCCGCCGGACGGGCCCGCCTCGCCTCCGTCGGCACCCCGGTCGCCGCCGGGACCGGCGAGGACGAGCGGACGGTGCGGCCCGGACTGTTCACCGTCGCCGCCGCCGACCTGGGCGCGGAGCACGAGCTGCTGTTCGAGGAGTGCTTCGGCCCGGTGACCGTCGCCGTCCGGTACACGGCCGAGGCCGAGGCCGAGGCCGTGCTCGGGCGGATCGAGGGGAGCCTCACCGCGACCGTGCACCTCGGCGCCGACGAGGCCGCCGGCGGCGGCGGTGCCGGCCGGCTGGTCGCGCGGCTCACCGCGCTGGCCGGGCGCGTGCTGGTGAACGGGTGGCCCACCGGTGTCGCCGTCGCCCCCGCGCAGCACCACGGAGGGCCGTACCCCGCCACCACCTCGACCTCGACCTCGGTGGGGGCCACCGCGCTGGAGCGCTGGCTGCGGCCGGTCGTCTTCCAGGACACGCCCGAGGCGCTGCTCCCGCCCGAGCTGCGCGACGCCAATCCGCTGGGACTGCCCCGCCGGATCGACGGCGTACGGGAGCAGCGGGCGGCGGACGGGGCCGTGCGCGGGCCCGCCGCCGGGTAACCGGTGGACCCCGGCCACCGGGCCCGGGACACTGGGCGGATGGACCAACGTGTGCTCGCCGCCGAGTTCCAGCCCGAGGTCACCTACTGCAACACCGCGTCCCAGGGCCTGCTCCCCACGCGTACCGCAGCCGCGCTCACGGCGGCCACTGCCGACATGGCGGCCGGGCGGATCGACCATGCCGCCTACTACGCCGCAGCCGACGCGGCGCGGGCCGCCTTCGCGCGGATCGCCGGGACGACGCCGGACCGTGTCGCGGCCGGCAGCGCGGTCTCCACCCACACCGGACTGGTCGCCGCCTCGCTCCCCGCCGGTGCGGAAGTGCTCGCGCCGGCGGGCGACTTCAGCTCCGTCGTCAATCCCTTCACGGTGCGGGACGATGTGACGCTGCGCACCGTGCCCCTGGCGGACCTGCCCGAGGCGGTGGACGCCTCCACCGCGCTGGTGGCCCTCAGCGCGGTGCAGTCGGCGGACGGCCGGATCGCCGACCTGCCCGCCGTCCGGGCCGCCGCCCGCGCGCACGGCGCACGGGTGCTGCTGGACGCCACGCAGGCCGCGGGCTGGCTGCCCGTCGAGGCCGACGCCTACGACTACGTGGTGTGCAACGCCTACAAGTGGCTGCTGTGCCCGCGGGGTGCGTCGTTCCTGGTCGTCTCATCGCGGGCGCAGGAGGAAGGGGCGCTGCTGCCGCTGCACGCGGGCTGGGTGGCGGGTGCCTCGCCGTGGGACGACTGCTACGGCCCGATCGCGCGGCTGGCTCCGGACGCCCGGGCGTACACGGAGTCGATCGCCTTCCTGCCGTATCTCGGCGCGGTGCCCTCGCTCGCCCTCGTCGAGGAGCTGGGCGGCCCGGAGGCGATCGGCGCGCACGACCGGGCGCTCGCCGCCCGGTTCCGCGCGGGGGTCGCCGAACTGCCCGGCGGGTACGAACCGGTGCCGGGGGACTCGGCGATCGTGGCGGTACCCGGCCTCGGGCACGCCGTCGAGAAGCTGGCCGCTGCCGGGGTGGCGGTCGCGGCCCGGGACGGCAATCTGCGCGCCAGTTTCCACTTGCACAACACCGAGACGGATGTGGACCGGCTGCTCGGCCTGCTGGCCGGCTGACCCGGGGGCCGGTGCCCGAACGTCCCGGCCGGTCCTACGGCCCGGCGCCGCGGCCGGGCACCCGTACCCGCATGGTGCGGGGGCGGGACCCGCAGGTCCCGCCCCCGCACCATCAGGGCACCGGCCGCACCGGCCGCGTCACTTCACCGGAGTGAAGTCCCGCGCCCCGATGAACTCGGGGCGGCGGACGGGTGCGGCGAACGGCTCCACTGCCTCGTTCTCGACGCTGTTGAAGACGATGAACACATTGCTCCGCGGGTGCGGAGTGATGTTGTCACCGCTGCCGTGCATGCAGTTGCAGTCGAACCAGGTCGCCGAGCCGGGCTTGCCCGTGAACAGCTTGATGCTGTGCGCCTCGGCGAACTTGGTCAGGGACTCGTCGGACGGCGTTCCCGCGTCCTGCATCTGCAGCGACTTCTTGTAGTTGTCCTTCGGCGTCTCGCCCGAGCAGCCGAGGAAGGTCTTGTGCGACCCCGGCATGATCATCAGGCCGCCGTTGGTTTCGTAGTTCTCCGTCAGCGCGATCGAGACCGAGACGGCCCGCATGTGCGGCATGCCGTCCTCCGCGTGCCAGGTCTCGAAGTCGGAGTGCCAGTAGAATCCCGTGGCGCCGAAGCCCGGCTTGACGTTGATCCGGGACTGGTGGACGTAGACGTCCGAGCCCAGGATCTGCCGTGCCCTGCCCACGACTCGCGGGTCCCGCACCAGTCGGGCGAAAACCTCGCTGATCTTGTGCACCTCGAACACGGTCCGGACCTCGTTCGACCTCGGCTCCACGATGGAGCGTTCGTCGGCGCGCATGTCCGGATCCGAGGTGAGCCGTTCCAGTTCCCCGCGCAGCACGTCGACCTCGTCAGGCCCGACGAGTTGATCGACGGCGAGGAACCCGTCCCGCTCGAAGCCCGCCAGTTCCGTGGCCTCGATCGGCCCCGGAGTACCCGGTTCGGACCACACGACGGGGTCCATCCGCGGGATGGCCACCTCGGTGGTTCCGCGAGTCGGGTACAGGTCGGCGGTGCGCTCGGGTGCGGTGGTCATGGATGTGCCTTCCTCTCCTCTCGTACGGCCCTGTTCACATGGCGAAACGGCCGGGACGGCCGAAGTGGACCGGCGAACGGTCCCCCATCACGGCGGGGCTGTGCCTCAGCGTGTCAGCACGGGGGAGTCTCGGCACTCCCGTACTGCGGCGCGTCGCCGCTCTGCCCCGGGGTCAGCCCTCGTCGGGCTCGGTGAGCAGCGGGTAGACGCCGTTCTCGTCGTGGTCCTCCCGACCGGTGACCGGCGGGTTGAAGACGCACACGCAGCGGAAGTCGGTCTTCGGACGCATCGTGTGCTTCTCGTGCCCGTCGAGCAGGTACATCGTGCCGGGAGTGATCAGGTGCTTCTCGCCGGTCTCGTCGTTGGTCAGTTCCGCCTCACCCTCGACGCAGAGCACGGCCTCGATGTGGTTGGCGTACCACATGGAGGTCTCGGTTCCCGCGTAGAGGACGGTCTCGTGCAGGGAGAAGCCCACCCTCTCCTTGGCGAGCACGATGCGCTTGCTCTCCCAGGTGCCCGACGCCGCCTTGACGTGCCGGTCGGTGTTCTCGATGTCCTTGAAGGAGCGAACGATCACGGTGCGCTGGTGCCTTTCTCTGTGTGCATTACGGAAGAGGCCCGTCCCGGCTGTGGCAGCCGGGACGGGCCGAGTCATCTCGGTCAGGCGGTCTCGCGGACAGCCCGGGCCAGGATACGCAGCCCTTCGTCCAGTTCGTCAGGGCTGATGGTCAGCGACGGCAGGAGTTTGACGACCTCGCTCTGCGGCCCCGAGGTCTCGATGAGCAGCCCCAGGTCGAAGGCCCGCTTGGCCACCGCGTTGGCGCGGCTCTTGTTGTGGAACTCCAGGCCCCACACCAGGCCGCGGCCGCGGTAGTCGGCCACCTCCTCGGGGTGCTCCTCGGCGATGGCCTTCAACTGCGCCTCGACCTGCTCGCCGCGGGAGAGCGTCTGCTTCTCCATCTGGCCGTCCGCCCAGTAGGTCTGCAGGGCGGCGGTCGCGGTCACGAAGGCCGGGTTGTTGCCGCGGAAGGTGCCGTTGTGCTCGCCCGGCTCCCAGATGTCCAGCTCCGGCTTGAACAGGGTGAGCGCCAGCGGCATCCCGTAGCCGCCGATGGACTTCGACAGGGTGATGATGTCCGGCTTGATGCCCGCCTCCTCGAAGGAGAAGAAGGCACCGGTGCGGCCGCAGCCCATCTGGATGTCGTCGAGGATCAGCAGCATGTCGTGCCGCTCGCACAGCTCGGACAGGGCCCGCAGCCACTCCGCGCGGGCGACGTTGATGCCGCCCTCGCCCTGCACCGACTCGACGATCACGGCGGCGGGCTTGTTCAGACCGGAACCCTGGTCCTCCAGCAGCCGCTCGAACCAGACGAAGTCCTCGGTGGTGCCGTTGAGGTAGTCGTCGAACGGCATCGGGGTGCCGTGCACCAGCGGGATGCCGGCGCCCGCGCGCTTGAAGGCGTTGCCGGTGACCGCGAGCGAGCCCAGCGACATGCCGTGGAAGGCGTTGGTGAAGGAGACGATCGACTCGCGGCCCTTGACCTTGCGGGCCAGCTTCAGCGCCGCCTCCACGGCGTTGGTGCCGGTCGGGCCCGGGAACATCACCTTGTGGTCCATGCCGCGCGGCTTGAGGATCAGCTCCTGGAAGGTCTCCAGGAACGCGCGCTTGGCGCTGGTGGACATGTCCAGTCCGTGCACCACGCCGTCGCGCTCGAGGTAGTCCAGCAGCGCCCGTTTGAGGACCGGGTTGTTGTGGCCGTAGTTGAGGGTGCCCGCTCCGGCGAAGAAGTCCAGGTAGGTGTGGCCGTCCTCGTCGTACATGTGTGCGCCCTGCGCGCGGTCGAAGACGGTCGGCCAGCCGCGGCAGTAGCTGCGCACCTCCGACTCCACGGTTTCGAAGACGCTGAGGTCGGGCGGGGTGATGGTCACAGCTTGCTCCAGGGAGTGAGTCGTGTGCGAAGAAAGTCTGGTTATGGGCGGTCGGCGACGGTGCCTACCCGCCGGGGTGCGGCCGTATACGTCAGCGCTTCGATGCGCCGGGAAACACGACCGGACCGATCCGGTACAGCACTTCCGGCAGGTGGCCGTCCTCCGGGAAGAGAGCGGCGTCGAACAGCACGTCCTTGGCGACCGCGGCCGAGTGGCGCTGTGCGTAGGAGGTGAACAGCCGGTTGGAGGGGGTGTTGTCCGGGGTGACCGTGGTCTCGACGGTGTCGATGCCGAGCTCCTCGGCGACGCGGAGCGTCAGCCCGTCCAGCATCGCGGCGGCGAGTCCGCGACCGCGGGCGGCCTCGTCGACGGCGACCTGCCAGACGAGGAGGGTGCGCGGCTGCTGGGGGCGCACGTAGCCGGTGATGAAACCGACCGGCTCGCCCGCGCCGTCGCGGGCGACCACCGAGGTGGCGGCGAAGTCGCGGCACCACAGCAGGTAGCTGTACGAGGAGTTCAGGTCGAGGGTCTTCGAGTCGCGGGCGATGCGCCAGATCGCGGCTCCGTCGTCCACACGGGGTGTGTCGAGCTTCAGTCCCTCCGGCATTTCGAGAAAGTCTCTGTGGGCACCTGCATGGTCTGCTTGTGCGGCGGTCATGTGAATTCAATTTACCCAGCAGAATCTGAAACTGCACGGGGGAGAGGGGTTACGCGGAAGGGGGTCCATGTGTTATCGCGCACGGGCGTGCGGGCGCGCAGACCCGCCGGGATCGGCCCCAATTTAGGCGGATGTGTCCGTGTATAGCAGTCGACCTGTGGAGTACGTCACAGTGCTATAACGTCGTCGGTACCGGCCCCGGATTAGCGAGTCACAGGTAACAAAATCTTAGCGTTTGAGCTTGCGGAAAGCGGGCAGAAGAATAAGGGCCCCTGCATCGGAAATGTGACCCGGATTGCATCGTAAAGCTGGAGCCTACGACGTGTCTGCCTTTTCGGCGGATCCGTCGCCCGCATTCTTCGCTTTCGGATCCGCCGGTGTTCACACCGGCGTCTCCCGCCGGACCGCCCCACCGCGGGCGCTCTGGACGCCGCGGCGCCCCGCACTCGTACAGTGCGGGCATGAGCGAGCGCGCGAGTCTGCATATCAAGGGGCGGGTGCTGGTCGGGCCCGAGGACGTACGGGACGAGCTGTGGGTGGTGGACGGGCACGTCACCTACCGGCGGCCCGCCGCGTCCGGCGGCACCGGGCCCGACGTGCTGACCGGCTGGGTGCTCCCGGGGCTGGTGGACGCGCACTGCCACGTCGGGCTGGACGCGCACGGCCCGGTGGACGACTCGACCAGCGAGAAGCAGGCGCTCACCGACCGGGAGGCGGGCGCGCTGCTGCTGCGCGACGCCGGATCGCCCTCCGACACCCGCTGGATCGACGACCGTGACGAGCTGCCCCGCATCATCCGCGCCGGCCGCCACATCGCCCGTACCCGCCGCTACATCCGCAACTACGCGCACGAGATCGAACCCGGCGACCTGGCGGCGTACGTCCGCCGCGAGGCGCGGCGCGGCGACGGCTGGGTCAAGCTCGTCGGCGACTGGATCGACCGGGACGAGGGCGATCTGAGCTCCTGCTGGCCGCGCTGGGCCGTCGAGGAGGCCATCGCGGCCGCGCACGAGGAGGGTGCCCGGGTCACCGCGCACTGCTTCGCCGAGGACTCGCTGCGCGACCTGGTGGAGGCCGGGATCGACTGCATCGAGCACGCCACCGGGCTGACCGAGGAGACCATCCCGCTCTTCGCCGAGCGCGGCGTCGCCATCGTGCCCACCTTGGTCAACATCGCCACCTTCCCGGCCCTCGCCGCGGGCGGCGAGGCGAAGTTCCCCCGTTGGGCCGCCCATATGCGCTCCCTGCACGCCCGCCGCTACGACACCGTGCGGGCCGCCTGGGACGCGGGTGTCCCCGTCTTCACCGGCACCGACGCGGGCGGTTCGCTGGCGCACGGGCTGGTCGGCCAGGAGATCGCCGAGCTGGTGACGGCGGGTATACCGGTGCTGGACGCGCTCGCCGCGAGCACCTGGGCCGCCCGGGACTGGCTGGGCCGCCCCGGTCTCACCGAGGGCGCGCCCGCCGACTTCGTCCTCTACGACGCGGATCCGCGCGCCGACGTCCGCGTACTGCAAGCCCCGAGTCACGTGGTGCTGCGGGGGCGCGTGGTGCGCTGATCCGGGGGACGTGCGGGCCGCCGGGGTGCGGGATGCGGGCGCGCCCGGGGCGCGGGCCCCCGGGTGCGGGCCGCGGGACCGGACCGGCGGTGCGGCAGGCCCCGCTGACAGACAGGCGTGCGTACTCCAGCCTGGACCCATGAGCCCCACCGGACCCAGGACCAGTGCGCGTACGCTGCTCGCCCGGCTGGCGACCGGCTTCCGTGAGTGCCACCCCGGGGGCGCCGGGCCCGGCCCGTCCCCGGCCGACGGCCCGCTGGGCTGGCCCGGGTACGACGCGATGCGCGCGCGGGCGCACGAGCGCACCGGGGAGCACGAGTCGGTGGTGTGCGGCACCGGGCGGATCGGCGGGAGCGACGCCGTACTGCTCTGCTTCGAGTTCGGCTACCTCGGCGGCTCCCTGGGGGAGCGCACGGGTGACCGGATCGAGGCCGCCCACACCCGGGCGCGGGAGCTGCGGCTGCCCCTCGTCACGCTGGTCGCCACCGGCGGCAGCCGGATGCAGGAGGGGATGCGGGCCCTCGTCCAGCTCCAGCGGGTGGCCCGGCAGAGCGCGCTGACCCGCGCGGCGGGGCTGCCGCAGCTCGCGGTCGTCCGCGATCCGACCACCGGCGGCGGCTGGGCCACCCTGGCCGCGGGCGCCGACGTGGTGCTCGCGCTGCCCGGGGCGCAGGCCGCGTTCGCGGGCTCACGGGTGCGGCCCGGCGGGGCCGAACCCGCCGCGTACACCGCGGAGGCCCAGCACGCGGCCGGGCACCTCGACCGGATCGTGCCCGAGGCGGAACTCCCGGAGGCGCTCGCCCGCTGGCTCACCCTGCTCACCCCGGCCTCCGGCGGCCGGGAGCGGCCCGAGCCCGTCCCGGTGCCCGGCGCCCTGCCCGGACCGTCCGGCGGGCGGCTGCCCGCCGGCGGCGCCGAAGCCGTCGCGCGCGCCCGTGCGGCGGACCGCCCCCGCGCCGCCGCCTATCTGGATGCCTGCCTCACCGGCCGCGAGGAGATCAGCGGTGACCGCTGCGGCGGCACCGATCCGGGCGTGCGGTGCGGATTCGGGCGGCACGCGGGCCGCACAGTCGCCTACGCGGCGCAGTGCGGAACCCCCACCCGTCCGGCCGGGTACCGCACCGCGGCGCGGCTCATCAGGCTGGCCGACCGGTTGCGCCTCCCGGTCCTGACGCTGATCGACACCCCCGGCGCCGCCAACGGGCCGGAGGACGAGCGTGCCGGTGCGGGCCCCGCCATCGCCGAGGTGTTCTCCGCCGTCGCCGAGGCCACCGTCCCCCTCACCTCCCTCCTGATCGGCGAGGGCGGCTCGGGCGGTGCCCTCGTGCTGGCCGCGCCGGGCAGCCTGTGGGCCACGCCCGACAGCTACTTCTCGGTCATCGCCCCGGAGTCGGCCGCCGCCATTCTCAAACGCGGCCCCGACCAGGTGCAGCGGACCGCCGAGGAGTTGCGGCTGCGCCCGCAGGACGCCGTCGAACTGGGCGTGGTCCGCGGTGTGGTGGGCCCGGCGCCCGGTGCGGCAGCGGAGCGGGGCGATCCCCGCGGCGCCGGGGGCGGCATCGGTGGTGACCGAGGAGCGGGGGAGTAGCCGGCCGCTGCGGCGTCCGGTCCGGCCGGACGGTCCCCGCCGGGGCACCCCGTGTCCGGTCCCGGGGCCCGGTCCCCGGCCGGTCAGGGGATGGCGCGTGGTCGTCTTGCGCGTGGTGTGCACCCCACCCCGAAGGATGGATAAGGTTAGGCTAACCTTTGCCGGGTGAATGCCGGTGAAGAGAACCCGACGGTGCGCCGCCCCCGCGGGCATGAGCTGTCCGCCACGGGCGTCACCGTGGCCTACGACGGCGTCGACGTCGTCCATGACGCCTCGTTGACGCTGCGCCCCGGCGTGGTGACGGTCCTGGTGGGCCCGAACGGCAGCGGGAAGTCGACGCTGCTGCGCACCCTCGCCCGGCTGCAGCGGCCCCGGAGCGCGGCGCTCACCCTCGACGGCGAGACCGACGGACTGGCCCTGACCCCGCGGGAGTTCTCCCGCCGCGTCACGCTGCTGACCCAGGGACGGCCGACACCCAGCGGACTGACCGTGCGGGATGTCGTCGAGTTCGGCCGCTATCCGTACCGCGGCCGCTGGGGCAAGGCAGATCCGGACGGCCGGGCCGCCGTGGACCGCGCGCTGGCCCTCACGGGCCTCGCGGACCTGTCCGAACGGGGCGCCGAGCACCTCTCCGGAGGCCAGCTCCAGCGGGTGTGGCTCGCGAGCTGCCTCGCCCAGGACACCGGCCTGCTGCTCCTCGACGAGCCGACCACCTACCTCGACCTGCGCTACCAGGTCGAACTCCTCGACCTCGTCCGGGACCTGGCCGACGACCACGGCGTGGCCGTCGGCGCCGTCCTGCACGACCTCGACCAGGCCGCCGCCGTCGCCGACCGGATCGTCCTGCTGGACGCGGGGCGGATCGTCGCCGACGGCCTCCCCGAGGACGTGCTGACGCCCCAGCGGCTCACCGACACCTACGGCATCCGCATCGAGGTCGACACCGATCCCCGCACCGGCCGGCTGCGCACCCGCGCGATCGGCCGGCACCACGCGCGAAACGAGAGGCTCCGCACCGCATGAGACACCTCCTTCTGGGCGCCGCGGCCGTCGCCGCGGCCCTCACCCTGACCGCCTGCGGCACCACCGAGCCAACGGCCGACGACGCCGGGAAGAAGAGCGACCCCGTCACCCTCACCGACGCCTCCGGCAAGAAGGTCGAGCTCGACGCGCCCGCGAAGAAGGTCGTGGGAACCGAGTGGCACGAGGTCGAACTCCTGGTGTCGCTCGGCGTCGACCCGGTCGGTGTCGCCGACGTCGAGGGCTACCGGACCTGGGACACCGCGGTTCCGCTGAAGAACAAGCCCCGGGACATCGGCACCCGCGGCGAGCCCAGCATGGACACCGTCGCAGCCCTCAAGCCGGACCTCGTCATCGCCAGCACCGACCTGCCGCCGAAGGCGGTGAAGCAACTGCGCAGGATCGCCCCGGTGCTGGAGGTGCAGTCGGCCGACGCCTCCGATCCGATCGGGCACATGAAGGAGAACCTCGACCTGGTCGCCGAGGCCACCGGCACCATGAAGCGGGCCGAGAAGCTCGAGAAGGACTTCGACGCGCACCTCGCCGACGGCAGGAAGGCCCTGGCCGACGCCGGTATGGCGGGCGCCCGGTACGCTTTCGCCGACGGCTACGTCAACGCCAACCAGGTCTCGGTCAGGCCCTTCACCAGCGGCTCGCTCACCGGAGCCGTGAACGAGAAGCTCGGCCTGAAGAACGACTGGAAGGTCAAGGGCGACAAGGCGTACGGCCTCGGCAGCACCGACGTCGAGGGCCTCACCAAGCTCGACGACGACGTCCACTTCGCCTACATCGGCAACGACGGCGACAAGAGCAGCACGCCGTTCACCGGCGCCCTCGCCGACGACTCCGTGTGGAAGTCGCTGCCGTTCGTCAAGAAGGGCAACGTCCACCGGCTGCCCGACGGCATCTGGATGTTCGGCGGTCCCGAGTCGATGAACCAGTACATCGACGCGGTCGTCGAGGCCCTGGCGGAGTAGCGGCATGGCCGTCACCGCGACCCCCTCCGGTCCCCCTCCGCCCGCCGCGCCCCGCGAGGCCGGGATCCGGCAGGACCCGGCCCGGAAGGGCGCGGCCGCGGTGGCGGCCGCTCTGCTGCTGCTCGTGGCGGGCCTCGCGCTCGTCGACATCACGCAGGGCACCGCCGCGGCCGGTGCCCCCGAGGTCTGGAAGGCGCTCACCGGCCGGGCCGACCCCTCCGACGCGTCCGTCGTGATCGCCTCCCGGCTGCCGAGGGCGACTGCGGGGCTGCTCGTCGGCACCGTCCTGGGCGCGGCGGGTGCCGCCCTGCAGGCGGTCAGCCGCAACGTGCTCAGCTCCCCCGACACCCTCGCCGTGAACGCGGGCTCCTATCTGGCGCTCGGGCTGGCCGCCGTCACCGGAGTCTCGCTGCCGCTGCTCGCCTCCTCCGGGATCGCGTTCGCCGGGGGCCTCGCGGCGGCGGCCGTCGTGCTCGGACTGTCCGGCCTGGGCGCGGGCACCGTGCGGCTCGTGCTCGCCGGGAGTGCCCTGACCCTCGGCCTCACCGCCGTCACCCAGGCGCTGCTGCTGCTCCACCCCGAGGAGACCCACGGCCTCTACCAGTGGAAGCAGGGCAGCATCGCGCAGCACGGGTTCGACGGCGTGCTGCAGTTGGCGCCCATCGGCCTGTTCGCCCTCCTCGGGCTGCTGCTGGCCGCGCGCCGGGTCGACGCCCTGGCCCTCGGGGACGACGCGGCCCGCGGCCTCGGCGTCCCCGTCCGCGCCACCCGCGTCACGGGCGTGGTCCTCGCGACGCTGCTGTCCGCCGCGGCCGTCACCCTCGCGGGGCCGATCGGCTTCGTCGGGCTGTGCGCCCCCGCTCTCGTCCGCCCCCTCGCCCGCCGGTACCGCGCCTTCGCCCGGGCGCGGGCCCGCATCCCCGCGGCGGGGCTGGCCGGAGCGGCGCTGGTACTCGGTTCGGACGTGCTGCTGCGCGCCCTCGTGCCCGCGGACGTCGCGGTCGCGGTGCCGACCGGCGTCGTCACCAGCCTCGTCGGCGCCGTCTTCCTGATCGTGATGGCCACCCGGGTGCGGGACACCGCCGGAGCGGCAGCGCAGGACCGGCTGCGCCTCCGGAGCCGAACCGTCTTCCTCACCACCGTGGCCGTCCTGGTGGCCGTGCTCGTCGCGGTGGCCGTCGCCGCCGTCCTGCTGGGGGACGCCAAGCTGCTGCTGGGCGACGTGTTCAACTGGGTCCAGGGCAGGGCGGGCCGCACCGTGTCCTTCGTACTGGACACCCGGGTGCCCCGGGCCCTGTGCGCGCTCCTCACCGGTGCGGCGCTCGCCCTGGCCGGGACGCTCGTCCAGGCCGTGACCCGCAACCCCCTCGCCGAGCCGTACGTCCTGGGCGTCTCCGGCGGCGCCGCACTGGGCGCTGTGGCCCTCGTGACGACGGTGCCCCTGGCCGGATCGTGGAGCGTGGCCGGTGCGGCGTTCGCGGGCGCCGCGCTCACCGCCGTGCTCGTCTTCGGACTCGCCGCCCGGGGCGGCTTCCGGCAGAACCGTCTGGTCCTCGTCGGGTTCGGCTTCGCCACCGGGACCGCGGCGCTGATCAGCCTGCTCGTCATCCTCACCGACCCGTTCAACGCCATCAAGGCCCTCACCTGGCTGTCGGGTTCCACCTACGGGCGGACCCTGGCCGACGCGGTGCCGCTCGCGGCCGTGCTCGCCGTCGGCGTCGCCGTCGCGGTCGCCCGGCGCAGGGAACTCGACCTGGTGTCGCTCGACGAGGACACCCCGCGCCTCCTCGGGCTGAACCTGGGACGGGCCCGGCTCGGCTTCCTCGTCCTGAGCGTGGTGCTCAGCGCCTCCGCCGTGGCGGCCGCCGGTGCCATCGGCTTCGTCGGCCTCGTCGCACCGCACGCGGCCCGCGCCCTGGTGGGCAGGCAGCACCACCGGGTGATCCCGGTGGCCGTGCTGCTCGGCGCCGTCCTGGTGGGCTCCGCCGACCTGCTGGGCCGCACCGTGATCGCACCGGCCCAGCTGGGTGCCGGACTGGTGACCGCCGTGATCGGTACGCCGTACTTCCTGCACCTCCTCGCCCGCAGCCGCCGGTAGCGCCGGACCGGGCGCGTCCCCGCCGTGCGGCTGCCCGCGCGGGGTCCGTACACCGCCACCGGGCCGTCCGGGACGGCCGGTTGCCGGCGCGTTGCGCAAAGCCGCCTGTCCGCGCACGGCTCCGGCTGGGACAATGGGGACGACGCCCGCCACGGCGACCGTCGGCAGCCGACCACCGACGGCCAACCCGAAGCGAAGGATGCGCCATGACGGAACGCAAGCCGCCCGGAATCAGCTTCGAGAGCTGGGCCGACCGGCAGATCAGGGAGGCCGAGGAGCGCGGCGAGTTCGCGGACCTGCCCGGCACCGGGAAGCCGCTGCCCGGCCTGGACAAGCCGTACACCGAACAGTGGTGGGTCGAGCGCAAGATGCGCGACGAGAACCTCTCCTACCTGCCGCCCTCCCTCGCGCTCCGCAAGGAGGCCCAGGAGGCCCGGGAACAGGCTGCGCGGGCCCGCTCGGAGGCGGAGGTGCGGCGGATCCTCACCGAGATCAACGAGAAGATCGACGAGGCCGTCCGCCGCCCCCCGGAGGGCCCGCCGCACCGCCTCGTCCCCTTCGACGTGGAGAGCGCGGTGCGGGAGTGGCGCTCGGCCCGCCGCACCGAGGGCCGCTGACGCACCCCGCCGGGCCCGGCCCGGTCCGGGTCGGGCCCGGCGCGTTCCGGTGCGCGATGCCTCACACCTCGCCGCGGGCCATCGCCACCAGGCGCTCCAGCACCGCGCCCCCGCTGACCCGCAGCCCGTCGTGCTCCCACTCGTCGGTCACCCAGGTGCGCACCCCGGCCACGGCGTGCGCGGTGGCCAGCGAGTCGTCGCGGTCGACGTACATGTCGTCGTGGTAGACGGCCGCGTACACCGGCACCTCGTTGCGGGCCAGTCGCCGTGTGTCGTACAGGTCCGGCCAGTCGCCCCGCTCCGCCAGCAGCAGCGCCGCCTCGCGCAGCGGCACCAGCGCCGGGTCGAGGTCGAACATCCACGGGTAGATCATCTCCCCGGTGAAGAGCACCGGCTCGTCCGCGGACAGCGCGCGCCCCGCGTCGAACTCGGGGAATTCCGCACGCACCCGCTGTGCGGCCCACCGGGTACCGCCGGCGCTCACCGAGCGCTGCGCCCAGATCGGTTCGTGCAGCGCGGCGAAGAGCGGATTGGCCGCCAGCGAGACCTGCGCCCGCACCCCCTCCAGGAAGCCGTCCGACAGCTCCGGCCCCGCCGCGCCGCCGATCCAGGCGTCCTCCAGCAGGTAGTGCAGCCGGTGCGAGCCCGAGCCCTCGCCCAGCAGCATGCCCAGGTACTGGAACCGCTCCACCGTCAGCGGACTCCCGTCCGGGAGCCGCACCTCGTGCTCCGCCAGGTGGGCCGCGATCCGCCGCGCCGCCGCCACGTCCTGCGGGTAGCGCGCATAGTGCGCCGCGTTCTTGGCGGCCACCCGCGGGTAGGCCGCGCGGTAGGCGTCCTCCGGGCCGGTGCGCAGCCCCGGCAGACCGCCCGTCACGAACGCTTCCCGGATCCCCTCGGGCGCGAGCGAGAGGTAGGTGAGGGTCCAGAAGCCGCCGAAGCTCTGCCCGAGCGTCGACCACGGCACGTCCTCGCCCAGCAGCCGCCTCCTGATCAGTTCCGCGTCCCGGACGATCGAGTCGGCCCGGAAGTGCGCCAGATGGGCGGCCTGCTGCCGCGCGGTGCCGCGTGCCGCGAGGGACTGCCGGTTGGCGGGGGAGGAGCGCCCGGTGCCGCGCTGGTCGAGCAGCAGCACCCGGTAGTGCCGCAGCGCCACCTGGAGCCAGTCGGCCCGGCCGACCGGACGCGGCGCACCGTTGCCGGGCCCGCCCTGGAGGAACAGCAGCCAGGGCAGATCCTCGTCCTGGCGGCCCGTGGCGGCCACCTCGCGGGCGAACACCTCGACCTGCTCGCCGTCCGGCCGCGCGTGGTCCAGCGGTACGGCGAAGACGTGGTCCCGCAGCACGGTGCCGGGGTGCCGCAGCACGGTGGGCATGGCCTTCCTCCTTCGGTCGTTCCACGTGCGGTGCGGCTCAGCGTGCGCCCGCGGCGTCCAGTGTCTCCAGCGCCCGCTCCAGCGCCGCCGCGAACCGGTCGGTCGTCGCCGGGTCGCGCACCGCGACCCGGAACCACTCCGGGCCGAGCCCGGGGAAGGTGTCCCCGCGCCGCACGGCGAACCCCAGCTCCCGCAGCCGGTCGCGCAGCGCGGCGGCGCGGGGGTGCCGCACCAGCAGGAACGGGCCCTGCGGTGCCGGGGTGGCCTCCCGCACCCCGGCCGCGGCCAGCGGCGCCAGCCGCTTCCGCAACCGGTCGCGGTCCGCCGCGAACCCGAGGGCCGCCGCCTGCGCCTCGGCCAGCGCCTCGGGGCCGGTGCACGCCTGTGCCGCGACCAGTGCCGGGGTGGAGACGGGCCACAGCGGCTGCTGACGGGCCAGGGCGGCCACGGTCGACCGGTCGCTGAGCACGTAGCCGATCCGCAGTCCGGCCAGCCCCCAGGTCTTGGTCAGGCTGCGCAGCACGACCGTCCGCCCCGGCAGCCGGGCGAGCAGCGGCACCAGCGAGTCCCGCTCCTCGGGGACCGCGTCCATGAACGCCTCGTCGACGACCAGCGTGCGCCCCTCGCGGGCGAGTTGCGCCAGTACCGCGGCGGGGTGCAGCACCGACGTCGGGTTGGTGGGGTTGCCGACCACCACCAGATCGGCCTCGGCCGGCACGGCGTCCGCCGCCAGCCGGAACCCGTCCTCCGGCCGCAGCAGCACCCGCTCCACCCGGTGGCCCGCGTCCCGCAGAGCCGCCTCCGGCTCGGTGAACTGCGGGTGCACCACGACCGGGCGGCGGGCCGGAAGGGCCCGGGCGAGCAGGACGAACGCCTCCGCGGCTCCCGCCGTCAGCAGTACCCGGTCCGCGGGCAGCCCGTGCCGCGCGGCCACCGCGGCGCGCGCGGGCCCGCCGTCGGGGTAGGCGGCCAGTGTCGCCAGCGAGGCCGCCAGCCGCTCCCGCAGCCACGCCGGGGGCGTGCCGGTGCGCACGTTGACGGCCAGGTCGGTCAACCCGGCTCCGTCGCCGCGCACTTCCGCGTCCCCGTGGTGCCGCAGCGCGTCCGCGGCCGCCGGTGCGTCCCCGGACGTGCCGGGCCCGTGCGCGCTCACCGCTCCCGCCCCGGGACGGCCAGGGCGGCGACCGCGGCGGTGGCGCGCACCGGGGCGCCCGCCGCCGGACGCGACTTCGTCTTCGGCACCAGCAGCACCGGGGCGCCGCCCTGCACGGTCGTCCCGCTGCCTCCCCCGCAGGCCAGCAGGGCCGCCGCCTCGGCGACCGAGGGCGTGCCCACGGCCGTGCGGGAGAAGTCCGAGGGGTGCGGTACCCGCACCCGGGCCAGTGTCCGCGCGTCGTAGGCGATCAGCGGCAGGTCCAGCCGCCGGGCCGCCGCCAGCAGTCCGGGCTCGGCGGCCCGCGCCTGGACCGTCGCCAGCGCCGTCGCCCCGCCGGAGGCGGCGCCGTCCGCCGGGAACGGCTCCCGGCCGCCGGTCCCGGCAGCCGTGCGCACGGCTGCCAGCACACTCACCACCACGTCCAGCACCTCCTCCGCGTGCACCCCCGCGCAGGTGCCCACGCCGACGGTGACGAGCCGGGGCCCGGCGCCCGTGCCCAGAGCGCTCATACGGCGCTTCCCGCCGGGCTCCCGGCCTCCCGCCGCGCCGCGCAGCGCGCCGTGAACCGGGCCGCCATCCGCGGAGCGGCGGCCCAGTGCACATGCAGGTAGGAGGCGTGCACATGGCCCTGGACGAAGCCCTCGGTGCGGCGTTCGGGGCGTACCAGTCCCCAGGCGGGCACCTGCCCGGCGCCCGGCAGCAGTTCGGTGCGGTGGAACTCGTGCCCGCGCACCCGGGTGCCCGCCTCGGCCAGGGCGCTGTCGGCCACGGCGACCGCTTCGCGGTAGCCCAGTGTCAGCCGGTCGGCCATCCGGCCGCGCGCGTCGAGCACTCCGCACATCGGCTTGCCGTCCAGCTCCCGCGCGAGATAGAGGAGCCCGGCGCACTCGGCGGCTATCGGTCCGCGGAAGGCCGCGATCTGCTCCCGCAGGGGGCGGTTTTCGGCCAACTCCGGTGCGTACACCTCGGGGAAGCCGCCACCGACGACCAGTCCCGCCGTGCCGTGCGGCAGCGCCGGGTCCCGCAGCGGATCGAAGGGGACGACCTCGGCTCCCGCGGCCCGCAGCAGTTCGCTGTGCTCGGCGTAGGAGAAGGTGAACGCCTCGCCGCCGGCCACCGCCACCCGCGGCGCCCGGGCCACCGGCCGCGCCTCCAGCGCGGCGGCCGGGTCCCACGCCTCCTCGGGCAGCGGCGGCGCCTGCCGCGCGAGCGCCAGCAGCGCGTCCAGATCGCAGCCGGTGCGCACCTGATCCGCGAGGGCCGCCACCGACTCCACCGCCTCCGCGCGCCGCTCCGCGACCGGCACCAGCCCCAGGTGCCGGGAGGGCGCACGGACCGCCTCGGTACGGCGCAGCACCCCCAGCACCGGCACGCCCGAACCCTCCAGGGCGTCCCGCAGCAACTCCTCGTGCCGGTCCGAGCCCACCTTGTTGAGCACCACCCCCGCGACCCGCACCTGCGGGTCCCAGGAGGCGAAGCCGTGCACCAGCGCGGCCACCGAGCGCGACTGCGAGGAGCCGTCCACCACCAGCACCACCGGGGCCCGCAGCAGTTTGGCGACATGCGCGGTCGACGCCAGCTCGCCCTGCCCGGCGGCACCGTCGTACAGCCCCATCACACCCTCGACGACCGCGAGATCGGCGCCGGCGGCGGCATGGCCCAGCAGCGGGGCGATCCGCTCCGGGCCGCACAGATAGGCGTCCAGGTTGCGGCCCGGGCGGCCGGTCGCCAGCGCGTGGTAGCCGGGGTCGATGTAGTCGGGTCCGACCTTGTGCGGCGAGACGGCCAGCCCCCGCGCGGTGAACGCGGCCATCAGCCCGGTGGCCACGGTCGTCTTCCCGCTGCCGGAGGACGGCGCGGCGACGACCAGACGCGGGGTACGGATCACGCGGCGGCTCCCGGCCGCCCGGCAGCGGTGCTGCTCACCACTCGATGCCCTTCTGCCCCTTCTGACCCGCGTCCATGGGGTGCTTGACCTTCGACATGTCGGTGACCAGGTCTGCCGCGTCGATCAACTGCTGCGGCGCGTTCCGGCCGGTGATCACCACGTGCTGGGTGCCGGGGCGGTCCCGCAGCACGGCCACGACCTCCGCCGGGTCCACCCAGCCCCAGTGCATCGGATAGGCGAACTCGTCCAGCACCAGCAGCCGGTAGGTCTCGGCCGCCAGATCCCGCTTGACCTGCTCCCAGCCCTCCCGGGCCGCCGCCTCGCTGCCCATCTCGCCGTCCTGGACGTTGCGCTGGATCCAGGACCAGCCCTCGCCCATCTTGTGCCAGGTCACGCTGCCGCCCTCGCCCGAGTCGCCGAGCACCTTCAGGGCACGCTCCTCGCCGACCCGCCACTTCGCGGACTTGACGAACTGGAACACCCCGATCGGCCACCCCTGGTTCCAGGCGCGCAGCGCCAGCCCGAAGGCAGCCGTCGACTTGCCCTTGCCGACGCCGGTGTGGACCGCCACCAGCGGCCTGTTGCGCCGCTGGCGGGTGGTGAGACCGTCCTGGGGCACGACCTCCGGCTGTCCCTTCGGCACTATGCGGCCCTCCCTGTGTGCTTGCCTGCCTGCCGTGCGCTCCGTGCGTCCGTCGTGTGCCGGACCAGGTCCGTCACCGCGTCCGCGCGCAGCTCCTCCAATGTGACTGCCTCGCCGCCCAGTTCGGCGGCCAGCTCCCGGGCCAGCCCCAGCCGCACGTGCCCCGCCTCGCAGTCCACGACCACCGAGGCGGTGCCGTCCGCCGCCAGCAGCCGCGCCGCCTGCCGCGCCCGCACCAGCGGCTCCGGGCCGCCCGTCGCGCGCCCGTCCGTGACGGTGACCAGCAGCGGCCGCCGGGCCGGGTCCCGCAGCCGCTCGACCCGCAGCACCTCCCGCGCCCGCAGCAGCCCCGCCGCCAGCGGGGTGCGTCCGCCGGTCGGCAGCGACTCCAGCCGGGCCGCCGCCGCGTCCACCGACGAGGTGGGCGGCAGCGCCACCTCGGCCGCACCGCGCCGGAACGTCACCAGGCCCACCTTGTCCCGCCGCTGGTAGGCGTCCAGCAGCAGCGACAGCACCGCGCCCTTGACCGCGCCCATCCGCTGCCGGGCCGCCATCGAGCCGGAGGCGTCCACCACGAACAGCACCAGATTGCCCTCGCGGCCCTCCCGCACGGCCTCCCGCAGATCGTCCCGGCGCAGCACGAGGCCGCTGCCGCGGCGGCCGCGGGCGTGCTGGTGCGGGGCCGCCGCCTGCACGGTGGCGGCCAGATGCAGCTTGCCCAACGTCCCCTGCGGACGGCGCGACCCTGTGGTGCGGCCGTGCGAGGTCCGGGCCCGCGATCGCCGGCCCGCCGCGCCCTCGCCGAGTCCGGGAACGGTCAGGGTGCGCGCCGCGAACGGCTCGCCGGAGGATGCGGTGCCCTGGGACGCCGCGGGTGCGTCGGGGTCGGGTGCGCCCTGCCCGGAGTCGGGTGTTTCCGCCGAGGGCCGGGGCGAGGGCTGCGGGCCGGACTGCCCGGTGGTCTGCTCGGCGGGATCCGGCTGCGCCTGCTCGGGGACGGACGGCTCGCCGCCGGCGCCGTCCCGCGCCTCTTCCCGCGGAGGCGCCGCGCCACCGCCGCCGGGGCCGCCGCCGTCGTCCGGGCCGCCACCGTCGTCCGGGCCGTCCGGGCCGTCGGTTCCGTCCGGCCCGCCGGGTCCCTCCGGGCCGTCCGGTCCGGGACCGCCGCCGGGGTCGCTGTTCTCCTCCAGCGTGCGGTCCAGCTTGTCCTCGTCCAGGCCCGGCGCGTCGAACGGATTGCGCCTGCGCCGGTGCGGGAGCGCCAGCAGCGCCGCCTGCCGGACATCCGCGGACTCGACCCGGGTCCGGCCCGCCCACGCGGCGAGCGCCACCGCGGTGCGCGCCATCACGATGTCGGCCCGCATGCCGTCCACCTCGAACGCGGCGCACGCGGCGGCGATCTGCCGCAGTGCCGCGTCGTCGAGTTCGACGGCGGGCAGCAGCGCCCGGGCCGCCGCGACGCGCTCGCGCAGCTCGCGCTCGTCCTCCGCCCAGCGGGCCGCGAAGCCCGCCGGGTCGTCGTCGTAGGCGAGCCGCCGCCGCACCACCTCCACCCGTTCCTCCGGCTCCCGGGAGGCCGCCACCTCGACCGTCAGCCCGAACCTGTCGAGCAACTGGGGGCGCAGCTCACCCTCTTCCGGGTTCATGGTGCCGACCAGCAGGAACCGCGAGGCGTGCCGGACGGAGACGCCTTCGCGCTCCACGTAGGAGGCGCCCATGGCGGCGGCGTCCAGCAGGACGTCGATCAGGTGGTCGTGGAGCAGATTGACCTCGTCCACGTACAGGATGCCGCGGTGCGCGTCCGCCAGCAGTCCCGGCTCGAACGCCTTCACGCCCTCCGCGAGCGCCCGCTCGATGTCCAGCGCGCCCACCAGCCGGTCCTCCGAGGCGCCGACGGGCAGCTCGACCATGCGCGCCGCGCGGGCCTGCGCGGCGGCCGGCTCGTGCGGCCCGTCGGGGCACTTCGGGTCCGGCGCCGCGGGGTCGCAGCTGAACCGGCAGCCCGCCACCACGGGCACCTCCGGCAGCAGATCCGCCAGGGCCCGGACGGCGGTGCTCTTGGCGGTGCCCTTCTCACCGCGCACCAGCACACCGCCCACGGCCGGGCTGACGGCGTTGAGCAGCAGGGCCAGCCGCAGGTCGGCCATGCCGACGACCGCGGTGAACGGATACCGGGCGCTCATGCGCTGATCACTCCTTCGAGTGGCTTTCGTGCTGTGCTGGTCGGGCTGGTCGGGCTGGTCGGGCTGGTCGGATCGATCGGGCCGGTCGGACCGGCTGAGGCGGTCGAGCCGGGTCTGCCGGCCGGGCCCGCCGAGCAGCGCGCGCCGGGTGCCGCGCCTGCTGTGCCGCGTGCCGTGCCCCGCCGCCCGGACCCGGGGCTTCTCACGGCGCCCCCGGCGGTACGAACGGCAGCCCCTCCGGCACGCCGTGCTCGATGAGCCGCAGCAGCGCGTCCGTGTCCGCGTGCTCCTCGATCAGATCGCCCAGCCGGTCGAGTTGCTCCTCGCGCAGCGCCGCGAACCGGGTGTCCGGCGCCGGTTCGAACGCGCGGCCCGCGTCGGCGGCGACCCGCCGCAGAAAGGCACGGCGGAAACCGTCCGACTCCAGCGAGCCGTGCCAGTGGGTGCCCCACACGCTGCCGACCCGGCAGCCGTCCACGGGAGCGCCGTCAGCGCCGTCAGCGGTGCGCAGAAACGGCTCGCCGCCCCGCACATCGGCCACTCCGTGGTGGATCTCGTACCCCTCCACCGGCTCGCCCAGCGCCAGCCCGTGCGGGCGTGCCAGCGTCTTCTCCGGCGCGAACCGCACCCGCACCGGCAGCAGCCCGAGGCCCTCGACCGCGCCCGCCCGCGACTCGACGTCGTCCTCGATGTGCTCACCCAGCAGTTGGTAGCCGCCGCAGATGCCCAGCACGGGCCGCCCCTCGGCCGCGCGCCGCGCCAGCGCCGCTGCCAGCCCCCGTGCCCGCACCCACTCCAGGGCCTTGACCGTCCCGCGGGTGCCGGGCACCACCACCAGGTCCGCGTCGGCCAGTTCCTCGGGGCGGTCGCTGAACCGCACCACCACGCCGGGTTCGGCCGCCAGCGCGTCGACATCGGTGAAGTTGGACATCAGCGGCACCGGCAGCACGGCCACCCGCAGCACATCGGCGCCGTACGGGCCCGCGACGGCGGACTCGCGCACGGTCCCGCGCAGCGACACCCGCAGCCCGTCCTCCTCGTCGATGCCCAGCCCGTGCCGGTAGGGCAGCACGCCGAGCGTGGGGCGCCCCGTCAGCTTCCGCAGCATCTCCAGGCCGGGCTCCAGCAGCGAGCCGTCGCCGCGGAACTTGTTGACCAGGTAGCCGGCGAGCAGCGCCTGGTCCTCCGGCGCCAGCAGCGCCGTCGTACCGAAGAGCGAGGCGAACACTCCGCCCCGGTCGATGTCGCCGACGACCAGCACCGGCAGCCGGCAGGCCCGGGCCAGCCCCATGTTGACGATGTCGCTGCGCCGCAGGTTGATCTCGGCGGGACTGCCCGCGCCCTCGCAGACGACCGCGTCGTGGGTGCGCCGCAGCTCCTCCAGGCAGCCCGCGACCGTCTCCAGCAGCTCCGCGCGCCCCACGGGCGGCGCACCCTCGCCGTCCGCCCCGTCCCCGGCCGGCCCCCCGTCGCCCGGGTGCCGCCCGAAGTAGCCCCGCGCCGACATCTCGCCGACCGCCTTGCCCAGCAGGACGACCTGGCTGGTGCGGTCACCGCCCGGCTTCAGCAGCACCGGGTTCATCAGCGCGCTCGGCTCCACCCGGGCCGCTGCCGCCTGCATCGCCTGGGCGCGGCCGATCTCCGCCCCGTCGGAGGTGACATAGGAGTTGAGCGACATGTTCTGCGCCTTGAACGGCGCGACCCGGATCCCCTTGCGGGCCAGCCAGCGGCAGATGCCCGCCGTCACCACGCTCTTGCCCGCGTCCGAGGTCGTCCCCGCGACCAGCAGCCCGCCCGTTCCGCGCCCGCCCGTTCCGCGCCCGCTCACCGTGCTCCTCCCACCGTGCGGCCCCGCCGCAGGCGGCGCACCGCCGCTCCCGTCAGACAGCTCGTCACCAGGGCCAGTTGCCCCACCCGGCGCGACAGCCGCACGGCCCGCTCGATGTCGGCGGTGCGTACGGCGCGGCCGGAAGCGTTGAGGACGGGCCGGTGCTCCACCCGCCCGCCGTAGGCGAGCGTGCCGCCCAGCCGCACCCCGAGGGCGCCCGCGAACGACGCCTCCACCGGGCCCGCGTTGGGGCTGGGGTGCCGGTGCGCGTCGGCCCGCCAGGCGCGCAGGGCGCCGCGCGGATCGGGTCCGGCGAGCGCGGCGAGCACGGCGGTCAGCCGCGCTCCCGGCCCGCCCGCCGCGTCGTCCAGCCGCGCGGCGGCCCAGCCGAAGCGGCGGTGCCGCGGGGAGCGGTGGCCCACCATCGCGTCCAGCGTGTTGACGGCGCGGAAGCCCACCAGGCCGGGGACACCGGCCAGCGCCCCCCAGACCAGGGCCCCCACCACGGCGTCCGAGGTGTTCTCCGCGACCGACTCGACCACGGCGCGGGCCACTTCCGGTGCCTCCAGCCGCTGCGGATCGCGCCCGCACAGCGCGGGCAGCCGCTCGCGTGCCAGCTCCAGGTCCCCGGTCTCCAGCGCGCCGCGGACCGCCTGCGCCTCCCGGGTCAGCGACGTCCCTCCGAGGACGGCCCAGGTGGCGGCCGCGGTCAGGACGAGTTCGGGGAGCGGTGCGGCCGCCCGGCTGCGCGCGGCACGGCACGCGGCACCGGCCGCGGCGACGGCGCCGCCCGCGGCGAGGACGGTGTGCAGCGCACCCGCACCCCGGTGGTCGCGCCACAGCCGGCGCTCCAGCGCTCCGGCGGCCCGGCCGAAGACGGCCACCGGGTGCCCGCGCCGCGGGTCGCCCAGCAGCGCGTCGGCGGCGAACCCCAGCAGGATCCCGCGCATCCGGACGTCAGCGGCGCCCATCAGCGGACGGATCCGGCGCACTCACCCACGGCAGCGGTCCCCACGACAGCGCTCCCCGCGGCAGCGGAGGGCATGTCGGCGGCGGATATGGCGGCACAGCCACGCATCTCGGCGTCCTCACTCAGGGTCCTCGCCCTGGCTCGACTCGACCGGCGGCGAGAGTCTCCTGGCTCCCGGATCCACACCGCCCCCGCCTTCCAGCCCGTGCGGGCCGTGGCTTCGTTGGGGTGGCGCTCCCCGGTGACAGTGGCGGGACCGCGCCGGATTCGCACCGGCTTCCTCTCCGTGCCGCCGTTTGGCACGGGAAGTCCACCACGCCGGTCCGGCCCCGTCAACTCGCCCTTGACCTGCGACGGGGGCGGCGGGCAGCACCATCGGTGAGGGGGCACGGGATGCTCCCGTGCCCCCTCACCGAAGCGGTTCGTCCGGCCGCGGCAGCCCTGCCAGGGCTGCCGCGGCCGGACGGGAGCGGGCTCAGCCCGCGATCAGGAAGATCCCGTACGCCACCGCTGCCAGGCACAGTGCGTAGCAGGCGTAGGCACCGGTGCGGGCCAGCGCCGAGGGAGCGGTGCCGGCGGTGCGCGGCGAGCCGGCGACGATGCCGAGAGTGAAGATGCCGACGAGTCCCACCGTCGCCACCAGGCTGACGCCGAAGACCTGGCCGAGCGCGGCCCAGTCGATGTGCATGCGGTCGTCCCTTCTGCCTAGCTGAGGCTGCTCGCCGACGCGGGGCGGCCGGTCGGGTGCGGGGTCTCGGAGGCGGCTGCCTCCTCGGCGGCGGAGCCGACCGTCACTCCCGCGGGCGGCGGGGGCGGGGCGACGGCCCGGACGGCGGTGGTGACCACGCCGGCGGGCACGGACACGGGTGCGGGTTCCGCCGCCGGTTCGGCGGTCGGGCCGGGGACCCCGGTGGGCTCCGCCGTGGCGGGGGAGTCGCCGTTGACGTTGGTGTGGTCCACCGGCGCGCGCCGCGAGCGGACCCAGATGGCGCCGCACAGCGCGAGGGCGAGGACGGCGACCGTCGTCACGCCCCAGTCGCCCTGCTCGGCCAGGAGCGCGGCACCCGCCGCGATCCCGCCGGCGGCGGGGAGGGTCAGTGCCCAGCCGACGACCATCCGGCCGGCCGTTCCCCACCGCACCACGCCGCCCTTGCGGCCGAGGCCGGAGCCCATCACGGCGCCCGAGCACACGTGGGTGGTGGAGAGGGAGAAGCCGATGTGCGAGGAGGCCAGAATCGTCGCCGCCGCGCTGGTCTGGGCGGCGAAGCCCTGCGGCGGCTGGATGTCGGTGATGCCCTTGCCCATGGTGCGGATGATGCGCCAGCCGCCCAGGTAGGTGCCCAGCGCGATGGCGAGCCCGGCCGAGGCGATGACCCACACCGGCGGGTCGGAGCCGGGCGCCAGCGCGCCGCCGGTGACCAGCGCCAGAGTGATGACGCCCATGGTCTTCTGCGCGTCGTTGGTGCCGTGGGCGAGGGAGACCAGCGCGGCGGAGGTGATCTGCCCGGCGCGGTAGCCCTTGGCGGTCCGCTCCTCGTCGGCGTTCCGGGCGACCCGGTAGGTCAGCCGGGTGGCGCACAGGGAGGCCAGGCCCGCGACCACGGGTGCGGCCAGCGCCGGGATGAGGACCTTCATGACGACGATGTCACCGTTGACCGCGCCGGTGCCGACGGCGGCGAGCGTCGCGCCGATCAGTCCGCCCATCAGGGCGTGCGAGGAGCTGGAGGGCAGCCCGGCGAGCCAGGTCAGCAGGTTCCAGATGATCGCGCCCACCAGCCCCGCGAAGATCACTTCGGGCCGGATGCCGGAACCTTCGTCGATGATTCCCGAGGAAATGGTCTTGGCCACCTCGATGGACAGGAAGGCGCCGAGGAGGTTGAGGACCGCCGACATGGCGACCGCCGCCCGCGGAGCCAGTGCCCCGGTGGAGATGGTCGTGGCCATGGCGTTGGCCGTGTCGTGGAAGCCGTTCGTGAAGTCGAACACCAAGGCCGTGACGATCACGATCCCGATGAGAAGCGTGATGTGTTCCATTCACCAGGCACAATCAGTTCGAGGGGCAATGACGTCGTGAACGTAAAGACGGCGAGTGAACGGAAGGTGAACTGGGGCGGGCATCGAAGTGTCGCCCCCTGACACCTGTTGTGTGGGCCAGGTCACACCGTAGTCAGCGGGCTGCACGGAGCCAACGCGACGCGGCCGCCCGCCCGCCAACACCCCGGCCCATGCTGGCGCTTCCGTCCCGGTTCCGCCGGTCGGGTGTCACCCTCCCGGCCCGCCCTGCTGGTTTCCGGCCTCCGATCGCGTCAACACTGTGGAGGATGCGCCTGCGAACCGCGGCCCTGGCCGCCACCACCGTGCTCGGTACCGGCGCGGCCACCCTGGCGGCCGGACGGTACGCAGCCGATGCCGCGCTGCGCCCGCCGCGGCCCCGGGGCGACGCCGGCAGCGGGCCCACCGCGGGGTTCGAGGGCACCCGGCTGACGGTGCACTCGCACGACGACGACAGGATCGCCGTCACCCGCTCCCTGGCCGCCGGACTGCCCGGGGTCTACGGGCTGACCGGGCGCGGGGTGCACGCCGTCGTCGGCCCGGTGCTGGCGGACGCGACCGCGGCGCGGCCCCGCCCGCACGCCGTCGTACGGGAGCTGCGCCGCGTCGACCGGGGGCGGCTGAGCGCCGGCACCACCGTCCGCCTCACCCCGCAGGTGTACGTCGGGAACCCCGGCGAGGCGCTCGGGACGGCGTACGCCGACGCCGAGATCCCCGGCGAACTCGGTCCGCTGCCCGCCTGGTTCGTCCCCGGCGACCGCGGCGTCTGGGTGATCGCCGTGCACGGCCTCGGCGCCACCCGTGAGCACCCCCTGGCACTCGTCCCCTTCTACCGGCGGTTCAGCGTCCCGGTGCTCGACATCGCCTACCGCGGGGACCCCGGCGCGCCCCCGTACCCCGACGGCATCGGGCACCTGGGCAACTCCGAGTGGCGCGACCTGGACGCCGCCCTCCGCTACGCCGTGCAGCACGGCGCCCGACGGGTGATCCTGCACGGCTGGTCCAGCGGTGCCACGATGGCGCTGCACACCGCCGCGAACTCCCCGCTGCGGGACCGGGTGGCCGGCCTGGTGCTGGACTCGCCCGTACTGGACTGGCCCGCCACCGTGCGCGCGCTGGCCGCCCTCCGGGGCACCCCGCGCGCGCTGCTGCCGCTCGTCGTGCGCGCCGTCCAGGGACGCGCCGGCCTCCCCGAGGGACGGGACGTCGCGGTGGTGGACTCCGCCAAGCTGACAGTGCCCACCCTGGTGCTGCACGGACCCGCCGACACCGTCGCGCCGGTGGACAGCTCCCGGGCACTGGCCGCGCGCCGCCCCCGGCTGATCTCCCTGCGCGAGGTCCCGGACGCCCCGCACGCCGCCATGTGGAACGCCGACCCGCACGGCTACGAAGAGGCGCTGCGCCGCTTCATCACCCCACTGATCTGAGGCCCCGCTGCTCCGGGACCCCGTCGGGCTGCTCCGGGACCCCGTCGGTCCGAGGCCCCGTCGGTCCGAGGCCCCGTCGGTCCGAGGCCCCGCGGGTCCGGGGGCTGCCGATCCGGGCCGCGCCGAGCCGGCGCACCGCAGCTCCGGGGACGCGCCGTCCGGGTGAGGCCGCGTCACCCTGAGTCCTCCTCAGCCCTCCCCGTGCGGTCGGCAGGAGGGCGTGAACGACCAGAATCGGCACCCCAGGTTTGGGTTTCCGCGGCACAGCGTGAAGACTGCTCCTGTGACGACGTCCCGTACCCCGGGGGACAACCGGCTCCGGCTCGTTCCCCGACAGCCCGTCGCCGCCGCCCGGCGCACTGTGACGACCAGGCGCTCCGCCAGGACGCCACCGCCCCCGGACGGTGTGCTGCCCCGCGACCAGCTCGCCCGGTATGCCCGCGCCTGCCTCGCCGAGGCCGTCCGCGTGGCCCGCTGGGCGGCCGGGACCGGCCGCTCCCCGCAGTCCGGCACCGAGACCGAACGCGCGGCCGAAGAGCTGCGGTTGACCGTCCCGGTGCTGCGCGCCCACTGGGACCGGGCCAAGCTGGCCGGCCTCATCGAACTCCACGGGGAGACCGCACGCGCCGGATGGCGGCTGCGGGCCTGGGACCAGGACGACAGCGCCGTGCTGCGGGGCTGGGTCGCCCTCTTCGACGCCTGGTCGCTCGCACACCCCGCTCCGCTGCCGCACGAGCAGAGCCTGGTCGCGGAGATCGTCGAGGCGGTGCCGCAGTTCCTGTCCGTGATGCACCTCTCCGGCGGTCCCGTCACCTTCGACCTGCTGCACGACCTGCTCGCCCAGCGCATCGCCGAACTGCGGGCCGAACGCGACCAGGAGCCGAACCGCGCGACGGTCGGCGTCGCCCTGCCCGGACTGCTGGACTGGGCGCTGGACGGGCTCTGCGCCGTCGGCGCGCTGACCCGCTGCGCGGACGAGGAACCCGCTCCGGAGACCGGCGTGCGGCAGGGGTCCGCCGTCCTCACCCCGCTCGGCAACTGGGCGGTGTGGACCAAGCTGGAACAGATCTGCGTCGCGGCGCAGAGCCCGGCCGGGAACATCGAGCAGTCCGCCGGCGAGATGCTCCGCGGCTGCGCCCGGATGACCCCGGGCCCGGCCCGGGACGAGTACCGCGCCTGGCTCGCCGCGCGCCCCACCTCACCCGCGGTCACCGAACTGCTGGAGGCGGCCCGGGGCGAGGACGCGCTCATCCGGGGGCTGGCCTTCGAGGCGCTGCGCGTGGTGGGGGCGCCCGCCGAGGAGGCGGTGCAGGAGGCCGCGGAGGAGCCCACCCTGCGGCCCTACGCGCTGCTGTGGCTGGCCGAGCAGGCGGGCACCGATCCGGAGGACCTCTCGGGCGGCGCCCCCGGTGTGCTCACCCGGCAGGAGGCGACCTGGCTGTGGGTGGACACCGCGGCCGCCGTCACCGACCACGGCGAGGAGCGCCTGCTGGTCGACCACCTGGGCACCGCCGTACAGGGCTCGGTGCCCAAGCTGCTGGAGGAGGTCCGGGCGACGGGCCATCCGCGCACGGTGCAGGTCCTGGTCGCGCTCGCCGCCGCGCATCCGGACCCCGCACTGGCCAAGGCCGTGCGCCGGGCCGCCTTCCAGGTGCACACCGGCGGGGAGTGACGCGGGGCACGTCGGCTCTCCGGCTGCGCCCGGCGGGCCCGCGGCGGCGGGGCGGTGTCCGGCAGCGCACCGGAAAAGCGTTTGCCTTCCGCCGGTAGACTGGCCCGCATGCCTCATCTCCTCGTGCATTAGGCGTGCGTACGCCGCTTCCGCACTTCTCCCGTACGCACGTCCACAGCCCTGCCTTGGAGTCTTCCAGTGATCACCGCAACCGGTCTTGAGCTGCGCGCCGGAGCACGCGTCCTCATCGAGTCCGCCACCTTCCGCATCGCCAAGGGCGACCGCATCGGTCTGGTGGGGCGCAACGGCGCGGGCAAGACCACCCTCACCAAGTGCCTGGCGGGTGAGGGCACGCCCGCCGCCGGCTCCGTCACCAGCAGCGGCGAGGTCGGCTACCTCCCGCAGGACCCGCGCACCGGAGACCTCGACGTGCTCGCGCGCGACCGCATCCTCTCCGCACGCGGCCTGGACGTGGTGCTGCGCAAGATGCAGGAGAACGAGGAGCGCATCGCGGGCGGCAAGGGCGCCACGCGCGAGAAGGCGATGAAGAAGTACGAGCGCCTGGAGACCGAGTTCCTCACCAAGGGCGGCTATGCCGCCGAGGCGGAGGCGGCGACCATCGCCGCCAGCCTCGGCCTGCCCGACCGGGTGCTGGGCCAGCCGCTGCACACTCTCTCCGGCGGTCAGCGGCGCCGCGTCGAACTGGCCCGCATCCTCTTCTCGGACGCCGACATCCTGCTGCTGGACGAGCCGACCAACCACCTGGACGCCGACTCGATCGTCTGGCTGCGCGACTTCCTCAAGACCTACCGCGGCGGTCTCATCGTCATCTCCCACGACGTCGACCTGGTGGAGACGGTGGTCAACAAGGTCTTCTACCTGGACGCCAACCGGTCGGCCATCGACATCTACAACATGGGCTGGAAGCAGTACCTCACCCAGCGCGAGGACGACGAGAAGCGCCGCCGCCGGGAGCGGGCCAACGCCGAGAAGAAGGCGGCGGCCCTCAATTCGCAGGCCGACAAGATGCGGGCCAAGGCCACCAAGGCCGTCGCCGCGAAGAACATGGCGCGCCGCGCCGAGAAGCTGCTGTCCGGGCTGGAGGGCGAGCGGCAGAGCGACAAGGTCGCCAAGCTGCGCTTCCCCGATCCGGCGCCCTGCGGCAAGACCCCGCTGATGGCCGAGGACCTGTCGAAGTCCTACGGCTCGCTGGAGATCTTCACCGGCGTCGACCTGGCCGTCGACCGGGGCTCCCGCGTCGTCATCCTCGGCCTCAACGGCGCGGGCAAGACGACGCTGCTGCGGCTGCTGGCCGGGGTCGAGGAACCGGACACCGGCAAGGTCGTCCCCGGTCACGGGCTGAAGCTCGGCTACTACGCGCAGGAGCACGAGACGCTGGATCCCGCGCGCACGGTGCTGGAGAACATGCGCTCGGCGGCGCCGGACATGGATCTGGTCGAGATCCGCAAGACGCTGGGCTCCTTCCTCTTCTCCGGCGACGACGTGGACAAGCCCGCCGGGGTGCTCTCCGGTGGGGAGAAGACCCGGCTGGCCCTGGCCACGCTGGTCGTCTCCTCGGCCAATGTGCTGCTGCTGGACGAGCCGACCAACAACCTCGACCCGGCCAGCCGCGAGGAGATCCTGGGCGCCCTGCACACCTTCACCGGGGCGGTCGTACTGGTCACCCACGACGAGGGCGCCGTCGCGGCGCTGGAGCCGGAGCGGATCATCATGCTGCCGGACGGTGTCGAGGACCTGTGGGGGCAGGAGTACGCGGACCTCGTGGCCCTTGCTTGATCCATCCGGGATGGATCATTCGGCCGACGGTTGATCCTTCATCTGAGTGAGTGCGGCTGGTACCCCGGCGCGGCCCGACGGCCGGGCCGGGTCCCCGTGGCAGGAGTCGGCGGCGGTCCGGACCGATTCCTCCGAAACGTCGCTGACCTGCTGTTTTTCTCGTGTGTGCGCTCCGGAATCCGACATGCACGTGCATCTGCACAGGGAGGGAAGCGGTGTCCGCCGGGCGCTCCCGGCGTGCACATGTTCCCGAGCCGCCCATGAAGACCTTGCCGAATGGGTGGCCAGATGTGGGGGGAGGGGTGATCATGAGAGGCACAGAGCGCACTTCCCATGAGGAGGCACGGGTGGCCGAGACTCTGAAGAAGGGCAGCCGGGTGACCGGCGCCGCGCGCGAGAAGCTCGCGGCAGACCTGAAGAAGAAATACGACTCCGGAGCGAGCATCAGGGCGCTGGCCGAAGAGACCGGGCGTTCCTACGGGTTTGTGCACCGGATGCTCAGCGAGTCGGGTGTGACTCTGCGCGGACGCGGCGGAGCGACCCGAGGCAAGAAGCCGAGCTCCTCCTGAGGAGGCTTTCGAGCAGACCCTCCGGTAGTTACTCTTCAGTTGGCAATACTGCTGGGTAACCACCGGAGGACCTCGATGACCCTGCTCAACCAGGACGGCGTACATGTCGCCGCCGACGGCGAGGTGGCCACGGTCACCCTCACCAACCCGGCCAAGCGCAATGCGCAGACGCCCGCCACCTGGCGGGCACTGGCCGAGGCGGGGCGCGTGCTGCCGGGCACGGTGCGGGTCGTCGTGCTGCGCGGCGAGGGCAAGTCCTTCTCCGCCGGGCTCGACCGACAGGCTTTCGAGCCCGAGGGCTTCGACGGCGAACCGTCGTTCCTGGATCTCGCACGCGGTGGCGACGAGGAACTGGACGCCGCCATCGCGGAGTACCAGGAGGCGTTCACGTGGTGGCGCCGCCCCGACCTGATCAGTGTCGCGGCGGTCCAGGGGCACGCCATCGGCGCCGGGTTCCAGCTCGCGCTCGCCTGCGACCTGCGGGTCTGCGCGCGGGACGTGCAGTTCGCCATGCGCGAGACCAGCCTCGGGCTGGTGCCCGACCTGACCGGCACGCACCCGCTGGTGAGCCTGGTCGGCCAGGCGCGCGCCCTGGAGATCTGCGCCACCGGCCGCTTCGTCCACGCCGAGGAGGCCGAACGCGTCGGGCTCGCCAACCTGGTGGTGCCCGCCGACGAGCTGGACGGCGCCGTCACCGACCTGGCAGCCGCGCTGCTGGCCGCACCGCGGGGCGCCGTCGTCGAGACCAAGGCGCTGCTCGCCGGTGCCGGCACGCGCAGCTACGACGAGCAGCGCGCCGCCGAGCGCGCCGCCCAGGCCCGCCGGCTCCGCGACCTCGCCGGGCTCGGCGACTAGCCGCTCACCTCCGGTCGGCGGCTCACCTCCGGTCGACGGCGGCCACCAGGACCGCCGCGGTCACCCCGTCGGGGGTACCGAGCGCCCCGCGCGCCGCGGCACCCGCGGCGCGCGCGGTGTCCAGGACGCGGTGCTCGGGCGAGACGGTCACCCTGAGCAGCACATGGCAGGGTCCCGCCGCCGGGTCGCCCTCGATCCGGACGGCGCTGAACCGCGGCCCCGCGGCGACATGCGAGAAGGCCGGGCCCTGCGCGGGGGCGAGCCGGACCACGCCCGGCACCGCGAGCACGGCCCGGGCGACCCGGTCGGCCGCCTCCGCCTGCTCCGTCCCCGGCTCCTCCGTCCGCCCGCCCGGGCCGGCGCCCCGCGCCGCGGGCTCCCGCCCGGGCGCCGGCTCCTCCGCGCCCTCCCGGGGGCCGGACCCCTCCTCCCGGCGGACGCGTCCGGCGCTGCCCGCCTCCACCAGCTCGGTGACCCGCAGGTCCACGTACTCCAGCGGCAGGCCCAGCTCCCGCTCGGCGGCTGCCAGCAGGGTGCGCCGCACCTCGTCGGCCGCGGCCGGAACCGGCCGGTCGGCGTCCACCGCCAGATGTGCGGTCAGCGTCAGCGGGCCCGGCGGCAGCGCACCGGCGGGTGCCGGTACGGCGGACTCGGCGGCTGAGCGCGGACCGGAGGGGTCCAGCCGCACCGCGCTCAGCCGGGCGCCGGGTACCGACCGGTGGAGCACCCCCAACGCGACCTCCTCCGTCACCCAGACGCCGTCCGCCGCCTCTCCCAGCGGCAGGATCCGCCCCAGCCCGAGCTGCTGCCGTACCTCCGTGGTCAGCCGTTCCGCCGCCATGGCGCGCACTTCCCTTCCGCGTCCGCCGCCGTTCCCGTCGCCCGTGAGAGAACCTTCCGTGCCGACGGCGTGCCCGCGCGGACCGCGGGGCGTACGGGCGGCAAGGGTCACCCGCACGGAGGAGTGCAGCGGATCTGCGCGCGCGGCGCCGGGCGGGTTGTGCCTACGGTGAGGCGCGGAGCGGCAGGCCGCTTCGAACCTCCGAGAGGGGCGCAGAGATGTCCGAGACCAGTACGTCCAACCGCTCCGAGAACCGCAGCGGGGCCACCGGACGGCAGACCGGCGGGGGAGCCGAACAGGGGCGCCGCGGGTCGGGGGCGGCGGGCACCCGGGGCCGCACCACCATCGCCGACGGCGTGGTCGAGAAGATCGCGGGCATGGCGGCCCGCGACGTGGTCGGTGTCCATGCGATGGGCGGCGGTATGGCCCGGACCTTCGGCGCCGTCCGCGACCGGGTCCCCGGCGGGGGCCGGTCGGTCAGCCGGGGCGTCAAGGCCGAGGTCGGCGAGGTGCAGACGGCGCTCGATCTGGAGATCGTCGTCGACTACGGCGTGTCGATCTCGGATGTGGCGCGCGCGGTCCGGGAGAACGTCGTCTCGTCCGTCGAGCGGATGACCGGCCTCGAGGTGGTCGAGGTCAACATCGCGGTGAGCGACGTCAAGCTGCCGGACGAGGAGGACGACGAGGACGAGGACTCCGACCGCACCCGCGTGCAGTGAGCCGCCGCGGCACACCAGGGAACGTGCTCGAGCGCCGGGAGCCCCGTCCCGGCGCCGACCGAAGGAGCGCAGGATGAGTATGGCCTTTGCCGGCCTGATCGCCGGACTGGCACTGGGCTTCGCCGGATACTTCGGCGGATTCGGAGCCTTCGTGCTGGTCGCGGCGCTGGGGGCCGTCGGCTTCCTGGTGGGCCGGTTCGCGGACGGAGACCTGGAGGCGGGAGACTTCTTCCGCGGCCGGGACGGCGAGCGCCGCAGGTGACTCCGTGACGGATGCCCAGATCTCCGCGGGAGAGCGGGGGGCGACCAGGATCGCCGACCGGGTGGTCGCCAAAGTAGCCGCCCAGGCCGCGCGTGAGGCGCTGCGCCAGGTCCCGGCCGGGGAGGACCCGGCGGCGGGCCGGCTCCCGGTGGGCCGGCCGGTGCGCCGCACCGCGGTCACTGTGCGGGAGCGGACCGCGCGGGTACGGCTCGGACTGGAACTCGGCTACCCCTCGGACCTCGGTGCGCAGTGCGGCGCCGTACGCCGCCGCGTCATCGCACGGCTGGGCGAACTCGTCGGCATGGATGTGCCGGACGTGGCACTGGACATCGAGCGGCTGACCTCGGCGCAGTTGCGGGGCGAACGCTCCGGGAGGGTGCAGTGACCCCAGCAGGCGACACGGGCGCCCCGCACCCGAACGGGGCCGGCCGGCGAGGAGCGGGCACCACGTCGGAGAAGGCCCCGCAGACCCCCGGGGCCCCCGGATCCACCGAGCTCCCGGAGACCCCCGAGACTCCGGAGGGACCCTCGGATCCGGAGGCCGCCGGGCCGACCCCGCCCTCCGCGTCCGGGCCGTCCGGCTCCGGGGCCGCTCCCCCGGAGGAGGCCGACGGGCCCGGCGCGGGCGCAGGGAAGGCGGGCCGGTTCTGGTCGGTCCGCAGGGTGCCGGCCGGTGTCGTCGCGCTGCTGCTGTTCGCCGGCACCGGGATCCTGCTCTACGACGCGGCCTCCGTGCGGGCCGGTCGCACCGGTATGGCCTGGCGCCGGACACTCACCGACGAGCTGGCCTCCCGCCGCCTCGACGACGTCCTCATGCTGGCGGGCGCCGCCGTGCTCGCCGCACTCGGCCTGTGGCTGCTGGTGCTGGCACTCACTCCCGGCAAGCGGTCGCTGCTGACGATGCGGCCGGACGTCCCCGGGGTGCGCGCCGGACTCGAACGCTCCGCCGCCGCGCTGGTGCTGCGGGACCGGGCCATGGAGGTCTCGGGCGTGCAGGCGGTGCGGGTCACCGTCTCCCGCCGCAGGGTCCGGGCCCGGGCGACGGCGCACTTCCGCGACCTGGCCGAGGTGCGCGGCGATCTGGACGGCGCGCTGCGCGCCGGCATCGCGGAGCTGGGACTGGCCGGCCGACCGGGACTGGCCGTCCAGGTGCGGCGGCCGCCGAAACGACGGTGAGGCGAGGACGATGCTGCGGACTGTTGACCGGGTGCTGCTCGCGCTGGTCGGGCTGGTGCTGCTCGCACTCGGCCTGGCGGTGCTCTTCGCGGGCTTCGACCTGCCCCGCCGCTGGGGGGTCACCATGCCGGCGGACTGGCCGTGGAGCGGGCCCGAGGACGTGGTGCTGACCGACGCCGAGCGCACCCGGTGGACCGACGAGGGCTGGTGGTGGCCGGTGGCTCTCGCCGTCCTGGCGGTGCTGTTCCTGCTGTTCCTGTGGTGGCTGCTGGCGCAGTTGCGGTGGCAGCGGCTGGACGGAGTCGAGGTCGACAGCAGGGACGGCGAGGGCGCCGTCCTCCGGGGGCGGGCCCTGGAGGACGCCGTCGCCGCGGAGGCGGAGTCCCAGCCGGGCATCGACCGGGCGCGCGTCGTCCTGACGGGGAAGCGCGGCCGCCCGCGGGCCCGCGTCGGGCTGGTGCTGACCGCGCACGCCAAGCCGGGCCCCGCAGTGCACCGGCTGTACCGCGAGGCGCTGGCCCACGCGGTGACCTCGGCCGGGCTCCAGGAGCTGCCGGCCGAGGTGAGGATGCGGGCCGCCCGGCACCGTGCGGAACGGGTGAGCTGATCCCCGCAGCGGGCCGGCTCCGGGCGGCACCGGGCGCTCAGAACCCGTGCAGCGCTCCGCCGTCAACCGGCAGCATCACCCCGGTCAGATACGAGGCGGCGGGGGAGAGGGCGAAGGCGGCCGTCCGGCCGAACTCCTCCGGTGTGCCGTAGCGGCGCAGCGGGATGCCCGCGCAGTTGCGCTCGCGGGCGGCGTCCCCGTCCCCGGAGAGGGAGTCGAGATACTGCATCCGCTCGGTGCCGATCCGGCCGGGCATCAGCCCCAGCACCCGGATGCCGCGCGGGCCCAGCTCGTTCGCGAGGCTCTTGGCGAACCCCGCCAGCCCCGGACGCAGCCCGTTGGAGAGGGTCAGCCCGGGGATCGGCTCGCGCACGGACCCGGAGAGCACGAAGCCGACCACTCCGCCCTCGCCCAGCTCGCCGGCTGCCGTGCGGGCCAGCCGCACGGCGCCCAGGAAGACGTCGTCGAAGGCCGTCTGCCACTGCTCGTCGGTGAGCTGGTCGGCGGGTACGCCCGCCTGGGGGCCGCCGACGCTGACGAGGAGGCCGTCGAACCGCCCGAACCGCTCCCGCGCGGCGGCGATCACCCGAGCCGGGGTCCCCGGGTCGGCGTTGTCCGCGCCGATGCCCAGCGCCCGGCCCTCGGCGCCCGACGCCTCCACCCCGAGCTGCGCCGCCGCCTCCTCGGCCGACTTCTCCGAGCGGCCGGTGACGACGACGCGCGCCCCTTCGGCGAGCAGTTGTGCGGCGGTGGCGAACCCGAGCCCGCGGGTGCCCCCGGTGATGACGTAGACGCGCTCTGAAAGTCCAAGGTCCATGGGGAGCAGTCTGCCTGACCGCGGTGCGGCCCCGGAGGGTGCGGTGCCCCGGATCCCGCCGGTCTCAGACGGGTTCGGCCACCGGCTCCGGCCGCTCCGGGGCTTGGGCCGCCGCGCGCCGCTCCTTGACCTCGCGGCGCACCAGGACGACCCAGCCGACCGGGACCGCGGCGGTGAACAGCCACCACTGCACGGCGTAGGCCATGTGCGGCCCGATCCCGCTGTGGTCGGGCTCGGGCAGGACCTCCGGCTGCTGCCCGCCGGGCCGGGGCGAGGTCTTCGTGAGCTGGACGTAGCCCCCCAGCAGCGGGCGGTCCACCTCCGGGGCCTGCTTCCGGCTGTTGATCAGCATGACCTGGCGGTCGGGCAGGCCCTGGGTGTCCTTGATCCCGCTGGCCTCGGTGGTCTCGTCCGGCATCATCCGTCCGACGACTCCGACCCGGCCCCGGGGCGGCTCGGGTACCTCGGGGAAGGCCGTCAGGTCGCGGTCCGCGCGGATCCAGCCGCGGTTGACCAGGATCGCCGAACCGTCGTCGAGGACGAGCGGAGTGACGACGAAATAGCCGATGGTGTCGCGGTCCGGGCCGGTGCGGTGCCGGACGACGACCTCGTGCTCGGTGTCGTAGGTGCCGTGCGCGGTGACCGTGCGGAACTTGTCGCGGTCCGCGGGCTCCCGGCCCCTCCCGGTCAGTTCGGTGACCGGCACGGTGGGCGCCGCCAGGCTCGCGGCCACCTCCTCGTTGCGCGCGACCCGGCTCTCGTGGCGGTGCAGCTGCCAGAAGCCCAGCTTGATCATCGCGGGGATCAGCACGAGGCCGAGCAGGGTGAGGATCACCCATTGCCGGGACAGCAGGAAGCGGTACACGTCTACCGACGGTACCCCCCGGCGGTTCACCCCTCCGGTGCGGGGGCCACGTCCTGCAGGAGCTGGGTGAAGGCGGCCTCGTCGACGACGGGCGTGCCGTGGCTGCGGGCCTTCACCACCTTCGAGGTGGGGGAGTCCGGGTCATTGGTGACCAGGAGACTGGTCAGCCGCGAGACGCTGGTGGCGATGTGGAGGCCCGCCTCGATCGCCCGGTCCTCCAGCAGGTCCCGGTCCACCGAGGTGTCTCCGGAGATGGCCACCCGCATCCCCTGCACCAGGCGCCCCTCCGGTTCGTAGCGTCCCGGGTTGGGGTACGGACAGGCCGGCCGTTTGCGCGAGGGCCGCCAGGTGCCGTACCCGCTGCCGTAGGCGCGGTACCCGGCACCCGGCCCGCCTCCCGGGCGGCGCGGGACCACCGCGTCCGACCACTCGGTCAGCGGCTGGCACGCCAGCAGCGGCAGCCGCACCCGCTGCCGCGCCGCCAGATGCAGACTGGGGCGGAACGCCTCGGCCAGCACCCGCGCGTCGTCCAGCGCGTGGTGCGCCCGCTGCTGGACCACGCCGTAGTGCGCGGCGAGGGACTCCAGCTTGTGGTTGGGCAGCGGCAGCGACAGCTCCTTGGACAGGGCGATGGTGCACAGCCGCTGGCGCACCGGCGCCTCGCGCTCCGCCCGCGCGTACTCCCGCGCGATCATCGACCAGTCGAAGACGGCGTTGTGTGCGACCAGCACGCGGCCCGCCAGCCGGGTGGCGAACTCGTCGGCGATCTGCCCGAAGAGCGGCGCGTCGGCCAGCGCCTCGGCGGTCAGCCCGTGGATCCAGGTGGGGCCGGGATCGCGCTGCGGATTGACCGGCGTGTACCAGTGGTCCTCGACCTCGCCGCGTGCGTCGAGGCGGTAGACGGCCGCGGACACGATCCGGTCGTCCCGCGCGAGGCCCGTGGTCTCCACGTCCACCACCGCGTAGCCGTCCGGATATCCGGTGGGCCAGTCGGAGGGCGGCTGGGAGTCGGCGGCGGGCTGCGCGGGGATGCGCGGGGAGGTCCCGTCCGTGCGTGCCGTCTGGTCTTCGAGCATGGTCACAGAGAATACGGGTCGCTACTGACAGCGCCGCACGCCGTGCCCGCACCGCAGCGTCCGCTCCGCACTCCCGGCGGGTCCGGCCCCGGCACTGCGGAAAGCCGCCAAACCCCCAGCGGTGCGGGCGGATCGGACGTTCCGCTCAGGCCGCCGGTCCGTGCCCAGACGGCGCACGGACCGGCGCCCGCGGCCGGGGCCGGACCGTCGCCTCTCCCGGCCGCGTCCCGTGTCCCGGCGCGGCCGGGCGGCGGCGCCGGGGCCGACGCCCGTCGCCGCGGCCGGGAAAGTCCCTGCCGCCGGGCCCCGTTCGCGGGTGAGCGCGTCCGGGCGCGGGCGGCGGGGCGACGTGCGTGCCGGCGGAACGTGCGGCCTTGCGGCGTCCGACTCCGTCCGCAAAGCGCTCAACTCCCGTACGGTACGGCCGACGACGTCTCCGGTGCCCGCGCGCCGACGGCCGGGGGAGCGGACGGGGGAGCGGACGGGCGCCGGGCCGGAGCCCGGACGGCACCCGTCCGCGTGATACCCGCTCCGGGAGGGAAGGGGCGGGTGTGCTGCGGCCGGGATTCCATACCAAGCGGTAACAACCTCTGGCGCGGGGCTTCCGGCGGCCTTACCTTGCTGACATGCCGTCTAGCCTGCCCGATGTGGTCCTCTGGTCCATCCCCGCGTTCGTCCTGCTCACCGTCATCGAAATGGTGAGTTACCGCCTGCATCCGGACGAGGACGCCGCTGGATACGCCGCGAAGGACGCCGCGACGAGCATCACCATGGGGCTCGGCAGCCTGGTGTTCGACGCGCTGTGGAAGATCCCGATCGTCGCCGTGTACGCGGCGCTCTACGAACTCACCCCGCTCCGCGTGCCGATCCTCTGGTGGACCCTGCCCCTGATGCTGCTCGCGCAGGACTTCTTCTACTACTGGTCGCACCGTGGCCACCACGTGATCCGCATCCTGTGGGCCTGCCACGTCGTGCACCACTCCAGCCGGAAGTTCAACCTCACCACGGCGCTCCGCCAGCCCTGGACGACCTGGACCGTGTGGCCGTTCTACGTACCGATGATCGCCTGCGGCGTCCATCCGGCGGCCCTCGCGTTCTGCTCCGCCACCAACCTCGTCTACCAGTTCTGGATCCACACCGAGCGGATCGGGAAGCTGCCGCGCCCCGTCGAGTTCGTCTTCAACACACCCTCGCACCACCGTGTGCACCACGCGTCCCAGGGCAGCTATCTCGACCGCAACTTCGGCGGCATCCTGATCGTCTGGGACCGGCTCTTCGGCTCGTTCGTGCCGGAGACCGACTCCTGCGTCTTCGGTCTGACCAAGAACGTCGACTCCTACAACCCGCTGCGCGTCGCCACGCACGAGTACGCGGCCATCGCCCGTGACGTGCGCGCGGCGCGCAGCTGGCGGGAGCGCGGCGGCCGGATCTTCCGCGGCCCCGGCTGGCAGCCCGCCGGACAGCCCGTCGAGCCGTCCCGGCCCGCGCCGGAACTCGCCGACCGGTAACCGACCCGGCAACGGAAGACGGAAAGGGGCCGGACCGCTGGATACGCGGTCCGGCCCCTTCTGCCGACCGCCCCGGGCCGTCGAGCGGGCCGGTGCGGTCGGCACTCCGTCACTTCGTCACGCTGTCACGCCGCCCCGCCGTCACTTGGTGACGGCCGCCAGCGCGTCCACGAGTCCGTGGCCGTAGAAGCTGTTGTTGCCCCGCACGCCGGTGCAGGTGGCGGCGTAGGTGCCGCGGTTGCCCGGGTCGTAGCTCTCCGGGCAGGGCAGGGTCTGCGCCTGCGCCTTCAGCAGCCAGGAGACCTCCTGGGCGCTGGACTTGGGGTGGGTGCTCTTGATCAGCGCCGCCACACCCGCGACCTGCGGACCGGCCATCGAGGTGCCCTGGAGGTAGGCGTACTCGCCGTTCGGCATGGTGGACAGCACGCCACCGTCCTTGGCGGGCTCCTCCGGGGTCTGGAACGCGCGGTCACCACCGGGTGCCGTCACGTCGATCTCGTACCGGCCGTAGTTGGAGTAGTACGACTTCAGGTTCTCCGGGCCGGTCGCCGAGACGGAGGTGGTCCCGTCCAGCATCGCCGGCACGTCCTTGCAGTGCTCCGGGTCGATGGTCCGCTCGACCGGGGTGCCGTCGTCCGGGCTGCTGTCGTCCTTGATCTCGTCCGCGGCCAGGTCGTTCGACGAGTTGCCCGCCGAGGTGACCGTGGTGACGCCCTTGCGCTGCGCGTACCGGATGGCGCGCTGCACCGACTCGGTGATGGCCTTCTGGTCGACCTGGTCGTCGCAGTTGTAGAGCCACGGGTCGACGTAGTAGCTGTTGTTGGTGACCTCGATGCCGTGGTCGGCCGCGAACACCATGGCGCAGACCACGGCCTCGCTGTAGAACAGCGCCGTCTCGGGCTCGCTCACCTTGAGGGAGGCGACCTTCACGTTGGGCGCGGTGCCCGCGATGCCGACACCGTTGCGGGGCGCGGCGATGATGCCCGCCACGTGGGTGCCGTGGTAGTCCTCGCTCGGGTCGTACGGACGCCAGGCGCCGGGCGAGGTGTCGGCCTTGCCGCCGACGCAGTTCGCGGACTGCTTCTTGGAGAAGTTGGCCTTCAGGTCCGGGTGGGTGTCGTCCACGCCGGTGTCGATGACGCCGACGGTGACCTTCCTGCTGCCCTCGTTGACCTCGGCGGCCTTGTCGGCCTTGATGGCCCGCTTGTCCCACTGCAGGGACTCCAGCGGCTCCTGGTCCTTGGCCCGCGCCGCGGTCAGCGACGACTTGGCCTTGGGCTCCTTGACGAAGTGCGGCTTGCCCACCTCGGTGGTGGTCGCCGCCTTGAGCGGAGCCGTGCGGGTGGCGCCCGCCGAGTCGACACCGTCGACGTTGCGCAGGGTCTCGCCGAACTCCGGGTTGCTGGAGTGCGCGACGATGACGCCTATTTTCCGGTAAGTGGCTATGACCTTGCCGTCAGCCTCGCGTATTTCCTTCTTGACACGTTTGACGGTACGGCCACTGGTTTCGGTGTTGACGATGTAGCTGAGCTTCTCGCCGGCCTTCGCCTTGGGTGTCGCGGCCTCGGCCGCGGCCCGCTCGGTGGTCTGCGCGTTCGCGGAGGCCGCGCCCGCCAGGCCGAGGGTGGCGGTCAACACCAGTCCCAGCGGCACCGCTACAGCACGTCGCCGCCTGGATGGTCTCACATGCATGGGGTCTCCATGTCGTCTGAAGTTGTCCACAGACGACGGAAGTTATCTCTGGGAGCCAGGTAACTGCAATGGATTGATGGAGAAAGGCTGAAGGCTGTACGCAAGCGTGATCGGTCTTATCTGTTTCAACTACCGACCCCTGTTGCGGGCGCGACGCACGATCTACGATGCGCGCACTGCTCGTCATTGAGACGTGGGTCACACTCTTTGAACGCTCCGTCCCCCTCACGTTCCCTCAGGAGTCACTGTGGACACCGCCCCAGAGCACGCGCACTCCGGCCCACCGGGCCCCCGCGACTACACGGACGTCCAGCACAGTGCCGAGTTCGGTGAACTCCGGCGCGGCTACCGCTCGTTCGTCTTCCCGCTGACCGTCGGGTTCATCGTCTGGTACCTGCTCTACGTCCTGCTCTCGAACTACGCGGGCGGGTTCATGGGCACCGAGGTCGTCGGGAACATCAACGTCGCCTTCGTCTTCGGGCTGGCGCAGTTCCTGACGACCTTTCTGATCGCCTGGTGGTACTCGCGGTTCGCCGCAGTGAAGCTCGACCCCAAGGCGGAAGCGCTCAAGACGCGGCTGGAGGCGGAGAACCTGCAGCGGGCCACCGGGGCCGAAATCGGCCACCAGGCCACACCCCGTGCCGAGGACAAGGGCGAGCTCGCCGGTCAGGAGGACGACGCATGAGTCTCACCCAGCAACTCGCAGCGCCTGCCACCCAGCTCGCCGCCGAGGGCGCCGGCGAGCACCGCACGCTGATCATCACACTCTTCTCGGTCTTCGTCGCCATCACTCTCGGCGTCACCGTCTGGGCAGGCCGCCGGACCAAGGACGCCACCGACTTCTACGCGGGCGGACGCCAGTTCAGCGGCTTCCAGAACGGCCTGGCCATCTCCGGCGACTACATGTCCGCCGCGTCCTTCCTCGGCATCGCGGGAGCCATCGCGCTGTCCGGGTACGACGGATTCCTCTACTCCATCGGCTTCCTCGTCGCCTGGCTGGTGGCGCTGCTGCTGGTCGCCGAACCGCTGCGGAACTCCGGGCGCTACACCATGGGCGACGTCCTGGCCTACCGGATGCGGCAGCGCCCCGTACGGACCGCGGCGGGCGTCTCCACCATCATCGTCTCGATCTTCTACCTGCTCGCCCAGATGGTCGGCGCCGGCGCCCTCGTCGCACTGCTGCTGGGCATCACCGGCGAGGCCGGCAAGAACCTGATCGTCGTCTTCGTCGGCATCGTCATGATCCTCTACGTGACGGTGGGCGGCATGAAGGGCACCACCTGGGTGCAGATGATCAAGGCGTGCCTGCTGATCGGCGGCACGGTCGTGATCACCGTGCTGGTGTTCCACAAGTTCAACTACAACCTCTCCGCCCTGCTCGGCGCCGCCGCCGAGAACAGCGGCAAGGGCGCGTCGTTCCTGGAACCCGGACTCAAGTACGGCGTCTCGACGACCTCGCGGATCGACTTCCTCTCCCTGGGCATCGCACTCGTGCTCGGCACCGCCGGGCTGCCGCACATCCTCATCCGCTTCTACACCGTGCCCACCGCCAAAGCCGCCCGGAAATCCGTCAACTGGGCCATCGGCATCATCGGCGTCTTCTACCTGATGACCATCGCGCTCGGCTTCGGCGCCGCCGCGCTGCTCAGCCGCAAGACGATCACCGATTCGAACGCCGCGGGCAACACCGCCGCCCCGCTGCTCGCCCAGGAGATCGGCGGCGGAGCGGACTCCACCGGCGGTGCCGTCCTGCTGGCGATGATCTCCGCGGTCGCCTTCGCCACCATCCTCGCCGTCGTCGCCGGACTGACCCTCGCCTCCTCGTCCTCCTTCGCGCACGACCTGTACGCCAACGTCATCCGCAGGGGCAAGGCCACCGAGAAGGAAGAGGTCAAGGCGGCCCGCGTCTCGGCGGTCATCATCGGCGGCGTCGCCATCGGCCTGGGGATCTTCGCCGGCAAGCTCAACGTCGCCGGACTCGTCGCCCTCGCCTTCGCGGTCGCCGCCTCCGCGAACCTGCCCACCCTCCTCTACAGCCTCTTCTGGAAGCGCTTCACCACCACGGGCGCGCTGTGGTCGATCTACGGCGGGCTGGTCTCCTCGGTGGTCCTGGTGTTCTTCTCGCCAGTGGTCACCGGCAAGGAGACCTCCATGTTCCCCGACGCCGACTTCGCCTGGTTCCCGCTGCAGAATCCTGGCCTCATCTCCATTCCGCTGGGCTTTCTGCTCGGCTGGATCGGTTCTCTCGTCTCCAAGGACGAGGGCGCCGGAGGCGCCAAGTACGCGGAGCTCGAGGTCCGCTCCATGACAGGAGTAGGCGCCCACTGACGCCGGGCGCCCCCTTCGCGGGGGCGCCGCCTCCCCCCTTCGCTGGGTGCCCCCGTCCGTTGTTTGCCTCGGTGCGGCGCCGTTGTCGGGGGCTTCGCCCCCGAGCCCCCTTTGTCCTCGCCGGACGGGCGTTGGGGCGGCTCCGCCCCCCAACAGCCCCCCGCTAGGGGGCTTCGCCCCCTAGGACCCCCAGCCGCACCCACGCAAGACCTTGCGTACGTGTGTTCCGCGCCAGCCTTTGGTCCGTCGGGTGCGGGAAGTGTCCTGATGCCGTCCGTCACAGCACAAGAGCGCTCCCGCAGTCGAGAGGCCCCCGGCGGTTGCCGGATACGGGAGGGGGAGGGAGAAGTTGTGGTGCCTGGGGGTTTCTAAGGGGGCGGAGCCCACTTAGCGGGGGGCCGTTGGGGGGCAGCGCCCCCCGACACGACCGCTCGGCGGCAGCCGAAAACGCCAGGGGGCGTGCCCCCACATTGCGCCCCCCGCGAAGGGGAGGGCCGGGACGTCAGGGGGCGTGCCCCCACGGAGCCGGGCCACCCGCGGAGGGGAACCGACCCCGCGAAGACGCCCCCCGCGAAGGGAGTCGCGGATGCGGGGGCCGGCGCGCCAGCGCCCTCGCAGGTGCGACCCCGCAACAGCGGAAGCTGTCGGATGTCACATACGTGACTTACGCTGCGAAGCAGATCACGCACTTGGGAGGGCTGTCAGCATGCTGCTGGACACCTATGGGCGGGTCGCCACCGACCTGCGCGTTTCGCTGACCGACCGCTGCAATCTGCGCTGCACGTACTGCATGCCGGAAGAAGGACTGCAGTGGCTCGCCAAGCCCGAGCTGCTGACCGACGACGAGATCGTCCGGCTGGTCCGGATCGCCACCGCCAAGCTCGGGGTCACCGAGGTGCGGTTCACCGGAGGTGAGCCGCTGCTGCGTCCGGGGCTGGCCGGTGTCGTGGCGCGCTGCGCCGAGCTGCCGGCCCGTCCCAGAATGTCGCTGACCACCAATGGCATCGGGCTGGAGCGCACGGCGGAGGCGCTGCGGGAGGCCGGGCTGGACCGGGTGAACGTCTCGCTGGACACGCTCGACCCCGAGACGTTCCGGCGGATGACCCGCCGCAAGCGCCACGCGGACGTGCTGCGCGGGCTGGCCGCGGCGCGGGCGGCGGGGCTGACGCCGGTGAAGGTCAACGCGGTGCTGATGCCCGGTCTCAACGACCAGGAGGCTCCCGAGCTGCTGTCCTGGGCGCTGGAGGAGGGCTATGAGCTGCGGTTCATCGAGCAGATGCCGTTGGACGCGCAGCACGGCTGGCAGCGCGAGGGCATGATCACCGCCGGGGACATCCTGGCGTCGCTGCGCACCCGTTTCACGCTGACTCCGGAGCAGCAGGAGGAGCGCGGCTCGGCGCCCGCGGAGCGCTGGCTGGTGGACGGCGGCCCGCAGCGGGTCGGGGTGATCGCCTCGGTCACCCGCCCCTTCTGCCGGGCCTGCGACCGTACCCGGCTGACCGCGGACGGGCAGGTGCGCACCTGTCTGTTCGCCACCGAGGAGTCCGATCTGCGGGGCGCGCTGCGCGGCGGGGCGTCCGACGCGGAGATCGCGGAGCGGTGGCGGAAGGCGATGTGGGGCAAGAAGGCGGGTGCCGGTATCGACGACCCGTCGTTCGTCCAGCCGCAGCGCCCGATGTCGGCCATCGGGGGCTGACCCGGGCGGGGCGGCACTGCGGGGTCAGCCGTCGTCGGGCGCGTGCCATTCTGCGAGCGGCACGGTGTCCTTCAGGAAGCCGCGGGCGCCCAGGAACTTCGACAGGTGTTCGCGGTGTTCCTCGCAGGCCAGCCAGGTCTTGCGGCGGTCGGGGGTGTGCAGCTTGGGGTTGTTCCAGGCGAGCACCCACACGGCCGGCTCGCGGCAGCCCTTGGCGGAGCAGATCGGGGTCTCGGGTCCCTCTTCGGAGGGGGAGGCGGAGGGGATCACCGCTTCATCCTGCCTCACGGTCCGGATATTAAGCGACGCCGGGCAGCCACGGGGGGAGCCGCCCGGCGTCGGTCCATCGCTCCGACGGGGGATGCGGAGCGCACATGAAGTATGGCATGCGGGGGCGGCCGTGGTGCACCGGAACCGCAGGATTGATCTGAGGTTTTCTTGAGGTTTGTGCGAAGAACCAGATCAACTGCGGCCGCTCGCGGCCTCGTTCGAGGCCCGATCCGCGTCGTCCGGCGTGGTTCTGTCGCCCGCTTTCGTCACCCGGGAGCCCTCCACCGCCCGCTGCGGAGGTTCCGGCGGAGGAGCGGCCGGGGGAGCCGAAGGCGCGTTCTCGCGGCCCGCGTTGGCGATCACCACCGCGATGTAGGGCAGGATCAGTCCGATCACCAGGGTGGCCACTGCCAGTGGGCGCTCCACGTTCCACAGCACCACGGTGAGGATGACGGCGAGGGTGCGGACCAGCATGGAGATCACATAGCGCCGCTGCCTTCCGCGCACGTCCTCCTGCAGGCCCTGGCGGGCCCCGGTGATCCGGAAAACCTCGGGCTGGTGCTGCTTCCGCGTCACTCTTCACCACCTGCTCACCTGCCGTTCCCCGCGGCCGTGCGCGGAGATCCGGACGCTTTCCACGGTACGCCTCGGATGCGTCCGCCACGAGACCGGGGCGCCGCGCGGGCCGGACCGGCCGCCCTGCGCAGGACGGCGGTGCGGCGGATCCGGCAGGGGGCGTACCCGGGCCGCGCGCCGGGGCTCGCGGAGTGTGCCGGCTCCCCGGCGCCGCCCCCGTGTGCCGTCTCCGGGCGGGGCACCGAACCGGGCGGCCCGCGGTCCGGTCACAGCCCGCGGATCTCGGCCACCTTGCGCCCCGCCTTCAGGTACAGCGTGTCCGCGAGCCCGTCGGCCTGCGCGGCGACCGCCTCGCGGGCGACCTCCGCGAGCGGGCGCAGCGCCTCCGTCTCGGAGAGCACCACGGACTGCTGCTTCTGGCCCGCCTTCTCGACGATCAGCCGCAGCCCGTTCTGCTTCGCGATGCGGCGGGCGGCCGACGCGCTCGGTGTGAACTCCAGGACCTTGGTCAGCACCGCGGCGACGCCCTCCTCGCCGTGCTCGTCCAGCGCGACGCAGGGGAGCGTCTCCAGATCGGAGAAGGACTTCTTGGAGAACTGGGCCACGAAGTGCGTGCGGGCCGCCATCGCGGCGGGCACTCCGTGCAGGGCTGCCACGACCTCGCCGGCCAGCACCTTCTTCAGGTCCATGGGGTGCAGCGCACCCGCGTCGATGCGGGCCGTCACCTGGTCGATCTCGGCGTCGGTCCACTCCGTCCAGGCGCGCAGGTAGGGGGCCATCAGCCGGTCCGGAATCGACATGATCTTGCCGAAGATCTCGTCGGGAGCGCTGCCGAGCCCCACGTAGTTGCCCTTGGACTTGGACATCTTGGCGCCCGAGCCGTCGGTGCCCTCGACCAGCGGCATGGTGACCACGAGCTGCGGCTGCTGCCCGCGTACCTCCATCATCCGGCGGCCCATCTGGAGGTTGAGGAGCTGGTCGACGCCGCCCAGCTCCACGTCGCAGTCCAGCTCGACCGAGTCGAGGGCCTGGGCGACGGGGTAGAGCAGCTCGGACATCGTCAGGCCGGAGCCCTCCGAGAGCCGGTTGCGGAAGTCCTCCCGCTGGAGCAGCGCGGAGACCGGCACCTGTGTCAGCAGGCCCAGCAGCTCCGGCAGCGTGAAGGGGGCCAGCCAGTCGCTGTTGCGTGCGAAGCGCACCTTCTCGAAGTCGAAGAACGGCCGCACCTGCTCCTGGTATCCGGAGAGGTTCCGCGCGATGTCCTCGTCGGTCAGCGGGGGACGCTCGGCCGTGCGGCCCGAGGGGTCGCCGATCTTGGCGGTGAAGTCGCCGATGATCAGTGTGACGTCGTGGCCCATCCGCTGGAAGCGGCTGAGCACGATGACCGGCACCGCGTGCCCCAGGTGCACGTCCGGCATCGTGGGGTCGATGCCCAGCTTGATGTGCAGGCCCTTGCCCTGGGCCGCCCGCTCCTCGATCCGCTCGGCCAGCTTCTCCACCGACGGCAGCAGGTCGACCGACCGCGCCCCGATCAGCTCGGCCTGCTCCTCGGCGGACAGGTCGCTCAGGTCCAGACAGCGCCGCGCCCCGGTCTCCGCGAGCAGCCGCTCGACGTTCGTGTCGGTGGAGAGGTCCTGGGCCAGCAGCTCGCTGGCGCGCTGTACGGAGTCGCCGAGGCGTGTCACGTCACTGTCCTGGTGTGGTGGGTGCTCGATACGGTCACGGGAAAGTCTATGCGCCCGTACCCGCGCCGGTGGCCGGGGCAGTTCACCCCCGCCGGGGAACGGGCGTTTCTGTAGGGACCCCACAGGAGGCCGCGGATGCCCCTGTCCGTGCCCGAGTGCTCGCGGCCCGGTGGCGCCGGATAGGTTCTGTTTGCGACAGACCGCGACGGCAGTCTGTTTGCGACAGACCGCGACAGCAGAAGCAGGAAGGGTGGGCGCACAGTGAGCCGCTCAGTGCTCGTGACCGGAGGGAACCGCGGCATCGGCCTCGCCATCGCCCGTGCCTTCGCCGAGGCAGGCGACAAGGTCGCCGTCACCTACCGCTCCGGAGAGCCGCCCGAGGGTTTCCTCGGCGTCAAGTGCGACATCACCGAGCCGGAGCAGGTGGAGCAGGCGTACAAGGAGATCGAGGAGAAGCAGGGCGCGGTCGAGGTGCTCGTCGCCAACGCGGGCGTCACCCGTGACCAGCTCCTGCTGCGCATGTCCGAGGAGGACTTCACCTCGGTCGTCGACACCAACCTCACTGGCACCTACCGGGTGGTCAAGCGCGCTTCCCGCGCCATGCTGCGGGCCCGCAAGGGCCGCATCGTGCTGATCTCCTCGGTCGTCGGGCTGATGGGCCAGGCCGGGCAGGCCAACTACGCGGCCTCCAAGGCCGGGCTCGTCGGTTTCGCCCGCTCGCTCTCCCGCGAGCTCGGCTCCCGCAACATCACCTGCAACGTCGTCTCGCCCGGCTTCGTCGACACCGACATGACCCGTGCGCTCACCGACGAGCAGCGCGCCGACATCGTCAAGCAGGTACCGCTGGGCCGTTACGCGACCGCGGAGGAGGTCGCCTCCTCGGTCCGCTTCCTGGCGTCCGACGAGGCCGCGTACATCACCGGAGCCGTCATTCCCGTGGACGGCGGATTGGGCATGGGTCACTGAACATGAGCGGAATCCTCGCTGGAAAGCGCGTCCTGGTCACGGGCGTCATCACCGACGGGTCGATCGCCTTCCACGCGGCGAAGGTCGCACAGGAGCAGGGTGCCGAGGTCATCCTCACCGGCTTCGGCCGGCTCTCCCTGGTCGAGCGCATCGCCAAGCGGCTGCCCGAGGCCGTGCCCGTCATCGAGCTGGACGTCAGCAACCAGGAGCACCTGGACGGGCTCGCCGACCGGATCCGCGAGCACTGGGGTCCGGACGCGCGGGTGGACGGGGTCGTGCACTCGATCGCCTTCGGTCCGCAGGGCGCCTTCGACTTCCTCGGCGCGGCCTGGGAGGACGTCAGCACCGCCGTGCACGTCTCGGCGTACTCGCTCAAGTCGCTCACCATGGCCTGCCTGCCGCTGCTGCACGAGGGCAGCTCGGTCGTCGGCCTCACCTTCGACGCGCAGATCGCCTGGCCCAAGTACGACTGGATGGGCGTGGCCAAGGCGGCCCTGGAGTCCACCAGCCGCTACCTGGCGCGGGACCTGGGCCCCCGGGGCATCCGCTGCAACCTGGTCTCGGCCGGGCCCATCAAGTCCATGGCGGCCAAGTCCATCCCGGGCTTCGAGGAGCTGGCCGACGTGTGGAACCACCGTGCCCCGATCGGCTGGGAGCTGACCGACCCGGAGCCGGCCGGCCGCGGTGTCGTCGCCCTGCTGTCGGACTTCTTCCCCCGCACCACGGGCGAGATCGTGCACGTCGACGGCGGCGTGCACATGATGGGGGCCTGACCCCCCGCCGGGGCGCGGCCGGGGCCGCCCCCGGCCCCGTGGCGGGCCCGGCCGCCGGGCTCCGCCCCGCTGCACGGCCCCCGGCCCGCGGCGGGGCGGTCCGCTACAGCGCCCCGTGTCCCCACTCCGCCGTGTGCGAGGCCGCCTCCTCGGAGGCGGCCTCCGCGTCCTGCGCCCGGATGGCGTCCAGCAGCCGGGTGTGGTCCATGTGGTTCTCCGGGCGCAGTTCCTCACCCACGTCCTGCCGCAGATAGGACCGCAGCACCTCGCCGAGGTCGGCGTACACCCCGGTCAGCACCTCGTTGTGGGAGGCGGAGAGCACCCCCATGTGCAGACTCCGGTCGGCGTCGATGAAGCGTTCGACATCGCCGGAGTCCCACGCCGTCTCCCGGCGCTCCAGCATGCCGTCGAGCTCCCGCAGGTCCGCTTCCGTGCGCCGCCGTGCGGCCAGCCGGGCGCCTGCCGTCTCCAGCGCGGACCGCAGCTCCGCCACGTGCCGCAGATCAGCGCCGGCGAATCGGCGGTGCATCACCCCGGCCAGCTCGCTGGTGGCCAGCACGTAGGTGCCCGAGCCCTGCCGGATGTCCAGCAGCCCGTTGTGCGCGAGGGCGCGCACCGCCTCGCGCACCGTGTTCCGGGCCACCCCGAGCTGCTCGACCAGCTCCGGTTCGGTGGGGATACGGCTGCCCACCGGCCACCGGCCCGAGGTGATCTGCTGGCGCAGCGTCGCGATCACCTGGGCGGCCAGGGGTGTGCGCTGGGGAGCCGAGAGCGGGGGCGGCGAGGGGGCCGAGGAGGCTGAGGCAGCCGAGGCAGGGGAAAGCGGTTGGGCAGTATTCATCCCATGATTCTATGATGGGCCGCATGGCATCGGCAGACGACGACAGCAGGAACTCCGCACCTTCCACCGACCTGGGGACCCGCACCGCCCCCGCGCGCTCCGCCGACACCCCGGCGGCCCCGCCCGAACCCGGTGCCGCAACGCCGGCGGTCTCCCGCCGGCTGCTCGGTCTCGTCGCCGCCGGACTCGTCATCGCGGCCCTGAACCTGCGCCCCGCCATATCCGGACTCGGTCCGCTGCTGGAGGAGGTACGGCGCGGTCTGCACATGAACGGCACCGTGGCCGGGCTGCTGACCTCGGTACCGCCGCTGTGTTTCGCCGTCTTCGGCGGCCTCGCCCCGCGGCTGGCCCGGCGCCGCGGCCCCGCGCCCGTCGTGCTGGCCGGCATGGCCGCCATCACCCTCGGGCTCGCGCTGCGGCCGCTGGCCGGCGGTACGGGCACGTTCCTCGCCGCCACCGCGCTGGCCCTGGCCGGGATCGCGGTGAGCAACGTGCTGATGCCCGTGATCGTCAAGCACTGGTTCCCCGACCGGGTCGGCTCCATGACCGGGCTGTACTCCATGGCGCTCGCGCTGGGCACGGCGGGCGCCGCCGCCGTCACGGTGCCGCTGACCGACGCGCTCGGCGGCGGCTGGCGGGCCGGACTGGGTGCGTGGGCGGTGCCGGCGGCGGTCGCCCTCGTCCCGTGGGCGGCGATCTCCCGCAACCGCTCGGCTCGCGCCCCCGAACCGCAGGCCGCGGAGGAAGCCGTCCCCGCGCGCACCGCCGAGGGCGAGGCCGCCGGGCAGTCCCGCGACCGGGGCCGCACCGGGCCGGCCGGCACGGCGCCCGGCCCGGCAGCTCCCTCGGAGACCGCGCCGGGGCTGCGGATCGCCGCGTCACCCACCGCGTGGGCCCTCGCTGTCTTCTTCGGCCTCCAGGCGTCCGCCGCCTACATCACCATGGGCTGGCTTCCGCAGATCTTCCGCGACGCCGGGGTCTCCGCCTCGGCGGCCGGTGTGCTGCTCGCGGTGACCATGGGCATGGGGGTGCCGCTCTCCTTCGTCCTGCCCAAGGTGGCCGCCCGGATGCGGCACCAGGGGCCGCTGGTGGTCGCGCTGGGTCTGTGCGGCCTGGTGGGTTACGCGGGGCTGTGGCTGGCCCCCGCCGCCGGCGCCTGGGTGTGGGCCCTGGTGCTGGGCGTCTCCAACTGCGCCTTCCCGCTGGCCCTCACCATGATCGGGATGCGGTCCCGGTCCCACTCCGGCGTGGTCAAGCTCTCCGCCTTCGCGCAGAGCACCGGCTATCTGCTCTCGATTCCCGGCCCGCTGCTGGTCGGCTCGCTGCACGACCTCAGCGGAGGCTGGCACGCTCCGCTGCTGCTGATGGCCGCGCTGATGCTGGCCCAGATGGCGACCGGCCTGCTGGCGGGCAGGGACCGGGTCATCGAGGAGGGGCGCTGAGTGGGAGACTGGCCCACATGCCAGTGCTCGAACCGAATCCCCCGGAACCGCGGAAGAAGCTGCTGCTGATCTTCGGCGCCATGCTGGCGGTCACCGTCGTCATCGGCGTGATCGCCAGCATCGCCGCCGGCTGACGTCTCCACCACCCCCGCGGCGCACCCCGCGGGGGTGGTGCTGGCACCACCGTCCCCTAGGGGCCCTGCGTCAGGGGCGAGTGGGGGGCTTGCCGGATGGGTCGGGGGTCCCGTGCTCCGTAGTGTCGGAGGCCAGGAGAAGGAAGGCCGAAGAATCCCGGAGGCGAGCCCCATGACGTCCCCCGCGCACCCCATGCCGGACCGGAGCAGGAACCACCGCCCGGCCCAGGGCGCCGCACTGCCGCGCCGGGCACACGACGCGCCGCAGACCCGGCTGCCCTGGTGGGGTGCGCTGCTGCCGGTGCTCGGCTTCGCGCTGCTGCTGGTCCTCCTGGTGGGCGGGGGGCAGGCGGACGCCGCCCAGCGCGCCGCCGACAGTCCGTTGCTGTCCTTCCTCACCCATCTGTGGGGTTCCGTCCTGGGGTGAGCCGCCGCGCGGGGCCGGGCGGCCGGTGTGCGGCGGGTCACCGTCCGTCGACCGTGCCGGACCGACCCGTCAACACCCCGCGACCGGCAGCGGGTTTCGTGCGAAGCTGGGACACATGAGCGTCGATGTGCCCCGCAGTATCGTCCTTCTCCGGCACGCCAAGGCGGACTGGCCGCAGGTGGCGGATCACGAGCGGCCCCTCGCGGAGCGCGGCCGCCTGGACGCCCCGGCGGCGGGCGAATGGCTCGCCGGTCAGGGCATCACTCCGCAACTCACCCTCTGCTCGACCGCCACCCGGACCCGCGACACCTGGAAGCTGGCCGTCTCGCACCTGCCGCAACGCCCCAAGACGGTGTACGAGGAGCGCCTCTACGAGGCGCCGCCCGGTGCGATCATCGAAGTCATCAACGAAGTCCCCGACGACGTGCACGACTTGCTGATCATCGGCCACAACCCCGGCATGCAGTCGGTCGCCGAGGTGCTCGCCGGGGAGGCCGACCGGGAGGCACAGGAGCGGCTGGCCCGCGGCTTCCCGACGGCGGCCGTCGCCGTCCTGCGGTACACCGGGTCCTGGAAGTCGGTGGAGCCCGGAAGCGCGGAGCTGACCCGGTTCTGGGCGCCCCACGAGTGAGACGGTGAGGCGCCCCCGAGCGAGGCGCACCCCGCGGACCGGCGTGGTCAGAGGGCCTCGGGCCGCCCGGCGCCGGTCCCGTCCGCGGCCTCCACCTCTTCGCGCGTGATTCCCAGCAGATAGAGCACGGTGTCCAGGAACGGCACGTTCACCGCGGCGTGCGCGGCCTCCCGGACCAGGGGCTTGGCGTTGAAGGCGACGCCGAGCCCCGCCGTGTTCAGCATGTCCAGGTCGTTGGCGCCGTCGCCGATGGCCACGGTCTGTGCGAGCGGCACGCCCGCCTCGTCGGCGAACCGGCGCAGCAGCCGCGCTTTGCCCGCCCGGTCGACGATCTCGCCGGTGACCCGCCCGGTCAGCTTGCCGTCGACGATCTCCAGCGTGTTGGCGGAGGCGAAGTCCAGTCCCAGCTCCTCCTGCAGCGCGTCCGTGACCTGGGTGAAGCCGCCGGAGACGACGCCGACCTGGTAGCCGAGCCGTTTGAGCGTGCGGATCAGTGTGCGGGCCCCGGGGGTGAGCTGCACCGCCTCGCGCACCCGGTCGACGACCGAGGCGTCGAGCCCGGCCAGCAGCTCGACCCGGGCGTGCAGCGACTGCTCGAAATCCAGTTCGCCGCGCATCGCCCGGGTCGTCACCTCGGCGACCTGCTCCTCGCAGCCCGCGTGGGCGGCGAACAGCTCGATCACCTCGTCCTGGATGAGGGTGGAGTCCACGTCCATCACCACCAGCCGCTGAGCCCGCCGCTGGAGCCCCGAGGCGACGACGGCGACGTCGATGCCGTACTTCGCCGCCTCCAGCGCCAGCGACGTGCGCAGCAGCGCCGTCTCGGTGCCCGAGACGTCGAACTCGACCGCCAGCACGGGATACTTGGCGAGCCGGAAGATGCGGTCGATGTTGCCGCCGGTGGAGGTGATGCTGGCCGCTATGGCGGCGGTCGACTCCGCGGTGAGCGGATGCCCCAGCACGGTGACGTGCGAACGTCCGGTGCCGCGGGGGCGGTTGTCGCCCGTGCCGGAGATGATCTCGGCGGTCATGCCCATCGACTCGGCCCAGCTGTGCACGGTCGCGCGCAGCTCGCCCTCGGAGCCGGTACCGGTGGTGGGCGCGGTCACCAGGGCGCACAGGGTGATGCGGCCGCGGGTGACCAATTGCTCGATGTCGACCACCTCGACGGCGAAGGCCGCGAGGGTGTCGAAGAGGCCGGCGGTGATGCCGGGCCGGTCCTTGCCGAAGATCTTGACCAGCAGGGTCGGGGTGTCGGCGTACGACGGAGGCTGGGCCACAGGTGTGCTCATGGTTCTCTCACATTACCGCCGCACGGCTGCCGAACCTCGCCGGGGCGGTGCGAGTGCCGCGGGCCGCCACGCGGGGTACCGCTCCCGTCCCCCTCCATCACCTCCGTCGCCTCGCCACGACCGGTCGGGATCACTCGGGATCAGTCGGGATCAGTCACGGTCGGCTCCGGTGCGTGCCCACATCCGCGCCGAAAGTTCTCTGCTGCGGATTTCCTGCGGATTTCCCGCGGTTCTCCCCCGATTTCCCGCTCCCTTCGCGGCAGGCGTGCGCGGGTTCCCCGGTGTTCCCCGAACGGAACGGTCACAGCCTGGTCCCTACCGCTGGCCCGGCTTCCTGTCGGGCGGCCGAGCCTGAAATAGTTCCTCACGATGTTCGCCATCCCTAGACTCCCTCGCTGCAGGGGGTACCTCGGGGGACAACTTTGTGGGGCATGGAGTGCCGGAACTCGTACTGGAATTGAACGGACAGACCTGGACGCTCGATCCGTCCAGGGCCTACACCCTCGGCCGCGATCCCCAGGGGGACGTGGCGATCGAGGACGCCAGGGTCTCCTGGCGGCACGCCACGGTGCGCTGGGGAGGGCGCGCCTGGGTCATCGAGGACCACGGCAGTACCAACGGTACGTATGTGCAGGGGCGGCGGATCCAGCAGTTGGAACTGGCGCCCGGCATGAGCGTCCATCTGGGCAACGCCACCGACGGCCCGCGGCTCGGCTTCTCCGGCGGGACGCCCGCCGGGCAGGCTCCGGCGGGCGGGATGTACGGCGGACAGACCGCGCCCCAGCAGCAGGGGCAGCCCCAGGCGGCGCAGGCCGCAGCCCAGCACAGCGCTCCGACCCAGCAGCCGCAGGTCGGGGGGCAGCCCGGCTGGGGCCAGCAGCCCCAGCAGCCGCACCCCGGCTGGCAGCAGCAGGCCCCGCAGATGCCGCAGCAGATGCAGCACGCGGCCCCGCCGCAGTACGCGCAGCAACCGCCCCAGCAGCAGATGCCGCAGCAGCACATGCCGCCGCAGGGCGGTCCCCAGGGCGGCCCCGGAGCGCACGGCATGGGCGGCCAGGCAGCGGGGACGGGCGCTCCCGGCGCCGGCGGCCAGGGCGGAGCGCCGCCGCAGGGCGCGGGTGACCGCAGTCCGACCACCTTCCACCAGCTCTCGCTCGGCCGGGTGATGCGCATCGGCCGTGCGCTGGAGAACGAGCTGGTCGTCTCCGACCTCCAGGTCTCGCGGCACCACGCGGAGTTCCACTCCTCGCCCGACGGCCGGTGCGAGATCCACGACCTGGGCAGCCACAACGGCACCTACGTCAACGGCCAGCCGATCCCGCGGTCCGGCACGGTCGCCATCTCCCCGCAGGACATCGTCGGCATCGGCCACTCCACCTTCCGGCTGGTCGGGGACCGGCTGGAGGAGTTCGTCGACACCGGCGACGTGTCCTTCTCGGCCCGCCACCTGACCGTCAAGGTCGACGGCGGCAAGGTCATCCTCAACAACGTCACCTTCGGCGTCCCCGAGAAGTCGCTGATCGGCGTGATCGGCCCGTCCGGCTCCGGCAAGTCCACTCTGCTGCGGGCGCTGACCGGCTACCGTCCCGCCGACGTCGGCGAGGTCCTCTACGACAACCGGAACCTCTACAAGCAGTTCGCCGAACTGCGGCAGCGCATCGGCCTCGTCCCGCAGGACGACATCCTGCACAAGGAACTGAAGGTCCGCACCGCGCTGCGCTACGCGGCCAAGCTCCGCTTCCCCGGCGACGTCGCGGAGGCCGAGCGCAACGCCCGGGTCGAGGAGGTGCTCGCCGAGCTCAAGCTCGACATCCACGCGGACAAGCGGGTCACCTCCCTCTCCGGCGGCCAGCGCAAGCGCGTCTCCGTCGCCCTGGAGCTGCTCACCAAGCCCTCGCTGATATTCCTGGACGAGCCCACCTCGGGCCTCGACCCGGGCATGGACCGTGACGTGATGCAGCTGCTGCGCGGCATGGCCGACGACGGGCGCACGGTGCTGGTCGTCACCCACTCGGTGGCCGAGCTCGGGCTGTGCGACAAGCTCCTGGTGATGGCGCCGGGCGGCGGCGTGGCCTACTTCGGCCCGCCCGAGGAGGCGCTGAACTTCTTCGGCTACGACTCGTGGGCGGACGTCTTCTCCGCCTTCGAGAACTACCGCGACTACGACTGGATGGGCCGCTGGCAGGGCTCCCAGCACTACCAGATGTACGCGGCCGAGATCGACGCTCAGCACCCGCAGCAGGACCCGTACGCGGCCCAGCAGCAGGCCATGCAGCCCACACGGCTGCAGAAGCCGCAGAGCTGGGGCAGCCAGCTGTGGACGCTGATGAGACGCTACCTCTCGGTGATCTCCGCGGACCGCTCCTTCCTGGTGCTGTCCTTCGTCACCCCGCTGCTCCTGGGCCTGGTCAGCACCCTGATGCCGTCCGACTACGGACTGACGGCGCCACCGGGCAAGACCAACGGCGACGCGGGACCCATCCTGCTGATCCTCGCCATCGGCGCCTGCTTCTCGGGCGCGGCCAACTCGGTCCGTGAGCTGATCAAGGAACGGGTCATCTACGAACGGGAACGGGCCACCGGCCTCTCCCGGTCGGCCTACCTGATGTCCAAGGTGATCGTGCTGGGCCTGGTCGCGGCCGTCCAGGGCGTCCTGATGTGCATCGTCGGCTTCTACCCGCGCGACCTTCCCGAGGAGGGCCTGCTCGCCTCCAACCCGGCCATCGAGATGACGCTGGTGGCCATCGCGCTCGGCGGCACCTCGATGATGTTCGGCCTGATCATCTCCTCCCTGGTGAAGACCTCGGAGAAGACGATGATCCTGCTCGTGCTCTTCGCCGTCGTGCAGGTCGTCTTCACCGGTGTGCTCTTCAAGCTCTTCGACAGCCCCGGCGTGGAGCAGTTCGCCTGGCTGATGCCGTCCCGGTGGGCGATGGCGGCCCTCGGCGCGACCGTCGAGCTCGGCCGGCTGATGCCCCAGGACAAGAAGGACCCGACCAACACCGACCCGCTGTGGGACCACTCGCTGGGCCAGTGGGTGATGGACGTCGGTGTCCTCGTCCTGATGGGCGTCCTGTGCTACTTCGTCATCATCCGGCTGCTGCGCCGCCACGAACCGGAGATCATGCGCAAGTGAGCGCCTGACCGCGCGGTCCGCACGGAGAAGGGGTCCCTCTGCCGGGGCCCCTTCTCCGTGTCTCCGCTCCTCCGGTGGGCGGGGCGGGTCCGGGGTCCGCCCCGCCGCCCGGCCCCCGCCCCGCCCCGCACGTCGGCCCGCGCGTCGCCGGACCTAGGACCTCCGGACCGTCCCGCACCTGGCCCGGGCCCGATCCGTGCCCCGGGGCCGCCGGGTACCGTGATCGGCATGGTCCCCCGCACAGGGCTCGCCGCGGTCAGCGCGGCACTGCTCGCCATGAACCGCCGGCTCGAGGTGCGCGACGTCCTCCAGACGATCGTCGCCTCGGCCCGCGATCTGCTCGGCGCCGAGTACGCGGCGCTGGGCGTCCCCGACCACCAGGGCGGCTTCGCACAGTTCGTCGTCGCCGGAGTGAGCGACGAGCAGTGGAAGGCCATCGGCCCGCTGCCGCGGCAGCACGGCATCCTCGCCGCGATGCTGCAGGACGCCACTCCCCAGCGGCTCGCCGACGTCCGCAAGGACTCCCGGTTCGGCGGCTGGCCCGCCGCGCACCCCACGATGGCCGACTTCCTCGGCATGCCCATCGCCGACGGCGAGCAGGTACTGGGCGCGTTCTTCCTCGCCAACAAGCGCTGCCCGTCCCCGGGCGAGCAGAGCCGTCCGGCGTCGCGGGAGCGGTCCTGCGCCTTCACCGAGGACGACGAGGAACTGCTGCGGCTGCTCGCACAGCATGCCGCCATCGCGCTGACCAACGCGCGGCTCTACGAACGCAGCCGCGAGCTGACCATTGCCGAGGAGCGCACCCGTATCGGCCACGAACTGCACGACGCGGTGGCCCAGAAGCTCTTCTCGCTGCGTCTGACGGCCCAGGCGGCCACGGCCCTCGTCGACCGCGATCCCGCGCGCGCCAAGGCCGAACTGCACGAGGTGGCCCGGCTCTCCGGAGAGGCGGCCGACGAGCTGCGCGCCGCCGTGGTCGAACTGCGTCCCGCGGCGTTGGACGAGGACGGCCTCGTCGCCACGCTGCGCACCCAGGCCCAGGTCCTGGACCGGGCGCACAGTGCGGAGGTGGACTTCGTGTGCGAGGGCGTGCGGGCCCTCCCCGCGGCGCAGGAGGAGGCCCTGCTGCGGGTCGCACAGGAGGCCCTGCACAACGCACTGCGGCATGCGGACGCGGAACACGTCCGAGTGGCCCTGGTGCGCCGCGGCCCGTCCGCCGTCCTCACCGTCACCGACGACGGCAAAGGGTTCGACCCCGACGCCGTGCGCTCGGCGGGCCGCCATCTGGGCCTCGTCTCGATGCGCGACCGGGCCTCCGGCGTCGGTGGCACGTTGACTGTCCGATCGGAGCCCGGCAAGGGCACCGCTGTCGCTCTGGAGGTGCCCGGTGGCTGAGCCGATCCGTGTGCTGCTCGTCGACGACCACCAGGTCGTACGGCGCGGGCTGCGCACATTCCTGGAGGTGCAGGACGACATCGAGGTCGTGGGGGAGGCCGCGGACGGCTCCGAGGGGGTGGCACGCGCCGAGGAGCTGCACCCGGACGTCGTCCTGATGGACGTCAAGATGCCCGGGACCGACGGCGTCGAGGCGCTGCGCACGCTCCGTGAGCGGGACAACCCGGCGCGAGTGCTGATCGTCACCAGCTTCACCGAGCAGCGCACCGTCGTACCGGCCCTGCGCGCGGGGGCCGCGGGTTACGTCTACAAGGACGTCGACCCCGAGGCGCTGGCCGGCGCCATCCGCTCCGTGCACGCGGGCCATGTGCTGCTGCAGTCCGAGGTCGCCGGGGCGCTGCTCTCCGACGACCAGAGCCCGTCCGCCGGGCGCGGTCCCGCGCTGACCGAGCGCGAGCGCGAGGTGCTCGGGCTGATAGCGGACGGCCGCTCCAACCGCGAGATCGCCCGCTCGCTCGTGCTGTCGGAGAAGACGGTCAAGACGCACGTCTCCAACATCCTGATGAAGCTCGACCTGGCCGACCGGACCCAGGCAGCCCTGTGGGCGGTCCGCCACGGGGTGACGGGGTGACGGGGTGACGGGGCGAACCGGGTGACGGCCCGAACTCCCGCCCCTCGCCGGCAGTCGGGAATCGGGCATCCGTTCCCTGCGGGTCGAATTTCATACTGTCGTGTGGTCGTCATCTTTTCGGCGCACCCTCCCGGCTGATGCCCCGTTCTCCATGGCGTGCCCGCGGCGGTCGGCCGCGGCACGGTTCCGCAGACCCACAGGGAGAACACCCCATGAACACTGCCAAGAAGGCCGCCCTCGTCCTCGCCGCCGCCGGTGTCGCCGCCGGGGCCTCCGCCGGCTCCGCGTTCGCCCAGAGCGGTGCGCAGGGCCAGACCGCCAACTCGCCGGGCGTCGGCTCGGGCAACCTCGTGCAGGCCCCGGTCCACGTGCCCGCGAACGTGACGGGCAACTCCGTCAACGTGGTCGGCGTCCTCAACCCCGCCTTCGGCAACCTCACCCACAACAGCTGAGGCAGGCGGCCGGACGCCGGGAGGCGGGCGGCGCCGGTCAGGCCCGTCCGCCCTCCCGGCGCCGCTCCAGCTCCTCCGCGTAGGCGTTGTAGGCCGCCACCTGCGCGCGGCGGGCCGTGCGCTCCACCGGCCGCAGCGCCTCGGCGCGGGACGCCATCTCCGCGGCGCTCACCGCGCCGCCGTGCTCCCGTCCGTCGCCCCCGCCCTCCCCGTACGCGATGGAGACCAGCGCCGCGACCCGCTGCCCGAGCTCCAGCACCCGCACCGCACGCGGCGGATAGCCCGGGGCCAGCAACTGCCGGCCCGCCTCCATCCGCGCCCGGTACGCCTCCAGGGCCGCGTCGGCCACCGGCCCCGAACCCGCGACGTCGAGCCGCGTCAGCACCTCGGTCGCCTCCCGCATGGCCTCCGCCAGCTCCCGCTCGGCCTCCGCCAGCGACGGAACATCGGCCGGCGGCGCCTCCCGCACCGGCAGGCACTCCCAGCGCACCTCCGTGTGCACGTCCTCCGGGTCCCCGTCCGCGGGCCCCGCCGCGTGCACCTCCGGCACCAGGCCCAGCGCCGTCCCGTGCACCAGCACGGCCTCCTCGGCCTCCATCGCCCGCGCGTTGAACTCCGGCGGCCCGCTCAGCCCCAGCGGATGTCCCGGCACCGGCAGCGCGACCCGCAGCCCCGCGGCACCCAGCGACCGCAGCTTCCCCAGCGCCAGCGTCAGCCCGACCGGATCGCCGTCGTCCCCCGGCAGCGCGACGCGGTGCCGGGCGTCCTCGGCCACGATGCGCTCGGCCGCCTCGTCGGGCGCGACGAGTCCGGCGAGCAGTGCGTTTCCCCAGGCGGCCAGCCGCCCTGAACGAGGTTCTGTGAGCATGGACCAAGCCTAGGGAACGGGCTTCGCACACGGTGGCGTAGGTTTTCCCCTGGGGAATGTGCCCATAGGCACCTCGACGCGACTGCAATAGGAGACAACGCGCTCATGAGCGAAGTACTGGAGCTGGTGGACGTATCCGTGGTCCGCGACGGACGTGCTCTGGTGGAAGATGTCTCCTGGTCGGTCAAGGAGGGCGAACGCTGGGTCATCCTCGGCCCCAACGGCGCGGGCAAGACCACACTGCTCAACCTCGCCTCCAGCTACCTCTTCCCGACCTCCGGCACCGTCGGCGTCCTGGGCGAACGCCTCGGCAGCGTCGACGTGTTCGAGCTGCGCCCCCGGGTGGGAATGGCCAGCATCGCGATGGCCGAGAAGCTGCCGCGCCGCCAGACCGTGCTGGAGACCGTGCTCACCGCCGCCTACGGCATGACGGCGCACTGGCAGGAGAGCTACGACAAGGTCGACGAGGACCGCGCTCGGGCCTTCCTCGACAGGCTCGGCATGTCCGACTACCTGGACCGCAGGTTCGGCACCCTCTCCGAGGGCGAGCGCAAGCGCACCATGATCGCGCGCGCCATGATGACCGACCCCGAACTGCTGCTGCTGGACGAGCCCGCGGCCGGACTCGACCTGGGCGGCCGCGAGGACCTCGTCCGGCGCCTCGGCCGACTGGCCCGCGACCCGTATGCGCCTTCGATGCTGATGGTCACCCACCACGTCGAGGAGATCCCGCCGGGCTTCACCCACGTCCTGATGATCCGCCAGGGCCAGGTACTGGCCGCCGGGCCGTTGGAGACCGAGCTGACCTCCCGGAACCTCTCCCTGTGCTTCGGCCTGCCGCTGGTCGTCGAGGAGCAGAACGGGCGCTGGACCGCACAGGGCCTGCCACTGCGCTGAGCGGGCGCCTACCATGGCCGTGTGGACGCATGGGTCTGGTGGCTCGTAGCCGCCGCAGCGCTGGGGATCCCGCTCATCATCACGGCCATGCCGGAGTTCGGCATGCTGGCGGTGGGCGCGGTGGCGGCCGCCGGAGCGGCGGGGATCGGCGGGGGGCCGGTGGCCCAGGTCGTCGTCTTCGCCCTCGTCTCCACGGCGCTGATCCTGGTCGTACGGCCGGTCGCACGGCGGATGCGCACCGAACGCCCCGCGCTGGCCAGCGGCGTCGACGCCCTCAAGGGACGGCGGGCCGTGGTGCTGGAGCGCGTCGACGGGGACAACGGCCGCATCAAGCTCGCCGGGGAGGTCTGGTCCGCGCGGGCGCTGGACACCGACACCGCCTTCGAGCCGGGCAGCCAGGTGGACGTGGTCGAGATCGACGGAGCTACGGCTGTCGTGATGTGATGGCTATGAGCAGCCGAACACGGGCAGTGATTCTTCAGTCAGCGACTTCTGAGATCATGCAGGGGGCAAGGCCATGGACGCCATCATCATCGTCCTGATCATCCTGGTGGTGCTTGTCTTCATCGCACTCATCAAGACGATCCAGGTCATTCCGCAGGCCAGTGCGGCGATCGTGGAGCGCTTCGGCCGGTACACCCGCACGCTCAACGCGGGCCTGAACATCGTCGTCCCGTTCATCGACACCGTCCGCAACCGTGTCGACCTCCGGGAGCAGGTCGTCCCCTTCCCCCCGCAGCCGGTGATCACCCAGGACAACCTCGTGGTGAACATCGACACCGTCATCTACTACCAGGTGACCGACGCCCGCGCCGCCACCTACGAGGTCGCCAGCTACATCCAGGCCATCGAACAGCTCACCGTCACCACGTTGCGCAACATCATCGGCGGGATGGACCTGGAGCGCACCCTCACCTCCCGCGAGGAGATCAACGCGGCGCTGCGCGGAGTGCTGGACGAGGCGACCGGCAAGTGGGGCATCCGCGTCAACCGCGTCGAACTCAAGGCCATCGAGCCGCCGACCTCCATCCAGGACTCGATGGAGAAGCAGATGCGGGCCGACCGCGACAAGCGCGCCGCGATCCTCCAGGCCGAGGGTGTCCGTCAGTCGCAGATCCTCACCGCCGAGGGCGAGAAGCAGTCGGCCATCCTGCGCGCCGAGGGCGAGTCCCGCTCCGCGGCCCTGCGCGCCGAGGGTGAGGCCCAGGCCATCCGCACCGTCTTCGAGTCCATCCACGCCGGCGACCCGGACCAGAAGCTGCTCTCCTACCAGTACCTCCAGATGCTCCCGAAGATCGCCGAGGGCGACGCCAACAAGCTCTGGATCGTCCCCAGCGAGATCGGCGACGCGCTCAAGGGCCTCGGCGGCGCCCTGGACACCTTCCGCCCGGACTCCGGCGGCAACGGCGGCGGCACCCCCGCTCCGCCCAGCGTCGCCAAGCCCCCGCGGCCCCCGCGCGAGCAGCCCCCGCTGGACTCCTGACCCGTCTGCCGTCCGGTCCGCGAACCCGGACGGCGCCGTCCACCAGCCGGACCCCGGTACACAGCCGCAGCCCCTTCGGGCATGATCGGTTCCACTGGAAGCGAACACCGGAGGGGCTGACGCGTGACCATATGGGAAGCCGTGGCCGTCTGCGCGGCAGGCATCGGCGCCGGAGGCATCAACACCGTCGTCGGCTCCGGCACGCTCCTGACCTTTCCCGTGCTGCTGGCCGTCGGCCTGCCACCGGTGACCGCCAACGTCTCCAACTCGCTCGGGCTCGTCCCCGGCTCGATCAGCGGAGCGATCGGCTACCGCCGGGAGCTGCGCGGCCAGGGCCGCCGTGTCCTGCGGCTCGGCCTCGTCGCCCTCCTCGGAGGGCTGGCGGGCGCCATCCTGCTGCTCACCCTGCCCTCCAGCGCCTTCGACACGATCGTCCCGGTACTGATCGCGCTCGCCCTGGTCCTCGTCGTCCTCCAGCCCCGGCTGGCCGCGGCCGTCCGCCGGCGCCGCGAGCGGGACAGCAGCGGCGGCCATCCGCACGGCGGTGTGCCGCTCCAGGGCGGCATCCTGTTCGCCAGTGCCTACGGCGGCTACTTCGGGGCGGCCCAGGGCGTCATCTATCTGGCTCTGATGGGGCTGCTCATCCCCGACGACCTGCAGCGCATCAACGCCGTGAAGAACGTCCTGGGCGCCGTGGTCAACGGCACGGCCGCCGTCTTCTTCCTCTTCGTCGCCGACTTCGACTGGACTGCCGTGGTGCTGATCGCCCTCGGCTCGGCGGCCGGGGGCCAGCTCGGCGCGCGAGTCGGGCGCAAGCTGGCCCCCGGCGTACTCCGGGGCGTCATCGTCGTCGTCGGCCTCGCCGCGATCGTGCAGCTCCTGCTGCGGTGAACGGGTCCGCCCCGCCGCTTGCCCTCAGGCCGTGGCCGGCAGCGTCAGCCACTCCGGGAGCGACTCCCCCTCCGTGAGTCCCAGCGCCAGCAGCAGCGCGTCGGCCGGAGTCGGCTCGAACGGCTTGACCAGCAGTTTCATCCCCGCCTGGCCCGGTGTCCTGGCCGCCTTGCGATGGTTGTCGGCCGCGCACGCCGCCACCGTGTTCAGCCAGGTGTCCCCGCCGCCGTGCGACCGCGGGACGATGTGGTCCACCGTGGTCGCCCGGCGTCCGCAGTACGCGCACCGGTGCCGGTCCCGCACCAGGACGCCCCGCCGCGACCACGGTGCCCGTTGTCGGAACGGCACCCGGACGTACCGGCGGAGCCTGATCACCTGCGGCACCGGCAGCTCCACCTGCGCCGCACGCACCAGCAACCCGGAATGCGCCTGTTCGACGACGGCCTTGTCCCGCATCACGAGCACCACCGCACGCCGCAGCGACACCGTCGACAGCGGCTCGAAGCTCGCGTTCAGTACCAGCGTCTCCCGCATCCCGACCGCCTCCCCTTCTCCCGTCCCGGACCGCTCGCGCCGGGTGGCACCCACTGTGCCGCTGTCCACCCGGGCCGACAACGCAATTTCCCCAGGAGGTACGGCACGTGAAGGGCCCGGGAACGCCAGGTCGCGGAGGAGCGTCGGGGCAGGTGCCGCCGGCTCCGGAGGGAGACGGGGAGACGGGGAGACGGGGAGACGGGAGACGGGGAGAGAGGGACGGAGGAGACGGGGAGAGAGACCGAGGGAGACCGAGGGAGACCGAGGAGACCGGAGGGGGAGAGGAGACGGAGACCGGCTCCCGGAGCCCGGAGGATGAGGAGAGCAGCGGCCGTCCCGGGCAAGGCGGAGGCAGCAGGCAGTCGGCGCGGTCGTCCGGCCCCCGGCCGGACTCCGGCGAACGGCAGCACTCGCAGAGTGCCCGCCGCCCCCGTTCGCGGTGATGGACCGCGCCACGGTGCCGACTGCCCCGTATACGGTGCGCCGCGCACTCGGCGCGGCGCAACGGAATTCTTTCGGCCCAACCGGGCCCCGGACCCGGATCGCGGTACCCGGTCCGGGGCCAGGCACCCGGTCCCGGGTTCCCGGTACCCGAGGAGGACCGGGAGCCCGGGATCCCGGACGGCGGCGTGCTCAGCCCTCGGCGGGGATCTCGTACTCGCCGATGAGCCGGCCCCGCGCCAGAGTGTGGAAGCGCAGGTTGAACCCGACGACGGCGGGGGAGGCGTCGGCGTCCGGGCCGAGCTTCTCGGTGTCCACGGCGTACACGGTGAACACATAGCGGTGCGGGCCGTCCCCGGGCGGCGGCGCGGCCCCGCCGAAGTCGCGCGTCCCGAAGTCGTTGCGCACGTGCACGGCCCCTTCGGGGAGCCCCTTCATCCCGCCCGTTCCGGCGCCCTCGGGCAGCTCGGTCACCGTGGCGGGGATGTCGAAGACGGACCAGTGCCAGAACCCGCTGCCCGTCGGCGCGTCCGGGTCGAAGCAGGTCACCGCGAAGCTCTTCGTCCCTTCGGGGAAGCCCTCCCAGCGAAGCTGCGGAGAGGTGTTCCCTTCCGCGTACACCTGTGCGGTACCCAGATGGCCGCCGTCCGGCAGATCGTCGCTCAGCACGCGAATCGACGGCACCGGGGGGTGGAAGTCATGGGGGAGCGGGCGCCGTTGCTGGTCGGTCACGTCGTGAACCTCCTCGTCACGCGAATCGCTGTAACGGCCAGCCTAACGATCCTGACCGCCTCTCTTTGCCACCATGACGGGGTGCGACAGCACACCCCGTACATCCCAGCCCTGTGCCCGCAGGAGTCAACGCCATCAGGTGACTGACCACGACGAGACCCCGAAGCGGTGGTGCGACCATGACCAGCCCCGTGGACCTGCCCGAGCTGCCCCAGGCCGACCTCCCCGGCCTCTTCGACGACTCGGTGCCCCCCGGCGTCTACCGGTTGCCCTCGGTGGGCCCCGACGCGCTGATGCAGGCGGACGCGGCGGGCTGGTTCGGCGCGGTCGTGGACCTGACCGGCGTCGACAACAAAGCGGAGTTCATGGAGCGTTGCGCCACCGGACTGGAGCTCCCCGACTACTTCGGCCGCAACTGGGACGCGCTCGCCGACCTGCTCACCGACCTGTCCTGGTACGGGAAGCCGGACGGCTACCTGCTGCTGGCCACCGGCTGGTCCGGGTTCGAACACGCGGATCCGGCGGATGCCGCCGCCGCGGCGGAGGTCTTCACCGCGGCGGTCGGCTTCTGGGCGGTACGCGAGACCCCGCTCAGCATCCTGCTCGGCTGAGCGGGGTCTCCGCCGCAGAGTGGTGCGACGCGGGCTCAGAACCAGTTCCGCTTGCCGCCGACCTCGGCCAGCCACTGGTTGAGGTACCCCGCCCAGTCGGTCTGCTGGTAGGAGTCGAAGTCCATCGGGAAGGCCCGGAAGGTGTCACTGCCCTCCGAGAACAGGCCGCCCTTCTTGTCCATCTCCAGCACCACGTCCATGCCGCGCGCGTCCGCGACGAACGAGAGCTCGACCTGGTTGAGCCCGCGGTACTGCTCCGGCGCGTAGAACTCGATCTCCTGGTAGAAGGGGAGCTGCTGCCGGGTGTTGCGGATGTGCCCCTTCTCCATGTCCGCCGACTTGAACCGGAACCCGAGCTGCCCGAAGGCGTCCAGGATCGCCTGCTGCGCCGGGAGCGGGTGGATGTCCACCGGGTCCAGGTCGCTGGAGTCCAGTGCCCGCGCGATCGCCAGCTCCGTCGTCACACCGATCTGCATGCCCCGCAGCTGCTGGCCCATGAACGCGGTGACCGGCGTCTCCCACGGCACCTCCAGCGCGAAGGGCACCACGTGCGAGTCACCCTCGTGCAGGGTGAGCTCCCCACCGAGCCGCTGGGTACCGAACTCGATGTTCTGGTGCATCTCGCCGTCGTCGGTCTCCACCTCGACCCGCGCCTGCAGACCCACGGAGAGCGCCTGGATCTCCTGGGTGACCGAGCCGCCCTCGATCCGCACCTCGCCCTGCACCACACCGCCCGGGACCGCGTGCGGCTCGTGCAGCACGGTGTCGACCGAGGCGCTGCCCATGCCCATGCTCGCGAACAGCTTCTTGAAGCCCATCCCCTTGTCCTCCCCTGTTCACTCCGGTTCCGCCTTCCGCCGGGAAGCACGGGAACCGTTCACGTACCGGACTCTCCCGTACGCGGTTCTTGTACGCTCGGACGGCATGATCGCAGGCCGAGACCGCAAGCCCAGCACGACCGGCGGCGACCCGCACCTGTCCCGGGACTTCTTCGACCGTCCTGTCCTGGATGTCGCCCCCGACCTTCTCGGCCACGTCCTGGTACGCACGACGAGCGAGGGCCGCATGCGGTTGCGCATCACCGAGGTCGAGGCATACGCGGGAGAGGCCGATCCGGGGTCGCACGCCTACCGGGGCCGGACGCAACGCAACGCCTCGATGTTCGGCCCGCCGGGGCACGCCTACGTCTACTTCATCTACGGCATGTGGTTCAGCCTCAACCTCGTCTGCGGACCGGAGGGGCAGGCGAGCGGAGTACTGATCCGTGCGGGCGAGGTGCTGGAGGGGACGGAGCAGGCGCGGCACCGCCGGCCCAAGGCGAGCAGGGACTCGGAACTGGCCAGGGGCCCGGCCCGCCTCGCCACCGCGCTCGCGGTGGACCGCGAGCTGAACGGCACCGACCTGTGCACCCGCGACCCCGCCGCGCCGCTCGGCATCCTCGACGGTGCGGTGGAGGCGGCGGGCCCGAGGCCCGGCATCCGGAGCGGTCCGCGCACCGGTGTGGGAGGCGACGGCGCACACTTCCCCTGGCGCTTCTGGTTCGCGGACGACCCGACGGTGAGCCCCTACCGCGCACACAAGCCGCGGAACCGCAGGACCTCGCTTGACGCAGGGCCGTCGACCCCCTAACGTTGTACGAGTCGCTGAAAACGGGACGGCTTGCCACGGACCTCAGGTCCGGTGAGAGCTCCCCCGGAAGCGGCCACTCACTACCTACGATGTACCCCGGAATCGGGGTCGATTTCGGCACGCCGAAATCTGACGCCGAGGACTCGATTATGAGTCTCCAGGGGAATCCGCTAAAGTAGTGAACACCGAAAGGGCAAACGTCCGGAGAAACCGGTACTGCATCGTCAGAACCGATTTGTTTCGAAGGAAGCGTCCGTTCCTTGAGAACTCAACAGCGTGCCAAAAGTCAACGCCAGATATGTTGATACCCCGACCTGCCGAGTGTTCGGCGGGTTGAGGTTCCTTTGAAATACACAACAGCGAGGACGCTGTGAACCGGGGGATTATTCCTCCTCCGGTTCCGCTCTTCCTGTGGATGGAAGCATTCACGGAGAGTTTGATCCTGGCTCAGGACGAACGCTGGCGGCGTGCTTAACACATGCAAGTCGAACGATGAAGCCGCTTCGGTGGTGGATTAG
>NZ_FOGO01000032.1 GCF_900111245.1 Streptomyces qinglanensis | reverse complement strand
ACCTCCCACCACCCGCTCTTCCAGGTCATCCTCGGGCTCCAGAACGCCCAGGAGGGCTCCTTCGAACTCCCCGGCCTCCACGTCGAGGCCGAGGGCGTCGATCTGGGCGTGGCCAAGACCGACCTGGCGGTCAACGTCATCGAGCGGTACGACGACACGGGCGAGCCGACCGGCATCGAGGCACTCGCCGAGTTCGCCGAGGCCCTTTACGACCGCTCCACGGTCGAGGGCTTCGCCATGCGGTGGGTGCGGCTGCTGGAGCAACTGGTGGCGGATCCCTCGGCCCCGATCGGCCGGGCCGAGCTGCTGACCGGGCCGGAGCGGGACCGGATCCTGTCCGAGTGGAACGACACGTCCGCCGAACGGAACGACGGTACGTCGGTCGAGGCCCCAGCCGAGACGTTGGCCGGACTGTTCGAAGCCCGGGCCCGCCGCACTCCCGAGGCCACCGCGGTGTTGTTCGCCGGCACGCGAGTCGGCTACGGGGAGCTGAACGCGCGGGCGAACCGGCTGGCGCACTGGCTGATCGGTCGTGGTGTGGGGCCTGAGGTGTTGGTGGGGGTGGAGTTGCCGCGGTCGGTGGAGATGGTCGTCGCCGTCCTGGCGGTGTCGAAGGCGGGCGGCGCCTATCTGCCGCTGGACCCCGACCTCCCGCGGGACCGCCGGAACTTCATGCTGGAGGACGCACAGCCGGTGCTGGTCCTGGACCCGGACGCCATGGCACAGGACGTGTCCGGCCGACCGGAGACCGACCCGCCGCGCGGCGCCGCCCTCCACCACCCGGCCTACGTCATCTACACGTCCGGTTCCACCGGCACCCCGAAGGGCGTGGTCGTCACACACACGGGGGTCGCCGCGTTGGCGCGCACCCAGGTGCGCCGGCTGGGCGTGTCCCCGGGGAGCCGGGTGCTGCAGTTCGCCTCGTCCAGCTTCGACGTGGCTTTCGGTGATCTGTGCACCGCGTTCGCCGGGGGTGCCGCGCTCGTCCTTCCCGAACCGGGGCAGCTTTCGAGTGAGGCCCTCCTGCGGCTGCTGGCCGATGCGGAGGTCACCCATGTGCAGCTTCCGGTCTCGGTGCTGCGCGCACTCACCTTCGACGGGGTCGAGTCGGCCCTCCCCCGCCTGGAGACCGTGGTGGCCGGGGGAGAGGTGTGTCCGCCGGAGCTGGCGGCCCGCTGGTCCGCGGGACGCCGCGTGCTCAACGCGTACGGTCCGACCGAGGCCACGGTCTGCGTCTCCACCCACACCGTGACCGACGGCGAGCCGTCTTCCGGCGGCGTCGTCCCGATCGGACGGCCGGTGGCCGACACTCGCCTGTTCGTGCTCGACGCGGGCCTGCGACCGGTTCCCGCGGGCGTGTCGGGCGAGCTGTATGTGTCGGGTCCCGGGCTCGCTCGCGGCTATCTGGACCGTGCGGGCCTGACGGCGGAGCGGTTCGTGGCCTCTCCCTTCGAGCCGGGCGCGCGGATGTACCGCACGGGCGACCTGGCCCGCTGGAGCACCGACGGCCGACTTGAGTTCGCCGGCCGTGCGGATGAGCAGGTGAAACTGCGGGGCTTCCGGATCGAGCCGGGGGAGATCGAGTCGGTGCTGGCCGGCTGCGGGGGTGTGCGGGAGGCGGCGGTGGTGGCGCGTGAGGACGTGCCCGGTGACCAGCGACTCGTCGCGTACGTCGTGCCGGAGAAGTCCGAAGGGGCTGCCGTCGCCCTCGATCCGGCGACACTCGTCGCTCGGCTGGCAGAGGGATTGCCGGAGTACATGGTGCCGTCGGCGGTGATGGTGCTGGATCGGTTGTCGTTGACGCCGAACGGGAAGCTGGACCGCAAGGCACTGCCCGC
>NZ_FOGO01000003.1 GCF_900111245.1 Streptomyces qinglanensis | reverse complement strand
ACGCCCGGTCACATTCCGAACCCGGAAGCTAAGCCTTTCAGCGCCGATGGTACTGCATGCGGGAGCGTGTGGGAGAGTAGGACGCCGCCGAACAATTCTTGATATGGGCCCTGCCGACATGGTCGGCAGGGCCCATATGTGTATCCGGCCGCCTCGTATTCCGGCCACCGGCCACCGATCGCCGGCCGCCGGTATCGGGATGCCGCCGGCATTCCTCCGCCCCGCGGCGCCCCCCTGCACGCTCCGTGAGCGGCGCCGGGTAGGGTCAGGGGGTAGCGTCGGCACGTCTTGTTCAGGAGGCCCACGGGTGGAGGTCCAGGAGACGCGGGTCCAGACGGATCGGGTCCTCACCATCCCGAACATCCTCAGCATGGCTCGCCTGGTCGGCGTGCCCGTGTTCCTGTGGCTGATTCTCTGGCCCGAGTTCGGTGGTCCGAACTGCGATCTGTGGGCACTGCTCGTGCTCGCCGCGAGCGGTATCAGCGACTACCTGGACGGCAAACTGGCCCGCAGGTGGAATCAGATCAGCAGCCTCGGCCGTATTCTCGACCCGGCCGCCGACCGACTCTACATCCTCTCCACTCTCGTGGGCCTGACCTGGCGGGAGATTCTGCCGTTGTGGCTCACCGCCACGCTGCTGGCCCGCGAGCTGCTGCTGCTGGTCATGGTCTGGGTGCTGGACCGGCACGGTTACGCCCCGCCGCAGGTCAACTTCCTGGGCAAGGCCGCGACCTTCAATCTGATGTACGCCTTCCCCCTGCTGCTGCTCAGTGACGGAAGTGGCTGGGTTTCGTCACTCGCGGCGATTTTCGGATGGGCCTTCGCCGGATGGGGTACTGCTCTGTACTGGTGGGCAGGGATCCTCTACGTGGTCCAGGTCCGCCGTCTGATCAGGGTGGACGCCGCGACGACCGGGTGATTCCCGCCTTTCTCGCTTCGGAGGCCGGTTGCCCTGATTACGCCTTTGTAGGTCATCCTGGAGGGGTCATGGTCGGGGTGACCGTCGTCTGTGCGAGGAGGACGCTTCCGATATGAAGGCCGTCGTGATGGCTGGCGGCGAGGGCACGCGCCTTCGCCCGATGACCGCGAGCATGCCCAAGCCGCTCCTGCCGGTGGTGAACAAGCCGATCATGGAGCACGTGCTGAAGCTGCTCAAGCGTCACGGGCTCACCGAGACCGTCGTGACCGTGCAATTCCTGGCCTCCCTGGTCAAGAATTACTTCGGTGACGGCGAAGAGCTCGGAATGGAGCTCACCTACGCCAACGAGGAGAAGCCGCTGGGGACGGCCGGCAGCGTCAAGAACGCCGAGGAAGCGCTGCGGGACGATTCGTTCCTCGTCATCTCCGGCGATGCGCTCACCGACTTCGACCTCACCGATCTCATCCGGTTCCACAAGGAACGCGGTGCGATGGTCACGGTCTGCCTGACGCGGGTGCCGAATCCGCTGGAATTCGGTATCACCATCGTGGACGAGGACGGCAAGGTCGAGAGGTTCCTGGAGAAGCCGACCTGGGGGCAGGTCTTCTCGGACACGGTGAACACCGGGATCTATGTGATGGAGCCCGAGGTGTTCGACTACGTCGAGCCCGATGTGCCCGTCGACTGGTCCGGCGATGTCTTCCCGCAGCTGATGAAGGAAGGCAAGCCGATCTACGGCTATGTCGCGGAGGGCTACTGGGAGGACGTCGGCACCCACGAGAGCTACGTGAAGGCCCAGGCCGACGTGCTGGAGGGCAAGGTCGACGCGGAGCGGGACGGCTTCGAGATCTCGCCCGGGGTCTGGGTGGACGAGGGTGCCGAGGTCCATCCGGACGCGGTGCTGCGCGGGCCGCTGTACATCGGCGACTACGCGAAGGTCGAGGCGGGCGCGGAGGTCCGGGAGCACTCCGTGGTCGGCTCGAACGTCGTCGTCAAGAGCGGGGCCTTCCTGCACCGGGCCGTCGTGCACAACAACGTCTACATCGGCCCGCAGAGCAATCTCCGCGGCTGTGTCATCGGGAAGAACACCGACATCATGCGCGCCTCCCGGATCGAGGACGGCGCCGTCGTCGGGGACGAGTGCCTGATCGGCGAGGAGTCGATCGTGCAGGGGAACGTCCGGGTCTATCCGTTCAAGACGATCGAGGCCGGTGCGTTCGTCAACACCTCCGTCATCTGGGAGTCGCGCAGCCAGGCCCATCTGTTCGGCGCCCGCGGTGTCTCCGGGATCCTCAACGTCGAGATCACCCCGGAGCTGGCCGTGCGGCTGGCCGGTGCCTACGCGACAACGCTCAAGAAGGGCTCCACCGTCTGCACGGCCCGGGACCACTCCCGCGGGGCCCGTGCCCTCAAGCGGGCCATCATCTCCGCACTCCAGGCCAGCGCCATCGATGTGCGCGACCTGGAGAACGTGCCGCTTCCGGTGGCCCGGCAGCAGACGGCCCGGGGCAGCGCCGGCGGCATCATGATCCGTACGACACCCGGTGTCCCGGACTCGGTGGACATCATGTTCATCGACGAGCGGGGTGCGGAGCTCTCCCAGGCCGGACAGCGCAAGCTCGACCGCGTCTACGCGCGTCAGGAGTACCGCAGGGCCTTCCCGGGCGAGATCGGTGACCTCAGCTTCCCCTCCAGCGTCTACGACTCGTACACGGGCTCGCTGCTGCGCGCCGTGGACACGACCGGGGTCACGGAGGCCGGGCTGAAGGTCGTCGTCGACGCCTCGAACGGCAGCTCGGGGCTGGTCCTGCCGAGCCTGCTGGGGCGGCTGGGGGTCGACTCGCTGACCATCAACCCCGGGCTGGACGAGTCGCGCCCGACCGAGACGGCGGAGAGCCGCCGGGCCGGACTGGTGCGGCTGGGCGAGATCGTGGCCTCGGCCCGTGCGGCCTTCGGCGTGCGCTTCGACCCGGTGGGGGAGCGAATCTCGCTGGTGGACGAGCACGGCAGGATCGTGGAGGACGACCGGGCGTTGCTGGTGCTGCTCGACCTGGTCGCCGCCGAGCGGCGCAGCGGCCGGGTGGCGCTGCCGGTGACCACGACCCGGATCGCGGAGCAGGTCGCCGCGTACCACGGCACGCAGGTCGAGTGGACGACCACCTCTCCCGACGACCTCACCAGGGTCAGCCGGGACGACGGCACCGTGTTCGGCGGCGACGGCAGGGGCGGGTTCGTCGTACCGGAGTTCAGCTCGGTCTTCGACGGCGCCGCGGCGTTCGTGCGGCTGATCGGTCTGGTCGCGCGCACGCAGCTCACCCTGAGCCAGATCGACGCACGGATCCCGCGGGCGCATGTCAGCCGCCGGGACCTGGCAACTCCATGGGCGGTGAAGGGCCTTGTGATGCGCACCGTGGTGGAGGCGGCGGGAGACCGCTCCGTGGACACCACCGACGGGGTGCGGGTCGTGGAGTCCGACGGCCGGTGGGTGATGGTGCTGCCCGACCCGGCGGAGGCCGTCACCCATCTGTGGGCGGAAGGTCCGGACGAAGCCTCGGCGCAGGCGCTGCTGGACGAGTGGGCCGCGGTGGTCGACAGCGCGGGCCACTGAGCGAGCGGCGGGACTCGCCTCTGCCGGGGCAAGTCCCGCCGCACTGCGTGGACGTGGGTGCATTCGGCGGCACGAGCCTCCACGTGCGACGATGTGCGGCATGTCGCACCAGCAGCCCCCTCGGAGCACCGCACCGCGTACCTCGCGGCCCGATGCCTCCATGTCGCTGCTGACCAACGTGATGGAGCACAGCCTCGACGACGGCTACGCGGAGGCGGTGGCCCGGCGGGGCGAAGTGGGCCGTTCGCACATGCCCCGCACGCTCCGGGCCAAGCTGGGCCTGGCGGTCGGGCTGGTGCTCGCGGCCCTGGTGGTGACCGTGGGGGCCGCCCAGGCGCAGATCTCGGCGCCGAGCATCGCCAAGGAGAAGCAGGAGCTCATCGAGCGGATCGAGGCGGGCGGCCACCGGGCCGACGAGCTCCAGCAGGACGTCGACAAGCTGCGCTCCTCGGTGGAGCGGAAGCAGCGGCAGGCGCTGGAGAAGCACGGCGGCCGGCGGGGGAAGACCACGGTGCTGCTGTCCGGCGCGACCCCGGTCGAGGGTCCGGGCCTCAAGCTCGTGGTGGACGATGCCGCGGACACCGAGTCCCAGGGCGGCGACGGGCCCCGGAAGACCGACGGGTTCTCCGACACGGGCCGTATCCGCGACCGTGATCTGCAGCGGGTCGTCAACGGACTGTGGGCGGCGGGTGCCGAAGCGATCTCCATCAACGACCAGCGGCTCACGTCGCGCTCCGCCATCCGTGCGGCGGGCGACGCGATCCTGGTGGACAACAAGCCGCTCGTCCCGCCCTACACGCTGCTGGCGATCGGTCCGGGGAAGCAGCTGTCCCGGACCTTCCAGGACAGCGTCGACGGCCAGTACCTCTACGTCCTGCACAAGGACTACGGTGCCAGGACCAGCATTTCCGTCCAGGACGAGGTGCGGCTGCCGGCCGCGCCGAGTCTGATTCTGAGAACCGCGAAACCTGTGCGGACAGGGAAGGGCAGCACATCGTGATCGCCGTACTGGGCCTCGTCGTGGGAGTCGTGGCCGGACTCGTCGTCCGGCCCGTGGTGCCGCTGGCGGTCGAACCGTATCTGCCCATCGCCGTCGTCGCCGCGCTGGACGCCGTCTTCGGCGGCCTGCGGGCCATGCTGGACGGCATCTTCGACGACAAGGTCTTCGTGGTCTCGTTCCTCTCGAACGTGGTGGTGGCCGCACTGATCGTCTTCCTCGGGGACAAGCTCGGGGTCGGCGCGCAGCTCTCCACCGGTGTGGTTGTCGTCCTGGGTATCCGGATCTTCTCCAACGCGGCCGCCATCCGTCGGCACGTGTTCCGGGCGTGAGGCCGATGAGCGACGAGAACCGCCACGAGAGCGGCATCCCCCCGAAGCGCGAGCTCCCACCCGAGCGCGCCGTGCCCCGCGGACAGGAGCCCCCCGGCCAGGAGTCAACCGGCCAGGAGCCACCCGCCGCGGAGGCGCCGGCGGCGGGCGGAAAGGGTGACGGCGGCGGCGCGAAGCTGACGGGACGGCAACGCCTCGCCCAGGCCGTGTGGCCCCCGCGGGTGACGCGCGCCCAACTGATCGTCGCGTTGCTGCTGTTCGTCCTCGGCCTCGGCCTGGCCATCCAGGTCCGCTCGACCAGCGAGAACAGCGCACTGCGCGGTGCGCGCCGCGAGGACCTCGTCCGCATCCTCGACGAGCTCGACAACCGCACCAAGCGGCTGGAGGAGGAGAAGCGGAAGCTGGACGGGCAGCGTACGGAGCTGGAGACCTCCTCGGACCAGGCGGAGGAGGCGCGCAAGCAGACCAGGGAGAAGGAAGCCCAACTGGGAGTGCTGGCGGGTACCGTGGCGGCCCAGGGGCCCGGTATCCATATGAAGATCAGCGACCGCACGGGTGCCGCGGACGCGGACACGCTGCTGGACGCGGTCCAGGAGCTGAGGGCCGCCGGTGCCGAGGCCATGGAGATCAACGGGGTGCGCGTGGTGGCCAGCACCCACTTCACCGACAGCAGCGGCAAAGTCAGTGTGGACGGGCATAGGATCGAGCAGCCTTACCGCTTCGAGGTCATCGGCAAGCCCGCCGACCTGGAACCGGCGTTGAACATCCCCGGCGGGGTCGTGCAGACACTGAAGAACAAGCAGGCCACCGTGGAGGTGTCCCGCTCGGGGAAGATCACCGTGGACGCCTTGCGGCAGGTGAAGCGGCCTGACTACGCTCGGTCGTCATCGCAGTGAGATGGTGATAGGAGTTTCGGGGGGTCGGCGGGCAAGTTGAGCACCGCGTGGTGGAAACTGTCTGCGGGTCACGGACGTTGTTCGGGCGTCGAGTGTGACCAATGAGAGCATCGAGGGTCTGTCCTGCCCCACGGGCGGGTCTGTTTCGTGCGAGGGGAATCGCCCGTGAGTTTTTTTGCGAAGTTGTTCGGCAAGGGTCGCCGGGGCGGTGACTCGGGTACCGCACGGCACCGTGCCTCCCAGGGGCCGGACACGGGGGTGCCGGAGGACGGCACCGAGCGCCCGCTGTTCCGGGACGAGGTGGCCGGGTCCGGTGGAGGTAATTCGGGTGGTCACGGCCCGGTTTCTGTTGACCCCGGTACTCAGGGCCGCATAGGTTCCCAGGCACCGCCTACCTCGGAATCGGGTGGAGGTTCTGCCTTGCCGGTCTGTAACAGGTGTGGTGCCCGCGTCGCCGAAGCGAGCCGGTTCTGCTCCAACTGCGGTGCCCCGCTGCGCGGCGGAGCGCCTGCGGAGGGTGCCTCCGAGACGACGTCGACGATCTCCATCTCCGGGCTGGAGGCATACGACTCGGAATCCACCGGCCAGCACGCCTCCCCGGTGCTGCCGCCCGAGGCGCAGTCCGCCGTGGACGCCCTGCCCATGGGCTCGGCGCTGCTGATCGTGCGGCGGGGGCCGAACTCGGGCAGCAGGTTCCTGCTCGACGGGGAGCTGACCACCGCCGGGCGGCATCCGGAGAGCGACATCTTCCTGGACGACGTGACCGTCTCGCGCCGTCACGTGGAGTTCCGGCGCGGCTCCGACGGCGTCTTCACCGTCGCCGACGTCGGCAGCCTGAACGGCACCTACGTCAACCGGGAACGGATCGAGACGGCCGTGCCGCTCGGGAACGGCGACGAGGTGCAGATCGGAAAGTACCGGCTGGTCTTCTACGCGAGCCAGCACACCGTCTGAACCCCGGCAGGGAGGCTCATGCAGCCCGAACCGTCCGGCGGTGCCCGTGCGGGCACCGCCACCGGTCCGCAGAGCGGTCCGATGAGCATCGGTGCCGTGCTGCGTGCGCTCCGTGCGGAGTTTCCCGAGCTCACCGTGGCCGGGATCCGGTTTCTGGAGGCGGAGGGGCTGGTGGAGCCGGCCCGCTCGCCGTCCGGGGGCCGCCGGTTCCGGGAGGCGGACGTGGAGCGGCTGGGCCGGGTGCTGCGGCTGCAGCGTGACCACTGCCTGTCGCTCCGTGCCATCAAGGAGCGGCTGGGAGCGCCCGGCGAGGCTGCTCCGCCTCCGGTGGTGCCGGTGGCCGCGCCGCGCCGTGCCGAGTCCGAGGCACCCGTGCCCGGGTCCGGGGAGGCACCCGCGGCTTCCGCTGTCCGCACCGGCCGCCGGGAGCTGCTCGGCTCCGCCGGCGTGCGGGAGGAGGAACTGGCCGAGTGGGAGGAGTACGGGCTGCTCGGACCGGCCGGGGACGGTACCTACCGGCTGGTCGACGTGGCCGTGGCCCGGCTGGTGGCCCGGCTCGGACGGCACGGGGTGGAGGCGCGGCACCTGCGGCCCGTCAAGGCCGCAGCCGACCGGCAGCTCGCCCTGGCCGAGCAGCGCGTCGCGCCGCTGCGGCGCCATCCGGACCAGCGGACCAGGTCGGGTGCCCAGAGCACGGCCGACGAGCTGGCCGATCTCTCGGTACGGCTCTACGGGGCCTTCATGGCCTCCGGTGCACACCCGGACCGCACGCGGTGTGACTGAATCAGCACACGGATGCCGGTGACGGACGGCTGCCCGACTACCCAAACAGGCGCGGCACGGCCTAGGGTTGCTGTGTGAATGAGCTCGACGTCGTGGGTGTCCGGGTGGAAATGCCCACCAACCAACCGATCGTGCTCCTGCGAGAAGTGGGAGGCGACCGCTACCTCCCCATTTGGATCGGCCCTGGGGAGGCGACCGCGATCGCCTTCGCGCAGCAGGGCATGACCCCCGCACGCCCACTCACCCATGACCTGTTCAAGGACGTCCTGGAAGCAGTGGGTCAGGAGCTGACCGCGGTCCGCATCGTGGATCTGCGGGAAGGCGTGTTCTACGCGGAGCTGGTCTTCGCCAGCGGAGTGGAAGTCAGTGCCCGTCCGTCCGACGCCATAGCGCTCGCCCTGCGCACCGGAACGCCGATCTACGGCAGCGACGGTGTGCTGGACGACGCGGGAATCGCGATCCCGGACGAGCAGGAGGACGAGGTGGAGAAGTTCCGCGAGTTCCTCGACCAGATCTCCCCGGAGGACTTCGGCACCAGCAGCCAGTGACGCTCCGCCGACGAGGAGCCGCGGTCGGCGTTCCGGCCGGTGGCGGGGAGGGGTGTGCGCCGGGCGTGTGCTCACCGGGCATCCGACCAGTCATTCCCCGCCTCCGGGCACGCGAAACCACTCTCCCGGGCACTATCACTCGCCGTGCCGAGTGTGGCGATCATTGACGCACTCGGAGTGACTGCCTACCTTCATGTGGGCAGGTTCCGGGGGTGACCCGGGATGTGAAGGACGGAGGTCGGCGTGACAAGCACCGGCGGCGAAGGTACGGCGGCTGGCGACTCGTCCCTACTCGGCGGCCCGGTTCCGGCCTCCGGCCGGGAGGCGCCCCCGGGGCGGCCCTGCCCCGCACCGTCTTCGGCAGGCGCCGTCGGAGCGGTCGGCGACGCTCCCTCGGAGCAGGTCGGCTACCGCGGTCCCACCGCCTGCTCGGCGGCCGGGATCACCTACCGGCAACTCGACTACTGGGCCCGGACCGGACTGGTCGAGCCCAGCATCCGCCCCGCCTACGGCTCGGGGAGCCAGCGGCTCTACAGTTTCCGGGACATCGTCGTCCTCAAGATCGTCAAACGGCTGCTGGACACCGGTGTCTCGCTGCAGAACATCCGCGCGGCCGTCCGGCACCTGCGTTCCGGGGGCCGCACCGACCTGGCGCGGATGACGCTGATGAGCGACGGGGCCACGGTCTACGAGTGCTCCTCGCCCGACGAGGTCGTCGATCTTCTGCAGGGCGGCCAGGGCGTCTTCGGGATCGCTGTCGGGGTGGTCTGGAAGGACGTCGAGGGCGCGCTCTCCCGCCTGCACGGGGAGCGTGTCGACACCGGTGAGACGCTCGTGCGGGACCACCCGGAGGACGAGCTCGCCCGCCGCCGCAACCGCGCCGGTTAGCCCTCCCGCGCCCTCCCGGGCCCGGTCGGCGCAGCCTCCGGGCACGCCGCGGCGGGGGAGTGTCAGTGGCGTACGGCAGCATCGGGTGGTGTGAGGACCCAGCCGACCATCCTGCATCTGGACATGGACGCCTTCTTCGCCGCGGTGGAGCAGGCATCCAAGCCCAGCCTGCGCGGGAAGCCGGTGGTGGTCGGCGGTCTCGGGCCCCGCGGGGTGGTCTCCACCGCGTCCTACGAGGCCCGGCGCTTCGGGGTGCACTCCGCGATGCCGACGGCGCAGGCGCGGCGGCTGGCGCCGAACGCGGCGTATCTGGGTGCCCGGTTCGGGCTCTACCGCGCGGTCAGCGACGTGGTGATGGAACTGCTGCACGCGCTCTCGCCTCTGGTGGAGCCGCTGAGCCTCGACGAGGCGTTCGTGGACCTGGAGGCCGGGGAGGCCCTGGAAGGGACGCAGGGCGGCGCTGAAGGGGCACAGGAGGTCGGTGAACGACTGCGGCGGGACATCAGGACGGCGACGGGGCTGACCGGCTCGGTGGGGCTCGCGGGGTCCAAGATGCTGGCGAAGATCGCCTCGGAGCAGGCGAAACCGGACGGCCTGGTGCTCATCCCGGTGGGCACCGAGCGCGGGATGCTGGCTCCGCTGTCCGTGCGGACCCTGCCCGGGGTCGGGCCGGCCACCGCGGAGGTCCTGCGCAGGGCGGGGATCAGCACTGTGGGCGAAATCGTGGACGCCGGCGAGGACGAACTGCTGCGGCTGCTGGGAAAGGCGCACGGCACCTCGGTCCACGCGATGGCGCACGGGGTCGACGACCGCCCTGTGGTGGCCGAGCGGGACGCCAAGTCGGTCTCCGTGGAGGACACCTACGACGTCGACCTCACCGACCGCACCCGGGTCCGGCTGGAGGTGGAGCGGCTGGCCGGGCGCTGTGTGACGCGCCTGCGCGCGGCCGGGCGGTCGGGCCGCACCGTCGTCATCAAGGTGCGCAGCTACGACTTCTCCACCCTCACCCGGTCCGAGACGCTCCGGGGTCCCACCGACGACGTCGGTGTCGTGCGGGAGGCGGCGCTGCGGCTGCTGGACGGGGTGGACACCACGGCGGGTGTGCGGCTGCTGGGCGTGGGAGTCAGCGGGCTCGCCGACTTCACCCAGGAGGATCTGTTCGCGCAGGCCCAGGCCGCCCAGGGGCCGGCGGCCGCCCGTCATCAGGCCCATCAGACCCATCAGGCCCATCAGACCCGTGCGCAGACCGGGGCAGGCGACCCGGCGGAGTCGGGGCGGGACGCCGAGGCGCTGTCGGGGGCGGTCCCGGCGGCCGGGGAGGCGGCGCCCGCCGTCGGGGAGCCGGGTGCGGCGGCGCCCGCCGTCGAGGAGTCGGGCGCGGCGGTGCCCGCCGACCGGCGCTGGATCCCCGGCCGGGATGTGTGCCACGCGCTCCACGGCCGGGGCTGGGTGCAGGGCAGCGGCGTCGGGAAGGTCACCGTCCGGTTCGAGGAGCCGGGCTCGGCACCCGGCCGGGTGCGCACCTTCTCCGTCGACGACCCGCAGTTGGAGACCGCCGAACCGGTCATGCTGGGTGCGGCTGCCGCCGGGGGCCCGGCGGATCAGTCCCCGGCGCCGGCTATCCGCCCGAAGTCCCGGTCCGGAGGCGTGGACGCCTCCCCGCCGACGGGCACGTCGAGCCCGTAGTGACGGTAGAGCTCCAGCTCCTGCTGCGGGGAGAGATGGCGGCCGACGCCGAAGTCGGGGGCGTTCTTGATCAGACTCCGCTCGAACGGGACCCGCAGCCCCCTCTCGTCCAGGTCGGAGGGCCCCAGTGGGACGAAGGCGTCACGGCTGAAGAGGCCCGTGCGCAGCGCGGCCCACTCCGGGTCGCCTGTGGCGTCGTCGAGGTACACCTCGTCCACGGTGCCGATCTTGGCTCCTGCACGGTCGAACGCCTTGCGGCCGATCAGGCTTCGCGGATCTGTTCCGGTCTGCACGGGGCTCCTCCACCAGGGTCGCGACGCGCTGTTTCTGCGCGTACTCACCACGAAACGGTACTTTTCGACTCTTGGCCACTCGGGCGCACGCCGGGTTACCACGCAAGAGGGCGCTGATACTCTCGAGGTGGCTGTCGACCCCGTGCGGGAGAGTCCTCCGGTGCAGTTGCCGGAGGCGCCGAAGGAGCAACTCCTCCCCGGAATCTCTCAGGCTCACGTACCGTGCGGACGAGGTCACTCTGGAAAGCAGGGCGGGCCCGGACCAGCACACCGAAGCCCTCCCTCACCGACGGTGTAAGCCGAGCGTCCGGCACGTGGCTCGGTGAAACTCTCAGGTCAGATGACAGAGGGGGAGGCCGTCCGGGCACCCGTGAAAGGTGCCCCTCGCAGGTCGCACAGACCAGGAGGCCCCCGCAGATGACTTCCCACCGCACCCCGCTCTCGGCGCTGGAGAGCGGCATCCCCTTCGAGAGTCGCCACATCGGACCCGACGCCGGTGCCCAGGCCAAGATGCTCGCCCAGGTCGGCTACGGGTCGCTCGACGAGCTGACCGGCGCGGCCGTGCCCGAGGTGATCCGGAGCACCGAGCGGCTGCAGCTCCCCGAGGCACGGAGCGAGGCCGACGTGCTGGCCGAGCTGCACTCCCTCGCGCGCCGCAACCAGGTCCTGCACTCCATGATCGGCCTGGGCTACTACGGCACTTTCACGCCGCCGGTGATCCTGCGCAACGTCATGGAGAACCCCGCCTGGTACACGGCCTACACCCCCTACCAGCCGGAGATCTCGCAGGGCCGGCTGGAGGCGCTGCTCAACTTCCAGACCGTCGTCTCCGACCTGACCGGGCTGCCCACCGCCGGTGCCTCGCTGCTGGACGAGCCCACGGCCGCCGCCGAGGCGATGGCCCTCTCGCGCCGGGTCGGCAAGGCCGGCAGGCGAGGCGGCGGCGTGTTCCTGGTCGACGCCGACTGTCTGCCGCAGACGGTGGCGGTGCTGCGTACCCGCGCCGAGCCGACCGGCGTGGAGGTCGTCGTCGCCGACCTGGACGAGGGCATCCCCGCGGAACTGGCCGAGCGAGGGATCTTCGGGGTGCTGCTCCAGTACCCGGGCGCCTCCGGAGCGATACGCGACCAGCGCCGGACCGTCGAGCAGGCGCACGAGCTCGGCGCGGTCGTCACCGTCGCGGCCGACCTGCTGGCGCTGACGCTGCTGACCTCCCCCGGCGAGCTGGGCGCGGACATCGCGGTCGGCTCCAGCCAGCGGTTCGGGGTGCCGATGGGCTTCGGCGGGCCGCACGCGGGCTACATGTCCGTCCGCGAGCAGTTCGCCCGCAGCCTGCCCGGGCGGCTCGTCGGGGTCTCCAAGGACGTGGACGGGGAGCAGGGCTACCGCCTCGCCCTGCAGACCCGTGAACAGCACATCCGGCGGGAGAAGGCCACCAGCAACATCTGCACCGCGCAGGTGCTGCTCGCGGTGATGGCCGGAATGTACGCCGCTTACCACGGTCCGGACGGGCTGGCGGCGATCGCCCGCCGCACCCACCGGTACGCGGCGCTGCTGGCGGCCGGGCTGCGGGACGGCGGGATCGAGATCGTCCACGACAGCTTCTTCGACACCGTCACCGCGCGCGTCCCGGGCGAGGCGGCCCGGGTCACCGAGCGGGCCCGCGAGGCGGGGGTCAACCTGCGGCTGGTGGACGCCGACCACGTCGGCGTCGCCTGCGACGAGACCACGGGCCGGGACCAGCTCACCGCCGTGTGGCAGGCGTTCGGTGTCGCGGCGGCACAGGCCGACCTCGACGAGTTGGACGCGGCCACCGACGACGCGCTCCCGGCCGACCTGCTGCGCACCGACGAGTACCTCACCCACCCGGCCTTCCACGAGCACCGCTCCGAGACCGCCATGCTGCGCTACCTGCGCCGGCTGGCGGACCGGGACTACGCGCTGGACCGCGGCATGATCCCGCTGGGCTCCTGCACGATGAAGCTCAACGCCACCACGGAGATGGAGCCGGTCACCTGGCCGGAGTTCGGCGCGCTGCACCCCTTCGCGCCCGCCGAGCAGGCCGAGGGGTATCTGACGCTGATCCGCGAGCTGGAGGAGCGGCTGGCCGAGGTCACCGGCTACGACAAGGTCTCCCTCCAGCCCAACGCCGGCTCGCAGGGCGAACTGGCCGGACTGCTGGCGGTACGCGCCTACCACCGCGCCAACGGCGAGCCCGGGCGCACCGTCTGCCTCATCCCGTCCTCGGCGCACGGCACCAACGCGGCCAGCGCGGTGATGGCGGGGATGACGGTCGTGGTCGTCAAGACCAGCGACAACGGTGACGTGGACGTGGCCGACCTGCACGCCAAGATCGAGCGGCACGGCGACGAGCTGGCCGTTCTGATGGTCACCTACCCGTCCACGCACGGTGTGTTCGAGGAGCACATCACCGAGGTCTGCGCAGCCGTGCACGACGCGGGCGGCCAGGTGTACGTGGACGGCGCCAACCTGAACGCGCTGCTGGGGCTGGCGAAGCCAGGACGCTTCGGCGCCGACGTCTCGCACCTGAACCTGCACAAGACGTTCTGCATCCCGCACGGCGGGGGCGGTCCCGGCGTCGGCCCGATCGGGGTGCGCGCGCATCTGGCCCCGTATCTGCCCAACCACCCGCTGCAGCCGGCCGCCGGGCCCGAGACGGGGATCGGCCCGGTCTCCGGCGCGCCGTGGGGGTCGGCCGGCATCCTGCCCATCTCCTGGGCGTACGTCCGGCTGATGGGGGCCGAGGGGCTGCGCAGGGCCACCCAGGTGGCGGTGCTGAGCGCCAACTACATCGCCAAGCGGCTGGAGCCGCACTACCCGGTGCTCTACGCGGGACCGCACGGGCTGGTGGCGCACGAGTGCATCATCGACGTGCGCCCGCTGACCAAGCAGACCGGTGTGAGCATCGACGACGTCGCCAAGCGGCTGATCGACTACGGGTTCCACGCGCCGACGATGTCCTTCCCCGTCGCCGGGACGCTGATGATCGAGCCGACGGAGAGCGAGGACCTGAACGAGGTCGACCGGTTCTGCGAGGCGATGATCGCCATTCGTGCGGAGATCGAGAAGGTCGGTACGGGCGAGTGGGACGCGGAGGACAACCCGCTGCGCAACGCCCCGCACACGGCCGCGATGCTGGGCCGCGAGTGGCAGCAGGGTTACGGCCGCGAGGAGGCGGTCTTCCCCGCCGGTGTGCGCGCGGGTGACAAGTACTGGCCGCCGGTGCGCCGGATCGACGGTGCGTACGGGGACCGCAACCTGGTCTGCTCCTGCCCGCCGGTCGCGGAGTACGACGCCGGGTAGCGGCGGCTCGGCCGACCGAGCGGCCTCCGGGGGCCGACAGCTCTCCGGGCGACGGATTCAGGGCCGGTACGGCGGATGCCGTGCCGGCCCTGCGTCGTGCGGTGCCGTGCGGTGCGCGGTGTGTCGTGCGGAGCGTGTCGCGCCCGCGCGGCGGTCCTGCGGTCCGCCGTGCCGTGCGCCGTGCGGCCTCACGGGACGCACGTGCCGTGTGTCAGGCGGCGGTGATCACGTGGCGCGTGCCCAGCGGTTTGTGCGGAGCGATGATCCGGCCGTCCGGCAGCAGCTCTCCCGTGTCCTCGAAGAGGAGCACTCCGTTGCAGAGCAGGCTCCAGCCCTGCTCGGGGTGGTGGACCACGGCTTGCGCGGCCTCCCTGTCGGCTGAGTCCGCTGTCGGGCACGGTGGCTGGTGCTGGCACATTGTCGGTGTCGTCTTCCGTCGTGTTGTGGCGTCTGTCCTGCGGTTCCCGTTGTGCATGACCGTTCCCCCGTCACCCCGTACGTGCGTACGTTCCGGTCCGTCCCCCAGTGTTCCGCTGCTGACGCGGATTCGCAGGGATTTCGCGTCAGCTCGTACCCAACCGCACAGACGCGTCACCCGGGTAGGCGGTTGCGCCCAACTGCACCGTCATTTCGGGGGGTTCGGGCTCCCGCGAAGACTAGCCCATTCGGAGGGGTGCGCAGCGGGGTCGGCGGTTTCCGCGGGCGGACGCCGTCTCACGCGGGCGTACGCAGCAGCGGCGCCGCAGCGGAGTCCGCCCCGGGAGCCGGGAGGGGTGCCGACCCGAGTCTGCGGGTCAGCACGGGCAGCAGCGCGTCCACCCGGTGCGCGGTGTGCGGGACGATGCCGGGCGGCGCCGGAGCCAGTGGGATCAGCAGATCGGCCGGGTCCGGCACGCTGTCGTGCGGGTCGCCGCCGACGTCGGCGTGCAGCCACAGGGTCAGCATGTAGAGCTCCGGCACCGACAGCAGGCGCGGCTGGTAGGGCGTCGGCAGTACCTCGGCCTGGCGCAGCGCGCGGACCGTCGAGAGAACGTAGGGACCCTGCCGGAACTGGCCGAAGGTCCAGCCGTCCGCGGTCGGCACGGCCTCGGCGGTGCCGACGAACACGGAGCCGTGGGTGCCCTCGCCGTCGGCGTCCCCGTCGGCCAGCAGGAAGCGCCAGCCGGTCAGCCGGGTGCGCGGGGCCACCGCGGCCGGGGCGGTGGCGTGCCCGGCGCCGTCCGGCGCCACGCGCGCCATCTCATAGGCGGGGAGCGGGAGTTCGGCGCGCAGCGGACCCTGCGCCGTGCGCAGGGCGAGCGGGGATCGGGAGCCCCGTACCGCGCTCGGGGAGCCGAGGGCGGTCAGGACACTGCGCAGGGCGGGGGCCGGGGCCGAGGGTACGTGCAGCGGCATGGCGGGTCGCCTCTCTTGGGAGACACATGGTGCTGGCAGGGGCGCGACGGCGGTGTCGGCGCGGAGATGGCCGCAGGTGCGGCGGGGGAGGGGTCGACCGGGGCGGCCGGGATCGCCAAGTCTCTGCCTCGTTCGCGCAGTTTATACGAGATGTGTTCGAGGGGTGTTTCCACTAACGTGCCCCGCTGTTTCCCGTAAGGCTGTAACAGGACGAATCGGCTGGCTTTTCACCAGTGCTGACACCGAAGCTGCGCGGCTGACCTCGGATTCCGGGTCGAACGCGGTCGGCCTGATGCCGTCGGTGTTTATGACGAGAGCTGTGCCGCGGGAGCTGGACACCGCCGTATGCCGAGGGAATGTGCCGCCCCGGCCTCGGCCAGCCTAGCGGCAGTTCCCCGCCGCGTCAGCCCTGCCAGGCGTTATCCGCGGCGCGGCAGGGCATCATCGGTGCACGCTCGGCCGGGACCTCCGGCAGCGTCCACCAGCAGGGAGGAAGTCTCCGATGGGAGAGAAGGTCGTCGCCGACAGGTTCGACCTGTCCGATCGACGGCGGTACCGGGAGAAGCTGCACACATGTCTCCGGGGACTGTGGCAGCTACTGGAGGAGAAGCGGTTCGACCGCCCCAGGAATCTCATGGGGCTGGAGATCGAACTGAATCTCGCGGACGTCCAGGGGCAGCCCCTCATGGTGAATGCCGAGGTACTCCAGCGCATCGCGAGCTCGGATTTCCAGACAGAGCTGGGGCAGTTCAATCTCGAAGTGAACATCGTGCCGCATGCGCTCTCCGGGAGAGTTCTCGATCAGCTCGCCGAGGAACTCCGCACCGGGCTGGCGTACGCGGACCGGCAGGCCCGGGAAGTGGATGCGCGGATCGTCATGATCGGCACCCTGCCGACCCTCACGGCGCGCGACCTGACGCTGGCCAACCTCACCGAGGACGACCGCTATCGGCTGCTCAACGACCAGATCATGGCCGCGCGCGGCGAGGAGGTGGCGCTCGACATCGAGGGGGTCGAGCACCTGGTGAGCACCTCGGAATCGATAGCGCCGGAGTCGGCCTGCACCTCCGTTCAGCTCCACCTCCAGGTGACGCCCGGCCGGTTCGCCGACGTGTGGAACGCGGCGCAGGCCGTCAGCGCCGCGCAAGTGGCCATGGGAGCGAACTCGCCCTTCCTGTTCGGGCACGAACTGCTGCGCGAGTCCCGGGTGCCGCTCTTCGTCCAGGCGACGGACACCCGCCCGCCCGAGCTGATCGCCCAGGGCGTCCGTCCGCGCACCTGGTTCGGGGAGCGCTGGATCTCCTCCGCGTACGACCTGTTCGAGGAGAACCTGCGCTACTTCCCCGCCCTGCTGCCCCTCTGCGACGAGGAGGACCCCGGGCGGGTGCTCGCCTCCGGCGGAGTGCCGGCCCTGTCGGAGCTGACGCTGCACAACGGCACGATCTACCGCTGGAACCGGCCGGTCTACGGGGTCGTGGACGGTGCCCCGCACCTGCGGGTGGAGAACCGGGTGCTGCCCGCCGGACCGACGGTGACCGACGTGCTGGCCAACACGGCGTTCTACTACGGTCTGGTGCGCGCACTGGCCGACGAGCCGCGACCGGTCTGGAACCGGCTGCCGTTCGAGTACGCCGAGCGGAACTTCGACGCGGCGTGCCGGTACGGGATCGAGGCCGAGCTGTGGTGGCCGCGCTCGGGCCGCGGCACCGGGCTGCTCCGGCAGCCCGCCGTCCGGCTGGTGCGCGACGAGTTGCTGCCCCTGGCCGCCACGGGGCTCGACGCATGGGGCGTGGAGCCGGCCGACCGCGACCGCTACCTCTCGGTGATCGAGGAGCGCTGCCGCCTGCGCGTCAACGGGGCGTCCTGGCAGGCGGCGGCGTACCACCGCGCGCTGGAGTCCGGTCTGGACCGGGAGAAGGCGCTGGCCGCGATGGCCCGCGGCTACTGCGACCGGGCCGCCTCCGGAGCGGCCGTGCACACCTGGGACGACGGGCCGTAGAGCGGGTGCCGCGCCCGGCCGCCCCGCACCGCGGCGATCCCGCGGACCGCCGCGCGCGCTCCGCGCCCGGCCGGGCCCGCCGCCCCGACGCGCACCACCCCGCCGGGCCTGTTGCATCTGGCCTGCCCCCGCCGGGCCCGGCCGCGTCGTCCGCACCGGTGCGCCGGACCCCGCACGCCGGACCCGCCCAGGCCGTCGGGCAAGCTGTGACGTGGCAGCGCACCCGAGTACACCCGGCAGGTGCCCTGCGGCAACGGCGGAGGGCGGCACCTCCCGGGGGCGCCCCGTCCCTCCGGCCGCTGCGTGTGTCGCCTCGCCCCTGCCGTCCCTGGCGCGGTCCGCGGCGGGGCGACGAGGCCGGACCGCCATCGGCGCGGTCGCGGCGCGCCGGGGCGGTGGCGGAGCCGCCGGTGGTGCGACAGAAGGGACAAGGATGGATCCGGCGTCGGCAACGGGAGGTTCGCGTGCGCGCACAGGGGCTTGAGGAACCGCGGCCCGCCCCCGCGGGCGGGCTGCCGCGACGGGTGCTCGGCACCGAACTGCTGCTCGTCCTCGCGCTCTCGCTGGGAGCCAGCGCCGTCTCGTCGCTGATCAGTTTCGTGGGCGCGCTGACCCGGCCCGGCGGGCTGGCCGACCAGGCCGCCCGGCTCAACTCCTCGCAGGCGCCCGGACGGCCCTGGCTCGACCTGGCCTGGCAGCTCTTCGGGATCGCCACCGCGCTGGTGCCCGTCGCCCTGGTCGCCCACCTCCTGACGCGGGAGGGCGCGGGAGGGCTGCGGGTGCTGGGCCTCGACCGGCGCAGGCCCCTCTTCGACCTGAGCCGGGGGGCTGCCCTGGCCGCGGGCATCGGCGGCTGCGGGATCGGGCTCTATCTGCTGGCCCGGGCCGGGGGGTTCAACCTCACCGTGGAGCCGGAGTCGCTGCCGGACGTGTGGTGGAAGTATCCGGTGCTGGTCGCCTCCGCGGTGCAGAACTCGGTGCTGGAAGAGGTCATCGTCGTCGGATACCTGCTGCGCCGGCTCGACCAGCTCGGCTGGTCCCCGCTCGCCGCGCTCGGCGCGAGCGCGGTGCTGCGCGGCTCCTACCACCTCTACCAGGGCGTCGGAGGATTCTTCGGCAATCTGGCGATGGGTGTCGTCTTCGCCTTCCTCTACCGGCGGTGGGGCCGCGTGGGGCCGCTGGTGGCGGCCCACGCGCTGATCGACATCGTGGCCTTCGTCGGCTACGCGCTGCTCGCCGGGCGGGTGGACTGGCTGCCCACGCCCTGAAGCCGCGCCGAGCGGGCGTGGTGACGCGGCCGCCCGGCCACCACTACAGTCCGGTGAGCAGCTCCGCGTCCAGCACGGTGACCGCCCGCCCGGTCAGCAGGGTGCGCTCGCCACGCAGCGTGGTGCGCACCTCGCCGGTGCGCCGCGACACCTGAAGGCCGGTCAGGGCGGCGCGTCCGAGCCGCTGCGACCACAGCGGGGCCAGCGCGGTGTGCGCGCTGCCGGTGACGGGGTCCTCCGGGATGCCGTGCGCGGGCGCGAAGACCCGGGAGACGAAGTCGTGTTCCCGCTCCCCGGCCCCGGAGCCGTTCGGTGCCGCCGCTGCTGTCACCACCACGGTCGGGGCGGGGAGCGCGGCGACCGCTGCCGGGTCGGGTGCCAGGTCGCGCACCGTGCGCTCGTCGGCGAACTCCAGGACCAGCTTCTGCAGCGGACCGGTGTCCCAGGCGGCCAGGGGGTCGGCGCCGAAGACCTCCCGGGTGCTCTCCGGGACCGGGACGGGGACCGGAGTCGCGGTCGGAAAGTCCAGGGTGAGGCTGCCGTCCGCGTCGCGGGAGGCGCCCAGGACGCCGCTGCGGGTCCGGAAGCGCACCCGCCCGTCCTCGTCCAGCAGGCCGTCGCCGCCCAGCACATGGGCGGCGGCGAGCGTGGCGTGGCCGCACATGTCGACCTCGGTCGTCGGCGTGAACCAGCGCAGCGCCCAGTCGGCGTCGGCGCTGTCGGACAGCGGGTGCAGGTAGGCGGTCTCGGACAGGTTCAGTTCGGCGGCGAGGGCCTGGAGGCGGGAGTCGTCCGGGAACACGGCCGCGTCCAGGAGCACGACAGCGGCGGGATTCCCGGTGAAGGGGCGGACGGCGAAGGCGTCGACGGTGCGCAGTCTCATGCCCGGGGACGGTACGGGGCGGGGACGTGCCGGGTGCAGGGCCAATGCGCGGCGGGTGGACCGGGCGCACCTGAGGTCCGGCGGAGCGGAGGACCGGTGCACCTGAGGTCCGGCGGAGCGGGGGACCGGGCGGTGCGGTTCCGCGCCGCACCAGGGCGGGGCGGGGAAGGTCCTTCCCGCCGTACGGGCCTTGTTCGCCGTGCACGGACCCGACCGTCCCCGGGGTGAGGGCCCCCGGCGGTGCCCTCGCGGGTCGCGCGGCGGGTACCGCCGGGCCGGGACCGGCACGGGAGCGCCGGGGGCTGGTGCGGATCAGCACCGCTCGTAGCGGTGCCCTTCCTCGCCCGCGGGGCGCACGTCCAGGTCCCGCCGTACGACCGACAGCCGCTCGCCCCATGTGCGGCAGGCCGCGGCCAGTCCCTCGGCGGTGTACTCGACGTCCAGCACCCGGTCGTCGTACGCCTCCGCGTAGCGGTCGCATTCGTCGTACTGCCCGCACTCCTCCGCCACCGCGAAGTCGAAGCCCATCGCGGTGCGCCGCGGCAGCAGTTCCTGTGCGTTCTTCTGCCCGGCCGCCAGCCCTCTCCGGTGCGCCTGCCGGGTCAGCAGGGCGGCGAACGCGACGTTGTCGGCCCGGCTGAGCCGGTCGCCGGAGCGCTCGTAGGAGTCGAGGTTGTCCACTTCGACCGCCTGGAACCCCTTCTCGGCGCAGCCGTCGATCCAGCGTCCGACGATGCCCGCGAGCTCCTTGCGGTGCGCGGCGGTGGAGGTGTCCAGCAGCGCTTCGTTCCAGTCGGTGTCCATCACCGGCTTCCCGCTCCCGGTCCGCAGCACCAGGCCGGGATGGTGCCGCTGCCACCAGTCCAGCGCGTCGGGCTGGGCCTGGAAGCCGTTGACGTAGCAGACGTTGTAGTGCCCCGGTGCGGGGTCGTGCGCGCGGTCCCGGGAGAGCACACGCACCCCGTCGGGCGGCGGATAGGCGCCCCCGATCTGGTAGTCGAAGCCCGCGTGCACCGGCGGCAGCGCCGGGCGTGCCGCGCTGGAGCTGCGGCCGGGTGCGGGGCTGCCGTCGCCCTGGCCTGCTCCGCAGCCGCTCAGGGCGGCCCCCAGCAGCAGGACGGTGACGAGTGCCCGGGTCCGGCCCCGGTTCGCCCGGGCGGCGGTGGTCTGCATGCGGGGGACTCCTGACGGACGCGGGAAGCGCCTGCCGCCCCCCGGCGCCCAGCCTACGGAGAGTGTCGTCCGGGCCGTCGGTCCGCCCGCACGGCGTGGACGTCCGCTGCGCCACAGGGCTTGTCGTGCGATCGGTTCCGATATATCGTCGAAGTATCACGAAGGATCGAGGATATGACGTAAAGGAGCGAGCGATGTATCCCTACGAAACACAGCAGGGCGAGAGTCCCCGTCGGTACGGGGCCGGCCGCGGTGCCGAGGGGCCTGGTGCCGGACCGTGCGGTCCGCACGGGCGCGGGCGGGGCCGTGGCCGCGGGCCGGGGCACGGCCGGGCCGCCTTCGGTCCGTTCGGGCCGCCCTTCGGCGGCGGGCCGTTCGGCGGCCGCGGTCGTGGCGGTCCCCGGGGCAGGGCGCGGCGCGGTGATGTGCGGGCCTCGATTCTGGCGCTGCTCAAGGACCGCCCGATGCACGGCTACGAGATGATCCGGGAGATCGCCGAACGCAGTGGCGGCGCCTGGAAGCCCAGCCCCGGCTCCGTCTACCCGACGCTGCAGTTGCTGGAGGACGAGGGGTTGATCGCCAGTGCGAGCGAGGGCGGCAAGAAGCTCTTCTCGCTCACCGAGGCGGGCACCGCCGAGGCGGAGGCCGGCGCCGAGGCTCCCTGGGAGGAGGCCGGGCGCGGCGCCGACTGGGAGGCCCTGCAGGAGGTGCGCACCGCGGCCGGAGGGCTGGCGGCCGCCTTCCAGCAGGTGTGGGCGACCGGAACGGAGGAGCAGCAGCAGAAGGCGCTCCGCGTGGTCAACGACGCCAAGAAGAGCCTGTATCTGATCCTCGCCGAGGAGGACTGAACCCCCGGGCGAACGGCCCGCGGCGCCTGCGGACCCCCGAGGGGGACCGGGGGCGCCGCCTCCTTCCCAGGGAGGAGGCGGCGGCACCCGTGCACACCTGTAGGCGGACTGGCATATGCCACGGCACGCTGACGATCTGCACCGGCGTGTGTGATGTGGTGGTTCGGTGCACAGTCCTACACCGCCCAGCGCCTCGGCCGAAGCGGGGATCGACACCCTGGTCGACCCGCCGGTCGACGACGCGCTGGCTGAAGTGATCGCCACCGCCCGCCGGCGCGCGGCGCGCGACGGGGACCGGCAGATCGACACGGCACACCTGCTGCACAGTCTGCTGGAGTCCGACAGCGGCACCTGGGAGCTGCTGGACGGCGGGGGCGCGCAGCTCGGCCGGCTGCTCGGCTATCTCGTCCAGCGCAGTATCGGCTACGGGCTGCGCTGGCAGAGCGCTGTGGAGGACTCCGGAGCCGTACCCGCCGTCTCCGAGCAGCCCGGCGGGGTGCCCGGCTGGTCGCCCAGCGCCCAGGCGGCGCTCGAGGCCGCGGCCCGCCGGGCCCGGCGGCTGGGGAACGCGCGGACCGAGGCCGTCGACCTGTTCGCGGGCGTGGTTGCCGATCCGGAGTGCCGGGGTGCGGAGGTGCTGCGCCGCGCGGGAGTCGACGTCGTGCGGCTCGCCGACCGGACCGGCGTCGCCGCCGGCCTCTGAGCCGCCCGGCCGGTCCGGTCCGCGCCGCGGGTCGGTCCGCACGCCGGGTCCGGTCCGTCCGGCCGGCTGGTCCGCGGGCTGTCGGTCCCCCGGCCGGAGCTGCGGTCCACTGCCGGGGAGGTGCCGGTCCGTCCTGCCGGGGGAGCCCGTCCGTCTGCCCGCGGCCGCCCTGCCGTACGCGCCTGTCCGGTACCCGGGCCGCTCGGCGAGGTCTCCTGCCCGGCCCGGCATTGTCAGGGGCATCTGGGATGACACTCCTGTCGGTGCTTGAGATGATGCGCCGATGCGCACCCACACCTCCATGGACCCCTCCCGGGCCCCGGCCTCGGGTCTCGCCCCCGCCCTGGTCTCCGCCGTCGCGTTCGGCAGCTCGGGAGTCGCGGCGAAACCGCTCATCGAAGCCGGGATGGAACCGCTCCACGTCACCTGGCTGCGGGCGGCGGGTGGCGCGCTCGTGCTGCTGCCGCTGGCCTGGCGGCACCGGGCACTGGTCCGCGAACGGCCCTGGCTGCTGCTGGGGTTCGGACTGCTCGCGGTCGCGGGCGTGCAGGCGTGCTACTTCACCGCGCTCTCCCGCATCCCGGTCGGTGTCGCGCTGCTGATCGAGTACCTGGCCCCGGCCCTGGTACTGCTGTGGGTGCGGTTCGTGCAGCGCCGTGCGGTGAGCCGGGCCGCCGCGGTCGGCATGGTGCTGGCCGTCGGCGGACTGAGCTGCGTCGTCGAGGTGTGGTCGGGGCTGCGGCTGGACGGGCTCGGCCTGCTGCTGGCCCTGGGAGCCGCCTGCTGCCAGGTGGGCTACTTCGTGCTCTCCGACCACGGCAGCACGGCCGAGGGCGACCACGCGGCCCGGCCGCCCGCCGACCCGGCGGGTGTCATCGCCTACGGACTGCTGATCGGCGCCCTGGCGCTGACCGTCGTCGCCCGGCCTTGGCACACCGACTGGAGTGTGCTCGCGGACAGTGCCCCGCTGCACGGCACCGCGGTGCACGGACTCGCTCTGCTGGCCTGGATCGTGCTGGTGGCCACCGCCACCGCATATCTGACCGGAGTGGTCTCGGTGCGGCGGCTCTCGCCACCGGTGGCCGGCGTGGTCGCCTGCCTGGAGGCGGTCGTCGCGACGGTGCTCGCCTGGGTGCTGCTCCGGGAGCACCTGAGCGCCGTGCAGTTGGCCGGGGGCGCGCTCGTACTGCTGGGCGCCCTGGTCGCGCAGCGCTCCACCCCCAAGCCGCGGGCCGCCGCCGCACCGCCGGTCGCCGGGTCCGGCGGTACCGCGGACGCGGCGCTGGACGTCAGCGCGCGGTGAGGTAGCCGGGGACGGGGATGTCCGGCGCCAGGTCGTCGGCCGGTATCGGAGCGCCGTAGCCGGGGGAGACGGGCAGGACGCCGCTCCAGTACGGCAGATCGAGGTCCTCGGGCTCGTCGCCGGGGCCGCCGCTGCGGGACTTGGCCGACACCTCGTCCAGGTCCACGCGGACGACGGCGGTCGCGGCGAGTTCCTTGGGGTCGGCCCGGCGCGAGTCCGCCGCCCGGCCGGGGACGGCATTCTCCACGATCGCGTCCAGGGCCAGCAGCCGCTCCTCGTGATCGGTCACCGGGTAGGCGAGCCCGTGCGCCACCACGGAGCGGTAGTTGACGGAGTGGTGGAAGGCCGCCTTGGCCAGTACCAGTCCGTCCACGTGCGTGACGGTCACGCACACCGGCACTCCCTCGTCCGTCTGTCCGGCCTCCCGCAGCGGGCGGGACCCTGTGGAGCCGTGCACGTACAGCCGTTCCCCCACGCGCGCGTACAGCGTGGGCAGCACGACAGGCGCACCGTCGCGGACGAATCCGAGGTGGCACAGGTAGCCCGCGTCGAGGACGGCGTGCACCGTCTCCCGGTCGTAGGCCATGCGCTCGCGTGCCCGGGTGCCGGTGGTGCGCGGGGTCGGGGGATACGTCTTCGGGCCGGTCGGGCCGGCTGTCGGGTCGGCTGTGGGGTCGGTTGTGGCGTCGGTTGTGGGTTCGGTTGTGGGGTCGGGTGGTGAGCCGGTCACGGCACGCTCCTCGTTCTTTTCATTGCACTAGTGCATAATAGAGTTTGTGCTAGGAGACTACCGGATCACCGGCCGGGGCGCAGCAGAGATCGCGGACAGCGTGGAGCGCGGCGTCGGCCGCGGCGCGCTCGCGCCCGGCGACCCGCTGCCGCCCCTGCGTGAACTGGCCACCGCGCTGGGCGTGAACCCCAACACCGTGGCCGCGGCCTACCGCACGCTGCGCGAGCGCGGCGTCATCGAGACCGCCGGGCGGCGCGGCAGCCGCGTGCGGCAGCGTCCGGCCACCGCGCCCCGGGAGTCCGTACGGGTCGAGCCGCCCCCCGGCGGCGTCGACCTCTCGACGGGCAACCCCGACCCCGCGCTGCTCCCCCCGCTCGCCGCCGCCTTCGCCGCCTCCGCCGACCGCGCGGCACGTGCCCCGGTGCTCTACGGAGCTCCCGACACCGACCCCGGTTTCGCCTCCCTGGCCCGGGCGGCGCTGGACGCCGACGGCGTCCCCGCGGGGCCGCTCGCCGTCACCTCCGGCTCCCTCGACGCCATCGAACGCGTGCTGACGGCACACCTGCGCCCCGGCGACGCGGTCGCCGTCGAGGACCCCGGCTGGGGCAGCCTGCTCGACCTCGTGCCCGCACTGGGGCTGCGCCCGGTACCCGTCCCCGTCGACGACTCCGGGCCGCTCCCCGCGGACCTGGAACGTGCCCTGGCACAGGGGGCACGGGCCGCACTCGTCACCGACCGCGCCCAGAATCCGACAGGCGCCGCCCTGACGGACAGGCGCGCCGGCGAACTGCGCGCCGTACTGGCGGCCCGCCCCGAAACGCTGCTGATCGAGGACGACCACGGCCACGGCATCGTCGACCTTCCGCTGCACCCCCTCGCGGGCGCCACGCACCGATGGGCCCTGGTGCGCTCCACCGCCAAGGCGTACGGCCCCGATCTGCGGCTCGCGGTGCTCACCGGCGACCCGCTCACCGTCGACCGGGTCCGCGGCCGCCAGCGGCTGGGCCCCGGCTGGGTCAGCCATCTGCTCCAGCAGGCCGTCGCACACCTGTGGGAGGCCGGGACGACCCGCCCGGAACAGGTGGCCGGCTCCTACGGTGCGCGGCGCTCCGCGCTCATCGGCGCGCTCGCCGCCCGGGGTGTCGCCGCGCACGGGCGCAGCGGCATGAACGTGTGGGTGCCGGTGCCGGACGAGACCGGCCCGGTGGCCCGGCTGCTCCAGGCGGGCTGGGCGGCGGCCCCGGGTGCCCGGTTCCGGATCGCGTCGCCGCCCGGGCTGCGGCTGACCGTCTCGCCGCTGTCCGAGGCCGACATCGAACGCGCCGCCGCCGATGTCGCCGCCGCGCTGCGCCCGACCGGTGGGGGGCGCTTCGACTGACGCGGCGCGCCCGCCCGGCGGCGTCGCCCCTCGGGGCGGCCCCGCCGCGTCGCCCGGATCACAGCTTGCGGAAGTCCCAGGAGACCACCGCCGCGGGCACCAGCCTCAGCCAGGCGTGCCGCCCGTCGTGCGGCATCTGTGGCAGACCGAAGTACTTGGCGCAGAAGAGCCGTTCCGCCTCGGCCAGCTCCGGGCAGGCCGCTCCCGTACGGGGGGCCTCTCCGACGGACTCCGCACGGCCGGACAGCTCCACGCCGCGCAGCTCTCCGTAGTCCTCGCCGTCGTCCACCAGCACCGCGATCCGGGGGTCCTGCCGAAGCTGCGCCCACCTCCGGCTGCGGGTGAGCGAGTACAGCCACAGCGCCCGGCCGTCCCAGCAGAACCACAGCGCCCCCACGTGCGGCGCGCCCTGCCGGCCCACCGTGCCGACCCGGCAGGTGCGCTGCGTACGCAGAAACGCGTCCCGCTCCTCGGGGTCCATCATGATCCGGCGTCCCCGCCGCTGCGGTGCTGCTTCCTCGGTCATCCCGTCCGCCCTCCGGGCCGCTCCGTACCCGCCCGTCCGGTTCTCCGGGCTGCCGCCTGCACATCTGATAGCGCGTCAGAAGAAGCATGAGGGCTCTTCCCGCCGGGCGCAATGCTCCCTATCCTGCGGACACCCGGACGAACCGGCCCCGTACGCGGCCGCGCCGCCGGGCCGCTCCGAACGGAAGGGAGCCCGGATGTCCGCGCCCGACCGGCTCACCGCCCAACTCGACCCCGCCACCGCCGCGCTGCTGACCGTCGAATGCCAGCGGGGCGTCGTCGGGGAGGACGCGGCCCTGCCCGAACTCGCCCACCAGGCACGGAGCTCCGGCGCGCTGGAGCGGATCGCGCTGCTGACGACCGTGGCGCACCGGGCCGGTGTCCAGGTGCTGCACGCCGTCGCCGAGCGCCGCCCCGACGGCAGGGGAGCCGGGCGCAACGCGCGGCTCTTCCGCGCTGCGGAGCGGCTCCCGGTACGGCAGTTGACCGGCTCGCCCGCCGTACGGGTCGCCGAACCGATCCCGGTCGCGGACCAGGACCTCGTCCTCCGGCGGCTGCACGGCCTCTCCCCGCTCGCCGGTACGGAAGCGGACGCCCTGCTGCGCAACCTGGGCGTGCGGACGCTCGTGATCACCGGCGTCTCGGCCAACGTGGCGATACCCAACGCCGTCTTCGACGCCGTCAACCTGGGGTACACCGCCGTGGTCCCCGCCGACGCCGTCGCCGGAGTGCCCGCCGCCTACACCCGCGCGCTGCTCCGGCACACCCTCGCCCTCGTCGCCACGGTCACCACGGCCGCGGAGGTGCGGGCGCGCTGGGAGCGCTGAGCACCTCGTGGCCGCCCGGCCGCGGCAGGACCCTGCCTCTGCCGGGTACGGGTCTGCCGGACACCGGGACGTGCGGGAACCTGGGCCGGTCGGACGGGAGCCGGAACGTCCGGCCCGGTCAGCTACGGGAGCCGGAACGGGACGCGGAGCCGGACCGTCCCGTCAGGGCGCGCGCGCACCAGCCGATGAGCACGGCATTCACGAGGGCGCACACCAGCAGGAGCGGGACGAACCCCCACGGTCCGTCGGGCAGCGGGAGCGCCAGGACGATCAGGCTGAGCGGCAGGGTGGCGAACGTGGGAACCACCCCGGCCATCGACTCGCCGCTCGAGTCCCACGCCGTGACCGCCACGGCCCACCCGATCAGGGCGACGCACACCGCCAGGTAGAGGAGTGCCGGCACGCTCGTCAGAGCCCGGCGGACGGTGTGCGGGACCGAGTGCTTCTCGGCAGTCATGGGGGAACTCCTCGTCGGTGGTGCGCTGATGTCCTGCGGCTCCGCTCGGTTGCGGCGGCCTCGGGACCATCCTGCCCCTCCTCGCGGCGTGCCGGGGCGGGTTCGGGCCCGCGGACCGGGGCGGCGCAGTCGCCGCCCCGGCCCGCGGATCGGATCAGGACAGCCGGTCGGGCAACGCGCCGCGGACCGTTCGTGCGGCGGCGACCAGGTTCTCCAGGGAGGCCCTGGTCTCCGGCCAGCCGCGGGTCTTGAGGCCGCAGTCGGGATTGACCCACAGCCGCTCGGCCGGGATGGCCTCCAGCCCCTTGCGCAGCAGAGCTGCCGCCTCTTCGGCACCGGGCACCCGCGGGGAGTGGATGTCGTAGACGCCGGGGCCGGCCTCGCGCGGGTAGCCGTGCTCGGCCAGCTCGTGGGCGACCTGCATGTGGGAGCGGGCGGCCTCCAGGCTGATGACGTCGGCGTCCAGATCGTCGATGGCCTGGACGATGTCGCCGAACTCGGCGTAGCACATGTGGGTGTGGATCTGGGTGTCGGGCCGTACCCCGGCGGTGGTGAGGCGGAACGCCTCGGTCGCCCAGGCCAGGTAGGCATCGCGGTCGGCCGCGCGCAGCGGGAGGGTCTCGCGCAGCGCGGGTTCGTCGACCTGGATGACCGAGGTCCCGGCCGCCTCCAGATCGCCCACCTCGTCGCGGAGTGCGAGGGCGACCTGGCGTGCCGTGTCGCCCAGGGGCTGGTCGTCGCGGACGAAGGACCAGGCGAGCATGGTGACCGGGCCGGTCAGCATGCCCTTGACGGGGCGCCGGGTCAGTGACTGCGCGTACTGGGTCCAGCGCACCGTCATCGGCTCGGGGCGGGAGAGGTCGCCGGCCAGGATCGGGGGGCGTACGTAGCGGGTGCCGTAGGACTGGACCCAGCCGTGCTGGGTGGCCAGGTAGCCGGTGAGCTGTTCGGCGAAGTACTGCACCATGTCGTTGCGTTCGGGTTCGCCGTGCACCAGCACGTCGATGCCGGCCTTCTCCTGGAAGGCCAGGACGTCGCGGATCTCGGTCTTGATCCGCTCGTCGTAGGCGTCGGCGTCGATGCGCCCGGCGCGCAGGTCGGCGCGGGCGGTGCGCAGTTCGGTCGTCTGCGGGAAGGAGCCGATGGTGGTGGTCGGCAGCAGCGGCAGGCCCAGATGCGCACGCTGGGCCGAGGCGCGCTCGGCGTAGGACGGGGAGCGGCGGGTCTCCGCCTCGGTGACGGCGGCGGCCCGGGCCCGTACCACCGGGTCGTGGGTGAGTGCGGAGTCGGCGCGGGAGGCCAGGTCGGCGCGGTTCGCGGCCAGTTCGGCGCTGATGGCGTCGGTGCCCTGTGCCAGGCCCTTGGCGAGGGTGGCGATCTCGGCTGTCTTCTGCCGGGCGAAGCTGAGCCAGCGCAGCACTTCGGGGTCGATGTCGCGTTCGGCCCTCGCGTCCAGCGGCACATGCAGCAACGAACAGGAGGCCGACACGTCCACCCGGCCCGCGAGCCCCAGCAGCGTGCCCAGCACGGCGAGGGATTTCTCCAGGTCGTTGATCCAGATGTTGCGGCCGTTGACGACGCCGGCCACCAGCCGCTTCCCCGGCAGGCCGCCGGCGGCGGCCAGCGCGTCCAGGTTGGCCGCCGCCGCCTCGGTGAAGTCGAGCGCGAGGCCGTCGACGGGGCTCCGGGCCAGCATCGGCAGGGCGTCGCCGAGCCGGTCGAAGTAGGAGGCGACCAGCAGCTTCGGCCGGTCGGTGAGTCCGCCGAGCTCGCGGTAGGCCCGCTCCGCGGCGGCCAGTTCGTCGGGAGCGCGGTCCTGGACCAGCGCGGGCTCGTCCAACTGGACCCATTCGGCGCCCGCGGCACGGAGGTCGGCGAGGATCTCGGCGTAGACGGGCAGGAGCCGCTCCAGCAGGCTCAGCGGCTGGAAGTCCGCGGCGACGCCGGGGGCGGGCTTGGCCAGCAGGAGGTAGGTGACCGGACCCACGAGTACGGGCCGGGCCGCCAACCCCAGTGCGAGGGCTTCCTTCAACTCGGCGACCTGCTTGGCCGCGTCGGCCGCGAAATCGGTGTCCGGACCGAGTTCGGGGACGAGGTAGTGGTAGTTCGTGTCGAACCACTTGGTCATCTCCAGCGGCGCCACGTCCTGGGTGCCGCGGGCCATCGCGAAGTAGCCCGCCAGCGGGTCGGCCGCCACGGCGGCGCGGTGCCGTTCGGGGATCGCGCCGACCATGACGCTGGCATCCAGCATGTGGTCGTAGGAGGAGTAGTCGCCGGTGGGCACCTCGTGGATGCCGGCCTCGGCGAGCTGCCGCCAGTTGGCAACGCGCAGGTCCTCGGCGGTCTGCTGGAGGGCTTCGGCCGTGACGCGGCCCTTCCAGTAGCCCTCGATGGCCTTCTTCAGTTCCCGGTTCGGGCCCTGGCGGGGGTAGCCGTGGACGGTGGCCCCTGCTGCCGCGGCTGCGGACTCGGCTGTCACGGAGATCTCCTTCGCGAGATGTCTCGTCGGGTCCCGGCGAGCACGAGGAGCGAAGGTGACGGAATACCGGCGGGCGACCGAAACGCGGTGTGCGTCCGTCCACCGGAACATGTACGCCGACCCGCCCTCGAGGTCACCGGAATGTCCGCACACACATGGGCGTGCGCGGGCAACGGGCAGGTCTTCGGACTCGCGGGCGCGCCTGCCGGTCTCCCGGCGGGCTCCTACTGGCCGTCGCTTCCCGGACCGTCGGGTCCAGTGCGTGTGACGGCGGTCGTTCCCGCTCACCGCTGCGGGGCAGTCCCGGACTTCCACCGGGTTCCCTCTTGCGACATCCCGCCTGGCGGACGGGACGAACCAGCTGCGCCGCCAGCCTAGAGGCAGATCCCCCCGCCTGGGTAGACCGCCCCGCGGGTCCTCGTCCCCTTCAGCGTCCCCTTCAGCCCCGCCGGACGCGCGCTGAGCCCCACCCGGGCGCCCCGGCGTCGGGCCCTGCCCGTGCCGGGCGCCGCCCCCGCGTGCTGCGGGCGCCGGCCGGCACGGCTCTTCCGTCAGGACGCTGCGCTGGACGCGGGGAGATTCCGGTCGGCGGCCCAGGAGGCGAGGAGGCGCAGGCCGTCGTGCGCGCGGGGCCGGAGGCCGGCCTCCGGCCCCCCGCGGCGTCGTCCGCGCGGCGCAGAACTGTTGGTGTGGCGGATGGGACTCCGGGTACCCGCGGCAGTCGAATGCCGTCGGAAACGGCACGGCATGGCCCATGGCGCGTGCGTCCGGCCACCGCGGACTTCACCCGTGAGGACTCCGGAACCGGTGCCCGGGCCCGGGCCGCCTGCTCCCGGAAAGGAACCCCCTGTGCTGCACCCAGCGGAGAAGACGCTCCGGCTCCTCCTCGCCCGCTACGCCGACGCCTGCGCACAGCACGAGACCGCTCCCGCTCCGGAGACCCGCGAAGCCGTGGAGGACCTCGCGTACACCCTCTGCGTGACCACGGACACCCGGTCCCTCGCCGAGGCCCTCGCAGCAGCGGACCGCATGCTGGAGGACCACGTCGCGGAGCGGAAGCGCGGCACCCGGCGGGCGCGCGCACACGGCTCACCTGCTGCGGTCTGAGTCCGGTCCCGGGGGAGGCCGGGGTGCCGGCCGCGGCTGCGCCGCCGTCCCGGCCTCCCCCGGGCCCCCCGGCGGCCGGTCACCGGCGCGTGCTGCTGGCCCGGAATCGCACCGAGCGCCGCTCCCGCGCTGCGGGACGCCGGATCTGTCGGGAGACTCGGAGGAGGAACCGTCTCCCGCCCGGAGGTAGCGCACCCCATGTCAGCTTCTCAGGACAAGCCCCTGCCCCTGCCGGACTTCGACCAGCTTCCCGCGGGCGCTGTCGAACACCGCATCCGGCCGTTGGCTCCCGAGGACGTGCAGCGGCTTCTCGACCACGAGCGGGCCCATGCGAACCGGACACAGGTCGTGCACTTCCTGACCGCGCGGCTCGACGAGCTGGCTGCCGGAGCCGAGCCCACCGGAGGGGACCCGCAGGGCGAGCGTCCCGAGCGCTCCGAGGGGGCCTCCGGGCGCTCACCGGCCGCACCGGACACCGCAGCCGAGCCCACGGAACCTCTCCGGCACGGCCGGCACCGCTTCTGAACAGCGCGGAGCGGGCCTGGTCCGGCGGTCGGTACGCGTGTCGGCGCGGGGCCCGGGCCAGGCCCCGACGGCGCGGGAGTGCGGAGAGCACGCGGCACCGGCGCAACCACCGGGATGCCGCCTGCGGGCGCGGAAGCGACGCTGCCGCCGCACCGGTCACCAGCCGCCGCACGGGTGCGGCTCCTCGGGGTGGCCGGGGCAGGCCGCCGGCCCGGGAGGGGCCGGCCGCTGTCGGTCCCGAGGAATGGGCGGGCGTATAGCCTGGCGAAATGCTCCCCGAAGTCACCGCCACGCGCTACGTCACGCCTCTGAGAGAGGGCGGTTCGCTCCCCGGGCTCGTCGAGGCCGACGATCTGGGTACCTATGTCATGAAGTTCGTCGGAGCCGGTCAGGGCCGCAAGACGCTGGTGGCCGAAGTGCTGTGCGGCCGGCTCGCGCTGCGGCTCGGGCTGCGGGTGCCCGCACTGGTGCGGGCGTGGCTGGACCCGGTGATCGGGCTGTCCGAGCCGGACGAGGAAGTGCAGGCGCTGCTCAAGGGGAGCGGCGGCCTCAACCTGGGGATGGACTTCCTGCCCGGCTCGCTCGGCTTCGATCCGCTCGCCTACCAGGTGAGCTCCGAGGAAGCCGGGCGGGTGGTGTGGTTCGATGCGCTCGTGGGCAACGTCGACCGCTCCTGGCGCAACCCCAACATGCTGGTGTGGCACGGCGATCTGTGGCTGATCGACCATGGCGCGACGCTGGTCTTCCACCACAACTGGCCCACCGCGCGGGCGGCCGCCGAACGCCCCTACGACGCCTCCGACCACGCGTTGGCCCCTTTCGCGCCGCGGACCGAGGAGGCCGCGGCCGAGCTGGCTCCCCGTGTCACCGAGGAACTGCTGTCCGAGTGCGCCGCGGAGATCCCCGACGAGTGGCTCGCGGACGAGCCGGGATTCGCCGGTCCGGACGCGGTGCGCGCCGCGTACACCGAGGTCCTGGCCTCCCGCGCCCGTACGATCCATGAGCGGATCACGCTCGGCGAGCCGAGCAAGGACGGACCCTCGCAAGCGCCGGGGTGGCTCACCGGGAAGGGCGGCGATGCCAAGTGAAGCGGATGCCTGCGGAACCGGACGCGCGCGCCGATCTCGACGTGTTCGAGTACGCCCTGCTGCGTGTCGTTCCCCACATCGAGCGCGGTGAGCTGATCAACGCCGGTGTGCTGGTCTACTGCCGCGCACGCTCCTATCTGTCTGCCCGCACGCACCTGGACGAGGACCGGCTGTTCGCCCTCGACCCGTGTGCCGACGTACGCGGCGTGCGCGCGGCGCTGCACGCCGTGGAGTGCGTGTGCGGCGGCGGCGCCCGGGCCGGGCAGGCGGCCGGGGACGACGTGGGACGGCGCTTCCGGTGGCTGGTGGCACCGCGCAGCACGGTCGTCCAGCCCGGCCCGGTGCACACCGGTCTGACCGCCGATCCGGAGGCCGAGAGCGAGCGTCTGCTGGATCTGCTGGTGCGCTGAGCCGGGTGCGGGGGCGGCACCGTGTGCCGCTCCCGCACCGGGCGCCGTTGACAGGGCCTGTCGTGCCTCATAGCGTCACGACTGCCAGAGGTACTAAGCGGTTGCTCACCCATTCAGGCCCGAGGAGACACCAGCATGTCCAGCACCGAGCAGCGAGTCGCGATCGTGACGGGCGCCGCCCGAGGGATCGGCGCGGCCACGGCCGTCCGCCTCGCGGAGGGGGGCCACGCCGTCGCCGTCCTCGACCTCGACGAGGCCGCCTGCGCCCCGACCGTCGAGCAGATCACCCAGCAGGGCGGCAAGGCGCTCGCCGTCGGCTGCGACGTCTCGGACTCCGGACAGGTCGAGGCCGCGGTCGCCCGCGTCTCCGAGGAGCTCGGGGCCCCCGTCGTCCTGGTGAACAACGCCGGAGTGCTGCGCGACAACCTGCTGTTCAAGATGAGCGACAACGACTGGGACACGGTCATGAACGTGCATCTGCGCGGCGCCTTCCTGATGTCCCGCGCCTGCCAGAAGTCCATGGTGGACGCCGGGTACGGGCGCATCGTCAACCTCTCCTCGTCCTCCGCGCTGGGCAACCGCGGCCAGGTCAACTACGCCGCGGCCAAGGCAGGTATGCAGGGCTTCACCAAGACCCTCGCCAAGGAACTGGGCAAGTTCGGCATCACGGCGAACGCGGTGGCCCCCGGCTTCATCGCGACGGACATGACCGCCGCCACCGCGGAGCGCGTGGGCATGGGCTTCGAGGACTTCAAGACCGCGGCGGCCGGCCAGATCCCGGTCCAGCGCGTGGGGGAGCCCGCCGACATCGCCAACGCCGTCGCCTTCTTCGCCGACGAGAAGGCCGGCTTCGTCTCCGGCCAGGTGCTGTACGTCGCCGGCGGACCCCTCAACTGACGGCCGGCGAGGAGCGGATCGCATGACGGAGCAGAACACGGGCGGGCAGCCCGAAAGCGGGAAGGTCGCCCTGGTCACCGGCGGCAGCCGGGGCATCGGCTACGGGATCGCCGAGGCGCTCGTGGCGCGCGGCGACCGGGTGTGCATCACCGGACGGAACGCGGACGCGCTCGAGGAGGCGGTCGAGCGGCTCGGTTCCGACCGGGCCATGGGGATCGCGGGCAAGGCGCACGACCTGGAGCACCAGGCAGCCGCCGTGGACGCTGTGATGGAGGCGTACGGGCGCGTCGACCACCTGGTCAACAACGCGGGCACCAACCCGGTGTTCGGGCCGATGGCCGAGCTGGACCTGGGTATCGCACGCAAGGTGTTCGAGACCAACGTGATCTCGGCTCTCGGCTTCGCGCAGCGCACCTGGGCCGCATGGCAGCAGGAGCACGGCGGCGCGATCGTCAATGTCGCCTCGATCGCGGGTCTCTCGGCCTCGCCGTTCATCGGCGCGTACGGGATGAGCAAGGCCGCCATGATCAACCTGACCCAGCAGCTCGCCCACGAGTTCGCGCCCGCGGTCCGGGTCAACGCGGTGGCACCGGCCGTGGTCAAGACGAAGTTCGCCGCCACGCTCTACGAGGGACGCGAGGAGGAGGCAGCCGCCCGCTATCCGATGGGCAGGCTCGGGGCGCCCTCGGACGTGGCCGGCGCCGCGGCGTTCCTCACCTCCGGCGAGGCGGCCTGGATCACCGGGCAGACGCTGACGGTGGACGGCGGTCTCTTCCTCAACGCGGGTGTCGAATAGCACAATAGGCGCGCCCGTGCGGACGTCGGACAGGTGCAGCGGTTTCGCGCACCGAGCGGCCTATGGCTCGTATGTCCGGGTGTCGGACTCCAAGTCCCGGCACCCGGACAGTTCGTTCTGCTCCGTCACGGCTGTGGCTGGGGTAATGTCCAAACGTTTTCCCGTAGTCGGGTGACGTCTACGGAGCGTGGACGCACCCCGTGGGCACCGCACCAGAGGTAAGGCACCGCCGACTGAGGAGCGCGCACGTGTTCGACCGGAATGGGCTGCTGAAAGTCGCAGCGACCATACTCTCCCTCGTACTCCTGGCGGGGTGCAGCGCGCTCTCCGGGGGCGACGGGGGCGAGGAGCACAAGATCGTGGTCGGCACCACAAGCGCCCCCAGCTCCCTGGACCCGGCTGCTGCCTGGGACGGCTCCTGGGAGCTGTACCGGAATGTCTTCCAGACCCTCATGACCATCCCGAACACCGGGACCACTCCGGAGCCCGAGGCCGCTGAGGACTGCGGGTTCACCGACTCGGCAAGCCGGATCTACCGCTGCAAGCTGCGGAAGGGGCTGAAGTTCTCCAGCGGCCGGAAGCTGGACGCCCAGGCGGTGAAGCACTCCTTCGACCGCATCACCTCGATCGAGTCGCCGAAGGGCCCGGCCGCGCTGCTGGCCAATCTGGAGCAGGTCGAGATGAAGAGCAGCCGGGTGGTGGTCTTCCGGCTCAGGAAGTCCGACGCGACCTTCCCCTTCATCCTCTCCACCCCCGCCACCTCCCTCGTCGACCCCGACGACTACCCCCGCGCGAGCCTGCGGCCGGGCAACGAGGTGACGGGCTCGGGGCCCTACGAGCTCAAGAGCTACGAGCCCGGCAAGCGGGCCGTGCTCGTCCGGAACGCCCACTACAAGGGCACCGCGAAGATCCGGAACGACGCGGTCACCATCCGCTACTACAAGCGGTCCACCAAGATGGTCGGCGACCTCAATGACGGCCGAATAGACCTGACCTACCGCGGCCTGACCCCCGATCAGGTCCTGGAGTTCCAGGAAGCCGCCACCACGGGTGACACCTCCTTCGACCTGGCCGAGATCACCGGCTCCGAGGTGCACTTCCTGGTCTTCAACCCGAAGGACGAGCAGGCCGCCAAGCCCGCGGTGCGCCGGGCCGTCGCACAGCTCGTCGACCGCAAGAAGCTGGTGCGGGAGGTCTACGACCGGACCGCGAACCCGCTGTACTCCATGGTTCCGACGGGCATCACCGGGCACACCAACGCCTACCTCGACCGCTACGGGGAGCCCGACCGCGGGAAGGCGCGCACCATACTCCGGAACGCGGGCATCACCGACAAGGTGCAGCTCACCCTCTGGTACGCCGAGGACCGGTACGGCGACTCGACGAGCCGGGAGTTCGCCGAACTCAAGGAGCAGCTCGAGGGCTCCGGTCTGTTCGACATCACGCTGCGGTCGCGTTCCTGGGAGAACTTCCAGGACGGCTACCTCAAGGGGCAGTACCCGGTCTTCGGCCGCGGCTGGTCCGCCGACTTCCCCGACGCGGACAACTACATCACCCCCTTCGTGGGGGACAAGAACGCGATGGGCACCCCGTACAAGAACCGGAAGCTGACCGAGGAACTGCTGCCCTACTCGCGGCGGCAGAGCGACCGCGGCGCCGCCGGCCAGTCGTTCGCCAAGGTGCAGCGGGAGATGGCCGACGACGTGCGGCTGCTGCCGCTGTGGCAGGGCAAGGTCTACATCGCCGCCGAGAAGGACGTCGCGGGGGTCGAGTGGGCCATCGACGCCTCGGTCATCATGCGGGTCTGGGAGCTGTACAAGAAGTCGAGCTGGTAGCCGCCCGCGGGGGAGAGCCTGCCGGGGCCCGGCGAGGCGTGCGCGTGGGCGGGCACCGGGAGCTGCCGGGGCGCACCCCCGGCGGCGCCGGGAGGCGCGGCGGGCCGGAGCGGGCGCGCCGCCGCGGCCAGTCCGGGGCCGTCCCGCGGCGTTCCGGCGGCGGTTCCGGGGCTGTCCTGGGCTGTCAGTGCGGGACGGTACCTTCGGTGCGGTCAGTGAGCACGACGGAAGTGCACCACCGCAGCGGAGGTAACAGCGCGTGAAGGAAATGCTGCCCCGGTCCTGGCAGGGCGTCCTCGGTGAGGAGACCGAGAAGCCCTACTTCAAGGAGCTGGCGGAGTTCGTCGAGGAGGAGCGGGAGCGGGGACCGGTCTACCCGCCCCGCGAGGAGGTGTTCGCCGCCCTCGACGCGACCCCGTACGAGCAGGTGAAGGTGCTCGTCCTCGGCCAGGACCCGTACCACGGCGCCGGTCAGGGGCACGGGCTGTGCTTCTCGGTCCGCCCGGGTGTCCGCACGCCGCCCTCGCTGCGCAACATCTACAAGGAACTGCAGGACGAGCTGGGCCACCCGGTGCCCGACAACGGCTATCTGATGCCGTGGGCCGAGCAGGGCGTGCTGCTGCTCAACGCGGTGCTGACCGTGCGGGAGGGCGAGGCCAACTCGCACAAGGGCAAGGGCTGGGAGAAGTTCACCGACGCGGTCATCCGCGCCGTCGTGGACCGACCCGACCCGGCGGTTTTCGTACTGTGGGGCAACTACGCGAAGAAGAAGCTGCCGCTCATCGACACGGAGCGGCACGCGGTGGTGCAGGGCGCCCACCCCTCACCGCTGTCGGCGAAGCGCTTCTTCGGATCCCGGCCCTTCACCCGGATCGACGAGGCCCTCGCGGCCCAGGGCCACACGCCCGTCAACTGGCGCATCCCCGGTCGGAGCTGAGCCACGCGGGGCTCCGCCCGGGGTGAGCGCCAATGTCCGAGACGGCCGTTAGCGTCGTGTCCTCAGCACTCGGCGAACGGGAGGAGCCCCCTCGTGGCGGAGCCCCAGCAGGACGCGCCCCAGGGCGCGGAGCACGCGACGATGGTCAGAATCGGCCAGGCGATCATGCTGCACCGTGGTGGTGACCGGGAGGAGGCCCGGAACCGCTTCGCCGCACTGTGGACGGAAACCGACATGGACGCCGACCTGTTCCACCGCTGCACGATTGCGCACTACATGGCCGACACCCAGGACGACCCGGTCGACGAGCTCGCCTGGGATCTGCGCGCCCTCGCGGCGGCCGACGCGCTGGAGCAGGACGGTGCCGGCCGGGCCGAGCACCGGACGGCGGTCCGCTCGCTGTATCCCTCGCTGTACCTCGACCTCGCCGCCGACCACGTCAAACTGGGCGACGAGGAGGCGGCCCGGAGCGAGCTGGAGCAGGCCCGGTGCAGGCTCGGTGCGCTCCCCGCGGACGCGTACCGGCAGGGCCTCCTGGCCGCTGTCGAACGCCTGGAGAAGCGGATCGCCGACGGCGCCGCCTCTCCGGGCGGGCGCCCGGGCGACGACGGCGGCCCGGACGGCGGCCCGGACGGCGGCTTGGACCCGCGGGCCTAGCGCGCGCCGTCTGCGGAGCGGGCCCCGGGAGAGCGGTTGCCGCCCCGCAGGGCGCCCGCGCTCCCGGGCCTGGCATCTGCGCTCCCCGGTCTGGCGCCCGCGCCCCCGGCCTGGCGCCCACTCTCCCGGGCCTGGCGTCCGCGCTCCGGCGTCGTGCCGGCGCTCGCGCCCGGCTCCGCTGCCCTGCCGAGCGCATACCTCCCGCTGGTGGCGGCATCTGCGCCCGAGGGCGCGCGCTCCCGGGTGCGGCCGGGCGGGTGGCCGAGGGCCGCAGGCGTCCCCGGTGGACCCGGTGGGGTGGTGCCTGCCCCGTTCCGCCGGACGGGCCTCCGCGGGCGGGGGTCATCGCCCGTACGGGGAGGGGCGTGCGGGGAGCCGGGGTCACCGCCCGTACTGGGAGCGGCAGATGCGTGCCTGCGCGCTGTCCGCGTCCCAGCGGCCGTAGGACTCGCCCAGCTCGCAGACGGCGCTGTCCGGACGCGGCGGGTGGTTGCTGCGCCGGTGCCGCTCGCGTGTCCCTGAGCCGTCGTGGCCGCGGCCCGTCCCGCCGCCGATGACCGGTGCCGGGTCCCGGGCCGGTGCGCCGGGCCGGGGATGCGCGGGACGCCGACCCGGGTTCCCCGCCGTGCCCGGCGGGTGCGCGTCCTCGCGGTTGCCGGGTGCGCCGCTTCGCGGGGGCTGCGCACCGGGGGAGGGGGCCGGGCCGGCTCCCCGGCGCGGCAGCTGGGACAGCGCCTCCTTCGCCGGGGGCCGCACCAGGCGGCGGGTCGGTACGGCCCCGCCGCGGGGCGGATGGGAGTGCTGGGATGCGGGTTTGCCGCCGGGCTCACCGGGACCGCCCTGGACGGTGACGCACCCGGTGGTGGTCGAGAGCGCCACTCCCAGGAGGGCCATGGCTTTCGTCATTCGTGACACTCCGGCAACTCTTCCCACCCGGGTCGCGGTGCGGAAGCCCCCTCAGGAGTGATCGGGGAGCGTTCAGAAGCCGGTCCTGCCGTCGATGCGCTCTCGCAGCAGATCGGCGTGGCCGTTGTGCCGCGCGTACTCGCCGATCACGTGCAGATGGATCCACCGCAGGGAGTTGGTCCAGGCCGGCCGCCACGGGCTGGTTCCCGTGTCGTCGAGGGAGCGCGCGGCCGCGGACCTGCGGGCGCGGTCGACCTCCTGCCGCCAGACGGCCAGCGTCCGCGCTCCGCTGTCCGCGTCCGCCACCGCGAAGTCGCCGTCCGGTGCGTCCTTCGAGGAGTAGAGCGGCTCGGAGTCGGCCTCACCGAACACGCTCCGGAACCAATGCCGTTCCACCTTGGTCAGGTGCCGGACCAGTCCCAGCAGCGTCAGCCCGGAGGGCGGGGCCGAGGCGGTCCTGAGCTGCTCGTCGCTGAGCCCGGCGCACTTGGCGGCCAGCGTGGCGCGCTGGAAGTCCAGCCACTGCTCCAGCAGTTGCCGCTCGGCTCCGTCCCCCTGGGGCAGTGGGAGTCCGCTCACCGCGCCGACCGGCGGTCCCTGGGACTGCCCGTCGCCGGCCGCCCGCTCCTGGGGTGCGGTCCGCAGTCCGGTGGCCGGCTGGTCCTCGTGTGTGCTCATGCGGCCATCCTGGTCGTCACCGGTTGCGGGGCGGTTCCGCCGCGCCGGTGGCCGCGTGCCGTGTCAGCCGAGAGGTGCCAGCATCCCGGTGAGGATCTCCCGCACGCTCTCCCGCAGCTCCTCCTCGGCGGGGACGGTGCTGCTGAAGGTGCCCGCCGTACAGCTGAAGAGGAGGCCGTCGCACCAGGCCAGCAGCGAGAGCGCGTGCCGCTCGGGGGCGCGGGAGCCGGCCGCGGCGAGCAGTGCGCGCAGCGGCCCGGCGAAGTCGCTCAGCCCGGTCCTGTCGTAGTGCGCCCGCAGTTCCGGGCGGCGGGTGGCCTCCAGCGCCAGTTCGTAGCGGGCCACCAGCAGGGCGCGGTGCCGGGTCAGATGGCGGTGCAGCGCGGCCGCGACGAGGGCGGCGAGCGGCTCGGGCCCCTCGTCCGCCCCGGCGGCCGCCGCCATCTCCGCGGTGTGCAGCACGGAGCCCTCCAGCTCCGTCAGCCGCCGCACGGCCGCCTCCAGCAGGGCCGCCCGGGTGCGTGCGTGGTTCGAGGTGGAGCCCGGCGGCAGCCCGGCCGCCTCGTCCACCGCGCGATGGGTGAGTCCCCGCATTCCGCGCTCCGACAGCAGCCTGATGGCGGTGTCGGCGATCAGCGCGGCGCGGGGAGTGGCGGCCTCACGTGCAGTCATGAGGGCAATCTACCGGGATCACTACACCCGTAGTACGATCGGCATCGGCCACTACACCTGTAGTTCCCGACATCGAGGAGGCCCCGTGCGCCCGTCCCACGCTCTCGTCATCGGTGCCGGTATCGGCGGACTGGCGGCCGCGGCCGCGCTCGGCGACCGCGGCTGGACCGTCACCGTCCTGGAACGCGCCCCGCGGCTGGAGCCCGTCGGCGCCGGAATCGCCCTCGCCCCCAACGGGCTGCGCGCCCTCGACGTGATCGGCCTCGGCGACGCCGTGCGCGACCTGCGCACCTGGACGGGCCAGGGAGGTGTGCGCGCCCCCTCGGGCCGCTGGCTCGCCCGGACGACCGCGGACCGGGCAGCCGCACGCTTCGGCGACCCCACGGTGCTGCTCTCCCGAGCCGCCCTCGTCGACCTCCTGCGCGCCCGGCTGCCCGCCTCCGTCGAACTGCGCACCGGGACCGCCGCCACCGTCGCAGACCCCGGTTCCCGCACCCGCCCCGCCTCGGTGACCACCGCGGACGGCGCGACCCACAGCGCCGATCTCGTCGTCGCCGCCGACGGCATCCACTCGCCGGCCCGCCGCGTCCTCTTCCCCGCCCACCCCGGTCCGCGGTACGCGGGCTGCACCACCTGGCGCTTCCTCACCGAACGCCCCGCAGGAGAGGCCGAGCCGCACGAGACCTGGGGGAGGGGCCGGCTGTGGGGCACCCAGCCGCTTCCGGACGGCAGGGTCTACGTCTACGCGGCCGCCGTGTCTCCCGCCGGACAGCGGCCCCCGGACGGTGAACGCGCCGCGCTGCTGCGGCTGTACGGCACCTGGCACCGTCCGATCCCGCAGCTCCTCGCGGCGGTGCCGGACAGCGCCGTACTGCGCAACGACGTCCACCATCTGATCGATCCGCTGCCCGCCCAGCACGCCGGGCGGGTCGTGCTGCTGGGCGACGCGGCCCACGCCATGACCCCCGGCCTGGGGCAGGGCGGCAACCAGGCCCTGGAGGACGCCGCCGTCCTGGCCCGGTGCGCCGACCCGGCGGGCGACCCCGCCGAGGCACCGGCCCGCTACACCCGGCACCGGCTGCCCCGCACGACCGAGGTCGTGCGGCGCTCAGCGCGCGCGAGCCGTGCGACGACCCTGACCGGTGCCGCGAGCTGCCTGCTGCGCGACGCGGCACTCGTCGCCCTCGACCGCCTCGCTCCCGCTGCCGCGCTCCGCGCCTTCGCGGGGATCGCCGACTGGAGCCCACCGCCTCGCACGTATGCTGCCCAGTCACAGTCAGCAGCGCAGTAGCGAGGGAGAGCCCGTGCGGATCGGCGTGATCGGACTCGGCGACATCGCCAGGAAGGCGTACCTGCCGGTACTCATGGCCCAGCCGGGCCTGGAACCGCATCTGGTCACCCGCACCCCGGCCACGCTGGCCGCCGTCGGGGACGCCCACCGGGTCCCGGCCGCGCACCGCCACACCGGCCTGGACGAACTGCTGGCCGCACGGCCGGACGCGGCGTTCGTGCACGCCGCCACCAGCGCACACCCGGAGCTGGTCGGGCGGCTGCTGGAGGCCGGCGTGCCCACCTTCGTCGACAAGCCCCTCGCCTACGAGCTCGCCACCTCACGCGCCCTGGTGGAGCTGGCCGAGCGCCGCGGCACCGGTCTCGCGGTGGGCTTCAACCGGCGGCACGCCCCCGGGTACGCGCAGTGCCTGGAGCACCCGCGGGAGCTGATCCTCCTGCAGAAGCACCGGGTGGGCCTGCCCGAGGACCCCCGCCGCACGGTGCTCGACGACTTCATCCACGTCGTCGACACGCTGCGCTTCCTGGCTCCCGGCGAACCGGACCGCATCGACGTACGGGCCCGGGTCCGCGACGGACTGCTGCACCACGTCGTGCTCCAACTCGCGGGTGACGGCTTCACCGCGCTCGGCGCCATGAACCGGCTCTCCGGCTCGGCCCAGGAGGTCCTGGAGGTCTCCGGCCAGGACGCCAAGCGCGAGGTGCGCGACCTGGCGGAGGTCGTCGACCACAAGGGCCAGCCCAGCATCCGTCGCCGCGGTGACTGGGTGCCCGTCGCCCGGCAGCGCGGCATCGAGCAGTGCGTGCTCGCCTTCCTCGACGCCGTGCGGGACGGCCGGACCCTGGGTGCGCAGGACGCCCTGCGCACCCACGAGCTGTGCGAACGCGTCGTCAACGACGTGCTGGAGCAGTCGCACTGAGCTGTGAGTGCCCCCGCGCCCCCCGCGCGCGTGCCGCACGCGCGCCCTCCACCACGCCGTAGGCCGCCAGCGCGGTCAGCGCGAGCCGCACCGTCCAGTCGCCGAAGCGCACATAGAGGGTCGTCCCCGAGGCCGACGGCACCTCGGTGAGCCGCGCCGCGCTGATACCGGTGGCCATCGGAGCCCCCACCCGCTCGCCGCCGGGGCCGTACAGCGCACTCACCCCGGTGAGCGTCGCGTGCACCACGGGGCGCCCCGACTCGGCCGCCCGCAGCGCCGCCAGCGACGCGTGCTGCTCCGGCGCCCAACTGTGCTGGAAGGAGGAGGTCGAGGACTGTGCCACCACCATCCGGGCGCCCTCGGCGACCAGTTGCCTGCTCATGTCGGGGAAGGCCGTCTCGAAACAGATCAGCGGGCCGAACCGCAGTCCGTGCGTCCGCATCACCACCGGTTCCTGGCCGCGCCTGCGGTCCTCGCCCGCCGCGCGGCCCACCGACGTCGCCCAGCCGAGCACCGACCGGGCCGGGACGTACTCGCCGAAGGGCACCAGCCGCATCTTGTCGTAGCGCTGCCCGGTGAGCCCCCGTTCGTCGACGAGCACCGAACTCTTGTAGATCCCCGGCCGATCGCTGCGCTGTGCGTCGACGTTCACCAGCAGCGGAGCCCCCGTCAGCCGGGAGAGCGCGGACAGCCTGTGCACCAGCGCGGGACGGTCGGCCAGGTCGTAGCCGACACTGCTCTCCCCCCACACGACCAGGTCCGGGTCGCGGCCGGCCAGCCGACGGGTCAGCTCCTCGCCCCGCGCGAACCGTTCCTGCCGCGACTGCGTCTCCCCGATCTGCACGACGGCGATCCGGGTGTGCCCCGCCGGCTCGGGCCGGGGCGCCCACGCCCAGGCGGCCCCGGTGGCGGTGGCGACGGACACCAGCGCGAACAGCGCTGCCGTCCGGGCACGCGGCAGCGCGGTCAGCGCGACCAGCGCGGTGTTCACGGCCACCACCAGGAAACTCACCAGCCACACGCCGCCCACGGAGGCCAGCCGCAGAGCGGGCCGCACCTCCCACTGGCTCGCGCCCAGCAGCCCCCACGGACCGCCCAGGTACTCCCAGGACCTGACCACTTCCGCCAGCAGCCAGCCCGACGGGACCAGCACCACGGCCGCCGCCAGCCGGCCGGCGCCGGGAGCGCCGCCCAGCAGCCGGTGCACCAGCCAGCCCCACGGCAGCCACAACAGGCCCAGCAGCGCGGCCAGGACGACGATGAACACATGCAGGCTCGGCATCAGCCAGTGGTGCATCGCCAGCATGAACCCCGTACCGCCCGACCACCCCGCGAGCGCGGCGGCGCGGCCCGACGGCGCGGCCCGCAGCAGCAGCAGCCACGGCACCAGCGCCACGTAGGCCAGCCACCACAGCGCGGGCGCGGGGAACGCCAGCACCGGCAGCGCGCCCGCCACCGGCGGCAGCACCCGACGGGCCCAGCGGGACGCCGGCCACGGCGGCATGGGCGCCCTCCTTCGTCCGGTGGTCCGATCACCAGTGTGCGGGAGGGCGCGCGCCGTGGCGAGGGGCGTGCCGGAGCGGGCGCGGCGTGCCCCGTCGCGCCGCCGGGCCGCGGACCGTTCCTACGGGCGGACGTTCCTACGGGCTGCCGGGGCGCGGACGGCCGCCGTGTACCTGCACCGCTCCGCCGCTGTCGCCGCCGGTCACGGCGCGGACGGGGTCACGGCGCGGCCACCGGCCGGCGGGCCTGCGAGGTGCGCGGGCCGGGTACCAGGGTGTGCACCTCCGCCTCGGACGTCCGCACCATCGCGGACTCCGCTGCCGGGCCGCGCTCCGGTCGGTCGGCCCGCCCCGGCCCGGACGGGCGGCGGGGCTGTCCGGTCCCCTCCACGCGTGCCTGGCGCGCGCTGTCGGACGTCAGGACGACCAGCCCCCAGGTGGTCAGCGCACCGGCGGCCAGTGCCAGCACCGTGCCGGTCGCGCCGTACCGGAAGCTCTCCTCCAGCAGCAGTATCCCGGCCGCAGCGGCGACCACCGGGTTCGCCACGGTGGCGGTCGCCAGCGGTGTCGCCAGCCCGCCGTCCCGGTAGGACGCCTGCGAACTCGCCAGCCCGGTGGCCGCCAGCACCACTGTCAGACCCGCGAGCGGCACGGTGACGGAGAGCGGAGCCGAGGCCCAGCCCTCGGCGAGCGACTTGACGAAGACCGAAGCGGCGCCGTACGCCACCCCGGCGGCCAGCGCCAGTGCCATGCTCCGCAGGGCGCCGAGGCGTGCCCCGGGGCGGCCGTGCACCGTACGCCGTACCACTGCCGCCGTGCCCGCCAGCAACGCGACGAGGCCCAGGACGCAGCCCGCGAGGAGGAACTGGCCGCCGCTGTCGAGGGAACCCACACCCGTGTCCCCGGTCAGCAGCAGAATGCCGGCCAGACCGGCCGAGACCAGGACGATGCCCCGCCATGCCGAGGGAGTCACCGGCCGCCGCCCCAGGAGCGCCGCCAGCGGAGCGGCGAGCACGAGGGTGAGGACACCCAGCGGCTGAACGACGGTCAGCGGCCCCTGGGCGAGCGCCGCCACGTGCAGCAGCGCTCCCACTCCCTGCAGGGCCACGGCGGTCCACCACATCCCGGACCGCAGCAGCCTCCATCGGCTCGGCTCGGTCGAGGTGGCGATCCTCTCCTGCACGATCGCGGCCAGTGCGTAGCTCACCGCGGATACCAGCGAGAGCAGCACCGCCATCGTCAGCGCGCTCATATCCGCTCCGTGCAGCACCGGTCGGGCATCGCGTTCATGCCCTCCACGGTTCCGTATCCCTGACGGCCTGTCGTCACCTGCCGGCACCGTCTTGATGTACCGCCAGCGGAGTACGGCGCGGCCCTGTCTCCCCCTGTCAGGTGATATCTCCAGGTGGACGCCGGGTGTGCCGGAGCCGGCCCGGTCGGGCGGTGCCCGGCCCCGCTGAACGGCGTACAGGCCGGGCCGGTCGGGCCGCCGTCTGCGGCACCGGACCGCCGCCTGTGCCGCAGCGCCCGGACCGGTCGCGCGGTGCGGTGCCACCGGCGGGGGCGCGCAAGGCTGTGCGTCAGGGCTCCGCGGGGAACGGGCCCTCGCCCGCGACCTCGACCGGACCGAACCCGCTGCCGAGTACGGTGACCCGGCAGACGCGGCCGTCGGCCAGCCGCAGCCGGGCCGTGTCGCCCTCCAGTTCGGTCCACAGCCGCTGGTCGCCCTCGGGTCTCATGGTGCCGGACCACGCGGTCCCGGGGCCGGTGGTCTCCGTGAACAGCGCTACGTCGACGGGAACCTCGGCAGCCCCGGTCAGCAGGGTCGCGGGACCGCGGTAGAAGTTGTCCATGCCGCAAGTGTGGCAGTCCGGTTCCCCGACGGCACAACCTGTCCGCGGGGGGATCGCTCCCCGCGAACCGACGGAACCCCGCCTCCGCGGTGCGGGGGCGGGGTTCCGTCGGCCGACGTGCTGATGCTGCTCGGATGGGACCTGGAGGTGGTTCGCGCAGTGGTTCTGCGCCGCGGGGCTCACGGCGAACTGCCGCAGACGTGTGCCCCGGCTCCACGGGTACTGGACGTCGTCGCCGACGAGGATGCCGGGCGACGTACCGGTCATTCCCACCACCGGATCGTCGCCGGTGACGGCGGTTCGCGTGGAGCCGAGCAGCGCGGTGGCGCCGAGCGCGCGCCGACCACGAGGGCGGTACGGATTCGCATGTGCTCTCCCGAGAGAGTGGCTGGTGTCTCCACGCCCACCGTGGACGCGCCGGCCGGCCCCCGCATTTCGGCCTGCTCCGCACGGGTGGGTGCGTTGGTACGGTGCGGACCGACGGGGAACCGCCCGGACGGAGCGGAAGGGGGCCGCGGATGGCCGCTGAAGAGGAGCCGCACGGCGGCGGAGGGGAGCGCGGCGCACGCGCCGAGGCGGTGGCGCTCCCCGACAGCCGGCCGGTCGGGGGACGACGGGTGCTGTGCCGGATGTGCGGGCAGCCGCTGCGCGACCGCGCCTCCCGGCTCTGGGGCCTGGGGCCCGACTGCCGTCACAAGCTGTCCCTGCGCACCGCTCCCGAACCGCCACGGCGCGAGGTCGACCAGGACGTGCTCCCCGGGCTGTGACCGGTGGCTCCTGGCGCGTCTGCACGGGGAATCCGCGGCGCGACGGGAATCATGGGGGCACACCGGCGAAAGGCAGCTCCCGTGTCCCAGCCACCGCAGCCCGGGCCCGACCGGAACGACGACCGCCGTCACCGGCGTTCCCGCTCCGGCACGGAACCGGTGACCGCGCGCAGCGATCTGTGGCTGCGCACACTGCTGTCGTCCGTCGGAGTGCCGTTCTTCGCCGCGGCCGCCGCGCTGTTCGCCTGGTGGGCCGCGGCCTCGGACAGCCACAGCACCCCCAGCGACCGGGTGCTGACCGTGCTGGCGGCGCTGTGCGCCGCGTTGGCGCTGATCGCGGCTGTCGATCTGCTGGTTCTCCGGCGCAGGCGGGCGCAGGAGCGGCAGCGGCGCCGCCGCTGAACCGACGGGCACTCGGGGAGTCGCCGAGCTGTCTCGTTCACGCCTGGGAGTCCGGGGCGCGGGCGGCGGGCGGCGGGCGTCCGGTGCCGTGGGTCGCTCAGCCCACCGACTGCCCCGCGTGCGGGCTGAGGACACCCGCCGCCATCAGGGCGAAGAGGGCCACTCCGAGCAGGATCCGGTAGATGACGAACGGCATGAAGCTGCGGGTGGAGATGAAGCGCATGAACCATGCGATGACGCCGTAGGCGACCACGAACGCCAGCGCGGTCGCGAAGAGGGTCGGTCCCCAGGAGACGTGGCCGTCGCCGATGTCCGCCAGTTCGAACAGCCCGGAGGCCAGGACCGCGGGCACGGCCAGCAGGAAGGAGTAGCGGGCCGCCGCCTCGCGGCGGTAGCCCATGAACAGCCCGCCGCTGATGGTGGCGCCGGACCGGGACACTCCGGGTACCAGCGCCAGCGCCTGCGCACAGCCGTAGAGCAGGCCGTCGCGCACGTTGAGCTGTTCCAGGGATTTCCGCTCCCGCCGTGCCCGGTGGCGGCCGCCCTTGCTGTCGCGGGCCGCCATCCGGTCGGCGATGCCCAGCACGATGCCGAGGCCCACCAGCGTCGACGCGATCAGCCGCAGGTCGCGGAACGGGCCCTCGATCTGGTCCTTGAAGGTCAGCCCCAGCACTCCGATCGGAATGGAGCCCACGATGACGAGCCAGCCCGTCTTCGCGTTGTGGTCGCTGCGGGCCGCCGGGCTGTAGAGGGAGCGGAACCAGGCCGCGAGAATCCGGCCGATGTCCTTCCGGAAGAAGATCAGGACGGCGGTCTCGGTGCCGATCTGGGTGACGGCGGTGAAGGCTGCGCCGGGGTCCTGCCAGCCCGCGAAGGCCGCGACCAGCCGCAGGTGGGCGCTGGAGGAGATCGGGAGGAACTCGGTCAGTCCCTGGACGAGTCCGAGGACGAAGGATTCAAACCAAGACATCTGCTGCGGAGCTCGTCCCTGTGGTAGTCGGTAGTCGGGGTCACGGGTGGGGGACCGGCGCCGGAGCGGCGGCGGGGGTGCGGGTCTCGGACGGGAGAGCGGGCCCGGGGGCCGTGTCCTCGCTCGGAGCGGTACCCCGCAACTGGGCGCGCTTGCGCCAGGCGATCACGCCGCCCGCCAGCCCGGAGAGCGTGATGAAGGCGAACGAGGCCAGGAACACGGGCGAGGTCGGAGTCGCGGCGCTGCTCCCGGCGATGACATAGGCCGCGGTGTTGGGTACCGAGCCGAGCGCGGTCGCGCTCAGGAAGGCGAGCCAGCGCATCCGGGAGACGGCCGCACCGTAGTTCGAGGCCGCGAACGGTACGCCCGGCAGTAGTCGGATGATCAGCATGGAGCGGAAGCCGTGCCGGCTCAACTGCCGGTCGGCGGACGACAGCCAGCGGCCCCGCAGCAGGGTGCGCAGGGCGTCCTGGCCGAGCATCCGGCCCAGCCCGAAGGCGATGCCCGCGCCGATCACCGTGCCGGCCGTCGCGGAGAAGGTGCCCGCCTCCGCGCCGAAGAGCACACCGGCCGCGACGTTGAGCACGGGGCGCGGGACGAAGGCCGCTGTGCACACCCCGTAGGCGGCGCCGAAGAGGGCGACGGCCGCGCCTCCGGCGATCTCGGGGGGCCAGCCCTGGGCGAGCAGGCGCTGGGGCTCGTACAGCAGCATCGCCGCCGCGGCTCCGCACAGCAGTGCGACGAGCAGGGCGAGGCGGGACCATGGCGAGAGCAGCGTCCTGGTGAGACGGCCGGGGAGTCCGTCTGGCTGCGTGGCGGGGACGGGCACGCTGGGAGCGTAACCGACGAATCGGTTCCCCCGCCGTGCGAAGCCGAGCGGAATGCCCGAAAGGCACCGTTCCGCAGCGCTGTTCTCCGGCTGGCCATGTCCGCTTCCACCAGGGCCGGAACGGCGCAGCGCGGCGGCAGCCGAAATCCGTTCGACGGGCGGTGGTTGAACGGGCGATGATCTCGGGGTGCTCGGGCTGCCCCTTCTCTGTGCTCCGGCCGCGGCGGCGGCCGCCGCGCGGGCTGCCCTCCTGCCGACGGCGGGCGCGCACGTCCACTCCGTTCCGCCCGGCGGCCGTCCGCGCCGACGCTGACCCTCCCGGACCGGCCGAGGACCCCACAGGGGAGGGTCGGCTGCTTCCCGGGGTCCCGACTCGTCCGTACCGGTCCAGGAGGGCACCCATGTCCGGCCTCAGCCACCCGCGCACCGCCCCGTTCCCCGTCCCCCACCTCACCCTCGGCACGCTGGGCCATTCCGGGCACGGCAAGACCACCCTGGCCGCGGCGCTGGCCGCCCACGGGACCGGAGCGGCACCCCGCAGTCCGGAGCCGGGCCCGGAGCCGGGGCCCGCGACCGCCGGGCGCCCGGACGGACATCCGGCCGCGCGCGGGCAGCGCCTCCGATGCTTCCGGTACACCACCGGCACCCGGCGCTACACCGTGCTGGACCCGGCCCTGCGCCCGGAACCCGGCACCGGTCCGCGGCCCGGCGGTGGTCCGGCCGTCCGGGTGCGGGCGGGCGACTGCGGGGCCCGCTCCGGTCTGGACGGCGCGCTGCTCGTCGTCTCCGTGCGCGAGGGTGTGCGTCCGGGCACCGCCGAGCAGCTCGCGCTCGCGCGCCGCGGTGGGCTCGCCCATCTGGTCGTCGCCCTCACCATGGCCGACGCGGGCAGCGACGGGCTGAGCGAACGGGTCGAGCGCCAGGTGCGGACCCTGCTGGCGGCGCACGGCTTCGCCGCGGAGAACCTCCCGGCCGTCCGGGTCTCGGCCCGCCGCGCGCTCGACGGCGATCCGCGCTGGACGGGCTCGATCGAGGCGCTGCTGGATGCCGTCGACACCTATGTGCCGCTGCCGGAACGTGCCCCGCGGCCCCGGCACCCCGGGACCGGGGTGCGCTGAGGCCGCGGCGGGCCCGCACAATGGAGAGGTGGAGACCGACGCCGACGGGGAGCAGATACCCCGCATCCGAACCGTCGCGGGCGGCACGGCCAAGCTGCTGCCGGACATCGACCGGGACCGGGCCTGGTTGCTGACGCTGGACGGCGCCCCGCAGTCGTACGTCGACCTCGACGAGCCGGGGCACCTGGAATTCGAGTACGCGCGCCGGGTCGGCCACCTGCTGGATCTCGCCGCGGTGCCCGGAGCGCCGCTGGACGTGCTCCACCTCGGCGGGGGAGCGCTCACCCTGCCGCGCTATCTGGCCGCGACCCGTCCCGGCTCCCGGCAGCGGGTGGCCGAACCGGACGCGGAGCTGACCGCCTTCGTCACCGAGCACCTGCCGCTCCCGGACGGTGCCGAGGTCACGGTGGAGGCGGCCGACGGGCGGGCCGTGCTGGAGTCCTCGCCCCCGGCCGGTGCGGATGTCCTGGTGTCCGACGTGTACGGCGGTTCGCGGATGCCCGCGCACCTGACCACGCTGCCGTACGCCCGCGAGGCGGCGCGGGTGCTGCGGCCCGGCGGTCTGTACGTGGCCAACCTCGCCGACGCCGCGCCGTTCCGCTTCCTCGCCTCGCAACTGGCCACGTTCGCCGCGGTCTTCCCGCAGCTCGCGCTCGTCGCGGAGCCCGCGGTGCTGCGCGGCCGCCGGTTCGGCAACATCCTGCTGCTCGCCTCGCGCGCGGAGCAGCCGCTCGCGGAACTGGCCCGCCGCTGCGCGGCCGACCCGTTCCCCGCCCGGGTCGAGCACGGCACGGCGCTGGAGCACTTCACACGGGGTGTGCGCGCTGTCGAGGACGGCGACGCCGTGCCGTCCCCCGAACCGCCGGACGGCGCCTTCAGCCTGGACTGAGGGCGCCGTCGCAGCCGGTCCCGTGGCTCCGGGGGGCTCCGGGGTCAGCCGCGGGGCTCGTCCCCGCCGCCGTCGTAGTCGCGGAGGCTGCCCGTCATCTTCTCGATGGTGGCGTCCGACACCTCGTCCTTGACGCCGGCGTCGGTGTAGAGGACCCAGATCGCCAGGTCACCGTTGCTGTTGATCCAGGAGACCGTGACGGTCTTGCCCGCACTGGTGGAGCACTTGTCCTCCTTCGGGGCTCCGGTGATCTTCGCGGTGACGGTGTGGCCCTTGATGCCGTGCTCGTTCTTGAACGGCTTGGGCTTGGAGACCTTGAGGGTGCCCTTCTGCTTCTGGTCGTAGCCGGCGATCGCGAAGTTGCCCGCCGCGATCCGTGCCGCCTCCTTGGTGTTCTTGGAGCCCTGCGCGCCCTTGGTGCCGACGGCGGCGCGGCTGCTGCGCTTGCACCAGTCGTCCTTGTAGTAGGCGGGCGCCGACATGGCGACCAGGACCTTGCCCTTGTCGTCCTCGAAGCCGGTGATGGTGCCCGGGCTGGCGAGGGTCCAGTCGTCGTTGTCGGGCACGTCGAAGGCGGAGTACCACTTGGGGTTGACGACGGTCTGCCAGCCCTCCACCACCGGGTCCGAGGGGTCCTTGGAGGCGCCGCCGCCTCCCGGCTCGCCCTTCTCGCTCTTCTCCGGCTTCGTCTTCACCGAGGGCGAGGAGGTCTTGTCGGCCTCGTTCTTCGTGCCCTCGCCCGAGTCGTCGTCGCCGAGGACGACGACCCCGGCCACCGTCGCGGCGACGACCGCGACCGCGGCGACGATCGCGATGGCGATCGTCTTCTTCCGGCCGCCTCCGCCGTCTCCGCCCTTGGGCGACTGCGGGTTGCCCGGCATGCTCCCCGGGCCCCACGGTCCCGACTGCCCCGGGCCGCCCGGCTGACCGTAGGGGTGGGGAGCCTGTCCCGGCTGCTGGCCGTGGCCCGCCGGGCCCGGCGGCTGCCCCTGGCCGGGCTGCTGGCCCGACGGCTGCTGCCCGTAGCCGGGTTGCTGGCCCGAGGGCTGCTGCCCGTAGCCGGGCTGCTGGTACGGGTTCGGTTGCCCGTAGCCGGGCTGCTGGTACGGGTTCGGCTGCTGCGGGTTCTGCTCGCCCCCGGGCGGCTGCTGTCCTGGCCACATGGCCGACAACCCTATGGTGCGGCCGTAGTACCGGCCACGGCCGGTCCCGGATCGGTACGGACCCGCTACACGAATGGGGCCGAAGCGGGAAGGAACGATTCTCCCCCTTCGAGTTACTGGGTGGTAACGTGCGGCCATGACCACACAGTCGCAGCCGGACATCGGCGAGCTGATGCGGGCCTCCGTGCCCATGGCCCGCACGCTCAACCTCGAGTACCTGGAGACCTCGCCGGAACGGGTCGTCGTCTCCCTGCCCGACCAGAGCGAGTACCACAACCATGTGGGCGGCCCGCACGCCGGTGCGATGTTCACGCTCGCCGAGTCCGCGAGCGGCGCGGTGACCCTGGCCGCGTTCGCCGACCAGCTCTCCCGCGCCGTCCCGCTGCCGGTGCGCGCCGAGATGGACTTCAAGAAGATCGCCAAGGGGGTGGTCACCGCCACCGCCGAGCTCGGCCGCCCGGCTGCCGAGGTGGTCGCCGAACTGGACCGGGGAGAGCGCCCCGAGTTCCCGGTCCGGGTGGCGCTCCGCCGCCCCGACGGCGCGGTCAGCAGCGAGATGACCGTCGTGTGGACCCTGCGGCCCAACGACTGACGCCGCGCCGCGCCGCCTGACCGGTCCCGGTGCCGTTCCGGCCGGTGAGCGGCGCGCAGGGCGGTGGACGCGGGTCGGCGCGCGGTCGAGTAGGCTTCCGAATTCGTGCCGTCATGGCAGCTCGTGCTCCGATGTCATGAGAGGAAGCCGCAGTTGCACATCCAGGACTGGCTGGAGAACGTTCCGGCTGTCAGCGTGTACCTCCTGGTGGGGGTGGTCATCGGGCTGGAGAGCCTGGGGATCCCGCTGCCGGGTGAGATCGTCCTCGTCAGCTCCGCGCTGCTGGCCTCGCAGCAGGGGCACATCGATCCGCTGATCCTGGGGACCTGCGCCACGGTGGGTGCCGTCGTGGGCGACTCGATCGGGTACGCCATCGGCCGGAGAGGCGGCAAGCCGCTCCTGGACTGGCTGGGCGGGAAGTTCCCCAGGCACTTCGGCCCCAGCCATGTCGCCACCGCCGAGCGCTCCTTCCAGCGGTGGGGCATGTGGGCCGTCTTCTTCGGCCGCTTCATCGCCCTGCTGAGGATCTTCGCCGGGCCGCTCTCGGGCGTGCTGAAGATGCCGTACTGGAAGTTCCTGACCGCGAACGTCCTGGGCGGCGTGGTGTGGGCGGGCGGTACGACCGCGGTCATCTACTACGTCGGTATCGTCGCCGAGGCGTGGCTCAAGCGCTTCTCCTGGCTCGGGCTGGTGGCCGCCGTGCTGATCGGCCTCGCCTCCATGGTGATCGTCAAGCGCCGGGCCGCGAAGGTGGCCGCCGAAGCGATCGAGGAGCGCCGGGCCGAGCGCGCCGCCGCGCAGCGGGAACCCGCCCCGGCCGCGGACGGCGACCCCCCTCCGCGGCCCGAACTCGACGGCACCCCGCCGGCCCCGGTCCGCGACTGAGCGGGACCGGTCAGCGAGACATCCGGAGTGGAGAGCAGCGTGACACAGTACGGGCTGATCGTGACGGTCGGCGGGCACGAACCCCGACTGGATCCGACGGCGTTCAACGCGCCGACCTCGGTGATCGCGGGCGACGTCACCCTGGCGGCCGGGTCGAGCGTGTGGTACGGCGCCGTCCTGCGTGCCGACGCCGCCCCCATCGTGCTCGGCGCCGGGAGCAATGTGCAGGACAACTGCACCGTGCACGGCGACCCCGGCTTCCCCGTCGAGGTCGGCGCCCGGGTCACCGTGGGCCACAACGCCGTGCTGCACGGCTGCACGGTCGAGGACGACGTGCTGATCGGCATGGGCGCCACCGTCCTCAACGGCGCCCGCATCGGTGCCGGTTCCCTCGTCGCGGCCCAGGCCCTGGTGCCGCAGGGGACCGTCGTGCCGCCCGGTTCCCTGGTGGCCGGGGTGCCCGGCAAGGTGCGGCGGGAGCTGACGGACGAGGAGTTCGAGGGCGTGCGACTCAACGCGCTCGGCTATGTGGACCTGGCCGAGCAGCACCGCGTCGCGTCCGTCGGCGAACGGCCGGCGGCCTCCTGAGCCTGTCCCGCAACCGGACGCCTGTACCCGTGGCGGCTGCTGCCCGTGGCGGCTGCGAACCCCCGTGCCCGCGGGGGCCGTCGGCGTGCCCGGCAGCAGCGCCCGCCGGAAGCTACCGGTGAGGAACCTCACCGGGGTGCGGCGCTGCCGGGGCGCTACGGTGACGGCGTGCCATCCCTCAGGAACACGTTCTCCTCCCTCTCCTCCCGCGCCGTGCACGGCCTCTGGCGCCGGGCCCGGCAGGCGGGGGCCGTCACCGCGCGGCGCCCGGGGCCGTATGCGTTCCGCCGCATCGGGACCGGAACGCGACTCGCCTTTCCGCAGGGGACGCTCTTCGGGACACCGTGGATCGAACTCGGCGACCACTGCATCGTCGGCCAGGACGTCACGCTGACGGCGGGGATGATGCCGGACCTGGAGCTGGGGCCGGAGACGGTGCTGCGGCTGGGGAACGGCGTGGTGCTGGGCCGGGGCAGCCACGTCATCGCGGACACCCGGGTCAGCCTCGGCGACGACGTGTTCTGCGGTCCATACGTCTACATCACCTCGACCAACCACTCCTACGACGATCCGGAGCTGCCGGTCGGCAAGCAGTGGCCGCGCACCGCACCGGTGGAGATCGGCGCGGGGAGCTGGATCGGCGCGGGGGCCGTCGTCCTGCCCGGCGCGACGCTGGGGCGCAACGTGGTGGTCGCGGCGGGGGCCGTGGTGCGGGGTGAGATACCCGACCACGCGGTGGTCGCGGGCGCCCCCGCCCGGGTGGTCCGCCGGCTGGATCCGGAGCAGGGGTGGCAGCCGCCGCTGCGCACCCCGCCGCCGGTGCCGGTTCCCGAGGGCGTCAGTCCGCAGGAGCTGGTCGCCCTCGCCGACCTGCCCGCCGCGCCGGACGCCGAGCCGCCCGGCGGCTCGTGCGGCGGCTGAGCCGGTGCTCCGGTCAGCCCGAGGCCAGCAGGACCGTGCCCAGCAGCGCCAGCCCGGCGCCCGCGGTCTGCAGCGCGCGCAGCCGCTCCTGGAGCACGCTCCGCGCGGCGAGCGCGGTGACGACGGGGTAGAGCGAGGCGAGGACGGCGGCCACCGTGACCGGGCCGTGCTGCGCGGCGACCGCGTACGTCCCGTTGGCGGCGACGTCGGCCAGACCGACGAAGGCCAGTGCGGGCAGCGCCGTCCACACCGCCCGCAGCCCCTCCTCGGGGAGCGCCGGTGTGCCGCGCCGCACCGAGACCCAGAGCGCACCGCCGCCCACGAGGACGTTGACCACCCGCTGCACGAACAGCGTCAGGAAGAGCCCCGCGAGCGTCGTGGACGCCTCGGCGACCAGGCTCATCGTGGCGCCGAAGCCGAAGGCGGCGATCAGGGTGAGCAGGACCGTGCGCTGCTGCACGGGTGCGCCCCCGCCGCCCACGCCGCCGGCCAGCACCACTCCGGTGACGGCGACCAGGGTGCCCAGTGCCTGCAGCAGGCCCGGCCGTTCACCGTGCAGGGCCATGCCGACGGCCACCGGCACGGCGACGCTGCCGAGGGTGGCGACGGGGGAGACCACCCCCATCGGGCCGACGGCCAGCGCCCGGTAGAAGCACAGCATCGACACCGGCCCGATCGCCCCGGCCGCCACCGCACACCACAGCAGGCGCGCGTCCAGTTCGCCCCAGGCGCCGGTGGCGAGGACGATGACGCCGAGCACCAGGCAGGCCGCGCCCTGCGAGACGACCACCACCGTCAGTTCGCGCAGCCGCTTGCTGAGCAGCCCGCCGCCGAAGTCGGCCAGCCCCCACAGGAGGCTGGTGGCCAGCGCGAAGACAGCGGTCATGACGGATTCCCTCGCAGTACAGTGTGGTGAACGCTCAAGTCCAGCACACCGTAGTACTTCGCAATGCACTCTGTCATTTAATATTTTGGATGGTGCGGAACACCGTGACGGACCTCGACCACCTCACGCAGGCGCTCGCCCGCAACCTCAAACACCTGCGGGCCGAGCGCGGCTTCACCCTCGACGCCCTCGCGGCGCGGGCCGGTGTCAGCAGGGGCATGCTCATCCAGATCGAACAGGCCCGCACCAACCCCAGCGTGGGCACCGTCGTCAAGATCGGCGACGCACTCGGCGTCAGCATCACCTCGCTGCTGGACTTCGACCAGGAGCCGCAGGTCCGCCTGGTGCCGCCGGAACAGGCGGTGCGGCTGTGGTCCACCGAGGCAGGCAGCCACAGCACGCTGCTCGCGGGCACCGAGGCGCCCGGTCCGCTGGAGCTGTGGCACTGGAAGCTGGCGCCGGGAGACGCCAGCGATTCCGATCCGCACCCTCTCGGCACCACCGAACTCGTGCATGTCACCGCCGGTACGCTCACCCTCGAGGTGGACGGCGCCCCCTACACGGTTCCGGCCGGGACGTCCGCGTGCTTCGAGTCCCACGTCCCGCACGGCTACCGCAACGACGGGCCGGAGAGCGTCGAGATGACCATGGCCGTCTCGGTGCCCGAACCGCGCTGAACCGGCGCCGCGGCCCCGTCGGGGCGCCCGAGCGCCGGTCGGTGCTCCCGCACCCTCCGGCCGCCGGTCACCCGGGCGGCGGGGGCCAAGCCTCCTCCCGCGGCGCGGCGGCGTCCAGCGTGCTGACGTCGAGCGACAGCGGGATCGAGTGCTCGGTGAAGCCCATCGACCGGTACATCGCCTCCGCCTCGGGCGTCGCGTGCAGATCCACGCGGGTGACGCCGCGGCGCGCGAACTCCGCCAGCAGCGCCGCCGTCGTCGCCCGCGCGTAGCCGCGAGAGCGGTAGCGCTCGTCGGTGCACACGGAGAACACGAATCCGAACAGCCCGTACGGGCTCACCGGCGCGGCCAGCCGCTCCTCGATCCGGCCCACCGCGCACGCCGCGAGGTGCCCCGGGGGATCCGACCGCTCACCGTCCACCACGAACGCCAGCAGAGGCGACGCGTCCAGCGCGAGCTGCCGACGGGCGGTCCGCTCGGCTTCCCGCTCCCACGGCCCCGGCTCGTCTGTGCCGCTCATCGCGGCGAACATGACCCTGCGCAGCCGGACGATCTCTGCCGCGTCGTCGGGCGTCGCCCTGCGTGTGCCGATCATGCCGGGACGCTAGCGCACCCCGGCTCGTCCCAGCCGCGGGATCTCGATCGCCGGACACCGGTCCATCACCATCCGGAGCCCGGCCGCACGGGTGCGTTCCCAGGCCGCCTCGTCCACCACGCCGAGCTGGAACCAGACAGCCCGGGCACCGATCGCCACCGCCTCGTCGGCCACCTGTCCCGCCAGCTCGGAGCGGACGAACACGTCCACCACGTCCACCGGGAACGGGATCTGCGCGAGCGTCGGGTAGCCGCGCTCGCCGTGCACCGTCTCCGCGCTCGGATGGACCGGAACGACGCGTCTGCCGTACCGCTGCAGCACCTCGGCCACCCCGTAGGCGGGGCGCGAGGTGTTCTGCGACAGCCCCACCACCGCCCAGGTGTCACCCAGCTCGGTGAGAATCTCCCGCACCGTTTCGGTGTCGCCGTACATCATTCTCTCCTCCGCGGCAGTCCAGCTCTCCGCGACAACGGACGGCACCCCCCGCCGATTCCCGCGGCCGCGGCCATAGGCTGGCGGGATGCACCAGGAGCAGCACGCACAGCAGGAGCAGCCCACAGGGCCCGCGGAGTACGTCACCGTGGCCGGGGAGGGCGTGCACGAGACGGAGGTCAACCGCTCCCGCTTCCGGTGCGCCCTCGCGCCCGCGGCCACGGAAGCCGAGGCCCAGGAGTTCATCGCCCGGATCCGCAGGCAGCACCCCGGCGCCAACCACAACTGCTCGGCCTACGTCATCGGCGCCGACGCGGGCACCCAGAAGGCGAACGACGACGGCGAGCCGGGCGGCACCGCGGGAGTGCCGATGCTCCAGATGCTGCTGCGGCGCGAGGTGCGGTACACGGTCGCCGTCGTCACCCGCTACTTCGGCGGCGTCAAACTGGGCGCGGGCGGCCTGATCCGCGCCTACGGAGGCGCGGTCGGCGAGGCCCTGGACGCGGTGGGAACCGTCACCAGGCGCCGCTTCCGGCTGCTGACGGTCACGGTCGGGCACGAGCGCGCCGGACGCCTGGAGAACGAACTGCGCGCCACCGGGCGGGAGGTGCGCGAGGTGCGCTACGGCGCGGAAGTCGCCATCGAGGTCGGCCTGCCCGACGCCGACCTGGCCGGCTTCCGGAACTGGCTGGCCGACGCGACGGCGGGCAGCGCACGACTGGAGGTGGGCGGCGAGGCGTTCGGTACGGTCTGAGCCGTCCGACGGCGGGCCCGCCGCGGCACGGCCCGGGACGGGCCCGCGGGCACGCGCTGTCGGTGGTGGGCCTTAGGGTCGTTGACCATGCGTCTGCTGCACACCTCGGACTGGCATCTGGGCCGGAGCTTCCACCGCGTGAGCCTCCTCGACGCCCAGCGCGCCTTCCTGGACCACCTGGTCGCCACCGTCGAGGAGCGGGCGGTGGACGCCGTACTGGTCTCCGGCGATGTCTACGACCGCGCGGTCCCCTCCCTCCCCGCCGTCGAGATGTTCGACCGGACGCTCTCCCGCCTCGCGGACCTCGGCGTCCCCACCGTGATGATCTCCGGCAACCACGACTCGGCACGCCGGCTGGGGGTCGGCGCGAAACTGCTCGGCCGCGCCGGGGTCCACCTGCGCACCGACCCCCGTGAGTGCGGCACGCCGGTGCTTCTCGACCCCGCCGACGGAGGCGGTCCGGTGGCCGTCTACGGGGTGCCCTATCTGGAGCCCTCGCTGGTGCGGGAAACCCTCGGCGCCGAGAGCGGTGGCCACACCGCCGTGCTCCGCGCCGCGACGGACCGGATCCGCGCCGACCTCGCCACCCGTGCGGCCGGGACGCGCTCGGTCGTGCTGGCCCACGCCTTCGTGACCGGGGCCGAAGTCTGCGACAGCGAACGGGACATCACCGTCGGCGGTGTCGCCTCGGTGCCCGCCTCGGTCTTCGAGGGGATCGACTACGTCGCGCTCGGCCATCTGCACAACTGCCAGTCCCTCTCCGAGCGGATCCGCTACTCCGGCACCCCGATCGCCTACTCCTTCTCCGAGGCCGGGCACCCGAAGTCCATGTGGCTGGTCGACCTCGGCCCCTCGGGCGAGCCGGCGGCCGAGCGGCTGCCCTGCCCCGTCCCCCGGCCGCTCGCCCGGCTGCGCGGCAGGCTGGCTGAGCTGCTGGAGGATCCGGCCCTCGAACAGCACACCGACTCCTGGGTGGAGGCCACGCTCACCGACGCGGCCCGCCCGCACGACCCGATGGCCCGGCTGACCGCGCGCTTCCCGCACACCGTCAGTCTCGTCTTCGCACCCGACCGGGAGGAGGGCGACGACGCCCACTCCTACGCCGTACGGCTCAGCGGGCGCACCGACCGGCAGATCGCCGAGGACTTCGTCGGCCATGTACGCCCCGGACAGCAGGCGGCGCCCGAGGAGCGCCAGATGCTCGGGCAGGCGCTGGAGGCCGTCCGGGTCGCCGAGGCCGAACCGGACACAGCGGCCGCCCCGCGCGCGCCGCAGGGCGGGACCGACGGTCGGCCCCCCGCGCAGGACGGTGCACGGGCGGTGGCCCGTTGAGGCTCCACCGGCTGTCCCTCACCGCCTTCGGCCCCTTCGGCGGCACGCACACCGTCGACTTCGACACGCTCTCCTCGGCCGGGCTGTTCCTGCTGCACGGGGCCACCGGCGCGGGCAAGACCTCGGTGCTGGACGCCGTCTGCTTCGCGCTCTACGGCGGCGTGCCCGGTGCCCGCCAGCAGCCCGGCGGCACCCTGCGCAGCGACCACGCCGACCCGCGCGTGCGCACCCAGGTCGTCCTGGACCTCACCGTCGCGGGCCGGCGGCTGGAGGTCACCCGCGCTCCCGAGCAGCTCCGGCCCAAGACCCGGGGCACCGGCCTCACCCGCGAACGCGCCCGCTGCGAACTGCGCGCCTGGGACCCGGCCGCGGGCGAGTGGCAGGGGCTCAGCCGCTCCCACCAGGAGATCGGTGAGGAGATCGGGCAGGCCCTGGGCATGAGCAAGGACCAGTTCTGCCAGGTGGTGCTGCTGCCGCAGGGCGACTTCGCCCGGTTCCTGCGCTCGGGCGCCGAGGACCGGGCGAAGCTGCTGGGACGGCTCTTCGACACCGGCCGGTTCGCCGCCGTGGAGGAGGAACTCGCGCGGATGCGCAAGAGCGCCCAGCGCGAGGTCGTCGCGGCCGACGAGGAACTGCTGGCCCTCGCCCACCGGATGCGGCAGGCCGTCGGCGACCCCGCGGAGCTCGCCGGGGGGCCCGCACACACCCCGGCCGCCGACCCGCTCCCCGGTCAGCGCACCGGCTCGGCCCGCGGCTCCGCACCGGGCGGCCGCGGCGGCGCGAGCACCCGTGGCCGCGGCGGTGCCCGCGGCCGGGCGGCGCCGCCCGCCGAGTCCGCCGCGCCGGACGGGCTCGCCCCCGGCGACCCCGGCCTGGCCGACTCCGTCCTGGCCTGGGCGGCGCAGGCCAGGACCTATGCGCGGGAACGCAGCATCGCCGCAGCGCTCGCCGCGGACACCGCCCGGGCCCGCCACACGGAGGCCGTCCGGGAGCTGGAAGCGGTCCGGGACCTGGCCCGCGCCCAGCAGCGGTTCGCGCACGCCCGGCAGCGCGCCGACGACCTGGCGGCGGGCGCCGGGGAGCGGGAAGCGGAGCGGCAGCGGCTGGAGCGGGCGCTGGCCGCCGACACGGTGCTGCCCGCCCTGCGGCTGCACAGCACCGCACAGGAAGAACACGCCCGGGCCCGAGCTGCCGAACGGGAGGCGCGTGCAGACCTTCCGCACGCCCTGACCGACGCCGGCCCCGAGCGGCTGGCGGCGCTGGAAGGCGAACTGCGGCAGGAACTGGGGGCACTGCGGGTCACCCGCGAGGAGGAACCGCGCGCTGCCGCGATCGAGACCGAACTGCAGCGGCTGGACGCCGAGTCCCGGACCGACGACGACCTCCTCCGCGAGACGGGGGAGTGGCTGGCGGGCTGGGAGGAGCAGCGGCGCGGGCTCGAACGGCAGGTGACCGAGGCGTCGGAGGCCGCCACCCGCGCCGAGCACCTGGCGGGTCTCCTGCACCCCGCCCGCGCCCGGCTGCAGGCCGCGCACCGCCGGGACCGGCTGGACACCGAGATCGAGTCGGCCGACGAGGTGCGGCGCCGGGCCCGGGAGGAGGCCGCCGACGCCAAGCAGCACTGGCTCGCGGTGCGGGAGCGCCGACTGCGCGGCATCGCGGCGGAGCTCGCCGCGAACCTCGCCGCGGGCGCCCCCTGCGCCGTGTGCGGCGCCACCGAACACCCCGACCCGGCCCGCGCGGAGCCCGGCCACGTGGACCGCACGGCCGAGGACGAGGCGCTCGCCCGCTCGCAGCAGGCGGCCGAACACCACCGCTCGGCCGAACAGCGGCTCGCCGCACTGCGCGACAGCCGCACCGAGGCGGCAGCCGAAGCAGCAGCGGCCGGCGCCACCGGGGAAGCGGCCGGCGCCGCGCCCGACGGGGGCACCGAGCAACTGGCCAGTGCCGTCACCGCCCTGGAACAGGAGCACGCGCGGGCCCGCGGCCAGGCGTCCGGCACCCACGAGGCCCGCGAGGCGCTGGCCGCCGCCGAGCGGGAGCACGACGGGCGGAGCGCGGCCCGCCAGGAAGCCGAGCGCCGGGCCGCCGCGCGCACCTCGACCCGGGAGGCGCTCCAGCGGGAACTGGCGGCGCTCACCGAGCGGCTGAGCAGAGCACGCGGCGAGGCCCCCAGCGTCGCCGCCCGCTGCGCGGAGCTGGAACGCCGGGTCGGGCTGCTCTCGCGTACCGCCGAGGCCGCCCGAGCGGCCGCCCGGGCCGCCGAACGGCTCACCGAGGCCGCCGCCCAGTGCACGGAGGCGGCCGGCCGCGCCGGCTTCGCCGCACCCGGGGAAGCGCAGGGCGCGGTACTGCCCGAGCCCCGGCAGCGCGAGCTGCGGACCCGGCTGGAACGTCGGCAGGCCGAGCAGGCCGCCGCGGCGGAGGAACTGGCCGACCCCGAACTCGCCGCGGCCGCGGACCGGCCCGCGGCACAGCCGGAGGCGGCACGGGCCGCCGCCGCGGCCGCCGAGGAGCGGCTCCGGGCCGCGGACGCCGAACTGCACGCCGCACGCGGCCGGGTGGAGGCGCTGGACGGACTGGGGGAGCGGGCGGCCGACCGCGCCCGACGGGTGGCGCCGCTGCGCGGCTCCTACGAGCGCGTCGCCCGGCTGGCCGGGCTGGCCGCCGGCACCTCACCGGAGAACGAGCGCCGGATGCGGCTGGAGTCCTACGTGCTGGCCGCCCGGCTCGAACAGGTCGCGGCCGCGGCCTCGGCGCGGCTCGGCCGGATGTCCGGCGGCCGCTACACCCTCGTGCACTCCGACGAACGGTCCGGCGGACGGGGCAGATCCGGGCTGGGACTGCACGTCGTGGACGCCTGGACGGGTGCCGAGCGGGACACCGCCACCCTCTCCGGCGGTGAGACGTTCTTCGCCTCGCTGGCCCTCGCCCTCGGGCTGGCCGACGTGGTGACCGAGGAGGCCGGCGGCACCCGGCTGGAGACCCTCTTCATCGACGAGGGCTTCGGCAGCCTGGACGAGCAGACGCTGGACGAGGTGCTGGACGTCCTCGACTCGCTGCGCGAGCGGGACCGCTGCGTCGGCATCGTCAGCCACGTGGCCGATCTGCGCCGCCGGGTGCCCGCCCAGCTGGAGGTCGTCAAGGCGCGCGCGGGCTCCACCCTGCGCCACCGGGCCGCTCCGGCCGACACCTGACCGGCCGCTCCGGCCGACACCTGACCGGACCGGACGGCGGCCGAGCCCGCGCGGACGATCAGGGCTCGGCGCACCGGCCGACCGCCCGGCGCGGTGCCGCCGGACCCGCCCCGGGGGCCGGTCCGGCGGCACCGCACGGCAGTTCAGAGCGCGGACAGCTCCGCCACCAGGTCGTCGAGACCGAGGGAGCCCTGCGAGAGGGCCGCCATGTGCCAGGACTTGGCGTCGAAGGCGGCGCCGTGCGCGCGCTGCGCGGCTGCGCGGCCCTCCAGCCAGGCGCGCTCGCCCAGCTTGTAGCCGATGGCCTGCCCCGGCATCCCCAGATAGCGCACCAGCTCGCTCTCCACGAAGTCCGCAGGGCGCCCGCTGTGCATGCCGAAGAACTCCTGGGCCAGTTCCGGAGTCCACCGCTCACCCGGGTGGAAGGGAGAGTCGGCGGGGATCTCCAGCTCCAGGTGCATGCCGATGTCGACGATCACCCGGGTGGAGCGCATCATCTGCGCGTCCAGGTAGCCCAACCGCCGCTCCGGCGTGGTCAGGAAGCCCAGCTCGTCCATGAGCCGCTCCGCGTACAGCGCCCAGCCCTCGGCGTTGGCGCTGACCATGCCCACGGTCGTCTGGTAGCGCGAGAGCTTGTCGGCGACGTATGTCCACTGCGCGAGCTGCAGATGGTGTCCGGGTACGCCTTCGTGGTACCAGGTGGTGACCAGGTCGTAGACCGGGAACCGGGTCTCGCCCATGGTGGGCAGCCAGGTGCGGCCGGGCCGGGAGAAGTCCAGCGACGGCTGGGTGTAGTACGGCGCGGCGGCGCTGCCGGGCGGGGCGATGCGGGCCTCCACCCGGCGTACCGGCTCGGCGAGTTCGAAGTGGGTGCCGTCCAGCTCGGCGATCGCCTCGTCCATCAGTGCCTGGAGCCACTCGCGGACCTCGTCGACACCCTCCACGGCCTCGCCGTGGGTGTCCAGGTGGCGCAGCGCCTCCCAGGGAGTCCGTGCGCCCGGCAGGATCTTCTCCGCCTCGGTGCGCATCTCGGCCAGCAGCCGGTGGAACTCCTGCCAGCCGTAGCGGTAGGACTCCTCCAGGTCCAGGTCAGCGCCGTTCCAGTAGCGCGCCCAGCGCGCGTACCGCTCGCGACCCACCGTCTCCGGCGTTCCGGCGACACCCGGCGCGTACACGTCCCGCAGCCAGTCGCGCAGTTCCGCGACGGCGCGGGTGGCCTCGGCGGCGGCCTCGCCCAGTTCCGACCGGAGGCCGTCGGGGCAGCCCCCGGCGAACTCCGCGAACCAGCCCCGGTCGTCCTCCGCGTCCTTCTCGCCCAGCCACTGCGCGAGCTGCTCCAGCACGGTGGCGACCTGGCGGGGCCCGGCGTACAGCTTCCGGGCGAGCCCCTCGGCCAGCGAGGCGCGGTATCCGTCGAGCGCGACCGGCATCGCCCGCATCCGGGCGGCGACCGCCTCCCAGTCCTCCTCCGTCTCGGAGGGCATCACCGTGAAGATGCCGCGCACCGCGTGCAGCGGCGAGTTGAGGTTGCTGACGGCGCGCAGGCCCTCGCCGGCCTCGTGGACGGCCAGCTCGGCGGTGAGCCGTTCGCGGAGCAGCCGGGCGCAGCGCCGCTCCTCGTCGCTCTCGGCGCCCGGCCGGGCCTCCGCCGCGGTCAGCTCCTCCAGGGTGGTGCGGTTCAGGACGGCCGTCGCCTCCTGACCGGCGGGGGAGAAGTCCGGCAGCCTGCCGTGGCACTCGGGCACCCCGAGGTAGGTGCCGGTGAGCGGGTCGAGCTCGACGAGTGCGTCGACGTAGGTGTCTGCCACCTGGCGGGGCAGGGGGGCGGGGGTCGCTGTGTTGATCGCATCGGACATGGGCCCATCCTCGTACGCCGGTACCCTTTCCGTCAGCACCGGGCGGACGCGGGTGGGGCGCGGAGGCCCGGCGTCCGGGTGCGGTCGCCGGGCCCCTCCGCGGTGGGGCCGGGACTCAGCGGGGCGCGACCGCGGCGGGCGCCAGTGTCGCGGTCACCACCAGCGTGCCCTCCTCGATCTGGTAGTCGAGCGGCAGCCCCAGCCCGCGCATCGCCGCGACCATGCCGGTGTTGGAGGACCGGGTCACCGCGTAGACGCTCTCGCAGCGGGCCTCGCGGGCCATGTCGGTCAGCCGCCGCAGCAGGGCGGCGCCGATGCCCCGGCGCTGCCAGGCGTCCTCGACCAGCAGCGCCGCCTCGGTCTCGTCGCCGTCCCACAGCAGGTGCCCGAGCGCCACCAGTTCGCCCGCGGGCGACTCCACGGCCAGGGTGCGGCCGAACCGGGGGGAGAGCAGATGCCGCAGATAGCGGTCGGCGCCCTTGACGGGACCGTGGTAGCGCTGGGTGAGCGTCTGCTTCGAGCAGCGGGCGTGCATGGCCAGCGCGGCCTCCAGATCGCCCTCGTCGGCGCGGCGGACGGTGACGGCCCGGCCCCCGGGCAGCGTCAGCGCGTGCCGCTCTCCCGGGGTGCGGCGCCCCAGCCGGGCGTCCAGCTCCACGAGCGCGTGCGCCCGCGCGAACTCGGTGGGGGTGAAGGGCACATGGTGCCGTTCCACGACGATCTCTCCTCCGGCAGGGTCGGGCAGGCGCAGCAGCGTACCCTCCAGCGACCCTTCCGCGGGTGTGTCTCCGGGGACCGACCGGATCGAGCAGCGGCCCAGCAGCGCCCGCAGGGCCAGCGGGAGTTCGGCCGAGTCCAGGGCCGCCCTGGTGGCCAGGTTGAGCACCCGGGTCGGGGTGTCCACCAGGTCGTGTGCGTCGGCCCGCTCCACCCAGGTGTCGGTGCCGCCCGCCTCGGAGAGCAGCCGGGCCAGCTCCCGCGGCTGTGCCGCCTCGGACGTGCGCAGCAGGAACTCGTCCACCGTGCGGTCGCCGAGCGGGTGCGTCTGGAGCGTGAGGATGTCGACGCCGCCCGCCGCCAGGGCGCCGCAGACCCGGGCGAGCGTGCCGGGTTCGTCCCGCACGGTCGTGCGCACCCGCCACAGCGCGGTGGCGCTGCCGGGGGACCGCCGCACCGCCGCCGCGGCGCCCCGCAGCCCCCGTCCGCCGCGGCCCGGCCGGACGCGCCACGCCCGCAGGCCGCGTCGTGCGGCCGGCGCCGCGCGCCGCCAGAGGCGCGTCGCGCCGCCGGTCGTGGTGTCCGTCTTCTTCGCGGCAGGGTCATCAGCCATGCGAACACCCTCGCGGACGGTCGTTGCCTGACCACGAACGGCATATGACAGGTGCGTAAAAAGAGCGCCTGCCGAGCAATCGTCCCATTTGCCGCGGGCGGTGCGGCGGCCCCGGAACGCCCCGCGGGGCCGTGCAGCGGACGTCAGGGCCGACCCCGCGGAGCGCCCGGTCCCTCCCGGGCCAGCCGGCGCAGCACCTGTCCGCACCGGAGCGCGTAGCCCCACTGCAGCACCGGCAGCACGGGCCCCGCCGCCCGCGTCCACCACACCGCGGGCACGCTGTAGGCCCGCACGGTCAGCCGGACGGCGCCGTCCGGCGCCTGCTCGACCAGGAACGCCTCCTCGCCGCGCTGCGGGTGGCCCGGGAGCGTCCCGTACGCCCATCCGGCCCGCCGCTCCTCCTCGACAGCCCACACCACCCGGCACGGTCCGCTCACCCGCAGCGCTCCCACGCCCAGGCCGACCGTCACCCGCACCCCGGGGGCGGCACGGCCGGCTTCCGCCTCGACGCGGACTCCCATCGCACGGTGCATGCGCCACTCCAGCAGCGCCCGCGAGGCCGCCGCGAAGACGGCCCCGCCGGTGCCCAGCGGGGTGCGGACCCGCAGCGCGCGGAACCCGGGCGGGGTCACGCCGTACGCGGTACGGCCGACCGGCGTGTAGCTGTACTCGGCACGCGGTGCGGTCACGGCGTCACCCGGCCCGGTTCACTGGCCCACCCGGCCGGGTCGGAGCGTCTTGGTGAACAGCACCGCACCGCTCTCCTCGCGCAGCCGCACGGTGAGCTCCCCGGTGGAGCCGTCGATGTCCACCTGGCCGAAGTGCTGCCCGCCCTCGCTCGGCGGGGTGTTGGCGCGCTCCGGGGCCCGGATGAACCGCTGCTCGGGCCCGAAGGTGCCGTCCAGCTTCAGCGCCCTGAACCCGCCCGCGTTCAGCGGTCCGGAGACGAACTCCCAGAACGGTGCGAAGTCCTCGAACGCGGCGCGGCCGGGGTCGTACCGCTGCGCGCTGGTGTAGTGCACGTCCGTGGTGAGCCACACCGTGCCGGTCACGCGCTGGTGCTTGATGTGCCGCAGCAGTTCGGCGATCTGCAGCTCCCTGCCCAACGGGGCGCCCGGATCGCCCTGGGCGACCGCCTCGTAGTCCGTGCCGCCGTCCGGTACGACCAGCCCCAGCGGCATGTCGGAGGCGATCACCTTCCACACCGCGCGCGAGTGCGAGAGCTCCCGCTTGAGCCACCGCAACTGCCGCTCGCCTAGGATGCCCTGGCGGTCGTCGGGGCTGCGGCCGGGCGAGTTCGCGTTCCGGTAGGCCCGCATGTCCAGCACGAACACGTCCAGCAGCGGGCCGTGCCGCACCACCCGGTAGACGCGCCCGTCCTCGTCGCCGGGCGGCAGGGTGCTGACCGGGAAGTACTCGCCGAAGGCCCGCAGCGAGCGCGCCGCGAGGGTGGAGACGTCCTTCTCGGTGTAGCGGTCGTCGTCCAGGATCTCGCCCGGGTACCAGTTGTTGAGCACCTCGTGGTCGTCCCACTGCACGATCGACGGAACCTGCGCGTTGAACCGGCGCAGGTTCCGGGCCAGCAGGTTGTAGCGGAAGTTGCCGCGGAACTCCGTCAGCGTCTCGGCCACCTTGGACTTCTCCTCGGTGGTGACGTTCCGCCAGATGCTGCCGTCCGGCAGCTCCACCCGCTCCTGGACGGGTGAGTCGGCGTAGATCGTGTCGCCGCTGTTGAGGAAGAAGTCCGGATCCAGCCGCCGCATCCGGTCGAAGATCGGATATCCGCCCCGGTCGGGGTTGATGCCCCAGCCCTGCCCGGCCAGGTCGCCCGACCACAGGAAGCGCACGCCGTGCCGGCGTGCCGGTGCCGTGCGGAAGGTTCCGTGCACGGGCCGGCCCGCGCGCCGCGGATCGTCCGGGTCGGCCAGCAGCACCCGGTAGTGGATCTGCTCGCCCGCCGGCAGCCCGTGCAGCGCGGTGCGTCCGGTGAAGTCGGTCTCCGGCCCCACGACCGGCCCCAGCCACCGTTTCGGGTTGCGGAAGCTCTCGGTCGCGGCCGTCTCCACCACCATCCGCGCCCGGCGGTCCGCGCGCACCCACACCAGACCGGAGGACGCCGTCACGTCGCCCGTCTGCACGCCCCAGTCCGCGGACGGCCTGCCGCGCCGCGCCTGCGCGGGAGCGGCGGCGCCGAGCAGCGGCAACGACAGCGCCGCGCCGGCGCCCGCCGTGCCGCGCAGTACCGCCCGCCGCGCGGGATGACTGCCGGTCGGATCGTCCTGTGCCATGTGCGGGCCTCCTCGAGAGGTTGCGAGTGTGCGCCTTCGGAGCGTGGGACGGAGACCGACCCTGCCGCGGCGGATCTCCGGCGCGGAGGACCACTCGCGCGCCGGGGATCCGCCGCGGCGCCGCACTCCGCCCGTCACCCGTGCGAGCCGTATCCCGTTCCTGTGGTGTGAGTGCTCCCTCCGTGTGCCGTACATCCGAAGCCCCAGTGAACACCGGTGCCACACCGGACAGAAGAGGCGGCACGCGACTGCGTGTGTCCGACCGCTCACCGCAGCCTAGGATTGCCGCTTCACGGACAACTCCACCCGCATCCCGCCCGACCCGTTCCACCCCGGCCCAGGAGGCCCGATGACCACCAGCCGTACGCCTGCCGAGCTCCGTACGGACATCCGGGCGAGCGGCCTGGCCCCGCACGGCCCCGAGCGCGTCGCCCGCGCCGAGGAACTGGTCGCGGAGGCCGAGGCGGCCGCGGAGGCGGGCACCCGGGAGGGCCGGGCCGCCCTGGGCGCGGCGCTGCTGCACCTGGCCGCCAGCCGCGTCTTCGGGACCGCGGCCCGCACCACCCCCGACCCCGTCGCGCGGGCACTGCGGCTGCGGGACGAGGATCCGCAGGCATTCGATTCGGAGGACGCCTTCGCGCTGCTGTGGTCCCTCCGCTGGGCCGTGGCCGACCTGGCCGCCGACCCGGCGGTCCCGGTGGCGGAGATCGAGGAGTGGCTCACCCTGCTGGCCCGCGAGCACGACCGCGCCGGACTGTCCCGGCGCGCCGTCCACGCACGCGAGTTCCTGGTCGCCCAGCGGTTCGGCGACCGGCAGCGGTCCGCGCGCGCCTACAGCGCCTGGCTGGCGGCGGAACGCGACCGCAGCGCCGACTGCGCGGGCTGCGAACTGACCTGGCGCGGCCGGGCGTACGCCGTGCGCGCCGAGGAGGCCGAGGACGCGGCACCGGGCAGCGGAGCAGCCCAGGACGAGGCGGCGCTGCGGATGTGGGAACCGGTGCTGCGCGGCGAGTACGCGTGCCCCCACCGGCGCCCCTACCTGCTGGCCGCCTCGCTGGGACCGCTGCTGCGCCTCGGCCGCGCCGCGGAGGCACGGAGCCGGCACCTCGCGGGCTGCCTGCTGGTCCGCGAAGCGCCGACCGGGCGCGGTGCGCTCGCCCGGCACCTGGAGTTCTGCGCCCGCACCGGGAACGAGCCGCGCGGGCTGGAGATCCTCGCCGAACAGGACGGGACGCGGTGGGAGGAGCAGCAGGACGCGCCCGGCCACCAGGCGTGGATGTCCGCCGTCGCACTGCTGATGCGGCGGCTCGGCGACCTGGGGCACGCCGCCCTGCCGGTCCCGGGCCCTCCGGGACGGGACTGGAGCGCGGCGTCCTTGCTGGAGTACGCCGCAGCGCAGGCCCTGGAGACGGCGGAACGCTTCGACCGGCGCGCCGGCACCACCGGGCACCGCGCGGCGGTGCGCAGCCGACTCGCCGCGCGGCCGCTGGTCCCGCACCTGCCGCTGGGGATCGGCGCCGTCGCGTTTCCCGCGCTGCCCGCGGCCCCCGAGCCGCCGGGCGGGCCGAAGACCGGTCCGGGACGCGCCTCGGAGGGCGGCCCGGAGGCGGGAGACGGAACCCGGAGCGAGTCGGATGCGGAACGCGGAACCTGGAGCGAGCCGGATGCGGAACGCGGAACCTGGAGCGAGCCGGATGCGGAACGCGGCGCCGAGCCCCGGCCGCAGGCCGGTGCGGAGTCCGGGGACGGTTCGCCGGACGCGCACCGACTGCTGGCCCAGGCGCGGCGGCTGAGCGCCGTCGGCCACCCGGAGGCGGCCGCGCGGTGGACCGCGGCCGGCGACGCCGTCGCCCGTACGGGGGCGCGGCTCGACCAGGTGGAGCGCGCCGAACTCCTCGACCACCGGTCCGATGCGGCGTCCCGCACCGATCCGGCGGCCGGTGCCGCCGGCTTCGCGGAGGCCGCCAGTCTCTTCGCCGGGGCCGACCTGCCCGGCGAAGCCCTGGCGTGCCGGGCGCGAGCCGCTTCCGCCGCCTCCCGAGCCCCCGAGGGTGCGGCCGTGCCGCCCGAGTCCCTCGACGCGCTGTGCGCCGAGGCCGAGCATCTGCACGCCGCCGGGCGTATCGGCACCCGGCACGCCCTCGCCGTGCTGCTGGCCCGGGCCCGGCTGCGCGCGCACGACCTCGGCGGGGCGCAGGAGGGCGCGGGGAACGGGGGCGGCACCCCCTTCGACGCGGCCAACCCCGCCAACCGGCCGTCGGCATCCGGTGCCGAGCACCCAGCCGGACCGGCACGTCCGGACGGCGCGGCCGATCCGCTGGGCCCGAGGGCCGACGCGCTCGACGCGGAGCTGGCCGACCTGGTCGGGCTCGCGCTGCCCGACTGCGGCGAGCCCGCCGTCCGGGCCGGCATCGCCGAGGCCACCGAGATCCGGGGAATGCTGGCAGCCCGGCGTGGCGACGCGGTACGCGCAGGCGAACTGCTGGCCGAGTCCGCCGACCTCTTCCACGAGGCGGGCCGCCCGTGGTCCGCCACCGGTCCGGAACTGGCCCTCGCCCGGCTGCTGATGGAGACCGGCGACCACAAGCGCGCCGCCGAGGTGCTGCGCGGCAGCCTGCAGGACCGGCCGGGCGCCGCCGCACGTACCCCCGACGACCTCGCGCGCCTCCATCTGCTGCACGCCGACGTGCACGCGGCGCAGGGACTGCTGGCCGAGGAGGCCGAATCGCTCCGGCACGCGGCGCACGCGCTGGCCGGTTCGGGCAGTGCCGCGGAGGCCACCCGGGCCGGTCTCCGGCTCGGCGGCTGCCTGCTCGTCCTGGAGGAGACCGACGAAGCGGCCGCCGTCCTGGTCGAGGCCCTCGGCGGTCTGCTGGAGCGGGAGGACGAACCCGGCATCGTGCAGGCGTGCGTCTGGCTCGGCCAGTCCTGCACCCGCCCCGAGCAGCTCCGGGCCGCCGCCCGGCTGCTCCGCCGCGCGGCCGAGCTGCCGCACCGGTGGCGGGACCGGCACGGGCGCGCCGTCGTCACCCACCTGGCGGCCGACACCCACCGCGCCTGCGGCCGGCACACCGCGGCGGGCGAACTGTACGGCCGGGCCGAGGCGCTGTGGCGGGAGCTGGGGGATCCGCATGCGGTGATCCGTACGCTGCACGCCCGGGGCTGGCTGGCCATGGAAGCGGGTGCGCCGGTCGAGGAGGCGCTGGGCTTCATGGCCGCGGCCCAGGAGGAGATCGCCCGGATCCTGCGCTCCCCGGAGGGACCCCAGGACGAGGAGCAGCGCCTCCGGCTGCGTCTGGAGGCCGGCCACACCTACCGGCAGACGGCCGAACTGCTGGTCGAGCCGGTGCCGGTGCCGAAACCCGGCGAGCCGGGCGCCCCCGCGGTGGACTGCTACGCGCGAGGCATCGAGTACGCCGAGCGTGCCGTCGCGGCCTTCCACTCCTGCGGTGAGGCCGGCCTGCACGAGGCGACGAGCGCGGAGTTGCGGGCTGCCGCGCTCGAGGTGGACCTGGGCCGCTACGACCAGGCCGTCACCCGGCTCACCCGGGTGCGGGCCGCCTATCCGGCCGGGCGCCCCGACCCGCACGGGACCGTCGCCGAGCGGGTCAGCGAGGCGGGCGCGCTGGAGCTGCGCATCGAGACGGCCCTGAGCTGACGGCCTGTGCCGGACCCGCCGGGGTGCGGGTCCGGCGGTCCGCGCGGCGACATGTCACAGGCGGCGGGCGAGGACGGCGCGGTCCCGGGCCGAGGGCCGTTCCGCCGGCCGCGCGTGCCAGGGGCTCAGGTGCGGGTGCGAACCGCTCCCGGCCGCGCGGCCGCGTGCCGGGCCGTGTCCAGGACGACGCGGGCGACGGTGGCCGGGGCGTCGTTCATCGGTACGTGGCCGCAGTTGCGCAGCCGCACCAGGCGGGCGCCGGGCATCGCGCGCTTGGCGCGGACGCCCTGGCGGCGCAGCAGCAGCCGGTCCCGGTCGCCCCAGCCGATCGTCACCGGCAGGTCCCCGAGGTCCTGGTCGAAGCGTGCCGCGGGGCGGCGGCCCTCCGCCAGCACCGGGGCGAAGCCCGCCGCCTGCCCCAGAGCACGGGTCTCGGCCACCACCGCGTCGGCCGGACGCCGCCCGGGCCGGGCGTAGATGGTGCTGGTCAGGGCGGCGCGCCCGGCAGGGGTGCGGGCCAGCACCTCCAGCACCGGGTCCGGCAGGGCCCGCGCCCCGGCGCGCATGCCGCGCAGCACCGCGTAGGCGTACAGCCGCTCGGGGCGGGTGAAGAAGCCCGCTGGGGAGAGCGCGGTGACCGAACGCGCCGCACCGTGCAGGCCCAGCTCCAGGGCCAGCAGTCCGCCCAGCGAGTTGCCCACCACGTGGGGGCGTTCGACTCCCAGGGCCGTGCAGGTCGCGGCGAGGAGCGGCACCACACGCCGCAGCCCGTAGGAGGCGTCGTCCGGCAGCGGCTGGGAGGCGCCGAAGCCGGGCAGGTCGAGGGCGATCACGTCGTAGCTTCCCGCGAGCACCGACAGCACCGGCTCCCATGCCTGCCAGTGGTGGCCTATGCCGTGCAGCAGCAGCATCGGCTCACCCGAGCCGCGCCGTTCGTAGGCCAGTTCGACCGGTGGTCCTCCCGGCACCGGGACCTCGACCACGGAGGCGGAGGCGCCTGCGGGTGTCTGCGGGGTGAAGACGGCGGGCATGGCCACTCCTGGGGTTCCTACGGTGCTGCGCGGCATGTCGGCGGCATCTCGGCGGCATCTCGGCGGCAGGGTGCCCCGCCCCGGGGACGGGCGGCGCCGCTGCGATTCGTCGACACGATGTCAGCAAGCGCCCGTCCAGGGAAGCCCCGCGTGTCCTGCGGATCGGCCCCCGGTGGCATGATGGCGCGGTGACCGCTGATGCGACCGAGGTCTTCGAGGAACACCGCCCGGTGCTCGACGGCGTCGCCTACCGGATGCTGGGCCGGGTGGCCGATGCCGAGGACGTGGTGCAGGAGGCGTGGTTGCGGTGGGCGGCGGCCGATCACACCCAGGTGCGCGAGCCGCGCGGGTACCTCGTACGCGTCACCACCCGGCTGGCCATCGACCGGCTCCGCCAGGTGCAGTCCCGGCGCGAGGCGTACATCGGCTCCTGGCTGCCCGAACCGGTGGTCACCGGCCCCGGCCCGGCGGCGCAGGCCCCGGACGGCGCGGAGCGCGCGGTGCTGGCCGAGTCCGTCTCGCTGGCCGTGCTGGTGGTGCTGGAGTCCCTCTCGCCGCTGGAGCGCGCGGTGTTCGTCCTGCGCGAGGCGTTCGGCTTCCCGTACGCGGAGATCGCCGGAACGCTGGAGCGGAACGAGGCAGCCGTGCGTCAGCTCGCCGGACGGGCCCGGCAGCATGTGGCCGAGCGCAAGCCGCGCTTCGAGGTCGACCCCGCGCTGCGCCGGGAGCTGACCGAGCGGTTCCTCAAGGCCGCGGCGGACGGCGATGTGCGGGGGCTGGTCTCGGTGCTGGCGCCGGACGCGCGGCTCGTCTCCGACAGCGGAGGGGCGGCCAAGGCGCCGCGCCGGGTCGTCGTCGGTGCCGACCGGATCAGTCGGTTCCTGGCCGCCGTCGCCCCGGAGGGGATGCGGGACCCGGCGTCCGGGGTCCGCTTCCTGGAGCTCAACGGTGGTCCGGCCGTGCTGCTGACGGTCGGCGGACGGCCCGACACGGTGTTCTCCCTGGAGGTGGCCGGGGGGCAGGTGCGGACCGTCCACCTGATCCGCAACCCGGCCAAGCTCGCCCACCTGGCGGGGGCCGGCGAGTGGTCCGGCCTCACAGGCCGCCTGCTGCTCTGAGGACCGCGCCCGAGACATAGGACGCCTCGTCGGAGAGCAGCCAGGCGACGGCGTCGGCGATCTCCTCCGGTTCCCCGGGGCGCCGGGCCGGGGTGATCTCGGCCTTCTTCCACGCCCGGTCGGGGTCGCCCATCCGCGCGTGCATCTCGGTGAGGACCGATCCCGGCTGCACGCAGTTGACCCGGACGCCCTCGCCGGTGAACTCCTTGGCCAGGCCCACCGTCATGGCGTCGACGGCGGCCTTCGACGCCGCGTAGTGCACGTATTCGCCGGGGGAGCCGAGAGTGGCGGCGCAGGAGGAGATGTTCACGATTCCGCCGCCCTGCCCGCCGTGCGCCGTGGACATCTCCCGCAGGGCGCGTCGCGCGCACAGCAGCGCCCCCGTCACGTTGACGTCCACGACCCGCCGCATCACCTCGGGGGAGGTCTCGGTGAACCGGCCCAGCGGTCCGGAGACACCGGCGTTGTTGACCAGTCCGGTCAGGGGGCCGAGAGCGTCCCGCACGGTGTCGAACAGGTGGTCCACCGCGGCCGCGTCGCCGGTGTCGGCCCGGACGGTGACGGCTTCGCGTCCGAGGGCCCGGACGGCCTCCGCGGTGCGGGCAGCCGCTTCCTCGTCGGCCGCGTAGTTGACACCGATGTGGTGGCCGTCCCGGGCGAGCCGCAGTGCCGTGGCGGCGCCGATGCCGCGTCCGGCGCCGGTGACGACGGTGACACGCCGCAGCGAGGCGGGGGTGCGGGGGCGCGGCATGGAGTCCTCCGGACGTCGGCCCGACAGTGATCGATGATCGATCATCGCAGTCGGTCCGGCCGGGGACAAGGGGCCGGCCCCGGGGCATTGGTCTTGACCAAGGGTGGGGGGCGTCCTAAGGTCGGGAGGCATACGCAAGGACCTTTAAAAAACAAGGACGCATAAACACCGGCCGCACACCGTCCGTCGGGTGTACGGGGATTGCGGAGGCAAGGGTGGGGACCACGCAGCTCGAGACGGTGCCGGAGCCGAAGTACTGGCAGCTGAGGACGGTGCTCTCCGAGGCGCTCGACTCGGAGTTCACGGTCGGCGAGATCCTGCCGAACGAACGCGAACTGGCCGCCCGCTTCGGAGTCGCCCGAGCGACACTCCGCCAGGCCCTGGAACAGCTCGAACTGGAAGGGCGCCTCCAGCGCCGCCGCGGCGTCGGCACCACGGTCGCACCGCCCCGGGTGGGAGTCGACGTCGGCTCCGAGTCCGGCCCGCACACCTGGCCGGGCGCCCCCGGCGACGCCTGGCACGCCGAGGAGTACGCGGAGGGCCCGGCCCCCGCCGCGGTGGCCCGCACCCTCGGTGTGGCCGCCGACGCGCCCGTGCACGCGGTGCTCCGCAGCCGGACGACCGGCGGCCAGCAGGTCGCCTCCGAGGTGCTCTACGTCCCCACCGCCTCGGTTCCCTCCGTTCCCACGGGCGACGGATCCGAGGCGGCGCGCGCCCGCACGGTGCTGCGCGAGCTGCACCGGCTCCCCTTCGGAGGGCAGGACCGCACGGTCGAGTTGGGCTCCGCACGGGCCGAGGACGCGCGCCGCCTCGACCGGCTGCCCGGCGCCCCCGTGCTGATCGTCACGACGCGCTATCTGTCCGACGGCGGCACCGCCGCGGTCTCGGTCGCGACCTACCGGGCCGACACCTGCCGGCTCTCCTTCAGCGACACGGACCCGGTACCGGTCCTGGCGAGCTGACCCGGGTACCCGTGCCGCCGGGACGACGCGGACGCGGGTGCGGCGGTCAACCGGCGGTCCCGGCGCCCTCCACGGTGAACAGCTCGCTCTCCGTGTGGTCCAGGGCCACCCGCAGGGCCCCGGTCGCCACCGCCGTGTCGCCCAGCCGGGAGAGCACCACCCGCGGCGGACGCAGGCAGTAGCGCTCCAACTCGGCGCGCAGCGGGTCCAGTACCCCGTCCAGGCCGGAGGCCCAGCCGCCGACCACCAGCAGCTCCGGGTCCAGCGCCAGCACCAGGGCCGCCACGTCGTGCACCAGCCGGGCGAGGAAGCGGTCCATGGCCCGGCGCGCCCGGCCGTCCCCCACCCGGGCCTCCGCGAACACCCGGGCCACGGCCGCCTCGTCGAGCGGGTGCAGCGGCTCGTCGGTGGTGGACAGCAGCCGCTCGGGTGTGACCTCCCGGCCCAGCAGGTGCAGCGCCCCGATCTCCCCGGCCGCACCGCCGAAGCCCCGGTGCAGCCGTCCCCCGATCAGCGAGCCGGCGCCGGGACTCAGCCCGGCGAGCACCATCACCACGTCGTCCACGCCGCGCGCCGCGCCCTTCCAGTGCTCGGCCAGCACGGCGGCGTTCGCGTCGTTCTCCACCAGCACCGGGCAGCGGAACGAGCGGCGCAGCCGCTCACCCAGTGCGAGCCCCGTCCAGCCGGGCAGCGCCGTGCCCAGCCGCACCGTTCCGTCCGCCTCCACGATGCCCGGGGTGCCCACGCCGACCGCGCGCAGCGCGTCCCGGGCGGTGCCGGTCCGCCGCAGCAGCTCCGCGACGGTGCCCCGGATCCGCTCCAGCCGCGCCTCGGCCTCCGCCGTCTCGTCCACCTCACGGGTGAGGGAGCCGGTGAGCCGGCCGGTCAGATCCGAGAGGACGGCCGCCACCCGGTGCGGCCCGATCTCCAGGCCCAGCAGTTGGCCCGCCTCCGCGCGGAACCGGAAGCTCCGTGCCGGCCGCCCGCGGCGCGCCGTGCCGCCCGGTCGCGCCGCCGCGTCCGCGGCCTCGGCGACCAGCCCCGCCTCGATCAGATCCTCGACCACGCCCTCGACCGTGGGCCGGGACAACTCGGTGGCCCGCACCAGCTCGGTGAGGGTCAGCGCGGCCGGAGCCGTCGTCCCGCGCAGCGCCCGCAGCACCACCGTGGAGTTGATCCGCCGCAGCAGGGAGGGGTCCCGTCCGGTCAGCTTGCTCACGCTCCGCCTCCCTGCCTGTGCGCGTGGTGCGGATCGTAACCGCTGCGGTGAGGCACGGCGAGCGGCGGCCGCACCGCGCCGACCGGCGGCCACTCCGCGGGGCGGCTCCCCCGTGCCGCGGACCCGCGGCGGCTCGCGGAGGCCGGGCCGCTCAACCGGCTGTCAGTGCCGGAAGGTTGACTGTCCCTATGCACCTCGCGCACCACCTTGCCGCCCTCGACGGACTGCGGGCCGACCCCGCCCCCCGGACCGCCGTGTTACGTACCGCGGACCCGCCCCCCGACGGCGACGCGGTCGAACTCCTGGAAGCGGAGCGGGAAGTCCGCGCCGACCACGAAGCGCTGCTCGTCCTGCTGTCCCGGCGGTGGGGCGAGCCGGAGACGGTCGACCTCGGCCCGCATCTGCTGGCCGCCGCGGAGGGCGCCGCCCTGCCCGAACCCGAGCGGACGGTGTGCTGGCGGGTCGCCGAACTGGCCGTGTGGACGGTGGGGGACCGCTGGGTGGGCGTCGGGCTGGCCCGGCGCGGCGAGGACATCCCGCTGCAGCTCCTGGCGGCCGCGGGGGAGCGGGGCAGGAGCGCACCGTCAGTCCTCGGCTGACGCCGCCCGCAGCTCGCCGAACTTCTCGGCCAGCGCGGACGGCGTGTAGTGCGCGTTGAGCCCGCTGGGATTGGGCAGCAGCCACACCGGCACGCCGCCCACCAGCCGCTCCTGCGGTCCCACCGCGGCGCCCGGGGCGTCGAAGGCCGCGCGGTAGGCGGTGACGCCCAGCACCGCGAGCCACTTCGGCCGCAGCCGTGCCGTCTTCGCCTCCAGCAGCCGCCCGCCCTCGGCGAACTCCGCGCGGGTCAGCTCGTCGGCACGCGCCGTGGCCCGGGCGACGACGTTGGTGATGCCCAGCCCGTAGGTGAGCAGCTCCCGCTCCTCCTCGGGGAGCAGCCGCCGCGGGGTGAACCCCGAGGCGTGCAGCGCGGGCCAGAACCGGTTGCCCGGGCGGGCGAAGTGGTGGCCGGTGGCGGCCGAGAGCAGCCCGGGGTTGATACCGCAGAACAGCACCCGCAGCCCCTCGGCCGCCACGTCCGGCACCTGCTTGCCGCGGGCCGCCGCCAGCTCCCGGGCGGTGAACCGCGGAGTCAGAGGATCGCTCCGGGCCGGTAGCCGGCGGCCTCGGGGTGCAGCGCGGCGACCTCCTGCACGCGGCTGACGACCTCCGCGGTCTGCGCGGCCGCGGCGCCGGTGAACGACAGCCGGTCCGCCATCAGTTCGCCCAGCGCGGCGCGGTCGAGCGGGATGCGGGAGTCCGCCGCGAGCCTGTCCAGCAGCTCGTTGTGCTCCGCCCCCTTGCGCATCGCCAGGGCCGCAGCCACCGCGTGCTCCTTGATCGCCTCGTGGGCAACCTCCCGGCCGACCCCGGCCCGCACGGCGCCCATCAGGACCTTCGTCGTCGCCAGGAACGGCAGGTAGCGGTCCAGCTCCCGGGCCACCACGGCGGGGAAGACGCCGAATTCGTCCAGCACCGTCAGGAACGTCTCCAGCATCCCGTCGAACGCGAAGAAGGCGTCGGGCAGTGCCACCCGGCGCACCACCGAGCAGGACACGTCGCCCTCGTTCCACTGGTCCCCGGCCAGCTCGCCCGCCATGGAGGCGTAGCCGCGCAGGGTCACCATGAGGCCGTTGACGCGCTCGCAGGAGCGGGTGTTCATCTTGTGCGGCATCGCCGAGGAGCCGACCTGCCCCTCCTTGAACCCCTCGGTCACCAGCTCCTGGCCGGCCATCAGCCGGATCGTCCTGGCCAGTGACGAGGGGGCGGCGGCCAGTTGCACCAGCGTGCCGACCACCTCGTGGTCCAGGGAGCGGGGGTAGACCTGCCCGACAGAGGTGAACACACGCCCGAACCCGAGGTGCTCGGCGATCCTGCGCTCCAGGTCGGTCAGCTTCTGCTCGTCCCCGCCGAGCAGGTCCAGCATGTCCTGCGCGGTGCCGACGGGCCCCTTGATGCCGCGCAGCGGATACCGGCGCAGCAGCTCCTCCAGCCGCTCGAAGCCGACCAGCAGCTCGTCGGCTCCGGTCGCGAAGCGCTTGCCGAGAGTGGTGGCCTGCGCCGCGACGTTGTGCGAGCGGCCCGCCATCACCAGCGCCGCGTGCTCGCCCGCCAGCGCGCCCAGCCGCTGCAGCAGGGCCACGGAACGGTCGCGGGCCAGCTCCAGGGAGAGCCGGATCTGGAGCTGCTCGACGTTCTCCGTCAGGTCGCGCGAGGTCATGCCCTTGTGTACGTGCTCGTGCCCGGCCAGCGCGTTGAACTCCTCGATGCGCGCCTTCACGTCGTGCCGGGTGACCTTCTCGCGCTCCGCGATCGAGGCGAGGTCCACGTTCTCGACCACCCGCTCGTAGTCGGCCAGCGCCTCTTCGGGTACGGCGATGCCCAGGTCCCGCTGCGCCTTGAGCACGGCGAGCCACAGCCGCCGCTCCAGCACGATCTTCGACTCGGGGGACCAGATGCGGACCAGCTCGGGGGAGGCGTAGCGGGACGCCAGGACGTTCGGGATGCGCGGCTTGTCACTCACGCCGCCCGAGTCTACGGTGCCGCGCGGTCCCCGGCGCTCCGGGGCGGCGGGAGGGCGGCCCCGGAGCCGGCGGTGTCGTCGCAGGCCAGTGGGGCCAGCTCCGGGCGCTTGGGGGTGCGCCCGTCGCCCGAGGAGCGGCCGGTCAGCCGCCGCCCGATCCAGGGCAGCAGGTGCACTCGGGCGAAGCGCGCGTCCGCGGCACGGCGGGCCGTCCAGGAGGGTGCGGCGGCGGGCGGCAGCGGGGTGTTCCAGTCGCCTCCGGGCGGCAGCCCGAGCCGCTGCCAGACGGCCTCGGCCACTCTGCTGTGCCCCTCCGCCGTCAGATGCAACCGGTCGTCGGCCCACATGCGCGGGTCGCCCAGCGCCTCGGAGGCGAACAGGTCGACCACCAGCGCGCCGTGCCGCTCCGCAAGCCCGTCGATGAAGTCGAAGAGCTGCTCCATCCGGGCCCGGTAGCGCTCCAGTACCGGTCCGCGGCGCCCTGGGCTGCGCATCAGCACCAGCGTCCCGCAGGCGGGCGCCAGGGTGGCGACGGACTCCTCCAGCAGCGCACACACCCGTGCGGTGTCGCAGCCCGGCCGCAGCACGTCGTTGAGACCGCCCACCAGGGTCACCAGGTCGGCCTCCATCGCCGCCGCGGGCGCGACCTGGTCGGCGGCGATCTGCCCGATCAGCTTGCCGCGCACCGCGAGGTTGGCGTAGCGGAACTCCGGCTCCCGGGCCGCGAGGCGGGCCGCGAGCAGATCGGCCCACCCCCGGTAGCCGCCACCCGGCAGCAGGTCGGACATCCCCTCGGTGAACGAGTCGCCCAGGGCGACGAACGAGCGAGGGGTGGCCGGGGGACGGGCGGGTTCCGCGGACGAGGCGGGAGCAGCACTGGTCACGGTCGCCCATGGTAGCCCGTTGCCCCGAGCAACGACCTTGCGGTGTCCCCGGGGCAACGGGCCTGCGGGCCTGACGGCCGGCGAGCCGGTGGGCTGCCGCTACGCCTGGCCGACCAGCTCGCGCAGCACGTCCTCCATCGTCACCACGCCCGTTGCCCGCCCGTCCGGGCCGGTGACCGCCGCCAGATGGGTTCCGCTGGAGCGCATGGCCCCCAGCACGTCGTCCAGCGGCAGCGAGGCCCGCACCCGGGCGATGGGACGCATCGCCGTCAGCGGGAACGCAGCCTCCCGGGGCGAGGCGTCCAGCGCATCCTTGACGTGCAGATAACCCAGCACCCGCCCGTCGTCGTCCACCACCGGGAACCGGGAGAACCCGGACTCGGCCGACAGGTTCTCCAGCCCCTCGGGGGTCACACCGCGGCCTGCCGTCACCACCTTGTGCAGCGGCTGCGCCACCTCGGCGATCGGCCGCCTGCCCAGCTCCAGCGCGTCGCGCAGCCGTTCGGTCGAGCGGTCGTCCAGCAGCCCGGCCTCACTGGAGTCGGCCACCATCTGGGCGAGGTCGTCGTCCGAGAACGCGGCCTCGACCTCGCTCTTCGGCTCGACCCGGATCAGCTTGAGCAGCGCGTTGGCGAACGAGTTCACCGCGAAGATCACCGGGCGCAGCGCCCGCGACAGCGCCACCAGCGGCGGCCCCAGCAGCAGCGCGGTCCGCTCCGGCCCGGCCAGCGCGATGTTCTTGGGCACCATCTCGCCCAGCAGCATGTGCAGATACGTCGCCAGCGACAGCGCGATCACGAACGAGACGCCGTGCGCCACGCCGTCCGCGACACCGACCGCGTGGAAGACCGGCTCCAGCAGGTGCGCGATGGCGGGCTCGGCGACGACACCGAGCACCAGGGTGCACAGCGTGATGCCGAGCTGCGCCGCGGCCAGCATCTGCGCCACGTGCTCCAGGCCCCACAGCACCTTGCGGGCCTTCTTGTCGCCCTCCTCGGCCAGCGGCTCGATCTGTGCGCGGCGCACCGAGATCAGCGCGAACTCCGCGCCGACGAAGAACGCGTTGGCCACCAGGGTCAGCAGCCCGATCAGCAGTTGGAGCACCGTCATCGCTGTGCCTCCGCCCGGTCGCCGGTCTCCGACCCGGCCGGGTCGTCACCCGGCTTCGGTCCGTACAGCCGCACCTGCGCGGCGCGGCGGCCGCCGGCGTCCATGACCGTCAGCTCCCAGCCGCCGACCGACACGGTGTCCCCGGCGGCCGGGATGCGGCCCAGTTCGGTGGCGATCAGCCCGGCGAGCGTCTCGTAGGGGCCCTCCGGAGTGCGCAGCCCGATGGCCTGCAGCTGATCGGTGCGCGCGGCGCCGTCCGCGACGTAGACGGGCCGGCCCTCCGCGTCCTCCCCGGCGGGGGCCAGGTCGGGGGTCTCCAGCGGGTCGTGCTCGTCGCGGACCTCGCCCACGACCTCCTCGATGATGTCCTCCAGTGTGACGACGCCGGCCGTGCCGCCGTACTCGTCGATGACGACCGCGATGCTGCGGTCGCCGCCCGAGAGCTGGTCCAGCAGCCGGTCGACGGTCAGCGACTCGGGAACCAGCAGCGGCTCCCGCATCAGATCGGTCACCGGCCGCAGCCGCCGCTCGGCGGCGGGTACGGCCAGCACGTCCTTGATCCGGACGATGCCGACGACGGTGTCCAGGTTCCCCCGGTAGACGGGGAAGCGGGAGAGTCCCGTGGCGCGGGTGGCGTTGGCGACGTCCTCCACGGTGGCCTGCACCTCGAGCGAGGTCACCTGCACGCGCGGCGTCATGACGTTCTCCGCCGTCAGCTCGGCCAGGTGCAGGGTGCGCACGAACAGGTCGGCGGTGTCCTCCTCCAGAGCGCCCTCCTTGGCGGAGTGCCGTGCCAGCGCCACCAGCTCCTGCGGCGAGCGGGCCGAGGCCAGCTCCTCGGTGGGCTCCAGGCCCATCCGCAGCAGCACCCGGTTGGCGGTGTTGTTCAGATGGCGGATCAGTGGGCGGAAGGCTGCCGAGAAGGCCCGCTGCGGTGTCGCCACCGCCCGCGCCACCGGCAGCGGCCGGGAGATCGCCCAGTTCTTGGGCACCAGCTCGCCGATCACCATCAGCACCACCGTGGACAGCGCGGTGCCGAGTACGAGGGCGAGGGAGGAGGAGGCCGAGGACGGTACGCCGAGCGAGCGCAGCGGTCCGGCGATCAGCTTGGCCACGGACGGCTCGGCGAGCATGCCGACGACCAGATTGGTGACGGTGATGCCCAGCTGTGCCCCGGAGAGCTGGAAGGTGAGGGACCGCACGGCCGCCAGCGCGCTCCGCGCGCCCCGGTCGCCGCGCTGCTCGGCCCGCTCCAGTTCGCTGCGCTCGACGGTCGTCAGGGAGAACTCGGCGGCCACGAATCCGCCGCAGGCCAGGGACAGCAGCAGTGCCACGAGCAGCAGCAGGACTTCCGTCATCGACCGTTCACCTCCTTCCCATCGTGGGACAGGGGTGGCCGGTACGCGCGATGTCGGAGGCTGCTACTGGGAGGGTCGCCCATGGGCGGACGCTCACACCTTTCGGATCCGATGACTGTGCCGGGCCCGCGGGGGTGCGGGCCCGGCTTCGTGTACAGCGTAAACGGGCCGAGCGGTTCCCCGGTTCCCGCGCGGGGCGCGGGCTCTCAGGCGGTCAGCGGTTTGACCCAGCGGCTCCACTGGGGCTGCGGAACGTAACCGGCGGCCTGCCAGACCCGGTGTGCCCGCTCGTTCGCGTCCAACACCATGGCGTCGCCGCGCCGTCCGCCGAGCGCCGCGAAGCGCTCCTCGGCGGCGGCCAGCAGGGACCGGGAGACGCTCTGCCGGCGCCGCGCGGGCAGTACCGCGAGCCGGTAGAGGGAGCAGCGCCAGCCGTCCCACCCGGCGATGACCGTGCCGACCAGCCGCCCGTCCTGCTCCGCCAGCAGCAGGGCCTCCGGGTCCCGGGCCAGCAGCCGGGCCACCCCGTCCCGGTCGTCGCTGACGCTCGTGCCCTCCGCCGCCTCCTGCCAGAAGGCCAGCACCGGGTCGATGTCGGCCGTGCCCGCCGCCCGTATCGCAAGCTCCGTCATGGCCCGCATCCCAGCACGGGCCGCACCCGGCCCGCCACGCAGTTTCGCCTGGTGGGCACCTGGACGGCGGAGTCGTCTGCGGGGGTCGGGGGCCGTCCGCGGCACCGGACTCAGCTTCGGGCGAGGGCTTCCGGCGAGGGCTTCGGGCACCGGAGCGACCGGAGCGGACGTGCCGGTCGTGCCACCTCCGGCAGGAGTGCCGGGCCGGCCGACGCGCGGGCCGGGCCGAGCCCGGGCGGCCCGGGGACGGGGCCGCGGACCGCGCCCGGATCGCACGCCTGTTCACTGCTAGCGGAAGGGTGCTAGCGTGGTGGTGTGGCGAAGACGCAACTGAACGTCCGGGTGGACGAGGGCACGGCGCAGGCCGCCAGGGAGCGGGCGCTGGCCCGCGGCGTGAGCGTGAACCGGTACATCGAGGAACTCGTCCAGCGGGACGCGGCCGAGGTGGGCCGCTCCTTCGTGGACGCGGCAGCCGACTTCATGAAGAGCTACGCGTCCGTCTTCGCCGAGGAACTCGACGCGGCCGGGGCCGGTGAGCGGGACCCGGGGACCGGGGCCGGAAGCCCGCCCGCGGCGTGAGCGTACGCGTCGACCTCGCCTGGCTGCTGATCCTCGCCGAGCAGAAGACCCCGGGCGACCCGCGGGTCACCGACTACGGAGCGCTCGTCGCCGCCGTCAGCCGCCACGAGGCCGCCGTCTTCGGCCGCCCCGTCTACCCCGAGCCGCACGACCGCGCCGCCGCGCTGCTGCAACTCCTGCTGCACGTACCGGCCCTGGAGCGCTCCAACGCCCTGTTCGCCTCCGCCGTGGCCTACGGCTACCTCGTCGCCTGCGGGCTCAAGGTCGTCACCTCTCCCGAGCGGATACGCGACCTGGCCCGGCTGGTCAAGGACGGCACCGCCGACCTGCCCGCGATCGCCGCCGAGCTGCGCACCTGGACCCTGTGAGGTACCGGCGGCGGCGCTCAGCCGAGCGCCGCCGCCGGTACCGCGTCACCCCCCAGTCCGGGCGCCAGCCAGCCGGGCGCCTCCGCACCGAAACGCGACGGGGGCAGCGCCCCCGCCCCTTCGGGGACGGCGCCCAGCAGCGGCAGCTCGGTGTACCGGGGCAGGTCGGCCAGGTTGCACCGCTCGGCGAGCCCCGGGGCCCCGGGCACACTGCCGATCACCAGCCCCGCGCACTCCACGCGGCGGGCCCGCAGCGCCTCCGCCGTCAGCGCCGCCGTGTTCAGCGTGCCCAGCCCGGCCTGGACGACCACCAGCACCGGCGCCGCCAGCAGCCGGGCGGCGTCGGCCAGCGTCGAGCCCGCGCCGTCGAACCGCACCAGCAGCCCGCCCGCGCCCTCGACCAGGACGAGGTCGTGCGAGGCGGCCAGCTTCCCGGCCGCCTCGGCGACCTCTGCGGCCGACACGTACGGCATCCCCGCGCGCCGGGCCGCCGTCTCCGGCGCCAACGGCTCCGGATAGCGGGCCAGTTCGGCCCCGGTCACCGTGCCGGGAGCCGACGCGATCCCGCCGGTCAGCCGCAGCACCTCCGCCACGTCCCCCGGTTCACCGGCCGCCACGCCCGTCTGCGCAGGCTTGAGCACGGCCACCGAACGGCCGGCGCGCAGCGCGCACGCCGCCACCGCCGCGGTGGTCACCGTCTTCCCGATCTCCGTACCGGCCCCGGAGACGCACAGCACGCCCCGTGCGACCGGCACGTCCGCTTCACCCCGCATCTCAGCCCTCCCGGGCCGCCGCGCACATCGCGGCGGCGATCCGTGCCACGTCCTCGTCGCCGGTGATGTACGGCGGCATCGCGTAGACCATGTCGCGGAACGGCCGCAGCCACACCCCGGCACGCACCGCGGCCCGGCTCGCGGCTGCCACGTCCACCTCGTGGTCCAGGCGCAGCACCCCGATCGCGCCGAGCACACTCACCTCCCGCACCCCGGGCAGCTCCGCGGCCTCCGCCAGCCCGGTGCGCAGCCCGTCGGACACCTGCTGCACCCGCGTCCGCCAGTCCTGGGACAGCAGCAGATCCAGCGAGGCGCCCGCGACGGCGGACGCCAGCGGGTTGCCCATGAAGGTCGGACCGTGCGCCAGCACCGGTACCGAGCCGCGCGCGATCCCCTCCGCCACGCGCGGCGTGCACAGTGTGGCCGCCATCGACAGGTATCCGCCCGTCAGCGCCTTGCCGACACACATCACATCGGGGACCACCCCGGCGTGGTCGGCCGCGAACAGCTCCCCGGTGCGGCCGAAGCCGGTGGCGATCTCGTCCAGCACCAGCAGCACGTCGTGCGCGTCGCACGCCTCGCGCAGCGCCCGGACGTACCCGGGGGAGTGGAACCGCATCCCGCCGGCGCCCTGCACCACCGGTTCGACGACGACGGCGGCCAACTCGTGTGCGTGCCGCCCGATCTGCTCGTGCAGATGCGCCACGTAGGCCGGGTCGGGCTCCGCCGCGAAGCCGGCGGGCGGTGCTTCGGCGAACACCTGCACCGGCAGCGCCCCGGACCACAGGTGGTGCATCCCGCCCTTCGGGTCGCACACCGACATCGGCTGCCAGGTGTCCCCGTGGTAGCCGCCGCGCCAGGTCAGCAGCCGCCGCTTCTCCGGACGCCCCAGCGAACGCCAGTGCTGCAGGCACATCTTGACCGCGACCTCGACGGCGACCGAACCGGAGTCCGACAGGAAGACGTGCTCCAGATCGCCGGGCGTCACCTCGGCCAGCCGGGCCGCCAGCCGCACCGCGGGCTCGTGGGTCAGCCCGCCGAACATCACATGGCTCATCCGGCCGAGCTGGTCGCGGACGGCCTCGTCGAGCACCGGGTGCCGGTAGCCGTGGACGGCCGACCACCAGGACGACATCCCGTCGATCAGCTCCCGCTGCCCGTGCGCGGGCTCGGCCAGCCGCAGCCGCACACCCGCGGCGGACTCCACCACCAGCGGGTCCGCGGTCCCGGGCATCGGCCCGTACGGGTGCCACACATGCTGCCGGTCCAGGGCGAGCAACTCCTCGGTGGCGGCGCCCGGTCCGGCGGACGCCGCCGGGACGGTGCTCTCAGGCATTGGGCGGCAGCTCCGTCCCCGTGCCCCGCAGCCGGACCGCGACCCGCTCGTGCGGGGCGGCGCCGGACTCCTCGCGCCGGTGCTCGGGCAGCGTGGTCGTCTCCGCGCCCTCCACCTCGAAGCCCGAGTCCGCGATCATCTCCAGATCGGCCTTGCCCGCCTGCCCCTCGCTGGTGAGGTAGTCGCCCAGGAAGAGGGAGTTGGCCAGGTGCAGGGCCAGCGGCTGCAGCGACCGCAGATGCACCTCGCGCCCGGCGGCCAGCCGCACCTCCACGTCCGGGCACACGAACCGCACCATCGCCAGGATGCGCAGCGCCCGCTGCGGAGTCAGGTTCCACTCCTCGGCCAGCGGCGTGCCCTCGAACGGCAGCAGGAAGTTGACCGGCACCGAGTCCGCGTCCAGCCCGCGCAGCGAGAAGGCCACCTCGACCAGGTCCTCGTCCGTCTCCCCCATGCCCGCGATCAGACCCGAGCAGGGCGAGAGCCCGGCACCGCGGGCCTGTTTGACGGTCTCCACCCGGTCCTCGTAGGTGTGCGTGGTGCAGATGTCCCCGTAGGTGGACTCCGAGGTGTTGAGGTTGTGGTTGTAGGCGTCGGCCCCGGCCTGGCGCAGCCGCTCCGCCTGGCCGTCGGAGAGCAGACCGAGGCAGGCGCACACCTCGACGTCCTCGTTCCGCTCCTTGATGGCCCCGATCGTCTTGGAGACCCGGTCGATGTCGCGGTCGGTGGGGCCGCGGCCGCTGGCCACCACGCAGACCCGCTTGGCGCCGCCCTGCACCCCGGCCGCGGCGGCCTCGGCGGCCTCCTCGGGCTTGAGCCAGGTGTACTTGAGGATCCCGGCCTCGGAGCCGAGCCGCTGGGAACAGTAGGAGCAGTCCTCCGGGCACAGCCCCGACTTGAGGTTCACCAGGTAGTTGAGTTTCACCCGCTTCCCGAACCAGCGACGGCGCACCTTTCCGGCGGCTGCCACCACATCGAGCAGGTCGTCATCGGTGGTCCGCAGCACCGCGAGTGCTTCGTCCCGGGTGGGCGTCTCGCCGCGGAGCCCCTTGTTCACCAGTGAGTTCAGCAGGTCGTCCATGGGCACGATCCTTGCCCATGCGACCCTGCCGGGTAATGGAGGAAGCCTACAAGACCGCTTGAGCGAGGTGTGGATGTTGTCACACGTCGACCGGCGTTATGGCAGGTTAGGTTCTATTGACTGCCTACAAACATCCAGGCCGCGCAACCCGCCAGGCGCTCCCGCCGCCCGGTGCGGCGCGCGGGTGACCGAAGAGAGCTCCCATGTCCCAGGACCCCTTCGCGTGGACCGCCGAGGCACTCCGGAGGCGCCGCGCGGCGGGACTGCTGCGCACCCTGGCGCCCCGCCCCGCCGACTCCCCGCTGCTGGACCTGGCGGGCAACGACTACCTGGGTCTCTCCCGGCACCCGGACGTCGTCCGTGCCGCAGCCGAGGCGGCGCTCCACTGGGGTGCCGGAGCGAGCGGCTCCCGCCTGGTGACCGGATCCACCGAACTGCACGCCCGGCTGGAATCCGAACTGGCGGACTTCTGCGGATTCGAGGCCGCACTCGTCCTCTCCTCCGGATACGCCGCGAACCTCGCCGCGGTCACCGCGCTCACCAACGCGCCGGGCGGCGGCGGACTGCTGGTCTCCGACGCCCACAACCACGCCTCGCTGATCGACGGCTGCCGCCTCTCCCGCGCCCGTACGGCCGTCGCCGCGCACGCCGATCCGGAAGCCGTGGCCAAGGAGTTGGCGGGGCACACCCGGCAGGCCGCGGAGGGGCCCGCGCTGGTGGTCACCGACTCCGTCTTCTCCGTCGACGGGGACGCGGCACCGCTGGCGGAGCTGGCCGGGGTGTGCTCGGCGGCGGGAGCCGGGCTGCTCGTCGACGACGCGCACGGCCTCGGCGTGCTGGGCGACGGCGGCCGGGGCGCGGCATGGGCGGCGGGGCTGGCCGGCAGGCCCGGCACGGTCGCGACCGTCACCCTGTCCAAATCGCTGGGCAGCCAGGGCGGCGCGGTCCTGGGACCCGCACACGTGATCGCGCACCTGGTGAACACCGCCCGGACCTTCATCTTCGACACCGGGCTGGCCCCCGCGGCGGCGGGCGGCGCGCTCGGCGCCCTGCGGCTGCTGCGCGCGGAGCCCGGACGCGCGGCCCGCACCCGGGCCGCCGCCGCCGAGTTGCACACCCGGCTGGCCGCCGCCGGACTGGAGGCCACCCGGCCGGACGCCGCCGTCGTCTCGGTCCGCGCCCCCTCGCCGCAGGCCGCGGTGGAGTGGGCGGCCGCCTGTCGCGCCGCGGGCATCCAGGTCGGCTGCTTCCGTCCCCCGTCCGTGCCCGACGGCATCTCGCGGCTGCGCCTGACCGCCCGCGGCGACCTGGCCGAGCAGGTGCTCGCCGACGCGGCCGACACGGTGATCGCCGCGGCCCCGCACACCGGCTGAGGCCGAGGCTCCAGGCGTCGGCTGCACCCGCGGCCCGTGCGCCCGGGGTGTGCGGACCGCCGCGATACGCCCTCCGCGGGGCTGCTTTGGGCCGGGCGCGGCAGAGTTCACCGCTTCGGGCGACACGACTCCCGGCGAGCAGGGCGATCGGGCGCGCGGTGCCGCGTGGAGTGGCACGCTGTCGCGCAGCGGTTCCCGGGGCGTTCCCCGCGCTTCCCGAGCGGGCGGGGAACGACCCGCCGCCGCGCGACGGAGGAGCCAACGGCCCCGGAAAGGGACGGCCTCGCCATGGCGGACCACCAGGAAGCGACGATCACCCTGCCGAGTGCGCCGGCTTCCGTCACGGCCGCGCGCAGACATGTCACCGAAGCGCTTCGCGCGTGGGGACTGCCCGACGGCGCGGACGCCATGGACACGCTCCGTCTGATCGTCTCCGAACTCGCCACCAACGCCGTCCAGCACACCCTCGGCAGATCGCCCACCTTCACCGTCGATCTGCGGCTGGAGCAGACCGAACGGCTGCACCTGGGAGTCACCGACAGCCACCCGGGCAGGCCGCGGCCGCTTCCGGCCGCGGTGCAGCAGGATCACGGGCGCGGACTGGTGATCATCCGTACGCTGACCGCCGAGTCCGGCGGCACCGTGCGCGTCGCACCCGCGCCCGACGGTGGCAAGACCATCTGGGTGGAGATTCCCTGGCTGCCGCTGCCGACGGGACGAGCCTGAGCTGCCGGCCGGGCAGGCGGACCCGGCGCCCGTGTCCGGCGGGTTCGTCACCCGGCGGCCTCGGCGACGCCTGCGGGCCAGAGCAGGACCTCCGCACCGACCGGGACGAATCCCGCGGCGAGGAACGCCCGCAGGCTCGCGGCGTTCCCCGGCGCGACCTGCGCCCACAGCGGCTCGTCCGGCGGCACCAGGGCGCGGGCCGCGGCCGCCAGCGCGCGACCGCGCCCCGCGCCCCGCGCCGCGTCCGCGACCTCGACGGCCACTTCCCACCGCCCGGCCACGCCCGTTCCGGTCACCAGCGTGCCCCCGTCGGCCGTCGTCCAGGCACGGACGTGGGAACGGTGCGCCAGGGCGTCGGCGACCCGGGGATGCGCCGGATCCGGCGTCTCGACCGGGTTCCCGATCTCCCGCAGCTCCTCGCGGCGCGGTGCGGGGCCGGTGCCCGGCGGGAGGACGAGCAGCACGTCGATGCTGCCCGCCTCCCGGCCGGTCCTGCCGCACAGCGCGCTGAGGAACGGCGGTCCCAGCGGTGCGCCGAGGTCGTCGGGCGGCACCCGGCGCCGCACCCACTCCGGCGGCACGTCGGCGAAGACGACCGTGTGACCGGTCAGTGCCAGCACTCCCGCGTCCCGGGGCGAGGGCTGCGGGAGCACGGTCAGTCCGCCGTCGGGCGGCGGGAATCCGCCCCGTGCGGCCGATGCGAGGATCTTCGCCAGCGCGTCCATCCGCCGGAGCGTAGCGCCGCCTCGGCGGCGGGCGCTCAGCAGGCGGTGCGTTCGGAGCCGGCCGTGGCCGTCTCCGCGCGGGTCAGCAGCACCACCGCGGCCAGCAGCAGCGCGGCGCCCAGGAGCATCGGCAGGGTCAGCCGCTCCCCGAGCAGCCCCACCGCGAGGACGGTCGCGCTGACGGGCTCGACCAGCATGACCACTGAGGCCGTGGCCGCCCGGACGACGGCCGCCCCCGCGAAGTAGAGCGGGTAGGCCAGCGCCGTCGGCACCGCTGCCACGTACAGGAGCAGCAGCGCCACCCGGAGCGGTTCCCCGGTGTGCGGCAGCAGCCCCTCGAGTGCCGCGCACGGCAGCAGCGCCACCGCGCCGACGCCGAGCGACCATGCGGTGAGGGTGAAGGCGCTCTCCGGCATCCCGGTACTGCCCACCCACCGGGCCAGCAGCACCGAGACCGCGATCGAGACCGCGGACAGCAGGGCGAGCGCGACACCGGCGGGCCGCACCTCGCCGCCGCCCCCGCCCAGCACGAGCACGGCGAGCCCGGCCGGTGCGGCGGCGACCGCGCACGTCCCGCCCCGGCCCAGCCGCTCCCGCAGCGCGATCCGGGCGCCCAGCGTCACGAACACCGGTGCCGCGCCCAGCGTCACGATCGTCGCGACGGCCACACCTGTGGCCGGTACGGCGGCGAAGTAGGCGGTCTGGAAGACGGCCATGCACAGGCCGGTCGACAGCCGCACCATGTACCGCGACCGGCGGCGTCCGGGCCGCGCCGGCGTGTCGCGGCCCGGCCGGTCCGCACGGCCCGGACGCCGCCGCAGCAGCGCCCGGCCCACGAGCAGCAGGGTCAGCCCGCCGACATAGCGCCAGAAGGACATCGCCAGCGGTCCCAGGTCGCTGGAGGAGTGGATGACATCGACTGCCGCGCCCGTGGTGCCCCAGGTGGCACCGGCGGCGGCGAGGAAGAGCAGGCCCTGCCCGACGGGCAGGCCGAAAGAGCCGGTGGAACCGGCGGAAGAAGTCGACACGAATGTGCTCCGCGTGAGGAGAGGTCGGTGAGGGGACCCGTTCGCGGGCACCACCGACCCCCGCGGCGGAAGGTGTCCGTCCGCCGCGGCAGTCGCGCGTGGTCGCCCGCCCTACGCGGGGGGCGGGGAGACAGTCAGCAGGGCCGAGTTCATGATCGGGACCCTAGCCGTCGGGGCTCCGGCCGTCATCCGGTTTTCGCCGCCGCCGGTGCCGGACGCGAGCCCGCAGGCGCCGGGTGTGCCGGGTGCCTCAGCCGGCGGGCTCGTCCGGCTCCGGCGACGGGAGCAGGACCCGCTCCGCGCGCCGGTCGCCCTCCAGCACGCGCAGCGCCCGCTCCAGCGTCGCGGCGTGCAGCGTGCTCTCGCCGCGTTCGTGCATCAGCGCCAGCGCGTCCCGCAGCCGGACCGCTCTGCCGACCAGGCCCTGCGCGGCGCGCAGTGCTCCGTAGGTGTCGCGGCCGCGGGCCGGGTTGATCCGGCCGACCAGGTCGAGCGCCTCCAGATAGGCGTCGACCAGATCGCCCTCGGCGCGGGTCAGCGCGGGCAGCGGCGGCAGGCCCGACGGCCACTCACGGGGCATCCCCGCTCACCGCCGTGCGGGGGAGAGGGCCGGCTTCCGTGCGGCGGTGAGCCGGTCGACCAGGCCGTAGTCGACCGCCTGCTGTGCCGTGAGGATCGTGTCGCGTTCGAGGTCCTGGCTGATGCGGTCGCGGGGCCGGCCGGTGTGGCGCGCGTACAGCTCCTCCAGGAGTTCGCGGGTGCGCGCCATCTCCCGTGCCTGGATCTCGAGGTCGTCGGCCTGCCCGCGCACGGGTTCGTGCAGCGAGGGCTGGTGGATGAGGATGCGCGCGCCCGGCAGCGCGAGCCGTTTGCCGGGGGTCCCGGCCGCGAGCAGCACGGAGGCGGCGGAGGCCGCCTGCCCCAGGCACACGGTCTGGATGTCGCAGCTGACGAACCGCATCGTGTCGTAGATCGCGGTCATCGCCGTGAACGAGCCTCCCGGCGAGTTGATGTACAGCGAGATGTCCTGGTCCGGTGCGGTGTGCTCGAGGTGGATGAACTGCGCCATCACGTCGTTGGCCGAGGTGTCGTCGATCGGGCTGCCCAGGAAGACGATCCGCTCCTGGAGCAGCTTCGCGTACGGGTCCATCGTCCGCGTCCCGCTGCTGGTGCGCTCGGTGAACTCCGGCAGGACGTACCGGGCTGTCGGTGCTGGTGGCTGGTTCCGCATGGCGTCGCACTCCACTCTCACGCGAGAAACGTACAGGATGTACAGAACGTACGTTGAGCAGCGTGCCATGAACCGGCTCCAACAGCCCCCTGCGCAGGGGGCATTCCGCTGCGGGCGAAGCGCCCCGCCCGGCTCCCGGGTGCGCGCCGACCGGCCGCCTTCTGCCCCCCCGGTATCCCTCGCATCCGCTCTGACCTGCGGTTCTGTGGGCAGCCCTAGAATGGCGGGCATGGCTTACGAGATTCCGGTGACGCAGGCGAGGGCCGAACTGGCGGAGCTGATCAATCGGGTCGTCTACGGCGAGGAGCGGGTGGTGGTCACCCGGCACGGGAAGCCGCTCGCAGCACTGGTCTCGGCCGCGGACCTGGAGCGTCTGGAGGCCGCCGACCAGGATCAGCAGGCGTCGGAAGAGATCATCAGCACCGTCTCCGGAATCCGGGAGACCGGTGGGGCGGTGCCCGGTGAGGCGCGGCGGTTCGGCATCGCCGCGGAGCACCGCGGCCCGGCCGCCGGAGACCGGCGGCCGGGCCAGGGTGGATGACGGACGGGCGGTGGGTCGGGAGGTGGGCTCCCGGACAGCGCCGGTCAGGGGCTGAACCCCCGGACGGCGCGCGTCAGGAGCTGAGCTCCCAGACCGCGTGGGCGATCGCGTCGCTGTGCAGGTCGAGTGCCTTCTCGTCGACGTTCGAGGTGTCGTCGCAGGCCGAGTGGTAGCACGGGTCGTACGGCTGACCCGCCGTGCCGCCCCACTTGTCCGCCTGTGCCTGGGTCTTGTGCTCGCCCGCGCCGGTGAAGGTGCCGCCGACGGTGACGCCCGCGTTCTTGAACGAGGCGTGGTCGCTGCGGCCGTTGGTCTCCTCGGACGCCTCCGTCTCGACGCCCTTCGAGCTGAACCAGTCGGTGAAGACCGACTCGACGGCTGCGTCGTCCTCGTAGACGAAATGACCCGCGTTGGGCGAGCCGATCATGTCGAAGTTCAGATAGGTGTCGATCTTGCCGAGTTCGCCCTTCGAGAGGCTGTCGACATAGTGCCCCGAGCCGACCAGTCCCCGCTCCTCGGCCCCCCACCAGGCGAACCGGAGGTGCTTGGCGGGCTCGAGGTCCGCGGCGGAGACGGCCAGTGCCGTCTCCAGTATCCCGGCGGAGCCCGAACCGTTGTCGTTGATGCCGGGTCCGGAGCGGACCGAGTCCAGGTGGGCGCCGGTCATCAGGGTCGACCCGGTGTCGCCCCCGGGCCAGTCGGCGATCAGGTTGTAGCCGGTCTCCCCGCCGCTGGTGAACTCCTGGACGGTGGTCTCGAAACCGGCGGTGTCCAGCTTCGCGCGGATGTGGTCCAGCGAGGCCCGGTAGCCGGGGCTGCCGTGGGCCCGGTTGCCGCCGTTGGCATCGGCGACCGCCTGCAGGTCCTGGAGATCCTGCTGGACGGCGGCGACGTCGATGTCGGGCGCTTCGGCGGCCCGTGCTCCGGCGCCGTCGGGAGTGGCCAGTGCCGTCCCGTCGGCCGCGCCGAGCAGGGTGAGTGCCAGTGCGGCGCTCCCCGCGGCGGCGAGGGCGGCGCGGTGTTGCGGTCTGCGGTGTCCGCGTATCACTGTGAGCTCCGATGTGTGGGGGTGTGGGGGACCGCCGTAGTCGGCGGGGTATCGCCCGGAGCGGCGATACGAAGTGGTGCGATGTGACGTGGACATGAGACTCACGGGGAGGCGTCGCCCCCGTCAAGAGCGCATATCGGACAGGGAGTTGCGGAAACCGGAGGGTGTGGGTCCGCCCCGCCCCCGGGTCCGCCCTCGCACTGCTCGGGTCATGGCAGGTGCAAGCGCAGGCCGCGAGGTCCCCGCCCGGCCCGGGCGGGACGCCTCGGCCCGGTTCGCCGCAGGCCGGGGCGCCGGCCGCGCCTCCGGGGCGCGGGACCGCCGGGGCGCCCCGCCGGCCGGGGTGTTGACGGAGGTGAAGTGGGTTAACGCCGTCGAAACGGCGCTGCCGTAATCTCCGGGTCCATCGGCGGCACACAATCGTATGTGTGATACACCTACCGGGCGTGGTCGTCGCCGCGAGTGACCAGGGCATTCCCCGGCCCGGTGACGACGGTGAGGTGGAGAGAATGCAATTGACCCCGCACGAGCAGGAGCGGCTGCTCGTCCACGTCGCGGCCGACGTCGCCCAGCGGCGCAGAGAGCGCGGACTGCGGCTGAACCACCCCGAGTCCGTCGCCCTCATCACGGCACATGTGCTCGAGGGCGCCCGCGACGGCCGGAGCGTCGCCGAACTCATGGAGTCCGGGCGCACGGTCCTGGCCCGCGAGGACGTCATGGACGGCATCCCGGAGATGCTGCACGACGTCCAGGTCGAGGCGACCTTCCCGGACGGCACCAAGCTCGTCACCGTGCACGACCCCATCGCCTGACCGCTCCTGACCGCGCGAGGAGTCGCCACATCATGATCCCCGGAGAGATCCGGTTCGCCGAGGAACCGGTGCCCCTCAACGCGGGCGCCGAGACCACCCGGCTGACCGTGCTCAACGCCGCCGACCGGCCCGTCCAGGTCGGCTCCCACTACCACTTCGCCGAGGCCAACCCCGGGCTGCAGTTCGACCGGGAGGCCGCCTGGGGCAGGCGCCTCGGCATCGCCGCGGGCACCGCCGTCCGCTTCGAGCCCGGCATCCCCGTCGAGGTCGACCTGGTGCCCATCGGCGGCAGGCGGATCGTCGCCGGACTGCGCTCGACCGCGGGAGGCCCCCTCGATGCCTGAACTCTCCCGCGCCGCCTACGCCGACCTGTTCGGCCCGACCACCGGCGACCGCATACGGCTCGCCGACACCTCACTCCTCGTCGAGATCGAGGACGACCTGTGCGGCGGGCCCGGACGCGCGGGCGACGAAGCGGTCTTCGGCGGCGGCAAGGTGATCCGCGAGTCCATGGGCCAGGCCCTCACCACCCGGGCCGAGGGCGCTCCCGACACCGTGATCACCGGTGCGCTCGTCCTCGACCACTGGGGCGTCGTGAAGGCCGACGTCGGCATCCGCGACGGGCGGATCGCCGCCCTGGGCAAGGCCGGCAACCCCGACACCATGGACGGCGTCCACCCCGATCTGGTCATCGGCCCCGAAACGGAGATCATCGCGGGCAACGGCAGGATCCTCACCGCCGGTGCCATCGACGCGCACGTCCACTTCATCTGCCCGCAGCTCGCCGACGAGGCGCTCGCCGCCGGAATCACCACGCTCGTCGGCGGCGGTACCGGACCGGCGGAGGGCTCCAAGGCCACCACCGTCACCCCGGGTGCCTGGCACACCGCCCGCACCCTGGAGGGGATGGACGGACTGCCGGTCAACGTGGGACTGCTCGGCAAGGGCAACACCGTCTCGCGCGCCGCCATGCTCGCCCAGCTCCGCGGCGGGGCCGTCGGATTCAAGATCCACGAGGACTGGGGCGCCACTCCCGCCGCCATCGACGCCTGCCTGTCGGTCTGCGACGAGACCGGCGCCCAGGTCGCCATCCACACCGACACCCTCAACGAGGCCGGGTTCGTCGGCGACACCCTCGCCGCGATCGGCGGACGCGGCATCCACGCCTACCACACCGAGGGCGCGGGCGGCGGGCACGCGCCGGACATCATCACCGTGGTCGCCGAGCCCAACGTGCTGCCCTCCTCCACCAATCCGACCCGGCCGCACACCGTCAACACCATCGAGGAGCACCTCGACATGCTGATGGTCTGCCACCACCTCAACCCGGCCGTGCCCGAGGACCTCGCGTTCGCCGAGTCCCGCATCCGGCCCAGTACCATCGCAGCCGAGGACGCGCTCCACGACCTCGGTGCCATCTCGATCATCTCCTCGGACGCGCAGGCGATGGGCCGCATCGGCGAAGTGGTGCTGCGCACCTGGCAGACGGCGCATGTGATGAAGGAGCGGTACGGCGCCCTCGCGGGCGACAGCCGTGCCGACAACCTGCGCGCCCGCCGCTATGTGGCCAAGTACACGATCAACCCCGCGGTCGCGCAGGGCATGGACGCGGAGATCGGCTCGGTCGAGCCGGGCAAGCTCGCCGATCTGGTGCTGTGGGACCCGGCCTTCTTCGGGGTCAAGCCGCAACTCGTCCTCAAGAGCGGACAGATCGCCTCCGCGCAGATGGGGGACGCCAACGCCTCCATACCCACTCCGCAGCCGGTGCTGCCGCGGCGGATGTTCGGCGGGACGGGGCGCGCTCCGGGTGCGAACTCCGTGAACTTCGTGACGCAGACCGCCCTGGACGACGGGCTGCCGGACCGGCTTCCCCTCTCCAAGCGGTTCGTCGCCGTCCGCGACACCCGGCCCGTCACCAAGGCCGACATGCGGCAGAACGACGCCCGCCCGGACGTGCGCGTCGACCCGGACACCTTCACCGTCACCATCGACGGCACACCGGTCGAACCGGCACCTGCCGCATCCCTGCCCATGGCCCAGCGGTACTTCCTGTTCTGACCCGGGAGCCGGGAGCCGGGAGCCGGGAGCGGGCCGGGGACGGGACCGGCGCCGTCGGCGCACGGCATGCCCGGCCCCGTCCCCGCGCCGCCGGAACGCCGGAGCAACCGGACAGCAAGGGGCCGCGCCGAGCGGCGGCCCCGGAAGAACAGTGGAGGTCTGCGGATGAGCGGTGCTGCCGCGTTGCTGGTGCTCGCCGACGGCAGATTCCCCGCCGGGGGGCACGCGCACTCCGGCGGGGCGGAGGCGGCCGTACGGGCCGGACGGGTCCGCAGCGCGTCCGACCTGGCGGAGTTCTGCCGCGGACGGCTGCACACGGCGGGCCTGACCGCCGCGGCCCTGGCCGCGGCCGCCGCTGCCGGGCACGATCCGCTCGTGCTGGACGAGGCGGCCGACGCGCGTACCCCCTCCCCGGCGCTGCGCCGCACCGCCCGCAGACTGGGCCGCCAGCTCATGCGTGCGGCCCGGGCGACCTGGCCCGGGCCGGACCTGGACGCGCTGGCCGCCGCCCGCCCCAAGGGCGCGCACCAGCCCGTCGTGCTGGGACTCGCGGCCCGCTCGGCGGGGCTCGGGCCGCTGGACGCAGCCCAGGCAGCCGCGTACGAGAGCATCAGCTCCCCGGCGACCGCGGTGGTCCGGCTGCTCAGCCTCGACCCGCTGGAGGCGACCGCGGTCCTGGCCCGGCTCGCGCCCGCCGCGGACGAGGTGGCCCGGCAGGCGGAGGCCGCTGCCCAGGGCGCGGTCGAGGAACTGCCCGCGGCGTCCGCGCCGCTGCTGGAGATCACCGCCGAGCAGCACGCCGCCTGGCAGGTCCGCCTCTTCGCCTCCTGACCCCCGGCCTCCCGTACCCCGGCCCCGGCCCCGGCCCACGCGCCACCGCCGGTCCCGGCCCGGAACCGCCGGCTCGCCCCGCCCCTGAGACCGACACTCCCGCCGCGCCCCTGAGACCGACACTCCCGCCCGCGACCACCCCCGCCGCGCGGCCACCCCGCGACCGCCGGTCGTCGGCGGCCGAGCACCGACCCCCGGTCACCGAAGACCGGCCACCGAGCCCAGGAGGAATCCCGTGCATCTCGACCACGCCGCACCCTGCCCCGAGCGGCACACCGCCTCGGTGACCCTGCCCGACGGCCGCCGCCGCGCCCTGCGCGTCGGGCTGGGCGGACCGGTGGGCTCGGGCAAGACCGCCACCGTCGCGGCGCTGTGCCGCGCGCTGCGCGACCGGTACTCGCTGGCCGTCGTCACCAACGACATCTACACCAGGGAGGACGCCGCCTTCCTGCTCCGCGAGGCGGTGCTGCCCCCGGAGCGGATCACCGCGGTGGAGACCGGGGCCTGCCCGCACACGGCGATCCGGGACGACATCTCCGCCAACCTGGAGGCCGTCGAGGACTTGGAGGACGAGGCCGGCCCGCTGGACCTGGTGCTCGTCGAGTCCGGGGGCGACAACCTCACCGCCACCTTCTCCAAGGGCCTGGTCGATGTGCAGATCTTCGTCATCGACGTGGCGGGCGGCGACGACATCCCCCGCAAGGGCGGACCCGGCGTCACCACGGCCGACCTGCTCGTCGTCAACAAGACCGATCTCGCCCCGTACGTCGGTTCCGACCTGGCGGGCATGGCACGGGACGCCGAGCAGCAGCGCGGCGCACTGCCCGTGCTCTTCCAGTCGCTGCGCACCGAGCCCGGCGTGCTGCCGCTGGCGGACTGGGTGCGCGAGCAGTGCGCCGCCTGGGCCGCGACGCACGCGGCGCCGGACGCGGGCACGGCCGCGCTCCCGGCATGACGGAGGCCGCAGCCGCGCCGCGGTCCGCGGCGAGCGTCAGCGCCCGCGCCCGGATCACCGCGGTACCCGACGGACGCGGCGGCACCGCACTGCCGCTGCTCAGCGGAGCCGGTCCGGTCGCGCCGCGCCGCACCCGCTCGGCCGACCCGGCAGCCGCCCGGGTCACGCTGGTCGGTGCGATGAGCGCGCCGCTGAGCGGGGACCGGCTGGCCCTGGAGGTCCGTGCCGAGGCGGGTGCCGCGCTGCGGGTGGACGGCAGCGCCGCCACGCTCGCGCTGCCGGGGCGTACGGCGGAGCCCGCCCGCTACGACGTCCGGCTCGAGGTGGGGGAGGGGGGCCGACTCCATTGGCTGCCGGAGCAGTTGGTCTCCGTGCGCGGCAGTCGGCTGCGCCAGCACCTGCGGGCCGAGGTGGCGCGGGGCGGGCGCCTGGTGGTGCGGGACGAGCAGGTGCTGGGCCGTGCCGGGGAGGAGCCCGGACGGCTCAGCAGCCGCCTCACGGTGCGGTACGGCGGACGCCCGCTGTTCGACCAGCAACTCGACCTGGGGCCGGGAGCTCCGGGCTGGGACGGCGGCGCCGTCCTGGGCGGACACCGCGCCGTGGGCCAACTTCTGCTGGTGGGAACGGAGGAGAGGGACGCGGGTCCGCTTCTGGCCCGGCCCCTGGGGGAATCGGCCGTCGTCACCCCCTTGGCGGGTCCCGCCCTGCTGGTCACCGCGGTCGCGCCGGACGCGCTGCGGCTGCGCCATGTCCTCGATACCGCACTGACGTTCACTTCTTGGTAAAGAACGATCCGGTGCCCTGTCCCCTACCGCCGGCAAGGATGAAGGATCCCTCTGAAGACCACCACCGTGGTCGCCCATCACTGTCGTGGTCAACGACCACCGCCGTCACTGTCGGCAGTACCCGGAGGGGAACACGTGAACAGACGGAAGGCGGCCATAGCCGCCGCCGGCACCATCGCCGCCGGAGCCCTCACGGCCGGGCTCATATCCGTGCCGTCCGCCGTCGCGGAGGACAGCAGCGGCCCGCAGGCCCGCTCGGGCAAGCACGCGGGCGCCGCCGAGGCGCGCGGCGTCAGGAAGGCCGCGGCCCGGGCCGCGCGCGCCGGTATCGACTGGAAGGACTGCCCTGCGGACTGGGGCATCAGGGACGGCGTCCAGTGCGGCTGGGTCACCGTTCCCCTCGACTACGCCAAGCCGAACGGCAAGAAGATCCGGCTCGCCGTCGACCGGGCACGCAGCACCGGCGGCACGGCGAAGCGGCAGGGCTCCCTGGTCTACAACCCCGGTGGCCCCGGCGGCTCCGGGCTGTACTTCCCGGCCCGGATCCCGGACAAGAACCCGCTGTGGGCGAAGGCCGCCACCGCCTACGACTTCGTGGGCTTCGACCCGCGCGGTGTCGGGCACTCGGCGCCCGTCTCCTGCGCCGACCCGCAGGAGTGGGTCAAGGCACCCAAGGCGGACCCCGTCCCGGACAGCGAGGCCGACAAGCGGGCCCAGCGCAAGCTCGCCAAGGAGTACGCCGACGGCTGCCAGGAGCGCAGCGGTGAGCTGCTGCCGCAGCTCACGACGCCCAACGCCGCCCGCGACCTGGACGTGATCCGCGCCGCGCTCGGCGACAAGAAGCTCAACTACCTCGGCGTCTCCTACGGCACCTACATGGGCGCCGTCTACGCCGAGCTCTTCCCCCGCCACATCCGCCGGATGATCACCGACAGCATCGTCAACCCGTCCCGGCGCAAGATCTGGTACGACGTCAACCTCGACCAGGACGTGGCCTTCCAGACCCGCTGGAACGACTGGAAGAAGTGGGTGGCCGAGCACGACGACGTCTACGGCATCGGCTCGACGCCCGAGAAGGTCGAGGCGGCCTGGCGGAAACTGCGCGCCACCGCCAAGAAGCACCCCATCGGCGGGAAGGTCGGCCCGGCCGAACTGCTCGGCGTCTTCCAGAGCGCGCCGTACTACGACTCGGCCTGGGCCCGGGTGGCCTCGGTGTGGTCGGCCTACCTCAACGGCGACGAGCAGCCGCTGATCGACGCCGGTGCACCGGACATGTCGGATGTCGCGGGCAACAAGGCGAGCGAGAACGGCAACGCCGTCTACAACGCCGTCGAGTGCAACGACGCCAAGTGGCCGAGCAGGTGGCGGACCTGGGACCGGGACAACACCCGGCTGCACGCGAAGTACCCCTTCCTCACCTGGGCCAACGCGTGGATGAACTACCCGTGCGCCGTCTGGCCGGTCAAGCAGCACCGGCCGCTGGAGATCCGCGCCAAGACCTCCTACCCGGTGCTGATGGTCCAGGCCACCCGGGACGCCGCCACGCCCTACCCCGGCGGTGTCGAGCTGCACAAGCGGCTCAAGGGCTCCCGTCTGATCACCGAGAAGGGCGCGGGTTCGCACGGCATCACCAACCTGAAGAACCCCTGCATCAACGAGCGCGTCGACGCCTATCTCCTGCAGGGAACCGTCGATCGCAAGGATGTGACCTGCGCTCCGCACGCGACCCCGGAGCCGGTCAAGTCCCCCGCCAAGGCGGCGGCGAAGGCCGAGGCCGCGGCAGTGCCCACGATGGTGCCCTGACGGCGGTCGGCACGAGCGCCGCGGCGGTCCGCCGCTGCCGCGTGTGACACAGCCTGATCCCGCGTGCGGGCCGGGCCGGACCCCGGGTCCGGTCCGGCCCGCACCGGTCTCTCGCCGTGACCTCAGGTGTCCGCTCGCTCCGGCACGCTCGATCGGTACCGGGCGGCGTCCGGGCGAGGGGCCACCGTCGGCAGCGGGTCCTGCTCGGCCGGACGGACGACCCCGGCCGGGGCCACCCCGGCCCCCTGTCCGGGGTCCGGACCGAACGGGCCTCAGGGCCGGGCCCGGTGACGGCTCGGCGGCGCGATGGCTCGGCGGCCCGACGGCCCGGTGACGCCGAGCCGGGGTTCGGAGGGCCTCAGCGCTGCCGGCCGCCGCTCCTGGGCTGCTTGCCGCGGGCTTCTTCCCCGGCCTGCGCCGCCTTCGCGTCGGGGGCGTACATGTCCACGTACTCCTGGCCGGACAACTGCATGATCTCGTGGATGATCTCGTCGGTGACCGCGCGCAGCACTGCGCGCTCGTGCTCCATCCCGGCGAACCGCGAGAAGTCCAGGGGCTCGCCGAACCTGATGATCACCCGTCCCATGCGGGGCAGTTTGCGTCCCGGCGGCTGGAGTTCGAAGGTGCCCACCATGGCGCACGGGATCACCTTCACCCCGGCGCCGAGCGCCATCGCGGCCACCCCGACCCGGCCCTTGTAGAGCCGTCCGTCGTGGGAGCGGGTGCCCTCCGGGTAGATGCCGAGCAACTCGCCCTTGCGCAGCACCCCCAGCCCCTCGTCGATGGCCGCCTGTCCGGCGCCCTTCCCGGAGCGGTCGACCGGGATCTGACCCACGCTGTGGAAGAAGGCGGCGGTCAGCCGGCCCTTGAGCCCCGGACCGGTGAAGTACTCGGCCTTGGCCAGGAAGGTGATCCGGCGCCGGAGGATCGCCGGCATCACGAAGTGGTCCGAGACGGACAGATGGTTCCCCGCCACGATCGCGGGCCCCTCGTCGGGCACGTTCTCCAGCCCCTCGATCCGGGGCCGGAACACGAGCCGCAGCAGCGGCCCCAGCAGCACGTACTTCAGTACGTAATAGAACAAGGGGTCACCTCTGGCTCTGCCGGTACGGTGCGGCGGAGGATTCTCCGCGGGTCGGACCGGTCCGCGGGGGAGTCGGGATGCAGCGGGCGGCTGACCGTCCGCGACCGGATCCGATCGGACTCATGCTGACTCCCCACCGACTCTTCTGACTGACGATCAGTTGGTGTGATCGAGGACGATCGTAGCGCCTGCGGAGAGAGGCGTCCGGTCAACGCCGATCCCGCGGAACGGGCATCTCCGCGCCGCAACCACCCGGAACGACCACCGTTGCTGGGCGCCTTCCCGCTGCTGCTCCATGCACGCGGGGGGCCGTCATCCGGCAGCGCGTGCCCGGCCGTGGCCGTTCGTCTCCCTCGGGCGGCACCACGCCAGGCGCCGGCCCCGAGGCCGCGACCCCGCAGTACCGACGTCAGGGCGCGCCGTCCCAGCGCACACCGCTGCGCGCCGCGGCGCACACTCCGCGATCTCCGCAGGCACATGGTTGCCGGGAGCCCCCGCTCCAGGGCTTCAGCGGCCCCCGGCGACAGGCCCGCAGAGCCTGGTCAGCTCCGCGGTGAGGCGGTCGGAGAACTCCTGCGGCCGGTCGCTGAGGTAGAAGTGCCCGCCGGGAAAGACCTGGAGGGAGATCCCACCGCCGGACTGCTCGCGCCACGCCTCCGCCTCGGCGACGGAGACGCGGGGGTCGGCGTCCCCGACGAAGACGCTCAGCGGACAGCGGAGCGGGGGGCCGGGCACCATGCGGTAGGTCTCGATCGCCTGGTAGTCGGCGCGGAGGGCGGGCAGGAACATCCGGCGGATCTCCGGATCGTCCAGCAGCGAGTCGTCCGTGCCGTTCAGCCGGCGGATCTCGGCGACGAGCCCGTCGTCGTCGCGCTGATGGACGGTCTCCGCGTGCCGCAGGGAAGGCGCCCGGCGGCCGGAGACGACCAGCCCCAGCGGGGACCCGCCTCCCGACCGCTCCTGGCGTCGCGCCACCTCGAAGGCGACGGTCGCACCCATGCTGTGTCCGAACAGCACCTGGGGCATCGCGGGCTCCTGCCGCAGAACCTCGCAGACGGCGTCCGCCAGCTCGTCCACCGAGGTGAGGCACGGCTCGGCCAGCCGGTCCTGGCGCCCCGGATACTGCACGGCGTACGCCTCGACGGCGCTCGGCAGGGATTTCAGGAGGGGGAAGAAGAAGCCCGCCGACCCCCCGGCGTGCGGGAAGCAGATCAGCCGGGCACGGGCGTTCGGTGCCGATGCCACGAGGCGCAGCCAGCGGCCGGCGCCACCGCTGCGCGGGACGCGGGAGGAGCTGTGGCCGGTCGCGTCGCCGGACGCCGTGGTCATACGCACTCCGTCGGAAGGTGTGGATGTCATGGGCGGATCGGACGCCCTCGCCCCTCACCCTAGACGGCAGGGTCAACCGGAGCGCAGGAGAGGGGAGTTGTGGCCGCTGACGGCCGGCACCGGGGGTTCCTGGCCAGCGCTCCCGGCCGCGGCAGAGGTCCGCTGCGCCGGGCCCGAGCGCCCTATCCGCCCGCGGGGCCACCGCCGTGCGCGTCGGCCCGGCCGAAGGTCTCCAAGGCGTGCTTGACGGCGCCGAGCACATCCGCCGCCTCGGCCCCGTCGATCACCCGGTGGTCGAAGGTGAGGGAGAGCGGCAGCACGGGCGCTGCGGTGACCGTGCCGCCGCGCACCACCGGACGGTCGGCGACCGCCCCCAGGCCGAGGGTGACCGTGGTGCTGCCGACGGAGTGGAACCAGGTGAGGGGCCGGTGTCCCAGAGAGGTGACGGAGAACGTTCCGGTGCTGGCGAGGCGGCGGCGCAGCGGTCGCGTTCCGGCCCGGTAGGCGAGCCGCCCCAGCGGTCCCGGCAGCCGGTGCAGGACGCGCACCCCGGCGAACTCCGGCATCGATTCCGGGTCTCCGGCGCGGAGGCGAGCCGTGTTCCGGGCGATGTCCCGAAGGCTCATCAGGTGGAGGTCCGGCAGCACCGCCGAGAGGACGACCCGGCGCCCGCCCATCCTCTTGTCCAGCGCCAGCTTCGCGGCCACGGTGCCGAAGTGGGCGATGCGGGGCCGCATGCCGCCGCGGAGTGCGGCGTTCGCCTCGGGGTGCGCGGCCAGCACACGCGCGGCCGTGTACAGCACGTAGGCGACGGTCGAGGGCCTGCCGCCCTGTTCCCCGGCCGTCCGCTGGTGCTGCCGCACCGCGGTCATGTCGACCTCCGCGCCCAGGAAGACCGGGGCGCAGGCTCGGATCCCGCGCAGGAAGTACGCGGTGTGCCGGCGCTCCCGAGGAAAGGGGTCCGCTCTCACTTCCCGGCTCCCGTCTGGTCGGCGGTTCCCTTCGGCCCGAGCCTCCGGGAGGACCAGTGTCCTCGCCGGGGCTACAGCCGCCCTCGGCGCGGCCTCGGCGAGCGGGGGCGGCTCGGCCGGGCCGGGTACGGGAGAGACGCCGGCGCCCTGCCGTGGCGGCCCGGCGGCTCGCCCGGACGGCGGCGGGGGACGGCAGGGCTGGACGCGCGCGGCGGTGGCTGCCCCGCCGGGTGCTGCTCCGCGGATGCTGAAGCGCCATTCGGACCTGGGACTTTCATGCTTAGGGGGCGTGCCGCCCGCCACCGCGGCGGATGGCGTGGTGTCACCGGGTGCGGACGCCTAGTCTCGGCGGCGCTGTTCCCGGGCGAAGGGGCGGACGCGTGCGAGCGCAGTCGACCGGCATGCGTACGTACCGTCCGGTCGGTGGAAAGGGGCGTCCCGTGGCTGTCTACGTCTACGGGCTGGTCGCCGCCTGCTTCCTCGGCCTGGGCTTCGTGCTGCAACAGGACGCCGCCGCCCGCGCGCCCACCGCCGACGTGCTCTCCTTCCGGCTGCTCCTGGACCTGGTGCGGGTACCGCGCTGGCTGCTGGGCATCGCCAGCATGGTGGTCGGTCAGCTCACCAGCGCGTTCGCCCTGATGAAGGGGCACCTGTCCACCGTGGAGCCGCTGCTGGCCACGAACCTGCTCTTCGCGATGCTCTTCGCGCGGCGGCTGAGCAGCCAGCGGTTGGGCTGGTCGGGCTGGGCCGGGGTGGTGCTGCTCAGCGGGGGAGTGACCGCCTTCATCGTGGCGGGCCGGCCGGAGGGCACGGAGTACCAGGCCGGCGCCCTGCGCCACTGGCTGGTGTTCGGCACCCTCGCCGGGATCGCCGTGGTGCTGGTGCTCATCGCGCGGCACCTCGAACTCTTCAAGGAGCCGCCGCTGCTGGCTGCCGCCGCAGGGGCGCTCTACGGTCTGCAGGACGCCCTGACCCGGGTCGTCGGCGACATCTACAGCGCGTCGGGGCTGGTCGGTGTGCTGCTGAGCTGGCAGGGCTACACCATCGTCGGGCTGGCCGTGGTCGGGCTGGTGCTCGTGCAGAGCGCCTTCGAGGGCGGCCCGCTGCGGATGTCGCTGCCCTCCCTGACGGCGGCGGAGCCGCTGGCCGGCATCGCCTGCGGGATCGGCTTCCTGGGGGACTCCATCCGGCTCACGCCGGGTGCGCTGGCGGGCGAGGTGATCGGGCTGCTGGCGGTGGTCGTCGGAGTCTTCATTCTGGGGCGCCACCCGGTGCTGCCGTCCGGAAAGCAGCACGAATCCGAGGCGGGCGACGCGGCGGACGCCCCCGGAGGCGGGCAGCGGGAGGCCGGCTGACCCGCCTCCCGGCCCTGCTCCGGTCCCCGCGCCCGGTCCCCGCGCCCGGGGTCCGCGCCCGGGGTCCGCGCCCGGGGTCCGCGGCACCGGAGGCCCCGGCGCGGATCCCGGGCGCGGAGGCATAGGCGGGCGCTCGGCGGGGGACCCGCAGGTGCGCACCCGAGACGACGGAAGGGACGTGAGGCACGTGCGAGTGGCCTTTCTCGTCGCGCCCGAGGGCGCCGAGCAGATCGAGCTGACCGCTCCCTGGGAGGCCGTCGAGCAGGCCGGCGGCACGCCGGTCCTGCTCTCCACGCGCGGAGAGGCCGTCCAGGCGTTCGACCACCTGGACCGGGCCGACACCTTCCCCGTCGATCAGCTCGTCTCCCAAGCTGATCCGACCCGCTTCGACGGGCTCGTGCTGCCCGGCGGGGTCGCCAACCCGGACCTGCTGCGCACCGACAAGAACGCCGTCGGGTTCGTGCGGGGGTTCTTCGACGCGGGGCTGCCCGTGGCCGCCATCTGCCACGCCCCCTGGACCCTGATCGAGGCCGACGTGGTGCGCGGGCGCACCCTGACCTCGTACCCCAGCCTGCGCACCGACATCCGCAACGCAGGCGGCACCTGGGTCGACGAGCAGGTCAAGGTCTGCGGTGCCGGCGGCAACAAGCTGATCACCAGCCGCAGGCCGGACGACCTCCAGGCGTTCGACAACGCGCTGCTGGCCGAGTTCGCCGCCGGGGGCTGACCGGCACGGCCCTCGGGATGTGCGGGTGGCCGACGGGTGACCGGTCGCCGTGCTGTGCGCCGACCGGTCACCCGCGACGTTCGAGGGCCGGGCCCGCACCCTGATGCCAGGGTGCGGGCCCGGCCCTCGCACGACGTTCCGGAGCTGGACGGCCCGCCGGCCCTGGTCCTGGTCCTGGTCCGCCGGTCCGGCCTGCCCGCCCGGACCGGGTCCGGCCCTCCGGCCCGGGGGAGTGGTCCGCTCCATGGCCGGCCCGCCCCCGGCCCGCTCCGCTCAGCCGCTGGAGCCCCGGCTCAGTCCCTGGTCGCGAACACACCCAGGGTGACCAGCCCCAGTACCACCCAGCAGAACCACAGCCATCCGCTGCTCCCCAGTGCCGCGGTGTACGCCGTCACCACCACCAGGCCCACGACCGTGCACACGGTCATCGCCTTCGTGGACACCGGCATCCGCGTCAACCCAGCCATGACAACCGTCCTCCTCCCGGCGGCCCCGGGATGCACGGCGCGCACGCACAGGGGCCGCGGCCGACTTCCATCGTCACCCGTTCGGGGCCCCGTGCGCCACCGCGCACCCGGGGCGACCGGTCGCACTCCTCGGCCCCCCGAGGGCCCGGACCGGAGGCGCGGTCCCGGGCCGGGTGCCCAGGGCCGACGGGCGGTCACCCCTTGGTCTGCAGCGCGGCGAGGTAGGCGTTGTAGGCCACCAGTTCCTTGTCGCCGTCCCGGTCGGCCCGGCGGTCACGGCGGCGGGCCTGCCGCTGCTCGGTGACGTACCACTGGAAGACCAGCGCGATCAGCACCAGCACCGAGGGGATCTCGCTGAACGCCCACGCGATCCCACCGGCCGCGTTCTGGTCGGCGAGGGCGCTGACCCCCAGCGAGGCGGGCGGGTCCGCGTAGGTCTCCGTCACCGGCTCGGAGGCCATCATCAGCGCGATCCCGAAGAAGGCGTGGAACGGCATCCCCGCGAACAGCTCCAGCATCCGCATCACGTACCCCGGCCGGTGCGGACCCGGGTCCACCCCCATGATCGGCCAGAAGAAGACCAGCCCCACGGCGAGGAAGTGCACCATCATCGCGATGTGCCCGGCCATGGAGCCCATCAGCAGGTCGAACAGCGGAGTGAAGTAGAGCGCGTACAGGCTGGCGATGAACAGCGGGATGGTGAACGCGGGATGGGAGATCACCCGCACGTAGCGGCTGTGCAGGAAGGCCACCAGCACCTCCCGGGGGCCCCGGCGCATCCCCCGGCTGCGTGCCGCCGAGGGCAGGGCGCGCAGCGCGAGGGTGACGGGTGCGCCCAGCAGCAGCAGGATCGGCGAGAGCATGCTGATCACCATGTGCTGCACCATGTGCACGCTGAAGAGCACCATGCCGTAGTCGTTGAGCCCCGTGCACATCACCAGCACCACGGTCGCCACACCCGTCGTGAAGGCCACCGTGCGGCTCACCGGCCAGGCGTCGCCGCGGCGCCGCAGCCGCGCCACCCCCCAGCCGTACAGTGCGAGCCCGAGCAGGCATCCGAACAGGAAGAAGGGCTCACCCGTGAACTCCAGACCCCGCGCCACCGTGAACGGTGGCAGGTCCATCGTCATGCCGTGCTCGCCGTGATCCATCCGAACTCTCCCGCAACCGACCGATAAGCCCGCACCAGACTAGAACCGCCCGTGTCGGCCGCCCGCACGGGGGCGGCCGACACGGGCGGGTCGGCACCGCTTTCCGGCCGGACAGCGCCGGGGGCGGGTCAGGCGGGCTGTGTCGCCGCGGCGATCCGCTCCTGGCGCAGCGCCTCGTACCAGGTGTCGTCGGTCGGTGGCAGCGCGTTCACGTCGAGCGACAGCTTGATCAGCAGATCGGCGATCTGCGGGTTGCGCGCCAGCACCGGACCGTGCAGGTACGTCCCGAAGACGGTGTCCCGCCAGGCACCCTCGGTCCCGTCGCCGGTCCCGTTGCCGTGGCCGAGCTGCACCCGGGCGAGCGGGCGCACGCCGGGGCCGAGGTGCGTGACGCCCTGGTGGTTCTCGAAGCCGGTGAGCTGGGGGAGGCGCAACTGCTCGTCGGCGTCGCCGAGGACGTCGCCCACGCACCGCTCGGCCTCGCCGCGGCCGCTGACCACGTCCAGCAGCCCGAGCCCCGCGGAGCGCTCCCCGAGGTCGTTGACGAACTCGTGGCCCATGATCTGGTACCCGGCACACACCGCGAAGACGATGGCGCCGTTGTCCACGGCCCGGTTCAGACCGCCGTCCCGCAGCAGCCGCTCGGACGCCAGCCGCTGCGGACGGTCCTCGCCGCCGCCGATCAGATAGATGTCGCCGGACGTCGGGATCGGCTGGTCGGACCGGACGTCCAGTCGCTGGACGTCCAGCCCGCGCTGCCGCGCCCGCCGCTCCACCACGAGCGCGTTGCCCTGGTCGCCGTACGTGCTCAGCAGGTCCGGGTAGACCCATACCAGACGCAGACTCGTGTCACTCATGCCGCCAGTCTCCTTGAGCGGGTCGAAAGGGTCGGGCGTGCGAGGGCCCGGATCCCCAAGATACGGGTGATCAGTTGCCGACGGCGCGCCGCAGGTCCTGGAACGCGGTGTAGTTCGCGATCGTCTCGATCCGCCCGGGCGGGCAGCGGCGTACCGCGTCCTCGGGGCTCTCGCACACCTGGAAGTCCACACCCGCGACCTCCAGCCGGACCGCGAGGTCGAGCTTGCGGTCGCCGATGACGCAGATCGGGTGCCCGGCCAGCCGCCCGTAGTCGACGTCCCACAGCCACGAGGTGTCGGTGCCGTCGGCGCTGCGCGCGTTCACCGAGAGGATCACCGGGGTGGGCGGCGGGTCGATCAGCGAGAAGGTCTCCAGCCAGCCGGCGGGGTTCTTGGCCAGCAGCAGCCGCATGTCCCGGCCCTGGTACTGCACCACGTCGTACCGTCCCGCGACGGCCTTGACCGCGTACATCCGCTCCAGCGCGACCTGCGGGGGCACCCCGAAGGCGGCGGCCACGGCCGCGGAGGTGGCGGCGTTCGCCTTGTTGGCACGGCCCGGGAGCTGCAGGTGGATGGGCCAGGCCGAGCCGTGCGGGTCCAGGACGTGGTCGCCGGAGAGCGCCCAGGTCGGCGTCGGGCGGCGGAAGCCGCACTCGGCGCAGAACCAGTCGTCGCCGGGACGCTGCATCACCCCGCCGCACGCCGGGCAGGACCAGGCGTCGTCCTTCCACTCCTGGCCCGCGGCGACCCACACCACATTGGGTGAGGAGGAGGCGGCCCAGACCACCAGCGGGTCGTCGGCGTTGGCGATGATCACTGCCTGCTGCCCCGAGAGGCCCTCGCGCCAGCGCTCGGCGAGCATCCGGGTCTCACCGGCGCGGTCGAGCTGGTCACGCGAGAGGTTCAGCAGCGCCATGGCCTTGGGCGTGACGTCCTTGGCCACACCGGACAGATACTTCTCGTCCACCTCGATGACGCCGTAGCGGGCGCTGGAGCCGCCGGCCAGTGCCGAGGTGATTCCGGCAGGCATGTTGGCGCCCAGCGCGTTGGAGACCACCTCGCCGTTGGCGCGCAGCGCCTCGGCGATCAGCCGGGTGGTCGTCGTCTTGCCGTTGGTGGCGGACACCAGGATCACGTCCAGGTGCTGGGCAAGCCGCTGCAGCAGGTCGGGGTCGAGTCTGAGCGCTACCTTGCCGCCGATCACCGACCCGCTGCCGCGGCCCGCAGCCCGCGACACCGCCGCGGCCGCCTTGCCCGCCGTCACGGCCAGCCGGGACCGCGGCGACAGCGGCTCCGTGTTGCCTGCCATGTGTGTGAACCTCCTTGCCCCTCGCGTAGAAGAGAAGCCTACCGAGATCCGGCCGCACCCCTGACCGCGCCACCCTGGGAAGATCGGCACCGCGGGCTCCGGCGTAGGCTGGCGGGCATGCGACGCGGCCCCATCCCCGGCAGTACGGGTGCGGTGCATCCGCTGCGTACCTACGGCGACCCGGTGCTGCACACCCCCGGCCGCCCGGTGGACGGGGACGCCCGCCGGGCGCTGCCCGCGCTGGTGGAGGACCTGTACGCGTCGATGTACGCGGCCCGCGGGGTCGGGCTGGCCGCCTGCCAGATCGGGGTGCCGCTGCGGGTGTTCGTCTACGACTGCCCCGACGACGAGGACCGGCGCCACCGGGGCCACGTGGTCAATCCGCGGCTGGTGCGTGTCGAGGGGGTGACCGTGCGCGGCCCTGAGGGCTGCCTCTCGCTGCCCGGCCTCGAGGCCCCCACCCCGCGCGCCGACCTGGCCGTCGTCGAGGGCGAGGATCTCACCGGGGCCCCGGTGCGGATCGAGGGCACCGGCTTCTTCGCGCGCTGCCTCCAGCACGAGTGCGACCACCTGGAGGGCCGCGTCTACACCGAGCGGCTCACCGGTCCGGCCCGGCGCCGTACACTGCGGGCGGTACGCAGGGCGTCGTGGTCGCGCCCGGCCCCGGAGGGCTCCGGCCGGGGCTGACGGCTCCCACGCGGGGCCGCACCGCCTGCGGAGCGGATCGGCGCCGTCCCGGTGCCGGGCGGCCGCGCGGCTGTCAGAACCGGGCGCCTCCCACCCGGTCACCTGCGGCGGCCAGCCTGCCCCACAGCAGATCGGCCAGGTGCCTCACCAGCCGGGCCCGGTCGCAGGGCTGCTCGCGCAGCCACCAGTCCCCGGCGGCGTGCATCATGCCGACGATGCCGTGCCCCCACACCCGGGCCAGCTCCTCGCCCTCCGGGCCCAGGTCGAGCCGTTCGGCGATCACCTCGCCCAGTTCCTCGCCCAGTTGTCGCAGCAGCGGGGCGGAGTGCTGCCCCACGTCGAATCCCCGCTCGCTGCCGGACGAGCCGCCCTCGGCCGGATGCATCAGGAACCGGTAGACCTGCGGATGTGCCTCGATGGCGGCCAGATAGGTGTCCAGAGTGGCCTCGACGCGCTCCCGCCGCTCCCGGGGTGCGTCGAGCGCGGCCCGCAGCGAGGTCAGCAGTGCTTCGGTGTGCCGGGAGGCGAGCGCGCGGTAGAGGCCGCCCTTGTCGCCGAAGTGCCGGTAGAGGATGGGCTTGGTGATGCCCGCCTCGGCGGCGATCGCGTTCATGGAGGCCCCCGGGCCTTCGCGGAGCACGACCCGCTCTGCGGCCTCCAGCAGTTCCCGGCGGCGCTGCCCGGTGCTCTCGGCCCGGTCGGCCCGGTCGGCCCGGTCGGCCCGGTCGCTCCGGTCGGCTCGGTCTGTCGGTGTAGTCCCCATGGTGCTTCTCCCCGCCCCTGTCCGCTGCTCCTGCCGCGCCGAAACGTAACACCCTCACGTGCACGGATGCGGTGGTGAGCGGGAGTTGACAGTCCCTACTCGCGGGTAACAGACTGCGGATTACCGATGGTAACGAACCTCTACAGGCGGAGGACCCCGACGATGGCCGAGACCGAGTTCGCACTGGATCTCAACGACGACCAGAAGGAAGTCCGGGACTGGCTCCACGGATTCGCCGCCGACGTGATGCGCCCCGCGGCCGCCGAGTGGGACGAGCGCGAGGAGACCCCCTGGCCGATCATCCAGGAGGCGGCCAAGATCGGCCTCTACTCGCTCGACTTCTACGCCCAGCAGTACTTCGATCCCACCGGCCTCGGCATCCCGATGGCGATGGAGGAGCTGTTCTGGGGCGACGCGGGCATCGCGCTCTCCATCGTCGGCACCGGCCTCGCCGCGGTCGGCGTGCTCGCCAACGGCACCGAGGAGCAGATCGGGACCTGGGTTCCGCAGATGTACGGCGACGCCGCGGACGTGAAGGTCGCCGCCTTCTGCTCGTCCGAGCCGGACGCGGGCTCCGACGTGGCCGCCATGCGCACCCGCGCCACGTACGACGAGGCCACCGACGAGTGGGTGCTCCACGGCACCAAGACCTGGGCGACCAACGGCGGCATCGCCAACGTCCACGTGGTGGTCGCCAGCGTCGACCCCGAACTCGGCTCCAAGGGGCACGCCTCCTTCATCGTCCCGCCCGGCACCGCGGGACTCTCGCAGGGCCAGAAGTTCAAGAAGCACGGCATCCGCGCCTCCCACACCGCCGAAGTCGTCCTCGACGGCGTCCGGGTACCCGGCCACTGCCTCCTCGGGGGAAAGGAGAAGCTCGACGAGCGCCTCGCCCGCGCCCGCGAGCGGGCCAGGAAGGGCAGCGGCGAGCGGGTCAAGAACGCCGCCATGGCCACCTTCGAGGCGTCCCGCCCCGCCGTCGGCGCCATGGCGGTCGGCACCGCGCGCGCCGCCTACGAGGTCGCGCTCGACTACGCCAGGACGCGCGAGCAGTTCGGCCGCCCGATCATCGACAACCAGGGCGTCGCCTTCCAGCTCGCCGACATGCGCACCAGCATCGACGCCGCCCGGCTCCTGGTGTGGCGTGCGTCCTGGATGGGGGTGTCGGGCCGCAGGTTCGAGTCCGCCGAGGGCTCCATGTCCAAGCTGTTCGCCAGCGAGACGGCCAAGAAGGTGACGGCGCAGGCCGTCCAGCTCCTCGGGGGCAACGGCTACACCCGTGAGTACCCGGTCGAGCGCATGCACCGGGACGCGGCCATCTATTCGATATTCGAAGGCACCAGCGAGATCCAGCGCCTGGTCATCGCCCGCACCCTCTCGGGCATGCCGATCCGCTGACCCGCCGCTGTCCGGCCCCGCCTCCGTCCTGCGGAGGGGCGGTGGGCGTGGTGCAGGCCCCAGGCCCCAGGCCCCAGGCCCCAGGCCCCGACCCGCAGCCGCGCCGGGGCCGGTCGCGGTGCGGTCACCGGCCGCGGCGCGTGCGGTCACCGGTCGCGGGACGGATTCCGGCCGCCGGAACGGTCAGAAGAAGGCGAGGTGGGCACCGAGCGCCGCGAACGCCCCGGCGAACGAGCGGCGCAGCCATCTGACCACCCGGGGCCGGGAGATGATGTGGTCGCGCATGGCCGCGGCCGCCAGTCCGTAGCCGGCGAAGACCAGCAGCGTCAGCAGCATGAACACGCCGCTGAGTTCCGCCATGCGCCACACCGCGTGCGGGTCGTCCTGCCGGACGAACTGCGGCAGGAAGGCCAGGAAGAACAGGGTCAGCTTCGGGTTGAGGCAGTTGAGCAGAACGGCGGACCCGACCACCCGGGACGCCGAGCGCGGAGCGCCCCCCGGCTCGTCCGGCGGTCTCAGCGTGCTGGTGTCCCGCAGCGTGCCCCACGCCATCCACAGCAGATAGGCCGCGCCCGCGTACTTGAGGACCTGGAAGGCCACCGCGCTGGTGTGCAGCAGCGCGGCCAGGCCGCAGAGCGTCGCCAGCGCCTGCGGCAGGATGCCGAGCGTGCAGCCCAGGGCCGCCACCAGGCTGGTGCGCCTGCCGTGCGCGAGCCCGGCGGCGATCGTGAACAGCACCCCCGTGCCCGGGGTCAGTACGACGACGAGTGCGGTCAGCAGGAACTCCATGCCCCGACCCTCCCGGCACAATGGGCCGGTGAACAGAGCCAAAGGATCTCCGGTCGACCGGACCAAAGAAGCAGGGGAGCCCGGCGCCGGAAACGCTGCCGGTACACCGGCGGCCTCCGACTTCCTCCAGCTCACCGCGGACCAGGCACCCCGCGGTGGCCTGTCCGACTGGCTGGTCGGACAGATCAGGCGCGCCATCGCCGACGGCCGGCTGCCCACCGGCAGCCGACTGCCCGCCACCCGGGTCCTGGCCGCCGACCTGAAGGTCTCGCGCGGCGTGGTGACCGAGTCCTACCGCCGTCTGGTCGAGGACGGACACGTGGTGGGCCGCGGCCGCTCGGGCACAGTGGTGGCCGCGACCCCGCTGAACGGCGCGCGCGGCGCGGCCGACCCGGTCGGCGCGGCCGGCCCCGCAGGGACCGCCGGGCCCCGTCCGGCCGCGGGGGTGTTCGACACCCCGCCGCAGGCCGACGTCTTCGACACCTTCCGCGCCGCGCCGGCGCGGATCGACCTGTCGCCGGGGCTCCCCGATCTCGCGGCGTTCCCCCGTACCGCCTGGCTGCGCGCCGAGCGCGCGGTGCTGGCCGAGGCGGCCTCCGGCGCCCTCGGGTACGGCGACCCGCGCGGCGCCCCGGAGCTGCGCCGCGCGGTCGCCGGATGGCTGCGCGTCAACCGCGGTATCACGGCCGCGCCCGAGGAGATCATCGTCGTCGCCGGTACCGCGCAGGCGCTCGGTCTGGTGGCGCAGGTGCTGCGGGCCCGAGGAGTCGACCGGCTCGCCGTCGAGGACCCCTCCTCGCTCGGGGCGCGCCAGCATCTGCACAGCTGGGGGCTGGAGACCCCGCCCGTGCCCGTGGACGGCGACGGCGTACGCGTCGACGCGCTCCGCGCCTCCGGGGCGTCCGCCGTACTGCTGACGCCTGCGCACCAGTTCCCCACCGGCGTCGTGCTCGGCGGCGAGCGGCGGCGCGAGCTGGTCCGCTGGGCGGGCGAGGGCGGTCTGGTCGTCGAGGACGACTACGACGCCGAACACCGCTACGACCGGGCGCCGGTGGCCGCGCTGGGAGCGCTGGCGCCGGACCGGGTCTGCTACTTGGGCAGCGTCTCCAAACTCCTGGCACCCGCGCTCCGTATCGGCTGGCTGCTGGCGCCCGCCCGTCACCGCGCGGCGCTGACCGACGCCAAACGCTTCGCCGACCTCGGCAACGCCGTCCTGCCGCAGCTCGCGCTCGCCAGGCTGATGGAGTCCGGAGCCCTCGAACGCCAGCTACGGCTCGTCCGGCGCCGCCACCGGGTCCGCCGCGACGCGATGATCGCGGCGCTCCGCACCCACCTGCCCAGGGCCCGCGTGCACGGCGCCGCGGCGGGGCTGCATCTGACGGTCACCTTCCCGCCCGGCGTCGACGACACCGCGCTCGCCTCCCGCGCCCTCGCGCACGGCGTCAAGACCCAGCCGCTGTCCTGGCACACCCAGCGCCCCGGCCGCCCCGGCCTCGTCCTCGGCTACGCCGCCGCCACCCCCTCGGCCGTCGCGGAGGGAGTCGCGGTGCTCGCCGGGCTGCTGCCGTCCGCCGGGCCGGGGCGCGGCTCCTGAGCGGTCAGATACCGGGCCGGTAGCGCAGCGGGTGGTCGGCCGGAATCTGCACCAGGACCAGCCGGTGCCCGTCCGGGTCGGCGATCCACATCTCGATCAGGCCCCACGGCTCCTGGACGGGCGGGCGCAGGATCTCCGCGCCCGCCGCGCGCAGCTCCTCGTGCGCGGCTGCCGCGTCGGCGACCTGGAGCCAGAGCTGGAGGGTGGGCGGCGGCTTTCTGGAGGTCTCCGTGCTGCGCCCGGAGACCTCCAGAAAGCCGCCGCCCAGGAAGTAGACGGTGCCCCGCTCCGGTCCGGTGCCGAACTCGCGGGCGATCTCCAGGCCGAGCGTCCGCCCGTAGAAGGCCCGCGACCTGTCCGGGTCGGTGGGCCGCAGCAGTACCCGGCTGCTCAGTACATGCACCATGCCCGCACTCTAGTTCCGCGGTGCTCCGGATAGGGTCGGCAGGCATGAGCGACACCGCGCAGCGGGGCGAGCTGCCCCTGACCTTCCGCCGCGCCGCCGAGGCGGACATCCCGGCTCTGACCGCACTCGTGGAGTCCGCCTACCGGGGCGAGACGAGCCGGGCGGGCTGGACCACCGAGGCCGACCTGCTCGAAGGACAGCGCACCGACCCGGAGGGCGTCGCCGCGGTCGTCCGCGACCCGAAGAGCATCCTGCTGGTCGTCGAGCGGGACGGCGCTCTCGTCGCCTGCTGCCAGCTCGAACACCGCGGTGCGGAGGCGTACTTCGGCATGTTCGCGGTCAGTCCGCTGCTGCAGGGCGGCGGCGTCGGCCGCGCGGTCCTGGCCGAGGCGGAGCGGACGGTCGGGGCCGAGTGGGGCGTCGAGCGGATGCGGATGCAGGTGATCCGGCAGCGCGAGGAGCTGATCGCCTGGTACGAGCGGCGCGGCTACCGGCGCACCGGCGAGCTGAGTCCCTTCCCCTACGGTGACGAGCGCTTCGGTCTGCCGCAGCGGCCCGACCTGGCCTTCGAACTGCTGGTCAAGCCGCTGGGGTGAATCCTGGCGGGCCCGCAGCCGGTCCGGGCCGGCCCGGACCGGCTGCGGGCCGCGAGCTCAGGAGGCGGTGCTCTCGGGTGCCGGATCCCGGTGCGCTCCGTGGCCGAGCGGACGCCGGGCCGCCTGCCCGATCGCGGGCAGATCGGTGACGACGCCGTCCAGCCCCAGCTCGCGGGCGCGGGCCAGCTCCGCCTCGGTGTTGACGGTCCAGCTGATCACCCGGATCCCGGCGGCATGCGCCCGCTCGACGATGTCCGCCTCCAGGTGCCGCAGCTCCAGCGAGACCATCCCCGCGCCCAGCTCCCGGGCGCGCTCCGGGGCCGTCGGCGAGGAGCGCCCGGCCACCAGCACCAGCGGCATCTCCGGCAGGTGCTCGCGGGTCTCGCGCAGCGCCTCGGCGTGGAAGGAGATGACGGTCACCCGGTCGTGCAGGTCCCGCTTGCTGATCGTCTCGGCGAGCACCCGTGCCGCCGCCCGGTCCTTGATCTCGGCCTGCAGCGGGCTGGACACCGCGTCCACGACCTCGTCGAAGACCGGTACCCGCTCGCCCCGCCCCGCGTCCAGCCGGCGCAGCTCGGCCAGGGTGAGGCCGCCGATCGGCCCGCTGCCGTCGGTCGTGCGGTCCACGTCCGCGTCGTGCATCACCACCAGTTCGCCGTCGCTGCTCAGATGCAGGTCGAGTTCGAGGACGTCGAGCCCTTCGCGTTCGGCGCGGACGAAGGAGCGCAGCGTGTTCTCGGGCTCGACGCCCATCACTCCGCGGTGTCCGACGGTGAGCAGTGGCACGGCGCTCTCGCTTTCGGCGGGGACGGCGGTGGCCGCCACCCTAGCGGCCCGCCCCGCAGGCACTGCTCCGGGCGCGCCCCGCATACCGTACGGAGCGGAGGGAACTGGGAAAGGTGGGAAAGGCAGCGGTGTCATCGGCACTGCACCGGAAAAATGACGGCCTACCCGGGGCTTGTGCAGGATATTCTTCTGCTTCCTCCCCTTGAGTGCGGACGCCCGCCCGGATACGGTTCTCCTACGCGAGTTTCTCCTGTGGAGGGGTCAACATGACGGAAATTCTTTCGCCCGCGCCCGCACCGGGCGGTGTTTCGCCGTCCTCGGGCGGAGCCGCCGAAAGTGTGGCCGTGCACCCCGCCTGGTCGGTCCTCAAGGCCGCCGTGGAGGCGGTCCGGCCCGCCCAGTCCAAGGACGGCTCGATCGACTTCGACGCCGAGGGCGCTCCCGCCCGCGCGGACGTCCGGGCCGAGCTGGACCGGGTGGTGGCCGCTGTGCAGGAGCTCTCCCCGCTGCTGCCGCACGACGCCGACTACCACCGCGCCCTGGTGGCCGACCTGCGCCGCTGGGCCGACGACGGCTTCGGTGTGCCCGACTTCCTCGACTCGCTGCTCGCCTTCCAGCCCGCGGCCAACCGCGCCGACGGCCTCCAGCACCTGGTCGTCTTCCCCATGTACACGCAGAACGGCAACCCGGACCGGAACCTGGAGGCGGTCGTCCTGCGCATGGTCTGGCCCGACTGGCTGGCCGAGCTGGAACGCACCCGCTACGACAACCCGCTCTTCTGCGGGATCACCTTCGAGGACTTCACCGCGGGCTACGACACGCACTCCGCCGTGCTCTTCCCCGAGACCATCGCCGTCCGCGAGGCGCCCGAGCGCTTCACCTGGGGCGGCATCTTCTGCGACCGCGAGGCGGCCCGCTTCCGTCGGGTCGTCGAGGCGGCCTGCGAGGTCACCAGCCTGGAGCTGCCCGAGGACGCCCGGGACCTGCTGGCCGACCAGGAGCGCTGCCAGCAGACCTTCGTCCTGTGGGACATGGTGCACGACCGCACCCACAGCCACGGCGACCTGCCGTTCGACCCGTTCATGATCAAGCAGCGGCAGCCGTTCTGGATGTACGGCCTGGAGGAGCTGCGCTGCGACCTGACCGCCTTCCACGAGGCGGTCAAGCTCGAGGGCGACGGCCTGCCGCAGGGCCGGGACGTGCAGTACGCCGTCATCCTGGAGCGGCTCTTCCGCTTCCCGGTCACCGGGGCGCGCCAGCGCAACTACGACGGCCTCGGCGGGCAGCTCCTGTTCGCCTACCTCCACCAGCACGACGCGCTGCGCTGGCGGGACAACAAGCTCTCCATCGACTGGGACCTGGCCCGCCGGGTCACCGTCGCGCTGCGCGAGGAGATCGAGGAGCTCTACCGCGCCGGTATCGACCGGCCCAAGATCGTCCACTGGTTCAAGGCGTACGAGCTGGTCTCCCGCTACCTGGCCCCGCATCCCGGCTCCACCTGGGCCAAGGGCCCGGACGCGCTGGATCTGACCCTTCCGCCGCGCAAGCTGGTCGACGAGGTGCTGCCCGACGAGTTTCCGCTCAGCATGTTCTACGAAGCCCTCGCGAAGAAGCTCCGCAGTGTGATCGCATCGACCGAGGGCATCACCGCGCACGGCCCGGTCCGGGCCGCCGCGTGAGCGGGTCGCCCCAGGGGCGCAGCGGTGGGCAGGAGCACGAGGAGGCGACGGAGATGACGGACAGCACGACACGGCGCGGGTACGAGGGCAACGGCGAGGGGAGCCTCCAGGGCCGGGTGGTCGCGGTCGCCGGGGCGGCCGGCCCCGCCGGGCAGGCGACACTGCTGCGGCTCGCGGAGGAGGGTGCCACCGTCGTGGCCTGCGACGCGGACGCGGAGCGCCTCGCCCAGGCCGTGGATGCCGCGCGCTTCGCGCACGGGGGAGCCACCGTCACGGGCGACACCGTCAACCTGCTCAGCCTGGAGGAGACCCGGGCCTGGGCGGACAAGACGGAAAAGGAGTTCGGCCGGATCGACGGCCTGGTGCACCTGGTCGGGGGCTGGCGCGGCTCGGCCTCGTTCGCCGAGACCGATCTGTCCGACTGGGACACCCTGCACAACCTGCTGGTGCGCACCCTCCAGCACACCTCCCTGGCCTTCGAGGGCGCGCTCAAACGCGCGGGTGACGGCCGGTTCCTGCTGATCAGCGCGCTGGGCGCCAGCAAGCCGACCGCCGGCAACGCCGCCTACGCCGCCTCCAAGGCCGCTGCCGAGGCGTGGACACTGGCGCTCGGCGACTCCTTCCGCAAGGCGGGGGGCGAGAGCGGGCCGGCGGCGGCCGCTGTCATCCTGGTGGTCAAGGCGCTGGTGCACGACCAGATGCGGGCCGACCGGCCGAACGCGAAGTTCGCGGGCTTCACGGATGTCGAGGACCTCGCCAAGGCCGTCGCCGACACCTGGAACGAGCCCGCCGAAGAGCTGAACGGAACCCGCCTGTGGCTGACGCCCAACCCCTGAACCGTCCCGGCCGCCCCGGGGAGTCGCCGGGCACCGACGCCAAGCGCCGCCACGACCCGGAGATCCGCGGGTTCGCCAGCGACAACTACGCGGGCGCGCACCCCGAGATCCTCGCGGCGCTGGCGCTGGCCAACGGCGGGCACCAGTCGGCCTACGGCGCCGACGACTACACCGAGCACCTCCAGACCGTCGTACGCAGCCACTTCGGGCAGCGCGCCGAGGCGTTCCCGGTCTTCAACGGGACCGGTGCCAACGTCGTCGCGCTGCAGGCGGTGACCGACCGGTGGGGCGCGGTGATCTGCGCCGACACCGCGCACATCCACGTCGACGAATGCGGGGCGCCCGAGCGGGTCGGCGGCCTCAAGCTGCTCACCGTGCCCACGCCGGACGGCAAGCTGACGCCGGAGCTGATCGACCGGGAGGCGTTCGGCTGGGACGACGAGCACCGGGCCATGCCGCAGGTGGTCTCCTTCGCCCAGAACACCGAACTGGGCACGCTCTACACGGTGGAGGAGATCCGCGCCCTGTGCGACCACGCGCACGAGCGGGGCATGCTCGTCCACCTCGACGGGGCGCGGATCGCCAACGCGGCGGCGGCGCTGGACGTCCCGATGCGCGCGTTCACCAACGCGGCGGGCGTGGACATCCTCTCCTTCGGCGGCACCAAGAACGGCATGCTCTTCGGCGAGGCCGTCGTGGTGCTGAACCCGGACGCGGTCCGCCATATGAAGCATCTGCGCAAGCTGTCGATGCAGCTCGCCTCCAAGATGCGCTTCATATCGGTGCAGTTGGAGGCCCTGCTCTCGGGCGACCTGTGGCTGCGCAACGCACGGCACTCCAATGCGATGGCCCAGCGCCTGGCGGCGGGTGTGCGGGAGGTGGCCGGTGTGGAGATCCGCTATCCGGTGCAGGCGAACGCCGTCTTCGCGCGGCTGCCGCACGAGGTGAGCGAACGCCTGCAGAAGCGCTACCGCTTCTACTTCTGGGACGAGGCGGTGGGCGAGGTGCGCTGGATGTGCTCGTTCGACACCACCGAGCAGGACGTGGACGGTTTCCTGGCCGCGCTCCGCGACGAGATGGGGCGGTAGCGCACCGGGCTCCCCGAATGCCGCCCGAATACTTATGCGGTCCGTCGTAATTGTATTGAGTTACGGCGGACCGCGCCGTACGCTGGCGCGGCATGAAGCTCACTCCCGTCACCGCTGACGAGTCCGCCTACCTCGCTGCCGACGACGTCGTCGACCACACCCATCCCCTGGTGCGGGAGACGGCAGCGCGGCTGCGTTCCGGCGCCGACGGCGACACGGCCGCGTACGCCCGTGCCGCCTACGAATTCGTCCGCGACACCATCCCGCACTCCGCCGACGTCGAGGACTGGCGGATCACCTGTCGGGCCTCGGACGTGCTCGCCCAGCGGGTCGGCATCTGCCACGCCAAGTCCCACGCCCTGGTCGCCCTGCTGCGTGCGGAGGGCGTCCCCGCGGGGTTCTGCTATCAGAAGCTGAACGTCCTCCACGGGCTGATCGCGGTGCGGCTCCCGGGCTCGCGGCACTGGGTGCGGCAGGACGCGCGGGGCAACAAGCCGGGAGTGAACGCCCAGTTCAGGCTGGACCGCGAACAACTCGCCTTTCCGGTGTGGCCGGAGAAGGGGGAGTGCGACTACCCCGTGCTCTACGCCGAGCCGCACCCGGTGGTGGTGCGGGCGCTGCGGCAGGCCACGGGTCCGGCCCGGCTGTGGCAGTTGCTGGACACGGCGCTCTAGCCGCATCGGCCGGGCGGCGGGGCCGACCCACCGGCCCCGCCGGAGCCGGGCGCGTCCGCGGCCGGCCCGCCGGCGGCCTCGCCTCCGGCCGGTCGGCCTCCCGTCTGCGAGCGCCGTCCGGCGGACGCACGGCAGGCTCCCGCGTCAGCGTCGCGGGGTGCGGAGGTGGATGCGCTCGCCCTGCTTTCCGAAGAGGCTCAGCACTTCGACGTCGCCGCGTCCGGCCGCGCCGAACCAGTGCGGAATCCGGCAGTCGAACTCGGCCGCTTCACCGGCTCCCGCGACGAAGTCCTGGTCGCCCAGCCGGACGCGGAGCTGCCCGCGGAGCACGTAGAGCCACTCGTGGCCCGCGTGGGTCCGCAGATGGGGCTGATCGTCGTGCGCGGGAATGGTCATCTTGTAGGCGCGGGGTTCCCCCTGCTGCCGCGAGAGCGGGATCAGCACCCGGCCGTCCTTCTTGGTGGGCTGCTGCGGCACCCGCGGGTCGAGTATCCGGGGTGCGACCACGACCTCGTCCAGCGGGATGCCGAGCGCTCCGGTGATCGGCAGGAGCAGTTCGAGGCTCGGCTTGCGCTGCGCCGACTCCAGCCGCGACAGCGTGCTCGTCGAGATACCGGTGGCGCGCGCCAGGTCGGCCAGGCTGACGCCCTTCTTCTGGCGGGCGCGTCGCAGCCGGGGAGCGATCTGCTCGATCACGGCGCCGACGCTCGGTTGCTGGTCCATGGACGCAGTCAACTCAATGTGTCCCGGAATCGGCAAGAGACTTTGTCGAAAACGGAACGGCCTCCCGATTCTGTCGGTGGAGGTGATCCGAAATGGACGCAGCAACCGCTGCAGGAAGCACATGGGACGCCGTCGTCATCGGCGGCGGGGCCGCCGGGCTGGCGGCCGGGATCGTGCTCGCACGGGCGCGGTTCGCGACGCTGGTCGTCGACGGCGGCGCTCCCCGCAACGGGCCGGCCGAGCACATGCACGGGTATCCGACCCGGGACGGCATGGCGCCGGGAGAGTTCGTCGCGACCGGGCAGAGCGAGTTCGGCCGGTACGGCGGGACGCTCCTGCGGGCATCGGTGGCCGGGGCGCGGCGCGCCCCCGACGGGACGTTCGAGCTGCGGCTCGGGGACGAGCACGCGGTGCGCACCCGGTCGGTGCTGGTCGCCACCGGGCTGACCGACGAACTGCCCGACATCCCCGGACTGTCCGAGCGGTGGGCATCCCAGGTGCACCACTGCCCCCACTGCCACGGCTACGAAGTACGGGGACGCTCCCTCGCCGTGCTCGGCAGCCCGATGGCGGCGGTGTCGGTACATCTGGCCGCGCTGCTGCGCCGCTACAGCCCGACGGTGACGTTCTGCGTCAACGGCATCGAGGTCGGCGCCGCCGAACGGCAGCGCCTCACGGCGTACGGGGTGCGCCTGGTCGACGGGCGCGTCACACGGGTCGGGGCACCCGCCGGTGCCCCGGACGGGAGCCCGGTCGCGATCGAGTTGGACAACGGTGAGTCCCTCGGGTGCGAGGCGATCTTCGTGGCGCCCCGCCCCGCGCCGCACGACGCGACCCTGACCATGCTGGGAGCGGGCAGGGACCCGGTGAGCGGACTCGTCGCCGTCGACGCGCAGGGCGCCACGGACATCCCCGGGGTCTGGGCGGCCGGGAACGTGGTCAACCCCCGGGCGCAGGTCGTCGCCGCCGCGGGGGCGGGCTCGACCACCGCCATCACCATGAGTGCCTGGCTGCTCGAACGGGAGCTGTCCGCCGCGGTCCGCGGCGAGCGATCCCACCCGGGAGGTGCGCTCTGATGGCGGGCACCGCGGAGACCTCCCGCACCAGCCGCCCCGACCGGCTGCCTGTCGGCGTGTACCTGCTGGGGTTCAGCCTGTTCGCGATGGGAAGCGCGGAGTTCCTGATGGCCGGTGTGCTGCCGGCCGTGGCCGAGGACCTGGACATCACGCTCTCCTCGGCCGGGTTCCTGATCACCGCGTTCGCACTCGGTGTGGTGGTCGGCGGGCCACCGTTCGCCGTGCTCAGTCTGCACTGGCCCCGCCGCACCGCGCTGGTGGTGACCCAGGGCGTCTTCGCCGCCTGTGTCGCCGTCGGGCTGCTGGGAGACTACCGGGTCCTGCTGGTCACCAGGGTGATCTCGGGCATCGCCTACGCGGGCTACTTCGCCGTCGCGTCGGCCACCGCGATCAGCCTGGTGACGCCGGACCGCAACGCCCGCGCCTCCGGAGTCGTGGTCAGCGGGCTGAGTGTGGCCATGGTCGCCGGCGGTCCGGCGGGCACACTGCTCAGCCACTTCACCGAGTGGCGCGGCGGCTTCTGGGCCGTCGTGGCCCTGACGGCAGCGGGGATCCTCGGCTGCCTGTCCGGACTTCCCGCCGCCGCTCCGCGCACCGAGCGGTCCGCCGGGCCGAGCGTGCCGCGCGAGCTCGCCACGATGCGGAGACCGGCGCTGTGGGGCATCTACGGGATCACGATCCTCACCACTGCGGCCTACATGATCACGTTCAACTACCTGGCGGCGATGCTCGAGGAGATCACCGCTCTCTCCGAGGCGGCCGTCCCGGGGGTCCTGGCGCTGTTCGGACTCGGAGCCTTCGTCGGTCTGTCCATCGGCGGCCGTGTCTCCGACCGGCGCCCGCACCTGGCGCTCCTCACCGGCGCTTCGGCGACCGTGCTCCTGTCGGTCGTGATGGTCGCCGCGATCCACCGGGTGTGGGCGGTGGTGCCCACGGTCTTCCTGGCCGGCATCGCCGCGTTCGTCCTGAATCCCGCTCTCTACGGACGGGTCTTCGCCATCGCGGCAGAGGCGCCGACCCTCGCCGGGGCCACCACCGTTTCGGCCTTCCAACTGGGCATCAGCATCACCCCCGTCCTCGCGGCCGCCTCGCTCGCCCGCGGCGCCGCTCTCCCGTCGGTCTGCCTGATCGGGGCCGCCCTCGCCGCGGCCGCCGTACCGCTCATCCTCCTCGACCGAGCCCGGCAGACCCGCTCGGGGCCCCATGCGGCGGCGGACGCGGCGAGGGCCACCGGCCCCGCGCTGCGGGCTGAGGCCGACACGGCGCAGGTGGGGGAGGCCGCCCCGCGGCCCGGCCCGTCCGCACGAACGCAGTAGCCGGGGGTGGGCGCGCCCGAGTGCGGGGCGCGCCCACCCCGTGCGCGGCCCGAGAGGACCGGCCAGGACCTGGTCGTCTGCGGCATGGCCTCCCCCGAGGAGGGCGCCGCCGGGCTGCGCGGGATGGCCCAGGGCGAGGCAGCGGTGCTCTTCTGGAGCGGCTCGGCGCGCTGCCGGACGGGGACGCCGGACGGGGTGCCGGCGACGGCCCCGCCGCTGCTGCCGCTGCTCGCGGACGCCGCCCGGGACGACGGGGAGGGGCACCGGGCCCGCTGCAGCCGGTACCCGGCCCGCCGCCGGCGCATCGGGCAGATCCGGTTGCGCTGGGCCGGTCACCCGGTCACTGCGTGCGGGCCTGCGCGGGTGTGGGTGCGCTGCCGCCGAGGTGGGCCGGCAGCCACCAGGCGTCGTCGGCCGTCCGGGGCGTGGCCGGGTAGGCGCGCTGCGCCGTCTCCAGCAGTTCCTGCATCCGCTCGCGCAGCCGCTCGGTGACGCCGCGCGCCGACTCGTGCCGTTCCGCCTCGATCGGCTCGCCGACCCGGATGCCGACGGGGAAGTGGTTGCGGCCGAAGTCCCGCTTGTGGCCCTTGGTCCACAACCGCTGGGTGCCCCACAGCGCCATCGGGACGAGCGGTACCCGGGCGTCCTGCGCCAGCCGGGCCGCGCCGGTCTTGAAGTCCTTCAGCGTGAAGGAAGGGGAGATGGTCGCCTCCGGGAAGACGCCCACGACCTCGCCGGACCGCAGCGCCTGCAGTGCGTGCTCGTAGGCGTTCTCGCCCCGCGAGCGGTCCACCGGTATGTGCTTCATCGCGCGCATCAGCGGTCCGGAGACCTTGTGCCGGAAGACCGACTCCTTGGCCATGAACCGCACCAGCCGCTTTGCGGGACGTGCCGCGAGGCCGGTGAAGAGGAAGTCCAGGTAGCTGATGTGGTTGCTCACCAGTACGGCGCCGCCGCGGGAGGGCACATGTTCGGTGCCGCGGATGTCGAAGCGCAGGTCGAGAGCTTTGAACCACGCTCGTGCCGCACCGATCACCGGCGGGTAGAGGAGATCTGCCACGTCGGGGGAACCCTTCGTCTCGGGATGCCGGTACTTACGGGGGCGTAACTTCCGACTCCGGCAGATCGTTCCCCAAAGCGTTGCTCCTGGCTACCCTCGCGGCAGACTTGTCCGTATGCACGCGGGAATCGCGGGAATCGCGGGAATCGCAGGAGTCACAGAACGGAGGGCCCTCGTGGTGGAGCGGGTGGAGCGGTTGAGCGCCGAGCTGATCGGTGCCGGGTCGCGGCTGGGGGAGCGGGCCACTCTCGTGCAGTTCTCCAGCGCCTTCTGCCAGCCCTGCCGCGCCACCCGCCGCACGCTCGCCGAGGTGGCCGCCATGGTCGAGGGCGTCGCGCACGTCGAGGTCGACGCCGAGGACCACCTGGCGCTCGTGCGCGAGCTGGGGGTGACCGGCACACCCACGGTGTTCGTCCTCGACGCCGGCGGGCGGATCGTCAAGCGGGCGACGGGGCAGCCGCGCAAGGCGGACGTCATCGCGGCGCTGGGTGCCGCCGTCGACCCGTCCCCGGCCGCCGCGGATCCGGAGTGATCGAGATCCTGCCCCGGGGCACTCGCTTCGCACCGTCCTGCGTGATGGAGTTGGGCTGTTCCCGCTCTCCGTCGGCGACGGTTGGCAACGTCACAGTTCGACGGTCTTGAGAACGGGGAACGTGCTGGATGTACTGACGAGTAATATTGTGGACGGACGCCCGGTCCCACCGGACCGGAACCCGTGAGTCGAAGCAGTAGGAGAGCCGGCGTGAGCTTGAGGATCGTTGTCTGTGTGAAGTACGTGCCCGACGCCACCGGTGACCGGCACTTCGCGGAGGACCGGACCACCGACCGTGAGTCGGTCGACGGCCTGCTCTCCGAGCTGGACGAGTACGCGGTCGAGCAGGCGCTGCAGATCGCCGACTCGGACGGGGTCGACGACGCGGAGATCACCGTGCTCACCGTGGGCCCGGAGGACGCCAAGGACGCCCTGCGCAAGGCGCTGTCCATGGGCGCGGACAAGGCCGTGCACGTCGAGGACGACGACCTGCACGGCACCGACGCGCTGGGCACCTCCTACGTCCTTGCCAAGGCCATCGAGAAGACCGGCTACGACCTGGTCGTCTGCGGCATGGCCTCCACCGACGGCACGATGGGCGTGCTGCCCGCCATGCTGGCCGAGCGGCTGGGCGTGCCGCAGGTGACGCTGCTGTCCGAGGTCTCCGTGGCGGACGGCAAGGTGACCGGGCGCCGCGACGGCGACACCGCCACCGAGCAGCTCGAGGCCCCGCTCCCGGCGGTCGCCTCCGTCACCGACCAGTCCGGCGAGGCGCGCTACCCCTCCTTCAAGGGGATCATGGCCGCCAAGAAGAAGCCCGTCGAGTCGCTGGACCTCGACGATCTGGACATCGAGGCCGAAGAGGTCGGCCTGGAAGGCGCCTGGACCAAGGTCGAGGACGTGGCCGAGCGTCCCCCGCGTGCCGCGGGCACCGTCGTCGACGACGAGGGCGAGGGCGGCAAGCAGCTCGCCGCGTTCCTCGCGGAGCGCAAGTTCGTCTGAGGCGGCCCGGCCGCGGCGGCGGCTCCGCCCGGAACCGGCCGCACCCTCGTCCCATCGACCTCCCTCTGATCTTCCGCAGGAGAGCACCCCATGGCTGAAGTCCTTGTCTACGTCGACCACGTGGACGGCGCCGTCCGCAAGCCCACCCTCGAACTGCTGACCCTCGCCCGCCGGCTGGGCGAACCGGTCGCCGTGCACCTCGGCCCGAACGCCGCGGACGCCGCCAAGACGCTCGGCGAGTACGGCGCCACCCGGGTGCTGGCCGCCGACGCGCCCGAGTTCGCCGACTACCTCGTCGTCCCGAAGGTGGACGCGCTGCAGGCGGCCTACGACGCCGTCTCGCCGGCTGCCGTGCTGGTGCCCTCCTCCGCGGAGGGCAAGGAGATCGCGGCGCGGCTCGCGGTCCGCCTCGGCTCCGGCATCGTCACCGACGCGGTCGACCTGGAGGCCGGTGACGAGGGCCCGGTGACCACGCAGTCGGTCTTCGCCGCGGCCTTCACCACCAAGTCCCGGATCACCAGGGGCACTCCGGTCATCACCGTCAAGCCCAACTCGGCCACCCCGGAGGCGGCTCCCGCCGCCGGCGCGGTCGAGGAGCTGGCGGTCGGCTTCGGTGACACCGCCACCGGCACCAAGGTCACCTCGCGCACCCCGCGCGAGTCCACCGGCCGCCCCGAGCTGACCGAGGCCGCGATCGTGGTCTCCGGCGGCCGCGGCCTCAACGGCGCCGAGAACTTCCCGCTGATCGAGGGCCTGGCCGACTCGCTGGGCGCCGCGGTGGGCGCCTCCCGCGCCGCGGTCGACGCCGGCTGGTACCCGCACTCCCACCAGGTGGGCCAGACCGGCAAGAGCGTCTCGCCGCAGCTCTACATCGCCACCGGTATCTCCGGTGCGATCCAGCACCGCGCCGGTATGCAGACCTCGAAGACGATCGTGGCCATCAACAAGGACTCCGAGGCCCCGATCTTCGACCTGGTCGACTACGGCGTCGTCGGCGACCTCTTCCAGGTCGTCCCCCAGCTCACCGAGGAGATCAAGGCCCGCAAGGGCTGACTCCCCGGCAGCTCGACGGCTGAGCCCCGCACCGGTCCGGTGCGGGGCTCAGTGTGTTCATCCCGCGCCGCCTCCAGGGAGCCGGGTGGGCTCCGTCGGCGGCTTCCGGGGCGTCGGTCAGAAGGCGAAGACGGAGCTGCCCTCGACGCGCTTCTGGCAGGCGTTGGCGAAGGTGCGCTCGTAGTTGACGCGCTCGCCCTGCCACACGCCCTGGGCGGTCACCACGATGGGCCGCCATTCCTTGGTGCAGAAGGTCTGCTCGCCGCCTTCCGCCAGGGCGTCGAAGTTCCCGCCGGAGGCCCGCAGTCGGGCGCACGCGTCCTGCGCGGCGGGGTGGCTGCCGGACGGCGCCGGCATGCAGTTCAGGGTGACGGCACGCTGGGGTGCCGTGGTCGCGGCGCTCTCGCCGTCCGCGATGGTGAGCACCAGGGCCGAGGGGGCGTACAGCGAGGTGGCCTTGGCAGGCGCGGCCTCGGCGGGTGCTGCCGTGAGCGCGAGGGCGCTGACGGCGCCCGTGACAGCAGCCGCCGTGGTGAGGACGGTGCGCCAGGGTGCGGTCTTCCGCATTGTGTGCTTCCTTCCGCTTTGAGGTAAGTGCCGGATCTATCGGCGAAAGTGAGTTTGCCGAGTCCGCGTGAACAAAGCACATCGACCCTTCTTGTTTCGGTAACGTTTCGCATTGAATCAGTGGCGTAAAGTGACGCCTTCTCGCCCCCGCGGCCTGCGGCAATACCCCTGGCCCGGGCGCGCGTGCCGCCCGGATGGCCTGATCGTCGTGTTTCACGACGACCGGAAACCGTGGTCGGAGCCGTTCCCCGCCTCCCGTGCCCACTCCGTCGCGCCCGTCCACGGGGAACCCTTGACTGGCTGGTCAGGCCGCCATTAGCGTCACGGCACCGACTTCAACGTTTTGTTGATATCGGGTCGGAGTACGGGAGAGGGAGTACAGATGGCGCAGGGCGGGACCGCCGGGACCAGCTTGGGCAGCGGCGTACTGGAAGGGGTGTCCCGGCTGCTGGAGCCGGTGGACGCCGAACTCGCCCGCCGCTACCCGGGGGAGCCGAGCACCCGGCAGCCGGTGCACACCGTCTATGTCCCCGCCGACACCGTTACGCCCGGCACCGTACGGGAATGGGGCGAGTCCGCCCGGGCACTCCTCGACGCGCACGCGCCGGACGCCGCTTCCCTCGCCCGGGTCCTCGGCATGGACGAGGCGCTGGCCGGGCCGGTCCACACGCGGATCCAGGACAAGCTGCGCCGGGAGCCCGTGGAGGACCTGCGCATCGACTTCGAGGACGGCTACGGTGTCCGGCCCGACGACGAGGAGGACACCGCCGCCGTCCGGGCCGCCGCACTGATCGCCGACACCTTCGCCGAAGGCGCCCCGGGACCCGCTCCCGCCTGCGCGGGCATCCGGATGAAGTGCATGGAGGCAGCCGTCCGCGACCGCGGGATCCGCACCCTCGACCTGTTCCTGACCGGTCTCATGGAGGCGGGCGGGCTGCCCGGCGGACTGGTGCTGACGCTGCCCAAGGTGACCTACCCCGAGCAGGTCACCGCGATGGCCCGGCTGTGCGCGGAGTTCGAGCAGGCCCGCGGTCTGGCGCCGGGCCGCATCGGGTTCGAGATCCAGATCGAGACCACGCAGTCGATCCTCGGCGCGGACGGCCGGGCCACCGTCGCCCGGCTGATCGACGCCGCCGAGGGCCGCGCCACCTCGCTGCACTACGGCACCTTCGACTACAGCGCCTCGTGCGGAGTCTCCGCCGCCTACCAGGCCATGGACCACCCGGCGGCCGACCACGCCAAGGCCGTCATGCAGGTCGCCGCGGCGGGAACCGGGGTCCGGCTCTCCGACGGCTCCACCAACGTCATCCCCACCGGCGGCCAGGAACAGGTGCACGACGCCTGGCGGCTGCACCACTCCCTGGTCAGGCGCTCGCTGTCGCGCGCCTACTACCAGGGCTGGGACATGCACCCCGGCCACCTGCCCACCCGCTACGCCGCCGTCTACGCCTTCTACCGCGAGGGCATGCGGCGGGCCGGCGAGCGGCTGGCCGCCTATGTCGCACAGGCCGGGGGTGAGGTGATGGACGAGCCGGCGACCGCCCGCGCGCTCAGCGGCTACCTGCTGCGCGGCCTCGACTGCGGCGCGCTCGACACGGCCGAGGTCACCGCGGTCTCCGGGCTCGACCGTTCCGGGCTCGACCGCCTCGCGGGGCGCTGAGCCCGCCCGTTCTCCGGGCGGCCGCCCAGGTCTCGCGCGGCCGCCCGGGCCCGCATGGCGGCCCGGGACCGGTGCGTGGGCCCGGTGCGTGGGCCCGGTGCCGCGGCCGTGCGCTGCTGCGCGGCCGGAAGGGCTGCCTCGGCCCGCGGGCCGGGAGTGTCCGCGGACTCCGGGTCGTGCCGCTCGGGGCCGCTCGGGGTCGGTCGGCGCCGGCCACCCCGTCCGTTGTCCCGGGACCGGCCGTGCGGCGTGCCCGCTGTTCAGATGCCGGTGCTCAGCCGCTCCCAGTCGTCCGCCAGCGCGGTCAGTTCGCGCAGCAGCCGCTCGCGGTCCGCGGGCTCATAGGGAGCCAGGAGCCGCTCGTTGAGCTCCCGCGCCCGTCCGTCGGCCTCGCGGAGCGTCCGTTCACCCTCCGCCGTGAGGAAGAGCAGCTTGCGGCGGCCGTCCGCCGCCGCGGTCCGCCGCTCCAGCAGACCACGGTCCTCCAGGCGCCGGGCGAGGTCCGCCATGGTGGAGGTGTCCAGGGCGACGGCGGAGGCCAGCGAACTCTGGTCGCAGCCGGGGCTGACCCCCACTGTGGTCAGGACGGCGAACTGCGGACCGGTCAGCGTCGGGCCGACCGTCCGCAACCACCCCGCGAGATACGCCTGATACAGGCGCCGCACCTGGTAACCGGGCGCCGCGGTGAGCGTGGCGGGAGCGGACGGCCCTGCGGGTGCCGCCGCGGGGGTCCCTTCCGGGGTCTTGTCAGCCATGTACCCACTTAAGCACGGGAGTTGGGGACACCGGCGGCCCCGTCCGTGCCGGTTGAGGCGGTGGGTGCGGGCGGGTGCGGACGCGTGCCGAAGGGTGCGCCGCGGGCTCCGGGCGGCCGGTGCGCCGCCGTTCCGCCCGGCCGCGCTCAGCCGCTCGGCGGGATCTCGCCCGAGCCCCGGACGATCAGCGTCGTCGGGCGGGAGACCGTACGGGGCTCGTCGTCGGCGCCGTCCAGCCGCCTGAAGAGCAGTTCGGCCGCACTGCGGCCGAGGTCGGCCGGGTCCTGGGCGACGACCGTGACCGGCGGCGAGAGCAGATCGGCCAGTTCGAAGTCGTCGAACCCCACCAGCGCCACCGGCCGCTCCCGCCGCTCGGGCGCGGCCAGCACCCGCACGAGCGTGACCGTCACCCGGTTGTTGCCCGAGAAGAACGCGGTCACCGGCTCGCCGCCGCGGCCGCCCTCCAGCATCCGGACCGCGTCGGACCGTACCCGGTCGGCGTCCGTGCGGCCGGGTGCCACCCAGGACTCCGCCACCGGCAGCCCCGCCTCGGCCATTGCGGCCCGGTAGCCGCGCAGCCGCTCCTCCGCGGTGTGGATCCCGGGCCGGTCCCCGATGTACCCGATCCGCCGGTGCCCGTGGGCGACCAGATGGGCGACGCCCTCGCGTGCGCCCTCGAAGTTGTCGGAGAGCACCAGGTCCGCGGCTATCCGCCCCGGGGGCCGGTCGACGAAGACGGTGGCGACACCCGCGGCGATCTCGGGGGCGAGATAGCGGTGGTCGTCACTGGCCGGGACGATCACCAGGCCGTCGACGCGGCGGGCGCACAGCGCCAGCGCGAGTTCCTGCTCCCGCTCCGGGTCCTCCGCGCTGGACCCGTTGATCAGCAGCGCCCCGTGCGCACGGGCGACTTCCTCCACCGCCCGGCTGAGCGGCGAGTAGAACGGGTCGGCGAGGTCCTCCAGCACCAGGCCGATGCTGGCCGTGGTCCCCTTGCGCAGCACGCGGGCACTGTCGTTGCGCCGGAAGCCGAGCGAGGTGATGGCCTCCTGCACCCGCTGCTCGGTGTCCTGGGAGACCCCCGCCTCGCCGTTGACGACACGGGAGACGGTCTTGAGGCCGACACCGGCCTGTGCGGCCACGTCCTTCATCGTCGGCCGGCCCGCGTGGCGGCGCCCGCCGCGGTGCGCCCCTGCGGCGTGGGGGCTCGCGGGGAGCGGGGGGCGGGCGGGGTCGGAGGCGTCGGCGGCCACGGGTGCTGTCCTTGTCCTGGGGAGCGGGGAGCGGGGAGCGGGGCGCGGTGCGGCGTGGGGGCGGGGCGGCTGCTGTCCGGCGAGGGGTGGTCCGGCGTTGCGGGTACGTTCGGTGATCGCGGTACGGAGCAGCATAGCGGCGGTGACGCGGCAGGTCTGGACAACGTTGTCAGATCACGGAAGTCTTGCAAGACTTGTGCGGTCCGCCCCGCGCACCGTGCGGGCCCGCCCCGCACGCGCAGGAGCCGACCACCCATGCCCAACGACCTCGTCGCCGCGCTCGACATCGGTGGCACCAAGATCGCGGGTGCCCTGGTGGACAGCGGTGGCGGGCTCCTGGCCCGCACTCAGCGGCCCACTCCCGCGCAGGAGAGCGCCGAGCGGCTGGCCGCGACCGTGGACGAGGTGCTCGGGGAACTGACCGCCACCCCGCACTGGTACCGGGTCGGCGCGGTCGGCATCGGCAGCGCCGGCCCCGTGGACACCAAGGCCGGTACCGTCAGCCCGGTCAACATCCCCGCCTGGCGCGCCCACCCGCTCGTGTCCGCCGTCCGGGACCGGGCGGGCGGTCTCCCCGTCGCACTCATCGGTGACGGCCCGGCGATCGCGGCGGCCGAACACTGGCAGGGCGCCGCCAAGGGCCACTCCGACGCCCTGTGCATGGTCGTCTCGACGGGCGTCGGCGGGGGCCTGATCCTGGGAGGCGCCCTCCACTCTGGGCCCACCGGGAACGCCGGGCACATCGGCCACATCAGTGTCGACATGGACGGGGCCCTGTGCCCCTGCGGCTCCTACGGCTGCGTCGAGACCGTCGCCAGCGGCACCAACATCGCACGCCGCGCCCTGGAGGCGGGCTGGCGCCCCGGGCCCGACCAGGACGCCACCGCCGCGGGCGTGGCCGCCGCCGCCCGCGCGGGCGACCCGCCCGCCCGCGCCGCCTTCGAACGGGCCGCGCGCGCCCTGGCGGCCGCCATCGCCGCCACCGCCGCCCTCGTCGAGGTCGAGATCGCGGTCGTCGGCGGCGGTGTGGCCCGCGCGGGCGAGGTGCTCTTCACCCCGCTGCGTACGGAACTGAAGCGGTACGCGACCCTGCCCTACATCCAGGGGCTCGCGCTGGCCCCCGCCGCCACCGGTACCGACGCCGGGCTGATCGGTGCGGGCGCTGCGGGCTGGAAACTGCTGGAGACCGGCACGGTCTGAGCCGCCACCCCGGCCGCAGGTACCGGTCAGGGCAGCCGGTCCTGCCCTCCGGCACCGGGTCTCGGGTGCCCCGGCTCCGGAGCGTGGTCCCCCGACCGGGGGTCCGCCGGGCCGGGGGAGGCCGGAGGGCGCGGCTCCGCCGCCGCGGCGCGGGCGTACGCCGCGGGGGAGACGCCCACCGCGGCGGTGAACTCGCGGATGAGATGCGACTGGTCGCTGTAGCCGAGCTCGGCGGCGAGCCGGGCCCAGTCCGTTCCGGGACCGGTGGCGCGCTCCATCGCCTCGTGGACCCGGTACCGCAGGATCGTCCACTTCGGAGTGACTCCGATGTACGCGGCGAACAGCCGCTGGAGGCTCCGCACGGAGAGGCCCGCGGCCGCGGCGAGGTGCTCGACCCGCAGCACCGACCGGTCCGTGCGCACCCGGTGCGCCAGGGCCATCGCCTGCTCGGCCGCCGGGTCGGCGGCAGGGCGCAGGGAGAGCAGGAAGGCGTCGAGCGCGGCCACCCGCTCGCCCTCCCGCTCGGGTTCCAGCACCCGGTCCGGCAGCACAGCACCGGCCGGGCCGAACGCCTCGTCGAGCGCCAGCCTCTTACCGGTGAACTGCGCGAGGGAGCGTGGCGCGGGAAGGAAAGGCCGGAAGCCGCCGGGCCGGAACTGCGCTCCGACCACCCGTCCGACGGACTTCAGCTCGGTGGAGAACACGCCGGTGCCCACCCCGGACACCAGCCCCGTCGCCGGCACCGCATCCGCCGGGCCGCGCCGTTCGAGGACGAGGTTGACACAGGGGTGCGGTACGACCCGGGCGACGTAGGGCTGCTCCAGATCCCAGTCGATCAGCCAGTAGTGCTCGATCCAGCGGCGCAGCGGTCCGGCCGGGAGCCTGCGCCGGAAGTCGACCCGCGCCAGCAGACCGGGGCCCTGCACGATGCCCCGGGTGTCCCGGCGCGGAGCATCGCCACCGTCCCCGGGGCCGGTGCTCCCGCTCCCCGCGTGACCGCTGCGACCTGCCATGACGCGGATCCTATGTCGTGTTTCTTCAAGTCGCTGCCGCAGGCCCGGACCTAGCGTTGCGGTATGACGAACATGATCTCCCCCCTCATCGACAGCGCCGCCCGCGCGACCGACCCCGTGGTCCGCGGGGTGCGGGACGAGCAGCTCGGCCTGCCCACACCGTGCGCCGACTACGATGTGCGGGCTCTGCTCAACCATCTCTTCCACGTCGTCATCGGCTTCCAGGCGCTGGCCGTCCGGGGCACCGCGGACTTCAGCAGCACCCCCGACCGGCTTGCGGGGGACTGGCGCACCCGCTTCCGGGAGGAGACGGTCAAGCTGGCCGAGGCGTGGTCGGCCCCCGACGCGCTGGAGGGCGTCTCCCAGGGCATGGGGCTGCCGCAGCGCACCGTCGCGCACATGGTGATGGGCGATCTGCTGGTCCACGGCTGGGACCTCGCCCGCGCCACGGACCAGGACTACCGGCCCGATCCGGCCGCGCTCGACGAAGCCGGGCCCGCCTTCGCGGAAATGGCTCCCATGGCCCGCAAGGCGGGGGTCTTCGGCGAGGAGATCCCTCCGTCTCCCGGGGCCACCCCCTTCGAACGGCTGCTCATGGTCTCCGGCCGCGACCCCGGCTGGTCCTCCCGCTGACGCCGGTCGCGCCGTTTCCCCGGCAGTCGGCGGCGGCCGACTGCCGGGCCGCTGCCGGGTCGTCGCGAGGCGGCTGCCGGGTCGCTGCGGGGCCGTCGCGAGGCCGCTGCCGGGCGGCTGCCGGACCGTCGCCGGGGCGTCCCTCGGACGTGGACCGCGGCCGCTCGGCCCACCGGACGTGGACCGTCGGAGTGCATGCCGGCGCTCCGACCGTCCAGCGGCTGACGCGCCGTCGCCCGGTTCAGGGCCGGATGGCCGGATGCCTCCGTCCGTGGACACCGATTCCCCCCTCAGGGGTCGCACGCGCCTGCCGTACGCGCCGGGGCGCGGGCGCCGTGCCTCGTTCAGCGCCGGGAGAGCCGCCCCGGCGCGTTTCCCGCACCGGGTGATGCGGGCAACTGAACGGGGACAACGGATGAGGGGGAAACACCGTGATCGTCTGGCTGAACGGCGCTTTCGGCGCGGGCAAGACCACTGCGGCGTACGAACTCCTGGACCTGCTCCCAGGCAGCACGCTCTACGATCCCGAAGTCATCGGCGCGGAGCTGCGCTGGATATTGCCGAAGGAACACCTGGCACAGGTAGCCGACTTCCAGGACCTGCGCTCGTGGCGGCGGCTCGTGGCGGACACGGCCGCCGCTCTGCTGAGCGAGGTCCCAGGGCCGCTGATCACGCCGATGACGCTGCTGCGCCGCGAGTACCGGGACGAGATGTTCGGCGCCTTCGCCGCGCGCCGCATCCCCGTACAGCACCTGCTGCTGCACGCCGAGGAGGCCGTGCTGCGCGAGCGGATCGACACCCGCGCCGCCGCGGACGGCGGTACCACCAGGGCGTGGTGCCTGAGCCATCTGGGCCCCTACCAGGAGGCGCTGCCCTGGATCGAAGCGGAAGCACACACCATCGACACCACCCACCTCGGCCCGCGGCACACCGCCGAGCGCCTTGCCGAGGCGATCGGCGCGGGGGAGGGTGCCGTGGACATCGTGCAGACTCCCGAGCCGACGGCCGAGACGGTCGCGGCCGGAATCCTGCTGTTCGACGACCGCGACCGGGTGCTGCTCGTCGACCCGACCTACAAGCCCGGCTGGGAGTTCCCCGGCGGCGTCGTGGAGCGCGGGGAGGCCCCCAGCGCCGCCGGGGTGCGCGAGGTGTTCGAGGAACTCGGACTGCGGCTGGCCGGTGAGCTCGCGCTGCTCGTCGCCGACTGGGAGCCGCCGCAGCCGCCGGGGTTCGGCGGGATGCGGCTGCTCTTCGACGGCGGACGGCTCGCCCCGGGGGAGGCCGCGGCCCTCCTGCTGCCCAGCGCCGAACTCCGCGGCTGGCGGTTCGTCACCGAGGACGAGGCGGCGGAACTGCTGCCTCCGGTGCGGCTGGAGCGGCTCCGCTGCGCCCTGCGGGCCCGCCGCGCGGGACAGCCGCTCTACCTGGAGGGCGGCGTTCCGACCGGCGCGGCCGATCCGGGCAAGCTGCTGCGCTGACCCGTCGGGGCGCCCCTCGCGCCCCGACGGCCGCCCCATCGCCGTCCGGGTCGGCTTCCAGGTGCTCGTCCTCCCGGCACTCGCCGGCCGCCTCCGGCGAGCTGCGCGGGGGCCGGTTCCGCCGGGGAGGCCGCTGCCGGGCCCGCCGTGCGGGACGGCGCCGAGGCTGTGGCGCGGGACGCGCCGAGCCCGCCGCCCCCGAGCCGCGGCGGACTCCCGTCCGAGTCCGCCGCGGAGACCGCCGGGCTCGGGGCCGGGCTCAGGCCCCCGCGGCCTGCTCGGCGTAGCCGCGCAGGAACAGCGCCTCGGCCACCGCCATCCGCTCCAGTTCGCGGGGGTCCACACTCTCGTTGACGGCATGGATCTGCGCTTCGGGCTCGCTCAGCCCGATGAGCAGGATCTCGGCGTCCGGGTAGAGCGCGTCCAGCGCGTTGCACAGCGGGATCGAGCCGCCCATCCCCGCGACCTGCATCTCCTGCCCGTCGTAGGCCGTGCTCAGCGCCGCGGCCATCGCGGTGTACGCCGGGCTGGAGGTGTCCGCGGTGAAGGGCTGGCCCTTGCCCACGACCTCCGTCGACACCCGCGCCTGCCACGGCACGTGCGACTCCACGTGCGCCACCAGCAGTTCGATGGCCTTCTCCACATCCGTGCCCGGCGGGATCCGCAGCGAGATCAGCGCGCGTGCCGAGGCGTGCACCGAGGGGGTCGCACCGACCACGGGCGGGCAGTCGATGCCCAGGACCGTCACCGCGGGCCGTGCCCACAGCCGGTCGGCGACGGCCCCGCCACCGCTCAGACCGACCCCGTCCAGCACCTTGGCGTCCCGCCGGAAGTCCTCCTCCGGATAGCCCATCCCCTCCCACCGGGCGTCCGCCGCCAGGCCGTCGACGACGGTGTTGCCCTCGGCGTCCCGCAGCGAGTCGAGCGTACGGAGCAGCGCCGCCAGCGCGTCGGGTGCCGCTCCGCCGAACAGTCCTGAGTGCAGGTTGCCTTCGAGGGTGTCCACCTGGACCCGCAGCAGGGTCATACCGCGCAGCGAGGCCGTCACGGTGGGCAGCCCGCAGCGGAAGTTGCCCGCGTCCCCGATGACGATGGTGTCGGCCGTCAGCAGTTCGGGGTGCTGTCGCGCGTACGCCTCCAGACCGCCGGTGCCCTGCTCCTCGGAGCCCTCCACGATCATCTTCACCGAGACGGGCAGCCCGCCGTTCTCCCGCACGGCCCGCAGGGCCAGCAGGTGCATGATGAACCCGCCCTTGCAGTCCGCCGCGCCCCGCCCGTACCAGCGGCCGTCGGCACCGTCGGTCAGCTCGAACGGCGGCGTGTGCCAGGCCGCTTCGTCCAGCGGCGGCTGCACGTCGTAGTGCGCGTACAGCAGCACCGTGGGGGCTTCCGCCGGGCCGGGCAGGTATCCGTACACGGAACGGGTGCCGTCCGGCGTCTCGAGGGCGGCCACGTCCTGGAAGCCCTCGGCGCGCAGTGCCTCCGCGACCCAGTCCGCCGCCCCCTCGCACTCGCTCCTGGGGAACTGCTCCGGATCCGCCACCGAACGGAACGCCACCAGTTCGGCGAGTTCCGTCCGCGCCCGCGGCATCAGCGAGGCGACCGTCGCGGCGACTCCCCGGCCGGCGCCGGAGCCCGGCGCCGCCGGTCCGGAGTGCGCGGACGAAGCAGAGGAAGCAGCGGAATCAGCGGAACCAGAGGAAGCCGAGGAAGCGGAGGAAGCCGAGGAAGCGGATGAGCGGGGCATAGCCGTCGGGTCGGACGGGGGGTGCTGCATGGGAACGCTCCTTGTGGGCGCGACGTTGGCACACGTGTACGGAGACATGTGTATCGCACATGGGCGGCCCCGTAGGATGCAGTGGGCCATCCGTACGCCGAGGTCAAGCGGGAGTACAACACATCGTGAGCAGCGAGCACGCAGCCGGGAACGAGGACATCGAGCCTGCGGGGGACTCCGGAGCGGGTCAGGCGGACGAGCCCCTCGAAGAGAGCGCGGCGGGCGGTGGCGAAGAGCGCCCCGTCTGGGATGTGGTCGTGGTCGGCGCCGGGCCCGCAGGGGCCTCGGCCGCCTACGCGGCCGCGGTCGCGGGCCGCAGCGTGCTGCTGCTGGAGAAGGCCGAGCTGCCCCGCTACAAGACCTGCGGCGGCGGCATCATCGGCCCGTCCCGCGACGCGCTGCCCCCCGGCTTCGACCTGCCGCTGCGGGAGCGTGTGCACGCCGTGACCTTCGCCCTCAACGGCAAGCTGTCCCGTACCCGGCGCTCGCGCAACATGCTCTTCGGGCTCGTCAACCGGGACGAGTTCGACAACGGCCTGGTCGAGTCCGCGGTCAAGGCCGGTGCGGAGATCCGCACCGGCGCCTCCGTCTCCCGGGTCGAACAGCACGGCCCCGCCGTGCCCGACCGCCGCACGGTCGCCGTCGTCCTGGCGGGTGAGGAGCAGCCCGTCCTCGCCCGCGCCGTGGTCGGCGCCGACGGGAGCGCCAGCCGGATAGGAGCCCACGTCGGGGTCCGGATGGACCAGGTCGACCTCGGCCTGGAGGCCGAGATCCCGGTCCCGGACAGCGTGGCGGAGGACTGGGCGGGGCGGGTGCTGGTGGACTGGGGTCCCCTGCCCGGCAGTTACGGCTGGGTCTTCCCCAAGGGCGACACCCTCACTGTGGGGGTCATCTCGGCACGCGGCGAGGGCGCTGCCACCAAGCGCTACCTCGACGACTTCATCGGCCGCCTCGGTCTGGCCGGTTTCGAACCCCGCGTCTCCTCCGGGCATCTGACCCGCTGCCGGGCCGAGGACTCCCCGCTCTCCCGCGGCCGGGTGCTGGTCTGCGGGGATGCGGCCGGTCTGCTGGAACCCTGGACCCGTGAGGGCATCTCCTTCGCGCTGCGCTCGGGGCGCCTGGCGGGGGAGTGGGCCGTCCGGATCGCCGAGGCGCACGACGCGGTGGACGCGCGTCGGCAGGCCCTCAACTACGCTTTCGCGATCAAGGCCGGTCTCGGTGTCGAGATGGCGGTGGGACGGCGGCTGCTGCGGATCTTCTCGCGCCGCCCCGGGGTCTTCCACGCCGCGCTCACCGGGTTCCGTCCCGCGTGGAATGTCTTCGCCCGCTTCGCCCGCGGTGCCACCTCCCTGGCCGAGGTCGTCCGTGTCCACCCGCTCGCCCGGCGGGCGCTGGACACCTTCGACCGCCGCGAGGCCGCGGAAGCCCGGGCGGCGGACGGCGCGTCCGCATCCGGGCCGGGGGAGGCCGCTTCCGCGTCCGGGACCGGTGACGGCGACACGGCCGACGGCCGCGAGGGACGCGACGGCGGCGGGGACGGCGACGAGCCGGCCGCGGGGAGCCGCCCGGCGTAGCCGCGCAACCGTCGCCGCGGGCGGACGGTCCGCTGCTGGTGCTGGTGCTGGTGCTGGTGCTGGTGCTGGTGCTGGTGCTGGTGCTGGTGCTCCGGGCGTTTGGTGCTCCGGTGCTGCTGCGGGCCGCCTGCTGCGGGTACGGCGCTTGCCGGCCCCGGGCGGGAGTTGGACGGGCGGGAGTTGGAGGGGCGCACTGCCCCTCCTCCGCGGCCACGCGGGGCTCCGGTCGTCTGCGTGGCCCGACACGGTTCCGACGGGCTGCAGTGCCTCGGCCGACTGCACGGTCCGGGGGAGGGCCGCACTCCGGGAGGCCGCGCGCTGCGGGGCGTCCCGAGTGGTGGGGTGTCTCGAACCGACCCCGTGTGCCCGGTCGGTGCGCCTCTCAGTCGGTCAGGGTGAGCCGGAAGACGGGATGGCGGTCCGCCACCGCCCGGATCTCCTCGTCGGAGGAGTCCGGGCCCACCTCGAAGAACGCTCCGACCTCCCACTTCCACTTGCGCAGATAGGCCCGCAGGATCTCCGGCTTCTCCGCGTCGGGTACCTCGGCGGCGGTGAAGTGCCGGCCCCGTCGGCCGTGGAACAGCTCACCGTCGCCCGCCGCCCGCATGTTCCGCGTCCACTGGACGTGCCCGCGGGCCGCGACCAGGTAGAGCCCTCCGTCGTGGTGCAGCGGATTGACCGGCGTGCGGCGCCACTCGCCGCTCTTGCGGCCCTTGACCGCGAGTACACGCGAACCCGCCAGGCTGACACCTCTCCTGGAGAGCCAGGAGACGGTCCGGTTCAGCACCTTGTTGGTGAACCAGCCGGGGCGCTTGACGTACGACTCGGGTGACATCGGTGTCCTCCGTCGAGGAGTGGGCGGATGGGGCGCGGGCCCCTGGGAGCTCTGCTGTGGAATCGGTGATCCGAAACGAGAGCGCTGCTCTCGTTGTGAATCAGTGTTGCACTACTCGTGCTCCAAAACAAGAGCAGTGCTCTCGCGGGGCGGGACCGGGGGACGACCGACGTCCCCGGTCCCGGTCCCGGTCCCAGCCCCGGCTCCGGTGGCCCCGGTTCCGGCGCCGGCCCCGGCCCGGCCACGGCGTTGCACCCGGTGGATCCCCCGTGCAGCTCGGGGCGTCGGGCCGGTCCGGCGGCGCCTCGTCGGCACACCATGGACGACCGTGCGTTCGACGGCCTCACCTCCCGGCTGCGCTCCGCCCAGGAGGTCGCCGGGGACGGGTTCGGCTTCAGCTGGCCCGCGAGGTTCCCGATGGCGCGGATCGACCGGATCCTGGTCCGCGGAGTCGAGCCGAAGAGCGCGTGGCTGCTGCCGGCGACGGGCAGCGACCACCGGCCGGTGGCGGCGGCGATCAGCTGGTGAGCGCTGGACGGCCCGCAGGTGTCCTGTCGTCGGCGTGTCCGGAGCCGCACCTGCCCGGGACGGGTGAGCGGCGCTCTCGATATTGAGCACTGCTCGCATTGCTGGCACACTGCTCCGCATGAGCAGGATGCAGGGTGCCCGGCAGCGGGCCCGGGGTGAGATCACCGAAGCGATCAAGGAAGAGGCGCGCCGCCAGCTCGCGGAGCAGGGCGCCTCCCGGCTCTCCCTCCGCGCCGTCGCCCGCGAGCTGGGCGTGGCCTCCTCCGCGCTCTACCGCTACTTCCCCAGCCGCGACGACATGTTGACCGCGCTCATCACGGACGCCTATGACGCGCTCGGGGGAGCGGCCGAGGAGGCGCTCGCCGATGCCGAGTCGGCGGGGGACTCGCACCTCGTCCGCTGGCTCGCCGTCTGCCGCGCCGTCCGCGGCTGGAGCCTGGCGCATCCGCACGAGTACGCGCTGCTCTACGGCTCGCCCGTGCCCGGGTACGCGGCACCGTCCACCACCATCCGGCCGGCCGCCCGCGCGGCTCTGGCCATGCTGACGGTGCTGAGCGATGCCTACGCGGTCGGAGCGCTGCGCGCGCCCGCCCGGGCCGCGGCCGCGCCCGAGGCGGTGCTGGGCGACACCGAGCGGCTGGTCGCCCAGCTGGAGGTGCCGCTGCCCCCGGCGGTGGCCGCGGAGGCGGTGGCGGCGTGGGCGCAGCTCTTCGGCCTGGTCGGCTTCGAGCTGTTCGGGCAGTTCGCCAACGTGATCGACGCGCGCGACGCGTTCTTCGACCATGCCGCCGAGCGTCTCGCCGACCAGGTGGGCCTCCGCCGCTGAGCCGCACCCCGCCGGGCTGTTCCGCACCGCAGACCACCCGCCTACTCCCCGCGGAGTAGGCGCAACCACCGCGCCCGGCTGACGCCGCGCTGCCCGCGCCACGGCTAGCGTGCAGGGCGTGACCAGCACACCCTCCTCCTCCAGCCCGGCCGGCGGCGCCGCGGAACAGCCCGGGGCCGCCGGCCCCGGGGCGGCACCGGCCGCGGGGTCGCCCGGGACACCGGGAACGCCTCCCCGGTGGTGGCCCCGGTTCGGGTCCGGTCCGGGGCAGCGGCGGCGCCTTCCCTGGCCCTCCTCGCTCGCCGTGCTCGCGATCCAGCAGGCCGGTTCGGGATTCGCCGCGCACAACCAGCGGGGCACGGCTGCGGACCTGGATCCCGCGGCCCGGCTGCTGCTGGCGCTCGGGCCGCTTCTTCTGCTGCTGCGCCGACGCTTCCCGCGTACCGCCGTGTTCGGGACCTCGGCGGTGACGCTGGGGTACCTGGCGGCCGGATACCCCTACGGGCCGGTGCTGCTGAGCGTCGTGGTCGCCGGGTTCGGTGCGCTCGTCGCCGGCCACCGGTACGCGACCTGGAGTGCGCTGGGGATGCTGCTGGTGGGCCGGCTGCTGGCGGCCCACGCCTTCTACCGGTGGCTGCCACCGGGTGAGGACGGTCCGGGGGCCTGGGGAACCGACCTGTTCATGGCCGTCTGGATGGTGGCGCTGTGCACCGCCGGCGAGCTGGCCCGGGTCCGCGTCGCCGAGCAGGCGCGCCGGGAACGGGAAGAGGCGGAGGCCGCGCGGCGCCGGGCGGACGAGGAGCGGTTGCGGATCGCCCGCGAGCTGCACGACGTGCTGGCGCACAGCATCTCCGTGATCAACGTCCAGGCGGGTGTCGGGCTCGCGCTCCTCGACTCCGACCCGGAGCAGGCGCGCACCGCGCTCGGCACCATCAAGTCCGCCAGCAAGGAGGCGCTCGGCGAGGTCCGCCAGGTACTCGCGACGCTCCGGACGCCGGGGGACGCGCCCCGGGCGCCGGCCCCGGGCCTCGACCGGCTCGGTGAACTGGCCGAGCAGGCCGCGAGCGCCGGGCTGCAGGTGACCACCGGAACCGAGGGCACGCCGGTGCCGCTGGCGCCGGGGAAGGACCTGGCGGCGTTCCGCGTCGTCCAGGAAGCGCTCACCAACGTCGTGCGCCACTCGGGGTCGCGCACCGCCCGTGTGCGGGTCCGCTACGGCAGCGGCGTGCTGGAGCTGCGCGTCGACGACGACGGCCCGGCCACCGGCTCGGGGCCGACCGGCGGCGGCAACGGGCTGGTGGGGATGCGCGAGCGGATCGCCGCCTTCGGAGGCACCGTCGAGGCGGGGCCGCGCGCGGACGGCGGCTTCCGGGTGCGCGCGACGCTTCCGCTGCGCTCCGGCGAGCAGCAGGCGCCGCTACAGTGAGCGCCCCGGCGAACCGAGGAGAGAGACCGTGATCCGTGTGCTGCTCGCCGACGACCAGGTTCTGGTGCGCGCCGGATTCCGTGCACTGCTGGACGCGCAGCCCGACATCGAGGTGACGGGCGAGGCGGCCGACGGCGCGGAGGCGGTCGCGCTGGTACGCGAACACACTCCCGATCTGGTCCTGATGGACATCCGGATGCCGCTGGTCGACGGCCTGGTGGCCACCAGGCGGATCACCTCGGACCCGGAGCTGAGCGCGGTCAAGGTGGTCATGCTGACCACCTTCGAGCTGGACGAGTACGTCTTCGAGGCGCTGCGTTCGGGAGCCTCGGGGTTCCTCGTCAAGGACACCGAGCCGGACGAACTGCTGCGGGCGGTCCGCGCCGTGGTGGGCGGGGACGCGCTGCTGTCGCCCGGTGTCACGCGGCGGCTGATCGAGGAGTTCGCGGCCCGCTCCAAGGAGCCCGCCGCGGTCGAGGGGCTGGCCGAACTCACCGAGCGTGAGCGGGAGGTGATGGCGCTGGTGGGGATCGGACTCTCCAACGAGGAGATCGCCCGCCGGCTCGTCGTCTCACCGCTGACCGCCAAGACCCATGTGAGCCGGACGATGGTCAAGCTGGGCGCCCGCGACCGCGCCCAGCTCGTCGTCCTGGCCTACGAGTCCGGCCTGGTGCGCCCGGGCTGGCTCGGCTGACCGCCGCGGCCGGACTCCGCGCGGGGAGCCGGGGCTCCGCGGGGCCGGACTTGCGCATCGGGCGCGCGGAGCGGACCGGGCCTCGTCATCTGTCCCGTTTGCGGCGCACGTAGAGCTGTTTGCGGACGCGGGCGACCACGGTGCCGTCGGCCGCGGTGACGGTCGACTCGAACCACGGCAGCGCTTTGGAGCCGTCCGCCGTGGCGGCGCGGATCTCCTCCAGCCGGTCCTCGGTGAGCTTGAAGTCGGCGTAGACGTCGCCGCGGCCGGGGGAGACGAACTCGACCTCCGCGCTCTTGTCCCACACCACGTAGTCCGGGCCGAGCCGGTTGACCGCCAGCAGCGCCCAGAAGGGGTCGCTCATGGAGTAGAGCGAACCGCCGAACTGGGTGCCGAAGTAGTTGCGGTTCAGCCGGCCGAGCTTCAGCCGGACCCGGGCGCTGCTCCAGTCGTCGGCGATCTCCAGGACGCGGATGCCCGCGAACCGGTACGGCGGGTACCAGTTCAGGGCGCGCAGCAACCCCTTCGGGGTGCGCAGCACATGAGCCATGGCCGCGAAGCTACCACGCTGCTACTCCCGAGTAATAGGTGGCGGTGATCACTTCCGCGCCGGGCCGGCACCCGGCCGGAGAGCTGCGGGCCGTCCGGCCGGTGACACCCGCTCACTCCTCGAGGAAGTCGGCGAGCGCTCCTGTCAGCTCCGCGGTGGCGTCCTCCTGGACCAGGTGTCCGGCGCCCTCGAGCAGCCGCAGCCGGGCGCCCGGGATCGCCGCGGCCAGCCGGTGCGCGCGGTCGACGGGGATCCAGGCGTCGTCGGTGCCCCAGCAGACCAGGACGGGCAGCGCCAGTTCGCCGTACCGCTGCTCGATCTCGTCGGTCCAGCGCTGGTCGTTCTGTGCGATCTGCCGGTAGAAGGCGCTCCGCCCCGCCGGGTCCAGCCACGGCTCGGCCAGCTTTGCGACGACGCCCTGGGGCAGGCCGGGACCGCCGACGGAGGAGACGTACTCCCGCACCAGTGCCGCGTGCAGTGCGGGCGGGAGCTGGGCGAACACCTCGGAGTGCTCGCCCAGCAGCCGGTAGGCCGGTGACCCCCAGGGAGCCAGAGCCACGACGTCGACCAGTGCCAGCCGGGAGTAGCGCGCACCGTGCAGCAGGTGCGCGCGCAGGGCCACGGCGCCGCCGAAGTCGTGCGCCACCACGGCGGGCTGCTCCAGGCCCCAGTGGTCCAGCAGCCCGGCGAACAGTTCGCCCTGGGCGCGCAGCGACACCTCCTGCCCCTCGTACTTGGCCGAAGCCCCGTATCCGGGCATGTCCCACACGTGGACGCGGTGTCGTCCGGCCAGGCTCCGGGCGACGTTCCGCCAGGTGTAGGAGGACCAGGGCGTCCCGTGCAGCAGTACGGCGGGCGGCAGTGCGGGGTCGCCGAGGGCGGCCCAGTGCACGGTCCCGAGAGCGCTCTCGTAGGTGCGGTCCAGCGTCCAGGTGTCGTTCATGCGCATCACTCTGCGGGCCGCGGGGCTGCCGGACCACTGGCTGGAGCGACGATGAACGCAAGGATCGGGCCAGGTGGAGTCCGGCCGGTCTGCTCACCCGTCCGGCAGGACGGCACGCCGTGCCGCCGCCGCGGTCAGTGCGGCGGCTCCCGCCAGCAGTGCGACCGTCAGCAGTGCCGCCTGCAGCGAGAACCGCTCCGCCAGGAAGCCGATCGCCACCGGGCCCAGCAGGATTCCGCCGTACCCGAGCGTGGAGGCCGCCGCCACCCCGCCGGGCCCCGCCAGGTCTCCGGCCCGTCCGATGGCGATGGGGAAGACGTTGGCCAGGCCGAGGCCGGTCAGGACGAAACCCGCGAGGGCCGCCCACACCGACGGTGCGAGCGCGCCCAGCAGCATGCCGCAGCAGCCCAGCGCCCCGCCTCCGACCAGTACGCGGCCCGGCCCCAGGCGTTCGACGAGCGTCGTGCCGGAGAGCCGCCCCACCGTCATGGCCCCGGCGAAGACCGAGTAGCCGGCGGCGGCGAGGGCCGGACCGGCGCCCAGGTCGTCCGTCAGGTGCAGCGCACTCCAGTCGGCCAGCGCACCCTCGCCGTACGCGGTGCACAGCGCGATCGCTCCCAGGACGGCGACTGCCCTGCGTACGCGGCGAGGCGGGCGCGGGGCGGGTGCGGGGTCCGCTTCCGCCTGCCGGGTGTCGGCTCCCGGGGCCGGCCCGGCGCGGCGGAGGCGCTCCGGCCGTCCGGCGGCGGGCAGCGGGAAGCGCAGCAGCGGCCGGGCGGCGAGTGCGGCCAGGGCCAGCCCCGCGGCGGCGAGCAGCAGCAGGTGCCGGGTGGGGCTCAACACGCCCGCCAGCAGGCCGCCCAGGCCCGCACCGAGCATGCCGCCGAGGCTGAAGGCGGCGTGGAAGCCCGGCATCGCGGGGCGGTCGAGCACGGCCACCAGGTCGACCGCGGTGCTGTTGAGGGCGACGTTCATCCCGCCGTACCCGGCGCCGAACACCAGCAGCACGAGGCCGAGGGCGAGCGGCGAGCGGGTGAGCGGCGGAAGTGCCACGCTGAGGGGCAGCAGGAATCCGCAGCCGAGCAGGACGGGTTGGTTGCCGAAGCGGGAGCACAGCCGTCCGGTCGCCATCATGGTGACCACGGCGCCCGCCGAGAGGCCGAGCAGCGCCAGACCGAGGTCGCTGTCCGAGGCGCCCGTCCGGGCCTTGACGGCGGGGATCCGGACGACCCATCCGGCGAAGAGGAAACCATCGAGAGCGAAGAAGGCGGTCAGGGCGTGGCGGAAGCGGCGCAGGTCCGGGTGGTGGGGAGCGGCGGGCGACCGGCCGCCGCGCTCCTTCGCACCGGCGAGCGCCGACCGTATTTTGTTTAGTGTCGGCACAAAGAGAGAATAGAGGCGTGACCCGGACACGTACAACGAGGTTGGAAAGAGGGCGTTCGGCCCTGGGGCCCGCACTGGAGCTGGTCCACACCGGGCAGGCGCCCACCCGCGCCGTGCTCACGGCCGAACTGGGGGTGACCCGCGCGACCGCGGGAGCCGTCGCCGCCGAACTGGAGGCCCTCGGGCTCATCAGCGTCGACGCCCACCCCACCGCACCCGTGGGCAGCCAGGGCCGGCCCTCGCACCGGCTCGCCGTCGACCCCGCGGGACCCGTCGCGCTCGCCGCGCAGATCCACGCGGACGGCTACCGCGCGGCGCTGGTCGGCCTCGGCGGGCGCATCGTCGCCACGGCGCCCGGCTGCGGCACGGTGGACGCCGACCCCGCGCAGGTCATCAGCGAAGTCGTCGCCGCGGGCGCCGAGTTGCTGCGCTCCGGCAGGCGGCGCTGCGTGGGCGCGGGGCTCGCCGTGCCCTCCGCGGTGGCCGAACCGGAGGGCACCGCGCTCAATCCGCTGCACCTCGCCTGGGAGGCGGGCGCCCCGGTGCGCGACACCTTCCGCGCCTGCCTCGCCGAGGCCGGAGTCACCGGCGCGGACGCCGCCACCGTCACCGGCTTCGCCGCCAACGACCTGAACGTCGCCGCGCTGGCCGAGCACCGGCACGGCGCCGGACGCGGGGCCCGCCACCTGCTCGTCGTCGGCACCGGGCACCACGGCGTGGGCGGCGCGCTCGTACTGGACGGGCGGCTGCACACCGGAAGTTCGGGCCTGGCCCTGGAGGTCGGCCATCTGACGGTGGATCCGGAGGGCCGCCCCTGCCACTGCGGCAGCCGCGGCTGCCTGGACGTGGAGACCGACCCCGCTGCGCTCCTCGCCGCCGCCGGGCGCCCGGCCAGCCCCGGGACCTCCCTGCTGACCCAGGCCGCCGAACTGCTCCGCACGGAGTACGGCACCGACCCCGCGGTCCGGGAGGCGGCCGGCCGGCTCGTCGACCGGCTCGGGCTCGGACTCGCCGGGCTCGTCAACATCCTCAACCCCGACCGCATCGTGCTCGCCGGACTGCATCGCGCTCTGGTCGAGGCCGACGGCGAACGGCTGCGCGGTGTCGTCGCGGACCGCAGCCTGTGGGGACGCAGCGGCGGTGTCCCCGTCCTGCCCAGCGAACTGGCGCACAACTCCCTCGTCGGAGCCGCCGAGTTGGCCTGGCAGCCGGTGCTCGATGACCCGCTCGCGGTGCTGGGAGGATGACCCCATGCGCATCCGAGCGGGTACCGCCCGCGAACTCGGCAGGCTCCAGGAGATCGAACGGGCGGCGGGCCGGTGGTTCCGCGGCATCGGCATGCCGGAGATAGCCGACGACGAGCCGCCCACCCGGCAGTGCCTGCGCGAGTTCGCGGAAGCGGGCGGACTGTGGGTCGCCACTGACGACGACGGCGGCGGCCCGCCGGTCGCCTACGCGCTCACCGAACCGGTCGACGGCTGCCTGCACGTCGAGCAGCTCTCCGTCCACCCGGACCGCGCCCGGCGCGGCATCGGACGCGCCCTCCTCGACCACCTGGCGGTCCGGGCGGCGGCCGAGCGGATACCCGCACTCACCCTCACCACCTTCACCGACGTCCCCTGGAACGCGCCCTACTACGCGCGCCTGGGCTTCCGCACCCTCGCCGCGCACGAACTCGGCCCCGGACTGCGCGAGATCCGGTCCCGGGAGACCGCCGCCGGGCTGGACCGCTGGCCCCGGGTGTGCATGCGCCGCGAGGCCGCCGCCCAGAGCCGCCGGGACCTTCTCCCGGCGGAGTAGCCCCGCCGGGCCGCGTCCGCCGCGGAGCAGCCCGGCACCCCCGCGGTACTTCCGGAGAGGTACCCGTACCGCCGCCGGCCGTACGACGCCCCGAGCCCCTCCCCGCGCGCAGTCTCGGTAGCGCAAGGCACCACCGACCGCTACCGAGGAGCTGACGACCATGCAGACCCTGGCCCACTGGCACGGCGCGGGGGGACCGGGCCCCTGGATCCTGTTCTTCCCGCTCATCTGGGCCGCCCTCGTCGCGACCGGCGTCTTCCTCCGGCGCCGCCGCGGCCCCTGGCGGCAGCCGCAGCACGCCGCGCACGGCACCGAGAGCCCGCTGGACCTCCTGGACCGGCGCTTCGCACAGGGCGAGATCGACGAGGACGAGTACTGGCGGCGCACCTCCGTGCTGGCCGAGAGCAGCCGCGAGCGGAACGCGGAGCGCGCGGGCAGCAGGCGATGAGCGGCACCGCCGCAGCCCGATGACCCTCGCCCTCGACCTGCGCTGGGGGGGTCGGCGGTGCGCGGCGCGCCGCCGACCCCCGCACCCTCGCGGTGCCCGCGCGCACCAGGGAGCCGGTCCTGCTCCGCTCGGTCCGGCGGACCCGCGGCCCACTGCAGGCCATGGCGTGCGGGCAGGGAGGGAAGCCGGTACCGGTGGCCGTCGCCGGGGCCGTACCGGGCGTCTCTGCCCGCTCAGCCCGCTGCCGCCGGCTCCACCTCGGCGGGGGGCGGCACCGGGGCCGGACCGGACGGCGGCTCCGGTGCGGCGGCGTCCCGGGCGGCACGGCCCGCACGGCCCCGGACCCGCGCGGCCGGCTCCGGGGCCGGGACCGGCAGCGAGAACCACACGGTCTTCCCCGAGCCGTCGGGCCGGGCCCGCACCCCCCAGCTCTCGCTGAGCGACGCCACCAGCGCGAGCCCGCGCCCACTGGTGGGCAGCGACTCGTCGGACGCCGCGCCGCGGACCCGGGGCAGCCGGGGGTCGTGGTCGTGCACCGAGACCGTCAGCCGGTCCCCGACCAGGGACAGTTCCACGGTGCAGTGCTTGTCGGCGGGAGCCGGACCGGCGCCGCCGGCCCCGGGATCCGCGTGCCGGTGGACGTTGGCCAGCAACTCGGTCAGCAGGAGGGCCGCGACGTCCAGGACGGTATCCAGTCGCCAGTACCGTAGCTGCGCGGAGACGATTCTTCGGACCTGCCCTATGCGCGGGGGCAGCGCCTGGAACTCCACGGCGCAGTGCCGCGCCGAGGGCGGTGTACGGGTGCTGCTCGGTGGACTGATCACGACTGTGACTCCCTCACGAGGGGCCGCCGGTGGCGGGGACGGATCACATGTGATGTGCGCTACAGAGCCAGGATGGGAGTGGACGGGCCGAGGCGCAAACGCGCTGCGACGATCCGGTCACGGAACGGCGGCAAGTGCTCTCTCACCGGCCCAGCACACCGCGCTCCGCGGCGGCCTTCGCCCGCGCCGTGCGCAGGGCCGACAGCAGACCCTCCCGGTGCCCCCGGCCCAGGCGCAGCAGATAGCTTCTGCCGCGCAGCGTCGCCAGCGCCTGGTCGCGCAGCCCGTAGCCGCTGATCCGCACCTCGTCGACCGGCGCGCTGTCGATCTCGCTGCCGTAACTGGTCAGCAGCACCAGCTCCCCGTCCCGCACCAGCACGTGGCCGGCCCGGGTGAGGGAGCGGAGCATCCGGCTGATCCCCACCCCGGTCGCGTCGAACTCCGGCTCCGCCACCGCACACCGCCTCCCACCGGCTCCCACCGGATCTGCCCAGCAGAGGTGTCTGGGTACCCCCGGGCGGTGCGCGTACACCCCCGGAGAGCCCGACCCCTGCCGGGAGCATGCCCATGTCCGCCGCTGTCTACCGACCCCCCTCTATGATCGGCCTGTGAGCACCACCGACCCCGCCCCACCCGTCCCCGCCCTCCCCACCCAGGACGTCGACCGCAGCGACCCGGACCGCCGCGGCTGGCTGAAGGAAGCGGTACGCAAGGTGCGGGCCGAGAGCGGCCGCAGCGCCGACACCCATCTGCTCGCCTTCCCGCTGCCCGAGGAGTGGGGCGTCGACCTGTACCTCAAGGACGAGTCGACGCATCCCACCGGCAGCCTCAAGCACCGTCTGGCCCGCTCGCTGTTCCTGCACGCGCTGTGCAACGGCTGGATCCGGCAGGGGCGGCCCGTCATCGAGGCGTCCAGCGGTTCCACGGCGGTGAGCGAGGCGTACTTCGCCAAGCTGATCGGCGTCCCGTTCATCGCGGTGATGCCGCGCACGACCAGCAGCGAGAAGACCCGGCTGATCGAGTTCCACGGCGGCACCTGCCACCTGGTGGACGATCCGCGTACCGTCTACGAGGTCTCGGCACGGCTCGCCGCGGAGAGCGGCGGCCACTTCATGGACCAGTTCACCTACGCCGAACGGGCCACCGACTGGCGGGGCAACAACAACATCGCCGAGTCCGTCTACCAGCAGCTCGCCGGGGAGCGGTACCCGGAACCCGCGTGGATCGTCGCCACCGCCGGAACCGGGGGCACTTCGGCGACCTTCGCCCGCTACATCCGCTACATGCAGTACGACACCCGGGTCTGCGTCCCCGACCCGGAGAACTCCTGCTTCTTCGACGGCTGGACGCGCGGCGACCCGGAGGCCACCAGTGACTGCGGCTCCCGGATCGAGGGCATCGGACGGCCCAGGATGGAGCCCAGCTTCGTGCCCGCCGCCGTCGACCGGATGATGAAGGTCCCGGACGCCGCCAGCGTCGCCGCCGTGCGGCAGTTGGACCGGGTGCTGGGCCGCAGGGCCGGCGGGTCCACCGGCACCGGACTGTGGAGCAGCCTGCGGATCGTCGCCCGGATGCTGGCCGCCGGCGAGCAGGGCAGCGTCGTCACCCTGCTGTGCGACCCGGGCGAGCGGTACCTGGACAAGTACTACGCGGACTCCTGGCTGGCCCGGCAGGGCCTGGACATCGCTCCCTACACGCGCACCCTGGAGCGGTTCCTGGCCTCGGGGGAGTGGGTGGAGCCGCACTAGCGGCTCCCGCCGCGGCCCGCGGGCGGCGCGGGAGAGCCCGCGAAGCCCGGCGGGGTCCGCGAACTCCGTCGGCCGGGCGTGCCGCACCGGCCCGCCGACGGGCCGTGTGCAGCCCCGCGCGGCGCCGGCAGAGCCACCCGGCTCCACCACCCGGCCCCCCGGCACCGCCCCCCGGCACCGCCCCCCGGCAGCCGCCGCGGGCAGGCGCGGGCCCGGCTCAGAACGCGCCCGCGAACCCCTCGCCGTCCTGCTCTCCGGCCACCACCAGCTCCGGCAGCCGCTCCTGGATCTCCTCCCGCGCCCCGGACGGCAGCCCGCTGTCCGTCACCAGCGCGTCCACCTGGTCCAGCGAGGCGAACGAACTCAGCCCCACCGTGCCCCACTTGGTGTGGTCCGCGACCACGATGACCCGCCGGGCCGAGCCCACGAACTGCCGGTTCGTCTCCGCCTCCGCCAGATTCGGGGTGGAGAGCCCCGCCTCCACCGATATGCCGTGCACCCCCAGGAACAGCGCGTCGAAGTGGAGCGAGCGGATCGCCGCGTCCGCCACCGAACCCACCAGCGAATCCGAGGGCGTCCGCACCCCGCCGGTCAGCACCACCGTCGCCGCGCCCGGACGGCTCCCCGCGGTCCCGGCCCCGGTGCCGCTCCGCTGCGCCGCGTGGAAGACATCGGCGACCCGCACCGAGTTGGTGACCACCGTCAGGTTCGGCACCTCCAGCAGGTGCCGCGCCAGCGCGAACGTCGTCGTACCGCCCGAGAGGGCGATCGCGCTGCCGGGCTGGGCCATGGTGGCCGCAGCGCGCGCGATGTCCTCCTTCGCGCTCAGCTCCAGCGAGGACTTCGCCTCGAACCCCGGCTCGTGCGTGCTGGCCTCGGCGACCGGCACGGCGCCGCCGTGCACCTTCTCCAGGGCGCCCTGCCGGGCCAGCGCGTCCAGGTCGCGCCGCACCGTCATGTCCGAGACCGACAGCTTCCTGGTCAGCTCGTTGACCCGGGCGCCGCCCCGGCGCCGTACCTCCTCCAGGATCAGCGCGCGCCGCTGTTCGGCGAGGAGGTTCTGGTTGTCGCTCACTGCCGCTGTCTCCGTTCCTTTCGTGACCGGGTGTCGGGGCTGTGGGGAGGCCACCGGTCGGCCCATCCTCCCACGCGCGCCACAGCCGCGCCGCTGTCTCGATCGAGCCCCGCGCACCCCGCTCTCACCCGTGGGGGGCTGGCACAGGGCGCCGCGGGCAGTGATGCTGGCACCGGAGCCGACACGAAGCTGACACACCGTTCGGGGGAACCGGGGGAAGCGCAGTGCCGACAGACCACCCAGCCAACGCACCCGGCGCACCCAGTGCACCCGGCAGCCCGCCGGGCCTCGCGCTGGAACTGCTCGTACACGGAGTGGGCGGGACGTCCGCCGCCGAGATGCTCGGCGACCCGCGCACCGAGCGCGTCACCGGGGACGGCACGGCGGCGATCCACCGGCGCACGGACGACACGGACGCCGAGCAGCGCCCGGAGGACTACACGGGCCGAGCGGTACCGGAGGCGTACTGCTGGTCGAACCTGACCTCCGGCAACGGCGCCCGCGCCCTGTGGCTGATCCTGCTGCCGTTCATGGTGGCCAATCTGGCCCACTGGACCCGGCCCGCCTCCTGCGGCCGTGCCCGCACCGTACGGCTGCACGGCCTGCTGGTGCGGCTGCTGGCCCTCTCCCTGACCGTGCTGCTGGTCGCCGCGGCCTGCGAGGTCGCGCTCGACCTGGTCGCCTGGCAGTGCGCCGGGGCCGCCCGCTGCGCCGGGGAACACTCCTGGCTGGCGTTCCTGGCCGCGCCCGAAGAACCCGCGGACCCCGGCAGTTGGTGGAGCCAGCCGGGCCGCCGGCTCGCCCTCGCCGCCGTGCTGCCCGCTGCCGTGACCGTGCTGCTGTGGTGGCTCTCGCACCGCACCTGGAGCGCCTACGAATCCCAGCCGCCGCTGGAGCGCACCGTTCCCGAAGGCGCCCCCGCGGCCGAGGGGCGGCCACCGCTGTCGCTGCCCGGCTTCTGGTACGGCAAGCGCCTCGTCGCCCGGCTGCGTGCCGCGCACACCGCCGCCGGATTCCTGACCGTCGCCGCCGCGCTCACCGCGGCCACCGCCGGGCACGACCGGGCGCCCGGCGGCAGCACCCCGCTGGACCTCACCGGACGGCTGCTGACGGGGCTGGTGCTGGCGGGAGCCGCCTGGGTGCTGTTCGTCGTCTGCGGCCGGGGCCGCAAGGAGACCGCACCGGACGACGGCGTCGACTCGCTCGCGGTGCGCGGGCTGCCCCCGGCCTCCCTCGCCGTACTGCTCTCGGCCGTCGTGCACACCGGCTGGAGCCGTCCGGACTGGACCTCCGGCGGCACCCTCCCCGGCGACGAGACGTTCAGCGTCCTCGCGGTGCTCCAGGGCACGCTCGTGGTCGCGCTCGGCGTGCTGGGCCTGCGACTGCACCGCCGCACGCGGGTCCCCCGCACGGCGCTGCGCGGGACGGCCTCCGGATGCGTGGCGATGCTCGCCTGCGCGCTGGGCGGCGTGCTCTCCGGCGGGGTCTGCCAACGGGTCGGGGACTGGCTCGACGGCCCCGGCGCGTCCGGCGGCAGCGGCGGCCGCATCGCCGGACCGCCGACCATCCTCACCTGGCAGGCGTCCGTCATCCCCGTTCTGCTGGTCCTGGTGCTGCTGCTGGCGGGCTGGTCCGCCGTGCGCGTGTGGCGCGACACCCGGCGGCTCACCGACGACGTGGCGGCCGGGTACCCCGAATCGCTGCCCGACCCGTCCCGCTCCCGCCGGATCGCCGCCACCATCGCCCGCGCCGGACTCACCGACCGGGCGCCCCGGCTGGTGGCGGCCGTCGCCGCCGCCACACTCGTCATGGGCGGTGCGGCCGTGCTCGGCACGCTGCTGACCGGCCAGGTGCCCGGGCAGGCGACGGACGGAGCGCCGGGCGTCGTGGCGGGGTCCGCCGACGCCGTGCAGGCCCTCGGCTCCTGGCTGGTCGGGTTCGCCTTCGTCCTGCTCCTCGCCTGGGGCCGCCGCGCCTACCGGGACGCCTCGGCCCGCCGCACCATCGGCATCCTGTGGGATGTGGGCACCTTCTGGCCGCGCTGCGCCCACCCGTTCGCGCCGCCCTGCTACGCCGAACGCGCCGTGCCCGACCTGGCCTGGCGGATGGCGATGTGGACCGACCGGCGGCCCGAACGGCGCCTGGTGATCTCCGGCCACTCGCAGGGCAGCGTCCTGGCGGCCGCGGCGGTCTGGCAACTGGATCCCGGCACCCGCCGCCAGGTCGCGCTCCTCACCTACGGCTCACCCCTGGAACGGCTCTACGGGCGCTGGTTCCCCGCCTACTTCGGCCCCCACCGGCTGGCCGCCCTGCACGGTGATCTGGAGTGCTGGCGCAACCTGTGGCGGCTGACCGACCCGATCGGCGGTCCGGTGCGGCCCGAGCGCGCCGACGCTCCCGAGCCAGGACCGCCCGAGGACTGCCGCGGAGTCGACCGCGGCCCGCTGCGCGACCCCGTCGCCTACGGCCGCACCCGTGCGCTGCCGCTGCCCGAACCGGTCCTGGCGCACGGGGACTACCAGGCGGACCCGGCCTTCGCCGAGGAGCGGGCGGGGCTGCTGGCCCGCCTCGCGGACCGCGCCCGGCGGGCTCTCCCCGCAACCGGCGCCTGCCCGTGCCCGCGGCAGGACCAGGACGCCGACCGGCGGCCCGGTCGGCAGCCGGACCGGCGGGGGTCCGGTGCGGCGGACCCGCCGGCCGCTCAGACCGGGCCGGGCAGATCCGAGGGGTAGAGCAGGGTGAGGTCCTCGGTGCTCGGGTCGGGAAGCTGCGCGACCCGGCCCGCGTGCCGCTCGACCATCGCCTCGAACGTCTGCCGCGCGGTGCGCCCGTTGCCGAACGAGGGGCCCTTGGGAAGCTGCCCGAAGTACTCCAGCAGCGCCTGCCGCGTGCCGCCGCCCAAGTGGTACTCGTGCTCCTCGGCCTGCTGCTCGACGATGCTCAGCAGCTCCTCCGGGGCGTAGTCGCCGAAGGTGATCGTGCGGGAGAAGCGTGAGGCCACACCGGGGTTGGCGGCCAGGAAGTGCTCCATCTCGGTGGTGTAGCCCGCCACGATGACCACCACGTCGTCCCGGTGGTCCTCCATCAGCTTCACCAGGGTGTCGATGGCCTCGCGGCCGAAGTCGCGGCCCGAGTCCTGCGGGGCGAGCGCGTACGCCTCGTCGATGAACAGCACACCGCCCTTGGCCTTCTCGAACGCCTCCTGGGTGCGCAGCGCCGTGGACCCGATGTGCTCGCCGACCAGGTCCACGCGGGAGACCTCCACCAGATGCCCGCGGCGCAGCACCCCCAACGAGTGCAGGATCTCGCCGTAGAGCCGGGCGACCGTGGTCTTGCCGGTGCCGGGCGATCCGGTGAAGACCAGGTGCCGCCGTGCGGACGCCACCTTCAGCCCGGCACGCTGCCGCCTGCGGCCGACCTCGATCATGTCGGTGAGTGCCCGGACCTCGCGCTTGACGGCGTCCAGCCCGACCAGCCCGTCGAGTTCCCCCAGCACTTCCTTGGCGGGGCGCGGTGCCTCCTCCGCCGCGTCCTCCACGTTCTCGCCGGCCGTGCCGTCGCCGGGTGCGGCTGCCGCCGTCGGCGCCGTCGGTGACGGGCTCTCCGAGCGCTGCCGGGGCACCGCGGCCTGCGCGGTGAGCAGCCCGGCCGGACCCTCGGCGGGCGGGGTGGGGGAGACGGGCGCCGGGGAGGGCGCGGCGGGCGCAGCGGTGACCGCGGAGGCGCTCTCGTCGCTGCTGCAGTCCTCGACGGTCGGCCCCTCCTCGGCGAACTCGTAGCCGCCGCGCGTGCAGCGCTCGGTGCGGCAGCGGCGCAGCGTGGTGCGGCAGCCGTCGATCACGTGGAAGCCGTAGCCGCGCGAGCCGGACACCCGGCAGTTGTGGAACGTCCCGCGCCCCTCGGCGGAGACGTAGAACCCGGCTTCGCCGGAACCGCTGACCGTGCAGCGCTCGATGGTGGGATCGGCGCCCTTGGTGACGATCACGCCGGTCGCCGCCTGGTCGATGGTGCAGCCGTTGAGCACTCCGCCGCTGCCGTGGTCGCGGAACCAGGCGCCGGTGGCGGCCTTGCTGATGCGGCAGTCGTCCAGTTGTACGACGGCGCCGTCGCTCACCGAGACGGCGGTGCCGCGCACCTGGGAGAGGTCGCTGTCCAGGACGTCGGCGCGCGAGCCCCGGTCCAGGACGAACAGCGCGTCGGGCACCGAGTGCACCCGGCAGGTGTCGAGTACCGCGGTGGCACCGTCGCTGACCCACACCGCCGGGTAGTCGCCGGTGCTCTCGTGTATCTCGCAGCCGTTGGCGTCCGCGCGGGTTCCCGGATCCCACACGGACAGGCCGTTGCGGCCGAACCGGCGCACCGTGGAGCGGGTCAGGGTCAGCACGGAGCGGGACCGCAGGTCGACCGCGTTCTCCGGGATGTCGTGGATGTCGCAGTCCGCGAGGGTGAGCACGGCGTCGGTGTCCAGGGTGACCCCGTCGGTCGAGGTCCGGTGCACCCGGCAGTCCGTGAAGTGCCCGCTGGCGCGCCCGGCGACGCGCAGGCCGCTGCCCTTGATCTCGTAGATCTCGCAGTCCAGCGCCTCCAGGGTGCTGCCTTCGCCCTGCAGCGCGATGCCCGCGCCCGAGGCGAGGTGCACCCTGCAGTGCGCGAGCCGGGGCCGGGCGCCGTCTCTCACCAGGACACCGGACTGGCCCGCGGCCACCACTTCGCACTCCTCGTAGACGCCCCCGGCGCCCCCGGTGATGCTGAAGCCGAGACCGGCCGGATTGTCCACGGTGCAGCGCCGTACCGTGGGCCGCGCGCTGCCGCGCACCTCGATCCCCGAGGCCGAGCGGGTCATCACCCGCAGCCCGGCCAGTTCCGGTGCCGCGTCCTCCACCAGCACGGCGGGCACGGCCGAGTCCTGGCCCTCGATCTGCAGGTCCTGGACCAGCGCGGCGGAGCGCACGGTGAGCGCCACCCCGTCCGCGGGGGCGATCCTGACCGGTCCGGAGCCGCCGCGTTCGGGGCCGCGCAGGGTCACCATGCGCTCGATGACCAGGTTCTCCCGGTAGGTGCCGGGTGCCACGGTGAGGACGTCGCCGTCGCCCGCCACCTCCAGTGCGGCGGACAACGATGCGTATTCGCCCGTGCGCCGCCGCCACCGCGACGTGCCGCTGTGCGTCACCTGGACCGAGCCCTGTGCCATGGAGTGCTGTGCCCCAACCTCGTTCGTGCGGAGATGCGTTGCGCCGGTCGCACGGAGCACTGCGTGCGCTGTCCGGGCCGGCCGCACCACCGTAGCGTGCGCTGGTGCTCTGCGGTGACGGGTCCGACCGAGTGACCGGCGCGGACACCCGTTCGGAACGGGACATGCCGGGAAGGGGCGTTTCTCAGGTGCTGGTTCCGGTGCGGCCCCAGTCGGGGCCGATGCGCACCCACTCCTCGTCCCAGCGCGCGTACCTGCGCCGCAGCAGCAGCCGTACGGTCAGTCGCCTGGCGGCCTCCAGCCCTCCGGCGGCGAGCGCGCCGATGGCCAGCCCGGCCAGCAGCGAGTAGGACCGGGCGCTGTGTGTGCTCATCGGACGGGAGGTCAGACGCCCGTGCGCGTCCGTCCACACCGGGAAGCGGGAGCCGGGCTCCACAGGGTGGCGGAGCACGATGACCCCGGTGTGCGGGGTGCCGTCCGGTCCCTCCCACCGGGCCGTGATCCGGTGGCGGTTCTGCGCCCCGGCGCCGGTCTCGGTCTCGGAGTCCAACGGCGGCAGCACCGTCACGCGCTGGACCGTCGCCGGAATCCGCGACCGCTGGTGCTGCTGCTCGTGGGCGGTGCGCAGCAGCGCCGCGTGGGCGGTCTCCGCGGCGGCCCATCCCGCCAGCGGGGCGGCGAGGGCGATCAGCAGCACGGCGCACAAGGACAGCCATGCCTCCCGGCGGTCGGTGCGCCGGCACAGCGGGTTGCTCCGCCAGCGCCACAGACCGGCGACAGTGCGCACCGCTGCACCCCCTCTCGCCGTCCGTGCACCGGGTGCGGTACCCGCACGAGAGGAGCCGTCGGGCCACGGGCCGTCGAGCCGGCCGACTGCCGCACGACCGGCTGCCGGGTCTTCGGGTCCGTCGGTCCCCTCTCCTGGTCGTCGGGCTCGCCGGTGCACTGCGTTCCCCTCGTGATCCGCCGAGTTTACTGAGTCGCCTTCCGGTGCCGGACACCGGGCGCGGGTCGGACGTGTGTACGCCGTTGTTTTCCGCACATCTGCTCGGACCCGGATGCGGGGAGGGTCGCTGTGCGACACGGAGGTCGCACACAGTGAGATCACTCGCGCAGTCGTCACGCTCGGTAGGAAAAGTTGGTGATCTTACCCGGGAATCGCGCGGGCATTCGGGGCGCAGCCGTCTCTTTCGGGCGATTGCCGCTTCCCGTGCCGCGTACTTAACTTCATTCCGCAACAAGCGATATGACGGCGCATCAACAAAGATTGGCGGTGTCGGATGACGACTGCGGCGGAGCGGAATTCCGGGAACGGGAGTGCGGACCAGGCGCAGCAGAGTCTCGCCACGGAAGCGGCACGGAATCTCGCGACCACCACGAAGACGCCCCCGCAGATGCAGGGGATCACCTCGAGGTGGCTGCTGCGGGCCCTGCCGTGGGTACAGGTGACGGGCGGGACCTTCCGGGTGAACCGGCGGCTGTCCCATACGCTCGGAGACGGCCGGGTGGAGTTCGTCTCCACCGGCGCCGAGGTCCGGGTCGTCCCGCTGGAGCTCACCGAGCTCCCGCTGCTGCGCGGCTACGACGACCACGCGGTGCTGGAGAGCCTCGCCGACCGGTGCGAGCAGCGCGACTTCCGCCCCGGCGAGGTGATCCTGGAAGAGGGCCGGCCCGCCGACCGGCTGGTACTGATCGCACACGGCAAACTGCGCCAGTCGGTCCGGGGCCGGTACGACGAGGACGTCACCCAGGGCGTGCTCGCGGACGGGGACTTCGTCGGCGACCAGCTGATGACCGGCGAGACGGGCACCTGGGACCGCACCCTGACCGCGCTCACCAGCGGTACCGTCCTCACCCTGGAGCGCGGCGCCTTCGACACCGTCCTGGCCGGTGCCGACTCGCTCCGCTCCCACCTGGCCTCCGCCGGCGCCTCCATCCCCTCCCGGCGCACCGAGAACGGCGAGTCCGCGATCGAGCTGGCCTCCGGACACCTGGGGGAGGCGCCGCTGCCGGGCACGTTCGTCGACTACGAGCTGAGCCCCCGCGAGTACGAACTGGAAGTCGCCCAGACCGTGCTGCGCGTCCACACCAGGGTCGCCGACCTCTACAACCACCCGATGAACCAGCTCGAGGAGCAGTTGCGGCTCACCGTCGAGGCGCTGCGCGAGCGCCAGGAGCACGAACTGGTCAACAACCGCGAGATCGGTCTGCTGCACAACGCCGGGATGCGGCAGCGCGTCCACACCCGCTCCGGTCCGCCCACCCCCGACGACCTGGACGAACTGCTGGCCACCGTGTGGAAGGACCCCAGCGTCATCCTGGCCCACCCCAAGGCGATCGCCGCCATCGGCCGGGAGTGCAGCAGGCGTGGGCTCTACCCGCAGTCCGCCGACCACGAGGGGCACTCGGTGCCCGCCTGGCGCGGCGTCCCCATCCTGCCCTGCAACAAGATCCCGGTCACCCCGCAGGGCAGCACCTCCGTCCTGGCGATGCGCACCGGCGAGAAGGCCCAGGGGGTGGTCGGACTCCATCAGACGGGAATTCCCGACGAGTACAGCCCGGGTCTCTCGGTCCGCTTCATGGGGATCAACGAAAAGGCCGTCATGTCGTATCTGGTGAGCGCCTACTACTCCGCCGCCGTCCTCGTGCCCGACGCGCTCGGAATTCTCGAGGACGTCGAGATCGGCCACTGACCCGTGTCCGGGGCAATGGTCCCCGGCCCGGAGAGCCGTCCTCGGCGGTGACCGGAAAAGCGTCCCCAGGAAAACAGGCAGTCGGAAACACCAGGAAAACGGGCATACATGACCACGCATCCCGAAGAGCTGCGGCAGGACCGCGCCAGCCTCTCCACGGCGGCCGCACGCAAGCTCACCACCACGACCAAGACGCCGCCGCAGATGCAGGGGATCTCCCCGCGCTGGCTGCTGCGAGTCCTGCCCTGGACGGAGACCACCGGCGGCACCTTCCGCGTCAACCGGCGGCTCACCCACACCCTGGGGGACGGCCGGATCGAGTTCGTCTCCACCGGCGCCGAGGTCGACGTCATCCCCGCCGAGCTGCGGGAGATCCCGCTGCTGCGCGGCCTGGCGGACGAAGCGGCCCTGCGCGCCCTGGCGGACGGCTTCACCCAACGCGAGTACGAGCCCGGAGACGCCCTGGCGGTCCGCGGCGAACCGGCGGACGAACTGCTGCTGATCGCGCACGGCCGTGTCGTCAAGGAGGCCGCGGGGCAGTACGACGACGAGATCGAACTCGGCGTCATCGCCGACGGCGACCACGCCGGGGACCAGATCCTCACCCCGGACCCGGGAAACTGGCAGCAGACCCTGCGCGCCACCACGCGCTGCACGGTGCTGGCGCTGCCCCGCGAGACGTTCCGGCGCACAGCCGACGCCTCCCCGGCGCTGCGCCACCACCTCGACACCGCCCTCGCCCGCACCCTGCCCGCGCAGAACCGGCGCGGCGAGGCCGACATCGCCCTGGCCTCGGGCCATCTCGGCGAGGTTCCGCTGCCGGGCACGTTCGTCGACTACGAGCTGAACCCGCGCGAGTACGAGCTGGCCGTCGCCCAGACCGTGCTCAAGGTGCACAGCCGGATCGCCGACCTCTACAACGACCCGATGAACCAGGTGCAGGAGCAGTTGCGGCTCACCGTCGAGGCGCTGCGCGAGCGCCAGGAGCACGAGCTGGTCAACAGCCGCGAGTTCGGACTCCTGCACAACGCCGACCTGACCCAGCGCATCCGCTCCCGCACCGGCGCCCCCACCCCGGAGGACCTGGACGAGCTGATCTCCCGCCGCCGCCGGACCCGGTACCTGCTGGCGCATCCGCGCGCCATCGCCGCCTTCGGCCGGGAGTGCAGCAGCCGCGGCATCTACCCCGAGCGGGTCCAGGCCGAGGGTGCCACGGCACACGCCTGGCGGGGGATCCCGCTGCTGCCCTGCGACAAGATCCCGATCCGCGCGGACGGCACCACCTCGGTACTGGCCATGCGCACCGGGGCGGAGGACCAAGGCGTGATCGGGCTGCACCAGACCGGGATCCCGGACGAGCTCGAACCGTCCCTGAACGTCCGCTTCATGGGCATCGACGAGCGGGCGCTGGTCTCCTACCTGGTGAGCGCGTACTTCTCGGCCGCCGTCCTGGTGCCCGACGCGCTCGGCATCCTGGAGGATGTCGAGGTCTGACCGAGCCGGGGGAGCGCCCCGGTCCCGGTCAGGGCACCCCCGCGCGGCTGCCCTGACCGGGGCGCCCGGGCTGTCGGCCGCACCGCGGCCGGCGACCCGGGTACGGGCGTGCCCGGGAGCGGCCGTCCCCGGGGCGGCGGCCCGCCGTGCGCAGTGCGCCGCAGCCGTTGTCTGCGGACCTGACCCGCTGCACGATGACGGGGTGCGCAATCCATGGCTGGCACTCGAGGCCGGTGCCGACGCGGTCCAGCGGGCCGGGCAGTTGCGCCGGGCCCACGAACGATTCCTGACCGGCGGCACCGTCGCCGCGCCCGTCCGCGACGTGGTGGCCGACTCCTGGCGCCGCTGCGCCGGGGCGCGGCTGGCCCCCGAGAGCATGGCGGGCGTCGAGATGGACGACGCCGGACTGGCCCGGCGCCGGGAGGCCCACCCGCTGGCGCGCGCCATGCCGCTCTTCCGTGAACTGCTGGGCACGATCGCCGAGGACGGGGCCCATCTGCTCTCCGTCTGCGACGAGCAGGGCACCATGCTCTGGGTGGAGGGCCACCGGCAGGTGCTGCGCCGCGCCGAGCGGATGAACTTCGTCCCCGGCGCCCGGTGGTCCGAGCGCGCCAGCGGCACCAACGCGCCCGGCACCGCCCTCGCGGTCGACCACGCCGTCCAGATCTTCGGCGCCGAGCACTACTGCCGCCCGGTGCAGTCCTGGACCTGCGCCGCCGCGCCGGTGCACGACCCGCGCACCGGCCGGGTCATCGGCGCCGTCGACCTGACCGGTGGCGACCACCTCGCATCACCGCACAGCCTCGCCCTCGTCCAGGCCACGGCCCGGGCGGCCGAAGCATGCCTGGCGGCTCCGGAAGCGGACCCCCGCGCGAGCGGCCCCCCGCTGCCGCCGGACGTCTGCACACTCGCCGTCCTCGGCCGGGACGAGGCGCTGCTGCACACCCCGGAGACCCGCGCGTCCGGCCGGCCGCTGCGGCTGGGGCGGCGGCACAGCGAGATCGTGCTGCTGCTGGCCGCGCACCCCGACGGGCTGACGGGCGAGGAGCTGGCCCGTGAACTGTACGGGGAGCGGGAGGTGCACCCGGTCACGCTGCGCGCCGAACTCTCCCGGCTGCGGCACCTGCTGGGCCCGCTGCTGGACTCGCGTCCCTACCGGCTGCGGGAACGCCCGCACACCGACTACGACACGGTCGGCGACGCACTCGCCGCGGACGACCCCGGTGCGGCCCTGGACGCCTGCAGCGGTCCGCTGCTGCCGGGCTCGTCGGCGCCCGGAGTGCTGCGGCTGCGCAGGCTGCTGGAGCAGCGGCTGCGCCGCCGGCTGCTCACCCGCCCCGAGCCGCGGCTGCTGGAGCGCTGGCTGTGCACCGCGGCCGGCGAGGAGGACCTGGAGATGTGGGAGGCCCTGCACGCCGCACGCCCCACGCCGGGTACGGCGGCACGGGTGCGGGAGCTGCGGGCCGCCTACGGGCTGCGGCCCTCCGTCCCCGGGCCGGGCGGCGCCGGGAACAGGCACGCAACGTATCCGCAACGTCCCCGCGGCTAACCTCCCCGCAACCGTGTCCGCCCACCGCCGGGCGGGCCGAGGAACGCCTGCGCACACGCCAGGACGCCGTGTGCGCCGAGCACAGGGAGGCAGAGCATGAGCCGCTACGCCGCACCGGGAACCGACGGCGCGCTGATGAGCTACCAGCCGCGCTACGACCACTGGATCGGCGGCAGCTACGTCGCTCCGAAGCAGGGCGGATACTTCGAGAACCCCACCCCCGTGACGGGCGCCGTCTTCACCGAGATCGCCCGCGGCACCGCCGAGGACGTCGAACGGGCCATCGACGCAGCCCACGCGGCGGCACCCGCCTGGGGCCGTACGCCGCCCGCGGAGCGCGCACAGCTCCTCAACCAGATCGCGCAGCGGATGGAGGCGCACCTGGAGGAACTGGCCGTCGCCGAGAGCTGGGAGAACGGCAAGCCGATCCGGGAGGCGCTGGCCGCCGACATCCCGCTGGCCATCGACCACTTCCGGTACTTCGCCGCCGCGATCCGCTCCCAGGAGGGCTCGCTCTCCCAGATCGACGAGGACACCGTCGCCTACCACTTCCACGAGCCGCTGGGCGTGGTCGCGCAGATCATCCCGTGGAACTTCCCCCTCCTGATGGCCGCCTGGAAGCTGGCCCCCGCGCTGGCCGCGGGCAACGCCGTCGTACTCAAGCCCGCCGAGCAGACCCCGGCCTCCATCCACTACTGGATGAGCCTGGTGGCCGATCTGCTGCCGCCGGGTGTCGTCAACATCGTCAACGGCTTCGGAGCCGAGGCGGGCAAGCCGCTGGCCGCCAGCGCCCGGGTCGCCAAGGTGGCCTTCACCGGGGAGACCACCACGGGCCGGCTGATCATGCAGTACGCCTCCGAGAACCTCAAGCCCGTCACCCTGGAGCTGGGCGGCAAGAGCCCCAACGTCTTCTTCGACGACGTCTCGGCCGCGGACGACGACTTCCTCGACAAGGCCCTGGAAGGCTTCACCATGTTCGCCCTCAACCAGGGCGAGGTGTGCACCTGCCCCTCGCGCGCGCTCATCCAGCGCAGCCACTACCGCGGCTTCCTGGACGCCGGTGTCGCGCGCACCGAGGCGATCGTGCAGGGCCATCCGCTGGACACCGACACCATGGTGGGCGCCCAGGCGTCCAACGACCAGTTGGAGAAGATCCTCTCCTATCTCGACATCGGGCAGCAGGAGGGCGCCCGGGTGCTCACCGGCGGGGTCCGCGCCGAACTGGGCGGCGAACTGGAGGGCGGCTACTACGTGCGGCCCACCGTCCTGGAGGGCGGCAACGACATGCGCGTCTTCCAGGAGGAGATCTTCGGGCCCGTCGTCTCGGTGACCGCCTTCGAGGACTTCGACGAGGCCGTGCGGATCGCCAACGACACCCTCTACGGCCTCGGCGCCGGGGTCTGGACCCGCGACGGCGCCCGCGCCTACCGGGCGGGCCGTGCCATCCAGGCCGGACGGGTGTGGACGAACTGCTACCACGCCTACCCGGCGCACGCCGCGTTCGGCGGGTACAAGCAGTCGGGTATCGGCCGGGAGAACCACCAGATGATGCTCGACCACTACCAGCAGACGAAGAACCTGCTGGTCAGCTACGCACCGCAGAAAATGGGACTGTTCTGATGGAGGCCCGGCCACAGGGCGCTCCGGCCGGGCGGAGTGGTGACGGCGCTCCGGCGCGGCCGGTTGCGGACGGCCGTACGGAGCCCGAGCGGGTCGCCGTCACACCGGCCGCCGCCGAGCTGCTGCGGATGCTGACCGGCAAGCACGGGCCGCTGATGTTCCACCAGTCCGGCGGCTGCTGCGACGGGAGCAGCCCCATGTGCTACGAGCGCGGCGAGTTCCGCACCGGGGACTCCGACGTCCTCCTGGGCGAGCTGCGGATCGACGGCGTGCCGGACCCGGTGCCGTTCTGGATGTCCGCCGCCCAGTTCGCCTACTGGAGCCACACCCATCTGACCGTCGACACCGTCCCCGGCAGAGGCAGCGGCTTCTCCCTGGAAGCCCCCGAGGGGGTGCGCTTCCTGATCAGGTCCCGGCTGCTGGAGGACTGAGCCCCGGGAGCAGTGTGCGTGCACCGCCGTCTCCCCAACGGCGGTGCACGCCTGCGGCGCCGGCGCGGTGTGCGGACCGCTCAGTAGCCGCGGCCGGGGTACTGGTAGCCGTCGTAGGGCTCCTCGTACTGCCCGGGCATCTGGCGGGGCGCGGCCGGCCGCGGCGCCACCGGGCGCATGTACTGCGTGGCCTGGTTGTGCACCGCCTGCTGCTGGTACTGCTGCACCTGGACCTGCGGCTGCGGCTGCTGCTGCACGGGCTGCTGCGGCTGCGCCGGGCCCGGGTAGCCGTACCCGCGCTGCGCCTGCTGCGGGATGTGCGGTGCCGGGGTGTGCTGCAGCGGCACGGGTCCCCCCTGGCCTGCGCCGCCTCCGGGCGGCAGCGCGGCGGGCGCCTGGCGCATCGGCTGCTGGCGCATCGGCGCCTGCTGCGGCGCGGGCTGCGGCATCTGTGGCTGGGGCGCGGCGGCCGACGGGTAGCCGTAGGACGGCGCCGGTGCGGAGTACTGCAGGGAGCCGGGCTGCTGGGGCGCTGCCGGGCCCGCGGGCAGGGCGGGAGGCAGCGCCGCGAGTGCGCTGCCCGTGCCTCCCGTGTCATAGGCCGACGGCACCCGGATGGGAGCGATCTGCGGCGTGCCCCGCTCAGCGACGAGACTGTCGTAGATCGGCGTCTCGGGGTAGGACGGTGCAGCGTAGTAGCCGCCGCTGTAAGAGCTGCGGGGGGAGGTCATACTCATAAGTTAAGCCCAAAATCAGCATCGGCACTAGAGAGGTGCGGAAGGAACGCCTACGCCTTCCCTGTCGGTGCAGGCGGGAGCCGGTTTTCGCCCCATCGGAGGCAGCCGCGCCAGAGGCGCACGCGGGAGAGCCCGAACAGGGCGAATACCCCCCATGCCGACCACGATGACGGCTGATCAGGCACAGGGACATGGCTTGTTCCCGCCTGTCCCTGTTGCGGGCGCGCGGGAGGGGAAGCTGACAGAAGCATAAGCCCACCGGCTAGGACATAGAACGCCCATACCCCTGCCAGATGTTCGAGTCCGGGGAGTCGGAGCGAGGGGGCTTCGGCAGCGGTGGCGCAGTGCAATAGGTTGGGGAGCGGTACGCAGGAACCGAACCCAGGGGGAGTGGCCATGACGATGCGCAAGGGGACGAACGTCCCCGTACCCGCCACGGCGGTGCGGGTCGAACTCGGCTGGTCGTCCGGCCCCCTCGTGCCGGACGTCGACGCCTCGGCGCTGCTGCTGACCGAGCAGGGCAAGGTCCGCTCCGACGACGACTTCGTCTTCTACAACCAGCCGCGGCACTCCTCCTCCGCCGTCCGGCACGAGGGGAAGAACCCGATAGGCGCCGCCTGCACCGACGAACTGACCGTCGAACTGGACGGCGTCGAGCCGGACATCACGCGCATCGTCGTCGCCGCCTCCGCGGACGGCGGCAGCTTCGGACAGGTCCCCGGCCTCTACGTGCGGCTGCTGGACGCGACCGTCGGCGGACCGTCCTCGGGCCAGGAGATCGCCCGCTTTGACCCCACGGACGCGGCGGGAGAGACCGCGTACCTGCTCGGGGAGCTCTACCGCCGGCAGGGCGCCTGGAAGTTCCGCGCCGTCGGCCAGGGCTACGAGAGCGGACTGGCGGGGCTCGCCACCGACTTCGGCATCAGCGTCGACGACGCCGCACCCGCCGGCAGCACGCCCACCACAGCCGGTACCGGCACCCCGCCGCCGGACCCGAGCAGCGCTCCGACGCCGCACGTCCCCGCACCGCCCGGCGTCCGGGCACCGCAACTGCCCCAGGTCTCCGCACCTGCCGCTCCGGCCTCCGCCGCGGCGCCGAGCGCGCCTCCCGCGGCCCCGCCCGCCACCGGATCCGCGCCGGTGCGGCTGACCAAGGTGACGCTCACCAAGGAGGCCCCCTCGGTCTCGCTCACCAAGCAGGGCGGCACCTCGGGCGCCATGCGGGTCAACCTCAACTGGACGACCCAGGCCCAGCAGCCGAAGGGCCTGGCCGGGCGGCTGACCCGGGCCATGGGCGCCCTCACCGGCCCCGACCTGGACCTGTGCGCTCTCTACGAGCTCACCGACGGGCGCAAGGGCGTCGTCCAGGCCCTCGGCAACTCCTTCGGCTCGCTGAACCGGCCGCCCTACATCCACCTGGACGGCGACGACCGGACCGGCGCGGTGGAGACCGGCGAGAACCTCACCATCAACCTCGACCATGCCGCCGAACTCCGCCGCATCCTCATCTTCGTCACCATCTACGAGGGAGCCCGCAGCTTCGCCGGGCTGCACGCGACCGTCACCCTGCAGCCGCAGCACGGCGCGCCCGTCGACTTCTCCCTCGACGAGTGCACGGTCCCCTCCACCGTCTGCGCCCTCGCCCTGATCAGCAACGAGCGGGGCGAGCTGATGGTGCGCCGCGAGGCCCGCTACCTCGTCCCGCGGCGCGGCGTCAGCCCGCAGCGCACCGTGGACGAGGAGTACGGCTGGGGCATGCAGTGGACACCGGGCCGCAAGTGACGGGCCCCGGGGCCGTGCTGCGGTGAGCGGGCCGTGCCCTCAGGAGTAGGTGCGGCCCTTCCACGCGGCTCCCCGGCCCCGGTGGTGCTGTACCGCCGAGTCGACGGTCATGGCCAGATACAGCGCCGCCGTCACCGGCAGCAGCGGCGCCAGCCAGACCGGCTGCCCGTAGTAGCGCAGGATCGGTACGTACGAGAGGGTCATCGCCAGCCACCCGGCTCCGGCGACCGGCGAGCCCGCGCAGGCCCACACCGGCGGCACCAGGTAGACCAGCACGAGCCCCAGCACGGTGCCCGCGAGCAGCAACGGACTGTTGCGCAACTGCGCGTAGGCGCTGCGCGACACCATCCGCCACAGCGGCTCCAACCCCGTGTACGGGCGCACACTGCGCACCCGGTCGCCGAGGCCCAGCCAGATCCGGCCGCCGGAGCGCTTGACGGCGCGGCCCAGCGAGACGTCGTCGATGACCGCGTCCCGGATGCTGTCCGGCACCCCGGCGCTGACCGCGGCCGCGGTCCGCAGCAGTGCGCAGCCGCCCGCCGCCGCCGCGGTGCGGCCACCGGGCCTGTTGACCCGGCGGAACGGATAGAGCTGGGCGAAGAAGTACACGAAGGCCGGCACGATCAGCCGCTCCCACCCGGTGCGCACCCGCAGCCGCGCCATCTGCGAGACCAGGTCGAGCTGCCCGCCGAGCGCGGCCCGCACCAGGCGGCGCAGCGAGTCCGGTTCGTGCGCGATGTCCGCGTCGGTCAGCAGCAGGAACTCCGGCTCCGCCGGGGCGCGGCGGGCGTGCTCGATGCCCTGCCGCACCGCCCACAGCTTCCCCGTCCAGCCCGGCGCGGGCTCGCCGGGCTCCAGCACCGTCAGCGGCGGCCCCTCCGGTGCCCGCGCCGCCAGCTCCCGGGCGACGGCGCCGGTGCCGTCCCGGGACCCGTCGTCCACCAGCACGATCCGCGTCCCTCCCGGGTAGTCCTGGGCCAGCAGCGTCGGCAGGGTCAGCGGCAGCACCCCGGCCTCGTCCCGGGCGGGAACCACGACGCACACCGCGGGCCAGTGGACCGGTTCCGGCCCGCCGGGGCGCGGCAGCCGGACGTCGGTCCGCCAGAAGAAGCCCTGCCCCAGCAGCAGCCACACCCACGCGGCCAGCGAGGCGAGCGGAACGGCCGAGGTCCAGGTGAGCGCGCTCATCGTGCGGAGTCTGCCGTACACCGGCCCCCGGCGGCGCCGCGCCGCGCGCCGGACACGGAACCATGTGCACGGACCGTGGCCCGGGGCAGCGGCGGACGGGGGCGGTCTTCGTCCGTGAAGTACAGTTCCTCCACATGAAGATCGCGCTACTGGACTCCGGTATCGGCCTGCTGCCCGCGGCCGCGGCGGTGCGACGCGCACGCCCCGACGCCGACCTCGTGCTCTCCTCCGACCCGGACGGACTGCCGTGGGGGCCCCGCGACGGCGCGGACATCGCCGCGCGTGCGCGGGACTGCGCCCGGGCCGCCGCCGAGCACCGTCCGGCCGCGCTGATCGTCGCCTGCAACACGGCCTCGGTGCACGCGCTGCCCGCGCTCCGCGCCGAACTGGAACCCGGCCTGCCCGTCATCGGCACCGTCCCGGCCGTCAAGCCCGCGGCGGCGGCCGCCGTGCGCACCGGAGGGCGGATCGCCATCTGGGCAACCCCGGCCACCACCGGCAGCCCCTACCAGCGACGGCTGATCGAGGAGTTCGGGAACGGCGCCGACATCACCGGAGTGCCCTGCCACGGGCTCGCGGACGCCGTGGAGAGCGGCTCCGAAACCCTGATCGCCGAGGCCGTGCGCGCGGCCGCCGAGCGCACCCCCGCCGGCGTGGAGACGGTCGTGCTCGGCTGCACCCACTACGAGCTGGTCGGCAGCCGGATCCAGGAAGCGCTGCGCGGCACCCGCGCCGAGGGCCCCGCGCTGTACGGGTCGGCCGCCGCCGTCTGCGCCCAGGCACTGCGCCGCGCCGGCGTCAGCCCCGAGCCGGAGGCGGCGCCCACCGGAGAGCTCACCGTGCTGCACAGCGGCAGGACGGCCGCCCTCCCGGACGCGGCCTTCAGCTACCCGGAGGGCCGACTGCTGGCCGCGGGGAACACGGCCTCCGCCGCGCGGGCCTGACCGCCCGGCCCCCTGGGCGGCCACGCGCCGGGGCCGGGGCCCGGCTGCCGCGGGTCCGTCCGCCGGGGCGTGCCGGTCCTGGGCTCGCGGCGCCCGTGGACGGCTGCGGGCGGGGGCCGGTCCGGTTCCCGGTGGCTGACACGGCCCGCTCCGGCTGCCGGTGCGGGCTCCCGCGAGTACGCTGCCGACATGAGTGACCGTCCCCGCGACGGCGCCGCATCCGCCCAGGGCGGCGCCGGACCCCGCGGCGAAGCCGCCCGCAGCCCCGCCCCCGCGCCTCCCCGGCACGTCGTCCCGCCGCCGGGCGCACAGGTCTGGACCGGGCGGGCCAGCAGCCGGCTGCAGTGGGGCCTGGCCGCCGTCGGCGTCGGATGCCTGGCGCTGGGCATCGATCTCGCGGTGGACATGACCTGGCCCGGTGGGGTGGTGCCGCGGATCATGTCCGTCGTCGGCTGCGTCGCCGTCGGCCTGCTCGTCCTCTTCGGCACCCTCGCCTTCGTGCACGTCGAGGTGAAGGTGGAGAACGACACGCTGGAGGTGCGGTGCGGGCACGCCGGTGTCCCGCGCCGCCGCATCCACCTGCGCGACGTGGTGCACGCCGAGCACGCCCCCCGCGTCACCCCGCGGCACTGGGGCGGCTGGGGCTACCGCTGGCGGCCCGAGAAGGGCACCGCCGTCGTCATCCGGCGGGGGGAGGGGCTGGTGCTCCGGCTGGGCGACGGCCGGCTGTTCACCGTCACCGTGGACGACGCGGAGGCGGCGGTCCACCACATCCGCGCCCGGCTGCACGCGCTGCGGGCGGCCTGATCCCCGCGTGCCGCCCGCTGCCGCCTCGGGCGGCGCGCGGATCCCGCCCGGCTTAGGGTCGGATCATGGCGACTCCCGACTACATCCGCGACCTGCGGCGCTCCGCCGGTCACCAGCTCCTCCACCTGCCCGGCGTCAGCGTCGTCGTCTTCGACGACCGGGGGCGGGTGCTCCTGGGGCGGCGGGCCGACACCGGCCGGTGGGCGGTGATCGGCGGCATCCCGGAGCCCGGTGAGCAGCCGGCCGACTGCGCGGTGCGCGAGGTGCAGGAGGAGACCAACGTCCGGTGCGTGGCCGAGCGTCTGGTCGGGGTGTACGCGCTGGACAAGCCCGTCACCTACCCCAACGGGGACATCTGCCAGTTCATGGACATCGTCTTCCGCTGCCGGGCCACCGCGGCGGCGGCGAGTGCCGTGCGCGTCAACGACGAGGAGTCGCTGGAGGTCGGCTGGTTCGGCCTCGACGAGCTGCCGACGTTGAAGGAGTACGCGCACTTCCGCATCAAGCAGGCTTCCCAGGAGGGCCCGGCCTCCTTCACCGCGTCCCCGGACGCGGCGGGCTGACGGGCCGGCCGGCTGCGGCCTGACGGGGTCTGACGGGGCCTGAGGGCCGCGGGCACACGCGGTCACCGGCGGCCAGGTCACCCGGCCCCGCCGGTGACCGCGTGTGCCCGGCCGGGCTACCCGGCGGCCCGTATCCCGCGTACGGCGCCGTCCTTCAGCGCCAGTTCGCCCAGGACCCAGGCCAGCGCGCGGGCGTTGGTGTCCAGCGCCGTCCGGTCGATGGCCTCCAGCCGGTCGCACGGCTGGTGGTAGCAGGGATCGAACATCCGCCCCGCCGTGCCGCCGAAGCGTGCCTGCTGCTCGGGGGTCTTCACCTGCAGATTGCCCCCGTCCAGCCCGCCGACCGGGATGCCCGCGGCCTGGAACACCAGGTGGTCGGAGCCGATCGCGCCCGGGTCCTGCCGCTCGAAGGGCAGTCCGCGCCGCTCGAAGTACCCGGCGAACAGCTCGGCGATCCGGTGGCTGCCGCCGGTTCCCGGGTCCCAGACGAAGCGCCCGTAGTTGGACGGGGCGAGCAGTTCCGCGTTGAGAACGGCGGCGATCCTGCCGCGCTCGGCGGGCGAGAGGTGGTCGACGTAGTAGCCGGAGCCGACGTCGATGAGCTCCTCGGCGCCCCACCACATGAACCGCACCTTGTTGCGCACCCGGTCCTGGTGCGGTGCCAGTTCCAGCGCCGTCTGCAGCACGGTCGCGGCGGTGGAGCCGTTGTCGTTGATGCCCGGCGCCTCCGGCACGCTGTCGAGGTGGCCGCCCATCACCACCACGTCGTCCGGATCGCCGCCCCTCGTCTCGGCGATGACGTTCACCGTCGTGCGCCGCACGTCGTCTCCGCGCAGTGTCAGCCGCACCCGGGCGCCCTCGTCCGAGGCGGCCTGCCGCGCCAGTCGTTCGCCGTCGGTCTGGGAGACCATCCCCATCGGGATCACGAAGTTCTCCCGGGGCAGGCCCATCAGACGGTAGTTGTTCTGCGGCGACGGGGTCGGGTAGTACATCACCACCGCCCGCGCGCCGGCCTGCGCGGCCACTTGCTGCTGGTGGCCGAATCCGCAGGCGTCGCGGGCCAGTACGACGACCGCCCCGCGCGCGGTCACGCCGTCGTAGTCCGATGCCGTGCAGCCCGTCCTCCCGCGGGGCAGTGCGACCACCCGTGCATCGAGACCGGCCGCGGAGGTCGACGGAGTGAAGCGGGTCATCAGGACGGGCACCCGCCGGCCGTCGCCGCTCCCCGACCGCACGGAGAGCCGCTCCTCGGCGATGTCGAAGTCGGTGTAGGGCACCCGCTGCCTCTCGACCTCGTATCCGGCCGCTGCCAGCTTGCCGGCCACGTACCGCACCGAGCGGGTGAATCCGGGCCGGTTGTAGCCCCGATTGCCGCCCTCGGCATCGGCGATCCGCTGGAAGGCCCGCAGGTGGCGGGCCACGTCCCGGCCCCGCACCCCGTCGGCCAACCGGTCGGGGGAGAGGGCGGCCCGGCCGGTGGCGGTGGTCCCGGCCGGTGCGGAAGGCAGCGGCGCGGCACCGGCCTGCTGGGCCGACAGGCAGGCCAGCGACAGCGCCGCCGCCGCGGCGAGTCTCAGGGTGTGGCGGAGCGGACGGTCGAAAACGGGCACGGGCTTTCCCTTCGCACGGTGCTCCGGGGGTGTCCGCGGAGCCGGGACGGAGCTGCGGGTCGGGGCGTTCAGCGGGCGGCAGCGGCCTCGCTGACCGCGACCGGCAGTGTGCGCAACCCGCGGAGTGTCGCGGTGTGTTCGTACTCTGCGGGGCCCTGGGGCCGGAAGCCGATCCCGGCCGTGTGCAGGGCCGAGAGCACCGCTCGCAACTGCAAGGTGGCCAGCCCCGCGCCCAGACAGGCGTGCGCGCCCCGGCCGAATGCCAGATGTGCTCCCTTGCGCCGGGTCAGGTCCACCGCGTCCGGGTCGGCGAAGACCTCCGGGTCCCGGTCGGCCGCGCCCAGCAGCAGCACGACGACCTCGCCGTGCCGGATCCGCCGGCCGCCCAGCTCGCTGTCGGCCACGCACACCCGGGCGTCGGCCTGGACCGGCCCGTCGAGCCGGAGCAACTCGTCGACCAGCGGATCCAGCGCGTGCTGAGCCATGGCGCGGCCGAGCAGCGCGGGGTCGTCCACCAGCCGGGCCAGTGCGTTGCCCAGCAGCCGGCTGACGGATTCGTACCCCGCGTGCAGCACGGCCCGCAGCGAGTTGGCCAGCACCGCCTCGGACACCTCCGGGGCCTGGGCACGGGCGGCGCGGGCGGCGCCGAGAAAGCCGTCCTCGCCGGCGGTCTCCAGCCACTCGCCCACCATCCGGCTCAGCTCGGCCCGGGCCCGGGTGCCCGGTTCGGCACGTGCGGGATCCAGTCCCGCGTCCATGCTGCGGACGATGGCGTTGGACATCTCCTCGAACCAGGGCCCGTCGGGCGGTGCGACGCCCAGGAAGTCGCACATCGTGTGCAGCGCGAGCGGGCGGGCGAATCCGCCGACCAGGTCGACGGTGCCGGCGCCGTCGCCGCGCAGCGCCTCCAGCCGCCCGGCGGCGAGCTGCGCCGCGGTGTCCGTCACGGCCGTGTGCGAGCGCACGTGCAGCGCGGAGACGAGCAGGTGGCGGACCGCGGAGTGGGCGGGCGGGTCCAGCGACTGCACGCTCAGTTGGGCGTCGGGGACCGCCTCGCCCACCCTGCGGAAGTCGGAGCCGAAAGCGGTCGTGTCACCGAGCACCTTGCGGCACTCGGCGTGCCCGGTGAGCACCCAGGAGTCGAGCTGCGCGTGCCAGTAGACCCTGCGGTGTTCGCGCAGCCGCCGGTATGCCGCGTGCGGAGCGGCGATGACCTCAGGAGCCAGGGGGTCGTAGAGGGGGTCCCGCTCTGTGTCCGCCGCTCCCGTCATGGCCAGCCTTTCTCGGATCCGGTGGGGGTGGGGTGCGAAGTGGGTGCGAAGTGGCTTGCAAAGGGGCCGGCACGTTCGCGGCCACGCGTGAATACACGTGGCCGCGACAACCGTGAACTCATCAGTGGATGTAACGCATGGAGCTCTCCCTTCTGCGTGGGTTCTCGGGGTCCGCCGTCACAGCGTGCGGACGGCGAGCTCGTGGGTGCGGCCGGTGCGAAATCCGGCCTCGGAAAGGGCAGTCGGGGCTTCGTCCCGCCGACGGAGCCGCGCGGTTACGCTCCTGCAAATCGAATCCGAGAGCGGGGGCGTTGTCATGGATGCGAAAGGAATACCCATGTACCACCTTCCCTGTTGCCCTCTCGAGGGCCTGAAGTCGGCCGTGGTCACCTTCCGACAGTCGATGCGCTCAGCGCAAGAGGGTGGCGGGTTGGGAACGCCTACTTTTCCACCGGCGGAAAAGTAGGCGTCACATTCCGGGGCGGTATGCCAAGTTCCGCTGCCGGCGCGCGAATGCGGACGACCCGAGCGGGGCATCCGAAATGACGGCGGACGGCGGGTGGAGCGGTCCGGCCGTGCAGATCCCGGCGAATGAATCGACTTCGAAGGTGTAAACCAATGATGAAATCGGTGACATGCTTCCCGGTGCGGTACCGCGCCGGTGTCCGGTACCGGTGCACGCTTCGTTCCGGGTGCGCCCGGTGAGCGCGGCCACGGGTTTCGCGTTACTCGCGGCCATGACGGCGCTGGAGCGGGAGAACCCCGGCTCGCCCCACCGGCTGGGGGCGATAGCCGCGCGTGCCGGACTCAGCGCCTCCCAGGCGAACAAGCTCCTCGCGCAGGCCGCGGAGCACGGGCTGGTGCACCGCACCGGCTACGGGCGTTATGCGCTGGCCGGAACGGCGGCACGCGCGGTGGCCGACGCGGCCGCGCAGCAGGCCCGGACGGCGGTCGCGACCCGGCATGCCCCCGACAGCCGCTGGCGGCACATCCCGGTCGTCGCTGCGGCGGCCTCCGCCGTCCCGGACCGGCGCACCGAACCGCCTCCTGCCCGCGGTCTCGACCGCGATCCCCGACCGCGGCCGGACACCGGGCACGAACGGGACTTCCACCGAAGAGCCGGTCCGGCCGGACCTGGAGTCCCGGCCGGATCCGGCGTCCCGGTCGGCCCTGGAGTCCCGGCCGGATCCCGGGCGCCGGCCGGAGCGGTGCCACCGGCCGGACCGGTGGCACCGCCCGGAGCCGCGTCCGGGAAGGGCTCGGCCCCGGACGGCGGTCCGCCGCTCCCGCAACTGACCGCTGCTCAGAGCTTGCGGTAGGTGTATGCCTCCTCGGCAGCCGAGGCCACCGCAGCCAGGTCGCCGCCGCCCGCGGCCGTCACGACGGCGGCGACCGCACCTTCCACCAGGGGCGCGTCCACCAACCGGGCGGGCTCCGGCAGCTCGTCGCCCTCGGCCAGCAGCGTCTTGACCGTCAGCACCGCGCTGCCCAGGTCGACCAGGAGCGCGACACCCGCTCCCTCGTCCATCCGGTGCGCGGCCTCGACGATCAGTTCCTCGCTGGTACCGAGCCCGCCGTCGGGCAGCCCGCCCGCACCGGCGACCCGGGCGTCCGGCACCCCGGCGAGGCCCGCGGCCAGCCGGGCGACCGAGTCGGCGACCTCCTTGCTGTGCGAGACCAGAACGATCCCCACCCGCTTGCTGCCGTCGGCCTGCGCCACGTCACTCACTCCCACTGCTGTCGTTCTCCTGGGACCCTGCCGTCCCGCCCTCGGCGCCGTCGGCCTCCGCCAGCGCCGCCACCAGCAGCGCAGCCGAGGTCGCTCCCGGGTCCCGGTGCCCGATGCTGCGCTCGCCCAGATAGCTGGCCCGGCCCTTGCGGGCCTGCATCGGCACCGTCTCCTCCGCACCCCGCTCGGCCGCGTCCCGCGCCGCACCGAAATCCTCGCCGCCGCTGTCCGCCAGCGCCGCCACGGCCGGGAACAGCGCGTCGAGCATCGTCTTGTCACCCGCTGCGGCACCGCCCAACTGCGCCACCGCATCGATCCCGGTACGCAGCGCGTCCGCCAGGTCCTCGCCGCTGACGCGCTCCGCGCTGCCGAGCGCCTTGCCCGTACGGCGCAGCAGTGTGCCGTACAGCGGGCCCGAGGCGCCGCCCACCGTGGAGACCAGCTTCCTGCCGGCCGTCATCAGCACGGCCCCCGGCGTCCCGGGGACCTCCTCGGCCAGCTCCCCGCGCACCGCCTCGAAACCGCGGCGCATGTTGCCGCCGTGGTCCGCGTCGCCGATCGCCGAATCCAGCTCCGTCAGCCGGTCCGCCTCCCGGGCCACCGCGTCGGCCGAAGCCGTCATCCAGCGGGCGAAGAAGGCGGCGTCCAGCTCCCGGCCGCCGCTCCCGCCCTCGCCGGACCCGCCGGCCTCGTTCGTCACCTTGCCGCTCACTCCTGCTCCTTCACCGCTGTCCCGGTCGTGGTGCTGCTCGCTCCGGCAGGACCACCGCGTACGTCACCGCTCTGCGAGGCGTGCGGCACCGCAGTGCGTGCCGCACCGCTGCGCGGTCGCGGGGCCCGTCCCGCCGGCCGCCCTCGTGCCACCGTTCGGCGGGCGGGCCCTCAGGCGCCCCACCGCAGTCCGGCGGTCTGCACGGGTGCGTCCCACAGCCGCAGCAGCTCCTCGTCGGCCCGGCACAGCGTCACGGAGGCGCCCGCCATGTCCAGCGAGGTCACATAGTTGCCGACGAGCGTACGGGCGACCGGGATCCGCCGCTCGGCCAGGACCCGGTGCACCTCACCGCAGAATCCGTAGAGTTCCAGCAGCGGTGTCGCTCCCATACCGTTGACCAGCACGAGGACCGGCTCCTCGGGCCGCAGGTCCTCCAGCACCGCGTCGACGGCGAAGTCCGCGATCTCCCCGGAGGTCATCATCGGGCGCCGCTCCCGGCCCGGCTCCCCGTGGATGCCGATGCCCAGTTCCAGCTCGCCCGCGGGCAGCTCGAACATCGGACCGCCCTTGGACGGGGTGCTGCACGGGCTGAGGGCCACCCCGAAGCTCCGTGCGGAGTCGGCCACCTGGCGCGCGACCGCCTCCACCCGCTCCAGCGGTGCCCCCTCCGCGGCGAGCGCACCCGCGATCTTCTCCACGAACAGCGTGGCGCCCGTACCCCGGCGCCCGGCCGTGTGTGTACTGTCGGTCACCGCCACGTCGTCCTCGACGAGCACCTTCCCGATGCGTACCCCTTCGTCCTCGGCCAGTTCGGCGGCCATGTCGAAGTTCAGTACGTCGCCGGTGTAGTTCTTGACGACGAACAGCACGCCCTCTCCGCTGTCCACGGCCGCCGCAGCGGCGACCATCTGGTCGGGGACGGGAGAGGTGAAGATCTCGCCGGGGCAGGCGGCATCCAGCATCCCGGGCCCCACGAATCCGCCGTGCAGCGGTTCGTGCCCCGAACCGCCACCGGAGACCAGCGCGACCTTCCCCGCCACGGGTGCGTCCCGCCGGACCACCACCCGCCGCTCCACATCCACGTGCAGTTCGGGGTGGGCGGCGGCCATCCCGCGCAGCGCGTCGGGAACCACGGACTCGGGAACGTTGATGAGCATCCTCATGTGTACCTCCACGCGAGATTGGCAGCAACCGCTTGTGCGGGCTTCGTTGCTGGTCACAGCGGGTTTGTGGGGGATCGGGGGCGGCGTGGCCCCGGCGCTCGGCGGCGTCGCGGGGCACGGGGTTCCGGGCTGATGCCGGGGTGCTGACGAGGCTCGTGACGGCGTATCAGTCGAACCTCTGATCGGTATCGTCCATCCCGGACAGTCTCTCGCGTAGATCGCGGGTCGTCACGTACCTGTTGCGGTGGTGATGCTCGGGGTCCGTGATGCCTCCGGGAGCGAGGGGATTGCCGAGGCGGCCCGGCTTGCGGTCCCAGGGGCGTCGACCTGGTGGGTGCCGGTCCGGGAGGGCGTCTGCTGCCGCATGACCCTGACGACCCGACCGTCGTGAAGTCCGTGCCCGAGGCGCCGGGAGAGCGGGGCACGCGGTAGGCCCTGGCCGTCGGAGCCCCCGCCTCGGTGGTCAGGCCCGCTGCGCGCTGCGGTCCGACGCGAGGCGGGTGAGCCATTCGCGCAGCAGCCGCTGTTCGGCGTCGCTCAGCAGGCCCGTGTCGTCGGGGAGTGCGGCGCGCAGCGCGCGGGCTGCCGGGGCGGGGCCGGACTCCGCGGCCGGGACGGTCGGCTCGGCGCGGGTGACGGCGGCGACCATGGACTCGCGCAGGATCGTCAGCAGTGCCGGGGTGCGGCGCTCGGCGGGGGTGGAGTTCCAGGTGGTGACCGCGCCTTGGCCGGTTGCCCGGATGATCTGGACGGCGAGCTCCTCCTCGACCCGCAGCCACCCTCCGGCTGCCAGCCGGTGCACCCGTCCGCGGAGGATCTCCAGGCCCGCGCGATGGGCGGCGTCCGACCCGCGGCTGCTGGCCCTGTTCATCACCGCGAACAGTTCGGGGCGCGAGACGCCGAACTCCACCACCGTGTCCCAACTGCGGCGCAGGTCCTCCACCGGGTCCTCCGGAGCGGGGTCGAGCTGTGCGCGCTTGCTCTCCAGGAACTGCGCGTAGCCGTGTTCGGCGACCGCCTCCAGCAGCCCCTCCTTGTCGCCGAAGAGGCGGTAGATCGCCGGGGGCTGCATCCCGGCCGCGGCGGCCACCGCACGGGTGCTGACCGCTTCGGGTCCGCCGCCCTCCAGCAGTTCGACTGCCGCCTCGACGATGCGGTGGCGGGGGCTGTCGGCAGCGGTGTCATGGCGCATGAATCGATGGTATCGAAAGTTTGCTTCCACCGTTAGTTCCAGTGTTATCGTTCAAATGATTCCATCGGAAACACAGCGCGAACTGTTGGGAGACCCCACTCGTGATCATCGTGACCGGAGCCACCGGGAAGCTCGGCCGCCGCACCGTGGAGCGCCTGTTGGAGCGCGTCCCCGCCGGCCGCGTCGGCGTCAGCGTCCGCGACCCGCGCACGGCTCAGGACCTCGCCGAACGGGGCGTCCGTGTCCGGCGGGGCGACTTCGACGACCCTGCCTCGCTCGTGCACGCCTTCGAAGGCGCCGAGCAGGTCCTTCTCGTCTCCCTCGACCGGGCGGGCGAAGAGTGCGTCACCGGCCACCGTGCCGCCGTCGACGCGGCCGTACAGGCCGGCGTCGGCCGCATCCTCTACACCAGCCAGATGGGCGCCGCCCACGACTCCCTCTTCCAGCCCTGCCGCGACCACGCCCGGACGGAGGACCTTCTGCGGGCCACCGGCCTGCCCTGGACCGCGCTGCGCAACGGCTTCTACGCCGCCAGTGCCCTGCACTTCCTCGAATCCGCCCGGCACACCGGGGACATCGCCCTCCCCGCCGACGGTCCCGTCGCCTGGACCGGCCATGACGACCTCGCCGAGGCCGCCGCGGCGATCCTCTCCGACGAGGGCCGCTTCGAGGGGCCCACCCCGCCGCTCACCGGAGCGGCGGCCGCGGACTTCGCCGCCGTCGGCGAGATCGCGGCCCAGGTCACCGGTCGGGACTTCACCCGAACCGTGGTCCCCGACAGCACCTACCGCGAGCAGTCACGGGCGCACGGTGTCCCCGCGCCCGTCGCCGACCTGATGCTGAGCATCTTCGCGGCCGCGCGGAACGACGAGTTCGGCGCCCTCGACCCGACGCTGGCCGAACTGATCGGCCGGGAGCCCGCCTCCTTCCGCACTCTGCTGGAGCATGCCTGGAGCGCATAGACCCGACGGGGCGCGCCCGCCGCGGCACGCCCCGGGCCCCCTGCCCCGGCCGCTCCAGGTACGGGGCCTGTCTACCGGCCGTGCGCGGGGGAGTGGAGGCGGAAGAGGTAGGCGGTGGCCGGGTGGGTGTAGGCGGTTCCGCTGCCTGCGGCGTGGAGTTGTTCGCGGGTGGGGTGGGGCGGGCGCTTGGGTTGCAGGCAGCGGTCGAGGTCGTCGGTGGTGAGGCGAGGGCGGCCGGGGTCGCGGCCGGGGTCGAGGTGCAGGACGGCGGCGAGCCGGTAGCGGGGGTCGAGGTGGGCGAGACCGGCGTCGGCGTGGCTGTTGTTGGCCAGGAGCCAGCCCCCTGGGCGCAGGCAGCGGGTGGCGTGCTCGGAGACGGGGCCCGCGTACAGGGACAGCACCAGGTCCCACTCGGCTTCGGGCAGCTCCGCCAGGGTGCGGGTGTAGTCGCCGGGTACGAAGGTGATGCGGGGGTGTTCGGGGTACTCCTTGCGCCGGGCGGCGAGCGCGGTGGCATCGGAGCCCTGGAAGGCCCGGCGGGCGCGGGCGTCGGCGTCGAGGTAGGTGACGTCGGGCCAGACGGTGGAGGGGGCGAGGTCGAGGTAGCTGCCGGGGTAGAGGACGCGGCGGGCTCCGGTGTGGGCTGCAACGGCCCGGTAGAGGGAGGTGCGGTCGCCGAGGTGGTCGCGTCGGTCGAGGTAGGCGGTGAAGTCCTGCTCGGGCACGGGGTGTTCCTGCCGGGTGTCGGGGCCGTCAGGCCAGGCGGGCGAAGTGGATGGCGTCGGCGGCCGCGCTTCCGGCGGTCACGGCGGGGACGACTCCCTGCTCCCAGGTCCTGCCGGTCAGGTCGCCGGCGGCGTAGAGGCCGGGGATGCTGGTCCGGTGGCCGTCGTCCACGGTGACGCAGCCGCCGCTCAGGGCGAGGCCGTGCTCGGCTGCCAGGCGCTCGACGAGCGGGACCTGGCGCTGGGGCCGGGGCCACAGCAGGGTCTGGCGCTCCAGGAGGGTTCCGTCGGCCAGTTCCACGGCGTGCAGGTCGCCGTCGCTGTGGTGCAGGCGGGTGATCTCGCCCTGGACGAGGTCGCTGCCCTGCTCGCGCAGGGCCCGGCGCACTTCTTCGGCGCCGGGCAGTGCGGTCGGGGCGACGGCGACGGTGTCGCCGGTCCAGGCGCGGAAGGCGGTGGCGGCCATGCGGAGGTAGCGGGGTTCGTCGGAGACCAGGGCCCAGGTGCGGTCGGCGTTCTCCTCGCCGATGCAGAACGGGCAGTGGATCACCGTGCGGCCCCAGCAGGCGGCGAAGCCCTCCACGCCGTCGGGGTGCCGGTCGATGACGCCGGTGGCCAGGACGGCGTTCCGGGCCCAGGTGGTGGTCCCGTCGTCCGCGCGCACGGTGAATCCGTCGTCGCCCAGGGGGATGAGCTCGCTGACCGTGGCGGGGAGCCGCCGGGCCAGTCCGTACCGGTCCAGCTCTTCCCAGGCGCGGGAGCGCAGCTCGTCGGGGGTGGCGCCCTCCATGCCGATCAGGCCGTGCACGCCGCGGGAGGTGGCGTTGCGAGGCGGGGCGGGGGACTCGACGACCAGGGTGCGGTGGCGGTAGCGGGTGAGGGTCTGCGCGGCGGTCAGCCCCGCGGGGCCGCCGCCGATGATCACGGTGTCGTACTGGGCGCTGCGGTGGTGGTGCACGGGGTGCCTCCGGAAGAGCTTGACGGCGAATGACCGTTGGTCATACTACTGACCAACGGTCATTCAAGCGCTCTCATTCCCGCCGGAGGAACTGTGACCCACGACACTCCTGCCACTGATCACGCCCACGGGCCCGGGGCCGCCGCCCACCCGGATTTCGCGTGGGACGACCTCTACACCGGGGACGGCAGCGACACCGCCGATCCCGACCCGATGCTCCTCGCCCCCGCCCACGACCTCCCGCCGGGAAGGGCCCTGGACCTGGGCTGCGGGGCCGGCGGCAACGCCCTGGCGCTCGCCGAACGCGGCTGGCGCGTCACCGGTGTGGACCTCGCGCCCCGTGCCATCGCCTCCACCCGCGCCGGAGCCTGCGCCCGCGGCCTGGTGGACCGGATCGAACTCGCCGTCGCCGACAGCGCCACCTGGCGGCCCCGGACCGCCTACGACTTCGCCCTCAGCTCCTACGCGCTGCCGCCCCGCGGCCCAGGCCGCACCGCCACCCTGGCCACTCTGGCCGCCGCGCTCGCCCCGGACGGGACCCTGGCCCTCGGCGAATGGGACGAGGAGGTCTGCGACTGGGCCGAACCCGGCGATCTGGCCACCCTCGCCGAGCTGACCGAAGCCTTCACCGGCCTCGGCCTGGAGATCGTGCGCGCCACCCGGCAGGCCGTACCGCGCATCCAGCACCCCGGCGAGGAGCACGCGGTCATCGTCGTCGCCCGCAAACCCCGTGACACCCTGGGGGTCACCGGCTGACCGACCACCGGTCGGCAAGCCGGTTCACCTGACGACGAAGGAGGGACCGTGCCCGCGGACCAGTCCGCCCCCGCCCAGCCCGCCGGCCGCTTCCAGCCCCCGGACGTGCGCCGCCGCCAGATCCTCGACGCCACGGCCGCCCTGCTCCTGGACGACGGCTACGAGGCGCTGACCGTCAGCAAGGTCGCCGCCCGCGCCGGGGTCGCCAAGGGCACGGTCTACCTCTACTTCGACTCCAAGCACGAACTCCTGGCAGCCCTCCAGGCCGAGATGTGGGACCGCATGCTCCAGCAACCCACCGCTCTCCTGGAACAGCCCGGCCTGACCTGGACCGAACGGCTCGACGGGCTCGTCGCCGCCTGGATCACAGCGGAGCAGGACCACCACGAGCTCTACCACCGGCTCTTCCACGAACCCGGCGGCGCAGTCGGTGAGGAACCCATGACCGCCGCCCGCGACCTGCTCGTCAGCCTCCTCACGCAGGGCCGTGCCGCAGGCGAGTTCGATGTCCCCGACCCCGAACTCACCGCCGATTTCCTGACCCACGCCTACACCGGGCCCTGCCACCACACCGCGCCCGACACCGACATCACCGCCGCCGTGCAGAGGCTCTTCCGCCGTGTCGTCGCCGCCCGCCCGCCGGTCCCGCCGCGCTGAAGCCGAGGCGCCGCGGCGCGGTCGGGTGGTAACCGGACCGGCCCGCTCTGCGGGGTGGTGCCGGAGCCGTGTCCGCGTGGCGCGGATCCGCCCGGTGGCGGCTGGAGGAGGGGCTGGGCAGGAGCTGCGAACACCATGCAGGGGGCCGGTCCGCCGGTGCAGCACGACGGGGCGCGGCGCCGCGTCGCCGCTGCCGGCCCGAACCGGCTGTGGCCCGGCCCGCCGCCCCGAACCGGCTGTGGCCCGGCCCGCCCGCCCGAACCGGGTGTGGTCCGCCGCCCCGAACCGGGTGTGGTCCGACGGTCCGAACCGGGTGTGGTCCGCCGGTCCGAACCGGGTGTGGTCCGCCGGTCCCACCGGACAGCGGGCGGGGATTCGGTGCGGAACACGCGCTTTCCGTGCGGAATGCGCGTCGAAAGTCATGTGCGCGTAGGCCGCCGGAAAAGGGCGCGAAGGAGCGGCGCTTGACGCCGGCCGGTGGGCGCACTTCCGTGCATCGGACCCGAGTTCGATTGCGATCCGTTCTTCCGTGCATGACGTTCACGTCGTTCACGTCCGGTCTTCACGTTTTTTGACCCGGTTGCCGGGCCCCGGCTACGGTCACTGGCGCGAAAAATCCAGCCGTCAATGAAGAGTGGAGCAGTCTTTCTCGTGTCACTTTCCGACGCGTCGGCGTCCTACCTGCTCAGTGGTGACATGCAACAGGCCATGACCGCCCCGGACTGGCTGCGCGACAACGTGGACACTCTCATAGGCGTGCCGTTGCGCATCCTGCTCATCGTCGTAGGCATGGCAATAGTCCGCATGCTGGCCAAGAAGGGCATCAAGCATGTGGTGAAGCGCATCCTGGAGCCGTCCGAGGAGCGGGAGACCGGACCGCGCCCGTCCGGCCGGGGTCCGGCGGTGCTGCAGCGGGACCGGTCCCGGGCCCAGGAGCGGCGCGAGCAGCGGGCCAGGACCATCGGGTCGGTACTGAGCAGCATCGTCACGGTCGTCGTCGGGGTCATGGGCGCGGCGATGGTTCTCGACCAGGTCGGTATCGCGCTCGGCCCGCTGCTGGCCAGTGCCGGTGTGGTGGGCCTGGCGATCGGCTTCGGCGCGCAGAGCCTGGTGGCCGACTACCTGTCCGGCATGCTCATCATGCTGGAGGACCAGTACGGAGTGGGCGACTCGGTGGACCTGGGCGAGGCCATCGGTGAGGTCGAGCACGTGGGCCTGCGGCTCACCCAGATCCGCGACCTCAACGGCGGCCTGTGGCACATCCGCAACGGTGAGATCCTGCGGGTCCGCAACGACAGCCAGGAGTGGGCCCGCGCCGTCCTCGACGTCTCCGTGGCCTACGAGTCCAACCTCGACACCGTCTGCAGCGTCCTGGAGGCGGCCGGCCGGGAGATGCGGGAGGACCCCCGCTTCGCGGGCATGCTCCTGGAGGACCCGTCCGTCTGGGGCGTGCAGTCCCTGGACGCCGACGGTGTGCTCGTGCGCATCGCCGTCAAGACGGCCCCGCTCAAGCAGTGGGGCGTCACCCGCGAGCTGCGCCGCCGGGTCAAGGAGGCGCTGGAGGTCGCCGGGGTCGACATCCCCTTCCCGCAGCGGACCGTGTGGGTGCGCGGCGACAACGACGGCAGCACCGAGTCCGCGTCCCTGCCCGCTCCTCGCTGACCCGTCGGTCCGGCGCCTGCCGCCTGCGGCGGCAACTCCCGGCCGCAGGCGGCCGCCGAGAGCCCGGCCCCGGCGCCGTCGGTCCCCGAATCGCGGGCGGGGCCGGGGCATGTCCGACGTGCCCCGGCCCCGCCCGCGTGCTGTCGGAGGGTGCAGCGCAGGGCATCGGCCGCCCGGATGCGGGGGCGCTTCCCCGTGCTGCCGCAGCAGTCGGCCGGTGCGCACCGACGGTCCGGGGCGGCGGACGGACAGGCCGCCGCCCGGGAGCCGGGCGCAGAATCCGTGCCCGGATTCCCGGAAAGCCCGGAGCGGCGTCGTGGAATCCGCCGCGTATTCCGTTCGCCGAAAATTGTGTCCGGGCCGGGAGGCGCTTCCGGGAATTCGGCGCGACCTGGACAAGGGGCGGGCCGCCGGAACGGCCCGCCACCGGATTCGGCGAGCGTCCGCGGCCCTCGCGAAACGCGGTCCGGCGTGCCGGAGCGGAGAACGCCCGCTCTGCCGCGGCCGGTTTCACCGGCCGGGCGGCCGGGTTCATCGTGTTCACGGGTCGGGACACCGACGGCCGTGGCGGCGTGGGCCAGGGCGGCGCACGGTGGGAGAGACTCCCGGTCCTCCCTCCCGGCGCCGCTGCGCAAGCGGCACGCGGGAAGAGCCGGGGGCCTCCGGAATTCCCGTGCAGAAGGAGGACGCGATGCCGCGGGCGCAGAAACGAACGGAATCCCCTTCCACCGAGTGGATACGGCGGTGGAACGCCACCCGGACCGACTATCCGCGGGAGGCGACCGCACACGAACTCTTCCGCCGCCAGGCCGAGGCCACGCCGCACGCGGTGGCGCTCTCACCGGAATCCGGCGAGGACATCGACTACGCCGGACTCCGCCGCCGGGTCGACCGGCTGGCCGGCCTGCTGCAGGAATCCGGCGCCGGTCCCGGAGAGATCGTCGCGGTCTGCGTCGAGCGGTCCGTGGCAGGCTACGTGGCCCTGCTGGCGGTGCTGCGCTCCGGCGCGGCGTACCTGCCGGTGGACATGGAGTTCCCGCGGGAGCGGATCGAGGGGATACTCCAGGACGCCGGGTGCCGCATCGCCCTCACCGTGGCCGAGCACCGCACCCGGATACCCGAGGGGCTGACGGTCTTGGATCTGGACGCGCTCCCCGAGCACGCCCCGGTGCCCCGAGAACATGAGCAGTCAGCGGAAGACCCCGCCTACGTCCTGTACACCTCCGGCTCGACGGGGACTCCGAAGGGCGTGGTCGTGCCGCACCGCGGAATCGTGCGCCTGGTCCGGGGCACCGACTTCCTGGGGATCCGCGCGGACGACGTCATGTGCGGAACGGTCAACCTCACCTTCGACCTCTCGGTCCTCGACCTCTTCGGGCCGCTGCTGAACGGGGCCCGGCTGGCGATCCCCGACCAGGAGACGCTGCTCTCGCCGCGACGGCTGGAGGACTTCCTCCAGCGGGAGCGGGCGACACTGATGTGGCTGGGGGCCGCCCTCTTCCACCAGATGGCGGCTGCCCGGCCGGCGATGTTCGGCACGCTGCGATGTCTGGTCGCCGGGGGCGAGGCGCTGAACCCCTCCGCGGTCCGAGCCGTCCTGCGGAACGGCCCGCCCGCGCAGCTCGTCGACGGGTACGGTCCGACCGAGAACTCCGTGATCAGCACCGCGTACGTCGTCGACGAACTGCCCCCCGAGGCCGAAACGGTGCCCATCGGCACGCCGATAGCCAACTCCACGGCGTATGTGCTGCGGGACAGCGGTTCGCTCGCCGACATCGGCGAGGAGGGCGAACTGTGGGTCGGTGGGGACGGGGTGGCGCTCGGCTACCTCGGCAAGCCGGAGCTGACGGAGGAGCGGTTCGTCCCCGACCCCTTCTCCGACCGTCCGGGCGACCGCCTCTACCGCACGGGTGACATGGCCCGGCTGCGCGCCGACGGGGTGCTGGAGTTCCTGGGGCGGCGGGACCGGCAGGTGAAGCTGGGCGGCTTCCGGGTCGAACTGCGGGAGGTCGAAATCGTGTTGTCAGCACATCCGGAGGTGGAGGAGTCCGCGGTGGCGCTGGCGGAGGAGAACGGGGACCGGCTCCGGGCATGGGTGGTGGCCGCCGGTGAGCACGAGGGGGCGGAACGGGATCTGCCGATGCGGCTGCGCCGCTACCTGCGCGACCGCCTGCCGGTCTTCATGGTGCCGGTGCAGATCAGCGTGGTGGACGCCATGCCCGTCAACTCCAGCGGCAAAGTGGACCGCAGCGCACTTCCGGACGGCGGCGACGAGAAGCTGCCGGAGGAGCAGCGCCCGCGGGGCGTGCACGAGGAGGCCGTCGCCCAGGTGTGGCGGCAGGTGCTGGGCCTTCCCTCCGTCGGTCGCGACGACGGATTCTTCGCGCTGGGCGGACAGTCCCTGCAGGTGGCCCAGAGCGCGGCAGCCCTGGGCGAGCGCCTGGATCTGCCCGACAAAGCGGGCTCCTGGCTGATCCGCCTGCTGCTGGACAACCCCTCGCTGGCCCAGCTCGCCCAGCGGCTCGAAAGGGTGCGCGCGGGTGAGGAACCTCCCCAGGTGCGGCACGGCGCAGAGCTCGAACGGGATGCCGAGCTCCCCTCCGGGCTGCGTTTCGACGCGCCCCCGGCCGGCGACCCGAGGCGTCCGCGCCGGCCGCTGCTCACCGGCGCCACCGGCTTCCTCGGTGTCTTCCTCCTCGACCGGCTGGTCGCGGCAGGGGTACCCGAGGTCTGGTGCCTGGTGCGTGCCGACGACGAGGAGCACGCCCGCCGCCGGATCGCCAACCGCATGCGGCGGTACGGACTGGACTACGAGAAGGTCGACTCCCATGTCGTACCGGTGCCGGGCGACATCTCCGAACCGCGACTCGGCAGGGGACCGGACGGGTTCGACGACCTGGCCCGCCGGGTCGACAGCATCGTGCACGCCGGCTCGTTGATCAACTTCGCCTATCCGTACGAGGTGCTGCGCCGCACCAATGTCGCGGGCGCCCGGACGCTCCTGGAACTGGCCACGACCCACACCCTCAAGCCCGTGCACCACATCTCGTCCATCGTCACCCTCGCCGGGTTCGGCACCGCCGGAGTCCGCCATGTCACCGAGGACCAGCTCCCGGAACACGGCGACCGGCTCAGCCTCGGCTACGCGGAGAGCAAATGGGTGGTCGAGCGCATGATGCTCGCAGCGGCCGGACGGGGACTGCCGCTGACCATGCACCGGCCCTACGAGATCACCGGGACGCGGGATCGCGGTATCTGGAACACCGACACCCTCATGTGCGCCTGGTTCCGCACGATCGCGGAGACCGGGCTGGCTCCCGACGTGGAACTGCCCCTGGATTTCGTGCCCGTGGACTACACGGCGGACGCCATCGTCCACATTCTGCGCAGCCGGCAGCCCGACGGCCGCACCTACCACCTCACCAACCCCCGCGACGCACGGCTGCGGCTCCTGGTCGAACGGCTGCGTGCGATGGGCTATCCGGTGCGCTGGATCCCCTACCAGGAGTGGACCGCGGAGATCACCGCGCTCACCCGCAAGGACCCGCATCACCCCATGACGCCTTTCATGCACATGTTCCACGACGAGGCGGCGGACAGCGACATCACCGTGAAGGAGATGTACTTCGCCGACGTCTATCCCGCTCTCGACCGGAGCAACACGGAACGGGCCACGCAGGACGCGGGGCTGGAGCTGCCGCCGGTGGACGCCCGGCTCATCGACCTGTACCTCCAGTACTTCATCGACTCGGGGTTCCTCGCCCGCCCGGCCCCCGGCGGACGGCCGGACGGTGCGGACCGCGCCGCCGGCGAAGCCGGCACCGCCACCGGCTGAGGGCCGGCCGGCGAGCGGCGCAGCAGCCCGGGGCGTTCCGGTTCTCCGGACGCCCCGGGCCGCGGCGTTCCGCTGAGGAACGGCTCCGCTCCGGGCCGGGGGACGCCGGGCCGGGACCGGGGCGGGACCGAGCCAGGACCGAGGCGCCCCGCTGAGGCGGCCCGGCTGTCTACCGGACCGAGCCCCGGAGCGGTCACGGCGCCGGGGACCGGAGCGGGCACGGGAGAGCGCACAGAGCGGTCGGCCGCCGCGTGTGGTGACGCGCGGCGGCCGACCGGGGGAGGGGAGCTGCCGCGACGCACCGCCGCGGCAGCTCCCCTCCTCACCCCTCGGTCACGTAGCTCCAGTAACCGTTCAGGACGTCCTCCACGTGGTGGGCCGTCCTCAGCACCCGGTCGGCGGACTCCCCCTGGGACAGGCCCCAGTTCACGACGCGCACCGTTCCCTCGGTGATGTCGGCAGCGGGCTCGGCACCCCAGGACCGCAGGTACGCGAGGACGGCCGGTGGGACGTCCTCGCGGCCGTCGCACGCCGTGGCGAGCCGCGCGAAGATCGCACACCAGGCCACGAGGTCGGCGTGCATGTACAGCGCGGCCTCGGCCGGCCGCGCGTGCGGCCCGAGCCAGCTCAGCAGACGCAGCGCCCGGTGCTGGCGCCCGTCGGCGGGGTCCGGCGCCAGCCCGTCCGCTTCGAGACCGACGGCAGTGGCCGCCTCGCGGAGCAGCCCTCGTGCCTGGGCCACCTTGTGGGCCAGCAGAGAGAAGTGCGCTGCCGGTGTTTCGTGCCGGAACCGGGTCACCAGTGCGCTGCAGGCCGGTAATTCGACCTCCTGGCACTGGAACTCGGAGATCACCAGCCGCTGGATCTGATCCGCGGTCGCCTGGCCGCGCCGCATGTGCGCGACCATGGCGTTCTCCTGGACGAGACCTTCCAGGTACGGCTGCATCTCGGTCATCAGGGTCTCTGCAGTCATGCGTGACTCCTTTCTTGCCGGACTTCTTGCCGGACTTCTTGCCGGGTCTCCTCCCGGATCGGCCTGCCGCGTCGGCTCGGCGCGAGCTTCGGGCGCCTCCGCCGAGTACGGGGAGCGGGAGCGGAGCTGCCGTGGCACCGGGTCGGCGTGCCGAGCGGTGCGGTGGGAGGCAGGTGCCGGGGTGCGCGGCCCCGCGGCGGCTGTCAGCCGGTCAGGACGATCCTGCCGGTACGGCGGGGACGCATGTGGTGGGCGACCGCCTCGGCCACCTCCGCCAGGTCGTAGCGCGCGGCCACCGGCGCTGTCAGCAGTCCCCGGCGCACGTCCTCGACGACGCGCTTGGTCAGGCGGTCGACCGTGCCCGGGTCGAGGGACCGCAGGCGTTCGGGGAGCCAGAAGCCCCTGATGACGACGTCGCGGAACACCAGGTCCTCCAGCGGCACCGGGAGCGGCTGCCCCGAGAGCAGGCCGTACACCACGAACCGTCCGCCGTCGCGCAGGGCAGACAGCGCCGCGCGCCCGACACCGCCTCCGACCGCGTCCAGCACCGCCGCGACCGTGCGGTCTTCCCCCGCGGCTTCCAGCCGGGATCCGACGGAGCCGCCGTCGGTACCCACCACCACCTGCTCGGCGCCGGCCGCCAGCAGCGGCCCGGTGTGCACCGGGTGCCGCACCACGCAGACGCACCGGATCCCGCGCTCGCCCGCCAGCCGGGTGAGCATCCGGCCGAGAGCGCTGGACGCACCTGTCAGGAGCAGGGACTCGCCCGGCTCCAGAGCCAGGTCCCGCAGCAGCAGATGAGCTGTGAAGGGGTTGACGGTGAGCTGGCAGGCCGTCTCCCACGGCAGGTCCGGAGGGACCGGAAGCACCTCGTCCTCCGCGACGGTGAGGTATTCGCTCCAGGTTCCGGCAGCGGCGACGGCCACCCGTGTGCCGGGCCGCAGCCGGGTGCCCGGACCCGCCCGGTCCACTTCGCCGGCCCCCTCGAAGCCGACCGGTGCGCAGGGCGGAGCATCCGGGAGCCGGCCGGCCGGGGAGAAGTCGGCGGGCCTGCCGTACCGTCCCTGGACGAAGAGCAGGTCCGAAGGGTTCACCGGGCGGGCCCGCAGACGCACCCGGACCTGTCCCTCCCGCGGTTCGGGCACCGGTGCTTCGGAGAGCCGCAACTCGGTTGCCGGGTCGCCGTAGCGCCCGAAGACGACGGAGCGCACGGTGCTGTCACCGCGCCGCAGCGCTGGTGAGGAGGGCGTCGTGGACCTGCGCGACACTGTGCCGGCCCGCGTGCAGCATCTTGTTCAACAGGACGTATGCCGCGCGGCCCTCGGTCACCGCGGGACGCAGATGCGCAAGAGTGCCGCAGCCGCCGGAGGCGATGACCGGCAGGCCGCTGCTGTCGGCGACGGCCCGGGTGAGACCGATGTCGAAACCTTCCCCGGTGCCCTCCCGGTCCAGGCTGTTGGCCAACAGCGCTCCCAGCTCCAGCTCGGCCATTCCGCGGGCCACCTCCAGGACGTCGACGGAGGTCTCCCGCTGTCCGTCGTGCGTGCAGGCCCGCCAGCGCTGCTCGCCCGTGCGGCGGCTGTTGATCACTCCCATGAAGCGGTGTCCGCCCAGGGCACGGGTCGCGGCACGGACGGTCTCCGGCTCCTCCAGGAAGCTGGTGCTCACCGAGACGACATCGGCTCCGGCGTCCAGCAGCCGTTCCGCGTGCTCCACCGAGGGCAGCACTCCGTGTCCCACCGAGACGAGCAGTTGATCGATGCCGGTCCTCCGCACCTCCCGCAGCAGAGGGACCAGATATCCGGTGTCGGCCCAGGGGTCGACGACGTCGAGGAAGACCTTCCGGGCGCCGCCCCGGCAGTAGTGCCTCGCCAGGTCCGCGACGCTGCCGGGGTCGCCCAGGCCGGGAACGGCGCTGGGTTCCGTCGTCCGGCCGTGCGACACGTCGATGCACGGGATCAGCAAGGATCCGGTGCGCGGGGACACCTCGCGGAAGGGGCGTGCGGTGGATCGCATGGGGGTCTCCTTCATCGGGTGAGCTGTTCGAGGCGGAGGCTGTGCGGAGCGACCCGGCGGGCGACGTGTACCGCGGAGTCCACGGCGGTCTCCTGGCAGTCGACGTCCGCTGTCAGGTGGCCTGCGAAGTACAGGCCGTCCTGGCCCTGGATCCCGGCCAGATACCCGCGTGCCCGCTGCGCCTCGGGCGTGGGCAGGACGGAGCGGAAGGCGGAGCGGGCCAGCAGCCTCCGCGGCGGCCGGGCGCGATGGGTGAGCTGGCTGACGAACAGGTCCGTGCCGAGCGCCGGCCCGTACCAGGTGGTGCGCTCGGCGCGGTCCCCGTCGACGAGGATGCTGGTCGCCGCCCAGTGGCGGCGCTCCTCCGGCAGGTAGCAGGGGTCCAGGTGCACGCCGTACTCCGCCTCCTGGTACGTGTACGAGCCGAGGACGTCGCGAAGGAGTCCGCGGCCCGGGACGTCCCGCAGGGCCGCAGCGGCGGCATGGGCCGGCAGCGCGAGCACGAGGGCGTCCACCCGGTGGGTACGCTCCCTGCCGTCGGTCAGCAGATATCCGTCGCCGTCGCGCCGGACGCTGCGCAGCCCGCTCCCGGGCAGCAGTTCGGTGCGTTGCAGAGCGGCGGTCAGGCGCGAGGCGAGGCGCTGCATCCCGCCGTGCAGGAGCTGGCTCTCCGGAGTCGGTGAGCCCTCGGGAGCCGCCGTGAAGGCTGCTACGGCACGAGCGGACAGCCCCCGCGCCGCCGGAACGGGGCAACCCCACAGAGAGGCCGGAGGGGCGAGGACGACCCGCTCCACGACCTCCCGGTCGAGGGGCCACGGCTCGATCAGCTCCCCCAGCGGGATCTGCCAGTCGAGGTCCTGCTCCTCCCACTCCGCCGCGCCGGCCGCCAGCAGGTCTGCGGCTGCCCGCACCTGGTCCGCGGCCGGGCCCTGCGCACCGGAGGGCGTTCCGGTGCCGAGGCCCTGGGTGTGCAGCGGCTCGGGTCGTCCCGCGAGGCGGATGGACGTGGACACGGGCGCCGGTACCCACGCGTCCCGGCTGATCCCGAGAGCGTCGGCCAGGCGGCGGAACGTGACGAAGGACGGCAGGGACACCTCCTGCACACCCAGATCGACCGTGTGTTCCGTGCCGTCGGGGCCGGTCACGTTCATCGAGCGGAGGTTCCCGCCGAAGGCGTTCCGCGACTCGAGGAGCACGACGTCGTGTGTCCCCTCCAGCAGCCAGGCGGTGGTGAGCCCGGCCAGCCCTCCGCCTGCGATTCCGATGCGCATCAGGTCTCCGATACAGATGTCGGGGCCGGGGCGGCTCGGCCGGTACGGACAACGGGCCGCCCGCGGATCGTTGTCGGCGTTGCCGCCGGTGCCGGCGTCACGCCGCCGCCGCGGCACGCCAGAAGTCGCCGATCCCCTCCTCCACCAGGCGGGCGTGGAAGACGGCCTCCTCGGGGTCGTCCCCCCGCTCCAGACCGTCCTGCACGACGTCGAGCGCCAGCCGGCACAGCTCGTCGTCGGCGTCGTCCTCGTAGTAGGCCAGGAACTCCTCGGGCACCTTGGTGCCTTCCGCGCGCAGGTGCGCCACCAGCCGCGAGCAGCCCGAGAAATAGACCTGCATGTCTGCGTACATCGCCAGCGCACCGGCGGCTTGACCGCCGTGCAGCGCCGCGTACGACAGCGCACCGTCGAACGCGTAGGCGGCCCGTTCGGAGGGCCACCGCACCAACTGGTCGGGGGTCAGCGAGAACGCCCGGGCGCAGCTCTCCAACTTCGGCTCGGCGTCGTGGACGAGTCGTCCGAGCCGGAGGTAGAGGTCTGCTGCGGGGCGGTGCGGGAAGCGGGCGAGCATGGTCCCGTAGGCCGCCAGTTCGGCTGTATGGCACTGGGCCTCGGTTCCTATCAGGCGACGCAGGTGCTCATCGGTCAGCTCGCCGCGCTCGGCCGTCTCCAGAAGGGCGTTTCCCACCGGGGCCGTTCGCCTCAGTCGCCCGATCTCGTCGGCGAGATCCTGTGCGCTGCGGGCCGCTGTCGTGGTGTGCTGCGTCATGGATGCCTCCTGCGGTGTGTGCGGTGAGCGGGCGGAGTCCTCGGCGATCCGGACCCGGATGCCGGAGATCCCGGCGGTCGCGGGGGACGGCCGAGGTGGAGAGCGGCGTCTGCCGCGGGGGATGTCCTCTGTCTCCGACGGTAGGCGGCGTCCGTGGCCCTGCCGGAGGGAGCGGCGGTCGGGAGGCGTGCACGTGATGAACACCGGCCCGACTTGTCCGTCCGGGCCGTGCCGGGCGGAAGCGGTGGACGTGCAGCGGACCGGGACGTGGCGCTCCGGCCGAGCGGCCGCCGTCCAGCCGTCGGCGTCGCAGGGGTCGTGTGACCGCGGCGGGTCCTGGAGGAACAGGGACTTCCGGGTCCGGCTGTGCTCAGGGCTCCTCGGACGTCGTGTGACCGCGGGGGCCGGCTCCGCCGGCCGGCTCGCTCTCCCGCATGCTCTTGAGCGCCATGAGGGCGCCGATGACATGGGGGAATCCGCAGTACGGGATCGTCTGCAGGAACGCTTCGGATATCTCCTCGTCACTGAGCCCGATGTGCTGCGCGGAGTCGATGTTGGCAGCCACGGCCGCATCCGGAGAGCCCAGTGCCGTGAGAGCGCCGAGACGGACCAGAGCCCGTTCGCGCAACGAGAGGACGGACCGCGTCCAGACGTCGGCGAAGGCGATCCCGACGAGGAGCTCCTCGAAGTCGGGGGCGACCGCGCGCAGCTCGGCCACCATGCTCTCGCCCCGCTCGGGAGAGATGCGGCGCATCATCTCCCGGCCCCGTGCCATGCGGCGTGCGTGTTCGTCAGGCATGGCCGCCACCCCCGGTCCGGCCGGGGAACTCGGCGAGGCGCTTCTCGCCCGGCGCCCCGTGCCAGGTGAGGCCCGCTGTGCACAACCGGTCCAGGGCCTGGGTGAGGACCGGGAGCGGCGGTCCCGTGTAGAGGCGCACGTGTTCCTGGGCGTGGTCGGGGGTGCAACCGGGCGTCGTCATACGGCTCTCCCCCAGGAGCACCCCCGCCCGGGAGAGGCACAGGCGCCGGTAGCTTTCCTTCCCGGGGCCGGGGGTGTTCCGGTACCAGGGGGGAACCGCGAGCAGCAGGTAGGCCGCGCACTGCCCGGGGAAGAACCCGGATCCTGGGTATCCCAGGTCCCGGGTGAGACGGCGGGAGATCTCCGTCCGTTTGACGGCGCCGTCCGCGCGTTGCTGCGCCAGGTAGCGGCCGCTGGCCGGGTTGCGGAGCCAGTCGGCCATCGCGGCCTGCAGCGGCACGGCCGAGACGTAGGAGTACTGCGGCAGCGCATGAGCGAGAAGCCGCGTCAGCGTGCCGGGCGAGGCGGTGAGTGCACCGATACCCCAGCCGTTGCAGTGGAACTGTTTGCCCAGCGAGCGCACGGCCAGCCACCGGGGCCGCCGCGCGTGGGGTGTGCCGGCCAGTTCCTCCAGCAGGATGCGCAGCGCGTTGGTGGGGGTGACCTCCGGATCGTGCACGGCGTAGTAGGCGTCGTCGACGAGCAGGCACGCTCCCACCTCGAGCGCCGCCCGGACCATGGCGCGTACGGCGTGCGGTGACCAGTTGGCGCCGGTGGGGTTGTGCTGGGCGTTGACGACCAGCAGCAGCGGCCCGGAGGTGTCGCGGCGGGCCTCCCGGAGCAGCGCGGCGACCTCCTGGGGGTCGGGCTGGTAGTGCCGCTCGGGGACCAGCGCGAAGCTGCGGGTGCTCCAGCCCAGGGCGGTGAAGACCCCCGCGTAGTCCCAGCCCGGTGCCGAGGTGACGACGACGGCCTCGGCTTCCTCGCACGCCGCCTCTTCGCGCAGCAGCCGGCCGAAGTGGAACATGGCGTTGCGGGTGCTGTTCTGGGAGACGGCCACGTCGTAGTCGCTGCCCAGGGCCGCGACGCCCGCCAGATCATGATCGGCGGTGAGGTAGGTGCGCAGCACACGGCGGAGCGCGGGGAGACCGTAGGGGCTGAGCATGTAGCCGTGGCAGTGCCGGGGGAGGGGGGCGGCCAGCGTGTCGCGCAGGCCGGGCGCCGTGTGCCCCCAGGATTCCCCCAGGCTGAGGTAGAGCACGTCGGCCGGATCCCCGCCGGCGGCTTGGTGGTTCAGGAGCAGGGAGGCGTCCTCGTAGGGGTTGGGAAGACTGCTGTCTCCGATGATGTCCAACGGGTCCTGCATGACCGATCGTCCTTCCGGTCGTCTCAGGCGTGGTGTTCCGAGGAACGGTGGCCTCGCCGGGGGCCGGGGGCTCCGGCGCACCGCCAGAGCCGTTCGCAGGCGTGGGCAACCGCCAGCAGACGGCTGTCGGCTCCGGCGGGGAACTGCAGATCGATGCCGAAGGGGAGGCCGCTCTCGTCCGCTGCGGCGGGAAGGGTGAGCGCGGGCAGCCCCAGAACGCTGGAGATGTCGGCGTTGCGCACCAGCAGCGGGAAGGCCGCGGCCGGGCGCCCTCCGACCTCGACACGGTCGCCGCCCAGCAGCGTCGGGGCGGTCACCGGGGCCGTGGGCACGAGGAGACCGTCGACGTGGTGGTGTGCGACGAAGTCGTCCAGCAGCCGACCCAGGTGTGCTCGGTCCGCCAGGGCTGCCCGGTAGTCCTCCTCCGCCACCCGCTCCTCGCCCGGCGGCCGCAGCAGGCGCGCCACGTCCGGGCTCGCCACCTGCGCGGCGACATCGGCGAACCGTGCGGTGCCACCGTGCGCCGCGAGGTAGCGGTCGATGCCGTGCGGAGTCTCGTACCGGGCGATCGTCAGGCCGCACCGGGCCGCGGCGTCCTGGACGCCGCCGGGAGGATCCGCCTCGACGATCTCGACCCCGGCTCCTTCCAGGGCGGCCAGCCGCGTCTCGAACACCGCCCGGAGAGGCGGTGCGAGTCCCTGCCGGAACGGCCGATGAGGGGCGGCCAGCCGCAGGCCGCGCAACGGGTCGCCGTCTTCGTCCGGTGCCCTGCCGGACTGCGGGCGGAGGACGGCGTCCACGGCGCGGATGTCCGCGACGTCGCGGGCCAGCACGCCGACGGTGTCCCGTGTCCAGGACACGGGCACCATGCCCTGGCCGGAGCAGGCGCCCACCGTGGGCCGGAACCCCACTACCCCGCACAGCGCGGCCGGCACCCGCACCGAGCAGCCGGTCTCGGTCCCCAGCGCCGCTGTCACCACCCCTGCTGCCACCGCGGCCGCCGACCCCGAGCTGCTGCCGCCCGGGATGCGTTCGGGCCGCAACGGATGGCGTACCCGGCCGAAGGCGGGGTTGTCGCCGGTCACCCCGTAGGCCAGTTCGTGCATGTTGGCCTTGCCCAGGACGACCGCACCCGCACGGCGCAGCGTGCGCACCACCTCGGCGTCGCGCCGGGGGCGGTGCGTGCGCAGGGCCGGGGTCCCGGCGGTGGTGGCGAACCCCGCGGTGTCGATGTTGTCCTTCACGGCCAGCACCACGCCCCGCAACGGCAGGCTCCCGGCCGCCCCGCGGCGGTCCGCCCGTTCGGCCTCGGCGAGCGCGGAGCCGACGTCCACCTGGGTGAAGGCGCCCAGCCGCGCGGTGCGGGCGTGGGCAGCGGCACACCGTCGCACCTGCTCCACCGCGGTGGTGCGTCCCGCTGCCGCTGCGGCGGTCACCTGCGTCACCGACGGTCCGACCCCGCTCATGCGGATCGTGTCCGTTGCCCCGCGCGCCCTGCCGGGGCGGGCGACCGCCGGGCCGGGAGCAGCCGGGAGCGCAACCAGGCCACCCCGCTGGACCCGCCGGTGCCGGCGCGGTCGCCGAGCATGCGCTGCACCAGTGCGAGATGGGCAAGCTGCCAGCGGCGGACCTCCTCCTCCAGCTCTGCCGTCAGCGACGTGAGGGCGCCGCCACCGATGCCCGGCCGGTGGAGCTTCTGCCTCTCGCCGTCCGCCGCGAGCAGCGCGAAGACCTCGGCGAACTGCGCGGACCCACTGGCGCTGGCCGCCCCCAACTCCTCGCGGAAGGTCAGGAAGTGCTGACGCGGCAAATGCTCCAGAACCTCCACATGGCTCCTCTGGAGCCGGACCAGGCCGATGCAGCGACGCAGCCGCTGCTCGGCCTCCGGCCGACCGGAAGGAGTCCGGCACCCCTCCCGGAATGCTGTCCGCAGGTCGTGGACGAGCTGGGTGAGCAGCAGTTCGGCGGATTGGTGCACCACGATGAAGAACAGTTCGGAGGAGCGGACGGATTCCTGCCGTCCTGCGTAGCGCGGTTCCTGCAGACGCAGGAGATCAGGAATCCTCAGATAGCTTTCGTACGCGTTCCCGCTGCTGTTCTCGTTCTTGTGACAGGGCATTTCCCATTCCTCCGCCCGGTCTTGTGCGTGAGCGGTTCACCGGGATCCGGTTCGCATGTTCCGGATACGGATGGCCCGGTCGCCCTCCCACGGAATCGCGGTACGCGATCGGTCAGGAGGGCCTGCGGCGTTCCCGGGGGACCGCACGGTTTTCCATGAACGAGAGCGTATGCCGGTGCGCGGCAATGCGGATCCGTGGGCCCGGTGAACGGCGTGCACGTGTTGAACGCTCATCCAACGGGTGTTCATGCGGGTTCCGGTCTTCCGGGCACGGACATCCTCGGGGCGGGCTCGGAGGTCAGGCCGCCGGGCGTGCCCGTGGCGCGGGACAGACGCAGCGCACCCGGCGAAGGCCGGACCTTCTCCGGTACTCGCTTCCGTGGCACCGGAATTCAACGCATTCACGCTTCCGTCGCCCCGTCGGTGTTGGCTCCGCGGTTTCCGTGCCTTCCACTGGGGCGTGAACCGGCCGATCGCGGCCGAAGAATGCCCGGGGAAGCGTGAAACGTCATCCGGACGCACCCCGTTCGCCCGCCCCCGCCCACTGCCGAGCCCATGGCCGACCGGCGGGGACAGCACCTGAAGTGCCCCTGCCGGAGGGCCCTCTCATACAGAGGCGCCCCGCGGACGTGGCCTTCTCCCGGGCGCAAGTGGAGGAACCATGACCCGTCGTCGCACGCCCAACAGCCGACTGCCCGCCCTGCTGACCGAAGCGGGGTGGTCCCGGCACGCACTGGCCCAGGCGCTGAACGAACTGGGCCGAGCCCGCGGGGTGTCCCTGCGCTACGACAGGACATCGGTCTCGCACTGGGTCGCCGGCTCCAGGCCCCGGCAACCGGTGCCCGCGCTCGTCGCCCAAGCCCTCACGGCCCGGATCGGAAGGCCGGTCACCGAGGCCGAGACGGGGCTCGTCGCGGCGTGGTGCGCAACCGACTGGAACCTCTCCGGCGGCGCCTGGGGCCGTGACCCGGCACGGGACCCGGTACGCCGACTCGCGGCCCTGGCCCGTGCGGACGCGGACCCGCAGCAGCGTCAGGCGCTCTACGGACTGGTGTACGACCCCGCGCTGCCCTGCGGGCCGCACGGCGCCGTGCGGCGCCAGCAGGTGTCCCGGCGGGCCGCGGAGGAGCAGCCGGTCACCGCGGAAGCCGTCGGGGACATGGCCGCGGCCTTCCATCAGCAGTTGGAGCGGCACGGCGGCGGCCATGCCAGGACCGCGGTCGCCGCCTATCTCGCCGACGACGCGGCGACGGCACTGGCGCGCACCCGCGAGGAGACGTACGGCGGACTGCTCGCCGAGGTGGCCCGCACGGCCTATGTCTGCGCCCTGATGTGCGCGGACAGCAATCTGCACGGTCTGGCCCAGCGCTACCACCACTCCGCGCTGGAGCTCGCCGCGGCGGCCGACGATCCGGCCCTCGAAGCCACCGTGCTGCGCGCCCTGAGCAGCCAGGCGTCCCGGCTCGGCTGCCACCGGCAGGCGTTCGAACTGGCTGTCGCGGCCCATACGACGGCGCAGCGCTGCGCGTCGGGACCGGTGCGCGCCTCCGTGCTGGCCCGGCGGGCGGCGGCGAAGGCGGGCGTCGGGATCACCGACACGGCGCTGAGCGACCTGGCGTCCGCCGAGCGGGTGCTGGGCGACTCCGCGGACGAGTCCTTCCCCCGCCTGACGGCCTATTCCCCGGGCGCCATGCGGGACCAGGAGGGACAGATGCTCCGTGCGCTCGGCGACACCGGCGGCGCCATCAGGGCGTTCGAGGCGTCCACGGAGTACTGCACTCCGGCCGACCAGCGCCGAGCCCGGGTGCTGACCCGCGCCCGCCTGACCCAGGTCCGGCTGCGGGCCGGGCAGGTGGAGTCGGGGTGCCGGGATTACGCGCTCCTCCTCCAGGAGGCGCCCGGCCTCTCCTCCCCGCGTGCGTGTTCCGCGATCGACTCCCTGCGCGCGGAGTTGCGGTCCTTCCGGCGTCACCCGTCGGCACGGATGCTGATGGAACGCACCGTCGGCGTCCGGGAACCGGCCCGCCGGCCTGCGCGGTCGTGAGGAGCCGGCCCGGGGGTCCGCACCGGCCCGGGGATCCGCACTACCCGTCCGGGTCCGCGGTCCCCGTGCCGGGGGCGCCGCCGGGCCCGTGCTGCTCCGGGCCGTCGGGGGGCGGCCCGGGTGCGGCGCGGCCGAGGCGGGCGGCGAAGTTCCGCAGCGCGGTGCGGAAGTCCTCGGGCTCCTCGACGGTGAAGCCGGCGTCGAGGAAGCCGAGTCCGGGCAACAGCCACTGCCAGGAGTCGAGGGCGAGTTCGGCGCGGGTGGCACCCCCGGCGAGCGCGCTGAGCACGACGTCCTGGCGGTGGAACGCGTCGGCCACCGCCGGTACCGGAGCGTCGACGGTCAGCACCACCCGCCGCCGGTGCCGGTTGATGCCCGCACGGAGCCGGTCGATGCCGGTCCCGGCCGGCAGCGGGCGGGGAGAGAAGGTGCGGCCGGTCACCCGGAGTCCGGCGAGCCGGTCGAGCCGGAAGACCCGCCAGTCCCGCTTGTCGACGTCCCACCCCAGCAGATACCAGCGCTGGTGCAGGTGGAGGTGGCGGTGCGGCTCGACCAGCCGCGTGGTGGCCTCGCCGGCCGCACCCACGTAGCCGAAGGTGACGGTGTGCTCCTGCGCGATCGCCTCGGCCAGCCTGCTCACGGTCTCCGCGCTGGTGCTCGGCGCGGGGGTGGGCGCGGTCTCCAGGCTCGCGCGCAGCGCCGCCGCACGGGGGCGCAGCCGCTTGGGCAGGTACTGGTCCACCTTTCCGTAGGCGCGGACCGCGGCTTCGTCGATGCTGCCCTCGCTCGCGCTGCCGGTCGAGCCGAGGGCCGCCAGGCCCAGCAGGGTGGCGACGGCCTCGTCGTCGTCGAGCACCAGCGGAGGCATGGCCCGCCCCGCCGCCAGCCGGTAGTGGCCACCCGGGCCCGGCCGGGTCTCGACCGGGTACCCGTAGCCGCGGAGGCGGCCGATGTCGCGCCGCAGGGTGCGCGGGGGGACATCCAGCCGCGCCGCGAGTTCCGCACCGCTGAAGCTCCTGCCCGACTGCAGTACCGCGAGCAAGGCGAGGACCCGTTGCATGACGTCGGCCACGGCGGCAGTCTCGCAGAATTCGCGGCCGGATTCCGGCCGCATCCCGTCCTAGGGTCCCGAGCATGACGCAGCACGCCATCCGGATCCGCGGAGCCCGTACCCACAACCTGCAGCACCTCGACATCGACGTGCCCCGCGGGCAGCTCGTGGTCTTCGCGGGAGTGTCGGGTTCGGGCAAGTCGTCGCTGGTCTTCGACACCCTCGCGGCCGAGGCCGGATACCAGCTCAACGAGACCTACCCGCCCTACACCCGCAACCGCCTGCCGAAGTGGCACCGGCCCGAGGTCGCGCACATCGACGGGTTGTCGCCCGTCGTGGTGATCGACCAGCGCCGGCTGGGCGGGAACGCCCGCTCCACGGTCGGCACGGTCACCGACGTCTGGACCTTTCTGCGCCTGCTGTTCTCCCGGGCGAGCACGCCGCACGTCGGCGAGTCCTCCGTCTTCTCCTTCAACGACCCGGCCGGGATGTGCCCCACCTGCTCCGGCCTCGGGGACGTCGTGGCCAGCGCCGTCGACCGGTTCGTGGACCCGGACCGGTCGCTGCGCGAGGGGGCGGTGCTGCTGCCCGGATCCGCACCGGACGGATACTGGTACTCCCACTTCGCCGACATCGGGGTGTTCCCCCTCGACACGCCGCTGCGCCACTGGGACCGGGAGGCGCGGGACGCGCTGCTGTACGGCACGGAGGCCGCGGGCTCGCCCGCCGACCGGCTGCCCGAGGGGTACGAGGGCGTCGTCCAGCGCTTCGAGCGGATCCATCTGCGCGGCTCCGAGGAGATGTCCGAGCGCAAGAAGCAGACGATCGCCCGGTTCACCCGCTCCGAGGTGTGCCCGGACTGCCGCGGGGACCGGCTGGCCGAGGCGAGCCGGTCGGCCACGGTGCTCGGCCGCACCATCGGGGAGATGGCCCGGACGGAGGTCGCCGAACTCGCCGAGCTGATGGCGGAGGTGACCGAGCCGGGCGTGGCACCGGTCGTGTCCGCCCTCACCGAGCGGCTCCGGGCGATGACCGCCATCGGGCTCGGCTACCTGCACCTCGGCCGCGGCACCGCGACGCTCTCCGGGGGCGAGGCACAGCGGATCAAGACCCTCAGGCACCTGGGCAGCAGCCTCACCGAGATGATCTACGTCTTCGACGAGCCCACCGTCGGGCTGCACCCCCACGACGTCTCCGCGATGACCGGGTTGCTCGGGCGGCTGCGGGACAAGGGCAACTGCGTCCTGGTCGTCGAGCACGACCCCGCGGTCATGGCCGTCGCCGACCAGATCGTCGAGATCGGCCCGGGCGCGGGGGAGCAGGGCGGCGCACTCGTCCACCAAGGCAGCTTCGAGGAACTGCGCCGGGCCGGTACCGCCACGGCGGCCGCACTGGCGCGGCGCCGGCCCGTCAAGGACGCGCCGCGGACACCACGCGGTCACCTCACCGTGGCCGACGCCTCGCGCAACAATCTGCGCCATGTGACCGCGGACATCCCCACCGGCGTGCTCACCGTGCTCACCGGCGTGGCGGGTTCGGGGAAGACCAGCTTCGCCGCGGAGCTCGCCGCCCAGCACGACGCCGTCGTGATCGACCAGCGGCCGGTCGTCGGCAACCGGCGCTCCACGCCCCTCACCTACACCGGGATCGCCGCCGCCGTCCGCACGCTCTTCGCCCGCCGCAACCGGGTCGACGCAGCGCTGTTCAGCTCCAACTCCCGGGGCGGCTGCCCGGGCTGCAACGGTCTGGGGACCGTCTCCGGCGACCTCGCTTTCCTGGAGGACCAGGAGACGGTCTGCGAGACCTGCGCGGGGCGCCGGTTCACGCCCGAGGCGCTGGCATACACGGTCGGCGGGCTGACCATCGCCGACATCGCCGACCTCACCGTCCACGAGGCCGTCGAACGGCTCCCGGACCGTGCGATCGTCCGCGCCCTGCGCCACCTCGACGACGTCGGGCTGGGGTATCTGCGGCTCGGCCAGCCGCTGACGACCCTCTCGGGCGGCGAGTGCCAGCGGGTGAAGATCGCCAAGGAGCTCCGGGACGCCGCCGGTCCGGCCCTCTATGTCCTCGACGAGCCCACCACCGGGCTGCACCTGGAGGACATCGACACCCTGCTGGCCCTCCTCGACGGCCTGGTGGACCGGGGGCACACCGTCGTACTGATCGAGCACAACCTCGATGTCGTCCGGCGGGCCGACTGGCTGATCGACCTCGGTCCCGGCCCGGGGCGGCACGGCGGGCAGCTCCTCTACCAGGGCCCGGTCGCCGGGATCACCGGCACCGCCACCGCCGAGGCGCTGCGCGAGGACGGCCGTACCGCCGCGCCCTCGTCCGGCGGAACCGGACCGGCGGCCGGCTGACGGGCGCGCAGCCGTACCGCGGCCGCGCCGTCCGGTGTGCACCGGCGGGCCCCACCGCCCGGCACCGCCGCTGCGCGTGTCCCGGCGCGGGGAACCGCTCGGATTCCCGGCGCCGGGACACGGCCGGGCGGGTGGTGGCGGTCCGCCCTCCGGGTGCGCTCTGCTCAGGCGCCGACGTAGTCCGCCAGGTGCTCACCGGTGAGCGTGGAGCGCCCGGCGACGAGGTCGGCCGGTGTGCCTTCGAAGACGATCCGGCCGCCGTCGTGACCGGCCCCCGGACCCAGGTCGACGATCCAGTCGGCGTGCGCCATCACCGCCTGGTGGTGCTCGACGACGACGACCGAGGTGCCGGAGTCCACGAGCCGGTCGAGCAGGCCCAGCAACTGCTGGACATCGGCGGGGTGCAGCCCGGCGGTCGGCTCGTCCAGGACGTAGACGCCGTCCTTGCCGGCCATCCGGGTCGCCAGTTTCAGCCGCTGCAGCTCGCCGCCGGACAGCGTGGTCAGCGGCTGGCCCAGCCGGAGATAGCCGAGTCCGACGTCGGCGAGGCGCTCCAGGATGCGGTGTGCGGCCGGGGTACGTGCCTCCCCGGCTCCGAAGAACTCGGCGGCCTCGGCCACCGGCATCGCCAGCACCTCGCTGATGTCGCGGCCGCCGAGCCGGTGCTCCAGCACTTCCGGCTGGAACCGCTTCCCGCCGCACTCCTCGCAGGTCGTGGCGGTACCGGCCATCATCGCCAGGTCCGTGTAGACGACCCCGATCCCCTTGCAGTCGGGGCAGGCGCCCGTGGAGTTGGCGCTGAAGAGGGCCGGTTTGACGCCGTTGGCCTTGGCGAACGCCTTGCGGACCGGGTCCAGCAGTCCGCTGAAGGTCGCCGGGTTGCTCCGCCGCGACCCGCGGACCGCGCCCTGGTCGACGGCGACCACATCCGTTCCGGCTGCGGCTGCCTGCCGGGGCAGTGCGCCGTGGACGAGGGAACTCTTGCCGGACCCGGCGACGCCGGTGATCACGGTCAGTACCCCGAGCGGGATGTCGACGTCGATGTCCCGCAGGTTGTGCGTGTCCGCGCCGCGGATCTCCAGCGCGCCGGCCGGGCTGCGCAGGGTCTCCTTGAGGCGTGCGCGGTCGTCCAGGTGGCGCCCGGTGAGCGTGCCGCCCGCGCGCAGCCCCTCGACGGTGCCCTCGAAGCAGACGGTGCCTCCGGCGGTGCCGGCGCCCGGGCCGAGGTCGACGACGTGGTCGGCGATCGCGATCGTCTGCGGCTCGTGCTCCACGACGAGCACGGTGTTGCCCTTGTCCCGCAGCCGCAGCAGCAGGCCGTTCATCCGCCCGATGTCGTGGGGGTGCAGGCCGGCCGTGGGCTCGTCGAAGATGTACGTGGCGTCGGTGAGCGAGGAGCCGAGCTGGCGGACCATCTTGACGCGCTGCGCCTCGCCGCCCGACAGGGTGCCCGAGGGCCGGTCGAGCGAGAGGTAGCCGAGGCCGATCTCGACGAACGAGTCGAGCGTCCTGCCCAGCGTGCCCAGCAGCGGCGCCACCGACGGTTCGGTCACCTCGCGGACCCAGGCGGCCAGGTCGCTGATCTGCATCGCGCAGGCGTCGGCGATGCTGATTCCGCCGATCCGCGACGAGCGGGCCGCCTCGGACAGCCGGGTGCCGTCGCACTCCGGACAGGTGGTGAAGGTGACCGCCCGGTCCACGAACTCCCGGATGTGCGGCTGCAGGGACTCCTTGTCCTTGGCCAGGAAGGATTTCCGGATCTTGGGGATCAGCCCCTCGTAGGTGAGGTTCACCCCCTCGACCTTCACCTTGGTCGGCTCCCGGTGGAGGAAGTCCCGCATCTCCTGCTCGGTGTAGTCGCGGATCGGCTTGTCCGGGTCGAGGAGGCCCGACTCGGCGTAGACCCGCACGGTCCAGAAGCTGTCCGACTTCCAGCCGGGAATGGTGAACGCGCCCTCGGCCAGGGACTTGGAGTCGTCGTACAACTGGGTGAGGTCGATGTCGGAGACCGCACCGCGCCCCTCGCAGCGGGTGCACATGCCGCCGGTGCGGGAGAAGGACTGCTTGACCGTCCTGTTCCGGCCGGGGCCGCGCTCGACGGTGAGCGCGCCGCTGGCCCGGACGGAGGGGACGTTGAAGGCGAAGGCGTTGGGGGAGCCGATGTGCGGCTGTCCGAGCCTGCTGAAGAGGATGCGCAGCATCGCGTTGGCGTCGGTGGCGGTGCCGACCGTGGAGCGGGGGTCGGCGCCCATCCGCTGCTGGTCGACGATGATCGCGGTGGTCAGCCCGTCGAGGACGTCCACCTCGGGCCGCGCCTGGTTCGGCATGAAGCCCTGCACGAAGGCGCTGTAGGTCTCGTTGATCAGCCGTTGCGACTCCGCCGCGATGGTGTGGAACACCAAAGAGCTCTTGCCCGAGCCGGAGACGCCGGTGAACACCGTCAGCCGCCGTTTCGGCAGTTCGATGCTGACGTCCCGGAGGTTGTTCTCGCGCGCCCCGTGCACGCGGATCAGGTCGTGGCTGTCGGCGACGTGCCGCGCGGGCGACTGCCTGCCGGCTTCACCGGTCCCGCTCATCCTGTCTCCCGTTCTTCGCGCGGTGCCGTGCGGCCCGCGGTTTCCTCGCCCGGTGCGGTCGGACCGGCGCGGTGACTCCGGGCCGGTCCGGTGTCACCGCCGCGCGCCGGCCGGGTGCCGCCCGCGGCCGGCGTGAGTCTCAGCGCACTTCCCGGATGCGGATCTGGTTGCCCGCCGGGTCGCGGAAGGCGCAGTCGCGGACGCCGTAGGGCTGCTCGGTCGGCTCCTGGACGACCTCGGCGTCGCCTTCCTGCAGCTTCTGGAAGGTGCTGTCCAGGTCCCGGGTGGCCAGCAGGATCCAGCCGTAGGTGCCCTTGGCCATCATCTCGGTGATCGTCCGGCGTTCGTCGTCGGTGATCCCGGGGTCGGCGGCCGGGGGCGCCAGCAGGATGGAGGTACCCGGCTGGTCGGCGGGGCCGACGGTGATCCAGCGCATGGCTCCGGAGCCCACGTCGGTGCGGACCTCGAAGCCGAGGGTGTCGCGGTAGAACGCCAGGGAGGCGTCCGGATCGTCGTGCGGGAGAACGGTGGTGTGAATGCTGATGTCCATGGGGCTCACGCTAGCCGCGGCCCGTCGGCGGTGCTTCTCGATTCCTGACCGGTTGGTTCCCGGCCGGCCGGTTCTGGGCCGGAGGGCCTTCCGGCCGGTTCCTGACCGGCCTGGTCACCTGCTTGGCGACGCACGGCGGCAGTCCCGCCGGATCGTCTGCCGTGCGCCGGCGGTAGGTGCTGGGCGGCATGCCGACCAGTTCGGTGAAGCGGGTGCTGAAGGTGCCCAGCGACGAGCAGCCGACGGCGAAGCAGACCTCGGTCACGCTGAGGTCCCCGCGCCGCAGCAGAGCCATCGCGCGTTCGATGCGCCGTGTCATCAGGTAGGAGTACGGGGACTCGCCGTAGGCATGCCGGAACTGCCGGCTGAGGTGCCCGGCCGACATGTTCACGCCACGAGCGAGGGCCTCGACGTCCAGCGGCTGCGCGTACTCCCGGTCGATCCGGTCGCGCACGCGGCGCAGCCGCGCCAGGTCGCGTAGCTGCTGCGCCGAGGTCGGTCTGTTCGCCACACGGGTGATGGTACGCGCGGGGCTGCCGCAGCCCGGTGCGCCGGACGGCGCCGGTGGCCGCGGGCGGCAGCGGAACCGCGGGACGTCCGGCCTGTCGCGGACGTGCTGCGCGGCCCTATAGCATCACCAGCCATGCCGAACGCTGACGAGCTGCTCGTCGACATCGCCGCCACGGTGGAGTCGGAGCAGACCAACCAGATGTCCCTCACCGTCGTGGTCCACGGAGCCGTCATCACCGGGCGGCTGGCCCCCGAGTCGGTGTGGAGGCAGCGCGTGGCCGAGGTCCTGCGGGACTCCGACCGGCTCGGCCCCTTCGCGGGCTCCTTCGTCCCGGTCCTGGAGGACGCCGCGGCCGCCGGGGCCGAGGCGCCCTCCTACCTGCACTTCCATGTCGCCCGGATCCTGCAGGGCTCGGTGGGCATTCCCGAGACGGGCGGGATGTACCGGATCGCCATCCGGGACGTGAGTGCCTGGACGGTGGGGGAGCTGCGGTACTCCGACCAGTGAGCGGAGCGCCCGGCGGAGAGGTCCGCGGGGGCGTCAGCGCGGCTTGCGGGCCAGGGCGCCGTACATGGCGATGTCCTCGTCCCTGACCTGCTCGTCCCCCGCGTCGGGCCGCCACTTGTGGACCTGCACCAGTCCGGGGTCCACGAGGTCCAGCCCGGCGAAGAAGGCGGCCGCCTCCTCGTGCGTGCGCAGCGCCATCGGCATCCCCTCCGACGCGTACTGCTCCGCGACCCTGCCCACCTCCTGCGGCGCGAAGTCCGCGGTGCCGATGGTCGCGGCCAGGTAGCTGCCGGGCGGCAGCGGGTCCAGCAGCCTGCGCAGCAGCCCGTGGTCGTCGTCGGAGGGGTGGATGAAGTGCAGCATCCCGATGACCAGCAGGGCGATCGGCTCGCCGAGGTCCAGCGTCGCGCGGAACTCCGGCGAGCCGAGGATGGCGTCCGGGTCCCGCATGTCCGCGTGGACGTAGGTGGTGCGGCCCTGCGGGGTACTGGCGAGCAGCGCCTGCGCGTAGTTCAGCACGATCGGGTCGTTGTCGACGTAGACGACCCGGGCGCCCGGCTCGACCGCCTGGACGACCTCGTGGAGGTTGGGCGAGGTGGGCAGGCCGGTGCCGATGTCCAGGAACTGCCGGATCCCGCACTCGCGCGCCAGGTAGCGGCTCGCCCGGAGCATGAACGCCCGGTTGGCCCGCATGTGCACCGGCAGTGCGGGCCAGACCTCGATCATGGCGTCACCGGCGGCCACGTCCGCCTCGTAGTGGTTCTTGCCGCCCAGAATGTAGTCGTAGACCCGTGCCGAATGTGCCGTACCCGTGTTGAGCGGCCGCTGTCCGTCCCCGATTTCCGTCATTGGTGCGCCCCAGACATTCCGCCCCGGTGGTCTGCCGGGGCAACGATCTCGTGGGTGACACTCTACGACCGTCCACCGGGCGCCCGGTGCGCCGAGGTCGGCTCCGGGCGCCCGGCCCCGGCCGCCAACCGCCCTGCGCGCAGGGCGGGTTGCCGCGGAGCGCGGGTGGGGTCCGGGCCGGGCGGGCGGCGTGCCGTCCGCGCCCGGTACCGGTGCCCGCGCCCGAGAGCGTGTTTCCGGCCTGCCGGCGGGACGACGGAGGCGGCCGCCCGTCCGGGCGGCCGCCTGGTGCGCGCGAGGCGGAGCCCCGCGGGGACGACCCGCTGTCAGAGGTCCTTGGCCTTGTCGAAGAACTCCTCGAAGGTCAGGACGCCGTCGCCGTTGGCGTCCCGGGAGTTCACGATGGCCTCCGCGAGGCCCACGGTGTAGTGCAGGTCCCCTAGTTCCACCATGGCCTGCTGGAACTCGACCGGCGTGACGTACCCGTCGCCGTTCCGGTCGAACTTGTCAAAGGTCTTGCGTGCGTCCTCTATACCGGCCACGAGAGCCTCTACCTCCGGGTGAATGTGCCGACCACGTGCCCGTCGGCACGTGTCCCGCCACGCTATCCCCGCCGTGCGCACGCGCCTCGGCCGCCCCTGCTCGGCACCCGGGTACGTGTACGTCCCCGCTGCCCGTGGTAAGCCGAGAAGGCCGCGGCCGACGGCCGGCGGTTCCGGGACGGACCCGGACGGTGCGACGAAAGGGCGGACACACCATGCCTGTCGAGGGCGAGTACGCGCCGAGCCCCGAGCAGTGGGTGCGCGACCAGGTCGACCTGTACGAGCGCTCCGGCGGCCGGGAGGGCACCACGATGCGGGGCATGCCCGTCATCGTCCTGACCACCAGGGGGGCGAAGAGCGGCAAGGTCCGCAAGACGCCGCTGATGCGGGTGGAGCACGACGGGCGGTACGCGGCGGTGGCGTCGCTGGGCGGGGCGCCCTCGCACCCGGTCTGGTACCGCAACGTGCTCGCCGACCCCCGGGTCGTGCTCCAGGACGGACCGGTGCGGCAGGACATGACGGCCCGTGAGGTCGTCGGCGAGGAGAAGGCCGTGTGGTGGGCGCGTGCCGTGGAGGCGTACCCCGACTACGCCGACTACCAGCGCAGGACCGACCGGGAGATCCCGGTCCTCGTCCTGGAACCCGCCCCCGAAGGGCACTGACCCCCGCCGCACACCCGGCGGACGACGCGGGGGCGGAGAAGGAGACCAGGAAGCCATGGGCGAACAGCACAGTCCGGCAGGCGTGCGCGTGCCGGACTCCCGACTGGCCGCGGAGGCCACCGAACTGGTGCGCGACACCAGCAGCGACCTGATCTACGACCACTCGCGGCGGGTGTACTTCTTCGGCAGCCTCCTGGGAGGCACCCGCGGGATCGGCCACGACGCGGAACTGCTCTACATCGCGGCGCTCTTCCACGACATCGGTCTCGGCGCGCCCTTCCACGGCAGCGGACGGCGCTTCGAGGTGGACGGCGCCGAGGAGGCCCGCCGCTTCCTGACGGCCCGCCAGGTCCCCGAGGACCGCATCCGGCGGGTGTGGACGGCCGTCGCCCTGCACACGACGCCCGGCATCCCGGAGTTCATGGAGCCCGAGGTGGCACTGGTGGCCGCCGGGGCGGAGTACGACGTGCTCGGCTCCGGGTACGGCGAGATCTCCGCCGCGGACCGCGAGGCCGTGGTCGCCGCACACCCGCGCCCGGCCTTCGAACAGGGCATCCTGCGGGCGTTCGCGGACGGTGTGCAGCCCAAACCGGAGACGACGTTCGGCACCGTGACGGCGGACGTCCTCGCCCACTACGACCCGCACTTCCGGCGCGGTGACTTCGTCCGCGCCGTCCTGGAGTCGCCCTGGCCGGAGTGAGCACGCATGTGCCGCCCCCGGCGCGGGTCACGCCCGCAGTGCGCTCTCCCACGCCGCACCGGCCGCCTCGCGCGCCCGGTCCCCGGCGCTCGCGGCGCCGGGCACACCGAGTGCGGCCAAGCCGTCGGCCAGCGCGCCCAGCGAGTCCAGCACGACCGCGCGGTCGGCCGACCGCCCGTAGTGGTTGACGCGCAGCACCTCGGCGGCCAGGGCGCCGCCCGCGGCCTGCAGCGGGACCCCCGGGGCCGCGGTGAGCGCCGCGGCGACCACCGCGCGTGCGTCCAGGTCGTCCGCCGGGACGCGGAGCGTCGTGGCGGCCGGGGCCGCGTCCTGGTCCCGCGTCACATAGGCGTCCAGCGCGGGCAGTTCCCGTACACCGGCGCGCGTCGCGGCCGACGCCGCCCGGTGCCGGGCGATCGAGGAGTCCAGGCCCTCCGCGAGCACCCGGTCGACGGCCGCTTCCAGGGCCAGCATCTCCAACTGCGCAGGGGCGTGCGGCAATGCCTTCCGCCCGCCGTCCAGCCACCGCTCCTTCCAGTCCAGCAGCGACAGACAGGAACGGCGGGGTGCGCTCTCGTTCGCGGCGATCCGGTCCCACGCGCGGGCGCTCACCGACACGGCTGACACCCCGGCCGGACCGGCCAGCGCCTTCTGACCGCCGATGACGCACAGGTCCACGCCCCAGGCGTCGGGCAGCAGCGGCTCGGCCCCCACCGAGGCGACCGCGTCCAGCATCAGCAGCGCCCCGTGCTCGCGCACGACGGCGCCGATCTCGGCGACCGGGTTGGTGTTGCCGGTCGCCGCCTCCGCGTGGACCAGGCTCACCAGGCCGGTCTCCGGGTGCGCGCGCAGCGCCCGGGCCACCTCGTCCGCGTCGACGGCGCCGGTGAACGGCGCGGTCAGCGTGACGACCTCCGCGCCGCACGACCGCAGCCAGCCGCCGAACGTCTCGCCGTAGGGTCCGGTGACCACGTTCAGCGCCGTGCTGCCGCGCGGCGCCGCCGCCCGGATGCACGCCTCCAGCGGCAACAGCGCCTCGCCCTGCATCGCCACGACGTCGCACCGGGTCCGCAGCAACGAGGCCACCTTGTCCTCGACGGCGGCGAAGTGCTCCGCGCTCAGCGGCGGCAGATCCAGCAGGGACGGGTGCTCGGTGTTCGCGGTCACGGTCGCCTTCCAGCCATGACGGGCCGCATCCGGTCACGGCCCTGCTCCCGCCCGAGCCTACGTCCGTCGCGCGCCGGACCCCCTTCCGGCCCCGGTGCCCGCCGCCGCGCTACTCCGTCGGGCTGACGAGGAGCAGCGCCACGTCGTCGTGGTTCTCGGGGTTGCGCAGCGCCTCGAGGAGGAGGTCGCAGGTCTGCTCCAGGGAGTCGCCGGAGCCGGCGACCGGGCGCAGCAGACCCAGCAGCACCTCCAGCCGGTCCTCGATGTCGTCGCGCCGCGTCTCGATCAGGCCGTCGGTGTAGAGCACGAGCAGGTCGCCCGGGTGCAGGTCGACGGAGACCGTGCTGTGGGTGCCGCCGCCGACGCCCAGCGGGGTGCCGGGCGACACCTCCACCAGCCGCGGCTCGCCCCGCGCGGGGACCAGAACGGGCGGCAGATGTCCCGCGGAGGCGATCCGGCAGCGGTTCTCGCGCGGATCGTAGACGGCGTAGAGACAGGTGGCGAAGTACGGATCGAGGCCGGTGGTGATCTGGTCGAGGTGGTGCAGCACCTCGGTCGGCTGCAGCGCCAGCCGGGCGAGGGTCTGGGTCGCGGTGCGCAGCCGGCCCATGGTGGCGGCCGCGTTGATCCCGCTGCCCATCACATCGCCGACCACCAGTGCGGTGCGGTCCTCCACCAGTTCGAGGACGTCGAACCAGTCGCCCCCGATCTCGCTGTGCGCTCCGGCCGGCTGGTACCGGGAGGCGATCCGCAGCCGGGTGGAGGCGGTGGCGGGCGTCGGCAGCAGGCTGCGCTGCAGCATCAGGGCGATACTGCGCTGCTGCCGGTAGAGGCGGGCGTTGTCGATGCAGACGGCGGCGCGCCCGGCCAGTTCGCAGGCCAGGATCGTGTCGTCGTGGTCGAAGGGCTTCGGGTTGCGGGTGCGCTTGAGATCGAGCGCCCCCAGCACCTCGCCGCGGGCGATCAGCGGAACCGCGAGATAGGAGTGGACACCTGCCTTGGCGAGGAGTCCGGCGGCGTGCTCGTCGCGGGCGATCCTGCCCAGGTCCTCGTCCTGGACGGCCGGTACGGCGACCGGCTGTCCCGTGGCGACGCAGCGGGTCACGAGCCGCTCGGCGCCGTACCGGGCCACCTGTCCGGTCGGGTCGGCCGCCTCGACCGCGACGGTGGGGTAGCCGGCGACCAGCGCGAGGGCGCGGAAGGTGGCGGTCCCCTCCGCGGAGATGCCCGCGGGCCGGTCCCGCACGGCCGCGTCCAGCACGTCGACGGCGGCGATGTCGGCCAGCTCGGGGACGGTGATCTCGGCGAGTTCGCGCGCCGTCTGCTCCAGGTCGAGCGTGGTACCGATCCGTACGGACGCCTCGGCCAGGTGCGAGAGGCGCTCCCGGGCCAGCTCGGCCTGGAGTGCGGCCTGGTGCCGGGCGGTGATGTCGGTGACGGAGATGGAGAGGCCCAGCGGGTGCCCGCCGGAGTCGTCGAGCCGGTAGACGGAGACGGACCAGGCGTGGCCGCGTCCTCCCGGGGTCTCGCTGCCCAGCACCTCCCGGTCGATGACCGGCTCGCCCGTCTCCAGGACCCGGCGCAGCACCGGGTCCGCTTCCCGCGCGTGGGTCGGGGGCAGGACGTCGCGCACCGTCCTGCCCAGATGCCCCTCCTCGTCGACCCCGTCGAGGCGGGTGAGGGCGGGGTTGACCGAGACATAGCGCAGATCGGTGTCCATGACCGCGATGCCCATCGGGGACTGCCGGATGAGCAGCGTGGAGAAGGCCAGATCGCGCTCCACCTCGCGGAGCGCGGCGCGGTCCGTGACCAGCGCCAGCGCGTAGCGGGCGCCCTGGTCGTCGTGGAGCCGCATGTTGCGGAACTCCAGCTGGCGGGTGTGGCCGTCCTTGCAGACGACGGGGAAGACGCCCGCCCAGCTCTTGCCCTCCCGGATCACCTCGTCGAAGAGCCGGAGGACGAGTGCGGTGTTCTGCTCCGGCACCAGCAGCGGAGCCGCGTGCCGCCCCAGGGCCTCCGCCGCCGAGTACCCGAACAACTGCTCGGCCTGCGGGCTCCACAGGACGATGCGCCCCTGCTCGTCCAGCAGCACGGCGCCGACCGCCAGCACATCCAGGAGCCCACCGGGCGGGGAGAGGCTGACCCCCGGCACCCCGCCGGTGTCACCCTCGGGCGGCTCCTCGCGGTTCGTCACGACGCCGGCTACCTCCCTGGACGGGGCCGTACTCTCCTATCCTCCCTCCTGGGCCGCTGTCGTGCTCCCCGGCGGGGCGGGGTTCCACCCCCGGGCGCGGTCAGCCGGGGGCCGCGCCGGTGCCCGGCGCCGATGCGCCGTCCGCGGGGCGCGGAGGCTCGAAGTGCCGGCGCGCGCGCTCGTGCGCCGCGACCGGTGCGCCGAGCGCGTCCAGGCCGAGCAGAGCCGCCCCGAGCACCGGGCGGGCCCGCACGACGCGGGGGACGGCACGCGGGGCGCGCTCCGCCAGCAGCCGGGTGACCCGGTCGTCCAGGAGGGCGTGGCCCGCGGCGAGGACGCCCCCGCCGAGCAGCACCGGGACCTCCTCCGCCAGCAGATCCAGCTCGCGCAGGGCCACCACCGCCATCGTGACCACCTCATCGGCCATTCGTGCGACCAGCCCGTCCGCGACGGCGTCCCCCCGGCCGGCCGCCGCGAAGAGCACCGGCACCAGCTCCAGCCGCCGTTCCCAGGCGATGTGCCCCAGATGCACCGCCTCGATCAGCGCGTACACCGACTCCAGCCCGAAGTGCGCGGGCAGGGTCGTACGCAGCAGGGTGGGCCCGCCCCGGCCGTCCTCGGCGCGCGCCGCGTGCCACAGCGCCTCCTCGGCCAGTCCTCCGCCGCCGCCCCAGTCCCCGGAGAGCCGTCCGAGGGCGGGGAAGCGCGCGGTGCGCCCGTCGGACCGGACGCCGACGCAGTTGATCCCGGCGCCGCACACGACGGCCACCCCGCGGGGTGCCGCCTCGCCGCCCGGCGCGGCGACTCCGGCGCGCAGCACGGCGAACGTGTCGTTGTGCACGGCCACCCGCCGCCCCCAGCCGCGTGCGGTGAGCGCCGCGGCCAGGGCCTCCTCCTCGACGGGCAGGTCGGCGTTGGCCAGGCAGGCCGTCACCTGACGCACGGGAGCGGCCGCGCCGCCGCCCGGCCCGGCCGCGGCACGCGCCCGGTCGACCGCCTCGGCGAGGACGTCCACGGCGGCGTCGACCCCCACGGCGGGCGGACGGAAGCCGCCGCCGCGCGCGGTGCCCAGCACGCGGCCGTCGGCATCGAGCAGCGCCACGTCGGTCTTGCTGTTGCCCGCGTCGAGGGCGAGGAGGGCGGGGGAGGAGCGCCCGGCGCCCGGTGCGCGGTCCGGGGACCCGGCCGTGCCCGCGGCGGCGGACGCCGCGGGACGCGGTCCGGCAGCAGGCGCCGTGGGACGCGGTCCGGCGGCGGGCGCCGCGGAGCGGGGTCGGCTCAGGCCCACGCGAGGTGCTCCTTGTTGTGCGCGAGGAGCTGGTCGGTCAACTGCTCGGCCCGGTCGAACTGGCCGACGAGGGGGTGCGCGAGCAGAGCGGCGAGGACCCGGTCGCGGCCGCCGTGCAGCGCGGCGCGCAGGGCCAGTTCCTCGTACGCGGCCGTGTGCGAGACGAGCCCGGCGAACCGCGGGTCGAGCGCGGGTACCGGCAGGGGGTGGGCGCCCTCCCGGTCGATCCGGGCCTGGGTCTCGATCACCGCGTCGTCCGGCAGGAAGGGCAGCGTTCCCCGGTTGAGCGTGTTGACCGCCTGGTAGGTGCTGCCGCCTGCGCACAGCAGGGAGGCGGCCAGATCGACGGCCGCCTCCGAGTAGTAGGCACCGCCGCGGCGGGCCAGCAGCGCGGGCTTGGTGTCCAGGGCCGGGTCGGCGTACATCTCCAGCAGCTCCCGCTCCAGCGCGGCCACTTCCGCGGCCCGGGTGGGCCCTTCCCGCTGGCTGCGCACCACCTCGTCGTGTGCGTAGTAGTAGCGCAGGTAGTAGGACGGCACGGCGCCCAGGTGCTCGACCAGCGCGCGGGGCAGCCGCACGTCCTCGGCGACGGCCGCGCCGTGCTCGGCCAGCAGGCGGGGCAGCACGTCGGTGCCGTCCGGGCCGCCGAGGCGGACGCCCAGCTCCCAGGTGAGGTGGTTGAGCCCGACGTGCTCCAGGTGCACCTGGGAGGGAGCGGTCTCCAGCAGCCGCGCGAACGTGCGCTGGAAGCCGATGGCCACGTTGCACAGCCCGACGGCCTTGTGCCCGGCGCCGAGCAGCGCGCGGGTGACGATGCCGACGGGGTTGGTGAAGTCGATGATCCAGGTGTCCGGGTTGCTGCGCCGCACCCGGTCGGCGATGTCCAGCACGACCGGCACGGTACGCAGTGCCTTGGCCAGTCCTCCGGCGCCGGTGGTCTCCTGACCGACGCAGCCGCACTCCAGCGGCCAGGTCTCGTCCTGCTCCCTGGCCGCCTGGCCGCCCACCCGCAGTTGGAGCAGCACGGCGTCCGCGCCGTCCACACCGGCGTCCAGGTCGTCCGTGGTGGTGACGGTGCCGGGGTGGCCCTGCCGCGCGAAGATGCGCCGGGCCAGGCCGCCGACCCGGGCCAGCCGGTCGGCCGCCGGGTCGATCAGGGCCAGCTCGTCGAGGGGCAGTATCTCGCGTAGCTGTGCGAAGCCGTCGACGAGTTCGGGCGTGTAGGTCGAGCCTCCGCCGACCACGGCCAGTTTCATGTCTCTCCGTCCTGTGCTCCGGTGCGGGTGACGCCTCGGGAAAGGTCTGTGCGAAGACGGCGGGCGGCGGAGCCGTGCGGAGGGCGCCGCCGCGAGCTCAGCCGGTGTCGAACACCTCGTCACGAGCCCGCGCCAGGGCGGACAGCAGTGCCCCGCCCAGGATCGGGTCGTCCTGCAGTTCGCTCAGCCGCAGCAGCGGGCGGGGCAGCGCGAGCCCGGTCAGTTCGCGCTCCACCAGCGCGCGCAGCTCCTCCCCTCCGGCGCGCGGCACCGCGCCGGACAGCACGACCAGAGGCGGGTCGAGGACCGCGACCAGAGCGGCGATTCCGTCGGCCAGCCTGCGCCCGGTCTCGGCCCGTACCCGCGGGTCGGCCAGCGCTTCGGCCGGCGGTGCGCCGCCCGCGAGGCGGCGCACCGCCGGCACCGAGACCAGGCTCTGGAACCCTCCTCCGGCGTCGGCCCCCGCGTACGCGCCCGGACCGCCCCGGGCGAGCGGGGCACCGGGCAGCGGCATGTAGCCGACCTCGCCCGCCCCGCCGGTCGCCCCGCGCAGCAGGGCGCCGTTGACGAAGACGGCGGCGCCGATGCCGTCGTCGACCCACATCAGGACGAAGTCGTCATGGCCCCGGGCCGCGCCCGTGTGCCGTTCCGCCACCGCCGCGAGGTTCACGTCGTTCTCGACGGCCACCGGGGCGCCCAGCGCCTCGGCGAGCTCGGTGTGCAGGGTGCGGGAGTGCCGGCCGGGCAGGTGCGGCGCGTAGCGCAGTTCGCCCGAGCGCGGGTCGAGCGCGCCGGGCGTCCCGACGACGGTGGTGTGCGGGCGGGACCGCTCCGCGCCGGCCTCCCGCAGTGCGCGGCCGGCGGCTTCCCCGACCAGTCGCGCGGTCCGGTCCGCGGTTCCCCCGGCCGCCGGGTCCGCCGCCACCCGGGCCCGGCCGAGGACGGTGCCCGCGATGTCGGCGACCACCGCGGAGACGCCCCGGGGGTCCACGGAGAGCGCGGCGACCCGGGCGGCCGTCGGGTCGATCTCGTACAGCAGCGCGTCGGGACCGGGCCTGCCACGCTCCTTGCTGCGGGTGCGCACCAGGCCCGTCTCCGCCAGCCGGGCCAGGAGCTGGGAGGCGGTCGGTTTGGACAGGCCCGTCAGTTCGCTGATCCGGGTGCGGGTGAGCGGGCCGTGCGCCACGAGCAGGTCGAGGGCGGCGCGGTCGTTCATGGCGCGCAGCACGCGCGGGGTGCCCGGGGTCCCGGTACCGCTCGGGACGGTCGGTGCGGCCATGGCGGTGCCCTGTCTGCTCGGGCCGTCCGGCGCACGGCCGCGCGGACGGCAGCTCCGTCAGGAAGGTTTCCTGTCGGTTCCGGAATCTAGAACCCCCGCAGCCGGCGGTCAATGGGCCGGTCACGACAGCCGTCCGCCGTTCCGGGAGAGCCGTGAGCCGAGCCCGCCGGGGCGTGCGCGCCGCCCGGCGGCCCGGCCCGGACCCGCGAACCCGGCCGGGGCTCCTGCCCTGCTCCGCGCACCGCGCCCCCGGCCGCGGCCCCGGGTGCTGCCGGACAGCCGCGGGCGACAGGGCGGTTCCGGCGCCGCCCCTGCCGCCCGCGGCCTGGGTCACTCCGCTGCCGCCTCCTTCGGCCGGGTGAGGTCGTAGAAGGTGGCGTCGCCTGCCTTCACCTCGGTGTACTTCTCCGCCACCCACGAGCTGATCTGCGCGGAAGTGCCCCGGTCTCCTCCCGGGCCGCCTCGCGAACCGGCGATGAGGTAGTGGATCCGCCCCTGCTCCACGTACTTCTTGAACTGGGCGAGCGTGGGGGAGGGGTCGGTTCCGTTGAAGCCGCCGATCGCCATGACCGGCAGCTCGGTGGAGAGCTGGTAGCTCGCCGCGTTCTGCGAGCCGACAGCGGCCGCCGCCCAGGTGTAGGACCCGGCGTCCGCGCGCAGCAGCGCCGCCGCCTTGGCCGAGACCCGGCTGCCGTCGAGCAGCCCGCCCATCCGGCCGCCCGGGCCGCCCCGGCCGCCGCCCTTGCCGCCGCCCCGGCCGGGTCCCTGCCCGGCTCCCTGCCCGGCTCCCTGCCCGGGGCCGCCAGGACCGGGCGGCACGCCGGGCCCGGCGCTGGCCCCCTGCCGCTGGCCCTTTCCGCCACCCGGGGAGCCCTGCCCCTGGCCGGGAGCCTGTCCGCGGCCCGGTCCCGAGCCCTGGCCCTGGCCGCCCTGGCCTTGTCCCTGGCCCGCTCCGGGGGCGGGGCGCTCCATGCCCGGTCCCGGCATGCCCTTGCCTCCGCCCCGCATGCCGGGCGGCCCGCCCCGGCTCACCGCGGGGCCCGCCGTGACGATCGAGCCGGTGTGCGGCGTACCGACGGTGCTCACCGTGTAGGCCACCGGCCCGGCGACCGCGGCGAGCAGCCCCAGCGCCGCGACCGCGGCGCCCAGGGCGCGGGGCAGCACGGCGGCCGCCAGCAGTCCGCAGGCCGCCGCCGCACCTGCGGCCAGCACCGCCCAGCGCAGCCACGGGAACCAGTCCGCAGCCCGGCCCAGCAGGACGAACGCCCAGCCCGCCGTCCCCGCGACCGCCGCCGCCAGAACCGCGTTCCGCAGCGGCCGGCTCGGCTCCCGCCACAGCGCGGCGGCCCCCATGGCCACCACGGCCGCGAGATAGGGCGCCAGCGCGACGGTGTAGTAGTCGTGGAAGATGCCGGACATGAAGCTGAAGGTCGCAGCCGTGCTCAGCAGCGATCCGCCCCACAGCAGGAACGAGGCCCGCAGCGGGTCCGTGCGGGCCGCCCTGCCCGCCAGCACCAGCCCCACGACCAGGAACAGCAGAGCGGCCGGCAGCAGCCAGGAGATCTGACCGCCCGCGGTGTCGGTGAACAGCCGTCCCAGGCCCGTCTGCCCCCAGGCACCGCCGCCGCGACCGCCGCCGCCGCCACCGCCACCGACGCTGCCGGTCTCGTCGCCGGTCAGCCGGCCGAAGCCGTTGTAGCCGAAGGTCAGCTCCAGGAAGCTGTTCTCCTGCGAGCCGCCGATGTACGGCCGCGAGGAGGCGGGCCACAGCTCCACGAGGGCGACCCACCAGCCCGCGGTGACCAGGGTGGTCAGCCCGCCGCACAGCAACTGCCCGATCCGGTTCCGCAGCCGGGTCGGTCCGCAGACCAGGTAGACCAGCGCCGCGACCGGCAGGATCAGCCATGCCTGCAGTGCCTTGGCCAGGAACCCCGCTCCGAAGCAGGCTCCGGCCAGCACCAGCCACCTGGTGCGGCCGTCCTCCACAGCCCGGCCCATGCACCACAGTGCCGCCACCATCAGCAGGCACAGCAGCGCGTCGGGATTGTTGAAGCGGAACATCAGCGCGGCCACCGGTGTCAGGGCCAGCAACGCCCCGGCGAGCAGCCCGGAGGCGGGCCCGGTGCGGCGGCGCACGGCCGAGTACAGCAGGCCGACGGAGGCGACGCCCAGCAGCGCCTGCGGTACCAGGATCTGCCAGGCACCCAGGCCGAAGAGCCGGACGGAGAGGCCCATCGGCCACAGTGCGGCCGGCGGCTTGTCGACGGTGATCGCGTTGCCCGCGTCGAGCGAACCGAACAGGAACGCCTTCCAGCTCGTGCCACCCGCCTGGGCGGCGGCCGAGTAGAAGGAGTTGGCGTAGCCCGAGGAGCCGAGGCCGTACAGGTACAGCACGGCGGTGACCGCCAGCAGCGCCCAGAACGCGGGGGACTCCCAGCGCGGCCGACCGGCCCGTCGGTGCCGTGCCCGGGCCCGGATCCGCTCGCCGAGGCCGCCCCGGCGTCCGGCCGTGGAGCCGGGGCCGGGGCGCGGCGCCTCCGCCGCGCTGCCGGAAGATGTGAGGGTGGTCATACTGGAGTCCGCCTTCTTTCAGGTCCGTTGTGGCGCGACGGGCGCGCTGCCGCGGGTGCCCGTGCGGCTCGGCGCGAGGAGCACGGCCGCTCGGCGCCGCGCCGGGCCGTCGGCCGGAAGGGCCGCCGTCCCGTCGGCGGCGAGCCGGGTCGCGGGTCGGCGGCGCGGGCGGCCGGGGTCGCGGCGAGCATGGGTCCGAACCTCGCGAACGGCCCTGTCACCCACCTGTGCTGGACCTGTGCGGCGGCTGTGAGTGCCGCTCCGGCGCCGCGTGGCCGGTTCCGCCGCGCCCGCACCGCGGCGGGGCGGGTGAGGCGGGCCTGTCCGGGGCGGGCACGGAGAGATAAACTCCTAGTGGCCCTTGACGGCGGCGAGCGGGCCTCGCTGAGCCGGGCGGCAAAAGTGCCGAACTTGTGGAGTGAAACGTGGCTTCGACCCCCGCCCCAGACCGGTTGTGCCGGTGCGGAGCGGCGCAGTGACGGGCGAGCGCCCCGGTGGCCGGACCGGGGCGGCACGCGCCGGGACAGCCGCAGCGGCCGGGACGGTGGGGGAGGTCATCGAGCTGCTGGAAGTCCTGTGGGAGCACGGCCGCGACGCGGTCTCCTCCTCCCCGGTCTCCGCCTCCCAACTGCGTGTCCTCTACTGCCTGGACCGGGAGGAGGGGATGAATCTGCGCATGCTGGGGGAGCTGCTGGGATCGGCTCCCTCGTCGGTCAGCAGGCTGTGCGACCGCCTCCAGGCGCTCGGCTTCCTGGAGCGGCTGCCGAGCCAGGTCAGCCGCCGGGAGCTGGAGCTGCATCTGACCCACCAGGGCCGGAAGTACCTCAGCGATCTGCGGCTCCGCCGCGAGGAGGCTCTGACCGCGACGCTGGAGGCGATGCCGCCCAAGGCGCGCACCGTGCTCTACGAAGGGCTCAGGGCCTTCCGTGAGGCGACCGAGGGCACGGCCCCGCTCGCCCGGCTCACCGCTCTGCGGGAGATCGACGACCGCTCGGCCTGACCTGGCCGCCCAGGGCGCGCCGACGCCCCGCGCCGGGCGGGCGCGCAACCGGCGGGGGCGTGGGCAGGGGGCTCACCGGGGACGGGGCCCGCGGGCCCCGTCGGCTCGGCTCCGCTGTCAGCCCGGCTCCGCTGTCAGGGTGTGGTCGCGCAGGTGGTGCATCAGCGAGATGAGGACATCCCGGCTGGATTCGCGGCGCCGCGCGTCGCAGACCACGATCGGCACACTCGTCGGCAGGTCGAGTGCGGACCGCAGCTCCTCGGTCGGGTAACTGGCCGCGTCCGGGAAGGCGTTGACGGCGATGACGAACGGCACCCCGGCCTCCTCCAGCCTTCCGATCACGTCGAAGCTGACCTCCAGCCGCCGGGTGTCCACCAGCACCACCGCACCCAGCGCGCCTTCGAACAGCCCGTTCCACAGGAACCAGAAGCGCTGCTGCCCGGGCGTGCCGAAGAGGTAGAGCACCAGTTCCTCGTTGAGGCTGATCCGGCCGAAGTCCATCGCCACCGTCGTCGCGGACTTGTGTTCGACCCCGGCGAGGTCGTCGATGCCGGTGCTCGCCTGGGTCATCGTCTCCTCGGTGGTCAGCGGCCTGATCTCGCTGACCGAGCGGACCAGCGTCGTCTTGCCGACGCCGAACCCGCCGACGATGACGATCTTGACCGCGGACGAAGCGGAGGAGGGAAGCCGGTCGGCCTCCCGTGGCTCCATGACCGTGTCAGAGCTTTTGGAGTCCATCGATTACCGCCTCAATCAATGCGATGTCGGGAAGAGAGCTGGCGGGTTCGCGTGCCTCGACCCGCCCGTCGGTCAGCAAGTCGTCGAGCAGCACACCGGTCGCACTGGAGGGCAGGGCCAGATACGCGGAGATCTCGGCGACGGAGAGCGGTGAGCGGCAGATCCGCAGGATGGCGGCCAGCTCCGGCTGCATCCCCACCCCGGGTTCCTCGCGCGAGACGATCAGCGTCACCAGATCGAGCCGGGACTGCGCGGCGTCCGCCTCCCGCCCCCCGGTGATCACATACAGCCGCTCCGGGCCGCTCTCCTCCCAGCCATGGCCGTTTTCGCTCACGGCACCTGCCCGTCGGTCCGTGGCGGACTGGTCAGATGAGCACCGATGCGGGCCACCAGATCGCGCATGCACTGGCCGACCAGCCCGGCGTCCACCCCCTCGTCCGCGAGTACCGCGAGGTGCGCGCCGGCCCCGGCGGCCATCAGGTACATGAAGCCGCCGCTCACCTCGATCACCACCATCCGCATCCGCCCGTCGCTGTGCGGGAACTCGGCGGCCACCGCGCCGGAGAGGCTCTGCAGACCCGAGCCGATCGCCGCGATCCGGTCCGCGGTGTCGACGTCGGTGTCGTACCGGGCCATGCACAGGCCGTCCGAGGACAGCACCACTATGTGACGGGTCTGCGGGACGCTCTCGGCAAGGTCCTTAAGCATCCAGTCCATGTCCGCGCGGTGATCCATCGGCTACTCATCCTTGTCTGACGTGTCGCTGTTGCCGCGAGCCGGGTCCGGCGCCGGTCTGTCGCCGTGCAGCCCGCTGTGGAGTTCGGCCATCCATACGCCGGGTGCGGGTTCCTCGTGTGCGGTGGCGGCGGGGCCCGGCCGCGCCGGGCGCGGGGGCGCCGCGGGTCCCCCGTCTCCGCGCGGTCGGCGGCGCCTGCGCTGCGGCAGGCCGCTCGGCGTCCGCTCGGGTGTCTCGTCCTGCTGCCCGTCGGCCCCGGCACCTGTGGGTGCCGCGGCGGCGGCGCCGTCCGCTCCCGGTACCGCCGAGGGCGCCGGGGGCGCCGCGGGGGCACCGGCGACGGGTGCGGCCTCCCGGCGCGGAGCCGTGTCGGCCGCAGCGCGGTGTTCTCCCGGCTCCGGCCGCGCGCCGTCGGAGGACGGCGGCCGGAGCCCGGAGGCGGCGCCGATGCCGTGCGCGCGGCCCTCGGCCGGGGCGGTGGTGATGAGGCTCTGCGGCACGGTCAGCACCGCGCGGACGCCCCCGTAGGCGGACGGCGGCAGCGAGACCTGGAAGTCGTACGCCTGCGCCAGCCTGCCGACCACGGCCAGGCCGAGCCGCGGCGACTCGCCCAGGTCGTTCAGGTCGATGCCGGCCCGTGCCTCCTTCAGCATGCGCTCGGCGCGGGCGCGGGCCTCCTCGCTGAGGCCGACCCCGCCGTCCTCGATCTCGACCGCGATGCCCATGTGCACCTCGACGGCGGTGAGATGGACGCGGGTCTTGGGAGGCGAGTAGCGGGTGGCGTTGTCGAGCAGTTCGGCCAGCGCGTGGATGAGCGGTTCGACGGCGGGGCCGACGACGGCCACCTCCGCGACGGAGTGCAGTTCCACCCGCTGGTACTCGAGGATCCGGGACATCGCGCCGCGCAGCACGCTGTACAGCGGGACGGCCCGGTTCCACTGGCGGCCGGGCCGGGCCCCGCCGAGTACGGCGATGCTGTCGGCGAGGCGGCCGATGAGCGCGGTGCCGTGGTCGAGCCGGAGGAGGTCGGTGAAGAACTTGGGCTCGTTGCCGTGCCGGTCCTCCATGGCGCGCAGGTCGGTCGCCTGCTGGTGCACGATGGCCTGGACGCGGCGGGCGACGTTGACGACGCCGCGCTGCGCCGAGTCGCGCATGGTCTCCTCGGACTGCACGGCTTCCACGACGGAGCGCAGCAGTGCCTCGTGGGCTGCGCGGAACCGGGGGCCGAGTCCGCCGTCGACGGGGTAGGAGCGCAGCACGTCCTGGGAGAACTCGCCCTCCTCCAGCCTCGCCACGGCGCGCGGCAGCACCTCCTCGGCCAGCCGTACAGTGGCGGCCTCCTGCTCCTCCAGGTGCTTGCGCAGTTCCGTCTCGCGTGCGGCGGCCTCGGCGCGGAATCGTTCCGACTCGGCTCCGCGGCGCACGAGTTCCGCCGTCACCCCCGCGAGCACGGCGGTCGCCACGACGCCGCACACCAGGACCGCGGCGCGGGAGGCGGGTGGGACGAGTGCCGCGGCGACCACGGTGGCCAGGACCACGAGGACGGTGGGGACCCACCACATCGTTCTGGAAGCGGGCCTTCGACTTCCGGACGACATTTCGCGACGGACCATCAGCACCCTCTCAGCAGCATAAGATCGACATCCCGACCAGCGATGCGTGGCACCAGGCGGCACGACTGCCGACCCGCCGTACGCGGAACCCCGTTGTGGGGAAAGGACTCTGGCCGCGGCCTGGTTGTTGTGGCGTCAACTCGCAGAACCGTTCGCAGGATAGCCCTTTCTGATCTTCGTACGCACATGCCGTCCGCATAGTCGGACGAAGGGCCCTCCGCTCCGCTGTCCGGGCCCCGTCTCTCGCCGGAGCGGCGGCCCGCGGACCGGTCCGCCGCGGGCTGCGGGCTGCCGGCACCTCGTCGGCCCGTGCTCCGGTTCGGGACGGTGGTGGCGCCCCCGCTGTGCCCCGGGGTGTCGCGCCCGTGCCCCCGGGCCGGCAGGGACGGCCCTGGGCGACCGTGCCGCCGGAGGATGCGTCTCTCCTGGCGGCCCCGCCCGCCGGTGGATGCGTCCCCCCGGGTGCTTCTCCCCTCGCCGGTCCCGCGCGCTTGGCCGGTCCGGGGTGCCTCTCAGGTGTTGCGGTACGCACGGCCGGGTTGTGCGTCCGCACAATTCAGGGCAAAGAACGGTAGACCATGCTGCATGACTCAAAAGCGTCCTGGCGTCGGGGAGCGTGGTTCCCGGCTCGCGGTGCGGAGTGTTGCCGGGCAGGTATTCGTACTGCAACTGGCGATCGTGCTGCTGCTGGTGCTCGCCGCCGCCGCGGGCCTGGCCTGGCAGGCCCGCCTGGCGGACGTCCGCAGCGCCCGGGAGCGCTCCCGGGCGTGTGCCGCCACACTGGCCCTCGCTCCGTCGACCGCCGCCGCTCTGCGCTCGTCGAGTCCGACCGGGAAGCTGCAGCCGGTGAGCGTACGGGCGGGCCGCGAGTGCGGGATCGACTTCGTCGCGGTCCTCGACCGCGAGGGCGTCCGGGTCAGCGACCCCCTCCCGAGGCTGATCGGCAAGCGGGCCACGGGCGACTTCAGCCGGGCGCTGGCCGGCCAGTCCTACACCGAGCAGTTCGAGGGCCAGCCCAAGGACTCGGTCCGCGCGGTCGCACCCGTGCAGGACCCGGACGGCCGGGTGACCGGACTGGTCACGGCGGGCGTCGACCTGGCGACCGTCTCGGCCAAGCTGGACCGCGAGCTGCCGTGGGTGGGAGCCGGCGCCGCGGGCGCGCTCCTTCTCGCGACCCTGGGCGCCGGCCTGGTCAGCAGGCGGCTCAACCGCCAGACCCGCGGCCTGGGCCCGGCAGAGGTGACCCGCATGTACGAACACCACGACGCGGTGCTGCACGCCGTCCGGGAGGGTGTGCTCGTCCTGGACGGCGACCGGCGGCTGGTGCTCGCCAACGACGAGGCGCACCGGCTCCTGCGGCTGCCGGACCACGCGCAGGGACAGCAGACCGACGACCTGCGGCTGGAGCCGGGCATCGCGGGGCTGCTGTCCTCCGGCCGCTCCGCCAGCGACGAGGTGTACGCGGTCGGCGACCGGATGCTCGCCGTCAACCAGCGCCCCACCGGGTCCGACGGCGGCCCCGCGGGGAGCGTGACGACCCTGCGGGACACCACCGAGCTGCGGGAGGTCGCAGGACAGGCCCAGGTCGCCGCGCAGCGCCTGGAACTGCTCTACACCGCCGGCCTGCGGATCGGGACCACGCTCGATGTGGTGCGCACCGCCGAGGAACTGACCGAGGTCGCGGTCCCCCGGTTCGCGGACGCGGCCACCGTCGACCTCCTCGAACCGGTCATCGGCGGACAGGAGCCGCTGCCCGGTCCGTCCGCCGCCGCCGTCCGCCGGGTCGCGCTGCGCTTCGAGGGCGGCGCCGTCCCGCCACTGCAACCGGTGGACAGCAGCCCCTCGGGCCCGCCTCTCTCGGGTCCCCGCAGGGCCGACGGAAACGGCGGGGACGGCGACGCCGGGGACGGCGGGGACAGCGGGGACAGCAGGGATGGCAGGGACAGCGGGGACGCCGGGGATGCCGGAGACGCCGCAGACCTGGCCGAGTCCGTCCTGGAACCGGACCTGGCCGCCGCGACCGACTGGCGTGCCGCCGATCCCGAGCGCGCCGAGCGCATGCTCCGCGAGGGCTACCACTCGTTGATCATGGTGCCGCTGCGGGCCCGCGGCACCGTGCTGGGCCGGGCCTGCTTCTGGCGCCGGGGCCGGCGCGCGTTCCAGGCCGAGGACCTGGCCTCGGCCGAGGAACTGGTCACCCGTACCGCGGTCTGCGTCGACAACGCCCGGCGCTACGCACGCGAGCACGGCCTCGCCGTCACCCTCCAGCGCAGCCTGCTGCCCGGTGGACTGCCCGAACAGAACGCCGTCTCCGCCGCCTACCGCTATCTGCCGGCGCGGGCCGGGGTGGGCGGGGACTGGTTCGACGTCATTCCGCTGCCCGGTGCGCGGGTGGCGCTGGTGGTGGGGGACGTGGTCGGCCACGGGCTGCACGCGGCCGCGACCATGGGACGGCTGCGCACCGCGGTGCACAACTTCTCCTCCCTGGACCTCCCCCCGGAGGAACTGCTGGCCCATCTGGACGAGTTGGTCACCCGCATCGACCAGGACCCCACGCTCAGCCCGGACACCGCAGCGGTCACCGGAGCGACCGTGCTGTACGCCATCTACGACCCGGCCTCCGGCCGCTGCCAGTTCTCGGGGGCGGGCCATCCACCGCCTGTGCTGGCGTACCCCGACGGCACCACCGCCGTCCTGGACGCTCCCGAGAACCTGCCGCTCGGACTGGGCACCTCGCCGTTCGAGACCCGCACCCTGACGTTGCCCGAAGGCAGCCGGCTGGCGCTCTACACCAACGGCCTGGTCCAGGTCCGCAGCCGGGACCTCGACGAACGGCTGGAGATGCTGCGCACCGCGCTCTCCGGCACCGGACAGGGGCCCGAGGAGACCTGCGGTGCCGTGCTGGAGGCCATGCTGCCCGACCGGACCGGCGAGGACCGCGACGACATCGCGCTGCTCGTCGCCGAGACCAGGCTGCTGCCGTCCTCCCGGATCGCCCGGTGGGAGGTCCCCAGCGATCCGGAAGCCGTCGCCCCGGTGCGGGCCGCCTGCGCGGCCCGACTGGTCGAGTGGGGGCTGGAGGAGGCGGCCTTCACCGCGGAGCTCATCCTCAGCGAGCTGATCACCAACGCCATCCGCTACGGCGCGCCCCCCGTCACGGTGCGGCTCCTCTGCGACCGCTGTCTGACCTGCGAGGTCTCGGACAGCAGCAGTACCGCGCCGCACCTTCGGCGTGCCACCACCGTGGACGAGGGCGGCCGGGGGCTGTTCCTGATCGCGCAGCTCGCCCAGCACTGGGGGACCCGCTACACCGCGGAAGGGAAGACCATCTGGGCCGAGCTGTCGCTGGACGGCGCGCCGTCGGAGGTGCCGCTGGTGTGATGCCGCGGGGTGCGCCGCGGCTACTTGCCGCCGCCCAGCTCGAAGAGCAGGAACAGGAAACCCGCCAGCAGATGACCGGCCACCACGTACACGAACAGCCGCAGCGCCAGACCGCGCGGGAAGCGGCCGTCGCCGCGCTCCTCGCCCGGTTCGTAGCGGCGCTCGCGCCGGGCACGCGGCTGCCGGGAGGCTGCAGCGGGCGAGGGGGACCGGGGTTGCGGTTCCGGTGCCTGCGGGGAGGAGGTCATGGCGGGCCCTTCTGTGCGCACGCGGGATCGGGAGGGTGCTGCGGTGGGACGGGGTGCCTCGTGCGGGAGGCACCTCCGGTGGCGGGGTCGGAGGCGGGCGGCTCAGTGCCGCGGGGTACCGCCGGGCGCGGCGTGCCCGGCATGGCCGGTCACACACAGGTCGGCGGTGGGGGACTGCAGGAGGGTGTGGACGAAGAGCAGGTCCGCGCCCTCGGCCGAGACGGCCTCCAGGCGGTGCGGGGTGAGCGAGTCGAAGTGGGCCGAGTCCCCCGCCGCCAGCGTCCCGGTGACCTGGCCCAGCGTCAGCCGCAGTGCTCCGCGGCGCACATGGATCCACTCCTCGCCAGGATGGACGCGGACGAGATCGCGCTGCGGGCCGCGCGGCACATGGACCTGGAGGGCCTGCATCGCACGTCCGGCCTGTCCCGCCTGCCGGTAGTGCCATCCCCCGGCGTCGACGGTCGGTGCCTCGTCGCTCCGGACGATCGCATCGGCGGCCGTGGTCGTCTCGCCCAGCAGCTCCCCGACGGTCGTGCCGTAGACGCGGGCGAGCGTGAGCAGAAGCGGCAACGACGGCTGCCGCTTGCCGGTCTCCAGCCGGGAGAGGTGCGCGGGGGAGAGGCCCGCCCTGCGCGCCGACGCCTCCAGGCTCAGCCCGCTGCGCCGCCTCAGCAGGCGCATGCGGGGCGCGAACGCGGGCGCCTCTCCCGCCTCCGGCCCGGGTGCCCCATCATGGGGAGGGTTCGGACTCATACCCCGATTAAAGACACCCTTCGCCTGTGGGGCAAAAGTTTTGCCCCACAGGCAAGGTCCTGCTCCGGGCCGCCCCGGCCGTGAACCGGATGCCCCCTCCTCCCGTAGTGACCTGTGAGGACGTCATGTCCCGCCGGGACGCCCGATGGTGACGGCCTGACACCTCCGGAGCAGCCCGTTTCCGCGGGCCCTTGACGAAGGTCCATACCTTCGGCACCGTTCTCTGCCGTGACGTGAGAGCGCTCACCCACCCCCACACTGAAGGAGCGCATCATGAGTCCGTCGATCACTCCTGTGCGGAACCGTTCCGCACGCAGCAGCCGTCGGCGAACCCCTTCTCCCGCCGGTGCCCCGGTTGCGCCGACGCGTGCCGCACCCGGCGCCGCACCGCTCGCCGACAACGATGTCGGCCTTGCTGTTCCCCCCATCGCCGCCGTCCACGGAGGTTCTGTCCGATGAGTCCCGTCAGCCGCCGCGCGCTGTTCCGCGGCGCCGCAGCCGCCGCCGTCACCGTCCCCGCTGCCGGGCTCGTCGCACAGCAGGCGACCGCGGGCAGCCTCTTCCGGCCGGCCTCCGCCGCCGGGCTGTCGTTGAAGATCGTCAACAACAGCGGCGCCTACGACAGCGGGTCCGTCCACCTCTACATCGTGGGCAACGACGGCACGAACCAGTGCTACGTCACGCCTGCCGGCGAACGGAAGCCGGTGCAGATGTCCGACAACGGTCCGGACGGCTACACCGACTACGCCATCCCGCTGACCGGCACCGAGACCGTCGTCTCGCTGCCCGAGATGTCCGGCCGCATCTACGTCGCCTGCGGTGAGAAACTCAAGTTCAAGGCCGTCGAGGCCGACACCGGCGCCGCTCTGGCGTACCCGGCCGCCTGGGTCGAGACCGACCCGAACTACTCCGTCGTCCACGACTGCGCCGAGTTCACCTACAAGGACGGCGCGATGTACTGCAACACCACCATGGTGGACATGTTCAGCGTGCCCCTGTCCATCGGGCTCAAGGGGGCGAAGGACCAGACCACCGGCGCGCTCAAGCCCGGCGCCCGCGACCGGATCTTCGACTCGGTGCGTTCCGTCGAGGCGTTCTCGCAGCTCGTCATCGACGACAAGCGCGTCATAGCCCCGGGCCACGGCCTGGGCGCCGGCCGCTTCGCGGAGGACTACTTCGCCCCGTACATCGACCAGGTCTGGGCCGCCTACCAGAGCAAGGACCTGAAGGTCACCACCAACGCGGGTACCTTCACCGGCCGGGTCGCCGGCGACCGGCTGTCCTTCTCCGGCCCGGCCGAGGTGTCCTTCGGCAAGCCCTCCACCAAGGACGTGCTCTTCTGCGACGGCGCCCTCGCGGCGCCCAACGACGGAACGACCGGCCCGGTGGCCGCCGTCCTCGGCGCCGCCTTCAACCGCACCACGCTCCTCTCCTCGGCCGCTCAGCCCACCACGGATCCCGCCGGGTTCTACCAGGGCGACCTCACGCACCACTACGCCAAGGCCATGCACGGGGCCACCGAGGACGGCAAGGCGTACGGCTTCGCCTTCGACGACGTGGGCGGCTTCGCCTCCTACATCGAGGACGGCGCCGCGACCGAGCTGACGCTCACGCTGACGCCCTTCGGGTGACGGCTTCGGCGGACGTCCGTCGCCCGCCGCCGGACCGGCGGCGGGCGACGGACCCGGGGGCGGCGCGGACCGCCTGACCGTCCGGGAGCACCTGCCCGTTCCGGGCGGCGCCGGGGCGCGGGAGAGCCGCCGCCCCGGCGCAGCGCTCCGCCACCGTCCGCGCCGGGATGCGGGACGGTCGCGACGGCCGGTCCTGGATGCGCCGTCGGCCTCGCCGGACCTCCCGGTCGGGCACCCGGCGGTGCGGAACGCCGGCCCGCGGACCGTGGGCTCAGCGCCGCTCGGCGCACACGAGGAAGATCCTGCGGACGCCGGGGACGCCCCGCGGGGAGACCGGGTCCCGCCAGCGGCCGTAGTGGGCGCCCTCGTCACCGGGCTGGACGACCTCGGCGGTGAAGCGGTGCCTCTCGAAGAGGGCTTCCGGATCGTCTGTGCCGAACCGCCAGGGGCAGCCCCACCGGGCGAAGACGTCCAACTGGCCGCGCGCGTGGGCCGAGGTCAGCGCTTCGGCATTGACCAGATCCCCCGCGACCAGACTGCCGGTGGCGGTGAGGGTGCGGATGCGTTGCAGCAACCGGTGCACCTCCTCCTCGTGCAGATAGGGAAGCACGCCCTCCAGGAGCCACACCGAAGGCGCCGTCGCGTCGTAACCGGCCTCTTCCAGACGGCGCTCCCAGCCGGGGGCGGTCAGATCGGCCGCGATCATCCGATGCGCCACCCGGGGGCGCGCTCCGGCGAGCCGGCGTTGCTTGTAGTCCAGCACCGACGGGCGGTCGATCTCGAAGTAGCGCACTTCCTGCGCCCACTCCAGCCGGTAGGGACGGGAGTCGACCCCGGACGCGGCGGACACGATCTGGGAGTGACGGCCCAGGGAAGCGCGTTGCAGGAGGTCGTCGAAGAAGCGGGTGCGGATGGCGTTGACGTCGAGGCTGTCGGGCATCGCGCGGCGCCGGTGCGGGGGGAAGGTCGCGCCCCAGACCTCGTCCAGCAGTTTCGGCCCCTCGTCGCCACACAGCTCCTGGGCGTACGGGTCCGTGTAGAGCCGGTCCGGGCGTTGGCTCTCCAGCGCACGCATGGCGGCGGTCAGCAGCGCGGTGCGTCCCACCGCGTCCATCGTCTCGGTCATGACGTCCTTTCCGGCGGCCGGCGGGCCGGCTGCCGATTTCCGGTGCCGTCCCCGGCGGCCCGGTCAACAGCCGTCGGCCACGGCCTCGATGACCGACGCGTGCGCGGAGAGGGTGTCCACCCGGCGCACGGTCAGTCCTGCCCGCGCCAGAAGGTCCTCGTACTCCCGGCGCGTGCGCCCCTTCCCGTTGAGTACGGTCATCATCAGCATGTCGTGGGTCTTGCCGGGATGCGGCTCGTTCCCTTCCGGGATCAGACCGTTGACGACCAGCAGCCGGCCGCCGGCCGGAGCCGCGCGGCCGCATGCGCGCAGGATCCGCACGCACTCCTCGTCCGGCCAGCTGGCCAGCACGTGCTTCAGCAGATAGACATCCGCGCCGGCCGGGACCGAGGAGAAGAAGTCGCCGGCCTCGGCCTGCCACCGTCCCGCCAGTTCCGGGATGTCGAGCACATGCGAGGCGACCACCGGCTCCCGGTCGAACAGGACGCCCGTCACACCGGGGTTGCGCAGCAGGACCGCCTTCAGCAGCCCGCCGCGCCCGCCGCCCACATCGACCACGCTCCGCACGGAGGAGAAGTCGCAGGCGTCGGCGACATCGTCGCTCAGCGTCTGCGAGAACGCCGCCATGCTGGAGTGGAAGGCCGCCCCCACCTCGGGGTGCGCAGCGAGGTGGTCGTAGAAGGGGACGCCGTAGACCTGCTCGAAGGCTGTACCACCGGTGCGCACCGCGTCCGGCAGCCGGGCCGCCGGGAGCCAGAAGACGTCCTCTCCCCGCATCATGACGTAGTCGCGCAGCGATCCGTCGACGCCGGTGCGCAACGGTTCGGCGAGCGGGGTGAGGTGGAAGCGGCCGGCCTTGTCCTGGCGGAAGACGCCCTTCGTCGCGAGGAAGCGCAACAGCCGCCGCAGGTGCGGGCCGTGTGCCTGCGCCGCCTGGGCGAGCTGCTCCGCGGTGCGCGGACCGTCGGCCAGGTGGTCGGCGATGCCCAGGCGGGCCGCCGTGTGGAGGGCGGCCGAGTAGAGGTAGCCGAAGGACAGCTCCAGCAACTGGCCGGCCGGGTCCGCTGAAGCCGCCGGGGTGTGCTGGGCGTCCGGGCGGGCGGCACTGGTCATCGGCTGGATCCCCTCTCGTCGCGCGGGTCGCACGGCAGTTCGTGCTCGCGCGATGCCGTCTGGGCGGTTCGTCCTTCTGGGAGTGCCGCGACCGCTGTGGGCGGAGTGGCCGTGCGCCGAGTGCTGCTCGGCCGTGGTGCGGCGTGTGGGGTGCGACGTGTGTGGTGCGGCGTGTGTGGTGCGACGTGTGGGGTGCGGCCTCTCGACGTGGTGCGGTCGGTCGTCGCACGGTTCGGGCCAGTGTGCGGAGGGTGGGTCGTGCGGTGGTCGAGGGGCGCATGAGGGGCAACGCGGCGGATCGGGTGTGCGCGTCGTCGACTGCTCGTCATGCTTACGTCAAGTATCGGACGAGTCCGTTCGCGGACGATCGGCCCTTCCGTACCCGCTTCACCCCCACGGTTCCGCAAGGAGGCATTCCATGGCCGATGCATCCGCCCGTACCGCGGCACAGGGCTTCGCCGACGCGGCCGAGCAGCGCCGCGCCAACCGCGCCACGGTCGAGACGTATCTGGAGTACACCAAGGGCCGGAACCGGCTGCGCCGCCACGAACTTTTCGCCGAGGACGGCAGCGGGGGACTGTGGACCAACGACACCGGCGCCCCCATCGAGATCACGGGACGCGCCCGCCTGGCCGAGCACGCGGTCTGGTCGCTGAAGTGCTTCCCGGACTGGGAGTGGTACAACATCCAGGTCTTCGAGACGCAGGACCCGCGCTTCTTCTGGGTCGAGTGCGACGGGCACGGGAAGATCAACTTCCCGGGCTATCCGGAGGGGTACTACGAGAACCACTTCCTCCACTCGTTCCGCTTCGACGACCAGGGGAAGATCCTGCAGAACCGGGAGTTCATGAACCCGTTCGAGCAACTGCGCGCGCTCGGGATCCCGGTGCCGACGGTCCGGCGGGACGGCATCCCCACCTGACCGTCCCGCCCGCCCCGGAACCCGCGTGAACGCGCCGGGAGCCCCTTCGGCACTTGCGCCCATGCCGACTCATGCCGACCCGTGCCGACCCGTGCCGACCCGTGCCGACCCGTGCCGACGTGATCCCGCACGTCCACCCACCCCCCCAGGCCGCTTGAGCGCCACAGGTCCCGCGGTCGACGCCGCCCGGCGCCTCGGCCCGGCAGCCCCGGGGAGTTCCACCGCACGACAGAAAGGCACCACGCCCATGCCAGGCATCCCGCCGATCGCGTTCTACCCGCTTCCCTCCTCCCACGAGCTGCCGGCCAACACGGCCGACTGGAGCGTGGACCCGGACCGGGCAGTGCTGCTCGTCCACGACATGCAGCGGTACTTCCTGGCGCCGTTCCCCGGCGCCGTGCGTGCGGAACTCCTCGGCAGCGCCGCTCGCTTGCGCGCAGGCTGCGCCGCCCGCGGGGTGCCCGTGGCCTACTCCGTCCAGCCCGGCGGGATGAGCGCCCGGGACCGCGGCCTGCTGAGGGACTTCTGGGGCCCCGGGATGCCCGCCTCGGCCGGCGACCGCCAAGTGGCCGAGGAACTGGCCCCCGCCGAGGGCGACTGGCAGCTCACCAAATGGCGCTACAGCGCGTTCTTCCGCTCGCCCCTGCTGCGGCGGATGCGCGAGGCCGGGCGCGACCAGCTCATCCTGTGCGGCGTGTACGCGCACGTGGGTGTGCTGGCCACGGCGCTGGAGGCGTACGCGAACGACATCCGGACGTTCCTGGTCGGCGATGCCGTCGCCGACTTCTCGCAGGACCGGCACCGGATGGCCCTCACCTACGCGGCGGAGCGCTGCGCCATGGTCGTCTCCGCCGACCGGCTGCTCGCCGAGGTCGCGCCATGAGCGGCCGGTTGTACGAGCGGGTGCTCGGCGACCCGTCCGCGCCGTTCGCTCTCCTCCACCGGTCGCACCGGCCGCACGGTGTGCCCGGCACCGACGCCGACCGCCTGGAGATCCTCGTCGGGCCGGTCTCCACACCTTCGACGCTGGCGCGGATTCCGCTTCCGGAGCCCCCGGACCAAGAGCGCCCCGACAGCGCCGGGCGACCCGGCGACACCGCGGCCGCCACGGCACCCGGGAGCGGAGGAGACCGCCACGAGACGCTCGTACTCATCCCGTACCGCCAGCTCACCGAACGCGGCTACGCCTGCGTCGACGACGCCACTCCGCTCGTCGCGCTGACGGTCACCGGCCAGGAGTCGCTTCCCCTCGCCGAGGCGCTGCCCCGACTGCCGCGCACGGCGACCACACTGGCCAACCAGCGCTTCGTCCCCGGAGACGCCGAGTACGCGGACACCGTGCGCCGCGTCGTCACCGAGGTGATCGGGCGCGGAGCAGGGGCCAACTTCGTCATCAGGCGTGACTTCGTCGCCGACCTCACCGACTACTCCGGCGAGCTCGCCCTGGCTTTCTTCCGCCGGCTCCTGGAGAGCGAGTCGGGGGCCTACTGGACCTTCCTGGTGCACACCGGGGAGCGCACGCTGGTGGGGTCGAGTCCGGAGCGGCACATCAGCCTGTGCGACGGCACAGCGGTGATGAACCCGATCAGCGGCACCTACCGCTATCCGCCCGGCGGCCCGGAACTCACCGGAGTCCTGGACTTCCTCGCCGACCGCAAGGAGGCCGAGGAGCTGTACATGGTCGTCGACGAAGAGCTGAAGATGATGGCGCGGGTCTGCGAAGGGGGCGGTCGCCTTGCCGGGCCGTACCTGAAGGAGATGGCCCGGCTGGCCCACACCGAGTACTTCATCGAGGGGCACACAGCGCGGGGCGTGCGCGAGATCCTGCGCGAGACGCTGTTCGCGCCGACCGTCACCGGGAGTCCCCTGGAGAGCGCGGCCCGGGTCATCTCCCAGTACGAGCGGCAGGGCCGTGGCTACTACAGCGGCGTCGCGGCCCTGATCGGCCGGGACGCGCGCGGCGGCAGGACGCTGGACTCCGCGATCCTCATCCGGACCGCCGACATCGACGCCACCGGGGAGGTCCGCATCGGCGTCGGCGCCACGCTCGTCCGCCACTCGGATCCGGCGTCCGAGGCGGCCGAGACCCGTGCCAAGGCGGCGGGACTCATCGCGGCCCTGGAGCCGGGCTCCTCCCGCTCCTTCGCCGCCCATCCGAGCGTGCGCGGTGCGCTGGCCCGGCGCAACGAGCCGCTCGCGGACTTCTGGCTGGACGAGGCGGCAGCCGCCCCGACACCGGTGCCCGGGCCGCATCCGCCGGCACCGGGCCGCGACCCTCGCTCCGCGGGCGTCCCCGGATTCCCCGGGATCCCCGGCGCCGTCGGCCTCGCCGACGCCCACGGCTTCGACGGCGCTGCCGACCTGGCCGGCCGGAGCGTCCTGGTCGTCGACATGGAGGACACCTTCACGGCGATGATCGCCCTTCAGTTGCGCGCTCTCGGCCTGCGGGTGAGGGTGCGCCGCTACGACGAGGAGGTCGCGTTCGACGCCTGCGACCTGGTGGTGATGGGACCGGGCCCCGGCGACCCGCGGGATCTCGCGTGCCCCAGGATGGCCCGGCTGCATGCGGTGACCGACTTCCTGCTCGAGCGGCAGCGTCCGTTCGTCGCCGTCTGCCTCAGCCACCAGGCCCTCTGCCGCCGGCTCGGCTTCCCGCTCTTCCGCCGGGACGCTCCCGACCAGGGGGTGCAGCGGGAGATCGACCTGTTCGGGGTCCGCGAACGGGTCGGCTTCTACAACACGTTCGCCGCACACGCGCGGCACGACAAGACCGATGTCGACGGTGTGGGCGTGGTGGAGGCGGCGCGCGATCCCGGGACGCAGGAGATCCACGCGCTGCGCGGGCCGCGCTTCGCGTCGATGCAGTTCCACGCCGAGTCGGTGCTCACCCGGAACGGCCCGCGCATCGTGGGCCGCGCCCTGCAGGCCGCACTCGGGCGGTGATCCGGCACCACGGCGTCCGGCCGGGGCAGCGGCACCTCGGCCACCGGACCGGAGCCCTGGCGACGCGGCCCGCGTCACTCCTCTTCGCCCACCACTCGGAGGCCCCCGATGCACACGTACGTCGTCGTGGACGCGTTCGCCCGCCGGCCGCTGCTCGGCAACCCCGTGGCCGTGTTCTTCGGCAGCGACGATCTCTCCCCCCGCACGATGCAGCGCATCGCGCGGGAGATGAACCTGTCGGAGAGCACCTTCGTGCTCCGGCCCCGGCACGGCGGTGACGCGCGGATCCGGATCTTCACCCCGGTCAACGAGCTGCCATTCGCCGGGCACCCGCTGCTGGGCACGGCCATCGCCCTGGGTGCCCGTGGTCCGGGGGACCGGCTGCGGCTGGAGACGGCCATGGGGGTCGTCCCGTTCGACCTCACAAGGGAGCAGGGCAGGGTGGTCGCCGCCCGGATGCGGCAACCGGTCCCGACCTGGCGCCCCTTCGAGCGTGCCGGAGAGCTGCTGGCCGCACTCGGCGTGGAGAAGTCCACACTGCCCGTGGAGATCTACCACAACGGACCCCGGCACGTCTTCGTCGGTCTGGAGAGCGTCGCCGCGCTGTCCGCGCTCCGCCCGGACCACCGCGCCCTGGCCGGTTTCGAGGACCTGGCCGCCAACTGCTTCGCCCCCGCGCCGGACACGGAGCAGACGTGTCCGGCCCCGGACGAGGAGGGCGCGAGTTCCTGGCGCACCCGGATGTTCTCGCCCGCCTACGGTGTCACCGAGGACGCCGCCACCGGGTCCGCCGCCGGTCCGCTGGCCGTCCATCTGGCCCGGCACGGCACGGCCCCGTACGGCGGGCGGATCCGGATCACCCAGGGCGTCGAAATGGGCCGCCCCTCGCTGATGCTGGCCCGGGCCGAGGAGAAGGCGGAGTCCGCCGGCTCCCCCGAGTCGGTGGAAGTGGGCGGTGCCGGGGTGCTGGTGGCGGAGGGCAGCCTCCATGTCTGACCGCGGCGCGGAGGCAGCGCATGTCTGACCGCGGCGCGGAGGCAGCGCGCCCCGATGACATCCGCGCGACGACCGCGCGGCGGACACGGAGGAGGGACCGCATGGACACTGGCCGGTCGGAGACCCTGACCGCGGGAATCGACGTCACCTTTCCCGAGTACTTCTCGCCGCCCGCCGAACCGCTGGGACTCCTGCGCGGCTGGCTGGAGTCCGCGGAGGCGCGCGGCGTACGCGAACCGCGGGCCCTGGCGCTGGCCACCGCCGACGCCCGGGGCCGCTCCTCGCTGCGGACCGTCGTCCTGAACCGGGTGACCGCCACCGGTATCGTCGTCGCCACCCACGGCGGCAGCCGCAAGGGCCGCGAACTCCGGGCCAACCCCTGGGCCTCCGGGCTGCTGTACTGGCGCGAGACCGGACAGCAGATCAGCCTGGCGGGCCCCGTCCGCAGGCTCTCCGACCCCGAGTGCGACGCCCTGTGGGCCGCCCGCCCCGTGTTCACCCACGCCATGACCGTCTCCTCCCGGCAGAGCGAGCCGCTCGCTGATCCGGCGGACGTGGCGCGGCTGCGGGCCCGTGCCGAGACGGTCGGCAGCCAGGGCCCCCAACCGCGCCCCGCCGGCTACGTCGGCTACGAAATCGTCTGCGAGTCCGTCGAGTTCTGGGCCAACGGCACCCAGCGCCTGCACGAACGGCTGCGCTACGACCGCACTCCGGACGGCTGGAGCGCGGTCCGCCTACAGCCGTGACGGCGCGGAGCCGCGCCGGGGACGGTGCGTCGTCCCCGGCAGCGCCTCGCGGGGGCAGCCGGGGGTCGCGCGGCCCGGGGCGAGTCCGGAGGCGGACGCCGGCGGCCACGGCGGAGGCAGCGGACGCCAGCCGTGCGCGGTCAGCCGGGTACTGGGGCAGTCGCCGTCGAACAGCACGCGCGTGGCGGAGGTCACCCGCACCCCGGCCAGGTTCACGCCCCGGCCGCCGGATACCGCGGTGGTGGTGTAACGCCAGCGCAGCCGCAGGCCCGCGGGGTACGGACCGGGCGGCAGCCGGGCGTGCACCCGCTGCCAGCGGCGTCCGTGGTACCCGGACCGCGCCGTGCCCGCCACGGCTCGCCAGCCGCGGCCGCCGTCCGTGCTGTATTCCATGACGAACCGGTCGGTTTCGTCGAGGTCGACGAAGGCGTCGTACCGGACGCGCAGCGGACCCCGCCTGCCGTCCGGTCGGGCCGTGCCGTCCGGCGGCCGGGCGGCGTGCTCCGGGGGACGGAGCCGCAGCCGACCGGTCGTCAGGGTGCTGTCGGTCTCCGGGAAGCCGGTCCGGCCACCGGCTTCCCGACCGCCGTGCCGCAGACCGTCCGGCGGCCCGGCGAACCACGAGGGGCCGCCGCCCGGCGCCCGTACCGGAATCGACCGGGCCAGCGCCCGGGCGAGTGCGCGGCGCGCCGGGTTGATCGACGGGGTCTCGTCGCGCGGATGAACCCGGTTGGTGAGCAGAATCGCGAAGGAGCGCGACAGGGGGTCGATCACCAGCGACGTGCCGGTGAATCCGGTGTGCCCCAGCGTCCGCGGCGAGGACAGGGCGCCCATGTACCACGTCTGGTCGAGTTCGAAGCCCAGGCCATGGGCGTCCCCGGGGAAACGGCCCGTGTAGTTCCTGCCCAGCAGCGTGACGGCGGACGGGGCGAGGATCCGCCGCCCCCGGTACGTACCGCCGTTGAGCAGCGTCTGGGCGAGCACCGCCAGATCGTCGACGGTGGAGAAGATACCGGCGTGCCCGGCCACGCCCCCCATGGCCCACGCGTTGTCGTCGTGCACCGACCCGCGCAGCAGTCCCCGGGCCGGCCGGGTCTTGACCGAGGTGGCGGCGATCCGCGCCCGCCGGGCCGCGGGCGGGCGGTAGGCGGTGTCGTGCAGGCGCAGCGGCCCGGTGATGCCCCGCCGCACGAGAGCGTCCAGCGGCCGCCCGGTCACGCGTTCCAGCACCAGTTGCAGGCTGATCATGTTGATGTCGGAGTACCGGTAGGTGGTCCCGGGCCGGGCGAACGGCCGGGTCCGCAGGATCGAGTGCCGGCGCGCCCGCTGTCCGCCGCCGACCGTCCACAGCGGTGGCCGGGGCTCGGCCGGCAGACCGGAGGTGTGGGTGAGCAACTGCCGGAGGGTGATGCCGCCCTTCCCCCGGGCTGCGAACGCGGGAAGGTGGCGAGCGACGGGTGCGTCCAGCCGCAGGTGGCCGGCGTCGACCTGCTGCAGGGCGACGATCGAGGTGAACAGCTTGGTGAGGGACGCGACGTCGTAGACGGTGCCGGTGCGGGCCGGTACCCGCCGACGCGGCGGCAGCTCCCGCTGTCCGGTGTAGCGGACGGCATCGCCGCTCGCGCGCCGGGCGACAACCGCGCCGTCGTGCGCCAGCAGCGCGGTGGCCCCCGGGAACATGTAGTCCGCGCCACTCGCGGGGTCGGTCCAGTCCGGCAGCCGGCGCAGGAAGGCGTCGACGGATCCGGGATCGAGCCCCACCCGCGCTGGGGCCGCGCGCCGGAGCACGGTGCCGGCGGGCGCGAACCCGTGCGCGGGCCGGTCGAACCCCCTGCTGACACCCGGCCGGGGAGGCGGATCCGCCTCCCCGGCCTCACCCGCGGCCGAGGGCGGTACGGCCACGAGCAGTCCGGCCAGTACGACGAGCACACTCGCCGGAAGGACGGCGTAGGCAGCAGCCCGCATGCAGCACCCCTCGGCCTCGCAGCTTTCAGAGACGGCTCCGCGCCGACGAACTTACGCGCGTCCCGCTCCGGCGCCGGGCACCGGCGGACCCCCCGGGTGTGGCTGAATGCACTGACGGGAGGCCAGGTGCGGTGGCCCGGCGCGCTGTCGCGTGGCGGCGGGCCGGAGCCGGCTCCCCGGCTGTACACTCGCGCTCTCGCGAGCGGCCACGCTGGGTTGTACGGTCGCGCGGGCAGGTGCGCAGCGACTCCGGTGCCAGGGCTTCGGCGCCCGTGCTGATTGCCACAGCGCCCACTCTGCGTGGCGCGGATCCTGGAACGTCACCTCCAGCCGCTGTCGGCCGTCCGCTTCCGCGACGACCCGAGCGCGGAGTACTCACCTGACCGGCCGGACCACCCCTAGGACGGTGCGGAGCCCGGCGGTGCGGAGTCCGACTGCCCCGGCCCGGGAGGGGGGCCGCTCCGCTCTGTCGTGGACGGGGAGGGGGCCGGCCGGAGTGGGGTGCCCGCCAGCGGGCACTCGTACGGGCAGGGTTCCGCGGCAGGTGCGGGGTGCGGCTCCCCGGCGGCTGCCTCGGGCACCGGCGGGGGCGCCAGCACGTCGCTGCGGATCGTGAGGAAGGCCAGGAGTCCTCCGGCGGCGGCGAGCGCCGCGGTGATCAGCATGGCGGTGCGGAAGCCGTCCGCGAAGGCGCGCGGGTCCTGGAAGTCGCTGCCGCCGATACCGGCGACGACGGGAAGGGCGGCGACTGCCGTGAGCTGGGCGACCCGGGAGACGGCGTTGTTCACGCCCGAGGCCACCCCGGAGTGTTCGGAAGGGGCCGCGGCCAGGGCCGTCGCGGTCACCGGTGCGACCGTGGTGGCCAGCCCGAAGCCGAAGACGAGCACGGCCGGCAGCACGTAGGCCGCATAGCTGCCCACGCCGCCCTCGCCCACCGGGATGCGCAGCATCAGCAGCATTCCCGCGGCCAGCAGCAGCGGGCCCACGGTCAGCGGCAGCCGCGGGCCGATGCGCTGGGCCAGCGCTCCGGCCCGCGAGGAGAGGGCCAGCATCAGCAGCGTCACCGGGAGGGAGGCCGCTCCGGCGTACAGCGGGGTGTAGCCCAGCGAGGTCTGCAGGAACACGACGAGGAGGAAGAAGACCCCGCCCAGCGCCGCGTACACCACGAACGTCACGGCGTTCGCGCTGAGGAACTGGCGTGCGGTGAAGACCCCCGGAGGGAGCATCGGGCTCGGCGCACGGCGTTCGGTCCGGGCGAAGCCGCCGAGCGCGGCGACGCCGAGGACGAGGGCGGTCGCCGTCAGCCAGCCGGCCGCCTGGCCGCGCGGTCCCTCGATCAGCGCGTAGGTGACCCCGGCCAGCCCGGCCGTGGCCAGCGCGGCGCCGCGCAGGTCCAGCCGTCCGGTCGCGCCGGGGTCGCGGCTCTCGGGGACCCGGTGGACGGTGGCCGCCAGGACGAACAGCCCGATCGGCACGTTGATCAGGAAGATCCACCGCCAGGAGAAGGCGTCGATCAGATAGCCTCCGACGATCGGCCCGAGCGCCGAGGCCACCCCGGTGAGCGCGGACCAGGCGCCGATGGCCACGGGGCGGTCGGCGGAGCGGTAGGTCGACTGGATGATGGCCAGGCTGCCGGGCGTGAGCAGCGCCGCGCCGACGCCCTGCAGCGCCCTGGCGACGATGAGGACCCCGGCGGTCGGCGCCACCGCGCACAGCACGGAGGGGACGACGAAGCAGACCACGCCCAGGGTGAAGACGCGCCTGCGCCCGTAGCGGTCCGCGAGGGACCCGCCGAGCAGGATGAGCGCGGCGAGCGTGAGCAGATAACTGTCGAGTACCCACTGGAGATCCGACACACCGGCACCGAGTTCCCGCCCGATCACGGGCAGCGCCACGTTGACGACGGTGGCGTCGAGGAAGCCCATGGCCGAGCCCAGGACGGTCGCCACGAGCACCCACCTGCCGGTCGCCGACCGGAAGGGGACGGTGCCGGGTGCGGTCTCCTGGTGCGCCTCCATGGTCCCTCTCCCGACTCCCTGTCCCCGCCTGCCGTCCCGGTGATCGTACGGCGGGTGGCGGCGGTTCCCGGTCAGGCGCCCCGGCGCTGGCCGACCGCGCACGGTGCGTCCGGCCGGCCGGTGGCCGCGGACACTCCGACGCCATGTCGTGATGTCGTGGACCCGTCACAGAGGTGCCGGTGAACGGTCACCACTCCCGGGACGCCCTTCCGCCGCCCCGCCCGCTCGACCATGATGTGCGCGGACATCGACGCGGACCGACGGGGGAGTTCGGACATGGACAGGCGGGGATTTCTCAGGAGCGCGGCCGTACTCCCGGCGGCCGGGGTGCTGGCCTCCGGGGCCGGCGGCGTCGCGGTGGCGCAGAGCGGGGCGCGGGCGCGCTCCCGGCGGCGGCCCGCCCCGCAGGACTGGATGGCGCCACTGCCGGCCGCCACCCCGCTGCGCTCGCTGACCATCCCCGGCAGCCACGATTCCGGGGCGCGGCACGGCGGCGCCTGGGTGGAGTGCCAGGACACGCCCATCGGCGAGCAGTTGGATGCCGGCGTCCGGTTCCTGGACGTGCGCTGCCGGGCCGTCGACGGGGTGTTCGCCATCCACCACGGGGCGTTCTACCAGCATCTGATGTTCGGTGACGTGCTCATCGCCTGCCGGGACTTCCTCGCCGAGCATCCCGGTGAGACGGTTCTGATGCGGGTGAAGCAGGAGTACTCGTCGGTCGACGACGCGGAGTTCCGCCGGATCTTCGACGTGTACCTGGACGAGAAGGGATGGCGCTCCCTCCTGCGGCTCGACAGCACGCCGCCCACCCTGGGCGAGGCGCGCGGCAAGGTCGTGGTCCTCGCCGACAACGGCGGTCTGCCCGGCGTCCGCTGGGCCGACCCGGAGCTCTTCGACGTCCAGGACGACTACCAGGCCGAGCCGTTCGCCAAGTGGGACAGGATCACCGAGCAGTTCCGCCAGGCGGCTGACGAACCCGGCCCCTGGTACGTCAACTTCACGAGTACGGCCGCCGGGCTGCCGCCCGCCTGGAACGCGGACCGGCTCAACCCGCAGGTGCGGAAGTTCCTCGACGGCTCCGGAATGGCCGGGCGGACCGGCCTCGGCATCATTCCGATGGATTTTCCGCAGTCCGAGCCGGGGCTCCTCGACGCCGTCCTCGCGCACAACCCGACGAGCTGATCCCCGTCCCGCGGAGAGCGGCGGCCTGCCTCCGGCGCTCCCCGCGGGTGCGGCCGCCACGCGGTGCGGTTCACTCCCGCGGCAGCTCCCCCGAGCGGGCCACCCGCGCGTACCAGGCGGCGCTGGACCTGGGAGTGCGGCGCTGCGTCGGGTAGTCGACGTGCACCAGTCCGAACCGCTTGTCGTAGCCCCAGGCCCACTCGAAGTTGTCCAGCAGCGACCAGGCGAAGTAGCCCCGTACATCGGCGCCCTCCGCGACGGCCCGGTGCACGGCCCGCAGATGGCGCTGCAGGTAGTCCAGCCGCTCCGGGTCGTGGAACCGGCGGCCCTCGGCGTCCGGCGCGTCGGGGTAGCAGGCCCCGTTCTCGGTCACGTACAGCGGCGTCCCGGGTGACTCCCGGTGGAAGCGGAGCAGCAGCTCGGTCAGACCGCCGGGGTCGATGCTCCAGCCCATCGCCGTCCGGCTGCCCGGCGGCTGGTGGAAGGCGACCCGGTCGGCGCCCGGCCAGGGGGAGTGCGCGCTGCCGCCGTGCCCGTCGTTGCGCTCGGGTTCGGTGCCGGCCGGGGCGGCGGAGACGACGGTCGGCGTGTAGTAGTTCACGCAGATCCCGTCGAGCGGCTGGCGGGCGAGGGCCGGGTCGCCGTCCTGGACGAAGGCCCAGTCGGTGAGCTGCGCCGTGTCCTCCAGCAGGTCCGCGTCGTACCTGCCGTGCAGCATCGGTCCGGTGAAGACCCGGGTGGCCAGCGCGTCGATGCGGCGGGCCGCGTCGCGGTCGGCCGGGGTGCCGGTACGCGGGCGCACGGCCGCCGGGTTCAGGCTCACACTGACCTGCGCGGAGTCGGGGAGGGCCGCGCGCAGCGCCTGGACGGCCAGCCCGTGCCCGAGGTTGAGGTGGTGCGCCGCCCGCAGCGCGTCGACCGGGTCGGTGCGGCCGGGCGCATGCACCCCGGACCCGTAGCCGAGGAACGCGCTGCACCACGGCTCGTTGAGCGTGGTCCACATCTCCACCCGGTCGCCGAGCGCCTCGGCGACCAGGCCGGCGTACTCCGCGAAGCGGTGGGCGGTCTCCCGGGCCGGCCAGCCGCCCTCGTCCTCCACCTCCTGCGGCAGGTCCCAGTGGTAGAGGGTGAGCAGTGGGGTGATGCCCGCGCCGAGGAGCTCGTCGGCCAGGGCCCGGTAGAAGTCGAGCCCGCGCTGCGCCGCGGGGCCGCGCCCGGTGGGCTGGACCCGCGGCCAGGAGACGGAGAACCGGTAGGCGCCCAGGCCCAGTTCGCTCATCAGCGCCACGTCCTCCCGGTAGCGGTGGTAGTGGTCGCAGGCCACGTCCCCGGTGTCGCCGCCGGCCACCCGGCCGGGGGTGTGGGAGTAGGTGTCCCAGATGGACGGGGTCCGTCCGCCCTCCCGTACGGCGCCTTCGATCTGGTACGCGGAGGTGGCGGCGCCCCACAGGAAGCCGCTCGGGAAGCGGAGCGGGGCTGTGGTGTCCGTCGCCGGACCGGCCTGTACGGATGTCATGGGTGCGCTCCCGGGGTTGCGGGCACGGCTGTGCCCTGACTCGTGGTGCTGCGGGATGGTGCGGGATGGTGCGGGGTGGTGCGGGGTGGTGGAGCCGTGCGGGAGGCCGCCCCACACGGCCTCCCGCACGCCTCCGGTCCGTGCGGCCGGGTCCCACGGCCCGTCGCGCACGGTCTCGGGTCAGCCTTTGACGGCTCCCTGCATGACGCCGCCGACGATCTGCTTGCCGAACACGGTGAAGGCGAGCAGCAGCGGCAGGGTCCCCAGCAGGGCGCCGGCCATGATGACCGACTCGTCGGGGATGTATCCGCGCCCCAGGCCGGTCAGGGCGACCTGCACGGTGGGGTTGTCCTGGGTCAGCGCGATGATCGGCCAGAAGAACTCGTTCCAGGCCAGCACGAAGGTCAGCATCCCCAGTACGGCCATCGCGGGCCGGGCCACGGGGAAGACCACGTGCCAGACGACGCGCAGGCTGTGCGCACCGTCCACGCGCGCGGCCTCGATCAGCTCCGTCGGCAGCGCGTGGACCAGGTACTGGCGCATGAAGAAGACGCCGAAGGCGTTGACCATCATCGGCAGGATCACCGCCTGGAGCTGGTTGGTCCACTCCAGTTCGGCGATCGCCATGAACAGCGGCACCACGCTGAGTTGCGGCGGCACCATCATCGTGCCGATCACCGTCATCAGCAGCGCGTTCTTCGCGCGGAAGCGGAGCTTGGCGAAGGCGTAGCCGGCCAGGGTGGCGAACACGACCGTGCTCAGGGCGATGCTGCCGGCCACGAAGGTGGTGTTCAGCAGCGCCTTGCCCATGTTCGCGTCCTGCCACGCCGTGGCCATGTTGCTGAACAGGTTGCCGCCGAACCAGAACGGCGGCGGCGTCTCGGCCAGCCGCTGGTTGTTGCGGGAGGCGGCGATCGCCGTCCAGATCAGCGGGAAGAGCGAACCGGCGGTGAAGAGCAGCAGGATGCCGTAGGTCAGCCGTCCCGCGTGCAGGTGCCGTCCGGCACTGCCTGCCCTGCGGGGGGCCGCCCCGGTGCCCGCTCCGCGGGCGCGGCGCCGGGCCGTCGTCGGCAGCATGTCCATCCCTTCACTTGCCGGTGCTGTTGAGGCGTCGCGCGATCAGCCAGTTGACCAGGCCGATCACGACGAGGAGCAGGAACATCGTCCAGGCGATGGCGGAGGCCCGGCCGAGCTGGAAGTCGAACCAGCCCTGCTCGTAGAGGTAGAGCCCCAGCGTCTGGTACTGGTGCGAACCGCCGCCGGTCTGCGAGCCGCCGAACAGCAGCGGTTCCCCGAACAGCTGGGTGGCGCCGATGGTGGAGACGACGACCGTGAACAGGATCGTCGGTCGCAGGGCGGGGATCGTGACGTGCAGGAACTGCTGCCGGCGGTTGGCCCCGTCCAGCGCCGCGGACTCGTAGAGGTCGTCCGGGACGGCCTGCATGGCGGCCAGGTAGATCAGCGCGTTGTAGCCCGTCCACCGCCACACGACGATGGAGGAGACGGCCAGTTGGGAGGTCCAGGTGCCGTTCTCCCAGTCGATGTGCTCGATGCCGAGCAGTCCGAGACCCCAGTTGATCATCCCGTAGTCGCGGCCGAAGAGCATCGTGAACACCAGCGTCGCGGCGGCCACCGAGGTGGCGTAGGGCGTGAGCATCGCGACGCGGAAGAAGGTGGACCCGCGCAGCCGGTAGTGGAGCAGGTGGGCCAGCCCCAGGGCCATCAGGAGCTGCGGCACGGTGGACAGGACGCCGATGGTCAGGGTGTTGCGCAGCGCGTTCCAGAAGAAGTCGTCCTCCAGCAGCCTGGAGAAGTTGTGCAGCCCGACCCACTCCATCCGGGTCGGGTCGTGCAGCGAGACCTTGTGCAGCGAGGCCCAGCCCGTGTACAGCAGCGGGAAGAGGCCGAACGCCGCGAAGAACACGAAGAACGGCGCGACGAACGCGTAGGGGCTGAACCGGGCGTCCCACCGGTGGCGCCGCCGGCCGCGGCGCTCCGGGGAGCGCTCGCGGCCGCCGTCCGCCGGGACGGGGCACCCGGCCTCCCGCACGCGGGGGAGCGGCTCAGTCCTCGACGACGTCATCGATCTTCTTCACCGCGGCGTCCCAGCCCTCCCGGGGCTTCCTGCCCTGCTGCTCCACCTGGAGGATGCCGATGTCGGAGATCGTCGTCTTGATCACCTGGTCCTTCGGCCCGAGCGGAGTGGTGGGGATGCCCTCGGCGGCCTCGGAGAAGATGCTCCCGATGGGCGCGTCGTCGAAGTACGGGTGCTTCGCGGCCTTGACCTCGGGCAATGCGTAGGCCGCCGGCGAGCTGGGGAAGCTGGCCTGCTTCTCGAACAGCTTGGCCTGCTGCTCGGGTGCGGTCAGCCACGTGGCCAGCTCGACGGCCTCCTCGCGGTGCTTGCCGCCCTTGGGGACGGTCAGGAACGAGCCGCCCCAGTTCGCGGGCCTGGGCGCCGCGGCCACGTCCCACTTGCCCGCGCCCTTGTCCCCGGCCTTCTCCTTGATGTAGCCGAGCATCCAGGGCGGGCAGACCACACTGGCGAAGTCCCCGTTGGCGTAGCCCTGGTCCCACTCCTTGTCGAACTGCTTGAGCTTGCCGGTCATGTCGCCCTCGATCGCGCGCATGGCCAGGTCCCAGGACTCCCGGACGCCCTCGCTCTTCTTGTAGACCAGCTTGCCGTCGGCGCTGTAGTACTTGACCGGATAGCTGGAGACCGCGCCGTTGTAGAGGCCGGCGGCGCCGTCCATGAAGGCGGTGCCCTCCGGCGCGGACTTCATGTACCGCTCACCGGCGTCGACATACTTCGACCAGTCGCCCTGCCACAGCTCGCCGACCTTCTCGCGGTCGGTGGGCAGTCCGGCCTTGGCGAACAGGTCCTTGCGGTAGCAGACGCCCATCGGGCCGATGTCCGTGCCCAGGCCCACGACCTGGCCGCTGTCGGCCTTGGCCTGGTTCCACTTCCAGTCGAGCCAGTCGGACTTGCGCACCCCCTCGGCCTTCGCCATGTCGACGAGTTTGTCCGCGTGCAGTCCGGCGACCTCGTTGATGTTGTCGACCTCGACGGCCTGGATGTCGCTCAGTCCGCTGTTGGCCGACAGGTGGTTGAGCAGGGCCGGGTAGTAGTCCTCGTTCCGCTCGGTGGAGTTCTCCTTGATCCGGATGTCCGGGTGGAGCTTCTCGTACGCGTCGTAGAGGCCGGCCTGCTTGTAGCCGAAGACCCCGAACACCCCGACCGAGAGGGTGGTCCTGCCGTCCCCGCCGCCGGAGCCGCCGCTGTCCTGGGCGCACCCGGTCAGCGCGCCCGCCCCCAGTACGGCCGCCAGGCCGCAGGCGAGGGGCCCGCTGCGCAGCGGTCGCCCCGTGGTTCTCTTCCTGGTCGTACGCATGGCTGTGCCGTCCCTCCCGGACCTGCGAAAGCGGGAAGCGCTGAAATGGGAGCGCTCCCATCGATGCGTTGCAGCATGTGCGAGGAACAGAGCCGCGTCAAGGGATCTGACAAGGGAGCGCTCCCGGGCCCGGGAGCGGGCGGATGTAGTTGAATGGGCCCGACACGTGGGACCGGCCCACGGGTGGTGTCCCGCCGCACGGCGGCGAGTCGGCCGCCCGGCAGGTGGCGGACCGGGCACCCGCAGGGCACGGGAACAAGGAGGACGCGTCCATGCCAGCAGCCCGCGCGGACGGCGCCGGGAAATCCGGGCCGACCCTGGAACAGGTCGCCGCGCGTGCGGGCGTGGGGCGGGGAACCGCCTCCCGCGTCATCAACGGCTCCCCCCGGGTCAGCGAACGCACCCGCAGCGCGGTCCAGGCCGCCGTGGCGGAACTGGGCTACGTCCCCAACCGCGCCGCGCGGGCACTGGCGGCCGGAAGCATGGACGCCGTCGCGCTCGTCGTCCCGGAACAGGAGAACCGCCTGTTCGCCGAGCCCTACTTCTCCGAGATCCTGCGCGGGGTCAGCGCCGAACTCGGCGACACGGACATGCAGCTCCTGCTCACCCTCATCCGCGACCAGCGCGGACGCGAGCGCTTCGCCCAGTACGCCGCGGCGCACCGGGTGGACGGCGTCCTGCTGGTGTCCGTGCACGGCGACGACCCGCTGCCCGACCTGCTGCGGGAGGTCGGCATGCCCGCGGTGCTCGGCGGCCGCCGCTCCCATGCCGAGCAGCTGCCCTACGTGGACTCCGACAACCTCCTCGGCGCCCAGCTCGCCGTCGAGCACCTGCTCGGCCGCGGGCGGCGGAAGGTCGCCACCGTCACCGGGCCACCGGACATCTACGGGGCCCGCTGCCGCCTGGCGGGCTACCACGCGGCGCTCCGCGCGGCCGGGCTGGAGAGCGCGCCGCCGGACGCGGACGACGGCGGCTTTCCCGCGGACGGCCCCCTGGTCGTGCAGGGCGACTTCACCGAGGAGGGCGGTCACCGCGCCATGCGGGAACTGCTGGCCCGCGACCCCGAGGTGGACGCGGTCTTCTGCGCCTCGGACGTGATGGCCGCCGGAGCCCGGCTTGCACTGCGCGAAGCCGGGCGAAAGGTCCCCGAGGACGTGGCCCTCGTCGGGTTCGACGACTCGGCCGTCGCGCGGCACATGGATCCGCCGCTGACCACCGTGCGGCAGCCCATCGAAGAGATGGGGCGCGCCATGGTCCGGATGCTGCTCGACCTGATGGCACGTGCCCGGGAGGACCCCCCGCGGACCCCGTCCGGCACCGCCGGTGCCGAGCAGCAGCCCCGCCTGGTGCTCCCCACCGAGCTGGTCCGGCGCAGCTCCTCCTGAACCCCCGCCGCGGTGGGGCGGTGTCCGGCCACCGCCCCACCGCAGGCCCGGGGCGAACCGTTCACCGAGCGGAGTGACGCACACCGGTGTCCGGGCCGACCGGTAGGCTCGCGGCCGTGCCCGCGCCACCGATACTCCGCGACGTCTTCCACGCTCTGCGCGACGAGCTGGGCGTGGAGGACGACGGCGTCACCTTCGACGACGGCCCGCAGCCCCTGCAGCGCCTCGACGTCATGTTCTACCGTGCGGGCGGTCCGGCCGCGACGACGGCCCTGGCCACGGTCGGTATGTCGGCCCACCCCATGCCGCCACGGGACGGAGGGCCGGGCGGCCGCGCCGAACTGCGGTTGTTCCGGCGCGGACCGCTGGAGCGGGATGTCGAACAGCGCCTGGCCGTGCGGCTCGCGAACCTGGCCGCCTACCCGTGGACGCGCGGCCAACCGCTCGGCTGGGGCGAACTGGTCGGTTTCGAGGACGAGATCCCCGCCTTCCCCGGCTGCCGCAGCGTCTTCCTGGCCGGCCCCTGGACGCGGGAACAGCGCGCCGCCGTGGAGACCCGCGTGGAGCCGGTGCGCCTCGTCAACGCCGTGCCGATCAGCCCGGCCGAACACGCACGAGCGCGCACCACCCGCCCCGAGACGTTCTTCAGCGGTCTGCTCGACAGCCGCGACATCTTCGCACCGCCCGGAGCCGGCCGCCCGGCTCCGGCCCCCCGCAGTGGACAGGGCTGACACCGCGGGAAGTCCGGCAGCTCGCCTGGTTCGCGCTCGCTCGCGCATCTGGCCGCTCGGCGCCCGGCCCCGCATCGTCACCGGGGTGTCACACGGCGTGGCGCGCTGACGGCCCGCTCGGCGCCGCCGCCCTGGTCCCCCGAGTTGTGGGCCCGGCGGACCGGACCCACCATCGGTGGAGAACGCCGAACCCGGCGAGGAGGTGGCGATGACAGAGCTGACGACGTCGCACAGCCGCGGCGCGTGGCCCCGGCTCCGGGTGGCGGACTGGACCGGGACGCGGGACACCCTCCATATGTGGACCCAGATCATCGGCAAGATCCGCCTGGCCCACGCGCCCCTGGTCAACCACTGGTGGCAGGTGACGCTCTACGTCACCCCCAGCGGCCTCACGACCTCCACGATCCCGCACGGCACCGGAGCGTTCGACATCGAATTCGACTTCGTCGAGCACTCCCTGCGGATCCGCACGAGCGACGGAGCCACGCGCCGGGTGCGCCTGGAGGCGAAACCGGTCGCGCAGTTCTACGAGGAGACCATGCGGGCCCTGCACGAGGTGGGAGTCCGCACGCCGATCCAGCCCCGCCCCAACGAGGTGGAGCAGGCGATCCCGTTCCCCGAGGACACCGTGCACGCGTCCTACGACCCGGAAGCCGCCCAGCTCTACTGGCGCCAGCTCCTCCAGGCGCAGCGCGTCCTGGGGGAGTTCCGCTCGCGGTTCGTGGGCAAGGTCAGCCCCGTGCACTTCTTCTGGGGTGCCATGGATCTGGCCTGCACCCGGTTCTCGGGCCGTTCGGCCCCGCCCCACCCGGGTGGCGCGCCGCACTGCGGGGACTGGGTGATGCTGGAGGGCTACTCACGGGAGTTGAGCAGTTGCGGCTTCTGGCCCGGCGGCGGTGAGGAAGGGGCGTTCTACGCCTACGCCTACCCTGAGCCGGACGGCTTCCGGGACCATCCCGTACTTCCCGGCGGCGCCTTCTACAGCGAGCAGAACGGCCAGTTCCTGCTCCCGTACGAGGTGGTCCGCACCGACCCCGAGCCCGACCGGGCGCTGACCGACTTCCTGCAGACCACCTACGAGGCGGCGGCCGTGCACGGCGACTGGAATCGCGCCGAACTCGAGGACGATCCGCACCGCTGGGACGCGCAGGAGCGGTCGATGTCCATGGAGGGGCGGTCCGGCTGACCCGCAGTCCGGTGCCGTGCAGCAGCTCCCGTCCGGCGCGGAGGAACCGCCAGGTGCCCCCGCGCCGGACGGGTTCCATCTGCGCTGCAGTTCGCCGCCGTCCCGGCGGCATCCGGCGCTTCTCCGCGCTACCCCGCTCCGGTGCGGGCTGCCGGCGGAATGCCGGTCAGCGCGCGGGAATGCCGGCCATCGCGGGCAGCCCGTACCGCAACCGCAGCCGGGGCCGGTACGGTTCCGGCCGGTGCGGCTGGGCTTCGGGGCAGGACGTACGCCGGGCGCAGGATGCTCAGCCGGCGAGCGGGGGCTCCCCGCCGGAGTCCGCGTCGGACGACTGCGGCGCGTCGGCTCCGTGGAACTCCGGGTCGATGGCGTTGGCCGCGCCGAGCGCGGTGAGGATCCAGGCGTCTTCCCGCGTCCGGAGCCGTGCCGCCTCCCGGTGCGCCAGTGCGGCCTCCAGCTCGTCCAGCGCGGTGTCCAGCCTGGCGCTGTCCTTGCCTACCGATGCGTCGCGCACGCGCTGCCGAGCTTCCTGCACACCTGCGTCGGCGTCCGCGTACAGGGTGTCGAGCTCGGATTGTTTCGGGTCAGACATATGTCCAGCGTACGCGCCGCCGTTCGGGGCCGACGCACGGCCACGGCTGACGCCGTCCGCACCCCCATGCTTCGCCCGATCGCACCCCCGTGCCGGGACGCGGATGCCCCGCGGAGCGGGTCGCGGAGCGGGTCGCGGAGCGGGTCGCGACGCGGCCCGCCGCCTCGGTACGGAAGGCGGAACTTCACGGCGCCGCCCCGGCCTGCCGCCTGGCAGCGGGCGGTGCGCATGACCCGACCGGCCGTCGGGACCCGGGATGCGGGTCCCCGATGACGGGTCGTGCGGGGGAGCGGACGGTCAGGCCGTCTGCGGCGTCCTCTCGTCCTTGAGCATGCTCCGCACCTCTTCGCGCAGCTCCGGGGTGTCGGTGTGGCCGTGGACGGAGGCCGCGTGTTCGGCCGCTGCCCGGACCACCTCGTCCTCCTCCCCGGCGATGGTGAGGGTGCAGTTCGACTCGCTCGGGTAATCCCTGCAGTCCGCAACCTTGCGCATCACAGGCACCTTCCTTCGATCCGGGTGCCGGATACCTCTCGTCTCCAGCGTCGCGCGGCGGACCGCGGCAGGCAAACCCCTTCGGTACCGGGCGTCCGCGGGTGACGGCCCGGCCTCGCGGACGCGACGGGGGCGGAACGGTGCCTCACGGCTGCGGAGTGCGTGCCGTGTAGACCGTGTTGGCCGAGGTGCCGCCCAGCACCGGGTTGTCGAACCGGACGGTGTGCGCCTCGGCGTCCTGGAAGACCTCACCCAGCGCGGAGAGGAAGCGCTCGTCCGGCGGGTCGTCGGACCACAGCGCGAACACCCCGCCGGGGTGCAGGTGGCGGGCCAGCCGGCGCAGTCCGGCAGGCTCGTACAGCGCCGCGTTGCCCGGCCGCAGCACATGCCGCGGGGAGTGGTCGATGTCCAGCAGGACGGCGTGGAAGCGCCGGTGCGCGGAGTCGGGGTCGAAGCCCCGCGGGTCCTCGGCGAGCGCGAAGAAGTCACCGTGCACCAGGCGGCACCGGGTGTCCGGGACCAGTCGGGCGCTCGCCGGCACCAGTCCCCGCTCGTGCCATCCGATCACCGGCTCGAGCGCCTCGACCACCAGGAGTGAGCGCACCCGCGGGTCCTGGAACGCGGCCTCGGCCGTCCAGCCCAGACCGAGTCCGCCCACGACGACGTCCAGCGGGTCCCCGGACGCCGCGGCCAGGCCGAGCCGGGCGAGTGCCACCTCTCCTTCGGTGAAGAGACTGGACATGAGGAAGTCGTCATCGAGCTTGACCTCGTACACGTCCGCCCCGGAGGACGGGTCACGGCGCCGCCGCAGACTGATCTCCCCCAGGTCCGTCGGCTGCCAGTCGAGCTCTTCGAATCGCGCGCTCATCGGGCAAACCTATCCCCGCGCGGAGGGCGGATCGAGATCATCCGGCGCCCTGGGATACGATGTACGGGCGCGCGGCACGCCGCCGCAGAGCCCTGAGACCGTCCACGAAGGCTGTGGCCGGTGAGGACCCCACAGACTTCCGGGCCGCCCAGCGACGGTCCGACCGACCGGTGACGGTGCAGGAAGCCGTCCCTGCCCTCCCCGAAGTCCCTCCCGAACCGCCTCCGGTGCAGCAGGCCCGAGCTTCGGCCGTCAGCCCTCCCGGGGGCGCTGTGCTGTGCGGAGCGCGCCCGGTGCAGCAGGGGCGCGCGGGGGACCGCGCGGGGAAGCCGGCTCGATCAGCACGGGGCCTCCCGCCACGCGCCCTTCCGCATCGGAGTCGACCACGCACGTACGACGCGTACGGCCCGGCCGTGCGCCTGAACGGAAACGGATGCATGTCCGCTGAAACGCCCACGGCCACCGGCCCACGCCCGTCCCTGCCGCGGATCCGCCGACCCGACTTCCTCGAATCGCCGAAGGTGCTGCGCACCGAGGTGCTGGCCGGACTGGTCGTCGCACTGGCGCTGATCCCGGAGGCGATCTCCTTCTCGATCATCGCCGGGGTCGATCCCAGCGTCGGCCTCTACGCGGCCTGCACGATGGCCGTCGTCATCAGCTTCGTCGGCGGCCGCAAGGCGATGATCTCCGCGGCCACCGGTGCGGTGGCGCTCGTGGTCGCCCCGCTCAACCACCAGTACGGGCTGGGCTATCTCGTCGCCGCCGTCATCCTCGGCGGGATCTTCCAGGTGGTCCTGGGCTCACTCGGGGTCGCGAAGCTGATGCGCTTCGTGCCGCGGAGCGTCATGGTCGGGTTCGTCAACGCGCTGGCCGTCATGATCTTCATGGCGCAGGTGCCGGAGATGACCGGGGTGCCCTGGGCGGTCTATCCGCTGATCGCCGCCGGTCTGGCCATGATGGTGCTCTTCCCGAGGATCACGAAGGTGGTCCCGGCCCCGCTGGTCGCGATCGTCATCCTCACGGTCGTGACCCTCGCCGCCGGGATCGCCGTCCCCACGGTCGGGGACAAGGGGGAGCTGCCCTCCTCGCTGCCCGTGCCCGGTCTGCCCGACGTGCCCTTCACCCTGCACACGCTGACCGTCATCGCGCCCTACGCGCTGGCACTGGCGCTGGTGGGCCTGATGGAGTCGCTGATGACCGCCAAGCTGGTGGACGACATCACCGACACCCACTCCAACAAGTCCCGCGAGTCGGTGGGGCAGGGCATCGCCAACATCGTCACGGGCTTCTTCGGCGGGATGGGCGGCTGCGCCATGATCGGCCAGACGATGATCAATGTGAAGGCGTCGGGGGCCCGGACCCGGCTGTCCACCTTCCTGGCCGGTGCCTTCCTGCTGGTCCTGTGCCTGGTCTTCGGACCGATCGTCTCGGACATCCCGATGGCCGCACTGGTGGCGGTGATGGTCCTGGTCTCGGTCGGCACCTTCGACTGGCACTCCGTGCTGCCCAGGACGCTCAAGCGGATGCCGGTCGCGGAGACCGTGGTGATGGTGGTGACCGTGATCGTGGTGATCGCCACCCACAACCTGGCCATCGGTGTGGTGGTCGGCTCGGTCGTGGCCATGATCGCCTTTGCGCGGCGCGTCGCCCACCTGGTCAACGTCTCCAGCGTGACGGACCCCGACGGGACACAGGCGGTCTACTCGGTCACCGGAGAGCTCTTCTTCGCCTCCTCCAACGACCTCGTCTACCAGTTCGACTACAAGAACGATCCCGACGACATCGTCATCGACCTGTCCGGAGCGCACATCTGGGACGCCTCCTCCGTCGCCGCACTGGACGGGATACAGACCAAGTACGCCGGATACGGCAAGAAGGTCACCATCACCGGCCTGAACGAGCACAGCGCCGACATGCACGAGCGTCTCGCCGGGCAGCTCACCGAGGCCCACTGACCGCCGCCGGGCGCCCCGTGGCGGGCGCCCGGCGACCGGACCCCGCGTGAGGACGCGCCCATCCGCCCTGATGAAATGCATATCGTGACAGGTGCGGCAGAAAAGTGGTCATCGGATACGGCGCCCTTTGTCGCCTCCTACGCGGCGATCGGGGACAGTTTCACCGAAGGGGTCGGCGACCCCGGGAGCGACGGAGTGTTCGTCGGCTGGGCCGACCGGCTCGCCGTGCTCCTGGCGGAACGGGACCCGAGCGCCTTCCGCTACGCCAATCTGGCCGTGCGCGGCCGCCTGCTGGACCAGATCGTCACCGAACAGGTGCCCCGGGCCGCGGAACTCGCCCCTGATCTGGTGACGTTCTGCGCGGGAGGGAACGACGTCCTGCGTCCCGGCTCCGACCCGGACGCCCTCGCCGCCCGGTACGAGTCCGCGCTGGCCGACCTCCTCCCGTCCGTCGGCACCGTGGTGGTCTGCACGGGCTTCGACACCCGCGAGTTCCCCCTGCTGCGCCATCTGCGCGGCAGGATCGCGACGTACAACGGGCACCTGCGCGCGATCGCCGACCGGCACGGCTGCCCGGTGCTCGACCTGTGGTCGCTGCGGGCGGTCCAGGACCGCAGGGCGTGGGACGAGGACCGCCTGCACCTCTCTCCCGAGGGGCACCGTCGGGTCGCTGCGCGGTGCGCCGAAGTGCTGGGCCTCCATCCGCCCACCGGCTCCGACGCGCCCTGGCCGGAGGCCGTGGCCGCGCCCGGCTCGCGGCGGGACGACCTGTACTGGGCCCGCCAGTACCTGTTGCCGTGGATCGGGCGCCGGCTGCGCGGCGAGTCCTCCGGTGATCATGTCCAGGCCAAGCGGCCCGATCTGCTCCCGCTGCACGCCTCGGACCGGTAGCCCGCGTCCGCTGTGGCGGGAGAGGCGGGAGAGGCGGGAGAGGCGGGAGAGCGGCGGGTGTGCGGATCAGCGCACCGGGTCAGAGGTGGAGTACGGGACACCGGGGTACTCCTGTGTTCCGGTACGCACCTGTACCCACCGGGAACGAGCGAAAGGGAGCGGTGACCATGACCAACGGCGACTCTGACGCCGAGACGATGCACGCGATGACCTACGACCGGTTCGGCGGTCCGGAGGTGTTGTCGGCGACGCGGCAGCCGCTGCCCAAGGTCGGACCGGGGGAGGTGCTGGTCCGGGTGCGCTGCGCGGCGGTCAACCCCGTCGACTGGAAGATCATGGCGGGCGGCCTGCAGGGCATGATGGACACCGTCTTCCCCGTCGTACCGGGCTGGGACGTGGCGGGCGTCGTCGAGCGGGTCGGCATCGACGCGCCCGAGTTCTCCGTCGGCGACGAGGTGATGGCCTACGCCCGCAAGGACTACGTGCACGGCGGCACGTTCGCCGAGTTCGTCTCCGTGCCGGTGCGCTGCCTGGCCCGCCGCCCGAGCACGCTGTCCTGGCAGCAGGCGGCGGGCCTGCCGCTGGCCGGACTCACGGCATACCAGACACTCACCCGGCTCGGCACCCGTGAAGGCGAGACGGTGCTGATCCACAACGCGGCCGGGGGAGTGGGCTCGCTCGGGGTGCAGATCGCCCTGGCGCTCGGCGCCCGCGTCATCGGCACGGCCTCTCCTGCCAACCACGACCGGCTGCGTGCGCTCGGAGCCGAGCCGGTCGCCTACGGCGACGGCCTCACCGAGCGGATCAGGGCCGTCGCGCCGGAGGGCGCCGACGTGGTCGCCGACTTCGTCGGCGGCGTCCTGGACACCACGCTGAGCGTCCTGGCGGACGGCGGCAGGCACGCCTCCATCGCGGACAACACGGTGCTGGAGAAGGGCGGCCAGTGGATGTGGGTACGCCCCAGCGGCGACGATCTGGCGGTCCTGGCCGGGTGGGCCGACGAGGGCCGGGTGTCGGTGCGGGTGGCCGATGTGTTCCCGCTGGCCCGGCTGGCCGACGCATTCGAACTCAGCCGGTCCGGCCATGTGCACGGGAAGATCATCGTGACGCCGTGACGCCGTGACGCCGTGACGCCGTGACGCCGTGACGCCGTGACGCCGTGACGCCGTGACGCCGTGACGCCGTGACGCCTCGGCGTCTCTTCGGGGACGGGGCCGGTGGACAGGCGTCTCCGTCGGGTGCCCGTCCCCCCGGGGGCGCCGATGTTCCCGGTGGCACCGGCCGGGCTCGGCCGCGGCAGAAACACCGGGCCGGGTCGGGCTCGGCCGCGGCAGGGCCACCGGCGCCGGCCGCGTCTCCGTCTCCGTCTTCGTCTTCGTCTTCGTCTTCGACAATGATCGGCGACGTCCGCCGCCGCCCGGTCGAGGCCACGCGCACCGGCCGGAGCCCGTCCCCCCTCCGCACCTGCTCCCTGTGGTCAATTGCGCGGCGGTCGCACCTGGTCGGGGGCGGTAGGACGGCAATAGCCGCAATCGGTTCCGTGTGCCACGGTGGCCCTCATGGAGGGGCGAGAGCACGACCGCGCGCACGATCACCACCACGGACACGGATCCGGCGGACATCACCACGGGCACGGACCCGACGACCACCACCATCACGGGCACGGCTCCCGTCGGCGCGACCGAGGGGACCACCCCGGACCCGGCGCCGGAGACCGGCACGCACCGGCCGCCTCCCGTGCGGTCCGGTGGCGGCACCGCTGGACCCACCTGCTCACCCCGCACAGCCACGAGGCGGCGGACAAGGTGGACGCGGCGCTGGAGACCTCCCGGGAAGGGATGCGCGCCCTGTGGATCTCGCTCGCCGTCCTCGGAGCGACCGCCGTCGCCCAGGCGGTGATCGTGGCTCTGTCCGGATCGGTGGCGCTGCTGGGCGACACACTCCACAACGCCGCCGACGCGCTGACCGCGGTGCCGCTCGGTGTCGCCTTCGTCCTCGGGCGGCGGGCGGCGAACCGGCGCTACACCTACGGCTACGGACGGGCCGAGGACCTCGCGGGCATCGCCATCGTCCTCACGATCGCGGCGTCGGCCGTGCTGGCGGCGTGGACGGCGGTGGACCGGCTGCTCCACCCCCGCGAGGTCAGCCATTTGTGGGCGGTCGCCGCGGCGGCGCTGGTGGGCTGCGCCGGAAACGAGTGGGTCGCCCGCTACCGCATCCGCACCGGACGCCGGATCGGCTCGGCCGCACTGGTCGCGGACGGTCTGCACGCCCGCGCCGACGGCCTCACCTCCCTGGCCGTGCTGCTGGGCGCGGGGGGCGCCGCCGCCGGGTGGCAGTCGGCCGATCCGGTCGTCGGTCTGCTGATCACGGTCGGCATCCTGGTCGTGCTGCGGGACGCGGCCCGCGAGGTCTACCGGCGGCTGATGGACTCCGTCGACCCCGCGCACGTCGCCGCCGCCGAGGCGGCGCTGCGCGCGGTGTCCGGGGTCCGCGGCGTCGGTCAGGTGCGGATGCGCTGGATCGGCCATGTGCTGCGCGCCGAGGCCGATATCGTCGTCGACGCGCACCTGACGATCGTGGGAGCGCACCGCCTGGCGGTGCAGGCCGAGCATGCCCTGATCCACGCGGTGCCCCGGCTCACGGCCGCCACGGTGCACATCGACCACACCCCGCTCGGCGCCGACCCGCACGCCGAACTCGCCCACCACACCCACCGCCGGACCCCGGCGGGGAAGGAATCCGCACGTGCGTGAGGAGCCGACACCCCCTGTGCCACGGAGCCCCGCCCGCGGTACCCCGGTCTTCGAGCAGTTCACCGCCCCGGAGCAGGTCGGTCCGGTGCTGCGCGAAGCGCTCGCCGCGTGCTGGACGGACGTCAGCAACGCCGGGGGAGCCGCGGGCTTCCCCTACCCGCCGGTCGACCGCTCCGACACCGTGCCCGCGCTGGAGCGGATCATCGACGCGTTGGCTCCGCGCAGTTGCCGGCTGCTGACCGTCGTCCAGGACGGCGAACCGGTGGGATGGCTCAACCTGCGACGCGATCTGTTCGAACTGATCGCGCACTGGGGGACGCTGCACCATGTGCAGACCCATCCGAAGGTGCAGGGGCAGGGCTACGGCGCGGCGCTGGTCCAGGAGGCGCGCCGGGTCGCCCGCGACGAGATGGGGCTGGAGCAGCTCCGACTCGCCGCCCGTGCCGGGGTCGGCCTGGAGGACTTCTACGGGCGCCTCGGGTGGCGGGAGATCGGCCGCTGGCCCGGTGCCCTCCGGCTCGCCGACGGTGACGACCGGGACGAGATCCTGATGCATCTCTCCGCGCTCTAGCCCCGGCTCCGGCCCCGCTGCAGCCCTCTTGCGGCCCCGGCCGGAGCCGCCGCTGCAGCACCCCGTGGCTGTGCCGAGGAGCCGCGGGGCAGCGGGCACCACGATGGCCGAGAAGAGGCGTGATGACCGTCACACACTGGTTGCCTGCGGCTACCACCTTGTAGCGTCACGCGCAGGTGCACACCGATGCGCCTGTGTGAACAGGCAGGCCGGAAAGCTCTCTTGGTGCGTAGGAGGTACCTCCGTGACGGCGGATCAGCAGTGGGACATCGTCTCCGGCGTGGGCGTGACGGCCCTGGCGGTCGCGGCCGGGCGAGCGGTCGAGACCGCCCGCCCCGACGCGCTGATCGACGATCCGTACGCGGCCGCCTTCGTGCGGGCCGCGCCCTCCACGGTGCCGTTTCCGCTCACGCCCGAGGAACTGCGGGAGCGGTCGGGGCCGGAGGAGCAGTGGGCGCTGATGAACGCGTATCTGGGCGTGCGCTCCCGGGTCTTCGACGACTTCCTCCTCGGGGCCGCGCGCGAGGGCGTGCACCAGGTCGTCCTTCTCGCCTCCGGCCTCGACACCCGGCCCTACCGGCTGGAGTGGCCCGAAGGCACCCGTTCCTTCGAACTCGACCAGCCGCTGGTGCTCGACTTCAAGCAGACCGTGCTGGCGCAGGAGGGCGCGCGGCCGGACTGCCGGCACACCCCGGTGCCGGTGGACCTGCGCGAGGACTGGGCCACCGCACTGGACAGTGCGGGATTCCAGGCGTCCCGGCCCACCGTGTGGCTGGCCGAAGGGCTGCTGCCGTATCTGCCGCCCGACGCCGAGGAGCGGCTGTTCACGGAGATCGACCGGCTCTCGGCTGCCGGCAGTCGCGTCGCCGTCGAGTACATCCTCGATGTGGGCACCGAGTTGAGCGACTCGCTGCTGCGCGACGGCGGCTCCGAACTGGGCATCGACCTGCCCGCGTTGCTGCCCGACGGGGAGCGGCGCGGTCTGGCGGAGCAACTCTCCGCGCTCGGCTGGGAGTACGAGAGCCGCTCGGCGCACGAGTCCGCACGCCTGCACGGCCGCCCGCTGGACCCCGCCCCGCCGGCGGCGGAGAAGGTACGGCACGTCTTCGCCCGCCGTCCCTGAACGCACCGCGGCGCCGGAACGGGGCGCCTCCCCGGATGAGGGCGCCCCCGGCGCCGGGGTCCGGACCGACCACTCGGCGCCATCCCATCGGGTGCGCGGTGACCGCACATCCCCGGTACTCGCGTTGCGGGCCGGGGAACTTCTTGGCTAGGCTCCGGATTTCTGTGTGTGCACACAGAAAAAGCCCTCCGTAGAGGGCTGTCGACCAAGAATGAGATTACCGGGCAGGGAGCCGTTTTGTCAAACCGGGGAAGTGCGGAACTGCAGCACGAGCAGGAGTACCTCGACCGCCTCTACACGCGGGTCGACGCACTGCGCGGGCGGACCGCCTCGGCCGTCCGGGAGGCGCAGCAGCCGGAGGGCAGCACCCAGCAGGCGCGCGTCGAGCGGGATGTGCGGGTCGCGGAGCGCTCCGGGCTGCTGGCCGCGCTGAATGCCGTGGACGGCTCCCTGTGCTTCGGGCGGATCGACCGCACCGACGGAGCGTCGTACCACATCGGCCGCATCGGAATCCGCGAGGACGACACCGAACGCACACCGGTCCTCATCGACTGGCGCGCCCCGGTGGCCCGTCCCTTCTATCTGGCCACCGGCCACACCACCATGGGTCTGCGCAGACGGCGGCACCTCACCACCCGGGGCCGCACCGTCACCGAGATCCACGACGAACTGCTCGATCTCGGGGACGAGGAGCGCACCGGGCACGAGGACCCCACCGGCGACGCCGTCCTGCTCGCCTCGCTCGACGCGGCCCGCACCGGCCGGATGAACGACATCGTGCGCACCATCCAGGCCGAGCAGGACCGCATCATCCGGGCACCGCACCGCGGTGTGCTCGTCGTCGAGGGCGGCCCCGGCACCGGCAAGACCGCCGTCGCGCTGCACCGGGCCGCGTTCCTGCTCTACGAGCACCGCGAGTCGCTCGCCAGGCGGGCCGTGCTGATCGTCGGCCCCAACCCGGCGTTCCTCGCCTACATCGGCGAGGTGCTGCCCTCACTCGGCGAGACCGGCGTACTGCTGTCCACCCTCGGCGAGTTGTACCCCGGCCTGACCGCGCAGGGCACCGACACCCCCCGCGCTGCCGTGGTCAAGGGCCGCGAGGAGATGGCGGAGGCCCTGCGGCGCGCCGTCCGCGACCGCCAGCAGGTGCCCGAACCGGGCGAGCCCCTCGTCGTGCCGCACGACGACGGCGACCTGGTCATCGACTGGCACCTGGCCGACGAGGCCCGGGAGGCCGCCCGCGCCGCTGGGCTGCAGCACAACCTGGCCCGCCCGCACTTCGCCTTCCGGGTGCTGGACGCGCTCACCGCGCAACTGGTCGAACGGATCGGCACCGACCCCTACGGCGGCCCCAACCTGCTGGGCGCCGACGACGTCGCGCAGCTCGGCAAGGCGATCGCCGCCAACCCGGACGTGCACGCGGCGATCGCGGACCTGTGGCCCGAGCTCACCCCCGAGGAGTTCGTCGCCGACTATCTGGCCGACCCCGTGTACCTGGACGAGCGCGACGCCGAGGCGATCCGCCGCCCGGCCACCGAGCCGGCGGACTGGACCGCCGCGGATGTGCCGCTGCTCGACGAGGCCGCCGAGCTGCTGGGTGTGGACGACAGCGCACAGCGGGCGGCGGCCGAGGCCGGACGCCAGGAGCGCATCGCCTACGCGGAGGGAGTGCTGGAGGTCGCCCGCGGCTCGGAGTCGTACGAGTTCGAGGACGCCGAGTCGGAGATCCTCGGCGCGCACGACGTCATCGACGCCGAGCGGATGGCCGAGCGCCACGAGGAGGCCGACCACCGCACCGCCGCGGAGCGCGCCGCCGCCGACCGTACCTGGGCCTTCGGGCACATCGTCGTGGACGAGGCACAGGAGCTCTCCCCGATGGCCTGGCGGCTGCTGATGCGCCGCTGCCCGACCCGCTCCATGACCCTGGTCGGCGACCCGGTGCAGACCGGGGAGGAGGCCGGTGTCGGCTCCTGGGACGGGATCCTCCGCCCCTACCTCGGGGACCGCTGGGAGCACACCCGGCTCGGAGTCAACTACCGCACCCCGGCCGAGATCATGGAACTCGCGGCTGCCGTCGTACGCGCCCGGCACCCCGGATTCGCGCCGCCGTCCTCCGTCCGCTCCACGGGCACCCGCCCCTGGGCCCGGCAGGTGCCGGTGGGGGAGCTGCCCGCTGCGGTCGCCGCTTCGGCGGCAGCGCGGATCCCCGAGGAGGGGCGCCTCGCGGTGATCGCCCCACGCCGCCTGCACGAGGCGCTCGCGGCCCGGCTGCCCGGGGTCGTCGCGGGCGGTGAGCCGGACCTCACCCGGCATCTGGTGCTCCTCGGCCCCCGGCAGGCCAAGGGCCTGGAGTTCGACCGGGTCCTGGTCGTCGAGCCCGGCGAGTTCGGCACCAGTGACCTGTATGTCGCGCTGACCCGGGCCACGCAGAGCCTCGGACTGCTGCACGCGGCACCCCTGCCCGCGCCGCTGGCCGAGGTGCTGGCCGGCGAGGAAGCAGCGGGCCCGGCCTGACCCCGGGGGGCCGGGCGGGCCCGTGGCGGTGACCCCACCGCCGTGACGGTGTGTACCCGCGCGGCAGCACGTCGCACCCGCCATGCACCGGAGCGCATACCCCGCCGCGTGACCTGGCTCTCGCGGATGCTCGAATACCGCTGTGCCGGAGGGCGCGCAAGACCTCCGGCACGGGGTGTGAGGCAGGGCACACCGAAGAGCGCTGCGGGCCGTCCGGGGTGACAAGTACGCTACGGAAGATTTTCCGGAACTTGTCCCCCCGGTCGGCGCCCCGTGCACCGGCCGTGATCTTCCCGAGGACGCCGCGTGGATTCGCTCAACTCCCTCATCCTCGACGTCAACGACGTCTTCTGGACCTACCTCCTCATCCCCCTGGTGGTAGGTGCCGCGCTGTACTTCACGCTCCGTTCCCGAGGGGTGCAGCTCCGGCTGCTGCCCGAGATGGTGCGGGTGCTCGGTGACAAAGCGCAGCCGGGGCCGGACGGCCGCAAGCAGGTGTCGTCCTTCGGGGCCTTCACCATCTCCGCCGCGGCCCGGGTGGGCACCGGCAACGTCGCGGGCGTGGCCGCGGCCATCACCGCCGGCGGGGCCGGCGCCGTCTTCTGGATGTGGGTGATGGCGCTGCTGGGCGCCTCGTCCGCGTTCGTGGAGGCGTCTCTGGCGCAGCTGTACAAGGTGCGCAACCGGGACAAGGACGGCAACGAGTCCGGCACCTACCGGGGCGGTCCCGCGTACTACATGCAGCGCGGCCTCAACAAGCGCTGGCTGGGCGTGGTCTTCGCGGTCGTCATCACGCTGACCTTCAGCTTCGTCTTCAACGCGGTGCAGTCCAACACCATCGCCTCGGTCACCAAGGGCTCCTTCGGCGACGACTTCCCCGCGGCCGGCGCCGGCATCGCCGTCATGGTGCTGCTGGGCCTGGTGATCTTCGGCGGCGTCCGGCGCATCGCGACGGTGACCCAGCTCGTCGTCCCCGTGATGGCCGTGATCTACCTGCTGCTGGGCCTCGCGGTGGTGATCCTCAACATCTCCGACGTGCCGCGGGTCTTCGCGGACATCGTGGGCGGTGCCTTCGGCTTCCGCGAGGTCGCCGGCGGCGCGATCGGTGCGGCGATCCAGCAGGGCATCCGGCGCGGCATGTTCTCCAACGAGGCCGGCCTGGGCTCGGCGCCCAACGCCGCCGCGACGGCCGAGGTCTCGCACCCCGTCAAGCAGGGTCTGGTGCAGACCCTCGGGGTCTTCTTCGACACGCTGCTGATCTGCTCGATGACCGCCTTCGTCATCCTCACCACCAACCCCTCGCTGTCCGAGCGCGGCGGTGCGGACCTGACGCAGTCCGCCCTGGAGGACTCCCTCGGCGGCTGGGCCGGGCACGTGCTGACGCTGGTCGTCTTCCTGCTCGCCTTCTCCACCCTGATCGGCAACTACTACTACGGCGAGTCCAACCTTCAGTTCATGACGGGCGCCAAGGGCCGCCGCTGGGTGCTGCCGGCCTTCCGCATCCTGGTGCTGGGCGCCGTGTTCGCGGGCGCGCTCGGCTCGGTGGACGTGGTCTGGAACCTCGCGGACGTCTTCATGGGCAGTATGGCGCTGGTCAACCTGGTGGCGATCCTGCCGCTGTCGGCCATCGCGTGGAAGCTGCTGGACGACTACCGCGCCCAGCGCCGCCAGGGCCTGGACCCGACATTCGTCCGGGACCGGCTGCCGGAGCTCCCCGGCGAGATCGAGTGCTGGGAGGGCGAGCGGGCCGCCGCTGCGGAGACCGCCAAGGCTTCCGCCGAGGAGCGCTGAGCCGCACCGGCGCCGTCCGGGGCCCCGCGGAGGGACGACCCTCCGCGGGGCCCCGCCGCGTTCAGCTCAGCTCGTCGGCGACGACCGAGGCCGCCTCGGCCACCAGCCTGTCGTCGTACTCGGCGTCCTGCTCGGTGCGCTTGGACATCACGGTGACCACGAGCGGCGCCCTGCCCGGCGGGCGGACGACGGCGATGTCGGAGCGGGTGGCGTAGTGCCCGCCCCCGCTCTTGTCGGAGACCCTCCACTCCTCCGGGACCCCCGCCCGGATCAGGGTCTTCCCGGTGGGGCTGTTCCGCATCCAGGTGTCGAGCCGGGCCCGCTCCTTCTTGCTCAGGCCGTCACCGAGTGCGACGGCGCGCAGGTCCGCGGTCCAGGCCCGCGGTGTGGTGGTGTCCCGGTCGTCACCGGGGGTCGCCTCGTTCAGCTCCGGCTCGTAGCGGTTCACGTTGGTCACGTCGTCGCCGAGCTTCTCGAGGAAGGCGTCCAGCGCCTCGGGCCCGCCCAGTTCGCGGAGCAGCAGGTTGTCCGCGGCGTTGTCGCTCTGCCGGAGGGCCGCCGCGCACAGCGCCCGCAACGTCATCCCCTCCTCGACGTGCTCGCTGGTGACGGGGGAGTGAGGGAGCAGGTCCTCCTTGCGGTAGGTGATCACCTTGTCGAGACCGTTCACCGAGCGCTTGTCCAGGACCGCGGCGGCGGTGAACGCCTTGTGCGTCGAGGCGTAGGCGAACCGCTCACCCGCGTGGAAGGAGATCTCCCGGCCGGTACCGGTGTCCACGGCGTACACGCCGAGCCGGGCGTCGTATGTGCGCTCCAGCTTCCGGAACGCCGCGGCCGCCTGCTGCCGCGCGGACGCGGAGGCCGCGGGCTCGGAGGAGTCCGCGCGGTCGTCGGTACCGCAGGCCAGCAGCGGCAGGACGAGCGCGAGCGGGCCGAGGGCGCTGAGGGTCCTGCGCCGGGCTGAGATCGTGCGCATGGGTGGTCGATACCTCCGACTGTCCGGAACCTGATTCCCCGGGCCGGGTGGGGCCGGGCACGGCGGCCACGGGTACCGCCGCCGTGGCAGGCAGCCTGCCGCCCCGTCCGTCATGCGGTCCAAGACCGGATCGCGCCGGTTGATGCACGATCCGCATAGGTGCGGCGGGCGCATACAGTGGCATGCGTGGATCTTGTGAGTGCCTGTCGTGCGTTCGTGCACGTCAGCGAGCGGGGCAGCTTCACGGTGGGTGCGGCGGCGGCGCGCACGTCGCAGTCGGTCGCCAGCCGCCGCGTCGCCGCGCTGGAGCGGCACTTCGACGAGCTGCTGTTCGAACGCAGCTCGCGCCGGACCCGGCTGACCCCCTTCGGGCGGGAACTGCTCCCCGCGGCGCGGCGGCTGGTGCTCGCGGCCGAGGAGCTCCAGCACGAGGCGGCGGCCGCCCGGCGCCGGCCCGTCCGCCTCGCCGTCCCCGACACCTGCCCGGCACCCGCCCTCGCCCGCCTCGCCGCGGCCGCGCGCGGCCACCGCATCACCCTGGAGCTGCGCACCGCGGCTCCGGAGGCGCGCCCGTACCTCGTCCGCGCCCAGCAGGTGCGGGCCGCGCTCGTGGCGGTGCCGCCGGACCAGGCCCGCTGGCGCGTGCCGCTCGGGCTCGCCGGCCTCGACCGGCCGCGCGCCCGGCGCCGCTACCTGGAGACGCTGCGGCCCCGGCGCACCGACTCGGCGCCGCCCCGCCGCGTCTGGCTCCAGCCCGAGGACGACGTACCGCACATCCGGGACCCGATGGTCCGGCTGCGCGACGCGGTCGGACTGCGTCCCGCGCAGCTCTCCGTCGCCGCCACACTCACCCAGGCGGCCGCCGAGGTGTTCGCCTCGCAGGACCTGCTGCTGTGCTCACCGCTGCAGGCCCGGGAGTTCGGGCTGCACTGGCGCCCCCTCGGGGAACTCGCGCTGGAGCGGACGTTCGGGCTCCTGGCCGCCGAGGAGAGCGACGCCGAACGCCTCGGCGGCCGCCTGGGCGAGGAGATCGCACACTGCCTGGGCGCGGGCGCGCGGGCGGGCGAAGACGGGGAGGAGAGCGGCGCATGACGGACGGCCACCTGCTGCGTGAGCTGCGCCAGGCCCTCCGCGACGGCGGGCTGACCGGCTCGTTCCTCGTGCGCGACCTGCGGACGGGACGAGAGGCGGGCATCGACCCGGACATCGAGCTGCCCGTCGCCTCCCTCGTCAAGCTGCCCCTCGCCCTGGCGACCCTGGAGCGCATCCGGTGCGGCGAACTCGACGGCGCCCAGCAGCTCGAAGTCCAGCCGGGCCGCGCCACCCGGCCCGGCCCCACCGGGCTCACCCGGTTCCGGCACCCGGCCCGCGTCGCCCTCGACGACCTCCTCTACCTCAGCACCTCCCTCAGCGACAACGCCGCCGCCAACGCCCTGTTCGGCCTCACCCCGCCCGGTGACGTGGAGGCCCGGGTGCGCGCGCTGGGAGTGCGGGGCCTCGCGGTCCGGCACGCCCTCGGCGAGCTGACCGACACACCCGTGGAGCATCTTCCGGCGCGGGATGCGCACCTGGCGCATTCCCTCGCCGTCGGCGCCGCCACCGGAGGGCACGGCCACCGGCTCCCGCAGCTCGATGTGACCCGGACCAACTCCGGGACGGCCCGGGCCTTCGCGGACCTGCTGGAAGCCTTCTGGACCCCCTCGGCCGTCGACCCGCACACAGCGGCGCGGATCCGCGCCCTGATGGCCGACAACGTGCTGCGCCAACGGCTCGCGCCGGACTTCACCTCCGACGCCGCCACCTGGGCGTCCAAGACGGGCACCCTCCTCAACCTCCGGCACGAGGTCGGGGTGGTCGAGCACGACGACGGCGACGTCTTCGCCGTCGCGGCCCTCACGGAGTCCCGGGTGCCCGCTGCGGCCCAGCCCGGTGCAGAGGCGCTGATGGCCCAGGTCGCCCGCGAACTGCGGGACCAGCTGCGGCACGGCTGACACCGTGCCGCAGCCGAGCGGCGGGGCGCCTCCGGCGGCCGGGCTGCCGGAAGATGCGCGGCTGGGCGCCATTTCACCACACCGACCGGCGCGCCGCGCTCACCGGCGCCGACTTCGTCGTCAACAGCAGATCTGGCCACTGCGCGGTGCCGTGGTGGACGCCCCTGGCGACCGTCTCCGGCCCGGGCTGCGGACGCTGCTGGGGGCTGACGCACTCAGGGGCCGGAACGGCACGTTCTCCCGGGGCGGGGGCGCCCGGTCCGGGAGAACGCGCCTGCGGCGCGGGACGCTGTCCCGGATCAGCGCTGCCCGTACCGCTGGGCCTGTTCTCCCAGGGTGCGCAGTTGCTGCTCGGGCTGGGAGATGAGGGTGCCGAGCCCGAGCTTGCCCGCACCGCCACCGGCCGGCGCGGCGGCGGCCGGGGGCTGCGACCCGCTGTCGGCCATTGCGGCCTGCGCCGCGGTGGCCGTTCCCAGCAGGGCCGCTCCGGCGGTCAGCATTCCCAGCGCCAGCGCTCGCTTGTGCATCCGGATTCCTCCCGGCTGTCGGTACCGCACAACGGATCACCAGGACAACGAGCCCCGGTCCACCGCGGACACGCCCACCTCGGCCCGGCACGGCCCGGCACGGCACGGCACGGCCCGGCCCGGCACGGCACGGCACGGCACGGCACGGCCCGGCCGGGCTGCCCCTCCCGGGCGCGACCGGCTCCCCGTGACCTCCCGCCCGGCCCCGGCTCCGCCCGGCCATACGATGGCGTACACAACGGCGGCCGTGCACGAATGCGAGGCCGGGTACGCGGGCGAGAGGCGAGGTGGAAGGCATCGTGGGCGCTGCGCGCACCCCCCGGAGCCGGTGGGTCGAGGAGGGGCTGCGGGCGCTGGCCCGCGGCGGCCCGGACGCGGTCCGCGTCGAGGCGCTGGCCAAGCACCTCGGCGTCACCAAGGGGGGCTTCTACGGATACTTCGCCGACCGCGAGGCGCTGCTGGAGGCGATGCTGGACACCTGGGAGCGGGAGAGCGTCGACGGGGTCATCGACCGCGTCGAGCGCGAGGGCGGCGACCCGAAGACCAAGATTCAGCGGGCCGGGGCCCTGACCTTCTCCGGTGACCGGCTGCTCCCCATCGACCTGGCGATCCGCGACTGGGCCCGCCGGGACGCCGCGGTCGCCGAACGGCTGCGCAGGGTGGACAACCGGCGGATGGCGCTGCTGCGCGAGATGATCGGCACCTTCTGCCCCGACCCCGACGAGGTCGAGGCACGCAGCATGCTGGCGTTCTGCGTGGCGATCGGTGAGCACTTCATCGCCGCCGACTACCGGGGCCGGACGCGGGCCGAGGTGCGGGCGCACGCCGCCGACCTGGTGCTCGACCGCCCCCGGGAGGACCGGGACCGGGAGGACGGCGGCCCCTGACCCACCCCGTACGGCCCCGGCGCGGGTGCCGTCGGCGCGCGGTACCGCCCGGCCGGGTCCGCGGCGCGCGGCCCGCGGCACGTCCCGTCCGGTGGGCACGGCCCGCCGGACACGCTTTAGGCTCGGTGGATGGCGAAGTACTTCGACGTGCACCCCGAGAACCCGCAGCGGCGGACCGTCAACACCGTGGTCGAGAGCATCCGTGCGGACGCGCTCATCGCGTATCCGACGGACTCCTGCTTCGCTCTGGGGTGCCGGCCGGGCAGCCGCGACGGCCTGTCCCGCATCCGCTCCATCCGCGACCTCGACGAACGCCACCACTTCACGCTCGTCTGCCAGAACTTCGCACAGCTCGGCCAGTACGTGCACGTGGACAACGACGTGTTCCGCGCGGTCAAGGCGGCCACGCCGGGCCGCTACACCTTCATCCTCCCGGCGACCAAGGAGGTGCCGCGCAAGCTGCTGCACCCGAAGAAGAAGACCGTCGGCGTCCGCATCCCCGACCACGTGGTCACCCAGGCGCTGCTGGCCGAACTCGGCGAGCCGCTGCTCTCCAGCACCCTGCTGCTCCCGGACGAGGAGGAGCCGATGACCCAGGGCTGGGAGATCAAGGAACGGCTCGACCACGTCGTGGACGCCGTGGTCGACTCGGGCGACTGCGGTACCGAGCCCACCACGGTGGTGGACTTCTCCGGGGACACGGTCGAGATCGTGCGTACCGGCGCGGGCGACCCCGCGCCGTTCTCCTAGCAGCGCCCCCCGGGGCGGATCCGTGTGACCGGGATGTTCCGACCCGCAGCGGGCGGGTCGGCCTCCCGCGGGCTCGCGATGCGTCCCGGGCCGTCCCCGGCCGCTCGGGGCGGGGCCGGGGCCGGTGCCGCTCCCCGGCACCGGCGCCTCACCCGGTCTCGGAGGTGCCGTTCCTCTCCCGCAGGACCGCCGCTGTGCGTCTGCACCACTGCTGGTTGCTCCGCTCGAAGTCCAGGCCGCGCAGGCAGGTCAGATAGGGGCCGATCCGTCTGCCGTGCCGCAGGAAGTCGTCCTCGGTGCGGTTCCCGCGCATCGTCCGCAGCAGTGCGTCGAACAGTTCCGCCCTGGTCTGCGCGAAGGCCGCCCGCTTCTCGAGCCGGTCGATCAGGTCCGCGGTCTCGAGGTGGTCGGCGGCCTGTACCGCGACCAGGAGGTCGTCGCGGACGAAGGTCGGCTTGGCGGGGGCCGCCGCGAAGCGCCGCAGTGCGCCCAGCCCGGCGTCGGTGACCTGGAAGAGGCGTTTGTTGGGGCGGGACTCCTGAACCACCTCGCGTCCCGCGACCAGCCCGTCCTCCTCCAGCTTCGCCAGCTCGGCGTACACCTGCTGCGGCAGCGCGTGCCAGAAGTTCGCCACCCCCGCGTCGAACTGCTTGGCCAGTTGGTATCCGCTCAACTCCTCGTCCAGGAGCGCCGCCAGTACGGCGTGCCGCAAAGCCACCGGACCGTCCCCTCTCCGCAGTGCACGCCCCTGTCCAGGACTCCGAGAGCGTGATAGTCATGAATCTGAGTAATCGTACTCATGACTATCAAGGGTGAGCCATGACCACAGTGGACCGCTTCCGCGCCGCCGTCGACAACCGCGATCTCACCGCCCTGGAGGGGCTGTTCACCCCGGAGATCCGGCTCCACAGTCCGGTGAAGTTCACCCCGTTCGAAGGCCGGGAAGCGGTCCTGGGCCTCTTCGGGGTGCTGCTCCGTACCTTCGAGGACTTCCGCTACGTCGGACATCTCGACGGCACCGCACAGGCAGGCCAGGACGGGCCGCAGGCCGCCACCGCGGGGCTGGTCTTCCGGGCCGCCGTCAACGGCAGGCAGATCCACGGCATCGACCTGCTGCACCTCGACCCGGAGGGCCGGATCGCGGAGTTGACGGTGATGGTCCGCCCGCAGTCCGCGGTGCACGCGCTGGGCGAGGCGGTCCTGGCCGGTCTGGTGGCCGACGGCCTCGTCCCGGACGGCGCCGCCCACGAGGGTCCGGCACCGGCCGGCCGCTAGCGGCCGGCCGGGCCGTCCCGCCGCGGTGCCCCGGTGGCGGGACGGCCCGGCCGGCGGGTCCGGAACGGCGGCCCGGACGGCCGTTCCAGGACCGGCCGGTGGAGGGGTGACCGTCCGGTGCGGGGGCTGTGCCGGACGGGTCCTTCCGGAGGGCCGGGGCCCGGCCGCGGCGTCGCCGGTCAGCGGGGGAGCGGGAGGCGGGACCTGGAGGCGGCCACGAGTGCGGGCACGGTGGCCAGCTTGCTGCGCGGCCGGCCGCTGCGGCGGCCGCGCGCCTGCTCGGCGCGGTCGATGGCCGCCAGTCCCCGCGCGTCGACCACCTGGCTGCTGCGGCGCCGGGCCAGCCGCCGGAACGCCTTCGCGGAGCCGGTGGGCTGCGGAAGGGAGCCTTCGGCCGCATCGCCCAGCAGGGTGGCGACGGTCTCGGCCGCGCAGGCGCGGTTGGCGCCGATGCCCCCGGTCGGGCCCCGCTTGATCCAGCCCACCACGTAGCTGCCGGACACGCCGGTCACCCGCCCGCTCTCGTGCGGGACCGTCCCGCTGTCCTCGTCGAAGGGCAGCCCGGGGACGGGTGCGCCCCGGTAGCCGACGGCCCGCAGCAGCATCCCCGCCCGGATACCGGTACCGCCCGCCTCCCCGGTGACCCGGACGTCCAGATCGTCGGGCGCCGCCCGGTCGTCGCCGGCGGTGCCGCGCACCTCGACGGGCGCCGAGTGGAAGCGGAAGACCAGGCGCCGGGGGCCGCCGGCCGCCGGAGAGGAGCAGTCCACCCGTTCACGGGGGATGCCGCGGAACAGGGCGGCCTTCTCCTGCGGCCCCGCGGCGTCGATCGCCGCGCCGGTACGCGGGTCGTGGGCGTCGACGACGTGCTGCACCCCGGACATCCGGGTCAGCGCGCGGAGTTCGGGCCGGGTGCAGGCGGCGTCCTCCGGGCCGCGGCGGCCCAGCAGCACCACTTCGCGCACGGCGCTCGCGCGCAGGGCCGCCAAGGCGTGGTCGGCGATGTCCGTACCGGCCAGCTCCTCCGGGTCGGTCAGCAGGATGCGGGCCACATCGAGAGCGACATTGCCGGTACCGACCACGACGACGCGGGTCGCGGACAGGTCGATCGCGTCCGCCGGGACGTCCGGATGGGCGTTGTACCAGGCGACGAAGGTGGTGGCGGCGAGGGAACCGGCCGTCTCCTCGCCCGGGATCCCCAGCCGCCGGTCACCGGGCGCCCCCACCGCGTAGACGACGGCGTCGTGGTGGGCGCTCAGCTCCTGCGCGGTGACCTCCCGGCCCGCCTCGACGCCCAGCAGCATCCGCACCCGCGGGTGGCTGTGGAACCGGGCGAAGGCGTCGCCGATGCCCTTGGTCGCCGGATGGTCGGGCGCGACCCCGTACCGCAGCAGTCCGCCGGCCACGGGAAGCCGGTCCAGCAGCGTCACCTCGGCCGCCGTGTGCAGCAGCAGGTCCTCCGCGGCGTACATGCCCGCCGGACCGGTGCCGACGATCGCCACCCGGGGCGCGGCGAAGTCGGAGGGCAGGGTCCGCGGGAAGGACGGCTCGCTCCAGGAGTGGAAGTTGGGGCTGCCCTCCGCGGGCCGGGGCGCGGGCGCGTCGGCGTAGTAGGCGGCGTTGATCTCGGCGTACGCCCGCTGCGGCCCGGTGAGGCTCTCCACCGGGAAGACCGCGTCCACCGGGCAGGCGTCCGCGCAGGCTCCGCAGTCGATGCACGCGGCAGGGTCGATGTAGAGCATCTCGGTGCTGCCGAAGTCGCGCTCGCCGGGGGTGGGATGGATGCAGTTGACCGGGCAGACGGAGACACAGGTGGCGTCGTTGCAGCAGTTCTGGCTGATGGCGTAGGTCATGGGGCCGGTTCCGTGTGCGGCGTGCGGCGCTGGGAGGTGCCGCGGCGCGGGCGGGCGGGGTCAGATCAGGTGGGCGCGCTTGTAGAAGACCAGCGCCGGTTTGGTCAGCAGCCGGGCCGAGGCCAGGAACTCCATCAGTCCCGCGCAGCTCGACCGGAGCATGGACTTGTGGTGCTCGTTGGCCGCCGCCTCGCGGAGCGCGCGGCTCTGGTCCAGACCGGCGGTGGCGTACACCTTCCGGTTCACCATGCTGGTGACGATCACGTAGGAGGCGACGGCGATGACGAACGCGTTGAGCTGGCGGCGCAGCCAACCGGCCTCGGCCAGCCGCTTGCGCGTCTCGTCGCGCGCGAACTTCATGTGCCGCGACTCCTCGACGACGTGGATGTTGTTGATGGTGCGGACGAACGGCACGACCCGCTCGTCCCGCATCCAGTCGCGCTGCATGACGTCGAGGACCTCCTCGGCCACCAGGATCGCGGCGTAGGCGGCCTCCCCGAAGGCGAGGGTCTTGAAGGCCCGGCCGAGTTCGCGGGCCACGCGGCGCGGCTGGTAGGCGGGCGCCCGGAGCTTCTTGGCCCCGCGGGCGAACATGATCGAGTGCCGGCACTCGTCGGCGATCTCGGTCAGCGCCCACTGGACGGTCTCCTGGGACGGATCCTTGGCGTAGACGTCGCGCAGGATCATCTGCTGCAGGATCATCTCGAACCAGATGCCGGTGCCGGCCACGGAGGCGGCTTCCTGGCGGGTGAGTTCCTTGCGCTGCGCGTCGGTCAGTTCCGCCCAGTAGGCGGTGCCGAACAGGGTGCTCCACTCCGGGCTCGTGCCGTGGAAGTCCTCGTCCAGCGGGGTGTCCCAGTCGACTTCGGTGAGCGGGTCGTAGGACAGCTTCGCCGAGGAGTCCAGCAGCCGGCGGGCGACACCCTCCTCCTCGGAGAGCTGCGGAAGGTCCGGGCGGGTGATGCTGCTTGCCATGCTGCGACTCCTCGGGTTCGGACAGCGGGCCGTTCCCGGCCCCCGTCGGTGCGGTACGGGCGCTGGTGTGCCGGTGGTCGGCGGGGCCCGGACGCAGACTCCGCGGTCCGGGCCGCCGGCGCGCTCGGCGGAGCGGACCGCGGAGGCACCCCGGACTCTCTTGTTAGACGGACTGTATAACAAGGGGTGGGTCGTGCCTACCCTCCAGTAAGAAGGCGGCGGCGAACGGCTTCCTCCACCGGAGCCGCCCCCGTCGGGAAGCATGAGACGTCCTGGTGCGCCCGGCCGCGGATGCCCGCCGGTTTGCCCCGCGGGGCGGCGGACACCCGGCGTCCTCCGACGCGGTGCCGCGCATCCGGCGCGACGACCGCCGAATTGAGGGAGGGTGCTGCATCATGGCCGTCGTTGGCATCGTCGCGGTGTGCGTGGTTCTGCTCGTGCTGGCATTTCTCGCACCGCGGTTGTCCCGCCGACCCGAGCGGGGGACCCAGCGGACGCTGGGTGTCGGAAGTCGCACCGCGGGCAAGGCCCCGGGGGTGCTGGGCCGGTTGTTCAGCAAGCCGTTCCGCAGCAGCCAGAAGGCCGTCGGGCGGAGTGGTTCGGCAGGGCGCAGGGCGCGCGGGCGCTTTCCGCTCTGAGTGCGGCCTGCCCCGTCGGTCCGCCGGCCGCACAGCGGTCGGCGAACTGTCGGTGTATGACGGTAGGAAAAGGTGACATTCCACCTCGCCCGTGTCTCACAGCCGGACAGGTCGCGGCGTGTGTCGAGCGGTGCGGTCGGGCATACGGGAGGCGAACGGAAGAGGAGGAACATCGTGTTGTCACTTCATTCCGACGAAGCGTCCGTCGCCGACGCACGTGCCCTGGCCGTTGCCTATGTGGCGGCACACTGCCCCACCGTCGACGCCGCGACGGTGGGAACCGTGGTCACCGAGCTCGTCGTCAACGCCGAACGCCACACACCGGGCCCCTGGCTGCTGGTGATCGACCGGACCGGCGGCGTCCTGAGCGCCGAGGTGCGGGACGCGAGCCGGGAACTCCCCGGCGTGCGCAGCGGCGCGCTGGACGGGTCGGGCGGATGGGGCATGCACCTGGTGCACGCGCTCACCCCTTCGGTGGAAGTCACCGTCGACGGCCCCGGCAAGACGATCAGTGCGCGCTGGCCCGACCTGCCCGCGCAGGCTGCCTGAGCGCGCACTCCCGATGCGCCCTCGCCGGGCCGGGAGTTGCCCTGCACATCCCTGCAGCGGCGGCTTCCGGACCCGACGGGGCGCCGCGCGGCGACGGTTCGTGTGCGAGAGATCGCCGATTCGGGTGCCATGACCTCGCGTTTCGCGGGCAGGTGGAGAGTGCGGCCGGGAAGCGGCCGCCGCGCACGGAAGTCGGCGCGCAGTCCGAGGGAGATGAGGCGCTCATGACGGTGACCGATTCGGCGGTACGCGGGCACACCGGCTCTTCCGGAGGTACCGGTCTCCCCGTGATCGAGTCGCCCTCCCGGGTCCCGGCCAAGGACGCCCGGGCGCTGACCAAGCAGTTCCTCGCCCGGCTGGACGAACTGGAGGAGGGCACGGACGCGTACCAGTACGTGCGCAACACCCTCATCGAGATGAACCTGTCCCTGGTCCGCTACGCGGCATCCAGGTTCTCCACCCGTCCCGAGGACCTGGAGGACGTCGTCCAGGTCGGCACGATCGGGCTGATCAAGGCCATCGAGCGGTTCCAGGTCTCGCGGGAGGTCGCCTTCACCACGTTCGCCGTCCCGTGCATCGTGGGGGAGATCCGGCGGTTCTTCCGCGACACCACCTGGGCGGTGCACGTACCCCGGCGGCTCCAGGAGGCCAGGGAGCAGCTCGCCCGCGCCGACGAGGAACTGCGCTCCCGGCTCGACCGGGAGCCGACCGTGGCGGAACTGGCGGCGCTCATGTCGCTGCCCGAGAGCGAGGTCATCGAGGCGCGGAAGGCCGCCAACGGCTACACCACCACCTCCCTGGACGCCGCGGTCGCAGGCGGGGCCGACGAGGGCGGCCGGGCCCTGGCCGACTGCATCGGAGGGCCCGACCCCGCGTTCGAACTGGTGGAGGACTTCCAGACGCTGGCCCCGCTGATCGCGGAACTGGAGGAACGCGACCGGATCCTGCTCCACCACCGCTTCGTGGACGAACTCACCCAGGCCGAGATCGGCGAACGGCTGGGGGTCTCGCAGATGCACGTCTCCCGGCTCCTCAGCCGCCTGTTGACGCGGCTGCGCGCCGCCATGACGCAGCAGCCCGACCGGCCCGGTGCGCGCTCCGGGCCCGCAGCCGGCGCCCGGAGCTCGTCCTCCCCGCAGGCTCCGCGCCCCGCGCCGGACACCCCGCCGGCCTCCGCGGACCGCGACGGGCGCTCCTCCGGCACCGCAGGCCGACCGGACGCGGAACCGGAGGAGCAGGAACTGCTGGGGCTGCGGCAGGCCCATGAGCGGCTGCTGCCCGGCATCTCCCTCGCCGCGCTGCGCTGGGCGCGCGCCAACGACGAGAGGTTCCCCGCGGCCGCGGGGAAGCGGGGCGCCGAACTCCTCTACCGCGCGGCCGAGCTGACGCGCTGGGCGGAATCCCGGCCCCACGCCCCCGTGCAGCGCGCCGCCGCGGCAGCGGGTTCCGCGCAGGGCTGCCGCACCGCCTGACCGGTACGCCACTCCGGCGGCACCGGCCCGCCGGTGCGGCCTGCCGCGCGCGGGCTCCGCGTACGGCCCGGTCCCGCAGCCCTGCGAGGCGTGAGGTTTACCGCCGCCGAAGCCGGTGAGAAGTGCGGTCACGTGCTTGGGAGAACAGGCACATACGCGGAGGAGATGCCCACTCGTGGCCCGCGTGTGCTCCCGAGCCGGCTCTCCCCGCGCTGTGCACCGTCGATGACAGCGGGAGGAGGAGAGCCCATGTGTGCTGACCGGTACCCGGCCCGGCGAGACCGCCGCGTCCGCGGGAACCCCGCAGCGGATCCCGGGCGTCTCCGCTCCCTGGCGCGGGACGCCGCCCGGCGCCCCGCCCGCCACCCGGCGCAGCCGGGGTCCGCACGCTCCCCGGCCGGACCGCCCGTACGGGCCGCTTCGCCTCCACACCTCCGGAAAGGAACCTTCCCATGCTGCTCGCGCACCCTGCCGTCCTCCGTGATCTCGTCGAGCAGTACGCGGCACTGAGCGTCCTGCGGGCCGAGGACGGTTCCCCCGAGGTGCGGCAGCGCATGAACGACATCGCCTACACGCTGTGCGTCTCGACCGGTACCCGGGACATCGACACGGCTCTCGTGGCAGCCCGGCACCGGCTGCCCGGCGCCCGCGTCGGCGACGACTCGCTGCTGTCCGCCGCGGACGCGCCCGCGGACCACCCCGAGCCGCCGGAGCTCGCGGTGAGGGTCGTCGCGGCTCCGGAGGCGCCGCAGCAGACGCCTCGGCCGGCCGCTGCGGTATGAGCGCGTGCCGGACCGGCGGCGCCGCCCGCCCGTACGCCGGTACGCCGGTACGGGAAGAGGGTCCGCGTCCCCCGGCGGCCTCCGTCCGGTCCCGCCGGTCCGGCTGCGCGGCCCGTCCGGCTCACCCCTCGGCCCGGTACGCCGGTACGTCCGGCCCTGCCGCAGTGCGCGGCAGGGCCGCGCGCTGCCTGCGGACCGGATGACAGCCCCACCGTCCCACCGTCTTGCCGGTGAGCCGGTCCCGCTCGCACCGCCCCCCCCCGTCGAAAGGACCCCCGTTCCATGACAGCCCTGACCGCGCCGGGAACCCCGGTACCGCCCGCCGCACCCGGATGCACCGCTCCCGAAGCGGCGGCACGCTCCGCGGCGGGGGCAGGCGTGCGCCCGGTCCGTGGCGTGGACCCGCGCCCCCGCCGTCCGCTGTCCGGACCGGTGAGACGGTGACGGCGCAGGACCCGGCAGTGCCGGGAGACGCAGCGACCGCGCCGGCTGCCGCCGCGCCCGCTGCCGAGCGGCCGGCCCGCGCTCCGGCGGCCGACGGCGCCGAGGACCGGTCCGCGGCGTCGGCAGGCGAGCGCGAACAGTACATACGCAGACGCCTGGAGCGGCTGATCGGCATGGCAGCCACCGAGGGCAACGCACTGCGGGTCCTCCGCAACGGTGACGAGATCTTCCCCGCCATGCTCCGGGCGATCCGGGAAGCGCAGCACACCATCGACATGATGACGTTCGTGTACTGGCAGGGAGAGATCGCGCACGAATTCGCCCATGCGCTCGGCGAGCGGGCGCGGAACGGCGTGCGGGTCCGGCTGCTTCTGGACGGCTTCGGCAGCAGGCCCATCGAGAAGTCCCTGCTGGCGGACATGGAACGGGCGGGCGTCGCCGTGCAGTGGTTCCGCAAGCCGATGTGGGTCTCGCCCTTCAAGCAGAACCACCGCTGTCACCGCAAGGCCCTCGTCGTCGACGAGCGCACCGCCTTCACCGGCGGCGTCGGCATCGCGGAGGAGTGGTGCGGGGACGCGCGGCACCCGGGGGAGTGGCGTGACACCCATGTCGAGGTGCGCGGTCCCGCGGTCGACGGCGTCTCGGCCGCCTTCGCCCAGAACTGGGCCGAATGCCACGACGAACTCTTCGACGAGGCCGACCGGTTCGTCGAACACGACGCCCCCGGTACCGCCGTCGTCCAGGTCGTCCGCGGCTCGGCGAGCTTCGGGTGGCAGGACATGCAGACGCTGCTGCGCGTCGTGCTGGAGTCGGCACGCGAGCGGGTGCGGCTGTGCACGGCCTACTTCACCCCGGACGACTACTTCGTCGAGCTGATGTGCCGGACGGCGCGGCGCGGTGTGCGGGTCGAGATCCTGCTCCCGGGCCCGCACACCGACAAGCGCGTCTCCCGGCTGGGCGGCAGACGCGCCTACGACGATCTGCTCCGCGCCGGTGTCCGGATCGCCGAGTACCGGCCCACGATGATGCACGCCAAGGTCGTCACCGTCGACCGCATCGTCGCCCTCACCGGCTCCACGAACCTCAACCGCCGTTCCCTCGAACACGACGAGGAGGTGATGCTGGCCGTCATCGACGAGCGGTTCACGGCGACGCTCGACGACCACTTCGCGGCGGACTGGGCCGACGCGGAGCGCATCACCACCGGCCGCTGGCGGCGGCGCCCGGGTGTGGAGCGCCTCAAGGAGGCGGCGGTGCTCCCCATCCGCCGGTTCCTGTAGGGCGGGCGCCGGGGCAGCGGCAGCACACCCGCCCCGGGAGCGAGGCGGGGTGGTGGCGCGCTCCGGGAGCGCCGCGCCGGAAGACCGTCACCGTCCGCCGTGCGGCCGTGCGGGTACTTCCGGCGCGGACGCCGCCGGTGCTCAGACGCTGTGCCGGCCGGTGAAGTCGGTGATGAGCTGCTGCCATTCCGCGGGCCGTTCCACCATCGGCAGATGACCGGTGGGTATCTCCACGAGCCGGGCCCCGGGGATGCCGTCGGCGAGCCGGCGGTGCAGGCGGGTCGAGGTGAACCAGTCCTGGGTGGTGGAGACGACGAGGGTGGGCGCCTTGATGTGCGGCAGGTCGTCGCGGACATCGGCCCGACGAGCCAGATCGGCGTGCTCGGGTGTGCCTTCGGCGACGGAGGCGGCGGTGAAGCCGACGGCCCGGCGGAGCTGCTCGCCCGGCATTCCCTCCAGGGCGTCGGCGCCCAGCGCCATCATCGTCAGGAACTCGGCCAGCCGTGCACGCTCGCCTGACGCGGCCAGCTCGCGCCACAGCGAGGTGGCGAGCACCAGCCGGTTGTCCCGGTGGGGGAAGGTGGCGGTCAGCACGAGCGCGGTGACACGCTCGGGGTGGCGGGCGGCCGCGCGGACGGCGACGGGGCCGCCGAGGGAGTAGCCGGACAGCGCGAAGGTGTCCTGCCCCTCGGCGACTGCGGCGGCCACGAGTTGGTCGGCCAGCTCGTCCAGCGACAGCGGCTCGGTGGAGCGGGGGGTGTCTCCGCTTCCGGGGTAGTCGACGCCGACGACGGTGTGGTGCGCTGCCAGGCCCTCCAGGATCGGGCCGTAGGTGCCGTCGATGCTGCTGCCGGCACCGTGGGCCAGGGCGAGGCCGGGGCCGGAGCCCCGGACGGTGCGGGCAAAGGCGGCGGTCGGCAGGGGGTGTGCGGACATGGGTGTTCCCTTCTGTGCGGATCTCCGGGGAAGGACGGATCCGGTGGGTGCGGTGGTGGGGCGCGGCCGTCAGGGGATCCGGGCCGCGGGCCCCGGGGGCGCCGCGTCCGCTCGGGCGGGCGTGGCGGCAGGTCAGGTCAGGGCAGCAGGACGGCTTTGCCCCGGATGCGGCGGGCTTCCAGGTCGGCGTGCGCGGTGGCGGCCTGCTCGAGCGGGTAGGTCCGCCGGACGGGCAGGGTCAGCGTGCCGGAGGCGGCCGACTCGGCCAGCAGCGGCAGATCCTCCGGTGCCTGGCCGGGACCGTCGGCACTGAAGCGGACACCGTGCTGTGCGGCCGTCATGTCGGCGATGGTGAGGACGTGCGCGCTGTCCCCGGCCAGAGCTGCGGAGTCGGCGAGGACGCCCGCCCCGGAGGCGTCGAGGACGGAGTCGACTCCGTGTGCCGCCGCTGCCCGCACGCGCTCCACCCAGCCGTCGCCATAGCGCACCGCGGTGGCTCCCGCCGCCCCGACGCGCTCGATGTCGTGCTCCCCGGCTGTTCCGATGACGGTGATGCCGCGGGCGACGGCCAACTGCACCGTGACGAAGCCCACGCTGCCACCGGCGCCGTGGACGAGGAGGGTCTGTCCCCTCCGCACGTCCAGTTGCCTCAGGACACGGAGCGCGGTCCGCCCGACGGTGACCAGCGAAGCGGCCACCTCCCACGAGAGTGCTGCGGGCTTGGCGACCGGCCGGTCGAGCAGGGCGTACTGGGCGTAGCCGCCGCCGACGGCGGCGCCGAGGACCTCGTCGCCGACGGCCGCATCGGCCCCCTCGCCGACGGCGTCGACGACGCCGGCCGCGTCGAGGCCGGGGACCACGGGAAAGCGGGCCGGGACGGTGCCGGCCATCAGACCGGACCGGATCTTCATGTCGAGCGGGTTCACGGAAGCGGCCCGCACGCGGATCCGGACCTGGCCCGGGCCGGGCTCCGGCGCGGTGACCTGCGAAAGCCGCAGCACTTCGGGAGCGCCGTACGCGGAGAAAGTGATTGCTCTGGACATCAGGGACTCCCTGGTGGAGGCGGAGGGGAAAGGGGCAGGGGGCGGACCGCATGCGCTCCGGCGCGCTGTGCGGCCCCGGCGCGGCCCGCTCAGGCGGTGAGGGCGGGGTAGTCGGTGTATCCGCGGTGGTCGCCGCCGTAGAAGGTGGCCCTGTCCGGGGCGTTGAACGGGCCGCCGGCGGCCAGCCGCCGGGGCAGGTCGGGGTTGGCCAGGAACAGTGCCCCGTAGGCGACCATGTCCGCGCTGCCGTCCTCGACCAGCTTCAGCGCATCCGGGCCGGTGGCGTCGGGGTGGGTGAACGGATTGAGCACGAACGGGCCGGGCCATGCCGCGCGCAGCCGCGCGGTCAGTTCGGAGTCCGGGCCCTCCATCAGGTGCAGGTAGGCCAGATCCAGGTCGGCGAGCCGCTCCAGCAGGGCCCCGTACACCTCGCCCGGGTGGTCCTCGACGATGTCGTTGTACCGGTTCCCGGGAGAGATCCGCAGGCCCACGCGGTGGCTGCCGATCGACGCGGCCACGGCTGCGGCGACCTCGGCGGCGAACCGGATGCGCCCTCGGGTCGATCCGCCCCAGGCATCGCTGCGGCGGTTGGTGTTGTCCGCGAGGAACTGGTGGATCAGGTAGCCGTTGGCGCCGTGGATCTCCACACCGTCGAAGCCGGCCTCGATCGCGTTGCGGGCCGCGGCGGCGAAGTCGGCGATCGCCTCCTCGACGTCCGTCCCGCTCAGCGCCTTCGGCGTCACGAAGTCCTTCGGCCCTTCGTGGGTGAAGACCTGGCCCTTGGCGGCCACCGCCGACGGAGCCTGCGGTACCAGGCCCTCGGGAAGCAGGCTGGGGTGGCCGATCCGTCCGGTGTGCATCAGCTGCGCGAAGATCACGCAGCCCGCGCGGTGCACTGCGTCGGTCACCGTCCGCCACGCCCGCACCTGCCCGGGCGTGTGCAGCCCCGGGGTGTCGGGGTAGCCCTGCCCGGCCGCCGAGGGCTGGATGCCCTCCGTGACGATCAGTCCGGCGCCGGCGCGCTGCGCGTAGTACGTCGCCATCAACTCGGTCGGTTCGGCGCCGGGCCCGTAGGCACGGCTGCGGGTCATCGGTGCCATCACGACGCGATTGGCCAGGGGCCTGCCGCCCAGGACGACGGGTTCGAAAGCAGTGGTCATGAGCCTCTCCCTCGGAGTGCGGGACGTTTCTCGCATGGCGGGCCACGGGATGTCGGCACGCCATTGCCTGTCTGAGCAAGTAAAACACTTGTCCGGACAGTAAATTCCCCTGGTGCTGCTTCCCGGAGGCAGAAGTGAAGCAAGTAACACGCTTCTACCTGGGCATAAGCGCCTCTCGAGGGGCCGGAACACTCCTCTGAGTCACTGATCCGCGGTAGGGTTGCACTGTCCAAGCAGGAGAGTGAGGAAGAGATGGCCGAGTCCACACCCGAAGCCGGTCGGAGCTCCGGAGTGACGGCACAGCAGGCCGCCGTCCCGGTCCCGGGTGCGGCCGGCAGCGGGCCGATCAGCCATGCGATCTTCCGGCTGGCCCGCCTGCACCGCATGTACGCGGGGCAGTTGCTGCGCCGCATCGGCCTGCACCCGGGGCAGGAGCTGGTCATGATGCACCTGTGGGAACTCGGCGCCCAGCGGCAGATCGACCTGGTGCGCCTGATGGACTCCGACGCCGCCACCATGACCCGCACCGTCCGCCGCCTCGAGCAGGCCGGCTTCGTCCGCCGCCGCCCCTCGCCCACCGACAAACGGGCCTCGCTCATCGAGCCCACGGCTGCCAGCCACGCCCTGCGCCGTGAAGTCGAGCAGGTCTGGAGCCAACTCGAGGACATCTCGACCGCGGGTCTCTCCGACGGTGAGCGCGCCGACGCACTCGCCGCCCTGGAGCGGCTGGAGCACAACCTGGTGCAAGCCGCCGCCCAGCCCGAAGAGCCGCGCGCAGAACGCTGAGCACCACGCGCAGGCGACGGTGCCGGCCGCAACAGGCCGCCAGTGGATCCCGGCCTGCCGCTGCCCGGACCCGGGGCCTCCGTGCGGGCGGCCGTATGGTCGGGCTCTTCTATAGAGTGGCCGGATGACCAGTGCAGACGGGGGCCGGCAGGCGGACGGCGGCACCGCCGGGACCGGCTCCGCGGATCTCCAGCAGTTCGCCGTGGCGCTGCGGAGGATGAACGGAGAATTCGGCCGACTGGTCCACGGGTTCGCCGCCGCCCAGGGGCTGCACGCCACCGACGCCGCCGCGCTGGCCGCGATCCTCGACGCGGAGGAGCCGCTCACCCCGGGGCTGCTGCGGGAGCATCTGGGGCTCACCTCCGGTGCGGTGACGGCCTGTCTGGACCGGCTGGAGCGGGCCGGGCACGTGCGGCGCTCCCGGGATCCGGCCGACCGGCGGGTGGTCCGCCTGCACTACCCCAGCGACGCGCGGGCGGCTGCGCGCGGGTACTTCCGGCCGCTGGCGCAGGCGACCGACCGCGCCCGCTCGCAACTCGACGACGAGGAACAGCGCGTGGCGCTGCGCTTCCTCACCCTGCTGAACCAGGAGCTCTCCGCCCTCCGCGAGGGCGGGAACTGACGGCTCCGCGGTGGCGGTGTGCGCAGTCGCGGTGGCGGCGGCATGCGGAGCAGATTAATTCAATGATTAAGATAGCCAATCGTTGAACTGGTTTGCCCGCGCCCACCCCCGGAGGATGCATGCCGTCCGCGCCGCGTCTCGCCCGCCTCTCGGTCCCGATTCTGCTGCTCGTCGTCTGGATCGCCGTCGGCGGCGCGCTGGGACCGTTCGCCGGGAAGCTCGGCGAGGTCGCCACCAACGACGAGGCCGCCTTCCTGCCGCGCAGCGCCGAGTCCACCAAGGTCCTGGACCAGCAGAAGGCGTTCGACCAGCAGGAGACCCTGCCCGCCATCGTGGTGTGGACGTCCGGCGACGAACAGCCCGTCACCCGCGCGCAGCGCGGGGCCGCATCGCGCGCGCTCGACCGGGCCGCCGACCGCATCGGCGCGGTCGGTCCGCCCACCCCCGCCGTCCCCTCCCGGGACGGGGCGGCACTGCAGGGCGTCGTCCAGCTCCGCCCCGACCTCGGTGAGGAACTCCCCGCGGCGCTGGAGAAGCTGCGCTCGGCCGCCGGGGAAGTCCCCGGGACGACGGTGCGCCTCGCCGGGCCGGCCGCCACCCAGGCCGATCTCTCGGACGCGTTCGCCGGGATCGACGGGCTGCTGCTGGGGGTGGCCCTCGCCGCCGTGCTGCTGATCCTCGTCCTGGTCTACCGCAGTGTGCTGCTCCCCCTGGTGATCATCCTCGGTGCGGTCTTCGCCCTCGGACTGGCCTGCGCGGCCGTCTACGCGCTCGCCCGGCACGACATGGTCCGCGTCGACGGCCAGGTGCAGGGGATCCTGTCCATCCTGGTGATCGGTGCGGCGACGGACTACGCGCTGCTGCTGACCGCGCGGTTCCGGGAGGAACTGCGTGCGGGGCACCGTCGCGAGGCCGCCGTCCGGGCCGCGCTGCGCCGGTCCGTCGGACCGGTACTGGCCAGTGCCGGCACCGTCGTCGCCGGGCTGCTGGCCCTCCTGCTCAGCGACCTGACCAACAACCGCGCCCTGGGACCCGTGGGCTCCATCGGGATCGTCTGCGCGCTCCTCAGCGCTCTGACGTTCCTCCCCGCGGTACTGGCACTCCTCGGCCGCTTCGCCTACTGGCCGGCCAGGCTGCCGCACTCGCCGGAGCAGCGGGAGGCGTCGGCACCGGGCGGGGTCTGGCCGCGGGTGGCGCGCGTCGTGGACCGAGCGCCCCGGAGGATCTGGGCCTGCACGCTCGCGGTGCTGCTCGCGGCGAGTGCTTTCGTGCCGCTGCTGAACGCCCGGGGCGTACCGCTGGACGAGATCTTCATCAACGACGCGCCGTCCGTCGCCGCCCAGCGGACCCTCGGCGAGCACTTCCCCGGCGGCTCCGGAAACCCGGCCACGGTGCTCACCGACGAGCAGGCCCTCCCGAAGGTGCGGCGGGCGGCGCTCGGCACCGAAGGAGTGGCCTCGGCCGTGCCGCTGGGCGCCAAGGGCCGCCCGGACGCCGAGGCGCCGCAGGTCGTGGACGGCAGGGTCCGTCTCCAGGTCACCCTGGAGGACGCCGCGGACAGCGATGCCGCCAAGCGCACGGTCGAGCGGCTGCGCGAGGCGGTGCGGGCCGTCCCGGGCTCCGACGCGCTGGTCGGCGGCTACACGGCCCGGCAGTACGACACCCAGCGGACGGCCGAACGCGACCGCGCGCTGATCGTGCCGGTGGTCCTGGTCATCATTCTGGTCATCCTGGTCGCGCTGCTGCGCTCGCTGCTGATGCCGCTCCTGCTGGTGGCCACCGTCGCGCTCAGCTTCTTCGCCACCCTGGGCGTCTCCGCGCTGGTCTTCCGGGAACTGGTCGGCTTCAGCGGAGCGGACGCCTCGGTACCGCTCTACGGCTTCGTCTTCCTGGTGGCCCTGGGCGTGGACTACAACATCTTCCTGATGTCCCGGGTCCGCGAGGAGTCGCTGCGGCACGGCGTGCGGGAGGGCGTGCTGCGCGGCCTGACGGCCACCGGCGGAGTCATCACCTCGGCGGGTGTCGTGCTCGCCGCCACCTTCGCGGCGCTCGCCGTCATCCCGCTGGCCTTCCTCGCCCAGATCGCCTTCATCGTCGCCTTCGGCGTCCTCCTGGACACCCTGGTGGTGCGCTCCCTCCTGGTGCCGGCGCTGGTCCGGGACATCGGCCCGATGTCCTGGTGGCCGGGTGTCCTCAGCCGCAGGTGAACCGTTCGTCGGCGGCGCGCGTCGCGGGCCCGCCGACGCGTTCAGCGGCGCGGGGTGGGCGCGAGCACGACGTTGTCGTAGCCCGGCAGGGCCGCTGCCGCCAGCGGGGGCGCGCCCTCGAGTTCCGCGCGCAGCAGCCGCCGCAGTCTGCGGGCGCTCGCGTGGTAGAAGCGGTGCTGCGTCCAGCGTCCGAAGACCGCGAAGCCGGTCCGCACCACCGGATTGGGCAGCGGTGCCCGCCGCGAGTGGCCGGTGATACGGAACTCCACCGTGCCGGTGCGCAGCCGCTTGACGACCTGGTAGGCGAGTTCGCCCTGCTCCAGATGGCCCTGGAGGGTCCGGTAGGCCCAGCCCCACACGCGGGACTCCGCCGCGCCGCTGCCGTGCGTCTCGTCGATCACGGACGTCACCCGGACCCCCATGTCGAACCGCAGCCCGGCGAACCGGCCCTCCAGCAGCATGTCCCGGCCCAGCAGCGGCATGTCGCCGCGGTAGAGCGCGCGCAGGATCGACGGCTCCGCGAACTGGTAGTCGCGCACCAGGCGGCAGGCGATGTCCCACGCGCCGCCCCGCACGGGGTCGCCCGCCGGTTCCCGCGCGAGCGGCTGCCGGAGGTAGTCGATGTGCCAGCGCGCGTTCCAGGTGGGCACCCGACTCCCGGTCACAGGGGCGTAGTTGACCGTACGATCGGCCAGGGAGTGCAGCGCGGCGACCGCCGGCGCACGGTAGAGGCGCCCCTCACGCAGCATGCGGGCCGTCCGGCCGGGGGCGTCCGGCGGGGGCGTCGTCCAGCGACTGGCTGATCCCCCACAGCGTGGGCGCCCACAGGCCGACGAACAGGGCGCGGCGCTCGGCGTTGCCCCGCTCGTCCTGGTCGAAGCTCGCCGCCCGCATCCAGAAGACGATGCAGAGTCCGACGGACCCCATCGACGCCAGTTGCAGATGCGTCCTGCGCAGCCCGATCCGGTGCACCAGCTTTTCGAACAGCACGCCGACCTCCAGGGTTCGGGTGGGAGAGATGAGTGCCACTGATACCCACTCATATCGCTTTCATGGTGTCATAGGTGTTATGTCGCTACAGGGACGGATGCGGTCGGGAAGCGGGGCTCGGGCCCGGAACGGCTCCGGCCGGACACCGGCCAGGCGGCCCGGCAGGCCGTCCGCACGGCGGCGGATCGGCACCCTGCTGCGCTTCCCGGCCGGTGTCCTGCTGGTGTCCTGGGAGTACATGTGGCGGGTGACCGCGCTGCACCGCAGCGAGGTGGCGGGGGACTCCGGCGACCTGCCGCCGCCGCTGCCCGCCGACCGCGTCGACGAGCTCACCAAGCGGCTCGCCGACGGCGTGGGGCCGATGTTCCACCGCCGCTTCGGCGTCCGGATCCAGGGCGCCCGGATGGGCCCCGAGGAACTGATCGGCGCGGTCGCGGCCGACCTCAACCGTCCGGCGCCCTCGACCGTGGCGGTCTTCCACAAGACGCGCGGCGGGCCCGGGCCCGCGCGTCCCGGCGACGAGTACCGGGTGCAGATGCCGGGCCCGTGGGACGGCCCGGTGCGCGTGCTCCACCGCGACCCGGTCACCATCCGGCTCGGCACGCTGCACGGGCATCTGGAGGCCGGGCAGATCCAGTTCACCGCCGACGACCCCGGGGACGGACTGCGCTTCCACGTCGAGGCGTGGTCGCGCGCCGGCGACTGGTGGGCCGACCTGCTCTACAGCCGGCTCCGGGTGGCCAAGGAGATCCAGTTCAACATGTGGGTGCACTTCGCCCTGGGCGCCGCCGCCATCGCGGGCGGCCGGGTGGAAGGGGGCGTCATCATCGAGACCCGCGGCATCCCGGCAGCCTCCTGCGAGGCGGCCGTCCGGTGCTGACCTCCGCGGCGTCGGGCCGCCGCCGCACCGTCCGCCGAACGCGGCGGCAGGGCCCCGGGGCGGCGCCACGCGTGCGGACCGGCCATGCGTGCGGACCGGGGGCGGGTGGGGGAGGGTGGTGACCGGAGCCGTCCGTCCGAGCCCCGCCCGCCCTGACCGAGCCGGAGGATCCGGTGCCCCCTGACGCCGCCCCGCACACCGCCGTCTGCTCCTACACGCACCTCTTCCGCGGCGCGTCCGTGCGCATCCACGGGCTGAGCAGGCCCGCGGCCTATGCCGAGGACCCGCTCGCCACCGGACTGCTGCTGCGGTTCGCGGACGGGGCCGCAACCGACGCCGAGGTCCTGGTCTCCTCCAACGGTGAGGCCGTCCTCGTCGTCTCCGGCCACACCACGCGTGCGGGCACCCGGCTGCCGGAGCGGACCTGGCTCGTCCGGGGCTTCCGCGCCCTGGGGGACGAGGTCGAGGTGACGGTGGGCGTGCCGATGGAGTGACCGCCCCGGCCGCAGGTCCCCGCGCCGCCGTGCCCGGCACGCACGGGCCCGGCGCGCACGGGCCCGGCGCGCACGGGCCCGGGCAGCCGCCGGACGGGACGGCCGCGGCGGGCCCGCGGGATCACGGCGGCAGGCCCGCGCCGGGTCACGGTTCGCGGTGCACCTTCGTGTTGGACGCCTGTGCGCGCGGGCGGACCACCAGCAGGTCGACGTTGACGTGGCTCGGCCGGGAGACGCACCACGCGATGGTGTCCGCCACGTCGTCCGCGGTCAGCGGCTCGGCCACACCCGCGTACACCCGTGCGGCCTTCTCCTCGTCGCCGCGGAAGCGGGTGAGGGCGAACTCGTCGGTCCGGACCATCCCGGGCGCGATCTCGATCACCCGGACGGGGCTGCCGACGATCTCCAGACGCAGTGTCTCGGCGAGCACGTGCTGGGCGTGCTTCGCCGCGACGTACCCGGCCCCGCCCTCGTACGTCGCGAGGCCCGCGGTGGAGGAGAGCACCACGACGGTGCCCTCGCCGGCGGTCAGCGCGGGCAGCAGCGCCTGCGTGGTGTGCAGGGTGCCCAGCACGTTGGTCTCGTACATCCGCCGCCAGTCCTCGGGGTCGCCGGAGGCGACCGGGTCCGCTCCCAGCGCCCCGCCCGCGTTGTTGACCAGCACCTCCAGCGTCTCGAACCGCTCGGCGAACGCGTCGACCGCCGCCCGGTCCGTCACGTCCAGGGCGTGGGCCTCGGCCTGCTGACCCGCCTCGACGAGCTCGGCGGCGAGCGCTGCGATGCGCTCCGTGCGGCGCGCGGCCAGCACGACCCGGTGGCCGGCCGCCGCCAGGTGGCGTGCGGTGGCGGCACCGATGCCGCTGCTCGCTCCGGTGACGACAGCGGTGCGGGACGGGGTGCTGGGCGAGGCGGCGCTCATCGACGCTCCTGGATGCTCTGGGACCTGCGGTGGGCTCCGGCCAGGGTATGCGGGCCCCCGGTCCTGCGGGCGGCGGCCCCGGAAGAGCGCCGCCGGACGCGGTCAGCCGCTCCGGCACGAGGCGCCGGCCCGGCCGCATGCGTCCCGCCGGGCGCGCCCCGTGCCGCCCCGTGCCGCCGTCCGCCTGGACTTGCGAGGGCCGCCGCGGGCTGCTGCGGGTGCGGCATGCGGACCGGCCCGTCCGGCGCGCACGGGAGGCCGCCGCGTACAGGAAGCGGTCGTGCACGGGGGAAGCTGCCGTTCACAGGAAGCTGACGTTCTGGGCCAGGGAGAGTTCACCGGAGTAGTTGACGGTGCTGGTCGCCGAGCGCATGTAGGACTTCCAGGCGTCGGAGCCCGACTCGCGCCCGCCGCCGGTGTCCTTCTCCCCGCCGAAGGCCCCGCCGATCTCCGCTCCCGAGGTACCGATGTTGACGTTGGCGATTCCGCAGTCGGAGCCCGCGGCGGAGAGGAAGACCTCGGCCTCCCGCTGGTCCCGGGTGAAGATGCTGGAGGAGAGGCCCTGCGGGACGTCGTTGTGCAGAGCCAGCGCTTCCTCGAGGGTGTCGTAGGCGAGGACGTAGAGGATCGGTGCGAAGGTCTCTTCCCGTACGACGTCGAACTGCTCCTCGACGCGGACCAGAGCCGGTTCGCAGTAGGCGGCTCCCGGGGCGGCGTCAGCGAGCCTGCGGCGGCCTCCGGCCAGGATCTCGCCTCCCGCCGCCCGGGCCCGGGCCAGCGCGCCGTCCATCTCCTCCAGGGCCGGGAGGGAGATCAGCGGACCGACCAGCGTGCGGTCGTCGAACGGGTCGCCGACCGGCAGCGTGCGGTAGGCCGCCACCAGCCGCGCGGTCAGCGTCTCGGCGACGTCCCGGTGGACGAGGAGGCGGCGCAGGGTCGTGCAGCGCTGCCCCGCGGTGCCCGCCGCGGCGAAGACGATCCCCTGCACGGCGAGGTCGAGATCGGCCGACGGGGCGACGATCGCGGCGTTGTTGCCGCCGAGTTCCAGCAGGCTGCGGCCGAGCCGGGCCGCGACGCGGGGCGCTGTCTCGCGGCCCATGCGGGTCGAACCGGTGGCGCTGAGCAGGGCGATCCGCGGGTCGTCCACGAGCTGCCGGCCGACCGACCGGTCGCCGAGCAGCAGGCGGTGCACCGCAGGGGGCGCCCCGATGTCGTCGGCGGCGCGGGCCAGCAGGCGGTCGCAGGCCAGGGAGGTGAGCGGGGTCAGCTCCGAGGGCTTCCAGACGACCGTGTCCCCGCAGGCCAGCGCGACAGCGGTGTTCCACGACCACACGGCCGCGGGGAAGTTGAAGGCGGAGATGACGCCGACCACCCCGAGCGGGTGCCAGGTCTCGGCGAGTCGGTGCCCGGGGCGCTCGGAGGCGATGGTGCGACCGTACAACTGCCGCGACAGACCGACGGCGAAGTCGCAGATGTCGATCATCTCCTGGACCTCGCCCAGGGATTCGGACCTGATCTTGCCCGCCTCGATCGTCACGAGATCGGCGAGGTCGCTCTTGTGCTCGCGCAGCAGCTCTCCGAGCCTGCGTACGAGTTCCCCGCGGTGCGGTGCGGGCGTACTGCGCCAGGTGAGGAACGCCGCGCGCGCTTCGGCGACGGCCCTCTCGGTGTCGGCAGCGGTGGCGGCCCGGAGCCCGAAGAGGCGCTCCCCGGTGAGCGGGGTCCGGGCCGGGAAGTCGCTGCCTTCCGGGATCCGCACGCCGATCGCGTCGAGGCGGGCGCGGGCGCGGGCCCGCAGGTCGTCCGTACTGGGCAGGGCGGTGCTGGTCATGGTCATCCTCAGGGGTGTTCGGGGTGTCCGGGGTGTTCGCAGTGGAGGGGGCGGGTGGGGCGGACGGGGCGGACGAGGCCGGTGCGTTCCAGCCCCAGCGCGTGCGCGACCCGGGACAGCGAGCTGTTCTGCTGCCGCTCGTAGAGCACGTAGGGGTCGAGCACCTCGCACTGCAGGGCACCGGAGAGCCACTCGGCGTCGTAGGCGGCGGCCTCCCGCGAGTTGTCGCGGGTGCCCTGCGAGGTGAGGTTGGACTGGAAGATGCCGGCTGCGGAGCGGGGCAGGAAGTCCTCGTAGACGAGGGGCTCGGCCTCGACCCACCCGCGCCGCAGCAGTGCGCCGATGTCGGCCGGGGGCCGGGTGCCGTCGCGGGGCGGGTCGGCGGACGTGCGGTAGGTGAAGTGCGCCAGTCCGCGCGCGGCGAGTTCCTGCTCGGTGCGGGGGAGATGCTGCTCCCACACCTCCCGGGCGATCTCCTCGCGCGGCCGTTCGGGCGCCTGCGCGCTGCGCCGGTCGACCAGGCCGACCAGCTCGTCGTAGCGGGCGCGGCCCTCCCGGGTGAGGGCGATACCGCGCGCCTCGACCTCACCGAAGCGCACTCGCAGCGCACCCTCGGCCACATCGCCGTCCGGGGTGCGCATCGCCCGGGGTTCGGCCAGCGCCCGGAAGGAGGTCTGCCGCAGCAGCACGTCGGGCCCTGGCCAGGCGGGCGGGCCCTGAATGGTGTCGATCATCTCGATGCCGCGCGCGGCCATCCGGCGGTAGAGCGCGTCGATGTCGAGTACCCGCGGGGTGAGGTGGTTGATGTGCGTGCTGCGGACCCCGCCGATGTCCGCCGCCACGGCCGAGACCCGCTCCAGGGTCCGGTACCAGGCCCGGTCGACCGGTTCGCGGGACAGCTCGAAGGCGCCGACGGCGAGCCGGAGGAAGCGCTCGGCCTGCTCCGGCGGCAGTTCCTGCTCGGCGGCGGCCCGGTCGGCCAGGGTCAGCAGCTCCGGCGGGAAGAGCTCGCGGCCGGCGAGGAAGGTCTCCAGCCGGGCCCGGAGTCCGGGGTCGAAGAACCGGGGGTCGGCCGGAGTGAGCAGGGAGGTGAAGACGCGGAAGGGGTTGCGTGCCAGCTCCTCGGCCTCGACGGGCCGGAACGCGGTGGAGACGACGGGGACGGCGCTGGCCGCGGCCTCGCGGAGGTCGTAGAAGCCGACCGGACGCATGCCCAGGGCCGCGAAGACCCGGGCGGCCTGCCCCAGTTCGGCGGGTGTGCCCACGCGGATGGCACCGTGCCGCTCCGCGGTCACCCGGCTGAGGGATCCCAGGCGTTCGGCCGCGCTGCCCCGGGCGCGCAGGACGTCCTCGTTGACCTCGTGGGAGACCTCCACCAGGGTGGTGTAGGCGGGTACTTCCTTCCCGTACATCCGCGACAGCCGCGCGGCGAACGCGGCCCGCAGCCGCCACTGTTCGACTCTCTTCACGGTTCGCCCTTCCTTCCGGGGGCACGGGCTCACACGACGTGGGCCTCGGGGCGGATTCCGGACCCGGCGCGGAACCGGTCGGCACTGAACGGCGCGGGGTCGGCGAACGGACGGCGCCCCAGGTGGAGGTCGCGGACGACCTCGCCCACCGCGGGCGCCTGGAGGAAGCCGTGTCCGGAGAACCCCGTGGCGTACAGGAAGTTCTCCAGCTCGCCGGAGCGGCCGATGAGCGCGTTGTGGTCCGGGGTGTTCTCGTAGAGCCCGGCCCAGCCGCCGACGGTCTCCATGTCGGCCAGGGCGGGCGCGCGGCGGCGCATCACGGCGCGGAAGCGCTCCAGCCAGCCCGGTGTCCAGGTGGTGTCGAAGCCCTCGGCCTCGTCCGGGTCGGCGAGCCCGAACAGCAGCCCGTCGTCGCTGTTGTGGAAGTAGGCGCTGGAGGAGAAGTCGATGGTGAAGGGGAGACGGGGCGTGTCCGGGGCCATCGGTGCGGTGAACGCCAGTTGCCGTCGCACCGGGCGTACCGGGAGGCTGACGCCCGCCATGTCGCCGATCTGCCCGGACCACGCTCCCGCCGCGCAGATGACGCTGCCGCAGGAGATCCGTCCCCGGCTGGTGTGCACGCGGGTCACCCGGCCGCCGGTCGTCCCGAGGCCGGTCACCTCGGTGTGCTCGGCGAGCCGCACGCCTCCGGCGGCCGCGGCGTGAGCGTAGCCCCGCACCACTGCGCCCGGGCGCGCGTGGCCCGCCGAGGGGCAGTAGGCGGCGGCCACCAGGCCGTCGGTGCTCAGCCAGGGGCACAGCCGCCGCGCCTCGTCCGGGCCGATCATGCGGCTGGGCACGCCGAGACTGTTCTGGACGCCGACACCGGTGGCGAAGTCCGCCTCCTGCTCCGCGCTGTCGAGCAGGAACAGGTAGCCGACGGGTGCGAACCCGATGTCCGTACCGGGGCGCTCGCCGAAGGCGCGGTAGGCGTCCAGACTGCGCCGGCCCAGTTCGATGTTGAGCGGGTCGGAGAACTGGGCGCGGACGCCGCCGATCGGTTTCCCCGAGCTGCCGCAGCCCAGTTCGCCGCGTTCGAGGAGGACGATGTCGCGCACCCCGGCTTCGGCGAGGTGGAACGCGGCGCTGGCGCCCATCACACCACCGCCGATGATCACGACGTCGGCGGAGTCCGGAACGGTACGGAAAGCGGAGGAGGACATAGGCGGTCCCTTCCGAGGGCCGACGGCGGGGACGGGCGAGCGGCCCGGGCCCGGACGCGGCGCTGCTGTCAGTGCGGCGGTGCTGATCAGCGTGCTGCTCCACATCGTGGCGCAGCGCGACCGTTGACGTCCATGAACGGTTTCTGCTCGGATTCGTTTACCGTTCCTGCATGGAATGGACGAGTCCGCAATTGCGGTCGCTGGTGGAGCTGACCCGGCGGGGCACGGTCACCGCGGTCGCGCGCTCCCTCGGCTACACGCCCGGCGGGGTCTCCCAGCAGATCGCCGCGCTGGAGAGGTCCACCGGCATGGAGCTGCTGCGGCGGGTGGGACGCCGGGTCGAACTGACCGATGCGGGCGTGACGTTGGCGGCCCACGCCGAGCGCATCCTGGCCACGGAGGCCGAAGCCGTGGAGGCACTGGAGCGCACCCGCCACGAGGTCTCCGGGACGCTGCGGGTCGGCCTCTTCGCCACGGCCGCCGCCGAGATCCTGCCGCTCGCGCTCCGGCGCGCCCGGGAGACCTGCCCGGGCATCACCGTGCGCAGCCGCGACATGGACGTGGACGACGTGTACGACGCGGTGGCCGGCGGCTCCGTGGAGCTGGCCCTGGGCCTGGACTATCCGGACGTGCCCCTCCCGCGGGACGCGTCGCTGTGTGTGCTGCCGCTCTCCCGCGAGCGGTTCTCCCTCGCCGCACCCGCGGGCGACCTGCCCGGCCGTCGGACGGTCGCGCTGCACGAGATGCGGGAGCGGGGCTGGATCCTGCCGCCCGCCGCGAGCTACTACGGCCGCGCGGCGCTCACCGCCTGCCGCCGGGCCGGTTTCGAACCGCGGGTGCTGCACGAGGTGACCGACACCGCCGCGACACTGGCCCTCGTCGAGACCGGGGTGGGGGTCAGCCTGGTGACGGATCTGATGCTGCGGCTGCGCCCCTCGCAGCTCGACGTCCTCGGGCTGAGCGACACCGTGGAGCGGCACATCGTGGCGGTCTGCCGCTCCGTCGCGCGGCACCGGCCGACGGTGGCGGCGCTGGTCGACGTGCTGCGCGCGGCGGCCTGTGCCCCGGCGGGTGAGCAGGGGCGACAGCCCGCGGGGGAGGGAGGCGTGGCGCTCGGCTGACCTTCCCGGCCGCCGCGAACACAGCCCCGGCGGCCGAAAGCACCGCCGCCCGGCCGATGCGGTCCAGGGGCGCCGGGCGGATGCGGGGGCGGCCCGGCGTGCGCCGCGGGCCGCCCCCGTTTCGGCTGCCCCGTGCGGGATCAGGCGCCGGGCCCGGTCTCCTCCGCCTGCAGAATGCGGTCCGGACGCAGCGGAAGGTCCCGGTGGCGGACACCGGTCGCGTGCCAGACCGCGTTGGAGATGGCCGCGGCCGCGCCCACGATCCCGATTTCGCCGATGCCCTTGACCCCCACCGGGTCGTCGGGGACGGGGTCGTCGATCCAGTCCGCCTCGATGACCGGCACGTCCGCGTTGGCGGCGATGTGGTAGCCGGCGAAATCCGCCCCGACCTGGCCGCCCGATGCCGCGTCCCGCACCGCCTCCTCGTGGAGGGCCATGGACAGGCCCCAGATCATGCCGCCGACGAGCTGGCTGCGGGCGGTGAGCGGGTTGATGATCCGGCCCGCCGCGAACACCCCCAGCATGCGCCGCACGCGGACCTCGCCGGTGGTCACGTCGACGGCCACCTCGGCGAACTGCGCCCCGAAGGAGTGCCGTTCCTTCTTGGCGAGCTCGGCGAGCAGCCCCGCGGTGTCCGTGCGCGCGGTGATGCCCTCCGGCGGGATGTCGCCGTCGGACAGCGCCAGCCGGCCGCGCAGCTCCTCGGCCGCCGAGACGACGGCCAGGGACCACGAACGGGTGCCCATGGAGCCGCCGGCGACCCATGCCTGGCCGAAGTCGCTGTCCCCGATCCGGACGGTCACCCGCTCGGGATCCACGTCGAGCGCTTCCGCGGCGACGAGGGTGAGGGCCGTGCGGGCGCCGGTGCCCACGTCCGCCGCGGAGATCCGCACGGTGAAGCCGCCGTCCGGCTCGGCCGTCACGGAGGCGGTCGAGGGCGCGGCCCCGGACGGGTAGGTGGCGGCGGCCGTTCCGGTACCCAGCAGCCACCGGCCCTCGCGGCGCAGCCGCGGCCGCGGGTCGCGCCCGGCCCAGCCGAACCGGCGGGCGCCCTCCTCGAAGCAGCCCAGCAGGTTGCGGCTGCTGAAGGGCAGGCCGGAGAGCGGTCCGGTCTCCGGCTCGTTGCGCGCCCGCAGCGCGATCGGGTCCATGTCCAGCCGCTCGGCCAGCTCGTCGAGCGCCGACTCCACCGCGAAGGACCCCGGCGCCTCGCCGGGTGCCCGCATCCAGGTGGGCGTCGGCATGTCGAGGCCGACGAGGCGGTGCGCGGTGTGGTGCGCCCGCGCGTCGTACATGACCCGCCCGAAGACGGCGCTCGTCTCCACGAACGGGCGCAGCGTCGAGGTGAGGTTGAGCGCCTCGTGCCCGAACGCGCGCAGCCGCCCGTCCGGATCCGCGCCGAGCCGCACCCGCTGCGCGGTGGGGCTGCGGTAGCCGGTGACCGCGAACACCTGGCGGCGGGTCAGCGCCAGGCGGACCGGCCGGTGCAGGACGGTCGCCGCCATCACAGCGCCCACCTGGTGCGGCCGGACGCCCTTGGAGCCGAAGGCCCCGCCGATGTGCTCCGAGCGCACCCGTACCGAGGAGGCGTCCAGCGAGAACAGCTGGGCCAGATCGCCCGCCACCCACCCGGTGCCCTGGTTGGTGTCGAGCACCTCCAGCCGCCCCTCCGCCCAGCGGGCGGTGGCGGCATGCGGTTCCATGGCGCTGTGGTGCTGCTCGGGGGTGGTGTACGAGGCATCCACCAGCACACTGGAGGAGGCCAGTTCGGCTTCCAGGTCGCCCTTCGCCGCCACGGCGCTGCCGTCCTCGGGCGTGTAGGTGCCGGGCCGGCCGGCGCGGAAGGCGACGTCGTGCGGTTCCTCGTCGTACTCCACCACCAGCGCCTCGGCGGCCTCCCGTGCCTGCTCGGGCGTCTCCGCGACGACCAGCGCCACCGGCCATCCCAGGTGCGGCACCCGGTCGTGCTGGAAGAGCGCGACGACGGGATCGGGCGGGCCGAGCAGGGAGACGAAGTCCGTCGTCAGGCGCGGTGCGTTCCCGGAGTGGAGCACGGTCAGCACACCGGGCAGGGTCCGCACCGCCTCCTCGCCGACCGCGCGGACGCGGCCGCGGGCGACGGTCGAGAGGACCAGCCAGCCGTGCGCCAGCTCCTCGAAGGGCTGCTCGCTCGCGTACCGTGCCGCGCCGGTCACCTTCTCCCGGCCCTCGACGCGGGTGCGGGCGGCACCGACGGTCCGGGGCTTCGCCGTGGTGGTCATCGGGCGGCCTCCTCGGCCAGTTCGGTGAGCAGGGAGACGACGAGGTTGCGCAGCAGCGGCAGTTTGTAGGCGTTCTGCTCCAGCACCTGCGCCGCGGCCAGTTCGGCGTCGGCCGCCGCCGCGAACGCCGCTTCCCCGGCCGGCTGCCCGAGCAGCATCCGCTCGGCGGCCCTGGCCCGCCACGGGTGGGAGGCGACGGCGCCGAAGGCCAGCCGGACGTCGCGCACCGTGCCGTCGGCCACGTCGAGCGCCCCGGCGGCCGAGCCGATGGCGAAGGCGTACGAGGCGCGTTCCCGCACCTTGCGGTAGCGGGAGCGGGCGGCCACCGGTGCGGGCGGCAGCGTGACGGCCGTGATGAGCGCTCCCTGCGGCAGCGCGGTCTCCCGGTGCGGAGTGTCCCCGACGGGCAGGTAGAAGTCGGCCAGCGGCAGCTCGCCGCTTCCCTCGGCGGTCTCGAAGGAGACGACGGCGTCGAACGCGGCCAGCGCGACGCCCATGTCGGACGGATGGACGGCCACGCAGTGCGCCGAGGCGCCGAGGACGGCGCCGTTGCGGTGCTCCCCGGTGGCCGCCGAGCATCCGCTGCCCGGGGTGCGCTTGTTGCAGGGGAGGGAGGTGTCGGTGAAGTAGGGGCAGCGGGTGCGCTGCAGGAGGTTGCCGCCGACGGTGGCCATGTTGCGCAGTTGGCCCGAGGCCCCGGCCAGTACGGCCTCCGCCAGGGCCGGGTAGCGGCTCCGGACCTCCGGGTGGGCGGCCAGGTCGCTGTTGGTGACCGTGGCGCCGATCCGCAGTCCGCCCTCGGCGGTCGGCTCGATGCGGTCCAGGGGCAGCTCCCGGACGTCGACGAGCCGTCCGGGCCGTTCGACCCCGGTCTTCATCAGGTCGACCAGATTGGTGCCCCCGCCCAGGTAGCGCGCGTCCGGGTCGGCGTCCAGCAGGGCGACGGCCCCCTCGACGTCGGTGGCGCGCTGGTAGCTGAACTCCTTCACGCGGCGGGCTCCTTCGGGTCCGTGCCGGTTGCGGGGCGGGCCGGGTCCGCTGCGGCCTGCGAGACCGCCTGGACGATCGACACGTACGCGCCGCAGCGGCACAGGTTGCCGCTCATCCGCTCCCGTATCTCCTCGGGGGTCAGCGGCGGCGGTCCCGCTTCGGGCCGGACGTCGCCGGTCGCGGCGCTGGGCCAGCCCGCCGCGTGTTCGTCGAGCACGCCGAGGGCGGAGCAGATCTGCCCCGGGGTGCAGTAGCCGCACTGGTATCCGTCGAGGTCGAGGAACGCCTGCTGGACCGGGTGGAGCTGCTCGCCGTCCGCGACGCCTTCGATGGTGGTGACGGCGCGCCCCTCGGCCGCGACGGCCAGTTGCAGGCAGGCCACGGTCCGGCGGCCGTCGACCAGGACGGTGCAGGCGCCGCACTGCCCCTGGTCGCAGCCCTTCTTCGAACCGGTCAGGCCGAGGCGCTCGCGCAGCGCGTCGAGCAGGGTGGTGCGGTTGTCGACGGTCAGGGTGTGGTGCTCTCCGTTGATCTTCAAGGTGATTGCGCTGGCGGTGGCTGGAGCCATGAACAGCTTCCTTAGCGAGTGCGGTACGAGGAGGATCGGCGCGCGGGCGGAGAGGCTGGGGCGGACGGTGCATCCGCCGCCCGGGGATCCGACGCTATGGTGGGTTGGAGAAAGCGGACAGCAGTCCACTCCATGCGTCATGAACGTAGCGGACAGTTGTCCGGTTCGCAAGAGCCCGCGTATCGCCACTGCGCACCGCAGTTCCGCGCCGGGTCGGAAGTGAGGAGGACGAGTGCGGCACCACAAACCCGGCACCGCGCTGCGCTCGGACGCGCAGCGCAACCGCGAACGCATCCTGGAGGTGGCGCTCGCGGAGCTGACCCGCGCCGCCGACGCGCCGCTGAGCACCATCGCGAAGAAGGCGGGGGTCGGCCAGGGCACCCTCTACCGCAACTTCCCCAGCCGCGAGGCCCTGGTCCTGGAGGTCTACCGGTACGAGGTGCAGCAGGTGGCCGAGACGGCCGAGCAGTTGCTCCGCACCCGGCCGCCGGACCGGGCGCTGCGCGAGTGGATGGACCGGCTCGCCCGGTACTCGCTGGCCAAGGCGGGTCTCGCGGACGCGCTGCGGGCGGCCACCAGCGCCTGCGGCACGCTCGCCGGGCTCGGGCACGGTCCGCTGATGCAGGCCGTGGGAACCCTGCTGGAGGCCAATGAACGCGCTGGAACGATCCGCCCCGGGATGACTCCGGAGGACTTCCTCCTGGCCATCGCGGGGCTGTGGCAGATCGATCCGGAGCACGACTGGCAGGCGCGCGCCGACCGGCTCCTCGATCTGGTGATGGACGGGCTGCGGGCCGGCGCCCCGGGGCGCCCGGCCTCCGCCGAGTGAGTCGCGCGGGCCCGTCGGCGCCGGGGTGCCCGGGGCCGCGGCCCCGAATGGCGTAAACCGGGCAGGGCTACCACGATGGACCAGGGGGCGGAACAGAATGCTGGACCGCGGCGACAGGAGGATGCCATGACCACGGCAGCCGACATCATGCACCCCGGCGTGCGGTGGGTGCCCGCCACCGAGACCCTGGACCGGGCCGCCCAGTTGATGCGCGAGATGGACGTGGGTGCCTTGCCCGTGAGTGATCCCAACGACCCCAATGAGCGGATGTGCGGCATCATCACCGACCGCGACATCGTCATCCGCTGCATCGCGGCAGGACGCGATCCCTCGCGGGTGACGGCGGGAGAGCTGTGCGAGGGCACTCCGCGCTGGATCAGCGCCGAGGCGGACCTGAGCGAGGTCCTCCGGGAGATGGAGACCCACCAGATCCGGCGCCTGCCCGTCATCGACGGGAACAAGCGCGTGGTCGGAGTGATCAGCGAGACCGATCTGGGCCGGCACCACCTGAACGACAAGCAGCTCGCGGGGTTCGTGGAACAGGTCTACGCCTGACGCCGCGCGCCCCACGGCGGTCCGCCCCGCACCTGCCGGGCGGGCCGTCGGGCTGCCCGGCACGTGCGGCGCGGGTCCGGGTGGTCAGCGCGCGGAGACGACCGAGCGCAGCCGCGCGGCGAAGGCGCCGGGGTCCTCGACGAACCCGGTGTGGTCGCCGGGGAAGACGGTCCGCTCCGCGCCCAGCGCCTCGGCCAGCGCGAGCGAGGTCCGGTCGCACAGCTGTCCGGCGGAGTCCTCGCCCACCCCCACCACGATCCGGGCGGCGGAGCGCAGCGCCGCGAGGTCCGGTTGCCAGTAGCTGGAGGCCCGCATCTCGTGCGCGAACCAGCGGCGTTCGTCCGCCACCTGCCGCGGATCGCGCTCGCCGCCGAACATCTCCTCGATCACCGGTTCGGGGAGGGCGATTCCGGCGTTGGCGAAGAACATCCGCCACGCGCCCGTCACATCACCGCCGAGATAGGCGCTGACGGTCTCCTCGGTGCCCCTCCGCAGCTCCTCGCGGTCCTCCAGCAGTTCGATCAGCGGAGGTTCGTGGGCGACGACGGTGTGCACGGCCCCGGGGTGGTGCTGGGCCAGGGCCAGTGCGCTGACGGCGCCGCCGCTGGAGCCCAGCACCGCAGCCGGGCCGCGGCCGAGTGCCTCGACGAGCCGGGCGAGGTCGTCGGCGCGCAGTTCCGGGGTGGAGTCCTGGGCGGGGTCGTCGAGCCCGCTGCGGTTGATGCCACGCGGATCGGTGGTGAGCACGGTGTGGTCCGCGGCGAGCAGGTCGGCCAGCGGGGCGAAAGCGGCGGCGTCCATCGGGGCGCCGACCAGGACGAGGAGCGGGCCGTCGCCGCGTACCTCGTAGTGCAGACGCGCGCCGGGCACCTCCAGGGTGCGGGCGCCGGCGGTGTCGTCCGAGCGGGAGTCCATGGTTCCTCCGAAGGGGTGCGGCGGCTGTCGGTGGGATGGACCGCCCGGGCGGGGCGGAATCATCGCTCGCGCCCGGCCGGGTTCGTTCCCGAACGGGGGGAGGCTCCGTTCTCCGGGGCCGACGTGGCGACCGTCCCGGCCCGAGCAGGACCGGGGCGGCGGAGTCCGGAACCCCGCATCACCCGATCAGGCCAGCGGCGACGGTCCGCGCTCCCCGGCTGACGCGTGAGCACTACTGCGTTCCGGCCGGTGGTACGCGGGTGCCCCCGCTCCCGCTGCCGCCGGCCCCCGTGGCGAGCCGCCGAGCCGCGGATTGAGCAACCCTCATCGAACGACAATACTCAAAATATGGCCACATGGGACCGGCTCCGGCGTGCGAGGAGCCGCAGCGCGCCGCCTACCGGGCCCGAGCGTGCCGGTGACGCGTCCCGGAAGCCCTCCCTGTCGTGGGGGCGGCAGGCACGCTCCCTGCTGAGCGTGCACACCGTCGCGGGCCAGGTCCTGCTGCTGCAACTGGTGCTGGTGCTCGTCCTCGTCGCCGTGACGATGGCGGGCCTCGTACTGCAGTCCCGCCGCCAGAGCATCGAAGGCACCCGCGACGAGGTACTCGCCGCCGGCGAGGGGTTCGCGAACGCTCCGGGGACGGCGGAGGCCCTGGACAGCTCCGACCCGACCGCGGTTCTCCAGCCCCGCGCCGAGGCCGCCCGGAAGCGGACCGGCGTCGACAACATCGTCGTGGCCACCACCGACGGCATCCGCCTCACCCACCGGTACCCCGACCGGATCGGAAAGCGCTTCGTCGGGCCCTACAAGAAGGCGCTCAGAGGCGAGTCCTTCACCCACACGGTCACCGACCCGCTGGGACTCTCGGTGTACGCCGCCGTGCCCGTCTTCCGCGCGGACGGCACCGTCGCCGGCGTCGTCGCCCCGGAGATCACCCTCGAAAACGTCAACCAGGAGGCCCAGGAGCAACTGCCGCTGCTGTTCGGCACAGCCGCCGGGGTGCTCGTCCTGGCCATGGGCGGCTCCGCGCTGGTGAGCCGACGGCTGCGCCGCCAGACCCGGGGACTCGGTCCCGTCGAGATGACACGGATGTACGAGCACCACGACGCGGTGCTGCACGCGGTGCGCGAAGGGGTGCTCATCATCGACGACAGCGGACGGCTGCTGCTGGCCAACGACGAGGCGCGGCGGCTGCTGGACCTGCCCGAGGACGCGGAGCGGCGAGCGGTCACCGACCTCGGTCTGGCGCCCGGCACAGCGGACCTGCTGGCCTCCGGCGAACCGACCACCGACGAGGTGCATCTGGCCGGGGACCGGCTGCTGGCCGTCAACGTGCGGTCCGTCGACCAGAGCGGGGGAGCGACCCACAGCGTGGCCACCCTGCGCGACACCACGGAGCTCCAGGCGCTCGCGGGCCGCGCCGAGGTGGCCAGGGAGCGGCTGCAACTGCTGTACGACGCCGGGGTCGGGATCGGGACCACCCTGGATGTGGCGCGTACCGCCGAGGAACTCGCCGAGGTCACCGTGCCCCGGTTCGCCGACTTCGTCACCGTCGAACTGCTGGACCCGGTGCTGCGCGGAGAGGAGCCGGGCGAGGCCGGTACCGAGATGCGCCGCACCGCGGTCCGCGGCATCCGCGACGACCCTCCCCTCTATCCGGAGGGCGAGCTGATCCGGTTCGCGCCCACCAACCCCGTCGCCGCCGTCGCGACCAGCGGGCGGCCGGTGCTGGAGCCCGACCTGGCCGCCTCCCGCGGCTGGCGCGCCCAGGACCCCGAACGCGCCCGGCGCGTCCTCGCGTACGGCATCCACTCCCTGCTCTCGGTGCCGCTCCAGGCGCGCGGCGTGGTGCTGGGGGTGGCCGACTTCTGGCGCTCCGAGGGCGAGCCGTTCGGCGAGAGCGACCTGTCCTTCGCCAAGGAGCTGACCGCCCGGGCGGCCGTGAGCATCGACAACGCGCGGCGCTACACCCGCGAGCACGCCATGACCGTCACCCTGCAGCGCAGCCTGCTGCCCCGCGAGCTGCCCGGACTGTCCGCCGTGGACGTGGCGTTCCGCTATCTGCCGGCGCGGGCCGGGGTGGGCGGGGACTGGTTCGACGTCATTCCGCTGCCCGGTGCGCGGGTGGCGCTGGTGGTGGGGGACGTGGTCGGCCACGGGCTGCACGCGGCCGCGACCATGGGACGGCTGCGCACCGCGGTGCACAACTTCTCCTCCCTGGACCTCCCCCCGGAGGAACTCCTCTCCCACCTGGACGAACTCGTCGCCCGGATCGACCAGGAGCGCGCCGTGGAGGGCGACGACCCCGCCATCACCGGGGCCACGTGCCTCTACGCCGTCTACGACCCGGCCTCCGGCCGGGCCACCGCCGCGCGCGCCGGTCACCCCGGGCCCGCCCTCGTGTATCCGGACGGCACCGTCACCTTCCCCGACCTCCCGCTCGCGCCGCCCCTGGGCCTGGGAGCCGGGATACCGTTCGAGACGGCGGAACTGGACCTGCCCGCCGGCAGCCGGCTGGCGCTTTTCACCGACGGCCTCGTGGCGAACCGGGAGCGCGACGCCGACACCGGCCTCGCACTGCTGCGCGACGCCCTCGCCCATGCCGACCGGACTCCCGAGGAGACCTGCCGGGCCGTGATCGGCGCTCTGCTGCCCGAACACCCCAGCGACGACATCGCGCTGCTGGTGGCCCGCACCCACACCCTGGCCCCGGACCAGGTCGCCACCTGGGAGGTGCCCGACGACCCGACCGCCGTCGCGCCCGTCCGCGCCGCATGCGCCCAGCGGCTGGCCGACTGGGGCCTGGAGGAGCTGGCCTTCACCACCGAGCTGATCGTCAGCGAGCTGGTCACCAACGCCATCCGCTACGGCACTCCGCCCATCCGCCTCCGGCTGCTGCACGACCGCAACAGCGTGATCTGCGAGGTCGCCGACGGGAGCAGCACGTCGCCGCATCTGCGCCGCGCGGCGATCACGGACGAAGGGGGCCGCGGGCTCTATCTCATCGCCCGGTTCGCGCGGCGCTGGGGCACCCGCTACACCGGCCGCGGCAAGATCATCTGGACCGAGCAGCCACTGCACGACGGCGGGGACGAACCCGGCGGGGAGCCCGGTGAGAACCTGCTGGACCAGTGGGGCGACGCGGAGCTGTGACGCCCGGCCCTGCCCGGCAGAGGCCGGGCCGGGCGGTCCCCGGACCCTTCCGGACACCGCCGCGCCCTGCCCGGCGGCGCCGGATCAGAACACCGACCAGCCGGTCAGCGAGGTGAAGGCGTCCAGGGCCGCGACGCCGGCCACCGAGTTGCCGCGCAGGTCCAGGCCGGGACTCCAGACGCAGAGTGTGCACCGGCCGGGTACCACCGCCAGGATCCCGCCGCCGACGCCGCTCTTGCCGGGCAGTCCCACCCGGTAGGCGAAGTCGCCCGCCGCGTCGTAGGTCCCGCAGGTGAGCATCACCGCGTTGACCCGCTTGACGTCGCGGGCCGGGAGCAGCCGGGAGCCGTCCGTTCCCACTCCCTGCCGGGCCAGGAAGGAGCCGGCCAGCGCCAGATCCCGGCAGCTCATGCTGATCGAGCACTGCCAGAAGTAGTGGTCCAGCACCGTCGGTACGGGGTTGTCCAGATTGCCGTAGCTGGCCATGAGGTAGGCCAGGGCGGCGTTGCGGTCCCCGTGCTCGGACTCGGAGGAGGCCACCTGCGGATCGAAGGAGACGGCCGGATTGCCGCTCTGCGTGCACAGGAAGTCCAGCATCGAGGTACTGGCGTCCCCGGTGAGCGACTGCAGCCGGTCGGTGACCACCAGCGCGCCCGCGTTGATGAAGGGGTTGCGCGGGATGCCGTTCTCGTACTCCAACTGCACCAGGGAGTTGAAGGCCGTGCCGGACGGCTCGCGGCCCACCCGGCCCCACAGGCTCTCGCCGTCCCGGGCCAGCACCAGTGCCAGACCGAACGCCTTGGAGACGCTCTGTATCGAGAAGGGCACCTGCCAGTCGCCGACCCCGGTGACCGACCCGTCCACGTCGGCGACCGCCATGCCGAACCCGCCCAGGTCCACTCCGGCCAGCGCCGGGATGTACCCGGCCGGCTGCCCGCGGCCGACCTGGGGCGCCGCAGTGGCCGCGACCTCCTCGAGCACCGCCTGGTAGTCCATCGTCCGCGCTTCTCCCGAGCGTCGTGTGCCGTCTCCGATACCGGGCACACGCCGCCTGGGGCGGCACCGGTGCGCACGCCGGGCCCGGTCGGAGACTCTAGCCTGCGGGAGGGGCCGGACCTGCGGCGGGACCTGCGCCGCTGCCCCGCGGCGTGCCCCCGATCCCGGCGGTGCCCGGCGGCGGTCCGCCGGGGCGCTTCACCACTCCAGGGCGGTCACCGTGAACAGGCCGCCGCACACCCGCAGTCCGTCCACCTCGGCGGTCAGCGCCCGGTCGGAGCCGGGCGGACGCACCTCGACGGACCGCGGCTCCGCCCAGCAGGAGCCGTCGGCGGCGTCCTCGCTCTTGGTGCGCAGCTTCGCGTGGGCCCGGGTGGAGGGCTGCACGGCCACCGTCCGGCCGGTGCCGCCCGTGTGGGCGGCCGGGCTGCCGATCGCGGCGCCGTCCTCGCCGGTCAGCGACACCCGGGGATAGCCCTTGAGGGTGCAGGCGGTGTCCGTGGTGTTCTTCAGGGCCAGATCGAAGGACCGGCTGCCCGCCGGGCCCTCCGCCGGATCCAGGGACATCGTCAGCTCCGACGCGGTACAGCGCCGGGTCCCTCCACCGGCCTCATGGCCGCCGGTGGCCGGGGCGGACGAGTCGGCGGAGTCGCCCGCGCCCGGATCCTTCCCGTCCGCGTCGCCCCCGCCGCCGCACGCCGCGACGGCGGCGAGCAGCAGCGCAGTCCCCGCGGCAGCCCGCACCCGGCGCCAGGCGCGGCCCGGTGCGCGGCGGGCCCGGTACGTCGTAGGTGCCGTACCCGGAACACCGAAAGTCATGATCATTGCTCTATACCTATCAGTACCCGACTTCGGCCCTCAAGCGGTACGAGCCCACCGGATGCGCCGTATCCCGCGCCGGGTCCGCCGTCCGCACGGGGTGACAGCGGCCCGGCGGCCCGGGGCGGTGCCGACGCCGCGCGGCGCCGTCCGTGCCGGCCGACCGGGCGGGGCGCCCCCGCGTAGACTGAGCCGGACCGGCCGGGCGTAGACGGGGGAGGGACGATGCAGCGCAACGCGCGGGCGCGGTCCCGCCGTACGGCGTCCGCCCTCCTCGCCCTCGTCTGGGGTGCACTGCTGCTGGTGCCGGGGACCGCGGCGGCTCTCCCCGGGCCGGGAGACGCACCGGCGGCCGCCGTGACGACGGTGGACCGGGAAGCGCACCACGGCGCGCAGAAGCCCGCTTTCCATGCCGACTCCCGGCCCGGGCCCGTGGCACACGACGCCACGGCCGACGCACCGCACGAGGCGCGGCCGCCAGGCCACCCGGCCCATCCCCCCGCGCTGCCGGCCGCCGTTCCGGCCGCGGCGGCCCTCCCGCTGCACGGCCGGCTCGCCGGCCGTCCCGTACAGGAGCGCGCACCGCCGCCCTCCTGGTACGACCCGCGCACCAGCCGGGGCCCGCCCGCAGCGCCGCTCGACGTCTGACCGAGTCGGCCGGTTCCCCTCCGCGCCCCGCGCAGCGGCGCGCCGGTGCTCCCCGTGGCGGGAGCGCCGAGCAGCGCGCCACGCACCGGACGAGGACCGCCGCGCCACCGGCCCCTGGCGGGCCGATGCCGCGTCCCCGTACCGTCCCCGCCTGCCCGTCCGGCACCCCGCACGCCCGACCGCGCGCGGCTGCCGCGCCACGGGCACCCGGCGGTGCGCCTTCCACCGGCGCCGCCCCCGCCGCGGCTCCGGGGCGCGCGCGAGCGGCCGACTGCCCCGCGTACCGCACCGCGCGGTACCCCTTCAGCCTGGAGTGGTCGTGTCCCGTACGCCTCGCCGTACCTCTGCCGCCGGTGCACAGCGCCGGTCCCGCGCGCCGCTGTGGCGCGCGCTGCTGGCCTGTGCCGCCGTAGGAGTCTCGCTCTTCTTCGCCCTGAGCACCCCGCCCCGGCTGGGGCTGGATCTCAAGGGCGGCACCCATCTCGTCCTCCAGACGCGGGACGGCCCGGGCGTGCGCGCCGACGGAGCCGCCACCGACCGTGCGCTGGAGGTCCTCCGCAAGCGTGTGGACGCGCTGGGCGTCGCCGAGCCCTCGCTGTCCCGGGCGGGGGAGAACCGGATCGTCGTGGAACTGCCCGGGGTGCAGGACCCCCGGGAGGCCGCCGAGGTGATCGGCCGTACCGCCCAACTGACCTTCCACCCGGTCGAGGAGGTCACCGACCGCAGGCCGGCGGCCCAGGAACGCACCGGGAAGGAGCCCGGCGGTGCCAGGACCCTGCCCGACCCGGACGCCGCGGGGGCCTTCCTCAGGCTGGGGCCCGCCGCGCTGACCGGGGAAGGCGTACGGGAGGCCGCGGCGCAGTTCGACACCGCGCAGGGCAGCGGCTGGAGCGTGACCGTCGACTTCCGGGACGGTGCCTCCGGCCGGTGGGCGGAGCTGACCGGCCAGGCCGCCTGCCGGGCTCCGGACGCCCCGCAGCGGCGGGTGGCGATCGTGCTGGACGACCGGGTGGTCTCCGCACCGCACATCCAGCAGAGCGTCCCCTGCCGCACCGGAATCACCGGCGGCTCCACGCAGATCACCGGCGGCTTCGACGACGAGGAGGCCAAGGACCTGGCGGCACTCGTCAAGGGCGGCGCGCTGCCCGTTCCCGTCGAGGTGGTCGAGCAGCGGACGGTGGGCCCCACCCTGGGCGCGGACGCCATCCGGGCGAGTGCCCAGGCAGCGGTCGTCGGGCTGGTGTGCACGGGGCTGTTCCTCACCGTCGTCTACCGCCTGCTGGGCGGACTGGCCACGCTCGCGCTCGGGGTGTACGGCCTGCTCTCGTACGCGGCACTCGTCGCGCTCGGAGCCACGCTGACGCTGCCGGGGCTGGCCGGGTTCGTCCTCGCCGTCGGGATGGCGGTCGACGCCAACGTCCTGGTCTTCGAACGCGCCCGGGAGGACTACGGCCGCCCCGCCCTGCGGCCGGACAGGAACCGGTCCGAACGGGATCTGCTGCGGGCGCTGCGGATCGGCTTCCGGCAGGCGTACAGCGCGGTCATCGACTCCAACGTCACCACGCTGCTGGCCGCCGGACTCCTGTTCGTCTTCGCGACCGGGCCGGTCAAGGGCTTCGGCGTGACGCTCTCGCTGGGTGTGCTGGCCTCGATGGTCTCCGCGATGGTGGTCACGCGGGTGCTCGCCGAATGGGCTGTGCGGCGCCGCGGGGTACGGCGACGCCCCGGGGTCACCGGCCTCGCGGGCCGCTCCCGGCTGCGCGCCTGGCTGGCCTCGCGCAGGCCGCGGCTGGCACGCCGCCCCGGGCTGTGGCTGAGCGTGATGGGCGGGCTGGTCCTGGTGGCCCTCGCCGGGATCGGGCTGCGCGGACTGGAGTTCGGCGTGGAGTTCACCGGCGGCCGTCTGATCGAGTACAGCACCGGCCGGCCCGTCGACGCCGGCACCGCACGGCAGGCCGTGGCGGACGCCGGCTTCCCGCGTGCCGTGGTGCAGGAGACCGGCGACGGCGGCGTCTCGGTGCGCACCGAAGCGCTCGACGATGCCGGGAGCGAGCGCATCCAGCAGGAACTGCGCGAGGCCGGCGGCCGGGTCACGGTCGAGCGGGACGAGACGGTCGGCCCCAGCCTCGGCGCCGAGCTGCGGGACAAGGCGCTGCTGGCGCTGGCCCTCGCCGTCGGCGCCCAACTGCTGTATCTCAGCATCAGGTTCCGCTGGACGCTGGCCACCGCCGCGGTCGCCGCCATGGTGCAGGACGTGCTGCTGGTCGTCGGGCTGTTCGCCTGGCTCGGCAAACCGGTCGACAGCGTCTTCCTCGCCGCGCTGCTGACCGTCGTCGGGTACTCGGTCAACGACACTGTGGTCGTCCTCGACCGGCTCCGCTCCCTGCGCCGCGCGGACCGCTCCCAGCCGCTGCCCGACCTGGCCGACGCGGCGGTGCTGCGCACCCTGCCGCGCACCCTGAACACCGGTATGGGGGCGCTGTTCATCCTCGTCGCACTGGCGCTGCTGGGCGGGGACTCGCTGACCGACTTCTCGGTGGCGCTGCTGGCCGGTGTGGTGCTCGGGATGGTCTCCACGGCGCTGACGGCCGCACCCCTGGCCGCGGTGCTGGAGCGGTGGCGGCCGGAGCCGCGGCGGGTGGTTGCGGACCGGCGGCGCGCCGGGAACGACGCGGGCGCCGTCGTGTAGCCGGTCCACCGGGCGGGGCATCCGGCGGCGCGCACGCCGCCGGATGCCCCGCCCGGCCGGCCGCACCGGCGCCGCCGGGGACGAAGAGCCGACACGCGGGCCGCCTGCCAACGGTGCGGCGGGCGGCGCGAGATGCTGGGCCGCCGGGTCTCCGCAGGGCATCGGCCGCTCCCGGCCGACAACACCCCACGCGGACCCGGCCCCACCACCGATGCAGGAGCAGTACATGGCCGTCTCCGTCGTACTCTTCACCCGCGACCTCCGTCTGCGCGACAATCCGCCGCTGCGGGAAGCCCTCGCCGCTGCCGACACGGTGGTCCCGCTCTTCGTCCGGGACGACGCCATCAGCGCCGCCGGATACGCCGTTCCCAACCGGCGCGCGTTCCTCGCGGACTGCCTGGCCGACCTCGACCGGCAGCTCCGGGAGCGGGGCTCCCGCCTCGTGGTGCGCACCGGGGACGTCGTGGAGCAGGTGTGCCGGGTCGCGCACGAGGCCGGTGCCGCCGAGGTCCACATGTCCGCCGACGTCAGCGCCTACGCCGCCCGGCGGGAGGAGCGGCTGGCGGCGGCCCTGGAGTCGGCGGGCCGGAGGCTGCGGGTCCACGACCGGGTGATCACAGCGGTGGCCCCGGGGGAGATCACTCCCGCCGGGAAGGACCACATGGCCGTCTTCACTCCGTACTTCCGGCGCTGGGAGAAGGACCACCAGCGCGACGTCCTCGGCGCACCCCGGCGCGCTCCCGGGGTCGAGGAGGTCCGCGGCGAGGAGATTCCCACCCGGGCCGCGGTCCGCGGAGTCTCACCGGGCGTCCCGGCGGGCGGCGAGACCGCGGGCCGCAAGCGGTTCGCCGACTGGCGCCGCTCCGGCATGGACACCTACGAGGAACAGCACGACGACCTGGCCGGGGACGCCACCTCGCGGCTGTCCCCGCACCTGCACTTCGGCACCCTCTCACCCGTCGAACTCGTCGCCAGAGCCCGCGAGAAGGGCGGCCCCGGAGCCGGCGCGTTCGTGCGGCAGCTCGCCTGGCGGGACTTCCACCACCAGGTCCTCTGCGCCCGCCCGCGGTCCGGGCACGCCGAGTACCGCACCCGCCAGGACCGCTGGCGCACCGAGGAGGAGGCCCCCGAGGAGGTCGCGGCCTGGAAGCGGGGCGCCACCGGCTTCCCGGTGATCGACGCCGCCCTGCGCCAACTGCGCCACGAGGGCTGGATGCACAACCGGGGCCGCCTGCTGGTCGGCAGCTTCCTCACCAAGACCCTGTACATCGACTGGCGCGTCGGCGCCCGCCACTTCCTCGACCTCCTGGTGGACGGGGACATGGCCAACAACCAGATGAACTGGCAGTGGGTGGCGGGTACCGGCACCGACACCCGCCCCAACCGCGTGCTGAACCCGATCACCCAGGCGAAGAAGTACGACCCGCAGGGCGACTACGTACGGCGCTGGGTACCGCAACTGGCGCAGCTCGCCGGCCGTACGGTCCACGAGCCCTGGAAGCTGGACGATCAGCGGCGCGCGGCCCTGGACTACCCCGAGCGGATCGTCGACCTCGCCGCGGCCTCCGGCCGCTTCCTGCGGGCGCGCGGCAAGTGACCGGGAGCTGATTCCCCGTGAGCACCTCTCCCCGCGCCCACTGGCTCTTCGGCGACCAGCTCGGCCCGCACTTCCTGACCCCCGGCCCGGACGGCCCCGCAGGGAACGCGCCGCTCGTCATGGTCGAGTCCCGGGCCGTGTTCCGGCGCCGCACCTTCCACCGGGCCAAGGCGCACCTGCTGCTGTCCGCGATGCGCCACCGCGCCGCCGAACTCGGCGACCGGATCACCTATGTGCGCGCCGAGACCTACCGCGAGGGGCTGCGGACCGCGCTGGGCGACCGCAGGGCCACGGTCCACCACCCCACCTCGCGCGCCGCGCTCGGGCTCGTACAGGGGCTGCCGCAGGTCACGGTCCTGCCGGCGCGCGGATTCCTGGTCGACCAGGAATCCTTCCGCGCCTGGGCGGACGGGCAGGCGGGCGCCCGGCTGCGCCAGGAGGGCTTCTACCGGTGGGTCCGCCGCGACCACGACCTGCTGATGGACGGCGACCAGCCGCTGGGCGGCCGGTGGAACCTGGACCACGACAACCGCGAGCCCCCGCCCGGGGACCGTGCCACGCTTGCGGTGCGGGCCCCCTACCGGCCCCGCGAGGACGAGATCGACGACGAGGTGCGCCACGACCTCGACACCTGGGAGCGCGCGGGGGAGGTCCGCTTCGTCGGCCGCGACGGGCCGCGCCGCTTCCCCGCCACCCGCCGCGAGGCGCTCGCCGCGCTGCGCCGCTTCCTCGCGGACCGGCTGCCCACGTTCGGGCCGTACGAGGACGCCATGCTCGCGGCCGACCCGGTGCTCAGCCACAGTCTGCTGTCCTCCTCGCTCAACCTCGGGCTGCTGGATCCCCGGGAGGTGCTGGAGAGGGCCGAACGGGTCTACCGCGCGGGGCAGGCCCCGCTCAACAGCGTGGAGGGGTTCGTCCGGCAGATCTGCGGATGGCGCGAGTACGTCTGGCAGCTCTACTGGTACTTCGGCGAGGGCTACCGGGGGGCCAACCGGCTGCGGCACCGCGCTCCGCTGCCCGAGTGGTTCAGCGCGCTGGACGCGGACGCCGTCGAGGCCCGCTGTCTGCACACGGTGCTCGCGCAGGTCCGCGACACCGGCTGGACCCACCACATCCCCCGGCTGATGGTGCTGGGCTCCTACGCGCTCCAGCGCGGCTGGGACCCGGCCGCGGTCACCGACTGGTTCCACCGCAGCTTCGTCGACGGCTACGACTGGGTCATGCTGCCCAACGTCGTGGGGATGTCGCAGTACGCGGACGGCGGCCGGATGACCACCAAGCCCTACACCTCGGGCGGCGCCTACGTGAACCGGATGAGCGACCTGTGCGCGGGCTGCGCCTACCGCCCCGACGTGCGGGTCGGCGACCGGGCCTGCCCCTACACCGCCGGGTACTGGTCCTTCCTGCACCGGCACCGGGAGGCGTTCGCGCACAACGCGCGGATGGCGCAGCCGGTGCGCGGGCTGGAGCGGCTCCGGGATCTGGACGCGCTGCTGGAGCAGGAGGAGGAGCGCGGGGACCGGGCGCCCTGAGGACGGCGGCCGCCCGGCGTCCCACGGACGAGCGGTATGCCCCGGCCGGGCGCCCCGGCCGGGGCGCGGCGCTGCGCCGTGCCGGTGGGACCTCCTCCACCACTCGGAGCTTTGCGGCCCTGACACGCCCGCCGTGCTGGAAATCGGGTGCGCGTGTGCGCTCGAATACGGACTTGGCAGGCGAACCCGGCCCCCGGTCCGCCTTCCCTCTCCACCGGCGTCCGGCGAAGGGAGTCCTGTGGCTGTCCATCATGGTGCGGATCGCCGTGCCGATCCACGGCGCGAGACGCTGTCGGTCAACCCGTTTCACGCGGTGGCCGACCCGGCCGAGACGATGGAGACGGTGCCGCCGGTGAACCGGCTGCCCGACGGTCCGATGCCGTCCGAGACCACCTACGAGCTGGTGCGGGACGAGCTGATGCTGGACGGCAACGCCCGGCTGAACCTGGCCACTTTCGTCACCACGTGGATGGAGCCCCGGGCCGAGGCGCTGATGGCCGAGTGCAGCGCCAAGAACATGATCGACAAGGATGAGTACCCGCGCACGGCCGAACTGGAGCGCCGCTGTGTGGCGATGCTCGCCGACCTGTGGCACGCCCCGGACCCGCAGCGTGCGGTGGGCTGCTCCACGACCGGGTCCAGCGAGGCATGCATGCTGGCGGGGCTGGCCCTCAAGCGCCGCTGGACCCGGCGCAACGCCGACCGGTTCCGCACCGGTGCCCGGCCCAACCTCGTCATGGGCGTGAACGTGCAGGTGTGCTGGGAGAAGTTCTGCAACTTCTGGGAGGTGGAGCCGCGCACGGTGCCCATGGAAGGGGAGCGCTTCCACCTCGACCCGCAGCGGGCCGCCGAGCTCTGCGACGAGAACACCATCGGAGCCGTGGGCATCATGGGCTCCACCTTCGACGGCTCCTACGAACCCGTCGAGGAACTGTGCGCGGCCCTGGACGCGCTGCAGGAGCGGACCGGGCTGGACGTGCCCGTCCACGTCGACGGGGCGTCCGGTGCCATGGTCGCGCCGTTCCTCGACCCCGGGCTGGTGTGGGACTTCCGGCTGGAGCGGGTGGCCTCCATCAACACCTCGGGGCACAAGTACGGGCTGGTGTATCCCGGGGTGGGCTGGGCCCTGTGGCGCGACGCGGAGAGCCTTCCCGAGGAACTGGTCTTCCGGGTCAACTACCTGGGGGGCGAGATGCCCACGTTCGCGCTGAACTTCTCACGGCCCGGCGCGCAGGTCGCGGCGCAGTACTACACCTTCCTCCGGCTGGGCCGGAGCGGCTTCCGCGCGGTGCAGCAGGCCGCCCGGGACGTGGCCCGCAGCCTGGCCGAGCGGATCGCCGCGCTGGGGGACTTCCAGCTGCTCACGCAGGGCGACCAACTGCCGGTGTTCGCTTTCACCACGGCGTCCGACGTCAGCGCCTACAACGTCTTCGACGTCTCCCGGCGGCTGCGCGAGCACGGCTGGCTGGTGCCTGCCTACACCTTCCCGGCGAACCGGCAGGACCTCTCGGTGCTGCGCGTGGTCTGCCGCAACGGCTTCACGGCCGATCTGGCGGACCTGCTGCTCGACTCGCTGGACCGGTCCCTGCCCGAACTGCGGCGGCAGCCGGGTCCCTTGGAGCGCGACGAGCAGAAGGCGACCGGCTTCCACCACTGATCCGGGGCCGCACACCCTCTTCGCGCCGGGGCTGGGGGCCGGGGGCCGGGAGGGCGGACCGTCACGGCCTGGGTGCCAGCTCCGCCATGGCGCCCCAGCCCTGCTGGTCGGGAACGGTCACGTTGATGATCTCGGGCGTCCGGGAGATCGCCGCGGACATCGTCTCCAGTCCTGCCGCGAAGTGGTCGGACCCGACGTGCGCGGCTGCCGCCGCGTCGTCGGCGAAGGCTTCCAGCAGCGTGAACCGGTGCGGCTCCTCGACGTCGCGGGACCAGTCGAAGAAGAGGTTGCCCGGCTCGGCGCGGGTGGCCTCGGTGAAGGGGCCCACCAGCGAGAGCCACTCCTCGGTGTACTCGGGGCGGACGGTGAAGCGTACGGCGATGAAGATCATGCACTCAGGATGCCGGGCGCGGGCGGGCCCGGCCAGCCGGGCCGCGGCCTCAGCCGGCGGCCGGGCGGGCGCCGGACGCGTCGTCCAGCAGGGCCGCCTCGTCCCCGGCGGCGGCGTCCAGGGCCCGGGTGAGCCGGTCGAGGCGGGCGCGCAGGTCGGCTGCCTCCGCCGCGTCGAAGCCCGCCGCGGCGGCGATCCGGCGCGGGACGCGCAGGGCGTGCTCGCGGAGCTGCCCGCCCGCCTCGGTGAGGTGCACCCGGACCGAGCGCTCGTCCTGTGCGGAGCGCTCGCGCCGGACGAGTCCGGCCGACTCCAGCCGCTTGAGGAGGGGGGAGAGGGTGCCGGAGTCGAGCCGCAGGCGCGCGCCCAGGTTCCGCACCGAGATCTCGCCGTGCTCCCAGAGCACGAGCATCACCAGGTACTGCGGATAGGTGAGGCCGAGTTCCTTGAGCAGGACCCGGTAGACGCTGCCGAACGCGCGGGACGCGGCGTTGAGGGAGAAGCAGAGCTGGCGGTCCAGCCGGAGGAAGTCCTCCTCCACCGCGTCCGGGGGTGTCGGCACCTGGTTCATGGCCCCAGCCTACCGGCCCGAAGAGTTTGGTTGTGCACAATTTAATTGTGTGCTTCGATTGTTTCCGCGGGTGGCCGGAGCGGCCGCACCGCCGTACATCGTCGAGAGGGATGGTCTTTCCATGGACGCGCTCTACACCGCAGTCGCCACCGCCACGCACGGCCGGGAGGGGCGCGCCGTCGCCTCGGACGGCAGGCTGGACCTCCAGCTCGCCCCGCCGCGGGAGATGGGCGGCGACGGCCAGGGCACCAACCCCGAGCAGCTCTTCGCCGCCGGATACGCCGCGTGCTTCGCCGGCGCCCTCGGCGTCGTCGGCCGCCAGGCGAAGGCCGACGTCTCCGAAGCCGCCGTCACCGGCGAGGTCACCATCGGGAAGCAGGGCGAGGGCTTCGCGCTCGCCGTCACGCTCCGGGTCGAGCTCCCCGACGGCCTCGACCGCGAGACGGGCCGCGCGCTGGTCGAGCAGGCGCACCAGGTCTGCCCCTACTCCAACGCCACCCGGGGCAACATCCCGGTGGAACTCGTCATCGAGTGACCGTGCCGCCGGGCGGGCACACCGGCGAGGGGGCACCGGCCGGACCGGTACCCCCTCGCCGCCGCTTCCCCGGTCACCTCACCGGTGCGCCGGGAACTGCACCACCTGCTGATAGGTCGGGCGGTTCTGCCAGTTGGTCAGGTCGTCGGTGATGCCGCCCAGGGGACGCTGCTGGATGGAATCGGCACACCACTGGTCGCCCGCCTCGCACACGTCGTCGCCCGGGTACGTGCTCTTCGCCGGGGTACGCGCGGCCTTCTCCAGGGCGCTCAGCAGGACGTGCCGGCACTGCGCCACGTCGCCCGCGCCGCAGAACGTCTCCGGCGCGGCCCCCGGCACCTGCTCGCCGAGCACCTTGCGCAGGTCCTTGTGCATGTAGGACCACCAGCCGTGCTGGAAGGACGAGCCCTTGTGCGCCACCCCGCCGCCCGGGGTGGAGGGTGCCTCGTCGATCTGCAGGGCGTCCGTCAGGGCGCCGTAGAGATCCGGCCCCAGGCCGGGGCGGAACTCGTCCTCCACCAGCAGCGGCCACCAGGCGTCCATCGTCCGGATCGCGTCGGCGTGCGCGTAGGTCCGGGTGCCCGGCCCGGTCTCCTTGCGTTTCGCCCCGTCCTCCAGCCAGCCGCGCAGGCCGTCGACGGTCTCCTTCAGCTCCGGATCGGTGACCTTCTCGGTGTCGATGACCTTCAGCAGTTCGGGGAGCACGGCCTCGCCCCGCAGGTCGGTGACCGCCGCGTCCTCCATGGCGCGGGTCAGGGAGGCCCGCGAGACCTTGCCGCCGTCGCTGATCAGGGACGTGATGCGGCGGTCGAGCAGGTTGCTGCGGTAGACGGGGCCGTCGCCGAAACCCGCCACCGTGTAGCCCTTGGCGATCTTGTTGTTCCAGGACTCGTAGTAGTCCTGGTCGATGTCCTGCGGATGCTCCGCGTCCGGCGTGTTGGGCACGGTGTTGGTCTCCGGGTCCCAGCCCCGCCACTCGGTGCTCGCACCGGCCCTGATGGGCAGGTTGGGGTCCACGCCCGGGCTGCGGGTCGGGTTGAGGCCGGAGTTGTAGTAGGCCGTGTGCCGGGCGTCGGCGTAGAACCAGTTGAACGTGTAGCCGATCCTGGAGGCGGCCTCCTGGAAACTCTCGGGACCGGTCACCGCCTCCGGGTCGTTGAACATCTGGAAGCCGATCAGCGTGTCCACCTCGTGCCGGTAGGTGGAGCGCAGCGTGGTGTACGCCACGGGGTCGCCGTCGACCGTGGCGCGGTAGCGGACCACTCCGTACGCAGTCCGGTGCGCCACCAGCTTGTAGGAGCCGGCCTTGGTGCCGTCGGCCACGGTCGGGCTCCAGGCGTTCTTGCGGACGAGCTTCTCCATCGGGGTGCAGGTGCCGTGGAACATGTACCCGCTGGAGTCCTTCGTCGCCGGGCTGCCGTCGGCGTTGCACAGGTCCACCGCGTAGGTGTCGGTCATGTTCTGGTTCGCCGAGGTGGCGCTCCAGGCGTAGTCCTGCCCCCGGCCGAGCTGCACGTACAGGTTGAGCCCGGCGAAGGCCGCGCCGCGGGCGCTGAGCCCGGGGCCCTGGATCTCCTGGAGCATCAGCAGTTGGGGTGCGAAGTAGCCGGTCTGCGGGCCGAACACCGCCACCGGGTTGCCGGTGTCGGTGTGCTTGCCGGACACCACGAGGGCGTTCGACATGCCGTGCTTGCGGGCGAAGAGGTCCTTCGGCAGCACACCGTCCGACAGCGCGCCCTCGGCCTGGGCGAGCTCCGGCTTGTGCCGGACGTTGGCGTCGGAGGTGGCCGACCGCTCCCGCGCCGACTCGGCCACGGCGCCGGTGCCCACCGCGTCCGTGCCGGACGTCCGCTTCGCCTGCTGCCCGTCGGCGGCCGAGCCGGTGGGGTCGTAGACCACCTGCTGCCTGCTCACCGAACCCGGATCGGGCATGGCCACCGCGCGGGGGTTCTCCGGAGAGGCCGCGTAGTCGAACCGCTGGCCGTCGTGGAGGGTGAGGTCGGCCTCCGGGTCGTTCTGCATGCGGAAGGCCCGGTAGACCTTCTCCCCCTCCTCCTTCCCGTACTTGTGCTCGGCCGCCTGTTTGACCAGTGCGGCGGCGACCTGGTTGCCGCCCCCCGAGCCGAACAGCGCGCTGATGACGGTGCCGATGGCGACCAGGTCGGTCGCCTCGAACGGTTCGATCCCGTCGCCGGTGAAGATGTCGGCGTTGCCGGTCAGGTCGTACTCACCGGGGAAGTACAGCCCCTTCTTCGCGTCGCTGATGTACCGGTTGAGCCCCTTGAGGTAGGCGGTGACGTCCTGGAACGCCTGCTCGCCCCGCGGCCCCGAGTTGCGCACCCGGTCCACCTGCGCCGCCAGTTCGCTCTCCCGGTAGGCACCGCCCAGGTAGAACTGCTGCTCCAACTGCCGGTTGCCCTCGGCGCCGCCCGCGAAGGAGGTCAGCTCGCCGCGGCCGATGTGCCGGAAGACGTCCATCATCCACAGCCGGTCCTGGCCCGCCGCGTATCCGGCGCCGTACTCGGTGCCGAACCTGGTGGTCCCCTTGATGTGCGGGATCCCGGACTTGTCGCGGGTGATGGTGACGTCGTCCCGGCCGCCCGGCCGCTTCCGGCTCTCGACCTGGTCGTCGGGGACGCCGAAGGAGGCGTCGTTGAAGAAGGTGCTGAGCTTTCCGTCGGTCAGTCCGGCGTACTCGTCCACCAGGTCGGCGTAGGGGCCCAACTGGTCGTCGGTGTGCTTCGGTTTGGCGCCGGTGATCTTGTTCAGGATGATCTGGGCCGCGGTGGCCGAGCCGTTCTCGCCCGGCGGCAGGATGTCGTGGCACTGCCCCCGGCAGTAGTCGGCCACCTCCCCGGACGCCGCGGCGGTCCGCTCGTGCGGTGCCGGGGCAGCCGGAGCGGCGACCGCGAGCGAGGGCGCCGCGGTCACCACCAGACACGCTGCCGTGACCAGACCGGTCCACCGTTTTCGCATCTGACGCCCCCTCAGGCGATCGCCGCTCGACGGGGCCGGCCGCGGCCGGGCCGCCCGCGTCCCGTGACCGGAAGGATGCAGCCGCCGGAATATCAGGTCAATCGTCCCGGACGCTTGAACTGGAACGTGGTCTGACGGATCCTCACGTCGTGCTCTGTCCGCTTCCGCCCCGCGCAATTCCGGCGCGAGCATGTCAAACCGCGACATGCGTGCGCCGCTTCGGCGCCCGCCGCACCCGCCCGTCCCCGGCCCTTCGCACCGGGTCCACAGAGTCTTCACTCCGGAGCCGCTGCCGCCGGGCGTCCTCCGCCGGTGCCGGGCCGGACCCGACGGGGGAGCGGGGTACGGTGCGCGGACCCGCGTGGTGCGGCAGTCAGGGAGGAGCGGTACCGGGGCGGCGGCAGCGCCGCGCGGGGGCGTACCGGGACCCGCGAGCCCGGCGCGATCCGGACGCCGAGGCTCCAGGGGTCCGCACCCGGCTTCAGGAGGAGGGGACCATGGGACGGTTGCCGTCCGCGGAGCGGCGCAGGCAGTTGGTCGAGGCGGCGATCCGCGTGATGACCCGGGACGGCGTCGCGAAGGCGACCACACGTTCCATCTGCGCGGAGGCCGGGGTCTCGCTCAGCGTCTTCCACTACTGCTTCGACTCCAAGCAGGCGCTGGTCGAGGACGTCATGCACACCATCACCGCGCACTCGGTGACGCCGGTCGCCGAACGCCTCCGGCCCGGCCGCGAGCTGCGCGACAGCGTCGGCGCCGCGCTGCGCACGTACTGGGACCATGTGCTCGCCCACCCCGCCGAGCACATGCTCACCTACGAGTTGACCCAGTACGCGCTGCGCCGACCCGGTTTCGAATATCTGGCCGAGCGCCAGTACGAGCAGTACGCCGCCGCCAACCGGCAGCTCATCGACCACCTGTGCCGGGAGCTCGACCTCGTGCTCCTGGTCCCTGCCGAGACCCTGGTGCGCTATCTGACCTCGGTGATCGACGGGCTCACGCTCAACTACCTCGTGCTGGGCGGCGGGCAGGAGGCCGCCGCGGTCCTGGACACCCTCGCCGAGCACGTGGTCGGACAGGTGCGGTCCAGGGCCGCGGACGAGGAGCGCGTCGCCGACGGGAGCGCGACAGCGGGCTGATCAGCGGCGGCGGCCGCCCGCGCTGCCTGTCCCGCCCGGGGGCGGCCGGGCCCGGCCGCCCCCGTTGCGCGGGCCGAGGGCGCCGGCCGGCACTCACAGCGGAGTGGCCGCGTGCAGGATGACGGCGAGCGCGATGGCGGCGTTCGCCGAGGAGAGGGCGGAGGTGGCGGCTCCCGCGGCGGCGAACCAGGCGGCCAGTCCGGCGAGGAGTCCGGAGGCCGTCCCGTGCGGGGGCAGCAGCCCGGCGGCCGGGGCGGGAGCCAGCAGCGCTTGTACGCGCCGGGGCACCGGTCCGCCGCCCGCGGCGGCGGGCACCGTCGGTGCGGGGCTGCGCCGTGCGAGGAGCCCGGCCTTGCCGACGGCGCGGGCGGTCAGCACCCGGTCACCGACCTCACGCGCGGCTTCCTCGTCCGCCCAGCGCTCCACGCCGAAGGCGACGGCGGTGCGCAGCGGGCGGAGAAAGGGGTGGGCGGCTGCCGCGAGTTCGGCCAGCAGCAGGGTGCGGGAATGGCGGGCCGTCAGATGGGCGCGCTCGTGGGCGAAGAGGGCGCGCCGCTCGGCCGGCTCCAGCGCCTCCAGCATCCCGGTGGAGACGACGATGCGCGCCCTGCTGCGGCGGCCGCCCGGCAGTGCGAAGGCGTAGGGGGCACTGTCCGGGAGGATCGCGACGGGCGAACTGCGCAGCCCCCGCAGCGCCTGCCGTGCGCGCCGCCTGGTGTGTCCGTGCCGTACCAGGGTGGCCGTGCCGGCCGCGAGCAGCAGCGCGAGCGCGGGGATCGACACCTGCCCCAGGGCCTCGTCGTAGGGGACCGCGGCCCGCACCTCGGGGTCGGACCAGGCGTCGGGCAGCGGGTTCCCCGGAAGCTGGGCCGTTCCCACCACGACCAGCAGCCCCAGACAGACGGTGCTGCACAGGGCCAGCACCACGCCGAGTCCGGTCAGCAGCCGGGTCGCCGCGCGCGGGTGGAGATGCCGCTCGGCGAGCCGGGCGGCGGGCCAGGACGTCACCGGCAGCACCAGGGGGAGCAGGACGAAGAACCCCACGGCTCAGTCGCCCTCGGGTTCCGCGCCGCGGGCACGGGTGCCCTCGCGGGTGGTCCGGCGCAGCAGGCGGCGCAGCAGCCGCTCGTCGTCGTCGGACAGCCCGGAGACGAACCGGGTCAGCACGGTTCCGCGGTCGCTCTGCCCGTCCAGCACCTGCCGCATGCGGTTGGCCGCCAGTCCCGCCGGGTCGGCCGCCGGGGACCACAGGAACGAGCGGCCGGACTTCCGCCGGGTGACCGCCTGTTTGGCCAGCAGCCGGGTGAGGATGGTGACCACCGTGGTGTACGCCAGGCCGCCGCCCAGGCGCTCCCGCACCCAGGCGGCGGTGACCGGTTCGCCGGCGCCGTGCAGGGCCTCCAGGACGACGGCCTCCAGTTCGCCCTGCCCGCGTCGGCGCCCCGGCTCCCGCGCCGGGCCGTCGGTGCTGCCGGTCTCGTCTGTGCCGTCTGTGCCGACCAACGTGTCGCTCCTTCCGCTGCTCCCTGCGGGTCCTGCCGGGGAGTTGCCGCACGGATCGCCCTCCGGGCGGCGGTGTGGCCGTGGTGCCGCCCACCCAGTATCTTCTACATGTCTGTAGATTTTCGTGGTCTCCGTCGGTACTTCGAGAGGAAGAGTAATGGGAGCGCCGCCGATCGCGGGGAGGACGGGTTCCCCCATCGGACCCGAGGAACGGGCCGAGTATGCGCGGGTGGTCGAAGAGGCCCTGCGGTCCGGTGCGCTCGGCGAGGCGCTGCGGGGCGCGCCCCCGGCGGCTGCGGAGCGGCTGCGGAGCTGGGCGCACGAGGCGGTGGACGACCTCTGGGCGCAGGCAGCGGCCGAGTACCGCGAATGGTGCCGGGCCAGGGCGGCGGGCAACTCGCAGGAAGGAGCGCCCGGTGCGGCTCCCCGCGCTGCCGCGGGACCGGGCGGCGACCTGGTGGCCGCGCTCGCCGTCCTCGTCCCCCTGACCGCGGGCGCGGCGGCGGTGATCTTCCTCGTGCTCGGGTATCTGCTGATGCTCGTCGGCGTGCAACAGGCCGCAGGCGCCTCGCTGGTGGTGACCGGCTGGGCCGGAGCGGGAGTCGCGGCCGTCACGGCTTCGCTGGGCCTCGGCCGCCTCGCCGTCACCGCACGCAGGCGCTCCGGTCCGGCGCGCCGGTCCGCCGCCGAGGAAGCGGCACACGCGGCCTGGCGCGCGGCGCTGCTGGAGCGCGCGGTGCTGCCCTACCTCCACCACCGCCTGCTCGACGCCGCGGACCCCGGCGCCCCCGCCGGATCGGAGAGGGCCGGATCCCGGGGCCCTGCCGGTCCCCGCTTCGTGTCCCCCGGATTCGACAGCCCCGGATTCGGCGGGCCCGCCACGGGACAGTGAGGCGGTGCGCGGGCCGCCGCGGGCAGCGCACCGGAACACACCCGCCGCCGCCCCGGCGGGACCGGGGCGGCGGCCCGTACGGGGCGCGGCTGCTCAGCGTCGGAGGAAGTCGAGCAGGTCCGTGTTGAACTTCTCCTTGTGGCCCGGTACCAGGGCCATGCCGTGGCTGCCGCCTTCGTAGACCTTCAGTTCCGCGTTCGGCACGATCTTCGCGGACTTGCGGCCGGTGGCCTCGATCGGGACCACCTGGTCGTCGTCGCCGTGGACGACGAGGGTCGGCACGTCGAACCGCTGCAGGTCCTCGGTGAAGTCGGTGTAGGCGAACGCGTCCACACACCGCACGCCGCCCTCGACGGTCTCGGCCATCGCCATGTACCAGAAGGCGTCCCGGTTGCCCTGCGTGGCTCTGCTGCCCGGCCGGTCGGCGGAGAAGAACTGCTCGGAGGTGTCCTTCCAGAACTGCGAGCGCTCGGTGAGGATGCCGTTCTTGATCTGCTGGAAGACCTCGTCCGGCACTCCCTCCGGGTTGTCCGCCGACTTGATCATCACCGGTGGGATGGCCGAGAGCAGGACCGCCGAGCGGATCCTGGAGGTGCCGTGCCGGCCGATGTAGCGGGCCAGTTCGCCGCCGCCCATCGAGTGTGCGACGAGGGTGACCTCACGCAGGTCCAGCCCGGTGATCAGGTCGTCGAGGTCGTCGGCGAAGGTGTCGAAGTCGTAACCGTCCCACACCGGGGTGGAGTGCCCGTGGCCGCGGCGGTCGTGCGCGATGCCGCGGTAGCCCGCGTCCGCCACCGCCTTGAGCTGGTCCTGCCAGGCATCCCCGGCCAGCGGCCAGCCGTGGATGAAGACCACCGGCCGTCCCCGTCCCCAGTCCTTGTAGAAGATCTCGACGTCGTCGCGTGTGGTGATCACGGGCATGGAGTGGTCCTCTCACCGGGCTGCCGGGTCCCTCGCGGGCCGGGCGGCGGCCACGCGGCGCGGCCCGCACCCGCCCCGCCCTTCCTCCCCATGCTCCGCTCCGGCGGGCAATCCGCAATCCGGATCCCCCGCCCCCCGGCTGACCGGCTGCTTCGTCCCCTGCGGAGACGTCCGGAGCACCGCCGCGCAGCCCGGGACGACGCACCGGGCCGGCTGCCGAGGGCGGCGTCCGCGGCGGGCGCGCGGGCCGGTCCTCACCCGGGCGGCTGTGCGGTCACCGGTGCGGCTTCCGGCGCGGGGCCGCGGTCGCCGGGCGGGGCCAGGACGGTCCGCTCCGGGATGTGGGCCGTGTCGTTGCGGCACAGCAGCCAGTACAGGGCGGCGGGCACGGCGAGCCCCACCAGCCAGGAGATGTCCGCGCCGCCGAGCGGATCCACCAGCGGTCCGGTGTAGAAGTGCGTGGCCAGGAAGGGGAGCTGCACGCAGAGCCCGGCGCCGTAGACGGCGAGGGCCCGTCGGCGCCACGCGCCGTACCGCCCGTGCGGGTCGCTGAGCGCCGGCAGGTCGTAGCGCTCCCTGGCGATCAGGTAGTAGTCCACCAGGTTGATGGCCGACCACGGTGTGAACGCCGTGAGCAGGAAGAGCAGGAAGTCCTTGAAGGAGGTCAGGAAGCTGTCCTTCCCGGCCAGCGCCACCGCTGTGCCGGCGGCCATGATGACGGCGATGTATCCGGCTCTGGCCCGCGGGCCCAGCTCGCGCTGCCCCCGGAAGCCGCTGACGCCGGTCACCATCGACATGAAGCCGCCGTAGGTGTTGAGGACGTTGATGGTCAGCTTCCCCAGCGCGATGACGAAATAGAGCAGCGAGGCCATGAGCCCGGCGCCGCCCAGTCCCACGACATAGCTCACCTCGTGCCCGACGAACGCCGGACCGGCCGTTGCGGCGGCCAGGGCGCCGAAGGTCATGGACCACTGGGAGCCGAGCACCGAACCGCTCAGCGTCCACCAGAACGTGGCGCGGGCCGAGGTCGACCGCGGCAGGTAGCGCGAGTAGTCGGCGACGTACGGGCCGAAGGCCAGTTGCCAGGAGGCGGAGAGCGAGACCGCCAGCAGGAAGAGGGGGAAGGAGAAGGCCCGTTCGGCCAGCAGTCCGGACAGATCGGCGCGCTCCAGCAGCCGGATGCCGAGGAAGACGAAGGCCACGGCGCACACCAGGCTCGCCACCCTGCCCAGCGCGTGGATGATCCGGTATCCGACGGCCGCGGCCACGGCGGTGACGGTGGCGAACAGCACGATGCCCGGGGTGTCGCCGAGGTGCGTCAGCTCGCCGACCGCCTGGCCCGCCAGCACGCTGCCGCTGGCGAAGAAGCCGATGTACATCACGACGACCAGGGCCAGCGGCACCACCGCGCCCCGCACCCCGAACTGGGCCCGGCTGGAGATCATCTGCGGCAGTCCCAGCCGGGGCCCCTGCGCGGAGTGCAGCGCCATGACCGCCCCGCCGAGCAGATTGCCGAGCAGCAGACCGGCCACCGCCCAGAAGGCGGGTGCCCCGAAGACGACCGCGAGGGCGCCGGTCACCACGGCGGTGATCTGGAGGTTGGCGCCCAGCCAGAGGGTGAACTGGCTGAATGCCCTGCCGTGTCGCTCCGCGTCCGGGACGACGTCGATCGAACGCCGCTCCACCACTCCGGCCATCCGTTGCACCTTTCCTCCACCGGTCCGGGCGGCTCTTCCCGCAGTCGCCCCGACCGGTTCTGCATGGGTGTATTCATGCTGGGGGTCGAGTGAATGGCCGTCAATACATCGGCGTGAATCCTGCGTGACGGCTGTCGCTGCGCTGCGAGCCACTGCCGTCACCAGGTGGCCTCCCGCGAGCGCATCCGCATTCCTGGGATACCGGATTAGCATGCCGGTTCGGATGTGCGGCGATTCGGGGGGCGTTGGCGGTATGGGCCTGGAGATGCGGGAGATCGAGGCGTTCCTGGCGGTGGCCGAGGAACTGCACTTCGGCCGGGCGGCGGAGCGGCTGACTCTCTCGACCTCGCGGGTGAGCAATCTGGTCCGCACGGTGGAGCGCCGGGCAGGAACTCCGCTCTTCGAACGGACGAGCAGGCGAGTGCGACTGACCCCGTCGGGCGAGCACCTGTTCACGGAGCTGCGGGCGGCATACGTCCGGATCGAGCGGGCGGTCGCCGAGGTGCGGGAGGCCGCGGGACAGGGCGGCAAGGTGCTGCGGGTGGGCTTCTCCACCACCCTTCCGGAGAAGGTGGCCCCGGCGCTCGTCGAAGCGTTCGAAGGCAGGTTCCCGGCCGCCCGGATCGTGCAGTCGGCGCACCCGACAGTGGACCTGTTCGACTGGATCGAGGCGGAGGGGCGCTGGCCGGTCGACGTGTTCGTGACCTGGATGCCGGTGGAGTCGGCGCCGCTCACCGAACTGGTCGTCGGACCGGTGCTGCAGCGGACGCCGCGCGCGGTGATGATGGCCGTCGACCATCCGCTGGCCGGGGGTACGGCGGTGCACGTCGAGGACCTGGCCGAGCACGACGTGATCTACCCCAGCCTGCCGAAGTGGTACGGGGACGCATGGGCACCTGCCGTCACACCCGCGGGCCGGAAGCTCTCGTTCCGGCGGCCCGATTCGCGCTACATCGAGGACGTGCTGCCGCTGGTCGCCGAGCAGCGTCTCGTGCACCTGACGTTCAGCTCGCTGCTCGACGCCTACCACCGCCCCGGTGTCGTCGTGCTGCCGCTGCTGGGGCTGCCGTCGATGCCGATCCGTCCGGTGTGGGCCGCCGCGACGCGGAACGCGCTCGGGCAGTCGTTCGTGGACGAGGCCGTCGCGTTCGCCCGGGCGGCCGGCTGGCCGTCCGGCGGGCCCGCAGCCGCGTCCGGGTGATCGTTTCGTCTGGCATCACGGTCGTGCTGCGATCGGGCGTTGTTCCAGGTCGGAGCAGGCGGAATCATGGAAGGCATGAGCGAGGACACGCGCGAGGACACAGCGATACGGCGCTTCCGGATCGAGATCCCCAAGAGCGAGACGGACGCTCTCGCCGCACGGCTCGCGGCGACCAGGTTCGCCGACCCGGCCCCCGGTCCGGACTACGGTGTGGCGACCGACCGGGTCCGGCACCTGGCGGAGTACTGGCGCCACGGCTACGACTGGCGGGCCCAGGAGGAGCGGCTCAACCGCCACCCGCAGTTCATCACCCGGATCGACGGGCAGCGGGTGCACTTCCTGCACATCCGCTCCGAACACGCCGACGCGCTGCCGCTGCTGCTGACCCACGGTTGGCCCGGCTCGGTCGTGGAGTTCGAGAACATCGTCGCTCCCCTCACCGCGGGCGGCTTCCACCTGGTGATTCCGTCGATCCCCGGCTTCGGCTTCTCGGGTCCGACCACCGAGGAGGGCTGGGACAACCGGCGGATCGCCCGCGCCTGGGACACCCTGATGCGGCGGCTCGGCTACGAGCGGTACGGCGCGGCGGGCAACGACGCGGGGTCGATGATCTCCGTCGAGGTGGGCAGGGCTGCTCCGGAGCGCGTCGTGGGCACTCACGTCACCCAGGTCTTCTCCTTCCCGTCGGGCGATCCGGCCGAACTGACCGGACTGACCGACGAGGAGCGGCAGGCGCTCGACAACCTGAACTGGTTCATGGAGCACAAGTCGGCCTTCAACCAGGTGCACGCGCAGCAGCCGCAGACGCTCGCGCACGCGCTGCTGGACTCGCCGGCGGGACTGCTGGGCTGGCTGGACCAGTTGCTGGGCGAGGAGCTCGACGACGACTTCGTGCTCGCCAACGCCGCGATCCACTGGTTCACCGGGACTGCGGGATCCGCGCTCCGGCTGTACTACGAGAACGCCAAGGCGCCCCGGCCGGAGGGCCGCACGACGGTGCCGCTCGCGCTGTCCGGCTCCGTGGGCGACTTCTACGGAATCCGCCGGTTCGCCGAGCGCGACCACGGCGACATCCGGTCCTGGACGGTCCATCCGGAACCCACCCACTACCTGCACCACGTCGCCCCCGAGGCGCTGGCCGAGGACCTCGCGGCGTTCTACGGAAACCTGTGAACACCCTCGAACAATCTGTGAACCCCGAACGGATGGAGACGACCGTGACCGGAAGACTCGTACTGGAGCAGGCGCACCAGGCGCTGCGCGCGGCAGTGCGCGGGGTCGACGCGGCGGGCCTGCGGCTGCCGACGCCCTGCGAGAAGTGGGATGCGGCCCAGGTCCTGCAGCACGCGGTGGGCGACCAGCTCGCCTTCGCCGCCTTCCTGACCGGAGGCCCCGGTCCGACCGAGGACCCCTTCGCACCCTCGGGCGAACTCGGCGACGACCCCGGGGCGCTGCTCGAGTCGGCCCTCACCGCGGCGGCCGCCGCCTGGGCGGACGTGCCCGCCGACGCCGAGGAGGTGCGGGTGCCGGTACCGCCCAACGCGATGTCCCCCGCTCTCGGTCTGGGAGCCTGCGCACTCGATGCGGCCGTGCACGCCTGGGACATCGCGGTCGCGCTCGGGCGGCCCTCGCCGCTGACCGCGGAGCTGGCCGGGTACCTGCTGCCGGCCGCCCGGCAGATCGTCGAACCGCTGCGGAACTTCGGCGCCTATGCACCCGCGCTGGAGCCCGCAGCCGATCCTGCGGGGGCTCCGGCTGCGGAGGAGCCGGGCGGCGAACTGCTCCGCTACCTGGGGCGCCGCCCCGACTGGTCGCCGCTGGTCTGAGCGCGCGGCCGGTGCCCCTGCCTCCGGCCGCGGGGGCACCGCCTTACGCGCCCGGCGCCGCCGCTCACCGTCCGGGGCTGCGTTCGGCGCCGGGGGCGCTCCGTGCGGCGGCACCCTTCCGCAGGACGAGTTCGGCGAGCGCGCGCGGTGCCCCCGCCTGGCCGCGGATCCCGGGGAACGCGTTGACGTCCACGATCAGCGGGCCCCCGCCGCCGTCGACGAGGTCGAGTCCGTACACCTCCAGGCCGAAGGCCGCGCCCGTCCGCAGCGCGAGGTCGTACCAGTCGCGCGGCAGGTCGCCGGGTGCGAGGGGCTCGGCCGGCTCGCGGCCCGCGGGTCCCGCGGGGCTGTCCTCGGCCAGTTCCGAGCGGCGCAGTCCCGCGAAGAGCTGTCCGGAGATCACCCACAGCTTGCGGTCCCAGCCGTCGTTCGCCGCGAACGGCTGCACCACGACCGGTTCGGAGCCCCATATGCCGCACAGTGCCCGGATCTCCCGGGCACCGTCGACGCGGGCGACGAGGTCGCCGCGCCTGCTGTACCGGCTCTTGACGACGAGCGGGCGCGTCGGCTGCAGTCCGGCCAGTTCCCGCAGCGCGCCCACCGTCCGGCCCCGCACGAACGGCAACCCGGCCCGGTGGGCGAGCCCGGCCATCCGCGTCCGGTCCTGGCATCGTGCGGTCGCCGCGGCGGAGTTCACCACCACCGCACCGTGCCGCTCCAGGGCGTGAGCCAGGGCGAGTGCGCGCGGGGTGCGGGCCTTGAGCAGGTAGACGTCGGCCAGCGGGCGTTCCGGTTCGGCGCACTGCGGAGCGGCCGCCGCGGTCGCCGGGTCGATCACCTCCACCCGGTGGTCGGGACGCAGCAGGGCCGTGGCGGCGGCGAGCAGCGGATGGTCGGGCCGCGGGGTGATCAGAACGACCCTCACCGGGGGTCCCCGACCCCGGCGGCGACCTGCGACGCGGCCGGTTCCGGTCCCAACGCCCCGCCGGGTGACGTCGGCAGCACTGCCTGCGGACGCCTGGCGCTCCCCGCGCGCGCCAGGGCGAGGATCGCGTGCGCCACCCGTGCCGTCGCGTCGGGCACCTGGCGGAAACTCGGGAAGTCGTTCACATCGACGACGACCGGGCCCTCGGGGCCGAGCAGCACGTCCACGCCGTACAGGTCGAGTCCGTAGACGCTTCCTGTCTCGGCGGCGAGAGCGGCCACCTCCGCGCTCAGCGGCACCTGCTGCTCGGGTACCGACAGCTCGGGGTGCAGCGGCGAACACCGTTGGGTGGCGAACATCTCTCCGCCGACGCAGTACACCTTCAGATCCGTACCGGAGTTGGGCACGTACGGCTGGGCGATCAGCAGCCCTTCACCGGCCAGCTCGCCGCACAGCCGCGGCAGCAGTTCGGGCGAGGACACCAGCCGGACGGCCCGGCCCGCGCTTCCGTCGGCGGGTTTGACCACCAGGGGGAACGCGGAAGAGGGGATCTCTCCCAGGGACTCCGGCCGTGCCACCGCGTAGGTGACCGGCACCGGCAGCCCGCGGCTGCGGCCCACCGCCGCGGCGAGGGCCTTGTCCCGCACACCGCGGACCGAACGCGCGTCGTTGACCGTGGTGAGCCCCACCGCGGCGGCGGCTTCCAGCAGTGTCAGCCCGGGGCCGTGCGGCACGGTCTTGAGGACCCAGGCGTCGTGGCTGCCGGCCCGGATGTCCTCCGAGACCCGGATCAGCGAGACGCCCGGCCGCAGCACGTCCACACAGTGCCCCCAGGCCCTGAGCCGGCGGATGACCGCCATCGGCATGCCGTCCTCCCGGTACCGCTCCTCCACCAGGAAACAGAGCCTCATGAGCTTTCGCCGCCCCTCTGCGCAACTCCGGATGCCGGAGCCGTCCGACATCCCGCTGACCGTCCAACTGCATGATCCAACCCCTCTTCTGGCGATCCGTCACCGGCCCGGGGGCCGGGCTGGTGCGGGGCCCCGGCACCACGGTGACGGCTGCCGGACGCGCCGGATGACGCCGGGCGACCGGCACGGCGTTCCTGACCGGTGCGGGGTCGTGGCACCCCGGGCCGTGCGCACGGCCTCAGGCGTCCGCTGCGTCCGCCCACCGCCGGCTCCAGTCGCCCAGCGGGCGGAGGGCGTCCACGAGCTCCTGGCCGAGCGGCGTCAGGCGGTAGCCGTCGTCCCTCAGGGTGAGCAGCCGGGCCTGGGCCAGCTCTTCCAGCCGGGTGCTCAGCACGCTGGAGGACATCCGCTCGCACCGGCGCTGGAGCTCCCGGAAGCCGGCCGGGGCCTGGCTGAGCTCCCAGACGATGCGCATGGTCCAGCGGCGTCCGAGCAGATCGAGGGCGGCCATGATCGGGCGGCCCGAAGCGGATCCGCGGACCGGTGCGCCGGGCCGGGGTGTTGCGGCTCCGGTGTCCATTCCTGGCTCCCTTCTCTTGTGCTTCGACTGTCGAAGCAGCATAGTGGTTCGAAAATCGAAGCAAGGGGGCGCTGTGCCGCGCATCGAACCGCTCACTCCTCCGTACCCCGCCGACGTCGCCGGGGCACTGGATCGCTGGATGCCCCCGGGAGTTCCGCACGAGCCCCTCGTGCTCTTCCGGGTGCTGCACCGCAACCCCGCGCTCGCCTCGCGGATGTTCGCGCTGGGCGCCGGTCTGCTCGGCCACGGCTCCCTGCCCGCCGTCGACCGGGAGCTTGTCATCGCGCGGGTGACGGCACGCGCGGACTGCGCCTACGAGTGGGGCGTGCACGCCGCGACCCTCGCCCGGCAGGCCGGACTCGGCTCCGAGCAGTTGCGTGCCACCGCCGCCCCCGGTGCGGCGGCCGATCCGGTCTTCACCCCCCGGCAGGTGGCGCTGATGGGTGCGGTCGACGAACTGCACGAGACCGCACGGTTGTCCGACCCCGCCTGGACCGCGTTGCGGTCCCACTACGAGGACGCGCAACTGCTGGAGCTCCTCGTGCTGATCGGCTGGTACCGGACCATCAGCTGCCTGGCCAACGGGCTGCTGCTGGAGGGCGAGCCCTGGGCGCCGCCGTTCCCCTCCCGGTGAGCCCCCGGCACCTCGGCCGCCTCGGCGCCGCTCCCGGTCGGCCCCCGGTCCCCCGGAGGAGGCGCACGGTCAGGCCGGGGGCCCGCCCCGAGGCGTGTGCTCCCGGGCGGGCCCCGCGACCGGCGCGCTGCCCGCCGCGCTGATCAGGCGCACCCCGCGCACCGACGGCAGGCACAGGACGCAGGCGTTGGCGGCCACCTGCCAGCAGACTCCGACGGCCAGCACCGTCGAGATGCTCGTACGCTCCGCCAGTGGCCCGGCCAGGGCGAGGCCGAGCGGGCCGATGGAGTAGGCACCGAACGACACGTAGGACATCACCCGCGAGAGCGCCGCACGCGGCACGTACTGCTGAATGGTCGTCATCCACAGGGCGTTGAAGACCGAGTTGGCCACCCCGGCACACAGGGCCCCGGCACACACCACCCCGAGCGGTGCCCGGGCGGCCAGTGCGGCGGAAGGGGCCGCCCACAGCACCGTGACCAGGGTGGTGACCAGCAGGGGCCGCGAGGGCCGCCGGCCGAGCAGGAGCAGCCCGCCGGTGACGGAGCCGAGGCCGTAGACCGCCACGACCGCGCCCCACGAGCCGGCTCCGGTGTAGCTCTCCTCCGCGGCGGCCGGTCCGAGTACCAGATACGGTGCCCAGACGACGAAGTTGAACATGGTGAACTGCAGCGTCACCGTCCACAGCCACCGGTGCGCGGTGAAGACCCCCCAGCCCTCCCGCAACTCGCGCAGCACACCGGTGCCGGCGACCGCCGACCGGGACGGCGGGACGCGCAGCAGCATCAGGAACAGGGCGCACACGGCGTAGGTTCCGGCGTCCACCATCAGCACCGTGGCGGGGGAGGTCAGAGTCACCAGCACCCCCGCGAGTGCGGGACCCGCCACGCCCGCCACCGAGTTGCCCAGGCCGATCATGGTGTTGGCGTCCGGGAGCCGCGCGGCGGAGACCACGTGCGGCAGCAGCCCGTCGAAGGAGGGCTTGAAGAAGGCTTCGCCGACGCCGCCGAGTGCGGCCAGCAGGAGGAGTTGCCACAGCCGGACCGAGCCGGTCAGGAGCAGGACTGCCAGCACACCCTGGGTCAGTGCGCGCAGCCAGTCGGAGCACAGCATGATCAGCCGCCGGGGCAGCCGGTCGCCGAGGACGCCGCCGCCCAGCAGGAGGGCGACGAGCGGCACGATCCGCGCCGCCATCACGAGGCTGAGGTCGGAGAGCGAGCCTGTGGCGTCCAGGACCGCGAACGCGAGCGCGACCGTCGCCATGGCCGTGCCGAGCATCGAGGTGGTGCAGCCGATGAAGAAGACGCGGAAGTTCCGTTCCCGCAGGACGGCCGAGTGCCGCGGTGCTCGGCGCGGAGAGGGCCGCGGGCGGCTCGCCATATGCCGGTCGCTCCTTCGGAGGGTTCACTACGGGACTTCGGAGGGGTCGCCACGGGACACTCTCCTGCCGCGCTCACGGCGCCGGCACGGGAGCCGACCGGATCGCCCGGCTGCCTCCCCGTGGTGGACTTCGGGGTGCCGGGACGGACACGCTTCCCGGAATCGGAGCAGAGCTTCCCTGCGCGCCCGCTTCCGCCCGCTGCCTGTCCGTCCTGCGGGTGCGGCGCCGGACCGGCGGCGGCGTGTGCGGCACGCGCGTCCACCGGCGCCGCATTCCGCGCGTTCTCCGACGCCCGGAGGCGGTTGCTCAGCCGTCCAGCCAGTCACCGACGACGGCGGACGGCGCGTACCCCTGGGCGTTCCACAGGAAGTGCGGATGGGCGCAGCCGAACATGTAGGAGAGCAGCGCCGTGTCCTCCTTGCAGGCGGGCGGCCGGTGCAGGGTGTGGAACAGGGCCGCACCCACCTCCCCGGAGTCCGTCTGGACCGCGCGGGCGCCCCGCCCGCCGGCCAGACACGCCCGGACTCCGGCGACGTAGGTGCGGCGGAGGATCTCCCAGACCGAGCCGACGTTGCCGCGCCACTCCCCGTGCAGCGCCTCGAAGGCGGCCAGTTCGCGGTCGAAGAGCCGCCACACCGCGGGCTGCTCCCGGCGGCAGCGCGCCGAGAGGGCAGCCGCCGCGGCGCCGAGGTGTTCCACCAGCGGGGTGGCGCCGACCTCCAGTGCCACGCCTCCGGTCAGCAGGCCGGTGCAGGCGTTGGGCTCGATGCCGCACAGGAGGCAGTCCTCCCGTGCGGGGAGACCGTCGGTGATCCCGTCGAACCACAGGGCGTGCCTGCCCGTCAGCCCTTCCCAGACGACGGTGGTGTTCATCAGCCAGGAGTTCCACCGCAGGCCGTGGGATTCCGGCATGCAACCGTACTTGAGGAGCGCGACGACGCAGGCGCCGTAGAGCGCCTTGTCGTGGGTGGACATGGAACTCAGCCAGAAATTGCTGGCCTCGCCGGTCACCGCGTCGGCGCGGACGTCGGTCATGTCGTTGAGCACACGGCACAGGACCAGCGCCGCCAGGTGCTCCTCCTGCCAGAGCTCCTCGTCCGGCGAGACGTGCCAGAACAGGCAGTCCATGAGCTGCAGCAGCGCGTAGGAGGGCTTGTCGAGCGGCGTGCGCTGGGGGAGTGCGACCGCGCCCGCCACATGCTGGTCGAGCCAGTACTCGTCGACCGCCCGCTTGTGCGCGGCGTAGAGCCCGCACAGCAGAGCGCGCGCCCCGTTGCTCGTGCGGTCTCGCGTGAGCCCCCGCCGGACGCGCCGGGCGCTCTCGGACACCTCGATCGCCGCCTCGACGCGCTTGTACTCGTGGAGCACCAGAATGTCGTCCTGGTGCCGGAAGCGGAGGCCGAGGTCCCGTTCGGAGTCGTTCATCTTCCGGGTCCACACCCAGCCGCCCGTCAGCACGCTGTCGAGTTCCTTCCGCTCGGGCCAGGTCTTGACCCGCAGCGGGCGTCCGTCGCTCCTGCGCCAGTCGTAGTCCTCCAGCCCGCGGGGGAGCGGCTCGGGCAGGTGGGCGCAGAGGGCACAGGCGCACGTGTCGTCGTCCGCGGGCGCGTCCGGGCTCGCGGCGCGTTCGCGCCAGGCGCCTTCCAGTAACGCGCACGAGAGCCGGCACAGGGCGACACCGGTCTCCAGCCCGGGAAAGTCCTCCTGCACGACGGCAAGACCCGCCTCCAGCCGCCGCAGGCGCTCCGCCCCGTGCTCGTCGAGTGCGGTGAATTCCCGTGGGGTACGGCTCAGCACACCCTCGACGGGGAATATGGCGCGATGCCGATCTTCCCGGCGGACTGCCGTGTCGCAACGTGCGATGCCGATTTTCTCGCGTTGTTTGAAATCGTCGGTAGAACTCTTGATCACGTTTTTGATCACGTTTGCCAGTTCGCCACTGGTCGCGCTTCGTTCCATCGGTGAGTCCCTCCTGCTCGTGGGGTCGCCCACGGCGGTGCTGCGCGCATGACACGCGCGCGCGGTTGCGCCGGCTCAGTGCACTCCTCGGGTGGGGGTGCCGATCCGGATGTTCGCCGATGACCTGTCCGAAGCAGGTCGGCAGGCAGAAGAGCCCTTACGGTCGCGGGCTTCGCGGGGTGGGCCGCGCGGCCGGCGGGACGTCCTGCCGGTGCCAGGAGAGTCTCCCCACAATCGTCGGATGCATCCGGGGTGTGTACGCGGTATGTGCCTGGCTCATGTGACTGATCCAGGACGGTCAAAGTAGACCAGAAAATGAACTCCTACGTGAGTAGATGGTTCAAGAATCATCAACAAGTTGGCGCGCAGAACTGTTCGAACAATCCCGGCCGTTCCATCGGGGCGGAGTGCCGCCGACGCCGCCCGCGGCGCGGGGGCGGGCAGCCGCGAACTGTTCCCGTCCGCAGGTCGAAGCCGATCTTCCGCCGCCCGCCGCGGGAATCGAGGACGGACGTGCCGCGGCCGAGGGGAGCCGGATTTCGCGCAACCCTGTTCGAACGGAAATCCGAGATGTATGGCGGAACATGGCATCTCCTGCGAGGTGGGCCTGCGTCTGGCTAAACTCCCCGACTCCCGGCGGGTTGGCGCTCCCGGGAGCTGTGGCCTGCCGTCACACCGCTTCAGGACCACTCTTCGAGAGGAAGCGGAAGTGTCGGCGGACCATTCGGCGAGAGCCGCCTCCGGTCACGGATCCGGCCGCCGAAGAGCGTTTCCGACCCGCCCCGCCCGAGCAATTGGTTGAGGACCCAGATGGAACTTGCCACGACCCCACCCGCGGCCCGGCTGCCCGCTGCCTGGTATGCGTGGTGGGCACTTCCCGTAGCGATATGCGTGGCCACGGCCGTCGCGGTGGTCGCGGGATCGGCCGGGGCGCAGCCGGCGGTGCTCATCGCCGGAGCGGTGGCCACCGCGGCCACGGCTGTGTGCGTCGAGCGCCTGCTGAACTGCGAACGCCGGTTCCGCCACGCGGTCGGCACGCACCGGGACCAGGCGATGCGGGACAAGGAGCAGTGGGAGCGGTGGCTGGCGTCGGTGGAGGAGAAGTACACCACCGAACTGTCGGGCCTGCAGGCGCGCCTGACCGACGTCACCGAGCGGCACCGGGTGCAACTGCTGCGGCTGCCGGAGGAGTTCCTCCCGGCCGCGATCGACGCGCTGCGCCAGGGCGAGGCGATGGACGACCTGCTGCGGCCGCTGGCCGAGGATCCTGACGTGCCCGAGGAGTTCCGCGGCACCTTCCGGAAGATCCTGCGGTCCGCCATGATCGCCATCGAGGAGGAGTTCGACCGCAGCACCTCGGCCCGCCAGTCGGTGGTCAGCATCGGCAGCCGGATGCAGGTGTACACCAGCAAGATCCGGGCCCAGCTGCACGAGATGCAGGGCGTGCACGGCAACCTGCCGACGGTGGCGCGCGATCTGATGCAGCTCGACCAGGAGATCGGCCCCGCCGACTGCCTGGCCGCCAGCATCGTCGTGCTGGGCGGAGCCGACCGGCCGGGCAGACAGTGGCAGACCCACCAGCCGCTGATCAGCGTGGCCCGCGGCGGCATGGCGCGCATCAAGGAGTACAAGCGCGTTCAACTGCGCAGCCTTCCCGAACTGGGCGTCGACGGGAGCCTGGTCGACCACCTCACGCTGATCCTCGCCCACCTGATGGACAACGCGACGCGGTACTCGCCCCCGGCCGAGACGGTGATCGTGTCCGGCCGGGAAGTCCCCAACGGGCTGGGCATCGAGATCCAGGACGCCGGGACCGGGCTCAAGGAGGAGAAGCGGCGCCAGGCGCTGCGGCTGCTGGACGGGGTGGCCGTCGGCTCGGGTCCGGACGGACTGGCCGAGGACGCCCAGCTCGGCCTGCGGGTCGTGGGCAACCTCGCGCGCAAGTACGGCATCACGGTCACCTTCGACCACTCGCCGTGGCTCGGAACCGCCGTCGTCGTGGTCGTGCCGCACAAGTACTTCAAGCCCCTCGACCAGCCCCGCTACCCCGACCCGTCCTCGGTGCGGGCCGCCATCCCCCGGCGGCGCCCCGAGCCGGTCCCGGCGAGCCCGCCGGCGGACGAGGTGCCGGAGGAGGAGCCGCCGCAGAGCGGCACCACGCCGGGCGGTCTGCCCAAGCGGAGCAAGCAGTCCGCGGACGGGCCCGGCATCCGCCACGGCATGCGCACCCCGGCCGGGGAGGACCCGGGCGTACCGCCCGAGGAGTCCTTCGCCGGACTGGCCGCCTTCGTCTCCGGCAGCGGTCCGGCCTCCGCACCCGACACGCACGACCGCCTCGACGACCGACAAGAGGGTGACTAGCCACATGACGCAGCACCAGACCGACCTGAGCTGGGCGCTCCGCGAGCTGGCGGAGAGCATCCAGGAGATCCGCTTCGCGCTGGTGGCCTCCTCCGACGGAAAGGCCATCACCTCCTACGGCGCCGACCCGGACGACGCCGACCGGTTCGCCGCCATCGTCGCGGGACTGCAGTCGCTGGCCCAGCCGGTCGCCGAGCAGTTCCCCAAGGAGAACGGCCAGCTCCGGCTCGCCGGGATCGAAGTGGACGGCGGGCACCTGTTCGTCGTCCGCGCCGGAACCGAGACATACCTGGGCGTGCTCGCCAGGTCCGGGCTCGACCAGGGGCTGCTCGGGCACCAGATGAGGGACTGCGCCCGCAGGATGGGAGACCTCCTCGGGACCGTGCCGCGGCAGGGGCAGCCTGGATGACCCAGCCGCGGCAGGGCTCGGGCCCGTCCGGGCTGGAGCGCTACTACGTACTCACCGGCGGCCGCAGCGCCCCCGGGGGAGCGGCGACCCTCGACGTGGCCACCCTGCTCGTCACCCGCTCCGTGCCCGAGCCCGGGGGCCAGCCCGAGCACGACGCCATCCTCCGCTGGTGCCGCGACCCGCTGTCGGTGGCCGAACTGGGCGCGCACCTGCGGCTGCCCTTCAACATCCTCGCGGTGCTGGTGGCCGATCTGCTGGGCGCAGGCCGGGTGGAAGCCCGTGATCCCATCGCAGGTACGGGTGACCCCGGCCCCGACCTCGCGCTTCTCGAGGAGGTACTCAGTGGACTTCAACGGCTTTGACCAGCCGGCGTTCCCGCAGCGGGCGGACGCGCTGAATCAGGGGAGCCGGTCGGTCAAGGTGATGGTCGCCGGCGGCTTCGGCACGGGGAAGACGACCATGGTCGGCTCGGTGAGCGACATCGTGCCGCTGACCACGGAGGAGACCCTCACGCAGGCCAGCGCCGGGGTCGACGACCTGGTCGGCGTCGCGGACAAGAAGAGCACCACGGTCAGCCTCGACTTCGGCCGGATCAGCCTGAACGAACAGCTCGTGCTCTACCTGTTCGGCACGCCGGGCCAGGAGCGGTTCTGGTTCCTGTGGAACGGACTGTTCAAGGGTGCGCTCGGTGCGGTCGTCCTGGTGGACACCCGGCGGTTGCAGTCCAGCTTCCGGGCCATCGAGGAGATGGAGCGGCTGGAGGTCCCGTTCGTCATCGCCGTCAATGTCTTCCCGGACGCCCGCCGCCATCCGGCCGAGGAGGTGCGGGAGGCCCTGGCCGTCTCGCCCGCCACCCCGATCGTCGACTGCGACGCACGCGACCGGGTGTCGAGCCGCGATGTGCTGATCACGCTCATCCGCCACGTCAAGGAACGCTCCGCCGCCGTATTGGAGTCCCGATGAACGCCCAGCCCTCCGACGGTACGCGCCTGGAGGCGCCGCTCCCGCCCGCCGGCTGCCCGGTGGGGCACACCGGCGCGGCGACCAGGCTGTACGCGGCGGAGTCCACGGCCGACCCGTACGCGACCTACTCGCGGCTGCGCAAGCAGTACGGGCCGGTGGCGCCGGTCCTGCTGGAGGGGGATGTGCGGGCCTGGCTGGTGCTCGGCTACCGGGAGAACCGGCGGGCGCTGGACAACCCGGGCCAGTTCAGCCGGGACTCGCGACGATGGCGGGACTGGCAGGAGGGGCGGATCGAGGAGATGTCCCCGCTCATCCCGATGCTGGGCTGGCGCCCCGACTGCCTCTCCCAGGACGGGGAGCCGCATCAGCGGCTGCGCGGCGCGGTCACCGACAGCATGGCGACGGTCGCCAACCGCGGGATACGCCGCCATGTCGTGCACTTCGCGCACAAGCAGATCGACGCCTTCGCGCACACCGGCCGCGCCGACCTGGTCCCGCAGTACTCCGAACACCTTCCCATGCTGGTGCTCACCCGGCTCTTCGGGCTGCCCGAGTCGGACGGGGAACAACTGGTCGCGTCCTGCGCTCAGATGATGCGGGGCGGTGAGGGCGCCGTCGAGCACAACGAGCGGATCATGCGGGTCCTCGCGGAGCTGACGGCGCACAAGCGGGCCGAACCCGGTCCGGACTTCGCCACCGGGCTGATCGAGCACCCCGCCTGCCTGGACGACGACGAGGTGCAGAACCACCTCCGCCTCGTGCTCATCGCGGCCCACACCACCACCAGCAATCTGCTGGCCCGGGTGCTGCAGGCGGTGCTCGGCAGCAGTTCCCATCTCGCCGACCTGGTGAGCGGGCAGTTGACGGTCACGGCGATCGTCGAGGAGATGATGTGGAACTCCCCGCCGCTGGCCGTGCTGCCGGGCCGGTTCGCCACCGCCGACTGCGAACTGGGCGGCCAGCAGGTCAGGGCGGGCGACCTGCTGATCCTCGGGCTGGGTCCGGGGAACCTGGACCCGGAGATCCGGCCCCGCACCGGCACGGCGGTCCGCGGCAACCAGGCCCATCTGGCGTTCAGCAGCGGCCCGCACGAGTGCCCGGGGCAGGCCATCGGGCAGGCCATCATCGAGACGGCGGTGGAGGTACTGGTGCACCGGCTGCCGGGGCTGCGGCCCGCCGTCGACCCCGCCGAACTCACCGACACGGCCTCCACCTGGGAGACCCGGCTGGACCGCCTTCCGGTCACCTTCCCGGTGTGACGCCGGAGGCGGCGGCGGGCCGACGGGCCGGTTCTTTGGTACAGACCTATTGACCTACTGGTCTAGTCCTCTTAAGGTCTGCGTCACCTTCATCTGTGGCGGCCTCGCGGGGCGGCACGTCGCGGGGCCGCCGCCCGGTGCGACACCGACCCCCCAGGAGGAATCAGATGGTGTCCCCCAGACGCGGGAGAACCCCGCTCAGACCCGGGAGAGCCGCGCTCTCCGCGGTCGCGGCCGCGACCGCGGCGCTGCTGCTCGGCGGTCTCACCGCCCCGGCGGCAGCCGCACCGCACGCCGCACCCCCCTCCGGTACCGACTCCGCGTCCGCGCCGGCCGGCGCGGACGAGTCCTGCCGTCCCGACGGCCTGTACGCCACGCCGGGCGTCGACGTCCCGTACTGCTCGGTCTACGACGGCAACGGGCGCGAGAAGATGGGCGGCGACCATCAGCGCCGCGTCATCGGCTACTTCAGCAGCTGGCGCACGGGCAAGGACGGCAAGCCGGCGTACCTCGTCGACGACATCCCGTGGGACAAGGTCACCCACCTCAACTACGCCTTCGCGCACGTGGGCGGCGACGACCGGATCTCGGTCGGCGCCGACGGCGTGGACAACCCGGCCACCGGGATGACCTGGCCCGGTGTCCCGGGAGCCGAGATGGACCCCGCGTACTCCTACAAGGGCCACTTCAATCTGCTCAACAAGTTCAAGAAGCAGCACCCGAACGTGAAGACCATGATCTCCGTCGGCGGTTGGGCGGAGAGCGGCGGCTACCTCGGCGACGACGGGGAGCGGGTGGCCTCCGGCGGGTTCTACAAGATGGCCACGAACTCCGACGGCTCGGTGAACCGCACCGGCATCGAGACGTTCGCCGACTCCGCGGTGGACTTCGTCCGCACCTACGGCTTCAACGGCGTCGACATCGACTACGAGTACGCCACCAGCATGAAGGACGCGGGCAACCCGCTGGACTGGTCGCTGGCCAACCCGCGGCGCGCGGGCCTGGTGAAGGGCTACGACGCGCTGATGAAGACGCTGCGCCAGAAGCTCGACCGGGCCGGGGCCGAGGACGGGCGGCACTACCTGCTCACGGCCGCCGCACCGGCCTCCGGATGGCTGCTGCGCGGCATGGAGACGTACCAGATGCAGAAGTACCTGGACTACGTCAACATCATGTCCTACGACCTGCACGGCGCCTGGAACAAGTACGTCGGTCCCAACGCCTCGCTCTTCGACGACGGGAAGGACGGCGAACTTGCCGCCGCCGGGGTCTACAACACCTCGCAGTACGGCGGCATCGGCTATCTGAACACCGACTGGGCGTACCACTACTTCCGCGGATCGATGCCCGCGGGCCGCATCAACATCGGACTGCCCTACTACACCCGCGGGCACAAGAACGTGCAGGGCGGCACCGACGGGCTCTGGGGCACCGCGCCCTCGTCCGACTGCCCCGCCGGGTCCGGGCTCAGCACGTGCGGCGACGGCGCCGTCGGCATCGACAACCTGTGGCACGACAAGGACGCGAACGGGGAGGAGTCCCCCGCGGGGTCGAACCCGATGTGGCACGCCAAGAACCTGGAGAAAGGTGTCGTCGGTGACTACGTGACCGACTACGGCTTCCCGGCCGACACCTCCCTGGAGGGCACCTACACCCGGCACTACGACTCGACGCTCGTGGCGCCCTGGCTGTGGAACGAGAAGAAGAAGGTCTTCCTGTCCACCGAGGACGAGCAGTCGGTCGCGGCGAAGGCCGACTACGTGGTGGACCGCGGCCTGGGCGGCACGATGGTCTGGGAACTGGCGGGCGACTACGGCTGGAACGGCGAGAAGGGCCAGTACGAGAGCGGCGACACGCTCACGACCGTCATGTACGACGCATTCAAGTCCGCCTCGCCGTACGGTGCCCGGCGGGCCGGCACCGACCTGCCCACCGACACCGTCGACATCGACGTCTCCTTCGGGGACTTCCCGCTGGGCGACTCCAACTACCCCATCAGCCCGAAGCTGACGATCACCAACAACACCGGGACCACGCTGCCCGGCGGCACCGAGTTCCAGTTCGACTACGGAACCTCCGCCCCGGACAACGCCAAGGACCAGTCCGGCTTCGGCGCGAAGGTGATCAAGAGCGGCCACAGCGGGCCCAACAAGGGCGGACTCGACGGCGACTTCCAGCGCGTCGCACTGAAGGTGCCGGGCTGGCAGTCCGTGCCGCCCGGAGGCTCGATCTCGCTCGACTTCGTCTACTACCTGCCCGTCTCGACTCCGTCCAACTGGACGGTGACCATCGACGGCACGGCCTACGGGCTCGCCGGGGACCTGAGGCGCGGTACGACCGTGGTCCGACCCGGCTCCGGCGATCCGGGCGATCCCGGGGAGCCCGGCGAGTGCTCCGGCGAAGCGTGGGCGGCCTCCACCGTCTACCACGGCGGTGACGTGGTCTCCCACGACGGCCACACCTGGAAGGCCAAGTGGTGGACGCAGGGCGACGAGCCCGGCACCGGCGGGGGAGGAGGCGTCTGGGAGGACCTCGGCTCCTGCTGAGCCGGACGCTGTTCCCGGCCCGTCGGGGCGGACGGCCTCCGTCCGCCCCGACGGGCGTTCCGGCGGTGTGTCCGGTACCGGTCACCCCCCCCCCCCCCCCCCCGGGGGGCCGGTGTGCTGCCGGAGCGCCGCTCGGCGGTGCGAACCACTGCGGTACCGGCCACCGCGTGCCGGGGGCTGCCGGTCGTGCCGGGTGCGCCGAGGTTTCGCGCGCCACGTCCTGGTGACCCCGGAAGGCGGCGGACGCACGGCCCGGACACCGGGCAGGTGACTTTCGCCCGGCGGCCACGAGAGGTCCGCGGGAAGCAGCGGACGACCGCACCCCGCTCTCCGCTGCCGGTGGCGGGCCGTCCGCGTCCGCCCTCGGAACGGCCCGCCGGGATGCGGGAAAGGCCCGATCCGCCGCGGAAGGAGACCCTGATGTCGCACCACACGCTCCACACCACCGCGGCCTACTCGGTGAAGGGCGATCCCTCCTCGCCGGACGGCGACCGGGTGGGCGTGGAAGAGGGCGGACGGGAACTGCCGGTGGCCGCCCCTCCCGGCCCGCAAGCGGCCCACGACGGGACGGAATGGAGCCCCGAGCAGCTCTACGCCGCCGCGGTGGCGTCCTGTCTGCATCAGACACTCGGCGTGGTCGGCAGTGAGACGGGCGCCGACCTGAGCGGCAGCCGGGTGCGGGCGGAGGTGGCCCTCAGCCACGAGGGCGCGCTGCGCTACTCCTTCACCACCCGCGCCGCGGTCGCGCTCCCCAACGTCGATCCGCGGGCGCGGAACGGAATCGTGCGGGAAGCGATGCGTTCCTGCCCCGTGGACGCGGAGGTCGAACTCGTCGACCCCTGAATGCCGCCGGACCGCACGGCCCGCGGGCCCGACGGCCCCGCGGCCCCGGTCAGAGGCGGTACGGCGGCCGCTCAGGCGCACAGCCGCTCAGCCGCTCAGGCGCCCGGAGCCCCGGGCCCGCGACCGGACGACCGGGACGACTACGCCTTCGCGTCGCCGGAGGACCGCAGCATGTCGGGGGAGAAGTCGAAGCTGAGCGCGAGCCCCTTCTCGGCGGCCTCGGCACCGGTGAGCCGGACGCCGTCCGGCAACTGGTCCTCGAGGCTGACGGTGCGCGGACCGAGCTGGTCGGCGAACCCGTCCATGCCGGGCAGCGAGGTCAGCGTGTCGATCTGGAGCTGCTGACCCATGACGCGCACGCTCTTCGGGGTGATGGTCAGGCCCCCGTCCGGGGAGGCGGAGACCGTGTTCAGCACGGTGACCGGGATCCCGAGACCGCCCACGGGACCCGAGAGGGTGAGGTGGCTGCCGTCCGTGCCGGGCTTCATGTCCCGCACCGGCTCGGGCAGCCGCTCGGCCAGCTCGTCGTAACCCACCGTGACGGTGGCCGACCCCGAGTGTGCGCTGCCGTCGGTGGAGACGCCGTGCAGTGCCGCGTCCACGGCGAAGGACGTCCCCTCCCGGCGGACCTCGTCCGCGCTGATGTGCACGGTGCCGACCCGGCCGGTCAGGGTCTTCAGTCCGGCCAGCGGATCCGTGAGCTCGGCGTGCACGCCGCTGGCGGAGTCGCCCAGCCGGGAGCGGACGGCGTCGGTGGCGCGCTGCTGCGCTTCGTGTTCGACGAATGCGTTGGCACCCCCGCCCGCGGCGACGACGGCAGCGAGCGCGGAGACGGTGACGAGTACGGTACGTCGGGTGTTCATCGGGGGTGGTACTCCCTGTCTGGGACGCGGCGCCGGGACGATGGTGCCGGGGCACCGCCCGGGCCCGGGGACCGGGCCGGGCGGTGCGCGCCGGGCGGGCGCCCGGCGGTGCGTGTGGGGGGATGACGGGGGGCCGACCGCGTCGTCGGTGTCGGCATCGGCTTCCGGACCGGGGTCCCGCCGGAGAGTGCCTGTGGCACGGCCCGGCCGGGCGCCGGAGCGCCGGGCTCTCCGGCGCGGCGTTCCGCCACGTGCCGGATTCCGGGTCCGCAGCGGATGGCTGCCGGAGCGGTATGAGCACTTTCGGTGGAGTATGCCATGCCACCCGGCCCGCACCGTGCGCCCTGCGTCACATCTCACGCCCCCGCATCGCTGTGCGCCTGGCCCCGCACGGAGCGTGGCGCCGTCCTCCGTCCGGGGGCGGGGTTCCCGTGCGGTGCGGGCCGGACGGTCCCGCCGCGCTCCGGTGGCGAAGGCGGCGGCGGAAGGCTCCGTTGTGCCCTCCTCGGCTGGGTCGCCCTCCGGTCGTGGCCAGGCGCGCGGATTGCACGGAGTGTGCCGCGACGCGCTGGTGGGCACCGGGTTTGGGGCGGTGCGGTAGCCCGTTGGGATGGCGCTCGGGGGGAAGCTCTCGACGCCGCTGTCGCGCAAAAGCAATGATTTGCGCACCAGTTGCACCTTGCGTTGGTATTCAGGGCATTTCGGTGAAGGGGCAGTGTGCGATGAACATGCGCGGAGCGGTGTGCGCGGTGGTGGCGGCTTTGGCCTTCGTGGGGGCGGGGAGCGCGCAGGCGGCCACCCCGTCGAGTCCGGGAGTCTCGGCCGCTCCGATCCGGGCGGCCGAACGGGCCGCGGTCGGGCGGGTCATGAGCGACCACATCATCCGGCCGCGGGCGACCATCTGCAAGAACCAGGCGTGGACCTCCGGGAACGGCCGGGCCGTTCTGCGGATGCAGCAGGACGGCAACTTCGTCCTGTACAAGGACGGCCGCGCTGTGTGGCAGGCGCCGCACACCTGGAGCCGCGGCAACTGCGCCGTCTTCCAGGAGGACGGCAACTTCGTCGTCTACGACAGCGCCGGGAAGCCGGTCTGGGCAGCCGGTACCTGGCACAAGGGCGCCTACCTCGCCGTCCAGGACGACGGCAACGTCGTCATCTACAACAGCGCCCGGCGGCCGGTCTGGGCGACCGACACCGGCGACTGACGCCTCTTCCCGGCTGCTCCCCGGGGCGGGAGCGGCCGGGGTCGGCGTGAGCGCGCGGGCGGGTGGCGTGTTCCGGGCCGCACCGCGGCCCGGAATACCCTGCAGGGGGGCCGCTCGCCGCCCGTCTCACCTGGCCGGTTCGTCCGCCGGTTCGTCGGGTGCGGCCGACGGCCCGACCGGTTCCGGCTCCGGCGCGTGCGCCGCCGGCAGGGCGCAGGCCATGAGTGCCACGGCCCCGCACACCGCCGCGCTCGCCGCGAACACCGAGCGGTACGCGAGGTCCGTGCCGGTGTGCGCGGTGGCGAGGGTGACCAGAGCGGCGAGTCCGACGACGCCGCCGAGCTGGCGGGTGGTGTTCATCAGCCCGGAGGCCGCACCCGCGTCCCGTTCGTCGACCCCGGAGGTGACGGTGGTGGTGATCGGGGTGATCAGCAGGCCCATCCCGGCGGACATCACGATCGCGGGTCCCAGCAGGCCGCCCCAGTAGCCGCTGTGCTCCCCGATGCGGCTCTGCCACAGGAAGCCGACCGCGGCGAGCAGGGCGCTGAGCACGATCAGCGCGCGGGCGCCGGTGCGCCGCATGGCGACGGGAGCCAGCCGCGCTGCCGCGATGCCGACGAGGGTGTGCGGCAGGAAGCCGACGCCGGTGGCGAGGGCTCCGTAGCCGAGGACGTCCTGCATGTAGAGCGAGAGGAAATACCACATGGGGATGAAGCAGCCCCCGGCCAGCAGCATGGTGACGTTGCCCGCCCAGATGGGCCGCAGCCGCACCAGCCGCGGCGGCATCAGCGGTGCCGCCGCGAACCGTGCCTCCGCGCACACGAAGGCGGTCAGTGCCGCGGCTCCCAGCCCCAGCCCCGCCAGCGTGGTCGGGTCGCCCCAACTGTGCTTCCCGGCCTGGTTGACGCCGTAGACGAGAGCGGTGACGCCCAGCGTGGCCAGCACCGCGCCCGGGATGTCGAGCCGTCCGGACCCGCTGCGCTCGGTGTCGGCGGGCAGCAGGCGCACGGCCGCCAGCACGGCCGCGGCCCCGATGGGCACGTTGATGAGCAGGATCCAGCGCCAGGACAGGGTGTCGGTCAGTACGCCGCCGATCAGGTTGCCCGCCGCGCCGCCTGCCGAGCTGACGGCCGTCCAGATCGCCAACGCCTTGGTGCGGCGTGCGCCTTCGGCGAACGTGGTGGTCAGCACCGTCAGGGTGGCCGGGGCCAGCACCGCGGCGCCCAGCCCCTGGACGGCCCGCATCGCGATCAGCAGGCCCGGCGCCACGGCGAGGCCGCCCACCAGGCTGGCGGCGGAGAACAGGACGAGCCCCCACAGGAACACCCTTCGGCGGCCGAAGAGGTCGGCGAGGCGGCCGCCCAGGAGCAGGAAGCCGGCGAAGACCAGCGCGTAGCTCCCCACGACCCACTGCAGTCCCGCGGCGTCGAAGCCGAGGGCGGTGCGGATGGACGGCAGCGCGACGTTGACCACCGATACGTCCAGAACCACCATGAACTGCGCCGCGCAGGCCAGCCACAGCAGCGCCGTCTGGCGGCTCGTCAGGACTCCGGCCGGCTCCGCGCCCTCCACCGGGCCGCCGGCGGCCCGGGTTTCGCGTTGTCCCATGTCTTTTCCCCATCGTCGCCCGGACTTTATAGTACAGCGGTACTATGAAAACGCGCCGACCGGAAAGGGGTCACCGTGCCGAAGCGCGTCGATCACACCCAGCGCCGGGCGCACATCGCCGACGCCCTGGTCCGGGTGGCCGCGCGCGACGGGCTGCACGCGGTGACGCTGCGCGCGGTCGCCGCGGAAGCGGGGATGTCCCTGAACCTGGTGCAGTACTACTTCGACACCAAGGCCGAGTTGCTGCACGCCGCGCTGCTGCGGCTGGAGCGCCTGAGCCACGAGCGGTGGGCCGCGCGGCTCGCGGCCCTGGACGATCCCGACTCGGCGCGGGCCTGTCTGGAGGCGTTCGTCGACGAGGCGTTGCCGGCCGACGAGGCACGCCACACCTTCCGCCTCGTGTGGATGTCCTACGCCGTGCTCGCCATGACCGACCCCGAACTGGCCGCACAGCCCTTCGTCGCTGGTCCCGACCGGCTGGAGCGCCAACTCGCCGGGATCCTCACCACGGCGCAGTCCGCGGGGGAGATCGCGGCCGGTCTCGATCCCGACGCGGAGGCCGCCCGGCTGCTGAGCCTCAGCCACGGCGTCGGAACCAGCGTCCTGGTCGGACAGCGCACCCCCGAACAGGCCCGCGACGTGATGCGCTACCACCTGGCCCGACTGTTCAGCGCCGCCCCCGCCCACCCCTGAGCCGCCGACCACCGTCCGACGGCGGGTCCCCGGCCACGCGCCGGGCCGGATCCCGGCCTCCCGGCGGGCTTCGCGCCCGTCGCGGCCCGGCCGGGTGGACGGCGAGCACGTCCCCCTCGACGCACAGGAGGAGTCAGTGACCACCCACAGCCGGCAGGTACGGGACTTTCCCTTCGAGACTCCCGCACGCCTGTCCATGGAGCCACTCTTCGCGACGCTGCGCCGGACCGAACCCCTCAGCCGCGTCCGTCTCCCGTACGGCGGCGAAGCCTGGCTGGTGACCCGCTACGAGGACATCAGAACGGTGCTGGGCGACCCCCGGTTCGGCAGAGCCGCGACGCTGCACGACGCGGCTCCGCGGATCCAGCCCGACCCGGCCGGCGAAGGCGTCCTGATGTCGCTGGACCCGCCGGACCACACCCGGCTGCGCAAGACCGTCGCCGGAGTGTTCACCAAGCGCCGGGTGGAGGAGCTGCGGCCCGCCACGGAACGGATCGCCGGGGAGCTGCTGGACGCCATGGAGGCCACCGGTCCGCCCGCGGACCTGGTCACCTCCTTCGCGCTGCCGCTGTCCGTCACCGTGATCTGCGACCTGCTCGGCGTGCCGCGCGAGGACCGCGAGAAGCTGCGGCGCTGGTCCGACGCGCTGCTGTCCACCACCGCGTGCACCCCGGCCGAGATGGCGGCGTCCACCGAGGCGCTGGCCGACTACTTCGCGACGCTGGCACGGCAGCGGCGGCAGCAGCCGACCGACGACCTGCTGGGAGCGCTCGTGGCCCGCTGCGACAGCCGGGAGGGGCAGCTCGACGAGGGGGAACTGGTGCTCCTCACCCGCGATCTGCTCATCGCCGGTCACGAGACCACGGCGAGTCAGATCGCCAACTGCACCTATCTGCTCCTCCAGCAGCCCCACGGCGCGGTGCGGCCGGATGCGGATGCCGGGATGCCGATGTCCGCGGTGGAGGAACTGCTGCGGTTCATCCCGCTGGGGTCGGGCAGCTTCCGTGCGCGGGTGGCCACCGAGGAGGTGGAGCTGTGCGGGCGGCGGGTGCGGCCCGGCGAGACGGTGTTCGCGCCCACCGTGGCGGCCAACTGGGACCCCGAGGTCTTCCACGACCCGGGCACACTGGACTGGGAGCGGTCTCCCAACCCGCACCTGGCCTTCGGACACGGCGTACACCACTGCCTGGGTGCCCAGTTGGCCAGGATGGAGCTCCACGTCGCCCTGGGCGCCCTGCTGGAGCGCCTGCCGGGCCTGCGGCCGGCGGTCGGCGAGGGGGAGATCGAGTGGAAGACGGGGATGCAGGTCCGCGGCCCCAGGACGCTGCCGGTGCGCTGGTGACGGGGGAGCCCGCGGCAGCGCGCTGGCGGCTGGCGGTCGACGCGGAGCAGTGCATCGGATCGGCCGCCTGCGCGGGCGCCTGCGCCCGCTTCCGGATGACGGACGACGGCCGTGCCGAGCCGGTGGCGGAGGTCGTCGACGCCGAGGAGGCGGTACGGGACGCCGCGGAGTGCTGCCCGGTGGAGGCCATCACGGTGACCGACGCGGACACCGGCGCACCCGTCGCCCCGTAGCGGGCGGCGGCCGCAGCGCCGGCGTCCCCGGCCGGGCGGCGAATGGCGCTCCGCCGCCCGCGCGTCCGGGGCGCCCGGAGCGCGCCCGGCGGTGCGCGTCGGCGCGCGGAGGCGCGGGGGCTTGGACGGGTCTCAAGACCGCCTTGCTTCGGCGTGGAGCGCAGGGCGCTTGAGTGAGGACGGTGCGGCGCACCGCGTGCGGACCCGCCTGGCCGCGTCCAGGAGGCCGCCCGCGTGCCGCGGCACGTGTCCCGTCGTACGGGCCGGCAGCTCGTGCGCAGGGTCCACCGATCTTCCGGCCGCTAAGGGAACTTCATGACCTTCGTCATAGAGCTCGACACGAACGTCACGCTCGACCAGCTCGAGGACGTGGCGCGGCAGCGGACCCCCGTTCGGCTGTCCGCGCCCGTCCGCGACCGGGTCGGTGCCTCGCGAGAAGTGCTGGAGAAGTTCGTCCAGGACGAGCGCGTCATCTACGGCGTCAACACCAGCATGGGGGGCTTCGTCGACCATCTGGTCCCGGTCTCCCGGGCGCGGCAGCTCCAGGAGAACCTGCTCAACGCCGTGGCCACCAACGTGGGCGCCTACCTGGACGACACGGCCGTGCGGTCCATCATGCTCTCCCGCATCGTCTCCCTGGCGCGGGGCAATTCCGCGATCACCCCGGCGAACCTGGAGAAGCTGGTCGCCGTCTTCAACGCCGGCATCGTGCCGTGCGTCCCGGAGAAGGGCTCGCTGGGCACCAGCGGCGACCTGGGCCCGCTGGCGGCCATCGCCCTGGTCTGCGCCGGCCAGTGGAAGGCCCGCCACCGGGGCCGGACGCTCTCCGGAAAGGAGGCCCTCGACCAGGCGGGTCTGGAGCCCATGGAGCTGGGCTACAAGGACGGCCTCGCACTGATCAACGGCACCTCCGGCATGGTCGGCCTGGGCACCATGGTGCTGCGGGCCGCCGACCGGCTGGTCGGGACGTACCAGCAGGTGTCGGCGCTCTCCGCTGAGGGCCTGGCGGGGATGACCAAGCCCTTCGACCCGCGCGTGCACAGCGTCAAACCGCACCGGGGCCAGCACGCGGTGGCCGCGCGGCTGTGGGAGGGGCTCGCCGACTCGCGACTGGCGGTCAACGAACTGGAGACCGAGCAGACCCTGGTCGGGGAGATGGGTGCGGAGGCCAAGGCGGGCTCGCTGGCGATCGAGGACGCCTACTCCATCCGCTGCACGCCCCAGATCCTCGGTCCCGTGGTGGACGTGCTGGAACGGATCGGCGCGACCCTGCAGGACGAGCTGAACTCCTCCAACGACAACCCCATCGTGCTGCCCGAGGAGTCGGAGGTGTTCCACAACGGGCACTTCCACGGCCAGTACGTGGCGATGGCGATGGACCACCTGACCCTGGCGCTGGCCACCGTGACCAACCTCGCCAACCGGCGCGTCGACCGCTTCCTGGACAAGAGCAACAGCAACGGGCTGCCCGCCTTCCTGTGCCGCGAGGACCCGGGCCTGCGGCTGGGGCTGATGGGCGGCCAGTTCATGACGGCCTCGATCACCGCCGAGACCCGCACCCTGACCGTGCCGATGTCCGTGCAGTCCCTCACGACCACCGCGGACTTCCAGGACATCGTCTCCTTCGGATTCGTCGCCGCACGCCGGGCCCGCGAAGTGGTGGCCAACACCGCCTACGTCGTGGCCTTCGAACTGCTCTGCGCCTGCCAGGCGGTCGACATCCGGGGCGCGGAGAAGCTGTCGTCCTGGACCCGGCCGCTCTACGAGCGCACCCGCGCGATCGTGCCGTTCCTCGACCGGGACGTCACGCTGACCGACTACGTCGAGCAACTGGCCGCGGAACTGACCGGCGACGGGTTCGCCGTCGGCGCCGCGCCGGTGCGCTGAGCCCCCGGCGGGAAGGAGAGCCATGAGTACGACACTGTCCGAGCAGGCGGTCGCGGACTTCGTCCGGGACTGGAGCGCGGCCGAGGAACGCGGCGACCACACCGCGCTGGACGAACTCCTCGCGGACGACTTCGTGGGCGTCGGACCCCGCGGGTTCATCCGCAGCCGCGAGCAGTGGCTGGAGCGCTACCGGTCGAAAACCGTGCGCAATTCCTCCTTCGAGGTGAGCGACCTGCGCATCCGGATCCTGGGCGGGACGGCCGTGGTGGTGGCCGCGCAGACCCAGGAGAGCGTCAACGGGGACGCGGACGCCGGCGGAGCCTTCCGCTTCACGCTGATCGTCACCGGCGAGGACGGGCGGCTGCGCCTCGCGGGCCTGCACCTGAGTCCACGAGCCGCCGCGGCCCCCGGCTGAGCCGCCGGCACCCCGGCCCAGCGGCCGCCCGCGCCGGTCATCCGGCGCGGGCGGTCTCCGCGTTCCCGGCGCCGCCGTCCGCCGCGGCGTCCTCCCGTGCCCGCAGGGCGAAGCGCTGGATCTTGCCGGTCGCCGTGCGGGGGAGGGCCGCGACGAACTCCACCAGGTGCGGGAACTGGTGGCTGGACAGCCGCTGCTTGCACCACTGCCGCAGTCGCCGTGCCAGGTCCTCGGAGCCCTGCTCGGCGTGGTGCAGCACGACGAACGCCTTGATCCGGGTCAGCCGGTCGGTGTCCACACCCACCACGCCCGCCTCGGCGACCTCAGGATGCTGCTGGAGGACGGTCTCGATCTCGGTGGGCGCGACCCAGAGCCCGGAGACCTTCAGCATGTCGTCGGCGCGGCCCTCGAACCAGTAGTACCCGTCCTCGTCGCGGCGGTAGCGGTCACCGGTGCGGTACCAGGTGCCGTGCAGCACCGAGCGGGTCCGGTCGGCCTGATGCCAGTACCGGTCCATCATGCTGCCGCCCTGCACGTACATCTCCCCGCTGCCCGGTCCCTCGACCTCGCCGCCCTCGGGTCGGACGAGCCGGATCCGGTAGCCGGGCACGGCCTTGCCGGACGAGCCGGGGCGCAGCGCCCGCGGGGAGTTGCTGCAGTAGACGTGCAGCATCTCGGTGGAGCCCACACCGTCCAGCACCTCCAGCCCGGACAGGTCCCGCCACCGCTGCCAGACGTGGACCGGCAGCGTCTCGGCCGCCGAGACGCACAGCCGCAGCGATCCCAGGTCCCGGCGGCCGGCCTCGGGGGAGCGCGGCATGGCGTTGTACAGAGCCGGTACGGAGAACAGCACCGTGGGGCGGAGCCGCTCGATCGACTCCAGCACCAGGTGCGGTGCGGGGAAGCCGGGCAGCAGCACGCTCGCGGCCCCGGACCAGAGCGGGAACAGCAGGCTGTTGCCCAGGCCGTAGGCGTGGAAGAGCTTCGTGGTGGACAGGTGCACATCGTCCCGGGTCAGGCCGAGGACCTCGCCCGCGTACCGCCGGCAGACGGGGGCGATGTCGCGCTGAAGGTGTACCACCCCCTTCGGGTTGCCCGTGGAGCCCGAGCTGTAGAGCCACAGCGCCGGATCCTCGGGGTGCGTGGCAGCCGGATCCAGGGCGCCGTCGTGGGCCTGGACCAGGTCCGGGAGGCAGAGCCCGCCCGTCGGCCCGGACGGCCCGCTGCTGATCACCGTCACGCCCGTCTCCCGCAGTGCCGGGGCCAGTTCCTCGTACCGGTCCGCCTCCACGACGGCCGCCCGCGCGTAGCTGTCCGCGGCGTAGAAGCGGATCTGCTCGGGGCCGGTACGGGAGGTGAGCGGCACCGGGACGGGCACAGCCCCGATCCGGGCGGCGCCCAGGAAGGCGGTGAAGAACGCCGGTGAGTCGTCCAGCACGAGCAGCACCCGCTGCTCGCGCTCCACTCCGAGCGCGCGCAGGGCACGCCCCATGGCGCACATCCTCCGGTGCAGCTCGGCGTAGCCGACCGTGCCCTGCGGTCCGAGGAGGGCGGCCTTGTCGCCGAGGCCGGCTTCCAGGTTGCGGTCGACCAGCGCCGAGAGGTTCCCGTGGTCGGCGGTCATGGCGGCTCCTGTTCGGGGGCGTCGGGCGGGACGCGGCTGGGTGCGCCCCTGCCCCGGGTCCGGCGGAACCGGACCCGGGGCAGGGGCGGTACGGCGAAGGGCGCACGGGGCGCGTCGGTCAGGGGGCGTGCGGGGGGATGTTCTGGTTGAGGCGGAAGAGGTTGGCCGGGTCGTAGCGGGTCTTGACCGTCCGCAGCCGCTGGTACTTCTCGCCGTAGGAGTCCCGTGTGCGGTCGGCCTCCCCGGGGTTGAGGAAGTTGACATAGCCGCCGGAGAGCCGGTCGGCCAGCTTCCGGTAGCCGTCCCTGGCCCAGGCGGTGTGGCGGGCGTCCTCGGTCGGGTCCCGCCACGCGGAGGCCAGGTTGATCACGAAGGGCGTCGTGCGGTTGGGGAAGGCGGTCGCGTCGTCCGGGACGCGCGCCACGGCTCCCCCCAGGTACAGCAGTTCGAGCTGAGTGAACGGGGAGGCGATGCCGGAGGCGTGCTCCAGCACCCTGTCGATGGCCTCGTCGTCCAACTCGGCCAGGTATCCGCTCTTGGTGTAGACCCGGTCGGGCACGACCGCGCCGGGGAAGGAGTACGCCTGCAGGGCCCGGTAGGGCAGCGTCGCCTTCGTCAGCCCGTGCGGCTTGCCGACGGGCAGGATCGCCTCCAGTTGCCGCTCGCCCTCGTGCGGATCGCCGACCCAGCAGCTCATCGCGCAGATCACCGGCTTGCCGTGCATCTCGGCGGGCAGTTCGGGCAGCGGCGGTGCCAGGCGCAGATACAGCGCCCAGGTCAACTCGTCGGGCGCCGTCGCCATGTGGTCCCGCCAGGCCCGGATGACCTGGGGCCCCTCCTCCAGCGAGTAGTAGGTGCTGGCGAACCGGACCGGGCCCACCTGGTGGAGGTCGAACTCGAACTCCGTGACGACGCCGAAGTTGCCGCCGCCGCCCCGCACCGCCCAGAACAGGTCCGGGTTCTCGTCCTCGCTCGCTGTCAGGACGCTGCCGTCCGCGGTGACGACCTGCACGGAGACCAGATTGTCGATCGAGAGCCCGTACTTGCGGCTCAGCCAGCCGAAGCCGCCGCCCAGCACGAGTCCGCCCAGGCCGGTGTGCGAGACCACGCCGGCCGGTGTGGCGAGCATGTGTGCCTGGGTCGCCGTGTCGAACGCGCCCAGCAGGCAGCCGCCCTGCGCCCTGGCGCGCTGCCGCCGCCGGCTGACCCGGACGCCGTTCATCGGCGAGAGGTCGATGACGATGCCGCCCTCGCAGGTGGAGTGCCCGGCCATGCTGTGGCCTCCGCCGCGTACCGCGACGACCAGTCCGCTGCGGCGGGCGAACCCCACCGCCGCCACCACGTCCGGCGTGCCGGAGCAGCGGGCGATCAGGGCGGGACGCCGGTCGATCGTGCCGTTCCAGATGCGCCGCGCCTCGTCGTAGTCGGCGTCTCTGGGCCACACCAACTCACCCCGGAATGCGGCGCGGAACGCAGCCACGTCGGACGGGTCGAGCTCTGGGAAGTGCATACGTGTCCCTTTCTGCAGCGTTGCTGCTGCGGGGCGTGGTCCCGGGCGGTGGCCGGGAGTTCAGAAGTCCGGCGACAGCTCCGCGGGGGCGCCCGGTCCGGCCGCGAGCTGCTCCAGCGCGGCCCGCACCGCCTTCACGTCGTCGTCGGGGCTGCCGGCCCGGGCCGGCAGCAGGGCGAGGGCCTCCGCGTCTCCGTTGGCGACCGCCGGGGTGCGCCGCGCCAGGGCGGTCAGGCTCTGCCCGGGGCCGGCCTCCACCAGCAGGTGCCGGCCCCTGCTCAGCAGGCGCTGGAGGGTGGGGCCGAAGAGCACCGGCTCGGCCGGCTGGCTGGTCCAGAACCGCCAGTCGGTGGCGGTCGCCTCGTCGAGCGTGTGGCCCGTGTAGGCGGACAGCACGGTGGTGTGCGGCGGACGCAGCGGCGGGCGGGTGAGCGCGTCGGCGTGCGCGGCGGCGACCCGGCGCATCACCGGGTGGTGGAACGGCTGCAGTGCGCGTGCCCGGGAGCAGGTGACACCGGCCCGCCGCAGTGCGGTCTCCACCTGGCTCAGGGCCGGTTCCGGGGCGGAGAGCAGCACCTGGCGGGGACCGTTGACGGCACCGATGACCACGTCCGGCACCAGATGGGTCTCGACCTCCTCGGGACCGGCGGCCACCGCCAGCATGCCGCCGGGCGGCGCGTGCCGGTAGACCCCGATGTACTCGGAGAGGTAGCGCAGCCCGCAGTCGAAGGTGAAGACGCCCGCAAGAGTGGCGGCCGCCAGCTCCCCCACGCTGTGGCCCAGCACCGCGTCCGGTCGCAGCCCCGCCTCCGCGAGCATGGTTCCCAGCGCGCAGTCGACCGCGTACAGCAGCGGCTGGGCGTAGGAGATGTCGTCGAAAGCGGCGGGCGCCTCGGCCGCCAGCCAGCCCGCGCGCAGGGTCCGTCCGGCCGGCCCCAGGGCGTCGAAGGCGTGGTCCATGGTGGCGGTGAAGGACGGCGAGACGCCGTAGAGTCCGGCGGCCATCCGGGGCTGCTGGGCGCCCTGGCCCGGGAAGGCGAAGACGACCCGCCGGCGCGGGGTGGTCGGGTGCGGTGTCGGCGCGTCCATCGGCTGGCTCCTGCGGCGCGGTGGTGGGCGGAGGGGGTACCGGGTGCGTCTCAGTCCCGTTCGGCTGGCACGTTGGCGTAGTCCAGGACGGCGCGCGGCGTGCGCAGGTCGCGGATGACGTCTTCGGGGATGTCGATGTCGTAGCGGTGCTTGAGCTGCGCTGAGGTCTCCAGCAGGACCAGGGAGTCGTAGCCGAGCATGTCGAACTCGCGGTCGAGGACCTCCTCGCCGTGCGCGGCGGCCTGCTGGTCGCCGGAGCACTCGGCGAGGATCTCCAGGAGTTGGTCGAGGCTGAGCATGCGTGCGGTCCCTTCTCGGCGGCGGATCGGTGTACGGGGAAACTCGCTTCAGAGCGCTTCAGAGCGCTTCAGAGCGCTTCAGAGCGCATCGGGCGCTTCGGCGCGCATCGGCGCGGCACGGGGAGGCGGAGCGGACATCAGGACAGCGGGCGCTCGACGACGACCGCCGAGTTGAAGCCACCCGCACCGCGTGCGAGGACGAGCGCGGTGGACAGCGGGCCGAAGCGCGGTTCGTCGCGGACGAGGTCGACCCGGTGGTCCTCGGCGAGTTCGCCGATGTTGACCGCCGGCGGAATGACGCCGTCGCGCAGCGCGAGCAGGGCGCACACCACGTCGAGCGGTCCGCCGCCGGCCATCAGGCGGCCCACCATGGTCTTGGGCGCGCAGACGGGGACGCCGAAGGGTCCGAAGACGGCACGCAGGGCCGCGGCCTCCTGGGCGTCGAGTTCGGGCACTCCGGCCGCGTCGGCGACCACCAGGTCGACGGCGTCCGGCTGCAGGCCCGCGTCGGCGAGCGCGAGTTCGATCGCCCGTTGCAGACCGGGCGGCCGCGGCACCCCGGGCGCCGGGTCGAAGGTCGAGGCGTGGCCGGTGATCCTGCCGTACGGGGCCCGGCCCGACCGTGCGCGCGCCGCATCGGCCTCCTCCATGACCAGCACGGCGCCGCCCTCACCCGGCACGTAGCCCTCCGCCCGCCGGTCGAACGGCAGGTAGGCGCCGGCCGGATCGGTGGCCGTGCTGACGGCGCCGGAGGCCAGATGCGAGACCCAGCCCCAGGGGTCGAAGGAGGACTCGACCCCTCCGGTGAGCATGAGCCGGCCGCGGCCGCGGTTGATCGTGCGGCGGGCCAGCCCGATCGCGTCGAGGCCGCCGGCCTGTTCGGCCACGACCACCCCTCCGGGGCCGCGCATCTTGTGCCGGATGGAGATCTGCCCGGTGTTCACGGCGTAGAACCAGGCGAAGCACTGGTAGACGCTGACGTGTTGGGGCCCCTGGGACCACAGCTTCCGCATCTCGCGGTGCGAGAACTCGAAGCCGCCGGTCGCGTTCGAGGTGACCACCCCGCACTCGTAGGTGCCGAGTTCGCCGATGTCCGCCTGCGCGTCCTCCAGCGCCTGCTCGGCGGCGACCAGCGCGAGCCGGGTGACCCGGTCGGTCTGCGGCAGCAGCCGCCCCGGCAGGTGTGCCGCCGCGTCGAAGCCGGTGATCTGCCCGGCCAGCCGCGCCGTGTACGGCTCCGGGTCGAACTCCTGCAGCGGCGCGATGCCCTGACCGCCGGCCAGCGTGGTGTTCCAGTACTCCTTCGGACCCAGCCCGGTCGGGGCGGTCACGCCCAGCCCGGTGATCAGCACGTCGGTGCTCGCACTCCTGCTCATCCGCGGCCTCCTCGCCACTTCTCCAGCACCATGGCGCTCTGGAACCCGCCGAAGCCGCTGCCGACCGTGAGCACCCTGTCGAGAGCGCGTTCGCGCGCCTCCAGCGGCACATAGTCCAGATCGCACTCGGGGTCCGGCTCGTGCAGATTCGCGGTGGGCGGCACCACGCTGTCGCGGATGGCCAGCGCACAGGTGGCCACCTCGATCGCGCCGATCGCACCCAGGGAGTGCCCGATCATCGACTTGATGGAGCTGACGGGGATGTCGTAGGCGTGGTCGCCCAGCGCCTTCTTGAACGCTTCGGTCTCGTGCAGGTCGTTCTGCTTGGTCCCCGAGCCGTGCGCGTTGACGTAGTCGACGGACGTGGGATCGGCGCGGGCCTCGTCCAGTGCCAGGCCGATGGCGCGCGTCATCTCGTTGCCGTCCCGGGCCAGCCCGGTCATGTGGTACGCGTTCGACTGCGCGGCGTACCCGGTGATCGTTCCGTAGATCTCGGCGCCCCGCCGTCGCGCGTGCTCGCTGTCCTCCAGGACCAGCATGGCCGCGCCCTCGGCGATGGCGAATCCGTCCCGGGTCCGGTCGAAGGGCCGGGTGGCGTGCTCGGGGTCGTCGTTGCGGCGGGTCGTGGCCTTGATCGCGTCGAAGCAGGCCACGGCGATCGGGGTGACGGGAGCGTCGGTGGCGCCGGCGACCATCACCTCGGCCCTGCCTTCCTGGATCAACTGGCAGGCGTGGCCCAGTGCGTCGATGCCGGAGGTGCAGCCGGCCGAGACGACGGAGACCGGACCCTCCGCGCCGACCGCCCAGGCCGTCTCGCGGGCGAGGGAGCCCGGCACGAAGTAGTCGAAGAGGTGCGGGGACTGGTAGCTCTGGTCGACCAGCCACTCGCGCCCCTCGTCGGAGAGGACGACGTACTCGTTCTCGATGCTCGTGGCGGATCCCACCGCGTTCCCCACACTCACCCCCAGACGTGTGGGATCCAGCTCGGTCCCCGCGGCGATCCCGGCTTCCGCGGCCGCCCGCCTGGCGCAGGTCACCGCCAGCAGCCCGGCCCGGTCCAGCCGCCGGATCTCCCGGTGGCCGAACCCGCATGCCAGGGGGTCGAGGTCGATCTCTCCCGCCGCCTGCGAGCGGAACGCGGTCGGGTCGAAGGCTGTGGTCCTGCGGATGGCGCTGCGCCCCGCAGTGATCATCTTCCAGAAGCCCTCGGTGTCCGTCGAACCGGGCGCAAGGACGCTCAGGCCAGTAATGACAATGTGTCGGCTCACACTCCGAGACCCTGCTGGGCGCTGCTCCAGCGGCGGGCAACCGCCGCTCCCGCGCCGCTCCAGCGCGGCTTGCCGCGCCCCGGTGGCCCTGTTGCGCGGGCCTGGACCGGCGCTGCATCGGGTGCCTGGAGTCTCGCTCTCGGGTCGGCACACTCCGGCCGCCCCGACGAAGGGAGAAGGCTTCGCCATGCCCGCACACACCGAGTCCCCGAGCGTCGCCCTGGTCACGGGGGGCACCAGTGGCATAGGTCTGGCCATCGCGCAGGCTCTGCTGCAGGACGGGCTCAAGGTCGTCGTCACCGGACGCGACACCGGCAAGCTGGACACGGCCGTCAGGTCGCTGAAGATGGAGGACGACTGGTTCGACGTGGCCGGCTACGCCTGCGACGTACGGGACCGCAGCGCGGTCCACGACATGGTGGAGCAGTGCACCAAGGAGCACGGCGAGCCGAGGATCCTGGTCAACAACGCCGGTCGCAGCGGCGGTGGTGCGACCGCCGCGATCCCCGACGAGCTGTGGCTGGATGTCATGGACACCAATCTCAACAGTGTGTTCTGGGTGACGCGCGAGGTCGTCCGGGCCAGCGAAGCGATCAAGCAGCCGACCGGGCGGATCATCAACATCGCCTCCACGGGCGGCAAGCAGGGGGTGTCCTACGGCGCTCCGTACTCGGCCGCCAAGGCCGGTGTCATCGGCTTCACCAAGGCGCTGGCCAAGGAGCTGGCCCTGGCCGGCGGCCCGACCGTGAACGCGGTGTGCCCCGGCTATGTGGAGACGCCCATGGCCCAGGACGTACGCGCCAGTTACGCCGAACTCAACCAGATCAGCGAGGAGCAGGTGCTCACCGAGTTCCAGTCCAAGATCCCCATCGGCCGTTACTGCACGCCCGAGGAGGTGGCCGGCATGGTGCGCTACCTGGCCGGCCCGGCCGCCGCGTCGGTGACCGCGCAGGCGCTCAACGTCTGCGGCGGACTGGGAAGCTACTGACGCCTCGATCCGCCGTCCGGAGAGGGAACCCCCGTATGACCATCGATGTATCCCCCGAGTCCTCCGCGTTCGGGTTCGAGGGCCAGCCCTACTACGAGCACCGGCGGCTGCGGCTGTACGACGCCGTCGTGGTGCACGCCTCGAACCGGGTGCTCTGGCGCTGCCCCAAGGACCGGCTGCTCGACCACTACAACGAGTGGATCACCTCCCGCCATCTGGAGGTCGGCCCGGGCTCGGGCTACTACCTGGACCACTGCCGCTTCCCCCCGGGCGGCGACCCCGAACTGACCCTGCTCGACCTCAACCCCGACCCGCTGCGGTTCGCCGCACACCGCCTGCGCCGCTTCACCCCGCGGTGCGTGCAGGCCGACCTGCTGGAGCCGCTGTCCGGACTCGGTGCCGGCGGATTCACCTCCATCGCCTGCAACTACGTGCTGCACTGCCTGCCCCGGCCGCCCGGCGGCAAGCAACTCGTCCTCAAGCACCTCAGCCGGGAACTCGCGCCCGGAGGGGTGCTGTTCGGCAGCACCGTGCTGTCCGGAGGGGTCAAGCACACCGCGCTCTCCCGCCGCTTCAATCTCCTCTACCAGCGCCAGGGCTCCTTCCACAATCAGCACGACAGCGTGCGCTGGCTGCACCGGGCGCTGGAGGAGCACTTCACCAGCCACTGGATCGAAGTGCGCGGCAGCGTGGCGCTGTTCGCGGCCCGCGCGTCGGCGGACAGCGCACGGACCGCTGCAACAGCGCCGGGCGACCTGCCGCACGAGAGGCCGGGCGCATGACCTCGGCAGCCGTCTACCGGGACGCGGCCGTCCCGCTGCGGGCGCTGTGGTCCTCTCCCTTCGCCCGCTGGGGCGGCGCGCTGTCCCGGATCTCCAGCCTGGACGCGGCGGTGGCCGTCACCGACCGGGCGCTGTCGGAGCGCGGTGTGGACCGTGCCGCCGTCGAGGGGCTGGTGCTCGGCTGGACGGTGCCGCAGCCCGCGATCTTCTACGGGGCGACGACCCTGGCGGCCCGGTTGGACATGCCGGGTGTCTTCGGCCCGATGCTCAGCCAGGCGTGTGCCACCTCCGTCGCGGCCCTGCACCAGGCCGCCGCCTCGGTGTCGACCGGGGCCGGTCCGCAACTGGTGGTCACCGCGGACCGGACGAGCAACGGCCCGGAACTGTCCTGGCCGGCGGCCGGGTCCGAGCGCGGTCCGGCGCGGGAGAACTGGGTGCGCGACAGCTTCTCCCGCGATCCGGTCACCGGCCGCAGCATGCTGGCCACCGCCGAGGCCGTCGCGGCCGAGTGCGGATTCACCCGCGGGGAGCTGGACGCGCTCGCCGTGCTGCGCTCGGAGCAGTACACCGCCGCGCTCGCCGACGACCGTGCCTTCCAGCGCGCCTGGATGGTCGCCGTCGAGGCCGAGGACGCCGAGCACGGGCCGGTACGGCTGACGGCCGACGAGGGGATACGGACCGTCTCCTTCGAGACCGCCGGCGAACTGCCGACCGTCCGCGCGGGCGGCACGCACACCGCCGCCGCGCAGACCCACCCCGCGGACGGCACCGCGGGAGCGCTGGTGACCACGGTGCAGCGGGCCCGCGAACTCGCCGGCCGGGGCCCGGTCGTGCGGCTGGTGGCATCCGGCCACGCCCGGGTGGAACCGGCCCGGATGCCCAAGGCGCTCGTACCGGCCGCCCGCGCGGCGCTGGACGCCGCCGGACTGAAGAGCGAGTCGATGGACGCCGTCCACACGCACAACCCCTTCGCGGTGAACGACCTCTACTTCGCCCGGGAGACCGGGGTGCCGCCGGAGGCCATGAACACGACCGGCAGCAGCCTGGTCTTCGGACATCCGCAGGGCCCGACCGGCCTGCGGACGATCACCGAGCTCGCGCACGTCCTGCGGGCGCGCGGCGGGGGCCTGGGGCTGTTCACCGGCTGCGCGGCGGGCGACACCGCGGCGGCGCTCGTCGTCGAAGTGACCGACTGACCTCGGCGCGGACCAGAGGGCCGCAGGCACGGTGCCTGCGACCCTCTGCTGTGTCCCGGGCGTCCCGGGCGCTCTGCCGTGTCCCGGGCTCTCCACAGCCTGCGGGGCCTCCGCGGTGCCGTCGCGGTCCCGGTCCGTCGCACTGCCTCCGTCCGCCCCGTCCGCCCCGTCTGCCCCATCCGCCCCGTCCGCTCGACCGCTCCGTCCGGCCGGACCGGGCGGCGCCACGGGGCCGGACCGCGGCTCATCCCGCGGGACCCGCCAGCGCTCTGGCCAGGCCCGCGCGGGCGATCCCGCTCGCCTGCACCTGCCGGACGGCTGCGCTCTCGCGTGCCATCGCCTCCTCCACCTCGTGCGGGGAGGGCCGCAGCAACCGCAGATGGGCGGCGGTGGACGAGCCCGGCGGGGTCCACCGGTGGATCAGCCCGACAGCGGCCGGTACCAGCGCGTCCGGCTCCACGACGTCGTCGAAGAGCCCCAGGTCGCGTCCCTGCCGGGCGTCGACGCGGGCACCGCTCAGCAGCAGATCGAGGGCGCGGGACGCGCCGGCGAGCCGGGGCAGGAAGAGGCTGGCGGCGTTGGAGACGGTGAGTCCGACGCCGTTCTCCGGCCACGCGAAGCCTCCCGAGGGCGCGGCGAGACGGGCGTCGAAGCTGAGCGCCAACTCGCCCGCGCCGCCCACGGCGAGGCCGTTGACGGCTGCCACCACCGGGACCTCGGCGCCGAGCGCGGCCCGCGAGACCTCGTTGAACAGATCCATCTCGGCCTGCAGATCGAGCTGCCCGTCGGTGGCCTCGCGCAGGTCCATCCCGGCCGAGAACGCCCGACCCCGGCCGGTGACCACCACTCCGCGCACCTTGCGGCCGTCGCCGTAGTGCCGCAGCAGTCCGGCCAGATCGCGGCGCATGTCCCGGGAGAGGGCGTTGAGCTTCTCCGGACGGCTCAGGGTGAGCACCGCGACATCGTCCCGGACGGTGACCGCCAGCTCCTCCGGGCTGCGCAACCGCACCGCGCCGCTCATGCCGCTCATGTCCAGGAGTCCTTCGCCGCGTCGAACGCACCGCTGCGCTGGTCCCCGCCGGGGCGCAGCAACTGGCGCTTGCGGACCCGGGCCGAAGGCGTCATCGGGAAGCTCCCGACGCACTCCAGGTAGGCCGGAACCTTGAACTTCGCGAGCTGGCGCCGGGTGTGCGCCAGGACGCTGCGGACCGTGGCGCCGGTGGGACGGTAGCCGTCGCGCAGCAGGAGGAAGGCTTTGGGCAGTTCGCCGAACAGCTCGTCGGGGATGCCGACGACGGCGGCCCCCAGGACGGCCGGATGCGCTTCCAGGACGCTCTCCACCTCCGCCGCCGCGATGTTCTCGCCCCCGCGCCGGATCACGTCCTTCAGCCGCCCGGCGTGGCGGATGCCCCCGTCCTGGTCGGTACAGCCCAGGTCGCCGGTGCGGTACCAACCGCCGCGGAAGGCGCGCCCGGTGCTCTGCGGGCTGTTCCAGTACTCGTGCATCATGGGCCTGCCGCGGACCAGGATCTCGCCGGCCCGCCCCGGCTGCAGCGGGTGCCCCTCCTCGTCGGCGATCACGACCTCCTTGCCGGGCGGCGGACAGCCCAGCCTGCCGGTGCCCACGCAGGCCGCGTCCTCCGGCGGTACGATCAGATCCAGCCCGCTCTCCGTGGAGCCGTACACCTCGCGCCAGGCCGCGCCCCAGCGCTCCTCGAAGGGGCGGTGCAGGTCGCGCGGAATGCCGGAGCACAGCACCAGGCGCATGGCGTGGTCCCGGTCGCCGGAGGTGGGCGGCTGCTTGTACAGCAGCATCGGCATGCTGCCCAGCACATAGGTGACGGTCGCCCGGTGCCTGCGGACCGCGGGCCAGAAGCCCGACGCGGAGAACCGTTCGAGCACCACCAGCGGGATCCCGTGCATCAGGCACATCACGGCCTTCCACTGGGGATCCACATAGGAGAACGCCTGCGCGGTGAGGACCACATCGTCCGCGCCGAGCCCTGACGCGGTGGCGATCCCCCATGCCGTGCGGAGCCAGTAGTCGTGGCTGAGCACACACGCCTTGGGGAAGCCGGTGGTGCCGGAGGTGTACTGGAAGTTGACCGTGTCGTCGGGACGCGACCGGCCCACCTCAGGTGCCCCGGCGCCGGGGCGGCCGACCGCCGCGGCGGCCAGCTCGCGCACCGTACGGACCGCGCAGCGCTGCCGGAGCGTGCCGCCGACCCGGCGGGCCAGATCCGCGCAGCTCTCGGAGGACAGCACCAGCGTGGCCCCGGAGTCGGTGAGCAGGTGGGCCAGGTCGGACGCGCCGCAGCGGCTGTTCACCGGCACCGTGACGGCACCGGCCTTGACGGCGGCGAACCAGCACAGCGGCCAGTCGGCGGAGTTCTCCATCATGAGCGCGATCCGGTCCCCGGGCTCGACCCCGTGGGCGAGCAGTGCCCCGGCCAACCGGTCGGTGCGCTCGTCGGCCTCGCGGAAGGTGAGCGTGTCGCCGCCGCAGCGCAGGAACTCCCTGTCCCCGTACAGCCGGGCTGCGTCCCGGACGAGTTCGGCAAGGGTCTGCCACCGCGGCCCCGCCTGGGAGCCCCCGGCGGTGGGAAACGGTGCGGTCTGGGCCTGAGGGGCCGGTTCCATGCTGCTGGCCTCCGTCGCGTCAGGTGGTGGCCTGCGCCACCGCTCGTCGTGGGACAGGGCACCAGCGGCGGCTCGCGCGCGGAGCAACGCGGCGTCACCGCGCGGTCTCGGCCGTTGCCCGGGGCGAGCCCCGCGCTTTACCGGGCGTGGAGAGCGGGCTGGAACCGTCACTGCCACGTCGCTGCCAGCAGGAGCAGAGCGAGCCGAGGCGGAGGAGGAAGCGTTGACGACCCAGGTCCCGCACGAGGTGGAGGAGAGCCCGGTGGCCGGTGCGCTGTTCGTCCAGGTGCAGCAGTTCTACGGTCGGCACATGCGCGCCATGGACGAGGGCCGGGTGGCGGACTGGACCGGCGACTTCACCCCGGACGCGGTGTTCGCCACCAACGCGCGGCCCGAACCGCAGCGCGGCCGGGACGAGATCGCCCGGAACGCGGCGGCGGCCGCGCGGCAACTGGAGGAGAAGGGCGCCCTGCGCCGCCACTGCGTCACCACGCTGGAGGTCGGCGAGGGCTCCTCGGGCGTGCTCGTGGCCCGGATGTACGCCTTGATCAGCAAGACCGTGGTCGGGAGCCCCTCGGAGCTGGAGTTCGTCTGCACCTGCCAGGACGAACTGGTGCGGCAGTCCGGGCGGCTGTTCATCAGGCACCGGCAGGTCTACCGGGACGACCTGCCCCGGACCTGAGCCTCCGGGCCGTGCCCGCGGACCTGCGCCCGCCGACCTGGGTCCGCGGGCCCCTGGGCCGGGGCGGAAGCACGCGGACCACAGCCCCGGGCAGGCGAAGAGCTCCCGGCCCGTGGCCCGCGGCCGCCGGTGTCCGCAGCGAGTGCCGGCCGCCGCGGCCGGTCACGCCTTCCAGGGGCTGGCGGCCGGCCACTTCAGCCGCAGCGGCGGGGGATCGGTGGTCCGCCCCGGGAACGGGGTCGAGCGTGCGCTGTCCAGCCGCGGATCCGCGGAGAGGATCGCCTGCTGCAGCATCTGCAGCTCCCGGGAGGGTTCCAGGCCGAGTTCGGTCACCAGGGACTGCCGGAGCTGGTTGAAGATCTTCAGGGCCTGGGGGCGCCGGCCGCAGCGGTAGAGCGCCAGCATCAGTTGGCGGTGGAATCCTTCGTGCTGCGGGTACTGGGAGGCCAGGCCGCTCAATTCGCTGAGCACCTCGTGATGCCGGCCGAGTTCGAGTTCCGCCTCGATCCGGGTTTGCTGGACACCGCTGCGGCTCTCCTCCAGCCGTACGATCTCCGCCTCCAGATGCAATCCCCGTCGCACGTTGGCCAGTGGCGGCGCGGCGAAGATATTCAGCGCCGCACGAAACTGTTCCACGGCTGCCGGATGGTCACCCGACTGAAAGGCGTGCTGCCCGGCGAGGCGATGCTTTTCGTAGCGCTGGAGGTCTACCCGTTCCGGTGCGATACGGAATTCGTAACCATTTGGCGTGGTGACCAGTACATCCTTCGGGGACGCATTCCGGAGAAGGCCGCCCAGCATTTGCCGAAGTTGAAATATGTACGTCTGCAGTGCGCTCAGTGCACTCCGGGGAGGCCGTTCGGCCCACAGTTCCTCGATCAGTGCATCGGTGCTGACCAGCCGGTTCGCGTTGACCAGTAAGAGGGCGAGCACCTGCCTGGCTTTGGGTGCGCTCGGCGTCCTGGTGCTGTCCCAGGTCCTCAGCGCAACATGCCCGAGAACTTCAACGTCCACAGTTCCATCACCCCGTTCGCGGTTTGAAAAACGACACAGTGGGCACCGAAGCGATTCCTGGGGCGCTCGCCCCGTGTAGCGGCCGTTGCGGGCGCTCAGTGTTACCCGCGGAATGACGCCGGTATTTCCCGCCGCCGAGGCGCCGTTGCCGCAGCAGGGGTCGTATGGAGTCTATGCATGTGACGGAAACGTATCCGGGTGACAATTTCATGGTCAAGGACTCGGGAGGCGAATCCGGCCATATTCGGGATTCCTATTTCGCTGTCACATGCACGGTCATGAGGAAGCCGTCTGCCGCATCCCGGCCGGGCGGGTCGGATCTCAGCCCTCCGGGCCGTTTTTCGCTTCTCGTAAGGGTAGGGTCCGGTTCCATTACTGCCCCGTGGCGGCGCGGGCGTGCTGCGGGCCGCGGCCGCGGGCGCAGGCGCCCGGTGCGCGGCGTGGCCGGGTTCCTGCGCTCTGCCTCCGCGGAAGTGATCCGCCGAGCCCGGCGGCCGGGCCGGGCCGATCCGCTCCCCGGGGACGGCGTCGTCGGAGGTCAGGCGCCTGGTGCGAAGGGTGGCCGGACCGCGCCGCTGCGACTGGTCGCCGAGGTCCGGGGGTGGCGTCGGGGTGATCGGAAGAAACAGGCAGCTTGTCTGATTACTGACGTTGCGGCCTGTGTGTTTCGTTACATCTGGAATGAGACCCCGTCAGGGCGGGTTGCCCATCCGTGCGCGCGCACCCGTCCGCGCACACGGCCCCCTCGGACCCCTGACGCCCCGTCGTCCCCACCGCCTCCCGGGCAGCGCACTGTTCCCGCCGTCAGCGGCGCACCGCGCGGTTCGGGCCGGGAAGGGCGTGCCACCGCGACAGCCGATCAGGGAGACTGAGACCTCCGCAGACCGTGAGGAGTTCTCGCACCGATGGCCAGCCCCCGCCCGGGTTCCGCACCGCGTCAGCCGACGATCGCCGATGTCGCACGGGCCGCCTCCGTCTCCCGCACCACGGTCTCGCACGCGCTCAACGGGCTCGGCAAGGTCGACCCCCGCACCCGCGAGCGGGTCAAACGCGTGGCCGAGGAGCTGGGGTACCGCCCGAATCTGCGGGCCCAGCGGCTGCGCCGCGGGGAGGCCAAGGCCATCGCACTGCTGTCCTCGATGCCGCTGGCGGTGGCCGGGGGGCCCTCCCGGCTCGGGTTCTACATGGAGGTGGCAGCAGCCGCCGCCGAGCACGCGCTGGCGCACGGCTTCGCGCTGGTGCTGCTGCCGCCGGGCGAGTCGGGCGCCGGGCTGGCGACGGTGGACGTGGACGGAGCGATCGTCGTGGAACCCGGGGAGGCGGATCCCGTCGTCGCCGAGCTGGCCCGGCGCGGGCTGCCGTGCGTGGCGCTGGGCCGCCCGCCGGGCGCCGATCGCGAGCCCTGTGTCGACCTCAACGCCGAGGCCGTCGCCGCACTGCTGCTGGACCACCTCTCCCGGCAAGGGGCCCGGCACCCAGCGCTGGTCACGGCTGCCGGTTCCCGGTCCTCCGCGGTGGAGGCGCGGGCGGCCTACGCGCGGGCCGCCGAGCAGTACGGATGGCGGCCGGTGACGGCGGTCGCGGAGGAGTCCGGCGGCGAGCAGGCAGGCCATGACGCGGTCGCCGCGCTGTTGCGCGACCATCCGCGTACCGACGCGCTGTGCGTCCTGGTCGACGCCTTCGCGGTGGGCGCGGTGCGGGCGGTCCGCGAGAGCGGGCGCACCGTCCCGGACGACGTCATGGTCGTCACCCGCTACGACGGACTGCGGGCCAGGACCTGCACACCAGCGCTGACGGCCGTCGACCTCCACCTCGAACAGGCCGCCGCGGCAGCGGTCGAACTGCTGCTGCGACGACTGCGCGACGAAGCGCCGTGTGCTTCCGTGCGGGCGCCGGACCCGACGCTGGTGGCGCGTGCGTCCTCCAGCCGCGGGCCCGGCGCCGCCGACACCTAGGTCCCGCTCAGATCCCCAGCATCAGCACCAGCCCGGACACCAGCGCGAAGGCCAGTACGGCCAGGCGCAGGCGGCGCGCGTCGAGCCGGTGGTGCACGTACCGGCTCAAGGCGGCCCCGGCGGCCAGCGCGGGCAGCACCCAGAGCACGGTGCCGAGATGGTCCGCCCGACCGCTTCCGGTCGCGAACAGCAGCGCCAGTGAAGCGATCTCGCCGACCAGGAAGCAGACGGCGACCGTGGAGCGCAGTTCCGCGGGCGGCCGGTGCTGGTAGACCAGCGCCAGCGGTGGGCCGCCCACCCCCGTGGCCGTCTCGGTGACGCCGGTGACCAGTCCGGCGCCCAGATAGGCGGCGCGGCCGGGAGCGAACTCCGGTGCCGCCAGGCTGACCAGAGCGGCGAGCACGGTCGCGGCTCCGACGAACAGACCGAGGTCGCGTTCCGGGATCGCGGTCAGCAGCAGCAGCCCCGCGGGAGTGGCTGCCAACCGGGCCCCGGTGATCCAGCCCGCCCCGCGCAGATCCAGGCTGGACCGCTCCCGCCAGGCCACATACAGATTGAGCGGAATCATCGACGCCAGCAGGAAGACCGGCAGCAGCTCCGGGTCCACCAGACCGGCCACCGGGGCCACGATGAGCGCGAAGCCGAGTCCGCTGGCACCTTGCACGAAGGCCGCTGCGGCCACCGTCGCAGCCAGCAGCGCGAGGAGTTCGCCGCTCATCGGCCCACCCCCGCGGTCCGGTGGCCGCGGGCCGCGCCGTCCGGTCCGCTCCGTCGTCGGCTGCCGCCGATCCCGTCGTGTCGTGGGCTGGCGCAGGCTGCGCCGGTCTGTCGGCTGCCGCCGGTTCCGCCGGTCTGTCGGCTGCCGCCGACCGGGGCATTCGCGCTCATCGGGCGGCCTCCGTCGAGGGCCGGTGGACCCGGACCACCGGTGCCCGGTCCACCACCGCGCGGGCCGACTCCCGGGCCCGTGCGACCAGTTCCGGCCCGTCCCAGTCCACGGGACGGCCGTACCACAGGCGCAGCCGCCCCGCGGTGAAGACCGCGGTGATCTGGTCGCGGTTGCCGCGCCGCACCAGTTCCCACGGAAGGTCGTGCGAGGGGCACATCTCCGGCCCTGTGAGGTCGACGAGCAGGAAGTCGGCAGCGGCGCCCGCCGCCACCACGCCCGTCCGCACGCCACCGGCTCCCGGCCCCGGCCCGCCGTCCAGCCCGACGGCGTCGGCGCCGAGCCGGGTGCCGTGCTCGAGCCAGGTCCGGCCGCCGCCGCAGGAGGAGTCCCCGGCAGCCAGGCCGTGGGCGAGGCGCTGGGCGGTCTCGGCCGCGTCGAGCAACCGGAAGGCGTCCCCGCGGGTGCCGTCGGTCCCCAGCCCGAACCGGATCCCCTCCTCGGCCATGGTGAGTGCCGGTGCCACCGCGTTGCCCTTCCAGGCGCTGGCCACGGGGTTGTAGCTGACGGCGGTTCCGGTGTCGCGCAGCAGGGCGAGTTCGTGCGGGGTGAGCAGGGTGGCGTGCGCGGCGAGCAGGTGCGGGCCGAGCACACCCAGTTCGTGCAGATGCTCCAGAGGGCGTGAACCGTGCCGCAGCAGGGAGCGTTCGACCGCGGCCAGGTGCTCGTTGACGTGGATCTGCAGTACCGCTCCGGCTTCTGCGGCCAGGTGCGCCATGGCCCGCAGAGTCGGCTCGCTCGCCGCCTCCGGTATGGAGACGGCGAGCGAGGGATGCACCAGCGGGTCGTCCGCGTAGCGCGCGAGATGCTTCTCCGCCCGCGCCCGCACCTCCCGCGCCGTTCCGGTGCCGCCGCTGTCCGCGCCCTGGTCGGCGTCGTTGCAGATCTGTCCGAGCACGCAGCGCAGCCCCGCGTCGCGGGCGGCGCTCGCCACGACGTCCACGTCCACCGGGGCCCGGGTCCCGGCTTCGGCGACGGTGGTGAATCCGCCGCGCAGCGCCTCCAGAGCGGCGAGCTTCGCGGCCACGTACGCCGACTCCTCGTCCAGCGCGCCCTCCAGCGGCACCCACACCCGGCGGAAGATCTCCGAGGGCTCCCCGAAGGCCAGCGCGGCGCCGAAGCTCTGGGTGAGGTGGTGGTGGGCGTCGACGAAGCCGGGCAGCAGCGCCGTGCCGGGCAGCCGGACCGGTGTGAGGTGCGGGAACTCCCGGACCAGCCGGGCCGCCGGTCCCACGGTGCTGAACTCGGTGCCTTGTACGACGACCGCGTGGTCGGCGGCGGGTCCGCCGGGCAGCAGCAGGGTCTCGGGGGCCAGCAGCAGGGGCTCGCCGTCGCTCCGCGCGAGGGAGCCGGGTGCGGGAAGGTGCAGGGGATGCATGGTGTCCTTGCCATCGAGGTGTTCGCGGTCGTTGTCGGGGTGTTCGAGGCCGCACAGGTCGGCCCGCGAAGCGGCGCCGAGAGAGCCGAGAGAGGGGTGCGAGGTCAACGGGTGGGGGATCGGTCCCCTGCGACAGTGGTCGCCCCGGACTCCGGTGTCTCCGGCATCTCTGCCGTCTCTGCCGCCTCTGCGGCGGGGCGGGTGCGCCAGGGCACGCGGTGGAAGAGCGCGTGCAGCAGGGCCGCGCTGAAGGCGCCGACTGCGACCCCGCTCTCCAGCAGGATCCGCAGGTTCGGGGGCAGGTGGTCGTACACACCGGGCACCAGGATGGGCAGCAGCCCCAGCGCCAGGGCGACGGCGACGATGAACGTGTTGGTGTGGTCGTCCAGGCCGCTGCGGCCGAGCATGTGCACCCCCAGCACGGTGATCACGCCGAAGACGACGAGAGCGGTGCCGCCCACGACCGGCTCGGGGATGGCGTTGACGATCCGGGCCACGGGCGCCAGGAAGCCGATGGTGATCAGGACGAGGCCCGCGGCGACGGTGACGAAGCGGCTGCGCACCCCGGTGATGCGGACGATGCCGATGTTCTCTCCGCTGGTGACCATCAGCGGCAGCCCGAAGAACCCGCCGGCCAGCGAGACGACGGCATCCCCGCGGATGGTCCGCGGTGCGTCACGGCGGGCGTCCGGCTCCTTGCCGACGGCCTCGCTGTTGATCACGGTCTGGCCGGTGGCCTCGGCCATCGAGGCGAGGCTGTAGACCAGCAGCGGCAACGAGGCGAGCAGGCTGAACTGCGGGGTGCCGAAAGGCATCAGCTCCGGTGCGTGCAGCAGGGCGCCGCCGCCGGTCGCGGCCGGTTCCACCCGGCCCAGCAGCGCCGCCAGCCCGGTTCCGGCCAGCAGCCCGAGCAGGACGGAGAGCTGACGCAGCGTGCCGCGCAGCAGCCCGTAGGCCGCGGCGGTGCAGCCGACCGTCGCCAGGCCGAGGAGCAGGGCGCGCGGTTCGCCGAAGTCGCTGCTCCCGGGGCGCCCGGTGACCAGCAGAGCGCCGACCTTCACCAGGTTCACACCGACGATCACGATCATCGTCCCGATGACCAGCGTGGGGAAGAACCGCAGCAGCCGGGAGAAGACCGGCAGCACCACGAAGTAGAAGACGGCGGTGATGAGGACCGCGCCGGTGGCCGTGCGCAGGCCGTGCTGCTCGGCGATGGAGAGGAAGAGGATCAGCGGGGCGCCGCCGGGCAGCATCACGAACGGCAGCCGAGCCCCGATGCCCCAGGGGCCCAGCGACTGGAGCAGTGAGCCGAGCCCGGAGAGCACGAAGGCGGCGGACAGGAGGTTGGCCGTGAGCGCCGGGGTCAGGTGGAGGGTGGAACTGACCAGGAAGACGCTGGAGATGGGCGTGGCGGCCATGACCAGCACGTGCTGGATGCCGAACAGCAGCATCCGGTGTATCGGGCGGGGGTCGTCGACGGGGTGTTTCGGTGGGCCGTCGGCGCCTGCCGCGACGGGGTCCGGGCCAGGGTGAAGAGCGTTGCGTAGCGACACGGTCGGGCTCCGTTCCGGGTTCGACTCGCTCGGTTCCGCCTGCGTGTCCGGGCCCGGACGGTGGCCGGATCGCAGGGGCCAAATCGATTTGGCCGTCAGTATGGGCGGCGCGTCACGGCGCGTCAACACATCGCTCGGGGCTCCGGCGCGATCCTGCGCCACCGCACGGCCGAGCCGATCCGGTGGCCTTCCCTGCTGCGCGGGCGGGGGCGCCTCGCTCTCGGCGCCTGCCCATGCGGACGTCCGTCGGCGGCGACCGGGGGCGAGTGGCGGCCGGTCGTCCCGTACCGGCAATTGGGGCCCGACGCACCTTTCGCCGCGAGGAGGAGAACCGGTTTCGCCGCGAGGAGGGGAACCGGTTTCGCCGCGAGGAGGGGAACCGGGCCGGCCGCTCGTGCCGCCCCGTGTTCACCGGGACCGGCGCCGCGCGTGGGGGAGCGCGGCGGGCCGGCCGCGGTTCCAGCGGACCCGGCCCGAAGTGCCCGCGCCTGTGCGCAGACGCGGGCACCGGGCGGAGGAGCGGGTCAGTCGCCCGCGGTCACCCGCACGTAGTCGACGGTCATCTGCTGCGGGAAGTTCGTGGAGCCGTCCGGGTCGCCCGGCCAGTAGCCGCCCACGGCGAGGTTGAGGATCAGGAAGAACGGCTTGTCGAACACCCACCGGTTGCCGCCTGCATCGGCGGGCGTGCGCGTCTGGTAGACGTTCCCGTCCACCGACCAGCTCACGGAGCCGGGTGACCAGTCGATGGCGAAGGTGTGGAAGCCGTCGGCGAACGCCTCGCCGCCGGGCAGGGTGTACCCGGCGCCGATGCCGCCCGATCCGGAGTAGCCGGGGCCGTGCAGGGTGCCGTGCACGGTGCTCGGCTCGAAGCCCACGTTCTCCATCACGTCGATCTCGCCGCAGTCGGGCCAGCCGACACTGCCGATGTCGTCACCGAGCATCCAGAAGGCCGGCCACATGCCCTGGCCGCGCGGCACCTTGATGCGTGCTTCGACATGGCCGTGGGTCTGGGTGAACCGGCCCGCGGTGTTCAGCCGTGCCGAGGTGTACTCGCACCTGCCGTACCAGCACTGGTAGTTGCCGGGGTTCTCCTTGCGGGCGGTGATGACCAGATGGCCGTTGCCGTCGAGCGCGGCGTTGCCGGTGCCCGCCGTGTAGTACTGCCGTTCGTGGTTGTCGACGTTGTCGCCGGTCTCGGTCTGCCACTTGCCGCTGTCGACCGGGGCGCCGGCGGGGCCGTCGAACTCGTCGGAGAAGGCGACCGCGCGGGGGCCGCCGGAGGGGTGCCGGGTGTCCACGGCGTCGGCGGACGCCGTGCCGGGCAGCAGTGCGGCAGTGAGGCAGCACAGCAGGGAGGCGCCGCACGCGGCGATGCGGCTTCGGCGGGAGAGTCTCACGTCAGCCCGTCCTTTCGTGGGGGAAGTGGACGTTGGGCCTGCACATGACAAGCGAATACCTGCGGAGTGCGTCCGCGACGTCGTCCGCGTGCGGCAGGCCACAGGCTTTCTTGATGACTTGTTGTAAGTGCGCCGGATCTGCCCGTCAAGGCTTTGGTCCAGACCGGATTGTCTTCAAGGAATGACGTCGAGTGCTTCCCGCACTCCCGCGCTCGACCTGTTCGGCCGTCCCGTCCGGCGGGCCGGGTGGCGTCTTCCGGCCTGTGGGGAACCGTTCATGAACTGCGGTTTCCGCGCCCGGAGTCCCCGCGTTGCACGCTTGCCGCACCGGCTGGGCAGCCGCACGGTTCCGGTGCCACCTGTTCGACATGTGTCCAGCGCATCTGACGGACGCCGAACCGGAGTCCCGGGCCCGTGAGCAGGAGCGCGTGCGGCGGGCCGGATCCGTGAACGTGCCGCACCCGCTGATGGATTCGGGCCGCGGCGGGCCGTCGGCCCGGGATGCTCCCGTACCCGGAAGCCGGGAGGGCTCCGCCTGTGCGGAGCCCTCCCGGCCGGTGCCGCGGGGGCATCTCAGGTGCGGACCAGCTCCCGGTCGTCGTCGGCGTCCGGGCCTTCACCGCCGCCGTCGGCACCGGCGCGCAGCCCCTCGCCCTCGATGTCGACGTCGGGCAGCGCCCGGTCCAGCCATCCGGGCAGCCACCAGGCCCGCTTGCCCAGCAGTGCCAGGACCGCCGGGACGATCGCCATGCGGACGACGAACGCGTCGAAGAGGACCGCGGTCGCCAGGCCGAAGCCGATCATCTTCACCATCGACTCGCTGGAGCCGATGAACCCGGCGAAGACGGCCATCATGATCACCGCTGCGGCCGTGACGACCCGTGCGCCGTGCTTGAAGCCGGTCACCACCGCCTCGGTCGGCTCCTCGCCATGGACATGGGCCTCCCGCATCCGCGTCACGAGGAACACCTCGTAGTCCATCGCCAGTCCGAAGACGACACCGACCATGAAGATCGGCATCATCGACATGACCGGGCCGGTCTGCTCGACGCCCATCAGACCGGACAGCCAGCCCCACTGGAAGACCGCGACGACCGCGCCCAGCGCCGCCAGCACGCTCAGCAGGAAGCCGAGCGCCGCCTTCAGCGGGACCAGGATCGAGCGGAAGACCACGATCAGCAGCAGGAACGCCAGGCCCACCACCAGGGTCAGATACGGGACCAGCGCGTCGTCGAGCTTCTGGCTGACGTCGATGTTCATCGCGGTCGAGCCGGTCACCAGTACTTCGGCGCCGGTGCTGGACTTCAGGTCCGGGCCCGTGCCGCGGATGCCGTGGACCAGGTTCTCGGTCGCCGTGGACGACGGCTCGGAGCTGGGGACCACGGTGACGATCGCGGTGTCGCCCGCCCGGTTGTACTTCGCGGGGGCGACCGCCGCGATGTCGTCCAGGCCCTTGATGTCCCCGGTCACGGCCGCGACCGCGCCCTCGGGATCGTCACTGGCCTCGGCGTCGACCACCACCGTCAGCGGACCGTTGAAGCCCGGGCCGAAGCCCTCCGACAGCAGGTCGTAGGCGCGGCGCTGGGTCGTCGACGTCGGCTGCGAACCGTCGTCGGGCAGCCCCAGCTCCAGTGCGGACGTCGGGATCGCCGCGGCCCCGAGGCCGACCACCCCGAGCAGCAGGACGGTCACCGGCCGGCGCACGACGAAGCGCGCCCAGCGCGTCCCCGCGTTCGGCCGCTCCGCGCCGGAGGCGGCCTTCCGCGCGGCCCGCCCGCCGCCCAGCAGCCGGCTCTTCTCGCCAGCGGGCTTCACCCGGCGGCCGACGTAGCCGAGCAGGGCCGGGACCATCGTCAGGGCGATCAGGACCGCGACGGCGACCGTGCCCGCGGCCGCGACCCCCATCTTGGTCAGCATCGGTATGTTGACCACCGACAGGCCCACCAGCGCGATCACCACCGTCAGGCCCGCGAAGACCACCGCGGACCCGGCGGTGCCCACGGCCCGGCCGACGGCCTCCTCGCGGTCGCGGCCCTCGGCGAGTTCCGCGCGGTAGCGCGAGACGATGAACAGCGCGTAGTCGATGCCGACGGCGAGCCCGATCATCATCGCCAGCGTGGAGGTCGTGGACCCCAGCTCCAGCGTGCTGGCCAGCGCGGTGATCGTGGCGACCCCGGTGCCGACGCCGATCAGCGCGGTCAGCAGCGGCAGTCCGGCCGCGAGCAGCGAGCCGAAGGTGATGATCAGCACCACGGCGGCGACGGCGATGCCGATGACCTCCGTCGCTCCGGTCTCCGGAGCCGCGGTGAGTGCGTCCCCGCCGACCTCGACCGTCAGTCCGGTGTCGCGCGCGTCCGCAGCGGCCGCCCGCAGGTCCTCCCGGGTGGAGTCGGCCAGCTCCATGCCGGAGGACTCGTACGCCACCGACGCGTAGGCGGTGGTGCCGTCCCGGCTGACGCTCTTGGCCTGGTACGGGTCGGCGACGGAGGCGACCTCCGGACCGCCGGAGAGCTCCTTGACCGTCTGCTGGACCGCCGCCCGGTTGTCGGGGTCGGTCATCTTCTCGCCCGCGGGGGCCTTGAAGACGACGCGCGCGGTGGCGCCGTCGGCACTGCTCCCGGGGAAGCGCTGCTCCAGCAGGTCGAATGCCTTCTGGGCCTCGGTGCCGGGGATCGAGAACGAGGTGCTGCCTGCGGCGGGCGCACCGGCCGCGCCGATCCCGGCGACCGCCAGCAGCGCCACCCAGAACAGGGCGACGAGGTGCCGTCGCCGGAAGGCGAGGCGTCCGAGTTTGTAGAGGAACGTGGCCACGACGGCGTACTCCCGGTCTGTCGTGCGGTGTGAGGGCAGGGTCGATCAGCCCGACGACGTGAGCGGTGACGTCAGGTGGAGGGGAACGGGCGGGGTGATGGGCAGGCTCGTCAGCGAGCCGGCACGCCGAGGGCGGGGAGCACGACGGCGTCGATGTAGGAGGCGAGGAACGCCTGGGTGGGCGGCTGGTCGTCGATCAGCGCGCGGGTGGCGAAAGCGCCGATCAGCATGTGCACCACGTACTCCAGCGCCGGGTTGTCCGCCCGGACCTCGCCCCGCTCCACGGCCCGCCGCAGTACCCGCTGGAACTCCGCCATCTCCGGCTCGATGAGCAGTTCCTTGAACGCCTGCAGAAGGTCCGGGTTGTGGTGCACCGCCATGAACAGCCCCCGCATCAGTGCGGAGTTCTGCTCCATGGCGCAGTCGTCCTCGCGCGCCACCAGAGCGTGGAAGTCGCCGCGCAGGGACCCGGTGTCGAGGTCCCCGGTCCGGCCCGGCTTGCTGTGCCGGACCGCCTTCGCCACCAGCTCCGGCTTGCCGCCCCACTGCCGGTAGAGGGTCGCCTTGCTGGAGCGGGTGCGGGCCGCCACGGCGTCCATGGTGAGGGCGTCGTAGCCGACTTCCCGGAGCAGGTCGAGCACGGCCTCGTACAGCTCGGCCTCGCGCTCGGGAGTGATCCGGCTGCGGCGCGTCGCTGTGCTCTCCGTCATGCCTCCCTCTCTTCCCGCTCCGAACGAAACGGTTTCGTACAGAAGACAGTACGCCATCCTCGCTAGCGAAACGAAACGGTTTCGTACGTGTTCTGGGTCACACGCGTGCCGCGCGCCTGCGGTGGAATGGTTCATCCTCCGGCGAGGAGAGACGACAGAACATTTTCTGGAGATTTGAAGATATTCAGCAGCTCGCCGGTGCTCCCTAGTGTCGAGCACATCAACCCCCGGGCGCCGGGCCGGAGAGAGACCCGGAGACGCCCGGACAACCCCAGGGAGACCCCCATGCGTGCTGTCATCCAGGAGTCCTTCGGCGGCCCCGAGGTCCTGCGGGCCGTCGAGACCGACCGCCCCGTCCCGCTCGGCGGCGAAGTCCTCGTCCGTGTCCGGGCGGTCGGCGTGAACCCCGTGGACGTCGCCGTCCGAGCCGGGGCGCTCCCGCTGCTCGGCGAGCCGCCGTTCGGCGTCGGCTGGGACCTCTCCGGCACCGTCGAGGAGGCGGCCCCCGGTGCCCGGTTCCAGCCCGGCGACGAGGTCTTCGGAATGCCGTTCTTCCCCCGCGCCGCGGGCGGCTACGCCCAGTACGCGGTCGCACCCTCCCGCCAGGTCGCCCGCAAGCCCGCCGCCCTCGACCACGTGCACGCCGCCGCCGTCCCGCTCGCCGGCCTCACCGCCTGGCAGGGGCTGGTGGACGCGGCCCGGATCGAGGAGGGGCAGCGGGTGCTGATCCACCGTGCGGCGGGCGGCGTCGGCCACCTCGCCGTGCAGATAGCCAAGGCCCGCGGCGCCCACGTGATCGGCCTGGCGAGTGCGGCCAAGCACGACTTCGTGCGGGGCCTCGGCGCGGACGAGGTCATCGACCACCGCACCACCGACTTCACCGACGTGGTCGGGGACCTCGACGTCGTCCTCGACTCCAACGCCGACGGACTGCGCTCGCTGTCCGTCCTGCGGCCCGGCGGCACCCTGGTCACCATCATGGAGCACTGGAACCGGGAACTGGCCGCGAAGGTCGAAGCCGCGGGCCGCACCTTCGCCGGGATCTCGGTGGAGCCCGACCACGCCTCGCTCGAAGCGCTCGCCCGGCTCGTCGACGCCGGCCGCGTCCGGCCCCGGATCGCCCGGACCTTTCCGCTGGCGGAGGCAGCCGCCGCGCACGAGCTGGTCGGATCCGGCCAGGTCCAGGGCAAGGTCGTCCTCACCGTCGACTGACGGCGAGCCATGGCACAGGCCGTAGGGTGGACGCCCGGCGGCGCCGGGCACGCGGGCACGGACCCGGGGGAGGCCCAGTCCCAGCGGGCCAGGGGCCATGGGAGGGGAGGGGAGGGGAGGATGGACATCCTGACCGAGGCGCTCGGTTCGATGCGGACCGGGCGGCCCACCTCCGTGCGGACCGACGGCCGCGCCCCCTGGGGCCTGCGCCTCCCCCCGGTCGCCGGTGCGGGCTTCCACGTGGTGCTCTACGGCTCCTGCTGGCTGGTCCCGCTGGCGAACGCCCCGCACCTGGCCCCCCTCGCGCTCAGCGCCGGGGACGTGGTCTTCCTCCGCGACGGTCCGGGCCACATCCTCGCCGACCAGCCGGACACCCCTGCCGAGGCGGAGCGGCCCGAGCAGTTCCGCCCCGGTTCGCCACTGGGAACCCTCACCATCGGCGGCGACGGCCCCCGCACCAGCCTGCTGTGCGGCAACTACCACCTGGAACAGGGCCGCCCGCATCCGCTGGTGGGCAGGCTCCCGGAGGTCGTCCACCTCGCCACCCGGCACGGCCGCCACCCCGAGCTGACCGCCGCCGTCCAGTTGCTCGGCGCCGAACTGGAGAACCCGCGCATCGGCTCGGCCGGCATCGTGCCCGCACTGATCGACTCGCTCCTCCTCTACATCCTGCGCGCCTGGCTGGCGGAGCAGCCCCCCTCGGACACCGGTGGCTGGGCCACCGCACTCGCCGACCCCGCCGTCGCCCCCGCCCTCTCCGCCCTTCACCAGGACCCGGCAGCGCCGTGGACCGTGGAGACGCTGGCCCGGCGCGCGGGCCTTTCCCGCGCGGCCTTCGCGCGCCGCTTCACCGCACTGGTCGGCGAGCCTCCCATGGCCTACCTCACCCGTTGGCGGATGATGACCGCGGCGCGCCTGCTGCGCGACTCGGGGGCACCGCTGACCACCGTCGCCGCCCGTACCGGATACGGCTCCGAGTACGCCTTCGCCAAGGCGTTCAAGCGGGCCTACGGACAGGCCCCCGGCCGGTACCGCCGCGCGGCGCGAGCGGCCTGAGGGGCTGCCCGGAAACGTTCCGGCACTCCCGCGGCCGGGCGCCCCGGCTGCGGGAGTCCGGCGCGTGCGGCGGACCGTCCGGGTGTCCGGGGCCATGGCGCCGCGTCCGCGGGGTAGACGACAGCCATGACACGATCCGGCACCCCGCCCGCAGCCACCGGCCCCGACGCCACGCCTGTCGCAGCGCGACCCGGGGAACACGCCCGCGCCCGCTGCGCATAGCCTGGTCACGGCCCCTGCGCCGCCGCCGAGCAGCGCAGCGGCGCGTCCCGCCCCCGGGCCGCGGTCCGGCCCGCACGAACAGCACACGACCCCAGGAGTACGGGTGCCGCGCAACACGCACGACACTGCCCCGGACACGGAACGAGGAGACGGGCAGCCGGACTCGGCGACCGGCCGGCCGAACACCGCCGCACAGCCCGGCGCATGGCGCCGGGCCCGCTGGGTGCGCGTCGTACGACCGCTGGCGGCGGTGCTGGCGGCGCTGTGCGTGACGGCGCTGGCGACGGTGGGCACGCTGCGCAACACGGTCCTGGACCGCGGCTACTACCAGCACGTCCTGGACGAGGAGCGGGCCTACGACCGGCTCTACGACGAAGTGCTCGTCGCCCCCGAGGCCCAGCCGGTCACCCGGAGCCTGCTGGCACGCCTGCCGGTGCCCGAGTCCGTGGTGACCGCGAACCTCAAGACCGTCCTGCCCCCGGCGACCGTGCGCGAACTCACCGACGAGCAGATCGCCGAGGTCACCAGCTATCTCCGGGGCGAGAAGGACACCCTCTCGGTCTCGGTCGACCTCTCCCCGGTACTGGCCAACATGGACAAGCTCGCCGAGGTGTACCTCGGCGGCCTGGTCTCCCAGGCGCAGGGCCGCGACAAGGCCGACTTCCCGGCCGCCGTGAAGCGCATCGACGCGGCGCTGGACGATGTCGCCGCCGGACGGCGCCCCGCCGACCTGCCCACCGTCGACCTGAGCGACCGTGCCGTGCGGGACATCAGCAAGCTGCTGCTCTCCGCCGTGCCCGAGGACCAACGCACGTCCCTGCGCCCGCAGATCGAGGGTGCGCTCGGGGTGGGGGACGTCGCCACGGCCCTCGCCGCGGTGGGACCGCACGTGATCGGCGGACGTGCGGGTGCCGGAGCCGACGAGGGCGAGCAGGAGCTGCTGCGCATCACCGAGGGCGGCCGCTGGGACGTCGTCAAGGACCTGGACAGCGGGGGCGTGTACACCGGCCCGCTGGAGGAGGCGCGGGGCTTCACCCGGCTCGCACTGGGATGGGTCTACCCGCTCGCCGTCGCCGTCGGGGCCCTGTCCGTCGCCTTCCTGTGGCTCACCGGGCCGCGCCGCCGGCTGAGGAGGCTGCGCGCGGTCGGCTGGAGCATGGTCGCGGGCGGCCTCCTGACGGCCGGCCTCTTCCGGCTGGTGCAGTGGAAGGCGGACGGCCTGTGGGGGACGGCGCCGGGCTCCTGGCCGCCCTCGCTGGCCGTGCTGGTGGAGGACCTGGAGAGCACCGCACTGCAGACGCTCACCGCCGCCGGAGCCTCCGCGGCCCTCACGCCGGTCGCGGTCGGGGCGCTGCTGGCCGCGCTCTCCTACGTACGGCGGCGGCCCCGGGCCGCGCAGTCGCTGTCCACCAGGGGCCGTACCGGGATGCTGGCCGGCCTGTCCGCGGTCACCACCACCGCGGTGGTGCTGGGGGTGACCTTCGTCCCGGCCGCCGCGAGCGGCTCCGGCTCCGAGCAGGCCCTGTGCAACGGCTCGGCCCGCGCCTGCGACCTGCGCTACGACCAGGCCGCCTACGTCGCCACCCACAACTCGATGTCGACGACCGCCGACCGCTTCATCAGCCCTCTCCAGGACGGCGACATCACCGCCCAGCTCGACAACGGCGCCCGCGCGCTGCTGGTGGACACCCACACCTGGGAGCGGCCCGACCAGATCGCCGAGCGGCTGAAGGTCTCCGAGTTCGCCCCGGAGATGCGCGACAAGATCACCGGACTGATCGACGAGGCCACCCCCACCGAACCGGGCCTGTGGCTGTGCCATGCCGTCTGCCGCGGCGGCGCGATCCCGCTCGTCGACACCCTCCGCGACATCCGCGCCTGGCTCGACGAGCATCCGGGGGAGGTCGTCACGCTGATCGTGCAGGACGGCATCACCGGAAAGCAGACGGAGTCGGCGTTCCGGAAGGCCGGTCTGGAGGACCTGCTGTTCACCCCCGACGACGATCCGAAGGCGGAGTGGCCGACGCTGGGCAAGATGATCGAGGACGACAAGCGCCTGGTGGTCTTCGCCGAGCACGCGGACGGGCCCGCGCCCTGGTACCGCAACTTCTACCGGTACGGGATGGAGACTCCCTACGCCTTCTCCTCCCCGGAGAAGATGTCGTGCGCGCCCAACCGGGGCGGGACCGGCAAACGGCTCTTCCTGATGAACCACTTCATCACCAGCGGCGGCGGCAGCCGGATCGACGCGCGGGAGGTCAACGCGAAGGGGTTCGTCCTCGACCGTGCCCGGCGCTGCGAGGCCGCGCGCGACCACCCGGTGAACTTCGTCGCCGTCGACTTCGCCAATCTCGGCGACGCGGCGGCCGCCGTCGACACCCTCAACGCGGGGCGGCGCCCCTGAGCGTGTCTCGTGAGTGTCCCGGCCCGGCGCGGGCCGGCTGCGCTCGGCCGGGCGCCGGACTGGGGCCGGTTCAGGTCCGGGCCGCGCAGTCGGGGCACCGGCCCCGGTAGGTCAACTCGGCGCCGGAGACGGTGAAGCCGAACCGCTCGGAGGCCGGCAGGTCGGCCAGCGGGTCGCCGCCGGGGTGGACGTCCCGGATGGTGCCGCAGTCGGAGCACACCAGATGATGGTGTGACCGATGCGCGTTGGGGTCGTAGCGCTTGGCGCGGCCGTCGGTGGCCACCTCGCGGACCTCGCCCAGCAGCACCAGTTCGCCCAGGGCGTTGTAGACCGTCGCGCGGGAGATCTCCGGCAGCCTGGCGGCCGCCCGTGCCAGTACCTCGTCCGCGGTGAGGTGGACGTGCTCGCCGTCGAGTACCTCGGCGACAACCCGGCGCTGGGCGGTCATCCGCCAGCCGCGTCGGCGAAGCCGTTCCAGCAGGTCACTCATGCCACCAGTCCATTCATCACCCGACAGCCCGCCGACAGCAGGAATTCCCGAAGTGGTTGTCGTATTGACTTGGAATTCGTCCATCGTAGGATCGGCTCCAGCGACAGCCAAGGGGCAGGACACAGCAGGAAACGACCGTCGTCGGGCAGTTCCTGGGCCGTGGTCCGCCGAATCCGGAGGGATCCCATGTCTGAGAATCATGAGGCGATCGTCGTGGACGCGAAGGCGGAGGAGGCGGGCTGCCCGGTCGCGCGCGCCCCCCACCCGACACAGGGCGGCGGGAACCGCCAGTGGTGGCCCGACCGGCTGAATCTGAAGATCCTCGCCAAGAACCCCGCCGTGGCCAACCCGCTGGGCGACGGGTTCGACTACGCCGAAGCCTTCGCGGGCCTCGACCTCCCGGCCGTCAAGCAGGACATCGCCGAGGTGCTGACCACCTCGCAGGACTGGTGGCCGGCCGACTTCGGCCACTACGGCCCCTTCATCATCAGGATGGCCTGGCACAGCGCCGGGACCTACCGGATCAGCGACGGGCGCGGCGGCGCCGGGGCGGGCCAGCAGCGGTTCGCCCCCCTCAACAGCTGGCCGGACAACGCGAACCTCGACAAGGCCCGCCGGCTGCTGTGGCCGGTCAAGAAGAAGTACGGCAGCGCGCTCTCCTGGGCAGACCTGCTGATCCTGGCCGGAAACGTCGCCCTGGAGTCCATGGGGGCCAGGACCTTCGGATTCGCCGGCGGCCGCGAGGACGTCTGGGAGCCCGAGGAGGACGTGTACTGGGGCCCGGAGACGACCTGGCTGGGCGACGAGCGCTACACGGGCGACCGGGAGCTGGAGAACCCGCTCGGCGCGGTCCAGATGGGCCTCATCTACGTCAACCCGGAAGGCCCCAACGGCAACCCGGACCCGGTCGCGGCGGCCCGGGACATCCGGGAGACGTTCCGCCGGATGGCGATGAACGACGAGGAGACCGTCGCCCTGATCGCCGGAGGCCACACCTTCGGCAAGACCCACGGCGCGGGCCCGGCCGACCACGTCGGTGCCGACCCCGAGGCCGCCTCGCTGGAGGAGCAGGGCCTGGGCTGGCGCAACTCCTTCGGCACCGGCAAGGGCGCGGACGCCATCACCTCCGGCCTGGAGGTCACCTGGACCGCCACACCCACCCGGTGGAGCAACGGCTTCTTCGACAACCTCTTCGGCTACGAGTGGGAACTGACCGAGAGCCCGGCCGGTGCCCAGCAGTGGCGGCCCAAGGACGGCGCCGGCGCCGGAACCGTCCCGCACGCCCACGACGCGTCCGAGAAGATCGCCCCGTCGATGCTCACCACGGACCTCGCGCTGCGCTTCGACCCGGTCTACGAGCAGATCTCCCGCCGCTTCCACGCGAACCCCGAGGAGTTCGCCGACGCCTTCGCGCGTGCCTGGTACAAGCTCACCCACCGCGACATGGGGCCCAAGTCGCTGTACCTGGGCCCCGAGGTCCCCGAGGAGACCCTGCTGTGGCAGGACCCGCTGCCCGAGGCCGGGGGAGAGACCCTCGGAGCCGAGGACGTCGCGGCCCTCAAGGCCCGGCTGCTCGACTCGGGGCTGACCGTTGCGCAGTTGGTCACCACCGCCTGGGCGTCGGCCTCGACCTTCCGCGGCAGCGACAAGCGCGGCGGCGCCAACGGCGCCCGCATCCGCCTGGAGCCGCAGCGCGGCTGGGAGGTCAACAACCCCGACGAGCTCGCCGCGGTGCTGCGCACCCTGGAGTCCGTCCAGCGGGAGTTCGAGTCCGGCGGCAAGCAGGTCTCGCTGGCCGACCTGATCGTCCTCGGCGGCTGCGCGGCGGTCGAACTGGCCGCCCGGGACGCCGGGCACGCGGTCGAGGTACCGTTCGCGCCGGGCCGGGTCGACGCGACCGAGGAGCACACCGACGCGGAGTCCTTCGCCGCGCTGGAGCCCACGGCCGACGGATTCCGCAACTACCAGGGCAAGGGCAACCGGCTGCCGGCCGAGTACCTGCTGCTGGACAGGGCCAACCTGCTGACGCTGAGCGCCCCGGAGATGACGGTCCTCGTCGGCGGCCTGCGCGCCCTGGGCGTGAGCTCCGGACCCGCGAAGCCCGGCGTGCTCACCGACACCCCCGGCAAGCTGACCAACGACTTCTTCGTCAACCTGCTCGACCTGGGCACGACGTGGCGGGCCACGTCCGAGGACCAGAGCACCTTCGAGGGCCGGGACGCGGCCTCGGGCGAGGTCCGGTGGACCGGCAGCCGCGCCGACCTGGTCTTCGGCTCCAACTCGGAGCTGCGTGCGCTCGCCGAGGTCTATGCGAGCGACGACGCGGGGGAGAAGTTCGTGCGCGACTTCGTCGCCGCCTGGGACAAGGTGATGAACCTGGACCGGTTCGACCTGCGCTGAGTACGGCGGGCCGCCGCACCTGACACGGGTGCCGGCAGCAGGGCCCGGGCCGGTTCGCCGGTCCGGGCCCGTTCCGTTCCGCCTCCCGCCCCTGGCGACGCCCGGGCGCCGCGCGGTCAGTCCCCGCCGTCGCCGGGGGCTTCCTCGCCGTGCCGGGCCGCCCAGTGCCCGGCCGCCGAGCGGAGCCGCGCGGCCGCGGCCGTGACGAGACCCTCGCGGCGGGGATGCAGCCGTGCGTGCAGCACGATGCGCCTCCTGACCGCCGGGGTCAGCGGTACGGCCACCAGCGTGCCGGGCGGATCGGGCACCGCCAGCCGGGGCAGGACGGTGATGCCGATGCCGGCCCGCACCAGACTGAGCGCGGCGTGGTGGTTGTCGAGCCGGGCGACGTAGCGCGGCGCGAACCCGGCCGCGGTGCAGGCACCCAGGATGATCTGCCCGGTCGGGCTGTCGTAGATGTCGTGGTCGATCCACGGCTCGGTGCGCAGCTCGCCGAGCGCGACGGAGCGTGCGCCCGCCAGCGGATGCGCGGCCGGAAGGACCGCGAGCAGCTCCTCGGTGAGCAGCTCGTGGCGCCGGTACCCCTCCAGCCGGATCTCGGCCCCGTCGACGGGTTCGGTCCGGATGTCGAGGTCCGGCCGGCGGCGGCCGCGTCCGTCGACGGGCTCGTTGAGACTGACCTCCGTGGTGATGTTCGGCCGCAGCTCCCGGACCGCGCGCACCACCTCGGGGATCAGCTCCTCCGCCGCCGAGGCGCAGCAGGCCAGCGCCAGGTGCTCGCCCTGGCCCGCGCGCAGGTCCGCGACGGTGCGCTCCAGCCGGGAGAAGTCCGCGAGTACGCTCTGCGCCTGTTCCGCCAGGTGGAGCGCGGCGTCGGTGGGGACGATCCCACGGCCCTCCTTCTCGAACAGCACCAGCCCGGTCTCCCTGGCGAGGGCCGTGAGGTGCTGGCTGATCGTCGCCGGCGAGTAGTTGAGGTTCCGGGCGGCGGCGTTGACCGACCCGGCAGCGAGTACGGCGTGCAGGATCTCCAGGCGGCGGGCGCTGAGCATGGACCCATCGTAAGCCAGCGACGAACGGTCCCTCGGTTTTGTTTGCTTGTTATGGGTGATGTCCGGAGGTGATGGTGGTGCGTGTCGGAAACCAGCGCCTCCTGCGAGGCGCCCGTCGGTGAGGAAGTGCACATGGACACCCCCTTCTGGGCAGATGCCGACCGCCTGCTGATCCGCTACGGCGCGCCCTTCAGCCCACGCGTCGTCGAGCGCGCCGCCGGAGCCTACGTCTACGACGACGAGGGCAACGCGATACTGGACTTCACCTCCGGCCAGATGAGCTCCGTGCTCGGCCACTCGCACCCCGACATCGTCTCGGCGGTCTCGACAGCGATCGGGTCACTCGACCACCTCTTCAGCGGCATGCTCAGCCGCCCCGTCCTCGACTTGGCCGCGGCGCTCGCCGAGACCCTGCCCCCCGAGCTGGGCAAGATGCTGCTGCTGAGCACCGGCGCCGAGTCGAACGAGGCGGCGATCAAGCTCGCCAAGCTCTACACCGGCCGGTACGAGATCGTCTCGTTCGACCGCTCCTGGCACGGCATGTCCCACGGCGCCGCGTCGGCGACCTACTCGGCCGGGCGGCGCGGCTACGGGCCCCCGACCCCCGGCAACTTCTCCCTGCCGACGCCGAACGCCTACCGGTCCCCGTTCCGCACCTCGGACGGTTCCTACGACTGGGAGGCGGAGCTGGCGTACGGTTTCGCCCAGATCGATCAGCAGTCCTCCGGGAGCCTCGCCGCGTGCCTGGTGGAACCGGTGCTCTCCTCGGCCGGCATCATCGAGCTGCCGCCCGGCTACCTCGCCCGCCTCAAGGAAATGTGCGAGGAGCGCGGGATGCTGCTCATCCTCGACGAGGCCCAGACCGGGCTCGGCCGCACCGGGACGATGTACGCCTTCGAGCGCGACGGCGTCGTCCCGGATCTGCTGACCCTCTCCAAGACGCTGGGGTCGGGCCTGCCGGTGGCCGCGGTGCTCACCGGCGAGCACATCGAGCGCGTGTGCCACGAGCGGGGCTTCCTCTTCTTCACGACGCACGTCTCCGACCCGCTGGCGGCGACCGTCGGGGCCACGGTGCTCTCGGTGATCCGGCGCGACGGACTCGTCGACAGGGCTGCCGCGCTCGGCCGGCAGCTCACCGCGCGGCTGGAGGACCTGCGCGACCGGTACGACATCGTCGGGGACGTCCGCGGCCGCGGCCTGCTCCAAGGCGTGGAACTGGTCACCGACAGGCAGCGCAGGACACCTGCCGACAAGGCGGGGCAGGCGGTCACCCAGGAGTGCCTCGACCGCGGACTGCACCTCAACATCGTCCAACTCCCCGGTATGGGCGGCACCTTCCGCATCGCGCCGCCGATGACCGTGACGGAGGACGAGCTCCACGCCGGAATCGACATCCTCGCCGCCGCGATCGAGAAGGTCGCCCCCGGGCGGCCCGGCGCCTGACCGGCCCGCACCCGGCTCCTGCCGCCACCGGACGCTCCGCGGCGGCAGGAGCACGTCCGAGGAGGACCTCCTCGGCGGCGACCAGGACCGGTTCGTGCGGGTGGTGACGGACGCGCTCGGCGGGCAGCCCGCCGAGCCCTCCTGGATCCGTACGACGCGTGCCTGGCCGCGGTGCGCGGCCGGCCGGAGCGCTAGCCCAGGCGCTCGACGGCCTCCTTGGCCTGCTTCAGGTCCGCGCCCGTCAACTCCCGGTAGCGCTTGATCGCATGGATCCTCTTGCCGCTGCGCAGGAGTTCGATGACCTCGCCCAGCCGCGGATCGTGCTCCTGCAGCCCCAGATGGTCCAGCACCAGGTCCAGCTTGCGCTCGACCCGCGCCAGTTGCCGATCCGAGCGGGAGATCCGGACCTCGACAGCGCGCACAGCCCCGTACAGCAGGAAGGCCACGGGAACCCAGAAGAGTATTTCCATACGGGAATGAAATCAGCTCCGCTCCCCGTCGTCCTCGCAGGGCACCGTCCCCACCGGGCGCCGCCCGCACGTCGGGGCGGGTGCCCGGCAGCCCGGCCCGGCTGCCGGACTGCGGGGCACCCACGGTGCCGGGCCGGACCGTCAGGAGCGGCCGCGCGCCCGGCGACGTGCCACCAGAAGGCCGCCGACGCCCAGCAGCAGCGCGGCTGCCACGGAGGCAGCGGCCACCGACGTACCTGTCTCGGCGAGATCACCGGAGCCGCCGTCCGGGGACGCGGACGGGCCACCGGTCGAGGCCGCGGGGGCGGAGGCCGAGGCGGAAGACTCGGGGGCCGAAGGCTGGTCGGAGGGCTTCTCGCCGGGCTTCTCGCTCGGCTTCTCGCTGGGCTTCTCGCTGGGCTCGGAGCTCGGCTTCTCGCTGGGCTCGGAGCTCGGCTTGCCGCTCGGCTCCTCGTCGCCCTCGCAGTCGGTCCAGAAGACCTTGTGCTTGGCGCGGCCGTGCTCGCCGTCGAAGTTCCAGACCAGCTTGTAGTGGCCGTCAGGCAGGGTCAGATCTGCGCTGCGACCGTGTCCGTCGCCGTCCAGATCCAAGGAGTCGCTCTTGGCCACGGTTCCCTTCGAGCCGGTGGGCGGCATCTGGACGATCCGCCAGTCCACCTGCTGCCGGCCGTCGAAGCCGAACGCATCGAGGTAGAACGTGCACACATGTGGCTGGTTCTTGCGGAGTGCCTCGCCGGTCCTGGCGTCGTGGATCTTCACGGTCCCGTTGTCACCCGCCGGCGTGGCGTGTGCCACCGACCCGAGAAGCAGCGAAACCGCCACCCCCGCCACCACGGTGCATGCCGAAGAGAAGGTGCGCATAGGGATACCAACTTCTTGAGAGAGCCGAAGGGGGGTGGGCGGCTCAGCGTTGCCCGGTCGCCGATCCCAGGTCAAGCCGGATAAGCACCCTGTGAGCTGATTTCCCACTGCAACACACCATTGATGCCGCATAACAATCCGGCCAAGTGCTCTGGCCGTCCGGGGCCTTGCCGGGTGGGTGGTCGTGGCAGGTCGGATGCGGGGTGACGTCCGATCCGGGGTGACGTCCGATCCGACCGCGAACCCTTCCGCCCGGAGCACTAGCAGGCCCGGTGTGCCCCGGGAAGGCACACCGGGCCTGTTGATCATGCAGGGGCTTTGCACGGTTTCCTGTGAGACCGCTTGATTGTCCGCCAGGACCGCCGCCCCCACGCTGGAGACGTACCGCTCAGGGCGCACACGGCTGCGGCACGCTGCGCCCGGTCCGGTGCGTCCGTTTCCGGGCGTCCGCACGCCGAGGGGACGGGCCGCCGCGACCGCGCGGACGCGGTCCGGTGCGTCCGTTTCCGGGCGTCCGCACGCCGAGGGGACGGGCCGCCGCGACCGCGCGGACGCTCTTCCGACATCCCCCGGGCCGCCCGACGGGTTCCCAAGGAGTGCCATGCGAACGCGAGTCACGGACCCCCTGCTCCAACCCTTCACCCTCAAGAACATCACGCTGCGCAACAGAGTGGTCAGCACCTCGCACGAGCCGGCGTTCGGCGAGAACGGACTGCCCGGGGACCGCTACCGGATGTACCACGTGGAAAAGGCCCGTGGCGGGGTCGGGTTGACGATGATCGGCGGCTCGGCGGTGGTGTCACCCGACAGCCCGCCCTCGTTCGGCAATCTGCTGCTCCACCGCGACGAGATCGTGCCCTGCTTCCGCAGGCTGGCGGACGAGGTGCACGCTGCCGGGGCCGCTGTCATGTGCCAGCTCACCCATCTGGGACGGCGCACCAGCAACTACGCGGGTGACTGGCTGCCCGTGCTGTCCGCCTCGCCGGTACGGGAACCCGCCCACCGCGCCTTCCCCAAGGAGGCCGAGCCGTGGGATCTGGACCGCATCGTGCGGGACTACGCGGACGCCGCGGCCCGCTGCCGGGCCGGCGGCCTCGACGGCATCGAGATCCAGCACTACGGCCACCTGCTGGACAGCTTCCTGTCCCCGGCCACCAACCATCGCGACGACCGGTTCGGCGGCACGCTCGCGAACCGCACCGCTTTTCCGCGCCGGGTGATCCGCGCGATCCGGTCCGCGGTCGGCCCCGGGTTCGTCGTGGGCATCCGCATGGCACTGGACGAGGACCGGCCCGGCGGACTCGGCTTCGACGAGGGGCTGAGCGCTCTCCGCGGCTACCTCGCGGACGGCGTCGACTTCGTCAGCACCATCCGGGGCTCGATCGAGAGCGACGCGTCGCTGGCGCGGGTCATCCCGTCGATGGGGACGCCCTCCGCTCCGTTCCTCGCCTTCACCGCGGAGGTCAAGCGCAGCCTGGACGTACCGGTGATGCACGCCGGACGGATCGCCGACGTGGCCACCGCGCGCCACGCCGTGCGGGAGGACCTGCTGGACCTGGTCGGCATGACCCGGGCCCAGATAGCCGATCCCCACCTGGTCGCCAAGGTGGCCGACGGGCGCGAGGACCGGATCCGCCCCTGCGTGGGAGCGAGCTACTGCCTGGACGCGATCTACGACTCCGGGGACACCAAGTGCCTGCACAATCCCGCCACCGGCCGGGAGCTGCGGCTGCCGCACACCGTCCCGGCGGCGGCCTCGCGGCGCAAGGCGGTGGTCGTCGGCGGCGGGCCTGCCGGGCTGGAGGCGGCCCGGGTGCTGGGCGAACGCGGGCACGAGGTCGTCCTGTTCGAGGCGGCGGACCTGCCCGGCGGCCAGGTCCGCCTCGCCGCCGCGAACCCCCGCAGGCGGGACCTGCTCGGCATCGTGGACTGGCGCGTCGCCGAGTGCCGCGTGCTCGGCGTCGAGCTGCGGTTCGGCGTGCCGGCCGAGGCCGCGGACGTGCTGGCGGAGGATCCCGACCTCGTCCTGATCGCCACCGGCGGCACGCCCGACGCCTCCTTCCTCACGCGCGGCGCCGACCTCGTGTCCGACACCTGGGACGTGCTCAGCGGCTCCCTGCGCCCCCGCGGACGGGTGCTGGTCTACGACGACAACGGCGCCTACCCGGCCCTGGACGCGGCGGAGGTGCTGGCGCGCCAGGACGTCCCCGTCGAATACGTGACCCCCGAGCGGATGCCCGCTTCCGACGTCGGCAGCATGAACGCGCCCCCCTACCTGAGGGCCTTCGCCGAACACGCGGTGCGCACCACGCCGACGCACCGGCTCGTCTCCGTGCGCCGCACCGGGGACGGCCGACTGGCCGCGGTGCTGCGCAGCGAGTACGCGGCGACGGAGGACGAACGGAGCGTGGACCACGTCGTGGTGGAGCACGGCACCCTGCCCAACACGGACCTCCACCACGAACTGCTCCCCGGCTCGCGCAACCTCGGCCGCGTGGACCACCGCGCGCTCCTGGCCGGTCAGCCGCAGCCGGCCGACGCCCATCCCGCCGGCCGCTACCAGCTCTTCCGTATCGGGGACGCCGTCACCAGCCGCAACATCCACTCCGCGGTCCTGGACGGTCTGCGCCTCTGCCTGCCGATGTGACCCGACGCCGACGTTGCTCGCGCCGACGGCACCGCTGCTCGGGCCGCCGCCGACACTGCCGCCGCCGACATCGGACCGCCGGGCCCACCGGTACCGGACGCCGCCGACCGCGCGCCGGAGAACGCCTCGGCGCGTGCCGAAAGGAGAACCGTGACCTCGCCGGACAGCACACCCTCCACGCCAGCAGACCGGATCCGGAACGCGGTGGCACGACGGGTTCCCGGGCGCAGCCTGGAGGGCCCGTTCTACACCGACCGGGAGTTCTTCGACTTCGACATCGCCGCCGTCTTCGCCCGCCAATGGATCGCTGTGGCCGTCGACGCCGAACTGCCCGAGCCGGGTGACCGCACCTCGGTGGAGATCGGGCCGTACTCCGTCCTGCTCGTCCGCGACGACGAGGAGAAGCTGCGCGCCTTCCACAACGTGTGCCGGCACCGGGGCGCCCGCCTCGTGGAGGGCGACGACGGCTCGGCCGGGAACCTGGTCTGCGGATACCACAAGTGGACCTACGGCCTGGACGGCAGACTGCTGCACGCACCCTCCCAGCCCGCCGGGTTCGACCGCGCCTGCTTCGGACTCGCCCCCGTGCACCTGCGCAGCGTCGGCGGACTCGTCTTCGTCTGCCTCGCCGAACAGCCCCCGGCCGGGTTCGACGAGGCCGCCTCGCGCATCGAGCCCTACCTCCTTCCCCACGACCTGAGCCGGGCCAAGGTGGCGGCCCGCAGCGAACTCGTGGAGGAGGGCAACTGGAAGCTCGTGATGGAGAACAACCGCGAGTGCTACCACTGCGACGAGCACCCCGAACTGCTGCGCACCTTCTTCCCCACCTACGGCTACTCCGAGGCGGACATCCCCCTGCGGCTGCGCCCGGCGCACCAGCGCTACCTGCGGGCCGACGCGGAACTGCGTGCCACCTTCGAGCGACTGGGGCTGCCGTACACGCTCGTCGAGGAACTGGACGACCGCAGCACCGCCTTCCGCATCCAGCGGGACGCGCTCGACCTCGCCGGTGAGTCCTTCACCCCCGACGGTACGGCCGCCTGCCGACGGCTCCTGGGGGACCTGCCCACGGCCCGCCTCGGGCACCTGGCCCTGCACCTGCAGCCCAACTCGTGGTTCCACGTGCTCGCCGACCACGCCATCGCCTTCAGCGTGCTGCCGCTCGCCGCGGACAGGACGCTGCTGCGCACCACCTGGCTCGTCCATCCGGAAGCCCAGGAGGGTGTCGACTACGACCCCGACACCCTCCAGCGGGTCTGGCGCGCGACGAACGAGCAGGACGCGCGCCTGGTCGCGCTGGCCCAGCGCGGGGTCTCCGGTCCCGCGTACCGGCCGGGCCCCTACGCCCCGACGGAGTACCAGGTCGAGGCGTTCTGCAGTTGGTACATCGCCCGTCTGCGCGAGGAGCTGAACCGATGAACGACGTACTCACCCATCCCGGTCGGGAAGCGCTGCGGCCGGCGGCCCTCCGCACGGCGGACGGCGCAACGGACCGGGCGGGGGACCTTGTGCTGGTCTGCAAACAGGTCCACGACGTCACCCCCGACACCAAGACCTTCGCGTTCGAACCGGCCCACCCGGGACTCTTCCAGCACGACCCGGGCCAGTACCTCGCCTTCACCTTCGAGATCGACGGCAGGGAGATCTCCCGCTGCTACACGCTCTCCTCGCCGCCCTCCCGCCCCCACCTGGCCGCGATCACCGTCAAGCGCGTGCCAGGCGGCCGGGTCTCGAACTGGCTGCACGACGTTCTCGCACCCGGGGCCGTCGTCCGCGCCAGGGGACCGATGGGCCGTTTCTCCACGGTCCGGCATCCGGCCTCCGCCTACCTGTTCCTCTCCGGGGGCAGCGGAGCGACGCCGCTGATGTCGATGACCAGGACTCTGTACGACCTCGCGGCACCGGCGGACGTGGCCTTCGTGCACAGCGCGCGCACCCCCGCCGACATCCCCTTCCGGCAGGAGCTCGCGCTGATGGCGGCCACCGCACCCGCCATCAGGGTCGCCCACGTCTGTGAGGACGACGGGAGGACCGAGCGGTGGCACGGCCACCGGGGGCGCCTCTCGCCCGGGATGCTCCAGGAGATCGTCCCCGACCTCCTGGAGCGCGAGGTGTTCTGCTGCGGACCCGCGGGCTACCTGCGGGCCGTGCGCCGGATGCTCCACGCGGCAGGCTTTCCGGAGGCCCGCTACCACGAGGAGAGCTTCGCGGCTCCCGCGCCCGGTCCCGCGCCTGCGCCTGCGCCTGCGTCGGCTCCCGCGTCGGCTCCCGACCCGGTCCGCTCCGCCGGGGACGCCGGTCCCGCGCGGCGGTTCACCGTCGAACTCTCCCGCAGCGGAGCGACCATCGAGTGCGACGCCGGAACGCCGGTTCTGGAGGCAGCGGCCCGCGCCGGAATCACCCTTCCCTCCTCGTGCGGTGAGGGGTTCTGCGGCACCTGTGTGACGTCTCTTCAGCAGGGGTCGGTCACCATGCGGCACCGAGGCGGTCTCCGGCCGCGGGACAGCGCGCGGAACAAGATCCTCCTGTGCTGCGCGACGCCGCTGGAGAACCTGGTGGTCGACGCCTGACGCCGGGGCGGTGTGACCGGGCCCGCAGTTGCCCGTACCTGTCCGTACCTGCCCGTACCTGCCCGTACCCGCCCCGGACGAACGGACGGCCGCGTCGGAACGGGAAAGAGAAGCGAAGGGGGTTCGCCTTGAGCACTACCGAACACCGGAGCGCTTTCCGACCGGTGGCGGCGTGTGCGGACAGCCGAAGGCGCCGCGGTCGGCGCGGGCAGACGGCCCCGCGGCGGGCCCGATCCGGCATCCGTCCGGGCACACTGGTCGCATGATCGACCACCGGCTCCGGATCCTTCAGATGGTCGCCGGGCACGGGACGGTGACCGCCGCGGCCCAGGCGCTGCACTACACGCCCTCCGCCGTCTCCTACCAATTGCGGCAGCTCGCCGCCGAAGTCGGAACGGACCTCGTGGTGCATCAGGGGCGGGGCGTCCGGCTGACCAACGCGGCCCACGTCCTGCTGCGGCACGCGGAGCGTCTGCAGGAGCAGTGGGAGCTGGCCCGCGCCGAACTGGCCTCCCTCGGCACCGAGCCCGCGGGACGGGTCACGCTGTGCGGCTTCTCCACCGCGGCCAGCCGTCTGCTGCCGCCCGCGGCGGCGCGGCTGCGCGACAGCTATCCGCATCTGACGGTGCGGTTCATCGAAGCCGAACCCGACCGGTGCTTCGACCTGCTGCTCTCGGAGGAGGCCGACCTGGCCCTGCTGGTGGTCACCGCGGACTCCCCGGCGCTGACGGACGAGCGGTTCGACCAGCAGCCGTTGCTGGACGACCCGCTGGACCTGATCGTCCCCCGGGGCCACGAGCTGACCCGGCGGGAACGGGTCACGCTGGCCGACGCGGCCCGGGAGCCGTGGATCCTGGGCAACCCCGGTACCAGCTACCACCAGTTGGTACTCGCCGCCTGCATGAGTGCCGGATTCACCCCGCACATCGCCCACCACGCGGACGAGTGGGGGACCGGCACCGCACTGGTCGCCCACGGCTTCGGCGTCATCCTGGTACCGCGCCTCGCGCAACTCGGCGAGGAGTCGCCAGTCGCGCGCCTTCCGCTGCACGGTGAGCCCGCCCCGGCCCGCCGCATCATGGCTGTCACCCGCCTGGGCGCACGGGGGATCCCCGTCCTCACCCACGCCGTCGAGACCATCACCGCGACCGCCGCACGGCTGCTGCCGACGAGGTGATCCGGCGGCCCCGGAGCGGCCACGCGCCCCCGGGCGCCTCGCCCCGCAGTCCGGCTACGACGAGTACACCTCGGTCATACGGGTGATGCGGTTCTCGGAGTCGATCTTCACATCGTAGAAGTTCAGGCCCCAGCAGTCGCTGGTGTCCGCCTTGCGCTGTCCGCTGTCGAATTGTTCGCCGTCGGGGTCCGCGCAGGTTTTGACATGTGCGATACCGCCGTTTCGGGCGGTGAGTTTCTTCTGCTGGGATTCCTTCTTGCTGATCACTGTGATCACTGTGCTTCCGGACGCCGGGCGGTAATTCCCGAACTGTCCGACCGGGTGGTAGGAAATCCCTTCCTGCGAACCGGCCCGGCATTCCGCCTTTGCTTCCTTGGCGACCACGGTGTTCATGGCCCCCTCCACGTGGTGGACCCAGATGACCTTGTGCCCGGGTGCCGGGGCGGGGCAGGAGCCTCCCTTCCCGTCCCCCGCGCTCGCCCCGGGGCTCGCCGAGGAGGGCGGGCCGTCGCCTGCGGAGGTGTCCGCTGCGGGATCGCACGCGGCCAGCGGGACCAGCGCGGCGACGAGGGCGGCAGCGGCAGGTATGGCACGAACAGAGCGCATGTACTTCCCCGTGACGGTGAGCGCGGACGGCAGGAGAAACCTGTCGAACCGGGTGGTCGTTCTGAATGTGACTGCGAGTCAGCCAATCGGATCATAGAGATGAGTGCACCCTGAAATTCTCCTGTTCGCCGCGGGAGGTGACACTGTTTCCGACCTGTGACCGTGCGCTGCCGTGGAATGCCGGACTCAGGGGCTCGAGGACACCGGCGGGTCCGGGAGCCGCAGCGGCTCATCGGCGCGCTGCGGGGTCAGGGGCGTCGTGCGGTCGCGCAGCGCACGCAGGTGGTCGTCGCGGGGCGTGCCGACAAACGCTCCTCGGGGATCGGCTCCCCGCACTCCGTGCAGCGTCCGTAGTCGCCCCGCTCCAGACGCTCCAGCGCCAGGTCCACCTCCACCAGATGCTCCCGCGCCCGGGCCAGCAGTGCGGCGACGTGCGCCCGCTCGAATGCCGTGCTGGATCCCTCGGGGTCGTGCTCGTCGTCGACCGCGACCAAGGCGTTCGCCTCGACGATCTGCTCGAACTCCCGGCTCAGGGCCGCGATCTGCCGCTCGGTGCCGGCCCGTTCCACCAAGAGCTGTTCCCGTGCGGCGGCCCGGGCTGCGGCGGAGAGTGCCGGATCGTGCGGTGTGTCAGCCACACCAGGGACAACGACGCCGCCGCGGTCCGGCATTCCCCGGACCCGGTGCGCCCACTCCGACGGTCGACGGGGTTCGGCCGCGGGATCGGCGGACGGTGCCGTACGCACCGCACCGGCAGCGCCTCGCCGGTGGGAGGGGCACCCCCGTGGGTGCCCCTCCCACCGGTCTTCGACGGCGCCGCGCGATGCCGCGCCGCGGCGTGTGCCGTGGCCGTCCCGCGCCGTGTGCCGGGCCGCCGACCGTGGGGGGGTCAGGCGGTGTGCAGCGTCAGACCGTAGTGGTCGAGGATCTCGTTGAGGGGCTGGTACCAGGTCTCGCCACCGCCGGAGCAGTCGCCCCAGCCGCCGGAGGTGACGCCCTGTGCCTGGTCGCCGCTGATGAAGGAGCCGCCCGAGTCGCCGCCTTCGGCGCACACGCTGGTCTTCGTCATCTCGTGGACGGCGCCCTGGCTGTAGTTGACCGTCTCGTTCTTGGCGAGCACGGTGCCGCAGTGCCAGTGCGAGGTCGACCCCGAGCGGCAGATGGAGGCCCCGACCGGTGCCTCGGCCGAGCCGCGGACGAGCTGGTCCGAGACCGTGCCCCAGCCCAGGACGACCGGAACCGTCCACCATCCGCTGCCGACGTTGACCCAGGCGTAGTCGTTGCCGGGGAACGAGGAGCCCTGGAAATTGCCGATGTAGGAGCCGTCCCAGCCGTTGACCGCCTGGCCCGCACCGCCGCAGTGGCCCGCGGTGACGAAGCCGCCCTGGACCGAGAAGCCTATGGAGCAGCGGACATTGCCGGTGTAGTAGGGGTCTCCGCCGACCGTGCCCGCGGAGAGGGTCGACGGAGCGTGGTCCGTCGTGCGGACCGTCACCGGGCCTGCGCTGTGCGCCCGGGCCAGAAATTCTTTGACATCGTTGTCAGCTTGGCGGGAGCTGAGGACCTCGACCACGACGCGGTTGGTCTTCCAGTCGACCCGCCAGCTCCTCACCCCGCTGGGTGCGTCGAGGGCGTCGATGCGTTGCTTCACGGCGTCGAGTTGCCCGGCAGTACGGTCCACCAGATCCACGGTCGCGCCGGTGGCCCGGACGGCCGCGGCCTTCTCGTGGTCCGCGACCGCCACGGTCAGCTTCCGGGTCCTCGGGGAGAACCAGGAGCCCGCGTAGGCGCTCCCGGCCGCTCGCCGGGCCTGCTTCTCGGTGGTCCGGGCCTGCTTCTCCGCGGCCAGCCGCTGGGCGGCCTGGCTTTCGCTGAGGCCGAAGTCCCGCTGCATGGCGTCCAGTACGCCGTCCGAGGCGGGGGCCTTCTCCGTCTGCGGCCGCGCGTCCGCCGCCGTCGCCGGGAGGAGGCCGGCGGCCACGAGGGCTCCGCCGGCCAGCAGCGCGGACAGGAGGGCGCGCGGGATTCTTGTGCGTCTCATGGATCGGCCTTTCGTTGTTCCAGTCTGTCGTGGGGGTGGAACAGCAAAGCCTGGGAACGATCCCGGGAGATGCCGCTGCGCAGATTAGCGAGGGATCATGGACAGGTCCATGCCAATGTTGCGTCGGTTTTCCGCCATCCACCGGACCGCAGATACGTCAGCTCCCGGACGTGCTCCCGCGGTTCCGGCCCTCCGGGCCCAGTCCCGGTGGGCGGCACGCGCGACGGGCAGCGGTCACCGGTCCTCCGGCGGGGCCTGCCACCCGCCGGTGAGGACCAGGAACCTGCCGACGGCCGTCCGTGCCTGGGTGCGGATGTCGTCCTCGCCGGGCGGGCGTTCGCCCAGCAGCACCCGGATCTGGAGGTCGCGCACGACCAGGCCGTAGAGGAGCTGGAACGCCTCCTCCGGGTCGTCGGTGCGCAGGTGGCCTTCGTCGGCCAGCCGGCCGAGGAAAGCCGTGACCAGTGGTCCGGTGGTGTGCCGACCGTGTTGCAGTACGAGTCCGGCCAGCTCGGGCGAGGTCATGGCCGCTCGGTTCAGTGCCACCGAGACGTCACCGACGAGCAGCGTCAACAGGTTCCGGGCGATGGTGACAAGAGTGGTGCGGGGGTCGGCCGGCCGGTCGACGGCTTGGGCGACGGCTGAGTTCACCTGCTCGGCCTGCCGCTCGATGAGCGCGGCGAGCAGCCCGTGGCGGTTGCCGAACCAGGCGTACAGGCTCTCCTTGGACGAGCCCGCGCGCGTGGCGACCGCCTGCATCGTGGTCCCGGCGACACCGCGTTCGAGGAGCTCCGCCAAGGCGGCGTCCAGGGCGGCCCGGCGCCTTGCCGTCTGCTCGCCCGACCGGGGACGGCCTCGGCGGGGACGGTCGCCTGCGGGTGTGGTCATGGGCACCTCCGGGTTCCAATTATCCGAACGCATGGGTACGGTTTAAAGCGAACGCTTCAGTTCGATTCTAGTCGGCTCCGGAGGTCTCCATGGCGCAATCCCTGTCCCCGTCCCTCTCGTCCGCGGCTCCTTCGCCCTCGTCCGCGGGGTCGGCGACCGCCGCGGCCCGGCGTGCCCGGGGTGGGGCACTGGCGTCCGCCGCGCTGGCCATGGGGCTCATCTCGGGTTTCTTCTACGCCTACGCCTGCTCCGTCATGATGGGGCTGGCCCGTCTCGACGACCGCGCGTTCATCGACGCGATGCAATGGATCAACGCAACGGTGCGCAACCGGTGGTTCGCCCCCAGCTTCTTCGGTGCACTCGCCCTGACCGCCGCGGCCGTCCTGGTGCATCTGCCGCGCGACGGGCGGCGGGTGCTCCTGTGGGTGGTCGCGGCCCTCGCCCTCTACGGCGCGGCCTTCGGTATCACCATGGGGGTCAATGTGCCGCTCAACAACGACCTGGCCGCCGCGGGCGACCCCGCCACCCTCGGCGACCCCTCGGCCGTCCGCGCCGCCTTCGAGGACCGCTGGGTGGCCTGGAACGCTGCCCGTACCGTGGCCTCGACCGCCGCGCTGGCCTGTCTGCTCCGGGCCCTGGTCCTGCATGGCCGGGAGGCCGGACTCCGGAGGCGGTGATCCCCACCGGTGACACGCGGCGGCGGCACCGGAACAGGGTGGGCGAGGCTGCTCGCCGGACGGGGTGCCGGAGGCGTCGTGCGACCCGAGGGGCTCTGCTCCGTGCGGTACCGCGCGCGGGGGCCGGACGGGCGGACGACCGCCGGTCCGGCCCTCCCGCCACCCGGGCCGGCCGCAGGCGGGAAGGGGGTGTGGCTCCGGTCCGCGCTCGCCTCGGCTCCCGTGGACTCCGTGTGCACGGTCCGCCCTTGCGCACGGAGGTGCCACGGGGCCGGAAGCCGTCGGAGGTGCCGAACCGTTGCTCGGGCGGCTTGTGCATGCGGGGTGCATGCGGAGTCGGGGAGACACGCGGGGGAGAGGGCCGGGGACCTGGGCTTTTGTCACTTAGAGTGGGCGATCGCATGCAGTGAGTCATGAGTGAGCCGGTATTCACCCGCCAGGAGTGCAGACATGTCCACCTCGCTGGTTGCGCGCCCGTCGGGCTCGCGCCCGTCCGGTCAGCGGCGTCCTGGCCATACCGTGGTGCGGTGGCTGACGACAACGGATCACAAGACGATCGGCAGCCTCTACCTCATCACGTCGTTCCTCTTCTTCCTGATCGCCGGTGTGATGGCGCTCGTCATGCGGGCGGAGCTGGCACGACCCGGCCTGCAGATCATCTCGCCGGAGCAGTACAACCAGGCTTTCACCATGCACGGCGCCATCATGCTGATCGTCTTCGCGACGCCCCTGTTCACCGGGTTCACGAACTGGATCATGCCGCTGCAGATCGGGGCACCGGACGTGGCCTTCCCCCGGCTGAACGCCTTCTCCTACTGGGTGTACCTCTTCGGCTCGCTCATCGTGCTCGGCTCGCTGCTCACTCCCCAGGGCGCCCCGGACTTCGGCTGGACCGCCTACTCGCCGCTCTCCGACGGGGTGCACACACCGGCCGTCGGCGCGGACATGTGGATCATGGGGCTCGCGTTCTCGGGGTTCGGCACCATCCTGGGGTCGGTCAACTTCCTCGCCACCATCATCTGCATGCGCGCCCCCGGGATGACCATGTTCCGGATGCCCATCTTCACCTGGAACGTGCTGCTGACCGCCGTGCTGGTGCTGATGGCCTTCCCGATCCTGACCGCGGCGCTGTTCGCACTCGAGGCCGACCGCAAATTCGGGGCACACGTCTTCGACGCGGCGAACGGCGGTGCGCTGCTGTGGCAGCACCTGTTCTGGTTCTGGGGGCACCCGGAGGTCTACATCATCGCGCTGCCGTTCTTCGGCATCGTCTCGGACATCTTCCCGGTGTTCGCACGCAAGCCGGTCTTCGGCTACGTCGGACTGGTCGGCGCCACCATCACCATCACCGGGCTGTCCATGACCGTATGGGCACACCACATGTTCGTGACCGGCGGCGTGCTCCTGCCGTTCTTCTCCTTCATGTCCTTCCTGATCGCCGTACCCACCGGAGTGAAGTTCTTCAACTGGATCGGCACCATGTGGAAGGGATCGCTCTCCTTCGAGACCCCGATGCTGTGGTCCGTCGGCTTCCTGGTGACCTTCCTCTTCGGCGGTCTGACCGGCGTCCTGCTGGCGTCACCGCCCATGGACTTCCACGTCTCCGACTCGTACTTCGTCGTGGCCCACTTCCACTACACCGTCTTCGGCACCGTCGTCTTCGCGATGTTCGCCGGGTTCTACTTCTGGTGGCCCAAGTGGACCGGCAGGATGCTCGACGAACGCCTCGGCAAGATCCACTTCTGGACCCTGTTCGTGGGCTTCCACGCCACCTTCCTGGTCCAGCACTGGATCGGCGCCGAGGGGATGCCCCGCCGCTACGCGGACTATCTCGCGGCCGACGGGTTCACCGCGCTGAACACGTTCTCGACCATCGGGTCCTTCCTCCTGGGCTCCTCGATGCTCCCGTTCCTCTACAACGTGTGGAAGACCGCCAGAACGGCCGAGCACGTCCACGAGGACGACCCCTGGGGATTCGGCCGCTCTCTCGAATGGGCCACCTCCTGCCCCCCGCCCCGGCACAACTTCGTCACCCTGCCCAAGATCCGGTCCGAGTCGCCCGCCTTCGACTTCCACCATCCGAGCGTCTCGGCACTCGACGACAGCGAGAACATCGACCGGCCCCAGGTGACCGGCTCCGGCCCCGCCCGGCACGGCCGGGGACAGCTCCCCGGCGCAGAGAGCTGAGACAGCCCGTGGGCACCGGGGAAGCCCCCGAAGGAGAGGCCGGCGGCGGTATCCGGCGGATCGAGGGCTATCTGCTGTGGCAGCGGCACCTGAGCGACGCGAGGGCACAGGCCGAGCACGCCGTCGCCCCGCTGGACTGGCTCACCGGGCCGGAACGCGAGGACGTGGTCCGCCGGGTCGCCGACGCCCTGGCGGACACCTCACGTGCCGCCCTGCGGGAGACCGCGCAGCGCGCCGTCTCCCTGCGCCGCGAGTACGAGGACCGGTACACGGTGCTGAAACGGCGAGTCGTGGGCTGGGCCTGCTGCGGCCTCGCGGTCGTCAGCTTCGTCAACGGCCTGCTCCTGATGAGGTGACAGGCGCTCCCGGCAGGGCCCGCTGCCGCGGCGACTCACCCCTTCTCCGTCGGCCGGATCCCGATTCCCCGCCGGGATGCTGAACGCATGATGCGCATCAGAGTGCTGTGTGAGTCCCGGGACAGCGAAGCCGTGGTCGCCCTCCTCGGCGCGGAGCCGGGCGTCGCACACCTCACCGTCGCCGGAGGCGTCGGCAAGCAGCCCGCCGGAGACCTCATCGAGGCGGCCATCGCCCGCGAGGTCGTGGAACGGGTGCTGCGCCGGCTGACCGAGCACGGCGTGCACCACCGGGGCGAGATCGCGCTCGAACAGATCGACATGATGGTCTCCGACACGGCCGAGGCCGCCGAACAGGCCGCCCCCGGAGCGGGTGCCGAAGCCGTCATCTGGGACGAACTCATCGACACCACGGGAGAGGAGAGCCAGCTCAACCCGGTCTTCCTCGCCTTTCTGACGATCGCCTGCCTGCTCGCCACCGTCGGTGTGCTCACGGACTCGGCCATCACCATCGTGGGCGCCATGGTGGTGAGCCCGGACTTCGGCCCGCTGGCCGCGCTCGCGGTCGCCCTCGCGGTCCGGCGACGCGGCCTGGCGGTCCGGGCGGCGCTCGCGCTGGGGGTGGGGTTCCCGCTGGCGATGCTGGTCACCGCCGCCTTCGCGTGGCTCGGCCGGGCCGCGGGGCTGTTCGGGCCTGCCGACCTGACCGGCCTGCACGAGGTGTCGTTCATCTACCACGTGGGCCCGTACTCCGTCGTCGTCGCGCTGCTCGCCGGCGTCGCCGGGGTGCTGGCGCTCACGTCGGCGAAGCCGGGCGCGCTGGTGGGTGTGTTCATCTCGGTCACGACCGTGCCCGCCGCCGGATTCGCCGTTCTCGCCGCGGTCACCGAGGACTGGCGGCGCTGCGGGGGGTCGGTGCTGCAACTCCTCGTCAATCTCGTGGGGGTCTCCGTCGCCGGGGGGCTCACCCTGCTGGTCCGCCGCGGACGGGTCCCCGGGCCCGGCCGGCCGCCACGGGAGCACCGCCCCTCCCGGCGGTGACCGCGCGGTCTTCCGCCGGACCCGGGCGGACCGGCTCGGGGGCGAGCGGCGCGTCCGCGCCTGGCGTCGGACGGAGCGCGTCCGCGCTCGGTGTCGGACGGAGCGCGTCCGCGCTCAGCGTTTGACGGCCACCCCTGCCCATACTCCCGCCTCGGCCGCGGAGACGGTGCCGGGGAGCTGCCGTATCGGCCCCAGGTCGAGGTCCATCCGCCACTCGCACGTCGGGGTGATGCCCGGATCCTGCAGGTCCAGGCCGTCGAAGAAGCGCGCGGTCTCCTCGCGGGTGCGGAACTGGGTAGGGGTGACGGCCTTGCGGTAGTGCTCGGCCAGTGCAGCCATCCGGCCGTCGTCCATGTCGAGTGCCGCGTGCGAGAGCACCAGGGCACTGCCCGGTGCCAGCGGGGCGAGCAGCTGGCGCATGAGTCCGTACGGATCGTCCTCGTCCGGGACGAAGTGCAGCAACGCCACCACCGACAGGGCTGTCGGGACACCGAAGTCGAGGGTCTGGCGCGCGCGTTCCAGGATCCGCTCCGGGTCGCGGATGTCTGCCTCGATGTAGTCCGTCTTCCCCTGCGGAGTGCTGCTCATCAGCGCACGGGCATGAGCGAGAACGATCGGATCGTTGTCGGAGTAGACAACACGCGCCTCGGGAGTGATCGCCTGGGTCACCTGATGCAGGTTGGGTTCGGTCGGGATGCCGGTTCCGATGTCCAGGAACTGACGGATGCCGAGGTCCTGCGCGACGAACCGGGCCGCCCGGTGCATGAACTCCCGGTTCTGCCGGGCGGCGACCATCGCGTGCGGGTTCGCGGACAGCGCGGGAACCGCCGCTTCGCGGTCCACGGCGTAGTGCGTCTTCCCGCCGAGGAAGTAGTCGTACAGGCGCGCGGTGTGGGGTTTCGTCCCCGGTTGCGGAACCTGGTGACCTGCCTCTTCCATCGTGTGCTCCTCACCTGCGGCAGCAATGGATCACCATCATCGGCCAGTTCGGTCCGCTCCGCGCAGCTTCTGCGCGGATTCGTACGTGCACAGCGCACAACGGCACATCAGAAAGGCGACATCCGCGCTTCCGCTCGGAGCGCACGCGCCTGGGCAGCGCTCCTGAGAGTGCGTTGCCGGCCGGGTACACCGCCCCGCCCGAAGAGCGGGGTGCGCGCGTGTGCGGCCTCCCGTCACCTGCGGGGCTCCTCCCGTCACCTGCGGGGCTCCTCCCGTCACCTGCGGGGATGAGGAGGTCACCCCGAACGAGGGAACGCGTGGGCGAAACCGCTCCCGGCCGTGCACCGACCGCCAGGATGCGGCCATGTCGTCCTCGCGTCTTCGCTCTCTCGTCCGCCGGGCGCTGCCCCTCGTCCTGATCGCCCAGGCGGCTCTCGGGGCGGCGGCAGCCGCCGCCCCGGCACACGCCGCGTGTCCCGGGAGCGCCTGCGGCGGTTCCGTCGTCGTGGCTCCGCTCTCCCAGGAGCCGCCCGACCCGGGCCCGTGCACCAGCCCCGAGAAGGTCGTGTGCATGATCCGGGCCGAGACCCCGGAGGAGCGCGCCGAGTCCCGCGAGGTCCGGATGCGCTACCACGCCCTGCTCGGCGAGATGGACCGCACGGAGTGCGAGATGCGCGCCCAGGGCCGCTCGGAGGAGGAGATCGCCCGGGAACTGGTGCGGATGCGCAACGAGGCCAAGGAGATCACCCGCGCCGGCATGTCCGCGGAGGAGGTCAGGCGGCTGGAGGAACGCAACCAGGAGAAGTACGGCAACCCGCTGGGCCCCACAGCGGACCAGTTGTACGCCAAGTACGGCTCCTGGCGGGCGGTCAGCGACGCCGCGACCCGCTCCAGCCGTGCCGTGGACGCCGAACTGGGGCTGGAGTACCGGCCCTGCCCCTGCGGTACGCAACCCTCGACGCGCACAGCCGCCCTCCTCGGCTGACGCGGCGTCGGTACGCGGAGGGGCAGCGGCCCCTCGGCGGTCCGGTGAGCCCTCCGCGCGGGGCCGGAACCTTCGTGCGCGGCCGGCAGTTCTACAGTGCTGTAGACGCCGGTTGTCAAGACCACCGGCGGAGAAGCGAGCCGGAGCAGTCGCCCGGGCTCCACCGTTCCAACCTGGAGGCTTACGGATGATCACGCTGACGAAGGAAGACGAGCCGGCCGACCTGGACGGCGTCACGCACCTGTCCATCGGTGCGTCCTGGGACCCCACCGCCGGGAGCAGCGGGGGTGTACTGGGCAAGATCCGCCGCAAGGCGGGCACCGACCTCGACCTGATCGCGATCGCCATGCAGGGACCGGACCCGGTGCGGATAGCAGGTCTGGACTCCCTCGACCCGTTGGGGAACGGATCGCTGCTGCACACGGGCGACAATCAGACCGGGCACGGGGACGGGGACGACGAGACGGTGACCGTCGAGTTCGAACGGATCCCGTCCAACCTCACCTCGATCGTCTTCGTCGCGGCTGCCTACAAGAGGGGCAGCGCGTTCCAGCGGGCGCGGAACATCAGCTTCAAGGTGTACGACGCGACGGGCGGCAGTTCCCAGCAGGTCGCCGACATCTGGCCGAGCCTGCTCACCGACGACAACGCCTGTGCGGTGGCCAAGGCTATGCGGGTCGGCACCGGCTGGAAGCTCAAGGTGATCAACGAGACCGGGAAGGTCAAGCAGGGCAATGAGCAGTCCCTGATGCGCTTCGCCGTGGACAAGTGAGCGGCGTCCGGCAGCTCCTCCGCCGGGCCGCCGGGCCGGTGCGGTCTTCCGCGCGGTGAGGCGGCCTCCGCCGCACCGCGCGGCTCCGCCGCGGGAGGGCCGAGCGACGGCGGTGCTGCGTGTGCCACGAGGGGCGGCCTTCCGGGGCCGCCCCTCGGACCGTTCGCAACGCCCAGGCCCGTCACGGCGCTGATCTGTGCCGCCCGGGGCGTCCGCTCGCGCGGCGCTCGCTCACGGCGTCACATGGACCGGGCCCGTAGTCCAACCGAGCCCGCGGCGCCGATGGGGCGGGGACCGCGGGGGCGGACTCAACCGGCGGCGGATGCGGACTGGTTGAGATGCCTCCAGGTCCGTATCAACTGGCTGAACTCCTTGACCTGGACCAGGACGTGGTCCCGCGCGGCGTTCTCGGCGGTCTCCGCGTCGCCGGCCGCGATGGCCTCGGCGATCCGGCTGTGCTCGGTCAGGGAGCGCCGCATGCGGTCGGGCACCCGCAACTGCAGCCGCCGGTAGGGCTGCAGGACTCTTTTGAGTGCGTGTACCTGCTGGCGCAGGTATTCGTTGCCGCAGGAGTCGTAGACGATGCCGTGGAAGCAGGCGTTGGCGTAGTAGTAGCGGTCGGCGTCGCCGGCCGGCGCGTGGACCTCGCATTCGCGCAGCGCGTGCTCCAACTCGTCCAGCGCCTCCCGTTCGATCCGCCGGGCGGAGAGCCGCGCCGCCATCCCCTCGAGTTCCGCCATGACTTCGAACCGCTCGGCCAGTTCGGAGACGCTCAACTCGGTGACGTACGTGCCCTGTTTGGCGCGGATCTGCACCAGTCCGGACCGCTCCAGTGCCTGGAGGGCTTCCCGGACCGGTGTGCGGGAGCAGCCGAACTCCCGCTCCAGCCGCGCGGGGTCCAGCCGCTCGCCGGGGCGGTAGCGGCCGTCGACGACGGCGTTCTCCAGCGCGTCCCGTACACGCTGGGATTCCGGGACTCGAGCCATGCGCACCTCCGAACGGTCAGGTTATCCCGTCATCCGTGGCGCCCAGGGGGTAGCGCGCCTTACTCATGTGCTTTACGGTGCGGCTGTTATATACATCACGCCCCATGATGCATACACACGGGGGTCGACGGCACGCGGAGGGCGGGAATGGAACCTCAGGACGGCAGGCTGCTGACCGGGCAGTTCCGCAACTCCGGCAGCCCCCCGGACAGCACCCCGGCGGCCGGAGACCTCCGCCACCGCCCCCTGGACCGGCTGTCGGCGGCCTGCGAGGTGCTGATGGGGCACGCGGGCGAAGCCTCGATGCGCACGGTGGCGGCAGCAGCCCTCGCTGCCTACGGCGAACTCGACGACCACGGAAAGCGGGCGTTCTTCACCCGCGTCACCAGCGCCTACGACGCCTCGCCCGACCGGATCCGTACCGCCTTCCGCAGATGGGAGGCGGCCCGCAGCCGCGGTTCCCGGGGCGCGGAGGAACTGGTCCAGCTCTTCGACGAGGTCGAGCCGCCCCGACAGTTGCTGCTGCGCCGGATGAACCACGCTCCCGGCGCCACCCTCGCCCTGGTCGGCATGCGTGCGGATCTGCGTCGGCTGATGCGCTCCGATCCGCGGCTGCGGCCCCTCGACCACGACTTCCACCACCTGCTCACCTCCTGGTTCAACCGCGGCTTCCTGCGGATGTCGGAGGTCGGCTGGGAGGCGCCCGAGGAACTGCACCAGTACCTGCTGCGCGGCGAGAAGGTGCATCCGATGGCGAGCCGGGCCGAACTCCGGCGCCGCTTGCAGCCCGAGGACCGCCGCGTCTACGCCTTCTTCCACCCGGCCACCGGGGACGTGCCGCTGATCTTCGTGGAGGTCGCCCTCGTCCGGGGGATGCCGGACAGCATCGCGCCCCTGCTGGAGCCCGGACCGGTACTGGACCCCGCGCAGGCGGACACGGCCGCTCTCTACTCGATCAACAACGCCCTGGACGGCCTGGCCGGAGTCTCCTTCGGCAGCTTCCTCATCAAGCAGGTCATCGAAGACGTGGGGGAGCAGCTTCCGCAACTGCGGCAGTTCGCCACGCTCTCGCCCGTCCCCGGCTTCCGGCGCTGGCTCACGGAGCGGGCCCGGCGGGAGGGCGGACTGCGGACGCTGCTCGCGGAACTGGAGGCCGCGGAGCGGCAGCGGGATACGGCTGCGGCGGGATCCGCACGGACGCGTTCCCGGCTCCTCCCGGTGCTGGCGAGGTACATCGCCGTCGAACGGCACGAGGACGGGCGCCCGCTCGACCCGGTCGCCCGGTTCCACCTGGGCAACGGGGCCGCGGCCTGGCAGGCCAACTGGCCGGCGAACGAGGCGCCGGAAGCCTGGCAGCAGTCCTTCGGCGCGATGGTCAACTACCGCTACGAGCCGGAGCACGTCGAGCGGCGGCACGAGGAGTTCGTCCGCCACCGCACGGTGGCACTGGGCGGTCCGCTGCGGGCCGCCCTGCCGCACCACGACCGGCCCCCGGCCGCGGGGACCGGCACGACGGACGACCGGCCCGCGAAGCGCGGGTCCGCGCACCCCCGTGGTTGACGCCCGCATCGGCGGCGCGAGCGGCGCAACCGGACGGACCGTCCAGCGCGGCTGTGACCACGCACACCGACAGAGCGGCTGTGACCACGCACACCGACAGAAAGGAGCAGCCCGGATGGCACCCTTCCCGACCATCCACCGGGCCTTCGCCGAGCAGGCGGAGCGGCGGCCGGACAAGGCCCTCTTCGAACTGCCCGGCGGGCGGGTCCTCACCTATGGCGACACCGCAACGGCCGTGCGCCGGATCGCCGCCCGGCTCGTCGCCGACGGCGTAGTCCCGGGCGACCGGGTCGCCATGCAGGTGGAGAAGTCCCCGGAGGCCGTCGCGCTGTATCTGGCGACGCTGCGGATCGGCGGGGTCTTCCTGCCGCTCAACCCCGCCTACACCGGTGCGGAGACGGACTATCTCCTCCAGGACGCCCAGCCCCGGGTGCTCGTGTGCGCTCCGCGGCGCCGAGCCGCACACGCACACCACGAAGCGACCGGACTCGTGATCGAGACGCTGGGCACCGACGGCGACGGCAGCCTCCTCGACGCTGCGGACGACGGCGGTGCCCAGCAGGCACACGAGGCCGCCGCCGGCGACCCGGCGGCGATCCTGTACACCTCCGGCACGACCGGCCGCTCCAAGGGCGCGGTGCTCACCCACGGCAATCTGACCGCCAACTGCGAAGCGCTGCTGGAGAGCTGGCGCTTCACCGCGGAGGACCGGCTGATCCACGCCTTGCCGGTCTTCCACATCCACGGGCTGTTCGTCGCGGCGAACATGGCGCTGACTTCCGGCGCCGCCATGTACTACCTGCCGAAGTTCGACCCGGACGACGTCCTTGACCTGCTGCCGACTGCCACGGTGCTGATGGGTGTGCCCACCTTCTACACCAGGCTGCTGAAGAACGAGCGCCTCACCCGGGAGTCCTGCGCCGCCATGCGGCTCTTCGTCTCCGGCTCGGCCCCGCTCCTCGCGAGCGACCACGCGACGTTCGAGGCCCGTACCGGCCACGCCATCCTGGAGCGCTACGGGATGACGGAGACCGGCATGAACGCCACCAACCCCTGCACCGGCGGCCCCCGCAAGCCCGGTACGGTCGGCAGGCCGCTCCCGGGCACCGAGATCCGGGTGGTGGACGCCGGAACCGGCCGGGTACTGCCCCACGGCGAGGTCGGCAGCATCGAGGTCCGCGGCCCCAACGTCTTCACCGGGTACTGGCGGATGCCCGAGAAGACCGCCTCGGAGTTCCGTGCCGACGGGTTCTTCGTCACCGGCGATCTGGGCCGCTTCGACGAGGACGGCTATCTGAGCATCGTCGGCCGGAGCAAGGACCTGGTGATCTCCGGTGGTTACAACATCTACCCCAAGGAGGTCGAGGAACTGCTCGACGCCCACCCGCAGGTGCTGGAGTCCGCCGTGATCGGGGTTCCCCACCCCGACTACGGCGAGACCGTGGTCGCCGTCGTCGTCCCGGTCCCCGGGCAGCGGCCACGGGAGGGTGAACTGCTGGACTGCGTCGCGGGCGATCTGGCCCGGTTCAAACACCCGCGCGCCGTACGCGTCGTCGAGACGCTGCCGCGCAATGTCATGGGCAAGGTGCAGAAGGCCGAACTGCGCGAACGCTACGGTGACCTGTTCGCCGGGGTGGACGCCTGACCCCGGAGCCGGCCCCCCATGTCCTACACCCCGCGGCGGGTCCCGCCTCGGCGGGTTCCACGCCCCCAGGGGCCGCCGAGCGGACCGGTGAGCCGCTCGGCCCGGCCGCTTGATTTTCCGGTTTCAACAGTCTCTCAGTGCGGAGAAGACGATGGTTATCCATGGAGTGGCAGCACTGGCGTTGTGCATGCTCGCGGGCACGCTCGTCGGTGAGGTGCTCGGCGCCGCTGTCGGTGTCGACGCCAACGTCGGCGGAGTCGGGTTCGCCATGATCATGCTGGTGCTGGCCACCAGTTGGCTCCGGAGGAAGGGCTGGTTCCCCGAACCCAGTGAGCAGGGAGTGCTCTTCTGGAGCGCGCTGTACATACCGATCGTCATCGCCATGGCCGCCACCCAGAACGTGGTCAAGGCGGTCACCGGCGGTCCGATGGCCATCCTGGCGGGCCTCGCCGCGCTCGTCGCGGGAGGCGCTCTGGTACCGGTGCTGGGGCGGATGGGCGGGACGGCGGAGCCGCTGCCGCCGCAGGCCGCCGAGGAAAAGCAGGAGGTCTGAGATGGACACGCTCGTCTCCGTCTTCGAGGACAACGGTCTCCTGGTGGCCTTCGCGCTGATCGGCGGACTGATGATGCTCTCCGGCCGGCTCTCGAAGGCCCTGACCCGGGGCCGGTTGCAGGGGTCCGCCATCGCCATCCTGCTCGGGCTGGTGCTCGCCTACTGGGGAGGTGCGGCGACCGGCGGCGAGGACGGGCTGGCCGACTTCGCCGCGTTCTCCGGGCTGAGCCTGATGGGCGGCGCGATGCTGCGGGACTTCGCCATCGTCGCCACCGCGTACGGCGTCGACCTGCAGCAGATCAAGCAGGCCGGACCGGCGGGCGCGCTCTCGGTCCTGCTGGGAGTGCTCGTCTCGTTCGTGGCGGGGTCCGTCGTCGCGGCGGCCTTCGGCTACACGGACGCCGCATCGATGGCGACCATCGGTGCCGGTGCGGCCACCTACATCGTCGGTCCGGTGACCGGCACGGCGGTGGGCGCCAGTTCGGAGGTCATCGCCCTGTCGGTGGCGGCCGGACTGGTGAAGTCCGTCGTGGTGATGGTGGGGACGCCGCTGATCGCCCCCCTGATCGGTCTGAACAACCCGAAGACCGCGATGGCCTTCGGCGGCCTGATGGGCACCACCTCCGGTGTGGCGGGCGGCCTGGCGGCCACCGACAAGCGGCTGGTGCCCTACGGCGCCATGACGGCCACCTTCTACACCGGCGTGGGCTGCCTGCTCGGCCCCTCGCTGCTGTATGTGACGCTGCGGGCGATCGTCGGCGGATGAGGCGGCCGCCCGTCGCGGTCCCGGTGCGCCCCCCCGGCGGTGGCGCGCAGGAGCGCGGGGAGCGGTGCGCCGCCGGCCGTACGCGCAGGTCGCCCCCGTCCCGCGACGTCGACGCCGGTGCTGCCCCGCCGGACCGGCGGGGCAGCACCGGCGAGGGGTCCGCTACCCGGTGGCGAGGGCGGTGGCCAGCTCCTCCAGGTCCTGCGTCCGCAGGTCGAAGGTGTCGCCCGGCGCCGGCGGGTCCCCGGCAGGCCGCTGGACATAGGCAGTGCGCATCCCCGTTGCCTGGGCGCCCCGGAGGTCCCAGGCGTGGGCGGCGACCATCAGCACCCGGTCCGCCGGGCAGCCCGCCGCGTCGAGCGCGAGCTGGTAGACCTCCGGTGCGGGTTTGTAGGCGCGGGAGTCCTCGGCGGACAGCGCCTGGTGCCAGCGCAGGCCCGCGAACTGGTTGAGGCGGGGGAGCACGGCGCGGCCGGCGTTGGAGAGGCCCAGCACGGGGAAGCGCCGCGCGATGCGGGCGAGACCGGTCTGCGAGTCCTCCCATGGGGGCAGCCGCCGCCCCGCGGTGGCCAGCCGTTCGACGGCCGCCGGATCGGCGACTCCGGCGCGGTCGGCCACCCGGTGTGCCGCCTCGCGGTCGATCACGTCGGTGCCCGCATAGGAGCGGCGCCCCTCCCGGATGCGGTCCTGCTCGTGCGCGACGTACTCGTGCCACACCGCGAGCAGCCGGTCCGCGGCCGCGTCGTCGGCGTCGGGCACCGCCTCGCGGACGGCGGCCCGGAGCCCGCCGGGTTCGTCGACCATCGTTCCGAGCACGTCGAATACGACGACCTCGATGTCGGGTGTCTCGGCCATCCGGTCTCCTGCTCCTGGTGCCGGGCCGACGGTGGGCCCGGCTCGGTCACGGACACCGGCGCGCCTGGGGCCCGCCCGGGTTGCCCGCGCACGTTCCGCGTGGCTGCGGACGGCGTGCGCGGCGGACGGTCCGGCGCACCGGACGTCTTCGTCACCGGTTCAACTGGTGACGGAGACTGTCCGGCGATTGTTGCGCCGCAACGCGTCACCGGTCAAGATGGTGATGTGAGATTCGCATTCGTCAGTGGCAACCCGGCCCTGGACCTGGTGGGCACCGTGGGATACCGGCGGGACGAGCCCGTGGACCTCCTCGACGCTCCCGCCGCTCTCGAACAGTGGGTCCTGGAGTGCGAGGAGCTGCCCGACGGGGTGACCGCCGACGCCGCGGACCTCGCTTCCGCGCTGCGGCTGCGGGAGGCGATCCACCGGCTGGCGCTCGACCGCCTGGCGGGCCGCCCCTTCGCGCCGGCCGAGCTGGACGTCGTCAACAGCGCCGCTGCCGGGCCGGTACCCGCGGTCGAACTCGGAGACGGAGGTCTGCGCCGGTCGGGAGATCTGCGCTCCGCGCTGGTCCAGGTCGCCCGCAGTGCGGTCACCGTGCTCGCCGACCGCGCCGTGCCGCTGAAGGAGTGCGGCCGCGCGGGCTGCACCCGCCTCTACCTCGACCGCTCCCGCGGTGCGCGCCGTACCTGGTGCGGTATGGACGCCTGCGGCAACCGGGTCAAGGCCGCCGCCTACCGCGCCCGCCGGCAGGCGGCCCGGCAGGGCCCCGAGGCGGCGAGCCGGTCAGGGACGGCCCCGGGGCCGGAACGCGCGGGGTAGGCGGCGCAGGTGCCGGTCGCTCCGCGCGCGGTTGAGCGCCCGTGGCGGCCCGCCATGACCGTCGGCGCCCTCGTCTCCGTGCGCCGTTGCCGCGCTTGCTCCCGGCTGCGGCGCACCCGGCGACCGCGTCGCGGAGCCGTTCGGACGCACGCGTCGGCGCGTCGCTGCGGTGTCCGCCGCCCCGCTTGCGAGTCTGGGAAGGGCGACGCGTCCGACGGAGCGGCCGGCGGCTCGGCGGGCCGTGGGCCCCGTGTGATCCGGCCCGCCGCCGGGGTGCGGACGTGCGGGAACGGGAGGATACGCGGATGCCCGGTTCTGCCGCCGGTGACGAGGACGGTGCTGCCGCGTCTCAGCGGGTCGGCGGACAGCCGGTCCGCGATCAGCGCACCGAGGAGGATGCGCGGGCCGATGCCGGCAAGGGCTCCGACGAGGGGCTCGATTCCGCGCAGGCGGCCGCCCGGCGGGAGCACTACGGGCCCAACGCCGTCGAGGAGGAGGAACGCAGCGTCCTCCTGGAGTTCCTGGCACATTTCTGGGGACCGATCCCGTGGATGATCGAGGCGGCCCTGGTGCTGACGGCGGTGACCGGTCGCTGGGTGGACTTCGCGATCATTCTGGCCCTGCTGCTCCTCAACGGGGTCGTCGGGTTCTGGGAGGAGCATCAGGCGCAGAACGCGATCGCCGCCCTCGCCGAGCGGCTGGCGAAGGTGGCGCGGGTCAGGCGCGACGGGGAGTGGACGACGGTTCCGGCCGCCGAGCTGGTCCCGGGGGATCTGGTACGGATCGACCGCGGAGGCGTGGTGCCCGCGGACGGGGTCGTGGTCGAGGGCGGCAGCGAGGCGGACGAGTCGGCGCTCACCGGGGAGTCGCTGCCGGCGGTCAAGGACGTCGGTGACGACATGTACTCCGGATCGGCGGTGTCGCGGGGCGGATCCGCGATGCGGGTCCTGGCCACCGGCGCGGACACCGTGTTCGGCCGCACGGCCCGGCTCGCGGGCCGGGCGGCTCCGGCGAGCCATTTCCAGCGCGCGGTCGTCGACATCGGCAAGTATCTGAGTCTGCTCGCGCTCGGATTGGTCGTCGTGATCATCGTGCTCTCGCTGCTGCGCGGCACCGGCGTGAGCCGCACGCTGGAGTTCGCGCTGGTCGTGGTCATCGCCTCGATTCCGGTCGCCCTCCCCGCGGTGCTGTCGGTGACCATGGCCGTCGGAGCCCGGTATCTGGCCAAGCGGGAGGCGGTGGTCAGCCATCTGCCTGCGGTGGAGGAGATGGCCGGAGTGGACGTGCTGTGCGCGGACAAGACCGGCACGATCACCCGCAACGAACTGGCCGTGGCCGAAGTCTTCGTCCTGGCGGAGGGGGTCGACGAGGGACAGGTGCTGCTGCAGGCAGCCCTCACCGCCGAGCCGGGGGACGGCGATCCCGTCGACGAGGCGATCCTCCAGGCGTGCGGGGCGGAACGGCCGGCGGACTGGGAGGTCGTCGACTTCACGCCGTTCGACTCCGCCCGCAAATTCGCCCGCGCCCGGGTGCGGGGTCCCGGGCCGGAAAGGGCCGTGGCCAAGGGAGCTGTGCAGGCCGTGCTCGGCCTCGCGCAGGGGGACGATGCGCTCGCGAGGCGTGCCGAGGAGGTGGCACGTGGCTTCGCGCGCCGGGGATACCGCGCGATGGCCGTCGCCTGTACGGACGGCGGCGCGTGGCGGGTGACGGGCATGATCGGACTGCAGGACCCCCCGCGTGCGGATTCCCGGACGACCCTGGAAGCGGCGGGGCGGCTGGGCGTGCAGGTCAGGATGGTGACCGGGGACCGGGTGGAGATCGCGCGCGAGGTCTGCGCACGCGTGGGCCTGGGCACCGGAATCCTGGAGTCGAGCCGGATCGAACAGCTCCGCGGCGAGGAACTCGCCCGCGTGGTCGAGGGGGCGGACGGGTTCGCGCAGGTGGTGCCCGAGGACAAGTACCGCATCGTGCAGGCCCTGCAGGAGCACGGGCACATCGTCGGCATGACCGGCGACGGAGTGAACGACGCTCCGGCCCTGCACCGCGCGGACGCCGGTATCGCGGTCTGCGGCGCCACCGACGCGGCACGGGCGGCCTCCGACATCGTCTTTCTCGCGGCGGGCCTCTCGACGATCGTCGAGGCCGTTCACCGCTCCCGCGAGGTGTTCCGGCGGATGAAGAACTATGCGATCTACCGGATCACCGAGACGCTCCGTGTCGTGCTCTTCGTCACCGCCACGATCGTGGCGTTCGCCTTCTTCCCGGTCACGCCGGTCCAGGTGGTCCTCCTGGCCATTCTCAACGACGCGGCCGTACTGTCCATCGCCTACGACCGGGTACGGCCCTCCTCGAGGCCGGAACGCTGGGACCTGACCGAGGTCATGGCGATTGCGGCCGTCCTGGGCCTGTTCGGCCTGGCCTCGACGTTCGTGCTGGTCTGGGCCACCCACCTGCCGTTCGGACTGCCGGATGCGCAGGTGCGCACCCTGGTCTACCTCAAGTTGTCGGTCAGCGGACATCTCACCGTCTTCCTCGCCCGCACTCGCGGTCCGTTCTGGTCCTACCGACCCTCCTGGATCCTGCTCACCGCCGTGATCGGCACTCAGATCCTGGCCACGGTGATCGCCTTGACCGGTTTCCTGATGCATCCCGTCGGCTGGGGCCCGGCCGGGCTCGTGTGGGGTTGGGCCTTCGCGGAGTTCCTGCTGCTCGACCCGGTCAAGCTGCTGGCCTACCGGGTTCTCGGGCGGCGGGGGAGAGCCGCGGAGGGCGCCGCGACCTGATCCGCCGGACGGGTCGCGGTCCGGTGCCGATACCCCTGGGCACCGGTGCCACGGCGCTCTCCTGCCGGTACGGCGTCTGCCTGCTCACCGCGTCCACCGTCGCCCCCTGACCGGAGGCCGCGCCCCTCCCGTCTCCGGCCGGGCGACGAGCTCCGGGACCGGTCTTCAGGGGTGCGGCCCGTCCGCACGGTGCGGGGCTGCACCCGGCGGCTCCGCCGCAGAGCCCCGCACCCGCGTGCGGTTCAGCCCAGGTGGTGCAGAGCGTGCCGGAACGCGGCGGCATGGCCGGCCTCGTCCCCGGCGATCTCCCTGAACAGCGCCGCGGACTGCCCGTCACCCGCTTTCTCGGCCCGACGCGCGAAGGTGGGGTACATCACCTCGGCCTCGTAGGTCTCGCCGGCGATGGAGGTGCGCAGGTTGGACGGGGTGTCGGAGACCAGTCCGTCCAGACGGGCCTCGGCGGCGAAGTGCTCGTGCAGTTCCACCTCGGCCAATCCGCCGAAGAGGCTGGCCAGTTGCTTCTGACCCGTCTCGCGTGCGTGACGGGCGTAGAGCGTGTAGGAGGCGTTGGCCAGCCCCTCGCCGTGCATGGCGTCCTCGAGGTTGGCCCGGGTCCGGGCGGAGGACACCTGCGGCAGCCCGGCCGGTACTTCGACCGGGTCCGTCTTCGGCGGTGCCGGCACCCGGCCACTTCCGGTGGTGACCGCTTCGAGCGCCGAGGCGAGCAGCCGGCGGTGCTCGGCCTCGTCCGCCGCGATCTCCGTGAAGAGCTCGGCCGCGGCCTCGTCCCCGTCCTGCCGGGCCTCTTCGGCATACGTGGGATACATCGATGTGGCCTCGAAACGCTCGCCCTCGAGGGCCTGCCGGATGTTGGCCTCGTCGCTTCCCACGTACGCGATCGTCTCGGCCTCCTTGGTGAAGTGGTCATCGAGCTCCACCTCGGCCGCATCGCGGAACAGCTCGGCCACTCGGCGGTGTCCCTCGCGGTCGGCCTGGTCGGCGTGGAACAGGTACGAGGCGTGGGCGAATCCTTCGCCCCGCATCGCGGCGCGGGTGTCCTGCACGGTGCTCAGGGCCGGCGTCCGAGGGTCGGCCAGGGCGGCCTGCGCTCCGGTCACGGACACGGCGGTCGTGAGTGCCAACGCGGTACCTGTCACTCTCGCGAGGCGAGCGAGGGGAAGCGTCATGATGGGAGTTCTCTCTCTGCGGGGCCAGGGCCCGGATGGTTGCTGATGCCGGGTCATGTTGGGTTCGCCGGCGCCTCGTCCGGCGAACCCAACAGACGGGGAGGGGCTGAACCCACCGGTTCGGGGGAACACGTCCGCCGCCGAACGGAACAGCGGGCCCGTGCGTGCGGGCGATCCTCTGCGCCACGGATGTGCCGCTGTGCGCTAGGAGCGGAGCGCAGGGCGGCGCGGCCGGCGCAGCCGGTCACATGGCGCCCACGGCGCGGAGCATCGTGCACTGGCCGGCGCTCCGCTTCGCGCGGGTGGTGTCCATGCCGCCGCTGCCGGCCCGCGGCGGTCCGGCCCGGGAAGGTGACGCCGTCCGGGTGCGGGCGCGGCGGTGGCTGCTGGGTGCCCCGTTGCGCAGTTCGGCGTTCGTCACCGAGCGGATCCGCAAGGCGCTCGCGCTGCCGGTGCTCGCGGCGGACGCCCTCTCCTCCGTCGCGTACGGATCCGAAGCGCTCCTGGCCGTGCTGGTCGTCATGGTCCTGCTGGCGGGCAACATGCACGGAGTCCGGCAGGCCGGTGCGCTCTTCGCGGCTCCCACCTACGCGTTCATCGCGGCGAGGGCGGTGCTGATCGCGGCCGGTGTCGGTGCCGCCGTGAGCGGTTCAGCTCCTGCCGGAGCCGCGCAGCCGACACAGGCCGCTGCCGGAGCCTCCTCGGTGGGCGTCCTGCTGATCGTCAGGGCCTTCTCCGGAGCCACCGCGATGACGGGCATCGAGGCGATCTCCAACGCCGTCCCCGTCTTCCGTCCCGTCTCCTGGCGGAACGCCCGCACGGCCCTGAGCTCGGTGATCGCCCTGCTCGCCGTCATGTTCACCGGAATCGTCGTTCTCATCCATCTCACCGGAGTCGTCCCCCGTCCCCACACCACCGTCCTGCCGGCCGCTCCTGCCGCGCTGCCCTTCCGGCCGACAGCCCCTGTCCGGGCAGCCGCCGTCGCCGAGGGGAGCGAGGAGGTCCCGGAGGACATCCGCCATCTGTATCCGGTCCCGGTCGCCACGCTGGACCTGGCAGCCATGCGTACGCTCGAGCCTGCGCCGCGTCTCTGGGCCGGCCAGTCCTCGCCCTGCGCATCAGCACCACCGATGAGGAGACCCGGCGGTTTCGCGCCTACTGGGAGCTGTGGCCCATGGCCTCCCGCGGTCGGGGCGGACGATCCTCTCCGGGCCGGATGGTCGCACTCACGCTCACAGGCAACGCGGTCACCGGGGCTCTCCCCGCCGGGCCGGCCTCGCCACCGCCTGAGTGCTCCGGCGGTTCGTCCCACGCGGGGTGGCCCCCGCCCTCGTCGGGACCGTGCTCGTGCTGTCCGGGCTGCTCTCCGCGCTCGCGCCGGCGGGCTTGCTCCTCGCGAGGACGGCGACGAGAGCGTGCCAGCAGGCCGAGGGATTGATTCCGTCTACATCTAAATGCATAATAGGGTTATGCATAAGCGGGTTATGGGCGCCGGTGCCGCTCGGAACGTGTCACCGGAGGATCTGATGATCGCCGTGGAGCAGATCGTGCGCCACGTGCGGCACAGTGCGACCGCGGGCGGGCTGAGCACCGCGGCCTCCTCGGCGCTGGGCCGGCTGGGCCGCGAGGGTGCACAGCGCCTCTCCGAACTGGCCCGGTCCGAGGGCGTCTCGCAGCCGAACATGACGCAGCTCGTCACCCGCATGGAGCGGGCGGGCCTGGTGCGGCGCACCGCCGACCGGAGCGACGGGAGAGGCGTCCTGGTGGCGGCCACCGACACCGGCCTGGAGGTCTTCCGCCGGCGGCGGGCCGAGCGCACCCGCGCCCTGACCGAGCTGATCGACGAGCTGGCGGAGCCGGAGCAGCAGGCGGTGGACATCGCACTTCCGGCCCTGGCGCGCGCCATCCAGGACCACTGGTCGCGGACCTGACCCCTGCCGGTTCCGACCCCACGGGTCCTGACCGCGGCCGGCTCCGGCCCGGGCCGCTCCAAACTCCCGCCGGCCCCGACCCCTGTGCGATCCCTGCCCCCGACTGCGCGGAAGAGAATCGGACATGAGTGTCTCGCACGACGAGCCCGCGAACTCCGGAAAGGCCGCGAGCCCCTTCAGGCAGCCGAAAGCCGTCTGGGCCGTCGCCTTCGCCTGCGTCATCTCCTTCATGGGGATCGGCCTGGTGGACCCGATCCTGCCCGCCCTGGCCGACAGCCTGGACGCTTCGCCCAGCCAGGTCTCCCTGTTGTTCAGCAGCTACCTCATCGTCACCGCCGTGGCCATGCTCGTCGTCGGCGCGGTCTCCAGCCGGGTCGGTGCCAAGCGCACCCTGGTGATCGGGCTGGCCGTCATCGTCGTCTTCTCGGCGCTGGCCGGGGCCACCGACTCCATCGACGGGATCGTCGGCTTCCGCGCGGGCTGGGGCCTGGGCAACGCGCTGTTCATCGCCACCTCCCTCGCGGTGATCGTCGCCTCGGCCGGCGGCGGGTTCGGCGGCGCCATCATCCTCTACGAGACCGCGCTCGGCCTCGGCATCGCCGTGGGCCCGCTGCTGGGCGGCGAGTTGGGCGCCATCAGCTGGCGCGGACCCTTCTTCGGCGTCTCCGCGCTCATGGCCGTGGCGCTGGTCGCGACCCTGGTGTTCGTCTCCGACCCGCCACGGCCCAAGCGCCCCACCTCGCCCGCAGCGCCGCTCAAGGCACTGCGTCACCGTGGGCTGCTGACGATGGGCATCATGGCCCTGCTCTACAACTGGGGCTTCTTCACCATGCTCGGCTACGCGCCCTACCCGATGGAGCTGAACGCCCACCAACTCGGACTGGTCTTCACCGGCTGGGGACTGCTGGTCGCGCTCTTCAGCGTGCTGGTGGCGCCCCGGCTGCAGGCCCGGTTCGGCACCGCGCCGGTCCTGTACGCCAATCTGCTGGGCCTCGGCATCGTGATGGCGCTGATCGCCGCCGGCGTCGAGACCCCCACTGTGGTCGTGGTGGCCGTCATCGCCAGTGGCGCCTTCATCGGGATCAACAACACCCTCACCACCCAGGCGGTGATGCTCGTCTCGCCCGTCGAGCGGTCGGTGGCCTCCTCCGCGTACGGCTTCCTGCGCTTCATCGGCGGCGGACTGGCACCCTACGCGGCGGGAAAGATCGCCGAGGCCACCGACCTCGGGGTGCCCTTCTACGTCGGCGCGGCCGCCTTCCTGCTCGCCATCCCGGTGCTGGCCAGCGGCCACCGGCTGGTCCGGCAGGCCGAACAGCGCACCGGTGAGGGCGAGTCCGTCGAGCCCGCGCTCACCCCCGTCGGCCCGCAGGCCGCAGGCGCCGAACCGCCGCTCATCGTCGCCGTCGGCGCCCACGGCCGCGCCGCGGCCGTCGTCGAGGCCGCGGCGCGGCTCGCCCAGGACTCCGGCAGTCCGCTGCAGATCGTCCATGTGCAGCAGACAGCCGTCGTCGAGGAGCAGGCAGTCGAGACCGAGACCCACGACCAGGCCCGCGCCGCCGTCACGGCACACCTCGACCGGCTCGCCGCGCAGGGAGTCGCGGCCACCGGCCAGATCCTCACCAGCGTCGGCGACCGCGCCGCCGCCGGACGCGCCCTCGCACGGCACGCCGCCGACGCGGGCGCCCCCACCGTCGCCGTGGGACGCTCCCCGCTGGGCGCCGGCACCCAGTTCGGCGAGGGCAGCCTCACCACGGCCCTCACCCGCGCGGCCACGAGCACCGTCGTGCTCATCGACCCCGACAGCACGCACCGGCCCCTGACCGCGAGCGCCCTGGCGGAGTTGCGCGGCGGCGGCTGAGCGTGGGCGGCCCGCGGCCCGCGGCCCGCGCAGTGCCCGGTGCCGACCGGTGCCCCGCGGGGGCGACCGCCGGTTTCGGGCATCCGACGGGCGGGAACCGGTCCTGGACCACCGCGCCGCCCCACGGAGGAGCCCGCATGACGCGACCCCGCAGCCGACCGGGCCCGACCGGACAGACCGGCGGACCAGTGCCCCGGCACTGCGACGTCGTCGTGGTCGGCGCCGGCCTCGCGGGCCTGGCGGTGGCGCGCCGACTGCGGGACAGCGGGGTGGAGGCCGTCGTCCTGGAGGCGGGCGACGGAGTGGGCGGACGCATCCGCACCGACGCGGTGGACGGCTTCCTGCTGGACCGGGGATTCCAGTTGCTCAACACCGGGTATCCGCAGCTCGCCCGGCAGGTGGACCTCGAACGGCTGCGGCTGCACGCGCTGCCCAGGGCACTCCGGATCCGGACCGGCGAGGGCTGGGCGACGCTGAGCGATCCGCGGCAGCGGATGAGCGCGGTCCCCGGACTGCTGCGTGCGCCGATCGGCCCGCTCTCCGCGAAGGCCGCGCTGGCCGCCCACGCGGCCGCGGCCGGCTACCTGCCCGCGCGGGTACTGCTGCGCCGCCCGGACCTGCCCTCGGCCGTGTCGTGGCAGCGCCGCGGGCTGGGCGGAGCGGTGGCCGAGAGGGTGCTGGGCCCCTTCTTCGAGGGCGTGACCTGCGACCCCGAGCAGGAGACCTCCAGCCGTTTCACCGATCTGATGCTGCGGATGTTCGTCCGGGGCCGGGCCGCTGTGCCCCGCGCGGGTATGCAGGCACTGCCCCGGCAGCTCGCCGACGGGCTCCCCGACGGTGCGGTGCGTCTGCACACCCCCGTCCGCGAGGTCCGCGCGGACCGGGTCGTGACCGAGCACGGCACCGTCACCGCGCGCGCCGTCGTCCTCGCCACCGACGCGGACGCGGCGCACGAACTCCTCCCGGACCTCGCCCCGGTGCGGTGGCGCGGGCTGACCACCTATTACCACCGCGTGCGGGGCCTGCTGGACGCCGACGCGACATTCGTCGTGGACGCCGAGCCCTCTCCGGTGACCAACACCGTGCCGATCAGCGAGGCCGCCCCCACCTACGCGCCGCCGGACCAGACGCTCGTGGCGACGACGGTCGTGCCCGGCGAGGGCGGCCGGGACGAGGAACGCCGCGTACGGGAGCGCCTCGCGCGGCTGTACGGCACGGGCTTCGGCGAGTTGGAGCCGCTGGCCACGTACGCAGTGCCCCGCGCGCTGCCCTCCATGTCCGCGCCGCATCCCTTCCGGCGGCCGGTCGAGGTGGCCGGTGTCCTCGTGTGCGGGGACCACCGCGCCACCAGTTCGATCCAGGGCGCACTGGAGTCGGCGCAGCGCGCCGCCGCCGCGGTCCGCGCCCGTCTGGGCCTCCCGCGGCGGGCCGTTTCCGTCGCGCCCGCGGACGTGTGAGGGGAGCGCGCCGGTCACCCGGGCGGGCACCGCCGTCCGCGGACGGCCGCCCGGCGCGGGAGCTCTGCCGCTTTGCGGAGCCGCCGGACAGCGCCCGCGCAGCGGTACGGTTCACGGATGCGCGGGCGCGCGGGTGCCGCGGATCGCCGCGTGCGCGGCCGCCGCGAGGGCACGGCGGTCCGGCGCGGGGTGCAGAGCGGGATGCGGTGTGACGCGCACCGCCAGGTTCCGGGCGCTGATGACCCGGTGCAGCGAAGCGGCGAACGTGTCGTCGCCGAGGAAGGCCGCCACCGTGCTGGGTTCGCCGTCCTGCCGGTAGCTGACCGTCACCGGCCGCACCGGCGCTTCGGCGTCGATGGCGGCCTGGAACAGGGCGCGGCGGAATCCGCTGCCCGACTCGGTGCACCACGTGGTGCCCTGCGGGAAGACCAGGACCGAACGGCCCCCGCGCAGCACGTCCGCCACCTGCGCCACCGTGTCCGGCAGCGTGCGGAACCGGTCCCGGTCGATGAACTGCACTCCCGCGCGTTCCGCCAGGGGACCGAACAGCGGCCACTGCGCCACCTCCCGTTTGGCGAGCGCGGTCGCCGGTTCGACCGCCAGCAGCGCGAGCGCGTCGAGCCAGGAGATGTGGTCGGAGACGATCAGCGAGCCCGCCTCGCCCGGACGCCGCGGACCGGAGACCGACGCCGGAGCCTCCAGCGTGGCGCCGAGCGCCCGGACCACCCCCCGGGCCTGAGTGCGCAACACCTCCCCGCAGGCGAGGTCCGGACCGCTCGCCAGCCCCCGGAGCAGCGCCCCGGCCAGTGCCGCACAGCGGCGCGCCCGCACAGCGGCGGCCACCGGCGGTACCCGGTGGGCTGCGCACCGCACGGTGCAGGGCGAGGCCACGGCCCAGCAGCTCATCTCGGCTCCCCGAGGAAGTAGCGGTAGTAGCGGTCGTTCAACTGTTCCATGTCCAGCACCACGAAGAAGTCGGCGACGCCGAACTCCGGGTCGTGCGCCGGTGCTCCGCACACCCACGCGCCGAGCCGCAGGTACCCGCGCAGCAGCGGCGGGAGCAGCGTGGAACGGGCCCCGGCCGCCTCCGCCACCCGCACCGGCCCCGACGGCTGCCACGGGCGGTGCGGGAAGACCTCCATGCCGGGGGGCGGCGCGTGGCGCGCCGCGCACAGCGCCCAGGTGTGTGCCGCACTCCGCCCGCCGTCCTCCAGCGGCACCGAGGCGCAGCCCGCGAGGTAGCGGTGCCCCGACAGCAGCACGTAGCGGGCGAGCGCCGACCACATCAAATTGATCACTGCTCCGGAGCGGTGGCCGGGATGCACGCACGACCGCCCCGCCTCGATCATCGACGGGCGGATCCCCGCCAGCGCTCCCAGGTCGAACTCGCCGTCCGCGTAGGAGTGCCGGACCCTTCCCGGCGGCAGGAGCCGGTAGGTGCCGACGACGTCGCCCGTCGCGGTGTCCGTGACGATCAGATGGTCCGCGGCGGAGTCGAAGGCGTCCACGTCGAGGCCGGACGAACGGGACCCGGCAGCGGCCCCCATCTCCTGACCGAACACCTGGTGGCGGAGCCGCTGCGCGGCCCGCACCTCGGCCGCGGAATCGGCGACGGCCGCGGTGTAGGCGGCGCCTTCCCTTGCCGTGTACGAGGTCGTCATCGGTGGTGTCTCCTCAGCAGGCTCGTGCCCGGCCCGGCGGACCGGGCCGCGCGGTGGGCGAGGCGCGGCCCGTCCGGGCCCCGCCTTCTCACAGCGGCACGGGACCCCGGTCCCCGGGTGGCGCGGCCTGCCCGGCTCCTTCGGGAGTACGTCCCGCTGGGGTATGCGTAGCGCCGCGGTCGGGCCGTCCGATGGCGCCCAGGCATCAGTCGCCTGAACCGACGGTTCCGGCTCGGCGGGTGCCCCGGCCGGACGCACCGCACGGGCGGACCTCTCCGGACGATTCACTGCGTATCGCACACCGTCCGGGTCTCCGTGCGCGGTGCCGCCTGCCTCCCCGGTCCGGAGTGCCGCGCACGGTGCGGCCGGCGCCGGGCGGGCACTCGGCGCGCGCGTGAACACCCCTGCCGTCCCGCGCCGGCAGGCGGCCGCCGGGGCGCGCGACCGGGCACGCGGAGGTGACCTCCGCTTTCGCACTCCCTGCCCGCGGCTTGTCACCTGGCGTGTGTGCGACTAGTGTCGCCACGCCTTGGTGAACGGGAAATCCGGTGCGATACCGGTGCGGCCCTCGCCACTGTGATCGGGAATGCCGGCTCCGGCCCTTGCGGGCAGCCACTGGGTCCTCGGACCCGGGAAGGCGGAGTGCGGGCGGTGTACCCGTGAGCCAGGAGACCGGCCAAGGCACGTCGTCCATCCACGAGGTGCTGGAGAGGGTCTGCTGAGCCATGCACATAGCCGAGGGTTTTCTGCCTCCGGCGCACGCGGTCGCCTGGGGCGTCGCGTCGGCGCCGTTCGTCGTCCACGGAGCCCGGTCACTGACCCGTGAGGTCAGGGAACATCCCGAGAGCACACTGCTGCTGGGAGCCGCGGGAGCTTTCACGTTCGTCCTGTCGGCCCTGAAGCTGCCTTCGGTCACCGGCAGTTGTTCGCACCCCACCGGCACCGGCCTGGGTGCCATCCTGTTCCGGCCGCCGATCATGGCCGTGCTGGGCACCATCGTGCTGCTGTTCCAGGCGTTGCTGCTCGCACACGGCGGGCTGACCACGCTCGGCGCCAACGTCTTCTCGATGGCGATCGTCGGGCCCTGGGCCGGTTACGGGGCGTACCGGCTGCTGCGGCGTTTCGGCGCGCCGCTGATGGCCGGAGTCTTCGCGGGCGCGTTCGTCGCCGACCTGTCCACCTACTGCGTCACCAGCGTGCAGCTCGCGCTCGCCTTTCCCGACCCGAGCAGCGGCTTCCTCGGCGCGCTCGGCAAGTTCGGTTCCATCTTCGCGGTCACCCAGATTCCGCTCGCGATCAGCGAGGGGCTCCTCACGGTGCTCGTCATGCGCTTGCTGGTGCAGTCCAGCAAGGGCGACCTGACCCGGCTCGGCGTGTTCCTGTCGGGCAAGCGGAACCGGACCGAATCGGAGGCGGCGGCACGATGAAGCGCAACACCAAGATCAACGCACTGCTGCTCGCCCTCGTTGCGGCACTCGCCGTCCTGCCGCTGGCCCTGGGACTCGGCGACGACAAGGAAGAGCCGTTCACCGGGTCCGACGGGCAGGCCGAGACGGCCATCACCGAGCTGGAGCCGGACTACGAGCCGTGGTTCTCGCCGCTGTACGAACCACCGTCCGGCGAGATCGAGTCGGCGCTCTTCGCCCTGCAGGCCGCCCTCGGCGCGGGCGTCCTGGCCTACTACTTCGGACTGCGCCGCGGCCGCCGCCAGGGGGAGCAGCGGGCCACCCAGGCGCGGCAGGCGGAAGAGCGCACCGACAGCGGCGCCGACGAGTCCGCCACCGGGCGGGTCTGACCCGCTGTGCTGCCCATCGACGCGGCAGCGCACAGCAGTCGCTGGCGCCGCCGCCACCCTGTGGACAAAGCCGTGCTCGGACTGGGGCTGACCGTCCTGGCCATCTCGCTGCCGCCCTGGCCCGGCGCCGCACTCGTGCTCGGGACGGCGCTCACCGTCCTGCTCGGCCCGGCCGGGGTGCCGGCGCGCAGACTCTGGCGGGCCTACCGGGTGCCGCTGGGATTCTGCGTGACCGGGGCGGTCACGCTGCTGTTCCAGGTCGGTGGCCCGGACGGGTTCGTGACCCTGGCCGACGGCGGGCCCGCGCGCGCGGGGCTGCTGCTGCTGCGCACCTCCGCGGCGTCGCTCGGCGTGCTCCTGTTCGCCTTCACCACGCCGATGTCCGACCTGCTGCCGCGCCTGGTCCGGGCCGGGGTGCCCGCGCCCGTGGTGGACGTCGCGCTGATGACGTACCGCACCGGCTTCCTGCTCCTCGACTCCGTCCGCCGCGTCCGGGAGGCGCAGGCAGCCCGGCTCGGACACACCACACGGGCCGCGCAGTGGCGCTCCACAGCCGGGCTCGGCGCGATCGCTTTCGTACGCGCCTTCGACCGGGCGGCGCGGCTCCAGGCCGGTCTCGCCGGACGGGGCTACGAGGGCACCCTGCGCGTCCTGGTGCCCGAGGCGCGCGTCTCCCTCCGCTTCACCGCCGCGAGCCTCCTCCTGCTCGCCGCCGTCACCGCAGCCACCCTCGCATTGGAGAGCCCGCTGTCATGAGCGAATCGGCCCTGGTCGCCCTGCAGGGCGTGTCCTTCGCGTACGAGGACGGCCCGGTCGTGCTCGACGCCCTCGACTTCGAGGTGCGCGAGGGCCGTGCCCTCGCTCTCCTGGGCCGCAACGGCAGCGGCAAGACCACCCTGATGCGGCTGCTCAGCGGCGGGTTGCAGCCGGACACCGGCCAACTGTCCGTGGCGGGCGACCCGGTCCGGCACGACCGCAAGGGCCTCACCCGGCTCCGCACGGCGGTGCAGCTCGTCGTGCAGGACCCGGACGACCAGTTGTTCGCCGCGTCCGTCGCCCAGGACATCTCCTTCGGGCCGCTCAACCTCGGGCTGCCCACTCCGCAGGTCCACGAGCGCGTCCAGGAGGCGCTCACCGCGCTGGACATCGCGGCCCTCGCCGACCGGCCCACCCACCTGCTCTCCTACGGCCAGCGCAAACGGGCCGCGATCGCGGGCGCGGTCGCGATGCGGCCGCGGGTGCTGATCCTGGACGAGCCGACGGCGGGGCTCGACCCGGACGGCCAGGAGCGGCTGCTGGTGACCCTCGACGAGCTCCGGGACGGCGGCACCACCGTGGTGATGGCCACGCACGACGTGGACCTCGCGCTGCGCTGGGCCGACGACGCCGCCCTGCTCACCCCGGGCGGGGTGCGCTCCGGTCCGGTGGACGCCGTCCTCGCGCGCCCGGAACTGCTGCGGGAGGCCGGTCTGCGGCTGCCGTGGGGCATCGCCGCGCGGGAGCTGCTGCTGGCCTACGACGTGCTGGAGGACGCCGCTTCCGCCCCGCGCACCCCGGCCGAACTGGCCGCGCTGGCCGCGCTGCGCGCCGGCCCCCGGACCCCGGCCGAGGGGTGAGCGCGGCTCCCGCGGCGGGTGCCGTCGGTGCCCTCTCCGCAAGCGCGCGTGGCCCGGGACGGCTGCACGGCGGCTCCGGGCACTGCCGGTCGCGCCACACCGCCTCCGCGCCGCCGTGCGGGGCGGGTCCCGCACGCCCGTCCGTGGCGCTCTCCGTGCTGAGCACGGATGCCGTGCGCGTGGCGCCGGGGAGAGGCTGTGACCACAGCGAGCGGCCGCGGAGCGACACCGGCCGACAGGACCCACGACGACGAGGACGGCCGGCCATGAGCAGCACCAAGACCAGCGCCTACGAGGGATTCACGGCACAGGAGCGGGCCGCGATGAAGGAGCACGCGCAGGAGCGGAAGAAGGCGGCGCGCCGCGCCTCGCAGGCCGAGAAGGCCGCGGAGGCCGAACGGGACGTCCTGGCGAAGATCGCCGAGATGCAGGACTCGGACCGGGCCATGGCCGAGCGCGTCCACGCGGTCGTGACGGCCGCCGCACCGGTCCTCGCACCGAAGCTCTGGTACGGGATGCCCGCCTACGCGCTGGACGGAAAGATCGTCTGCTTCTTCCAGAGCGCGGCCAAGTTCAAGGCGCGGTACGCCACTCTCGGGTTCAGCGACCAGGCGCGGCTGGACGACGGGCCGATGTGGCCGGCGGGTTTCGCGCTGACCGAGGTGACGCCCGAGGTGGAGACACGGATCGCCGCGCTCGTCGAGCGGGCGGTGAGCTGAGAGGCCCTTCGGCGCACACCGTGCCGGACCCGGGCGGCCGGACGAACGGCGGCTCTGCCGACGCCGCGTCCGCGCCGCCCGCCCTCCCGGGCAGGTGTCCCGGCGGCTATCGGGAGGCCGCGGGCGCCGCGGGTGACGCGAGGCCGAGGGCGGCGAGCGCCGCCGATCCGGCCGCCGCGTGCTCGCCCCCGGCGAGCAGCAGCGTGCGGGCCGACTGGTAGCGGCAGTCCGCCGCCTCGAACGCCGCGGCGACGGCCGGCAGCCGCTCCGGGGCCCCGTCCAGCAGTGCCTCGGCCCGGTCCACCTGGGCGGAGGCGACCGGGTTGCCGGCGACGGTGCGGCGGGCGGCCTCGACCCGGGCGCGGGCTTCCGGATGCCCGGCCAGCACCGCGGCCTCCGCCCGGAGCCCCACGTACCAGTGCAGCCAGATCCAGCAGACCCACTTCCACACCTGGTCCGGCTCCGGTGCCACGCGCTGCCAGGCCGCTTCTGCGGCACCTTGGTGGAGCAGGACCACCGCGTCGCAGACCGCGCCGTAGCCGCGCCGGTACTCCTGCGGAGTGCCGGCCTCATCGACGATGGCGAGCCACTCCGCCCGGGCCGCCGTGTCGCCCCGCAGTCCGTGGACCATCGCCACCGAGGCGGCAGCCGGCCCCAGTGAGGAGGACCGCTGCCGGCCGCTGCGCTCCCACGCGTCGCGGAACCGGACGCTGCCGCCGAGCACTTCGGAGCCGCGGCCCGCGAACGCGTCCGCGACCAGCAGCCAGGACGTGGCGTGGTGGCCCACCTCGGCCAGCAGCGGCTGGTCCGCGAGCTGCCCGGCCCGGCGGCGGGCCTCCGGCAACTCGCCCACCCCCAGCGCCGTACCCGCGGCCATCGCCAGGGCGTCCACCAACTCGTGCGTGGCGGCCGGGGTGCGCGGCAGTGGGTCCAGCACCTCGATGCGGCGCCGCACCGCGGTGGCGGTGGCGAAGGTGTCCCCGGCCCAGCTCCGGGCGCCCGAGAGCCCGTCCAGAGCAGCGGACTCGGCCACCGGATCACCCGCCAGCCGGGCCAGCTCGACCGCCCGTTCGGCATATGCGGCCGTCTTCTGCACGAGGTTGTCCGCGTCTCCCTGGACCGCGCCGTACGCGTCGGCGACCACCGCCGTCTCGGCCAGCGCGAGGGCCGCATCGTTCGCCGGGTCGCCCTGGGGGCACAGTTCCCGCGCCTCGGCGAGCAGCGCCCGCGCCTCGCTCACCGCCGGAATCCGCGCGAACGTGCTGGAGAAGCGATACGCGACGGTGGCCGCGGTGGCCAGGTCCCGGCCCGCGGCGGCGGCGTCCCCGGCCCGGCGGGCGGCCGCCGCCGCTGCCCGGTGCAGGCGGAACATCTCGTCCCCGCTTCCGCGGCAGCCGGCCACCCCGGCCGCGCTCCGCAGCGCCGCGGCCCCGGCAGCGTCCCCGGCGAGCCCGGCCGCCTGCTCGAACCGCTGCTGCGCCTCGTCGAGCAGATTGCGGGCAAAGGCCGACTCGGCCACGTACAGGGCGAGCCGGTGCGCGTCCGCGCGCCGCTCCGGCCGCTCCGCCGCCCAGGCCAGGGCCGTCCGCAACTCCTCGGCCAGGGCGTCGAACCGGGCGCTGTGGCCCTCGTCCGCCGAGTCGGCGAGTTCGCCCGCCGCGGCCAGGCACCAGTCCAGATGGCGGGAGCGGACCGCGGTCGACTCACCGGAGTCCGCGAGCCGTTCCGCCCCGTACTGGCGGATCGTCGCCAGGGCCCGGTACCGGGTGCCGGTCCCGGTCCGCGCCACGGTCAACAGGCTCTGTTCGGCGAGCCTGCCGAGTCCGTCGGCGACCGCGGCCGTATCCAGCGGGGCGACCCCCGCCACCTCGGCCGCGGCCTGCGCGGTGAACGGCACGGCGAACACCGAGATCCGCCGCAGCAGCGCCCGGTCCTGCGGCTCCAGCAGTTCGTGGCTCCAGTCCAGCACCGCCCGCACCGACCGGTGCCTGCCGTCGGCGCGGGGGCCGCCGGACAGGATGCGCAACTGGTCGGAGAGGCCGGCCGCCAGACCGTCCAGCCCCAGCGTCGCCCACCGCGCCGCCGCCAACTCGATGGCCAGCGCCATACCGTCGAGCCGCTCGCACAGCGCCGCCACCTGGTCGCCCGCCAGCGGATCCGAGGCCCGGCCCACCGCCGCCGCCCGCTGCACGAACAGGGCCGCGGCGTCCGAGTCGCCCCCGCCGACCCGCGAAAGCGGCGGCACCGGGAAGACCCACTCGAAGGGCACCATCAGCCGGGCCCGGCTGGTCGCGAGCACCCGCACCCGCGGGCAGGCCACCAGCAGCCGTTCCACGAACGGCGCCACCCCGTCGGCAATCTGCTCGCAGTTGTCCAGTACCAGCAGCGCCTCCCGGTCCGCCAGCGCCGCCACCACCGTGTCGTCGATGCCGGAACCTGGCTGCTCTCCCACCCCCAGGGCCGCGGCGACCGCCGCGGCCACCCGGCTCGGGTCGGTGACCGGTACCAGGTCGCAGAACCACACCCCGTCGGCGAAGTCGCCTTCGGCCTCCGCGGCGACCGCCAGCGCCAGCCGGGTCTTGCCCACCCCGCCCGGCCCGACCGCGGTCACCTGCCGATGCGCCTTGACCGCGCCGGCCAGCTCGGCGCACTCCCGCGCGCGGCCGACGAACGCGGTCAGCGGCGCCGGCAGCGCGGGCGCCGGACGGGACCGCCCGGCACCCGCCGACCCGGCCGCCCGCCGCGACAGGGCACGCCGGTCCGGCACCTCCAGCTTCCGCAGCAGCGCCGAGACGTGCGATTCCACCGTGCGCACCGAGATGAACAGTCGCGCGGCGATCTCCGCGTTGCTCAGGTGCTCCCCGAGCAGACCGAGTACTTCGGCCTCGCGGGCCGAGATCACTGGAGTGGACACCGACTCATTATCCGTGGCGGCTTCCGTGGCCGGCACGGAGGTGGCCGCGGCCACCTCCGGGAGAGGCTGCTGACACGGCGATCGGCCCGGGGCCACCGGAGCGATCCACCCGCGACCACAGGAGCGACCATGAGCGGCTCTGCCACCCTCGGCATCAAGACCGTGCTGCACCCCGTGTCCGACCTGGCGGCGGCCAAGGCCGTGTACACCGCGCTGCTCGGTGTCCCGCCACAGCAGGACGGCCCCTACTACGTCGGCTTCGAGGCAGGGGGCCAGCACATCGGCCTGATCCCGGACGGTGGCCCGCAGGGCCTGACCGTACCGCTGGCCTACTGGCACGTGACCGACATCCAGGCCGGGCTCGCCGAGGTGACCGCGGCGGGCGCCGTGGTGAAGGAGCCCGTGCACGATGTGGGCGGCGGCCGCCTGGTGGCCACTCTCGTCGACCCGGACGGCAACCTCCTCGGCCTGCTGCAGGACCGATGAGCGCCCCGCCCCGCACCCGCGCCCGGCGCCGCCGGGACACCGAGCACCGGCTGGGCGGCGATGTCGACGTCTGGGTCGCCAGCGCTTCGCCGGACGGCATCCCGTATCTGGTACCGCTGTCCTTCGACTGGGACGGCGAGGCCCTGTTGGTGTCGACTCCGGCCGGCAGCCCGACCGGGCGGAATCTGGCCGCCACCCGGACCGCGCGGCTCGGTCTGGGCCCCACCCGCGATGTGACCATGATCGAGGGGGTGGTGGAGGTGCTGGACCTCGACGCCCTGCCGCGGGAGCGGGCCGACCGGTTCGCGGCCCGCACCGGATTCGACCCGCGCGCCGCGGCCGCCTGCTACCGCTGGTTCCGCATCATCCCCCGCCGGGTGCAGGCGTGGCGCGAGGCGAACGAACTGCGCGGCCGTGAGCTGTTGCGCGACGGCGCCTGGCTGGAGTGACGGAGCGGCCTCGTGCGCTGGCCCGGCCGCCGACTCCGGTCGGCTGCCGGGGACACGGCCTCCGCCGATTCCCGCCGCCGGCCGACGTCCGGCCGGGTGCGGCACGTCCGGTCGTGCCGGACCGGATGTCGTGCGCCGGAACCGGGCCGCCTGCCGCCGCGGCCGCTGAGAGCGTGCGCACGGCCGCCCGGGGTAAGCGGTGCCGCATGACTCAGAGCGTTCATGTCAAGGGTTCGTCGTCCGGAAAGCCCCGCGGGGGGATGCTCCGTACTCTCGGCAGGGCGTTGGCCGTACTCCTGGCCTTTGCCGCCATGGTGCTGTTCGCCGCGCTGCTCTCCCGCGCGACGCTGCAGCCCTCGCAGGCGGCGGAGAGCCTTACGCACACGAACCTGCGGCCCGGTGACTCGATCCGCGACTACCTGGAGCAGCCGGAGGTCTTCGCCGTCGTCCAGCAACTGGGCGGGAACATCCTGCTGGGAGTGCCCTTCGGTGTCCTGCTGCCGGTCATGGCACCGCAGTTGCGCGGCTTCCTGAAGGTGACCCTCTGCACGGCCGTGGTGATGCTGCTGGTGGAGACCGTGCAGGGGGTGTGGGTGACCGGCCGGGCCTTCGACGTGGACGACGTGCTCCTCAACGCGACCGGCGCGCTGCTCGGATACGTCCTGGTGGGCCGCCGTCTCAGCCGTGCCGTTCACGTGCCGCGCCGCTCCGCCGAGGCGTGAAGCCCGGGGCCGCGCCGGTGCACCGGCGCGGCCCCGGGGGGCGGGGCACAGGCGGGAGGGCGGCGGGGCCGCCGCCTCGCCGCCGTGGACCCGGGGTTCAGCGCACCTGGCGCAGCCAGCCGTGGGTGTCCTCGGCGCGGCCGTACTGGATGTCCAGCACCCGCGCGCGCAGGGCCGCGGTCTGCTTGCCGGGCTCACCGTCGCCGATGGTGAAGGCGTAGCCGTCGCCCTTGAAGCCGACGATCGGGGTGACCACCGCGGCCGTCCCCGCCGCGAACACCTCCGTGACAGAGCCGTCGGCGGCCCCGGACCGCAGCTCCTCCAGGGTGATCTGGCGCTCCTCGCAGGTCAGTCCGGACTCGGCGGCCAGGGTGAGGATGGTGTCCCGGGTGACGCCCTCCAGGATGGTGCCCAGCGCGGGGGTGATCAGCTTGCCGTCCGCGGTGACCAGGCACAGGTTCATGGTGCCCGACTCCTCCAGGTATCCCTCGCCCGCGCTGTCGAGATACAGCACCTGGTCGCAGCCGTGCTCCTCGGCCTCCAACTGTGCGGCCAGACCGCCCGCGTAGTTGCCGCCGCACTTGGCGGTGCCGGTACCGCCCTTGCCCGCGCGGGTGTAGGTGCCGCTGACCCACAGGGTCACCCCGGAGAGACCGCCTTCGAAATACGAGCCCGCCGGACTCGCGATCACCGAGAAGACGATCTCCTTGGCGGGCCGCACTCCCAGGAACGCCTCGGAGGCGAACATGAACGGCCGCAGGTAGAGGCTCTCCTCGTTGCTCGGCGTCGGCACCCAGGGCTCGTCGGCCCGGATCAGCTCCGCCACCCCGGCCAGGAAGTCCTCCTCGGGCAGCTCCGGCAGGGCCATCCGCCGCGCCGAGCGGGCGAAGCGCCGCGCGTTGGCCTCGGGGCGGAAGAGCCACACGCTGCCGTCCGCGTGCCGATATGCCTTGAGCCCCTCGAAGATCTCCTGCGCATAGTGCAGCACGGCGGCGCTGGGGTGCAGCGAGAACGGCTCCAGCGGGCCGACCCGGTGGCCGTGCCAGCCGCGCTCGGCCGACCAGGTGGCCGTGGACATGTGGTCGGTGAAGAACCGGCCGAAGCCCGGCGCCGCGAGGATCTCCTCCCGCTCCGCCGCGGGAACGGGGCTCGTCGTCCTGGTGAGGGGGAAGTCAGAGGCCACGGCCAACTCCTTACGCCGATGCGGCTGTCGCGGTGCGGGCACCGCCGCCGATGTTCGTGTCTGCCGACGCCGCGCACCGACGTCACCCGGTCGATGTTAATGACCGTTAAGCGGTACGTCACCGAGGGGGTTCGCCGATTCCGCCCGCGACGGCGTGCAGCCCGCCGTCGGCGTGCAGGATCTGGCCGGTGGTGTGCGCGGCGAGGTCGGAGAGCAGGAAGAGCACCGCGCCCACGACCTGCCCCGGATCGGTGCGGTCCCAGCCCAGCGGCGCCCAGCGCTCGTAGTGCTCGGCGAGCGCCTCGAACGAGCCGATGCCCTGCGCGGAGAGCGTCTCCAGCGGCCCCGCGGCGACGAGGTTGACCCGCACCCCGTGCGGCCCCAGGTGGAGGGCCAGATAGCGGGCGACCGCCTCCAGCGTCGATTTGAAGACGCCCATCCAGTCGTAGCCGGGCAGGGCCCGGGAGCTGTCCACGGTCACTCCGACGATGCTGCCCCCGTGTTCCGAGGCGGTCAGCAGCGGCGCGAGGGCGGCCGCGAGGCGCTGCAGGGAATAGGCCGAGACCTGGAAGCCCCGCAGCGCGCCGGCCGCCGGGGTCTCCAGGAAGGCGCCGCTCACCGCGTCGGCGGGCGCGTACGCCACGCTGTGCAGCACCCCGTCCAGGGCGCCCCACCGCCCGCGGAGCTCCTCGGCGAGGCGGGCGAAGTCGTCCTCGTCGGTGACGTCGAGCTCCAGCACGTCCGGCTCGCAGGGCAGTCGGGCGGCGGCCTTGCGCGCGATCCGCGCCGTGCGGCCGAAGGAGCTGAGCACCACCTCGGCGCCGGCGCGCTGCAGCGCGGCCGCCACATGCCAGGCGATGGACTCCTGGTTGGTCACCCCGGTCACCAGGTAGTGCCGGCCGGTGAGGTCGCAGGTGCTCACGGCGCCTCCAGGACCAGCACACTGTTGTGGCCGCCGAAGCCCAGCGAGTTCGACAGCCCCAGCCAGCCGCCCGGCCCGGCGCTCAGCGCGCGGGCTGCGGGGACGTGGGCCAGCCGCCCCAGGTCCGGGTCGGGTGCGGCCAGGCCGAGGGTGGGCGGGGCGAGCCGGTCGCGCAGCGCGGCCAGCGTGACGATGGCCTCCACCGCGCCGCCCGCACCGAAGAGGTGGCCGGTCGCGGCCTTGGTGGAGGAGAGCGGAACCGACGGCAGGGCCTGGCCCAGGGCCAGCTCCAGTGAGCGGACCTCGGACGCGTCGTTCAGCGGGGTGCCGGTGCCGTGCGCGTTGAGGTAGCACAGGTCCTCGGGGGCGGCACCGGCGTCGGCCAGCGCCAGCGAGACGGCGTGCGCGGCCGGTGCGCCGTCCGGCGGCGGCGCGGTGACGTGGTGGGCGTCGGAGCCCGCACCGTAGCCCCGGACATGGCCCAGGACGCGGGCGCCCCGGGCGCGGGCCCCGGCCGCGTCCTCCAGGACGAGGACTCCCGCGCCCTCGCCCATCACGAAGCCGTCCCGGTCCGCGCTGAACGGGGCACAGCGCCCGGTGGGGGAGAGGGCACCGGCCTGTGCGAAGGACTCCCGCACCAGCGGCACACAGGCGGCCTCGGCACCGCCGGCGAGCACCGCCCGGGCCTCGCCCCGGCGGATCGCCCCGGCGGCGAGACCGATGGCCTGGGCCCCGGCGGCACAGGCCCCGGAGGGAGCGGAGGACTCGCCGCGGATGCCGTAGCGGCGGCTGAGGCTCGCTGCGGCGCTGTTGGGCATCATCAGCGGTACCGTCAGCGGGCTCGCCGTCCGCGCCGCGAGGATCTCGGGGCCGCCGCCCAGTCCGCTGCCGATCACGCAGCGGACGTCCTCGGCCGGGTAGGGGAGTCCGTCGTCCCAGCCCGCCTGCCGCACCGCCTCGTCGGCGGCGACGAGGGCGAACTGTGCGAACCGGGCGTTCCGCTTGCGGTCGCGTGCCGTCAGGTGGTCGCGCGCGTCGAAATCCGTGCACCGCGCCTCACCGCCGTCGATCCCGGTTCCGCCCGCGACCAGCCGCGAGACGAGCCGGGCGGCGCCGACGCCGAGCGGGGTGACCGCGCCGACGCCGGTGACGGCGACCGCGACCGTCAACGCGCGGCCGCTTCCACGACCCGCCGGGCGAGCTGGTCCACGGTGACCTCGGCCAGCTCGGGGCGCGGGATGGTGACGCCGTACTCCCGCTTGAGGGTCGACATCAGCTCCGCGGCGTCGAGCGAGTCGATGTCGAGGTCGTCGAACCTGGCGTCGGACGTGAGGGTCTCCTCCTCGACTCCGGAGTCGACCAGCTCCGTGCGGATCAGGTCCCGTACGGCCTCGACGGTGACGGGTGCGGACATGGCTGCTCCTCTGTGTGGTGCGGTGCTGTGACGGGGGCGGCGCGCTGCGGGACGGCGCACCAGGGTTCAGCGGGCGAAAGCGGGGGCGTGCGACTGCGCCCAGTACCACTGGCGCCAGTAGCTCTCGGCGAGGTCCAGCCAGGTCTCCAACCGCTGCACGCTGTCGAGGAACCAGTGGAAGCTGACCATCAGCCAGCTGTAGACGGCCTGGCTGTCGCGGCAGCCGTCGCAGTCGCCCGAGGTGCAGCAGAACTGCAGCGTCTCGTAGTCGGCGCCGTACACGGCGAAACCGTCCAGCACCGGATTGCCGTTGGCCACGCGCTGCTCGTGCTCCGGCAGGTCGACGCTGATGCTGGGGCACACGTCGTAGCCGAACCGGCCGCCCCAGTGGGTGCGCCCGGTGATCAGCGTCTCGATGAAGTACGGGTGCGCGACCACGGCCTCCGGATACGCCTCGGCGACCCGCAGCGCCTCGGCGAGCGTCCGTTGCTCGTCCTCGATCCGCAGCGGGCTGTCCGAGCCGTGCTCGCTGTAGAAGTTGAAGGTGACCTGGTTGCCGTTGTCCCGGATCGCCCGCACGGTCGGCTCGATGTGGGGCAGCCCCTCCTCCGAGAGGGCGAAGACGAACGTGACCCGGGGGTCGTCCCGGTAGTGTCCCAGCGCCTTCTCGAACAGACCGGTGAACGAGGAGCCGTTGGGCCGGTGCGCCCGCAGCTCGTCGTCCAGCGGCCCGCCGCCGAACAGGCTGATGCCGACGGCCACGTTCTCGAAACCGTCCATCGGCAGCGGCCGCAGCCCGTTGGTGGAGATCGTCAGGTACGGCAGATGTTCGACGAAGGGGCGCACCCGGTCCAGCACCAGGGTCGGCTCGCCGCCGATGAGCGTCGCCTGGGTGACCCCGTCCGTGGCGAGCTTCTCCGCGAAGGCGCGGATCAGGCCGGGGTCGGAGGTCTCCCGGACCGCCGTGTCGAAGCCGCCCTCGAAATACCAGCAGCCCTTGCAGCGGATGTTGCAGGCGGTCGTCAGATGCACCTCGCACCCGCGCACCCGGGTCCCCATCCTGCGCACGTCCTTCAGCCGGGCCGCGAGGTCCGGGCGGTCCGCGAGATACCCCCGCAGCCGAGCCTTGGCCTCCGCGCGGGAGGGCGGGCGCGGGGTGATGTGTACTGCTGTGGTCATGGCTGCCTCCCGGCTCATTCCGGCACGCGCAGGCCCAGGTTGGCGACGCGCGGACCGACCTTCTGCCGCCACTGCTCGATCGCCTCGCCGTTGGTCGTCCTGCGCAGCCCGTAGCGCACCGCCAGCTTCGAGCGTTTGGTGTTCGCGCTGCCGAAGATGCCCACGAACATCGGCCACAACCGGTCCAGGGCGGCCTGCAGTTCGGTGCGGCCCTCCTCGGTGGCCGCGAGGTTGCGGCAGACCCGCGCACCGTGCGCGATATGGATCTTCTCGTCCAGGATGATCGTGCGGACGGCCTCCGCCCACGGCTTGTAGCTGCTCTCCGCGAACTCGCGCAGCATCACCATGGCGGTCTCCTCGCCGATGTAGGAGTACACCCCCCGCTCGGCCCACGTGGTGCAGGTGTGCATCCGCTCGTCCGCGAACAGCATCCGCTCGGAGACCGCCTGGGTCTCCATGTAGGTGGTGTCGATGCCGAGGTCGGCCAGCACCCGTTTGCCGATCTTGTAGTGGTCGTACTCCTCGGCGGCCCGCTCCGCGCACACCTGGCGCTCCTCGGCGTCCGGCGCCAGCGGCAGGAACATCTGTACATAGTCGTCACCGCCCGAGAGCTCGCCCTCGGTGTTGATGGTGACCTGGCTGATCAGCATCTTCTGGTAGTCGCGGGGCATCCGGTGGAACTCGTCCGGGGTGCGTACCACGACTTCTTCGTCGTCCAGGACCGCGATCGTCATCAGCGACCTCTCAGCTCTGCCTCGTGCCGACGTGCGGGAAGCAGCACGATCGCGACAGCCGCACGGCGCGGCGCACGGCCCGAACCGACCCCCCGTTGTCCCTCAAGCACACAGTGCCACAACGCACGCTGCCAGGAACAGCCTTGACATCCAGGGCCGCGCTGTGGATGTTCTGATGCAACTGCACGCTGTGCCAAGGGAGTTCGATTCTCCGGTGCGGGGCTGGAACCGCCGTCGCCACCTGCTAGCGTCGCGCCCGATGCCAACTTCCCAGCAGTCGGACGGACCCGCGCCCGGCGCGGCCGCGGAGGCCCCCGCCGGACCGCTGCGCCGCGCCATGGAGACGATCCGCGCCCTGCGCGGCGAACTGGCCGCCCTGCGGGGAGCGCAGCGGACGGCAGTCGTCGGCACCGGCCTGCGCGCCCCCGGCGGCATCACCGACCGCGACACCTACTGGCAGGCGCTCGCGGCCGGGCAGGACCTGGTGGGCGAGCTCCCCGAGCAGCGCCGCCGCGCCTTCCCCGGCGGCTGGGAAGGGCTGCTGACCCGCGGCGGCTATCTGCCCGACGTCCTCGGCTTCGACGCCCGGTTCTTCGGCATCTCCCCGCGCGAGGCGCGCAGCCTCGACCCGCAGCACCGGCTGCTGCTGGAAGTGGTGTGGGAGGCGTTCGAGGACGCCGCACTGCCACCGGAGGACGTCGCCGAGCGCACCGGTGTCTATGTCGGCATCACCGGCCAGGACCACCGGCTGTGGGACGAGGGCGAGCCCAACGCCTCCTGGCTGATCGGCAACGGCCACTGCTTCGCCGCCGGCCGGCTCGCCTACACCCTCGGCCTGCGGGGCCCCGCCCTGGCACTGGACACCGCGTGCTCGTCGTCGCTGGTCGCGGTGCACACGGCCTGCCGGGCGCTGGCCGCCGGGGACTGCGACGTGGCCGTCGCCGGCGGTGTCAACCTGGTGCTCGCACCCCGCTCCACGGCGGAGATCCAGCGCACCGAGGCACTCTCGCCCGACGGCCGGTGCCGCCCCTTCGACGCGCGCGCCAACGGGTTCGTCCGGGGCGAGGGCGCCGGGGTGGTGGTGCTCAAGCGGCTGGCCGACGCCGAGCGCGACGGCGACCGGATCCTCGGGGTGATCGAGGGCAGCGGGGTCAACCAGGACGGCCGCTCCTCCGGGTTCACCGCCCCCAACGTACTGGCCCAGCAGACCCTGATCGAGGGCGTCCTCACCGCGGCCGGTCTCACCGGTGCCGACATCGGCTACCTGGAGGCGCACGGCACCGGCACCCCGCTGGGCGACCCGATCGAACTGGAGGCCGCCCGGGCCGTCCTGGACTCGCCGGGGCGCACCTGGCATGTCGGATCGGTCAAGGCGAACCTCGGCCATGCCGAGTCCGCCGCCGGGATCCTGGGCCTGATCAAGGCGCTGCTCTGCCTGGAGCGGCGGCAGATCCCGCGCCAGGCCCACTTCGAGACGCTCAACCCCCGCATCCGCCTGGACGGCAGCGGTCTGACGGTACCGACCGGGACCCGGCCCTGGGAGCCGTCCGCGGGCCGTTGCGCGGCCGTCAGCTCCTTCGGGATGAGCGGCACCAACGCGCACCTCGTCCTCTCCCGCCCCACCGCCGCGGCCGCACCGGCCCCCGCGCCGGCCGGTGGGTTCCCGGTGTACGCGCACACCGAAGCGGCCCTGCGCACCCTGGCGGGCGGGTACGCGCGACGACTGGCCGAGACCGGGGACGCCGCGTCCGCCGGGGGCGGATACGCCGCCTTCGCCGCGACCGCGAACCACGGCCGCACCCGCCTGCGGCAGGCCGCCTGGATCACCGCCGCCGGCGCCGAGGAGGCCGCCGACGCGCTGCGCGCGCTCGCGGCGGGCCGGGACCACCCGCGGGTACGGATGCTGGAGGACGCCGAGCGTCCCCCGCCCGGCGGCGCGGACGGCGCAGTCCAGGATCCTCCGGCCCGCGCGAGCATGACCGCGTTGCCGGGCTACCCGTGGGAGCGGACGACCTACTCCAGCCGCTGAACCGCGGCCCACCCTCGTACGGCGCGCTGCCCCGCGGGGGTCCGCGCTCAACGCGCATCCGCGCCGGGCCGGTTCCTCCTCCCCGGAAACGCGAAGTGCAGCGTGGCCAGGGCGACGGGACAGCCCTCGGGGCTCTCGACCCGTGCCGAGACGACCGCCGTACGCCGGCCGATCCGCTCGGGAGCGACGCGCGCGTGCAGCCGCTCCGGCTCGGTGGCCTCCAAGAAGCTGATGCTGCTGGAGGTGAGCATCGCCGACGGGGTCCTGCCCAGATAGGCGTTGACCGTCAGATAGCCCGCCACATCCGCGAACCCGAACAGGGCGGGCCCGGAGACGGTGCCACCGGGCCGCACCGCGAGGCCCGCCGGGCCGGCGGCGAACACCAGCCCGCCGGGCCCGACGTCGAGGAGATCGACACCCGGCGGATCGGGCAGGTATTCGGTGATCAGTTCGCGGATCTCCGCGGGTCCGAGGACCGGCCGGTCACCCATGGGCCCCCGCCTCGTACGCAGCCGGGGCAGCCGAGGGGCGGGGTCCCGGCCCGGTCTCCGGTTCCGCCTCCACCAGCGCGGACAGCGCCGGGCCGAGCCGGGCCAGGGTGCCGTACTTCCACAGCAGCGTCGGACTCAGCCGCACCCCCAGGAACGCCTCGAGCTTGTTGCGCAGCTCCAGCGACATCAGCGAGTCCAGGCCGAGAGCGCGCAGCGGCACGTCGTGCGGCAGCTTCTCCGGCGCCAGGCGCAGCACCGCCGCCGCCGTACGGCGCACCTCCGCCTCGACCACGTCGCGCCGCCGCCCCGCCGGGATGCTCCGCAGCTCCGTCGGCGCGACTGTCCCGCCGGTCCCGGCGAGCGGCTGCCAGCTCGCCAGCGCGGCCGCCGCCGGGTAGGACTCCAGCCAGCGCTGCGGATCGAGGTCCAGGCAGGCCACCTGTACCTCGTCCGCCTCGAGATACCGCCGCAGCGCCTGCCAGCACACTTCGGCCGGCAGACTGCCCAGCCCGCGGGCGGCGAGCCGGTCCCCGCGCCCGGCCCCGGCGGCCAGCCCGGCTCCGGAGACCGGCCCCCACTGCACGCTCAGCGCGGGCAGTCCGGCCGCCCGCCGCTCCGCCGCCAACGCGTCCAGGGAGCTGTTCGCCGCCGCGTAGGCGGCCTGTCCGGCCGTGCCCACGAACGCGGCGGCGGAGGAGAAGAGGACGAAGACGTCCAGCGCGTCCCCCTCGGTCAGCTCGTGCAGGACACGGGCGCCGTCGGCCTTGGGCCGCAGCGCCCGCGTCAGCAGCGCGCAGTCCAGGTTCGCCACGGTCGCGTCCGCCAGCACCCCCGCGGCATGGAAGACCCCGCGCAGCGGCGGCAGTTGCGCCCGGACCTCCGCCAGGACCGTGCGCATCCGCGCCTCGTCCGCCACGTCCGCCGACCACACCCCGACCCGGACACCGCGCTCGCGCAGCGCCTCGACCCGCGCCGGGTCCCGCGGCGCCGAGCGCCCGACCAGGGCCAGGGCCCCGGCTCCGGAGGCGGCCAGGTGCTCGGCGAGCGACATGCCAAGCGCCCCGAGCCCGCCGGTGATCAGATAGCTGCCCGAGGCCCGGAACCGCCCCTCGGGCAGCGGCTGCGGGGCGACGGTGACCGTGCCGCTCCCGGCCGGCCCGGTGAGCACGAGCTTCCCGATGTGCTGACCGCGGGAGAGCGTGCGGAAGGCGTCCTGTGCCTCGGTGAAGGGCATCTCGCGCACCGGCAGCGGCAGCAGTTCCCCGCCCGTCACCCGCCCCCACACGGTGGCCAGGAGGGAGGCGAACCGTTCGGGGCGGCGGCGGAGCAGCCCGGCGATGTCCACGGCGGTGAAGGACACCGCCTTGCGGAAGGCGCCGAGTCCGATGGACGTGTCCTGATGGATGTCGCGCTTCCCGGCCTCCACGAACCGTCCGTCCTCGGCCAGCGCCTCCAGGCCGAGTGGAATCGCCGCCCCGGGCAGGGAGTTGAGCACCACGTCGACCCCGCGCCCCCGCGTCGCGGCCCGCACCCCCTCGGCCCATTCCAGGGTGCGGGAGTCGAAGACATGCTCGACACCCCATGTGCGTAGCTGCTCCCGCTTCTCCTCGGTTCCGGCCGTCGCGAGCACCTCGGCTCCCGCGAGCCGGGCCACGTGCAGCGCCGCGAGTCCGAGCCCGCCGGTGGCCGAGTGGACGAGCACCGTCTCGCCCGGCTCCAGCCGGGCCACCTCCATCAGCGCATGCCAGGCGGTGACGAGCACCATCGGCAGCGCCGCGGCCTGCACCGCGGTCAACTCCCGCGGGATGCGGGCGGTGTGCCGGGCCTCGACCAGCGCGTGCGAGGCGAGGACACCGAAGCCGCAGGCCGCCACCCGCTCACCGACCGCGACGGTGCCGACCCCCGGGCCGACCGCGGTCACCGTGCCCGCGCAGTCCAGGCCGAGCAGGTCCCGGTCGGCGGAGGCGTCCGGGTAGACGCCCATCGCCTTCATCACGTCGATGAAGTTCAGCGACGCGGCCTCGACGGCCACCTCGACCTGGCCGGGACCGGGCCGGGGCCGCTCCAGCGGACGGGCGCCCAGCGCCGACAGGTCGCCGGGCCGCGGAGTGCCCAGCCGGAACGGCTGGGTGCCCGAGCCCGTCCGCCACGGCGGGTCGGCGGCGGGCGCGCCTCCGCTCACCCGCTCGCCGACCAGCCGCTCGCCGCCGGACAGCACGACTCGGTCCTCCGCGGCGGCGAGTTCCGCCACCAGGTCGGCGCCGAACGTGTCGGTCTCGATCAGCCGCGTCCCGAACTGGGGGTACTCCGCCTGCACGACCGCCACGAACCCCGGGTACAGCCCGGCGTCCGGGTCGCCGCGGCGCACCACCACCGCCAGCCGCACGGACGGGTTCTCGTCCGCGCAGCGGCGGACCAGTGCCGCCAGCTCCAGCAGCCCCCCACGGCCCTCCTCCGGCGCGACGAACACCACGGTGTCGGCCCCGGCCAGATCCTGCCCGGTCGCGTCCGGCAGCACCCCGGGGCGCCCGCGGGCCACCACCCTGCCCGGCAGCCCGCCGGCCTCGGACGCGCCGCCCGGCTCCGCCGCTGTGCCGCCCGGCTCCGCCGCCGGGACGGCGGGCCGCTCCCGGGGCACGAAGCGCATCCGGTAGGTGAGCCGCCCGGTCTCCGCGGGGCTGCCGGCGCCGCCGGGAAGCGCGGCCAGCAGCACTCCCTCCAGCCGTCCCAGCGGACGGCGCCCGGTGTCGAAGAGGGCCAGATCGACCCCGCCGTCCGCGCCCGGCCCGGCGTGCACCCACATCTCGTCCGCGTCGGTCAGCGCGACCGCCGCCCGCCGGACCCGGCGCGGCAGGACCGGACCGTCGCACACCACCAGCGCGGCCTGCAGCACGCCGTCCCACAGCACCGGGTGCGGCGTCCCGGACAGTGTGCCCGAGCGGCTGCCGGGCGGCAGTTCGAGCCGGACCAGCGCCTCGCGCCCGGCACTCGACACGGCTTCGGCGATGTGGCCGCCGACGACGGGCCGGAAGGCGGGGCCGTAGTCCAGGCCCTTCGCCGCGCAGTCCCGGTAGAAGACGTCCGCCTCCAGGGGCGGGGCCTCCAGCAGGTGCTCGGGGAATCCGCCGGTCGGCGCAGCGCCGCCGCGGGAAGCCGTCGCACGGCAGTGCCGCGTCCAGCCGGAGCCCGCGCCCGCGTCGGCGCCGGGCGCTGACCCGGTCGCGGCCGCCTCCCGGGACCGCACCTCCAGCACGCCCGAGTCCCCGGGGCCGGGCCGCCAGACGAGGGCGGTGCGGACCGGGTCCTCGCCCACCGGCAGCGCGCCGGTCAGCTCCACGTCCCGCAGCACGGGCGTCCCCTGCCCGGCGGATCCGGCGGCGCGGGCCCCGCCGTGCAGCGCCTGGTGGAGCAGCGCCAGAAAGCCGCCCGCCGGGAACAGCACAGTGCCGTGCACCCGGTGGTCGGCCAGCCACGGGTGCGTACCGGTGTCCAGTTCGACGGCGCCCTCCCACGCGCCGACCGCGGTCGAGGGCACCTCTGCCAGGGCCAGCCGCCCGCTGCGGACGCCGCTGTGCCGCCCCGGCGCGACCCAGTAGCGCTCCCGCTGGAAGGGGTAGGGCGGCGGCACGGCGTCCGGACGCCGTGCCGGGCGCGGACCGAGCGCGGGCAGTCCCGAGACGTAGGCTTCCCCGAACGCCCGGATCAGATCGATGCGTTCGCCCTCGTCGCGGCGCAACGTACCCAGCACCACCGGTGGCTCCGGCCGCTCCTCCGCGAGCTGGCGCAGTGCCGCCCCCAGCCCCGGATGCGGGCTGACCTCCACCAGGTGGGTGACGTCCTCGTCGATCAGCGTGTCCACCGCCTCGGCGAACCGCACCGGGCGGCGCAGATTCCCGGCCCAGTAGCGGGCATCCGCCTCCGGCCCGTCCAGCCAGGTGAGGTCGACCGTGGAGAACAGCGGTGTGTCCGCCGGGCCCGGTGCGACGGCTGCGAGCGCCTCGCGGATCCGCGGCACGAGGGGATCGACCTGCGGGCTGTGCGAGCCGTAGTCGACGTCGACCAGCCGGCAGAACACCCCGTCGGCCTCCAGGATCTCCCGCAGCAGGAGAACCGAGTCGGCGTCCCCGGACAGCACGCACGAGCGCGGCCCGTTGTACACCGCCGGCTCGACCAGCCCCTCGAAGCCCTCGACGGCCTGCCGGGCCGCGTCCGGAGCCAGGTCCACGGCCAGCATCCGGCCGCCACCGGCGATCTCGCGCAGCAGGTCGCTGCGGCGGCAGACCACCAGCGCCCCGTCCTCCGGCGAGAGCACCCCGGCGACCGTGGCGGCGGCGATCTCGCCCTGGCTGTGCCCGACGACGACGTCCGGCTCCACCCCGGCCGCCCGCCACGCCGCGGCCAGCGACACCGACATCGCCCACAGCGCGGGCTGCACCTCCGCCACGTCCCGCGGGGGCGGGCCGCCCGTGACCATCTCGCGTACGTCGCGCGGCGCGTGCGGGGCCAGCGCCCGCGCACAGCGGTCCATGGCCCGGGTGAACGCGGCGTCGTGACCGTAGAGGCCCGCGCCCATGCCCGTCCACTGCGCGCCCTGGCCGGGGAAGACGAAGGCGACCTTGCCCCGCCGCCCGGCGCGGCCCCGCGCGACCTCCGCCAGCCCGGGGCCCAGCAGGGCGCGCCGCTCGGCGAAGTGGTCCCGGTGCCAGGCCATCGCCCGCGCCAGCTCCGGCGCGGACGTCCCCGCAGCCAACTGCTCGCGGATGCCGCGGGTGCGCTCCTCCAGCGCCTGGGGGGTGTGCCCGCTGACCGGCAGCAGAAACGGCTCGTCGGCCTCCGGCCGCGCCGTCGCCCCGGGTGCCTCCGGCGCGGTGGGGGACTCCTCCTCCGGCGCCCGGACGGGAGCCGGGTGCGCAGCCCGGGCGGGCGGCTGCGCGGTCGCGGCCTGCGGCGTGGTGACGACGGCGTGGGCGTTGGTGCCGCCCCAGCCGAAGGAGTTGACGCCGAGGAAGCTGCCGGGCTCCAGTGGCAGCGGATCCCGGGCGACGGCGAGGTTCAGCCCGGCGAAGTCGATGGCCGGGTTGGGCTGCTGCGCGTGCAGGCTCGGCGGGACGGTGCCGTGCTCCAGCGCCAGTACGGCCTTCACGAGCCCGGCGAGTCCGGCCGCCGGCTCCAGATGGCCGATGTTGGTCTTCACCGAGCCGATGTGCAGCGCACGGCCGGGCCGGGCCGCTCCCAGCACCTCGCCGAGCGCCTGCGCCTCGGCCGCGTCCCCGCGTGCGGTACCGGTGCCGTGCGCCTCGACGTAGGCGAGCCGGTCCAGCGGGATGCGGCCGGAGGCGTAGACGCCGCGCAGCAAGTCGCGCTGTGCGGCCGGATGCGGGGTGACCAGGCTCTCGCCGCCGCCGTCGTTGTTGACTGCGCTGGCCGCCACCACCGCGCGGATCCGGTCACCCGCGCGGAGCGCGTCCGCCAGCCGCTTGAGGTAGACGACGGCGACGCCCTCGCCGCGGACGAAACCGTCCGCGTCCGCGCCGAAGGCGTGGCAGCGGCCGGTGGGGGACAGGCCCCCGAAGTGGGTGAGGCCGACCGTCACCTCGGGCGTGAGCATCAGATTGGAGCCGCCGACCAGTGCCCCCTCGATCTCGCCGGAGCGCAGCGCCTGGCATGCCTGGTGCACGGCGACCAAGGAGGACGAGCAACTGCTCATGACCGTCAGGCTGGGCCCGGTCAGCCCGAGGTGGTAGGAGACCCGGGAGGAGACGATGTCCAGCGAGTTCCCGACGATGCTGTGCTGGGTCACCGCGGCACCCCGGTCCTTGCGCAGCAGTTCGTAGTCGTGCCAGAGCCCGCCGACGTAGACACCGGTGCGGGAGCCGCGCAGTCCGGCCGCGGGCGCACCGGCGTCCTCCAAGGCCCGCCAGGTCGTCTCCAGCATCAACCGCTGCTGCGGGTCGAGCACCTCGGCCTCGCGCGGTGAGATCGTGAAGAAGCCCGGGTCGAACGCGTCGATGTCCTCCAGGAACGCGCCGACCCGCTGGATCTCCCGGGTCGCGTCGAACACCTCTGCCGGATCCCAGCGTTCGGGCGGTACCGGCCCCACGGCGTCGCCGCCGCGGATCAGCAGCTCCCAGAACGTCTCCGTGTCCGGTGCCTTCGGGAACCGCCCGGCCATGCCGACGACCGCCACCGCATCGCTGTCCGCGTCACTCATCGGTCCTCCCCCGTGATCACGCCGCCGGTCCATCCTGGAGCGCTTTCCCCCCGGTGTCGACCCCCGCCCGGACCTCCCGCCCGGGGTGGCGTCTGCGAACAAAACCCCTCTGCGTCACGGGTGTTGGGGAATCCGGATGCCCGCCCGGTGCGCGGGCGTCCGCCTCACCGGAGCGAGGAGCCCTCGGCCTGGGCGGGGAACGTCTCCGTACCGAGCACCGACAGCAGCTCCATCCGCTCGCGGGCTTCCGCGTCCGCCGGAGTGAGCACCAGCAACTGCTGCAGCCGGTCGGGGGTGACCAGGGTCTCGCAGTCCATCAGCAGCCGGCCCACCCGCGGATGGAGCAGGGTCTTGCGGTCGGCGCGCCGGACCGCCACCTCGTGCTCCGCCCACAGCCGCCGGAAGTGGTCGCTCGCATCCCGCAACCGATCGACCAGGCCGGTCACCACGGGGTCCCCGGACCGGCGGCCGACGGACGCGCGCAGGTCCGCCACGAGCTGACGGGAGTGGTGCTCGTGCTCCTCGGGCGGATGGACCACACGCACGGCGGGATCGGTGAACCAGCGGTACACGAGGTATCGGCTGTCGCCGGAGTGGCGGGTGTGATCGCCTGTCAACAGGACGGCCGCCCGGTTCTGGGCGAGGACCTCGCCCAGATCGGACAGCACCAGCGCCGGGGTGCTGCCGAGCAGGCCGAGCATCCGCACCAGGCCGGACCGGGCCTGCCTGGCCGCCCCGTCGCCGGGCGCGGGCTGGTGGCCCGCCAGGTGGAAGAGGTGCTCGCGCTCGTCGTCGGACAGGCGCAGCGCCCGGGCCAGCGCCACCAGCAGCCCGGCCGAGGGCCGGCTGCTGCGTCCCTGCTCGAGGCGGACCACGTAGTCCACCGACATCCCGGCGAGTCCGGCCACCTCTTCCCGGCGCAGACCGGCCGTGCGGCGCCGGGGCCCGGCGGCGATGCCGGCCTCGGCCGGGTCGATCGCCTCGCGGCGGTGGCGCAGGAAGGCGGCGAGCTGTTCGCGTTGCATGGCTCCATGGTCGTCCCCGCGGCTGCGCCGATCCAGGGAGCGCCGCTCCCAGGATGCACGCTCCGCTCCCGCGGGCCGCGCGGCCGGAGCACAGTGGGAGACCGATCGACGACGAACACCGTGAACACGACGGGCACGACGGGCACGACGGGCACGACGGGCACGACGGGCACGACGGGCACGACGGGCACGACGAAGGCGGCGAAGGAGAAGCTCGATGCAGGCACGATCCCTGGGCAGTACCGGCCCGACCGTTTCCACGCTGGGCCTGGGGGCCATGGGCATGTCGGGCGCCTACGGTGCGACCGACAGAGGGGAGAGCATCGCCACCGTGCACGCCGCACTGGACGCAGGCGTCACACTGATCGACACCGGCGACTTCTACGGCATGGGAGACAACGAACTGCTGCTCGCCGAGGCGCTGCGCGGCCGGGACCGGGACACCTACACACTGAGCGTCAAGTTCGGCATGCTGCGCGGGCCCGGCGGGGGCTTCGGCGGCTGCGACGCCCGGCCGGAGGCGGTGAAGAACGTCCTGGCCTACTCGCTGACCCGGCTGGGCACCGACCACGTCGACATCTACCGTCCGGCCCGGCTGGACCCCTCCGTACCGATCGAGGAGACGGTGGGCGCGATCAAGGAGATGGTCGACGCCGGACACGTACGGCACATCGGTCTCTCGGAGGTCGACGCGGCGACGGTCCGCCGGGCCCAGGCCGTGCATCCCATCGCCGACCTGCAGATCGAGTACTCGCTGATCTCCCGCGCGGTGGAGGCGGACATCCTGCCCGCCCTGCGCGAGCTCGGCATCGGCCTGACCGCCTACGGCGTCCTCAGCCGCGGACTCATCTCCGGACACTGGTCCCCCGGCCGCACCACCGGCCCCGGCGACATGCGCGGCTTCAGCCCCCGGTTCTCCGCAGGCAACGTGGAACACAACCTCACCCTGGTGGAGGCGCTGCGCCGGGTCGCCGAGGCCAAGCGATGCAGCGTCGCGCAGTTGGCCATCGCCTGGGTGGCCGCCCAGGGCGACGACATCGTGCCCCTGGCCGGCGCCCGCACCCGCGAGCGGCTCACCGAGGCGCTCCCCGCGACGGAGCTGACCCTGACCGCGGACGACCTCGCCGCCATCGAGCACGCCGTACCGCCGGGTGCGGCTCGCGGAGACCGGTATCCGTCCGCACTCATGTCCGGCCTCGGCGCGGGCAACTGACCCCGGGCCGCTGTCCGGAGGCGGCCCGGTCGGGCGGCAGGCCCTGCTGCGCGTCATCCGGCTTCGCGTGGCCGAGACGACACGGCCGTGCCCCCGACCGGTGGTGATCGTGTCCGCGACCGTGGGTAGTACCCGACGGTGATGATCGTGTCCTGCGGCGTTCCGGAGCCCGCGCCCGTCGTGCGGCACCCGCCGGCGGACCGTCCGCGGGCTCCTGGCCAGGGTGGGACACGTCCGTGGACTGCCGAAAGGATGCGAGGTGCCGTACCGTTCACTGCACACCGGGAGTCTTCCGCCGCGGGACCGGTTCGACTGGTGGCGCGAGCTGATGCTCGCTCACGACGCCCCGACGGAGAGTGAGAGCCCGAGCAGCGGCTTCGCCGGGACGGTCGAGGGGCTCGAACTGGGCGACGCGCGGGTGGCGTCCCTGGTCTTCCACCCGTTACGGGCCCGGCGCACCCCCGCGCTCATCCGGCAGGGCGATCCGGAGGACTACGAGCTGGTCTTCACGCTGGAGGGCGAGGTGCTGGTCTCCCAGCACCGCCGCGATGCCGTCGTGGCGTCCGGGCAGTTCGCCCTCCGCAGCACGAGCCACCCCTATGACTGCCGGACCCGGCGGACGGCAGCGTCCGGTACGGCACATGTGGTCACCGTGCACATACCCCGGGCCACGCTCCCCCTGGCAGCTGACCAGGTGGACCAGCTCCTGGCCCGGTCACTGCCGTTGGGCGCGGGGAGCGGTGGGGTGCTGGGTGACTTCCTGCAGAGCCTCATCCGGCGCGGGCCGGAACTGGCCCCGGCCGAAGGCAAGCGCCTCGGCACGGCCGTCGTCGACCTCGCAGCCGGATTCCTCGCCGGACACCTCCCGTTCGGGAACCGGCTGCCGCCCGAATCCCGGGAACGGATCCTGCTGTCCCGCATCGACTCCTTCATCGACGACAACCTGGCCGACACGGACCTGTCGCCGGCCTCGATCGCGGCCCGTCACCACATCTCCGTCCGGTATCTGCACTCCCTCTTCCGGCGGCAGCGGCACACGGTCTCCGCCACGATCCGCAACCGGCGCCTGGAGCGCTGCCGGGCCGATCTGGCCGACCCCCGGTGGCGCCACCTGCCGCTGCAGGCCATCGCCGCACACTGGGGCTACCCCCATCTGGCGAGCTTCAGCCGGGCGTTCCGCGCCGCCTACGGAATACCGCCCAGCGACTTCCGGCACCGAGCCACGCCGAGCACACCCCTCGACACGGGTCCCTCCCTCTTGCGGCAGCCCTGAGTGCATGTCCCCCGCGTGCACGCCATGACAAGGAAGAGTGCACTGAGCGTCAACGACATGGCAGCGCACCCCCTGCCAGGGTGAAGAGGCAGGCGCACGAACGCCGACCGAATCACCTGGAGGAACTCCCACGATGCGAGTGCCCACTCTTCTCCGCACCACCGTGCTGTCCGGAGCGCTGATCGCCTCGTCCCTGACGCTGCCCACGGTCAGCGCGTCCGCCGCCCCGGTACCGGGAACGCCCGGAACGCTGGCGTGCACGACGGTGCACCACAACTACGACACCGGAAGGGGAAAGACCGGGGCCAGGACCGCGCGCCGCTCCGGCCCCTACCGCAGTTGCACCAACTGGGGCACGGTCAACCGAGGCAAGGAAATCTGGTTCCACTGCTGGACCACAGGCACCGTCGTGAACGGCAACAACAGGTGGACCTGGGCACGGATCGCCGGCGATGACAAGGCAGGCTGGTTCGCTCACGCCTTCCTCGAGGGCGGTCACGGAGCCGGCAAGCACTGCTGAGGCCGGGCTCCGGAGAAGCGGCCGCGGCAGGGCCGGTGCCCGCAGCCACCGAGTTCGACAGCTCCGCAGCGGTGCGTATCCGTGAGGGGGCGGACCAGCGGATCGACTCCTCCCGGGGGGACCCCGGGAGGGCGTGGACAGGAACGCGACCGCCTGTCCACCGTCGGGGGAGGCCGGGGGAGGGTCGGAGTCCGCTGCTCGGCGGATTCCGACCACCCCGGGAGAGCGAGAGCCGCCCGTTTGGGCACGCCGGGCCGCGGTCACCCCCCGGCCCGGCCCGCGCACGCCTCGGCCTCCGCGAGGTAGCGCTCGACCGGGCCGAGGGTGAGCATGCCGCTGGCCGCGCCCGCCTGTTCGGTGCGGGCGCCGCGCAGCGCCGCCGCGGCGCGCGCGGCGGTGCCGGGCGCGTCCAGGCGGGCGGCGGCGTGCGCGGTCAGGCACCAGAGCGCTTCCTGGAGATGGTCATGGGGCGGTTCGGGGGCGGTGGCGAGGGCCGCTCGGGCCTCTGCCGGACGGTCCCGGGCGAGGAGCAGGAGCGGCGCCGCCCAGGGCAGATACGGGCCCCAGTCGAGCTGCGGGTCGGTGGGCGCCGGGCGGCCGTGCAGCAGGCGCAGTCCCAGCAGCGCGAGCGGCAGCAGGCCGCGGTGCAGCCCCGGCATCCCTGCCGTGCGGAGGGCGTTGTCGGCGGCGCGGTAGGCGCTCGCGGCGTCCGCGGCGGTCGGTCCGTCGGGTGCGGTGCTCCGCTCTGCGGCGACCCGGGCCCGGAACCAGGCGGTGAGGACGGGGACCAGCGGGGCCTCGTGGACGGCGGCGACCTCCTCTGCGGCGGCCGCGTGCCCGGCGGCACCCGCCAGGTCGCCCTGGGCGGAGGCGGACTGCAGGCGGACGAGCCGGCCCAGGATGGTGAAGGTCGGCAGCTCGTGCCGGGTGGCCAGCGCGACGAGTTCGGCGCCGACGGTATCCCGCTGCGCCGCGAGCCCCGGGCGCCCGAAGGACTGCAGGAAGACGCCGTTGAGCGCGAAGGCCAGCAGTGCGGGATCGTCCAGGCCCCGCGCGAGCGCCTCGGCCCGGTGTGCGGCCTCGTAGCCGGTCCGCAGGGCGGCCCCGCGCAGGTCGCCGCTGCGGCTCTCGACGGCGACGGTCGCCAGCAGCCGGGCCCGGAGCGGGGGAGGACCGTCGGGGCCCAGGGCCCGCAGCGTGCGCTCGGCGACCGCCACGACGGCGCGGCACTGCTCGGGATCGTCGGCACGGCTCCAGATCGAGGGCACGTCGTAGGCGCCGACGACCCGGGCGGTGAGGGCGGCGTCCCCGGTCCGCTCGGCGGCCCGGGCGGCGGCGAGCCGGTTGCGCCGGGAGAGGACGAGCGCGTCGCTGCCTGCCAGGGCCAGGGTGCGGGCCAGTTCCACGGTCGTGCGGGGGCCGAGTCGGGCACCGGCGCCGGACCGGAGGTCGAGGGCCGGTTCCAGGGACGCGGATCCGTTGAGGATGTCCGCCTCCAGGCGCCGGAGTCCGGTTCCGGGATCGAGCCCGAGCTGTTCGACGAGCATCGTGCGGGCGCGGCGGAGGGTGGCCAGCGCGTCGGCCCGGCGTCCGTCCCGGTGCAGGGCGCGGGCCAGCAGCGCCCAGGCCGTCTCGCGCCAGGGGTGCTCGTCGGTGTGTGCGCCGAGTTCGGCGACGAGGCCACCGCTTGCGCCCGCGTCCAGGAGGAGGCCGGCCCGGAGCTCGATCCCCTGCAGCCGCAACTCCTCCAGCCGGGCGCGCTCCCGCTGCGCCCAGGGGGCGTCGGGCAGGTCCGCGTAGGCAGGCCCGCGCCAGGAGGAGAGGACCTCGCCGAGGGCGGCGACCTCGCCGGGGGAGCGGCGGGCGCGCTCCAGGACGTCCTCGAACCGCTGTACGTCCACGGCCTCGCGCGGCAGCCGCAGCGCGTAGCCGGGGCCCTCGGTGATCAGGATCCGCGGCGGGGTGCGTGGTGGCCGGTCGGGCTCGAGGGCGCGGCGAAGGGCGGCGACGAATGTGCGCAGCGCGCCCGGACCGCGGGCGAGGGGTTCGGGCCACAGATCCGCCACGAGGGTGTCGGTGGCCACCATCCGCCCTTCGGCGGCGACGAGCCGGGCGAGCACCTCGCGGTGCCGGGGTCCGCCCAGCGCGATCGGGGTGCCGTCGCCGCGCAGCGCCCGCATCGGGCCCAGTACATCGATCCGCATGCTCCCATCCTGCGCCCACCGGCTCCGCTCCGGCGTGCCGTGCTGATCGGCTGCTCATCGGGCTCGTGCACCGTGGCCCGGTCAGTCGCCCGACACGGGGAAAGGACCCGCATGACACCCGCCCTGCCCGCTCTGCCCGGTTTCGACCACCTCCGCGTGCCCGGTGCGGAGGGCGTCGAGCTCTCCGTCGCCACCGGCGGCAGCGGCACCCCCGTCGTGCTGCTGCACGGCTTCCCGCAGACCCACCTGATGTGGCGGCACGTCGCCCCGCTGCTGGCCGCCGGGCACACGGTGATCTGCCCCGACCTGCGCGGCTACGGCGCCAGCGACAAGCCGGCGGCCGCGGATCCGGACGTGTACGCCAAGCGCACCATGGCCGCCGACATCGTGTCCGCCGCGGCGGCGCTGGGCCACGACCGGTTCGCGCTCGTCGGCCACGACCGCGGAGCCCTCGTCGCCTTCCGGGCGGGGCTGGACCACCCGGAGACCGTCACGCACCTCGGCATCCTCGATGTCGTGCCGACCCTGGACATGTGGAACGTGCTGCAGGGCGTCTCGGCCGCGGTCGGCTACCACCTCTTCCTGATGGCCCAGCCGCCGGGACTGCCCGAGACGATGATCGCCAACAGCGCCGACGCGTTCTTCGGGTCCTTCCTCGACGCCTGGGCCGGGGACCGGGCGGCGATCCCGGACCCGGTGCGGAGCGCGTACCTGCGGGCGAGTGCCGCGGCGGTGCCCTCGATCGTGGCCGACTACCGGGCCTCCGCCGGTGTCGACGCCGACCACGACCAGGCCGACCTGGACGCCGGTTCCCAGCTCGCGATGCCGGTCACCGTCGTCCAGCAGGACTGGGGAGCCCGGCTCGGCTACGACGCCGCCCAGGTGTGGCAGGCGTGGGCGCCCGACCTCGACCACCGTCTCACCCGGGCGGGGCACTTCATGGCCGAGGAGGCGCCCGAGGAGATCGCGGGGGCGATCCGGGAACTGCTGGCCCGCTGACGGTGCGGGCCCCTGGCCCGTCGCGGGCAGTTGCGGTCGTCCGAGGTCGCGGACCGCCGCTGGTTCGTCTTCCCGGCGGGCACCGACTCCCGCCGGCAGTCCTACTGGAGCGGTGGAGAGCAGCGCGAGGGGCCGGTGGTGCGCACCGTCCAGGAGTGCCGGCAGGCCGTTCTGTGGAACGGCACGGTGGGCATGACGCTCCTGGACCACCGGCCTCCTGAGGGGCTGACCGTGGTGCCGCTGATCGACCTGCCGCCGAGCCGCGTGGTGGTGGCGTGGAAGGAGAGCGACCGGAATCCGCTGATCCGCTCGTTCGTCCGGATCGCGCTCGAGGTCTACCGCGGCTGAGCCTGCTGCACCGGCGGCCGGTTCGGGGCGGGCGCGGATGGTCAGGTGACCGCCCAGGCCGCCTCGATCATCCGGAAGATCTCGTCCACCGCGGCCTGCGGATCGGCCGACTCGCGGGCCAGTGCGTAGGCGTCGATCGTGAACCTGGCGATCGTGCGGCAGGCCGTCGTGGTCCGGGCCAGGCCGGGGTCCGCGGTCAGGGCCGCGGCCAGCGATTCCGCATGGCGCAGCCTCATCGACTCCTCGTACGCGCGTAGTGCGGGTGAGGTGTCGACCATGTGCCAGACCGGGGAGGCGCTGTCGGCGGTGCAGTGCCGCACCAGGGCGTGGATCTCCCGGCGCAGCGCGGGGACGAGCGGCTCGTCGGGCGTCCGGTCGGTGACCGCCCGGATCAGGCGCTGCTCGAAGTCCGCGTCCTGCTCGAAGACCAGTGCCTCTTTCGAGGGGAAGTGGGAGAAGAGCGTGGTGACGGCCACATCGGCCTCGGCGGCCACCTCGCGGATACCCACCGCGTCGTATCCGCGCTCCAGGAAGAGCCGGAGGGCGGTGTCTGCGATCTTCCGGCGGGTCGCCGCCTTCTTGCGCTCGCGACGTCCGGGCGGCGTTGTCATGCACTGAAGCTACCAGATGCGAAAGACTAACCGTTCCATAAAGCTAACCGTTAGTGTTACGGTCGGCCGTATGAAGAAAGTGAGCTTCGCCGAATTCGGCGGTCCGGAAGTGCTGCGTCTCGTGGACGCCGAGGAGCCCCACGCGGGCCCCGGCCAGGTGCGCGTCGCCGTGCGCGCGGCAGGTGTGAACCCCGTCGACTGGAGGATCCGGGAGGGGCAGATCCTGCAGGCCCACCCGGTCGAACTGCCCGCCGGAGTCGGGCTGGACGCCGCCGGAGTGGTGGACGAGGTCGGTGAGGGCGTCGAGGACGTCGAGGTCGGAGACCCCGTGTTCGGCGAAGGGACCGACACCTACGCAGAGTTCGCCGTGCTCTCGGCCTGGGCCCGGATACCCGGGGGGCTGACCTTCGACGAGGCGGCCGGGTACCCCTCCGTGGTGGAGACCGCGCTGCGCATCATCCGCGAGGTCGGTGTGCGGCCGGGGCAGACGCTGCTGGTCAGCGGTGCGGCCGGGGGAGTCGGCTCGGCCGTGCTGCAGATCGCCCGCGACCGCGGCATCGCGGTGATCGGCACGGCCGGAGCAGCGAACCAGGACTATCTGCGCGGCCTGGGCGCCGCCGCCACCACCTACGGCGCGGGCTGGGCCGAGCGGGTCCGGCGACTCGGCCGGGTCGACGCGGCGCTCGATCTCGCCGGTGCGGGCGTCCTGGCCGAACTCGTCGAGCTGACCGGGGATCCGCAGAAGGTCGTCTCCATCGCCGATCTCGGCGCGCCGGAGTTCGGGGTCCGGTTCTCCGGGGCGGCCGGGAGCGTTCCCGCGGCACTGGCCGAGGCCGGCCGCCTCATCGCGCGGGGGAAGCTCCACATCCCGGTCGAGAAGTCCTACCCGCTCGCCGAGGCCGCGGCGGCGCACATCGACAGCCAGGCCGGTCACACCCGCGGGCGCCGGGTCCTGGTCGTCTGAGCCGTCCCCCGCGCGGCCGCCCGGCGCGGCCGTGCGGGGGGCGGCGGCGGCACCGGGCGCCGCCGTCGGGCGGGCTCGCGCGCGCCCGCGCGGTGCTCCCTCAGGCGGCGCCCGGTACCGTCACTTCCCGGCGCCGACGGGACCGACCGTGACCCCGGACTCGGTGCTGTCGGAGACCGGCAGATTGATGCTGACCGGCAGGGTCTGCGAGCTGGTCTCGTCGGGCGGAGTGACCACGAGGCTGGTGACGTTCAGGCCGCTGCCACCGGAGTCGTTCGGCGGGTAGTGGAGCGTGAAACGCGTCGACTCACCGGGACTGACGCGGACCGTCGGGGCGGCGAGGCCGTTGCGGTCGGCATTGATGGAGCCCGCCGCGCTCTGGAGGTCGACCCCGGGGAATCCGTGCATCGTGCAGGTCGTGGCGGTGGTGTTCTCGAGGTTCACCAGGAGAGTGCCCTGGGCCATGCCGGGCGAGGTGCTGAAGGCGAGTCCGGAGGTCTTGCAGGCGCCGGTCTCGGGCGCCCCGCCACCGGAGCCGCCCTGACCTCCGGAGGAGCCCGCGCCCTCGCTCTTCCCGGAGGAACCGGACTTCTCCTTCTCGGATTCCTTGCTGTCACCGTCCCGGGCGCGGGACGAGGACGAGGGGGAGGCGCTCTCCTTCCGCGAGGTGTCCTCGGACGAGTCGCCGGGCACGGGGGCCGCTTCGCCGGTCACCTTCTTGGGCGCGTCCGCGGCCTGTTCACCGCATCCGGTCAGCAGGGTCGCCGCCAGGCCGACCGCCAGCCCCGCCGCGAGACGCGCGCCCCCGGCGCCGCGCGGCCTGCCGGACCCGCCCCCCGCGGCCCTTCGGGCCGCCCGCACCGCATGCTGCTCTCGTTCTCTCATCGCCGCCACGCCCTGATCATCCCATCGTGTGTCCATGCCGGATGCGGGGGGAGCCGCTGCCTGGACCGCCCCGTGCCGTACGAGTTCGATGACGCGAGGCAGGAAAAAGTTCACAACGGGGCTCGTGGGGCGGTCTGTTGCCGCGCGGATCAGGCGTCGGCCGACGCAGCACCCAACTCCCCCCGGTGTGCGGTCCGTTCCCGGAGGAAGCGCTCCGGGACGGCACGGCCACCGCTCCTCCCCGGCCGATCGGCAGGACCGGCCGTCGGCCGAGGGCGCTCGGCGTCCCGGGCTCAGCCGTCCCGCGCCCACGACGTGAGGCGGTCGGCGAGCGCCGTGACGAGATCGCGCAGCTCCGCGGGGCGCTCGATGACGAACGGCCGGTCCAGCGAGGCGAGGACAGCAGGCAACCAGTCGAGCTCCGCCACCCGAAGCTCGACCCGCAGCCACTGTTCGCCCGAAGGGTGCCCGCCCTTCCCGGACGGGGGCTCCGCCAGGCGGGCGACCGCGGCGGGAAGTCCCGCGCGGACCTGCTCGACGGTGCCGTGGATCCGCAGGGCCACCTCGTACCGGTACTCGGCCGTCGCGAATCCGTCCAGTACGCGCTGCGCCGGATCGGTTCCGGCCGGGACCTCGAACGAGCCGGGCAGCGTCCGGGCGCCCTCGATGCGGTCGAGCCGGAAGGTCCGGTCCTGCGCGATCCCGGGGTCCCTGCCCGTGACGTACCACCGGCCCGCGTGGGCGACGATGCCGTAGGCGTGCAGCGCGCGTTCGGTGCGGCGGCCGTGGCGGTCGCTGTATCCGATCGAGAGCGGTCGGCGGTGGCGTACCGCGTCGGCGACGGCCAGCAGGACCTCGGCGTCCGGGGTGGCGAACTCGCCGGGTGCGGAGGTGAAGGCGAGGGACTCCAGGACCGTGTCGAGCCTGCGGGCCACATGCCGGGGCAGCACTCTGCGGACCTTGGCCGCCGCCGTCTCGCTCGCGGCGCCCGCCGCTGTCGTCAATCCCGCCCGGCGGCCGGCGACGAGGCCGAGCAGCACGGCGAGGGCCTCGTCGTCGCTGAGCATGAGCGGGGGCAAGCGGTGCCCGGGGGCGAGCCGGTATCCGCCGTAGCGGCCGCGCACCGCCTCCACCGGCACGTCCAGGTCGATCAGGTGGCCCACGTACCGCCGCACGGTCCGGCCGTCGACGCCGAGCCGGTCGGCGAGTTCGGCCACCGGCCGGATTCCGCCCGACTGCAGAAGCTCCAGGAGGGTCAGCACGCGCCCGGTGGGTCGAGACATGGCGGCAGCCTAGCGCGCATACCGGACCGATTCCGTCCGCTATCTGTCCTAGCGTGCGCAGCGCATCCGCCGCACCGGCACTGCACCGATCCGGGAGACCGGGAGAACTGGGAGAACTGGGAGAACACTGTGGACTTCGTCTCGATCCGCATCATCACCGGCAACGTCGCGCGCCTCGTCGATTTCTACGAGAGGGCCACCGGGGTGTCGGCGGCCTGGGCGACCGAGGACTTCGCCGAACTCGTCACCCCCAGGGCCACCCTGGCGATCGGCGGCACCCGCACCGTCCCGATGTTCGCACCGGACTCCGCCCGGCCCGCGGCGAACCGCAGCGTGATCATCGAGTTCCTCGTCGAGGACGTGGACCGGGTGCACGGCAACCTGAGCGGTCTGGTGGAGGAGTTCGTCGCCGGGCCCACCACCATGCCCTGGGGCAATCGGGCCCTGCTCTTCCGTGACCCCGACGGCAATCTCGTCAACTTCTTCACGCCGGTCACCCAGGCCGCCATGGAGAAGTTCGCCCGCTGACCCCGCGCCCCCGCCCTGCCCCGCCGGCCTGTGCGCCTCCGCAGGCCGGCGGCGCTGCGTGCACCGCGGGGCATCCCTCGGGCGCTGCCGGGCACCGGCCCCGCGGGACCCCGTACGGCCCCGAGCAGGGCCGTACGGGACCGCTCCGTTGCCGCCGCGCGAGGCGAGGGGCGCCCCGGGTGCGGGGAGGTGCGGTGGGGCGCCCCTCAGGCGGACGGTCACCAGGAGGACTTGGTGACTCCCGGGAGCCGGCCCGCGTGCGCCATCGCGCGCATGCGGACGCGGGAGAGCCCGAAGGCCCGCAGATGGCCGCGCGGACGGCCGTCGACGCTGTCCCGGTTGCGTACCCGCGTCGCACTGGCGTCCCGCGGCTGCCGCCGCAGTTCCCGGAGCGCGGCCGCGCACTCGGCGGGTGTGGAAGCCGGGTCGCGGAGGATCTCCTTCAGCCCGGCCCGGCGTCGCGCGTACCGCGCGACGACCGCCTTGCGCTTCTCGTTCTTGGCGATCTTGCTCTGCTTGGCCATCAGACCTTCTCTCCCCGTGCGCGGATCCGCGCGACGGCGGCCTCGATGCCGAGGGCGTCGACCGTCCTGATCCCCTTCGTGCTGAGCGTGAGCCGTACGTGACGGTTCTCGACGGCGAGCCAGTAGCGCCTGCGCTGGATGTTGGGGTCGAAGCGCCGGTTGGTGCGCCGATGGGAGTGGGAGACGGACTTGCCGAACACCGGCTGTGCGCCGGTCAACTGGCAGTGGGCGGACACGGGAGACCTTTCTCTCGGGGGATCGGACTTGGTAATGGTAACCATTTCCATATACTGGTCTCATGGCACGCGACGAACTCCGCCCGATCATCAAGCTGACCTCCACCGCCGGAACCGGCCACACCTACGTGACCCGCAAGAACCGCCGGAACGACCCCGACCGGCTGACGCTGCGCAAGTACGACCCCGTCGCCCGCCGGCACGTCGACTTCCGCGAAGCGCGCTGATCGCCGACCCCCTCCCGCACACCTGGCACCGACCCCAGCAGAAGGACACCGCTGTGAAGCCCGGAATCCACCCCGTCCACCGGCCCGTCGTCTTCCGCGACAAGAGCGCCGGCTTCGCCTTCCTCACCCGCTCCACCATGACCGGCGACGCGACCGTCGCATGGGAGGACGGCAACACCTACCCCGTCGTCGACGTCGAGATCTCCTCCGCGAGCCACCCCTTCTACACCGGGACCGCACGCGTCCTGGACACCGCGGGACGGGTCGAGCGGTTCGAACGCCGGTACGGCCGCCGGGGAGACCGCTGATGGCCGCCGACCGCACCCTCCCCGTGATCCTGGTCGGCGGACTGCACTCCGAAGCGCGCACCGAGGTCGTCCGGCGGCTGCTCGGCTCGATGCCCGGCAGTGTCGCCCTGCACCACAACCTCGCCGCCGGGCCGCAGGGCACGGTGCTGCGGACGGTCCGCGACCGTGACGGCCTCCGCGGCGCCTCCGAGGCCCCGCTGGTGAACGACTGCGCGTGCTGCGCACTCCGCGAGGACCTGATCCCGGAACTGGCCCGGCTGGCCGAGGACGGCACCACCCGGTGCGCCGTCGTCGAACTGTGGGACTCGGTGGAACCCAAGGCCATGGCCGAGGTCGTCGCCGCGCACGGCCACGGCGTGCTGGAACTCACCGGGGTCGTCACGGCCGTCGACCCGGCACTCGTGCTGCCCTTCCTCGCCAACGGTGACGATCTCGCCGAGGCCGGTCTCGCCGCGGCGCCGTCGGACCGGCGCACCGTCGCCGACACCTGGGCCAGGCAGCTCGAATACGCCGCCGTGCTGGCCCTCGTGGAGGACGAGGACAGGCCCGCCGACGAGGAGGACCGGGCGGTGCTCGCCCAACTGCACCCCACAGCACGCCAGGTGGACGCCGCCTCGGGCGAACTGGTGGCGGCAGCACTGGCGGGCTTCGACACCGAGGCCGCCGCGGCCGCGCAGCACCCCGCGTGCGCGCTGCTGCCGCAGGCGGCCGACGAGGCGGGCGTCGCCACCTGCGTATGGCACCGGGACCGCCCCTTCCACCCCGAACGGCTCTACCAGGCGCTGGAGGAACTCACCTGCGCCGCCGCACGCAGCCGCGGCCGCTTCTGGCTCGCCGACCGGCCCGACACCCTCCTCTCCTGGGACGCGGCGGGCGGGGCGCTGTGCGTCGAGGAGGTCGGCCCGTGGCTGGCGGCCCTCCCCGACGCCGCCTGGGAGATGGTGCCCCCGGTGCGCCGCGCCGCCGCCGCCCTGGACTGGCACCCCGAGCACGGCGACCGCTGCCAGCACCTCGTCTTCACCGCCCCCGGCCTGGACCAGGACGGACTGGCCGAGGTCCTGGAGTCCTGTCTGCTGACCGACGCGGAATTCGCCGCGGGGCGCGAGGCGTGGAAGCACCTCCCACCCGCCTTCGACGCCCTCCTCGCCCCCGTCTCCTGACGTCCGCAAGCACCTCCGCAGCACCTCCGCAAGCACCTCCGCAAGCCCCCGAGCATCCCCGCAAGCAAAGGAGCACCCCCATGGCTCAGCGCCCCGGCGCCCGCAGGGCCCGCACCCCCCGACCGAACCCGCTGGCCGCGGCGGGCATCACCCGCGTCGACCACAAGGACACCGACCTGCTGCGGAAGTTCCTCTCCGACCGCGGCAAGATCCGCTCCCGCCGCGTCACCCGCCTCACCGCCCAGCAGCAGCGGCAGGTGGCGCGCGCTGTCAAGACCGCCCGCGAGATGGCGCTCCTCCCGTACCCGGCACGCTGACGGGCCGTACCCGACACGCCGACAGGGCCGACTCCCGGGGGAGGCCGTCCCGACGGGAGCCGTCCCGACGGGAGGCCGACGCCCACGGGGGGGGCTCCGGCCCACCGCGGGGCGTCGGCCCGCAGGCCGCGCCCGGCAGGGTGCCGTTCCCTCCCGCCGGGTGCGGTCTGTCGGCCAGGCGGCGCGGCCACCGGCCCTGCCGTTCCCGGGCCGGGTCGGGGGCGGGTCGGGGGGCGTTCGGGGGCTGGAGGCGCGCCTGCCGCAGCGGCGGTCGCGGCCACGTCCGGTTGGTCCTCTCCTGCTACGTTTGTGATGTGATCATTGCTGACACCGAGAGCGCGCGGCGCGACGCGGAGCTGGTCCTCGACTTCTTCTCGACCGTGCTCTCGGGCGACCGTGACATCTCCGCCGTCCGGCGGTTCCTGGCACCGGACTTCGTCGACCACGACCCCGAGGGCGACCCCGGCAGGACGGGAGTGGCCGCCAAGCTGACCGCGCTGTGGAACGCCCGGCCCGCTGCGGCCTTCCGCCCGCACCAGGCGATCGCGGCGGGCGGCTATGTCGCCGTGCGGTCCACGCTCGAAGGCGGCGAGCGCCCGGTGCCGTTCGCCGACACCTACCGCGTCGCGGACGGCCGGATCACCGAGCACTGGCACGTGGTCGGCGCCTGACGCGCCGAGCACCGGTGCCGGGCCGCGGGGGAGGACCGCAGGGCCCGTGGCGCGAGCCGGCCCTCACACCCTGAAGACGGTGCCGAGGAACTCCTTCAGCAGCCTTTCCTTGAGCGGAGCCGGCAGCGCCTCCAGAAGCATCAGAACGGGTGCCGTCCTGGCCGGAAGCCGCCCCGCGCCGTCCAGCCCGGCATAGGCGAGTACGGCCTCGGCCTCCTGCGGCCCGAGCAGTTCCGGATCCAGCCCGGCGGCGAGTTCGGCGAGCCCCGGGTCGACCGCCGCGGGCGGCAGTTCCCGGGCCGTGCGGAGCGCGGCGGCGAGATCCCCGAGCAGTCCCTCCACCCGGTCGACCGTGGCCGGGGTCAGGGTGAGGTGCAGATTGGGCGGCATGCCCTCGTAGGAGAGCTGCGGCTGCAGGTACCAGCCGGCAGCGCGCATCTCGTCGGCGACATGCAGCACGAGGCCCGGATCCGGCTCCGTGCCGCTCGCCCCGCCGAGCACGGTGAACGCCACCACTCCCGCGACCGGTTCGCCCAGCACCCGCACCCCGCCGATACCGCGCAGCCCGGCCAGGAGCCGCTCCGAGGCGTCCGCGACCCGGCCCGCCAGCGCCGTGTACCCCGCCTCGCCCACGTGCTGGAGCACCGCCCACGCCTGCGCCAGCAGCCCGGCGGACTTCGTGCCCTGCGCGGTCGGGTTCACCACCGGGTACCCCGGCCAGGCCGCGTGCGCGAAGTACTGGTGGCGCCGCAGCTCCGCATCCGCGTAGAGGACGACGGAGGCACCCTTGTCGGTGTAGGCGTACTTGTGCAGGTCGACGGAGAGCGAGGTGACACCGGGAACCGAGAGGTCGAACGCGGGTACCTGGTGTCCGGTGCCGCGCAGCCAGGGCAGCAGCCATCCGCCGAGGCAGGCGTCGACATGACACAGCACGCCCCGCGCGGCGGCCGACGCGGCGATCTCGGCCACCGGATCCAGCACCCCGTGCGCGTACGACGGGGCGGAGGCCACCACGAGCGCCGTGCGGTCGGTGAGCGCGGCGGACATCGCGGCGGCGTCCGCGCGGAAGGTGGCCGGGTCGACCGGAACCGTGACCGCCTCCAGCCCCAGATAGTGCGCGGCCTTGTGGAACGCGGCGTGCGCCGTGGCGGGCAGGACCAGTTGCGGCGCGGTGATCCCACGCGCCGCACGGGCATGGTCCCGGGCCGCCTTCACGGCGAGCAGGATGCTCTCGGTGCCGCCGCTGGTGAACGTCCCCTGGGTGCCCGGTGCGCCCAGCAGGGCCGCGGCGGCGCGGACCACGTCGTTCTCCAGCCGCGCCACACTGGGGAAGACGGTCGGATCGAGCCCGTTGACGGTCGCGAGCTCCGTGTAGGCGGCAGCCGCGAGTCCGTCCAGCTCCGCTCGTCCCGCGTCGTAGACGTAGGCGAAGGTGCGTCCGCCGCGCGTGGGTGCGTCGGTCTCGCGCAGCGTCCGCAGTTCGGCGAGCACCTGCTGCGCGGACCGGCCGTCGGACGGCAGGCGGGTGGGATCAGTCGGCACGGCCGGGCTCCTTCTGCGCGGATGCGGACGGTGCGGGGGCGGACGGTGCGCGGGCGGGCGCGGCGGTGGACGGCGGCTCCGTCGCCGTGTCGTCCTCCCGGTAGTGGTGCAGCAGCAGGAGACTCGCCGCGGCGGACACGGCAGGCAGCACACTCATGCCCAGCGTGATGGCCGTCAGCGCGGTGGCGGGCTGGTCGACGAACCGGCCGGCGTCCGAGGAGCGGAACCCGGTGACCGCCAGCAGCAGCGCGAACACCCCAGCTCCCAGGGCGAACGCCAGGGTCTCGGCCGCCGTCCAGAGCCCGGTGAAGGTCGCGGCCCGCCGTCTGCCGGTGCGCACGGCATCGGCGGCGAGCGTCTGCGCGAGCATCGTCAGCGGCAGCAGTTGCAGACCGGCGTAGGCGATGCCCACCAGCGCCGCGGCCCCGTGGCCGAACGCCGTACCGGCCACCGGGGTGAGGCCCAGCAGCAGCGCCCCGGTGAGGAAGAGCAGCGTGGCGCACCCCTGGGCCCGCTTCACCCCCCACCGGTCCGACAGCCGGTTCCACAGTGGCATCACCAGGACCAGCGGACCGATCAGGCAGCCGAACAGTGAGGTGACCGCGGCGGCCGAGCCGACCGTGTAGGTGGCGAAGTACTGGACTCCGGCGAGCATCACCCCGACGGCCAGCGCCTGCAGCGTCCACATGCCCGCCAGGAAGCCGAAGGGCCGGTGCGAGCGCGCCGCGGCCAACTGGGCGCGCAGCGAGGGCTCGGCCCGGCTGCGGGCCACTGCCGGAGCCCGCGCGGTGCAGAACCAGGCGCCGAACATACCGAGCGCCAGCAGTGCCGCCACGACCGCGCCCATCGTCCGGTAGCTGTCCGGGCCGCCTCCGCCGCGGTGCGCGAGCGCCGGAGCCAGCGCGCCCGACAGCAGGATCGCCACGCCGAGGAAGCCCACCCGCCAGCCCAGCACCCGCCCCCGTTCGGCCGGGTCCTCGGTCATCTCGGCCGGCATCGTCACATACGGCACCTGGAAGACCGCGTAGGCGGTGGCGGCCACCAGGAACAGCAGCGCCACATAGCCCGCGGCCGCCGCTCCGCGCAGCGGTGGCGCGGCGAAGAGCAGCGCGAAGGCGGGCGGCAGCGTACAGGCGCCGATGAGCAGGAACGGACGGCGCGGCCCGCCGCGCAGGGTGCTGCGGTCCGAGGCGGCGCCCACGACCGGATTGACCAGGACGTCCCATGCCTTGGGCAGGAAGACCGCGGCACCCGCCACGGCTGCCGGAACGGCGAGCACATTGGTGAGGTAGTAGAGCAGGATCAGCCCCGGCACGGTGGCGAAGGTGCCCGTGCACAGCGACCCCAGGCCGTACCCGACACGCACCCGGCGCGGCAGGGGCGGAGCCACCGCGCCGCCTGCCCCCGTGACTGCCATGGCGCCGATCATGGGGGAGCGGCCGAGGCCCCGACAAGAGGCGTGCAGCGCGCTCTCCGGGTCGCCGCAGGAGGCGCCCGCGGCGCTCCGCGGACGCGGCGAGCGGGACACGGGGCACTGGTGGACGGGGTGCGGTGTTAGGAATGAGTCATGAAGCTGCCTCTCCGCCGCCCCGGGAACCGGCCGGCGCGGCCCGCCACCCGCTCCGCGGACAAGGGCCGTTCGCTGCTCCGCCTGCGCAGCGCGGCCGGTCAGGTGTTCGTGCTGCAGGTCGTCCTGGTGCTGCTGCTGGTCGCGGCGGCAGTGGCGGCCCAGGTCGTACAGGCGCAGCGGGACGCCACGAGCCGGGCCCGTGAGAAGTCGGTCGCGGTGGCCCAGGCGTTCGCGCACGCCCCGGGGGTCGCGGAGGCGATGCGGGGCCCGCATCCGGCCAGGGAGCTCCAGCCGCGCACCGAGGCGGCCCGCAAGGACGCCGGTGTCGACTTCATCGTGCTCATGAGCCGGAAGGGGATCCGCTACACCCAGCCCAATCCGTCGCTGATCGGGAAGAAGTTCGTCGGCACGATCGAACCCTCGCTCCGCGGCCGCACCACGGTGGAGCGGGTCACCGGTCCCCGTACCGGCGGGGACACCAACGTCGTGCAAGCCGTCGTGCCCGTCCGGGACTCCGACGGCACCATCGTCGGCCTGTCGTCGGCGGGGCTGGCGGTACGCAACGTCGCGGGCATGACCGACCAGCAGTTGCCGATCATCCTCGGTGCGGGCGGCGTCGCCCTCGTGGCCGTCATCGGCGGGACGGCCCTGGTCTCCAGGAGGTTGCTGCGCCAGACGCACGGCCTCGGGCCGGCGGAGATGACGCGAATGTACGAGCACCACGACGCCGTTCTGCACGCGGTGCGGGAGGGCGTGCTCATCCTCGACGCGGACGGGCACCTCGTGCTGGCCAACGACGAGGCCCGCCGGCTGCTGGACCTGCCTCCCGGCACCGAGCGGCGGCACGTGGGCGAACTGGACCTGGCCGAGGGCATCGCACGGCTGCTGGTGTCGGGTGAGCCCGTCACCGACGAGGTGCTGCTGTCCGGGGACCGGTTGCTGGCGGTGAACATACGCCCCACCTCCCGGCACGGGGGAGCGCTCGGCAGTGTGGTGACGCTGCGTGACACCACGGAGCTGTCGGCTGTGTCGGGCCGTGCCCAGGTGGCGCGGGAGCGGCTGAAGCTGCTGTACGAGTCGGGCGTGCGGATCGGTACCACGCTGGACGTGGCCCGCACGGCGCGGGAGCTGGCCCAGGTGGCGGTGCCCGGGTTCGCCGACCTGGCAGCCGTCGACCTGCTGGACGAGGTGGTGCGCGGTCAGGAACCGGCCCCGCAGGCGCAGCGCCGGGTGCGCCGGGTGGCGGTCGGCGAACGGCCCGAGGGACTCCCGTTGTACGAGGTCGGGGAGGCGATCGTCTTTCGGCCGGGTTCGCCGCAGGCCCGCGCGCTCGATGCGGAGCAGGCGGTGCTGGAGGCGGATCTGCACCACGCGGAGGAGTGGCTGCGGCACGACCCGGAGCGTGCGCGGCGGACGCTGGAGTTCGGCGTGCACTCGCTGATCACCGTCCCGCTGCGGGCCAGGGGAGTGATTCTGGGCATCGCACATTTCTGGCGCAGCGGCGACTCGCCGGGCTTCGACGAGGACGATGTCTCCTTCTCCGAGGAGCTGGCGACCCGGGCGGCGGTGGCCATCGACAACGCGCGCCGCTACACCCGCGAGCACGCCATGGCCGTGACCCTGCAGCGCAGCCTGCTGCCGCGCGGGCTGCCCAAACAGGCGGCGCTGGAGGCGGCCTGGCGCTACGTGCCCGCGGAAGCGGGCGTGGGCGGCGACTGGTTCGACGTCATCCCTCTCTCCGGCACCCGGGTCGCACTGGTCGTCGGCGACGTGGTGGGGCACGGGCTGCACGCGGCCGCGACGATGGGGCGGCTGCGCACCGCCGTGCACAACTTCTCCACCCTCGACCTGCCTCCGGACGAGCTCCTCGCCCATCTGGACGAACTGGTGGCCCGCATCGACGACGAGGAGAGCGACGCGGACCCGAGCGGCCGGCAGTACGAGGGGGTGGCCGGAGCGACCTGCCTGTACGCCGTGTACGACCCGGTGACGGGCTCCTGCACCCTCGCCCGCGCCGGACACCACTGCCCCGCAGTGGTGTACCCGGACGGCACGGTCAGCTACGCGGACGTGCCCGCCTCCCCGCCGCTCGGTCTGGGCGGCCACCCCTTCGAGACCACGGAGCTGCACCTGCCCGAGGGCGCACAGCTCGTCCTGTACACCGACGGCCTGGTCGAGAGCCGGGACCGGGACATCGACACCGGTCTGGAGATCCTGCGCACCGTGCTGGAGGAGACCGCGGGCGCCGGCCCGGAAGAGACGACCCGCGCGGTCGCCGGTTCCGTCATGCCGGCCCACCCGTCCGACGACGTCGCCCTGCTGGTGGCCCGCATCCGCAGGCTCGCCCCGGACCAGGTCGCCAGGTGGCAGGTCGATCCCGACCCGGCGGCCGTCGCCCCGGTACGCGCCGAATGCGCGGCGCGGCTGCGGGAGTGGGGCCTGGAGGAGATCGGGCACACGACCGAGCTGATCCTCAGCGAACTGATCACCAACGCCATCCGGTACGGGAAGGAGCCGATCCAGGTCCGCCTCCTGCACGACGAGGAGAGTCTCATCTGCGAGGTCTCCGACGGCAGCGGAACCTCCCCGCACCTGCGCCGCGCCTCGACCACGGACGAGGGCGGCCGCGGTCTCTTCCTGGTCGCCCAGTTCGCCCAGCGCTGGGGCACCCGCTACATTCCCGGCGGCAAAGTCATCTGGACGGAGCAGCAGTTGCGCGGCGGCGGCTCCGCGCGCCTGGCCGAGCAACTGCCGGCCGATGCGCTGCTGGACCAGTTCGACGACGGGGGCTGGTGACGCGCCGGGGCGGTGCGGCCGCCGCACCGCCCTCACGCGGTGGCGCGCGCGAGCAGCCATGCGGCTTCGGCGTCCCGCTGCGGAACGACCGGCCGACTGCCCGACGGCGCACGGCCGACTGCCCGACGGCGCACGGCGCCCACCGGCCCGCAGGCCCGCACGGGGAGTGGGCGGGGTCCGGGCGCCGGAGCGGCTCGGGGCGTGCGGGGCCGCGCGGTCGTCGTCAGGCCGCGGCGGTGCCCGTCCCGGCCGCCGCGAGGGCGGCCTCCGTGTCGGCGGTCGCCAGGTCGGCGTTGATGCGGGCGCCCGCCAGCGCGCCCGCCGCGGCGGAGGCACCCACCTGGGCGGTCGGGTCGGCGGCGTTGCCCGCCACCCACACCCCCGGCACTCCGGTGGCCCCGGCCGCGTCCGCGGTGAACCGGTGGCCCAGCCCCTCGGGCAGGTCCTCCTGCGGCAGGTCCAGCCCGGCCAGACCCTCGGTGCGGGCCCGCATCGCGGTCGCGACCGCGAGCACGCGGCGGGCCACCACTCGGCCGTCCGCCAGCCGCACCCCGGCGATGCCGCCGTCGCTCTCCTGCACGACCTGCTCGACCGGGGTGTCGACGACGCGGATGCCACGCGCGTCGAACCGCGCGCGGGTGTCCGCGTCCAACGCGGTTCCGCGGGTGAAGTAGACCAGGTCCTCCGTCAACTGGCGGAAGAGCAGCGCGTGGTGGAGGGAGGCCGGGCCGGTGGCGAGGACGCCGACGGGCTCGTCACGCACCTCCCAGCCGTGGCAGTACGGGCAGTGCACCACGCTGCGCCCCCAGTGCTCCGCGAGCCCGGGGACGTCGGGCAGTACGTCCAGCAGCCCGGTGGCCACCAGCAGCCGACGCGCCGTCAGCGTGCGGCCGTCGCCCAGGGTGACGGTGAAGCGCGGGTCGCCCTCGGCGGACGGTTCGGCCGGTGCGGCGGAGACCACCTCGCCGGGGACGAGCACGCCACCGTAGCGGCGTACCTCTTCCCGGCCCCGCGCGTAGAGCTCGGCGGGCGGGATGCCGTCCAGGCCCAGCAGGCCGTGCACCCCCTCGGCGGGCGTGTTGCGGGGCGTGCCGCTGTCGACCACGACGACCGAGCGGCGGGAGCGGGCGAGCATCAGGGCGCCGTTCAGTCCCGCGGCGCCGCCGCCGATCACCACCGTGTCGACGGTCTCCCCCGAGAGCGGGCCGGTCTCGGCAGTCGTTCCAGGCATGGCGCCTGCCCTCCTTCAGATGCGGGGCCCGGCTGCTCCGGACCCTCTGCGCACGACGCTAACCAGACGTTGCATTCATGGCATAGGCTATTGCCTATGACGCAAGAAGAGGGCGAGCTGGACAGCCTGGTACGCAAACGCATCCGGGCGATGCGGGTGGCGCAGGGCTGGTCCCTGGAAGAACTGGCCACCCGCGCCCGGCTGAGCCAGTCCACGCTCAGCCGCATCGAGAACGGCCGTCGGCGCCTGGCCCTGGACACCCTCGTCACTCTCGCCCGGGCCCTGGACACCACCCTGGACCAGCTCGTGGAGACCGCCTCCGACGACGTCGTCACCAGCCCGATCGTCGACAGCGCGCACGGCATGCTGCAGTGGTCCCTCAAGAGCGACCCGGGCGTGACCGTCGTGCGCCAGCGCATGACCGATCCGCCGCCCGACAACCCCGCACGGATGCGCGCACACCCCGGCCGTGAATGGCTCGTCGTCCTCTCCGGGACCGCGGTCCTGCTGCTGGGCCACCGCCGTCTCCGGGTCGAGACCAATCAGGCCGCGGAGTTCCCCACGATGCTGCCGCACGCCATCGGTGCCGACGGTGGCCCCTGCGAGATCCTGGGGATCTTCGACCGGGACGCCCGCCGGGGCCATCAGCGGGACAGGGGCGAGCGCGACGCATAGCGCCCGCCGGGCGCAGCCGCTCCGCAGGCAGGCGGCGGCCTTGCGCGTCCGGCAGCCCGCGGGGCCATCGCCTTGCGTATCCGGAAAGAGATCGTGCCGTACTCGCATGGCCGCCCTAGCGTGGCCGTATGCCGCACACCCACTCGCCCGCGCCCCGCCCGGGCGCCTCCGGCGTTCATCAGCCCCAGGACCACGACCCGCTCGAGGACCACGACCCGTCCCATGAGCACGGACAAGCCGAGGACCAGGGCCAGGCCGAGCTTCTCGACCTGGACGCGGAGGTCCTCGCCGAACACCTCGCGACCATCACCGCATGGCTGCCCCTCGAAGCGCCTCCGCGCCGGATCGTGGACCTGGGCTGCGGGACGGGAGCCGGAGCCTTCGCGCTCCTCGACCGCTTTCCCGACGCCCACGTCACAGCCGTCGACTCCTCCTCCGAGCACCTCCGACGCCTCCGCGAGAAGGCGTGCGCGCAGGGCGTGGCGGACCGCGTGCATCCGGTGCGGGCCGACCTGGACGACGCCGACTGGCCCGATCTGGGCATGCCGGACCTGGTGTGGGCCTCCGCTTCGATGCACCACCTGGCACACCCCGAGCGCGCGCTGCGCCGGATCCACGACGTCCTGCCGCCCGGCGGCCTGTTCGCCGTGGTCGAACTGGCGGGTTCTCCCCGCTTCCTGCCGCCCGACGCGCCCGAGGACCGGCCCGGCCTGGAAGAGCGCTGCCACGCGGCACACGACCGCCACCACGCCGCGCGCATGCCCCACCGCGGCGCCGACTGGGGGCCGAAGCTGACCGCCGCCGGATTCGCCCTCGACGGGCAGCGCACCCTCCAGGTGGACATCGCGGGCTCCCGCGACGAGACCGTCGCCGCCTACGCGCTGAGCAGCCTGCGACGCCTGCGCGGCAGCCTCACCGACGCGCTCCCGGCCGAGGACCTCGCCGCACTCGACCGGCTGCTGGACACCGGCGGCCCGCACAGCATCGCGCGCCGCGACGACCTCGCGGTGCGCACCGTACGCACCGTCTGGGCGGCCCGGCGCGGCGACTGAACCGCCTCGTCGGCCGCCGGTCTCCGCCTGCCCCGGGGCCGACGTCTCCCCGCCTGCCGTCGGGTACCCCGGGGCGTCGCCCCCGCCCCGGTCGCGCGAGCGCTCAGCTCTCCGCGGCCGGGGCGGGGGCTGCCGGTGCTGCGGGCTCGGCCCTGATGGGCCGCATGTTCACGAGCACCGCGGCGAGCAGCGCGCCGAGCAGCATCACGCCCACCGCCACCCAGGTCGCGGTGGTGAAACCGTGCACCACGCCCTCCCGGACCACCGTCCGGCGCATCCGCGGATCGTGCAGGTGGTCGCGGACGTAGTGGCTGGTGACGCTGGTCGCCACGGTGTTGAGCAGCGCGGTGCCGATGGACCCGCCCACCTGTTGCGCGGTGTTGACGGTGGCCGAGGTGACCCCGGAGTCGTAGGCGGCCACGCCCTGCGTCGCCGTGGAGATGACCGGCATGAAGGTGCAGCCCAGCCCCAGGCCCAGGAGCAGTTCGGCGGGGAGCAGATGGCTCACGTACGAGGAGTCGGTGTCCAACTGGGTCAGCACGGCCATGCCCGCCGCCGCCAGCAGCATGCCCGGCGCCATGAGCAGCCGGGGCGGGATCAGCGGCAGCAACCGGGCCGAGATCTGGGTGGAGCCGAGGATGATCGCGCCGCTGATCGGCAGGTAGGCCAGCCCGGTGCGCAGCGGCGAGTAGCCGAGGATGCCCTGCATGTAGTAGGTCAGGAACAGGAACACCCCGAACATCCCCAAGGTGGCCATGCCCATGGTGAGGAAGCTGCCGGCACGGTTGCGGTCCCGGACGATGTGCAGCGGCAGCAGCGGGGTACGTGCCCGGCCCTGCCACAGTACGAAGGCGGCCAGCAGCAGCGCGCTGCCGCCCAGCAGCCCCAGCACCATCGCGCTGCCCCAGCCGCGGGGTTCGGCTTCGCTGACGCCGTAGACGAGTGCGAGCAGGCCCCCGCAGCCCAGCACCACACCGGGAAGATCGAGCCGTGCCTCCGCGTGTCCGGGACGGTCGTGCAGCAGCGTCAGCGCGCCCAGCACCGCGGCCCCGGCGAACAGGATGTTCACGTACAGGCACCAGCGCCAGTCCAGGTACTCGGTGAGGATTCCCCCCATCAGCAGGCCGATCGCAGCCCCGGCCCCGGCGATGGCGCCGTACACGCCGAACGCCCTGCTCCGCTCCCGGGGGTCGGTGAACGTCGTCGACAGCAGGGAGAGCGCGGAGGGGGCCAGCAGCGCGGCGAAGACGCCCTGCAGCGCGCGGGCGCCGAAGAGCATTCCGGAGCTGCCCGCGGCACCCCCGAGGCCGGACGCGACGGCGAAGCCGATCAGCCCGATGACGAAGGTGCGCTTGCGGCCCACCAGGTCGGCCACCCGCCCGCCGAGCAGGAGCAGCCCGCCGAAGGCGAGTGTGTAGGCCGTGATGACCCACTGGCGGTTGTTGTCCGACATGTGCAGCTCGCGCTGCGCGGAGGGCAGCGCGACGTTCACGATCGTCGCGTCGAGCACGACCATGAGCTGGGCGATCCCGATGACGATCAGGGCCCACCACCGGTGCGGGTCCACCGGGTCGGGTGCCTGGTCTCCACTCGGCTGCACCCGCGCATCGGACATAAGCCTCAGACAACCATTCAGAGGTGCATTCCGCATCCGCAGCAGCGGCCGGGCGGCGGTGCACGGCCTCCGGCGTGTCCCGTGCGGACGTACCGGGACGCGGTCTCACGCCCGGCCGGCGCCGGTGGCCGCAGCACCCCGGGCCCGCCGCTCCCGTTCCCGGGCGAGCCGGTCGCGGAGCGCGGCCAGCACGACATGGGCCGGCGGCAGGGTCAGCACCCCGGTCAGCAGCAGCGCGGCGGCGATCGGGGCGAGGATCCCGACGCAGTAGGCGGTGTAGGTGTTGTCCGTGCCCCATGCCAGGAAGAGGGCCGAAGCACCCGGGCGCAGCGGCCGGGCGGCGGCGTGCAGCAGGAGGTACGCGCCGACGGTGAGCGCTCCCAGGGGCAGCGCGGCGGCCAGGGTGCGCAGCCAGGCGGTGGCCCCGCCCCACACCAGCGACCAGGACCGGCGCAGCGAGCGCAGCGGGCCCAGGTGCTCCGCGGCCGCCGCCGCCGGAGCCAGGGCCCAGCCGAACCGGAGTACCAGCGTGATCGCCAGGCCCAGCAGGGGCGCGCCGTCGTGCAGCAGCGCGAACCGGGTGGGGTATTCCCACTTGGGGACGAGCGCCGTGTACTCCCTGAACAGGGTGGTGGTGAAGTACTCGGACACCAGGATTCCGGTCACCAGCGGTGCCCATACGCCCGCTGCGCGCAGCAGATACGACCCCAGCACCGCGCCGAACCGTCCGCGCTCCCGCCCGCCGGCCGGGTGCGCGGAGACGTCCGTGGCGGGGGAGCCGGCGCGTCCGCGGGCGCCTTCCGGGCGGTGGCCGTCCTCCCGGTCGGCCACCGCCCGAGAGGCGGCGGTCTGCACGGCCGCGCAGCCCAGGTGCAGCAGCAGCACCAGGAACGGCAGTCCGGCCAGGGTGATCAGCCACAGGTCCTGGACCAGGAGTCCGGACGGAGCGTAGGAGTCCTCCATGCGGCGGGCCGCGATCGCTCCCCGGCGCATCTCGGTGAACGCGGGCCAGGCGACCAGGAAGCCGAGGGCCGTGACCAGCAGGCCGCCCAGCGCTGCCAGTCCGGCCGCCCGCGCCGCCAGGCCGAACAAGCGGCGTCCGTCGCCGCGCAGGGCGACGGACGCCGTCCGCAGCACGCCGCATCGCGGCCCGTGCCCCGCGCCGTCCCCGTTCGCCTGCTCACGGCTCGCCGCCCATTTGCCGTCCGTCGTTCCGTTGTTCACGTCCACCGCCACTTCGCTGCTCTGTCCGCATCCGCTGCCCGAGGACCGGGATCAGCGCCTGGTGTGTTCGATGCGGGTGAGCGGCGAACGGTTCTCCGGGCGGGAGAGGAAAAGCGCTCCGCGCTCCGAGACTTGTGGTCCAGACCTATTGACGGATGGTCTGGACCGCTGAACTCTTGGGGAACCCCACACCAGGCGGAGGGAACACGCCATGCACGCAACATCCGAGCGAAGACGACGCCCCTGGTACCTGCTCGGTATCGGCGTCGTGCTCGCCTGTGTCGTCCAACTCCTCACCGCCGCGGCCCCGCACGCGGCCGAACGCCCGCACCCCGCAGCACCGGACGGCCGGGCCGCCGAGACCTGCCCGGTGCAGGGCAAGCCGTCCGGCAAGGTCCTCCAGGGCTACTGGGAGAACTGGGACGGCGCCGCCAACGGCGTCCATCCGCCCTTCGGCTGGACTCCCGTCACCGACTCCCGGATCCGCTCCCACGGCTACAACGTCCTCAACGCGGCCTTCCCCGTCATCCGTTCGGACGGCACGGTGCTGTGGGAGGACGGCATGGACTCCACCGTCAAGGTCGCGACCCCGGCCGAGATGTGCCAGGCCAAGGCCCAGGGGCAGACGCTGCTGATGTCCATCGGCGGCGCCACGGCGGGCATCGACCTCAGCTCGCGCGCCGTCGCCGACCGGTTCGTCGAGACCCTCGTGCCGATCCTGAGGAAGTACAACTTCGACGGCATCGACATCGACATCGAGACCGGCCTCACCGGCAGCGGGGACATCAACAGGCTCTCGACCTCGCAGGCCAACCTCGTCCACATCATCGACGGCGTCCTGGACCGGATGCCGCCGCAGTTCGGCCTGACGATGGCGCCCGAGACGGCGTATGTCACCGGCGGCAGCGTCGTCTACGGCTCGATCTGGGGCGCGTACCTGCCGATCGTCAAGAAGTACGCCGACAACGGCCGCCTGTGGTGGCTGAACATGCAGTACTACAACGGCAGCATGTACGGCTGCAGCGGAGACTCCTACTCCGCGGGCACCGTGCGGGGCTTCACCGCGCAGACCGACTGCCTCGACCAGGGTCTGGTGATCCAGGGCACCACGATCCGCGTGCCCTACGACAAGCAGGTCCCCGGCCTCCCCGCGCAGCCCGGCGCGGGTGGCGGCCACATGACGCCGTCCCAGGTCGCCCAGGCGTGGAACCACTACGACGGCCGGCTCAAGGGCCTGATGACCTGGTCCCTGAACTGGGACGGCTCGAAGAACTGGACCTTCGGCGACAACGTCAGGGCGCTCCAGGGCCGTTGACGGACCGACCGGCGCTCCGGCGGCCCGGGCGGACCGGGCCGCACCGGAGAGCAGTCCCGATCCCTGCCGGCCGTCTCTGCCGGCCGGCAGGGATCCGGTGGCCCCTAGCGGCTCTCCGGTTCCGCCTTCCACTCCTCGACGAGGAGCCCGAGCACCACCTCGTCCAGGAACTCGCCCAGCACCCAGGCCGACGAGCGCAGCACGCCCTCGCGGACGAAGCCGTTGCGCTCGGCGGAGCGCAGCATCGCGGTGTTGTCCGAGAGTGTCTCGACCTGCAGCCGCCGCAGGCTGCGCACGACGAAGCCGTAGTGGCACAGCGTCGCGACCACGTCGGTGCCGTAGCCCTTGCCGCGCGCGGACGGCAGCAGCCCCAGGCCGATGTGCGCGGACCGGTGGTGGGTGTCGATGTCCCACAGTGTCGCGGTGCCGATGAGGGTGCCGCCCTCCAGCTCCACCACGGAGAACTGGACCCAGCCCTGCGCGGTGTCGTCCACCACGAGCCGCGGGTCCTTGGTGCCGGGTGTGAGCGGCCGCCACGGTCCGCCCTCCGCCCGCACCGCGTTGACCACGTCGTCGTAGAGCTCGGTCCGCAGGACCGGTATGTCTTCCTCGTGCCGGGCCCTGAGCCCGATCGTTCGTCCTCTCAGCACAGGAGCTTCCTACCCGAGCGGACAGTGCGGCAGCAACCGAGAAGATCCGTACCCCTGCACAAGGTCCGGCCCGACCAGTGGCGGGCACTGGCCGGGCTGCGGGGCGGCACGGTTCCGGGGCGACAACCGGTCGGCCTGGTGTCGCTTCCGCTGTCCGGCCGACGCGGTTCCGCTCATCCGCGGGTCACTTCACCGAGCCCGCCATGACCCCCTGGACGAAGTGCCGCTGGAAGGCGAAGAAGACCGCCACCGGCACGACGAGGGACAGGAAGGCGCCGGGCGCCAGCACGCCGATGTTGCTGCCGAACTGCCGCATCTCCGACTGCAGGGCCACTGTCAGCGGCTGCGACTGGCTGTCGGCGAAGATCAGCGACACCAGCATGTCGTTCCACACCCACAGGAACTGGAAGATCGCGAGGGACGCGATCGCCGGGCGCCCCAGCGGGAGCACCAGCCGGACGAAGATCCGCCACTCGCTGCCGCCGTCCATCCGGGCGGCCTCCAGCATCTCGCGGGGGATCTCGGCGAAGTAGTTCCGCAGCAGGAAGACGGCGAACGGCAGCCCGTAGGCGACGTGGAAGAGGACCACGCCCGGGATCGTGCCGAAGAGCCCCACCGCGCCGAACATCTTGGCCACCGGCAGCAGGCCGACCTGGACGGGCACCACGAGCATGCCCACCACGACCAGGAAGATCGCGTCCCGGCCGGGGAACTCCAGCCAGGCGAAGGCGTATCCGGCCAGCGCCGCGACCACCACGACGGTGACCGTGGCGGGCACCGAGATCAGGACGGTGTTCCAGAAGGAGTCGACGATGCCCGAGTTCTCCAGCAGCGCGCTGTAGCCCTCGAAGGACAGGCTGCCGGGGTCGGTGAGCGCGTTCCACCAGCCGCTGGCCGCGTTGTCCTCGTCCGGCCGCAGAGAGCCGATGAAGAGCCCGAAGGCCGGGGTGAGCCACAGCAGTCCGACGACCACGAGGAGGAACTGCACCAGGCCGCGGCTCAGTTGCCGCAGCAGCCAGGCGACCGGCCGTGCCCGCTCGGGCCTGGTGGGAGCCGAGGTGGGGAGGGCGGTCATGAATTGCTCCTGCGGAAGCGTCGGATGTTGAGGATCATGGCGGGCACCACCAGGAGCAGCAGCAGGACGCCGAGCGCACTTCCCAGGCCCTGGTTGTTGCCGCCGCCGAAGGACACCAGCCACATCTGCAGCGCCAGGACGTTGGCGTCCTGCTGCACCGGACCGGGGGCGATGATGTAGACGAGGTCGAAGACCTTCATCACATTGATCACCTGGGTCACGAAGACCACTCCGAGCACGGGGGCCAGCAGTGGCACGGTGATCCTGCGGAAGATCTGCCACTCGTTCGCGCCGTCGATCTTGGCGGCCTCGATCACGTCCCGCGGCATGGCGGAGAGCCCGGCCCCGATCAGCACCAGCGCGAAGCCCGTCCAGATCCACAGATAGGCGCCGATGATCGCCGGGGTGATGAGAGTGGGACCGAGCCACTCCACGCCCCCGTAGGGCTCGGCGAAGTTCTTCGCGGGCAGCCGGACGGCGTAGTCGCCGGCCGACAGGCCCTCGAAGCGGTAGGAGCCGTCGGCCGCGGTGGTCGTCTCGGCCACGGCCTTCCCGTCCGCGTCGACGGCCTCCACCGCCAGTTGCGGCAGTCCCTTCTCCTTCGGGTCCACCTGTCCCGGCTTGCCACCGCCGCCGAGGGTGAAGTCCACCCAGACCACGCCGCGCAGCTCGGCGCCGCCGGCGGTGGCCTTCGAGGCGGCGCGCGCGGGCTCCGCGTCCTTGGGCAGGTCCTTGGGCGGGACGCCGACCAGGCCGAGGTTGACCGTGTTGCCGGGCGCCGCCTTGTCCTTGGTCGTGTACGCACCTCCCTTGCCCTTGGCCAGCACGGTGGCGTCCTTGGGGCGCGCGGTCGGGTAGCTGGCGCTCTCGTCGAAGGAGTCGTGCACACCGACGGCGACCGCGTTCAGCACACCCCGGTCGGGGTCCTGCTCGTAGACGACGCGGAAGATGATGCCCGCGGCGAGGAAGGAGATCGCCATCGGCATGAACAGCACCAGCTTGAACGCGGTGGCCCAGCGGATCTTCTCGGTCAGCACGGCGAGGATCAGACCGAGCCCGGTCAGCAGCAGCGGGGCGACGACGACCCAGACGGTGGTGTTGCGTATCGCCTTGAGCGTGGCCGGGTCACGGAACATCTCCGTGTAGTTCTCCGCGCCGACGAAGCGCGTGCCCGAGGCGTCGAAGAGGCTGCGCCCGACCGTGAAGAGGATCGGGTACGCGACGAGGGCCCCGAGCAGCAGCAGCGCGGGGAGCAGGAAGAGCAGGGCGATCAGGCGTCGGCGGCGCGCGGCCCGGCGGCGCGGGCTGTCCTTCGGTCCGCCGGCGGCCGGCCCCGGCCCGCCCGGCTGCGGTGCCGGGCGGTCGGGGGCCTGCACAGGAGTGGCTGGCATCCGGTCCTCAGTCCTTGTACGCCTTGGCCGCGGCGGCCTCGAGCTTGCGGGCCGTGCCCTTGGGGTCGGACGGGTCGCGCAGGAAGTCCTGCAGCAGCTTCCACTCGCCGGTGCCGGCGGTGCCGCCGAAGGCGGCCGGGGCCTGGTCGGACATGTCGAACCGGACCGCGTTCCCCGCCTTGATCAGCGAGTCGGCGGTCTTGCGGGTGACGTCGTCCTGGTACGCCTCGGGCTTCACACTCTTGTTGGGGGAGAGGAAGCCCCCGGCCCCGGCCCAGATCTCGGCGGCCTCGGGCGTCGCGAGGAACTCCACGAGCTTCATCCCGGCCTTGCGGTGCTTGCCGGACTTGAGGACCGTGGCCGCGTCACCGCCGCCGACCACCGGCGGCTTCCCGTCCGCCACCGCGGGGAAGGGGAAGAACTTCGCGTCCTCGCCGACCTTCTTCTTCAGGTCGCCGGAGATGGTGGCGCCCACGAAGTCGCCCTCGTAGACCATTCCGGCCTTGGGGTCGTCGCCGAAGACCTGCTCGACGGACTCGGGGAAGGTGGTGCGCAGCGCGCCCTTGCCGCCGCCGGCGACCAGCTTCTTGTCCTCGAACAGCTCGGAGAGGGTGGTCAGGGCCTTGACCACGCTCGGGTCGGTCCAGGCGATCTTGTGCGCCGCGAGCTTGTCGTAGTTCTCGGGTCCGGCCTGGGAGAGGTAGATGTTCTCGAACCAGTCGGTGAGGGTCCAGCCGTCCTCACCGGCGACGGAGAAGGCCGGCAGTCCGGAGTCGGAGACCGTCCGCCCGGCCTTGAGCATCGCGTCCCAGCTCTTCGGGGGCTGGACGCCGGCCTGCGAGAGGGCGTCGGGGCTGTACCAGACCGTCGACTTGTTGGAAGCCTTGAAGTAGAGGCCGTAGTACTTGTCGCCGATGGTGCCGTAGTCCTGCCACACCGGTGCGAAGTTGCTCTCGGCCGTGTCCCGGACCTTGGCCGACAGCGGCTGGAGCCAGCCCTTGCCAGCGAACTGCTTGAGCACGCCGGGCTGCGGCACCATCACCACGTCGGGCGCGTTCCCGCCCTCGATCTTGCTGCCGACGACGGTGGAGACGTTGTCGCCGGTGGAGATGAACTTCGTGGTGGCGCCGGTCTTCTCGGAGAAGGCGTCCAGCACCTTCTTGAAGTTCTTCTGCTCGGTGCCGGTCCACACCCCGGCGACCGTGACCGTCTGGCCCTTCAGCTCCTGCGAGCCCGAGCCGGAGCTGTCGTCGCTGCCGCCGCAGGCGGTCGCGGTGAGGGCGAGGCCGAGCGCCGCGGCGGTGGCCGTCGCTGTCCGTCGTCTGGTGCGGGTGCTGCTCATGGTGTGTTTCCCTTCGGGGAGTCGGCGGAGTGGTCGGGCAGATCGCTGATCCACCAGGCGGTGGTGGAGCCGGGAAGGAGTCCTGGTGGGCAGTCCCCGCTGGCGAGCAGGGGAGTTCCGGTGACGGGCGCCGGTACCGGGTCGAGGCCGAAGTTGACCGCGCAGACCAGGCCGTCGCCGCGTACGAAGGCCAGGACCTGGGGTTCGGTCTCCAGCCAGCGCAGGCTTCCCTCGCCGAGCTGCGGCAGACTGCGGCGCAGTTGCAGCCCGTCCCGGTAGAGGTGCCAGAAGGAGCGGGTGTCGGCGAGTGCCCGCTCGGTGGCGTGCTCGGCGAACCACTCGGGCTGCGGCAGCCAGGGCCGGGCCGTGCTGTCGGTGGTGGTGAAGCCGAACGGCGAGGCGTGCCCGGACCAGGGCAGCGGCACCCGGCAGCCGTCCCGGATGTGCCGGCGGCTGCCGGTCCTGAGGTAGATGGGGTCGGTGAGCACCTCGTCGGGCAGGTCGACCACCTCCGGCAGGCCCAGCTCCTCGCCCTGGTAGATGTAGGCGGCACCGGGCAGCGCCAGCATCAGCAGCGCGGCGGCCCGGGCGCGGGCGGGACCGACGGTGGTGTTCTCCCCGGCGTACCGGGTGACCGTCCTGACCTGGTCGTGGTTGTTGAGCACCCAGGTGACGGTGGAGCCGGTGCCCGCGATGTCGGTGAGCGCCTCGGAGATGGCCTTCCGGAAGGCGTCCACGTCCCATTCGGCACTGAGCAGGTCGAAGAAGAACGCCTGGTGCAGTTCGTCCGCGCGGACGTACTCGGCGTGCTCGCGGGCGGTCGGCACCGACACCTCGCCGACCAGCAGCCGGTCGGCCCCGTCGCGTGCGGCGTACTCGTCGCACACCGCACGCCAGTCGCGCCACACCTGGTGCACCTCGGGCTGGTTCCAGGCCAGGGGGTTGACCGAGTCGCGGGCGCGCTCGTCGGCCTCGGGGTCGGGGGAGTCGGGGAGTGCGGGGTGCTTGAAGAGTCCCGCTGCGACATCGATGCGGAAGCCGTCGACGCCGCGGTCCAGCCAGAAGCGCAGCACGTCGGTGAACTCGCTGCCGACCCGCGGATCGCGCCAGTTGAGGTCGGGCTGGTCGGGAGTGAACAGGTGCAGGTACCACTGGCCGGGTCGGCCGTCCGGTTCGGTCACCCGGGACCAGGCGGGGCCGCCGAACATGGCGCGCCAGTTGTTGGGCGGCAGTGCGCCGTCCGGTCCGCGCCCGTCGGCGAAGTGGAAGCGGGCGCGGTCGTCTCCGCCGGGGCGGTCCGCGAGCGCGGCGCGGAACCAGGGGTGCCGGCTGGAGCAGTGGTTGGGGACGATGTCGAGGACGATGCGCACGCCGAGCCGGTGGGCGTCCGCGACCAGGAGGTCGAACTCCTGCAGGTCGCCGAAGAGCGGGTCCACATCGCGGTAGTCGGCGACGTCGTACCCGTGGTCGTGGTGCGGCGAGGGATAGAAGGGGCTGAGCCAGACCCCGTCCACGCCCAGCTTCTTGAGGTACGGGAGTCCGGCGCGGACCCCGGCGAGGTCTCCGACGCCGTCCCCGGTGCTGTCGAGGAAGCTGCGGACGTAGACCTGGTAGATCACCGCATCGCGCCACCAGCGCCGGGACGTGGTGGCCGTGGCTATGTGCATGCGTGGCGCCTGTTCTCGTTGATCGCACGTTATGCATGCATGTTATGTAGCCATGTCGAACAGGTGTCAATGAGTTGACGCGAAACTCTGCGGTAACATAGGGGAATTGCCCAGATATGCCCAAGGATTCCCGGGCGTGGTGCTACTGAACACGTAGGTAGCAAAGGGGGGACTGAGCAGCAAAGGGAGGACAGGGAGGACTGCGATGCGGATGTTCAGCCGCGGCGGACGATCGCCTCGAGCTCCCGCTCCAGCCGGGCCACCGCCTGCTCGGGCGACACCCGCTGCGCCATCGCGTCGTGCACGACGGCCTGCACCGCCAGATTCACCTGCTCGTACCGGGGGCTCTTGGGCCGCGGCTGGGCCGCGAGCACGCTCTTGCGGAGCGTCGGCAGATACGGATACCGGCGCACCAGCGTGGGATCGGTGTAGAGGTCCGCCCACACCGGCGGCAGTGCCCCCTCGGTGAGCACCCGTCGCTGGACCTTTTCGCTGCTCAGATAGCTCAGCAGCGCCGCAGCCGATTCCTTGTGCCGGGAGTGTGCGTTGACCGCGAGGTTGGAGCCGCCCAGCACCCCCGCCGCCGGCCCGTCGGGCCCGGGCAACGGCACCACCCCGAACTTCCCGGCGACCTTCGAATCGGCGCCGGCGGCCGTCTTGTGCACATAAGGCCAGTTGCGCAGGAAGAGCAGCTTCCCGTCCTGGAAGGCGCGGCGGGACTCCTCCTCCTTGTAGGTGAGCGCCTCCCTCGGAATCCACCCCTCCCGCACACCCCGGGCCAGGAAGCCGATACCGACCCGGGCGGCGGGGGAGTCCACCGTGACCCGCTCCCCCTCGTCCGCGAGGAAGGAGCCGCCCGCCGACCGCACGGCCTCGACCGCGTTGACCGTGAGCCCCTCGTAGGGCAGGAACTGCCCCGCGTAGCCGTCCAGTCCGTACTTCGGCGCCACCGTCTTCGCGAGCCGCTCCAGCTCGGCCCAGGTGCGCGGCGGCGCCTCGCCCTCCCGCTCCAGGATGTCCTTGCGGTAGTAGAGCAGCCCCGCGTTGGTCACGTACGGCAGCGCGTGCAGCCGCCCGCCGAAGGTGGCGGTGTCCACCACGGGCGGCAGGAAGCGCTCGAGCGGGAAGCGGTCGGAGTCGAGCGGGGCGATCCAGCCCGCGGCGGCGAACTCGGAGGTCCAGGCGACATCGATGTTGAGCACGTCGTACCGGTCGCTGCCGGACCGCAGGCTCGTCGCCATCTGCGCGCGGACCTCGTCCGCACCCTCCGGCAGCTCGACCAGGGTGACCTTCTCGGCCGGATGCTCGCGGTTCCAGTCGTCCAGGACCCCGCGCAGATAGCCGGTCAGATCCCCGCCCGTCACCAGCGTCAGCGGGCCGCGGTCCGCCGCGGAGCCCGACCCGGAGGCGCCGACCGCCGGATCGCCGGCCCGGGCGCCCGCCCCCGTGTAGCCCGCGAGGACCAGCACCGCAGCCAGGAGCCCCCTACCCGCGGCTCGCCTCCACCGCATAGGTTCCTCCCTGGCGCACCGGCGCCGACCTGCCCTCGTCGGCGTCCGCCCCTGTATACCTGTTAGGCATGCGCGATACTAGACGTCGCGGACGGATACGGGGGCGATCCGGCTCACAGCCAGGGAGCGGACGGCTGACGCGAAGGTAACGGCGACCAGGGAGGAGGGCGAGCGTGCGTCTGACCCTGCTGGCGCTGCTCGCCAGGGGCCCGGCCCACGGATACGAACTCAAGCAGGCTCTTGAGAAGCTCCTGGGTGCCGCGTACCCTCAGCCCAACATCGGGCAGGTCTACGTCACCCTCGGCAGACTTGAGAAGGCCGGACTCATCGAAGGCGAGGACATCGCACAGTCGAGCCGGCCGAACAAGCGCACCTACCAGCTCACGGACGCGGGACGGGAAGCGGTGGCCGCGTGGCTCGACGAGCCGACCGAGGAACCCCGGGTACGGGACGAGTTCTTCATGAAGCTCGCCGCCGCCCCCGGCACGGGGATGGCCGACCAGGTCACCCTCATCAACAAGCAGCGTCGCCACTACCTCAACGCCATGCGTGATCTGTCCAGACTCGCCGCGGCCGAGGACCGGGACAACCGGGTCGCGCAGCTGCTCATCGAAGGGGCGATGCTGCACCTTCAGGCGGATCTCGACTGGCTCGAGCGCTGCCAGGAGGAGCTGGAACAGCTGGAGGAGCAGGAATGAGCCGCGAGGTTCGGGGGGCGCGGTCCGCCGACGGCGAAGGCATACCGGCCGAGGCCGCCACTCCGGTCGTGCTGGCCGAGGACCTGGTCAAGATGCACCGCACCGAGGCCGGCGCGCCCGTCAAGGCCGTACGCGGGGTGGACCTGCGGATCGAACGCGGCGAGTTCGTCGCGATCACCGGCCCGTCCGGGGCCGGCAAGTCCACTCTGCTGCACCTGCTGGGCGGACTGCACCGGCCCGACCGCGGGCGCATCTGGCTGGAGGGCGAGCGGGTCGACACCTACAGCGAGGCCCGCTGGGCCGTGCTGCGCAGACGCCGCATCGGCATCGTCTTCCAGTTCTTCAACCTCATCTCCCACCTGACCGTGGCCGACAACGTCGAACTGCCCGCGCTGCTCGCCGGGAGCTCCCCGCGCCAGGCCCGCGCCAAGCGTGCCGAACTGCTCGACGACCTCGGCCTGGAAGGCAGGGAGAACAGCACCCCCGGCGAGCTCTCCGGCGGAGAGCAGCAGCGCGTCGCACTCGCCCGCGCGCTGGTCAACCGCTCCAGCCTGCTGCTGGCCGACGAACCCGCCGGCAGCCTGGACAGCAAAGGCACCCGGGAAGTGCTGCGGCTGCTGTCCCGGTACCACGCGCGCGGCCAGACCATCGTGCTGGTCACCCACGACGCCCGGGTGGCAAGCGCCGCGGACCGGGTGATCAGCCTCTTCGACGGCAGGATCGTCGACGACGCGGCGCTGGGCGGCGGATCCCCGGCCGACCGGCCGACGGGTGGCGTGTCCGGCACGCTCAAGCTGAAGGGCTGACCCGGTGCGGGCCATGGCGCGCTGGGTGCGCGCCGATCTGCGGGCGCGCCGCGGCGAGGCGCTGTTCCTCGTTCTGGCCACGGCCGGGGTCACCATGTCGCTGCTGCTGTCCGGTGCGTTCCTCGCGTACGGGGCCAGCCCCTGGCAGCGGGTGTTCACCGAGTCCAACGGCGCGCACATCTGGATCCAGACCACGACCGAGGCCGACGCGGGCGCACTGGCCGGACTCGAAGGCGTGGAGTCCGCCTCCCGCGCGTTCCGCACCGCGTCCGCCACCGCGGAGCTCGGCGGCACCAGGGCGAGGATCCAGCTCCGCGGCGCCGGCCCCGAACCGCCGAAGGTGGCCCGCCCCCTGGTCACCGAGGGCCGCTGGCTCCAGGAACGCGACGCGGCCGGCGCCACTCCCAGGACCCGGACCGGTACCGCCGCGCCGGACACGGAGGAGCCCTCGCAGGCGGCCACCCGCAGCACGCACGCGACACGCGCGGCTCCCGCCGAGCGCGCCCCCGCGCAACCGGCCGAGGGCATCGTGCTGGAGAGCTCGCTCGCCCGGGCCCTGTGGGCCGAACCCGGCGACGTGCTGCGCGTCTACGACTCCCGCGGCACCGCCCATCCGCTGCGCGTCACCGGCATCGCGGAATCCGCCGAGGAGCGGTACAGCCCCGGCCGCGCCCCCGGCATCGGCTGGGTGCTGCCGAACACCCTGCCGCACATCGAGCACGAGGACGACCAGCTCGGGCAGACCATCGGGCTGCGGCTCGACGACCCGGAGGACACCGACTTCGTCGTCCAGCGCGCGGTCACCCAACTCGGCGACGACCGGATCGTCACCGTCTCCACCTGGCAGCAGGCACGGGAGGAAGCCGAGGGCGGCGGCCGGCTCCTGGGACTGCTCCTCGGCCTCTTCGGCCTCAGCGCGCTGCTCGCCGCCTCGCTCGCCGTCGCCGGAGCCATCAGCACCAGCATCCGGGGCCACCTGCGGGACATCGCCATCCTCAAAGCCATCGGCTTCACCCCCGGCCAGCTCATCCGCACCTTCTTCCTCGAACACGCGGCGCTCGGCCTGCTCGGCGTGGCCTGCGGCGCCCTGCTCACCGAAGTCCTCGGGCCCCGGATGCCCGGACGGCTCGGCGAGGCCATGCGGCTGTGGCAGGCGCTCCCCGCACACGCCTGGGTGCCGCTCGCGATCCCGCTCGGCGCGCTGCTCCTGATCACCGGTACGACCGCGCTGGCCGCCTGGCGGGTCGGCCGGGTGCCGCCGGTGCCGGTCGCCCGGCCCGCCACCCCCGCCGTCCGCCGGATGCCCGGCACCGTTCGGCGCGCCCTCGGGCTGCGGCTGCCGCCCGCGCTCGTCCTCGGCTGGCGCGGCGCCTTCCACTCCCGGGCACGGTCCTGCGCCGCGGTCGCGCGGCTGGCCGTGCCCCTGCTGCTGATCACCATCGTGCTGGGCGCCTGGACCACCCTCGACCGGCTGGAGCACAACCCGGAGAAGGTGGGCATACCCGCCGCGCTCACCGTGCGCGGCGACGACCTCGACGACACCGCCGTGGCGCGGATGCTCGCCGAGCGGCCGGAGGTGACCGCGGCCTACCCGGGGGCCGAGGCCAAGGCACTGGTACCCGGCCAGACCGGCACGATCACGCTGCGCGGCCTCGGCATGGACCGGGACCCCTACCCGCTCACCATCGCCGACGGACGCGCCCCGCACCGGGCCCACGAGGCGGTCGCCGGACAGGGCCTCCTCGACCTGCTCGACGTGCGGGTCGGCGACTGGGTGCGGGTGACGGTCGGCGGCCGTCCGCAGGTGCTGCACCTCGTCGGGCGCAGTATCGAGCCGGAGGAGGACGGCCGGGTCATCTCGACCACCCTCGACACGCTGCGCGCGGGCGGCCTCGCGCAGCACCCCGGCTTCTACCACCTCGTCCTGGACCAGGACGCCGACCCCGCCGCCGTCGCCGCCGGACTCTCCTCGGCGGCCGAGAGCCGGGTGGACGTGCGGGAGATCCCCAACCCGGTGCACGAACTGCTGCCCGTGCACGGAGTGCTGGGCGGACTCGTGACCGTGCTGGCACTGATCGGCCTGGCCGAGCTGTCGACGACGATCGCCGCGGGAGTACGCGACCGGCGCCGCGACCTGCTCGCCCTCCGGGCCATCGGGCTGACGCCACGGCAGATCATCGCCGTGATCGTGGCCGGGACCAGCTTCACCGCCCTGGCCGCCGCCCTGGTCGGCACGGCGGCAGGCGTCCTCGTGTCGGGATGGCTGATCGACCTGCAGGGCCGCTCCAGCGGCATCGGCGCCGGAATCGCCCAACACCCCCCGCCCGCGGTGCTGCTCCTCCTGGTGGCGGCGGTGGTGACGGGCGCGGTCGCCGTCTCCCTGCTCCCGGCCTCGCGCGCGGTGCGGCAGCGCCTCGCGGACACTCTCGGCGACTCCCTCTGACCGCCCGGGGCCTGCTCGGGCTGGTCGGCGGGCCGGCCGGGTGTCCGGCGTCGGCCGGTCCAGGATTCGCGGAGGAGGGCAGGGCCACAAGCCCGTGTCGGTCGTGGTGACGGCGGGCCGGCGTGGCGCCCCCCCCCCGCAGTCCGAAACGGTGTCCGGGAAGGTCGGCGTGCCCCGCATCGGGGCAGGCCGGATCCTCGGCACGGCGTCTATCCGGCCGTCTTGGGGCTGACCAGTCCGGTTTCGTAGGCCGTGACCACGGCCTGGACGCGGTCACGGAGTCGGAGCTTGGCGAGGATGCGGCCGACATGGGTCTTCACCGTCGTCTCGGACAGGAAGAGGCGTTCGGCGAGTTCGGCGTTGCTCAGGCCCTGGGCCAGCAGGCGCAGGACGTCCAGTTCGCGCGGGGTGAGCGCTTCCAGGTCGCGGTGCGGGGGGCTGTCGGGGGCGGGCGCGGCGGCGGTGTGGGCGTAGCGCTCGACGAGGCGGCGGGTGATGGCCGGTGCGAGCAGGGCGTCGCCGGTGCGGACCAAGCGGACGGCGGCGACCAGGTGCTCGGGAGTGACGTCCTTCAGCAGGAAGCCGCCGGCCCCGGCGGCGAGCGCGGCGTAGACCAGGTCGTCGAGGTCGAAGGTGGTCAGCATGATCACGCGGGGCTCCTCGGGGGCGCCGGTGAGGATGCGGCGGGTGGCCTCCAGGCCGTCCAGCTCGGGCATGCGGATGTCCATCAGGACGACGTCGGGCCGGGTGCGGGCCACCGCCTCGACCGCTTCCTCGCCGTCTGCGGCCTCGGCGACCACCTCGATGCCGTCGGCCATGAGGATCAGCCGGAAGCCGGTGCGTACGAGCGCCTGGTCGTCGGCGACCACCACACGCAGAGGCGCACTCACACGGTCTCCACAGGAGGCAGGGGGATGTGGGCCCTGACGCGGTAGCCGCCGGTCAGGCGGCGCCCGGTGTGCAGGGCGCCGTCGTAGACGGACAGGCGCTCGCGCAGGCCGAGCAGGCCGCGGCCGTTGCCGGTGGCCGCAGCGGCGGCGGAGGAGGCGCCGCCGGTGTCGGCGATCTCGACCTTCAGGTGGTCGTCGGCGTAGTCGACGCTCACCGTCGCCTGCGCTCCGTGGGCGTGCTTGACGGTGTTGGTCAGGGCTTCCTGGACGACGCGATAGGCGGTCAGTCCGATGCCGGAGGGTACCTCGCGCGGGGTGCCGGACGTGGTGAGGGTGACGGGCACTCCGGTGTGGCGCATGCGGTCGACGAGGGAATCCAGCTGGTCGAGGCCCGGCTGTGGGGTGAGGTCGGGGGCGGTCGGCTGGTCGGGATCCGGCGGCTCGTCCATGGTGAGCAGGCCCATGGTGTGGCGCAGTTCGGCCAGCGCCGAGCGGCCGGCCGCCTCGACGGCGAGGAGGGCCTCGCGGGCCTCGTCGGGAGCGAGGTCCATGACCTTGCGGGCGGCGCCCGCCTGGATGGTCATCATGCTCACGTTGTGCGTGACGACATCGTGCAACTCGCGAGCGATGCGGGCTCGCTCCTGCTCGGTGGCGCGGCGCAGCTCCTCGGCGCGTTCGCGTTCCAGGGCCGACACCCGGTCCTGGCTTGCGGCGGTACGCAGCTTCCAGGTGCGCATGCCGTTCGCCGCGAAGATCAGCGGGATGAGGATGAGCAGCGGGACGTACTGGGTGGGCACGATGGGCGGCGAGGTCATCGCGCCCATGATGCGGGTGTGTTCGTCCGTGCCGATGGTGCACACGGTCACCGGCAGGCTGAGCAGGGTGGCGGCCCGGTAGGGGCTGTAGACGGCGGCCGTGTAGGCGGCGATGACGATCGCGTAGAAGGTGATCCGCTGCGCGCCGGCCGGCGTCAGCACTGCCGCGGCCGTCACGATCCACAGCACTGCCAGGGGGTGTCGGCGGCGGAGGACCAAGGGCGCCCAGGCGAGAACCGTCAGCGCCACCACGGTGATCTCGATGCCGACCTCCGGGCCGAGCACGAGTGTGGCGATGCCGTCGGGCGAGTTGCGCAACTGTTCCGCGCCGTTGTGCACGGCCCAGTGGAGTACGACGCCGCCGATGACCAGGGCGAGCAGCACGTCGAAGACCAGGTTGCGCCGGGCAGGGCAGGGCGGCGGACCTGTCGGTCGCCGCAGCAGGGCGATGCCGTCGCTCAGCCTGGCTGCCACGGGCGCTGTGTCCATCGGGCCATTCTCGCCGGGCAGCCCGGCGCCTCGCATCGTTCCCGCAGAGCACTCGCGTACGCCGCACGACTACTCCCCGAGGAGGACCCCCGCCGGGATGTCGTCCTCGCGTTCCGCCGACATGGGTCCGGCTGCCGACGCGGCGCGGCTCTCCTCGCTCCTAGCGTCGGTCGGGCCCAGCCGGGCGCACCGTACGGACTCGAGGAGAACCCCATGCCCACCACGCCAGTGGTCGAACTGCGCGACGTGAGCCGCCGCCACGACGCAGCTTCCGAGGGACTGCCCGCCCTGCAGGACACCTCCTTGACCGTGCAGGCCGGTGAGGCCGTCGCGATTCTCGGGCCGTCGGGCAGCGGCAAGTCCACCCTGCTCAATCTGATCGCGGGCCTGGACCGGCCGGACGCGGGGACGGTCACGGTGGACGGCGTACGGGTCGACGGACTCGGTGAAGCGGCGGCGGCCCGCTTCCGGAGGGCCAAGATTGGCATGGTGTTCCAGTTCTTCCATCTGCTCGACGATCTGACCGTCGTCGACAACGTGGTGCTGCCCGCCCAGCTGGCCGGTATGGCGCGCGGCTCGGCACACCGGCGGGCGGCGGAGCTCCTGGAGAGCCTGGGCATCGACCGGCATGCCCGGGCCCATCCCGGCCGGCTCTCGGGTGGTGAGCAGCAACGCGTCGCGGTGGCACGGGCGTTGATGAACCGACCGCCGCTGCTGCTGGCCGACGAGCCGACCGGGGCCCTGGACTCGGCGTCCGGCGAGGACGTCAGCGAACTGCTGCGCGCTCTGCACGCCGACGGCCAGACCGTTGTCCTGGTCACCCACGATGTAGCCCTGGCCCAGGCGTGCACGACCCGCACGATCCACCTTGCCGACGGCAGGATCGCTGCCGACTCCTGTGCGGAGGCTGTCCGTTGAGCGCCGGACGCCGAGGGGTGCTGCGTGGCCGCGCGGGCGCCCTGAGCCGCGTCGTCCGCTCCGGGGTGCGGCGGCGGCGCGTGCAGACTGCGGTGATCGCGCTCGCCACGCTGATGGCCGTGGCCTCCTCCGTACTCGCCGGATCGCTGCTTGCCGCCTCCAGCGGGCCGTTCGACGCTGCCTTCGCGCGGCAGGACGGTGCGCATCTGTCCGTGCAGTACGCGCCGGGCACCAGCGACACCGAACTGCGGGCCACCGGCGAGGCTGCCGGGGTGAGCGCCGCGGCGGGTCCCTTCCGCACGACTACGCTCACCCCGCGCTTCTCCGACGACCTCCCCGCGCCGCCGATGACCGTGGTCGGACGAGCCGAGCCGGGCGGAACCGTCGACCGCCTCGCCCTGACCGCGGGCCGATGGGCCACCGGCCCGGGAGAGATCGTGCTGCCGGCCGGCGACTGGAACTCCTCGGTCGTCGGCCGGCAGGTCACCTTTCCCGATCTGCCGGACAGTCCGGCCCTGGAGGTCGTCGGCACGGCCCGCTCCGCGACCGGCACCGCCGAAGCCTGGGTCACCCCGGCCCAGCTCACCGCCCTCACCCCGCACGGGCAGCCGAACGGCCGCCAGATGCTGTACCGCTTCGCCGCGGCGAACACCGCCGACCAGGTCGCGGCCGGCCGCAGGGCGGTGACCGCACAGCTGCCCGCGAAGGCGGTCGCCGGGTCCCAGTCGTGGCTCACCGTGAAGAAGCGCGCCGAACGGGACACCGCGCTCTACGTCCCCTTCCTGATGGCGTTCGGGGTGCTCGGTCTGGTCATGTCGGTGCTCATCGTGGGCAATGTGGTCGCGACCACGGTCGGCTCCGGCATCCGCAGGATCGGCATCCTCAAGGCGATCGGTTTCACTCCCGCCCAGGTCGTACGCGCCTACCTGGGCCAGGCCCTGCTGCCGACGCTCATGGGCACGGCGCTCGGTGTGGTGACGGGCCATCTGCTCGCCGTCCCGATCCTGTCCGACGCCGAAGACGCGTACGGCGCCGACGGGTTGGGGGTGGAGCCGTGGGTGGACGCGGCCGTGGTCGCCGGGGTGCTCGGTCTGGTGACCGCGACCGCGTGCGCCGGCGCCTGGCGGGCGGGCCGACTGCGTACGGTCGACGCGCTCGCCACGGGCCGCGGTCAGCGCGCAGGCCGCGGCCGGCGGGCGGCACGCCTGGCGGCACGGCTGCCGGTGCCCCGTCCGGTCGCGCTCGGCCTGACGCGGCCCTTCGCGCGGCCCGCCCGCACGCTGGCCATGGGCACGGCGATCGTGTTCGGCGCCATCGCCGTCACCTTCACGGTGGGCCTGGGCTCCTCCCTCGGAGAGGTGATGGCGGCCCGGGACCACGACGCCGCGGATGTCACCATCGGTGTCCTCCACCCCCCGGTCCCGGGTTCGGAGACGCGCCAGGCCGATCCGAGCGAGGTCATCGAGGAACAGCCCGGAACCCGGGCACACTTCGGCACGGCCACCACGTCGGCGACAGTGGCCGGTGTGTCCGGCTCGACCCGTGTCACCGCGTTCACCGGTGATGCCTCGTGGGCCGGGTACGCGATGGTCGCCGGACGCTGGCTCCACAAGCCCGGGGAGGCCGTCGTACCGACCGGGTTCCTCACCGCGACCGGACGGCAGGTGGGCGACGTCATCACCCTCGAAGGCCGCCGGGCGCCCGTCACCGTGCGGATCGTGGGCGAGATCCTCGACCCTCGCCACGACGGCATGCAGGTGCTCACGGACGCCGCGACGTTCAAGTCCGCCGAGCCGGGCCTTGCGCCCACGGCCCACCACATCGCGGTCACGTCCGGTACGGACGCGAGCAGTTACACGGACGCTCTGAACAAGGAGCTGCGCCCGCTGGGTCTGACCGCCGACGTGGGCGGCTCCGAGGGCGGAAGCGAGATGGTCGTCACCCTCAACTCCCTGTCCACGCTCCTGACCCTGATGCTCGTTGCGGTCGCCGCGCTCGGTGTACTGAGCGGTGTGCTCCTCGACACCCGTGAGCGGGTCCGCGAGCTGGGCATCCACAAGGCGCTCGGCATGACGCCGCGCCAGACCACCAGCATGGTCCTCACCTCGGTCGTCGTGACCGGCCTGGCCGGCGGCGCCCTCGGGGTGCCCCTGGGGGTGGCCCTGCACGGCTGGGTGCTGCCCGCGATGGGCGACAGCGCGGGCCTGCGTCTGCCGGACACGGTGCTTGCCGTGTATCAGGCGCCGGAGCTGGTGCTCTTGTGCCTGGGCGGGCTGGTCATCGCCGTTCTCGGGGCGCTGTTGCCGGCCCGGTGGGCGGCCCGGATGCGGACGGCTGCCGCCTTGCGCACGGAGTAGGCCCACTGCGGACAACCGCCCGGCACGGTCACGAGCGAGCCCTCCGCCGTCGAGTACGGGGACGCACCCGCCGGAACTCCCGCATGCCCCGGTCTCCAGGAGACCGGGGCATGCGGGCTGGGCGCACATCGGGTGTCCGCAGGCCCGTGGCCGGCCCCTGAGAGCCCCCGTCCTGCCCGACATCGTGGTGCAGTGCTGACGGTCGGCGGGACTCTTGTACGGACGTTCAGACCCTCGGCACGAGGGTGATGATCACGGAGTTCCCCGGAGGCTGTCGCGAGGGGATCCCCCGGCGAACAGATACGGACCATCCACCGGCCCGGGCTCGGCTGCCGGGCCTGCGGCGGGGGACCTCAGCGGGCCAGCCCCCGGTGGATCGCGCGGGACGCGGCCTCGACGGTGTCGACGCCCTCGGCCATCGTCCTGTTGTCCTGGGACAGCACGGCGACTCCGTAGTCGTGGCCGCCGTCGGTGAAGGCGCCGACACTGTTGATGCGCCAACCGTGGGTGGCACGCGGCAGCCACCCGTTCTTGACCTGCACCCTGGCGTCCTCCGGCGCCCCGGCGGGAGTGCCCCAACGCTGACCGGGAACGACCTCGCCCATGAGGTCGAGCGCGTACGCACGGGATCCGGCATCCAGCACCCGGTTGCGTGAGGTGAGCAACTCGAGCAGCTTCACCTCGTCCCGGGCCGTGACCTGGGTGAGCCCCCAGCTGCCCCGAGGGCCCGGCTCGGTGTCCTGCATACCGGCCAGATCCAGGAAGTGCTGCACGCCACCGCGCCCGACCTGGCTCCACAGCGCGCTCGTGGCGTCGTTGTCCGAAGTGGTGATCATGGCGGTGGCGCGCTTCTTCTCCTGCGGAGTGAGCGTGCGGTGGTCTTCCTCGGCCTGTCGCAGCAGCGCGCCGAGCAAGGTGGCCTTCACGACGCTCGCCGAGTCGTACGCGGCGCTCGCGCGGAATGCACACGAGGTGCCGGACGCGCGGTCGTACAGCGCGACCGCCGTCGTGCTGTGGCGCGGGCGGAGAGCGGCGGCGACTGCTCCGGAGAGCTTGTGCGCCAGAGCACGGTCGTGCGATCTGCACACCACGTCGGAGCTGCCCACCCGCGCGCGGGCCGTGGTCTGCGCGGCGCTGTCGGCTGCGACGGGGGCCCCTGCGCTGTCCGCCGCGGCAGACACTCCGGCGGCCGTTCCGCAGACCAGGACAGCCGCCACCAGGCCCAGGGTCCGACGCGCGCGGCGCCGCTCGCCGGTGCGGTGCGGCTCGTGCGCGGCGCGCGGCGCCCGGCCTCCCGCAGTGCCGGCGGAGGCCGGATCCGGGCGGGCCGGGCGCAGCGCAGACGATTTTCCGCTCTTCCTCATACGGTTCTTCCCGTTTCGTTGCGTGGTCCGGGTCGAGACCTGGCGTGCTCGGTGAGATGGGGGCCGACTCCGCAGTCGGAGTGCCGGGGGCGTGTCCGTGCCGACGGCCCGCTGTCCGGGGCGCGGGAGCCCGTGCCGGGAACGGGCTCCCGTGCGCGCTCCCGCAGCGGCTGAAGTGCGATGCCCGTGTACGGACTGTGACCGGCGGGCTGCGGGGGATGACCGCCGCATCCCTGCCCGACCGGAGAGGCTACGTGGAGTTCGGCGGTCCGGGGCCGGTGCGGGCGCCAGGAGAGAGAATCTTCACGGCCGGAGCATCGGCCGACGCCACGTCGGCATGCGTCAGTGTGCACGGGGAGTGACGACCTCCCCCGGGTGGCCAAGGTCGCGAGGGAGCGACGCGGGAACCGGGGCAGGAGTCCGACAGCTCCGGAGACGCCGGCAGCCGACCGGGCGGGGAGATGCGTGCGCTGAAGGTCTCCCGACGGGCCCGGAACGCGATGGCACGGACGAGGACGGCCGGTCCCGCAGCCGACCGGGCCGACGGGTCAGGACCCCGCGCTCGGACTCATTCCCTCTCGTCAGCGCCGGTGTGCGGGCCGGCGAGGTACTGGTCGAAGGGGTGGACCCCGGCGGACCGGCCGCCACCCGCGGCGATGCGCATCTGCGGTCCGAGGGCGGACTCCCACCCCTGGAGGCACGTCTCGCCCACCGGGCTGCCCGCAGAGCTCACGCATGCCTGAGCCGTGGGCGCGTGGGCCATCAGCAGGGCGTATGAAGCCGATGCCCTTGTCGGCGGTCGCCTCGTGTCCAGGAACACCGGGGCGGCGCGCACGGCGGCGACGGTTCGCTTCGTGGAGGAAGGAGACGACATCGGAGCCACCTCAGAGGTGGCGTGCACCGATGGGAATCAGTCATGGGGTCCTCGCTCCGGTCCGCGGACCAGTGGCCGTGGGACGCATCGGCGGCGAGCCCGCGGACCGCCGGCCGGAAGGACTCACTCGCGGGAGTCCATCAGCGCGCACCACAGCCCGCGCCGCCGCTCGCCGTCGGGCGCGGTCCACCCGACGGTGACATGAGCGGCGGAGTCGGTCGTCTCCGGCACGTCGTGGGCCCGCGGTGTGCGCAGGAACCGCAGCCACAGCAGGCCCTCGACGGGGAGGACGAGATCGACGTCGGTGGAGCGCGTCCCGTGGTGCACCCCTCCCGCACCGGCGTCGTCGAGGGGCACATCGGTGGCCGTACGCACGTCGACCGTGGGGTCCGGGGTGTCGCTCACGCCCTGGGCCTGGGCCTCGGCCCGCCCGGTGAGCAGCGCGTACAGCTGCGCCACCGCCACCGGGTCACCGGTGGCGTCGTAGACCCAGCGCTTGCCCAGCACTCCGTGCTCCAGCGTGCCGATGAGGGCCTCCTCCGCACCGGCGAGCGGGGCGGCCCGATAGGTCATCGGCGTCTGATAGGTGACCGGTTCACCCGCGGCACTGTCGGTGACCGCCAGGAACTCGATGCCCACCTCGCCGGAAGGGTCCTCCAGCCGGAAGCCCCCGGCCTTGACGAGAACGGGCTGCTCCCCGCCCGCCGCCCCACCTGCGCGATACCACGGCCGGGAGGGGAGCCACCGGGTGAGCAGCTCCAGCTTGGTCGGGCTCAACGTGGTGTGATGGATGATCGCCATGACCAATGCCTTCCGTTCGGATCCGGCTCGTATCCTGCCAGCCCCGCCACCGGGCCGGTACGCCGCCCGCACCGGCCCGGTGGCGGCGGCGTACCGGCCCCGGACGGCTCGGTGCGGTTCAGGGCACGGCGGCCGGCGGCTGGGGCTGGAGCTCGGCCAGGCCCTGCCGGGTCGCGGCCAGCACGACACGGTCCTCGGGCCGCAGGACGTAGTCCGGCTGAAGGTCCCAGACCAGGCCGGTGGTGCGCTGCTCCCCGTCGGCCGGACGCGGTACGCCGAGATCGGCACGCCGCTCGGCCGGTTCCGTGGTGTCCAGGGCGAGGATCCGCCAGGCGCCCGGCCGGAAGGCCGCTGCGACGGTGCGGCCCTCCAACTGCGGATGGCCCGCGACCGTCAGCGCGGCGAAGACCAGCACCCTGCGCTCCACCGGTATCGCGCCGAGGATCTGCCGGCCCATCATCGCTCCGGCGAAAGCGGGAGCAGCCAGGTGCGAGACGCTGCGGCTGCGGGTGAGCGCGTGCGGGTGGGTGGCCCGCAGGGTCCGGAACACGGCGGCCGCGAAGTCGTCGTCGTACAGCCGCAGTGCCACCCGCAGGTCCGCCTTGACCGTACGGGCGTACAGGGCGGCCTCCAGGTTGGTGGTGTCGGAGCTGGTGAGGGCGAGCAGAGAGTGGGCCCGATGGGTCTTGGCCGCTTCCAGGACGCCGTCCTGGGTGACGTCGCCGATCACGGTCGGCACCCGCAGGCGCCGGGCCAGGGCCACCCCGCGCGCCTCCAGGCTCTCCTCCACGCAGACGACGGGGATGTCGAGATCGCGCAACTGGGCCAGCACCCGCGTACCGACCTTGCCGAGCCCGAGCAGCACGACGTGTCCGGACAGCCCGCGGGGCGGGCGGCGCAGGGCGGAGGCGCTGCGGAACGCTCCCAGTGCCTCCAGCGCGCCCGCGACCAGGAGCGGCAGCAGGGCGAGGCCCACGAGTCCGGTCAGGAGCTGCAGCACCTGCCGCCCGGCGCTCTCGTCCAGTGCGGGGTCGTTGATGGCGAACAGGTCGAGCAGCGTGACGTAGGCGGCGTGGAGCAGATGGCCGCCGGTGATCAGCCAGGAGACGAGAGCGAGGGCGCACACGGCCAGCCCGGTGACGGCGACGGACCAGCGCAACCGGCGGGAGAAGAACTCCGAGAGCGGCCGGCCCCGCCCGGCCGGGCGTCCGGACAGCGGTGCGGGACGGTTCCGGGCGACGGCTTCGAGGACGATCGTGCCGCGACCGGTGGCGGCGGAGACCGCCTGCGGGGTGGGAAGCAACTGCGGACCGGCCGTCCCGCTGCTGTCGGAGCCCTCTTCGCCTCCCGGGTCGTTGACCGTCGCCGAGAGCAGGGCGAGCGTGCACAGCCCCGGGTCGGTGCCCCCGCCGCCGGACGGAGTGCGCTCCGCCGCCCGCAACAGCAGCCCGTCGGCGTGGACGATCTTGCTGGTGCCGGCGATCGCCGTGGCCGCCAGGGCCGGAGCGGCGGTGTCGGCGTCGGAGAGCACAGTGGTGGACGCGTCGGCGGTGGCGGCGTCCAGGTCCGGCAGGGCCACCAGAGCTGCTTGGTCGAGGAGCTGCTCCAAGTGCTGGCCGAGCCTGCGGTTGTAGAGCCGGATCACCAGCCGCAGCCCCGGATTGAGCCTGCGGGCGGCCAGTGCGGCGTGGATGTTCGTCTCGTCGTCGTCGTGGACCAGGGCCAGCGCGTCGGCCCCGGCCACACCTGCCGACTCCAGCACTTCCTCGGTGAGCGCGTCGGCCTCCAGCCGGTGCGGATCCGCCCCGGGCGCGGGCGGCCCGCCGGTGACGGCCGCCGAGACCCGTCCCAGCAGCGCGGCGGCCCGGCCCTGACGGGGAGCGGAGAGGCGCGGAGGTCCGGCGGGCGCGCTGCCGGGGAGGACGAGAGTGACGCGGGCTCGGTAGACGTCGCGCAGCTCGGTCGCCAGGCGATGCGCCAGCGCGTCGTCGCCGCAGACGATCATGTGTCCGGCGAAGCGGTCCGGGTCGAACTGATCGGGCAGTGTGGGCACCTGCGTAGCGTGCCCTGTCGGAGCGCCGACCGCACATCCGCGCCGCGGAACGCCCCGGGCCCTGCGACCGGGACCCCATGCGGCGCGCGCGAGGAGCCCGTCACGCCGCCCCGGTGCCGTCCCACCGCGGCTGAGAGCCCGGCCCGTCCGGCCCCGTTTCCGCAGCCGGCCCGTCCGCCCGGTTACCGCAGTCCGGCCCGTTCCCGCGCCGGCCGCGGCGCCGGGGCGGGCCCGCCGCGGGCAGCCGGGCGCCGGGCCCCGCAGGACGACGGCGGCTCCGGCACCCCTTGACCCCGGTGGCCGCAGCCACTAATTTACGCTCGAAGTGGATTCATGACACCGAAAGGAGGCGGCCCGAAGATGCGTATCTACTCCGATCTGAGCCGCCTCGCCCGCCGCACTGTCTGGGTGCCGGGCCGGGTCGCGCACGGCTGCTGACAAACGCCGTTCTGACGTGCCCCTCGTGGCACGATTTCGGATTCTCCTCCACCATTTTCCGGCACGCCGCCGACGCGTGCCGATGTGCGCTCGCTCCTTTTATGCTGCGTATCCGAACACAGAAAGCTGCCTGAAATTGGCGAACATGATGAACCGACCTGCCCCGGCCCGGAACGGAGGCATGTCATGGTAGCGGCACGGATCACGGTCAACGGGAAAGAAACCCCCATCGCACCGGCATCGCCCCACACCACGGTGCTGGACTTCCTCCGCGAGCGCGGTCTCACCGGCACCAAGGAGGGCTGTGCCGAGGGCGAATGCGGCGCCTGCTCGGTCCTGGTCGCCCGGGCCGGGGTGGACAAGCCCACCGACTGGGTGGCGGTCAACGCCTGCCTGGTACCGGCAGCCTCGCTCGACGGTCAGGAGATCGTCACCTCGGAAGGTCTCGCCACCGCCGGTGAGCCCGGCACGCCGCCCGCCCTGCACCCCGTGCAGGAGGAGATGGCAGTCCGTGGCGGTTCCCAATGCGGTTACTGCACACCGGGATTCGTCTGCAGCATGGCCGCCGAGTACTACCGGCCGGACCGCTGCGCGCACGCCGAGCCGGCCGGGGGCGGCGACGCCGGGCACGCTCCGGCCGACGCCGAGCACGGCCCGAACGGCTTCGACCTGCACGCGCTGAGCGGCAACCTGTGCCGCTGCACCGGATACCGCCCGATCCGCGACGCCGCGTTCGCCGTCGGCACACCAGCCGCCGAGGACCCGCTGGCGCAGCGGCGCGAGCAGCCGGCGCCCGCGCCGGTCGCCACCGAGTACGCCCAGGGCGATGCGGTGCTGCTGCGCAAGAACACCCTGGCCGAAACAGTGCAGTTGCTGCGCGAGCGGCCCGACGCGGTGGTCGTCGCCGGCTCCACCGACTGGGGGGTGGAGGTCAATATCCGCTCCCGTCGCGCCGACTGCGTCGTCGCCGTCGACCGGCTCCCGGAACTGCGCGAGCTGCACGTGGGATCCGACACCGTCGAGATCGGGGCGGCCCTGACGCTCAGCGAGATCGAACGCCGCCTGGACGGCGCGGTGCCGCTGCTGGCGGAACTGTTCCCGCAGTTCGCCTCCCGGCTCATCCGCAACGGCGCCACGCTCGGCGGCAACCTGGGCACCGGCTCGCCCATCGGGGACAGCCCGCCCGTGCTGCTCGCGCTGGACGCCTCGCTGGTGCTCGCGGACGCCGACGGTGAGCGCGAGGTGCCGCTGGCGGACTACTTCACCGGCTACCGGCAGAGCGTGCGCCGTCCCGGCGAACTCATCCGCGCCGTGCGCATCCCGCTCCCGCTGTCGCCGCTCGTGGGCTTCCACAAGATCGCCAAGCGGCGCTTCGACGACATCTCCAGCGTGGCGGTCGCCTTCGCGCTCGACGTCGCGGACGGAGTCGTCCGCACGGCACGCATCGGCCTGGGCGGCGTGGCCGCCACCCCGGTCCGTGCCCGCGCCGTCGAAGCGGCCCTGGAGGGCGAGCCGTGGACGGCCGCAACCGTCGAGGCCGCGGCCGAGATCCTGCGCGCCCAGGGCACGCCGATGAACGATCACCGGGCCAGCGCCGACTACCGTTCGGCGATGCTCGGGCAGAGCCTGCTGAAGCTGTACGCGCAAACCACCGAGGCGGTGCCGTCATGAGCCAGTTGTCCGAGCGCCCCGAGAAGCCCGTCGTCGGCGTCCCCATGCCGCACGAGGCCGCCGGTCTGCACGTGACCGGCGCCGCCCTCTACACCGACGACCTGGTGCACCGCACCAAGGACGTCCTGCACGCCTACCCGGTGCAGGTCATGAAGGCCCACGGCCGGGTGACCGCGCTGCGCACCGCCCCCGCGCTCGAGGTGCCCGGCGTGGTCCGGGTGCTGACCGGCGCCGATGTGCCCGGCGTCAACGACGCCGGGATGAAGCACGACGAGCCGCTCTTCCCCGACGAGGTCATGTTCCACGGCCACGCCGTCGCCTGGGTGCTGGGCGAGACCCTGGAGGCGGCGCGGCTCGGTGCGGCGGCCGTGGAGGTCGAACTCGACGAACAGCCCTCCCTGATCACATTGCAGGACGCGATCGCGGCCGACAGCTTCCACGGCGCCCGGCCCGTGATGGCGCAGGGCGACATCGAGGCGGGCTTCGCCGACTCCGCGCACGTCTTCAGCGGCGAGTTCCAGTTCGCCGGCCAGGAGCACTTCTACCTGGAGACGCACGCCGCACTGGCCCAGATCGACGAGAACGGGCAGGTGTTCGTCCAGAGCAGCACCCAGCACCCCTCGGAGACCCAGGAGATCGTCGCGCACGTGCTGGGCGTGGCCAGCCACGAGGTGACGGTGCAGTGCCTGCGGATGGGCGGCGGCTTCGGCGGCAAGGAGATGCAGCCGCACGGATTCGCGGCCGTCGCCGCGCTCGGCGCCAAGCTGACCGGACGGCCGGTGAGGTTCCGCTTCAACCGGACCCAGGACCTGACCATGTCCGGCAAGCGGCACGGCTTCCACGCCCGATGGAGGATCGGCTTCGACGCGGACGGCCGCATCCAGGCCCTGGACGCCACCCTGACCGCGGACGGCGGCTGGAGCCTGGACCTGTCGGAGCCGGTGCTGGCCCGTGCGCTGTGCCACATCGACAACACCTGCTGGATCCCCAACGCGCGGGTCGCCGGGCGCATCGCCAAGACCCACACCGTCTCCAACACCGCCTTCCGCGGCTTCGGCGGACCACAGGGCATGCTGGTGATGGAGGACATCCTCGGCCGGTGCGCGCCGCTGCTCGGACTGGACCCCATGGAGCTGCGGGAGCGCAACTTCTACCAGCCGGGCCAGGGCCAGACGACGCCGTACGGACAGCCGGTCACCCAGCCCGAACGGATCTCCACCGTCTGGCGGCAGGTGCAGGACGACGCCGGTGTCGCCGACCGCAGGCGCGAGATCGCCGCCTTCAACGCCGCGCACCCGCACACCAAGCGGGCCCTCGCGGTCACCGGCGTGAAGTTCGGCATCTCCTTCAACCTCACCGCCTTCAACCAGGGCGGCGCGCTGGTGCTGGTCTACAAGGACGGCTCGGTCCTGATCAACCACGGCGGCACCGAAATGGGCCAGGGCCTGCACACCAAGATGCTGCAGGTGGCCGCCACCACGCTGGGCATCCCGCTGCACAAGGTGCGGCTGGCCCCCACGCGCACCGACAAGGTGCCCAACACCTCCGCCACCGCAGCGAGTTCCGGCGCCGACCTGAACGGCGGCGCGGTCAAGAACGCCTGCGAGCAGCTTCGCGAGCGGCTGCTGCAGGTGGCCGCCTCCCAGCTCGGCGCCAACGCCTCGGACGTGCGCATCGTCGAGGGCGTCGCGCGCGCCCTGGGCAGCGACGCGGAGCTGGCCTGGGACGACCTGGTGCGCACCGCCTACTTCCAGCGGGTCCAGCTCTCGGCCTCCGGCTTCTACCGGACCGAGGGGCTGCACTGGGACGCCAAGTCGTTCCGGGGCTCGCCGTTCAAGTACTTCGCCATCGGTGCCGCCGCCACCGAGGTGGAGGTCGACGGCTTCACCGGCGCGTACCGCGTCCGTCGGGTGGACATCGTGCACGATGTCGGCGACAGCCTCTCGCCGCTGATCGACATCGGCCAGGTCGAGGGCGGTTTCGTGCAGGGCGCGGGCTGGCTGACCCTCGAGGACCTGCGCTGGGACGTCAGCGACGGGCCGCACCGCGGCCGGCTGCTGACCCAGGCCGCCAGCACCTACAAGCTGCCGAGCTTCTCGGAGATGCCCGAGGAGTTCAACGTCAGGCTGCTGGAGAACGCCACCGAGGAGGGCGCGGTCTACGGGTCCAAGGCGGTGGGGGAGCCCCCGCTGATGCTGGCGTTCTCGGTCCGCGAAGCCCTGCGGCAGGCTGCTGCCGCGTTCGGGCCCAGCGGGGTCGGCGTCGAGCTGGCCTCGCCCGCGACGCCGGAGGCGGTCTACTGGGCGATCCAGGGAGCCCGCCGGGGCGCTGCCTCCCGGAACGGGGAGCTGCCCGCCGCGGCAGCCGCCGAACCGGCACACACCGGTGCGGAAGCGCTGAGCGGTGCCTGACATGACGTGGATCGCCGCGGTCGCGCGGTTGCGGGCACGCCGGGAGCCCGGCGTGCTGGTGACCGTCGCGGCCGCGCGCGGCCATGCGCCGCGCGACGCCGGCGCCAAACTCGTCGTGGGAAGGAACGGGACCTGGGGGTCGATCGGTGGCGGCAACGTGGAAGCCGTCGCGATCGACCGGGCCCGGGAGCTGATCGCCGCGTCCGAGCCGGAGCCGGAGCTGATGGATTTCGCCCTGAACGACAAGGTGACCAACGAGCACGGCGTGCAGTGCTGCGGAGGCACGGTCTCGGTGCTGCTGGAGCCGCTTCCGGTGGTCCGTGCGGTGGCGGTCTTCGGCGTCGGGCACGTCGGGCTGGAACTGGCCCGCATCCTGGCGCGTCAGGACCTGGACCTGCACCTGGTCGACAGCCGCTCCGAGATCCTCACCGAGGAGCGGCTGAGCGTGCTGGCCGACGCGGTGGCGCAGGTGCACGTGCACCACACGCCGCTGCTCCCCGAGGAGGTGCTGGCGGAGTTGCCGCACGGCACCCACGTGCTGATCATGACCCATGATCACGCCGAGGACGCCGCGCTGTGCGACGCGGCGCTGCGGACGAGCCATCTGGGATCCATCGGGCTGATCGGGTCGGCGGCCAAGTGGGCGCGCTTCCGCAAGCGCCTGGCCACCGAGGGCGGCCACGACGACGCGGCCATCGACCGGATCAAGACTCCGATCGGGCTGGCCGACATCACCGGCAAGGCCCCCGCGACGATCGCCGTGAGCGTCGCGGCCGATGTGCTGCGCACCTTCGAGACCGAGAAGGGCTGACCCCTCCACCCGGACCGACGCGGGCGGCCCCGGCCCGGAGCGTGTGCTCGTACGAACCGCCCGGACCGGGCGCCGCGCGGTGGCACGCCGGCACCCCCGCACGCCCGGGGAGGGGCTTCGTCACGACTCCGGGTGCTGCCGCAGCGCAGCCGCTCGGGTCGTGCGCGATGCGCGGACACGGCCCGGCTCCCGGGCCGCCCGCTGCGGGAAGCCACCGCGGTGCCACGGCGCGCGATCGGCTCTTGTAGGACCCTACGAATCGTCGGCCGGACTCCGTCCATTGTTTGGTCCTTCGCTCCCTGGCCGATCTTGACCGGTGGGCTGTCTAATTCTCGCAGAAGAGACGACGGAGCGAGGAGCGGTTGTATGGCGTGCAGAATTCAGCGCGCCCCACCGGGGTGGGCACTGCTTTCGGTCACCACCGTGACCCTGCTGCCCGCCCGCCGTTCCGGAGCGAAAGAATCGGCCGAATCGGCGCCGGACCGGTGCACTCGGAAAACCGTGCTGCCACCGATCCGTTCTGCGATTCTCCGACTCCGTTCACACATTTCGCGGTATCGAGAATCCGGGAGAAGAACCGGCATGCGGGAACCGCACGCGGCATGCGGGTCCCGCACGGTTTCGAGGCCGCCGCGGCAGCGCGGATTCCCCGCGCTCCGCACCGGAGGCGTAGCGGCGCGCCGGGAACGGACCTCGCCGAGGTCGTCGTCCCGACCGCGCTGAGGACGTCGTCGAGGCTGTCGTCCTCGGAGCCGTCCGGGAACAGCTCGCCGGCTCCACCCGAGCCGTCCGCCTGGTCGGCGGAGCACGCACCGACTGTTCCCGAGGCCGGCGGCATCCGCCGTCGCCCCGCACCGGCCCGGCCCCCACCGCCCCCGCCACCCGGTGCCGGCAGCAGTCGTCATCGAGCAGCCGGTCCCGACGCCTCCTGCGGCGCCGGAGGAGGCCGACGGTCCGGCGGGCAGCACCGCCGCGGCGGCCGCAGCCACCGGCAGCCCACGGCCGCGAACCCGCACAGCTCGTGGGCGTGGCCCTTCCGAGTTGTCCGCCCGCCCCGCCCCGGGGCACCCCACCCGTCCACCCAGACGCGAAGGAACACCCATGACCACCCGCATCGCAGAGACCGGCAACCGCGAACTCGAGCGCGCCTGGATGGACCGGGCCGTCCAGCTCGCCACCACCAGCGTCCACAACGGCGGCGGCCCCTTCGGCGCCCTGATCGCCAAGGACGGTGACATCGTCGCCCTCGGCAACAACCAGGTCACCTCCAGCCTCGACCCCACCGCACACGCGGAGGTCAGCGCCATCCGCGCCGCCTGCAAGGAACTCGACACCTTCAGCCTGGACGGCTGCACCCTGGTCACCTCCTGCGAGCCCTGCCCGATGTGCCTGTCCTCCGCGCTGTGGGCGCGCGTCGACCGGCTCATCTTCTCCGCCGACCGCCACGACGCCGCCGTGGCGGGCTTCGACGACCGCAAGTTCTACGACCTGTTCGAGAAGCGGCCGCAGGAATCGTGGCCGATGGCCGTGGAGCACCTCGACCTGCCCCACCGCACCCAGCCGTTCGACGCCTGGGTCGGCAAGGCCGACCGCATCGCGTACTGACCGGGAGTCCGCGGGCGCCCCGGGAGTCTCCTCCGCGGCGCGGGCGCAGGCGCACCGCAGCACGGTGCGCCGCGCCCGCCGGTGGAGGCGGCCGGCCCGCGCCGCCGGCCTCACCGGGCTCCGTACCTGCCCCGGAGCTCCGGACGGCAACTGCCCCGGAGCGGACCGGCGGACGGACCGGCGGGCGGGGCGCCGCGGCCGGAGCGGGGGACGCCGCGGGAGCTGCTGCCGCCCGGCGTCCTCCCGCGGTGGAAACCGGTGGCATGTTCGGTCGGCACGCCCGAACATGCCGTGTATGAGCGATCGAAGCGCACGCTGGACCAGGGCGACCGTCTATCCCGACATGTGGGCCGACCCCGAGGACGATCCGCGCAGCGACGGACCGGCCCCGGACGGCGAACTCGGGTCGCTGCAGGACTGCCTGGCCAACTACCGCATGACCCTGCTGATGAAGTGCGAGGGGCTCGACGCGGAACAACTGGCCCGCCGGTCGGTGCCGCCGTCCACGATGTCGCTCCTCGGGCTGCTCCGGCACCTCGCCGAAGTGGAACGCGACTGGCGCAACTGGCTCGGCCGCGGCGACCCGCTGCCGAAGCTTTACGGCCGACGGGACGCCGACTTCGACGGTGCCGCACCCGAACAGGCCGTCGTCGAGGCCGCGTACCGCGATCTGGAGCGTGAACAGGCCGCAACGGACGAGGCGCTGGCCGCCCACCCGGACCTGGGCGAGCGGGTGGGCGAGGACGGCATCGCGATCCGGGAGCTGCTCGTGCACCGGGTCGAGGAGTACGCGCGGCACTGCGGACACGCCGACTTCCTGCGTGAGCGGGTCGACGGCAGGGTGGGCCAGTGACGTGACCCCGCGGGAGCGGCGCGCGGGCTTCAGGGTGCCGCCGCGCGCCGCAGGTCCACCACCCGGGAGCGACCCCGGGGTCGCGACGCCCGTCGCCAGGACGACCGCGGGGAGGTGCGAGGCAGCACTGCGATCGTGCCGCGCCGCCGGGACAGGCTCCCGACGGCGGTGCGGACAGAGGGCGGGTACCGGTCGGCACAGTTCTCCGGCGGAGCACACGTCACCCGGCTCGGCGCGATCCCGCCTTCTCAGTACCCCAGTACGGCCATGGCGGCGTTGTGGCCCGGGATACCGCTGACACCGCCGCCGCGCACGGCCCCCGCGCCGCAGAGCAGGACATTGGCGTGTCCGGTCTCCACTCCCCAGCGGCCGGTGCCCTCCTGCGCGTGGGGGAAGGCGAGGTCACGGTGGAAGATGTTGCCGCCGGGGAGCCGCAGGTCGCGTTCCAGGTCGAGCGGCGTCTTCGCCTCGATGCAGGGGCGGCCGTCGGCGTCCTCGGCCAGGCAGTCGGCGAGAGGCTCGGCCAGATGGCCGTCGAGCTGGGCCAGCGTCGAGGCCAGCAGTCTCTCGCGGGCCGCCTCGTTGTCGGAGGCGAAGAGGCGGGCCGGGGTGTGCAGTCCGAAGAGGGTGAGGGTGTGGTAGCCCCGTTCGGCCAGCTCGGGTCCCAGGATGCTGGGATCCGTGAGGGAGTGGCAGTAGATCTCGGACGGCGGCGCCGAGGGCAGCCGGCCCTCGGCGGCCTCGGCGTACGCGGTGGCCAACTGCTCGTATCCCTCGGCGATGTGGAAGGTCCCGGCGAAAGCCTGCCGCGGATCGACGGCAGGGTCGCGGAGCTTCGGGAGCCGCTTCAGCAGCATGTTGACCTTGAGCTGGGCGCCCTCGGCGGCTGCGGGCGGTTCCTCGCCCAGCAGCGCGGCCAGCTCGCGGGGCGAGGCGCCCACCAGGACGTGACCGGCCGCGACAGTGCCGTACGCCTCAGGCGTCCGGTACGCGACCTCGGCCCGCCGGAGGCCGTCGGTCTCGATGCCGGTCACCTGGTGGCCGGTGGCGATCTCCGCGCCCGCCGACCGCGCTGCTGCGGCCAGCGCGTCCGTGAGCTGCCCCATGCCGCCGACGGGGACGTCCCAGTCGCCGGTGCCGTTGCCGATCACGTGGTAGAGGAAGCACCGGTTCTGCTTCAGGGACGGGTCGTGGGCTTCCGCGAAGGTGCCGATGAGCGCGTCCGTGAGCACGATGCCGCGCACCAGGTCGTCGCCGAAGTACGCCTCGACGGCGGCACCGAGCGGCTCCTCGAACAGTGTGCGCCACGCGGTGTCGTCGTCCACCCGGCGGCGCAGCTCCTCCCGGGTGGGCAGCGGTTCGGTCAAGGTGGGGAAGACGCGCTCGGCCACGCGCCGGGTCATGCCGTAGAAGTCCTCCCAGGCGCGGTACTCGGCGGTGCCTCCGGTGAGCCGCTCGAACGACTGCCGCGTCGCGTCGGCACGGTCGTCCACGAGCAGACCCGTGGGGCGGCCGCCCCGCCGGACCGGGGTGTACGAGGAGACCGACCGCTTGCGGAGCGTCAGATCCAGCCCCAGGTCACGGACGATCTTCTGCGGAAGCAGGCTCACCAGGTACGAGTAGCGGGACAGGCGGGCTTCCGACCCGGCGAAGGGGCGCGAGGAGACGGCGGCCCCGCCGGTGGTGTCCAGGCGCTCCAGCACCAGCACGCTGCGGCCCGCCCGGGCCAGGTAGGCGGCGGCGACCAGACCGTTGTGGCCGCCGCCGACGATGACGGCGTCGTATCGCTCGTGTGCGGGCATGCGCTCTTCCTAGCACGGGGGAGCGGGGCTCGTGCAGATCCCGCGCGCCGCACGCGGGCGACGCCCGCGCCCTGCCGTCGCCTCCGTCACCCTGTGCCGCCGGTGCGGGGCGGTGGTGCCTCGGCCGGGGCGGAGACCGGCGATCCCGGGGTGAATCCACGGGTTTCCGGGGGATGTTGAAGACGGCTTACCGGGGTACACGGCGGCCATGGAGAAGAGATCAGTGATGCCTCCGGAGACCCGGCTGCAGCTCCGTTCCCTCGACAAGTTCCTCCTCCGGGCCGGCCCCGTGCTGGCGGTCGTCGGAGTGGTGCTCGGCATCGGCGGTGTGCTCACGGGCGAACCCGTCCGCTACGTCGTGTCCCAGTTCGTGCTCGCGCTCGTCATGGTGTGCACCACGCTGACAGCACGCGCCCGGCTCCGCCGGAACGAACTCCCGGACGAACGCGGGTAGCGGCCGCTCCCCGGGGCGACGGGGTTTCCGGCGATGCGACCGTGCGAGGGGACACACCGGGCAGGCCCCGTGCAGTACGCCGACCGCGGTTTCGCGCGGCCCCGGCAATCCGGTGCCTCGGTGCGTTGTACGGCGCCCACCGGGGGAGCGGCTGCGGCTCTCCCGCCGGTGGCCGATGCCTGAGGTGTGGAGCAGCGGGCCGGACTGCCGGGTGACCGCGAGGTACCCGCTCCGAGCGCCTGTCGGTTCCCGCTGCGTCGCCCCAGGGGGAAGTGGCTCCACGGCCGTGCTCACGGCGCGGTCGGCCCCATGCTCTTGCTGCTCTCCCGCGCTGTGCTGTCGGCGGGTGTCGCCGGCGCCGGGAGGCGGGGCAGAAGCAGGCAGAGCGGGACAGCGGCTGCGGCGAGGGCCACGGACCACCAGAACGCGTGGTCGAAGCCGTTTGCCAGGGCGAGGGGAGTGCGGGCGTCGCCGAGGTTCTGCTGGAGGATGACAAGGAGGAGGGCGACGCCTGCTGCGCCGCCGATCTGCTGAGCGACGCGGGTGATCATGCTGGCGTCGGGGATCTCCTCGTGCTCCAGTCCGACGAAGGCAGCGCCCATGGGCGCGATCATGGCTGCGCCCAGGGCGGTGCCACGGATGAACAGCGCGGCCATGAGCAGGATTTCGCTGGTGTCGGCGGTCACGAAGGCGAACGGCACGGTGGATGCGGCCACGAAGACGAAGGCCACGAGGGCCACCGGGCGGGGGCCGACCCGGTCCATGTACCTACCGGCCAGACCGCGGGCGACGAGGGCGCCGACTCCCTGGGGGATGAGCAGCAGTCCGGCATCGAGTGGGGTCGCGCCGCGGACCTGCTGGAAGTACAGGGGCAGCAGCATCATCGACCCGAACAGCGAGATCCCGCCGAGGAACAGCAGCGTGGACGACGAGGCCACCGAACGGTGCCGGAACATCCGCACGTCGACCAACGGGGCGGACGCCCGGGTGAGCGCCCGGAAGGTGAAGCCCGAGACCAGAGCGAGGCCGGCGACCAGTGGAACGATGACCTGGGCACTGGCGAAGCCCGTACTGCCGTCGACTCGGGAGAGGCCGTAGAGCAGGGCCGCGGATCCCGGGCAGAGCAGGAGCAGGCCCACCGCGTCCAGGCGGACGCGGGGCTGGTCGGGTGCGGGTCGGTCGTCGGGCAGGTTGCGCCGGGTGAGCCACATGCCGATCAGGCAGCAGGGGATGTTGATGAGGAACAGCCAGCGCCAGTCGGCCAGGTGGAGAACGAGGCCGCCGAGGACGGGGCCGAGGATCGGTCCGAGCGCGGTGGGCACGGTGATGACGGCCATGACCTTGCCGATGTTGCGGCCCTTGGCGGCCTGCATGAGCAGGGTGTACAGCAGCGGCATCATGATGCCGCCGGCGAGGCCCTGGACGATCCGGAAGGCGATGAGGCTGCCGGCGTTCCAGGCCAGGGCGCTCAGGATCGAGCCGGCCAGGAAACCCCCCAGGGCGACGCCCCACAGACGCCGCCCGCCGAGCCGGGACTGGGCCCATCCGGCGAGCGGGATCGTGATGAAGACCGCCAGCAGGTAGCCCGTGCTGACCCATTGGATGGTCGAGAGCGGAGCGCCGAGTTCTGTGGCCAGGTCGTTCAGGGCGACGCTGAGGATCGTGGTGTCGAACACGACGCCGAGAGCGCCGACGATCAGGGTGATCGCCATGCGCAACACGGCGGGGTCTACCCGGCCGGGATCGGTGGAGGCGGGCCCGTTGTCGCGGGAAGTGCTCACGATCGGCACCTTAAGATAGAAGATCCTTCCTTACCTCGCTCACGGTAAGCCGGTACCATAGGAAAGACAAGTCTTTCTACGGCAGGAAGTGGGCATGGCTCAGCGACGCCGCGGGGCGGAACTGGAAAAGGCACTCCTCGATGCAGCCTGGGACGAACTCACCGACAACGGCTACGCCAGATTCACCATGGACGGCGTCGTCAAGCGCGCAGGCACCAGCCCGCCCGTGCTCTACCGCCGCTGGTCCGACCGCGACGAACTCGTCCGGGCCGCCATCGTCCACAGGCTCAAGGAGTCCCGCCCCACCCTTCCCGACACGGGGAGCCTGCGGGAGGACCTCCTCACCCTCATGCGGGAAATCGCCACCGCCCACGTACAGCTGATCACGGTGATGTATGCGCACCTGGCCGGCTACTACCGGGAAACCGGACGCAGCCCCGACGACCTGTTCGACCCCGTCACGACAGGCCGCACGGCAGCACTCGACACGCTCTTCGAGCACGCCGTCGCCCGCGGGGAGATCACTTCGGAACTCCTCACCGAGCGCATCAAGACCCTCCCCTTCGTCCTGCTGCGCCACGAGATCCTGTCGACGTTCGCCCCGGTACCCGATCACGTCCTGGAAGAGATCGTCGACACGATCTTCCTCCCCCTGGTGCGCTGACCGGCCCACTGCGGCTCAGGCCCGATGCCGCGCGGCACCAACCTCATGAGAGGGCACAGCCGGGCGGTGAGCGGCCGCCGCCCGGATCATCGTGGTGCGGGCGTCACGACCCCACCACCGCATTCGGCCCGCTGCCCGCACTGCTGCCGTCTTCGCCGTCGTCTTCTTTGTCGTCGTCCCTGCCTCCGCGTGCGGCAACGGCCCCCAACAGCACACCGGTCAGCACGCCGATGCCGTGGTTGTTCTCCAGCAGGCACAGCACCGCACCGGCAGTCGGCACGAGCACCGACAGGTACCGCAGCGGCCGTCGCCGGCCGTCGAGCGCGTAGGCCGCCGCGAGCGCGCCGACCAGGCCGCAGACGCTCACCGAGTCACCCCCGCCGTGCACGCTCCAGCCCGCCATGCTCACCACGTGGGCCGCGCTGCCGGACAGCAGGAAGACCACCAGTGTCCGCACGGTCCCCAGGCCGCGCTCGGCCGCCGGTGCGACGACGGCGAGCGCTGCCAGGTTGAAGGCCAGTTGCGGCCAGCCCGACGTCTGCACCAGCAGCGCTGTCGCCGCCCGCCACCACGGCCCGTGGGGCGCGCGCTCCAGGTGCGGTATGACATCCGGGGCGGCGCTCTGCACCACGGCCATCGCCACCATCACGCCCGTCAGCACGGCGGCGGCCCGCGGCACCGGCCGTCGCCACAGGTCCGCGAGCAGCCGGCCGGGACCGGCCTGCTGCCCCTCCGGCCGGGCCGTGATCAAGCGCGTCCCGGGTACGACCACGGCGGCTGCGCAGCCGTACAGGGCGAGCGTGTGCGTGTTCATGCGTCAAGCGTGCCGTGCGCACCGAGTCGGCCGACAGTGACAACCGTGGTGGAACAGCAGTGACATACGTCCCGTGCGGTCCGGCGCAGAGGGACCCCGGAAGGGTGCCGAGGGTCAGTCAAGGGTCCGGCAGATGTTCTCCTCGGGCCCGAGGGCCACGGGCATGTGGCGGCGGCCGCTGGTGTCCCGCGTCGTCACGTGGATGCCGTCCACGACGTAGTACCCGGCCGGGTAGGCGTCGGTGGGCTTGAAGCCCACCCCGAACGGGCCGACTCCGCCTCCTCCTCCCTCGTCCCGGCGGAAGCACCGGGCACCCTCGGTGCCGCGCGACGCGACGACCCGCCCCTGGCCCGATGGGAACTCTGCGACCGGGCCGGCCTCGCACTGCCGCTGCTGGCCGCCGCCCACTCGGCGGCGGCCCTGCTGACCGGTCCCGGCCGCCCCAGGATCGACGCCTGCCCGGGACACGACTGCGGCTGGCTCTTCCTCAATCCCCGCGGACGCCGCCGCTGGTGCAGCATGTCCTCCTGCGGCAACCGGGCCAAGGTCCACGCCCACGCCCGGCGCCGCCGGGAGGGCGGCACCCCGGACTGAAGCCGGACCCCGGACGGGGCTCCCGGAAGGTGACCACCCGCGTCGCCCGTGGCGCCACGCCCCGGACCGGTGCACCGACCGGAGACCGTCACGCCTGATGGTCGAAGAGCGGTCCGAACTCGTCGGGCAACTGGGTGCGGACGTGCCGGATCTGACCGGCGGACACCGCCTGCGGCAGCGTGGAGAGCACGGCCGCGGCGTGCTGCTTCGCCGTGTCCGGCTGCGTCCGGGACCGGTCCGCGACGCGCCGGTAGAACTCGTCGAGGGCGAACACCTCGCCGCTCGTGTCCGCGTCGGCACCGCTGCCGCGGAGGGGAAGGTCCAGGGGACTGGGCAACTGGTCGGCCAGGTCCTGTGCCTCGTCGGCCCCGATCCGCTGGGCCAGTACGGTCAGCACGGCCTCCGTGGCCTCCCTGGCCTCGTGCTGGTCCGCGTGGCCGCCGCGGTCGCGCACCTGGGCCAGGAACTCGTCGTCACGCATCCGGGGGCTCCTCTGCTCGCTCGTCGTCTGCTGTCGATCGCCCCGGTTTCCCAGCGGGACGGAGCCCATGCATCATGATCACCGATGTCCCGCTTCCGGCTCCCGACGGGCGCGGCGAACGGGGGAGAGCGGCGGCGGACCGGCGAGGGGGATGCGCTCCCGCGCCGCCGGGACGCAGTATCCGGCGTATGGACGAGGACGAGCACTACAAGCCCGGCCGGCAGGTCCCGGTGAGCGGGATCCACGTGTGCGACTGCGGTCAGGGACACCATTGGAGCACCGACGTGGCCGGGCACACCTTCCCGCCGCTGCCGTGCTCGGGCAGCACCTGGCGCCTGCAGGCCAGAGCACACGAGCAGTAGGCCGCGGCCGTCTTCAGCCGCGCCGCCCGGCGTCCTCCACGTATGAGGCCAGGTTGGCCAGCGAGGAGGCGAGTCCGGCCTCGTGGGCCGCGGGGTCGATACCGGGTGGTACGCCGGTCGCGGTGACGGTGACCTCCGTCCGGTCCTCACCGGCGGCGGCCAACTGCCAGGTCATGGTCATCGTCCCCGCGTACGCCGGATCGTCTGCCTCGAAGACCGCCTGCTGCACCACGCGCTCGGGCGGCGCCAGTTCGACGAACCCGATGTCGACGACATCCTCCGCGGCCGACGTCTTGCCCCGACCGGCCGCCGGGTCCAGATAGGTGAGCGTCATCCGGAACCCGCCGCCGGGCCGCGGGTCCCACCGCTCGATCCGTCCGCGCATGCCCCCGGGGGGAAGCCATGCCTCCAGCGCCTCCCGGTCGAGGAGCGCCCCGTAGACGGTCGCCGGTGAGGCGGCAAGCACCCTGCTGGCACGGTCTGTCCTGCCCATGGCCCGAGTCTAGTGCCGGGTCCGGGAGAATGCGCCGGAGTGGAGAGTCGCCCCCGGCCGGCACGGCGTCCGGAGGAGCGGGCTGCGTGCCGTGGACGCGAGTCCGGTGCCGGCCGCGCAGCGGAACCGGCCCGCAGGACCGGCCCGCGGGGGTCACGCCTCGCGGCGCGCCTGCTGCATGGCGGACAGCCGGGAGACGTACAGGGCCGTCGCCACGACGGCCGGAACGACGAGGAGGCGCAGGAGCAGCGCCACCCAGCCGTTGACACCCGGGTCGTACGTGTACCACCGGTCGTGCTCGTAGCTGCCGTAGGGCGCCGCGTTCTCGTGTTCGACGAAGTTCTCCTCGGCAGCCCACCCGAAAGCCCCCCAGTACCAGAACAGCGGCGACGTCAGTGCCGAGACGAGCCAGAAACCCCACCAGATGTGGAGCCGGGCCGCCGGAGCCATCGCACCGCCCAGGGAGCGCGGGCTGGAGGCGTGCCAGACATCGTTGGCTATCTGCTTGGGAAGGTAGAGGTTGCCGAAGGGGATGAGCCATGACCCGACAGCCATCCCCGGGCTGTAGCGCAGCCGTCCGGGCGCGAACTCCTCGGCGTCGGCACGCATCCGGGCGCACCAGACCAGCCAGGCCACGAGCAGGACGGCCGTCGTGCCGACCTGGATGAAGCCCCAGGGAATGGCCAGCTCCCAGTTGTTGTCCCAGCTGGACTCGAAGGTGTCGTCCAGAGCGTTCAGCTGGGTGATGCTGGCGCCCAGCGCCGCCAGCGCGTACAGCGTCAGCGCCACGTACACCGCGACGGTCGACGGGTGCGGTCCGTTGCCGCCGTTGCGCTCCTCGGCCAGGGTGCGTGCGGACGGCGGCGTGCCCCGCGGCGGCCGGGGCGCTCGCTGCTCCGTCAGGACCGTGGTCGTGACGGGGGTCGTGACCGGGGTGGCGGCGGGCGGACCGTCGACGGTCGGCACCTCGTCGGGCGGCGGTGGAGGCGTGAGGGCTCCGGCGGTGATCCCGGTGCGCGGGTCCTCCTGTTCCAGCAACTGCGCCGCGTCCTGGCCGAGCCGGGCGAGGACCGGGGCGGGCAGCCACGGCCCGAGGTGCCGGAACTGCGTCTCCTCCCGTGCCCGGAGTGCGGTGAGGGAGGGCCTGGCGGCGGGATCCTTCTCGAGGCAGTCGCGGATCAGCGCGAGCAGCGGCTCCGGAATGCCGGACAGGTCCGGTTCCTCGTGCACCACCCGGTACATCAGGGCGTGCGGTCGTACCTCGGGCGCCTGGAACGGCTGCCGTCCCCCGGCGGCGAACGCGAGGACCGAGCCCAGCGAGAAGATGTCGCAGGCGGCGGTGAGGCGCTCGCCGCGCACCTGTTCGGGCGCCATGAACCCTGGCGAGCCGATGATCACACCGCTGGAGGTGAGTCCGCCGTGGGTCGGACCGTCCAGGGCACGGACGATGCCGAAGTCGATCACCTTCGGGCCGTCGATGGTGATCATGATGTTGGAGGGCTTCAGATCGCGGTGGACGAGCCCGGCGGCATGGATGTCGGCCAGCGCGTCGCAGAGACCGGACGCCAGCCCGCGCACCGAACGCTCCGGCAGCGGCCCGTGCCGGGCCACCACTTCGGCCAGCGTCGGCCCGGGGACGTAGGAGGTGGCCACCCAGGGCGTCCCGGCGTGCGGGTCCGCGTCCAGAACGGCCGCGGTCCAGTCACCGCCGACCCGCCGGGCGATCGAGACCTCCTCGGCGAACCGGAGGCGGAAGTCCGGCATGGCCGCCAGCTCGGGCCGGATCGACTTGACCGCCACCATGCGTCCCCGGGGCGACCTGGCCAGGTACACCACGCCCATCCCGCCCTCACCGAGTCGGCCCAGCAACCGGTAGTCCGCCACGTGTGCCGGATCGTCCTCACGCAGGGCCTGCACGGTCCACAGCCTCCTTCAGTACGGCGCCGGTGCGCCTGGACAGTGGATCAGCTTAGGGCAGGCGGCGCCCCAACACCCACACCTCGCCGCGACGTTGCTGCCATTCACGCCGCTTCTCAGGCCCGGGGACGCCCAGGGGCATGGAGGCGCAGCACCAGCGTGACGCCCGCACTCGGCACCGGGGCGGCGGGCCCGGCGCCCGGCGAGGGACGGAGAACGGCTCAGCGCAGTACGGCTGCCAGCAGATCGTCGCCGAGCGCGGTCACGTCGGGCAGGGAGAGGGCGTACCGGGTGTAGCGGCCGCGCCGTTCGGCCGTGAGCAGGCCCGCTCGGCGCAGCACGGCCAGGTGGCGGGACGTCTCCGGGAGCGACAGCTCCCAGCTGTGGGCCAGTTCACCGGTGGTGTGCGGGCCGCGGGCCAGGGTGCGCAGCAGCCGCAGCCGTACCGGATGGGCGAGCGCCTTCAGCCGGAGTGTCACCGTCTCCAGCGGGACCGTCTCAGCGGGGTTTGGTTCGGCGGCCACGGGATACTGCACCACCGGCTGCCAGCCCGCCGCGTGCACCACCACCAGGTGCGGGCTGCCGAAGACACTGGGGACGAAGGTGACCCCGGCACCGCGGGCGGCGGTCGCCTTGTCCTGCAGCTTGTCCACGACGATGCAGTCGCCGTCCGGCGCCAGGGTGACGGCGCCGGAGACCGAGGCGAGGGCCGCCCCGGTGCCCTGACGCTGCAGCAGGTCGTTCTTCAGGCGCAGATCGGAGGCGAGCCGCACCGCAACGTCCGACCAGGCGGCGTCGAAGAAGGCTTCGGCACAGTCCTCGAGAGTGCGGCGCACCCGGGAGCGCACAGCGGCCGGATCGGACAGCAGCCGTTCGGCGAACGCCTCGTGCCGCGCACCGCGCGCCAGTGCCAGCCCCAGTGCGCGCTCGCGGGCCGCCGCGTCGGCCAGAGGCGACGGCGCGGCGAAGCGGCGCCGGCTGCCGCCGCAGGTGGTCACGAGCGCCGCGGTCACATACGTCTCGTCGTCGATCCGGTCCACGGCGTCCAACTCCTGGGCGAGGGTCGGCCGGGGCCCGCCGGGGATCAGGAAGTCGGCCTGCGAGGAGCGCCACAGGCACTCCGCCTCACGCAGCCGCTCTGCCAGATCCGGCCGCATCCCCGCCCAGGTCTCGGCGGCCCAGTCGGCGTGCCGGGGGTGATGCCCGGGTTCGGCCAGTACATGCAGCATCGCCGTCAGCTCGGCCAGGGGCGAGGCGGCGAACCGCACGCGTTCGGACGGCAGGCCGCCGATGTCGATCCTCAACGTCACCGGCTCATCATCGCCGACCGAAGGGCGGGTGACCGCGTCGGTTGACGGTGTCCGTCAACCGACGCGGCGGGCCCCGCGACCGACGGCGTCAGCCGCGTGCGGGGCGGCGGTAGCGGGAGTCGAGAAGCTGGTCCTTGGCCGGGCCGCGGACGAGCCAGCGCAGGTGCCACTCGGCGGGGGAGACCACCGTGAAGTCGGCCTCGTACAGGTCGGCTCCGCACTGGTGCCGTGCCGTCCAGCGCCCGCTGCGCAGATCGAGATCGTGGAAGAACCGCCCGTCCGCGAAGGCCACCTCGGCGGTACCGGCGGCGCCCGGCAGCAGCCGCAGCGTCCGCCCTGCTTCGCGCCGGACCCCGTCCCACTCCAGGACGCCCGTCTCCACGTGCAGCCACTCGCCGCCCGTGTCGGCCCGGAACTCCGCGCGCCCGTCGAACCGGCCGCGCCGTCCGCCGGAACGGTCGAGCACCTGGCGGCGCACGCTCCACTCACCGGCCAGGTAGGAGAGGGTCTCGGCGACCGGGTGCGGTGCTGGGGGCATGACGGCAGTCTCGCAGAGCCGACTTCGGCCGCGGACGGCGACGTCGAGCAGGACGGCATCGTGTCCGGCGGCGTGGCGCCGGACGACCGGCGCCGTCGGGCGAATCGGAGCGGGCCGCCGTCAGGCCCCGGTGCCCGGTGCGTGCTGAGCCAGCTCCGTGGACAGGCGCTGGAGGGCCGTGCGGTTCGCACTCCGCATGGTGGTCCGGACGAGAGGGGCCAGCAGCCGGTCGGGGAGCGGGGCCTGCTCCCAGGCGTAGGAGAAGGAGACCCGGCTCCCGCCGGATGGCAGAGGTTCGATGGTGTAGATGCCGCGGGCGACACGTCGCCCGGCCGCGCTGACATTGCGCTCGGTGATGTGCCGTGGCGCCTCGGCCTCGACGACCTCAATGGCGACCTCGGTCTTCGTGCCGCCCAGCGCGGCGGTGACGGTGGCCCGGGCCCCGGGGCCGCGGCGGGGGCCGTCGAGGCGCCAGTCGGTCAGGTAGTGGTCGGTGAACCGCTCGTGGTGGGCCATGGCATCGAGGAACTCGTACACCTGCTCGGGTGTCTGCGGTACGTCGATCGACACGGTGACGGGCTTCATGAACCGAACGGTACATGGTGCATGTACCACTTGGTACACTTCTGAGGTGGGGAATACGGACGACACCCGGCAGGAGAGTCCGTCGGCACCCGGCGCGGACCCGGACCGGCGCGCCCGAATGGTGGACGCAGCCCTCGACCACGTCGCGGCGCACGGCATCGCGGACCTCAGCCTGCGCCGCCTCGGCGGTGCCATCGGCGTCAGCCACCGCATGCTGATCCACCACTTCGGCTCCAAGGAGCAGTTGCTCGTCGAGATCGTCCGAGCCTCGGAGCGGCGCCGGCGCGACCTGCTGGCCGGGCTCCGCCAGGAGCCCGGCCTTTCGCCCGCCGACGCCGCGCGGCGCCTGTGGCAGCAGTTGGCGGACCCCCGACTGGCCGGCCAGGAGCGGCTCTTCTTCGAGATCTGCGGACACGCCCTGCGGGGCCGGCCGGAAGCCCTCCCCTTCCTGGAGGGGCTGGTGGCGGAGTGGCTGGAGCCGCTCGCGGCAGCGGAGGAAGCCGCCGGGGCGGACGCCGCCACGGCCCGGAGCCGCGCCAGGCTGGGGCTCGCCACGGTGCGCGGCCTGCTGCTCGACCTGCTCGCCACCGGAGACCGGGCCGGTGTCGACGCGGCGCTGGAGGAGTTCCTCGGGCTGTACTACACCGAGTGACGGGCTCCCGGAGCCGCGGGGCCCGGACATCCCCACGGCAGTGCCACGCTGCCGGTTGCTGTCGGTGGCCACCGGGCGGAACCCGCCCCGGCGGACGCGGAGTTCCTGCGGCACTGTGTGGACTCCGGGGGAGGGGCCTGGGGCCGCAGGCGGGGCCAGCGTGCCGGCCGCACTCCCGGACGAGCGCCCGGAGCCCGAACCTCCGCCGCTCCTCCGCAACCGCGCTACCCCGTCGCCTTCTCCTGCGCCTGTCCGGTCGTCCGCTCCCGCCCCCAGGCGGCCAGCGGCCGGAGCGCCTCGTTGAGGTGCCTGCCGTCCTCGGTCAGCGCGTACTCGACACGTGGCGGCACCTCGTCGTAGGAGACGCGGCACACGATGCCGTCCGCTTCCATCTCGCGCAGGTGAGAGGCCAGCACCTTCTCGGTGACCCCCGGAAGCAGCCGGCGCAGTTCACCGAACCGGCGACGGGGGCGCTCATGGAGCGCCCAGAGGATCAGCACCTTCCACTTGCCGCCGATCACTTCCATCGCGGCGTCGATACCGCAGACGTGCCCGTCCGGCGCACCCGGCCGGTTCAGCGTCGTCATGCTCTCCACCCCTCCGCACCCCGATGACGTGCTCGCTCACCACAGGGTAACCACCCACCCCGAAGTGCGTACTTGATCATACTTAAGTCTGTGACCAGCCTTCATGGCATGACACAGCACTCTGCTCACCCCACATCCCTCACCCTGCTGGGCCTCGGCGCGATGGGCACCGCGCTCGCCCGGACCTGGCTCGCCGCAGACCACACGCTCACCGTCTGGAACCGCACCCCCACGCGCGCCGCGGCGCTCGCCGCCGAGGGTGCCGGGGTCGCGGACAGCGCAGCCGAGGCGGTCGCCGCGAACTCCCTGATCGTCGTCTGCCTCCTGGACGACGCCTCGGTCCAGGAGGCGCTGACCGGTACGGATCTGACCGGCAAGGACCTGGTCAACCTGACCACCAGCACCCCCGCACAAGCCCGTGCCCGCGCGGAGTGGGCCCGCGAACGCGGTGCCCGTTACCTGGACGGCGGGATCATGGCCGTCCCGCCGATGGTCGGCGTCCCGGAAGCGGGCGGCTACGTCTTCTACAGCGGCTCCCCGGAGTTGTTCGAGCAGCACAGGAAGACCCTGGGCGTCCCGCTCGGCACCCGCTACGTGGGCCGGGACGCAGGCTTCGCCGCCCTGCACGACGTGGCGCTGCTCAGCGCCATGTACGGGATGCTCGCCGGCGCCGCGCACGCCTTCGCACTGATCCGCAAGGAGGACATCGACCCCGCATCGCTCGCTCCGCTGCTCGCCGAATGGCTCACCGCCATGGCCCCGTCGGTCCACCGGACCGCCGATCAGTTGCGAAGCGGCGACTACACCAAGGAGGTCGTCTCCACCCTCGCCATGCAGGTGGCCGGTACGCCGACCTTCCTGCGCACCGCCGAACAACAGGGCGTCAGCCCCGAACTCCTCAGTCCCTACTTCGCGCTGATGCGCCGCCGACTGGCCGACGGCGACGGTGCGGAGGACCTGACAGGTGTGATCGACCTCCTGGTGCACTGACCGGCCGTGCAACGCCGCGGGCGGCCGCTCGCGACCGACCGCGGCGGACGGCGGGACGGGCACGAGGACAGCGCAGCCGCCGGGACCCCGGCCGCAGCGAGACCGACGGCGAGGATCGGCCCGCCCGCCGCCGTGGCGAGGCCGCCGGGGTCCCCGGAGGTGTACCGGGAGAGCGCGCGCAACGCTCAGGCGGCCGGCCCGGTGCGGGCGCGGTGCCAGGCGCCGTCCGTCAGCAGCCGCAGTCCGTTGAGGCCGACCAGGACGGTCGAACCCTCGTGCCCGGCCACCCCCAGCGGCAGGGGGAGCGTCCCCGCCAGATCCCAGACGACCAGTCCGGCGATGAACACCCCGGCGATGCACAGGTTCTGGAGCACCAGGCGGCGCGCCGCGCGGGAGAGGCGGACCACGGCGGGGACGGTGCCCAGCTCGTCGCGTACCACGACGGCGTCGGCGGTCTCCAGCGCGAGATCCGAACCGGCCCGGCCCATGGCGACGCCGGTGTGGGCCGCGGCCAGAGCGGGGGCGTCGTTGACACCGTCGCCGACGACGAGGACGGCCCGGCCCTGCTCCTCCCACTCCCGCACCGCCGCGACCTTCTCCTCGGGCAGCAGGCCGGCGCGCACGTCGGTGACACCGACCTCGGCCGCCAGGCGCGCGGCGGCAGGTGCGTTGTCCCCGGTCAGCAGCGCCGGGGGAGTGCCCGTCAGCCGGGTGAGCGCGGCGACGGTGGCGGCGGCGTCCGGTCGCAGCCGGTCGGTGACACCCAGCACCCCCGCGCTCGTACCGTCGACCACGACCAGGACCGCGGTCCGTCCCGCGTCCTCCAGTTCCCGGACGATCCCCTCGGCGCCCGCGCCGTCTGCACCGGGAAGCAGATGCGCGGGCGACCCGACGCGGACGGTGCGGTCGCCGACGGTGGCGGTGACGCCCCGGCCCGGTACGGAGGAGAAACCTGCCGCCTCCGCGAGGTCCAGGCCGCGTGCCCGGGCCGCTGCCACGACGGCGCGGCCCAGCGGGTGCTCGCTGCGGTGCTCGGCAGCCGCTGCCAGCCGCAGCAGGGTCTCCTCGTCCGTTCCACTGCCGGGCACCGGCCGGATGTCGGTGACGTGCGGGGAGCCCTCGGTGAGGGTGCCGGTCTTGTCGAGGGCGACGGCGTCGATGCGGCCGAGGCGCTCCATGACGACGGCCGACTTCGCGAGGACGCCGTGGCGTCCCGCGTTGGCGAGGGCCGACAACAGCGGCGGCATGGTGGAGAGCACCACGGCGCACGGCGATGCGACGATCATGAACGTCATCGCCCGCAGCAGGGCGGGTTCGAGCGCGGAACCGAACACCAGCGGGACGGCGAAGACGGCGAGGGTGGCCAGCACCATGCCGACCGAGTAGCGCTGTTCGATCTTCTCGACGAACAACTGGGTGGGCGCCTTGGTCCGCGAAGCCTCCTCCACCATCCGCACGATGCGCGCGACGACCGAGTCGGACGGGTTCCTCCCGACGCGGACGTGCAGCGCCCCGGTGCCGTTGACGGTACCGGCGTACACCTCGTCGCCGACCTGCTTGACCACCGGCAACGGCTCTCCCGTGATGGTGGCCTGGTCGACCTCCCCGGCTCCGTCGACGACCAGACCGTCGGCGCCGACCCGCTCCCCGGGCCTGACCAGGACGAGGTCGCCGACGTCCAGCCGGCCGGCGTCGACGGATTCCGCGGTGCCGTCGGGCAGGATCCTGGTCGCGGTGGCGGGTGCCAGATCGAGCAGTCCGCGTACCGAGTCCGCCGTACGGGCGGTCGCGATCGCCTCCAGGGCGCCGGACGCGGCGAAGATGACGATGAGCAGGGCGCCGTCGAGGACCTGGCCGATCGCCGCGGCGCCGAGCGCGGCGACCACCATCAGCAGGTCCACGTCGAGCGTCCGGTCCCCGAGGGCCTTCAGGCCCTCCCAGCCGGGCTCCCACCCGCCCGCCAGGTAGGCGGCGGCGAACAGCGTCCCCCACAGCCAGGCCGGAGCACCCTGCAGATACAGCGGCAGGGCGAGCAGGAACAGCGCGAGCGCCGCGGCCGCCCACCGGGCCTCCGGAAGCGCCAGGAGCCGCGTGCGACGCGGGGGAGGGGCGGATCGCGCCTCCGGCGGGTGCGTCGGCGACGAACGCTGGTTCAGGACTGAGGACATGGCGGATCGCCCTTTCGCACACAGGGAGTGGAGAGCGCGCCCACCATACCGGAACAACTGAACAGGTCTTCAAGTGTCACGAGTAGGATGACCGCATGGGCCACGGAAGCGACGCCAGGAACAGCGACACCGCGCGCGAGCGCCTGGACGCGGCCGGAGCCACCGAAGTCGCCGCCGCCCTCCAGGCCCTGGCCACCCCCTCCCGCCTGTACATCCTGGCCCGCCTCCAGGAGGGCCCCTGCCCGGTCGGCGAACTCGCGGAAGCCGTCGGCATGGAAGCCTCGGCCTGCTCCCACCAACTGCGCCTGCTGCGCAACCTCGGACTCGTCACCGGCGAGCGGCACGGCCGCTCCATCGTCTACTCGCTCTACGACAACCATGTCGCCGAGCTCCTGGAGCAGGCCCTCTTCCACGTCGAGCACCTGCGGCTGGGCCTGCGGGACGCCCCGGCCGCCGAAGCGGCAGCGGCCGGCCGCCCCGGCCCCGGCTGAGGCACCGGGCCCTGCACGCCGAAGGACAGGGACCCGGCTCACCAGACGTGCCGACAGGCCGCACTGCTCCGTTCGGCTCGAGCCGGCCCGCCACCGTGCGTACCCGGCCGGCACCGGGCACCTTCCACGGAACGCGTGGTACCGATCAGGACAGCATGCCGGGTGCCGATCCGCCCACCTGGTGTCGCAGCGGGGAAGGTCATGCATCACCGTCTTCGCCCCATCCCCACCGAGGCCGTCCGCCGCGCGGCTGCCGGAATCCCGCAGCCGCGGCTCGAGCAGGCGCTCCTGAGCGTCACGGCTGCCGCCCTGACCGCCGGGGGCGCCGCCTGGCTCACGGACGCGCCCGCCGCCGCGGACCTGTGCTGGGCCCTGGGCACCCTCGCCGCCATCCCACCCGCGCTGGCCTGGGTGCTGGGCGCGCTGCGACGCGGACACGCCGGCGTGGACCTGATCGCCGTACTGGCACTGGCCGGCACCCTGGCGGTGCGGGAGTACCTGGCCGGAGCGCTGATCGCGCTGATGCTCGCCAGCGGCCGGACCCTGGAGACCGGAGCCCAGCGACGGGCCTCCCACGACCTGCGGTCACTCCTGGAGCACGCACCCCGCTCCGCCAGGCGCCGCAGCGGCGAAGACGTGGTCCTGGTGCCGCTCGACGAGATCGCCGTCGACGACGTACTGGTGGTCGGCCCCGGCGAAGTGGTCCCCGTGGACGGCCGGGTGCTCGGCGCGACCGCGGTTCTGGACGAGTCCGTGCTCACCGGGGAGCCGATGGCGGTGGAACGGGCCGCGGGCCGCCCGGTGCGCAGCGGTGTCGTCAACGCCGGCCACGCCTTCGACCTGCGGGCCGACGCCACCGCCCAGGCCAGCACCTACGCCGGGATCGTCCGGCTGGCCCGCGAGGCCGAGGCGGAGTCAGCCCCCGTCGTCCGGCTGGCCGATCGCTACGCCGCCTGGTTCCTGCCCCTGACACTCGCCGTCGCGGGGCTGGCCTGGCTCGTCAGCGGGTCGACGGTACGGGCCGTCGCGGTCCTGGTGGTCGCCACGCCCTGCCCGCTGCTCCTGGCGGCGCCGGTCGCCGTCGTCTCGGGACTCTCCCGCGCCTCCCGTTCAGGCGTGGTCATCCGCGGTGGCGGTGTACTGGAAGTCCTCGGCAGGGCCCGGACGGTACTGCTCGACAAGACCGGCACCCTCACCGGCGGCCACCCGCAGGTCGTCGACGTGATCGCCGCCCCCGCCCGGACGCCGGAGGACGTGCTGCGGCTGGCCGCGTCCCTCGACCAGTACTCCCCGCACGTCCTCGCACACGCCGTCGTGGACGCAGCCCGCGAACGAGGCCTGAGGCTCAGCCCGCCCGCGGACGTCGCGGAGGAGCCCGGCAGGGGAGCGACCGGCATTGTTGAGGGGCGGCGCATGGCGGTCGGCCGCCTCGCCGCCGACGCCGACCGCCCCGAGTGGGTCCGGGCTGCCGAGAACCGGGCCCTGCTGGACGGCTCGGCCCTCGTCTGGCTCACCGTCGACGGCCGTCCCGCGGGCGCTGTCGGCCTCCGCGATCCGCTGCGCCGGGACGCGGCCCGAACGCTGCGCCGCCTGCGGGGCGCGGGTGTCCAACGGCTCGTGCTGCTCACCGGGGACCGTTCCGAACCCGCCCGGGAGGCCGCGGCCGCCCTCGGCCTCGACGCCGTGCACGCGGAGCTCACCCCCGAGGGGAAGATCACCGCGGTGCGGGCCGAACGCGCACACGCCCTCACCGTCATGGTGGGCGACGGGGTGAACGACGCGCCGGCGCTCGCCGCCGCCGATGTCGGCGTGGCCATGGGGGCCCGCGGCTCCACCGCTTCCTCCGAGGCGGCCGACATCGTGCTGACCGCGGACCGGGTGGACCGCCTCGCCGACGCCGTCACCATCGCCGTACGCGCACGCCGTATCGCGGTGCAGAGCGCGCTGGGCGGCATGGGGATGTCCCTCGCCGCGATGGCTGCCGCCGCCGCGGGCCTGCTCGCGCCCGCAGCCGGCGCCCTGCTCCAGGAGGGGATCGATGTCGCCGTCATCCTCAACGCCCTGCGGTCCCTGCGCCCCGGCAGGGCGGAGCGCTCCCCGCTCTCCCCGTCGGCGGAGGCACTCATCCGCCGCTCCGCCGCGGAACACGAGAAGCTCAACGCGCTGCTGGACGCCGTCCGGGACACAGCCGACCGGATTCCGGCCGAACCCGGTGAGCGGCACCTGCGGGAACTGAGAGAGCTCCACCAGGCGCTCGTCGAACGCCTGCTGCCCCACGAACGCGCCGAGGAACGGGAGTTGTATCCCGAACTTGCCCGGACCTCCCCCGACTCCGCGCTCGTCGCCGCGTCGAGCTGCGCCCGCACCGAAATCGAACGCATCGTCCGGCGCATCGGCGCACACATCGAACTGGCCGACTCCGGGCCGGGTATGACGTCCGCCCAGGTCGACGACCTCCGCGCGTGCCTGTACGGCCTCGACGCCATCGTCCGGCTGCACTTCGCCCAGGAGGAGGAGACCTGGCCTTCCACTTCCTGACCTCCGCTACCGGGGCCGGTTCCACCGTCTTCCGCAGACGGCGAGGACCGACGAGATCGCTCTCGGGGCGTACTTTCGCGTGCGTGCGGGTGACCCGAACGTGTCGCGGCCCAGGGGCGAGAACCGGGCCCCGGACCATGGACCGTGGATGAGCCCTGTCCTCCTGCGCCGCCGCCGGAGGCCCCCGACGGCGCCTCTCTCCACCCCGCCACACGTTCCGAACCGCCATGGTGCCGATCGCGACTGCCGCGAAACAGCGCCGCCTCGTTCCCGGGAGATGGCCCCATGGATATCGACACGATCAACGGTCTCCCCGCTCATCCCCTGCTGGTTCATGGAGCCGTCACCCTTGTGCCACTGGCTGCGCTGCTGCTCGTGCTGTGCGCGCTGTGGCCCTCCCTGGGAGGGCGGATCGGCTGGCTCCTGCCGGCTCTGGCCGTGGTGGCGCTCGTGGCCGTCCTGCTGACGACGGAATCCGGTGAATGGCTGGAGGAGCGCGTCGAAGAGACCTCTCTGGTCGAGGAACACACCGAGATGGGCGACGGGCTGACTCCCTGGGCCGTCGGACTCCTCGTGGCGTGCTCGGCGGTGTGGCTGCTGAACCACTTCTCTTCACGACGAAGCGAGGTGTCGTCACACCGGGGAAGCGATCGGGTGATCTCTGCGGCAACTTCCCTGCCGGTCCGGATCGCCGTCTGCCTCCTTTCGCTGGCCGTCGCAGTGGGCTCCGCCCTGGAAACCTTCCGGATCGGGGACTCCGGTGCGAAGGCCGTGTGGGAGAAACGGACATCAGGTCGCACCGGGGACGGTGCGGCCGGGCTCCCCGGCGGCCGTGCCGTCTCCCTCCCCCGTCTCTCCGCTGCGGAACCTACGTGTCCGCCGAATACGCACTGCTTCCGGACCGCGCACCGGGCACTCGGGCCAGTGCGGCCACCAGGATCAGCAGGAGCGCCAGCCCGGCCAGCAGGCCGTACAGCGGGTAGCCGGGCCGGGTGATGCCGGAGGTGATGAGCAGTGCGGTCGCAGCGGCAGGCGGGTGCTCCACCCGCAGCAGGGTCTGCCCCAGCAGCGTCAGTCCCACGGCCACGGCCTGCGCGCCGATCTGCGGAAGGCTCTCGTGACCCGCCTCGACGACCGAGGGATGGTTCCACAGGCCGAAGGCAGCCAGGCAGGCGAGACCGCAGACGATCGCAGCCGTGTGCCCCAGAAACGCGCTGCGCAACCGGGACGCCTCGTTCCCGGGGCGGGCCAGGAGCAGGTAGGCCGTCGGTCCCAGAGCGGTCGTCAGCCAGACCCATCCAGCGGCGTATCCCGCAAGACCCACCGCGGTGAGGGCGACCCCGACCAGCACCAGCAGCCTGACCCCCGCGAGCCACAGCCCCGCCGCACGCCTCTTCCTGGGAGAGCTCATACTGCTCCCCGGACCGGACCGGACGCGTGCCCGGCACACGGCAGGCCCGGTCCGGAGTTCTCGTCCCGCGTCGCTTTCCGGCCCGGCACGGTGAAGGGCACCGGGGCCGCTCCCGGCAGGCGTCGCGCCGCGCCGGCCGGGCAAGTGCAGTGATCGGTCACCGTCCAGCAATCCCGAGGCCGCCGGCGTGCCAAACGTCGGTCGGCCCGGTGGGGCCCGGTCGGGTGCACCGGGCCCGGCGCCCGGCGGTGCGCAGCACGAAGGGGGCGCGCGGCAGAGGTGCCTTGCGGGTCCCCTCCGGTCGCCGAAGCCGGCGGTGCCAGGACAGAGGACGGGTGCGTGGCCGTCAGGAGAGGCGACAGAGGCGCTGTGACATCCACAGCAGCGGCTGTCCGATGCTGCGGACACCGCCGCGGAGCACCGGTCGGGAGGGATCGCTCACGGGAGTGCGCCGGCAGTCGCCTCTTCAGTCCACCAGCAGGCCGATGGCGACTCTCAGCCGTTCGAGGAAGAACTCCCGTGACCGGGCCTGATGCTTGAGGCCGATGGAGGCGCTGATCAGCGTCCGGGCGACGGCGCGTGCCCGCTCCCGTCCTGTCTCCAGAGCGACCGCGTCCGTGACGAGTGCTTCGAAGCGCTGCGGCGCGGTCTCGGCCGTCTCGCCCAGCAGTCCGGGGTTGGCTTCGATGACTTCTGTGATGTCGCGTGCCGCGGGGCCGATGTAGCGGCCCGCCCATTGGTCGAAGGCTTCGGCGAGACGATCCGGCAGGGGGCGTCCGCCATCGGCCAGGACGTGTTCGACGGCCGCCAGGTCGCGTTCCAGGACTTGGACGACGGCGGCCCGGAACAGCTCCTCCTTGGAGGAGAAGAGGAAGTAGAGACCTGGCCGGGAGATCTGCGCCGCCCGTGCCACTTCCTCCATCGAGGTCTTCCGATAGCCGAAGCGCGCGAACGTGGGCAGCGCTGCGTCCAGGACCGCGGTCCGTCTGCTGGTATCGGCGGCTGCCGGAGAAGGACTGCCGACATCAGAGCTGCTCATGGGGCGAGCATACGGCCAGGTGCTGACTATACAAATAGCGTCTATTCTGTATAGTCGATGTCATGGCCGAGTCCGAACTCATCTCCACCCCCTTCACTGCTGCCAGCACCGCGGACGATGTGCTGCGAGGCTTCGATCTGACCGGCGTCCGCGCCATCGTGACCGGCGGTTCCTCCGGCATCGGGACCGAGACGGCTCGCGCGTTGACCGCCGCCGGCGCAGAGGTCACCCTCGCGGTCCGGAACACCGCCGCGGGTGAGGCCGTCGCCGAGTCGATCCGCGACTCCACCGGGAGAATCCGGCCCCGGGTCGCGCTGCTCGACCTCGCCGACACAGGGACCGTCGCGCGATTCGTCGAGGCGTGGCAGGGCCCGCTGCACCTTCTGATCAACAATGCGGGCGTGGTCACCGGTGGCCTCGAACGGACCCGAGAGGGCTGGGAGGTGCAGTTCGCGACGAACCATCTGGGCCATTTCGCGCTGGCCGTCGGCCTGCGCGGCGCCCTCGCGCGAGGCGCTTCCGACCGTGGCGGGGCGCGGATCGTCGCGGTGAGTTCGACCGCGCACATGCGTTCGGGGGTCGACTTCGACGACCTCCACTTCGAACACCGCAGCTATGACCCGCAGATCGCGTACGCGCAGTCCAAGACGGCCAATTCCCTGTTCGCCGTCGAAGCCACCCGACGGTGGGCCGCGGACGGGATCGTCGCCAACACCGTGAACCCCGGCGGCGTCTCCACCGGGCTGCAACGCAACTTCACACCGCAGCAGCGGCAGTCGCTCGACGCGGCCGAGGCCGCCGGCGTCTTCACCTACAAGACGGTCGAGCAGGGGGCCGCGACCAGCATCGTGGCGGCGGTCTGCCCCGCCTTCGCCCACTCCGGCGGCCACTACCTCGACGACGCGCAGGAGGCGTACACCGTGCCGAACGACGCCGACCTCGCGCAGCATCCCCACGGGGTCAAGGAGTGGGCGCTCGACCCCGGCCTCGCCCGGCGACTCTGGACTGTCTCCGCCGACCTGCTGCACGCCTGACCCCGCCCGCCCCGCCGACGGGCCTGATGTTCCGGATCGTGGCGCGGGCGCGGGCGCGGGTGCGGGTGCGGTTGTGGGTGGGGTGGGGCGGGGCCGGGGCCGGAGGGGCCACAGCGGCGACCTCGACCACGCCGGGGGCTCTCCAACGAGCTCAGGGACCGAGACGCACTCCCACCGACCCGGAACGGCGGAGACGCTCCCGGCATCCGCGGCTGCTTCACTCCTGCGCCGGACCGCCACCTGGATCGACCACGCCGCCGCATACTGCATCCATGACCCGTGCCCACGAGGACCCCATGGACAGCTACCGCCGCCTGCGCCGGGAGCAACCAGATCTGTTCCGCAACGACGAAGGACCCGGTGCGATCGACCTCGTCGACCCCAGCCAGGTCCCCGAGGACCTCGGCACCCTCGGTGTCGTGTACCAGGATCCCTACATCCGCCTGCTGCGCGACCCCGTCCGCTTCCCCGACGGCCGCCTCGGCACCTACCTGCGGATCCTCGGCACCGCAGACGCCCCCAGTGCTGCGATCCTGCCCGTCCTGGACGGTCGCGTCCTCCTGATGGAGAACTACCGCCACGCCGTTCGTGGCTGGACTCTGGAGATCCCCCGCGGCTTCGGCACCGACGGACTCACCGCGGAAAGCAACGCGCTGAAGGAACTCGACGAGGAGCTCTCGGCGCAGGTGGAGTCACTCACTCCCATCGGCGTCGTCCACCCGGACACGGGTCTGCACTCCCGGCCGGTACACCTCTTCTTCGCCACACTGACCGCCACCGGCCCACTGGAGACCGCGGCAGGAATCCGCAGCCTGGTCACTTTCACGCCGGAGGAACTCGACAGGAACATCGTCGAGGGCACCGTCACCGACGGCTTCACCCTCACCGCCCTCACTCAAGCCCGCCTGCGGAACCTCCTCTGACGAGAGCGCTCAGCCGATGCCCCCGTTCTCGTCAGGAGCGTTCAACGTGGCCTCTTCTTCGGGCCGGTGAACCGCCGCACGCCGAGGGAAGCCTGCCTCCTGCATCCGCCGGATCAGGCCGTCCCACTCGTCTCTCGTCCGGTCGAACTTCACCTGCATCAGATCAACGCTCGTCTCGAGCTGCTTCCGGGCCCGCCGCTGATCCCGGCCGACCACGGCGAATCGGACCACACCCTTGGATGCCGTAGCCGCGACGGAGTCGGCCACCTGACCCACCACCTCGATGCACGGTTCCTCGCCGAAGACGACGGAGACGACAGACCCGAGCGTGTGAATGCTCATCTTGATGATCGGCTGCCATCGGTCTGCCACTCCTGCGCGCCGCGCACCGACGATTCCACCGAGCCGCTCGGCAAGAGACACGTACCGGTCGTACACATCCTGGCTGCGGTCCCTGAACGCTTCAGGCGTTCCCGACAGAAGCTCAGGCTCCCGGAGGAGGCGCAGCAGACTGTCCTTGTAGAGCCTCCACTCGTCGGTTCCCCGCGCCTGCCGCACGTGATCCAGATCGAGCCCGGTGAGCCCCACGTCCAACGGGTTCTGGACGAGAGCGAACGCCTGCTGCTGGAGCATCCGGACAAGTTCGTCCGCAGATACGGCCGTGCCACGGGAGAGCGCGCGATCCAACTCCTGCAGAGCCGTGCGGTCCAGCGAATCAGCAGGCGTCAGAGGGTAACGCCCCACGGCATCCGACAGGGAAGTGTTGTACTTCAGGTCGGCAAGCTGCTTCAACTCGCCTGCAAACGGCTTCGACCGATCATATGTGCCTTCCGCCGGGTCGGTTCCCTCGGCCACCACGAATTCTCGGTAGAATTCCTCGCGCACGACTGATTCCTTGTCCACCGCCCACCGGGAGACATCTCTCAGCCGGGCCTTCAACAGCCTCGCACCCTCCTCGTCGAGGTTGAAGTCACGCATCAGGCTCTCGGCCCTGAACCTGGCCATGCTCAGCAGTTGATCGTGGAACGAATCCTTGAGCTTGAGGTCAGTGAGCCGCGTGTTCTCGTCTTCGTCCCAGGACAGTCGAAGGCAGCTACCCGTTCCCGCATCGGCGACAATCTCCCGCCATGCCCGCTCTCCCTCGGACTGGACGGTGAATTCCTGATCCGCCACCAAGGTGGTCTCTCTGTACAAGTAGGGAACGATCACCGCATCGCGGAGCAGTTCCTTGAACGCGTCACGAGAAGCGCCGCCGTGCTGGAAATCCTGGTAGACGGCCTGATTGTTGAGGAAGAACGCACGGTTGACGATGACCTGCTGAGCATTCAGGATCGCCCGCAAGTACTCGTGCCGTACCGCCTGGAGTCGCGCACCAGCCACTTTGGCGTCCCGCAGTGACCGGCCGCCTTCGAGCATGGACCCGAGCAGTTCCTGCGGGACCCACTGATTGTCCAGGCACTGGGCCACCACCGCGACCGGTTCGAGATCACAGTTGACGATCTTGTTGAACTCTTCACCCGGCATTGGTCATACACCTCTCAGCCGCAGTCGGTTGCCCTCAGACCATCCCTGACCGGTTCACGCAAGCAGGTCCAAATTTTTGCATTTGGTCAGTATTGATCGATAGGTGTGGGAGTCGACGAGCCATTTCCCGTGTGCCCATGGGGAGAGCAGCGACTGGAGGTGAAGAAGTGCCCGACAGACAGGTCACCATCAAAGTTGCCTGTACGCGCAGAGCTTCCGCGTGTTCACCGGCACCACTGCCGACGGGAGACATCGGCACATGCCTTTTGCGGAACCGCCCGTGCTTCTGAGAAACGGGGGGCGGCAGACGCCTCAAGAGGTCAGGAAATCCTCCTGGGCGGCCACGGCAGGGCACAGAGGTGCCCGCTGGACGGTGAGGAGAGCGACGTCGTCGTGGAGTCGGCCGCCGGTGTGGTCCAGCAGGTCCGTCACCACGGCGTCGGTGGTCTGCTCGGCGGTGCCGATGGCGAGGTCGGTCAGGCGACTGGCGAGAGGATAGAAATCACCGGTGGTGTTGCGCGCCTCGATGACCCCGTCGGTGTAGAGGATCAGTGTCTGCCCGGCCGCGTACGGGTGCCGCTCCACGACTCTCGACTCGGAGGAGAGCTCGCCCAGCCCCAGGGGCGGATACGGCCGGGCTGCTTCGAGAGCCCGTACCGTCCCTCCGTCGAGGACATAGGGCGGGGGATGTCCGCAGCAGACCAGAGCCAGTTCGTCGACGTCGTCGAAGAGGTCGACGAGCACAGCCGTGGCGAAGTCCTCGATCATGTCGGTGTCGAGGTTGTGCAGGCTCAGCACCGTGTCCAGTTCGCGGGCGAGTTCCGGCAGCGGCAGGCGGTGGTGGGCGAATGCCCGAAAGGCCCCCAGAACAAGGGCGGTGTCCTCCAGCGCGTCCAGCCCCTTGCCCCGCACATCCCCGATGATGAGCCGGGTGCCGCCCAGGATCCGGGTTGCCGCGTAGAAATCGCCCCCCACCTGCGCCTCCTGCTGCGCAGACCGGTAGGCGGTCGCCAAGGACAGCCTGCCGAGACGCGCCGGAGGCGGCTTGAGCAGCACCTCGCCGGCCGCCTCGGCCACTGTCCTGGCCTGCGCGAGCTGCTCCTCGCGGCGCCGGCGGCTGCGGCTGTAGAGGACCAGGGTGGCTGAGACCAGCGCGATGGCGGCGGCACGCGTGCTGTAGCCGACGACATCGGAGCCGGTGCCCGCCAGCCCGAGAGCCAACTGCGTCACCACCGCGCACAGCCCCACGGCCGCGGTGGCCAAAGGGCCGCCCAGTACGGAGGCGATGGCAGGAGCGACGATCACCAGAGGCCCGAAATGGCGGGAACTGGGCAACACGGCGTCGCAGATCGTCAGTCCCACCACCAGTGCCACCGGCAGCAGCAGAACTGCCCCAGGGGCACGAGAGACACGACGGAGCCATGCCAGACATTCCCGAGAGTCCATACCCAACGGCTACACCACCATCCTCCGCCCCACCCGGAACGACGCGGACGGCTTCGGGCAGGGGACCGCCGGCCCCACAGCGGTGCCGCCGCCGCCGCGAGAGTTCCGCATACCGCTCACCGGCCTGCTCGAGGGCTTCGTGCGTCCGGTGCTCGCGCCGTGCCACGGACCGCAGGGCGGCGGGCCGGTGACGGTCAGACGATGCGGCCCCCGCGCCGAGGACCGAAGCGACAGCCCCGGGCACCGGCTGCCCTGTCAGCGCCCTGTGTCATGATGCGGACGCGCCAGGGGAGTGGCGCGGGGTCACTTGAGCGCCAGGGGGTTCGGCATGAGTGGGGGCACGGAGCCGGACGGCTCGTCCAAGTCCGACGAGGAGTGGGAGCAGTTCCTGCGCGAGTCGGTCGCGGGTGCCGCCGACGCGCCCAAGGAACCGTCCGCACGGGCCCGCGCCGTGACGAGGCGGCTGCGTGAGCAACCCGACACCGCCCCGGCGGGCTGGCGCACCTACACGCCCGCCCGGCCCAGGCGCCGCACGGGCTGGTACGCAGTCGGGCTGCTGGCCTCGCTGGTACTGCTCGTGGTGGCGCTCGCGCCCGGGTGGGTGACGGATCTGTTCGCCGGTGCTGATTCCCCGCCGCAGGCGGCCGAGACCGCCCGTCCGGCCGACGCGCCCCCGACGCAGGCAGCCCGGCGCCCCACCGAAGACGAGCCGTTCCGCGGTTCACCGGCGGCGCGCTGGGCGAACGGAGCGGCGGGGATCAGCGTGCCGAAGGCCGAAGCGGTCGGGGGGACGGGTGCGGCCGAGGTCGAGCGCGCACTCGACCGCAGCCGGGACTTCCTCGTCGCGTCCAGCCTGGACCGCGGGGTGCTGCGGGGCGAGCACCCCGAGAAGGCGATCGCACTGATCAACCCGCACCAGAAGGACGTCCAGGACCTTCTGAGAACCGCTTTCCGGAGTCCGAGCGAGAAGAACGACCCCCTCCTCCTCTTCAGCCGCTTCCAGCCCTCCCGCGTCGACCTGGTCGGCGAGGTCGTGAAGACCCGGGGCCGGCTCACCTACGAGGAGGGCGAGCGCGGCGCGCTCCAGGTGACCGCCGACGTCACCTTCGTCTACCCGGTCACCCGCGCGGGAGCGGGCGGTGACGGCGAGGACAGCGGTGACGGCGAGATCGTGCGCACGATCGTGCGGCGCGAACTGGTCCTGAGCTGGGACGACCCGGACAAGGTGCGGACCGAGCCGGGTACGTTCTCGATCGTCTCGTACAAGTACGACATGACCAACGGTGGTTGCGGCACCCCCACGGGCTACTTCGACCCGCCCTTCGGCACGGGCCGTGCGACGGACGGGGACGGTGCCCGGATCGATCCCTACGACCGCAGTACCCCGGTAGGGCGGAGCGAGTCCACCGCGGACGAATGCGGGCGGGCGACGCGGTCCTAGCCGACACCGCGTCCGGCGGCGTGGCCCGCGCGCCGGCCAGGACGGCGCTCCGGCCCGAGCGGGGAACCGCCCGGCCGCGCAGGCGGGGCGGCGCAGTTCCGGCCCCGGAACGGTGTCCGGGACCGGAATCCGCACCGGCGTGCGCCGGTCTCGCTCAGGCCGCCACCGCGGCGGGTACGTCCGCCACGGCGAGCAGCTCCGCGAGGGCCGTCCGGGCACGTGCGACCCGTGAGCGGACCGTTCCCACAGGACAGCCGCAGACCCGTGCCGCTTCCGCGTAGGGAAGCCCCAGCAGTTGGGTCAGGACGAATGCCTCCCGGCGTTCGTCCGGCAGCGACGCGAGCAGTTCGAGGAGCGCGACCCCCTCCTCGAAGCCCGGCAGGCCCTGCGGCTGCGCGTGCTCGACAGCCGTCTGCCAGTCGGTGACATCCGCTGCCCTGGGCCGGGCGGCGGCGTGCCGGTAGCTGTCGATCACCGCGCGCCGTGCGATGGACAGCAGCCACGACCGGGCCGAGGAGCGTCCCTCGAAGCGGTGCAGGCTGCCGAGGGCGCGCAGGAAGGTGTCCTGCGCGAGATCGTCCACGGCCTGCGGGTCTCCGCACAGATGACTGACATAGCGCAGCACGTCGCGGTGCAGCGCACGGACGAACAGATCGACCGCGTGGGGATCACCGTTGCGGGCTGCCAGCGCCCATGCGGTGATCGACGCGTCGGCCTCCGTTCTTCCGGGGCCGCGTCGTGCGGGATCGTGAGGGTGCGTCGTCGATGGCAAAGCAGGAGCGATCACCTGTTGTCCTTCTCGGTCGTCCAGGAACCCGGCGTCGACGGCACGCGGACGCGGCAGAGCGCGCACGGCGCAGAGCCGGGCCGGGCCCGGTTCGGTGGGTGGACCGGCCGCGGCGGGAACGCGCACACGGCCGGTGCCCGGGGCGCAGCGGAGCCGCCCCGGGATGCCGGCTGCCGTCAGGCGGCAGCGGTCACCGCAGGAGGACCTCTGGAGGTGATGGAGAAGGCGAGAAGGAGGAGCTGCGCCGTCCGGTCGGCGACTGAGCGGGCCGCCCGGAGGCGTGCGCGTTCCGCGGTCCGGGGGAGGGCGAGCAGCAGCCGCAGGGGAGCTGTGAGCCAGCCGGCGACAGCACGCAGGAGGCGGAACGCGGCTCGTTCGCCGTATCCCAGCCACAGGCCGCACAGCAGCGCTGCCAGCAGGTGCGCGGCCAGCATCCCGAACGACCAGGTGCCGCTCATGGAATGGTCCATGTGCCCCATGGGACCGGAGTGCAGGTGCCCCGTGCCGGCAGCCGGCGAGCCGTCGTGCGGCACGAGCTGCTCACCGCACAGCCGGCCCGTGCCCCCGTGCGGGGCGCCGACGTCCACGGCCTGGGTTCCGCGGGGGACCGGCCCCGAGGGCGGGGATGACAGGGACTGCGCCAAGGAGAAGGCCGAGTGCAGCACGGCCTGGACCACGACGGCCACTGTGACGACCAGCTTCAGCCCGCGCTCCCGGTCGGCCAGCCCCCACGCTCCGGCCGCGGTCACGGCGAGCCCGGAACCGAGCGCCCAGGCGGGGACATCGTTGCCGGACATCAGGACGTGGCCGAGAGCGGCGACAAGCACGCAGAGGGCTGAGAAGACCCCCGCCCGCAGCGCCCTCGAGCACCAGCCCACAGTCATCACACCTCATGCTCCCACCCGGGCGCCCGGCGACCCGAAGCGGGCCGGGCGCTCCGCCGCCGACGACACGACAGTGCAGCGGCGGCAGTTCGGGCCCGCACCGCGGCACGTCCCGCAGCCGGAGCCGACGCCATTCCGTCGAACGGGCAGAGCCGATCGGCGCGGCGCATCCACCGGCGACGCAACCGCTGCGGGACGCGGCAGGCGCACTGCGGCGCCCGGTGCGGCGCGCCGCTCACCAGAGAGTTCCCGTCCGACAGCCGGCGTCCCCCGGAAGAGACCGCCGGACGCGAGCCGAGCAACGATCGGGACCACGGGCGACACCGGTGCGGCGCCGTCCCAAGCAGCCTCCTGCCCCGGTCGCCCCGGGGACCGCGGCGTGCGGACCGCTCGAGGGCACGTGCGGTCAGGTCCTCCTGGCACCGGGGCGTACGACGGTGGCCAGGACGGTGAGAGGGGAGCCGCGCTCGAAGTGCAGGGTGAAGGGGATGCGCTGCCCCAGCCGCCAGTCCCCTTCGGGGCGGACCGTGACGTCGATCTCGTGCGGATCCATGAGCAGTCCCTTCTCGGCGGGAATCGCCACGTCCTCCACCGGCCACCGGTATGCGGCCCCCGAGCGCGTCATCCGGTGCCGGCTCAGGGCCGGGGGGACCTCTGTGCGCGGGGAGCTGACCGCCACGAGCCGGTCGGACGAGCCGCCGGTGTTGGTGACCGTGAAGAAGGCCGCGGTCTCGGGAGTGTTGCCGAGGCGCTGGTAGACGTGCCCTTCGGTGACGGCGAGTTGCGGAGGGCTCCCTGCGTTGCCGCCGGCGGTCCAGGCGCCCAGGCCGGCGAGGGAGAGTCCGCAGGCGAGTACCGGTGCGGAGACGGCGGTCACGGGGCCGCGTAGCCGCGCGACGAGTGAGGCTTTCACAGGCTGGTCGACTCCGGGGGAAAGAAGGTTCACAGGGCGGGGGAAGGGGGTTCACCGGGCGCTGCTGAAGGAGCGGGGGCGGCGTGCCGGAGCCGGGGCCGGCTGCCAGTGGCGCAGCCGCAGGCTGCTGAGGACCACGAGTACGGAGCTGAGGGACATCGCCGCGGCGGCCGGCATCGGGCTGAGCAGGCCGACCATGGCGAGTGGGACGGTGACGGCGTTGTAGCCGAACGCCCAGACGAGGTTGCCCCGGATGGTGGCGAGGGTGCGCCGGGCGAGCCGTACGGCGTCCGCAAGCGCCTCGATGTCGTCCCGGACGAGTGTCACGTCCGCGGCGCCGATGGCGACATCGGTGCCCGTGCCCATCGCGATGCCGAGGTCGGCTCCGGCGAGTGCCGCCGCGTCGTTGACCCCGTCGCCGACCACGGCCACCCGCCGGCCCTCCTCCCGCAGCGAGCGGACGAACGCGGCCTTCTGCTCGGGGGTGCGCCGGGCGTGCACCTCCTCGATGCCGAGGGCCGCGGCCACGGCCCGGGCGGGGGCCTCCCGGTCGCCGGTGACCAGAACCGGCCGCACCCCGAGGCGCCGGAGCCGGTCCACCGCGTGGTAGCTGCCGGCGCGCACCACGTCGCCGAGCGCGATGACGGCCTCCGCCTGCCCGTCGACATGGACGACGACGGGGGTGTGCGCGGACTCCAGCGCCGCGGCGAGCGCGCTGCCCAGCGCACCGGTCAGCTCCCCCTCGGGGGCGCGGACCGCGACCGGCCTGCCGTCGACGGTGCCCTGGACGCCGCTCCCGGGCGTGGCCCGGAAGCCGCTGAGCGCCCGCGGTTCCACGGCCTCCTCGCCGAGACGGCGCCGGGCGTGCGCGACGACGGCCCGCCCGAGCGGGTGTTCCGACCCGCTCTCGACGTTCGCCGCGAGCCGGAGGGCTTCCTCGGCCGTCAGGCCGTGCTCGCGTACGGTCACAGCGGTGACGTCCAGCCGGCCGGAGGTGAGGGTGCCGGTCTTGTCCAGGACGACGGTGTCGACCCGGCGCAGTGCTTCGAGCGCTCGCGGCCCGCTGACCAGGACGCCGAGCTGCGCGCCGCGCCCGGTCGCGGCCATCAGGGCGGTCGGGGTGGCGAGCCCGAGCGCGCAGGGGCAGGCGACGACGAGAACGGCCACCCCCGCGGTGACAGCGGGCTGCACGTCGGCCCCGGCACCGAGCCAGAAACCGAGCACAGTGACCGCGACGGTCAGCACGGCCGGGACGAAGACCCCGGCCACCGTGTCGGCCAGCCGCTGCGCACGCGCCTTTCCTGCCTGGGCCTCGGCCACCAGGGCGGTGATGCGTGCGAGTTGCGTGTCGCCACCCACCGCGGTGGCCCGCACGCGCAGCCGCCCGCCCGCGTTGACCGCCCCGCCGGTGACGGACGAGCCGGCCGAGACCTCCACCGGCCGGGTCTCCCCGGTCACCAGCGAGAGGTCGACCGCCGAGGTGCCGTCGACGACGACCCCGTCGGCGGCCACCCGCTCTCCGGGCCGCACGACGAACACCTGCCCCACTCCGAGGTGTTCGGCACGGATGCACCGCTCGGAGCCGCCTTCCTGCACGGTCACCTCCTTCACGCCCAGTTCCGCGAGCGAGCGCAGGGCCGCCGAGGTGCCCCGCCGGGCACGGGCCTCCAAGTGGCGGCCGGCCAGGACGAACAGCGGAACGCTCACCACTGCCTCCAGGTAGAGGTGGGCGACTCCGTGGGACGCACCGGGCAGCAGGGTGAAGGGCATACGCATGTCCGGATCACCGGCGCCGCCGAGAAAGAGGGCGTAGGCGGACCAGGAGAAAGAGGCCAGGACCCCGAGCGAGACGAGCGTGTCCATCGTGGCCGTCCCGTGCCGCAGTCCCCGCAGCGCCCGCCGATGGAAGGGCCAGGCACTCCAGAGCGCGACCGGTGCGGCCGACACGAAGCACAGCCACTGCCAGTTGCGGAACTGCAGGGACGGCACCATCGACAGGAGAAGCACCGGTGCGGCCAGCACTGCCGTCACCAGCAGACGCTGCGGAAAACGCTCTTGGGGCTCCTGGCCCTCCTCTTTGCCGTCCGCGGTGGCAGGCGGAGCGGGGACGCTCGCCGCATAGCCGGCCCTCTCGACGACCTCCACCAGCGAGGCCGTGCCGACGTGAGCGGGATGCTCGACGCGGGCGCGACCGGTGGCGAGATTGACGGTGGCTCTGACACCCTCCAGCGCACCGAGCTTCTTCTCCACGCGGCGCACGCAGGCCGCACAGGTCATCCCCCCGACCACCAGATCCGTGGTGACCAGGTCCGGCGGTGCGGTGTCTGCGGCCATCAGTGGCCACCCCCGTGATCCATGCCGCCCATACCGCCCCCGCCGGGACCGTCGTCGTGCGGCACCCCGCGCATGTCCGGAGCCACCGGTCCGGCGAGCGAACCCGCCTGGTACGACAGGGCGAAGGCAGCGGCGAGCAGCAGCACAAAGCCTGCGAGCGCGGCATACGGAGTGGAGCGCAGGCGTCGCCCGGAAGAGGGCGTCACCGAGTCGTTCATGGCGGAGACTCCGGCGGGAGAGGTGAGGCACGCGAGAGGTGTCGCGGCAGTACGGTCCAGATGTCGGCCCGCTACCGCAGTCGGTTCCCGCCCCGCGTCTGTGAGGCGCATCACATGGCGTGGACCGGAGGGACGCGGAAGAGGGCGTCCGTGGGCTGCCCTCCACAACTGCTTCCCGCACGGTGCACCGGTACCGCTACCCCTGCCCGAGGGTCACCGCCCGCGGCCGGGGCTCCGCTCCTGGGCTCCCGGAGCCGTCACGACGACTTCGCGGCAGGGCAGCCCGACCTGCACCAGGCGCCCGCGGTGTCCGGTGATCAAGTCGCCCTCGGGTGGACGCCGGTCACTCGGCCAGCCGGGTGCAGTTCGGGTCGCCGGGACGACGCGCTGCCAGGGTCCGGAGCCGGCCGAGCAGGCCGCGCGCCTCGGGTGCGCAGTCGACCAGGACGTCCCGGGGCCGCAGGTTCGAGAAACACCCAGCGGACGAAGATCGCGGGCGCGGGCCGGTCCGCACGAGCGGACGATCAACGCCCTCCAGAACTTCCGGGCATGGCCACAAGGTTTGACACGCGTGCCCAGGTCTTCCAGGGCACTGCGACCGTCGCAGCGATCCGGCTCTGGCTCCGGGGGTAGATCCATTGTCCCGGTGCGGCGAGGCGCCTGTCACCGTCCTCCGGAATGATCTTTACATCCGTTTTGCGCCTCCAGGCTTGCGGGCGGACACAAAGCACGCTTCTGACCTGGGAGTTGAGAGTGACGCACGACGTTGCCGCGCTGGCAGTGGAACTCATGGACATGGCCGCGGCCGATCACCGGTCCGCATTCCGCGCGAACAGCGATACCCCCGACGAGCAGCCGGCATGGTGACGGCTGACCGCCCGGCACGGTGACCGGCTTGATGAGATCATGGAGAAATACGGCTGGCCAACGGCGGAACCGGTCGGCGAGGAGGCCGCACGCGCGGCGTGGCTGATCGCTCAGCACACCGACCGGCAGCTCGACGTTCAGCGTCGTGCACTCCGGCTGATGCGACAGGCGGTCTCGGCCGGCCGGGCCAGCCCGCGCGACCTGGCCTTTCTGCACGACCGCACGCTGGTCAACGAGGGCGCAAGCAGGTCTACGGCACTCAGATCGCCGGCCTGAAGGACGGGTCACCGGTTCCGTGGCCCTGTGCAGAGCCCGAGCGCATGGACGAACTCCGTGCGGAAGTCGGCATCGGGCCCTTCGACGAGTACGTCGCCAAGTTCTCCATGGCGTGACGCCCACCTCCCAGGCGCGCCCGGTGAATCACCACCTGCCGCGGACGATGCTCCACCCGGACAGGCCCTGACCGCGGCGGGGGCATGGGTCCTACGCACTCTCATGCGTTTCGCAGTGGTTTCCGTCATGGGGGCGCTGACCGCTGTCGGGTGTGTCGCGGGCAGGCGGTGAGGCGGCTTGTCGGGAACGGGACTTCTCCAGGGCGCGCAAGAGGACCCAGGTCGGCAGGGCCAGGGCGGTGAGCGCCCACAGGCTGACCCACAAGGTGCGCCACCAGAGCAGATCGGGGTGGGCGAGGGCATGGGCGGCATTGACGAGCATGGCGCTGCCGAGGGTCCAGCACAGCAGGCGGCCTGCGGCGTTGGTGAGAGAGGCCAGGTGGTTGGTGCGGTGTGGTGGCATCGCTGTCTCCCTCGGTGCTGACTCGTCCAAGAGCTGCTGATGCGGGGTGTCCGCACATCGGCTGTACTGCTCAGAGCCCCGCGTTTCGACTAGGACCAAGCTCGAATGGTTGTGCTTGTCGGACGACAACTTTTGTCGAGGTGGCGGCCTGCCGCACGGCGCAGCAGGAACGCGCCGGTCGGCCGTCCGGCGCCACCGAGGAGAAGAAGACACGAAAGTCCGCAGCGGCCGCGTCGGACGTCGTACCGGAAGGACAGGGGGACGTTCCCTGGCACGGGATATCCGACTTCCGGATCACCGACTCCCTGGTGGCCCGGGTCAACTACTCGACCGGCAACCTGATGCTGGCGGCGACCGACTTCGACATCTCCGGCGTCGGCCGGAGACTGCAACTCACCCGCACGTACAACTCGCTCGACGCCAGGCATCTGGCGGAACAGACGGACCCCGCGGAACTCGCCGAGCGTCGACGCCGTTCTGACGCCGCACGAGCCCGGCGCCACCGGGTTGAACTGCTACGTGCGATCTTCCGTGCCGTCGATGCACGTGACCCGCTCCGTCCAGTAGCGGCACGCGGCCTTCTGATCGAACTCGCTGACGCTGAGCAGCACTCCATGGCGACTCTCGGAACTTCTGCCGGGCTGCCGGCCCGCTGGCATCCCGACGTTGAAGGTGGCGACGGCGAGATCTTCCAGCTTCTCGAAACGGCCTACCGAACGGTAAAGCTCCTCCCTTGACACGGACTACCGGAGGACACGCTTTCGGCTCTGAGCGGGGCTGAGGTCATGCTGTGTCACCCCGTGCGTGCGGGCGGCCCGCTCGCGGCCGGCCGGCCGCCGCGGTCCGGCTCCAGGCGGCGAGGGCACTCAGGGCGAAACACAGGTGGGGGCGTGCCGATGTCCCCGTCTGCGCACGGACCAACTCACCCACCAGGGCGGGGTCCAGGAGCGGTGCCAGTGCCGAGGCGTCGGTGTCGGCCAGGCTCGCCAGCAGCTCGCTCCGGGTCCGCAGCGGCGCCTGGTCGACGTAGAACGGCGTGTTCGGCGGGGCGGGTCCCCTGAACCAGTAGCGGAGCGGGGGGCGGCGCGAAGTGGTGGCGCCGTAGCGCTCCTCGGGATAGCGCAGCAGCGCCGGACACAGCAGGCCGACGGCCCAGCGGTGCCAGCGGTCGCCCAGCTTCCAGCCACGGGGCAGGGCCTGGACGGTGTCGCTCCAGTCGGGGGCGAACAGGGGCACCCGCCAGCGGGCGAAGGCGCCGATGGCCGCCAGGTTGGCGGCGATCTTGCGGTGCCCGTACTGGGTGCGGAAGAACGCTTCCGACGCGTCCAGCAGCGTGCCCCGCAGGGCGTCCGCCGGCAGCGCCGCCCGGATCCGCTGCATCATGGCCTCCGGCCGCAGGGCCTCCCGGAGTTCGTCCGCGAGCCGGTGCCGCTCGTCCGGCAGGAAGGGATTCCCGCCCGCGTGTTGGAGTAGATGGGCGGGGGCCCGCGCAGCCGGCCGCGCGGCCCGTGGCCATGCCCGCCTGCCCACGGCGGGCAGATGGTAGGCCCTGGCCAGCTCGCCGTGGTAGCCGAAAAGCACCGGCTCGGTGCCGCCCGCCTCGGCGACGTGTGCCATTCCCGCCCAGTTGCTGATCGGCAGAAGTCCGTCCGACGCCGCCCTGATGCCCTCGGCGCCGGCCATGAGCGCGGGCTCGGAAACGGCGTGCACCTGGTGGGGCAGGCCGAAGTCCCGGGCGATCGCCAGGGCGACGGTGCGGTCGAAGGAACCGGCCACGCCGGAGATCAACAGACGCGGCTTGATCCCGTCGGCCAGGAGAGCGGCGAGCAGTAGCCGGGCGTCGAGGCCACCCGACATCGAGAGGGCGCACGGGGTTCGCGCCGCGTCCCGGACCGCGGCGCGCAGCGCGGCGAGGGCGGTTCGGGCGGCCACTGTCGGCGGTCCGGGCTCGCGCCTCGGGGGTGGCACCGTCACCAGGCGGGCCCGCGGGCGGGACATGGTGAGTACGGCCCCCGCCGGAACCCGGAGGATGTCACGGTCGAGCGTGGCGTCACCCAGCGGATGGCCGTGGACCAGGTGATCGGCCACAGCCGCGGCGTTCCAGCGCGGCGCGCGTCCCGCGAGGGTGAGCACGTCCGTGACGCTCGCGCCGTGGACGCGGCTCGTGACGGTGTCGTAGTAGTGGGCCACGGCTCCCGAGCGGGAGGTCAGGATCAGGTCTCTGTCGGGGAGTTCGGCGGTGACCGCGAAGTGTCCCGGCAGATCGACCAGGGCCGCGACGCGGGAGGCATCGGCCGGTCCGTCGGCGAGCGCGGCACGGACGGTGTCCTCGGTGGCCGGGGGACAGTCGCCGCGGACAGTGATCCTGGGCGCCGGGGCGCTCACCGGCGCGCCGTTTCGAACTCGTCCAGCACGACGTCGGCGACGGCCATGACCCCGAGCGAGCAGAACGCGGTGCAGGTGGCGGCCATGTCTCCGCACTCGGCCCATTTGTTCGCCGGGGCACCGCCGCCGCACACCGCGTAGTAGGAGCAGGACCGTTCGCAGCCGGCCCGTCCGCGCTCGACGTCCGACGCCAGCAGCCGGAAGGTCTCCGGCCAGCGGTCGAAACGGAAGCCGGGGTCGTTCACCCGGCCGATCACGAAGTCCCCGTATCGCTCGCTCGTCCAGCCGAACAGTTCCGGGGAGAAGGACGACACCCGGCCGTCGGCTCCCACGGTGACGATGCACAGCGGTTCGTTCTGCGTGTTGTGGACGGGCAGGGCGTGGTGCAGGACGTGCCGTCGCATCGCCGCGAGTTCGCGCACCTCGACGCCCGTCCGCTCCGACCACCGGGCGACGCGGTGCAGGAAGGCCCGGTATTCCTGCTCGAAGCCGTCGGCACGGTGCAGCCCGGAGTCGTTGCCCCCTTCCGTCTCCTCGGGGTTCAGCCCCAGTGAGCGGGGGGCGAGTTCCGCCATGAAGTCCAGGTAGGCCCCGGTGTGCGCGAGCGTCGCCGGGGTGACGACGGATATGACGTCGTAGCTCAGTCCCGCCCCCACCAGGTGGGACACGCCCTTGAGGGCGCGGGTCAGGGTACCCGCCCCGCTGCGGGTGCGGCGGTGCGCGTCGTGCACCTGCGCGGGGCCGTCGAGACTGACGCCCACGCGCACCTCCTCGTGCCGCAGGAAGTCCGCCCATGCGCCGTCGAGCAGCAGGCCGTTGGTCTGGAGAGAGAACGACAACCGGGTGCGGTCCCCCAGGGCCCGTCGCAGCAGTGCGTGGGCCTGCGAGTAGAACGACCGTGGCACGGTGAGCGGTTCACCGGCGTGCCAGCGGACCTCCACCGCCGGGGCGAGCAGACCGCTGTCGGCGAGCGCCCGGGCCGTGGCGCGCACGATGTCGAGGGGCATCACGGTCCTCGTGAGCCGGTCGGGCAGGTAGCAGTACGCGCAGTCGATGTTGCAGAAGCCGGTGGACTGCAGCACCACCTGCCGTATCGGGCCGGGCGCGGGCGCGGCCGGGTGCCGCGGCGCGGTCATCGGGCCTCCCGTACCAGTGGGGCGACGGTCAGCCGGTTGGCCGTCAGGAAGGAGACGTCTGGCAGCCCCTCGGTGTTGGTGGCGCCGTCGTGGAGCACGTCCTGGGTGTTGACGAGGTACGCCTGGCCGGGCCTGAGCCGCACGCGCAGCACCGGGTGGGTGGGGAAGGCCGAGAAGAAGGCGTTCTTCAGGGCGTGGCTGGTGTCCGGCACCGCGCGGCCGGTCGCCGCGAGCATCAGCGTCAGGTCGGCCGTGCGGAGGTTGACGAAGTGGACGTACCGGTCGGTGAACCCCAGGTTGGCCACCGTGAGGAGGAGGGAGCGGTGCCGTTCGGTCAGCGGGAGATCCTCGTGGTTGTCGAGGTGCAGACCCATGAAGGTGCGCTGCTCGTAGTTGTACGCGGTCGAGACGAGGCCGGGGCCGTGGACCACGCTGTCGCTGGCCCCCTGACGGGTGCTGCGTGCGCCGGCGCAGCGCCCGACGGCGTCCAGCGCGCGCTCGCGGACCCGGCCGAGGACCGCGCCGCGCCGCCCCGCCTGCTCGTTCGCGTCGCCGTCGCGGGCGGCCGCGAGCACCGGCAGCAGTTCGTCGCGGCAGGCATCCAGCGAGTCGGTGTCCAGACCGAGCACGGTCAGCATCCGGTTCAGCGGGGTGGCCGGTGCGGGATCGAGCAACTCCCGCTCGGCACGGGTGAGGGGACGCCAGTCGTCCCTGGGGACGACGGCCGTCGGGTCCGCGGCCGCTCCGGGGACGTCGGTCAGCCGACGCGTTCCCGAACTGATCATGACGTCCGACGGGTGGAAGGCATCACAGCGAACGGAGAGGGTGATCCCGGTGGTCAGCATGCGCGCTCCAGCTCTGGAAGGCCCGGGGCCGCGCCAGGCGCGGCCCCGGGGCACGGGTCGACGGGGGTCAGTCGCCCCAGGTGGAGTACCCGGAGAGGCAGGAGCCGCGGCTCGCGGACGGGTGTGTGGCCCGGAGCCGCTCCACGCGGTCCGTGACGGACCTGACCTCACCCGTGGCCACGGACACCGACAGGGGGTCGCGGCCCGTGCCGGCCACGGCCGCCATCCGCACGGCCAGGTCGGCGTTCTGTTCTGTCGTGGACATCTTCAACTCCTCGTGTCGGCCTGCTCGTTCGGCCTCCGAGTCAACGCACCGGGGTGCTTCCGCCGAAAGCACCGGACCGCTTCCCATCTGCTTCCGTCGCGCTACCGCCGTTTCCCGGTGCGTCGATAGACTGGCGCGGTGCCGTGCTGAGACCGGCGACCGCGGGGGGCGACGTGGACGATCTGCGACTGACGCTGTTCGGCAGAACCCGGGTGCGCCACGGTGTTGAGGTGAGTACACCGCCTCCGCTGGCCACCGCCGTCCTGGCCCGGCTCGCCGTGGCCGGAGGAGAGCCGGTCACGGTGGACGAGGTGGCGCGCGACGTCTGGGGGGTGGCGCCGCCGCGGCGCGGCGACCGGGTGGCCGTGCAGAAGCGGGTCCTGATGCTGCGTCGGCTCTTCGACCAGGGGAGTGGTGACAGCTCCGGCGTGATCGTCACCGAACCGGGGAGGGTGAGTACGTATCGGCTGGCGCTGCGGTCCGATCAGCTGGACCTGTGGAGGTTCCAGGAGCTGGTGCGCGATGCCCGGCGGCTGCCGCCCGCCTCGGCCGTCGCCGGCCTCTCGCACGCCTTGGACCTGTGGCGGGGCCGCCCCCTCCAGGACGTGGAGGGCTACGAGTTCGCCGACGGCACGATCGCGCGTCTGTGCGCCCTGCACGAGGCGGCGCAGCGCGAACTGGCGCGCGCCCACGCGGCGGTGGGCGACACCGCGGCGGCCCTCGCCGTCGCCGAGCGGCTGGCCGAGTCGCTCCCCGGGGACCTCGCCCTCGACCGGACGGTGTCGGAGCTTCGCAGCCGCGTGCGTGGGGAGGACGGCGTGCTGGCCCGGCACGATTTCCCCGGCCTGCGGACCTCGGTGTCGCTGGTCTCCGGCGACCTCCTCGACCAGTCGGACGCCGACCTGGTGATCGGGTTCACCGACACCTTCGACACCGTCACGGACGACCGGGTGATACACCGCGACAGCCTCCAGGGCCAGTTGCTGCACGTCCTGTTCGGCGGGGACCGCAAGCGGCTCGACGGCCAGTTGCGGCGGGAGCTGCGGCATGTCCCGGCGGTGTCGGTGGAGTCCAGGTCGGACAAGCGCCTCGGCAAGCTCACCCGTTATCCCCTGGGCACGGTCGTCACCCTGTCGGCCGGCGAACAGCAGGTCTTCGGCGTCGCCTACAGCCAGATGGGCAACGATCTGGCCGCCCGCTCCTCCCCACAGGAGCTGGCGCACGGCATGGAACGCCTGTGGGAGCACACCGCCCGGCACGGGTGGCGCCGTCCCGTGGCCATCGGACTCGTCGGCGCCGGGCTCGCGCGCGTCGACGGCCTGGGGCCGCAGGAATCGCTGGCCACGGTCGTGCGCTCGTTCCTGGCCCGGTCGCGCATCGGCACGGTGAGCCCCGAGCTGCGGCTCGTGGTCAGGCCCGACGCCATCGCCGGGGCCGGGTCGACGTTCTTCGCGAAGTTCCTCCGCGAGCAGGAGGACGGTGCCACAATCGAAGGCCCCCGCACGGGTCAGGAGGGGTCCCCAGCATGTCCGTGTACGACGGAACGGCCGCGGCTTCCGGCAGGGCCGCGGAGTACGGCGATGCGGTCGAGGCGCTGAAGGAGGTCCTGCGGTGGCGGCTGCCGCCCGCGGACTGGCAGGAGGTGAGCCGGTCCGTGGACGCCTTGGCGCTCGCCCTCCGCGACGGCGGCGCCGAGGAACTGCTCGACGCCACGACCACCTTGGAGGACCTCGCTCCGTCCCGGGTGGTCCGGGCCGGCTCAGCGCCTGAGGAGGAGGGCGCCGACCCGCAGTTGCGCGAGCGCGTCAACGTCCTCCTGCACGAGCTCACCCACGGTGGGGGCGGTTCGCGGACGAATCCCCCGGAGGAGTCGGGCGGCGCCGACAGTGGCTGAGGCTCCGGCCGCCCCGCTCGGAAAATCGGTGGAACTCCTCGACGAGCACCTCGTCCTGCACCTCGTGGCCCCTCTGGGCAGCCCCCGCGCCACGGCCGCGTACGACGCCGTGAGGGACCTGTGGACGGCTTGTCGGCACCTGTTCGCCATGGACCGGGCCCTGCCGGGCAGCGACCTGCCCCGGGACCTTCCGGCGACGGCCGCGCAGTTGCTCCGGGCCGCGCCAGGCACGGCCGGTGTGCGCACGCTGGCCGCACAGGAGAACGCCGAGGACGACTACCAGGCGGTGCTGCGGCGCCACCACGACGTGCTCTCCCTCTCCGTGGCCCTGGCACCGCGACACGACCGGCCCGGGTGGCGACTGCTCACACGCCAGTGGGAGGCGGTGTCCCACGGCAGGACGGAGGCGCTGATCGGCGATGCACGCGTGTACCTCGCCCGGCTGCCGGCGTCGGCCGGCGGGACGGCCCCGCCGTTCGGCCCCGCCGAGGCCGAACCCGCCGTGCGGGGCCTGCTCCCGCATCCGCTGCAGAGCCCCGGAGGGCACCCGCAGGGTGTCACCGAGCAGGAGCGGCTCCACCTGTGGGAACTCGCCCCGGGCGGGGACGAACGGTCCCGGCGGGACTTCCTGCTGGTGGCGGGGCCGGACGACGAGGCGCGGGCCAGCGCCTGGTGCTGGTCCTCCGGCGGAACCTCGATCCCCCCGCTCGCGCGCTACCTGCTGCACGCGGCCAAACTCCGCTACCAACTGCGGGTCTGGCGGTGCGACAACCGGGCGGCCGAGCTGCGGGCCCGGGTCGACGAGGCGACGGGACGCCCCGGCGGTGGTGTCCCGGCCGGCTTCCCGGGCACCCCGGACCCGACGGGCCCGCCGGCCGAGGCGCGCCGCCTGGTGCCACGGCTGCGCTCCCTGCGCCGCACCGTGGACATCGCCGCCGACAACATGGCCCGCGCCCTGGGCAGCCCGCCGCCGTACGCAGGACCGTTCGCCGACGACCACGCGCTGGCCGCGTGGCTGTCGGCCGCGCTCGACGACGAAGCGGGCTACCTGGCGGACGCCGTGGACCGCTGGGAGGCCGAGCACGGCCCCGTGCCGCTCCCGCGGGCGCCGGAGCCGACCCCGTCCGCCCCGGCCGGCCGGAGCCCGGGCCCGTCCGCCCCGGTTCCGGACGAGGCGCGGCGCAACGTCTTCGTCGTCCACGGACGGGAGTTGACGATACGTGCCGGGATGTTCGCCTTCCTGCGCGCGCTCGGCCTGCGCCCGCTCGAATGGGAGTCCCTCGTGGAGTCCACCGCGGAGGGCAGCCCGTTCCTCGGGGAGCTGGTGGCCCGGGGCATCCGCCAGGCCGGGGCGGTCGTGGTCCTGCTGACGCCGGAGGACACCGTCCAGCTCCACCCGCGGCTGTGCGCCCCTGGCGATCCTCCCGAGGAGACCTTGATCGGGATGCAGGCGCGGCCGAACGTCCTGCTCGAACTGGGCATGGCCCTCGCCCACGCGCCGGCCCGGACGGTGATCGTCCGGGTCGGCGCGCACCGGCCCATCGCCGACCTGGCGGGGCGCAACTTCATCCAACTGGAGGACACCGCGGCCTGCCGCCGAAAACTCGCCCAGCGGCTCCGGGCGGCCGGGGCGCCGGTGGACGACCGGGGGCAGGACTGGCTGACCGAGGGCACCCTGCACGCCGCCCCGCCCACGCCCTCGTGGCACGGCGGGTCATGAGCGCCCAGAGGGTCATGTGGCGCGGCGGGGCGTCACGGACCGCTGTGCACCAGCGCCGCCCACTGGTCGGGGCGGGCCGGGTTCCGGTCCCGCATCCACCGCGCGGCCCGGTTCAGTGCCTCGGCGCTGCCCTCCGAGTCCTCGGGCGGAAGTTCCTCGTGGAAGCGGCGCGCGAAGCGGACCGCCACGGGGTCCGCGACCGGCCACAGGCTGCCGATGACATGACGGAAGCCCGCCTGCCGGAACGCCGACGCCACGTGCAGGACCTCACCGGCGTACCGCCAGCCGCCCTGCCCCGTGGAACACGCTGAAAGGTAGGCGAGTTCGGCGCCCGCCAGGTCGAGTGCGGCCACTTCGGCGATCGTCAGCGGACCGTCGGCCAGGTACAGGGCCCCTTCCGAGGGCGAGAGAGGATCGATGCCGGCGTGGCAGGCGAAATGCACCCGGCTCGCCGCGGGCAGGGCCGCCAGAACCTCCGCCCGTGACGCGTCCGGCAGCACGGTGGCCCCGCGCGCCGCCAGCTCACGGGCTTCCCGAAGCGCCCCGGGCAGCTCCGGCAGGCCGGGACTGCTCGACACGGCGACGGCGAGCTGCCGTCGGGGACCGGGCCGTCCGGGGCGGCCGACGCCCTCCGACGCGCGGACCGACGCCGCGTACGAGGACACCACCGCGTCCAGGCAACCGGCGCCGCCGATCGGAGCGGCCGCGTGGAAGGGAAGGACGGAGATCAGTCCGACCGGGATCCACCAGAGTCGGGGACGCGGCTCGGGAACCAGCTCCCGCACCCGTGTCGTGACGGGCTCCCCGACGGCGGTCCAGAGCCAGTCCAGCGTCAGGGGGAGCACAGTGGCCAGCCGGGCGTGCAGGTCTGCCCGCAACTGTCCGGTGGCCAGCGCGAACAGCCCGGTGTGCTCGGACGCCGCCGCACTGGTCAGTTCCGGCAGCGGCAGCGCGACCGGTTCCCGGCCCGGTCCGATGATCAGGGCGTGTCCGGTGCGCCGGCCCGCGCTGACCATGACGACCGCCCCCGGATCCCGTCCGGGCCTCAGGACGGAGACGTCCTTCGGCAGCAGGAGGCGGGCTAGGCCGTGTCCCTCCCGCACCGCCGTGCACGCCTCGTCGTACGCGTCGTACGCGTCGTACGCGTCGTACGCGCGAGCGGCGTCGTCGGGCCGGTCCTGGCCCGATGGCCGCGCCGCGGACAGCGCCTGCCGGATGCCGGCGAAACGCCGCGCGGCGGCCCCGCGCTCGGTCTCCGCCGGAGACGGGAGCCCGTGCGGCCTGCCGGGCGCACCGGTGCCGCCCGCCGCCAGCACGCCCCGGGCGAGTTCGGCGGAGGCGAGGGCGGACGCGGGATCGCCCTTGGCGCAGTGCGCCTCGATGGCGTTCTCGGCCAGTCCGAGGTGTGTCGTCAGCGGCAGGGCCAGGTCGATCGGGTTCGCCGAATCGGGGACGGCGGACGGGAGCATCAGCGCGGCCTCGTCCAGGAGACGGGCCGCCCGCGCGTGGCGGCCCGCGGCCAGCGCGAGGGCGCCGGCCTCCTGGAGCGACTGGACCCGGGCCCGGGAGGGGGCGGGCGGGCCCCAATCCCGGTCGAGCAGGAAGGCGACGTGGTCCCGGTCCGTGGTGCGCAGGCTGTCGTCCATCCGCTCGGTGAGTGCCGACGCGGCGACCGTGACAGTGGTCAGGGCCGTTGCGGAACGCGGCGCGAGTTCGCGCAGGGCCGCGACACCGTGCTCGACTGCCTCGTCCAGATCGCTGGGCCGGCGCAGTCGGTGGTACCGGGCCAGCCGGACGGACGCCAGATCGGAGCGTGCCTTCGCGGTGTCGCGGGTGCCCGGCCGGCCGGCCCGCACGGCCTCCTCGGCGGCCGCCACGGCACGGTCGAGGTCCGGCGTCCGGCGCAAGAGCCCATAGCGCATGAGGTATGCCTCGGCCAGCCCGCCGACGGCCACCTGGTGCAGGGCGCCGCCACGGGGCAGGGCGGAAGCGGCATCCTCCATCAGGGTGACCGCCCGGTGCACGTCGGAGGCTTCCTCCGTGCGGGCGCAGCGGGACAGCAGGCAGTGGCCCAGGTGCAGGGCCGCGGACGGCCGGTCGGCCGGGCACGAACTGAGGGACAGGGCCTCCTCGGCGAGGGCGACCGCCCGGTCGAGATCGGCGGAGCGGCCTTCGTGCCTGTAGCGCCACAGCAGGGTCTCCGCCAGAGCGTCCAGGGGCCCGACTCGTTCGCCGGTGCCCGGAGGCGCCGCCGTCAGCGCCAACTCTCCTGCGGCTACGGCGCGGTCGATGTCCTCGGACCGCCCGGACAGTGCGTACCGCTGGAGCAGTGCTGTCCGCAGCTCCCCGTGCAGGAAGGCGGCCTGGGCGGGCTCGGACGGCGGTCCTGGGCGCAGCGCCTCGGCCAGGACGGCGAGGGCGCGCTCCAGGTCGGCGGCGTTGCCGTCCAGGTCGTGCCGGGTCCGCAGGGCGAGCGCGAGGTTGCCGCGTCGGGGCGCGAGCGCCGGGTCCGTGGGGCGTGCCGTGCGTACCGACTCCTCCAGAGCGGAGACGGCCCCGGCGGCGTCGGCCTGCCGGGCGCCGAGCTGGTGGCGCGTCAGCAGGGCGAGCCCCAGGCGCTCCAGGAGCCTGCTGTGGCTCTGGGAGTCCTGGCCGACGGCGTCGACCGCGGTACGGCTGAGTGTCACGGCCCGCTCCAGGTCCGCGGGGTCGGTGACCGCGGCCGCATGGGCGCGCTGCCGGTGCGCGGCACCGAGCAGGCTCGTCAGCTCCGCACGGTGTTCCGGGTCGGTGGCGTGGAATGCGGCGGCGTCCAGCAGCGCCATGACGGAGACGGTGTACGGGCCGTTCTCCTCGGTCTCGGCCCGGCGGAGGAGCTCTTGGGCGAGCCCGAGCTGGACCCGCGGGTCCGTCCTGCCGCCCAGCACCGGCAGCAGGGGGACGGGGATCAGCGCGTCGTTGCCCATGAGCGGGCTGAGGTAGAACACCGCGTGCGCGAGGTCCTCGAAGCCCGCGTCGCCGGGACTGCGGTCGTACCGGTGGAAGTGGAGCCAGGCCGCGGCGTGGTACAGCTGCGCCAGACGCCGCTGACTCCGGCCGGTGAGGGGCAGCCGGGTGGTCGCGGCGGTCCGGGCGGCCTCCGCCAGCTCGGCGTCTGCGTCGGCGCCGAACAGCAGCCGCCGGTCCTCGGTCCGCTGGAAGGCGATCACCCGGTCGGACAGGCGGGTTCGCAGGTCAGGGGCGGACATGTGGCGGCTCCTCGGGGATCCGGGATGGGCTCAGGTCAGTACGGACTCGGCGAGGGGCGGTGTGCCCAGGCGCCAGCGGGCGAGGCGGTCGCGGATTCCCACGGTGTGCGGGTCTGCCGTCCCGTGTGCCCGGACCGCGTCCGCGAGCACCGCTTCCAGGAGCGCCACGGCCTGCTCGGGCCCCGCCAGCCGGCCCTGCCACTCGGCGAGGGCGGCACGGGCGCGGTGGGTGCGGCGGTGGTCGGGGCCGAGGAGCCGGTCGGTGTACGCGCACAGCTCCGTCAGCTCGGCCACTGCCGTCCCGAAGTCGCCGGCCCGGCCCTGCCATTCGGCCAGCCGGCGGCGGGTGTTGAGGGTTCGGCGGTGCTCGGGGCCCAGGGCGCGGGTGGCTTCGGCCAGGAGCCGGCGCAGATCGGCCGCCGCGCCGTCCGGGTCACCGGAGTGACCCCGGGACTCGGCCAGTTGGTAGCGGACGCTGTGCGCGTGCGGGTGCGCCGGCCCCAGGACCCGTTCGGTGTCGGGCAGCAGCCGCTCCAGCTCGGCCACCGCCCTGGCAGAGTCTCCGGCGAGCCCCCGGACGACCGCCAGGTGGCGCCGGGTGACCAGGGTGTCGGGATGGTCCCGGCCGAGCACCCGCTCGCGGTCGGCGAGCAGACCGGTCAAGTCCCGGACGGCCTCGGCGGGACGCCTCGCCTCCATCCGCCACCGGGCCAGGTCGCTGCGGGCCGTCAGGGTCCGCGGGTGGTCCGGCCCAAGGACCCTCGTCAGCCGCTCCAGCACCGCGACCAGCAGGTCGACCGCGCTGGGCGCGTCCCCCGCCTCCCCCCGCCAGCAGGCTTCGATGTGCTCGGAGTTGAGGGTGTACGGATGGTCGGGGCCGAGCACGCGGATCATGTCGGAGCGCAGCGCGGCGAAGCCCGCGACCGCCCCGGCCGGGTCGCCCCTCTCCCCGATGCGCTGGGTGAGGCTGCCGCGGGTCAGGAGGGTGTCCGGATGGTCGGGGCCGAGGACCCGCTGCCGGTCGCGCACCAGATCGGCGAGGACCGCCGCCGCCTCCACCGGTTCACCGGCCCTGGCCATCCACTGGGCCATGTCGTGGCGGACGGTGAGCGTGTCGGGGTGGAGGGCCCCGAGCCGGGCGGCGGCCGCCTCCACCAGCTCCCGGTGGTACGCGACCGCGCCGCCGACCTGGCCCGACTTGCCCAGGCTGCGGCCCAGGCGCAGCAGGAGGGGGTGCATCCCGGCCTCGTACAGACCGTCATCGACGTATCGGAAGAGGGCGGCGGCGTTGGCGCGCAGGGAGCGGGCGAGGTCGGTGTCGCGTTCGATCTCGGGCCAGGCGGCGCCGAGGCCGTCGGCGGCCGCGCGTACCACGTGGCGCCGCCGCTTGGTGTCGAGGGCCTCCCGGGTGGTGCGCTGGACGAGTTGGTGGACCTGCACGGCCCGGTGCGGCTGGGCCGGGGCGTGGCCGATCAGGCTCAGCCGGTGCAGGGCGCGCAGCGCCTGCACCGCGTCCTGGGCGTCCAGCCGTCCGGCGGGGCCGTGCGCCGCCAGGTGGCCGATGGCCGGGCCGCTGGTGAGGACCACCATCGGTATCCCATGGGGGTCCAGCACGGACAGGAGCTGCAGCATGGGCCGGGCCAGGCCCACGGGGCGCAGTTCGTCGGCGCGGTCGACGGACAGCAACCAGGCGGCGACCACCGAGTTCGGCTGGTCGTCGGGCAGGGCAGTCTGCTCCGGCAGCAGACGGGCCATGGTGCGGCCCCGGTCCAGGAGCAGGGCACGGTACGTCGCGCAGTCCAGGTCGGTGTCGACCAGGTGGGTGGCCGCCTGGGAGAGGGCCAGCGGAAGCAGCCCGAGATCCGTCGCGAGGGCGGCCAGTTGTTCGGGGGGCTCGACGCGGTCGTGAAGGGCGAGCGCGCTGCGGAGGTAGTCGGTGGCCTCGGCCGGGGAGAACAGGTCCACAGTCTCCAGGCGCCGGCCGCTTCCGCTCAGGGCGGCGTCGCGGCGGCGCGTCGTGACCAGAGTCCTGCCGTGCGGTGCGGCGGGCGGCCACAGCCCGCGCAGGTCGGCGGGGTCGGCGAGGTCGTCCAGGACCACCAGCCAGCGCACCGCGGAGCCGGTGGCGCCCGGCTCCAGCCAGGCCAGGAAGGCGCGGGCGGCACGCTCGGGATCCGACGCGTCGCTGCCGAGCACCTCGGTCGCCGCCTGAGCGTACGTGGACAGCACCGCCTCACGGGTCGCCGCCGTGGCCCACACGAGTAACTGCACGTGTCCCGCACGCCAGGTTTCGCGGGCGTACCGGGCGGCGATCTGGGTCTTGCCCACGCCGCCGAGGCCGGACAGCACCTGGCACAGGATGCCGCCGCCCGGCGCTTCGAGCGCGTCGGCCAGTCGGCGCAGCACGGCGCGCGGCTGGAAGCAGCCGGCCTGCTGCGGCACCACACCGATCTGGTGGGGCAGGCCCACCCCGCGCGCGGACGAGGCGACGTAGGTGATCCGGCTGCCCGGGGCGGCGTACCCGACGGCGAGACTGCGCCGCGCCGCGTGCGCGCCGACGCTCGCGGGGAGGCCGGCCGAGGCCGACGGCAAGGGGGCTGGTGGGTCTTCCTCAGCCGGCCCGGTCAGCCCTGTGGCGGGTCCGGCTGGTGAGGGGTCGCGATGGAGGCCCCTCCGTGGACGAGGGCCGCGGCGATCGAACCCCGGTCGGCGCGCACGTCGACGTCCCCGGCGACGAACAACGCGCCCGCCTCGGCCCCGGGCGGAAACGAGCCTTCGAGCAGCGCACGGAGGACGTGGGCGGCCCGCTCCCGTTCCGACGGCGCCAGCGCCTCCAACGCGTCCTCGAAGCGGGTCTGCCAGGCGGCCTCCTGCCGGATGCGCACCGATTCGGCCTGGGGCGGTGGCGCCGCCCCGAGGGCGGCCGCGGTCTGGTCGAGGCGCTCCAGCGCGGTTTGTTCCCGTTCGCCGTCTCCGGCGCCGAACCACCGGGCCAGTGTCTGCCTCAGATACGACCACCCGTCCGTCCCCGCGGCCGTGACGACCGCCGAGCCCGCTGCCGTCGCCAGTGCCGTCAGAGCCTGTTCCAGCATGAGATTCCCCCCGGATCAGCGTCCGCCACACCACGGTAGCGGCCTCCCGGCGCGGTGGACACTGGGTATCTCCGGCTTCCGCCGGGGAGGGCGTGCCAACCGTCCTGTGATCGGCAGATCACACCGAAGCCGCCGAAACCGCACTCCTCGACAGCGGGCGGCCCCGTGCCGCGCGACGTGGCGAGGACTGCCCGCCACGAAAGACGGGAGTGGGAGCGGGGAAAGCCCTGCCCAAGGATGTGCTCCCCGCACGCGCGGGGAAAGCCCTACCCGGGACATTGGTAACCCCGGCTATCGGAACCTGAGGAATAGCTTGGCTGCCTGGCTGGAGGTCGGCCCAGCGCACGGGGCCGGGGAGCATTAGGGGCAAGACCGGATGTGGCGTGGCCGGTGCGAGTCGTACGGGTATGCCAACCCGGCGGTCCCGGCCTGCGCGAAGCGGCTGGCAGCGCCGGACTCCGAGACCCCGTCCCGCTCGAAGATGGCCGTGGACCGGCTCATCGCCCGGCGCGAGGTCCACCTGCGGGAGAAGGCGCTGTGGCGGATGCTCTGTGAGACCGCTGGGCGGTCCGAGGAGATCCTCGGTGTGAACATCGAGGCGACCTGGACCTCGCCACCCGCCGCTGCTCGGTCAAGGCCAAGGGCGCCCGCAGCAAGGTCCGCCGCCGAGGACAGGCGCGCGAGGACTTCGTGCTGGCGACGGTCTGTTGGGACGCCGGCACCGCCCGGCTCCTGCCTCGCCTGCTGCGGGGCCGTACCCGTGGCCCGGTGTTCGTCACCCATCGACGTCCCGGTCCGGGGAAGGTGGTCAGCCCGCGCGACATCTGCCTCCGGACACCGGACTGGCCCGCCTCTCCCTACGGCTGGGTACTCTCGTTTGGATCATCGCGCGGACCAGATGAAGATCCCGGCGATGTGAAGTCCGAGACGGTGGCGGCCGCCGCACCCGCCGTCTTCGCAGGTGTGGAGGCGTCTCGTATGCTGCCCCCCTGCCATGTCAAGGACAAGCAGGGGGCGGACGTGGAGCGGGGAAGGCTGATCGCGGACCGTTACGAGCTGATCGGCCGTCTGGGCCGGGGTGGCATGGGGGAGGTGTGGGCCGCGCGGGATCGCGTGCTCCACCGTGAGGTCGCGCTCAAGCTGCTGGATCTCGACGGGATTGCCCACGCTGACCTGCCCCGGCGGTTCGAGCGCGAGGCGGTCGCCGCTGCCCAGATCGTCCACCCCAACGTCGCCGCCCTGTACGACCGGGGTGTCCACGACGACGTGCTGTTCCTGGTCATGGAGAAGGTGGACGGCCAGACGCTCACGGCGCGTCTCCAGGCTGAGAGTCCTTTTCCCCTGACGCGTGCCGTGGCCGTCGCCAGCGGCATCTGCGCCGCGCTGGAGGCCGCCCACCGGGCCCAGGTCATCCACTACGACATCAAGCCCCACAACGTCATCCTCACCGGCGACGGGCTGGTGAAGGTCATCGACTTCGGGATCGCCGGGTTCGTCCAGGCCGCGTTCACCGTGGCGCACTCCTCCCAACTGGCCCCAGCCGGAACGCCGGAGTTCGGCGCACCGGAGCAGTTCCTCACGGAACGCGGCGACGAACGCTCCGACCTGTACGCACTCGGTGGGATGCTCTTCGCGATGCTCGCCGGCCGGGCGCCCTTCACCGGGCACAACAGCCTCGCGGTCGTGCGGCGCAAGCTCGACGAGGAGGCCCCGCCCCTCGACGCGTTCCGCCCCGGCCTGCCGCCGGAGGTGACCGCGCTCGTCGCCGAACTACTGGAGCGCGATCCCGGCCGGCGCCCCCAGTCGGCACAGCACGTCCAGGAGCGGCTACAGGCACTCCTGGTGTCGTGCGCCGCAGCGGAAGCTCCCACCGCGGCAATGCCCCCGGCCCCGCGCACCCGCCTGATGGACGTCACGCCGCGCGCACCTCGGCCGGCCTCGCCCGATTCCTGGAACCGCGCCTCCACCGACGAGACGCCGTTCACCGCGGGCGCCCTGCTGCCGCGGCGGTTCACCAACGACTTGAGTATCGAGTTCGCACGGATCGCCGAGGAAACCCGCCCGGTCCGTGAAGCGGGCCCCAGCGAGCTGACCGAGGAACTCACGCGCCGTGACTGCAGCGAACTGGTCGCCGCGGTCTACTCGGAGCAGCCCGGCCCCCACGCCACGCCCGAGAACCCCGTCCTCATCTCCGTCCAGGTCTTCGCGTTCCCCGACGTGGCGACGGCCAAGGATGCGCACGGGTACCTGGGCGACGGGGGAGGGGGCTGGCGCCTCACCATGTGGAGCGCCCGCGACGGGGGCGGCCTCGCCCCTTGTCCCGACAAGGTCTACCGCAGCTACCGATGGCGGTACAGCCGGAGAAAGCACCGCTACCTGACCGCGGCGCTGGCCTACCGCGCCGACCTCACCAACGACGGCTCCATCGGGCCCTGGCTCGCCGCAGCCGCCCAAAGGGCCGCGGTCTCCGCGGGGCCGCAGAACCACCACGGCGTCTAGGCCGTTTCGTTCGGATCGTCTGATCGTTGGTCCGGGTCTGTCGTCGTCTGATGCGCAGTGGGCGCGGATCGAGCCGTTGCTTCCGGACCGGACACCGAAGCGGGGTGGCCGCTGGCGAGATCATCGTGAGGTGATCGACGCGATTGCCTACAAGTTCCAGACCGGCACGCAGTGGGTGCATCTGCCGGAGAAGTACGGCAACTGGCGGGGTGTCTGCAACCGGCTGCGGATGTGGGCCGTGGACGGCACCTGGGAACGGGTCTTCACCGCTCTGGTGGCCCAGGCCGACGCGGAAGAGGACCCGGCCTGGGCGGTCTCGGTGGATGGCGGTTGGCCGGCTGGCGGACCGGAAACTGCCTCCGGCCTCCTGACCGCCACCGGGTAATAGTCCTGACCTGGGCAAGTTTCAGAAATCCGACCCCGAATGAGGGCTGGCGGTACGGAAGAGCCCCCGGAGACGGTCCTGTTCTCTCGAAGTCGGGGCGTGAGCTGTTGTGGGGCCAGGAAGGCAACGGCGAGATTGATCTGGCTGCGGTTCCTCCCGGGGAGAGACGTTCAGGTGCGAACTGTGGCGAGGGCTGCGGCCGTGGTGGTGGCGAGGGTGGGGACCGCGGCGAAGGTCGTGGCAGCCCGTGGGGGTGCGGCGGGGTAGGTGGCGCCGTCCATGCGGGCGAGCTTGCCGGCGCCGACGGCGGCCAGTAGTGCGACGACGGTCACAAGCACGATGCTCAGAAGGACGATGGCCACGACGGACTCCCGGAGCCCTCCGCGTCCGTCGCCCTCAGTGTGGACCCGCGGGTGTGACCCGATACGCTTCTTCACCTGGGGAGAGTCTCCGACAGGGGCGGGAACAGCGGCTTGGACAATCCTCCTTCTCGCTGGGCAGATGTATTTTCTGCTGTGCTGATCACCTGCGGGACAGCCCCGTTCGTGATGGCACGAGGTCAGGGTTTCTGACGTGCTGTCATGTTCACTGCGGGATGGATGTTACCGGGCCGCAGGCGCACCGGGAGAGCCCCCGGCACCACCCGCAGCCGACCCTCGCTGTGACTACGGGTGCAGCATTTCGCCGTTCGCCAGCATTGCTACGTACTTCTCGATCCTGCGTGCCCGCGTCTCGGCCTTCTTGGCGTCCTGGATCCGGTACAGGATCGCGAAACGGTTCTGCCTGTCCAGTGTCTCGAAGAACGCCGCCGCGGCCGGGACGGCGGTCAGGGCCGCCGCGAGGTCCTCCGGCACTGTTGCGGTCTTTGCGCTGTCGTAGGCCGCCTCCCAGCGGCCGTCCGCTTTGGCGCGGTCGACCTCGGCCTGCCCCGGCGGACGCATCCGGCCCTGCTCGATCAGGGCGGCCACCTTGTCCCGGTTGACCTTGGACCACTTGCTGTGCGGCTTTCGCGGGGTGAACCGCTGGAGCCACCACTGGTCGTCGAACGTGGCCTTCTGGCCGTCGATCCAGCCGTAGCAGAGTGCCACATCGAGTGCCTGGGCGTAGTCCAGCGCGACGACTGCGGGGTTCTTCTTGCGAAGCTTGAGCCAGATGCCGGGCGAGACGGCGTGGTTCTCGCCGAGCCACGCCTCGAATGTTGCGGCGGATTCGAAGGCGACGATCTCCAAGTCCTGAGTCATCTCAGCAGCGAACCACATCCGGCCGATTGCCATGACACGGGCACGTCCCCGAATGCAGGGTGCCCGTGAAACCGGCTGATCATCTCTGTTCGCCACGCTGAGCGATCAGGCAGGAACTGCAGACTTGTTCACCGATATGACGTTGCTGCTCGGCCTCGACGGCGTCCGTCGTGCGGTCGAGCGTTCCACAGCGCCGAGAACCCACGACGACGGCCATGCTCCGGCGGCGCGACCTGCCGGTGCTCCGCTGATGCCGGCTGTTGTCGCGCCGCCTCCCGAGAGCGCCGTAGAGCTGTGGCGGCATACTTGTTGTGAGATCGAGGGGAAACATGCAAAGAATCTTTACTGGTGTGGCTGTGGTGACGGCCGCTGTTGTGCTGACGGCCTGCGGAAGCGACGGCGGCGACAAGGCGGCGTCGGGGGACAAGACCACGCCGGACGCGAAGAAGACGATAGATGCCGGAGCCCACGGCGGTGAGGTGAAACGCAAGGTCACTCTCGAGGTCCGGGGGAAGGGGGCCTTGGCGCAAGGGATCTCCTACCAACTCGGCTCCAGCGGCTCCGAGACGGGTTCGCTGCCCTGGAAGAAGACCGAGACCCTCACGCTCACCTCCGCACAGCAGAAGGTCGGGGTCCTGGTGTCCATCGTCCCGGGATCGGTGGCCGGCCCCGACGGCACACTCAAACCTGGCGCGTGCATCATCACCGTCGACGGGAAGGATGTCGCGGACAATCGGGGCGGCAAGTCCGACAAGGGCTGCACGTACAAGGTGCGGTGAACCGCAGGAGCCTCCACCGGTCGGTCCGCGCGCTGGCAGGTGAGCGGACCGGCCGCCCCGGCGGCCCGCACGCCTGAACGTCCTGACCGGACGCAGAAGTATCCGGGGAACACGCGCGCCGACACACCTTCGTCCATGCCGAAGGGCCGTGTGGCCCCTGAGGTCCACCGGCAAGGACCATTCAGCAGTGGGCCGCTCGGACGTGCGGTCGGAGCGCGCAGTGATCAGGGTCATAACGTCCAGCCCACCGAAAGCGCACGCACGTTCGTCGTCGCAGCTAGTGTTACGCCCTGTACGTCAAGTGACGGAATTTGGGGGATGTGATGAGGGAGTCACAGGAGGCAGGGCGAAGAGCGCCGTACGGCACAGGTGCCATCGGTCGCAACAAGGCGGCCGGTCTGGCCGTGCTGGCGGCTGTGGCTGTGTCGCTCACCGGCTGCGGCGACTCAGCGGCCGAGGGGGACAAGAAGGCTGCCGAGCCGGAGGGCGTCGTCACCGAGGCCGAGGCCGCCAAGATCGTCGACCGGTATGTCAGTGTCAACAACCGGGCCAACAAGACGAACGACGGAAAGCTGCTGTCCACCGTCGAGGGCGGAGCCCTCCTTGAGCAGAGCCAGGCCGGCTACAAGGCGGACGCCGACCTCAGCAAGAAGGAACAGGCCGCGTCCGCCGAGCCCTTCTCTTACGTGGACCGCACCTACCTCATCCCCAGGAAAGGCAAGGCCACGTGGTTCGCGGTCAAGACCCGGACCAAGGACAAGGAAGGCACGAGCAAGTACCCGCAGCTGATCGTCTTCGACCGGGACAAGGGCAAGAGCAACGGGAAGGCGGCGGGCGGGTGGAAGAACGTCGCAAGTGTGTCTCTCGTCGACGACGAGAAGAAGACGGTCCCTCTCGCCAAGGACGAGGACGGTTTCGTCCGCGTCCTGCCCACCGGTTCCGGCGCGGAAGGCAGCAGCGCCAAGGGCGTCGAGAAGTTGTCCACGTCGCTTGCTGACCTCTACACCATCCGTGGCCCCCTCTCCTCCTCCGAGTTCGCTGACACCAAGGCCGCGCGTTCGGTGCACGAGGTCCCCAAGGAGGTGGGGAAAGACCTGGGAAAGAGGGCCACCGCCCAGTTCAAGGAAGGCGAGTCGGAGCACGAGAAGATCTACACGTTCCGGACCCGCGACAAGGGCACGTACGCCGTCTTCAACACAGCGGTGGACGTGGACCAGCAGGTCATCGCCGACAACCTGGAGATGGTCCCTGCGCCGAACCTGCACCCCTTCGTCGGTAAGAAACCGAGCAAGGGATTTTCACTCCACTGGCTGCACCAGTCCTCCGCCGTCCTCCCCGCACACGGCAAACCCCAACTGCTCGACTATGAAGTCGAACTGACCAGTGTCCGCCGCCTGCACCACGCCGCCGGCGCCGTATAACCGCTGCCACCACGCCCCTCCTCCGGCCCCGGTCAGCCCTCTTGGGCCCGGCCGGAGGAGGGACAGCCGGGCTTCCCGAGGAAAGGCGCAGGCGTCGGCACCCGCTACGGCTCCGTCGACTTCTCGGCCCGTGACGGCGACCACCAGCAAAGGCATGGAACCCATGGGAGAGCTCCCCGCGGAAAGCTATGGCGCCTCACCCACCCAGTGGCTTGGATGGGCGGATGAACATCCGAGCAGGGGGCAAGCAGGCCGGGGTCGGGGCGATGATCGGGTTGGCGATCGGGGACGCGCTCGGCTTCCCCACCGAATTCAACGACGTCCCGCAGATCCTCGCCAAGTGTGGCCCCTGGCGGGCGATGGACCTGCCCACACCTGCGATCGTCACGGACGACACGCAGATGACACTTGCCTTGGGCCGGGGGCTGCGTACCGCCAGGGAACGGGGACCGCTCGCACCGGCCCGGGTCGTGCGACCGGTCCGCGAGGAGTACGTCGAATGGTGGCGCTCGCCCGACAACAATCGTGCGCCGGGACGCACCTGCCTGGTGGCGTGTGAGAAGCTCAGTCATCAAGAGCGGCGCTGGCAGCAGGCGAGCCAGACGGGTTCCAAAGGGTGCGGTGCGAACATGCGGGTGGCGCCGGTCGGTCTGATGCCGGGCTTGCCGGAAGAGGCGCGGTCGGGAGTGGCGCAGTTGCAGGCCGCGCTCACGCACGGGCACCCGACAGCGCTGGCCGCCAGCGATCTCACGGCACACGCCGTACGCCTGCTCGCGCACGGGACGCGGCCGGGCGAACTCATGGACATGCTGCGGGAATACGCGCGAAAGAGCAGGTCCGTCTACCGGGAGTGGTGGCTGGGCGACCTGTGGGAGTTCGCGCAGGACCACAGCGCGGCCGAGTTCACCGAGCGCGGGTGGGACGAGTGCCTGGCCGTCCTGGACAAGGTGGACGACGCCCTGCGGGTCCCTGAGCCGGAGGCCGATCCGTGCACTTTCACGGGCGCGGGGTGGGTCGCCGAAGAAGCCCTGGCCACCGCGCTGCTGTGCTTCCTGCTCTTCCCCGACGAGCCGGTCACCGCCGTACGCCGGGCTGCCTGCACCTCCGGTGACTCCGACTCCCTCGCCTGCTTGACCGGTGCCTTCGCGGGCGCGTACCTGGGTGCGGACGCCTGGCCGAGCGCATGGGCGGACCGGATCGAGTACCACGACGAACTCGTCGCCCTCGGGCTGCTCTGGGATGCGAGCTGAGGCCCTGCAGCCCACGAGGTGTCCCGTCGTGCCCAGACGGGAGGGTTCGCTCCTGCGGTACGCGACAAGGCGGCGGGGTCAGGTCTGGTGGGTCGCAAACAGCTCCAGGTGGCCGCACTGGTGGCACCGGTAGGCGTCGATTTGCCGGCTCGGCCGGCCCATGCGCTTGGCGCCGCCGAATATCCCTCGCTCCAGGTGGCCCGCGATCCAGCGCGCATATCCGCGCGCGTTCTTGCCGGAGTCCTCGACGAAGCCCGGCTCCGGATCGGCCGCGCCGCAGTGGGTGCACGTGATGTTCTGCATCCGGTGATCGTAGTAAGGAACGGTGCGACGGGGTCCGGCGCCCCCGACGCCTCGGAGTCCTGCCTCTCTGACAGTCCTGCTGAGCTCTGGGCGGGCCAGGACAGGCCGCGACGGTCCCGCCCGGGGCTTTCCCCTCGGGCCCGTAGGGGGCGGTGACCTCGACCTTCGCCGGAAGCCACGCAGTCCGAGACGATGACGCCGTGGGCGCCGCCGGCTGAAGCTGCGCATGGCGTCTCTTCAACCAGGTCGAGGGAGCTGGGCGGTGTCGACTGCTCCGACGGTGCGGGGGACGCTGGCGTTGTTCGCCCCGCGGCATCTGCCGAATCTGCTGCGGCTGAAGGCATTCTTCGCGCGGCAGTTCCGTCAGACGCCGCGCGAGCAGTTCGCCGCGGTCTTCGCTCCCTACGCCCGTCGCCTGTCGGCGGACATCCTGCCGCGGTTCGGGAAGGCCGCCATCGCGGCGGCACAGCGCGATGTCGGTGACGAGGCGTGACGAGGACGCCGAGCTGCCGCTGCGAGCCGAGGAGACAACGTCGTGAGCCTGCTTCCTGTCTCCGCGGAGCCTGCGTTCCTGTCGGTGTTCGCCGGCGCCGACATCGCCGCGACCGCCCGTCTGAACTGGCTGAGCGGCCGCCCCGCGGCCGCGCTTTGAGGACGACGTGTGGTCGTTCGTCGGCTGGGCCGATGCACCCGTGCAGATGAAGGTGACGGAGAAGCACGTGCTGTTCGACCGGATCACCCACCGGCCCTGGCGCGTGGTCGCCAAGGAACTCGCCCCGGCCCGGATCGCCACCCAGGACGAGCGCGTCCTCGCCGTGCCGAGGGCCCGCCGGCTCCCGCGGCACCCCCGCACCATCTGTGCCCGCGTCCACCACCTCACGTCCTGGCTGAACTGGCTGCGTGAGCGCCGGGTCACCACGCTCGCCGCGGTCCCCCAGGACCACTGCGGGGCGCTCCTGCGCGAGTACGGCGTCGTCCGGGACAGGGAGACCGCCGCTGTCCAGCGGAACAAGGCCGGCTCCTCGCTGCGGACGGTGGTCTCCGCCATGCAGGACATCACCGACTACGGCGAGCTGCTGTCGGCCGACCGGCACCGGCCCGGTTTCCGGCAAGGACGACGAGGTCCAGCGCCTTGGGCGCGAGCTGAGTACGTTCCCCGCTCCGGGCCCTGACCAAGGGCAGGGGGATGACGCCATGGGCGTCATCCCCCTGCCCCGGCTCTGACGTTGCGGCAGGCTCAGGGCCGGCGGCCTGCCGGGTGTCCGCCGGGGTCGCCGGCCGGCATCACTGCGGCCTTGACCGGCCTCGGGAAACATCGGTGCAGCGGTCAAGACCTGCCGCGGCCCGGCGACTACAGCTGAGCTGCGTCAGTCCAGGCAGAACTCGTTGCCCTCGGGGTCGGTCATCACGACGAAGCCGGCGCTCATCGGGGGAGCGGGCTCGTAGCGACGTACCCGCGTCGCTCCCAGCGCGAGGAGCCGGTCGCACTCGGCCTCCAGAGCCGCCATCCGCTCCTCTCCCTTCAGCCCGGGAGCCGCGCGGACGTCGAGGTGGACGCGGTTCTTGGCGGCCTTGCCCTCCGGCACCTGCTGGAAGAACAGCCGTGGGCCGTGCCCGTCCGGGTCCTCGATGGCCGATCTCGTGTTGCGCTGCTCCTCCGGTACGCCGACCCGCGCGAGGAAGTCATCCCATGCGGCCAGCGGGTCGGCGCCCTCGGGCAGGTCGACTCCGGGCGGGCCGGGGTGGACGTAGCCCAGTACGTGGCGCCAGAAGGACGACAGCGCCCGCGGATCGTGAGCGTCGAAGGTGACCTGGACGTGGTGGCTCATCGGGTTGCTCCGTTCGTAGCGGGTTTCGTGTGCGGGTAGAGGTCGCGCAGCAGGCAGACCTCGGACAGGTGGTGGATCAGCTCGCGGTGAATGTGCAGCACCAGATCGGCCATGGGCGCCTCGGGGAAGGGCTCCTTCTCACCCATCGGGACCCGGAGCCCGGCGTCGCCGAGGCTGCGCACCCCGGCCAGCCAGACGTCGAGCTGGACCTCGAGCTGGTCGAGCGCGGCGGCCGCGCTGCCGGCGTACTCCCACGTCTCGTACGACGCCGCCGGCGCGCCGAAGTGCGCCGCGTTGCGCGCAGCGAGCACACCGACGATGACGTGACCGAGTCGCCAGGCGATTGTGGTGAAGGCAGCAGGGACCGGCTGCGGGAAGGCGAAGTCGATCGTGAAGTCCCCGACACCGGCCTGCACGGGCGCCGTCGAGCTGCCGCGCGGCCGCACGTTCCAGGCGTCCGGCACCGGCGACCAGAAGTACTCGTCGTCGGTGAGGCCCTCGAGCCGGGCTCGGAGTTGATGTTTCCAGTGGACCTCCCACTGCTCGCGCAGTGTCCGGTTCCAGTCGAGTTGATCTGCATCCATGCCGCCCACCTTGACTCCCCTAGCGGACAGGATCGGTCCGCTGTCTCTGGCAGGGTGGGCGGCATGGACGTGGCAAGCGGTAACGAGCGGGGCACGACGGAGCGGGTGCTCACCCTGCTCGGGCTGCTGCAGCAGCGCCAGGTCTGGACCGGCCCCGAGCTCGCCGACCGGCTCGGGGTCACGTCGCGCACGGTACGGCGTGATGTCGAGCGGCTGCGCACGCTCGGCTATCCGGTGCATGCCGGCCAGGGTGTCGGCGGCGGCTACCGACTCGGCGCGGGGCAGGACCTGCCGCCGCTGCTTCTCGACGACCAGGAGGCGATCGGCACCGCGGTCTCGCTGCTCGCCGGCGCGGGTGGAGCGGTCGCCGGCGCCGGCGACGCCGCACTCCGGGCACTGACCAAGCTCGACCAGGTACTGCCCACCCGGCTTCGGCACGAGGTGCGCGCGCTCTCCGGCTCGGTGGAGTCCTTTGGCGGAGGCCGTACGCCGGTCGACCCCGAGGTACTCATGACCCTGGCCAGAGCCTGCCGCGACGAGGTCGAGGCAGGCTTCGACTACCCGTCCGGGAGCGAGGTGCGACGTCGGCGGGTCGAGCCCTACCGGCTGGTCGCCTCCGACCGGCGCTGGTATCTCCTCGCCTACGACCTCGATCGCGACGACTGGCGCAGCTTCCGCGTCGACCGGATGACCGACGCGTCCGCACGGACCTGGCGCTTTTGCCCGCGAGCGGCGCCCGACGCGGCGACGTACGTGCAGGAGAGTGTGGCGAGCCGGGTCTACCCGCACCAGGCGCGCTTCCTCGTGCACGCGCCGGCCGACACGGTGCGCGCGCAGATTCCGGCGTCGGCGGCCGTCGTGCGACGCCGAGCCAGCGAGCTCTGCGAGGTGCTCAGTGGCGCCGCCAGCCTCGACTTCGTGCTCATGCACGTACTCCTGCTGGGGCACGACTTCGAGGTACTCGACCCTCCGGAGCTCGGAAGGCGCTGCCGCGCGCTGGCGGAGAGACTGCTGTCGGCCGGTGCAACGATCTCACCGGTGCCGGACATGGAGGAGCCATGAGCCTCGACCACGCCGGCGCCGAAGAGCGCCTCTGTCCTGAGCACTTACGGTTCCGGCCCGGATATCCCCAGCGTATGCCGTCGGGCGGGCGGAGTCCGGGCCCGCCTCTCGCGGGGACATCACCCCTCAGTCACAGGTCGGAGCACGGTTCTGGACGCGTTGGGCGACGGTGAGGACGAGAGGCGCCGTCAGCCAGCACAGGTACGCGCCGGTGCTCGTGGTCAGGAACGAGACGGGGACGGACGCCCCGAACACCGCGGCCAGGCAGAGGCTGCGCACCCGGCTCTGGGTGAACGCCCGGGGCGGGACGTCGGTGCGGTACAGGTGTTCGTGCCGGATCTCCCGGATCATCAGCGCGATCAGCGTGGACGCCAGGACCTGCATGATTGCGTAGAGGCTGAACCGGGGCGGGAAGGCGCCGTCGGCGGTGATCACTCGGGTCGCGAACGGCATCAGGACCTGCATGAACAGCCATGCCAGGGTGAGGCTGGTCAGCCGGCTGCTCGGCGAGCGGACATACCGGAAGATCTCGTGGTGGGCCCGCCAGTGGGCGGCGATCACCACGAAGCTGAGCGCGAAGGCCAGATACTCGTTGCTGTGGTCCGGCACCGAACGCAGCATGGCACCGGTGGTGTCGCCGGCGGGGACGGGAAGGTCCAGAGCCAGCAGGGTGAGGGCGATCGCGATGGCGGCGTCCACGAACGCGGTGAGCCGGCCGGTGGAGACCGTTCCGGTCTCGTCGTTCTGGCCGTCGGGGGTGTGGCTGTGGTGAGTCGGCATGGTGGGCAACAGCTCCTGGAGTGTCAGACGGCGGCGGCTTGCGTGGCCGGCCGGGGCGTGGCCCGCTCCAGGCGCTGGGAGCGCACGGCCAGGGTGATCATGACTGCCGGGATCAGGAGGTCGTTGACGAGGACTCCGCCGGTGTTGCCGGGGGAGTGGTCGCCGTTGACGAACCACTGGTAGACGTGGCCGGCCAGGGCTCCCCAGAGGAACATCCCGCCGCCGAGCCCGATGGTGATGCGCTCGCGCGCGGATGCCGAGGCGGCCCGGAAGCCCATGACCGCCAGCCCGAGGTTGGCGAAGGCGATCTCGAACATGAAGGGCGTCCGGTCGAAACCGATCGCCGTTGCCATGACGTCCGGGGCGCCGAGGAACGCGACCGTCATCCACAGGCTGCCGCAGCCGAAGGCGCCGATGGCCCACCAGCGTTGCCAGGTTTCCAGTGCCTGTTGGAGGGAGGGGGCGCGGCGGGTCCGGATGAAGGCTCCGACGGTCGGCACCAGCAGCCACACCAGGGGGAACGCGGACTGTGCGAGGTAGGAGAGGTTGCTCATAGCTTAGTCTTAACAGGTTAATATTAACCGCGCAACAGTCAGGTACAGTGGTAGCTGTGGATGACGGACTCGCAGACCTGCTGCACCGCGTGGTCATGCTGCTGGGCGAGGCGGCCCGGCGGCGTACCGATGGCCCCGACGGCTTGACCTACAGCCAGATCCGACTTCTCGGTACGCTGGAGGACATCGAGCCGACGACGCAGCACAAACTCGCGCAGGCCCTGTCGGTGTCCGACCCGGCGATCAGCCGGGCACTACGGCCACTGCAGACGGACGGCCTGGTGCAGATCACCGTCGACCCCGAACACGCGCGGCGGCGGCTGGTCCGCCTCACCGAGGCCGGCCGGGAAGCCTTCCACGCCACAGGAAAGCCGCTCGACGAGGAATTCCGGGCCGCACTCGTCGCCGCCGGCTTTCCCTACGACCGTTATCTCGAAGACACCCACCGGCTGGCCGAACTCCTCGCATCCGACTGAGTACACCGCCACGCACTCCAGGACCCTCCGGCCCGACTCCCGGACACCGATGGCCACCACCACGCTCTCCCGTCGGGCCCGGACGGGCCGTCCGCACCGCTCGAAGAGCACATCTCCGGTGGCTTCCCCGGCGGGACCGACCAGGTCAGCAGCGGCGATGAGTGCGCCCAGCTCCTCGCCGGGAAAGTGGGCGCCGGCAGCAACTTCGGCCTGCTGGCCGACACCCGGAAAGCGGCGACCGGACCAAGCGGGAAGGAGACCTGCGGCCGGGGAGCCATCCCCTCACAACAGAACCAGGAGGCATTCAGCAAACTGCCGGCCCCCAGGCGGCGGATGCGGGACAACGATGAATTCTTCCCGACCATGCCAGGCTACGAACACTGCGAAGCGGGCAAGCCCTGCTCCTGGAGCAATGTCTGACAACCACACATGCGATGTCGTCGATGCGGTTCGGGCTCAGGGTGACGTGCTGAAGCGCGGACCAGCGTTGAGGGCGGACGCGGCGCGCTCGCCGAGGGCCCGGACGCCGCGTTGGAGACGACTGTGCGTGCGGTTGTCGATGCACAGCGGTGCGGAGATGTCAGGGTGCGGCCGCAGCGGAGTGTGAATGCCGATCCCGCCCCGGTGTACCCGACGTCGGCGAGGGTGGGGCAGGCCCGTCGCGTGCGGCAGGGTGCAGGGCAGGTAGCGCGTGGAGGCAGCCGCACCAAGGTCGTCGCCGTCTGCCGGGCCGGGTCCCCCGGCGCTGTGTCGGCGATCACTGCCGGCATGCGGTCGGCGCCTGGTGCGGGGCCCGGCCGGGGAGCGGCAGGCCCGGTGCAGGGCGTCGCAGCGGTGTCGACTGGTGCTGATCAGCACCACAGGGCCGGACGATGCGGTACTCGGCGGCAGTTCGTTGGCTTTCCTGCTGTGCAGGATCCGTCCGGTGTCCCCTTCGCCCCCTCCCCGCCCGGTACCGCCCCGGAGTCAGCGCAGGGCGGCGGAGCGTGCCAGGAGCTGGGCAGTGGCGTGGTGCCGGCGATGGGGGTGCAGCAGCCGGCGCATGGCGCTCAGGCGGTGGGCTACGCGAGAGGAGTGCAGGACCGGGTAGGCGTCGAGGAACGTCTGCCAGTGGGCGAGGGCGGCGTCGAGGTGCCCCTGCGCGAGGCAGCTTTCGGCGAGCCGGGCGCGGGTGAGGGCGGTGGCCTGCCGCTCGGTGGGATCGCGTAGCCGCAGGGACGTGGCCAGGGCACGGGCGGAGCCCGCCGTGTCGCCGAGGGTGGCCAGCATTTGGGCGCGCTGATAGTGCAGCGACGCGGCTGGATAGTGGCTGAAGGGGCCCGGCGCTGCGCTGGGTGCCTGTTCGTGGAGGCGTTCGGCGACGGCCAGTGCGTCGAGCGCGGCCCGCCCGCTGTGGTGGGCTTCCATGACGGCGAGCTGGGCCTGGGCGTATGCGCCGACGGTCCTGCCCGCGGCGCGTGCGCTGTCGGCGGCACGTTCTGCCAGGTGCAGCACCGCGGTGGTGTGGTGGCCCATGTCGTGCGCGTGGGTGGACATCGCGCGCAGGGCGATGGCGAAGGTGGCCGCATCCCCGGCCTCGGCGGCGAGCTGCGCCGCGGTGTGCTGGTAGTGCTGGGCGAGTGCCTCGGCGCCGCCGTCCGCGCTCATGCCGCCGAGCAGCAGCGCGAGTTGGGCCGCGCCGATCAGCAGGTGGTGGCGCGCGTTCTCGGTGGCCGGGGCGTGCAGGTACCCCGTCACGTCACGGGCCAGGTAGGCGGCCAGCGCCGAGCGGACGTGGCCGGGGCCGTGGAGCTGCGCCGCCTCGGCGAAGACCCGGGCCATGGTCCGCATCTCCTCGGCTTCCGCGTGCCCGGCCCGGCCCGTGGTCCGGGGCGGCCGCTGCCGCGGTTCCGCACCGGGCATCTGCTCCGAGCGCCAGACGTCGGGCACGGCGAGGCTGTACGTCCCGGTGTGCAGCGTATGGCGGCTGCGGGGATCCATTTCGGCGCGGGTGAGGACGGTCAGCCTGTGCAGCGGGTCGGCCTCCCAGGAGAGGTCCAGCACTGTGGCCGGAGCGCTGCTCAGACCTGCCTCGGCGGCGCTGACGGGCCGTTGCAGACGCCGTGACAGTACTTGCAGCAGCAGTTCCGGCGCGGGCGGCCGGGGGGTGGTGCCGGCGAGCCAGCGCGAGACCGTCGACCGGTCGCAGGTCAGCCGCTGCGCGTGCTCGTCGGCCAGCTTCCGCAGCGCGGTGGCGAGTTGAGCGCCACTCCAGTCGGCTTCCTGGAGCAACGTGTGCAGGCGGGTGTTGCGTGTTCGGGGCACCTTTCCCTCCTGGCCCGGCCGGATGTGCCTGCTCGCCGTCGTATCCCTCGCCTCCCCGGGGTGTGAAGGCGAGACGGCCGCGGCAGGCGTGCACGCGTATATCGCTTGTGTCCTTGTGAATGCGCCGCGGGGATGCGCACAGGGCTGCCGGACGCCGGAGTCGGCTCGGTCCGGGCCGAGTCGCCGGGGACCGCCCGGTTCGTCCGTCCGGCTCCGACCGCGGATTTCACAAGTGCGCGATGCCGCACCGGTCGCAGCACTTCCGGCGCCGCAGTCCTTTGTCGCGCCGAGCCCATCGCGGTGCACTGGGTCCCGACGGCAGTCACTGCCTCGTACGACACGGCCCGGCTCGTACGCCGTGGCGCGGCTCGACGGAATCGTTCCGTATCGCGGGCCACCACGCGATCGCGGAGCACCACCCGATCCGATCACCCCGAACTGGAGTTGGACATGGACACATCCGCCGTTCAGTCTTCTGGACGAGGGGACGCACGGCCCCGGGGAGAGATCGCCGTCATCGGCGTGGGCTGCCGCTTCCCCGGCGGTATCGGTTCGCTCTCCGGCCTGTGGAAGCTGCTGGACGCGAAGGGCCATACGATCGGCCCCGTCCCCGCCGACCGCTGGACGCCCGAGACGCTGAAGGAACTGCCACCCGACGTGGCCGAGCGGATGCGGTGGGGCTCGTTCCTGGAGGACGTCTTCTCCTACGAGCCCGACTTCTTCGGGATCAGCGAGCACGAAGCACCCTGGGTCGACCCGCAGCACAGGCTGCTGCTGGAGGTCGCCTGGGAGGCATGCGAGCACGCGGGCACACCGCCCACCGATCTTGCCGGGGAACGGGTGGGAACGTTCTTCGGCCTGTACTCGCGGGACTATCTGCTGCGCTCCCAGCGTCCGCTGGAGGACACCGACCCGTACGCCATCCACAGCGGGACCGACAGCATGGCCGCGGGACGGCTGGCCTTCCTGCTGAACCTGCAAGGGCCCCAACTGACCATGGAGACCGGCTGCGCCTCCGGCCTCGTCGCCGTGCACACCGCCTGCCAGAGCCTGCTGAACGGCGAGTCGAACATGGCGCTGGCCGGCGCCGCCTCGCTCACCCTGGACCCCGAGGGCACGGTACTGCCCGCCCGGTGGTCCTTCTTCTCACCGACCGGACAGTGCCACTCCTTCGACGCGGCGGCCGACGGCTACGTGCGCGGCGAGGGCTGCGCCGTCGTCGTCCTCAAACGGCTGGCCGACGCACGGCGCGACGGCGACCGTGTGCTGGCCGTCGTACGCGGCTCGGCCGTCAACCAGAACGGGCGCCGCAGCTCCCGCCTGATGGCCACCTCGCAGACCGCGCAGGCCGACGTCTACCGGGAAGCGCTCGACCACGCCGGCGTCCGGGCCGGACAGGTGGGCCTGGTCGAGGCGCACGGGCCGGGGACGGCGGTGGGCGACCCACTGGAGTTCGCCGCCATCGCCTCTGTGTACGGGCAGGGCGAAGGGCCCTGCGCCGTCGGGTCGGTGAAGACCAACATCGGGCACACCGAGCCGGTCGCCGGGCTTGCCAGCCTGCTGAAAGCGGTCTGCTGCCTGCGGCACGGGGCCATCGCGCCGAACCTGCACTTCCACGACTTGAACCCGGAGATCGATGCGGCGGACACCCGCCTCTACGTGCCGACGGAGTCGCGCCCCTGGGGCGTGCCGGGTCCCCGGCGGGCCGCGGTCTCCTCCTTCAGCGTCTCCGGAACCAACTGCCACGTGATCATGGAGCAGCCCGAGGAGTCCGAGGAGCCCGGAGACGGGCAGGAAACCTCCCCCAAGGAAGGAGGCGAGCAACGGGCCGAAGACGGTGGAGGCGGGTCCCGGGACAGCGGGAGCGCGGCAGGAGAGCGGGTCTTCCTGCTCTCCGGCGGGACCCGCCCCGCCACCCGGATCGCCGCGGGCCGGCTCGCCGACTGGCTGGAGGGCGAGGGGACGGCGGCGCCCCTGGCGGACGTGGCGCACACGCTCGCCACCCGCCGCTCGCACGCCCGGCACCGGGTCGGCGTGGTCGCCGGGCGGCGCTCCACACTCGTGGACCGGCTCAGGACGTACGAGGCGGAGTCACCCGGCGAGGACGTCACAGCCGACAAGGTGGTCGCCGAAGTGGGCCAGGGGCCGCTGTGGGTCTTCTCCGGGCACGGCTCCCAGTGGGCCGGGATGTGCGCGGGGCTACTGGACAGCGAAGCCGCTTTCACCTCGGTCATCGACACGCTGGAGCCGCTGATCGGTGCCGAGACCGGGCTCTCCCTCCGGAAGACGCTCACCTCCCGCGCGGAGATCTCCGCCATGGGCACCGTGCAGCCCGTCATCTTCGCCGTCCAACTCGGCCTGGCTGCCATGTGGCGCGCGCACGGTGTGGAGCCCGCCGCAGTCGTCGGACACTCCATGGGCGAGGTGGCGGCCGCCGTCACGGCGGGCGCCCTGCGCCTGGAGGACGGAGTGCGGGTCATCTGCCGCCGCTCCCGTCTGGTCGAACGTACGGCCGGGCAAGGGGTGATGGCGTCCGTCGAACTGAGCAGGTCAGAGGTCGAGGACGGCCTCGCGCGCGCCGGGGCCGACGGGGTGGCCGTCGCCGTCGAGGCGGCGCCCCGCAGCACGGTCGTCGGAGGGGACGCCGCGCAGATCCAGCGTCTGGTGGACGAGTGGAAGGCGCGCGAGGTGATGGCGGCGCTGATCAGCGTCGAGATCGCTTCGCACACCGCGCAGATGGATCCGATCCTGGCGGAGCTGCGGGACGAACTGTCCGGTGTGGAGCCCCGGAAGCCGGACCTGCCCTTCTACAGCACCGTGGCGGACGACCCGCGCGCTCCCGTCGAGTGCGACGGTGCCTACTGGGCGACCAACCTGCGCAGCACCGTACGGCTGGCCCGTGCGGTCGGCGCGGCTGTGGAGGACGGCCACCGGCTGTTCGTGGAGATCAGCCCGCACCCCCTGCTGGGCCAGGCCGTACGCTCCACCGCGGCGGAACACACCCACACCCGCACCACCTACGTCCCCTCGCTGCTGCGGGAGACCCCCGAGAAGCCCACCTTCCTCGGCCACCTGGCCGGTGCGCATTGCGCCGGCCACCCCGTCGACTGGCAACGCCTCTACGGCGCGGGCCGGTTGACGGATGCGCCGCCCACGAGCTGGGAACGGCGCACCTACCAGATCGACCGCCCGGCGAGGGCCGCCGCATCCCCGGAGCAGGAAGGGGTCCACCATCCCCTCACCGGGCCTCGAGTACTGGACCCCGACGGCGAGAACCGGCACCTGTGGCAGGCCACCCTCAGCTCCGCCACCCTCCCGTGGCTGGGCGACCACCGGATCAATGGGGTGCCGGTACTGCCGGGCGCCGCCTTCTGCGAAATGGCGCTGAGCGCCGCGACCGACATCTTCGAAACCGGCATACGGCAGGTCGAGGTCACCGACGTGGAACTGCGCCAGTTCCTGCCGCTGCGCGGCGATACCGAGGTCACGGCGACCGCCACCGTACGGGGCCAGGGGCGCGGCACCTGGAAGCTCACCGTGCCCGACGCGGACGGCACGGGCCGCTGCCACGCCACGGCGGAACTGCGCCTGATCGAGGAGGCGCGGAAGGAGGACACGGAGCACCCGCCGGGCCGCGACCTGGCGGCGCTGAAAGCCGGCCACGACGAGACCGTCGACCCTGCTGGGCTCTATGCGCAGATGCGCCAGGAGCGCGGAATCGAACACGGGCCCGCCTTCGCCGGGATCACCGCACTCGCCGTACGCGGCGGCAAGGGTCCCGTGACGGCCCTGGCGGACATCGAACTGCCTGCTGGGGCGCGGATCGGCGCGCGGCGGCTGCACTGGCACCCGGTGCTGCTGGACGTGGGCCTCCAGGTGGCGGGCGCCGCCTGGTTCGCCACCACCGCAGTCGAGTCCGGCAGCATGGTGCCCCGCCGGATCGGGCTGCTGCGTGCCTACGGCGACGTGGTCGACGCGCGGCACTGCCACGTCCGACTCGACCACGCCGACGCACACGCGTGCACAGCCCACCTGCAACTGCTCACCGGATCGGGCGACGTGCTGGCCGAGGCGTCCGGCGTCGAGTTCGTCCAGGTGCCCTCACACACACCCGAGGAGCAGTTCGACAGCAGGCTGCTGCGGACCGTGTGGGAGGAGACGCCCCTGGACTCCCTACCGGATCGGCCGGCCTCGGCATGGACGCTGTGCCCCGAACCGGAGACCATCGACCAGGCCGCGGCGCTGGCCGAGGCGCTGGGCGCGCACGACGCGCACGCCACGGTCCTGCCGCTGCCGCACCCCACGACGGCCGACACCGGCGCGTTCGCGGCGCGGCTGCGCACCTGTCTCCAGGAAGGGGAAGCCGCTGGGCGGAACGTCGTTTATCTGCCCGCGCGCGACGCCGCTGTGGACGCCGACAGCCCTGCGCTGGCCCGCGACCGGGTCCTGCGCCTGATCCGGCTGGCCCAGCCGATGGCCGACCCGGCCCTGGCGAAGGAGACCCCGGCGCGGCTGTGGACGGTCACCTGCGCCGCACAGGAAGTCGTGGAAGGCGACCAGCCGCTGCTCGGCCAAGCCGGACTCCAGGGACTGTGCCGCGTCCTCAGCTACGAGCACGCCGAACTGCGACCCACCGTCATCGACATCGAGCCTGCCACCACCCCCGAGGAACTCGCCGGCGAACTCCTGGCCTGCCCTCCCGACCAGGACCAGATCGCCTACCGCGCGCACACCCGCCGACTGGCCCGGCTGCACAACGCGCCGATGGCCTGGGACGAGCGTCAGCTCCGCACGGTCGACTGGAGCCGGGACAACGTCACCCTCCAGCGCGGCGCCGTACGCACCACCAGCACCGTCGAACTGGTCGCCGGCGCCCGGAGGGCGCCCGGGCCCGAAGAGATCGAGATCGCCCTGGAGGCCACCAGCATCAACTTCGGCAACGTCCTGCAGGCCCTCGGCACGCTCGACCGCTTCCGCACCCCCGAGGACGGGGCCCCCACCCCCTTCTTCGACGGCGCGGGCACCGTGGCCGCCGTGGGAGGGGACGTGACCGACATCCAGGTCGGGGAGCGGGTCGCCGCGCTCGTCTACCGGGGCGACGGACGGCTCGACTCGCTGATGAGCCGACGGGTGTGCGTCCGCGCGGACGCCGCCCTCCAGGTCCCCGACTGGATGGACCTGACGACCGCTGCCGGGCTGCCCGCCGCCTGCATGACCGCCTGGTACGCCTTACGGCACCTTGCTCGACTCCGCGCGGGCGAGACCGTGCTGATCCACAGCGCCAGCGGTGGCACCGGCCTCGCCGCCGTGCACATCGCCCGGCTGTGCGGCGCCGAGATCATCGCCACCGCCGGCAGCGCGGCCAAGCGGGACTTCCTGCGCGAGCAGGGCCTCACCCACGTCCTCGACTCCCGCGACCCCGACTTCGCCGACAAGGTGCGCGAACTGACCGAGGGCCGGGGCGTGGACGTGGTGCTCAACGCGCTGACCGGCGCTGCGCAGGCGGCGGGGCTCGACGCACTGGCCCGCCAGGGAAGGTTCATCGAGCTGGGCAAACGCGACATCTACGCCGACTCGCGCATCGGCCTGCTGCCCTTCCGCCGCAACATCACGATGAGCAGCGTGGACCTGGTGCTGCTCCGGCAGACCGATCCGGCCCTCATCGCCCGGATTGTGCGGGAACTCGGCGAAGCGCTGCGCGGCGGCGACCTCCCGCCGCTGCCCGTCACCACCCACCCGGTGACCGAGGCCGCCGAGCCGTTCCACACCATGGCCGCAGCCCGGCACACCGGCAAGCTCGTCCTCACCTGGCCGACGGAAGGCACCACCACGCTGCCCGTCGACCCCGAGGACGTCGAGGTCGTACGGACCGACGGCACCTACCTCGTCACCGGCGGACTGGGCGGCCTCGGCCTTCTCCTCGCCCGCCGGCTGGCCGACCTGGGAGCGGCGGCCATCGTCCTCAACAGCCGCTCGGAGCCGGACGAGGACACCCGTACGGTCATCGAGGAGCTGCGGGCCACCGGCCCCCGGGTCGAGGTGGTCAGCGGCGACATCAGCACAGCCGGCGTCGTGGAGGAAGCGGTGACGGCGGCGAAAGCGTGCGGACACCCGCTGCGCGGCGTCGTCCACGCCGCCGCCGTCGTCGAGGACGCCATCGCCACCAACATCGACCCCCTACTCCTGGACCGCGTCTGGACCCCGAAGGCCACCGGAGCGTGGCGGCTGCACGAGGCCACGGCGGGGCTGCCCGAGCTGGACTGGTGGGCCGTCTTCTCCTCCGAGTCCTCGCTGCTCGGCCGCCCGGGACAGGGCAGCTACGCGGCGGCCAATGCCTGGCTGGACGAGTTCGCCGCCTGGCGCCGGGCCCAGGGGCTGCCGGCCGTCAGCATCAACTGGGGCGGCTGGGCCGAACACGGGCGCGGCGCCTACAACGAGCAACTCGGTTACACCATGATCCGCCCGGTCGAGGGCCTCGCCGCGCTGGAGAAGATCCTCGCCCACGGCCGGACACGTACCGGATACGGCGTCGCCGACCTGGCACTGCGTACGGCCTCCCACCCCGACACCGCAGCGCTCGCCTTCTTCGCGCCACTCATCGGCACGGACGGCGGGAAAGGCAGTTCGGGCGGCCTCGCAGCAGAACTCGCGCACTGCATCGAGGACGACGACCGGCGCGCCCTGCTGCGGGAGTGCGTCACCGGCCACCTCGTCGAGATGTTCCGCCTGGACCCCGACGAGTTCGACACCCAGACCTCGCTGGTCTCACTCGGCCTGGACTCCCTCCTCGCACTCCAGCTCCGCAACCGGATCGGCCGAGACACCGGACTGGAGTTCCCGGCCACCGCGATGTGGACCCACCCCACGGTCGAGGCTCTCACCGCACACCTGCTGAGTCTGCTGACGGACACGCCGAGCGCGGAGAGCGAACAGGACACACCTCCTGCGCCGCCCGTCACCGACGACCCCGCGCAGAACTGACCGGAAGAGGTGCCACATGGACACGGACACACAAGCGGTGGTGATCGGCGCCGGCCCGTGCGGGCTGGCCACGGCGGGCCAACTGCTGCGCCGGGGCGTACGGGTGCGGATCTTCGAGGCGTTGCCGGAACCGGCCCGGGGCAGCCGCGCGATCATGCTCTGGCCGCCGGCCCAGGCGGTACTGGACGACCTGGAGATGCTGGACGCGGCACGCGGCCAGGCGCACACCCCAGGCCGGCTCGATTACCACGGCGACACCGGACGGCTCGTCAGCGTCGGGCTGCGCGCCCGGCAGGCACCGCTGGTACTGCCCCAGTCCCGTACCGACGCGCTCCTGGAATCCGCCGTCCGGCGGTCCGGCGGCACCGTGGAGCGGGACCGCCGGCTGGTCTCCCTCACCCAGCGGGACGACACGGTCGAGGTCGTCGTACGCGACGGTGCCGGGCGGCACGAACAGCTGTGCACCCGCTGGCTCATCGGCGCCGACGGCGTGCACAGCACGGTGCGTGAACTGCTCGGTGTTGCCTTCACCGGCAGCGCACTGCCCACCCCGTTCATCCTCGCCGAAGGGCCGCTGAGCGGAGTCCGCGTACCCGACGTGCCGGCCTACTACCTCACCTCGCGCGGCGGCATGGTCATCGCACCCCTGCCGAAGGGCCGCTACCGGGTCGCCGGGAGCGCGGTCGACGGGCAGGAAGCCACCGCGGGGTTCATCCAGGACATCCTCGACACCCGTGGCCCCGGAGGGCTGCGGATGGACGACATCGAGACGCTCACCACCTTCAGCTCCTCCGAACGCATCGCCGCGCGCATGCGGTCCGGGCGGGTCCTGCTGGTCGGGGACGCGGCCCACACCCACTCGGCCGTCGGCGGCCAGGGGCTGAACCTGGGCCTCCAGGATGTCCGGAACCTCGCCTGGAAGCTGGCCGGCGTCCTGGGCGGCACGCTGGACGAGGCGGTCCTGGACACCTACGAGCCCGAACGCCTCGCCGCAGCACGCCAGATCGTCAAGGCCACCGGCGACGTGACCCGCGTCGCGCTCGCCCGGCCGCCCTGGAGCGGCCTGCGCAACGCCGTACTGCGGATCGCCGAGCGGACCCCTCCCGCCCAGAGCCGGTACGCGGCCACGGTGGCGGGACAGCGGATCCGCTACCCGACGAGCGCACTCGGCCGGCCGGCCGGGTTCCGCCGTACAGGTCTGCCGGCGCCGGGCTGGGCCGCGGCAGCCACCACCGCGGGCGACCGGTTCACCCTGCTCACCTGCGGCCCGTCGGACGGCCCGCTGTCCATCGCCGCCGAGGCTTTGACCCGCCGGTATCCGGCGCTGCTCAGCCACCACCAACTGCGCCGACGCCGCCGGGAGTTCCTGCTGATCCGCCCCGACGGCTACGTCGCGGTACGGGGCAGGCCCAAGGACCTGCCCCGTACCGAGCGGCTGCTCACCGCCATCGGCTCCGACCCGCAACCCACCGAGAGGAGCGCCATGCCGCACCGGCACGACGACCATCAGACCTACGAAGCGCACGCGGCCACCTTCCGCAAGTGGGCCGACTCGATCATGGACGGCGATGTGGAGGCGTACGCCTCCTGCTGGGCCCCGGACGCGGTGGCGGAAGACATCGCCATGGGCATGGAAACCCGCGGCGTACGCGACATCAGTGCGGCAGCGGCGCGCTGGTTCGAGGCGATCGTCGACCAGAAGATCATCCTGCTCGCGCAGTTGGAGGGCGACGGGTACTCCGCCGTCATGTGGGAGCTGTCGGCCCAGGCCCAGGGCACGTTCACCGAACTGAGCACGGACGTACGGCCCGGCAGCAGGTTCACCAAGCAGGGCATGAGCGCCTTCCGCTTCAACGACCAGGCCCAGTTCGTGTGGGAGAGGTCCCACTGGGACCGGGCGAGCGTCCTGCGGCAGATCGAGGCCCCGCATGACGACTGAGACAGCCCGGCAGGCCGAGACCGTCGGCTGCGCCGGGCTCGGCATGCTGGGAGCCGCCCTCGCGCAGCGGCTGGCCGACGCCGGTCACCTGAACGCGGTGTGGAACAGGACACCGGGCCGCGCCGCCGGCTTGGACACGGCAGGGGTACGCAGGGCCGCCGAGCCGGCCGCCCTCATGCGCGAGTCCACGGTGCTCGTCCTGTGCGTCAGCGACAGCGCCGCCGTGGAAGAGGTCACCTTCGGGCCCGGCGGCCTCGCCGAGGGCGCGGGACCCGGCAAGGTACTCGTCGACCACTCCAGCATCGGCCCGCAGGAGACCCGGTCCCTCGCCGCCCGGCTGGCCGCCGAGACCGGCGCGCACTGGCTCGACGCGCCGGTCTCCGGAGGGCCGCAGGGCGCTGCCGCCGGAAAGCTCACCGTCCTCGCCGGCGGCAGCGCCGAGGACTTCGACCGGGTACGGCCCCTCCTGGACGCCTACGCGGCCCGCCGCACCCTGACCGGGCCCGTCGGCGCCGGGCAGGCGACCAAGCTGTGCAACCAGATCATCGTGGGCGCCACCTCCTGGGCGCTGGCCGAGGCCACGCTGCTGGCCGCCGCCTCGGACCTCGACTCCGACCGGCTGCCCGAATACCTCGAAGGCGGCTTCGCCGACTCGCGGCTGCTGCACGTCCTCCAGCCGATGCTCAAGCCGGGCGACACCCGCCGCTTCGGCTCGAGCGACCACCTGCTCAAGGACCTGGACACCGCGTTGCGCCTGGCACGAAGCGCGGGCTGCCCGCTGCCCGTCACGGCGAACGCCGCCGAACTCTTCCGTACCGCACGCAAGTGGTCCTCACCGCTGCGCAACGGCGCCATCTTCGACTTCCTCGACGGACGGCCGGAACCCGGCCCCCGCCTGGAGAACGCACCACCGGACGGGGCGCAGTCGGACCCGGGGCAGCCCGTCGCCGGGCGACCCGACGGCACCTGAGTACGACCACGGGGGAGCGCGGCGGCTCCTGCCGACCGTGGCCGGCGGGCAGGAGCCGCCCCTCGCCCCTTCCGACGACGAAGGAGACCCACCGATGAACGACTCACGCGCCCCCCGGAACCGCACGCCCGCCACTGTGGACCTGCGCCCGCACGCCGAGGCACTGCTCCACGACCCGAACCCCGTCTACGCCCGGCTGCTGGAACAAGGCCCCGTCCACCGGGCTGTCCAGCCCGACGGCGCCGAGGCATGGCTCGTGCTCGGCTATCCCGAGGCGAAGGAGGCCCTGGCTCATCCAGCGCTGTCCAGCGACCCAACACAGGCCGACCGGAACTGGCGCGCCCGCTACCTCGGGGACCCCGACACCACGGAGTTCCCACACGGCCGCAACATGCTCAACTCCGACCCGCCCGAGCACACCCGGCTCCGCAAACCCACCACGCAGGCATTCACGCCGCGCCGCATCGAGGGACTGCGCTCCACCGTGGAGGAACACACGGAGCGGCTGATCCGGGCGCTCCCCGAAACGAAACCGTTCGATGTGATCGACGACTTCGCCGCACCCCTCACACTCAGCATGATCTGCACCGTGCTCGGCGTCCCCGACCTCGACCACGGACGTATCCGCGAGTGGGCCGACCGGGTCAGCTTCCCCAAGATCCCGCAGGACGCCATCACCGCGCGGCAGGAGCTGATCCCGTACTTCGACGAACTGATCGGCGCAAAGCGGCAGGAGCCCGGCACGGGGCTCTTCGACGCGCTGCTGCGGACGGCGGACACCGACCTGCTCTCCCACGAGGAGCTACGCGCCACGGCCTTCCTGCTGCTCCTCGCCGGGCACGAGACGACCATCAGTCTCCTCTCCAACGCGGTCCTGTGCCTGCTCACCCACCCCGAACAACTCGCCCTGCTCCGCCGGAATCCGGACCTCACCAGCCAGGCCGTCCACGAGACGCTACGTTTCGCGCCGCCCGCACCGAGCCCCTTCCCGCGGTTCGCCGCCGAGGACCTGACGCTCGATTCGGCAGAAATTCCCGGTGACGGCAGCCACGTGAAAGTCATGATCTCCAGCGCGCAGCGAGATCCTCGGGAATTCCCCGAACCCGATGTTTTCGACATCAGCCGCACCCCCGGCTATCTCCTGGCGTTCGGACACAGCATTCACGGATGCCCCGGTCGCTCGCTGGCCCACCTGGAGGCGAGCATCGCGCTGCCGGCGCTCCTGGAGCGCTTCCCCGACCTGTCGCTCGCCAACACCCCCGACAAGCTCAACTGGCGGGTCGGACCCCTGCTCCGGGCCCTCGACCATCTGCCATGCCAGGCGCATGCTGCTGAGCGCCGGCCCACGAACCCCACCCGTGCGGCATGACGCGCACTTCCCGAGAGACAAAGGACGCACCCTCATGGAGACGCGCTTCTCTCCCCAGCCGCACAGGCTTTATCTGTGGATGGGTGTAGTACTTGTCGTCATCTATCTCATCGGATTTCTCCCGATGGCGGAATTCCTGCCACCGCCCAGCCCCGGCTGGTCGGCCGAGCGGCTGAGCGCGTGGATCGTCGAGCACCGACTCGGTACGCAAACGGCGTGCGTACTGATGATTCTCGGCGCCACCCTCTGCGGACCCTGGGGAGCCGCACTGACCATCTGGACGCGGCGTACCGAAAGCCGCTTTCCTCTTCTCCACACCACGCAGGTGATTTCGCTCGGCTGCGGCGTATGCCTCATCGTACTGGTCAACATCGTCTGGTCGGCCGCCGCCTTCCGGGCCGGTGAGACCTCTCCGCAGGTCACCCAGGCGCTGTGGGACATGGGATGGTTCATGTTCATCTTCGCCGTCCCGCCGTTCATCGCCTGGTTCGTCTCGCTGGCGCTGGGCATTCTCTGGAATCCGCCGGAATACCAGCACTTCCCGCGCTGGTCCGCCTATCTGACGCTCGCACTGTGCCTGAACTGGGTCACGGACGTGGTCATCATCTTCTTCAAGAGCGGCCAGTGGACGTATTCCGGATTCACCGGGATGTGGCTCATCTTCGGCACCTTCTCGCTGTGGGTGTACCTGATGACGTATCTCGGCTTGAAGGCAGTGGCCCGCCAGGAACGGATCTCCTGGCAGGAAGACCCGGAAGGCGTGTATCACGCGAAGGCCGAGTAGGTGCGGTACGCCGACCGTCTCCCGGCCGACTGAGAGCGAAGGGCAGGAAAACATGCCTCATAAAAGCAACAGTGCGTCGCTCGTCGCGGAGAAAACTCAGCAGAACCTCGTTCCGAACCGGCGCACCGAAACCAACCGCACGGCCCCGTGGCTGCCCGGCGAAGTAGGTATCTGGGTTTTCGTCCTCACCGACCTCATGATGTTCACCGCCTATTTTGCAGCGCTCATGAACGAACGCGGAAACCACAGCCGGGACTTCGCGGCCGGACGCGCCGCCATGAAAACCGATCTCGGCGTCGTCAACACCTTCCTGATGCTCACCGCCTCCCTCTGCATAGCCCTCGCCGTGCACGCCGTACGGGAATCGGAGCACCGCACCTCACGGCGCTTCCTGCTGGCCGCCGGGACCTGCGGCGCATTGTTCATCGTCGCCAAGGTGATCGAATGGAGCAGCGCAGTCGGAGCCGGCCACACCCCGCAGACGAACGTCTTCTTCCAGATGTACTTCCTGCTCACCGGAATGCATCTGCTGCACGTGATCATCGCAATGCTCGTGCTGGCCCACATGTGGCATACGACCGGCCGGGGCACGGCACCGACAGGTGCCAGGCGACTGCGCTTCTTCGAGAACGGCGCCACCTTCTGGCACTTGACCGACGCGCTCTGGATCGTTCTGTTCACCCTCTTCTACCTGGTCAGGTGAACCATGACCGCTCCCGCACCCCCCACAGGCCGCCGGTCGCTCCTCATCGCCTGGGCCGCCCTGATGGCGCTCACGGCCCTGTCGTGGAGCCTCGCCGGCAGCGGACACGCAGGTCTCGGCGTCGAGCCGAGCACCGCCCTCATCGTCGTCCTCACCTTCGTCAAGGTCCTCGTCGTGGGCTACGTCTTCATGGAACTGCACCGCTCGGTCCGCCGTCTGCGCACGGTCTACACCTGCTGGTGCGCGACCGCCTGCGCCGTGATCGTCGCCCTCTATCTGCTGATGTGACCTGCCTGCTGATGTGCCCCGCACGCCACCGACCGCCTTCACCTGTTCCGATAGGAGAGCCCCGATGTCCGTCTTCGCCGAACCCTCGACAGACCTCTCCCAGGACCACGCTCACCAGTGCCTGGTCTACCTCGACGGCGCCCCGCACGGACTTGGCGGCCTCATGCGGCTGACCATGGGCACCACGGTCACCGCCCGGAAGATCGTGGTCACCCACTACGGACGCCACCAGCACTTCGAGCGGGCGCACACCACGAAGTCCGCCTCGGGAATCGAGGTTCCCCTCTACCGCTGGACCTACAGCACCTGCATCGCGGAATGAGCGCCCTCAGCCGATCCCGACCCCCCCCATTACCTTCTTGGTGGCCCCGCAATGGGGTGCCCGGCCTTCGGAGTTGGCATGACTTTCTCCCCCTGTCGAACGCATGGCCTGGGGGGTGGTGTCACCGGCTCCGGAGGCATCGACAGACCGCTGATTAGGGGCATGACCACCGGCTTTTCCGCAGGTCGGGAGGCTCTTCGTAATGTGGATGTGGCGATCGGTGCCGTGGGACGGCCGGGCAGGGACAACCGGAGGAAGCACGTGATCGACGTCAGCGACATCGCCGTCTTCCTCGGCCTGGACGTCGGCAAGGGCGAACACCACGCCACCGCCGTCACCCCGGCCGGGAAGAAAGCCTTCGACAAACGGCTGCCCAACAGCGAACCGAAGCTCCGCGAGGTCTTCGGGAAAATGCAGGCCAAGCACGGGAGCGTGCTCGTCGTGGTCGACCAGCCGGCCTCGATCGGCGCCCTGCCGCTGGCGGTCGCGAGGAACATGGGCTGCCCGGTCGCCTATCTGCCCGGACTCACGATGCGGCGCATCGCCGATCTCTATCCCGGTGAGGCTAAGACTGATGCCCGCGACGCGTTCGTCATCGCCGACGCGGCCCGCGTCATGCCTCACACCCTCCGCTCGATCGATCTTGAGGACGAGACCATCGCCGAGTTGGAGATGATCGTCGGCTTCGACGACGACCTCGCCGGGGAGGCCACCCGCATCAGCAACCGCCTGCGCGGCCTGCTGACGCAGATCCATCCGTCGCTGGAACGCGTCCTGGGTCCGCGAGTGCAGCATCCGGCCGTGCTCAAGCTCCTCGAGCAGTTCGGCTCGCCCGCCCAGATCCGCAAGGCCGGACGGCGCCGGCTCGTGGCGCTGATACGTCCGAAGGCACCGCGGATGGCCGAACGGCTGGTCGGGGACATCTTCACCGCACTGGACGAGCAGACCGTCGTCGTCCCGGGCACGGACGCGGCCGCACTGATCGTTCCCAGCCTCGCCGGATCGCTCCAAGCAGTGCTTGACCAGCGGAAGCTCCTCGCCACGAGGATCGAGGAACTGCTGGAGTCCCACCCTCTTTCCAAGGTCCTGACGTCCATGCCGGGGATCGGCGTCAGGACCGGAGCACGCATCCTCATCGACGTCGGCGACGGATCCAGCTTCCCGTCCGCAGCCCACCTCGCCGCCTATGCCGGCCTCGCCCCGGCGACCCGCAGTTCGGGCACCTCGATCCGCGGCGAACAGCCCTCCAGACGCGGAAACAAGCAGCTCAAACGGGCCTTCTTCCTCTCCGCGTTCGCGGCCCTGGCCGACCCGGTCTCCCGGGCCTATTACGACAAGAAGATCAGCCAGGGCAAACACCACACCCAAGCCCTCCTCTGCCTCGCAAGACGACGAGCCGACGTGCTCTTCGCGATGCTCCGCGACGGAACTTTCTACGAACACCAACCCGCCCCAACAGGTTGACGAAACCAATAGGGGCACCCCCCCCGGGCCCCCGTTCGCCAGGACACGGGCCCGCACCCGGCGAGCTGCGCGTGGGCGTGCCCGCACCGCAGGTGGGCCAAGACGAGCAACGCTGGCCGTCCGGCGGACAGCCGCCACCACCGTGTGCCTTGTTCGCGTCGATGTGCGGCCAGCTCTCCGGCGAGGAAGCGCAAGGCAGAGGTGGACAGATCGACGCCGGCTGGGTAGACAAGCACGTGCTAGCTCCTGGCAGGACGGCTTGGACTCGACACCCACCCGCTACCAGAAGCTTCTCTACGTCCGCACGCCAACTACTCCACCCACCCGGCAGGCTGGAAAGCCCTCACTGCCCGAAGAACACGCGGTCAAGCAGGATGGGCGGCATGGACGCGAGCACAGGCCGATTTCTGGAAGAGCTGGTTCGGTGGAACGGTGAACTCTCCGGACCTTCAGGCAATGCCAGGCGAAGTGAACCGACATCGGCTGTCATCTTCCGGCGTGACCACGCAGTGGCTGCCGTGGAGAAGGTCACCACGGGACTCGCCAGTCCTGGCCAGTTGTCCGATTGGGCACAGGCCGTGCACTTCGAGGACCACGTGCAAGTTGAGGACGGACACCAGGACCTGCTGACCCGGTTCCTCGTCGAGATCTCGACGCCCGAACTGTTCGAACCAGTCACCCACGAAGTCTGCCAACAATGGCTACATATTCTGCGGGGATCGAGAGCCTCTGATACCGAAGCAGCCGAACGGTGAACGGAAATGCTCACTGGCAGCGCCGGCCTCGATGCTCTTACCTCCGCCCGGTTCCGGCAGGTTCTCGTGGCTTGCGCCTTGGCGGAGACCCTGCTCCGTGGCACCCCTGCGCTTATCGCGCCTCGGACTGTACCGGCCCCGGCCCCGGCTCCTTGTCCGGGGCCGGAGCCGGGGTGGGCGACGAGGTCGGGGTCAGCGTTTGCCGACGTGCGTGCGTTCGAAGGTGATGGCGGCGGATTCCAGGCGCCACTGGGCGGCTGCCTTCGGGCTGTCGGCCAGGAGGCGGCCGCAGGCGCCGCCGGGCCTGCCGCTGCCGGGGCGTTCCTTCGCGCAGGCCGCGGCGGTCCGGTAGCCGTCGCGCGTCGGATTGCCGCGCCACAGGCTGCGGCCGGGCAGGAAGGCGTATTCCAGCGAGGCCCGCGCCAGGTCTTTCAGTTCGGGGTAGCGCAGCCGGTAGGTGGCGGACGCGTACTGGAACTCGTGGCTGATGTCGGTGCGGGAGATGCCCGGGTCATCGGTGGCCAGGACGACCGGGACACCATAGGCGCGGTAGGTGTTGAACGGGTGGTCGTCCCCCTTCACGCCGAGGATCTGTGCGTTGCTGGTGAGCGGCACCTCGACGGCCGTCTCCCGGCGAGCCATGGTGCGGGCCAGCTGCTGCCAGTTGTCCTCGTGGACGAGGTCGACGCCGTGACCGATGCGCTCGGCCTTCGCCACGTTCACCGCCTCGCCGATGTGGAAGGACAGGTCCTCCGGCTTGACCAGCCCGGGCCACAGCTCCCCGGCGTGCAGGGAGATGTGGGCCTTCGGGTACTGCTTGCCCAGGTAGCTCAGCATCCGCATCTGGAGCCGGTAGTTGCGCAGCGCGCTCTGACCGTCCTCGGGCTGGACGAGGTTGACGGCGACGAACCGCGGGTCGCGCTCGGCCAGCCGCAGGCCGAGCGCGATCTGGGTGAAGACGCGTTCGGGTGAACTGCCCCGGGAGACCTGCGAGATCCACCGGACGGGCAGCCGGCAGGCGCGGCGGGGGTGTGCGGTGTCGCAGCGTGCCTCGGTGCGGAACTCGCCGTTTGTACGGTCGGCATCCTTCCGGGCCTGTGACACCAGCCGGTCCAGCTTGCCGTCGGCGAGGAGCTTGCGGTGCATCCGTGCCGGGTCCGGGTCCCAGCCGACCTCTTCGGCGAGCTTCTTCGCGCCGTCGGAGGCCGGGGTCGCCATCGTCTCAAGGTAGGACTGGTTCTGCTGGGCCGCGTGCTCGGCGACCTCAGCGAGGAGCTTGCCCGGGTGCCGCCAGGTCACCTCGCCGAACTTGCCGAAGGCGGCGAAGAAGTGATCATGACCGGATTCGCCCTGCGGGAAGTCCTGCATGGACCAGGCCCGCACCAACTCCTTGTGGAACGCCTTGTCCGTGCGCGCGTCGGCGGCCGGGCGGGCACCGTCCTTGCACGGCGGCTGCACCGCGGTCATCGTCTTCTTCTCGATGCACAGACCGTCCTGCGCGGCGAGTTCGATGAGGTACTCGGTGGTGACGGCGCCGGAGAGGTGGTTGTGCAGGTCGCCGCCCTTGGGCAGCTTCCGGAAGAAGTCCCCCAGCCGGCCGGGATCGTTGCGGACGGATTCCAGATAGGCGGCGGTGCGCGCCTCGGCGGGCGTGGCAGGTGGCCGGACGGCGGGCCCGGCGGAGCGACCGGCCTTGTCGGACCGGGCCTCGTCGGATTGAGCGGCGGCCGGCAGCGCGGTCAGCGCGGTCAGCAGACAGAGTGCGGCGGCGCCGCTCGGGTACAGCACCCGACGGCGGCCGATACGGGATCGATGAGTCACCTCAGCATGATCAAAGGGCCGGGCTCAGGTGTGACCACGATCGCGGGGACGTCACTCGATCGTGGGGATGCCCCGGGGCGGCGTGTGACGTGCCAGTGAGATCCTTTCACCCTGTGGCGTAGAGCAAGGGAGAACCGTGGAGTAGGAACAACAGCCGGCGGAAAGTCCGCGGAAACTACGAGAAATATCCGACTGATATCGGAGACGCGGACTGCGACGCGTTCGCGATGGCCTCCACCCACGAGTCCGGTGGTTTCTCCGGCGGGCCCATCAGGTCAGCAGTGGTGATGAGTGTGCGCAGCTCTTCGCCGGGAAGATGGGAACCGGCAGTGACTTCGGCCTGCTGGCCGACACCCGGAAAGCAACGGACGGGCCAAGAAGGAAGGAGTTCTGCGGCCGGGCCGCCATACCCTCACGACGGAACCAGGGGGCATTCAGCAACCTGCCGGCCCCCAGGTGGCGGATGCTCGACGACGCTGAATTCTTCCTGACCATGCCAGGCCACGAACACTGGGAAGCGGGCGAGCCCTGTTCCTGGCGCAAGACCTGACAACCACACATGCGAGAAGGGTTGCCCGGACGGGCGGCCCGTTTCATCCGTTCAGATGTTGAGTGGTTTCCATACCTCGGCGTCTTCGTCGAGGAGGGGGATCCCCCAGTGCAGTGCCCTGTTTCGCAGCAGTCCCGCACCGGCCGGCGGGCGGGCAGGGTGTTCCAGGCCGTCTGCCATTTTTCCAGATGGGCGGCCAGTGCGGTGTCGAGTGGTGTTCCTCGTTTCCCCCTACCACTTGCGTACCTCACCCGAACGGAGAGTGGCCAGATGCGTCGGCACGAAGACGAGCCACCGACTCCGTCGGCGGCTCGTCATGAGACGTCGTGGTCAGAGGCCGTTCTCTTCCGAACCCTATGTACGGCGGGAGCGGCTGGGGCCGAAGCCTCGCTCCGTCACCGACCGAGATGTCATCGGATGTGTCATGCGGGACGGGAGGCCCAGAAGCGGTTGAGTACCTCTGCGCCCCGGTCGGGGTCCTGGAGCATCCAGTAGTGGGTGAGGTGGTTCAGTTCCACTGCCTGTGCGCCGGTTCGCGCGGCCATGTCCAGGTCCATCGTGGGCTGTGCCATGGGATCGCCGGTCGGGATCAGGACGAGCCCCGGCGCCCGGGCGGGGCGGTCGAAGTCCTTGCCCCAGTCGGTGTGGAAGTTGGGCCAGGCCGAGCGGTAGAGCGTCAGGATGGCTGTACTCATCTCCTCGTCGTGGACGGTGTCGACTTCTGCCGCCAGTTCGGCGCTCATTCCGCGGGGGCGGAGGAAGTCGCCGAAGCTGGGGCTGCCGGGGGTCTGGGTGCGCAGCGACGCGAGCAGCTCCTCGCCCTCCGGGTTCTTCTGGAAGAGGGTGGCCGCCTCGTGCCACTGGTAGTCGGGGTGCCAGCCATGTGCGACGTCGGACACCCAGCTGCGTACCGGAACGTCGTAAGCGGAGACGATCCGCATCACCAGGTGTGCACCCCAGTCGTGGCCCACGAGATCGACGGGCTCTCCGAGGGCGCGCAGCTCCTTCGCCAGCCAGCCGGCATACGCCTCCTTGCCGTCCAGATGAGTCGGGCGAGGGCTGCCGAATCCCGGCAGCCGCAGGGTCGTGGTGGGGCGGTCGATCCGCCCCCGGAGGTCGTTCCACAGGGAGGGCGTCTCGGGTACTCCATGGATGAGCACAACGGTCATGGCCGCTCCTGACGAGGTGAAGTGGATTAGTTATCCACTTCACCGTAGCACTCATCTGATAGGTTATCCACATAGGTGTGAGAAGGAGGGATCATGAGGGCGGATGCCGCACGCAACAGGCAGCGGATCTTCGATGAGGCTCGCGGCGCAGTCATCGGCGGGGAGACTGCGCTCACCCTCAACGAGCTCGCGCGCAGGGCCGGCGTGGGAGTCGGGACGGTCTACCGGGTTTTCCCCACGCAGCGGGCCATGCGGGAGTCCGTTCTGGAAGAGGCGGTCCGAGAGCTCATCGATGCGGCGGCCGTAGCGGGCGGATATCCCGATCCCGCCAAGGCACTCGTCGACTTCCTCCGCACGGCGCTGCTGACCGCTCTGGCGCGACCGGGCCTCACCGACGTTCTGATCACCGGGTCCGACGAGACGGAGTCTCTGCACCGGGCCAAGGGAGAGCTGGTCGAGGTCACCTCCGACCTGCTCGCACGCATCCGCCCTGTCCCTGCCCTCACCGGCGAGAACCTGCTCAAGCTCCTGTGCGGCCTGATCCACGCCGTCGCTGAGCATCCGGCGGAGCGGCAGGGGGCTGCAATCGACAACTACCTGGACATCTTCCGGACCGGTCTCGCGCCCGCCCCCTGACGACCGGGCTCTCGGTGCGAGCGAGGCCCGGATCGGATGCTGCGCCGGAGGCTGCATCGTGCCGCTCGTCGTGCAGCCCCCCTTGACCGGTCCGCTGTGGTGTCGCGTAGTCCGGGACCGTGTCGCGGTCAGGCGTCGTCGCCGATCATTTCGGTCAGCTCGACGGCGTGTCAGCCCTGCGACCGATGCCTCGAACGATGTCCAGCGGTGCAGCGCCCTCAGCGATGCGCACCGGGCCGCGGGCACCGAGAACGTGGCTGGGCCGGGCTTCAGCTTCGCTGCGTTGATCTGCTTGAAGGTGTCGAGCCACGGCGCCCGGTCGCCACCGGTGGCAATGTCTCCAGCCGGGCTGTCCAGGGGCAGATGGAGACGGGCATTACTGATCCGGATCTTTTGTTCGGAGGGGGTGTCGAGCCAATCGCCGGTCCGCACGGAGCCGATCTCCACGGCGAGGCGGTGGGCGGCCCACGGGATCCAGTCGGTCGACTGTACGGCGCTATCCATGACGGCTCCGACGCCGTGATCACAACCCCAACATGAAGATCATCTCAGTCATGGGTGGCCTGTCATCCCCGCACGGAACAGACCCACGGGCCTGCTTAGCCGCCAGCAGCGCCGTCCCATACAGTGCCGAAGGTATGACGGCACTCGCATCCTTCACCTTCGTGCGCCACATAGACGGGCTCCGCTACCACTTCGAACGGAACGGCGAGCACAACGGCCGTCCTGCCTACCGTCGAACGGACGGGAACGTGTGGTGCGTCTGGTCGCCGACCGAGGGCTGGCACTGCACTATCGCTGATGGCCTCGTCACCGCCCATCCTCTCAACAGCCACGCTGACGAACCCGAACCCCCAGCCACCGTCTGGCGCAGCTTCAAGGACGACCGCTCCTACCTTTACGACCTCAGGACCCTCGCCCCCGAAGAGTGATCCGCCGGACAGTGCCTAGGGCTGCGACGACCCTCCATGACGGCCTTGAGCTGCTGTCGTTGATGCTGTCGGACCCGTACGCTGTCGCTCTCGGGTCGTAGCTGTACGGGTCCCCGGTGCCGGCCTTCCTGGGCATCGCGCCTCTCCTTCCTCCACACGTGCTGACGGGCATGAGTGCGCCGGGAACGGTGTGCGAGGTGAAACCGTGCATGCCGCGCGAACGCGTACCACGGGCGAGCGACGCGTCGCTGCGACTTCACCAACCGCCGCTGCTGCTGGACGCTGCCCCGCCGGTGAGCCTGACTCCACCGATGGCCCTCGGCACGGTCCCCCAGAGCACGACGCGGAAGGGCCAGGCCCAGTCCATGAGTTGTGGCCGCCCACTCGCCGGGCCGCTGATGAACAGCCGGGCGGGCACCCCGGCTGCCTTCACCTTTCACTGGCCTCGGCCGACGTGACTGCTCATGACAACCCGCTGCCACCGGCGATACGGCTGGCGCGGCCCGAGTAAACCGGTTGATCGTCACCCACGTCGGCCGATTCCGCACACCGCGACAGGCGATGGCCGGTCGATCATGTGACTGCTTCGCCGCTGTGTCGTTGATGTGGACATAGGGCGGGGTGATCTGACGGATGTCGAGTGGGAACGGCTGCGGCCGTTCCTGCCGGTCAGCGACAGGCGTTGTGGCAGGTGGCGGGACCACCGGCAGGTGATCGACGGGATTCTGCACCGGGTGCGGACCGGCGTGCAGTGGCGTGACCTGCCCGAACGGTTCGGCCCGAGGAAGACGGTCTATGAACGCCACCGCCTGTGGTCGGCCGATGGGACCTGGGAGCGTCTGCTCCAGCAGGCCCAGGCCCAGGCCCAGGCCCAGGCCCAGGCCCAGGCCCAGGCCCAGGCCGCGGCCGACGCGGCTGGGGAGATCGACTGGGACATCTGCGTCGACTCCATCGGCGTGCGGGCACATCAGCACGCGGCCGGCGCCCGCACCGATCCACCACCGGTTCCCGCCTCAAAGTGGGACGCAGCACCAGAACACCAGGGCGGAACGCCGCGGCAGAGCCTCGTCGCCCGTCTGGTGGAGGTGGTGCGGGAAGTGCGGGCCTGGGCCGCTCGCGGGGCGGGTTCACCACCAAGCTTCATCTGAGCGCGCACGGCCGCTGCCGCCCGCTGTCCCTGATCGTCACATCGGGACAGCGGGCGGACTGCACGCAGTTCAAGCCCCTGCTGGAGAAGATCCGCGTCCTGCGGAGCGGGCCGGACAGGAAGCCGGACAGTCTCGCGGCGGACAAGGTCCTACAGCAACAGCCGTGCTGCGAGTCCCTCCAACGTCGGGGCATCCGGCACACCATCCCGGAGAAAGCCGACAGCCAGGCCGCCCGCCTGGGCAAAGGATCACGCGGCGGACGGCTACCTGGCTTCGACGAGGATCGCTACAAGAAACGCAACACCGTCGAACGCGCGATCAACCGACTCAAGCACGCCAGAGCAGTGGCCACCCGCTACGACAAACACGGCTCCGTCTTCCTCGGGACCCGACCGCCGCAACCTTCCTCATCTGGCTCCGCACGTGATCAACCGGACAAGTCCTGGGGGGATGGGGCGGGATCGTTGATGCGTTGGTTCCGCAGCCCGTGGTCCGAGCAGCGTCATGCCGCATGAGCACTGCGTCAGGATGCCGGCCGCCATGCATGTGGCAGAAGTAGGCCGCTGGGTACCGGCTCACCGGGGGCTGGCACCAGACCGGACGGTACCGCGTCCTCCCGTACTGTGGTGAAGTCGACGGTGCCACCGGAGAAGGTCGCGCCGGAGAAGTCGACGGTGCCGCCGGAGAAGTCGGCGCCGTCGAAAACGACGCCAGTGCAGTCGAGGTCGTGGCCTTGCCAGGTGTGGGGGTGGTCTGGGGGGAGGCGGAGGTGGTCGCGGGTCAGGCGGATGATGGTGTGCCGCACTTCCCGTAGCGCAAGGTAGGCGTGCCGGGCTTCGGCGTCGTCCGGAGGGAGGTCGGATTCCGGGGTGTAGGGCAGGCGGAGGTAGGCGCACAGGACGTCGATGCAGCTCTGCCGCAGGCCAGGGGTGGGTGCGTCGTCGGCCAGGCCCGCCAGGGCGTGGACCCCGCCGAGACGGACTGCGGGGGAGTCGTCGCCGAGCTGGCCGACCGCGGTGGTGAACCGCTCGGTGTGCAGCCGGGTGACGTCCCGCCGGGCGCCGTCCTCATCGACCCGCTGGCGGCGGTAGGCCACCACCAGCGCGACGAGGGCCCCGGCCCCGGCCACCACCCCGAAGGACAGCTTGACCAGGTCGAAGAGGGTCTTGGAGGTGAGGCGGCGTTCGGGTTTGAGGCCCTGGACCTCCAGGAGGTTCCAGCCGGCAAAGAACACCGTCGCGGCTACCACGACGGCACCGGTAAAGGTCAGTAGGAGAGCTAAGCCGACGGGCCACATGCGCAGACCGCGTCGCCCCGCCTGCCGGTTCAGGTTGGAGGTCACACCGTCTCCGACTCGCCAGGGAGGCGGACGGTTGCGCCGTGCCCCCCCCGATCAGAGGTGCGGCGGAGGCCGGGCTCGCTCGGCTTACGACGTTGTGAACGAATTCGGGTGGGGTGTCTTGGTCGAGGCCCGAGGCTTCTGGTGCCCGCGCAACGTCCAGCCGGGGCGGTGGTGGTGCGACGAGGCTTGGTGGCTACTCTCGTCTCTCCGCCGATCCGGAGTGAAGTGAAGGGGAGCAGACTGTGCGCAACGCCGCCGTGACGCCCGAGGGCGGCCAGATCCGCTGGGTTGAGCTGCCGGGACAGGAGCCGTCCCGCGTCTACGTCCATGGTCTCGGCGCCACGTCGCCGGCCTACTTCGCGGAGGTTGCGGTTCATCCTCTGCTCGTCGGACGTCGATCGCTGCTGATCGACTTGCTCGGACATGGCATCAGCGACCGGCCGACGGGCTTCGACTACACCCTGGAATCCCACGCCGATGCCCTCGCCACGGCCCTGACCAGCGCGGGTGTCACGGGCGCCGAGCTGATCGCGCACAGCATGGGCGGCTCGGTGGCCATCATCCTGGCCGCCCGGCACCCCCAACTGGTCTCCCGCCTGGTCCTGGTCGACGCCAACCTCGACCCGATCCCGCCCACACCCGGTTCCGCGGGCAGCAGCGGCATCGCCGCGTACTCCGAGGAGGAGTTCCTGGCGGGCGGCTGGGAAGAGATCCGAGACCGGGCCGGTTCCCACTGGTGGTCCACGATGCGCCTGGCCGGCCGGGAGGCCCTGCACCGCAGCGCGGTCCACCTCACCCGTGGCACCGCCCCCACCATGCGTGAGCATCTGCTGGACTTGAAAATCCCCCGCACCTACCTGCTGCCCGAGGCCGACGGCCCGCTCCCGGGCACCGATGCGCTCACCGAAGCCGGGGTGGCCGTAGTCTCGGTCCCCGGCTGCGGGCACAACATCATGCTGGACAACCCGGAAGGCTTCGCCCGCGCCACCGCGGCGGCGGTCTCCGACCACGAACAGCAATAGCGCCCAAGCGGCCCGTAACGCGGAGAGAGCCGCGCGGGTTCCTCATGTGTGATGACGAAGGAATGGGCCCGTGCGGCCTTGTCCCATCCTGCCTTCACCGGCATCTCTCGTGCACATCTCGGCGGTTTGATCGAGGAGCTGGCCGGGCCGTGGACCGCGCGCTGTGAGTCCGCACTGCACGAGCGGCGCGGCGGCAACCGCAGGCGGCGGCCTGGTGCCGGGCCGAAGCACGACCTCGTCTGCACCGACCGGGTGTTGGTCACCCTGGTCCACCTGCGTCACCAACTCCCGCACGCCGCTCTCGCGGAGCTCTACGGCCTGGAGCGGTCCACCATCACCAGGGCGATCGGCGAGATCCGTCCGCTGCTGGCCGCGAGGGGTTTCGCCCTCCCCGACCGGCTGGGGCTTCGGCTGCATACGCTGGCCGATGTCTTCGCCTACGCCGCAGCCGAAGAGATCACGCTCCGCATCGACGGCACCGAGACCCAGGTCCGCCGCCCCAGGGCCCACCGGCCCGGCCGCCGTGCGTTCGTCTCCGGCAAGAGGAAACAGAACACCATGAAGACCACCACCATCAGCGACACCCAGGGCCGCACCCTGTGGTCCGGGGCCGACCGGCCCGGAAGAATGCACGACCAGACCGCGATGCGCACCGAGGGCATCGCCGAACAGCTGCGCCTCCACCCGGACGTGAGAGCCGAGGTCGACGAGGGCTACCGGGGCCTGGCCAACGAGTTTCCTGACCAGATCTCGGCACCGCCGAAGAAGCCGAAGGACTTGGAGGACGTGCCGCTGACCGAGCGGTACGGATGGCGTGAGATGTGCCGCCGCCAATCCTCACGCCGGATCTGCGTCGAGCACGCCAACGCCGAGCACAAGCGATGGCGCCCCTTGCAGCGGTTCCTCGGACGTCGCGAGCACTACTCGGCCACCCACCGCGCCATCGCCGGTCTGGTCTCCGACCGCGCCGCCCAACGTGCCACCCACCGCAAGCCGAGCACCGCACTCGTGCCCGTCACCCCAACGACCCGCTGAATCACCCACCAGCCGAACCTCCAGACCAGCACGCCACCGACTCATTCGCTCACAACCTCGTTAGCCAACTGGAGTAGTTGTCACCCCGGGACAGCGGGCGGACTGCTCCCAGTCCGAGCCCGTTCCGAGACGTTCCGCGGATCGGGCCGGGCAGTCCGCGCAGGAAGTCCGACAGCCTCGCTGCGGACAAGGCATACAGCAACGGCTCGTGCGGCGAGCATCTACGACGTCGGGGCATCCGGCACACGATTCCGGAGAAGACCGACACCCAGTCCGCCCGCCTGGGCAAGGGGTCACACGGCGAACGACCACTGGCTTCGACGAGGAGGAGCGCTACAGGAAACGCAACGCCGTCGAACGGGCGATCAACCGGCTCAAACACGCCAGAGCAGTGGCCACCCGCTACGACAAACGCGGCCTACGTCTTCCTCGGGCTCGCGACGACCGCAACCCTCGTCATCTGGCTCCGTGCATGATCGGCCGGACAAGTACTAATACTGCAGTTGCTGTTCGCTATTTCTGCTGGTCTGGAGCGTGCCTGTGAGGTATTTGGCTGACGCGCCGTGAGGTGGCGGAGGTTCGTGACCCGGGTGCGGCGGGTCGTTGTGCTTGTCGTGCAAGATGTTGTGCGGCCCGATGTCTGGTCGGCGGAACTGGAAGAGTTGCTGGTGCGGATCGGTCACCGGTTCGGGCGGGTGGATCTGCGGCGGCGGACGGGCATACGTGCACCGTCTGCTCGGACCGGTGGGCCGCAAGAACAGCTGGCAGCTGGCTGAGCATGTCGGTCACCGCACTCCCGCCGGGTTGCAGCACCTGCTGAGCCGTGCCTGCTGGGTTCCCGACGAGATTCGCGATGACCTGCAGGTTTACGTCGCCGAGAAGCTCGGGGACCCGGCCGGTGTACTGATCATCGACGACACCGGGTTCATCAAGAAGGGCACGGTCTCGGCGGGTGTGCAGCGGCAGTACTCCGGCACCGCCGGCCGCACCGAGAACTGCCAGATCGGCGTTCTCGCGGCCTACCCCACCGCTGGTGGACCGGGAACTGTACCTGTCGAAGTCCTGGACGTCCGATCCGGACCGTGCGTCCAGGCGAAGATCCCCGACGGGCGAGGGCTCGCCACCATGGGCGACCTTGCGAAGGCCATCATCATGCGGGCCCTGGTCTCGCCGCTGCCGATCGCCTGGGTGACCGCCGACTCGGCCTACGGCCAGGAGTGGCGGCTGCGCCGCATGCTGGAGGAAGCTGGCGTCGGCTACGTCCTGTCCGTGCCGAAATCCCAGCATGTCCGCGCCATCGGTCGCATCGACCTCGCCATCGCCCAGGCGCCCGAGGACGCCTGGGAACGCCACTCCTGCGGAGCCGGCGCGAAAGGGCCGCGCGTCTACGACTGGGCCGCGGCCCGGATGCCCGCCATCGACGACTTCGACGGTGATTGCGATCGAGGAGGCGTTCTGGGCCGCGAAGAACGAGTGCGGCCTGGACCAGTACGAGGTCCGCCGGTACCCGGGCTGGTACAGGCACATCACCCTGGCCGAGTTCCGGGGATGACGGCGAGGCAGGTGATGACGATCGGGTCCCAGGTGGGAGCCTGAGGCGATGAGGCCCTGGAACACCTCACCGCAGAGCGCCTTGCGGTACCTGCTGAACGAGTGGGATCCGATCGGCGTCGCTGACGAGGTGCGCGACGAATACGACTGCATGCTCGCTCCTCTGCTCGGACGGCTTCGCGGTGGCGCCAGCCAGTCGGAGATTGCTGAGTTCCTGCAGCGGGAATTGGAAGAGCACTTCGGTCTCGATCCCTTGGGCCAGATGCCTGACGTGATGGCGGCCCGAGTGATGGCCTGGTGGACGTCTGCCGACCCGGCCGAGGGCGCCGCCAGCGCGTAGCCGCTTCTCATACATCGGATGCTCGACTGCGGCCGCTGCTCCTGGCCGTCGCACACGGCGTAGAGGAAGGAAGACCAGGGCCAGTTCCAGCTCCCCCCACTTTCCTGACGCCGACGACCTGAGCAGATCAGTGAGTGTTGAAGTCGGTGACGCGCCAGATGTCACCGATCCGGTTCACGCGCAACCAGGTGTAGCCCTCTGGACAGTCGATGTCGACGCGGAGCGACTCTGCGGTGTCCTGGGGGTCGTTGCCGTCAATCTGGTAGTTCTTCGAGGAGTTGACGCACTTGGTCTGGCCGAAGACGTACCGATCATCGGTCGCGAGCTCATCGAGCGCCTTGGGACACGACCCTCCGCGACTGCCCGCGAGAGCGCGTAGCCGGGGATCGGCCAGTCCACACGCCATGCCTGCGTCCCCGCGCGCGAGAGCTTGAGCAAACTGCCGGGCGGCGTTCCGCGCAGTAGTGGCCGGCTTCACCGCCGCGGGCTTCTCGGAGCCGGAAGCAGTCGCGGAAGACTTCGCAGACGCGTCGGAGGGCACGCCGCGGGTTCCGGAACACCCAACAACTGCCGCCACAGCCAGCACACTGAAGCCGATGAGGCGAACGGCGTTCTTGTTGATCACAGGTGCAGCATAACGGCGCGGTCCTACAGGGCAGAGTCAGGCAACTGACCTGCAGCTCCGTGGCATTCGGTGCGGTCGTCGTCTCGAACCTTTTTGCTTCCGGTAGCCGGGGCCCCTGGTGTGGTGTGCTGCCCGTAATGCAGCACCGCCTCAGCAGCGGAGTCGGCTTCCGGCCCCCGCCAACGCGCACATGCGCCGCACTTGGCCGGGAGCGCCACGCAGTGCCCGACCGGGCCTGCTGTGAAGCTCCCACACGCCAGGCCACAGACCCGAGCCGGAGATGAGCCGTCAGCCAGCCGCCGTACGTGGCCTTACACCTGGTGAAGCCGCCTCACCCGGCGGCCGGTGCCCTTCACTTGGCATCGTCCGGCTCGCTGGCGCGGGCGATACCGTCCATTTCCGCGTCGATGGCTGCCCGCTCGGCAGCCCAGCGGTGAAGGCCCGCGCGGATCTCCCGCAATTTTCCCGGATCCTCGGCCGCAGAGGCTTCCACGATGGCGAACCCGGTGCTGCCGTCCGGGCCGGGCATCTCCACCACCCGATGGCCGGTGCCCCCTGCGATCATCATGATCACAGCGTGCGGGCCCGCCACCGCATCGCGTTGAAGGCACGGCGACGGTCCCGAGGCGTACGGCTCGTCCTCGGCAAGGCGGCAACGTCACTGCCGGCCGGGGCCATTGCTCGTCCGTCAGGTCTCCACGCGCCACACCAAGAGCGTCCCGTGACCTTGTTCAAACACGAGCCGGACGGAATGGTACTGGAACAAGGGCGCGGTGACCCCAACCGGTCAGGCCCAGGTGAGGACCTTGGCGACCGCGTGCGGCAGATAGTCGGCCTGGCCGTCCTCGGCGATGTAGGCGACGCCGTCGCGGACGATGACGCCGAAGCCGTCCTCCAACTCCGCGCGCTCATCACGAACGGCGACTTCGAGGACTACTGGATCTTCCACACGGCCCGCGAACACCAGTGCCTCTATCCCAGTCCTGACCAGCAGGACTACAGCCTCACCGCTTGATCCCGGTCGTCACTTCAAAGGATCCGCACCCTTCCGTCTTCGGAGACGGCCAGCCGCTCGGTGATCAGCAGGTTGCCGTCACGGTGCTGACACTTGTACGGCAGGTTGGCGCCCAGCCGCACGCACTCCACCTTGGGGATCTCGCTGCACCGCACGTACTGCTGCTTCTCTGTCCCGCCCCAGGCTCTCCTGCACCCGGCGGTGGGTAGTGCCAGGCATCCGTCGGTGCGTCAGGCAGAAGCCGCCCGGGGCCTGTTGTGGGGCCGCGTCGAGCTGCGGTCTCTTCTCTCTCATGTGGTCGGGCAGGAGCCGTTGCGGGTTTTGAAGCTGACGGAGCTGTAGCCGTACTTGCTTGTGAGCGCTGTGACGGTGAGGCACAAGGCGGTGTTGGTGCCGTCGGCGGTGATGGTGTAGTCCGCTTCCTCGACGCTGTCGCCGAAGTAGTCGTGTTCCGGCTGCGGGGAGGCGAGCGCGACAACGACCCTGGCCTCCTGGTCGCTGCTGAGGAGGCTCTCGCTGTGAGGGCCGTGCCCGGCAATCCGTGACTGGAGGACCTCGCCGTACCCGGGCAGTCCGGGGCCGACCCGCGACTCTTCTGACAGCTCTGCTGTCGCTTTCTTGACGGCCGAGCGCAGTTCTTTCTCCTCCCACTGGGGAGTGTCGGGGTGGGCGCTGGCGTAGAGGAGACCGCAAGCAAGCAGCGCCAAGCCGGCGAAGACCACACAGGCGACGGGATTGCGGAAGTTGAAGACGTAGCGGTTAGTGCCCCACCGGCTGCGGATGAGTATGCGGTCGTCACGGTCGTCGGCCATCCGCAGGATTCCCCCGCCCGGCCCCGTTTCGCCGACCGGCGGCCCTCACCGCCGGGCCGCCGGGCAGTCCCACACGAGATGCTCAGGGACGGCTTCGCCAGCTGACCGCGGCCCGGCCACCGGTCCCACCCGTCCCCGGCGGGCGCGACCAGCCTCGCGTCCGCCAACCGCTGTACAAAGGGACATGCGGCCAAGTGCCGTATGTCAGCCACAGTGGGCTTCGGGCCCGGGTCCGGCATGGTCCCCGCCCTCGGGCAGTTCAGGCAGGTAGCTGAGGCTGTGGACGAGTGACTCCTGGTCGGTGGTTGGCCAGGGCGGGTTTCCAGCGTGACCTCTGTTTTCTTGACACCGGCGATCTGCGCAGATCAGGGGGTGTTGAAGTCGGTGATGCGCCAGATGTTCACCCATCCGGTTGACGCGCAGCCAGGTGCAGCTCTTCGCACAGGCGGTGTCGGCATGGAGCGGCTCTGCGGTGTCCCGAGGGGGCGTTGCCGTCGATCTGGCGCGGAGATGGGCCCTCCCGAACGTCGGCGGTTCCCCACACGCGTCAGCGGCGCCGGGCCCGTCGGCGCGACTGCGACAGTGTGATCGAGAGGTCACTCCTGGTCCCTCCGGCCGAGCAGGCGCCCGGTAATGTCAGGAGGTCACGGCGGCGAACACAGAAAGCAGGAGCGGAGTTTAATGACTGACGGAGGGTCAGTGGAGGTCTTCACCGCACTCGCGGAGGATGATCCCACCTCGGTCGCCGGGTACCGGTTGGCGGCCCGTCTCGGCTCGGGCGGTATGGGCAAGGTCTACCTCTCCTACACCCCGGGCGGACGTCCGATCGCCATCAAAGTGATCCGCCCCGACTTCGCCGGGGACCCGGTCTTCCGGCGCCGCTTCCAGCAGGAGGTGCGCGCCGCCGAGCGCGTCCAAGGCATCTACACGGCACCGGTGATCGACAGCGACACCGAGGGCCCGCAGCCCTGGCTGGCCACCGCCTACGTGCCCGGCCCCTCGGTCGCCGAGGCGGTCGCCGCGCACGGGCGGCTCCCGGTGGATACGGTGCTCTTCCTGGTCGCAGGGATCACTGAGGCCCTCCAGGTCATTCACAAGGCGGGGATCGTCCACCGGGATCTGAAGCCCTCCAATGTGCTGCTGGCGGACGACGGGCCGCGCGTCATCGACTTCGGTATCGCCCGCGCGGCCGACTCCACCTCGCTGACCAGCAGCGGGGTGACCATCGGTACGCCGTCGTTCATGGCGCCCGAGCAGGCCGAGGGGCAGCGGGTGAGCGGGGCGACCGACATTTTCGCGCTGGGTCAGATCGCGGCGTACGCGGCGCAGGGTACCCCGGCTTTCGGTGAGGGCACTTCGCACGGTGTGCTGTACCGCATCGTCCACGCCGAGCCGGCGCTGGATGGTCTCCCGGAGGAGCTGCGGGAGCTGGTCGGCCGCGCGCTGACCAAGAAGCCGGAGGACCGGCCGGAGCTCGATGAGATCTTGCGGATGTGTCAGACCGCCTCCGGGGACACCCAGCTGCGGCGGCCCGGCGACTGGCTGCCCGGCGCGGTGGTGGCCGACCTCACCCGGTGGGCTGCAGCCCCCGCACCCGTGAAGGACCTGCTCCCGACGCAGACCGCCACTCCGGGCGCTGCCGCCCCGCCGGCGGGGACCGCACCGGTAACCGTGCAGGAGACGCCCCAGCCTTCCGGCCCGCCGACACCGCCCCCGCCGCCGACGCCTCTGGCTGCCGCCCCGACCATGGCCGCACGCCCGGTCGGCCCCTTCCAGCCTGCGCCGCACCCCGGCGTCCCGTACCCTCCGGTGGCCGGTTACGCCCCGAACCCCGGTAGCCCGCACCCGCCCGCGTACCCACGGCCGCTGCCGCCCCGCCGGAGGTGGGACCGGGGGAAGACGATCGCTGCGGTGATCGGGGGCGTCTGCGTGCTGTTCTACGGCGGGCTTTTCGCGTTGGGCAACATGGACGACGGCCCCGACAGCTCCGACAGCTCCGACAGCTCCGACAGCTCCGACAGCTCCGACAGCTCGGACAGCTCGGACAGTCCCAGTCCCGAAAGCTCCGGCGGCTCGGCGGAGGGGAAGGCGAAGCCGAGGCCGAACCCCAAGCCCGCGACGTACAAGGGCATCAATGTGCCCTCCAACTATGATCTCGTCTTCTCTGACGACCCTCTGAAGCCTCGACAGCTGGATGACGGCGGACTGAGCTCAGCGCTGAACTACAACCACTGGACGTCGGACCCGTCACTGAATATGAACGGGCCCAACGACAAGCTCGTCCTGCTCAGCAACTCCCAGAAGGGTTCGCTGCAGACCTGCAGCAACGAGACCCGCTTCACCGACAGTGTTGGGCTGGACCAGCTCTCGTCCGGCTCCCAGATTTGCGTCCAGACCAGCTCGGGCCACGTCGCCCTCGTCACCTACCGAGGGCGCTCTACCAAGGGGGACCCGAGCGACTACGTCAAGCTCGACGTCACGGTCTGGCGCAACGCCATCGAAGCGAAGGATGAGTGAGTAAGAACGGTCGGCGAGGGGACGGCTACTGACCGTTCCCGCTTGCATTCCCCGAGTCCGGCCAAAGCCGCCGACACGTCGGGGGCGATCTCGTGCATGAGGGGCGCGGCTGGTGGCTCGCCCGCGCTCGGCAGGTGGCTGTGCGCGGGCCAGCAGTCGTTCCATGGCTCTGTTCTGCGGTCGGTGGCGTGGGTCAAGGGTTGAGGTTGACCCTGATACGGGTGAGTTGTTCCTGGACGGTGGGTTCGTGGCCGGACTGGAAGCCGGCTGTCTGGCTGTATTCGCGCCATCGAGTGAGGCCGGTGGTGCGGGGCTGGCGTTCGCCGAACAGACCCAGGACCAAGGCGGAGTTGAGGGCGCGCAGACGCTCATCGAGCCAGTCCCTGCGGGCCAGGAGGGTGTCGATCCTCCCGGTGGGCCTGTGGCTGGTCAAGGCTCGCACGACGCGGGTGCCGTCGCTGGTGTGCCAGTCGCCGTTGCCGGGGTTACGCATCAGGTCCGCTCCGTTGAGGAGCTGGTGGGAGGGCAGGGACAGATTGACGGGGGCGTCCAGGGAGCAGTCGTGGCCGCTGGCACTCCAGTTGTACTCCTGGACAGCTGGCACCGCATGCAGCGGCCGCCCATGGGCGTGGCGGGCGATGTCACTCGGATTCGTTGCGGGCGGTGGTGCGGCATTCCGCGGACCGCTCGAACACGACGTCGCTGTCCGGGCCTTCGCTGGTGCGGACCCGGGCCAGCGTGCCGACGCCTTCCTCGGGGTGGTCGGGAAGGAACGCCAGGACGGTCCGGTAGCCGGGCCCCTCGGTCACGCCGAAGACATGTCCCTGCCCGGCAGCGAGCGCCGCGGCCACCTCCTTCAGCCCCTGGCCGTCGTCGTCGTTGCGCAGACGCAGCGGCCACGCAGCCGGAGCGTCGTCGATCTCGGCAGGGGAGGAGGTGATCAGGATGCCGTTGCCGGACTGGCGGACGTCCAGGTGCTGCATTCCCCGGGTGGAGTGGAAGGCGGTGCCGAACCATTCCGTGGTCGGCTGGCTCTCGCCCCGTGGGCGGCGTGGCTTGTGCTGCTTGTGACGTCCCATGTTGTGCCTCGCAGACGTGGGCCCGTACACGGGCCGGATCGGTCCGCTGACCCCACAACCGGCTGCCCGGCAGGTCGGGTGCGCCACGGGCCCGTCATTCACCCGCCCGCCCGATCCGGCTGTCGGGTGCCCGCTGTGAAAGCGGTCGTTGTCAGTCGACTACGACGTCGCGTAGTTCCTGTACGGCGCGTTCGCGGTGGTGCTGTGCGGGGATCGCCTCGTACAGGTCCAGGGCGCGACGGCGGACCAGGCCGGTTCGGTAGTCGACGGGCAGCGACTGTGCGACGGCACGCCTCTTCGCTGTCGCCGTCGTAATGGGCATAGGCGGCACCGTAGATGTACAGCAAAGTGCGCGTCATCGTGCTGGTCGGCGCGGACAACTCCAGCGCCCGCTGCTGGCTCTCCTGAGCGCGGAGGGTGTCCCCGAGCGTGGTGAACGCGTGGCTGAGGTGGACGTGGTGCTTCTGCTCGCCGTACGTCAGCCACGTGTCCGACCGCTCGCACTCGCCGGAGCGGGCCGCGCTGACGGCGGGTGGGCCGGGCGGGCCGGTCGGCGGTTCCCCACCGCCTCGCTGCCGCGCTGCGCTTCGTCGTCTGACGTCTCGTCCGACAGATGGAAAGTTCCGATCGACCGGCACTTGACCGGCCTGCCCTCCATCCTGGACACATGACGTCCAGTGACCCCGCCCCGGCACACGCGCAGCCATCGATCACGACGGTGACGCGGCACGACATCTTCAGCTATCTGCGCGGGATATCGAGCCCCTGGTGGGGGAAACTGGACGAGGTCACGTTCCTGGAGGGCCTCTACGACCTGGACCGACCTGCGGCCGAGAACGGCCAGCTCCCGACTGTCCGTGCCGATATCCAGCAGCACCGGTTCAACAACGAAGATCTGCCCGACGACTGGATCTTCGAGGACTCTCGGTTGGAGCTCTCCGACGGGCCGGACGAGGTGCTGCTTGCCTTCCTGGCACGAATGGTCCATCCCGAGGTTGCGGCCGGCGTCGAGGAGGCGATGAAGCAGGTTGAGGAGCTGAACCGGCTGCTGGCACCGGACGGGTGGGGCCTGCGTTCCTACGAGTTTCTCTCCGGCCGCCCGATCTACACGCCGGTCCGGCTTGCGCCCACGGGCCCGCTGGTCCCGCTGCCGCTGAACGACGACGACACGGGCAAGCTCGCCCTCGTCCTCGGGCAGACCTACAGCCTCCTAGACTGCGCCGGCGAGGAGACCGCATGCGACCTGCTGCGTACAGCTGTCCTGACCCTGCGCCGCGACGGCGGCTTCTTTAACCCCGTGCCTGGTGACGGTTGGACGGCGGACACCTACGAGGCGGTCCTGACCGTGGAGCGCGAGCTCCTGCCCATCTGTGCCCCGGAGACGAAGGAGGTGATCTGGGGGACACTGGAGACCCTGCTCAGCCAGCTCGGACGCACCGACGTCCAGGACCTCGTGGTCGAAGGCGATACCCGGCCGCTGCCCCACATCCCGCCGGACTGGCGGGCTCAAGCCACTGCACCCGCCACCCCCATCGTTCGTGGTCTCCGCCTCCCCTTCACCACCACCGAGTTCGACGTCACCCGCGGGGACTTCGCCGACCTGGAGATCCGTGCCTCGCATGACAGCAGCGGGTTCCACTACCTCTACGACACCCGCGCACGTCGGATGATCACCGACTTCGTTCTCGACGCCCGGCCCCAGGTGGCCACGCTGTGCAGCGTCACCATCATCAAGAAGGGCAGCACCTTCACGCCGAGGATCAAGCTGTGGAAGAAGGACAAGAAGAAAGCAGGTGAGGTCCCCGCGACGAACACGTTGCCCGACACCGGGGCCACCCGGGCTGTCAAGGCGCTCGTCGACACCGGGGATGTCCACGAGAACTTCTGGAAGGTCATCAACTTCCTCCAGGGCTGCGCCGGGCTGAGCACGCCCGGCGGCTCCCTCCAACTCGTGGCCGGAGACGAGGCCCAGCTGACCCAGATGCTGACCGGCCAGGACCGGACGATGGTTCTCGGTGCGGTCAGGACCGCGATCGGCGGCGGGCTCACCGAGGAGGACATCCGGTTGATCAGCAACCGCAGGGAGCAGCTCAAGAGGTTCGAGTGGCTGCTGAACGATCCGCACTACTTTCAGCAGGAGGAGAGCCTTGCGACGACGCGCGGGGCGGAGGCGGTCTGGCAGGCCTTCTTCGAGGCGAACCAGTGGATCTTCGGCTACGGGCTCAACCTCATCGCCTGTGAATCCATCGACGACGGCAAACTGGAACGCATCACCACCGGTGCCGACATCTTCGGCGGAGCCGGGAAACGCATCGACGCCATCATGCGTTCCAAGGGCCTGATCAGCAGCATGCTCTTCTGCGAAATCAAGACCCACGACACGGAGCTGCTCGCCAAGGCCCCGTACCGCGCGGGCGTATACCAGGCATCGAAAGAACTGGGCGGCGGCGTGGCGCAGGTGCAGAAGACCGTGGGCAAGGCCCAGCAGCTCATCTCGCGCGAGTTCCTCACCCATATCTACGACGACGACGGCACTCCGACCGGCGTCGAACTGTCCACCACCCGGCCCCGGCAGGTCGTGGTGATCGGGAGCCTGCGCGAATTCACCCACAACGGCCATGTGAACCCGGAGAAGATCAGCTCCTTCGAGCTGTACCGGACATCGATCCAGGACGTCGAGATCATCACGTTCGACGAGCTCTACCAACGGGCGTGCTTCATCGTCGAAGATCGCTAAGACTCCCATCCACCGGTCTGGTTGGCCTGTGGGTGTGTCCAGTACGTACGGCGGCCCGCGTGTGGTGACCGTCGTACGGGGTGGGCCGCTGGTAGCCCCGGCTCGGACCGGGACCACCAGGTCGGCGGATGTGGGATCAGCGGGTGCGCCGGGTCAGCGCTGCTGGATCCACCAGATGATCCACGCGGTGCCGCTAGCGCCCAGGGCGCCAGTGGAGCCGTGGACGATGCCGTGGCCCGCGGTACGGGCGAGGGCGCGCAGGCGACGGCGGAGACCGCCGTCCAGCAGCCGCCGCAACCGGGTCCGGATCTCGGACCGGATGTGGCGCAGCTTGCCGCTGCCCTGGTGATGCCGGGTCGACGCCGGCCGGTCGGTGCCCTTAGGCTCGTTGGACATGCTGATGGTGCCTCCTTGGGGAGTGACTGTCGGTTTCTTCACTGGGCGGCTCCCTGCTGGAACAGGGGGCCGTCGCCCGTTTGCGGGGCGGCGGCCTGAACCGTGCCCGACCCGTGTGCGAGGGGCCGGGAGTCGTAGGACCGGGGCTGTAGCGCCCCGGTGGTGTTCATCGCGGAATCGCGGCCCCCGAGAGCGCGGGGATACGGGAGCCGATCCGCAGCGCGGTGCGGGCGATGCCCTCGGGAGTCCAGGCGGCCTCCGCCGCCTCGCGCTCCGTCTTGTTGACGTTCAGGTCGAACGGCGCGGCGAGGGCCCAGCGGACGTGCGTGCTCTGCCCAAGGACGGAGAAGCCGTCCAACTGCTGCTCGGAGAGGAACTCGTACAGCAGGCGCTTCTTCTTCAGCTCCTCGATGCCACGCCCGACCGTCGACGGGGAGATCCCGTACCAGAGTGCGTACTCCCTGGCCTTGTACAGGGCGAAGGACGGGCTGCGCTGGCTCATGAGGATGAGCAGCATCGCCTTCGCCGGCATCGACAGCTTCCGGTAGTAGTGCTGCTCCCAGTACGCGAAGGGCACCTTGAAGTAGGTGCTCTTGCGGGAACCCTCCTTGTCGCCCGACGGAAGCGTGTACGGGTCGCCGGAGCCGTCCTCGAGCAATTTGGTGATCTTCGTCATCCGGCCGTCCGGCTCGGTGCTGATCAGCTTCAGTTCCTTGAGCTTGTGCAAGTGCCGGGAGACTGCGGCGCTCGCGGTGCCGTTGGTGGCGAAGGAGATCCCCGCGGCGCGGCCCCAGGTCTCGGACCGGTGAACGACGCCCCAGTCGGCGCGCGCGGTGACGCAGTGGATCAGGAGGAACAGGTCCAGCCGCTCGTTGCTGCGCAGCATCTTGGAGAACGGGCCGGGCCGCGTGACCAGGCGGAGGCCGGGATCGGCATCCTGGACGAAGGCACGCCGGACGGGGACGGCACGGCCGGTGCGCTTGGCCTGCTCCAGCAGCATCCGTATCGTGTCGTCCTGGCTCACGGCCATGTCCCGCTTGAGCACGGTCAGTTCGGTGTTCACGGAGTCCATGTTCACCCATCGGCCGCACGAAGCGGGTGCCGAATTCCGGTGCGGGCCGCTTGGCCGCTTCCCGTTCAGACCGGGCTATCGGAAAACAATTGGATAACTGATGACCCCAGTAGGAAACCATTGGTGGCTGAAGCCGCAGGCAGTCGCGTAAACGACACCTGGAACCTTTAACGCTTCAGACGGCGATCTTTGATGTTCTGGGGTTCGACTCTTGGATAGTTCACGCCGTGATTCCGTACCTGGTAGAACACGGCGGCGAATCCGGTTCGAGCCGCGCTGGTGACGTCTCTTCCCGTGGCTGCCAGCGGCCTACGCGGTCCGTACGACTGCGTCCGTCCCAAACCCGACAGCACGAGATCCCGGGCCTGACGAGTCCCGGGGTCCGGCGTGGTGGGGAGGGTGCAGGCAGGGAAGGGCTCAGTAGTCGTCCCGTTCGGAGGGCGGCCCGTACTGCTCGATGAGGTCGCAGGTGCAAGTGCCGCCGCCGTACACCGTCTTGTCGCACTCGTCATGGTGGTGCCGTACCGGCGGCCGCTTCGGCGGGGCGGCCGGGGCGGGAGGCCGGTCAGCTCCGGACCGGGCTGCGGCCCGGAGCTCGTTGTCCACGACGGCGGAGGCGATCTCGTCCTTGCGCCACTTCTCGGGGGAGTTGTGGTTCACCAGGCCACCCGCGTAGGCCATGCGCACCAGTTCGGCCTCGGTGTGCTTTCGTGTCAGTTCGTAGGACTGCGCCCGCGTACGCGAAGGAAATTCACCCGCCTGGATGCCGCTGCCGTACGGTCCGACGGTCGTGGTCGGGGCGACCACGGACCCCGACCATGAGGCCGACCACGGCGGCCTGCCCCCGACCAGACTCCGGCGGCGGGGCGTGTCTGAAGTGACACGTAATTCGCGAACAAGCGATCTAATGCTGGTATGGACGTGATCGACTTCCCCGACGACCTGGTGCAGACGCAAGCCGCCTGTCACGCCACCTACGACGCGCTCGCCGCACCCCGCCCCCGCGACACCACCGCCCTGCGCCGCCGCCTGCTGTTCCTCTCCGTACGGCTGTGGTGGCACCCTACTGGGAGACCGCCCCCTCGGTGCCGGCGGTATGCTCCGAACTGCGCTAGCTCGCCTGCGCCCACGGAGCCGTGCGGGCCGCGTGACCGGTCGCCCCGGTCGACCAGAAGCACGAGGTTACGCCAAGGGTTGTGCCTATCTGTTGCGCTGGATGTTGCGCTAAGCGTTGCGCGGCCCGCAAGACCGTCCCCGTGTCCGCGCAGGTCACCACGCCGTTTTGCCGTGGTCGGCCTGCTGACATCCCCGTTGCGGCTGCTCTGCCCATGTCCCTTGGCTGGAGTGAAGGAGGAAGGGACGGGCGGGATCGGCGGCGCGGCCGCGGCCGGGGATCGGGGCGCGCTCAGCCAGTTGCGCGTTGGCCGGGGCCGCCGCGCCTCGCCGCCGTCAAGCCGGCTACGACTGCGGATTGTGCTGGATCACTTACGCAAGAGTCATGATTCGTGCTACTCGTCTACCGGGGCGATGTAAGCGAGATCGGCGGGGGCGTATGACATCGGAGGGCGTGGAAGTACGGACTCGAAGGGCGAGCCGCGTTCAGGATGCTGTGCGCATCCTCTTCCTCTTGGATCACTGTCCATACCCGGACAGCGAGTGCCCAGCCCATCCGGACGCGGTGGCGGTGCTGCGTGGACAGAAGAAGCTTCAGGCGCTCGATTTCTGGCTCCGCAACCCCGATTACCTTGCCGATGAACTGCTGAACGCCGCAGAGGCCGGCCGGAGCGTTCCGGGAGTCAGCCCGGTCGACCGGGCGGCTGCATTGCTAGAAGGCGATGAGCCGGATCTCGAGTCCTATCCCATGATCCGCTGGCGCTACGGCGCCTACGAGTCACTCGATGACGCTCTGGCGTTGCTGGTCGCGCATGGACTGATCGGCATCGACGCTATCGGGACAGCGCCTGACATCGACCGCTGGGATTACTGCTTGCTGTCGGCGGGCCGACAGGACGCACAGGAGATGCGCTCGCAGGAGCCGGATCTGTCTTGGTACGACGAACGCGCGGTACTGGTGCTGCTACTGGCCGGGGACCGCAGCGGCAGTGCCTTGAAAGAGCTTCAGTACGCGCAGGGTGAGTACGAACGAACCCACATGGGTGAGGACATCGCTGGCATTCTCCCGCGCGTCCGGGCCCGTTTGGCGGCGCTGCAGACCAAGGTGAGCGAGGGGAGCGCATGAGTAACTTCACCGAGGCCGTTGCCCGCCGTGCTGGCGTGGACGTCGCGGAGGCCGCAGCAGTGCTCGAGCATCACCGAGTACGGGAGAGCGGCGTGCTGCCGCGACCGCACCGCCTGGCACTGACCTCGATCGAGTTCTCAGGAACCAAGGCAGGCAAGTTCACCGACGACTTCCGCTTCAGCTGGCGGCTCAGCGACGGGTTGTGGTGCCTGGCCGGCGACAACCTTAAGGGCAAGAGCACTGTCCTGGAAGTGATCTGGTGGTGCCTGCGAGGCAAGAACAAACGGCTGCAGGACACCGCACGCAGATGGATCTCTCACGTTCGACTCGAAGGCCACATCGACGGTGAGCCCTTCAGCGTGGGATTCCAGCACAAGGACGGCGTACCGACCGGACGCCTGGAGACCGGAAAGACCACCTCCGGAATCGACTTCGCCGGCGAAGCCGAGTTCGCCTCCGTGATGAGCCAGTTCATGATGAACCGTCTCAACCTGGAGATCCTCCGAGGGTGGCACTCCGACGTCAAAGGCGAAGAAGACGGCAAGGCCACCGTCACCGACTGGGCGCTGTTCAGCCACGCACTGATCTGCCGTAACCGCAACGCTGAGGTCCTGCTCGGAGAGACCAGCGAGAACGGATCCGTCGTCAGCCTGCTGCAGATGTTCATCGGCCTCCCGTGGACCAGCACACGCCGGGACGCCGAGACCGCCCTGAAGACTGTCCGGCAGCAGCAGCGGGGCGAGAAGCGTCGGGCTACCGAAGACACCCAGGCCCGTGCGAGCTCCCTGCGACAGCTCAAGGACGAGATCACTGCTGCCGAGGCGGCCCTCGCCAACATTGGTGTCGCCCCCGCCCTGGAAGACCAAGCGTTGGCCATTGAGCAAGCCGCGGCCCACGTTGCGTCCTGCGCGGAACGCCATGCCGCTGCCGTACAGGTGCATCTAACCGTCCAGCAGAACTACACCGAGCTGCACCAGACACTCGTGGAAGACCGGAAGCGGCTACGCGACATGAAGGAGAACACGGCAGCCAAGCGCTACTTCGGGGCTCTCGCCCCGACGTGTTGCCCGCGTTGCACCACCCCCGTCGCTGACCTCGCTCAGGCGCGCGGCGACCAGGCTGCGGACCACTGCTCCGTATGCGGCAGCGCACCTCCCGAGGATGCTCCGGAGGACACCACAGCTATCGACCAGATGAGTGAGAACATCGCCTCTCTGGCCGCTGCGGACGACCAGGCCCGCACAGCGCTGCGGCGCGCGGAGAAGGAACGGAAAGAAGCCGAAGCCCAGCTCGACGCGGCCCGCCGTGCGATGGCCGCTGCCCAAGCAGCACTACCGGATGCCTCTGTTCTGCGACGCCAGCTTGACCTGGAACGTCTGCGCGGCGCCCTGAAAGAACGCGAAGCCACCCACGCTCGCGCGGGTGGAACAACGGCGCCGGCCCCAGAGGAGAAGATCCTGGAGGCTGCGTACAAAGAAGCCGACGTGCGCGCCGGAAAGGAGAGTAAGCCCATCATGGACCGGGTAAGCAGCGAAATCTTCGACCTCGCCGTCCGACTGGGATACGACAACCTTCAGGGCGTAAAGCTGCAGGCAAATGGTCCCATGAAGCTCCAGTTGGACGATGGACCGTCTTCGTTCCAGAAGGTGACCGAGGGCGAACAGCTGCGTCTGCGCATGGCCACGCTGCTGGCTCTCCTCCGCGTCGGCCAGCAGCACGGCGGCCGCCATCCCGGACTCTTCCTCATCGACTCCGCCGGCGCCCAGGAAATGATCCCGACCGACCTTGCCGAGACGCTACAGCAACTTCGGGCGATCTGCGAAGAGACCGACGGGCTGCAGATCATCACCGCTACGGCCAACCGTGAACTCGCCCGTACGGTCATCCCTGACGACCGCGCGAAGATCGCTGAAGCAGGGGCCTTCATGTGGTGACCATCACTCCGTCGACGCGTTAACGCGTCATTCATCGCAGGCCGCCGCACGATAAGGAGGGCCCACCGTGACGCCGCTCGAGACACTCCTAGCTCGCCGCGGAGACGCCCCCACACTCGAAGACTTCGGCGGCGAAGACCGATTCTTTGCCCAGGCAGATGAACTTGCCACCTCTCGACTGTGGTTCCGCGCGGCCGAGGCTCTCCTTGCTGCCTGGGATTGTCTCAACAGCCCAGACCGCGCTGCAGCCTTCATCGCCGAAGCACTCACGGCGGAGAACCGGCCGGGCGTCGTCGGAGACCTCCTTGACCGACTGTGCGACCACCCCGGGTACCTGAGGGACCACTTCACCGCGCTGAATCGAATCGCCCTGCGCCGGACCGAGCCCCACGCCACGGCTCTCGAAGCCGAGACCGCAGGCCTCTTCCTTGAAGCCGCACTCCGCCTGGCACTCGCCGGAGGAGCCATCAAGCGTTACGGAGTCCTTGACGTCCTCACTGACCCACAAGCTCCCTCCGCACCCATCGGGTACGCACGCCAAGTCGTACGGGCGCTCGGAGCAGGCTATGAACAATGGCGCGACGCAGACCTGACTAACGCACTCCACGCATTCCTTGACATACCGGCTCTACGGTCCGACGCTGCGTTTGAGCTGGCTATGTGCCACCTCTCCGACGCATTCAACGCCGCAGATCGCTCAAGCCTCCTCACCCAGCTCACCGCCAGCCGCACCCACTTCACCGAAGCCATCGACTCCGACGAGGATCGCCCGGACGCCACCGCATACCGGGCCGCAATCAACGCCGTCCTGGCGTTCGAAGCCAACGACAACGAAGCCCTCAGCACCGAGGCAGCGCAACTACGCCGCTCCACCTCTGAACACGCGCTCTGGCTCACCGGTCTACGAACAGGCTGGCGAGATGGCCGCTACGACACCGAAGCAGCGTGGTACACCCTCAGCGCCGATCTCGAGCACGCCGCCGCCCACCTCAATTCACCCCTCCCCACCTGGCCAAGCCAGACGATCCAGCACGTCTTCGCTGCCTACATCGCTCACCGCTCCGTACGCCTCACCCCAACCGGCGACGCCTCTGCGCTGCAGCTCCTCGTAGCTCCCCGTATCGAAGATGCCTTTGCCGCCCGCGAAGGACTCCTACTGCACGTGCACGCGCTGCTCGCCGACGCTCCACCCGACTGGGACCGGCAGGCTGCCGAGGAACTCCGGTCAGCAGTCGAGTCCCGGCTCGGGCTTCCGCCTGAAGAACCTGAGGACGGCCCGGGAAAAGACGGAGCGGCCGACGACTTGGCCGCCGAACTTGGTAGGGCGGTTCTAGCGGCCCTGCCTCCCGACACGCTCAACGGCCTACATGAGCAGCTCACCGACACGTACAGCAGTCACATCAAGACACTGCCCAAAGCAGAGCAAGACCTCTTCAACGAGGTCATCAGAGGACTGCAACCTTGCCCGGACTTTCAGTCCTTTTCGGTACGGGAGCACTTCATTCGCCTCGTCACCGCGACAATCCGATTCCTGGCGAACAGGACGAACCGCGGCCGTGACAAGCACACGAAGAAGACTGCCTACCTCTTCGCGCCCAAGCCTGGAGAGAAGCTCCCGCTGGAGATCGAGCTGCAGGAAGATCTGCACGACTACCTCGACAGCGCCTGCTTCGAAGTGCAGATGGAAACCATCGACCGCAGCGGAGGCCGCGCCGACATCCTGGTGATCTTCCCAGGATTCAGCATCGTGATCGAGTGCAAGCGCGAACTCAGGAAGGCGGAACCTGCAGACCTCAAGCGCTATTTGGGGCAAACGGTGGCCTACCAAGCCGCAGGAGTCACACTCGGCATGCTTGCCGTTCTGGACCTCACACCGAAGCCCCAGTGGCTTCCCAACCTGCGGGACAACATGTGGACCGAACACATCCCCGCCCCCGATTCCAGACAGCTGGATCGATGGGCGGTTGTCATGAGGGTCCCAGGAAACCGTACTACCCCGCACGACATGTCATAACGGCACGGAGTCCCAGACGTTTCTCGCCCAGGGCCCCGCGCGGCCCGGACGGCAGCGGCGTCACGCCCGCTCCACGCCCAGCTCCCGTAGCGCCTCCAGTTGCTCCTGGGTGAGCTTGTCCCGCCTCGCGCGAATGTTCGATATCCATACGCCCAGTTTCACGACCACCGGGTCCGTCTCGCCGTCCACCGCGATCTCCTCAGCGTGGCCGCACGGTACAGGTCGGGCGCCTTCCCGCTCTACCCATTGCGCGAGGGCCGTCAGGCCCCGCTGGAACGCCTGCTGCGCCTTGCTCGGGCGCCCCCTTGCCGCGCGCCCGGCCGCCGGGGCGGCAGACGGCTCCTCAAGCGGCTTGTTGCCCAGCACGGTCAGCCGCTCCCGCTGCTCGGGCAGGAGCCGCGCCCAGGTGCCCGGCTGCTTCGGAACACCCCCGCTTGCGCGGGGACCAACAGTTCCTGACCTGCTCTGTCAGTGCGGCTTTGCAAGTTCTTTACTGCTGGGGCTTCTGGTCATTGGTACATGGTGGCAGAGCGGTACCGCGGTGTGGTTGTCCTTAGAGGGCATCTGATCTAGGTTACGGGTGATTTGATCGGGTCGGGTGACCGCAATGTGGTCGGGTCGTTGCGTGGCGTGTGACTTCTCGGCGCCCGTATCGCAGTGACGTGTCCGATGCCCGGTGGGCCCTGATCGAGCCGGTGTTCACCGAGTGGCGAGGGAGGCGGAGGGGGCCGGGGACGGCGGCACGGGTGCACGACCTGCGCGAGATCGTGAACGCGATCCTCTACGTGAACCGCACCGGCATCCCGTGGGAGTACTTGCCGCACGACTTCCCGCCCTACAAGACCGTCTACGACTACTACGCCAAGTGGGAGGCCGACGGCACCACTGAGCGGGTACACGATCTGCTGCGCGACAAGGCCCGTCGCGCACAGGGGGAAATCACCGGCCCCGTCCGCGGCCGTGGTGGACGCCCAGAGCGTGAAGACCTCCAGCAACGTCGCGGAGACGGGGCAGGGCATCGATGCGGCCAAGAAGATCAAGGGACGCAAGCGCCACCTGGCCACGGACACGCTCGGCCTCCTGCTTGCCGTGATCGTGACCGCCGCGTCGGTGCACGATTCCGCCGGCGGCAAGCAGCTCCTGGATCAGGTAGCCGCCTCGCTGCCGGACGTGGCCAAGGTCTGGGTCGATGGCGGCTACCAGACCTCCGTCATCAACCACGGTGCCCGCCAGGGGATCGACGTTGAGGTCGTCAAGCGTTCCTCGAACACCGGATTCCAGCCCCTGCCGAAGCGTTGGGTAGTGGAGCGCACGTTCGGATGGCTGATGCAGCACCGCCGCCTGGCTCGTGACTACGAAGCCCTGCCTCAGCGATCCCGGGCAATGATCCACTGGGCCATGGCTAACAAAATGAGCCGCGAACTCACCGGAGAATCCACACCAACCTGGCGAACCGAAAAGGACATCACACCCACAGCAGTCTGAACAATGATCAGATGCCCTCTTAGAGCTCGTAACACGATCATGTGCGGGTCTTCTTGAGGCGTCTCCAGCAGATCAGGCTGCAGGCGAGGGAGACGAAGGCGTCGTGGAGTTCGGTGCGGCGTTCCCAGCGGACGGCGAGGCGCTTGAAGTGGTGGAGGAGCGCGAAGGTCTGCTCGACGACGTAGCGGAGCTTGCCCATTCCTGTGATGTTCGGACAGCCCTTGCGCGAGATGACAGGCAGGATCCGGCGCTCGCGTAGCGCGTTCCGGTTCGGGTTGGAGTCGTAGCCCTTGTCGCCGAGCAGGGCGTCCGGTCGGCGGCGAGGCCGGCCAGGGCGGCCCGCGACGGGTGGGATGCCGTCGACCAGGGCGAGGGTCTGGGTGACGTCGTTGACGTTCGCCGCGGTCGTGATGACTTTGAGCGGGGTGCCGCGACCGTCACAGATCACGTGGTGCTTGCTGCCGGCCTTGCGCCGGTCGACCGGCGACGGACCGGTGTCGCCACCCCCTTTTTCGCCCGGACGTGGGAGCCGTCCACGCAGGCCCGCGACCAGTCGAGCTCGCCGGCCGCGTTCAGCTCAGCGAGCAGGACCCGGTGCAGCTGGTCGAAGACTCCTGCCTTCTGCCACCGGTCCAGTCGGCGCCAGCACGTCTGCCCCGAGCCGAACCCCAGCTCCAGGGGCAGGAGTTGCCAGGCTATGTCGTTGTAGAGGACGAACAGGATGCCCTGCAGACAGAGCCGGTCCGGCACCGGCCGCGGCCTTGGAGACCGTTCCGGCCAAGGCGGCAGGAGCGGCTCGATCAGCGCCCACAAGTCGTCGTCCACGATCCACGGCCGAGTAGTCACACCATCACGAACGGCCGAATCGTCACACCGGTCACGGCCAACCAGCACACTTCAACAAGATCGTGTTACGAGCTCTACGCGTCCCACGCGACCACACCGAAACCATCACCGACACCGACGGACACGAATTCCACATCCGGCTGGGAGTCTTCCGCAGCAACACCCGCTCCCATCACAAGAAACGGAAACTCAACCCGGACCAGGCCCACGAGGCACACGAAATCGGCCTCCTCAACTGACCACGAAACGTGCACAGTTGCTGTACGGGACCGGGTGTCCCGATCTTTGACGGGGACACCCGGGGCCGGCCCCCGTGAGGACTGATCGCGGGGGCCGGCCGGCGCCGAGTTGCTGTGCGGGGCTGGTGTTGCCGCAGGCCACGCCGCGTGGTGAGTGGCGGGCGGGAGCCCGTCCAACCCTCCTCACAGCCCCAGCGGGCCGGGCGGGCGTTCGACGGGGTTCGAGGGCGCCCGGCCGCCACCCCCGCGGCCGACGGCATCCGGACTCCCGCAGGGCGGGAGACTGCTCACCATGACCACCGCACGCCGCCCACTGGGCACCGGCCCCGCCCCTGCCGCTCCGCCGGACCATGACCGCCCCGCCGAGCGCCGGTTACCCGCTGAGCGAGCCGTCGACGCCGAGTACCAGGAGCCGCGCGAGCAGCTGCACGACGAGACTCCCCGACGCCGGAAACTGGGCGGTGGAAGACCGTAGCGGTGTCGGTGGCGGGTGGGAGGCTGCTGCACATGTGTCAGCCGAGCCGGCGGGTACGGCAGTGACCACGATGACCCGCACCCCTACGCCCGCCCCGGCCACGAGTACCGGGAGTTGGTGGGCGGTCCGCTGGACGGGTTGCTGCTGGATGTCACCGGCCAGAGCGAGGCCGAGTTGGCCGAGGGTGCGGCCCTGATCACCGAGATCGGCGCGTTCGGCCCCGGCGGCCGCACCCTCTACAGCCCCCGCCCCACCGATTCCCAGAAATGGGACTGGGAAGGCGACACCCCCTGAAATCAACAGCGCCCGACCGCCTCTTTCTGAGCAGAAATCAGAAACCCGCCACCCGATTTCCGCCGGACCCGAAAGACCGATTTACCGGGCAGCGCGGGCAGTGCCCCACGACCCCAATTCGCACCCCATCGTGCATACCTGAGTAGGGTTCAGGGGATACCCTCGGACGGTGCGGGGGAGTCGTTCCGATCCCCAAAACTCACCCCCATATGCATACAGGGTGAGCCGACCGGACAAGGCCCACCCCCTCCCTGCAGCCCGCTTCGTGCGACCCCGGAGGGGGCGCGCACCAACCCCAACCCCGGGACGCGAAGTAGACGACAGGTCAAATGAAGCCACAGACCAGCGGGCCGACCCCGGAGGGGGCGGTTCCCACCCCGGAGGGGTGGGCTGGACCCCGGAGGGGGCCAGTGCCCAACGCCGCGTAGCGGCGTCGCGTCGTGTCTGCGGAGCAGACCGCGCGC
>NZ_FOGO01000006.1 GCF_900111245.1 Streptomyces qinglanensis | reverse complement strand
AGGTTGTCGTAGACGTAGTCGTAGCGGCGGTCGTTGGTGTCGGTCCAGGACACCACGCGCTGTTCGTCGTCGTACTCGAAGCGCAGTGGCAGTCCGGAGGAGCCTGTGACGTCGGTCAGGTTGCCGTCGGTGTAGGCGTAGCGCAGCACCGTCGTGTCGGCGTCGGCCCCGGCGAGGGACAGCGCGGTCACGCGGTCGTCCTCGACCGTCAGCCGCACGGTGTAGCCGCCGCTGTGGACGAGGCGCAGGGGTGCGCCGGTCTGTTCGTCGTACTCGAAGGTGATGCTGTTGCTGTTGCGGTCGGTGATCTGCTCGATCCGGGCCGCGCCGTCCTCCGACGTGCCCCCTTGCGGCGGGGCGAAGTGCCGTACCCAGCCGGTGTCCGGGTCCGTCAGTGTGTATCCGCCGTCCGGGGTGCGCTCCAGCAGCATCCGGGCCGGTCCGGCCGACGGCAGGGTGGGGACGCCGGGAGCGGGGTGCGGGAAGGTGAGCAGGCGGCCGTCCTCGGCGACGAGGACGACGCCCTCCGGGTCGACCTCCAGCCGCTGGTCCACCGTGGAGCTCCACGACGGGCCGAACCAGCGGCCGAGGGTGTAGCCGGACTCGACGCGGCGGGCGAAGGTGAGCGGCAGGGTGCCCGGCAGGGACAGGTCCGTCTGCGGGAGGTACATCCTCCCGGTGGCCAGGTCCACCGGGTCGGTCCCCTTGCAGGGGGTCTCCTTCGCTCCTCTGGCCGAGGCTTCCGCGCCCTTCCCGTCGAGCGCCCGGCGGCCGGTGGGCAGATCGTCGGCGAGTTTGGCCAGCCTGCCGGCACGCCCCGCCTTCAGTGCTATCCCGGCGCCCTTGGTTCCCAGCAGTTCGGGAATGAGACGGCCGGTCCCCTCGGCGGGGTCCTTCTGGAAGGTGTCCCACATCCGCTTGCCGGTGCCGACCGGGTCATTGGCGACGCGCAGCAGACCGGTTGCGGTCGAGTTGAGACTGGTGAGGTATTCGGCGGGGTGGGTGATGTTGTAGGGGTCAGTGGGGTTGACGCTGCGGACGAAGTTGACCAGACCGGCCGTGCCCTTGACGATGCCGCCGGAGAGATGCACGGCATCGAGCTGCAGGCCCTGAAGACCGTCGTTCGCCTGATCCCAGTAGTCGGGCTTGGGCGGCGCCGAGTCCCGTGCGGCTCTGATCGCCTTCTGCGCCCGGCCGGCGGCGGCGTTGCGCTGGGAGCGGGCCTCCTGGAGCTGGTCCTCGGCGTCCTGCTTCTTGTCGTTCTTGTACTTGGCCACCGCCTCACGGGCCTGGCCCTGGGCCCATTCCACCGTGTGGGCGAAATCCTCCAGCGCTCCGGCAGCCTTCTCGCAGGCGTGTGCGGCCTTGACCCACTTGGCGGGCTCCAGGCCCACCTTCTCCCAGAAGGCGTCGGCGGCCTTGCCCTTCAGCGTGCCCTTGTGCAGCCCCTTGAGACCCTTGGCGACGTTGTCGAACGCCGTCTTGAGGTTGGTGATGTGCTCGGCCGTCGAACGGATCTTGCTGGGGCTGCCGTAGACCAGCTTCTTGGGGTCCTCGGTCTCGTCCAACTGGAACTCGGCCGTCTCGGCGCCCATCGCGTTGGCTGCCGAGCGGGACTTGTCCCGCACCCAGTCGCCGCCGCTCTCCCAGCCGACGTCGTCCAGCCGGTCACCGGTCCAGTTGCCCGCGCCCTCGACGAGATCCCCCGCGCCTTCGACGAGGTCCTCGGCCTTGTCCTCGACGCAGTCCGGTACGAAATCCCGCCAGCCCATCAGTTCCCACCCCCGTTGTTCCGCTGCGCCGTCGAGGCCGCCCGCTCCTCGGGCGACGGACCGTAGGCGCGGTCCAGTGCCGCATCCATCTGCTCGTCGTCGAGCCCGGCCGCTTCCTGGAACCGGTCCATCTGCATGCCGCCGTACCCCTTGGTGCTCAGATCGCGCCCGGTGTCCTTCCAGTCCTGGACGATGTCCTCCTTGGCCTGCCGGAAGGAGTCCTTGCTGTAGTCCGGTGCATCCGGGGTGAGGATGTCGCCCCAGCCCTGTGCCGAGACGTCCTCCTCGGTCGCGTGCGGATTGCCCACCAACGAGTTGAGACCGACCTTCAGCGCCCCGGCCGCGTACCGGTCCTCCTCGTAGGCCATGCCCGCCGACAGGCCGAGCCGTTCGGCCAGCGCGTTGGCGTTCTGCACCAGGGCGCGCACGCCCCACTCCCACCTCTCGCAGAAGTCCTCGAAGTCGACCGCCACCCCGCCGTCCCCGGCCTCCATCCCGGTCAGGGACAGCTCTTCGAAGCCGGCGCCCTGGAGAGACGAGGTCGCCGAACTGCCCGATGCCTTCAGCTCGTCGACGGCTCCCGCCAGCCCCTTCTCGATCAGGCTGAGGGACTCCTCGTTCCACTTGACGCCGTCCTGCCGGCCGTCGTCCCCCATCAGGCGGCTTCTTCCCCGTCGGTTCCGTGCACGGCCACCTCGGCCGGGACGATTCCCGGGGCGGGCGGGAAGAGCATGGAGCCCTCCTCGTCCGCGAGGTCCACCGCGACGCCCGCGGGGCGACCGAGGGCGGGGATCACGACGTCCAGCAGGCGGGCGCCCAGAACCGCGACGTACGGCCAGGGCTGGTCCGGTGCAGCGCCGCTCCGACCGGCGAACTGTGCCAGGGCCGCTTCGTCCGTGAACGCGAGAATCCAGTGCACCCCGCCGAACGACCGTGCCAGCAACCGGTCCTCCAACTGCCCCGCGGTGGGCACCAGGACCGCCGCCCTCCGGAACTCGCCGAGCAGCGTGGCGGGGTCGCCCGCTCCGGCCCGCGTCTCGGCTATGTGCGCCCTCAGGTCCATCGTCCGCCGTTTCCCCTCGCTTCGGCCGTGGGAACGGTGCCCTCGGTCCGGAATCGCCGGGCTGACCAGCCCGGCCGTGTCGTTCCACGCTGCCGGGCCGGTGTTCGGTTCCCGGGGCGGAGGGAAGGGGATGCCGGCCGGAGAAGTCCGTGCCGACTCTCTTGACAGTCCGGTCCCCGCACTGGATTACTGGGCACACCGAATGTTCGGTCGGTGTCCGGCCAGGAGCGGGAGGTCGCAGGTGGGGAACGGTGCGGGGGCGGAGAACAGCCCCGTGGAGGAGATGCTCGGCGCCGATCGGGCCTCCCGCGCCCTCGGGATCGAACTGGTGGAGGACGGCGCGGGGTTCGCCACCGTGCGGATGCGGGTGACCGGCGACATGGTCAACGGGCACGGCACCGCGCACGGCGGCCATCTCTTCCTGCTCGCGGACACCGCATTCGCCTGCGCCTGCAACAGCCACGGCCCGGTGACCGTGGCTGCGGGCGCGGACATCACCTTCGTGGCGCCCGCCTGGGAGGGCGACGAGTTGCTCGCCGTCGCCCGGGAGCGCACCCGCTACGGCCGCAGCGGCCTCTATGACGTGACCGTGCTGCGCGGTGAGCAGGTGGTCGCGGAGTTCAGAGGGCGCAGTCGCACCACCACGCCTGTGAAGTGAACGGGGAGCAGCGATGACGGACGAACTGCTGGACGCCGGGGAGCGGCTGAGCACGGAGGAACTGCGGCAGGTGCAACTGGAGCGCCTCCAGGCCACCCTCCGGCACGCCTACCAGGACGTCGAGCTGTACCGGAAGAAGTTCGACGAGGCCGGTGTGCGGCCCGCGGACTGCCGCACCCTGGAGGACCTGGCGAAGTTCCCCTTCACGACCAAGTCCGATCTGCGCGACACGTATCCGTTCGGCATGTTCGGCGTGCCGATGGAGGACGTGCGGCGCATCCACGCCTCCAGCGGTTCGACGGGCCGCCCGACCGTGGTCGGGTACACCCAGCGGGATCTCGACACCTGGGCCGACCTGGTGGCCCGCTGCATCCGGGCGGCGGGCGGCCGTCCCGGGCACAAGGTGCATGTCTCCTACGGATACGGGCTGTTCACGGGCGGCCTGGGGGCGCATTACGGTGCCGAGCGCGCCGGGTGCACCGTCGTCCCGGCCTCGGGAGGGATGACGGCACGGCAGGTGCAGCTCATCCAGGACTTCCGGCCCGAGATCATCATGGTCACGCCCACCTACATGCTCACGCTGCTGGACGAGTTCGAGCGCCAGGGCATCGACCCGCGCGGCACCTCCCTGCGCGTGGGCATCTTCGGTGCCGAGCCCTGGACGGAGGCGATGCGGCGGGAGATCGAGGAGCGGTTCGCTCTGCACGCCGTCGACATCTACGGGCTGTCGGAGGTGATGGGGCCGGGTGTCGCCCAGGAGTGCGTGGAGACCAAGGACGGCCTCCATCTGTGGGAGGACCACATCTACCCGGAGATCGTCGACCCGCTGGGGGAGGAGCCGCAGCCCTCCGGGGAGCCGGGCGAACTCGTGCTGACGACGCTGACGAAGGAGGCACTGCCGGTCGTCCGCTACCGCACCCGCGATCTGACCCGGCTGCTGCCCGGCACCGCGCGCCCCGCGTTCCGCCGCATCCAGAAGATCACCGGCCGCAGCGACGACATGATCATCCTGCGTGGGGTCAATGTCTTCCCCAGCCAGATCGAGGAGATCGTGCTGGACCTGCCCGCCGTGGCCCCGCACTTCCAGCTCCAGCTCACCCGGCAGGGGCGGCTGGACCACCTCAGCGTGCTCGTGGAGGCCCGTCCGTCGGCCACCCCCGCCGACCGGGCCGCGGCCGAGACCGCGCTCGTACGGCGCGTCAAGGACGGCATCGGGGTGGCGGTGGAGGCCCGCGTGGTCGACCCGGAGACCATCGAGCGTTCCGTCGGGAAGTTCCGCCGGATCCGGGACCTGCGCAACGAGGACGCCGCAGCACCCGGACGATGAGCCGGCACGCCGCCCGCGGCGCCGCCCGCGAGCGCCCGCCGGCGGAGGGCGACGTGCGAAGCGGGCTCCCGGACGCTCGGGGGCCCTTCCCCGCCGCCCGCTCCGGGCGGGGAGCGCCGGACCGGACCCAGGGGCTTCCTCGAGTTCTGCGACGGGGAGCCGATCGGCCGCCTCGAGCCGTGTGCCGAGCGCCGGGAACGGGCTTGCACGCGGCGGAATCCGGTTGCACCGTCTGCCGGGCTGCGGTGGGGTACGGGGGAGAACTGCCGTACCTGCGAAGGGAACACCCGTGGCCCGCGCCGTGACCCTGATCCGCTCCCGGAGCCTCTCCGACGTGGCCGAGTACGCGTACGCGGCCACGGCACCGCCCGACGCGCGCCTGATCTTCCTCGCGGGCGCCTGTCCGCTGGCGGACGACGGCACCGTCACCCCCGTCGGCGACTACGCGGGCCAGACTGCCCGCGCGGTCGAGAACCTGCGCACCGCACTGCACGACGCGGGCGCCGACCTGCGGGATCTGATCAGCACCCGGGTCCTGGTGGCCTCCGGCAGCCAGGGCGACCTGTCGGCGGCCTGGGAGGTGTACCGCGAGGCCGTGGGCGACCACGACGTGCCCAGCACGCTGCTGGGCGTCACCGTGCTGGGGTATTCCGGCCAACTGGTCGAGATCGAGGCGGTGGCGGCGGTCCGGGACTGACATCCATAGGAGCATCCCGGCGGGCCCGCACCGTCAGTCCGGAAGCCGGAACGGCACCGTCCGCCAGGGGCTGCGCGGTGCCCTCAGCAGCGCCCGGTGCGCTTCCAGCACGTCGGTGTACCAGGTGCCGAACCGTTCCTCGTCGAAGTGCAGGCAGCGGCCCATCACATAGGCCGCCGAGAACTCCGCCCAGGAACGGTAGGTGCTCCGCACGCCGGTGCTGACCCGCTCGATCGCGTCGTACATCTCGGCGCGGGTCGCGTAGCGGGCCCCCCGCCCCCAGCGGGCCATCTTGGAGGCCCGGCCCAGGTCCCAGGCGGCGACGGTGCGGATCACCTCGTCCGGACCGATCAGCCCGTCGGCGCGGAAGCGTGCCTCGTACCGCAGGACCTTGCCCACGAGTGCACGCAGGTCCGTCAGGAAGGCGTCGAAGTCCGGCCCCTCGGGGGCCTCGACGACCCGGCGCAGCGTCGCCTCCACGCAGTCCCGCCACTGCCCGGCGTCCACCGGGCCCCGGCTGTGCTGCTCCTTCTCCAGCGCGAGGCGGGCCCCGAGGACGAAGTCCCAGTACCACGGGCTGACCTCGCACTCCAGCAGCCGCTGTTCGGTCTCCAGCCAGTCCTCCCGGCTCTCGACGCCCCAGGACTCCGCCAGCCGCTCGACCTCGTTGCTGTAGCCGGCGCCGTGCCAGTCCAGCGTGTTCCAGGGATCGCCGTTGCCGAAGCACAGGTGTGCCCCGCAGGCGAGACCGTGCAGCAGCGGACCGGTCTCCGGGGCTCCGGTCCGCCGGGCGACGAGGCGGTCGGTGAGCGCGTGCGGATCGAACAGTTCCTCGTGCAGCTCCGCCCAGACCTCCCGCTCCTCCTCGTCCACCTGGAACAGCTCCTGGCAGGGCGTCGCGCCGTTGACGACGAGCACCTCGACCTCGGGCGGCAGGATGTCGGCGAGGGTGCCGAGCGTGATGAACTCGAAGACCACATACGGGTGCGGCCGCGGCAGCAGGCCGTCGGTGTAGACCTGTGCGACGGTGCGGGTGACGCCGTCCGCGCCGGTGATCTCGCTGGTGACCGGCCGCCGTCCGGCGGGGTCGCGGACGGTCTGCTCGATCGGCATGGGGTGGTAGACGCCGTTCTCGGCGAGGGTGCGCAGGTAGGTGTAGCTCTCGTCGACCTCGTGCAGCTTGTACAGCCGCCGTTCCAGATCGCCCGGGGCCTCCCAGTGCTCCTCGCCGTCGTGCTCGACGATCGGGAAGATGTCGTCGTGATCGTCCTGCTCGCCTACCGCGTACACCCTCGTGCTGCCCCGTTCCCGGCCCGCCGACTGACGCGCCGGGACCGCTGGTCATGATCGAACGGTCACGCTACCGTTCCCGGCGGCCCGGCCGGACCCGTGGGGAGGAACCGGCGACTGGGTGAGCGCGCGGCGGCGGACCGGCGGGCAGGGCGCCAGGCGGCGCTCAGCCCGTCTCGTACCGGGGACGGCGGGCCAGCGCGCGCCGCCGCCGGTCGTCGGCGGCCAACCGGGCCACCTCCCGCAGGACGCCCACCCGGCCCCGGGCCAGCAGCCGGCCCACCGCGCCGAGCACCCGCGGCCCGGTGAGGATGTCGGTGGGTTTCGCCCGGTGGTTGACCAGTTCGAAGAGGCTGTCGGCCGTACCCGCGCGCCGCATGCCCCGCAGCACCTCGGGCAGTACGGCGGGCAGTGGTGCCAGGCTGCCGATGTCGGCCGCGAACCAGTACGGTTCCACGAATTCCGCGTCCCGCCAGGCTCCCCAGCGGTGCAGCGCCGCGTCCAGTTCTTCCGTACTCCGCGCGAGGTGTTCGGCCAGGGTCCGCGCCAGTTCGGCCGCCTGGAGGAAGGCGTCGCCGATTCCGCGTCCGGCCGTGGGGTCCTTGAAGTGCCCCGCGTCCCCGGCCAGTACCCAGCCGGGCCCGGCCGGTTCGCGGAAGTAGCCCTTCCAGTGCGTCGTCCCTCGCGGCTCGCCCACCGGCCGGGCGTCGGCCAGCGCCTCGGCGACCGGTTTGGCGGCCCGCGCGTACTCCAGCAGGCTGCCGGGCAGTCCGGCGCGGAACGCGCGCAGCCGTGCCGGGTCCACGCCCACCTGCACCTGGTAGAGCCCGTCGTCGGTGGGACAGCCGAGCACGACGCGGTCGGCCCAGCGGTGGAAGACGAAGGTCGGTTCCGCACCGCCCGTCGCTCCGGCGAAGTAGCCCCAGAAGAGTGCGAACTGGTTCGGTGTCACATGGTAGGAGCGGGCGCCCGCCAGGCGCGCGACCGTGGAGGACCGGCCGTCGGCGCCCACCACCAGCCGGGCCCGCAGCACCCGCCCGGTTCCCGCGCCGCCGCGGGTCTCCCCGCCCCCCGTGGGAGGGGAGACCCGCACGCCCGCCACCCTGCCGTCCTCGTCCCTGACCAGGTCGGTGACCGCCGTCCCGGTGGCGACGTCGGCCCCCGCGGCGCGGGCCGCGTCGACGAGCACCGGATCGAGCCGGAAGCGGCGCACCGACATCACCCCGCCCGGGTCGCCCGGGCGCACCGGCCAGGTTGCGGGCCAGCGCAGGTCGCCCACGCGCGCGTCGGCCCGCGCGATCAGCGGGGCGCCGGTGGCCCGCAGCTCCTCCAAGACGCCGAGGTCCGCCAGGAAGGCCAGCGCGTCCGCCTCGAAGATGTGGGTCGAGGGTGTGTCGCCGGGCAGCTCCGCCTTCTCCACCAGGCACACCTCGAACCCCTGCCGGGCCAGCAGCGCCGCCAGTGGTGCGCCCGCGCACCGGGCGCCGACCACGATCACGTCGTACCGCTCGTCACCGCTGCTCATCGCTGCCGCTGCCCCTTGTCGGAGTGCCGGGCAGGCCGTAGCCTGCCGGTAACCTAGTAATTGCTAGGTAACCGGTCCCAGGCTAAACCTAAGGAACGCTAGGTTGTCAACAGCGCACCCCCGCAAGCGCATGAGCGCCCAGCAGCGCCGCACCGTGATCGAGGAGGCCGCCACCGAGGTCTTCGCCGCACACGGCTACCAGCGGGCCTCCATGGACGAGATCGCCCGGCGCTCGGGCGTCTCGGTGCCCGTGGTCTACGACCACTTCTCCTCCAAGCGGGAACTCCACCGCCGCCTGCTGGAGCGGCACTTCGCCGAGCTCCGCGAGCTGTGGCGCGCGCGGCTGCCCGCACCCGGCGGCGCCGCCGGCGAACTGGGCACCGAGGAGGTGACACGCGCCTTCGACGCATGGTTCGGCTACATCGAGACCCACCCCTACGCCTGGCGGATGCTCTTCCGTGACACCACCGGGGACGCCGAGGTGCGCGCCGACCACCGGGCCGTCGTCGACGGCAGCCGCGAGGCCCTGCTCCCCTTCTTCGCCCGGCTGGTGGGCATCCCTCTCGACGCGGCCCCCGACGGGGATGCGCGCATCGAGGCCGAGCTGGCCTGGGAGGTGTGCCGCAGCGTGCTCCAGGGACTGGCCCTGTGGTGGCTCGACCGGCCCGAGATCCCCCGTGCTCGGGTCGTATCGGCGGCCGTGGACGCCGTGTGGACCGGCCTGGAGCGCTCCCGTCTCACCCGGATGCGCTCCTGAGCGTTCACGTCCGGCGTGGCAGGATGGAACTGCCGTGCAGATCCGGTCGGTTGCGGCGTGCGCGCCGCACACGAGGAGGGGGCAGGATGAGCAGTCTCAACAAAGGGCTCGGCAAGGTGGAGGTCACCCTCAAGTGGGACCCCAGTCCGCTGGGCGAGCCCGAGCACGACCTCGACATAGTGGCCGCCACCTACACGGCCGACGCCCCCTACGGCGAGCCCGCCTACCTGGTGCACTTCGACAGCCGCGCCCCGGACGGCACCATCATCCTGAACCGGGACAGCAAGACCGGCCAGGGCTTCGGCTCCGACGAGGTCCTCACCCTCGAACTGGAACGGCTCTCCGAGGAGTACGTGCGGGTCGTGGTGGGCGTCGCCATCCAGCAGGGCGAGGGGCACAAGACGTTCGCGCAGGTCCCCAGCACGGCCGTACAGGTCAAGGAGGGCTACGAGGAGCTGTCGGAGGACGACTTCTCCGGCGTCCCGGACGCGACCGCGGCCACCGTCGCCGAGTTCGCCCGGGGCGGGACGGGGGAGTGGCACCACACGCCGGTGCTGCGTGGCTACCAGGGCGCCCCCGAGGAGTTCGCCTCCCGGATGGGCATCCCGGAGCAGCGCGGCTCCTGACAGCGGAGGCGGGCGGCGCCGGAGTCCCGGTACCGCCCGCCCGGCCGCTGGTGCTCCGGCCGTCGCGCTGCTGCTACAGCTCCTTGATCCGTACGTTCCGGTAGGACACCACGTCCGTCGTGCTGTGGACCTGGAGGCCCACATAGCCCGAGGCGTAGCGGCGCCCGTCGGTGCCCGGGTCGTCGGAGCGCGGCGGTTCGAAGACCTGGCCGCGGTTGTTGTCGAACTCGTTGATCAGCGTGCCGTTGCGGTAGATCTCGTAGTGCTGGCCCACCACCCGGATCTCGTAGTCGTTCCAGGTGCCCTTCGGGGTGACGCCCGCGCCCGCCAGGCCGACGCGGTCGAACCCGTAGACGGAGCCGGTCTTGTACATGTCCCCGTCGGGCCGGTCCAGGATCTGCAGCTCATGGCCGTACTTGATGGCCACCCACTCCGGCCGCGGCTCCTCCGGGTGGTCGTGCACGTCGGGGAAGCGGGCGAAGACCCCGCTGTTGGCCCGGCCGTCCCCCGGCGCGTCGTCACGGAACTGGAGCTTCAGCGAGAAGTCCCCGTACTTGCGCTTCGGGTACCACAGCATGCCCATGCCCTCGACCGAGCTGTCGCTGGTCATGCTGCCGTCGTCGTTGAGCCCGAACTTTCCGCCGCCGACCTGTTCCCAGTCGGCGAAGGACTCCTCGCTGCCGTCGAACAGGTCGCGGTAGCCGGTCTCCTGACCCGGGGTGCCGATCCCGGAGCGCTTGGCGGCGCGGTTGATCAGCTTCTGCTCGCGGGGTACGAGGACGCCCTCCTCGACCAGCCCTTCGGTGACCCCGCGCACATGCTTGAGGAACAGCGCCTGGGACGTCCACTCCTTCTCGTCCTCGATCAGCTCGTTGACGGTGCAGCGGCGCTTCGTCATGCGGTTGGGCACTCCGGTGTCCACGGTGCCGACGATCACCGTCTCCCGCTCGTCGTACTCCGGGCAGGCCGGCGCGGGGACCCCGCCGCCCGCCACGATCCGGAACGACAGCCGCTGCGGCTCCGAGACGTTGCCCGCCTTGTCGGCCGCGCGGTAGGTGACCGCGTGGTACCCGGCCCGGTCGAGAACCAGCGGCTCGGCGTAGTCGACGTAGGGGGCGCCGTCCAGCGAGTACTCGATCCTCTCGACCCCGGACTTGTCGTCCGCTGCCGTCACGGTGACCGTCGCCCGTCCGATGAAGTGGCCGTCCGAGTTCTTGCTGCCCGAGGCGCTGCCCTGGGCGGTCGGCGGCGTGGTGTCCTCGTCCGGCGGCTCGACGACGGTGAAGTCGACCGACTTCTCCTCCGCCGCGTTCCCGGCCTTGTCCGCGGCCCGGTAGCGGACGGTGTGCTCGCCCGCATCGGCCACCGTCACCGGCGCCGTGTAGGGCTGGAAGCCGCCGCCGTCCAGGGCGTACTCGATGCTTTCGACACCCGAATCCGCATCCGAGGCCGTGACCGTGACCGTCGCGCTGCCCAGGTAGTTGCCGTCCTCGTCCTGGTCGCCGTCGACCGCGGCGGAGGTCTCGGGCGGCGTGCTGTCCTCACCCGGATCGTCCCCGGTCACCACCAGGGTTCCGGTCATCTGCTGATGCCCGGGGATCGTGCAGTGGTACTTGTAGGTCCCCGGGGTCAGGGTGACCTCCACCGTGTGCTTCCCGCCCTCGGAGTCGTTGGGCGAGGCCAGGATGTTGAGGTCCACGTCCTGGTTGTGGTCCGGGTCGGAGGTGACGAAGGTGAGGGTGTGCGACATCCCGGTGGTGTTGCCGGTCGCCTCGCTGTTCTCGAAGACGATCGTCGCCTTGCCCGCCACCGCGGTCGAGGGCGCCGAGGCGTACTTCGTCATGTCGTCGTTCGCCGTCCAGGTCAGCACCTGCGCGTCGGCGGCCGGGCCGCTCTGCCCCGTGCTCCGGGCGCCGGACAGGGCCGTGCCCTGCCCCCACGCCGTACCGGAGGTCAGGCCCAGCACCATCACCAGGGCCCCCAGCAGGGCCGTCACCAGCCGGTGCCGCTCGCGTCTCCCGCGGCGCCCCGCTCGCACGCTCGCCCTCATCGGACCGTCTCCTTCCGCAGTGCCGGCTCGGCCATGTCCTCCGGGCTCGGTGTGGGCTCGCCGCCCTTGTACGTCACCCGCCACAGCGCGGACTTGTCGTCGGAGGTGAAGAATCCGCGCCCGTAGTCCAGGACGTACAGCGCGCCGTCGGGTCCGAACTTCCAGTCCATGAGGTTGCGGATGCCGCCCTCGCCGACGGGCACGATCCCGTCCAGGCTCTCGGCGTGGTCGGGCTGCGCGCCCACCGTGTCGCCCTTCGGCATCACCAGCGCGTGCCGCGGCTGGTCGCCGTCGTAGAAGTCACCCACGAACCACTTGCCGTCCCAGTACGAGGGCCACTTGCCCTTCGCCGGGTTGTCCGCGTCGAACCGGTAGAGCGGTCCGTTCATCGCCGCCTGGCCGCCGCCCTTCAGCCAGGGAAGGGTGAGCTGCTGCTCGTCCTCCCGGTAGCTGGGGACGCCGTTCTCGTCCCGGGGGAAGTCCGGTCCGCCGCCCTGCGGCGAATACCAGATGTTGTTCCCGCGGGCCGGCGGGATGTTGACCAGGCCGTCGTTGTTGGGCGACTCATTCTTCAGATGATCGCAGTCGTACCAGCCCAGCGGTTTGCTCGGGTCGGGCAGGTTGCGGTCCCGGTAGGGCTGCTTGTTGCCCATGCAGTACGGCCAGCCCTGGTTGCCCGCGCTGGTGATCCTGGCGAAGGTGTCGTACTTGGCCGGGCCCCAGGTCGGGCTCGGGGACTGCGCGTCCGGGCCGACCCAGCCCGCGTAGAGCGTGTCGGTCTCCTTGTCGACGGCGATCCGCGCCGGGTTGCGGACTCCCATCACATAGATCTCGCCCCGGGTCTTGCCGCCGCCCTCGTCGGTCTCCTCGCCGGTGAACAGGTTGTCCTCGGGGAGGGTGTAGGTGCCGTCGCCCTCGGGGTGGATGCGCAGGATCTTGCCGTTGAGGTTGTTGGTGTTGCCCGCGGTACGGCGCGCGTCGGCGAACGAGACACCCTTGAAGTCCGGCTCCGGATTGTTCCCCGAGTAGCCGTCGCTGTACTGCGAGGAGTTGTTGTCACCCGTGGCGATGTAGAGGTTGTCCTCGGAGTCCCAGGCCATGCCGCCGCCCGCGTGGCAGCAGCTGTGGATCTGCACCGGCCACTCGAGCAGCACCTTCTCCGAGTCCAGGTCCAGCTTGTCGGTCTGCTGGTCCAGCGTGAACCGGGAGACACGCCGCTTCGCCATGTGTGTGTCGCGGTCGATCTCGCTGTGCGGCGTGTAGTGCAGGTAGACCCAGCCGTTGCGGGCGAAGTCCGGGTCCAGCTCGATGCCGAGCAGCCCCTCCTCGTTCTTGACCAGCTCGCCGCCGCCGCCCTTGTTGCCGAAGACCGTCAGTTCGCCCGCCAGGGTCACCTGCTCCGTCTCCGGGTCCCAGATGTGCACCTGGCCCTTGCCCTTGCCGATGTCGGGGTCGTCCCAGTCGGTGACCACCGGCTGGGAGGCGTCGCCGCCGCCGCGCCCGATGTAGAAGACCCGGCCGTCCTCGGCCGTCACCACACCGTGCGGCTCGCCGATCTGGTCGGACTGCCCGGGCTGGTTGGGCTCGGTGAGCCGCTTCGCCTCGTAGTTGGCGGAGATGGCCGCCTGGCAGTCGGCGCGCGCCAGCCGCGTCGTCCACATCAGGGCACCCCGCAGATGGGTGCGGAAGTCCGTCTCCGCGAAGCTGGCCGCGGTCCCGCCCATGGACGTGTAGAACGAGCGTCCGCCGTCGTAGTCGCGGCACCAGGAGACCGGGTGGTCCCAGCCGCCGGCGTCCGCGCCGCCGTCGTAGGTGGTGGTGCGCAGCCGTGCGACGGTGTGCACCTTCCCGGAGGGGTTCTCCCGCCAGTTGAGCCACCTGTCGGGACGCTTCCACTCGACGGGCAGATCCTTGGTCGCCGGATGCTGCCGGTCGCCGACCTCGACGGTGGCCCGCTGCACCTTCGACGGGCTGTGCTCGGCCGGGCGGGCACCGATCAGCCCGGTGAACCACTCCGAGTACGGCTCGGCACGCGCGGCGTCGTGGACGCCGAGGAAGCCGCCGCCCGCCTCCATGAAGCTCTCCAGACCGGCCTCCTGCGCCGGGTCGAGCACGTCGCCGTCGCCGGTCAGGAAGACCACCGCGTTGAAGCGGCCGAGCCGCGGCTTGGTGAAGATCGCCGGATCGTCGGTCGCCCGGATGGTGAAGTGCTCCTGGGCCGGGCCCTGCTGCCCGATCTTCTCGATGGCCTCGATCGCGGCGTCGACGGTGGGGGACTCCTCGCCGGTCGCGCCGTGGAAGACCAGGACCCGGACGTCCTCACCGCCCGGCGGGCTCGGCAGCGCCAGCTTGGGCGCGGGCGCTCCCGGCGGTGGTGCCGCGAGCGCGGGTGCGCCGAGCAGCCCGGCGGCGAGCGCGCCGGCCAGCAGCGCGGCGATCCTGCTGCGTCGGGGTCTCGCCCGTTTTGGGTGCGGTTGGAGCCGCATGCGTGATCCACCCCTCTTCTGTCACCGAAACGTGGCAGAAGCTAGACCTCTTTCGGCGGTTCGCCAAGAGCTATGACCGTAATCCGACGAACTTTGTCCTGGGTGTGGATAAACGCTGCCTCCGGCGCTACCGTCCCCTGCAACTCGCATCGCGCGGCGCACCGTTCAGCACTCCATTGGCCACACGCCCCCGGGGGAGACCGAGAACGATGACCCGAGAATCCCGAAACTCCAGCACCCACAGCCGCCGCTCCTTCAGCAGAGGTCTGCTGGCCTCGGGCGCGGTCGCCGCGGTCGGCGGGAGCGCGCTGGCCGCGGGCGCGCCCGCGGCGCAGGCGGCACCGGCCCGCTCGGCGGCGATCCGCCGCGCGGGCAAGGGCGGCGCGACCCGGCGGATGAAGATGTACGTGGAGAAGCTCCCCGACGGCAGGATGGGCTACGGCCTGGAGAAGGGGAAGGCCACCGTCCCCGGCCCGCTGATCGAACTCGTCGAGGGCGACACGCTGCACGTCGAGTTCGAGAACACCATGGACGTGGCGGCCAGCCTCCACCCGCACGGCGTGGACTACGACATCGCCAGCGACGGCACCAGGATGAACAAGAGCCACGTCGAGCCGGGCGGCAAGCGCACCTACACCTGGCGCACCCACGCGCCCGGCCGCCGCAAGGACGGCACATGGCGTCCCGGCAGCGCCGGATACTGGCACTACCACGACCACGTCGTCGGTACCGACCACGGCACCGGAGGGATCCGCAACGGCCTCTACGGCCCGGTCGTCGTGCGCCGCGAGGGCGACATCCTGCCCGATCCCGACCGCCAGTTCACCATCGTGTTCAACGACATGACCATCAACAACCTCGACAAGGGCCCCGACTTCGAGGCCACCGTGGGCGACCGCATCGAGATCATCATGATCACGCACGGTGAGTACTACCATACGTTCCATATGCACGCCCACCGCTGGGCCGACAACCGCACCGGCATGCTGGCGGGCCCGGACGACACCAGCCCGGTCATCGACAACAAGATCACCGGGCCCGGGGACTCCTTCGGTTTCCAGATCCTGGCCGGGGAGGGGTCCGGTGCGGGCGCGTGGATGTACCACTGCCACGTCCAGAGCCACTCCGACATGGGGATGGCGGGACTGCTGCTCGTCGCCAAACCCGACGGCACCGTGCCCGGCCACGACGACCACGGCTGACAGCCGTGCTCGGCCCGGCACGGCACCGCGTGGTATCGTGAAGGCGTTGCAGTTTTGGTACCCATACGTGTGCGCGCCTGAGCTTTGTGGCTCGGGCGCGTTCTGTTTTCCGGAGCTTCTCTGGATGGGGGTCATTGCGGCGACGCGGAGCGCACGAGGTGTGCGACTCCCAGCCACCCTGAAGGAGAAGATCATGGCATCCGGCACCGTGAAGTGGTTCAACTCGGAAAAGGGCTTCGGGTTCATCGAGCAGGACGGCGGCGGCGCCGACGTCTTCGCGCACTACTCGAACATCAACGCCCAGGGCTTCCGTGAGCTCCACGAAGGCCAGAAGGTGAACTTCGACGTCACCCAGGGCCAGAAGGGCCCCCAGGCGGAGAACATCACCCCCGCCTGACACCCTGCCGCGCAGGACGAGCGCAGGGCCCGCACCGAAGAGGTGCGGGCCCTGCGCCGCTTTTCCGCCGCGGTGCGGCCGCGAGCCGTTTCCGGCGCCGGTGTGCGCGCACCGCACGGCCGTACCCAGCCGGCCCGGGAGCGGCGAGAGGAACGCGAAGGCGGCGCCCGCCTCCGCGACCCAGGTGCCGATCGTGATCGTCTGGCCCGAGAGGTTCATCACGTGCGCCAGGGTCGGCACCGACCCCACCGTGAGCAGCGCCCAGCGCAGCGTCACCACCGTCCGGACGAACTCGCGCACCCCGTCCGACGCCCGCCCCCGGTGTACGGCGGCCACCAGCACCCCGCACAGCACGAGCAGCGAGCCGGGCGAAGCGGGAACAGTTCGAAGGCCGCACCTCCGTGCCCGCGAGCAGCGCCAGGTGCAGCGGCTGCCGTGGGCCCACACGGCCACCCACCACCACCACCGAAACGCCCAGCGCGGCCGGCCCCGACCAGTGGGCCTTCAGCCGCAGGCCGTCCGGCAGGGCGAACAGGGTGAGCAGGGGCAACGCTCCCACCAGCGCGGACAGCGCGAGGCTGTCGGCCACGGGAGAGAGATCGGGCCGGTACATCTCTCCCCTTCGCCCTCGCATATGCGTTCCGGAACCGCGGACCAACCATGTCGAACCGATCGTTCCGCAAGGCTGGTTCCGGAACAGCCCGCTGTCCACAGGTCCGGCATGATGAACACATGCCCCGACGCAAAACCGCCCGTCCAGCACACCGCCCGGCCGCCACCGACCGCCCGGGTCCCGGCCGCGCCGCCCCCGCCGCCTGCCCCTGCGGGGCGGCCCGCTACGCGGACTGCTGCGGCCGCTTCCACCGTGCCGAGGCGGTGCCCGCCACCGCGGAGGAGCTGATGCGCTCCCGCTACGCCGCCTTCGCGCTGGCGGACACCGGCTATCTGCTGCGCACCTGGCACCCGGACACCCGTCCCGCGCACCTCGACCTGTCCGGCGCGCCGCGCTGGACAGGTCTGGAGATCCTCGACACCTCCGGCGGCAGCGCCTTCCACCGCGAGGGGACAGTCACCTTCCGCGCCCACCACCGCGGAGCCGGCGGCGCTCCGGGGACACAGCAGGAGCGCAGCCGGTTCGTGCGGGTGGACGGCGCCTGGCGCTATCTGGACGGTGCCGTGGACTGAGCCCGGACAGCGCGGTGGACCGAGGCAGATCCGCCTCGCGGGCCGGGGCGCGGCGCACACCTCGACCTGCAATCCCGGCCCGCGTTCCCGGCCGGCCCGCCGTGGGCCGCGCTGCCCCAGGCTCAGCCCTCCTCCCGGGCCCCCACCTCGTCCTGCGGATACCAGCGCAGCTCGACCGTGTTGCCGTCCGGATCCCGGACGTAGACCGACTGCGCTGTGCCCCGGGCGCCGAAGCGGCTGACCGGGCCCTCCAGTACCTGGAAGTCGCCCGAGGCGATCACCGCCCGCCAGTCCAGCGGCTCGACGACCAGGCAGATGTGGTCGACGTTCGTCCCGGCCGCGCCGCCCGCCGCGCGGCCCTCCGCGGCGTCAGCGGACCGGTCGAGCAGGTCGATGATCGTGACCGGGCTGACCCGGACCGACGGGAACGGGACCGCACCCGCCCGCCACTCCTCGACCCGGACCGGTTCCAGGCCCAGCGGACCGCAGTAGAACGCCAGCGCCCGCTCGACATCCGCCACCTTGAGCACGAGGTGGTCGAAACCCTTGACTCGCATGGAAAGCCTCCGGTCAGTTCAGCGCGGTGCGTCCGCGGAGTCCTCGGAGTCCTCCAGGACCCGGAACTCCACTCCGGCGCGGATCAGCCGCGCGGTCAGCGCCTCGCCCATCGCGACGGCGGTCGTCACCTGGCCCGAGGTGGGCGGCAGGTCGTCGTGGGCGAGGCAGAGCGCCGCCTCCGCGAACATCTTGGCCGTCTCGTCGTAGCCGGGGTCACCGCCCGCGACCTCGGTGACCACCCGGCGCCCGCCGCCCCGGCCCAGGAAGCGCACCGAGAACCAGCTCCGCGCCCGGCGGCGCTCGTCCGGCCCCTCTCCCGAGGCCAGCCGGGAGGTGAGGAACCGGCGCAGCGGCGGCAGTTGCGCCGCGGCGAACAGGCCGCCCACGCCCGCGATGCCGCCCAGCGCGACCGGCAGCCGCCGGACACCCGCGTAGTGGCGGTAGGTGAACGCCGGGCCGTACCGCTCCAGCGCGGCCGCCGAACGCCCCACGATCTGCGCATCGATGGTCGGCAGCGGCACGGCCCACAGCCCGAACTCGTCCTCGTGCCGTACCCGGCCCGTGGGCGTCCGGACCGAACGGTCCGCCGGGCGCGGATCGGCGGCCCTGCGGTCCTTGGCGGTCCGGGCCATCCGGTCGGCGCGCGAGAAGGACAGCAGCGCACTGGCGAACGTGCCGCCGGAGATGGCCGCGTTGGAGCGGACGAACCCGTCGACGCTCAGCGGTTCCCCCTCCGGCAGTTGCTGCACGGTGAAGCGGGCGCCCAGGTCGTGCGGTACCGAGTCGAACCCGCAGGCGTGCACGAGGCGGGCACCGGTGCGCCGGGCCCGGGAGTGGTACCGCAGGTACATCAGATCCACGAACTCCGGCTCGCCCGAGAGGTCGAGGTAGTCCGTCCCCGCGTCGGCGCACGCGGCCACCAGGCGGATGCCGTACCGCAGATAGGGCCCGACCGTGCTCGCCACCACCCGGGAGCGCGCCGCGAGCTCGGCCGCCGCGCGCGGATCGTCGGCGTCCGCGGTGATCAGCGGCACCTCGGCCGCGCCCGGGCAGGTGGCGGCCAGCCGCTCGCGCAGCTCCTTCAACTTGCGCTCGTTGCGCCCGGCCAGCGCCCAGCGGCAGCTCTCGGGCGCGTGCGCCGCCAGGTACCGCGCGGTCAGCTCGCCGACGAAGCCGGTCGCCCCGAACAGGACGACATCGAACTCACGTGTCTGGCGCTCCGGTGCGGCGTTCTCGTCCGCCGCAGTTCCGGTCTCTTCAGCGTCCACAGCAACCTCTCCGGGCCCCAGAGCCCTTACCGACGGGTAGTGCTGATGCCGCCCTCATTTCAGCAGACGCGACAGCCGCCGGTCCGCGAGGGGCTTCCCCTTCGTCTGGCAGGTGGGGCAGTACTCCAGCGTGGAGTCGCTGAAAGAGACCGAGCGCAGGGTGTCCCCGCACACCGGGCACGGCTCGCCCGCGCGGCCGTGCACCCGCAATCCGAGCCGCTTTCCCGCCTTCAGCTCGGCGGCCGACAGCCCCCGGGCCCGCTCGACGGCAGCGGTGAGGACCTCCCGCAGCGCCGTGTGCAAGGAGCTGATCTCCTCCGCGGAGAGATCGGCGGCGAGCCGGAACGGTGACATCTTCACCGCGTGCAGGATCTCGTCCGAATAGGCGTTCCCGATGCCGGAGACCACCGACTGGTCCCGCAGCAGGCCCTTGATGTGGTGCCGCTGCCCCGCGAGCAGAGCGGCGAGGGCCTCGCGGTCGAAGGAGGGGGAGAGCGGGTCGGGCCCGAGCCGTGCGACGCCCGGCACCTGGTCCGGGTCCCGCACCAGGTACACGGCGAGCCGCTTGCGGGTACCCGCCTCGGTCAGGTCGAACCCTTCGGCCGGCTCGCCCGCCAGCACCACCCGCAGCGCGAGCGGACCCTTGCCCGGGCGGGGCGGAGCGGCGGGCAGCGGGTCCTGCCACCGCAGCCACCCGGCCCTGGCGAGATGGACGACCAGGTGCAGCTCCTCCCCGTCCGGCGGGCGTCCCTCCCCCTGCGTCCCGCCCAGTACCAGGTCGAGGAACTTGCCGTGCCGGGCGACGCCGGTGAAGACCCGGCCCTCCAGCGCGTCCAGCGGCGGATCGTAGGTCTTGAGCACGCTGATCGCGACCGGCAGCACTCGCCGGACGGTGCGCCCGGTCAGCCGCTCGGCCAGGAAGTCCCGCAGCGCCTCGACTTCGGGGAGTTCCGGCAAGGCTCCTCCTCTCAGGGGGCGGGCCGCGCGAAGGGGCGGTCGGGGGCGCGAGCGGCTCAGACCAGTTCGGCCTCGTGGGTGATCGGAGTCGCCTGCAGCGCCTGGCTGACGGGGCAGTTCCGGGCGGCTTCCGCCGCCGCTGCGGCGAACGCGGCCTGATCGATGCCGGGCACCTCGCCCCGCACGCTGAGATGGATCCCGGTGATGCCCGTGCCCGGTTGGAAGTCGACGGATGCCTTCGTCGTGAGCGTGGTGGGCGGGGTGCCGGCGCTGTTGAGGCCGTTGGAGAGCGCCATGGAGAAGCAACTCGAGTGCGCGGCGGCGATGAGCTCCTCGGGGCTGGTCCTGCCGCCGGGCTCCTCCGCGCGCGACGCCCAGGAGACCGGGTACTGGCCGATGCCGGAGGAGTCGAGGCCGACGGTGCCCGACCCTTCGAAGAGGTTCCCGTTCCAGACGGTGTGGGCGGTGCGTGTGGTGGCCATGACGCTCTCTCTCCGTAACGATTCGCGGTGCCCGAGGTGGGGTCGCCGCTGCCGCGGAGCGGCCGGAGCGGCGAATCCGCGGGCAAGTGTCGCAGTACCCGATCGTGCGCCCTTGTCACACGCGCCGCACTCCACGACGCGCCGGGCGCGGGGATCCCGGGGCCGCGTGATGCGACTGCCGGCAGGAGCCGGGGCCGCGCGCGGTACGGTGTGGCGCTCGACGGGTATCGAAGAGTAATCAGCCTCGTGCGCAGAGTGAAAAGAGAGTGGGTGGCGCACAGTTATGATCAAAGGGATCGATGTCGCCTCGTACCAGCCCGAGGACTACAGCACCCGGGGGATCGAGTTCGTCTTCATCAAGCTCACCGAGGGGAAGTCCTACACCAACCCCAAGTGGGTCGAGCAGCGCCGGACCGGTCGGGACGCCGGGCTGGTCACGGGCTTCTACCACTTCGTCAGGCCGGGCAGTATGAAGGCCCAGGCCGACTACTTCCTCTCGAAGATCGACCTCGCCGCCGGTGACATGCTGGCGCTCGACTGGGAGGACTCCGCGGTCGGCAACGACGAGAAGGACGAGTGGATCAAGTACGTACAGGACAAGGCGTCCGGCCACAAGGTCCTGCTGTACTGCAACGTCGACTTCTGGCTGAACCGCGACAAGACCTCGTTCGCGGGCGACGGCCTGTGGATCGCGCACTACAACGGCAAGCCGGGTGCACCCGGCGTCAAACACCGCTGGCGCTTCCACCAGTACACCAGCGACCCGATCGACACCAACCTCGGCGAGTTCGACAGCCGTGACGCGCTGCGCGCCTGGGCGGGCGGCACGAAGGGCGCCCCGGACGAGCAGTGAAGGACGCGCGCGGTGGGCACGGCCGTGGGCCGAGGGTCCCACCCGGTACCCGGGAGGGATACGCTCCCGTGCATGTCGGAAGCCAATTCCCCCTCCTCCTCAGCCCGCGTCCGCACCGAAGACCGAGCCCTTGCCGACGACGCCGATCGCGCCGACGACCGCGACCCCGCGGGTGCCGATCCCGAGTCCGCATCCGGCGCCGAGCGCGCCGGTTCCGCCGGGCGGAACGCGGCGGACGCGCCGGAGGCGGCGCACGCCCCGGGCGGGCCGGCCGGATCCGGGGAACGGCCCGCGCCTGACAGGCTGTCCGCGGCCACCGGGCACGACGGTCGGTCCGGACCCACCGGTCCGGACGATGAGGCCCGCCGGGCCGGGGAGCCGGAGGCGCGCGAGCCCGGGGAACCGGAGGGAGCCGCGGTGGAACGACCAGCACTGACGCCGCGTCAGGCACGCCGCATACGCATAGCCCTGTCCGCAGTCGTCATGCTCGCGGTGGCCGTCGCACTGGTCGTCCGGCTGCGTTCGGCGCCCTCGGTGCTCACCGTCGGCTTCTACGGCCTCGCGCTGATCCTCTCCGGCACCGCCATCGTGCTCAGCCGCCGGGGCCGCACCCGGGTGGCCACGGCGGTACTCGGACTCGGCTTCGTCCTCGTCGTGTTCGGCGAGTGGCTGCTCGGCGCCCCCGGCAGCCCCTGACCGCGGCCCCGCAGCCGGCCCCCGCGCTCCGCAGCGCGGGGTACGCGACCGGCTCCGGGAAGGTGTGTCCGGCCGGACGCAGCAGGTTCGGGACGGCTGGATGCCGGGAAGTCCGGGGTTCGGCCGCGCAGGGGCCGGAGGCACCGCGCGCCTGACGTACGGGGCCGGACAGGCCCGAAACGCGCAGGCCCGAAACGCGCAGGCCCGAGGCGTACGGGTCCGAGGCGTACGGGCCCCGGCCCCGGGACGTACGGGCCCGGGGCGCGCCCGGTGGCGCCCGCGTCCGAGCCCGCCCGGTGGTGCCGGGCCCGGAGACCGGTGCGGCCCGCCGCCGCGGACGAACACCCCGGCGGCTCGCGCGCACGGCGGACAGCACCGGGAGGCGGCGCAGTCCGTGCCGTCCCGTACGGCGGACGTCAGAACTGCCGTGCCGCCGACCTCAGGGCAGCCACGCGATCGACTTCAGGAAAGCCACGCTGCCGGGTCACCACCCACCTGGCCGGTCACCCGCGCCCAGTCGCGGGGGCTGCGCGCGGCGTCGTGCGTGTCCTCCCCGTCCTCGGAGCCGGTCGCCGCGGGCCCTGCGCAGTCCGCCGGGCCGAAGCCGACCGGGGAGAGCGCGTAGCGCAACCGCCCCAGCGGACTGTCCGCCGTCGTCAGCCAGGGCGAGTCGTCGGGCGCCGGACGCCCGGCGCCGGACGCCTCGCGTGCCGCGCCGCCCGGGTCCGCGGGCAGGTCGTGCAGCAGCCAGTGCGCGGTCCGGGCGAGGGAGAGCCGAACCAGCCGGGACCCGGCGGCGCCGGTGCGCTGCTCGGTGAGGGCCCGCAGCAGCCCCGCGGCCAGCAGGTAGCCGGTGCCGTGGTCCAGCGCCTGGGTGGGCAGCGCGCCGGGTGCCAGATCCGCCGTCCTGGCTCCCGCGTCCGTCCGGCCGGCGGCCCCCGCCGCCTCCAGGAAGCCGATGCCGGTCGCGGCCTGCACCAGACTGTCGAAGCCGCGCCTGCGCTGCCACGGCCCGGTCGTGCCCCACGCGCTGAGCTGGCCCACCACGAGGCCCGGCCGGCGGTCCATCAGGGACTCGGGAGCCAGCCCGAACCGGTCCAGCGCACCCGGCCGGTACCCGGTCACCACCACGTGCGCGGACACCAGCAACTCCTCGAAGGCGGCCTGCCCGGCCCGGCTGGAGAGGTCGAGCAGCGTCGAACGCTTTCCCAGATCGGTGTCCGCATGGGTGTCCAGGAACTCCGGCCGCTCCGGTGCGTCGATCCGCAGCACGTCCGCGCCCAGCAGCGCGAGCGTGCGGGTGGCGACCGGGCCCGCCAGCACGCGGGTGAGGTCCAGCACCCGCAGGCCACGCAGCCCTCCCGGGCCCGGCGGCCCCTCCAGCGGCAGTGTCGGTGCCCCGTCCAGCCTGCTGAGTGCGACCAGCGGGGTGGGCGCGACCGCCGCGCGCTGCGGGTGTGCCGCCCACTCCTGGGGGGTGCGGGCGGCGACGGCCACGCCCCCCTCTCCGTACACGGCCTCCTCCACGTCCCGTGCCTGACGTCCCGCCAGTTCGGTGGCGACCCGGCCCGCCGCCGCCTCGTCCTCCGCCGGGCCGTGGTCCGGCATGCCCAGCGCGGACAGCAGCCGGGCGCGGTGGTGGGGGTAGTTGGCGTGGGTGCGCACCCAGCCGTCCGCGGTGCGCCAGAAGCGGGACAGCGGTGCGAAGGTGACCGGCGCCCGGCCGTCGATCCGTACCAGCCGGTCGCTCCGGAAGGCGGCGGCCACGGCGCCATCGTCCACCCGGATGGGGGGCAGCAGCGCGCTGCGAGCGCGTACGCAGGAGAACTCGGCCGCCGCCAGCGAGCAGGCCGTCACCGCCGCAGAGGCGAGTTCCTGGACGGGCAGTGCGGACGGCAGCAGGCCGGGCCGGCGTTCGCGGGTGGCGCGGGCCAGCAGCGCCGGATCCCCGCCGAGCGCGGCCCATGCCTGTGCCGTACCCGACTGGGGGACGGCGCGCCCCGCGGCGGCCGTGCCCTCGGGCCCCCGGAGTTCGTCCCCGGCGGCCGCCGCCGGAGCGGTGGCACGGGCAGCTTCGCCGGACGTGCCGTCGCGCTCGAACTCGCCGGGTACGAACTCGGTGTCGAACTTCGCCGTGCCGACGGAGTCGCGGGGGGCCACGTCCCGAGCCTCTGGAGGGCTACCAGCCGCAGAAAACTGATCCATAACGAACATTTTGGCACTCGGGGCCGCGAGAGCGGGTGACGGCAGGGCGGTGGTGGGCTTAGGTTACGGCGGCCGATATTCGGATGGTCGGATCGCTCGGAGTGGTCGACCCAGAGCCCGGCGCGGAGGTGCATGCCCCGTGCCCGGACCCTTTGGCGGCTCCCCGGAGGGGCGATCGGACGGCGGTCCGCAGGCGTCAGGCGAACGGCACCGGAACAGAGATGGGTGGGGTTGATGAGGCGGATACGGTCTGTGTTGCTGGTGGGAGCGGTCGTCTGGGGGACCGTGAGCGGCGGACCGGCGGCGGCCGTCGAGCGGGACGGCGAGCGGGACGGCGGGGCCGGCACGCCGTCGGCCTCCGTGGCCGCGGGGCGGACGGCGGGGCTCGGCTGGTCCGGCAAGGACAGCGGCAGCACCGCACGGTTCCGCGGGCTGTCGGCCGTCAGCCGGTCGGCGGCCTGGGTGGCGGGCAGCGGCGGCACCGTGCTGCGCACCGGAGACGGCGGCCGGAGCTGGCACGATGTGTCCCCGCCGGGCGCGGACGGCCTGGAGCTCCGCGACGTCGAGACGTTCGGCACGCGCGGCGCCGTGGTCCTCGCGATCGGGGAGGGTGAGGACTCCCGGGTCTTCCGGACCGCGGACGGCGGGGCGCACTGGCAGGAGACCTTCCGCAACGCCGACCCGGCGGCGTTCTACAACTGCGTCACCTTCTTCGACCGCCGCAACGGGCTGATCGTCGGCGATCCGGTGGACGGCAGGTTCCGCGTTCTCGCGACCCGCGACGGCGGCCGCCACTGGCGGCTGCTGCCCCCGGACGGCATGCCGGCCGCCCGGCCGGGCGAAGCCAACTTCGCGGCCAGTGGCCAGTGCCTCACCAGCGCGGGAGGACGGCACGCCTGGTTCGCGACCGGCGGCGCCGACAGTTCGCGGGTCTTCCGCACCTCCGACCGGGGGCGGCACTGGCAGGCGGTGGAAACTCCCGTACCGGCTGCCGAACCCGCCCGCGGCGTGTTCGGACTCGCCTTCCGGGACCCCCGGCACGGGCTGGCGGTGGGCGGCGACTACCGACCGGGAGCGCGCTCCCCGCGCGCCTCCGCCGTGACGGGCAGCAGCGGTACGAACTGGCAGGAGAGCACCCGTCCCGTACCGGGGTACCGCTCGGGAGTCGTCTGGCTGCCGCACTCCCGCCGGACCGCCCTCGCCGTCGGCCCCACCGGCTCGGATCTCACCCTCGACGGCGGCCGCACCTGGCGCACGTTCGGCAGCGGCTCCTACGACACCGTCGACTGCGCCCCGGACTTCGGCTGCTGGGCGGCGGGCGAACAGGGGCGCGTCGCCCGGCTCCGGACGGCACGCGGGTAGCCGGACGCCGCGCCCCGACGTCCGCGAGGTGCGGGCACCGGCGCGCGTGGCGCGGCCGCCGACGTGGTGGTGTGCGGTGGTGCGCGGGGTGCGGGCGTGGCGACGTGGGCGCGGCGGGAGCCGCCATCCGGCCCGCGCCGGGCTTCTCACTGACCGGCAGCAGCACCCCGGTGCTTCAGCACACCCTTGGCGAGCTTCCCCGTGGGCGTGCGCGGCAGCCGGTCGGTGAACTCCACGGTACGCGGCACCTTGTATCCGGCCAGGTGCTCGCGTACATACGCCAGCAGTTCCCGTTCCAGCTCCGCCCCGGGTGCGGGTGCGCTGTCCGCCGCGGCCTGCACGACGGCGTGCACCGATTCGCCCATCTCCGCGTCCGGTACACCGAGGACGGCGACATCGGCGACTTTCGGATGCAGCGTCAGGCAGTCCTCGATCTCCTGCGGGTAGATGTTCACTCCGCCGGAGATGATGGTGAACGCCTTCCGGTCGGTGAGGAAGAGGTAGCCGTCCTCGTCGACATGGCCGATGTCGCCGGTCGTCGTCCACGTCGGGTGCCGCGGGTGCTGCGCCTCGGCGGTCCGTCCGGGGTCGTTGTGGTAGGTGAAGGGCAGTTCGTCCCGCGCGAAGTACACGGTCCCGGTCACCCCGGCCGGAACCTCGGTGCCGTCGTCCGCGCACACCCGGACCTCGCCCAACGGCCCCGAGCGGCCGACCGAACCCGGCTTGCGCAGCCACTCCTGCGGAGTGATGGCGGTCAGCCCGTTGCCCTCCGTCGAGGCGTAGTACTCGTACAGCACCGGCCCCCACCACTCCATCATCCGGCGCTTCACCTCCGCCGGGCAGGGCGCCGCCGCGTGGACCGCCACCCGCAGCGAGGGCCGGCCGTACCTCGTCCGGACCTCCTCGGGGAGCTTGAGCATGCGGACGAACATCGTCGGCACCCACTGGCTGTGTGTCACCTCGTGGCGTTCGAGCAGCTCCAGCGCCCGTACCGGCTCGAACCCGTCCATCAGGACGACGGTGCCGCCCGTCGCGGTGACCACGGCGCAGAAGCGCAGCGGCGCAGCGTGGTACAGGGGAGCGGGGGAGAGGTAGACGGTCGAGGTGTCGAACCCGTAGAGCGCGGTGAACAGCGTGACCAGCGGGGAGGCCGACGTGGTGAGATCGTCGCCCGGGAGGGGAGGCTGGATGCCCTTGGGGCGCCCTGTCGTACCGGAGGAGTAGAGCATGTCCGCTCCCCGGGGCTGGTGCGCGGGCGGCCGGGGCGAGGCGTTGGCCAGCGCCTGCTCGTAGTCGCCGTGTTCCGCCAGGCCGCTCCGCTCTCCCGCGCACTCGTTCCCGCCGCCCCGGCCCCGGCCCCGGTTCTGGTCCTGGCCCTGGCTCCGGTCCTGGCCCCGGCCCCGGTTCTGGTCCTGGCTCCGGTCCTGGCGGTGGTCCGCGCCGTTCCGCCGGTCGCTGCCCCACGGCTGCTCCTGCGGCGGGCCGCCGCGGCTCCCGTACGCCAGGCGCACCGCGATCTGCGGGGTGCGCGGCACCAGGGCCGTCGCCAACTCCGCCAGCGCAGCCGAGACGACCAGTGCCCGGGCGCCGCAGTCCCGCACGATGTAGGCGGCCTCGTCGGGCGTCAGATGGCTGTTGACGGCGGTCAGGTAGAGGCCGGAGCGCAGCGCGGCCCAGTACACCTCCAGGCAGCGCGGATCGTTGTCGGAAAGCAGCGCGAGATGATCGCCGGGGCGCAGCCCAGCCGCGTGCAGCCGGTTCGCCAGCCGTACGGAGCGCTCCTCCAGTTGTCCGTAGGTGAGCACCTCCCCGGTGCGGTCGGCGAGAACGGCGGGCTTGTCGGGGTCTGCTGACGCGTGGACTCCGGGGTACACGGGGATTCCCTCCCACGGGCTGCTGACGGCAGGTCAGTCCAGTGTCGCTGCCGCCCCGTCACCGCGTACATGGCGCCTTCGCGGGCCCCGCTCCCGTCGTTCGTGCGTACGCCCGGGTGGCAGGGGCGACAGCCCGGAGACTCGTCCCTCGATCGATGTGACGGACGTCGCTGTGGGCGACGGCAGTGTGCGGCGGTCAGTCCTCCGGTTCCGGCTCCGCCACCACCGTGCGCAGTCCCCGCTCCTCGAACTCCCGGCGCGCGGAGTCCGGGATCCCGCTGTCGGTGAGGAAGGTGTGGAAGAGGCCGGGGCCGCCGATCCTGGCGAAGCAGCGCACGCCGATCTTCGAGGAGTCCGTGACCACCACGGCCCGCTCCGCGCGGCGGGCCATCAGCCCGTTGATGCGCCCTTCCGACTCGTCGTGCACGGTGGCCCCTTCTGCGGGGTCCATGCCGTTGGCGCCGATGAAGGCGATGTCGACGGTGAGTTCGTCCAGTACCAGTTCGCTGTAGGGGCCGGTCAGCTCGAACGTACGGGAGTGCGCCACACCGCCCGTCAGCACGGTCTTGATCTGCGGCCGCACTGCCAGCTCGTAGGCGATGTTGAGGGCGTTCGTGACGATCGTCAGATGCTGCTGCGGACCTGACTCGGCCAGGTCGGGACGCGTGGCCAGGGCGCGGGCGATCTCCGTGGTCGTCGTACCGCCGCTCAGCCCGACGACATCGCCGCGCTCCACCATCGCGGCGGCGGCACGGGCCAGCGACTGCTTCGTCCCCACGTGGTGTCCGCGCTTGTAGCGGATCGGCAGGTCGTAGGTGACCGCGCTGAGCACCGCGCCGCCCCTGGTGCGGGTGAGCAACTGCTGCTCGGCCAGGGCGTCCATGTCGCGCCGCATCGTCGCCGCCGAGACCTCCAGGGTGGTGGCGGCCTCCTCGACCTCCATGCTGCCGCGCTCGCCCAGCAGCTCGAGCAGCGCGTTCATCCGCTCATGGCGCTTCACCTGACGTCTTCTCCTTCGTCCGCCCCGTGCCCGCGAGTACGTGCAGAAGCCGAGCCGCCTCGCTCCGGACCTCCTCCCGCGCCGGGGCGACGTACTTGCGCGAGTCGATGAGCGCGGGGTCGGTCTCCAGTACCCTACGCACGCTCCGGGTGAAGACCGAGACGAGATGCGTCGATATATTGATCTTGGTCATACCCGCGCCGATGGCCGCCTGCAGCTCTTCGTCGGGGACGCCCGAGGAGCCGTGCAGCACCAGCGGCACCGCCAGTTTCTCCCGCAGCCGGGCGATCAACTCCAGGTCCAACTTCGCGGTGCGCTCCCGCATGGCGTGAGAAGAGCCCACCGCGACCGCCAGCGCGTCCACTCCGGTGGCCGCGACGAACGCGAGCGCCTCCTCGGGGTCGGTCCGCACTCCCGGCGCGTGCACCCCGTCCTTGCCGCCCACCTCGCCCAGCTCCGCCTCGACGAACACGTCCCGCTCGTGGCACCAGGAGGTCAGCCGCGCGGTCGTCGCCACGTTCTGCGCGTACGGCAGGGTGGAGGCGTCGATCATCACCGAGCCGACCCCGGCCTCGACGCCCTGGCGGATCAGGTCCGGGTCGGTGATGTGATCCAGGTGCACCGAGACATCGGTCCGTGCGGCCTCCGCGAGCGCGAGAGCGGCGCGGGTGATCGGCGCCAGACTGCCGTGGTAGCGCACACAGTTCTCACTGATCTGCAGAACGAGCGGCAGACCGGTCTCGTCGGCAGCCGCCACCAGAGCTTCGGCGGTCTCCAGGTGGATGACGTTGAACGCGGCCGCACCGGTACCCGCCGCCCGGGCGGCGGCGAGAACGGAGGCGGTGGGAACGAGAGGCATCGGGACTCCTGGTACGGGAGGTGCGAGAGGCGCGGAAGGTGCGGTCTGGGACGGGGATTCGTCGGCCCGCGCCCCGCGCAGGTCGGGGTACGGCCGGGTGCGCGTGCGGCTGTACGGCGGGAGCGGGACCTCGGGTATGTCCCGAGCGCGTGCGGGCCGGCACGGAAGCCGGGGTGCGCCCGGGCAGCGGGGACCCGGTAAGGGCGCTGGGGGGACGCCTCCGTCCGGTCACCGGCGGTCGCCGTCGATCAGCCCTCCAGCATCACCGAGCGGGTGAGGCTGCGCGGGTTGTCCGGGTCGAGGCCACGCACCCGGGCCCGTTCCAGCGCGACGCGGTGTACGACCACCAGGTCCGCGAGCGGATCCCGGCTGTGGCATACGAACCGGGCACCCGTCGCGCGTACTTCGCTCTCCAGCCCCTCCGGCGCTTGGCCGAAGAGCCAGGTGACCCGTCCGGGTGCGGCGATGGCTATCGGTCCGTGCCGGTATTCCATGGCGGGGTAGGACTCCGTCCAGCTCTGGGACGCCTCCCGCATCTTGAGTGCCGCCTCGTTGGCCAGACCGAAGGTCCAGCCCCGGCCGAGGAAGGTGAACTGCTCGGCATCCAGCCACTCCTGCTCCACCGGGCAGGTCAGGGCCTCCTCGGCGGCGGCGACGGGCCCCGCCAGGTCCTCGCCCAGATGGGCCCGCAGCAACGCCAGCGCCGAGGTGGCGAAACGGGTCTGCACCACGGACTTCTCATCAGCGAACGGCAGCGCGACCGTCTCGTCCGACAGCGCCGTCGCCGGGGTGTCCGGGTCGCCCAGCACCGTGACGGTGGGGATCCGGCCGCGCAGCGCGTCCAGTACACGCAGCACTTCCGTCGTGGTGCCGGAACGGGTGAGGGCGACCACCGCGTCGTACCCCCGGGCCTCGTCGAGGAATGCCTCCGAGGCGGCGAAGGCGTCCGTCACTCCCAGGCCGGCCGCCTCGCGCAACGCAGCGTACGACTGCGCCATGAACCACGAGGTTCCGCAGCCGATCACCGCGACCCGGGCGCCCGCAGCCGGAAGAGGGGTGTCGCCGGAACCGATCCTCGCCGCTGCCTGCCAGGTCTCCGGCTGGCTGCGCAGTTCCTGCTCCATGTATGCCGACTCGCCCATGTGCGGGCCCCCTCCTGGCCCGGATCCCTCCGGGCTGTGCGTGAAGCTGCATGAAACCTCTTACTTTCCTGCAACTTTACGCAGCGCGCCCTCGGCTGTCCATCCCACTCCCGGGTGACCGGCGGAACTCGGGAGCGGGATGCGGGGCCGGGGGCGCCTGACCGAGGCCCGGGAGCGGCGACCGGGGCCGGCGAGCGCGGAGTGCCGGGGGTGCGCAGGCCGCGGGGCGCCGGTCTGGCGCCCCGCGGTTCACTCCGTGCCGTACCTCCGCGTCTCCACCTGGAAGCAGCCGAACTCCACCGCGCGCACGTGCACCGCCGCCACCAGCGGATCGGCGTAGAGCTGCGCCAGCCCCTCCTCCACGGTCGGCGCCCCCTCCCGGGTGCGGTCCAGCAGGAGGCCGCCGAGGATCCGGCCCTGTGCCGAGTAGGCGCGCAGCGTGCGCAGCTCGCCGCGCATGGCCTCCGGGTAGCCGCCGTCCGGGGCACCCGCCCAGCCGCCGCAGTCCCGCGGGTGGATGAAGACCGGTCCCACCTCGTCGTACGGGCCCGGGTCGGCGTTCGTCTCGCGCGCCCAGCGGCGCAGCGGCGCGTAGGAGGCGAGGGCGAGAGTCTCACCCGGCCTGCTCCGCTCCAGGCAGCAGCGGAGCGGGTTGCCGCCCTCCTCGTCCACCACCGTGCGGGGCGGAGCACCCGCGTCGTCGCGTGCGCGCAGTTCCTGCAGCGTTCCGGGCGGGATGGCCCGGATCTCGTATCCCGTGCGTCCCGTCCGGCGGATCGTCTGCGGGTGTCCGGCTCTGGTGTCCATGCGTCCAGACTGCGTTCGCGCGCACGCGGCTGCTGGCGGAATTCGGCCGTGGCGCTCGGCCGGTGTCCCGCACACCTGCGAGGGCCTGCCGAGCCCCGGGGCCCGTCGAGCGGTGGGCCCCTGTCGGTCGAGGGCGGGTCCCTGTCGTCGAGGTGGCACCGGACACGTGGGCTGCCGCGCACGGGGCTCCGAAGGCGCGGTGCGGCGCCGCGGCCCGGGGTGGTCGAGTGGCTCGGCGGGGCTTGTGGATTGGCGGTGCTGTCCATAGCATCACCGGTGTTACATCAGTTGTGTCACAGTGCTGGGGGCCCGATGGCAGCAGCGGAAGAACCCGAGCGAGCCGCCGTCGGGGGCCCGCTGGCCGGAGTGCGGGTGGTCGAGCTCGCCGGGATCGGGCCGGGGCCGTTCGCCGCCATGACACTGGCCGACCTCGGGGCCGACGTGGTCCGCGTGGACCGGCCGGGCGGCGGCGCCCTCGGGGTCGCACCCGAGTACGACGTCACCAACCGCAACAAGCGCTCCGTGCTGTTGGACCTCAAACAGCGGGCCGGAGCCGCCGCCGCGCTCTCCCTGATCGAGCGCGCCGACGTGCTCGTGGAGGGGTTCCGGCCCGGCGTCGCCGAACGCCTCGGCGTCGGCCCTGATGTCTGCCTCGCCCGCAACCGGCGCCTGGTCTACGGCCGGATGACCGGCTGGGGCCAGGACGGCCCGCTGGCCCAGCGGGCCGGGCACGACCTCGGCTACATCGCCGTCACCGGAGCCCTCGGGATGACCGGGCCCGCCGAGGGCCCGCCCGTCGCGCCCGCCAACCTGCTGGGCGACTACGCGGGGGGCTCCCTCTACCTCGTCGTCGGCATCCTGGCCGCACTGCACCACGCGCGCGGCCCGCAGGGGGCCGGGCAGGTGGTGGACGCGGCGATCGTGGACGGAACGAGCCACCTCACGGCCATGATCCGGGGCCTGCTCGCGGCGGGCGGCTGGCAGGACCGCCGTGCCGCGAACCTGCTGGACGGCGGCTGCCCCTTCTACGGCACCTACGCCACCTCGGACGGCGGCTTCATGGCCGTCGGAGCCCTGGAGCCCACGTTCTACGCGGAGTTCACCCGCCTCCTCGGAATCGCCGAGGAGGCACCGCCCCGCGAGGACCTCGCCGCGTGGGACGAGCTGCGGGAGCTGATCGCCGCCCGGTTCGCCTCCCGCACCCGCGCGGAGTGGACGGAGGTCTTCGAGGACAGCGACGCCTGCGTGGCCCCGGTGCTCTCGCTGACCGAGGCGCCGTCCCATCCGCACCTGGCCGCCCGCGGCACCTATCTGGAGCACTCCGGCATCACCCAGCCCGCGCCCGCCCCCCGGTTCTCCGCGACACCCACCCGCGTCGCCTCCGCGCCGGCCCGGCCCGGTGCGCACACCGCGCAGGTGGCCCGGGACTGGGGCGTTCCGGCCCTGACCGCACCCGCCGCGGCGGGTGGAGGAGAGGCATGAAGCAGCAGCAGATGCAGCGGCAGATCTTCACCGCGGACCACGAAGCGTTCCGGCGGACCGTGCGCACCTTCCTGGCCAAGGAGGTGGAACCGCACTACGGGCAGTGGGAGCGGGACGGCGTCGTCTCCCGGGACGTGTGGCGCGCCGCGGGCCGGCAGGGGCTGCTCGGACTCGCGGTGCCCGAGGAGTACGGCGGCGGGGGAGAGCCGGACTTCCGCTACGCCGCGGTACTCGCCGAGGAGTTCACCCGTGCGGGCGCTCCCGGCCTGGCGGTCGGGCTGCACAACGACATCGTCGGTCCCTACCTCACCGAGCTGGCGACCCCGGAGCAGAAGCGCCGCTGGCTGCCCGGTTTCTGCACCGGCGAGACCATCACCGCCATCGCCATGACCGAGCCCGGCGCGGGCTCCGACCTGCAGGGCATCCGCACCACGGCCCAGGACCAGGGCGACCACTGGCTGCTGAACGGCTCGAAGACGTTCATCTCCAACGGCATCCTCGCCGACCTGGTCGTCGTCGTGGCCCGGACCACACCCGAGGGCGGCGCGCACGGGCTGAGCCTGCTCGTCGTCGAGCGCGGTGCCGAGGGCTTCGAGCGCGGCCGCAACCTGGACAAGATCGGCCAGAAGGCCCAGGACACCGCCGAGCTGTTCTTCACCGATGTGCGTGTCCCCAAGGAGAACCTGCTCGGAGAGCTCAACGGCGCTTTCGTGCACCTGATGACCAATCTGGCGCAGGAGCGGATGGCCATTGCCGTCGCGGGCATCGCCGCCGCCGAGCATCTGCTGGAGCTCACCACCGCATACGTCAAGGAGCGCACCGCGTTCGGCCGGCCGCTGGCCAAGCTGCAGCACATCCGCTTCGAGATCGCCGAGCTGGCCACCGAGTGCGCCGTCACCCGGGCCTTCCTGGACCGCTGCATCGAGGACCACGCCGCGGGCCGACTGGACGCGGTGCACGCCTCCATGGCGAAGTGGTGGGCCACCGAGCTGCAGAAGCGCGCCGCAGACCGCTGTCTGCAACTGCACGGCGGTTACGGGTACATGACCGAGTACCCGGTCGCGAGGGCCTTCACCGACGGCCGCATCCAGACCATCTACGGCGGGACCACCGAGATCATGAAGGAGATCATCGGACGGTCGCTGCTGAACTGACCCCGCGCCGGACCCGCCCGCCCCCGGCCGCCTCCGCGCGGCTCCCCTCAGCTCCCCTCCGCCCCCGTACGAAAGGCACCCCTCGTGAGCTCAGAAGCGTTCGTGTACGAGGCAATCCGCACCCCGCGCGGCCGCGGCAAGGCCGACGGCGCCCTGCACGGCACCAAGCCCGTCGACCTGGTCGTCGGCCTGATCGACGAGCTGCGCCGCCGCATGCCCGAGCTGGACCCGCAGGCGGTCGACGACATCGTGCTCGGCGTCGTCAGCCCGGTCGGCGACCAGGGCTCGGACATCGCCAAGATCGCCGCCATCGCCGCAGGGCTGCCCGACACCGTCGCCGGGGTCCAGGAGAACCGCTTCTGCGCCTCCGGTCTGGAGGCGGTCAACATGGCTGCCGCCAAGGTCCGCTCCGGCTGGGAGGACCTCGTCCTGGCGGGCGGGGTGGAGTCCATGTCCCGGGTGAAGATGGGCTCGGACGGCGGTGCCTGGTTCAACGACCCGCTGACCAGCTTCGAGACCGGCTTCGTGCCCCAGGGCATCGGCGCGGACCTGATCGCCACCCTGGAGGGCTTCAGCCGCCGGGACGTGGACGAGTACGCCGCCCGCTCCCAGGAACTGGCCGCGCACGCCTGGAAGGACGGCCGGTTCGCGCGCTCGGTGGTACCGGTACGGGACCGCAACGGCCTCACCGTCCTCGACCACGACGAGCACATCCGCCCCGGCACCACCGCCGACACCCTCGCGGGCCTCAAGCCGTCGTTCGCGGCCATCGGGGAGATGGGCGGATTCGACGCCGTCGCGCTCCAGAAGTACCACGCGGTGGAGCGGATCGACCACGTGCACCACGCGGGCAACTCCTCCGGCATGGTGGACGGTTCGGCCCTGGTCGCGGTCGGCAGCCAGGAGGTCGGGGAGCGGTACGGGCTGCGTCCCCGGGCGCGGATCGTCTCGGCCGCCGTCTCCGGAGCCGATCCCACCATCATGCTGACCGGGCCCGCCCCCGCGTGCCGCAAGGCCCTGGCCAAAGCCGGGCTGACGGTGGAGGACATCGCCGTCGCCGAGATGAACGAGGCGTTCGCCGCCGTGGTGCTGCGGTTTGCCAAGGACATGGGGTTCCCGCTGGAGAAGGTGAACGTCAACGGCGGCGCCATCGCCATGGGGCACCCGCTGGGGGCCACCGGCGCGATGCTGCTGGGGACGTGCATCGACGAACTGGAGCGCACGGACCAGCGGTACGGGCTGGTGACGCTGTGCGTGGGAGGCGGAATGGGGGTCGCCACCGTGGTCGAGCGGCTGTAGCCGCGGCCGCCGCCCCTCCGACCCGATCCCTTCCCCCTCGCCGACGCCGGGGGCCTCACCGCTCGCTCAGGGAGTCCGAACCATGCCCGAACCCACCTCCACCACCATCCGCTGGGACCAGGACGGCACCGGGATCGTCACACTGACCTTCGACGACCCGGATCAGTCGGCGAACACCATGAACGCGGCCTTCCAGACGTCCCTCACCGCGGTCGCCGACCGGCTCGAGGCCGAACGGGACAGCGTGCGCGGCGTCATCATGACCTCCGCCAAGAAGACCTTCTTCGCCGGCGGCGACCTGCGGCTGCTCATCCGGGCACGGCCCGAGAACGCCCAGGAGGTCTTCGACAACGGCATGCGCATCAAGCGCGACCTGCGCCGCATCGAGACCCTGGGCATCCCGGTCGTGGCCGCACTCAACGGCGCGGCGCTCGGCGGCGGTCTGGAGATCGCGCTGGCCTGCCACCACCGGGTCGCGCTCGACGCCCCCGGCTCGAAGATCGGCTGCCCGGAGGCCACGCTGGGGCTGCTCCCGGCCGGCGGCGGCGTCACCCGTGCGGTGCGGCTGCTGGGCATCACCGACGCGCTGCTGAACGTGCTTCTCCAGGGCCAGCAGTACCGTCCGGCCAAGGCCGAGGAGGTCGGTCTGGTCCACGAGGTCGTCGGGACGCCGGAGGAGATGCTGGCTGCCGCCCGCGCCTTCATCGAGGCCAACCCCGCCGCGCAGCAGCCCTGGGACGTCAAGGGGTACCGGATCCCCGGTGGCACGCCCGCGCATCCGAAGTTCGCGGAGAACCTGCCGGCCTTCCCCGCCAACCTCAAGAAGCAGACCGGCGGGGCGCCCTATCCGGCCCAGCGCAACATCCTCGCGGCGGCCGTCGAGGGCGCCCAGGTGGACTTCGAGACCGCGCAGGTCATCGAGGCGCGCTACTTCGTGGAGCTGGCCTGCGGGCAGATCTCCACCAACATGATCCAGGCGTTCTTCTTCGACCTCCAGGCCGTCAACGCGGGCCGCAGCAGGCCCCAGGGGATCGCCGAGCGCGAGGTCGGCACGGTGGCCGTGCTGGGCGCGGGGATGATGGGCGCCGGAATCGCGTACTCCTGTGCCAGGGCGGGCATCGAGGTCGTGCTCAAGGACGTCACCCCGGAGGCCGCCGAGAAGGGCAAGGCGTACTCGGCGGGGCTGCTGGAGAAGGCGCTCTCCCGCGGGAAGACCACCGAGGCCGACCGCGACGCGCTGCTGGCGCGGATCACCCCCACCGCCGACCCGCAGGCGGTGGCGGGCTGCGACGTCGTGATCGAGGCGGTGTTCGAGGACTCCGCGCTCAAGCACAAGGTGTTCCAGGAGATCGAGCACCTCGTCGCCCCGGACGCGCTGCTCTGCTCGAACACCTCCACGCTGCCGATCACCTCGCTCGCCGAAGGCGTCGAGCGCCGCGCGGACTTCATCGGGCTGCACTTCTTCTCCCCGGTGGACAAGATGCCGCTGGTCGAGATCATCAAGGGCCGCGAGACCGGGGACGAGGCGCTGGCCCGCGCGTTCGACCTCGTACGGCGGATCCGCAAGACCCCCATCGTGGTCAACGACTCGCGGGGCTTCTTCACCTCGCGCGTCATCGGACACTTCATCAACGAGGGCGTCGCCCTGCTGGCCGAGGGCGTCGACCCGGCCACCGTGGAGCAGGCCGCAGCGCAGGCGGGCTACCCGGCCAAGGTGCTCTCCCTGATGGACGAACTCACCCTCACCCTGCCGCGCCGGATCCGGGACGAGACCCGGCAGGCGCTGCGGGCCGAGGGCCGGGAACTGCCCGTCCACCCGGCCGACGCCGTACTCGACCGGATGGTCGAGGAGTTCGGCCGCACCGGCCGCAGCGGCGGTGCGGGCTTCTACGACTACGACGAGAACGGCAAGCGGGCCGGACTGTGGCCGGGCCTGCGGGAGCACTTCACCGCCGAGGGGGATCCCGGGATCCCGTTCGAGGACATGAAGGAGCGCATGCTCTTCTCCGAGGCGCTGGACACCGTGCGGCTGTTCGAGGAGGGCGTGCTCACCACGGTCGCCGACGCCAACATCGGCTCCATCATGGGCATCGGCTTCCCCGCCTGGACGGGCGGTGTGATCCAGTACATCAACGGATACGAGGGCGGCCCGGCCGGCTTCGTGGCCCGCGCCCGGGAACTGGGCGAGCGCTACGGCGAGCGGTTCGCGGTCCCCGCGCTGCTGGCGGAGAAGGCCGCACGGGGCGAGACCTTCACCGACTGACCGGCCCCGACCGATCCGGCTGCCCCGAACCGACCCGGCCGACCCACCGGACCCGGCTGACCGGCCGGACCCGCCCGGCCCGGCAGCCGGGCGGCTGCGGCCGCCCGGCCCCGGGTCACTCGGGTGCCGGGCCGGAGGCCGTGCGCGGGGCGCTCTCCAGCGGGAAGACCTCCCGCAGCTCCTCCTTCATGGACCGCTGGAAGGCGGTCACCAGGGCCTGCACCACCATCGGCTGCATGTGCGCGGAGAGCGACTTCATCCGCTCCAGCCGTTCGGGGTCCGGCTCCAGCTCCCGGTAGGGGTCCCACACCTCCTGCTTGAAGAGCCGGCTCAGCTCCCGTGCGGCGGAGCGGGCGTGCTCCAGCATCACCGAGCGCGCGGCCAGGATCGCCTCCTGCGAGATCGGGACGTCCAGCAGCCGCACCCCGAGCTGCACCAGCGCGGGATCGACACGGAAGACGTCCGGGTCGTCCGTACGGGCCAGCACGCTCATCGCCGCGAGGCGGTCGAGGTCGTCGTCGGTCAGCTCCCGCCCGACCCGGCCCTCCAGTTGGGAACGTGTCGTCTCGTCGACGGTGTCCGGCAGCCAGGAGGCCACGACCGCGCGGTGGATGGCCAGATCGTGGGCGCTGATGTCGTCGGGGAGCCGCTGCAGATAGCGTTCGATGGCCGCCAGGGTCATGCCCTGGTGCTGCAGTTCCTCGATGAGCGCCAGCCGGGAGAGGTGTTCGGGACCGTAGCGGCCCACCCGGCGGGGGCCGATGGTGGGCGGCGGCAGCAGGCCGCGGGTGCTGTAGAAGCGGAGCGTGCGCACCGTCACGCCCGCCCGTGCCGCGAGCTGGTCGACGGTGAGCTGGTCGAGGGACTCGCCCGTCGTCCCGTTCTGCTGCTCCATCTGCCGCGCCCCTCTCACCGCGGCACCGCCGGGGTGCCGTGCGTACCGATCGTGTTCAACAGTATTGCTGTCTCACCACTCATGTGAAACCTGGGCGGAGCGGACCGCTCCCTCCCGCGGCACCGTCGACGCGGCCGGGGCACCGCGCTAGGCTCGCGGCAGGACGGCGGGGCGTACCGCCTGCCGGTGGCCACGCGGCCCCTCGGCGGCCGCGGTCGGCACCACTCATCGGCCACCTCACCTCCGGAGGCGCCATGACGACGATCCTGCGACTTCCCGGCGACGCGTCCGAACTGACCGTCCCCGACCTGTTGTTGCGCAACGAGCGCGACCACGGGGACCTCCCGGCGCTCTCCTGGGACACCCGCGAGGGCGGTCGTACCACGCTCACCTGGGCCCAGGTGCGCCACCGGGTCGCCGAGACGGCGGCCGGACTCGACGCGCTGGGCGTCACTCCCGGCGAGCACGTCCTGCTGATGATGGGCAACCGTCCCGAGCACTGGCTCACCGACCTGGCCCTGGTGCACCTGGGCGCGGTGCCCGTCTCGGTCTACGGCACCGCCTCGCCCGAGCAGATCGCCCACATCGTCCGGCACTCCCGGGCCCGCCTGGCCGTCGTCGGGGGAGCGGAGGAGCGTACCCGCTGGGAACAGCTGCCGGCCTGCGCGCAGGAGGGCTCCGGACGGCTCCGGCTCGTGGTGGCCGACGCGGACGCCGCGGGCCCGCACACCGCCTGGAGCACGGTGCCGCAGCGGTACGACTCCGCCTCCTTCGAACGGGCATGGCGCGGGGTGCGCCCCGCCGACCCGGTGACCGTCGTCTACACCTCCGGCACCACCGGCGACCCCAAGGGCGTGGTGATCAGCCACCGGAACGTCGTCCTCAACGGCATCGCACTCGACGGGATCGCCGAACTGCCCGACCACGTCGACCACATCTGCTATCTGCCCTTCGCGCACATCGCCGAGCGGATGCTCGGCATCTACCTGCCGGTGCTGCGCGCCGGCCACGTCCACCTGTGCCCCGACCCCGACCGGATCGCCGCCCTGGTACGGGAGTTGCGCCCGGCGCAGTTCTTCGGGGTGCCGCGGGTGTGGGAGAAGCTGGCCGCGGCCGTCCGCGCGGCGCTGGAGGCGCTGCCCGCGGAGCGGCGGACCGCGGTGGAGGACGCCGCGCGGGTGGCCCGCGCCCAGGTGCGCTGCCGCGAGCGGGGCCACGCTCCCGACCCGCAGTTGGCGGCGGCCTACGCGAAGGCCCAGCACGAGGTCCTGCGGCCGCTGCTGGCGCCGGTGGGGTTCGACCGGCTCGTCTGGACGGCCAGCGCCTCCGCCCCGCTGCCGCCGGATCTGCAGGACTTCTGGGCGGGCCTGGGAGTGGTGATCATGGACGCCTGGGGGCTGACGGAGACCACCGGAGCGCTCACCCTCAACGGGCCGGCGGCCTTCCGCCTCGGCTCGGTGGGCCGCCCGCTCGGCGGCACGGAGGTCCGCACCGCCGAGGACGGCGAGATCATGGTGCGCGGCAGCACCCTCTTCGCGGGCTATCTGCGCGCCGACGGTTCGGTCCGGCCCGACACCGACGCGGACGGCTGGTTCGCCACCGGGGACATCGGACGCGTCGACGAGGACGGCTTCCTGTGGCTGACCGGCCGCAAGAAGGAGATGATCGTCACCTCGACGGGCAAGAACGTCTCCCCGACCCTGGTGGAGAACGCGCTCAAGGAGCATCCCCTGGTGGGCCAGGCGATGGTGCACGGGGACGGCCGCTCCTGTCTGGTCGCCCTCCTGGTCCTGGACGCCGGGGAACTCTCCGCCTGGGCGGCCCGCAACGGCGTCGAGGTGCCACCGGACGGGGCTGCCGGGCTCCCCGCCGTACGCGCGGAGGTCGACCGTGCCGTGGCCGCCGCCAACGCCCGGCTCAACCGCACCGAACAGGTCAAGCGCTACCACCTGCTGGAGCGGGAGTGGACCCCGCAGACCGGGGAGCTGACCCCCTCGCTCAAGCTGCGGCGGCAGGTGGTGCGCGACCGTTTCCGGCAGGTCGTCGACGGACTCTACGAAGATCATGTGTGAGGCCCCCGGTGCGGGGACGCCTCCGGGCGCAGCCGGGATCAGCGCAGCCGCACCGGCAGCTCGTGGAGCTCGTTCTGGGTGACCGCGGGCTTGTTGCGCAGCTCGGCCGGGTCGACGGCCAGCCGCAGGCCGGGGAAGCGGTCGAAGAGGGCGGGGAGGGCGACCAGTGCCTCCAGCCGGGACAGCGGCGCCCCGGGGCACACATGGGGTCCGTGCCCGAAGGAGAGGTGGCGGGTGGGCGTGCGAGTGATGTCGAACCGCTCCGCGTCCGGTCCGTGCTGCTCCTCGTCCCGTCCGATGGCGCCGTAGGAGATGATCACGGCGTCGCCCCGCGCCACGGTGGTGCCGCCGACCTCGAGGTCCTCGGTGGCGAAGCGGATCAGCACATGCGTGGTGGGCGCGTCCCAGCGCAGTGTCTCCTCGACGGCGGCCTCCCAGCCCACCTCGCCCGACCGGAGCAGGGCGAGCTGCTCGGGACGGGTGAGCAGCGCCCGCACCGCGCTCACCAGCAGGCTGATCGTGGTCTCGTGCCCGGCGGTGATCAGCACCTGGACAGTGGCGACCACCTCCTCGTCGCTGAGCGAGTCGCCTTCCTCCGCCGCCGCCAGCAGCGCGCTGGTCAGATCGTCGCCGGGCGACTCCCGCTTCCGTGCGACCTCGGCGCCGAAGAGCGACCCCAGCTCGGCGATGATGGCCGGGACCTCCTCGGCCGGGGTGACGCTGCTGAAGAAGCCGTCGAACAGCGTGCGCAGTCGCGGGATCTGCGTGGTGTCGATGCCCAGCAGGTCGCCGATGACCGCCATCGGCAGCGGGTAGGCGAAGGCGGACTTGAGATCGACCCGGCCCTCCGCGTCGGCCGCCGACTCCAGCCCGTCCAGCAGCGTGCGGGTGATCTCCTCGATACGGGGCCGCAGCGCCGCCACCCGGCGCGGAGTGAGCGCCTGCGCGGTCAGCGCGCGCAGCCTGCGGTGCTCGGGGCCGTCGAACGTGAGCATGCTGGGGCCCGGGTCGGCCAGTCCGATCAGCGGCCAGGTCGGCGGGATCTCCCCGCGCCGGTAGGCGGCCCAGTGGTCGATGTTCTTCACCAGCCTGCTGTCGGTCAGCAGCTTGCGGGCCTCCGCGTGCCGGGACACCGCCCACACCCGCACCCCGCCGGGCAGCTCGACGGGAGCCAGTGGCCCCGCGGCACGCAGCCGGGCGCCCTCGCCGGCCAGGTCGCCGACCAGCGGATCGAGCACGATCACCGGATCGGCGGCATCCGCACGGTCGGAGCCTGCGTCCGAACCGGTTCCGGTGACGGGGCACGATGTCATCCATGGCCTCCTGCGGCGCTGGTGGGAGTCGGGGTGAAGCGGGCCGGCAGCGCGGCCAGCCCGCGCAGGAACGGCGAAGCACGCCAGACCAGGGCCTGCGGGCTGACCGCCAGGTCCAGGTCGGGCAGCCGGTCCAGCAGCACCTCGATCCCGGTGCGCGCGATGCCCTCGGCGAGGTCCTGGGCCGGATAGGGGCAGCGGTGCTCGCCGTGCCCGAAGGAGAGGAACGCGCTGTTGCCGCCGGTGAAGACCGTGCGGTCCGGGCGGATCTGCGGGTCGCCGTTGGCGGCGGCGAAACTGAGCATCAGCAGATCGCCCGCCGGGATGTGCCGGCCGGCCAGCCGGGTGTCGCGGGTGGTCCAGCGGCCCGCGATGTTCTGGGTGGGGGTGTCCTCCCACAGCACCTCGTTCATGGCCTCGGCGACGCTGTGCCGGCCGCCGGAGAGCGAGGCGGCGAACCGCTCGTCGGTGAGCATCAGCCGCAGCGAGTTGCCGATCCAGTCCGCGGTCGGCTGGTGGCCCGCGACGATGTTCACCATCATGTCCTCGAGGAGCTCCTCGAAGGTGAACTCGGGCGCGTGGTCGTGGTGCAGCATCCGGGAGGCGACCCCGGCGCCCGGTGCGGTGCGCCGGGCGGCCAGCAGGGAGTGCATGGCCGCCTGCACCCGGTCCCGGCCGCGCAGTGCCTCCGGCCCGCCGTCGACCAGCGCGTTGATGCTGGGCACCAGTTCGGCTCCGGCCTGGTCGGAGAAGCCGTAGAGCTGCGCGAGCACCAGCGCGGGCAGCACCGTGGCGTACTCGGCGATCAGGTCGGCCGAGCCGCGTGCGCAGATGCCGTCGATCAGCCGGTCGGCGAACCGCTCGGCGTGGTTGCGCAGTTCGAACGGGTCGACCGCGGCCAGCGCGTCCCCGACCAGGGCCGCGCGGCGCCGGTGCCGCTCGCCGACGGTGTAGAGGATCGACGGCTGCTTGCCGACCATCGGCAGCAGCGGCCAGTCCGGGGGAATGTTCGGCCACTGGTTCCACAGCCCCGAGTCCCGGCTGAAGAGGGCCGGTTCGGAGGTGACCCGGTGCAGCTCCCGGTAGCCGAGCACCAGCCAGCAGGGGACATCCCCCGGCAGCAGGACCGGGGCGAGCGGCCCGTGCTGCTCGTACATCTCGCGGTAGAGCCGCGCCCGGTCCTCGCTCTGGAAGCGCGGCCCCAGCAGCGGGACGGCTCCGGAGTCCTGATGGGCGGGGCAGCCGGGCGGGGGCGCGGAGGCGGGTCCGGGGTGCTGGGGCGGTGTCACGGGGTGTTCTCCGGGGCGGAACGCGCGGTGGACAGGTCGTACAGGTGGTTCACGAGGGTGAGCAGCACGTTCTTGCTGGACTCGCGGGACCGCGCGTCGCAGTCGAGGAGCGGGATCCCGGCGGGCAGGTCGAGGGCCTCGCGCACCTGATCGGTCGTGTGCGGGGGACCGCCGAAGTCGTTCCGCGCGACGATGAACGGGGTGCCGTGCGCCTCCAGCCGGTCGATGGCGTACCAGGAGTCCTCCAGCCGCCGGGTGTCCACCAGGACGACGGCGCCCAGGGTGCCGGCGAAGAGCCGGTCCCACAGGAACCAGAACCGCTCCTGTCCCGGCGCTCCGAACAGGTAGAGCACCGTCTCGTCGTTCAGGCTGATGCGGCCGAAGTCGAAGGCGATCGTGGTGGTCGTCTTGCCCCGTACGGCGGAGAGGTCGTCGACGCCCTCCCCGGCGCGGGTCATCGTCTCCTCGGTGTTCAGCGGCCGGATGTCGCTGACAGCCCGCACCATGGTGGTCTTGCCCACGCCGAAGCCGCCGACGACCACGATCTTCAGCCCCTGGGCCGCGGTGCTGAGCAGCGGCGGACGGGCCTCGGCGCCCGCTGCCGGCGCCGGGTTCGCTTCAGATGTTGCGGAGTCCAACGAGCACCTGCTTCAGAATGTCGGGGTCGGGCAGTGCGTCAGCGGTGCGGGCGCGCCGCGGATGGCGTGCGGTGATCTTCCCCTGGGCGAGGAGGTCGCCCAGCAGGATGCGGACGACGCTCACCGGCAGGCCCAGATCGGCGGCCAGTTCCACGACCGCCGTGGGGAACCGGCAGATGCGCAGGATCGCGGCGTGCTCCGACTGCATGCCGCGCACCGGAGCGCTCTCGCTGACCACGAGCGTCACCAGGTCGAAGGCTTCGGCTCCGGCCGCCGAGCGGCTGCGCCCGCCGGTCACGGTGTACAGCCGGTCCGGGTCCTCGTCCCGGCCCGGCCGGGTCATGCGTCTCCGCCTCCGCGTCCGTCGACCTCCCCGGCCGCCTGGCGCGGCGGAGCGCTGAGGTGCTCGCTGAGCTGTTCGATCAGTTCGTTCATGTTGTGGCCGATCAGACCGACGTCGGAGTCCTCCTCGGCGACGACCGCCAGATGGGCGCCGTCGCCCGCCTCCACGACGAACAGGATGCCGCCGTAGAACTCGGCCATCGCCTGCCGCACTCCGCCGCGGCCGTCGCCGAACTCCACGGAGGCACCGTGCGACAGGCTCTGGATACCGGCCGAGATGGCCGCGAGCTGGTCGGCCTGGTCGACGGAGAGCTCGGGTGTGCGGCACAGCTTGAGTCCGTCGCGGGAGAGCACCAGGGCGTGCCGGGCGCCGGGTGTGCGCTCCAGGAGGCTTTCCAGCAGCCAGTCGAGCGTGCTGTCAGTGATCATTCGGTGTCGTCCTCCGAGAGGGAAGAGGAGCGGGCGGGGGAGGAGTCGGACGGCCGGGAGCGCCGACCGGTGTCTTCGGTGCCGGCGCCCTGGACGGCCCGGCGGAAGTCGCCGAACCGGGCGCCGGAGGGACGCGGGGTGCTGCGGGCAGCCGTGGGGCCGCCCGCGGCCTCCCCGGCGGCGGTCGGGTCCCGCTGGTCCGCCTGTTCCGCGCCGGGCGCGGGTTCCGGGAGCCGCGAGGAGGTGGCCGAGGCGCGGGCGACGGCGGCCAGGGTCTGTCCGCGCCGCCGCTTGGGCAGTCCGCTCTCCCCGAACTCCTGGGGCGGCGGTGCCGGAGCCGTCCGGGCGGTGTCCTCCCGCCGGTCGTGGCCCGGGGAGCGCTGCACGTCCGGGCCGGCCCGCTCCGGTTGCCGGGAGTGGACTGCCGCCGTGTTGTCCTGACGCCGGGCCGTGGGGCGTGCGGCGCTCCGCTCCGCGCGGGGCGCGGGCGGGACCGCGGCGGCCGGGGCCGGCACCTCGGTGCGCTCCTCGTGGCGCGGTTCCGTCACCAACTCGTGCGGGACCCGCAGGAGTACGCCTGTGCCGCCGTGCGCGGAGGGCCGGAAGGAGACCTGCAGGCCGTGCTTGCGCGCCAGCCGCCCGACCACGGCCAGACCGAGCCGGGTGCCGGAGAGCGTGGTCAGGTCGCCGTGCTCGCCGGAGACGGCCTGCTCGGCGCGGCGCAGCGCGACGTCGCCCATCACCAGTCCGCCGTCCTCGACGGTGATGACGATTCCGGCAGCCACCTCCTCGACGTAGACGTGCACTTCGGAGGTGGGTGGCGAGAAGTTCGCCGCGTTGTCCATCAGTTCGGCCAGCGCGTGCATGACGCCCTCGGCCGCGTGGCCCGCGACGGCGGCCTCGCTGGTGGAGTGCAGCCGCACCCGCTGGTAGCCGCTGATCCGGCCCATCGCGCCGCGCAGCACGGACTCCATCACGATCGGCTTGGCCCAGCGGCGGCCGGAGCGCGCGCCGGTCAGTACGGCGAGGGAGTCGGCGATCCGGCCCGTCTGCGCGTTCCGGTGGTCGAGGTGCAGCAGGTCGCCCAGCACGTCCTCGTCCGCGTGCCGGTGCTCCATCTCCCGCAGGTCGGCGGCCATGCTGGTGGCCAGTGCCTGCACCCGGCCGGCGGCGTTGGCGCACGCCGACATCGCCGCGGCACGCAGGGTCTCGCCCCGGTGGACCTCGTGCGCCAGAGCGGTCAGCACCCGGCGCTGCGCCTCGGAGACCACCGGGGGTGCCTCGGCCAGCGCGGTCTCCGCCGAGCCGCCGCGCCGCAGCCGCTCCACGACGCCGGGGACCGTCGTGTCCGCGAAGCGGGCGTCGGCCGCGTCCCGTTCGGCCGCCCTGGCCTGTGCGGCGGCCACCTGGGAGCGCAGCGAGCGGCTGGTGAGCCGGGCGTGCACCGCGACGGCGACCGCCGCGCACAGCACAGCGCCGGCCGCGCCGGTGCCCCAGGCGACTGCGGTACGCGCGGAGTCGGCGCAGGTCTGGACGGTGATCAGGCAGGCGGCACCGGCGACCACGATGGAGATCAGCAGCGCCAGCGCCGTGCCCTTGGCGGCCCCGCGACCGGCCGGGACCGTCGGGTCGCCGCCCGCGGCCGGCCCGGACCGGCCGGCAGCCGTTCCGTCCGCGCCGGAGGCCGGGGGCGGTGGTATCTCGGGGGAGGTCATCAATCAGGTCCTCGGGGACGGAACCGGGCAGAGGCGAGAGCTGAGCCGCAGCCCTCCGATCAACGTCGAACCAATATAAGCCAGTTAGTGATCACTAGGTAACACTGGGGTGTTCTGCCGCGGAACATCCGCGACCGGTTCCGCTCCGCCGTACCGCCCGCCGCACCCGTGGACCGCACCCTCGCGCGCCGCGCCGGAACCGGTGGCCGCAGAGCATCATGCGGGCCCCGGAGGCATCATGAGAAGCGTGCAGACGAGCGAGGGACGACAACCAGTGCGCACCGGGCCGGAGCCCCCGCCCCCGGACGGCATCCTGTGGGACGTGGTCGGCGAGGTCCGCCAGCTCCTGATGCTCCCCGCCGCGCTCACCCTGCAGGTCGCCCACCCCGCCGTGGGCGCCGGAGTGGACGAGCACTCCGTCTTCCGTACCGACCCCTGGGGCCGCGGGGAGCGCTCGCTGGGCAGCTTTCTGCTGTGGGTCTACGGCGGCGAGGAGGGGGTGGCGGAAGGGCGCAGGCTGCGTGAGCTGCACAAGCACATCCAGGGCGTCGACGCGCACGGCCGCCGCTACCACGCGCTGACCCCCGCCTACTACGCGTGGGTGCACGCCACCGGCTTCCCCACCTACCGGCACGCGCAGCGCTATCTCGGCCGCCGCCCCTACACCGACGCCGAGGAGCGGCAGCTGTACGCCGAGTGGCTCCAGGTCGGCCGGGTGCTGGGCATCCGCGAGCGGGACATGCCGCAGACGCGGGAGGAATTCTGGCCCTACTGGCACCGGATGCTGGCCGAGGAGATCGAACCCACCCGGGTCGTCCGCGAACTCACCTCGCTCGACACCGGCATCCCGCCGCCGCCCTGGGGGCCGCGGCCCGTGCGGTGGGCCGTCCGCGCGGTGTGGCCGCTGGTCGTTCCCGGGTTCGCCCGGCTCCGCCGCTTCCTGACCGTGGGACTGATGCCGCCCGAGGCGCGCCAGGTCCTGGGGCTGCCCTGGACGCCGCGTCAGGAGCGGCGGCTGCGCCGCCTCGGCCGGGTGCTCGCCCGAACGCTTCCGCTCCTCCCGGAGCGCCTCCGCTATCTGCCCTACGCCCGCCGCGCCCGCGCGCAGCGCCGCTGACCTCGTGCGGGGTGCGGGCGAGGGCCCGGCCGGGCGAGGGCCCGGCCGGGAGAGGGCCCGGTCCTCGCCCGCTGCGGCGCGGGCGAGGACCGGGTGCTGCCGGGCGCTCCGCCGGGCGGAACGCGCCGGCCTCAGCGGCGCGGGTGGTCCGCCGTGTGGATCTGCTTCCAGGAGCGGGGGCGCTCCGGGGTGCGGCCGGCGGTGAAGGCCGACACGTGCGCGGCAGGCTTCGAGGGCTGGTACAGCCAGGTGTCGAAGAGTCCGGCCAGCGGCTTGCCGGACACCTTCTCCGCGTAGGCGACGAAGTCGCCCACCTCTGCGTTGCCGCCCCGGTGCGCCTTCGGCCAGCCCTTCAGCAGAGCGAGGAAATCCTTGTCGCCGATCCTGTTGCGCAGCGCCTGCAGGGCCATGGCGCCGCGGTCGTAGACCGCCCGGTGGAACTGGTTGTCGGGGCCGGGGTCGCCCGGCGCGACCTTCCAGAAGGGGTCGTCGGCCGGGTGCGAGGCGTAGGCGTAGTCGGCCAACTCCTGTGCGGTGCCCTCCCCCTGGTCCTCGGACCAGAGCCACTGCGCATACCGCGCGAATCCCTCGTTGAGCCAGATGTCCTTCCAGCCCTTCACCGAGACGCTGTCCCCGTACCACTGGTGGGCCATCTCGTGCACGACCACGGAGGTGTTGGAGCCGTCCGCGAAGTCGTCGGGGCTGTAGAAGGGGCGGGTCTGGGTCTCCAGCGCGAAGGTCGTGTCCGTGTTGGGCACATAGCCGCCCAGCGCGTCGAACGGGTAGCTGCCGAAGTAGTTCTCCAGCCACTCGGTCAGCTCGGCCGTCCGCTCGACGCTGGCCCGTGCCGCGCCCTCGTGCTCGCCCAGGTCCTTGCTGTAGGCGTTGATGACGGGCAGTCCGGAGTCGGTCTCGGACCTCGTGATGTCGAACCTGCCGACCGCGAGCGTGGCCAGATAGGTGGCCTGCGGGGCGCGGGAGCGCCAGTTGAAACGCGTCCAGCCGGCCCGGGTGCGCTGCGACTGGAGGGTGCCGTTGCTGAGGGCCTGGGTGCCTTCGGGGACGGCGACGCTGATGTCGTAGCTCGCCTTGTCGGTGGGGTGATCGTTGCTGGGGAACCACCACCAGGCGGACTCGGGCTCGTTGGCCGCGACCCCGCCGTCCGGGGTGCGGTGCCAGGAGGTGAAACCGTCCACCTTCACCTTGGAGGGCGTCCCGTGGTAGCGGACCACGACGGTGGCCTTCTCGCCCTCGGCGAGCGGCTCGGCCGGGGTGATGCGCAGCTCGTGCGCCCCGGAGGTGCCGAAGCGGGCCTTCTTCCCGTTCACCCGCACCTCGGTGACGTCCAGCGCGAAGTCCAGGTTGAACCGGGACAGGTCCTGCCGGGCGGTGGCCAGCAGGGTGGCGGTGCCCGCCAGTTCGTCCGTCTTCGGCCGGTAGGTGAGCCGAAGGTCGTAGTGGGAGACGTCGTAGCCGCCGTTCCCGTAGTCCGGGTAGTAGGGGTCGCCCGCGCCCGGTGCTCCCGGAGTCGGTTCGGCCGCCGAGGCCGGGGCCGCGAGCAGCAGCAGGGCCGCCGCTGCCGCACCCGGGACGATCAGTCTGTGGCGCACGAGTCCTCCAACTCATCTGCGACAGGGGTCACTTCTTCCGAAACGTGTGTACTCCCGTGTCACATTGCATGTCCACAGCAACCAGCGTCATCCAGCCGCACCCGAGAACACCGTCCCCGCGCGGTCGCCGTTCCGGTGCGCGTACGTCATCCGCCCGCTTCGGGCGGCCCCACCAGCCGGGCGGCGTCCACCGCGCACCCCCACGAGACGGTGACACCCGCGCCGCCGTGCCCGTAGTTGTGCACGCACAGCGCGCTGCCGCCGCGCCCGTCGGGGATCCGCTCCGCCTCCAGCCGGACCCGCGGCCGGAACGGCCGCAGCCCCACCCGGTGTTCCAGCACCCTGGCCTCCGCCACCTCCGGATGGACGGCTGCGCACCGCCGTACGATCGCCGCCGCCGTCGCCGGATCCGGTTCCCGCTCCTCGGCACCGTCCTCGGCCGTGCCGCCGAGGACCAGGCCGTAGGGCTGCGGCAGGAGGTACGTCGTCTCCCGGGCGCCGCCGTCCGCGGCGACGTACCACTCCTCGACACCCGGGTTCTCCACCACGACGAGCCGGCCGCGCACCGGCCGCACCTCCGGGTCGGGCACCAGCTCGCGGGCTCCGAGCCCGCTGCAGTTCACCACCGTGGGCGCTTCGGCCGCCGCTTCGGCCGGCGAACCGGCCGCGCGCCGCTCCCAGCGCCCGCCCGCCGCCTCCAGACGGCCTTTCAGGTAGCCGAGATAGCTCCCCATGTCGACCAGCGGAGCCCGGGGCGGGGTACCGGTCAGCGCGCTCCACTCCGCGGGCGGCGTGCTGCCCGGCATGCGCCCCCGGACCAGCCGCACCCCGGTGGCCGACGGCTGCTCGGCGAGCCAGGAGAAGTGCCGGAAGGAGCGGACCGCCCAGTCCAGGGCCTGCCGCTCCGGTGCGATCCGGTAGGGCCAGATCAGGCCGCCGGCCACCGCCGAGGTCGTCCCCTCCGGCGGGCTCGGGCTCCACACGCGCACGTCCGATCCGCGTTCCGCCAGGACCACCGCCGTGGTCAGCCCGATGACTCCGCCGCCGAGGACGACCACGTCCCCGGTCCGCCGAGCCCTGCCCGCTGCCGTCCCCGTCACCTCGGTCATGCCGCGACACTACGGCGCCGGGCACCGGAAGGTCACCGCCTCAGCGCCGTCAGCAGGGCCAGCGGGGCGGCCGCCGCCCAGGCACGCGGCGCACCTCCGTGCGGGGAGGGCACCGGCTCCGGAACGTCCTCGCGGGCGTAGCCCGCCAGCACCTGCGGCAACCGGTGACCGCTTCGCCCGGCGGCCGCCAGCAGCCCGTCCGCCAGGCGTGCCGCCTCGGCCCGCAGGCTGTAGCGGGCCAGCCCGAGTGCGATCAGCGCGTTGTCCTGCGGCTGGATACCGCCGCGGTGGCAGGACAGCGGATGATAGGCGGCCTGCCCGGCGGCGAGGGTGCGCACCCCCCAACCGGAGAAGAAGTCCGGTTCCAGCAGCCGCCGCCCCACCGTCTCGCCCCGGCGCTGCCCCAGAATGCCCGACCAGAGCAGATGCCCCGCGTCGGAGGCGAGCGCATCCAGCTTCCGGCCCGTCTCCTCCAGCGCGAGCGGCGGGAAGCCGCGCTCGGGCAGCCAGAAGTCGGCACCGAAGCGCTCCCGCAGCCCGGCCGCGGCCCGCTCCAGCATGCCCGCGTAGCCCGGGTCGTCCCATACCGCACGGGCGAGCTCGGCGGTGCGGCACAGCGCGTCGTACGCGTACCCCTGCACCTCGGCCACCAGCACGGCACCGGTCGGCAGGGTGCCGTCGGCCGCGCAGATCGCACCGGGCGAGTCCTTCCAGCTCCGGTCGCCCCCTCCGCTGTTGCCGGGCCGGCAGGCCAGATAGCCCAGGTCCGCCAGCCCGCCCCGGTCGAACATCCACCGCACCGCGGCCCGCGCCTGCGGCTCCAGACGGCGGGCGAGCTCCGCGCCCGCGGCCCCCCGCTGCTCCGCGTAGGCGCCGAGGAGGACGAGGAAGAGCGGGGTGGAGTCGACCGAGCCGTAGAAGCGCTCGTGCGGCAGCTGCCCGAAGGCGGTCAGCTCGCCGTGCCGCAGCTCGTGGAGGATCTTCCCCGGCTCGGCGATCCGCCCCGGCTCCGCCTCGCCGTCCTGGGTGGCCGCCAGCGCGAGCAGCGTGGCCTCGGCCAGCAGCGGGCGGTAGGGCAGCGTGAAGAAGGACGTCAGGAGCGAGTCCCGGCCGATCAGGGTCAGATACCAGGGCGCTCCGGCACCTGGCACCCGCAGCGCGGCACCGTCTGATCCGGGGACGGTGACGCAGAGCCCGGCCAGATCCGCGAGTCCCTGCTCGCAGGCGCGGGCCAGCTCCGGCCGCCCGGTACGCATGCCGGGACGGGGCTCGGCGGTGGCGAACGTATGCCGTGCGGCGGCCAGTTCCGACCGCACGGTGGCCGGGTCCGGTGCCGCGGCCGGGCCGGGGACCGCCGCGTCCGGAGTACCGTGCGGCAGCGTCCGTACGCACAGCCGCAGCTCGACCGCCGCGTGCGGGGCCGGTTCCAGGAGCCAGCTCAGCCTGCGTGCCGTCCCGTCGGACCCGCCCGCCGTGCCCCCGGGGCCTTCCGCGTCGGCGGTCTCGGCGGGTGCGGGATCGGCGGTGACGACCGTACGGGTGTGCCAGCTCGTGCCCCGCCGGTAGTGGAACTCGACGCCGTCCGGGCGGGCGACGGTGCTCCGCGCGCTGTGCGGCTTGGCGAACTCCTGCCGCGGCGAACGCAGTTCCGTCTGGTCGGCGAAGTCGGCGTCCACGGTCAGGCTCACCCGTATCGGGGCGGCCGTGCCCTGGTTGCTGACGACGCGTATCCGCTCGGTCAACGCGCCGTCCACCACGGCCTGCTCGCGGAAGACCGTGCAGCTGGGCGGGGCCTCCCGGGTCCCGAGCGGAGTGAGGACGACCGCACCGTGACCGGTGCTCCCGTCCGGCTCCGCGAGCCCGTCCGCCGCCGGGGCCAGGAGGCGGTGGCCGTCGTCCCGCGCCGGCATCAGCACGGTGGGGGCGGCGCCGTCGAGCGTCAGTTGCCAGCGGCTGAGGTGGCGGGTGTCCCGGCGGAAGAGCCCGTCCGCCGGCAGCGTCCCCGTGGGCCCGGCGATGTCCCCGGAAGCGGCCAGTACCGCGAAGGTCCCGTCGTGCACGAGCAGTCGGTGCTCGATCGCCGTCATGGGGTCACGGTCCCTTCTCGGACGGGGGTACGGGCGAGGGCCCGGGTACGGGCGCGGAGACCCCGGTGCCCGGCCCCGGGGGAGTGTCTTCGGCGGTTCCGGCGGTCTCGGCGGTCTTGGCGGTTCCGGCTTCTTCGGTGTTCGCGGTGTCCGCGCCCGCTGCGGTGTCCGCGTCCCGCTCGAGCAGGTCCAGGGCGAGTGCGGCCGTCCAACTGAAGTCGCGGGCGCCGTGCCCCTGCCCGGTGTACGGGTCGAGGTACTCCGCGAAACCGCTGGCCGCCGCGGCGTGCAGTACCGCGGCGCGCAGCGCGTCGGCCCGCGCGTGTTCACCGTGCTCCCGGAGCCCGCGCTCCAGCAGCCAGTTGACGTTGAACCAGGCCGGGCCCCGCCAGTAGCGGTTCCGGTCGAAGGACGCGCCGCGCAGGTCGTAGCTGGGCAGCAGCCGCACCCGGGTGCCCAGGCCGAAGTGGTCGCCCTCGGCGGTGCTCAGCAGCGTCTCGACCAGGGGTCGGGGCAGTCCGGGCGCCACCAGCGGCAGCAGCCCCGCTGCGCTGCGCTCGGGCACCAGCGCGCCGCCGTGCCCGTCGCCGCCCGAAGCCGCCCCGGCCCGCAGGTCGCGGCAGTGGAACTGTCCGGTCCGGGGCGACCACAGCCGCTCCACCAGCGCCTCCGTGCGGGCCGCGGCGCGCCGGCGGTGGAACGCGGCGTCGCCGCGCAGCTCCTCCGCGATCCGGGCCAGCGCGTACTCGGACGCGATGAGCAGGGCGTTGAACCCCGGGTCCTCCACGGCGAAGGGGTGCGCGGCCGCCGCGTCCCGGTAGCCGTGCTCGCGGTACTCGGCGGCCAGCCGGACATACCGTCCGTAGTCCAGGTCGGTGGGCCGGTCTCCGGGGGCGCCGTGCGCGAGGTCGGCGCGGCGGAACGACGCCGGGTCCGCCGGTTCGACCCGCGCCAGCGGTCCGTCCCAGCACGGGCTGTTGTCCATGCCCGGTTCCCAGGGGTGCACCGCGGCGGCCAGCCCGCCTCCGCCCAGATCCCGGTGCTCGGCGAGGTACCGGTGCCAGGCCGCCAGCCGCGGGTACACCCCGGCCAGGAAGGCGCGCCGGGCCGAGGCGCGCGGGTCGGCGCGGTGCACCAGCCAGGCGGCCAGCGCGTGCACGGGCGGCTGCACCACACCGGAGGTCTCGATCCCGCGCGGCGCCCCGGCGGCGGCGCCCGCCGAGGAGGAGCGCCAGAAGTCGGGGCTGGGGAAGTAGGCGCCGAACGGCACCGCGGGATTGAACACGATGTGCGGGACGCGACCGTCACCCCACTGCGCCGACAGCAGCGTCTCCAGCTCCTGCTGCGCACGTACGGGGGAGAGGTGGCGCAGCCCGACGGCGATGAACGCCGAGTCCCAGCTCCACTGGTGCGGATACAGGTCGCGGGAAGGCACTGTGGAGCGGCCGGTCCGGTTGGCGAGCAGTACCCGGCAGGCGGAGCGGCGCAGCGCGCGGTGGGCCGTGTGCACCGGCGGGGCGGTGGTGCGGGCGCGCACGACGGCGGGGCCGGCACCGGTCGGCGGCAGCGGAGGGGTCACCGCGCGACCCCTCCGGGACGGGCGGCACCGCCCGCCGGGGTGCGTCCGCCCGGCGTCCTCCGCCCGCCGGGATGCGCCTCCCGCGCGCCGCCCGGGAGCGGTCGCTCCCGGCAGGCCGTCCTGACCATGCTCCGCCCTTCGCCCTCTCTCGGTCGCCGCCCACACGGCATACGTCCGGCAGCCGGGCCGCCGTGCTTGCCGGCTCTCCTGCTTGCGCTGCTCCACGGCGGCAGCGCCCCGAGCCGTGGGGACCCCACGAGTTTCGTCGAAGATACCTCGTAGTTACGTCTCGTGAACAGACATAACTGAGGATGAGATGTGTCACTCGCAGTCGAAACCAGGGTCAGAAGCCGGTCACCGCATCACGGCGGGCGGCACCGACCCGCCTACCGACCCGCCTACCGACCCGTCTGGGGCCCGGCGCCCGGACCCCAGGCGGTGGTCCGGGCCCGGTGAGGGACAGGGCCGGACCCGGCAGACCTGTGACGTACCCCTGCAGGCCGCGCGCCCGCAGCGGGCCGCCGCCGCCGACGGCGCCGGGGCCGCTGAGCGGCGCTGATGGCAGGATGCGGTGGTACGGAACCGCCCCCGTCGTCCTGCCGTTCCCGCCGCCGGGCCGCCGCTGACCGCGGACCGGCGATGCGGACGAGAGCTGAGGAGAGCATGACCGGCACCACCGGCAACCAGTCGAGCGCGGGCCATCTGCTGCGGCTCATCCGGGACGGCCGGGCCACCACCCGCGGCGCCCTGCAGCAGGTCACCGGGCTGTCCAGATCCACTGTCGGCCACCGGCTCGACCAGCTCTTCGCCGCGGGCTGGCTGCGCGAGGGCGAGCCGGCTCCCGAACCCGGCTCCACCGGCGGTCGGCCCTCGACGCGGCTGGAGTTCGACGCCGGGCACGCCGTGGTCCTCGCCGCCGACCTCGGCACCCGGCACGCCACCGCGGGCCTGCTCGACCTCGCCGGGAACGTGCTGGCCCAGCGCTCCGGCCCGATGCTCGTCGGCGACGGCCCCGAGCCGGTGCTCGACCGGCTCGCGCAGTGGTTCGCCGGGCTGCTCGCCGAGCAGGGCACGGACCCGGCCCGCGTCTGCGGCATCGGCCTGTCGGTACCCGGCCCGGTCGACGTCGGCTCCGGGGTGGTCGTCCAGCCGCCGATCATGCCCGGCTGGGACGGCTGCCCGCTGCCCGAGCGGATGCGGGCCGCCTACGCGGCCCACGTCCGGTCCGAGGCGCCTCCCGCGGTCCTCGTCGACAACGACGCCAACCTCATGGCCTACGCCGAACAGCGGGCCGGCTACCCCGACTGCGCGGCGTTCCTGCTGGTCAAGGTCGCCACCGGGATCGGTGCGGGCGTCGTCGTCGACGGGCAGCCCTATCGCGGTACGGACGGCGGTGCGGGCGACATCGGGCACATCCGGCTGCACGACTTCCCCGACGCACTGTGCATGTGCGGCAACCACGGCTGCCTCGCCGCCGTCGCCAGCGGCCGGGCGCTGGCCGAACAGCTCACCGCCGCCGGGGTGCCCACCACCTCCGGCTCCGGCGTACGCGACCACCTCGCCGCCGGCCGCCCGGAGGCGGTCCGGCTGGCCCGGGACGCCGGACGGCTGGTGGGGGAGGTGCTGGTCACGGTGGTCACCCTGCTCAACCCCGGGGTGCTGATGATCGCCGGTGACCTGGCGGGCACCCCGTTCGTGACCGGGGTGCGGGAACTGCTCTACCAGCGCGCCATGCCCCGCACGACCGCGCACCTGAACGTGGTCACCTCCCGGCTCGGCGAGCGCGCGGGCCTGACCGGCGCCGCGGCCCTGGTCGTCGAGGACCGCTACGCCCCCGCCCGCGCCGACGCCCGCCTGGCCGCCCTCGCCGGATGAGCCCGCCGGTCAGTCCGGTCGGGCTCCTTCCGCGGGAAGGAGCCCGAGCTCCTGCGGAGTGGCCTCCAGCAGCGCGCCGTCCCGCAGCCCCAGCCAGCGGGTGACACCCAACTCCTGCAGGAACGGGAGGTCGTGGCTGGCGACCAGCAGGGCACCCTCGTACGCCGTCAGCGCGTCCCGCAACTGCCGCACGCTGGACTCGTCCAGATTGTTGGTCGGCTCGTCCAGCATCAGCAACTGGGGCGCAGGATCCGCCAGCAGGACGGCGGCGAGCGCGGCCCGGAAGCGCTCGCCGCCCGAGAGGGTGCCCACCGCGCGGTCGGCCCGCTTGCCGCGCAGCAGGAACCGCGCGAGCCGGGCGCGGATCTGCTGGTTGGTGGCCTGCGGCGCCGAGCGCGCGACGTTCTCCACGACGGACAGCCGGTCGTCGAGCACGGTCAGCCGCTGCGGCAGATAGCGCAGCGGCACCTGCGTGTGCACCTCGCCCGCGACGGGCGGGAGCTGCCCGGCCAGGGTCCGCAGCAGCGTCGTCTTGCCCGCACCGTTCGGCCCGACGAGCGCGATCCGGTCCGGCCCGTGCACATCGAGGTCGATCCGGGGACCGTGCCGCAGCTCCACCTCCCGCATCTCGAGGACCCGCCGTCCGCGCGGCACCGCGGTCGAGGGGAGGTCGACGCGGATCGCCGAGTCGTCCCGTACCCGCTCGGACGCCTCCTCCAACTGCTGCCGCGCCTCGTCCAGCCGCTGCTCGTGCAACAGGCGGTGCTTTCCCGCCGTCTCCTGCGCCTGCCGCTTGCGGGCGCCCAGCAGGATCTTCGGCTCGCTCCCGGCGGCAGCCTGCTTGCTGCCGTACTGCGCCCGCCGGGCCAGCTTCATCCGCGCCTCGGCCAGCTCCCGGCGCTGGCGCCGCACATCGGTCTCGGCAGCGCGCACCATCCGCTCGGCCGCCTGCTGTTCGGCGGAAACAGCGGCCTCGTACGCCTCCAGATCGCCGCCGTACCAGGTCACCTCGCCGGCGCGCAGGTCGGCGATCCGGTCGACCAGCGACAGCAGTTCGCGGTCGTGGCTGACCACGACGAGCACGCCCCGGAACGAGGAGACCGCCTCGTGCAGCCGGCGGCGGGCCGCCCGGTCGAGGTTGTTGGTGGGCTCGTCCAGCAGCAGGATGTCCGGCCCGGCCAGCAGCAGAGCGGCCAGCCGCAGCAGGACCGACTCGCCGCCGGACATCTCCCCGATGGTGTGGTCGAGCCCGATGTGGCTCAGGCCGAGCTGGTCCAGCGTCGCGCGGGCACGCTCCTCGACGTCCCAGTCGTCGCCGACGGCGGTGAACTGCTCCTCGGCCACGTCTCCCGCCTCGATGGCGTGCAGCGCGGCGCGGGCGCGGGCGACCCCCAGCGCTTCGTCCACCCGCAGGGAGGTCTCCAGGGTGAGGTTCTGCGGCAGGTAGCCCACCTCGCCCCGGACCGTGACGCTTCCCGCGTCCGGTTGCAGTTCGCCTGCCAGCAGCCGCAGCAGGGTGGACTTCCCGGTGCCGTTGAGCCCGATCAGGCCGGTGCGCCCGGGGCCGACGGACAGGTCGAAATCGGTCAGCAGCGGAGTGCCGTCCGGCCAGGAGAAGGTCAGCCGGGAACAGGCGAGGGACGGTGCGGAAGTGGTCACAGGGGCCTCCTGGTCGCATTGCGGTGCGGATGAGCAACACGGGAGACACCGGGCCCGGACGGACACACCGGGACAGGGCTCAGAAGAGGAGAGGGGCAGCAGGCGGCCGACTCGCTTCCGAGGTCGCACTCGTGGCACACAGACAGGGCACACGGTGTCTCAGACCTCAGATACGCAACGGCCTCTCCTCACGACGGCAACAGAGCCACCGCAGACGCTACGTTCCCGGTTCCGGCGCCGCAAGCCTTTTTCCGCGCGCCGCGATGTGCTGTGCTGCGGGCATGGTCCGTACCAGTGAGCCCAGCCCCGCTTCCGGTCCGAGCCGGCTCCCCACGGTTCCGCTCCGGCCGATGGACGTCCCCGCCCGGCAGGCGGAGGAGCGTGCCAGGTCGTTCCACGAGATCATGGCGCGCCGCCGCACCGTCCGCGACTTCGACGACCGCCCGGTGCCCGACGGAGTCCTGGAGTGGGCGGTCCGTACCGCCGCGACCGCCCCCAGCGGGGCGCACGTCCAGCCCTGGCGGTTCGTCGTCCTCACCGACCCCGAGCGCAAGCGGCGGCTGCGCGCCGCCGCCGAGGAGGAGGAGCGCGCCTTCTACGGGCGCCGCGCCTCGGACGAATGGCTGGAGGCACTCGCCCCGCTCGGCACCGACGAGCACAAGCCGTTCCTGGAGGTCGCGCCCGCCGTCCTCGTCGTCTTCGAGGTGCACAAGGGACCGCACACCCCGCGCCCCTACTACGCCAAGGAGTCCGTCGGCATCGCCGTCGGCTTCCTGCTCGCCGCCCTCCACCAGGCGGGACTGGCCACCCTCACCCACACGCCCAGCCCGATGCGCTTCCTCAACGAGATCTGCGACCGCCCGGCCGAGGAACGCGGCGCCTACGTCATCCCGGTCGGCTACCCGGCCCCCGGCGCCCGGGTCCCGGACCTGGAGCGCAAGCAGTTGGACGAGGTGCTCGTGCGGTTGTGAGCACCTCGCAGGCCGCGCCGCGGGCCCGGTCCGGGCGACCGCCGGAAGGGGCGCCGCCGGGGACGGACGAGGTGTCACCCGTCCCCGGCGCACTGCCGGCCGGCCGCTCGGACCGCCGGTCAGGCCAGGCCCGCGCGGCGGAGCGCTTCGGCCATCTCGCTGTTGTTCGGCGCCGGAGCCGGCGCGCCCTGGCCCCGGCGCTTGCCGCCGCCCGAGCCACCCTTGGGCGAACCCTGCCGCTGCCGCGGGGCACCCGCGGGGGCCTTGCCGGAGCCGTCGCGGCGCCGGTCCCGGCCGCCGCGCCGCGCACCGCCGCCCCCGCCCGTCCCGGGCTCGTCGTCCAGCCGCAGGGTGAGCGAGATCCGCTTCCGCGCCTCGTCGACCTCCAGCACCCGCACCCGGACGATGTCGCCGGGCTTGACCACGTCGCGCGGGTCCTTCACGAACGTCTTCGACATCGCCGAGACATGCACCAGGCCGTCCTGGTGCACACCGACGTCCACGAAGGCGCCGAACGCCGCGACGTTGGTGACCACGCCCTCCAGCACCATGCCGGCGGAGAGGTCGCCGAGCTTCTCGACCCCCTCCTTGAAGCTCGCCGTGCGGAACGCGGGCCGCGGGTCGCGGCCCGGCTTCTCCAGCTCGCGCAGGATGTCGGTGACGGTGGGCAGCCCGAACGAGCCGTCCACGAACTCCTGCGGATCGAGCGCCCGCAGCGCCTTCGCGTTGCCGATCAGCGACGGCACGTCGGTGCCCGCCCTGGCGACCATCCCGCGCACCACCGGATACGCCTCCGGGTGCACCGCCGAGGCGTCCAGCGGGTCGCCGCCGCGGATGCGCAGGAAGCCCGCGCACTGCTCGAACGCCTTGGGGCCGAGCCGGGAGACGTCCTTGAGCTCCTGGCGGCCCTTGAACGGGCCGTGCGCGTCCCGGTGCGCCACGATGTTCTCCGCCAGCACCGAGCCGATCCCCGACACCCGGGAGAGCAGCGGAGCGGAAGCCGTGTTGACGTCCACCCCGACGCCGTTCACGCAGTCCTCCACCACGGCGTCCAGCGAGCGCGACAGCTTCACCTCGGACAGGTCGTGCTGGTACTGGCCCACGCCGATGGACTTCGGGTCGATCTTCACCAGCTCGGCCAGCGGGTCCTGCAGCCGGCGGGCGATGGAGACCGCGCCGCGCAGCGACACGTCCAGCTCGGGCAGCTCCTGCGAGGCGTAGGCCGAGGCGGAGTAGACCGAGGCACCCGCCTCCGAGACCATCACCTTCGTCAGCTTCAGCTCCGGCTTCGCGGCGACGAGCTCACCGGCCAGCTTGTCCGTCTCGCGGGAGGCCGTGCCGTTCCCGATCGCGACCAGTTCCACCTGATGCGCCTCGGCGAGCGCGGCCAGCCTCGCCAGCGCCTCGTCCCACTGTTTCTGCGGCGCGTGCGGATAGACCGTGTCCGTGGCGGCGACCTTGCCCGTCGCGTCGATCACGGCCACCTTCACGCCCGTCCGCAGCCCCGGGTCCAGGCCGAGGGTGGCACGGGTCCCGGCGGGAGCGGCCAGCAGCAGATCGCGCAGGTTGGTCGCGAAGACCCGCACCGCCTCGTCCTCGGCCGCGGCGCGCAGCCGGGTGCGCAGATCGATGCCCAGGTGCACCAGGATCCGGGTACGCCACGCCCAGCGCACCGTCTCCGCCAGCCACGGGTCCGCCGGGCGGCCCTCGTCGCGCACGCCGAAGCGGTGCGCGACCGAACGCTCGTAGGAGCTCGGGCCCTCCTGCTCCGCTCCGGCCGGCTCGGGCTCCATCGTGAGGTCGAGCACTTCCTCCTTCTCGGCCCGCAGCAGCGCCAGGATCCGGTGCGAGGGCAGCTCGGTGAAGCTCTCGGAGAAGTCGAAGTAGTCGGCGAACTTGGCGCCCTGCTCCTCCTTGCCCTCCCGCACCCGGGCGGCCAGCCGGCCCCGCCCCCACATGCGCTCGCGCAGCTCGCCGATCAGGTCGGCGTCCTCGCTGAAGCGCTCGGCGAGGATGGCGCGCGCGCCCTCCAGGGCCGCTGCGGCGTCCCCGACGCCCTTGTCGGCGTCGACGAAGGCGGCGGCAGCGGCCGGCGGCTCCACCGACGGGTCCGCGAGCAGCCCCTCGGCGAGCGGCTCGAGGCCGGCCTCGCGGGCGATCTGCGCCTTGGTGCGCCGCTTGGGCTTGTAGGGCAGGTAGATGTCCTCCAGGCGCGCTTTGGAGTCGGCGGCCCGGATCTGCTCCGCGAGCTCCTCGGTGAGCTTCCCCTGGCCGCGCACGGACTCCAGGATCGACGCGCGCCGCTCCTCCAGCTCCCGCAGATAGCGCAGCCGCTCCTCCAGGGAGCGCAACTGCGCGTCGTCGAGCGTCTCGGTCGCTTCCTTGCGGTAGCGCGCGATGAACGGCACGGTCGACCCGCCGTCGAGCAGCTCGACTGCGGCGCGGACCTGCCGCTCGCGTACGCCGAGTTCCTCGGCGATCCTGCCTTCGATCGTCGTCGTCACGATGGTTCGTTCCGCCTTCTCGGTGCTGTTGTCCCCCGGTAGGCATGCATTGTGGCAGGCGTGTCCGACAGGCCCGTGCAGGCGGGCGCGACGGCGGGCCCCGCGGGGCGGGCGGCGCCCGCCCCGCTGCTGCGGCTCAGCCCTTGCCGAGCAGGTCGGCGGGGAACGCGCCCGCCCCGACCGCCGTGTGCGTGAACCCGCCCGCCAGCTCGGTCAGCCGGGCCACGCCCTCGGCACCCAGCAGTTCGTAGGGGCGGCGGTCCAGCCGGTCGGTCTCCTCCTCCAGGTGCTTGCGCAGCTCGGCGCCCCGCTCGGTCAGCTCGCCCTCGCCGTCCAGCAGCCCGCGTCCGGTCAGCCGCTGCTGTGCGGCGGTCCAGTCCTGCGCGTTGTAGCCGCGGGTGCTCATCACCCACTTGGGGTTCATCCCGTGCCCGCTGGCGGTGTGGCTGACCAGGGCTTCCAGCGCGTCGAGTTCGGCGTTCTGCAGCGCGGCGATGTGGCCGTCCCCGCGGTGCTCGCGCAGCAGCGTCGCCGCGTGCCACAGCGCCAGGTGCGGCGTCTCGTCGACCGAGGGGACCGGAAGGTCCGCGTTCGCGGCGTGCAGCGGCCGTCCGGAGCGGGTGCACCCCTCGGTGGCGCGCAGCGCCAGCCGGGCGGCCTCTGTCATCTCCGCCGAGCGGACGGCCTCCTCGCCCAGCAGGTGCCGCAGCATCGTGTCGGCCGCGCGCAGGCGCGCGGCCAGGACCGTCTCGGGCGAGGCGGCGTCCCACACCGCGGGCACGAACCGCGCGACCAGCGCGTGGCTGTAGTTGTAGAAGGAGGCCGTCACCGCGCCCGCGCCCACCGCGCCCAGCGGCGCGGACCGCGAGGACAGATTGATGGCGTGCGGGTCGTCGATGCCGTAGGGCGAGAGTTCCTTCCCCAGCGCGGGTGAGAAGTAGAGCGCGGAGTGCAGGGCGTTGAGGGCGTTGTGGCAGCGCCGCCCGGCGCGTTCGGGAAGTGGCGTCATGCCCGTACGCTACCGGTCGGTACGGACGACTTGAAGGGCGGGGAACAGGCGGGTCCCGACCCGCCGCGTACCCTTCGCAGGCCGCCCCCGCCGGGCCGGGGCGTCGGGTGCCGGGCCGACCGCAGGGCGGTCTCCCCGCGCGGTCCCGGGGCCCGCCCGCGGCGCTGTCGCCCGCGGCGGTGCGTAGCCGGCGATCCGGTGGGCGGTGCCGCCGCTTCAGTGCCGCGGGGCGCCGAAGCGCGGAGCGCGCCGCTCCAGGAAGGCGGCCACCCCCTCGGCCGCGTCGCCGCTCCCCGCCGCCTCGCGCTGCCAGTGTTCGACCCGGTCGGGGCCGGTGCGCCCGTCCGCGAAGTCCTTGGCGGCCGCCTGGGTCAGCGCGGAGCGTGCGGTGAGGGTCCGCGCGAACTCGGCGACTCTCTCGTCGAGTTCCTCCCCGCGGTGCACCTCGTCGACCAGTCCGGTGCGCAGTGCCCGCTCCGCGTCGATCAGCTCCCCCGAGTAGAGCAGGAACTTGGCGGTGGCCGGTCCCACCAGGCGCACCAGGCGCTCGGTCGAGGAGGCCGGATAGACGATGCCCAGCTTGGCCGGGGTGATCCCGAAGAGCGCGTCGTGTGCGGCGAACCGCAGGTCGCAGGCGGCGGCGAGCTGGCAGCCGCCGCCCACGCAGTGCCCGTGCACGGCCGCCAGCGTGGGCTTGGGGAAGGCCGCGAGGGCCTCCTCCGCGGTGACGGCGAGTGTCTGCTGCGCGCGGGCCGCGCCGCCGGGGCTCTCGTTCCCGGGCTGTCCCGCCCCGGGGTGTCCGGCCCGGGCCGCGTCCTGCAGGGCGCCGATGTCCGCTCCCGCGCAGAAGGTGCCCTGCGCCCCGGTCAGCACCAGGACCCGTACGGCGGGGTCGGCCGCGAACTCCGCCAGCAGTCCGGGCAGCTCTCGCCACATGGCGGGGGTCATCGCGTTGCGCTTGGCCGGACGGTCGATGGTCAGGGTCGCGACGCCCTCGTCGCGTGCGGTGCGCAGGGTCGGCTCCATGAGCGTGATCGTATCCGGGAAGTGTCAGGATCTGTCCTGGAGCTGCCAGTGGCGTAAGTCTTCTGTCAAATGCCATCGATACGTGCCAAGTTACGGTCACCCGCTCAGGTCTGCACCGCGCGGTACCACCATGCAATGCAAGTACATCTGCAAGTACATCCAGGTACCGAGCAGGAGAGTGGGTGCGGAGATGGAGAGCCGCGGTGGGCAGCTGTCCGGAGTTGTCGACGAGGCTCCACCAGCCGGGGAGACGTGCGGTCCCCTGAGCGCGGCACGCGGTGCTGCGGCAGGGGCGGTGCCCGCGGCTGCCGCCGTGCTGCCCCCGCGACCGCGCCCGGAGCGTGAGCGTCCGGCCGGGCCCGGGACCCTCGGATGTGTCCGCGGGACCCCGCCGGTGTCCGGGCGCCCCGGCGCCTTCGGGCCGTCGGGGGAGGGGAACTGGCGGTTCACGGCGCCGACGGCCGCCCCCTCGGTGCCCGGACTGCGGCATGCCGTGCGCGAGCTGCTGGAGCGCCGGCCGGCCCGGGTGCCGGAGGAGGTGCTCCAAGGGGCGCTGCTGATCCTCTCGGAGCTGGTCACCAACGCCGTGCAGCACGCGGCGCTGCTCTCGCCCGACCTCGCCGTCGAGGTCTCACTGGGCGGCGGATGGCTGCGGGTGGCGGTGGAGGACGGCCATCCCTACCGGCCCAAGGCGCTGGAGGCCGAACCGTTCCGGGAGCACACAGGCGGGCGGGGCCTGCTGCTGGTCAAGGCGCTCACCGCGGAGGCGGGCGGTCGCTGCGACGTGGAGCAGACGGACACCGGCGGCAAGGTCGTCTGGGCCGCGCTGCCGCTGCACCTCCCGGCGGCGGGTGCCGGGGAGTCCGGCTCCCGCTGAGGAGGCCGAGGAGCCCGCCGCGCGGCGCCGCGGGCCGTGCTCACCGGGGAACCGGGGAGTCGGGCCACGGCCGGTCTGCGGGCCGCGGCTCCCCGCGGCTCCCGGCAGCGGTCCGGGCGGCGGGCCCCCGTGGCCGGACCGCCCGGACCGCCCGGACCGTTCGAACCGGCGTGCCGTCTCACCAGCTCCCGGCGCCGCCCGTCACCGTGCGGATCGCCGGACGCGCCGCGTCCAGCACGGTCATGAACCAGGTGGAGAAGGTGTCGACGGCATGCCGCTTCTCCAGTTCGTCCCACGTCACAAAGGCCGTCTCGGAGATCTCCGCCGGATCCGGCCGGGGCTCCTCCCGCAGCAGTCCGACGAACAGGTGGTTGAACTCCTGCTCCACCAGCCCCGAGGCGGGGTCCGGGTGGTTGTAGCGGACGGTGCCCGCCTCCCGCAGCAGCGAGGGAGCCACCCCCAGTTCCTCGCCGACCCGCCGGGCCGCGGCGGCGAACGGCGGCTCGCCGGGGTACGGGTGCCCGCAGCAGGTGTTGGACCACACGCCCGGGGAGTGGTATTTGCCCAGCGCCCGCCGCTGGAGCAGCAGTCGGCCCTCCTCGTCGAAGAGGAAGACGGAGAAGGCGCGGTGCAGCCGCCCGGGGGCCACATGGGCGGAGAGCTTCTCCGCCGTGCCGATCGTCGTCCCGTCCTCGTCTACCAGTTCGAGCATGATCGGGGCGGCTGAGCTGTTCGCCATGGTGATCCTTCGGGGTGGGCCGGTGGGCAGCGGGTCCAGTGTGCCGCAGTCGACGCGGTAATTCCGCATTCTGCGGGATAGTGCCTGCAACGTGCGCGTCTGTGCCCATCAGCGCTGATCGGTGACGATCCGGCCGTCAGATCGTCGTCGGACGCGCCTCCGGGTGGTGCAGCAGCCAGCCCTCCCACGCCGAGGCGACCATCTCGCGCACCCCGTGGCGGGGCTCCCAGCCCAGCTCCTCGCGGATCCGCTCAGCCGAGGCCACCACCCGCGCCGGATCGCCGGGGCGGCGCGGCACCACCAGGGGCGCCGGACCCCGCCCGCCGGTGACCTCGGCGACGAGATCGGCCATCTCCCGCACCGAGACCCCCGAGCCGGTGCCGACGTTCACCGTCAGATCGCCGCCCCCGCCCGGCCGCGGGCCGTCGCCCACCGTCGCACGGGCCGCCGCCACATGGGCCTCGGCCAGATCCTGCACATGGATGTAGTCCCGCACGCAGGTGCCGTCCGGGGTCGGATAGTCGTCGCCGAAGATCCTGGGCGGCTCCCCGCGGGTCAGCGCGTCGAAGAACATCGGGACGATGTTGAAGACGCCGGTGTCGGAGAGCTCGGGCCGCGCGGTCCCGGCGACGTTGAAGTAGCGCAGGCAGGCGGTGGACAGCCCGTGGGCCCGCCCCGTCGCCCGCACCAGCCACTCGCCGGCCAGCTTGGTCTCGCCGTAGGGGTTCATCGGCACCGTGGGGGTCTGCTCGGTGACCAGGTCCACGTCCGGCATCCCGTAGACGGCCGCGGAGGAGGAGAAGACGAAGCCGCGCACCCCCGCGTCGACCACGGCGCCCAGCAGCGTGACGAGGCCGTGCAGATTCTCCTCGTAGTAGGCCAGCGGCTGCTCGACCGACTCGCCCACCTGCTTCCTGGCCGCGAGATGGATCACACCGCGCACGCCGTGCTCGGCCAGGGTCCGGTCCAGCAGCCGGCGGTCCAGTACCGAGCCGCGCACCAGCGGCACCCCGGCGGGCAACCGCTCGGCCAGCCCGGTGGACAGGTCGTCCAGTGCGACGACTCGCTCACCGGCGGCCGTCAGGGCCCGTGCGACGTGCGCGCCGATGTAGCCCGCACCGCCTGTGATCAACCACGTCATGCCCGAACCCTATCGGCCCCGGTTGTGGCCGGAACCCATGATCCACCATGCTGGGGGCGCACGGGCGCCCGCCGGACAACAGCGGGGCGATGAACGCTCGGTGAAGGCTCCCTCCGGCGATCCGATACTCTCTGCCGACGTGCCGCCGACCCCTTCCGGGTGACGGCGCACGCTGCCCGCTGCCCCGGTTGTCCCTCATCTCGCGCGGGCCTGCCAGCTTCCAAGGAGTGAGTTCGTTCTGTCGACCGCCATCCTCACCGGTCCGCCGGTTGCCGGATCGTCGCTCGAGGCCGACCTGCGCTCGCTCGGCTTCGAGGTGCGCGCGGCCTCCGGTCCGACCGCAGTCGGCACGGAACTGGCCGCCACCGCCGCGGACGAGCGGGTCGCCCTGATCGACCCCCGCTTCGTCGGCCACACCCACGCGCTGCGGCTGGCGCTGCGGGACCCGCGCTTCGCGGCCGGGGCCCTGCCCGGAGTGCTCGCCGTCGGCCCCGAGGCGCGGCACGCGCTGCCGCGGGACCCGGCCGGCGACCCCCAGGCGGCGACCGAGGCGCTGGAAGCGGCCGGCGTCCAGGTGCACCGGCCCGAGCTGGGCACACTCGTGGCGGCCGTGCCCGCCGACGACGCCGCCCGCGCCGAGGCCGAAGAGGCCGTCGCCGCGGTCGACGGCGAGGCGGTCCGGCTGCGCTCCGCGGTCAAGTCCCGCGACGGCTTCTTCACCACCTTCTGCATCAGCCCGTACTCGCGCTACCTGGCCCGCTGGTGTGCCCGCCGCGGACTGACCCCCAACCAGGTCACCACCGCCTCGCTGATCACCGCGCTCATCGCCGCCGGGTGCGCCGCCAGCGGGCAGCGCTGGGGCTTCGTGACCGCCGGCGTGCTGCTGATCGCCTCGTTCGTCCTGGACGCGACGGACGGCCAGCTCGCCCGCTACGACCTGCAGTACTCCACACTCGGCGCCTGGCTGGACGCCACCTTCGACCGGGCCAAGGAGTACGCGTACTACGCGGGCCTGGCGCTGGGCGCGGCGCGCGGCGGCGACGACGTGTGGGCCCTGGCCCTCGGGGCCATGCTGCTGATGACCGCGCGGCACACGGTCGACTTCTCCTTCAACGAGGCCAGCCACGACGTCACCGGGAACACCAGCCGCACCGCGGCGCTGTCCAGCAAGCTGGACAGCGCGGGCTGGACCGTGTGGGCCCGGCGGATGATCGTGCTGCCCATCGGGGAGCGCTGGGCCCTCATCGCCGTGCTGACCGCGGCCACCACACCCCGCATCACCCTCGTCGTGCTGCTGGTCGCGGGCACGCTCGCCGCCTGCTACACCACCGCGGGCCGGCTGCTGCGCTCGCTGCACCGCAGGGCCCGCACCGACCGTGCCGCCGAGGGGGTGCGCGCGCTCACCGACAGCGGCCCGCTCGCCGAGCTCTCCGGCCGGCTGCTGCGGCCGCTGCCGCTGCCCCGGCTCGGGGTGCCGGCCGTCGCCCTCCTGGGAGCCGCAGTGATCCTCGCCACCGCATGGGCCGCGCCGCTCGGCAGCGCCTGGCCGGTGGCGGCCGCGGCCTGCTACGCCCTGTGCGCGGGTGTCGCCCTCGCCCGGCCGCTCAAGGGCCCGCTGGACTGGCTGCTCCCCCCTGTCTTCCGTATCGCGGAATACGGCACGATCCTGGTGCTCGCCGCCCGCGCCGACACCGACGGCACGCTCCCCGCGGCGTTCGGGCTGGTGGCGGCTCTCGCCTACCATCACTACGACACGGTGTACCGCATCCGCGGTGGCACCGGAGCGCCTCCGCACTGGCTGGTGCGGGCGGTCGGGGGGCATGAAGGACGGACCCTGCTGGTCACCGTCGCCGCGGCCCTCCAGCTCGGCGACGGCGACCGCACCCAAGGCTTCACCTTCGCGCTGACCACGCTCGCCGTGGTCGTCGCGGCCGTGGTGCTCGTCGAGAGCATCCGATTCTGGGTGTCGTCGCAAGCACCCGCAGTACACGACGAAACAGGAGAACCCGCATGATCGGCCTCGTGCTGGCTGCCGGCGCCGGACGGCGTCTGCGCCCCTACACCGACACCCTGCCCAAGGCCCTGGTGCCCGTGGACGGGGACACCACCGTGCTCGACATCGCCCTGGCCAACTTCGCCCAGGTCGGTCTCACCGACGTCGCGGTCGTCGTGGGCTACCGCAAGGAGGCCGTCTACGAGCGGCAGGCCGAGCTGGAGGCCGAGCACGGCGTCAAGCTCCGTCTGATCGACAACGACAAGGCCGAGGAGTGGAACAACGCCTACTCCCTCTACTGCGCCCGCGAGGTCTTCAAGGAGGGTGTGCTGCTCGCCAACGGCGACACCGTGCACCCCGTCTCGGTGGAGCAGACGCTGCTGGAGGCGCGCGGCGACGGCAAGAAGATCATCCTCGCCCTGGACACGGTCAAGGACCTCGCCGACGAGGAGATGAAGGTCGTCGTCGACCCGGCCAAGGGCGTCCAGCGCATCACCAAGCTGATGGACCCCGCCGAGGCCACCGGCGAGTACATCGGGCTCACCCTGATCGAGCCGGAGGCCGGCGCCGAGCTGGCCGACGCGCTGAAGGCCACCTTCGAGCGCGACCCGCAGCTCTACTACGAGGACGGCTACCAGGAGCTGGTCAACCGCGGCTTCAAGGTCGACATCGCCCCGATCGGCGACGTCAAGTGGGTCGAGATCGACAACCACGACGACCTCGCCAAGGGTCGGGAGATCGCATGCCAGTACTGACCCGCCTCATTCCGTCGCCGGTCGTCGTGGACATCAGCCGCGGCGCACTGGACGACCTGGCGGGCCTGTTGGCCGATCAGCGGATCTCCACCAACGGCAAGCTCGCCTTCGCCATCAGCGGCGGCTCCGGGGCCGCGCTGCGCGAGAGGTTCGCGCCGCTGCTGCCCAACGCCTCCTGGTACGAGGTGGGCGGCGGCACCATCGACGACGCGGTCGAGCTGGCCGACGCCATGAAGTCCTCCGGCCGCTACGACGCGGTGGTCGGGCTCGGCGGCGGCAAGATCATCGACTGTGCGAAGTACGCGGCGGCCCGCATCGGACTGCCGCTGGTGGCGGTCGCGACGAACCTGTCGCACGACGGTCTGTGCTCCCCGGTCGCCACCCTCGACAACGACGCGGGACGCGGCTCCTACGGGGTGCCCAACCCGATCGCCGTCGTCATCGACCTCGACGTGATCCGCGAGGCACCCGAGCGCTACATCCGCTCCGGTATCGGCGACGTCATCTCCAACATCTCGGCCGTCAAGGACTGGGAGCTGGGGCACGAGGTCCGCGGAGAGGACATCGACGGGCTGGCCGCGGCCATGGCCCGGCAGGCCGGCGAGGCGATCCTGCACCACCCGGGGGACGTCAGCGACGACGGCTTCCTCCAGGTGCTGGCCGAGGGGCTGGTGCTGACCGGCATCTCGATGTCGGTCGCCGGGGACAGCCGCCCCGCGTCCGGCGCCTGCCACGAGATCAACCACGCCTTCGACCTGCTGTACCCGCGGCGGGCAGCGCCGCACGGCGAGCAGTGCGGCCTGGGCGCGGCCTTCGCCACCTATCTGCGCGGGGACAAGGACACGGCCAAGCTGATGGTGGAGGTGCTGCGGCGGCACGAGCTGCCGGTGCTGCCCGCCGACATCGGCTTCGACCCCGACGAGTTCGTCGAGGCGGTCGCGTACGCGCCGCAGACCCGCCCCGGGCGGTACACGATCCTGGAACACCTCGACCTGTCCACCGACCAGATCAGGGACGCGTACGCGGACTATGCACAAACCATCGGTAGCTGAACTCCGGCCGGTCGTTCACCCCGCCGGGGTGAAGGACCGGCGGAGCGGCGAGCACTGGGCGGGCCGGCTCTACATGCGCGAACTCTCGCTGCGCGTCGACCGGCACCTGGTGAACACCCGGGTCACCCCCAACCAGCTCACCTACGTGATGACCCTCGCCGGGGTGCTGGCGCTGCCCGCGCTGCTGCTCCCGGGGGTCGCCGGCGCGGTCCTGGGCGTGGTGATGGTCCAGCTCTACCTGCTGCTGGACTGCGTCGACGGAGAGGTGGCCCGCTGGAAGCAGCAGTTCTCGCTGGGCGGGGTGTACCTGGACCGGGTCGGGGCCTACCTGTGCGACGCCGCGGTGCTGGTCGGCTTCGGGCTGCGCGCCGCCGACCTGTGGGGCGGCGGCCGGATCGACTGGCTGTGGGCCTTCCTCGGCACGCTGGCCGCACTCGGCGCCATCCTGATCAAGGCGGAGTCCGACCTGGTCGGGGTCGCCCGGCACCAGGGCGGGCTGCCGCCGGTCCAGGAGTCGGCCGCCGAGCCGCGCTCCTCGGGTCTCGCGCTGGCGCGCCGGGCGGCCGCCGCGCTCAAGTTCCACCGGCTGGTCCTGGGGATCGAGGCATCGCTGCTGATCCTCGTGCTCGCGATCGTGGACCAGATCCGCGGCGATCTGTTCTTCACCCGGCTCGGCGTCGTGGTCCTCGCCGCCATCGCGGTGCTCCAGACGCTGCTGCACCTGGTGTCCATCCTGGCCTCGAGCAGGCTGAAGTGACGGGGGGCGGGAAAGCCATGCGTCTGGGTGCCGTCGTGCTCACGATGGGCAACCGTCCCGAGGAGCTGCGCGCGCTGCTGCAGTCGGTCGCCGATCAGGAGGGCGAACCGGTCGAGGTGGTCGTGGTGGGTAACGGCGCGCCGTTGCCCGCGCTGCCGGAGGGTGTACGGACGGTCGAGCTTCCGGAAAATCTCGGCATCCCCGGTGGGCGGAATGTCGGCATCGAGGCGTTCGGGCCGTCGGGCGGCGAGGTGGACGCGCTGCTCTTCCTGGACGACGACGGGCTGCTGCCCTCGACCGACACGGCCGAACTGGTGCGCGAGGCGTTCGAGGCCGACCCGGGGCTGGGCATCGTCACCTTCCGCATCGCCGACCCGGACACCGGCGTCACCCAGCGTCGGCACGTGCCCCGGCTGCGCGCCTCCGACCCGCTGCGCTCCTCCAAGGTCACCACCTTCCTGGGCGGCGCCAACGCGGTGCGCACCCGGGTGCTGGCGGAAGTCGGCGGGCTGCCGGACGAGTTCTTCTACGCGCACGAGGAGACCGACCTGGCATGGCGCGCCCTGGACGCCGGCTGGGGCATCGAGTACCGCGCCGACATGGTGCTGCACCACCCGACCACGGCCCCCAGCAGGCACGCGGTCTACCACCGGATGGTCGCCCGCAACCGGGTCTGGCTCGCGCGCCGCAACCTGCCCGCGCCGCTGGTCCCCGTGTACCTGACCGTATGGCTGCTGCTGACGCTCGCCCGCCGCCCCTCCATGCCCGCGCTGCGTGCCTGGCTGGGCGGTTTCAAGGAGGGCTGGACCACGCCCGCGGGCAGGCGCAGGCCGATGCGGTGGCGTACGGTATGGCGTCTGACGCGGCTGGGACGCCCGCCCGTGATCTGACAAGCTCGTCCCTGCGAGCATCAGCCCCGGATCCACTTGCGCAGTGTGAGGACGAAAGTTTCCAACGTGAGCGAGAAAACCCACGACAGTGCCGACAAGTCGGTCGGCGTACTGCCTCCGCCGTCACTGGACGACCGGCTGACTCCGGCCGAACTCGCGGCCAAGTACGGGCTGTCGGTCAGCGGAGCGCGCCCTTCGCTGCCCGACTACGTACGGCAGCTCTGGGCCCGGCGGCACTTCATTCTCGCCTTCTCCCGGGCGAAGCTGACGGCACAGTACAGCCAGGCGAAGCTGGGCCAGTTGTGGCAGGTCGCCACGCCGCTGCTGAACGCGGCCGTCTACTACTTCATCTTCGGCCTGCTGCTGGGCGGCCGGAAGGGCACCCCGGGCGGTCAGGAGAACTACATCCCGTTCCTGATCACCGGGGTGTTCGTCTTCACCTTCACCCAGACCTCGGTGCTCACCGGCGTCCGGGCGATCTCCTCCAACCTCGGGCTGGTGCGCGCGCTGCACTTCCCGCGCGCCGCGCTGCCGATCTCGGTGGCGCTGCAGCAGCTCCAGCAGCTCCTCTACTCGATGATCGTGCTGGTCGTCATCCTGCTCGGGTTCGGCAAGCTGCCGCAGTTCTCCTGGCTGCTGGTGGTACCCGCACTGGCCTTCCAGTTCGTCTTCAACACCGGACTCGCGCTGATCCTGGCCCGGCTCGGCAGCAGGACGCCGGACCTGGCGCAGCTCATGCCCTTCATCACCCGTACGTGGATGTACGGGTCGGGCGTGATGTTCCCCCTGAAGTACATGCTGGAGAACCGGGCGCACGCACCGGGCTGGGTCAGCGATCTCCTGCAGGCCAACCCCGCCGCCGTCTACATGGACCTGATGCGGTTCTCGCTCATCGACGCGTACCCCAGTGACCAGCTCCCCCCGCACGTCTGGGCCCTCGCCCTCGGCTGGGCGGTGCTCGTCGGCGTCGGCGGATTTGTTTTCTTCTGGAAGGCGGAGGAGCGTTATGGCCGTGGCTGAGCAGACCGAGCAGAGCGGAGCACCCGCCGGCACCAAGACCGAGGCCGAGGCGGAGCAGACCCCCGGCCCCTGGGTGCCGACCGTCATCGCCGAGGACCTGCACATCGTCTACCGCGTCTACGGCGGCTCCAAGGGGAAGGGCAGCGCCACCGCGGCCCTCAACCGCATCGTGCGCCGCAAGCCGGGCGGCGGGATGCGCGAGGTGCACGCGGTGCGGGGTGTCAGCTTCACCGCCTACCGGGGCCAGGCCATCGGCCTCATCGGCTCCAACGGCTCGGGCAAGTCCACGCTGCTCAAGGCCATCGCGGGGCTGCTGCCCGCGGAGAGCGGCAAGGTCTACACCGACGGCCAGCCCTCGCTGCTGGGGGTCAACGCGGCCATGATGAACGACCTGACCGGGGAGCGGAACGTCGTCCTCGGCGGGCTGGCGATGGGGATGTCGCGGGAGGAGATCCAGCACCGCTACCAGGGCATCGTCGACTTCTCCGGCATCAACGAGAAGGGCGACTTCATCACCCTCCCGATGCGCACCTACTCCTCCGGCATGGCCGCGCGGCTGCGCTTCTCCATCGCGGCGGCCAAGAACCACGACGTCCTCATGATCGACGAGGCGCTGGCCACCGGTGACAAGAGGTTCCAGAAGCGCTCCGAGGCCCGCATCCGCGAGCTGCGCAAGGACGCCGGGACGGTCTTCCTCGTCAGCCACAACAACAAGTCCATCCGCGACACGTGCGAGCGGGTGCTGTGGCTGGAGAAGGGCGAACTGCTGCTCGACGGACCCACCGAAGAGGTCCTCAAGGAGTACGAGAAGTTCACCAGCAAGTAGTCGGGGCACCGGCCCGGCGGGGCACCGGCCCCGCCGGGCGGCCTTCCGCGGCAGCGGCCCCCGTACCCGGCGCCTGCCGGGTACGGGGGCCGCTGCGCTGTGCTCAGGCGCGGGTCACACTCCGGTGCGGGTCGGCTCCGGCTCCCGCTCGCCCGGCCCCTCGCGGTGCGGCCCGGCCGCTTCGGGCTCGTCCGCGGCCTCGCTCAGCCCCACCCTGGCGTGCAGCCGCCGCAGTGGGCCGGGCGCGTACCAGGCCGAGCGCCCCAGCAGCCGCATGGCGGCGGGCACCAGCACGCCGCGCACCGCGACGGCGTCGATCAGGATGGCCAGGCCGCTGCCGAGGCCGAACATCTGGATGAAGGAGACCTTGCTGGTGGCGAAGGCGAAGAAGCTGACCGCCAGCAGCCCCGCCGCCATGGTCACGATCCGTCCGGTGCGCGAGAGGCCGCCGGTCACCGCCTCGCGGTGGTCGGCGCCGGCGTCGTGCAGCTCCTTGATGCGGCTGGTGACGAAGACCTCGTAGTCCATGGAGAGGCCGAAGACGATGCAGAACATCAGCACCGTCATGGAGGTGTCCATCGGCATCGCGGTGAAGCCCAGCAGCGAGGACAGGTGGCCGTCCTGGAAGATCCACACCATCGCGCCGATCGAGGCGGTCAGGCTGACCGCGTTGAGCACCAGGGCGCGCAGCGGCTGCAGGATGCTGCCGGTGAACAGGAACAGCAGGACGAAGGTGGAGCCGATCACCCAGGCCACGGCAGCGGGCAGCTTGTCGGCGATGGCGGCCTTGGAGTCGATCAACTGTGCGTCCTGGCCGCCCACCAGCGTCCCGGTCCCGCCCGGCCCGGCCGTGCCGCGGATCTCCCGCACCAGGTCCTGCGCCGGTCCGGAGGCCGGGGTCAGGCGCGAGGTGACGGACAGCCGGTGGATGCCGTCCTCCTCGAACGCGGGGCCCGCCTTTCCGGGGCCGCGCACGGCGCGGCCCTGCGCGTAGGTGCCCGTCGCCGCCTGGACGCGGGTGACGCCCTCCAGCCGGGAGAGGCGTGCGGCGTACGCGTCCACGGCCTGCGCGTCGGCGCGGCCCCGGGTGACCACGGAGATGCCTGCCGCGTCGTTGCCCGCGAAGTCCTGCTGCAGCGCTGTGGAGACCTGGCGGCTCTCGGCGCTCTCGGGCAGCACCCGGGTGTCCGGCGTGCCGAAGGTGGCGCCCAGCAGCGGGCTCGCGGCTAGCAGCAGTACGGCCAGTACCGGCAGTGCGGTCAGCGCCGGGCGCCGCATCACGGTGCGGGCCATCCGGCCCCACAGCGGAGCTTCCGGCTTGCGCACCGCGTCCGCCCACGGCAGCCGGCCGTTGTTCACGCGGTGCCCGAGCACCGCCAGCAGCGCCGGGACCAGGAACAGTGCCGAGAGTGCGGCGATGGCCACCACTCCGATGCCCGCGTAGGCGAAGGAGCGCAGGAAGAACGGCGGGAAGAGCAGCAGGGCGGCGAGGGCCGCCACGACGGTCGAGGCGGAGAAGAGCACGGTACGTCCCGCCGTGCGGACGGTGGTGCGGAGCGCCTGCGCCGTGTCGTCCCCGGCGCCGAGCCGCTCGCGGAAGCGGCTGACGAGCAGCAGCCCGTAGTCGATGCCCAGGCCGAGTCCCAGCGCGGTGGTGAGGTTGACCGCGAAGACCGAGACGTCCGTGACACTGCCGAGGACGTACAGCTCCGCGAAGGTGCCCAGGATCGCCACGAGCCCGATGGCCAGCGGCAGCAGTGCGGCGACGACGCTGCCGAAGGCGAGGATGAGCAGGACCAGGGTCACGGGTACGGCGATCCCCTCGGCCACCGCGAGGTCCTCGGAGACCTGCGCGTTGACCTGCTCGTTCAGTGCGGCCCCGCCGCCCGCGCGGACCGTGACCGCGCCGCGGTCGCCCGTCCACGCTTCGGTCACCTCGGTGACCCGCTCGGTGTCGTTCTGGTCCATGTGTGCGAGGACCAGCGCCTGTGCGCCGTCGCGGGAGGTGAGTGCCGCCCCGCCGGGCGCCCAGTAGGAGGTGACCTGCGAGACGCCGGGCTCCTCGCGCAGTCCGCGGGTCAGCTTCCGGCCGGCCTGCTCGGCGCCGGGCGCGTCGAGGTCGCCGCCCTTGGCGCGGACGAGGAGGACCAGGTTGTCCTCGCCGTGGAACTTCTCGTCGATCAGCGCGGCGGCGCGCGAGGAGGGCGAGTCGGGGTCGTCGAACCCGCCGCCCTGGAGTTTGCCGAAGGCTCCGAAGCCGACGGCGGCCAGGGCCACGACGGCCAGCAGGGAGAGCAGGAGCACGGTTCGTGCTCTGCGGTAGGTCAGGTCGGCTATGCGGTCGAGCACGTCGTCCCCCGGGGAGCGCAGTGGAATGGGAGTTCGGCGCCGCACCGATGTTCACGGCGTCAACATAGAGGATGCCAGGAATGTTATTCCTGTCAACATCGGGCAGGATGGAAGCATGCGAGCGAACACCGAAGCGACGGGCGGAGGAGTGGGGGACGTCCCCGCGGCATCCGGCAGGGCGGCGGGCGGCCGCGACAAGGGCCGGTACCACCACGGGGACCTGCGCAACGCGCTGATCCAGGCCGCCATCGAACTGGCGGGCGAGGGGGGCCCGGACGCCGTGGTGCTGCGCGCGGCCGCCCGCAAGGTCGGCGTCTCGGCCACCGCCGCCTACCGGCACTTCGACAGCCACGGGGACCTGCTGGGCGCGGTCAAGGACTACGGCCAGCAGCGCCTGGTCGCCTGCATGGAGGCGGGCGGACGCGAGGTGCACGGCGAGGGGCCGGAAGGCACCCGGCGGCGCATGATGGCGCTGGGCCGCGGCTACATCCGCTTCGCCAGACAGGAGCCCGGCCTCTTCCGCACGGCCTTCTGCCGCAAGGCCCTGGGCGAGGTCGGCATCACCGAGGACGGCTCCGTCATCGAGGCCGGCGGTGCGTCGGGGTGGGACACCCGCTCGTTCGAGATGCTCACCGAGACCCTGGACGAGGCGGTCGCGGTCGGCCTGATCGCCCCCGACCGCCGGCCCGGCGCCGAGTTGAGCGCCTGGGCCATGGTCCACGGCACGGCCATGCTCTTCCTCGACGGCCCCCTGGACACCCTGACCGAGGAGGAGTCCGGCTACGTCGTCGACCGGGTGCTGCACGACGTCCTCGCCGGACTGGCCGCCTCCTGACGGGTGGCCGCGCCGCTGCCGCCCGGCGCGCGGCGCGGCACCGGATCAAGCCGCCGCAGCCGCCCGCCGCCCACGTCTGCCGCCCGCAGCCGCCACCCGCGTCCGGCCGCCCCGGCCGAGGTGCCCCGCGGTCGTGCCGAGCCCCCGGCCGTGCGCCGTCACCCCTCGCACGCACGGTCGATGTACGGCGTAAGCTGTTTCGGTGCTGATGCGCGGTAAGTCCGGCGAACGGAGCATCGGCTCACCTGTACCGACGGCCGCTTCCGCAGGCCAGCGCGTGCGGCGTGTCCGAAATAGGATCTTCTGGTGCAGCGGTGTAGAAACGGAGATGTGACGGCAATGGCCATGGGCAGCACGTGGTGACCCCGGAGGAGGACGCGCACGTGAGCGCGGTGCTCTCCAAGGCCGAAGCGGAGAACTTTCCGGTGGCGCCCCGCTTCCTGCCCCGCGCCTGGCGGAACGACCTGATGGCCGTCTACGGATACGCACGCCTCGTCGACGACATCGGCGACGGCGACCTGGGCGCCGCCGCGCCGGCACACGCCGCCTCGCTCGGCCTGGCACCCGAACGGGCCGACGACGCGCTCGCCATGCTCGACGCGTTCGAGGCCGACGTGCACCGGGTGTTCGACGGCATGCCCTGGGCCGGCACGACGCCGCATGCGCAGGCTCCCGGCCGCTCCCCCTCGGATGCACCGGGACCGGGCCACCCGCTGCTGCGCGCCCTGGTGCCCACGGTCCGGCGCCACGGCCTCACCCCCGAGCCGTTCCTCGCGCTGATCGAGGCCAACCGGCAGGACCAGAAGGTCCGCCGCTACAGCACCTACGGCGAGCTGCTCGGCTACTGCGAACTGTCCGCCAACCCGGTGGGCCGCCTCGTCCTCGCCCTCACCGGCACCACGACACCCGAACGGGTCCGTCACTCGGACGCGGTCTGCACCGGGCTCCAGCTCATCGAACACCTCCAGGACGTCGCCGAGGACCTGGCCCGCGACCGCATCTACCTCCCGGCCGAGGACATGGCCCGCTTCCGGGTCACCGAGGCCGACCTCGCGGCCCCGAGCGCGAACGCCTCCGTGCGCGCACTGATCGCCTACGAGACCGAGCGGGCCCTGGACCTGCTGGACGAGGGCACACCGCTGGTGCGCAGCGTGCGCGGCAGGCTCCGGCTGCTGCTCGCGGGCTTCACCGGCGGCGGGCGCGCGGCGGCCGCCGCGCTGCGCTCCGCGCGCTACGACGTACTGGCTGGGGCTCCCCGGGCCGGCACCGCCGGTGTCCTGCGCGAGTCCTGGGCGAGCCTGCGAGGAGAGGGGTGACCGGAACGGTGGGAACGAACGGCAGAACCACCGCAGCGGACCCGGCCGCGGCCGGCCCGGCGCAGCACCTCGACCCACAGGTGATCGCCGCCTACCGCTACTGCGAGGCCGTCACCGGGCAGCAGGCCCGCAACTTCGCCTACGGCATCCGGCTGCTGCCGGCCGCCAAACGGCACGCCATGTCCGCGCTGTACGCCTTCTCGCGGCGGGTCGACGACATCGGGGACGGCGAACTCCCCCCGGAGGCCAAGCGGCAGCGCCTGGAGGAGACCCGGGAGCTGCTCGCGCGGATCAGGGACCGCGGGATCCCCCGGGACGACACCGACCCGGTCGCGGTCGCGCTCAGCCATGCCGCCGGACGGTTCCCGATCCCGCTCGACGCGCTCGACGAGCTGATCGACGGCGTGCTCATGGACGTCCGCGGCGCCTCCTACGAGACGTGGGACGACCTGAAGGCGTACTGCCGCTGCGTGGCCGGCGCCATCGGGCGGCTCTCGCTCGGGGTCTTCGGAACCGTCCCCGGCGCACATGAATCCGCCCGCGCCTCCGAGTACGCCGACACCCTGGGGCTCGCCCTCCAACTGACCAATATTCTCCGCGACGTACGGGAAGACGCCGAGGGCGGACGCACGTACCTGCCGGCGGAGGATCTCGAGAAATTTGGCTGTACCGCGGGATTTACCACCGACACGGTGCCGCCCGGTGCCGACTTCACCGGGCTGGTCCACTTCGAGGTACGCCGCGCACGCGCGCTGTTCGCCGAGGGCTACCGGCTGCTGCCGATGCTCGACCGGCGCTCGGGCGCCTGCGTCGCGGCCATGGCCGGTATCTACCACCGCCTGCTGGACCGCATCGCGGCGGACCCCGCCGCCGTGCTGCGCGGGCGCGTCTCGCTGCCGGGGCACGAGAAGGCGTATGTGGCGGTGCGCGGACTGTCCGGCTTCGACGCCCGGCTGGTCTCCCGCCGGGCGTCCCGGTGGACCGCCTGATGCCGCTGCGCACGGGGCGCCGGACAACCCGCGGCCCCGGCGGGGCGTCCCAGCGGATGCGGGCCGTGCCCGGCGCGCCCAGCCCGGGGGAGGAGCGTCCATGACCGCGGACGAGATGCGGTCCGGCGCCGCGCGGCGTGCGGTGGTCCTCGGCGGCGGCCTCGCCGGGACGACGGCGGCGCTGCGGCTCGCCGAAGCCGGGGTGGAGACCACCCTGGTGGAGACCCGGCCCCGGCTGGGCGGACTCGCCTTCTCCTTCCGGCGCGACTCCGCCGCCGGACCGCTGACGGTCGACAACGGCCAGCACGTCTACCTGCGCTGCTGCACCGCCTACCGCTGGTTCCTGGACCGGGTCGGTGCCCGCGGGCTGGCTCCGCTGCAGAACCGGCTGGACGTGCCGGTCCTCGACGTCGGCGGGACCCGGCCGCGGCTCGCACGGCTGCGCCGCACTGCGCTGCCCGTCCCGCTGCACCTGGCCGCGAGCCTGGCCGGGTACCGGCACCTCTCGGCCGCCGAGCGCGGCGCGGTCGCCCGCGCGGCGCTCGCCCTCAAGGGGCTCGACCCGGACGACCCCGCACTGGACGCCGTCGACTTCGGCACCTGGCTGCACCGGCACGGCCAGTCCTCGCGCGCCGTCGAAGCGCTCTGGGACCTGGTGGGGACCGCCACCCTCAACGCGCGCGCACCGCAGGCGTCGCTGGGGCTCGCGGCGAAGGTCTTCCGGACCGGCCTGCTCTCCGAACCCGGCGCCGCGGACATCGGCTGGGCGCACGTGCCGCTCGGCGACATCCACGACGACCTGGCCCGCGCGGCCCTGGACGCGGCGGGCGTGCGCACCCTGCTGCGCACCCGCGCGCAGGCCGTCGACCCCGCGCCCACCGAGGACGGCGGCTGGCGGGTCACCGTCGACCGGGGCGGCAGCGGAGCCGCCGAGCTGACCGCGGGCACGGTGGTGTTCGCCGTGCCCCAGCGCGAGGCGTACCGGCTGCTGCCCGCCGGAGCGCTCGCCGACCCCGGCCGGCTGCTGGACATCGGCACCGCACCGATCCTCAACGTCCATGTGGTCTACGACCGCACGGTGCTGCGCAGGCCCTTCTTCGCGGCGCTCGGCACCCCGGTCCAGTGGGTCTTCGACCGCACCGCCGCCTCCGGGCTCACCGGCGGCGGCCAGTACCTCGCGCTCTCCCAGTCGGTCGCGCACGAGGAGATCGGCCTGCCGGTCGCCGCGCTCCGCGAGCGGTACCTCCCGGAACTGGAGCGGCTGCTTCCCGCAGCCGCGGGAGCCGGGGTGCGGGACTTCTTCGTCACCCGGGAGCGCACCGCCACCTTCGACCCCGCGCCCGGAGTGGGGCGGCTGCGCCCGTCCGCGCGCACCCTGGCTCCGGGCATCCAGCTCGCCGGCGCGTGGACCGCCACGGGCTGGCCCGCGACCATGGAGAGCGCGGTACGCAGTGGAGCGAACGCCGCGCACGAGGCCCTCGCCTCACTGGGCCGTCCGCACGGGGCGGAACCGGTCCCCGGCACCGAAGGAAGGGCCCATGAGCACCACTGACACAGCAGGTCCGGCCGGTCCGGCCGGCCGGATCCGTACAGCCGGCACGACAGCACCGCACAGAGGAGACCCTGTGACCCCGCCGAACCGACAACTCGTGAACGAGCGCGTGCAGGGAGAAGAGGCCGGGCCCGGGGACGTGAGCGCGATGCTGGAGCGGGGGCGGACACTCGCCACCCCCGAGCTGCGCGCGGCAGTCGAGCGGCTCGCCCCGCCGATGGACACCGTCGCCGCCTACCACTTCGGCTGGATCGACGCCGAGGGCCGCCCCTCCGACTCCGGGGGAGGCAAGGCGGTACGCCCGGCCCTCGCCCTGCTGTCCGCCGAGGTCACCGGAGGCGCGCCGGAGACCGGCCTGCCCGGCGCGGTCGCCGTCGAACTGGTGCACAACTTCTCCTTGCTGCACGACGACCTGATGGACGGCGACGAACAGCGCCGCCACCGCGACACGGTCTGGAAGGTGCACGGCCCCGCGCAGGCCATCCTGGTCGGCGACGCACTGTTCGCGCTGGCCGGGGAGATACTGCTGGAGCTGGGCACCCCGGAGGCCGGGCGCGCCACGCGGCGCCTGACGATGGCGACCCGGAAGCTCATCGACGGGCAGGCACAGGACATCTCCTACGAGCACCGGGACCGGGTCACGGTGGAGGAGTGCCTGGAGATGGAGGGCAACAAGACCGGCGCGCTGCTGGCCTGCGCCGCCTCCATCGGCGCGGTCCTCGGCGGCGCCGACGACCGGACGGCGGACGCGATGGAGGCGTACGGCCACCACCTCGGCCTCGCCTTCCAGGCCGTCGACGACCTGCTCGGCATCTGGGGCGACCCGCGGGCCACCGGCAAGCAGACCTGGAGCGACCTGCGGCAGCGCAAGAAGTCGCTGCCGGTGGCCGCCGCGCTCGGCTCCGAGGGGCCCGCCGCTGCGCGGCTCGCGAAGCTGATGACCGAGGACGCGAAGAAGAGCCAGGCGGAGTTCGAGGACTTCCACGAGGCGGAGTTCGCCGAGCGCGCCGCGCTGATCGAGGAGGCCGGCGGGCGCGAGTGGACCGCCCAGGAGGCCCAGCGCCAGCACGCCACGGCACTGGCGGCGCTCGACTCGGTGGAGATGCCCGGCGGGGTGCGCGACCAGTTCGCCGCGCTCGCCGACTTCGTCGTCGTACGGCGGGGGTGAGCCGCCCGCCCCCGCAGCTCCGAGCACTCGGACACTTCGGAAGGAGAAGGGATGACAGCCACGACGGACGGACCCGCTGGACCCGGCGTCTCCGGAACGAAGCAGCACAAGCGCGACTCCCCTGTCCTGGACCCCGCACGGAGCGGCGGCGCCACCGCGGCGGCGGAGCGCGCCGCGGCCCGCGCCGTGGAGCATCTGCTCGCCCGTCAGGACGAGGCCGGGTGGTGGAAGGGGGACCTGGAGACCAACGTCACCATGGACGCCGAGGACCTGCTGCTGCGCGAGTTCCTCGGCGTCGGCGACGAGAGGACCTACACGGCCGCGGCCCGGTTCATCCGCTCCCGGCAGCACGAGGACGGGGCCTGGTCCACCTTCCACGGCGGACCGGGCGACCTGTCCACCACCGTCGAGGGGTATGTCGCGCTCAAGCTGGCCGGCGACCACCCCGAGGCCCCTCACATGGTCCGCGCGGCGGAGTGGGTACGCGCACACGGCGGGGTGGCCAAGACCAGGGTCTTCACCCGGATCTGGCTGGCACTGTTCGGCTGGTGGCGCTGGGAGGACCTGCCGGAGCTGCCACCGGAGATCATCTACCTCCCCAAGTGGGTCCCGCTCAACATCTACGACTTCGGCTGCTGGGCCCGGCAGACCATCGTGCCCCTCACCGTCGTCTCCGCCTTCCGCCCCGTCCACCCGGCCCCCTTCGGCCTGGACGAGCTGCACCGGGACCCGGCGCGCCCGCTGCCGCACACCCCGATGGCGCCGCTGAGCAGTTGGGACGGCGCCTTCCAGCGCATCGACCGGGCCCTGCACGCCTACCGCAGGGTGGCGCCCCGCCGACTGCGCCGGGCGGCGCTCAAGGACGCCTCCCGCTGGATCATCGAGCGCCAGGAGAACGACGGCTGCTGGGGCGGTATCCAGCCGCCCGCCGTCTACTCGCTGATCGCGCTGCGGCTGCTCGGCTACGACCTCGACCACCCGGTGATGCGCGCCGGGCTGGAGTCGCTGGACCGCTTCACCGTCTGGCCCGACGAGCGGACCCGGATGGTCGAGGCGTGCCAGTCCCCGGTCTGGGACACCTGCCTGGCCGCCATCGCGCTGGCGGACGCCGGACTGCCCCGCGACCATCCCGCGCTGGTCAAGGCCGCCGACTGGATGCTGGGCGAGCAGGTCGTCCGCCCCGGCGACTGGTCGGTGCGCCGTCCCCAGCTGACACCCGGCGGCTGGGCTTTCGAATTCCACAACGACAACTATCCCGACACCGACGACACCGCGGAGGTCGCGCTCGCGCTGCGCCGCATCCGGCACCCCGACCCCGAGCGGGTCGAACGCGCCATCGGACGTGCCGTGCGCTGGAACCTCGGCATGCAGTCCGGCAACGGCGCGTGGGGCGCCTTCGACGTCGACAACACCAGCGGGTTCCCCAACCGGCTGCCGTTCTGCGACTTCGGCGAGGTCATCGACCCGCCGTCGGCCGATGTGACCGCGCATGTGGTCGAGATGCTGGCGGCCGAGGGCAGACAGGACGACCCGCACACCCGCAGGGCCGTCGCCTGGCTGCTGGCGGAACAGGAGGCCGACGGCTCCTGGTTCGGCCGCTGGGGCGTCAACTACCTCTACGGCACCGGCTCCGTCGTCCCGGCCCTGGTCGCCGCCGGACTCCCCACCTCACACCCCGCCGTGCGGCGCGCCGTCGACTGGCTGGAGCGCGTGCAGAATCCCGACGGGGGCTGGGGCGAGGATCTGCGCTCCTACATCGACCAGGGGTGGAGCGGCACCGGCACCTCCACGGCCTCGCAGACCGGATGGGCACTGATGTCGCTGCTGGCCGCGGGCGAGCGGGAGAGCGAGGCCGTCGAACGCGGCATCGCCTGGCTGGCCAGCACCCAGCGCGAGGACGGCTACTGGGACGAGCCGCACTTCACCGGAACCGGATTCCCGTGGGACTTCTCGATCAACTACCACCTCTACCGGATGGTCTTCCCGCTCACGGCACTGGGCCGCTATCTGCACGGTGACGGCCTGGAGCGGGCCGTGCGGCGGGGAGCCTGATGGAGAGCCCGGCAGCCCCGGGCCCGCTGCTGCTGACGTGTGCGCTCGGCATCGAGCACCTCGCGCTGCGCCGGGGCCTGGAGCATCCGGGCGGCCAGGAGCCGGACGGGGAAACCGGCGCCGGGGACGTGCGGCTCGTGCGCAGCGGCATGGGCGCGCAGGCCGCGCGGCGCGCTCTGGCCGGGGCGCTCGCCCGGGAGACCGTGCCCGGCGCCACCGCGGTGCTGGCCACCGGATTCTGTGCCGGGCTGGCGCCCGGGATGCGGCCGGGCGACCTGGTGGTGGCGGCGCAGACCCGCGACACCCGGGGCCACACGCCGTGCACCGGGACCGAACTGCTGGCAGCCGCCGCGGCCCGGTACGGCACCGTCCATGTGGGCCCGCTGGTGGGCACCGACCATGTGGTGCGGGGCCGGGCCAGGGCCGTCTTGCACGAGACCGGAGCGATCGCCGCCGACATGGAGTCCGCCGCCGCTCTGGACACCGCGGCGGCGGGCACGGGCCGGCGCCCGGTTGCCGCCGTACGGGTGGTGGTGGACGCTCCCGGCCATGAACTGATCCGCATCGGGACACTGCGGGGTGGAATATCGGCATTCCGCGTGCTTCGCGGAGTCCTGCCCGCCTTTCTCGAATGGCACCGATCCCTGCTGCTCCCCTGGAGGTGAGCCAGAAATGGCCATGCCGCTCCGCCAGACGCTCCGTATCGGGACGTACCTCTTCCAGCAGAAGCTCCGCAGGCGGGAGAAATTCCCGCTCATCGTGGAGCTGGAACCGCTCTTCGCATGCAACCTCAAGTGCGAGGGGTGCGGAAAGATCCAGCACCCCGCCGGTGTGCTCAAGCAGCGGATGCCGGTGGCCCAGGCGGTGGGGGCGGTGCTGGAGTCCGGGGCGCCGATGGTCTCCATCGCGGGCGGCGAGCCGCTGATGCACCCGCAGATCGGGGAGATCGTGCGGCAACTGGTGGCCCGGCGCAAGTATGTCTTCCTCTGCACCAACGCCATGCTGCTGCGCAAGAAGATGGACGAGTTCACGCCCTCGCCCTATTTCGCGTTCGCCGTGCACATCGACGGGCTGCGGGAGCGGCACGACGAATCAGTCGCCAAGGAGGGCGTGTTCGACGAGGCGGTGGCCGCCATGAAGGAGGCCAAGCGCCGCGGATTCCGGGTCACCACCAATTCCACGTTCTTCAACACCGACACTCCGCAGACCGTCGTCGAGGTGCTGAACTACCTCAACGACGAGCTGCAGGTGGACGAGATGATGGTCTCGCCCGCCTACGCCTACGAGAAGGCGCCCGACCAGGAGCACTTCCTGGGCGTCGAGCAGACCAGAGAGCTGTTCAAGAAGGCGTTCGCGCAGGGCAACAGGGACCGGTGGCGGCTCAACCACAGCCCCCTCTTCCTGGACTTCCTGGAGGGCAAGGCCGACTTCGACTGCACGGCCTGGGCCATCCCCAACTACTCCCTCTTCGGCTGGCAGCGGCCCTGCTATCTGATGAGCGACGGCTATGTGCCGACCTACCGGGAACTGGTCGAGGAGACCGACTGGGACAAGTACGGACGCGGCAAGGACCCCCGGTGCGCGAACTGCATGGCGCACTGCGGATACGAGCCGACCGCCGTGCTGGCCACCATGGGCTCCCTCAAGGAGTCGCTGCGTGCCGCCCGCGAGGCGGCGGGCAGCAAGGCGGGCTAGGCCGTGTCCGCACAGCCCCGGCTGCCCGTCCCGTCGGGTGGACGAGGTCGCTGGGGAGACGCGCCGGGATCTGCCGGGCGCCCCCGCGCCCGGACCACCGGGCCGCCTCGCCAGGGGGCCGGCCACGGAACCGATTCGCCATAACAGGGGGCCGACCATGTCGCTGCCGGAGTCCGCCGACGTGCCGCACGGGGAGCAGACCCGGCGCGGGGGCGCGGGGCGGGAACGGGAGAGCCACCGGCGGGCCGCGCACGCGGGCGCGGCCCGCCCGGGTGAGGGGAGTACGGCGTGACCGGCTTCGACCTGACGAAGCTGCTGGCCGAACGGAGCGGCGAGCGCTACGAGCTGCACGCGCGCCATCTCAATCACCAGCTTCCGCGCATGCTGCACACCATCGGCTTCGACAAGGTCTACGACCGTGCCGAGGGCGCCTACTTCTACGACGCCGAGGACAACGCGTACCTCGACATGCTGGCCGGCTTCGGCGTCATGGGCGTGGGCAGGCACCATCCGGTCGTACGGCGGGCACTGCACGACGTGCTGGACGCGCAGCTCGCCGACCTCACCCGCTTCGACTGCCAGCCGCTGCCGGGCCTGCTGGCCGAGCAGCTCCTGGCCCGCGCTCCGGGCCTCGACCGGGTCTTCTTCGGCAACAGCGGCACCGAGGCGGTGGAGACGGCACTGAAGTTCGCCCGCTGTGCCACCGGCAGGCCCAGGGTGCTCTACTGCGACCACGCCTTCCACGGCCTGACCACCGGTTCGCTGTCCGTCAACGGTGAGGACGGCTTCCGGGACGGATTCGCGCCGCTGCTGCCCGACACCCCCGTCCCGCTGGGCGACACGGCGGCGCTGGAGCGCGAGCTGCGGAAGAAGGACGTGGCGGCGCTGGTCGTCGAGCCCGTCCAGGGCAAGGGTGTGCACGCGGCGCCGCCGGGCTATCTGCGTGCCGCGCGGGAGCTGCTGCACCGCCACGGGGCGCTGCTCATCGCGGACGAGGTGCAGACCGGGCTGGGCCGCACCGGCGACTTCTTCGCCTACCAGCACGAGCCGGACGTCGACCCCGACCTGGTGTGCGTGGCCAAATCGCTCTCGGGCGGCTACGTCCCGGTCGGCGCGACCCTCGGCAAGGAGTGGATCTTCAAGAAGGTCTACTCGTCCATGGACCGGGTGCTGGTGCACTCCGCCAGCTTCGGCTCCAACGCCCAGGCCATGGCGGCCGGGCTGGCCACCCTCGCGGTCATGGACGACGAGCGCCTCACCGAGAACGCCCGCCGCACCGGTGAGCTGCTCCGCTCCCGGCTCGCGGCACTGGTGGACAGGTACGAGCTGCTGCACGAGGTGCGCGGCCGGGGACTGATGATCGGGATCGAGTTCGGCAGGCCCAGGTCGCTGAAGCTGCGGAGCCGCTGGACGATGCTCCAGGCGGCGCGCAAGGGGCTGTTCGCCCAGATGGTCGTCGTTCCGCTGCTGCAGAAGCACCGGATCCTCACCCAGGTCTCCGGGGACCACCTGGAAGTCATCAAACTGATCCCGCCGCTGGTGGTCGGCGAGGCCGAGGTGGACCGGTTCGTGGCGGCCTTCACCCAGGTCATGGACGACGCGCACAGCGGCGGCGGGCTCATGTGGGACTTCGGGCGCACACTGGTCAGGCAGGCGGTGGCCAACCGCTGAGCGGGTCACCGCCGCTGAGCAGGGCCGGCCGCATCCGCTCGGCGGGGCTGCGGCGGTTCCCGGGGCGCGGACCCGGGCCTCAGGACTCCAGCAGGCGGGAGCGGAGCCGGGTGCGGGTCTCCTCGGAGAGCCGCAGGCCCTCGGCCAGGTAGGCGTCCACGCCGCCCCAGGTCTCGTCGATGGCGGCGAACGCCGCGTGGAGGTAGCCGGCCCGGGCCTCGAAGAGCGGCGCGAGCAGTTCCATGACCTCCGGCGACATCCCCGCCCGGGACTTGCCGCTGCGGTGGATCCTGTAGCGCCGGTGCGGGTGGTTGGACTGGAGGTAGTCCTCCTCCACGGCGTCCCGCTCGACGCCGAGCGCCAGCAGGGTGACGGCGATCGAGAGACCCGCCCGGTCCTTGCCCGCCGCGCAGTGCAGCAGTGCGGGCAGGCTGTCCTCGGCGAGCGCGTGCAGGATCCGGCTGTGCTCGGCGGTGCGCTCGTGGATCATGGTGCGGTAGGAGTCGGTCATCCGCTGGGCGGCGAGGCCGTCGCCGAGGATCGCCTGGAGCTGGTCGAGTTCGCCGTCCCGCACCAGCCGCCAGAACTCGGCTCCGTCGGCCGGGTCGGAGAGCGGCAGATTGATGTTGCGCACGCCGGGCAGTTCGATGTCGGGGCCGTCCAGTGCCCGGTCGGCGGAGTTGCGGAAGTCGAAGACGGTGTGCAGCGCGAGTGCGCCCAGCGCGGTGGCGTCCTCGGGGGTCGCGTGCGCCAGGTGGCCGCTGCGGAAGAGCACGCCGGAGCGCACCCGGCGCCCGTCCGCCGTCGGCAGGCCGCCGACGTCCCGGAAGTTCCGCACCCCGGTCAGCACCGTCCCGGTGGAATCCACACTCACGCGCGCTCCTCGCCTCCGAGTCCTGTCGTCCGACCATACGGCATGGGTGCCTGAGGCGATCAGTCCCTGCGCAGTGATCCGTGCGACGCCCGCTCCCGCCCGCCGTGGCATCGGCGGCACGCCCTCGGGCCGGGCCGCAGCTTCCGCCCGCCCGCCCACTCGCATCGCCCGGGGGACCGGACGGTGGCGCCGTAGGGTGGTCCGGGTGAGTGCGGAGCTGTTCCCGCGGCCGGCGGAGGAGATCGCCGCGGGCGCCGTCCTGCTGCCCGGGTGGCTGGGGGAGGGCGCCCAGCGGGAGCTGCTGGCCGGGTGCCGGAGCTGGGCGCTGCCGCCCGCGGGGCTGCGGACCGTGCGGATGCCCGGCGGTGGTGAGATGTCGGTGCGCCAGGTGAGCCTGGGGCGGCACTGGTACCCGTACGGATACGCGCCGACGGTGGTGGACGGCGGCGGGGAGCCCGTCAAGACCTTCCCCGGCCGGCTGGGGGAGTGGGCCCGGGCCGCGGTGGACGCGGCTGCCGAGGCGACCGGGGAACCGCGGTACGGCCCGGGGCCGTGCACCGTCCGGTACGACGTGGCGCTGGTGAACTTCTACGGCGCCGGTGCGCGGATGGGCATGCACCGGGACAGCGACGAGCCCTCCGACGCGCCCGTCGTCTCCTTCAGCCTGGGGGACTCCTGCGTCTTCCGCTTCGGGAACACCGAGGGGCGCGGGCGGCCCTGGCGGGATGTGCCGCTCCGCAGCGGGGACGCCTTCGTCTTCGGCGGCCCGGCGCGCCGTGCCTACCACGGCGTGCCCCGCACCGAGCCCGGGTCCGCGCCGCCCGGGCTGGGGCTGCGGGGGCGGGTGAACGTCACGGTCAGGGCGTACTGACCGGCTGCCGTGGACGACCTGTCAAGGGAAAGTCAGGTGGGTTCACTCGTTGGGAGGTGGCGAACCCTGGCGAATCCCTTGTACGGGCCAGGGGGAGCCAACCCCCGGGGCTAGCGTGACCACGGCGCCGACACCTTTCTCCCGACTGTCCCGCGCTGTCTGTTCCACTTCTCACCTGCCTCAACTCTGCCGAGGAACCCATGGCCGAATCCCTGAGCTACGCGACCCTGAATGGAAGGGGAGTATCCGCTTCCGCTTCGCCCGCGGTCCCACCGGCCGCGCCGCGCGGCAAAAACGTCCCCGCACGGCGGCGGCACGGCAGGCCGCGAGCGCAGACCCGGGCTCGGGAGAACGTGGGGGACGCCGCCGTACGGCGCCGCCTGGTGCGGCTCGCAGTGCTGCCCTCGGGGGCGGTCGCGGCCGTCGGAACCCTCGTCGTCGGCTGTGTGCTGGGAGCCCGTGCGGGGGCGGAACCGCTCGGCGCCGGGCTGTGGACCCTGCTGGTGCTCGGCGCGCTGCTCGTCGCCGCCGCCCTGGGCGGGGCCTGGCTGCTGGCCGAGGCCGAGGCGCGCGGCAGCGCCGCACGCTGTGCGGCGCTGCGGCGGAGCCTGGTGCGCGGCCAGGCCGAACTCCGGTCGATGCTCTGGGCGCTGCGGCACGGCGAGCGCCCCGTGACCCGCACCCGGGCCCCGGAGGCCGAACCCGTCGGCGACGCGCTGGACCTGCTCGGCCACCAGGCGGCGCTCGCCCAGTGCGCCGCGGAGTCCGCCCTCGTGGAGGCGGTCGTGCTGACGGCGGAGGCGCGTGACGGGGGCGAGGAGCGGGCCGAGGTCTTCGTCGGCCTCGCCCGCCGGCTCCAGTCCCTGGTGCACCGGGAGATCGAGCTCATCGACCGGCTGGAGAACGAGATCGAGGATCCCGATCTGCTCAAGGGCGTCTTCCGGGTCGACCACGTCGCCACCCGCACCCGGCGGCACGCGGAGAACCTGGCGGTGCTCGGCGGCGCGGCCGCGCACCGCCGGTGGACCCGCCCCGTCTCCCTCTCCGAGGCGCTCCGCTCCGCCGTCGCCGAGGTCGAGCACTACACGCGGGTGCAGTTGGTGCCCCCGATCGAGGGCACGGTGCACGGGCAGGCCGTCGCGGACGTCGTCCATCTGCTGGCCGAACTCATCGAGAACGCCACGGTCTTCTCCCCGCCGGAGGCGCAGGTGCTGGTGCGCACGCAGCGCGTCGCCGCCGGGCTCGCGGTCGAGGTCGAGGACCGGGGGCCGGGCATGGACCCCGTCGCACAGCAACGCCTCAACACGGTGCTCGCCGAACCCGGTCGGACCGACGCCACCGAACTGGTGCGGGACGGCCGCATCGGCCTCTACGTCGTCGCCGCCCTGGCCCGGCGGCACGGCATCGTCGTCCAACTGCGGAACAACATCTACGGCGGGGTGCAGGCAGTCGCCGTCCTGCCGCAGCGTCTGCTGGGCCGCACCGGCGAAACCGCCCCCGGTGCCCGGCCGGAGAACGCATCCGGCCGGGCCGCAGCGGCCGCCGGGCCCGGCAGGCGGCGTGCGCCGGGTACAACCGCCGCTCCGGGGGCAACTCCCGCTCCGGGGGCCGCACCCCGGCCGGATGAGGCCGTGCGCCGGTCGGCGCCCGGACCGGTGAGCGGCGCAGGTGCCGGCCCTGGGACCGGGCCGGTCCCCGCCGCCGGGCCCGGCGCCCCGGCCCCGGGAGCGGGCTCCGGCGCGGACACCCGCCGTCCGCGGCCCGCCGCGGATCCGGCGACGGGCCCGGCCCCCGCGGCCGCGCCACCGGCCGACGCCGCCGCCCGCGTGCCCGAGGGGCGGCCCGCCGCGGGCCCGGGAGGGGCCGGGTCCGCCGCGCCGGCCGCCGTGCGCGACACCGCCGATCCGCGGCCGCGGGCCCGAGCGCGCGGAAAGGAGCGCGGGCCCGCGACGCCGCTGCCCTTCGCGTCATCCGTACCGGCCGGGGAACCCGGGGGTGCCGAGGCCGCACCGGGGCGCCCCCCGCTGCCCCGGCGCGCCGGGCAGGAGCACACCGCCGCGGAGCACGACCCCGCGGTCCGGCCCCGGGACGAGGCCGGTCCGGCCGACCGGGAGAGCGAACCGGGCGAGGCGGCCGCCCCCCGGCAGGGCGACCCGGCGGATCCCGGCCGACTGCCGGTCCCGGACCCGGACCCGGGTGCGGGACCCGCGGGGCAGGCCGGTGGGTCGCGGAGGCCCGCCGCTCGGCACGGGCGCCACCGGGGAGCCGGGTACGGCCAGGACACGTGAGGCTCCCGCCCGTTGCCTGCCGCCCGTTGCCTGCCGCCTGCCGCCTGCCGCCTGCCGCCTGCCGCACGCCGTGCGGCGCGGTGCTCCGGACACCGGACCGCGGTGCCGAGTCCCCACTGCGGCCCGCGCGCGTGCCGGGAACACTCTCGATGAAAGAAGTTGTGCGAAAGCGTTGATAGTGATGTGGCTCTGTGGTGTCTTGTGGAGTCATGAATCCGAAGCCATGGGCACGACGGAGCTTTCTGGCAACGACCGGTGGCACTCTGGCGGGCTGGGCCGCCTTCCGCGACCAGAAGGCGGCCTTCGCCGCCGCGCAGCGGAGCCCGGCCGGACCGAACGGACGGGAAGACGGGCGGGAAGGCGGGCGGGAAGGCGAACGGGAGTGGGACGCCGACCCCACCGTCTTCCAGGTCAACCGCGAACCGGCGCGCGCAGCCCTCATCCCCTGCCGCGACCGCGCCTCCGCACTCGAGGACAGGCCCGGGGACTCCCCGTACCACCGTTCGCTGAACGGCGACTGGCGCTTCCACTGGTGCGAGAACCCGGAGAAGCGCCCGGAGGGGTTCCACCGCACCGATTTCGACGACGGGGACTGGGACCGGCTGCCCGTCCCGTCCAACTGGGAGATGCACGGCTACCGGGAGCCCGTCTACCTGAACATCAAGTACCCCTGGACGGGCTACGAGCAGCCGGAACCCCCCGACGTCCCGCGGAAGTTCAACCCGGTCGGCTCCTACCGGCGGACCTTCCGTGTGCCCCGCAGTTGGCGCGGCAGGCGCACCCTCCTCTCCTTCCAGGGGGTGAAGTCGGCCTTCTTCGTCTGGGTGAACGGCGAGCGGGTCGGCTACAGCGAGGACAGCTACACCCCGGCCGAGTTCGACATCGGCGAGCAGCTCCAGGACGGCGAGAACACCCTGGCCGTGCAGGTCTACCGCTGGTCGGACGGCAGCTGGCTGGAGGACCAGGACATGATCGACCTGTCCGGGATCTTCCGCGACGTGTACCTGTACTCGGTGCCCCGAGTCCACCTGCACGACGCCGAGGTCCGCACCGCACTCGACGAGGCGCGCACCAGTGCCGAGCTCACCGTCCGCGCCCGGATACGCGACACCACCGGCGGCACGGCCGGGAAGTACACCGTCTCCGGCGTCCTCTACGACGCGGACGGGCACCGGGTGCGGACCGGTCCCCTCACCGGCAGCGCACAGCCCCCGGCGGGCGGCATCGCCGACCTGGAGCTGACCGGCACGGTGCGGGCGCCGCGGCTGTGGTCGGCGGAGAGCCCCAGCCTCTACACGCTGGTGCTGACCGTGCGGGATCCGGGCGGCGACCGCAGCGAGGTGCAACGGGTGCGCTTCGGATTCCGCGAGGTGACGTTCGGTCCCGGCAGACTGCATCTCAACGGCCGGCCGCTGCTCTTCGCGGGCACCAACCGGCACGAGACGGATCCCGTGCACGGCCAGGCCGTGCCGGAGAAGACCATGCTGCGCGACATCGAACTGATGAAGCAGCACAACATCAACGCCGTCCGCACCTCGCACTACCCCGACTCGCCCCGCTGGCTGGAGCTGTGCGACGAGTACGGCCTGTACGTCATCGGCGAGACCAACCTGGAGACCCACGGGGTCCGCGACACCGTCCCCGGCTCCCTCCCGGAGTGGACCGAGGCGTGCCTGGACCGGGCCCGCAGCATGGTCGAACGGGACAAGAACCACCCGTGCGTGGTGCTGTGGTCACTCGGCAACGAGGCGGGCAGCGGCGAGAACTTCCGCACCATGGCCGACTGGTTCCACCGGCGCGACCCCACCCGGCCCGTGCACTACGAGGGCATGAGTTCCGTCGCCGACGTGGAGAGCCGGATGTACGCCAAACCCGACGAGGTCGAGAAGTACGGCAGGTCGGGCAACACCAAGCCGTTCATGCTGTGCGAGTACGCGCACTCCATGGGCAACAGCACCGGCAACCTCCAGGAGTACTGGGACCTCTTCGAGAAGTACCCCAACCTGCACGGCGGTTTCATCTGGGACTGGGTGGACCAGACCATCCGGAAGCCGGTGCCCGGTGATCCCTCCCGCAGCTACCAGTCCTACGGCGGCGACTGGGTCCCCGGCTGTCCGAGCGACGGCAACTTCTGCTGCAACGGCGTCGTCCGCTCCGACCGCCGGGTCAACCCCGCGATGGCCGAGGTCAAACGGGTCTACCAGCGGGTCGCCTTCTCCGGCGGGAAGGCCGCGCGGGGCGAGGTCGGGATCGCCAACAAGTACGCGTTCACCGGCCTGGACGGCTACGAACTGCGCTGGGAGGTCACCCGGGACGGGGAGCGCACCGGGCACGGCACCGTGCGGCCGCCCCGGACCGAACCCGGCGGGACCAGCACCCTGCGGCTGCCCCTCGAACGCCCCTCCCGCCCGGTACCGGGCGCCGAGTACTGGCTGAACCTCTCCCTCGTGCTGCGGCGGCGCAGCCCCTGGGCCGAGGCCGGGCACGAGGTCGCGGGCGCGCAGTTCCCGCTCACGGAGTGGCAGGCGGCCGCCGCCCAGCCGCAGGAGAGCGGACTGCCGCCCGTCGAGTACGAGGAGACCGGCGAGCAGGTCACCGTCACCGGCCGGGACTTCTCCCTCACCCTCGACAAGGACCGCGGCACCCTGACCGGCTTCCGGCACCGGGGCGTGGTGCTGCTCACGGAAGGCCCGGTGCCCAACTTCTGGCGCGCGCCCACCGACAACGACCGCGGCCGCGGATTCCAGAACACCGCCCGGACGTGGAAGGAGGCGGGCGCCCACCGCACCACCGACAGCGTGCGGGTCACCCGGGAGAACCGCGCGCAGCTCTCCGTCGAGGTCCGCAGCACTCTGCCGACCTCGCCCGCGAGCAGCGCCTTCACCACCGTCCTCACGGTGCGCGGCGACGGGGAGGTGCGGGTGGCGCACACTCTGGAACCCGGCTCCGGGCTGCCCGACCTGCCGCTGGTCGGCGCGCTGTTCACCCTCCCCGGGGAGCTCTCCACGTTCGGCTGGTACGGCCGCGGGCCGCACGAGAACTACCGGGACCGCGCGACCGCCGCCCACGTGGGCCGCTACCGGGCCGAGGTGGCGGACCGGTTCACGCCCTACGTACGCCCGCAGGAGTGCGGCAACGTCACCGGCGTGCGCTGGGGGGAGCTGACCGGCAGGCACGGCGCCGGGCTGCGGGTCACCACCGAGGACGGCGACCAGCTGGAACTCAGCGCCCTCCGGTACACCCCGGCCGACCTGGACGGGCCCGGCCACCCCTATGAACTCGGCCCCGGGGAGGAGACCGTGCTGGGCGTCAACCACCGGCAGACGGGAGTCGGCGGCAACGACTCGTGGGGGGCTCCGCCGCTGGAGAAGTACCTTCTTCACGCGGATCGCACCTACCGCTACGGTTACCGCCTGCGCGCGGTGCGGTGACCCGCGCGCCGGTGCGCGACGAGGGCCCGGCGGACGGCCGGGTGGAAAGGGGCCGAGCGTGGCGGAACGGCGGGACGAGGTCACAGCCGCGGCGGACGGGACGCCGGTGGCGAGCTACACCTGGTGGCCGGAGGGCGAGGTGCGCGCGCTGGTCCAGATCGCGCACGGCGCCGCCGAACACGCGCTGCGCTACGAACGGTTCGCGCGCCGGCTGACCGCGGGCGGCTACGCGGTGGTGGCCTCGGACCACCGGGGCCACGGCCGCACGGCCGCCGGCACCGGCGGCTACGGAGCGGCGGGCGCCGAGGGCTGGCGGTCCACGGTCGCCGACCTCAAGGAGGTCGGCGACCGGGCCCGGGCCCGGCTGCCCTGCGATGCCCCGCTGTTCCTGCTCGGCCACAGCATGGGTTCGCAGCTCGCCCGTGACTGTGCCCAGGAATTCGGCGGCGGCCTCTCCGGGCTGGTGCTGTCCGGCACGTTCCGCTCGCTGCCCGGCTGCGATCCCGAAGCCGCCGTGCAGCGGCTGGAGCGGCAGGTCGCCGAGGAGGGCAGGGACGCGCCGTCGGACTTCACCACTCTGCTCTTCGGTTCGTTCAACGACCCCTTCACGCACCGCACAGGCTTCGAGTGGCTCTCCCGCGACCCGGCCGAGGTCGAGGTCTACGTCCGGGACGAGCGCTGCGGCTTCCCGTTCGGCGCGGGGCTGTCCCTGGACTGGGTGCGCGGCTCCCGCAAGGTCAACGATCCGGAGCAGTTCGCCCGGATCCCGCGCGAGCTGCCGGTCCACGTCGCCGTCGGCGACCAGGACCCCTGCCATCAGGGGCTGACGCTCGTCCACGAGCTCCTGGAGGACTTCCGCTACCGGGGTACCCGGGATCTGAGCTGGCGCGCCTACCCGGGCGCACGGCACGAGATCCTCAACGAGACCAACCGGGACGAGGTCGAGGCCGATCTGATGGCGTGGTTCGAGCGTCACCTGGACGCGTCCGCCCGCCGATAGCAGCGCTCCGGCGCGCCGCGGCCCCAAGCACCCGTCATACCCGACGGAGCTCCCCGGCCGCCCCGGCCTCCCCGGACGGGGATTCGGGCCCGGACATCCGCCGGGGGAGGAGCAGGGGGGTTCCGAGCAGGAGCACGCCCGACACGGTGATCGCGGTCAGCGGTCCGGTCAGCGTCCCCAGGGCGCCCCCGGCCAGAATGAAGGCGGCTTGGGCGAGTTTGCTGCTGATGCTCCACGCGCTGACGACCTGCGCGACGCGGCCGGTGGGAGCGCGCTGCAGCCGCTCCGTCGTGTTGAGGGGATTGAAGACCCCCGCACAGACGATCAGCAGCGCCTCGACGGTGAGCACCGTGACCAGGCCGGGCACGCCGGGGCGGGTCAGTGCGAGCCCGACCGGGAAGAGCGCACGCAGCCACCCGGAGACGAGCAGCACACGGTGCCGTCCGTAACGGGCGGCGAGGGGCGCGGAGAGGCGGGCCCCGACGAAGCCGCCGAGCGCCGGGACGCCGAAGGCCAGACCGTACTGCCAGGCGGGGAAGTGGTAGCGGCCCAGCAGCAGAACGGCCAGCAGCGGACCGGTGGCCATGATCAGCCCGTTGACCGCCATGGAGTTGAGGAACAGCCGCCGCAGGACGCGGTCGTGCAGGATGACGCGCCAGCCGCTCGCGAGGTCGGCGGCACGCAGCCGGCCGGGCGCCGTGCGCGGTGCGGCGGTGTCGGCACCGCGGATCCGCAGCAGGCCGAGCGCGGAGAGCAGATGGCTGAGGGCGTCCGCGGTGACGGTGACGACCGGGCCGAACAGTGCGACGAGCATGCCGCCCAGCGGCGGCCCGGCCGCGGTGGCCAGCCAGTTCGTGCCCTCGAACCTCCCGTTCGCGGTGAGCAGCCGGTCCGCGTCGACGAGGTGCTTGAGGTAGGCGCCGGACGCGGCGGTGAAGGCGATGCCCGCCGTCCCGCAGACGACCGAGACGACCAGCAGGTGGCCGTAGGACAGCACGCCGGTCAGGTACGCGAGCGGAACACTCGCCAGGGCGGTGAAGCGCAGGAGATCCGTGGCGATCATGACCGGGCGCTTGGTCCGGTACTCGGTCCACGGCCCCAGCGGGACCGCGACGCACGCGGCCAGGGCGAGACCGGCGGCGTCGAGCAGCGAGACCGCGAACGCCGACACCCGCAGCACCTGGACCGCGATCAGGTGGAAGGCCCCGAAAGCGACCCAGGTGCCGTAGGTGCTGACGGCGTAGGCCCTCCACAGCCGTCCGAGATCGCTTCCCTGTCTCCTGTGCACATGGCCCCCCGTGACAACCGCTGGTGTGGATGCCGCGCAGCACACCAGCGCCGCACAGGCGGGAGCAAACAACCGCTCCGCGGCGCGCCACAACCTCCGGTTGTGTGCCTCTAGAGTGCAGCGGTGGACACCGAGGCATTGCGATCATTCGTCCGGGCGGCCGAGCTCGGACAGTTCCAGCACACGGCGGACGAGCTGGGCGTCACCCAGCAGGCGGTCTCCAAACGGATCGCAGCGCTGGAGCGCGAGCTGGGGGTACGGCTGTTCTCGCGTACTCCCCGGGGGGTCGAGCTCTCGCTGGACGGGCAGGCGCTCCTCCCGCACGCGCGGGGCATCGTCGCGGGCGCCGAGCGGGCCGTCACCGCGGTCAGGCCGGGCTCCCGCGCCCTGCGGATCGACGTGCTCGGTCTGCGCAGCGCGCAGGCCGTCGTGCTGCACGACTACTGGCGCGCGCATCCCGGGACCGAGCTCGACGTGGTGACGCTCAGGACCGCCGATCCCCGTACTGCGGTCGCCGCCGTGGCGGCCGGGGAGGTCGACGCCTCGTTCCGCACCGTCACCGATCCTGCCGCGCTGCCGCCCGGGGTGCGGATGATCCCCGCGTTCCACTCTCCGCTGGAACTCCTCGTCGGGCCGGCGCACCCGCTCGCCTCGGCACGGCGGCTGTCGCCGCAGCAGTTGCGCGGGCACCGGATATGGGTGCCCGGCATCGCACCCCGCAGCGAGTGGGGGGAGTTCTACGATCAGCTCGCGGCCGAATTCGACCTGCGCATCGACGCGGCAGGCCCGCACTTCGGGGACGAGGTGCTCCTGGACGTCCTCGCGGACTCCGCGGAGGTGGCCACGCTGGTCGGGGCACGGGACCGGTACCTCTGGCCGGCGGGCCACGACCTGCGCCGCATCCCCGTGGCGGATCCGGTCCTCGCCTATCCGATCTCGCTGCTGCTGCCGGCGACGGAGCCGCACCCGGGTCTGCGCGGCGTCCTCACCCACCTGGAGAGCCTGCCGGGGCTCTCCGAGGCGGTCTGGCTCCCCTCCTGGGCGTCGCGGCAGCCGCCGCGGCCCGGGGCCTGACCGGGCCTCATCCGGCCGGCACCCAGTCCTTGGCGAACTCGCCCGGCGAGGACGGACGCGCGTAGTACCAGCCCTGTGCCGTGTCGCAGCCCAGGTCGCGCAGTTGGTCGGCCTGGCTCTCGGTCTCCACTCCCTCGACGGTCACGGCCAGCCCGAGCGCGTGCGCCAGCGAGACGATGCCCTCCACGAAGGTGAGGTCCACCGGGTCGGCCGGGTGCCGCTGGAGGCCCTGTGTGAAGGAGCGGTCCAGCTTGAGGGTGGTGGCCGGCAGCCGGCGCAGGTTGGCGAGGTTGGAGTAGCCGGTGCCGAAGTCGTCCAGTGCGATGTCGACGCCCAGCTCGGCCAGTTGCCACAGCGGTTTGAGCTCGTCCTCGTCCGCGCTGATCAGGGCGCTCTCGGTGACCTCCAGGCACAGCGACGAGGGCGCCACACCCGCGGACTCCAGCACCGCGACGGTGTCCGGCACCAGGTCCGGGTGGTGGAGCTGGCGCGGGGAGAGGTTGACGTTGACCCGCAGCGGCTGCCCGCCCGCCCAGGCGCAGCTCTGCGCGACGGCCTGCTCCAGCACCCAGCGGCCCAACGGCACGATCAGCCCGGTGTGTTCGGCCAGCGGGATGAACCGGTCCGGACCGAGCCTCCCGTGCACCGGGTGCTTCCAGCGCACCAGTGCCTCGGCGCCGTCCACCCGGCCGTCGCTCATCCGGATCAGCGGCTGGTACTCCAGGAAGAACTCGTCCCGCTCCAGCGCGGCCGGCAGCCGGTTGGTGAGGCTGTGCCGGTCTATCGCCCGCGCCTCGGAGTCCGGATCGGCCAGCTCGTAGCGGCTGCCGCCCGCGTCCTTGGCCCGGTACATGGTGATGTCGGCGCTGCGCAGCACCTCGGCGGGTTCGAGCTGACCGGCGGCACCTTCGACGATGCCGATGCTGGCCCGGACCGACAGCTCCCGCCCGTCCAGTGAGACGGGTGTGGCCAGCGCGGCGAGCAGGGCCCGCGCCATGCCGGTGATCTCCTCCGCGCCCTGCGGGTCGGACATCAGCACGGCGAACTCGTCGCCCCCGATCCGGGCCACCAGGTGCGCGGGCGCGGTCGTGCAGGACTGGAGGCGCTCGCCGACCGCGACGAGGAGCTGGTCGCCCACGGCGTGCCCCAGGCTGTCGTTGACCGTCTTGAAGCCGTCGATGTCCAGATAGCACAGCCCGAACCGGGCCACCCCGTTGCCGGGTGCCAGGATGCGGTCCAGCCGCTCGGCGAACAGGGTGCGGTTCGGCAGACCGGTCAGCTCGTCGTGGGTCGCCTCGTAGCGGAGCCGCAGATGGAGCAGCCGGCGCTCGGTGATGTCCTCCATGAGGGCGAGTTGATAGCGCGGCTCGCCGTCGGCGTCCCGCAGCAGGGAGACCGTCAGGTTGGTCCACAGCACGGTGCCGTCCGGGCGCTGATAGGGCTTCTCCACCCGGAAGTGGTCGCGCCGCCCGGCGGCCAGCTCGCGGTGCAGCCGCCACACGTCGGGGGCGTCGTCGGGGTGCACCCAGTCGTTGATGTTGCGGCGCCGCATCTCCTCCTCGGAGTGTCCGAACATCCGGGCCAGGGCGCCGTTGGCGTCGCGCAGCCGGCCGTTCATGTCGGCGATCCCGATGCCGAGGGTGGCGTCCTTGAAGACGGCCCGGAACCGGGTCTCGGACGCGTGCAGCGCCTCCTCGACCGCGGTCTGCGCGGCCAGCGCGGCGCGGGAGAGGGCCTCCTGCTCGGCCAGGGTCCGCTCCCGCACGGCGAGTGTGAACCCGGCCGCGAGGGCGTGCTGGAGCCGCGCGCAGCGCGACCGCGCCTCGTCCACGCCCAGGCCGCGCGGGGTGCCCGCGTAGAGGACCAGGTAGGACTCGATCACCCCGAGGACGTGCGGGAGCGCGTCGGGGCTGGTGCAGTGCGCCTGGTTCACCAGCACCTCGCCGACCTCCCGGCCCGGCGCGGGGCTGAACGGATAGGCGTGCAGTGCCTCGCCCATGCGGACGGCCAACGGGTGGAGGAAGTCCTCCAGTTCGGCCCGGGTGAGGGAGGTCTGGGTGGCCGGGTAGACCGTCCGGCTCCAGATCCGCGCGAAGCGGCGCAGTCCGTCCTCGCCTCCCGGGCCGGTGCCGTCCTCCGCCGGGCCGGCTGCCGGGCGGGTGCGCCCCTGGTGTTTTTCGGGCCCGTCCTGAGAAGTCACTCGGCGAGTCCCACCTTGCGGCCCACTCCGGCGAGCCCGCCCAGGACGACCGGGTCCTCCAGCTCCAGCGGGCTGTCGGGGCGCCAGTGCGGCAGCGCGACCAGGCCCGGTTCCACGAGTTCGAACTCCTCGAAGAACTGGGCGATCTCGTCCTTGGACCGGGTGACCAGCGGGGCGCTCGCGGTGCTGTACACCTCACGGAGGGCGGCGCCGCCGTCCCGAACGGGGCCGCCCTCGCAGGACCCGTGGGAGATCACCAGCAGACTCCCCGGCGCCAGACGGCGGGCCAGCTCCGCCACGCACTTGCGCGGCTCGTCCCGGTCCTCGACGAAGTGCAGCAGTGCGACGAGCATCACCACCACCGGCTTGTCCAGCTCCAGCAACTCCTCCACCTCGGGGCTCTCGACGATGTCCTGGGGCGAGCGGAAGTCCGCCGAGACGACGCCCGCTCTGCGGTCGTCCCCCAGCACCGCGCGGCTGTGCGCGACGGCGACCGGATCGTTGTCGACGTAGACGGTGCGCGCGCCGCGGTCCAGCGCGTGGGCCACCTCGTGGACGTTGCCGAAGGTCGGGATGCCCGAACCGATGTCGAGGAACTGGGTGATGCCCTCCTGGACGGCGAAGCGGATCGCGCGGCGCATGAAGGCCCGGTTCGCCTGCATGATCTTGGGAAGTCCCGGCCATGCCTTGATCGCCTGCCGCGCCGTCTCCCGGTCGACCTCGAAGTTGTGCGAACCGCCCAGGTAGTAGTCGTACATCCGCGACACGCTCGGCACAGTGAGGTCGATGCCCTGCGGGGCCCAGGCGGGACGTTCCATCGAAGGGTCTCCAGCTCGCTTTGTTCACCGGGGAGTTCCGGTCGGGCCCACGAGGCTACTGACCGAGGAGCGGCGCGTGGAAGGAAACAGCGTTACTGGGGCTGGATCTTGCCCAGGTACCGCCGGTCCCGCCGGGAGGTATCGGGGCATAGTGCGCCGCGGCACCCGTGATGTAATCGCAGCTAATTGCGAAAGATTCGCAAAAACTGGTGACGCCGAACAAGGAGTGTGCCACAGATGACTGCCCGGACAGCACGGACAGCCACCGCTGCGGCGACCGCCGCAGCGGTCCTCGCGGGGGCCGCGGCCTGCTCCGCGCCCGGCGGCGGTGAGGGTTCGGGCGGCGGCACGGAATCGGTCACGGTCGGCGTCGCCCAGGAGCCCGAGACCCTCAGCCCCCTGCTCGGCTACGGGAAGGAGGGCAACTCGAAGATATTCGACGGGCTGCTGACCCACGACGCCAGGATGAACCTGCGGCCCGCACTCGCCACCCGGCTGCCGCAGGTGAGCAAGGACGGCCGCACCTACACCTACGACCTGCGCAAGGGCGTCACCTTCAGCGACGGCAAGCCCTTCACCGCCGAAGACGTCGTCTACACCTACGAGACGATCCTCGACGAGAAGACCGACAACCCCTCCAAGGGCGAACTGGACGCGGTCGAGAGCGTCACCGCCGAGGGGAAGCACCGGGTCGTCTTCCGGCTGTCCTACCCGTACGCGGCGTTCGCCGAGCGCACCGTGCTGCCCATCGCCTCCCAGGCGGTGGCCTCGCGCACCGATGTCAACACCGGGTCGTACAACACCCAGCCGGTGGGCACCGGACCGTACGTCCTGACCCGCTGGCGCAAGGGCGAGAAGCTCAGCTTCAAGGCGAACCCGCACTACTGGGGCGGCAAGCCGAAGGTCGAACGGTTCACCGTGGCCGTCATCGAGGACGACGACGTCCGGGCCACCCGGCTGCGCTCCGGTGACCTGGACGGCGCCATCCTGCCGCCCGACCTCGCCGAGACCTTCGAGAAGGACGAGGACAAGCGCACCTTCAGCGCCAAGACCGCCGACTACCGCGCCGTCACGCTCCCCAGCGGCAACCCCGTCACCGGGGACAGAGCCGTCCGCCGCGCCCTCGACCTCGCCGTCGACCGCAAGGCGATGGTCGACTCCGTCCTCAACGGCGCGGGCAAGCCCGCCTACGGCCCGCTGCCCACCGACAGCCCGTGGTTCGCCGAGGGTACCCGGCGGGCGCGCGACCTGACCCGCGCCCGGAAGCTGCTGGACGACGCGGGCTGGAAGCCGGGCAAGGACGGCATCCGCACGAAGCACGGCAGGCGCGCCTCCTTCACCCTCTGGTACTTCTCCGGGGACAAGCTGCGCCAGGAGCACGCCCTCGCCTACGCCGGCGACGCCAAGAAGGCCGGAATCGACGTCACCGTCCGGGCCGGCAGCCGTGAGGTCGTCCGCCCCCGGCTCGACCACGACGCGATGCTGATGGGCAACGGCTTTCCCGCGGACCCCGACTTCGACCTCTACCCCACGCTGCACTCCTCGCAGATCGGCGACGGCTGGAACAACCTCGCCCACTACCACGACAAGACCGTCGACGAGCAGCTCGACACCGCCCGCCGCAGCCGCGACCCCGAGGTGCGCAAGACGGCCTACGACACGGTGCAGCGGGCGCTGGAGAAGAACCCCGGCTACACCTTCCTCACCCACATCGACCACGTCTACGTCATCGACGACAAGTGGCGCGGGCTGACCACCCAGGTCGAGCCGCACGACCACGGCATCGGCGCCGGGCCCTGGTGGGACCTGCAGGACTGGCAGCCGCAGGAATGAGCGGCGCAGCCATACCCGCGGCCGTACCCGCGGCCGCGCGCTTGGTGGGACGGCGGCTGCTGGCCGCCGTGCCGGTGCTGGCGGCGGTCACGTTCGGGGTCTTCGCCCTGGCCGCCGCCTCCCCGTTCGACCCCGTGCAGCAGTACGCGGGCGCGGCCGGACTCAGCGCCTCGCAGGAGACGCTCGACCAACTGCGCGCCAACCTCGCCCTCGACGGGCCCTTCCCGCAGCGCCGGTGGGAGTGGCTGACCAGCGCGGTGCAGGGCGACCTGGGCGATTCGACCTCGCTGCGGCAGCCCGTCGCGCAGGCCATCGGCGAACGGCTCGGCTGGTCGGTCCTGCTGTGCGCCGCGGGCTTCTGCTTCGCCGTGACGGCCGGCACGGCTCTCGGCGTCGCCGCCGCCCGCCGCCGCGGCGGACTCCTGGACCGGATCGTGACCCCGCTGGCCTACACGCCGGAGGCCGCACCGCCCTTCTGGATCGGACTGCTGGGCATCTGGCTGTTCGCCATCCGGCTCGACGTCCTGCCGGCGGGCGGACTGACCGACTCCGGCAGCGACGTCGTCACCGCCGGGCGCTGCTGCGGCACCTCGCGCTGCCCGTCCGCTGCTGGAGCGCTGGTGCGACCGCACCGTCGAGCCGGCCGCGGCCTCCGGAGCCCGGGAGAGCGCGGAGGTCAGATCCGCACCCCGCGCCCCCGCAGATACGCCAGCGGATTGATGTCGCTGCCGTAGCCAGGACCGGTGCGGACCTCGAAGTGCAGGTGCGGGCCGGTCGCGTTGCCCGTCGCACCGGAGCGGCCGAGTCGCTGTCCTGTACGCACGGCCTGTCCGGAGCGCACCGAGATGGCGGACAGATGGCCGTACTGGCTGTACTTGCCGTCCCGGTGCCGCAGCACCACCTGGTATCCGTAGGCGCCGCCCCAGCCCGCCGAGACGACCGTGCCGCTGGTGACCGCCTCGACGCTGGTGCCGGTGCCGACGGGGAAGTCGACCCCCGTATGGTGCCCCGAGGACCAACTGCCGCCCGCCGCACGGTAGGCGGTGCTGGGCGCCACGCCGGAGACGGGCGCGGTGGCGGACGGGGAGTCCTGCTGCGCGGGGGCCGGCTTCGCCGCCTGCTCCCGGCTGTGCTCGCGCTGCTGCTGTTTCGGGGGCTGCTGTTTCTTCTTCTCCGGAGTGGGCTGCTTCTCCGTCCGCTGCCGCGGTGCCTGCGGTGCGGAGGCGTCCTCGGAGCCGCGGGCCCGGGACGGTGGGCGCTCGGTGCGCCGCGGGCTGCCGGTCAGGCTCAGCCGCTGGCCGGGCAGGATCAGGTCGGGGTCGTCGCCGATGGTCGAGCGGTTGCTCTCGTACAGAGCGTGCCACCCGCCGGCCACCTCGTTCTCCTGCGCGATCCCGGAGAGCGTGTCGCCGCCCACCACCTGGTAGGTCGTCAGTTTCTTGCCGCGCTCGGCTCTGGCCCGGTCCGCCTTGGCCTGTGCGGCCTGTGCGGCCTGCGCGGCCTGCGCGGCGCGCGCCGTGCCGGCCGGGTCCGCCTGCTGCCCGGAGTCGTCCCGGGCGGCGGCCGGAGCCGCGTCGCCGCGTGCGAGGCCCGCGCGCGGACCGCAGGTGGGCCAGGCGCCGGGGCCCTGGCCTTCGAGCACCTTCTCGGCGACGGCGATCTGCTGGTCCTTGGTGGCCTGGTCGGCGCGGGCGGCGTAGGCGGTACCGCCGTACGCCTCCCAGGTGCTGCTGGAGAACTGGAGGCCCCCGTAGTAGCTGTTGCCGGTGGCGGCGTTCCAGTTGCCGCTGCTCTCGCACGCGGCCACCTTCTCCCACACGTCCCCTGCCGCGGCGTCCGCGGCCTGCGCCCCGACCAGGGGCAGTGCGATCCCCGCCCCGCCGGCCGTCACCCGTAACGAGACGCGGGAGACGGCGCGTGGCTGATGGCGGCGGTGGCGTCCGTGAGCGGACATGGCCGTTCCTCCGATGCTCGGCGGTCCACGGGCGACCGTGGCCGGGATCTACAGGTCCAAGCCCCGCTCCCGGGCGAGGCGGTGTGCTGCCTGGCCGGCCACGGACTCGTCCGGGTACACCTCGCACGCCAGCCGGCCGGTGCCCGTCATGTTGTGCTCCAGCTCGTAGAGGCTGATCTCGCTGCCGTCGGCGAGCAGGAAGGCGTGTTCGTAGACCGAGCACCACACCTGGCAGTCCCCGGCCCGCATGCGGGGCCCGGGGACGTGCAGGATGTGGTGGCCCAGCGCGGAGGAGAGCAGCCGCAGCGTCTCCTCGCCCGGCCGGTCCTGGTTCTCGGCGCGGCGCAGCAGCCTGCGGGCATGATCGGCCGAGTCGCCCTCGGGGTACTCGCGCCGCGGGCAGGCCGTGCCGGGGGAGCCGGTCAGGAAGTCGAACACCGCGGCAGTGCGGCCCGGGCGGTCCGGTTCGCCCCTCTCGCCCATCCGGCGGTGCGCCCGGCGTTCGGCGCGGCGCAGTGCCTCCGTGTCGTCGTAGACCTCGTGCAGTTCGCCCGCACCGTCCGGACTGTCGTAGCGCAGTTCCCACAGCAGCACGCTGCTGCCGTCGGCCAGCAGGAAGACATGGCGGAAACTGCTGCACCGCAGGGCGGGTGCCGGGACGTTGCGGTGCCGCCAGCCGTACAGCTCCACCTGGCACATCACAGCGCTGCGTAGTCGGTCCAGGACCGTGTCACGGACATCGAACGGGTTCTGGGCGCGGGCCAGCAGCTCTTCGAGGTGGTGAGCAGGCGTCAGGTGCCCTCTGTCGCTCATCGCGGAACCCTCCCGGCGTGCAGCAAACAACCGACCGTCCCCGCGCGCACACACCGTAGCGCTCCCACCGCACCGTGCGGGAGGAGTCGGGGGAATTCCGCTGCGGGAAACCCCGCAGAGAAGCGTTTTTTCAGCCGAATCCCGGTGATATGCCGGTGGCCGGTGGGGGGTGAGCGGCGTACCAGCGGGAACCACAGGGGGGACGACCCGGGGGCTGAAGGGAGGCGGCGGTGACCACACTGCCCGTCGGATACGAGTCCTACTGGATGCTCTCGGCGGCGGGGGAGGTCTGCCCCCAACTGCCGTCCGACAGCAGGATCGAGGTGGACGCCGCCGTGGTGGGCAGTGGCATCGCCGGCCTCTCGGTGGCCTGGGAGCTGGCCCGCGCGGGCCGCAGTGTCGCCGTGCTGGAGTCCGACCGGCTGGCGGCCGGGGTCACCGGGCACACCACGGCCAAGCTCTCCGCGCTGCACGGGCTGACCTACAGCCGGCTCCGCGCCGACCGCGGCGCCGAGGACGCACGGTACTACGCACTGTCGCAGCAGGGCGCCGTCGACCGGCTGGCCGCCGTCGCCGCGCGGCTGGGCGTCGACTGCGAACTGGAGCGCGTCCCGGCCCACCTGTACGTGGAGTCGGCCGAGCACGTGGACGAGGTCCGCGCCGAGGCGGAGGCGGCCGCCGAGGCCGGACTGGCCGCCTCGTTCGTCACCGACACCGGACTGCCCTTCCGGGTGCGTGCCGCCGTCCGGGTCGAGAACCAGGCCCAGTTCCACCCGCGCAAGTACCTGCTGGCGCTGGCCGACGACATCCGGCTGCACGGCGGCCTGCTGTTCGAGCGCACCCGGGTCGTGGCGCTCGACGAGGGCGAGCCCTGCCTGCTCCGTGCCGAGAACGGGGGAGAGGTGCTCGCGCGGGACGTGGTGGTGGCCACCCACTACCCGGTCTTCGACCGGGCGCTGATGTTCTCCCGGCTGCAACCGCGCCGGGAACTGGTCATCTCCGCGCTGCTGCCCGAGGAGGAGGATCCCGGCGGCACCTACGTCTCCCCGGAACGGGGGAGCCGGTCGGTGCGCACCGCGCCCTATCCGTTCGGCGACGGACGGCGGCTGCTGATCGTCACAGGGGAGCAGTTCGCCCCCGGAACGCCCGGCACCGGATCCGTCGGCGCCCGCTACGAACGGCTGGCCGCCTGGACCTACGAGCGCTTCCCCAGCGCCCGGCTCGCCCACCGCTGGGCCACCCAGGACAACGAGACCACCGATCGCGTCCCCTACATCGGACGCTTCCACGCCGGGACACGGCACACCTACGTCGCCGCGGGCTTCGGCGGCTGGGGGATGAGTTCGGGGGTGCTGGCCGGACAACTGCTGGCCGCCCACCTCACCGGCGAGCCGCTGCCGCCGTGGGCGCGGCTCTACGATCCGGTGCGGCTGCGGCCCGGCGAGGCGCCCGCACTGCTGCGCCTGCAGTCGGCGGTCGCCCGGCGGTTCGTCGCCGACCGGCTGCGCCCCAGCCATGTGGACTCCGTGGACGAGATCCTCCCGGGCGACGGCGCCATCGTGCGGGTGCGGGGGCGGCGCTGCGCGGTGCACCGGACGGCGGAGGGCGAACTGCGTGCCCTCTCCCCGCGGTGCCCGCACCTGGGCTGTCTGGTCAGGTTCAACGACGCGGAGACCGCCTGGGAGTGCCCCTGCCACGGCTCGCGGTTCGCCACCGACGGCTCCGTGCTCCAGGGGCCGGCCACCCGGCCCCTGGACCCCCGCGACCTGGGCGAGGACTGACGAGGACTGAACCGCGCCGCCCCGGCGGGCTCAGAGCCAGTCGGGATCGGTCTCGGCCGCGACGGTGTCCAGCGCGGCCAGCAGGTCGAACTGCGGTCCTGTGCGGGGCAGCTCGACACGGAAGAAGTACCGTGCCGCCTGCTGCTTGCCGCGCAGGAACGCCTCGGCCCCCGCGTCCGCGCGGTCGGCGGACAGCGTGGCCAGGAACTGGCCCAGCCAGATCCACGCCACCACCACGTGCCCGACCGCCTCCAGATAGACCGAGGAGTTCGCCAGCGCCGTCTCGGGGTCGCCACTCTCCCACAGCCGGGCCGTCACTGTGGTGGCCCGCTCCCAGTAGCCGCCCAGCGTCCCGGCCAGCGCCGCGGCCTCGCCACCGGCCGCCTCCGCGCGCCGCAGCGTCTCCCGCACCGCGCCGTCCAGCGCGCGCAGTCCGGCGCCGCCGTGCTGCACCACCTTGCGGCCCAGCAGGTCGAGCCCCTGGATGCCGTGCGTGCCCTCGTGGATGGGGTTGAGGCGGTTGTCGCGGTAGTGCTGTTCCACGTCGTACTCGCGGGTGTAGCCGTAGCCGCCGTGCACCTGGATGGCCAGGCTGTTGGCCTCCAGACACCACTGCGAGGGCCAGCTCTTGGCGATCGGCGTCAGCACGTCGAGCAGCAGTTCGGCGCGGGCCCGGTCCTCCTCGGCCGCGGCCGAACGCTGCTCGTCCACCAGCATGGAGCAGTACAGCAGCAGCCCCAGCGCGCCCTCCACGTAGGACTTCTGCGCCAGCAGCATCCGCCGCACGTCCGGGTGCTGCACGATCGGCACCTGCGGAGCCGCCGCGTCCTTGCCGCCGGCCGCGAGTGCGCGCCCCTGCGGCCGCTCGCGCGCGTAGGCGAGGGACTTGAGGTAGCCGGTGTACCCCAGTGCCATCGCACCGGCGCCGACGCCGATGCGGGCGCCGTTCATCATGTGGAACATGTACGCCAGTCCGCGGTGCTCGTCGCCCACCAGGTGCCCGACGGCTCCCGGTGTCCCGCCGGGCCTGTGGTGTGCGCCCTCGCCGAAGTTGAGCAGCGTGTTGGTGGTGCCCCGGTAGCCCATCTTGTGGTTGAGCCCGGCCGGGACCACGTCGTTGCGTTCCCCCGGGCTGCCGTCCGGTCCGACCAGGTACTTGGGGACGACGAACAGGGACAGTCCCTTGACACCCGCCGGTCCGCCGGGCACCCGGGCGAGCACCAGGTGGACGATGTTCTCGGACAGTTCGTGGTCGCCGCCGGAGATCCACATCTTGGTGCCGAAGAGCCGGTAGGTGCCGTCCGGCTGCGGCTCGGCGCGGGTGGCGACATCCGCGAGGGAGGAGCCGGCCTGCGGTTCGGACAGGCACATGGTGCCGAAGAAGCGCCCTTCGAGCATCGGCCGCACGAAGGTGTCGATCTGTTCGCGACTGCCGTGTGCGCACAGCAGGCGCGCGTTGCCCAGGGTGAGGAACGGGTAGGCGGACGTGCCGACGTTGGCCGCCTGGAAGTAGGAGAAGCAGGCGGTGGCGACCGTGTGCGGCATGCCCATGCCGCCGTACTCCTCGTCCACGGCTGCTGCCAGCAGCCCGGATTCGGCGAACACCCCGAGCGCCTCGGAGACTTCCTTGACGGTGTGCACCTGCTCGCCGTCGAACCAGGGCTCCTCCTGGTCGTTCTTCTTGTTGTGCGGGGCGAAGTGCCGCGTGGCGATCCGCTCGCTCAGGTCCAGGGCATCGTCGAAGGTCTCCCGGGAGTGCTCGGCGTAGCGGGCGCGCCGGGTCAGTGCCTCGGCGTCCAGCCAGTCGTAGAGCTGGAAGTCCAGGTCGCGGCGGGAGAGCAGCAGCGAGGATGAGGGCATGAAGGCGGTCCGATCCCGGAGGCGGCGAGCAGGCGGCAGCGACGTGCGGCGCTCGGTTTCTAAGCGCTTGCTTATGGTCACGCCGATGGCCGGCCCTGTCAACGCCTCCGGTGCCGGACCCGCGCGGTCACCGCTTGCGGCCCACCCCCGCGTACATGGTCAGAGTGCCCTTGGGCAGCCCGCCGTCCGGGCCGTTGTCGGGCCGCCACAGATGCGTCATGGTCAGCCCCGGGTCCAGCAGCTCCCACCCGTCGAAGAACCGGGCGACCTGCTCCCGGCTCCGGGGCACGAGCACGGTGCCGCTGCGCCGGTAGATGTCGACCACGTGGTCGATCCGCTCGGAGCCCTCCCGGTCGGGCACATCGGCGATCCCGTGGCTCAGCGACAGGAAGCTGCCCGGAGCGAGCCGGTCGAGCAGCGTGCGCAGGATGCCCTCCGGTCCCCGCTCGTCCGGAATGAAGTGCACGAGCGCGTTCACCGAGACGGCCACCGGGCGGTCCAGATCGAGGGTCCCGCCCAGTTCCGCCGAGTCCAGTACCGTCTCGGGCCGGGCCGCGTCGGCGTGCAGATAGGTGGTGCGGCCCTCGGGTGTGCTGTGCAGCAGTGCCTGCGCGTACTGCAGCACGATGGGGTCGTTGTCGGTGTAGACGACCCGTGCGTCGGGGGCGACCGACTGGGCGACCTGGTGGAGGTTGGGTTCGGTGGGGATGCCGCTCCCGATGTCCAGGAACTGCCGCACGCCGTACTCCGCCGCCAGGGCGCGGGTGACGCGGATCATGAAGTCACGGTTGGTGCGCGCCGCGGTGACGATCTCCGGCAGCTTGGCGACCACCGCCTCGGCCGCCCGCACATCCGCCTCGTAGTGGGTCTTCCCCCCGAGGTAGTAGTCGTACATCCGCGCGGAGTGCGGTATGGCCGTGTCGACCGGTGGTGGGCCGTCCTGCTCGGACATGCGGTCTCCCCCTCAGTAGTGCCTGTCGTGGTCCCTGTGGTTCAGGGTTTGCGGGCCAGGCCCGCCAGCATGCTGGGCTGCCCCTCTTCGAGTTCGTCGGCCTGGCCGGGCTCCGGGCGCCAGTCGTGGGCCATCACGATGCCCGGCTCGACCAGTTCGAGCCCCTCGAAGAACCTGCCGACCTCGCTGCGGTCCCGCAGTCGGAGGGCGGTGCCGCCCTTGGCGTAGATCTCCTCGACCTCGCGGCCCCGTGCGGCCAGGGCCGGGTCGTCGATGTCGGCGGTGGCGTGCGAGAGGCACAGATAGCTGCCGGAGGGCAGCCGGTCCAGCAGCCCGGTGAGGATCTCGTAGGGCCCCCACTCGTCGGGGACGAAGTGGAAGAGCGCGTTGACCGAGAGAGCCACCGGGCGGTTCAGGTCGAGCGTGGCGTGCAGTTCGTCGGAGTCGGCGATGGACTCCGGCTTGGCGGCGTCGGCCTGCAGATAGGCGGTACGGCCCTCGGGCGTGCTGTGCAGCAGCGCCTGCGCGTACTGCAGCACGATCGGATCGCTGTCGGTGTAGACGACCCGTGCGTCGGGGGCGACCGACTGGGCGACCTGGTGGAGGTTGGGTTCGGTGGGGATGCCGCTGCCGATGTCCAGGAACTGCCGCACGCCCGCCTCGGTGGCCAGCCATCGGGTCGCGCGGATCATGAAGTCCCGGTTGGCGCGGGCCATCGCTCCGGCGAACGGGACGGTCGCGATGACCGCCTCGGCCGCCTGGACGTCGACCTCGTAGTGGGTCTTGCCGCCGAGGTAGTAGTCGTACATCCGGGCCGAGTGGGGCTTGGTGGTGTCTATGCCGGGAGGGTTGCCCTCTGCGGTCATGCGGCCTCTCCGTTCTCCGGGTTCCGGGGTGGTGGCGGTGCGGTCAGTCGGAGGCCAGCAGGAAGTCGGCCACGCCCTGCTTGGCGCCCCTGAGGAAGGTCTCGAACTCGTGGGTGGTGTAGATCAGTGCCGGACCTTCCGGGTCGGTCGACTGCCGCAGCGCCACCCGGCCGTCGCCGAGCTTCATCGCCTCGACGCAGCTGCCGCCGTTGGTGCCGCTCCACGGCTTCTGCCAGCCCTCGGTGCCGAGGTGTTTCGCGGGCATGCCGTTGTATATGTGTGGGGGGTGGCCGGAATGACCCATGGTTCAGAACTCCTTGCGGATCTCACCGAGTACAGACTCGGTGTGTGGTACTGGCGCGGCCTGCGCGCCCATGCGGTCCAGCACCTCCAGGTAGGCGGCGGTGTCCGGACGCTCGTCCAGGTACGTGGCACCCGTCAGGCTCTCCGTGTAGACGATGTCCGGGAGCTCCGGAATCTCGAACCGGAAGAGCTGGAAGGGCCCGAACATGCCGGGGTGGGCACCCGCGGTGAACGGAATGATCTGCAGCGTGATGTTCTGCTGCCGGGACAGCTCGATCAGCCGGTCGATCTGGCCGCGCATCACGGAGGGTGAGCCCACGTGGCGGCGCAGCACCTGCTCGTCCAGCACGGCCCACAGCACCGGTGCGTCGGGGTCCTGGAGGAGCCGCTGGCGCCCCATGCGCAGTTGCACCCGGCGGTCCAGTTCCTCCTCCTCGGCGGAGGGAAAACCGGTACGCAGCAGCGCTCGCGCGTACTCCTCCGTCTGGAGCAGTCCTGGTACGCAGTGCGGCTCGTACGCCCTGATGAGGCTGGCCTCGCCCTCCAGGCTCACGTAGAGGCTGAACCAGGGCGGCAGCACATCGCGGAAGCTGTGCCACCAGCCGGGCCGGTTCGCCTCGTCCACCAGGGCCAGGAACGACGCCGTCTCCTCGTCGGAGAGCCCGTACATCCGCAGCAGCTTCTCCACGTAGGGCGGCTTGAGGCCCACCTCGGCCTTCTCCATGCGACGCACCGTCGTGGTGTTGACACTGAGCGCGTACGCGGCGTCGGTGAAGGAGTGTCCGGCGCGCTCGCGGAGATCGCGAAGGCGTAGGCCGAGCACTATCTGCCCCACAGTCGGCGCGGAACGAGCCTCGGCCACTACTGCCTCCCTGACTGCCTCCCCTGGCGGACCCTGGCGTCAAGCAGTGTGCCATGGCTGGTGTGCAGCAGCCATACTGCCCATGCGATTCTGCGAATTGCAGAACTCCTCTTGCCATCTGTGAAAGAAGCCGGGCATAGTGAAGAACGTGACCCAGCTCATGAGACTGCGGCACCGGAGCCGCACGACATCGCTGCCGCCGCAGCGGCCCGCAGCGGCCCTGCCGGCCGGTGCCTGCGCGGGATCGCCCGCGCCCGGTGCGGACTGTTCCCCGGTAGCCGTCCCCTCCCCTCACAGGTAGACGGAAGGCGTTCCCCGTGGCCTCCTCGTATCCCCTCACGCAGCTCCCCCTGCCCGCACCGTCGGCCGCACCGGCCGAGGATGCGCGTCAGGAGGGATTCGAGCTCCCCGCTCACACCTCGTCGGTCGCCCGTGCCCGGGCCCGGCTCCGCGGGAAGCTGCAGCACTGGGGCTTCCCCGAGGAGCTCGCCCACACGGCGCAACTGGTGATCTCCGAGTTCGTCACCAATGCCGTCCTGCACACGGACACCGTCCGGATAGCGTGCCGCATCCACCTGGACGCCGAACGCCTGCGGATAGAGGTCACCGACGAGGGCACCCAGAGCTGTGCGCCGCAGCCGCGCAGCGCGGCCCCCGAAGAGGTGAACGGCCGGGGGCTGCAGCTCGTCGGCGCCCTCGCGCAGCGCTGGGGCGTCTCCGCGCACGGCGGGCGCTGCGGCCGCGTGGTGTGGGCCGAACTGGGCACGGCCGACGGCGCACTGTAGGGACCGGCCCTCCGCGGCTGCCGACGGCGGGCCGCCCGGCGCGGAAACGGCCCCCGCGTCACGACCCTCCCGGACTGCCGCGACCCTCCCGGCTCCTCCTGTTCTGTCCCGGCGGCCTGGTCAAATTCCCCTGCACCAGGGTCACTTGGCGTTGGTCCGGACCGCACCCGCGTGGCATGCTGCCCGCCAGGGCAGGTGCCCGCGCGGTCGGCGCGCGGTGTGCCGGTGAACACACTGGGGCGCGTATGCGGGACGAGACGACCGGAACCGGGCAGCACACGGTGGACATCAACGTCCCGAGCGTGGCCCGGATGTACGACCACTACCTCGGCGGCAAGGACAACTACGCCGTGGACCGGGAAGCCGTCGCGGCACTGGACGAGAAGGTGCCGCGCACCCGCCATCTCGCCCGCAACAACCGCCGCTTCCTGCAGCGGGTCGTGCGCATCCTGGTGCGCGAGTACGGCATCCGCCAGTTCCTCGACCACGGTTCCGGGCTGCCCACCCAGGACAACGTCCACCAGGTCGCCCAGCGCGCGGCCCCCGGATCCCGCGCGGTCTACGTGGACAACGACCCCATCGTGCTCGCCCACGGCCGCGCCCTGCTGGAGGAGAACGCCGACACCGCGGTGATCCGGGCCGACATGCGCGACACCGACGCGGTCTTCGACAGCCCCGAGGTGAAGCGCCTGATCGACCTCTCCCGGCCGGTGGCGCTGCTCTTCGTCTCGGTGATGCACTGCATCCCCGACCACTCCGACCCCGCAGCCGTGGTGCGGCGCGCCCTGGAGCGCGTGCCCTCCGGCAGCTTCGTCGTCCTCAACCAACTCGTCAGCCACGACCAGGAGACCCGCGACTTCGTCACCGGGTTCATGGACCGCAGCACCAACGGCCAGTGGGGCCGGGTCCGCGAACCGCACGACGTCGAGGCGTACTTCACCGGGCTCGACGTGCTGGAGCCGGGCCTGGTCGAGGTCAACGACTGGCGGCCCGACTCCGACCTGTGCGCACGCCAGTTGGAGGACGAGACCTGGTTCGAGTTCGGCGGCGTGGCCCGGAAGCCGTAGTCGCGGGCCGCTCCGGGCCGCCGCACCCGCGGAACACCGGAGGGAGCGCCGGACCCGGCGACTCCGTCCCGGCGGACGAGTGCCCGCCCGCCGGTCGGGGCCCGGCGCCTGTTCGGACCCCGACCGGCGGCGGTGGTCCGCTATCCGTGCCGCCCGCGCGGGGGCCCCAGCGGGCGGAGCACCTCCAGCCGTACCGCCTCCGCGCCCTTCTCCAGAGCGGCACGGCACTCCTGCGCCGACTCCGCGACGGCGGTGACCAGCCCGTACCGGCCCGCGACCGCGCCGTGCGGCGGCAGCCGCAGCTCCTGCCCCGGCAGGGCGATCGCGAGCGCCTCGGTCACCTCCGGCGGCAGCGCCACCGTGTCCACCCGCACCGCGCGGGCCAGGCAGTCCGCCTCGGGGTAGCGGAACCGGACTCCCGCCACTCGCCGGGGGCCGGGACGGAGATCGGGCAGCTCCGCGCCGCAGGCCAGCCGAGCCGCCGCCAGCGCCGCGTCGGTGCCCAGCGCCAGCCGCCCCAGGTCGGGGATGCGGTCCCCGCCGATCCGGGCGTTGATCTCGACCACCTTCGGGCCCTCGGCGGTCAGCCGCAGCTCGGTGTGGGTCCACCCGGTGCCGAATCCGACGGCGGCGTGCGCCCGTGCCACCACCTCCAGCACGTCCGCGTCGTCCTGCAACGGGTCGAAGCCGTCGACCAGATGGCCGACCTCCTCGAAGCAGGGCGCGAACCCGCACTCCTTGCGGGCCACGAACCCGGGCGTCATCCGGCCCCGGGTCCAGGCCGCGTCCACACTGATCTCAGGACCGTCCAGATACTCCTCGACCAGCACGTCCCCCGGGGCCACCTCCACCGCGCCGGGCGCCGTGGCCCCCCTGGCCAGCCGGAACCCGGCCGGCAGCCGGTCCGCCGAGGCCACCAGCACCACCCCGGCGCTGGCGTTGAGCGCCCGCGGTTTGAGCACCACCGGATAGCCGATCCGGTCCGCGGCGGCCCGCGCCTGCGGCAGCGAGGCCACCGGCACCGAACGGGCCTGCGGCACCCCCGCCGCGTCCAGCGCCGCACGGGTGGCCCGCTTGTCGCGGCAGGTCAGCGCCGCCTCCGGGGTGCTGCCCGGCAGTCCCAGGCGCGCGGCGAGTGCAGCGGTCTGCACCACCCTGGTGTCGTCCCACGTGAGCACCCCCTCGACCGCCGACTGCCGCGCGACCGCCGCCATCGCGGCCACGTCCGTGGTGTCCAGCACCGTGTGCCCGGCCAGATACGCCGACTCCCAGGCGGGGGCCCGCTCCGCCAGGAGATGCACGTCGTGGACGGCGGCGACCGAGGCCAGCAGATACTCGCGGTACACCTGCGACCCGGCACCGATCAGCAGCAGCGTCATGCAGGCACCCCCTCGGCGGCCAGCACCGGGGCGAGCCGGCGCACAGTGCGGTGCAGATAGAGCTGCGGCAGCGGGAATCCGGGGAGCCCCGCGGCCTTCAGCGCCGCCAGCAGCCGCACCCCGAGCAGCGAGTTGCCGCCGAGGGCGAAGAAGTCGTCGTCCAGCCCGACGCGGAAGCCGAACACCTGCTCCCAGGCTGTGCGCAGCCGCGACTCGACAGCGTCCCCGACCTGTTCGTCCGGCTCCGCCGCCGCGTCGAGCGCACCGGTCAGCGGCAGCGGCAGCCGCGCCGTGTCCACCTTCCCGTTGGGGGTCAGCGGCAGCGCGGGCAGCGCCGTGACGGTGGCGGGCACCATGTGCGCGGGCAGGAAGCGGGCGGTGTGCTGCCGCACCTCCTCGCCGTCACCGCCCCGGTCACCCGCCGCCCCGTCCGGGCGCAGCACGACATAGGCGTCCAGCCGGGCCCCGGCCGGGTCGCCGTCCGCACCCGGGCGCAGCACCACGGCCGCCGCCGTCACCGCCGGCGCGTCCAGCAGCCGCGCGCGGATCTCGTCCAGCTCGATGCGGAACCCGCGCAGCTTCACCTGGTTGTCCAGCCGCCCCAGGTGCTCGAGCCTGCCGTCCGGCAGCAGCCGCCCCCGGTCACCGCTGCGGTACATCGGGCCCGGCGCGTGCGGATCGGGCAGGAAGCGCTGCGCGGTCAGCTCCGGACGGTTGAGGTACCGGTCGGCCACCCCGGCCCCGCCGACATGGATCTCGCCGGGCACCCCGGGCGGCAGCTCCCGGCCCTCGGGATCGAGGACGTACACGTGCCAGCCGGGCAGCGGGCGGCCCACCGAGCGGGAACCCGCCAGCGCCGCGCCGCGGGTGACGGTCTGCGCCGTCACATGCACGGTGGTCTCCGTGATGCCGAACATGTTGACCAGGCGGCACTCCCGCTCCGGGTGCCGGTCCAGCCAGGAGCGCAGCGGCCGGGTGTCCAGCGGCTCACCACCCAGGACGACCAGCCGCACCGAGTCGCCGACCCGGCTCTCCCGGTCGGCCTGGCTCAACTGCGCGAAGGCGCTCGGTGTCTGACTGAGCACCGTGACCTGCTCGTCCGCCAGCAGCGCGGCGAACCGGTCCGGTTCGCGCGCCGCCCAGTACGGCACCACCACCAGCTTGCCGCCCGTCGTCAGGCAGCCCCAGATCTCCCAGACCGAGAAGTCGAACGCACTGGAGTGGAAGAGGGTCCACACCTCGTCCCCTCCCAGCCCGAAGTCCCCCTCGGTGGCCGCGAGCAGCGCCGCCACGTTGCGGTGCGGCACCACGACGCCCTTGGGGCGGCCCGTCGAGCCGGAGGTGTAGATGACGTAGGCCGCGTCGTCGGGGGAGAGCGCCCGCGGCCCGGCAGAGGACGGAACCGGGTGCGGCCCTCCGCTGCCGTCCCGGGCCGCTTCCTCCAGCGCGGCCGGCCGGACGAGGCGCACCCCCTCCGGTTGCGGAAAGCTCTCCGACTCCGTCACGACGAGGGGCACAGCGGCGTCCTCGGCGGTGTAGGCGAGCCGCTCCGCCGGATACGCCGGATCCATCGGCACGTACGCGGCGCCCGCCTTGAGCACCGCCAGCAGCACCACCACCAGGTCCGTGGACCGCTCCAGGCAGACGCCCACCCGGTCGCCGGGCACCGCCCCCAGGCGGCGCAGCCCCTCGGCGAACCGGTCCGCGCGCCGGTCGAGCTGCCGGTAGGTGAGGGTCTCCCCCTCGCAGACGAGAGCCGGCGCGTCCGGTGTTCCCGCGGCCCGGCGTGCCACGGCTTCCTCGATCCGCTCGTCCGGCACCTCCGGGGTACGGCCCAGCCCGCCCAGCCGGGCCAGCGCCTGCCGCTGCTCCTCCTCGAACAGGGGCAGTCCGCCCACCAGGGCATCCGGCGCCGCTGTGGTCAGCGCCCGGTACGCGGTCGCCAGCATGCCGGTCAGCCACTCCGCCGCCGCGTCGCCGAACGCGCTGTGCCGGTAGGAGCACTCGCCCCGCAGCGCGGTGGAGCCGTCGTCGGCGACCCGCAGCGAGAGCGGGTGCACGGGGGCGAGGAACGGCCGGACGTCGAGCGGTTCCGCCTTCACCCCGTCCCCGCCGAGCACCTCGGCGGGCGGAAGGACCGTCAGCCCGACGGCCGGTGCGGAACCGGGTGCGGGGACCGCACGGCCGACCTCCGCCAGATACTCGGCCACGGTCCGGCCCGGTGCCGCGGAGAAGGCCACCCGCTGCTCCGCATCCACCCCCACCTCCACCTCGGAGGTCCCGGTGCAGCGGGCCAGGACCAGCCCGAGCGCCGCCCGCAGCGCGACCGGGTCCGCCGCCCGGCCGCGGGCCGGGACGGTGAAGCCGCGGTGCCCCACCGTCGCGGCCCCGGCCTCGCCCAGACCCCACTCCGGTGCCGGGCGGCGGTCGAGATCCCGCAGCGCGGACCGCAGCCGGGCCTCCCGCCCGGCTGCCGCTTCGCCGGCCCGGACCGCCGGCTCCACCGCCTCGCCCAGCAGCCACCGGGCCAGGTCGCAGGGGTCGGCCAGTACCGCCCGGTGGGCGACCACGACCAGGTCCGCTGCCCCGTCCGCGTACCGCAGCAGCACCACGCGCAGCCCCGGCCCGGTGCGCGGATCGGCGGGCCGGGAGAGCTCACGCTCCCTCAGCGCCGGCGCGATGTCCGCGTCCGCGCCCCCGGGCACGTCCTGCACCCACAGCCGTACTCCGTCCGCCACGCGGGCCAGCGCGCGCTCCATCGGCCCGGTGCCGGCTTCCGTGTGCAGGCGTACGGCGAGCGCCTGGCACAGCCGGCCGGTGTCGTCCATCGTCCCTCTCCCCCCGCTGTCGCTGTGCTGTCCGAGGTGACCTGCGCCGCCGCTCATCGGCTGGTGAACCCGCCGTCGACGGTGACGGTGGAACCCGTCACCTGCCGGGAGCCGTCGGAGCCGAGCCACAGCGCGGCCCCCGCCACGTCCTCCGGCTCGATCAGGCGGTTCATCGGCTGCGCGGCGACGAAGGTCTCCTCGTGCTCGGCCACCGGTACCTCCAGCGAGCGGGCGATCTCGCTGAGCATCCGGCCCTCCGCGGCGCCGTCGTCCCGAACCGAGCCGGGGCACAGCGCGTTCACCCGCACCCCGAACGGGGCGAAGTCCAGCGCCGCGGACTTCGTCAGCCCGATCAGTGCGTGCTTCGCGGTGACGTACCCGGCGAAGTGCCGGTAGCCCACCAGCCCGGCCGTCGAGGAGACGTTGATGATGCTGCCCGCACGCTGCGCGGCCATCGCGGAGCCCGCGGCGCGGATCATCCGCCAGGCCCCCGAGACGTCGACGTCCAGCATCAGCTCCCACTCGGCGGGAGTGATGTCCTGCACCGTCTTGCCCGACGGTGCCGCGATGCCGGCGTTGTTGAGCAGGATGTCGATCCGGCCCAACCGGTCCAGCGCCCTGTCCACCACCTCCCGCACGGCGTCCAGATCGCGTACGTCCGCTTCGGCGGTGACCACTGTGGCGGTCGGGGACAGCTCCTGGCACAGCCGTGCGGTGTGCGCCAACTGGTCCGTGTTGCCCAGCGGGTAGGGCACGCCCGCCAGGTCGTGCCCGATGTCGGTGAGGAGCAGCTCCGCCCCGGCGCGGGCGTACGCCAGGGCGCACGCCCGTCCGATGCCGCGCGCTGCACCCGTGATGACGGCCGCCTTGCCCGCGAGCTGTCCGGCGTCCGTGGCCGAGGTCCCGGGAGCGGCCGCCGGGGCGGGCGGGGGAGAGGCGAGTACCCCGTTCACCGTCCCACCCCCTGTGAGGCGAGCTCCGCGTCGAGCAGCCGCACCAGAGCGGCGGGCTCGTCCACCAGATACATGTGTCCGCCCGGCAGTTCGACCTGCCGGCAGTCCGCCGTGGTGGCGGACTCCCACTCGACCGCTTCGGCGCGGGAGACCAGTTCGTCCTCCGCACCGCGGATCGAGACGACCGGGACGGCCAGCGGCTTCTCGGACGGGGCCAGATAGTTCTCGTGCATCTCGACGTCCGCGCGCAGCGGCGGCAGCAGCATCTCCCGCAGCTCCGGATGCTCGAGTGCCGGATGGGTGTACCCGGCGAACTCCTGTACCTGCTCCAGGAACAGCGCGTCCGACAGCCCGGTGGCGCGGATCCGACGCCGCGTCCACGGCCCGGGGGAGCCGCTCACGAAGAGTTCGACCACTGCGGGGTGGCCCAGCGCCGCGATCCGGTGGGCCGTCTCGTAGGCCACCACGGCACCGAGGCTGTGCCCGAAGAGCGCCACGGTGGGTTCCCCGGCGAGCTGGTCCAGGATCTCGGGCAGCAGCCCGTCCGCCGCCTGAGCGACGTCGGTGTACAGCGGCTCACCGAACCGCTCCTCGCGGCCCGGCAGTTGCACCGGGCAGATCCGGACGGTGTCGCTGCCGTACTCCTGGCAGCGGCGGAAGGCGGACGCCCCCGCTCCCGCGAACGGGAAGCACAGCACGGGGATCGGTCCGGATACGGGAACCGGCATGTCAGTCCTCCCTCTCGGTCGCGGACACCCAGGCCCGCTCGATCAGTTCCGCCGTCCCGGCGGGGTTGCCCCGGACGAAGTAGTGGCCGCCGGAGCCGAGCCGGTGGAAGTCCACCTCCCGCGCCACCCGTTCCCAGCAGCGGTACTCCTCGGCGGCGTGCGCCAGTCCCCTGTCGTCCTCGGCGACGACCACGGTGAACGGGGCCTCGATCCGCCACCCCGGGTCCCGCTCGGTCAGCCCGATGAAGTAGCGGTAGCCGCCGCACACGTCGTGCCGGAACAGCTCGCCCATGAACGAGGTGTAGCGCCGGTCGAGTCCGTCCATCTCCGAGTAGCCGGTCTCCTCGACCATGTAGGTGATGATGTCCTCGTCGCTCCAGCTCTCGATCATCGCGATCGACTCGCGCATGTCGGCGGCGGAGGGCAGCAGCTTCGAGCCGACGAAGACCCGCCGCAGGTCGAAGCCGCGCTCCTCCAGGACCCGGGCCAGCTCCACCGTCACCGCGGCGCCGCCGCAGTGGCCCCACAGGATCAGCGGCAGGTCGGGCAGTGCTCCCTTCCCCTCCAGCTCCGCGACCGTGCGCTCCACCGTCTCGGTCACGTCGGTGAATCCGCCAGCACCGCCCGGAGCGTGGCCCGGCGGCTCCAGCCCGTAGACCGCGAGGTGCGGGGCGCGCTGCTGCAGGGCCTCCGCCAGCGGCTTGAAGTTGACCGGGTGCCCGCACGGGTAGGGCACGCACAGCACCGCCGCCCGCGCCTCCTCGGCGCCGGAGGAGAGCAGTTGCAGCAGTTCCTCGGTGCCCTGGCCGTCCGTGCCGCCGTCGACGAGCGCCGCCAGCGCGCCGAGCCGGGGGACCCGGGTCAGGTCGGAGAGCGTGATCAGTCCGTCCAGCTCCAGCACGACGCGCAGCGCCGAGAGCGAGTTGCCGCCCAGGGCGAAGAAGTCGTCCGCCTCGCCGATCTCCTCCGCCGGGAGGTCGAGGACCTGCTGCCAGGCCGCACGGACCCGCGCGACGGTCTCCGGCGAGGCCGCGGGGCCGGGCGGTGCGGCCGGCGCGGGGCGGACATCGGCCGGGGTGCCGCCGTTCCGCGGCGCGCCCTCGTCCCCGGCCGCCAGCCGGTGCGCCTCGTGCGGCGCGTCGGGCTCGCTCGCCATCAGCTCCAGGACGCGCACGAACAGGGCGCCGATCCGGTCGATGCGGGCCTCGTCGTAGAGGTGCGTGTGGTAGTGCAGGCAGAGCCGCAGCTCGTCGTCGTGGAAGTCGCGGGAGAACTCGGTACGGAAGGGGAACTCGGTCTCGGAGTCCACCCGCATCTCCAGCAGCGAGAACTCCGGCAGCCGCCGCAGGTTCTTCAGCAGATAGAAGTGGGTGAAGTTGAAGGTGGTGCTGAAGAGCTGCCGCCGGGTGGCCAGGTCCTGCTTCATCTGCGCCATCGGATAGCGCCGGTGCGGCAGCAGCTCCAGCTCCGCGCGGTAGACGCGGCGCACCAGCTCTGCCCAGCTCCCGCCCGCCACCCGGACCTGGAACGGCACGGTGTTCAGATGCAGGCCCAGCGTGGTCTCCGCGTCCGGCAGTTCGGGCCGCCCGCTGTGCTCGTAGCCGGTCAGTACCGTCTCCTGTCCGGACACCAGACCGAGCACCTTCATATGGGCCGCCAGCAGCACGTCCTTGACGGGAACCGAGAGCGCGTCCGCCGTCGCCTCGACGCGCCGGGTCAGCCCCGCGGGCAGCGCGACGTCCCGCAGGACGACGCGGAAGTCGTCGGTGGCGACCGCGTCCGGCCGGTGCGGAACGTCGGCGGGGTGCGGGTCCGCCAGCACCTCGCGCCAGAACTCCGCGGACTGCGCGGAGCGCAGCGCCTCGGTCTCCAGCCCGACGAAGTTGCGCAGGTGGTTGTCCACCGCGGGCCGGGAGGTGTCCGCGCCCTCCCGCACCTGGTGGTACAGCTCGAACAACTGGGTGTGCAGCAGGGAGATCGACCAGCCGTCCAGTGCCGAGTTGTGCTGGCTGACCGTGTACCGGTACCGCTCGTCGTCGAGCACCTGGATGTGCAGGGTGACCAGGCCGCCCGCCTCCCAGTCGAACCTGCGGGCCTTCTCGCGGGCCAGCCACTGCTCGTGCCACGCCTCCTGCGCGGCCCGGTCCAGATGGCGCAGGTCCTCGACGGTCAGCGGCGGCGCCACCTCGCGGTGCACCACCTGCAGGAACTCGCTGTACCCCGTCAGATGGTAGGTGGTGCGCAGGATCGGGTGCCGCCGGGTCAGCAGCCGCACCGCCTCGGTGAACGCCGCGGCGTCGAATGCGCCGGTGACCCCGTAGCTGAGCACGTCGTGGTACTGGCCGAGGCCGCCGGTGATCTCCGTCTGGAAGATCAGCCCCGCCTGCAGCATCGACAGCGGGTAGGCGTCCTCCGCGTCCGCCGGCAGCAGCGCCCGGTCCTCGTCCGAGACCAGCTCGAACGGCTGGAAGGCGCCGCGGGCCGCGACGTCCTCCGCGTCCGGCGCCGCGCCGGACTCCTCCGCCATCGACGCCGCCAGCAGCGCGATCGTCTGGTGCCGGAAGAGCTGCTGGAAGGTGAAGTCCAGGCCGGCTTCCCGGGACTTGGCCAGTACCGGGACGAAGTGGATCGAGTTGCCGCCGAGGGCGAAGAAGTTGTCGTGCACCCCGATCCGCTCCCGGCCCAGCACCTCGCGCCAGATGCCCGCGAGCACCTCCTCGGTCCTGTTGCGCGGGGCCGTGTGCGACGGTGCCTTCCGGCGCAGCGCGGCCGGGTCGCGCAGCGCCGCCCGGTCCAGCTTGCCGTTGGGCGTGAGCGGCAGTTCGTCCAGGACCAGGATCCGGCCCGGCACCATGTACGCGGGCAGGGCGGCCGCCAGATGCTCCTTCAGTCCGGCCTCGGTCGCCTCCCCGGTCGCCCCGGAGGCGGGGACGGCGAAGCCGCGCAGCGCGGTCTGCCAGCCGTCGTCGACGGCGACGACGGCCGCGTCCCGCACCGCGGGGTGGCTGCGCAGCCGCTCCTCGACCTCGCCGGGCTCGACGCGGAAGCCGCGCACCTTCACCTGCTGGTCCATCCGCCCCAGGTAGTCGAGGCTGCCGTCGGGCAGCCGCCGTGCCCGGTCGCCGGTGCGGTAGAGCCGGTCCTCGCCGGTGGCGGTGCGTACGGCGGCGCCGGTGGTGAACTTCTCCGCCGTCAGTTCGGGCCGGCCGAGGTAGCCGCGCGCCAGCCCGACCCCGGCGATGTGCAGTTCACCCGGGATGCCGACCGGAGCCTGCCGTCCCTGGTCGTCCAGCACGTACAGCCGCAGGTTGTCCACCGGCCGTCCGATCGGCAGCCGGGCCCGGCCGGTGAGCCCTTCGACGGGCTGGTGGGTGACGTCCACGGTCGCCTCGGTGGGCCCGTACAGGTTGACGAGGCGGGCATCGGGCACCAGTTCGGCGAACCGGGCCGCCCGGTCGGGCGCGAGGGCCTCGCCGCTGGCGAAGACCTGCCGGAGGGTGCGGGTGGCACCGTCGTCGCCGAACCGGTCCAGATGGCCCAGGAACATGCTGAGCATCGAGGGCACGAAGTGCATCGTGGTGACCCCGTGCCGCTCGACCGCCGCGAGCAGCGCGGCCGGGTCCTTCTCCGTGCCCGGTGCGGGCAGGGCGAGCGCGGCGCCGGTGAACGACCACCAGAACAGCTCCCACACCGACACGTCGAAGGAGATCGAGGTCTTCTGCAGGACGACGTCGTCAGCGCCGATCGGATACGCGTCCTGCATCCACAGCAGCCGGTTGACGGCGCTGCGGTGCTCGACCTGCACCCCTTTGGGGCGGCCCGTCGAACCGGAGGTGTAGATGACGTAGGCGACATCGCGGGCTCCGCCGCCCTCCTCGAGCGGACCGTCCGCCGACGCGTAGGACGCGGTGTCCTCCAGGTCCAGGGCCGGCGCACCGCCCGCCAGCGCGCCGAACCGGTTCTGGTGCAGCACCAGCCCGGCCGCGCTGTCGGTGAGCAGATGGTCGATACGCGCCTGCGGATAGGACGGGTCGACCGGCAGGTAGGCAGCGCCCGCCTTCAGCACCGCCAGCACGGCCGCCATCATCGCCGGGCACCGCTCGGTGATCAGCGCCACCACGGAGCCGCGGCCGATGCCGCGCTCCCGCAGGGTGTGCGCCAGCCGGCCGGACCACGCGTCGAGTTCACCGTAGGTGACCGTTCCGCTCGCGCTCAGCAGCGCGGGCGCGTCCGGGGTGCGTGCGGCCTGCCGGGCGAACAGGCCGTGCAGCGTGGCCTCTTCGTCGAATGTGCGCTCGGTGGCGTTGGCCGCCGCGACGACCTTCTCGTCCTCGGCCGTCCACAGGTCGATCGCCTCCACCGGCCGGTCGGGATCGGCGGTGGCGCGGTCCAGGAGCAGCGTGTAGTGGGCACCGAGGCGGTCCACGGAGTCCTCGGCGAACCGGTCGGCGTCGTAGCCGAGTTCCACCGCCAGGCCGGAGTCCTGCCGGAAGGCCGTGACCATGATTCCGGGCGCCCGGAATCCGGGTGCGTGGTGCCCCGCGAGCGCCGTGCCGGTGTCGAAGGCGCCGAGGCGCCCCGCCGCGGCGGCCAGGGCGGCCACGTCGCAGTCCTGGTGCTGTTCCGCCTCCCGCACCGCTGCCCCGACCCGGGCCAGCAGCTCCCGCAGCGGGCCGGTGGGCTCCGTGCACACCAGCAGCGGGCCGTCCGCGAACCGCGGGCAGCCCTCCCGTCTCGGCAGCGCGACGGCCACCTCCGGCTGGCCGGTGCTGCGGCCCAGCAGTGCGGCGAGCACCGAGGTCAGCACTACCGAGAGCTGGTCGGGGCGGCCCCGGCTGATCCGGTCGAGCCGTTCGGTGAGCGGGCTGCCGAGATCCAGGGTGCGGGTGGCGCGCCGGACCCTGTCGCCGGGCGCGTCCGCTTCGGCTGCGCGGTCCGGCGCGGCGGGGGAGCGGAAGTCGGCCGGGAAGCCGGAGGTCTCCGCGAGCGACGCCAGCCGGGAGCGCCAGTATGTGATCTGCGGGGTCTGCGGTGACGGTGCGGAGGGTGCTGCGTCGGATTCGAGCAGAGGCATGGATGTCTCCTGCACTTGTGGTGAGAAGTCGACTCGGAGAGCGGAGAGCGCGGGTGGCGCGCAGCCAGGGGCGGCGGCCGGGTGGGCCCGGCCGGCGCTTTCAGAGGTCGAAGTCGAAGCCCGGATCGGGGCCGGAGCCCTGCGCGGGCTGCGGTACGGGCGGCGGGCCCGGCACCCTGTCGGGGGCGAGCGAGCCGAGCGGAGCCGACGGGTCCGCGGCGAGCGCGTCCAGCAGGGCGACGAAATGATCGCGCCACTCCTCGACGGTCTCCCGCCGCAGCAGCCGGGCGGCGTACTGCCAGGCGACCCGGAGGGTGTCGGTCTCCTCGTAGATCTGCATGTTCAGGTCGAAGACGGCCTGACCGGTCTGCTCCAGGCGCAGCGGCACCCTGGTGCCCTGGAAGTCCACCGACAGGTAGCGCGCGCTGTGCAGCGCGATGAGTGCGTCGAAGACCGGTGTCCGGCTGTAGTCGCGCACCGGAGCCGCCAGGGCGACCACGTCCTCGAAGGGGAAGTCCTGGTGGGCGAACGCCTCCTCGGCGGTCCGGGCGGTGCTGCGCAGGAAGTCGGTGCCGCTCCGGGCGGCTTCGGGCGCCGTGCGCAGGCACACCGTCCCGGCGCACATGCCCACGGTCCCCTCCAGCCCGGGTGCCGTGCGGCCGGAGACCGGAGTGCCGACCGTCACGTCGCCGGTCCGTTTGAGCCGGGACAGCAGGACGCTGTACGCGGACGCCAGTACGGCGAAGAGCGTCACGCCCTGACGGCGGGCCAGCGTGCGCAGTGCGCCGGTCCTCTCCCGGCCCAGGTCGAAGGCGGCCACCGCACCGTCCAGGGCTCGCAGCGCGGGCCGGGGCGCGTCGGTCGGCAGGTCCCCGGGGTCCGGCGGAGTGGTGAACGTCCGCTGCCAGTAGGGCCGCTGCGCGGTACGCAGCGCCGCACCGGCGGGCCCGGCCAGCCACTCCGCGTAGTCCCGGTACTCCAGGCGCGGGGGCGGCGGTTCGGAGCCCGCGTACAGCGCGGACAGATCCGCGAACAGCGGTGCCAGGGAGAAGCCGTCGACCACGATGTGGTGCAGATCGAGGCGGAGCGTCACCACTTCGGCGGTCCGGTGGATCCGGGCCCGCCACAGCGGTGCCCGGCTCAGGTCGAAGGGGCGCACGAAGTCCTCGGGCGGCCCCGGCGGTCCCTCCAGGACGGTGACGGGCACCTCGGGGTCGGCTTCGACGTGCTGCCTGATCTCGCCGTCCCGGGCGACGAAGCAGGTGCGCAGCGCGTCATGGCGCAGTGCGAGCCGCCGGAGTGCCCCGACGAGCCGCCGCGGGTCGGTGCCGGCCGGCAGTGCCAGCGTGACCGGCACGTTGTAGTGCACCGCGCCCGCGTCCTTGGCCTGCTCGAAGTAGAGCTGCCGCTGCTGCGGGGCGAGCGGGTAGGTGGTCCGCGCCGGAGCACGCGGTATCCGCGCCGTCCGGTGTGCGGCGGAGGCGCGCAGCAGGGCCGCGAGCCGGGCCGGGGTGCCGCAGCGCAGTACGGCGCTGACCGGGCACTCGCGGCCCAGCCGCTCCCGCGCACCGGCGGCCAGCAGCGTCGCGGTGAGCGAGTCGGCGCCCAGCTCCCGCAGGTCGTGCGCCGTGCCGATCCCGCTGATGCCCAGGGCTGCCTCGGCCAGTTCCAGCAGCACCCGCTCGACCTCGTCGGCGGGCGGTACGAAGGCTGTCCCGGCCGGCAGGTGGGCGCCGTCCGGGTCGGGAAGGAGGGAGCGCTCGACCTTGCCGTTGCGGTTGAGGGGCAGTTCGGGCAGCGGCACCAGGTGGGCGGGGACCATGTGGCCGGGCAGTGTCCTGGCGAGCAGGGCCCGCAGCTCCTCCGGCGCGGGTGGCGGGGTACCGGCCGGGCCGGTGTAGTAGCCGCACAGCTGTTTCTCGCTCCGGCCCGGTCGCGAGCCCGCCGTCACGACCGCCTCCGCCACCTGCGGATGGCCGAGCATGGCGCTCTCGATCTCGGCGGGCTCCACCCGGAAGCCCCGGACCTTGACCTGGTGATCGCGGCGGCCGAGGAACTCCAGGACGCCGTCGGACCGCCAGCGTGCCAGGTCGCCGCTGCGGTAGAGCCGGTCGCCGCCCCGGCCGGCGGCGGGCGCGAAGGGGTCCTCGACGAAGCGCTCCGCGGTGAGTCCGGGGCGGCCGCGGTAGCCCCGGGCGACCCCGTCCCCGCCCAGGTACAGCTCACCGGGCACCCCCACCGGGCACGGCTCTCCGGCCTCGTCCAGCACGTACGCCGTGGAGTTGGCCACCGGCCGCCCGATCGGGATGCGCCCCAGGTCGGCGCGGGTCAGCCGGTGGGTGACCGAGAACGTGGTGTTCTCCGTCGGGCCGTAGCCGTTGACCAGCGACAGGTCGGGGCAGGCGGCCATCACCTTCGCCACGTGTGCCGCGGAGAGGGCGTCCCCGCCGACCACGAGTTCCCGCAGCGGACGGAAGGCGGCGGCGTCCTGCTCCGCCAGTTGGTTGAACAGCGGGGAGGTGAGCCACAGTGTGGTGATGCCGCGTGCGGTCAGCTCCCGGCCGAGCGGTTCGGCGTCGAGCAGCGTGTCGCTGTCGGCCAGGTGCACCCGTCCGCCGTTCAGCAGCGGGCCCCACAGCTCGAAGGTGCTGGCGTCGAAGGCGATGGAGCCGGTCGGCATGACGCTCATCTCCGGCCCGAAGCGCACGTAGTCCGCGCCGCGTACCAGCCGCACCACGTTGCGGTGGGTCACCTCCACGCCCTTGGGGTGTCCGGTCGTGCCGGAGGTGTAGCAGATGTACGCGAGGTCTCCGGGCTCACCGAGATCTCCGGGCTCTCCGGGAGTTCCGGGCTCACAGGGAACTCCGGGGGCTTCGGATTCTCCGCCGGAGCCAGGTAACCGGTCTCCGGGCCCGGCGGGGCGGCACCAGGGATCGAGCACCGTCCCGGCGAACCCGAACGCGGTGGGCCGGTCCGCGGCGGCCACCAGGAGTCGGACGTCGGAGTCGGCCAGCAGCCACTCGGTCCGCTCCGCCGGGTACCCGGTGTCCAGCGGCAGATACGCGCACCCCGCCTTCAGGATGCCGAGTGCGCCCACCAGCAGCTCCGGCGTGCGCCCGGTGTGCAGCCCGATCCGGTCGCCCCGGCGCGCCCCGGCCGCCAGCAGCGCGTCGGCCAGCCGGTCGGTGTGCGCGTCCAGTTCGGCGTAGCCGAGGGTACGGTCCTGCCAGGTCACCGCGGGGGCCGCCGGGGCACGCCGGGCCTGCTCGCGGAAGAGCGCGTGGACGGTGGAGGCCGAGGGGTAGGGCCGAGCTGTGTCGTTGAAGCGGCGCAGCACCGTCTCCCGCTCGCCGTCGTCCAGCAGCGCCACGTCCCGTACCGCCGTGTGCGGCTGCTGTGCCAGACAGTGCAGTACCCGTACGACGTGCCGGCCGAAGCGCTCCGCGGTCTCCCGGGTGAAGAGCGAGGCGCGGTAGCCGAGCAGCAGCTCGGGCCCGTCCAGGGTGAGGGCGAGTTCGTGGAGCCCTTCGTCGGGCACGGGCCGGTCCGCGAACCGGACGGCTGTCGCGCCGGACCGGCTCCGCGGCTCTGCCGCTTCCACCGCCGCGGCGCAGGCGCCGACCGGTTGCTGCGGATCGACCTCGACGGTGCGGGCGCCCGCGCGGGTTCCGGACAGGTCCGCGTCGAGCAGCAGCCGCCGCTGCCCGGTCCAGCGGTGCAGCACGACGGCGAGAGCGGCCAGGGCCGGTCCGCTGCGTCCGGAGTCGTGCGCCCCTGCCAGCCGGACCACCGCCCAGGGGCCGTGGGCCGCTTCCCGGGTGCGGGGGAGATCGGTGACGAGCTGTACCGCTTCCCCGTCCACCGCGGGCGGTGCGTCAGGAAGCCGCGGGGACGGTTCCGGCGTCGTCGGGGTCGGAGTCCCGCTGCGTGTGCTGGTCATCGGCTGCTGTCACCTCCAGTCTGAACGGGGTGTTGCGGAAGAGCACCACGGTGAGCAGTCCGGGAGCGGTGGCGAGTGCGGCGACCACGAAGATCAGGCCGGTGTAGTGCCCGCCGCTCAGGAGCACCCCGCCGAGTGCCGAACCGGCGGGCAGCGCACCCGCCATGACGGTCCGCATCAGGGTCATCGCGCGGCCGCGCATCTCGTTGGGCACCCGCGTCATCCGGACCACTCCGCCGAGCACGGTCATCGGCGCGGAGAGGATGCCGTTGAGCGCGAGGCCCAGCAGGATCCAGGGCAGCGCGGTCGGGATGAGCAGGAACAGCACGGCGCCGGAGAGCAGTTGCAGCACTCCGATGCGGAGCATCTGCTTCTCGGAGGTCTCCACGGCTCCGGAGACCAGCGAGCCGATCAGCTCACCGGCCGCCATCACGGCCAGCATCAGTCCGAGCACGCCGGGGCCGCTGGCGAACTCGTACTTCGTCAGCCAGGGGATCGCCACCACCAGTGCTCCGGCCGAGACGTTGAAGGCACCGAACGCGAGGGTGAGCACCAGCAGGAACCGGTCCCGCACGATGAGCAGGAACACCGGGGTCCAGCCCGGCTTCCGCACCCCGCCGCCCGGTTCGGCCGTCGGCTCGGGGCGGGCCAGCGGGGCCTTGATCCGGCTGATCAGCAGGGCGAAGATCAGATAGGTCGCGGCGTCCAGCACCAGTACGTTCGGGGCGCCGAAGAGGGCGATGAGCCCCGCGCCGATGGGCGGGCCCAGCACGTTCGCGGCGCCCATGGCGGTGGCCTCCAGCCCCGACGCCGCCTGGAGCTTGTCCGCGGGGACCAGTTCCGGCAGTACGGCGGGGGTGCCGGCCAGCGGAATGATCTTCAGCAGGCCGTAGACCAGGGCCACCACGTACAGCTGCCAGGCGTGCAGCGAACCCGTCACGGCCAGCACCGGGACGAGTGCGACGACCGCGCCCCGGAAGACCGAGTCGTAGATGAAGAGCTTGCGCCGGGAGAACCGGTCGAGCAGGGGGCCGACGACGGCACCGCCCACGATCACCGGAAGGGTGAGGCAGACGCCGAGCACACCCAGACCGGCGGCACCCGCCTTGTCGAGCGTGATCCAGGCGAGGGCGGCATACGTCGCGCCGTCACCGAGGAGGTTGAGCACCAGGGCCGACCAGAGCAGCCGGTAATCCCCGATACGTAAAATACTCAAATAGGCTTTCACGTCCACACCGTTCAGTAGGCCGAGAAGGGCAGAAGCGACAGCCGGGCAGGCGTGCGGCGCACGTCGGCACAGGCCGGTGGGTGTGCGAAAGAATTGCGCCAGGCAGGACCGGACCGCACGCCGGAGCGTGCAGCAGTGATCAAGGATTCTGCGGCGTCACAGGAAGCGGTTGCCGTTCCTGGTGTGTCCGGCTTTCCGGGGCCGGATGTCCCCCGTGGATCAAACCCCCCAAGTTCCCCCGTGAAGATCCCCCGTTGCGACGCCTCGCCGACGGCGATGCGCGATTACGGCATGTGTTCTAACAGCTCGCTCAGAACCCGGTCAAGAAGCGCCTTGTGCGGAAAAACGACTCTTTCCAGGCTTGTGATCAAAGGGTGCGCTGTGGAGTGGCAGGGGGTGCGGCCACGGGGATCCGCCGCCCGCACGGGCGGAGATGAGCGCAGGCGGATCCGGCTGCGCGGTGCCGCCCCGCGCGGTACGGACGCCTCCGTGCGAGGCGCGGTCACAGCACGCGCCGATGCGGCGACGCCCGCCGCAGACGGCGAGAAATCGTCCCCCGCGTCCCGGAGGGGCGGTTCCGGAGGCGTGCCACGGCGCCGAGGCTGCCGTCCCCGAGTGCGGTCGGACCGGTGGCGGTCATGGCCCGGGCGTCGGCGGGCGGCGGACCGAGATGGCCGGGTTCGGCGCAGTGCGCGCGAGGAGGCCCGGCGGCTGCTGAGCGCCGGGCAGGCTGAGAGCTGCGGAGCGCGGCATCCGGCACGGCCGGGGGCCGGACCGGGGGCGGGGCGGGGCCGTGGGACGGGGCCGGGTGGATCGCGCCCGGTGCTCTGTGCGATGCGCGGCGGACGTCGCGCCGTGGGGCGTGGATGTCCCGGTGCGGTGCCGGTGCGCGGCGGAGGTCGCGTCACGCGCCCCGGTGGGCGTCCCGACCCCGCAGGAGGCGAGGGGTGCCGGTGCGCGGGGTGCGGCGAGCCCGGCGCCGCCGGGCCGGGCCAGCGCACTGTGCGGTCGTCGGCGCCGCGGCCGCGGGAGAGCGGTCGTGCGCAGCCCGCGGGGCGGCGCTGCCGGGTCAGTACTCGCTCAGCAGCTTCTCCAGGAACGCCGCGGTGCTGTTCGGGGGTTCGGCCATCGCGCACAGGCGGTCCATGACCACCAGATAGCCCTCCACCTCGTCCCGTTTCTCCAGATAGAGCGACGAAGTGAGCTGTTCGAGGTAGACGATGTCCGGGAGATCGGGCTCCAGGAAACGCAGGATGGTGACCGGGCCGCCCGCGGCGGCCAGCCCGCCCATGCTGAACGGGGCGATCTGCAGCGTGACGTTGGGCTGCTGGGCGATCTCGATGAGGTGCTCCAACTGGGCGCGCATCACCTCGCGGGACCCCAGCGGGCGGCGCAGCGCGGCCTCGTCCATCACGGCCCACAGCCGCGGGGAGTGCGGCTGGTCCAGGATCGACTGGCGTTCCATGCGCAGCTCGATGCGGCGCTCGCTGCGCCGGCTGTCGTCCCGGGGGTGGCCGAGCCGGATGACCTCGCGGGCGTAGTCGCGGGTCTGCAGGAGTCCGGGGACGAACTGCACCTCGTAGGTGCGGATGACGGACGCGGCCTCCTCCAGGCCGAGCAGCCGGTCGAACCACGGCGACATCACGTCGCTGTACTTCTGCCACCAGCCCGGGGAGCCCGCCTGCCGGGCCAGCTCCAGATACTCTTCGCGCTGCTGCCGGTCCCACACCTCGTACAGCGTCAGCAGATCGGCGACGTCCCGTTCCTTGCAGCCGACCCGCCCCAGCTCCAAGCGGCTGATCTTGGCGTGCGAACCGCGGATCGCGTCGCCTGCGGCCTCCCGGGAGATGCCCTGCTCCTCGCGCAGCCGCCGCAGTTGGGTGCCCAGGACGATGCGCAGGATCGTCGGACCGCCCCTGGGATGGTCCAGGATCCGTCCGGGCGACGCCTCGCGTCGCGGCTGTGCCTCCATCGCGCCCGCCTAGCTTCCCTGAGTGACTGCACGGATGCTCAGTGTCCCATTCTGCCGACTGAGCGTACAGCCATACAGGTTGTACGGCCGGATTTGACGGCCGGGTGGCGGGGACCCGCCGTCGGCGCGCGGAGCCCTTTCGTGTGCCGTTCGTGCCGCAGCCAGGGAGCCGCACGGCTGGGTGAGGCGGCGCGCCGGAAGCGAACCGCCGCCACACGTCCGTGTCGTGTGGCGGCGGTGCCCGTGGCGCTGTTCGGCTGTGTGGGCGGTCAGCGGTGGGGGGCTCGGCGGTCAGTCGTCACGGGTGCGGTCCGGAACCGGGTGCGCGGTGCGGAACTTGCCGTCCCGCGAGGTCCGGCGCGCACGCGCCCGGTCCTGCTCACCGGTCCGGCCCGGTCCGGACGGAATGCCTCTAGGCGTCCAGCAGGTCGTCGAAGTCGCCGTCCTTGGCGCCCTGGACGAAGGCCGCGATCTCGGCGGGCGTGTAGACCAGGGCGGGTCCCGACGGGAAGCGGGAGTTGCGGACGGCGACCCCCTGCCCCGGAAGCGCTGCGACCTCCACGCAGTTGCCGTTCGGGTTGCTGCGGCGGCTCTTGCGCCAGGCGGCACCCTCGATCTTGGTGGCCTCGATGCCGTTCTCGATCTGCATGTACGACTCTCCCTACGTCACTTGCGTCCCCCGTGGCGGTTGCGACGTCCGGAAGCGTCTCACAGCCGGCCGTGCTTGCAGATGTACTTGCAGATGTACTTGCAGAAGTAAGTGCGGACCCAGGACAATGCCCGTCGTACCCGAGCCCGAGTCCCCAGTGGACTCAACTCCGCCATCGGACAATGGAGTTCACGATCTTCCGTCCGTCCACAGGAGCCCCCCGTGACCACACCAGGCGCTGAATTCACCCTCTCCGACGGCCCGGCGGGCGACGGCCCCGGCTGCGACCACCCGCTCACCCGGCTGCTCCTCCTGCTGGAGATCGCCGATCAGCCGGACTGGCTCCGCGACCTGGCCGCACCCGCCGGATCAGCCCCGCAGAGCTTCCGGTAGTCCGGCGGCGTGCACGATCTCCAGCCGGGACACCGCGCGGGTGAGTGCGACGTAGAGGTGCCGTAGCCCCAGCGGGCCGCTGCCCGCCAGCTCGGCCGGTTCCACCAGCACCACATGGTCGTACTCCAGGCCCTTGGCGAGTTCCGCCTCCACCACCGCGACCCGCTCCGGCTCGCCTCCCGGTGCGCCGGTCGCTGTCCCGGCCGCCTCCAAGGCCGCCCGCACGGCGGCGGTCCGCTCCCCGGCCGCGATCACCCCGACCGAGCCCTCACGCTGCAGGGCCGCGGCGACCCGCTCCTGCACGACGCGGGCCAGCCCGGCGGTCGTCGCCACCCGGACCGTGCGCAGTTCGCCCCCGGTGCGCAGCGAACGGGCGGGCGGCACCGGCACCTCCAGCGCTTCCAGCAACCGGTTGGCCGGGCCGAGCAGTTCGGACGGTACCCGGAAGCCGGTGGTCAGCGGAGTGACCGCCGCTTCGGGCGCGCCCAGGTGCGCCAACTGCTCCGGCCAGTCGCGGGCAGCCCACGGCGTCGTGCCCTGCGCCAGGTCGCCCAGTACGGTCAGTGAACCGAAACGGCTCCGGCGCGCCAGGACGCGGCACTGCATGGGTGAGAGGTCCTGCGCCTCGTCCACCACCACGTGCCGGAAGCTCTCCTCGGGGTGGTCGATCAGCCCCGCCGCCTCGTCCAGCAGCAGCAGATCCGCCTCCGACCAGTGGGCCGTGCGCGGCGAGCGCGGGCGGCGTCCCTGCCACAGCAGCGCCCGCTGCTCCTCCTCGCTCAGCAGCCCCTCGGCGGCCCGGGCCAGCGCCCCGGCGTCGCCCAGCAGCCCGGCGACGACCTCCTCCGGTTTCGTCCGCGGCCATACCGAGTCGAGGAACCCGGTGAGCGCCCTGGTCCGGCCCATCCGCCGCAGCCAGGCACCGCCGGGCGGCCCGGCGCGGCGCTCGGCCTGCTCCCGCAGCAGCGCCGCCGTACGGGCCCGCACCCGTTCCCTCCCCACCTCGTAGGGCGGCCGTTGCGCCAGGGTCTCCTCGACGAGGGCGCGCAGCCCGGCCTCGTCGAGCCGCCAGCGGTAGGAGCCGTCCGGCACCGCCAGCGGGCTGTCCGGCAGCCGTACCCGCCCGTGCAGTGCCCGCCGCAGCACCTCGGCCATCCGGGCGCTGTGCTTCAGTTCCACCACCCGCGGAGGGTCCTCCGCCCGCACCGGGAGCCCGGGCAGCAGGTCCCCTACGGTGCACTGGCGCACCCCGCCCTCGCCGAGCGCGGGCAGCACGGCCGAGATGTAGCCCAGGAACGCGGCGTTGGGGCCGACGACGAGCATGCCGCCCCGCTCGATCCGCCGGGGATGGGTGTAGAGCAGGTACGCGGCGCGGTGCAGCCCGACCGCGGTCTTGCCCGTGCCCGGTGCGCCCTGGACGCACATCGAGCTGTCGGGGCCCGAACGCACCAGGTCGTCCTGTTCGGGCTGGATGGTGGCGACGATGTCGCGCATCGGCCCGACCCGCGGACGCTCGATCTCGCCGGTGACGATCCGGGAGGCGAGGGTGTGACCGTCCGCCGCGCCCGAGGGCCCCTCGCCGGTGCTCTCCCGCGGCCGATCCGCCAGTCGCTCGTCCTCCAGCCCGGTCAGATCCGCTGCGGTGCCGGTGCCCTCCGGCGCCCAGCCGAACCGGCGCCGGGAGCCCACTCCCTGCGGGTGCACGGCGGTCGCCTGGTAGAAGGCCCGGGAGACCGGGGCGCGCCAGTCCAGCACCAGCGGCGGTGCCGAGGGGTGTTCGCTGACGCGCCGTCGGCCGATGTAGTAGCGCTGCCCGCGGTGCTCGCCGGCCTCCTCGCCGCCGGGCCCCGCGCCGAGGAAGTCGAGCCGCCCGAAGAACGGCGGCCCGTCCGGCTCCCTTTGCAGTTCCGCGGCCCGGCTGCGCAGATGGCGGCCGAGGGCCTCCGCGCTCGCCCCGTCGCCGGCCACGCCCTCGGCGGCCGCCTCGCCCGAGTGCTGCCCGGTCAGTACCCCGGCGCCCTCGCGGACCCGGTCCTGGGCCGCGGCGTCCGCCGTGCCGAGCGCGGCGCGGCACACGTCGGTATAGCTGCGCTCGGCGGCCAGTTCGGCCCGGAGCGCGTTCTCCTCTGCGGTGTCTTCCCCCGGCATGGGGCGGTGCTCCTCACTGCCCGGTCTCCTGTCGGAGCGGGCCCGGTACGGGTGTCGGTCGTGGTCTTCGGTGCTCCGGCGGGTCGGTGCTCCGACGGTCCGGCGGTCCGGCGGTCGGCAGTCCGGCAGTCCGGCGGGTGGATGGTCCGGGCCCCGGGGCTCCGGCGAGTGGATGGTCCGGCGGCGGCCAGTGGTACCGGGTGCCGTCGCGGTCGCGCGCCGCGGCCCGGATGCGGGGCCGGATGCGGGCCCGGCGCGTGGCCGGGCCGGGTCAGGCGAACGGCGTCAGTCCGGTGCGCAGCAGCGCGAAGGCGCGGCGGGCATCCTGCCGGGCCGCGCCGGACACGCTGTCCGCGCGCGCGCCGTCCGCGATGCGCCGCCAGTTGGCGGTCGCGAGCACCCGCTGGGACGTCACGAGCTGCCCGGCCGCCAGCCGCGCCGTCAGGCCGGGTGCGGCGCCCGTCTCCGCGGTGCCTGTCTCCGGGGCGCCCGTCTCCGCGGCGCCGCCGGCCGGACCGGCCGCCAGCGCGTCCGCCAGTGCCTCCTCCGACCGTGCGGTGTAGGAGTGCAGTCGTGCGACCAGTTCGGGGGTGCCGTAGAGCAGCCGGTGGAAGGAGAGCACCTCCGGCTCGTCGCACAGTCCGGTGACCGGGTCGCGGGCTTCGAGTCCGGCCAGGAAGTGGTTCTCCAGCGCGGTGAGCGGCGACTCCCGCGCCGGGCGCCCCGCCACCACGCGTGCGGCCTCGTCCTCGTGGTCGGCGAAGCGGTGGAGCGCCATGTCCTCCTTGGTGCGGAAGTAGCGGAAGAGGGTCGGTTTGGAGACCTCGGCGGCCTCGGCGATCTCGGACACGGAGACGGTGTCGAAGCCCCTTTCCAGGAAGAGGGAGACGGCCGCGTCGGAGATCGCCCGGTAGGTGCGTTGCCGCTTGCGTGCGCGCAGTCCGGTGCCGTGTTCGCTCATGGGGCGACCGTACCAGGGAATGTAACTAAGTTAAATTTGTGATGTGGTTGCGTTTGAGCGCCGGCGACGGCGGCCTGAGAAGGGGCGGTCCAGCGGGCGGGCTGTCGTGCCCGGCGGGAACGGGGAGCCCGGCGGAACCGCCAGGGGCGGCGAGGGGAACACCCGGCGGGACAGTGAGAGGGGTACGGGGGGGGGTACGGGGGGAAGGCCCGGTGGAACAGCGAGGGAACGTCGGCGGGACAGGCGCCCGGGTGCCGGACTGCGGCGCGCGGGCCCAACTGGCTCCGCGCGCGGACTGTTTCGGCATCCGGCCCGGAACGGGAGCTCCGCCGGGGGCCGGAAGGCGGATGCGACCGGTTGCCGAAGCTTCTACCGCATCCGTCCCGTGTGCACCACACTGGCGGGGTACCCACGCATCGATGCGAGGACGCGAGGAGAGGACGGACATGTCGGAGAGCAACGAGCGCCCCGCAGGGATATCCGCGTCTGCCGACGGAGTCGGCCGTGTCGTGGTCGGGGTCGACGGTTCCCCGCACTCGCTGCGCGCGCTGGACCGGGCTGCCGACGAGGCCGAACGCCGGGGCGCCGAACTGGAGGTGCTCTGCGGAGGGGTGCCCGCGCGGCGCGGTGCCTACCCCGAGACGGAGGCCGACCGGGAGCGGATGCGGCAGGCGACCCGCGAGGTCGCCGACAGCGCCGCGGAGCGGGCCCGGGAGCGCGTGCCGGGGCTCACGGTCGTGGCGACCGGCGTCAGCGAACCCGCGGCCGACGCCCTGGTGGGCCGCAGCCGCACCGCGGAGCTGACCGTCGTGGGGACCCGCGGGCACGGTGGCTTCCGCGGGCTGCTGCTCGGTTCCGTCAGCCTGCGCCTGGCGGCGCATGCCGCGGGGCCGCTGATGGTCGTGCGCGGCGCTCTCCCCGAGCCCGGCGCGGCCCCCGGCGACGTGGTCGTCGGGGTGAAGTCGGAGAGTGCGACGCAGCCGGTGGAGTACGGATTCCAGGCGGCGCAGCGGTCCGGGTCGGCGGTGCGGGTGGCGCACTGCTGGATCTATCCGATGCTGCCCGGGGTGGCCCTGCGACTGTCGCCGCAGGAGCCCTCCACGGAGACCAAGCGCGCCGAGCAGTTCGTGGTGGACACCCTCCGGCCGTTCCGGAAGCGGTACCCGCAGGTGCCGCTTAGCGCCGAGCAGCACCAGGGGCAGCCGGCCGAGCACCTGATCAAGCTGAGCGAGGGTGCGGACACGGTCGTGCTGGGAGTACGGCGTCAGACCCGGCGCCTCAGTCTCCAGGTGGGCCCGGTGGTGCACGCGGTGCTGCACCACGCCAAGTGCTCGGTGGTGCTGGTCCCCGTGCCGTGACGCCGTGACCGCTGTCGGCGCCTCCGGGGGGCGCTCCGTCCTCCGGGGCGTCCCCTCCTCCGGGGGTGCCGCACGGCCCTCCCGGCCCGGGAAGACGTGATGTCCCGCACTCCCGGGCCGGGGTCCGGGCCCCGCTCCGTGAGGCGGGGTGCCTGTGCGTGCCGGCCCCGCGTCCCCGGCGCCGACCGTGCGGAACCTCGCGCCGGGCCCGCCGTGGACGGGCGCGGGGCGCCGCCCGTGCGTCTGCCCCGGCGCCGGGACCGCTCGGGCGGACGGGCCGGAGGCGGGGCGGCGGACTCCCGCCCGTTGGAGGATCGCCCGAGGTCAACGGGGTCGATCATGGCACTCTGTACGGTGGAGGGCCACGTGCAACGCGCGTAGAGTCCCCTTCCAGTCCTGGTCAGGACTCTGCAATGACGCACGTCGCACCAGAGAACCACGCACGGAGCCCCACCCATGGCAGTCCCTCCCGGCGTCACCGGCGCCGACGGCGCCGCCTCGGCGCCCTCCTCAGCCCCCGCGTCCCCGGCCGCCGCCGCGACGACCGGCGCGCTCGACGAGACCGTCGAGAGCCGCGGCATCGAGCCCGTCCCCGACCATGAGCGGCGCGGCCGGGTCCGCGAACTCTTCCCCACCTGGGTGGCCGCCAACATCAGCGTCCTGTTGCTGACCATGGGCGCCGGCCTCGTGGTCTTCAACGGCCTCAACTTCTGGCAGGTCCTGCTCGCGGCCGCCATCGCGGGCGGCATCTCCTTCGGCCTGGTCGGGCTGCTGTCCGTCTCCGGCAAGTGGGGCGGCGCACCGGGGGCCATGCTCTCCCGGGCCACCTTCGGTGTCCGGGGCAACTACTTCCCCGGCATGATCCTGTGGGTGGCCCGCTTCGGCTGGGAGACCATCAACGCCGTCACCGGTGCCTACGCCGTCCTCACGGTGCTCCGGCTGCTCTTCGGCGTCCGCAGCAGCACGCCGCTGATCGCCGTCACGCTGCTGCTGTTCGTCGGGGTGACCTTCGTGGTCAGCGGTATGGGCCGGAAGGTCCTCAACCTCTGCAACACCTGGTCGACCTACCTCTTCGGGCTCTTCACGGTGCTGGTCCTGGGCTACCTGGTCACCACCATGGACTGGGGCGCGGTCTTCTCCCGGCCCGCCGGAGGCACCGCCATGTTCATCGCGGGCATCGGCACCATCGCGGCCGGGGGGATCAGCTGGATCCCCACGGGACCCGACTTCGCCCGGTACCTGCCGCACAGCGCCGAAGGCCGGAAGATCTTCGGCACCACCCTCTCCGGCGCCCTGCTGGTGCTGGTTCCGATGGTGCTGATGGGCGGCGTGATGTCGGTCAAGGACCCGGCACTCGCCAAGACCGACGACCCCGTCTCCTTCCTCGGCGAAGCGCTGCCGATGTGGCTGGCCGTGCCGTACCTGGTCATCGCGCTCATCGGGATGGTGCTGATCAACAGCCTCTCGATGTACTCCGCCGGTTTCACGGCGCAGACGATGGGCGTGAAGCTGCCGCGCGCCTGGGCCGTCAGCATCAACGCGGTCATCAGCCTGGTCGGCGGGCTCCTGCTGATGCTGGTCGCCAAGAGCTTCTACGGCTCGTTCATCTCCTTCCTGTCGCTGCTCGCGGTCTCCTTCTCCGCCTGGGTCGGCGTCTACGGGATCGACATGCTGCGGCGCCGCAACCGGACCGTCCGCTACGACCCCGCCGGGCTGCTCGACACCTCGCGCAGCAGCCGCTACTGGTACGTCGGCGGCTACTGCTGGCAGGCCATGACGGCCTGGGGTGTCGCGCTGCTGATGGGCCTGGGCTTCACCAAGTGCGACTGGTTCACCGGCCCCCTCGTCTCCACCTGGATCGGCGAGAACGGGCTCGGCTGGGCCGCCACCGCGCTGCTGGCCGCGGTGCTCTACGCGGCGCTGCCCGTGCCCCGCGAGGGCGCGGCGCCCGCGCCGGTCCCCGCACCCCGCACGGAGGAGGCGGTCACCGGGACGCGCCGGGACTGAACCGGCGCACGGCCGGTCCGAGCGGGCCGGGACCTGGACGGTGCAGCACCGGGCTCGCGGGGCGCAGGAAACCCCGCGAGCCCGGTGCGGTATGCGTGAATGGAGCGGGCCGGAGCGGAAACCCCGGCCCAGGGGCGGCCCCGACCCGCCGCCCGCGAAGCCCTCTCCGAGGAAGCCGAGGTCCACAGTGAGCAGCACCCAGGTCCCCACCCTCCTGCTGAACAGCGGGACGGAGATGCCGCAGCTCGGGTTCGGCGTGTACCAGGTGCCGGACGACGAGGCGACGGCCACCGTCTCCGCCGCGCTGGAGGCCGGATACCGCAGCGTGGACACCGCCGCGCTCTACGGCAACGAAGGCGGCACCGGCAAGGCGCTGCGCGAGTCCGGCATCCCCCGCGGGGAACTGTTCGTCACGACCAAGCTCTGGAACACCGACCAGGGCCACGACACGGCGCTCCGTGCCTTCGACGACTCGCTGGAGCGGCTGGGGCTCGACTACGTCGACCTCTATCTCGTCCACTGGCCCGCGCCCGGCCGGGACCGCTACGTGCAGACCTGGCGGGCGCTGGCCGAGATCCACGACAGCGGCCGGGCACGCGCCGTGGGCGTCTCCAACTTCGAGACCGACCACCTCCAGCGGCTCCTGGACGAGACCGGAGTCGCCCCCGCGGTCAACCAGATCGAGCTGCATCCCCGGCTCCAGCAGCCGGAGCTGCGCCGCTTCGACGCGGAGCACCGCATCGCCACCGAGGCATGGTCCCCGCTGGGCCGCGGCAACGGCGTCCTGGACGACCCCGCGGTCCGCCGGGCCGCCGCCAAGCACGGCAAGACACCGGCTCAGGTGGTCCTGCGCTGGCACATCCAGCTCGGCAACGTCGTCATCCCGAAGTCCGTCACCCCCTCGCGGATCAAGGAGAACATCGACGTCTTCGACTTCGAACTGGACGGCGAGGACCTGCGCGAGATCCAGCGGCTGGAGACCGGCACCCGTGTCGGCCCCGACCCCCGCACCATGGACTGACGCATGTCCGCCGACCCCACCGACGGCAGCGGATGCGTCTTCTGCCGGATCGTCGACGGCGAACTGCCCGCCTTCCGCGTCCACGAGGACGGCGCCGTGGTCGCCTTCCTCGACCGGCGTCCGCTCTTCCCCGGCCACACCCTGGTGGTGCCGCGCAGCCATGTGGAGACCCTGACCGACCTGCCCGAGGAGTCGGTCGGCCCCTACTTCGGCGCCGTCCGCCGCGTCACCGGCGCGGTGGAACGCGCGATGGAGGCCGAGGGCTCGTTCGTCGCGGGGAACAACCGGGTCAGCCAGTCGGTACCGCACCTGCACATGCACGTCGTGCCGCGCAGGCGCAAGGACGGGCTGCGCGGGTTCTTCTGGCCGCGCGGCCGGTACCCCGACGAGTCCGAGGCCCGCGGCGTGGCCGCACGCATCCGCGCGGAGCTGTGACCCGGTGCCGGTGCCGGTGCCCGCGCGGTGCGGCGGGGCCGCTCAGCGCAGCAGCGCCGTGACCGCTTCGACCGTGTCGGCCTCCTGCGGGCTCTTGTCCTCCCGGTACCGCACCACCCGGGCGAACCGCAGGGTGACGCCCTCCGGGTAGCGGGTCGAGCGCTGCACACCGTCGAAGGCGATCTCGACCACCAGTTCGGGCGCCACCAGCACTCCCCAGGACTCCTCCCGGACGGCCAGCTCCCGCAGCCGTCCGGTCTGCCAGGCCAGCAGCGCGTCGGTCAGCCCCTTGAAGGTCTTGCCGAGCATCGCGAAGCCGCCGTCCGGGCGGCGCGCCCCCAGGTGCAGGTTCGACAGCCGGCCGGTGCGCCGCCCGTGCCCCCACTCGGCACCGAGCACCACCAGATCGAGGGTGTGCACCGGTTTGACCTTCAGCCAGGAGGCCCCGCGCCGCCCGGCGCTGTACCCCGAGTCGAGCGCCTTGACGACCACGCCCTCGTGGCCGCGCGCCAGCACCTCGGCGGCGAAACCGCGTGCGGCGGCACGTGCCTGCGCCGAGGCCGGATCGGGCACCGGCAGCCGCCGCACCCGCAGTTCCTCCGGCAGCACCCGGGCCAGTGCCGCGTGCCGCCGCACGGCCGGCTGGTCGAGCAGGTCGCGGCCGTCCAGCAGCAGCACGTCGAAGAAGACCGGGTGCAGCGGCAGTTCGCTGCTGGCCCCGGGTACGTCCAGCCGGGAGGCGACCCGCCCGGACACGTCCTGGAAGGGGTGGGGCCGACCGCCCGGGCGCAGGGCGATCACCTCGCCGTCGAGCACCGCCTGTGCGGCGTCGATCCTGCGTGCGGCCTCCGCGGCCTCCGGCAGCCGGTCGGTGATCTCCTCCAGCGTCCGGGTGTAGACGCGGACGTCGCTCCCGTCCTTGTGCACCTGCACCCGGATGCCGTCCAGCTTCTCCTCGACCACGCACGGACCGAGCCTGCCGAGCGCCTCCTCGACGTCCCGGGCGGACTGCGCCAGCATCGGCAGCACCGGCCTGCCCACCTCCAGCGTGAACCCGGCCAGTGCCTCCGGGCCTTCGGCCAGCAGCGCCCGGGCGACCGCGCCGAGCGAGCCGCCGAGCATCACCGCGCGCCGCACCGCTCCTGGGTCGGCGCCCGCGGCGGCGGCCAGCCCCTCCACCGCGAACGCGTCCAGCGCGCCCTGCCGCAGCCCGCCGCCGACCAGCCGGACGAGGAACTGCTGCTCCTCCTCCGTGGCCGCCGCCAGCAGTCCGTCCAGCAGTCGCTTGCGCTCGGCCTGTGCGCCCTTCCCGCTCACCCGCGCGATCCGGTCGAATGCGGCGTCCGCGGCCGTGATGGTCAGCGACGGTTCGGCCGCGGGCGGCGGCAGTTCGCGCAGGGTGCGCCACCCGACGCCGGTACGGCGCTGCGGAAGGCGCCCCGCGAGGTAGGTGACGACGACCGGCACCTCGGACGGCTCGGCCCGCCCGAACAGCTCCGCGAGCAGCGCCACCTTCTCGTTGCGGCCCGCGGCCCGGGCGATCCGCGCGGAAGTCCGCGCGATGTCTGCGAGCAACATGGCACACCTCGCGAGAAGAGCCGGACGAGGGCCGCGGACGACCAGGCCGGAGGCGGCCGCGGCGCACGCCGCCGCCCGGCTCCCGGGCCCGCGGACGGGCCGGCTCACCAGGTGACCGCGGGCCTCCAGGGTAGCCGCGGGCCCGGTGCGGGCCCCGCAGGCCGCACCGTACGGCGGGGCCCGGCGGCCGCGCCCGCGGGGCCGGTGCCCGGTCAGTCCGCCCGGCGCGTCGGCTGTTGCGGCCGGGCGGCCCGGTGCCGGGCCACGACGCTGCGCAGGGCGGTGTCGACCTGCGGGAGGACCTCGGACGGGTCGCGGCAGACCACGTACTCCACCGTGGCCACGGTGTGCAGGCCCTGCACCAGGAAGGTGTAGTCCCGGTCCTGCTCCAGCAGCAGCACGATCGGCTTGCCGAAGGCGCTGGCCCAGCCGATCTCGACGTGGGTGCCGGGGGAGGCGGGGTGCCCGGGCACGGCCACGAAGGCGTCTGCCTTGCGGATCTCTTCCTGGTCCAGCGGGGTGCACACCTCCGGCGGCATCAGCGCCGCGCCCCAGGACTCCCGCCGGTGTGCGTTGTGCACCGCGATGCCCTGTGCCTCGAAGTGCTCGATCAGCAGGGAGAACGGGGCGCGCGCTGCGGGCGGCATCCGGCCGGTGTCCGGATCGAGGAGCTGGAGGAAGGGACCGGCCAGGAAGAGGGAGCCGACGCCGGCCGGGGCGTCCGGTGCGCGCGTCGTGACCGGGGCGGGGACGGGCGTGGTGGTCGGATCGGTGGTCATGGGTTCCTCCGGGACGTTGTCGGCCGGTGGGCCGGTGGGCCGGTGGGCCGGTTGCGGCGGGGCGCCGGCCGGTCAGCTCTTGAGGAAGCACTGGATGTAGGCGTCGCCGGCCGTGCCGTAGGTGTACGCGGTGGTGTCGTAGGCCGTGTACGGACGGCGCACGACACGCATCTCCGTGAAGTGCGGCAGATACTGCCGACGCAGTTCCGGCTTGGTGCTGAAGAACGGGACGAAGGCGCCGCCGGGGCGGAGGACCCGCACCACCTCGGGAACGGTCCGCAGCCACAGCGCGTCGTCTTCCCAGACCGCCATGTCGAGCGCCGGGTCGAAGAGGATCCCGTCGACGCTCTCCGAGGGCAGCTCGAAGATCCGCCGGAAGAAGTCGCCCTGCTCGATGCGGAGCGTGCCCGGCAGCCCGGGATTGCGCTCCCGGAACAGCCGCTCCACCTCGGGGAAGAGCTCCAGCACCCGGTGGCTGCGGGTCACCGGGTTGCGGGCGATCCGCAGCGCCGAGAGCCCCAGCCCCAGCCCCACTTCGTAGAAGTCCCGCCCGTACTCGCACAGCAGGTCGGCGCCGGCCCACATCAGATCGCGCTCCCACGCCTGCATGGCCTGCTCGCCGCCGATGCTCAGCGTCACCTCGCCGTTCTGCTCGATCAGTTCGATGGGGGGCTGGTCCGTGCCGCTGGGCACGGACGTCGTCGGGTTCTCCATGAGCGCACTCCTTCGGCTGAGCGGAATTCGGGGGCCGGACGACCCGCCGGGGAGCGGGGCGGGGAACCTCACTCCCCGCCCCGCGAAGTCTCAGTTCCGTGCGGGAACGACACCGAAGTGCCGGCGGGCGGTGCTCACAGCGAGGTCCTGCACCGCGTAGACGGTGAAGTAGTACGCCTGCGGGGCGGTCTCCGGGCGGAAGCGGACCCGGAAGAAGACGTCCCGGGTGAGGCCCGCGCCGACCCGCACCCGCGCGGCCGGCGGCTCGACGACGGCGTCCTGGCGCAGATAGGTGGGCACGAACAGCCCCAGCCGCACCGGGCCCGGCCGGGCCGCGGTGAGCGCGGCCCGCACCCGCAACTCGCCGTCCCGGGGCACCTCGTCCGCGGCGTGGGCCAGCAGCCGCGGCGCATCCGGCACCCGGAAGGTGACATCGCCGCAGCGCATGCACACCGCGCAGACGGTGTCCAGGATCTGCGGCAGCAGTCCGCGCCGGGTGAACTCCTGGGCGGGGCGCCCGCAATGGCAGGTGACGTCCCGCACCGCGGGGTCCAGGCTGCTGCGGTCCCCGAAGTGCGCGGGGTAGTTCAGCACGTCGGTCTCCGGCTCCTCGGCGATCTGCCGGGCCAGCACATGGTCGAGCGACTGGAGGTCCGCGTTCAGCGAGGCCCGGATCTCCGCGGCCGACCGGTCGGCGAGCTGGGTCGGCCGCGCCACCCACTGGTCGACCTTGCGGGCCAGTTTCGTCAGCCGGGGGCGGAGCCGGTTGTGCGGGCCGAGCAGGTCCGAGCCGAGCAGGGCGTTCAGCCGGGTCCCGGTGGTGAGCAGCAGCGGGTCGGGCCGGTGCTCGGACGGGACGGGGCGGGGCGCCGGACGCTCCGGCACGGCGGGCAGCCCGAAGCGCAGGAACGCCGGGTAGGGGTGGGAACCGGCGAGGCTCGCGTTCAACGTGTCCACGGAATCGGCGCCGCTGGTGGCGGCCGCCATCCAGGCGGAGTTCTCCGGCCGGTCCGAGTCGTGCACGGAGACCGCGGAGACCACGGTCCTGGCGGGCCCGTCCAGCGCGTTGAGCAGGAGCTGGTACTTGGGGTCGTAGAGCGCGAGGTCCGCCAGCGGGCCGCTGTTGCAGGCGCTGAGCACGACCTCCACCGCACTGACCCGGTGCAGCGGCACGAGCTTGTCCTCCGGCTTGTAGCAGGGCAGGCCGTAGGCGCAGCGCGGGCCGAGGAGGCCGGGACGCGGGGCGGCGGCCGGGCTGAGGCCGCAGACGGTGTAGTCGCCGAGGTTGACGCTGTCGTCCTTGCCGTGGCCCTGGAAGACGACGCGCCGCCAGGCGGTGTCCAGGATCTCCGCCTGGATGTCGGTCTCCGCGCGGTCGAAGTCCCGGTCGTCGAAGACGCGCACCCCCGGCGCGGGAGCCGGGCGGTCGGTGTCGGTGAACAGTCCCACCGCCTCGACCTCCGGCGACGGCACCGCGTACTGCTTGGCCGCGTTCCAGGCCACCGCGGTGCCGTCCCGGCCGCTGAGCAGGCTCAGCGCGTGTGCGGGCCCCCGGTAGGTGCTCAGCAGCAGCTCCCGGACCGCCTCCAGCGTCAGCCACCGGTAGGCGCCGACCAGCAGCACACCGCCGGGGTGCGCGGCGCGCAGCGCCTCGGCGGCGAGATCCCGCTCGGGAACCCAGGTCCGGGCGAGCGGCCGGACGAGTTCGGCGACCCCCGCCGGCAGGTCCTCGGCGCCCAGCAGGATCCCCGTCTCCACCGGCCGGGGCCGGTGGGTGCCGCTGTACAGAGGCGCGGCCCGGGCCACGCAGTCGGCCAGCTCCGGCCGCTCCCCGGCCGGGACCGGCACCGGGGTGCGGTCGGGGGCCCGGAGGAACGCCTCGACCGCTGCGGGCAGTTCCCCGTACGGCACGGTGCGGAACGGACCGGTCGGTGCGGCGGCGGTGGCCCCGTGGTGCCGTTCGGGGCGGGCGACTGCGTCCATGGCGGGTACCTCGGGTTCCTGTCGTCGGTCGGGGCGCGGAGCGCGGGGCCGGAGCCGGTGGCGGCCTGCGCGGGGTACGGAACGGGGACCGTCACACGGGCTCCTGCACCTCCTCGGGCGCGCTGCGGCCCAGCAGCGGCCGGCACCCGAAGGCCAGCAGCGCCGCGGCCAGACCGGCGGCGAGCGCGGCGCCGAACACCGCGCGCGGACCGGCGGGTTCCACGAGCAGCCCGCCCACCTGCTGGCCGACCGCGTCGCCGACCACGGTCGCCAGGGACGCCCAGGTGAACGCCTCGGTGAGCAGCCGGCCGTCGGCGACCTGGCTGACCAGCGTCATCTCGCTCGCGGAGACCAGCGCGATGGGGACGCCGCCGACGGCCAGCGCCAGCCCCAGGGTGAGCGGGGAGACGGCCAGCAGCGGCAGTCCCGCGCCCGCCGCGAAGGCCAGCACCAGCCAGGGGAAGCGGCGGTGCACCGGAGTGCCGTCCTGGGACCGCCCCAGCCAGAGTGCGCCCAGCGCGCTGCCGACTCCCCAGCAGGCGTACACCACACCCGTGGTGCCGGTGCTGCCGCGCGCGTCCAGGAAGGCGGGAACGGCCAGCGTCAGCAGCCCGATCGGCACGGCGCTCAGCGCCATCACCGCGACGAGCGCGAGCAGCGCGCGGGAGCGCAGCGGGCCCAGCAGGCGGGGCGCCGCTTCCGGCGTCGCCGCCGGTGCCTCCGCGACCCCCGGCGGCAGGCGGGTGAGCGCCAGCCCGAGGGAACCGGCCCCGCCCAGTGTCGCGACGGCCACCACCGCCAGTCCGGCCGAGTCGGCGAGCATCAGTCCGGCGAGCATCAGCGGCGCCCCGATCACCAGCAGTTCGGTGAGCAGCGCCTCCCACAGGTAGGCGGTCCTGCGCTCGTCGTCGGCCAGCGGCAGCCGGGCCCACAGCGAGCGCATCACGGAGTTCGCGGGTGGCAGCAGGACACCCGCCGCGAAGGCCAGCACGGGCTGGAGCCGGTCGCCGGGACCGCCGCTCGCCACGAGCAGCGCGAGCGCCGCCGGGTAGGCGATGCCGGTGGCCAGCAGCACCGGGCGCCGCCCCCGGCGGTCCACCTGGCGTGCGACGAGCGGGCTGCCCAGCGCCATGCCCAGGGTGTAGAACGCGGCGACGAGACCGGCCCGCGCATAGCTGCCGCCCTGTTCGCGCACCACCAGCACCATGGCCAGCGACATCAGGTAGACGGGCAGCCGGGAGACGACGCTCCACCAGGCCGGACCGGCCACCTGGCGGCGGGTCAACAGCATCCGGAAGCGGCGCACCTGGCCGGGGGGACGGCTGGTCACGTACTCGTACCTCCTTCGGCCGCGGCCGGAGCGGAGTGCGGCAGCGGCGCCAGCTCGATGGTGAAGGCGTCCAGCACCGCGCGCATCCGCCGCTCCACCTGTGCGACGGAGTCCCCGGCGACGTGGACGTGTCCGCTCGCGCTGTGCGAGGCGCGCCGGCTGTGCACGGTGTCTCCGGCCCCGACCTGGAGAACGACGTCCAGGGTGCCGGGGATGCGGCGCAGTTGCTCCGCCGGTGTGATGTGCCGGACCACACCGGAGCCGGGCAGCGGCAGCAGCAGGTCCCCGACGCACCGCCGGTGCCGGTAGCGCAGTTCGGGGCGGCGGCCGCGGTAGACGTCCAGGGTGGCGCCGAAGATGTCGAAGCCGTAGGCGTGCCCGTGGTTGGCGGCGATCTCGCAGCCGGCCATCCGCAGCCCGACCTCGCTCGCGAAGACGGTGCCGTCCCGCTCGAAGAACTCCATGTGCAGGTAGCCGTGGTCGATGCCCATGCCGGTGGTGATCCGCTGCACCAGCGCGGGCAGATCCACCGGCGGCCCCGCGCCCGTGGCCACGCTGATGTTGGCGTTCATCGCGCCGGAGACGATCTCCAGCGGACGGCAGGGCATCGCACTGGGCCAGGCGTCCAGCACCCGTCCGCCGTGGATCAGGGCGCACGCCTCCCATTCGGTGCCGGTCAGGAACTCCTCGGCCATCCACTCCCGCGCCCGCCAGTCGACGCCGTCGAGAGCGGCGGGCCCGTCCAGCCGGTGGGTGTCGATGCAGGCGAAGGAGTCCACCGGCTTGAGCACCAGCGGCCAGCCGTACCGGCCGGCGAAGCGCAGCACCTCCGCAGGCGCGCGCACCCGGCGCCAGGCGGCGGTGGCCAGGCCCAGTTCGCGAAACCTCGCCTTCATGGCGGCCTTGTCACGCACCCACCGCACCTGCTGCCTGGTCAGGTGCGGCAGCCCGGCCAGCGCGGCGAACTCCTGCGCCGTCTCCTGCTGCGGTTCCGAGGGGTTGCAGAACCGGGTGGGCGCGGCGGGCAGTTCGGCGGCCCAGGCGCGGTAGCGGCGGGCCTCCTCGGCCGGCGGCACCCCCTCGCGGATCCAGAACGCGGGCAGGTGCGCGGTCTCGCGCACGTACTCCGGGGACAGCGCCCGGCGCTGCGCGGCGAACCGCAGGAGCACCAGCCGCCCGGCTGCCGCGCGCGCCGCGTACCGGGTGAAGGACGTGGCCCGGTCGTCGGCCAGCAGCAGCACCGGCGGCTGCGGCTCGGGCGCCGCCGCGCCGTCCTGGCCGCGGTGCCCGGGGACCCCGCCCGGCGGGGCGCTCACACCGTCTCCAGGGCCTGCTGCACGGCCTTGGCCGCCTCGATCTGCGCGGGCTCCGGCAGTTCGGGTGAGAGCGGCACGCACAGGGTGCGGTCCAGCAGGTCGCGGGTGCGCGCGAAGCCGTCCGCGCTGAGCGCCAGCGGCCCCGCGGGGGCGTGGCTCCACGGGAAGCCGTCCGCATACGGTGAGCGGCGGCCGGTCAGCACCGGGTGCTCGGGCAGCAGATACTTGTTCAGCGTCCAGTTGGCGATGCCCCGGGCGGTGAGCGCGGCCACCGCCGCGTCCCGCAGTTCCCGGCTCTCCCAGCGCATCCGCACGCTGACCTTGGCGTCGCCCGCCGAGCGGGGCAGCACGCTCAGGTCGGGGCGGTCCGGCAGCCGGTCCACCGCGAGGGCGTACATCCGCTCCAGCCCGGCCAGGACCTCGTCCAGGTGCCGGAACTGCTGGCACTGCACGGCCGCCACGCCCTCGCTGGTGACGAGGTTCTCGCCGAAGTGGGCGTCCTCGTTCCAGGTGGGGTAGCTGCCCGGCACCCGGGCCGAGCCGTGGTCGTGGTAGCAGCGCATCCGCGCCCAGGCGGCCGGGTCGCCGGTCACCACCAGGCCGCCCTCGCCGGAGGTGAGCACCTTGTTGTGGTGGAAGCTGAAGGTGCCGGCGTACCCGGCGGTGCCGACCTGCCGGCCGTCCGGGAACCGGGCGCCCAGCGACTGTGCACAGTCCTCGATGAGGTACGGGACGTGCGCCGGTACCGGCGCGACGGTGCCCTCCATGTGCGCGGTGATCACGCGCCGGGCGTCCGGCGGCAGCAGCCCGGTATCCAGCGCGAGCGACTCGTCGACGTCGACCAGGACCGGGATCAGCCCGCAGGAGAGCACGGCTCCGGCCACCGCGACGAAGGTCACCGCGGGGATGTGCACGAGGTCCCCGACGGACGGCCGGGTGGAGATCAGGCACAGTCGCAGGGCCTCGGTGCCGTTGTGCACGGCGAGCGCGTGCCGGGCGCCGAGCCGCTCGGCGGCTGTCCGCTCCAGCCGGGAGGCCATGCTCTCCTGCTCGGTCTGGTAGCGGAAGAGCACCCGGTGGTCGATCACCTCGCGCAACTCGGCCATGTCGGACCAGTCGAGGTAGTTGGCCCCGTACGGCAGGAAGCGCTGGCCTGCTCGTTTGTCGAGGGTCATCGCAGATCGGCCTCCCGGACCGGGTACACGGAACGGTCCACGGTCAGCTCCTCGCCGCGGTAGTTGCGCAGCCGCAGTCCCTCCGGGGTCTCGTGGAACGCGGGCCGGGCGACGGGGATCTTGCCGATCTTCGTGGTGAGCACGTACTGCGGTACGGCGAAGCCGGTGATGTGGCCCTGGAGACCCTCCATGATCTCCCAGCCCTTCTCCACGGAGGTCATGAAGTGCGAGACACCGGTGACGTTGTCGCAGTGGTAGAGGTAGTACGGCCGCACCCGGATGCGCAGCAGTCCGGTCATCAGCGTCCGCATGGTGGCCACGTCGTCGTTGACGCCGCGCAGCAGCACCGTCTGGTTGCCCACCGGGATGCCGTGCCGCAGCAGCCGGTCGACCGCGGCGGCCGCCTCGCCGGTGATCTCCTTGGGATGGTTGAAGTGGGTGTTCAGCCACACCGGGTGGTACCGGGCGAGCATGCCGCACAGTTCGTCGGTGATCCGCTGCGGCAGCAGCACCGGGAACCGGCTGCCGATCCGGATGATCTCGACGCTCGGGATCGCGCGGAGCCCGGAGACGATCTCCTCCAGGGTGCCGTCCCGGTAGGAGAGCGGGTCGCCGCCGGTCAGCAGCACGTCCCGGATCTCCGGGTGGGCGGCGATGTACCGCAGGTCCTCCTCGTAGGAACTGCCCTCGTTCTCCCGGAAGTAGGTGCCTTCGACGTCGGTGGTGTGGAACTTGCGCGTGCAGTGCCGGCAGTAGACCGGACACGCCTCGGTGACCAGCATGATCACCCGGTCCGGGTACTTGTGCACCACGCGGTTGGTCTTCCGGTAGTACATGTCGCCCACCGGGTCGACTTCGGCGCCGCTGTGCTCCATCAGCTCCGCCAGCGCCGGCACCGCCTGGCGGCGGACCGGGCAGAGCGGGTCGTCGGGATCCATCAAGGAGGCGTAGTAGGGCGTGACCGACCAGCGGTAGCGGCCCGCCGAGCGGACGATGGCCTCCTCCTCGTCTGGTGTCAGGCGGATCCACTGCCGCGCCTTCTCGGCGTTGGTGACGCGCTTGCGCATGTGCCAACGCCAGTCCCGCCACTGCGCGTCCGGGACGGTGGGGCGGAACGCCGCGGGGGCGGCGGGTGCCCGCGGCGCGGGCTGCGGTTCGGTGCTCGCTTCGGTTTCGCCGGACGTGCGGGACATGACGACTCCAGGTCCGCTGGGAAGAGGGAACAGTGGCGGGAGGGGGGCGGTTCCGGGCGGGGGACGGGAGCTCGGGAGGCGGACGGCTGAGCCGGAGGCCGTCACAGGGGGGCGAACGCGAGTTGGCGCAGCGCCCGTGCGACCCGCTGGGCCCCGCGCAGGTCCTCCGGGTCCGGTTCCTGCGGGAAAGGCGCGGCTCCGGACCCGGCGCTCTCCGGCAGGAAGCGCGCCGGGATTCCCGCCGGGAAGCTGCCTCTTGGCCCCTGCGGCCCTTGCGGCCCTTGCGGCCCTCGCGGCTCTCCCGGCCCTCCCGGCGCTTCCGGCGCCGCGGCGTCCGCTCCGGTGCTCCGCGGGTCCGCGGTGCGCGCCGACAGCCGGGCGGCGAGGTCTCGTTGGGCGTCGCCCAGCGGCGGCAGCAGCGCCACGGGGGAGCCGCGGGCCCGCGCCAGCGCGAGACCGCACAGGGTCGGCGATGTCCAGAACGCCTCGGCGGCGGCGTGCCACGCGTCCACGTCCACATCGGCCGCACGGTGGACGGTGACGCCGCCACCGGCGTCCGGCGCGGCGGGCAGGCCCGGCAGGCGGCCGGCCGGCGCGTGCCGGCCGGGGCGCCGCACCGCCTCCAGGGCCGCCCGTACCGGCGGCCCGGCCCGGTCGTGGACCACCGTGCAACCGCCGGTGTGCCGTACCGCCGCAGCGGTGAGGCCCGGCAGCGCCTCCCGGGCGAAGGCGGCGGCCTCGTCGTCCGGCACGCCCCAGAAGGAGAGCAGCAGCAGTGTGCCGCCGCGCCGCCGGGACCGGGTCAGCCGCAGCGGGGCCAGCGTCCCGACCGGCAGGGCGCCCCCAGCGCCGTCCGGGGTGCTGCCGGAGGGCGGCAGCCAGCCCGGCCGGTGCACCCTGCGCACCGTGCGGTCACCTGGGCAGCCGGCGGATCCAGGCGCGTGGTCGTGCCCCGAGCGCAGCCACACCACCGGGACGCCCCGGTCCAGCAGCATCCCGGCTGCCGGTCCGTCGTCGCAGACCAGAGCCACATCGGCAGCCTGCTCGGCCGCTGCGCCGTCCGGATCGGCCGCCCGGGGCCGGGACACGATCCGCAGGTCGGTGAGGTGCGCGGCGACCCGGCGGCAGGCCAGCAGCGAGTCCAGCTCGGCGGCACGGGGCACCAGCAGCAGGCGTGCGGCGCCTCGCGGGACACGGTCGCCCCTCGGCCGCGGTGCGGGCGCCGGGTGCCGGTCGTCCGCCGGGATGGTGGCCATCTGCGCTCCGATCGTGAGCGGGTGGAAGGGGCGGGCGGGCCGGTTCAGTAGCGCCACGGAGCCGCGGTGCCCAGCCGGGCGACGTCGTCGCTGTAGCCGGCGGCGGTCGTCGAGCACCCCGCGCAACTGCGCGGGCCCTGGGTGCGGAAGTGGTCGGCGTGCTCCCGGAAGACCGGGGTGTCCAGGCGGATCGACCCGTGCTCGCGCAGCGGTGCGCCGCCCGGTCCCTCGGACCCCTCGCGGTGCGGCAGGCAGCTGCACGCGTAGCTGCGGCCGTGCTTGCCGTCGATGTAGATGACGTCGTCCACCACGTGGCACAGCGGTTCGGAGGCCCGCGGGGTCTGCGAGTCGGCGAAGTAGCGCTCCTGCTCCTGCGGGGTGTCCCCGTAGAAGCGCTTGCCCATCGGGACCAGCACGGTGTCGGGGTCGGCCGCGTAGAGCGGGTCGCAGACCGCGCGCACGTGGGCCGGGTCGGGGTAGCGGATCGAGCGCTCCAGCTTCAGCGCGGACAGCTCCCACTGCCGCACGCCCGCCTCGGTCAGGACGCGCTGCAGTTCGGGCATCTGGGGGTAGTTGTGCGGTCCCACCACGGTGTTGACCCGCGGCAGCACACCGAGCGCCGCGCACTCGCGCAGTCCGCGCAGCCCGCTGTCGAACATGCCGGGCGACCGGCGGTAGACGTCGTGGGTGGCGGCCGAGGAGCCGTCCAGACTGACGATCACCTGGGCGAGCCCCGCCTCGGCGAGCGAGGGAGCCATCCTGGGCAGCAGACTGCCGTTGGTGATCAGGGACATCCGCATTCCGGCCGCTGTGCCGTCCCGGACGAGTGCCACCACCTCGGGGTGCATCAGCGGCTCGCCGCCGGTGAAGCGGACGTACCGCACCCCGGCGGCCACCGCCTCCGGGAGCAGTTCGGCGAAGTCCCGCCGGGAGAAGCGGAAGGTGTCGCGGGAGAGGGCGAACTCGCACATGAAGCAGTCGGCGTTGCAGGCTTCCAGGATCCTGACGAACAGATACCGCTGACGCTGGGGCATGGCGGGAACCTCCGGACTGCGGGAGTGCTGGAGCGGGTCAGTGGGCCGTCCCGGCGAGGGACAGCAGCGCGTCGGCGACCTGGCCGGCTCCGCCGGTGCCGAGCGCGGTGGCGAGGCCGTCCCAGGCGCGGTGTGCCGTGGCCGCGCGCAGCGCCGTGCCGACGGTCTGCCGCAGTGTGTCGCGGGTGCGGTGCGCCTCCGGCGCTCCGGCGGTCCCGGCGATCGCCCGGTAGATCATCTCCAGGGCCTTGCCCTCGCCCCCGGTGCGCAGCGCCAGCGCTTCGTCCTCGGGGCAGACGCCCTCCGGCCAGCGGACACGGACGTCGGCGCCGACAGCCCGGTGGTGGAAGCGGGCGTTGAAGATCTGGCTGAGGTTCTGCGGCGGCAGGCAGACGGCGGGCACGCCCCGGGCCCCGGCTTCCAGGAGCGTGGTCAGTCCCGGTGAGGTGAGCAGGACGTCGCACTCCGCCAGCCGGTCCAGGAACGCTCCGTGGCTCAGCGGTCCGACGGTGACCTGCGGGACGCCGCTGCCCGCAGGCTCCGTGGGACCCGTAGGCGCGGTGAGCCGGGCGGCCGTCTCCGGCGGGAGGTTGCCCGCCAGGTGCACGTCGCGGACCCCGTGGTCGGCGAGGGCCGCCAGCACCGGCGGTACCACCAGTCGCGGGTAGGGGGACCAGTCGGCCAGCCGGGGCGCCCGCAGCCCGCCGAGGTTGACCAGCGCCGAGCGGTACGGCCCCGGCTCGGCCTTCCGCGGCCGGGGGAGCCGGTGCTCGGGAAGGGCCACGATGCCCTCGATCCAGCGCAGTTCGCGGATGTCGCCGAGTACCCCGTGGCACTCCGGGGGCAGTTCGGGACACCGCTGGGCACAGTAGACGGACACGTCCAGCGGCAGGTCGGGCCGGTCTCCGTCGGTCCAGAGGAAGGGCAGGCTGTCCACGAACACCGTGGGCACTCCCGCCGCCTCCAGCGCGCGGGCCCACCCGCCGTCGAGGACCACCAGCGCGGCTGTCACCGCGTGCTCGCGCACGATCTTCCGGAGGGCCTCCTCCCGGCGGGCCGAGGAGGCGGGCAGGTCGTACCAGGCGTCCACGGGGTACCCGGTCAGCAGCGGGCGGCCCAGGCCCGAGCCGAGTCCGACCAAGCGCAGCGCACCCGGTGCCCGTTCGGCCAGCGCGGCGAGGATCGCGCTCAGCTTGCCCCCGCTGCCCCAGCCGAACTCGGCCCCCACCAGCGCCACGGTCCGTGCGGGCCCGCGCGGTGCCGCGCCGCGGCCGCGCACCGGCGCGCGTTCCGAAGAAGGGGACGTCGACATGGTGTTCCTTCCGTTCTCGGAGGGGGATCGGAGGGGGATCGGAGGGGGATACGTGCGTCCGGCACCGGATTCCGGCACCGGATTCCGGCACCGGATTCCGGCGCCGAAGGCTCCGGGGCCGGGGCGGAGGAAGGTGCGGCGTCGCGTCCGCGCGGTCTGTCCGCGCGGGTCCGTGGCGGACCGGCCGTGCGGCCGCGGCGCGGTTCTCGGGCGCCGCCGGGGCCCGGAGGGCCGCGGCAGCCGCGGCAGCGGTCCGGAGCCGACCGCTGGCGGTCCACGGGGCGCGGAGAGGTCATCAGGGTGGTCCCGGCACCGACCGGAACGGCTGCGGAGGGGCGCGGGTGCTGGGGTGGGTGGGTACGGCGGCCGGGCGGGTGAGCTGCGGGTGTCTGCCGAGGTGTCCGCCGGGTGGACCGCGGCGGCGTCCGGACGGTGCTACCGCCCGGCGGGCGCCACCTGACCGGTCCGTCCCGGCCCGGGTATCCGGCGCGTCGCGGGTGTCCGCTGCCGCGTTCCCGGGCCGCCCGCACCGGTTGCGGCGGTGTGCGCGAAGGGTGAAGCGGTCGGTGCGGTCCGGTTCATCCGACGGTCCCCCTTCTGTGGTCGGTTGTGCTCGGTGCGGCCGGTGCCGCTCCCGTCCGGCCGCCGGGGACGGCGCTCGTACCGCGAAGCCCCCGGAAGCCGGTCGTCCGACGCTGTGAGAACTTCCCCGCCCCGCCACCGGGGAACGCGAGGGTGGCCCAAACCCCCGTATCGCATGGTCGGGGGGCGCGTCGGCGGAGAGCGGTGCCGCGCAACTCCCGGTGCTGCGGGGTGCGCTGGGGCGGCGCCTGTCCGCCATCGGGTGCGCCCGGCGCGTCCGGCGCTCCGGGCCCGGCAGGCGGGGCGGCGGGCGGACCGCTCGCAGCCGTCGGCGGGCTCCGGCGGCTGCCGGGCGGGTACGCGGGTTCCGCGTACCCCCGGCGGGGCGCGGCGGTGCGGCACCGTGCGGCGCGTGCACCGGCACCGTGCGGGCGCGGTGCGTCGCCGCTGCCGTGCGGATGCTCACCGGAAAGGATCACCTGGCGTGCGGGAACCGCTGCCGGTCCGCACAGTCGGAGGTATGCGACTGCCTGTCATGCCTCCGGTACGCCCGATGCTCGCCAAGGCCGTGTCCGCCGTTCCGGAGGGCATGCAGTACGAGGCCAAGTGGGACGGCTTCCGCTGCCTGGTCTTCCGGGACGGCGACGAGGTCGAGCTGCTCAGCCGGACCGGCAAGTCCCTGGTCCGCTACTTCCCCGAACTCGTCGCGGCGCTGCGGGAACGGCTGCCGGAGCGCTGCGTGCTGGACGGCGAGATCGTGCTGCCGGTGGGCGGACGGCTGGACTTCGAGGCGCTCCAGCAGCGCATCCACCCGGCCGCCTCCCGGGTGCGGCTGCTGGCCGAGCGGACGCCCGTCTCCTACGTCGCCTTCGATCTGCTGGCCCTGGGCGCTGCCGACGCCATGGCCGAGCCCCTCTCCGCGCGCCGTGGGATGCTGGAATCCGCGCTGGAGGGGTGCCGCCCGCCGCTGCATCTGGCGCCGGTGACCCACGACAGCGCGGTGGCACGGGAGTGGTTCGCGCAGTACGAGGGCGCCGGACTCGACGGCGTGGTGGCCAAGCGGACGGAGCTGCCCTACCGGCCGGGGGAGCGGGTGATGCTCAAGGTCAAGCACGAGCGCACGGCCGACTGCGTGCCGGCCGGACTGCGTCCCCACAAGAGCGGCCCCGAGGCGCTCGGGTCCCTGCTGCTCGGGCTGTACGACGCCTCGGGCGCGCTCCAGTACGTCGGCGCCTCCTCCTCGTTCCCTGCGGCGCGCAGGCGCGAGCTGATGCGGGAGCTGGCACCGCTGCGAACCGACCGCCCCGAGGAGCACCCGTGGGCCCGCTGGGCGGAGGAGGAAGCGCAGCAGGAGGGCCGGATGCCGGGCGCGCCCAGCCGGTGGAGCGGCGGCAAGGACGCCTCCTGGGTGCCGCTGCGGCCCGAGCGGGTGTGCGAGGTGGCCTACGACCACATGGAGGGCGAGCGCTTCCGGCACACGGTGCTCTTCCGCCGCTGGCGCCCGGACCGCGAGCCGCGCTCGTGCACCTACGAGCAGTTGGAGCAGCCGGTGCACTACGACCTGGAGGCGGCACTGGGCGGCCGCTGACACCTCCCGGCCGACCTCCTGCCACGAGGTGCCCGGCGCCGGAGGGACGGTGGGCCGGGTGCCCCGCCCGCGGGCGCCGCACCGGCCTCAGCGCGCCGAGTGCACCGGGTCGTCGCTCTCGGGGCGCGGCAGCCCGGCGGCCAGCGAGGCGAAGCAGGAGTCGAGCACGGCCAGCAGATCCTCGGCCGGGGACTCCGGGTCCCAGGCCCGGATCGAGGAGCGCAACACCGTCAGCCCGGCGCCGGCCAGCAGGCGGGGGTAGAGGGCGTCCGGGGGCAGCCCGGTGCGCTCGGCGACCGCCTCGGCCAGGGCCTCCGCCAGATGGCTGTTGCTGTGCAGCAGCTTGGGGACCAGCTCCGGATAGGCGCCCAGCAGCCGTCGGCGCTCCCGCCAGCCCGCGTCGGCGACCAGGGCCGGGAGGGCGGTGCGGAGCGTCCGGTGCACGGCCTCCAGCGGCGGCTCGCTCGCGGGGCGGGCGGTGAGCAGCTCCACGAGCTGCCCGGCCAGCCGGCGGTCCCAGTCGAAGACCGCGTCGTCCTTGGTCTCGAAGTAGTTGAAGAAGGTGCGCTGCGAGACTCCCGCGGCCTCGCAGATGTCCTGCACGGTGACGGCTGCGGGCCCGCGCTCCAGGTACATCCGCACCGCCGCGGCGCGCAGCGCCGAACGGGTCTCCAGCTTCTTGCGCTCCCGGAGCCCTCGGGTGTCGGTTCCGGCGGACTGGGCGGTCATCTGTGCTCCCCGTGCTGATTCCGGTTCCTGTCCGTGCTGCGGTGGTTCCTACAGTAGTGCATTTTTGCAGCACTGCAGGTTTCTGTTAGCCTCTCTAACCATTGGCTAGGCCATTTATCTTGCCGCGCCGTACGCACGAGGAGGCGGACCCTGTCCATGGCGGAACACAAGGCGGACCCGGAGCGCACGGGCAGCAGCCCCCGGGCACTCGGCGCGACCGTACGCACCCTGGCGGAGACGCTCTGGTTCCCGGCGTTCTTCTTCACCGGTTTCCTCGTCTGCTACCTGCTGCCCTTCCACAACCCGGTGCCGCACCACGTGGACGTGGCCGTCGCCGGGCCGACGGCCCACCAGCTCGGACAGGCCCTCGAACAGCAGCGCCCCGGAGCGTTCGACGTCCACCAGGTCGCCGACGCGCAGGCGGCACACGACGCGGTCACCGACCGGGCGGCCACGGCGGGCTTCGTGCCCGACGCCGAGCACCCCCGGCTCTACGTCGCCAAGGCGGACGGCTACTCGCTCGAAGCGGTCCTCCAGAAGACCTTCACCGGCGTGGCGCAGCACAGCGGCGGCACGCTCCAGGTCCACGAGGCGGCCCCCACCGCACCCGGCGACGGGATGGGCACCGGGCTCTTCTATCTCGTCCTCGCCTGCACCATTCCGTCCTACATCAGCGTCATGATGCTGCTGCGCGCCACCACCCTGGGGCGCGGCAGGAAGGTCCTCACCCTGGTGTCCGTCGGCGTGGTGGAGAGCGTCGTCGCCTTCCTCGTGGCCCGCTCCATGGACGTGATACCGGACGACCTGCTCGCCGTTCCGCTGGTCTTCTTGATGACCCAGGCGGTCGCCCTCACCTCCTACGGGCTGGTCCCGTTCTGCAAGCAGTTCTTCCCCGGCGTGGCGATGGGCCTGTTCGTCCTGCTCAGCATGCCCTCCAGCGGCGGCGCGATCCCCGTCCAGATGGTGCCCGGTTTCTTCCGGGCCCTGCATCCGGTCATGCCGATGGGCAATCTGATCGAGGCGCTCCGCGGGCTGTTCTACTTCGACGGGAAGGACGTCTGGCGGCACACCCTCGTCCTCTGCGCATGGGTCGCCGCCGGAGCCGCCCTCATCGCCCTCGGCGCGTGGAAGGAGCGCCGCGCGGCCCGCAAGGCGGCGCCGGGAGCCGCCGAGGAGGCCGAGCCCGCCGAGCCGCCGGTCGAGGACCCGGCCTTCGAGCTGCCGCAGCCCTGCGCGGTCGCCCCGCACCAGCACCGCGTGGGCCTGCCGGACCCCGGACTGACGGGACAGGTCACCGACGAGGACGGGCGGCCGCTGGCCGGGGTCGCCATCACGGTCACCGGAGCACACGGCAGGGAGCTGGTGCGCGCGCTCACCGACGGGCGCGGCGAGTACGCGGCGGCCGGCCTCGCCGACCAGTACGTGAACGTCATCGCCAGCAGCCCCGACCGGCTCGCCGCCGTCGCCCGGATACGCGTCCGCGACGGCCACCCGGTGCGCCACGACGTCCGGCTGGCCTCCCGGCACGTGCCTGCCTGACGCCTCCGGGCGCGTGCCCGCCCGATGCCTCCGGGCAGGGCCGCTCGGCGCCGCGGAGCCCCCGGACCCGGCGCCACCGCTTTGCGGGCGATGCGCGGCGGGGGCTGCGGAACCGCATGCGGGGGGTGCGGAACCGCATGAGGACGGCCGCCCGGCGAACACCGGGCGGCCGTCCTCATGCGCTGCTGCTGCGGCGGCTCAGGCGCCGGAGCTCTCCCCGCCCTCCGCGGCCTGGGCCTCGGCCTCGGCGGCGCGCCGGACCTCTTCCATGTCCAGCTCGCGGGCCTGGCCGATCAGGTCCTCCAGCGCGGCCTCGGGCAGCGCGCCGGGCTGCGAGAACACCAGGGTGCGGTCCCGGATGATCGCGAGCGTCGGGATGGACTGCACCTCGAAGGCGGCGGCGATCTCCTGCTGGGCCTCCGTGTCCACCTTGGCGAACGTCAGGTCCGAGTGCCGCTCCGCGGCAGCCTCGTAGACCGGCGCGAAGCTGCGGCACGGGCCGCACCAGGACGCCCAGAAGTCGATCAGGACGAAGTCGTTCCCGGAGACCGTCTCCTCGAAGTTTTCCTTGGTCAGCTCGATGGTGCTCATGCTGTCTCCTGCGGTGGGGGCATCAGGGCGGGCCGCGCCCTGGCACCGGACAACGGTCTGTGCCGGGGTCCACATTCCCCGAGACCGTTTCCGGCACCGCCATCGCACCACACCCCGGCCCGTGGCGGCGCGGCCGGGTGCGTGACCGGCGGAGATTCCCCCGTCGGCCCGCGCGGACCGGCGCGGACCCCGGCGGTCCGCGACACGGCACGGGCGCGGAGAGCGGGACGGCATATGCGCGGCGCAGCGGCCGGCGCCCGCCCACCCGGCGCCCGCCCACCCGGCGCCCGCCCACCCGGCGCCCGCCCACCCGGCGCCCGCCCACCCGGCGCCCGCCCACCCGGCGCCTGCCCACCCGGCGGCCGACCGGGCCCCGGCGGCCGGTCCGCCGCCGCCCGGGACGGGCCCACCGGAGAGGTCCGGCGTCCGCCGGTACGGCGGCACGCACCCCGGCGACCGGCACGCGTGCACCCGAGGGACCGCTCCTCCCGGACTGCCCCCTGGGGCCTCCGGCGCAGGGCAGGACGCCCGGCGGACGAGCCCCGCGGACGGCCGCCGCCGCGGCGCCGGGGGAGCGGGGCTCAGGGAGCGGGACTTTCCGCCAACTCTGCGCACCGGCCCGGGCCTCGGCGCCGCGGGGGTCGCCGCGCCCCGCACCCTCGCACTCCGTCGGCGGACCGCACCGTCGGCGGTGCGGGCACGACCGGTTGCGGACCGGCCGGATTCGTACGGTGGGGCGGGCACGCAGGTGTTTCCCCGGACGGGAATGGGGACCGGCTCTGATGGAGGCGGGCAGCTCGCGTTCCGCCCGGCAGACCATCGGCTCGACGAGGGGTGGCGGATGACCGGCGACGGACACGCGTACCGGGCCGAACCGCTCAGTGAAGCGGCAGCGCTCGCCTATGTGCACGGCATCTGCTTCAAGACGGGGCCGCCGCGCCGGGTCGGGGTCGAACTCGAATGGCTCGTCCGCCCGCTGCCGTCCGCGTCCGGCGGCGACCCCGGGCACTCCGCACCGCAGTACCCACCGCACTCCGCATCCGCCGGGGCCGGAGCCCCGGCACCGTCCCGTCGCTCCGGGGCGCCGCAGCCCCCGCACCCCCACCGCCCCCCGCAGGCCGGCTCCCCGCACCGGCCCTCCGCGCGGGTCGGGGCAACCGCCCTCCGCGCCGCCGCCACCGCGCTGCGCGAGGTGCCGCTCTCCTCCGCGATCACCGTCGAGCCCGGCGGGCAACTGGAGTTCAGCTCCCAGCCCGCGGCCTCGCTGTCCGCCTGCGTCCGCACGGTCTCGGCGGACCTGACCGCCGCGCGGGCCCGGCTGCACCGGCACGGTATCGCGCTGGTGGGCCACGGACTCGATCCCCGGCCACCGCTCCGGCTGCTGGAGGACCGGCGGTACCGCGCCATGGAGGCGTACTTCGACCGCACCGGCCCCGCCGGTCGGGTGATGATGTGCTCGACCGCGTCCGTACAGGTCTGCCTGGACGCCGGTACCGCCGAGCCGGGGCCCTTCGGGATGGGCCGCCGCTGGCTGCTCGCGCACCTGCTGGGGGCCGTGCTCACGGCGGCGTTCGCCAACTCCCCGGCCGCCGAGGGACCCTGGGCCGGGTGGCGCTCGGCGCGGCAGGGCGTCTGGGCCGCGCTCGACGGATACCGCAACCTCGCTCCTCCCGGGGGCGGGCACAGCCCCCGGGAGGCATGGGCCCGGTACGTGCTGGACGCGCCGCTGCTCTGCGTCCGCTCCGCGCAGGGCCCGTGGACGGTTCCGGCGGACGGGATGACCTTCCGCCAGTGGATCCGGCGCAGCAGCCGCCCCGGAGCCGGACCCGGCGCCCTCCGTCCGCCCCTGCTCGACGATCTCGTCTACCACCTGACCACCCTCTTCCCACCCGTACGCCCCCGGGGCCATCTGGAGTTGCGGATGATCGACGCGCAGCCCGGCCCGGACGGCTGGATCGTCCCGCTCGCGGTGACCACGGCCCTGTTCGACGACGCGGAGGCGAGCGAGAGCGCCTACCGGGTGGTCAAGCCGCTGGCCGAGCTCACCGCCGAGGGGCCCGCGCCCCGCAACGCGCTGTGGGAGCGCGCGGCCAGGGACGGGCTGGCCGACCCCGAACTGCACGCCGCGGCCCGCGACTGCTTCGGCCTCGCCCGCCGGGCACTGCGCCGGCTCGGTGCCGGGCGGCGGGTGCGGGCCGCGGTGGCGGACTTCGAAGCCCGCTACATCGGCCCCGGCCGCTGCCCCGCCGACGACCGCACGGACACCGACCGCAGGACGGACACCGACGACCGCACAGGCACCGGCCACCGCCCCGACACTTCCGAGACCGCCCCCCGCCAGCAGGGAGAACCATGGTGACCGCCGACCAGGGGCGCGCCGAACTGCGTGCCCACGCCCATGACGCCCTCACCCGGGCCCGCACCCGCACCCTGGCGCTCTCCGACTGCGTCGAGGACGCCGAGCTGACGGCGCAGCACTCGCCGCTGATGTCCCCGCTGGTGTGGGACATGGCGCACATCGGCAACCAGGAGGAGCAGTGGCTGCTGCGCGCCGTGGGCGGGGAGGCGCCGCTGCGGCCCGAGATCGACTCGCTCTACGACGCCTTCGAGCACCCGCGGGCCGAGCGCCCCGCGCTGCCGCTGCTGCCGCCGGACGAGGCCCGCTCCTACCTGGCGAAGGTCCGCGGGCACGCGTTCCGGGTGCTGGAGCGCGCGGAACTGGCCGGGCGCCCGCTGGAGGCGGACGGCTTCGCGTTCGGCATGATCGCCCAGCACGAGCAGCAGCACGCCGAGACCATGCTCATCACCCACCAGCTCCGGCGCGGCCCGGCCGCGCTCAGCGCACCGCCGCCGCCCGCCCCTCCCGACGGCTCCGGACCGCTCAGCAGCGAAGTGCTGGTGCCGGCCGGACCGTTCACCATGGGCACCGACGACGACCCCTGGGCACTGGACAACGAACGGCCCGCGCACCGCCGGGAGGTACCGGCCTTCTGCATCGACACCGTCCCGGTCAGCAACGCCGCCTACCTCCGGTTCGTCGAGAACGGCGGCTACGCCGACCGGCGCTGGTGGTCGGCGGCGGGCTGGGACCACGTACGGCGCAACGGGCTGCGGGCGCCGCTGTTCTGGAGGCGCGAGCACGGCGGCTGGTGGCGGCGCCGCTTCGGGGTGCGCGAACCCGTGCCGGAAGCGGCCCCGGTGATGCACGTCAGCTGGTACGAGGCCGACGCCTACGCCCGCTGGGCGGGACGGCGGCTGCCCACCGAGGCCGAGTGGGAGAAGGCGGCCCGCCACGACCCCGGCACCGGCCGCGACCTCCGCTTCCCGTGGGGCGAGGCCGAGCCCGGAGCCGACCGCGCGAACCTGGGCCAGCGGCATCTGGGCCCGGCGCCGGTCGGCGCCTACCCCCAGGGAGCCTCCCCGCTCGGGGTGCGGCAGCTCATGGGCGACGTCTGGGAGTGGACCTCCAGCGACTTCGCCGCGTATCCGGGCTTCACCGCCTTCCCGTACCGGGAGTACTCGGAGGTCTTCTTCGGCCCCTCCTACAAGGTGCTGCGCGGTGGGTGCTTCGGCACCGACCCGGTGGTGGCGCGCGCGACGTTCCGCAACTGGGACCACCCGGTGCGCCGGCAGATCTTCGCCGGGTTCCGCACCGCCCGCACCCCCGCGCCCGAGGAGGCGGCGTGAGCGCCGCCGGCCGCCCGGGCCGCGCTCCGGAGCACCGCTGATGTGCCGGCACCTGGCCCACCTGGGCCCCGCCCGCACGGTGGGCGAGCTGCTGCTGGCGCCGCCGTACTCGCTGCACCGTCAGTCGTGGGCACCGCGCCGCCAGGAGCACGGCACCGTCAACGCCGACGGTTTCGGCGTGGGCTGGTACGCCGACGGCGACCCGGTGCCGGCCCGCTACCGCAGATCCGGACCGATCTGGGCGGACGGCTTCTTCCCCGACCTGTGCCGGGTCGTCCGCACCCGCGCGCTGCTGGCCGCCGTACGCGACGCGACCAGCGGCTGCGCCGCGGGCGAGGCGGCCGCAGCCCCCTACGCCGCCGGGCCGTGGCTCTTCAGCCACAACGGCGCGCTGACCGGCTGGCCCGCCTCCCTGGCGCCGCTGGCGGCCGCCCTGCCGCCGGAGGAACTGCTGGGTCTGGAGGCCCGCTGCGACTCGGCGCTGGCCTGGGCGCTGGTGGGGCACCGGCTGCGGGCGGGCACGGCACCCGGCGCAGCGCTGGCCGCGACCGCGGTCGAGCTCGCCGGAGCGGCACCCGGCTCGCGGCTCAACTTCCTGCTGACCGACGGCCGCACGCTGGCCGCCACCGCCTCCGGCGACACCCTCTGGTACCTGCTGGAGACGGGTACGTCCCTCACCGTCGCCTCCGAACCGCACGACGCGGATCCGGGGTGGCGGCCGGTCCCCGACACCCATCTGCTCACCGGCGACCCGGGCGGCATCGAGCTGACCGCCCTGAAGGAGTTCCGCGCGTGACCCCGTCCCGGTTCACCCTCACCCGTACCCTGCCCGCGAACGCCACCGCCGCCGCGCTGGCCGCGGACGTCACCCAGGGGCTGATCCGCACCCCGAAGAGCCTGCCGCCCAAGTGGTTCTACGACGCCCGGGGCAGCGAGCTCTTCGAGCAGATCACGAAGCTGTCCGCCTACTACCCCACCCGGGCCGAGGCCGAGATCCTGCGGGACGCGGCACCGCGGATCGCCCGGCTCACCGGTGCCCGCACGCTGGTCGAGCTCGGCTCCGGCTCCTCGTACAAGACCCGGCTGCTGCTGACCGCACTCGGCGCCCCGCTGACCTATGTGCCCGTCGACGTCAGCGAGTCCGCGCTGGCCGAGGCCGGACACGCGCTGCTCGCCGACCACCCCGGGGTGACCGTGCACGCGCTCGTCGCGGACTTCCAGCAGGAGCTGCCGCTGCCCGAGTGCCCGGAGCCGAAGGTCGTCGCCTTCCTCGGCGGCACGGTCGGCAACCTGCTGCCCGCCGACCGCGCCCGCTTCCTGGCCTCCCTGCGGTCCCGGCTCGGACCGCGGGACGCGCTGCTGCTGGGGACGGATCTGGTCAAGGATCCCGCCGTACTCGTCGCCGCCTACGACGACCCGGAGGGGATCACCGCGGAGTTCGACAAGAACGTGCTGCACGTCCTCAACCGCGAACTGGGCGCGGACTTCGACCCGGACGACTTCACGCATGTGGCGGTCTGGGACGAGGAGAACGAGTGGATCGAGATGCGGCTGCGGGCCCGCAGGGCGCTGAGCGCCAAGCTCCCCGCCGTCGACCTGAGTGTCGACTTCCGGTCAGGGGAGGAGTTGCGCACCGAGATCTCGGCGAAGTTCCGCAGGGCCTCCGTCCACGCCGAGCTGGCCGCGGCCGGGATGCGGCTGTGCCGGTGGTGGACCGATCCCGGAGGCCGGTTCGCGCTCAGCCTCGCCGTGCCGGAACCGGAAGGGCGCGTGCAGCCCGCCGGCTGAGCGGGCCGGGCACGACGAACGGCGCGGAGGGGCCCGGTCCTTGGAGGTTCGCGGGTGGGCCTCTCCACGCCCGTCACGGGGTGGGGCCGGTCTGCTGCGGACCGGCCTTCAGCCGTCAGCCGTTCGTCAGCCGTTCTGCATCGGGCCGAAGACGAAGCCCACGGAGTTGCTGACGATGTGGTCGTCGTCCGAGATGTTGACGTGGACCTTCTTGCAGTGGATCTCCTTGTGAACCCAGTTGTGCCCGTGGCCCCCGGCCACCGCCGAGGCGGTGCCGGCAGCGGCCAGACCGAGAGTGGCCAGGCCGACGGCGAGGGAGCGCGTGAGGGTGCGCGTGCGCATGAAAACCTCCGAGAAGGTCCGAAAGAACAAGTACCGGTCCATCGTCACCACGCACCCGGGCATTACAGAGCACTATATGAAGGACACGGCATAACCGACCCGAATGGCCGAGGGCACCGCCGCGGGCGTTCCCCCGTGCGGGCCACGGCCGACGGGTTCCGCGAAGCGGCACACCCCCCCCGTTGGCCGGGGTCGCGGAGACCGCGCACGGCAGCCGTCCCCGCCACCGGGAGTCAGGTGGCGGGGACGGCCGGGTCACGGAGGCGGCGGAAGGGCCCGGAGCGCCGGGGGCGCCGACCGGACGCCGCCCGGCTGCGTCTCAGCGTCTCAGTGCCTCAGTGCCTCAGCGCATCCACTCCGAGTAGAAGTCGGGGAGACCGGGCTGCGGGTCGTGGACACAGGTGGCCTCGTGGTACTGCGGGTTCAGCGGCAGGTCCGCCTGCATCTGGTCGTAGCAAACCTGCCAGGAGCCGAAGGACTCGCCGCCGACCGGCTGCCAGCCGTCGCCGGGCGGAGGTCCGGCGGCGAAGGCGGCAGTGGCGGTCAGCGGCACGGTGACCGCTGCCGCACCGGCGGCGAGACCGAGAGCGATACGAGAGCGCCAGGACTTCATGAACTCCTCCAACAGGCAGCTTGTGTTCCTCTCACGCACGGCTCTCCCGGAGAGCCGCCGTGGCCCGGACCCCGCGGCGCGGAGCCCGCGGCGCGGTGCGTCGTTCGCAGGGTTCGATGCGGGCCGCGGCACGGAAGTTCACGCGGTGGCCGGTCTTTTCGCACCGGTGCTCCCCGCAGGCGCCGCGCGCCGGGCGCAGAGCGCTCCCGGTGGCGCGGACGGATCGCGACAGCGGAGAATCCGATCAGTCGTACGGACGAGGCGGTTCGGGACGGCGGCGAGGTGTCCCGGCCGCGCGGAGGTGTCGCCGAGGCGCCGCGGAGGGGCCGCCGCCGCGACCGGTCGGTACCGCCGCGCACACATCCGGTGCCGCCGGACCGGACGGAGGAGTTCAGGTTGGTGCATCTGCACGCGGTGAGCAAGCGCTACGGCCGGGGCGGTTGGCTGCTGCGCCACGTCGAGGTGGCCGTCCCCGCCGGCGAGATCGCGGCATTCACCGGCGGGAACGGCTCGGGCAAGTCCACCCTGCTGCGCATCGCGGTGGGCCTGTCCCGGCCGACGCGCGGCCGGGTGGTGGCGCGGCCTGCGGTCGTGGGATACGTGCCCGACCGGTTCTCGCCCGGCGAACGGATGTCGGCGGCCGCCTACCTGACCCATCTGGGCCGGGTGCGCGGGCTGTCCACCCGGGCCGCCGCCGCACGCGCGGACGAACTCCTGGAGAGACTGGCCCTGGTGGGCGGGGAACAACCCCGCTGCGCGAGCTGTCGAAGGGCAACGCACGGAAGGTCGCGCTCGCCCAGGCGCTGCTGGTGGAGCCCGGACTGCTCGTCCTCGACGAGCCGTGGTCGGGGCTGGACGCACCCGCCCACGCGGTCGTGGCCGACATCATGACCGAGGTCGCCGACGCCGGCGGCACGGTGCTCTTCACCGATCACCGGGAGTCGGTGACGCGGGCCCGGGCCACGCGGACCTACACCGTCGGCGACGGACGCGTCTCGCTGCGCGGACCGGAGTCCGCCCCGACCGGTCCGGGGCCCTCCTGCGAAGTCGTCCTGACCGGGTACCCGGGCCGGGGCACGCCCCGGGAGCTGGTCTGGGAGGAGTTGGCCGGTGTGCTGTCGGTGCGCTGCGGAGCCTCGGGGGTCACGCTGCGAGTGGCAGGCGAGGCCACCGACGGGCTGCTGCTCACCGCACTGCGGCACGGCTGGTCGGTGGCGCGGGTGACAGGCGGCGCGTCCGGCTCCCCTGAGCAGGACGCGGCCGTGCGGGGAGGCGCCCGGTGATCGCCCTGATCCGCTACACGTTCGCCACCGTGCTGCACACCCAGCGCTATGTCGCCCCGCTGCTCCTGTTCGCGGGCCTGCTGGGCGTGCTGACCGTCAACGGCAGTGGGGCGCTGCCTCCCGCCTACGCGTCCTCCGCCGGTGCGCTGTTCGTCTGCTCGACGTGGCTGACCGTCGCGCTGATGAGCCTGGACGAGCCGGCCCAGCGGGCGATCGTCGTCGTCGCCTCCGGCGGCCGCTCGCTCAAGGTCCTCCTCGCGGCGATCGGCACCGCTCTGCTGAGCTGCGGGGTGCTGATGGTCCTCGGACTGGTTCTCCCGCTGTGGCTGGGGCTCTACCACGTGACCCCGGACGGTCTCCTGCTGGGCGTGGAGGCCCAGCTCACGTGCGCACTCGTCGGCACCGCGATCGGGGTGCTGTGCTCCCGCGCGGTCTTCGCACGCCAGGGGTACGCGCTGGTGAGCGCCGTCGCGCTGGTGATGCTCGCCCTCCTCCCCAAGGGGATGCCGCCGGTCAACCGGCTGTTCACCCTGATGTCGACGACCCCCGACCCGGCGAAGCTGCTGGCCCCGGCGGGCGGCATGCTCGCGCTCGCTGCCGTGCTCCTGGCGGCGGCCGTCTCGCTCGCCCAGTTCGTCGCCGTCCGGAGGGGGTAGCCGGGGCGCCGCTTCACGCAGCGGGAGTCGCGGCCCCGGGGCGCCGGGTGGGGACACCGGGCGGGGTCATGGGTGCGCTTCCGGCCCGGGATCCGGGCCGGAAGCGTCCGAGGCGACCTGGTAGGACAGCAGTTCCCGGAAGAGCCCGGGGGCCTCCGGGGCCCTTCAGGGAGTGCCCGTCCGGACCCGCGCTCGGCAGCTCCTCGGTGCCCCGGGGCCCGAGGGCCGCAGGCCCCGAGGACAGCGGTGGGTCGGCCGACCGGTGACCGGTGACCGGTGTCGCGGGCGCGTGGCACGCCGTCCCTGCAGGGCGGGTTGTCCGGCGTCGGGCCCACGGCGGCTGCGGTGGTGCGCCGTTGGCCGTGAGCTCGCCCGATCGAGTGGGCGCCCGGTGCGTGGGCGTGGCGACGGAATGCCCGGTTCGTACCCGGGTGCACTCTGGTCCGCGTCCGGCACATCGAACACAGGGAGGATCACCATGCGCATCCGTACCGCGGTTGTCGCCTTCGGTCTCGCCGCCACCGCCGTGCTCGGCGGGGCCACGGCCGCGTCCGCCGACGCCGGCGCCCAGGGCGGCGCGGCGAACTCGCCGGGAGTGCTGTCCGGCAACGTCGTGCAGATCCCGGTGCACATTCCGGTCCAACTGTGCGGCAACACCGTCGACATCCTCGCGCTGCTCAACCCCTCCCTCGGCAACGTCTGCGTCAGCGACTGACGCGGCACCGCCCGGCGCCCGCCCGGGGCCTCGCGCTCCGCGGGTTCCGGGCAGCACAGACGAACGCCCCGCCGACGGCGGGGCGTTCGTCTGTGGGGGCGGCGCCGGGGTGGACGGTGGGGGAGTGCTACCCGCGCAGCGCCGGTGCGGCGCCGGGCGGGGCCTCCTTGCGGAGGAAGGCCCGGCGCAGCGCGTGGTGCGGCGCCGCCGGATCGAACAGCACCCGGTGCATCGCGGCCAGCTCCCGGTCGCGGTAGGCGGCCAGCGGCTCGGTGGCCTCGTCCCGCGCACGGTTGGTCTTCTTCACCGCCAGCCGCTGGTGCGTGGCCGGGTCCTCGGCCAGCGCCGCCGCCAGTTCCGCCACCCGCGGTGCGAAACCGCTCGGCGAGGTCGGCAGCACCCGGTCCACCAGTCCGATCCGGCGTGCCGTGGCGGCGCTCATCGGCTCGGCGTCCCGCATCAGCGCCTCGGTGATCTCCGGCCCGACGCGGCGCGGCAGCGTGTACGTCCAGAACTCCGACCCGGGCAGGCCCATCAGCCGGTAGTGCGGATTGAGCACCGCTCCCGCCCTGCACCACACCTCGTCGGCCGCGGCGGCCAGCATCGCGCCCCCGGCCGCCGCGTTGCCGCCCAGCGCGGCGACGACCAGCCGGTCGGTGGTGGTCAGCACCGCCTCGACCACGTCGTCGAGGGCCTGGATGTTGGCCCAGCCCTCCGCGGCCGGATCGGAGGCGGCCTCGATGACCCCCAGATGGATGCCGTTGGAGAAGAAGTCCCGCCTGCCGCCCAGCACCACCACCCGGGTCGGCCGGGTGCACGCGTACCGGTAGGCCGCCAGCAGCCGTCGGCACTGCACCGTGCTCATCGCCCCGCCGGGGAAGGAGAAGCGGACGAACCCGACGCCGTTCCGCTCCCGGTAGCGGATCTCGGTGTGGGTGTGCCGTTCGGGCGCGAGCTCCAGGGGGGCCGGGCGCTCCGGTACGTCCGGCAGCCGCTCGCCCAGCGCCAGAGTCGCGGGCAGCCGGAACGTCCGCGGCCCGCCCGCGGCGCGGCGCGGCCGGAGCTGCGGGATCCACACCGCCCCGTCGACCGTCGCGCGGCAGATCGCGCCGGCCCGGGTGGCGAGAATCTCGCCCGGGGTGCCGTACAGCTGGTCCTCGGCGTGTCCGCCGTGCAGGAACCACTCCGCACCCAGCAGTTCGTCCAGCACCCCGGGCTGCGAGTCGGCGGCCCGCAGGGTGCGCAGCACATCGAGCGTCCGGAAGGTCTGCCAGTCGATCCGCCGCTCGTCCTGCCGCATCCGCGGACTCGCCGACGGCTCGACCCCGTCCTGGGGATGCGGACGGTGACTGCCGGAGGCGAACCGGGCCACCGCGCTCCGGAGCGCTTCGAGTGCCGCGTCGGCCACCTCCCCCCGGTACAGATCGCTCTTGCTGGTCCCCTCCGGCAGGGTGCACTCCGCCGAGGCCCAGACGGGGCCCGCGTCCAGTTCCGCCTCGGCCTGCAGCACCGTCACCCCCCAGCGGGTGCGGCCCGCGTGGACGGCCCGGTCCAGCGAGGAGGGCCCGCGGTCGCCGGGCGGGCCGGGATGCACGATCAGGCAGGTGAGCCGCGACCACACGTCCGCGGGCACCGCGGTGCGCAGCATCGGCGCGACCACCAGCTCGGGGCTGTGCCGGTCCACCGCACGCCGCACGTCGTCGCCGTCGCCGACCACCTCGGTCGCGACGGTGTGGCGGGCGTCCCGCAGTTCGGCCTGAACACGCTGGGTCAGACTGTTGAAGGCGCTCGCGATGAGCAGGATCCGCACCACGACCTCCTGGTGATGGCTCGTTGGGGTGCTTCGGGGTTCGGCCCGGCGGATCCGTCCGGGCGGATGCACCGAGCACAGCGGGGCTGAGCGGACACGGCTCAGCAGATACGCGGGAGTTGTTCGCCCAGCGGCGGGTCGACGACCCGGGTGCCGCCCAGCCCGGTGCGGGCGACGACCATCCCGGGGTGGTCCTCGACGCACTCGCCGATCACGGCGGCCTGCGCCCCCAGCGGATGCGCACGCATGGCGGCGAGCACCGCGTCCGCCTCCGCGCGGGGCACGAACGCCAGCAGCTTGCCCTCGTTCGCCACGTACAGCGGATCCAGGCCCAGCATCGCGCAGGCCGCGGCGACCTGCTCGGGCACCGGGACCGCCCGCTCCCGGAGCGCGACGCCCACCGAGGCGGCCGCCGCGATCTCGTTGAGCGCCGCGGCGACACCGCCGCGGGTCGGGTCGCGGAGCACGTGCAGCTCGTCGGTGACCGCCAGCATGGCCGCCACCAGGGAATTCAGGGCCGCGCAGTCGCTCTCGATGCCGACCTCGAACTCCAGTCCCGCACGGCGGCTCAGTACCGCGACCCCGTGCGCGCCGACCGGGCCGCTGACGATGACCACGTCGCCGGGTGCCGCCCGCTGCGGGCGGATGTCCACCCCGTCCGGGATCAGCCCGATCCCGGCGGTGTTGAGGTAGACGCCGTCGCCGCGCCCCGCCTCCACGACCTTGGTGTCCCCGGTGGCCACCTCGACACCGGCCGTCCGGGCCGCCGCCCCCAGCGCCTCGGCGATCCGCGTCACCGTGCCGAGCTCCACCCCCTCCTCCAGGATGAACCCGCAGGAGAGGTAGGCGGGCCGGGCGCCGCTCATCGCCAGATCGTTGACCGTGCCGTTGACGGCCAGGTCGCCGATGCTGCCGCCGGGGAAGAACAGCGGCCGCACCACGAAGGAGTCGGTGGAGAACGCCAGCCGGGCACCGCCGACTTCCACCGCCGCGGAGTCGGCGAGCGACGAGAGCGCGGGACCGCCGAACGCGGGCGCGAAGACCTGCTCCACCAGCTCCGCCGAGAGTGCTCCGCCCCCGCCGTGGCCCATCACGATCCGCTCGTGGCCGCGCAGCGGCGCCGGGCACGTCCAGCCGGACGGGTCCGGCGCGGCGCGGTCGCCGACGGGGGCCTCGGGGGCCCCGGGGTCCCCGCCGGCCGTCGGGCCGACGGCCTCGATGCTAGTCAACGGTGCTCGCCTCCAGAGGTGCGGTCGTGGTCCCGCCGAGCCGGCGGTAGAGGTAGTAGGCGGCGCAGGCACCCTCGCTGGAGACCATCGTGGCGCCCAGCGGGGTGCGGGGGGTGCAGTCGGTGCCGAACGCCTCGCACTCGTGCGGCTTCAGCAGCCCCTGCAGCACCTCGCCGCTGCGGCAGGCCGCGGGCTCCTGGGTGGTGATGCCCTCGACGCTGAACCGGTGCTCCGCGTCGAACTCCTCGAAGCGCGGTGCCAGCCGCCAGCCGCTGTCCGGGATGACGCCGATGCCCCGCCAGCCGCGGTCGGTCGTCGTGAACACCTCGTCCAGCATCGCCCGCGCCGCCGGGTTGCCCTGCGGTACGACGGCCCGCTGGTAGGCGTTCTCCACCGTCGCCCGGCCCGCCTCGAGTTGCCGTACCGCCCGGCGGACGCCCTCCAGGATGTCCAGCGGTTCGAAACCGGTGACGACGATCGGCACCCGGTGGCGCTCGGCCAGTTCCGGGTACTCCTCGGTCCCCATGACGCTGCACACGTGACCGGCCGCCAGGAAGGCGCGCACCCGGCAGTGCGGCGCGTTCATGATGGCCTCGATCGCGGGCGGTACCCGCACGTGGGAGACGAGCAGGCTGAAGTTGCGCAACCCTTCCCGGGCCGCCAGGTGCACGGCCATGGCGTTGGGCGGGGCCGTGGTCTCGAAGCCGATGCCGAAGAAGACCACTTCGCGGTCCGGGTTCTCGCGGGCCAGCGCGAGCGCGTCCAGCGGCGAGTAGACGACCCGGACGTCGCCGCCCTCAGCGCGGACCTGGAACAGGTCCCGTCCGGTGCCCGGCACCCGCAGCATGTCGCCGAACGAGCAGAAGATCACCCCGGGCCGGGAGGCGATCTCCAGCGCCTTGTCGATCAGTTCGAGCGGGGTCACGCAGACCGGGCAGCCCGGCCCGTGGATCAGCTCGACCTCCTCGGGCAGCAGTTGGTCGATGCCGTGCCGGATGATGGAGTGCGTCTGCCCGCCGCACACCTCCATCAGCGCCCAGGGCCGGGTGACGGTCGCGTGGATGTCCTCCAGCAGCTTCCCGGCCAGCTCCGGGTCCTGGAACTCCTCGATGTACTTCACAGCCGCACCTCCCGCTGCGCGTCGCCGGGCTGCGGGACGCCGCCGGCGCGCTGTTCCGCCTCCGCGGCCTGCCACGGATCGCCGAATTCCTCCTCCAGCAGCCCGAGGTTCTCGAACAGCTCCAGGGTTCTGCGCGCCGACTCCTCGTCCAGCCGCTGCAGCGCGAAGCCGACGTGGACGATCGTGTACTCACCGACCCGCAGATCCGGCACGTACTCCAGACACACCTCCTTGACCACCCCGCCGAAGTCGACGGACGCCATCCGGGTGCCGTCACGCTCCTCGATCCGCAGGACTTTTCCGGGTACCGCCAGACACATGGCCTCTCCTCGTTCGACGGTGGTCAGTGCGCCGCGGAACCGGTCAGCGGCGGGGTATGCGCCTCGTTCGCGGCCGCGCGGGCCGCGACCACGAGCTGGCCCAGCGCCAGCCCGCCGTCCCCGGGCGGGACGAGCCGGTGCCGCAGCACCGTGAATCCGTCGGCGCGCAGCGCGCCGGCGCAGGCACGGGAGAGCACCGCGTTGGCGAACACCCCGCCGGTCAGGGCCACGGTCGCCACCCCGTACCGTTCGCGTGCCGCCGCGCAGGTGTGCCGCACCAGCCCCGCGACGGCCGCGTGGAACCGCGCGGCGATCACCTCGCGCGGCACCCCCGCCCGCAGGTCCTCGACCACGGCCGCCAGCAGCGGTCCCGGGTCGGCGAGCCGGGGCGGGACACCGGCGCCGGTGCCGCCGTCCGCCGCGGCCGGGCGCAGCGGGAAGTCGTAGCCGCCCGGATCGCGCTCCGGGCAGGCCGCCGCGGCCGCCTCCAGCTCGATCGCCGCCTGCGCCTCGTATCCGGCCCGCTGGCACACCCCGGCCAGCGAGGACACCGCGTCGAAGAGCCGCCCCATGCTGGAGGTCGGCACACAGCCCAGGTTCTGCTCCAACTGCCGCTCCAGCACCCGCCGCTCGGTGTCCGTGCAGGCCGCGGCGGACGGCAGTCCGGGATCCCAGGGGAGTCCGGCGGCCCACAGGTGGGCGAGGGCCGTTCGGGAGGGGTGCCGGATCGCCGCGTCGCCGCCGGGCAGCGGGGCGTAGCGCAGATGTGCGTACCGGGTGAACCCGTCGTAGTCGGCCAGGAGGAACTCCCCGCCCCACACGGCGCCGTCGTCGCCGTACCCGGTGCCGTCGAAGGCCACGCCCAGGACCGGCGCGGAGCCGTCCAGCCCGTGCTCGGCCAGTGCGGAGGCCACATGGGCGTGGTGGTGCTGGACGCGGCGCAGCGGCCGGCCGGAGGCGTTCCGCTCGGCCCACCCCGTCGACCGGTACCCGGGGTGGCGGTCGGCGGCCAGCACCTCGGGGGCGACACCCGTGATGCCCTCCAGTTGCTGCTCGGCGCGGGCGAACGCGCGCAGCGTCGCGAGGTCGTCCATGTCCCCGACGTGGGCCGAGAGCCATGCCTGCCGTCCCGCGCCGAGGCAGCAGGCGTTCTTCAGGTCGCCGCCGACCGCCAGCGCGGGCCGGACCGGCACCGGCAGGGTCAGCGGCAGCGGCGCGTACCCGCGGGAGCGGCGCACCGGCAGCTCCTCGCCGCCGCAGACCCGCACCACCGAGTCCTCGCAGGGCACATGGATGGGCCGGTCGTGGGTGAGGAAGGCGTCGGCGAGGTGCGCCAGCCGCTCCAGCGCCTCCTCCTCGCCGGTGACGATCGGCTCCCCGCCCAGATTGCCGCTGGTCAGTACCAGCAGTCGCGGCCCGGGCGGGTCGCCGGGCAGGCCCAGGAGCAGATGGTGCAGCGGAGTGTAGGCCAGCAGCACCCCCAGGTCGGGGCTGCCGGGTGCGACCGAGGGGGCCGGAGCCGGACCGGCCGCCGCGGTGGTGCGGCGGCGCAGCAGGACGATGGGGCGGCGGTTGCCGGTCAGCAGCGCCCGTTCGACCGGGTCGACGTGGGCGAGGTGTTCGATGTCGGACACGTCGCGGGCCAGCAGCGCGAACGGCTTGTCCCCGCGCGCCTTGCGGCGGCGCAGTAGTGCCACCGCCTGCTCGTCGCTCGCGTCGCAGGCCAGGTGGTAGCCGCCCAGTCCCTTCACCGCGACGACCGCGCCCTCGGCCAGCAGCCGCCGGGCCGCGGCCACCGGCTCGCCGGGGAGTCCGGCCGGGCCCGACACCGCGGTGGCGGGTCCCAGCAGCCGGACGCGGGGCCCGCAGTCGTGGCAGGCGACGGGCTGGGCGTGGAAGCGCCGGTCGCCCGGGTCCCGGTACTCGCGCGCGCAGCGGTCGCACATCGGGAACCGCGCCATCGTGGTGTTGGCACGGTCGTAGGGCAGCCCGGTGACGATCGTGAAGCGCGGTCCGCAGTCCGTGCAGGTGATGAACGGATGCCGGTGGCGGCGGTCAGCCGGGTCGGTCATCTCGCGCAGGCAGGCGTCGCAGGTCGCGGTGTCCGGCGCCACCAGGGTGCGGCGCCCTGCGGCCGGACGGGAGGCGAGGATGCGGAAGCCGGACCCGCCCGAGGGGGGCAGCGGCCGGTGGCTGACCGACTCCACCACGGCCAGCGGCGGAGCCTCCGCCCCGATCCGCTCCCGGAAGGCGGCGACCGCCTCCCCGGCGCCCTCCACCTCGGCCACCACTCCCTCGCCCGTGTTGGTGACGTGGCCGGAGAGCCCCAGTCGCCCGGCGAGTGCGTACACGTGCGGGCGGAAGCCCACGCCCTGGACCACGCCGCGGACCAGCACGCGGCTGCGCTCGGCGCCGGAGAGGTCAGCCTCCGACATGGGCGTGCGGTCCGTCGTGCGGGTGCGGTCCGCCATGTCCCGGCGCTCCGTCGTGCGGTGCGTCGTGCGTGTGCGGTGCGTCGTGCGGGTGCGGTCCGCCGTGCGCGTGTCCGGCGGGGCGGGCCATCACCGGCCGGTGCGCGGCGGCTCCGGCGCCCACCGCCAGCGCGCGCTCCAGCAGCACACCGGTGTTGAGCCCGTCGCGCACCGAGGTGCCGACGACCTCCACGCCGGGATTGACCTGCCGGACGTTGGCCAGGAACGCCTCCCGGTCGAACCCGGCCGGCTGCGCCAGGTCCTGCTTGGTGACGACCACGAGTTGCGCGAGTCCGAAGGCGGCGGGGTACTTCAGCGGCTTGTCCTCGCCCTCGGTGACCGAGGCGAGCACCACGCGCAGTGACTCGCCCAGGTCGTAGGAGGCGGGGCAGACCAGGTTGCCCACGTTCTCGACGAACAGCAGCCGGGTGGCCTCGGGCAGCCACCCGGTCAGATGTCCGGCGAGCATGTCGGCTTCCAGATGGCACAGGCCGTCGGTCAGCACCTGCTTGACCGGCACCCCGGATCGGGCCAGCCGCCGGGCGTCGTTCTCGGTGGCCAGGTCCGCGGTCAGGGCCGCCGCCGCGACGCCCCGCTCCCGCGCCAGCCGCAGCTCGGTCTCCAGCAGTGCCGTCTTGCCGCTGCCCGGGCTGGAGAGCAGGTTGACGACGATCGTGCCGCGCGCGGCCAGTTCGGTGCGCAGTCGTTCGGCGCGGGTGTCGTTGCGCTCCAGCACGGCCTGTTGCAGATCGGCGACACGGCACATGGCTTCACAGCTCCTCAAGGGCTCGGGTGCGCTGCGGGTCCTCGGCCCACCGCACAGTGGCGATCTGCAGCTCACGGCCGGACAGCAGTTCGGTGCGCGAGTCCGTGCACCGCGGGCAGCCCAACCGCGGGGGCAGCCCCGTCTCCCACTCGCGTGCGCAGGACGTGCACCGGGCGCGTCCCGCCACCTGGTCGGTCACCAGCTCGGCGCCGGACAGGACGGTGCCCTCGCAGGCGAGCGCGAAGGAGAAGCGCAGTGCGTCGGGGACGACCCCGGCGAGTTCGCCCACCTGCAGGGTCACCGTCTCGACGCCCACGGCGCCGTGGGTACGCGCCGCTTCCTCGACCTGGCAGACCACTGCCATGGCGATGGACATCTCGTGCATCGGTCACTTCCCCTGCGCGGTACGGACCAGGCTGCGGCCCGCACCATTACAGGGGGCGCCGGCGGTCACCCCGGGGCCGCCACGCCGCTTTCCCGGGCGGCCGTCCGCCGTTCGGCGGCTTGTGCCCGCTCGGCCGGTCCCGGCCGCCCGGCCGCCGCAGGGCCGCGGGTCCGGGCCGGGGCCTCCGGGGGCACGCGCGCGGGTGCGTCTGCCAGCAGCCGCTCCACCACCGCCACCGCCTCGTCCACGGCGGCGGCCACCGGGGCGCTCAGACCGATGCCCTCCGCCAGGTCGGCGGGCTCGCAGCCGACGACGAACACCCGCCGTGGCGCGCTGCCTCCGGTACCCTTCCGCAGCGTCTCCAGCAGGGCGAGCACGGCGTCCGGGGACATGTGGTGCCCGTCGACGGCCGGCACCCCGGCCGGGCAGGCGCGGTCCTCCTCGGCCACCTCGATCAGCCGCACCGTCCCGGGGGCGCCCCCGCGGTGCACCGCGTCCACCAGGATCAGCGTGTCGCAGCCGTCCAGCACCTGGTAGGCCAGGTGCACGCCGCGTACGCCGATGTCGAGGACCTGCACCTGGCCGGGCAGCGGGCGGCGGGCCAGCCGCTGGGCGACCTCGACGCCGAAGCCGTCGTCGCCCAGGAAGATGTTGCCGATCCCCGCGACGAGGGTGTGGCAGGTCGGTTCGGTCATACGGACTCCGCAGGTGGGGTGGTCCGGTACGGCCCCTGCGCCGTACCGGACCGGGTGGAAGGGGTGGAAGGGGTGGAAGGGGCGGTAGGGGTGGAAGGGGCGGTAGGGGAGACGGGGTGGGAGGCGACGGAGCCGGGAACCTCAGGCGCCCTGCGGCACCCGGGACCGGTCCGGTGCACCGTGCTGCCCGTCGCCCGCCTCGGTGCCCTCGGACACGGGGCGCCAGCGGCCGGGGCCGTGCTGCTCGGCGAGCCCGTGCTCGGCCAGCCCCAGCAGGTGCTTGAGCACGGTGCGTTCCTGGTATCCCACGCTGGCGGACAGCTCCTCGACTGTCGTGCCCGACGCGCCCGCGGCCCGCACCCGGTCCCACGTACGGCCCGCGCTCTGCCCGAGCCCGCCGTCGCGGGCCGGGGTGCGGAAGAGCTCGTCGGCCGCCCCGGGCCCGGGCGCCGGCTGCGGAGCGCTCTCCGGCGCCGGGTCCGGTGCGGTCCGCGGCGCGGTCTCCGGGGTGCCGCGCGGGGTGTCGTCGCCGGGTGCGGGAACGGGCCGGTGTGCGGGAGCTTCGGTGCGGACGGCCGGACCATGAGCCGCCGCCGTCCGTTCCGCGGCGGTACGGTCCGGTGCCGTCCGGTCCGCGGCTGTCGCCCGGACGGGCCTCGCCCGGACGGCGGAACCCACCGGGCGCGGAGTGCGGTTGACCGTGCGGTGCTTGCGTCCCTTCTGCCGCTTGCTCATCGTGCGCCCGCCTCTCCTCCGTGCTGCGGCGGTGTCTCCAGGGCCGGAAGGGGGTGTCGTTGTGCAGTGATCATGTGGGGGTTAACGACCGACTCCGCTCCGCGTGGATGGGCCGATCGGGGCACCCGGGCCGCGCGGTGCTCCCGCCGTGGCCCCGCGGATGGCCGGGCGGACGTCCCGCGGCCCGGCCGGGCACCTCCCGTCCGGGCCCTGGTCGGAGGTGCCCGGGGCCCGCCGGAGCGGCGGGCCGTCAGGGCAGCAGGCCGTGCCGGCGGGCGGCCGCCACCGCGTGATGGCGGCTGTGGACGCCCAGCTTGCGGGTCGCGCTGCGCAGGTATGCCTTGACCGTCTCCGCCTCCAGCCCCAGGTACTGGGCCGCTTCGGCGTTGGTGCAGCCCAGCGCCACGTAGGAGAGCACGTCCAGTTCGCGCGGGGAGAGCCGCGGCCGCTCCGCTGCCGGGGCGTCCGGTCGGCCGCCGGGGTCGGCGTCCGGGGCGCCGTCGCCGGAGCCGGACCCCGCCCCGGCCCGCAGGAAGCGGTCGCACGCCTGGCGCAGCCTGTCCCGCAGCGCCGTGTCCTCGATCTCCTGGGCGATGCCGCGCAGTTCCGCGTGCAGGTCGCGCAGCGCCTCCAGCCCGGGCGCCGCGGGCTCCGGAGCCGGGGCGGGGGCTTCGGCGGCGGCCTCCAGCAGCCGGACGCGCCGGTCCACCTCGTCGCGCACGGCCAGCTCGCTCGCCAGGCGCCGCGCGGCGTCCATGAGGGCCGCGGTCGCGCGATCGCCCAGCGGCGCGGTGTCGCGGGCCGCGGCGTAGAGCACGCCGCGCACCCCGCCCTGCACGGCGACCGGGGCGGCGACTATCGCCCGGATGCCCTCGCGGCGCACGGGGCTGTCGTAGTCGTGGGTGATGGTGGTCGCCGGTACGTAGTCGTTGACCGCGTAGGGGCGCTGGTGTGTCAGGACGTAGCCGCCCAGCCCCCGGCCGGGCACCACACGCAGTCCGCGCATGGAGTCGGTCAGGGTGCCGTTGAACTCCGTGAGCCGCAGCGCCCCGTCGGCGACCTCCCCGCCGAAGACCGTGCGCACACCGGTGCGCTGCCGCGCCAGCCGGAGTGCGTGCCGGTACGCGTCGGTGTCGCCCTGCCGCAGCGGAGCGCGGGAGAAGGGCACCGCACCGCCGGGAACGCGGGGGTGGGAACGGGAACGGTCGGGTGCGGGCAACCTCGACTCCTCCGCTGCGCTGGTCAGTTCGACGGGGTGGTGTTCGGCTGCGGGGCGGCTCGGTGCCCGGATCCGTCTCCGGGGCCGGGGTGCCGGGCCGCTTCCAGCAGCTCGATCGACCGCTCGCGCATCTCGACCTTGCGGATCTTGCCCGTCACGGTCATCGGGAACGCGTCGACCACATGGACGTAGCGCGGAATCTTGTAGTGGGCGAGCCTGCCGGAGCAGAACGCGCGGACGTCGTCCGCCGTGAGCGGTGCCGCGCCGTCCCGCATCCTGATCCACGCCATCAGTTCCTCACCGTAGCGCTCGTCGGGCACCCCGACGAGCTGTGCGTCGAGGACGTCGGGATGGGTGTGGAGGAACTCCTCGACCTCCCGCGGATAGATGTTCTCGCCGCCGCGGATGACCATGTCCTTGATCCGGCCGGTGACGCTGACGTACCCCTCCGCGTCCATCACCGCCAGATCCCCGGTGTGCATCCAGCGGGCCGCGTCGACGGCCGCCGCGGTCGCCTCGGGCTGCTCCCAGTAGCCGAGCATCACCGAGTAGCCCCGGGTGCACAGTTCGCCCGGCTCGCCGCGGGGCAGGCACCGGCCGGTGTCCGGGTCGACGACCTTGACCTCCAGGTGCGGGCCGACCCGGCCCACCGTCGACACCCGGCGCTCGATCGAGTCGTCGGCGCGGGTCTGGGTGGAGACCGGTGAGGTCTCCGTCATGCCGTAGCAGATCGACACCTCGGCCATCCCCATGCGCTCGATGACCTGCTTCATCACTTCCACCGGGCACGGTGAGCCGGCCATGATGCCGGTGCGCAGGCTGGTCAGGTCGAAGGAGTCGAAGTCCGGTTCGGCCAGCTCGGCGATGAACATCGTCGGCACCCCGTACAGCGCGGTGCAGCGCTCCTGATGCACCGCCCGGAGCGCCGCCGCCGGCTCGAAGGCGGCGGACGGGATCACCATGCACGCGCCGTGGCTGGTGGCTGCCAGATTGCCCATCACCATCCCGAAGCAGTGGTAGAAGGGCACCGGCAGGCAGATGCGGTCGGCTTCGGTGTAGCGGCACAGCTCGCCGACGAAATAGCCGTTGTTGAGGATGTTGTGGTGGGAGAGGGTGGCGCCCTTCGGAAAGCCGGTGGTGCCGGAGGTGTACTGGATGTTGACCGGGTCGTCGGCCGAGAGCGTGGCGGCGACGCCGTCCAGCACTTCCCGGGCCTGCGCCGGCTCCCACGCCCGGCCGCCGGCCAGCAGTCCGGCCCACGCGTCCTCGCCGAGCAGTACGACGTCCTCCAGCGCGGGGCACTCGCCGCGCACCTGCTCGATCATCGCCGCGTAGTCGGAGTCCTTGTGGCTGCGGGCGGCCAGCAGGGTGCGGATCCCCGCCCGGGCGAGCACGTACGCCAGTTCGTGTGCGCGGTAGGCGGGGTTGATGTTGACGAGGACGGCGCCCAGCTTGGCCGTCGCGTACTGCGTCAGCGTCCACTCCGGACAGTTGGGGGCCCAGATGCCCACCCGGTCGCCCTTGCGGACGCCCAGTTCGTGCAGTCCCAGCGCGAGGGCCTCGACCTCGGCGCCGAACTCGCGGTAGTTCCAGCGCCGTCCGCTGCCGACGTCCACCAGCGCGTCCCGCTCCCCGTGGGCGGCGACGGTCCGGTCCAGGTTCTCCCCGATGGTGTCGCCCAGCAGTGGAGTCGTCGAAGGCCCCGAGGCGTAGCTGCGCACGGCCGGGTGCGCGGGGTGGGGGACGGGCGCGGGCACGGCAGCCTCCACAGGGATACATCGGGTGTCGTGCGTCACACTTACCTGCCCCGCCGAGGGGTCCGCTACCCCTTGTCGGGGGTAGTGGCCGCCTGCCGAGCGGTGCGGCCGCCCCCGGAGCCGGGGCAGCGCACGGTCCCGGTGCCGCGGCCCGTCCGGTGTCACCACCGGTCCCGGTGCCGCGCCTGCCCGCGCGTCGGGGCCCGTTGCCGGGTTCGGTTGCCGCGGCCGGTTCCGGCCCGGCGGGTGGACCGCACGCGCGTCCCGCGGCCGTCGGGGTCCGGGGGACGTGCCGCTCTCCGGGCCGGGCGCGGCTCGCGGGCCGAACGGGTGAATCCGGCCGGCGGGTGGCCCGTGCAGGCCGGGCCGTTGGTCGTTTCGCGCCCCTCTTCCGTGGGTCCCGTGCTGCGAAGACCATGCAGAAATATACGCAAATGGGAGAATCGCCGGGACAAGGAATCGGCTCTGTCCGCGCGTCGGACCGACAGAGACAGGGAGGGCCGGGTGGGCGGGCCGACGGATGGTCTGGGCAGAGTGCCGTACGCGGCACCGCCGCTGCTGCTGCTCGGAGGTGTGGCGGCGGACGTGTTCTCCCCCGAGCCCTACTACGGGCTGCCGCTGCTGGCCTGCACCTCGATGGTGGCCGGTCTGTGCTACTCCTTCCGGGGCAGTGCGCTGTTCGCCCTCGCGGCGGGCGTGGCGGCGGCAGGGTCGGCGGGATACGCGGGCCGCGCGGGTTCGGCCCTGCTCATCGACGTGGCGGCGGTGCTGTTCGTCAGTCTGGTGGGGCTCTGGATCAAGTGGCTCGTCGACCGGCAGGGCCGCAGTCTGGCCCTCGCGCTGACGGTCGCCGAGGCCGCGCAGCGGGCCGTGCTGCCCGCGCCGCCCGCCGATGTGGGCCCGCTCGCCGTCGCCGACCGCTATGTCGCGGCCCAGCGGGGGGCGGCGATCGGCGGTGACCTCTACGCTCTCCAGGAGACGCCGTTCGGGATCCGCGCGGTGATCGGCGACGTGCGGGGCAAGGGCCTGCCCGCCGTCTCCGCGGTCTCGGTGGCCGTCGGGGCCTTCCGCGAGGCCGCCGAACACGCCCCGACCCTGCACGAGCTGGCCGACCGCCTCGATCGTGCCCTGGACCGGGAGGGGGAACGGCGCCGGGGTTCGGAGGACGACGTCGAGGGCTTCGTCACGGCGCTCTTCGTCCAGATCCCGCCCAGCGGCGACACGGTCACCGTGCTCAACCGGGGCCATCCGCCGCCCTATCTGCTGCACGACGGCAACGCCGTCTGCCTGGAGCCCACCCATCCGGAGCTGCCGCTCTCCACCGGACTGGGCTCCGCGACCGGTGCGCCGGTGGAGGAGACCTTCCCGCTGGCGCCGAACGACTCCCTGGTGCTGGTCACCGACGGGGTCACCGAGGCCCGCAACGCGCAGGGCGACTTCTTCGACGTCCGGTGGGGGCTGCGCTCCGCGGGGCTGAGCCGCGCGGACGAGCTGGCCGACGCACTGGTCAAGGCGGTCACGGAGTGGACGGGCGGGCAACGGCAGGACGACATGGCGCTCCTGGTGCTCACCCGCGGCGCGTGAGGCCGCCGGTCCCTGCGGTGCTGTGACTGCTGTGACCGCGTGGTGTCCGATGTCTTGACCGTGTGCGGTCACTTGCTTAAGTCTAGACCAATCGGATGACCCCCCACCGGGATCCGGGGTGCCGGCCCCTGTGCCGTGCTCGGCGGCGACGCCGGGTACGGCCGTGGCGCACCGGTCCCGCCGCCGAAGGAGTTGACATGTACAAGAAAAGGAAGCTGGCCGCGCTCGTCGGTGCCGGGCTCTCGCCCCTGCTCGTCCTCGGCCTGTCCGTGACCCCCGCCAGCGCCCACGGCTACATCAGCGACCCCGCCAGCCGGCAGGCGCAGTGCGCCGCCGGAGTCGTGGAGTGCGGCTCCATCACGTACGAGCCGCAGAGCGTCGAAGGCCCCAAGGGGCTCCAGGACTGCGCCGGCGGCCATGACGAGTGGGCCGAGCTGCGCGACGACGACCACGGCTGGAACGTGGCCGACGTCGGCAGCTCCGCGACCTTCAACTGGACGCTGACCGCGGCGCACCGGACGACCACCTGGCAGTACTTCATCGACGGCCGGCAGATCGCCGAGTTCGACCAGGGCGGGGAGCAGCCCCCCTCCCAGCTCTCGCACGACGTCGACTTCGGCGGATTCTCCGGCCGGCAGACCGTGCTGGCGGTCTGGAACGTCGCCGACACCGCCAACGCGTTCTACGCCTGCGTCGACGTGAACATCGGCTGAGCAGGTGCCCACGGGGAGCCTCCTGCCGCCGCTCCGCGGCCGTGGGGGGTTCTCCGGTCGGTCCCCTGGGCTCCCGCACCGGCCGGTGCGGGAGCGGACCTTCCCGTCGAGGCCCGAAGGGGAACCCCGCCTCGGCCGCTCACAGGCCGTAGAGCCGCCGCGCCGTGCCACCCGCGACCATGCGCGCCACCCGTTCCGCGTCGGACGGCGACCACGCCCCCCGGCGTACCCACTCCCGCGTCAGCTCCGTCATCGCCTCGCGGAAGAGCCGGGCCCCGACCAGGAAGAGTTCCGGGATGCCGTAGGCGTCGGTGGAGAAGAGGAGCTTGCCGAACGGGGTGAGTTCCAGCAACTGCGCCAGCACCTCGCGGGCACGGGCCCCGGTGTGGCTCAACGCGAGCCCGAAGTCGGCGTACACGTGCGGGAAGACGGCCGCCAGATAGCCCGCGCCGCGCTGGTAGGGGTAGCAGTGCAACAGGACCAGCGGGGCGCCGTAGGGGGCCACCGCACGGATGAAGTCGGTCAGCAGCAGCGGGTCGCAGCGGTCCAGACGCAGGTCCGGATCGCCGAAGCCGGTGTGCAGTTGCAGCGGCAGTCCCGTCCGCACGGCCGACCACAGCAGGTGCCGCTCCAGGACGGGGTCGGAGAGCCGGCCGCCGGGCACCCTGGAGGCCAGCCAGCGGTCGGCCGCCGCGTAGATCTCCGAGGTGCCGGGCGGAGCGGGCGTCAGCTCCAGCCCGCAGCGGTAGGCGACCACGGACTTGAAGCCCCGGGCGGTGCGGGCCGACTCGCGCACCGCTTCGGAGACCTCCGCCAGGAAGCTGTGGGTGTCGCGTGCGGCGTCGGCAGCCCGCTCGGCCAGTCGTTCGAGCCGGACGATCTCATGGGCCTCGGCGGCCGCGGACTCGGCCAGTTCGCCCGGCGTCAGCAGATGGCCGGGCAGTCCGGTGTCGACGAGGAAGGCGGCGATCCCGCTGGCCCGCAGCAGGCGGCCGGTCACCTCCGGGGTGCCCAGCTCGGCACGCCGCGCGAGATAGCTCTCGGGCGGGCAGTGCGGCTCCAGGCCGAGCACCGGAGCGCACCAGCGCCGTACCGCGAAGCCGAGCTGGGTGTCGAAGTAGCTGACGGGGACGCCGGAGTCCTCCGGCGCGGAGCCGGGCCGGGGCGTGCCGCGGCCGCGGGGGGTGAAATGGGCCTCCGTCAGCCAGCCCTCGAACGCCTCCGGTTCCGGTCCGCTTCGCAGCACCCCGTGGCAGTGCTGGTCGACCAGCGCCGGGAACGCGCCGGGCGCCCCGGGCTCCGGGGACGCCGGGAGAACGGCCATTCAGTACCTCCCCCGGGTCGCGGCGGCGATCTCCCGCTCACTCGCCCCCTCGAACAGCGCGATCTCACCCGCCCGTACCGCGCGGACGGCGTCGAAGAGCGGCCCGCCCAGGGCTTCGCGCAGCACCTCGGACCGCTCGAACTGCTCCAGCGCGGCGGTCAGCGAGCCCGGCAGCCCGGGCTGGTCGCCGCGCAGCGCCGGGTCCCCGGAGACGGGGGCGGGCAGCCGGGCGCTCCGACCGGCCGCCGCCTCGGCCAGTCCCGCCAGCCCCGCCGCGAGGACGCCGCCCACCAGCAGATACGGGTTGGCGGCTGCGTCCACGCACTTGAGCTCCGCGTTGGCGCCGCCCGGCGATGCGGCCCGGCTCGCGACGAACCGGAGCGCCGCCTCCCGGTTCTCCAGGCCCCAGCACCGGAAAGCCCCCGCCCAGCGGGACGGACGCAGCCGCAGATAGCTGGCGGGGGAGGGGGCGCCGAGCGCGAGCAGCGCGGGCAGCTCGCGCAGCACCCCGCCCAGGAACGCCTCGCACTCCCGCGTCATGCCGAACGGCCCCTCGCCGCCCGCGCACAGATTGCGCCCGTCCCGCCAGAGGCTCAGATGCAGATGCCCGCCGTTGCCCACCCCGGCAGGGTCCACGACGGGGGCGAACGAGGCCGTCAGCCCGTGCCGCAGCGAGACCGCCCGCACCGTCTCCCGGACCAGCACCGCCAGATCGGCCGCGCCCACCGGGTCCGACGGTGCGACCGAGACCTCGAACTGGCCCGCCGCGTACTCGGGATGGATCTGCAGCACCTCCACGCCCTGCGCGGACAGCGCCGCCAGGACGTCGCGCAGATAGTCCGCGTTCTCCACCAGCCGTGCCATGCCGTAGGCGGGACCGGTCGTGGGGTAAGCGGGCTCGGCCTCCGCGTCCGGCAGCGGACCGCGCACCGCCACCCACTCGGTCTCGAACCCCATCCGCAGCTCGATGCCGTGCTCGGCCAGTGCGCGCGCGGCCATCCCGCGGGCGAAGCCGCGCTGGCAGGCCGCGTAGGGCGTCCCGTCCTGCTCATGACGGTCCACCGGGGCCCATGCCCAGCCGGGTTGGGCCGAGAGCACGGTGAGCCGGTCCAGGTCCGGCACCAGGCGCAGATCCCCGTCGGGACCGCCGATGTACTCGCTCGTGGTCATCGAGTCGTCGACGAGGTAGACGTCGAAGCACGGGGACATGCCGACACCGGTGGCGGCCGCCTGCGCCAGCTTGTCGGCCGGTACCGCCTTGACCCGGGTGAGGCCCGCGTTGTCGACCCAGGTGAGCGCGGTGCCGTGCACGCCGGCCTGGGCGAGCCGCGCGGCGGCGGCGCGGGCCCGCTCCCGCCCGTGACCGGGTTCCTGACACCCGCCCGCGGGCTGTGCCGCGCCTGTTGTCGTCCCCGCTGCCGCCTCGGATACCGGCGTCCGCCGTGTCGTTCCCATGCCCGCAGCGTTTACTCTCCCTCGGCGATCAGAGCAAGGCGCCGTGCGCCGGGCCACCGGATCGGCCGCCGCTCGTTCGGGGCCGCACCGGACCCGGGGCGCTTCCGCTTCGGTTCCGCTTCGAAACCGCGCGGGCGGCGCCGCGGGATGTGCCAAGGGCAAGATCCCCGGACGCGGGGTGCCTGACTGCGCGGCTAGGTGGGCAGGTACCCCCATGAGGCCACATCGGAGCGGGGAGGGAAACTTGGAAGGTGGCGAGACCCATGCGGCTACGGTACGGGAGCAGCGGTATGCGCATCACTGACGTCACTGGCGGTGAAGCGGCCGCCAGAGACGCCGTGTCGGACAGTGCGACGGAAGGAGGCGGAGCGTCCCCGGCAGTGCCCCGGATGGTGCTGGGCATCAGGCTGCGGAGGCTGCGGGAGGCGCAGTACATATCCCGGCGGGAGGCCGCGGAGGCGATCCGGGTCACCCATCAGCGGATCCGCGACCTGGAGCAGGGCCGCACCGGCTGCGCGCTGCGCGACGTCGCGGACCTGCTGACGATCTACGGCGTCTCCGACGAGAGCGAGCGCGCGGTGCTGACCGCGCTCGCCGAACAGGCCAACACCCCCGGCTGGTGGCAGTCCTTCCAGGGCGTCGTCCCGCACTGGCTGCACACCTACCTGGGGCTGGAGCAGGCGGCCAGCGTGATCCGCACCTACGAGGTGCAGTTCGTGCCCGGTCTCCTCCAGACCAGCCGATACGCACGCGCCGTCGTCGAACTGGTCCACGACGAGGAGCCCGAGGCGGGCATCCAGCGGCGGGTGGACCTGCGGATGCGCCGCCAGCAGATCCTCTACGGCCCGCGGGCCCCGCACGTATGGGCTGTCATCGACGAGGCCGCGCTGCGCCGCCCGGTCGGTGGCGCGGCCACGATGCGCGCCCAACTGCGGCACCTGTGCGCGATGAGCGAACTGCCGCACGTCACGGTGCAGATCATGCCCTTCAGCGCGGGCGGGCACGCTGCGGCCGGCGGCCCGGTCACTCTGCTGCGGCTGCCCGAGAGCGAGCTGCCCGACATCGTGTACCTGGAGCAGCTGCACAGCGCCCGCTATCTCGAGGACGATGTCGACATCGAGGCGTACCGCCGTGTCACCGACCGCCTGGTGACCTGCTCGATGCCGCCGTCCGAGACCCGTGACATGCTCCGGCGGATCGCCGGCGAACTGCCCGACGAGGAGCCTGCCGAGCCGCTCACAGGGCCCTTCTCCCGCGGCTAGGCCGTCCCTTCACGGTCCCGTCCGCCCGAGGCCGGGCCCGCACTCTCGTGGCGACGCCGTCCGGGAGCGGGCCGCCCCCGCGAGGCCGCTCAGCCCGCGTCCGGTACGTGTTCGAAGACCGCGGCCAGTCCTTGGCCGCCGCCGATGCACATCGTCTCCAGGCCGTAGCGGGCGCCGCCGCGCCGCATCTCGTGCGCCAGGGTCGCCAGGACGCGTGCGCCCGTCGCCCCCACCGGGTGGCCCAGTGAGATGCCCGAGCCGTTCACGTTGATCCGCTGTTCGTGGTCGCGCTCTGTCAGGCCGAGCGCGCGGGTGCAGGCCAGGACCTGCGCCGCGAACGCCTCGTTCAGCTCGATCAGATCGATGTCGGCCAGGTCCAGCCGGGCCTTGGCGAGCGCGTCCCGGGTGGCAGCGACCGGCCCCAGGCCCATCGTCGCGGCCGGCACCCCGGCGCGGGCGAAGGAGACCAGCCGGACCAGGGGCCGCAGCCCCAGCCGTTCGGCGGTCTCCGCGGCGGTCACCAGACAGGCCGCCGCCGCGTCGTTCTGCCCGCTGGCGTTGCCCGCCGTCACGGTCGCCGCCGGATCCTCCGCGAGCCGCACCGGCCGCAGTGCGGCGAGCTGGTCGGCGGTGGTCTCGGGACGGGGGTGCTCGTCGGTGCCGACCACCGTCTCGCCCTTGCGGGCGCGCACGGGCACCGGCACCGTCTCCGCCGCGAACCGGCCCTGGGCCAGGGCCGCTCCGGCGCGCTGCTGGGAGCGCAGGGCCAGCGCGTCCTGGTCCGCCCGGCTGACGGCGAACTCGCGGCGCAGGTTCTCGGCCGTCTCGATCATGCCGCCCGGCACCGGGTGGTGCACGCCGCCCGCCGTGATCCGGCCGCGGGCCAGGGAGTCGTGCAGGGTCAGGCCCGGCCCCTTGATGCCCCAGCGGCCCTCGTGGGTGTAGTGCGGCGCGGCGCTCATCACCTCGGCTCCGCCCGCGATCACGACCTGGCTGAACTCGGCCCGGACCTGCATCGCGGCGTCCAGCACCGCCTGCAGGCCCGAGCCGCAGCGCCGGTCGATCTGGGTGCCGGTCACCGAGGCGGGCAGCCCCGCGTCGAGCGCGGCGACCCGCCCCAGCGCCGGCGCCTCCGAACTGGGGTAGGCGTGCCCGAGGATCACCTCGTCGACCCGCTCCGGGGCGATGCCGGTACGGGAGACGATCTCCGAGATCAGCAGCGCCGCCAGCGACTGGGGCCGCTGCCCCGCCAGTGCCCCGCCGAACCGGCCGATCGGGGTGCGCAGGGGTTCGCAGATGACGATGTCGGTGCGCTCGGACATGCGGTGGCCTTTCCAGGAGCGGTCCGGTGAAGAGCGGTCCGGTGAACAGCGGTCCGGGCGTCGGCCCGGTCGTCGGCGTCGGTCACGTCGGTCACACAGTCCCCGGTGCGGGGTCCGGCGGGGCGGGCAGCACCTCGCGGGCCACCTCCAGCACGCTGCGCAGGGCCGGGGAGGGGTTGTCCGCACGCCAGGCCAGCGCCGAGCGGAGCACCACCGGCGGCCCGTCGAGCGGGCGGTAGACCAGTCCCGTCTGCTGGATGTGGGTGCAGGAGGTGAGCGTGAGGGTGACCCCGACACCCATCGCCACCAGCGCGAGGATCGTGTACGAGTCCGGGGCCTCCTGGACGACGCGGGGGATGTGGCCGGCCCGCTCGCAGGTCCGGAAGGTCGCGTCGCGGAGGCTGGAGCCGGTGCCGGCGGGGAAGCTGACGAACGGTTCCCCGGCCAGCTCCGCGACGTCGACCCGCTCCCGGCGGGCCAGCGGGTGGTCCGAGGCGAGGGCACACACCAGCTCCTCCTCGGCGATCACCCGGGTCTCCACGCCGGGCCGGTCCACGGGCAGCCGTACGAAGCCGAGGTCGAGGGAGCCCTCGGCGACCCGGGCGAGGGCGTGGTGCGCGTAGTTCTGCCCCTGCATCACCAGCTCGATACCGGGGTGCGCGGTGCGGACCCCGCGAGTGAGCAGGGGCAGCGCCGTGTGGCTGGACGCGCCCGCGAACCCCACGCTCACCCGGCCGTATTCACCGCGCCCGGCGGCCCGGGCGACCCGGGTGGCGGCCTCCAGATCGGCCAGCACCCCGCGCACCGGCTCCAGAAAGGACTCGCCCGCGCCGGTCAGCCGCACCGACCGGGTGCTGCGCTCGAACAGCCGCACTCCGAGTTCCCGCTCCAACTGGCGGATCTGCTGGCTCAGCGGCGGCTGGGCCATGTGCAGCCGCTTGGCGGCCCGGCCGAAGTGCAGTTCCTCGGCCACGGCCACGAACGCGGCGAGGTACCGCAGTTCCACGGCGGGCTCACTTCCGGGAGGGCCCGCGGGAGTTCCGGGACGGGGCGTCGCAGAGCCCTCCGGGCGGGGGCGGATCGGCCCCGCGAAGGGGCCACTGATCTGTTGCTCGTCTTAAAAAGACTCTAATTTGGCAGTGGACTCAGATCAATGGTCGCTGACAGCGTAGGCGCCGCGGAGTGCGCAGAGGGAGCGTTCATGCGGATCAGGATTGTGGGAGCCGGCACCATGGGGCGCGGCATCGCCCAGTGGGCCGTGACGGCCGGCCACACGGTCGAACTGGCCGACGCGCGGCCCGAGGCGGTGCCGGAGGCGGTGTCCTTCGTCCGCGCCATGCTGGAGCGCGCCGCCGCGAAGGGGCGGATGGGCCGCGCGGACGCCGACCGCGCCGGGGCCGCCCTGGTCGCACTGGAGTCGCCGTACGCCGCGGGCGGCGCCGAGGCTCCGGGGCTGGTGATCGAGGCGGTGCTGGAGGACCTCGGCACCAAGGCCGAACTGTTCACCGGCCTGGAGCGGGCGCTGCCCGCCTCGACGGTCTTCGCGACCAACACCTCCTCGCTCTCCGTCACCCGGATCGGTGCGCGGCTCGGCGATCCGGGCCGGCTCGCCGGGCTGCACTTCTTCAACCCGGTCCCGCTGATGCGGCTCGTCGAGGTGGTGCCCGGCGCCGCCACCCGCGAGGGCGTGCCGGAGCTCCTCGCGGCGCTGGTCGCCGAGTCCGGGCACCACCCGGTGACCGTGGCCGACACCCCGGGCTTCCTGGTCAACCACGCCGGGCGCGGGCTGGTGACCGAGGCGTTCGCGCTGCTGGAGGAGTCCGTCGCGGGTCACCCGGCGATCGACCGCATCGCCCGCGACGTGCTCGGGCTGCGGATGGGTCCGTTCGAACTCATGGACCTGACGGGCCTGGACGTCACGGCCTCGGTGATGGACACCGTCTGGGACGGCTTCCGGCACGCCGACCGGCTGCGGCCCTCCTACCTCCCGGCCAACCGGGTCGCGGCCGGGCTCCACGGGCGCAAGTCCGCGCGCGGCTTCTACTCCTACGGCGAGGGCGAGCCGGGGCCCGGACTGCCGGAGCCCCGGATCGAGGGCGGCGACCCCGCGCGGGCCGTACGGCTGGTCGGGGACGGACTCGCCGGGCTGGGCACGCCGCGGGAACCCGCCGCCGACGCCCTGGTACTGGTGCCTACCTGGGGAACCTCGGTGTCGGCCGCGGTCGCCGCCGACGGGCTGCCCGCCGAGCGCACCCTGGGCGTGGACCCGCTCTCGCTGGGCACCCCGCGCCGGGTGCTGGCCGTGACGCCCGCGACCGACGGCGAGGCGGTACGGGACGCGGTGGCCGTACTGGCCCGGGACGGGCACGCGGTGAGTGTCGTACGGGACACCGCGGGTTCGGTCGCGCAGCGGCTGCTCGCCTCGATCGTGAACGTCGCCACCGGGATCGCCGAGCGCGGCATCGCCGCCCCGGACGACATCGACACGGCCGTCACTCTCGGACTCGGCTATCCGCACGGGCCGTTGGCCTGGGCCGACACCGTGGGCTCGGCGCGGATCCTGTCCCTGCTCCGAGCGCTCGCGCAGGAGACGGGCGACCCCCGCTACCGCCCCACCCCTTGGCTCACCCACCGGGCGAACCTGGGACTGCCGCTGCGCACCCCGATGCCGGGGCTGCCGGAATGACCGGCACCCGGCAGGTGCGGACGTGGGCGGGCCGGGCGGGCCGGGCGCTTCGCGGAAACGGTTCGCAGGAGAGTGCGCAGCAGAGAGGGAGAGCATGGACCAGCGGGACTTCGGGCTGCACGAGGAGCAGCGGGACTTCCGTGCGCTGGCACGGGACTTCGTCGACCGGGAGGTCGTACCGCACGCACGGGAGTGGGACCGGGCGGAGGCGGTGGACCCCGGCATGCCGCGGCGGCTGGGCGAACTCGGGTTCCTCGGCCTCACCCTGCCCGAGGCGTACGGCGGCGTGCCGGCCGACATGCTGTCCTACACGGCGGTGACCGAGGAACTGGGCCGCGGTGACTCCTCGGTCCGCGGCATCGTCTCCGTCTCGCTCGGCCTCGTCGCCAAGACGATCGCCGCCCACGGCAGCGAGGAGCAGAAGCAGGAGTGGCTGCCGCGGCTGGCCGCCGGGACGGCGCTGGGCTGCTTCGGACTCACCGAGCCGGAGACCGGCTCGGACGCCGGGTCGCTGCGCACCCGCGCCCGGCGCGCCCCCGGCGGCCCGGACGGGACCGGGCCGGGCGGCGACTGGATCATCGACGGCGCCAAGATGTTCATCACCAACGGCACCGTCGCCGATGTGGCCCTCACCTTCGCGCGGACCGCCGAGGACGGCATCACCGCGTTCCTCGTCCCCACCGACGCGCCGGGCTTCACCGCGACCGCGATCCACGGCAAGCTCGGTCTGCGGGGCCAGGCCACGGCCGAACTCTCCTACGAGGGGGTGCGGGTGCCGGACTCCGCGCGCCTGGGCGGGGTCGGCAGGGGATTCGGTATCGCGCTCGGCGCGCTCTCCCGGGGGCGGATCTCGGTGGCGGCCGGCGCGGTCGGCCTGGCCCAGGGCGCGCTGGACGCGGCCGTGGGCTACGCCACCGAGCGGGAGCAGTTCGGCAGGCCGATCGCCGCCTTCCAACTGGTGCAGGAGCTGCTGGCCGAGTCGGAGGTGGCGATCCGAGCCGCCCGGTTGCTCACTCGGCAGGTGGCGCAGTTGGCGGACGCGGGGGCCACGCCCAAGCAGTACGCGACCGAGGCGGCAGTGGCCAAATACCACGCCTCCGAGACGGCGGTGCAGGTCAGCGGCAACTGCCTGCAGACCTTCGGCGGTTACGGCTTCATCGACGAGTACCCGGCGGGCAGGTACCTGCGGGACGCCCGGGTGCTCACCCTGTACGAGGGCACCAGCCAGGTGCAGAAACTGCTCATCGGCCGCGCGCTGACCGGGATCGACGCCATGGCGTGACCGGCTCCGGGGGCCTGCGGGCCCCGGGCGGTCCGGGGCGGTCCGGGGCCCGCAGGGGCTCCGGCGCCCCGGCGGCCGGTCCGCTCGCCGCGGCCGGTCCGCTCGCCCGGCGCGGGGGATGTCGGCGGCCGGAGGTCAGCGGCCCGGACCGTCCTGGGCGTAGAGGGCGTCGATGTCGGCGGCGTAGGCCGCGGCCACCGCCGCGCGTCTGACCTTCAGCGACGGTGTCAGCAGACCGTTCTCCTCGGTGAACTCGCCCTCGACGATCCGGAACCGGCGGATGGACTCGGCCGTCGAGACGGCTTCGTTCGCGTGGTCGACGGCGCGCTGCACGGCGGCGACCAGTCCGGGGTCCTCGCACAGTGCGGCGAGCGGAGTGCCGGACGGCCGCTTGCGCACCCGGAGCCAGTGGGCGACCGCCTCCGGGTCGAGGGTGACCAGTGCCGCCACGTAGCGGCGGCCGTCGCCGACGACCATGCACTGCGCGACCGGCGGCCGGCTGCGCAGCCGGTCCTCCAGCGGTGCGGGGGAGACGTTCTTGCCTCCGCTGGTGATGAGGATGTCCTTCTTGCGGCCGACGACGGTCAGATAGCCGTCCTCGTCCAGGGTCCCCAGGTCGCCGGTGGCGAACCAGCCGTCGTTCAGCACCTCGGCGGTCTCCCGGGGGCGGTTGCGGTACCCGCCGAAGACGATGCCGCCCTTGACGAGGATCTCGCCGTCGTCGGCGATGCGCACGGTGGTGCCGGGGACCGGGCGGCCGACGGTACCGGGACGCGGGGCGAGCGGCGGGGTGATGGTGGCGGCCGCCGAGGTCTCGGTGAGGCCGTAGCCCTCGTAGACGGCGATACCGGCCCCCTGGAAGAAGAGGTTCAGCCGGCGGTCCAGGGGCGAACCTCCGCTGATGGCGTAGCGGAGCCTGCCGCCCAGTTCCTGGCGGATCCGCCGGTAGACCAGCAGGTCGTACACGCCCCGGGCCAGCCGCAGGCCCGGCCCCGGGCCCTTGCCGGTGCCCAGGAAGCGGGCCAGATCCGCCTCGCCGCAGCGCACCGCGATCCGGTCCGCGCGGTCGAAGGAGGAGCCGCGGCCCAGCCGCTCGGCCGTCTCCCGCCCGGTGTCGTGGATCTTCTCGAAGAGGTAGGGCACGCCGACGAGGAACGTCGGGCGGAAGGAGCGCATCTCGGGGCGCAGCTCGGCGGGTTTGATGCTGGGGCAGTGTCCGAACTCGATCCGCGCGGTCAGGCACGCGATCTGCAGGGTCCGGCCGAGGATGTGGGCGAGGGGCAGGAAGAGCAGCGTGGCCGCGGTCTGCCCCGTGACCTCCTTGAAGATCGGGTGCAGCAGTTCGACGGTGTTGGCCGCCTCGGCGTGCAGGTTGCCGTGGCTGAGGACGCAGCCCTTGGGCCTGCCGGTGGTGCCCGAGGTGTAGCAGAGGGTGGCGACGGTGCCGGGGCCGAGTGCGGCACGGCGGCGGGTGAGTTCCTCGTCGGGGATCTCCCGGCCCAGTCCGGCGAGCTGCTCCAGTGCCGGGCGGTCGTCCGCCGCGGGGTCGATCCGCCACAGCCGGGGCCGGGGCTCCTGCGCCGCGAGCGCGGGTTCGACCGTGGCGGCGTGCTCGGCCGTCTCCACGAACAGGTGGGCCGCGCCGGAGTCGCGCAGGATCCATTCGACCTGCTCGGCGGAGGAGGTGGCGTAGACGGGGACGGTCTGGCCTCCGGCGGCCCAGACGGCGAAGTCCAGGACGCACCACTCGTAGCGGGTGCGGCACATCACGCCCACCCGGGCCCCGGGCTCCAGCCCCGCCGCGACCAGCCCCTTGGCCGTGTCGGTGACCTCGCGGGCGAAGGCGGCCGCGGAGACGGGCAGCCACCCGTCCGCGGTCCTGCGACGCACGACGGTCGCTTCGGGCGCCTCGGCTGCGTTGCTGAAGGGCAGGTCGGCGAGGCTCCCGGTGGTCGGCGGCGGAGCCAGTGCCGCGGCCCGCGCCGCCCGGATCCGGCCGTTCTCCTCGATCACCTCCACCGGGCCGCGGGCTGCCAGGTCGCTGCGGCGTTTCGCGGTCCTGAGGTTCTTCCGGACGCCCATCTGTTCGGCTCCTGTTCGCGGGTGCGGGGGTGGTGCCTGGGCCGGTGCGCGCTTGGTGACAGGACTGTCAACTTACTGATGCGTAAGGAGAATGCAATGCCCCGGACACAACGCGCCCCCTCCCGGCCCGCGGTGTCCGGCGGCCGGGGTGCCGAGGCGGGGTGGTCGAGCCCCTGCTGCTCAGTCCTCGATGAAGTCCGCCGTGGCATTGCGTCGGCACAGACAAGAAACATCCCTTGCCGCCAGGCTTCGAAAGAAATCAAGGAATGGCTGTTGCATGCTCAGTTACCCGCTCGTAACGTTCAATTCCACCGGGGCGCCGCCATTCCGTCGGCGCCATGGCTCGCGAGTCATATTCGGCCGCATTCCGCGGCCCGGACCCCGTGGTCCGTCCCGAGTCGGCCACGGGGTCCACCCATGCGCGTAAGTGCGTTCCTCGACCTTCAGGAGCTGATATGAGACGCACGCTGTCCGCATCCCCCCGCCGCTCCGCCGCGCGCCGCGCGACCGTGGCCGTCGCGGCCGTCCTCGGCTGCATCGCTCCGGCCCTGGCCGCGGGTGCCGCGCACGCGGACTCCGGAGCCGCCGCAGCACCCGTCCGCCTCGACTACCCGATCACCGGCACCACCCATCTCGCCGGCACCGGCAGCGACCTGGCCCTGGGGCCCGGCACCCTGAAGACCTCGACGGACATGACCACCGGCGCGCTCACCGCGCAGACCCAGCTCCCGGACGCGCCGGGCTCCTTCCGGGCGCTGGGCATCCCGGTCACCGTCACCACGGAGTTCAACGAGGAAGAGCCCACCACCGGAACACTGGACGTGCGGACCGGCGAGGTCAGCACCACCTCGCACCTGACCCTGCGGCTGAAGCACCTCAAGATCGGCGGCATCCCCACCCCGGTCGGGCCGTACTGCAAGACGAAGACCCCGGCGGTCATCGACCTGGACTCCGAGCCCGGGTTCAACGTCTTCAAGGGCGGCAAGCTGAGCGGGACCTACACCGTCCCCGAGTTCGAGCACTGCCTGCTGGCCACCCCCGTCATCAACAGCATGGTGCCGGGCGACGGCAACACCCTCACGCTCGTCCTGGACCAGGCGTCCGCGCCCACCCCCGCCGCCTCCTGACCTCCGCATCGCGCAGGACCCGGCTCCGCCGCTGCCCCGGGGCCTCAGCCGCCCTCGTGCCCCCGGGGCAGTTCCGGCTCCCGGCCCTGCGCGTGGGCGACCCCCGGGTGCCGGGTGCCCGCCCGGCGCCGCAGATGCTGCGCGCGCAGCGCCAGTTCGGTCGCGAACCGCTGGTCGGGGTCGCCGAGCTGGGCGCCGAGCACGCGCTTGAGCGCCCGCATCCGGTAGCGCACCGTCTGCGGGTGCAGATGCAGGATCTCCGCCATCTGGGCCGCCGTCCCCCGTGTCGTCAGCCAGGTGTGCAGCGTGTCGACCAGCCGCTGCTGCTGCCCCGGGGTCAGCCCGGAGAGCGGAGCCAACTGCCGTACGGCCAGCCGCTCGGCCAGCGCCGGGTCGCCCATCAGCCACAGCGTCACCAGATGGTCCTCGCAGCGGGTGAGCCCCGTCTGCGGAAGGGTGCCCGACTCCACGAGGGAGAGCGCCTGCCGCGCCCAGCGCAGCGAGTCGGCCGCGCCGCCCAGTTCCACCGTCACCCCGAGCACCGCGCGGCGGCCCGCCAGCGCGGCCTCCAGCATGGCCGTGCGCGGCTCGTCGATCTCGCCGGGCACCAGCAGATGCGGCCGTTGGTCGCCGAGTTCGGCCAGCACGTCATCGTCCAGCCGACCCGGCAGCCGTAACCCGTTCCGCCCGGCGTCCGGGCTGAGCGCCACCAGGGTCACCCGCTCCGGGATGCGCCAGCCGACCCGGCGGGCCAGTTCGGCCAGCGGAGAGGGCGGCGCGGGGCCCGGATCGGCCGCAGCACGCTGCCCGTCGGCCGCGCCGGAACCGCGCCGCGTGCCCCCGGCATCGGCCACCCCGGCCAGGATCAGCCGCAGCAGCCGCCCCCGCTGCGACTCCCACGCGTCCTCCCCGCCGCCCTTCGCGGCCACGTAGCCCTCGCGGCACAGCGACTCGATCACGTCCGTGTAGGCGAACACCGCGTCGGCGAAGGCGACGATCAGGGAGGCGGGCAGGTCGTACCGGGTGCCCACCGTCGTCGCGCGGCGCAGCCCCACCCGGGCCCCGATCCGCAGCGCCGACTGGAGGCAGTGCAGTCCGCGCCCCTCATGGGCCTCGAACTGGCCCAATCTGCGGCAGAGTTGATCTCGCTCGACGGTGGAGGCCGAGGGGTCGGCGACCAGTTCGACGAAGCTGGAGAGGTTCTGGCGCACGCAGTGCAGCAGCACCGTCCGGTACGCCCCCTCCAGCAGGGGCCGGTACTCGGGCACGGCGCGGCCGATCTCCTGCAGCATCTCCTCGGCCACGACGGGGAGTTCGGGCCACATCACGGAGGCCAGTTCCTGGGGGAGCGCTCCCGGCGCCTGCGTGCGCGCCCGGGACGCTGCTGACTGCACCATGGACGTACCTTCCACTGTCGGCCTCGGAGCGGGACGAAAGCCAACCGGCCAAGGTGGGGGACGAGTCCGGTGTGCACACGGCCGGTGCGGCCGGCGGGCGCTCCGACGGGATGCGTACCGCCTTCCGGAGCCGCGCGGGCCGTGACCCCGAGCCGGTGGGGCTACGGCATCGGCGCTCGCGCACCGCAGACCATAGACCAGCCGACGCGTGGGCGCAGCCCCCTCGGAACGCGGAAGATCGCGGGATGCACGCGGGAGTCACCACGCTGCCACCCTGGCGCGGCGCGCGTCACCGGGCGGGGTCGAGAATGCGCACCTGTTGATGAGCCGCGGGTGGCCGGAACGCCCCGGATGCTCTGTTGTTGACAAGAAAACCAGCGGCCGGAAATCGCCCTGCCGCATCTTGGTCCGAACTATTGCACGGCCGCGTTACCAGTGCGTAACGTCCTGTTCTGTCGCCGCCCAGCAGGGCATACGGAAATGGCGGGCGCAGCGCTACGTGCGATGAGTAATTGCTGTGCTGAGAATGTCGCCCCGGTGCGGAGTACAGCTCTTCAGGATCCCACATCCAACGGAGGGAATGTCACGTGCGCAAATTCACCAGACGAGTAGCGGTCGCGGCCGTCGCCGCCACCGCCGCCCTCGGATTCTCCGCCGCCTCCGCCGCCGCCACGTCCGCGGCGACCTGGACGGTGACCCCGGGCGGGTCGTTCTCGGCGAACGCCGCCAACCCCACCCTGTCCGTACCCAACGCCGACCTCTTCTGCGACGCGTCCGACGCGTCGGGCAGCCTGAAGACCGGATCCGGCAACGCGGGTGCCGGCATCGGCAGCATCGACTCGCTGACCTTCTCCGGCTGCTCCCTGGCCGGGATCAGCTTCGACGTCACCGTCTCCAGCCCGCTGAGCATCAACGCCGAGTCGGTCGACTCCGCCGACCCGGACCGGGTGGTCGGCTCGATCTCGGGCGTCACCGCCTCCATCTCGGACCCGGACGGGCTGTGCACCGCCTCCTTCGCGGGCCCGGGCGGCGCCGACGCCACCGTGACCGGCTACTTCGACAACTCCACCCACCAGCTCGTGATCAACGGCGGCAACCTGGAGGCCACGAGTGCCAACTGCCTCGGGCTGATCAACACCGGCGACTCCGCCACCTTCAACGCCGCCTACGACACCGACCCGGCGCAGACGATCACCGCCGACTGACCGCCGCCGTCCGCCGCACCCGCCCCGGCAGGGGCGGGTGCGGCCCTCTCCGAGGAGTCCCGTGAAGCCCAGCGCGACATCCCGCCGCCGTACCGTGCGGGCCTCAGCCGTGGGGGCCCTCGCGCTGGTCGCCGGGGTACTGCCCGGTGCCGGGTCGCAGGCGCAGGAGCAACGGACACGGCTCACGGCCGACTACGAGTGCGCGTTCCCCTCCGGTACCCGGCAGATCGAGGTCGAGTTCTCCGGGCGGTTCCCCGAGGTGGCCACCGCCGGGCAGCCCGTCCGGATCGGTGCGTTCCACGCCGATGTCGCCCTTCCGCAGCAGGCGTTGGAGAAGCTGCTGCCGGCCGGGACCGAGTCGGTGACCTCGGAGGCCGAGCTGACCGTAGGGGTGGCGCAGGGCGGCAGCTCGGCCGACGCGCGGTGGGACGGGCTGCGGGCCGGCGCCACCCCCGTCCCCGCCGAGCAGGATCTCTCCCTCGCCCACCGCGGCACCGTGCCGCCGGTGACGGCGGCCCGCGGGGGAGAACTCGGCTTCACCGCCGGAGCGCTCGCGCTCGACATCACGCCCGCCGCGCCTGCCACCGAGCAGCCCGCCACCGAGCAGCCCACCGGCGAGAAGCCCGCCACGCCGCCGGCCACCGCTCCGGTGCGGATCGGCTGCCGCCCCGCGGAGAGGCAGGATCTGCTGCTGGCCACGGTGCGGATCGGCGGTCCGGCCGACGGCGCCGGAAGCTCGGCGTCGCCCACTGGGTCCGGGGCGCCCGACCCGTCGGCCTCGCACGAGCGGCCCGAGGAAGAGCAGGACGCCGCGCGCCGCAGCAGCGGCCTCGATGTCGGCACGGCGCAGCTCCCGCCCGCCAGACCCTGCGAACAGGAGCGGCCCACCGGCGAGCTGGACCGCTCCAAACTGCCGGAGCCTCCCCCCGGCATCCCCGTACGGGAGAGTCCGATCGGAGGAATCCATTGGTGTGCCGTCCCGGTGGCCGTGTCCAACGTGTACAAACTGCGGGGCGCCATGGTGATCAACGACCCGCGGGACGGTGCGACCACGGCGAACCTGCTCATCCAGAAGGAGTGGGCGGTCGGTCCGGGCTACAACCAGCTCCGCCACCTGGGCGAGCTCGACCTGCCGGACGCCAGGGCGACCTTCCTGGACTTCGACTTCATGCCGGTCTCCGCCGGGATCGAGTTCACCAGCTCGCCGATGACCATCGTCACGGTGCAGCGCGGCTCCTCCGCGCCGAACTACGCCACCATCTACCTGAGCCAGACCCTGCGGATGCACGACGTGAAGGTCAACGGGGTGCCGCTGGACGTGGGGCCGCGCTGCCGCACCGCCCGGCCCGTCGAGCTGGAGCTCCAGGGCAAGCAGCCCGAGTACGAGGTGCTCAAGGGCGGCATCCTGCGGGCGAAGTTCGAGATCCCGCCCTTCACCGGCTGCGGAACCGGCGGCGAGGACCTCGATCCGCTCTTCACCGCCTCCCTCTCCGGCGGCGGCAACTATCTCAAGCTGGTCCAGGGACCCCCCTGCCTGATGCGGCCCGGCGGCCTGGGCTGTGTCGCCCCGCCCAAGGTCCCGGAGCTGCCGAAGTGACGCCGCGCAGAACACCGCACCGGGAGGGGGCACGGGGATGGGCATCGAAGTAGCCGTCCGGGGGCTGACCAAGTCCTACGGCACCAGGAACATCTGGCAGGACATCACGCTGACCCTGCCCGCCGGGGAGGTCAGCGTCATGCTGGGGCCCTCCGGCACGGGCAAGACCGTCTTCCTCAAGTCGCTGATCGGACTGGTGGAACCCGAGCAGGGCAGCGTGCTGGTCGACGGCGTCGACATGGTGCGCAGCCGGGAGCGCGACGTGTACGAGGCGCGCAAGACATTCGGGCTGATGTTCCAGGACGGGGCGCTGTTCGGCTCGATGAACCTGTTCGACAACATCGCCTTCCCGCTGCGCGAGCACACCCGGAAGAAGGAGTCCGAGATTCGCCGCGTCGTCATGGAGCGGCTGGAGATGGTGGGGCTGATCGGCGACGAGGGCAAGCTGCCGGGCGAGATATCCGGCGGGATGCGCAAACGCGCCGGCCTCGCCCGGGCCCTGGTGCTCGATCCGCAGATCATCCTCTGCGACGAGCCCGACTCCGGGCTCGACCCCGTCCGCACCGCCTTCACCTCCCAGCTCCTGATCGACCTCAACGCGCAGATCGACGCGACGATGCTGATCGTCACCCACAACCTCGACATCGCGGCGACGGTCCCCGACAACATGGGGATGCTCTTCCGCCGCCGCCTGGTCACCTTCGGGCCCCGGGAGGTGTTGCTGACCAGCGAGGAACCGGTCGTCGCGCAGTTCCTCAGCGGCAGCCGGAGCGGGCCCATCGGGATGTCCGAGGAGAAGGACGCGGCCGCCCTCGCGCGGGAGGCCGAGGCGCCGGCCCCCGGACCGCTGAACGCCGTGCCGCGGAAGCTCGTCCCGCAGCTCGAACCCACCCCCGGGCTGCCCGAGCGGCAGGCCGTGCGGCGCCGCCGGGAGCGGGTGCGGGGCCTGCTCGACGACCTGCCGCCGGCCGCGCGCCACGCGGTCGAGGCCGACCTGGCGCAGGACCGGGCGCCGCTGCCGCGGCGCACCAGCACCGCACGCCGGGACGCCGCCGATCCGCAGGCGCCGACCCTCGCCGCCGGCCGCGCGCACCCGGTGGGGGCCGAGGCGGAGCCGAAGGAGCGGTCATGACGGCGACCGAGCACACTCCGCAGCCCGCCGGCGAGAGACCCGGGGAGCCGTCGCCCGCGGCCCCGCCCGCCGCCAGGACACCCGTACCGGGCCTCGGCTTCCTGCGGGAGCCCGGCAGACTGTTCGCGCTGTCGCTCACCGTGCTCCGCGCGGTCTTCCGGCGGCCCTTCCAGTTCCGGGAGTTCGTCGAGCAGTTCTGGTTCATCGCGAGCGTCACCATCCTGCCCGCCGCACTGGTCTCGATCCCGTTCGGCGCCGTCATCGCCCTCCAGGTCGGCTCGCTGACCAGCCAGATCAGCGCCCAGTCCTTCACCGGCGCGGCCAGTGTGCTGGTCAACATCCAGCAGGCCAGCCCGCTGATCGTCGCCCTGCTGATCTCCGGGGCGGCCGGCTCGGCGATCTGCGCCGACCTCGGCTCCCGCACCATCCGCGAGGAGCTGGACGCGATGGAGGTGATGGGCGTCTCGCCCATCCAGCGGCTGGTGGTGCCCCGCGTGCTGGCGACCGTCTGCGTGGCGGTGCTGCTCAACGGCATGGTCTCGGTGGTCGGCACCCTCGGCGGCTACTTCTTCAACGTCGTCCTCCAGGACGGCACCCCGGGTGCCTACCTCGCCGGCTTCTCGGCGCTCGCGCAGCTTCCGGACCTCTACATCAGCGAGACCAAGGCCCTGATCTTCGGGTTCATCGCCGGGATCGTCGCCTCCTACCGGGGGCTCAACCCGCGCGGCGGCCCCAAGGGTGTCGGGGACGCCGTCAACCAGTCCGTCGTCATCACCTTCCTCCTCCTCTTCTTCGTCAACATGGTCCTCACCGGCATCTACCTCCAGCTCGTCCCGCCGAAGGGGGTGTGAGCCATGGCCCGCCCCGCCACCGGACGCCTCTTCGGCTGGCTCGACGAACCCGGCGACCAACTGCTCTTCTACCTCCGCGCGCTGCTGTGGGTCCCCAAGACCCTCCTGCGCTACTCGCGCGAGGTCCAGCGCCTGCTCGCCCAGGTGGCGTTCGGCAGCGGGGGACTGGGCGTGATCGGCGGCACCGTCGGCGTGATGATCGCGATGACCCTCTTCACCGGCACCGTGGTCGGCCTGCAGGGCTACGCGGCACTCGACCAGATCGGCACCGAAGCCTTCACCGGCTTCATCTCCGCCTACTTCAACACCCGGGAGATCGCGCCCCTGGTCGCGGGCCTGGCGCTGTCGGCCACCCTGGGAGCCGGGTTCACCGCGCAACTGGGCGCCATGCGGATCAACGAGGAGATCGACGCACTCGACAGCATGGGCATCCGCTCCATGCCCTACCTCGTCACCACCCGCATCATCGCCGGAGTCGTCGGCATCATCCCGCTCTACGGCATCGGCCTGCTCAGCTCCTACCTCTCCTCCAGGTTCATCACCGTCTTCCACAACGGCCAGTCGGCGGGCACCTACGACCACTACTTCGGGCTGTTCCTCTCCCCGACCGACGTGCTGCTCTCGTTCCTGAAGGTCTTCGTCTTCAGCGTCATGGTGATCCTCACCCACTGCTACTACGGCTACCGCGCCACCGGCGGTCCCGCGGGTGTCGGCATCGCGGTGGGCCGCTCGGTGCGCAACGCGATCGTGCTGATCAGCGTCACCGACTTCTTCCTCAGCCTCGCCCTGTGGGGCGCCACCACCACCGTGAAGGTGGCCGGATGAGCGCCGCCGCACCGCGCCGCAGACTGGCAGGGGTGGCCCTGCTGCTCGTCCCCGCGCTGCTGATCTGGCTCTCGGTGGCCGTCTACGACAAGCAGTTCACCGACGCGGCCGAGATCACCGTGGAGACCTCGCACGCGGGGCACGAGATGCACGTCAACACCGATGTGAAGCTGCGCGGCGTGGTGGTCGGACAGGTGCGGGAGATCACCTCGGACGGCAAGGGCGCCCGGCTGCGGGTCGCGCTGCAGCCCGACAAGCTCGCGCACATCCCCGCCGACGTACGCGCCCAGATGCTGCCCACCACCGTCTTCGGCCAGCGCTACGTCGCGCTCGTCCCGCCCCGGAACCCGGCGCCCCGGCCGATCGAGGCCGGGGCCACCGTCCCGCCGGACCGCAGCCGCAACGCCATCGAACTGGAGCAGGTCCTGGACCACCTGCTGCCCACCCTCACCGCGGTGCAGCCGCAGAAGCTCGCGGCCACCCTGACCGCCGTCTCCCAGGCGCTGGAGGGCCGCGGCAGCAGGCTCGGGGACAACCTCGTCGCGCTGGACCGCTATCTGAAGAAGCTCAACCCCCACCTCCCGGCCCTCAACCAGGACATCAAGGAGCTGGTGAAGGTCAGCAACTTGTACGCCGACACCGCGCCCGGGGTGCTCGACGCGCTCTCCGACTTCGCCACCACCAGCAGCACCCTCGCGGAGAAGGCAGAGGACCTGGCCACCGCCTACGGCACCACCACCGGCACCGCGCGCGAACTGACCGGGTTCCTGCGGGCGAACCGGGAGAACATCATCCGGCTGGCCGGAGCGAGCCGCCCCACGCTGCGGATCCTGGCCGCCCGGTCCCCGTCCTTCCCCTGCACGCTGCGCACCCTCGCCAACTTCGTACCGGTGATGGACCAGGCGCTGGGCAAGGGCAGCGACCGTCCGGGGCTGCACGTCGACCTGGAGGTCACCCGCTCCCGCGGCGCCTACCGGCCCGGCGAGGACGCCCCCGCCTACGGCGGGGAGGCCGGCCAGGGCCCCCGCTGCTACTCGGCCCCCTACCTCGGTCCGGCGGACGGCACCGCCGCCGGGGAGAAGCGCACCGGACCGGCCGGTGCGGGCGCCACCGTCGCCGATGCACGGGGCGGTGCCGGGATGCCCAATTCGCCACAGGAGAACCAGCTCATCAACGAGGTGCTGGCACCGTCGGAGGAGCTGCCGGACTGGAGCAGCGTCCTGGTCGGGCCCACCCTGCGCGGTACGGAGGTGAGACTCAAGTGAAACGCGCCTCCCTCGCCGGGCCGCTCGTCAAATCGCTCGTCTTCATCCTGGTGACCTCCCTCGCCACCGCCGTGCTCGCACTCAGCATCTCCGACACAGGGGTGGGCGAGACCGACTCCTACCGTGCCCGGTTCACCGATGTGACCGGTCTGGTGGAGGGCGACAGCGTACGGATCGCCGGGGTGCGGGTCGGCAAGGTCGAGGAGATCGGCGTCGTCGACCACCGGATCGCCGAGGTGCGGTTCTCCGTGGAGAAGGGCCGCGCCGTGCCCGCCTCGGCACACGCCTCCGTGAAGTACCTCAACATGGTCGGGCAGCGGTACGTGGATCTGAAGCGCGGCAGCGGACCCGTCGGGCGCACCCTGGCCGCGGGCGGCACCATTCCGCTCAGCCGCACCACACCGGCGCTCGACCTCACCCAGCTCTTCAACGGGTTCAAGCCGCTCTTCCAGGGGCTCTCGCCCGAGGACACCAACCAGCTCGCCGGAGAGATCGTCAGCGTCCTCCAGGGCGAGGGCGGCACCGTCACCTCGCTGGTCGGCCACATCAGCTCGCTGACCACCACCCTCGCCCGGCGCGACAAGGTCATCGGCTCACTGATCAAGAACCTGAACTCGGTGCTCAAGACGGTCAACACCAGGGAGAAGGGCTTCAACGAGCTCATCACCAGCCTGCGCGACCTGGTCTCCGGCTTCGCCGGGGACCGCGAGCCGCTGGGCGACGCGGTCACCGCCATGGGCGGACTGGCCACCACCACGGCGGGACTGCTGGAGGAGGGCCGGGCGCCGCTGAAGAAGGACATCCGCCAGTTGGGCCGGCTCTCCCGACAACTCGACAAGGGCACACCCCAGTTCGAGACGTTCCTGCGCACCTCGCCGGAGAAGATGAGGACGCTCGCCCGGCTCGCGTCCTACGGCTCCTGGTTCAACACCTACCTGTGCGAAGCGAGGACGAGCGGACTGACCATGGCCGACGGCAGCGAACCACCCACCGGCATCGCCGTCACCCAGTCGAGGTGCCGGTCATGAGCGGCCGCACGGGACGCAGGACGCCCCGCCTCAAGCCGATGGCGCAGCGCAACCCGATCGCCGTCTGCCTGGTCGGGTTCCTCGTCCTCGCCCTGCTGGGCACCGCCGTCTACCGCGCCGACGACCTGCCGCTCATCGGCGGCGGCACCACCTACACCGCCGAGTTCACCGAGGCGGCCGGGCTGCGGGCCGGGAACGAGGTACGGGTCGCGGGCGTGAAGGTCGGCGAGGTCTCCGCCGTCGCGCTCGACGGTGCCAAGGTCGCCGTCGACTTCGAGGTCGAGGACACCTGGGTGGGCAACGCCAGCCGCGCCGCCATCAGCATCCGCACCCTGCTCGGGGAGAAGTTCCTGGCCCTCGACCCGCTCGGCACCGGCCGCCAGGACCCCGGCCGGCGCATCCCCACCAGCCGCACCACCTCTCCCTACGACGTCACCCAGGCGTTCACCGGGCTCGGCCGCACCTTCGAGGAGATCGACTCCGAGAAGCTGGCCAAGAGCTTCCAGGCCGTCTCCGACACCTTCGAGAACACCCCCGAGGACGTACACGGAGCCGCCGAGGGACTCTCCGCGCTCTCCCGCACCCTCTCGTCGCGGGACACGGAACTGGCCCAACTGCTGCGCGGCAGCAAGAAGCTGACCCGCACCCTCAAGGAGCGCCGCGCGGACTTCAGCACGCTGCTGCGGGACGGCAACCAACTGCTGGCCGAGGTCCGCGCCCGCCGCGCCGCCCTCCACCGGCTCTTCACCGGGACCCGCGACCTGGGCACCGAACTGACCGGACTCGTCGACGACAACAACAAGCAACTGGGCCCCACCCTGCGCGCCCTGGACCGGGTCACCGACGTCCTGCACAAGAACCGCAACCGGCTGGACGCGGCGCTCAAGGTCGCCGGCCCCTACTACCGCCTCATCGGCAACACCCTCGGCAACGGCCGCTGGTTCGACAGCTATCTGTGCGGTCTCGTCCCCGCGCGGTACCTGCCCCCCGGCACCCCGCCCGAGAACGACTGCCGGCCGCCGAAACCGGGAGGCAAGAGCTCGGGAGGCAAGAGCTGATGCGCGCGATCACCACCGGCGGCCGCAGCCCGCTGCGGGCCCGCACGCTCGTACTGGGAACCGTCCTGACCCTGCTGCTCGGCGCCGCGGCCGGCGGAGCGACCGTGCTCGGCGGTTCGCACGGCATGCGCGTCACCGCCTGGTTCGACCGGGCCGTGGGCGTCTACGAGGGGTCCGACCTGCGGATCCTGGGCGTACGCGTCGGCCGGGTGGAGGCGGTCGAGCCGCACGGAAAGCGAGTGGAGGTCACCCTCCTGGTGGACGAGGGCGTCACGGTGCCCGCCGACGCGCGCGCCGTCGTCATCGCACCCAGCCTCGTCTCCGACCGCTACGTGCAGCTCACCCCCGCCTACACGAAGGGGCCCCGGCTCGCGGACGCCGCGGTCCTGCCCTCGGGCCGCAACTCCGTACCGCTGGAGGTCGACGAGCTGTACGCGAGCATCACCGAACTCAGCGACGCGCTCGGCCCCGACGGCGCCAACTCCGACGGCGCGCTCTCCGACCTCCTCACCGTGGGCGCCGAGAACCTGGACGGCAACGGGAAGGCGCTCGGCAAGTCCGTCGAGGAGTTCGGCAAGGCCGCCAAGACGCTCGACGGGAACAGCGGCGACCTCTTCAGCACCGTCGGCTACCTGAAGTCCTTCACCTCCATGCTCAAGCGCAACGACAAGCGGGTGCGCGAGGCGGAGCGCCAGTTGGGCGACGTCACCACCTTCCTCGCCGAGGACAAGGAGAACCTCGCCCGGGCGCTGTCCCAACTCGGCACGGCACTGGGCAAGGTGAAGAAGTTCATCAAGGACAACCGCGGCGATCTGAAGAAGAACGTCACGAAGCTGGCGCCGATCACCCGCACCCTCGTCGAGCAGCGCGCCTCCCTCGCCGAGGCCCTCGACACCGCGCCGCTGGCCGCCGGCAACTTCCTACGGGCCTACAACCCCCGCCGGGGCACCCTCGACAACCGCGCCGACATCAACGAGATCAGCGCCGGCGGCCCCCTCACCCCGGCCGCCGGTGCGGCCTCCGGCGGCACCGCCGGACTGGTGCCCGTCACCCCCGAGGAGCGCAAGGCACTGCCCGCCGTGCCATTGCCACCGACCGGCACCGTCTACGGCACCCCGGACGGTGAACGGCGGGACACCGCCGGAGAGGAGGCCGACGAATGAGCCCTGTCCGCGGCAGGCCCGGCTCCCGGGCCGCCCGCGTCGGCACCGGCGTCACCGCGGCCGCCGTCGCCGCGGCCCTCGGCCTCACGCTGCTGGGCGGCGGGGCCGACCTGCCGCGCTTCACCGGGATCGAGGACCTGCCGCTGCCCGGCGGCGCCGACCTGGGCGACCACCCCTACGAGGTGACCGCCGAGTTCGGCGACGTGCTCAGCCTGGTCCCGCAGTCCGCGGTGAAGGTCAACGACGTCACCGTAGGGAAGGTCACCGACATCTCCCTCTCCGGAAAGGGCTGGACGGCCGAGGTCACCATGCGCGTCGACGGCGACGTCCAGCTCCCCCGCACGCCCTACGCGCGCATCGAGCAGTCCAGCCTGCTCGGCGAGAAGTACGTACAGCTCCTCGCCCCGCCGAAGGAGAAGGCCACCGCAGCCCCCTCGGCAGCCCGCCCGGCCGCCGCGCACGGCTCCGGCCGGGACACCCGCATCCCGCTCTCCCGCACCAACCGCAACCCCGAGGTCGAAGAGGTCCTCGGCGCGCTGTCGATGCTGCTCAACGGTGGCGGCGTCAACCAGCTCAAGACCATCACCACCGAGCTGAACAAGGCCCTGGATGGCAACGAGGAGGAGGTCAGATCCGTGCTCGGCCGCGTCGACAAGCTGGTGGGGAACCTCGACCGGCACAAGGGCGACATCACCCGGGCCCTGGACGGCGTCAACCGGCTCTCCGCGACCCTCGCCGCCCGGAAGAAGAGCATCAGCACCGTGCTGACCGACGTCAGCCCGGGACTGACCACCCTGGAGGACCAGCGGGGCCAGCTCATGACGATGCTCCGCTCCCTCGACACCCTCTCCGAGGTCGCCGTGGACACCGTGGACCGCAGCAAGGACGACATCGTCGCCGACCTCACAGCGCTCGCGCCGACCCTGCGCCGCCTCGCCGAATCCGGCCAGGACCTGCCCGACTCCCTCCAGGTGCTGTTCACCTACCCGTTCACCGACGAGGTGCTGCGCGGCGTCAAGGGCGACTACCTCAACCTGTATCTGGACGTGACGGCGCCGCCCGGCACCACGCTGACCCCGCCACTGGAGGAGGAGCCGATCCCGCAGGACCCGGGCGCCCCCGGGAGCGGCGGCGCGGCGCCGCTCCCGCTCCCCGCCGTCACCGCCACCGGGAGTGAGGGCTGATGCTGACCCGCGCCACCGTCCTGAAGAACATCGCCTTCCTGGCGCTCGCCGTGCTCGTCCTCGGCGTCATCGGAGTGCGCTACGCGGACGTGGGCCGGTACGTGGGCCTCCGCGACTACTTCACCGTCCGCGTCGAACTCGCCCGCACCGGTGGCCTCTACGAGCACGCCGACGTCACCTACCGCGGGGTCTCCGTCGGCCGGGTGGGCGACCTCGATCTGACCGACAGCGGGGTCTCCGCCGAACTGAAGATCAGGAAATCGGCTCCGCGGATCCCCGCCGGACTCACGGCCCATGTCGCCAACCTCTCCGCGGTCGGGGAGCAGTACCTCGACCTGCGGCCCGACACGGACAAGGGACCCTTCCTGCGCGAGGGGTCCGTCATCGGGCAGCCCGACACGACCGTCCCCGCACCTCCCACCAAGGTGCTGGCCAGCGTGGACAACCTGGTCGCCGCCCTGCCGCGCAGCTCCCTGCGCACCGTCGTCGACGAACTGGGCGAGACCTTCGAGGGGCGGGGCGACGACCTGGAGGTCCTGCTCGACACCGGCAGCGAGTTCCTGGACGCCGCCGACGCCGCGGCGCCCGAGACCACCGGACTCATCGTCGACTCCGCGACCGTGCTGCGCACCCAGCGCGAGGAGGGCCGCGCCCTGCGCGCGTTCGCCGACGGCGCCGAGGAACTGCTCGGACAGCTCAAGAAGTCCGACCCCGACCTGCGCCGCCTCATCACCGCCACGCCGGGTGCCGCCACCCAGGTGACCGGCCTGCTGCGGGACCTCGACCCCAGCCTCAGCGTGCTGCTCGCCAATCTCACCACCACCGCCGAACTGACCGTCACCCGGGCGCGCGGCCTGGAGGAACTCCTCGTCGAGCTGCCCCGGGTGGCGGCCGCGGGATCCACGGCCGTCACCCGCGACGGCGCGTCCTTCAGCATGGCCCTCGCCTTCTTCGACCCGCTGCCGTGCACGGCGGGCTACGGCGACACCCCCTACCGGAGCGGCCTGGAGACGGGGAAGGCGCCGCCCCTCAACGACCGTGCCCACTGCGCCTCACCGCCCTCCAGCGGCAAGAACGTCCGGGGCTCGGCCAACGCACCCACCGGAGGGCCGCTGCCCGAACCGGCCCGTCCCGGCGCGTACGCCGCCGGCTCGGCCACCGCACCCGTCGGGGAGGGCGACCCGGGACCCCGCGACATGGCCGGACTGCTCGGGCTGAAGGAGGAGCGATGACGACCGAGGTGAGCGGACGGGAGCCCACCCCCCGGACGGAGCCGGGCCCCGAGAAGGAGACCGGCGGCCGGGAGGAGCCTGCCACCGGGACGCAGTCCATGCCCGAGGAGGAGTCCGGCGGCGAAGCGGCGCGCAGCGCCGAGGAGGAGCCTGCCCGCGGCGCGGAGGCGGCTTCGACGGCGACCCCGGCTGCGGCTCCGGACGCGGCCGGGGAGGCGGCCCAGCCGCTCGGTCCCGCCGGGCAGCGGCCGGTCTGGCCGGCCGCGCTGCTGGTCGCGGCGCTGCTCTTCTGCGCCATCTCCGGGTGGATCTACTGGCGGGCGGACACCGACGACGACCTCGCCTACTCCAGGGCCCGCGATCGGGCCCTGGCAGCCGGCCGCGCCCACCTGGCCACCCTCAACTCCGTCGACGCCGCACATGTCGAGGCCGATCTGCGCGAGTGGCGCCGGGCCGCCACCGGCCCCCTGCGCGACGAGCTCCGCCGCTCGGAGAAGAAGAGCGCGAAGACCCTGCGGGAGCGCGGCGGCACGGTCCGGGCCGAGGTCACCGACGCGGCTCTGACCGGTCTGGACGACACGGCGGGTACCGCGACGCTCATCGCGACCCTGCGGATCCGCACCGCCACCCGCTCCGGCACTCCCGCGACGGACCGCAAACGCATGCGGGCGGGGCTCGAACGCACGGAACAGGGCTGGAAGCTCACCTCGGTGACACCGGTCGCGGTAGGGGAGGAGAGCTGAGGTGCGCCGGAGACGTGGAACGGAGGAGAGCGCCGGTGCCGGACGCCGGACGCCCGCACGCAGGGCAGCCGCCTGGCTGCCGGACCTGCTGACCCGGCGCCGGGCCCGCTGGTGCGCGCTGGTGGCGTTCGTGGCGGCACTCACCGCAGGGACCGGATTCCTGGTGCGGGCGGCCGGGCTGACGGGCGGTCCGGCAGCGCGGAACGCGGCCCTCACCGACCAGGCGGCGACCAGCAGGGTCTCCGGAGAGGTCCAGGACGCACTGGCACGGATCTTCTCCTACACCCCCGAGGGCCTGCCGGGAACGGAGAAGGCGGCCGACGAGGTGCTGGCGGGGAAGGCGGCGCGGCAGTACGAGTCGCTGTTCGGCCAGGTCAGAAAGCGCGCGGGAAAGCAGAAGCTGACCCTTGCCACCCGGGTGGTGAGCGTGGGGGTGACCCGGCTGCACGGTGACCGCGCCCACCTCCTCGTCTTCCTCGACCAGACCACGCACCGCGCGGGCCGCGACCCGGCGCACGCCGGCGCCCAGCTCTCCGTCACGGCCCGGCGGCAGCACGGCGACTGGCGGATCGTCGGCATCACGGCGCGCTGAGACCGGGCAGCGAAGCCGCGGAGGCCCGCGGCAGCAGGGACACGGGAAGAGGGAAGAGAGGCGGGACGTGGCAGAGGCGACACGGGCGGAGAGGGAGGGTCGGCGCACCCGGTGGTCCCCGGCGGGCGGGCCGGTGCGGGTGGCGGCAGTGGGCCTGCTGGTGGCGGCGCTGTGCTGCGCGGCCTGGACGGGCTTCTCCTGGTACAGCGCCGCGCACGACGACACGCTCGACTACGCCGCCACGCGCGACGAGGTGCGCGCGGCGGGCGAACAGGCGGTGCAGAACCTCAACACGCTCGATCACCGCAAGCTGGAGAGCGGGCTGGACTCCTGGGAGCGGTCGACCACCGGCGCGCTGCGCGGCCAGCTCAAGAAGGGCCGCGAGGAGTTCGAGAAGCAGATCCGCGAGGCCAGGACCGTCACCTCGGCCCGCATCCTCTCCAGCGCCGTGGCGGAGCTGGACGAGCGCGCGGGCCGGGCCGGAATGCTCATCGCCGTCCGCACCACGGTCAAGGCCCCCGACGAGAAGCCCGCCACCAAGCAGACCCGGATGCGGGGCGAACTCACCCGCACCGGCGAGGGGTGGAAGCTCAGCGCCCTCGAACAGGTGCCGGTCGGCTACACCGCCGCCGAGCCGGACGAGCGCGACTGACCCAGAGCCGGAGGAAACCCATGTCGACCACCCGCCACCTCGTCAACCGCCGGCGCCGGCTCGGGGCCCGGCCGCGCCCCGAGCCGGAGCGCTCCGGCTCCGCTGCCGCCGGGCGGACCGGAACGACGGCCGCGCCGGACCGCGGCACCGGCGGCGACCAGCCCGGCGCCGGGGTCGGTGCCACGACCCGCGTGCGGACCGCTGCGAGGTCCGGCCGGAAGCCGGGCGGTGCCGGGGCCGGGAGCGGTTCCGCCGCCCGCGCCTCCGTCCGGCCCGCGCGCGGACCGCGGACCGGACCGTCGGGTGCCGCGGCCGCCTCCGACAGCGCGGAGGGGAAGGGCACCCCGCGCGGGCGGTTCCGCGGCGCGGTGCTCCCGCGGCTCGCCAGGGCTCCCCGTGGGCTTCCGGCTGTCTGCGCGGTGTTGACGCTCGCTTTCGGCGGCTTCGCGGGCTGGGCGGCGACCGAGGCCCGAGAACTGCGGAACACCGCCTCGGCCCACAACGCAGCCCTCGCCGACGCGGCCCGCACCAGCGAGGTCAAGGGCGAGGTCACCAGCGCGGTCAACGCACTCTTCTCCTACGACCACGCGCATCCCGAGCAGAACGAGCGCGCGGCCGACCGGCTGCTGACCGGGCGTGCTGTCGAACAGCACCGCGCGCTCCTCGCCCGCGTCCGGGCGCAGGACCGGGCGCAGAAGCTGGTCCTGACGACGACGGTCACCGACAGCGCCGTCACCGAACTGGAGGGCGACCGCGCCAGGGTGCTCCTCTTCGCCGACCAGCACAGCGCCCGCACCGCGGGGACCGCGCCGAAGCAGTCCGGCTCCGGGAAGTCCGGCTCCGACGGCGAATCCGACGGCGAATCCGAGGACGAATCCAAGGGCGAATCCGAGGACGAGTCCCAGGCCGAGGACGGAAACGCCACCTACGCGGGCGCCATGCTCGCCGTCAACGCCGTGCGCGAGGACGGCGCGTGGCGGATCACCGCCATCGACACCCTCGACTGACCGGCTCCGGGCCCGGCCCGGACCGCCCCGCCCCGCAACGGCGACACGCACCGGGAGGAGAGCGAGCAGATGATGCAGCAGGAGGGAACCCGCGCCCGCCGGGGCGGCAGCCACACCGCCGCCGTCGCCCGGGGTGCTGCGGCCCGCCCCGGCGGCGGCCGGCGCGTCCGGCTGCGCCGACGCGCGGCCGGTACCGCGCTCGCCGCGCTGGCCGTCGCCGCGCTGACGGCCTCACAGGCGCCCGGCGCGGTCGGCCCCCCGCAAGCCAGGGAACCGTGGAAGCCGGTGCGCACGGGCACCCCGTATCCGGAGGGTGCCGCCGACGACGGCTCCTACCATGTGGAACTCCCGCCCCTGGCGGGCTCCGACGGCATCCGGTCCGCCCGCACGCCCGGCCTGCGGGCCAGGGCCGCGGCCGAGTCCGGCATACCGGCGACCGTGCTGCGCGCCTACCGGAACGCCGAGCAGCGGCTGCGCTCCCAGGACCCCGGATGCGGGCTGCGCTGGGAACTGCTGGCGGCGCTGGGGAAGGTGGAGTCCGGGCAGGCGCGGGGCGGCGATCTGCGGTCCGACGGCACCACCCGCAAGCCGATCCTGGGCCCGGTCCTGGACGGGGCCGGGTTCGCCCGCATCACGGACACCGACGGCGGCGTCTGGGACGGCGACACGCGGTTCGACCGGGCGGTCGGCCCCATGCAGTTCATCCCCGGGACCTGGCGGAGCTGGGGTGCGGACGGCAACGGCGACGGCAGGAAGGACCCGCACAACATCCACGACGCGGCGCTGGCCGCGGGCCGCTATCTGTGCGCCGGTGACCGGGACCTGACCAGCTCCGCCCAACTGCGCGCGGCGATCCTGAGCTACAACCACTCGGGCGCCTATCTGCGCACCGTCCTCGCCTGGTTCGACTTCTACCGCAAGGGCACCCACGCCGTGCCGGACGGCGAGGGCGTGCTGCCGGCCAGTCCGGGCGCGGGCGGCGCGGGCACGGCGGGAGACAAGAGCGGCAAGAACGACAAGGGAAGGAAGAACGACAAGGGAAAGGGGAAGGACGAGGGCGGGGGCGCCACGTCGGGCGGCAGGACCCCCGGATCCGGGGGCACCGCGGGCGGTGGCGGTGGCGGTGCGGAGCCCGGCGGCAGCCCGAGCCCCCGCCCCACCGGCTCCCCCGATCCGGACGACTCCGGGACGCCGGGAGGCGGTTCCGGCGAGTCCCCGGGCTGCCCACAGGACTCCGGATCGCCGACGCCCGGTCCGGCGAACTCCCCGTCGCCGTCCCCCACGCCGACTCCCACCGGCAGCGACGCTCCGTGCGGAAGCGGGGAGGGCGGCTGAGGCGAGGACTGCCACGGGAGAGCGTGGGAGCTCCGCCGACCGGAGCACTTCCGGGTGTGGCCCCGTGCCTCCGCGCCGCCCCGCGAGGGCAGTTCGGAGGCACGGGACCCTGGCACGCTGATGCCGCCCGCGGGCCCCCCACAGGCCGCGGGCGGCTGCTCAGCGGTGGTACGGCCCGGGCGTCCGACGGGGCGACGCCCGGGTCTTCCTTCAGAGTGCCCTGCCCCGGCGCTGCCCGGCAGGGCCGAACGGCCCTTCCCGGTGCCGCGGTGCCTCAGCCGAGGTGCACCGGGCCGTGCGGGGTCTCGCAGTGGCCTGCCGCGGACCCCGCCGGGGCGCGGCCGTCGTCTTCGGCCGACCGGTCCGCGTGGTCGATCTGCAGCGTGGTGTGGGTCAGTCCGTGCCGCTCGGCCAGCATCCGGTCCAGGGCGCGGCGGACGCGGTGGCAGTCGCCGCCCGGCTCCACCAGGACGTGGGCCGAGAGCGCGGGCTCGCCCGAGGTGATCGTCCAGATGTGCAGGTCGTGCACCTCGGTGACCGCGTCGGTCGCGGCCAGTTCGGCGCCGACCTCGTCCGGGTCGAGCCCGACCGGTGCGGCTTCGAGGAAGATGCGGCCGGAGTCGCGCAGCAGCCCCCAGCCCGCCTTCAGCATCAAGCCGCTGACCAGTAGCGTGGCCAGGGCGTCGGCTCGTGCGAACCCGGTGGTCAGGACGATGAGACCGGCCACCGCTGTGCCGATGAAGGCGAACAGGTCGTTGAGGATGTGCTGGTAGGCGCCCTCGATGTTGAGCGAGGAGCGGTTCGCCCGGGACAGGCACCAGGTGGCCAGCAGGTTGACCGCGATGCCCACCAGTGCCGTGCTCAGCACCATCCAGCCCGTCACCTCGGGCGGATCGATCAGCCTGCGTACGGCCTCGTAGCCCAGCCAGAGGGCGGCCAGAATCAGCGTCAGCCCGTTCGCGTGGGCCGAGAGGATCTCGGCGCGCTTGAGCCCGAAGGTGAAGCCACCGCGGGCGGGCCGTGCCGACAGCCGCATCGCCACCAGCGCCAGCACGATCGAGAACGCGTCGGTCAGCATGTGCGCCGCGTCCGACAGCAGGGCCAGCGAGCCCGCCAGCACCGCGACGGCCGTCTCGACGACGATGAAGACGGTGATCAGCGCCAGCGCCGCCGACAGCCAGCGCCGGTCGGCCCCGGCCGAGACGCCGTGCGTGTGCCCCGCGTGGCCGTGATCCGGCCCGTGGCCGTGCCCGTGTTCGTGCCCGTCCTCGTGCCCGCGGCCGTGGCCGGGCTTCCGGTGTCCGTGCTCGTCTCTCGCGCCCACGTCGGTCCTCCCCATCGCTGCCCTCGGCGACCCGCGGCCGTGCTGTCGGCACCGTCGGCCGACGCCCCTGCGCTCCCGGGTCCACAGCAGTGAAACCCACTGCGTCGCGTGGCTGCAAAGACTGCACCGGTGACCGTTGTCAATACCGATAACACCGCTGTGAACTGCGATTTCTTCATGAATTCCGTTGTCGCTCCGGTGCGGTCCCGAGCGCATGCCGCGGACTGCGGGCGACTGGCGGCCGTCCTGCATCGTGATGACTTCCCCCGGATTCCCGCGTCCGCGCGCCGCCCGATCTGAGAAGCTGGCCGCATCCGGCGATCGGCAAAGAGCGATATGGGCGGTGTGAGTCGTAGATGGACGACAGCTCCCGGAATTCCGCCGACCGCGGACCCGTCGCGCACCCCGTCGAAGGCGGGTGTCCGGCGGCGGGGGAGCGGGCAGATCGGGTCGAGGCCGTGCTGGCCGGACTGGACCTGCCGGGCAAGGTGGCCCTGCTCGCCGGGACGGACATGTGGTCGGTCGGCCCGTACGGCGGCCCCTCCGCGGCCGGGTTCGGCCGACTCGTCCTCTCGGACGGCCCCGCGGGGGTGCGGGGGGAGAGCTGGACCCCCGAGGACCCCAGCACCGCCCTGCCGTGCCCCACCGCGATCGGCGCCACCTGGGACACCGCGGCGGCCCGTACCGCCGGACTGCTGCTGGCCCAGGAGGCTCGCCGCAAGGGCGCACACGCCGTGCTGGCGCCGACCGTCAACCTGCACCGCACCCCCTACAGCGGGCGGCATTTCGAGGCGTACGCGGAGGACCCCCGGCTGACGGGCGCCCTGGGGGCCGCGCTCGTCGCGGGACTGCAGGAGGGCGGCGTCGCCGCCACCCCCAAGCACTACGTCGCCAACGACGCGGAGACCGACCGCTACACCGTCGATGTCCGGGCCGACGCACGCACCCTGCGCGAGCTCTATCTCGAACCCTTCGAGCACATCGTGCGCACCGCCGGTCCCTGGCTGCTGATGGCGGCGTACAACAGCGTCAACGGGGTGACGATGAGCGAGCACGACGTGCTCAACAACCAGGTGCTGCGCGGCGAGTGGGGCTTCGACGGGGCGCTGGTCTCGGACTGGACCGGTGCCCGCTCCACCCTCGGCTGCGTACGCGGCGGCCTCGATCTGGCCATGCCCGGCCCCGACACCGTCTACGGCGAGCACCTGGTCGCCGCCGTCCGGCGGGGCCGGGTGCCGGAGGAAGCGGTGGACGCGCTCGCCCGCCGGGTCCTGCTGCTCGCCGCCCGCGTCGGAGTCCTGGACGGCGCCCCGCCTGCCGTGCCGCCCGCCGCGCTGCCGGCGGCGCTCGACGGCCCGGCCGTCGCCCGGGACCTCGCCGCACGGTCCTGCGTCCTGCTGCGCAACGAGCCCACCGGGCCGGACGGGGCGGCCGGGGCCCGCACTGCCGCGCTGCCGCTGGACCCCGTGGAGCGCACCGGCGGCAGTGTGCGCCGGATCGCCGTCAGCGGGCTGCACGCCCGTGCGCCCCGGTTCGGTGGCGGCGGCAGCTCCCAGGTCTTCCCCGAGCGGGTCAGCAGTCCGCTGGAGGCGCTGCGCGCCCTGGTCCCCTCCGGGACGGAGGTGTCCTACGAGCCGGGACCCGACCCGCGCTCCCGGCTGGCCCCCGCGACCGGCGACGACGGCTTCCGGCTGACCGCTGTCCTGCACGGGCTGGACGACGCCGAGCTGGGCCGCGTGGCGCAGCGGGACGGCAGCGTGCGGTGGATGGGAAGCCTGCCCGGCGGGGTCCCGTTCGCCGATCTGGGCCGGGTCGAGCTGGTCGGCACCTTCACCCCGACCGGCAGCGGCACCCACCGGCTCGCCGTGCGCGGCGTCGGGCACTTCCGCCTGGAGGCCGGGGAGCGGGTGCTCTACGACGCCGAGCTGCAGGCCGAGAGCGAGGACCCGGCCGCCGCGTTCCTCAACCCGCCGCAGCGCACCTTCCTGCTGGACGCCGAAGCCGGTACGCCGCTGCCGGTACGCCTCCTGCACACGGTGCCCGCCTACGGGGTCGGCGGGCTCTTCGGCCTGATCTCCTTCGAACTCGGCTACGCCGCGCCTGCCGTCTCCGAGCAGGTGCTGATCGAGCGGGCGGCCCGCGCGGCGGCCGAGGCGGACTGCGCGGTGGTCTGTGTCGGCACCACGGACGAGTCCGAGACCGAGGGCGTCGACCGGGACACGCTCGCCCTGCCGGGCCGTCAGGACGACCTGGTCAGGAGCGTCGCCGCGGCCAATCCGCGCACCGTCGTGGTGGTCAACGCCGGTGCCCCGGTGCTGATGCCGTGGCGGGAGGAGGTCGCCGCCGTGCTGCTGTGCTGGTTCCCCGGCGAGGCGGGTGGCGAGGCGCTCGCCGAGGTGCTGCTGGGCGCTGCCGAGCCGGGCGGGAGGCTGCCGACCACCTGGCCGGACGCGGCCGACGACCTGCCGGTGCGCCAGGTGGCACCCGACGGCGACGGCCGGCTGCCGTACGCCGAGGGCCCGCGCATCGGCTACCGCGCCTGGCGTGCGGCCGGTGCCGAGCCCGCCTACTGGTTCGGGCACGGCCTGGGCTACACCCGGTGGGAGTACGAGTCGATGAACATCACCGTCCAGGCCCCCGGCGCCGACGACCCCTACGCGCCGGTCGCCCGGGTCGCCGTGCGGGTGCGCAACAGCGGGCACCGGCCGGGCCGCGAGGTCGTCCAGCTCTATCTCGGCCCCGAGGGCGCGGAGCGTTCGCTGGCCGCCTTCGCCGTCGTGGAGGCCGCGGCAGGCGACTCGGTGCAGGCGCGGCTGGAGGTGCCGCAGCGTGCCGTGCGGACCTGGGACGACGCGCTCCCGGGCTGGCGGCCGTGCCCGGGCCCGCACCGCTTCGCCGCGGGCCGCAGCGCGGCCGACATCCGCCTGGTGGCGGATCTGGAGCTGCCGTAGCGGTCAGCTCCGCACCGAGGCGCGGAAGGCGCCCGGGGTGCTGCCGGTGCGCTGGTGGAAGAACTTGGCGAAATTGGTGGCGTCGGCGAAGCCGAGGGCGGTCCCGATCCGGGCGGCGGAGCGGTCGGTGTGCGCCAGGAGGCGCTTGGCCTCCAGCACGACGCGGCGGTCCACGAACTCCTTGGCACCCAGCCCGACCGCCGCACGGCTGGCGCGGGAGAGCGTGCGGGGGGAGTAGCCGAGGGCGCCGGCGTAGTCGGCGACGCGGCGGGTGCGCGCGAAGTCGGCCTCGACGGCGGCCCGGAAGCGGCGGAAGGCGTCCGGAGGTGCGGCCGCCTCGGTGCCGGGCGCGCCGGGTGTGCTCACGAGCCGTCGCAGCAGCACCGCCAGCAGGTGCCGCAGCACGTCCTCGTGCGTCCCCCGCGCGGGTGGGTGCCACTCCGCGGCGAACTCGAACCGCAGGTGGTCGAGAGCGAACCGGAGCGCGCGGGCGTTCTCGTCGCGGGGCTGCCGCACGACCGCGTCCGACGCCTCGTCCAGACCCACGGCTGCCGCCGTCGCCGGATCGGGGAAGGCGGGCCGGAAGAGGACCAGCGTGCCCTCGGCGCCATGCGGGTCGGTGTACTGCTGCACCTGTCCCGGCCGCACCCACAGCCAGCCGCCTGGCCCGGTGGCGTGCTCGGTGAAGTCGACGGACTGCCGCAGCGTCCCCGACTCCACGGCGAAGAGCTGGTGGAAGTCGGGCCGCTGCGGATCGGCCAGCCGCTGGCCCCCGCGGGCGGCGCGGGCGCGCAGTGCGGACAGCGTCAGCACTTCGAGGCCCGCGGCCGCCACACCGGGCGGCGGGGCGTACGGCAGCTCGGGGATCGCGGCGGAGGCGGATGCGGCCGCGTGTCCGGTTCTCCCGTGTCCGGTTCTCACCATGGCTGGTCGTGACCTTACCTCGCGGGGCGGCCGGTGCCCGGTTAGCTTCGAGGTGTCGTCCCCCTGGCGGGGGGACGAGGCGGGAACGGTGGCGGCAGGTGCCACCGTCCGGTGCCCGCATCCCTCATCCGCACAGCGCTACAGGAGTACCACCATGGCGAGAATCGCCGTCTTCGGGGCCAACGGCAACATCGGCAGCAGGATCGTGCGCGAGGCGCTCGACCGCGGCCACCAGGTCCTCGCGGTCGTGCGGGACCCCGGCGCGTTCGTCGCCTCCGGCGAGGCCGTCACGGTCGTCACCGGCGACGTCCTCTCCGCCGAGTCCGTCGCGGCGGTCGCCGGGAACGCGGACGTCGTCGTCAGCGCGGTCGGCGGCAAGGACGGCCCGGGGCATCTGGCCACCATCGAACCGGCCGCCGAGTCGCTCGTCGCCGGGGTGCGCGCGCTCGGTGCCGGGGCGCCGCCGCTGGTCTTCGTCGGCGGCGCCGGCTCGCTGCGCACGCCGGACGGCTCCCAGGTGTGGGACGCCGAGGGACTCCCGGAGGCGATCCTGCAGATCATGCACGCGCACGGGGACGCCCTCGGCTATCTGCGCGGCGTCCAGGACGTGCGCTGGACCAACATCAGCCCCGCCGCCACCATCGAGCCGGGAGAGCGTTCGGGAACGTACCGCACCGGCAAGGAGGACCTGGTCGTGGACGCCAACGGGGTCAGCCGTATCTCGATGGAGGACTACGCCGTCGCCGTCCTCGACGAGATCGAGAACCCGCGGCACGTGCGGGAGCGGTTCACCGTCGCCGACTGAGCACCCCACCCGCGCCGGGGCCGGCCGCCCCGGCGCCCGGGCACCCGCCGGGGTCGGGCTCCGGCCCGTGGCGTGTGGGCCGCCCGCGTCGTCACGCCGCTCCGGCAGCACCCGCCGGAGCGGCCGGCGGCCCGCGTCGTCAGGGCAGGCGGCGCTCCATGGCGGCCCGGCCCTCGGCCGCGATGCGCTCGCGGGCCCACTGGAGGTTCTCCTCCGACAGGTCGCGGCCGGAGGCGAGGACCAGGTCCTCGGGCGTGGGGTCGCTCTCGGGGGCGGAGTGCAGGATCTCGTCCGGCGTCGTCCCCTCGTAGCGCTGACGGAATTTGGCGATCTGTCCCTCGGAGTCCACGACACGCGCCTTTCCGGTGTGGAACGGATGGCTCTCGGAGGAGATCTCCACGTCGACGACCGGGTAGGTGCGTCCGTCGTCCCACTCGATCACGGTGTCGCTGGCGGCCGTGGAGCGCGTCAGGAACGCGTATCCGGCCGACCGGTCGCGGAAGACCACCTCGCGGTAGTCGGGGTGGGTATCTGACTTCACAAGCCGCTCCTTCCCCCGCGTACAGGGGGCCCTCTCCAGGCTACGTCCGCGCCCCGGCCCCGGCATCCCGCCCGTGCCGCGCCCGCCCCGGCCTCCGCCGCCCGGCCGCCCGCGGGCACGCGCGGCCCCGGCCCCGACGTGCGGAGCCGGGGGCCGCGCGTGATGCTGGAGAGCGGTCGTCCTCCCCTTTCGGAACGAGGTACGGATGCGCACCAACGACCTGACCGACGAGGTCCTCGCCGAACTGCGGAAGCCGCGCCCCTACCCGGCGGTCACCCTGGTGCTGCCCACCCACCGCACCAAGCCGGACAAGCTGCAGGACCCGGTACGGCTGCGCAACCTCATCGCGGAGGCCGGGCGGCGGCTCTCCGCGGACCCGCAGGTGCCGGCGTCGGTGCGGGCCGACGTGCTCAAGCAGCTCGAACAGGCCGAGAACGAACTGGACCTGGTGTACACGCTGGACACCCTGGTCGTCTTCGCGGCCCAGGGCGAGCACCAGTTCTGGCATCTGACCCGGCGTGCCGGGACCGAACGCATCGTCGTCAACCACACGTTCCTCACCCGCAACCTCGTCGCCGCCCGGGCCCAGAACCGGCCCTACTGGGTGCTCACCTTCGACGAGGAGCGGGCCAGGCTGTGGAGCGGCGCGGGCGAGCAGCTCACCGAGGAGCACCGGTTCGGATTCCCGGTGGCGCACGAGACCGACCTCTCCGAACGCGAGCGGGCCTCCCGCACCGGCGACGTCACCTCCGGCTACCGGGACGAGGCGGCGCTCCAGCACCTGCGGGACGTGGACGCCGACCTCGCCAAGGTGCTGGAGGTCGAACCCAGGCCGCTGCTGGTGGCCGGTTTGCAGCACGGGCTGACCGCGCTGGCCGATGTCGGCGCGCATACGACACGCGGCGCGCTGGCCACCGTGCCCAAGGGCGGACTCGCCAATGCGCGCGCCCCGGTCGTCCAGGAGGCGATCGCGCCCGCGCGCGCCGAACTGCTGCGCACCCGGGCCGATGCCGCGCTGCGCCGCCTCGACGACGCCAGGGGCCGCAAGGAGTTCGTCTCGGGAATCGACGAGGTGTGGCGCGCCGCGCGGGAGGGCCGGCTCGCGCTGCTGGCGGTCGAGGAGTCCTACCGCCAGAAGGTCCGGCTGACCGGTGGTCATCTGGCGTCGGTCGCCGACGACGCGGTGAGCGACGCGTCCGGGGAGGTGCGCGACGACATCGTGGACGAGACGGTGGAGGCGGCGCTGGACACCGAGGCCGATGTGGTCTTCGTGGCCGAGGACGTGCTGTCCGGGCACGGCAGGATCGCGGGTGTGGTCCGCTACACCTGGGCCGGGTAGCGGCTCCCGGGAGCGTTGGGGAGTGCGCTCCCGCCGGTCGGCCGGTGCCGCGCATCCCGCCTCGGCCGGGGACCCCGCCGGGGACGCCACCGCCGGGCGCGGCCCGCTGCGGTACGCGGCGGCGGCCTTCGTCTTCGCCGTCGGCATGGCCGGCACCACGCTGCCGACCCCGCTCTACGGCCTCTACCGGCAGGAGCTGGGATTCGGCGAACTGATGGTGACGGTCGTCTTCGCCGTCTACGCGGTGGGTGTGATCGCCGCGCTGCTGGTGGCCGGCGACTACTCGGACAAGCTGGGCCGGCGGCCGGTGCTGCTGGCCGCGCTGCTCCTCTCGGCGGCCAGCGCCGGATGCTTCCTGTCGGAGGGCGGGCTGCCGCTGCTGTTCTGCGGGCGGCTGCTGTCCGGATTCGCCGCCGGACTCCTCTCCGGCGCCGCGACCGCGGCCGTCCTCGAGTTGGCGCCCGGCGGCAGCCGGGGCTTCGCCGCGACCGCCGCGAACATGGGAGGGCTCGGCTGCGGACCGCTGCTGGCGGGAGTGCTCGCGCAGTACGCGCCGCGCCCGCTGACCCTGCCGTTCGCCACCCACCTGGTGCTGCTCGGCGCCGCGGGCGCCCTGACGCTGGCGCTGCCGGAGACCGCGCGCCCGCCCCGCCCGCGGCCCCGGCTGCGGCCGCGCGGGATGGAGGTGCCGCGCCAGGTGCGGCCGGTGTTCGTCCCGGCGGCGCTGGCCTGCTTCACGGGGTTCGCCGTCTTCGGGCTGTTCACCGCCGTCTCGCCGGGCTTCATGAGCGGAACCCTGCACATCGACAACCTGGCGGTCTCCGGCGCGGTCGTCTTCTCGGTCTTCTGCGCCTCGCTCCTGGGACAGGCGGCCTCCGCTCGGACCGGCGCCCCGGTGGCGCTGCCGCTGGGCTGTCTGGGGCTGGTCGTCGGCATGGTGCAGGTGGGTCTCTCACTGGTGCTCGGTTCGCTGGCGCTGCTGGTGACCGGTGCGGTGACCGGGGGGATCGGACAGGGACTGGCGTTCCGGTCGGCCATGGCGACGGTCAGCGGCCGCGCTCCCGAGGAGCACCGCGGGGGCACCATCTCGGCGCTGTTCGTGGTCGCCTATCTGGGTATCTCGCTGCCGGTCGTCGGGGTCGGCGCGCTCAGCACCGGGTTGGGGCTGCGGAACGCGGGGCTGGTCTTCTCCGCCTGCGTCGTGGTGCTCGCCTCCGGGGCCGGCGCCTGGCTGTGGCGGACCCGGAAGGGCACCGCCCTCGCCCCGGCCGACTGAATCCGCGGCCGCCCGCCGCGCCCCGCGCCTGCGGCCCCGGAGCCGCAGCCGGTGCACGGCGGCGGCGTCACTGCGCCGCGTACCCGCCGTCCACCAGGTGGTAGCTGCCCTGGACGAAGGAGGCCCGGTCGGAGAGCAGGAACGCCGTCAGCTCCGCGACCTCCTCCGCGGTGCCCAGGCGGCCTTGCGGATGCAGCGAGACGAGGCGCTCGCGCATCGGGTTGTCCGTCTCGCGCAGCAGCGGCGTGTCGATGAAGCCGGGGCCGACGGCGTTGATCCGCACGCCCTTGTCGGCGTATTCGAGGGCCGCCGTCTTGGTCAGGCCCACCACGCCGTGCTTGGCGGCCACATAGGCGGGGCTGCCCGCGAAGCCGTTGGTGCCCAGAATGGAGGCCATGTTGACGACGGCCCCGCGGCCCGCGGCGGCCATGACCGGAAGCTGGTACCGCAGCCCGTAGAAGACACCGCTGAGATCGGTGGCGATGACGCGGTCCCAGGCGGTGATCTCGTACTCGCCGGTGGGCATCGAGGGGCCGCCCACGCCCGCGTTGTTCACCACCAGGTCGAGCGCGCCGAAGGTCCCGGTCGTGAACCGCACGGCCTCGCGCGCCGAATCCGGGTCGGTCACATCGACGACCAGCGCCTCGGCGGTCGCACCCGCGGTCTCCAACTCGCCTGCCGCGAGCTGCGCCCCGTCCTCGTCGTGGTCCGCGACGACCACCCGGGCGCCCTCCCGCGCGAGCCGGCGGGCCACGGCCAGCCCGATCCCGGAGGCGGCTCCGGTGACCAGCGCGGCCCTGCCCTCGAACTCGCCGCTCATCCGCACGACCTCCTGCTCGGTGCCCGTTGACGTCACCCTCCGCTCCGGCGCGGCGGACCGCACCGCCTCCGCCGCCGTCCGGGTGAGCGGCAGCACGCCCCGGTACCGCCGGGCCGGGCGTGCCGTGCACCGGACGGCTGGCTCCGGGTTGCGGGGCGGCCGGGAGGCGCGTGCCATGGCGGTGACGGCACCGCCGCCACCTGCTCCGGCCCGCCCGCGCACCCGAGGACCCCGTATGACGCCACTGCAACTGGTCTCCCGCCCGCTTCTCGGTGTGTTCTTCGTCAACGCGGGAGTGGGGACGCTGAGCCGGCCCGACCCGCCGGCCGAACTGGCGGCGCCCTTCCTGGAGCGGCTGCGCCAGAAGGTTCCGCTGCCGGGCGACGACGTGACGCTGGTACGGGTGAATGCCGCCGTCCAGGTGGTGGCGGGCGCCCTGCTGGCCACCGGGCGCGTGCCGCGGGCGGCGGCGCTGGCGCTGGCCGGGTCGCTGCTGCCCACGACCCTGGCCGGGCACCCGTTCTGGGAGCAGGACGATCCCGGGCAGCGGGCAGCCCACCGGATCCACTTCGGCAAGAACACCGCCATCGTGGGCGGCCTGCTGGCCGTCGTGAGCGACGTCGACCACCAGGCGCGTGCCCGTGCGCTGCGGGCCCGCGCCAAGAAGCACCGAGCGCAGCACTGCCCCGCGCACTCCCGCCACGCGGCGGCCGGACGCCCCTCGGGCACCGCACGCGCGGCGCGCTGCCACTCGGGCGGTGGCCGCGCGGCCCGCTCCGGGTAGCGTCCCGCCGACCGGCGGCCCGGTCGTCGGCCGCCGGTCGGCGGATCCCTCAGGAGCCCTTGAGCGTGTACTTGCAGCCCTGCGAGCTCTCGCCGCCGGCGTTCTTGTCGACGGTCTTGCCGTCGACCTCCAGGACGCAGGCCGGGAAGACGAAACTGCCGTCCGCGCCCTTGACGGCCTGCGGGGTGACGTAGAGCTGCACGCCGTTCTCCAGCTCGGCTCCTTCGAGCGTGACCTGGTCCTCGTGCTTCCAGGGCAGCGTCGCCGTCTCGAAGTGGCTGTCGCCGGCCGCCCAGCCGATCTGCGAGGAGCCCGAGCCCTCCACCCGCAGGGTGACCTGGTGGGTCTCCGGCGGGCCCCACGACTGCTTCTGTTCCCCCTTGGCCGCGGCGCCGCCGCCGTCCGCCTCCCCGCCGTCCGAGCCCCCGCCACAGCCCGTCACCAACGCGCACACCATGACTAAGGTCGCTCCCGCGACTGTCCCGCGCACCTTCTGCTCCTCTGTGTCGACGGCTGAACATCCCCCGGACCCCGAGCCGTGAGCCTAGTGGGCCGGGAGCTGTTCGGTGGGTGGAACAGAAGAGGAGAGACTGCGGCGGACCCGGGAACGGGCCGAACCGGTGATGCCGGGGTGCCGCCGGGGTGCCGCCGGGTTGTCGGCTCACCCGTCCGCGGGGCAGCCCCGCCCGCCCCGCGGACCGGATCCGCTCACCCCGCGGAGTCCTCCCGGGCCTCCAGCGGGCGCGCCGTCTCCAGCACGCGCTCGGCCGCGTGCACGGAGTCGACCAGCGGGTGGAGGGCCAGGGCGCGGAGCGCGGCGCGGTGCGAGCCGCGGGTCGCGGCCTCGACGGTGGCGCGTTCGACGGCCTTGAGCTGGAGCATCAGCCCCAACTGGTCGTCGGCGACCGGTCCGGTGGCCAGCGGGCGGGCACCCCCGGAGTCGACCAGGCACGGCACCTCGACCACGGCGTCGGCGTCGAGGCCGGGCACGGCGCCGCGGTTGCGGACGTTGAGGATCAGCGTGGTGCGCCTGTTCCGCGCGATGGCCCGCATCAGGGCCAGCGCGACCCGGTCGTAGCCGCCGCCGTCCAGGTCGCAGCTCTCGCGCTGCCAACCGCCGGACGCCTCGCGGCTCTCGGCCATGTAGGTCTCCTCGCGTTCGCGGCGCGTCTCCTCCCAGGACCGGAAGGCGCCCTCGCCGCCGCCGGAGAGCTCGGCGTAGAAGCTCTCCTGCTGCCGGGCGAGGAACTCTCCCCGGGTGGCGTCCGCCGCGCGGATCGCGGTGAGGGCCTCCCGGTGGTGGTAGTAGTAGTGCAGGTACTCGTTGGGCAGCGCGCCCAGGGCCTGCAGCCACGCGGTGCCGAAGAGCTTGCCCTCCTCGAACGACTCCAGCGCCGGGGCGTTCTCCAGCAGCGCGGGCAGCCGGTCGGTGCCGTCGACCACGATGCGGCGCAGCCAGCCGAGGTGGTTGAGGCCCACGTAGTCGAAGTCGGCGCGGTCGGGGTCGGCACCGGCGGCCCGCGCGGCGCGGCGGCAGAGCCCGACGGGGGAGTCGCAGATGCCGATGACGCGGTCGCCCAGCACCCGGCTCATCGCCTCGGTGACCATGCCCGCCGGGTTGGTGAAGTTGATGACCCACGCCTGCGGGGCGAGCGCGGCCACCCGTTCGGCGATGCGGGTGGCCACCGGGACCGTGCGCAGTCCGTAGAGCACCCCGCCCGCGCCGACGGTCTCCTGGCCCAGCAGCCCTTCGGCCAGCGGGTGCTGTTCGTCCCGCACCCGTCCGGCGAGGCCGCCGACACGGATGGCGCTGAAGACGAAGTCGGCGCCGCGCAGGGCCTCGTCGAGGTCGGTCGTGGTGCGCACGGCGGGTGCCGGCCCCGGATGCCCGGCCGCCTGCTCGGCCAGCACGGCGCCGATGGCACGCAGCCGGCCGGGGTCGGTGTCGTGGAGGACGAGTTCGGTGCACCGCCCGGCCGCATCGGGGTCCTGCGCGTCGTCCAGCAGCGCGCGGTGGACCAGCGGGACCCGGAATCCGCCCCCGCCGAGCACGGTGAGCCGCAGGCCGGCGGCGCCGGTGGGGTCCGGCGCTGCTGTCATTCCCGTCATACCTCTACTACCTCCACTTCGGCCTCGCGGAACGCGGCGAGGGTGGCCGGATCGGACTCCCGGCCGGTGATCAGCATGTCGATGTCGCCTGCCTGGCAGACGCGGGCGCTGCCGGTGCCGGGGAACTTGCGCGGGGTGGCCAGCAGCACGGCCTGGCGGGCCGAGCCCAGCATGGCCCGTTTGACGGGGACCTCGACCTCGGTGGTGTCCAGTACCCGGCCGTCGGCCAGTACCCCGCTGGTGCCGAGGAAGACCCGGTCCGCGTAGATCTCGCGGAGCGCGGCCCGGGTGATCTGGCCGACCAGCGAACGGTAGTTGCGCCGGACCTCGCCGCCCAGCAGCACGAGTGTCACCTCCGGGTCGGAGCGCAGCTCCTCGTAGACGGCGAGGTTGGAGGTGACGACGGTGATCTTCCGGCCGTGCAGCAGCCGGGCGAGCTGCAGGGTGGTGGTGCCGATGTCGAGCAGCACCGTCTCCCCGTTGCTGATCAGCTCCGCGGCGCCCGCGGCGACGGCTTCCTTGGCGGGGAGGTCGTCCACCTCCTCCTCGGCGAAGGGGCGTTCGACCGGTTCCCGGGCGATGGCGCCGCCGTACACCCGCCGCAGCCGGCCGGATTCGGAGAGGTCGGACACGTCCCGGCGCGCCGTGGCCTCGCTGACCTGGAGCCGCCGGGCGATCTCGACGACGGGCAGCACCCCCTCCTCGCGGAGGATCCGCAGCAGCTTCTCGTGCCGGGTTTCGCGCAACATGCGCAGCACCCTAGCGCGACTGAGCGTCTTTGCGCGACTGTGACTGACCTATTGCATTCTGCCGGAGGTGAGTGCATGGTGTCGCTCAAATCAGTTACGTAAACGCTGAGTTTTGGCCATAGCTGAGAGGGGCGAGGGGCCTTGAGTACCACTGGGAGTGCCCAACCGGCACCGACCGGGAGCTGGTTGGACCCGCTGGCCGGCCTCCGCACGGAGGAGGGCCCGCAGACCGATGTGTTCCTCACCGGCACGGTCTTCCTCGACATCGTCCTCACCGGCCTCGACCACGCCCCCGTGCGCGGCACCGAGACCTGGGCCGGCGGCATGGGGTCCAGCCCGGGCGGAGTCGCCAACATGGCGACCGCGCTGCGCAGGCTCGGACTGCGTACCGCACTGGCCGCGGCCTTCGGCGACGACATGTACGGCGACTACTGCTGGGAGGCGCTCTCCGAGAGCGAGGGCATCGACCTGACCCCCTCGCACCGCGCCAAGGGCTGGCACTCCCCGGTCACCGTCTCCATGGCCTACGAGGGCGAACGCACCATGGTCAGCCACGGCCACGAGGCGCCCAAGCCGTGCGTCAGCGTCGCCGCCCGCCCGGCGTCCCGGGCCTGCGTCACCTCGCTGTCGCCGGGCCGGGTGGGGGACTGGGTGCGGCGGGCCCACGGCGAGGGCAGCCTGATCTTCGCCGACACCGGCTGGGACGAGACCGGCGCCTGGGACCCGGACACCCTGGCCGACCTGTCGCTGTGCCACGCGTTCCTGCCCAACGCCACCGAAGCCCTGCACTACACCCGCACCGACACCCCGGAGGCGGCCGTGCGCACGCTGGCCGAGCTGGTGCCCGTCGCGGTGGTCACCAAGGGCCCCGGCGGCGCGGTGGCCGTCGACGGGACCACCGGCGAGTACGCCGACGTGCCCGCGCTGAGCGTCGAGGCGCTCGACCCCACCGGCGCCGGGGACGTGTTCATGGCCGGCTTCACCACCGGGACCCTGGCCGGCTGGCCGCTGGCCGACCGGCTGGCGTTCGCCAACCTGACCGCCGCACTGTCCGTCCAGCACTTCGGCGGCTCCCTCTCGGCACCGGGGTGGAGCGAGGTCGCGGCCTGGTGGCAGTACGCGCGGCGGATCGGCGGCCAGAGCCAGGAGGTGATGCGGCGCTACGCCTTCCTGGACGACCTGCTCCCCGGCGGCAACGGCGAATGGCCGCTGCTGCGCGCCACCCCCACCATCGGCTTCCGCTCGTGAACCGGAACGGCACGGGCCCGCGCGGCCGCAACCGCGCGCAGCACCAAGGAGGGCGTACGACGATGACCCCGCACCGGCACCACGGACGAGGACGGCTGCGCCGGCCCCGCACCGCCCTCGGGACGCTGGCCGCCCTGCTGCTGGCCGCCGCCTGCGTACCCGGCACCGACGGGTCGGGAGCGGCGGGTACCGGTGGCGCCGCGGTGACCGCGACACCCGACCCGGGCAAGGCCGGGAAGGTCACCCTCACGGTGTGGGACCAGCAGACCCGCGGCGGCACCAACGCCGAGATCGAGCGCCTCAACGAGGAGTTCGAGAAGAAGTACCCCAACGTCACCATCAAGCGGGTGGCCCGCAGCTTCAACGATCTGAAGAAGACCCTCAAGCTCGCCCTGAGCGGCGACAACCCGCCCGACGTCGTCCAGGCCAACCAGGGCTACGCGGACATGGTCGCCTTCGCCCGCGCCGGGATGCTCACCCCGCTGGACAGCTACGCGGGCCTCTACAGCTGGAACACCCGCTTCCCGCAGACGCTGCTCAACCTCAACCGGGTGGCCCCCGACGGCAAGCGGTTCGGCACCGGTCAGCTGTACGGGATCTCGCAGGAGGGCGAGTACATCGGCGTCTACTACAACAAGAAGGTGCTCCGGAAGGCGGACCTCGAGCCGCCGAGGACCTGGCAGGACCTCACCGCCGCACTGCCGAAGCTCAAGCAGGCCGGCGAGCTGCCGGTGCAGTTCGGCAACCTCGACAAATACCCCGCCATCCACACCTTCGGCGTCCTCCAGGGACAGGCTGCCGGGAGCGCCGAGCCGGTGCGCGAGACGGTCTTCGGCCGGGGCGGCGGCTTCGACACCGACGCCACCCGCACCGCTGCCCGCACCCTCGCCGGCTGGGCGAAGCAGGGCTACGTCCCCAAGGGCGCCAACGGCAAGGGGTACGACGACGCGGCCAAGCAGTTCGCCGACGGCAAGGGCGCCTTCCTGATCACCGGCACCTGGCAACTCGCCGACCTGCGCGAGCCCATGGGCGACGACCTCGGCTTCATGCCACCGCCGCCGGCAGCCGGGAAGCAGCCGGTCACCACCGGAGGCGAGGGACTGCCGTGGTCCATCACCTCCAAATCCGACCATCCCCAGGTCGCCGCCGCCTACCTCGACTTCCTCACCGACGCACACGCCGCGAAGGTGATGACCGAGGAGGGCGTGCTGCCCGTGGTCCCCGGCCAGGCCGCCGAGCAGCTCGACCCGGACTCCCCGAACGGCCAGATGGTCGCCGGCTGGGAGAAGCTGAACGCCGCCGACGGGCTGGTGCCCTACCTCGACTACACCACCCCCACCTTCTACGACACGCTCTCCGCCGACCTCCAGGGCGTCCTCAGCGGCGACCTCGGCCCGGACGAGTTCGCCGAGCGGACGCAGAAGGAATACGCGGAATTCCGCGCCCAGCAGCAGTCCGACGACGGGGACGACGGGGACGGCGGTGACGCACAATGAGCGCCCTCACCGGCCGGGAGACCGGTGCCCGGCGCGCCGCCGCGGCGCCGGGCACCCGCAGGGCCCGCCACCGTCGGCGGGCGCCCGGCGAGCCGAGAGCCGTGGGCTATCTGTACGTCCTGCCCGCCCTCGCGGTGTTCGGGGTGTTCCTGCTCTGGCCGCTCGCCCAGACCGGCTGGCTGTCGCTGCTGCACTGGGACGGGTTGACCCGTGCGAGCTGGGCAGGGCTGGACAACTACCAGGACCTGCTCACCGACCCCGAACTGCGCGTCCCCTTCGCCCACGCCGCGGTGCTGCTGCTCTTCTACGCCGCGCTTCCGGTGGCCGTCGGACTGCTGCTGACGGCGGCACTGACCCGCTTCCGGATCCGCGGCATGACCTTCTTCCGCACCGTGCTGTTCCTGCCGCAGGTGCTGGCGATGGTCGTGGTCGGCGTCGCCTGGCGTGCCGTGCTGGCACCCGACGGGCTGCTCAACGACACGCTCGGAGCACTGGGCCTGAGCGGGCTGGCCCGGTCCTGGCTCGGCGACGACACCTGGGCGCTGCCCGCCGTCGGCACCATCGGCACCTGGGTGGAGACCGGGCTGTGTCTGGTGCTCTTCCTCGCCGGGGCCCAGCGCATACCGCGGGAACTGTACGAAGCGGCCCGGATCGACGGCGCCGGACCGGTACGGGAGTTCCTCACCGTCACCCTGCCCGGGCTGCGCGCCGAGGTGGCCGTCGCACTCACGCTGACCCTGGTGGCGGCGCTGCGCAACTTCGACCTGATCTACATCACCACCAGTGGGGGACCGGGCAACGCCACCTCCGTGCCCTCCTACGAGGTCTACCGCCGCGCCTTCGAGAGCGGCGAGGTCGGCTCGGCCTCGGCCATGGGCATCACTCTCACCGCCGTGATCTTCGCGCTGACCATGGTGGTCACCAGGTTCGTGGAGGGCCGGAGCCGATGAACACTTCCCGCACCGAACGCGGCGTCACCTACGGCATCCTCGCCCTGTTCGCGCTGATCGCGCTGACCCCCGTCGCCGGAATCCTCTCCACGGCGCTGGCCCGCCAGGACTCGCTGAAGACCGGCTTCGCCCTGCCGGACGGCCTCAACTGGCACAACTTCGCCGACGCCTGGACCCGCGGCCACTTCGGCAGCTACCTGTTCAACTCCGTCCTGGTGGCCGTCGCCGTGGTGGCCGCCACCACCGTGCTGGCCACACTCGCCGCCTACGCCTTCGGCACCATGCGCTTCCCCGGCTCCGAGGTGCTGTTCTACCTCTTCGTCGTGGGGCTCACCCTGCCGCAGGAGGCGGTGATCGTCCCGCTCTACTTCGACCTGCGGCACTGGGGCCTGACCGACACCTACTGGGGGCTGATCCTGCCGCAGACCGCGCAGTCCCTGGCCTTCGGCGTCTTCTGGATGCGGACCTACTTCCGCAACACACCGCGCTCGCTGCTGGAGGCCGCGCGGATCGACGGCGCCACCCACTGGTCGACCCTGACCCGCATCCTGGTCCCCATGGGACGGCCCGCCTTCTCCACGCTGACCGTCATCGTGTTCATGTGGACGTGGAACGAATTCCTCATGGCCCTGGTGATGGTGAGCGACGAGGCACACCGCACGGTGCCGCTGGGGCTCGCCTTCTTCCAGGGGCAGCACTCCTCGGACACCGCGCTGCTGGCCGCCGCGGCAACCCTGATCGCGCTGCCCGTCGTCGCGGTCTACCTGCTGCTGCAGCGCCGCTTCATCCAGGGGATGCTGACAGGCTCCGCGAAGGAGTAGCCCTGGTCGGCCACCGCCGGCACGGGCAGCAGGCGGCCGGAGCGGCACTCCCCGCGATCGGACAATCGCATACGGGTACGATCTTCGACCATGACCGCGCCTCCGCCGCCCCAGCCGTACCCGCAGCAGCCACAGCCCGGCCCGTACGTGCCGCCCGGGGGTACTCCCTACGGGCCCGCGCCGCAGCTTCCGTACGGCAGCCTTCGCGCCCACCCCGCCCACCCGGTACACCCGGGGGGCGGAGGCTGGGGCGGGCCACCGTCTCCGCCGCCGAAGAGCCGTGGAGGATGGAAGGCGGTGGGTGTCGTGCTCGCGGTCATCGGCGGGCTGGCCGCTTTCTCGTTGCTCAACGCGGCGCGCCAGCACAGCGGTTCGAACTCCGCGGGGGGCGGTTCGGGCACCGGTTACCACGTGTCCCTGCCGCGGTCCGCCGACGGCGGGCGGCTCAGCCTCGAGGAGGATCTCAGCGACAAGCCCGACTACCGCAATCCGGACCTCGACCCGGGGGACAGCCAGTACGTGGGCTGGTACGCGTCCGAGTCCGGGGCCGAGCGCTACCTCTTCATGGGCTACAACTCCACCGCCGCCGAGGACGGCAGTTCCGCCGCCAAGATGCTCGACGGTGCGGTGGCGGCCGCGGACACCGACACCCCGCCGAAGCGCCACCATCTCACCCCGGCCGGTTCCGGAGAGTCGTTGACGTGCCTCGTCCTGCCCCGCGCCGAGGGCGGGGAAGGTGCGGTCATCCCCGTCTGCGCCTGGGACGACAGGGGCTCCGCCGCCACGGTCAGCGACGGCGGCGAGAGCGCGGCCGAGGCCGACCAGCCGGCGGACTACGACATCGAGGGCTTCGCCGAGAAGGTGGACCGGATCCGCCGGGACCTCCGCAAGCCGGCCGAGTGACGACCGGGGAGGCGGCAAGGAGTACCGCGTCGCCTCGCCGCAGGGACCCCACAGGTCGACGGACGGCCCGGTCGGCCCGGCGGCCGGCCCACCGGTCCGCCGCTGCCCGGACAGGGCCCGGACACCTTGCCTTCAAGCGTGCGGGCGGCCACCGGCGCGGCCTTCGCGGTGGCGGTCCAAGTCCCGCGCCGGATCACGTTCACACCGTCTCTCCCCGGTCCGACGGGTTCTGCCCGGGCTGTTGGTGCGGGCCGGGCGGCCGTGCGCTCGTGGAAGTCGGCGGCCGGGCGTAGGTGAGGGCGGCGGCCACCAGCAGGTTGGCCGTCAGGCCCAGGAGCCCGCCGTTGATCCCGTGCCAGGGGTCGTTGTCCGTCCACCACAGCAGCAGCACCACGCCGAGGCCCACCAGCGTGCCCGCGACTCCCGCCGCCGCGGTCAGCCGCCGCCAGAACAGTGCGAGCAGGGCCAGCGGTACCAGTTGGGCCAGCCCCTCGTAGGAGAGGACCGACAGCTGCACCAGGGTGTTCGGGAAGAAGAGCGCGCCCAGCAGGGCCACGAGCCCGGCCAGGAAGCACACCAGTTGGGACAGCCGCTTGATCCGCACGTCCTGTGCACTGCCCGGCGCGTCGTCCCTCGTGCCCGCCGCCCGGTTCCGGTGGGCGCGGCTGCGCGGGTCGGAGCCGTTGCCGCCGCCGAGCAGGGTGCGCCCGCACAGGGTGCCGATCGCCAGCATGAACACGCTCATCGGCACGATGGCCGACAGCGCCCCGGCCACGCCGATCACCGCGACGACCGGCGCCGGAAGCGAGTCGGTCACCAGCCGGAACAGCGCCAGGTCCGGGTTGTCGAGCGTGGGAAGCGCGAACAGCGCCACGGCGCCGACCATCATCGGGATGAACAGCAGCAACTGGTACCAGGGCAGCAGCAGGGCGTTGCGGCGCAGCGCGTTCGGGCTCTTGGCGCTGAGGTAACCGGCGACGGTGGTGGGGAAGATGGAGATCGTCACCGCGTTGAGCAGCAGGGTGGAGACGAACCAGGTCCCGTTCAGCCCGCCGGACTCATGTCCCGGGAACGTCAGCCACTCCGGCTTCTCCTGCACCATCCGCGTCATGAAGTCGCCGTATCCGTCCAGGTAGTGCAGCGGTACCCACACCGCGAGGAAGACCACCGCCAGGATGACGAGCACGTCCTTGAGCACGCTCACCCACGCGGACCCGCGCAGCCCCGAGACCAGGATGAACGCCTCCGCGACGACGAAGGAGACCACGGCGGCGACATGCAGATCGACGCTGCCGTAGGTCATGGCGTTCACCACCACGCCCATGCCCTGGATCTGCACCTGCACATAGGGGACGAGGAAGACGGTCGCGGTGACCGCCACCAGTATTCCCACGGGCCGGGAGCGGAAGCGGTGTTCGGCCATGTCGGCTATGGACAGCAGCCGGTGCCGGCTCGCGTACGTCCACAGCGCCGGGCCCACGACGTACGCCACGGCGAAGCCGGTGGTCAGATAGGCGACCAGATAGAGGATCGGCACCCCGAACGAGTAGGACCAGCCGGCCGTGCCCAGGAAGGAGAAGCTGGTGTAGGTCTCGCCGGCCATCAGCAGCCAGATGAACAGCACGCCCAGGCCGCGGCTGGAGACCGACCACTCGGCCATCCCCTTGTCCCGCCCCCGGGCGCTGAGCACCCCGATGGCGAGGGTCGCGGCCATGGCGAGGCCGAAGAGCGTCGTGGCGGTCGCGGCTGATCCGCTCATCGCGGGTGCCCTCCCTCGTCGTCGACCGGCAGGGGCTCGGCCGCACCCTCGGCGAAGGCCGGGTCGAGCCGTGAGACCGCCCAGATCACCAGGGGGCTGACCACCGTGGCCGCGACGATCCAGAACAGCAGGAAGGGGAGCCCCGCCACGCGGGGTTCGATGCGGTTCGCCACCAGCGGGGCGGCGCAGTAGAGCACGGCGGGGATCAGCAGCAGCCACAGCGCCGGGCGCCTGGCTCCGGTTCGGGGGAGGCCCGCGAGGGGGTCCTCCTCTTCGGGGACGGGGTGGTGCTCGGACATGGCGGAGTGCTCCTCGGTGGACGGCTGGTAACGGCACGGGGGTCACACTGCCGGGTCGTACCGTCCGTCGACGGCGGTCCAGCCGCCGTCCACGGTCAGCACGCTGCCGGTCACGAACGTGGCGGCGTCCGAGAGCAGATAGACCACAGCGCCCGCGATCTCGTCGGCCCGCGCCCAGCGCTGCAGCGCGGAGGCCCGCGCATAGGCGTCGAACCACTCGGCGTCGGCGGCGATCTGGTCGGTCAGCGGGGTGCGCACCACGCCGGGCGCCACCGCGTTGAACCGCACACCCTGCGGGCCCCACTCCGCGGCCGCCGTCCGCAGCAGTTGGACCAGGCCCGCCTTGGAGGCCGCGTACACCCCCTGGCCGGGCTCCACCTGGAAGGCCCGCATGGAGGCGAGGGAGACGACCGAGCCGGCGCCGCGTTCGGCCATCGCCGGGGCACAGGCCCGCACCAGCGAGAAGTGGGCCCGCAGATTGAGCGCGACCACCCGCTCGAAGTCGGCCACCGTGTAGTCGGCGATCCGCTTGCGGACGTTGACGCCGACCGTCACCACGAGCCCGTCCAGCGGGCCCCATGCGGCCGCGGCCCGGGTCAGCGCCTCCTCGTCCAGTACGTCGAGCGGATACGGGCGGGCGCCGGAACCGGCCAGCCGCACGGTCTCCTCGGCTCCGGCCTCGTCCCGGTCGGCCACCACGACATCGGCGCCGTGCGCCACCAGGGCGCGTACCGCCTCCCGGCCGATGCCGCTCGCGCCGCCGACCACGGCGATCCGCCGTCCGTCGAGCCGGAACAGCCGCCCGTAGTCCACCGCGTCCGCCTCGGCACCCGGGCCGCTCTCCGGGCGGGCGCTCACGGCCTGATCACCGCCATCTTCGTCACTGTCAGCTCCTCGATCGCGAACCGCGGGCCCTCACGCCCGATGCCGGAGTCCTTGACGCCGCCGTAGGGCGCCACGTCGCAGCGGTATCCGGGCACCTCGTTGATCACCACGCCGCCGACGTCCAGTTCGTCCAGCGCGCGGAAGGCGACATCGAGACGGCGGGTGAAGACCGCGGCGTGCAGCCCGTAGCGGCTCGCGTCGACCGCCGCGAAGGCCGCGTCCAGGTCCGGAACCGACCGCAGGCAGACGACAGGGCCGAAGATCTCCTCGTCCCAGGCGGGCTGACCGTCCGGCACCCCGGCCAGCAGCGCCGGAGTCAGACAGCGGCCCACCCGCTCGCCGCCCGCGACCAGCCGCGCTCCCGCCTCGCGGGCGTCCTCCAGCCACGCCAGCACCCGCTCCGTCGCGGCCTCGTCGATCAGCGCGGCCACCCGGGTGCCCTCCGCGCGTGGGTCGCCGACCGGTACGGTCGCCAGCCGTGCCGCGATCCGCCGTTCCAGTTCGGCCGCCACCGGGGCTTCGGCGATCACCCGCTGGACCGCGATGCACGCCTGCCCGGAGGCGTAGTAGCCGCCGCGCACCACCGCGTCGGCCGCCGCGTCGAGATCGGCGTCCGCCGCCACGACCAGCGCGGCGTTGGAGCCGAGTTCGAGCACCACCTTGCGGGGCGCCGCGTCCTTCGCGATGCGGTGGCCGACCGCCGCCGACCCGGTGAAGGAGACCGCGGCGACGGCCTCGTGCGTGGTCAGCGCGCGCCCCACGGCCGCATCGCCGGTGACCAGTTGCACCGTGCCCGCCGGGGCGCCCTCGGCCACCAGCAGCTCGCGCACCAGGTTCACCAGCCACAGCGTGGCCAGCGGGGTCGCCGGTGCCGGTTTGACGATCACCGGGCAGCCGGCCGCCAGTGCGGGCGCGATCTTGTGGGTGGCCAGCATCATCGGGTAGTTGAACCCGGCGATCCCGACGACCACCCCGACCGGCCGCCGCGTCCAGAAGCCGGTCATCCCGTCTCCGGACGGCAGCCCGTCCAGCGGCACCGTCTCGCCGTGGATGTGCACCACCTCGTCGGCCGCCGCCCGCCAGGTGGCGACGGCGCGGACCACCTCCGTACGGCAGTCGGCCCGCGGCTTGCCCGTCTCCAGGACCAGTAGGTCCTCCATGCCCTGCGCGACCGCTTCGAGCGCGTCGGCCACCCGGCCGAGCACGGCCCGGCGGGTCCGGGTGGGCAGCGCGGCGGCCTCGCGGCGCAGCGCGGCCGCGTGCCCGACGGCCTGCCGGGCCTGGCCGACGGAGCCGACCGGGGCCTGTGCCACCGGGCTTCCGTCGTAGGGGAACGTCACGACCTGCTGGTCCGCGGTGGCCACCCAGCTCTCGCCGATCGGCAGCCCGTCGGGGAACTCCTCGGCCTGCCACAGCGTCACGCCGCCGCACCTCCTTCCGGCGCGGGCGTGGTGGAGCCGGTGAGGAAGTGGTGGGCGGCCCCGGCGTAGACGCGGGCGTACTCGCCGATCTCGCGCACCTCCACGAACTCGTCCTTCTGGTGCGCGATCCACTTGCCGCCCGGGCCGTAGACCACGGTGGGCAGTCCGGCGTCCCGGGTGAGGATGGTGCCGTCGGTGGTTCCCGGCACCGCGCCGAACGCGGGCGCGCTGCCGTGCACCCGGGTGTGGGCGGCCACCAACCCCTGCACCACGGGATGGTCCTCGGGTGTCTCGACCGCGGGCCGGTCGTCCACGACGGTCTGCCGCACGGCCACCCCGAAGGGCTCCGCCGCCTGCTCCGCCGTCGTGCGGATCCGCTCGATCAGCTCCGCGTGGTCGGTGCCGGGGATCGTCCGTACATCCACCCCGACCATGCCGTGCGCCGGGATGACGTTGAGCTGGTCCGGGTCGCCGCCCAGCAGCACGGTCGGCGTGACGGTCACCGAACCGGCGTGCGGGTGGCGGCCGAAGCGCACGGCGGCCCACTCCCGTACCGTGCCGAGCGCCTCGACGATCCGGGCCCCGGCCTCGATCGGGCTGCGGCCCTCCTGGGGCATCGCCCCGTGCGCCATCACGCCCGTCAGGTCCAGGCGCAGCCGGATGCCGCCGCGGGCCGAGGTGCACACCTCGTACCCCTCCGGTTCGCAGACGACGACCCCGTCCACCTCGCCGGCCGCCGGGGAGGCCGCGAACGCCTTGGCGCCGAGCATCATGCCCTCCTCGTCGGCCATGACGCCCAGCACGATCCGCCCAGGGAAGGGGCCCGCCTGCTGAAGGGCCCGAACCCCGTAGATCATCGCCGCCACACCGGACTTCATGTCGGCCGTACCGCGGCCCCACATCCGGCCGTCGCGGATCTCGGCGCCGTAGGGGTCCACGCTCCAGTCGGCGGGATCGCCCTCGGTCACGACGTCGGTATGCCCCTCGAACATCAGCGTGGGCCCCTGGCCCCCGCCGCCCTCGACGGTCGCGACCACATTCGGGCGGCCCGGGGCCACCTCCGTGACGGTGTGCTCCCAGCCGAACCGGGTGAACAGTGCGGCGACCAGGTCGGCGGCCGGTCTCTCGACGGCCTCGGCGCCCTCGGAGTTGACGGTGCGCAGCCGCACCAGTTCCTGGGTGAAGGCGACGGCCGCCTCGGTGTCGAGCAGGGAATCCCACGGCTGTTCGCCGGGACCGGAATGCATGGACCCTCCAAGTCCCTGTCCCCGCCGCCCGATCCCGTCCGCCGGGACCAGGCGACTGGTCAGACCAGTTGATCGTCCGTACTCTGCTCGGGTGTCCCGGTTCCGGTCAAGGGGGCGGCCGGGACGGCACAGGATCAGCACACGTGGCTGTGCAAGCAGCCCGCAAGCAGCCCGCCACGAGCGCGTCGAGAGCTCGCAGGAGCGTCAGAAAGGGTGCCGATGTCGGTCGATCCCCCTGGTCGGACCGGATTCCAGCCGGTGCGCCCGGTGCGCGCCTACCAGCGCGTCGCCGAGCAGATCGAGGAGCGCATCCTCGCCGGGCACCTGCCGCCCGGCTCCCGGCTGCCCGCGGAGCGCGAACTGGTGCGCCAGTTCGAGGTGGGCCGCTCCACCATCCGCGAAGCGCTGCGGGTCCTCCAGTCCGCGGGCCTGATCCGCTCGCGGCCCGGCGATCCGCTGGGCGCCGAGGTGCTGGGCGTCTCGCCCGACACCCTCAGCCACGCCCTCGGGCGGCTGGCCCGGTCCCATCTGTCCGGACCCGCCGAACTGATCCAGTTCCGGATGGTGCTGGACGCGGAGAGCTACCGCCTCGCGGCGCGGCTGCACACCGACGACGACCTGCGGCGGCTGACGGAACTGGTGGACCGGATGGCGGACTGCGCGCAGGCCGCCGGCAGCGGGAACACGCCGCCCGACACGCACACCTTCAGCCAGGCGGACGCCGGATTCCACCGGGTCGTCGCCGAGGCCAGCGGCAACGCGCTGCTCGCCCTGTGCGCCCGTGCCGTCCACGACGCCGTCGTGGACGCCATCGAGAGCACGCTGCAGCACGCGCGGGACGAAGGGGGCGCGGCCGACCGGATGCACCGCTCGACCCGCCACCACCGGCTCGTCGTCGAGGCCCTCGGCAGCCGGGACGGAGCCCGCGCCGCGCGCCTGGGCCGCCAGGCGCTCTTCGACAGCTACAGCCCGCACATGTCGCCGCAAGACCTCACCCGGCTGCGCGCGGCGCTGGACTGAGCGGTCCGGCCGAATCGAGCGCAGCGACCGGTGCGGTGACACGGGAGCAGTGCGGGAAGGGTCTCTCGGCGGTCAGGGCAGCTGGAAGGTGTCGGCCAGGATCGCCGTCTGGATGTCGAGCATGGTCGCGGGGTCGTGTCCCATGCCGTCGAACTGGCCGGTGATCTCCAGGCTGACCGTGCCGTGCATCTGGGGCCAGGTCATCACGGCCCCGGTCAGCGCGACGTCCGCGACGGTGCCGGTCTGCCCCGTCCACTGCTCGACCCAGGCCGCCACCTCGGGTTCCTCGCGCAACCAGGTCCGAAGCTGCGCTACGAGCGGGTCCACGCGGACCAGTGGCCGGCCCTGGGCGAAGACGGACAGGAAGGGCCCCAGGACGGAGCGTGCCTTCAGTACGGTGTCGGTCGGAGCGGTGAAGCCCGCCACCGGGGTGCCCTGAATGAGCAGGTACAGATGCGGCTGCGCCACGGCCCACTCCCGGTAGGCGTGAGTCAGGGCGTGCAGAGCGGCCCGCCCACCGTCTTCGGTGTCCACGGCGTGGACGGCTGCGGCCGCGCCCTCGTAGGCGTCGAGGACCAGCTCCGCCAGCAGGTCGTCACGGCTGGCGAAGTAGCGGTAGAGCGCCGGGCCGGACAGCCCGATCTCCTTCGCGATCCGTAGGAGCGCCACGCCCTCGATGCCCCCGGCCGCGAGCTGTCGTACGGCCACGTCCTTGATCTCCGAGCGGGTCTGCTCCCGGTACCGCGCACGCGGGCTGTTCGCACGGACTGTCATGCCCTGCCTCCTGTCATGCACCGCCTCCTGCGCCGGCCGCGCGGGGCCGAAGCGTATGCGTCACTGTATCGCTGATGAGACAGGGCAAAGCCCTCTCCCGGTCACCGGGGGAGAGGGCCGCCGAATGTGCAGGGGATCCGTTGGTCAGCTCTTCGTTCGGGCGGCGAGGAAGTCCCGGTACCACGCCAGGGTCTCTCTCAAGGTGGTCTCGATCGGAGTGGGTTCGACGTCGAACTCCTGCTGGAAGGCGCTGGAGTCCATGATCTGTGGCTCGGTGTGCTGGTAGAACAGCTCGGCGTAGGAGTTCATGAACGTTTCGTCGAACGGCCCGAAGGGGCGCGCCTCGTTCATCGTGACGGTCCGGAGCGGGTGGCCCACCAGCTCGCCCAGCGCGGTGAAGATCTCGCGGGTCGTGCGGGCGGGGGCGGTGGGCAGGTGCCAGGCCCGGCCGTCACCTGAGGGGTTCTCGCCGAGTACGGCCAGGCCCCGGGCCACGTCGAGGATGTTGGTGTAGCTGTGCTCGAGATCGATGTCACCGAGCGCCAGGACCTCGCCGTCCGTGAGCGCGGCCGGGAAGACGGCCCCGCCCAGCGTGGAATTCAGCACTCGGGGTCCGACGAAGTCCGCCGAGCGGCCCAGCACGACCTTCGCCCGGCCTTCTTTGTGTGCGGTCAGGTAGTTCTCGTCCAGCGCGGCCCGCATCCGGCCCTTGGCCGTGGCTGCCCGCCACGGGGTGGCCTCCGTCATGACCTCGCCGTGCGTCTCGCCGTAGGGGTACAGCGTGTCCAGGACCACCAGCCGTGCACCGGTGCGCGCCACCGCGCCCAGGACCGCCTCCTGAATGCCGGGCAGGACGTCGACCTGGAGGTGGTAGGCGACGTTGACGCAGTGGTGGACCACGTCCGCGCCCTCGATCGTGGCGAGCGCTCCGTCCACCGTGCTGACATCCCCCTTGAGGCGCTCGACGCCCCCCAGCGGCTCACCGGAGCCGGCGCGGTCGACCAGCCGGACAGCGTGTCCGCGGCGCGCGAGTTCCAGTGCGAGGGAGGTCCCTGCGGGACCGGCCCCCAGAACGGTGTGGAGCGAGCCTGTTGCTGCGGTCATGACGCGGTCCCTTCGGCGGAGAGGGCCGTGCAGCCCTTCTCGGTGATTGGCAGACACTGGAGTTATAGCATGTAACTTCATTGATTGGCTATCGCACCCATGGTGCCCCGGGCGGCTGCCGCGGTGCGCGGTCTCGCGCAGCGGGTGGAAAACACGGTGGCCGGTCTGCCTCCGAGCTGCGACGATGTCCCTGTTTCGGTGCGGAGGACGGTTGTTCGTTTTCGTGTGTGCCGGCTGTGGAGCCAGGCTGACCATCCCGCTGTCCCAGGTCATGCTGCCGGTCCATGCGCATCAGCGGTACGGGAACGGGGTGCAGCTCCCGGTGCTCATGGAGTCGGGCACGTGCGCCGTGGACCCGGAGCCCTGGGGACCACCGTGGCGGAGGTGGGAGGAGATCCATCCGGACGAAGCCGCCGCCCGCGGTGTCCACGCGCCGGTCCACGCCCTCTCCGACGGCTCGCCAGGCGCCATCGTCATCGCACCAGGCGACGCCATCGGCACGCTGCTGACCCCGGAGAACCGCGGAGGGGGCTACTGCTGCGGCGTCGACGGTGCCGACGGCCCCAACGTGACCTGCATGGAGTGCGCCCTGCCCGTGGCGAGCCGGATCGACGACTGCTCGCTCTGGCAGGCGATGTGGCTCGAACCGAACGCCGTACGCCGCCTTCCCGTCGCCGGCGCCGACGCCGTGCCGCTCTCCTGGCCGGAGCTGATGGCGGAGGGGAAGGCCACGCCCCCGTTCGAGCCCATCGCCGCATGGGGATCACGGACGGCGGTGGGCCACTGGTCGAACTACTCGTGGTCGTGGAGCCCGCAGTGGGAGGCGGCGGCCGGCCATGCGCTCGCCCACCTGCTGGCGGCATCGGGGGGCCACCCCGTGATCGTCCCGGACGGCTTGGTCGGGCAGGTCTTCCAGCGCGCACTCGATGCCCTGCTGCCCACAGGTCCGCAGGCGCGGCGCGCCGGCCTGGCCGGACCGGGACTGCCGGCTCCCGGCCCAGATGTCTCCATCCTTCTCGTGCCGTCCCATCCTCAGACGGGGAGGACCTGGACCTCAGCCGATCCGGCACCGCACCTGGTGCCGCTGCCATTCGGAGTGTGGCTGCGGCTGGCCTTCCCCGGGCCGGACCTGTCCGTTCCCGCTCCGGGCGCCCTCCCCGTCGGCGTACTCCGCGACGACTTCGACCCGCCCGCACCGCACCCCCGTCACCTGTTCCGAGCCGACCCGGCAGTGCTCCGGCACACCCTGGTCCGGCTGCCGACCGTCCGAAGCCCGTGGCTGCGAGAGATCCTCGAGAACCTCACGGGCCACATGCGCAGCGGCCTCTTCTAGCCGACTGGCACGAAGCCGTGGTCACTCTCCGGGACTGCCACGATCTTTCGGACACGCTCCCGGACGCCGATGTCTCCCCAAGTGGTGAACATCTGCTACCTCTTCTCGCGAACAGAGCCAACTGCCCGACCCCGCCCCGCTTCCTGCGGCGGCTTCCAGCCGAAGACCCTGCCTCGCGAGCAGGGCCAGCGCTCAGGGCCCGGCCTGAGCTGACCCGGAGCGGTGAGTCCCTGGGCACGGCAGAGCTGCGCGGCCTGCCCCTCGATCGGGGAGGCACGACTGGCGCGGCCGACCCGCCGTCGGAGGCGGGGCGGCCGGCCCGGGCGGCGAGGCCGTCCGTCAGTAGTCGCGCAGCGCGAAGCCGTCCGTGACGGCGTAGTAGTCGTCACTCAGGTTCAGCACCTCGGAGGCGTCCTTCGGAGCCTCGGCCGCCTCCTGCGCGGTGCCGTACTCCCCGCTCCCGGCCGACCGGTGCGCCAGCGCCTGGTTGGCGGTGACCCAGTCGCGCAACTCGCGCTCGTACGCCGTGAAGGCCGCCCGGTGGTCGCCGTCTGCGGCCTTCAGCTCCCCTGCCAGTACATACGCGCCGACCAACGCCATGCTGGTGCCCTGCCCGGAGGAGGGCGAGCCGCAGTATCCTGCGTCGCCCAGCAGCACCACCCGGCCGCTGGACCAGGCGTCCAGATGGACCTGGGCGCCGCCGTCGAAGTGGAAGTCGGGCGCCTCCCACATGTACTCCAGCAGGCGGGGCATCTCCCAGCCCACGTGCGCGTAGCGTTCGGCGATCAGCCGCTTCTGGGCCTGCGGGTCACGCAGCTCCCGGTCCGTGCGGTCCACCCCGCCCAGCCCGACGTAGACGCGCAGTTCGGCGTTCTTGCGCACGCTCATCGCCAGACAGCCCGACGCGTCCGGGTCCCCGGTCAGGTAGGCGAGCTGCCAGCGGTCCAGGTCCAGCACGTTCGGGGCCGTCCAGACGCCCAGATGCCCGGCGAGGGGGCGCAGGTGGCGCTCCTCCGGGCCGAAGACCAGGGAGCGGGTGTGCGAGTGGACGCCGTCCGCGCCGACGACGATGTCGAAAGCGCGCTCGCGGCCACCGGCGAAGCGCACCCGGATCTCCTCCGGGCGCTCGTCGAGCGCGGCTATCGAGTCGTCGAAGAGGTACTCGACGCCGGAGCCGCCGGCCCCCACCAGGATGCGGGCGAGGTCGTCGCGGAGGATCTCGACGTCGTCGCGGTCCAGCCGGCCGCCGCTGGCGGTGGCCTCGGTGGTGCTGTACGTCTCGTTGCCGTCCGCGTCCAGCACGGACATGCCGCGCAGGTCGGTCGCGTGCTCCCGCAGTTCGTCCAGGACGCCCATCCGCGCGGCCGCCTCGATCGCGGTACCGCGGACGTCGATCGCCTGGCCGCCGGGGCGCAGCCCGGGAGCGCGTTCGACGACGGTGACGTGGAAGCCGTAGCGGTTCAGCCAGTAGGCCAGCGCGGGCCCTGCCACGCTCGCACCGGAGATCAGGACGCGCTTGCCTGCCGGGGTGTCGGATGCCATGGGGTTCTCCTTCCGTACCGGGCCCGGGAGTTCCTCCTCCCGGCGCTCCGGGGCGACCCCAGCCTCCGCACCGCGGCCGACAGACCGCCTACGCCGGGCCGACAGCCGGAGCGGAACGCCTGCACCGCCCCTGTACGACGCCTACATGACGCCTACACCGGGTCGGGGCGCAGAAGTTCCCGCAGGTCCGCGACGGTCCCGGCATCCGCGTCCGCCAGCCAGGCGGCCGGGGTGGGCCCGCCCGTGTAGCCCAGCACCGGCATACCGGCCGCGCGCGCCGCGCGGACCCCCGCCGGGCTGTCCTCGATCACCAGGCACTCCGCTGCCGGGACGCCGCAGACGGCGGCCGCGTGCCGGAACAGGTCGGGAGCGGGCTTGCCCTCGCGCACGTCGTCCGCGCTGAAGACCCGGCCCGCGAAACGGCTCCACAGCCCGGTCGCGGTGAGCGAGTGGCGGATCCGGGGATGGCTGCCGCTGCTGGCGACGCAGTACGGCAGGCCCCGTGCGTCCAGCGCGTCCAGCAGCTCGCCGACGCCCGGCATCGTGTGCGGCGCCGCGTCGAACGCGGCGGCCACCCGGGCCCGGTACTCCGCGAGCCAGCCGTCGTCCACGGTCCGGTCGGCATGTGCGCGCACCTGCGCCAGCAGATACGGCTCGGGGGTGCCCAGGAACTTCTCCAGCACGTCGGCGGGCGTCAGCGGCCACCCCGCCTCGGTCGCCATCGCCGCCACGACCTCGGGTCCGATCCGCTCGGTGTCCACCAGCACCCCGTCGCAGTCGAAGACGACGAGCCGTGCGCCGGCCAGGGCTCGGGCGGGGGAGGGGCGGGGCGCGCTGTCCATGCGCCCCACCCCATCACGCTGCCCGGCCGCGCCTCAGTCCGGGTCGGCGAGCTGCTCGGTCACCCAGGTGTGGAAGTCCCCGATGTGGTGCTCGCTGGGCACCAGGACACCGCCCTTCCGGTAGGCCCGGGAGGCCATGGCGGGCTGGGTGCGTTCGCAGGCGTCGAAGTCCTGGAGGTTGACCCGGTGGAAGAGCTCGACCGAGTGCGAGACGTCCGCGCCGCTCGCGACCACCTCCGGCGCGTACAGCCAGTCGCATTCGACGACCGTACGGTCCTGCGCCAGCGGGATCATCCGGTGCACGATCACATGGTCGGGCACCAGGTTGACGAACACCTGCGGCCGGATGGTGAGCGCGTAGTAGCGGCGGTCGTGCGTGTCGGGTACTCCCGGCAGCCGGGCGAAGCCGGCGCCGCCGTCCACGGTGAACCCCTCCGCCTCGTCCGCGAACGCGGGCCCGTGCCCGGTGTAGTACTGGGCGGCGAAGCCGTCGGCGAACTCGGGCAGCACCTCGGTCAGTTCGGGATGGATGGTGGCGCAGTGGTAGCACTCCATGAAGTTCTCGACGATCAGCTTCCAGTTGGCCGCGACGTCGTAGGTGCGGCGGCGGCCCAGGGCCAGCGACTCGATCCCGTAGTGCCCGATCACCTCGTCGCCGCCCAGTCGCTCGGCGACTCCGTCCATGACGGTCTCCTCGAACGACGGCGGCTCGGCGGCCAGGCACACCCACGCGTACCCCAGCCATTCCCGCAGCTCCACCGTGTGCAGCCCGTAGGAGGCGCGGTCCACGTCCGGCATCCGGGTCAGGTTGGGCGCCGCCGTCAGCGCACCGTCCAGGTCGTAGGTCCAGGCGTGGTACGGGCACTGCAGGCTGCGCCGCACCTGGCCCGCCTGCTCCGTGCACAGCCGCGCCCCGCGGTGCCGGCACACGTTGAGGAAGGCCCGCAGCCCGCCCCGGCGGTTCCGGGTGATCAGCACGCTCTCGCGGCCCACCTGGACGGTGCGGTAGGCGCCGGGCTTGTCGAGGTCGGCCGAGCGGACCGCGCAGAACCACGCGGTCTCGAAGATGCGCTCCTGCTCGCGCCGGAAGTTCTCCGGATCGGTGTAGCGGTCCCCTGGCAGGGTGGCCAGCAGGCTGCTGACAGCGGTCGTCATGTCGTGGTCTCTCCCTCGGGAGTGGCGAGGCGGCGGTGCGGGGCCCGCAGGGCATCCCTGCGCGGGTCGAACAGGGCGATCGGGTGCTCGGTGGTGCCGTTGAGTGCCAGGTCGGCGACGATCTCGCCGACCACGGGGACGAACTTGAAGCCGTGCCCGGAGAATCCGCAGGCGACCGTCACCGCCTCCGGGTGCAGCGGGTGCCGGGCCAGCACGAAGTGCTCGTCGGGTGTGGTGGTGTACATGCAGGTGACGGCCTTGCGCAGGGAGCCGGGCAACTGGGGGAGGCGGGTCCGCAACTGCGCCGCCATGGCCGCGCTCTCCGCCTCGGTCACGGTCCGCTCGACGGTCTCCGGATCGCACGGCGAGCCCTTGCGGAAGAAGGCGGTCTTCGCCCCGCCGTCCGGGCCCTCGATCGCGGGGAACCCGTAGATCTGCACCCCTTCGGCGTCCTCCCACACATAGACGGGGTGCCGCTCCGGTGCGAACGGCGCGCTGCCGCCGCGCGGCCGGAACCAGTACATGACCTGCCGCTCGACGGTGAAGTGCGCGCCGAGACCGGCCAGCAGGCCGGGCGCCCACGCGCCGGGGCACACCACCAGGTGTCCGGCGCTGTAGACGTCGTCCGTCGTGTGGACGCGTACGCCCCTGCCGCCCGGCAGCACCTCCCAGCGGGTGACCGGCTCCTCGAACCGCAGTTCGGCTCCGGCCTGCTGGGCGAGCTGGAGGTGCGCCGCGACGGTCGACTCGGGGCGGACGAACCCGGCCCGCGCCTCGTACAGCGCGACCTCGTCGTCCGCCGGTGTCAGGGTCGGGAAGCGGCGCCGCACCTCGGCGGCGTCCAGCATCTCGTGCGGGAGATCCCACTGCCGGGCCGAGCGCAGACTGCCGGAGACCGTGCGGCTCTCGGGGCGGCCGACCATCACGCCGCCGCACAGCGTGGCGATGCTGCGGCCGGTGTCGTGCTCCAGCTTCGCGAAGAGCTCGTAGGAGCGCAGCAGCAGCGGGACGTAGGCGGGGTCCTCGAAGTAGGACTGCCGCACGATGCGGGAACCGCCGTGGCTGGAGCCGCGGTGGTGCGCGGGGCCGAAGCGCTCCAGCCCCAGGACGCGGTGGCCGCGGGCGGCCAGGTGGTAGGCGGCGGCACTGCCCATGCCGCCGAGACCGAGGACGATGACATCGCGGGGATGCGGCATTGCGGGTCTCCTTCGGGTGCCGGGTCCCGCCCGCTCCCCGCACCGGGCCGGCTCCGGCCTCCCGGCGCCGCCACCGCACCCGGCACGAGGCATGCCTCGCCCGCGGCGCGGACGAACGGGGGAGCGGAGCGGCGGCCGGGACGGGAGGGACGGAGCCCTCGGTGCGGGGGCGGCCGGGACCGGGGACTAGCGGCGGATCCGGGCCATCTCGGGATCGAACAGGGGCTCGGCGGCGACCGTCGCCGCGACCTTGTCGCCGAAGTACTCGACGGCGACGGAGGTGCCCGGCACGGCGGTGCGGGCCGGCAGCCAGGCGTAGGCGACGCAGCGCCCCACGCTGTAGCCGTACGATGCGCTGGTCACATATCCGTCCACGACCCCGTCGACATGGACCGGCTCGCTGCCCAGGACGACCGCGGCCGGATCGTCCAGGGTGAGGCACACCAGCTTCCGCTCCGGTGCGCTCCGCGCGGCCAGCGCGTCCCGCCCGAGGAAGTCGCCCTTGGCGGGGCGTACGGCGAAGCCGACACCGGCCTCCTCGGGGGTGTGCTCGGCGGTCATGTCGGCGCCCCAGGCGCGGTACCCCTTCTCCAGCCGCAGGCTGTTGAAGGCGCTGCGGCCCGCGGCGGCGACGCCGAGCTGCTGCCCGGCCTCCCAGAGGGTGTCCCACAGCCGCAGTCCGACATCGGCGTCCGCGTACAGCTCCCAGCCCAGCTCGCCCACGTAGCTCACCCGCAGTGCCGTCACCGGGACGTGGCCCACGTAGGTCTCGCGCGCCTTGAAGTAGCCGAACGCCTCGTGGGAGAAGTCGGCGGGGGTCAGCGGCTGCACCAGCTCCCGGGCGAGCGGGCCCCACACCCCGATGCAGCAGGTGCCGGAGGTGATGTCCCGGATGTGGACGTCGTCGGGCGCGTGCCGGACGAGCCAGTCCAGGTCGGCCGGGGTGTTGGCGCCGAGCTGCCAGCGCTCGGGCCCCAGCCGCGCGGCCGTCAGGTCGCTGCGGATGCCGCCGCTCTCGTCGAGCAGCAGCGTGTAGGTGACCGACCCCGGGCGCTTCTTGAGGTTGTTGCTGGTCATCCGCTGCAGGAAGGGGAGCGAGCCGGGCCCGGTGACCTCCAGCCGCCGCAGCGGCGTCATGTCGTAGAGCGCGACCCGCTCGCGGGTCAGCTTCGCCTCGGCCGCGGCGATCGGCGACCAGTGCCGTGCCGACCACGGGTCGCGCTCGGGCGGCCGCAGGCCGAGCTGCTCCACCAGCGGGGCGTTGGCCTCGTACCAGTGCGGGCGCTCCCAGCCGCCCGACTCCAGGAAGCGGGCGCCCAGTTCCTGCTGCCGCGGATAGAAGGGGCTGGTGCGCAGGGGACGGCCCGTGGCGGGCGGCTGGAGCGGGTGGATCACGTCGTACACCTCGACGAAGCTGCGCTCGCCGCGCTCGCGCACATGAGCGGGCGAGCGCTGGGCCCGTTCGAAGCGGTGCGGGTCGCACTCGTGGGCGTCGACCGTGGTGCGGCCGTCGGTCATCAGTTCGGCGACGGCGCGCGCGGCACCCGCGGAGTGCGTGACCCAGACGGCCTCGGCGAACCAGAAGCCGCGCACCGCGCCGGACTCGCCCAGCAGCGGCATGCCGTCCGGGGTGAAGGAGAAGACGCCGTTGAAGCCCTTGTCCACCCGGGAGGCCGCCAGACCGGGCAGCAGCCGTCCGGTCTCCGTCCAGCTCGGGGCGAAGTCCTCCGCGGTGAAGGGCAGCGAGGACGGCATCTCGGGTGCCTGGTCGTAGGGCAGCACCGCATACGGGTCGACGGGCAGCGGACGGTGTGCGTAGGTGCCGATGCCGATCCGGCCGGGTCCGCCCGCCGGGTCGAGGTGCTCGCGGTAGTACAGATCGTGGTCCTGGTGGCGCAGGATCGGCCGCACGGCCTCGTCGCCGCCGGTCCCGGCGCCGGTCAGCTCCGGCAGCGGGGCCGTGGTGGCGTACTGGTGGGCGAGCGGCAGCAGCGGTACCTCCACTCCGGCCATCGCGCCGATCACCGGGCCCCAGAATCCGGCCGCCGAGACCACATGGTCGGCCGGGAAGGTGCCGCGGTCGGTGACGACGCCGGCGACCCTGCCGTCCGCCCGTTCGATGCCGGTGACCGTGTGCCGTTCCAGGAAGCGGGCCCCGCGCCGCGAGGCGCGCTCGATCTGCGCCTGGCAGGCGTCCACGGCGCGGGCCAGCCCGTCACCGGGGGTGTGGAAGCCGCCGAGTACGGAGCCGGGGTCGAGCATCGGGAAGAGCTCGGCGCACCGCGCGGGGCCGACCAGTTCGCCCTCCACGCCCCAGGCGGCCGCGAGTCCGGCCTTGCGGTACAGGTCCAGCCGCCGGGCCTCGGTGGTGGCCACCTCCAGCCCGCCCACCGGCAGGAAGCAGGGGCGCCCGGCCCGGTGCAGTCCGGTGAACTTCTCCACGGTGTAGCGCGCGTAGTGGGTGAGGGTCCGCGAGGGGCTGGTGCGGAACACCAGGCCGGGTGCGTGCGAGGTGGAGCCGCCCGGGGAGGCCAGCGGCCCCTGTTCGAGCACGGTGACGTCGCGCCAGCCGCGTGCCGTCAACTCGTCGGCCAGTGAGCAGCCGACGATTCCGGCGCCGACGATGACGACGCGGGCGGTCCGGGAGCCGGCCTGCGGACCGGAGACCGGGGCGGAGGAGGTGGAGGGGGTGGAGGGGGTGGAGGGAGACCCGCGGGCGGGCTCCGGGGCGGGAGTGTTCACAGGACCACCACCGATCGCAGCACCTTGCCGCGCTGCATCCGTTCGAAGGCGACCTCGACCTCGTCCAGCGCGATCGTCTCGGTGACGAAGGCGCCCAGGTCGAGCTTGCCGCTGAGATAGAGGTCGATCAGGACGGGGAAGTCCCGGCTGGGCAGGCAGTCCCCGTACCAGGACGAGGTGAGGGCGCCGCCCCGCGAGAAGAGCTCCTGGAACGGGAGTTCGATCGTCACGTCCGGAGCGGGGACTCCGGCCAGGACGAGCACACCCGCCAGGTCCCGCATGGCGAACCCCTGCAGATAGGTCTCCGGGCGGCCGACGGCCTCGACGACGAGATCCGCCCCGTGGCCGCCGGTCAGTTCGCGGACGGCCGCGACGGGGTCGGTGCCGCGCGAGTTGACGCTGTGGGTGGCACCGAACCGGGTGGCCGTGTCCAGTTTGCTGTCGTCGATGTCGACGGCGATGACGCGGCGTGCCCCGGCCAGCGAGGCGGCCGCGACGGCCGCGTTGCCCACTCCGCCGCAGCCGATGACGGCCACGGTGTCGCCGTGTGCCACACCTCCGGTGTGCACGGCGGCTCCCCAGCCGGCCATCACTCCGCAGCCGATGAGGCCGGCTGCCTCGGGGCGTGCGGCCGGGTCGACCTTGACGGCCTGGCCCGCGTCGACCAGCGTCTTGTCGGCGAACGCGCCGATGCCGAGCGCGGGGGTCAGCGGAGTACCGTCCAGCAGCGTCATCGGCTGCCGGGCGTTGCGCGAGTCGAAGCAGTACCAGGGCCGCCCCTTGCGGCAGGAGCGGCAGCTTCCGCACGGTGCGCGCCAGGCGAGGACGACGAAGTCGCCGGGGCGCAGGTCGGTGACGCCGGGGCCCGTCGCTTCGACGACGCCCGCGGCCTCGTGGCCCAGCAGGAAGGGGAAGCCGTCGTCGTCGACGGCGCCCTCCCGGTAGTGCAGATCGGTGTGGCAGACACCGCATGCCTGGATCGAGACGAGGACTTCGCCAGGGCCGGGATCCGGTACCAGGACCGGCTGCACCTCGACCGGGGCGTCCTTCTTCATCGCGATGACAGCGCGGACCTCGTGTGGCATTCCCAGACCTCGCAGTTGTTGCGTAGTGCACGACTGGTTGCGCTATGGGAGACATAGTGAGAACGCCGGACCTCGCCCGTCAAGAGATGTGGATCAGCTGTTGGTGACGAGGTGTCAGAACAATGCACTGCGGGCCCGGCCGGTGCCGGACCCGCAGTTGTGGGAGGTCGGGGCGCTGTCATGGCTGACAGGCCGTCAGAAATTGCTCCTTCTCGCGCGCGGTGCGGCGCCGCCCGGGCCGCCGTTCCCGCCGTCGGTCAGTAGGCGTAGCCCATCCGCCGGGAGAGGTCCTGCGCCGCCGCCATGGTGCGCTTGGCGACCTCCTGGAGCTGCTCCTCCTCCAGCCGGTAGGACGGTCCGGAGACGCTGATCGCGCCGATCACCTTGCCGTCGTGGGCGCGTACCGGCGCCGCCACCGCGTGCAGGCCGAGCTCCAGCTCGTCCCGCGCCGTCGCGAAACCGGACGTGACCACCGCCTTGAGCTCCGCGCGCAGCTCCGCCGGAGAGACCACGGTCGACTCCGTCAGCCGCGGCAGCTTGCGCGAGAGCACGCTCTCCTGCACCGACTTGGGCTGGTGCGCCAGCAGCGCCTTGCCGCTGGAGGTGGCGTGCAGGGGGGTGCGTCTGCCCAGCCAGTTCTGCGCGGTGACCGACGACGAGCCGCGGGCCTGCATGATGTTGACCGCCGCGTCGTCGTCCAGCACCGCGATGTTCGCCGTCTCCCCGGCCTCCTCGGCCAGCTCGCGGCAGACCGGTGCGCCCTCCTGCGAGATGTCCAGCCGGGAGGCCGCGGCCCCGGCCAGCCGCAGCACACCCGGGCCCAGGTAGTACTTGCCGCGTTCCTGCTCCTGGGAGACCAGGCCCCTGGCCTCCAGGACGCCGAGCAGCCGGAACGCTGTCGACTTGTGGACCCCCAGCTCCTCCGCGATCTCCGTCACTCCCGCGTCGCCGTGCCGGGCCAGGATCTCCAGCACGCTCACCGCGCGGTCGACCGACTGGACCGAGGCAGCCGCGCCTCTGGACTGCTTACCGGTCCCGGTGTCCTCCGCTTTTCCACTCATCTGCTCAACGTCACCGCCTGCTGGCCTGGTTGTGGTTCCCGGGTGCCGGTGCGCGGACGCGCGCCGTTCTTCCCGGAGGGCGTCGGCGAGTGCTTGACGTGAAGCCTCCCCGCTTGGATTCTGTTGCGCATCACGCTCCATCGTGCGCGATACGGAACTCGGATAGTAGCGAAGCGTCTGCCCCGCACCTCCCCGGACCTGCCGTACCGGGATCGGTCGAACCTGTCTACTCGAACGTGCTCGCGAGGTGAATCACAGTGATACCCGTCTGTCGGCTTGAGGACCTGCCCGCAGGTGAGTCCGTCCGTCTCGACCTCGAACCTCCCATCGCCGTCTTCAACGCCGACGGCGAGCTCTACGCCATCGACGACACCTGCACCCACCAGGACGCGTCCCTGGCCGAAGGCTGGCTCGAGGGCTGTCTGGTCGAATGCCCGCTGCACGCAGCTTCATTCGACCTGCGCACCGGCCGTCCCACCTGCCTCCCGGCCCGCAAGGCCGTGCGCACCCATCCGGTGAGCGTGCTGGACGGCACCGTGTGGGTACATGTCGAGTCCGCCCAGCCCGTTCCCGCAACCGCACCGCACACCGCAGCAGCCGGACAAGGGAGTGCCGCATGAGGACCATCACCGTGATCGGCGCGTCCCTGGCAGGACTCCACGCCGCACTGGCCCTGCGTTCGCAGGGCTACGACGGCCGACTGGTGATCGTGGGCGAGGAGCACCACCGCCCCTACGACCGCCCGCCGCTCTCCAAGGAGTTCCTGACCGGGGCGCTGACCGCCGACCGCCTCTCGCTCGCCGACGCCGAGGAGATCGCCGAACTGGACGCCGACTGGCTGCTGGGCACCCGCGCCGAGGGCCTGGACCCGCCCTCCCGCACCGTCGCCCTCGCGGACGGCCGCAGGCTGTCCACCGACGGGGTCGTCCTGGCCACCGGGGCGGCCCCGCGCACCCTGCCGGGCGAGCCGCTGGCGGGGGTGCACACCCTGCGCACCCTGGACGACGCCGCCGCACTCCGCGAGGAGCTGAGCCGGGGACAGGTACGGGTCGTCGTCATCGGAGCCGGCTTCATCGGGGCCGAGGTCGCCTCCTCGTGCGCCACCCTCGGGCACAGTGTCACCGTCGTCGAGGCCGCCGCGCAGCCGCTGCTGCCCCAGCTCGGCGCGGAGATGGCCGCGTTCTGCGCCGACCTGCACACCGACCACGGGGTCACCCTGCTCACCGGGACCGGCGTGCGCGCGCTGCACTCCGAGCCGGGGCGGTCGGCCGCGGCCGACGACGGGCGCGGCCGGGTCGGCTGGGTGGAGCTGGCCGACGGCAGGTTCCTGCCCGCCGACGTGGTCGTCGTCGGCATCGGCGTCCAGCCCGCCACCGGCTGGCTGGAGGGATCCGGGCTGGTGCTGGACGACGGAGTGGTGTGCGACGCGGGCGGTACCACTCCGGTGCCGGGCGTGGTGGCCGTGGGCGACGTGGCCCGTCGCGCCGGGCACCGGGCCGAGCACTGGACCAGCGCCATGGAAGCCCCCGCCGTCGCGGTGCGCAACCTGCTGGCCGGGACCACGGTGGAGACCTACCCGGCCGTGCCGTACTTCTGGTCGGACCAGTACGGCATCCGCCTCCAGCTCGCGGGCACCAGGGGCGCCGGCGACACCGTGCGGGTGGTGGAGGGCTCGCCGGAGGACCGCAGCTTCCTCGCCCGCTACGAACGCGACGGGGCCACCACCGCGGTTCTCGCAGCCAACCGCCCCCGCCCCTTCACCCGGGCCCGCCGCGAACTCAGCCGCGAGGGAGGGCTGGCCGCCGTCTGAGCGGGGCCGCCCTCCCGGCGGGCGGGGTGCGCACCGGCCCCGCCCGCTACCCGTCACACGTCAGTTGCCCGCGGTGGCCGGCTGCTTCTCGCTGGGACGCACGATGACGAAGCCCTCACCGTCCAGCCGGAGCTGCACCGCCTCGCCCGAACCGCCCCGGATCATCGAGCCGAAGCTCTGCGAGCGGTGCAGCGAGGTGTGCAACTGGGCGCTCCAGCCCACCACCGCGTCGGTGTCCACGAACACCGGCGCCTGCTGCGAGACAGGAATGACGATCGGCGTGCCCTCGCAGATGACGCCGAGCCGCCCCTGGCCCGAGAAGACGCTGTTGAACAGCCCGCCACCGGCCATTCCCGCGCCCCTGACCACGCCGATCTCGTAGTGCAGACCGGCGTCGAAGACCAGCACGTTGCGGCCGTTGACGGTGAGCGAGTCGCCGGGCGCTATGTCGATGATGAAGCAGTTCTCCGCCTCGTGCGCGAACCACGCCTCGCCCTGTCCGCTGACCGACATCAGAGCCAGCCCCTCGCCGGTGACCTGGCGCTTGAGGAAGTTGCCGACCCCCTGGCCCTTCTTCTCGAACTTCAGGTTCCCCCGGAACGCCACCATCGCGCCCTGCCGCGCGTAGCACTCCCCGTTCACGGTGTACTTCACGCACTTGTCGTTCTGCAGCTCCATCCCTGCCGCCGGGCTGGGCTGCGCCATGTTCTTCGTCGCGAAGAGATCACTCTGCATGGCGCCATGTTCCCCCGGAATCCGCCGCTCCTGCCAGACATGTCCGGCCGGCGGTTCCCCCGTGTACGGCAGCACCAGCAGCTCACCCGCCGCGCCTGGCCGCCGGGTGCCGTCTGGGCCGCGGTCGCGGTGCCGCGGGACCCCGGGCGTCATCGGACACCTCGCAGAAGCGGCCTGCTCATGCCGAGCGGAGCGCGTCCAGGGACAGTGCCGGAGGCAGGCCCGCCTCCGGCGGGCGGTTGAGGCTGATGCGAGCGGCCGGGAGACCGGCGAACTGGGGCCACAGCCGGCGGGGAGAGGCGCGCGTGTAGACACTCAGATGCGGGCCCCCGTGCCGCATGAGGCCCAAGGCGTCCGCCCAGGAGGAGAAGGGGACGACCACCGCCACCGGGCCGGGCGGCGGGCCGGGCGGCACGGCCCTGGCATGTTCGGGGGCCAGCAGGACGAGCGGCTGCGGCGTGCAGGCGTGCCCCGTACCGCCCGGCGGACCCCGCCACAGGACCCGTCCGCCGTCCTCGGCCAGACCGCGCGCCCAGGACAGGAGCCGCTCCTCCTGGCCGGGCTCCGGCAGTGCGGCCGCCGGCTCGAAGGAGATCAGCCGCATCCCCAGATCCGCGAGGAACGCGGGCACAAGTCCGCGGTCCACCGCCACCACCGGAGTGGCCGAGCACCGGCGTCCCGCTCTCCCGAAACACGCCGCCAGGGCCCCTCGCGCGGCCGCCCGTACGTTCCCGTCCCGGCGCAGCACGAGCAGCCCGGGTGCTCGGCCCTGCCGGGGCAGCGGATGCCGGCAGCACTGGAGGGCCGGGCCCTGCGTGTGTTCGGCCAGTACCGAGCGCAGGACCACCCCGTCCTCCCGGTCCGGACCGTGGACCAGCAGTTGCCATACGTGGCGCGGCAGTCCGGCCCCGCGCGCCGCCGCGACCGCTGCCAGCGCGGGGACGGCGCTCCGGCGGTCGAGACAGGTCACCACCGCGATGCCGCTCAGCAGCGCGGGCAGGGCTCCCTCCAGGAGCGACGCCAGCGGTCGCGCCTCGTCGACACCGGAGAACACGACAGCGGGCCGGTCAGCCGGCCGGAGGGGAGCACCGTGCGGCTTCCCCGGAGCGGCGCGCGGCCGGAGGAAGGCGGCCCGCGCGCAGGCCCGCACGGTCCGGGAGGCGTCCTCGTACTCGATCCGGGCGTCCTCGGGCCCCAGGCCCGAACTCTGGGGCAGAACCGCAGCCAGCGCCGCGCGCCGCTCCGCCACGGCCCGCCCGAAGCGGGCCACCCACCCCAGGCGCCTGCGGGCAGGGCAGGTGCCCCATGCGCCGGACGCCTCCTCGGCACGGGCGACGGCCGCCGGTACCGCCTCGGGCCCGCCCACCGGCACCGAGATCAGGGCGCGCCCCGAGAAGACCCCCGGCACCGGCAGCAGCGCCCCGCAGGTGCTGTCGACTCCCGCTTCCGCCAGGACCCGCGCCAACGAGGGCCCCAGCAGTTCCCGGGCCACCCGGTCCCCGAACCGCGGCCCGGGATTCACGGTGCGCTCGGGGCGTCCGGGGCCGTCGGCCTCGCCGCCGCGGCGTGGGCGGGGTATTCGCCGCACCAGGGAGGCAGCCGGATCCCGGCCAGCCGCAACTGGGCCAGGCGGCTGTGGTAGGCGGCCCCCGTCAGGAGAGCCTCGGCCACCTGTGCCACCCGCCGGTTCTCCGGTGTGCTCCAGGGAGTTCCCGCGACCCACGCGTTGAAGGCCCCCATCGCGGGCCCGCACCAGATCTGGAAGTCGCCCTGCCGGCCGGTCTCACCGCTCACCGCCCACCGCGAGGACAGCCCCAGGTACCAGCGGAAGACCAGGGCCATGCGCAGCCGCGGGTCCTCACGCGCGCGTTCCGCGGTCTCGGGATCCCTGCTGCCGAGGTAGGCGGCGACCTCCGGCCACATGTCCTCCAGCGGCCGGTGGAAGAGTTCCCGCTCCAGCCGGGCGCGGTCCGCGGCACCGAGGTCGTCGAGACCCGCGTGGTCGCGGTAGAGCCGGTAGAGCCATGCCGCCCGCCCCGGGAACAGCGTGCCGCGCTTGAGGACCTGGACGTCGATCCCCATCTCGAACATGTCGGCCGCCGGTGCCATGGCGCAGTCCGCGATGGTGGCCTGGGACAGGAGCGCCTTGGCCGCCGGGGAGGTGTCGGCCTCGGCACACGACTGGTTGACCGAACCGGTGACCACGTAGTCGGCCCCCATGGCGAACGCGGCGAACGCGCCCCGCGGGGTGCCGATCCCGCCGGCCGCGCCGATCCCGACAGCTCCCCCGGGCCGGTCGCCGAGGGCCTCGGCGTCCCGCAGGGACAGCAGCAGGGGAACCTGTGTGACCAGCGGGCGGCGATCGGTGTGCCCGGCCGAGTCGGCTTCGACCGTGATGTCGTCGGCGAGCGCCACCGTTCCCGCGAGCCGTGCCTGCTCGGCCGTCAGGACACCCTGCCGGCGCAGCCGCGTGAGCAGCTCCTCCGGGGCCGGGCGGAGGAAGAACGCGGCGGTCGCCGCCTGGGACACCTTGGCGACGATCCGGTGGTCGGCCACCGTCTTCCCGTCCCGGCCGCGGCGCAGCCCGGTGGCGCGGTAGCGCACCAGATCGACGGTGGGCTCCAGGAACGCGGACGCCTCGACACGGGTGACACCGTGCCTGAGGTACAGGTCCACGGTCTCCCTCTCGGTACGCGGCCGCGCCGGGTCGTGGATGAGGTTGCACGCCCACGGTGCTCGCGGGAGCCGGTGCCGCAGCTCCTGGACGGCTCGCTCGACCCGCTCCAGCGGCAGTCCGGCCGCTCCGAACGAGGCGAGGCAGCCGTGCCGGGCCAGGGCGGTCACGAACTCCACCGAGGAGATCCCGCCCGCCATCGACCCGGCCATGTAGGGAGCCCGCAGCCCGTGGCGCCGCAGGAACGCCGCCGAGCCCAGCCGCGGAGCGGCGACCGGTGGGGCGACGGCGAGGAGTTCGGTGTCCGCGGCGGGTCCGGGATGCCGGTCGGCCGCTCCCACCCTTCCGGCGGCACGGACGATGAAACACGGCCGGGCCAGGTCGGCCAGGACTTCGCGCACCTCCTCGCGGCCGAAGCGCACCGCGGTCATCGGATCCTCCGGTCGGGAGCGTCGTCAGGGGTCGTCAAGGCGATGCCTTTCACCTCGTAGATGCGCAGTCCGTCGCGCCAGACGCTGCCGTCGGCCACCGCGAGCAGCCTCCCGCGGTGCCCGTGCAGCTCGCTGATCTGGATTTCGGCCCGGAGTTGCCGGTGGTGGGGCAGGATCTGCCCCCGGTAGGTCCAGTCGAGCGCGTGTCCGCACACGGGGACGAGCGCGTGCGCCGCGTCGGGGGAGAGGACCGCACTGCGGGCCAAGTGCACGCGGAGCGCCTGGAAGAGCAGCTCGACACCGCAGGACCCGGGCATGACCGGGTCGTCGAGGAAGTGCCGGCCGAAGAACCAGTCCTCCTCGCTGATCTCCCGGGTCGCCAGCAGATATCCCCGTCGGTACCGGCCGCCGTTCGGGAGGCTGAGGCAGTCGGCCTCGCCGAGGAACCCCAGGCGGTGTTCCGGGGAGGCGGCCGCGTCTGCCGGACGGAACCGGTCCGCGGCTGCCGACGCCTCCGGCTGCGCCAGGATCCAGGGCGGTAGGTGGCGGCCGCCGTCGAGCCCCTGCTGCCGGGCGAGCGCGGGTTCGGTGAAGAACCCGTGGACCGTACCGCCGCGTTGGACGACCTCGCCCGCCACGGAGAGTTCGAATGCGGAGCGCTGGAGCAGCGCGCCGGGCAGCGGGGTGTGGGACAGCAGTGTCGTGTGCTGCCGGACCGTCCGGCCGCCGAGCGGCATCGGGTTCAGCAGTTCCGCGTGCCCTTCCAGATTGCGGACGGTGAGGTTCTCGCCGGGATGCTCCAGGCTGCTGCCGAGCGAGGCGCCGACGAACCCGGCTGCCTGCAGAGCGATCTCCAGCCGGGCGAACCAGGGGAAGACCCCCGCGTTCTGCCGCACGTACCACGGGTCCGGTGGGACGTCGTACTCGGTGACGTAGGCCGACTCCGGTGCGGAAGCGGTGCCGGGAGCGGTCACCAGGCGATCCAGCATCAGCAGATCACCGCGAGGCAGCCGTGGCCGTACCGCGGCCGCGGAGGTGCGCGCGGCGGGCCCGTAGGTGACGGACAGGTCCCCCTCGGCCGCATGGGCCATGTGCAGTTCGTTCGCGTACACGGGCTCACCGCGGCTCGACCGGCGTGCCGAGCCGCTGCTTCCGGGAGTGACGGAGGCACCGGGCGCCTCCTGGAGCGAGACCGAGACGCCTTCCAGCCGCCCGAGCGGGCCGTCGGCGTCCGCCACGTCGATGTCCGCCCTCACGTAGGGGCGGGGCACCAGTCCCGAGGCGGTGAGCGCGGCCCGCAGGACCAGCCGGTTGCCCAGCCGTCCGGTGTCGCGCAGGCGCACCGCCACCGGGGCGTCCGGGGTGGGGCGGGCCCAGGGACCGGGCAGGCACAGATGCAGTCCGTCGTGCAGGGCCCGGGCCAGCAGAAGCTGCCAGCCCGCGCGGACGATCTCGCACCACGACCGGCTTCCGGGGGACGCCGACGGGACGGAGCCGGTGGCCACCGTCGCGGCGCAGAGCGCCACTTCGTCGAGCAGCTCGAAACCGATGGCGTCGAAAGCCCCTGCCGGGAGGGACCGCTCGTCGGCTCCGTCACCACCGAACACGTGGCCGACTCCTCCGGAGGCGAGCGTGTCGAGGTCGCCGCGTGCGAGGTCGTGGCGTGCGGGGCGCCACAAGGGCTGCCGGATCGCGGCACTCCGCCGGGGGGCCGCGGTCTCCTGGCCCTGCCTCCCGGGTCCGTCGTGCCGGGCCGCTGCCAGGAGGTGCCCGTCGAGCAGGACCGACCAGCCGGACCCGGCGGCTGTGCGGTCCCGGCGGGTGCGGAGCCCCTCGGTCCGGTGCGGCGGACTGCGGCGCCAGACGAGAGACGCGGTCACCTGCCCGGTGGCCTCGTCCGCCATGGTGCCGGTGCTCTCACCGGCGGCGTGCACGGCCGCGACCGCACTCCCGCCGCCGCCCTCGGGGGCACCGGGGTGCGCCCGGTACCGGCGGGTCCCGCGCGAGGCGTGGTCGACGAGCAGGTTCTGCAGTGCCGCGTGCGTGTGCAGCACGGCGCTGTGCGCGGTGAAGGCCAGCTCGGTGAGATCGTCCGGGAGGCCGTCCCCGCCGGGCGCGGGGCGGGTGTCCGCCCTTCCGTCCGACTCCGCCGTGTCGGTGCGACCCGGCTCGAGCCGCGGCCACCACCGGGCGAGCGGAGCGGTGCCGTCGAATGCGAGATCTTCCATGGTGGTTCCGTTCCGAGTCCGGTGTCGGTCACGCGCCGGGAGCCGGCCACGCGGCGCGGCTGCCGAGCTGCGGCGCGGCCACGATGCCCCGCAGTCCGCTCCAGCGCTGCAGGACCGTGCCGCCGGGTCCGGTGGCTGTCACCGTGCAGAGCAGCTCCAGCGGACTGTTCTCCTGGAGTTCCACGGCGATGTCGAACGGCTCGTTGTCGGGGAGAGGGTGGAACAGTTCGGCCTTCCGCACCCCGACCGGCAGGCACCGGTGTCCGGTGATCCGCCGGCCGAGCAGCGCTGCGGCCTGGAGCAGCAGATCGGCGAGCGCGGGGCTGTAGCCGATTCCGGCGTACGCCCCGTCCGCCAGCACGGTGTCGGGCATCAGCGCCCGGACGGTCAGGCGGGTGTCGTTCTCCTGGAGCACCTGCCCGAGTCCGCGCAGCGACGGCCCGTGGAAGAGGAACCCCTCGTCGTACGCGGGATGGAGCCCGTGTGCGGCCGAGGGCGGGGAGGAAGGGGGCCCGGCCAGGGGAGCGGCCCCGGCCGCTCCCGTGACGAAGGACCCCTCGTACCAGGGCGCCGGGGTGGGTTCGTCGTCGTGGACGGCTACCGCGGTGCTGCCCTCGGAGCCGGGGCGGACGACGACACGCGCGTGCTCGGGACGGGCGGCGTCGAGGACCAGGCCCTTGCGTACCCGGAAGTCGTGGACCTCCGTCACCCGCCGGCCCGGAGCGGTCTGTTCGACGGTGAACACGCACCAGCCGATCGCCGCCGTCATCGGCAGCACCGGATGCTCCCCGATGGTGTGGTCGCGCAGTACGGGTTCGCTGCCCAGACCGGTGAGGGTGCGCCGGACCACGGCGCCGTCCGCGGGAAGCGCGACCGGCGCGAGGACGGGGGAGAGCGGACCGATGACGGCGACCGGGTCCTGGCGAAGCCGGGGGGAGAACTGCTCGAGGAAGGAGGCGCAGCCCTCCTCCCGGCTGAGCAGCGGCACTCCGAGTTGCCGGAAGAACTCCTGCGTGTGCTCGGTGGCCATGCCTCCCTGCCAAGGGCCCCAGGCGAGTGCGGCGACGTGGACGTCGGGCCGGGCCGCCTTCCAGGCGCAGGCCAACCGGTTGAGGGATTCGTTGGCCATCGCGTAGTCGGTCTGCCGGCCGTTGCCGTGGATGCCGGACACGGAGGTGAAGAGGATCAGACGGCGCAACCGGTCGGCGTCGAGCGCCTCCAGGACGTTGGCGAGCCCGGTCAGCTTCGTGGCGACGACGCGCTCGATGTCCTGGGGCGTCTTCTCCGGCAGCGGCTGGTCCGCCAGCACTCCGGCGCCGTGGATGATTCCGGTGATCTGCTCGGTGTACGGGGCCAGGGCCGAGCGCACCGCCTCGGGATCGGTGACGTCCGCACTGACGTACTCGGCCCGGGCGCCGGTTTCCCGCAGGGCGGCGAGGGTTCCGTGCAACTCCCGCTGCCCCTGCAGCTTCTGTGCCCAGGCGTCGGCGTCCCCGTCGGTCCGGGCCGCACAGGCCGCCCGCAGATCCGGGAAGCTGTCGAGGCCGGCAGCCCAGGCGGGTACGTCGGCCAGTGGTGTGCGGCCGAGCAGGACGAACCGGCAGGGACGGTGTGCCGCCAGCGCGGTCACGCACCAGGCCGTGATGCCGCGCGCGCCGCCGGTGACGAGGAACACCTCGTCCTGGTCGAGTTCGCCCGGCACCTCCCCGGAGGAGGGCAGCAGCCCCCACGGCTCCGCCGACAGCGCAGGGGCCCGGCGCAGTGTGCCGTTCCAGGCGACCTCGGGAACCCGCCGTACATCGTTGATCTCCCCCAGCACGCGGGCCGCCGCCTCCTCGGCAGCCGTTCCGGGCGCGAGGTCGACCGTCCGGCAGAACAGGTCCGGTTCTTCGACTCCGAGGGCCTTGGTGAGCCCTCCCAGGCCGCCGAGCAGCGCGGCACCGGGTTCGCCACCGCAGCCGGCCAGTCCCAGCGCACCGTCCAGGCGGGTGACGGTCACGAAGGCTCCCCTGCGCCCCTGGGAGACGCTCGCCTTGAGCGCGGGTACCAGGTGCTTGGCGACGAGGACGCTGTGGCGGAGCCGGTCGGTCGCGTCCTGGGCGTGGTGGACCTGGCCGCTGCCCTCGACCAGCACACACAGATCGAGCCGGCCGTCCGGGGACAGGAGGCGGTCGCGTGCCTCGCGCAGCGCCTCCTCCCCTCGGTCCCGGAGCCGGTGGGCTCCTTCGGAGGGCGCGGGCGCCCCGGGGACGACGATGCGGTGCACACTCCAGCCGTCCGCTTCGAGAGCGGTGACCAGCGCGTGCGCCAACGGGCTGCCGTCCTCGACGACCGCTGCCACCGGACGGCTGCCGTAGGCGTCGACGAGCGTGTCCACCGCCGCCAGCGGGCGCAGCCCGAGGGAGGCGCGGCCCGAGGGCACTGCGGCGGGCCGGCCGGCACCCGGCGCCCGGGGGGTCGCCGCTGTCAGAAGCTCGGCCAGTTCGCCGATCGTGCGCGCCTGCGCGAACCGGTAGATCTCCTCGCGCGGCAGGGAGGGATACCTGCGCCACGCCTCGGAGGCGATCTCCACCTGTTTGAGCGAGTCGATGCCCAGTTCGGTCTGGACATCGAGGGCCGGATCGACCATCTCGACCGGGTAGCCGGTCTTCTCCGCGACCATGTCCCGCAGAATGCGTTCGACCTGGAGCCGGTCGGACGGCAGGCCCTGGTCCGCCGCCGGTCCGGACTCGCCCGCCGATTCGGACTCCGCCGCTGGTCCGGACTCCGTGCCGGGGCCGGTCTCTGCCGCGGACCGGTCGGCCTCTGCCCGGGGAGAGACGGGCTGCGGAGCGGACTCGAACGGGGGCGCGGCCGCCGGAGTGTCCCGGAGGCCCTCCGGGTCTGCCGCAGCCGGTGCGGGCGGTGCCGGCCGCGCGTCCGGTCCCGTCCGCTGCGTCGGGGGTGCGGGAGCGAGCCCGGCAGTACCGTCCGTCGCCGCCGGTCCGCCCGGCGCGCCGTCCCGCACCATCTCCAGGAGGATCTCCTGGCTGCGGACATGCGTGCTCAGGAGCGCCCGGCTGTGGTCCCGGATCGCCTCCACGCACGCCACGAAGGACGCGTCGGGGCTTTGGCCGGCGTGCTCCAGCGCCCCGGCCAACGACCGGCTCGCTTCCATCTGACCGGCCAGGAATGCGCTGTGCAGGTCCAGTTGGGCGGTAGCGGCACGCAGGAGTCCGGTACCGGAGGCGTCCGCAGCGGCTGGACGGGGCGCCGGGAGCGTCCCGTCGGACGGTTCCGCCGGCTCGGACGGGCGGGGCGTCCGCGTGCGCGGCTCCTGTGCGGTGCTCGCCTCCTGCGCCTCGCGCCGGGCGAGAACCGCGAAGTGCGGTCCTTCCAGGGTCCGTGCCACCGGGGAGGGCGCGGGGCGGGGGTCGGGATGCGGGCTGTCGTAGCGGTTGACGTCCCTGACGTCGAACCCCAGCACGGCCAGCCGCAGAGCCGCCTGCTTCAGCGCCGCCGCGCTGTTCGTGCCCGGTCCGCCGTCGCCGGAGACGACCTCCACGGCCTCTCCGGGGAGGATACGGGGGACCAGCCTGCCGAGGATCTGCCGCGGCCCGCACTCGACGAACACGCGCACGCCGCTCTCGAAGAGTTCGCGCACCCGTCCCGCGAAGTCGACCGGCCTCACGATCTGTTGGGCCAGCACCTCCCGGTCGGCGTCCGGACCGTTGCCGTAGCGTGCACCGGGGCTGTCGGCCAGGACGCGGAGCGCCGGCGGACGGAACGCGGTGCTGGAGAGCACCTCCGCGAACACCGGGACGGCGTGGGCGACGAAGGAGGTGTGGAAGGCCGCTGCCACCGGCAGGCGCGTCGCCACCGGGCCGCCGTCGCGGAGGCACTCGTCCACGAGCGCGCCGACGGCCGCCGACGGGCCGCCCACCACGACTTCGTCCGGGGCGTTGATGTTGCAGAGGGCCAGGTCGGGGTGGCGCTCGGCGCGCGCCGTCCACTGCTGGTCGGAGAGCCGGAGCGCGGCCATCGCGCCGGGGTCCGGCATGTCCGGCGGTGGCTGCATGGCTCGCCCCCGGGCGCGGGTGAGGCGGAGGCAGTCGTCGGCCGACAGGCATCCGGCCGCCCACAGCGCCGTGACCTCGCCGGAGCTGTGGCCGAGCGCCGCCTCCGGACGGAATCCCAGCTCGTGGAGGTAGGCGTACTGCCCCATCGCCAGGGCGCCGACGGCGGACTGGGCGTAGGCGGTGGTCCGCAGCAGGTCTTCTTCGTGCGCCGGGCCGCCCGGTTCGGGGAAGACGCCGCCCGGTTCGGGGAAGACGACGCGGGCCAGGGACCGCCGGCCCTCCTCCCACGAGGAGTTCGCCGCGTCGAACATCCTGCGGACCGGTGGAACCGACAGGAGGGCGTCCAGCCCCATCTCCGGGTACTGGCTGCCCTGGCCCGCGAAGAGGACCGCGCTCGAGGTGCCGGGAGGGAGCGCCCTGCGCCGGTAGTACACCTGGTCCTCCAAGGCCCACTCCGCCGCGTCACCCGCCTCGGCCAGGTGTGCCGCGGCCGTCGCGACCAAGCGCGCCCGCTCCGCCGGATCGCGGGCGACGAGCCCGATCCGGGCGTGGTCGGCGGGCACGGGGCAGTCGGGTTCCGCGGGAGCGCCCGCACGGAGCCGGGCCAGGAGCTCCGCCGGATCGGGCGCGTGCCACAGCAGGGCCTGCGGAGTCGGGTGCAGCGTCCGCAGCTCCGTCTCGGAGGGTTCGTACTCCTCCAGGACGGCGTGGTAGTTCACGCCGCCGAAACCGAACGCGGACACGCCGCCACGGCGGAGGGCGCGGTGCGGCTCGCGCAGCCACGGGCGGGCGCGGGTGTTGATGTAGAGGCCCGTCCCTCGGGTGGCGTCGTTGGGCGTGCCGACGTTGATGGTGGGCGGCAGCAGCCGGTGGTGCAGAGCGAGCGCGGTCTTGATGAGCCCCGCCGCACCGGCGGCAGCCTTGGTGTGGCCGATCTGGGACTTCACGCTGCCCACCGCGACGGGCGCGACCGCGTCCTCCGTGGCCAGGGCCGTGCTCAGCGCCCTGAGTTCGGCCGCGTCACCGACCCGGGTCCCCGTTCCGTGGGCCTCGATCAGTCCGATCGCGGCCGGCGCCACCTCGGCGTCCGTATACGCGCCGCGCAGTGCGGCGAGCTGGCCCTCGGAGTTCGGCGCGTAGATGCTGCCGACCCGTCCGTCGCTCGAACTCCCCAGCCCGCGCAGGACCGCGTAGACGCGGTCGCCGTCCCGTTCGGCGTCGGCGAGTCGTTTGAGGGCCAGCATGGCGACGCCTTCGCCCAGCAGGGTGCCGTCGGCCTCGCTGTCGAACGGCCGCACCGTGCCGGTGGGGGACAGCGCGGGTGTCTTGCTGAAGCACAGGAAGGTGTTGACGGAATTGTCGGCGTCACATCCCCCTGTGATCATCAGGTCGGCGCGGTGTTCGAGCAGCTCGCTCACTGCCGCGCGCAGGGCGGCAAGGGAACTCGCGCAGGCGGCGTCGACCGTGTAGTTGGCCGCGCCCAGATCGAACCGGTTGGCGATGCGTCCGGCCACCACGTTGGCCAGGACACCCGGGAAGCTGTCCTCGGTCCACTCGGGCGACTCCTCGGCGAACCTGCGGGCGATCTCCTGGGCGGTGGCCTCCGCCACTCCGCAGCCGCGCGCGGCACGTTCGACCGCGGGGGCGGCCAGGCGCGAGGAGAGCGGGAACATGGAGGAGTTCTGACCGCACACGCCGAGAACGACGCCGGTCCGGGCGGGGTCGTACCAGGCGGACTCCGGGCATCGCGCATCCTTCAGCACCTCGCCCGCGACCCGGAGGCTCAGCAACTGCACCAGGCCGATGGAGTCCACGGCCGCCGGGGGGATGGCGAACTCGGCCGGGTCGAAGAGGACATGCGGGAGGAAGCCTCCGCGGCGCGCGTAGGTCTTGTCCTTCGCCCGGAAGTCGGGATCGTAGTGGTCCTCCACGCTCCAGGCGGAGGCGGGTACGTCGGTGATGCAGTCTCGGCCGGTGACCACGTTGTGCCAGAACTCGCGCAGGTCGTGGGCCTGGGGGAACATCCCCGCCAGCCCGACGACGGCGACGGGGCGGTGCGCCATCCGGAAGGAGAGTGGATCCGTCAAGGGAACCTCGCATGCGGGGCCGGGGGTTCGGGAGAGTCGTGGGGACGGCCGTGGTCGGTGCGCGGCGCGCTTTCGTGGGGCGGAGAGCTGCTCCCGGCCGTGCCGGGAAGCGTCGAGCGGCGCGGAGCCGGGCGTCGCGGGACCGCGCAGGGAGTGCGCAGCCGGGGTGGTGCAGCAGGCTCACCGGACCGGTCCGGCGGGTCAGGATGCGGGTGGGGAAACCTTCACCGCGAGCGTGTCCAGTTCCTGCCGCAGGCGGTCGAGTTCGGCTCTGAGCGCCTCGGTCTCCGCGGCGGAACGGTGTTCCCCGCGCGTCGCGGACGCGCTGTCCTCCGCGGCCGGGCCGGGCGTCCCGGCCGCGGTGTCCGGGAAGACCGCCGAGCGTCCGGCGCCCTCGACCATGTCGAACGCGTCGATGGCGTCGTCCAGGTATTCCTTGATGTCGGCGACCAGTCCATGCAGGATGCGTGCCAGATGAAAGCGATGGAGGGGCATGGGTTTCCTTTCCTGCACGAGGCGGCGGAGTACCCGGGAATGCGAGGCCCACTGCATGCGCTCCGGAGGGATCGCTGTCCGGGGACGGGCCGGCCATGCCGGCCATGCCGACCTGGCGAGCGCAACGGCGCGAAGGTCTCGGCGAAATACGTGAAGGTATTGGCCAAATGCGTGGAAGCGAGCAGCTGTATTTCGGTGCGCAGACACGCACGGGGCTGCCTTCGATGAAAGAGTTTCCAGATGGAAGACGCTTCCATCGGAGCAGGTTCTGCCTCTGCCACTAAGAGTCCTCTGCATTTCCGAGGAGGTCAATCACTCGATTGGCTGACCGTTTCTGGGTGCGCGCAGGAGGTGCTCCCCGTGGCCGTTCGGCGCTGCTGTCCTCCTTCATCGCGGCAATTCCTTCGGTCGGGTGGTTTCCGAAGCGGGGGGAATTCCGTGCGTGACGCGTTGTCGTCTTCCGGGGCGGTCCGATGGTTTATCCCGTGGCCGAACGGGCCATTGCCTTGGATATGCCGCAAGCGATCACGTCGGCGGTGCCCGGCACACGCCGCCGCGGGCGGCACCCGCCGCGCTGCTGCCACCGGGGAACAGGCACACGGGACCCTGCCGGTGGGCAGCGCTCGCCGCCCGGCGACCCCGGCCGGGACTTCCCTGCTCGTTCCCGTACCCAACCGGAGGCGCTGGTGCTTGCTGAACGTGGTCGGCTGCTTCTCGCGGTCGGGAGTGGGCTGCTGGCCGGGGAACTGAGCAGAAGCGGCGACCGGGGAGCGGGAGGAGAGCGGACCACCCGCGGGCAGCAGCGCGCGGCACGGGTACGTGCTGCCCTGGAGCGGCTCGGTCCGCTCTATGTGAAGGTCGGGCAGGTGCTCTCCACCCGTGAGGATCTCGTGCCGCCCGCTGTGGCCGGGGAATTGGCAGGGCTCCACGACCGGGTGCCGCCCTGCGCGTTCGAGTGGATGTCCCCGGTGCTCGAGGCGGAGCTGGGCCGCGCCTGGCGGCAGCGCTTCCAGCACTTCGACTCCCAGAACCCCTTGGGGTGCGCGTCCCTTGCCCAGGTCTACGCAGCCACCCTGAGCGACGGCCGTCCCGTGGTGGTGAAGGTCCAGCGTCCGGGCATCACGTCGGTCATGGCGGCCGACATGCGTCTGCTGCGCCTGGTCACGCGTGTTCTGTCCAAGCGGTTTCCGCTGATGAGCGAGACGATCGACTTCCACGCGATGGTGAGTGTGGTGTTCGAGGCCGTACGCCAGGAACTCGACTTCACGCTCGAAGCGGCGAACATGGACGAGGCCCGCAGGACGGTCGGTGCGGTTCCCGGCATACGGATTCCCGACGTCGTGCACGCGACGCCGAGAGTTCTGATCCAGCAGCGGGCTCCGGGCACCAGCATCCGCGACGCCGACCCCGCCGCGTTCGCCCCCGAGGAGCGCGAACGGATCGGCACCGGCCTCCTGGCGTTCATGTACCAGGGGTACTTCATCGACCACCGCTTCCATGCCGACCCCCACCCCGGCAACGTCTTCGTCTGCCCGGGCGGACCGACGACCCTGATCGACTGGGGCATGGTCGGCCGGATCGACCGCCATGTGAGCAGCAGTCTGATGATGACGCTCCTGGGACTGGCCAACAACGACGCACACGCCGTGGCACGTTCGTGGGCCGAGATGGGCCGCCCGACGCCGTGGGCCGACCTCAGCGGGTTCGAGCAGGACATGTCCACCGTCGTCCCCAAGCTGGCGGCGATCCCCCTCAGCCGGCTGCGGTTCGGCGCTTCCTTGGCCGAGCTGCTCCGGCACTCCACCCGACGGGGCATCCAGACGAACCCCATGATCGGGCTGTTGGGCAAGTCCTTCGCCAACGCCGAGGGAACGGTCCGCTGCATCGCTCCGGAGCTGAGCGCCGTCGACGTGCTGGCCGACCAGGCGGACCGGGTGCTGCTCGCGCACGCGAGGACGTTGCTCTCCCAGCGGCAGCTCAGCTACTCCGCGCTCCAGGCGATCGCGGCGGTCGAGACCCTGCTCCCGCACACCAGGGCCGTCGGCCGGAACATCTCCGCCGGTGAACTGACAGTGCAACGAGCCGCCGTCACCCGGCCGTTCTCCTTGGTCGCCCACCGCGCGAACATCCGGAGCAGGCGCTTCGAGCGCCGCGTCCTGACGGCGGCCGCGCTTGCGTGGTACGTCAGCAGGCACATCGGCCGCCGCTGAGCCCGAAGCCTCCGCGGGCGGGCGGTCGGGGGAGTCTCCCCGAAGGACGGCGCGTCCGCTTCGGCGTCGGCGGGCCGCGGGCGCCGGGTGCGGCGCGCGAGCGTGCCGTGCGCCGTTCCCCGGCCCGCCTCGTCGTCGGCAGCCGAGGCCGTCCCTCCCGGGGTGTGACCGGGATACGCGCCAAAGGAGAGTTCGAGTTGTCCAGCGAGACGGTAGAGGCTGCCTTCGAGCCCGTAACCGGCGGCGAACTGCATACCAGGCGGGAGCCCCGTCCCGGCGTCGGCCTTCGCCGGCACGGACGTGGCGGGCATGCCTGCCGCATGGAACGACGACCGGTCGAAGACGCGCCGCATTCCTGCCGAGGCCGTCCAGCGCCTCTGCCCGCGGCGGCCCGACGTCCGCGGGCACAGCATCCCGCCGCGGCGAAACGTTACAGAACACGTCCTGCACCTGCCGTGACAGACCGTTCATGAACGATCGAAGGGAGCAGTTCGCATGGTCAGCGGCGGCTCGTGTGCAGGTGGGTCGCGAAGAACTCGGCGGCGGCCGAGGAGGTGGCCTCGAACTGTTCGACATAGGGGCCGTAGTGGCCGCCGGGTATGATCTGCAGCCATTTGGGCTCCAACGCTCGGTTGAAGGCGGACAACTGCAAGTCGGTGCCCGACGTGGTGTCGTCGTCTGCGACGATCATCAGCAGCGGCCTGGGACTTACCCTCTCGATATGGTCGCCGGCGTTGTAGGCGCGGCTCCACTCGCCGGTGCGGACGGTGACCTCGTTGCGCCACGACGGGGCGATCTCTCCGACCGCGGTGAAGTAGTCGAACGCGTCGTCGGCGGCGTAGACGGGGCCGTCGGCAGCGTCGCCGATCACCGGGCGTGTCGCGACTTCGCCGGTCTGCATACGGGCGATCCGCTCAGCCGCGAACCGCTCACCGGCTGCCGCCAATTGCGTCATGGGAATACGCCGCCATCCGGTCTGCACGCCGTTGACCGCGGGGGTCTGGCAGACCACGGCCTTGACCCGCAGGTCGTCGGCCGCCACGACGATGGCGTGCCCGCCGCTGTAACTGGTCCCCCAGACCCCGATCAGGTCGGGGTCGACCTCCGGCAGTGTGCTGGCGTAGGTGATGGCGTGCCGGTAGTCCTCGATCTGACGCCACGGATCGATCTCCTGGCGAGGACTGCCGTCGCTCGCACCGAAGTTGCGGTGATCGTAGACCAGCACCGCCAGCCCGGCGGCGACGAACCGCTCGGCGTAGCGGTCCAGGTACGCCTCCTTGACCAGGGAGAACCCGTGCGCCATGACGACGGCGGCGGTCGGGGCACTGTCAGGGGCCGGATAGAACCAGCCGCGCAATGTGGTGCCGTCCGCGTCGAATTCGACGTCGCGGCGTGTGCTGGAGTTGGAAACCGCGGGCATGAGCGGGACTCCTTCGTGGAACGTCGGCAGGTGGGGCCGACAATCGAGGGTGGTGCAGGACCCCGCACCGTGACCGTGTGCGGGGTCCTGCCGTACCAGGACGGCATGCGCGAGGCACTTCTCCCACTCGCTCAGCGCATGGCTCGTTGGCTCCCGGCTGCAGGGGCGCTTCTCAGTGGTCCGTGCGATTCCCTGCCCACACCGTGGGGATTCGGCCCGACCACGGGCTGGCCTGCTCCAACTGGCCGGCGAGGCGGAAGAGGCGGCTCTCGAGGCCGTATCCGGCGGCGAACTGCATACCGATCGGAAGCCCCGTTTCCGCGTCGGCCGTCAGCGGCACGGACATGGCGGGCGTGCCCGCCATGTTGAAAGGCATGGTGAACGGAGAGCGGTCGAAGACGGTGTCGATCCAGCCGAGGCCGTCCAGCGTCTGCGCGCTCTCGGCATAGGCGCCCAGGGGCGTGGGAAGCTCCGGCACGGTCGGGGTGAGCAAGATGTCGTAGGCGTCGAAGTACCGGGCCAGGCTGCGGGAGACACGGTTTCGGATCGTGAGAGCGGCGACGAACTGGGCGCCGCTGACCCGCTGCCCGTAGTGGTAGCCGGCGAGGGTCGCCGGTTCGAGGGTGGAGGAATCGATGGGCCGGCCGAAGGCGGCAGCCAGCTCGTCGACCGTGGCCGCGAGGTTCGCCGTGAACAGATGGGCGTTGGCCAGGACGTACTCCTCCCAGTCGGCCCCGAGGTCGACCTCGGCCTCCCTCACCTGGTGGCCGAGGGATTCGAGCAGACCCGCGGTACGAGAGAGGGCGTCGGCCACCGGTGCGGTGGTGCGGCGTCCGCCCCATGCCTGGGTGAGGACACCGATCCGCAGCCGGCCCGGGTGGCGGGTGACTTCCTCCGTGTACGGCCGGGACGGCTGTTGGGCGAAGTAGGGGTCACCCGGTTCCGGGCCGCTGATCTGGTCGAGCAGGGCCGCACTGTCGCGGACCGTGCGGCTGACGCTGCCGGGCACGGCCAGGCCGCTGAAGAGCTCGTCGAAGTCGGGGCCCATGGAGACCCGGCCGCGGGTGGGCTTCAGCCCGAAGAGGCCGTTGTGGGCGGCGGGGACACGGAGCGAGCCGGCGGCGTCGGTGCCGTGGGCAAGCGGTACGACCCCGGCAGCTACGGCCGCGCCCGCGCCCCCGCTGGATCCGCCCGCGCTCCGCTCCAGGTTCCACGGGTTACGGGTCGCGCCGTACAGCACTGGTTCTGTCGTGATGCTGTAGGCCATCTCCGATGTCGCGGTACGTCCGAACGTCAGCAGTCCGGCGCGACGCAAGCGCAGCACGAGGAAGGAGTCGGCGCGTGCGACGTGGCCGGCCGCAAGGCGGCTGCCCAGCTCCATGCGCCGCCCGGCCATGGCGGCTCCGATGTCCTTGATCAGGAAAGGGACCCCGGCCAGCGGTGTGCTGCCGGGCTTGGGCTCGTCGTCGGCCGGCCAGGTCTCCACGACGGCGTTGATCTGCGGATCGACCCCCTGCGTGGCCTCGAGCGCGGCTGCTTGCAGTTCGGCGGCGGTCACCTCCCCTTCGGCCACCAGTTCCGCGAGTCCGACCGCGTCATAGTTCACGTACTCGGCAACTCTCACTTTTACTCCTGGCGGAAAGAACAATACTACTGAGTCTCTGACGATACCGAACGGTATCGCATGGAACGAAGTGGTACCGTAGGAGCGATGACACAAGAGGCCCCGCACCCGAGCGGACGTCACGGAGCAGCCATGGCGTCGACCGCCGGCAGGCCGAGCAGGGTGGCGAAACTGCCGCCCCGCGAGCGCATCCTCGACGCGGCGGAAGAGCTCTTCCAGAGCGAGGGAATCCGGCGGGTGAGCGTCCAGGCGATCGCCGAGAAGGCCGCGACCACCAAAATGGCGATCTACCGGCACTTCGAGACCAAGGACGTGCTGGTCGCGGAGTGGATGCGGATCGTCGCCGCCGACTACCAGGCGGCCTTCGACCGGGTCCGGATGGAATACCCCGGCCGGCCCAGGGAGCAGATCATGGGCTTGGCCCGCTTCATCGCCGAAGGATTGCCGGCCATCTCGCACCGGGGCTGCCCGTTCATCAACTCCCTGGCCGAACTGCCCGACCGCTCTCATCCCGCGCGGCAAGTGATCGAGGAGCACAAGGCCCACCAGACCCGCAGGCTGGTGGGCCTGTGCGCCGAGGCCGGGCTGCCCGACCCCGAGCAGGCCGCAGCCGAGATCACCTTCGTACTCGAAGGCGCGCAGGTCAGCACGCAGAACGGAAGCATCGATCGGGCGGGGGACCGCCTGATGAGAATCGTCGAGGGAATCGTGGATCGGCACCGCTCCGCTCTCGACGCATCCCGGCCGGCCGTCGGCTGACAGCCTCGAATCCGTGTCCCCAGTACCGAGAGCCCGGTGCGCGTTCGCACAAGTTCACGGCAACACTTGCCTCCGAGTGCCGATGCCTGACTCCCCGGCGCCCCCTGCCCATCTGTCCTGCTCGGCGCCCCGCTCCGCTGTCGCGGTAATCAGCGTATTCGCTGCGACAGCGGATCGCCCCGGCCACGTCTCCGCAGGTGAGGCGTCCCATGTGCCCCGACGCATCGCCGTCCGTGGCATCGGCCGCCCACTCCAGCTCATCGCGGCTCGGGGGGGGGAGAGAGAGAGAACAGGTGCAGCTCATGCGCGGTGATGAGCCGCTTGAACCGCGGATACGCGGTCCGTTCGATCGATGTCACAACCCACCCCAGGACCCAGACGGCGCTCAACATCGCCACCAACGACACTGAGCCGAAGGGGTGACGGGTAGACGGTGCTCAGGAGTTCAAGATCATCCCGTTGCCCCTTTGGCGGGTGTCTCGGTCACACCTCCTCCCCCTCCACACCGCCGCCGGTCGATTCGACGTTGGACGCGGATTTGAGGCTTCTGCCGCAGTGACTCCTGCCTCAGTGGCGTGATGCTGATCAAAAGTCCCCACAGGAGCTTCAATGAAACGATGGAAGGTGTCGAGGGCGCGCCGCCACCGGAAACTGCGCCCCGTGCAACAGAGCGGAGGAGGTCCGAGATGAAGTTCGTGCTCGAGGTGGACATCAGCGGCATGCAGGGCGAGGGGGAGGCCGTGGCCGAATTGGGCCGGGCACTGCGGTACTGGGGCGGCAACCTGCGGCACTACGCACTGGAGCCGGGCGACGGATCGGAGGTCTACGACTCGCAGTACCGTCAGGTCGGAAGCTGGCACATCGCCGCGTCCTCGTGACCTGACAGCCGCAGCAGCGCGGCCGAGGACGCCACCGGGGCCGGGGCGACGGAGAGGAAGGCCGATGGCGATCGAAGGCGTGGACCCCCGACGGATCGGACGGGAACTGGAGGGCGCTGCCGTCACCGTCGACCCCGGGCTGCCGGCGCCGGTGCGTGCGGGCGTCGAGGAACTCGTCCGGCGTCCGCTGGGCCCCGGTACCGGGCCGCGGGTCCATGTGGGCCCCGCCCTGCCCGAACTCGGCCCCGGCGAGCGGCTGCTGTGGATGCACAGCACCAACGCCGGGGTCGACGCGCTGCTGGCGGCGTCCGCCGGCTGGCCGCCCGGGACGCTGCTGACCCGCACGGTCGGGCGGATGGGGGAGCGGATCGGCCAGTACGTACTGGCCTGGGTGCTGGCCGAGCTGCAGCAGATCCCGGCCTTCCTGGAGCAGCAGACCTCGCGCACCTGGAACCGGCTGCCCACGGAACTGGCCGACGGCACCCTCGCCGTCGTTCTCGGGACCGGCGGTATCGGTGCGGGCATCGCCGCCGCACTGCGCCCCTGCGGGGTGCGCACGGTCGGGGCGGCCCGCACCGCGCGTCCGGTGCCCGGCTTCGACGAGGTCGTCGCGCTCGGCGCCCCGGACGGCTCCTGCGCCCCGGACGGCTCCGGTGCGCCGTCGGCGGAGCTGGTCGCGGCCCTGGGGGCGGCGCGCTGGGTGGTCGGCGCGCTGCCGCTCACCCCCGCCACGGAGGGACTCCTGGGCTCGGGGTTCTTCGGCGCGCCGGCCGGTGCGACGTTCCTCAATGTGGGCCGGGGCGCCACCGTGCGCACCGAGGCACTCGGCCGGGCGCTGGAGGAGGGCCGGGTGGCGCACGCGGTGCTGGACGTCCTGCCGGAGGAGCCCGCCGGGCCCGGGGCACCGGCCTGGGAGCTGCCCCGCACCACTCTCACCGCACACTCAGCCGGGCCCACCACCGCCGCCGACGTCCTGGCCGACTTCCGCGCGGCGTGGCTCGCGCTGGGCGCGGGGCGGCTTCCCGGCCTGGCCGTCCGCGCCGCGCGGGGCTACTGACCCCGAGCCGGAAGCACCGGCCCGGCGCCCCGGCCGGCGCAGCCGCCGAGCGCCGTTCGGCGCACCGCCGGGGGCATGCGCTGCGCCGAACGGCCGTACCGATGCGTACGGCGCCGTACGGAGGGGAACTCGCGCACAGTCCGCCCTTACGGCTCCGAGAGAGGGGGCGTCATGCACTGCTACGACTGCTTCAAGGAGGGCACCGAGACCTCGGCCCTGGCGGTCTGCGTCGACTGCGGGGTAGGTGTATGCGACCGCCACCTGCACAGCGACCCCGAGCCGGTGCGGCGCTCGATGAGCGTCGGCCAGGTCTGGTCCTCGCGCGACTCGCGCCGGATGATCTGCCTGGTCTGCCACGACGTGCTGCAGCAGAACCGGAAGGGCTGAGGCGGGCCCGCGGCGCGGGCCGGGGAGCCGCGTGCGGCACCGCACCACCCGGCACGGCAGCCGCCGGTCCGCGCCGGGACGGGGCCGGTCCGCGTGGGGACGGGGCCGGCCGCCGGGCCCGGTTTCCGGCGTCAGATGCCGAGCAGGCGGAAGAGCCCGCCGTCCGGGTCGCGGACGGTGGCGACCCGGCCGTGCGGAGCGTGCTGGACGGGGGAGACCACGGTGCCGCCCGTCCGCTCCGCCGCACTCAGCGCCGCGTCGATGTCGGACGCGCGGAAGTACACGTCCCAACGGGTGCGGATCTGGGGGTCGGAAGCGGCCTCGATGCCGCCTCCGCGGAGCCCGGCGACAGTCTCGCCGTCCACCAGGATGTGCACCTCGTCGCTCTGCTCCTCGTAACTCACCCCGTGGCTGGGGTTCTTCGTCCAGTCGAGCACGGCACCGTAGAAGAGCGCCGCGGCGAAGGCGTCACCGGTGCGCAGCTCCAGCCAGGCCGGTGCGTGCCCCGCGCCGACCGCCCAGCCGCGCGGCAGTTCCCCCTGCCAGACGCCGAACGCCGCACCGTAGGGGTCGGCGGCCATGGCCGCCCGGCCCTCGCCGACCCGGAGCGGGCCGACGGCGACGGTGGCACCCCGCTCGCGGACCCGCTCGCAGACCAGGTCGGCGTCGTCCACGGAGAAGAACACCGTCCAGCGGACGGGAAGCTGCCAGGAGACGGCTGCCTCGTTGAAGCCCGCCACCGGGTCGCCTTCCCTGGTGGCTGTGCGGAATCCGGGGCCCAGGGAGCTGTCGGTGAAGGACCAGCCCAGCACGGAGCCGTAGAAGTCCTCGGTGGCCTGCCGGTCACGGACGGTCAGACTGACCCAGCAGGGCACTCCGGGTACGGAATCCATCACGTCACCTCAGGCCTCCTGCCGGTTCCTTTCGCACGACGGCGGGCTCATCCCTCCCGGGCGCCGGGGTGCCCAGAAGCCGAGGCGGCAAAACGGGCGGAAAGCGCGGAGGACGGGAGTACAGGTTCATATCGGCTTTTATGTGTTTGTCCGCCCTGTGCCGGGTACTGGGCCTGTGCACCGCCTGCGCGGCCCGCAAGAGCCGCAGGGCGGCAGCCGTGTCCCGCACCGCCGAGCGCCGCAGCGCGCCTCCGAGGAGTTGCCATGATCGCCCACCCCGACACCCTGCGCGAGCTGCTCACCCGCTACGAGGCCCTCCGCGACCGGTCCGGGGACCGGCAGGAGCTGGACGACGTCTCGTACACGCTCTGCGTCTCCACGGGGACCCGGGACATCCGTGACGCGGTGCGGGCGGCCCGGGCCCATATCGCGGAGGTCCGTGCGGCCTGAGCGGTGTGCCCTGCCGCGCTGCGGCCGGGGCCGCGTCGCGGGCACGGGACCCGCGCCGGGCGGCGCTGCGCGGCGCACGGACCGCCCGGCGGCGCTCGGCCTCAGCCGGCGTTCCCGGTGAGTTCGTGTCCCGTCGTGGCGTCGACGTGCGCGGGCACCTCCTCGTGCCGGTCCCCGACGGTGGAGGTGCCGGTGGGCTCGAACAGCAGCAGGGCGGCGCTACCGGGCGAGGCGGGCCTGTGCTCCACTCCGCGCGGCACCGTGAAGACCGCCCCCGTTCCCAGCCGCACCGTCCGCTCTCCGGCCGGCTCCCGCAGTGCGATCTCCAGCTCTCCCTCCAGGACGAGGAAGAACTCGTCCGTGTCCTCGTGCACGTGCCACAGGTGCTCGCCGCGGACCTTGGCGATGCGTGCGTCGTAGTCGTTGACGCGGGTGACGATCCTGGGGCTCCACAGTGCGTCGAAGGAGGCCAGGGCCCGGTTCAGGTCGATGGGTTCGCTGTTCATGGCTTCATCCTGGGACGTGACGGCGTCCGCCGCGACTGCTAGAAATCGCATATGGCGCAAGATTCCTCGCACGGTCGGCCGCCGGGTCTCCACCGGGTCGTCGTGCTCGTCGACGAGAACTCCAACCCCTTCGAACTCGGCTGCGCGACAGAGGTCTTCGGACTGCGCAGGCCCGAGCTCGGCCGGGAGCTGTACGACTTCACGCTCTGCTCGCCCGAACCGTGCACCGCGATGCGCGACGGCTTCTTCACCCTCACCGGCGTCGCGGACCTGGCCGCAGCCGAGCAGGCGGACACCCTGATCGTGCCCAACCGGCCGGACATCGACGTGCCCAGGCGCCCCGCGGTGCTGGCGGCCGTCCGCCGCGCCCACGCGCGCGGCGCCCGCCTCCTGGGCCTGTGCAGCGGAGCGTTCACCCTCGCCGAGGCGGGTGTGCTGACCGGACGGCGCGCGACCGCGCACTGGCAGTGGGCGGACCGCTTCCGCGCCCGCTTCCCTGACGTGCATCTGGAACCGGACGTGCTCTTCGTCGACGACGGCGACATCCTCACCGCCGCGGGCAGCTCGGCCGCGCTGGACCTGGGACTGCACGTGGTGCGCCGTGACCACGGCGCCGAGGTCGCCAACGCGGTGAGCCGCCGCCTGGTCTTCGCCGCGCACCGGGACGGCGGGCAGCGGCAGTTCGTGGAGCGGCCGCTGCCGCGTGCCCCGGAGGAGTCGCTGGCACCCCTGCTGGAGTGGGCCCGTGAGCGGCTGGGTGAACCGCTCACGGTGGCGGACCTGGCGGCCCGGGGGGCGGTCAGCACCGCCACCCTGCACCGCCGCTTCCGCGCCCAGCTCGGCACCACGCCGCTCGCCTGGCTGGTCGGCGAGCGGGTCGCGCTGGCCTGCCGGCTGATCGAGCGCGGCGAGGAGCGGCTGGAGGTCGTCGCCCGCGAGAGCGGGCTCGGCACCGCCGCGAACCTGCGGTCCCGGCTCCGCCGGGAGACCGGGCTGAGCCCGTCTGCCTACCGCAGGCGCTTCGGCCGGGTCGACCTCCCGGCCGCCGCCGGGGCGTGAGCCGCCCCGGCGCGCGGGACGGACATCCGGGGACCGGCCGCGGTGCGGCCGGTCGTGTCATGCGGTCGGCAGCCCGGAGGCGTCCAGCACCCGCCGGACCGCGGTGCCGTCCGCCGACGCCCCAGCGACCGGTTGACGTGCTCCGTGGCCGCTCGCTGTCGCGGTGCGCGGCTCCTCCACGGGCAGCAGCCCGACCGCCGCAGGCCCGGGAAGCGCGGCACGCCGTGACCGGGAGCCGTCTGCCCTCACCCGCGAAGTCCGCCGCCGGAACGGCGCCTTGCGGGTGCTCTGCGAGAGTGTGCCCATGGGTGAGAACAAGCGGCGGATGCTGGCGGGGGACTGGTATGTCCCGGACGACGAGGAACTGCTGGCGGACACGGTGCGGCGGGCCGAACTGTGCGAGCTCTACAACGCGTCCGGTACCGCCCCGCCCGAGGAGCGGCGCCGGATACTGGAGCGGCTGGTCGGGGACCTGGGCGAGCGCGTGCGGATCCGCCCGCCCTTCCACTGCGACTTCGGCAGCCGGCTGTCGATCGGCGCCGGCACGTTCGTGAACTTCGGTGCCGTCTTCCTGGACGCGGCGCCCATCACCCTCGGCCGCGACGTGCAGATCGGGCCCTACGTGCAGTTGCTGACCCCGACGCACGAACTGGACGCCGAACGGCGCCGCGCGGGCTGGGAGAAGGGGCTGCCCATCACGATCGGTGACAATGTGTGGCTCGGCGGCGGTGTGATCGTCTGCCCCGGTGTCACGATCGGCGCGGACACGGTCGTCGGGGCCGGTGCGGTCGTCACCGCGGACCTCCCGGGAGGCGTGCTGGCCGTGGGCAACCCGGCGCGGATCGTACGCGAGCTCTAGCGGCGGGCCCGGAGGCCGTCCCCTCCCCGCGGCGTCCTCGGGGGCGGACAGGCTTCCGGACACGCCCTGTTGCGCTGCGCCGCTGCTCGGGCGCGGAGGGTGTCCGCCCGGACGTGCGACCGGCACGCGGGGCGCGCATGCTGGAAGGGGCCTGGTGGAGTCACCGCTCTAGTGAGGAGAAGCCCCATGCAACACGACGAGTTCATCGGCCAGGTACAGGCGCGGGCCCACCTCGAGAGCCGGGGCGCGGCCGAGGCGTGCACCCGTGCCACCCTGGAGACGCTGGCCGAACGCATTCCGGCCCCGTTGGCCGACCATCTGGCCGCGCAGCTTCCGACGGAGCTGGGCGAGCATCTGCGGCGCATCGAATATGCGCCGGACATCCCGCAGACCGGGGTGCGGATGACCCGGCAGGAGTTCTTCGACCGCGTCGCGCGGCGGGCCGGTGCGCAGCCGCCGAAGGCCGTGCACGAGGCCAGGACGGTGGTCGAGCTGCTGGAGGAGGCGACCCAGGGCGCGCTGACCGAGCGGATCCGGCAGTCCATGGACGACGAGCTCGCCTCGGTCCTCTTCGCCGGGAGCACCGGTTCGGCCCACGCCCGCTGACGGCCGCCGCCCGCCTCGCCCCCGCCCGGGGCCGGTGGGCCGATCGGCGTCCGGCCCGGTCCGGACGCCGACGTCGGCACCGCCGTCACCGCGACGCCTTCACCTCCCGGCCGGGCGCCGGGGCCTCCCCGGCGGCCGCTTCCCGGGTGGCCGAGCGGGGCACCGCCACCCGCGGGGAGTGCCCGGAGCCGCCCGTGGCGCGGGTCGCCTCCGCCGCCCGGCGTGCGGCCACGTGCCGGCACACCCCCGCGACCAGTCGCGGAGCCGTGAAACCGGCGCCGTGCACGAAGCGCATCGCGGGGCCGAACGAGGGTGCCGTCAGCAGCCCCGCGAAGAACAGGCCCGGGTGCGAGGACTCGAAGTCGTGGCCCAGCCAGGGGCCGTCGCTGTCCCCGACCCGGCGCAGGGTCTCCCGCAGAGTGGAATCCAGCAGCCCGAGCCGGAACAGCTCCGGGGCGAACCCGGTCGCGGCCACCACGTGGTCGGTCTCCAGCGTCCGTGCCGTGCCGTCCGCCGCTCTCAGCCACAGCCGCACCCGGGAGCCGGGGCCGTTCCCCACTCGCCGGATCCCGCCCGCCGTGCGGTCGGCGGCCGTGATGGTGTGCCCCAGCAGGGTCGGCACGGCGGGCTCGAACCGCTCCCGCAGCCACCAGGCTCCCGCCGGGCCGAGGGCGTTCCGGGCGATGTGCAGCCGCAGCGCGGTGGGCAGCCGCCGCACCGCGCCCGGGTGCCGGGACCACACCCAGGTCGGCCAGCCGGTGCCCAGCGCGCTGTGCGGGTCGAGCAGCGAGCCGAGGCGGCCGCGGTCGAGCGGTTTGGGAGGGGTGTTCCAGTTCAGGCGGGGTGCCCGGGCCACGACCCGCGGTTCGGCGCCCTGCTCGGCGAGCAGCGCCGCGGTCTCCAGCGCCGCCTGCCCGGCGCCGACCACCGTCACGTCCTGGCCCCGGAACCGGCTCAGGTCGCGGTGGTGTGTGCTGTGGGAGGCCAGCTCGGCGGGCAGGCCGCGCAGCGGGCCGGGCCGGTGCGCGAACGGCAGCACTCCGACGGCGAGTGCCACGGCCCGCGTGGTGAGCTGCTCGCCCTCCGCGGTGCGGATCCGGAAACCGGACTGGTGCGGAGCGACCCGGGTGACGGTCAGGTCCTCGGCCGGGGGTGCGGCCCGGCTGCCGAACCAGGTGCCGTACTCGGTGAAGGTGTCCAGCGGCAGCGGGCGGCCGTGGCCCACCTCGATGCCCCGGTCCGCGCAGTAGGCGGTGAGCGTGTGGGCGCTCTCCGGGTCGGAGAGCGCGGAGGCGCCGGGCTCGGACTTGAGGAACATGCCGCGCGGCATGTGATCCCGCCAGGAGGCCATCGGCTTGCCGAGGACCCGCAGGCGCAGTCCCGCCGCCGCCGCGTGCGAGGCGATGGACAGTCCGTAGGGGCCGGCGCCCACCACTACGAGGTCGTACATGGATTCCTTCTCTCTGTGTGCGGTGTCGGCTCTGTGTGCTGCGGGCCCTCAGGTCCGGGCGCGGGGTGCGCCGGGCCCGCGGTGACGGGGCGCGCCGCGCTCGCGGCGTGCTCCGGGGCGGTTCTGGCACTGCCGGTGCGCAACCGCTCGCGCAGGGCGGCCGGGTGCGCCCCCCTGGCCAGGCAGCGGCCCAGCCAGCCCGCGGCCATCGCGGCGAAGGGCAGCGGGTCGTCGGCGGCGAACCAGGCGCGCTCGACCGGGCCGCGCGGTGCCGCCCGCGCGCGTCCGCGTGCCCGCGGGCCCAGCAGCGCGGACAGCAGCGCGTAGTTCTCCACGACGAAGCCCCGGCCCGGCCCCCCGCGCGGTACCGGCACGGGACGCCCGGTCAGATGCAGGTGCTGGGCCCGGACCACGTCCAGTCCGGCGCCGTCCGTGAAGAGCCGGAACTGCGCCCCGGGGCGGGGGTTGAAGTCCACCAGGTGGTGGATGCCGGTGACCGGGTCGAGCCGGAAGTCGAGGTCGAGGATGCCGCGGTAGTCCAGGGCCGCCGCGAGGCGGGCCGCGGCCTCCTCCACGGCGGGGCACGGCAGCCAGGTCCCCACCGCGGTCAGCCCGGTGCGGGGCGGCCAGGAGCGCTCCTTGCGCCCGGCGCCGCCGATCAGGAACCGCCCGCCCTCCGCGGCGTACCCGTGGAAGAACCAGTCGGCTCCCGGCGCGTCCGGCAGTCTGCGCTGCAGCAGCAGGGCGCTGCCCGCCTCGGCGGTCCGCTCGTACAACCGCGCCGCCTCGTCCGGACTCCGGACGAGCGCGGTGCTGCGCAGGCCGGGCGGCAGCAGCCAGGGGCGGCTCCATTTGGCCACCGCCGGCAGCCCGAGCTCCGCGGCGGCGCGCGCTGCCTCGTGCGCGCTGCCGGGCAGCACCGTCGGGGGGTGCGCGACCTCGGCGCGGGCGCAGACGGCGGACAGCTCGGCCTTGTCCGCCAGCCGGGCCGGCAGCAGCGGCGCCACCGCGGGCAGCAGGTACCGTCCGGCGAGCCGGGGCGCGAGCCGGGCGGCACCGATCGCGCCCCGGTCGTCCAGCGGAACGAGCACGGCGGGCCTGCCGATCGTCCCGGACGTCTCCAGCAGCGCGCGTTCCAGCTCCGCGTCGGTCGGCGCGCCGCCCGGCCCTGCGGCTGCCGCGGGCCGCGGCGTGTGCACCCGGTGCAGGAAGCGGGTCCGGCCCACCGCGCCGATCCGCGAGCCGACGAGTGCGTGCACCTCCACCCCGGCACGCCCCAGCGACCGGGCGGCTCCCAGGGTGCCGTGGTGGTACGGGTTCGGATCGAGTCGCAGCAGCAGCGCGGGGACGTCCGTGGCGAACGACGGCATGGGGCATGTCCTTCAGGCGTGGGGTGGGCGGGCGGGGCGAGAATCCTGCTGACGGATCATCAGGATTCCGGACCGGCGGATGACCGGACCGCGGGCCGAGGCCGCACAGCGGCCCGGAGGCGACCAGGAGGAGCCATGCGGAGCCACAGACGTCAGCGGATCAGGGCGGTGCTGTGCGGCGGGGTCCTCGCCGCGGGGCTGCTGGCCTCCTGCACCGTGCTGCCGAACGGCGGACCGGGAACCGAGCCGGGCGAGCGGCCGCTGCGCAGCCCGCAGCCCTCCGCCTCCCCGGCCCCGAGCCGGCCCGCTCCCCCCTCGTCCTCCGCTCCCTCCGCGTCCGCCTCCCCCTCCGCGCCGGTTCCCGCCGCCGATCCGGCCGTCGGCGCGTTCCTGGGTTCCGGACCCGAGGGGGTGCACCGCATCCGCGGGATGGAGCGCTGGCTGGGCGGCACCCGGCTGCGCGCCGGGCACACCTTCCTGCCCGGCCGCCTGTGGACCGACATCGAGGGCCCGCCGCGGTTCCTGGAGCCCTGGGCGCGCTGGCGGCACGCCGACCCGAAGCGGCTGCTGGTGCTCAACGTGCCGATGGCCGCCCGCAACGAGGCCGGCCTTTCCGACGCGCGGGTACGCGCCCTGCTGCGCGAAGGCGCGGCCGGGCGCTTCGACGGCCACTACCGGAAGCTGGCCGAACGACTGGTGCGCCGGCGCCTCGCGGACACCGTCCTGGTACTGGGCTGGGAGATGAACGGCACCACCTACACACACCGCTGCGGCCCCGACCCCAAGGCGTGGAGGGCGTACTGGCGCCGCATCGTGACCGCCATGCGCGCGGTGGACGGCCAGCGGTTCCGCTTCGACTTCGCGCCCAGCCGGGGCCGGGACGCGGTCCCCTGGCCCCGCTGCTACCCGGGCGACGACGTGGTGGACGTGCTCGGCATGGACGCCTACGACCAGCCACGCGGCATGCGCTTCGAGGAGCAGGTGCGCGAACCGTACGGACTCCAGGCGCACGTCGACTTCGCGGCGCGGCATCGCAAGCCCGTCTCGTACCCGGAGTGGGGGCTGTTCCGCAACGGCGACAACACCGAGTACACCCGCCGCATGCTGGAGTGGATGGACCGGTACAAGCCGCTCTACCAGACCATCAGCGACTACTGCCCGCACGGCGTGTGGCGCTGTGCGCGCAACCCCGCCTCCGCCGCGGTGTACCGGGCGGCGCTGGGCGCCGGGACGGGGCCGCCCCGGCAGACCGGGCAGACGCAGGCCCCGGGCCCTGCGCGGCCCTCGCCGCCCGCGTCCGCTCCCCGTCCCTGGTGGGACCGGTGCTGGGGGCTGGGCCACTACTGCGTGCGGTTCGACTGGCTGCGCTCCCTGGGCCGATAGCCGCCCGGACCGGGCCCAGCGCGGTGCTGCGCTCACGGCGTCACTGCCGGGTCCGGGGGCCGCGGCAGGCACGGCCCGGCAGGGCACGGACCACGGAGCTCAGCGGCCGTTTGCGCAGCAGTTCGGCCGCCAGCTCCCGGGCCGCCGCCTGCGCGGCCAGCAGCCCCAGCGCGGGCGCCAGCTCCCGCCGGGCCAGCAGATAGCGGCGGTTGACGGCGGTCACCGGGCGCCAGCGCAACTTGTAGGGCTCGGTGCCGCGCAGCATGCTCAGCGTGCCCCGGCCGCTGGCGGCGGCGTAATGGGCGTCGTGCTGCAGCAGCATCGTCGCGATGTCCACCCGCTGCTCGCGCAGCGCCGGATCGGCACCGTACAGATAGCCGCACACCAGGTCCCGGGAGGTGAAGGCGACATCGCAGGCCGCCACCCGGCCGCCGATCCGGTACTCGGTCACCGCCGCGTCCCCGCAGGCCACCAACGCGGTCGTGGCACGCACCAGATGCGCGCCGAACCGGGAGCGCAGATGCTCGGGCGTGACACCCCTGCCGCGCCACTGCCGCTCGTGCAGCCGCAGCATCGTGCGCACCGCGTCGGCCACCCGCTCCCCGGTCACGTCGTGCGCCTCGATGCCGAGTTCGGCGATCCGGCGGACCTTGCGCCGGGTGCGCTTGGCGCTGGCGGGCGCCAGCCGCCGCAGCATCTCCTCCATCGGAATGCCGGGCAGCTCCAGACAGGAGGAGTCGGCCAGGCACCGGCTGACCCCCGGCCAGGCCGCGTACAGCCGCTCCGCCGCACCGCCCGGGCGCACTTCGCGCAGATCGAGCACGGCGCTGCGGGAAGCGGAGTGGAGAGCGCGGGCCAGCGCCCCGGCGGCCCGCGGGCAACTGTCGTCCAGCAGCACGTCCTGGTAGTCGGAGATGCTGCCGCCGAGCGTGACCAGCGCCGGCAGCGGACGGTGCACGAGCATCAGCGGCGCGGCGGCGACCAGGCGGCCGTTCTCCCGCACCAGGACCACCCGCAGCCTGCCGCGCCGCCCGTAGGACCGCCACCACGACCACAGCCAGGCGTGACTCTGGAACGGCGTCGCCGACCGGTTGCGGGCGCGCAGCGCCTCCCACTCGTCGGCCAGCGCGGCGAACTGCTCCTCCGCGCGGCACAGCGTCGCCGTCAGCCGGACCGGTGGCTGTCCGGAGGCATCGCCCCGCGCGCTGCGCCAGGGGGAGAGGACCGGCCCGGCCAGCCGGCGGCGGGTGGGCGGCGGCAGCGGTGAGGTCATCGGGCCCCCTCCAGTCCGGCGGCCGCACGCCCGGCGGCCTCCGGCAGCGCGGCGGACGCAGTGTCGTCCCCGCCGGGCGCCGGAGCCGGGACGGCCGCGCCGTCCGCTGCCCGGCGCCGCTGCGGACGGGCCAGCAGCACCAGCGCGCCGAGCAGCCCGCCCGCACTCGTCCCCACCGCCACCGCGATCGGCATCGAGGGGGAGACCGGTCCGGCCGACGGCGCGGCGTGCGCGACGACCGTCAGGCGCACCCCTGTCCGCTTGGCCGACTTCTTCGCCGCGCCGGTCAGCGAACGCGCCACCGCGTCCGCGTAGTCCGCCGCACGGCCCGGCCGCGGCGCGCTGCCGGTGATGCGCACCATCGGTGCGTCGGGCGAGGCGGCCGCCCGCACCCGGGAGCGGAGCGCCCCGCGCGGCAGCCCCGCATCGGCCTCCGCGGCGCCGAGCACGAAGGCGTCCGTGGCCACCTTCCCGTACGCCTGGGCATAGCCCAGCGCCGAAGCCGCCTCGGCGTGCGGGCCGGGAGAGACCAGGACATAGCTGGTGGCCTCGTACCGCGGCTCAGTGAGCGTCGCGTACCCGCCCCCGCCGAGCGCCCCCAGTGCCACGCACACCGGTAGCGGCCACCACCCGAGGATCCGCGAACGGCGCCTGCGGCGATTCCGGCGCGCCGCGGGCCGGGCGGCACCGCGGCCGCGCCCGGTGCCGGGGGCTGCCGCCTCGTCGGTCTTCCCGGTTTCCGGGGTTTCCCTGGATTCCCCGGTGTTCCCGGTGTTCTCGGCAGACGACTCCGCCGTTCCCGGAGCGGCCTTGGACATGGAACTCACCTCGTTGTCAGGGGGCGGTCGGGGGAGAGGGACGGCAGCGCCGGTGATGCCGCCCCCGGCGTGCGGGCGGGTGCGGTCCCGCCGTCCGGGGACGTGCCCAGCGCCGTGCGGTAGACCAGCGCCAGGCGCTCGGCGCAGCGCGCGATGTCGTAGCGGTGCACCACCGGCGGTACCGGCAGCCGGGCCGGGCCCGGGGCCCGTGAGGTGTCCGCCGCATGCCGCGCCAGCGCCCCGCGCAGCGCCTCGGCCGGGCCGTCCGGGGAAGCGGCGAACCGGTGCGCCCCCGGAGCCTGACCGGGCGGGAGGTCCTCGATCGCCGGGCAGGCCGCGTAGAGCACGGGCAGTCCGGCGGCGAGCGCTTCGACGGCCGCCAGCCCGAAGGACTCCTCGGGGGACGGTGCGGCGAACACATCGGCGGCTGCCAGCACCCCGGGCACATCCGGTCCCGTGCCGCGAGGTGTCTGCCCGGCACCGGGCCCGCCCGCGCACTCGCCCAGCAGGCGCAGCCGGTCGCCGGCCCCCAGCGCCGCGGCGCGGGCGCGCAGCGCCGCAAGTTCGGGGCCGTCCCCGGCCAGCAGCAGATGCGCACCGGGCAGCGCGGCCACCGCGTCCACCAGGGCGTCGAAGCGCTTGCCCGCCACCAGGCGGCCCACCCCGGCCACCACGAAGGCGTCCGGTGCCAGCCCCAGACCGTTCCGCACGGCGGCGCGGGCGGCGGGATCGAAGCGGAAGCGGGCGGCGTCGATGCCGTTGGGCACCGTGCACAGCCGGGCGGCGGGAACGCCCCAGCGGCGCAGCCGCTGCTCGACCGTCGCGGAGACGGCGACGGTGGTGGTGCCGAGCCGTTCGGTCGCCAGATAGAGGGCGCGCACACCCGGAGTGAGGGGGCGGCCCTCCAACGCGCGCTCACCCAGCGAGTGCTCGGTGGCCACCACGGTGCGCACCCCGGCCAGCCGGGCGGCGATCCTGCCGTACACACAGGCCCGGTACAGATGGGTGTGCACCAGGTCGTAGTCCCCGGAGCGCACCAGCCGCACCAGCCGGGGCAGCGCGGCCAGATCGCGGTTGCCCGCCATCCCCAGATGGGCGACGGGGGTGCCGTCGGCGCGGATGCCCTCGGCCACGGAGCCGGGCGAGGTGAGGGTGACCACCTCGCCCCGCACGGAATGGGCCGGCAGATGGCGCAGCAGCAGCCGCAGTTGCTCCTCGGCCCCGCCGACGCCCAGGCCGGTGATGATGTGCAGCACCCTCATCGGCGCACCCCGTCCGGGCGGGCGGCTTCCGCTGGGGCGGAGGCCGCGGGCAGCGGCCTGCGCCGCAGCGGGTGCAGCACCTTCTTCAGATACAGCCGCACGGAGGTGTCCCGGGCGCCGACGTGGGCGCGCGGCAGGGCGTGCACTCCGGTCAGCGCTCCCGGATCGATGCCGCACGCGTAGCGGTAGCCGGCGGCGCGCACCGCTTGCACGGCCCGGTGGTCGAGCGTTCCGTAGGGATAGCAGAACCCGGCGGGTGCCGCTCCGGTGAGCTCGCCCAGCAGTGCCCGGCTGTGTGCCGTCTCGCGCTCCAGAGTCGTGTCGTCGGCGCCGGTCAGATCGGTGTGGACCAGCCCGTGCGAGCCGATCTCCATCCCGGCCGCGGCCGCCTCCCGGATGCCGTCGGCGTCCAGCAGCGCCTTGCGCGGCCCGAGTTCGTCCCAGGCGTTGTCGCCGCCCAGCCGTCCCGGCAGCACGAACGCGGTGGCCGTGCATCCGTACCGGCGCAGCAGGGGTACGGCGGCGGTCAGGAAGTCGGCGTAACCGTCGTCGAAGGTGAGCCCCACCAGCCCGGCGTCCCGCCCTGCAGCACGGGCCCGCAGCAGCCGTCCGGCGCTCACGCCGGTCAGCCCCCGGTCGCGCAGCCAGCGCAACTGGCGCTCCAGCCGCGACGGCGAGACGGTGATGCCGTACGGATCGTCGGGGCAGTCGGAGACCGAGTGGTACATCAGCAGCCAGGGGGCCCGGTTGCGGGTGTCAGCGGGCATGCGGGAACCTCCGTTTGACGGCGGTGGACAGATGCGACAGCTCCGGGGCTCCCACCAGCAGCCCGACGCAGAGGAAGGCGAGCAGCACGGCGCACCCGCCGGCGAGCGCCCCGGCCAGGGGTACGGCGAAGAGCCCGGACACCGTCCAGCCCGCACCGGCCGCGGCGGCGGCGGCCACCAGCAGCCGCAGCAGCCCGGCCGCCACGCCGGACACGTCGATGGCCACCACCCGGGCGCCCAGCCCGTGCAGCAGCAGGGCAGCGGTGGTGGTGATGCCCAGCGCGTTCGCCGCCGCGATGCCCAGAACGCCCCAACCGCCCGCCAGCGGAGCGCCGGTGCCCACCGTCACGGCCAGCCCGGCCCCCATCGCCGCGGCCGGGTACCAGGGCGGACGGCTGCCGGAGAAGAACGGCCGCACCAGGGCGCCGACCATGCTGTGCCCCAGCAGCCCGCAGCAGTAGACGCGCATCACCGCGGCCGTCGCGGCGGTGTCCCGCGCGTCGAAGGCGCCGCGCTCGAAGAGCAGGCCGATGATCTGCGGGGCGCAGGCGACCACGTACGCGGCGCCCAGCAGCACCACCGTCCCGGCTGTCGCCAGGTCGCGCTCCACCCGCCGCCGGGCCGCCACCGCGTCACCGTCTGCCATGGCGCGGGCCACGACCGGGAAGGTGACCGTGCACACCATCAGCGAGAGCACCATCGGGAGCTGGGCCACCTTCTGCGCGTAGTTGAGGTGCGAGATGGCGCCCGCGGGCAGCGAAGAGGCCATGAAGCGTTCGAAGAAGACCTGTGCCTGGCGGCTCACCGCGAACGTGACGACCGGCGCGAGTACGCCGAGGCCGACGAGCGTCCCGGTGTGCGCGCTCCGCTGTCCGCCGCGCGCCGTGCTCGGGGCCCTGCCCTGCGCCGGGTGCTGCTGCCGCAGCGGCAGGCGGCGCAGCAGCGGGGGCAGTTGGATGAGCACCATCAGCGCGCCGCCCACCGCCACGCCCAGCGCGGCGGCCCGCACCCCCCAGGCGCGGTGTGCGGCGAACATGACCGCGATGGTGGCGGCGTTGTAGGCGAGGTAGATGGCGGCGGGTGCCGTGAAGTGCCGGTGCGCGCGCAGCGCGGCGCTGAAGTACCCGGCGAGGCCGAAGGTGACCACGGTCAGCGCGGTCAGCCGCAGGCAGTCCACCGCGGTGCCGGTGGCGGGCAGGCCCGGTGCGAGCACCCGCACCACGTACGGCGCGGCCAGCATCAGCAGCCCGGCGGTGCAGGCGAGCAGCAGCGAGAGCCGGGTGAGCGTGGTCGCCACCAGCGCCCGCACCGGGTCGGCCTGCCCCGCGGTTCCCTCCGCGCGGGCCGCCCTGCGGGAGAGGGCGAGGCTGAAGGCGGGCACCAGGACGAGCGCCATGGCGTCCTCGATGAGCAGGGTGGCGGCCAGTTCGGGGACCGTCCAGGCGACGAGGAACGCGTCGGTGTCGGAGTCCGCGCCGAAGAGCTGGGCGATGGCCTGGTCCCGCAGCAGCCCGAACAGCGAACCCGCGGCAGTGAGCCCTGCGGTGACCGCGGCCGCCCGGGCGAGGAACCGTCCGAGCCGGGGCGACTCCTCGCCTGCGGGCGCCGACGCGGGCCGCGGGTCCGGCCGCGGCGCCTCCTGCTGGGGTGCGTCCGGCCGCTGGGGGACCGGCTGCCGCACGGCCCGGTGCGGCGCGGCTGGGTGCGGTGCGTCCTGCCGGGACGGGTCCGGTCGCCGACCGGTCGGGAGGGGTGCCCCGCCGGCCGGCGCGGATGCCGGCGCGTGCGGGGTGGCGGACGGGTCGGTCATGCGGCGAGGTCCCCGCCGGCCTGCCGGCCCTCCGCGTGCTCCTCGGCCGCGGGCGACAGGGCCCACCAGGTGCCCAGTCCCAGCACCAGAGCGGTCAGTACCGTCGACGGGCCACCGATGTCGCCGTAGAGGAAGTCCACGGCCTGCCACACCAGCAGCGCGGTGGCCGCGGCGCCGCAGTCGCGCACCCCGCAGGCGGCTCCGCGGCTCCGCGCGTCGGCCAGCCGGCGCAGCGCGCACACCAGCAGCGCGCCCCAGGCACCGAGCAGCGCCACCGTGCCCACCAGGCCCTGTTCGCTGAGGACCAGGAGATACATGTTGTGCGGCGAGAGCAGCGGCTCCCGCTGGAAGGGGACCCCCGCGCCCGCCGCGTCGCTGCCCGAGGACAGCTCCAGCGCGGCGTGCGTGTCCCGGTGCTCGGGGAAGCCCTTGGGGCCCACACCCGTGGCGGGAGCCTGCTGCCAGATGTCCGTCGCCGCGCTCCAGAGGGTGTAGCGGTCCGTCACCGAGCGGTCCGGTGAGGCCGAGACCTCGGTGATGCTGCCGACCCGCTGGCCCAACTCGTGTGTGGCCACCCCGAATCCGCCGACCAGCACCACGCCGGCCGCGGTCACGGCGGCGAGGGCGCACACGGTCGTGCGGATGCCGCGCAGTGCGAGGAGCAGCAGACAGGCCGGTACCGTCGCGAGCCACGCTCCTCGGCTGTAGGAGAGGGCCAGCGGCAGCACCAGCGCGGCGGCCGAGCCCAGCGCGCAGGGGCGCAGCCACCGGGGCGCCCCGGCCGGCGGCACGAGCCCGCACGCCAGCGCGATCACCAGCCCATAGGCCACGGCCGTGGCCATGCCCATCACGTCCAGCGCGCCGAAGGTACCCACCGCGCGGACCTCTTCGCCCTGGTAGGAGGCACCGGTGCCGGTGGCCGCCTGGACGACGCCGATGCCGCCCTCCACCAGCGCCAGCAGCACCACCGCACCGCACAGCAGCCGGGCGTCCCGCGCGTCGCGCAGCGCCAGCAGCACCGCACCCGGCACCAGGACGAAGAGCTGCAGATACCGCACGAAGCCCGGCAGGCTCGCCGCGGGATCGGCCGAGGCGACCGTGGTCACGGCGAACGCCGCGGTCGGTGCGCCCAGCACCAGCGCGGCCCGCGGGGTCAGTGCCCGGCGCGGGAGCCGCCCCCCGGCCCGCTGCCGGGCCCGGTCCCGCAGCAGCCCGAGCGCGCACCACACCACCAGCACACCGGAGCTCAGGTCGGCGGGGGTCACTCCGCTGTGGCCGCCCGGGCCCGCACTGTCCGGCGGTGCGCACAGCAGCCCCACCGTCACCAGCACCGGTACCACCGGCCGGTCCAGGCCGCAGCGCCGCACGGCGCGGCCCAGCGCGGTCCGGCCGTCCCGGATGGCGGGCGGCGCGCCGCCCGCCACCGCGCTCACCGGCCCTCCAGCCGGAAGAGGGAGGCCGCGGTACGGCAGATGATCCGCACGTCCTGCCACAGCGACCAGGTCTCGATGTAGTGGTTGTCGAAGCGCGCCCGGTCGGCGATGGAGGTGTCGCCGCGCAGCCCGTGCACCTGGGCCAGCCCGGTGATGCCGACCGGAGTGCGGTGCCGCTGCGCGTAGCCGGGGTGGAGGCGGCTGAAGTGCCCCACGAAGTAGGGCCGCTCCGGCCGCGGCCCCACCAGGCTCATGTCGCCCCGCAGCACGTTCCACAGTTGCGGCAGCTCGTCCAGCGACGTGCGGCGCAGCAGCCGGCCGACGGGACTGGTGCGCGCGTCACCGGCGACCGACCACCGGGTCGCCGCCTCGTGGTCGTCGGCGGGCCGCACGCTGCGGAACTTCAGCAGCGTGAAGGGGCGTCCGTCCTGCCCGATGCGCTCCTGCCGGAACAGCACGCCGGGCCCGTCCAGTACCCGGACCGCCAGGGCGCAGCCGGCCAGCACCGGCGCCGCCAGCAGCAGTGCGGGGGTGACCAGTGCGATGTCCAGCAGCCGCTTGCGGAGGCCGGTGCGCGGCCGGGGGCAGTCCAGCGTCAGGCGCCGGCAGGAGAAGCCCCACAGGTGCGCCTCGTCGGGCCGCCGGCTGCCGGAGGGGGCGTGCCCGCCGTGTGCGCCCAGTGCGCAACCGGGCCGGACCAGCCAGCCGTCGACCCCGCGGGCGCCCAGCATCCCGGCCACTGCCGCGGAGTGCGGGTCCTCCCAGGGGGATTGCAGGAAGACCGCGTCCCGCACGGCGTGCCGCGCCACCTCGCGTGCCACCTCCTCCGGCGTGGAGAGGACGGGCAGCGGCGGGTGTGCGGCGGCGCCGTCCGCCGGTTCGCTGCGGCCGGTGCCGGGCAGCTTGCCGCCGTCGGAGCCGCCCGTGCTGCCGGAGCCGCTCGCGCTCGCGGAGCCGCCCGTGCCTCCGGAGCCGCCTGGTGCCGCGGCGTCGTCCGGGCCCGGCTCGACCAGTGCCGTCGGCCGCAGTCCGTACCGGGGTCGCTCGACGAGCGCCGCGGTCACCGCCCGGGCGGTCTCGCCCCGGCCGACGACCAGGGCGCTCCGCGGGCGGCGCCGACCGCGGCGGCGGCGCACCCCGTGCACCAGGGCACGGAGTGCGCACACCAGTGCCGTGTTGACGGCGAAGCCCGCGAGCAGACCGGTCGGCCCCAGCGCCCCGGTGCGGTCGCACGCGGCGAGCACCGTGGCGCCGACGCACCAGGCCAGGGCCGCGCGCTTGCCGACGGCGGGCAGTTCGTCGAGTGCCTGCGGGTCGAGCCCGGGCCGGTAGAGGCCCGCTCGGGCGCACAGCACCGGCAGGCTCGCGCAGACCGGGGCCAGCAGCACGGGTGCGGCGTGCGGGCCGGCGCAGGAGAGCACGGCCGCTGCGGTCCCCGCCAGGTCGGCGGTGAGCAGTGCCGGCCCGCCGGTGCGGCGGCGCCGGGCGGGACCGGTGGGCGGCAGGGCGACCGGTTCGCGGGCCGACGGGAGCGGCAGGGGCGCCGACCGCCCTTCCTGCGGGACCGGTTCGCCCCCGGTGCCGGACACCGGCCGGGGGAGGACGGGGGTGGTGCGCGCGGGGCCTTCGGCGGTCGCCGTCGCCGGGTTCGTCGCGCTGTGCGGTTCCCGGGAGTCGTCAGTGCTGTCGGTGCTCATCTGCTGCCCGCTCCTTCCGCGGCGGGAACCGCCACCGTCGCCGTCCGGTGCCGCAGCACGTCCCGGTACAGCTCCAGTACGGCGGTGGTGGTCGTCGTGAGGTCGAACCGGGCGCGTACGTGCGCGTGCGCGGCGTCGGCCAGCTCCGCACGCAGCCGGGGGTCGAGGGCCAGGCGGGCCACCGCCTGCGCGAGCGCGTCCGGATCGGCGGGCGGCACCAGGCAGTCGGCCTGCTGTCCGGGGGGCAGCAGTTCGCGGGACCCGGCCACGTCGCTGACCACCACGGGGCGGCGGCAGGCCATCGCCTCCAGCGGGGTGAGCGCCATGCCCTCCCACAGCGAGGGCAGCACGACCAGGTCGGCTGCGGCGTACCAGTCGGCCACCGCGCCGCTGGCACCGGCGAACACCACCCCGGCGGGCGCTGCTCGGCGCAGCTCCTCCCGGTCGGGCCCGTCACCGACGAGCACCAGGCGGGCGTCCGGGACCCTGGCCGCCACCTGCGGCCAGGCGTGCAACAGGGTGCGCTGGCCCTTCTGTTCGCACAGCCGCCCGACGCACACCACCAGTACCGCCGAGGGCGGCAGGTCCGCCACCGCCGGGAGCGCCGGTGCGCGCGGCCCCGGGCGCGGCACGGCCCCGCGTCCGGCCTGCGAGGCCGGGGAAGCTGTGAAGCGCGCGGTGTCGACGCCGTTGTGCACCACGGCCCACCGGGCTTCGACGCCGACGGCGGCGCCGGCCGCCCGCTCCGCTTCGCTCACGCACAGCACGCGGTCGGCCCACCGGGTGGCGTACCGCTCCCAGGCGCGGGCCAGCCGTGCGGTGCGTCCTCGCGCGGCCTCGAAGGACCACGCGTGGGGCTGGTAGACGGTGGGCACCCGGCCGCGCAGCGCCAGCCGCGCGGCGAGGCCCGCCTTGGCACTGTGGGCGTGCACGAGGTCGGGTCGTACGGTGTGCAGCAGTCGTTGTACGCCGTAGACCTCCATCGCGACCCGGGCTCCCGGCTCCCGTGCGGCCGGCCAGTGCAGGGTCCGGGCTCCCGCCGCGGCTGCGGCGTCCGCCAGTTCGCCGCCCGCGGGGCAGGCCACGACGACGTGCAGTCCCGCTTCGACCTGGGCCCGTGCCAGGTCGGCGACGACGCGTGCGACACCGCCCTCGACGGGCTGGGCGAGATGCAGGACGGTCAGCCCCCCGTGCGGCTCGCCGCCGTGATGTGCAGTGCGCTGTGTCGGCAATTCCGGCATGGAACGACTCCGCCTCCCGAGATGAAGCAGAGTGACCTTGACAAAATCCGACTGTCGAACCTGAGCGGCGCGCCGGATATCTTCCGTTTTTCACCGACTGGTCCCACGCGTGGCGGGTGCGACGTCCGCACATCCCCCTGAGCGCTCCGGCCATGGGACACCGGCCGCCGCCCCGGTTGACTGGTCGCACGGCCCGCTCGAACGGCGCGGGCCCCGCGGAGAGCCGCCCGGAGCGGCCGAGAGGGGACAGACGTGCGTGCACTGCAAGGAGTTTCACTGCTGGGGGCCGTGCTGCTCACCGGCCTGAGCGCGGGCCTCTATTACGGCTTCGCGGTGGCGGTCTCACCGGGCCTGCGGCGGGCCGGGGACCGGACCTTCGTGGAGGGCATGCAGCGCATCAACACCGCCATCCTCAACGGCTGGTTCCTGCTGCTGTTCGCCGGTTCGCTGCTGCTGATCGCCGCCGCCGGGGCGCTGCACCTGTGGGGTGGCGGCAGCAGGGCCGCGGTGCCCTGGATCGCGGCGGCAGGTGTGCTCTACGTGGCGGTCCTGGTGATCACCATGGCGTTCAACGTGCCGCTCAACGACGCGCTCGACGCCGGTGGCCTCCCGGACGGCGCCGAGCGGCTGGCCGCGCTGCGCGAGCGCTTCGAGGACGGATGGCACCGGTGGAACGTCGTCCGCACGGTCTGCAACACCGCCGCCTTCGGGTGCCTGGCCTGGGCGTTGGTGCGCTACGGGAGCGGGGCCTCACCGAAGTGAACCGAGGCGATGATCCTACGTACCCCTTACCCGATAGACGCATTTACGGAACCGTAAGCCGCCTGGGAACCGTAGCCGCCCGTGCGATGTTCCTGCCGTCCTATTTTCCTCCGCGGCCGACTCGCAGGGCCCGGACCAGCACGTCCAGTGCCTCGTCGGCCCAGCCGATGGCGTGCAGGCCCGAGGTGACGTTGGCGGGCGGGCGGTTGATGAGGGTGTCGTGGCGCACCAGCCGGGTGAAGTCGACCCGCACCGGGTCCGTGCGCGGCTGCCCGCCGTACGGGGTGCGGAACTCCACGCCCGCCTGCCGCATCACGTCGATCAGCTCCTGGGCCAGGATCCCGTAGGCGACCGTCGTCGGATGGACGCCGTCCAGCGAGAACAGCCCCCCGTCGCTGCGCCGGTCGCCGTCGCTCAGCAGGAACCGCGAGTTGGGCACCGGATCGAGCGCGCGCAGCTCGCGCGGCAGCGGATACGGCGTCCACCAGCCGGGCCGCGCCGCTTCGTCCTCGAAGTAGCGGCGGCAGGCCAGCCGGTCCAGCAGCCCGGCCGCGTCCAGCAGGTACCAGTCCCGCCCGGCCCGCCGCGCCGCGCGCACGGTCTCCGCCATCGCGTCGTTGTACTGGTCGATCGCCGCGTCCACGGCGGCGGCCTGCTCCCCGGTCAGATGCGGGTCGCGGTCGGCGTCGAAGGCGCCGTCGTCGATCCAGGGCCGGGTGTAGTACGGGAAGTAGCGCGAGCCGGGCTCCAGCTTCCCGTGCACGCCGCGGGCGACGGGGGCGATGGTGACGTGCGGAACGGTGCACCAGATCACGTGCCGCGCCCGGATCCGGCCCACCTCGTGCGCCAGTTGCTGCAGCTCGGCCGCGAAGTGCTCGGGCCGCCAGACAGTGAACCGCTTCTTCTCCTCCAGGTCGTCGTAGCCCTCCTCGCTCCATGCCACCTTGAGCTCGATGACGGAGGAGAGCGCGTTGTTGGCGCCGAGGAAGACGATCAGCGTCTCGATGCCGTGCTCCGGATCCAGCTCCCGCTCCTCCGCACCCGCGGCCCCCCGCGGGGCGGTACCGGTCTGCTCGCCCAGCGCCGCCGCCGCACTCACCTGGGTGTGCGCCCCGGCGCCAGGGGGCCGGGTGGGGAGGGTGCGCAGCGCCGCGCGCTCGCCCGGATTGCCGACCACCTGGCGCACCAGGTCGTCTCTCGGAGTCTCGATCATCCTGCTGCACACGTCGGCCGACTTGTCCAGCGCGTCGCGCAGATCCCAGCCGAACACGGCCAGGTTGTGGTTGATGGCGGTGCCCGCCGCCGGGGCGCACCCCCCGCCGCGTTCCCAGTAGTCCTCCACCTCGTCCATGAAGCGGCGGGCCCGGAAGAGCACCGCGGGCGTGTCCCACCAGTCGACGGCCGGACCGCAGTGGTCCTCCAGGTCGCGCAGCAGCATCTCGAGGTTGAGCGGGAGTCCTCCCCGGCCCTCGAAGGAGGGATGGCGGAACTGCTCCGCCCAGCCGAGCTCGTGCGCGATGATCGCCGGGTAGGAGAGATCGGTCCGGAAGACGGCGCAGCTCTGGAAGCCCTGGGTGAGCGAGTCCCCGACGGTCACCAGCCGGTTGCGGGGCTCCCCGCGCCAGGAGGTGGCGACGGGGATGCCCAGGGTCGGATCGGTGTAGGGAGCCCCGGGCTCCGCGCGCCCGGGCGCGGGTGCGGAAGCGGCGGTGGCGGGGTCCGGTGCGGATACGGGTTCCGGTGCGGTCATGTCACACCCCTTGCCTGCCTGCCTGTCGGCGCCGCCCGGTACGGCAGCCGATCGACCGAGCCGGGTCGGCGACTCGCCGAGGAGTGCCCGGCCTGCACAGGCGTGGTACCCGCGGGGCCTGCCGGGCAATCGTGCGCAGGGTACACCGCGTCGCGATCCGACTCCGGAGCGTGTGCACGCTGCGGGCGAGCAGGGGTCCTTCGGCGCCGACGGCGCCGATCGCGGATCGTGCCTCGCCCCGCCGGGTGCTCCGCGCAGTCCCGGTCAGGACCGGCGACGTCTCTCCGGCCGGGCCGCCGGGCCCGCCGGGCCGCCGGGCCGACGTGTGGGCCACGTCATACCGGCTGCTGTCCCGCCGGTGCGTCGCATCCGGTCTGAGCTGCGGAGCCCTCCGCGCGTGCCCGCCCCGGTGCGGCAGGAGGGCCCGCGAGGTGTGACCGCAAGGTTCCGCCGTCGAGCAGATCCGTCCGGGACAGCAGACCCGTCCGGGACAGCAGACCCGTCCGGGACAGCAGACCCGTCCGGGGCCCGGACGAGCACCAGCCTGAGGAGAGGGGTCGTCTGTGCAGACCGTGACGGTGCGCCGTGTGATCGCGGCGCCGATTGCCGAGGTGTTCGACTGGTGCGCCACCAGCGCGCACTACAGCGCTTCCCGCTACGTCCTGCGAGCCCGCCTGGCCCGGCCGGGCGCGGGCGCGCCGTACGGGGTGGGTGCCGTTCGGCTGCACACCTGGCTGATCGGCTGGTACCGCGAACGGATCACCGCCTACCACCGGCCGCACGGTTTCGACTATGCCGTCGACCGCTGTGTCCCGCCCGCCCGGCACGGGCTGGGCCGGATGGCGTTCGAGGAGCGGGCGGACGGCACACTCGTCACCTGGACGACCACCTTCCAGGCGCGGCTGCCCTTCGGCGCGACCCTCTCCCGGGTCGCCGCCCCTGCCGTCGCTCGCGTCTTCACCGGCATCCTCGACCGGGCCGATGCCGCGCTCGCCCCGGGCAGGCGCCCCTGACCGCGGCCCCTCCGTCCGGGACAAGAGTCAACTGCCGTACAGGGGAACGGGGTTGTGTGTCGTGCGCTGCCATGTGTCGCGTCCGGTCGGGTACCGCGGCGCGGCGGACCACATGCGTCACAAAGGCGTGGTCGTACACCAGCAGACGCTCCGTCAACTCGCTTCCCTGGGGCGGGACTCTGCGGGATCATCGCTCGCGGCAGTCAGGACCGGACCACCTCCGCCACCCGGAAGTGGCCCCTGCGCGGGGATTGGGTGAACGCATTGACCGAGATCCAGGAAAAGCCGGACAGCAGCGAGCGCACCGCGGCCCGGCTCGCGGTCGCCGTCCACGTCGAGGCCGAACTCCTCCGGCTCGGCCTGCGCGCCATGCTGCCCGGCCTGGCGCCCGTGGGGCACGCCGAGGAGTTCACCCACCCCGCCGCACTGGAGCAGGCCCTGGCCGGCAACAGGTTCCACGTGCTCATCCTCTCCAGTTCCACCCACGCCTCCGCCTCCCTCGGGCGCCTGCGCCACACCCATCCGGGAGTGCGCACCCTGCTCCTCCTCGACCCGGCGGACGCCGCATCGGACTCGGCGCTCGCCCGGCTGCCCGCCGACGGCTATCTGCTGCGCGAGGAGCTGACCGCGGCGGCCCTGGAGCGGGCGCTCGCGCAGTTGGCGGCCGACGAGATGCCGATGCCGCTCCGACTGGGGCGGCAACTGATCAGCCAGGCAGGGGAGTCGGCCCACCTGCTGCCCGCCCGCAGGGTGCGGCTGACCGCGCGCGAGTACGACGTGCTCACACACCTGGTGGCCGGGCTGAGCAACAAGCAGATCGCCCGCCGCCTGCGGATCTCCGAGCACGGCGTCAAGCGGCTGGTGAGCAGCGTGCTGCTCAAGCTCGGTGCCGCCAACCGGACAGCGGCCGTCGTCACGGCGATCAAACTCGGTCTGATCGACTGAACACCGGGCTCGACGGGAACGCCGCGGGCCGCCGCCCCGCTCTGCCCCGGGTGGCGCAGGGCGCCTTCCGGCCCTGCCCGGGCGGCCGTTCCGCGGTTCCCTGACCACCGGGGCTACCCGATCGGCTACCCCCGTTCGCCCGCCCCGGTCCGGGTGCCCGTCCGGGGCTGTCGGCGGGTGCGCGGCGGACCGCAGGATGAGCGCAGCGGCTCAACCGGCCCCCGGTCGTGGCCGTCCACCCCCGCTTGCCGAGAGGACCGCCAGATGAGCTGGAGGCATCAGGACCCCGCCGTCCTCGCGGATGCCGCCGTCAGCAGTGTCGCCCTCACCGCCGACCCGTCCGCGCAGTCGGCCGCCCCCGGCTTCTGGCACTGGTCCAGGGACGCGCACCGCGCGGTCGCCGACGCCGTGCTCGCCCTCCCGGACGCGCGCGTCCACGCCCTGGCCGAAACGGTCGTCGCCGACCCCGCGGACAGCGCCGCGTGCCGCGCACTGACGGCGCTGCTGACCGACAGGCTCGCCGGCGACCCCGCGGAGCCCGGCATCGCGCACCTGGCAGCCGCCGCCTGGGACGCCGAGACCCGCTCCCGGCTGCGGATGCAGACCGGCACCGAGCGGCCAGCCGGACTCGGCGCCCCCGGCGCCGCCGAGATCCTGCGTACCGCGCGGCCCGCCGCCGGGCCCACCGGCGCGGTGGACGCGGCGCTGGTCATCCCCTTCCGGGAGCGGGGCGAGGAAGGGGAGCGCACCCGCAACCTGGCGGCCGTACTGCACGCGCTCAACGACCAGAGCCATCCGCGCGACCGCTACCGCGTGGTCGTCGTGGAGGCGGATTCCCGGCCGCGCTGGGAGCACCTGTACGGCACCTACTGCGACACCTATCTGTTCGCGGAGAACGCCGGACCCTTCAACTACTCCTGGACGATCAACGCGGGCGTGGTGCACGGGGCCCGGCCCGCGGAGCTGATCTGCGTGCTCGAGGCCGACATCCTCGTCGACCGCGGCTTCGTGGCGCGGGCCGTCGAACGGTTCCGCACCCCGGGCACCCAGGCGCACTGGCCGTTCGAGGACATGCTGTACCTGGACGCCGCCTCCAGCCACCAGGCCGTCGGCGAACGCTGCCTGGAGGGAGCCGCAGCCGTGCGCCGGGACGCGCTGCGCGGCGTCTTCCTGCGCCGCACCCCGGGCGCCTGCGTCTGGCTCCGGGAGAGCCTCTTCTCCCGGATCGGCGGCTACGACGAGCGGTTCACCGCCGGATGGGGCGGCGCCGACAACGACTTCACCTGGCGGGCCGACTTGCACGGCGGCCTCGACCGGTACCGCGACGACCACCTGGTGCACCTGCACCACGCGCGCGCCGCCGACTGGTTCGACGCCGAGGGCACGGGACCCGGCGCCTACGAGACCTTCCCCTGGTGCACCTGGCCGCCGGACTCCGACATCGGCGACCTGGCGAAGTTCTCCACCCACCGGTCGCGCTGAGCGCAGCCACCCTCGACAGTCAGGGGACGACACCCATGGAACCAGTGGTCGGCATCGGCCCGGTCTCACGCTGCACCGTCGACGCGGCCCTCACCGTCGCCCGGCGCACCCGCACCCCGCTCATGCTCATCCCCAGCCGCCGCCAGGTGGACGCGGCCGAGTTCGGCGGCGGCTATCTGGGCTGGACCACCGCGGAGTTCGCCGCCCACGTCCGAGAGCGCGACCCGGACGGGTTGCTGCTCCTGTGCCGGGACCACGGCGGCCCCTGGATGCACACCGCCGAGGCCGGCATCGCCGAGCCCGCCGAGGCCCTGGACTCCTGCGTGCGCTCCTTCGCCGCCGACCTGGACGCCGGGTTCGGACTGCTGCACATCGACACCTCCGAGGGCCGCCCCGGCACCGGACCCGTCCCGGCGGCGACCGCCGCCGCGCGGCTCGTCGAGCTGTACGCGCGCTGCCACGCCGAGGCCGCCGCACGCGGCGCCGACATCGCCTACGAGATCGGATTCGAACCGCAGGACGTGTCCACCAACGATCCGGACGAGTTCAAAGCGGCCCTCCGGCTCGTCCTGGAGGGCATCGAGGCGGCCGGTGCGCCGCGCCCCCGCTACGTCGTCGCGCAGACCGGGACCAAGGTCGCCGAACTGCGCAACGTGGGCCGCTTCCACGATCCGGCGGCCCGCGAGGAGACGCTGCGCCAGGTCTCCACCCTGGCCGCCACCTGCCACCAGGAAGGCGTCCGCCTCAAGGCGCACAACTGCGACTACCTCACCGCGGAGGAGACGGCACTGCTGCTGCGCACCGGGGTGGACGCCTTCAACGTCGCACCGGAGTACGGCGTCGCCGAGACCCGCGCCCTGCTGCGCGTGCTGGACGAGATGGCGCTGCCCCGAGCCAGGGAGGACTTCCTGCGGCTCGCCCACGACAGCGGCAAGTGGCGCAAGTGGATGCTGGATTCCACCACCGCCACCGACGTCGAGCGCGCTGTCGTCGCGGGCCACTACGTCTTCGGCAGCGACGAGGGACGGCGCATCCGTGCCGAGGCCGCGCACGCCCTCGCCTCGCGCGGCAGGGCGCCGCTGGAGACGGTGCTCCGGGAGGCGGTGGCCGAACGGATCGAGTCCGCGCTGCGCGCGGTGGAGCGGGCGGGCCGGCCGTCGGCCGCGCGTACCGGCGGGGCCGGGCTGTGAGCGCCGCCGTGACCGACGTGTACGCGCCCGGCACGCTCCAGGAGGCCGTCGACCGGGTCCTGCGGGTCCCGGACCGGCACCGCACCTTCACCAAGGACGCCGCCTTCGCGCAGGAGACCTGGGCCATCGGTCCCGCACTGCTCGAAGCGCTGCTCGACCACGGCCTGCCGCACCGCGGCCCGGCGGAGCGGCGCCGCTTCGAGCGCACCGACCTGCACAACGTCAGCACCTGGCTGAACCTGCCCTCGCCCTACTTCCGGGCCCTGGCCCGCAAGGCGCGGGCGCTGGACGCGGCGGCTCGCACGGGGGAGCCGCACCGCCACGAGCTGGAGCTGCGAGCCGACTGCGCCGAGCCGGGCCACGCCGGGGAGTGCGCGTTCGTCCCCGTACCCGGGGCGGCCGACCACAGCGAGCCGGGCAGCCTGCGCGAGACCTCGGCCGGTGCCTTCGCCGTGCGGGCCCGACTGCCCTCCGACAGCAGGGTGTTCGACGAGGACCGCTCGGATCTGCTCTCCCTGGTCGCCGACTGGGAGCTGTACGTCCTGCCGGACGGGGTCATCGAGGACGAGGGCTTCGCCCGGGAGACCCGGCTGGCCAACTGCCTCATCCCCACCCGGCTGCTGCTGCGGGAGGCCGAGCGGCGCGGGATCCGGGCCCGGCACGGTGCCGGACTGCTGGTCGCGCCGCCCTTCGGCACGCTGCACCACTGGGTGGAGTTCGCGCTGGACGGCGCCTGGGTCCCGGCCGACCCCGTGCTGCTGACGGCGTTCTCGCGCTGGGGGATGACCGATCCCGCGCACTGGCCCTACAACCGCTCGGTGGCCGGCATCGTCTGGCACCTGCTGACCTGGCCTCCCGAGGTGTTCTTCCCCGTCGTGCGGGACCGCGGGCTGCAGGCGCCGCTGCACGTCTCCGTCCGCTGACCCGTCCGCCGTACGTACTCGCGCCCGCATCCGCCGACCGACCGCCGCGCCCCTCTCCCGGAAGGACCGCACATGGCCAGCCCCGCCACCGGAGCACCCTTCACCTCCATCAGCGAGCCCGAGGACGACAGCGGGGCGCACGAGGCACGCCCGTCCCGCGAGGTCGTCCCCGGCGTACGGGTCATCGAGTTCGCCGACACCAAGAAGGTCGTCAAGCTGTGGGGCCAGGAGCGCTGGCTGCACGAGGAGGAGCCGGACGGTCCGTACGGGTTCAAGTTCATCCGCATCAAGGCGGGCCACCGCACCTCCCTGCAGTACCACGAGCACAAGCGGGAGAGCTACTTCATCCTGGAGGGCGAGGCGGTGATGCACTACCGCGCGACGCGGGACGGCGAGAATCTGCGGCTGCCCATGCCCGCCGGGACTCTGGCGCACGTCGACCCCGGAGCGGTGCACCGGGTCGAAGGCGTCACCGACATCGTGCTGGTGGAGGTCTCCACCTACGACGACGGTTCGGACAACGTCCGTCTGGAGGACGACTACGGGCGCGGCGACGGCCGCATCGCTGACGAGCACGACGAGCACGACGAGCACGACGAGCACGGCGGGCACGGCGGGCACGACGCGCACGACGCGCACGGCGGGCGCTGATGGGCGGCTCCACCGGCCCCGCCGTGCCCACTGTGCCCACCGTTCCCAAGTATCGCTACCCCGCGCAGTTCGGAGGCGGGGAGGAAGAGCTGCTGGCCCGGATCGGGGATCTGCTGCTGCGCGGCGGCTACGTACTGGGCGAGGAGGTGGCCGAGTTCGAGCAGCGGCTGGCCGGATATCTGGGCAGCGCACACACCGTGGGGGTCAACTCCGGTACCGACGCGCTGATCCTCGCCCTCGACGCGCTCGGCGTCGGTCCCGGGGACGAGGTGGTCACCGTCGCCAACTCCTTCCACGCCACCGCGCAGGCCATCGCCCGGCGCGGGGCCACCCCCGTGTACGTGGACTGCCGCGAGGACGACTTCCTGATGGACCTCGACCGGCTTCCCGGGGCGTTCACGGAGCGCACCCGCGCCGTCATCCTCGTCCACATGTTCGGCAAGGCGGCGGACGTGCCGCGTGCCCGGCGGCTCGCCCGCGACGCCGGGGTACTCCTGGTCGAGGACTGCGCCCAGGCCATCGGCGCCCGCAGCCACGGAGTACGGGTCGGCACCGCCTCGGCCGCCGGCTGCTGGAGCTTCGCGCCCTCCAAGAACCTGGCCGCGGCCGGCGACGCCGGGGCCGTCAGCGTCCAGGACGACGAGCTGGCCGAACGCCTGCGGCTGCTGCGGCACTTCGGGCAGCCGCAGCAGAACCGGCACGAGATCCTGGGCTACAACTCCCGCCTCGACACCCTGCAGGCCCTCGTCCTGCTGCACAAGCTCGACCGGCTCGACGCCTGGAACGCCCGCCGGGCCGAGGTGGCCGCCACCTACCGGCGCCGACTGGCCGGCCTCCCGCTGCGCTTCCAGGAGCCCGGCGAGGACGGCGAGCACGTCTACCACCTCTTCCAGGTCCGCACCCGGACCGAGGACGAGCGCGACGGCCTGCTCGCGCACCTGACAGCCTCGGGCGTGGACGCCGTCGTCCGCTACCCCACACCCCTTCCGCACCAGCCGGCCCTGGCCGGGCCCGCAGCGCGGCGCCACCCCTGCCCGGTCGCGGAGGAACTCTCCCGGCAGACCCTCTGCCTGCCCGTCCGGCCCGACCTGGACGCCCGGGAAATCGGCCAGGTGTGCGACGCGGTCGCCGGCTACTTCGCCTCCCGGACGAGCAGCGGATCCGTCGGGTGACCCGGACACCCGGATGAGGAAGGTGCCGCACTGATGGAGACCCGCGTCCGCACGGCCGCCGACGACAGCGAGTTCGAGGGCTACCTGGCCCACACCCGGCACGCCTTCGGCAAGGTCCCCTACGACCACGCGACGCTGCGCGCGCACGGCGTCACCGCGGTGGCCGTCCGCGGGTCCCACGTGCTGGGCGGCGGTCTCTTCCTCCCCTTCGACCAGCACTTCGGCGGCCGTCCGGTGCCCTCCGGAGGAGTGGCGTGGCTGGCCGTCGCCCCCTGGGAACGCGGCGCCGGACTGGCCCGCCGCCTCACCGGGGAGGGCACCGGCCGCCTGCGCGAGGAGCACGGCGCCGTGCTGGCCTGCGCCTGGACCCCGGCACCCGGCCTATACCGCCGCTGGGGCTGGGCGGCGGTCGCCGTCGCCTCCAGCCATGTCCTCCACCCCGCCGAGCTGCCCGCCCCGCGGTCCCGCTTCGAGACCGTCCAGCCCGACGAGGCCGCCTGCGCCCGGCTGCGGAACGCACTGGCGCCGGGCTGGAACGGGACACTGCGCCGGCCCGCCTGGTGGCACGGCTGGAAGCAGCGGACCATCTCCGGCGCGCTGACCCTCGGTGTGGTCCGGCGCGGGGGCGCAGGGGACGCCGGGAGCGACGGGGGCGCCGGAGCCGACAGGGCCGACGGGGCCGACAGGGCCGACAGGGCCGACAGGGAGCTGGCCGGATACGCGACCGTCACCGTCGAACCGCACCGCCCCTGGGGCGTCGCCGCGGTCGTCCACGACCTCTGGCATGCCGAACTCGACGCGCTGCCCGCACTGCTGGCGGCCGTCGGCGCCCGCTCGCCGCAGGTCCGCGAGATCCGCTTCCGCCGCGCGGTCCTGCCGAGCCCCAGCCCGCTGCCGTGGGTGCTCGACCGGTACGCGGTGCGCGAGGACGGCTGGTACCCGTGGATGCTGCGGCTGCTCGACGTGCCCGCCGCCCTGCAGGCCCGCGGCTGGGCGACCCGCGTACGCGGCGCCGTCGGCCTGGAGGTCGTCCGGCCCGAGGGCGGGACGCAGCCGTACGCGCTCACCTTCGAGGCGGGGCGGATGCGGGTGCGGCACGGCAGCAGCCCCTCGGCCCGTACCGTGCGGCTGCCCTCGTCCACGCTGGCGGCCTGGTACGCGGGCGGACTCCCGCTGCGGCACGCCGCCCGGCTGGGCACGGCCGCGGGCGCCCAGCGGGACCTGGAGCTGCTGGACGCGCTGGTCGCCGGTCCCGCGCCCTGGCTGCCCGAGAGCTTCTGAGATGACCGCACCCCCGCCCCAGGACCGAGGACGCGTGATGCCGGAGCCCACCACGCTGCTCGTCATCGCCAAGGAGCCGCTGCCGGGCCGGGCCAAGACCCGCCTCGCACCGGCCTTCACCGAGCACGGCGCGGCAGCCCTCGCCGCCGCCGCGCTCACCGACACCCTGCGGGCCGTGCTCGCCGCTCCGGCACGCCGCCGCGTGCTGGTGCTGGACGGCAGCCCGGGCCCCTGGCTGCCGGGGCCGGAGGAGGGCGGCGACCGCATCGAGGTCGTACCGCAGGGCGCCGGCGGGCTGGACGAGCGGCTGGCCGCCGCATTCGCCCGGTGCGACGGTCCGGCGCTGCTCGTCGGCATGGACACCCCGCAACTCACTCCCCGGCTGCTGGCGCCCGCCACCCGCGCGGACGCCTGGCAGCGGTGCGACGCCTGGTTCGGCCCGGCCGCCGACGGCGGCTTCTGGGCGCTCGGCCTGGCCGAGCCCGACCCCGCGCTGCTGCGCGGCGTGCCCATGTCCACCGCCGCCACCGGCGCGGCGCAGCGCGCCCGGCTGCTCGCCGCCGGACTGCGCGTCCAGGACCTGCCGGAACTGCGGGACGTGGACGAGCCCGGCGACGCGGCCGCGGTGGCCGCGCAGGCACCGGCCGGCCTGTTCGCGACCGAACACGCCCGGCTGCTGCGGCTGCCGCGGCCGTCGTCCGCGCGACCGGCGGACCGCGACCCGGGGGCGGCGCGGAGGTGAGCGGAGGCACCCGAGCCGACGCCGGCTCCTGGACCGAGGACCCCTACACCGAGGCGCTGCTGCTGGGCCGCGGCCCGCTGTATCTGCGCGGCCCGGACGGCTGGTCGCACACCCTGGAGGTGGAACGCTGGTGCGCGGCCGCCGACGCCGCCGACCTGACCGTCCTGGACCGCTGCCGGGGCACGGTGCTCGACATCGGCTGCGGGCCGGGCCGCCTGGTGGCCGCCCTGCGCGAGTACGGGCACGCGCCGCTCGGCATCGACCTCAACGCCGCGGCGGTCGAGCGCACCCGGCGGCGCGGCGGACGGGCCCTGCGGCGGTCGGTCTTCGACCCGCTGCCCGCATCCGGCGGCTGGGACACCGCGCTGCTGATCGACGGCAACGTCGGTATCGGCGGCGACCCCGTGCTGCTGCTGCGCCGCATCGCCCAGTTGGTGCGCCCCGGCGGGCTGCTGCTGGTGGAGGTGGCCGGCGAGGACGTGGACGAGCGGTACCAGGTGCGGATGGAGAACGCCCGCGGCGCTGCCGGAACCCCCTTCCCCTGGGCCCGCCTGGGGCCCGCGGCCCTGCACCGCACGGCCCGCGCCGCCGGGTGGACGCCGGAGGACACCTGGTCCAAGGACACCCGCGAGTTCACCGCGCTGCGCCGCGACCGTGCGGAGTGCCCCGTCCCCGGACAGCGGCCGGGCCCGGCATCCGGGTAGCGATCCGGGGACCTGTTCCCCCAGCGCACCAGGAGGCTCGGAGCATGCGCTTCGGTGTCAACTACACGCCCAGCCGTGGATGGTTCCACCACTGGCTGGACTTCGACCTCGACGAGGTCCGCGCCGACCTCGACCCGGTGGCGGCGCTCGGACTCGACCACATCCGGGTCTTCCCGCTCTGGCCGCTCTTCCAGCCCAACCGCACGCTGATCCGCCCCCGCGCCGTCGAACAGCTCGTCGCGCTGGCGGACGCGGCCCGGGAGCGCGGGCTGGGAGTGTCCGTGGACGGGCTGCAAGGCCACCTGTCCAGCTTCGACTTCCTGCCGTCCTGGACGACGACCTGGCACCGCCGCAACCTGTTCACCGACCCGCCGGCCGTGGCGGCCCAGGCGGCCTATCTGCGCACACTCGCCGAAGCGCTCAGCGACCGGCCGAACTTCCTCGGCATGACCCTGGGCAACGAGGTCAACCAGTTCGCGGACACTCCGCACCCCGCACCGCACCGGGCGACGGCGGCGCAGGTGGAGGCATGGCTGCGGCGCCTGCTGGCCGCGTGCGAGGAGGGCGCACCGGGCCGCACCCACCTGCACGCGGGCGACGACGCCACCTGGTATCTGCCCGGACACCCCTTCACCCCCGGCCACGCCGCCGGGCTGGGCGCCATGACGGCGGTGCACTCCTGGGTGTTCAACGGCACCGCGCAGCGCCACGGCGCCGCCGGTCCGGCCACCGAGCAGCATGCCGCCTACCTGGTCGAGCTGTCCAAGGCGTGGGCGGCGGACCCGGAGCGGCCCGTGTGGCTGCAGGAGGTGGGCGCACCCGCGCCGCACATACCGGCCTCCCGTGCGGCGGCCTTCACCGCGGCGACCGCCCGCGCCGCACTCGACTGCACCCACCTGTGGGGGCTCACCTGGTGGTGCTCGCACGACGTGGACCGGTCGCTGGCCGACTTCCCGGAACTGGAGTACGACCTGGGACTGTTCACCGCGGGCCGCGCCCCCAAGCCCGCCGCGCACGCCCTGGCCCGGGTCGCGGCCGAGTACCGTGCGGACCCGCACCGGCCGCTTCCGCGTACGACGGCGCTGGTGCTGGAACCGGACGCCGAGGGGCCCGGGCCGCGCCGTACGGCCTGCGCGCCCGGCGGCCGCTTCTTCGAGGCGTGGGCCGCGCTGGCCGCCGAGGGGGTGCGGCCCGCCGTCGTCCTGGCCCGCGACGCCGAGGACCCCGCTCGCCGGGCGGCGCGCGGCATCACCGCGACCGTGCACCCTGGTGAGGTGCCGCTGCCGCGCCGTGCCATGATCCAAGGGTGACCGGAAGCGGCGGACCAGCGGTGCCGCCCGCACCGAGCCCCGCGCGAAAGGACGCCCGTTGAAGGGGAACTGGCCCGGTGGCACGATGCGTGCCGCCCGCATCACCGGCATCGGACAGACCGATCTGGCCACCGTTCCGGTACCGGCACCCGAGCCGGGCACCGTGCTGGTGCGGACGCGGCACGCGGGGATCTGCGGCACGGATCTGGAGATCCTGCACGGCACCTCGGCGTTCCTCCAGGACGGCCGCCTCACCTTCCCGCACGTCTTCGGCCACGAGTGGTACGGCGAGGTGGCCGGCTACGCCGGGGAACCGCCCGCGGACGCCCCCGCGGTCGGCTCGCCCGTGGTGGGGCGCACGATGGTGCCCTGCGGCCGCTGCGCCCGCTGCCACGCCGGACGCGCCCAGATGTGCACCGCGCTGCGGGAGACGGGGCTCTACGGGCTGCAGGGCGGCGCCGCGGAGTACGTCCGGGTGCCCGTGCACGCGCTCACGCCGCTGCCGGCCGGGCTGCCGGGCGCGGCGGGCGCGCTGATCGAGCCCGCGGTCTCGGTGGTCGAGGCGTTCGAGCGGGCGCGGCTGCGGTTCGACGACCGGGTGGCCGTGGTCGGCACCGGCACCATGGGGCTGCTGGCGGTGCAGTTCGCCCACCGGCAGGCCGCCCGGGTGGACGCGGTCGGCATCGACCGGGCGGGCCTGGACCTGGCCCTGCGCTGCGGAGCCGACGCGGCCCACCACGCCGAGGAGGCACCTCAGGAGGAATACTCCCTGGTCGTGGAGGCGTCGGGGGCCGCGGCCGCCTTCACCGGTGCGCTGCGGATGGCCGAGCGGGGCGGCCGGGTCGCGCTGGTGGGGGTGGCCAGGGAGCCGGTCTCCTTCGTCCCCGGCGAACTGTCCCTCAAGGGCGTGGACGTGCTCGGCATCCAGCACGGCATCGCGCACTACGACCGCACGGTGGCGCTCTTCGAGCGGGGCGTCCTGGAGGCGGAACCGCTGGTCGCCGAGGTCCTGCCCGCGGTGTCCGGGGAGTCGGTGAGCGCGGCCTTCGCCCTCCTGGAACAGGGCAGAAGCGGACCGCCGAAGGTCCTGTTGGCCTTCGACGGCCCGCAGCCGCGGGGCGGGTCAGCGCGCTGAGCGGGAGGCTCCCGCGAACAGCCGGGCCAGTGCCCGGAAGGGGAGCGTGACGACAGTGGCGATGGCACCGCCGATCGCCCGCAGTACATCGGCCAGGGCGCGGAACATGGTTGCCTCCACAGGAGCGGTGCTGTCTCGGTCGCGGCACGGGTGGCCGCCGAGCCGGAAAGCAAGTCCCGTTCACCACAATGTCGTCGGGCGGCCTCCTGCCTGAGCCGGGCGGGCGCCCCGCTCGAAGTCGAGAAGATGCCGCTTGCGTTCGATGCCGCCGCCGTACCCGGTCAGGCTCCCGGTGGAGCCGACCACCCGGTGGCAGGGGACGACGATGCTGAGCGGGTTGCGGCCGTTGGCCAGCCCGACGGCGCGTGCGGCACCCGGCCTGCCGATCCGCTCGGCGAGCTGCCCGTAGGAGAGCGTCCGGCCGTAGGGGATGCCGCACAGCGCGTCCCAGACGGTGTGCTGGAAGCCGGTCCCCTCGGCGGCGAAGGACAGCGTGAACTCCGTGCGCTCTCCCGCGAAGTACTCTTCCAACTGCTCCACCGCCCGGCCGAAGGCGCTCGGGTCGCTCGTGCCGAACGTCTCCTGGGCGGGACGGTGCCGCTGCTTGTCCATGTAGACGGCGGACAGGGTGCCGTCGGTGGCGACCAAAGTCAGCGGACCGACGGGGCTGTCGATGACGGTGTGCGTGCGGTGCATGGCGCGTCCCTTCTGCGTTCCCCTCCAGTCTCGCCGCTCGCGCACCGGGGGACCGGCGGAAAAGCGACATCATTCTGGCCGCCGGGTCAGCCCGCCCAGCGGGCCCGTGCCGCCGCCACCCGCTCGCGGTACTCCGCGTAGCCCTGTTCGTACCGGGCCCGGTCCGCCTCTTCCGGCTCCACCAGCCGGTACCCGGCGTGCCACTGCTCCTCGTCGGCGGGGTCGCCCAGCGCGGCACGCGCCACCAGCGCGGCGCCCTTGGCCCCGACCTCCGGCTCGGCCGGCACCCGCACCGGGCGGCCGAGGATCCCGGCGAAGATCCGCATCCAGCCCGGGGAGCGGGTGCCGCCGCCGCAGGCGGCCGGGGTCCGTGACAGGCCCGCCGTCTCGAGGCAGTGCCGTGCCGCGTAGCCGACCGCCTCGCACATGGCCCGCACCAGGTCGGCCCGGCCGTGCGCCAGGGACATGCCCTCGAACGAGGCCCGCGCGGCGGGCGCGACGAACGGCGCCCGCTCGCCCGCCTCGGACAGGAACGGCAGCGCCACCACCCCCCGGGCCCCGGCGGGGCTGCTGTCCAGCAGGGTCTCCAGGTCGCCGGTGGACGCGCCGACCGTGCCCAGGGCCCAGTCGATCCCGGCCGTGCCGACCATCGCGGGCAGTGCGCGCAGCCAGCGGTCCGGCTGCGGGGTGCACAGCCACATCCCGGCCGGTTCCCCGTCCGGGTTCCGCTCCACGCGGTCGGTGAGGACCTGGCAGGCCAGTGTCGTGCCCACCGTCAGCAGGCCGTCGCCCACCTCCCGCACTCCGCTGCCGAGGGCGCAGGCGGGCAGGTCGTAGGGGCCGGAGGTGACCGGCAGCCCGGTGGGCAGGCCCAGCAGTCCGGCTCCCTCGCTGTCGAGGGCCAGCACGGTGTCCGGCGGGGCGGGTGCGGGCAGCAGGGCGGCGGCCTCCTCCAGGCCGCAGGCGGCCAGCGCAGGGCGGGCGTAGGCGCGGGTGGCCGGATCGAGGAAGGGCAGCGTGGCGTCGGAGGCGTCCACCCCGACGGTGCCGGTCAGCCGCTGGGCCACCGCGTCCACGCAGTAGCCGGCGACCGCCGCGCGCTCCAGCGCCTCTGGTTCGTGCTCGCGCAGCCAGGCCAGCAGGGGCGCGTGGCAGCCGGGGAACAGGCCCGAGCCGGTGTGCCGGAAGACGTCTGCCACGGTGCCGTCCCGCTGCCAGCGGTCGACCAGTGGCGCCGCGCGCCCGTCCATCCAGGAGATCATCCGCCGTACGGCCCGGCCCCGCGCGTCGCGCAGCCACAGCCCGTCGCCCTGTCCGGTCAAGGCGAGCGCCGCGGGCGGTCCCGGCAGCGCACTCCCCACGTCCGCGACGACCTCGGCGACGCCGCTCAGCACCTCTTCCAGGTCCTGCTCGACGCGGCCGCCGGGGCCCCGCAGCAGGGTGGAGGGGCGGGTGGCGGCGTGCAGGCGGGTGCCGTCGCGGCCGAAGGCGACGGCTTTGGTGACGGAGGTGCCGATGTCGACACCGATGATCGCCCCAGCGGTTTCGGTCATGGCCGTTCGCCCTTCCGGTTGCGGCAGCTCGCACTACCCTCACATCAAAGTTGTTATATTTATAGCGCTCCACGTGAAGAAGCCCAACGGGTCGGGGTGCCGTCCCGCCCCCCGAAGCCTGCGAAGCCCCTGAAGTCCCTTGAGCCCCTGAAGTCCCTGGAGGACGTATGACTGCCCGGCTCCTGCTCGTCCGGCACGGCCGGACCGTCTGGCACGCCGAGAACCGGTACGCCGGGATCTCCGACATCGCCCTGACCGACGCCGGACGGCAGCAGGCCGAGGAGCTGGCCGGGTGGGCCCTCACCCGCTCCCGGCGGGAGCCGATCGGCGCCGTGGTCAGCTCGCCCCTGGAGCGGGCCCGGCAGACGGCGCAGCCCCCCGCGCGGGCCCTCGGGCTGCGTCCCGCCGTGCACGAGGGGCTGCGCGAGAGCGACTTCGGCTGGGGCGAGGGCCGGACCCTCGCGGAGCTGGGGGCCGACGACCCCGCGCGGGTGCGCGCCTTCGAGCGGGACGCGGAGAGCGGGGCCTTCCCCGGTTCCGAGCCGCCCGCGGCCGTCGCGTCCCGGGTGTGCGCGGCGCTGCGCGAGGTGGCGGCCGCGCACGACGGGCGCACGGTACTGGTGGTCGCGCACAACACCGCCTTCCGGATCGCCCTGTGCGCACTGCTGGGCATCCCGGTCGGGCGCTACCGGCAGGTGCTGCCGAGGCTGGAGAACGCGGCCGTCACCGAACTCGACGTGGACGGCGAGCGGACGGCGCTGCGCGCGCTGAACGTCCCCACCGGCACAGGTGCGGCAGCAGCGGCGGAGGCCGGGCGGCCGCCGTCCGCGGCGGCCGCCGAGCGGGCGGGGGAGCGGCCGTGAGCGGACCGGGCCGGTCCGGCGGCTCCGCGCGCTCGCAGCAGCGGCGAAGGCAGCGCATCGCCGAGCACGTCGTCCGGCGCGGGACGGTTCCCGTGGGCGAGCTGGCCGAGGCGATGGGCGTCAGTGTGATGACGGTGCACCGCGACCTGGAGGCACTGGCCGCGCGCGGCGTGCTGCGGCGCTTCCGCGGCGGCGTCTCCGCGCTGCCCACCAGCGTCTTCGAGAGCAATCTCGACTACCGGCTCGGTGTCCACGTGGCGGAGAAGGAGGCCGTGGCGCGGGCCGCGGCCGAACTGGTCGAGCCGGGCATGTCGGTGATGCTGGACGACTCCACCTCGGTGCTGGCGCTGGCCGCGCTGGTGCGCGAGCGGACGCCGCTGACCGTGCTGACCAACGCCCGCCGCGTGCTGGAGGTGTTCGCGGGATGCGAGGAGGTGCGGCTCGTCGCACTGGGCGGCGAGTACTCCCGTACGCACGACTCGTTCCTCGGCGTTCCGTGCGTGGAGGCCGTCGAGGCGATGTCGGTGGACCTGGTGCTGGTCAGCACCTCGGCGATGAACGCGCACATGACCTTCCACCAGGAGCAGGACGTGGTGCTGGTCAAGCGCGCCATGCTCGCCTCCGGTGCCCGCACGGCGCTGCTGATGGACCGCTCCAAGGTCGCCCGCACGGCGTTGCACCGGCTGTGCCCGGTCGCCGACTTCGACCACGTCGTCGTGGACGACGGGGTGGCCGGCGGCCTGGTGGCCGAGCTGCGGGAGCACACCGAGGTGCGGGTCGCCGAGGTGAGCGGCTGAGCCGGGTCATCACACGGAGCGTGTGAAATTAACACCATGACTGAAGGGGATGCCATGCACAGCCCAGCCGCGTCCGGAGCCGCCGTCCCCGGTCCTCCGGCCGACCCGGTCGTCGCCGGGATCGACGTCGCCACCGCAGCCGTCCGGGTCGTCTGTGTGAACGCCCGCGGTGCCGTGCTCGCCGAGGGCCGCGCTGCGCTGCCGCGGCCCGTCCGGGACGGGAGCGGGCGCAGCGAGCAGGACGCCACCCGCTGGTGGCCCGCCGCGGCGGCGGCGCTGCGCCGGGCCACCGCCGCGCTGCCCGCGCGCGGCGCCGAGGTGTGCGCCGTCGCCGTCTCCGCCACCTCCGGAACCCTCGTGCTGGCGGACGCGGCGGGCCGGCCGCTGGGCCCGGCCCTGATGTACGACGACCGCCGGGCCGCGGAGCTCAACCGCGCGGCGCAGCGCAGCGGCGCAGCGCGCTGGCGGGCCCTCGGGCTCACGGTGGGGCCCACCGCGGCGCTGGGCCGCGTCGCCTGGTACGCGCGGCACGCGGCCGACTTCCCGGGTGCCGCGCGGGTGGTCCACACCCCCGAGCTGCTCGGCCGCCGCCTCACCGGGCAGCCGGTCGCCGCCGACTGGAGCCACGCGCTCAAGACCGGCTACGACCCGCGCACGGCCGAGTGGCCGGCGGAGGTCCTGGACGGGCTCGGCATCCCGGCGGACTGGCTGCCCCCGGTCCGGCCGCCGGGCTCCCGTGCCGGCACCGTCTGCGCCGCGGCGGCCGCCGAGACCGGGCTGCCCGCGGGCTGCGAGGTGCGGCTCGGGATGACCGACGGCTGCGCGGGGCAGCTCGCCACCGGCGCGGTGGCCCCCGGCCAGTTCGTCGGCGTCCTGGGCACCACCTACGTCCTCAAAGGGGTCACCCGCGAGCTGGTCACCGATCCGGCCGGCGCCTTCTACAGCCATCGGCACCCGGACGGCTGGTGGCTGCCCGGCGGCGCCGCCAGCACCGGGGGCGAGGCGCTGGCCCACCGCGCTGCCGCACACCTCCCGGGGCTCGACGAGGCGGCGGCCGCACGCGGCCCCGCCTCCTGCGTGAGCTATCCGCTGCGCCGCGAGGGCGAGCGCTTCCCGTTCGTGGCGGGGGCCGCACGGGGCTTCCTGCTGGGCACCCCCGCCGACGACGCCGACCGGCACCGTGCGGACCTGGAGGGGGTGGCCTTCCTCGAACGGCTCGCCCTGGAGCGGGTCAGGGCCCTGGGGGTGCCCGTCACGGCTCCGCTGTTCGCGGCGGGCGGGGGCAGTCGCAGCCCGCTGTGGAACCGGATCCGCGCCACCGTGCTGGGCCTGCCGCTCCAGGTGGCCGACCGCGCGGAGACCGCTTCCGGGGCCGCGCTGCTGGCCGCCGTCGGCACCCTGCACCCCTCGCTGGAGCAGGCGGCCGCGGCGATGACGGGAGAGGGGTATCTGATCGAGCCGGTCCCGGTGGAGAAGGCGGCCCTGGACGACTCCTACGCCTGGTTCGCCGAGGAGCTGGCTGCGCGCGGCTGGCGGTAGAGCCGGCCGTCGGCGGCAGGGGGCGGCGGGTCAGGGAACCGCGGCCGGCCGTGCGGTCCGGTCGCGCCCACTCCCGGAGTCAGAACGGATGCCAGCGGACCGCCGGGTCGGACGCGCGCAGTGAGGCCACCCTGCGCCGGAACTCGCTCAGGGCCGCGGGATTGCCCGGGGCGTGCTGGGAGACCCATGCGCAGCTCGCGGTCTCCCGCGCCCCGCGGAGTACCGCACACCCCTCCCATTCGCGTACGTCCCAGCCGTAGCCGGCGCAGAACGACTCGTACTCCGCGGCCGGCAGTCCGTACCGGTCGCGGCTGAGCGCCATCACGACCAGATCGTGTTCGCGCAGATCGGAGGAGAACGTCTCCAGGTCCACCAGCAGCGGCCCCTGCGGGGTGATGTGGACGTTGCGCGGCAGGGCGTCCCCGTGCAGCGGGCCGGGCGGCAGGTGGGGGACGAGTCCGGGCAGCGCGGCGAGGATGTCGTCCCGGCGCGCCCGCAGGAACGCCGCGTCCTCGCGCGGCACCGCGTCCCCGGCCAGCCGCAGCCAGCGCTCGATGCCGCCGAGCAGTTCCCGGGGCGGCAGCGCGAACGGAGGCTCGGGCAGCGCGTGGACGAGCCGCAGCAGCCCGGCCAGGTCCGCGGGCCCGGCCGGGCGCACCGCGGCGGGCAGCCGCTGCCAGAAGGTGACCGGATGCCCGCCGACCAGGCGGGCCTCGGGCTCCGCGGCGCGGACGGCGGGCACGCCCTCGCTCTCCAGCCAGGTGGCGACCCGCAACTCGTGTTCGGCGCGGGGCAGGAGCTGCGCGTCCCGGCCGACCCGTACGACGGTCCCGTCCAGTGCGAAGACGGCGTTCTCGCCGAGGGACAGCAGTTCCGCCGCACCGCCGGTGCCGTCGGTCGCGGCGGCCAGCACCTCCCGTGCCAGGTCCTCGGTGAATGCCACGCTGGTCGCCATCGCCTGTGCTCCCTGCTCTCGTCGGTCCTCCCCTCCAGGCTGTCAGGGTGCCCCGCGGGGCCGATGCGCAGCCCCGCGCCGAATGCGGCGTATCTCTCACCCCGCGGCTGCAACCACCGGCCCTCCGGAGTGGTCTGCCTGTATGACAAGCACGGTGAAAACGGGCAGTTGGGAGCAGAAGTGCACAGCAAGCGGGGCGGCAGGCCGGTGACCGCGGCGACGGCCGCCGCGGTGGGAACCGTGGCGGTCGGGCTGCTGACGGCGTTCGTCGGGACGGACGCGGGGGCGTCCGCCGCGGGCCGGCATCCGGGCTGGGAGCAGAGTGTGCGCGCCGCGCGCGCGGACCGGGACGCCGCCGCACCGGCGGAGAAGCGGTCCGGTGCCGGGCGGGCGAAGCCCAAGGCTCCTCCGCGGAAGGTCAGCCGGACGATCAGTCACCACACGGCGGACGGCGGGCGGGCGGTCTCGCTCACCCTGGACGACGGTCCGCACCCGGAGTGGACGCCCAAGACGCTGGATCTGCTGCGGCAGTACCACGTCAAGGCGACCTTCTGTCTGATAGGCCCGAACGCGGAGCGCCATCCCGGTCTCGTCAAGCGGATCGTCGCGGAGGGGCACCGGTTGTGCGACCACTCCGTCGACCACGACACGGGGATGGACCACAAGTCCGCCGACTACCAGAAGCGGCAGATACTCGACGCGAAACGCATGATCGACAAGGCGTCGGGCGGTGCGCCCGTGTACTACTACCGTGCGCCGGGCGGCGCCTTCACCCCCACCAGCCGGCGGGTGGCCGCCGAGCACGGGATGCGGCCGCTCGGCTGGATCGTCGATCCGGGGGACTGGCAGCTCCCGGGGACCGACGCGATAGTGCGGCACGCCAAGGAGCAGGTGGAGGACGGTGCGGTCATCCTCTTCCACGACGGCGGCGGTGACCGGTCCGAGACCTACCAGGCGCTGCGCCGGCTGCTGCCCTGGCTCAAGAGCCAGGGCTACGGCTTCAGTTTCCCGAAGGCTTGACCGTCCTCTGTCAGCCGCTAAAGTCTAGACCAATCCCCACAGTGTGCTCTCCCCCCACCGAAGGAGCTGAGATGCACCGAACATCGCGTACCAGAAGGAAGTTAGCGGCCCTGGCGGGTGCCGGCCTCGCCCCGGTCCTGGTCCTCGGCCTCACCGCGACCCCGGCCTCCGCGCACGGCTGGATCACCAACCCGGCCAGCAGGCAGGCCCAGTGCGCCAACGGCACCGTCTCCTGCGGCTCGATCAAGTGGGAGCCGCAGAGCGTCGAGGGCCCCAAGGGGCTCAAGGACTGCGCGGGCGGCAACGCGCGCTTCGCCGACCTGCGCGACGACAACAAGGGCTGGAAGGTCACCGACGTCGGCAGCTCGGCCACCTTCAACTGGAAGCTGACCGCCCGGCACCGCACGACCACCTGGCAGTACTTCATCGGCAACACCAAGATCGCCGAGTTCGACGACGGGGGAGCGCAGCCTCCGCAGTACGTCTCCCACCACGTCGGATTCCAGGGATTCACCGGCAAGCAGAAGGTGCTCGCGGTCTGGAACGTCGCGGACACGGCGAACGCCTTCTACGCCTGCGTCGACGTCAACATCGGCGGCTGACGCCTCCTTCCCCTCCCGGCCGGGCGGCTCCCCACCACCTCCGGCCGGGAGGTGTCCACCTCCGCCGGTCAGGGCCGGGGCGGTTCCGGCGGGCCGGGACCTGGGCGAGCAGCGCAGATGCGTCCCGGTGAACAGGGTGCCCCGCCGTCGATGCCGAGGGCCGATCCCCGGCACAGCAGGCCGGACGACGTCCGCCACGGCTTCACGCCGTCCCCTGGTGCGATCGCCGGGCTCGCGAGCCTGCCTCGGGCCGGCGGCGGTCCCCGGCCAGGCCCCTTCCCCGGTCCCGCTCGGCGGCGACTGCTCCAGAGGAGAGGAGCGTCGCGGCGGCGAGGCTGCCCCAGAGGGCGGCCGGGCCGTGGGGCGCGAGAGCGGTCAGGGCCGCGGGGGAGACGGCGAGGCCGAAACCCGTGGAGAGCTGGAAGCGGGCGAGGGCGCGCCCCAGGACATGCGCCGGGGCGAGGGCGGTGACGAGCGCCGTGGCGCTGCCCGCATAGACGATCTCGCCGAGGGTGCAGACCACGGACACCGCGGCGACGGCCGGGGCGCCCCAGTCGTGTCCCAGGGAGGTGGCCGCGAGGAAGCCGAGGTAGGACGCGGTGAGCACCACACCGGCGAGGGCCAGCACGGACCGGCGGGAAAAGCGGGACATCAGGACGGTGACCGGAACCTGCAGGGTGACCACCAGCACGGTGTTGGCCACGAAGATGCCTCCCGACCACATCGGAGAGGCGTGCATCTGCGTCACCAGGACAAGGGGGAGCGCGACCTCGGGGACGTTGAGGCAGAAGACGTAGATCACGTTGGCGGCCAGGAGCGCGCGCATCCGGGGTGCGGGCTCGTCGTCCCTGCCCGTGGCCGCGGCAGCCGCCGGATGAGCGTGTATGTGGACCGACCACGCCAGGGCCGCCGCCGCGAGGTAGGCGAGCCCGGTGACGGCTGCCAGCGCCTGCAACGCGGCGGTGCCGCCTGCCAGGCATGCGGTGGCCAGGAGTGCGCCGACGCCCAGACCGGCGTTGCGCAGAGCGCGGCCCCCCGCGAGGGCGGCGTCGCGTTCCCGGCCGCGGGCGACCGTGGCCACGAGGGCCGCGTGGGCGGCCGGCCATGCCTGGTTGCCGATGCCGAGGAAGAGCGCCGCCGCCGCGAACAGCCGGACGTGCCCGGCCGGAGCGGCCAGCAGCAGCGCCACGCCCAGCACCCGCACCAGCATCGACGCTGCCACGACCGTGCTGCGTGCACCCCGGTCCAGCCATCGGCCGACCGCGGGCATGCACACCAGACCCACGACGGCGCCGAGCGTCATGGCGATGCCGGTGGCCGGCGCGGAGAGTTTCAGCACGGACACCCCGTAGAGCAGCAGAAGGGGCCGGAGCAGGCCGGTGCCGAGCGCGTCCACGACCAGGGCGACGGCATAGCCGGGGCCTCCGGAGGCACGGACGAGGGCGCGGGGCTGGATCTTGACGGTGGTTGCCATGGCGTCAACGGTGCGTTCGGCCGCCGAGCCCGCCGTGCCGCTTGACGGACATCGTCAAGCGACACGCTCGTCAACCACCGGACCGGCGATGATGAGGGGATGACGTTGAGGATCGACATCGGCGGCCTGCCGTCCGGAGGACTGCGGTTCGCCGTCTCCCCGCTGGCGGAGCTGACCGCGATGCTGCACGTGCTGGCCGAACCCGCACATCATCCGCAGCTCGCCGGCTGGGCCGCGGACGTGTGGGCCGGGCTTCCGCCCGAGCTGGCCGAGCGGCTCAGGGAAGCGGGGTTCCTCTGGCGCTCCTCACGAGCCGACTTCCTGGTGCCCGCTCGTCCCCGGCCCACCCTCGCCGAGGAGCTGGACGATGTGGACCGGATCGACGACGAAACCTATGCGGCCGCCGCGCTCATCACCACGTGCGGCAGCAACCGGGTCCACTTCGCCGCGCCGTCGCCGCTCGCCGACGCCACGGCCCGTGAGCGGGCCCTGGCCCTCGCCCAGGCCCGCGGCGCGCTCCAGGAAGCCTTCGCCGAACGGCTGCTCGCGGACCCGGCCGCCGTGCGGGCACGGGTGCGCCAGACCCTCGAACAGTGCGCCGAGGCGTTCTTCGACGCAGCCTGGGAGAGTGTTGCCGCGCAGCTCGCCACGGACCTGCGGCTGAAGAAGGACCTGCTGCAGCGCCAGGGCATCGGGGCGGCACTCGCCTCGGTCTCCGGCGCCGTGACCCTGGCGCCGGACGGCGACTGCATCACCGTGGACAAGCTGCAGGACAACGCGACCACCGCCCGCGGTACCGGAGTCACCTTCCTCCCCAGCGTCTTCGGCCGACCGCACCTGGTGGTGATCCACGCACGCGGGTGGCAGCCGGTGGTGCAGTACCCCGTGGCCGAGGCGAGTCCGCCGGAGCCGGTGTCGCTGGAGACGGTCACGCTACGGCTGGAGGCACTCGCGCATCCGGTACGGCTGCGGCTGCTGCGCACCCTCGCCCGCGGCCCGCACACCACCGGTGAGCTGGCCCATGCCTGGGGACTCTCCCTCCCGGAGGTGTCCCGCCACCTCGCGGTCCTGCGCCGCGCGGACCTGCTCACGGCCCGGCGGCACGGTCGGCACGTCCGCTACACCCTCAACCTGACCGATCTGACGGTGCTGGGGGCCGACCTGCTGGCGGCCGTACTGCGCTGAACGTTCTGAACGTTCCGCTCCGCCGGACCGCCCGCCGCCCTCGCGGCATCGTCCGGCTCGGCAGGCGCCGGGCGTTCGGGGAATCGGTCAATAACGACGGCCGAGGCTTCCGCCGCCCCGGAAGCCCGGGGCGAAGCCCGCCCGGGCGCCACCAGGGCTCGGCGCCGGTTCGCGTCCCGATGTTCCCCGCCCCCGCGCGCCGCGCGGCCACCCCGCCGGGGCGGCCGCGGCCGTGACCCGGCCCTCTCACGAGTGCGGGATATCCGGCCGGTTCACCCCGACAATGCGATCCACTGCGATCCTTGCCGGTCGAATGCCGTCATCGGATGCCGCGTGTGATTCTTCCGCGCGTAACCGGAATTCCCGAGCCACAACCGCCGCTCCGGTCACCGGTAACTCTCCCTGCTCTTGGGGGAGTCGGCGAATGTCGTAGCGACACGCCGAATCACGCGTGTTGTGCGGACGGCTTCTTGAGTGCTGGGGCTCTCGACTGCCGTGATTCCAGGGCGAGTTCATCGAATTCCAGGAATCCTACTATGGGCAGCCTTATGCGGAAACCGTGTGCGCGAATCCGGTGATGCGGCACGCTTCCTTTCGAGGAACGGCCCGCCGAGGCGAGCCGGGCAGCACAACACCCCACTCCTGCAAGGAGGTCCCCGTTGCCCCTTGCCCTCCTGGCCCTGGCCATTGCAACGTTCGGTGCGGGCACGGCCGAGTTCGTGATGATAGGTCTGCTTCCCGAGGCTGCCTCCGACATGGGAGTGAGCATCTCCGAAGCCGGTGGTTACGTCTCCTTCTACTCGCTCGGTGTCGTGATCGGAGCACCACTTCTCACTGTCGTGGGTATGCGGGTCCAGCGTAAGACAATACTGCTCGCAATGACATGCATGTTCATCTTCGGGAACACAGCGTCAGCCCTTGTCCCCAGCCATGAACTGCTGCTGGCCGCGCGATTCACCGCAGGACTTCCGCACGGAGTGTTCTTCGGAATCGGAGCCGTCGTCGCGGCCGGGCTCGTCGCCCCCGAAAGACGCGGCAGAGCACTCTCCGTGGTGCTGGTCGGCGTACCGATGGCCAATATCGTCGGCTCGCCGCTGGGCACCCTGCTCGGGCAGACCGTCGGCTGGCGCTGGACGTTCATCGTGGTCGCCGGTATCGGCGTCCTCGCCTTCGTCTCCCTCGCTGCGCTGCTCCCCGTGCAGCGCGAGACCGGCAGGGGAACCGTGCGCGGCGGACTCGGCATATTCAAAAGACCGCAGGTGTGGCTCGCCTTCGCCGTGGTGGTGTTCGGCTTCGCCGGCACCTCCTCGTTCTACACCTACATCCAGCCGCTGGTGACCGAGGTCAGCGGCTACACCCCCAACGCGGCCACCGCGCTGCTGGCGCTGGCCGGAGCGGGGATGACCGTGGGCACCATGCTCGGCGGACGGCTCGCCGACCGCCCGGTGCGCACGATGTGCGGAGCGCTGCTCGCGCTCGCGCTCTCGCTGAGCATGTTCCTGGTGACGGCGCAGAACACCGTCCTGGTCGCCGTCAACGTGTTCCTCACCGGGATCGCGGGCATGGCCGCGATCCCCAGCGTCCAGGCGCGCATCCTCGACCACGGCAGAGAGGCGCCCGAACTCGGCTCCGCAAGCGTGCAGTCCGCCTTCAACATCGCCAACTCGCTGGGCGCCTCGCTCGGCGGTGTGGTCATCGCAGCCGGCTTCGGCCTCACCTCGCCGAGCTGGCTGGGCGCCCTCCTCGCCCTGGCGGGGGCCTGCTTCGGTCTGCTGTCCGGGTGGCTGGACCGCAGCTCCCGGCCGTGGGCGGTCGCCTCCTCGGCTCCTGCCTGGAAGAGCGTGAAAACGGAGGCGTTATGGGGCCGGGGCGTCCGCAGCGCCCCCGCACCCGCCCGTGAGCAGCAGCGCAGTGCCGCTGCCGGGCGCCGCGCCGGCGGTCCGGGCGCGCGGGTGCCCGGCCGGACAGCGGTCACTCCGCAGGGGTCTTCTCCTCGCGGGATCCGGGGGATGCGTGGGACCACCGCAGCAGCGCGCCCAGCCCGCCGACCGGAAGCTCCTCCCCGGGTGCGGCGAGCAGCACCTCCGCATCGGTCGCCAGCGCACTGCGCAGCAGCGCGTCGTCGGCCCGTGCGGAGGCGGGCTCGGGCGCCCCGAGATACGGCAGCTCGGAGCGCCGCACCGCCACCTGGTCCGCGCCGTCGCCGACCCACACCTCGGTGTCCCTGTCCGGCCCCCCGGGCCGCACGAGCAGCGTCGCCACCCGGTGCTCCCGTGCCGCCTCCACCAGCGACGGCACCGTCTCGGCCGTACCCGAGCCCGCGGGGGAGGGACCGGGCGCGTGCGCGGCCCGCAACGCGGCCAGCGCCTCGGCGGTGTGCCGTTCGGCGTACTCCGCGCGGGCCCGCGCCGTCTCCCGGTCCAGCAGCTCCGAGGAGGCGCCCGCCGCACGGCCGCCGTGCGAGGTCTCCACGGCCAGGGCCCGCAACCGCTCGGACAGCTTCTCGTGCACGGCACGCCGCTCCCGGGGTTCACCGCTGAGCACCAGCACATCGGCGGCCGTCTCCCGGAAGCGGCGTCCGATGGCCTCGGCGATCAGCCCGGCGTTGCTCTCCCAGGTGTTCTCCACCCGTAGCTGGAAGTGCTTCTCCGACAGCTCGCCGGTGGAATTGCGGTGAATGGGCCACTCCTCGCCGGTGGCCTGTCCCGCACTGCGCGTCCCCTGCGCGTCCACCAGTTCGAAGTCGGCCCCCGTTCGGTCGATGCGTGCGGTCAGGCAACGCGGATTCTCCCCCAGCAGCTCCGGCAGCGGTGCGAGATGCGGCAGCGTCGACCAGGCGACGTGCTGCCGTTCGGGCGCCACGGTGAGGGGCAGGTCCAGCACCAGGTCCCCGTCCGCGGCGAACACCGCGCTGCCCTGCGGCCGGGTACGCGGGGAGAGCGCGGCCAGGTGCTCGGTGACGGCGTCGGCGGTGGCGGAGTCGGCGCCCTGCCGCAGCAGCTCGTCCCCCGCGGCGCGGGCCGCCAGCCGCCGCTCGTCCCCGGCGTTCTCGGTGGCCCGCGCCGTGCTGGTGCAGACGGTGGCCCACGGCCCGTTCCGGTCGAGAAGAGGTGCGAGGGAATCGAGGCGCATGGTTCCTCCCTGGTGCTGGTGGGTGCGCTGCGATCGATGGTCCGCGGAAACCGGTGCCCGGAGGCGGCCGGAACCCTCCGCAGGACGGCCGGGTACCCCTGCCACCGGCAGCGACACAGCTCCCGCGCGTACCGGGCCGACAGCGCTCCGCGCCGGGCGGCCTCCCCGGGCCTCTCCCCGGGCCTCTCCCCGGGCGCCTCCCCGGGCGCCTGCCGGGCCCCTCCCCGGGCGCCTGTCGGGCGACTGCCGGGAGGCGCCCCCCGGGGGGCCGGCCGGCCGGCGTGGCGTGCCCGCCCGATGCCGCGCGGATCCCGCGGCCCGGCCCGGCGGGGGACGCGGCACCGCGCCGCACCCCCAGAGCTGCCTGCGCCTGCCGGAGCCCCCGTACCGCCCCCGCCGCCGCCCGACTGAGGAGGCCGCCGGGCCGCGTCCCGCCGCCCCCGGGCACCGGCTGCTGGTAGAAGTCTCAGCACACCACCGCAGCCAGGAAGGGCCCGCCATGACCGTGCGCTTCACCGTCTCGCCCGACGGCACCGTGATCGCCTTCGAGCAGTTCGGGGACGGCCCGCCCGTCGTCCTGACCGGTGGCGCGCTCAGCACCCGGCACGAGGGCCTGCCGCTCGCCCGCGAACTGGCCCGCCTCGGGCTGTCCGGGGTGGTCTACGACCGCCGGGGCAGAGGCGAGAGCGGCGACACCCCGCCCTATGCCCCGGTGCGGGAGGCCGAGGACCTGGCCGCCGTCCTCGGGGAACTCGGCGGGGGAGCGGCATGCGCCTTCGGCGTGTCGTCCGGCGCTCTGATCGCGCTCGGCGCGGCGGCGCGCACCGGAGCGGCACCTGGCCGGCTCGTGCTCTTCGAACCGCCCTTCACCGGCGCCGTGGGACAGCCCCAGGATCCGGCGCGCGCGGCCCGGCTCGCCGAGCTCCTCGACCGGAAGCAGCGCGCGGAGGCGGTCGCGTACTTCCTGGGGGAGATCATCGGGCTGCCACCGGAGTCCGTGGAGGGCGCCCGCCGCTCCCCGGCCTGGGACGGGCTGACGAGGATCGCCCATACGCTCTGCTACGACACCACGCTGCTGGGCGACGCCACCCTCCCGGTCGGCCTCCTGACCGCTGTGCGGATCCCCGCGCTCGTGCTCTCCAGCGACGCCAGCACACGGCTGCTCCAGGACGCCGCCCGGGCGGCGGCGGAGGCCCTGCCCCGCGGTGAGCACCGGACGGTGCCCGGTGCCTTCCACCAGGCTCCCGCCGAGGCGCTGGCGCCGGTGGTGCGGGACTTCCTCGCCGCCTGACCCGGTGGGCGGGGCCGGGCCGCGTCCGCCGCGTTAAGAGTTGCCCATGGCTTCCCCAACTCCGCCATGACCGGCTCCTGTCGGGGGAAGCCACTGGCTGAGCGGGGGCGAGCGACTCGGGGGTGCGGGATGGACATGACGGCGGCGAACGGCGGCCGGCGGTGCGCGGCGGCGGACCAGGCGGATCCGACACCGTGCGAGGGCAGGCACACGGTGGTGACCGTCATCGACCGCAACGGAGCGCAGCACACCGGCTGCATCCACCACACGGCCCGGCTGCTGGCCAGTCTCGAAGGCGCCCGGCTGCATCCGTCCGCGGCCGTGCTCCCCTTCGCGTGCGAGGTCTACTGCCGGGCCGACCAACTCCTGCCCTTCCCCTGGCAGCTCGGCCGCTGAGGAGGGCGCCGACGGCCGTCGCCGGCACGCCGCCGCGCGCGGCGGGTACCGCGAGCTCCTCGGGGCACGGAGGCCCCGGCCGGGTGGCCCGTACCCTGCTCCGCACCGCTTCCTCACGCGTCGGTACTCGGCAACGGGACCGCCGGGGTGATGGGATGCGCTCGGAGGGCCGGGGACTCCGCTGCCCCGGACTGCGGGAAGGAGACCGGGATGAGTACCGCTGCGGTCGGCGGCGACGCCGGGAACACCGAGTACGGCCGGAAGGCGTTCAAGAGGTCCAGGAGCCACTTCGCCGACCGGATCACAGCCGACGGGAGGGACGGCTGGCCCGTCGAGGCCGGCCGATACCGGCTCGTGGTCAGCCGTGCGTGTCCATGGGCCAGCCGGGCACTGGTCTCGCGCCGGCTGCTGGGCCTGGAGAGCGCGTTGTCGCTGGCCGTCGCCGACCCGATCCAGGACGACCGGAGCTGGCGCTTCACCCTCGACCCCGACGGCCGCGACCCGGTGCTCGGCATCCGCTTCCTGCACGAGGCGTACGACAAGCGGGAGACGGGCTACCCGGGCGGCGTCAGCGTCCCGGCCGTGGTGGACGTGCCCAGCGGCAAGCTGGTCACCAACGACTTCCAGCAGCTCACGCTCGACCTGGCCACCGAGTGGCGCGGGCTGCACCGGCCGGGCGCGCCCGACCTCTACCCGCAGGCGCGGCGTGCGGAGATCGACGAGGTGGCCCAGGGGATCTACCGGGACGTCAACAACGGCGTGTACCGGGCCGGGTTCGCCACCACGCAGCAGGACTACGACACCGCCTACGGGGACGTCTTCCGCCGCCTGGACCTGCTCTCGGAGCGGCTGCGGGACCAGCGCTACCTGGTCGGCGACACCCTCACCGAGGCGGACATCAGACTGTTCACCACGCTGGTGCGGTTCGACGCCGTCTACCACGGCCACTTCAAGTGCAACCGCAACAAACTGGAGCAGGATCCGGTGCTGTGGGCGTACGTGCGGGACCTGTACCAGACGCCCGGCTTCGGCGACACCGTCGACTTCGACCACATCAAGCGGCACTACTACGTCGTCCACACCGGCATCAACCCCACCTCGATCGTGCCCGCGGGGCCGGATCTGTCCGGCTGGCTGACCCCGCACCGCCGCGAGCAGCTCGGCGGCCGTCCCTTCGGGGACGGCACCCCGCCGGGTCCCGTGCCGGAGGGGGAGGAGATCCCGGCGGACCACCGGCCCTGAGGGGGCCGCACCGGGGGGGCGCACCGGGGGCCGTGCCGGGGCGGCTCAGCCGCCCAGCGGGAAGCCGAGCCAGGGACGCCAGCGGCCCTCCTCGTGGACGACCAGCTCGACGCGGCTCACCCGCGCGGTCACCGGAAGCCGGGCGGTCAGGTGCGCCGCGATCCGCCGGTGCACCCCGGGGCCGCCGCTGTTGGCGACCGTCAGATGCGGCTCCACCGCGCCCAGAACACCGCCGTAGGGCGGATGCGAGGGCCAGCGGGCAGCCGCCGCCGCGGTCAGCGCGCGCAGCGGGGCAGCCGGTTCGGGCACCAGGTGCAGCACGCCGGGGAAGGACCCGCAGCGGCCGAAGGCGACCGTGAAGGGCCGGTGCCGGGCGTACAGCGCCGTCAGTGCCGCCCGCTGGGGGCCGCGTATCCGGTCGCGGTGCAGAAAGGGGAACAGCACCGTCAGATGTGCTGTTCCCCCGTACCGCGCGGCGGTGTCGTAGCGGGCCCGCCAGCCGCGTACCAGTGGATCCACTTCCGGCAGCAGAACGCTCAGCGCCGTCGTACCGGCCGCGACGGGCCAGCCCTCGCCGGAGTCCGGCGTCCCCGTGTCCATCCGGGCACGGTAGCCCGCCGCCGGGGGCGGTCAGGCGCCGGGCACCCGGTCCAGGAAGCCCTTGACCGAGGCGATCCGGCCGTCGTCGGCCAGCGTGAGCACATCGGAGCCCGCCGCGGGAGCCAAGCCGTCGGCCGTGACGACCAGCTCCCAGGAGAACCGGGCGATGTCATGGTGGCCGTCGACCGCGCCGGTCAGCCGGAACGCGCAGCCGGGGAACTGCTCCTGCGCGGCCCGGATCGTCGCGGTCAGCTCCTGGTGGCCGGTGGCCTGCGCCAGCGGGTCGGTGTAGCTGCCCTCCTCGGTCCACGCCGCGGCCACGGCCTTGGCCAGGCTCGCCGCGTCCGGTGCGTTCCAGGCGGCGAAGTAGCGCTCCACAGCAGCTTCGTAGGTGTTCATGGTCCATCGTCCCCTCGTTGTGTGCCGCCGCCGGTGTGCTCCGGCGGGGCGATGTCATGACTGTGCCCCGGCGCCGGGCACCCGGTCGATTACGCGCGGAGTAATGCGGGTTGCTGCGGCGGGTACCGCGGTCGCGGTGACGGCCGGACTCCGTGGCGCCGGAACGCGGTTGACGGACTCCCGGTGTGCGGGAAGAGTCCCCTGCGTGGAGATCGACGAACTGACGGGGCCGGAGCGGCGGGTGTGGGAGGCGTTTCCCCGGGGGCGGACCGTGGATCTCTTCGCGGCCGCCGAGCGGTCGGTACGGGCCCGGGTACTGCGGGCCCTGCTGCTGACCTCACCCGCCGAGGACGGGGAGATCCCCGCACTGCGGCTGCGCGGTGCCCGGATCACCGGCGAGTTCAATCTGCACTCCGGGGCGGTCAGGGCCCCGGTGTCGCTGCGGGAGTGTGTGTTCGAGGAGACGCCGGTGCTCTACGGCGCCGAGTTCCGGCAGCTCTCCCTGAGCGGCTGCCGGATGCCGGGGCTGTGGGCGGCGACGCTGCGGGTGGCCGGTGCGCTGCGGCTCAACGACTGCAGAGTTCCGGGGTCGGTGGGCCTGTCCGGAGCGCGGGTCGGGGGAGCCCTCTTCCTGGACCGCGCGGAGCTGGGCACCCGGGCCACCGCCGGGGAGCCCGAAGCGGCGGCGGCCGAGCGCGAGGGCGGCAGCCTCAAGCTGGACCACGCCACCATCGGCGAGGACTTGCAGGCCACGCGGCTGACGGTGCACGGCCGGACCCGCCTGGACGGGCTGACGGTGGCCGGACTCGTCCGGCTCGACGGCGCCCGGCTGCTGTACCCCGGCGGCGGCAACACCGCGCTCCATGCCGAGACCCTCACGGTCGGTACCGATCTGCACGCCATGCGGCTGCACGCCGAGGGCCGGGTCAATCTGCGCGGGGCGACCGTGCCGGGGCAGCTCAATCTCGCCTACGCCCGGCTCTCCAACCCGGGCGGGGTCGCGCTGCGGGCCAGCAGCTGCACGGCGGCCGAGTTCTGGCTCCGCGACGCGCCGCCCGTCCAGGGCACCGTCAACCTGCGCCGCGCGCGGTTCGAGCTGCTCCACATACGTCCCGAGGTGTGGCCCGCGGAGGTGCAGTTGGACGGGCTGACCTACACCGCGCTCACCCCCGTCCTCCCGGCGGCCGACCGGCTCCGGGTGCTCGCCCGCGAGGCGGACGGCTATGTGCCCTTCGCCTATGAGCAGTTGGCCACCGCCTACCGGCACATCGGGGACGACGCGGCGGCGCGCACCGTGCGGCTCGCCAAGGAGCGCCGCCACCGGGCCACCCGACCGCTCTACGGCCGGCTGTGGGGCCATCTGCAGGACGCGACCGTCGGCTACGGCTTCCGACCCATGCGGGCGGCCGGGTGGCTGGTCGGCCTGTTGCTGGTGGGCGCGCTCACCTACGGGCTGCATCCGCCGCGTCCGCTCAAGGCGGACGAGTCGCCCGCGTTCAACCCCCTCGCCTACGCACTCGACCTGCTGCTGCCCGTCGTCGACTTCGGGCAGGAGAAGTCCTACGCGCCCGAGGGCGGATACCAGTGGCTGGCCTACCTGCTGATCGTCGCGGGCTGGGTGCTGGCCACGACGTTCGTGACCGGCGTCAACCGCGCGGTGACGCGGAACTGAGGGTGCCCCGGTGCCTGGCCGGACGCGCGCTCCGGGTCAGGCACCGCGCCAGACGGTCGTCGCGTTGCAGAACTCGCGGATGCCGTGCCCGGCCAGCTCCCGGCCGTAGCCGGAGCGCTTCACCCCGCCGAAGGGCAGTGCCGGATGCGAGGCGGTCATCCCGTTGAAGAAGACCCCGCCCGCCTCCAGGTCCTGGACGAAGCGGTCCGCCTCGCACTCGTCCCGCGTCCACACATTCGAACTGAGCCCGAACGGTGTGTCGTTGGCGAGCGTCACCGCCTCCTCCGCATCCGCCACCCGATAGAGCGTGGCCACCGGGCCGAACGCCTCCTCGCGGTGGATGCGCATCTGTGCGGTGACGCCGGTGAGCACGGTCGGCTCGTAGTAGAAGCCCCGCTCCAGCCCCTGCGGCCGACGGCCCCCGCACAGCGCCTGCGCTCCCTGGGCCAGCGCGTCGGTGACCAGCTCCTCCAGGTCCTCGCGGCCCTGGGCGCCGGAGAGCGGGCCGACATCCGTGCCCGGCTCCATGGGATCGCCCACGGTCAGGCCCAGCATGCCCGCCGTGAACCGCTCCGCGAACGCGTCGAACACGTCAGTGTGGACGAGGAAGCGCTTGGCGGCGATGCACGACTGCCCGTTGTTCTGCACCCGCGCGGTCACCGCGGTGCGCGCGGCGGCCTCGACGTCGGCCGACGGCATCACGACGAAGGGGTCGCTGCCGCCGAGTTCGAGAACGGTCTTCTTGATCTCGTCGCCCGCCACCGAGGCGACCGCACGCCCCGCGCCCTCGCTGCCCGTCAGCGTCGCCGCGACCACCCGCGGGTCGCGCAGCACCGCCTCGACGGCGCCCGAGGACACCAGCAACGTCTGGAAGCAGCCGGGCGCGAAGCCCGCCCGGTGGAAGAGGTCGCCCAGGTAGAGCGCGGTCTGCGGCACGTTCGAGGCATGCTTGAGCAGCCCGACGTTGCCCGCCATCAGCGCGGGCGCCGCGAACCTGACGACCTGCCAGAGGGGGAAGTTCCACGGCATCACGGCCAGCACCGGCCCCAGCGGCCGGTAGCGCACCTCGGCCCGCTCCGCGCCGGAGTCGGCCACGTCCTCGGGGGCCGGGTACTCGGGAGCCAGCAGCTCCTCGGCGTTCCGGGCGTACCAGCGCATCGCCTTGACGCACTTGGCGGCCTCGGCGCGGGCGGCGGCCAGCGGCTTGCCCATCTCCGTCGTCATGACGCGGGCGACACCGTCCGCCTCCCGCTCCAGCAGGTCCGCGGCGGCGTTCAACAGCCGGGCCCGCTCCTCGAACGTGGTGGTGCGGTAGCCGCGGAAGGCGGCTTCCGCGTCCGCGAGGCGCTGCTCCACCTCGTCGGCGGAGAGCGGATCGAACGTCTTGACGGTCGTGCCGTCAGCGGGGTTCACCGTGGCGATAGGCATGGCCACCTCCCAGCGGTGGCCCGGCGGGGCCGGGCGGCGGGATCGTCAGGGCTCCGTCGCCGGAGGCACGTCCTCGGGGTCGTAGTCCTCGACCCCGGTCTCGACCCGTTCCCGCTCCGTACGCCGGGCCAGCGCCTCGTCGTCCGGCTTCTCCGGCATTCCGCCGTGCGTCCGGCGCTCCTCGGGTCCGCGGATCTGATCGGGCTCGCCGCCCTGCTGGTCCGGTCGGCGTTTGGACATCTGCCGCTCCTCGCCTCGAACAGGTGTATTCAGGACACCCCCATTCCAGGGAACACCTTTCCGGCGGGTCGCACCAAGCGGAGCCGCCGGGCACCCTCCCGGTGCCCGGCCGGCCACGTTCGGTGGCCGGTGGGGGGGGGCGGCCGGTGGCGGCCCGTGGTGGCCGACGGCGGGCGCGGACGGGGGCACGCGGACGCCCGCTGCGCGGTAGGCCGGGTCCGCGCGCTGCCGGGCCCGCCGTCTCCGCCCCGCGCGGGGCCCGCGCGGACCCGCGCACAAGGGTGCCGCTCCGCGGTCCGTGTCCCCGCGCCGGCGGAGTGCGGCTACGGGCCCTCGCGCAGCCCGGAGCGGACGCCCGCCCTCCGCGACGGTCCGACCTGCGTCCGGCGCACCGGGACGGTCCGGGTACGTGTCCTGGCGCCGCTGCGGTACCGCCGGAACGGGCAGCGCCGGACGCGTCCGCCGCCGCTTCCGGTACGGCCGTCTCCCCGCCCGCCGGGAGGACGGTCCGCGGGCGCGCGCCGCCGGATCCCCCACTCGTCCGTGACCTGGGCGGCCACCGGACGCCCGCCGCCGGCTCGCGCCGGGCCGGGCCGCCCGCGCGCGATTGGCGCCGCACGTACGCGAGTTCGACCGGGGGTGAGCCGGCCGCGCGGCGGCCCGCTCCCGGGCGTACCCGGGTCAGCCCGGATCGTCCGGCCGCCCGCGAGAGTGTTTCTCGCCACTCACGAGCCTGACTCGTGGCGGCCGAACGTACCCTCGTGACCAGCCTGCCCCGGAGGGCCGGGCGGCCGTGCGAGCGACGAGGATGATGTCCGTGGATGCCAGCAGCCGTGTCGAAGCGGTGTACGCCGAGGTTCTGCGCCGGAACCCCGGAGAGCCCGAGTTCCACCAGGCCGTGCGGGAGGTGCTGCACAGCCTGGAGCCGGTGCTGCGCAAGTGCCCCCAGTACGCGGACGCGAACCTGGTGGAGCGGCTGGTCGAGCCCGAGCGGCAGGTCATCTTCCGGGTGCCGTGGACGGACGACGCGGGCGAGGTGCACGTCAACCGCGGCTACCGGGTCCAGTTCAGCAGCGCGCTGGGCCCCTACAAGGGCGGACTGCGCTTCGTGCCGCAGCTCTCGCTGGGCACCGTGAAGTTCCTCGCCTTCGAGCAGATCTTCAAGAACGCGCTGACCGGACTGGGCATCGGCGCGGGCAAGGGCGGCGCCGACTTCGACCCCAAGGGCCGCAGCGACGCGGAGGTCATGCGCTTCTGCCAGTCCTTCATGACGGAGCTGCACCGCCACCTCGGGGAGCACACCGACGTGCCCGCGGGCGACATCAACGTCGGCGCCCGCGAAATCGGCTACCTGTTCGGCCAGTACAAGCGGTTGGCCAACCGCTACGAGGCCGGAGTGCTCACCGGCAAGGGCATCGGCTGGGGCGGCTCCCACGCCCGCACCGAGGCCACCGGATACGGCACTGTCCACTTCGTCCAGGAGATGCTCGGCACCCGCGGCGAGGAGCTGGACGGGCTCCGGGTCGTCCTCTCCGGCTCCGGCAACGTCTCCCTCTTCGCCGTCGAGAAGGCCCAGGCCCTCGGCGCGCAGGTCGTGGCCTGCTCCGACTCCTCCGGGTACGTGGTGGACGAGGCGGGACTGGACCTCGACCTGCTCAAGGAGATCAAGCTGGAGCGCCGCGGCCGGCTGGACACCTACGCCGAGGCGCGCGCCGGGGCCCGGTTCAGCAGCCGCGGCTCGGTCTACGACGTGCCCTGCGATGTCGCCCTGCCGTGCGCCACGCAGAACGAACTCCGCGAGGAGCACGCTCTCGGCCTCGTCAAGAACGGGGTCAAGGTGGTGGCCGAGGGCGCCAACATGCCCTGCACCCCCGACGCGGTGGCGGTGCTGCGCGAGGCGGGCGTCCGCTACGGTCCGGGCAAGGCTGCCAACGCGGGCGGCGTGGCCACCTCCGCGCTGGAGATGCGGCAGAACGCCGCCCGCGAGTCCTGGACGTTCTCGGAGGCCGAGGCACGGCTCGCCGTGGTGATGCGGGGGATCCACGCCGACTGCGTCACCGCTGCGGAGGAGTTCGGCACCCCCGACGACTATGTGCTGGGCGCCAACGCCGCGGGGTTCCTCCGGGTGGCCGAGGCGATGCGCGACCAGGGCGTGGTGTAGCGGCCGGTGTCCCGTCCCGGGCCGGTCCCGTCCGCGGGCTCTGCCCGGGCCCGGACCGGCCCCGGCGTCCGCGGCTCCGGCGTCCACGGCACCGCCGTGCGGGGCGGAGTCCCCGCCGCCTCCGCGCTCCGGGACGGCCCCTCCCGTGCGGGCCGGGCGGAGCTCACCCGGGGATGCGGTGCCGCGCGATGTGGCGTGCCGGGAACGTGGCCGGATCCTCGCGCAGCCGGTCGAGAGTGCGCTGCGCGAACGTGACCCCGGTGGCGGCGACCTCCTGGAGCGGAGCCAGGAACTCCAGGGCTTCCGGGCGTTCGGCGCCCGCGGCGATCCGTGCCCGCAGACCGGTCTCGCTCAGCCGCAGCAACTCGCCCGCCACCTCCCGCACCGGACGGCCCGCCAGTCGGGCGGCCGGCCCGCGGCGGGCGATGTCGCGGACCGCCGCGCGGTGCTCCGCCGCACCGATCCCGCGCAGCAGTTCCCAGGCCGCAGCCCGGGACGGCGGGTGGTAGCACAGCCCGGTCCAGAACGCGGGCGCCGCGCAGAGTGCTCCGAAGGGCGGGCCGTCCACCGCGCGCAACTCCAGCGTCTCGCGCAGCCGTACGTCCGAGAAGATCTGCGACAGGTGGGCCCGCCAGTCCTCGGGTCCCGGCCGGCTGCCGTCCCCGAAGCCCTTCCGCAGCAGCGTGCCGAACGCTTCCGGCGGAGCCGCGCACCGGCCGCCGTCCGGCGCCGAACGGTGGATCATCGGAAGGCCCAGTGCCCAGTCGATGAACGCCTCCACGTCCACGTCCTCGCGCAGCAGCGTCGGGACGACCCCGGTGCGGGCCGGATCGGTCCGGCTGAGGTAGTCCATCCGCCGCGACAGCCACCCGCACGGCCGGCCCGCCTCCAGCGGCGCGTTGACGAACAGGGCCGCCGCCGGAGTGGAGGCGGCCGAGAGCACCCGCAGCTTCTCCGCGAGGTCCCCCGGCCCGCCGTAGTCGAGTGACACCTGCGTCGAGAGGGCCAGCGACATCACCTGCACCCCGGCGGAACCCGGCGGACCCAGCCCCTCGAAGTGGCCCCGCATCGCCGGGGTCCGCGAGTGCGGCACCCAGGGGACCTCGCCGGGTGCGGTGAACGGATACTGCGCCCCGGGCACCAGCGCGAAGCCGAACCGTCCGGCCGCAGCGGCCAGTCCGCGCAGGGCCCGGTCCGTCACCCCGGCGAGTTCGGCGACACAGGAGCACGGCGGGGAGGAGTACTCGACCGCGCCCCCGTGCTCCAGCGACACCGAGCCGCCTTCCGGCAGCCGCACCCCGACCAGCGCCGTGCGGTCGTACTGGGGCACCGCTCCGGGCCGGCCGGCGGCCAGCTCCTCCAGCAGGGCACGCACCCCACCCGGCCCGGCGTACGGCACCGCGCGGCCGCTGGCGGGATCCAGCGCGGCGGCCTCCACCTCGATCCCGACCAGTCCGCGACCGGCCGTGCCCGCGCCGGTCTGCTGCGCGAAGACCGCCCGCAGCTCCGCTCGGGAGAGGGACGGCGGGACGGGGGCGGGAGCCATGACGCACCTCGAAGCGGATCGTTCCGAATCGGTCCGGGACGGGGGAAACGGAACCATCCCGCCGTCCCGTGCGCCGAGTACCCCGGCGCACGGCTGCAACAGGTGACCCCTTCGGCCCACGTCCGCGCCGCCCGGTACCGGCGCTGTCCTGCGGCTCCGCGCCCGGCGTCCGCCCGTCTCAGATGAGCCAGGCGCCCGCGGTGACCGCGCCGCATGCGGCGCCCGCGGCCGTCTGCGCCACCGTGTGGTACTCCAGCGCGATCCGGGACCAGCACACCGCCACCACCAGCGGGCAGGCCAGCAGCCACCAGGGGGAGTGCACCACGGCCGCCATCGCCACCACCGACGCGGCCACCGCCGAGTCCACGCTGATCTTCCAGACGGTGTTCACGGCCAGCAGGCACACCGTCATCGCCCACAGTGCCACCATCGCCACCAGGATGTCGCGGGGGGCACGTCCCAGCACCATCACCAGCGCGCCCAGTCCCACCGAGCCGAGGATCACCACGAAGATCGGCAGCCGCTGGGTACGGTCCACCACGTGCCGGTCGCCCCAGGTGCCCCGCCTGCGCTCCCACTCGATGTAGGAGGCCGGGACGAGGCCCGCACACAGTGCGGCGAACAGCCCCCAGGGCGCGCCCGTCCAGTTCCCCGCGGCGGCTGTCCCCAGTCCGGTCAGTCCCACCAGCAGCGCGTTGCGGGGCTGGAGGACATCGGTGACCAGGCGTGCGGCTCTCACGGCGCGGCTCCTCGCGGGACAGGGGTGCCGCAGCAGGCGCGGCGGGCGCCACCACCGTAGCGGGGCGCCCGGACAGCGGCCCGGGCGCTACCACCGTACGGCGGTGAAGTCGACGGGCCGGGGCCGCAGCGTGGCCGCGCGCTCCGCCAACCGCCGCAGGCGCAGCCCCATCTCCTCCGGGGGCAGCCGCTTGCGCCCGCCGTGTCCGGGCAGCAGCCACGTGAAGCGCAGCTCGCCCGCCACCGAGGCCAGCGAGGCGGCGAGTTCCTCGATGGAGTACCAGGTGACGCTCTGCGCGACCTCCAGGTCCTCCAGGGTCCGCGCCCAGTAGAAGCTGTCCCCGCTGAAGCAGTAGTCCTCGTCGGCCAGGTACAGGACGCTGCCGCGGGTGTGGCCCGGCAGCGGTACGGCCACGACACCCTCGCCGATCTCGGTGGGCGCCCGGCCGCGCAGCACCCGGTCGGCGTCCGGGGCCGCGTCCAGGTCTCCCTCGTGGATCCACAGCCGGGCGTCGAGCCGGTCGGCCCAGCGCCGGCCGTGCGCCGCGTGGTCCCGGTGGGTGAGCAGCACGTCGGTGATGTGGCGCTCTGCCGTCCAGCGGCGGGCGAGCGGCTCGCTGAAGCGTGGGGTGTCGACCATCATCCAGTTCCCCGAGGGGCGCGGCAGCAGATAGGAGTTGGCGCCCGCGGTACGCGGCGAGTTGTGTCCGCACAGCAGTACGTTCTCGTCCAGCGGCAGCGGGAACGGGTCGGGTGCCGCCGGGTCGAGCCGGCCGCCCGGCGGGCGGATCGACCGGGTGTGGCAGGCCAGCGCCGCGGCGCGCAGCTCCGCGGTCTCGGCCGGGTTCTCCGGCTGCCGGACGATCTCGGAGCGGCCCTCTCCGGCGCGGACGAGCGCGGGTGCGAGCTGGCGGGCGACGTCGCAGTCGGTGCAGCGCTCGTCGATGTACCAGCCGGTGCGCCCGGCGTGCCCGGCTTCGGCTGTGGTCTCCATGGGAACTCCCTCCTGGATGCGCGCACGCCGGGTGCGGCGCGCGCCCGTGCGTGCCGCGGGTTCCGGCACGCCTCCAGCACACCCCGCAGCCGGGCGGAGCGAAAGGGCGCACCTTCGGCCTCCGCCCGGCTGCGGCGGCTGCGCGCCGCTGTCCGAACCGTTGTCCGCGCCGTTGTCCCGGTCGGGGTTCGGCCGCGCGGAGCGCTAGCGCCAGGTGATGCGGTCCGCCTTGGGCGGCCGGATCGGTTCCTCGGGTGTCGAGTGCTTCTTGAGGTAGTCCGTGAACGCGGCCAGGTCACGGGTGACGGACGTGCGCTCCGTGCCGTCCTTGAGCACGCTGACGCCGTTGCCGCCCTGCGAGAGGAAGTCGTCGACCGACGACCATCCGCTGCAGTTCCTCCGGCCCCTCGTCGAACTCGTGATTGCCGACGGAACTGACGTCCAGGCCCAGCGTCTCCAGGGCCTCGACGGTCGGCTCGTCGTGGAAGGCCGCCGAGAGCAGCGGACTGCCGCCGATCATGTCCCCGGCGGCCACGGTCAGCGAGTCGGCGTCCCCGGCGTCGGTACGCGCCCGGTCCAGCAGCGTGGCGAGCCGCGGGACGCCCCCGGCCTGCACGCGCTCCGGTTCGCCGTCCGGACCGCGGCGGTGGACGGCTCCCGCGGGGCCCGGCACGGCGTCGAGGTTGCCGTGCAGGTCGTTGACGGCGAGGAGTTGGACGGGTGTCGTCCGGCCGGGGCCGGACGCGGGTGCCGGGGCGGCTGCCGACAGGCCGGGAACGAGCAGCAGGGCAGTGCTCGCCCCTGCCGGCGCGAGCCGGCGCCGGGCGCCGCGGGAATCCGGGCGGGCTCGGGGGCGCTGTGTACTCCGAGCACGGGGTGCCTTTCACACGGGCGGACAGGTCCGGACGGCGGGCTTGCGCCCCGCCACCCGGACCGATCAAAGCGCCCGCACCGCTCCCTGCCGGGCCGCATCGCCCGGGTGCCACCCGGAGGAGTGCCACACCAGGCGTGGCGCGCGCATCAGCGGGGCCGCTCCCGGTACGGTCCGGGCCGAGGCTCCCACCCGGCGGACGCCCGGGCGGTGGCGCGGAGTCGGGCTACGCCGGGTAGGCCAGGTACAGGAGGGCTGCCAGGACGGCACCGAGCAGCGGGCCGACGACGGGGACCCAGGAGTAGGCCCAGTCGGCCTTGCCCTTGCCCTTTATGGGCAGCACGAACGCGTAGGCGAGCCGCGGCCCCAGGTCGCGGGCCGGGTTGATGGCGTAGCCGGTCGGCCCGCCGAGCGAGGTGCCGATCACCAGCACGACGAAGGCGACACCGGCATATCCCAGGGCGGAGTTGCCGAAGTCGGGTATGCCACCCTCACCGGGGCCGGGCTTGAAGGTCGGGGAGAAGAGGATGAAGGCGATCAGGACGAAGGTGCCCAGGACCTCGGTGACGACGTTCCAGAAGCTGTTGCGGATGGTCGGCGCCGTGGAGAACACGCCGAGAGTGCCCGCCGGATCGTCGTGGTGGTCGAACTGCAGCTTGTAGGTGGCCCAGCACAGCACCGCACCGATGACACCGCCGAGCAGCTGCGCCAGCATGTACACGGGGACGTCCGACCAGTCGGTCTTGTCGGCGACGGCGAGGGCGAGTGTGACGGCGGGGTTGAGATGCGCACCACTGGGCGCCGCGATGCTGGCGCCGGTGAAGACCGCGAACCCCCAGCCTATGTTGATGAACAGGATGCCCCCGCCGTTCCCGTTCGTTCTCCGCAGCGCGTGGTTGGCGACAACCCCGGTGCCCAGCATGACCAGTACTGCGGTCCCCAGCAGCTCCCACAAGAAGATCGAGCCCGCGCTCATCCGCTACCTCCACAACGTCGCGGCTCAACACGCCGCGCTCTCGGCGGCGATGGGCGCGCACCCTACTGGTACAACAGTGCGCCGCTCCAGGGAGGCGACGGAGAATTCCCTGCCGAGAGGCGGTTTCCCCGCGTCGGGTCCCGGCAGCGCGAAGCTTCCGGACACCTCCCGCGGAGGGACGGGCGCGTCCGCCGAGCCGGACATCGCCCGTGTCGGACCGGACATCGTCCGGGGCGGCCGGGTTTCCGGACGGAGCGCCGCCGGCGGGTACCTCCGGGCGCCGTGCCGCCGGGTCAGTCGCGGGGCGCCACCAGCAGGTCCACCACGTAGACCTCCTCCACCCGCTCGTCCGGGAAGAGCGCGCGCAGCCGGCTCCGTTCCGCGTCCAGGAAGTCCCGGGTCGCCTGCTCGGGCATGACCAGGAAACCCGAGTGGGTGGCCAGATTGCCCAGATGGACGTCGAGCGGGACAGTCCGGCTCCACCGGGTGTGCCGGTGGGACAGCCGGAGCCCGTCGAGGCCGGCCCTGCGGAGTGCCCCGCGGTCGCCGACCTGGTTCAGGGGCGGGGAGGAGACGCCGGTATGGCGGGTGATGCGCTCCGCCTGCGCACCGATCCAGGGCACGTCGTGGGCGGTGAGGTTCCACCAGACGACGAGCGAACCGCCCGGCCGCAGCACGCGCATGGCCTCGGGGACCGCCCGGCAGGGCTCCGCCCAGTGCCACGCCTGCGCGTAGGTGACCAGGTCGCGGCACCCGTCCGCGAGAGGCAGCGCATCGGCATCCCCGCGCACCAGCGGCACGTCCGGCAGGCTCTTGCGGAGCCACGCGGCCATGCCCTCGCCGGGCTCCACCGCGACGACGTCGGCGCCGCGCTCCACGAGCTGCGCGGTGGAGATGCCCGTGCCCGCCCCCACATCGGCGATCCGCGCCCCCGGCAGGGATATCCCCGAGAGCTCCTCGACCAGCTCGAACAGCGCGGGCGGGTAGAACGGCCGGAAAGCGGCGTAGCGGTCGGGCGCCGTGTTGAACGACATCGCTCGGGTCAATGAGGTCACCGACCCATCCTGCCCGGCCCCCGTCCGCCTATTACCGGGTTCCGAGCCTGTCGAGCGCGGCCACCGCACTGCCGTGTCCGGTCCGGTCGCGGAGGAGCGCCGCGGCGGGCTCGGCCCGGCCCGGTCCCGGGTCCCGCGCGCCGGACCGCGCGCCGGGCGGTCCGGCGGCTTGCGCGGCGGGTCCTCGGCGTGCTCATCGCTGCGGTGGCGGCCCCTGGCTGCGGTCCTGCGCTCCGCGGTTCCGGCCGGGAGCGCTGCTCAGCAGGCGGGTCTCATGCGGGGGGAGGAACCGGGCGGCGTCGTCAGGGGCGAGCCAGTGACCGACGGTGCGGCGCAGCGGGACGAGCGTGTGGGCTTCGAACAGGTGGGCCAGCAGCGTGCGGCCTCCCGAGGGGCACAGGGTGCTGTCGACGGCCAGGAGCCGCCCCACCGTGAGTCCCGCGGCATCGCCCAGATGGGTGTTCAGGGCCCGCGCCGCGCTTGCGGCCGGGGTCTCCGTCGCGGTGACCAGGGCTCCGGGAAGTCGGCAGGGTGCACCCCCGTCCCAGGCGTCTCCGGCCTCCTCGGCGTCGAGCACGAGAATCCGGCCCGCCGCGTCCGCGACCAGGGCCGCGGCAGCCACCGCCGGTCCGGGCAGCAGGGCGCGGCGGTCCCCTTCGTCCAGGGGGGCCGGGTGACCGTCCAGCAGGTGTGCCGTGTGGGCGCCGTGCTCGGCGGCGAGGGCGGTGGCCGTGCGGCGCCGCAACCGTTCGGGCAGCCTCGCCAGTGCCTCGTTCGGGGGAAGGAAGGCGGCGGCCCGCAACTCGTCGCGCTGCAGCCGCAGGTCGTGCGCGCTCACCGGGTGCGGCAGGTGGACGGCGTACACGCAGGCGGTGAGCGCCCTGCCGTAGACCGCGGCGGGCACGTTGTCGACGGCGAGCAGCCGGCCGACGCGCAGCGCGGGGGGCTGCAGTTCCTCCCGGAGTTCCCGTACCAGGCCGTCGACCAGGCCCTCGTCGTCGACCATGCCGCCGGGCAGATCCCAGTCCGCCTTGTAGACCGGGTCGACCACCAGGAGGTCGCCGCGCTCGTCGCGGATCACCGCGTCCACGGCGGCGGCCGGGGCCGGGTGTGCGGCGAGGTAGGCGGCGAGCTCGTCCTGGGGGAGCGGCGCCGTCGCGGTGGCGGGTGCCCCGAGGGCCGGGGTGGACGCGGGTGCGCTGGTGGTGGCAGGCGTACGGGGTGTCGGCGTCATGCGGCCCTCCTCGTGTCCGGTGGCGGAGGCGGGCCGGAACGGTGCCCGCGCCTCCTGTGAAGTCAACTGACCCGCCGTGGAATTGGGTACGCCGCTCGTTCGGCTCAGCCGTGGCGCCGCCAACCGGGTCTCCGGACTGCTCAGTGGATAAAAGGTGCATATGGTGGTCATTCGGCAGAGGCGGCCGACGAGGCGTCACGAGCCGCACCGGTACCGGACGACGAGGGGAAACGCGACGGTGAGCGAACAACTGAGCGGCGAGCTGGGTGGGAGCGGGGCCACGGCGGCCCCCGGCACGGCCACCCGCGCGCACGTCCGCGTACGGCAGGGGCCCGGCAGCGTGCGCGAGGCCGCGCCGCGGTCCGCGCACCCCGTCGTGCGGATCTTCGAGGACGCCGCGCGGGCCGTGCCCGGCTATCCGCTCGCCCCCCTGGTGACCGACGAGTTCTGCGTACTGATCGGCCCGGGCAACGCCTCCACCATGATCGCCGTCTACTTCGACGACGTGGCCACGCTCTGGGTGGACCAGTACATGTGGAGCGAGTACGAGTGGTCCGACCTGGACATGGGCGAGCTGGGCTTCCTGGCCGAGGCCGTGGCGGCCGTGCAGCGCGGGGACGGCGCCGTGCACTTCCGGGAGGACGACGGGCGCCTCGTCCACCTCGGCGGCCGGGTGGGCAATCACGTCATCGGCCCCGGCGGCGTCCATCCACCCCCGCTCACCCTGCCCCTCGTCCCGTGGGCGACCCAGCTCGGTCCCGCACCGCGCTGACCGGCTCCGGCTGCGGTCCCGCACGCCCCGCGCCACAGTGGAACCCAGGGCGTGCCCGGCGCGCCGCGCGGCGGAGCCGGAGCACGCGGGCACCGGCACGGATTCGAGGACCAGGCATGAGCGGCGACGACGACGTGCTGCGCACCTACCGCGGCAAGCGGCGCTTCGACCGGACGGCGGAGCCCGCGGGCGCGCCATCGGAGGGTGGCGGCGAGCCGCGCTACGTGGTGCAGATCCACGATGCGACACGGCTGCACTTCGACTTCCGGCTGGAGTGGGACGGCGTACTGAAGTCCTGGTCGGTGCCCAAGGGCCCCTCCACGGACCCGCACGACAAGCGGCTGGCCATGCCCACCGAGGACCATCCGCTGGAGTACCGCACCTTCGAGGGCGTCATCCCGGCGGGAGAGTACGGCGCCGGACCGGTCATCGTCTGGGACGAGGGCACCTACGAGCCGCTCTCCCGCGACTTCGGTGCGGCGCTGGAGAAGGGGCACATCTCCTTCCGCACGCACGGCGGCAAGCTGCGCGGCGACTGGGCCCTCTCCCGCTTCCGCAGCGGGGAGGACGGCGAGCGCGAGGCGTGGCTGCTGGTCAAGAAGAACGACCGGCACGCCTCCGTGCGCGGTACGCCCGATCCGTGGCGCGTCCGCTCGGCCCGCAGCGACCGCACCCTCAAGCAGGTAGCCCAGCAGTCGACCGAGGAATGGACCCGGGAGGGCGGCCGGTCGTGAGCGGTCTGCTCGAGACGCTCCCCGAGGAACAGCGCGCGCTGCTGCGCCCGGCGCCCCCGGGCGCGGAGCTCGCCGAGCGGCCCATGCTCGCGGAGCTGAGCGACCGCCGCGACTTCCCCGCCGACCGCTGGATCTTCGAACGCAAGCTCGACGGGGTGCGGATGCTCGCGGTCCGGGAGCACGGCCGCGAGCGGCTGCTCTCCCGGACGGGGCGGCGCATGACGGAGACCTGGCCGGAGATCGCCGACGCGCTCGCCGCCCAGCCCTGCCCGGACTTCACCGTCGACGGCGAGATCGTCGCCCTCGTGCACGGCCGCACCGACTTCGCCCGGCTCCAGCAGCGGATGCAGCTGAGTACCGCCCGGCGGGCCAGGGCCGGCAGCGTGGCTGTCACCTACTACGTGTTCGATCTGCTGCGGCTCGACGGCAGGGATCTGACCCGGCTCCCGCTGCGCACCCGCAAGTCGCTGCTGCGCCGGGCCCTGGAGTTCGGCGGCCCGCTGCGTTTCACCACCCACCGCAACGAGGGCGGCGGGCGGCTCCTGGAGGAGGCGTGCGCGCGTGGCTGGGAGGGGCTGATCGCCAAGCGCGCCGACGGGCGGTACCTGCCGCGCCGCTCGCCCGACTGGCTCAAGCTCAAGTGCACCAGCGGCCAGGAACTCGTCGTCGGCGGCTTCACCGAGCCCGCCGGGACCCGCGAGGGCTTCGGGGCGCTGCTGCTGGGCCACTACGAGGGCGGCGCGCTGCGCTACGCGGGCAAGGCCGGCACCGGCTACGACCGCGGCACCCTGCTGTCCCTGCGCCGCGCGCTGGACCGGCTGGCGGCGGATCGCTCCCCGTTCGCCGATCCGGTCCGCGAGCGGGGCGTGCACTGGGTGGAGCCGCGCCTGGTGGCGCAGATCGGCTTCACGGAGTGGACGCGCGACGGAATGCTGCGGCATCCCCGCTTCCTTGGCCTGCGCGAGGACAAGGACCCCGGGGAGGTCGTCCGGGAGCGGCCCCGCCGCTGACCGGCCGCACTCCGTCCAGGGCACGGCCGCCGCGTAGCCGCGGTGTCCCGGGGGTACCCGCTGTGGGTCCCCACGAGAGGAGGCCGCCATGACGGGAGACGGCAGGGACATCCCCGCGGAGGAGGGCGTCACCATCGAGGACGCCGCCGAGTTGCGGCCCGGGCCCGTGGCGGGCCGGGAGCCGGGCGAGCGTCTGGAGCGCGGCCACTGGCAACCGCCCGTGGAGTCCGATCCCCCGCCGCGCGTCGCCGGGGACGACAGCGGCGGGTTCGACACCTCGTTCCTGACGCCGCAGGCCGAGGCCGAGCAGGAGCACGCGGAACCCGCCGACCCGGGCGCCGAGCCCGAGGACGAGGGCATCCCCGACCTGCAGGACGGCGCACCGATGCAGCAGCGGTCCAGCGACCCGCAGCAGGAGGCGGTACCCGGTGACACCCCGACCGCCGTCACGCGCGCCGCTCCCACCCCGGCGGAGATGCGTGCGGGCGAGTCGCTGGACGAGCGGCTCGCGGAGGAGGAGCCCGAAGAGTCCGAACGGAAGGTGGTCTCCGGGCTGCCCGACGCTCTCGCGGGGGCGCTCCGCGCCGACCTGGAGACGGCGCCGCCCCGCCGGCAGGACGTCTACGGCCGGGAGGCGGGGGAGAGCGAGGGGCTGTCTCCCGAGGAGCGCGCGCTGCGGACGGTGGACGAGGACGAGATGTGAAGCGGGGGAGCGGAGATCCCGCGCCGGGATCCTGCGCAGGGCGGGGAGACGGCGCCCGGGGCGGGCACGCGGCAGGAGACGGAGCGGGGGAGGAGGCATACGGTTGCGTCCGCACGCTGAATGCGCCCCCTAACGCGCCCCCCATAACACATCGCACACGTTTGGTCTCAATGTGTGGCCAAAACTATGCGCCTCTTCGCTCCTATGAGCTTGTATGTATTGAGTTGCGCCTGTCATCCGTGAGGCGATCAGGCATCTAGGGGGGACCAAGAGTGATCCGGGTACTGCTGGTGCACGATGTCCGCATACTCCGCTGCGCGTTGGCCGCTCTGGTCGGACGGGAGCCCGACATGGCCATCGAGGCCGCACCCGCCAAGGACGCGATGCGGCTGGTACGGACGCTGACCGCCGACGTCTGCGTCGTGGACGCCGATGTGACCAAGCGCTCGCCGCTGGACGAGCTGGCGGGGTTCTCCCGGACCGGAGCCGCACGGACCGCCGACGCGGCCCAGCGGCTGCTGGTACTGGTGAGCCAGCACTGCCCGGGCGCCCTGCGCCGGGCGCTGGACGTGGGAGCGCGCGGATTCGTGTGCAAGGACGCGCTCCCCGAGCAACTGGTGACCGGCATACGAAGAGTCGCCGCCGGCGAGCGCTTCGTCGACAACGCGCTCGCCGGCACCTTCTTACGCGCCTCGGAAGTCCCGCTGAGCGAACGGGAGCTGACCGTGCTCTCGGCAGCGGCCGAAGGCGCCTCCGTCGGCGAGATCGCCCGGCATCTGGGACTCTCCACCGGCACCGTGCGCAACTACATGTCCGCCATCACGCGGAAGACGGGTGCCCGCAACCGGGTGGACGCCATCCGCATCTCCCAGGGAGCCGGCTGGCTCTGAGCGGGCGTCGGCGCGCGGGGAGCCCCGTCCTTCCCCGCGCCGCATGCCGGTGCCGCCTCCCGAAGGGTGCCGTGCCGTCACACCCGCGAGGGCGGGGCCCAGCCCGCCGCCAGGTCGCGGTAGAGCTCGGAGCGCTCCAGCAGCTCGGCGTGGGTCCCGCAACAGGTGCGTCCGCCGTCCAGCACCAGTACCCGGTCGGCGCGGAGGGCCGAGCTGATCCGGTGCGCGATCACCATCAGCGCCCCGCCGCGCCGGATGAAGGCGCGCTCGGCCACCTCCTCGGCGGCGGGGTCCAGATGGCTGCCCGCCTCGTCCAGGACGACCAGCGGGGCCGGCGACAGATAGGAGCGGGCCAGCGCGATCTGCTGCCGCTCGCCCGCCGAGAGCGCCGCCGGGTCCACCGCCCCGTCGATCCCGCCCAGCCGCCGCACGAGCGCGTCCGCCCCCACCGCCTCGGCGGCGCCGAGCAGCGCCGGTCCCGGCACGGCGGCGCCGTCCGGCAGCAGGCAGCACAGGTTCTCCCGGACGCTGCCGGTGAAGACGTACGACTCCTGCGGGATCAGCACCCGTTGCTCCACTGCCGGAGACGGTCGGCGGGCCGGTTGCGGTGCCCCCTCGGGCAGCGGCGGCAGGACCGGTCTGCCGTGCAGCCTGATCTCGCCGCTCGACGGCCGCAGCACTCCGGCCACCAGCAGGGCCAGCGTGGACTTGCCCGCCCCGCTGGGGCCGACGACCGCCAGCCGCCCGCCCGCGGGGACCGTCAGGTCGAGCCCGGCGAGCACCGGCTCGGCCGCGGGGCCGTAGGCGAAGGTGACCCCCCGCAGCTCCACCGCGGGAGCCGCCCGGTCCGCGCCGGACGCAGCCGCCGCGCGGGCCCCGGGCACGCCCGCCGCCTGCGGGCCGGGGACCGGGGTGCGGGGCACGTCGGAGACCGGTTCCGGGGCTCCGTCCCGCAGCCGGCCGATCACCACCGCGAAGCGGGCACCGGCACCGCCCAGGCCGTGCACCAGGCTCTGCAGCGCGGGCAGCAGCGCCTGGGTGAGGTAGGTGAGCGCCCCGGCCAGCGCCCCGGCGCTCACGCCCTGCCGCAGCAGCCAGGGGGTGAGCACCAGCAGCAGCACCACGGGCAGCCGTCCGCCCAGCCCCAGCGCCAGGGCCCGGGCCACCCCCCAGTACGCGAGCGCGTCGGCCGCCCGCCGTTCCGTCGCCACCTTCTCCACCACGGACTGCCGCACCCGCTCCTGGGCCCCGCACGCGGTCACATCCCGCAGCGCGCGCACCGCCGTGCCCGCCTCCCGCGCCAGTTCCTCGTCCGCCACCAGGAAGTCCCGCTGCCGGCGGGCGAGCGGCCGCAGCGTCCCGGCGAACACCGCGAGCCCCGCCACCAGGGGCGGTACGACGACGAGCAGCAGCACGGGCGCCAGCGCCAGGAGACCGGAGACCGCGCCGATCAGGGTGAAGAGGAACGAACGCGAGACCATCACCAGCCCCGCGAAGCTGTCCCGCGCGATCTCCACTTGATGTGTCAGCCGGGAGACGACACCGGTGCCCGCGGCGTCGTCCGCGGCCCGCCCCGGTGCCCCGGCGGCGGCCACGGCCTCGTACAGCCCGCGGCCCACCACGCGGCGCACCAGTTCGTCCCGCAGCGGTTCGGCGAGCGCCGCGACCTGCCGGTAGACCCGTGCCGTGCCCCAGGCCCCCGCGAGCAGTCCGGCGGCGGCGACGCCCAGCCACGCCAGACCCACGGCCGGCCGGGCCGCCAGGAAGCCGTCGTCCAGGGCCCGCGCGAGAGCGAATCCCAGCGCGAAGGTGTGCGCCGCCTCCAGTACCGACCAGCCCGCCAGACCCAGCAGCACCCGCGGCCGCCGCAGCAGGAAGCGCACCCCGGCCCGCCCGAGTCCGCGCGGCGCCCGGTGCCGCCCGCCCGCCCGCCGGTGCGGCGCCAGGCCGTCCGCCGATCCGGTGCCGACCGCCTCCGCCGGGGCCTCGAGGCGTGCCGCTCCGGACTCAGTCATCGTCGCTCCCGCCGCCGAAGAGTGACCGGTAGCCGGGCTGTTCCCACAACTGCCGGTGCGGAGCCAGCGCACGGATCCGGCCACCGTCCAGCCAGGCGGTCAGGTCCGCACGGGCGGCGGTCGAGGCGCGGTGCGCGACGACCAGCCGGGTGCGTGCCCCGCCCGTCCCGCCCGCGTCAGCCAGCGCCCGGGTGACCTTCCACTCGGTCACCGTGTCCAGGCTGGAGGTGGCGTCGTCCAGGACGAGCACCCGGCCCTCCTGGGCGAGCGCGCGGGCCAGGCCCAGCCGCTGGATCTCGCCGCCGGAGAGCGGGGCCTGCGCGCAGGGCGTGCCGTAGCCGTGCGGCAGGGTCCGGACGAACCCGTCGGCACAGGCCGCGCGGGCCGCCGCGCGGACCCGGGCCTCGCGCCCCTCGCGTCCGGCGGGGATCCCGGCCGCGAGCGCTTCGCCGACCGTCGGGCCGAAGAGCACCGGGCGTTCGAAGGCGAAGCCGACGGCCTGCCGCAGGGCCGCCGGATCCAGTTCGGCCAGGTCGGTACCGTCCAGCAGCACCTGACCGGCGTCCGGTTCGGCGAGCCGCCCGGCCACGGCCGCCAGCAGCGACTTGCCCGCTCCCGACCGGCCGACCACGGCGACCGTGGCGCCGCCGGGCACCACCAGGTCCACGTCGTGCAGCACCGGCTCGCCCGCGTACGAGGCACGCACACCGCGCAGTTCCAGCCGCCCCGGTCCGCCGCCCGCGGAGTGCTCCGGGACCGCCCGCTGCCCTGCCGCCATGGCGGGCACCTCCAGGACCTCCGCCAGCCGCCGGGCCGCGGTACGGCCGCGCACCAGCGCGTTGAGCTGCCCGACGAGGGTGCCGACGCCCGCCGCCAGCACCGCGTACCGCGCGGCGGCCACCAGACCGCCCACGCTCAGCTCTCCCCGGCTCAGCAGCAGTCCGCCGACCGCGACCACCGCCACCTGGAGCAGCGGCACCAGCACGGCGGCCTGCGCGGTCGCCCGGCCCTGGATGCGCCACATCCGGTGGCCGTGCGCGGACAGCCGGGCCAGCGGTTCGAGCACGCGGGACTGTTCGCGCTCCCGCAGGCCGCCGGCCGCGATCGTACGGGCTCCGGTCAGTGCCTCCACGAGCCGCCCGGCGAGCTGTGCCTGGGTCTCCTGGTAGCGGGTCACGCAGTCGGTCGAGGTGCGGGAGAACGCGCGCAGCAGCAGCACCAGCAGCGGGGTACCGGCGAGGAAGACCGCGGCGAGCCGCAGGTCGAGCACCGCGAGCGCCACGAGCGCACCCACCGGGGTGACCAGCGCGGCCAGCGCGGAGGCGACGCTGCCGGGTGCCGTGCCCGCGTGTGCGGCGTTTCCGGTGCAGCGGGTGACCAGGTCCCCGTGGTTGAAGCGGCCCGAACGGTGCGGTCCCACCGCCAGGAGATGGCCGACCAGCCGGGTGCGCAGCCCAGCCGTGGTACGGGAGTTGAGCGTTCCGGTCAGCACCGTGTCGGCCGCGTCCGACGCCACCGATACGGCGGTGAGCGCCGCGCAGCAGGCGAGCCAGCGGCCCGCTTCGGCGCCGTCGGCCGCCGCACCGGCCAGCAGCAGATCGAGGGTGCGGCCGAGCGCTGCGGGCAGTGCCAGCGCGGCGAGCGCAGCCCCGGTCGCCGTGGCGAACAGCGCGAGGGTGCGCCACAGGTGCGGCCGTCCCGCAGCGAACAGCAGCCGGTCGGCGGGAGCGCGGCGGGCCGGACCGGCCGACGGCCCGGAGACAGGGGAGTGCTCCCGGGCGGGGGCAGAACCCCGCCCGGGAGCACTGGGTGCGTGAGTCACCCGGTCACAGGCACAGGAGCGCGCTGTGGGAGCTGAGCTTGTCGCACAGGAGGAGGCTGGCGCTGCTGTCGTCGCCGCCGCCGGTGCGCTCCTCGGGCTCCATGGTCTGCAGGTCCAGAAGGGCCATGATGTTTCCTTCCCTATCGGGGTGTTGGGTTGTGTGTTACAGGGACGGTTGTGCTTCGGTACGGCCCCCGCCCCGGAGGCCGGTCTGTGGGTCGCCGGGCGCCGGCGCGCTGTCGCGCGCGGCCGGCCCGGGCGGCGGTGTGGCGCTGCGGTGCGCCGGTGGTGCCAGGAACGGCAGGCTCGGCGGAGTTCCGCCGGCCCCGCTGCCGACGGCGGCCCCTGTGGCGAGCAGGCAGCCTGCGGTGCCGGTCGCCAGGTCCATCGACAGCCGCATCATCTGGTCGCCGGGGAAGGCGAGGCCCCCCTGGTAGGTCATCCCGTACCAGCCGAGCCCGGTGAGCTGCGCCTTCCGGTCGGCCTCGGTGACGCCGGGCGCGGTGGTCCGGCTGAGGTGCAGCAGCATTCCGGCGCGGCCCTGGAAGAGCCCTGGCTGCGCGTAGTAGCGCATCCGTGCCGCGGGCAGGATGCCCTCCCGTGCGGTCGCGAACCCCTCGTGATCCGGCCGGTGGCCGAGGAAGTCGTCGAGCACCATGCCGATGCCCACGCTGCCCGCGCCCAGGTACGGCATCACCCGGCTGCCCTCGTCGACCTGCCAGGTCCCCGCGCTGTCCTGGACGCAGTGCGCCAGGTCGCGGGCGAGTGCGCGGTCCGCCAGGTCGAGCAGCGCGGGGTCGCCGTGCCTCTCGTACAGCCGCAGGAACAGCAGCGCGGATCCGGTGGCACCGTGCAGCAGCCCGGCCCGGTTGACTCCCCGGGTGCCGTCGTCGGGTTCGTCCAGCCGCCGCGCCAGCACCTGGGCGGCTTCGACGGCGGCCGAGTGCAGCCGCCGCTCACCGGTGTCGTCCGCGAGCTGCTCCAGCGCGAGGCCGAGACCGGCGAGGCCGCCGTGCAGTGAGCTGCCCAGCCGCTGCCACTTCTCGTCCAGCACCCGCTCGGTCAGCTCCAGCGCCCGCTTGGTGTGGCCGAAGCGGGCCAGTACGCAGGCGACTCCGGGCAGTCCGTCGTAGAGGCCCAGCGGGGTGCCGCGCGGCGGCGGGTCGGTGTGCCGCAGCAGCCACTCCTCGCCCTCCGGGAAGCGGGCCGCACCCGTCTCGGCGAGCGCGTGCAGCACTCCGGCGGCGCCGTGCGCCAGACCGAGTCCTCCGCCGTCGTTGAACTGCGCCACGTCGCCGGGGAAGAGCCGGTCGTCGCGCTCGGGAGTGGCCGAGGCGAGGATCGCCCGCACCATCGCGTCGCGGGACGCCGGCCAGTCCTCCGGCGCGGGTGCGTCCGGGGCGCGGGTGCGGCCGGACGCGGCGGCGGTGCCGGGGGCTGTGCCTTCGATGGTGGCGACGGCTTCGGCCAGGAACTCCGGCGGGATGCCGGGGAACTGCTCGGCGGCGATCTCGGCCAGGTGCGCCGCCTTGGCGCGGTCGACCGCCAGCAGTGTCGTCATCGGGACGAACAGCGCGAGCCGCAGACACGCCAGTGCGTAGCGGTCGATCTCGTAGCGGGTGCGGTCGGCCGGGGCGATGAACCCGGGGTGCGCGACGATCTGGCGCGGGTCGTCCTCGGCGAGCGCGGCCGCCTCGAAGTCCAGCAGCGCGACGGACTGCTCGTCGGGTGCCACCATGATGTTGAACATGTGCAGGTCGTTGAAGACGATGCCCCGCTCGTGCACCGCCGCGACGGCTTCCTCCACCAGCCGGTGCATGCGCAGCGCCCACTCGGTGTGCCGGGCGAGTGCCTCCGGGTCGGGGTCGGAGCTCAGCAGCGGATGGCGTCTGGCGAAGAAGGAGTTGAGGGTCTGCCCCGCGAGCTCCTCCATCACCAGGAACCGGTGCCCGTCCAGCTCGAACCAGTCCCGGACGGCGGGTACCACCGGCAGTCCGGCGAGCCGGTCGAGCGCGGCCTTCTCGCGTTCCAGCCGGGCGACCGCGTCGGCGCCGTCGGCGGCGAGTCCGGCGTGCGGCCGGGCCTCCTTGAGCACGACCCGGCTCCCGTCCCGGGTGTCGGTGCCGCCGTACACGCCACCGCCGTTGGAGAAGTGCAGCGCCCGCTCGATCCGGTAGGGCAGGTCCCGGACGGTGGCCGCGTCGCGTGCCGCCAGTTGCGGCCGGAGGAAGGCGGGCAGCGTCACCCCGTCGGGCACCCGGAACGCGGGGTCCTTGCGGTCCGGGACGAGCCGGCCGTCGGCGTCCTCCACCGCCGGCACGAGCCTGCCCTGGCCGTCGACGCAGAAGCGCGGTGCGAAGCCGCCGTAGCGTACGTACAGCGGTCCGGTGCGCCAGCGCAGATCCGTCAGGATGTACGGTCCCGGCCGGCCCTCCAGGCTCCCGCCCAACTCGCGCAGAATGCTCTCGAGCTGTGCCTCGTCGGCCGGGTATATCGTGGCGAATTTACCGCTCGTGCCGCGCCCGGCATATTTGGCGTTGCGCAGGTACAGAAGGGTGCGGTGCGGCACGAATTTGAAAGGAATTCCGCGGGGTACGCAGTGGTCCCAGACCGCCGAACCGATCTCGTCCGCGTTGTCGAGAGTCGCAGAGGCGTGAATCTTCCAGCCCTGCAGCGGGAATTCTCCCGCCGCCGGGCGCAGCTCCAGCCAGTCGCCGGACCGGGTCTGCCGCCAGCCGTCGGGGACGGGTCGGCACGCTACTGGAAATGCGCCCGGATCCGCGGAACGGTCGGCGGCCGACTCGTCGGACCGCCTTCCCGCGTCGTCCGTAGCGGTGCGTGACGCGGAGTCCGACAAGCGGTCGGGTGTTTCGTAGAAATACGGGTCCGCGAGACAGAATATCTCGTACCGCTTGTCCATCGTTCCCCTCCCCTCGGAAGCACGGATCAAGCGTGCAGCATGTGTGAGGGGAGTGTGTAGTCAGTTCTGTCACGAACGTGGTGTGAAGAACGCACGGGTAGCTCATGAGCCATCAGAACGCGCCCGCGGAAAGCATCAGATTCGCACGCCGACTCCCAGGTCGCCGCTCTCCGGTGCGGCGAAGTGCCGCGCCACCTCCTCCTCGGAGACCTCGTCGAGCGCGGCGGGCGACCAGCGCGGGTCGCGGTCCTTGTCGATGATCTGAGCCCGCACGCCCTCCGCGAAGTCGGGCGAGGAGAGCGCGGCGACGGAGGTGCGGTACTCCTGTTCCAGGGCCGCTTCCAGGGAGGAGAGGCCGCGTGCCCGGCGCAGCGCGGCGAGGGTGACCTTGAGGGAGGTCGGGGACTTCGACTCGACGGCCGCGGCCGCCTCCTCGGCCGCCCTCCCGCCGTGGCCGCGCAGCCGCGCCAGGATCTCCGGAACGCTGTCGGACCGGTAGCAGGTGTCGATCCAGGCCCGGTGTCCGGCCAGTTCGGACTCCGGCGGGACGGCCGCGTACCGTGCCACCGCCTTCGCGGGCGGAGTGCGGGCCAGTGCGGCGGCGAAGTCCGCGAGCCGGTCCGCGGGGACGAAGTGATCCGCCAGTCCGCACAGCAGGGCGTCCGCCGCACCCACCGCCCCGGCGGTCAGCGCCAGGTGCGTCCCCAGTTCGCCCGGTGCCCGGGACAGCAGCCAGGTGCCGCCCACGTCGGGGACGAAACCGATGCCCGTCTCCGGCATGGCGACCCGCGACCGCTCCGTGACGACACGGACGCTGCCGTGCGCCGAGACCCCGACACCGCCGCCCATGACGACGCCGTCCATCAGCGCCACGTACGGCTTGGGGTAGCGGGCGATCCGGGCGTTGAGGCGGTACTCCGCCGCCCAGAACCGTGCGGAGTCGGCGCCGCCGCCCCGCCGTACGTCCTCGTGGATCCCGCGGATGTCACCGCCCGCGCACAGTCCCCGCTCGCCCGCACCGCTGAGGACGACGGCGGCGACTGCGTCGTCCCGCTCCCAGGCGTCCAGTGCCCCGGCCAGCAGGTCGACCATCTCCCTGTCGAGCGCGTTGAGCGCGCGCGGGCGGTTGAGCACGAGACGGCCGACGCGGCCGTCCGTTCGGACCAGCACGGGCGGTTCGGTCGGGGCCACGACGGCGCTCCTCTGTCACGGGGACGCCCTCCCGGGCAGGAGGGCGTCCCGCCACGGTACGGGTGCGCCGGTGTTCGCTATCTCACAGGTGCGCGTACCGCCCCGCCGGGACGGGCAGACGTGTGTCATACGACAACAGTTGTCTTCGGAGGCACGATGAATCTCGCCGTGGCGCCGCCCAGGGCAGTGGGGCCACTCCTCCACTCGCCCTGGGGCGGCAGGGCGCGCGCCCGGCTCCGCCTAGGCCGGGTCCGGGGCGCTACCGCGCCGGCTCCTGGGCCGAACCAGCTCGGATGGAGCTACGGGTGACCAGCGAGGGGACCTTCTACACCTCCGATTCTCCTCCTTCTGACGAAAGCCCCGGCGACTTCCGTGAAGAGCCCCGGGCCGGCGGCCGTGAACCGTCGGCCGCCGGTGCGGATTCCGGGGCCGCCGACCGTGCGGAGGAGACGGGTGCACCGGCCGAGGTCCACCGGCTCCGGGAGGAGGTGGCCCAGCTCCGACAGGCCCTGGAGAGCCGTCCCGTGATCGACCAGGCGCGCGGGGTGATCATGGCTTCGGGGCGCTGCGACCCCGAGACGGCCTGGCGGGTGCTGGTCGACACCTCGCAGCGGACCAACACCAAGCTCCGGGAGGTCGCCCGCCTGCTGACCCGGGCGACCCACCAGGAGCCGCTGCCGGAATGGCTGCGCAGCGCGGTCTCGGCCTCCTGCGCCCGCGCCACCCGTGCCGCCCGCCGGAACGGCGTCGGAGGCTGAAGAGCTGCGGGCGATCCGCTGCCGCGGACCTCGGCTGCCGGGCCGGAGCGGCCGGTCCTCCGGAGAGGCGCTGCCGGGCCGCTCGCCGCCGCGGTCCCGCAGCGGCTTCACACCCGTCCGGCCCGCTCCGCTCCGGCGGTGTCCGCGGCCGGTACCTCGTCCGCGCCGGGGGCCAGGGTCCAGGCGCCCGCCAGCAGTTCCTCGGCGAGGCCGGCCGGCCCCGGACGCTGTTCCACCCGTCGCAGATCGGCGACCCGGGCACGGGTGCTGACCTGGCGAGGGGCCAGCAGCGAGCAGCAGTCCTCGTCGGGCAGTACCGAGACGGCGGCGGTGCCCAGGGCCCGCGCCTCGTCGATGATCTCCTGCTTCTCCCAGCCCAGCAGGGGACGCAGCAGCGGCACCGCGGCGCCTCGTCGACAGCCGCCATGTTGGCCACCGTCTGACTGGCCACCTGGCCCAGGCTGTCCCCCGCCACCAGGGCCTCGGCTACCAGCCGCCGCGCGAGGGCGCTCGCCGTGCGCGCCATCAGCCGTCGTTGGGCCACCACGTGCAGCCGTCCCGCGCCCGCGAGCTGCTTCTGCGCCCGGCCCAGCGGGACGACCCACAGTGCGCGGCGGGGCTGGAAGCGGTTGAGCTCGCGGGCCAGCGCGTACGTCTTGTAGACGGAGGAGGCGTCGGCGTAGGGGGCGCCGGTGAAGTGGACGAAGTCGCAGGCCAGTCCGCGACGCATCGCGCGGTAGGCGGCGACGGGGGAGTCGTATCCGCCGGAGAGCAGGGCCGGCGCCCGGCCGCTGGAGCCGACCGGCAGCCCTCCCTGGCCGGGTATCCGCTTCCCGGACACGAAGCCCGCGCCCCGGTCCACCTCCACCACCAGTTCGACGTCCGGTGCGGAGAGGTCCACCCGCGCTCCCGTCGCCCGCCGCACCCGCTCTCCCAGCGCCGCGGCCAACTCCGAGGAGGTGAGCGGGAAGGACTTGTCCCGGCGCTTGACCCGTACGGCGAAGCTGGGTTCACCGCCGCTCCCGGCGCGCTCCTCCCCCGCACGGCGCAGCGCGTCGACCGCGTGTGCTCCCAGGTCCTCGACCGTGCCGGGGACACGCACGGCCGGCTGCACGACGCTGAATCCGATCACGCGGCGCACCCGGTCCACGAGCCGCTCCAGCGGAACCTCGCCGCCCACGACGGTCACGTTGCGGCCCTTCTCCAGCCAGACGGGCTCGGGGAGCGTACGGAGCGCATCCCGCAGGTTGCCGTACAGGAGTTCCTCGAACCGGGCGCGGTTGCGGCCGCGCAGAAAGACCTCGCCGTGCTTGAGCAGGACGCATGCGCGCACGTGCTCCGGCAGGCCCGGGCGGCTGCGTGGACCGGGGGTGGGACGGGGTCCTGAGACGGTCACGGAACTCTCCTCCTGGCACCCGGGCTGGGCGACCGGTCCCGGGGCCGGCCCGCGCCGCCCGGAGGAGGGGATCCGGACCGGCGAAGCCGCGGGGCCACGACAGGAAGCCGGGCCGGGGGACCCGAGCAGGAGAAAGCCCCGTCGGACGGCGCGTGAACCGTCCGACGGGGCCCGCGGGCTCAGGCGCGGGGCGGCTTGACCCACCCCTTCTTCACCAGCTTGTCGCACAGGGACCTGGCCGCGTGGTCGGTGCCCTTCATCTGCCGCTTCGCCTCCTTCACGCAGTCGGCGTACGGGTAGGGCGGTCCACCGGCACGCGTCTGCGCGGGGGACACGGCGGCGGCCGGAACTGCCGCGAACAGCACGCTGCTCACCGCGGCGGCAGCCGCCAGGGCGATACCCTTCCGTGGCACGAGTCCTCCTCTCTCGCCCCGGAGCCCGATGCTCCGGATGCACTGCCTCAACGAGCGCATCCGTGATCGGCAACGAGCCGTGGCGCCGGCCCCGCGTTCGGCGGAGCGTTCCATGACGACAACCCGTTTGTGCGTCGAAGTGGTGATCGCACCGGCTGCCCCGGCTCTGGCCGCTGTCCCGGCGGTGCGCCCGAGCCCGGCACCCGGCCGCGGTCGTACTGCCGCTCCCGACCGGCCGCTCCCGACCGGCCGTACCCGACCGGCCCGTACCCGACCGGCCGTTCCCGTCCGGTGACCGGGTACGCGTCCCAGGGCGGCGGTACGGCGCCCGCGCTCCGCGGTGCCCGCGCCGCCGGGATGTGCCCCCGGAGCGGCACCGCCTCAGGGCACCACCACGATCTTGCGGCCCTTGCCCTCGGCGAACCGGTCCAGCGCCTGCGGATAGGAGTCCAGCGGCATCCGGTCGGAGATGAACACCTCCGGGTCCAGGATCCCGCCGGCGAACAGTTCGGCGGCCCGCTCGTAGCTGTGCAGCACGGCCATCGAGCCGGTGATGGTGATCTCCTGGTTGTAGATGCGGTACGGCTCGATGGTGGCGCGTGTCGCGTAGTCGGAGACGCCGAACTGGAGGAAGGTGCCCGCCTTCGCGACCCGGCCGAGGCCGTCCTGGATGGCGGCCGCGTTGCCCGTCGCGTCCACCACCAGGTCCCAGCCGCCGGGCCGGTCCAGTTCCTCGGCGGTCGCCGCCGCGCCGCTGCACCCCAGACCGCGGGCCGTCGCCAGCCGTTCGGGGTTCAGGTCCAGAACCTCCACGCTCGCCGCGCCGGTCCGTTTGGCCAGCTCCAGCATCATCAGCCCCATCGTCCCCGAACCGTAGATCAGCACATGGGACCCGAGCTGGCTCTTGAGCACGTCGTAGCCGCGCACCGCGCAGGAGAGCGGCTCGATGAGTGCCGCGTCCTGGGTCCGCACATGCTCGGGCAGCCGCACGCAGTTGGCCGCGGGCGCGACCGCGTACTCGGCGGCGCCGCCCGCCGTGGACACGCCGATCGCGGCCCAACGGTCGCACAGGTTGTTGTGGCCGCGGCGGCAGTAGCGGCACTCGTGGCAGTACAGGGAGGGATCGACGGCCACCTGGTCCCCCTCGGCCAGCTCGTCCACCTCGCTGCCCAGCGCCACCACCTCCCCGGCGAACTCGTGACCGGGCACCAGGGGCAGCGAGGGGGCGAACTCGCCCTGCTTGATGTGCAGATCCGTTCCGCACAGCCCGCACGCCGCGACCTTCACCACCACCTCGCGGGGACCGGGGGCCGGGTCGGGAACCTCCGTCAGGGACACCTTGCCCACCGACTCGACGAGTGCGGCCTTCATTTGACAGCTCCTAGCGACAGGCCCTGGACCAGCTTGTCCTGGGCGGCGAACCCCGCGGCGAGCACCGGCAGGGAGATCACGAGAGACGCGGCGCACACCTTGGCCAGGAACAGGCCCTGGCTGGTGATGAAACCGGTCAGGAAGACGGGCGCGGTCTGCGCCACGACCCCCGTCAGGACCCGCGCGAACAGCATCTCGTTCCAGGAGAAGATGAAGCAGATGAGCGCGGTGGCGGCGATCCCGGGCGCGGCGACGGGCGCGACCACCCGGGAGAGGACGGTCGGCAGCCGCGCCCCGTCGATCTGCGCCGCCTCGATCAGCGCGGGCGGCACCTCGGCGAGGAAGGACTGCATCATCCACACCGCGATCGGCAGGTTCATCGAGGTGTAGAGGATGACCAGCAGCCAGATGTTGTCGAGGAACGACGTGTTCTTCGCGAACAGGTAGATCGGCAGCAGTCCGGCGACGATCGGCAGCATCTTCGTCGACAGGAAGAAGAACAGCACGTCGCGCCATTTGCGCACCGGCCGGATGGACAGCGCGTACGCGGCGGGCAGCGCCAGCACCAGCACGAACAGGGTGGAGAAGACCGAGGCCATCAGCGAGTTGGCGAGAGCGGGCCAGGGCCCGGCCCCGCCGCCCGCTTCGAAGAAGGTGCGGTAGCCGTCGAGAGTCAGCGGGGCGGCCAGCGACGGCGGGTTGGTGGCGGCGTCCGACTCCGAGTGCAGCGAGGTCAGCACCATCCAGGCGATCGGCAGCACGAAGAGCAGCCCGCACACCCAGGCCAGCAGGCCCAGCGCGGTGTTCTTGCGGCGGACGCTTCTGGGCGCGGCAGAAGCGGCCTTCGGTCCTGCAGTGGACGACGCCGCCTCGGGTGCGTCTGCGGTCAGGGCGCTCATGCGCGGACCTCCTCGCGGAAGAGGGACGAGACCACCCGCAGCGCGAGGGTGGCGATGATCAGCGAGCCGATGACGACGAGCACGCCGGCGGCCGAGGCGAGGCCGTACTCATGGCCCTGGTAGAAGGTCTGGTAGATGGTGTACGGCAGATTGGCGGTGCCCAGCCCGCCGGAGGTGATGGTGAAGACGGCGTCGAAGTTCTGCACGATGTAGATCGACCCCAGCAGCGCCCCCAGCTCCAGATACCGGCGCAGGTGCGGCAGCGTCAGATAGCGGAAGATCTGCCAGGCCCCGGCCCCGTCGATCCGGGCGGCCTCGATCGAGTCGGCGGGCCGGCTCTGCAGCCCGGCGAGCAGGATCAGCATCATGAACGGCGTCCACTGCCAGATCAGCGCCATCTCCACGGCGCCGAGCGGCATCTCGGCCACCCACTCCGGCTGTGGTGCGTCGTCCCCGAACAGCCAGCTCAGCACGCCGTTGAAGAGCCCGTACTCGGGGTTGTACAGCACGTGCTTCCACAGCAGCGCCGCGGCCACCGGGACCAGCAGGAACGGCGCGATCAGCAGCGTGCGCACCACGCCGCGGCCGCGGAAGCTGCGGTCGAGCAGCAGCGCCAGCAGCAGCCCGAGCACCAGGCTGACCAGGACGACGACCGCGGTCAGCACCGCGGTCGTCAGCACGGAGTCGCGCAGCTCGGGATCGCTGAGCACTTCCTGGTAGTTCGCGAAGCCGCCGAAGGACCGGGCCTCGGGGTAGAGCGCGTTCCAGTCGAAGAACGAGACCACCAGCGTGGCCGCGAACGGCAACTGGGTGACGATGATCAGGAAGACCAGGGCGGGCAGCAGCGGCGCGCGGGTGACCCAGCCGCGCAGCCGGTTGGGCGGCCCCTTCGGCGCGGCGGCGGCCCGGGCGGCCGGCGGACGCTTCTCGTCGTGCGCGCCCGGGGCCGTGGTGGTCGGAGTGCTCATTGCCCTCGCCCCTCGTAGTCGTCGGAGACCTCCTGGGCCAGCTTCTGGGCCTTGCGCAGCGCCTCGTCCACCGACTGGCGGCCCGCGATGGCGGCGCTGATCTCGTGCGAGACCTTCGTCCCGAGGTCGGCGAACTCGGGGATGTCGACGAACTGGATGCCGATTGTCGGCCGCCGCTGCACGCCGGGGTCGCGCGGCTCGGCCTCGGTGATGGCCTCCCGGGTGACCTCGTGGAAGGCACCGGCCGCCTTCTTGTACTCCGGCAGCTCGTAGGTGGAGGCCCGCTTGCCCGCCGGGACGTTGGCCCAGCCGAACTTCTCACCGACCAACTTCTCGTACTCCTTGCCGGAGGCCCAGGAGATGAACTTCCACGCCTTGTCCGGGTTCCGGCTCGCCTTCTGGATGCCCCAGGCCCAGCTGTAGAGCCAGCCCGAGCTGCGGGTCTTCACCACCGGTGCGGGCACGTAGCCGATCTTGCCCTTCACCTTGGACTTCGCGCCCTCCAGGGACCCGGCCCCGGCCGTGGCGTCGTACCACATCGCGGTCTTGCCCTGGGTCATGTTGTTCAGGCACTCCGCGTACCCGGACTGGGAGGCCCCGGACTCGCCGTGCTTGCGCACCAGGTCCACATAGAACTCGGTCGCCTTCCGGAAGGCGGGGTCCTTCAGCCGCGCGTTCCAGTCCTTGTCGAACCAGGTCCCGCCGAAGGTGTTCACCACCGTCGTCAGCGGGGCGACGAGTTCGCCCCAGCCCGGCAGCCCGCGCAGGCAGATGCCCTTCATGCCGTGCTGGGCGCCGTCGGCCTTCGCGGCGAGCTTCGCCACCTGCGGCCAGGTGGGGTGCGCGGGCATCTTCAGGCCCTCCTGGGCGAAGACGTCCTTGCGGTACATCAGGAAGGACGACTCGCCGTAGAACGGCTCGGCGTAGACCTGGCCGTCCTCGCCACTGAGCGACTCGCGCACCGGGGGGAGGATGTCCTGCTGGTCGAAGCGCTTGTCCTTGCGGGTGTAGGGGGTCAGCGAGCGCAGCCAGTCGTTCTTGGCGAAGATCGGCGTCTCGTAGTTGCTGAGCGTCGCCACGTCGTACTGCCCGGCCTGGTTGGCGAAGTCCTGGCTGATCTTGTCCCGTACGTCGTTCTCCGGGAGCGCCGTGAACTTGACCTTGATGCCGGTCTCCGCGGTGAAGTGCTCCGCGGTGAGCTTCTGCAGGTCCAGCATCTGCGGGTTGTTCACCATCAGCACGTTGATCGTGTCGCCGCCGGAGCCGAGGCTGCCCGCACCTGCGCAGGCGGACAGCGCGAGCAGCGCACTCGCCATGGCGGCGGCGGTGGCTGCCCTGACCGCCTTGGCCCGATGTGGTCGGCTGCGTATCCGGCCCTGCGGCCTGCTCTGACAGCGCATATGAACTCCTGGCGAATCGTGATATTCCGGTCGAACGCGGGCGTGCGGTACGGCCGCCCGTGCAGAAGGGGGAGCGGGGGGGGGTTGGCTCAGACCCTGATGACCTGCGGCCCGCGCAACGCGTAGCGGTGCGCTTCCGGGGCGGGCAGGTTCACCGAGGTGACCAGCGCCTCGAAGTCGGCGACCTCCGCGAAGCGGCAGAAGCTCACCGCGCCGAACTTGGTGTGCAGCCCCGCGAAGATCCGTCGCCGCGCGGCTCGCATGGCCTGCGCCTTGACCTCGCTGACCGCCGGGTCCGGAGTGGTCAGACCGTGCTCCCGGGAGATGCCGTTGGCGCCCACGAAGGCCAGATCGATGACGAACCCGGCGAGCATCTTCGTCGTCCAGTGCTCGACGGTGGCCAGGGTGCCGCCCCGTACCCGCCCGCCGAGCAGCAGCACGGTGAACTCCTCCTCCGCCGCCAGCACCCGCGCCACCGGCAGCGAGGCCGTCACCACGGTCAGCCGCCGGTCCCGGGGCAGCGCCTCGGCGATCAGCTGCGGGGTGAACCCCTCGTCGACGAAGACCGTCTCGGCGTCCCCGAGCAGTTCGACGGCAGCCGAGGCGATCCGCCGCTTCTCGGGCACGTGCATGGTGGTGCGGTACGCCAGGGTCGTCTCGAACCCGGCGCTCTCCACCGGATAGGCGCCGCCGTGGGTCCGGCGCAGCAGCCCGTGTTCCTCCAGCACCCGCAGGTCGCGGCGGACCGTCTCCTTGGCGACGCCCAGTTCCTCCGCCAGCGCAGCCACCTCGACGGAGCCCAGCCGCCGCGCCGCGCCGACGATCTGCCGCTGCCGCTCCGCCGCGCTCATGGCCCCGTCGCCCCTCTCCGTTCGGTCACGGACATGCCCGTTCCTGCCCGTGTGGAGAGTTGTACCGGGCCCTGTGCGGTACGACCAGCCTCCCGGCGAAGGAGTTCGTGACCGCTTCTGCCCGTCGGTACCGCCCGCTGAGACGCTTCTGAGCAGGCACGACGTATCAGCGGTCGAGCGGGTTTCGACCGTTGGAGGCGAACACTCGCCCGTTCGGTGCCCGTTCCGCTCCACGGGCCGTACGGACCCGGAGTCGTGCGGCCGGTGCGGCGCGGGCGCGGATAGCGTTCCGGGGACCCCACCGCACGCGCCCCGGCACGGGGAAGGACACCACGTGGACGACCTGACGCGACTGCCCGCGGGACTTCCCGAACCCGAGGACGACGGTGCCGCCGACCATCTGCCCGGAACGCGGCTGCCCCACCTCGAACTCCCGCATCTCGACGGCCGGCTGGTCGCCCTGGACCGGCTGGGCACCGGGCGCACCGTCCTGTATGCCTTTCCCCGCGCCGCCCGCCCCCGTGAACTGCCCGACGGCTGGGACTCCGTCCCCGGCGCGGCAGGTTGTCTCCAGGAAGCGTGCGGATTCCGCGACCGGCACGCGGAGCTGCTCACCGCCGGGGCGTCCCGCGTGTTCGGCCTCTCCGGTCAGGACAGCCCGTGCCAGCGCGAACTCGCCGGGCGGCTGCGGCTGCCGTTCGGCTTGCTCTCCGATCCGGTGCTGACGCTCGCGGGAGCCTTGCGGATGCCCGTTCTCGAAGTGGACGGGCGGCTGTTCTACCGGCGCCTCACCCTGATCGTCCGCGACGGTGCGATCGAGCACGTCTTCCACCCCGTCTTCCCTCCGGACCGGCACGCCGCGCAGGTTCTGGACTGGCTGCGGGCCAACCCCGCCTAGGTACCGCCCATCGGGGACGCCGGGTACCTCTGGACGGGTGAAAGATCGGCAAAGCAGAACGGATCGTCGGCCCGGACGGCATCTGACGGAGTTTGCTACGGCCCTGACGGGCTTTCCTCTGACCCCAACAGAGAGCTTCCGGGCTCGACGGTAAGGACTTGATTCAGATGCGTAAGACCAAGATCGCCACCTTCGGCGTCCTCACGGCTGCCGCGGTCGCCGTTCCGGCCGCGCCTGCCTTCGCGCAGGAGGGGCAGTCATCCGACACGCACACGCACACGGAGGCCGCGCAGCGTCAGGACCCCACGACCACCACCTACCAGGTGCGGCCCGGCGACACGCTCTCCGAGGTGGCCCGGAGTCACGGCACCAGATGGCAGGAACTCGCGGAGCGGAACGCGCTTCCCGATCCCGACCGGATCTACCCCGGGCAGCGGCTGACCATCGAGGAGGCCGCACCCCGGCCCGCCCCGGCGGCCCCGGGCAGCGCGACCGGGCCCAGCGCCGGGCAGGAGCCGGCGCCGCAGAACCAGCAACCCGTCCCCGAGCAGCAGGAATCCGCCCCTGAGCAGCAGGCGCCGCGGAGCAGCGCTCCCGCCGCGCCGGGCGCCTCGACGGCGGAGAGCGCGGCCAAGGCGGAGATCATCCGCCGGGAGTCCAGCGGCAACCCGAACGCGCAGAACGGCAAGTACCACGGGCTGTTCCAGACCGACCAGCCCTGGGGCAAGGGCACGGTCGCCGAACAGCACGCCGGTGCCGAGCGCTATGTCAAGGAGCGGTACGGCTCCTGGCAGGCGGCACTCGCCTTCCACGACGCGCACGGCTGGTACTGACCCGCACCGGGATGCCGCCGAATCCGGTCCGCCGTCCCCGGTCCGTGCGCCGTCACGGCGGACCGGGGGCGGGCTCCCGGGGCTCCCCGCCCCGCGGGAGCCCCGTACCGGAGCTGTGCTAGCGTCTCGGATCGGCGACCGCCCGGGTCGCCGATCCGGACGAGACCAGGGGAGATGAGCTGATGATTGCCGTGCAGACCACCGCTTCGCGCGGTGTCCGGACAGTTTCCCTTTCCCCTGTCCCGGTTCCGGCCTGAGCCCGGGGCGTCGGCCGGCCGTGTGCCGGGCGCCCTGCGAGCACGCCGCCAGCACCGGGACCCCTCGTATCGAAGGTGTTCCCGTTGTCCCAGCCTTCCGCAGGCTCTTTCACCACCCGACCTGAGCGGTCCGGCTCCGCTGCGGACGCCGCCGCGATCCGCCGGATCCTCCTCGCGGCCTTCCCGACGTCCGCGGAGGCCGATCTCGTCGAGGCGCTGCGCGCCGATCCCGACGCGTGGCTCGACGGACTCTCCCTGCTCGCGGAGACGCCCGACGGCACTCCGGTCGGGCAGGCCCTGCTCACCCGCTGCCACGTGGCCGGACATCCCGCGCTCACGCTGGCCCCGTGCGCGGTGCTGCCCTCATGTCAGCGCACCGGGGCCGGTACGGCGGCGATCCGGGCCGCGCTGGAGGCGGCCCGGGACCGCGATGAGAATCTGGTGCTCGTCCTCGGGCATCCGGAGTACTACCCCCGGTTCGGGTTCCTGCCGGCCTCCCGGTTCGGGATCCGCGCACCCGTCGAGGTACCGGAGGAGGCCCTGATGGCCCTCGTCCTGGACGCGGAGGCGGGGCCGGCGCCCTCCGGGGTCATCCGCTACCCCGCCGCCTTCGGCATCTGACCCCGCCGGCACCCGCGGCGGCCCGCACGGCGGGCCGCCGCGGGCCGCACGCCGCGGTCAGTCCTCGGCCCAGCCGTGGCTCTTCCCGAACTGCACCAGACGCCGGCGGATGTCGAGGATCTGCGCGCCGGTCAGGTCCGGTGCCGTCTCCAGCAGCAGTTCCGTCACCGCCCTGGTGTACTCGGCGACACCGAGCACGTCGCACATCGGATCCTCCCCGTCCTCACCGCGGGAGGCGGCCGGTCCGTGCGGGGCCCGGTCCCTGCCAGGCGAAGCGGTCTCGGGCCCCGCGTCCGAGCGGTCCAGCAGCCGGACGGAGGAGGCTTTCAGGCCCCGGTCCCCGTCCTCGATCTCGAACTCCACCGCGACGCCGCTGTGCACGAACGATTCCGGCATCATCAGGTCGTTCGCATGCAGGAAGACGTCCTCGCCTCCGTGGTCCGGGGCGATGAACCCGTACCCCCGCGCACCGTCGAAACGGACGACTCGACCGACAACTGTATTCACCATTCACCCCAACCGCACTCCCCCGGGCCCCGTGCCCGGACATCTGCTCCGGATCCTAGCGAGCGGGGAGCGCGGGCGGACACGGACGACCGGTAACGAAGGGCAACAGGGGCACATGCGCTCCTCCCGCATCCCCTCATCGGATGACAGCACGTCAACTTCGTTGCCTCCGAGCGTATTCGGCCCCTGCGGGCGCGGTTCGTGGTTTACCGGCGCGGTGTCCGGGAAGCCGGGCAGATGCCGGGCCCCTCCTCCGCGGCCCGCCCCTCAGCACGGCTCCCGGACGCCTCCCGCCGGGAGCCGGGGAGAAGGTGCCCATGTTCACCCTCCTGCTCGTCGCCGGTACGGCCGTGATCCTGGCCGTCGCCTTCGTCCTCGCGCTCCGTCTGCGGCGGCGGGCGGCGGCCGTGGAGGCGCGGCTGCTGGAGCGCCGGTTCGGCCCCGAGTACACGCGTGTCCTGGCCCGGCGGCACGGCGACGCCCGCACCACGCGGCGCGAGTTGTCCGGCCGGCTCGAGCGGTACGGCGCCCTCGCGGTGCAGCCGCTCGCCTCCGGCGCGCGGGAGCGCTATCTCGCGCAGTGGAAAGCCGCCCAGGAGGACTTCGTCGACTCCCCGGCCCGGGCACTCGGTGCGGCCGAGACGCTGCTGGAGCGGCTGTCCGAAGAGCGGGGATACCCCGCCGGACTGCCGTTCGAGGAACGCCTCGCCGCGCTCTCGGTGCACCACGCCCGGCGGGTCCAGGGGTACCGGCAACTCCGGGACGCGCGGCGCGCCGGCGGCGGCTCGGCCCCGGACGCCGCTGAGACCGAGAAGATGCGGGCCGCACTGCTGGCGGGGCGCGCCCTCTTCGACTCGCTCCTCAACGCCCGCGCCAGCGCTGCCGCGGCCGAGCGGGGCCGCCCCTCCCGCCCCGGGCTGTCCCGCGGGCTCGCCGCCGCTCACCGGCAGCAGCCGCCCGGCACGGGGCCGGACGTGCACTGACCCCGAGGCGGCGCCGGGAACTCCGCCGGAGGTCAGTCCAGGAGCGCGGCCGCCAAGGCCCGGGCCTGCCGCAGCCAGTCGGAGCGGCGTGCCGCGTCGGCGTCGGTGACCGTGCGGAAGACGGTGCGCCGCACGTCCGTGATGCCCGTGTACGGCAGGACGCAGGCCCTCCAGACACTGTCCAGCGGGTCGTTGAACTCGCGCTCCTCCCGCTCCGCCGGGGTGTCCGAGGTGTTGAGGACCAGGGCGCGGTCCGCGGACAGCAGCCCCGCCGGCTCGCCTTCCGCCGCGGCCAGCTTGTATGCGACGCCGGGCACCAGAACCCGCTGCACCCAGCCGGTCAGCACCGCGGGGGGCATGCCCCACCAGTTGGGGTGGACGAAGACCAGCGCGTCGGCCTCGGCGACCTGCGCGCGATGCCGTTCGAGCGCCGGATCCGTGTTGCCGTCCGCGTCCGCCGCCGCTCCCAGCGGCTGCACGGTCTCGGTCTCCGACGCGGTCAGGAGCGGGTCGAAGCCCTCGGCGTACAGGTCGTGGGCCCGTACTCGGCAGCCGTGCTGCCGCAGTTCGTCCACGACGGCGTCGAACACGGCGTGGTTGAAGCTGCCGGGGCGCGGATGCGCCAGATAGGCGGCTATGCGCATGGGGACTCTCTTCTCCGGTGGGCCGATGTCGGCCGCGGTGGCGATCGGTCTGCGGGTGCCGGGCGGCCCGGATGGGGGGCTCTCGAGCCAGGTGCCATTGTGGTGCAGCACCGCAGCGGCGGTACCGCCCGCCACGTGCTGCGGGGCGCGGGTTCCGCCGGGCATGACATGGCGGCTGACCGGGCATACGGGGTGCTCAGGGAGAGGCTTGCCGACGACGGACGCCGCAGTGGACCGGTGGAAGCTGTCCCGCCGCGCAGCGGAGCAGCACGGGTCCGGGCGTGCGAAGCGTCCGGACCTTCCCCGCGTCGGTGTCCGCGGGCACCGGCGCGGGGACAGGGAGCCGAACCCGGTCTGGCCGTGCCGCCGTTAGGGAGTGGTACTGATATGGGCGGGGATCCCTCACTGCCCGGTGGCTGTGCCCAGCAGGCCGGACAGCGCGCCGGTGAGATCATAGAACTGCTGGAAGTGCTCTGGGAGCAGGGCAGAAACGCGACCGCCCGCGCGCCGGTGTCCCCTTCCCAGTTGCGCGTCATGTACTGCGTCGACCGTGACGAGGGAATGAACCTGCGGGCGCTGGGGGAGGCGCTCGGCTCCGCGCCGTCGTCGGTGAGCAGGCTCTGCGACCGGCTGGAGGCCATCGGATTCGTCGCGCGTTCACCGAGCCCCACCAGCGGACGAGAGTTGGAGCTGCGGTTGACTCCGCAGGGCAGAGCGCATCTGCGAGATCTGCGCGAGCGGCGCGAGGAGGCCCTGCTCGGCATCCTGGCCACCATGCCGCCCGGAGACCGTGAAGCGCTTCTCACGGGCCTCCGCGGGTTTGCCGACGCCGCGGCGAACGGCTCCTCCGAGTGTTCCCGGCCGGTCTCACCAGCCACACCTTGATCAAGCCCGGGTTGCAGAGGTGTCACACGGGCTACCCAGCACTGCTCTCGCTCCATAGGGTGGCGGCACCGACCCTGGAGGGGGAATTAGTGTCGTACACAGGACCGCCCAATCAGCCGTACCAGCCAGGCCCGCCGCCTGCGAACGATTCCAACACGCTGAGCATCGTCGGGATCGTGCTCGGTGCCGTCGCCTTCATCTTCTGCCCGCCCGGCTTCGGGATCGCGGGGATGGTCTGCGGCTTCGTCGCCAAGTCCAAACAGGAGCGACTCGCACCGGTCGCGATCGGGGTGTCCGTCGCCGGACTTGTCATAGGCATGTTGCTCGGTTTCCTGGTGTTCAGCGGGATGTACGGCGCCTGACCGGCGAAATGCGCACCCGCACCGAACGCGGACGCGCTCCGCGGGGTTTGGGACCGCGTCGTGCGGTCACCCGTGGCGGCATGGCTGACCCGGTGAAGAACTCCAAGGGACGCAGCGCGGAGCGCGCGGTCGAGACCGTGACGGCGAACGGAGCCGGACCCGGCGCCCATGGCGCCGCCACGGGTGAGGGTACGCACTCCGCGGGAGAGAACCCCAGGACGAAGGGAGAGGCCGCCAAGGACACCCTCGTGTCCGCGGGGGCCAAGGCCGGCGCGGCTGCCGCCGCCGGTGCGAGCGCCGTCAAGGAGCGCAGGAACCTCGCCGCGGGCGCGGCCGGCGGTCTCCTCGCTCTTCTGGCGGGAGCGTTCGCGCTGGGGCGGAGGACCGCCCGGAGCAGCGCGGGACCCGTGACGCGATGGACCCGCGGCCGTATCTGAGCGGCCGGGGCGGCGACCGGAGCGGGGCGCAACGCGCCGTGCACAGAGCGAGGGCCGGGCAGGACACGCATCCTGCCCGGCCCTCGCTCTGTGCCGTCACCGGAGGTGCGGCGCGGCGGAGTCCGGACGCCCACGCCGTCGTGCGCGCTGCGACGTCTCCTGGCGGAAGACCGGCGGCCCCGCCGAAATGCGCACGCCGTCCTGCCCGGTGTGACGCCCGCGCCGTCGTGTGCGTGGCCGCGCGGGGCCCGGGCGGCCGCGCGGTGGCGGGAGGCCGCTGTCCCGTACCGCGGACCCGGCGGCCGTCCGGTCGCGGTCGGCGACCGGGGCCTCGGACCGGACCCGCGGGCCGTGTCAGCATGGCGCGGAAGCCGGCGCAGCCGGAACTCGGGTCAGGGACCCGAGGCCGGCGGCCGGCGCGGATGCGAGCGGAAGGCGGGCGCGGTGGCGACGACAGCTTGGGTGGTGCAGAACACCCCGCAGGGCGGGCCGGGGCGGTTCGGCGACTGGCTCACCGAAGCGGGCCTCGACGTCCGGACCGTCCCGGCCCACGAGGGGGCGCCGCTCCCCTCGCGACTCGCGGGCGGGGCCCTGGTGGTGCTCGGTGGCGGTTTCCTGCCCGACGACGACGCCCGCGCCCCGTGGCTGGCGCCCACCCGCGCACTGGTGGCCGAGGCGCTCGACACGGGTGCGCCGCTGTTCGGCATCTGCCTCGGAGGGCAGATGCTGGCGCACGTCGCCGGGGGAGCGGTGGCGGCGGAGCACGGCGAGCCCGAGATGGGCAGCACTGCGCTCACCCTGCGGGCCGAGGCGCAGAGCGATCCGCTCTTCCACGGCCTGCCCTCGCCGGTGACGGCCATCGAGCGGCATGTGGACGCCATCACGGCACTGCCGCCCGGCGCCGCCTGGCTCGCGCGGAGCGAGCGCTGCCCCTACCAGGCGTTCCGCGTGGGGGAGCGGGCCTGGGGCGTCCAGTTCCACCCGGAGACCTCGCCGGACCGGATCCTGGCCTGGGACTTGGCGGGCCGTGCCGAACGCGCCCTCGATCGCGCGGAGCTCCACCGCCGGGCGACCGAGGACGCCGTCACCGCGACGCCGGTGTGGCGGAAGCTGGCCCACCGGTTCGCGGTATCGGTCCTGGGAGCGGACCGGGAGATCGGGCGCGGCTGACCGCCGGGGTCAGGGACGCACCTCGATCCGCCCGATGCCGCTGCCCAGTTTGCTGCAGTGCGCGGTGGACTGGCCCGACTGCCCCGGCCGCAGCGATACACGTTCGCCGTCGATGTCAGGGCTCCAGCCGCAGACCAGATGGACCCAGAAGGTCTGCGTCGCCCTGCCGTTGTTCCTGCACAGGGCATAGCCGGTGTACTCGTCGTTGTGGTGCCTGCCGGTGTGGCAGCTCAGGCCCGGCGGAGTGGCGGCGCCGACGGCGGCCACGGTGGCAGCGGAGGGCAGGGACAGCAGCGTCAGCGCGGCGAGCGTGAGAGCAGCGAGCCTGGCCGCGGCCCTGAGGGGCCGTACGGTGACCGGTGTCATGCGGTGCTCCTTGGTCGAGGGCGGTGCCCTTCGAGTGGTTCGCCTGCTGACTCCCCCGCCGCACGGCCGAAAAACTGCGCATACCTTGACACTTGGTGAACTACCCGCAGGATCCCGTCATCCAGGACGCGGCGCCGGAACCGGCCGAGCCCGGCCCGGACCGGGCGGCCAGCTCCGGGGCGGCCGATGCCCGGACCGTCGCTGTCGGAGTCAGCGGCACGGGACCCTGCGTCCTGCTCGCCGATGCCGATGCCGATGCCGATGCCGATGCCGACGCCGTGGCGCCCGCCTCCGCGATCCGCTACGGCGTCGACACCCGCTCCGTGGACCAGTTCGCCCGCATCGGAGCGGAGTCGGGCACCGAGGAGGTCCGGCGCCGCTCCGTCCACCGGGCTCCCGGGGCCCCGGCGCACCTCCCCGGCATCGGGGTCCACGGCGCCCCCGGCTGCCGAGTCCCGCTGTGCCGGGCGGACGCGCCGGGCGGTACCGCCGGGACACGGCGTCCCCGGTCCGCCGCGCGGTGCCGTCAGCCCGTGAGCGGCGATCGCTCCGGCCCGGCCGTCCCCCCGCGCACCGCCGCCGACCCGTGCTCCGCCAGCGGACCGATACGCCAGGACGCGGCCCGGCAGAGGGTGACCAGACGGGGCAGGGCCGCCAGCGTGACCCGCCAGGAACCTGGAGCGCTGTTGCGGTCGCTGTCGTGCAGGAGGACGGTGGCCCCGCCGCTCAGACGCGCGCGCAGCGCGGTGAGCACACTGTCCGGTCCGGCCCCGGCCTGCCAGTCGCGGCCCCAGGCGGTCCACAGCACCGGCTGCAGCCCCAGCCGCCGGGCGGCCCACCAGCGGGTCGCGGTGAGCACTCCGTACGGAGGCCGGTACCACAGCGGCTCCGTCCCGGTGGTCTCCCGCACGGCCGCCAGCGCCCGCTCCAGGTCCCGGCGGTCGGCGACCGGGCGGGGGAGCCAGGGCGGCTGGTGCTCCCAGCAGTGCACCGCCAGCTCATGCCCCTCGGCGGCCATGCACCGCACCAGAGCGGGGTGGCGCAGCACGGCAGCACCCTGGAGGAAGAACGTCGCCCGCAGCCCCAGCCGGTCCAGCTCCCGGAGGAAGGCCGGAGTGGACCGGGCGTCCGGTCCGTCGTCGAAGGTCAGCGCGATGTGGTCGGCCCGGCCGCGCCCGTCCAGCTCCGGGCGGAGTGCGGCCCGCACCGGCGGCAGCCAGGTGGCGGCCGGCAGGATGTTCGCGGCCGCGACGGCTGCCGGCGCTGCCACCAGCGTGGACAGCACGCGGGGCCGGTTCACCAGATCTCCTTCTCGGAGGTGCCCGCCACCGCCGGCGACCTGGCCAGTTGCACACTCCCCGCACTGATCAGCGCCAGCGCGGCCAGCTCCGGCAGCACCCGCCAGCCGAGCGACAGCCGCTCGTCGAACAGCGCGGCGCCCAGCACCACGCTGAGGAACGCGTCCCCCAGCGTCAGCGCGGGCTGCGAGGCGACCAGCGTCCCCGCGTGCAGTGTCATCTGCAGCAGCAGGAACCCCGCTCCGCCCGCGACAGCCACCCCGTAGGTCTGCCACGCCGTCAGCAGCGCCACCAGCCCGTCGTCCGCGAGGTAGGAGATCGCGTCCTTCATCAGCGCGGCCGTCACCCCGAACAGCACCGCCGTGGCCGAGCCCAGCACGGTCGCCCGCGGCGCGGAGGGCAGCCGGAAGGCCACCACGACCAGCACCGCCACCAGTGCCACGGCCAGCGGCGCCATCACCATCCAGCGCCCGGAGGGCACAGAGGCCGCCCCGCCAGAGGGCCAGACCAGCCACAGGAACGCTGCCAGCCCCACCACCATCGCGGCGAAGGCCGCCCACGCCCGCCCGCCGGGCCGCTGCCGGAACACCAGGCCGCCCAGTACCAGGGTGAACAGCAGCTCCGTCGTCATCACCGGCTGCACCACGGCCAGCGGCCCCGTCGCCAGCGCACCCGCCTGGCACACCGCCGACAGCACCAGCGTGCCCGCTCCCCACAGCCACACGGGACGGCGCAGCAATCCCGGCAGCCACGACAACCGCCGCCCGGAGGGGCCCGGCCGCTCCACCGCCGCCGCCCGCCGCTGGAGCACCGAGGCGGCCGCGTTCCCCATCGCGGCGAGCACCGCCAGCACGATCGAGAGAGCTGTCCACAGCACGCGGGCGCCTAGCCGAAGCGCTGGGCCAGGCTGCGGAACACCCCCGGGGCCGTCCCGTGCAGCCACGCGGGCATGGCCATCCAGGACGGCACATACGCGTTGGGGCGGCCCGTGCGCAGTGCCCGGCACACCGCCTCGGCCACCCGTGTCGCGGGCACGGGACGCGGCCGGTCGCGCCGGTAGGGGGCCCCGCGGCGCTGGAAGAAGGGGGTGTCGACCACTCCGGGCAGCACCATCGAGACCCCCACCCCGCTCGGTGCCAGCTCGTAGCGCAGGCTGTCGGCGAACGCGGCCAGCCCGGCCTTCGTCGCCGAGTACACCGCCTCGCCCCGCACCCCGACGCTGCCCGCCATGGAACCGATCAGCACCACCTGTCCGCAGCGCCGGTCCACCATGCCGGGCAGCAGGAGCCGCACCAGATGCAGTGTCGCGTTCAGGTTCAGGGCCAGCACCTCGTCGATGTCCTCCGGGGGCATCGCGGCGAACGACCCCGCCCAGCCGATGCCCGCGCCCGCCACCAGCGCGTCCACCCTGCCGCTGTGCACCAGGGCCTCCTCGGCCAACTGCGCGCGGGACCGCGCGTCGGCCAGGTCCGCCGCCAGCGGCACCCCGCCGGTCCGGGTCGCCACCTGCCCCAGCCGTCCCCCGTCCCGGCCGTTGAGCAGCAGCCGCCAGGTGCCGTCCGCGGCGAGCTCCTCGGCGACGGCCGCTCCGATGCCCGAGGACGCTCCGGTCACCAGGGCCACCGGGCGGTGCGGCCGGCTCTCCGCTTCCGCGCCCGTCGGTGCGCGCCTGAGCGGCCGGGCGCGGGTGGGCACCGACAGCCGACCGGTCGGATGCCGCCGGTAGCGGTGCCGCAGCGAAGGGGCCCGGAGCGGCGGATGCGTCGGACGGCCGTCGGATCTGCCGAGCCTGTCGAACACGGACGCCTCCGGTGAGCAGTACGGGCCCGACGGGGCCGGGAACATGTACCGGGGCACAACCGGCCCCGGCTCCAGCATGCTGGCAACCGTGCTCCGTATCCGCCCGGAGCCCTGCCCGGGTCCGCCGAACCACCTGTTCGGCTCCCCGCGCCTCCGGCCGGGCTGCCGGGAGGCCGGGCCCGCGGCGCCCGGCCGGAACGGCTGAGTGTCGCTACGCCGCCGCCGACGAGCGGCCAGCACACTGGTCTACGGATGTGCCGAGGGTCTACGGACGTGTCCAGCCGCCCGCAGAGCCCCGGCGCGCTGTCCCGGGCCGAACGGGTTCGGGACCGCGCCGGTCCGCGCCCGCCGACGACCCTGGAGCCCCATGCCGCACCGCTTCCTGCTGCTGAGTGCCAGCATGGGCGCGGGCCACGACGCGGTCGCGCACGAACTGGCGCACCGGCTGCGGGCCCGCGGTCACCCGGCTGTCGTACGCGACATCCTCGGCATGCTCCCGGCGGGCAGCGGCCGGGTGCTGCGGACCGGCTACCGGGGCACCGTGCGGCACGCACCGAAGCTCTACGGCGCGGTGTACGCGAGCTTCCTCGCCACGGCCGCCGCGCCCGGACCGCGCCCCAGCAGCGCACCGCTGGCGGCGCTCGCCGAGCGCCCGCTCCTGAGGGCCGTCGCGGAGTGGCGCCCCGACGTCGTCGTGCCCACCTTCCATCTGAGCGCACAGGTGACCGGGCGGTTGCGGGCCCGGGGCGCGCTGGAGGTGCCCGCGGCGGTCGTCGTGGTCGACTTCGCCGTCCACCGCGGCTGGCTGCACCCGGGGAACGACCTCCATCTGTGCGTCACCGAGGCCGCCGCCGCACAGGTGCGTTCCGCGCTGGGAGGCCCCGCGCGGAACACGGGGCCGGTGGTGCCCGCCCGGTTCTTCCGGCCCCGGGACAGCGACGGCCGCTGGCGGGCCCTGCTGGACCGGCATGTGGCAGCGGCGGCGCAGCACACCCGCCCGCTCTCCACGGAGCGGCCCGCCGTACTGATGTCCACGGGCGCCTGGGGCGTGGGCACCCGACTGATGGAGACGGCGCGGCACCTCGCGGACCATGGCTGTGTCCCGGTGCTGCTGTGCGGGAACGACACCCGGCTGCGGCACCGCGCGACCCGCCACCCCGGCCTGCTGCCGCTCGGCTGGGTGACCGATCTGCCGGGCCTGATGGCGGCGACCCATGTGCTGCTCGACAACGCCGCGGGCCAAACTGCAGCCCAGGCGCTCGCGGCGGGCCTGCCGGTCGTCGGCCACCGTCCGCTGCCAGGGCATGCCGAGGCGGGTGTACGGGCCATGGCGCAGGCCGGACTCTCCCGGTACGCCGCCGGTGCGGCCGAACCGGCGCACAGTGCGCACGAGCTGGCGTTCCCGGGCCCCGCCCGCGCCCGGCTGGCCGCGGCAGCCCGTGCCGCCTTCCACGGCGACCCGGTCGACGAACTCCTGGGGCTGGCCGGACGAGCGGACACGGCGGACTCCCGGACAGCCTGACGTGCGGGGCCGGTGTCTTCCCGGTTCGTGGCGGTGTGCGCAGGGGTGGGTACTGGGGGTGTGGGGGTGGGGGTGTGGCGGGGTGGGTGGTGTGAGGCCGCCCATAGGGTCCAGGTCACGTACGACTCACCCTCGTATGTCCGGAATGCCGGTATCGGGGTGGGTGCGGGGTCAGCATCCCGGGCCGGGTGTGGGGGACTAGGCCGGGTCGTAGGTCACATGTTTGCCGGGGTGGGGGGTGTCTTGCGCACGGTGGGCCCCACGCCGCGCAACCACACTCCGGCAGCCCCGTGTCGGGTGCGGCGTCACGTCCCCCACGCGAAAGGCCCCCCCTTCCCCATGCGCACCACCCTGAGCACTCTGACCGCAGTCCGTCCCACCCGTCGTGTGGCCGTCAGCGGTCTGACCGTCCTGGGTGCGGCCGGTATCGCCGCCACCGCCCTGACCGGCACCGCCCACGCCGCCCAGCCCGACGCCGCCTCCCCGGCCGCCCACCGGGCCGCCGCCACCGCCCAGCACCTGACCACCCAGGCCACCCAGGCCGAGCAGAGCGCGGACAAGGCCGCCAAGGACAACAGCAAGAGCAAGGACAACAGCAAGGGCGAGGGCGAGGGCAAGGGCAAGTACGCGGACAACCTCGACGGCTGGATCCGCGAGGCCCGCGCCGTCATGGCCAAGCACGACATCCCCGGCAGCTACGACGGCATCAAGCGCAACATCATCCGCGAATCCGCAGGCGACCCCGACGCCGTCAACGACTGGGACATCAACGCCCAGAAGGGCATCCCCTCCAAGGGACTCCTCCAGGTCATCCAGCCCACCTTCGACCAGTACCACGTCAAGGGCACCCCCGACGACCTCACCGACCCCGTCGCCAACATCGTCGCCGCCTGCAACTACGCCGCCGACCGCTACGGCAGCATGGACAACGTCGACTCCGCCTACTGACAACACCCCCCACACACA
>NZ_FOGO01000024.1 GCF_900111245.1 Streptomyces qinglanensis | reverse complement strand
ACGGTAACGTGTGGAGGTGACCGGTACTAATAGGCCGAGGGCTTGTCCATAGAGGCTCGCGTCCACTGTGTTGGTTCTGAGACAACAACCGTGCAAGCACCACCCTGTCGTTGGGGTGTGTTGTGCTGCTGGTTGTGTGTTTCACCGTGTTTCGGTGGTCATAGCGTGAGGGAAACGCCCGGTCACATTCCGAACCCGGAAGCTAAGCCTTTCAGCGCCGATGGTACTGCATGCGGGAGCGTGTGGGAGAGTAGGACGCCGCCGAACTCTTTGTGGGGAAAGCCCCGTCGGATTCATCCGACGGGGCTTTCTCACGTTCAGGGCCCGCCCGATACGGTGGCGGGCATGAGCGGCGGCGCGCGGTTGATGTGGGACGAGGGTGTTACCGGCTACGACTTCGGCCGTGGCCATCCGATGGACCCGGTACGGCTTGCGCTGACGAAGCGTCTCATCGAGGCGCTGGGCGTGGAGCGCAGTCCGGAGCTCGGCGTCGCCGCGGCGAAGCCCCTCGGGGACTCCACCCTGCGGCTGGTGCATCGGCCCGACTACATCGACGCCGTCCGACGGGCCTCGGCCGATCCCGCGTCCGCAGAGGAGCGCTACGGTCTGGGGACCATGGACGACCCCGCGTTCGCCGGGATGCACGAGGTCTCCGCGCTCATCGCCGGGCAGTCGGTGGGCGGCGCCGAGGCCGTGTGGCAGGGCCGGGTGCTGCACGCGGTGAACTTCGCGGGCGGGCTGCACCATGCCATGCCGGACCGCGCCTCGGGCTTCTGCGTCTACAACGATCCCGCGCTCGCCATCGCCCGGCTGCTGGAGCTCGGGGCGGAGCGCGTCGCCTACGTCGATCTGGACGTGCACCACGGCGACGGCGTCCAGGAGGCGTTCTGGGACGATCCCCGAGTGTTGACGATCTCCCTGCACGAGCATCCGGGCACCCTCTTCCCCGGCACCGGCTGGCCGGAGGAGTGCGGTGGGACGGGTGCGGAGGGCAGCGCGGTGAACGTGGCGCTGCCGCCCGGTACGGCGGACGCCGGCTGGCTGCGGGCCGTGCACGCGGTGGTTCCCGAGCTGCTGGAGGCGTTCGAGCCGCAGGTGCTGGTCTCCCAGCACGGTGCGGACACCCACGTCGAGGACCCCCTGGCCCACCTGGCGGTCAGCGTGGACGCGCAGCGGCGGGCGGCAGAGGCCGCCCACACCTGGGCGCACACCTACGCGCAGGGCCGGTGGTTGGCGACCGGGGGCGGTGGCTACGCGGTGGTGGACGTGGTGCCGCGCACCTGGACGCATCTGGTGGCGATCGCGGCGGGTGCTCCGGTGCCGGGGGAGACCGAAGTGCCGGAGGAGTGGCGGCAGGAGGTGTACGCGCGTACCGGCGGTACCGCTGCGCCGTGGCGGATGACGGACGGGCTGGAGCCGAACTGGCGGGGCTGGAGCGAGGGCTACGATCCGGCGGACCGGCTCGACCAGGCGGTGCGGGCGACCCGGCGGGCGGTGTTCCCCGCGCACGGGCTGCTGCCCTGAGGAGCCTCGTGCGGGCGTCCGGCGGCCCGTCCCGTAGGCGGCCGCAACGGCCGCCTACGGGACGCGCCTGGTTCGTGCCGTAGCCGTACCCGCCGTCGACGCCCGCAGCCGGCACCCGCGCCGCGTTCGGGCCCGCGGCCACGGCGGTGGGAGCGGCGACAGGAGGGGGAAACGAGGAGGACGAACCGTTTCTGCGGCGGTCCCGGTTGGTGGTCGGGCGGTGCGGGGTATCGGCAGTCGCGGGGCGGATTCCCCGCGTTCGCTGCTGCTGCCCGTCCGGCCTGGTGGCGGGGGAGCGGTGTCGTCGGGCTCGTCTCGGCGCCGTCTCCTGACCGACTCCCGGTCAAGTACGTCACATTGGCCCCACGTCTGTCGGCGCTCGGGTGCCTTGGACTAGCACTGTCGGTGGGTAAGTGTGTCGACATAGCGATGTGATTCGGGGTACGTCAGTGCGGCTTCTCCTACCTGAGGGGGGTCGTGCTGTTCTGCAGAACCGGCGCTTGTATTCGAGGGCGTGCGCGGGGCGCGAATGCGTGCGCCGTCCCCCTCGGCGGGGTGGAGCCGACCGGCGTGACGGAGGCGAAGGGGGCGCGGCCAAGAACCCTGCCGGGACCGATGGTTCGACGTTCGGTGCAGGTCAGTGGGGCAACGGGGTTCCCGAGCCGCCAGGTGCGCAGGGGGCGGCGCTCGGCGCGGGGCGGCAGGAGTCAGGGGTGGGACGGAGCGTTCCGTGCGTGCCGACGGATGACGCTGCGCAGTCCGACTACTACCGCGTGCTCACTCGCTATGTACTCAATCGAGCGTGTCTGTCACGGTAGGCGAGCGATCGCTACTCCTCTTCACCACTTGCATCACGCGCCCCTAATCTGGGGAGGAGCGCACATGCGAGCAGGAGGCACCGGAGGGGAAGCCGGCGCCCGACATGTGCGGAAGGTTCAGGTGTGACATGGCTGCTGACGAACGGCCGTTGAACGAGGTCGTGTTCCTGACCGTGGCGGAGGTCGCCGCGGTGATGCGAGTCTCCAAGATGACCGTGTACCGCTTGGTGCACAGCGGTCATCTGCCGGCGATCCGGGTGGGCAGGTCCTTCCGGGTGCCGGAGAAGGCCGTCCACGAATACCTCGAGGATTCGTACGTGGGGGTGGAGAGCGCCTAGCCGAGATCGGGTGCGCGCGTTTCACCGCTGCACCGGAGCCCCGGTGCCCCTCGATTCACGCCCATTCCCGGGTGGCGGGTAGGGTGGCCCCATGTAGGTCGTGTGGGCTCGGACGCCCCGCACCGAGTATCGAAATGAGTTCGCCCCGCGCCATGCGGGGATGATCCGTGAGCGAGGGTAGTCGTGGGCTCTGTCATCAAGAAGCGGCGTAAGCGGATGGCGAAGAAGAAGCACCGCAAGCTGCTGAAGCGGACGCGTGTGCAGCGTCGCAACAAGAAGTGAGCGAGCGCACCGCACGCCACTGACCGCCGCCTTTCTCTCCGTGCCGGGGAGAAGGGCGGCGGTTCTGCGTTGGTGGCGCGGTGCGGCTCGTGCAGGGGCGCTGTCCGTAGCGGGGGTGTGAGGGAGAGATCGTGGGCAAGGTCGTGCTCGTCACCGGGGTGGCCAGTCCGCTCGGAGGCCGGTTCGTACGCCGTGTCCGGCGCGAGCCTGAGGTGAGCCGGGTGATCGGCGTGGACGCCCGCCCGCCCGCGCACCCGTTGGACGGTGCGGAGTTCGTGCGGGCCGACATCCGCCAGCCCGCGATCGGCAAGGTGCTGGCCGAGCACGCTGTCGACACCGTCGTCCACATGGATGTGCACGGCGCCCCGCCGTCGCTGGGCGGTGCCGGGCGCGGAGCGGTCAAGGAGACCAATGTCATCGGCGCCATGCAGTTGCTGGGCGCGTGCCAGAAGGCGCCCAGTGTCAGCCGTCTGGTGATCAAGTCGACGACGAGCGTCTACGGTTCGGCGCCGCGCGATCCGGCCGTCTTCGACGAGGCAACGCCTGTCAGGGACCTGCCCAGCGGAGGGTTCGCCAAGGACGCGGTCGAGGTCGAGGGGTACGTACGCGGATTCGCGCGGCGCCGGCCGGACGTCGCGGTGACCGTGCTGCGCTTCGCCCACATCCTCGGCCCGGCCGCCGAGTCGCCGCTCGCCGCCTACTTCTCGCTGCCCGTCCTGCCCACCGTGCTGGGCTACGACCCCAGACTGCAGTTCGTGCACGACGACGACGTGATCGAGGTGCTGCGGCTGGCGGCGGGCGAACCGCGCCCGGGCGCGCTCACCGCCGGAACGTTCAACATCGCCGGGGACGGCGTGCTGCTGCTGTCGCAGTGCGCACGGCGGCTAGGGCGGCCGACGGCGCCGATGCTGCTGCCGGCGATCCGCTGGAGCCGGAGCGTGCTGCGCTCGGTGGGCGCGACGGACTTCTCGCCCGAACAGATACGGCTGCTCACCCACGGGCGGGTGGTGCGGACCGCGCACGCCCGCGATGTGCTCGGCTTCACCCCGCGCCGGACGACGGCGGAGACGCTGGACGCGTTCCTGCGGGAGCAGGGCCCGGGGCTGCTGCCGCCGGAGGGCGTCGCCGGTGCGCTCGACCGGTTCGCGGCACTGCTGCCGGGGAAGTCCGGCCCGCAAGCGTGCACCGCCGCCGCGGCGGGGCAGGAGGAGGTGCGCCAGGATGGCTGACGCGAAGGTCATACCCTTCGACGACGACAGGGACCGCTCCCGGGCCCCGGGGTCCCCCGCCGGACGCGGCCCGGGGGACGCCTCCGGCGCGTCGTCCGGTGCGGGACGCTCCCAGGGGCCCCGCACGGGCGGCCAGGCCGGTCCCGGCGAGGAGCCCGGTCCGGGCGGCGTCCGCGGCGCTCGACGTGGCGGCACCGGGCGGCGTTCGCGTCTGACGGCGGTGTCCGGCCGGCGGGCGGATCCGGCGGAAGACGCCGGGGAACCGTCCGGGCAGCACCGGCCCGATGCGGCGGCCGCAGGCGCCGGACCGGAGGGCTCGGCGGCGGGCGGCTCCGCGACCCGCCGCGGGGCAGCGGGTCCTGCGGCGGCGGAGGAGCCCGCGGGGCTGCTGGAGCGGGTGCTCGGGACGGAGTGGGAGGCACGCGCCGCCGAGGGCCTCGCCTTCCTGCGGCGCAGGCTCACCGGGGAGTACGAGGTCGACGACTTCGGCTTCGACGAGGAGCTGACCGACCAGGTGCTGATGACGCTGCTGCGCCCGGTCTTCGAGAAGTACTTCCGGGTGGAGGTGCGCGGGGTGGAGAACATACCCGCGGACGGCGCGGCGCTGGTGGTGGCCAACCACTCGGGCACCCTCCCGCTGGACGGGCTGATGCTCCAGGTCGCGGTGCACGACGAGCACCCGGCCGATCGGCATCTGCGGCTGCTGGGTGCGGATCTGGTGTTCGTGCTGCCGCTCGTCAACGAGCTCGCGCGCAAGGCCGGGCACACGCTGGCCTGCGCGGAGGACGCGCAGACGCTGCTGGAACGGGGCGAGGTCGTCGGGGTGATGCCGGAGGGCTTCAAGGGGCTGGGCAAGCCGTTCGCGGACCGCTACAAGCTCCAGCGCTTCGGCAGGGGCGGTTTCGTCTCGACGGCGTTGCGGGCGGGAGCGCCGATCGTGCCGTGCTCCATCGTCGGTGCCGAGGAGATCTATCCGATGGTCGGCAACTCCCGCACCCTCGCCCGGCTGTTCGGCTTCCCGTACTTCCCCCTCACACCCACCTTCCCGTGGCTGGGTCCGCTGGGCGCGGTGCCGCTGCCGACGAAGTGGACGATCCAGTTCGGCGAGCCGCTGCCCACCGACGGCTATCCGCCGGAGGCGGCGGAGGATCCGATGCTGATGTTCAACCTCACCGACCAGGTGCGGGAAACCATTCAGCACACGCTCTACAAGCTGCTGGTGCGGCGGCGGTCGGTCTTCTTCTGAGCCCCCTGGGGCAGTGAGACCGTGCGCCGCCGCACAGCGGCGTGCTGTTCTCGGGCCGGTGGGCCGGTGGGCCGGTGGGCCGGTCGCGGCGGCCGACGCTCGGCCGCCGCGACTTCCTGCCCGTGCCGCGGCTACCTGCCGTCGCCGTCGAGGTCGAGGCGGGGCAGTACGTCCGGGACGAGCGGAGGCAGGGTCACCTTGGGCTCGCTGCCCGGCGAGGAGGGGCTTCCGGAGCCGGGATCGGAGTGGGACGGGCTGCCGCCCTGCCGGTCGGACTCCTCCGGCGGTTCGAGCAGATCGCCGCCGAGCAGCCCCTTGCCGCGCTGCTGGGAGTCGGAGGGCGAGGGCTCCTCGCCGCCGCCGTCCCGCCGCCCGTCCATGCCGTCCGCCGACGGGGAGCTCGGCTCGGCGGACGGCTGCTCCTCGCCCGTCCGGTCGCCGGTGCCCGGTTCCCGGTCGCGCGGGGCCTCGGCCCGCTCCTGAGGGAGGAGCGAGCGCAGCGGGCCCACTTCCTGGTCTATGGCGTCGAAGACCGAGCTGACCTCCTCGCTCACATCGCGGAGCTGCACCGGCAGCCGGTCGCGTAGCTGCGTCCAGCCCGCCCGGTGGTTCTCGGAGAACGCGGACAGGGACCGGATCGGGGCCAGGTCGCCGTTCCGCTGGTAGGCGGAGCTGAGCAGCCGGTGCCCCTCGGAGGCGTCGTGCCGCATACCGGAGAGTGTCCTGCGGACCTCGGCGAGGGCTTCGTGGTCCAGCTCTCCGGAGCGGTCGCGCTCCATGAGGCGGCGGGCCTCGTGCAGCCGGGTGGAGGCGTGGTCCAGGAAGAGACCGCCGCGGTCGGCGTCGTCCCCGGCCAGGTCGAGCTGGATGTCCTCCATCCCGCGCTTGAGGCCGTAGAGCGAGTCGCCGGGCAGCGCGTCGGTGCTGGCGGCGGTGGCGGCGCCGAAGGCGCTGGCCGCGACGCCCACGCTCAGGCCGCCGACGGCGAGTCCGCGGCCCAGCCGGGACTTGGGGCGCAGCTTTCCGAGCGGTCCGAGACCGGGTGCGCGGTGTGCGCCGCTCCGGCTGCGGGAGTCGGCGCGGGCGTCGCGCTGCTCGGGGAAGTGCGCGCCGTGCGCCGCTGTCTCACCCTCTCCGAAGGCGGCCTCCATGGCGGCGATCAGCTGTGCGCGCTGGACCGTCTTGACCTCGGGGTCCAGCGTCGGCCTCGGTACCCCGCCCAGCGCGTTCGCGAGGGAGAGCAGGGACGGCTCGGAGCCGTCGGCCCGGTGGCTGTGCGGGGTGCCCGGGGGCGGTGCTGCCGCGTCGCTCCCTCCTCCCGGCCCCGGACGGGAGCGCTCTCGGGGCGGGGGGCCCTCGGGTTCCGTATCGGCCGCCGCGCCCGTGTCATGTCCCTGTTCGTCCAGGGCTTGGGCGAAGGCGATGGCCCGTCGGCTCGTCGGCACGGATCCGATCACCGGCGGCACCTCCTCATCGTCTGCACGGTCGGCTCCCCACCACACCGGCACGAGTGTGGCCGACCGCGTTCGCTCAGGACCGAGCGAGCCCCGGGCAGCCACGGCTACGGGGAGTCTGCAACCCCGACAACGAGCGCAAGCCACTCGGGTTACGGAGTCGGATGTCACGATGATGTGATCGGAAGCCCGTGCAGAGATGTCCGGGCGGCCGGCCCCGGCGCAGATCCCGGCGCGGATCCCGGCACGGATCCCGGAACAGACCCGCCGCAGCCCTCGCGCAGCTCCGCCACAGCCCCCGCGCAGCCCTCCCCCGGCGACGCGGTGGTCGCAGCCTTCGGAGGCGTCTCGGAGGCGCCCTTCCCGGGTGCCTCCGAGACGCCTCCGAGCGGTCCGCCCCGGCGGGTCAGCGCGCGTCGTCGGGGAGCAGCCGCGCGAGCGTGCGCACGGCGCGGTACTGCAGGGTCTTGATGGCGCCCTCGTTCTTGCCCATCACCCGGGCCGTCTCGGCGACGGAGAGCCCCTGCAGAAATCGGAGCGTTACGCATTCCTGCTGTTGGGGGTTGAGCTTACGTACGGCCTCCAGCAGGGCGGCGTTGGAGAGCGTTTCGAGGACCGACTCCTCCGGGGACCGCTCGACCTCGTTGGCGTCGAGCATCTCGCCGGTGGTCACCTCGAGGCGGAAGCGGCTCGACTTGAAGTGGTCGGCGACCAGGTTGCGGGCGATGGTCACCAGCCAGGCTCCGAAGTCGCGGCCCTGCCAGGTGAAGGTGCCGATGCGGCGGAGGGCTCGCAGAAAGGTCTCGCTGGTCAGGTCCTCGGCGGTGGCTCGGCCGCCGACCCGGTAGTAGATGTAGCGGTAGACGGTGTCGCTGTACTGGTCGTACAACCTGCCGAACGCCTCGGCTTCGCCGTCCTGGGCACGTTCGACCAGGTCCATCATCCGGCGGCTGTCGGTGTCCGAGGCGGCCGGGCGCCGGGCGGTCGCGCCGGAGCCGCGGGCGCGCCTGCCGGTCGCGGTGGAGGTGCGGGACGCGGTCGCCGCGTTCGAGCGGGCGGCCGAGGGGGATGCCGGGGACGCGGCGGAGGCGGCCGGACCGGCCGCGGTGGTCAGGGCGCGGGTGGCGCGGTGGGCGGGGGCAGGGCAGGGACCTGTGGGGACAGTTGAGGCTCCTGCGGGGACAGGTGCGGTTGGTGCGGCCAGGGCAGGGATGGCGTACGCGGTGGGGACGAACGCACGCAGTTGGTCGATGACTGTCGTGCGCAGCGTAGCCAGGCCCGAGGCGTCAACCCCGACGTGTGGGTACACGGGACTCCCAGAGGCAGAGCTTCCATCACGTGCAGTGCGGAACCGTTCACCCGGCGTAGGGACAGGTGGGTACCGAATTGCGTCTGAGGAGAATAACGCTTCGTACAGGCCGCGCTACACCTAGTTGCTGAAAACGTCGCTTCGGTTCGTTCTGTTGCGGATTGGAGCCGCATTCAAGTGCGAGTCGAAGACTGTTTCTGATCGTTTTCGTGGCCGAATTTGACGCGTGAGTGATGTGTTCCGGCCGACCAGCCGGATGGGGACTGTCTGCCCGGAGGGCCGGGTAACACTGCTGGATTGGTCGGCCGACAGCCGTGCACGACGGACCGGCGGCGGCCGCCTGCCGCCCCGGGCGCGTCGGCGTTTCCCTCGTGAGGGGCCTAGCGGCGGCGCCGCTGCACCGCAGCGGCGGCCACCGCCCCGCCTGCCAGCGCACCGACCCCGGCGGCCGCCGGGATGCCCACCTTGGCCGCCTTGCGGCCCTTCCGGTAGTCCCGCAGTCGCCAGCCCATTTCACGCGCGTGCGTCCGAAGACGGCTGTCAGGATTGATCGCATACGGATAACCGACGAGCGACAGCATCGGAATGTCGTTCGCCGAATCGCTGTACGCAGCGCACCTGTCCAGGTCGAGCCCCTCGGCCGCGGACAGTGCGCGGACCGCCTCCGCCTTCGCCGGCCCGTGCAGCGGTTCGCCGACCAGCCGCCCGGTGTAGACCCCGCCCACCGACTCGGCCACCGTGCCCAGGGCTCCGGTCAGCCCCAGCCGCCGCGCGATGATCGTGGCCGTCTCCACCGGTGCCGCCGTCACCAGCCACACCTTCTGGCCGGCGTCCAGGTGTGCCTGGGCCAGCGCCCGGGTGCCGGGCCAGATCCGGCCCGCCATGTACTCGTCGTAGATCTCCTCGCCGATCGCCATCAGCTCGGAGACCCGGTGCCCCTTGACGATGGACAGCGCGCTCTCCCGGGCGTCGTGCATGTGGTCGGCGTTCTCGGAGCCGGCGAGCCGGAAGTAGGTCTGCTGCCAGGCGAACCGGGTCAGTTCGCGCTTCCGGAAGAACTTGCGCTTGTAGAGGCCGCGGCCGAAGTGGAAGAGGGCGGCGCCCTGCATGACGGTGTTGTCCAGGTCGAAGAAGGCGGCGGCGTGCACGTCCCCCGCCACCGGGAACTCCGGCTCCGGGGCGCCCGCGGGTCCGGCCGTCGCCTGCTCCTGCTCCTGCTTGCGCGCCGCCTCGGCGGCCGCCTCCCCGGCGAGCACGCTGCGTGCGGTTGCGTTGCGCTTTCGAGGGGTGAGCCATGCGGGAAGGGCCATGCGGCGAGCATAGCCAGTCTGTTCGGAGAGTCGGTTGCGCCGGGATTGCCTGGGGTGTGGTCGCGGTGAACTGCCGGGTCGGCGTGCGTGGCGTCGCCGGCCGGCGCGTGCGGCGTCCGCGGTCCCCGGCGGAGCGTCCGGCAGGGCCTCCGGCAGGATCTCCGGCAGGGCCTCCGGCAGGGCCTCCGGCGGTTTCGGCGAGGCGTCCGACGGGCTGGAGAATGGGGGGATGAAGACAGTGACGCTGATCGGGAAGCCCGGCTGCCACCTGTGCGACGTGGCACGGGACGTGGTGGTCCGGGTGTGCGAGGAAGTGGACGCCGCCTGGGAGGAGAAGGACATCAACCAGGATCCCGAGCTCTACCGGCTGTACTGGGAGCAGATCCCGGTGGTGCTGGTGGACGGGGCCCAGCACGACTTCTGGCGGGTGGACCCGGAGCGGCTGCGCAGCGCGCTCACCGCGTGACGCGGCGCAGGCGGGCGGCGGGCGTTGGCCGGGCGGGCCCGCGCCCGTGCGTGCCTGTGCCTGTCCGCGTGCCCGCCTGCGCCTGACTGTGTCGGCTGCTGTGCCTGCCTGCGCCTGACTGTGCCGGCTGCTGCGCCTGACCGTGCCGGCTGCTGTGCCTGACCGTGCCTCCCTGTGCTTGCCTGTGCCCGCCTGATGCCGCCCTCAAGAACCGCCGAGGGGCCGCTTGTCCAGTGGGAATGTGGTCAGGGTTCGAGTGGGTTTCGATTAGTATCGAGGGCGTTTTGCGATCCGGGGGCGTATAGGTGAGGAGTGTGGCCGGGTGTCCCCGTTGGTGCCTGTGGCGCCGGTCACGTTGACCGGACAAACCGGACACAATCTTTGTGCACGCGTTCACAAAGGCATAGCCTGGACGCGACGGAGCGGTCCGGGAGAGTGCCTCGCAGACGACCGCTCACCGCTTCGCGCAACCGGCAGGAGCACCGTGGCAACTGGCCGAAATCACCGTCCGGCGACGAGTCGGAGCCGAGGGATCCCCGAGGCGACCGTCGCCCGTCTTCCGCTGTATCTGCGGGCCCTCACCGCGCTGTCCGAGCGCTCGGTGCCCACGGTGTCCTCGGAGGAGCTGGCCTCGGCGGCGGGCGTCAATTCGGCCAAGCTCCGCAAGGACTTCTCCTACCTGGGCTCGTACGGCACCCGCGGGGTCGGCTACGACGTGGAGTACCTCGTCTACCAGATCTCCCGTGAACTGGGTCTCACCCAGGACTGGCCGGTTGTCATCGTCGGTATCGGAAATCTGGGTGCCGCGCTCGCCAACTACGGAGGGTTCGCCTCCCGCGGCTTCCGGGTCGCGGCGCTGATCGACGCCGACCCGGGGCTGTCCGGCAAGCCCGTGGCGGGCATCCCGGTCCAGCACACCGACGAGCTGGAGAAGATCATCTCGGACAACGGGGTGTCCATCGGGGTGATCGCCACCCCGGCCGGTGCGGCCCAGCAGGTGTGCGACCGGCTCGTCGCCGCCGGGATCACCTCCATCCTCAACTTCGCGCCGACCGTGCTGTCCGTCCCCGAGGGGGTCGACGTGCGCAAGGTCGACCTCTCGATAGAACTGCAGATCCTCGCCTTCCACGAGCAGCGCAAGGCGGGCGAGGAGCCGGGGGCGCCTCCGGAGACGGACACCGCGCCGCCCGCGGCGCCGCCGGCCGTGTCCGTCGCCAAGCGGCCCCCCGAGTCCGGAACTGACGGGGATCTGCCCGCCGTGATGCCGGCATGAGTCTGCTCGTCGTGGGCCTCAGCCACCGCAGCGCGCCGGTGAGTGTGCTGGAGCGGGCCGCCCTGGCCCCCCAGGCGCGGGGCAAGCTGCTGCAGGACACCGTGGGGGCCGAGCCCGCCGCCGAGGCGGCCGTCCTCTCCACCTGCAACCGGATCGAACTGTACGCGGACGTCGACCGGTTCCATGCCGGTGTCGCCGAACTGTCCACCCTGCTGGCCCAGCACAGCGGAGTGGACCTGGAAGAGCTCACCCCGTATCTGTACGTCCACTACGAGGACCGGGCCGTGCACCACCTGTTCTCGGTGGCGTGCGGGCTGGACTCGATGGTCGTGGGCGAGGGGCAGATCCTCGGCCAGATCAAGGACGCGCTGGCCGTCGCGCAGGAGCAGCACACCGCGGGACGGCTGCTGAACGACCTGTTCCAGCAGGCGCTGCGGGTGGGGAAGCGGGCGCACTCCGAGACCGGCATCGACAAGGCCGGGCAGTCGCTGGTGACGTTCGGGCTCCAGCAGTTGGCCGCGGGGCGGGACGTCGAGGCGTGGGTACGGGGGCGCCGGGCGCTGGTGATCGGCGCCGGGTCGATGTCCTCGCTGGCCGCGGTGACGCTGGCGCGCGCCGGTGTGGGCGAACTGGTGATCGTCAACCGTACGTTGGAGAGGGCCGAGCGGCTGGCGGAGAGCCTGGGCGCGCGGGCGCTGCCCATGGACGCGGTGGCCGACGAGCTGGCCGCGGCAGACGTGGTGGTCTCCTGCACCGGGGCGGCCGGGCTGGTGCTGGGCGCCGAGCAGATCGGGTGGGCCGCCCGCGCGCGGGCGGCCCGCGCGGACGGCGGCCCGGTCCTCTCGGTGCTCGACCTGGCCATGCCCCGGGACGTCGAGGCCGCCGTGCACCGCGTCGAGGGCGTGCGGCTCGTGGACATCGAGTCGCTCGCGGACGCCGAGGCGAACGCGCCGATGGCCGGGGACGTGGAAGCCGTCCGGGGCATCGTGGCCGAGGAGGTCGCCGCCTTCGGCGCCGCGCAGCGCGCCGCGACGATCACCCCGACCGTGGTGGCGCTGCGCACCATGGCCGCCGACGTCGTCGCCGGGGAGATGGCGCGGCTGGAGGGGCGGCTGCACGGGATGGACGACAAGCAGCGCGCGGAGATCACGCAGACCGTGCGCCGGGTCGTGGACAAACTGCTGCACGCGCCGACCGTGCGCGTCAAACAACTCGCGGGCGAACCCGGCGGCGCCGGGTACGCGGACGCGCTGCGTGAACTCTTCGACCTCGACCCGCAGGCGGTCGCCGCTGTCAGCAACCCGGAACAGGAGCGGCAATGAACACCGACGCCACAGCCACCACCCCACTGAGGCTGGGCACCCGCCGCAGCAAGCTCGCGATGGCGCAGTCCGGGCTGGTCGCCGAGCAGGTCCGCAGGGTGACGGGGCGCCCCGTGGAGCTGGTGGAGATCACCACCTACGGCGACGTCAGCAAGGAGCAGCTCGCGCAGATCGGCGGCACCGGGGTGTTCGTCAACGCGCTGCGGGACGCGCTGGCCCGCGGGGACATCGACTTCGCCGTGCATTCGCTGAAGGACCTGCCCACCACCCAGCCCGAGGAGTTCGCGCTGGCGGCCGTGCCCGCGCGGGCGGACGCCCGGGACGTGCTGGTCGGCCGGGACGGACTCGGTTTCGAGGCGCTCGCCCGCGCCGCAGCGTCCGGCACGGCGCGGATCGGTACGGGCTCGCCCCGCCGGATGGCGCAGATGCACGCCTGGGCGCGTACCCTCGGGTTCGAGATCGAGACCGTTCCGATCCGGGGGAATATCGACACCCGGATCGGGTACGTGCGCTCCGGTGAGCTCGACGGCGTCGTGCTCGCGGCCGCCGGTCTCGAACGCATCGGCCGCCTCGACGAGGAGGCCGCCGAGCTGATCGAACCCGACCAGGTTCTGCCCGCCCCCGGACAGGGGGCGCTGGCGGTCGAGTGCGTGGCGTCCGACACGCACCTGACCGCACAGCTCGGGGAGCTGGACGACCCGCGTACGCGGGCGGCCGTCACCGCTGAGCGAACCCTGCTCGCCGCCTTGGAGGCCGGCTGCAGCGCACCTGTGGGTGCGCTTGCCGACCTGCTTGTCGAGGGGCAGGTTGTCACCGAAATGCGCCTGCGCGGCGTCGTCGGCACCACCGACGGACGCACGCTGGTGCAGTTGTCCACCACCGGTCCCGCACCGGCATCCGACGGCGACCTCACGTCCTGTGCACGCATGGGCCGGGAACTCGCCGACGAGATGCTCGCCAAGGGTGCGGCCGGTCTGATGGGGGAGCGAGCACTTTGAGCCCCACCGCCGCCGACAGGTCGCGCGCCGAGACGTCGAACACCGCGCGCGCCGGCAAGTCGAGCACAGCACAGAAGCCGGCAGCCGTGAACAGACAGCACCTGCACGGTGCACACGGGCACGTCACCTTCCTGGGTGCCGGGCCCGGAGACCCGGGGCTGCTGACGTTGCGCGCCGTCGAGGCGCTGGGGCAGGCCGACGTCCTCGTCGCAGGCCCGCGCGTGTACGACGTCGTGCGTGCCCATACCCGGCCGGGTGTGGACACACCACTGCAGCCCGTCGCTGACGAGACGTCAACTGCCGCTGCGGCGGCCGACGATGCAGCCCTCGACGCGGGCGAGTCTGCCATAGCCGCCGCGCGCGCCGGCAAGCGGGTCGTGCGTGCGGTCGCGGGCGATCCGGGGCTGGACTCGGACGCGGCCCGCGAGATGCTCGTGCTGGCGGCCGAGGGGATTCCCTTCGAGGTCGTCCCGGGTGTCGCGGCGGCCGTGGGGGTGCCCGCCTACGCCGGGGTCCCGCTGCGTGACGCGCAGGGCACCGACGTGCGGTTCGTGGACGCGAGCACCGCCGACGACCGGTGCTGGACCGAGCTGGGGGTGAGCGACGCGACCGTCGTCGTCTCCACCACTCTGGACCAGGTCACCGCCGCCGCGGGCGAGCTGGTGGCGGCCGGCCGCAAGCCGGACACCCCGCTGACCCTCACGCTGGCCGGGACGACCACCCGGCAGCGGACCTTCACCGCGACGCTCGGCGGGATCACCCAGACCCTCAAGCAGGCCAAGGTGCTGCCGTCGCCGGACGGCGGGCAGCCCGTCATAGCCGTGGTCGGCGAGCGCAGTGCCGCGCCGCAGCGCGAGCAGCTTGCCTGGTTCGAGTCCAAGCCGCTGTTCGGCTGGCAGGTCCTGGTGCCGCGCACCAAGGAGCAGGCGGCCTCCCTCTCCGACCAGCTCCGCTCCTACGGCGCCGTGCCCGCCGAGGTGCCGACCATCGCCGTGGAGCCGCCGCGCACCCCGCAGCAGATGGAGCGCGCGGTCAAGGGCCTGGTCACCGGGCGTTACGAGTGGATCGCCTTCACCTCGGTGAACGCCGTCAAGGCGGTCCGCGAGAAGTTCGAGGAGTACGGGCTGGACGCCCGCGCCTTCGCCGGGATCAAGGTGGCGGCGGTCGGCGAGCAGACCGCGGCCGCGCTGGTCGAGTTCGGCGTCAAGCCCGACCTGGTGCCCAGCGGCGAGCAGTCGGCCGCGGGGCTGCTGGAGGACTGGCCGCCCTACGACCCGGTCTTCGACCCGATCGACCGGGTGTTCCTGCCGCGGGCCGACATCGCCACCGAGACGCTGGTGGCCGGTCTGATCGAGCTGGGCTGGGAGGTGGACGACGTGACCGCCTACCGCACGGTCCGCGCCTCGCCGCCGCCCGCCGAGACCCGGGAGGCCATCAAGGGCGGCGGGTTCGACGCGGTGCTGTTCACCTCGTCCTCCACGGTGCGGAACCTGGTGGGCATCGCGGGCAAGCCGCACAACGTCACGGTCATCGCCTGCATCGGCCCGGCCACCGCGAAGACCGCGGAGGAACACGGGCTGCGGGTGGACGTCATGTCGCCCGAGCCGTCGGTGCACAAGCTGGCCGAGGCGCTCGCCGACTTCGGAGCCCAGCGCCGTGCCGCGGCCGTCGAGGCGGGTGAGCAGGTGAAGCGGCCGAGCGAGAAGCGCCCGGCCAGGAGGAGGGCACGCACATCATGAGCACTCACGGCAGCCCCGGTACGTACGGCAGCTATCCGGCCGCCCGTCCGCGGCGGCTGCGCACCACGGCTGCCATGCGCCGGATGGTCGCCGAGCATGCCACCCGGCCCGCGGACCTGATCCTGCCCGCCTTCGTGCGGGAGGGCGCGACCGAGCCGGTGCCGGTGGGCGCCATGCCGGGTGTCGTGCAGCACACCCGGGACACGCTGCGCAAGGCTGCCGTGGAGGCGGTCGAGGCGGGGGTCGGCGGGCTGATGCTCTTCGGCGTGCCGGACGAGGCGAAGAAGGATGCGGTGGGCACGGCGGGCACCGACCCGGAGGGCATCCTCCAGGTCGCGCTGCGGGACGTGCGCTCCGAGGTCGGCGACGAGCTGGTGCTGATGTCCGACCTGTGCCTGGACGAGTACACCGACCACGGCCACTGCGGGGTGCTGACCGCCGAGGGCCGGGTGGACAACGACGCGACGCTGGAGCGCTACGCCGAGATGGCCCGCGTCCAGGCCGACGCCGGAGCCCATGTGCTGGGCCCCAGCGGCATGATGGACGGCCAGATCGCGCACGTCCACGCGGCGCTGGAGGAGGCGGGCCACACCGACGTGGCCGTCTTCGCCTACACCGCCAAGTACTCCTCGGCGTTCTACGGGCCGTTCCGGGAGGCCGTCGGCTCCTCGCTGCAGGGGGACCGCAAGACCTACCAGCAGGACCCGGCCAATGCTCGGGAGGCGCTGCGCGAGCTCTCGCTGGACCTCGCCGAGGGCGCGGACATGGTGATGGTCAAGCCCGGACTGCCGTACCTGGACGTCCTGCGGGACTTCGCCGAGCGCGCCGAGGTGCCCGTCGGCGTCTACCAGATCTCCGGTGAGTACGCGATGGTCGAGGCCGCCGCCGAGAAGGGCTGGATCGACCGGGAGGCGGCCATCCTGGAGACGCTGACGAGCTTCACCCGGGCCGGCGCGAACATGATCCTCACCTACTGGGCGACGGAGGCCGCCGGGCTGCTGCGCGCACGGTACTGACCGGCCCGAGCGGCGGCACGCCGCGAACGCCGTACAACAGGCGCCATCCGCACGGCGGATGGCGCCTTTCCGTGTTGCGGGTGAGGTGAACGGGCGTTTCCGTTGTGGCTGGGGCGAAGGATCACTTACGCTCATTCCGCTTCACTCGAACCGGTACCGGAGCATGTGCTCCCGGTGCCGTCGCAGTTGACGTCATGTCATTGCACTGTGCTGGGCGGCTGACCCCGCGCGACTTCGACGGCGTACCTCTTCCGTCTCGCGAGTCCCCTGCATCGCAGCGCCATCGCAGAGAAAGAGGAGCACACCATGACGACCCTCGAACGCCCCGACTTCCACGTGGCCGGCACCGAGGCACTCGCGCGGATCGACCCCGTCGAGCTGTACCCGGGGGTGACGGCCCACGTGCTCGACTGGACCAGCCCCGCCGACGGTTCGGACCCGCTGCCGCGCGAGGCGTACGTACGGTTCGCGCCCGGTTCCGGCTACCCCGAGCCGGACCACCACGGGGACACCAGCGAGATCGTGGTCGTCGTCGACGGCGAACTGCAGGACGAGGCGGGCAGCTACCCCGTCGGCAGCCGGATCCGCGGGGCGCAGGGCTCCACCCACACACCGCGCAGCGAGCAGGGCTGCCTGCTCTACGTGTACTTCCCGCAGCGCTGAGCCCGCCGCGCGGCGGCACCGGGCGGGGTGTGCACTCCGCCGCCCGTACCGGCAGGTGTGACCACACGCCTGCCGAACGCCCGCCGTCGCGCCGCCGTGTCCGCGAGTGCCGTCCCGCGGCGGAGCAGCACTGCCCTCCGCCGCGGCGCGGCTCCTTCTTCTCCCATCAGAACCGTTCGAGGGAACCGATGTCCGGACCTCCTAGTTCCTCGATACCCCCGCCGCGGGAGGCGCCCGCCGCCGCGGTGGACGCGGCACTGCGCCGCCGTCTGGTGCGGCTGGCGTGCGCACCCGCACTCGTCGTGGCTCTCGCCGCCACCGCGGCGGTGACGTTCCTGTGGTCCGCCGGGCAACCGGACGCGGCCACCGCGGGTGCCGTCCCCGGCGACGTGGCTGGGCCCGGCACGCTCGCCGCCGTGCTGCTGGTCGCCGCCGCCGCGCTCGCCGGCGGCATACGTGCCGCCTCGGCCCAGGCGGCGGCGCTGAACCGCCGCGCGCGTTCCGCGCCTCCCGCCCCCGCCCCCGGTTCCGGCACCGTCGTCGAGGACGGGCCCGGGCAGCGGCTCCGGCCCGCCGACCAGGTCGCCGTCTTCGTCAACCTCGCCCGGCGCCTCCAGTCGCTGCTGCACCGCGAGATCCATGTGCTGGACGAGTTGGAGAACCAGGTCGAGGACCCGGACATCCTCAAGGGCGTCTTCCAGGTCGACCATCTGGCCACCCGCATCCGCCGCTACGCAGAGAACCTCGCGGTACTCGGCGGCGCCGTCCCCCGCCGCCAGTGGACCCGGCCCGTCCAGCTCACCGAGATCCTGCGCTCCTCCGCCGCCGAGGTGGAGCACTACCAGCGGGTCCGCCTGGTGCCCCCGATCGAGGGCACGGTGACCGGGCAGGCCGTCGCCGACGTCATCCACCTGCTGTCCGAACTGGTGGAGAACGCCACCTTCTACTCCCCGCCGCAGACCCGGGTGCTGCTGCGCGCCAGCCGGGTCACCGCCGGGCTCGCCATCGAGGTCGAGGACCGCGGACTGGGCATGACCGAGCAGACGCAGCAGCGGATGAACGCCCTGCTGGCCGATCCCGAGGGCGTCGACGTCGGGGCGCTGCTGGCCGACGGCCGGATCGGGCTGTACGTGGTCGGCATGCTGGCCCGGCGGCACGGGGTCGCCGTACAGCTCCGCGGCAACATCTACGGCGGCGTCCAGGCCGTCCTCGTCCTTCCGCACGCCATGCTCGGCGACCCGCAGCCCGCGTCCGAGCACGCCCCGAGGGCCGAGCAGCGGGCACCGCACGCGCCGCCGTCCGGCGCCGCCCCGCCGCGGTCGGCCCACTCCGGCACGGCCCCGCACCCCCGGTCCGCCCACCCCGCTGCTGCGCCGCACCCCGGTTCCGCACCCCCGGACGGGCCCGGCACCCCGAGGCCGACACCACCCGCACCCGCACCCGCACCCGCGCCCGTTGCCATTGCCGCACCCGTTGCCGTTGCCGGCGGGCCGCTTCCGGCCGCCGCCGGTCCCGACCCGGCAGGGCCGGTGCCCGCCGCCGGGCCGGTGCCCGGAGGCGATCCGGCTTCTCACGGTCCGCCCCCGGCATCCGGTGCGGCTCGGCACGGTGCGGCTCCGGCATCCGGTCCGGCTTCCTCACCTCCGCCCCCAGCTTCCGGTGCGGCTCCCTACGGACCGGCACCCGGCGGCGCCCCCGGGCCCGCAGCCGGGCCGGGCGGGCCCGAGGGCGGCGGGGAGCGGCCCCGGCTGCCGCGGCGGTCGCGGCAGCAGCACCTCGCGCCCGAACTGCGGGACGCGCCGACAGCCGGCACCCCGGCCAGGAGGACCGGGAACGCCGGGGGCACCGGTGACGCCGAGGACGCCGTGCACGATCCCGGGCTGATGGCCGCCTTCCGGCGCGGGGTCGGCCGGGCGGATGTCGAAGCGCGCGGGCGGCCGTCCCCCGACGGCCACGGCCCGTCCCACCAGGAGGAAGGACGATCATGATGAGCGAAGCACCCACCCCGCGTACGGCGGCGGACCTGTCCTGGCTGCTGACCGGACTCGTCGACCGGGTGCCGCACGCGCGCAGCGCCCTTTTGCTGTCCTCGGACGGTCTGGTCAAGGCCGCGCACGGGCTGGAGACCGATGCCGCCGACCAGTTGGCGGCGCTCGCCTCCGGGCTGTACTCGCTGGGCCGCAGCGCGGGGGTGCGGTTCGCCGACGGGGACGGCGTCCGGCAGGTCGTGGTCGAACTGGACTCCTCGCTGCTGTTCGTCACCACCGCGGGCCGGGGCGCCTGCCTGGCGGTGTTCGCGGGCAGCGAGGCGGACGCGGGCGTGCTGGGCTACGAGATGGCCATGCTGGTCAAGAGCGTCCGCCCGTATCTGGTCACCCCCGCGCGGCAGCCCAGCGGCACATGACGACGCCCCCGGGAGCAACCGGCGGCCCCGGCCCCGGCCCCGGCCCTGACCCCGGCCCCGGCTCCGGCTCCGGCGACGAGCCGTGGTTCGACGACGAGGCGGGCCGGCTCGTGCGCCCGTACACCGTCAGCGAGGGCCGCACCCGCCCCTCGGCGCCGCTGGACCTGCTGACCATGGTGCGGGCCACCGGGGTGCGCCCGGACGGCTATCTGGGCCCCGAGCACGCCCAGGTGCTCCGGCTCTGCGGAGGGCCGGTGTCCGTCGCCGAGATCGCCGCGAGCATCCGGCAGCCGGCGGCTGTGACCAAGGTGGTGCTGTCCGACCTGGTGGACTGGGGCGCCGTCGCCACCCGCGGGCCCGTCCATCTGCAGTCGGGACCTGATCCGAACAACCGAGAAGTGCTGGAGGCGGTGCTGGATGGACTGCGCAGAAGACTCTGACCTGCCATCGACCGCGGCCGCGCCCTTCCCGACCGCGCTCAAGATCATCGTGGCCGGGGGCTTCGGGGTGGGCAAGACGACCTATGTGGGAGCCGTCAGCGAGATCGAGCCGCTCAGCACCGAAGAACTGCTGACGCAGGTGAGCGAGGCCACCGACAGTCTGGAGGGGGTCGAGGAGAAGGCGACCACGACGGTCGCGATGGACTTCGGCCGGCTCACCTTCGAGACCGGCTACGTGCTCTACCTCTTCGGCACGCCCGGCCAGGACCGGTTCTGGTTCATGTGGGACGAGCTGGCCGCCGGGGCGCTGGGTGCTGTGGTGCTCGCCGACACCCGGCGGCTGGAGCACTGCTTCCCCGCCGTGGACTACTTCGAGCGGCGCGGGATCCGCTTCGTCCTGGCCGTCAACGAATTCGACGGCTCCCACCGCTACACCCCCGACGAGGTGCGGGCCGCCATCGACCTCGACCCCGGCGTCCCCGTGCTGCTGTGCGACGCGCGGCGGCGGGACTCGGCGACCGGGGTCCTCATCTCACTCGTCCAGCATCTGCTCGACCCGAGGAGCGCGCATGCCCTTCACCCCGCTTGATCCGACGGCCCGGCTCCTGCTGACCCCGCGGGACGACGAGGGGCCGGCGCGCGCTGCCCGGCTCCGGGAGCTGGGCATGGGCGACGAGCCCGTGTCCGAACTCGACACGTTCGCACGGGAGCTGGCCCGCGTCACCGACGCGCCGGTCGCGGCCGTCAACTTCGTCGACGAGCGCCGCCAGTACTTCGCCGGGCTCTACGACGCGTCCGTGGACCCGGCCAGGGGGCCGGTCGACCCCGACGGCGGCTTCGGCCGGGTGATGCCGCGCGATCACGGCTACTGCGTGCACGTGGTCGCGCGGCGCTCCGCGCTGGTGCTGGAGGACGTGCGCGATTTCGCGCGGTTCGCGGTCAACGCCGTGGTGGACGAGGTCGGTGTCGCCTCCTACCTGGGGGCGCCGCTGATCGACCCGGTGACGGGGATGGCGCTGGGCACGATCTGCGTCGTCGACCAGCAGCCGCGCGCCTGGGGGCAGCAGGGGCTGCGCACCATCAAGACGATGGCGGCACAGCTCCAGCAGGAGATCCTGGGCGGCCGGGACCGCGCCGCCGGCTGACCCGGGCTGCGCGCGGCCCCGGCCCGCCGCGCGCGGCCCCGGGCCTCAGAGTCGCTCGGGCGTGCGGATGCCCAGCAGCGCCAGGCCCTGGTGCAGCACCTCGGCTGTCAGATCGCACAGGAACAGGCGGTTCTCCGCCTGTTCGGTCGTGTCGGCCTTCAGCACCGGGCAGTTCTCGAAGAACCGGCTGTAGAGCGTGGCGAGTTCGTACAGGTAGGCCGTCACCTTGTGCGGCTCGTACTCGTCGGCCGCCGTCACCAGGGTGTCCCCGAACGCGTCCAGATGCAGGGCCAGCGCCCGCTCGGCCGGGGCCAGCTCCAGCTCCGGGTGCGGCACGGGCCGCAGTGCGCCCGCCTTGCGGAAGATCGAGCGGACCCGCGCGTAGGCGTACTGGAGGTAGACGCTGGTGTCGCCCTGCAGCGAGACCATCCGGTCCAGGTCGAAGACGTAGTCCCGGGTCATCGAGTTGGACAGGTCGGCGTACTTGACCGCGCCGATGCCCACCTGCTCGGCGCGGGCCCGGATCTCGTCCTCGGTGACGCCGTCGTCGGCCTTCTCCCGTACCACGGCGGCGGCGCGTTCGACCGCCTCGTCCAGCAGGTCCACCAGCCGCACCGTCTCGCCCTCGCGGGTCTTGAACGGCTTGCCGTCCTTGCCCAGGACCGTGCCGAAGGGGAGCTGCCGGGCCGTGTCCTCGGGCAGCCAGCCCGCGCGACGTGCCGTCTCGAAGACCATCCGGAAGTGCAGCGACTGCCGCGCGTCCACGACGTACAGCAGGGTGTCGGCCTTGAGCTCGCCGACCCGGTTGCGGATGGCGGCCAGGTCGGTGGCGGCGTAGCCGAAGCCGCCGTTGGACTTCTGCACGATCAGCGGGGTGGGGGTGCCGTCGGGGCCCTTGACGTCCTCGAAGAAGACGCACAGCGCGCCCTCGGAGCGCACCGCGACGCCGGACTCCTCCAGCTCCTCGACGACCTCCTGGAGAGCGTCGTTGTAGGCGCTCTCGCCGACGATGTCCGTGTCCCGGATCTCCACGTCGAGTTCGTCGTAGACGCCCTGGAAGTACGTCTTCGACTCGTCGACGATCTTGTGCCAGAGGGCCAGCGTGTCCGGGTCGCCGCTCTGCAGGGCCGGAACCCGGTCCCGGGCGCGTGCCTTGAACGCCTCGTCGGAGTCGAAGAGCGCCCGCGAGGACTTGTAGAGCCGGTTGAGCCGGGCCATCGCGGCCTCGCCCGCGTCCTTGGCGCCCGCCGTGTCCGAGGCGTGGTCCAGCTCGTGCGGGTGCTCGATCAGGTACTGGATGAGCATGCCGAAGTTGGTGCCCCAGTCGCCGATGTGGTGGCGCCGGATCACCTTCTCGCCGCGGTGCTCCAGGAGCTGCACCACCGCGTCGCCGATCACCGTCGAGCGCAGGTGCCCGACGTGCATCTCCTTGGCCACGTTCGGCTGCGAGTAGTCGATCACCGTCGTGCCCGGGTCGTCCTTGTACGGCACGCCCAGCCGCGGGTCCTGCCGCCGCGCCGCCAGGTTGTCCATGATCGCCTCGTCGGCGACGGTGATGTTGAGGAAGCCGGGCCCCGAGACCTCGATCGAGGCGATCTCGTCGTTGGCCGGCAGCGCCTCGGTGACCTTGCCGGCCAGCTCCCGCGGATTCCCCTTGAGCTGCTTGGCCAGCGCCAGCATCCCGTTGGCCTGGAAGTCCGCCCGGTCGCTGCGTCGCAGCAGCGGGTCGGCGGAGGCGGCCTCCGGCAGTGCAGCCGAGAGGGCGTCCGAGACGCGCTGATGGACCGTTGCGGCGAGGGAGGGGACCGTAGCCATGGAGTGCTGACCGTTCCGTCGGGGTGGCTGGAATCCGGGCCAGTATCCCACGTGCGCACGGGGGAGCGCCGCCGCATTCCGGGGTGGGACAATGGGCCCGCAGGTTCGAGGAGCGCAACGAGAAGGAAGTGCCGGACGTGGCTCAGACCCCCCATGAGGCCGACTGGGTCTCCCGTATCGCCGATGAGGTCATCGCCGAGGCGGAGCGCCGCGCGTCGGGGAAAACGGGCTCCGACGGCGGCACCCCGAAGATCGTCTGCGCTTCCGGGCTGAGCCCCTCCGGGCCCATCCACCTGGGCAATCTGCGCGAGGTGATGGTGCCGCACCTGGTCGCCGACGAGATCAAGCGGCGGGGGCTGCCCTGCGAGCACATCCTCTCCTGGGACGACTACGACCGGTTCCGCAAGGTCCCGGCCGGGGTCGAGGGCGTGGACGCCTCGTGGGAGGAGCACATCGGCCGCCCGCTGACCGCCGTCCCCGCGCCGTCCGGCAGCCCGTACGCGAGCTGGGCCGAGCACTTCAAGGCCGCCATGGAGGCGGCCCTGCTGGAGCTGGGCGTGGAGTACCGCGGCATCAGCCAGACCGCGCAGTACACCTCGGGCGCCTACCGCGAGCAGATCCTCTTCGCGATGCGCGAGCGCGCCCGCATCGACGCCGTGCTCGACCGCTACCGGACGCTGGAGAAGGGCGCGAAGGGCGGCAAGAAGCAGCAGAAGCCCGCGGACGCCGCCGAGGTGGAGGCCGCCGAGGGCTCGGGCGCGGCCGCCGAGGACGACGGCTCGGGCGCCGGAGCCGGCGCGTACTACCCGTACAAGCCCTACTGCACCGTCTGCGGCCGCGATCTGACCACCGTCACCGGCTACGACGACGAGACGACCGGGCTGTCCTACACCTGCCGGTGCGGGCACGCCGAGACGGTCGAGCTGCGCACCTTCGACCACGGCAAGCTGGTCTGGAAGGTGGACTGGCCGATGCGCTGGGCGTACGAGGGCGTCGTCTTCGAGCCGTCCGGCGTCGACCACCAGTCGCCCGGCTCGTCGTTCGTCGTCGGCGGGCAGCTCGTGCGGGAGATCTTCGACGGTGAGCAGCCCATCGGCCCGATGTACGCGTTCGTGGGCATCAGCGGCATGGCGAAGATGTCCTCCTCGAAGGGTGGTGTGCCCACTCCGGCCGACGCGCTGCAGATCATGGAGGCCCCGCTGCTGCGCTGGCTGTACGCGCGGCGCAAGCCGAACCAGTCCTTCAAGGTCGCCTTCGACCAGGAGATCCAGCGCACCTACGACGAGTGGGACGCGCTCGGCCGCAAGATCGCCGACGGCTCGGCCCAGCCCGCCGACCTGGCGGCGCACACCCGCGCCTCGTCCACCGCGCTGGGCCCGCTGACCCTGACGCCGCGCCCGCTGCCGTACCGCACGCTGGCCTCCGTCACCGACATCACCGGCGGCCAGGAGGAGCAGACGCTGCGCATCCTCACCGAGCTGGACCCGCAGCACCCGGTGCACGCGCTGGAGGAGGTGCGGCCGCGGCTGGACCGCGCGCACCGCTGGATCACCACGCAGGTCCCGGCCGACCAGCGCACCCGTGTCCGCGAGGAGCCCGACGCGGCGCTGCTGGCGGAGTTGGACGAGGAGCAGCGCGAGTCGCTGCGGCTGCTGCTGGACGGGCTGGACGAGCACTGGTCGCTGGAGGGCCTGACGTCGCTGGTGTACGGCGTGCCCAAGGTGCGCGCCGGGTTCGCGCCGGACGCGAAGCCCACCCCGGAGATGAAGGTGGCCCAGCGCGGTTTCTTCGCGCTGCTCTACCGGCTGCTGGTCGGCCGCGAGACCGGTCCGCGGCTGCCCACCCTGCTGCTGGCCGTGGGCGCCGACCGGGTGCGCAAGCTGCTGGGGGCCTGAGAGCTGCCGGGAGTCCGAAAGCCGCCGGGGGCCTGAACCGGGCCGGCCGAGAGCCGGCCCGGTTCAGCCGGCGAGGCCCATCTCGGTGTTGTAGCGCTCCTTGAACTCCCGCAGGTAGCCGCCGAGGTAGGTCTCGCCCAGCAGGTTGCCCTCGGCGGTGGTGACCCCGTGCCCCTCGTAGAGGGCGCGGGAGAGCTGGCGTGCGGTGGGGCGGTCGCCGTGCGCGGCGACGTACTGGCGGTAGACCGCGAAGTAGAACTCGTCGCGCGGCACCCCGTCGGGGATGCCGACGGGCTCGTTCCCGGCATCCGCGTCGTCCTGCTCCGGTTCCGCCGGGAGCGGCTCCTCGGCGGCAGGTGGCTCCACCGGAGCCGGGGCCGGGGCCGGGGCGGGGGCCGGGGCGGGCTCGGGTTCCGGAGGGGCGGGCGCCGGCTCGACGAAGAGTTCCTGCTGGGCGCGGACGGGCTGCGGGGCGGCCAGTGTGCGGTAGCGGCCGGGTGCCACCGGGACGGGGAACTCCTGCGTCTGCGGTGCGGGTTCGGCCGTGCGCGCGGGGTCCGGCTCGGGTGTGGCGGCGGGCCGTGGTTCGGGTGCGGCGGCGGGTTGCGCCTCCCGCGCGGTCCCCGGCGCGGGGAGGCGCTCCGTCTCCGCCGGGTTCCCGGTGCCCGGCGCGGATTCCGCGGCCGACGGGGGTTCGGGCTGCGCCGGGGGCGCGGGCTCCGGACCGGGTGCGGGACCGGCCGCCGGGGACGCCGGGGAGGGTGCCGGAGCGTGCTCGTGGGCCGGTTCGGTGTCCGCTCCGGGTGCGGCCGGACGGACGGCCTCGTGACCCGCGGCTTCGGCGCCGCCCCGGCCCGCTCCGGTGTCCAGTTGCGCGGACGGCATCGGTTCCGGCTCCGGCAGCGCGCTGGCCTGGGGCGCCGTGCGGTGCAGCGGGATGCCGTAGCGGGTGAGTTTGAGGGGCATGAGTGCTTCGACGGGTGCTTTGCGGCGCCAGGAGCGGCCGTAGCGGGCGCGGAGTCGGGTCTCGTAGATGAGGCGGTCTTGTTCCATGCGGATGACGTCGTCGTAGTGGCGCAGTTCCCACAGCTTCATCCGGCGCCAGAGGAGGAAGGTGGAGGGGAAGGCGAGCAGCCAGCGGGAGAGGCGGACGCCTTCCATGTGTTTGTCGGCGGTGAGGGCGGCGACGCGGCCGGCGGCGTGCCGGGCGGCTTCGACGGTGACGACGAAGAGGACGGGGATGACGGCGTGCATGCCCACGCCGAGCGGGTCGG
>NZ_FOGO01000027.1 GCF_900111245.1 Streptomyces qinglanensis | reverse complement strand
GTGGTGAACACGCGTGCCTATGTGCTGGACGAAGCGCTGCGGCGGGTGCCTGCCGGTGTGGTGGGTGAGCTGTATGTGTCGGGTGCGGGGTTGGCCCGCGGATACGGCGGCCGCTCCGGCCTGACCGCGGAGCGGTTCGTGGCCTCTCCGTTCGAGCCGGGTGTGCGGATGTATCGCACGGGTGACCTGGCGCGGTGGCGTGCGGATGGTCAGTTGGAGTTCGTGGGGCGTGCGGACGAGCAGGTCAAGCTTCGCGGATTCCGCATCGAGCCCGGAGAAATCGAGTCGCTGCTGGTCGGCTGCGAGGGCGTGCGCCAGGCGGCCGTCCTGGTCCGGGAGGACACACCCGGTGACCAGCGCCTCGCCGCCTACGTCGTACCGGACGCTCCGGACAGTGCCACCTCGCCTGATCCGGAGGCGCTGCTCGCTCACCTCGCCGAGCGGCTGCCCGAGCACATGGTGCCGTCGGCAGTGGTGGTGCTGGACAGGCTGCCGCTGACGCCCAACGACAAGCTGGACCGCAACGCCCTGCCCGCCCCCGACTATGCCGGGGCCGGCCCTGCAGGACGCGGCCCACGCAGCCCGCAGGAGGAGACGCTCTGCCGGCTGTTCGCCGAGATCCTGGAGCTGGAACAGGTCGGCATCGACGACAGCTTCTTCGAGCTCGGCGGACACTCCCTCCTCGCCACCCGGCTCGTCAGCCGGGTCCGCAGCGAGCTCGACGTCGAGATTCCCTTCCGGATCCTGTTCGAGGCACCGACGGTGGCCGGGCTCGTGGCGGCACTGGACTTCGGCGGCCCCACGCGCGACGCGCTGGCCCCCATGCCCCGACCCGAGACCGTGCCCCTGTCGTTCGCGCAGCGTCGGCTGTGGTTCCTGCACAAGCTGGAGGGACCCTCCGCCACCTACAACATGCCACTGCCGCTCCGGCTGCGGGGCACCGTGGATCCGGCGGCGATGCGGGCGGCCCTGCGGGACGCGGTCGGGCGGCACGAGTCGCTGCGTACCGTCTTCCCCGAGGCCGACGGTGAGCCGCAGCAGCGGGTCCTGGACCCGGCCGAGGCCGCCTTCGGCTGGGAGCACCGTCAGGTGACCGAGGCGGAGCTGCCGACGGTGCTGGACGAGGCAGCCCGCCATGCGTTCGACCTGACCGGGGACGTGCCGTTCCGGGCCGCGCTCTTCGAGATCGGGCCCGAGGACTGGGTGCTGCTGTTGCTGCTGCACCACATCGCCGGCGACGGCTGGTCCATGGGCCCGCTCGCCCGCGACGTGGTGACGGCCTACACGGAGCGCTGCCGGGGCCGGGCGCCGGTGTGGGAACCGCTGCCGGTGCAGTACGTGGACTACACGCTGTGGCAGCGGGAGCTGCTGGGAGCGGAGGACGACCCGGGGAGCCTCTACTCCCAGCAGGTGGACTACTGGCGCGGTCGGCTGGCGGGACTTCCGGAGCGGATCGCCCTGCCCGCCGACCGCTCCCGGACCTCTGCCGCCTCCTACGAGGGCGCTTCCGTCGACTTCGAGACGAGCGCGGAGGTGCATCAGCGCCTGGCCGACCTCGCCCGTGAGACGGGCGCGACGGTGCCGATGGTCGTGCAGGCGGCGCTGGCGGCGCTGCTCACCCGGCTGGGTGCGGGCACAGACGTTCCGCTGGGCTCGCCGATCGCCGGACGGATGGACAGCGCGCTGGACGATCTCGTCGGCTTCTTCGTGAACACGCTGGTGCTGCGCACGGACACCTCGGGCGATCCGAGCTTCCGGGAGCTGGTGGAGCGGGTGCGCGAGACGAACCTGGCGGCGTACGCGCATCAGGACGTCCCCTTCGACCACCTGGTGGAGCTGCTCAACCCGCGGCGCTCGTCCGCGCATCACCCGCTCTTCCAGGTCATGCTGGTGATGCAGGACAACCCCACCGGAGCGTTCGAGCTGCCCGGTCTGGACGTCGCCGGGGAGCCGGTCGACATCGAGACCGCCAAGGTCGACCTGTCGGTGAACGTGCTGGAGCGGCACAGCGGATCCGGCACGCCCGCGGGCATCGTCGGTGCGGTGAAGTACGCGACCGATCTCTTCGACCGCTCCACCGTGCGCAGCGTCCTGGACCGGTGGACGCGGCTCCTGGAGCAGGTGGCGGCCGACCCGTCGCTGACCGTCGGCCAACTGGAGCTGCTGGCCGAGGAAGAGCGCGGGCAGTTGCTGACCACCTGGAACGACACGGCCGTCGAGGTGCCGCAGGCGACACTCTTCGAACTGTTCGAGACCCAGGTCCGGCGCAGTTCCGATGCTGTGGCGCTGGTCTGCGGTGAGGAGTCCGTCTCCTACGGGGAGCTGAACGCGCGGGCCAACCGGCTGGCACACTGGCTGATCGGCCAGGGCGTGGGGCCGGAGAAGCTGGTGGGGGTGGAGCTGCCGCGCTCGGTGGAGATGGTGGTCGCCGTCCTGGCCGTGCTCAAGTCCGGCGGTGCCTACGTTCCGGTGGACCCCGAGTATCCGCGCGACCGGCGCGAGCTGATCCTTCGCGACGCGGCGCCCGCCCTCGTGCTCGACCAGGAAGCGCTCGCCCGCGACCTGGCCGGGGAGCCGGACACCGATCCCGAGATCGACGTCGAGATGGAACACCCGGCGTACGTCATCTACACCTCGGGCTCGACCGGCCGCCCCAAGGGTGTCGTCGTCGAGCACCGCGCCGTCGCCAACTACCTCAACTGGACCACGCACCACTACCCGGCGGCCAGGGGCGCCACGCTCGTGCCCACCTCGATCGCCTTCGACCTCACCGTCACCGGCCTCTACACCACCCTCGTGGTCGGCGGGCGCGTCTACTTGTCGGCCCTTGAGGACGCCCCGGCCGAAAGCGGCGGCGTGCCCGTGGCGCTGGCCAAGACCACACCCTCGCACCTGCCGATGCTGGGCGAACTGCCCCCGCACCGCTCGCCCGGCGAGATGCTGATTCTCGGCGGTGAGGCGCTGACAGCAGAGGCCCTGGCCCAGTGGCGCGCCGCGCACCGGAGGGTCACCGTCGTCAATGCGTACGGACCCACCGAGACCACCGTCAACTGCACCGAGTTCCGCATCGGCCCGAAGGAGAAGCTGCCCGCGGGAGCCGTCCCCATCGGGCGTCCCTTCTGGAACATGCGGGCCTACGTGCTCGACGCGCGCCTCGACCCGCTGCCGGCCGGCGCCGTCGGCGAGCTGTACATCTCCGGCGCCCAGCTGGCCCGCGGCTATCTGGGCCGCACCGGCCTGACGGCCGAGCGTTTCGTCGCCTGCCCCTTCGAGCCCGGTGCACGCATGTACCGCACCGGCGACCTGGCCAGATGGCGCGCCGACGGGCAGCTCGAATACGCCGGCCGCGCCGACGAGCAGGTCAAGGTGCGCGGGTTCCGCATCGAGCCGGGCGAGGTGGCCGCCGCACTGCTCGACCACCCCGACGTGGGACAGGCCGCCGTCGTGGCCCGCGAGACCGAGCGGGACGACACCCGCCTCGTCGGCTACGTCGTACCGGCCGCCGGCCCCTCCGCCGTCGATCCCGCGGTGCTCCGCGCACACGTCGCCGACCGGCTGCCGGAATTCATGGTTCCGGCCTCGGTCGTCGTCCTCGACGCGCTGCCACTGACCCCCAACGGCAAGCTGGACCGGCAGGCCCTGCCCGCCCCGGAGTTCACCGCGCTCAGCGACGGACGCGCCCCCCGCACGCCTCAGGAGGAGCTGCTCTGCGGACTGTTCGCGCAGGTCCTCGGCGTGGAGCGGGTGACAGTCGACGACAGCTTCTTCGACCTGGGCGGACACTCGCTGCTCGCCACCCGGCTGATCAGCCGGATTCGCGCGACCCTGGGCGCCGAGGTGCCGATCGCGTCGGTCTTCGAGTCGCCGACCGTGGCCGGGCTCAGCGCCCGCCTCGACGCCGGTGGCCCGACCCGCACCCCGCTCGCGCCCATGCCGCGGCCGGACACGATCCCGCTCTCCTTCGCGCAGCGCCGCCTGTGGTTCCTGCACCAGCTCGAAGGACCCTCTTCCGCGTACAACTGGCCGCTCGCGCTGCGCCTGTCCGCCGCGGTCGACCAAGACGCGCTGCGCGCGGCGCTGAACGACCTGGCGGTGCGGCACGAGTCACTGCGCACGGTCTTCACGGAGACGGACGGCGAGCCCCGTCCTGCTGTGCTCGACCCGTCCGAGGCCGCGGTCCGCCTCGACGTGGAGCAGGTGCCCTCCTCCTCGCTGCACCGGGCCGTGCAGCAGGCGATCGGCCACCGCTTCCGCCTCGACAGCGCACCCCCGGTGCGAGCCTGGCTGTTCCTGCCCTCCGCCGAGACCGCGCAGGACGGCACGGCCGCAGCCGAACCGGCCGAGCCGACCGGTCCGGTACTCGTCGTCCTGATGCACCACATCATCGGCGACGGCGCCTCCCGCGCCCCGCTGATGCGCGACCTCGGCCGCGCCTACGGTGCCCGACTGGCAGGCGCAGCGCCCGACTGGGAGCCGCTGCCCGTCCAGTACGCGGACTACTCGATCTGGCAGCAGCGGCTCCTGGGCGCGACGGACGAGCCGGACAGCCTGGCCGCACAGCAGCTCGCCTACTGGCGGGAAGCCCTCGACGGCATTCCGGCCCTCCTGGAGCTGCCCACGGACCGGCCGCGGCCCGCCGTCGCCGGCTACCGCGGCGACACCCTGGACTTCACCCTGGACGCCGAACTGCACGCCGCCCTGCGACAGGTGGCGACCGACTCCCGGGCGACGCTGTTCATGGTGGTGCAGACCGGCTTCGCCGCCCTGCTCTCCCGGCTCGGCGCCGGCCACGACATCCCGGTGGGCATCCCGATCGCGGGCCGGACCGACGAGGCCCTCGCCGACCTGGTGGGCTTCTTCGTCAACACCCTCGTGCTGCGCACCGACACCGGGGGCAACCCCCGCTTCGACGAAGTCCTCGACCGCGCCCGGGACACCGCGCTGAGCGCCTACGCCAACCAGGATCTGCCCTTCGAGTTCCTCGTGGAGGCGCTCAACCCGGTCCGCTCACAAGCCAGCAACGCGCTCTTCCAGGTCATGTTCCAGCTCCACAACGTGGCGGCCCCGACGCAGCAGTTGCACGACGTCGAAGCCGCGCCCTACCCGCTGGACGGCGACAACGCCAAGTTCGACCTCTTCCTCAGCCTCGCCGAGGCACAGGACGAGGAGGGGCGGCCCGCCGGGCTGAGCGGCACCCTGGAGTACGCCACCGAGCTGTTCGACCGCGCCACGGCAGAGCAGATCACCCGGCTCTACGAGAACCTGCTGCGTGCGGTGGCGGCCGACCCGGCGGTACGCATCGCCGACGCCGAACTGCTCTCCGACAAGGAGCTGTCCGAGGCCCTGGTGGACCGCAACGCCACCACCGCACCCGCCCCCGCAGCACTGGCGCACGCCCGCTTCGAACGGCAGGCGGCGCTGACCCCCGAAGCGCTCGCCGTACGCGCCGGGGACCAGACGGCCGACTACCGCCACCTGAACGGCCGCGCCAACCGGCTGGCGCGGCTGCTCCTCGACCGCGGAATCGGCCGCGAGAGCGTGGTCGCGCTGGCGCTGCCCCGCTCCGTCGACATGGTCGCGGCGCTCCTGGCCGTGCAGAAGGCGGGCGCGACCTACCTGCCGATGGACCCGGCACACCCCGCCGACCGGCTCGCCCATGTCCTCCGGGACGCCGCACCCGCCGCGCTCGTCACCACCGCGGACCTGCGGGAACACCTGCCCGCGGCGCGACCGGACCTCGTCGTCACCCTCGGCGACCCGGACGTGGAGCGGCAGCTCGCGGAGTGCGCACCCCGCGACATCACCGACGCCGACCGGCGCGCCCCGGTCCACCCGGCCGACGCCGCCTACGTCATCTACACCTCCGGCTCGACCGGTCGGCCCAAGGGCGTGGTGATCTCCTACGGGAGCCTCTCCCAGTTCCTCGACGCCGTCGGCGCCCGCCTCGGGTTCACCGCACGCGACCGGATGGTGGCCGCCACCACCCTCACCTTCGACATCGCCGCAGTGGAGTTCTACGCTCCGCTGCTGGCCGGTGCGAGCGTCGAGGTCGCCACCGACCGGGTCGGCAAGGACCCCGTCGCCCTGCACCGCCTCATCCGGGACAGCGGTGCCACCGTCTTCCAGGGCACCCCCTCGGTGTACCGCGCGATCCTCACCCACGACCCCGAGGGGCTGACCGGCGTCCGGCTCCTGGTCGGCGGCGAGGCGCTGTCCGCCTCGCTGGCCGAGCAACTGCACGCACAGGGCGGCGGAGCGGTCAATCTGTACGGACCGACCGAGGCCACCGTCTGGATCACCGCGAGTGAGGTGACCGGCCCGCCGCTGCCGCCGATGATCGGACGGCCGCTGCGCAACGCCCAGGTGTACGTCCTCGACTCACGGCTGCGCCCGGTGCCCGACGGCGTCCCCGGAGAGCTGTACCTGGCGGGCCCGTTCCTGGCCCGCGGCTACCTGGGGCGGCCCGCACTCAGCGCCGAGCGCTTCGTCGCCGACCCGCACGGTGCGCCCGGCACCCGCATGTACCGCACCGGCGACCTGGCCAGATGGCGTGCCGAAGGCGGACTCGAATTCGTCGGCCGCGCCGACGACCAGGTCAAGGTACGCGGATTCCGCATCGAGCCGGGCGAGGTCGAGGCCGCACTGTCCCGGCAGCCGGGGGTCGCCGAGGCCACCGTCCTGGTGCGGGGGGACGACGACACCCCGCAACTCGTCGGCTACGTCGTCCCCGACCAGGAGTGGACGCGGCACAGCGACGGCGCCGAGGACGGCCGCCGCGTCGCCTCCTGGCGGGAGGTCTACGAGTCTGTCTACCGCGACCAGGCCGACAGCGGAGGCTTCTGGGACGACTTCGGGATCTGGACGAGCAGCTACGACGGCTCCCCGATCCCCCTGACCGAGATGCACCAGTGGCGCTCCGCCGCCGTCGCGGAGATCCTCCGGCTCGCCCCGCGCCACGTCCTCGAACTGGGCGTCGGCAACGGGCTGATCCTCTCCCAGGTCGCGCCGCACTGCGACGCCTACTGGGGCACCGACTTCTCCGCCACGGCGGTCGAGGCCCTGCGCACGCGGACAGCCGAGCGGCCCGAGCTGGCCGGGCGCGTCGAACTGCGCGCCCAGGCCGCCGACGACACCACCGGCCTCCCCGAGGGCTTCTTCGACACCGTCGTCCTCAACTCCGTCGCCCAGTACTTCCCGCACGCCGACTACCTGGCCCGAGTCGTCCGCGAGAGCCTGCGGCTGCTGGCCCCCGGCGGTTCCCTCTTCCTCGGCGACATCCGCAACCTGCGGCTGCTGCGCCACCTCCAGGCCGGTGTCGTCGCCCACCGCCCTGAGGCCGGCTCCGCACCGCAGGAAGCACAGGCGCTCCTGGAACAGCGGATCAAGGAGGAGGAGGAACTGCTGCTGGCACCGGACTTCTTCGTGCTGCTCGGCGAGACCCTCCAGGACGTCGGCGGGGTCGAGATCCGCCTCAAGCGGGCCGAGTACGCCAACGAGCTGTCCCGCTACCGCTACGACGTCGTCGTCCACAAGACCCCGGCCGCCCCTGAGACCGCCGCCGACCTGCCGGAGCTGACCTGGGAGGCGGTGGGCGCCGACGCCGAGGGACTGTCGGCCGCGCTGCGCGCCCACCCTGCCGGGCTGCGCCTGGCCGATGTACCCAACGCCCGGCTGCGCGCCGACCACCTCGCGCTGCAGACCCTGGAAGGGGGCGGCCGACCGGCCGCGGAGTCCCCGGTCGGGCTCGATCCGGAGGCCGTGCACGGACTCGCGGCTGCGCTGGGCATGGAAGCCGTCACCACCTGGGCCGACTCCGGCCGGGACGACTGCTTCGACGCCGTCGTCAGGCCCGAGGGCACCGGCACTCCGGTGGCCGCCTACCGTGGCTGCGAGACCACCCGGGCCGCCGCACCGCACGCCAACAGCCCCGCCGCGCACCGGCGCACCGTCGAACTGAACCGGGAACTCCGCACCGGCCTGCGCACCTGGCTGCCGGAGTACATGGTCCCCACCGCCTTCGTGGTGCTCGACCGGCTGCCACTCACCCCGATCGGCAAGCTCGACCGCATGGCGCTGCCCGCTCCCGACTACCGGGCCCTGCAACAGGGCCGGGCGCCGCGCACCGCGCAGGAGACCACGCTGTGCGGGCTGTTCGCCGAGGTGCTGGGCCTGGAGCGGGTCGGGATCGACGACAGCTTCTTCGACCTGGGCGGCCACTCGCTGCTGGCCACCCGCCTGGTCAGCCGCATCCGCACGGTGTTCGGGGTGGAGATCGCCATCGGCACCGTGTTCGACGATCCGACCGTCGCCGGACTCGCCCAGCACCTGTCCGACGGTGAGCAGGCCCGCGCCGCATTGGTCCCGATGCCGCGGCCGCACCGCGTACCGCTGTCGTACGCACAGCGCCGACTGTGGTTCCTGCACAAACTGGAGGGACCGTCCGCCACCTACAACATGCCGCTCGCGTTGCGCCTCACCGGTCGCGTGGACCGGGAAGCACTTCACGCCGCACTGCTCGACGTCACCGCCCGGCACGAATCGCTGCGCACCGTCTTCCCCGAGGCCGACGACGAGCCGCACCAGGTGGTGCTCGCCCCGCACCGGACCACCGTCCCCTGGGAGACCCGCACGGTCACCGCGGACGAGCTCCCCCAGGCGCTCGGGGCCGCCGCACGCCACACCTTCGACCTCGCCACCGAGACACCCCTGCGGGCCTGGCTCTTCGAGGAGACGGACGCCGGGAGCGACACGTCCGTGCTGCTGGTGCTGATGCACCACATCGCCGCGGACGGCTGGTCCCTGGCCCCCCTCGCCAAGGACCTCGTCGCCGCCTACTCCGCACGCAGCGCGGGCCGTGCGCCCGCATGGGACGCCCTCCCCGTCCAGTACGCCGACTTCACCCTCTGGCAGCAGGAGGCACTGGGCCGCGAGGACGATCCGGACAGTGCCATCGCCCATCAGGTGGCGTTCTGGCGGAAGATGCTGGCCGGAGCTCCGGAGGAACTGAACCTGCCCACCACCCGGCCACGTCCCGACCGGCCCAGCCACCAGGGCGCGACCGTCACCGTCGAACTGCCCGCCCACGTCCACCGCGCACTGGCGGAACTGGCCTCCGCGTCCGGCGCCAGCGTCTTCATGACGCTCCAGGCCACCATGGCCGTCCTGCTGTCGAAGCTCGGAGCCGGTGACGACATCGTCATGGGCGCCCCGATCGCCGGACGCACCGACGAAGCGCTCGACGACCTGGTGGGCTTCTTCGTCAACACCCTGGTACTGCGCACCGACCTGTCCGGAAACCCCTCCTTCGAGGAGCTGCTCGGCCGCGTCCGGGAGACCGACCTGGCCGTCTACGCCCATCAGGACCTGGCCTTCGAACGGCTCGTGGAGATCATCAACCCGGACCGCTCGACATCCCGGCACCCGCTGTTCCAGGTCATGATGTCGCTGGCCAACACCGACCGCGCCGACTTGGCGCTGCCTGGCCTCGACGTCGCACCCCTCGACGCCGGAACCGGCGCCGCCAAGTTCGACCTGGATTTCACCTTCGGCGAGCACTTCACGGACGACGGCGCACCGGCCGGAGTGGCCGGACAGCTCCGGTACGCCACCGACCTGTTCGACCACGACGCCGCCACGGCACTCACCACCCGCCTGGTCCGGGTCGCCGAGGCGGTCGCCGCCGACCCGGAGCGGCCCGTCCGCGACATCGACGTCCTGAGCGCGGCCGAACGCCACCAAGTGCTGCACGAATGGAACGACACCGACTTCGAGATGCCCGCGAGCACCGTCGTGCAGCTCCTCCAGGACCGTGCCGAGGCGAGTCCGCACGCGGTGGCGGTGGAGGCCGGCGACGCACTCCTCACCTACGGGGAGCTCGACGAACGGGCCAACCAGCTCGCCCGCCACCTCATCGCGCTGGGCGCCGGACCGGAGCGGTTCGTCGCCCTCGCCGTGCCCAGCTCGGCCGCGATGCTGGTGGCGATGGTGGCGGTACTGAAATCCGGGGCGGGCTACCTGCCCCTCGACCTCGACCACCCGGCCGACCGCCTCGCCTACGCCCTCGACGACACCGCGCCGCTGTGTGTGCTCACCACGACCGAAGCGGCGCCGCAGCTCCCGGAGACGGCCCACCCCCGGCTGCTGCTGGACTCCCCGGAGACGGCGGCTGCCCTGGCCGGACTGCCGTCGCTCACGCTGTCCGACGCCGACCGCACGGCCCCGTTGCTGCCCCGGCACCCCGCCTACGTGATCTACACCTCGGGCTCCACGGGACGGCCCAAGGGCGTGGTCGTCGAGCACCACTCGGTGGCGAACTATGTCACCTGGGCGGTACGGCACTACCCGGCCGCGCGCGGCACCACACTGGCGCACTCCTCCCTCGCCTTCGACCTGACGGTCACCGCCCTCTACACCACCCTCGTCGGCGGCGGCCGTGTCCACCTGAGCAGCCTCCGCGAACTGGCCGGACGGGAGCCGGCCGACGGCGCCCCGGTGACACTGATGAAGGCGACCCCCTCGCACCTGCCGCTCCTGGAGGAGCTGCCCGTGGACTGGTCGCCCACCGAGACACTGATCCTCGGCGGCGAGGCCCTGACCGGCGAAGCCGTCGCCGCATGGCGGGACCGGCACCCCGCCGCCACCGTGATCAACGCCTACGGGCCGACCGAGCTGACCGTCAACTGCGCCCAGTTCGAGCTGGAGCCCGGCGCCGAGCAGCCGTCCGGACCGGTGCCGATCGGCCGCCCGTTCTGGAACATGCGCGCCTACGTCCTCGACACCGGGCTGCGGCCGGTACCGCCCGGCACGACAGGTGAGTTGTACGTGTCCGGAGCCCAGGTCGCCCGCGGCTATCTCGGCCGCCCGGGGCTGACCGCGGAGCGGTTCGTGCCGAGCCCGTTCGAGCCCGGTGTGCGGATGTACCGCACCGGGGACCTGGCGCGCAGGCGCCCCGACGGCCTGCTGGAGTTCGCGGGCCGCGCCGACGAGCAGGTCAAGGTGCGCGGCTTCCGCATCGAGCCGGCCGAGATCGCTGCCGCGCTCGGCTCGCACCCGTCGGTGCGACGGGCCGTGGCCGTCGCCCGCGAGGACGGCCCCGGCGGCGCCCGGCTCGTCGGCTACGTCGTCCCTGAGCGCGATGCGGCGGAGCCGGACGTGCGCGCGCTCCGTGCCCACGTCGCCGAACGGCTGCCGGAGTACATGGTCCCGGTTGCCGTGGTGGCCGTCGAGGACATACCGCTGACACCCAACGGCAAGCTCGACCGCGCCGCCCTGCCCGCACCCGACTTCACCGAAGCCGGCCGCGGCCGGGCACCGCGCACCCCGCACGAAGAAGTGCTGTGCAGCCTGTTCGCGGAGGTCTTGGAGCTGGAGCGGGTCGGGATCGACGACAGCTTCTTCGACCTGGGCGGACACTCGCTGCTCGCGGCGCGGCTGATGAGCCGGATCCGCGGCGTACTCGGCGTGGAACTGCCGCTGCGCACCCTCTTCGGCGCGCCCACCGCGGCAGGGCTGGCCGCCCGGCTGGAGACGGGCGGCGACGAGAGCGCCCTCGACGTGCTTCTCCCGCTGCGCCCGCAGGGCAGCGGCCGCCCCGTCTTCTGCGTCCACCCCGGCAGCGGCCTGGGCTGGTCCTACGCCGGTCTGCTGCAGTACCTCGACCGGGACACCCCGGTGTATGCCCTGCAGGCCCGCGCCCTGACGGGCGGAGAGCTTGCGAAGTCCGTCGAGGAGATGGCCGAGGACTACCTGGAGCAGATCCGGCGCGTCCAGCCCGAGGGGCCGTACCACCTTCTGGGCTGGTCGTTCGGCGGAGTCGTCGCCCACGCCGTCTCGGCACTGCTGGAGGAGCGCGGAGAGCAGGTCGCGCTGCTGGCGCTGCTGGACTGCTTCCCGGTGAACCCGGTCAGCCGTCGCGAGGTCGAGGAGTCGATGCCGAAGGTGCGGGTCGCCGACGTGCACCGGGCCATGCTGGGCCTCTTCGACATCGAACTCACCGACGAAGAGGCGGCGCAGCTCACCCACGAGACCACGGTGGAGCTGCTGACCACGAAGAACTCCGCCCTGGCCGGCCTCGGTGAGACCGAGGTCGCCGCCATGATGCACCTGACCATGAACCACACCCTCCTCGGCCTGGACAACAGGCCCAGGCCGGTCTCCGCGCCGACGCTGATCCTGGCCGCGACCGGAGGCGAGAACGACCATCAGCTCGAACCAGGGACGTGGGACCCCTATCTCACCGGCGCCGTCGAGTTCCAGAAGCTGAACCACCGGCACACCCACATGATGAACCCGGAACCCCTGCGGGAGATCGGTCCGCTCGTGGCCGAGAAGCTCCGGCAGGCCACGTCGCACTCCACGCCCCATCCCATGCCCTCTCCCACACCCCATCCCACATTCCACCCCACCGAGTGACCGACTGCCGGGGCGGCCGCTCATGAGCCGGCCCGAGCCGATGCAGCACGGATTCGACACCGCCAGAAGAGGGAGCGAGAAGTTGGACGCCAAGGCATCGTGCGAAGAGGCGCTGTGCGCCCTGTTCGCCGAGACGCTCGGCAGGGACCACGTCGGCCCCCACGACGACCTCTTCGAGCTCGGCGGTCATTCGCTGACGGCGATCAGGCTGCTCGTCCGGATCCGGGCCACCCTCGGCGAGGAGCTGAAGATCAAGGAGATCTTCGACTTCTCCACGCCCGCCGCGCTGGCCGGGCGGCTCACCGGAGCGGCCGACGACGGCGCGCGTGCCCCCCTCACCCGCGTCGAACGCCCCGACGTGGTGCCGCTGTCGTTCCCCCAGCGCCGCCTGTGGTTCCTGCACCGGATGGAAGGCCGCTCGGCGACCTACAACGTTCCGCTGGCCCTCCGCCTCACCGGCACTGTCGACGCCGAGGCGCTGCACGCGGCCCTGCTCGACGTCGTCGGCCGGCACGAGTCGCTCCGCACCGTGTTCCCCGACGTACACGGCGAGCCCTACCAGCTGATACGGGACCTGGATGAGGCCGACTTCCGGTGGGAGCGGCGTTCGGTGCCCGAGGCCGACATGGAGCGCACCCTGCGCGACGCGGCCCGCCACGGATTCGACCTCGCCACCGAGATCCCCTTCCGCGCCTGGCTGTTCGAGACGGACGCGGAGCACAGCACGCTGCTGCTGCTCATGCATCACATCGCGGGTGACGGCTGGTCGATGGCACCGCTGACGCGTGACGTGGTGGAGGCGTACACCGCCCGCGTCGAACAGCGCGATCCAGAGTGGTCCGAGCTGCCCGCGCAGTATGTCGACTACACGCTCTGGCAGCGCGACCGGCTCGGAGACGTCGACGACCCCGAGAGCGTCTACGCACAGCAACTCGACTACTGGCGTGCGGAGCTGGCGGGGCTGCCGGAGCAGGTGACCTTCCCCACCGACCGGCCCCGGCCGGCCACGGCCGGCTACGAGGGGATGCGGATCGATTTCGAGCTGGATGCTGAGCTGCATCGGGGTCTGGTGAGGTTGGCGCGGCGGTCGAACACGACGGTGTTCATGGTGTTGCAGGCCGGTATGGCGGCGCTGCTGACCCGTCTGGGTGCGGGGAGCGACATCGCGCTGGGCAGTGGCGTGGCCGGCCGTACGGACGAAGCGCTCGACGACCTCATCGGTCTCTTCGTCAACACCTACGTCCTGCGTACGGACACCTCGGGCGACCCTGCCTTCGAGGAGCTCCTCGCCCGGGTTCGGGAGCGCAGCATGAGTGCGCACGAGCACCAGGACGTGCCTTTCGAGGACTTGGTCGAGGCCCTCAACCCGCAGCGTTCCAGCAGCCACCATCCGCTGTTCCAGATCGCCATGGTGCTGCAGAACGCTCCGTCCGAGGACTTCCGCCTCCCGCACCTCCAGGTGAGCTCCGAGTTCATCAGCACCGACACCTCGCGCTTCGACTTGCTCGTCGAGATGTACGAACGGCACGACGCCGCGGGTGAGGTGGCGGGCATCGAGACCCTGGTGGAGTTCGCGACGGAGTTGTTCGATCGGGTGTCGGTTGAGGGGGTGTTGGCGCGGTGGGTGCGGTTGTTGGAGCAGGTGGTGGCGGATCCGTCGTT
>NZ_FOGO01000002.1 GCF_900111245.1 Streptomyces qinglanensis | reverse complement strand
TCAAGGAACGGACGCTTCCTTCGAAACCAATCGGTTCTGACGATGCAGTACCGGTTTCTCCGGACGTTTGCCCTTTCGGTGTCTCCGACTCTATCAGATCCGTTTTCCGGCCCGTTTCCGTGCCGTCTCCCGAATCGGATTCCCCTGTCGGCGGGGCGCCTTCCGGCTGACCGCTACTTTAGGGCCTTTCCCCGCCCGGCTCCAAATCGAGCCGAATCGCAAAAGCAATTCACCATGCCAAGGCACGACGAACAGACCCCCGCAAAGGGAGTGCGCTCAGTAGTAGAGGATCCGCCGGAACGGCGGGAGGAGTCACCAGATGCCGTGACCGGCCGCTGACAACCCGAGGAACCTTACGGATCACTCGTGGCGGTGTCAAACGAGGTCAGGTGCCGACCGCAGCGCTACCGGCGACGGACCAACTCCCGCCGGGCGTCCGGCAGTCCGGCAGTCCGGCAGTCCGGCAGTCCGGCAGTCCGGCAGTCGGAGTGTCCTCCCGACCGCAGCGGCGGTCAGTCCAGGTCGGTGAGTCGGCCGCCGGCGTCGGGCTGGGCGTGTTCGACGCGGCGCAGGAGGCGAGTGAGGAGGTCACCGAGCTGCACCCGCTCCTCCGTGGCGAGGTCCTGGAGGAGCTCCTCCTCGAAGACCGAGGCCATGCGCATGACCTCGAGCCACTTCTCCCGGCCGGTGTCGGTGAGGCCGATGATGACGCGGACCCGGTTGTCCGGGTCACGCTCCCGGGTGACCAGGTCCTGGGTGAGCATCCGGTCGATGCGATGTGTCATCGCTGCCGGGGTGAGGCCGAGCCGTCTGGCGATGGTGCCGGGCCAGAGCTGGTAGGGATTGCCGGCCATGACGAGTTCCTTGAGGACCTCCCACTCCGGGCTGCTGAGGCCGAGCGTCGCGAGCTGGCGGCCGTAGGCCACGCTCATTCTGCGATCCAGCCTGCTCAGAGCGTTGACGACCTTCTCCACCTGAGGGTCGAGCTCGCGGTACTCCCGCTGGTAGATGGCGATCTGCTCGTCCAGCGTCGGTTGTCGGTCCGGCATGTGCGCAGTATCGCACGGCAACTCATTCGCTCTAAACGCTTGCGCTGTGTATTCTTTAGCATCGAACTTTAGCTTCGAAGTCTTCGTAGCTGTACTCCTTGTCCCCTTCGACTCAGGTAGGTGAGTGTTGACCACGGCTGTGTCCTCGGCGTCCTCGGCGTCCTCGGCGTCCTCGGCGACGGCCGTCGCGCTGCGGCGGATCCAGCTCGGAAACGCGCTGGCGGCTTTCGGAAACGGCTTCACGGTGCCGTTCCTCTTCGTCTATGTCGCGCGGGTGCGCGAGCTCGGTGACGGCACGGCGGGCGCGGTGCTCGCCGCGTTCGCCGCCGCCGCGCTGCTCGTGCTGCCCTTCACCGGGCGTGTCATCGACCGGAGCGGCCCCATGGTGATGGTCGTCGTCGGTGCCGTTTCGGCCGCACTGGGCGCGCTGGGCTTCGGCCTGTCGACCGGTGCTGCTGCCGTGCTGGTCGCATCCGCCGTGATGGGCGCCGGGATCGCCGTGCTGCAGCCCGCACTCGCGACGATGATCGTGTGGTGCTCGACGCCGGGGTCCCGCTCGCGTGCCTTCGCCACCCAGTTCTTCCTCAACAACCTCGGGCTCGGGGTCGGCGGGCTGCTGGGCGGGATGCTCGTCGACGAGCACGACCCGGCGAGCTTCACTCTGCTGTTCGTCATCGAGGCGACGATGTTCCTGGTGCTGCTCGCGGTGCTGGTGACGGTGCGGATGAGCCGTCCGGCGGCCGCAGCGGCCGAGGAAGGCGCCGACGCGGCCGGTGCACGAGGCTCCGGCTGGGGTGTGCTGCTGCGGGACCGGTCGATGGTGCTGCTGTGCGTCCTGGGGTTCGTGATCTTCTTCGGGTGCTACGGGCAGTTCGAGTCGGGGCTGTCGGCGTACGCGGTGGAGGTCACCCGGATCTCGACGTCCACGCTGGGAATCGCGCTGGCTGCCAACACGGCGATGATCGTGCTGGCCCAGTTCGTGGTGCTGCGGCTCGTGGAGCGGCGGCGGCGCAGCCGGGTCGTGGCTCTGGTGGGCCTGATCTGGACGGTCGCATGGTTGGCCGCGGGGGCTTCCGGGCTTGTGCACGGGGCGCAGGCGGTGGCTACCGCGCTGCTCATCGGCACCTACGCGCTGTTCGGGATCGGCGAGACCATGCTGTCGCCCACGGTGGCGCCGCTGGTCGCGGACCTGGCTCCGGCGCGCCTGGTGGGCCAGTACAACTCCGCTTTCGCGCTGGTGAAGCAGTTGGCGCTGGCCGTGGGCCCCGCCGTGGGCGGGGCGCTCGCCGCGGCGGGTGCCTGGTCGGCGTACATCGTGGTGCTGGTGCTGTGCTGCCTGGGCGTCGCCGGACTGGCGCTGGTGCTGGGACGGCGGCTCACCGACCGCGAGGACCGGCCGGGATCGGTCATCGTGGCGCGCGGCGAGTCGACCCGCCCGGTCGTCGAGGAGCAGCCTGTCGGGGCTGCCTGCTGAGGTTCCGCAGGCCCGGCGGTTCCCGGCCGGATGCGCAGCGGGCGGGCAGCTTCCCGGGCCCAGCTTCCCGCGCCCGATGCGCCACGGGGGCGGGGGTGAGGGGCGGGTCCGGCGAGAGCCGCCCGGCCCCCGACAGGACGCCCGGCCTCAGCCGGTCCGGGCTCCCGGCCCGCCCGTCCGTCCGCGGCACGTAGGCGCCGGCCCGCCGTAGGTGCCTACGTGCCGGGCAGTGCGAACTCGCACCACACGGACTTGCCGCCGCCCGGGGTGCGGCGGCTCCCCCACGCCGAGGCGATCGTCGCGATGATCGAGATGCCGCGCCCGGCCTCGTCGGCCGGTTCGGCGCGGCAGCGGCGCGGGAGGTGGTCGTCCCCGTCGGTGACCTCGATGATCAGGCGGCGGTCGGTGCGGCGCAGCAGCAGCCGCATGGGCGGGGTGCCGTGCTGGAGGGAGTTGGCCACCAGTTCGCTGGCGGCCAGGACGCCCAGGTCGCGGAGTTCGGTGGGGAAGCGCCAGGAGGCCAGGACGCCGGAGGCGAAGGCGCGGGCGCGCGGGGCCGCTTCGGTGCCGCCGAGCAGGTCGAGCGCCGCGTTGTGGAACAGCTCGGCGTCGGGGCCGGTCCGTGCGGGGTGCTGGAAGACGAGGAGCGCCACGTCGTCGTCGTGGTCCTCGGTGATGCCCAGGGCGCGCAGCAGCCGGTCGCAGACGATGTCGGGCGAGCCGGTGGCGCCTGCGAAGGCGTGTTCGAGTGCGGCCACGCCCTCGTCGATGTCGGCGTCCCGGCGTTCGATCAGGCCGTCGGTGTAGAGGACGGCGGTGGCGCCCTCCGGCAGCGGCAGGCTGCCGGAGGTGTGCAGCCAGCCGCCGGTGCCCAGCGGCGGGCCGGTGTGCTCGGTGGCCCGCAGGACGGTGCCGTCCGCGTCTCGCACCAGGATGGGCACGTGTCCGGCGGAGGCGTAGCTGAGGCAGCCCTCGTTGGGGTCGTGGACGGCGTAGACGCAGGTGGCGATCTGGGAGGCGTCGATCTCGGCGGCGAGTCCGTCGAGGAGTTGCAGGATCTCGTGCGGGGGCAGGTCGAGCCGCGCGTAGGCGCGGACCGCAGTGCGGAGCTGTCCCATGACGGCGGCGGCGCGTACTCCCCGGCCCATGACGTCGCCGATGACGAGCGCGGTGCGGCCGGCGCCGAGGGTGATGACGTCGTACCAGTCGCCGCCGACGGCGGCGTCCGTTCCGCCGGGCTGGTAGGTGGCGGCGACGCGCAGGTCGTCGGGCTGTTCCAACTCCTGGGGCAGCAGGCTGCGCTGGAGGGTGACAGCGGCCTCGCGCTGCCGGCGCTCGCTGGCACGCAGCCGCTCCGCGGCCTCCACCTGGTCGGTGACGTCCGCGGCGAAGATGAGCACTCCGCTGTCGCCCGAGGTGCTGATCGGGGTGCAGGTGAAGGTGTAGTAGCCGGGGCGCCGTCTGCCGCCGGACACGCCGTGCTGCGGCGGGACGCGGCGGGATTTGACCGTACGCGGCCGACCGCTGCGCCGGACCTGGTCCATCAGCGGGAGCAGGCCGAGTTCGACCAGTTCGGGCAGGGCCTCGCGGGCCGCCGCACCGGTGGGGCGGGGTCCGAAGACGCGGCTGTAGGCGTCGTTGACGAACGCGATGCGGTGTTCGGGGCCGTGCACGACGGCGGCCAGCGCCGGGACCTCCCCGAGCAGGGCGCGGACCGGGAGCGCGTCGATGGCCCGTCTGCGCTGCCGTCCCGCCTCGTCGGACGCGGTCCCGGCGCTCGCTCCGAGGTCGGCTCCGGCGCCCGTGCCGACGTCTGTTCGGACATCGGCCCCGGTCCGGTTTTCGGTTCCGACCCCGGTTCCGGTTCCGGGGTCGGAAGGAGCTTCTTCTGCCGGTTCGGCTTCGTGCTCCGGCTCGGCTTCCTGTCCTGGGACGAATGCGGGGCTCGGCGCGGAATCCGGTGCGGTCTCCGCTCCGGGGCCGCCGGGGGAGCCCGCACCGGCCTCGGCAGACGGGCGGCTGCGGGCCGCGGGGACGGTGGGGCTGTCGGAGACGTCGTCGTGCGGGTGGGCCGCGCGGTCGGGCGCCGTCCGGTCGCGCGCGGCGCGCTCGGGTGCCGCGCGGCGGCCGGACGGGGCGGTCGCGGGAGCGGCAGCCGGACCGGTCGGCGGTTCTCCGCCGCCGGCTTCCGCCTCACCCTCCCCGGCGCCGCTGCCGTTGCTGCCGCTGGTCCCGTTGCCCTCGTCCGTACGGCTCTCGGAGGTCCCGGCCGACCGCGCTCGCGCCTTTATCGCGGCCTGGGCGGCTGCGGTGCGCCGCTGTGTGCCGGGCAGTCGGGCGCTCCAGCGCGTGAAGTTCACGTCGTCCGATTCCTTGTGTGGTTCGCGGTGTTCGCGGTGTTCGCTCGGTCGCTCCGGACCGCTTCGGGGTCACGCTTCGCAGGCGCGGGCCCACCCATGGTCACATGCCCAGTGTGGCCCACCGTGCCGGTGGAACCCTCAGTTCTCGTCGGGGCGCCGTACGGTGCCCGCCGCGGATTCGAACTCGGCACGGGGGTGCTCCAGCGAGCCGAGGGAGACGATCTCCCTCTTGAACAGGCCGGAGAGTACCCATTCCGCCAGCACCCGTGCCTTCCGGTTGAAGGTCGGCACCCGGCTCAGGTGGTAGGCGCGGTGCATGAACCAGGCAGGGTAGCCCTTGAGTTTCCGTCCGTACACGTGGGCGACGCCCTTGTGCAGCCCGAGGGAGGCGACGGAGCCCGCGTAGGAGTGCCGGTAGGGGGTGGGTTCCCGTCCTTCGCTCACGGCCGCGAGGTTGTCGGCGAGGCTGCGGGCCTGCCGGACGGCGTGCTGCGCGTTGGGGGCGCACAGCGGGGGCTCCGCGCCGTCCGTCGGCTCCGTGTCCGCGGTGAGGTCCGGCACGGCCGCCGCGTCGCCGGCCGACCAGGCGTGCTCGGTTCCCTCGACGCGCAGGGTGGCCGCGCACTTGAGCTTGCCGCGCGCGGTGACCGGCAGGCCGGTACGGGCCAGCAGGGGGTGCGGTTTGACGCCGGCCGTCCACACCAGGGTGCGGGCCGGGTGGCGGGAGCCGTCGCTGAGGACGGCGACCCGGTTCTCGCACGAGTCCAGCCGGGTCTCCAGGCGCACGTCGATGTTGCGGGCACGCAGCTCGCGCAGCGCGTACCCGCCCATCTCCGCTCCGACCTCCGGCAGGATCCGGTCGCTCGCCTCCACCAGCAGGAAGCGCAGGTCGTGGGCGGAGATGTTGTGGTAATAGCGGCAGGCGTAGCGGGCCATGTCCTCCAGTTCGGCCAGCGCCTCGACGCCCGCATAACCGCCGCCGACGAAGACGAAGGTGAGGGCCGCGTCCCGGAGGGCGGGGTCGCGGGTGGAGGAGGCGATGTCGAGCTGTTCGAGCACGTGGTTGCGGAGCCCGATGGCCTCCTCGACGGTCTTGAACCCGATGCCGTGCTCGGCCAGGCCGGGCACCGGAAGCGTGCGCGAGACGGATCCGGGTGCCAGCACGAGTTCGGTGTAGGGCAGTTCGAGGGTCCGCGGCTCGGGCTGCTCCCCCGGGGCGGCCCGGGCCGCGCGGGCGGCGTCGGCCTCGGCCGTGGCGAGTGTGCTGATGTGCGCGACGCGGCGTGCGTGGTCGATGGTGTGCGCTTCGCCGACGATGACCTGGCAGTCCGGCAGTACGCGGCGCAGGGGGACGACGACGTGCCGGGGGGAGATCGATCCGGCCGCGGCCTCGGGCAGGAACGGCTGGTACGTCATATACGGGTCGGGGTCCAGGATCGTGAGGGTGACCCCGGCCGCGGACGCCAGTGACGAGGCGACGGGCGCGCCCGGCGTGCCCAGGGCGTCCGGTGCGTCCGGCGCGGCAGCCCCGACCGCGCCGGCGGCGAGCTTGAGGCGCTGCTTGAGTCTGCGCTGGAGGCGCAGAGCCGTGTACATGCCGACGTAGCCGCCGCCGACGACCAGGATGCGCGCGGGTTCCGCAGGTTCCTTCGTGGCCTTCGTCACCTGACCATGACGCACCCTCGGCCCCTCGTTTGTCCACAGGACACGTCAATCATGTGACCAGAGCGCGCCGGGCGCCCGCGGTACCGCCGATGTCGTAGTGGGGTCGGTCCGCGCAGGTCACAGCAGGTATGAGGAGGGCGGGCAGGGGTTCGGGGCGCAGTACGGCCGATACCGGGGTCCGGCTGACGGAGGGCCGTGCCCGGACGCCCTCTTCTCTCTCGGGGTGGGCTCAACTATGTTCGTACCCCAGCGGGTGCGGCCTCTGGACCAGTGCGCCGTATCCCGGCCCCGCGGACGCGGGGGTCTCCGGGGGGAGACATGGATTTACCGGGGGAACAACGATGCGCATTCAGGGTATTCACGGCTCTCGTGCGGGGGCGGCGCCGACCGCTGTCCCGACCGTTGCGGAGAGCCAGGCCACCGCACACGCCACCGCGACCGCGGCCGCCCGGCGGACCGCTCCGCTGCGGGTGGACGCACAGCGGAATCTGGAGCACGTACTGCGCGCGGCGCGCGAGGTCTTCGGCGAGCTGGGCTACGGCGCGCCGATGGAGGACGTCGCACGCCGGGCACGGGTGGGGGTCGGGACGGTCTACCGCCGCTTCCCGAGCAAGGACGTGCTGGTCAGGCGGATAGCCGAGGAAGAGACAGCACGGCTGACCGAACAGGCGCGGGCTGCGCTGGGCCAGGAGGAGGAACCCTGGTCGGCGCTCTCCCGCTTCCTGCGCACCTCGGTCGCCTCCGGAGCGGGGCGGCTGTTGCCGCCTCGGATACTCCGGGCCGAGAGCCGGGCCGAGAGCGCGCTGCGGGTGCCTCAGCAGCGCACCTCGGCGCCGGGCGAGTCGGCCGAGGCACCCGCCCGCACCGAGGGCGGCCAGCCGGAGCTGCGGCTGGTCGAGCGGGCGCCGGCCGCCGCGGCGACCGCCGAGGGCGGGTCGAGCGCGGTGTACGACGGGCTGGACGACGACCCCGGGGCGGCCGAGCTGCTGCAGGTCGTCGGGCAGTTGGTCGAGCGGGCGCGGGCGGCGGGCGAGCTGCGGCCGGACGTGACCGTCGGCGATGTGCTGCTGGTGATCGCGACCGCCGCGCCCTCGCTGCCGGACGCGGCGCAGCAGGCCGCTGCCTCGACCCGGCTGCTGGACATCCTGCTGGAAGGGTTGCGCTCCCACACCGGGCGCTGACCGGGCCCCGATCGGGGCGCTGAGCAACCTGTCGCCCGGCGTACCCATTTCCCGTCGGTCGTCCTGTCGGTCGTCCCGTGGTCCCATCGTCCCGTAGGTCACCACCGGTCGCCCGGCGTTCCGCCCGGCCCCGTGCCTGCCGCGGAGGCCGGGCGGCGGCGCGCTGCCCATGGACCGCCGCGCGGGCCGTGGATGCCTGGCCGGCTGCTGACGCCCCGCTTCGGTATTCGCAGAACCGTGCGGAACACCCCGAACGAGTGGTTGGTCTGCTTGTCGGGTTCCGGTCCGCCGGGGCTGTGCCACTCTGACGCGATGGTCGGCACGCAGGGCGAGTACGAAAGTCGCGGCTATGGGTGGTGACAGGGAGCAGAGGCCCGGAATGCCCGGCCCGGACCCCGCGCAGGGGAAGCCCGGGAAGGGCGCCGGGCGCCAGGTGCCCGAGCAGCGGCGGCGCCCCGGCTGCGCGGAGGACCAGGGGAACCGCTGTGATGCCGGCCGTCCCCCACGCGGTACCGAGCGCGGCATCCGGAGCGGGCTCGGCAGCCGCGGCGTCTCCGACGTGGAGTTGCTCGCCCGGATGCGGGAGGGCGACGACAGGGCGTACGAGGAGTTGTACCGGCGGCATGCCGAGCCGGTGCGCCGCTACGCCCGTACCTGCTGCCGGGACGCGGACACCGCGGAGGACCTCACGGGCGAGGTCTTCGCGCGCACACTGCAGGCCGTGCGCGGCGGCAAGGGACCCGAGGCGTCGGTCCGCGCCTATCTCCTCGCCTCCGTGCGGCGGGTGGCGGCGGACTGGGCGCGGACCCGGCGGCGCGAGCGGCTGGTGGACGACTTCGCGGCATTCGCCCAGGCGGCCGCCGCCGGCTCCGCTCGCGGAGAGGGCGAGACGTCGGCGCCCGGTGCCGAGGTGCGGGCGATGCGGGAGGCGGAGCAGAAGCTGATCGTCCGGGCGTTCCGGAGTCTGTCCGAGTACGACCGGATGCTGCTGTGGCACACCGCCGTCGAGGGCGTGCCGCCGCAGGAGGTGGCACCGCTGCTGGGCAAGTCCCGCGGGGCCACGGCGACGGCGGCCCACCGGGCGCGGGAACACCTCAAGCAGGCGTACCTCCAGGCCCATGTGAGCCAGGCGCTGACGACCGAGGGCGGAGCGTGCGCGCGGTACGCGGACCGGCTGGGCGCCTACGCGCGCGGGGGGCTGCGGATGCGGGCCGAGCGCGGACTGGCCCGGCACTTGGAGGAGTGCCCGGCGTGCCGGCAGGCGGCATCGGAGGTCCGGGACCTGAACGAGCACATCAGGCTGCTGGTGCCCGTTGCTCTGGTCGGCTGGTTGGGAACGGCCGGCGGCGCGCAGGCGTTCGGCGCGCTGCTCGGCACCGGCGCACCGGCGGCAGGCGGTGCGGCGGCCGGCGGAGCGGCGGCGGGCAGCGGCGCGGCGGCGACCGGCGGCAGCGCGGCAACGGGCGGCAGCGGAGCCACCGGCGCGGGCGGCGCGGGCGGCGCGGGCGGCGCGGCCTCCGAAGGGCTCGGCGCCCCGGCGAAGGCCGGCATCGGCCTGGGAGTGGTGGCGGCAGCCGGTGCGGTGCTCGCGTACGCGCTGAGCGGCGGCGCCGACGAGCCCTCCGAGAAGCCGGAGGCTCGGCACCCGGCTCCGACCGCCGCACCCGGCAGGCCCGGTGAGCCGAGCGAGCCGCCCCCGAAGCCCGGCCCGGCGCCGCAGCCCGGCACGCCGGGATCCGGTCCTGCCGCGTCCGATCCGGCACCGCCCCGCAAGCATCCGGCGGAGCCGCGCCCCGCGACGAGCCCGGCGCCGGTGCCCGCGGCCGAGCCCGGCGAGCGGTCGGAGCCGCCGCGCCGGACACCGCCCCCGGATCCCGACCCGGTGCCTCCGCGGACCGCCCCGCCCCGCCCGGCACCGCCGCCCGCACCGCCCCGGCACCACGCCATCGAGATCACCCGGGACACCGTGACGCTCAGCTCCGGCAGCGGGGACCGCACGGTGCGGCTGGTGGTGAAACGTCACCCCGCGACGGTGGGGGGCGCGGTCTCCGTCGAACTGTCGGCGCCGAACTGGCCGCACAGCTCGTCCAACCGCTCGACGGCCCGGACACCGGTCAGCGGCGGGCGGCGCCCGGCCGCACCACCGGCCGGGATGTAGGCACGGACTGCGCGGTCGAGACGGAGTTCGGGAAAGCTCGGGGGCAGCGCCCCGCGCCGTCGGCGCGCCGCGTCGGCGAACTCGACCGCCGCCGCGTGCCGGCCCGCGAGGTGCAGGATGTAGCCCGCGGTGAGCAGGGCTTGGCCCACCAGGTGTTCCGGGACGCCGACCTCCAGGCCGAGCCGCAGCGCAGTGGCGATCTTGCGGACGGCCGCCACGGGCGGTCCGGCTCCTTCGGAGGCGGTGATCCGGGCGTCCAGAACCCGGAGCATGACGTCGAACATCGCGGGCGGCGAACCGACGGCGGCGTGCTCCTCGGCCTGCCCGTGGAGCGCCCGGGCCGAGACGAGATCCCCGGCCTCGGTGGCGGCGACCGCGCGGAGGAAGACACCGAGCGTCAGCGCGTCCCTGATGCCCAGGCGTTCGGCCTCCGCGACAGCGCGCCGGGCGAGGCGGTCGGCCTGCCCCGTGTCGCCGCGGCGGAACCACACGTCGGCGATGCGGGCGAGCAGCAGCGGCACCTCGGTGAGGGCGCCGAGCTGCTCCGCGTACCGCAGGGCGGTCTCGAAGTCCGCCCGGGCGTCGTCGTAGCGCCCCTCCTGGAGGGCGGTCTCCGCGCGCAGTCCGCACAACTGGCCCAGCAGCCAGCGGTCGCCGGTGCTCGCGGCGAGGGAGCCGATCTCGGGCAGGTCGTCGTGGGTGAGAGACAGTCCGCCGGGGCGGTCGATCCGCACGTGGGCACGGAAGAGCAGGGCCACGGCCAGCCCCCACGGCTCGCTGTGGCGGCGGCAGTTGGCGACCGCGAGGTCCATCAGCGGGGTCACGGCCTTGCTGCCGTCGACGAGATAGCCGGCGAAGGGCCAGAAGATGCCGGGGAAGCGGGCGGCGGCGGGGCCGGGCTCTCTGAAGGTGGCGACCAGTTCCCCGGCGACGGCCCGATGGTAGGGGTCGGTGAGCAGCGTCTGGGCATGGTGCTCGGCCAGCAGGAAGCAGTCCAGCAGTTGCAGCTCCCGGAAGAGCAGTTCCTCCTCCGGGTCCCGCTCGGCTGCGGTGGCGGGGAGCAGCGCCAGAACGGACTCGACCCAGTGCGCACCCTCGTCCCGGTAGTTGCGCAGCCACCAGAACCAGCCTGCGGCGCGGACGAACGCGACGGCCGTGTCCCGGTCCCCGTGGGTCAGCGAACGGCGCAGCGCAGCACGGATGTTGTCCAGATCGGCCTCGACCCTGGGCAGCCAGGAGAGCTGCTCGGCGGAGCGCAGGCGCGGTTCGGCCGCGCGGGCGAAGCGGAGGAGCTGGGCCGTGTGCCGCGCCTCGGCCGCGCGGCGCTCGGCCGGATGGTCGGCCGCCCGCTCGCGGGCGTAGTCGTGGATGGTCTCCAGCATGCGGTAGCGCATGCCGGTGCCGCACGGATCCGGCGGCTGGTCGGCGACGAGGAGGGACTTGTCCACCAGGGCGGAGAGCAGGTCGAGCACCTCGTCCGGACGGATGTCCGGGTCAGCGGCCCGGCCGGTGCCCTCCGGCGGTCCGTCCGGGGCGGACGCGAGTCCCTCCGGGGCGGACGTGAGCCCGTCCGAGGCGGACGTGAGCCCGTCCGAGGCGGACGCCGGTCCCTCCGGGGCGGACGCCGGTCCCTCCGGGGCGGACACCGGTCCCTCCGCGTGGCCCGAGTCAGCCCCGGCCCTGGCGCAGTCCGCCGGGACGCCGGGGGGCCGGCCCACCGCCCCGGAAGGCCGGTCCGCGGTCTCGGGCGGCCCGTACGCCGCGGCGCCGAGTGGCCCGTACGCGGCGCCGGGCGGCCCGTCACCGGTCGCCGGTGCAGTGTCCGCGCGGCCGGATGCGCCGCCTCCGGCCGTCGGCACCGCTGCCGTCGCTCCTGATGCGCTGTCCGCGACCGTCGGCACGCTGCGCGCGCAGACGTGTTCGGCGGCGGAGAGGGTGCAGCCGCCCGCGAAGACGGACAGGCGGCGTACGACGGCCCGCTCGCGGTCGTCCAGCAGATCCCAGGACCAGTCGACGACCGCGCGGAGGGTCTGCTGCCGCGGCAGTACGGTGCGGCTCCCGCTGGTCAGCAGCCGGAAGCGGTCGTCGAGTCGGTCGGCGGTCTGACGCGGGGTGAGCGACCGCAGCCGGGCGGCGGCGAGTTCGATCGCCAGCGGCAGCCCGTCGAGGCGCCGGCAGATCTCGGCAACCGCGTCGGGGTCCGCGCCGGGCCGGAATCCGGGGCTGGCCGCGGCGGCCCGGTCGGCGAACAGCCGGTGCGCGGACGCCGGCGGCAGCGGCTCGACCGGACGTACCGTCTCGCCCTGCACGTCCAGGCGTTCGCGGCTGGTGCTCAGCACGGTCAGCCCCGGGCAGTGGGCCAGCAGCGTCTCGGCGAGGCCGGCGGCGGCGTGGACGACGTGCTCGCAGTTGTCGAGCACGAGCAGCAGGCGGCGCTGCTCCAGATGCTCGATCAGCAGGGCTGTCGGGTCCCCCTCACCGGCCAGCGGTCGGGCGCTCTCGGTCGCGGCGCTGGAGAGCGAGGTCACCCGGCGGCCGAGGGCGCTGAGCACGGCGCCCGGGACCGCCGCGGGGTGGTCGAGCGGGGCGAGCTCCACCAGCCAGGTGCCGTCCGGATACGGCGCCGGATCGGCGGCGGCCGCGGTCGCGGCGACCCGTTCGGCCAGCCGTGTCTTGCCCGCACCGCCGGGTCCGATCAGGGTGACGAGGCGGGCTGCGCCGAGGTCGGAGCGGATCGCCGCGATGTCGGCCTCGCGTCCGACGAAACTGGTGAGCCGGGACCGGAGGTTGCCGGGCGGAGCCGCACCGGGAGCCGGAACCCTGTCCGGGGCCGGGGTCGGAGCCGGAACCCGGGCCGAGCCCCGGGCGGCGGCCAGGCCGGTCTGCGGGCCCGCTGACGGCTGTCGCGCGGGGCGTCCGCGCGCGCCACGGCCCGGTGCTGCCGCGGCGCCGTACGGTGCGTTCCGGGGCTCCGCGAGGACAACCCCCGGACCCGGCCGCCGACCCGGGCGCCAAGGGCCCGAGGGGCGCCGGGCATCCGGTCCGGGCGGTTCCTCCTCGGCACCGGCGGAGAGCAGTTCGGTGTGCAGCGCGCGCAGCTCGGAGCCCGGGTCGGCACCGAGTCGGGCAGCCAAGTCCCGGCGTACGGAGGCGTAGGCGGCCAGCGCCTCGGCCGTGCGGCCGCTCTCGTGCAGCGCACGCAGATAGAGCGTCTGCAAGGGCTCGTCGAGCGGGCGTTCGGGGACGAGTTCGCGCAGCTCGGGAAGTATCCGCTCGGCACGACCCAGGGCGAGGTCGGCCGTGAGGCGGTGCAACAGCGCGGTGTGCCGGAGCGCTTCGGCACGGGCGGCGGCCGACGTCCTGTCGGGCAGGTCCGCCACGGCGGGCCCCCGCCACAGCGCGAGCCCCTCACGGAGCACGGCGGCGGCCCGGTCGGGCTCGCCCGCTGCCAGGGCGCGCTCCCCGTCGGCCACCAACTCCTCGAACCGCACCAGGTCCACGTCGTCCCGCTCCGGGTCGATCCGGATCCGGTAGCCGCCCGGCAGCGTCTCGACGGCGTCCTTGCCGAGGGCCCGGCGCAGCCTGCTGACCAGTGCCTGCAGCGCCGCTGGAGCGTTCTCCGGCCGCGCCTCGGGGGACACGTCCGCCCACACCTCGTCGATCAGCGTCTCCTGGGAGGCGGGGGCGCGGTTGTGGGCGCGCAGTGCGAGAGCGGCGAGCAGCGCACGCAACCGCTGCCCGCCCAGCGGAAGAGGCCGTCCGGCCTCGTCACGCACTTCGCTCGCCCCCAGGATCAGATACCGCACGGCCCCATTGTCCCTGTCGGGGCCGAACCGCCGGAGGTATTTTCCGCGCGGAGCCCCGTCCTTCCGGCGGACCGTCCGGTACCGACGTGCGGTGCGCCGCACCGGATCGTGCGCCGGCCGGAGCCGCTGCGGCCGGGATCCGGGCCGAGAGCCGCTGCGGCCGGGAGCCTGCCGCACACGACAGGTGCCGGACGACGGCACCCCCGCAGTCGCCGGGCGGCGCGTCAACCCCGCGGTGGGCGCGAGAAGTCACCCGCGGTGGGCGCGAGAAGTCACCCGCGGTGGGCGCGAGGAGTCACCCGTCGGTGGACAGGAGGGGATCGGCTCGCAGTGGGGGGGGAGGGGGGCACCCGGCCCGTGGTCAGGAAGGGTCACCCCGCGGTGCGCAGGGGGGTCACCCACCGGTGGGCGGAAGGATCCGCTCGTAGCGGCCGTCCGGATGGACGCCGGCCGCGGCGGCGCGGTGGCGGGGTGCGGCCGATCCGGTCCAGCAGGTGCCGCGCCGGGCCAGCAGTCGGCCCAGCCACAGCTCCATGGAGACCAGGTCCGCGATGCCTTCCACAGGCAACTGCTCGCCCCGCGCGACCCGCTGGACGGCCTGGCGTACGACCCGGGCCTCCACCAGTCCGGCCTCGGCCAGCAGCGGTGCCCGGAAGAGCTCCAGCAGGTGCTCGGCGGCCAGCCGCACCCCCGCGCGCAGGGCGGCGTGGTGCGTGGCGTGGGTGGGGGCGCCCCAGCCGGGCGGGAGTTCGTGCACTCCCGCACCGGCGAGTGCGGCCCGCAGTATGGAACCGCGTGCCTCCGGGCGCACGCGGAGCGCTTCGGGCAGTTCCCGCGCCGCGCGGACAACTTGGTTGTCGAAAAAGGGGGCGTGCAGTCGCTGTCCGCGGATCTCCACTGCCTGCTCGAGGACGCGGTGGTCGGCGGCGGCACGGGTGAGCGCGGCCCGGGCCCGTCGTTCGCCGGGCCGTTCGACGGACGGGCGGGCCTGCGCTGCGCCCTCCAGGCGTAGCGAGACCTCCGCCAGGGCCTCACCGGTGAGCCAGCGCGCTGCCGGTCCGGGGCGGCACCAGGTGAGTGCGGCGACGGAGGCGTCCACGGCGCTCTCGCCGCCCTCGGGGTACGGCGCGAAGGCGGCAGCGGTGAACGCGCTGTCGCGCAGCAGCGCCGCCGCCTCCGTCACCCCGTCGCGGTAGGAGGTGCGGGCCAGCCTGCGTGCGGCGCGGTAGATGGTGACGGGCACCAGCAGGGAGCGGCCCGCGGCCTGCCCGCTGCTCTGCCCCTCGGCACGGGCCAGCGCGGCGACGGGCCGCACCAGATGGCGGCGGCGCCGGTCCAGCAGCAGGTCGGCCAGCCGCGCCGGGTGCGCGTCGACGACCTGGCGGGCGCCGGAGCCGAGGAAGTGGTCCGAACTGCCCGCGGAGAGCCGGCCGCGGTGGCGTTCCGCGGTCACCAGCGAGGGACCCGGCTCGTCGGTGAGGGGGCCGCCGGCCAGGTCCGCGTAGGGCAGTGCCTCCTGGCCGCCGGTCACCACGACGTGCCGCAGCCGGGGGTTCTCCGCGATGCTGTGCGCCCGCTCCAGTTCGGCGAGATGGCTGTCGGCGCCTGCGGTGTCCCGCGGGTCGTCGCTGCGGTGCGCCAGGGTGAGGTCGTTGAAGGTGACGGCCAGCAGCCGCTCTCCCGCTCCGGCCGCGCCCGAGCCCAGGACGGTCCCCGGCGTGCCGGGCAGTCCGGCGGCGAGCAGGGCCAGGGTGCCGGAGGCGGGCCCTCCGGACAGGTCGGCGCCGACTCCGGGTGCCGGGCCGCCGCGTGCCCGCTGCCGGTCGGCGGGGCCCATGCCGGGCACCGGGCCCGGGTCGCGCACGTCGGTGTCGTGTTCGGCGGCGTGGCGGGGTGCGGTGAGCCGGGCGCGTACGGCGTCCACGAGCGCGTCCCGCACGCCTGCGACCGCCGTCTCCGGATCGACGGGCGGGGCGCCGACGACCAGCGAGCCGGAGGTCTCGTAGCCGGCGACCTCGCGGCTGCCGCCGTCCCGGACGATCAGCGCGTGTCCCGGCGGGACCCTGCGCACGCCGCGGAAGGGGGTGCCGTCGCCGAGTGCCTCGGGCGCTTCCGGGCAGGCCAGTTGGACGGCGAGGTGGCCGAAGTCCAGTTCGGCCTCGATCAGGTCGGCGAGCGGGAGGGCGGCCGTCGCGTAGGCGGTCCCTCCGGCCCAGGGCGCGTGGAAGACGGGCCGGGCACCCGCGAGGTCGGCGGCCACCGTGATCCTGCGGCCCACCGAGGCGACGGCGGTGTAGCTGCCCGGCCACGCGGTCAGGTGGCGAAACGCTCCACCGCGCGCGGCGATCAGCCCGAGCCGCAGTTCGTCGTCTCCGGCGCCGCAGCAGCCCAGTACCGCGAGCCGGTTGCCCGGCTCGGCCTCGACGACGCGGATCTCGTCGGGCCGCCAGTCGCCGACGGCCCACAGCGGATCGGGGCCGCCCCAGAGCACATGGGCGCCGATGGGCCGAAGGCCACCGTCCTGTCCGTCGGGTACGTGCGCGGTGTGCGGGTCGGATCCGGCGGAGCCGTACGCGCCGGGGCCGCCGGGACCGTACGGGCCGGGGCCGCCGGAGGAGCCGTACGCGGCGCGGCCGTTGGCGGTGCGGCCGTTGGCGGTGCGGGGGGAACCGCGGCGGCCGTCGGGAGTTGCCGCGGCACTGCTCCACCCCACCAACCAACGCATCGCCGCCCTGCTTTCGCGTCACTCCGCCGTGTGCCCCGCCGCGCGGGCGTCCTCGGCCCACCGCGCGGAGCACCCGGCGCACGGATGCCTTGCGCCGGAGAAACCGCTGCCGTTGCGGCCGGGGCAGCCGCTGCCGTTGCGGCCATGGTGCCATGAGAGCGGCGCGCGAGCGGCGTACGAGGGGCGCAGACCTCGGCGCAGCCGGCCGCGGCTCCGCGCCGCGCAGCATCCTCGGGCCGCCGGGGACCTCCGGGCGGCGGGCGGCATATACCTCCGGCGTGCCCGCCCGGCACCGCACACGCGACCGATGTCATTCGGCCAAATATGAACGGCTACGGCAGTCCGGCGGAACCTTTCCCGACACTCCACCGGGCAACCCCGAACGGACGGCGTACCGAAGACAGCAGGGGCGAGCCCGATAGCCCCACGCGATCCGCACAGGACGTGCGCGCAGGGCGCACGGACCCGTCGCACACGCGGAGCACAGAAGCGAAAGAGGGGGCACACGATCACCGGTGGCCCCGGCCGACCGCGTACCCGGACGGCGACCGTGAGGGGACCGGCCCCCCGCACAACGGTCGGCATCGGGCCTCGCCGGCACCCGGCACCCGGCGGGTGCGCCGGAGCGTCGCGCGGCACCGGCGGACGGGCGCCCGCGGCACCCCGCAGCCGGGGGCCGATCGGGCGCGGCGCACCGCACAGCACGCCGCGGCACCTTTCGGGCAGCACGCACACCTCGGCGGAAAGCCCACGTCCGGGCGGGTGCGAAGGGGCCGCGGCACAGGATCGCGGGGGCGCCGTCCGGTACTGCCGCGTAGCTGCTCCGCGCGTGCGGCCCGGCCGGCTCCCGGTTCCCGAACCCCGCCCCGGAGCCGTCCCGTTGCCGGGCCGGGAAGCGCGTCGCGCGCCTCCCGGCCCGGACCGCCGCCCGCGGGGAATGAGACGGCGGTGTCCCCCAGCCCACTGATTCCTTGTGCAGCGGGCCGACCCACGCGGCTCCTATCGAACCCCTCCCCTTCCGTGCCGGGCAGGCGCATGCATGGGCGCACGGCCACACGCCAGGAGCACAGCATCCGGTGTCCCGCAAGACGGCCGTTTCCCGCACGACGCGCATGATTCCAGCCGCTCCGCGCGGGGCAGTATCGGGATGGCACGTGACCCCTGCACGTACACGCGTACGGACACATATCTCGCCATCCGGCAGGACGCCTCTTAACGGTCGGGATCCGTCGAACTACGCTGTGTTCCCAATGCTTTCCGCGCCGCGCATCCGCGCAGTCGCGGGAGGGGCCCCGCGCCTCAGCCGCGGGGCGGTCGTCGGTGTGGTCAGGGGTGCGCATGTCCAGGGAGTCACGCGGGCCGAATGAGAAGCTCGGCACCGTCCTCGCCCTCGCAGGGATCAGCAACGCCGGACTCGCCCGACGGGTCAACGACCTGGGGGCCCAACGCGGCCTCACGCTTCGGTACGACAAGACGTCGGTGGCCCGCTGGGTGTCGAAGGGGATGGTGCCGCAAGGAGCGGCGCCCCACCTGATCGCCGCTGCCATCGGCAGCAAGCTCGGGCGTCCGGTGCCGCTGCACGAGATCGGACTCGCGGACGCCGATCCGACCCCCGAGGTCGGGCTGGCCTTCCCCCGCGACGTCGGGGCCGCCGTCAAGTCGGCGACCGACCTCTACCGCCTCGATCTGGCGGGGCGGCGCGGCGGTGGCAGCATCTGGCAGTCCCTGGCGGGCTCGTTCGCCGTGAGCGCCTATGCCACTCCGGCGTCGCGTTGGCTCATAACCCCGGCGGACAGCTCGGTGGCGCGCCATCTCGAACTCCTGGAGGGGACGCACCCGTCGAACGACGGCGCCGAGGCCGACTCCGAGGCCCCCTCCGACGGCGGAACCCGGGACGGCCAGGGCGGACAGAGCGGACAGGACGCGCTCGACGGGCAGGAGAGCCGCGAGGGCGGCGGGGACGCGGACGAGGTCGGCACCCCGCTGCGGGTCGGCCACACCGACGTCGCCAAGCTGCGCGAGGCCGCGGACGAGGCGCGCCGCTGGGACTCGAAGTACGGCGGCGGGGACTGGCGTTCGTCGATGGTGCCGGAGTGCCTGCGGGTGGACGCCGCTCCACTGCTGCTGGGTGCCTACACGGACGAGGTGGGCCGCTCGCTCTTCGGCGCGACGGCCGAACTGACCCGGCTCGCCGGGTGGATGGCGTTCGACACCGGGCAGCAGGAGGCCGCGCAGCGCTACTACATCCAGGCGCTGCGGCTGGCCCGCGCCGCCGCCGACGTTCCGCTGGGCGGCTATGTGCTCGCCTCCATGTCGCTCCAGGCGACCTACCGGGGCTTCGCCGACGAGGGCGTCGACCTCGCGCAGGCCGCGCTGGAGCGCAACCGGGGGCTGGCGACGGCCCGGACGATGAGCTTCTTCCAGCTCGTCGAGGCGCGCGCGCACGCCAAGGCGAACGAGGCCCAGGCGTGTGCGGGAGCACTGTCGGCGGCCGAGAGCTGGCTGGAGCGCTCCCGGGAGGGCGACCCCGACCCCTGCTGGCTCGACTTCTACTCCTACGACCGGCTCGCGGCCGACGCCGCCGAGTGCTATCGCGACCTGAAGGCGCCCCGGCAGGTGCGCCGCTTCACGGAGAAGGCGCTCTCCCAGCCGAAGGAGGAGTTCGTCCGCTCGCACGGGCTGCGGCTGGTGGTCTCCGCCGTCGCCGAGCTGGAGTCGGGCAACCTGGACGCGGCCTGCGCCGCCGGGGTCCGGGCCGTGGAGGTCGCGGGACGGATCTCCTCGGCGCGCACCACGGAGTACGTACGCGATCTGCTGCACCGCCTGGAGCCCTACGGGGACGAGCCCCGGGTCGCCGAGCTGCGGGAGCGGGCCCGGCCCCTGCTGGTGGCTCCGGCGTGAGGAGGCTCCGTACGATGAGCGGCATGTGAGGCGGGGAGGCACCTGAGGCGGCGAAGCGGAGGCAGTTCATGATGGGGGGCGTGTCCTCGACGTCCGGAAGACTCGACTGCGACGTACTGGTGATCGGTGCGGGCATCGTCGGCCTGTCCACCGCCTACGCGCTCACCCGTCGGTCGCCCGGCACCCGGGTCGTCGTCCTGGAGAAGGAGCCCGGACCGGCCCGGCACCAGACCGGGCGGAACAGCGGCGTGATCCACAGCGGGATCTACTACCCGCCCGGCTCCCTCAAGGCGCGGTTCGCGCTCCAGGGCGCGGCGGAGATGGTGAAATTCTGCGCAGAGCACGACATTCCGCACCAGGTGACCGGCAAGCTGATCGTCGCCACCGAGCAGCAGGAACTGCCCCGGCTGCACGCCCTCATCCAGCGCGGCAGACAGCACGGCATCCCGGTGCGGGAGCTGGGACCGGCCCAGATCGCGGAGCACGAACCACACGTCAGGGGCCTGGCGGCGATCCACGTCGGGACGACGGGGGTGGCCGACTTCGTCGCCGTCGCCGACCAGCTCGCCCGCTCGGCACAGGACACCGGCGCCGAGGTCCGGTACGGCGCCGCCGGTGAGGTCGAGATGATCGACCGCCGGCCGGGCCGCGGGGTCGCCGTCCGCACGGCGGACGGTGCGGTGGTGCGGGCGCGTGCCCTCGTCAACTGCGCCGGGCTGCACTGCGACGCCATGGCCCGCCTCGCCGGGGACAGCCCGCAGGCCCGCATCCTCCCCTTCCGCGGCGAGTACGCGGAGCTCGCCCCCGAGCGGGAACACCTGGTCCGCGGGCTCGTCTACCCGGTGCCCGACCCGGCGTTCCCCTTCCTGGGCGTGCACCTGACCCGCGGCGTGCACGGCGGCGTGCACCTGGGGCCGAACGCCGTTCCGGCGCTGGCCCGCGAGGGATACGCGTGGCGCACCGTACGCCCCACCGAACTGGCCGGGCTCCTGACCCATCCCGGCGCCTGGCACGTGGCGCGCCGCCACTGGCGCTACGGGGCCGGAGAAGTGCACCGCTCGCTCTCCCGCCCGGCCTTCACCGCCGCGGTACGACGCCTGCTGCCCGAGGTCGAGGCCGCCGACCTGCGCCCGGCACCGGCCGGGGTACGCGCCCAGGCCGTGCTGCGGGACGGCACACTCGTCGACGATTTCCTCTTCGCGGAAGGCCCGCACACCGTCCACGTCCTCAATGCGCCCTCCCCGGCGGCGACCGCCTCGCTGCCCATCGGACGGGAGATCGCCCGGCGAGTGGCCGGGGCGCTGGCCGAGCGCTGAAGGGACGCTTCGCCGCTGTCGTCCCGCGCCCCGTAAAATCGAGACCATCGTGTCCGAAAGCAACAACTTCTCCCAGAGTGACGAACCCGTCCACGACGTGCCCGCGCACACGCCGGGGCCGCAGGCCGGCGGTTCCGTGCCCGACGGCTGCGTGCCCGGCGGCTCCGATTCCGGCGACTTCGATTCCGGCGACTTCGGGTCCGGCGACTTCGGGTCCGACGGCTCGGTGCCCGGCGCCGGGTCCGCGTCGGGCGCCGCGTCCGACTCCGTGTCCGGTTCCGCGTTCGGTGCTGCGTCCGGTGCTGCGTCCGGTCCCGACGGGGAGCCCGGCACCAACGACCGCCCCGGTCCCGGCGGCGAGCAGGGGCAGGGCGGCGAACCCGCTCCCGGCTCCGGACAGGGACAGGGCGGCGGCGGAACCGACCGCGGCGACGAGCAGGCTCCACGGACGATGGCGCGGATGTTCCCGCCCGGTGCCGGCCCCGCGCCCGACCCCGCCGGGTCGCACCACGAGCGCCGCATCCGCAGCTTCCAGCCCCGCCGCAGCCGGGTGACCAAGGGGCAGCGGCTGGCGCTGGAGCGGCTGTGGCCGCACTGGGGCTTCGACGTGGACGGGCTGCGGCAGCTCGACCTCGGCGCGCTCTTCGACGACCCCGAACTGCCGGTCGTACTGGAGATCGGCTTCGGGATGGGCGAGGCCACGGCCCGGATGGCGGCTGCCGACCCGGCCACCGGTGTCCTCGCCGTGGACGTGCACACCCCCGGCCAGGGCAACCTGCTGCGCCTCGCCGACGAGCAGGGCCTCACGAACGTACGGGTGGGCAACGGGGACGCCATCATCCTGCTCCGGGAGATGCTGCCGCCCGACTCGCTCTCCGGGCTGCGGCTCTACTTCCCGGACCCGTGGCCCAAGGCCCGCCACCACAAGCGGCGTCTGCTCCAGCCGGAGTTCCTGGACCTGGCGGCCCGCCCGCTGCGGCCGGGTGCCCTCGTGCACTGCGCGACCGACTGGGAGAACTACGCGGAGCAGATGCTCGACGTGCTCAGCGCCCACCCCGCGTACGAGAACACCCAACCCGACGGGGGGTTCGCGCCCCGCCCCGGGAACCGGCCGCTGACCCGCTTCGAAGGGCAGGGCCTGGACAAGGGCCACAAGGTGCGGGACCTGCTCTTCCGGCGCCGCTGAGCCCGCTCCGGGGCTGCTCGGTCCGTCGACGTCGGTGGCCGACCGACGACCGTCCCGGGGCGGCGGTTGCGGCGGTGCCGCAGCGCGTGTCACCCACACTGGTTACTGTCGATGGGTGCATGACGAGGCAACCGGCGCTCCCAGCGCCCCGTCGAACCCGATGACGCCCGGGCCGCCCGGCGGCCCCGCGCCCATTCCGCCCGCCCGGCCGGCCGCGCCGCAGGGCTCTCCGGGCCCGGACTGGTCCGGGGACGTCTCCGGGGCCGAGGGGTGGGCCGAGGAGCGCATACCGGAGGCAGTGACGGAGCCCGAAGGCGGTGCTTCCGGAGCGCAGGATGTCGCGGATTCACCGACCCGCGCCCTGCGCCCGTCCCTGCCCCCGTCACCACCTCCGGCACCGGCCGCCCCGGGACCGGCCGCCGAAGCGCCGCCCAACGGGGCGCCCTTCGCCGAGCCCCCCTTCATCGGGGCCCCGGCCTCACCGACGTCCTCCGGCGGCGCCTCGGTACCGCCGTACAGACCGGAACCGCAGGACGCATCCGCACCCCTCGGAGCGCCCGGCGCCCCCTTCCCTCCCGCCCCTCCGCCGTACGCCTCCACGCAGCCGCCGTACGGCCCGACGCCTCCTCGCACGCCCGCCGCCGCACCGCAGCCGCCCGGGCCCGGGGTCGGGTCCGGCGTCGGCGGCCCGATCCCGCACGGTGGCGTCCCGCAGGCGGGGCCGCACTATCCGGAGGTGGCCGCGGCGCCGGATCAGCCCCCGTACGGCACCCGCCCTCCCGGGCCCTCCGCGGCAGCCGGTTCCGCCACGCCGCCCCCGACCGCCACGTCCGGCTGGGGAGCCCCGCCGCACGAAGCCGGGCACAGCGGAACGCCGCACAGCGGAACGCCGCACAGCGGAATGGCGCACGCCATGCCGACCCATCCGGTGCCGTCCTGGTGGCAGCGGAACCAGCGCACGCTGCGCGCCACCTCGGTGATCGTGCTGCTCGCCCTGTGCGGACTGATGATCCTGGCGCTGGTCCGCGAGCAGACGGGCACCCGTGGCCTGCTGGTCGGGTTCGGGCTCGCGCTCTTCCCGGTGCCGCTGCTGCTGGCCGCGTTCCGCTGGCTGACCGCGCCGCAGCCCGTTCCCTGGCGCACCCACCTGTTCGCCTTCGCCTGGGGCGCCTGCGCGGCGACGCTCGTGGCGATCCTCGCCAACGGCTTCGCCACCGACTGGCTCGCCTCGTCCGTCGTCGTCGACTCGCCCGATCAGGCCGACACGCTCGGCGCCACCGTCATCGCGCCCGTGGTCGAGGAGACGACCAAGGCCGGCGCCATCCTGCTGATCTTCCTCTTCCGCCGTCGCCACCTCGACAGCGTCATCTCGGGCATCGCCGCGGCCGGCATCACCGCGGCCGGGTTCGCCTTCACGGAGAACATCCTCTATCTCGGCACCGCCTACGGGAAGGACACGGTGCTGGACCCCGACGGCTTCGCCGGTTCGGTGACCGCCGGCACGTTCGTCATCCGCATCGTCTTCGCACCCTTCGCCCATCCCCTGTTCACCTCGATGACGGGGATAGCCCTCGGCATGGTCGCCGCGCTCCCCACGCGCCGGCGCGTACTGCGCTGGACACTGCCCCTGCTGGGCTGGTTCACCGGAGTGCTGCTGCACGCCATCTGGAACGGCTCGGCGTCCTTCGCCAACTACACGTTCCTCGCCGTGTACGGCCTCTTCATGATCCCCGTGTTCGGCGCGCTGACCTGGCTGGCGATCTGGTCCCGCCTGCACGACCTGCGCCTCGTACGGGACACGCTGCCCGCCTACGCGGCCGCCGGGTGGTTCAGCGAGCCGGAGCCCTGGTCCCTCTCCTCGATGCGCGCCCGCTCGATGGCCCGCGCCATGGCACGCCGCAGCCACGGCCCCGAAGCGGCCCGCACCGTCGCCGCCTACCAACACGACGCCGGCGCCCTCGCGGTCCTCCGCGCCCGCGCCGACAACGGCGCCCTCGCCCCGGACTTCGCCTCCCGCGAGCACGCCCTCCTCCAACGCCTGTGGACCAACCGCCCCTTGGCCGGCCCACCCACCACCAGCGCCGCCCTCGCCCTCAGCCGCCCCCCGACCCCCCGCTGGACGGGGTACCCGGTGCGGTGAGCCGCAGGTCCGGACCGATTGCTCGGCCGACGTGCCACCCCCTCGTCCGAGGTGCAGGCCGGCGCACCTTCGCCCCAGGACGGGAGTGGTCCGAGGGGCGACCCGGCATCGTCCTCCGTCCGCGCCCGGTGACGATTCGAGAAGGAGGACAATGGAGGAATGGATGCCGCACCTCCCTCCAGCGACGTCGTCTCGGTCAGGATGAGCCGGCAGGCCAGCCAGGACACGGGCGCCGAACGGGCGGTGCGCCGGCTTCTCCATGCCGCCGGCTACCGCTACCGGACCCACTTTCCGGTACCGGGCATGCGCAGGCGCAAGATCGACATCGCGTTCACCCGGGCGAAGCTGGCCGTGCTCATCGACGGCTGCTTCTGGCACGGCTGCCCGGAGCACGCCACCAGCCCCAAGGCGAACGCGGAATGGTGGCGCCGGAAACTGGCCCGCAATGTCGAGCGGGACCAGGAGACGAACGCGCAGCTGAGGGCCGAGGGCTGGACGGTCATGCGCTTCTGGGAACACGAGTCGCCGGAAGTCGTCATGCGTCTGGTGGCCGGAGCGGTCGAACGGGAGAAGGAAACCAGAAGGAAGCCACGGTGACAGGACGGGACCGATGAGCGGACTCCGATGCGTCGACGTGTGCGCGGGAGCGGGTGGGCTGTCCCTCGGGCTGGAAGCCGCCGGCTTCGAACCCGTACTGCTCCTGGACAACAAACCCGCGGCCTGTGGGACGCTGCGCACGAATCGCCCGGCATGGCACGTCCTGGAAGCGGATCTGCTGGACTTCTCCCCTTCCCGGCATCGAGACATCTACGACGTGGACCTGCTCGCGGCGGGCCTGCCCCGCGTGAAGTCCGCCGCGACCGTGGCGCGCACCGACACCGAGGCCGAACTGCGCCTGCTGGAGGCGACCCTCTACCTGGCACACGCCGTGCGGCCCCGGGCTCTGCTCATCGAGAACGTGCCGGAGCTGGTCGACGCGGCGGACTTCGAGTCCGTCCGCGACTTCGTCCGCAGGGAGCTGGAGCATCTCGGCTACCGCTTCCGATGGTTCGTCCTGAACGCTGCGGACTTCGGGGTGCCGCAGGTCCGGAGACAGGGACTGCTCGTCGCGCTCCGGAAGGAGTACTTCGAGGAGTTCCGTCCGCCGGAGCCGACCGTGCACGAGCATCTGTCGGTGGGCCGCGCGCTGGGCCGCTCGATGGCCACGGGCGGATGGCCGGAAGCCGACCGATGGGCAGCACAGGCGGGCAGCGTGGCCCCGACGCTCGTGGGCGGATCGGACAGACGTGGGGGTGCGGACCTGGGGCCGACAGGGACGAAGAAGGCATGGGCCCGCATGGGGGTCGACGGTGGCACCGTGGCCGACAGCGTCCCCGGTCCGGACTTCCGCTGGGTCCCGGAAGCGGGACGACACGGAATGGTCAGGCTCACCACGGAGCAGGCCGCTCTGCTGCAGGGCTTCCCGTCCGACTGGACGTTCACCGGGAGGAAGACGGCCCGTTATCGCCAGATCGGGCACGCTTCCCCGCCGCCGGTGGGCGAGGCGCTCGGGGCGGCGATCGGAGCCGCACTGAACGCCTCCGGTCCGGCCGACGGATACACTTCGACCCCATGACCAGCCCCGGCGCACAGGACCATCTCGACGGAGTCCGCATTCTGGACCTCTTCGCGGGTCCCGGCGGCCTCGACGTGGCCGCACACTTCCTGGGCTTCAAGAGCGTGGGGATCGAGTGGGACCGGAACGCCTGCGAGACACGGTACGCAGCCGGCCTGCCGACGATCCACGCCGATGTGAGCGTCATGCGCGAGACCCGCTTCCAGGAGATCCCCGCATCGGTCGACGTCCTCGCCGGTGGGCCGCCCTGTCAGTCCTTCTCGGTCGCGGGCAACGGCGCCGGGCGGCGGGCGCTGGACACGGTGAAGGAGTTCATCCACCGCCTCGTGGAGGGGGAGGACGAAGCCGGGATCGACCGGGACCTGCACTCCCTGGGCGATCCCCGTACCGCACTGGTGCTGGAGCCGTTGCGCTGGCTCCTGAAGGCCATCGAGACCGACGGTCGTGATCCCTACAAGGTGATCGTTCTGGAGCAGGTCCCCGAGGTCCTGCCCCTCTGGGAGGTCTACGCGAAACTCCTGCGCGGCGGCGAGGGGAGGCTCAGGGGCGTCAAGTACGAGGCCGAATGCTGGAAGCTGAAGACGGAGCAGTTCGGCGTGCCGCAGACCCGGAAGCGCGCCGTGCTCGTCGCCCGACTGCCCGGTGCCGGAGCCGTCCGACCGCCGAAGGCGACCCACCGGCCCTTCGACGTGCTGCGCGGCAGGCGCACTCTCGCGCAGCCGGACATGCTCCCGACGGAGGCGGCGGTCCCGGGCACCGAGCAGCCCTGGATCTCCATGGGAGAGGCCCTCGACACGGCGAGCCGGGCCGAGGGCTCGCCGGTGGACGTGTCGCGACTCCGCACGGACGACGACATGAAATTCTTCGTCGTCTCCAACTACGGTTCCGGAGGCGATCCCAGGAACCGCGGCCGCCGCTCCTCCGCCGAGCCCGCCTTCACCGTCACGGGGAAGATCTCCCGGAACAAGGTGTACAGGAGCCTCGCGGAGTACGAGGCCGAGAAGTGGGACCGCTTCACCATCCCCGAGTCGGGTGTGCTCCAGACCTTCCCGCACAACTTCCCCTGGTCGGGGAACGACCGGGCCCAGCAGGTCGGCAATGCGGTGCCTCCGCGCCTGGGCATGCACGTGCTCGGTCATGCCTTGCGCGGAGCGGCGCCCTCCGAGGACGAGTTGGCGGCCGCCGGCACCTGGCCCGACGTGCCCCGGACGACCACGGAAGAGCTGCGCCGGCTCGGGTGCGGCGATCGGAGTCAATGCCCTCCCGACTCCCACAGGGTCATTCGTCCTCGTGCGGAGCCCTCCCCCTGACAGGTGCCTCCGCGAAGAGCTCGGCGAAATGACCCACCAGGATCTCGACCGCCTCCGGCTGCGCGGGCTGCTCCTCCGGGCCCTCCGGCAGCTGGTCCCTGGGTGACGGCAGCGCTGATCCGGCTCCCGCGATCCAGTCGCGCAGCGGCTCTCCGTCGCGCTCCGCATCAGGAGCGAGGACGTCGTACATCAAGGTCGCCGCGGCGGCGTTGACCGCGGACGTCAACGCGTTCACCTCCCGCCCGGTGCGGACCGTCCCCCGTTCCAACAGCCCGACCAGGGCCAGTGCCGTGGGACGGTGATCGACGACATCGAGCCGGAGGGCCGAGTTGAGCATGTCCTGGCTTCCGCATGTCGCCACCGCGGGGCGGTAGTCCGAGCCGTCCCGGAAGAGTTCGGCCGCCCACCAGAGTCGGGCGAACGCCTGCTTGTAGTGCGGGCCGACGAACCTGTCGCGCGCCACCCGTGCTCGGGAATCGCTCCTGTGCGGATCCGACAGGTGCCGCCAGACGACGTAGTCCGGGGCCACGCCGACTGCCAGGTACGTCCAGAACTGCTTGTCGGCGGCCTCCTTGCGGGTCATGCGCAGCGTCTCGTGGAGGCGTGGAGCCAACCATGCGTCCGCCGCCGTGGGGCGCTCGCCCCGGAACCGGCTCAGCGCGTCGTCGATCAGGTCCCGGACCCGGTGCAGCCGCCAGCGCGGATCGTCGCTCGGCATCGGTTCGGCGACCTTGTTCAGCGCGATGGACGGGATGTCCTCCCGTCCTTCGAGCACTCCTGCGGTGAGATGTTCGGCGGCATGTACGTCGGAGAGCAGAGCGAGCTGTTCCGGCAGGTGTTCGGGGCGGGAAGTCACGCGGGGGTCTCCTGGTCGAGTCGTGCGATGTCGCGGACGCTGTCGGCCAACTCCTTCGGGACCTCGGCACGGCGGGCGGCAGCGTACTGGATGCGTGGCTGCAGGTCCGTCCAACTCCCCTCGCCGATGCGGCGGCGGTGCACTTCCCGCAGCGCGTCCTCCTCCGACCGCCCGGGAAGGACGTCCGGGAGCATCTCCCTGAGTACGGCACCGCGCCAGTCCGCGGGGAAGAGCGGCGTCCCGTCGTCCTCGATCTCCAGATCCCCGATCGCCGTGTGGAAGACCGCGACCCACGCATCGGCGCACACCTGGGCCATCAACAACCTTCCGAAGACCTTCTCCGTCTTCGTGCCCTCGGCTTCCACGAGCCGCATGAGGCCCTCGAAGTCCGAGTTCAGGCGGACGGCCGGAATGCGCCCCGAGGTGTCCACGACCCATGGCGCGTCCCGGAAGTCGCGCAACCACTCGGCGCCCCGCGCGAAGCTGACCGCGGTGACGTCCAGTTCACGATCCCTGCGGGGAGCATCGGCTGTCATGTCGATCAGCCACTCGCGCTCGGTACAGGCGATGATCCGTCCGGACACCCCACCGACGGTGGCGACCACGTACACGACGAGCGACGCCCGGTCCAGGTGGTCGTCCCGGTCGAGTTCGATCTCCCCGACCCACTCCCCGCTCGCCTCCGCAGCCGGCTGCAGCCTGGACACGGTGCGCGCGTTGGTGGCTCCCTCGGTCAGCACCGCGACGACGGCGACGTCGGACCAGTGGCCCTTCCTGTCGAGCTCACGGACGGGGACGGTCACGCCCAGGGACAGCCGTGCGGTCCGCCAGTCGGCGCGTTCGGCCATGCCGAGCGCCACGACCTGATCGACGACCGAGTGCGCCTTGGAGTCCAACTGCTCGCGGGAGTCCCCGGGACCACGGAGCCGTACCGCTGTGACGCGTGCAGTCACCTCACCGGTGGGTCGAGGGTAGGGATACGCCCTCACGCGATGCTCTCCTTGCTCTCCTGGAGTTCGACGACGAGGCTGGTCAGCGCGGCCCGCGTGGATTGCGTGGACACATCGGTGACCCCTTTGAAGACGGCCCGACGGGCGCCCGGCGTGAAGCGCAGCACCCCGTCGACCACCTCACAGTTGCTGACGGCGACGAGCTCGGCCCACTTGACCACAGGCCGGGGTCCGGATCGGACCTCCAGCTTGGCGACGGGGTTCATGTGCCAGGGCCCGCCGATCGAGGGCACCTTGACCTCGCCGGTGACCTCCCACGCACCGGAGGAGGCGCTGACCGCCTGCAGTTCGTCCAGCTCCGGGGGCGCCGTCGGTCCCTTGGGCTTGACGGTTCGTCGGCCCTTGCCCGAGAGCTTGAGCCGGTTGCCGACCTTCTTCGTGCCGCGCGGCTTCTTCTCCTCGGGGACCGCCACCAGAGCGTGGACGGCCCGGTTCGTCTCGGTCGTCAGGGCGGCGACACGTCGATGCGCCGAGGGCATGTAGCGCAGCCTCAGCTCTTCCGTCTGCCCCCACTTGTTGTGCTCGGGAGGCTCGGAGGACCGCAGGAACTCCTCGGCGGCGGCCGCGAACGGTGCGTCGTCCCCGGCCGCACGTCCGGCGAGGAGCACCGCCTGGAAGGGGTTGGTCCCCACCGGGAGGCCGGGGACCGAACTCGTCTTCACCGTCATCCGGTTGCCGCGCAGCGCGGTCACCTGGTTGATTCTGCCGTCCGCGTCCGACGCCTCCGTCACCAGGAGCACCGCCCGGTGCTCACCCGCCGTTTCCGGAAGACCGTCCCGCGCGGGCAGCTTCAACGGCACGGTCACGCACGCCACCTGTCCCGCCTCCGTGAGGCGCTCCACTGTGCCGCCGCTCAGGAACGCCTCGAGAGCACGTGAGCGGGCGGGTTGGTGACGATGTGGATCGACCCGCTCCTCCGCGATGTGTTCCACGCCGTTGCGCAGCGTCCGCACCGATGCCTCCAGCAGGGGCTGCCGCTCGCCTCCCCCCGTCATCGCGGCCCAGAAGTTGCGGCCCAGCGCCCGGACCAGCCGCTGGTGCATGCGCTCCAGACTGTCCTCGTCGTCACCGACATCGCCCTCCTGGGACCGGCCGGCCTCGAGACTGGCCACGTCGTGCGCTCCGACGATCAGGAAGGACGTGCCGGGAGCAGCGTCCTCGCGGGTGAGATGCAGGTCTGCGACCGTCGTCTCGTCGGCCCACCAGGAGCGGACGACCTCGGGATTCTCCGCCTCGGCGTCCGGCAGCCCCAGCCAGGCGGGCCCGGCGTACCTCCGGCCCGCCACCTCCCGCCACGGCAGATCGAGGCGTCCGATCACCCGGCGCTCCGTCCGTCCCTCGTGCGGTCGGGAGAGCGTGGAGTTCACGAGGACGAGGCCCAGCCGGCTGGTGGCCCACAGCGTGGCCTTTCCGAGACCGTAGGATCCGCCGGCCGACGTGTCCGACTTGCGGCTGTCCAGTTGTCGACGCACCACTGCGGCGAATCGCCCGTCCTCGTAGTCGTCGCCGGTCAGCCCGTTGGCGTTGTAGTCGTCGACGCGAAGCAGTACCAGCCGATCCCGCTCGGTCATGTCGCGCAGGCCGGCGCCGATGACACGTCCGACCTTCTGGTCCTGGGCGGCGGCCGCCTCGAAGTGGGGGCGGAGGTCGGGCCAGCGGATGGCCGTTCGGAACCGGGCCAGTGCTTCGCCGGTGAGTTCATGGAGTGTGTAACGGACGCCGACCGGCCGGTCGTTCGACCTGTCCCGCTCGTCGAGGCTGTTCTGCGTGGCCTCTCGGGCCAGCACCTCCAGATCGGCCTCGAAGGCGAAGGCGGCGGCGTTGCCGAACTCGCGCCCGCCGTCGTCATGTCCGGGACGGTGGTACCAGACAGTCGGCGTCCCGGTGCTTCCGCCCCGTGGCCGAGTATCCGCCGGTGACGTCTGCCCGGCTTCGCCCGTCTCCCCGAACACCTCCCGCAGCGCCGACGCATGTTCTTCCCGGGGCTCGGAGCGATGCGCGAGCCACGCCTCGATCAGAGCGCGCGTCACCCCCAGGCGGCCCGCGAGTGCGACTTCGTCCATCCTGTGCAGCTGCATACGCTCGGCCAACCACTGGCCGAATTCCGTCTCGTTCGAGGCCACCCGCTCTTCTCTCCCGTCGGACCCGTTCGTCGTATCCGGTCTGTGGACCTGACGGCCATCCCCGGACCTGGCGCCACGCGTGGGTCTCCGCCTCCGCGGAAGGCGGTGCGATCCGGACCTCACGACGATCATTTCCCTGCCGCTACGGACGATCTTCACGTCCTGCCGCGGGACACCGCCCTCCTGCGGCTGCTCGTACACACAGGTACGGAGCTGTTCCAGGGCACGCTTCTCCAACTGGCGGATTCTTTCCCGCGTGACTCCGAGCTTTCTGCCGATCTCGTCCAGCGTCCAGCTCTCCCCGTCGACGAAGCCGTGGCGCAGCTTCAGGATCTCGCGAGTGCGCTCCGTGAAATCACAGGCGTCGAAGAGCTGGAACAGTTCTTCGCGGACGAACTCGTGCTGCAGCACCTGTTCCGGTCCCGGTACCCTGCCGTACTCGTCGACGACGAGTTCCCCGAGGGAGATGTTCGCGCCCACCGGTTGATCCAGCGACAGGACCGGCCGGTGCAGCAGGGGAAGGTACCGCTTCACCTTTTCCGGAGCCAGCTCGCACGCCAGGGCCAGATCGTCCACGTCGGGGATCCCGCCCCGTTCCAGTGCGGCCCGCTCCGCCTTTCGCAGCCTGTTCAGGTCTTCCCAGACGTGAACAGGGAAGCGGATGAGAGACCCTTCGTTCGCGACGGCCCGGGAAATCGCCTGCCGGATCCACCAGGTCGCGTAGGTGGAGAACTTGTTGCCCCTGGTGATGTCGAATTTCTCCACGGCCCGGATCAATCCGATCACGCCCCACTGCGCGAGATCTTCGTACATGGAGATCTTGGCCGGATACCCCATGCCGATCAGGGTCTTGTGCACGAGCCGCTGATTGTGGGCGACCATCGCGCTCATGGCCCGATACGCCTCGCCGCCCCGGGGGAGCGTCGCCGCATACCCCTCCGGCAGCGACTCCGAGGCTCCTCTCGATCCCCGGAACAGGAGACAGAGACCCACCTCCTCCTCGGCCTTCAGCACCCGCCCCGGCCGGGCCAGCCTCCGGTCGACCTCCAGCAGGGCACGAGCGGCGCGCCGTGCGCTGTCCGTGGCGTCGAAGTCCGGGACAGTGCGGGAGGAGACGGGACCGGGGAGCTCCGCTTCCGCCTCGGGAAAGTGCGGGTCCGATCGACCGGGCAGCTCTCCGGGTTCCGTCCGCGGATCGCGAGACCTCGCCTCCTCCCGTTCGGAATCCGCCGCCCGGCGACCGTGTTCGTCCGCGACGGAAGCCGCCGCCACGGCTTCGTACAGTGCCTGCGTCCGTCGCTCGTCGAGGCGGGCCGCCCGCATCACCCGACCGACGGCGGTGTGGCGGTCGACTCCTTCGTCGGTGAATCGACGTATGAGCCGTACCAGCAGGTCACGTCCGGCCTCGGTCATCCGCCCCGCGGCCGCGTCACCCGGCTCCGTGCCCATCGATCTCCCGCCCCCGCGCTGCTACTCGGTCCCCGACAAGTCCATCATCGGTGAGCCGTCCCTGCCAGCACTTCCGGCCAGGAACGGCAGCCGGCGACGCGCGGTGTTTGTATTTTTGAGGGGCACGTCGTGTGACCGTGGGGAGAGTGGATGCGCATCATTCCGAGCGAGATCTCGAGCCGGACGAGGAGCAGGGCCGAGCGCGATGTGTTCGCCGCGTTGCAGGCGATCCCTGACGAGCACAGCGTGGCACTGCACACGGTCCACCTCCCCAAGCACCGCAGGAAGCGGGTCGGCGAGATCGACTTCGTGGTCATCACGCCCGACATGCTGCTCTTCATCGAGGTCAAGGGCGGACGAATCGTCCAGCGTGACGGCAAGTGGTACTACGGCCCGCGCGGTCGGGAGAACCGCAAGGAGGAGAGCCCCTGGGAACAGGCCAACGGGGGCATGCACGAGTTCGAGCGCGAGATGAGCGCCCTGGTCGGCGATCTGAGGCGCCAGGGCGTCCTCGGCGGCTATCTGGTCATCACGCCGGATGTGGACATTCCCCGCATGACGCACTTCGAGCCCGAGCAGTACCTGGGGAGCACCGCGTGGGACGGCGGACGCGGCCTGGCCCGGGGTGTCGAGCGGGCCGTCGCCCACTGGCGGTCGGAGAACACATGGGCTCGCCCGCTCTCCGCCTCGCTCCGGAAGAAGATGCTGGACGCCGTTCGGCCGGACTTCGACCGGGTGCCGAACCTCCGGTCCCGGTTGACCGATCTCGACGCCACCTTCGAGCGGCTCACCACCGAGCAGATGGAAAGACTGGACGAGGTCGAGTCCAACAAGCGACTGATCCTGACCGGCGGTGCGGGAACGGGCAAGACGTTCCTCGCCGCCGAGGCGGCACGTCGCCGGGCCGTGCACGGCAGCGTCCTGTTCACCTGTGCCGGCGGCACGTTGGCGACCCACATGGCGCGTGTGCTCGCCGACGAGGCGACAACCGTCCTGCCCTACGACCGGCTGGACGAGGTGAAGGGGCGTGTCTTCGACCAACTGATCGTGGACGAGGCACAGGACCTGATGAACATCGACTCCCTGCTCGGCACCCTGGACCCTCTGCTCTCGGGGGGCCTCTCCGAGGGGCGCTGGCTCTTCATGCTGGACCAGAACAACCAGGTGCTGAACCTGGACGCCTACGAACCCGAGACCTGGGAATGGCTGTCCGACCTCGGCTGCGTCGTCGGTCCGCTGAGGCGCAACTGCCGCAACACCCATCAGATCGTCGATCAGGTCCGCTCCTACACCGGTGCCGACCTGGGCGTAGCGTCGGCCGGCGAGGGCGAGAGAGTGCGCTTCCCCACCGTGCAGGACGCACGGGAGGAGGCCGCGGCTCTCGACGCCTACATCGACGACCTCGTTGCCGAGGGGGTCTCCCCGGAGGAGATCACGCTGCTGTCCGCCTCCGGCGACTGGGAGACCAGCTCTGCCCGGTTCTCCGGGCGCGCCTCCAGAATCCAGCGATTCACCGATGTCGTCGGGACCGAGAACAGGAAGCGACGGCCCCTCTGGTCCTCGGTGGCGGACTTCAAGGGGCACGAGAACCACATCGTCTGTCTGATCGACCTCGAACCCGCCCACCTCGAGGGCCGGCTCGACGCGGTCTATGTCGCCTGGACCAGGGCGCGCTCGCAACTGTGGATCGCCTGCCGGCCCGGTACCCGCGAACGGCTGAAAGAGCTGGGGGTCGCGGTACTGAGGCGGGAGGCACAGTCCGCATGAACGACCTGAGCGACAGGGACGAACTCCTCTCCGAGCACCGGGACGCGTTCGTGTCCTACCTCCGGGACCAATTGGTGGGACCCGCAGGCGGCGAGGACGAGATCCTCGTCGACCCCCCGGACCGCCGCTATCTGATGGGCACGCTGTATCCCCGTGGCGCCTCCCTGCAGGCGCACTCGCAGACGGAGGGCGAGGAGGACTTCCACGAGTCCACCGCCGGAGGCGGTGAGGAGGACAACTTCGCCGACGACCCGGTGGCCGAGGCGAATGCGTGGCTTCCGTCGTCCCTCGGCTTCTCCTTCTTCACCGACGCACGGGAGATCGGGGTGAGGTGCGAGGCGTCGCGCTATCTCACTCACCGCGAGGGCGGACGCCGCAGTTGGCACAGGCAGCCGCGGCTCGTCTCGCACACGACCGTCGAGAAGGACGGCCCGAGTTGGACACCCGTGCTGGAGGGGCACGGGCGTCTGCACGTCCGATGGCGTCCCTACGCTGCGGGACATCTCGTGACGTGCGTGCTGGCGAACGCGCACGACGAGGAGGAGAGCACCCACAAGGACCGCGATCTGATGCTCTTCCAGGCCGGGTTGAGCGCCACGACGGTCGGCGGGAAGGTACTCGAGTATCCGAGCACCCGTCTCAACAGTCGTGACGAGGAGGAGCAGGAGCTCCGCGTCCAGTACCAGCACGTCGTGACCCGGGCCGTGGGGCACGGATGCGCCGTCGAATGGGACGGCGGGGACGGCGGGGACAGCGGGGGTGACGACGTGCCCGCACCGGTCACCTCCGTCCGGGCCCAGGTCATGCCGCGGCAGGTGGTCGCGCACATCAAGCCCGACGGCCCCCGGGGCCTCCCCGTGCTCCGGCTCGCCCACCTGTCGCGAACGGACCTCTCGTCGGAAGCCCTCGGCGCGGAGCTGCGCGCGTTCGCTCACGACTACCGCACCTGGCTCGACGCCCAACGCCGGCAGGCGGCATCCCTCAAACCGTGGGCCGCCGCCCCCGCCGCGCGGATCCTCGACCGCATCGCGCGCGCGGTCGACCGCATCTCGTCCGGTATCGACGCCCTCACCGCGTCGACCCCTGCGGGAGCCGCAGCCCGTGCGGCCTTTCGCCTCGCCAACCGCGCGATGGCGCTCCAGATGCTGCACAGCCGTCCGGAACTGGCGGGCAGCCGACGGACCAGGACGAGCGACCTCGTCGAGCTGACCGAACCGCCGGACGACTACGCCTGGCACCCCTTCCAGCTCGCGTACTTCCTGCTCGTGGTCGAGGGCCTGATGAACCCCGGCCACGAGGACCGGGAGACGGTCGATCTCATCTGGTTCCCGACCGGCGGAGGCAAGACGGAGGCGTATCTCCTCACCGCGTGCTTCGAGATCCTCTGGCGTCGGCTGCGGTTCGGTGCGGAAGGCGGCGGCACCGCCGTACTGAGCCGCTACACCCTGAGTCTGCTCACCACACAACAGTTCCAGCGCACGGCCACCGCCGTCTGCGCGCTGGAGTACATCAGGCTGGGATTCGATGGAGAGCTCTCGCACGACCTGGGGGAGGAGCCCGTCTCCATCGGGCTCTGGGTGGGCCAGCAGACGACGCCGAACCGGATCGCGGACGCACAGGACGAGCTCTCCGCGCTGAAGCAGTCGAACTCGCCCGACGACCGATTCCTGTTGGAACGTTGCCCCTGGTGCGGAACGGAGATCGTGCCGGAGCGCCGGGGCGCGGAGAAGGATTTCGGCATCGTGGCCGACGGCGTCACGACGGGCTTCTTCTGTCCACGCGCCACCTGTGTGTTCCACGAGCGGCTGCCGGTCTCCGTGGTGGACGAGGTGATCTACCGCGAGCCGCCGACCTTCGTGCTCGGCACCGTGGACAAGTTCGCCCGGCTGGCCTGGGAATCGGAAGCCGGAAGCCTGTTCGGACGCAGGGACGGCAGACGGCCGCCCTCGCTCGTGATCCAGGACGAGCTGCATCTGCTGGCCGGCCCGCTGGGGACGACCGTCGGCCTGTACGAATCGGCGATTCTCGAACTGTGCAGCCGCGACGGCGCCACGCCCAAGATCATCGCGTCGACGGCGACCATCCGCCGTTCGGAGGACCAGGTCCGCGGCCTCTACGGGCGCCCGACACAGCTCTTCCCGCCGGCCGGCATCAAGGCCGGCGAGTCGTTCTTCGCCACGCCCGACACGCACAGGCCCGGCCGGCTGTACGTCGGCGTCATGGCACAAGGTCACACGGCCTCGACGTCGACGGTCCATGTGGGTGCCGCGGCCCTGCAGGCCCCGAAGGAGATCGGCGACGACATCACGCGCGACGCCTACTGGACCGCGGTCGCCTACCACAACAGCCTTCGGGAACTGGGGCGGACGGTCACGATCGCACGGGACGACATTCCGGCCCGCCTGGACCATCTGACGAAGGACGACTCCCGACGACGCAAGCTGGACGACGACTCGGTGGTCGAGCTGACCAGCAACATCGCACGGGCCGAGCAGCCACGGCTCCTCGAGCGTCTCGGCAAGAGCTTCGAGGAACGCGGCAGCATCTCGTTCCTCGCCACGACCAACATGCTCTCCGTCGGCGTCGACGTCCCCCGGCTCGGCCTCATGCTCATGAACGGCCAGCCCAAGACCACCTCGGAGTACATCCAGGCGACCAGCCGCGTCGGTCGTCGTCATGTCCCCGGATTGATCGTCACGCTCTTCCGCTCCACCAAACCGCGGGACCGGTCCCATTACGAATCGTTCGGCGTGTACCACAGCTCCCTCTATCGGCACGTCGAACCGACCAGCATCACCCCGTGGTCCATGCCCTCGCGCAACCGGGCTCTGCACGCGGTGCTCACCATCCTCGTACGGCACGGGGTCAAGGGCCTCCATTCCGAGAACAGAGCCGGCGAGATCCTCGACCACCCGGACGAGGTCCGGCGGATACGCGATCTGGTGGTGGACCATGTGCGTCGCGCCGATCCCGACGAGGTCGAGGCCGCGGCCGAACAGCTGGACCGGCTGATCGAAGAATGGCAGCAGCAGGCCGAGATCGCGCGCGGTGACGGAACCCGTCTCTACTACCGGCCCCAGGGACGGTCGTACGAAGCGCTTCTCACCGATTTCGGCAAGCAGGACGGTCTGTGGGAGACACCCCAGTCGATGCGCAACGTCGACCGTGAATGCCTTCTCGTCGTGAGAGGAATGTGACACCGATGAAGGACGTCCGGCACAAAGTCCGCAGATCGCAGACCATCGTCCCGTTCGGTGTCGGCGGGATCATCGACCTGCGCGGCGAATCGTTCGTCGCCGAGGACACCCGGGGTTGGGCGGCGTCGGCCGAAGCGGTGGAAGCACCCCGGCTCGTCGCCAAACTGCGCGTTCCCGGTCTGCGCTCGGCCCCCGCCGTCCCCTCCGGCAAGGCGGCTCACACGACGCGCTCGGGACCGTTGTACGTACGATTTCCCAAATGGTTGTTCTGCCCGCAGTGCAGGAACATGTTGCGGTGGCGTCCCGATTACGAGGTCCGGAACAAGCAACCGACATGCCGGCAGTGCGCCGGAAAGGTGCAATTGGCACCGATGCGTTTCATCCAGGTGTGCCGGGCAGGTCACATGGCCGATTTCGACTGGCGCCGATGGGCCCATTCCCGGAGCGACGACCACGCCCAGCGCCAGTGCCAGGTCAGTCGCCTCCGATTCGTCGCCACTCCGGACTCGTCCGGTCTGGAGGCCCTGCATGTGCGCTGCGCCGTCTGCCGGGCCAGTCGCAGCCTGGCCGGGCTCAGTCGGCAGAACATCCTCGGGAAGTCCGGATTCCGGTGCCCGGGTACACACCCCTGGGAATCGGAGTCCGACGAGGCGGAGGTCTGTGAGGAGACGCCGCAGGCGGTGCAACGCGGCGCCTCGAACGTCTACTTCCCCCTCACACACTCCGCGATCGACATCCCCGCACCCTCCGGCTTCTCCGCGGACGACGAGGCGACCCAGGCCGTCGTCAACGACAAGCACTGGACGATGCTGATGAGCGCCGACAACGGACCCATGGCGCCCTCCTACCGCACTCTGATCGCCATCTCCTGCGGCGTCGACGAAGACTTCGTCGAGTCCCTGGAACGTCGTCATGCCGCCGAGACCGCCCCGGCGCCGTCCACGACCGATGCCGACGACGACCTCAGCATCGCCGAATGGGCAGCGTTCTCCGACCCCGAGTCCGCCGTCGACTCGAAGACCTTCTCGGTGCGCCGGGTCGGCCTCGACGTCGGCGACGGGGATCCCGTCTCGATGCGGGAGTTGGCTGCGCAGCTCTCGACGGTCGTCGTCGCCGACCGGATTCGCGAGGTCCGTGCACTCGAAGGATTCTCCCGGTACGAACCGAGTTCCGGCGAGGGCGAGGCGGGCGAAGGGGGGCGGGTTGTCTCCGTCGACACCCGTGCACGCGCCCAGTGGCTGCCTGCTGTCGAGACCTACGGCGAAGGGATCTTCATCGCGGTCGACGAGGAACGGCTCAGGTCGTGGGAGCGGATCCCCTCGGTCCACGACAGAACACTGTCGATCGGGAGAAATCTCGAAGCCTCGTTCAAGGTGGACTGGCTCAGAGGGAAGACCGGGCCCGATCTGCTGCCCCGGTTCGTCATGCTGCACACCTTGGCGCACCAGTTCATTCGTCAACTCTCCTACGACAGCGGCTACAACGCGGCCTCGCTCCGCGAACGCGTCTACGCGAGAAGCCACCCCCCGGGGAGCGGCCATCCGCCCCAGGCGGGGGTGTTCATCTACACGGCCGCCGGGGACACCGAAGGAACACTGGGCGGACTCGTCCGCCAAGGGCAGCCACCGAATCTCGTCGAGACATTGATCCGACTGCTCGAATCGGCACAGTGGTGCTCCCAGGACCCGCTCTGCGCCGACTCCACCGGCAGGTCACTGGCAAACCTCAACCGGGCCGCCTGCCATGCCTGCACACTTCTCCCCGAGACGAGTTGCGAGATCGACAACTCTCTGTTGGACAGGACCCTCCTGATCGGCGACGGCTCCGTCCCTGGCTTCTTCGGCGACGTCGTCCGTGCGGCGTTGGAGGAATCCGCCGAAGCCGTCGGTCTGTCATGAGGGCGCCTTCCCTGCTCGACCTCGAGACCGAGCAGCACGCGGTCGTCGATCTGCCGTTCCGCGGCAGCCACGTCGTCACCGGCAGTCCCGGCTCGGGAAAGTCCGTACTGGCCGTCTACCGTGCCTGGGCGCTGGCCACGATCGGGCACGAGGTCGTGCTCCTGACCCGCTCCAACGTGCTGCATCAGTACCTCGCGCAGTTGGCCCCCGACCTCACGGAGGCCGTCCGGGTCACCACCTCCTTCCGGTGGATCCGGGACTTCTGGAACGAGCGCTTCGGTTCGGATCCGCCGACGACCGACGAAGAGGGATGGCGGCACTCCTGGGTCGAGATGCAGCAGACCTGCATCGTCCGGGGGGTCACCTCGACGGCGCACCTGGTCGTCGACGAGGGCCAGGGGCTTCCTGTCGACTTCTACCGGTGGTGCCGCGTCCTCGGTGTCGGGATCACCGTCTTCGCGGACGAGAACCAGGAGATCGGGGACGACCAGAGCACCGTCTCCGAGATCCACCGGGAAGTCGTGGCACAGACCCCTCCGCTGGTCCTGCGCGGAAACCGTCGGAACAGTCGGGAGATCGCCATGCTGGCATCCGAGTTCCAGGAGGGACGAGGGGAGCGGATTCCGCTTCCGTCGACGAGCGCGGGTCGCACACCGACGGTCCTGAAGGTTCCTTCCCTGGATCACCTCGTCACAGGTATTTCCCGGTACTTCTCCGCCCACCCCGAGCGGAGCATCGGGATCATCTGTCGGTCGAACCGGCTGCAGCGGGACATTCAGAGTCGACTCACGAACCTCGGACTGGCCGCGCATACCCAGGCATATGTGCACAACGATCGGTATCGGAACGCCGTCGACTTCTCCACCCGTCCCATCCGCATCCTGAACACGAACAGCATGAAAGGGCTGGAGTTCGACAGCGTCTTCGTTCCCGATCTGGACGCGTACACGGAGGACCCGACCGGCGTGGCCGCGCGTCTTCGCTTCTTCGTGCTCTGCACGCGTGCCCGCGAGGACCTCCATCTCGCCCATCGCGGTTCCCGGGAACCCGCGATCCTCTCCGACATCCCGGAATCCCTGCTGGCCCGACATGCCGTCTGACCTGCGGCCCTCGCGACACCCACCCGGACGTCCGCACAGGCCGGTCAGCGGGCTCGGACGGGCGGGATCGCCCGAGCCCGCGGTACACGTCGCCGTGCACCGCACCTCCCCGCGTGTTCGAGCCGAATCCGGAACGATACGACCATTGCCCGCTTCCGTACCGAGACCCCCGGAGATCCCGTGGCCAACACCCCCGACACAGACGTCCGGCTCCTCCGACTCCTCTCCGACCTCGACCGGGGCGTGCTCGTCACGCTGCGGCGGGACGGTCGCCCGCACCTGTCCAACGTCAACCACACCTTCGATCCGGACAAGCGGCAGCTGCGGGTCTCCATCACGGCGACCCGGGTCAAGTCCCGCAATCTGGCGCGGGATCCGCGGGCGAGTTATCACGTGACGAGCAGTGACGGGTGGGCGTGGACGGTGGTGGACGGGACGGCGGAGCTGACGCCCGCCGCGCAGGATCCGCACGATGCGACCGTCGAGGAGTTGATCGAGGTGTACCGGGCGATCCGGGGCGAGCATCCGGACTGGGCGGAGTACCGGGACACCATGGTGGCCGACCAGCGGCAGGTGGTGCGGCTTCCCGTGGAACGGGTGTACGGCCAGCCGCAGCGGCGCTGAGCGGCTGCCGGTGGCGCGTCCCCCGGTGTTCGGGGGCTCTCGTGCCACCGGAGCACGCGTGTGTCTCCGGCTCCCCTCGCCCGGGTGGACGGCGGGGTCCGGAGCCCCGGAACGGCCGTGCCGTCGTGCGGGCGCACCGCCGTGCCGTCGTGGGGGCGCACCGCCGTGCCCTCGTGGGGGCGCACCGCCGTGCCGCCCTGCCTGATGCGCGGCCGGGTGCCGTCGCCGCCGCGCGGGCTGGTGCGGTCACCGGCGTACGGCCCTGCCGGCGAGGCGTTAGGCGGACGCGTCCGTCAGCAGGCGCAGTTCGTCGTTGGTGAGCCGCAGATCGGCGACGGCCAGTAGTGCGGGGAGCTGGTCCACTGCGCGGGCGCTGGCGATGGGGGCCGTCACGGTCGGTTGTGCGGCGAGCCAGGCGAGCGCGACGGTGGCCTCGGACGCCTGGTGCGCGGCGGCGACGGTGTTTAGCGCGGCCAGGACGCGCTGGCCCCGCTCGGTGGCCAGGAGCCGGGCCGCCTTGCCCGCCCGTGCCCCTTCCGGGACGGCCTCGCCCGGACGGTACTTGCCGGTGAGGAACCCGGAGGCCAGCGCGTAGTACGGCAGGACGGCCAGGGACTCACGTCGGGCGAGCTCCTCGAGTTCGCCCTCGTAGGTGTCCCGCGAGACGAGGTTGTAGTGCGGCTGGAGCGCCACGTACCGCGCAGCGCCTTCCCGGTCGCTGAACGCGAGCGACGCGGCGAGACGGGCGGGGGAGATGTTCGAGGCGGCGATCTCGCGGACCTTGCCCTCCCTGACGAGGTCGTCGAGCGCGGAGACGATGTCGGAGACCTCGACCGATTCGTCGTCGAAGTGCGTGTAGTAGAGGTCGATGCGGTCCGTCCGCAGGCGGCGCAGCGAATCCTCGCAGGCGGCCTTGATGGTGGCCGGGGCGAGACCCATGTGAGCGGGGTGGCGGGCCACCTTGGTGGAGACGACGACGCTGTCGCGTACGGCGGGGCCACGCGCGGCGAGCCACTCGCCGATGACGGTCTCCGACTCGCCGCCCCTGTTGCCCTCCACCCAGGCCGAATAGCCGTCGGCCGTGTCGATGACGTTGCCGCCGGCGTCGGTGTAGGCGTCGAGCACGGCGAACGAGGTGGGGGTGTCGGCCGTCCAGCCGAAGACGTTGCCGCCGAGCACGAGCGGCGAGACGGACAGTTGACCGATCTTCCTGTCGGCATTCATCTGCATGCCGCGACGGTAGCGCGGCGTCGGGCGGTCCCGCGTGCGCGCACACCGGGCGTCCCGGACGGCGTGCCCCGGTGCCACCGGGCGTCCCGGATGTCGTCGTGCCCGATGTCGTCGTGCCCGATGTCGTCGTGCCCGATGTCGTCGTGCCCGATGTCGTCGTGCTCCGGCGCGGGTCGGCGCCGGAGCACGACGCGCGGTGGCCTCAGACCTTGACTCCCTTGTCGCGGAGCCACGGCAGCGGGTCCACCGGGTCGCCGCCGTGCGGGCGGACCTCGACGTGCAGATGGGGCCCGGTGGAGTTGCCGGTGGAGCCGACCCGGCCGATGACATCGCCGGTGCCGACCTTGTCGCCCGCCGACCTGGTCATGGAGGAGAGGTGGCAGAACCAGAGTTCCGTCCCGTCCTCCAGCCGCAGCACGACGCGGTAGCCGTACGAACCGGCCCAGCCCGCCTCCTTGACCGTTCCGCTGTGGACGGCCTTGACGGGGGTGCCGTTGGGGGCGGCGAAGTCCTGTCCGGTGTGGTCGCTCTGCCACATGCCGCCTGCCTGGCCGAATCCGGCGCTGAGCTGGAAGGAGGCGAGCGGCGCCGTGTAGCTGCGGGCGAGTTCGGCCCGACGGGCCGCTTCGGCTTTGCGCTTCCGCTCGGCCTCCGCCTTGCGTTCCTGCTCGGCGGCCTCCTCGCGCGCCCGCTCCTGCTTCGCCTCTTCCTTCGCCTCTTCGGCAGCGGCGGCCCGTTCGGCGGCTTCCGCCGCTGCCGCGCTCGCGGCCTGCCGGGCCGCCTTCTCGCGGGCTGCCTCGTCCGCCGCGGAGCGGTGACGTTCAGCCTGTTCGAGGATGCGGGCGCGCAGAGCCTCGCCCGCGTCGGTGCGGCCCGCCGCCCCGTCCTCGTCGGACAGCCCGGCCTGGCTGAGGGGGCCGGCTGACGTGTTCCCGGCGCTGCCGGAGTCCGTCGTGCCTTCGGCGTTCTCGGAGACCAGGCTGCCGATGCCGGGCAGGTCCTCGGCGTCGGGCAGCCGGTCGGAGATGCTGCGGAGCGCGTCGGCGGCGGTGTCCACGTCGGGCACGGATATCGTGCCGGGGTCCCGGTCCTGGGCGGTCGCCATACCGCCGGCGCCGACGGCTGCGATCATGCCGACTCCCAGGACGGTGCCGCCCCGCGCCACGCCTCCGGCACGCTGCTTGGCGACCCGGTGCCGTCCCCGTACCGGAATGGCGGAGTCCTCCGAGGGGTTCCAGTCCTCCCACGACTCGTCATCGGCGGCATCAGTGGGACGAACAGCAGGCGTGTCACCGGTGTCCCGCCCGTCATGGCGCGGCGGCACGGGGCCGGGGCCGGCGGAGACGGCGGAGACGGCATACGTAGACCGTCCCGGCCGTCCTGGGACGGGGCCCTGGGACGCGGCCTGGCCGTAGGGTGCTGCCGGTCCGGCGTGGTCGGCGGGTGGGGCGTACGCGTCCGCCTGGGACGCGTGGCCGACGAAGCCCTGGGATCTGGAGGCCACGGGGGCGCTCTCCTTTCCTTCCTTCTCGCCTACCGGGTTAGCTGACGGGTTCGGAGCAGGAAGGTCTCCTACGGGCGTCCTCTCGCAAGGGCGTCCGATTCACCCCGTCCCCCTCGTCCGGCTGACGAGGAGGGGTGGTTCCCCGGTTCCCACGGTGCTGTGCGGCCGATCGGGTGCTGCTGTTGCACCGCGTGCGGGATTCGGCGACGGCGCACGGTGCCGTCTTCCGTGACGGCAGTGACGACCGTGCTGCGTTATCGGACGTTAATAGAACTGCGGCCGGGATTCCAAGCCGTTCCCCGTAATTGACGTGAGTCCCGCCTGGCTCCGCGCCCCCCGTACCGCTGCCTGGCCCGCGAGGCATTCGGCCGGTCGGCGCACAGGGTCAGGGGCTGCGCGGGGTGTCGTGAGAGGCGTCGTCCGGGGCGCTGTCCGGGGCGGCGTCCGAGGCGTCGCGGGAGGGCTCGCGAGAGGTGTCGCGGGCGACGGCGAGCAGGGCCATGTCGTCCGCCGACTGGCCACCGGTGTGCGCCGCGACGTCGGCCAGGATCGTCGCCAGCAACTCCTCCGGATCGGCGAAGCAGGCGCGGGACAGTCGCTGGGCCGGCTGGTAGAAGTCGCCCTCCGGGTTGCGGGCCTCGGACAGGCCGTCGGTGTAGAGGAGGAGCTGGGCGCCGGGTGGGAAGGCGAACTCGTCGACCTGCTGATGCCATACGCCCAGGTCGGTCATGCCAAGCGGGAGTGCGGGGATGGTCGGCTCCAGCAGTGTCGCCCGGCCGCGGTGCAGCAGCACCGGAGCCGGGTGGCCCCGGTTGACGACGCGCAGGAGGACATCGTCGCCCGCCGTGCGGTCCATCGCCGCGCCATCGTCCCCGGCGTCCGGTCCGCCCGGTGGACCGGGGGTGCCGCCGGGTGGGCCCGGCTCGCCCGGTGCGGCGTTCCCCGGCGCCTCCGCGCTCCGGGCCAGGGGATCACCGGCCCGGGAGGCCGAGGAGTCCAGGGGCGAGGAGGAGGGCGGTACATCCGAAGCTCCCGAGCCGGCCGGGACCGCCAGGACGTCAGGGGCGGGCGGGGCGGCAGAGGATCGCGAGTCGGCAGAGTCTTCCGGAGTGGTCGAGGAAGCACCGGAAGCGGGAGGAGCCGGGTGCTGCGGACACGCATCGACGATCTCGACCAGCACCGCCGTGCTGAAGTCCTCCAGCCGGGCCGCGCCCTGAAGGCGATGGGCGTCCCGCTGGAGGGCACGATCGAGCCGGGCCGCCACACCGGGGAGGGTCGCCTCCTGCTCGGCCGCCTCCCGGAACACCCCGACCAGGAGGACGACGGAGGCCACCGCGTCGAGCCCTTTGCCCCGTACGTCACCCAGCAGCAGTCGTACGCCGTACGGGGTCTCCTCCGCCGCATAGAAGTCCCCGCCGATCCGGGCCTCTGCCTGCGCCGCGCGGTACCGGGTCGCCACGGTCAGCGCACCGACGCGGGAGGGCGGTGCGGGGAGCACGGCGTACTGCACCGCCTCGGCGATGCTGCGCGCCGAGGCCAGTCTGCTGCCACTGCGGACCAGGACATAGTTCACGCCGATGGCGAGGACGGACACCGTCACGATGGTGATGGACCGGGCCTCGGCCTCCAAGGCGTTGGCGGAGTCGTGGAAGGCGGAGAAGAGGATGGTCGCCCCGGAGGAGAACATTCCGGTGAGCACGGTGCCGCGGAGGGTCAGGAAGGCCGCGGCAGCCAGCGGGGCGGCGGCGAACGGCGCCGAGACGGTCACGTCCCGGGGGGTCGCGAAGTCCAGGGCGACCCCCAGCGCGCACAGCGCGGCGGGCAGCCATCGCGCCAAGCGCCACAGCCGCCCCAGGTTGCCGCCGTACCCGATCACCGGCTGTGCCCCGGCCGCCCATTCCCGCACGGTTCCAATCTGACCCGGCCCCGGGCTTCGGGCCAGTCAGGAGGGGTCGAAGGAGGAAGAGAAGGAGCAAGGGGGAGCAGGGGGGAGCAAGGGAAGGAGAAGGGGCCTGTCGCGGGCCGGGCCCTCGCAGACCCCGGGGCGGTCGGGGCGGAGGTGTGCCGTCTCCGCTACCACGGAAAGGCCGGCGCCGCCTGTCGAAGGACCGGGCGCCGCGCATCGCGGGCCCCGGCACCGCATGCCGCGGGACCGGGCGCCGCACGTCGCAGGACCCGGTGCCGCACGTCGCAGGACCCGGTGCCGCACGTCGCAGGACCCGGCGAAGGAGCGAGCCGTCGGCGGTCCGATCAGCACCCGGACTCGGACGGCGCCCCTGCCCACCCCGGACGGCACCGCCTCCCCCTCCCGGTGGGAGGCGTCCGCATGCCGCCGGCCCAGGGGCGGCCGTACGGCGCAGATCCCGCACCGCGGAGGCCCCGGCCCCGGCCCCGGAAAGCCCGCTCGGCGCCACGAGCCGGGAGCCGGGAGGAGGCCCGGGGCCTCCGGGCCGGGCCTCAGCCGCCGGTGCCCGGGGACAGCGGGCCGATCTTGGGCACGGACGCCTTGCCGGTGTTGGTGACCGGCCCGCCGGACCAGTTCACCCGGAGGGAACCCCGCTCGTCGGGCGGGGTGACCTTGGCCGCGCTCGGGGTGACCGTGGTGACGTTCGTCATCTTCGGATTGGTGAAGGAGAGCGGGGCCCAGGCGCTCTTCCCGGGCGACAGCTCGACGGTCCGGACCTTCCCTCCGGTGCGCTGCGGGTCGAAGGAGACCTGCTCACCGTCGTCGTTGACGAAGGCGAGGCCGGGGTAGCCGCGCACCGTGCAGGTGTCGTCGGACCGGTTGGTCAGCACCAGCGCGAAGTTCTCCTGCCCGGCGCCCGGGTGGTTGTCGCCGAACGACGCCTTCAAGTCGCCCGTGCCGCACCGGGAACCGGAGGACGAGCCCGACCCGCTCTTGCTGCTCGACGAGTCCGCGGAGGACGAACCCGACGCCTTGGAGTCCGACGCGGAGTCCGAGCCGCTCCCGTCGCCGTCCTTGCCGCCGGTGTCCTCGCTGCCGTTCTTGCTGTCCCCGCCCGTGGAGTCGCCGGACTTGTCGCTCCCGGCCGGGGCGGCGTCACCGCCGACCTTCTCCGGAGCCGGTTCGGGGTCCTTGCCGCATCCGACCACCAACGCGCCCGCCGCCAGTACCGCGGTCGCGGCGGCGGCGACCCGCGTCACCCGGCGCCGCCTGCGGTGGAGGGCGCGCGGTGCGCCGGGGGCCGGGGCTCCGGCCCCGGACGGGGTCGTCGAGAGCTGCGCGGTTGTCGAGTCCTGGCGCTTCGTCATGGCTGCCGTCACTCCCTGGTCCTGCTGTCGCGCGGTCGTTCGGCCTCCCCGCGGCCTCGTGTGCGTGCCGGTTCTCGTCTCCAGCGTGCCTCGGGGCTTTCGCGCCGTACACAGCATTCGATGGCCGGTACCGCAGGAAAGTTCACGGCCGCCCGTGATTTTTTCGCGGTCGGTCGCAACGGGAGGGTCCGGACCGGAACGCGTGCGCCGCATGAGGTGGAGGTGACGTACGGGAGGAAACCCGGCGCGGCAGCGGGCCTCTGCCGCCCCTGCCGGGCACCCGCCCTACGAGGCGTCGGCGCTGACGCGCAGACTGTCCAGCACCTTGTCCGTCTTGTCCGAACAATCCTCCTCACAGCGGATCTGCACGTACACCGGAGACGTACCCTGCTTCGTCGCCTTCAGGCCGATCTCCTCCAGCGAGTACCCGGAGGCGCAGGACGACCACGTCCGGATGCGCCCGCTCCACCCTCCGCCGCTGAAGTTCCGGCTTCCCGCGTAGTCGCACTCCGAGTGCTTGATTTCGGCCACCTTGTCGGGCAGTCCCTCCGCGGCACTGTCCGCGCTCTCGTCGCTCTTCCCGCTCTTCCCGTCCGCGGACCCGAGGCCGACGAAGACGCCGCTGGTCTTCGAGGTGAGGTCCTGCCAACTGTGCACGTCCTCCGCGACGAGCAGTCCGGGTGCGTGGTCGGCCGACAACCCCAGCGAGGAGGGGTTCCAGCCCGAGTCGGTGAACTCCCGCGCCCATGTGCCCGGCACCCGCACGCTGATCCGCCCGCTGGTGTCGCGCACCTTCACGGTCGAGGGCGTCCGCTGGGGTTCCGGCGCCAGTGCCGTGGCGGCCACGCCCACCCCGGCCAGCACGACAACGGCCGTCCCGAAGGCGAGCGCCCGCGTCCGGCGGCGGCGCGCGGGCCGCACGGGCGCCGTGCCGCCCGGCGAGGGGCGCCCCGGGGCGGGCTCGGACGCCCGCGAGTCGGATGCCCCGGCTCCGGACGTCCCGGGCGCGGCCCCCTCGGAAGAGGAACCCCCCGAAGAGGAACCCCCGGCAGGCGGCCCCTCCGGCAGGGCGTTCTGCGGAGCACGCCCTGCGGATGCGCGCGAGCGCCCCTCGGAAACGGGCTCTCCCGTGGCCGACTCCGACGAGCCGGGCGCCGCACGGTCCGGCTCCGCACCGGACGCCCGACGGTCCGGCTCCGCCGTGCCGGACCCAGCCCCGGACCCGGACCCGACCCCGACCCCGGACCCGGACCCGGACCCGGCGGAGGACGCGTCCGGCGCGGCCGGACGGCCGCCACCCGCTCCTGACGTCCGGGAGGGCGGCTCGGTCGCCGCAGTCGCCGGCTGAGCGGCCCCCTGGGAGGTCGGGCGCACCGTGGACGGCATACCGCTCGGGGACGCCCAGGACGGCGTGCCGGTGCCGTCCTGGCCCGCCGCGTCCGCGGCGGACTCCGCCGCACCGGTCGCGGCCGGGTCGTCCTCGGCGCGCTCCAGCGTCCCCGCGATCCGGTCCAACTCCTGCGCCAGCGCCGCCGCGGTCGGCCAGCGGTGCTCGCGGTCGGGTTCCATCGCGCGCCCGACAGCGGCCCCCACCGCGGGCGGCAGCCCGGGGCGCAGTTCGTCGAGCGGCATCACCCGGTCCGGCGTTCCGGGCGTCGCGCCCGAGACCAGGTGGTAGAGCACGGCCCCGAGGCTGTAGACGTCCGCGCGGGCGTCGATGCCCTCGAAGGGTTCGGCCTGTTCCGGCGCCATGTAGCCGACCGACCCGGCGACCACCGTCAGCCCCGACGCGTGGGCGAGGTTCTTGGCCAGGCCCAGATCGGCCACCAGCACCCGTTCCCGGCCCTGCACCCCTCCGCTGGTCAACAGCACATTGGATGGCTTGATATCGCGGTGCACCACCCCGGCCTCGTGCAGGGCCTCCGCGCCGCGCGCCGCCTCAGCGGTGAGCCGGACCGCCTCGGACACCGGCAGCGGGCCCAGCGTCATCCGGTCGGCGACGGTGCCCCGGTCCGCGTACTCCATGACGAAATAGGGGCGTTCGTCGTCCAGTTCTCCCACGTCGAAGACCTGGACCACACCGCCCGAGGACGCCTTGCGCAGCAGCCGGGCCTCGGCCAGGAAACGGTCCCGGATATCCATTCTGTGCGCCCAGTTGTCGGCCATCACCTTGACGGCGACAGGTGCCTCCAGACGGTCGTCGTGTGCGAGCCACACGACCGCGAAGGCGCCGGAGCCGAGACGACGGTCGACCCGGTAGCGGCCGATCTGATCAGGTGAAGGCATGCCCCTTATGATGCCTGGATGTGCCCACCGTCCTCCTCCCACGCCGTGAACCAGCCATCCGGGCGGCCTGAGCCGACCGGCACCGGAGCGACACCGGAGCCCGTCGACCCGTCGGCGCCCGCCGACACCGAAGCCCTCGCGGCCCGCGCGGCGACCGGGGACAGTGCGGCCCTCGACGCGCTGCTGCGCACCATCCGGCCCGACGTGGTGCGGCACTGCGGCCGGTTCCTCCTCTTCCGCGAGGACGCCGAGGAGGCCGCGCAGGACGTACTGCTGCAGGTTTCCCGGCACATCGAGCGCTTCCAGGGCCGCAGCCGCTTCAGCACCTGGCTGCACACGATCGTGGCCAACTGCTCCCGCCAGAAGTACCGCGAACTCAAGCGCCGCGCCGTCGAGCAGCCGACGCTCCCGCACCAGACGAGCGCCCCGGAGCAGCGCCCGGACCCGCGGACGACGAGTGTGATCGCGGGCTCCCGGGTGGACCTCCTGGAGGCGCTGGAGCGGCTGGAGCAGGAGAGCCCGCATCTGGTGGCTCCCCTGGTCTACCGCGACGTGTGCCAGATGGACTACGCCGAGATCGTCGACCGCCTCGGCATCCCGCTGGGCACCGTCAAGTCCCGGCTGCACCACGCCCGCCGCCAGATCCGGCCCTGGCTCACCTCACAGGAGCTGTGACCTCCGCGCCGCGGCCGGGCACCGTCGCTCCCGGCCGCGCGACCACCTCGGTCGGCGGCTGGAGGGCCGCGGCGCCCTCGGGGACGGGAACGGCGGCGAAGATCCGGTCCTGTTCGCGCTGCAGTTCCTGCGCCCTGGCCGGAGAGGTGCTGGGGAGCCGCTGCTCCTCGTAGAGCTTGTGCGTCCGCAACTGGGCCTGCTTTCCGCCCGGCGTGTGGAACTGGACCTCGAGGACATGGCCCGACCGCGGCGCCGTCCACGCCGAGTTGACGGCCTTGTAGCCCTTCTCGCGGCCCCAGGTGTTGGACCACTTCACCGGCGCCCGCTGGGCTAACGCGCCCGGCCTCGGATCGTCACGGGGCCGGAGAAGGCATGGGGCGGGAGACTCCGCGGAGGCCGGAGGCGTCCACGGGAGCGTCCACGAGGGCGTCCACGAGGGCGTCCGGGGACCTCGGCGAAGCCCGGAGGGGCCCCGGGCACCTCGGCGGGGGTGGCTGCGGTTTCGGTCGGCCGCGTGGTCCACTGGGCCGCGTGGTGGACGCGGCGATGGAGTTCGAGGCGCATCGGGCGCGGCTCTTCGGGATCGCCTACCGGATGCTGGGCTCGGCGTCCGAGGCGGAGGACCTCGTGCAGGAGGCGTATCTGCGCTGGGAGCGCACCGACCGGGACACGGTGACGGCCCCGGGCGCCTGGCTGGCCAAGGTCGTCACCAATCTCAGCCTCAACGAGCTGGCCTCCGCCCGGATGCGCCGCGAGCGGTACGTGGGCCAATGGCTGCCCGAGCCGGTGCTGACGACGGCGAGCGGCACGGTCGGCGCGGTGGCGGGCACCAGCGGCGCCGGGCCCCGGACCGCACCGCCGCCGCTCGGCCCGCTGGAGACGGTCGAGCAGCGCGACTCGGTCTCGTTCGCGCTGCTGGTCCTGCTGGAGCGGCTCACGCCGCCGGAGCGGGCGGTGTTCGTGCTGCGCGAGGCGTTCGGCTACCCGCACCGGGACATCGCGGAGCTGCTGGAGACTTCGGAGGCCAACTCGCGCCAGCTCCACCGACGGGCCAAGCAGGCGATCGGCCGCGGTGCGCCCGCCCCGCGTACCGGAGAGACCTGCACGAAAGACGCGACGGGCACAGCAGGCGCGACGGACGGGACGGTCACAGCGGTCGCGACGGACGCGACGGGCACAGCGGTCGCGACGGACGCGACGGATACGACGGGCACAGCGGTCGCGGCGGGCACAACGGATACGACGGACGCCACGGGCACGGTCGGCGGGACCGGCGTCGGCGCACCCGTGCGGCAGCGCTGGACGGGGCTGGTGGAGTCCTTCGTCGCAGCCGCCCGCGAGGGCGATCTCCGGCGGCTGGAGCGGCTGCTGACCGAGGACGTCGTCTCGTACGCGGACGGCGGCGGGCGGATCAGCGCCGCACGGCGCCCGATCCTGGGCCGAGCGAAGGTGGCGCGGTACCTGGCGGGCGGTCTGGCCCGGTTCGCGGCAGCAGCCGTTCTGGTGCCGTGCGAGGTGAACGGCGGGCCCGCGCTGCTCGCGCTCGCGGAGGACGGGCTGCTGGGCGTGGTCACGCTGGAGGTGGCCCAGGAGCGGATATCCGCGCTGCGGATCTGCGTCAGCCCGGACAAGATCGCCTATGCGGCACGGCAGTTCGCTGCGTACCCGTCGAGCTGACCTCCGCGCCGGATCGAGCGGGACTGCGGCTCCTGTGCGCGTACCTCGCGGCCGAGCGCGTACCGCGGCCGGTCCGCGCCGGTCCGCGCCGGTCCGCGCCGGCCCGCGGTTCAGATCCGGGGCCGGGGCCGGGGCCGGGCCCGGAGCCCGGTCCGGAGCCGGGTTCGGTTCGGGTTCGGCGTGGGAGCGGCAGGCACGCGGGGCGGGTCGTCACGTTCGGGGCCGCTGTCCGGTCTCCAGGGGAACGGCACACTCCCGACCCCGGAGGAACGAGTCCCATGGCCCCTTCGCCGAACCCGACCGGCCACGCTTCCGGCACCCCGCACGCCGCCGGGCCCGTACTGGTGACCGGTGGCACCGGAACCCTCGGCCGTCCGCTGGTGGACACGCTGCTGGCGGACGGTACGACGGTGCGTGTGATGAGCAGGCGCCCCCGCCGCGCGGACGACGACCGGCCCTGCGAGTGGGCGGTCTGCGACCTGGTCAAGGGCATCGGGCTGGCGGCGGCCGTCTCCGGCGCACGGGCGATCGTGCACTGTGCCACCGATCCGTGGCGGGAGGTGAAGGTGCTCTCGCGGCTGGTCGAGGCGGCGCGCGAGGCAGGCGTGCACCACCTGGTCTACATCTCCATCGTGGGCGTGGACCGGATTCCCTTCCCGTACTACAAGGCCAAGTTCGCGGCCGAGCGGCTGCTGGAGCGGTCGGGGGTGCCGTGGACGATCCAGCGGGCGACCCAGTTCCACGACCTCGTGGCCTCGCTGACCACGGCGCAGCGGCGGCTGCCGGGCGTCGTCGCACCGGCCGGATTCCGGTTCCAGCCGGTGGAGGTCACCGAGGTGGCCCACCGGCTCGCCGCGGCGGTTCGCGGTGAGCCCGCCGGCCGGGTGCCGGACATGGGAGGGCCGCGGGTGCACACCGCGCACGAACTCGCCGAACTCACCCTCCGGTCGGCCGGGCGCACCCGCCGTGTGCTGGACCTCCCCCTTCCCGGACGTACGGCCCGCGCGTTCCGCCGGGGCGACAACCTGGCCCCGGATCTGGCCACCGGCACCGTCACCTTCGCCGCGTTCCTGGCGGCGCGGGAGGCCCGGGAGGCGGGGCGGCAGCGCACCGGCGGACGGGACTCCGGCTCTGTCGAGGCCCAGTAAAGTGGCCCGTGCGAGCCGTAAGGGAACTGGAGACCCGTTGTGACACCTGAACCGGGGGCCCGGCGGAGGACGACCGGCCCGGGAGCCGCCGCCTCACCCGGCACCGTACGGCCCGGGGGACGCACGGCGCGGGTGCGCGAGGCGGTGCTGCGCGCCGCCGGGGACGCCCTCGCGGAGCACGGTTTCGCCCACCTCGACCTCGCCGAGGTGGCCCGCCGCGCGGAAGTGGGCAAGACGACGGTCTACCGGCGCTGGGGGACGATCACCGCGCTGCTGGCGGATCTGCTCGACGACATGGCCGAGCAGTCCGAACCCCGCACCGAGACGGGCGCGCTCCTCGACGACCTGGCGGCCAACGCCGCACTGGTGCGCCGCACCCTGACGGATCCCCGGCAGGGCGCGCTGTTCAAGGCAGTCATCGCCGCGGCGACGTGCGACGCGCCCGCAGCCGAGGCCCTGCACCGGTTCTACGCGTCGCGGATCGCGGAGTGGGCACCCTGCGTGCGGCAGGCGGCCGAGCGGGGGGAGGTACCGTCCGACACGGACCCCGAGGAGGTCATCCGCGCCGTCTCCGCACCGCTGTACTACCAACTGCTGACCACCGGCGCCCCCCTGGACCGGGCGGCCGCCGACCGGGCCGCGCTGGCGGCGTACGAGGCGGCCCGCGCGGGTGCGTTCCGGACCGTCCGCTGAGCCGGAGGGCGCCCGTCCCCGAGCCGAAGGCGACGCGCCGCACCCGCAGTGCCGGACGCGAAGTTCCCGCGTCCGGCGTGCCGTCCACGCCCCCGGAGTCCGACGGGGCCTGCACGGCCCCGCGGTGAGCGCACGGTAGGACAATCCGCACGGACCAGGCGCTCATGGCGGTGCCGGCGGGGATCGGGTTCTTACGGAGCGATGACACGGTGCCGCGTACCGTTGCGCGACGCCCGCGCGCCTCTAGCGTGGCTGTATGCGCGTTCTTGTCACCGGCGGTGCCGGATTCATCGGTTCCCACGTCGTGGAGGCCCTGACCGACGCGGGCCACGAGGCGGTCGTCCTGGACGCCCTGCTCCCGTCGGCGCACGGAGAGGGCGCCGCGTCCCCGGCCGCCGCGCCGGGGGTGCGGTGGCTGCGCGGCGACGTGCGCGACCAGGACGCCGTCGCCGAGGCGCTGCACGGTGTGGACGCGGTGTGCCACCAGGCGGCGATGGTCGGGCTGGGCAAGGACTTCTCCGACGCCCCGGAGTACGTCAGTTGCAACGACCTCGGCACGGCGGTGCTGCTGACGGCGATGGAGCGGGCCGGGGTGCGCGCGCTGGTGCTGGCCGGTTCGATGGTCGTCTACGGGGAGGGCCGCTACGCGTGCCCGCAGCACGGGGTCGTCCGGCCGGGGCCGCGTGCCGTGCCGGACCTCCGTGCCGGGCGGTTCGATCCGCCGTGCCCCGACTGCGGAGCCGCGCTGCGTCCCGGACTGGTCGGCGAGGACGCGCCGCTGGACCCGCGCAACACCTACGCGACCACCAAGCTCGCCCAGGAGCACCTGGCGGCGGCCTGGGCCCGCGCGGTCGGCGGGGCCGCGGTCTCGCTGCGCTACCACAACGTCTACGGGCCCGGCATGCCCTGCGACACGCCGTACGCGGGGGTGGCCTCGTTCTTCCGCTCGGCGCTCGCCCGCGGGATGGCCCCCACCGTCTACGAGGACGGGGCGCAGCGCCGGGACTTCGTCCATGTGCGGGACATCGCGGCCGCCAACGTCACCGCGCTGGAGGCGCTGCGCATGCCGGGCGCGGACCGGGCGCCGGGCTCCTTCGCCGCGTACAACACCGGGAGCGGCGACCCGCACACCATCGGCGAGACGGCGAGCGCGCTGGCCGAGTTCCACGGCGGGCCCGACCCGGTGGTGACGGGCGAGTTCCGGCTGGGCGACGTACGGCACATCACGGCGTCCTCCGAACGGGCCGCGCGGGAGCTGGGATGGCGCGCGCAGATCGGCTTCGCGGAGGGCATGAAGGAGTTCGCGGCGTCCGACATGAGGGCGCCGTCGGGGCGGGCGTAGCGGACCGTTGCGCCACCGTGCCCGCTCCTGCGCCGCCGGCTGCGACCGGCCCACCGGGAGCAACCGACCCGCCCGCACCGGGCCGCCCACCGAGACCGGCCCGCCCACCGGTACCAGGCCGCCGCCCACCGGGAGCAAGCGGACCACCGGGTGCAGTCGCCCCGGTGGTGGACCGCTCGGTGTGCGCTCAGCCCGGTCCGGCGGTCGGCAGGGTGAGTTCGAAGCAGCAGCCGCCGGTCACGTTGCGGACGGCTGCGGTGCCCCGGTGGGCCTCGACGATGCCGCGGACGATGGCCAGCCCCAGGCCCGCGCCCGGGGGCGTGCGGGCGTGGGTGCCGCGCCAGCCGGTGTCGAAGACGCGGGGCAGGTCCTCCTCGGGTATGCCGCCGCAGCCGTCCGTGACGGAGAGGACGACCTGCTCCTCGACGCTGCGCACATGCACCGCGACGGTGCCGTCGGCCGGAGTGCGCCGGATGGCGTTCACGAGCAGGTTCCCCAGCACCCTGGTCATCTCGCGCGGGTCCACCTCCACCGGCACGTCGGTCAGCGCGTCGCCCACCAGCCGGACCCCGCTCTGCCGGGCCAGCGGGTCGGCGCCCGCCAGCGCCTCCTCCACGAGTTCGGCGGAGGTCACCCGGTGGGTGGTCAGGGCGAGCGCGCCCGCATGGATCCGGGAGAGCTCGAACAGGTCGCCGACCATGGAGTTGAGCCGTTCGACCTCGGTGCGGATCTGCCGCAGGCAGCGGCCGGTGTCCTCCACCATGCCGTCCTCCAGCGCCTCGGACATGGCACGCAGTCCGGCCAGCGGGGTGCGCAGGTCGTGCGAGATCCAGGCGACCAGTTCCCGCCGGGAGCTCTCCAGTGCCCGCTCGCGGTCCCGGGAGGCGGCCAGTTTCTCGCTGGTGGCGGCCAGCTCCCGGGTGAGTGCCGCGAACTCGGCCGGATCGTCCGCCTCGGCCGCGCCGGGAGCCGGGAAGCTGCCGCCGTCCCCGAAGGACCGGGCCGCGCGGGTGAGGGCGTGGCTGCGGGACGCCACCCAGCGGCCCAGCAGCAGCGCGGTCGCCAGCGAGACGACGGCCGCCATCGCGACGACCGTGGTGATGACGAACAGGTCGTGCCGGGAGAGGAACATGGCCCAGGCGACGGCCAGCGTCCCGGAGAGCATGGCGGTCACGGCGACGGTGGAGACGACCGTCAGCGAGACGGCGAGCGAGCGGTGCCGCAGGGCGCGCAGCGCCAGGGCGCCCAGCAGTCCGGCCGCGGCGGCTCCCAGAAAGGCGAACAGGGCGATGAGCAGCATGTCGTGCACGGTGGTTCAGTCCTCCTGCGCGTCGGCGCCCGGGTCGAACCGGTAGCCGACACCCCACACGGTCTGGATCAGCCGGGGCTGCGCGGGATCGTCCTCGATCTTGGCGCGCAGCCGGCGTACGTGGACGGTGACCGTCGAGAGGTCGCCGAAGGCCCAGCCCCACACCTCGCGCATCAGCTCCTCGCGGGAGAACGCGCGGGCGGGGTGCCGCAGCAGGTGGGCCAGCAGGTCGAACTCCCGCACGGTGAGCGAGAGCTCGGTGCCGTCCCGGGCGGCGCGCCGGGCGAGGGGATCGACGGCCAGCCCTCCGGCGCGCAGCACCGCGGCGGGCCGCGGGGCCTCTTCGGCATGGCGGCTGCGGCGCAGCACGGACTCGACGCGCAGCACCAGCTCGCGGGGGCTGAACGGCTTGGTGACGTAGTCGTCGGCGCCGACCTCCAGGCCCAGCACCCGGTCGCCCTCGTCGCCGAGTGCGGTGAGCATGATGACGGGCACGGGTCCCCGGCCGCGGAGTTGGCGGCAGACCTCCAGGCCGTCCATGCCGGGCAGCATCAGGTCGAGCACGACCAGGTCCGGCCACCGCGCCGCGGCGTGTTCCAGCGCGTCGGGGCCGGTCTCCGCGCGGTCGACGGCGTATCCGGCGCGCTGGAGGTATCCGGTGACGACCTCGGCGACGGTGGGGTCGTCGTCGACGACCAGGACACGCCCGGCGGGTGGTGGCTGCATGGCCTCAGGGTCGCACCGGATGCCGGAGCGCGGGAGCCGGGCCGGCGGCAGCCGGGGCGATGTCCGTGTTTCGTAAGAACGCGAAGTCTGGAATGTCGCTTTTGGCTCCGTAGGGTGTGCGGAGCGTGATCGAACCTCGTCCGAAGGAGGCCGTGCCCGTGCCCGGTGTCGATGTCGTACTCCCCTGCCTCGACGAGGAAGAGGCGCTGCCCTGGGTGCTGGAGCGGATCCCCCCGGGCTGGCGCGCGATCGTCGTCGACAACGGCTCCACGGACGACTCGGCGGCCACGGCACGCGGACTGGGCGCGACCGTCGTCTCCGAGTCCCGGCGCGGCTTCGGCGCCGCCTGCCACGCGGGGCTGACGGCGGCCGAGGCGGACATCGTCTGCTTCTGCGACTGCGACGCCTCGCTCGACCCGGCCCTCCTGGTGCCGTTCGTGGAGGCGGTGCGGGAGGGCCGCAGCAACCTCGTCCTGGGCCGCAGGCGCCCGCAGACGCGCGGCGCGTGGCCCGCACACGCCCGCGCGGGCAACCTCGCGCTCTCCCGGATGCTGCACGCGCGCACCGGTGTGCGGCTGCACGATCTGGGCCCGCTGCGCGCGGCCCGCCGCGAAGCGCTGCTGGGGCTCGGACTCACCGACCGGCGCAGCGGATACCCGCTCCAGATGGTCGTGCGGGCGGCGGACGCCGGGTGGCGCATCGAGGAGCGCGACGTGCCCTACCGCCCGCGCACCGGCAAGTCCAAGGTGACCGGCACCTGGCGGGGCACCTGGCACGCGGTACGCGACATGCGGGCGGTGCTCCAGGAGCCGCCCGTCACCGAACAGGAGGCTGCCCGATGACGACGCCGTCCCGTCCTGCCGAGGGAACCCCGGAGGGCACCGCCCCGGAGGGACCTGCCCCTGACGGAACCACTGCACCGGAGGGAGCCACCACACCGGAGGGAACCAGCGTCCCGGAGGGGACCACCACGCTGCTCGTCATCGCCAAGGAGCCGCTGCCCGGGCGGGCCAAGACGCGGCTGTGCCCGCCGTGCACCCCGCAGCAGGCGGCCGGGCTGGCGGCGGCCGCGCTGCACGACACCCTCCAGGCCGTGCGCGCCATGCCCGCCGCGCGCCGGGTGCTGGTGCTGTCCGGACAGCCCGGCGCGTGGTTGCCGCCCGGCTTCGACGTCGTACCGCAGTGCTCCGGCGGCCTGGACGAGCGGCTGGCCGCGGCGTTCGCCGCTGCGGGCACCGGTCCGGCGCTGCTCGTGGGGATGGACACCCCGCAGGTGACACCCGCGCTGCTGGAACCCGCGCTCGGTCCCGACGGCTGGCAGGAGTGCGACGCCTGGTTCGGGCCGGCGCTGGACGGCGGCTTCTGGGCCCTGGGACTGGCCCGCCCGGATCCCGCACTGCTGCGCGGGGTTCCGATGTCCACCGCCACGACCGGGCAGGCGCAACTCGACCGGCTCACCCGGGAGGGGCTGCGGGTGCGCCGACTGCCCGCGCTGCGCGACGTGGACACCGCCGAGGACGCGGTCCGGGTCGCCGCCGAGGCCCCGGGCAGCCGGTTCGCGGCCGCAGTGGCGGCGGTACCGGAGCTGCGGCCCTACCGCCCCGGCATCCCCGCGGGCCGGTCCCCGGAGGACGCCGCGCCGCACCGGACGGCCGCCCCATGACCGCCACCACCCGCGCCACGCCCCCGCACCAGGCGGCACCCGCGGACGCGGCGGCCCCGGCGGGCACCGCAGCCGCGGCTCCCGAGAAGGACACTCCGGCCACCCCGTGGGGCGCCGACCCGTACGCGGACGCGCTCCGCAGCGGCCGCGGCCCGCTCTTCCTGCGGCGCAGCGACGGCTGGCTGCTGCCTCTGGAGGTGGAGCGCTGGTGTGCGAGCGCGGACTCCGCCGACATGTCCGTACTGCGCCGCTGCGAGGGCGCGGTGCTGGACGTGGGGTGCGGGCCCGGCAGGCTGGTGGCGGCCCTGTCCTCGCTCGGCCACCGGGTCCTGGGCATCGACGTGAGCCCGGAGGCCGTCGCCCGCACCGTCGGCCTCGGCGGTACCGCGCTGCACCGTTCGGTCTTCGAACCGCTGCCCGGTGAGGGCCGGTGGGGCAGCGTGCTGCTGATGGACGGCAACCTCGGCATCGGCGGCGCCCCCGAGGCACTCCTGGAGCGCTGCGCCCGGCTCCTGGCGCCGGACGGCCTGCTGCTGGCCGAGACCTCGCCCCTGGACGTGGACGAGCGGGCCCAGGTGCGCATCGACGACGGGCGCAGCGTGCACCATCCGCCCCCTGGCAGCGGCCGGCCCTTCCCCTGGGCCCGGCTGGGCACCGCGGCGCTGCTGCGGTACGCGGCGCCCGCCGGGTGGACGACCGCGGGTCAGTGGGAGTCCGGCGGACGCTCGTTCGTCGCGCTGCGGCGCCCCTGAGGGGCCGGCCGCCGGTCCCGGCGGCCGCGCAGGGTCCGTACGGCCAGCCACAGTCCGGAGACGGCGAACAGGCCGACGGTCAGCCACAGCCAGTGCAGCGCGTAGCCGTTGTTGCCGCCCGGCCGTCCGGTGAGTCCCGCGTACCGGTCGGCCGGTCCGGTGATCAGCGGGAACCAGACCAGCAGCAGGAGGGAGAGCAGGGCCGGGATCCGCAGGTGGTTGACGTACCGCCCGGCGAGCCGGGGCACCCGGTCGGCCAGCGAGTACAGCGGCACCAGCACCAGGTCGTGCAGCAGCGCCGCGCCCACGAACCACACCGCGACCCCGAGCCAGTCGTCCGCCAGGAAGCGCACGCCCGCGTATCCGGCGAGCACGAACGAGGCCAGCAGCAGGACGATCTGGAACGGGCTCCCCAGCAGTCGGCGCAGCCCGGCGGCTCCCGGCTCCCGAGCAGCTCCTGGCTCCCGAGCAGCTCCTGGCTCCCGGGCAGCTCCCGGCTCCCGGGCGGACTCCGCCCCGGCGCCCGCCCGGTCGTCCGCCGCGCCGCCCGCGGCGGCCTCCTCCGGGCCGCCGCTCATCGGTCCGCTCCGAACGCCAGGCGCTGCACCCACTTGGTGTTGTGCACCCCGGGCGCAGCCGGAACGATGACGCGCGCCGGATAGCCGTGGTCGAGGGAGAGATCCTCACCGCCCACCCGCAGCGCCAGCAGGGACCGCGGATCGCGCACCTGGTTGTCCCGCAGTGCCGCGTGCCGGAAGGCGCCGGAGCGCTGCAGGGAGGCGACGAACACCCCGGGCAGCCCGTCTCTGGGGTCGAACCCGGCCAACTCCGCCAGGTCGCTCAGCCGCACACCGCTCCAGTGCTGGTCGGAGGTCGACCAGCCCTCCACGCAGGCGATCGGCAGCGCGGCGGAGTGCTGCGGCATGGCCAGCAGGTCGGCCCGCGAGAGGCGCTGCGTGCGCCCGCCGGGACGCTCCAGGGTCAGCCGCCAGCCCGCTCCGGTCTCCGCGTCGGTGACGCCGACGGCGGCAGCCGTCTTGTTGATCTGGAAGGCGTTCGCGCCGGTCCCCGGTTCCGGCCCGCCGTGCGGCGCCAGCAGGGCGGTGCGGCGGGGCAGTCCGTCGAAGTTCTGGCCGACGGTCACCGCCAGCAGCAGCACGGAGCCGCCGCCCACCGCGCCGAGCGCGCCGCGCCGGGTCAGGGTGGGCGCTGCCGGACGGGGTGCGACCAGCCCGGTCTCCAGGTCCGGCTCGCGTGCTCCCTCGTGGGCGCGCTCGGGCGCGCCGCCCGCGGCCCGCGCGCCGGGCCGGTCGTCCTCCTCGGCGCCGTCGTGCTCCCCGCCCTCGTCGTACTCCCCGGCCGCGGACCGCTCCTCCTGCCCGCCGGACACGGCGGACTCCCCCGCGGCGGCACCCTCCCCGGCCTCGCCCGTCTCGGTCTCCCCGGTACCGGCCCGCTCGGCGGCCGCTTCGTACCGGCGTGCCGCGCGCTCCTCGCGCCTGGCGTCTGCGGTGCCGCCGGAGGCGAAGTCGCGCGGTGCCCCGTTCCGCAGCGCCTGGAGGGCCTTCGGCAGCCGCAGGACGACGTGCACCACGAAGGCGGAGATGAACACCCAGGCACCGTAGAAGTGCAGCGGGTAGAACGAGCCGGGGAACAGGTAGTCGAGCTGGACGTTCAGCAGCCCGGTGACGAACTCGAACAGGACGCCCCCCACGAGCAGCAGCAGCGAGATCCGCTCCAGCGCGTGCGCCGCCGACCGCGCGGGCGGCAGGGTGAACAGCTTGGGGACGACCGACCAGAGCTTCGCCAGCAGCACCGGGACGAGCACCACACCGAGTGTGACGTGCAGTCCCTGGGTGAGCCGGTAGAGCCAGTACGGATCCGTCGGCCAGGCGAACAGGTAGAACCCGAGCAGCCCGCGGTCCGGTGTCCGGTCGTTGGGAGCGGCCAGGTCCGGGTTGTACGCCGCGTACGACAGCAGCCCGGTGACGAACAGCACGGTGATGCCGAGCAGCAGCACGACACCGAGCAGCGCCGTCAGCCACGGGCCGCGCAGCGGGCTGCGCCAGAAGCCGGGATCGGTGGGGAGCCGGGGGAACGGGGGTCGCGGAAGGATGCGGTGGTCGCCCATGCGGCGACCGTATGCGCCCGGACCGCCCCGCGGAGGCCGGGAACCCATGACGAAACGCTGACATCCTCCCCTGGTGGCCCCCGCACGGCCCCGCGCGGCCTAACGTGCCCGTGTGGCTGCCGAACCCTCCCCTCCGCCCTCCACCCGCCCCGACAGCGCCGAGGCCGGATCCGCACCCGACACCCGGGACGCACCCTCCGGGGCCCGGACCCCGCAGCAGCGCGGGACCGGCACCGCCCCGCGCACTCGGACCCGGTGGCGCGGCCCCGGGGCGTGGCCGCGCGGTCTGCGTCCCGACCTGGCGGTCGTGGCGGCGGCCGGGGCGCTGGTGACCGCGGCCGTCGTCATCGGCGGCGCCATCGAGCGGGAACACGGCACCCTGCGAGTCCACTGGCCCCCGTACTACGCCCACCTGGAGCCGCATCTGGGCCCGGGCACGCCCGCCGCGCTGCTGGTGGCCGGGGCCGTGCTGGGCTACGGTCCCGCGCTGGCCGCGCGGCTGCGGTGGCGGCGGCTGCTGCCCGCGGTCTGGCTCGCCTCCATGGCGTGGATCTGGTCGCTGGCGATGGTGGACGGCTGGCACCGGGGCGTGGAGAACCAGTTGACGTCCGCCTACGAGTACCTCCAGGAGATCGACCGGTTCGCGGACGCCGGTGCCGCGCTGCGCACCTTCACCGACCACATCCTGCTGCACTCCCCGGACAACTGGGTGCCCCATGTGGCGGGCCACCCGCCCGCCGCGGTGCTCACCTTCGTCGGGCTCGACCGGGTGGGGCTCGGCGGCGGGCCGTGGGCCTCCGCCTGGGTCATCACCGTCGGCGCGTCGGCGGCCGCAGCCGTGCTGGTCGCCCTGCGCGCGCTCACCGACGAGGAGCACGCCCGCAGGGCGGCACCGTTCCTCGTCCTGGCGCCCACCGCCGTGTGGGTGGGGGTCTCGGCTGACGGCTACTTCACCGCGGTCGCCGCCTGGGCGCTGGCCCTCCTCGCGCTGGCCGCCCGGTCCGGTACCGGCGCGGTCCGCGCGCCGCGCGCCGTCGCGTTCGCCGCCGGGCTGCTGTTCGGGCTGACCTGCTACCTGTCGTACGGGCTGACCCTGTGCGCGCTGCTCGGCCTCACCGTGCTCGCACTGTCCCGCACCCTGCGGCCCCTGCCGTGGGTGCTGGCCGGGGTGGCCGTGGTGGCGGCCGGCTTCACCCTCGCGGGCTTCAACTGGTGGGAGGGCTACCGGCTGCTGACCGAGCGCTACTACGAAGGGGCCGCGCGCATCCGGCCGTACAGCTACTGGGTGTGGGGCAATGTCGCCTGCGCCGTGACCGCCGCCGGACCCGCTGCGGTCGCCGGGGCGCGGCGCGCGCTGGTGTCCGCCGCGCGGACCGGGCGGCAGGCTGCCGTACGGCTGCGGGCCCGGCAGCCGGGCGGCGAGCTCGCCGCGGCCGGGCCGGACAGCCGCGCACGGCTCGCGGCGGTGGTGGCCGCGGCGGTGCTGACGATCGCCGTCGCCGATCTGTCCGGCATGAGCAAGGCCGAGACCGAGCGGATCTGGCTGCCCTTCCTCACCTGGCTGCTGCCCGCGGCGGCGCTGCTGCCGCGGCGGGGAGCGCGGTACTGGCTGGCGGCCCAGGCAGCGACCGCGCTGGCGGTCAACCACCTGCTGCTGACCGGCTGGTGAGCACGCGGCTGACCGGCCGGCGAGCCGCACCGATTGTCACACCCGTTCCCTAGGCTGGCGGATCGAGCACTTCCGTTGCGCCGACCGGCGCGGGACGCCGGTCGGGAACCTAGGAGAAGCAGGATGCCGGCCCAGAACACGCCGCTGACGCCCGCCGACAGCCACTCAGTCATCGAAGTGCGCGGAGCGCGCGAGAACAACCTCGCCGATGTCTCCCTCGACCTGCCCAAGCGCAGGCTGACGGTCTTCACCGGAGTCTCGGGGTCGGGCAAGTCCTCGCTCGTCTTCGGCACGGTCGCGGCGGAGTCGCAGCGGCTGATCAACGAGACGTACACGACGTTCGTCCAGTCGTTCATGCCGAGCCTGGGCCGCCCCGACGTGGACAGCCTGCGCAACCTGAGCGCGGCGATCGTCGTCGACCAGGAGCGGATGGGCGCCAACTCCCGCTCCACCGTGGGCACCGCCACCGACGCCTACACGATGCTGCGGATCCTCTTCAGCCGCCTGGGCACGCCCTACGTCGGCCCCTCGACCGCGTTCAGCTTCAACAGCACCGAGGGCATGTGCGCCGAGTGCGAGGGACTGGGCCGCACCACGACCGTCGACACCGGCAGGATCGTCGACACCGGACGGTCCGTACGCGAAGGGGCGATCATCGCACCGGGGTTCGCGGTGGAGAGCTGGTTCTGGCAGGTGGTCGTCAACTCCGGCTTCTTCGACCCGGACAAGAAGGTGCGCGACTTCACCCCGGAGGAGTGGGACGCGCTGCTGTACAAGCCGATGACGAAGGTCAAGGTCGGCACCTCCAATCTCACCTACGAGGGCGTGGTCGCCCGCATCCGGCGCACCTACCTGTCCAAGGACCGGGAGGCGCTGCAGTCCCACATACGGGAGTTCGTCGACCGGGCCGTCGTCTACACCGACTGCCCGGCGTGCGGCGGCAGCCGGCTCAGCCAGGCGGCACTCTCCTCCAGGATCGACGGGCGGAACATCGCCGACTGCGCCGCGCTGCAGATCAGCGACCTCGCCCCGTTCGTGCGCGGGCTGGCCGACACCGCCCCGGACTCCCGGCCGCCCTCCGGGGATGGCCGGGAGTCCGGGGACTCCGGGGACCGGGACTCCGGGGACTGGGGCTCCGGGGACTCCGGGGGCGGGGAGCTGCATGCGTCGGGCGGAGCGCAGGCCAATGTGACGCCGCTGCGCGACGCGCTCTGCCAGACGCTCGACTCCCTGGTCGACATCGGGCTGGGCTACCTGAGTCTGGACCGCCCCGCCGGGACCCTCTCCGGAGGCGAGGCGCAGCGCGTCAAGATGGTGCGGCACCTCGGCTCCAGCCTCACCGACGTCACCTACGTCTTCGACGAGCCCACCATCGGCCTGCACCCGCACGACATCCAGCGGATGAACGAACTGCTGCTGCTCCTGCGCGACAAGGGCAACACCGTCCTGGTGGTCGAGCACAAGCCGGAAGTCGTCGCCATCGCCGACCACGTGGTCGACCTCGGCCCCGGCGCGGGCACCGAGGGCGGCCGGATCTGCTACGAGGGCGACGTGCCCGGGCTGCGCGCCTCCCCTACGCTCACCGGCCGCCATCTCCACCACCGCGCCCGCCTGCGCGAGACGGTCCGGGAGCCCAAGGGCGCCGTCCGGATCACCGGAGCGGACCTGCACAACCTCAAGAACGTCGAGGTGGACATCCCGCTGGGCGTCCTCACCGTCGTCACGGGCGTCGCGGGGTCCGGGAAGAGCTCCCTGATCCACGGCTACCTGTCCGGACGGGACGGCGTACGGGTGGCCGACCAGTCCCCCATCCGCGGCTCCCGCCGCAGCAATCCGGCCACCTACACCGGACTGCTCGGGCCCATCCGCACGGCCTTCGCCAAGGCCAACGGCGTCAAACCGGCGCTGTTCTCGGCCAACTCGGCGGGCGCCTGCCCGAACTGCAACGGCATCGGCCTCGTCTGGACCGATCTGGCGATGATGGCCGGCGTCTCCTCGGTGTGCGAGAAGTGCGAGGGCAAGCGCTTCACCCCGGCGGTGCTGGAGTACACCCTGCGCGGCAAGAACATCAGCGAAGTGCTGGGCATGTCGGTGGCCGAGGCTGCCGCGTTCTTCCCCACCGGGCAGGCCGCCACGATCCTGGGCCGTCTCGGGGACGTCGGCCTGAGCTACCTGCGGCTGGGGCAGCCGCTCAACACGCTGTCCGGCGGCGAGCGCCAGCGGCTGAAGCTGGCCATCCACATGGCGGAGAAGGCCGCGACCTACGTCCTGGACGAGCCGACGACCGGACTGCACTTGGCCGACGTCGACCAACTGCTGGCGCTGCTGGACCGGCTGGTCGAGGACGGCAACTCGGTCGTCGTCATCGAGCACCACCAGGCGGTGATGGCCCACGCGGACTGGATCATCGACCTCGGTCCGGGCGGCGGACACGACGGCGGGGAAGTGCTGTTCACCGGCCCGCCGGCGGCACTCGTCACCAGTTCCCGAACCCTGACGGCGCAGTACCTGCGCAGCTATGTGGGCGCCGAGGCCGGGCAGCCCGTCGGCTGAGCCGGTGGCGTCACCGGGCGCTTCGCGCCTGTACGGGGGCGTCACCGGGCGCTCCGCGCCTGCACGGGGGCGTCACCGGGCGCTCCGCGTCCGAGCAGGGCGTCCCGGGGGGCTCCACGTCCGTGCGGGGGTCGGCCCGGTCACCCGTGGGGCCGCATCCGTGCAGGGCGTCGGCCGGTACCCCCGGGGGGGGCCGCTTCCGTGCAGGGCGTCGGCCCGGTCACCACGAGGGCCGGGCCGACACCCCGCCGTCCAGCACGAGATCGTGCCCGTTGATCCAGCGGGCCCGCGGCGAGGCGAGGAACACACACGCGTCCCCCACGTCCTCCGCGGTGCCCAGCCGCCCGTCCGGCGCTGCCGCGCGCCAGCGCCGGACGCCCTCGGGCCACTGCTCCTCGATGCCGTCCCGGGCCACCAGCCCGGGTGAGACGGTGTTCACCCGCACCCCGTGCGGCCCGTACTCCGACGCGGCGGCCCGGGCGTGCGCGACGATCGCGGCCTTGGACGCGGCGTAGTGCGCGTGGCCCGGCGCGGGCTGGGCCGCCTCGACAGAGGCGACGTGCGTGATGCTGCCGCCGCCGCCCTCCGCCAGCAGCGGGACCGCGGCCTGGGTGCAGCAGAAGACGCTGGAGAGGTTGGTGTCGACGACCGCGCGCCACTCCTGGACGGTCATCCCCGCCAGCTCCCGCACGGGCTGCACCCCCGCGTTGTTGACCAGCGCGCCGAGCCCCGCATCGCGCCACCCGGCCGCCTCGGCGACCACGGCCCGGCAGCCCTCCCCGGTGGCCAGTTCACCGTGCAGGGCCAGCGCGTCGCCACCTCCCCGCTCGATCGCGGCGACGGTCTCGCGGGCCCCGGCCGGATCCCCGCGGTAGTGCACCGCCACCGGCGCGCCCGCCGCGGCGAACCGGAGGGCGATGCCGCGACCGATGCCGCCGGAGGCGCCCGTCACCAGCACCGTGCGCGGCGCCGCCGCACTCATCGGGCCAGCTCCCGGATGAGCCGCGCGTGCTCGGGGTACGCACGGACGAGCGCCTCCGCTTCGCCGTGCTCGTAGCCGGCGTCGGTGTAGCCGGGGGCCATCGTGCAGCCGAACAGCGTCCACGCGCCCGCCCCGCCCTGCGGCTCGCCGGGCCCCGGCCCGCCCGGCCCCGGCTCACCCGCTCCCGGTCCCGGTCTGCCCGCTCCCGGTCCCGGTCTGCCCGGTCCCGGTCCGCCGGGCCCCGGTCCACCCGCCGCGTGTGGGGCTACCCGGGCGCCCATCCAGGTACCGGCGGGCACCGTGAGCTGCACGTGGTGCCCCGCACCCAGCACGTCGGGCCCGAGCACCGGCGTCCTCGCCCCCGTGCTCTCGGGGCCGAGCAGCAACAACTCCAGCGGGGAGCCGAGGTAGTGGTGCCACACCTCGTCCGACGGCAGCCGGTGCAGCGCGCAGTAGTCGTCCGGGGCGTCCGTCAACAGCATCACGATCGCGGAGCCCTCCGGCCGGCCGTCGCCGCGGTCGGGTCCCGCCCACAGCCGCCGGAACCGGCCGCCCTCGCGTGGCAGCGGCTCCAACCCGTAGTGCGCTGCCAGTGCCTCCGCTGTCGCGCGTGCCTCGTCTCCCGCCTCGCGTCGCATTCCTCAGCCCTGCCCCGGCGGTACACACGCCATGCGCCCTCCATGCGCCCCTCCCGGCTCCGCAGCGCTCTACTGTCACTCGGACGAGTGAGATCGACGCACTGAGGGGTTCGGTGTCCGCACTCGTGCCTCAGCGGCCCCAGGACATGCATAAAGTGCACGTGTTCGGCCCCGGAGTCGCAGCCGAACGGCCGAACGGCCGGCCCGCCGGACGCGCGGCACCCGCGCGGTCCGATCGGCGGCACGCGCCGCTCCACCATGCCTCTCGCCCCCGTTGCTCCCTCGCCCCCTCGCCCCCTCGCCCCCATGTCCCACCGCCGCACCACCCGCTCGACCCGCCCAGCCCGCCCAGCCCTCCGTACCGCCCGTCAGTGGAAGGGGTCTCCGATGGTCGCCGTCCCGCGCTCCGACACCCCGGGCTCCGCCCGGTTCCGGACCGTACGCGCGAGAGGCGAACTGGACATCGCGACGCTGCCCGAGCTGGAGAGCGACCTGGTCCGGGCCCTCTCGGACACCGCACCGCCCCGGGTCGTCCTGGACATGCGGGACGTGACGTTCCTGGACTGCTCGGTGCTCCGGGTCCTGCTGCGGGCCCGGTCGACCGCGCTCGCCCGGGAGGGCTGGCTGGTGCTGCTCTGCGGGCAGATGCCGGTGGGCAGGCTGCTGCGACGGCTGGAACTGGGCCGTTCCCTGCCCCGGTACCCCTCCGTCGACGCCCTCGACGCGGCCCTGCCTCCCGCCGAAGACCTGCGCTGAGCCCGCGCGTCCGCCCGCGACTGCGGCAGCGGGCCGGAAGAGCCCCCGGTCGCGCGGTATCCAGCACGCGCCACCGCCGCACCGCCGCACCCCGCTGTCCCGTACCCGGGCGGCGCGCCGCTCCGGCCGCGCCCGGAGGCGGGACCACAAGGACCACAACGACCAATACTTTTCTTGCTGTACGAGGGCAGACACCGCCCCGCCGCCCGGGCAGCATGTGGGCCTCCTCCCCCTCCTGTCCCCCGGACTGCCCGGAAAGGCGGTGTTGCGCGTGCGCTCGCGCGCCCTGCTCTCCCCCCCGGCCGCCGCGGCGGTCGTGCTGCTCGTACCCCCGCTGATCACCTCCGGCAGCGGCACCTCGGGCGGCACGAACATCCCCGGCCTGCGCTTCATGGTGCCCAACACCCCCGGCGGCGGCTACGACATCACCGCGCGTACGGCGGCCAAGAACGCCGAGGACGCCGGCCTCAACCACAACATCGAGGTCTACAACCTGCCCGGCGCCGGCGGCACCGTCGGTCTCAGCCGGCTCGTCAACGAGCGCGGCAACGGCAAGCTGACGATGTCCATGGGCCTCGGAGTGGTCGGTGCCGTCCACACCAACCACGCGCCCTCCACTCTCGCCGACGCGACGCCCGTCGCCCGGCTCACGGAGGAGCCCGACATCGTGGTCGTCGCAAAGAACTCCAAGTACAAGACGTTCCGGCAGCTCCTGGCCGACTGGAAGAAGCATCCCGGTGCCATGCCGGTCGGCGGCGGATCCTCGCCGGGCGGCCCCGACCATCTCGCACCGATGCTGATGGCCCGCGCCGCGGGGATCAGGACCACGGCGGTCAACTACGTGCCGTTCGACGGCGGCGGTGAGCTGCTGGCCTCGGTGCTGGGCGGCAAGGTCGCCTTCGGGGTCTCCGGCCTGGGCGAGTACCGCGACCAGATCGAGTCCGGCGAGCTGCGGCTGCTCGCCGTCACCGGCCCGAAACGGGCCGAGGGCTTCGACGCGCCCACCCTCAAGGAGAGCGGTGTCGACGTGGAGTTCACCAACTGGCGCGGCATGATGGCGCCGCCCGGACTCTCCGAAGCCCAACGGGACAAGCTGGTCCGCTTCCTGCGCGAGTTGCGGCGCTCCGAGCAGTGGCGCACCTCGCTGCGGACCAACGGCTGGGAGGACGCCTGGCTGCCCGGTGACAAGTACGGCCGCTTCCTCGAGCGCGAGGACAAGCGCGTGAACTCCGTCCTGAAGGAGCTGGGGCAGTGAGCAACGCGAACGGCACCCGATCCCCCCGCCTCCCGCGAAGGCCGCGGGCCGACCGGCCGGGCGGGGCAGCACGGACCGGCTCCGGGGCCGCACGGCGCCGCGGCTACTCCGAACTCGGCCTGTGCGCCCTGCTGCTGGCCGTCGGCATCCTCGTGCTGAGCGATGCGCTCACCATGGAGACGGTCGCCTCGGCACGCGGCCCGGTCGGCCCCCGCACGGTCCCCCTCGTCGTCGGGACGGCGCTGCTGGTCGTCTCCGTCGTGCTCACCGTCGACGTCCTGCGCGGCGCGACCGGGGACGGTACGTCCGGGAGCGATACGGCCGGGAGCGATACGTCCGGGAGCGATACGTCCGGGAGCGATACGTCCGGGGACGGCGGAGCCGGACCCCGGGAGGCAGGGGGTGGGACGACGCTCCCGGAGCCCAGGAACGCGGAGACCCGGCTCCCGGAGCCCAGGGACGCGAAGGCCCCGCAAGAAGCCGCGCGCCCGGAGCCGGTGAGCGCACGAGCCGCGCAGCCGGACGCGGAAGGCGCGGAGGAGAGCGAAGCAGGCGACTGGCGTACCGTCGCACTCCTCGCCGGAGTCTTCCTCGCCTTCGCCGCGCTGATCGAACCTCTCGGCTTCCCCCTCGCCGGCGCCCTGCTCTTCTGGGGCTCGGCCTTCACGCTGGGCAGCCGCCGGCACGCCGTCACCCGCGATCCGCTGATCGCGGCCGGGCTCTCCCTGCTCACCTACACCGTCTTCCACCTCCTCCTCGGCGTCCATCTGCCGGGCGGACCACTGATGGGAGTGATGTGACCATGGATTCCGTCAACTCCCTGATCGACGGCTTCGGCACCGCGCTGACCCCGCTCAACCTGCTGTGGGCCGCCGTGGGCGTGCTGCTGGGCACCGCCATCGGCGTCCTGCCGGGCATCGGTCCCGCGATGGCCGTCGCGCTGCTGCTGCCCGTCACCTACGGCCTCGACCCGACCGCCGCGTTCATCATGTTCGCCGGGATCTACTACGGCGGGATGTTCGGCGGCTCGACGACCTCCATCCTGCTCAACACCCCCGGGGAGAGCGCGGCGGTGATCGCCGCCATCGAAGGCAACCCGATGGCCAAGGCCGGACGCGGCTCCCAGGCCCTCGCCGCCGCGGCCGTCGGACACTTCGCGGGCGGCATGATCGGCACCGTCCTGCTCGTCCTCCTCGCCCCGACCGTGGCGAGCCTGGCGGTGGACATCGGCGCCCCCGACTACTTCGCCATCATGGTGCTGGCCTTCATCGCCGTCACCTCCGTCCTCGGCTCCTCCCGCGTCCGCGGCTTCGCCTCCCTGCTGATCGGCCTGACCCTGGGACTGGTCGGCCTGGACCAGATGACCGGCCAGCAGCGGCTGACCTTCGGCAGCCTGCAGCTCTCGGACGGCATCGACGTCGTGATCGTCGCGGTCGGCCTCTTCGCCATCGGCGAGGCCCTGTGGGTCGCCGCGCACCTGCGGCGCGACCCCGGTCCCTCCCTCCCGGTGGGCCGCCCGTGGCTGGGCCGCGACGAACTGCGGCGCACCTGGAAGCCGTGGCTGCGCGGACCGCTCATCGGCTTCCCCTTCGGGGCGATCCCGGCAGGCGGCGCGGAGATCCCCACGTTCCTCTCCTACATCACCGAGAAGCGGCTCTCGAAGCACCGCAAGGAGTTCGGCAAGGGCGCCGTCGAGGGCGTCGCCGGCCCGGAGTCGGCCGCCTCCGCCTCGGCGGCGGGCACGCTCGTCTCGATGCTGACCCTCGGGCTGCCGACGACCGCCGTCGCCGCCGTGATGCTCGCCGCCTTCCAGCAGTACGGCATCCAGCCGGGGCCGCTGCTCTTCGAGCGGGAACCCGAACTGGTGTGGGGGCTGATCGCCTCGCTCTTCATCGGGATGGCGATGCTGCTCGTCCTCAACCTGCCGCTGGCGCCCGTCTGGTCCAAGCTGCTGCGCGTTCCGCGCCCCTACCTGTACGCGGGCATCCTCTTCTTCGCGGCGGTCGGTGCCTACGCGGTCGGCGGCCAGGCCGTCGACGTGGTGATCCTCCTCGTCATCGGGCTCCTCGGCGTGCTGATGCGGCGCTACGGGCTGCCGGTGCTCCCCGCGATCATCGGCGTCATCCTCGGCCCCAACGCCGAGCAACAGCTGCGCAGGGCACTGCAGATCAGCGACGGGAGCGTCACCGGGCTGGTCGACACCCCGTTCTCCGTCACCGTCTACGCGGTGATCGCGACCGTCCTGCTGTGGCCCCTGCTGAAGCGCCTGCTGCCCGCACGGCGCGGCGGTCCTGCCCCGTCGGCCGTCGCGGACGGGGAGCGCGCCACGAGCGCGGACGGGACCGGCGGGAAGAGCGAGCAGGACCCGGCCGTGCGCGGAGACTGAGTCCCTCGACGACGCATCCCGCTGAGCCCCGCGTCCCGTCCCGTCCCGGTCCGCCGTCCGGGACGGGACGGGACGCGGTCTGCGTACCCGCAGCGCGTGCGCGGCTCACGTGCCCGCAGCTTGCCTCGCCTGGAACGTCCGGCCCGTCTTCGGGCGCTTCCGGGCGCTTCCGGCCCGTCGGAACCTGCCCGACGTACCGCGCCCGGGGGCGCGATGTCAGTGGCCTGAGCTAGTTTCGCCGGTCATGGACTCGGATTCGCTGCTCCGCCATCTGCGCGACGAACTCAGCACGTTCCAGGGGTACCTCGGCGGGGACGTGGGCGCACCGATCGAGCACTGCGGCGAGTGGACGCTGCACGACCTGGCCGAACATCTGGGCAGCTCGAATCTGTTCGCGGCGGCAGCCGTCACCGAACAGCGGGGTGACCATCCGGCCACTCCGGCTCCCCGCGATCCGTCGGAGCTGTCGCGATGGTTCGAGGACACCTCCCGGATGCTGCTCACAGCCCTGGACACGGACCCGGCAGCCCGTGCCTGGACGTTCCACCCACCAGGCACTGTCGGGTTCTGGCAGCGGCGCCGCGCCCTCGAGGCCCTCGTGCACCGGTGGGACGCGGAGAAAGCGCTGGGTGCCGCCCGGCCGCTCGACCCGGAACTCGCCGGAGAAGGGGTGGCGGAAGTCTTCGACACCCTGGCGCCCAGGCAGGTGGTACGAGGCAGGGCGCACCCGCCGCGGAGCGCCCTGCGCCTGGCGGCCACGGACCTCGGCACGTCCTGGACGTACGGTCCCGGGGCTCCTGTCGCCACACTCGCGGGGCCCGCGGATCATCTCCTGCTCCTGCTGTGGGGCCGGTTGCCCCGGACGAGCGCGGCAGTCACCTGGCACGGCGACCGCGAGGCCGGCCTGGAGCTGCTCTCCGGCCCCCTGACGCCCTGACCCCGAACTCCTGAACGGGGCCGGGCTGCTCGGGAGCTGCGGGGCCCCGGGAGCGCCCCGGACCGTCAGCCGATCCGCCGGACGTGTCTCAGCGGCGGGCGTGCCGACCGCGCCCGGTGCGGTTCTGGGGAGCGGACGGGTCCTCGGGCGGGGCGGGCGGGCCCTGCGGCGCCGCGCCGTCGTCGTACGCACCCGGCGCACCGTGCGGGTTCTGCGCCCCCGCATCGGCGCCGTAGGGGTCCTGGGGAACCTGGGAGGCCCCCGGTGCCGCACCACCGTACGGAGTGCCCTGCGGCGCGCCGCCGGGGGCACCGTACGGGACCTCCGGCGGAAGCGGACGGCTGCCGCCGTACTGGGCGCCGGGAGCACCGGGGGCACCGGGGGCACCGGGGGCACCGGGGGCACCGGGAGGCATCATCCCGCCATGGGCGGGTCCGTGGCCGGGTCCGTGGCCGGGTGCCGCCTGGCCACCCTGGCCCTGGTAGCCGCCGTGCCCCTGATACGCGCTCTGGCCCTGGTACAGGTCCCGGCCCTGCCCCTGGTACGGGTCCTGGCCCTGGTACACGCCCTGGCCCTGGTGCGGCCCCGGGCCGGGACGGCCCTGCCCCGGTCCGCCGGGGGCGCCCGGAGGGGTGCCGACGCCCGGGTGGTGTCCGGGGGCGCCGTAGGGAGCGCCGGGGGCACCCGGGGCCGGAGGGTGGTCCTGCGCCTGCGCGGGGGAGTTCGGTGACTCGTCCTCGGCGTCGGGGCCGCCCTTGCGGCGGCTGCGCAGGTACTCGATCACGATCGGGAGGACCGACAGCAGCACGATGCCGACGAGGAACGACTCGATGTGCTCGTGCACCAGGTCGATCTGCCCCAGCGCCGCGCCCAGCAGGGTGACACCCGCGCCCCACAGGGTGCCGCCGATGATGTTGAAGAGGACGAAGGACCGGTACCGCATCCTGCTGACCCCGGCGATGATCGGGGTGAAGGTCCGCACGATCGGTACGAACCGGGCCAGTACCAGCGACTTCGGGCCGTGCTTCTCGAAGAACTCGTGCGCCTTCTCGACGTTCTCCTGCTTGAAGAACCGCGAGTCGGGCCGCTTGAAGAGCGTCGGCCCCACCTTCTTGCCGAACAGATATCCGGCCTGGTCGCCCAGCACGGCGGCGAGCACGATCAGCAGGCACATCAGCCACAGCGGCATGTGGAGCTGGTCGGTGACGATCAGGAGCCCGGTGGTGAACAGGAGCGAGTCGCCGGGCAGGAAGAAGCCGATGAGCAGACCCGACTCCGCGAAGACGATCGCCAGGATCCCGACCGGGCCGAAGGTCTGGATCAGGAAGTCCGGATCCAGCCAGCTGGGTCCTAGTGCGAGGTTGGTCACGGAAGGCTCCTGATCAGGGGCGCGCGGGGCGGGGTGTCTCCCGGCCGGTGGGCCGGTGGGCGGCACGGAGAACGGCACACGGGCGGTATCGGACGCTACACGCTACCAACGCGGGCCCCCGCCCCCTGCGTTCCCGGCCCGCATTCCCGAGGCCGGGCGCCGGAGCCGGGAGCGGGACGCCGGAGCGGGACGCCGGAGCCGGAAGCTGCGCCCGGCAGCCGCGCCCGGCAGCCGGGAGCCGCCTCCGCAGCCGGGGCCCCGGAGCCCGCGGGTCGGGCCCGGGAGAAGGCCCCGGGACCGGGGCCCGGGACGGGCCGCGTACCCGCCGGGCGACGCGGCGGTACACGCACAGGCGTTCCCTCCGGGCCCGAGGGCCACTAGCTTCCCTCTCACCGAGTCCGTGCGTCCGGATCCCGGACGCACGGACATGGAGCACCGAGCACCAGAGAGCACCACACGCCGAACAGCCGTTCCCCGAAAGGATCACGACTGTGTCCGTACCGCTCCGCTCCCCTCGCTCCTCGCGCGCGCTGCGCCGGAGATCCGTGGCGGCGCTGGCCGCGACCGCGCTGGCCACTCCGCTGCTGCTGATCTCGTCCCCAGCAGCCGCGGAGCAGTCCGCCGCCGACCGGAAGCCGCCCCGGCAGTCCGCGAAGAAGGGCGACAAGCTGGCCAGGAAACTGGTCCGGCGCACCAGCGGGCACGGTGCCCGCAAGCATCTGGCGGCTCTCAGCGCCATCGCCCACTTCAGCGACGGCAACCGCGGAGCCGGCTCCGCGGGCCACGACCGCTCCGCACGCTACGCGGGCACCCTGCTCAAGGCGGCCGGCTACAAGGTCACCTATCAGAAGTTCGAGTTCACCTTCCGCGAGACCCTCGCCGAGAAGCTCACCGTCCTCGGCCCGAACCAGCGCGACGTCCCGATCACGCTGATGACCTACACGAAGAGCACCCCCGAGGGCGGCGTCGAGGCCCCGGTCGCGGTGGTGCCGGTCGACGCCGACGGCACCACGGGCTGCGAGGCCGGCGACTACGCACAGGGCACGTTCGACGGCAGGATCGCGCTGATCAAGCGGGGCGGCTGCACGTTCGCGCAGAAGCAGGCCGCAGCCGCCGACGCGGGCGCGGTCGGCGCAGTGGTCTACAACAACACGGACGGCGCGCTCAACGGCACCCTCGGCAGCCCGGACGCCGCCCGCATCCCCACCGGCGGCATCACGCTGGCCGACGGCGAGGCGCTCGCCGAGCAGGCAGCCGACGGCGACGTCACCGTCAACCTGGAGGTGCGCGAGCACCAGGAGCAGCGCACCACGCACAACGTCCTCGCGGAGACCCGCGGCGGCGACCCGGACAACACGGTGATGCTCGGCGCCCACCTCGACTCCGTCCCCGAGGGCCCCGGGATCAACGACAACGGCTCCGGCTCGGCGGGCATCCTGGAGACCGCCCTCCAGTTGGCCAAGGCCGACCACAAGGGCAAGCACGCGAACAAGGTCCGCTTCGCGCTGTGGAGCGCCGAGGAGCTGGGGCTGCTGGGCGCCGAGCACTATGTGGCGGAGCTGCCGGCCGCCGAGCGCGAGAAGATCTCGCTGTATCTGAACTTCGACATGATCGCGAGCCCCAACTACGGAATGTTCGCGTACGACGGCGACGACTCCGACGGCACGGGCGCGGGCCCCGGTCCGGAGGGCTCGGCGGTGCTGGAGAAGGACCTGGTGGACTTCCTCGCCACCCGCGGGACGGAGACCCGCGGCACCGACTTCACCGGCCGCTCCGACTACGGTCCGTTCATCGAGGCGGGCATCCCCTCGGGCGGCACGTTCACCGGCGCGGAGGGGATCAAGACCGCCGAGCAGCAGAAGCTGTGGGGCGGCACGGCGGGAGCGGCCTACGACGGCTGCTACCACCAGGCGTGCGACAACCTGGAGAACATCGACCCCCGCGCCTTCGATCTGAACGTCAAGGCCATCGCCAACGCCGTCGGCCACTACGCGTGGGACACCCGTGCGCTGCCGCGCGGCACCGACCGCCCGGCGGCCCAGCGCCTGGCCGCCACGGAGGCGGCCGACGACGCCCCGTCCGCGGCCCGGAAGCCGGCCACGGGCCCGTACAAGGGCTCCCGCCTGGTCCGCTGACCCGGCACCGGACGGTCCGCATGCGGCACCGAGCGCTCGGCGTCCGGCGCCCGTGCTGACGCGGAGGCGCCGTGTTGTCCACAGCCTGTGGACAACACGGCGCCTCCGCATTCCGCGCCTCGCCCTCCGACAGCTCCGCCACACGTTCTCCACCGTCCGCCCACGGTCTGCCCACTTTCTCTCCGCTTTACCGGCGAATCACCCGGATTGCACCACCGGCACAGGGCTGCGCCCGGTACCGGTGGCCCGGTAGGCTTTCCGTGTGATCTTCAAGCGAATCGGAAACGGGCGGCCGTACCCCGACCATGGCCGGGAGAGCACCCGTCAGTGGGCGGATGTGGCCCCGCGCCCGGTGCGCCTTGACCAGCTCGTCACCACCAAGGGCCAGCTCGACCTGGAGACGCTGCTCGCGGAGGATTCGACGTTCTACGGCGATCTGTTCGCCCACGTGGTGAAGTGGCAGGGCGACCTGTATCTGGAGGACGGGCTGCACCGCGCGGTGCGCGCGGCACTCCAGCAGCGCCAGGTGCTGCACGCACGCGTCCTCGAGCTGGACTGACCACCGCACCGGATCGGCCACTCCGCCGGATCGGCCACTCCGCCGGGTCGGCCACTCCGCCGGATCGCCGCCGCCCATGAGCCGCGCCCGGACCCGACCACCGGGACCCCGGCCACCGGGACCCCGGCCACCGGCACCACGGCCGGCCCGGCCGCCCGGACCCCGACCGGTCACGCTCCCGGTCCGGCAGCCGGAGACTCCCCGCGTTCCTCCGTTCGGGTGCGCGTCGCGGGCACGAGCGAGAAGCCTTTGATCATCTAGTAGGCAGTACCGCATCCGGCCACTACCCTGCGCACATGAGCATGCTCACTCCCCCGGGCCTGGGCGGGAAGTACCGCATCAAGGGTGACCGCTACCCGCGGATGCGCAGACCGCGCAGGTGGGGGCGGATCGTCGCCGCCTCGCTGGCCTCGGTGCTGGCCGCGGCCGTACTGGGATGGGGCACGCTCCAGGTCATCGGCATCTTCTCCGGCAGCGGCCCGGCCAAGGCAGCCGATCGCTCCGTCAAGCGGGCGAAATGCGCCTCTGCCGCCCCCGCCGCGGAGGCCCGCACCGGCGGCAGGAAGGCCGCGGAGGGCAAGGCGGGGAGCAAGGCGGAGGGCAAGAAGGCCGCAGGAGGCGGCGACGACCTCCCCGAACCCGGTGACATCACCGTGAACGTCCTCAACGCCACCTCGCGCAGCGGGCTGGCCAAGGACACGGCCGACGAACTGAAGAAGCGCGGCTTCAAGATCGGCAAGATCGGCAACGCACCGGCGGAGTTCGACGAGAAGATCAAGAAGGCCGCCTTCCTCGTCGGCGCTCCCGGCGCGTCGACCTCGGACCGCATGCACGTCCTGGGCACCCAGCTCGCGCACACCGAGACCCGGTACGACGAGCGGGACGGCAAGGACGTGGACCTGATCCTCGGCAACGGCTTCGCACACCTGGCGAAGAAGAAGGCGGCCACCGCGGCCCTGGCCGAACTGGCCGGCCCCGCGGCGGGGCCGGGAGAGCCCGGGAAGCCGGGAGCGTCACCCTCGGCCTGCTGACGCCCTGCGCCCCTGCCGTACCGGCCCCGCCGGGGCCCGCGGTCTTCTCCGGGGCGCGAGGCACGGGGCGCGGGGCGCGCGCAGGACGGCTACGGCGGACGCCTCAATCCGCTTCCGCAGCGGACGTCAGCCGCACAGCGGGCCGGAAGCAGGGGTCGGCAGGGGCTGAAAGCCGGGCCGGCAGCCGATCGGCCAGGGCCACGACCAGAAGGCCAGGTCCGCGGCCGACCAACCGACCGGACGACCGGATCCCTCAGGACGACCGGACGACCGGATCCGTCAGGACGACCGGACGACCGGATCCGTCAGACGGTCCCGTACATCCGGTCGCCGGCGTCGCCCAGACCCGGCACGATGAAGCCCTGCTCGTTGAGACGCTCGTCGACCGAGGCCGTCACGACGGTCACCGGCGTACCGGCCAGGTCGCGCTCCATGACGGCGACCCCTTCGGGTGCGGCCAGCAGGCACAGCGCGGTCACGTCGTCGGCGCCGCGCCGGATCAGCTCCTGGATCGCGGCGACGAGCGTGCCGCCGGTGGCCAGCATCGGGTCGAGAACGTAGACCTGCCGCCCGGACAGGTCGTCGGGCATCCGGTTGGCGTAGGTCGACGCCTGGAGCGTCTCCTCGTCGCGGATCATCCCGAGGAAACCGACCTCGGCCGTCGGCAGCAGCCGGACCATGCCCTCCAGCATGCCGAGCCCGGCGCGGATGATCGGCACCACCAACGGCCGGGGCCGGGACAACTGCACGCCGGTGGTGTCGGTCACCGGCGTGGTGATCCCGACCTCCTCCACGCGCACGTCGCGGGTGGCCTCGTACGCCAGCAGCGTCACCAGCTCGTCCGCGAGGCGGCGGAAGGTCGGTGAGTCGGTGCGCGCGTCGCGCAGGGTGGTGAGCTTGTGCGCGACCAGAGGGTGGTCGACGACGTGGGTCCGCATGCTTCGACAGTATCCGAGGCCCCGCGCACCGGATCCCTCCGGTACCCGGACCGGCGCTCGGCCCCGGTACCGAGGCGCCCGGCGCACCTGACCGGCGCGTGTCCGACCGGCGCACACCCGACCCGTCCGCGCGAGGTTGTCGCACCGGCCGCGCGGGGTCGCACGGGTCGCGACACAGTACGCACCGTGGCCGGATGCGCCGGGGCGCACTGGCATACGCCCGGCGGACCGGGGAAGGTGGCTCTACACCGGAGGTGCATATGTCAGAGCCACGCGAGCCCGGGCTGCGAGCGCGCCGACGTCCGGGAAGGTCCTCCCGGCCCCACCCGGGATCGAGCGCCCGCGCGGAACCCGACCGCCGCGGGGATCCCCGTACGCAGACGGAGTTCCGGACGGAGGGGGACCGCGACGCGGACGCCGAGCGGCTGCGCCGACGCGCACGCTTCCTCCGCGAGCTGAACGAGGCGAAGGAGCTGCGCGAACGCGTCCACCCCCGCCGGTCGCGGGCGGTGCGCCGACGCCGGCAGGCCCTGCGGATGCGCACCTTCCGCTGGTGACGTTCTCCGCTGCCGAGACCGTCCACGGGCGAAGACCGGCCCGCGGTGCGGCGGCCGCCGACAGGCCCCGGCTGCACGGCAGTCCGGCGACCCGAACGCACACCCCGCGCTGAGTGGCGAGTTGTCACACTGCGTCGATGCAGGCGGGCGCCGGGTGAACGTTTGTGCAACAGTCGGGCAAACAGCACGGCGACGCACTGCCGAAGACCCTTCGCACGGCGCAGGTTTCTGCCACGATTCCGATGGGGCGGGGCACGGTCCTCGTCAGCACTCGGGCACATCTTGAATCAGTGGGAGAGTCACGGTGTATTTCGCCGCGCTGCTCGCGCGCACCGAAGACGGGTGGGAAGCGAGCGACACAGAGCTGGACGATGTGGAGACCCTGGCCGACCTGGCCGACCTGGCCCGCGAGGCCACGACAGACGAAGAGACGGTGCTGGTCTGCATCGAGCAGGACGGCACATGGTTCGGCGTCGTCCGCGTGGACGGCGAGGAGGACCCGCGCGTGTTCGTCTCGGACGCCGCGGCGGCGATGCGCAGCTCGTACGGCGAGATACTGCTGTCGGACGAGCTGCTCGGCCGCCAACCGGAGGATCCGTCGGCCCTCGACCAACTCGTGGACCTGGACGGCACGGAGGACGGGGAGCCGGAAGGCAGCGAGGACGACGACGAGACGGCCGAGCGCGCCGCGGCAGCCGATGCGGAGACCGCCCCGGCGGGCCCGCTGGGCGACGCGGACCTCCTCACCGACCTCGGCATGGAGGAGAAGGTGCTGCTCACGCTCTCTCCCGAGGACGCACTGAGCGAGGTCGCCGACGCCCTCGGCTGCACCGATGTGCTGGAGGCCGTCCGCTGAGCCGGAACACAGCAGGCGCCACACTGGCACCATGACCCCCGCGACACCCGCACACGGCGACCGGCCGACCGCCGCGTCCCCCACCCCTGGCCCGGACACCGCCTCCGGGCCGGGGGCCGCCCCCGACGACCCCGTACGCGATCCCTGGCGCGCGCCCATGCGGCTGGCGCTCACGGAAGCGGCACGGGCACCCGGGACCGGGGACGTGCCGGTCGGCGCCGTCGTGCTCGATGCGGACGGCACCGTCCTGGGCCGGGGACACAACGCCCGCGAGGCGGACGGCGACCCCACGGCCCACGCCGAGCTGCTCGCCCTCCGCGCCGCCGCCCGGACCCGCGGCGGCAGCGACTGGCGACTGACCGGCTGCACCCTGGTCGTCACCCTGGAACCGTGCACGATGTGCGCGGGCGCGGCCGTGCTCTCCCGCGTCGACCGCGTCGTCTACGGCGCCCCCGACGCGAAGGCCGGCGCGGCGGGCTCCCTGTGGGACGCCCTGCGCGACCGCCGCCTCAACCACCGCCCCGAGGTCGTCAACGGTGTCCTGGCGACCGAATGCGCCACCCTCCTCACCAGCTTCTTCCGCCCCTCCGACCCCACACCCCCCACCGCACGGAGCACCGCCCCGGATACCGATTTCGGCCCCGGGCCCTCAGTGGGCTAGAGTTCCTCTCGGTAGCGTGTCCGAGCGGCCGAAGGAGCTCGCCTCGAAAGCGAGTGAGGGGGCAACTCCTCCGTGGGTTCAAATCCCACCGCTACCGCTTCTGAGCAGCACGAACGAAGGGCCGGACCCCGCTGGGGTCCGGCCCTTCGTCGTGCGGGGCCGGGCTCACCCTGATGTCGGGAAAGCGGGCAGGGTGAGGGCCGCATGGGCCGGTCGTCCCTCCGCGGGGGGCATGGTGTCGAGGTTGCGCAGCATGGCGTTGCGCTGGTCCAGGGCCTGGGCGGAGGTCGGGAAGAGTACGGCGTCGCCCTCGCCGACCAGGTCCTGGTTGGCGGTGACGAACTCACGGGTGTGCTGCTCGTAGGCGGCGAAGCCCGCGACGTGGTCCCGGTCGGCCAGGGAGGCGGCGAGCATGTACGCGCCGACGAGCGCGAGGCTGGAGCCCTGTCCGGTGAGGAACGAGGGTGCGTACGCGGCGTCGCCCACCAGCGCGACCCTGCCGCTGGACCAGCGGGGCATACGGATCTGGCTGACCGCGTCGAAGAACAGGTCGTCCGCGTCGTGCAGGGCGGCGAGCATGCCTGGGACCTCCCAGCCCGCGTCACCGAACACGCGGATGACCAGGTCGCGTTGGGCCCGCGGGTTCCGGAACGCCTCGAACGGCGGTTCCGGGTGGGCGAAGTTCAGGAAGGCGTGCACCTCGTCGCCGTCGGTGGAGCTGCCCTGGGCTGAGCTGTCCCCGGCGGTGCTGCCCCCTGCGGAGCTGTCCTCCGCGGAGCCGCCTCCGACGGCGTACAGGACCGCGGCCCGGCCCGGGGTGTTCCAGATCAGGGCCTCGCGGGAGAGGCCGAAGGCGTTGCGCATGGTGAACCCGGCGAAGCAGTAGCCGAGATAGCGGTGGAACTGCTCCTCGGGACCGAAGAGGAACTCGCGGGTACGGGAGTGCAGCCCGTCGGCGCCGAAGACCAGGTCGAACGTACGGGTGCTGCCCCCGTGGAAGGTGACGTCGACCCCGTGGTCGGTCTGGTCGAGGGTGTCGACGGAGTCGTCGAACACGAACTCGACGTCGTCGCGGACCGCCGCGTGGAGCGCGCCGACCAAGTCCCCGCGCGGCACCTCCAGGTCCCGTCCCTCGACACCGCCGGTGACGGTGTGCGGGTGGATCGAGGCCACTTCGCCGCCGTCCCCGTCGAGGAAGGCCAGCCGGCGCAGGTCGATGTGCGCGTCCCGCAGCCGAGGCAGGATTCCCATCCGCCGGACGACCTCGAGTGCGGTACCGCGCACGTCGATCGGGTAGCCGCCGCCGCGCAGCGCGCTCGCCTTCTCGACGACCGTGACCGCGAACCCGCAGCGGTTCAGCCAGAAGGCGAGAGCGGGCCCCGCGATGCTCGCGCCGGATATCAGGGCGGTGCGCCGGAGTGTGGCAGCTCCCGTACGTGTGATGCCGTGCGGCAGGTCGGTGCGGGTCATTCCGTGACTCCCTTGCTCATGGTTCGGGCGACGAAGAGGGACAGGGCTGTGACGGCGCCGGCGAGGACGAAGCCGGTGACGAAGGCCGATTCGGCCGGGACCTCCGACCCGGACGGGGTTCCGGCGGTGAGGATCGCGCCGCAGACCTGCATCCCCACGGCGTAGCCGAGCACGCGGGTCACCAGGACCAGGCTGGTGGCGATGCCGGTGTCGCTGTGCTCGACGGAGGTGGCGGTGCTGGTCACCATCGCCGTGACGCAGAGGCCGTTGCCGAGCGCGATCGCCGCCTTGCCGGCGACGAGGTGCCAGATCTCGGTGTGCACGGCTGCCAGGGCGAGCAAGGACGCGGCCATGAGGACGATCCCGGCGGTGACCACGGCACGCGAGCCGAACCGCCGCGCCCCCATGCCGCCGAGCGGCCCCGCCACCGACGCGGCCACGGTGCCGGGCAGCAGGAAGAAGCCGATCTCGGTGGCGCCCGCCCCGAACCCGTACGCGTCCGTGGGCACGTCGAAGAGCTGCGGGACGAGATAGAGGGCCCCCGAGGTACCGACGCAGATCATGAACGTCAGCACGCACGACTTCCACACCGCGGGCCGCGCCAGCATGTGCAGGTCCACCAGAGGCGAGGCCGCCCGGCGCTCGACGGCGATCCATCCGGTCACGAAGGCGGCCAGCACCACGACGAGTGCCCCCAAGGCGAGCGGCTGCGAACCGGCCTCGGGCGCCAACTGGAGCACGAGCATGAGCGTGATCAGCGTCCCGCTCAGCAGGGCCAGGCCGGGCCAGTCGATCCCGGTCCCAGTCCCGGCCCCGACCCCGGCCCCAGTCCCAGTCCCGGCCCCAGTCCCAGTCCCAGTCCCAGTCCCGGCCCCGACCCCAGTCCCAGTCCCAGTCCCGGTCCCAGTCCCGGTCCCGGTCCCGTCCGACCGGGCCGGCGGATCCTGCGGCATGAGCCGGTTCACCAGCAGGGTCGCCCCGATGACCGCGAGCGTCGGCAGCGCGAACATCCAGTGCCGGGACAGCCCTTCCGCCACCGGACCGGCCGACAGCGTCCCCGCCATCCCGCCCGCCACGAACAGCCCGCTCACCACCCCGATGGCCACCTTCGACTCGCCCTCGGGGAGGTGCGCGCGCACCAGGATGAACGACAGGGGCAGCGCACCGACCATCGCTCCTTGCAGCAGCTGACCGAGCAGCAGCACCGGCAGGTTGGGGGCCAGGGACGACAGCAGTCCCCCGACGCCGACCACCGCCATCAGCCGGACCATGACCCGTTTCCCGCCGTACCGGTCGCCGAACTTGCCTGCGACCGGTGTGACGAGCGCGCCCGTGATGAGCAGCATGATGCTGAGTAACGCCCCCTCGGCGGGGCTCATGTCCAGCTCGCGCTGCAGGAGCGGAAGCGTCGGCGCCACCACCGACTCCAAAGCGCCGGTGGCGACTGCCAGCAGGCCGAGCGCTGCGACAGCGGACTTGCCGATGCGGATGGGGGGAGCCGTCGTTGCGGTCATGGATGTCCTTTCGTCTGTGCCGGGCGAGTCGTCTGTGCCGCCCGGCCCGTCCCTGCCGGGCGTTCGTGCCCGGGCGGGGAAGAGGGACGGGGAGCGGGGCGGGGAGCGAGGCGGGGAGAGGGGCGGGAAGAGGGACGAGGAGGGGGGCGGGAAAAGGGGCGGCCTTGGGCGTGTACCGCCGCCGCTGTTGCCCGCCCTGACCGGCCCTCGGCCCGGTGCGGACTGCGGCTGTACGTGCTGCACGCAGCACATGGGCCGCAATGCGCGGGAGTTCTGTGGTCGGGTCCGGGGCCGCCGCGGCGGGTGGCCCCGGAGAAACGGGTGGTCGGATGGTGCCGGCGCTGCCCCGCCGGGGGCAGGGCGGTGCACGGGTGCGGTGCGGAGGAGCAGTGGGCACTGCGACGCGAGCTCGAGAACTACACTACACGGTGCAGTGTAGAACGCTAGGATGTGCCCATGCCGACCACGAAGACACTGCGCGAGGGGTCAGCGCAGAAGCGGGCCGCGATCCTCTCGGCGGCCCGGGAACTGTTCCTCGCCGACGGCTTCGACCGGTCCAGCGTCGACGCGGTCGCCGCGCGGGCCGGGGTGTCCAAGCGGACGGTCTACGACTACTTCGGCGACAAGCAGACGCTGCTGCACGCGGTCGTCGACACCGTCGGCCAGTCCCTGATCACCACGGTCCGGCGCACCCTGGACGACACCCTCACCGACCGCACCGAGGCGGCCGGCCTCGAGGACGCCCTGGTCGCGTTCTCGATGCAGATCGCGACCGAAATGCTCGACTCGGCGGAGTACGCGACGCTGCTCCGGCTGGTCCGGACGGAGTCCGGCCACCTGCCGCACCGGGGCTACAACCCCATGGCCGACACCCCCGACGAGGCGATCGGCGAGCGGTTCGCCGCCCTCGCCGCCGCCGGACTGCTGGACGTCCCCGACTCGCGGCTCGCGGCCGACCAGTTCCTCGCGCTGACCTTCGGTGTCGCACTGGACAGGCTCGGCTCCGCGAACGCGGCGGAGGACACCCGCGTCCGGCCGCTCATCGTCGAGGGAGTGCGGACCTTTTTGCGGGCATACGGCACGAAGTAGGAGCCGGCCGCGGGCGGCACGGAAGAAGCGTGCGCTGTCGACTCGCCTTCGGCGCTGTCTTCCGGTGTTCATTCGCGTGTGCCGACGTTTCTCGATGTGCAGTCGCGTTCATCGATCTTCGACGCGACGTGATGTTCACACCTCCTCCACCGATTTCTTCAGCGACTTCTTCATCGACACTTGCGACGACGCTCAGGAATGTCCGTCGATGTTTATTGGTGTCTGCTGGTGTTCACGGAAGTTCGCCGGTGTTTCCGGAGTTCGCTCCACCGCCGCCGCTCCGGGCGGTGCGCCGACGGAACGCCGCGCGGAGGGCCGCACGGAGGGCCGCACGGCTGAACGCCGAGGACCGCACGGAGGGTCGGATTCCGCGCGATTCATACTGATAAGCGCGCACGTGGGCGCCCTCGTCACCCGGTACTCGCCCGTTCGGACGGCCGTTGGGGAGCGTGAAGCTGCGCGCGCATCACGATCCGGAACCGATCAAGTGGTGCGGCGCCGGATTCTCTCGCCAGAAAGCGCTTCGCTTTCCTAAGCTCCAGCCTCCCGGCCCGAAAGTGTGACCGCATACGCGGTATGTGCCAAAGGGCGCTTCCGCAGCACAGGGAGTAATACATGATCGCCCTGACCGTCCCCGTCATGATCACCTTTGGCGTCTTCCTGATCGCGATGGTCATGGTCGGTGTTGTGACGCACGAAGAAACGACCACATTCGATGATTTCACCGTCGGCAGCCGCCGACTCACCGCACCGGTGGCGGCACTGTCCGCCGGAGCCGCCGATATGTCCGGCTGGCTCTTCCTGGGGCTTCCGGGCGCTGTGTACATGGCCGGGATCGGCGCCACCTGGATCGCCGTCGGGCTGATCGTCGGCACGTATCTCAACTGGCGTTTCGTCGCACCCCGCTTGCGCATCTACACCGCACGGGTGGGGGCTGTGACCCTGCCGTCCTACCTGGAGGAACGCTTCGAGGACGGAAGCAGGATGATCCGGCTGCTGTCGGCCGTCGTCACCGTCGTGTTCTTCACCGTGTACGTCGCCAGCGGACTCGTCGCCTGCGGACTTCTGGCGGACGAAATATTCGGTGCTGGCTTCGAGTTGGGGCTCACCGTCTTCGCCGTGGTGATCGTCATCTACACCATTCTCGGCGGATTCCGGGCCCTGAGCATCAGCCACTCCATCCAGGGAACCCTGATGTTCCTCACGGCGATCGCCCTCCCCGCGATCGCCCTGTGGCAGCTCGGCGGCTTCGGCGCCCTGCACGACCAGCTCACCACCGCCACCCCGGCGCTGCTCGACCCGCTGGCCGAGGCGTCCTTCGCCGACAAGGACTGGACGTCGGGCCACTCGCTCGGAGCCGTCGCGACGATCTCGCTGCTCGCCTGGGGGCTGGGCTACTTCGGCCAGCCCCACATCCTGACCCGCTTCATGAGCATCCGCAGCACCCGGGACATCCCGCTGGCCCGCCGACTGGGCGTCATGTGGGTGATCGTCGTCCTGACCGGCGCCTCGCTCGTCGGACTCGCCGGGATCGTCGCCCTCGACAAGCCGCTCGACAACCCGGAGACCGTCTTCATCGCCCTGTCCACCCAGCTGACCTCCCCCTGGCTCGCGGGAGTCCTGCTGGTGGCCGTGCTCGCCGCGATCAAGTCCACGGTGGACAGCCAGCTCCTGGTCTCGGCCACGTCCCTCACCGAGGACCTCTACCGGGGGTTCTTCCGACGGCGGGCCCAGATCTCGGACACGATGCTGCTGCTGATCGGACGGCTGAGCGTGGTGGCCGTGGCGCTGGTGGCCTATGTGATCGCCTTGAGCGGGGGCGCCGTGCTCGACATCGTCGCGTACGCCTGGGCGGGATTCGGCGCCGCCTTCGGTCCCGTCATCCTCCTGTCGCTGTTCTGGCCGCAGATGACAGCAGCCGGCGCGAAGGCGGGCATGCTCACCGGAGCGCTGACAGTGCTGCTGTGGAAGCACATCGATCCGCTTCTCGGGCCGCTGCAGACGGGCATCTACGAGATGGTGCCCGGAGTACTCGCCGCCACCGCGGCGGCCCTGTTCTTCGGCACGTTCGTCGGGCGCCGTCCGGCCCTCGACTGGTCGGGGGTGGCGGAGGAGCCGCTCCACACCGAACCGGAGGGCCAGGCCCAAGGGCCGGTCCCGGGACAGGTGCAGGGCCAGATGCAGGGCCAGATGCAAGGCCAGGAACAGAGGCAGAGCCAGGGTGCGTGGCAGGGCCAGGAGCAGCGTCGGCAGGAGCGCCCGCAGCAGGGGGCCTCGTATCCGGCGCCTCCCCAGTCGCCTTCGTATCCCACGTCCTACCCCTCCGCCTACCCCTCGTCCTGGCCCGCACCGCCCGCGGACGGCGGCGGCACCTCGTACCCCGGGCCGCCCGCCGACGGCTCCGGGCGGTGACCCGGTCCCGGGGCCGGTCTCGGGGCCGGTCCCGGGGCCGGTCTCGGGGCCGGTCCGGGGGCCGGCCCCGGCGCTGACGGGCGACCCGTGCGCATACCGCCACCGGGCACCCGGCCCTCAGCACCGCAGGGCGGGGACGGAGGGCCGGACGGAGAACCGGGCGGAGGGCCGGGCGGAGGGCCGGGGCGCGGGTCAACTCTCCGCGTCCGAGGTGCGGCGCGCCCGGGTCAGGCGCGTTCCGTACCGAACGCCTCCGCCAGCGCGGCGGGTGTCAGGACGCGCAGGAAGGGGAGGACGGCGACGGCGACCGAAGCGGCGAACACCAGGAACGCCGCGCGCATGCCGCACCATTCGGCCAGGAGGCCCATCAGCCCGGCGCCGAGGGGCATGGCGCCCCAACTGAAGAGGCGGCTCCCGGCGTTGTAGCGGCCGAGCATGCTGTCGGGCACCAGATGCTGGCCGATCGTCCGGGAGTTGACCGTCCACAGCGTGCCGCCTGCGCCTCCGGCGAAGGCCGCGGCGGCGACGGCCCAGACGCTGGTGGTGAGTGCCGGTACGGCCATCATGACGAAGGTGCCGACCAGGTCGGCGAACATCACCCTGCGACGGCCGAGAAGCCGGTTGGCCCGGGTGACGACGAGGGCGCCGACCAGGCCGCCGATCCCCAGCGCGCTCAGGATCGCGCCGTACTCCTGGGGACTCACCCCCATGACATCGGTGGCGAACAGCGGCATCAGCGCCAGCCAGGCGCCCCAGCACGCGCACAGGACGGTCAGGATCAGAGCCATCGTGCGCAGCAGAAGATGCCGCCACAGATAGCGCAGCCCGCCGGCGATCTGCCGGTTGACGCTCTCGGGCCGGTCCGGCACCGGGGTCTCCCGGACCGCGCGGAAGCGGCCGACGAGCAGCAGCGGCACGAACGAGACGGCCAGGTAGGACACCCAGGTCGTCCCCAGGGCCACGGCTGTGCCCGCGGCGAGCAGCAGGCCGCCGACGAAGGGGCCGCAGAACTCGTTGCAGACCGTCTCGGCCCCGGCGATCCAGGCGTTCGCCCGCTCCCGTCCCTGCGGCGGAGTCAGGGCCGGGATCAGGGCGGAGGCGGCAGTCAGCGCGACGACCTCGGCGAGGCCGAGCACGGTGCCGACGGCGCAGAGTGCGGGGACGGTGGCGCCGTCGGTCGCCGCGGCTCGGAAGAGGATGCCGAGCGCGAGCAGTCGCAGGCCGTTCGCGCCCCACAGCAGGCGGCGCCGGTCGACGCGGTCGACCAGCACTCCGACGTGCAGCGCCGCCAGCAGCCAGGGCAGCGACAGGCTGAGGGACACCGCCGCCACCTGGGCCGGGGAGCCGGACGCGCGGGTGGCGAGGAGCGGCAGCGCGATCTTGGTGACGCCGTCCGCGAGGTTGGTGACTGCCGTGAAGACCAGGAGGGCGACCGTGTTGCGCGTGCCGTACCGCACGGCAGGGTCCGGCGCCGACGACAGACCCGGTGCGGACGGACGGTCCGGCACGGAGGGATGATCCGTCGCAGGCGGACGATCCGGCACGGAGGGATGATCCGTCGCAGGCGGACGATCCGGCACGGAGGGACGATCCGTCGCAGGCGGACGATCCGACACCGACAGATGATCCGGCGCAGGCGGACTGTCCGACGCGGGCGGGACGGTGGACGGCGCTGCTGCGCGCGCCGCCGCCTCAGCCGCGGGTTCCGGTCCCGCGTCCGCCCCCTTCGGCGCTCTCGCGCTCCCGGTGGGCGCCACCGCGCCCGCTGCCGGTATCGGTCCACCACTCATCAAGTCGTCCCCCGTCACACCTCGGAACCGAAGAAATCGCCGCAAGCCGCCTGTACACGGCCGCACGGACACGCGGCGAGCCGCCCCAGAGCCACCTCGGAGCCCTCTCCCTAACCACCTAATCGTGTTCACCAGTTAGGGCGAGACCGGAGTCTGGCACAGCACCGCACACTTCCGCTACCGGTAAAACAGTTAGCCGGTTAGTCGGGGGTAGAGTGGGGCCGGGAGGAGGTGGCCATGCGTGATGCCCCGGCTTCGGCCCAACTGATCGAAGCCTTCGCCAACACCGTCGACGTGGAGCTCGGCACCGACGAGCTGGACTCGGCGGGCGGACTCGCCACCTGGCTCGCCGAGCGGGGGATGCTGGACCGCGGACACGAGGTCGGCCCCGGGGACCACGCCCTCTGCCTGCGTCTGCGCGCCGGCGTCCGGGAGGAGCTGGGAGTCAACGTCGGGGACCACGCCGACCCTGCACTCAGCGCCGGAGCCGACGAAGCACTGCGCGAACTTCCCGTACTGGTCAGCGTCGGCCGCGGCCCGGACGGCGGCGCCCTGTCCCCCGCGCCGGACCTTCCTCCGGCCCGAAGGGCCCTGGCCGCACTCGCGATCGCCTGGTGCGAGCTGACCCTCACGGGGGAGGCCGCACGGCTCAAGCGCTGCTCCGAGCACACATGCGCCTGGGTCTTCTGGGACGCCTCCAAGAACCGCAGCCGCCGCTGGTGCTCGATGCGCGTCTGCGGAAACCGGGCCAAGGCCCGGCGGCACAGCGCGAAGCAGGCCGGAGCCACCGGAGCGGCCGCTCCCGCCGACTGAGCCCCCGCTCCCCGGCGACGACCAGGAGGAGCCCGGACCGCCCGGACGGGAGAAGACTTCGCCCGGACAGAAGGAAGGCGCCGGCTGCTCGTCCGGCATGTGCAGCGCGAGCTACGCCTCCGGCGCGGGCGGCACGTACGGCACGGCTTCCCAGCGGCCCGCCGAGCCGGCCGAGTCCACCGAGTCCGCCGAGTCCGCCGAGTCCGCCGAGTCCGCCGAGTCCGCCGAGTCCGCCGAGTCCGCCGAGTCCGCCGAGTCCGCCGAGTCCGCCGGAGGGAGCAATTCACGCATTGCCCAGGATTGCCATTCGACAATTCGCCGGAACAATAATGGCGTTTTTCTTCGGGATGTGCTTGCACGTTGCTGTATCGTCATCCCAACCTCCCTTTGAGAGGGGGTGAGGAGAAATGGCCGGTGCGGGCTGGAAGTCTGAACCGGCGAGGACGACATTGCAGCGTTTCGCTGATCTCGCACGAGCGATCGCCGGCCTCTTCCAGGCGGTGTACTACGCCGTCCGGACAGAGCAACTGTGGTAGTTCCCCTACGAGATGATGGGCCCACCCCCGGCACGGGATGAGCCCATCGGAGGTCCTCGTCCGCGGCCCCGCTCTTCGTTCCGACAAAGGTGCGGGGTCCGCATCCTGCGGACCGTCAGCAATGACGCTGCTGGCTGCAGACTAGCATTGTTCCTGCCGTTTTTCCGGTACGGTTTCGGCTCCGCCTCGCCGGAAAACCGCGGCCGGAGAGAACCCGCTCTTTCCCGGAACCCCCGCCTCCCCGCGACGGTGCACAGCGCCGCCCGCCTCCTGTCGCGCTGCCGTTTCCCGCCTCGTTCCGCACCGGGAGCGCCGGTGCTCTGCGGGGGACTGTGTGCTGTCGTACGTTGAGAGAGGTCCGCTGGTCCCAGGGGGGAGCAGGGAGGCGCGGGTGGATGCGTGCTGTCGGTGTACGGGAGCGGAACGGGCGGCCCGAGATCCTGCAGGCGAGGCGGCCCGAGCCCGGCGAGGGCGAGGTGCTGGTCCGGGTCGTGGCGGCGGGCCTGAACCCGCTGGACTGGAAGATCGCCGAGGGCATGCTGGAGAGCCTGGTCCCTTACGACTTCCCGCTCGTCATGGGGGCGGACTTCGCCGGGACCGTGGAGAGCTGCGGCGCCGAGGCGTACCGCTTCACCCCGGGTGAACAGGTCTTCGGCCACGTGGTGAGCGAACCGGTGGGCGGCGGGACGTACGCGGAGTACGTGGTGGTCAACGAAGCGGGCAGCATCGCACGCGCCCCCACCAGCATCCCGCTCACCACCGCGGCGGGCGCCCCCACCGCGGGCATGACGGCCCTCGGAATCATGGACTCCGCAGCGCTGCGCTCATACGAGAGCGTGCTGATCATCGGAGCCGCGGGCGGCGTCGGCACCTTCCTCACCCAGCTCGCGTCAGCTCGTGGGCTGCGCGTGATCGCCGCCACGCACGGCCACGACCAGGCACGGATGGGCGCCTTCGGCGCGGCGTCGGCCGTCGACGTCCGTACGACGGAGCTGGCAGCGGCCGTCCGGGAGGAGTACCCCGGCGGCGTGGACGCGCTGGTCGACTTGGGGTCGACGTCGGCCGAGGAGTTCGCCCGGAACACGGCACTGGTCCGGGACGGCGGCGTGGCCGTCTCCACCCTGGACGCGGCCTCGCTGGACGCCCTCCACGGACGCCGCATCGAAGGCATCAACTACCACCTCGCGGCCTCCGCCGAACTGCTGGAACGGCTCGGCGAGGAGATCGACAGCGGTCCGCTGACCGTGCCGATCGAGGTCGAGGTGCCACTCGACGAGGCGCCGGGGGCCGTGGCACGCAACCGCGCGGGAGGCGCCCGGGGAAAGACCGTCCTCCTCACCTGAGCCGGCTTTCCCGGCACCGGGCCACAAGCCGCTCCGCGGCTGCCGTCCCGCACCGCCGCTGCCGTCCCGCACCGGACCTGCGCCCGTCCCGCACTGCGCTGCTCAGCGTTCGCGCTGCGGTTCACCCTGCGGTTCGCTCTGCGGTTCACCCTGCGCTGCTGGGACGCCCGCACAGCGCCGCTCCGGCAGTCGCGTCGGCGGGTCCGGGCGGGGCCGTCCCCGTCCCTCGTGCAGTGCCCCCGCACAGCCCCGCAGCGCCCTCCCCGGCCCCGCCACGGCGTCGCACAGCCTCGCAACGCCCTCCCACGGCCCTCCCAGGGCGTCGCACGGCCCTCGCCACGCCGACCGAAGAGGGAGGAGAAGAGAAGAGGAGGGGGGAGGAGGGGAGGAGCCGAGATGTGCGCGAGGCGGGAAGACACGTGCGGGAAGCGGGAGGCGGGAGAGGCCGGAATCTCCTTCACCTGCTGGCGGCTCACTGTTCCCGCTACACTCGCACCGCCACATCGGTGGACAGGGTGTCGATGATCGAACACTCGGGGGTCGGAACGCCCGGGGGAGGGACAGCGCGATGGCGCAGACGAAGAAGATCGCGGGCTACGTGCTTGTCGTCTTCGTGCTGTACACGATCATCACGTCCCCCGAACGCTCGGCCGACTTGGTCCAGATAGGTTTCGAAGGCATCTCCAGTGCGGCCCAGGGCGTCGGCCGGTTCATGACCTCGCTGATCAACTGAGCCCTCGCTCAGCCCTTCGCCGCAGCCCCTCGCGAACGGCGCCGCGAACGGCGCCGCGGGCCCCGTCCCGCCCTGTCACACCCCGCCGCGCCCCTACCGCTCCCCGTCGGCGCGCACATACCGCCGCTGCGGCCTGCGTTCTCCTCGGCAGTGCGACCGGCGTGCGCCCCGGCGCAACTGGTAGGCAACACGGAGTCATTCGGTGCTTGCACACGGTGCACATGTCTTGTGATGCTATGACCGCTTTTTGGCTGATGAATCGCGCCCGCACCGACACCGCGGGTGACATGGCAGGGGCACGCCGAGCAAGCGCAGCACGCGACGCGGTCCACATGATCGACCAGGACAGATCTGCACCGTAAGGGGTGGTGGCTGAGTGGACGGGACCCGTACCCCCACCCAGACTCCCTCCGGCGACGCCGAAGCGCCCCCTTCCCCCGCCGAGGCGCAGCGGGAAAGAGCGGCACGGACCCGGGCGCTGACCCAGTCCCTCTTCGAGCAGCTCGCCCGGCACGAGCACGGCTCGGCCGAGCGCGAGCGGATCCGCGCCGCCCTCATCGAGGCCAATCTGCCGCTGGTGCGGTATGTCGCGGCGCGGTTCCGCAGCAGGAACGAGCCGATGGAGGACGTCGTCCAGGTCGGCACCATCGGCCTGATCAACGCCATCGACCGGTTCGACGCGGGACGCGGGGTGCAGTTTCCGACCTTCGCGATGCCGACGATCGTCGGGGAGATCCGCCGCTACTTCCGGGACAACGTGCGCACCGTGCACGTGCCGCGCCGGCTGCACGAGATGTGGGTCCAGGTCAGCGGCGCGACCGAGGACCTGACGACGCTGCACGGCCGGTCCCCGACCACGGCCGAGATCGCCGAGCGGTTGAAGATCAGCGAGGAGGAGGTGCTGGCCTGCATCGAGGCCGGACGGGCCTATCGGGCCACCTCGCTGGAGGCCGCGCAGGAACGCGAGGACGGGATGCCGGGACTGCTGGACCGGCTCGGCTACGAGGACCCCGAGCTGGACGGGGTGGAGCATCGGGACCTCGTCCGCCATCTGCTCGTACAACTGCCCGAACGGGAGCAGCGGATCCTGCTGCTGCGGTACTACCGGAATCTGACGCAGTCCCAGATCAGCGCCGAGCTCGGGGTCTCCCAGATGCACGTGTCGCGGCTGCTCTCGCGCAGCTTCGCGCGGCTGCGCGCCGCGAATCGCATCGACGCGTAACCGGATCAAGCGACGTCAACTTCCGTCCCATCGCTCTCAACTGTGCAGTTTTATCGACATGAGGCTACGTCGCGTTGCCTACTTGTGACATTCTGCAAGAGCTGCGTTTGCCGCAGTGGCGTGCCCGGTATGGAGGGGGAGGTGCTTCCCTCCGAGCCGAGGGCGCCGCAGCGACCGTCCGCGACCTCAAGGGGGTGGCATGTCCGTAGAACTGGGCAGCTCCAAGGTGCTCGCCGAGAACACGTCCCCGACCCCGGGGGCACCTCCCGGGCCCGCCGAGCCCGGCAGTGTGCCACCGATGCTCGACGAAGTGGCGCCGGACGACCTCGCGGCAGAGGCGCCGGCAGAGCTCGCCGGGGCCGCGACGGCGTTGCCGGGCAGCGACACGCTCGACACCCGCACCCTGTCCCGCTCCCTCTTCCAGCGCCTCGCCGCGCTGGACAAGGCGGCGGCCGACCCACCGGGGAGGGCCAACACCGCGGAGCGGATGTACGTCCGCGACACCCTCATCGAGCTGAACCTGCCGCTCGTCCGCTACGCCGCGGCCCGCTTCCGCAGCAGGAACGAGCCGATGGAGGACATCGTCCAGGTCGGCACCATCGGCCTGATCAAGGCGATCGACCGCTTCGACTGCGAACGGGGCGTGGAGTTCCCCACGTTCGCGATGCCGACCGTCGTCGGGGAGATCAAGCGCTTCTTCCGCGACACCTCGTGGTCGGTGCGGGTGCCCAGGCGCCTCCAGGAGCTGCGGCTGGCGCTGACGAAGGCGAGCGACGAGCTGTCGCAGACCCTGGACCGCTCCCCGACCGTGACCGAACTCGCGAGCTGCCTCGGCGTCTCCGAGGAGGACGTGGTCGACGGGCTGGCCGTCGGCAACGCCTACACCGCCTCCTCGCTGGACTCCCCGGCGCTGGAGGAGGACGGCGGCGAGGGCTCGCTCGCGGACCGGCTGGGCTACGAGGACAGTGCGCTGGAGGGCGTCGAGTACCGGGAGTCCCTCAAGCCGCTGCTGGCCAAGCTCCCGCCGCGGGAGCGTCAGATCATCATGCTGCGCTTCTTCGCGAACATGACGCAGTCGCAGATCGGCGAGGAGGTCGGCATCTCCCAGATGCATGTCTCCCGGCTGCTGACGCGCACGCTCGCACAGTTGCGCGAAGGGCTGATCGCGGAGGACTGACCGGAACGGGGGCGGAGTGGCACGGGGGACGACGGCAGGGATATCGACCGGGACACCTGCAGAGAGATCAGCACACACACCGATACAAACGCCGACACAAACACCAGCAGATACGCCCGCAGAAACGCCCGCAGAAACGCCCGCAGAAACGTCGGCAGAAACGTCGGCAGAGACCCCGACAGCAGGGCCGCGACGCACTGTCCGCGGCACACCTGCGGGGATGTCGGGGAAGAGAGCCGCAGGGACACGGAGAGGGGTGCCGACAAGGGCCGGGAGAACGAGGAGCACCGCGGAAGGGACACCTGGAACCGCCGACAGAGGCTTCACTTCTGATGAGGCGTCAGCAACACTGACGCCATGCGGACCCAGGGGAGCACGACACGAAGCCGTCGAGGCAGCCGGTTAGCCGCCTCGGCGGCTCTCGTCTGTCTCGGGACGCCGCTGGTCGCCGGCTGCGGCGCGGGCGACGACGACGGCTATGTGGCGGTCGGCGCGGCGGATCCGGCGGCACGGAGCGGCGATCCGGTACGGCCGGACGGCAAAGTCCGGATGGTGCCGCTGCCCGACGGCGCGGACGATTCCGACAGCGGCTCCGGCCGCGGCGGCGACAGCACACCGAGCGGCGACAGCGCCTCGAAAGGGGCGCGCGGTGGCGGGAGCGCTGATGCGGAGCGCGCCGGGGGCGGACCGGGCGCGAAGAGCGGCACCGGCGGCACCGGCGGCGCCGGCGGCACCCAGGACGGCGGTGGTCCGGGCGCGGAGCGGTCCGGTTCGGCGGCCCCGGGCTCGGCCGGCAACTCGCCCGGTTCCCGCACAGGCGGCGGCTCCGGCGGCGGCTCCGGCGGGAACCCGTCCCCCGGAAGCGGCTCGTCCGGACCGGACGCCCCGGATTCGCCCGTCCCGGACCCGCCGAGCGGGCCCGCCGTGCTGGCAGCGGGCAAGCCGCGGCGGGAGAAGGCGGACGACCGGTGGTGCGAGAAGGTGACCGTCCGCCTCACCAACTCCGGCGGCCAGGCGGTCACCGGGGGCAGGGTCACCTTCGGCACGCACATCATCGGCGCCCTCGGCGTGGACTGGGCCACCCGCGAGAGCACACATGCGCTGCCCGTACCGATCGCGGCCGGGCAGGCGAAGGAGAAGACCTGGAAGGTGTGCGTGGCCGCCTGGCGCGTGCCGTTGGGCATGCACATCGAGACCCGCGAGGTCCGGCTGACCGGCTGGAAGTAGCCGCACCCGGTCCCGACCCCGATCCCGGTCCCGGAGCAGCCCTCCGGAGCCGCCGGGCGGTCGGCGGTCGGCGGTCGGCGGTCGGCAGTCGGCAGTCGGCAGTCGGCAGTCGGCAGTCGGCAGTCGGGGCGTCAGGATGGGGCCGCCGGGCTCGTCCGACGCCGTCACCCCCGTGCGGGCATCAGGCCATCGGACGCCCGCACATCGGCGGCACCTCACAGGGCGTCAGCCGACGACACGCCGTCAGGGCGTCACGCCGTCACGCCGCCACGCCGCCACGCCGCCAGGTGAACTGTCACGCCGTCAGGAGAAGGCGAGCCAGGCGACACCGGCGAGAACGACGAGCGCGACGACGACGCCGACGATCACGCCGACCCGGGGACCCGCGGGGGCCGGTGCGGCTGCCTGCCTGCTGCCGGGCCGGGGACTGCCCTCGTCGACGAAGGCGCGGAACATCTGCGTGCTGCCTGCCGGGTCGTGTGCCTGTCCGTCCGGACCCTGCGGCGCCTGCGGGTTGTGAGCCATGTCCCAGGACCCTAGCGAACCCTCCCCCGGATGGCACAGCCGCACCGGGGAGGAGGCTGTGCACTCCCTCACACCCGGCCCACCGCCGATCACCCCACCACCTCCTCCCGTACCTCCCTGCGCACAGTCGACCGCACTCCGTGTCCGGTATCCGGCCGCCCACGCCGGCCCCACCGCCCCCTCGCGGGCGCATACCAGCAGCACACACGCTCTTTGCCAAGCGTTTGCCTGGGTTGTCCGAAATCAATTTGCCTACAGCAACCAACCATCCGTATGGTTGCCTTAAGCAACAAGTACATGGGGTGCAGATGGCCGAACGCAGTCAGTACGAGGAGCTGGCCCGGCAGATCAGCGCCATCGGCGCCGTCAAACGAGAGATGGCGCGCGGCCTCCCCCCGGAGTGCCCACCCGCCTCGGCGGCCGTCCTGACGCTCCTGGACAAGCACGGGGAGATGCGCACCAGCAGACTGGCCGAGCTGATGGCGATCGACATGTCGGTCACCAGCAGGCACGTCACCCACGTCGCCGACCGCGGCTGGATCGAGCGCCGCCCCGATCCGCAGGACGGCAGGTCCCGACTGCTGCGGATCAGCGAGAGCGGTGAACGGTTCCTCGCGGACCTCACCGCGCATCTCGTCGAGGCATTCGCCTCCCACCTGCAGGACTGGAGCGACGAGGACGTCGCCCGGCTCAACACGCTGCTCAGCCGGCTCCGTACCAGCTTCGGGGACTGCCGCGCCCGCGGCGGGACGCCCCACGAGACAACACCGACCGCACCACTGAGTTAGAAGGACGCCGAATGGCAACAACCCGATCCCAGCCGCCGGCTGGGGGGTCACGCGACGCCGCGCAGGGAGCCGGCGGTGGGGCCCGGCACGCGGCGCACGCCGCGTCGTCCGGCCGCATCCAGGCTGCCGGGGCCGAGTCGGCCGCGGCGGCGGACACCACCGCGACGGCATCCGGGCGCACGGCACCGATGACACACCGGCAGATCATGGAGGCGCTCTCCGGGCTGCTGCTCGGCATGTTCGTCGCCATCCTGTCGTCGACGATCGTCTCCACGGCGCTGCCCAAGATCATCTCCGATCTGAACGGCAGCCAGAGCTCCTACACCTGGGTCGTGACCGCGTCGCTGCTGGCGATGACCGCCTCGACCCCGCTCTGGGGCAAGCTGGCCGACCTCACCAGCAAGAAGCTGCTGGTGCAGATAGCCCTGATCGTCTTCGTCCTGGCCTCGGCCGGAGCCGGCCTGTCGCAGAACCCGGGAACGCTGATCTCCTTCCGGGTCGCGCAGGGCATCGGCATGGGCGGCCTCTCGGCCCTCGCCCAGATCATCATGGCCGCGATGATCTCCCCCCGGGAGCGCGGCCGCTACAGCGGCTACCTCGGCGCCACCTTCGCGATCGCCACCGTCGGCGGCCCGCTGCTCGGCGGCGTGATCACCGACACGAGCTGGCTCGGCTGGCGCTGGTGCTTCTACGTCGGTGTCCCGTTCGCCGTCATCGCACTGATCGTCCTGCAGAAGACCCTGCACCTGCCCGTCGTCAAGCGGCCGGGCGTCAAGGTGGACTGGGCGGGCGCGTTCTTCATCGCCGCCGCCGCCTCCACCCTGCTGCTGTGGGTCACCTTCGCCGGGGACAAGTACGACTGGCTGTCCTGGCAGACCTACACGATGGTCGGCGGATCGATCGTGCTGGGCCTGATCTTCGTACTCGTCGAGTCGAAGGCCAAGGAGCCCATCATCCCGCTGCGGCTGTTCCGCAACAGCACCATCACGCTGGCCGCGATCGCCTCGCTCTTCGTCGGTATCGCGATGTTCGGCGCGACGGTCTTCCTCAGCCAGTACTTCCAGCTCGCCCGGGGGAAGTCCCCCACGATGGCCGGCGTCATGACCATCCCGATGATCGGCGGGCTGTTCGTCTCCACCACCGTCTCCGGGCAGATCATCACCCGGACGGGCAAGTGGAAGAAGTTCCTGATCTCCGGCGGCGTGCTGATGGCCGCGGGCATGGGCCTGCTGGGAACACTGCGGTACGACACCGAGTACTGGCACATGGCGATCTTCATGGCGCTGCTCGGCCTCGGCGTCGGCATGATGATGCAGAACCTGGTGCTCGCCACCCAGAACCAGGTGGCGGTCAACGACCTCGGGGCCGCCAGCTCCACGGTCAACTTCTTCCGTTCCCTGGGCGGTGCGGTCGGCGTCTCGGCACTCGGCGCCGTGCTCTCCAACCGGATCACCCACTACATCGAGGACGGCTTCGCCAAGCTCGGCATCAAGCCGGGCGGCGGCGCCACCGGCGGTGGCGGCAGCGCCCTGCCGGACCTGGACGAGCTGCCCCCGCCGGTCCGTACCGTCGTCGAGAGCGCCTACGGGCACGGCATCGGTGACATCTACCTGTACGCCGCGCCGGTCGCACTGCTGGCGCTGGTGTGCGTGCTGTTCATCCGGGAGGTCCCGCTGCGGACCACCTCCGGGCACCAAGCGAGCGAAGACGAGAACGGCTCCGCCGCGGCGGAGCACCCTGCCGACGCGGTCGCGGACACGGACGCCGCCAGAGAGGCCGAAGCCCCCGTTCCGGCCGCGGCGACGGCCGCACCGCACCGCGGGCACACGCCGTCCGCGGCCACCGCACCGCAGAACTCCGCGGTGACCGCCCCCACCTGGGCGCCCGCGGGCACCGCGTCGGGGGCCGACACCCAGCAGCTCAGGGAGTACGCGGCCATGGCCACAGCACAGTCCCCGGCACCGATGCCGACCAGCGGCTACGGCGTCTACGGCACCGTCCGCAACGCGGAAGGAATCGGCGTCGCCCGTGCGGCCGTCACCCTGATCTCGCTCAGCGGCCGCCAACTGGGCCGCTCCGTCGCCCACGCGGACGGCTCCTACGGGCTGGACGCACCCGGAGCCGGCTCCTACGTGCTGATCGCGGCCGCCGACGGCCACCAGCCGCAGGCGTCCACGGTCGTGGTCGGCGAGGAACCCCTCAGCCACGACCTGCTGCTCTCGGGCACCAGCGGCCTCTCGGGCCAGGTCCGCGGCCGGGCCGACGGCGCCCCCGTGCAGGGCGCGATGGTCGTCGTCACGGATGTCCGCGGCGAGGTGCTCGCCACGGGCGTCACCGGCGAGACGGGCGAGTACCGGTTCGACGAACTGGTCACCGGCAGCTTCACGGTCGCCGTGAACGCGCCCGGCCACCGGCCCACCGCCCTCCCGGTCGAGGTGCAGGGCCAGGGCACGACCCGGCTGGACGTCGACCTGGCCACGGGCGCCCGGGTGACCGGCACCGTGCGCGCCGGGAACGCGCGCAGGCCGCTGCCCGACGCGCGGGTCACGCTCGTCGACGCGGCGGGCAACGTCATCGCCACGTCCACCACCGGTGAGGACGGCGCCTACGCCTTCACCGACCTGGACGCGGGCGACTACTCGGTCATTGCCGGCGGCTACCCGCCCCAGGCGAACGCCCTGCATGTGACCGGGCCCGGAGTGGACGCATACGACATCGAGTTGCACCACCCGGACGAATGACCCCCCGGTCCTGGCGGCGCGTGACACGAGCGGAGCACGCACCGCCGGGTCCGGTTCGGGGAAGGGCCCCGGCGGCCCGGATCAGCGCACTGCGCGAGCGCGGGCAAGGGACGGCCCGCCGCCGGGACGCCGGGGCCCGTCATCCACGAGACCGTTGGGGCCATGGGGCTATGGATGCCATGAGGCCATGAGGCCATGGGTGCCATCAGTTCCATGGGGCTGTGAGGCTGTGAGGCTGTGCAGCCATGAGGCCGGGGTCCGTCGGCGCCCTCAGGACCGTGGTGGACGACCCGACACCAGGAAACCGGCGTGTACCTCGCCGGGGTTCGCCGTCGCAGGTGAGAGAGAGCTGGGAGAAAGATGACAGGCGGGGCAAACGGAGCGGACCCGGGCGGAGCCGACGGCGTCACCGGCAACGGGGCCGACGGCGGGTCCGAGGCCGGGTCCGAGTCCAAGGCCGTGTCCGAGGCCAAGGCCGGGACCGGGACCGGGGCTGCGAGCGGCGGCGTACGGGCCAGGGTGCGCACCCGGGACGGATGGGCGGTGCAGCACGCGGTGCTGACCGTCACCGACATGACGGGCGCCCAGGTGCTGCGCGCCGAGGCCGACGAACAGGGCGTCGTGCACAGCGGACAGCCGCTGCCGCAGGGCGCGTACACGGTCATCGCGACAGCAGTGGGCTACGCGCCCGCCGCGTCCACGGCGATGGTCACCGCCTCCGGGCGCGCGGACCTGGGGGCTTTGGTACTGGCCCGGCAGGGCGGTGTCGAGCTGCCGCCACCGGGTCCGTGGACCATCGACCCGATGCACTCCACGGTGGCCGCGAGCGCTCAGCACCTCGGGATGACCAGCGTGCACGGCCGGTTCACCGAGTTCGGCGGCCGTATCGAGATCGCGCAGGACCCGGAGAAGTCGTCAGTGGAAGCCGTCATCAAGGCGGAGTCCATCCAGACCGGCAACGCCATGCGCGACCAGCATCTGCGCTCGGGCGACTTCCTCAACGTCGAGAACCACCCCGACATCACCTACCGGAGCACCGGCATCGACGTGGCCGGACCGGACCGGTGGACCGTACACGGCCGTCTCGAGATGCACGGCGTCGTGCGGGAGGTGGACCTGGACCTCACCTACCTGGGCAGCGGCCCCGACCCCTGGGGCGGCCAGCGCGCCGCCTTCCGGGCCACGGCCGAACTGCGGCGCTCGGACTTCGCGATGAACTACAACCAGGTCGTCGCCGCCGGGATCGCCGCCGTCGGAACCACCCTGAAGGTGGACCTGGACATCCAGGCAGTGCAAGGCGAGTCACTGCCGTTCTGAGACCAGTCGCCCCGGCAGCCTGGAGGCGCCGAGGGCGGTCCCCGGTCCTCGGCGCCGGCCGGCCGGTCCCCCGTCCTCGGCGCCTCCTGGCCGGTCAGCGGTCCTCGGGAGCCGGGGGCTGGGGCGGAATCACGGGCGTGGCCCGGTCCTGCGGGGCCGGGCCACGCCCGTACCGCGCCATGGCCTCGATCCCGGCGATCACGCAGTCCAGTGCGACGCCGAAATCCCGCTGCTCGACCGGTCGTACGGCCTCTGCGCGTACGCCCGCGCCGCACTCCGCGTACTCGGGGCGCGCACCGACCGTGGAACGCAGCGCGTCCACGCAGTCCTGCGAACTGACCCCCGCCTCGCTGCACCGCCGTTGCCAACTGGCGTCTACGGCGGCGTGCCCGTAGACGAACGAGAACAGCGCCGCCAGCGCCCCGTCGGCCTGCTGCTCGGGCAGCCCGGAGCGCAGCAGCACGCGACGCACGCCCAGTTGGAAGGACATCGCGCTCGGCCCGACGTTCAGGAAGCTGCCCAGCGTCCCCGAGGCCCACGGGTGGCGGTGCAGGAGTCCGCGCAGCGCGTAGGCCGCCTGCCGCAACTGCTCACGCCAGTCCGCCCCCGCAGCGTCCGCGTCCGGCACCTCCAGCTCTCCCTCGACGGCGTCCAGCGCGAGCTCGAGCAGGTCGTCCTTGCGATCCACATACCAGTACACGGACATCGCGGTGACTCCCAGGCGGGCCGCCAGGCGGCGCATGGAGAACTTCGCCAACCCCTCGGTGTCCAGCAGCCGTACGGCAGCCGCCGTGATCTTCTCCCGGTCCAGCCCCTCGGTCTGACCGCTCCCGGTGGCTCTGCGGCGGCTCTCCGTCCGTTCCTCCAGCCACACGCTGGTCCTGCGCATCCGGCTCGTGCGGCTGCCGTCGCTCATGGCACGCGCTCCTTGGGGGGCCGGCTCCGCGGGCCGGTCGGAAGACGGAACGGGGCGGCAACGGCCGAGATCAGCACGGACCGTCACCCCTCGATATTAATCCGTATCCGGCCCTTCATCCGCCTTCGGCGACCGGAACGCCGGTATGACGGACTCGCCGGGTTTGAAGACATAGCCCGCGCCGCGCCGCGTGTGGATCAGCGGCTCCCCGCCTGTGTCGATCTTCCGTCGCACATACGAGATGTAGATCTCGACCAGGTTGACCCGGCGACTCACGTCGTAGTTCCACACCCGGTCGAGAATCTGCGCCTTGCTGAGCACCCTGCCCGGGTTGCGCATCAAGAAGCGCAGCAACTCGAACTCCGTCGCGGTCAGCCGGATCCACACCCCACCGCGCCGCGCCCTGCGGTTCTCCTCGTCCAGCGCCAAGTCCCCGACGACGAGCATCCGCGGGGTGGCGGTCTGCCGCGGGATGCCGGGCTCCTGCGGAGTGGCTTGATCCCGCGGGGCGCCAGGCTCCTGCGGAGTGGCGTGCTCCCGCGGGGCGCCAGGCTGCCGCGGGGTTGCTTGATCCCGCGGGGTTGCTTGATCCCGCGGGGCACTCCGCTGCCGCGGGGTGGCGAGCGCGCGGGGGGCTGCATGCTCCCGCGGAGTACCGGGCTGCCGCGGGGTACTTCGCTGCCGCGGGATGCCGGGCTCCCGCTGGTCGCCGCGCTCGCGCGTGGCACCTCGCTGCCGCGGGGCCCGTTCGGCCCCTGGCGTCGCCCCCTCGGAGCGCCCGGCTCCCTCCGCCCGCGCCTGCTTCCTCGTCCCGGCCCGCTGCGCCGCCGGCACCTGCACTGCACCCGCTCCACTCCGCACCATGGGTTCACCTTCGGGCGCGGGGGTGAGAGGAATCTTGCCGTCATATGTGAATTGCCTGAGAAGCATGGGGTCCCGGGCCTCGCCACCGGCCCGGCGGCCTCCCGACCGCGTGCCGTCGCGCACGTTCGCGGCCGTCCCGCACGACAGGCGTACTCCCCAGCGGACCGGATCGCGCCCCAGTGGGCCACGGGCCACGCTCGGAGCGCTTCATCCCCCTGCCTCGAGAACCGCCCACACGACCTTCCCCCACTGCCGCTCGTCCGCGCCCCAGCCGACCGCAAGTGCCTCCACGAGCGCGAGCCCCCGCCCGCCCTCGTCCCCCTCACCCACCTCGCGTGCCACGGGCCGCGCCCGGGAGAAGTCCGCAACAGCCACGCGCACCGTCCGCACGGCGGTCCGCTCCACCACCACACGGATGGACTCCCGCCGAGCATGCTGCACGGCGTTGGCCACCAGCTCGGAGACGACCAAGGCGCCGTCGTCGGCCATGGTCTCCAGTCCCCATGCAGCGCAGGCGGCTCGGACCAGGCGCCGGGCTATGGCGGCGCTCTCGGGCTCGCGCGGCAGGGTCTCGCTGTAGCCAGGGTGCCCGGTCGGTCGGGATGTGGTGGTCGCGGTCATCTGGACCCCTCGTCGTTGGGCGGGAGGTGAGGCCCACCCCGAGGGGAACGGGCCACGCCAGCGGCCGCACGGTCCCTCCGGTGGCGGCCTGCACCCAGTGAACGACGGGCTGTGACAGCACGTGAGGAAACATCGGGCTGCCGTACAACGTGATCGACCGGAAATTTCGCGCCCGCTCCAGCCCGGACGTCCTGGTGTCTCGCTACCTTGAAGCCGTGGAGGCGAACAGACACCTGGCGGATGCCCTCGATGAAGCGGGATTCACACAGGTCGAGTTGGCAGAAGCCGTGAACGACTACCTTCGGTCCCTCGGCCGGGAAGGCACCGTGAGCGACCGCACGGTGCGCCACTGGCTGACCGGAAAGACTCTCTGGCCGCACCCCCGACAGCGCGAAGCCTTGGAAGCTGTATTCGGCCGTAGCGCCGGGGACCTCGGGTTCCGGCTCCCACCAGGTCGACGAAGCTCTACCAGGACGGAGGACCCTGTGCACCGCAGGAACTTCCTCACCGCGGCCACCGGCACGACCGCCGCCGTCGTGCCCTTCGTGGCCACCCGGCCGCACTCGGTCGGCACCACCGACGTGATCCGGCTGCGCAACGGCCTGGACACCCTGACGGCCCTGGACGCCGCCAAAGGCGGGCACGAAGCACTGGAGCGGGCCGCGCTTGCCGGTGCCGCCGAGGCGCTGGAGTTGCAGAAGCGGGCCGCCTCGCAGCGCATCCGACAGCGCCTCTTCAGCGTGGCAGCGAACTACACCGCGTCGGCGGCATGGTCGGCAGTGGACGCCCGCCGGAGCGCCCGTGCCCTCAGTCACCTGAATCGGGCGCTCTACCTGGCGGGCATGGCGAAGGATCCCGTAGCGGAACTGCGCGTGTGGAACTCGCACGCCATGCTCGCCCTGCATCGCGGAGAGTTCTCACAGGCTGTGGACGCGGGACAGGCCGCGCAGGCGACCGCTGTGACACGCCGGGACCCGCTGTTCGCCTCGCTCGCACAGGCCCGTACAGCCATCGGTCATTCCAGTGCCGGGGACCGGCGGGGCGCCCTGCGGTCCCTCGGGTACGCGGAAGAGGCGCCGTCGAAGGCGTCCTCGGAGGAAGCCCGACCGACATGGGTGGCCTTCTACGGGCCGGCCGAACTGCTGGCCATCACCGCCATCGTGCGGGACGAAACCGGGGACCCGGCGGGCGCAGAGGCAGCCTCGCACCGTGCCCTCTCAGCTATTCCGCAGCACTACCGCCGGAACCGCGCGCTGACCACCCTCCAACTCGCCACAGCTCAGCTTCACCAACGCGATGTGGACCAGGCGTGCGGCACAGCCGACCAGGTGTTCGCCCTGATGGACGGCACCGCTCTCCCCGGCCGGATGCGCTCCTACCTCGGAGACTTCTACCGCGACTTGACCACCCTCGCGCCGGGCTCCGGTACCGCGCGAGAGTGGAAGGACCGCTACCGATCAGAATGGAGCCAGGCTCGATGACCTCAGCTCTGGAGCTGCGACACTACGGTCACGACGACCTGTCGGAGATCCGGCAGACGTTGATCGGCGTACACGCGGACGTCCACGCCGAGCGGATGGCTGACGACGAGTTCCGGCAGAAGTTCCCCTGGTTCGTCGATCACTGGGGCAGCAATCCGGGCTTCTCGTGCGTGATCGCCTACGACGGGGACGAGCCCGCGGGCTTCACCTACGGCGCCCCCGGTCCGGAAGGCCGCGAGTGGTGGAGGGAGCACCTGGACCCGGCACCGGAGATGCCGCGTACCTTCCACTTCTCCGAACTGATGGTGCGTGAGCCATGGAGGAAGACGGGCACCGCCGAGCGGCTGCATCGAGCTCTCATGGACGCTCGCGACGAGCCCCGGGCCGCCCTGCTGGTCGACGTGACGCACCCGAAGGTGGAGGCGCTTTACGCGTCCTGGGGGTACCGGAAGGTCGGGGAGGACCAACCGTTCCCTGACTCACCCGTGTACGCCGTGATGATCGCGGACCTGCCGCTGCGCTGAGCCCTTGAGACGGTTTCCCATGCGGTGAGAGACGGCCTGCGGTCCGTCATCGGGACACCAGGGCTTCCGAGGTCCGCACCGCATACTGACCGTGCGGCAGGCCCTTCAGAGGGTCGGCGGTGAGTTGGTCATCGTCCCGCCGAAGACCCAGCGGTCCGCGCGCCGTATTCCGCTTCCCCGCGAGTGCGTCACCGCGCTCCGCGCCCAGCGGGCACAGCAGCTCGCAGACAAGCGGCTGGCCGGGGAGAAGTGGCGGGGAGACGTTAGCGGGCTGATCTTCACCACGAAGAACGGCACCCCGATCGAGCCCCGTAACCTCAACCGCTCGTTCGAGGCGTTGTCGGCGCGCGCCGGGGTGCGGAAGGTCCGCTTTCACGACCTGCGGCACACCTGTGCCTCGCTGCTGCATGAGCAGGGTGCCAATGCCCGGACGATCATGCAGGTCCTCGGGCACAGCTCAATCCGAGTGACCATGGACATCTACACCTTCGTGCGCCTGGACGAACAGCGCGACGCGATCGGACGGCTGGGAGACGCCCTCAACGAGGACAACGACCCCACCGATTCATGATCCGCTAGGTGGTTGCCGTCAAAACTGCCGTCAACGGGATACACCAAGGGCCCTGTTCGATGCTGAACAGGGCCCTTGAGCTGCTGCGCGCTCGGCAGGATTCGAACCTGCAACCTTCTGATCCGTAGTCAGATGCTCTATCCGTTAAGCTACGAGCGCTTGCTGTCCGGCGGTTTTTCTTGCCGGTCGGCGTTGCGGGAACAACATTACATGACCTGCGGTCCCAGGCGAAATCCATTGTCCGAACCCGCACTGACCTGCGGAAACGTATCCATGAGGGGTTTTGGGACGGAGTGGGTCCACGGTGGTCCCGATCGGACCCCACAGAGGCTCGGGGCCGCGAAGGCGCCGGGAGACTGCCCCGGAACGAGTGAAGCCCCGGACGGGCCGGGGCTTCGGTGATCTTGAGATCCGTATGCAAGGACGGACCCGTAGACCTCAAGCGGAGGCTGAGGGATTTGAACCCTCGATCAGGGGGTTACCCCGAAACCGCATTAGCAGTGCGGCGCCATAGACCAGACTAGGCGAAGCCTCCAGACACACTCCGAGCACCCGCAGGCGCGACAAAGTGTGTGCTGATGATGGCACAACCCTGGGGGCTGTCTCCAATCGGCTCCCACCGTACTCGGTCCGCGGACCCCTGGGCAAAGCACTTCGGCGGCCGCCGGGACTGAGGGCGCGGACGGCCCTGCCGCGCGCCCCGTCCCCGCGGTGCGCCCATCCGGGCCGGGTGGTGCGCCCATCCGGGGTGCGGCCGGGGTCCGGACGGGTCCGTCCGCGCAACGGCGGGCCGGAAGCGGCGTTGAACAGGGCGGGGCGTACTCGCGGCGCCCCCATCCCCTCGCCCTCGTGGAGCCGCCCCGTCCGGCCGGGCGGGAGCGCTCTCGACCTCTGGAGCCAGCCATGCCGCGCCGTACCGTCCCCGTCCTCCTGCACATCCGCCCGCTTCTCACTCTCACCGCGGTCACCTCGGCGGCGGCCGGACTGCTCGCTCTCCTCGGGGCGCCCGAGGCGACCGCGGCGGGTCGGGCAGCCACCCCTGCAGTCGCCGCCGGCGGGGCCGCGGCAACCGTGCGTCCTGTCGCGCAGCGACCGGCCGACAAGCTGACCTTCACCGTGACCCGCAGCGGGCGGGCCGCGCGGGACGGGTCGTACACCCTGCGCTGCCACCCCGCAGGCGGCGGGCACCCCGCGCCGGGCCGGGCCTGCGCCGCGCTGGACCGGGCGGCTTCGGGGGGCAGGGACCCGTTCGCGCCCGTGCCGGGGGACGCGGTCTGCACGATGATCTACGGCGGCCCCGCGCAGGCCCGCGTGACGGGCACCTGGCACGGGCGGAAGGTCGACGCCCGGTTCAGCCGGACCAACGGCTGCGAGGTGGCCCGGTGGAACCGCCTCGTTCCGGCACTGCCCCGGACCTCCTTCTGACCCTCTTCTGACCCTCTTCTGACCCTCTTCTGCTCCTCCCCTGCTCCTCTCCTGATCTTCTTCCGGCCTCCTCCTGTTCCCCTGTCCCCCTTCCTCCCTCATCCCACCGGCCCCTGCCGACCCTCCGGTCCCGTCCTGACCGCCGTGCGTCCCGCCATCCCGCAGCAGGACGTCAAGCGGAACGGATGATTCCGCGCCGCCGGGGTACCCTCGGGCACGCGCTGCCCGAGGCCCCGGACAGCGCCGCGAAGCAGCCGGGAAGCAGCCCGCGGGCAGTGGCCACAAGCCGGCCCTGGGCAGCGGCCGGAAGCGGCCTTGACGGAGGCCCGGCAGGAGCCATCAGCCGAAGCCCGGAAGGGTGACCCGGTGGTGCTCGGCGTACTCGCCTCCGTGCGCCGCCTGTTGGGCGGAGACCGCAGCGAGGGCGGCCGCCCGGCCCCCCGTACCAGGTGACCTCTCTCGCATCCGGCGCCGCGCCCGAAAGGGTGGCCCGTAGACTCCCCCTAGTGACACGCCCGGAGTGAACGGCAGACTGGCAGCCGTGACCTGACCGGACCAACTGGGAAGAAACGGGCGGAAGGTCACGCGCACCTGAGGTCAGCAGGAGGGAATTGTCGCCGTGAGCAGCAGGCCATCCCGAGGCGCTGCTCGCCTCGCCGCCATACTCGACGCACTGCCCGACGCGCTGCTCCTGGTGAACTGCAACGGCACGGTGGTGAACGCCAACGCCATCGCGCTGGAGACCCTGGAGACACCCGGCACGGCCCTCGTGGGGCGCGGGCTGCTGGATCTGCTGCCCGAGTTCGACTCGAAGCGCATCCCGGGGTCGATGCGGCGCCCGGACGAGGCCGAACAGAGCCAGGAACGGCAGAAGCCGACCCGGATGGTGGCGCGGCGTACCGACGGCAGCGAGTTCCCCGTCGAGGTGACCAGTGCGAACCTGGAGGACGGCCGGACGCCCTACGCCTCCGCGATCGAAGCCGCCTTCGCCGACAATCCGGGCGGCGGGTACACCGGCGACGAACTGCTGATGCTCGTCGTACGCGATCTCACCGGCACCCTCGACACCGAGGCCGAACTGGCGCGCCAGCAGCGTCAGACGGAGATGATCCTGCGTGCCGCCTCGGAGGGCGTCGTGGGGGTGGACTCCGAGGGCCGGGTGGTGCTCGTCAACCCGTCGGCAGCGCAGATCCTCGGCTATCGCGCCAGCGACCTCGGCGGCCAGGAACTGCACCCCCTCGTGCACCACTCGCGCCCCGACGGCACCCCACTGCCGTTCGAGGAGACCCCGTTGGCGGACAGCCTCCGCTCGGGGCGCAAGCACCGGGTGCGGGCCGGGCAGGTGCTGTGGGCGAAGGACGGGCGCGCGGTGCCGGTCGACATGACGACGGCGCCGGTGCGGGACGGCGAACAGTTGGTCGGCGCGGTGCTGACGTTCACCGACCGCCGCCCCTACGACGCCGTAGCGGGGCGGCAGACGCAGTTGCGGGCCGTACTGGAGGAGTCGCTGCGCGGACCGCTGGAGGAGCTCCGCCAGGAGCTGTCGGGGCTCTCCTCCGACCCGGCGGCGCAGTTGTGGCCGGAGGCGAACCAGATCCTCCACCATCTGTCGGCGGGCTACGCCCGGATGACGACGCTGGTCGACAACGTGCTCGGCTACCAGCGGCTGGATTCGGGCCAGGAGCGGCTGCGGACCGAGCCGGTGCCGATGGACGCGGTGGTCTCGGCGGGCGTCGAGGGGGCCACGGAACTGATCGGTCCGGGGCGCGCACAGTTCGCCGTGCACGCCCCGCCGATCGAGGCCGAGGTCGACCCGGAACGGCTCGCGGTGGCGCTGGCGCACCTGATCGCGGACGTCGCGGGCGTGGATGCGACGGGCCGCGCGCAGGTCGCGCCACCGCCCGGCGCGGACCCGACCATCGTGGTCGCAGCGGCGCAGCGGGGCGAAGTGGTCCGCATCGAGGTACGCGGCCCGTACAGCGGTGGCAGCCCGGTGCACGAACCGCTGGTGCGCGGCATCGTCACCCGGCACGGCGGTGTGCTGCAGACCCACGAGGTACCGGGTTCGGCGGGCGGCAGCGCGTACGTGCTGGAGGTCCCGGTCAAGGCGGTCGGCAACACGGCCAGGCAGTCCGGCAGCCGGGCCCGCAGGGGCGGGCCGGCCGACACGGACGGGTCCGGCACGGGCGACAGCCAGAGGGACACATCCGGTGCGGGCCACACGGCAGGCGGCGGTCACGCGGCGGGCGACGACTCGACCGGCGGCGGTGGCCGCACCCGCGCGCGTACCGGCAGCCACGCGCGGGGCGGCAGCCATGCCGGCGGCGGCGCCTCGCAGGGCGGTGGGGCCGGCGCCTTCGGCGTGCCGGGCGTGCTGCCCGGTGCGGAGCACGGCGAGACGACGGTCATGCCCGTACCGGCGGCCCCGGCCCGGGGTGTCGCCGAGCAGCCGCCGGAGGGCACCCCCCGGGGCGGCCCCCCGGCCTCCCTCCCGGCACCGGTCGAGCCCTCCGACACGGACGGCCAGGGCCAGAGCCAGAGCCAGAGCCAGAGCGACGGTACGTCGGCAGCGGCGCTGGAGCCGGTGACGGATCCGCGGCAGGCGCGAGCCGGGCTCGCCCAGGTGCCGGACCCGCGACAGAGCATGGAACTCACCGCCGGTCCGGACCCGTCCGCGCCCGACGGGGCCCCCAGTGGCCCTCCCGGGGCCGGGCCGCCCGCGCTGGGCCCCGCGCCGTCTCCCGGTGGCGCCCCAGACACCGGAATCGCGCAACCGGACCCCGGGGGCGCGCAGTCCGACGCCGGGGGCGCTCCCGGGACCGGCTCCGTGGAGGGCCCGTCGCCGGTGCCCGGCCGTCCGGTCGCGCCGGTGCCCGCGCAGCGCCCGCACCAGGAGGATCCCCGCGACGACGGCTCCGGCACGCCCCCCGACATGCCTCGCCCCACCGGGCGGCGGCGCGGGCGCCCGAGCCCGGCGGAGGAGCGGCTCGCGCAGGCGCCCTTCGAGGGCGAGGCGGGCCCTGGCGGCGGATCCGGTGCACTCGAACTGCCCGCGGGCGCCCCGGGCGGGAGCGCGACGCCCGTGCCTGTGGCAGCACAGGGGACCGGTCGGCGCGCCCGGCGTGCGCTGGGTGAGCGCACGGAGACCGCTCACGACCCGCAAGGTGCCGCAGAGGCGCCGGGTACGCAGGTTGCGGCGGAAGCCGGCAGCGCGGTGCCCGAACTGCCGGGACAGCCCGGCCCGCAGGACACGAACGGCGCCGGAGGCGAAGGGGCCGCGGGCGATCCGGAACTCTCGCCGGCCGACGGCGGGCGCAGGGCGCGGCGCATCGCGGCGGCCCGCGCGCGGGCGGAGGCGGAGGCCGAGGCCCAGCAGGGCCCGCGCCACGCGCCGTTCGCGCTTCCTCCTGCCGCCTCGGAGGTGGACCCCGTTCCCCCGTTCCAGGGCCCCGGTGCCCCGGTCCAGGACGCCGTTCCCCCGTTCCAGGGCCCCGGTGCCGAGCCGGGCGCCGGTTCCGGCACCGAGAGCGGCGCCGGTCAGCCGCCCTCGGGGGCCCCGGCGGAAGCCGCGGGCGGCCCCGGCACGGTCCCGGGCGTCCCCGGCGCGGTCCCGGGACCGCGCCCGGCGCCCGGAGCAGAGCCGGGTGCTGCGGCGGACGATCCGGCGTACGCCCCATATCCGGCGCCCCCCGCGCCCAACGGCGCCGGTCCGGGTGCGCCGCCACCGGCCGCGCCCGGCATGTGGGCGGCGCCGGGAACCGGCACCCCGGACGCCGCGGACCCGGAGACCGCGAGCCCGGACGCCGCGAGCCCGGACGGAAGCGTGCCCCCTGCCGGAGGCATGCCCGCGGACGGCAGCGCGCCCTCCGACGGAACGCCGGAGGCGGGCGCAGCAGTGGGCGCCCCGGACCCGCACGAGGAAGGCGGTGAGCCGCGGCGCGGGGACTCCTCGGTGGTCGCCGCCAGCCCGATCCTGGGCGGCGGGGTGCTCCCGGACCAGCAGCAGGCGCGGCAGGCGCACGCGCCCTCTTCCCGGCCGGAGCAGGGGCAGCCGGGCGAGTCGGGGGCCTCTGAGACCGGCCCGGGTCCCCGGGTGCGGACGCTGGGTCAGGGAGTTCCGTTCGCCGAGCGGATGGCGGAGCAGTCCGCGGCCCAGGCACAGCAGTGGCCACCGGCGCAGCATGCGACGCCGTCGGCCATGTCGGCCATACCGTCCACCCCGTCGACCCCCGCACCGCCGCCCGGCTCCGGCCGCCGCCGGAAGCTGGCGACCCCGGAGGAGCGCGTGCAGGGCAACGCCTCGCCGGGTGCCCAGGGGGGCGCTCCGACGGGCGCGTCCCAGACCGGCGGCCCGACCGGCGCGCCGCAGGGCGGTACGGGCCCGTCGGCCGAGCCCCCGCACGGACTGCCCCGCCCGGGCCCGGAGGCGGCTCCCGGCCACGGCCGGTCCTGGCCGGGGCTGCCGGGACAGCCGCAGGCCCAGGCCCAGCCCCAGGGGGGACCGGGTCAGCCGCAGGCCCCGGGACAGGGGTACGCGCAGCCGCACGGGCACGCGCAGCCGCAGGGACAGCCCGGCGCGGTGCCGGGACCGATGCCGCTGCCGCAGTCCGAGGCAGGTCCTCCGGGAACCGCCGTTGCCCCGCAGTCCGGTCGGCCTGGCCCGGGCCCGGGCCAGGCCCCAGGGCAGAGCCAGGGCGGACAGGCACCGGGCCAGGGCGGACTGGCGCACGGCAGGCCCGGCGGTCCGCAGGAATTCGCCGTCGGCGGACCAGGCGGCGGACCGGGCGCGGAGCTGGCGGAGGGACCGGAACCGCTGGACGGTCCGGACAGCCCTGTCGAGGTGACGGACGGACGGGGTTTCGGCGTACCGCCGCACGCTCTGGACGACGAGCTGCCGCCCGAGCCGCTCGACAACCCGCGGCGGCTGCTGGTCTGGCCTGAGCCGGACGTCTCCACCCAGCAGGCGCTCTCCGACCGCGGCTACCGTCCCGTCCTGGTGCACTCGCGCGAGGAGGTGGACGCGCAGATCGCGGCCTACCCTGCCGCACTGTTCGTCGACCCGCTGACCGGACCGATCACCAGGACGGCGCTGCAGTCGCTGCGTACGGCGGCAGTGGCTGCCGAGGTGCCGGTACTGGTGACGGCCGGGCTGGGCCAGGCCACCCGGGAGGCGGCCTACGGCGCCGACCCCGCGGTGCTGCTGAAGGCGCTGGCACCGCGCGACAGCGAGCAGCATCCGCCCCGGGTGCTGCTGGTGGAGGAGGAGCAGGCCATCGCGGCGGCCTTCGCGGCGACCCTGGAGCGGCGCGGCATGCAGGTCGCGCACGCGCCGACGGATTCGGAAGCGGTGCAAGTAGCCGCCCAGGTCCGGCCGAACCTCGTGGTGATGGATCTGATGCAGGTGCGGCGCCGCCGAGCCGGCATCATCGACTGGCTCCGGGTGAACGGGATACTCAACCGGACTCCGTTCGTCGTCTACACCTCGGCCGGTCTGGACCCCGAGGAGCTGCCCCGGCTGGCCTCGGGCGAGACGGTGCTGTTCCTGGCCGAGCGCTCGACCAGCGCCGAGGTGCAGGCGCGGATCGTCGACCTGCTGACGAAGATCGGCGCGAACTGACCCACCGGGACCGGCGCGAACCGCCCCACCGGGAGCGGCCCGAACCGACCGACCGGGGGTGCCCGGAGCCCGGTCCCGGGTGTGGTGGCGCCTCGCTCGGGCCGACCCGCCCCCGGCAGCCGCAGGCCAACGCGCCCCGCCCGCCGCAGGCCCGCCCGCCGCAGGCCAACGCGCCCCGCCCGCCGCAGGCCGACGCGCCTCCAGCGGGCACGCCGGCCTGCGGCTGCTCCGCGCTCAGCGCAGCTTGGTCACCTCCAGCTCGCCTGCCGCGTACTGGCGGCGCAGCACCTTCTTGTCGAACTTGCCCACGCTCGTCTTGGGTACGGCGTCGAGCGTGACCCAGCGTTCGGGAAGCTGCCAGCGGGCGATGGTCGTACCGAGGAACGTGCACAGCTCCTCGTAGGGCAGTGGTTCGCAGCCCTCCCTGAAGACGACGCCGGCCAGCGGACGCTCGCCCCACTTCTCGTCGCTGACGGCGACGACAGCGGCCTCGGCGACCGACTCGTGCGCCATCAGCGCGTTCTCCAGCTCGACGGAGGAGATCCACTCGCCGCCGGACTTGATCACGTCCTTGGCGCGGTCGGTGAGCGTCAGATAGCCGTCCGGGCTGATGACGCCGACGTCTCCGGTGCGCAGCCAGCCGTCCGGGCTGAACTTCTCCTCGGGGCGCAGCGGGGGCTTGCCCACACCGCCGAAGTAGGCATCGGCGATCCAGGGGCCGCGTACCTCCAGCTCGCCCGGCGAGGAGCCGTCCCAGGGTGCGAAGCCGCCGCCCGGAGCGGCCAGGCGGGCCTCCACTCCGGCGGGGAAGCGGCCCTGGGTGACCCGGTAGGGCCACTCCTCCTCGGGGGTGAGGCCGCCCGGCGGGTGGGCGAGGCTGCCCAGCGGGGAGGTCTCGGTCATCCCCCAGGCGTGGCAGACCCGGACGCCGTGCAGGTCCTCGAAGGCCCGCATCATGCTCCGCGGGCAGGCGGAACCGCCGATGGTGACGGTCTTCAGACTGGAGATGTCGCGCGGCGTGGCGGCGAGCTCGTCCAGCAGTCCCTGCCAGATGACGGGGACGGCCGCGGCGTGGGTGGGCCGCTCCGCGGCGATCATCTCGGCGATCGGCCCGGGCTGCAGGAAACGGTCGGGCATGAGCATGCTGACGCCGGTCATGAAGACCGCGTGCGGCAGTCCCCACGCGTTGACGTGGAACATCGGCACCACCGGCAGCGTGGTGTCGGCAGTGGTCAGCCCCATCGACTCGGCCATGTTGACCTGCATGGAGTGCAGGTAGACGGAGCGGTGCGAGTAGACGACGCCCTTGGGGTCGCCGGTGGTGCCGGAGGTGTAGCACATGGCCGCCGCCGTGCGCTCGTCCAGCTCGGGCCAGTCGTAGGCGGTCGGGCGTCCGGCGAGCAGTTCCTCGTAGTCGTGCACCTGGGCGGCGCAGTCGGCCAGCACCGAGGTGTCGCCCGGACCCACGACCACTATGTGCTCGACGGTCTCCAGCCGGGGCAGCAGCGGCGCCAGCAGCGGGAGCAGGGTTCCGTTGACCAGGATGACGCGGTCGGCCGCGTGGTTGACGATGAAGACGAGCTGCTCGGCGGGCAGCCGCAGGTTGAGCGTGTGCAGCACGCTGCCCATGGAGGGGATCGCGAAGTACGCCTCCACATGCTGCGAGTTGTTCCACATGAGAGTCGCGATCCGGTCCTCCGGTCGCACCCCCAGTGCGTCCCGCAGGGCGTGGGCGAGCTGCGCGGCGCGCTCCCCGGTCGCCCGGAAGGTCGTGCGGTGCGGCTCGGCCTCGCCGGTCCACGTGGTGATCCGCGCGTCCCCGTGGACGGTCATTCCGTGGCGCAGGATGCGCGAGATGGTCAGCGGTACGTCGTCCTGCATCGTGCTCAGCACCGGGGCCTCCCCATGGGCGGTGGATACGCGGAACGGACGCATGCCGTGCGGTGCACACCCGGTGCGCTCACGCGAGGAAGCGGTTACGCACAGGTGTGGATTTACGCACGGGTAATGCGCCGGTTTCGCGGAAGCCTGCCACCGACCGCTCGGTATGTCACGGGGTCCTGTACGGATCCGTCGCCGATCCCGGGTCGTGGACCCGCCCCCGACTCCAGTCGCGGACCGCCGCCGACCCACTCCCGGTGGTGCCGATGTTCCACGTCAACGCGTGGGGACTGCCGCCGATCCCGGTCGTGGACCCGCCGCCGATCCCGGTCGCGGACCCGTCCCCCCTCCCCCGGACACCGCCCAGGTGACCCCTTCCGGCCGCCCGGCAGGCGGCCCCGGCCGGACTGCCGGATCACCCCCGGTTCAGGCCGCGACAGCCTCCTGAGCCGGGGAATCGGCCCTGGGTCCGGCCACGGGAGCGTCCGCCCGGACGTCCGCCGCGAGCTGCGCGTCCTCCCGCAGCTTGGCCAGGGCACGCGAGACGGCGCTCTTGACCGTGCCGACGGAGACGCCGAGCACCTCGGCCGTCTGGATCTCGCTCAGGTCCTCGTAGTAGCGCAGCACCACCATGGCACGCTGCCGGGCGGGCAGCTTGAGCACCGCTCGCCACATGGCGTCTCGTACGGCCTGCTGCTCGGCCGGGTCGGGCGCGGGCAGCGGGTCGGGTTCCGGCAGCTCCTCGCAGGAGAACTCGTCCACCTTGCGGCGGCGCCACTGCGAGGTGCGGGTGTTGACCAGCGCCCGGCGGACGTAACCGTCCAGCGCGCGGTGGTCTTCTATCCGCTCCCAGGCCAGATAGGTCTTCGTCAGTGCCGTCTGGAGCAGGTCCTCGGCGTCACTGGGATTGGCCGTGAGGGAGCGGGCGGTGCGCAGCAGCACCGGGCCGCGCGCTTGGACGTAGGAAGTGAACGTCAGTGGCTGTCCCCCGGAGCCTGGCTGCACCGCAAGGGACCGCGCGTGCTTCGCATTGAAGGTCCGGGGAGTCCGAACTGTCCCAGGCGTGGTCATGGCATCCACGCTAGGAGCCGACCGGCCTCCCCGGATCGCCCGAAGGTCCCGATGCCGCGTCCGCCTCAGGGTGTAGTGGTGGTGCTTCCTACACCTCCTGTAGGTGGAGAGAATCCACCAGGCGGATCAGGGTGCGCCGGAGCCGCTCATCCGACGACCGCCACCGGGGCGTCCACGAGGTTCTGGTCGATGTGCACCGTGTGGCCGCCGTAGGTGCGCTTCACGTTGCCCGTGTGCTGGTGGATGCGTCGGTGCGGCTGCCACGCCTCCGGATCGAGGTTGCGCTCCCCGTCGAGCGACGGCTCGGTGCGCCAGCGGGCGAACCACATCGCCGACGGCAGCCCCCGGGCGCCCGCGGCGCGGGCCTTCTCCAGGTGTGCGACGCCGGAGTCCGCGCTGCTGTAGAAGCCGGCGACGTACCCCTCGGCGCGTACCGCGCTGTTCCATCCCTGGATGAAGCGCAGCGTGGTGTCGGCGCACTTCTGCTGCTTGTACCGGTACGCCTCCATGTCGAGGTAGACGGCGCTGCTCCTGCCCATCCCGAGCTTCTCCGCCTGGCGTACGGCGTCCAGCCCCTCGCGCTTCCCCTGCCCGTAGGGGTCCTTGTCGGACATCCGGAACCTGCGCTTGTTCTTGGCGATGACACAGGGCGCCTGCGAGCCCACGTAGACCGGCATCAGCTTCCAGCCCTGCTGATCGACCGTACGCACCCAGTCCGGGCTCAGATGCTTCTGCTTCGGGCACCCTCTGCCGCGGCCGCCGATGTAGACGCCGGCGGCACCGAACGGCGAGGTGCCGTGCCAGGCCCGCATGGTGTCCGCCGAGGGAGCCTGGCAGGTGTCGAAGGCGTTGCCGCGGAAGATCTGCGCCCCGAACTCACGAGGGTCGCCGCGCACCAGGGAGGGCTGGTCCCCCGGGTCGGCGCCGGGCGTCTCCGGGTCGGCGGGCGCGTCCGGCGCGGCCGGGTCGGTCAGCCTCCCGGATTCGCCGGGGTCGCCCCCCGGTTCGCCCGGCTCGCGCGGTTCCCCCGCCCCCGGCTCCCCGGGGGGCGGCGCGCCGCCACCGGGGGCGGTGTCGGACGGGGTGCCGTCCAGGGCGGGAGCGGCGGGGCGGTAGGCGGCGGAGTCAGGGGGAGTGGGTTCGGCACCGGAGGCGGGGACAGCACCTCCGGTGAGCACAGTGGCGAGCGCGGCCGACAGCAGGGCGGCCCGTCGCATCATCTGATTTTTGGTCGCCATGGGCCGAGTGAACGAGCCGGAACCCGCGGAACCGGTCAGGCACGCCCGCCGCGCTCCACGATTCAGCCATCTGCCGCACGGCCCCGGACCCCCTTCCCGCCCGTCGGAGTACCGGCGAGGCACCGAGAGCGTCCGGCGGAGCAAGGGGAACGCCCAACGGAGCAAGGGAAAGCACCCGGCGGAGCAAGGGGAACGCGCGGCGGAGTGCCGGAGCATCCGGAGGGAGTGCGCTGCGCGGTCACCGGGTCAGCACCAGTCCGGAGGTGGGCACCCCGGTACCCGCCGTGACGAGCACCCGGGCACATTCGTCAACCTGGTTGACGGATGTGCCGCGAAGCTGGCGCACCGCCTCCGCGATGCCGTTCATACCGTGCAGATACGCCTCCCCCAACTGGCCCCCGTGGGTGTTGAGCGGCAGTGTCCCCGCGGCGACGAAGTCCGCTCCCGCACCCCGCGGGCAGAAGCCGAACTCCTCCAACTGCATCAGCACGAACGGAGTGAAGTGGTCGTACAGCACGGCCACGTCGATGTCCCCGGGCTCCAGACCACTGGTGCGCCACAGTTGCCGCGCCACGACACCCGACTCGGGCAGCCCGGTCAGGCCGTCGCGGTAGAAGCTCGTCATCTGCTCCTGCCCGCGCCCCGCCCCCTGGGCCGCCGCCGTGATCAGCGCGGGCCGGTGCGGCAGGTCCCGGGCCCGCTCGGCCGAGGTGACGACCAGAGCCTGGCCGCCGTCCGTCTCCTGGCAGCAGTCGAGCAGCCGCAGCGGCTCCACGATCCACCGGGAAGCCGCGTGCTCGGCCAGGGTGAGGGGCCGTCCGTGGAAGTGGGCGGCGGGATTGGTCGCCGCGTACTTCCTGTCGACCACCGCGACCTGACCGAAGACCTCCGGAGACAGTCCGAAGGTGTGCAGGTAGCGCTGCGCCGCCATGGCCACCCAGGACGCGGGAGTCAGCAGGCCGAAAGGCAGCGACCAGCCGAGCGCGGCACCCTCCGCCGACGGCTCGCGCTGCTGCACACCCGAACCGAAGCGCCGCCCCGAGCGCTCGTTGAACGCCCGGTAGCACACCACCGTCTCCGCGAGGCCGCAGGCGACGGCAAGTGCCGCCTGCTGCACCGTGGCACAGGCCGCGCCGCCGCCGTAGTGCACCCGTGAGAAGAACGACAGCTCTCCGATCCCGGCCGCCTGCGCGACGGTGATCTCCGGACTGGTGTCCATGGTGAAGGTGACCATGCCGTCCACGTCGCCCGGCACCAGCCCGGCGTCGTCCAGCGCCGCCCTGACGGCTTCCGCCGCGAGCGCCAGTTCGCTGCGCCCCGAGTCCTTGGAGAACTCCGTCGCACCGATACCGACGACTGCAGCCCGGCCGCCCAGCGAGTCCGCTCTCCGCAGGCTCATGCGGGGACGCCCTCTCCGCCCAGCGTGACGGTGACCGAACCGGTGACGTGCGTGCCGAGCCGGTTGTCGCCCCGCACGGCGATCTCGACCGTGGCGCCCTCGGTCGCCGACGCACCGGGAGCGGGCGGCGTGACCGCAGTGACACGTCCCGACAGCGCCATGGTGTCCCCGGGGTGGTTGGGAGCCCCCAACCGGATGGCGACCTTGCGCAGTACCGCGTGTGGGCCTGCCCAGGCGGTGACGTAGCGGCCCACCAGACCGTTGGTCGTCAGGATATTCATGAACACATCAGGAGAGCCCTTGTCCTTCGCCGCCTCGGCGTCGTGGTGGACGTCCTGGAAGTCGCGGGAGGCCAGCGCCCCCGAGACGATCAGAGTACGGGTCACCGGGATGTCCAGCGGCGGCAACTCGTCCCCTCGGCGAAGGCACGACGAGGCCGTCGCGTCCGGCCCGGGACCGGCACCCGCCCCGCTGCCGGCATCGTCGACAGCGCCGGCATCGACCACGGCGTCGGCATCGACCACGGCGTCGGACTGGGTGCCGGGGCCCCCGGAGCCGGGACCGGGACCGCTAGGGCTGGGGCGGGGGCTGGGACCGCTGGGGCTGGAGCTGGGATGCGGATGCGGATGCGGATGCGGATGCTGCGTCACTGTGGGACCGGCCTCCGTTCGGAATCGGCTGCCTGGGGAAGGGGATGACTGCGGAGAAAACTGCGCTCGGACCGGCCGGACCCGGATCCGGCCGCGCCCGGGTCCGCCGCGCCCCGGGGCGAGAGGGCCCGGCCCATCAGGCCGCTCCCCGGAAGACCGGAAGTTCCAGGTCGTCCTCGACACGCAGGAACTCCAGCTCGACCGGCATCCCGATGCGCACCTCGTCGCAGCGCACGCCGGTGATGTTGCTGACGATCCGCACCCCCTCGTCGAGTTCGACCAGGACGACCGCATAGGGCGGATCGAAGGCGGGGAACGGCGGATGGTGCATGACGACGTAGGAGTGGACGGTGCCGCGTCCGGACGCCGCGACGGCCTGCCATGCGGCGGAGCCGCAGGCGTTGCAGCCGGGCAGCCACGGAAACCGGGGGGTGGCGCACTCCGCGCAGCGCTGGAAGAGCAGCTCGTGCCGGGCGACGCCCGCCCAGAAGCCCGCGTTGTCCCGGTTGACGACCGGACGAGGTCGCTGTGCGGCACGCGGGCGAGAGCCGGGGTCGGCGGCTGGCGTCCGGCCCGCCCGCCGCTCCGGGCGGTATTTGAGGATGCGGAAGCGATGCGTTCCGACCAGCTCACCACCGACCCGCACATCCATACGGGTCGTCACGAAGTATCCCGTCCCCAGCCTGGTCGCCTTGCGCGGGGAGACCGACTCGATCACCGAGTCGAAGACGATCTCGTCCCCCGGGTACAGCGACCGCGGATACTCCTGCTCGCAGTCGGTCGCCACGACCGAGGTGCAGCCCGCGTCGTCCAGCACGCCCAGCAGTTCGCCGTACGGTCCGGCGCGGCGGTCGGGCCCCGCGAGTCCGGCCATCGTCCAGACCTGGAGCATCGTCGCGGGTGCCGAACCGTCGACCGGTACGGGGTGCCCCACCGCTTCGCACCAGTGCCGGATCATCGACGTGGCGACCGGGTCCCGGCCGCGTTCGGCTTCCGCCGCCGGACGTCCGGCGTATGCCCGCAACCGCTCGTACAGGGGGTCCGGTGCCTGCGCCGCGTCGGCTGCCTTCGGCGTGTCCGCCCCGCTCCGCGCTCTCGCACTCTCCGCGCCCTGCGCCCCCTCCGCCCCCACCGCCGCTCCTTCCGCATGCCGGGGCGCACAGTCCCGCGGCATCCTCCCCGCCCTGCTCGTACACCTGACTGTTCGTCAGATATGACGTGCTGTCAACCACGGGCACAGGCTCGGGCCCATATGTCTCGGCGCAACACGGAGGGGATCCGGGGAACGGCAGCGAGAACGGCGACCGCGCGTCCGCGACAGCATCGCGAACGCGCGGCCTGAGCCCATCCCCACGAACGACGGCCGCTCAGCGCGACCGGCCGTCAGCCCGTCACCACATGTTGCTGAAGACGACGGTGGCGGTCTCGTTGTGCGTCTCGTTGACCTGGTTCACGACAGCACCGTTGCCGTTGACGGTGGCGTTGTTGGCGTTGTTGGTGTTGTTCCCGCTGCCCACCGCGCCCTGCACCTGGGAGCTGGAGCTCGCGTTGGAGTTGGATCCGTCGTCCGCGAGGGAGCCGTTGTCCGCCTGGGCCACGCCGGACATGACGGCGAAAGCGAACGGAAGGGCGGCGGCCGCCGCGATGACGCGGGCGGTACGGATGCGTGCCATGTTCATTCCTCCAGGAACGGTAAGTGCGCCACGAGGGACGCTGCACCGGAAGTGCGTTGCTGCCGTGCACAGTTGGCCCACTGTCCACGGCTTCGCTTGCGACGTCGCGGGTCCAGAGTTGCCCACGGCACCGGGGGCGGATTCGCCCGGACGGCTCCATTCCCCCGCACGTATGACGAACTGTCGATAAACCTCCTGTACGCCCCCGAGCCCATGCTTTCCGCCCCTGCTGCCCGCGTCGGTACCGCGATTCCCGCACGTCAGAACGAGATCGGAGGCAGGAGCCTGCCCCTCGGCGAAGACGGCTCCGCGCGGGTGTCGCGTGCGCGAGGCCGAACGGCGGGGGTGGGCTGACCGCTCCGCACCCTGTTCGGCCACGCCGCACCGCCCTCGACCGGAGGTCGGGGATCCACGCGCTGACCCCGTCACCCACCCGCCACGACGCGGAGAGAACCCATCGACCGCCGCGCCGCCCCACGGCTCGGCCCCGGCGCTCGTCGACCGCGCGCGCCGCCGTCCGGGCGCCCCCCCCGGATCATCCCGCCACCCCGGGCCACCCGGCCGGGACCCACGCCGAGCGGCACCGGCCCGGGTGTCCAGGTGCGTCTGCGCGCCGGCGCCCCGGACAACGCCTGCCCCGGGCGCGCGGCACACCGAAGCGCCCTCGTCAGGCCGGAGCGTAGGGCCGGAGCGTCATCGGACCGGAACGGCGCCAGAACCGGAACGGCGCCAGGACCGGAACGGCGTGAGGGCCGGAACGGCGCCAGGGCCGGAACGGCGTCAGGTCGGCGGCCGCCAGCCCGGATCCCGCCCGGCGAGGCCCACGATCCTGTCGAGCAGCGGAGCGTCCGCGCCGACGTGCACGACCGGGCCGAAGATCCCCTGCTCCCCGTCGTCCGTGACCGCTCCGGCCAGGAAGCTGTGCACGGCGCGCAGACTCGGCTCGTCCAGCTCGTACTCCTGCCCGGTGGCCCGTGCCAGGTCCCAGCCGTGCACCACGAGTTCGTCCAGCGTGACCAGGCCGCCCTCCGTCCCCGTCAAAGTGATGCCGCCCGCCTGCGTACTGCCCGTCCAGGCGTCGGGCGCCGACCACGCCACCGCAAGGTCCGCCAGCGAGTGCGGCAGGCTTTCGCGCCAGTCGCCGGGGAGCTGCTCTCCCGAGGAGGCGCCCGGAGCCGCAGCCGTGCCCTCGCCCACCTCCTTGCGTGCCGTGCGCTGGAGGCCCACCGCCAGCTCGCCGATGTGCCGGAGCAGGTCACGCACGGCGAACTCCGTGCAGGGCGTCGGATCGCCGAGCTGGCCGTCGGCCACCCCGGTCACCACCGCCGCCGCGCGACGCGCTGCCGGACGCAGGTCGACGGGGACATCCCCACCGCCGCCCGGCCCGGCCCCCGCCCCGGACACCGCGTCACTGACACCGTCCACCATGCCGCTCGCCTCCCGTTCCGCGCCTACGTCGCTGCCGCCCGTGCGGGGTGCCCGCGCCACGGCCACCGCGCCGGGCACCGCCCTGCTGAACGGTGTCCGGGCCGTGCGGCCGTGCGCCCATGCGCAACCCTCGACAACAGCCTCCGCCCCTGCAGACCATCCGGCACGGCAGAACTCATCGCTCCCGGACCCGGCATCGCCTCGGTGCCCTCCTCTCGCCCGGTTCGCAGGCAGGTGCCGTACGGCCACCACGCGGGAGGAGCCCTCCGCGGGCACTCCGCCGTACGGGTGGACCCCGTGCCGGCATGCACCGAAGAGCACGGGAGCAGCGGGGCCGCGGGGTTCGGGTTTCGGGATTCGGGGTTCGGGGTTCGGGGTTCGTTCGCCCGGCCCGCAGTGGCCGCGGTGCGCCGCGTTCCCGCACGCCAGGGCACGTTCCCGTTTCCCGACGGCCTGCCGGGGAATGATCAATATCGAGGGGAATCACGGAGCGTCGGGGGGCAGCTCATGAGCGAGACGTCGCGGTCGCGTCGCATCAGCGCGCAGGCAGACGACACCGAAACCGCCGAGGACACCGGATCCGCGGTGAAGTGCCCCGAGGCGGAGCAGGCCGCGAGCCGGCACCCCTCGCCGGGACCGCTGCCCCGGCACGACCCCGACCGATTCGCCGACGGCCCTCCCGACCCGCTTGCCTCGCTGTTGGCCAAGGTCACCAATGGGGAGACGATTCCGACTCCCGGGAGCAGAATCCCCGGAGCCCGCTCGGACGACGAGGAACGCGACCCCCGCGAGGAGGAGTGGCGGGAGCACGACCGCCACGGCCCGTACGGGCAGGGCCGTCGCCGCAGGAACTGACGGCGCTCCCTTCTTCCACTCTTCCACCCGTTCCCCGAGGCGCCGGGCGCTTTCATGGTCAGGTCCATGCCGCCGATCCACTGGGCATGTACAGAACAGTGCTCCCCTCAGCGGCGCCTCGTGGCGCGGACGATGCGGGGCGCGCCTGTGGCGTTCCGAGCGCCAGAGGAACGGGGCGCACCACAAGCGCGACCGGAGAGCACCGGCACCGGCACCGGCACCGGCACCACGAAGGCCACGAGCACTACGCACACGTTGAACGCGACGAACGCGACGAACGCGACGAACGCGACGAACGCGACGAACAAAGTGAACATGGCGAACACAGCGAACACGACGACGGGGCACCACCTCGGCGGTGGTGCCCCGTCGTGAGCCGGACCCGGCCAGGGTCTTCATCCGGGCTGCGGAGGCGGTGGGATTTGAACCCACGGAGGTGTTGCCACCTCTACGGTTTTCAAGAGCGATGCGGTCGAAGACGTCGACAAGCACTTTGACCTGCGGCTTCTCTCCTGCGCGACCGTTCACCACGACGCCGTGGCCCGCCACTGGCCCACACGCTCTCTCACAGGTGGGATTCAGCGGTCTACTCAACTCTCGTCAGGCGGCGGGCCGACGTAGGTACCGCGACCCTGCACAGTCCAGACCACACCTTGCTCGGCGAGCAGGGCGATAGCCCGGCGAACGGTCGACCGGGCAAGGCCGTACTCCTGGACGAGACGCGTCTCCGAAGGGATCGGCCGGCCCTCTGCCCAGTCGCCGCGCGCGATACGGGCACGCAGGATCTCGGCAAGCTGCCGGTATGGGGTTACCGGCCCTTCGTGGTCAATCTCCGCATTCGGATCTACGCCCATGGTCACGAAGCTAAATAGGCGCATACGCTGCGGCATCTTCAGATCCGTCTTAAGACGTATCGAGACAAGGCGAGACAGGCCGATACAAGTAGCTCTACGGTTGAGGGCAGAATGAAGCCCCGACAGCCGCAGCAACGGCTTCGGGGCGCGGACACCAGCCCAAGGAGCTGACGCCGTGGGCGACCATAGCCCGACCGATCGAACAGATGAAGAGACCCGTCACCCGGGCCTCACCATCAAGATCTACACAGTGAACTCGAAGACGCTGGAACGCGGCCCAGCCACCCTGTACACCCTGCCGCCCGCCAGAGGGCCGATGGACTCCAGCACATACCCCGTGTGCGAGTGCCCCCGTTGTCGAGCGCACCCGGAGCGTGCCCGGTAGCTAGTCCGTCTCGTCGTGGAATCCGTGCTCCGACGGCCCAGTGGGGCGCTGTGCGAGCCATCCAGAAACGCGCGGGCCGCCGTTCACTGCGCCGCCCTCACGAACGGTACGAACGTGGGTGAATCCCTGGCGGAGGTAGTAGCGCTGGAGCCCTTCGTTCGTGGTCCAGGCATCAAGCCGAAGCCATTTGGCGCCATTGCGGTAGGCACGGTCCCCTGCCCAGTCGAGCAGCCGGCCGCCGAGATTCTGCCCCGCGTGTGTCCGCGCGACGGTCAGCTTGTTGATGTACCTGGCAGGCTCGCTCAGTTCCTCCTCCGTCCAAAGCCCGGCCTCTGCGTCCGGAGTGAGGGTGATGGTGGCGACCGTCGCGCCGTTGTCGAGGACGTTGAAGACAACACCCGCTTCGATCGTGGCCAACAACCGGTCAGCAGGGTACGGGCGCTGCCACTGATCAGAGCCAAGCCGCGTGAGCCAAGCCGCCGCCTCCTCCCGGAAGGCGAGCAGCTTGCTCACGTCGTCGGGCTGTGCGCGGACGATTCTCACCGGGGAGCACCCTCGCCTCGGGCGGACTGGTCACCGATCTCGTAGTTCATCCGGTTGAGGTCACCGCGGAGCGTGGTGATCGTGCACCGAATCGGGCGCTCTGCCGAGTAGCCCGTACGCATCCACAAGAGCACCGGGACGCCTGCCCCGACTTCGAGCAGGCGTGCTTCGTCGGGAGTCGGCATGCGCGTGGAGATCTCGTCGAAGTAGCCGACCTGTTCAATGCCACGATCCGCGAGGTAGCGGGTCGTGCCCTCTTCGATGTCGCCTGGTTCGGCAAGCCGCGGGGCTTCGTCGATGAGCCAGGACGGGTAGTACGTGGCCTGCGTGGACCACGGCGTGTCATCTACGAACCGGTGGCAGAACCGCAGCACGGTACGAGACTCCGGCTCGGCCTTCAGCCGCTCGGCTACCGCCGCCGGCGCCGGAAGGATCTCGACCCTGAACGTCTGGTGCGGCCTGCGCCCGGCATTCGTGACATCCGTGCTGTACGCGTCGCCGTTCTGCTCGAAGTTCAGGTTCTCGAAGCGGGAGGCGTTCAGCTCGAACACCTCGTGCTTGGCCACCTCGTACCCGAGCCCCTGGCTGGACGTGACCAGCCCTTGCGAAACGAGCAGCCCGAGGCCCGACCGCACGGTGTTGCGGGACGCTTCGAAACGCTCTGACAGCTCGCTCTCGGACGGGAGGCGAGCGCCGGGCGGGTGCGTGCCGTTGTCGATTTCACGGCGCAGGGCGTCCGCGACTTGGCGGTACTTCGGCTGCCTACTCATACCCCCATCATGACGCACTCGCGCAACTTGTTGGTACATGCCGACTCCTAAGACTTGACGGCTCACCGTCCGTGCGGGCAGTATCACCGCATCAGCTTGTACCAACAAGCTGAGCAAGCGGTGCAATACCCCTAAGCATGCCGAGTTGCAGAGGTATTCCCGCTGGCGCCCGGAGGGCCCGTGAGACGGGTTCGAAGGAAGCGTCCGTTCATTGCGAACTGAACAGCGTGATCCACCACCGCTGGAAGGCCGTGACGATGCCGGCCGAGGTGCGTGGAGATCCGTCGCCAGGCGCCATTTCCGCTGGTGGTGGCAGCCGACACGTGTCAGGACCTCGCAGGGCTCATTGCTGCGAGCGAGCACGGAGGGTCGGCAGCCTCGCGACGCAAAAGAACGACGCGGCCTTCTACGGCTGGGACTACGGCTCGGGATGAAGGTCTCCCCGGGCCCGAACAGCGAGCAGACCAGCCGCCGCGTGAATGAGACCACCGCAGTCCTGTGCTGCACGTCGTCCCCCTCCCACCGTCCTCGTTCGCGGGGCCGGGAGGGGCGGCGGCGTGGGGATGCAGGACGACCCCACGTCAGTGCGCCGCCCGGAGTTGCAGCTCCGGGCGGCGCTTCTACAGGCACCTGAGTTGGAGGAGCCCGTGAAGTTCAGGATCACACATCTGCTGTCGATGACGGACGCCGAGCGTCAGCAGATGGAGGAGGAGGTGCGGCGGCGGAACGAGCAGTCGCAGCAGGACGCGGCCGCCAAGCGCGGTTGAGCGCAGTCATACAGGCCCGCGCCGCCCAGACAGCGGCGGCGCGGGCCCTCACGCGTCACGGCATCCGGCATCCGGCCGCCCGCGCCCTTCTGGCCGCGGCGGCCGGTGCTGCTGCCGCCGCCTACGCGGCCGGCCACCGGGTGCAGGACATCCACCACCCCACGTTCTGGAAGGAAGCAGACCGATGAATGTGCTGCCGCTCATCCCCCGCAGCCACACCCCCCGCACCCCCGCCGACGGGCCGAGCGCGGCCGAGCTGGACGCCATCGAGGACGAGATGCCGGTCATCGACGCCGAGGTGGAGTTGCTGGACGCGCAGATCGCCGTGCTGGACCGGACGCCGAGCGAGGTGGACGGGCAGCGTCTGCGCCGGGCCCGCCGGCGCCTGCTGGCCGCCCGCCGGGCCCTGGCCAACCAGCGCAGCGCGCCGGAGGTGGCCTGATGTCCGGGATTTTCACGGCGCAGATGTCCAGCCTCCGGGGCGGGGGTTGGCGGCTGTATGTCGTCCTCTACGACACCACCGCCCCGTGGCCCGAGCACCGGTTCGAGGGTGCCGAGGCGCCGACGTTCACGGAGCGGGCCGAGGCGTTCAGCCTGCTGGGGTTCGAGCCGGTGGCGGGCGCCGAGTGGCGGTGGACCGAGTACAGCACCACCCTCGATGACCCCGCCTCGGCGGTGGTGCTGGTCGCGGCCATCCAGGTGTGTTCATGCGCGGGGGTGGTCGCGTGAACGGCGTTCAGGTGCGTTCAGCAGAGCGCGCGCTCTCGGTCGGCACGTGGCTGATCGTGGCCGGGGCGATGCTCTACTCCATCCTCACCGTCACTCCCCTCGCCGCCGCCCACACCCCCAAGGAGTGGGCGTGGACGGCGCCGATCCTGCCGCTGGTGGTGGACGCCGCGGTCGTCATCGTCGTCCGCCTGGACGCCGTGCTGGCCCGCCTGGGCGGGAACGGGGGCCGCTGGCCGGTGGTGCTGCGGTGGATGACCGGCGGCATGACCCTCGCCCTGAACGTGGCCGACTCGGCCCTGAACAGGGACCTTGTCGGGGTTGCCGTGCATGCGGTGGCGCCGCTGCTGCTGATCGTGACCGCCGAGACCGGACTGGCCTACCGCCGGGCCATCACCACCGCCGTGAACGCCCTGGAGGCCCAGCGCCGCATCGAGCGCGCCGAGCGGGAGCAGGCCGCAGTACAGCGGCGTGAGGCCGCCGAGCGGCGGGCCCGTGAGGAGCGCGAGCACGCGGCGATGCTGGCGCGTGAACAGCGTGAACACGAGGCCCGACTCGTGCGCGAGCAGACCGAGCGCGAGGAGCGGGCCCGGCGGGAGGAACGCGAACGCGAGCAGGCCCGGGAGCGGGCCGAGGCGAAGGAGCGTGAACGCCAACAGCGCGAGCGTGAACACGCTCAGGCCGAGCGTGAACGCCGTGAACGGGAGGCCCTCCAGCGGCGGGAGCGGGAGGCGTGGGAGCGGGCCGAGCGTGAACGCCAGGAGCGCGAGCGTGAACAGGCCCAGGCCGAGCGTGAACGCGCCGCCCTACTGGCGGCCGGCCCCGCCACCGAGAAGCAGGACGAGGAGACCGCCCGGCACACAGTGCAGGCCGCGTTCGGCGCCGGGCTGCCGGTGCGTCAGGCGGCCGAGCTGTGCGGCTGGTCGGTCGGCTGGGTCTCCACCCGCTACCAGGAACTGCGCGACACCCACACCCCGGCCCTGGAAGGAGCTTCCGCATGATCACCCTCGTTCGCCGCAGCACCCTGCATGCCTCCGAGCAGGGCACGCACCACTTCGTCATGACCTGCCAGAAGCCGCAGGCCGGGGGCCGGGGTATGGCGGTGGCCACCTGGGACGGCGATTTCACGCCCAACCCGCAGGCCACCCGCCGTGAGGTCTTCGACTGGCTGCGCCGCGAGTTCGGCCGCGAGTTCCCCGACCTGGCCCGCGGCAACGTCCTCTTCTTCTGTCTGGAGCGCAACACGCTCTGAGCCCCCTTGCAGCGAGGGCCCGGCCGCCCCACCTCCTACAGCGTGCGGCCGGGCCCTCTTCTCCTGAAAGGAGCCCCCTCAGGATGACCGAGACGACGATGGAGGCGGTAGAGCGGGCCGAGCCCGCCATCCCGCCGCCGGACACCCTGCCCTCGGCGCCCGCGCCGAGGGCGGTGGAGCAGTCCGGCACGGCGGTGGAGCACACCCCGGGTGGCTATCCGGTGCTGCCGCTGACGCTTTCCGGGGTCAACAGCGCGGCTGGGCTGGTCGGTGCTGCGGGCCTGTCGGGCGGGCCGGTGGCGGCTGCGGGTGCCGCCGCGGGTGCCGCCTTGTTCGGGGTGGCGGCTGCGGCCCGCTCCCGTAGGGCCAAGGCCCGCAACGGGGCCTCCACCACCCGTAGTGCCGCAGCACCGAGCGGGGCCCGAAGGCGCGGTAGTGCGGGTGCCGCTCGCACTGGCCGGGCGGGCGGGCCCCGCAGCGGCCCCGGCGGCCGAGGCCGAAGCCCTGCGGGCAGCGGCCGGGCGGCGGGGAAGCGGTCGGCTGCGGGCTCGCGCTCGCGGCCGGGCGGGTCCGCCGCGAGCCGTTCCGCCCATCGGGCGGGCGGCATCTCGCTGCGCAAGGGCCAGGCCGCCGCCGGAAGCGGTGCCGGGGGCACGCGCGGCAGGGGCGCGGCCGGCGGTCGCGTTCCGGGGGGCCGGGTCGGGCAGGTGCGCGGGCTGCGGGCGGACAAGGCGCGTCAGTCGCCGTCGCGTTCGGCCGCCCGCCAGCAGCAGACCCGCGACCGTCGGAACGTGGCGGACGCGCGCCGTCAGGCCAGGCAGGCAGCACGCGTGGCCAAGGCCGCCCAGCACGGGGGCCGTGGGCCTGTGGGCCGTAGCACCGCCTGGGCGGGCCGTCAGGCTGCCGCCGGGGCCCGGCGGGCGGTGGACAGGGCCCGCAGCAGGCGCGATCGGGCCAACGACCGTGAGGTGGCCGCGAAGCGGTCGGCCGTGCGTAAGGCCCCGGCTCGGCGGGCTGCCCGGTGGGCGCTGGCGAAGTCGGCCGCCCGCTTCCACGGCCGCCGCGTCCTGGCCGGTCTGCTGGCCGGTGTGGCCGGCACTGCCGGGCTGGCCACCTCGCCGCTGGGCCGCAAGCTGGGCCTGCCCGCTCTGGTGCGTCCCGGACGGCGCCTCTACCGGCGCCTGATGCTCTCGGCCCGCGCCTCCCGGACGGAACGGGACACGGCGATACGTGAGCAGCGGCAGGAGGCGGAAGCCGCGGCCGACGCCGCGCCCGAGGACGACATCAAGGACCGGGTGGAGCGCCCCACCCACCTCACACCCCGCATCCCCTCACCCCCTGTGGAGGTCCGTGTGTCCGGTTTCAAGTTCGAAGAGGCTGCCGCCGAGATGGAGCAGGCCGCCCGCACCTACGACCCCGACGGAAACATGGAGGTGGTCGCCATGGTCGACAACCTCCCCCAGGCCATGGAGTCCATCGCCAAGACCTTCCTGACCCTGGCCGAGCGTGCCGACGGTGAGTTCGCCTTCGAGAAGGAGGTGGCCGCCGCGTTCGACGACATCTACAAGACCCTCATGTCGGCCGTGGACGGGGCGGAGGACCTGACCAAGGCGTTCCGGCAGGTGCACGCGGCCGACATCGCCCGGCACGAGGACCCCCGCAACGGCACCGAGGCAGAGAAGGGCTGGAACGTCTGAGATGAGCACCACGGCCAAGCAGAACAAGCCCGCTACCAAGGCGGATGCAGGTTCTGGGCCGGTGTGGGACTGGGCGGCCGGTCACGGACCCGTGACCGGCGCCCTGTCCGCCACCACCGGAGCCTTCGCCGTCGCCACCCTCGGCGCCGCCACCCACATGCCCCCTGGCTGGGCCCTGATGGTCGGCGCCACCGGGGCCCTGGGCCACACCGCCGCGGGGTTGCGGATGCGCAACGCCGGACGGACCATCGCCGCCCGCGCCGCCTCCTGGCTGGTGGGAGCGGGATGGACCACCTGGGCTCTGACCCACGGCCCGCTGACGTGGGCCGCCCTGGGCTCCCTGGCCACGATCGGTGTCGGGATCGGCACCGCCACCCGCTCCACCACCCTCTACGAGGAAGCCCGCGAGGATGAGGCCCTGGCGGCCGAGCAGCGGCAGATCGCTGCCGAACTGTCGGCCGGGCGGAGGGAGGTGGCCGCCGAGTGGGCCGAGCGTATCCAGCGCGTGTGCGGGATCGGGGTGCGCATCCTGGCAGTGGAGACGTGGCCCGCGGGGACGGGCTTCACGCTGGATGCGGAGCTTCCCGGCGGTGTCACCTACGACAAGATCGCAGCCCACGCCGCCGGTCTCTCGGCCGATGCGCACCTGCCGCACGGCTGCACCGCCACCGCCGGCATCGGCATCCACCAGGGGCGCACCCTTATCGACGTGGGCACGGTCAACGTGCTGGAGCGCGAGACCACCTACCCCGCCGACTACGGGCCGCTCTCCCTGCTGACCGGTATCCCGTGGGGCTACCGCACCAACGCCGAGGAGGTCTGCGCCTACCTGCGCGAGCAGTGCGCGCTGGCCGTCGGGCCCACGGGGTCGGGCAAGACGAACCTGGTGCACGTCATCCTGGCCGGGTTCGCCCGCGCCACCGACGTACTCACCTGGGTCATCGACCTCAACGCCGGATCGGCGGGACTGCCCTGGGTGCTGCCCGCCCTGGAGAACAGCGAGCACGGCACCCCCACACAGCCCGGCATCGACTGGCTGGCCTCCACCTACGAGGAAGCCACGCTCATGCTGGACACCGCACTCGCCGTCGCCCGGCATCGCAAGACCGTCTACCAGGGCCTCATGCGGCAGCACAACACCGACCTGCTGCCCATCAGCCCGGCCATCCCGCAGATCGAGCTGGTCATCGACGAGGGAGCCGAGATCCTGGCCAGCACCGACCGCAGCGTGAAGAAGCTCGCGGAGAGGATCCTGGAAGTCATCCGCATCGCCCGCGCCATGGGCGTGCGCACCGTGATGACCGCACTCGGGGCCACAGGCGGCGTGCTGGGCAACCTCCTCATCCGCCGTGAGGCCAAGGTCCGCGTCGCGCTCACGGGCGGGGAGCTGGAGGGCATGGACCTGGGCAAGATGTTCCCCGGCACCCGCGGCATGCGCACCGAGCAAGCCCCCTACAAGGGCTCCGGCTTCATGGGAACCCCCGAGTCCCCCGCCGGACTGTTCAAGACCTGGCAGATCCTCCCCAACCAGATCGGGGAGATCGTGGCCGCCACCAGCAACCGCCACCCCGCCCTGGACGAACCCTCCGCGACAGCAGCCGGTGCCGCGTATGCGGAGCGGTGGGATGCCGACCGCATCGCCTGGATGCGCGACCCTCACCACCTGCCCGAACAGCGCGCCACACCATCAGCGGCCGAGACGGAGCCGCAGCGCGGGCTGAACCTGCGCGCCCTGCGCGACCAGCCCGCCGAGAAGCACAGCGGCGAAGCGGACGAGCTGGTCTCACAGTTCCGCGCACAGTTGGATGAGCAGTTCGGCACCACCGAGGAGCCCGCACGTCCGCACGCGGACCGCCCCGGGCTCAACCTCCGGGCCCTGCGCGAGGACAACAACACGCAGGAACAGCAGAACGCCCGGTCGGCCGCCCTGGCCCTCATCCTCGCCGCCGGCCCCGACGGCACCGGCGCCTCGGCGATGGAGCGGGCGCTGGCCGACGACTACGGCACCCGCCGCCCGGTCATCCAACGCTGGCTCAAGGAGTGGTCCGAGACCGGCGAGATCGTCCGCGTCGGAGAGGGCAGCAAAGCCCGCTACGTCCACCACCAGCACACCCGCGAGCAGTAACGCCCCCACCGCCTGTCTGTCACCTGACACCCCGCCCCTCCAAGCCCCGCAACGGGGCTTGGAGGGCTGTCATCCCGCCTGTGACCTGCGGAGTACAGGTGACAGACAGGTGACAGGTGACAGACAGGTGACACCCCCAGTGACAGGCACACAGCCCCGACGGAGGCGCCTTGTGTCCACCCCGCATCAGATCACCACCCTGGCCCGCACCGACCACCCGAACCCGCCCGCACACCTCGGCCGGGCCCCGCTCGGCCCGGCCGAGATCCCGCCCGGAGTCGAGTTGGTGACCCTTCCCGACGGGCGCCGCACCCTCGCCTACACCCAACCCCCCACCCCCACCGGGCACCCCCAGACGGCCCCGGGGGTGCCCGGGTGGGCGAAGACGACCGCGCTCCTGGCCCCGACCGTCGGCGCGGGGATCGGCGCCGGCGGCTTCGGCCTCTCCTACGCCGCACCCGGAGTCATCGCCATGACCGACGCCCTTTGGGCCACCGCCGCTCTCATCGCCACCGGCTGCGGCGCCGCCGCCCTCCTATTGTCCCGCTGGCGCAATCGCACCCCCGCCCACATCACCCAGAACATCACTGCCCACGGCTTTATGAGTCGTGCGGGCGGCACCATCAACCGCTGAAGCGACAACCCCACCCCCGTTCTGAATCCGCCCGGGGGCGAGTGCCCGCTCTCGCCACAGGATGCGCGCTCGCCCCGGCTCTCCCCCATCCCCGTTTTCGACAGGAACAGGAGGCCCCTGTGAACGAAGCCTCTCCAGCGCTGCGGCTGGGGTCGTTGTGCACGGGCTACGGCGGGCTGGACATGGCCGTACAGGACGTCTTCGGCGGTGAGCTGGCCTGGGTCTGCGACAACGACCCGGGCGCCGCCGCCGTCCTGGACCGCCACCACCCGCACGTGCCCAACCTCGACGACCTCACCGCCCTCGACTGGCACCAGGTCGAGCCCGTGGACATCGTCACGGGCGGCTATCCGTGCCAGCCCTTCAGCACCGCCGGCAAACGGAAAGGGACCGCTGATGACCGGCACATCTGGCCCCACATCGCCCGTGCCCTTGGCGTACTACGACCCCGACTCGCGGTCTTTGAGAACGTCGCAGGGCACCTTTCCCTCGGTTTCGACACCGTCCTCGCCGACCTTGCCGCCCTCGGGTTCGATGCACGCTGGTGCTGTGTACGCGCATCGGACATCGGCGCCGCACACCAGCGCAAACGCCTCTTCCTCCTCGCCTGGCCTGCCCACCCCCAGGGCCCGGGACGCCAGGGGCCGCGGCTACCCCGACGGACTGCCCACCGTGGCCTCGCTGCTGCCCACCCCCTCCACCTCGGAAGCCACGGGCACCGGGCACGCGGCGCAGGGCGGGATGAACCTCCGCCACGCCGTCTCGCTCCTGCCGACACCGGTGGTGGGGGACTCGAAAGGTGCGCGGCAATCGACCGCGCCGCATCCGCGCAGTTCGTCACCGACGCTGACGGACCTCGCCTTCGCCCGGTCGCTGCTGCCGACGCCCCAGGCGACCGACGGCAGCAACGGGGGCCCGAACCAGCGGGGCAGCAAGGGGGATCTGACGCTGCCCTCGGCGGCGCACCGGATTGGGGCCCCTACCGGGAGGCCGTCCACCGCTGGGAGGCGGCCTGCAGGCGCCCCGCCCCCGGGCCAACTGACCCTGTGGGACGGCTGAACCCGCCCTTCGTCGAATGGCTCATGGGCCTGCCTCCCGGATACGTCACCGACACCCCCGGCCTCTCCCGCACGGCCCAGCTCAAGGCCCTGGGCAACGGCGTCATCCCCCAGCAGGCCGCCTACGCCCTGCGGCTGATGGCCACACCCGGAAGCCTGGCCCCCGCCGCCTGAACACGCCCCGGGGCGAGCGCCCGCTCTCGCCAAAGATGCGCGCTCGCCCCGGCTCTCCCCCATCCCCTATTTCGACAGGAACAGGAGACCTCCAGCATGCCCCAACAACCCCCGTCCACGCTGCAGGCCGCAGCCCTCGACCTGGCGGCGCACGGGCTGCCCGTGCTGCCCCTCAGCCGCGGGAAGCGCCCCTTCGGCAACTGCACCGCCTGCACCGGCAACGCCTGCGGCGGACGGCCGAACATAAAGCACGCCGGCGCCTGCCACTGCCCGCACGTCTGCCACGCCTGGGCAGCCGCCACCACCGACCCGCACGTACTCACCTCCCGCCCCTGGCAGGCGGCCTGGCAGCGCGCCGCCCACCTCGCCTACAACCCGGCAGGCGCCGGACTGACCGTCGTCGACCTCGACCACGCCGACGCGGTCGCCTGGGCCCGCGCCACGCTCCCGGCCACCCGGGCCGTGCCGACGACCCGGGGTGAGCACTGGATCTACCGGGGTGCCATGCGGTCGGTGAACGGTGTGCGGGATGGCGTGGACATCAAGTCCACCATGGCCTACGCCCGCTGGCTCGGCCCCGGCACCGGCACCATGACCGCGCTGCCGGACGTGGTGCGCGCGCTGGCAGTCAAGGAGCCCGCTGCGGTGCGTCGGGGGCCGCTCGCCGTGACCGTGCCCGCTCAGGGCGGGGAGTGCCGGCACCGCACGCCGGTCTTCCTTGAGCGCGGGATCGCCATGGCCGAGCAGCGCATCACCGAGGCCCGCAGCGCTATCCACGCGACCACCTACCGCACGTTCCTCGCGGTGCTCTCGGCTCATGGCCGGTGCGGCTGTCTCACCGACGCGCACGTGGCGCGGTTGTTCGCCGCGGCGCAGACCAAGGGCGAGAGCGCCCGGCACTGCACGGAGGCGTGGAACAACGCCCGCACCGCCCTGGGGATGTGAACCATGTCCGACGAAGAGAAGACACCGGCGCGCGAGGTCATCACCGACTACGCGCAGGCCCACTTCCGGTACTTCCGCACCGCCGACGGGACCGTGTACGCGCAGAGGAACGGCCACCCGGTCGCCCGTCCCATCCGCTCCCAGGGCACCACCGGCAGCCACCGGCAGGAACTCATGGTCGGCCTCTACCGGGACGGCTGCGGCGTGTTCAACGGGACCGCGCTGAAGGAGGCGCTGGACCTGATCGAAGCACTCGCGCTCACCGAAGAGGTGCAGTCGGTCCATATCCGCGTGGCGCCGGGATTCGACGGCGCAACGTGGCTGGACCTTGGCCGCGCCGACGGACAGTCCGTCCGTATCCACCCCACAGGGTGGGACATCCTCACCCCCGACCCGCGTGAGGTGTGCTGGCGCCGCACCCAGCTCACCGGAGAGCTGCCCCTGCCCGCCCGCGACACCGACGGCAAGGGCATCGACCTGCTGTTGAGGCTGACCAACTTCGCCAACGCGGAGACCGAATGCCTGGCCCTGGCCTGGCTCATCGGCAGCCTCGGACCCTCCGTTCCGGTGCCGGCGCCGTTCCTCACCGGCCCACAGGGCGCAGGGAAGTCCACCGCCGGGCGGATGCTGGTGCGCATCATCGAGGGCATGAGCAGCGACCTGCGCCGCGCGCCCAAGGACGAGGAGAACTTGGTCGCCGCGGTGGCGGCCGGGTGGGTCACGGCGCTGGACAACCTCTCGTACATGACCCCGGACCTGTCCGATGCGATGTGCTGCATCGTCACCGGAGCGGAGAACGTCAAGCGCGCGCTGTTCACCGACGGGGACGTCTTCCGGGCCCGCTACCGCCGTCCCATGCTGCTGACCGGCATCGACGTCGGAGTCATCCGGCCCGACCTGGCCGAACGGCTCCTGCCCCTGCGGCTGGAGCGGCCCACGGTCCGCCGCACAGAGGCAGAGCTGTGGGCCGAGTACGCGGAAGTCCTGCCCGTGGTGCTCGGGTCCCTGCTCGACCTCACGGTCAAGGTCCGGGCGGCCGAAGCCGAGACTCCCACCGACCTGCGCATGGCGGACTTCGCGCACCTGTGCGCCCAGCTCGACGCCGCGACCGGCTTCGGATCGCTGGCCGCCTACCGGAGGAGTCTGGACGACCTCAACGACGACGTGATCGAAGGGGATCTGCTCGCGCAGACCGTTCTCCAGCACGCCGAGAGCATGGAGGCAGGCGCGGATCAGCGGATGACCTCCACCGAGTGGCTGCACAACCTCAGCCGTCTCTACAGCGGTGAGGAGTGCCGTCCGCTGCCCAAGGGGTGGCCGACCACGGGCAAGGTCCTCTCCGACCGTCTCAAGCGCCTCCAGCCCACCCTCGCGGCCCGAGGCGTGCTCATCGACTCCGGCCGCACCCATGAGGGCCGCTACCTCGAAATGACACGCCAACCGGCCTCGGCTCCGGCCGAGCAGCAGCCGGCGTTCTGACCGGCTACGCGCGGACAAGCAAGAAGAGCACCGGGCGCCACGGACCAGGTGCTCTTCTTGCTGTTCGGCGCTTGCGCCGCCCCAAGGACGCGCCGCGAAGCGGCTCCTTCTTCACGCCTTGAGCCGCACGGCACCACAACAGGAAGCCCCGCCTCTTTTTCCTAAGTGGGGAATGCTGCGTCACCTGCGTCACCCAGAGCACCAAACCACCCTCTGAGCTGCCAAGACAGGGGTGACGCAGACAGGCGGCGGCTGCGTCATCGTGCGTCACCTGCGTCACCCGATGACGCAGCCCATGACGCACCGGTGACGCACACCCAGACCCCTGCGTCACCCAAACCCGCAGGTCAGAAGCGCGAATGACGCAGATGACGCGGTGACGCAGAAATCCGCACCTCGGACACACGCGCACTCCTGCACGCCTGGAACCCGCAGAGGAGCTGTCCATGGCCCACCCCCAGAAGCTCAAGCTCAGCGAAGTCCTCGACGAGATCGGAATGAGCCGCGCAGCCTTCTACCGCATGCGCGCCCGCGGCCAGGCCCCGACGCTCATCAAGCTCCCCAACGGCCAGCTCCGCGTTCGACGCAGCGACCTCGACGCCTGGTGGGCGGCCCACGAAGAAGACGCCGCCTGACCGATGACCACCCCAGGGGCCCGCTTTCGGCGGGCCCCTTCGTCATGGAGAAGCATGCTCACGTACGACGTTGAAATCTGGTCCATTCGGCGCCGCAAGGGGCGTCCGAAACCGTACGAGCTGCGATGGCGCGTCGGCACGCGCGCTCACTCGAAGAGCTACAAGCTCCGCCCCCAAGCCGATGGGCGCCGGTCGGAGCTTCTGGCCGCGCTCCGCAACCGCGAGCAGTTCGAGGAGTCGACGGGACTGCCGGCCAGCGAGTACGAAGCTCTCAGCTCGCCCACCTGGTTCGAGCACGCCACGGCCTACGTGCTGATGAAGTGGCCACGCGCGGCAGCCAAGCATCGTGTGGGCATCGCCGAGGCGCTCGCGGTCGCGACGCCGGTCTTCGTGTCGACCACCCGTGGCGCGCCCGACAGAAAGGTGGTGCGCCACGCGCTCTACGCGTGGGCCTTTCGAGCCGTCATCAACTCCGACGGCAAGCTCGTGCCCCGCGCCGAGGCGGAGACGCCCCCGCAGGACGTGGCCGCCGCGCTCGCGTGGCTCTCCAAGAACTCGTTGAAGCTGACGGATGCCGCGAAGCCAGAGCACATGAGGTCGGCCCTCACTGCACTGTCGCTCAAGTTGGACGGCAAGGCCGCTGCCGATAACACGGTGACTCGCAAGGTCATGGTGCTCAGCAACGCGATGCGCTTCGCCATCGAGAAGGGCATCCTCACGAAGCACCCCATGCTGGGGATCGACTGGAAGCCGCCGGAGACTGACGACGAAGTCGACCTGCGGCACGTTCCGGGACCCAAGCAGGCACGTGCTCTCATCCGGGCAGTAGGGGAGCAGGGCCCTCGCGGTGCGTACCTGGAAGCGTTCTTCGGCTGCTTCTACTACGCCGCCATGCGCCCTGGGGAGATCGCCTCACTGAAGAAGGCTGACTGCCACCTGCCGGCCGAGGATGAGCCGGACGCCTTCGGCGAGCTGCTGCTTGCGGAGAATCGGCCGGAGACGGCTACGGGCTGGACCGACAGCGGGAAGCCGTACGACGAACGAGGGCTCAAACGTCGCGCCCGCGGTGCGACCCGCCCCGTTCCGATCCCTCCCACCCTGGTACGGATGCTCCGGGCACACATGAAGAAGTACGGCACTGCTCCCGACGGGCGGCTGTTCTGGGCTGCTCGCGGAGGCCGCGTACGAACCACCGAGTACTGCGACCTCTGGGCTGTCGCGCGCGCCAAAGTGCTGACCCCGGAGGAGGCAGCGAGCCCCTTCGCCGACGACCCGTACTCCCTGAGGCGTGCGGGCATCTCGCTATGGATCAAGGCAGGGGTCGACCCGGTCGAAGTCGCTCGCCGGGCCGGGCACAGCTTGGCGGTCCTCTACCGCTTCTACGCCAGGCTGCTCCGGGGTGGAGAGGGCCGGGCGAACCGGCTGATCGCACGTGCGCTGGAGGCCGAGGAGTAGCCCACATCCTGGCCCACGTATGGCCCGCACACGCTGGTCAGAGGTGGCATATGAGTGAAACGAGGTGAGACACGCACGCGCAGAGGGGGTTCCTCTCCGACGGAGGAACCCCCTCTGACCTGCACGCTTTCTAGCTGTGCGGAGGCGGTGGGATTTGAACCCACGGAGGTGTTGCCACCTCTACGGTTTTCAAGACCGCTCCCTTCGGCCGCTCGGGCACGCCTCCGGGCGTCGTCGGGCGTACGACACGGGAACAGCCTAGCGTGTGATCAGCCGTCGCCCTTCCGGGATCCGAGGGTCAGCTCGACGGTCTTCTCCTTGCCGTTCCGCTCGTAGGTGAGCTTGACCTTCTCGCCCGGCTGGTGGGTCCAGATGGTGCCGATGAGGGTGGGCCCGCTGTCGATCAACGTGTCGTCCAGCTTGGTGATGACGTCGCCGGGCTCGAGGCCCGCCTTGTCCGCCGGTCCGCCCGGGGTGACCGGGTCGGCGCCGCCCTCGCCGGTGTTGGAGATGGTGGCGCCCTTGCCGTTGCCGCCCAGTTGGACGGTCGCGCCGATCACCGGGTACACGGGCTGCCCGGTCTTGATGAGCTGCTTCGCCACGCGCTTGGCCTGGTTCGAGGGGATCGCGAAGCCGAGGCCGACGCTGCCGGACTGGCCGCCCTCCATGCCGCCTCCGCCACCACCCGGCTGGATGGCCGAGTTGACGCCGATGACCGCGCCCTGTGCGTTCAGCAGCGGGCCGCCGGAGTTCCCGGGGTTGATCGAGGCGTCCGTCTGGAGCGCGCTCATGTACGACGCCTTGCTGCCCTGGCCGTCGCTGGACGCCACCGGACGGTTCTTCGCACTGACGATGCCGGTGGTGACCGTGCCGGAGAGGCCGAACGGGGCGCCGATGGCGATGGTGGCGTCGCCGACCGCCACGTTGTTGGAGTCGGCGATCGGCAGCGGGTCCAGCTTGCGGCCGCCGAGACCGCTGAGCTTCAGCACGGCGATGTCGTAGCCCTGCGCCTTGCCGACCACCTGGGCGTCGTACTTCTTGCCGTCGGAGAACGTCGCGGTCAGCTTGCCGCCCTGCGCGCCGTTGGCCACCACATGGTTGTTGGTGAGGATGTGGCCTTCCTTGTCGAAGACGAACCCGGTTCCGGTGCCCTCTTCGCCTCCGCCGGAGGAGCGGATGGTCACGACGCTCGGCAGCGCCTTGGAAGCTATCCCGGCGACAGATTTGGGCGAGCGGTTCAGCTTCTCGGGGTCGCCGGAGGAGCTGATCGTGGTGGCGCCGCCGTCGCTGCGGTCGGCGGCCCAGAAGCCGATGCCGCCGCCGATCCCGCCTGCCACGAGGGCGGCGACGAGGACACCGGCGAGCAGGCCGCCGCGGCGCTTTCTGCCACCCGGTTCGGGGCCGGGCGAGCCGGACGGCATCGCCCAGGGGTCGTGCGGCGGCATTCCGCCACCGCCCGGACCACCGGCGCCCGGACCACCCGGACCTGCCGGGCCGCCGGGGCCTGCCGGGCCGCCCGGACCGCCGTAGGGCGGCGGCGGGGGCGGCATCGGGGTTCCCGCTCCGCCCTGGCCCCAGCCGCCGGACTGTCCCGCGTGGGGCGGGCCCGAGCCGGGACCCGAGTCCGGTCCGGAACCGGCGCCCGGGTCGTCACCGGGCTGCCGCGGGCCGCCGGCCTCGGATGCCATCGGGGCCGGCGCGGCGGAAGCGGGGGGTGCGTCCGGCGCGGGCGGGGTTCCGGGCGCGGCGGGGGCCGCAGCCGGGTCGGGGACAACCGGTGCGTCGGCGGGCTGCTGGGGGGTGGGCACCCCCTGGGCGTCCCCCGCGGACTGCTGCGCCGGGGGCGGCGCGTCGGTGTCGCTCTGCGGCGGCTGCACCAGCGTGTCGTCCATGGGGTCCCTCTTCGGTACGACCGTGTCCTGGACGTCCGGCCCCTTCTGCGTACGGTCCGCGCCAGTGGCGGCGTCGGCGGAGGCGGGGGCGGAAGAGTCGGGGGAGGGCAGCGAGAAGTCGCCGTCCTCGCGGCTCGTCGGGGCGCCGGTCGACGGGGCCTGGGCCGGCGCCGGGGGCGTGGGACCCGGCCCCGCCGCAGGCGTCACGGCAGCGCCCTCGTTCTCGGTGCTCACAGCTCACTCCTCATCAGGTACACGACATCGCAGAGATGGGTGTGTTCACGTACGCGGGTGTCCAGAGACAGCTTTTCCCATCACACATCAGACGGGCGTAAACCGACGCTGAGCGTCCGTACCCCCTTCTTCACATCGGGCCAATACCAGACAGAGCACCTCATTTTCCCCGCAGCTCTCGGGTTTCCGGCCGCTGTCGGGTGCGCGCGGGTCGAGTTCGGCGCGACGTCACCCACACGCGTGATCACGGCACCCAGCCTATGCGCGCCCGCACCGAACCGCCCCTCGGCGAAACGGGCCCCGGCGCACCGGGACCGGACTCCATCGGCCCGAAACCCGTCCCGAAGCCCGGCCCGAGGCCCGGCCCGACAATCGACCCGAAACCCGCGACCGCGGGCGAAGTGCTCCGCAGAACCCTGCACAGTGTGTCCAATCGGCCCGGTGGCACGATATCCCGGTGAGCAACGAGATCCGTGCCGGGTCGCGCCACCGCCTCGACCACCTGCCGTCCGTCATCGCCCACCGCGGCGCCTCCGAGGCGGTACCCGAGCACACACTGGCCGCCTACCGCCGGGCGATCGACGAGGGCGCCGACGGGCTGGAGTGCGACGTACGGCTCACGGCGGACGGCCATCTGGTCTGCGTCCACGACCGCCGGGTGAACCGCACCTCCAACGGGCGGGGCGCCGTCTCGGCCCTGGAGCTCGCGGACCTGGCCGCACTGGACTTCGGCTCGTGGCGGGACCGGCATACCGACCCGTACGAGTCGCCGGACAGCGCACTGGACACGGACGCCACCGCCACGCGCGGCCCGACGTCGGACCCGGTCGGCGCCACCGAGCCGGCCGAGGGCACCGACCACTGCGCCGGGACCCCGGTGCGCCGCGGCGCGTCCGGACGCCCCCGCACGTCCGGACACCTCGGCACGTCCGGACACCTCGGCTCTGCGGACCACCCCGACCGCGCGGGACGGGACGGCGCGGCGGGACGGCTCGGAGTGGCGGCGGACCCGGAGAGCACCTCCGTGCTCACCCTCGACCGCCTGCTCACCCTGGTCGCCGAGGCACCGCGCCCGGTCGAACTGGCCATCGAGACCAAGCACCCCACCCGCTGGGCGGGCCAGGTGGAGGAACGACTGCTGGAGCTCCTGGACCGGCATCGGCTCCGCACACCGGTGCGCATCATGAGCTTCTCGGCCCGCTCCCTGCAGCGGGTCCGCACGGCGGCGCCGGACATACCGACGGTGCTCCTGACCCAGTTCCTGCTCCCCCGCCACCGGGACGGCAGGCTGCCGTACGGCGTGCGCGCGGTCGGCCCGAGCATCCGCATCCTGCGCACCCACCCGGAGTACGTGGCCCGGGCGCACCGCGCGGGCCACGAGGTGCACGTGTGGACGGTCGACGAACCCGAGGACGTCGAGCTGTGCGTGCGGCTCGGTGTCGACGCCGTCATCACCAACCGTCCCCGCCAGGTACGCGCCCAACTCCGGCGCGGGCTGCCCGGTTGAGGCCGCAGGCCCCGGTAGGACGGTGTGCACCGGCGCACTCGGTGCTTATTCCAGACGCGCGGGTGCGTCAAGAGAAAGGGCGTGGCCGGTTTCCGCCGCACTCTGCTGGGGCATTCATCCCGATGGCGTGGGGCAAAGGAGGTCTCGGGGGTGGCGTTGGTGGTGGCACAGGAGGTGCCTACTTCGTCGACCATGGCCGTGCCCCATGGTCCGTCGGGAGTACGCGTCGCACGGCGCAGGATGCGCGAGGAACTCCTCGCGTGCGGAGCACCCGACTCGGTGGTCGATGATGCGATCTTGATTCTTTCCGAACTCCTCAGCAACGCGTGCCGTCACGCGCGGCCGCTGCACGAGGAGGCGACCGGAGCAAGCAGCGCGAGCAACCCGGTGGAGACCGTCAGGGCGTCGTGGCGCAGGGACGTACGAGGCGAGGTGACCATCGCGGTCACGGACGGGGGCGGTCCGACCCGTCCACTTCCGGCCAAGCCTTCCGTCACCGCCCGCGGCGGCCGAGGGCTCGCCATCATCACGGCTCTCGCCCGCGACTGGGGGGTGCGCTCGGAACCCTGCACCCCCGCGGACGAACCACCCGGGGTGACGGTCTGGGCTGTGCTGCGCCCCGACAGCTCGTTCAGCGGCCGAGTCGCCGCCAGCCTCGGAGGCGGGTTGAGCGGCGAGTTCGATCTGGCCTCCGTGGAGGAACTCCAGTAGCCGGGGCGGTCCTGGACCGCCCCGCCCGGGAGGCGCCGGCCCGTGTCCATCCATGTCGGTCCTGCGTCCCCTGTCGGTCCTGCGCCGACCCCTGTCCACTCGGCGCCAGGTGTCCGCACTGCGCCAGGGCGCGCTGCGGAGCCCGACGGTGTCCCCCGGTGCGCCCCGGTGCGCCCCGGTGCGCCCCGGTGCGCGGCGAGCTGCAGCACCGCACCGGACCTCCCGAACAGACCGGATATCCCGAACGGGCCTGTTCACTCACCGGATGTCCCTACCGGACGTCCCGGCGGACGTCCCGACCGCACGTCCTGGCGGAACATGCGACCGGCCCGAGCGGGACCGACCGGCCCCGGCCACGCACGCCCCGGAGACCCAGGCGTCTTCCGCCCCGGGGACCCGGACGGAGCCGCGGGCTCGCCCCCATGCCGTCCGGCCGCGCCGAGTGCGGACGGCGGCGCGTGCCGTCGAGCTACTAGGATCGCGGACTCCACAATCGCCGCACACCTGGAGAACCGCTCGCATGGCAAAGAAGCGCCGACCCCAGACATCCGCCGCGGCGCCCGCCGGAACCTCCGCGGGCGCGGCAGCAGCCGGAGACTACCCGGTGGTGGGAGCCCGGCAGCCCTGTCCGTGCGGTTCGGGCCGCCGCTACAAGGCGTGCCACGGCCGGGCAGCAGCCCACGCGGCCACCGAACTGGTGCGTCGCCCGTTCGAGGGACTTCCCCACGAGAGCGACTGGGTCGCGATGCGCGAGCTGGTCCCGGCCGCCACGGCACGCCTCACGCTCAAGGACGGCCTGCCGGAGGGGGTTCCCGCGGTGACCCTGGCGACGGTGCTGCCGATGGCGTGGCCCGCGCTGCGCCGCGACAGCGGCGAGATCCTGCTGGGCCTGCAGAACGACACCGCGTCCGGCGACATCAGCCGCGACCTGGCGGACACGCTGAACCGGGCGCTGGCCGCCGAGCCGGGTACTCCGGTCGACGCGGGCCGGCCGGCGCCGGACGGGCCGCGGCTGCAGGACCTGCTGGACCTGGAGGCGCCGTTCGTGCCGGAGGTGCACTCGGGGTTCGAGTTCTGGCTGGACGGCGAGGAGCAGGCGGCCGGTGAGGTGGCGGCCTCTCTGGAGAGCGCCAACGAGGCCGTCATCCCGACCGCCAGGCTCGCGTCCGTGGAGGGCGCGTACTGGTGCGAGGCGCCGGAGAAGAACCATCTGCGCTGGGTGATGACCCACCCCGAGGAGCAGCTGCTGGACGCGCTCGCGCGGCTGCACGCGGCCGGCGCCTCGTCGCTGGGCGAGCCGGGCGACGGCTCCGGGGACTCGCGGCTGGTGGGTTCCTTCCGCGCCCACGGGCTGACGGTGCCGGTGTGGGACCTGCCGCGCAGCATGAGGTCCGAGGACTGCGAGAAGCCCGCGGCGGCGTTCGCCGAACGGCTGACGGAGGCACTGGCGGTGACGGCGCCGCTGACGTCGGAGGAGCGCCGGGCGCGGAGCGGCCTCACCAACCGTCAAGTGACGCTGAGCTGAAGGCTTTCGGCGGGATTCGGTGTGGATTCGGCGAAGGTTTCATGACCGTGACTCCCGTCACACTGACACCTCAACTCGCCCTACCCACAGGTAAATCGGCGTCCGGATCTGGGCGATCGAATTTGCTAACCGCCGATCTCTTGTTACCGTTCTAAGAGCCCGGTCGCTGGTGCATCCCCCGTCGCCAGCGACCGGGTTCTTTTGTGCCCGGCGCCGGGCGGCTGCGCCGACTCCGGCGAACTCTGCCTGCAGCGCGACGAGTTGATGCCCTGTCGAGGGCTATCGAGCGCTTCCGGCGCGCAGCAGCCGGTCCCCGTTCACCGAGCTGACCTCGGCCACCGCGGAGTACGCGTGCACCGCCACCGGGGCTCGGTCCTCCGAGGTCTCCGGGGTCCCACCGCGCGGCGTCTCGCAGACGCCGCCCTCGTGCCCGTCGCGCAGCACGCAGCGCACCCGCGCCGTCCGCCCGTCCGGTCCGCGCAGGGTGAGCAGAGCGGGCAGCCGGCTGCCGGTCGGGTTGCGGTAGTACGTACGGGCCCAGGTGTCACCCCCTTCCGTCAACACGCAGACGCGAGCCGCCACGCCGTGGGGCGAGACGATTTCCAGCCCGCACGAGGTGGCCGAATCCTCCGCTGCGGACGAGGGAAGAGCGGAGGGGCGCGCCCCGGGCGTCCCGTTCCCGGTCCGATGTGGCTGGGCGGCCTGGAACACCTCCGCGGCAAGATGCGCGTCCTGGCCCGCCACCGCTGCCGCGAGAGGCACCGCGGCGACGAGCGCCACCGCACTGGCGAGTGTGACCACACGGAGCCGGGAAGCTCTCTGTTGCGGCTGGTGCATGAGGGAACCCACCTGGGACGCGGAGAGGACCGGACCGACTGATGAGGTGAACATATCGGGACGGAGGGGCCGCCCAAGCGCTACAGCGACCCGTTTCCCCCGTAACTCCGCTCGGCTCCTACCCGTACGGGTGAATTCCGCATTGCCGGGCCGACGCCGGTGAACCGGCGCGGCGGGTACGGGCGACGGAACGAGCCGGGTACGGGAGACGGCACGAGCCGGGTACGAGCGCCACCGGGCCGACCCCGGCCGCTGGGCAACCGGCTCGGACACCACCGGCTCGGACACGGTGCTCCCGGACACAACCGCCCCGGACACAACCGCCCTGGACACAACCGCCCTGGACGCAGCCGGTGCACGGCGAGAGCGCGGGCGAGACCGCGGGCGGGACCGCGCCGCGCACGTCGCTCAGTAGGCCAGCCGGCTTCCGCTGTCCGGGGACGCGGCGCTCTCCTCGACCAGTACGTCGAGCAGCGTCTCCATCCGGGGCAGCCACGGCCGGCCCGCGTCCGCGCCGCCGGGCTCCCGCTCCCAGCGCACCTTGCCCGCGCCGGTGAGCGAGCCGGGGAGTGCCACGTATCCCCCGTCGCCGTGGAACCGCAGCGAGCTGGGCACCCGGTCCTGGGCGTACAGCAGTTCGCCCAGCTCTTCGAGGGCGTACGGCTCGACCAGCACCGAGAAGCGGGTGGGCGTCGCGATCACCGGGCCGACCCGGACGCCGGTGCGGTCGAACGTCGCGAGCGCCCGGGCCCCGGCGACGGCCGGAAGACTCAGCGCGCAGGGCGCGGTGCCGCCGGTCGCGAGAATGACGGGCGCGTCCGGGCGGTTCCGCCACCACCAGCGCACCATCGTCGGGTCGGTGGTGGCCGCCAGCAGCACGGGGTCGAAGGGGTGCGCCCCCGGAACCACGCACTCAGGGTCCGGACACGCGCAGACAGCAGACGCGCCGCGGGTCCCCGGGGCGGCCAGAGCGGCGCCCGGCACCACCGGCCACTGCCACTCGGCGGCCGCCGTCAGCGCCGTGCTCCGCATCGGTGACCTGTGGTTGTACCGTCCGGACCGCGCCCAGAGCCGTCGGCCCTGGAGCTGCGCCCAGGCCCGGAGGGAGCGTCGCCTTCCGAGGATCTCGCGCATGAGCGCTCGTTCCTTTCCGTGAACGCCGAACAACGCCTATTTCATGAACACCGCAAACACCGCCAACTGGCCGTGCCGACCGATCTCTAGCTCAATCCACCACGCGGAACTCTGGTGACCGTGCGTGCCGAACAGCGCATCATGTTGCGGGTCGCGCATGGAACGTGGCGGGGGGTGGCGCGCACATGGCGTTCGCTCCGTGGACTGCCACCTGCGCCGGTGCTGCTCGTACTTGCTCGTCTTCTACCGGGAACCACTCGTGGTCCGCCCGTACCGCGCATGTGCTGACTGGTGCAATCCTGCGGCTGGTGCCCTCCCGCGAGAGGCGGGCGGGTCAGCGCCCGCTGCTCCCTAGGACGCCGTGACTCTCCACAGGGTTCCGTACCCGCAACAGCGGTGCCAACGCGCCGCCGAATGGCCTCAGTCGACAGCAGTATGCACGCCACGTGGGCGATTTTCCGCCAATCTTCTCATGCCTCGGCCTGCCCCCGTGAGACAGGTCCGCTCGCCGGACATTCTCGGCACCGCAGCGCACGTGCTGGACATGCCCCAACGGCATGTGTAGATGTAGTGGCATTGATAGCGGAGCAGCATGACATGGGGGTTTGCGATGCTATTGGGACAGTTCACCCGCAGCCTGAGCTGCCGTCCATGACCTCCCCGCACCTGCCGAAAGTGGCTGGAATCCAACCGGCGGTTTCCTCGAACCCGTCGCCGACCGCGGCGGCCTCTGCCGCCGCGTCCTCCAAGGCGGCTCCGGGGCCCACTGCCTCCGCCTCTTCCGCCGCCTGTGCTGCGGATTCGTCCGCGCAGGCCGCCGCGCTCGGTCCCGGAGGCTCGCCGGCCGACCGGGACCGGATCGGTGACCTCTCCTGCCTTCACGACCTCACCATTCGCCTCGTTCGCACCACGAGCCTCGACGCGGCGCTCCGCGAGACGCTGCGCGCCGGTGCCACGCTGCTGGGCGCCCCCCGCGGTATGGTCGCGCTCGCGCCCGGCACCGACCCGGGAAGCGAACCCTCCGATTCCCCGGAGCGCGCCACCGAACGCACCATCGGCCTCGGTCTCGGCCGTGCCGACCTGGGCCAGATCGAGACCGTTCCGCGCTTTTCCGCCACTTACGCGCGCGTCCTCGACGCGGAAACCAGCCGCGGCCCTACCGGCGGACCCGATTCCGGTCGCGGCTGTACGACGGGACCGGACTCCGGACCGTCCTCCGGACCGGACTCCGGACCGGACTCCGGACCGGAGGACGGTCCGGAGGACGAAACGGACGGGACGCGTGCGGCGGACGGGACGAGCCGGCCGCACAAACCCGGCCACGGTCTCCACCACGATTCCGGCCACCGAACCGGCCACCGAACGGGCCACGAGCCCGCCCCAGGGGAAGCCGCCCCGGGGGCAGCCGCCCCGGGCGAGGCCGGGACGGGCACCGTCTCCGAGACGGGCCCCGTGCCCGACCCGGGTGCCGGACTCGCCCACCCCGCCCTCGTCTGCCCCGACATCGCCGCCGACCAGGAGCTCTCCCCCCGCCACCGGGAGGTGGCGGCCCGCCTCGGCTACGCGGCCACCTACGGCGTGCCGCTCACCACCGGCTCCGGCACCCGGCTCGGCGCCGCCGTCTGGTTCTTCGACGAACCGGGTGCGCCCGCGGTCCGTCGCCGGGAACTCCTCGACAGCTATCTGCGGCACGCCACTGAGCACTGCGCGCGCCTGGGAGAGCGCGCCCGCACCCGCGCGGACATGGCCACCCTCCGTGAGGAACTGCTGCCCAGCGCGCTCCCCCGCGTCCCCGGGGTCTCTCTCGCGGTACGGCACCGCACGGGTCCGCGCGGCGGCGGAGACTGGTACGACGCGCTGCCGCTGCCGGACCGGGCGGTAGGACTCGCGGTCGGCGGCGTCACCGGCAGCGGACCGGCGGCGGTGGCCGCGATGGGCCGGCTGCGGGCCTCGCTGCGGGCGTATGCGGTGATGGAGGGGGAGGACCCGGTCGCGGTCCTGTCCGATCTGGAACTACTGCTGCGGCTGACCGAACCCTCCTGCTCGGCCACCGCGCTGTTCGCCTACGCGGAGCCCGCGAGCCGCAAGATCCTGCTCGCCGGGGCCGGTCACTGCGCCCCGCTGATCGTCGGCCCCCGGCGCATCGAACCGGTGGAGACCGCGGTCTCGGCGCCGCTGGGGATGCTGGCGTGCTGGGAGGCGCCGAGCGCGGAGGTCGTCCTGCGCGAAGGCGAAACGCTTCTGTGCTACACGGACGGGCTGCTGCACCGCACCGGTCACTCCATGGACCGCGCCTTCGCCCGGCTGCGCTCGGCTGCCGCCTCCGCCCCGCGCCCGGCCCGGGAGGATCCGGACGCCCTCGTCGACCACGTGCTGCGCACGGTGCTGCCCGGGCCACTGGCCGATCTGCCCGACCACCCCGAGGACGTCGTCCTGCTGGCCGCTCGGTTCTGAAGGGCGCCCACCCGGCTTCCGGCCGCTCCCGGTCCCTCCCGGCCCGGGCAACGCGAACGCGCAGCCGCAGACGGGCGCACGGCGGGCGCGCAGTCGGGCGCACAGGCGCGGACGAGCGACGCACCGGCGGCCGGGCAGAGCGGCGCGGCCCGGCGGCGCAAGCGCGCGGCGGTAGCCGCTCGACGTCACCGCCCCACGCCACCACCCGACGTCACCACCCGACGTCACCACCCGACATCGCTGCACAACGTCACATGCGCACGGCTGTGGACCGGACGGGCCCCACCCATACGATGGAAGGTGGTTTTATCCGTCAAAGAGGAGGCAGACGTGGCAGACGCCGCTGACGAGCAGCCGATCAAGCAGCGGAAGAACGGCCTGTACACGGGCGTCTCCGACGAGCTCGCCGCGAACATGAAGTCCGGCTGGAGCGACACCGAGCTGCACGATCTGGAGCCCGTCGCCCAGGCCGCGGAACTCGCCGAGCGGCGCGAGCGGCTGTCGGCGCGCTTCCCCGGCGAGCGTCTGGTGGTCCCCGCGGGCAACCTCAAGACCCGGTCCAACGACACCGAGTACCCCTTCAGGGCCTCCGTCGAGTACGCGTACCTGTCCGGGAACCAGACCGAGGACGGCGTACTCGTCCTGGAACCCACCGGTGCGCACGGCCACCGCGCCACGCTGTACCTGCTGCCCCGCTCCGACCGGGAGAACGGCGAGTTCTGGCTGGACGGCCAGGGCGAGCTGTGGGTCGGCCGACGGCACAGCCTCACCGAGAGCGCGACCCTCTACGGGATGCCCTGCGCCGACGTCCGGACGGTCGCGGACACGCTCCGCGCGGGCACCGGCCCGGTGCGGGTCGTCCGCGGCCACGACGCCGGGGTCGAGGCGGCGCTGGCCGACAAGGTCACCGCCGAGCGGGACGAGGAGCTGCGGGGCTTCCTGTCCGAGATGCGACTGGTCAAGGACGCGTTCGAGATCGGCGAGATGCAGAAGGCCGTCGACTCCACTGTGCGCGGCTTCGAGGACGTCGTCCGCTCCCTCGACAAGGCGGAGGCCACCTCCGAGCGCTACATCGAGGGCACGTTCTTCCTGCGCGCGCGCGTGGAGGGCAACGACATCGGCTACGGCTCCATCTGCGCGGCCGGACCGCACGCCACCACGCTGCACTGGATGCGCAACGACGGTCCGGTGCGCTCGGGCGAGCTGCTGCTGCTCGACGCCGGCGTGGAGACCCACACCCTCTACACGGCCGACGTGACGCGCACCCTGCCGGTCAACGGCCGCTTCACCGAGCTGCAGCGCACGATCTACGACGCGGTGTACGAGGCGCAGGAAGCGGGCATCGCCGCGGTCAAGCCGGGCGGCAAGTACCTCGACTTCCACCGTGCGGCGCAGCGGGTGCTCGCCACCAAGCTGGTGGAATGGGGTCTGGTGGAGGGCCCGGTGGAACGCGTGCTGGAGCTGGGCCTGCAGCGCCGCTGGACGCTGCACGGCACCGGCCACATGCTCGGCATGGACGTGCACGACTGCGCGGTCGCCCGCCGGGAGACCTACGCCGACGGCACGCTGGAGCCGGGCATGTGCCTGACAGTGGAGCCGGGGCTCTACTTCCAGCCCGACGACGAGACCGTGCCCGAGGAGTACCGCGGCATCGGTGTGCGCATCGAGGACGACATCCTGGTGACCGAGGACGGCAACCGGAACATGTCCGCCGCACTGCCGCGCAGCAGCTCCGAAGTGGAGAGCTGGATGGCGAAGCTGCGGGCGTGAGCCCGCGCGCGCACCGGGCGGCAGCACGCGCGGTGCCTCCACGCTGACGGGCACCGTCCGGTACCGGACGCCGCGGGGCGTACCCCGGCACCCGGCCGGCCGGCAGCCCCGGCACCCTCCGGGCGGCAGCCCCGGCACCGGCCGGGTTCCGGACCGGACCATCGAGCACAGCGGCGATGACGGGAGACGACGTCACGGCACGAGCCTGCTGGGCCTGTCATCGACAAGGAAGAGAGCACGCTTTGGTTCCCCGGTTGCGGACCGGACTGCTGTCCGCGTTTCCCTTCCTCGCCATGGGTGCCGTCGGTGCCGCCGATCTGACCGGCGGGTCCGGCATCGGCCTGCAGCCGATGATGGCGCTCGGTCCGGCGTTCGCCGGGCTGAGCGGCGGCAAACGGCGCACCGCGCTGGTCGGTGCGCTGGCGATGGCGCTGTCGATCGCGCTCAGCCTCTACAACGGCCAGTTCGGCGAGCGGCGCGGCAACGCGACGCTGATCTCCGTGGCCGGGGTCTCCGTGGCGGCGCTGCTGGCGACCGCGATGCGGCAGAAGCGGGAGGCGGAGCTGGCCAACGTGCGCTCCATCGCAGAGGCCGCACAGCGGGTGCTGCTGCGCCCGGTGCCGCGCAGCGCCGGGCGGCTGCAGGTGGCCGTCTCCTACACCTCGGCCGTCGCGGAGGCCCGGATCGGCGGCGACCTGTACGAGGTGGTCACCTCGCCGCACGGGGTGCGGGTGATCATCGGCGACGTCCAGGGCAAGGGGCTGGAAGCGGTGGAGACCGCCGCGGTGGTGCTCGGCGCGTTCCGCGAGGCCGCCTACGACGAGCCGGACCTGGCCACCGTGGGGGACCGGCTGGAACGGGCCCTGGACCGGCACCTGCTGGGCGAGAAGTTCGTGACGGCGGTGCTCGCCGAGGTGCCGCACGGGGCCGGGACACGCACCGCGACGCTGCTCAACTTCGGACATCCCGCCCCGCTGGCGATCCGGCAGGACGGCAGCGTGCACTTCGCCGAGCCGCCGCGGCGCTCCCTGCCGCTGGGCCTGGGCCTGCACGGCAGCGAGCCGCCGCGTCCGCACGAGGTGCCGTTCGCGCCGGGCGACCAACTGCTGCTGTACACCGACGGCGTCACCGAGGCCCGCGACAGCGACAACCTCTTCTATCCGCTCGACCACCGTGCCCATCTCCTCAAGGACGCGGACGCGGAGGGCGCGCTGGAGGCGGTGCGGCAGGACATCCAGGAGCATGTGCGCTCTCCGCTGCACGACGACGCCGCCATGCTGCTGCTGCGCTACCGGAATCCCACGGTCTCCCACGCGCAGCGGGCCGCCGCGACCGAGACCTGAGGCAGCGGACGGTCCGGACGGAAGGGCGGTTCCGCCGCATCTGCCGGGGTCCGGCTGCGCCGGACCGGGAGCGGCGTTCCGGCCGCCGCCCGTCGCGCCTGCGGCCCGGACCGGTCCCGCCGGGCACCGGGACCTCCCGGGTCAGGAGGCGGTCATCAGATGCCCGTCGCGGCGGTCGAGCACCTTGTCGAAGCTGACGACGGCTCCACCGCGCCCGGAGCGGTTGCGGAACCGCACGTGATCGGCGAGGGACGCGATCAGGTAGAGGCCGCGCCCGCTCTCCGCCTCGCTCCCGCAGCGGGGGTCGTATCCGGCGGGGAAGCCTGGACCGGTGTCCGCCACCTCGATGCGGCAGCGGTTGCCCTCCAGGTAGGCCGAGACACGGTAGGCGCCGCCCAGGTCACCGGCGGCGCTGCCGTGCTCGACCGCGTTGGCGCACGCCTCCGACAGTGCCAGGCACATGTCGTAGGCGACATCCGGGTCGACGCCGGCCGAGGCCATCGAGCTCAGCAGGAGTTGGCGCGCTAGCGGCACACTGGCGGCTTCGCGCCGTAGCCGGAGAGACCACCACAGGCTGCTCATGCTCACCCTCCATGCGGCTCGACACACGCTTACCTATTGCCTGCGCGTACCGGCACTACGCGGTGCCGCGGCGATGCCCCCCGTACGGCGGAGAGCCCGGCGCCGGGTGGCGGGACCGTGGCCCTTCGTGCGGGTACGGCGGAAGCGCGGACCGGCCTGCACGCCCCCGGCGGAGGGCGCCTGCGCACGCTGGCGCGGAGCACCGGTGGGTCGGTTGAGCACCGGTGGAGCGGGTGTGGCCCTGGTGTGTGCGGCCTGGGACGGCGGTGAGATGATGGCGCGGCCATGACTGCCGGTGCGGACCTGAGACTGCTGCGGGCCGCGGTGTTCGCCGCGGTCTGCGTCACCGTGTCCGCCGCGGGCCATGTGCTCGCCGCCGGAACCGTGCTCCCGTTCGGCACGCTGGCACTCGGCTTCGGCTGCGTCTTCGCGGTCGCCGTCGCGCTCGCCGGGCGGGAGCGCTCGCTGCCCGGTATCGCGGGGCTGCTCGCGCTGGGGCAGGTCGCCCTGCACCTGGTGTTCTCGATGGGCTCCCACAGGCTGCACGCCGAAGCGGCAGCGGCCGCTCCGGGCGCCCCGCAGCCGGGCGGCATCCAGGCTCTGGCGGGGAAGCTGCTGTGCCACGGCGGCGGCGCGCCCCTGAGCGACGCCGAGGCGCGCCGGGTGGTGGTGAGCGCCGGGCTCGATCCGCAGACCGCCGCGGGCGCGAGCGATGCCGGAAGCGCGGCCGGAGGTGCGGCGCACGCCGCGCACGAGACCGCCGCCGCGGGCGCCTTCCCCGGCACCCCGCTCGACTGCCTGCACGAGGCGGCACGTGCCGCGGCCGGTCTGCTGGACGTACCGATGCTGCTCGGGCACCTGTGTGCCGCGCTGCTGCTCGGCTGGATGCTGCGGCGGGGCGAGGCCGCGCTGTGGCGGCTGGTGCGGCTGTCGTCCGGAGCCGCAGCAGTGGCCGAGGAGCTGGTGGCCGCGCGTGCCCTGCGCACCGCCCTGGCCTTCGTCCGGGCCCTGCACAACGGGCTGCTGCCGGGGGTTCCGGCGCGGCCCGTTCCCGAGCGCGCGGAGGACGAGACGGCGCCCCCGTCCTCCCTGCTGCTGCAGCACTCCGTCCACCGGCGCGGCCCGCCCGTGCGGCAGGCGGACGCTTTCGCGCTCGCGGCCTGACGCACGCACGACGCTCACCGGGACCGACCTGCCCGCCCCGCTAGGGGGTGCGGCCGGCGCGGCCGTGGCAGCGGCGCGCGATGCGGGCCCTCGCGCGCCTGCGCCCGCCTCCGGTGCCATGCCATCCGTCCTGTGCCATTCAGGAGCTCATTTCATGAAGATCGCCAACCGCCGCGCCGCAACCGTCTGCGCCCTCGCCGCCGGAACCGTCCTGCTGGTCGCGGGGCCCGCCTCGGCGCACGTCGGCGTCGACCCGCAGGAGGCCGCCAAGGGCGGCTACAGCACCGTCAACTTCAAGGTGCCGAACGAGAAGGACGACGCGTCCACCGTCAAGCTGGAGGTCGCCTTCCCGGCGGACCATCCGCTGACGTCCGTGATGCCGCAGCCGGTACCCGGCTGGGACGTCAAGGTCGAGAAGAAGAAGCTGGACAAGCCGATCACGATGCACGGCGAGAAGGTCACCGAGGCCGTCTCGAAGGTCACCTGGAGCGGCGGGAAGGTGGGGCCGGGCGAGTTCCAGCAGTTCCCCGTCTCCATGGGGCAGCTTCCGAAGGACGCGGACCATCTGGTGTTCAAGGCGCTGCAGACCTATGACGACGACGATGTCGTGCGTTGGATCGAGGAGCCGCAGGAGGGCGCGGCGGAGCCCGAGCACCCGGCGCCGGTGCTGAAGCTGGCGGCGGCGGAGGAGTCCGGAGCGGACGCGGGCGACTCCGCGGCCGACGCCAAGTCTGCCGGAAAGGCCGCCGGAAAGGCCGCGGCAGCCCCTGAGGAGGACGCCGGTTCCGGCTCCGACACCACCGCGCGTGTCCTCGGCGTGGTGGGCATCGTCGTCGGCGTCGCGGGCATCGCCTTCGGCGTCCTGGCGGGGCGCCGCCGCACTGCCTGACCCCGGCCCCGTACCTTCCCCCGCGGTGGTGCGGGCGGCGCCGGTCGCCGCCCGCACCGTCCCGGCCCTGCACGATCCCTACTGCACGATGCGGACAAGCACTATGCGCACCATGAGAACGGCCGCGGCAACCGCGGCACTGGTCGCGGCCGCCGGGCTCGCCCTGGCGGGCTGCGGCTCCGACGACGACGGCGACAGCGCCGCGGACAAGCCGGCGACGGTCGAGCAGCAGCAGCCCAAGGGCGGCACCGTCCTGGACCAGCCCTTCAGCAAGCCCGATCTGACGCTCACCGACACGCACGGCAAGAGCTACGACCTGATCGAGAAGACGAAGGGCCACCCCACGCTGCTCTACTTCGGTTACACGCACTGCCCGGACATCTGCCCGCTGACCATGAGCAACATCTCCCTGGCCAAGTCCAAGCTGCCCAAGGAGCAGCAGAAGAAACTGCGGGTCGTCTTCGTCACGAGTGATCCGAAGCGGGACACCCCCAAGGAGCTCCGGAAGTGGCTGGACGGCCAGGACCCGTCCTTCATCGGGCTCACCGGCGACTTCGACACCATCCAGGCCGGCGCCCGCAGTGTGGGCGTCAGCATCGCGCCCTCGTACAAGAAGAAGAACGGCGACGTCGTCTCCACACACGGTGCCCAGGTACTCGCCTTCTCTCCCGAGGACGACAAGGCGCACGTCCTCTACACGGAGGGCAATTCCGGGCCGGACATCCTCAAGAAGGACCTGCCCAAGCTGATCGAGGGGAAGAACCCGTGACCGCCGCACGCCGCCCGCTCCCCGCCCTGGCACTGGGCGCCGTGTTCGCGCTCGCCCTGACCGGCTGCTCCTCCGGCGGCGGGGACGGGAAGGACGAAGGGAAAGGGGACGGCCGTCCGGAGCTGAAGGTCAGCGGCGCCTACGTGCCGCAGCCGCCGACCGAGGAGATGGCCGGGGGCTTCCTGACCGTACGCAACAGCGGCGACAGCGCCGACAAGCTGACGTCGGTCTCCAGCGACGTGGCGGGCAAGGTCGAACTGCACAAGACCGTCGAACAGCAGATGCAGCGGGTGAAGTCGCTGTCCGTGCCCGCGCACGGCAAGCTCGAACTGGGGCGCGGCGGCAACCATCTGATGCTGATGGAACTGGAGCACAAGCCGACGAAGGGCCAGACGGTCACCTTCGTGCTGCACTTCCAGCGGTCCGGCGCCGTCACGGTCAAGGCTCCCGTCGAAGCGACGAACTACACACACCAGAAGTGAGGTTCGCAGGCGTGTCGTCCACCGTCCCAGGCTCCCTCCGCACCACCTCCCGCGCCACTGTCCGCACGCTGTCGGCCCTCGCCGCGGTCGCTGCCGCGCTGCTGGGAGTGCTGGCACTGGCGGGTCCGGCAGCGGCGCACGCCGCTCTGACGGGCAGCGATCCCGCGGAGGGCGCTGTGGTGGACGACGCGCCCCGGCAGGTCACGCTCGACTTCTCCGAGGGCGTGGCCATGTCGGACGGTGCCATCCGGGTCCTGGACCCGCGGGGTGCGCGGGTCGACACCGGGACGGTCCGCGACACCGGCACGGGCGGCACGGTGCGGCGCACGGTCGCGCTCGACCAGGGGCTGGGCCAGGGCACCTACACCGTCGCCTGGCAGGCCGTCTCCGCGGACAGCCACCCCGTCTCGGGCGCGTTCACCTTCTCGATCGGCAAACCGTCCGAGACGAGCGCGAAGGTGCCGCAGCAGGACGAGAACGCGGGCGGCGGGACCGTGGGCGCCTGCTACGGCATCGGGCGGTACGCCGCCTACGCGGGCTTCGTCCTGCTGATCGGCGGGGCGGCTTTCGTGCTGCTGTGCTCGCCGCGGGCCGCCTCCTCACGCGCGGTGCAGCGCCTGGTGACCACCGGCTGGAGCCTCCTGGCGGCGTCGACGCTGGCGCTGCTGCTGCTGCGCGGGCCCTACACCGGTTCGGGCCGGTTCGCGGACGTCCTCGACCTGGGCGGGCTCAAGGACGTGGTCGCCACCAAGCCGGGAGCCGCTCTCGTCTCCCGGCTGCTGCTGCTCGCGGCCGGTGCGCTCTTCACCTCGGTGCTCTTCGGCGTGTACGCGCGGCAGCGGGCAGCCGACGAGCCGGAGGAGGCACCCCGGGACGGCCGAACCCCTCCGCGGCAGGCAGCCGACGAGCCGGAAGAGACACCCCAGGAGGGCGAAGGCGCGCGGCAGCGGCGCGACCTGCACTACGGGCTGTCCGCCGGCGGCGCCCTGGTGGCCGTCGGTCTCGCGGCGACCTGGGCGCTGGCCGAACACGCCTCCACCGGTATCCAGACCGGGCCGGCAGTGCCCGTGGACGTGCTGCACCTGCTCGCCGTCGCCCTGTGGCTGGGCGGTCTGACCGCACTGTTCTGCCTGCTGCGCTGGGGCCCCTCGCCCACGGGCACGACTGTGCGGCGGTTCTCCCGGCTGGCGTTCGGCTGCGTCGTGGTGCTGGCGGGGACGGGGCTGTACCAGTCGTGGCGGCAGGTGGGCTCCTGGAGCGCGCTGACGGACACCTCGTACGGGCAACTGCTGGTGGTGAAAATCCTGCTGGTGGGGGCCGTGCTGTCGGTCGCCTGGTTCTCCCGGCGGTGGACAACCCGGTTGACCGAACTTCCGGAGCAGACCGGGACGGCACCCCGGAACGCAGCCTCCGGGAGCCAGGGTGCCCCGGCGGGTGCGGCGGCAGCCGTCCCGCACGGTCGCGCCCCGGAACGCGCCACTGTCCGGACAGCCGCACCAGGCGCGGACGACACACCGCAGGCGCGCCGCGCCCACTCGCCGGAGGGCAGCCACCCCGCGCAGGCCCAGGAGAGCACCTCCGACGACCCCGTCCGGGCCGCCCAGTTGGCCCGCCAGCGGGCGGCCGCCGACGCCGCCCGGCAGCGCCGGGAGCGGGAAGCCGATCCGGGGCGCAGCGCGCTGCGCCGCTCGGTTCTGGCCGAGACGGCCCTCGCCGTCGTGCTGCTCGCCGTCACCACGGTCCTGACCGGCACCGAGCCCGGCCGCACCGAGGAGCAGGTCCGTGCGGCCGAGGCGGCGCGTGACCCCGGTGGGCCGGTGGATGTGGAGGTGCCGTTCGACACGGGCGGCCCGGGCGGGAAGGGGAGGGCCGCGCTGGAGATCTCCCCGGGCACCCGCGGCGGGAACACTCTGGAGCTGCGCACCACCGCGCCCAGCGGCAAGCCCGTCGAGGCAGCCGAGGTGAAGGTCGCCTTCACGCTGCCCGCGCGGGACCTCGGCCCGCTGTCCGTTCCGCTCGAACCGGTCGGGCGGGAGAAAGGGCACTGGAGAGCCAGCGGACTCCAGTTGCCCATGGCTGGAAAATGGAAGGTCGCGGTCACCGTCCGCACCTCCGACATCGACCAGGTCACCAAGACCACGACCGCCACCATCGGCTGAGCCGGAACCGAGCGACGACATGAGCACTCAGAACACCCGTAAGACGCGTAAGACTCCGCCCGCGCAGCGCACGCCCGAGGCGCCGGACACACCGGACGGCAGCGACAGCAGCGGCAGCGGCAGCGGCAGCGGCAGCGGCAGCGGCAGCGGCAGCGGCGACAGCGGGGCCGACGACAGCGGGGCCGGCGGGCAGGGCCGGGAGCCGCAGCAGAACGGGCGGATCTCCCGTCGGCGGCTGCTGGGCACCGCCTCGGCGGCAGGCGCCGCAGGGCTGGCCGCGGGCGCAGCAGGCGGCGCCTGGGCCCACTCGGCGGCCCAGGACGCGCCACCCACCGCCCTGTCCTCGCTGGGCTCCGCAGCCGTGTCCTTCCACGGCACGCACCAGGCCGGAATCGTGGCCCCCGCCCAGGCGCACGGTCATCTGCTCGCCTTCGACCTCGCGCCCCGGGCAGGTCGCAAGCAGGCCGCGGCACTGCTGCGCCGCTGGTCGGAGGCGGCCCGGCGGATGATGGCCGGCGAACCGCCCGCGGACGGCGAGCGGGACACCGGGATCGCGCTGGACGCCGGTCCCGCCTCGCTGACGGTCACCTTCGGATTCGGCCGTACGTTCTTCTCCCGTACCGGGCTCACGGACCGGCTGCCGACGCAGCTCGCACCGCTGCCGGACTTCTCGGCGGACGCGCTGGACAAGAAGCGCTCGGACGGGGACCTGTGGGTGCAGATCGGTGCGGACGACGCGCTGGTCGCCTTCCACGCGCTGCGGGCCCTGCAGCGCGAGGCGGCGGACACGGCACGGGTGCGCTGGCAGATGTCCGGTTTCAACCGCTCTCCTGGCGCCACCGAGCACCCCCGCACGATGCGCAACCTGATGGGCCAGGTCGACGGGACCAACAATCCCCGACCCGAGGAGAAGGACTTCACCGAGCGGATCTTCGTACCGGCTTCGGGTGCCCCCTCCTGGATGGCCGGGGGCTCCTACGTGGTGCAGCGGCGGATCCGGATGCTGCTCGACGCGTGGGACACCCACTCGCTCGGCGAGCAGGAGCAGGTCATCGGGCGGCGCAAGTCCGACGGAGCGCCGCTCTCCGGGGGCCATGAGCGGACCACGCCCGACCTGGACAAGCGGGGGCCGGACGGGCAGCCGCTGATCGCCGCGAACGCGCACATCCGGGTGACGGCCCCGGCGAGCAACGGGGGAGCGGCGATGCTGCGCCGCTCGTTCTCCTTCCACGACGGGTTCCGCGACGACGGCACGCCGGACGCCGGGTTGCTCTTCGTGGCCTGGCAGGCCGATCCGCTGCGCGGCTTCGTCCCGGTGCAGCGCAAGCTCGACCGGGGGGACGCCCTGTCGCGGTTCCTGCGGCACGAGGCGAGTGCGCTGTTCGCGGTGCCGGGAGGCCCGCGCAAGGGCGAGTACGTGGGCCAGCGGCTGCTCGAAGGCTGAGATCGGCAGCCGGTGCCCTGCGGACCGGACTACCGTGGCGGCATGTCATCTGCGAGCCGCTACACGTACCTCGGCCCCGAGGGCACCTTCACCGAGGCCGCGCTGCACACCCTGCCGGAGGCAGCAACCCGCCAGCTCACCCCCATGGTGTCCGTTCCGGCGGCCCTGGACCCCGTCCGGAACGGGGAGGCCCAAGCGGCGTTCGTGCCGATCGAGAACTCGGTGGAGGGCGGCGTCACGGCCACCCTGGACGAGCTGAGGGGCGGCAGCCGGCTGATGATCTACCGCGAGGTGCTGCTGCCGATCGCCTTCGCGCTGCTGGTGCGGCCCGGCACCCCCCTGGCGGAGGTCAAGACCGTCACCGGCCATCCGGTCGCCCAGCCGCAGGTGCGCAACTGGCTCGCAGCGCATCTGCCGGACGCCGTGTGGGAGTCGGCGGCCTCCAACGCGGACGGCGCCCGGCTGGTGCAGGAGGGCCGTTACGACGCCGCGTTCGCGGGTGAGTTCGCCGCCGCGACCTACGGTCTGGAGCCGCTGGTCACCGACATCCACGACGCGGAGAACGCGACCACCCGGTTCGTGCTGCTGGGGCCGCCCGGGCGCCCGGCGGCGCCGACGGGCGCGGACAAGACCTCGGTGGTCTTCTGGCTGCGCGGGGACCAACCCGGCGCGCTGCTGGAGGTACTGCACGAGTACGCCTCGCGCGGCGTCAACATGATGCGGATCGAGTCGCGGCCCACGGGCGAGGGCATCGGGCAGTACTGCTTCCAGATCGACTCCGAGGGCCATGTGCAGGACCGCCGGGTGGGCGACGTGCTGATGGGGCTGCGGCGCTCCTGCCGCGCGGTGCGCTTCCTGGGGTCGTACCCGCGTGCCGACCGGCAGCCGCCGACGCTGCGCTCGGGCACCGCGGACGAGGACTTCGTGGCGGCGGCCGACTGGCTGTCGCGGTGCCTGGACGGGCGGGACTGAGCGGACGGTGTCGAGGGGACGGTGCTGAGCGGACGCGGTCCTGAACGCGCTGGGCGGCGCTGGGCGGCGCCGAGCAGACGGGCCGGATCGCGACCGGGGCTGCACCGGCAGCACCGGATCGCGGCGGGACGGTCGCGCGGGCGCCGGGATCCGCCGGACGGGGGTGCACCGGGGCCTGGACCGATCGGTTCCGGGCCCTGGGGTGGCCGCCGCCCGGGTCCCGGGGGCCGTTCCGGCCGTCGCAGGGGGCCGGGAGGCGCCGTACACAGGTGCCGCGAAGTTATCCACAGGCGTGGAGGGCGACCTGTGCACAAGTCGACAGAGAAAACGGACGCAGTCGACAAAACGGCATACAGACCGCATCCCTCTCCACAGGCCGCACCCCTCACCGCGTCACCGCAATTCCCTTGATCAACTCTTTGGGGTGAGCTATTCCCCCTCGATTGGGTGGGAATTTCGGGTTTACCCCAGGAATTCTGCGCCGATCACACAGGCGCCGGAACGGAACGCCCTCATTTCCACAGCACCTCTTCCACTCCTGTGGAAAACTCGACCGCCACACTCCCCGTCTGTGGATAAGTGCACCCGGAGGGCCCGCTCAACTCCCCCGCGAGCACCCTCAGTCCACCCGGTCCCCGCGCGGTGCGCGACATCGAGCCGCCCTGCACGGAAGGCGGAAAGCCGGAGAATCGGAAGAACGGAAATCCCCGAGAGGCAGCATTTCACCGGAATAACAAACCCCTCAATTCGGACAAAATACATCAAAGGGATGTCGAATCGAGCGGCGCCCGGGGCCACCGGTACCCTGGCGGGGTGATTGACCTTCGCCTGCTCCGTGAGGACCCCGACCGTGCGCGCGCCTCCCAGCGCGCCCGTGGAGAGGACGTCGACCTCGTCGACGCGGTGCTCTCCGCCGACGAGCGGCGCAGGTCCTCCAGTGTCCGCTTCGACGAACTCCGCTCCGAGCAGAAGCAGCTCGGCAAGCTCATCCCGAAGGCCGCGGGCGAGGAGAAGGACGAACTGCTGCGCCGCGCAGGGGAACTGGCGGGCGCCGTGAAGGCCGCCGACGCGGAGAAGGACGAGGCCGCGGAGGAGACCCAGCGGTTGCTGCGCCGGCTCAGCAACCTGGTGCACCCGGACGTCCCGGTCGGCGGCGAGGAGGACTTCACCGTCCTGGAGACCCTCGGGACGCCCCGCGACTTCGCGGCCGAGGGCTTCGAGCCCAAGGACCATCTGGAGCTGGGCCAGAAGCTCGGCGCCATCGACGTCGAGCGCGGCGCCAAGGTGTCGGGCTCGCGCTTCTACTTCCTCACCGGCGTGGGGGCCCTGCTGGAGCTCGCCCTGGTCAACGCGGCGATCGCCCAGGCGACCGAGGCCGGCTTCACCCCGATGCTGACACCGGCGCTGGTCAAGCAGCAGGCCATGGACGGCACCGGCTTCCTCGGCCAGGCCGCGCAGGACGTCTACCACCTGGACAAGGACGACCTGTACCTCGTCGGCACCTCCGAGGTGGCGCTGGCCGGCTACCACATGGACGAGATCATCGAGGCCGACCGGCTGCCGCTGCGCTACGCCGCCTTCTCGCCCTGCTTCCGCCGCGAGGCGGGCTCGTACGGCAAGGACACCCGCGGCATCTTCCGCGTCCACCAGTTCGACAAGGTGGAGATGTTCTCCTACGTCGCGCCTGAGGACTCCCAGGAGGAGCACCGCAGGCTGCTGCAGTGGGAGAAGCAGTGGCTCTCGTCCCTGGAGCTGCCGTTCCAGGTGATCGATGTGGCCACCGGCGACCTGGGCTCCTCGGCGGCCCGCAAGTTCGACTGCGAGGCGTGGATCCCCACCCAGGGCAAGTACCGCGAGCTGACCTCCACCTCGGACTGCACCGAGTTCCAGTCCCGCCGGCTCGCGGTCCGGATGCGCGACAGCCGCGACGGCAAGGCCGTGCGGCCGCTGGCGACACTGAACGGCACACTGTGCGCGGTCCCCCGCACCATCGTCGCGCTGCTGGAGAACCACCAGCAGGAGGACGGCTCGGTGTGGATCCCGCCGGTGCTGCGGCCGTATCTGGGCGGCCGTGCGGCACTGGAACCGGTCGCCAGGTGAGCACGCCGTCCGCAGCCCCTTCCGGCCCGCCCGCCTTCCCCTACCGTCTGATCGCCACCGACCTCGACGGCACCCTGCTGCGCTCCGACGACACCGTCTCGGAGCGCACCCGGACCGCGCTGCAGGCCGCCACCGCGCGGGGTGCCGCGCACATCGTCGTCACCGGCCGGGCCGTGCCGTGGACGAAGCAGATCCTGGCGGACCTCGGCCACCACGGGCTGGCGGTGTGCGCACAGGGATCGCAGGTGTACGACGCGGGCTCGGGCCGGCTGCTGACCTCCGTCACCCTCGACAGGCGAGTCGCCGAACAGGCGCTCACCCTGCTCGAAAAGGAGGTGGGCACCGTCGCGGTGGCCGCATCGCGGGACGGCCTGGACGGCGAGGTACTGGCCGGGCCCGGGTACCGCGTCCACGACGGGCCGCTGCCCTACGTCCCGTTCGAGGACCGCGAGACCATCTGGCGGAAGCCGCTCAACAAGCTCTACATCCAGCACCCGCAGCTCGGCGACGACGAGTTGGTGAAGGCCGCACGGGCCGCCGTCGGCGACCTGGTGGGCGTGGTCATGGCCGGTGAGGGCATCGTGGAGCTGCTCCCGCTGGGTCTCAGCAAGGCCAAGGGGCTCGCGCTGGCGGCCCGGCGGCTCAAGGTCCGCGCGGCCGAGACCCTCGCCTTCGGCGACATGCCCAACGACATCCCCATGTTCGCCTGGGCGGGGCGTGGTGTCGCCATGGAGAACGGCCACGAGGAACTGCTGGCCGTCGCCGACGAGGTGACCGCCTCCAACGACGAGGACGGCATCGCCCGGGTGCTGGAGCGGCTGGCCGCGTAGGAAGTCGCCTTCGCCGCCCGGCGCGCTGCCGGAGGCCGGGCGCGCCCGTCCGGTGGCCAGGCTGTCGACGGGCGCGCCTCAGGGCGCCCTGTGCGGATCCTGCCGGGCTCGCGTGCTGCGGACCTGGCTCTGCAGGAAGGGGCCGGGCCCCTTCAGGCTGCGCACGACCGGGTAGGTCTCGACATTCTGCACCCCCGAGAGCCGCGCGACCGGACCTGTCAGGTACGCGTAGAGCTCCCTGGTGTCCCGGCAGACGACCGTCAGGAACAGGTTCGCCGCACCCGTGGTGGCGCACGCGAACGCCACCTCCTCGTGCGCGGCCAGTGCCTCCCCCGTGGCGTGCAGCCGGGCGGGCGGTACGGAGAGCCACACCGCTGCCCGCAGCCCCTGGCCGAAGACGCGCGGCCCGTACTCGACGTCGAAGTAGAGCGCTCCGCAGCCGCGCAGTTCCGCCATCCGCCGGCGCACCGCGGACGGCGACCAGCCGGTCGCCGAGGCCAGTTCGGCCACCGGGGTGCGGCCGTCGTGAGCCAGCCGGGTGAGCAGCGTGCGGTCGTCGGCGGTGAGCCGGACCGGCTCCTCGGGCGGGGTGGGCGGCGGCGGGGCGAGCTGCGCCACCTGGTCGGGCGAGAGCATCCCGGACTTGAGGATGAGCCCCTCGGCGCCGCCGAAGAACTGGTGGAGCTGGCAATAGGCGTGCACGGCCAGCACGCGTGGGGTGCGCGGCAGTTCGCGCAGCAGCAGCGCCTCACCACCGCCCTCGTGCGTCCAGTCGGAGCCGGCCCGCGCGACCGCGCTGACCTCGGTGCCGCCCGCCATCATCGCCACCCAGGTGGTGTCCGTGCGGCGCGCCAGCGCCTCCGCCAGCGGGACAGCCGCATCCGGAGTCGTGGAGACGCGGACCAGCCAGACGGTCTCGCCCAGGACGGCGGGCTCCGTGAGTCCCAGGACGCGCATGCTCCGGTCGGCGCGCAGCCGCGCCCAGCGGCGCGCGATCGTCTGGTCGGAGACCCCGAGCACCTCGGCGATCCGCGAGAAGGCGAGCCGCCCGTCGAGCTGCAGGGCGTGGGCGATCCGCCGGTCGAGGTCGTCCAGGGGCGCGGAGTCCCTGGACGGTCCGCCTCTTCCGGCGGTCGGACGGTGACCGGCAGAGGTCCTGCTGCCGCGGCGGCTGATGTCGGATCGCACCGTCAGAACGCTAGCCGATGTCGGATCCCGCCACCTCCGCGACTGTGAATGGGTCCTGAGGGGAGGCCAGGCCGAGCCTGGCGGCATGGAGAACGAGAACAACGGCGGCCGCTCATGGTGGCCGCTGGCCGCCCTCTGTCTGGGCGGCTTCATGCTGCTGATCGATGTGACGATCGTGAACACCGCGCTGCCCAGGATGGCGACCTCGCTGGACGCCTCGTTCACCTCCCTGCAGTGGGTGGTGGACATCTACGCCGTGGCGCTGGCCGCGCTGCTCCTGGTGGCGGGCTCCCTGGCCGACCTGCACGGCAGACGCCGGGTCTTCGTCGTCGGTCTGGTGCTCTTCGCCCTGGCCTCACTGGCCTGCGGACTCGCGCCGGACGCCGGGACGCTGATCGCCGCGCGCGCCGTACAGGGGGTGGGCGCCGCAGCGGTGTTCGCGGCGAACGCCCCACTGATCACCGCGACCTACCAGGGGCGCGACAGAGGCATCGCCTTCGGTGTGTGGGGCGCGGTCAACGGCGCCGCGGCCGGATGCGGACTGGCGCTGGGCGGGGTGCTGACCGAATACGTCAACTGGCGCGCCGTCTTCTTCGTCAACGTGCCGCTGACGCTGATCGCGCTGTGGATCACTTTCCGCACCGTGCCGGAGTCCCGTGCGCCGCGACGGGCAGGTGCGCGTGTGGACCGGGCGGGCGCCGTGCTGTTCACACTGTGCGCGGGCACGTTGACGTACGGACTGGTGCGGGGCGGCGACGCCGGATGGAGCGACCTGCGCGCCGTCGGCTCGCTGGTGGTGTCGGTGCTGACCGGCGCCGCTTTCGTCCTGGTGGAGCGGGCCCGCTCCGCTGCGCGGCCCCGCGGAGCCGCGCAGCGGGGGGACGCACCCGCGGGCCCGGAGCCGCTGCTGGACCTGGCGCTGCTGCGGAACCGCTCGTTCGCCGTCCTGATGGCCACCGCGCTGCTGACGCAGGCCGCCGCGTTCGCACACTTCATCTACAGCGCGCTGTGGGCGCAGTCGGTGCTGGGAATGAGCCCGCTGGAGACGGGGCTGGCCATCCTTCCGATGGCCGGGGTCTCCTTCGTCGTCGCGAGCCTCTTCGGCGGCCGGCTGCAGCGGCTGCGGCCGCAGTACCCGCTGGGTCTCGGCGTACTGGTGATCGGCGCGGGGGTGCTGACCCAGCTCGCGGTGGTGCCGGAGTCCTCCTGGACGGTGCTGCTGCCCGGCTGCGTCCTGATCGGTGTCGGAGTCGGCATGGCCGTCCCGGTGCTGATATCGGCCGCGCTGAGCGCCCTGCCGCCGGAGCGGGCGGGGGTCGCCAGCGGCGCCGTGAACACCTTCCGGCAGTTGGGCTACGCACTCGGGGTCGCCGTGCTCGGTACCGTCTTCGCCGGCCGGGTGCGGGAGGTGCTGACCGACCACGGTGTGCCGCGGGCGGCGGCCGAGGCCGCCGGAGGCGGCCGCGCACGGGAGGCCGGGGTTCCGATGGAGTTGGTCCGCGAGGCGTTCGCCGCCGGGCTCGACCGGATCTTCCTGCTCTGCGGCGCCGCGGCGCTGGCGGCGGGCGCCGCGGTGCTGCTGTGCGTTCGCGGACGCGCGGCGACCGAGCACGGATCCGGTGGCGGGAGCGGCCCCGGGCACCCGGAGACGCCGGAGCAGGGCCACGGACCGGACGGTGCGGCCGTGCCGGACGCGCGGCGGCCGGTTCACTCCACCGCGCCGTAGGGGCCTTCCTGGGAGACCCCGTGGAAGACCCCGTCGGACGGGTCGCGGGGCGGCCTCGGATCGGCCCTCCGATCGGCCCCCCGGGATCGGCCCTCGGGACGGCCCTCAGACCGGCCCTCGGAGCGGCCCTCGGAGCGGCCCTCGGAGCGTCTCCGGAAACGCCCCCGGGGGCCTGCCGTCCGACCCGTCCGACGGGGCACCCGCGCCCTGCTGGTCGTACAGCGCGGCCGTCTCGCGGACCCGGAGCAGCAGTTCGTCGACGGCCTCGGGCGGATCGACCACCCGCACCCAGGGGCCGAACTGGAGGAGCACCGAAACGGCGGGGAGGGCGGAGAACGCGAGACGGGCGGTGACCCAGTCCCCCTCGTCTCCCTCTCCTTCGGCTCTCTGGTCTCCCTCGTCCCCACCGTCCCCCGTGCCCCGTCCCGCGGAGTCGCCGTCCGCCTCGGTACCGAGGGGTGCGGCCAGGACGGGCGCGACGATCCGGGCGAACATGTCCAGCCGGGACCTGTGCACCCGTGCGGTCACCCGCACGTCCCGGTTCCGTTCCTCCACCCGGCGCCGCAGCGTCCGCCACACCTCCGCGAGTTCGATCCCCTCGCGCCGCCGCACGGGGTCCTCCAGCGCGGTCGCGGCGGCGATCCGGTCGGCGCGGAAGAGGGCCGGGGAGCCGCGCCGGTCGGCGACCAGATACCAGACACCCGCCTTGTTGACGAGACCGTACGGATCGACGGTGTAGGTGCGCGGTCGGCTGTCGCCGCTGTGCCGGTAGCGGATGCGCAGCCTGCGGTCGGCGAAGACCGCGGTGTGCAGCACATCCAGTTGGACCTCGGCGCGGGGGCCGGGCAGCCACCGGTCCGGGTCGACCAGGATGCGGCGGCTGGTGAGGTCGGCGGCCGGACGGTGCGGGGCGGGCAGCGCCGCCATCACCTTGCGGAGCGCGGATGCCAGCGCGCTGTCGAGGCCGAGCGCCGAGTGCGGGCCCGGTGCGGCCAGCACGAACAGCGCGCGGGCCTCGTCCGCCGTCAGTCCGGTCACGTCGGTGCGGTAGCCGGGCAGGAGCGTGATGCCGCCGTGCCGGCCGCGCTCCGCGTACACCGGGACCCCGGCCGCCGACAGCGCCTCGATGTCCCGGTAGATGGTGCGTGCGGAGACCTCGAGCTCCGCCGCCAGCTCCTCGGCGGGCACGCGGCCGCGGGTCTGGAGGAGCAGCAGGATGGCCAGCAACCGGTCGGATTTCACCCCACCAGAGTGCCGGAAGAATGTTGACGGGTCGTGTCAGGTTTTCCCGGCAGACTCTCCTCCGTCGAAGCCGCGGCTCCGCACCCGCGGAGCCTGACGCACCGAGGAGAGAACTGTGAGCAGCACACCGGCGATCCCCGACCCCCGCCCGCTGTACGCCCGCGCCACCGCGCAGTTGGCGACGCTGGTCGCCGCCGTCCGGCCCGCGCAGCTCGACGGGCCGACTCCGTGCACCGAGTACGACGTGCGCTCCCTGCTGGGCCATCTCGTCGGCGGCACGCGCCGCATCTCCGCGGTTCCCGGGGGCGGCGACGGCAAGGGTGCCGACGTACCCGAGTGGACGGCCGACGTACCTGCAGGACAGTGGCCGGAGCTCTTCGAGGACGGCCGCACGCGCATGAGCGAAGCCTGGGCGGACGACGCGCTCATGGAGACCGTCGTGACGGTGCCCTGGGGCCGGGTGCCGGGCCGGTTGGCGCTCTCCGGGGCGGTGATGGAGACCGCGGCCCACACCTGGGACCTGGCCCGTGCGATCGGCTGGAGCGGAACGCTGGACGAGGAGGTGGGACGGTTCGCACTGGGCGTCGCGCAGCAGGCGGTGCCCACGGCGGGCCGGGAGCGGCTGCCCTTCGGTGAGGTGCGGGAGGCCCCGGCCGGGGCCGACGGTTACGGGCAGCTCGCCGCCTGGCTGGGCCGGGACCCCGAGTGGCGGGCACCCGCGGCAGCTCAGTAGGGCGGCGGACCGAGCAGGAGCAGGAGCGGCAGGTGGAACCGGACGACGAGTCGGCCCGGCCGGCCGGCAGGGCCCGAGGAGCGGACAGGATGCGGACGAAGGCGCTGGAGGCGCTGCGGCACGCGGTGCGCGGCAGCGTGCTCCTTCCCGGTGACACGGGGTACGACCAGGAGCGCACCGGATTCCAGAGCGGGGACCGGCACGGTCCGGACGTGCTCGTGGCGGCACAGGCGCCGGAGGATGTGCGGGCGGCGGTGGACCACGCACGGCGCCACGGGATGCCGCTGGCCGTGCAGGCGACCGGGCACGGACTGGGCGAGGCGGCCCGCGAGGGCGTGCTGGTCGGTACGCGCCGCATGCGGGGAATCCGGATCGACGCGGCGGCCCGTACCGCCTGGATCGAGGCGGGGGTCCGGGCGGGCGACCTGGTGGCGGAGGCGGCGCGGCACGGTCTGGCGCCCGTCAACGGTTCGGCTCCCGGCGTCGGCGTCGTCGGTTATGCGCTGGGCGGCGGGGTCGGGCTGCTGGGGCGGGAGTTCGGCTACGCGGCGGACCTGGTGCGGCGGCTCGACGTGGTGACCGCCGACGCCCGGCTGCGCCAGGTGACCGCGGAGAGCTGCCCGGAGCTCTTCTGGGGGCTGCGCGGTGGCGGGGGCGGCCTGGGAGCGGTGACCGGGCTGGAGCTGGAACTGGTGCCCGTGGAGCGGATCTTCGGCGGCCGTCTGGTGTTCGACGGCGGGCAGGTCGCCGAGCAGGTGTTGCGGACATGGCAGGAATGGACCCGGTCGGTTCCCGACACGCTCACCTCTGCCGTGACGCTGCTGCCGATGCCGGACCTGCCCGCTGTCCCCGCGGCGCTGCGGGGGCGGTACCTCGCCCAGGTGCACCTGGCCTTCACCGGATCGCGGGAGGAGGGTGAGCGGTTGGTCCGGCCGCTGCGGCAGATCGGGGCGCTCCTGGTGGACGAGGTGCGGGAGATGCCGTACACCGAGTGCGCCACGGTCTTCAGCGAGCCGGAGACACCGCACGCGTACCGCAGCACCAACGTCCTGCTGGACGCGGCGGGACTGGACGACACCGCACGGCGTGCCGTACTGGCCGAGGCGGGCCCGTCGGCCGCGGCGATGTGCGTGCTGAGCGTGCGGCACCTGGGCGGCGCGTTCTCCCGCACACCAGAGGTACCGAACGCGGTGGACCACCGGGACGCGGAGTATCTGGTGTACGTGCTCTCCCCGGTGTCGGAGCCGGCTCAGGACGGCGCGGTGCGGAGTCTGCACGCGCGTGTGCTGGCCCCCGTGACCGGTCGGGCACCGGCCCGGAACGGCAACTTCCTGTACGGCCCGCAGGATCCCGCCACCACCCGGTCGGTGTACGGGGACGAGACGGCCGGGCGGCTGGAGCGGCTGCGGGCCGAGTACGACCCGCACCGGCTGTTCCGCCGCATCGGCGGGTTCGCCGGGCGCGATTGAGCGGCCCGCGGAAGCGGTTGAGCTGCTCAAGCGCGGTCGAGCAGCTCACGGAGGATGCGGAGAGGAGTGGGGAAAGGGGCCGGGGGAAGGGGCGGGGGGAAGGGGCGGGGAGGGTGCCGGATCCTCGCCCCCTCCGCCTCGCGTAACTGTGCGAACGTCGAATCGTTGTACCTCTTGCGCGGAGGCGATGTGCCAACGACGGCGTCGAGAGTGTGTGAAGTGGTGGTAGCCGGTGGGGACGAGGCCCGATGCGGGGCCTCCCGCCGGTCGTGCGGTACGCGGGAAGACATGAGCTGACCTCCGCTCCTGGCTCCTGGATACGGACACCTGACGGCCCCCAGGCGAACGGGGTCCCCCGGACGTGTCCGCAGCAGAGTCCGCATCAGGGCCCAGGAAGGTCTGCCATGTTCACCGAATCCGTCCTGCTGGAATCGCGCAGCGCGCGCTCCGGTATGACCCACCGGATCGACGCGCTCGACGACGTGAAGGCGTTGCCCCGACCCGCCACCGGCGCCCCTGCCACCACCCGGGAGGTGGCCGACTACTTCGACGTCCCCGTGCGGGTTGTGGAGGCACTGGCCGCACAGCACCGCGAGGAGCTGCTCGGCAGCGGGATGGCGCTGCCCGACGGTGCCGGCCCGGGCGGGCGCCCGGCCGGCGCACCGCCACGCTCCCCGGAGCAGGCGCCCGGCGGGGCGCGGCTCCGCGGCAGCTCCCCCGTCTTCAGCCCGCGCGCGATGCTCACGACGGCAATGCTGCTGCGCGGCAGTCCGACCGCCCGGCGGATTCGCCGACGCCTCCTCGCCCTCGATGCGGCCGCCCGTGCGCACCCCCGGGTGGAGACGGTGCGGCAGTCCGTCGAGGAGCTGGGGCGGACGGTGCGCACGCTGGCGGCCGGATACGGGGCGCTCGACCGCGGGGTCGGCAGGCTGGAGGCGACGGGGGCCGAACTCGTCTCCGTGCTGCGGGACCTGGTTCCGGTCGTGGGTGTGCTGTCGAGCCGGGCGGAGCGGGTGGACCACCGGCTGGCGGAGACGGAGCGCCGGACGGAACGCGCCGAGGAGCGGGTGTGTGCGCTGAGCCGGCGGCTCGCCGACCTGACCGAGCGGACGGGTGCGGGGGAGTCCGGCGGTCGCCCGGCCCCGGAGTGACCGGAAGCACGGCGGAAGCACGGCGGGACAGGTGTGCGAGGCCCCCGGCTCGTCGTCAGCGGGCCGGGCGCCGCGCCGGGACTCGGGACGGGACCCGCCCGGGGCTCGGCCGGGACCCGGGAAAGACCAGTTGTAGGATGACTGGGCAACCGGGTCAATACGGTCGGAGGAACCGGTCAGGACTCCACCGCCGGCCGTGCCGGCCCGAGGCGACCAGGGGGACCCGGGTCGGCGAGACGCGCCGGGGCCGCGAGACGAAGGAGCAGAGGATGGCGCTGCGGGCCGCGGGGCGGCAGTCCCTGGTGGACACCGTCGTCGCAGAGCTGCGGGCGCAGCTCGCCGCGGGCGAGTGGCCGGTGGGCGAGCGCATCCCCACCGAGCACACACTGGCCGAGCAGCTCCAGGTGGGACGCAACACCGTCCGCGAAGCGGTGCGGGTACTGGTGCACGCCGGAATGCTGCGTTCCCGGCAGGGCGAGGGCACGTTCGTGGTGGCCACCGCCGACCCCGGCGAGATCGTCCGCGGGGTGCAGCGCGCGGACGTGCGGGACGTGCTGGAACTGCGGATCGCCCTGGAGGCCGAGGGCGCCCGCCTGGCGGCACTGCGCCACACCTCGGCCGACCTGGAGCGGATGCGCGCCGCGCTCGCCGCGCAAGCCGCCTTCCGCGACCCCCTCGGACAGCCCGCGCACGGGCAGTACGAGCTGTACGCGGAGCACGACATCGAGTTCCATGTCGCGGTCGTCGACGCCGCGCACAACGCCGCGCTGAGCGCGACGTACGGCTGGTTCAGCAGCTCCGTCCGGGACGCGCTGGTCGCCTCGCTGCACGACCGGCACATGCCCCGCATCCACGAGACCGACCACCACGACCTCGTGGACGCCATCGAGACCGGCGACCCGGAGGCCGCCGAGCGCGCCGCGAGATCGCTGCTCGCCAAGCCGAAGCAGGCCGTGGACGCGCTGCTCGGCACCGGCACCAGCACCGACCCGAATGCTGCACCCGGCACCGGCACCGGGACGGGCACAGCCGCCGTCCCAGGCACCGGCATCGACCCCGGCGGGGACACCGGCTGAGGCACCGGCTCCCGCGCACCACCTGCTCGTCGAGAAAGGCACCACCCCGCATGTCCCCGTCCCCGTCCCCGCACCCGCCGTCGCCGTCGCCGAAGGAAGGGCTCAGCACCGAGGAGCTGCTGGCCGCCGAGCTGATCGACGCCGAGGAGGATCCGGCACCCGCGCCCGCCGTGGCAGCGGCCCGCCGCAGGCTGCGGTCCCGTCCGCTGCTGCTGTTCGCCGGCATCGTCCTGGCCTCCCTCAACATGCGCGCCGCACTCGCCGGGGTCTCCCCCGTACTGGGGCAGATCAGCGACGACTTCGGCATGACGGCCACGGTCAGCAGCCTGGTGACGACCATTCCGCTGATCTTCATGGGGGTCGTCTCACCACTCGCCCCCGGGCTGGCCCGGCGCTGGGGCACGGAGACGGTGCTGTTCGGCGCGCTGGTGCTGCTGACGGGCGGCATAGTGCTGCGGATCGCGCCGCCGATGGCCACGCTCTTCCTCGGGTGCGCGGTGGTCGGCTCCGGCATCGCGCTGCTGAACGTGCTGATGCCCGGCCTGATCAAGCGGGACTTCCCGGAGCAGGCCGCCGGGATGACGGCCCTCTACTCGACGGCGATGATCCTCGGCGCGACCGCCTCCGCCGCCGCTGCCGTGCCGTTGGAACGCGCCCTGGGCGGCTGGCGCGGTTCGCTCGTCTCCTGGGCGCTGCTGGCCGGTCTCGCGGCCTGTGTCTGGCTGCCCCAAGCCCTCGTCGTCCGGCGCGGGACGCCGCACGGGCGCCCTACCGCTGCCGCACCGCGCACCGCGGCCGGTGCTGCGGGCCCGCGGGAACAGCCCGGTCCCCGGCTGACCCGGTCCGTACTGGCCTGGCAGATCACGCTGTTCATGGGCTCGCAGTCGCTCATCGCCTATGTGACCATCGCCTGGCTGCCGACCCTGTTCACCGACCACGGGATGAGCGAGACGAGCGCGGGCCTGGTCTTCGCGTTCAGCACGCTGGTGCAGATGGCCGGATCGTTCGTGGTGCCCGTGCTGGCCGGGCGGATGCGCCGGCAGCGGCTGCTGTGCACGGCGGTTGCCCTGTCCATGGCAGCCGGGATCGCTGGACTGCTGGTCGCGCCGGTGGCCGGCGCGTGGGTGTGGGCGGCGCTGCTGGGACTGGGCCAGGGCGGTGCGCTCGGGCTGGCCCTCACGCTGATGGTGCTGCGCTCGGCGGACGCGCACACCGCAGCGCGACTGTCCGGCATGGCGCAGACATGGGGCTATCTGCTGGCCGCCGCGGGCCCGTTGCTGCTCGGCGCGGTGCACCAGGCGACGGACGGCTGGACGGTGCCGATCGTGCTGCTGCTGTGCGTCTGCGCGGGGCTGGTGCTGCTGGGCCTGGGTGCCGGCCGGGACCGCAGAATCGGCGACGGCGGAGCGGCAGGCTGAAGGCTCCGGCCCGGCGGGAGTTCTCCCGCCGGGCAGCGGAGCGGTCGGCCGCGGCGGCCTGCCGGCGGGAGGGCAGGCGCTCCCGCCGGCAGGCCGCCGTCCCGCTACTCCTCCCCGGCCAGCGTCAGGGTCCGCAGCTTCTGCCCCGCGAAGAGGGTGCCGCCCCCGGTGACGACTGCGAGGAGCACCACCGCGGTCGGCACCGCCACCGACGAGCTGATGTCCGCACCGCTGCCCGCGACCTTCTCGGCGAGCGCGAGCGCCCACTGCTGCACGCTGAGCGTCTTGGCTCCGGGCACCAGGCTGCCGATGAGCGCCTCCCAGATCAGCGCGTACACCAGGCCGATGACGACGGCATGCCTGCTGACCGTGCCCAGCAGCAGGAACAGCGCGCTGTAGGCGAGGGAGGCGACCGTTGCGGCCACCGCGTAGGCGACGGCGATCTGCTGGCTGTTGCCGTTCAGGACGAAGCCCGCGACGAGGACCGGCACCGCCGCGAAGACCGCGGTCGTCCCGGCGGCGACGAGCAGTTTGGTGACGATGATCGAGGTGCGGCCGACCGGCTTGGAGAGCAGGTAGACGACCGAGCCGTCGTCGATCTCCGGACCGATGGCGCCGGTTCCGGCGATCACGCCGATCAGCGGTACCAGGGTGGCGAGTGCGAAACCGCCCAGCAGTTGGCTGGTGACCGCGTCGTCGGCACCGTTCATGGCGCGTACGGCGGCGGCCACCACGAGCAGCAGCGCCGGCAGCACACACAGGATCAGCGCGCGGCGGCGGCCCAGGAGGGCGCGCCAGGTGAGCCGCGCGACCGTCGGGTTGTACATCGGGTCAGCTCCTTTCCGCCGCTCAGGCCGCGACGAGGTACGAGAAGACGCTCTCCAGGGACTCGTCGGAGGGCGAGACGGTGTGGAGCCGGATGCCGTGCTCCCGTGCGACACGGGGCAGCAGCGTGGTGAAGCGGGTGAAGTCGACGGCCTGGATGCGCAGCGCCTGCTCGGTCCGGTCCAGTTCGATGCCCGCCGTGGAGGCGTCCGCGATGAGCGCGGCGGCCAGCCGCCGGTCGTCACTGGAGCGCACCAGGTAGCGGTGCGGCCGGTCGGTCATCAGGCGGCGGATCTTGCGGAAGTCGCCGCTGGCCGCGTGCCGTCCGGCGACGATGACCTCGATGTGCGAGGCGAGCTGTTCGACCTCCTCCAGGATGTGCGAGGAGAACAACACGGTGCGGCCCTCGTCGCCCATCTTGCGCAGCAGTTCCATCAGATGCATGCGCTGTCGCGGGTCCATCCCGTTGAACGGCTCGTCCAGCAGCAGCACCGTCGGGTGGTGCACCAGCGCGGAGGCCATTTTCACGCGCTGCCGCATGCCCTTTGAGTAGGTGGAGATGCGGCGGTCCCGGGCGTGTTCCATCTCCACCGTCGCCAGCGCCTCGGCGGCAGCGGCGCGCGGGTCGCGCAGGCCGTGCAGTTCGGCGTTGGCCAGGACGAACTCCTCGCCGGTGAGGAAGTCGTACATCCCCTCCCGCTCCGGCACCAGGCCGATGTGGCGGTAGGAGTCCTCGTTGCGCCAGATCGGCGCCGCCGCTGCCGGCTTGCCGTCCGGACCGGGCGAGGGCTCCAGCGTGACGGTCCCGTTCGAGGGCGAGAGGAAGCCGCCCATCATGTGGATGAGGGTGGACTTGCCGGCGCCGTTGGGTCCGAGGAGACCGGTGACACCGGGGGCGATGTCCATGGTGATGTCGTTGACCGCGACGACGTTCCCGAACCAGCGGGAGACGCGGTCGATGTGGATCGTGCTCACAGTCCGGCCTTTCGGTAGCGGCGCAGCAGCAGGGTGCAGAAGCAGACGATCAGTGCAGCGAGGACGACGAGGTAGACGGCGCCCTGGGCGCCGGTGAGGGTCTGCTCGTCGGGGAACCCGGAGCGGCCGCCGAGGAACCGGCTCTGCACACCGTCCAGCAGCGTCCCCGGCGACCCCAGGCCGAGCCAGCCGATGGCGCCGTTGTTGTCCGAGGTCCAGGCGATGCCCTGGAGCGCGGAGACGAGGAAGTACGGGACCGTGATCGCGACGATGATCGCGGCGACGCCGAAGCCGCGGCGCGGGGTGAGGGCGGCGATCCAGGCGGCGATGGCGGCGTGCAGCAGTGCGAACAGCGCGCAGAACACCAGGCCCTGCACCGCTCCCTCGGTCTGGTCGCCGAAGTCGAGCTTCGCCAGCAGGGCACCGATGTACATGATCAGTACGGGAACGGCTGTGAACAGGAAGAGCGCCGCCGACAGTGCCGCATACTTGGCGGCCACGTAGTCGCTGCGTTCCATGGGGCGCGAGAAGTAGAGCGGCGTCGTCTTGAAGCGCAGGTCCATGGAGATGGCCTGCGGCGCGGCGGCCGCCAGGTAGATGCCCAGCAGCGGCTGCATGAGCAGTACGTACTCCGCGTAGCCGACCTGCAGTTCCTTGGCCTTGGTCAGGGCCGCGACCGCCACCAGGATGGCGGCCGGGATGCACACGGCGGCGAACAGCAGCAGTGGCAGCACCTTGGACTTGGCCGAGCGGCCCAGCCCGTACGTACCGCGCAGCGACTGGCTGAACAGCGCGCGCCGGGCGTAGGAGCGGCCCAGCCGGGGTCCCTCGTAGCCGCGGTAGCCGATGTTGTGGATGACGTTCTGGCCGCGTTCGGCGGTGGCCGCCCCACCGCTCGCGGTGGCCTGGGGCGCGGGGGTCTGGTCAGGCGACATCGCCGGTGCTCCTTTCCGTGAAGACCTCGGAGATCTGGTGCCTGCGCCGTTCCATGCGGACCAGGCCCAGGCCGAGTTCGGCGACCGTGTCCCGCACGGTGTCCAGGACCGATTCGTCGGCGTCTCCGCTCTCGCCGCCGATGTCGAGCATGACCACGTGCCCCGCGCCGGGCGCCGGCGCGCCGCCGGATGCGGGCTCGTGCGGGTCCAGGCCGCCCTGCCGGAGCGCGGCACGGAGGACCGCCGTACCGTCGGGGTGCTCGTCGGTGTCGGTGACCTCGACGGCCAGGACGGCGGTGCGCTGGGTGAAGTCGGCGGTCGAGGAGGAGCGCAGCAGCCTGCCGCCGTCGATGACGACTATGTGGTCGCTGGTGCGCTCCAGTTCGCCCAGCAGATGCGAGGTGACCAGCACGGAGATGCCGAAGTCGGTGTGCACCCGGCGGATCAGGCCGAGCATCTCGTCGCGGCCGACCGGGTCGAGTCCGTTGGTCGGCTCGTCCAGGAGGACGAGCCGCGGGTCGTGCACGAGCGCCTGGGCGAGCTTCACCCGCTGCTTCATGCCGGTCGAGTAGCCGCCCATCGGCCGGTAGCGCTCCTCGTAGAGGCCGACGTGGCGCAGGGTGTCGGCGGTGCGCTCCCGGGCCGCGGTGGCGGGCAGTCCCGACATCCGCGCCATGTGGACGACGAACTCGGTGGCGGACACATCCGGGGGCAGGCAGTCGTGCTCGGGCATGTACCCCACGCGCTCCCGGATCGCACCGCCCTGGGTGGCCACGTCCATGCCGAGTACGGACGCGGTGCCCTCGGTGGCGGGTGAGAGCCCGAGCAGGATCTTGATGAGGGTCGACTTCCCGGCTCCGTTGGCGCCCACCAGACCGGTGACGCCCGGCTCTATGCCGACGGTCAGCCGGTCCAGGGCGGTCACCCGGGGGAACCGCTTGCTGAGGCTTTCGATCGCGATCACAGTCACGCTCCGACGCTATGAGCCGCTCGCCGCGTCCGCGTCAGACGCTGCGCCGGTTTCGGCGCGGAGCACGTACCCCTCAGGTGCTCCGGCGCCTCACTCTCAGGTCGGAGTGACCCGTAGGGGAGCGCCATGACCGGCCCCGGAGTACCTGGCGGCGACCGCGTCCCGGAGTTTCCACAGGCTGGGAGGACCTCTTGACCCCGCCACGGGCCGATGTCACATTCATCGGTGTCAAATTGCTCACGAACCGGTGTGCGCCCGTGGCTCCGTCGCGGTCCGCACCGGCCCCCGGCTTCGGGACCGGGACCGGGACCGGGACCGACAAACCGACACGAGGAACGCCCACGGACGGAAGGCTGGCGATGCGCGCGGCGACGAGCAGTTATTCCTCCGCTGACCTGCGGGGTTTCAGGGAGGTCCAGCAACTGGCCTACGCCTGCGCGGAGTCGGTGGCCGCCCGGCTGAAGCCGGGAGTGACCGAGCGGGAGGCAGCCCGTATGCAGCGCGATTGGCTGCGCGAGCGCGGGGTGGCGGACTGGTTCCATCTGCCCTTCGCCTGGTTCGGGGACCGCACGGCGTTCACCGGCTTCAAGGTCCCGCTCCAGTTCTTCCCCACGAACCGCAAGCTGGCACCGGGTATGCCGTTCATCCTGGACATGGCACCGATCCGGGGCGGCTTCACCTCCGACATCGGCTACTCCGGCTGCCTGGGCCCCAACCCGCTGCACGAGCGCCTGCTGGCGGACCTGCTGGAGCACCGCGAACTGATCCTGGCCGCCGTGCGGGAGCGGCGTCCGCTGCGTGCGGTGTACGAGGACGTGGGGCGGCTTATGGTCGCGCAGGGGTATGCGAACCGGCACCGCGCCTATCCGTTCGGCGTGATCGCGCACAAGATCGACCGCGTCCCGGAGCGCCGCCGGTCGCCCACGGTGCTCGGATTCGGCACCAACGCGCTGCGCGGACTGGCGCGGGACGCCCTGCACGGGCACCGGGACGGCTGGTCACCGCTGTGGAGCCCGTACCGCTTCTCGGACCACCCGCCGCAGCCCGGACTGTGGGCGGTGGAGCCGCACCTGGGGTTCCGCGGCACAGGCGCGAAGTTCGAGGAGATCCTGGTCGTCACCGACTCCCGGGATCCCGTCGAGAGCGCATTCTGGCTGGATGACGATCTGCCGCACGTGCGGCGCCGGCAGGAGGAGGTACAGGCGGTATGAACGCGAAGACGGACGGCGGCACGGAGGCCGGCGGACTGCCGGCGGGCGCACGGGAGCGCCGGATCGCCACCGGGGGGATCGACCTGTGCGTCGCGGAACTCGGCGACACCGCACGGCCGACGGTGGTGCTGCTGCACGGCTACCCGGACAGCAAGGAGGTCTGGTCCGCGGTGGCGCACCGGCTCCAGGACCGCTTCCACGTGGTCCTCTACGACGTGCGCGGCTGCGGCAGGTCCACCGCGCCCAAGCCGCTGCGCGGCGGGTTCACCCTGGAGAAGCTCACCGACGACTTCCTCGCGGTGATCGACGCGGTCAGTCCGGGCGAGCCCGTGCACCTGGTGGGCCACGACTGGGGATCGGTGCAGGGCTGGGAGTTCGTGACGGTGCGCCGTACCGAAGGGCGGATCGCCTCCTTCACCTCGATCTCCGGCCCGTCCCTGGACCACTTCGGGCACTGGATCAAGAAGCGGGCGACCCGGCCGACGCCGCGCCGCGCCGCCCAGCTCCTCGGCCAGGGCGCCAAGTCCTGGTACGTGTACGCGCTGCACACCCCGATGCTGCCGGAGCTGGCGTGGCGGGGGCCGCTCGGCAAGCGCTGGCCCCGTCTCCTGGAGCTGTCCGAGAAGGTGCCGCGCGGCGGCTATCCGACCGACTCGCTGCCCGACGACGCGGCGCACGGCGCCTGGCTCTACCGGGACAACGTCCGCGCCCGGCTGCGCCGCCCGCGCACCGACTGCTACGCACACGCACCGGTGCAGCTCGTCACACCGACCGGGGACGCCTTCCTGAGCGAACACCTGTACGACGATCTGGAGCAGTGGGCGCCGCGGCTGACTCGGCGCACGCTTCCGGCCAAGCACTGGGTGCCCCGTACCCGGCCCGACCGGCTGGCGGACTGGATCAGCGAGTTCATCGACGGCAGCGATCCGGTGCTGCCGGCCCCGGCGTCCTCGGCGACCGGCTCGTACGCGGACCGGTTCGCCGGTCAACTGGTGCTGGTGACAGGAGCCGGCAGCGGCATCGGCAGAGCCACCGCGTTCTCCTTCGCGGAGGCCGGAGCGCGGGTGATCGCCGTCGACCGGGACGCGGAGAGCGCCGCCCGCACCGCCGACATGGCCCGCCTGGTGGGTGCCCCGCAGGCATGGGCGGAGACGGTCGACGTCGCGGACGAGCAGGCGATGGAGAAGCTGGCCGAGAAAGTGGCCGCCGAATACGGCACGGTCGACGTGCTGGTCAACAACGCGGGCATCGGTATGGCGGGCCCCTTCCTGGACACCTCCACCGAGGACTGGAAGCGGACGCTGGACGTCAACCTCTGGGGGGTCATCCACGGCTGCCGCCTCTTCGGACGGCAGATGGCCGAACGGGGCCAGGGCGGGCACATCGTCAACACCGCCTCCGCCGCCGCCTATCAGCCCTCCCGCGCGCTGCCCGCGTACAGCACCTCCAAGGCCGCCGTGCTGATGCTCAGCGAGTGCCTGCGTGCCGAGCTGGCGAGCAAGGACATCGGGGTGACGGCGATCTGCCCCGGCTTCGTGAACACCGGCATCACCGCGACCGCACGCTTCGCCGGAGTGGACGAGGCGGAGCAGCAGCGCCGCAGGCGCCGCACCTCCCGGCTCTACGGGATACGGAACTACCCGCCGGAGAAGGTGGCGGACGCCGTCCTGCGCGCGGTCGTACGCAATCAGGCCGTCGTCCCGGTGACGCCCGAAGCCCGCGGCGCCCGGCTGCTGTCCCGCTTCACCCCGCGGGCACTGCGCGGGATAGCCCGCATCCAACCGCCCGCGTAGACCGAGGTGACAGCCGGCGGGCCGCGAGGCCCGTCCCGCTGTGCCGACCGTCAGAGGAGTTCACGACCATGCCTCCGTCCCCCCACCCGGCGGGGCCGACATCGGCTTCGACGTCCGAGTCCGAGTACCGCATCGAGGACCTCGCGCAGCGCAGCGGCGCGACAGTGCGCACCATCCGCGCGTACCAGGACAAGGGCCTGCTGCCCAAGCCCGGACGGCGCGGCCGGGCCAACGTCTACGACGACTCGCATCTGGCACGGCTCCAGCAGATCGCCGACCTGCTGGAGCGCGGCTACACGCTGGCCTCGATAAGGGAGCTGCTCCAGGCGTGGGACGAGGGTCGCGGACTGGCCGGGGTGCTGGGGCTGGTGACGGAGGTGGACGGGCCGTGGACGGACGAGGTGTCGGGCCGCATCTCGCGCGCTGATCTCGGCGAGCTGTTCGGCGGGAAGTACGACGAGGAGGCGGTCTCCGAGGCGCTGGCCCTGGGGGTGCTGGAACCGCTTCCGGACCGCGAGGACGAGTTCCGGGTGCCGAGCCCGCAGGAACTCTCGGTGGCGGCCGAGCTGCACAAGGCGGGCGTGCCGCTGCTGGCCATCACCGAGCAGCTACGGGAACTGCGCGGCCAGGTGGAGCACATCGCGGCCCGCTTCCTGGACTTCACCAACGAGCATGTGTTCGTCCGCTATCTGGGCGTCCATCTCTCCGACGGGGACGCCTCCGAGGCGGCGGACCTGGTGCGCCGCCTCCGTCCGCTGGCGCAGCAGACCGTGGAGGCCGAACTGGCCCGGGCGATGCAGAAGTTCGCCGCCCGCAATCTGCGCGACCATCTCCGCTCGGCGGCCGCGGCCCCGACCGGCCCCGAACCGGCCGACCCGACCGACCCGGCCCGCACCGCACAGATACGGCTGCCGACCGAAACCGTCGAGGCGGTAGGCGCCCTCGTCGGCGAGGAACGGGTGCCGGACTTCATCGCGGCGGCGGCGGAGCGGGAGGTGCGGGCCCGGCAGATGGACCGGATGAGCACGGAAGGGAGATGAACTGCGGGCGGGACGGATGACCGGCATGCTCGCCCGGCGCACTCACCCGGCGGGCGCACCGGGCGGGCGCACCGGGCGTGCTTGACCGGCGCCGCTCACCCGGCGGGCACACCGGGGAAGCACGCCTGACGAGCTCGGCCGGGACGGCATCGTCGCCAGGCTTGGCCGGCACGGCCCCCGGCTCGCCCGGGACGGCCGGGACGGCACGGGGCGCCCCGGGTCACCCGGCGCGGCCGAGCTGGGCGGGTGCTTCGGTGGCGATCCGCTCGAAGATCTTCTCGTCGGCCTCGAAGCGGGTGCCCGGGAGGGGCCAGTGGAGGACGAGTTCGTCGAAACCGAGGGCGGCATGGCGGCCGGCGAAGTCCACGAAGGCGTCGAGGGACTCCAGCGGGCGGTCGGGGGTGAAGCCGGTGAGCAGCGTACGGCCCAGGGTGTCCGGCGCCCGGCCGGTGTCGGCGCACGCTTTCTCCAGGGCATCGGCCTGCCGGGCGAGAGCGACCCGGGAGTCGGCGGGCGTACCGGACTCGTTGGCGGCCGGGTCACCCGTGGTCACCCACGCCTGGCCGTGGCGGGCGGCCAGCCGCAACCCGCGCGGACCGGTCGCGGCGACGGTGAACGGCAGCCGGGGCCGCTGCACGCAGCCGGGGAGTCCGCGTGCCTCGTGGGCGGCGTAGTAGGTGCCCTCGGCCGTCACCTCGTCCTCGGTGAGCAGCCGGTCGAGCAGCGGAACGAATTCGGCGAAGCGGTCCGCCCGCTCCCGGCGCGTCCACGCTTCCCCGCCCAGGGCGGTGGCGTCGAAGCCGGAGCCTCCGGCGCCGATACCCAGGGTGATGCGGCCGTCGCTGAGATCGTCGAGGGTGATCAGTTCCTTGGCCAGCGGGACCGGGTGCCGGAAGTTCGGCGAGGTGACCATCGTGCCGAGACGCAGCCGGGAGGTGGCGGCGGCAGCGGCGGAGAGGGTGGGGACGGCACCGAACCAGGGGCCGTCGCGGAACGGGACCCGCCACGAGAGGTGGTCGTAGGTGTACGCGGCGTGGAAGCCCAGTTCCTCGGCCCGCCGCCATCTCTCCCGTCCGCCCTCGGACCAGCGGCGGACGGGGAGGATCACGGTGCTCAGACGCATACCCCCGAGCTTAAGCGCACCTTCCCGCGCACCCCGCTTCGCGGCCCGGCCCGGGAACAGGCATCCTCGGTGGTATGGACCACACTCGCCCTCCGCACCGTGTGCCGGAGCTCCACAGCACCGAGTCGGCCGTCTCCGTGCTGTGCGCACTGGCGGAGCGCAGGGGACTCCCGGTATCGGTGGAGCACGCCATCGGTGCCGACGAGTCGTCCCGGCGCACGGCGGCCGGAGCATTCGCGGTCACCGACGAGGACGGCTCCCTCCCGCACGAGGCGCTGCTGGAGCTCCCCGCGACCGGCGGCACGGAGGACGGGGGCGGTACGGCCCCGCTCACCCCGAAGATCTCGATTCAGCTCTTCGAGGAGGGCGACGCGCACATCACGCTCGACGGGGTGACCTTCCACGATCTGCCGCGCGAGGCGACCCCGGCGTTCCTGGAGGCAGTCTTCGACCGGCGCGCTCATCTGAAGCGGACCTGGTACCCGCCGTTCTGCCGACTGGTGGTGTCCCTGGACGACGAACTCTCCTACAAGGAGGTCGTTCCGATGGCGTACGGCGGCCTGTCCCGCTGGCTGAACTCCCTTCCGGGATGACCGACATGACCGGATGACCTGCATGACCGGGACGACCGGCATGACCGGGACGGCCGGGGTGACCGGAACGACCGGGACGGCCGGGACGGCCGGGATGACCGGGACGACCGGGACGACCGGGACGACCGGGGTGCCGGACAGCCGAAACGGCCGGAACACCCAGGAGGCAGGACGGTCGGGCAGGGCCTGCCGCGCCGCCGGTCAGTCCAGTCCGCAGACCCGTGCCGCGTTGTCGTGGCACACGGCCCGCAGCCATGCGGAGCCGAGGCCGGTGCGCTCCTCCAGCGACTCCAGCGCGTCGGCGTACGGATACGGGATGTTGGGGAAGTCGGTGCCCAGCAGCACGCGCTCGCCGAGATCGGCCAGCCGGGGCAGCGCGTCGCGGGGAAAGGGGGCGGCCTCCTCGGCGAAACCGGTGAAAGCCATCGTCGTGTCCAGCATGACCTCCCGGTGGCGTGCGGCCAGTGCGAGGAAGTCGGTGTACTCGGGCATGCCCAGATGCGCGACGACCAGGCGCAGCTTCGGATGCCGCTCCAGTACGGCACCGATCGGGCCGGGTCCGGTGAAGGCGCCGGGTACCGGCCCGGATCCGCAGTGCGTGACCACGGGGACCCGGGCGTCGGCGAGCAGACCCCACACCTCCTCCAGCGCGGGGTCGCGCGGATCGAACCCGCCCACCTGGAGATGGCATTTGAAGACGCGGGCGCCTTGGCCGAGTGCGCGGCGCACGTCGTCGGCGGCGCCGGGTTCGGCGTAGAAGGTGGCGGTGTGCAGGCAGTCGGGCGTGCGGGCCGCGAAGTCGGCAGCCCAGTCGTTCAGGGAGCGGGCCATACCCGGCTTGTGCGGATAGAGCATCGAGGTGAACGCGCGGACGCCGAAGCCGCGCAGCACGTCCAGTCGCCGCTGCTCGTCGGTGCGGTAGGTGATCGGCCAGGAGCGGCCGACCAGCGGCCCGGCCGCGTCGAAGTAGGCCCACACCTTGGCCAGCAGTCGCTCCGGCATGAAGTGCGTGTGGATGTCGATCAGCGCGCGAGCACCGATGCGGGTGCGGAACGCGGCCACGCGCTCCTGCTCCGCCGCGGCCCGCTCCTCCGCGGCTCGGTCCTCTTCCACGTCTGCGGCTGCGCGTTCCTCTCCTACCGCTTCTGCGGCGGCGCGCTCCTCCGCGGCTCGGGCTGCCGGTATCCCGGTCCCCGGCGCCCCGTTGTCCTGCGCCTGCTCGTACCTGCTCATATCCGACTCCTGTGACTCTCGGGTGGGCGACGAAGGCGGGCCGCCGCGCTCGTCCGACCGCCCTTTCCGAGCCGGTTCGTCCCGGATCCGCCCCCGCGGCAGCCCTCCGCATCCAGGCGCTCCGGGCGGTCCTGGCGCAGGATGTGCGCGGTCCTGGCGCAGGCATGACGCGCCCGAGCGAGAGACCGCGCGGGGCTACAGCACCTCGTTCGCGACATCGGCCGGGCGTGCCAGCCGGGTGCCCTTGTCCGTCACCACGAAAGGCCGCTGGATCAGTGCGGGGTGTGTGGTCATGGCCTTGATCAACTCGGCGTCGGTCACCTCCGGCCGGCCGAGGCCGAGTTCCTGGTAGGCAGCCTCCTTCGTGCGGACGGCGTCCGCGGTCCGGATCCCCGCGTCAGAGATGAGTCCGCGCAGGGTGTCCGCGTCCGGCGGGGTCTTCAGATACTCCACGATCTCGATGTCGTAGCCCGCGTCCTCCAGCAGCGCCAGGACCTTCCGGGAGGTCCCGCAGCGGGTGTTGTGGTAGAGCGTCGCCGTCTTCGCCATGGCGTCATGCTATGCGGGGCACCTCGGCCGAGCTCCGCTTCGCGCCGTGTCAGTCCAGCACGCCGTCGGTCCAGCATGCCGTCGGTCCAGCACGCCGTCAGTCCAGTGCCGCGAGCAGTTCGCGTTCCCGCTCCGCACCGAGACCGGCCCGCCGCGACCTGTCCAGGCCCTGCTCGCGCTCCCAGCGCAGGGTGTCGGCCAGCATCTCCTCGCGGGGTCGGTGGTGGAGTCCGGCGGCGCGCGCGGCGGCGCCGCTGCGGGCCGAGAACCCTCCCCAACCGGGCTTCACCAGCCACATCGGCAGCGACTCGGGGCCCATGTACTGGGCGACGCCGTGGGCGAGCAGCCACTCCGACCCCGCGGCACGCACGGGTCCGGTGTGGCCTCCCACGTCCCGGGACAGCGCGATCCAGTCGGCGAAGGGAACGACCGGTCCCACCGCGTCGTAGGTACCCGTGGTCCCCTTCCCGGCGGCGTGGAGCAGCCAGGCGGCCAGGTCCCGGACGTCGACCGTCTGGGTCGGCAGGGCCGGGGTGTCGGGCACCAGCATCGGCCCGTACGGGTCGCGGGCCGCACGGGCCACCCAGTAGCCGGACCGGCCGCTCGCATCGCCCGGTCCGCCTATGAGGCCGCAGCGGGCGGTCAGGAGCCGGTCGCCGACTGCCGTGGCCGACGCCTCCTCGCAGGCGACCTTGGCCTCGCCGTACGACGAGCGGTCGACCTCGCCCTGATCGGTGGGGGCGAGGGTGGGCGCGGACTCGTCGGCTCCGAGAGCGGCGTGGGAGGCGTAGGCGTTGCCGGAGGAGACGTAGGTCCAGTGCCCGGCCCGGTCCCCCAGCGCGTCGAGCGCACCGCGGACGAAGTCCGGCTGCCACGACACCTCGAAGACCGCGTCCCACGTCCGCCCGGCCAGCGGCGCGTACGCCGCGGGGTCGCGCCGGTCCGCGGCGACCAGCTTCGCGCCGTCCGCGACGGGCCCGCTCTCCCCGCGCGCGAGGCACGTCACCGTGTCCCCGCGCTCGACCGCCTGCCGCGCCAGTTCGCGACCCACCCACGCCGTTCCGCCCAGAACGAGAGTCTCCATCCCGCCAGACAACCAGCGAACGTGCGGCCTGCCCAGTCCACTTCGCCGACAGCGGACCGATCCGCCGGCACCGGACCCGACCGCCCGACCGCCCGACCGCCCGACCGCCCGACCGCCCGACCGCCCGACCGCCCGACCGCCCGACCGCCCGACCGCCCCGCGAACGCCGCGTGCGCGCCCCCGGTTACGGGGACGCGCACGTGTGGGCGCCGGCAGTGCCGCGAGTACCGGATACTCGCCGGCCGTTCGGCTACTTCGTGACGGCCCACTCCAGCGGGGCCTTGGAGAAGCCCTGGCTCAGCTCGACCGCGGCGGCCTTCTGGCCCTCCGGGATGAGGAAGGCGGAGCAGATCTTCTCCGAGTCGCCCGCATTCATCTTCTTGTTGCTCTCGACGGCGGGGCAGTTGGGCCACTTGGCCTGACCGAGGATGACGATGAGGGCCCGGGTGCGCTTGTTCTTGTCCGTCTTGACGATCAGGTCGTCGTCCATGTCGCCGAGTTCCATGGTCTTGCCGCCCTTGTGCTCCAGGGTCGACCAGACGTAGACGGGGATCTGCGGACCGTCCTCCTCGTCCTTCTTGAGGCCGGAGTTGTCCATGTCGGCCTTCGTGCCGGTCTGCACCTTGGTCGGCGTCACCGTGTACCTGGCGTCCTTGGAGTTGGTCATGTCGCTCTTCTGGACCGGGCTGGCCTGGCCCAGGCGGAAGGTCGTCTTCTCCTTCGAGGAGCGGGAGTGTGAGGAGTGCGACCCCGCGTGGCTCTTCTTCTTCGACTTCTTCGAGCTCGAGTGGCTGTTGCACCCGGTCACCGCGACGGTCAGTACCAACGCTCCCGCCACCGCCGGAACAGCACGAGTCCACGTACGCATGTCGTCCTCACTTCCCCGTTGATCCCCGTATCCGGCCGGGGCGGCTTCGCCCGCACGGCCGGACCATGTTCTGAGCGCATGATCCTGCCAGAGCTGGATCCGCCCCCCGCAGGGAGGGTTGCCAAGAGGTCGCCTGCCGAGCGCGGCGGCCCGCACCGGGTCGGTTCCGTGCGGTCCCCGTCTGGGGTGCCCCGCGCTCAGAGTCCGGGAGCACCCCAGACGGGGAACCAGCGGCCGAGGTCGTCCTCCACGGTGAGGTCGTTCGCCAGCAGTCCGCGTACCTGGAGTTCCAGCGCGTTGTCCCGCTTCTCGGCGCCGCCGTGCAGCGGGGCGAAGGGGTAGAAGGTGCCGCGCTTGTAGAGGTAGATCAGCGCGAGGGAGGCGCCCGAGTTCTCGTGCCGGAAGGACACCAGCGAGCAGAGCAGTTGCGGGCCGAACCCGCCTTCGGCGAGGAGTGTGTTGACGGCGTGCAGGTCGTTGACGAGTGCCGCCATGTCGTCGGCCGGCTGGCGCGCGGTGAGCCAGGTGTAGCCGTAGGAGTCCTGGCTGAACTCGACGGGGATGCCGCCGCGGGCAGTGTCCGCGTCCAGCAGTTCGCGTACGTCGCTCCGCAGCCGGGTGAACGCGCCGCCCTCCACGCTGGCGAAGCAGACGGCACCGACCCCGGTCGGCAGGAACGCGGTCCCGGCCTGCAGGGTCAGCGCGGCCGCGGGCAGCGCGAAGAGCTGGTCGAGGTCGGGCCGCTTGGGCTTGCTGCGGCCCAGAAGCACATCCAGAAAACCCACGCTCGGCCTCCGATCCCGGATGAGTCGTCGTTCGTCGGTCCGGTCAGTGCCCGTACGCCTCGTCGTCCTCGCCGGTTCGCCGCACCGGCGGGGAGTCGCCCCACCAGCCACTCCACCGGGAGTCCCCCCGAGCGGAGAGCTCCGGGAGTCGCCCCGGAGCGGAGAGCAGCGGGCGGTCACTGACCGAGTGGCGGGCGGTCACTGACGGAGTGGCGGGCGGTCACTGACCGAGGGGCGGGCGGTCACTGACCGAGTTGGGTCGATATCCGGCTGAGCTGCTCCAGGCGCTTCTCCAGCTTCGGGTGCGAGGAGAACAGCGAGGCGAGGCTCTCCCCGGAGAACGCCGGGACGAAGAAGAAGGCGTTGTACGGCTCGGCCTTCCGCAGGTCCTTGGTCGGGATCCGGGCCATGTCGCCGCTGATCTTGGTGAGGGCGGAGGCCAAGGTGGAGGGGCGTCCGGTCAGCAGGGCGCCGGCACGGTCCGCCGACAGCTCGCGATAGCGGGAGAGCAGCCGGGTGAGCAGAAAGCTGATCACGTAGACGACGGCGCTGACCAGCGGGACGAGCAGCAGGAGCAGCCCCACCCCGTTGTTGTCCCGGCCCGCGCTGCGGCCGAGGCTGCCCCACAGGGCCACCCGCGTCATGATCCCGGCGAGCACGCCGAGGAAGGAGGCGATGGTCATGACGGCGACGTCGCGGTGCGCGACGTGCGACAGCTCGTGTGAGAGCACTCCTTCGAGCTCGTCCCGCTCCAGTCGGCGCATCAGGCCGGTGGTGGCGCAGACCAGGGCGTTCTTCTGGTTCCGGCCGGTGGCGAACGCGTTGGGGACGTCGCTGTCGGCGATGGCCACCCGCGGCTTGGGCATGTCGGCGAGGGCGCACAGCCGGTCGACGGCGCCGTGCAGCTCCGGAGCCTGCTGCGGGGTGACCTCGCGGGCGCCCATGCTGAAGGCGGCGATCCGGTCGCTGAACCAGAACTGCGCCACGAACAGCCCGCCCGCGATCACCAGCACGAAGGGCCAGGCGTTGCTCAGCACTGCCACCAGGACGCCGACCAGGACGACATAGAGCAGTCCGATCAGGAACATGGTGGTGACCATCCGTGCGGTCAGACCACGGTCTGCGACGTAGCGCGAGTGACGAGCCATGGCGGCCGCTCCTTCCTGAGGCGCGGAGGCTGCAGCGCCGAGCTGCAGCGCGGGAGCGCAGCACGCATGAGGCGCTCTCTTCGATTGTGCCTGTTCGATCCGGTTGGAGACGACAAGAGCGCTCTGACCTGCTGAGCACAGCGATGGTGGCAATGATTGCTATGGCGGTGATGGCGGTGATGGCGGTGATGGTGGTGATGGCTGTGATGACGGCTATGCCCAGAGACTCCGGGCCACCCTGCCCCGGAGTCCACCCTCGCCCGTCCCGCCGCTCCGCGCCCGCGTCCTGCCGCCCTGGGCCCCGCCCGACTGCGGGCGGGCCTACAGGGGGTACCCAGGGGGTGCTCACTCCCGTCCCGTGCGCCCCTTTCGTGCGCTCGCGTGCCCCCTGTCCTCACGGTGTGCTCTCAATTCCTCACTCATCCGTGCGGAGGTCCGCACGCATGTTCAGGCATATGCGCGAAGATGGTTCACGTGACTTATCCGACTCGCTCGTCCGAACACCCCGCCCCCCGGACCCAGCCGTCGCCCGGCAGGCGCACCGCCCCGCGCCTGATCGCCACCGACCTGGACGGCACCCTGCTGCGGAACGACAAGACGGTCTCGGACCGCACCATCGCGGCCCTCGCCGCGGCGGAGGCCGCCGGGATCGAGGTGTTCTTCGTCACCGGCCGGCCGGCCCGCTGGATGGACATCGTCAGCGAGCACGTGCACGGCCACGGGCTGGCCATCTGCGCGAACGGAGCGGCCGTCGTCGACCTGCACGCGGGCGGCCGGGTGCTCCGGGTCCGCGAACTCGCGCGGCGGGACGCGGTCAATGTGGTGCGGGCGCTGCGGGCCGCGGCGCCCGGCGTGAGCTTCGCCGTCGAACGCACCGCGGGCATCCACTACGAGCCCGAGTACCCGTCCTTCCCCCAGGACCCGGGAGCCTCCTACGCACCGGTGGACGAACTGCTGGCCGACGGCGGGGACGGCCGCCTCACCGACCCGATCGTCAAGCTCCTCGCCCACCACCCGACCGGCGACCCCGACGCCTTCCTCACGCTCGGCTGCACGGCCGCCGGGGCCCACGCCGAGTTCACCCGCTCCAGCCCCAGCGCGCTGCTGGAGATATCCGGCCGCGGCGTCAGCAAGGCCAGCACTCTCGCGCTGGCCTGCCAGGAGCGCGGCATCGCCCCGCACGAGGTCGCCGCCTTCGGCGACATGCCCAACGACCTGGCGATGCTCACCTGGGCCGGCAGGTCCTACGCGATGGCCAACGCCCACCCGGACGTGCTGCTGAGCACGGACCACGTCACCGGCTCCAACGAGGACGACGGGGTGGCCTCCGTGATCGAGAGCTTCCTCTGAGGGACCCCGTACCGGCTTCTGGGAGACCCCGTACCGGCCGAACCGGACGTGCCGGGCCGGGCCGGGGGTGTGCTCGCGGCGGGCGGCAGGGTCGCTCGCCGGGTGCGTCAGGAGTGCTCGCGGTAGAGGTCGGTCAGGAGCGCGGCCGCGGCGTGGGTCGCGGGGTGCGGGTCGTGGTGCTGCCAGATGAGATGGACGGGGACGGGGGCGGCGTCGCGCAGGGGGCGGTAGGTGATGCCGATACGGCGGTACTGGGTGCTGGTGGCCTCGGGGGTGATGCCGACGCAGCGCCCGGTGGCGATGGCGGCGAGCCAGTCGTCGATGTCGTGGGTGTACTCGATGGCCGGGCGCGACTCCGCGGGCCACAGTTCGAGGGTGGTGCTGCCGGTGCGCCGGTCCACGACGACGGTGCGCTGCCGCGCCTCGTCCAGGCGGATGCTGCGGCGCCTGGCCCAGGGGTCGTCGGAGGCCATGGCGAGGACACGGCGCTCGTGGCCGAGCACCGCGTGCGCGTAGCGGTGCCGGTCGACCGCGGTGCGGACGAGGGCGAGATCGCACGCTCCTTCGGCCAGCCCGCCCGTCGGACTGTTGTGGCGGATCAGTTGCAGCTCGACGGCGGGGTGCCGCTCGGCCCAGCGGCGCTGGAACTCCGCGGTGTGCCGGCCCACGGAGGACCAGGCGTGCCCGAGGCGGAGGCGGGTGTGCCCGGCGGTGGCCGCGCGGACCAGGTTGTCGGCCTCGGCGAGTAGCTGGCGGGCACGGACCAGGACCTCCACACCGGCGGTCGTGGTGGAGACGGTGCGGCTCGTGCGGTGCAGCAGCCGGACGCCGAGAAGCTGCTCCAGGGACCGCAGGGTGCGGCTGACCGCGGCCTGCGACACGCCCAGTTCGAGGGCGGCGTCGGTGAAGCTCCCGGTGTCGACGATGGTGACCAGGCAGCGCAGTTGGCGCAGCTCCAGTTCCGGCCTTGACCCGTTGTGCATACGTACAGCGTATCGATGGCCGCTGCGATGCATTTTGCGTATGCATGGCGGCGGACGACAGTGCGGTCATGGCACGGTCCTCCGCACCCCGCGCGCACCCGACACCCAGCGCACCTGCACCCGCACCCGTCACCGACGCCCCCGCACCCGCACCCGCCCCCGCACCCGGCACGCTCGACGCGACCGGCACACCCGACGCACTCAGCACAGCCGATGTGCCCGGCCCCTCCCACCGCGGCCGCGGTCGGCTGTCCGGACTGGCACTGATGCTGTGCAGCAGCGTCTCCAACCAGTCCGGTGCGGCCCTCGCCTCGCTCGCCTTCCCGTCGCTCGGCCCGGTCGGCGTGGTGGCGGTGCGCCAGTGGGTGGCCGCCGTTCTGCTGCTGGCCGCCGGCCGGCCGCGGCTGCGGTCCTTCACCGCCGCGCAGTGGCGGCCGGTGCTCGGCCTGGCCGTGGTGTTCGCCGCGATGAATCTGTCGCTGTACGCGGCGATCGACCGGATCGGGCTCGGCCTCGCGGTGACGCTGGAGTTCCTCGGCCCGCTGACCGTGGCGCTGGCCGGCTCGCGGCGTCGGCTGCATCTGGGCTGCGCCGGGGCCGCCGCGGCGGCCGTGGTCGTGCTGGTGCGGCCCGAGCCGAGCACCGACTACCTCGGCATCGCGCTCGCGCTGCTGGCGGCGGTCTGCTGGGGCTGCTACATCCTGCTCAACCGCACGGTGGGGGAGCGGCTGCCCGGGGCGCAGGGCTCGGCTGCCGCGGCGCTGGTCTCCGGAGCGCTGTATCTGCCGCTCGGGATCGGCGTGCTGCTGCACCACCGGCCCACGCTCGCGGCCGTGTCCTGCGCCCTGGCCGCCGGGGTGCTGTCCTCCGCCGTCCCGTTCCTGTCCGACGTCATGGCCCTGCGCCGGGTCCCGGCGCACTTCTTCGGGGTCTTCATGAGCGTCAACCCGGTCTCGGCGGCGCTGATCGGGCTGGTCGCGCTGGGCCAGCACCTTCCGGCACTCTCCTGGGCTGCCGTCCTGGTGATCGTGGCCGCCAACACGGTCGCGGTGAGCACCGAGGCACACCCCCGCAGCGCGGGTCCGACGGTGGTGGAGAAACGCGGTGGACCGGCGGAGCGGCCCGGCCGATAGTTCTCCGTATGTCTTCCCTCGTGCGCCACCTCACCTTCGACTGCCACGACGCCTACCGCCAGGGCCTGTTCTGGGCCGCGGTGCTGGAGGGCACCGTGTCCGACGAGGACCACCCGGGCGACCCCGAGGCGCTGGTGACGGCGCCGGACGCGGCGCTGCTGTTCGTGGCCGTCGAGGACGCCAAGACGGTCAAGAACCGGGTCCACCTCGACCTCCAGCCGCAGGACCGCACCCGGGAGGAGGAGGTCGAGCGGATCCTGGCGCTGGGCGCCACGCTGGTGGCCGACCACCGCACCGCGGACGGCAGGGGCTGGGTGACGCTCGCCGACCCGGAGGGCAACGAGTTCTGCGTCGAACGCAGCGCGGCGGAGAGAGGCCCGGCCGCCGGCTAGCGCACTGTCCGACGCCCGACGATCCGCCGGTGGATGGTGCCTCAACCGGTGGGCGGTGCCTCGCCAGGCGGGCCGCGCCGCAGCCTGCGAGTGCCGGTGCGGGGCCTGCACCAACGCACGGTGCTGAGCGCCGCGCCCGCACTCGTCCGCTTCGCCGGCAAGGCGGAGCGGGAACGCAGGACCAGACGTATCCACGGCATGCCGGACGGACCGGGCCATGGTCAGCCCCTCCCCTTCACAGCTCCGCCTCGCGTCGGCAACGAGTTCGAGCTGCCACCGGCCCACACCATCCAGTGATCACCCCGTTTCGGCGCTCCCACGGCTCGACATGTCCAGTCCGGGGTGCCGTGTGCGCTGCCGCCGGAGAGCGCGGTACCCACTCCTCCCACTTGCGACCGATAGGCGAAGACCTCAGGAAGACACGTTTCCTTGCGCACAGCATCACCTTGCTACCTTAGCGTCACATGGCTTTCAGTTGACGTGCTCAACACAGCAGGGGGGTGCCCATGAATTTCGCCGAGGAATGGTCCCGACTCAAGACAGACGCGCAAGAGCGCAAACCTCGGGACAACGCCGCCATGCAACTGGCCGGATACAACACAGAGGCCCACGGACGCGGCACCAAACTCCACATCACCTCGAAGCTCCTGCGTAAGCGAGCCGGTGACGCAGAAGAAGTCGCCAAGAGCTTCGGCAAGGCCGACAACAAGGCGATCAAGGAAACAGGTGAAGTGAAGTCCGGCTTGTCCGGCTTCAAGAGCGCCGGTGCTTTCGCAACGTTCGAGCAACGCTGGGAGGGCCAGGTGCGGCACGTGAAGTGGATGCTGCGGGACGGACTCGCCGATGCGCTCCGGAACGCGGCCAGCACCTTCGACACGACGGACCACAAGCGGAAACAGGACATGGACAAGCTGGGCGCCAAAGCCCACCAGAACTGACGCTGCTACTTCCGGAGGGGGGAACGTGGTTTCATACCACTCACTGCTGCACGCCGATCTCAAACCACTGAAAGAAGCAGTGCAGAAATGGCACAAGGTCCCGGGGAACTACCGGGAGGTGAGGACCCAGTTCCATCGGCAGGTGGCGAAGGGGCTGCAGAACTCCGACATGGAGGGCGAAACAGCCGACGCGGCACTGAAGTCGCTGGGAAAAGTCACGCGCCAGATCGACGAAGCCATCGGAGAGGCCGAGGACACCTGGGAGTTCCTGGACAGCGCTTACAAATCGCTGAACAAATGGCGCAAGAAACTCAAGAGGCGCGTCGAAGAGGTGGGGGAGGACAAGAACCTCGACATCGACTCCAAGGGCACCGTCCACTACAAGCCCAAGAACCTCGATGACCTGGAACCGGAAGATATCGGGCCACAGGCCAAGCGGTACAAGGAAATCGTCAAGGCCCACAACGACTACATCACGAGGGTACTGGAGCACGCGACTGCGGCCGACGAGACGCTGCACTGGGCGCTGTCCAACGACCACAACGGCCGGGCCAAGGGCTTCGACAGCGACGGCGTCACCAGCATGTCCGACGCCAATCAGCAGCGGAAGCAGGCCCGCAAGGACGCTGACGCACTGACCCACCTGGCCTCCTCGTACGAGAACGGCGGAAACCGCCCGAGCGCCGAGGCCGTGCAGAAGATGGCCGACAAACTCGCCCAGCACGAAGGCGACCCTTACTTCGCCGAGCGCTTCGCGACCCGGCTCAAGGCGAAGGGCGCACTGCGGCTCTGGGAGAGTGTGGCCGGGATCGACAAACCCGGAAAGGAACGTTTCGCAGCAACACGGGACTTCCAGAAGTCCCTCAGTACCACCTTGGCCACGGCATCACATGTGGACAGCCCCGCGATGCACCAGTGGAAGAAAGACGTCATCAGGCTCGGTCCCGAGCGTTTCCCCAACACCCACCACGTGATCGCCCCCGGTGAGTACTACGCGGAGGCCGGCAGTGCCCCCCCGCAGCGTCCGCGGCTTCCAGCTCATGAGCAGCCTCATGCGTTCCGGAGAGTGGGACAAGGACTTCCTGCACGACTACGGAAAGGGCTTCGACGAGGGGAGCGGGGGCAGCAAGAAGCACGTACCGGGTCTGATCGACTTCGAACGCAGCCGGGGCGGCAGCCCGCAGGAACTGTGGCAGGGAAAACCACCGCACGAATACGACTCCTTCCTCAACTACGGCAGGGGCAGCGACGAAGGCATGGACCCCATGGCGGGTTACATGGAGGCACTGGGCCACAACCCGGAAGCGGCACAGGACCTCTTCCACAGCGGCAAGCGCAATTTCGACGGCACGCCCGAGCCGAACGCGGACCTCGACTACCTGCTCCGCAAGCGCGACTGGCCCGCCGGCGGCCCCGGTCTGGGAGACAACGACCGAAGCTACGGCTACGACGAACTCGGCCACGCCCTCGAAGCCGCCGCCTTGAACCGGCCCTGGGACTCCCCGGAAGACGGCCTGCACCGTACCGCCGACAGCGCCAACGTGATGAGCCAAGTGATCAAGGAGGTCGCCGACCATCCCGATCTGGTCTCCGACAAACCCGGCCTCACCAACAGCACCGCGAAGATGGGCGCCGGCTACATCGACGACCTGAACAGAGGCGTGGCCAACTTCGGAGACCGGGAAGACGGTCAGGACCTGCGCGACGCCGCCTTCGGCAACCGCGGCCCCGGACACATGTCATCGGTGCCCAACATGGACGCCATGGCGTTCCTGAGAGAGGTGGGCAAGCAGCCGGGCGGCTACGAGATCCTCTCCGCCGCACAGGACCAGTATGTGATCAGTGCGATGAAGGCACACCCGGACCCCGACAGAGAGCTGAACATCCTCCTGGAGACAGGCGCGAAAAGCCAGGGTGCCCTCGACCACGCGCGCGTCGATGCCATCCAGAGCGAGGCCGACGGAAAGAGTACGGACAAACGTGCCGATCTCATTGCGGCAGCCGCCTGGAAGAAATACGCCGTGAGCCAGGGATTCGGAGCCGCCAAGGGCACCATCGAACTGCCCCTCGGGGGAGACGACGTGCCCTCCTCCGCATCCTTCGGAGTCCCGCTCCTCAACGGCGCCGCGAGCGGTGCACTTGAAACACATTTCAACAACCAAATAGACAAACAAGTCCTGGAACAGTGGAAGGAGGAAACCAAGAAGTACAACGAAGAAGCCATACAGGACAAGAAACATTTCCTCACCGTCAGCCAGCGGCGGGTGATGAAATGGCTGGAAATCTACCGAAAGGTTCACGATATTGACGAGGGCGACCGCTGGAGCGAGGAGAGAGCTGCCCGGATGGAATCGCGATATGGCGACGGCGACACGCAAGGCGATCAAGGCGATGGCGACTAAACCGACTCGTGTGGCTGCACTCGGGTGCACTCTGCTTCTCACCCTCGGGACCGCAGCCTGCTCAGCGGATTCCGACACAGCCGACAACACCCTTCCCGAAACAAAACTGGGGCGAGCCTGTGGCGGAATCTTCGACAAACAGATGCGCAAGGAAGCAAAGAAAACGCGAGTCCACGCCGGTAAAACTGACAGCTACCGAGAAGCCGCCACATATCTCCGGCAACCGGACGCACACAATACGTCCACGTTGAAGGTGTTGTGCCGCCTCACCCCTCTGGAGAAGGACAAACAAATCTCCAGCCTGTTGAACATCTTCGCCGAGTGGTATTTTATAAGGCCACGGAATGGAAAGTCCACGGAATGGCGCCCGTCAACAAACAACGGGGAGTATTCCGGCGCCCTCCTCGTTCTCTGCCTCAACCCGGGCGGTAAAGAATACGAGGACGATCACACACTCAAGTTCCCTCTCTACGATGATCTCCACCTCAGCAACAACTCACGCCTCAAGCTGCTGATCGCAGCAGCGAAGAAATTCGTCCCCCACATGCAGTGCACCAACAAGATCACCTACCCCGACCCGGACGAGGTGGCCCCCCGATAGACACGAGCCCGCCTTCGCGTTCACGGGTCAGCATTTCCGCGAACGGGCCGTCCGCGTAGGCCAGTTGCTCATGGGTGCCGCGTTCGACGACACGGCCGGCGGTCAGGACGACGACTTCGTCCACGGCTTCGAGGCCCTGGAGGCGGTGGGTGATCAGGACGGTGGTGCGGCCCTCCGTGGCAGCCAGCAGATCGGCGGTCAGCGCGTCGGCCGTGGGCAGGTCGAGGTGCTCGGCGGGCTCGTCCAGCACGAGGACGGGGAAGTCGGCGAGGAGGGCCCGGGCCAGCGCGAGGCGTTGCCGCTGACCGCCGGAGAGCTGGGCGCCGTACTCGCCGACGAGGGTGTCCAGGCCGCGTGGGAGGGTCGCCACCCAGTCGTCCAGACGGGCGGCGGCGAGCGCCGCGTGCAGTTGGGGCTCGGTCGCGGACGGCCTGGCCAGCCGCAGGTTCTCCCGCAGCGAGCTGTCGAACAGGTGGGCGTCCTGGGCGCAGAGACCGACCTGCCGTCGGACGGTGTCGGTTGCCGCGTCGAGCGCGGAGACGGCCGGGTCCGGGCCGAAGGTGTAGGTGCCCGCCTGTGGGTCCACGAAGCGGAGCAGCGCGTTGGCGAGGGTCGTCTTGCCGGAGCCCGAAGCGCCGACGACGGCCACCCGGCGGCCCGGTGTCAGATCCAGATCGAAACCGGCGAGGGCCGGCCGCGCCCGGGTCGGGGCGTCCGGATAGCGGACGGTCAGCCCGCGGACGCGGAGGGGGAACGGGTCGGCGGGCAGCGGTTCGGGGTGCTCCGGTTCCTCCACGGGGGCGGGTGCGTCCAGTACCTCGTACACCCGCTCCGCCGAGCGCCGCACCCGCTGCCGGAACTGCACAGCCTGGGGAAGCGGCGTCACCACCTCGAACACGGCGAGCGGGGTGAGGACGACCGTGGCCAGGAGGAGCCCGTCCAGCCCACCTGCCGTGGTGGCGCGTGCGCCCGCCCACGCCGCTGCCGTCACGGTCAGACCGGCGGCCAGGGTGCTCAGCCCGGACGCCAGCGCGGTGCCGGACGCCGAGCGCGCCGCGATCCCGGTCAGCTCCGTGTCCGCCTCGGTCACACCGGCGCGGCGGGCCGCGAGCGCGCCGGTGACCGGCAGTTCACCGGACGCGGTACCGGTGAGCAGGTCCACTGTGCGGACCGCCAACCGGGCCCGCGCGGGGGCCAGTCGGCGCTCCGTACGCCGGGAGAGCGCCGCTGTGAGCGCGGGTACCGCGATGCCCGCCACCGCCAGGCCCACCGCGAGGGCCGCCCCGGCGGCGGGCAGCAGCCAGGCGGCGAAGACGACCGCCGCCACGCTGACCGTTCCGGCGACGGTGGCCGGCAGCAGCCAGCGCAGGAAGTAGTCCTGGAGCGCGTCCACGTCCGAGACCAGCCGGGTGAGCAGGTCGCCGCGTGCCCGGTTCCGCAGGCCCGCCGGGGCCAGGCGCTCCAGTCGCCGGTAGACGGTGACGCGGAGCTCCGCGAGGACGCGCAGGGCGGCATCGTGCGAGACGAGGCGTTCCGCGTAGCGGAAGACGGCTCGGCCGATGCCGAAAGCCCGGGTCGCGGTGACCGCCACCATGAGATAGAGGATCGGCGGCTGCTGGGCGGCGCGTGAGATCAGCCAGCCCGAGGTCGCCATCAGCCCGGTCGCCGAGGCCGCCGCGAGGGCGCCCAGGGCGAGGGCGAGGGCGAACTTGCGGCGCAGGCCGCGGGCCGTTTCGCGTACGCGGGTGAGGGGGTTTCGGGTGGCGGCGACGCCGACTGCTGGTGCGAGGCGGGCGTCGGTGGGTGTCTGCGGGCTGCCTCGGCCCTCTCCCGCTCTCAGGCCGGGGGTGTCCCCACTGCCGCCCCGGACCGCGGGCGGCCCCGAGGCGGTCACGGCAGCCCGCAGCGTCACCGCGTCGCCGGGCAGCTCCAACACCCGGTCCGCCGCTGCCGACAGCGCCGGCCTGTGGGTCACCAGGACCACCGTCTTGCCCCTGGTCAGCCGCCGTACGGCGGCCAGTACGGCGGCCTCGGTCGCCCCGTCCAGCGCGGCCGTCGGCTCGTCCAGCAGCACCAGCGGGCGGTCGGCGAGAAAGGCACGGGCGAGGGCGACGCGGCGGCGCTGTCCTGCGGAGAGACCCGCCCCCGACTCCCCCAGTTCCAGTGCCGGGTCGAGATCCGGCGCCCCGGCGTCGGCGAGCGCCCGGACGACGGCTGCCGCATCGGCGTCGGGCCGTGCCAGACGGACGTTGTCCGCAACCGACCCCGCGAAGAGGTACGGGTGCTGGGGCACCCAGGCGATCTGCTGGTGCCAGGCGGCGAGGTTCAGCTCGGCGAGCGGCACGCCGCCCACCAGCACCCGGCCCTCGGTGGGAGCCGTGAAGCCCAGCAGCACCGACAGCAGGGTGGACTTGCCCCCTCCCGAGGGGCCGGTGAGGGCAACGGTCTCACCGGGGCGCAGCATCAGGTCCGTCGGTGGCAGCGACCGCCCCGCACGCCCCTCGTGCCGTACGGCGACCCCCTCCAGCACCACGGCGGCACCGGAGACGTCCACGCGGGCCGTGCCGGAGGGCGGCATCGGCCGCTCCAGCACCTCGAAGACCGACTCCGCCGCCGCGAGCCCTTCGGCCGCTGCGTGGTAGTGGGTGCCGACCTGGCGCAGCGGCAGGTACGCCTCCGGGGCGAGGATCAGCACCATGAGCCCGGTGTGCAGGTCGAGGTCGCCGTGCACGAGCCGGGTGCCGATGCTGACGGCGACGAGCGCGACGGAGATCGTGGCCAGCAGTTCCAGCGCGAAGGAGGAGAGGAACGCCAGCCGCAGGGTACGCAGGGTGGCGCGGCGGTAGTCGGCGGTGATGGTGCGGATGTTGTCGGCCTGGGCCTTGGCGCGGCCGAAGACCTTCAGCGTCGGCAGCCCGGCGACGACGTCGAGGAAGTGGCCGGAGAGTCGGGTGAGGAGCTTCCACTGGCGGTCCGTGCGCGACTGGGTGGCCCAGCCGATGAGGGCCATGAACACCGGGATCAGCGGCAGGGTGACCAGAATGAGGGCCGCCGAGATCCAGTCGGCGGTGACGATGCGGGCCAGTACGGCGGCGGGCACCACGACGGCGAGGCCCAGTTGCGGCAGGTAGCGGGCGAAGTAGTCGTCGAGCGCGTCGACGCCGCGGGTGGCGAGCGTGGTCAGTTCGCCGGTGCGCTGCGTGGTGAGGTAGCCGGGCCCGAGCGCGGTGGCCCGCTCCAGCAGCCGTACCCGCAGCTCGGACTTGACGGCGGCCCCGGAGCGGTGCGCGGCCAACTCGGTCAGCCAGGAGACCAGGCCCCGGGCGAGGGAGACGGCGGCGAGCAGGAGCAGTGCGCCCTGTTCGAGGGTTCCGTTCCGGTAGGCGCCGACGACCACGTCCGCGAGCAGCACGGCCTGGGCGACGACGAGTCCGGCGCCGGCCAGCCCGAGGGCGACCGAGGCGGCGAGGAACAGCCGGGTGGCGCGGGCGTACCGCAGCAGCCGCGGATCGACGGGCTTCATCGTCGCTTCTCCTTCCCGCGGCGCGGTTCAGTGTCCGCCGGAGGGGGCGAGGTGCTGGGTTCCGATGCGCTTGCGGAACACCCAGTAGGTCCAGCCCTGGTAGAGCAGGACGACGGGGGTGGCCAGCGCCGCGCACCAGGTCATGATCTTCAGCGTGTACGGGGTGGAGGAGGCGTTGCTGACGGTCAGGCTCCACTGGTCGTTCAGCGTCGAGGGCATGACGTCCGGGAACAGCGACAGGAAGAGCATCGCCACCGCGGCGACGATCGCCAGTCCGGAGCAGGTGAAGGCCCAGCCCTCGCGGCCGGCGAGGTTGGTGGCGAGCGCGGCGACCAGTGCGGCGGCGGCCACCAGCAGGGCGGCCAGGGAGGCGGTGTCGCCCCGGTGGGCCTGGGTCCACAGCAGGAAGCCGAGCGCGAGCACGGCGGCGGTGGCGCCCGCGCCGGTCGCGGTGCGGCGGGCGCGGGTGCGGATGTCGCCTGCGGTCTTGAGCGCGGTGAAGACGGCCCCGTGGAAGGTGAAGAGGGTGAGGGTGACCAGGCCGCCCAGCAGCGCGTAGGGGTTGAGCAGGTCGGCCAGGTTGCCGACGTACTCCATGTCCGCGTCGATCCGCACGCCGCGCACGATGTTGGCGAAGGCCACTCCCCACAGGAACGCGGTGATCAGGGAGGTCCAGAAGATGGCGTGCTCCCAGTTGCGCTGCCAGCGCTCCTCCTCCCGCTTGGCGCGGTACTCGAAGGCGACGCCGCGCACGATGAGGCAGAGCAGGATGATCAGCAGCGGCAGGTAGAAGCCGGAGAAGAGGGTGGCGTACCACTCGGGGAACGCGGCGAAGGTGGCGCCGCCCGCGGTGAGCAGCCACACCTCGTTGCCGTCCCAGACCGGCCCGATGGTGTTGATCAGTACCCGCCGCTCGGCCCGGTCCCGGGCGAGCAGCTTGGTGAGGATGCCGACTCCGAAGTCGAAGCCCTCCAGGAAGAAGTAGCCGATCCACAGGACGGCGATGAGGACGAACCAGACGTCGTGGAGTTCCATTGCGCAGCGCCCCTGTCTGTCAGTACGAGAAGGCCATGGGCCGGTCGTCGGAGTCGGCGTCGGCGCCGCCGCTGCCGCCGCCGATCCGGGTGGGCGGGTTGAGGTCGGCCTCGGTCAGCTCGGGCGGCCCGGCCTTGACGTACTTGACCAGCAGCCGGACCTCGATGACGGCCAGCAGCGCGTACAGCGCGGTGAAGGAGATCAGCGAGATGAGGACCTCGCCCTGGGAGACGCTGGGGGAGACGGCGGCGGAGGTGGGCAGCACGCCGTACACGACCCAGGGCTGGCGGCCGGTCTCGGTGAAGATCCAGCCCCAGGCGTTGGCGATCAGCGGGAAGCCGAGGGTGAGGACGGACAGCCGCCAGTACCAGGTGCCGAGCCGGGTGCCCAGTTCGCGCTCCTTGGTCAGGGCGAGCCGCGGCACCTCGTCCTCGCCGGTGCGCAGCCGCTCGGCCAGCCAGAACCGGCGCCGGGTGAGGTAGAGGCCGGCGGCGCCGAGGGCGAGCGAGGACATCCCGAAGCCGATCATCCAGCGGAAGGACCAGTAGGCGACGGGGATGTTGGGCCGGTAGTCGTCCAGCCCGGTGCTGTCCTTGAACTTCTCCCTGAGCTGCGCGTTGGTGTCGTTGATCCCGGGGACGGCCTCGTAGAAGTTGTCGTGTGCGAGGAAGGAGAGGACGCCGGGGATCTCGATGGCGACCTTGTTGTGCCCCTTGTCGACGTCGCCGTAGGAGAAGACGGAGAAGGGCGCCGGTGCCTGGGTCTCCCACAGTGCCTCGGCGGAGGCCATCTTCATCGGCTGCTGCTCGTACATGATCTTGCCGAGCCGGTCGCCGCTGACGGCGGTCAGCAGTCCGGCGGCCACCAGGGTGACCAGCCCGAGCCGCAGCGAGCTGCGCATGACGGCGACGTGCCGCTTGCGCAGCAGGTGGTAGGCGGCGATACCGACCATGAAGGCGGCGCCGGTGAGGAAGGCCGCGGTCATGGTGTGGAAGAACTGCGCGAGCGCGGTGTTCTGGAACAGGATGCCGAAGAAGTCGGTCATCTCCGCGCGGCCGTTCTGCTCGTTGATCCGGTAGCCGACCGGGTGCTGCATCCAGGAGTTCGCGGCCAGGATGAAGTACGCGGAGGCGACGGTGCCGAGGGCGACCAGCCAGATCGTCGCCAGGTGCAGCTTCTTCGGGAGCTTGTCGCGGCCGAAGATCCACAGTCCGATGAAGGTGGACTCCATGAAGAACGCGATCAGCGCCTCGAAGGCCAGCGGTGCGCCGAAGATGTCGCCGACGAAGCGGGAGTAGGCGGACCAGTTCATCCCGAACTGGAACTCCTGCACGATGCCGGTGACCACGCCCATGGCGATGTTGATCAGGAAGAGCTTGCCCCAGAAGCGGGTCGCCTTGAGGTACTTCTCCTTGTTCGTGCGCACCCACGCGGTCTGGAGCACCGCCGTGAAGGTGGCCAGCGAGATGGTGAGGGGCACGAAGAGGAAGTGGTAGACGGTCGTGATGCCGAACTGCCAGCGCGCCAGTGTCTCCGGCGCCAACGCAAGGTCCACGTTGCTCTCTCCTTCAGGCACGCGCCTGAGCGCATTCGTGAATGCGTTCACATTCACAAGACCAGCGTACGACGGCCCCATTCCGGACATGTCACCGGCCCCCCTACTCGCCGTGAAGGCATACCCAAAACGAGGCCGGGCGGGCCCCCGGACCCTCGGGAACCCGCCCGGCCACCGCCGCCGGCAACCGCACCGCGCGGCAGAGCGGCTGTCGGCGACCGGCTACACCTCTTTTCGGAAAGCCGCCGCGACCTGCAGGAAGAGGGCGTTGGCCGCGGGCTCGCCGAGGGAGACCCGCACCCCCTCACCGGGGAACGGGCGCACGGTGACTCCGGCCTCCTCGGCGCGTTCCGCGAACTCGGCGGTCCGCTCCCCCAGCCGCAGCCAGACGAAGTTCGCCTGCGACTCCGGCACCGTCCAGCCCTGCGCACGCAGCTCGGCCAGCACATGTGTGCGTTCTTTCACAAGCGCCTCGACCCGCTCCAGCAGCGCGTCCTCACTGCGCAGCGAGGCGATCGCCGCCTCCTGTGCGAGCTGGCTCACCCCGAACGGCACGGCCGTCTTGCGCAGCGCGGCGGCCACCGGCTCGTGGGCCACCGCGAAGCCCACCCGCAGCCCGGCCAGGCCGTACGCCTTGGAGAAGGTGCGCAGCACGCACACGTTCGGCCGGTCGCGGTACAGCTCCAGCCCGTCGACCACCCGCTCGTCGCGGACGAACTCGCGGTACGCCTCGTCCAGCACCACCAGCACGTCGCCGGGCACCCGGTCCAGGAAGCGCTCCAGGTCGGCGCGGGGGATCGCGGCGCCCGTGGGATTGTTCGGGTTGCAGACGAAGATCAGACGGGTGCGCTCCGTGACCGCGTCCGCCATCGCGTCCAGGTCGTGCGCCTCCCGCTCCGCGCCCCCGGTCAGCGGCACCTGGACCGAGGTCGCGCCGGAGATCTGGGTGATGATCGGGTACGCCTCGAAGGAGCGCCAGGCGTAGATCACCTCGTCGCCGGGTCCGGCGGTCGTCTGGAGGAGCTGCTGGGCCACGCCGACCGAACCGGTTCCGGTGGCCAGGTGCGTGGCAGGCACCCCGAACCGCTCGGCCAGCTCCGCGTACAGCTCCGTGCAGGCCATGTCGGGGTAGCGGTTGACGGAGGCGGCCGCCGCGGAGACCGACTCCAGCACCCCGGGCAGCGGCGGGTAGGGGTTCTCGTTCGACGACAGCTTGTAGGAGACGGGGCCGCCGGTGGCGGCCGGACGCCCCGGCTTGTAACTGGGGATGCCCTCCAGCGCCTCCCGCAGCCGGGGGCCACCCGGGCTCCGCTCGCTCATGTCACTCACCGCTGCTCCTCCTCCGTCGTCACCCTCGGCTCCGCCGGCGCGCTGCGCCAATACTCCTCACCTTAAGAGGATTCACCCGCACGGCGTAGCTCCCCGAGCGATCCCGTGCACGTCCCGCGCGGTCGCCCGTGCCCGCGCGGGGACCGCGAGGGGGCCATGCGCGGTCATGCGGCCATGCGGAAGCCATGCGGCGGCCATGCGGCGGCCATGCGGCGGCCATGCGGCGGCCATGCGGTTTCCCGCTCGGCGTCCCGCGGGCGGGTCGCCGATGGTCCCGTCCGGCTCCGCGATCCCGAGGCGCCAGGGACCGATGTGCGCCGCGAGGCTCGGATGGGGGCGCTCGCATTCATCGCGATCCCCCATTCACGCCTGCGTGCGCCGGGAGGACGCGCGCGCTGGTGGCGGGCGCGGTAGCGCGCGTCACTCGTGAAGGTGAGTTGAGAGTGGCTCTCATCCGCGCCGACACCCTGGAACAGCGCGCTCCCGGCGGTCGGACACGCCCCGGAGCCGCCCGTTCCGAGCTGGGATTTCCCCGCTCGCCGGAGAAGGGGCGGGCAACGGCGCCACACCTCGGCACCGCTCGCCGGGCGCCCTTCCACCCGCCTTCTCCGGGCCTAACATCGGCTCGCCATGACAGCAGCAGAGAAGCATCAGGCGGGTCGGACATCGGCCTCAGCGCCCCTGCCCGGGGCCGGGAGGTGCCCTCCCCCACGCGGCGGGGCCCGGTCGAAGGGACGGGCGGGCATCAGAGATGTCGCCGCCGCAGCCGGTGTCTCCATCACGACTGTCTCCGACGCCCTCAACGGAAAGGGCCGCCTCCCGGACGCGACGCGCAGCCACGTCCGCGAGGTCGCAGAGCGACTGGGCTACCGCCCCTCGGCCGCCGCACGCACGCTGCGCACGGGCAAGTCGGGGCTGATCGGCCTGACGGTGACGACGTACGGCGAAGAACCGTTCACCTTCACGGAATTCGCGTACTTCGCCGAGATGGCCAGAGCCGCCACCTCGGCCGCGCTGGCCCGCGGCTACGCGCTGGTGATCCTGCCCGCACCGGCCCGGCGCGGGCCCGCGGAGGCGGGCGCCCCGGACGTCTGGTCCAACGTCGCGCTGGACGGGACCGTCGTCGTGGACCCCTCCGCGCAGGACCCGATCGTCAGCGAGCTGCTCCGTTCCGGACTGCCCGTCGTCTCCGACGGCCGGCCCAGCGACTCGCTCCCGGTGGCCACCTGGGTGGACAACGACCACGAAGCGGCCGTCCGGGACATCCTCGACCACCTCGCCGACTCCGGGGCCCGCCGCATCGGGCTGCTGACCGGCACCAGCACCGACACCTACACCCGGCTGTCGACCACCGCGTACCTGGACTGGTGCGAGCGGGTCGGCCAGGAACCGGTCTACGAGCGCTACCCCGCGCACGACCCGTGCGCCGGAGCCGTCGCCGCCGACCGGCTGTTGGCCAGACCGGACCGCCCCGACGCGGTGTACGGGCTCTTCGACCCGAACGGCACCGACCTGCTGGCCGCGGCCCGCCGCTACGGGCTGCGGGTACCGGAGGACCTGCTGCTGGTGTGCTGCAGCGAGTCCCCCGCCTACGCCACCACGGCGCCCTCCGTCACCACCCTGTCCCTGAAGCCCCGACGGATCGGCAACACCGTCGTCCAACTGCTGATCGACGCCATCGAGGGCCTCGCTCCGGCCCGCCCCGTCCAACGGGTGATGCCGACCGAGCTGATCGTCCGCGCGTCCTCCCGGCGCGGCAGCGCCCGCACGACGGTCAGCGCCCCTCGCACCCCCGCGGCCGACTGAGCACGCTGCGGCCGTTCGGACTCCCGAAGCGGACCCGAACGGCCGGAGCACGGCCGCAGGGAGCCCGAATGCCAGGAGTCCGGCCGCGGGGAGCCCGGACGCCAGGAGTCCCGAATGCCAGGAGCCCGGACGCGAGGAGCCCGGACGCCAGGAGTCCGGATGCCGGGCCCGGAGCCGTTGTGCGACCGGGCGGGGCCGTGCGGCGCGGCCGGGCGGGTCTCCGGGGGTCTCCGGTGACGGATTCCGTAGGGTACGACAGCGAAGAATTCAGGAGGAATTCCCCTTCGGCCCGGTCACCTCGTCAAATGCGCGCCCCCAGGTGCGTCACAAGCCGCGACCAGCGTTCCTATGATTGGGGGCACCCCGGCCGAAACCGGGGGAGGACGACACCGGGACCGGCTCCCGGCCTGGGGCGACACCCCGGCCGAAAGACCAGCGGATGGGGCCCACGGAAGGGGGAGGTCCTGCGGTGCACGGCGGCGGCGCGATGGTGGAGGGGTCGATGACTCAGGGGGCCGGTCAGGGACCCGACGTATGGCACGGCGGGGAGACAACACACGGCGAGGGGACCGCCCCGGCGCTGTCCGCGGTCGGCCGGCCCGACGGGCCCGGGGAACCGCGCGATCCGCGGTCGGCCGGACTGGCGCCCGGGGCGCGCACGGATCCCCGTGCCCCGATGGCCTCGGCAGCGCCACGCGCCGCGGCGGGCGCCCGGGCGGCGGACGGAGCGGCCCCCGCGGCCCCCGCGCCGAACGGAGCGGCTCCCGTGCCGAACGGAGCGGCTCCCGTGCCGAACGGCGCCGCGCCCGGCGGACCCGTACCGGACGGACCCGTACCGGACGGACCCGCGTCGTTCGCTCCGGCGGCACCAGCGGCTGCCGGAACCGGTGCCGCGCCCGCCGGGAGCGCGACCGGCGACGGGGACGGGATGCCCGAGGAGTACACGCCGACCGAGCGGGATCTGCCCGTGCTGGGGACCGCCGCGGCGGCGGCCGGGGGACCGGAGCCGACGATGGTGGACGTGTCCGTTCCGGCCGGCGCGGTCAACGACGGGGAGGGCCCGCTCTACGTCGTCGGGGACGTGCACGGCTACCTCGACGAACTGCGCTCCGCATTGCGCCGGTTCGGCATCATCGACGCGGACGGCCACTGGGTCGCGGGCAACGCCCGGCTGTGGTTCCTGGGCGACTTCACCGACCGCGGCCCGGACGGCATCGGCGTCATCGAGCTGGTCATGCAGCTCTCCGCCGAGGCCGCGGCCGCGGGCGGCTACTGCAAGGCGCTGATGGGCAACCACGAACTGCTGCTGCTGGGCGCGAAGCGGTTCGGGGACACGCCGGTCAACTCCGGCGCCGGCACGGCCTCGTTCCAGGCGGCGTGGCTGCTCAACGGCGGCCAGCGCAGCGACATGGAGCGGCTCGCCGACCACCATCTGCAGTGGATGTCCCGGCTGGACGCCATCGCGCTGGCCGACAGCCATCTGCTGGTGCACTCCGACGCGAGCTGTTACCTCGACTACGGCGACACCATCGAGGCCGTCAACGACTCGATCACCGAGGCGCTCCAGCGCAACGACGCCGAGGAGACCTGGGAGCTGTTCCGCAAGTTCACCAAGCGCTTCGCCTTCCGCGAGGAGACCGCGGGACCGGCGGCCGTGCGGGAGCTGCTGGACACCTTCGGCGGCACCCGGATCGTGCACGGACACAGCCCGATCCCGTACCTGCTGGGCGAGGTCGACAGCGAGGACGGCGAGAGCGGGCCGGACGTCACCGGACCGCATGTGTACGCCGACGGGCTGGCCGTCGCCATGGACGGCGGCGTCACCATGGCCGGCAAGCTGCTCATCGCCCAGCTCCCGCTGGTGGAGTGAGCCGGGTCCCCGTCGGTCCGGTCTCCCCGCCGGGGGGCGCGGGGACCGGACCGACGGGGCGCGCGAAGCGCGGTTCCACACCCCTGCTGATTCGCGCGCGGATATCCGGGCAGGTTTTTTCCAGAAGTGATCGGCTGGGGGGCGTCGCTGTAGCGGGTCAATTCTGGAAAGTGTCTGTCACGCGACGCGGGAACAGCTCTACCATCAGGGCTTGCCGTCCCGAGTTGTCCGCCTGCTGACCTGCCCCGCCCTCGACTGGCCGCTTGGGCCCTACGGAGCATCGGGGGATGCACATGAACAGCGCTCCGCACCTGCTGCGCGAGGACCGGCCCGAATTCGAGCGGGTCCTCGACGAGGCACTGCGAACCGCTCACCGACGCCCCGACCTGGCGGCGATCGGCCAACGGCTGAACGCCGAGCAGTTGCGCACGATGGCGCTCAGCGCCGCCACCGCGATAGCCGCCTGCGCGGAGGCGGAGTACCAGCAGTTCGTCCGGCTCCGCGAGGAGTTGCGCCGCCCGGAGAACGCCCCTTCCGCCTCGGGTGCCCCCGTCGTGGGAGGCTCCGCGCAGGGCGGCTCCGGCGGTGCAGCGGCCGAGGTGCGCGACCCCGGCCAGGGCGGCAGCAGCGTCGGGGAGCGGCTGGTGGGCGCGATGGGCGGCGAGAGCCTCGCCGAGGCGTCCGGCGCCGGGCTGGTGGCGGTCGTCTCGGTGCTCGCCCCCGTGCTGGCGGCCACCGCCGCCGTCATCTTCCTGCTGCTGGGCCACGCGCTGCGGCTGCTCTCCCCGGAGCCCGCCGTCGCCGGTCCGATCCGCAGCGCCGGCTGGGTGTTCGCGGCCTTCGCCGCGGCCGGGATCCTGGTGGCCATGGCCGGTCTGCTGCTCACGGCGCTGCGCAACGGCGCCAGTTCGATCCGGGCGGGCGGCGGCACGGGCGCCGATCCGGGCGGCAGCCAACTGACCGAGGAGGTGGCGCTGGCCCGCTCCGCCTGGCGGGAGGCGCTGCTGGAGCGGGGCATCGTGCCGTTTCTGCGGGAGGCGCTGGCCGACCCGGACGGTCCGCGGCAGGCGCCGGCCGCGTACGTGCCGCAGCCGCCCGGCAGTCCGCTGGGCTACTCGCACCCCGGGTTCTCCAGCCGCCCCTCCTCGGAGACGGGTGAGAAGTACTCCCGGCCGCGCTTCAGCAGCCCGGACTACTCCAGCCCCGAGTACGGCGGTCCGGAGAGCGCGGGCTGAGCCCGCCCGGCCACGACCGACCACGACCGATTGGGTGCGCCGCCGCCCCCGCAGACGCATCGCGGGGCGGCAGGACCGCAGGGCGTGGGCCTGCCGCCCCGGGCCGACTGCCCGGTTCGCGCCCGGTTCGCGCCGGTACGTGCCCGGGCCCGGATCGGAGTACGCCCGGTCCGGGGCCGCCGCGTGGCGGGCGGCGGTGGCGGGCGGCCGGCAAGCGGTTCAGCCCGCCTGGTCCAGGGCCCGCCGGATGTCGGTCACCAGGTCGACGCTGTCCTCCACTCCGACCGACAGCCGGACGAAACCGTCCGGCACCGCGTCGCCGCCCCAGCGGCCCCGGCGCTCGGCCGTGGAGCGGACCCCGCCGAAGCTGGTGGCATCGTTCACCAGACGCAGCCGGCCCAGGAAACGGTTGGCGAACGCCTGGTCGGTCAGGGTGAAGGAGACGACGCAGCCGTAGCGGCTCATCTGCCGGGCGGCCAGCGGGTGCGCCGGGTCCTGCGGCAGCCCCGGGTGGCGCACGTCCCGCACCTCGGGCCGGACGGCCAGCGCCTCGGCGACAGCCAGCGCGTTGCCGGCCTGGCGCTGGGTGCGGACGTCGAGCGTCGCCAGCGACCGGTGGGCGAGCCACGCCTCCATCGGCCCCGGGATCGCACCGACCGTCTTGCGCCAGCCGCGTACCGCCGCCGCGATGTCCGGGTTGCGGGTGGCCACATAGCCCAGGAGCACGTCGCCGTGCCCGGTGAGCGCCTTGGTGCCGCTGGCCACCGAGATGTCGGCCCCCAGCAGGAGGGGGCGCTGGCCGAGGGGAGTGGCGAGGGTGTTGTCCACGGCCACCAGCGCACCGCCCTCGTGCGCGGCCGCCGCCAGCTTGCGGATGTCGCACACGTCCAGCCCCGGGTTGGAGGGCGTCTCCAGCCACAGCAGATCGGCCCCCTCCAGTTCGGCGAGCTGCCCGTCGCCGCCGGTGGGAGCGGTGCGCACCCGGACACCGAAGTTCTCCAGCCGCTCGCGGAGCGCGGACAGCAGGTTGTAGCCGTCCGAGGGCAGCACCACCGTCCGGCCCGGCCGGGTCTGCGAGAGCAGCACCGCGGAGATCGCGCCCATGCCGGAGGAGAAGGCCACCACCTCGGCGTCCGGGTCGCCGGGTGCCTCCAGTTCGGCGAGCGCCCGCTCCAGGTGGGTCCAGGTGGGGTTGGCGTCCCGGCCGTAGGCGTACGGTGCGCCCTCCACCTCGCCGGGCAGGTGGTAGTGGGCGGCGAAGACCGGCCCCGGCAGGGGCGGTTCGTACGGCTCCTCGGCGGGCAGTCCGGCGCGGACCACCCGGGTGCCGTCGGCGTCGTTCGCCGGGCCGTAGTCCAGATGCGGGCCGGTGAAGGGCGGATCGTCCGGAGCGGTCATGGCTGCCTCTCTGTCGCGCGACGCGGCGGGCCGCGGTCGGTTCCCGCCCGGTGCGGGCGGCGGCCTGCGGGGGCCGCCCGCACGGTGGGCGGGTCAGCCGAGTGCCGCGCGGGCCGCCGCGCCGCTCTCAGCACCGTAACCGCCGCCGAAGAGCACGGCGTGGACCAGAAGGTGCTGGAGTTGGTGCAGCGGGACTCGGGCCCGGCGGCCGGGCAGCGGACGGACCTCCTCGTACGCGGCGAGCAGCACCGGCAGTTCGGGGCAGCCGAACAGTTCGAGCATCGCCAGGTCCGTCTCGGGATGGCCGCCCTGGGCCGCCGGGTCGATCAGCACGGCCCGGCCGTCCGCCGTCCAGTGCACGTTGCCGGACCACAGGTCGCCGTGGATGACGGCGGGCGGCTGCGGAGGGCCCGCCACCGCCTCGTCGTCGAGCCGGTCGCACACCCGCTCGACGTCCCGGGCATCCCGCGGGCCGATGCGGGCGCTGTCCACGGCAGCGCGCAGCAGCGGCAGCAGCCGGTGCTCGGCGTGGAAACCGGGCCAGGCGGCCGGATCTGCGGTGGGCCGGGGCGGCGAGGTCAGCGGCAGCGGCCCGAGGTAGCAGGGCTCCCCGGGGGTCCCCCAGGACGGCGCCGGCGTCCCGTGCAGTGCCGCGAGCCCACGTCCCAACTGCTCGGCCGCCGCCCGGTCGGGCGCCCCCGGCTCGATCCACTGCAGGACGAGCACATCCCGCTCGGCGGCGTACACCTCCGGCACCGGGACGGTCCCGGTGGCGCGCAGCCGGGCCAGCCCGGCGGCCTCGGCGGCGAAGAAGTCGGCGGGGGCGGCGTCCAGCGCCTTGGCGAAGACGGTGGTGGCGAAGACGGTGGTGGCGGCGGGAACCGCGGTCTCGGCGGGAGCCGCAGGTGCGGCGGAAGCCGCGGTCTCGGCGGAAGCCGCAGGTGCGGCGGAAGCCGCAGTCTCGGCGGGAGCGCCCGCGTGGCCCGCGTCGGCGTCCTCCGGGTCCCCCGCCGTGCTCGCGTGGCCCGCGTGCCCCGTGTCGGCACCGGCGGGCTCCCGGGCCACGCTCCCGTGCTCCCCGCCGCCCGGGGCCGGGTGCTCCCCGCGCGGGGCCAGAACGACCTGGTAGGCGTCGCAGATGGAGCCGCCGCCGACCGGGACGGCCCGGTCGGCCCGGCGGCCCAGCAGCTCGGCCGTACGGGCCACCGGGCGCGGAGGCGGCGGGGCGGCACCCCCGCCGCCCGCGCCCGCCGCGGCCGTCAACCCGCCTCCCGGGCCCCGACGGCGGCGGCCACCTCCGACAGCAGCCCGGGGACGGCGGCCTCCACCATCGCCAGGCACCGGGCGAAGCCGCGCCCGCCTCCGTAGTAGGGATCGGGCACGCTCAGCTCGTCCGGACCGCTGTCCGGGTCGTACGAGCGCAGCAGCCGCACCGCGGCGGCCTCGGCCGGGTTGCGGGCCATCGCCCGCAGCTCCGCGGCGTGCCCCTCGTCGAGGGCGACGACGAGGTCGTGCCGGTCGAACCAGTCCGGCTCGAACAGCCGCGCCGTATGGCTCAGGGAGTACCCGGCGGCCTCCAGCACGTCGCTCGTGCGGGGATCGGCGGGGTCACCGAGGTGCCAGCTCCCGGTGCCCGCGCTGCCGGTCTCGACCAGGCCGTCCAGTCCCGCCTCCCGCACCTGGGCGCGGAAGACGGCCTCGGCCATGGGGGAGCGGCAGATGTTGCCGGTGCAGACGAAGCAGACGCGGTACATCCCGTCAGTCCCGGTCCAGCGCCATGTTCAGCGCCCAGGAGACGACCGAGATGATCAGGCCGCCGAGGAACGCGGTGCCGAACCCGTCCACGTGGAAGCTCACGTCCAGCTTGTCCGCGACCCAGGAGGTCAGCATGAGCATCAGCGCGTTGATCACCAGCGTGAACAGCCCGAGTGTGAGCACCAGCAGCGGCAGCGAGAGCAGCTTCACGAGCGGCTTGACCACGACGTTGACGACGCCGAAGATCAGGGCGACGACGAGCAGCGTCAGCGCCTTCTCACCTGAGGAACCACCGGTCAGCTCGATATCGCTGAGCAGCCAGGTCGCGACGGCCAGAGCCGCCGCGTTGGCCAGCGTCTTGATGAGGAAGTTCATACTCAGATCGTCGCAGAACAGCTGCCGGGCCAGGGAGAGGGGACAGCGGTGAAGGCATTCCGGCTGGAGGAGCTGGAGGCGGAACGCGCCGTGAACGACGGCGCATACCTCCGGTTCCTGCACGAGCGCAACATGTCGGCCGGCTTGTACGCGCTGGACGCGGGTGCCGTCGACCGGCAGCAGCCGCACGCCCAGGACGAGGTGTACTTCGTCGTCAGCGGCCGCGGCTCGATCACCGTCGGGGTCGAGACGACGCAGGTGGCGCGGGGCAGCGTGGTCTACGTGCCGGCCGGGGTGTCGCACAGGTTCCACCACATCTCGGAGGATCTGCGCGTGCTGGTGGTCTTCTCGCCTCCCGAGAGCTGATCCCGAGAGCTGAGCGGGTCCCGGGGGCGAACCGAGCCGGTTCTTCAGGGTCGCCTCAGGGTCGGTTTCAGGGGAGGACAGGGGCCCGCAGCGGCCCATCGGCACACTGGCCGCTCTAGCATCGAGGGCAGAGGGTGCGAAGAGCCCTCGTCAACTCTCAGAGACGGAGCAGACAGTCATGGACGCGAAAGGCACCCTTGCCGGCCTGCCGTGGTGGGTCACATGGATCGTCATACCGGTGATCGCACTCGTCGTCTTCGGCGGCCTGATCGCCAGCCTGGTCGGCTTCCTGATCGGCCTGCTGTTCAAGGTGCTGATCTTCGTCGCCCTGGTCGGCGGTGTCGTCTACCTCGTCCGCCACTTCAAGGGCAGCGGGTCCTCGGGCAGCGGCTGGTGAACCCGCCCCGCGCCGGGCACACCCCGCGGTGGCCCGCGGCGTCCCCCGGTGGACCCCCGGAGGACCCCCGGAGGCGGCACCGCGGGAACGGCGGATTCGGCGCCGGGGCCCCGGGGCCGGGCCCGGCGCCGAATCCGCGGGTGGAGCGCGGCCCGGTGCCGAGCCGCCGCCCGAGCGGGACTGCTTCGGCGCCGCCGCTCGGGTCGGCAGCACACCTCCGGTGAGTGCAGGAGTTCGGGCCACACGGCCGTACGCCCCGCACCGGCAGTCCGGGGGCCGCCCCCCGCTCCGGCTCACTTCGGCTTCCGCCGCCTCCCCCGGCCGCCGGTGACCCCGGCGCCGCGGCCCGGTGCGGGACGGCCGCCGGATGCGGGGGCGCCGGACACCGGTTCGCCGGACGCGGGGACGCCGGACGCCGGGACGCCGGACGCCGGGACGCCGGACGCGGGGACGCCGGACGCGGGGACGCCGGACGCGGGTGCGGGTACGCCCGGAGGCGCGTCCCCGGCGGTACGGCCGGCCGCTTCCGCCGCTTCCGGCCGCCTGCGGTCCGCCGAGACGACGAGTGCGGCCAGCAGCGTCGTGACCGGCACCGACGCGACGAGGCCGATGGAGCCGACCAGCGTACGGATGATCTCCTCGGCGACCACCTCGCTCGTGGCGACCATCGTCACGTCGCTGCGCGCGATCGAGAAGAGCAGCAGCAGCGGCAGCGCCGCCCCCGCGTAGGCCAGCACCAGGGTGTTGACCACGGATGCGATGTGGTCGCGGCCGATCCGCATGGCGGCACGGTAGATCCGCCGCCGACTGGCCCCGGGGTCGGCGTCCTTGAGTTCCCAGACGGCCGAGGTCTGGGTGACCGTCACGTCGTCGAGCACGCCGAGCGAGCCGATCAGCACCCCCGCCAGCAGCAGCCCCCGGATCTCGATACCGGGGTAGAGACCGTGCACCAGACCGGTCTGGTCGTCGGTGTTGCCGGTCAGTCCGGCCCAGCCGATGAACAACGAGCCCAGCAGCCCGATCAGCAGGAGCGACACCAGCGTGCCCAGCACCGCGACCGAGGTGCGGGCCGACAGGCCGTGGCACAGATACAGCGTGGCCAGCATGATGGCGCTCCCGCCGACCACCGCGACCACCAGCGGATTGGAACCCTGCAGTATCGCGGGCAGGATGAACAGCGTCAGCACGGCGAAGCTGATGACGAGCCCCACCAGCGCCAGCACTCCGCGCAGCCGCCCCACGAGCACCACCACGAGCGCGAAGAGGCCGGCCAGCAGCACCATCGGCAGATCGCGGTCGGTGTCGACGACGCTGTACTGGAGATCGCGCGGTGCCTTCGCCGCGTAGGCGACGACGACGCCCTGCCCCACGGAGTAGCTGCGGGTGGCGTCGGGCGGGACGACCTCGGTGAAGGTGTGGCCCTTGTCCTTGCCCTCGGTGATCTCGACGGTGGCCTTCCGGCACGGCCCGTGCGCCCCGCCCTCGCCGCCCTGCCCGGAGGAACCGTCGCCCGAGGAGCCGGACGGCTGCCGGACGTTGGCCTTGCCGCAGTCCACCTCGGCCAGCTCCACGACCTTGGCGGTGAAGGTGGGCCGGTCGAAGCCGACCCCGGAATGGTCGTGCTGGTGCCCCGGAACACCCCCGGGCCACAGCACCACCAGCCCGGCCAGCACGGCCACCGCGAACGGCACCAGCACCGCCGCGATGACCTTCCGCAGATGGCGGGAGACCGGCTCGGCGGGCCCGTGGCCATGCCCGTGGCCATGCCCGTGCCCGTGCCCGTGGCCGTGGCCGTGGCCATGCCCGTGGCTCTGGCCCTGGCCCTGCCCGTGGCCGTGACTGTGTCCCTGCCCGTGGGTGCGCCCGCGGCCCTGACCGTGGGTGGGCCCGTGGCCATGGGCGGGTGCACGGCCGGGTCCGGGGCCGGGTCCGTGGGCACGGCCGGGTTCGGGTGCGGGAACGGCGGGGTCGGTGTGGGTCACCGCCCGATCATCGCAAGAACGGCCGGGCGGGGTGTTCAGTCCGGGCGGTGTGCCGTTAGCGTAGAGGCGCCTTTGCACATCGCGGGAGCTCCGAGCACGGGGCTGAGAGGGCGCTGACCTCCGTGGAAGGGACCACGGAACCGGCTGCGCCGACCGCCGAACCTGTTACCGGGTAATGCCGGCGTAGGGAGTGGGTCTCATGACCACGCAGGATGCACACGCGCGCGCCGAGAAGGCCGAAACGGCCGGGAACGCCGAAACGGCCGGGAAAGCGCTCGGTTCGCACAAGGGATATCTGCAGGGATCGCGCCCGGACATCCGGGTCCCCGTCCGACGGGTGCACCTCACCAACGGCAAGGACGTGACGCTCTACGACACGTCCGGGCCGTACACCGACCCCGAGATCGACACCGATGTGCGCCGCGGCCTGGCGCCGCTGCGCGAGAACTGGATCGTCCAGAGGGGGGACACCGAGGAGTACGCGGGCCGTGAACTGCGGCCCGAGGACGACGGCCTCAAGCACACCAGCCCGCGCGGCGGAGTCGTCCGCGGCGGCGCCGACGACTTGGCGGGGCTCGACGCGGTCTTCCCGGGCCGCCCGCGCCAGCCGCGCCGCGGCCGGAACGGCGCGGCCGTCACCCAGCTCGGCTACGCGAAGCGGGGCGAGATCACCGCGGAGATGGAGTACGTCGCCCTCCGCGAGAACCGCAGCCCCGAGTTCGTCCGGGACGAGATCGCCGCGGGGCGGGCCGTGCTGCCCGCCAACGTGAACCACCCGGAGACCGAACCGATGATCATCGGGAAGAACTTCCTGGTGAAGGTGAACGCCAACATCGGCAACTCCGCCGTCACCTCCTCCATCGAGGAGGAGGTCGAGAAGATGACGTGGGCGACCCGGTGGGGCACCGACACCGTCATGGACCTCTCGACCGGCCGCAACATCCACACCACCCGCGAGTGGGTGCTGCGCAACTCCCCTGTTCCCATCGGCACGGTGCCGCTGTACCAGGCGCTGGAGAAGGTGGACGGCAAGGCGGAGGAGCTGTCCTGGGAGGTCTACAAGGACACTGTCGTCGAGCAGTGCGAGCAGGGCGTCGACTACATGACGGTGCATGCCGGGGTGCTGCTGCGCTACGTCCCGCTGACGGCGCGCCGCAAGACCGGCATCGTCTCCCGCGGCGGCTCGATCATGGCCGCGTGGTGTCTGGCGCACCACCGGGAGAGCTTCCTGTACGAGCACTTCAGCGAGCTGTGCGAGATCCTGCGCTCCTACGACGTGACGTTCTCGCTGGGCGACGGGCTGCGGCCCGGGTCGATCGCGGATGCCAACGACGCGGCGCAGATGGCCGAGTTGGACACCCTGGGCGAGCTCAACCGGATCGCCAAGGCGCACGACGTGCAGACCATGATCGAGGGTCCGGGCCATGTGCCGATGCACAAGATCAAGGAGAACGTGGACCGCCAGCAGGAGGTCTGCGAGGAGGCCCCGTTCTACACGCTGGGCCCCCTGACGACGGACATCGCGCCCGCCTACGACCACATCACCAGCGGCATCGGTGCGGCGATGATCGGCTGGTGGGGCACCGCGATGCTCTGCTACGTCACTCCGAAGGAGCACCTGGGGCTGCCGGACAAGGACGACGTCAAGACGGGCGTGATCACCTACAAGATCGCCGCCCATGCCGCGGACGTGGCCAAGGGCCACCCGGGGGCGCAGGACTGGGACGACGCGCTCTCGGACGCCCGGTTCGAGTTCCGCTGGGAGGACCAGTTCAATCTGGCGCTCGACCCGGACACGGCCCGCTCGTTCCACGACGAGACGCTGCCGGCGGAACCGGCCAAGACCGCGCACTTCTGCTCCATGTGCGGCCCGAAGTTCTGCAGCATGAAGATCTCCCAGGAGATCCGCGAGCGGCACGGAGCGACGATGGAGGAGGTCGAGGCCGGGATGGCGGAGAAGTCCCGCGAGTTCGCCGAGGCGGGCAACCGGGTGTATCTGCCGATGGCCCCGTGAGACCCGGGCGCCGGTAGAGCAGGGGCGGGAGCCGCGAGGGCGGTTCGTGGCTCCCCCCTCCTGCCACGAACCGCCCGGCTCGATGCGCACTGCGGCGCGGACGACAAGAGTAGTTGACTCAGCGTCAGTGTCCAATCACTTATGGATATGGACCTATTGCGCGATGTTCTGATCCGACACGCACAGTGAGGAAAACGGAGGGTTTGACGCGCCGCGATGTGGGCCAAATCTCCTGCATGTTCGTCGAACGCCCTGTGGTCAAGCGGACTGCCCGCGCCATCCTCCTCGCCGCCGGGGAGGACCCGGCGGCCGCCGTGGAACTGATCCTCATCAAACGCACCAAGCCCGGTCGGCAGCCGTACTGGATCACCCCGGGAGGCGGCGTCGAGCCCGGCGTGGACCGCACCGTGGAGGACGCCCTGCACCGCGAGGTGGCCGAGGAACTGGGCGCGGCGATCACCGATGTGGTGCCCGCCTTCGTGGACACGGTGAGTGACCCCGCGGAGACACCAGGTGGAGTGAAGGTACAGCACTTCTTCGTGTGCCGGCTCGTCTCGCTCGACCCGCGCCTACGGCACGGACCCGAAGTGGAGGAACCGCAAGGAGAGTACGAAATCGTACGGCTCCCCTTCACCCCGGAGGGCCTGAACTCCGTGGAGGTCGTCCCGCCGAGGCTGCGGGCCTATCTCGCCGCGAATATCGAAGGAGTCCAGGCGCTGCTCGCGCCCGACCTCCGCTGACCTCCGCCGGGCTGCCCGGACCACCGGGGCCGCCGCCCGTTTCCGCGCGCTAGCCGAACCAGCCCTGGAAGGTCGCGGGTTCGCGCGGTGCGGTCGGCTCCGCTTCCTGCCGGCCGCGCCGCTGCGCCTCGGCCAGTGCTCGCTCGGCCTCCAGCCGCCAGGCGGAGACATCCCGGGCGTGCTCGGCGGACCCGGCGCTCCCCGGGCGCGCCGAGATGGCGGCGGAGACCGCGGAGGGCGCGGCCGGAGCCGCCGCGCCATGCTCCCGCCGCCGGGGCAACGGCGGAAGGGCCGGCCCCGGCACACCCGGCCGCGCGGCCTCGCCTTCCGGTGCGGCATCGGGGGTCGATACGGCACCGGGCGGCGGAGACGCCGGGGCGGGTGGTGCCTGCGGGGGCAGCGGGACGGAGTCGCCGGACGGCGGCACCGGCGGGACGGCAGGTGCGGCCGGGAGCTCCGGGGCGGCCGGGAGTTCTGGGGCAGCCGGGAGCTCCGGGGCGCCCGGGGGTTCCGGGGCGGCCGGGGACACCGACGCCGCCGGAGAGGCCGATACGGGCGAGGAGATGGCAGCCGGCGATGCCGCGGCCACCGGCGGGGACACCGGTTCCGGTGCCGGGGACCCCGCGGGGGCGGTCACCTCGCGGTGGCCCTCCCGGGCGTCCCGGGCAGCGCCGAAGAAGTCGCCGCCCTTGCGCTTGTAGTCGTCGGTACCCCATTCGCGCGCCGGGCGGCGCGGGGCCTTCTGGAGGTGGGGGATGTGCTTGGCGCAGTGTATGTACGCCTCCTCCACCTCGACCCGCACCCACAGCAGGGCCCGCCGCCCGGGTACCGGGTCCTCCGGCAGGTCCGGTACCGAGGGGCGCAGTTCCGCGTCGTCCAGCACCTGGGCGCGGCCGTTGATGTGGAGTCCGATCCGGGCGCGGAGGAAGTCGACGAGGAGCAGGCCCACATGCGGGTTCTCCTCGATGTTGCCGAGGCTGGCGTGGACGCCGTTGCCGCGGTACTCCGGGAAGACCAGCGTCCGCTCGTCCAGCACGCGCAGGAACCCGGGCGGCCCGGCGCGGAAGCTGTTGTCGCACTCGCCGCGGCGGTCGGACGTGGCGAGGAAGAACATCTCCTGCTGGTGGGTGAACTCCCGCATCCGCTCGTTGAGATGGTCGAGCACCTGGTCCTGGTAGAACCGCTCGGCGCGCTCCTGCGAACCGATGCGCTGCTGCAGCGCGTGCTCCCCGTCGCTGCCGGGCAGCCGCCGGGGCAGGCCGGGGGACTGGTCGGCCCCGGGGCCCGCTCCCGCCGCGTGCCCCGCGGAACCGTCGCCGTATCCCTTCGCGTCACTCAACGCCGCCACTCGTCCCTTTCCTCGACCGGCCGACCGGACGGCTGCCCCGCGGCCGGCCCCGGACTACCCGCCCCGGGTGACCGGCTCCCGGCAGCCGCGATCCGAACACCCCACCACCTACGCCCCCTGCACGACCAGTTCGTCGAGGGAATCGTGCCGTATTCGGTGCGTCGGAATCCCGAGCCCGCGCAGTGTCTCGACCCCGGTCCTGATCATTCCGGGCGGCCCGGAGAGATAGCCGTCGTACGCGGGCCAGGGGCCGTATCTGCGTACCGCGTCCGGAAGCTCACCCGCGAGCGCCTCGGCGGCCGAGGCCGCGCCCGCCGCGACGACGGGGCGCACCGACAGCCACCGGTGGCTGTCCTGGAGGCGCAGCATCGTCTCCAGGTCGTAGAGGTCGTGGTCGGTGCGGGCCCCGTAGAAGACCTCGACCGGACGCGCCCGCCCCCGGCTGACCACGTCCTCGATCAGCGCCTTGATGGGGGCGATACCGGTCCCGCCGCCCAGGCAGAGCAGCCCGCTGTCGGCCTCGTGGTCGACGAGCATCGAACCCGCGGGCGGGCCGAGCCGCAGCACGTCGCCGGGGCGGGCGCGCTGCACCAGCGCCGTGGAGACCCACCCGGCGGGCACGGACTTCACGTGGAAGGTCAGCAGACCGTCGGGACGGGGCGCCGACGCGAACGAGTAGTGCCGCCACACCCGGGGCCACCAGGGCGTCTCCAGGCTGGTGTACTGCCCGGCGCGGAACGGGTACGGCTGGTCGGGGCGCACCGTGATCACGGCGATCTCCGAGGTGCGCAGTTCGTGCGAGACGATCTCCGCGTCCCACCAGGCGGGCGCCCGGCGCTCGTCCTCGGCCGCCGCGTCGATCATCGTCTGGGAGATCGCGGTGTAGGCGCGCACCCAGGCCGCCTCGGTGCGCGGGCCCCAGGTGTCGGGTGCGTAGCGCGCGATCGCGGCCATCAGGCACTCGCCGACGGCCGGGTAGTGGGCGGGCACGGTTCCGTACTTGCGGTGGCCCCGGCCCAGCCCGGCGAGGTACTCGCCGAGCAGCTTGCCGTCGTCGAAGAGGCGTACGGCGGTCAGCAGCGCGCGGAAGAGCCGGTCGCGCTGGCCGTCCATGGCAGCCGGGAACATCTCGCGCAGGTGCGGGTACTGGACGAACAGCAGCGCGTAGAAGTAGGCGGTCGCCGAGTCGGCGGAACGTTCCAGCTCCGCCATGGAGGCTCCGATCAGTTCGGAGTCGCCGAGCTGGTCGGCCGCGGGGCCGGCGGGCCCGGAGCCGGCGGGCCCGGGGTTCGCGGGCCCGGCGGGAGCCGTCCGCTCGGCGGCGGCCGCCGGGGCGCCCGCCACAGGTTCGGGAGCCGCCTCCGGCTCGTGCGCGTGTTCGGGTTCCGGTTCATGTTCCGGTTCCGGTTCCGGTGCGGCCGTCCCCGCGGTCTGCTGGGACGGTACCGCGTCAGGTGCGCCTGGCGCGGGGCGCTCCGCGGATGCGGCATCGGACGCCGGGGTGAACCATCCCCGTCCGCCGCTGCCACCGGCGGACGCACCGTCGCTGCCCGACATGGTGGTCATGCTCGCCTCGCCTCGTACCTCTTCCGGACGTTCTGTGCACATCCGTGTTCCGAAAGTTCCGGTGAACCGCCCCCTGTGAACACCGTGCCCAGAACGCTTTGCACTCCTTACTGCACGATGCGGGAGGGACCCGACCATACCGTGAAGCCTTCACGCCACAACCCCCGTTCGCGGTTCCCGCGAATTCCGCCATTCGGAACCCGTGCAGGAATTACCGTGCCGCGGAGACGAGTCCGTGGGCCTCCCGGAGATCACTTCCGGTGTAGTGGTGGGAGGCGAGGGAGCGGACGTGGTGGTCGGCGTTCACCGCCACGGAGACCGGCACGGCGGCGAACAGCTCCGCGTCGGAGAGGGAGTCCCCGTACGCCACGCAGTCCTCCAGCCGGAGCCCGAATTGGGCGCAGAGCTGCTCCGCGATCTTCACCTTCGACGAGGGCGAAAGAATCCCGGCGGGATCGAGGGGACGCGCCGGATACTTCGTACTTCCGTTCGGAATTGCGCGCGGAACCTCCGGCCACCGCGAACCGTGGGTAACCTCGGCCCCCCAATCCTGTAGTCGCCGCACAAAGAAATCCGGCGAGAGGGAAATCACGGCGCAGCGCTCACCCTCCGCCCTGAGCCCGGCCCACACCTCAGGGATGCCCGTCAGCCACGGCGCGGCCGAGAAGGCCGCGGACACGATCTCGTCGTTGAGCGCCGACCACAGCGCACACGCCCGGAGGGCGAACTGCGGCGGTGTCAGTTTGCGTTCCGCAAATGCCCGTTCGAGATCCCGGATCTCGGCGTCGACTCCGAGCTGCCGGGATATCTCCACGGAGGCCGCCGAACCGTACAGCAAGGTGCCGTCGAGGTCGAAGAGATGGAGCCGGGGGCGGCGTTCTCCCGGCATCGGTCGCGGATTCGGATGCTGAGCCGGATGCATACCGGCGATCGTACGGGCGCGGGTCGACCGGGATCCCGAATCCGGACGCCGGACACCGGACACCGAATACCGGCGCTGGACACCGGGCGCCGGACACCGGGCGCCGCGCTGTCGCGGCCGCAGAGTGCCACCGCCGGGCGCGGGTACGGACGGCGGCCGGGAGCAGGTACGGACGGCGGCCGGGCGCGGGCAGGGACCGTGCCGGGCGCGGGCACCCCGCGCCCGGCCGCGCCGCGTACTCGGAGCCGAGTAGCCCCCGATACTCCCGCCGTCGGACGCCCCGGACGCCGGACAGCGGGACAGTCGAGGGCATGCCGCAACTGTCCCGACGTGCCCGCAGAGGCACTCTCGCGCTCCACGTCTGCTCCTCGGCCGGCTGGCTCGGCATGACGCTGTGCCTGCTCGCGCTCGGGCTCACCGCGGCCCTGACCGGGTCCGGCCCCGCAGCCGAGGCGTCCTACCGCTCGATGAAGGTCTTCGCCGACTGGCTGCTGGCCCCGCTCGCGCTGCTCACCCTGGCCAGCGGCGTGCTGCTGTCGGTGGGCACCCGCTGGGGGCTGGCCCGGTACTGGTGGGTGTGGATCAAGTTCTGGCTCACGCTGGCCGCCATCCTGGCGAGCGTGCTCCTCTTCCGGACACGGATCGACAGCACGGTCGCCGACGTGGCCGCGGGCCGCCCGATCCTGCCGTACGAGCTGGTGATCCCACCGCTCGTCTCGCTGGGCGCCTATACGTTCATGACCGTCATCTCGATGCTGAAGCCCTGGGGGCGGACCAAGCGGGGCCGCCGCAGCGCCCCGGTGAGCCGCCGCCGGTCAGCGGTGCCGGGCCCGCAGACCGGGGCACCCGAGCCCGGAGGCCAGGACCGGTCACCCGCCGTCGGCCGGCGGGGCCGGCCAGCGGCCTCGGCCTCCGGACGGCAGGCTGTCGGCTGACGGCCCGCCGGGGGCTGCCCGGACGGCGTCCGCGGACGGCCCGGTCCCGGCGCCCGCGGACGGCCCGGTCCCGGCGTACGCGGGCTCCGGCTCGGCGGCGCCACCCGCTGCGGCCGCCCCGGCAGCCCGCGCCCTGAGCCCGCTCCGGGGCGCCGGGGCGGCGCCGCGAGGGCCGCGCCGCTCCAGGAGCGCGGAGGTCACCGCCAGCGCCAGGGCGCCCAGGGCCAGCCCGGCGCCCGCCATGTTCGGTGACGTCGGGCCGAAGCCGGCCCCGAGGACCAGCCCGCCGAGCCAGGTGGCGAGCGCGTTGCCGAGGTTGAAGGCGCCGATGTTCATGGCCGAGGCGAGGGTCGGTGCGTTCGCCGTCTGGTCGAGCACCCGCTTCTGCAGCGGCGGGACCGTGGCGAACCCGAACGCGCCGATCAGCGTCAGCGTGACGGCGGCCGCCGCCTTGTCGTGCGCGGTGGCGGTGAACGCGGCAAGCGTCCCGGCCAGTGCGACCAGGGCGATGCACAGCATGGGCAGCAGGGCCCGGTCCGCGAACCGGCCGCCGACCAGGTTCCCCGCGACCATGCCGATGCCGAAGAGGACGAGCAGCCAGGTCACGGACGTGTCGGCGTACCCGGCCGCCTCCGTCATCATCGGCGCGATGTAGGTGATCGCGGCGAAGACCCCGCCGAAGCCGAGCACGGTCATCCCCATCGCGAGCAGCACCTGGACGTTGCGGAAGGCGGCCAGTTCGTCGCGGATCCGGCCGGTGCGGGGACGCGGTCCGCGCGCGGGGACGGGGCCGTCCGGGGCCGGGCTCGGAGCCGGAGCCGGGACGTCCCGGGGTACCAGCGCGGCGACGCCCGCCAGCCCCACCACTCCCAGCCCGGCGACGGCCACGAAGGTGAGGCGCCAGCCCGCCTGCTGTCCCAGCAGGGTGCCCAGCGGCACACCGACCACGTTCGCGAGGGTCAGCCCGGTGAACATCAGGGAGATGGCCGCGGCCTTGCGGTGCGGGGCCACCAGTCCGGCCGCGACGATCGAGCCGATGCCGAAGAAGGCACCGTGCGCGAGCGAGGCGATGACCCGGCCAGCGAGCATCACGCCGAAGGCGGGCGCGAGTGCGGAGACCAGGTTGCCCAGCACGAACAGCCCCATCAGCAGCATCAGCATCCGCTTGCGGGAGATCCGGGTGCCCAGGACGGCGAGGACCGGAGCGCCCAGCAGCACCCCGACCGCGTAGCCGGAGGCCAGATATCCGGCGGTGGGGATGGAGACCCCGAACTCTGCGGCGACCTCGGGCAGCAGGCCCATGATCACGAACTCGGTGGTCCCGATGCCGAAGGCGCCGATGGCGAGCGCCAGCAGGGCGAGAGGCATGAGCGGGGAACCTTCCAATGCGTAAGACGATTACAAGCGCCGACATTAATTGCAGACGCGGGATATATGCAAGCGTCGACTATTGCGGAGATGCTCTAGTCTGGGAGGCGCGCAGGTCCGCACCGGCCGGCGCGCACAGGTTCGCCCCGGTGGTGCGGGGTACGGGCGGCCGGACGGGAGAACGGTCGGCCGGGCCGAACGAACGGCCGGAAGCACGGACAGCCGGACGGCGGCCGGAAGCACGGACAGCCGGACGGCGGCCGGGAGAGGAGCCCCTTCATGTCACGCCATGCCGATCTGGGCCTCGCACAGGGCTGGTGCGCGCTCTCCGCGCTGCACGGCCGGATCGAGGCCCACATCGAACGGGCGCTGCACGCCGCACACGGGCTCAGCGTCCGCGAGTTCTCGCTGCTGGACGTCCTGAGCGAACAACACGACGGAGACGGCGGCCACTTCCGGATGAACCAGCTCGCCGACACCGTCGTCCTCAGCCAGAGCGCGACGACCCGCCTGGTCAGCCGGCTGGAAGAGCGCGGACTGCTCCGCCGCTACCTGTGCCCCGACGACCGGCGCGGCATCTACACCGACGTCACCGAGCAGGGCCACGCGCTGCTGGAAGCGGCACGTCCCACGCACGACACCGCACTCAAGGAGGCCCTGGCCGCGGCCGAGTCCCGACCCGAACTCGCCCCCCTGGCCGCCGCCGTCCGCGCACTCGCCCCCACCCGGCCCGCGGAGTGACCGTTCGGCCGCTCCCGCGGCCCCGGGGCGTACAGTGCGGAGGATGACCACGACTTCCGGCAGCGCGGGGACCCCCGCCGAGACGCCCGCGGCGGACCTCACCGTCCGCCGGGCGCGGGCCGAGGACGTCCCCGCGATCGTCGCCATGCTCGCCGACGACGCCCTCGGGGCCACCCGCGAGACCCCCTCCGACCTCGCCCCGTACCGCGCCGCGTTCGAGCGGATCGACGCCGACCCGCACCAGCACCTCGTCGTCGCCGAGATCGACGGCAGAGCAGTCGGCACCCTGCACCTGACGATCATCCCGGGACTGTCCCGCCGCGGCTCCACCCGCTCCCTCATCGAGGCCGTACGGGTGCACACCGATCTGCGCGGCAGCGGTCTGGGCACCCGGCTCATCGAGTGGGCCGTCGCCGAGTCCCGGCGCCAGGAGAGCGTGCTGGTCCAACTCACCTCCGACGCCACCCGCGTCGAGGCGCACCGCTTCTACGAGCGCCTGGGCTTCCAGGCATCGCATCTCGGCTTCAAGATGCCGCTGACCTGAACGGAGCCGCCGCAGGGCCCCGCCACGCCCAGGGCTGCCGCACAGACCTCACAAGCCGCGCAGAATTCACAAGCCGCGCAGGCCGCCCAGGCCGCAACCGGCTCAGGCGGCGCCGCGCCGCTCTCGGCAGGAGGTCACCGAGCCCCTGGTGACGGGCCCGGTCCAGGAACCCGCGCCGCAGGCCCCCGCACCACCCGGAACCGCACCACCGCCCGGACCCGCCGCGGAACCCGCTGCCGCGCTCCCCGCGGGGATGCCGAGCCGCTGCCACACCCGCCCGCGCAGCAGCGCGTACTCCTCGCCCCTGCGCAGCGAGTGGCGCATCGGGCGCGGCACGGAGACACCCTCCATGACGACCTGACCGGCGTGGAACCGGTCGCGGGTGAGGTCGATCTCGGAACCGTCCGGCAGTCTGTTCCACCAGTGGAATCCCTGCCGACCGCCGTGCACTCCGTACACCTCCCCGCACATCAGCTCTCCGCCCAGCAGGTCCTGCACCACCAGCGCCGTCACGTCGCACTGCCCCCACGCGGGGTTCGCCGGGCTCCAGCCCGCGCGTTCCAGATCGTCCGGGGAGCAGGTGTCCGCGCCCCAGGACGCCCGCAGCGCTCCCTCGATCCGGCCCAACTCCGAAGCACCCGCGCCCATACCGGAAACCCCGACCGCATCCGCACTCATGTCCGCAAGCATGCCCCACCCCACTGACAACGACCCCTGCCGACCGCATCGGACCGCAGCACACCGCGGCGGCGCCCCGGGACCGGCGTCAGCGCGGTCCGAAGCCGCCGTAGGGCCGGAGCGGCACCACGCGGAACTCCGACATCCCCTTCCGGGCCAGCGGAAGGGTGTCCACGGCCGCCTGCGCCTCCTCCGGCGAGCCGGCCTCCAGCAGGAAGCAGGCCCCCGGCCCGTCCCCGCGCAGCCAGATCTGCCGCAGTACCCCGTCCGCGTACAACTTCCGCACCACCGCGGTCTCCTCGGGGAGCACAGCGGCGAACTCCTCCTCGGAGTAGCGGTCGCTGTACCGCCGGGTCATCACCAGGAACTGCATGCTCCGACCCTACTCCGGGCCCGTACCCGCAGAGCACCGGCCGGGCGCCCCGAGCCGCGTACACGTCGTGGTCCACGAGCTCCCGACATCCGCCGCCCCGGCTTCCCCGGCCGGACCCTCAGCCGTCTCAGCCGTCTCAGCCGTCGCCCAGTGTGCGGGCGAGGAGCGGCAGCAGCCGGTCCCAGTGGCGCTGCAGCCCCGCCGGGCTGAAGGCGTCGGTGTCGGACATCGTGTAGCCGTGCAGCGTGCCGGGGTAGATCTCCGAGGTGTAGCGGACCCCGGCGGCGTCCAGCGCCTGGTTCAGCTCACCGAGGGCCTCCGGCGTCAGATCGCTCTCCGCGTGCCCGAGGTGGACCTCGGCGGTGATCCTGGAGAGCAGGGAGTGCAGGCTGCCCGGCTCGTCGGCGCCCACCGGACCGTGGAACCCGGCGACGGCAGCCACCCGGTCGGGGAAGGCCGACGCCGTGCGCACCGCCAGGAGGCCGCCGATGCAGTAGCCGGTCACCGCAGCGGGTCCGGGGCGGACCTCCGGCTGCGCGGAGAGGAACTCCAGGCAGGACTCGGCGTCGCGCACGATCCGGTCGTCGGTGTGCGCCTCGATCAGAGGCATCAGCTTGCCGATGGCCTCGTCCCGGGCCTCGTCCCCGATGTGCTCGGGGAGTTCGATCACCGGTGCCGGGCCGCTCCGGTAGAAGAAGTTGGGGACGAGCACGTAGTACCCGTGCCCGGCCAGTTCCTGGGCGAGTTCGCGCAGCACGGGCCGGTCGCCGAAAGCGTCCCCGTACATCAGCACCCCCGGGTGCTGTCCGGCACTGTCGGGAAGGGCGGCGAAAGCGTCGGCCCGACCGTCCGCGGTGGGAATCGACAGCGTCTTGATGGGCATGGGTCCTCCTGTCCGTTCGATCCCTCGAGCCTATGATCGACACGGCCGGACCGGGGCCCTTCTCCGCAGCCGGGCGAGGGAGGCCGACTCGTTCCCGGCCGGTTTCACCCGGCCAAAGTCGTGTCCCTTCGGCGTGTTCGTGCGCGTCGAGGAGGCGGAGCACGGCTGCGAGGGACTGGTCCACCGCTCCGAGCTGTCCGACAGCGCCCGGCGACGCGCCCTCCGGGAGGGCGACACTCTCTCGGTGAAGATCCTGGACGTCGACCCCGTCACCCGCCGGATCGCCCTCTCGCAGCGGCAGGCCGCCCCGCGGCCGGACCCGTGACGGACTCCGCCGTCGTCCCTCCACCACACCTGCTGTCGATGAGCCGGCTCGGTCAGATCGTTCGCCGATCAGTCGGTCCGAGCGGCCTGTTGCCGTTCCTCCCCTGTGCTCCCGTGTCGGCCCCATCGGAGGGAAACTGCTCGGCGGCGCGCGGGAGTCGCCTGTCGACGGCCCACACGGCCAGCGCGCAGACCGCGAATCCGGCTCCGAGGACGCTGGCGGCCGCCCAGCCCCGGGCGGTGAGAGCAGCGGTGGTCGTGGCCGCACCGAGGGCGGAACCGAGCGAATAGAAGACCATGTAGCCGCCGATGGCGCTGCTGGTGCGGTCGGGGTAGGCGGCGGTGAGCTGGTGCTGGTTGCTCACGTGCACGGCCTGGACGGCGAAGTCGAGCAGCACGATTCCGAGGACGAGGAGCAGGAGTGACCGCGGCAGCTGCGCGATCGCTGCCCACGAGAGGGCGAGCAGGACGAGCGCCGAGCCGGTGACCGGGACCGCCCGTCCTGCGTCCGCCCAGCGTCCCGCGCGTGCGGCGCCGAGCGCACCGGCGAGTCCGACGAGGCCGAACAGCCCGATCTGGCTCTCGCCCAGGCGCCACGGTGCACCCGCGAGAGGCAGGGACAGCCCGCTCCACAGGGTTCCGAACGAGGCGAACAGGAAGAACGCGATGAGTCCGCGCGTCAGCAGGAGGCGCTGCCCGAACAATCCGCCGAACGCGGCGATGACCCGCCGGTACCTCTCCGGTCCCGGGGACCGGTCGGAGTGCTCCTCCGGCGGTAGCGCACCGAGGACGAAGGCGGCCAGCCCGAGGGACAGCGCCGCGAGCGCGGCGTAGACGCTTCGCCAGCCCCACATGTCGGCGAGCGCTCCGGTGACGACCCGGGCGCCCAGAATGCCGACCACGACGCCCGAGGTCACAACACCGATGCTCCGCCCGCGCTCGGCGGGCCGCGAGACCGACGCGGCGTAGGCCACCGCGGTCTGCACCACGACCGCGAACAGTCCGGCAACGGCCAGCCCGGTGAACGCCGTCCAGGCGGTGTGCGCCGAGGCGGTCAGGGCCATGCCCACGGCGCCGGCCGCCAGGTGCACGGCGATGAGGCGCCGCCTGTCGGCCACGTCACCGAGCGGCACCAGCAGCACCAGACCTGCCAGATAGCCGAACTGACCGGTCGCGACGATCCATCCGGTGAGCCCTGCCGGCACACCGAGTTCGCGTCCCATCGGGCCCAGGACCGGCTGAGCGGCATAGATGTCCGCCACCGCGGCACCGCACACCGCCGCGAGCAGCAACCGGCGCCATACGTCCATCGCACACCCCAAATCAGTAGCAGATTGCAACCATTTTGACGTTAGGGCATGCTGGTTTCAATCCGCAACTGATTGGGAGGCGTCATGCCGCGCAGCACCGAGCGCGCCCCTGACCCGGACTGGACCGACGCCGCATGCCCCGTCGCCCGCACGCTGGACCTGGTCGGCGACAGATGGAGCCTGCTCGTCATCCGCGACGCCATGGACGGGGCACGGTCGTTCACCGAGTTCCAGCGACGCACAGGCATCGCGCGCAACATCCTCACCGACCGCCTCCGCAAGCTCACCGCTCACGGGTTCCTGACCCAGCGCACCGCTCCCTCGGGCCGCCGCCGGGAGTACGTGCTCACCGAGGCCGGTCGCGACCTCTTCCCGGTCATCCTCACGCTGCGGCAGTGGGGAGAACGCCACGCCTTCGCCCCCGGCGAGGCCCACTCCACCCTCGTCGACGAACACGGCACGCCGGTTCCGGAGCTCACACCGACCAGCGCCGACGGCACGCCCCTCGGAACCGGCACCACCCAGGTGCGGAAGGTCCACTAGCAGCCCGCCCCTCAGCGGGCTCCGGCCCGGCGCAGCGGCGGACGAGAGCGCAGATCCCACGAGCAGGCACCCTGTCCGGGGTGACCGCGCGAGCGAGACCGGAACGAAGCACGGGGAGGCGTCGGCCTGCGGGCGATCGGAACGGTCAACGCGCCGACCACGGGCCGACCGGGCGAAGCGGCACGCATCCGCTGCCCCGTGTGAGCCGAGGCCGGCTCCGAGGACCCGATCAGGCCCGCTGAGCAACGGGACACCTGCGCGGCCGAGATGCAGGCAGCAGGCGTCGACTGGCGCCCTGGTGGTCTACGGCGGCACCCTGCACGGATTCCACCACCCGCCCGTCGACCAGCCCGGCGTCCCCGGCGGCGCACCACCCCCGGCACGCACGGCGAGCCCGGCGCGACATCGTCGACCTGCCCGCCGAGTGCGTACCGGTGGCGGAGTGACCCGGCGGTCAGGAGTGCCGGCACCCTGGCCCGGTTCCGGAGGAACCCCACCGCGGTGGGAGCTGCCGACGCGCGCCCCGCAACGCCGCTCTCACCGGCGGCACCTCCGCTGCCCGGCCGGACTCCGGGCCGCCGCGGACACGACGGCGGATGCGCGCCCCCGGGCGGACCTCAGTCCAGGCAGAACTCGTTGCCCTCGATGTCCTGCATCACGAGGCAGGACTCGTTCTCCTCGTCGGCGAGCAGCAGACGCACGCGCTGCGCGCCGAGCGCGACCAGCCTCGCGCACTCGGCCTCCAACGCGGCGACGCGCTCCTCGCCCACCAGCCCGGTGCCGACCCGCACATCGAGGTGCAGGCGGTTCTTGGCGACCTTGCCCTCGGGAACCCGCTGGAAGAACAGCCGCGGGCCCTCCCCCGAGGGATCGCTGCAGGCGAACGCGGCGTCCCGGCGCTCCGGTGGCAGCGAACGGTTGTACTCGTCCCACGTGCCGAACCCCTCCGGCGGCGGCGGTACCACGTACCCCAGCACCTCGCACCAGAAGCGGGCGACGCGCTCGGGCGACGCGCAGTCGAAGGTGACCTGGAACTCCTTGATCGACGTCATCGGCCCACCCTAGCGGCGCATACCGCGCTCCTTGGGCCCTGAGGCGTCCCGCAGGCGCGGCCTGGCAGGGGGCCCGCTGCTCCCCCGGGCTGGAGTACCACTCCGTCCGGTCAGCCGGCCCGGCCGACGAGTGCCGAGACGCGGACCTGCTCGGGGAAGAGTTCCCCAGGCGGCAGTGCCTTCCGGAGCCGGTGCTCGAACGCCGGTCGCCGCTCGGCCGTCGGCAATAGCTCTGCGGGGACGGCGGAGCAGAGACCGCCGACGACCTGCTCGAAGGTCAGCTCGTCGGTGTAGGAGTGCGCTGTGCTCCGCACGTCGGAGAATCCGGCCTCCCCGAGAGCCTCGGCGTACCGGATCAGGTCCTGCTCGGCAGTCCCGCAGGACGAGGTCAGTTCGGTGTCGAAGTACTCTTCCAGGAAGCCGCGCAGCGCACCGGACCAGACCGAATCCTGCTGCCACAGCGGCGCCCCGTTGGCGAGCACGGCGATGCCTCCGCCCGTGCGGAACAGCGGGCGCAGGTCCCGGAAGAGGGCGTCGGGCCGCATCCAGTGGAGCGCCTGTCCGACGACGGCCATCGCAAGGGGAGACGCCTGTCCCAGCAGTGCGCCGAGGGCGGGGACGTCGGTGTCGGCGCCGAGCACCCAGGTCACGTTGGCCAGCCCCTGCTCACCGGCCCTCTCGCGCGCGAGGCGCAGCATGTCGGGCTCTGGGTCCATCCCGAGCACCGAGCGGACTCGCCGCGCGAACGGAAGGGCGAGCTGCCCTGTGCCGCAGCCGAGGTCCAGGACGCTGTCGGCCGGTGTCAGGGAGAAGTATTCCTGGAGGGTGTCCAGCACCCGCTCGGGATACCCCCGCCGGAATCGCGCGTAGTGCTCCGCCACGTCACCGCTGAACCCCGCAGTCATGAGAGCACTCTGTCGGCCGCCGGTCCTTCTGCACAGCCTCCCGCACGGCCGATCGCTGCGGGCGGAACGCCACCGGCCGCGTAGCGGTCGGCCGCCCCGCGCGCCGCCGCGCCGCCGCTCTCCTCAGCGGAGCGGAGGGGGAGACCACCGTCCGCCCTCCGACGGGGCTGCCCGGCGGACCGCGGCGCCGTGGGCAGGAGCCGGCTGCCCAGCAGTACGGCGCAGGCCCCCGTGGTCAGCAGCCCGCCGACGAGGAAGGCGGCGCGCACGTCGGCCGACGACAGGACCAGTCCGCCCAGTGCGGCACCCCCGGCGATACCGGCGTTGTAGAGGCCCGAGTTGGCCGCGAGTGCGAGGTCCGTGCGGCCCGGTGCGCAGTGCAGCATCGCGTGCTGCGTGGCCATGAACACCGGACCGAGTGCGCCGCCCATCAGCGCCAGGAACGCCACTGCCGCCACCGGATCGCTGCCGACCGCGTACAGCCCGAGCATGCCCACCGCCTGGGTGCCCACGGCGGTGGTCAGCGCGGCCTGTGGAATGCGGTCCAGCAGCAGCCCGGTGATGCTCACCCCGGCCAGGCACGCCGCGCCGAAGGCCAGGAAGAGGACGCTGACCGCGCCCGGCGGGTAGCCGCTCACCTCGCCCAGGAACGCCGCGAGATAGGTGTACCCGGCGAACGCTCCGGTGGCGGACAGCGTGCCGGCCAGCAGCACGGTCCCGAACCGGCGGGCGTCGGGACTGGTCCCGTACGCGGCGGGCTCCCGGTCCGGACGCGAGGTCGGCAGCAGCGCGGCGACGGTCAGCAGGGAGACGCAGCCCAGTGCCGCCAGCACGGCGACGGGCGCCGGCCAGCCGTGCCGCCACCCCAGCCAGGTCCCGGCGGGCACACCGAATACCAGGGCGAGCGAGCCCGCGACGGAGATCGCGCCGACCACCCGTCCGCGGACGGCCGGGGCGAACAGGCCCACCGCGACCGGACCCGTCACGGCCCAGAACAGCGCCTGGGCGAGCGCGGTCAGCAGCCGTGCCACCAGCAGCACCCCGTAGGAGGCGGCCAGCGCGGCGACGGTGCTGGACACGACCAGCGCGGCCAGCAGCCCGGTGAGCACATGACGCCGGGGCACGGCCCGCGTGGCGTGGGCGAGCGGCAGCGAGGCCACGGCCACCGTGAGGCCGTAGCCGGTGACCAGGAGGCCGACCGTCGGCACCGGCACCCGGAGGCGGTCGGAGAGGAGTTCCAGGAGCCCGATCGGCAGGTTCTCCGCGGTGTTGAAGCTGAAGGCGGCCAGCATCAGCGCCGCGAGGACCGCCGCCCGGTGCCACGGCGGCGCCGCTACCCCGGCGGTGCCCGTCTCTGCTGCCGTCTCCCGTCGCGTCTGCTGCACGGCATCGCCCACGGTCGTACCTCACCGGGCCGCCCGCTCCCGCCGCAACCGGATTCCGCGGCCCTGCGGGCGGCCCGCCCCCGGGCGGCGGAGCACGGCGGTCCGGGCGGGCTGTACTGCAGGCCCGCAATTGGAATGTCCCGTTCCACCGTGGAGACCTGCGTGTTCCTGGCTTGTCTCATTCGTGGGCCACAGCATCCTGTCTCACGATCTTGGCCCTTCGCGGCCGATCGAGGATGTGAGGGGCTGGGCGTCCCCACCGTCCACCCGACTGCCGCCTCGGAGACATCACCCGCGCTGAAACATTGCCACCTGCCCCCTTGGTGCGCCGCACGACGAGAAGACCCACTGCATTTCGGATGGCGGTCGGCTGCGGCGAGCGCTTGGCCATTCAACGTCCAGTGTTCGTGGGATAGTTCAAGGATGACCTTGTTGTATTCGTCCCGGGTCTCTTCGGCAGGGGCAATACCTCCGGGGCGTCCTGTCTGGACCATGAACCACAAGCCGTACGGCACGACGGATGCGTACGACCTGACCAAGCGGGGCAAGCCGGCGACCGTGTACGGCCGGACGGCCTCGTACGGCGGACGGCCCTGTAGGTCCGGATCGATCTCGAGCAAATGGACGGAAACCGACGCACAAGGGGATGGCGACGGCTGGTGACGGACAGCAGGCATTCCCCCCTGCCGGGGCAGGGTGGGCTGGCTCCGGCCACGCTCGCCTTCACCGTCCCCTCGGGGCGGCGCCGGGTCGTCCCGGTCCGCTTCGGCCGCGAGTCCCGCCGCGATCCGCAGTTGCCGCAGCGCATCCGCAACGGACTGCTCGACGACGAGGGACAGCAGTGCGTCCAGGTGCGGCTGACCGCGGCCGACGCGGCGAACCCGGCGGCCCGGGCCCTGCTGGACGCCGAGGCGGGCACCGCTCTGCGGCTGCGCCGGGTGCTCGACGCCACGAGGTACGCGGCGCTCTTCCCGAGGATCATCGGCTACGAACTGGACGCCGCCGAGCCGTTCCTGCTGTACGCCGCGCCGCGTGGCATCGCCGCCGCGCGCACCCATGTGATGGGCGCCAGCGACCAGCGGGTCCTCGCCCGCGATCTGATGCTGGCGCTGTGCCTGTTGGACGGCCAGGGCCTGGTGCTGCGCGGGATCTCACCGGCCACCGTGCTCTGGGACGGCGCCTCGGTCCAGCTCTGGGGGCTGGAGGGGGTGGCTCGCGCCGGAGCGCCGCGGACCCGGTGGGGCCGGGCGCCCTACTGCTCGCCCGAACAACGCCGCGGCGAGGGGCTCGTGGACTCCCGGGACGCGGTGTGGAGCGTGGCCCAGGTGCTCTACCAACTGGTGACCGGACGGCACGGCCCCACCGACCGCGCGCCCGTCGACCTCGACGAGCACCGGGTGCTCGCCGAGACGCTGCGCGGCGCCTTCGCCCCGCGGGCCGCCGACCGCCCCACACCGGCCCGGCTGCTCGACCTCCTGGAACCGGGCGCCGCGCGCCGAGTCCGGCACGCGGCAGTCGCGGACACCCTCGGCGCGGAAGACGTGCCAATTCCTGCACGGTTGGCAGCGCCGCGCTGCCGAGCGGACCTGATGCTCCTGGACGACCATCCCTGTGCTGGGACCCCCGTCCGCCTGAGCGTGAAGCTGGTGGCCGATTCCGCGCACCCCTGGGCCCGCCCTGATGTCGGACCCTCACTGGAAATCGTAGCGGTGCCGTTGAGTGGTGCGGAAGTTACGCCGGCCACGGTGGTCTACAGCCCTGGGAACGCCGATTCTGCGCAGTTCCGCGTCACAGCCGTGGAGCCCGGCATGCACCGGATCCGATTCACTTTCCTGCACCACGACACCGGAGTTGCTCTGCACCAAGTGGAGGCGGACCTGGACATCGAGGGTCCCGAAACAGCCGAGTCGGGGCGGAGACGGGCAACGCCGCGCAAGGGGAGGTCCTGACCGGTGCCCCGCCCCGTGACCACACGCGTCGTCCAGGACCCCAGCGACGGCTTCCGCTTTCTGCCGCACCTGGAGACGGAGCCGCCCGATCTCCGCGTCAGCTTCGACGTCCTCGGCGGCGGCCGAATCCGGGCCCGGATCTCAGGCACGTCCGTTCCGGCCATCCACGGCAGCGAGCACAAGGCCGACCTGATCGCCCGGTCCGACGATGTCCATGCCGAGGCGGCCCGGCTTTGCGAGCTTTGGAGGACGTGGTTTGTTGAATTCCAGCCGACCGACGACCGACGCCGGGCTCTGGGGAGCCGGTGGCGTCCATACGCAACGAACGCCGACCTCAGCGGCGAACCAGAGGAGCAACTGCGCCTGGCAATAGCACGTCTGGCCCGTAGTGGAGAATCCTTGCTGTTTAACACGCTCCTGCGTGGAGACGACGTACGCACGGAGATGTTCCGCACGTACCTGCGATCAGCTCTTTCCCAGGAGGGGCTACGGGTGCGGTTCGACTCCGACCTGCATCTGCCCTGGCCCATGCTCTGTATAGCCCAAGAATCCACCGCGTCTGCAGCAACCTTGGACGCCCTCTTTTCCCGGTTCCTCGGACACCGCCATCAGATCGAGCACACCGCCGACGCCTACACGTGGGTCGGACCTCCCTGCACGGCACACGAGCAGCCCAAGGTCAGTCTGAACCACGACGCCCGCCTGGGCCGCGGCACGAGGGCAGACGAGGTCGCGAAGGTCTTGGCGGAGGGCACGGAGTGCACCGTGCGCACGACCTACGAGGAACTGGTCCGCGACTTCGCAGAGTCGGCTCTGGACGAGCAAGTGATGTATTTCTGGTGCCACGGCGAGTTCAAGGACAACAAGCCGGAGCCCCACGTCCCGGTCATCAGGCTCACGGACGGCACGGAGATTGACGGCTACGAACTACGCACCTTGCTGGCGCCTCGCCGGGACACCGATTTCCGACCGTTCGTCCTTCTCAACGCCTGTCACGCCGGAGTCTCCGGAGCGAGTGTGGCCCGTGCGTTCCTCGGGCGCGTGCTCATCGAGAATGGCGCGCAGGGCGTCCTCGGACCGTTGATCTCGATGCCGCAGGCGTTCGCCGCCGAATACGCGCTGGAGTTCGTCACGCGATACCTGCGCGGCAACGCGACTGCTGGTGGGATCGCGCACGAGTTGGCCCAGCACTTCGCCGCCCAGTACCGCAACCCTCTTGGGTTCGCCTACGGGCTGCAAGGCGGCATGGACACCCGCCTGGAACTGACCAACGGAGAAAAGATATGAGCAGCGTCGCCTCGATCGAGGCCATCGACCTGGACGAGGACGGCTGGCTACTCGACGCTCACACCGGTGAGCCGGTGCCCGAGCCTTGGCTGCGCGACTATTTCGCAGAGCGTCTCACCCCGCCCGCCTGGGCGACGGACATTCTTGTCTACGTCCACGGCTGGCAGACGTCCCCCAACTCTGCCCACCGCACCGCTGAACGGCTAACAGCCTTGGCACACGACAACCTAGCGGCGGCTCCGGCCCGATATCCGGCCCTGGCGGCCGCGGGATTTAACCCATGGTGTGTCGTCGTGCGCTGGCCGTCATCCAGCCCGGTCACCCCCGCCGGCTACCGAAAGATAAGGGACCGGGCGCACGCCATGGGCGCACGCGACGGAGACGGACATGCTGCCCACATTCTGGGCCGGCTTCTCGGCTATCTGGACGCCGAGCGGGCGGACCCCGGCGCAGCGCCCGTGCTGGCCACCCGCGACGGTCAATTCCTCCACCTCATCGGACATTCCTTCGGCTGCCGGTTCGTATGCGAGGCGGTGCAATGGGCGGCGGACGCCCGGCTCGACTACACACTCGGCTGGCACTCAGTGAACGGCTCCTCCTCCCACCCGTTCGCCGCGGACAGCATGCTGCTGTTCCAGATGGCCGCACGACGCGATGCGTTCCTCTCGCTCTTTCCACACATCCTGCCGAGCGAGGAACACGACGGAGCTCCGCTAAGAGGCCCCATCGTCGCCACATACTCCCGCCACGACCGGGCAACGGGATTCTGGCACCTGCGGGCCGAACAGCAGTCCGGCATCGGGCACTCCGGAATCGGCCCGGCACCCGCGCCCATGTACACCACGCGTCTGCTGCCGCTCGCCGAGCGGTATCCGCTCTCCGCTCTGGACCATCGCTTCGTCAACATCGACGCCTCCGATGTGTTCGTCCGCGGTCGCCGCCTCAACCCGGCCGGAGCACACTCAGACCACGTGCGCCCAGAGTCTGCCCACCTGCTGCTTACTCTCGCGGACTACTCACGCTGAACGGCGCCGATGGCTTCAATGCGACAGGGCAAGAAGCCCGCCTCAGCGCAGTGGCCTTGGGGCCGGACACGGGCCACGGTCGATGAGAAAAGGACAGCGGAAACGGGAACCTACACCGGACGTCAGGTCTGGGCCATGTCGACGAAGCGGGAATAGTGGCCCTGGAAGGCGACCGTGATGGTGGCGGTGGGGCCGTTGCGGTGCTTGGCGACGATCAGGTCGGCCTCGCCCGCGCGCGGGGATTCCTTCTCGTAGGCGTCCTCGCGGTGCAGCAGGATCACCATGTCCGCGTCCTGCTCGATGGAGCCGGACTCACGCAGGTCGGAGACCATCGGCTTCTTGTCGGTCCGCTGCTCGGGGCCGCGGTTGAGCTGGGAGAGGGCGATGACCGGGACTTCCAGCTCCTTGGCCAGCAGCTTGAGGTTACGGGACATCTCCGAGACCTCCTGCTGGCGGCTCTCGGGGCGGCGGGAGCCGCCCGTCTGCATGAGCTGGAGGTAGTCGATGACGATGAGTTGGAGGTCGTTGCGCTGCTTGAGGCGGCGGCACTTGGCGCGGATCTCCATCATCGACAGGTTCGGCGAGTCGTCGATGTACAGGGGCGCGTCGGTGACCTGCGGCATCTGGCGGGCCAGCCGCGTCCAGTCCTCGTCCGTCATGGAACCCGAGCGCATGTGGTGCAGCGCCACCCGGGCCTCGGCGGACAGCAGGCGCATGGCGATCTCGTTGCGGCCCATCTCCAGGGAGAAGATCACGCTGGGCATGGTGTGCTTGATGGAGCAGGCGCGGGCGAAGTCCAGGGCCAGCGTGGAGTTGTGCGTGGGAACCATCGACCGGCCGGCCAGATAGAGGCTGTCGGCGTTGTCCACCTGCACACAGCGCACCGGGACGCTGGGGACCGGGCGCACCTCGGTGATGAACCGGGCATCCGCACGGGGGGCGTGCGCGGGCCTGCGCTCCTTGTGGAGCAGCCGCTTCCGCTCCAGCCGGAAGACCTCGTCGGGGGTGGTGAAGGTGATCTCGTGGAGCACCGGGTCCGTCGGGGATCCCTCGCGGTCCTCGTGGTCCTCGTGGTCCTCGCGGACACCGTGGTCGCCGTGGTCGCCGTGGTCGCCGTGGTCGCCGCGGACAGCGTTGCTCTCACCGGCCCCGTGGCCCTCGTGCCCGCCCCGCACGCGGCGGGTGGTCCAGGCGCAGCGGTAGCCGAGGCCGAGCAGCAGTTCGCGGAAGTCCTCGGCGAACTGCTGCCGGGTGACGGCGAAGCTGACGGCGCCCGCCTCCCCGACCGTGCCGTGGGTGTCCAGCAGCCCGGCCAGGAGCGCCCGGCGCTGGGCCACGGAGGCGCGCAGACAGCTCCGCGGGATGCGCGTGTTCTCCGACATCCCCATGGTGCGGAGAAGAGTCCGGACGCTTCCGGACGGCACGGGAGCGCCGGGCAGGTGGAGCGCGTGGCTCGCCGAGTGGCCCACGCGGGAGGTGGCGTATCCGTCGGCGCCGATGTGGAGCAGCACCTCGGGTTCGTCGGTGGTGACCAGGAGCGTGTCGGCGGCCCCGGCGACGTCGGCGGGCCCGTCGACCTCGGGGGCACCGTCGGCCGCGGCGGCCCCGTCGACGTCGGGGGAGCTGCCGAGCCAGGCGCCCAGCGTGTACGGCGCGAGCGGCAGTTGGCGCTCCGGCAGGTCCAGCGGGGCCGTGTTCCGCACTGAGTGGTCGGGGCGGTGGTCGGGACGGTGGCCGGACGCGGAGTGCAGGGTCTCGGCGAGCTGCCGGGTGGTGCGCACCGCCGGGAGTTCCTGCGCGGGGCGGCCGTCGCCGCGGCGTGCCGCCTCCCGCGCGGCCCGGCGGGAGGCGCGGGTGTCCGTGAGCCATTGGTGTTCGGCGTCGGCGACGAGCACGGTGCCGTCGTCGAACCGGACCTCGTAGCAGGGCCGGTCCGCCATGACCTCGGTGGCGGCGGTGACGCGGGTGGCGCGGCCGTGCGCGTCCAGCAGCCGCTCCCCGACCTTCACCTCGCCCATCGTCGTCCACCCGGAGGGGGTGGCGAGGGGGGTGTCCAGCGCGAGGGCCTTGCCCATGGCGGGACGGGCGGCGATGACGATCATCTGGCCGGGATGCAGGCCGTTGGTGAGCGAGTCGAGGTCGGTGAAGCCGGTGGGGACACCGGTCATCTGGCCGCTGCGGGAGCCGATGGCCTCGATCTCGTCGAGGGCACCCTCCATGATGTCGCCGAGCGGGAGGTAGTCCTCGGAGGTGCGCTGCTCGGTGACGGCGTAGATCTCGGCCTGGGCACCGTTGACGATGTCGTCGACGTCGCCGTCCGCCGCATAGCCCATCTGGGTGATGCGGGTGCCCGCCTCGACCAGGCGGCGCAGGATGGCGCGCTCGTGGACGATCTCCGCGTAGTACTCGGCGTTGGCCGCGGTGGGGACGGCTTGGACCAGCGACTGGACGTAGCCGGGGCCGCCGACGCGGGCGATCTCCCCACGCCGGGTGAGCTCGGCGGTGACGGTGATGGGGTCGGCGGGCTCGCCCTTGGCGTAGAGGTCGAGGATCGCCTGGTAGACCGTCTCGTGCGCGGGACGGTAGAAGTCGACGCCCTTGAGGACCTCGACCACGTCGGCGATGGCGTCCTTGGACAGCAGCATGCCGCCCAGAACGGACTTCTCCGCCTCCAGATCCTGCGGGGGCACCCGCTCGAACCCGCCTGCCGGGCCCTCTGCTCCGCGCTCGTGCTGTTCGGGCAGACCGGCTCCGGAGCGCTCCGCGCCGGACCCGGAGCGGGGACCGCCGCCCGGTCCGCCGTTGCTCCCGCCGTTGCTGCCGTTGCGCCGGCGGCCCTGCGGCGGCTGCGCCGTCAGGGCGAAGCCCTCCTCGGTGGCGAGGTCGGCGGCCCAGGGGTCCTCCACGTGCTCGGGCTGCTGGGTCACCCCGCTTCGCCTCCTCCCACAGGTCCCGTCGTAGGGCACAGTCTTACGGCACAGCACTGACAAACGCTGGCAATCGGGCCGCCCGGCCCGGGTTACGGCGCGTCGCTGCGACGGTGAAGAAAGGGGAAACGCTGAAACGGGCTGCACGGGCGCTGGTACACCGTAGGCGGCCCGCACGGTTCAGCCAATCACCTTATCCACAGGGTGGTGTGGACAGCCGGAGCCAACCTGTGGAGAAGCCGCCGAAAGCTGTGCACGAGTCGGGGGACAGTGCTGTGGATTACTTCCACACCTCGCCGCGACAGCTACCCTGACCTGCGCTTTCATCATCCACGCCCTGTGCGGCGAAAAAACTTTCCGTCGGCACTCCCGGGAGGATCACCGAGGGTGTTCGCGCCTGTCGCGTACACCGTAAAGTAAGCGTCACCGGCCCATTGTGCTCATTACCTGTGGATGTTTGGATCGAACCTATGAGCCCCGCTTCCCCGACCACGCGCGCCGCCGTGCGACGCCACGACCGTGAAATCATCGCGCTCGCCCTCCCCGCCTTCGGCGCACTCGTCGCGGAGCCCCTCTTCGTCATGGCCGACAGCGCCATCGTCGGCCACCTCGGCACCCCCCAGCTCGCCGGGCTCGGCGTCGCCGCGGCACTGCTGCAGACGGGCGTGAACATCTTCGTCTTCCTCGCCTACGCCACCACCGCCGCCGTCGCCCGCCGGCTGGGCGCCGACGATCTGCCCGCCGCACTCCGCCAGGGCCTCGACGGCATCTGGCTCGCGCTCCTGCTGGGCGGCCTCGTGGTGGCGGCCGTGCTGCCGACCGCCCCCTGGCTCGTCGACGCGTTCGGCGCCTCACCGACCGCGGCCCCGCCCGGCACCACCTACCTGCGCATCAGCGCACTCGGCATCCCGGCCATGCTCGTCGTCCTCGCCGCGACCGGAGTACTGCGGGGCCTCCAGGACACCCGGACCCCGCTGTACGTGGCCGTCGGCGGGTTCAGCGCGAACGCGGCGCTCAACGCGCTGCTCGTCTACGGCGCCGGACTCGGCATCGCCGGCTCCGCCTGGGGAACGGTGCTCGCGCAGTGGGGGATGGCCGCGGTCTATCTGACCGTGGTGGTGCGGGCCGCGCTGCGGCACCGCGCCTCGCTGCGCCCCGACCTCGCCGGGATCCGGGCCAGCGGGCGGGCCGGAGCCCCGCTGCTGATCCGGACGCTCTCGCTGCGCGCCGTTCTGCTGATCGCCACGGTGGTGGCGGCGCGCATGGGCGACGCGGACATCGCGGCCCACCAGATCACCCTCACCCTCTGGTCGCTGCTCGCCTTCGCGCTGGACGCCATCGCCATCGCCGGCCAGGCCATCATCGGGCGCTACCTCGGGGCCTCGGACGTCGAGGGCGCCACGGCGGCCTGTCGGCGGATGGTGCTGTGGGGCGTGGTCTCCGGGGTGGTGCTGGGGGCGCTGGTCGCACTGGTGCGGCCGCTGTTCATGCCGCTCTTCACGACGGACCAGGGCGTGATCGACCAGCTCACCCCGGTGCTGCTGGTGGTGGCCGTCACCCAGCCGATCGCGGGCGTGGTGTTCGTGCTCGACGGAGTCCTCATGGGCGCCGGGGACGGCCCCTATCTGGCGGGCGCCATGCTGGTCACCCTGGCGGTCTTCGCGCCGGTCGCGCTGGCGGTACCGGCGCTCGGCGGCGGGCTCACCTCGCTGTGGTGGACCGTCGCCGGGCTGATGATGGCCACCCGGCTGGTCACCCTGGCCCTGCGGGCCCGCTCAGGACGCTGGGCCGTCACCGGCGCGGTCCGCGCCTGACGGAGGTGCCGGGCGGGGCGCCACTGCGCCGGGCAGGCCCCCGGTACGACGGCCCCGGTACGACACGCAGCAGGGCGCACCCCCGGAAGGGAGTGCGCCCTGCTGTCGGTGTCAACCGGCCTCGGCCGACTCAGGCCGACCGCGGCCGACCCGGCCGAGCTGCGTCGCGCGCGGCGTCAGGCCGCTGCGACGTCGACGCCGACCGTGGCGGTCACGTCGGCGTGCAGCCGCACGGCGACCTGGTGGGCGCCCAGCGACTTGATGGGCGAGCCCACCTCGATGCGGCGCTTGTCCACGTCGGGGCCACCGGACGCCTTGATGGCGTCGGCGATGTCCGCCTGGGTGACGGAGCCGAACAGCCGGCCCTGCTCCCCGGCGCGCACCGTGAGGCCCACGCGCAGGTTCTCGAGCTGGGCCTTGATCTCGTCGGCCTGCTCGATCGTCGCGATCTCGCGGATCTTGCGGGCGCGGCGGATCTGCTCGACGTCCTTCTCGCCGCCCTTGGTCCAGCGGATCGCGAAACCGCGCGGGACCAGGTAGTTGCGGGCGTAGCCGTCCTTCACCTCGACGACGTCGCCTGCGGCACCGAGGCCGGAGACCTCGTTGGTCAGGATGATCTTCATGGTGTGGTCACCCTTCCCTTATCGCGCGGTCGAGGTGTAGGGCAGCAGCGCCATCTCACGGCTGTTCTTGACGGCCGTGGCGACGTCGCGCTGGTGCTGGGTGCAGTTGCCGGTGACCCGGCGGGCACGGATCTTGCCGCGGTCGGAGATGAACTTCCGCAGCAGGTTCGTGTCCTTGTAGTCGACGTAGGAGATCTTCTCCTTGCAGAACACGCAAACCTTCTTCTTCGGCTTGCGAGCAGGCGGCTTCGCCATGTCTCTACTCCTATGAGTTTCGCTCAGAAGGGTGGCTCGTCCGAGTAGCCGCCACCGTTGCCGCCGGGGGCACCGCCCCAGTTGCCGCCGCCGCCCTGGCCGCCGCCCTGGCCGCCTCCGGCCGGGCCGGTGGCCCACGGGTCGTTCGCGGGACCGCCGCCCTGGCCGCCTTGGCCACCGGGGCCGCCGCCCCAGTTGCCGCCGCCGCCCTGGCCGCCGCCACCGCCGAAGCCGCCGCCCTGGCCACCGCGGCCGGTGGTCTTGGTGACCTTGGCCGTGGCGTTGCGGAGGCTGGCGCCGACCTCGTCGACGTCCAGCTCGTAGACCGTGCGCTTGATCCCCTCACGGTCCTCGTACGAGCGCTGCTTGAGGCGGCCCTGCACGATGACGCGGGTGCCCTTGGTGAGGGACTCGGCGACGTTCTCCGCCGCCTGCCGCCAGACCGAGCAGGTCAGGAACAGGCTCTCGCCGTCCTTCCACTCGTTGGTCTGCCGGTCGAAGGTGCGGGGAGTGGACGCGACACGGAACTTCGCGACCGCCGCACCGGAGGGGGTGAAGCGCAGCTCGGGGTCGTCGACGAGATTGCCGACGACCGTGATGACGGTCTCGCCTGCCATGGGTGAACCTCTCGGCGTGCTGCTGGCTGCTGTGGTGCCTGGTGGTGCTCGGTGGAGCTGTGGTGCTCGGTGCTACTCGGGAGTCGGCCTCAGTGGGTCGACGGGCGCAGGACCTTGGTCCGCAGGACGGACTCGTTCAGGTTCATCTGCCGGTCGAGCTCCTTGACCACAGCGGGCTCGGCCTGCATGTCGATGACCGAGTAGATGCCCTCGGGCTTCTTGTTGATCTCGTAGGAGAGACGACGACGGCCCCAGGTGTCGACCTTCTCGACCTTGCCGTTGCCCTCGCGGACGACGGAAAGGAAGCTCTCGATCAGGGGGGAGACAGCGCGCTCCTCCAGATCGGGGTCGAGGATGACCATCACCTCGTAGTGACGCATGTGGAACCCACCTCCTCTGGACTCAGCGGCCACGGTCGTTCCGTGGCAGGAGGGTCGTGATGCGTTTCCGCACCCGCGGGAGTCGTTTCCGCACCCGCGGGGTGCAGACGAGCCAGCCTACCCGGCCACGGCCTTCCGGTTGAAATCCAGGGGTAACCCGGAGCAATCTGGACACCTCAGCTGTGAGCGGCGTTACAGTCGGCGCCGCGCTTCCCCCCGGGAGCCGCGTCCCCGCCCGGAGCCGCGTCACACTGTCCGGAGCTGCGTCGGGAGGTGCCACATGGCACAGGCAGTGCGCTGGAACCATCCTTTCTCCTATCTGAACTCCGACGGCAAGCGGCATCCCGTGGAGAACTCCTTCGCGAGCGTGACGCTTCTGCTGGGCCTGGTGGCCGTGATCACCGCGTGGTGGCCGGGGCTGCACATGATCGGCTCGTGGGCGGGACTGATCGGGATCCTCACCGGGGCCTGGGGCCAGTTCATCTCCGCGACGACAGGTGAGCGGTTCGTGACGATCATCGGGCTCGGCGCCGCGGCGGTCGGGTTCTACCTGGGCGTGGCGCACGGCGGCCTGGTGCCGTAGCCGGTGCCGTAGGCGGGCGCACCGCGCGGGAGCCGGAGGGCGGCCCGCGCGGGAGCCGGAGGGCGCACCGCGCGGGAGCCGGGGAGCGGCCCGCGCGGGAGCCGGCAGGGGCGGGAAACCGCCTCTCCGGCCCGGCCCTGGGCCGAACAGGGCGTTGCGGGGCACAGTAGGCTTCCCGGCGAGCATCGTCAGTTCGCCGGAGGAGCGTCCCGCCATGAGCCTGACCCTGAGGACCGTCAGCCGAGAGCAGCATCTGGCGTATATCCAGAGCCTGCCGTCGGCAAGCCACTGTCAGGTGCCCGCGTGGGCGGACGTCAAGAACGAGTGGCGTTCGGAGAGCCTGGGCTGGTTCGACGAGCGTACGGGCGAGATGGTGGGGGCCGGTCTGGTGCTCTACCGGCAGCTTCCGAAGGTCAAGCGCTACCTCGCGTATCTGCCCGAGGGCCCGGTGATCAACTGGTACGCGCCCAATCTGGACGAGTGGCTGCGCCCGATGCTCGACCACCTCAAGCAGCACGGCGCCTTCTCCGTGAAGATGGGCCCGCCCGTGGTGATCCGGCGCTGGGACGCGGCGGCCATCAAGAAGGGCATCCAGGACCAGGACGTCAAGCGGCTGCGGGACATCGAGGCCACGCACATCGAGCCGCGCGCCTTCGAGGTGGCCGACAAGCTGCGCAGGATGGGCTGGCAGCAGGGCGAGGACGGCGGCGCGGGCTTCGGCGACGTGCAGCCGCGCTACGTCTTCCAGGTCCCGCTGGAGGGGCGCTCGCTGGAGGACGTGCACAAGAGCTTCAACCAGCTCTGGCGCCGCAACATCAAGAAGGCCGACAAGGCCGGGGTGCAGGTGGTCCAGGGCGACATGGCCAACCCGTACGACCTGGACGAGTGGCAGCGGCTGTACGAGATCACCGCCGAGCGCGACCGGTTCCGGCCCCGGCCCAAGGCGTACTTCCAGCGCATGTGGAACGTGCTGAACGCCGAGGACCCGCAGCGGATGCGGCTCTACTTCGCGGAGCACGAGGGCGAGCGCATCTCGGCCGCCACCATGCTGGTCGTCGGCGGCCACGTCTGGTACTCCTACGGCGCCTCCGCCAACCACAAGCGCGAGGTGCGGCCCTCCAACGCGATGCAGTGGCGGATGCTGCAGGACGCCTACGCACTGGGTGCGAGCGTCTACGACCTGCGCGGAATCAGCGATTCGCTGGACGAGAACGACCACCTGTTCGGCCTGATCCAGTTCAAGGTCGGTACCGGTGGGCAGGCGGCCGAGTACCTCGGCGAGTGGGACTTTCCGCTCAACAAGCTGCTGCACAAGGCGCTCGACATGTACATGTCGCGCCGCTGACGCGCTCCCCGCGCCCGTCCCGCTGTCCGCCTGTCTCCTGTCCGCCTGTCTCCGTCTGACAGCACGACCCCACCAGACGACCCCACCAGAAAGGTTCCGTACCGGCCATGGCGCTCTCCCTCTACGTCGACAACGATCGCTGGCGGGCGCACCAGCAGACCGTGATCCAGCAGTTCCCGGGCATCGTGCCGGTCTGCAAGGGCAACGGCTACGGCTTCGGCCACGAGCGCCTGGCCGACGAGGCCACCGCGTTCGGTGCCGACATCCTGGCCGTCGGCACCACCTACGAGGCGGCCCGTACGAAGGACCTGTTCGGCGGCGATCTGCTGGTGCTCACCCCGTTCCGCAAGGACGAGGAACCGGTGCCGCTGCCCGACCGCGCCATCCGCTCGGTCTCCTCGGTGGAGGGCGTGGGCCTCATGCGCGGGGCCCGGGTCGTCATCGAGGTGATGAGCAGCATGAAGCGGCACGGAGTCACCGAGCAGGACCTGCCGCGGCTGCACGCCGCCATCGACGAGGTCCGTCTGGAAGGTTTCGCCATCCACCTGCCACTGGACCGGGCCGACGGCTCGGACGCGGTGGAGGAGGTCATCGGCTGGATGGACCGGCTGCGCGCCGCGAGGCTGCCGCTGGACACCATGTTCGTCAGCCACCTGCTGCCGGAGGAGTTCGCCGTCCTCCAGCAGCAGTTCCCGCAGACCCGCTTCCGCGCCCGGATCGGCACCCGGCTGTGGCTGGGCGACCATGCCGCCACCGAGTACCGGGGCGCGATCCTGGACGTCAGCCGGGTGGCCAAGGGCGAGCGGTTCGGCTACCGGCAGGCCAAGGCGTCCGGCGACGGCTGGCTGGTCGTCGTCGCGGGCGGCACCTCGCACGGGGTGGGCCTGGAGTCCCCCAAGGCGCTGCACGGCATCACACCGCGCGCCAAGGGCGTGGCCCGCGCGGGCCTGGCGACCGTCAACCGGAACCTCTCCCCGTTCGTCTGGGCGGGCAAGCAGCGCTGGTTCGCCGAGCCGCCGCACATGCAGGTCTCCATCCTGTTCGTCCCCGCGGACGCCCCGGAGCCGCACGTGGGCGAGGAGCTCGTCGCGATCCTCCGCCACACCACCACGGCGGTGGACCGGACGGTGGACCGCTGACGGCGGCCCTGCCGCGGTTGCTGACGGCAACGGGCTGACCAGCGCTCTGACGGCGAGCCGCGGACCACGGCTGCGGCCGCGCGGGCCGTCCGCCCCGGCTGCGCGCGAGCGCATACAGCGGACACAGCACGTACAGCACGTAAGCGCATACGAGGAGGGGCCCGGGGAAAACGTCCCCGGGCCCCTCCTCGCGGTGTGCTGTCAGCGGCCGGCGGTCAGCGCTCGGCCTTGCCGTCGATGAAGTCCTGCACGTTCTGCCGGGCCACGTCGTCGAAGTACTGCACGGGCGGCGACTTCATGAAGTACGAGGAGGCCGAGAGGATCGGGCCGCCGATACCGCGGTCCTTGGCGATCTTCGCAGCGCGCAGCGCATCGATGATCACACCGGCGGAGTTGGGCGAGTCCCACACCTCGAGCTTGTACTCCAGGTTCAGCGGCACGTCGCCGAAGGCACGGCCCTCCAGCCGGACGTAGGCCCACTTGCGGTCGTCCAGCCAGGCGACGAAGTCCGAGGGGCCGATGTGCACGTTGTCGGCGCCCAGGTCGCGGTCGGGGATCTGGGAGGTGACGGCCTGCGTCTTGGAGATCTTCTTGGACTCCAGCCGCTCCCGCTCCAGCATGTTCTTGAAGTCCATGTTGCCGCCGACGTTGAGCTGCATCGTGCGGTCCAGGACGACCCCGCGGTCCTCGAACAGCTTCGCCATCACCCGGTGTGTGATGGTGGCGCCGACCTGCGACTTGATGTCGTCACCGACGATCGGCACGCCCGCGGCGGTGAACTTGTCCGCCCACTCCTTGGTGCCGGCGATGAAGACCGGGAGCGCGTTGACGAAGGCCACCCCGGCGTCCAGGGCGCACTGCGCGTAGAACTCGACGGCCGACTGCGAACCCACGGGCAGGTAGCAGACCAGCACGTCCGCCTGCGCGTCCTTCAGCGCCCGGACGACGTCGACGGGGGCGGCGTCGGACTCCTCGATGGTCTCGCGGTAGTACTTGCCCAGACCGTCGTGGGTGTGGCCGCGCTGCACGGAGACGCCGGTGGGCGGCACGTCGCAGATCTTGATGGTGTTGTTCTCGCTGGCGCCGATGGCGTCGGCCAGGTCGAGGCCCACCTTCTTGCCGTCGACGTCGAAGGCGGCGACGAACTCGATGTCGCGCACGTGGTAGTCGCCGAACTGGACGTGCATCAGACCCGGCACCTTGCCGTCCGGGTCGGCGTCCTTGTAGTACTCGACGCCCTGGACCAGCGATGCGGCGCAGTTGCCCACGCCGGCGATGGCTACGCGAACCGAACCCATTCCGGTTGCTCCCTGTGTGTTCTCGCTGAGGCTCGCGACGGAGCACGGCCTCATCTGTCGGTGTTGTCGGACGGACCCGGTGCGGGACGGTCCGGACGGGTCTCCCGCGCCGGGCGCCCCGCACGCTCGCTCTCGATGAGTTCGCTGAGCCAGCGGACCTCGCGCTCCACGGATTCCATGCCGTGGCGCTGGAGTTCGAGCGTGTAGTCGTCGAGGCGCTCCCGGGTACGGGCGAGGGAGGCGCGCATCTTCGCGAGCCTCTCCTCCAGTCGGCTGCGGCGTCCCTCCAGCACGCGCATGCGGACATCGCGCGAGGTCTGGCCGAAGAACGCGAAGCGGACGCCGAAGTGCTCGTCCTCCCAGGTGTCGGGACCCGTCTGGGAGAGCAGTTCCTCGAAGTGCTCCTTGCCGTCGGCCGTCAGCCGGTACACGATCTTCGCCCGGCGCCCGGCCAGCGGGGTTGTCTGGGCCCGCGCGGACTGCTGCTCCTCCGGCTGCTCGCTCGGCTCCTCCACCAGCCAGCCGCGCTGCACCAGCGCTTTGAGGCAGGGGTAGAGCGAGCCGTAGCTGAAGGCGCGGAAGACGCCGAGCGAGGTGTTGAGCCGCTTGCGCAGCTCGTACCCGTGCATCGGGGACTCGCGCAGCAGACCGAGTACGGCGAACTCGAGAACGCCGGAGCGCCTGCTCACTGTCCGCCCACCTCCGTCCACAACCGCTTGTCCCGCGCTTATCTCGCGCTTATCTCGCTCTGATGTATCGACTCGATACATCCCGACGATAGAACGCGGTGACGGGAGCGACAAGAGGGGGGTCGGTGAAGGCCCTCACATCGCCGATTCGCCGGAGTACCTTTGCGTCCTTTGTGGCGAATACCGGCTAAGGATGGTTTTGGAGCTGCGTAGTCTGTCCGCGTGCAGACCACCGGGAACCGTGCGACGCGAGTGCGCGTCCTCGTCTCCGGTGAAGTGCGTCCGGGTCCGGTTCTCCCGTCCCGGCGCACCCGGGGGGACCAGAAGCAAACTGCCACCTTCAGGCGCACGGGCCGCCTGCCCGAGGAGTAGCTGTTCCAATGAGCGGAAACCGTCGAAAGCCGCCGCAGGGGCGCGGCCGTCGTGCGGCGCAGCCGCCACCGTCCTCCGGTCGCCGGTCGGCCTCCCGCGGTGGCGGGCAGCAGCCGCCCTCCGAGCCGGGTCCTGAAGCACAGGGCCACCGGTCGGCACCCGGCGGGTCCGGCCACGGCGGGCGCGCGGAGGCCAGGAGAGCCGCCCAGGGCGGCGGACGGCGCCGCGCCTCGGCAGCCGCCGCGAACGCCCAGGGCGGACGGCGCGGAGCCGGTCGCGGCCGCGAGACGCCGGAGCGCAAGCGCTTCATCGACTACCCGCGGGCCGGGAAGCACGGCGTGCGGCGCTGGCTGCCGTCCTGGAAGCTGGTGTCCGCCACCTGCTTCGGCTTCGTCGGGCTGCTGATCGTCGCCTTCGCGATCGGCCTGTGGATGGTGGAGGTCCCCGACCAGGCCAAGGCGGACGCGCGCTCGCAGACGAACGTCTACTACTGGAAGGGCGGCGACCGGCTCGCGGTGGCGGGCGCCGAAGGGGAGAAGAACCGGCAGAACGTCTCGCTGAGCCAGATGCCCAAGTCGCTCCAGCACGCGGTCGTCGCCTCGGAGAACGCCTCGTTCTGGGACGACTCCGGCGTCGACCCGATGGGTATCGCACGGGCCGGCTTCAACATGGCGACCGGCGGTGAGACCCAGGGCGGTTCGACGATCACCCAGCAGTTCGTCAAGAACAACTACCTCACCCAGGACCAGACCATCAAGCGCAAGGTCACGGAGCTGTTCATCTCCATCAAGGCCGGCGCCACGATGAAGAAGTCGGAGATCCTGGAGGGGTACCTCAACACCGCATACTTCGGCCGCGGCGCCTTCGGTGTCCAGGCGGCCTCGCAGGCGTACTTCGACAAGGACGTCGCCGACATCACCCCGTCCGAGGGCGCGTACCTGACGACGCTGCTGAACGGCTCCGCGCTCTACGACCCCTACGAGGGCGACCGGAAGGCCAACGAGGAGCGTTCGCAGAAGAAGTGGGCGTCCGTCCTCAACCGCGAGGTCGAGGTCCACAAGATGTCCCGCGCCAAGGCGGACGAGTGGATCGACAAGGGTCTGCCGAACATCAAGCCGCCGAAGAAGGCGATGGACAAGCGGGGGCAGAAGGGCTACCTGATCGACCTGGCCAACCGCTACCTGGTCAACAACGACGTCCTCACCCGCGAGCAGCTCAACCGCGGCGGCTACCAGATCACCACGACCTTCGAGAAGAAGAAGACGTTCGCACTCCGGGACGCGGTCAACAAGGTCTACGACGAGAACATCGACCCGAAGAAACGACCCGATCTGGACACCCACGTGCAGTTCGGCGGCGCCTCGGTCGACCCGAGCGACGGCAGAATCGTGGCCCTGTACGGCGGCAAGGACTACGTCAAGCACTTCACCAACAACGCGGACGAGACCGGTGTGCCCGTCGGCTCCACCTTCAAGCCGTTCGTGCTGAGCGCCGCCATGCGCGACGGGGTGCGCGACCGCAGCGGGGGCGAGCAGCAATCCGCCGCCGAGCGCACCCTCGCCAACCCGGACACCAGCTACTACAGCGGCAAGAACAAGATGCTCGTCCGCAACTACAACGGCGAGATCTGGAAGAACAAGGAAGGCGAGTCCTGGCGGCAGGTCAACGACGGCAACCAGGACTACGGCGACAAGTCGCACAACTACCGGATCAACCTGCGTGAGGCCATGGTGCACTCGGTGAACACGCCGTACGTGCAGCTCGGCATGGACGTGGGGATCCCGACGGTACGCAAGAACGCCGAGGACGCCGGACTGCTGCCCTCCAGCCTCAACAAGTCGAACGGCCCCTCCTTCTCGCTGGGTATCTCCACCCCGAGCGCGATCCGGATGGCCGGCGGCTACGGCACGTTCGCCGCAGAGGGCAAGCAGCACGACCTGTACTCGGTGACCAAGGTCGTCGACCAGGACAGCAAGCGCCTCACCCTGCCCGAGCACCAGGTCAAGCAGTCCTTCAGCCCGCAGGTGGCCAACAACGTCACCGACGTGCTGACGGACGTCGTCGAGCGGGGCACCGGCACCGTCGCCAAGGCGCTGGGCCGCCCGGCGGCCGGCAAGACGGGTACGACGGACGGCAACAAGTCGGCCTGGTTCGCCGGATACACCCCGCAGTTGTCGACCGCGATCGGCATGTGGCGGATGAACGACGACGCCTCCGCCAAGGACCGCAAGTTCCTGGAGATGTTCGGCACCGGTGGCCAGGAGAAGATCCACGGCGCTTCGTTCCCGGCGCAGATCTGGACCTCCTACATGAAGGCCGCCCTCAAGGGCACGAGCGTCAAGCCGTTCCCCAAGGCCCAGCCCATCGGGGAGAAGGTCTACGGGCCCGGTGAGAGCCCCGAGCCGACACCGACCGAGACCTCGGCGCCGCCGACCCCCTCGGAGACGCCGAGTGAGACGCCGTCCGAGGAGCCCTCGGAGTCCGAGTCCAGCGACCCCTCCCCGTCCGACACGAGCTGCCCGCCGCTCGACCCGCGGTGCCAGGACAACGGCGGAAACGACAACGGCGGAAACGGCGGCGGCGGCAACGGCGGCGGCGGAAACGGCGGCGGAACATCCGGCCCGGGCGGCGACGGGGGCGGTACCGGCGATCCCGGCGGCAACGACAGCGGCCAGATCTTCGGCGGTCCTGTCGGCTCCCGGAGGGAGTGAGCGCGCGCCTCGTCCGAGCGCCGCTCCCGTCCTGAACACCGCTCCGCGGACGGCCCCCGGCCCGGCTCCTGGAACCACGGGAGTCCGAACCGGGGGCCGTTCCCGTATCCGGGGTGCGGCAGGATGACCCCCATGACGAGCGCCCCCACCGCACGGAACCCCGCTCCGCGATCCGGCCGACCCTCCGCCGCGCCGCCCGTCGTACGCCCCACGGACCACGACGAGGTGGCGACCGCCGCGAGCGAAGTGGCCGGCGGTCCCGCCGGGCGACGCGCCGTGAGCGGGACCGGCTGGTGGACGCCGATCCGCACCGTGGTGGCCCTCGCCCTGGCCATGTACACGCTCGGCATGCTGCAGAAGCTCCCGTGCCTGGACGGGGGCTGGTTCTCCGGGCAGACCGCGCAGTACGTGCACGCCTGCTACTCCGACATCCCGCACCTCTACCACGGCCGGGGCTTCGCGGACGGCCTCGTGCCCTATCTCGACCGCATCCCGGACCGGATCTCCGGCGGCATGGACTACCTGGAGTACCCCGTGCTCACCGGGGCGTTCATGTACCTCGCGGCCACGCTCACGGTGGGCGGGGACTCGCTCCAGCAGGACGAGCAGCTCTACTGGGTGGTCAACGCCGGGATGCTGCTGGTCTGCGCCGCGGTGCTGATCGTCTGTGTGGCCCGCACGCACCGCAATCGCCCCTGGGACGGCATGCTCGTCGCACTCGCCCCCGCGCTGGCGCTGACGGCGACCATCAACTGGGATCTGCTGGCGGTGTCGATGACGGCCGCCGGGATGCTGCTGTGGTCCCGCTCGCGCCCCCTGGCGGCAGGCGTGCTGATCGGGCTGGCCACCGCGGCGAAGCTCTACCCCGCGCTGCTCCTCGGCCCGCTGCTGCTGCTGTGCTGGCGAGCCGGACGCTGGGGCGCCTTCGGCAGGGCGGCGGGCGGTGCCGCCGCCTCGTGGGCGGTGGTGAACGTGCCGGTGATGCTGCTCTCCTGGGAGGGCTGGTCGAAGTTCTACCGCTTCAGCCAGGAGCGTCCGGTGGACTTCGGCTCGCTGTGGCTGATCCTGCAGCAGCGGACCGGACGCACGTTCGACGACGCCAACATCTACGCCACCCTCCTGATGGCCCTGGGATGCGCGGGCATCGCCGCCCTCGCGCTGTGCGCGCCCCGCCGCCCCCGATTCGCCCAACTCGCCTTCCTGGTAGTCGCGTTGTTCGTGCTCACCAACAAGGTCTACTCACCGCAGTACGTGCTGTGGCTGATCCCGCTGGCCGCCCTCGCCCGGCCCAAGTGGCGGGACTTCCTCATCTGGCAGAGCTGCGAGACGCTCTACTTCCTGGGCATCTGGATGTACCTCGCCTACAACGGCTCCGACAAGCACCAGGGCCTGCCCGAGGACGGCTACCAACTGGTCATCGCCGCGCATCTGCTCGGCACCGCCTATCTGTGCGCGATGGTGGTCCGCGATGCGCTGCGCCCCGAGCACGACCCGGTCCGCCGGGACGACGGCTCCGACGACCCGGGCGGCGGGGTCCTGGACCGGGCGCCCGATGCGTTCTCCCTGACCTCGCTCACCCGCCCGCCCGTGCTCCAGCGCTCCGCGGCACCCGTGGCCCGGGCGGCGGTGCACTGGGGCACGACGCTGCGGGAGTGAGCCGGCCGGGCCGGGAGAGATCCCGGTACGAGGCAGGGGCAGGCGCAGGCGCAGGCGCGCAGGGGGCAGGGTCCGGAGCGGAGCGCCCGCAGAGGCGGGTGCGGGGGCGGCCACAGGGGCCTGGGCGGGAGCGGCGGGGGCGGGGCGGGGCGGGGGCCACGCTCCGCGCCCGGAGGCCCTGGCGAGGGGAGCCGCAGGGCCGGCCGTGCGGCCGACGACGTCGTTTCACGTGAAACCGTCGTGGCCGGTCCGGACTGTGTGAGGCTGTCCCCATGTCCGTCGCCCGCGATCTCCGCACCCTGCTCCGTTTTCCGGACTTCCGGAAGCTGCTGGCGGTCCGGCTGCTCTCCCAGTCGGCCGACGGCATCTACCAGATCGCTCTGGCGGCCTATGTCGTCTTCTCTCCCGAGAAGGAGACCTCCCCCGCCGCCATCGCCTCCGCGATGGCGGTACTGCTGCTGCCGTACTCATTGCTCGGGCCGTTCGCGGGAGTGCTGCTGGACCGATGGCAGCGCAGGCAGGTGCTCTTCTTCGGCAACCTTCTCCGCACCGTGCTGGCGACCGCCACCGCGGCGCTGGTGTTCGGTGCCGTTCCCGAGTGGCTCGTCTTTCTGTCCGCGCTCACCGTCACGGCCGTCAACCGGTTCGTCCTCGCCGGGCTGTCCGCCGCACTGCCCCGCGTCGTGGACGGAGAGCGCCTCGTGGTGGCCAACTCCCTCTCCCCGACCGCGGGGACGCTCGCCGCGACACTGGGCGGCGGTATCGCCTTCGCGGTGCGCTTCCTCGCCCCCGGCGCCGGACGGGCCGCGGATGCCCTGGTCCTGCTGACGGCGGCCGCGGTGTATCTGCTGGCCGGGCTCGCCTCGCTGCGGATGACCAAGGGCTTGCTCGGTCCCGATCCCGCCGAGGTGCAGCCCCGCATCCTCGCTGCCGTCGCCAGCACCGCACGGGGACTGCTCGCGGGACTGGTCCACCTCGGCGGGCGCCCCGCCGCCGTGTACGCGCTGACGGCCTCGGCGGTGATGCGCTTCTGCTACGGCGCGCTGACCGTCACGGTGCTGATGCTGGCCCGGTACGCATGGAACGGAAGCGGCGACACCGACGGTGGGCTCCCGCTGCTGGGGATCGCACTTGGTCTCTCCGGGCTGGGGTTCTTCATCGCTGCCGTCATCACACCCTCGGCGGTGCCCCGGGTGGGCATCTTCGGCTGGATGGCGCTGTGCGCGGGTGCTGCGGCGGTGCTGGAACCCGCCCTGGGGCTGTCCTTCCGTCCCGTGCCGATACTGCTGGCCGCCTTCGTGCTGGGGCTGGTGACCCAAGCCGGGAAGATCGCCACGGACACCGCCGTCCAGACCTCCGTGGACGACGCATTCCGCGGCCGGGTCTTCTCTCTCTACGACATGCTCTACAACGTTTCCTATGTCGGCGCGGCCGGAGTCGCCGCGGCGATGCTTCCGCCGGACGGCCGGTCCGCGGTCATCGTCATCGGAGTGGCCGTGCTCTACGCGCTCCTCGCCGCCGCGCTCTTCCGCGTTTCACGTGAAACAACGCTGCGCGGCGGAGCGAACCGGGTCAGCCCCCCTGCTGGGCCCACCACTTCCTGAGCTCCGCGACAGCGGCGTCGTACCCCAGCGGACCGTGCTCCAGCCGCAGCTCCAGCAGATGCTTGTACGCCCGCCCCACCACAGGCCCCGGGGGCACATCCAGCTCCCGCATGATCTCGTTGCCGTCGAGATCGGGCCGGATGGCGTCCAGCTCCTCCTGCTCCTGGAGCCGGGCGATCCGCTCCTCCAGACCGTCGTAGGCGCGGGAGAGCGCCTGCGCCTTCCGCTTGTTGCGCGTCGTGCAGTCGGAGCGGGTCAGCTTGTGCAGTCGGCTCAGCAGCGGTCCGGCGTCCCGTACATAGCGACGGACCGCGGAGTCCGTCCACTCGCCCGTGCCGTACCCGTGGAAGCGCAGATGGAGCTCGACCAGTCGCGAGACGTCTTTGATCATCTCGCTCGGGTACTTGAGCGCGGCCATGCGCTTCTTCGTCATCTTGGCGCCCACCACCTCGTGGTGGTGGAAGGAGACCCGTCCGTCCTTCTCGAACCGCCGCGTCCTCGGCTTGCCGATGTCGTGCAGCAGCGCCGCCAGCCGCAGCGTCAGATCGGGGCCGTCCTCCTCCAGGTCGATCGCCTGGGCCAGCACCGTCAGCGAGTGCTCGTAGACGTCCTTGTGCCGGTGGTGCTCATCGCGCTCCAGCCGCAGTGCGGGCAGCTCCGGCAGCACCCGGTCGGCCAGCCCGGTCTCCACCAGCAGCCGCAGCCCCTTGCGCGGCTGCGGCGAGAGCAGCAGCTTGTTCAGCTCGTCCCGGACCCGCTCCGCGGAGACGATCCCGATCCGGTCGGCCATCTCCTTCATGGCGGCCACGACCTCCGGGGCGATCTCGAAATCGAGCTGCGCGGCGAACCGGGCGGCACGCATCATCCGCAGCGGATCGTCCGAGAAGGACGCCTCCGGGGTGCCCGGAGTGCGCAGCCGCCGGGTGGCCAGATCCTCCAGACCGCCGTGCGGGTCGATGAAGTGCTTCTCCGGCAGCGCGACCGCCATCGCGTTCACGGTGAAGTCACGCCGGACCAGGTCCTCCTCGATGGTCTCGCCGTAGGAGACCTCGGGCTTGCGGGAGGTGCGGTCGTAGACCTCCGACCGATACGTCGTCACTTCCAGGACAAAGTCGGATTTCTTGATCCCTACGGTGCCGAAGGCGATGCCCACGTCCCACACCGCGTCCGCCCACGGCCGCACAAGCGCGAGCACGTCCTCGGGCCGGGCATCGGTGGTGAAGTCGAGATCGTTACCGAGCCGCCCCAGCAGCGCGTCCCGTACCGAGCCGCCGACCAGAGCGAGCCGGAAGCCGGCCTCCTGGAAGCGGCGCGCTAGCTCGTCCGCCACCGGCGAGACCCGCAGCAGCTCGCTCACGGCGCGCCGCTGCACCGCACTGAGCTGCTCGGCCGCCGGACGGTCCGCTGCGGACATCGCGGGCACGACGGTGGGCTGGTCCTGGCTGTCACTCTTGGCGTTCGGCACAACAGCACAGGTTACGTTGCCGCCCTGACCCGAGGCGCCCCCGTTCCCGGCAACCACCCGCGCCCCGCGGCACCGGCCTGGGTGATCATGTGGTGGACGGCGCGGCACTTCCACCCTGCGGGCATCGTTACCATCAGGGATCCGGAACGGGACGTCGGTGCCCCGGAACGGGACGCCGGCGACCCCGCCGTACCCTCCGCAGCCGGAACACCGGCACCCGGACCGGCGGCGCCCCCAGGCACCAGGCACCAGACAGCAGGCACCAGGCACCAGGCACCAGGCACCAGGCACCAGGCACCAGGCACCACAACGACACAGCACATTCGACACACACGTCGACGCAGCAACCGAGACGACAGACGACGGGATGGACGAGCGCGTGGCCGAGGCGGCTGAGAGTCAGGCTCCCCCTGGCCCGGAGGGGACGAACCGCTGGAGGCGCCGTGCTGCGGCGCTCCTCATGGCCGCACTCCCCGTGCTGGCCGGAGTACTCCCCGCAACCGCTCCGACGGCCGCCGCGGCGCCCGCCGCCTCCTCCGGGAGCGCAGCGGCGGCGGCGCCCTCGGCCCGTACCGGCACCGGCTCCCGCAGCGCACAGATCTCTCTCGACGAGGTCACCCCCGCCATCCCCGGGAAGGGCGACACGCTCACGCTGAGCGGCACCGTCACCAACACCAGCAAGACGACGCTGACCGATCTGCGGCTCGCCCCCCGGATCGGCCCCAGGCTCACCTCACGCAGCGCCATCCAGCAGGCCGCACGGCGCAAGGGCTACCTCTCGGGGGCGGACGGCACCGAGGTCCCCGGCGACCACGGAGCGCGGCTCAGCGGTCTCGCCTCCGGCATCACCCGGGCCTTCACCCTCAAGGTGCCGGTCAGCGACCTCCATCTCGGCAGCAACGGTGTCCACCAGCTCGCCGTCTCCCTCACCGGGCAGACCCGCAACCGGCCCTATGCCCAGATCCTCGGCATCGGCCGCACCTTCCTGCCCTGGCAGGGGGAGGCCCCCGAGAACCGGACCCGGCTCACCTACCTCTGGCCGCTGATCTCCACCCCGCACGTCACGGCACGCACCCAGTCCGACGAGCAGCAGACCCCGGTCTTCCAGGACGACTCGCTCGCCGAGGAGCTGGCGCCCGGCGGCCGCCTCCAGCAGATGCTGGAGCTCGGCAAGGACCTCGACGTCACCTGGGTCATCGACCCCGACCTGCTGGCGAGCGTCGACATGATGGCCGGGCGCTACCGGGTGCAGAAGCCCGGCGGCGAGCCGGACGAGACCGTCGCGGGGAAGAACCAGGCGTACGCCAAGCGCTGGCTGGCCGAGCTGCAGCAGGCGGTCGAGGACAAGGAGGTCGTCGCGCTCCCGTTCGCCGACCCGGACCTGGCCTCGCTCGCCCACCGCGGCACCAGGGTCCGCGGTGCTCTCAGCTCCCTGGGCCAGGCCACCGCGCTGGCCAGGAGGACCGTGCAGGTGGTGCTCCACGTGAAACCGAGCACGGACTTCGCCTGGCCCTACCAGGGCGCCGTCGACTCCTCCATCGTGGACGTCGCCACCTCGGCGGGCGCGCACAACGTCATCGCCCGCAGCGACAGCGTCCGCGAGACCGAGCTCTCCTACAGCCCCACAGCGGCCCGCCCGATCGGCAGCGGCAACACCGCGCTGGTCGCCGACACGCTGCTCTCCACGGCGTTCGAGGGCGACATGTCGCGGGCGGGGAACTCCTCGCTCGCCGTCCAGCGGTTCGCCGCGCAGTCCCTCGCGCTGGCCCGGCAGATGCCCTCCCGCAGCCGCAGCGTCGTCGTCGCTCCGCAGCGCAGGCCCAGCGTGTCCCAGGCGCAGGCGATGGCGGACGGCATCAGGGCGCTCGAGCACAGCAGCTGGACGGAGACCAGCAGCCTGGCGGACGCCGCCGAGGCCAAGCCCGACCCGAACGCGCGGCGCCGGATGCCCGCGCCGTCCTCCTACCCCTCCTCGTTGCGGAAGAGCGAGCTGCCCACCGCCGCCTTCGAGCAGGTGCGGAAGACCAAGGACGGGCTGGAGGACTTCAAGCGGATCCTCAGCCAGGCCGACCGCGTCATGCCGCCGTTCACCACCGCGATAGACCGCGAGGTCTCCAACGCCTGGCGCGGCGAGGCCCGCGCCGGACAGCGCTACCGCGACACCGTGGAGAAGTACCTGCTGGAGCTGCGCGGCGCGGTCAGGCTCATCAAGAAGTCGGACATCACCCTCTCCGGACGCGAGGCCACCATCCCGGTGACGGTCCAGAACAACCTCGCGCAGGGGGTCGACGGGCTCGTCCTCGAACTGCGCTCCAGCCGGGTGGGGCTGGACGTGGGCGACGCCAAGCGGGTCAAGGTCGACGGGGAGCACACCCAGTCCCTCAAGTTCGACACCAGCGCCAAGAACAACGGCCGTGCCTACGTCTACGCACAGCTCTACACCGAGGACGGCGAGCGCTACGGCAAGCCGATGAAGTTCCAGGTCAATGTGACCTCCATCACCTCGACCGTGCTGCTGGTGATCGCGGGCGGTGTGCTGCTGATCGTGCTCGCGGGCATCCGGATGTACACCCAGCGCAAGCGCTCCGGCCCGGCCCCCGACCCGGACGCCCCGCTGGAGCAGCCGGACGACGGCGGCGGCGACGACGCCGCCGCCGCCGACAATGACGACGCAGACGGCCGCGGCGACGATGACGCAGACGGCGGCGACGGTCCCCGCAACGGCGAGCACAGCGCCGACGGTGCGAAGACCACCGACGACGCGCGTGCCTCGGAGTCCGGAGCCGCAGACGGCACAGACGGCACTGCCGATGGCGAGGGGACCGACACCGCAGCGCGCGCCGGCAGTGACGGCAGTGACGGCAGTGACGGAGACGACACCGAACGGGAAAGCGACAACCCCCCGGCGACGGGTGAGAAAGTGGACCGTTGACTCATCCGGGCGAGCAGGGGCAGGGGTAGGTAGCGACGATGAACGCGCCGTATGGCGGTGACCGGGGCCGGAACCCCGGTGACGGCTCTGGCCGGCCGGAAGACGCGTACGCACAGGACTCGTACGGGCCCGACCCGCACGACGAGCGCGACCCCTCGGTCCACGATCCGCACGCGTGGCCCTCCCCCGGCCCGCAGCCCGAAGGTCCGCACTCAGCGCCGGACCAGCCGCGCTCCCCCCAAAGCCAGCCGTACCAGGGGCAGCAGCCGTACCCGGGCCAGGCCCAGCAAGGTCCGGCACACCCGGGCCAGGGACATCCGGGCCGGACACGTCCGGGCCAGGCACAGCAGAACCGGCCGCAGCAGGGCCAGACGTACCCGGGGACGTACCCGGGCCAGGGGCAGGGGCAGGGGCAGGGGCAGGGGCAGGCCCAGCATCCGCTCCAGGCCCCGGGCACGGCCTACCAGCCACCGCCCCTGCCGTCGCCGTCTGCGTCGCAGTCGCCGTCGCAGTCGCCGTCCGCACAGTCGAACGACGCCTTCGCGCACCTCTACCGCGACCAGGGGCAGGCCCCGCCGCAGCAGGCCGCACCGCCCGCAGGGCCGCCGCCCCCAGGTCACGTCCCGCCCGCCGACCGGAGGCAGCCGCCCGGCTCCGCTCCGTGGCAGAACCGCCCGCCGGAGCACGACCCGGGCCGGGGCCAGGCGCAGTCCTCCGGGTTCCACCCGGAACCCACGCAGCCGCCGCAGCCCTATCCACCCGAGCCGGGGGCTCCCGGTGCCGCCGAGGAGCCGTCCGCGCAGACGGTGAATCTCGGCACCGTCGCACCCAAGGGCGCTCCACCCGGCGAGGAAGGCGGGGCTCCCGCCGCACCGCCTGCCTCCGGCGGCGGGGGAGGGCTCCTCAAGTCCAGCGCCATCATGGCCGCGGGCACGATGGTCTCCCGGCTCACCGGCTTCGTCCGCTCCGCGATGATCGTGGCCGCACTCGGCGCCTCGGCGCTCGGGGACAGCTATCAGCTCGCCATCACGCTGCCGACCATGATCTATGTGCTGACCGTCGGCGGGGGCCTCAACTCCGTCTTCGTGCCACAGCTCGTCCGCGCCATGAAGGAGGACGGCGACGGCGGCGAGGCGTACGCGAACCGGCTCCTGACGCTGGTCGCGGTCATCCTGGGCACGCTGGCCGTGGCCTCGGTGTTCGCAGCGCCCGTCCTGGTGCGGCTGATGTCGGTGAAGCTCGCCGACAACCCCGCGGCCAACGAGGTCACCATCACCTTCGTGCGCTACTGCCTGCCCTCGATCTTCTTCATGGGCATCCATGTGGTGATGGGGCAGATCCTCAACGCACGGGGCCGCTTCGGCGCCATGATGTGGACCCCGGTCCTGAACAACGTCGTCATCATCGCCACCATCAGCATGTTCCTGTGGGTGTACGGCACCGCCGACACCTCCGATCTGACAGTCAGCACCATCCCGCCCGAGGGCGCCCGGCTGCTCGGGGTCGGCACCCTGCTGGGCCTGGTCGTGCAGGCGCTGGCGATGATCCCGTACCTCCGGGCCGCGGGGTTCCGGATCCGCCCCCGCTTCGACTGGCGCGGCCACGGCCTGGGCAAGGCCGCCAAGCTGGCCAAGTGGACGATCCTGTTCGTACTCGCCAACCAGGCCGGCGTCCTGGTCGTCTCGCAGCTCTCCACCTGGGCGGGCACGACTGCGGCGCAGAGCGGCCACTCCGGCACCGGCTACATCGCCTACTCCAACGCGCAGCTGATCTGGAACATGCCGCAGGCGATCATCACCGTCTCCGTGATGGCCGCGCTGCTGCCCCGCCTCTCGCGCTCGGCCGCCGACGGCGACAGCGGCGCCGTGCGGGACGACATCTCGCAGGGCCTGCGCAACTCCGCCGTCGCCATCGTCCCGATCGCCTTCGGCTTCGTGGCACTCGGCATCCCGATGTGCACGATGATCTACGGCTCGGCCGGCGTGGACGCGGCCCGTTCCATGGGGTACATGCTGATGGCCTTCGGCCTCGGTCTGATCCCCTTCTCGGTGCAGTACGTCGTCCTGCGTGCCTTCTACGCCTACGAGGACACCCGCACCCCGTTCTTCAACACGGTGATAGTGGCTGCCGTCAACGCCGCCGCCTCCGCACTCTGCTTCCTGCTGCTGCCCTCGCGCTGGGCGGTCGTGGGCATGGCGGCCTCCTACGGCCTCGCCTACATCATCGGTGTCGGTATCGCCTGGCGCCGGCTCAGCCGCCGGCTGGGCGGTGACCTCGACGGGCGGCACGTGGTCCGCACGTACACCCGGCTCGCCGGGGCAAGCGTCCCGGCCACGCTCGCCGCCGGAGCCGCGGCCTGGGGCATCACCCACGCGCTGGGCAGCGGCACACTCGGCTCGATCGCCGCCCTGCTGGGCGGAGGGATCGTATTGGGCGCGGTTTTCGTCCTAGCGGCGAAGCGTATGCGCATCGAGGAGATGACAGCGATGCTCGGGATGGTGCGCGCCAGAATCGGCCGATGAAAAGCGGGTGGGAAACCGACGTATACAACCATCATTCGCCCCCGCGTGTCGTGCATAGCGGCGAGGTGTAGGCACAATGTTTTTGGCCGTTTCCAGAAAAACGGCCACCACGGATGGGGAGGCAGGAACGACGGTGGCGGAACGGAGCACAGCCGCTGTCGGCGTGGCCGAGACCAGTGGTGCGCATGACGCACCGCTGACCGCCCAGCAGGACGGGGCCACGGGCGACGGTGCGACGGACGCGACGAACGGATACAGCCGCAACACCGGGACCTCGGACCACGACGAGTCCCCGGCCCACTCCACCGACACCGCACCACTGACGGGCCCGCCCGGTGCCACTCGCCCCGGCGCCTCCCCCGAAGGGAGCAGTGGGAGCCTGCCGGACTCCGCCGGGGAGGAACCGGCCCGCAGCAGCGGCCCCGCCGACCCCGCCGAAGCACGTGGTGACGACGCCCGCGCGGCCGCTCCTGAGCGCCACACCGACGCCGGCTCCGACGCCGACACCGGCTCCCGCCCCGGCACCGGTCCCGACGCCGACGCGGCCTCCGGCACCGACGGCGACAGCGCTGTCGAGGACGGGGCTGCCGAGGACGAGGTTGCCGAGGACGAGGCCGCAGACGGGGCCGCCACGGACGCCGGGAGCGCCGAGGAGATGGGCGCGGGCCGGAACGCGGAGCCGCAGAAGCCCCGGAAGAAGGCCAAGGACCGCGAGAAGCCCAGAACCGACCGACAGCAGCCCGAGGCGGCCGCGGAGCCGGCCGGGGCGGCCTCCGGACCGTCCGACGGTTCCTCGAAGCGCGCGCCCGCCGAGATGCGGGTCCCCGAGCTGCACAGCGGCCACAAGCTGGCCCGGCGGTACCGGCTGGAGGAGTGCGTCACCCGGCTCGACGGTTTCAGTAGCTGGCGCGCGGTCGACGAGAAGCTCCGCCGTGCCGTCGGCGTGCATGTCCTGCCCGTCGGCCACTCCCGGGCCCGCCAGGTCCTCGCCGCGGCCCGCTCGGCGGCTCTGCTCGGCGACCCCCGGTTCGTGCAGGTCCTCGACGCGGTCGAGGAGGGCGAACTGGTCTACGTCGTCCACGAGTGGCTGCCCGACGCGGTCCCGCTCAGCGAACTGCTCGCCGGCGGCCCCCTGGAACCCCACGAGGCGTACCAGCTCGTCAACCAGCTCGCCCAGGCCCTGGCCGCGGCCCACCGCGAGGGTCTCGCACATCTGCGTCTGACCCCCTCCTGCGTGCTCCGCACCGGCATGGGCCAGTACCGCATCCGCGGGCTCGCGGTGAACGCGGCCCTGCGCGGTGTCACGAGCGAGCACCCGCAGCGCGACGACACGGAGGCGATCGGCGCACTCCTGTACGCGGCGCTCACCCAGCGCTGGCCGTACGAGGAGGGGGCGCACGGACTGCCGGGCACCGGTTCGCTGGACATCGGGGCGCTCGTGGCCCCCGAGCAGCTCCGGGCCGGTGTCCACCGCGGTCTCTCCACCTTGGCCATGCGTGCGCTGGTGAACGACGGCGCGACAGCCTCCCGGCAGGAACAGCCCTGCACCACCCCGGACGAACTCTGCAAGGCCGTCGCCTCGCTGCCCCGCATCCGCCCGCCGGAGCAGGCGTTCACCACCCCGCCCCCGTACCAGCGCACTGCCTACCAGCAGGGCAGCTTCGCGGCGCCCGGCGTTCCCGGCGGCGCCGCGCCCGGCAGCCCGGCAGCGGTGCCGGGTGCCGAGCCCCCGGCACCGCCCGCGCTGCCCGGACGGACTGGTAAGGCCCTCAAGTGGGGGGTCTCCGCGCTTCTCATCGCCGCCCTCGGCCTGGGGAGCTGGCAGATCGCCGACGCCCTGCTCAAGGGCGAACCGGTCAAGGAGAAGCCCACCAAGCCGGTGGAAGGCGAGGACAAGCCGGTGCAGACCGGCAAGCCCATCAAGATCCAAGAGGTCCAGGACTTCGACCCGGAGAGCTCGGACGGGCGCGAGAAGCCCGAGCGGGCCGGTGACGCCGTGGACGGCGACCCCGGCACCTACTGGCTCACGGACAAGTACCTGGGCCACCCCACCTTCGGCAACCTGAAGTCCGGCGCCGGCCTCATCCTCGATCTCGGGAGCACCCGGCAGGTCAGCCAGCTGAAGGTGGACTTCATCGGGAAGACCTCGGCGAGCTTCCTGGCCGCGCCCAAGAGCGTCACCAACACACCCTCCTCACTGGGCAGTTTCAGCAAGGTCACCAACGGCTCCGGGGAACACCTCACCCTGAAGGCCAAGAAGCCCATCAAGACCCGCTACGTACTGCTGTGGCTCACCAAGCTCCCGGCCACCGACGGAGGCGACTACCGTGGTCGCGTCACGGAGGTCCAGGTCCTCAGCTGAGGCCGCGGGCGCCGCTTCCGACACGAGGGCGGCAGGGTTGAGGGGAGGGTCTGCATGGCGAGCGAGGAGGCTCCCGGCGGGACGGCCGCGCCGGACGACAAGGAGCTGCTCGCCCGTCATGTCGCGGGGGATCCCGAGGCGTTCGGCGAACTCGTCCGGCGCCACCGGGACCGTCTGTGGGCCGTGGCCCTGCGCACGCTCGGAGACCGCGAGGAGGCCGCGGACGCCGTGCAGGACGCGCTCATCTCCGCCTATCGCGCCGCACACAACTTCCGGGGGCAGTCCGCCGTCACCACGTGGCTGCACCGCATCACGGTCAACGCCTGCCTGGACCGCGTCCGCAAAGCAGCCTCCCGCCGGGCCACACTCACCGACGACACCGAGCGGATGGAACAGCTCCTGGAGCCCCAGGAATCCGCCGCCGCACCCGTGGAACGCCAGGAGACACATCGCCAGATCGTCTCGGCGCTGTCCGAGCTTCCGGTCGACCAGCGGGCGGCGCTGGTACTGGTGGACATGCAGGGTTACCCCGTCGCCGAGGCCGCAGAGGTGCTCGATGTGGCGGTGGGCACCGTCAAGAGCCGGTGCGCCCGCGGCCGGGCCCGGCTGCTCCCCCTCGTCTCGCATCTGCGCAAGGACGGCAGCGACGGAGGCAGAAGCGGGGACACCGGCAGGGACAGCCGGGGAGAGAGCGGCGGTTCCGAGGACGAAGCCGGTACCGGACGGAACCCTCCGCCGGGAGCATCCGTCCCAGCACCGAGAGCGGCGCCGCGGAAGGCGTCACGGAAGGCGGCCCAGCAGCCGCCACCGCGGAAGGCTCCGCACACCACCCAGCAGGACACCACAGGCTCCGGGGCCGGGAAAGGAGGGGGACAGGCATGACATCCACTCCTTCTCCGCACGACGAGCACCCGGAGATCGACGAGATCTCCGCGCTCGACGAGGGAATCGTGCCCGTGGCACGCCGGGCGGAACTCCGCGCGCATCTGCTCACCTGCGAGCTCTGCGCGGAGGTGTCCGCCTCGCTGGAGGAGATCCGGGAGACGCTCGGCACCCTGCCGCGGCCCGAGCGGATGCCCGAGGATGTGGCGAGCCGGATCGACAGGGCACTGGCGGCGGAGGCGACTCTGGCGGCGAGCGCACCGGGCAAGGCGGAGTCCACACCGGGCAAGGCGGAGTCCACCACGGGCACGGAGTCCACCACGGGCACGGATGCCACCGCCGATCGCACCACTGACCGCGTTCCCACTGTCGACGGTTCCGGTGCCGCTATCCATGCTCGTACCGACAGCGACAGCGCCGGCCACGCCGACAGCGACAGCGACAGCGGTGACGCCACGGCACAGGAGCGTCCCGTTTCACGTGAAACGGCCACGGAGCCTCTCGGGTCTGCTGCGGGAACGGATGCGTGCCCGGTTTCACGTGAAACCCAGCCCGGCCGCCGCTCCGGGGACGCGGCGGCAGGTCGCTCTCCCGGCCGTGCCGCGGGGTCCACCGGCCCCGGAGGGGCGGACCGCGGAGCCCCCGCGCCCGGGCCGGGCAGGCGGAGCGATGCCCGAGGCGCCCGACATCGGCGGCGTACGGTCGTGCTGGTTGCGGCGGCGTCCATGGCCGTCCTCACACTGGGCGGCATCACCCTCCGCGCGCTCTCCGACCCGGCTCCCACCGAGGTGACCTCGAATACGGCGAAGTCGGCGACGGACGAAGGAGCACCCCGGGTGTCGTCCAGCCCGACGGTCTCCGCCGACACCGATGCCGGAGGCAGCAGTGACGATCAGCGGCTGCGCAAGCGCGTCCAAGGGCTGCTCTCCGACGAGAGCTCACCCCCGCCCTCCCGAGAGGTGACGGACAGCCCCACGCCGAGTGACACTCCCACAGTCGATGTCGAGCAGAGTCCCAGCAGCGACCGGAACACACTTCGCGACGACACGCTCGGTGACGGGCCGACCATGCCGTCCTGCATCCGCGACAGTCTCCACCGCACAGAGAGCCCGCTGGCCGTCGACTCCGAGGCCACTTTTCAGAACCACTCCGGGTATCTGGTCGTCCTGCCCCACCAGGGCGGCGATCCGAAGCTGGTCGATGCCTACGTCGTCGACCCTTCCTGTGTGAGCGCCGACCCGTCCCGCCCGGGCAAGATCCTCTTCAAGGGCACCTACCCGCGCGGGTGACCCGCGGACGAGGGCAGGGGAATGTCTGCCCCTTAGGATCCGTTGGACGGGGTGCAAGCCCCGGCAGAAGTACCCGGAAGCAGTCGGCAGACAAGGAAGACTCCCGTGAGCGACGTCCGCAACGTCATCATCATCGGCTCGGGCCCGGCCGGATACACGGCAGCGCTCTACACCGCCCGCGCGTCGCTGAAGCCGTTGGTGTTCGAAGGCTCCGTCACCGCAGGCGGAGCGCTGATGAACACCACCGATGTCGAGAACTTCCCCGGGTTCCAGGAGGGCATCATGGGCCCGGAACTCATGGACAACATGCGGGCCCAGGCCGAGCGCTTCGGGGCTGAACTGGTGCCGGATGACATCTCCGCGGTCGACCTCTCCGGCCCGGTGAAGACCGTCACGGACTCCAACGGCACCGTGCACCGCGGCCGGACCGTGATCGTGGCCACCGGCTCGCAGCACCGCACGCTGGGCCTGCCGCTGGAGGAAGAGCTCTCCGGCCGTGGCGTCTCCTACTGCGCCACCTGCGACGGCTTCTTCTTCCGCGAGCAGCACATCGCCGTGGTGGGTGGCGGCGACACTGCCTTGGAGGAGGCCACGTTCCTCTCCCGCTTCGCAGCATCCGTCACCGTGGTGCACCGCCGGGACACGCTGCGCGCCTCCAAGGCCATGCAGGAGCGAGCCTTCGCCGACCCGAAGATCTCCTTCGCCTGGGACAGCGAGGTCGCCGAGATCCACAGCAAGGACGGAAAGCTGTCCGGCCTCACCCTGCGCGACACACAGAACGGCGAGACCCGCGAACTGGACACGACCGGACTGTTCGTCGCCATCGGCCACGACCCGCGCGTGGAGCTGTTCAAGGACAGCCTCACCCTGGACGAGGACGGCTACCTCAAGGTGGACGCTCCTTCCACCCGCACCAACCTCCCCGGGGTCTTCGCGGCCGGCGACGTGGTGGACCACACCTACCGCCAGGCGATCACTGCCGCCGGCACCGGCTGCTCCGCGGCGCTGGATGCCGAGCGCTATCTGGCGGCGCTCACGGACGTGGACGCCGAGGACACCCCCGAGCCGGAGAAGACTGCGGCAACCGTCTGACTCCCACAGCCTGCCGGGGACGGCTCGCTGTCCCCGCTCAGCTCCCCACCCCACATCAACAGAGAATGAGGAGAAGCACCATGGCCGGTGCCACCGTGACCGCGACCGACGCCGACTTCGAGGACGTCGTCCTGAAGAGCGACAAGCCTGTGCTGGTCGACTTCTGGGCGGCGTGGTGCGGACCGTGCCGTCAGATCGCCCCTTCGCTGGAGGCCATCGCCTCCGAGAACGCCGACAAGCTGACGGTCGTCAAGCTCAACATCGATGAGAACCCGGGCGTCGCCGCCAAGTACGGCATCATGTCGATCCCGACCATGAACGTCTACCAGGGTGGCGAGGTCGTGAAGACCATCGTCGGTGCCAAGCCGAAGGGTGCCATCGAGAAGGACCTCGCCGAGTTCATCGGCTGAGCATCTGTACGTCATTGAGGGCGCCGTTTCACGTGAAACGGCGCCCTCAATGCTGTCGGACCGCTGTCGCCTCGTACTGCCAGCCGCAGTTGCACGGAACGGACCGCCCTACAGCGCTACCGCACGACGTGACCGCGCCCTCGGGGCTGCGCACCGCAGGGATCCGCCCTCCCCCGGGACCGCACCGCAGGAGCACGACATCGACAGCGCCGCACCGCGCCCGCGAGGCAGCGATGTCCGCAGCGAGGTCTCAGAGCGGCCGCAGTGCCGGCTCCTTGCTGTGCACTTTCCCCAGCAATTGGTCCAGTGCCCGCTCCATGTCATGCCGCCAGGAGACCGTGGAGCGCAACTCCAGCCGCAGTCGGGGATAGCGGGGGTGCGGGCGGACCGTCTTGAAGCCGACCGAGAGCAGATGCTCCGCAGGGAACATGCAGGCCGGTTCCGTCCACTGCGCGTCACCGAACGCCTCTATCGCCTTGAACCCCCGCCGCAGCAGATCCTTCGCCACCGTCTGCACGATCACCCGGCCGATGCCCTGCCCCCGGAACTCCGGCAGCAGATAGGCGGTCATCAACTGCACCGCGTCCGGGGCGACGGGGCTGGTGGGGAAGGCGAAAGAGCGGGGGACATACGCGGGCGGCGCATAGAGCACGTAGCCCACAGCGGCCTCGTCCACATAGACGACCCGACCGCAGGAACCCCATTCCAGCAGAACCGAGGAGATCCAGGCTTCCTTCTCCAGATCGGGCCGCCCCGACCTCTGTGCCTCCTCTCCGCTGACCGGATCCAGCTCCCAGAAGACACAACCGCGGCAGCGGTTGGGCAGATCCGGGAGGTTGTCCAGCGTGAGGGGAACGAGCTGTCGTCCCATGCAGACATCGTATCCGGAGGGCAGCGCCACGACCGCTGGTTTCCGCCCCGCCCCCGTCGGACAGGCGCACCGGGGCTACGGCGGCAGTGGAAAGGCCCGAGCGGCAGCGCCCGGGCCTTTCCACTGCGAGATATGCGGTTGCCTACGAAGAGACAGCGTCCTCGTCGCTGTCGTCCTCGGCCAGCTTCTGCTCCAGCACCCGGCCTTCGCCCGGAGCAAGCTGACCCAGAATCCGCTCCAGGTCGTCCATGGAGGCGAACTCGACGACGATCTTGCCTTTCTTCTGGCCCAGATCGACCTTCACCCGGGTCTCGAAGCGGTCCGAAAGCCGACCTGCCAGATGGTCCAGTGCAGGGGAGACCCGGGCGCCGGCCCGGGGCCCCTTGGGCTTGGCGCTCTTGGGCTTGCCGCCCATCAGCGTGACGATCTCCTCCACCGCACGCACCGAGAGCCCCTCGGCCACGATCCGGTGAGCGAGCTTGTCCTGCTCCTCTCCGTCCTCCACAGACAGCAGCGCCCGTGCATGCCCGGCGGACAGCACTCCGGCTGCCACCCGACGCTGCACCCCGGGCGAGAGCCGCAGCAGCCGCAGAGTGTTGGACACCTGCGGCCGGGAGCGACCGATCCGGTCGGCCAGTTCGTCATGGGTGCAGTTGAAGTCCCGCAGAAGCTGGTCGTAGGCGGCTGCCTCTTCCAGCGGATTGAGCTGTGCCCGGTGCAGGTTCTCCAGCAGCGCGTCGAGGAGGAGCTTCTCGTCCTCGGTGGCGCGGACGATCGCCGGAATTCGCTCCAGCCCCGCCTCGCGGCAGGCCCGCCAGCGGCGCTCACCCATGATGAGCTCGAAGCTGCCGGGTGTGAGCTCCCGGACGACGACAGGCTGGAGGAGACCGACTTCCTTGATGGAGGTGACGAGTTCAGAGAGTGCGTCCTCGTCGAAGACCTCACGAGGCTGGCGCGGATTCGGGGTGATGGCGTCGAGCGGCACCTCCGCGAAGAACGCGCCTCCCGCGTCCTCGGAGCCGGCGCCCTGCGCGGGGACGGCGGAGCCAGTTTCACGTGAAACGGCGTCGTCCGCCGCTTCCTCCTCCTGGTCCCGCTGCGAGAGTTCTGCGACCTTGGCCGCCGCCACGCCCCGCACCCCCTGCTCCGGGGCCAGCACGGGAACGGCGGTGGGGGAGGTGGACCCTCCGCTCATGTTCGGACGCTGCTGCTCACCCTCCGCATCAGCAGCGTCCGGCCCGGTCGGAGCCGCCGGGATCAGTGCACCGAGCCCCCGCCCCAGACCCCTACGTCGCTCGCTCACTGAGTCCCCTCCGCCATGCTGCCGTGCTGCTGCGCCTGTAGTTGCTGTGCTTGAAGCTGCTGAGCCTGCTGCGCCTGCTCAACATGCGGATCCCGCAGCGCGATTTCCCGCGCCGCCTCCAGATAGGAGAGCGACCCGCTGGAACCCGGATCGTATGTCAGAACCGTCTGGCCGTAGCTGGGGGCCTCCGAAATGCGCACCGACCGCGGAATGTTGGTCCGCAGCACCTCCTTGCCGAAGTGGCCGCGCACCTCCTCCGCCACCTGGGACGCCAGCCGGGTCCGGCCGTCGTACATGGTGAGGATGATGGTCGACACATGCAGCTTCGGGTTGAGATGGCCCTTCACCAGCTCCACGTTCCGCAGCAGTTGGCCGAGGCCCTCCAGCGCGTAGTACTCGCACTGAATGGGGATCAGCACCTCGGCACCGGCCACGAGCGCGTTCACCGTCAGCAGCCCGAGGGAGGGCGGGCAGTCGATCAGGATGTAGTCCAACGGCTGTTCGTACGCCTCGATGGCGCGCTGAAGGCGACTCTCCCGCGCCACCAGCGACACGAGTTCGATCTCCGCACCGGCGAGATCGATGGTCGCTGGCGCGCAGAAGAGTCCCTCCACGTCCGGCACCGGCTGGACGACTTCCGAGAGCGGCTTGCTCTCCACCAGAACGTCGTAGATCGACGGCACCTCGGCGTGGTGGTCGACCCCCAGCGCCGTCGAGGCATTGCCCTGCGGGTCGAGGTCGACCACGAGGACGCGGCCCCCGTGCAGGGCCAGCGAGGCCGCGAGGTTCACGGTCGTGGTGGTCTTGCCGACGCCGCCCTTCTGGTTGGCGACGACCATGATCCGCGTCTGCGCGGGGCGGGGCAGGCCCTCCCCGGCACGGTTCATCGCCTCGACCGCCTGCTGTGCCGCGCGGCCGATCGGGGTGTCGTCCATGGGCGGTGGCGTCTCACGTGCCGCATCACCGCGGGGTGCGACCGCGCTGGTATCCCCTGGCTCTGTACGGGGACCGGGGACCGGGTCGGCCATCGGTCCCGCGATGTTGGCGTCGGACCGCAACGGTTCACTCTCCTCAACATCAGGCTCGCTATGAGCAGAGCCTCCCATGCTTTCGGTCTTGTGAACCAGCGAGCCCCACTCAGTTGTGGATGAATCCACTTCCGAGCGGGGCTCAGGGGCGGTCTGGCTGCGCCCGCCGGCGGCGGCGCGGCCTCGGTTGATGATTCCGTGCAACAGAGAGCGGCGTTTCACGTGAAACACGATGCACAGGCACCGCACGGTGTCCGCCGCGACACTCCGCTCCGCGGGGTCTTAAGCGTTTTTATGGAGTAACCGAATCAGCGTTTCAGCGCCCGACCGGACGACCAGCCGGCCCGACCAACAGATCGGCGGGACCGGCCTGCCTGCGTCCGGTTCAGCGCCGCCGCCGACCGCCCCGGGCGGAGCGGCCGTTCGCTCGGGCCGCCTTCTCGGCCTTGACCCGCCGTGCGGCGAAGCGCACTCCGCCGGGGCTCTCCCCGACTCTGGCGCGTACCACCGTCGAAGGAGGATCGATCAACCCCTCGCCGATGTGCTCCACAGTCGTCTCCACGACACCCAGCTTGTGCAGCGCGTCCCGCGCGGTCCGGACCTCGTCCTCGGCGGTGTCGCCCTTGAGCGCGACCATCTCGCCGTACGGCCGCAGCAGCGGGACGCCCCAACCGGCCAGCCGGTCCAGCGGCGCCACCGCGCGGGCCGTCACCACGTGCACCGGCGTCAGGGTGCCCAGCATCTCCTCGGCCCGCCCGCGCAGCACCGTCACATGGTCGAGCCCGAGCAGCTCGACGACCTCCTGGAGAAACGTCGTGCGGCGCAGCAGCGGCTCCAGCAGCGTGATCTCCAGATCCGGCCGCACCAGCGCCAGCGGAATACCGGGCAGCCCCGCACCCGAGCCGACATCGCACACCGTGACGCCCTCGGGCACCACCTCGGAGAGCACCACGCAGTTCAGCAGGTGCCGCTCCCACAGCCGCGGCACCTCGCGCGGGCCGAGCAGTCCGCGCCGCACTCCGGCATCCGCCAGCAGTTCCGCGTACCGCTCCACGGTGGGGAGACTGTCGCCGAACGCCTTGCGCGCCGCCTCGGGGGCGGGTGGCAGGCCCGGCCGCTCCTCCGGGGACTCCCCCGACTGCTGCGTCACGGGAGTACGACCACGCAGCGCTGTGGCTCCTCGCCCTCGGACTCGCTGCGCAGTCCGGCCGCCTTCACCGCGTCGTGCACGACCTTGCGCTCGAACGGCGTCATCGGCCGGAGCTTCACGGCCTCACCGCTGCTCTGTGCCTCCTGCGCCGCCTTCGCGCCCAGCTCCGCGAGCTCCTCGCGCTTCTGGGCCCGGAAGCCGGCGATGTCCAGCATCAGCCGGCTGCGGTCGCCGGTCTCGCGATGCACGGCGAGCCGGGTGAGCTCCTGGAGGGCCTCCAGGACCTCACCGTCCCGGCCCACCAGCTTCTGCAGATCGCGGGCCGATCCCTCGCTGATCACCGACACCGCGGCGCGGTCGGCCTCGACGTCCATGTCGATGTCGCCGTCCAGGTCGGCGATGTCGAGCAGCCCCTCGAGGTAGTCCGCCGCGATCTCACCCTCCTGTTCCAGCCGGGTCAGGGTGTCGCTGTCGGCCTCGGTGCCTTCTGGCGCGGTCGTATCCGTCACGGCGGGGACTCCTTCGGTGCTCACTTCTTGGAGGGGTGCTTGGGGCGCTGCGGGCCCTTGCGCTGGCCGGACTTCTTCTGGCCCGACTTCTGCTGCTGGCCTGCCGCCTTCGACCCGCCGCCCTGCTTCTGGCCGGACTTCTGCTGACCGGACTGGCCGGACTGCTTCTCGTTCGTCTTCGGTCCGGTCTTCTGCATGGACGTGGCGGCCGAGGTGGACTCGTCCTTGTCCGTGCTCGTGGCGACCGCGCCGCCGCCCTGGCGCTGCGACTTGCTCTGGCGCTTCGGCTGCTGCCGCCGGACCCGGGCGGCCTCGGCGGCCTCGCGCGCCTCGACCTCCTTGGGGTCCTCCTTGAGCTTGCCCTGGGCCCGCAGCTTCTCCTGACGCTCGTTGAAGGCGCGGGAGCCGGGGGTCGGGTTGCGCTTGATCACGAACATCTGCTGGCCCATCGTCCACACGTTGGTGGTCAGCCAGTAGATGAGGACACCGACGGGGAAGTTGATGCCGAAGACGGCGAACATGATGGGGAAGACGTACATCAGCATCTTCTGCTGCTGCATGAACGGCGTCTTCACCGTCAGGTCGACGTTCTTGGTCATGAGCTGGCGCTGCGTGTAGAACTGCGACGCCGACATCAGGACGATCATGATGACCGTGACCACGCGGACGTCGGTCAGGCTGGCACCGAGCTGGCTCACCTTGTCCGCGCTGTCCATGAACTTCGCGGCGATCGGGGCGCCGAAGATCTTCGCGTTCCGGGCGCTGTCCACCTGCTCGGCGTTGAGGACGCCCACCGGCTTGTTGTCGGCGATGTGCTGGAGGACCCGGAAGAGGGCGATGAAGAAGGGCGACTGCGCGAGGATCGGCAGGCAACTGGAGAGCGGGTTGGTGCCCGTCTCCTTGTAGAGCTTCATCATCTCTTCGCTCTGGCGCTGCTTGTCGCTCTTGTAGCGCTCCTGGATCGCCTTCATCTTCGGCTGGAGCGCCTGCATGTTCCGCGTCGACTTGATCTGCTTGACGAAGAGCGGGATCAGGCAGATCCGGATCAGCACCACCAGGAAGAAGATGGACAGACCCCAGGCCCAGCCGCCGTCCGGGTCGAAGACCAGGCTGAACAGCGAATGGAACTGGACAATGATCCAGGAGACGGCTTTGTAGAGAGGACTCAGGATCGTGTCCACGAATCAGGCTCCTTGGGCGTTGGACTGGGTCCGGTGCTGCTGCCAGCGGGAGCGGATCCGCTGGTGCCATACCGGGTGCTTCCGGGCGGGGACATGGTCGACGCCACCGGGCGACCACGGATTGCAGCGCAGGATGCGCCAAGCCGTCAGGCCCGTTCCCTTCACGGCGCCATGACGGGCGATGGCCGTGTACCCGTAGTGGGAGCACGACGGGTAGTACCGGCACACCGGACCGAGCATCGGACTGATGGTCCACTGGTACAGCTTGATCAACCACAGCAGCGGGTACTTCACTGAGCTCTCCCTCCCGGTTCGCGTCCGGGATTCCGGGGGCTGTCCCCCGAGGCGGCAGAGCGGTGAGGGGGCCCGTTGAGCAGCTTCCGCAGCGCGGCATCCAGATCGCGGGCCAGTTCCACGTGGTCCGCGTCCGCCGCACCGGGTTGCGCCCGTACGACAACCAGGCTACCGGGGGGCAGCAGAGACAGCCGGTCCCGCAGCAGATGCCGCAGCCGTCGCTTCACACGGTTACGGATCACCGCGTTGCCGACGGCCTTGCTCACGACGAAACCCGCACGCGGCGGGGGGACCTCTCCCCCCGGCGCGTGCGGGTCCGTTCGACTGCGTAGATGGACGACGAGAAGCGGGCGACCGGCCCTGCGTCCTCGGCGTACCGCGGCCGCGAAGTCCTCGCGCCGCCTCAGCCGGTTCTCGGTAGGCAGCACGTCATGGACCTGTGGTCAGGCTGCTCAGGCCGACAGGCGGGCGCGACCCTTGCTGCGGCGGTTCGCGACGATCGCGCGGCCGGCGCGGGTCCGCATGCGCAGCCGGAAGCCGTGGGTCTTCGCGCGGCGACGGTTGTTCGGCTGGAAGGTGCGCTTGCTCACTCGGGGGCTCCAGAGATGCTTGGTGTCCCGCGCTCGCCGCAGGACTGGGTGCGGGGAGTCGACCGGCTGTCACCGTGCGCCCACGAGTAGCTCGCAACGCCCGAGTGTGCACCGCTTCATGATCGACCGGGAATCCCGTTTGATCTTGCCCATCGGAGGCAGGCGGCAGCAGCCGTCGACACTCGACCTGGTTACGGTACGCGTGCCCACACCACCCGGTCAAACCGGGCCCGACGGGGCCCGGCCACCCACCGGACAGCCACCGGGTGGCGACTCGACTACTGCAGTCGTGCACAGCCTGTGGACAACGACTTGAACGGGGCAGGTCTGCGTGACTACCGTGGCCGAACTTCCTTTCCTTCCCGACCGTCCCGAGAAACATGCATTCGTGGGACCGGGTCGGTCACCGGACGACCGTCACCCACCGAGTGACCCGTCACCCAGCGAGTGAGAGAGCGTGCCCCGTGGCTGACCTACCTGCCGATCTTGCCGCAGTGTGGCCACGGGTGCTGGAGCAGCTCCTGCGCGAGGGGCAGGGCGTCGAGGCGAAGGACCAGCGCTGGCTGCGGGACTGCCAGCCGCTCGTCCTGGTCTCCGGTACGGCACTGCTCGGCGTACCGAACGAGTATGCGAAAGGCGTGCTGGAGGGCCGGCTCGCCCCGCTGATCACCGAGGCTCTCGGCCGTGAGTGCCAGCAGCCCATCCGGCTGGCGATCACGGTGACGGGCCCGGCACCCGAGGCCACCCCGCCCGCTCCCGCCATCCCCTCACCCACGCCGCCCCCGGAGCAGCAGACTCCGCTCCCGCAGGGACAGCCACCCCAGCAGCACCAGCAGGCACCCCAGCAGCAGGGACAGAGCCAGCCCCAGGGACCGGCGCAGCCACAGGGGCAGGGACAGCCACAGGCCCATGCGCAGCAGGAGCGGTACGGCCAGGAGCACTACACCGACGAGCGGTACCCCGACGACCGCTACGACCAGTACGACCAGTACGACGGCCGGGACGTCCCCGGCGCCCGCTCCGCTTATCCCGCGGACTACGCGCGCAGCGCCCTCCCCTCCAGCGGCCCCGGATCGCCCGCCGCCCCGCCCGCGTCCTGGCCGCAGCCGCGCGAGCCGTACCCTCCGCAGCAGCACCGGTCCTACGACCCGCAGCAGGGCTACGACCAGCAGTCGTACGAGCAGCAGCCCTACGAGCAGCAGGGCTCCGGCTACGACTCCCCGCAGGGCTACGAGCGCGGCGGCGGTCAGAGCTATGAGCGCGGCGGCCAGGGCTACGACAGTGGACCCGGCGGGCCCGGCTACCAGGGCGGCCCGGCCGGGCAACGGAACCAGGGCTACGACCAGCAGTCGTTCGAGGCGTACGAGCCGCAGCACCAGCAGCGCCCCCGTCCCCAGGTGCCGCCCCAGGGCCGGCCCCCCGCGCCGCACTACGACAGCCCCGCACAGCTACCGGCGCCCAGCGGAGCGCCCGGGCCGCTGGCCGCGCAGCCCGCCCCCGCCACCGGGCCGGGGGAGCCGACGGCGCGGCTGAACCCGAAGTACCTCTTCGACACCTTCGTGATCGGCGCCTCGAACCGGTTCGCGCACGCGGCGGCCGTCGCCGTGGCGGAGGCGCCGGCCAAGGCGTACAACCCGCTGTTCATCTACGGCGAGTCCGGGCTCGGCAAGACGCACCTGCTGCACGCGATCGGCCACTACGCGCGCAGCCTCTACCCGGGCACGCGGGTGCGCTACGTCAGCTCGGAGGAGTTCACCAACGAGTTCATCAACTCCATCCGGGACGGCAAGGCGGACGCCTTCCGCAAGCGCTACCGCGACATGGACATCCTGCTCGTCGACGACGTCCAGTTCCTGGCGGACAAGGAGTCGACGCAGGAGGAGTTCTTCCACACCTTCAACACCCTGCACAACGCCAACAAGCAGATCGTGCTCTCCAGCGACCGGCCGCCAAAGGCGCTGGAGACGCTCGAGGACCGGTTGCGCAACCGCTTCGAGTGGGGCCTGATCACCGACGTCCAGCCCCCAGAGCTGGAGACGCGGATCGCGATCCTCCGCAAGAAGGCGGTACAGGAGCAGCTCAACGCGCCGCCCGAGGTGCTGGAGTTCATCGCGTCGCGCATCTCGCGCAACATCCGGGAACTGGAGGGCGCCCTGATCCGGGTGACGGCCTTCGCCAGCCTCAACCGGCAGCCGGTCGACCTCGGGCTGACCGAGATCGTGCTGAAGGACCTGATCCCCGGTGGCGAGGACGCGACCCCGGAGATCACCGCACCCGCCATCATGGCCGCGACGGCGGACTATTTCGGGCTGACGGTGGACGACCTGTGCGGCTCTTCGCGCAGCCGGGTCCTGGTCACAGCACGGCAGATCGCGATGTATCTGTGCCGGGAGCTGACCGATCTGTCGCTGCCGAAGATCGGTGGGCAGTTCGGCGGCCGCGACCACACCACCGTGATGCACGCCGATCGCAAGATCCGCGCCCTGATGGCCGAGCGGCGCTCCATCTACAACCAGGTCACGGAGCTGACCAACCGCATCAAGAACGGCTGACCGAGGGCTGCCCGGAGCCGCCCCGGCCCGACGGGGCGGCTGTCCGCCGGTGCCGTCCCGCCCGGTGCCGTCCCGCCCGGTGCCGTCCCGCCCGGTGCCGTCCCGCCAGTGCCGTCCCGCCAGTGCCGTCCCGCCAGTGCCGTCCCGCCAGTGCCGACAGCGGCGCTCCCGGACACCCACCGCCGTCCGGCTCCGCCACCCCGCCCGCGGCATGCCGGGCCCGTCGGCATGCGCCTGTCCGCACTGCTCACGCTCCCTCTGACCGGACTCCCGGCAGCAGCAGCGCGTCCGGGCCGATCACCGGCGGACGGCAACGCCCGGTCGGGCACCGAGGCACCGAGGCACCGAGGCACCGAGGCACCGGCAGAGAGCACATCGCTCCCTGCGCCGACCGCCCAGTCGCCGCGCACATGCCACGCACAGGCGCCCGACCGCTACCAGCCGCCTCGCCCCTACCCGTCGCTCCCCAGTCGCTCCAGTACCGCTCCGGCACCGCACCCCCGAAGCCGGACACCGGGCAACTGGCGGCTCCCGGCCTCCCGCGGACGGCTCACGGCCCCCGGCGACGGCTCGGCGAACGGCTCCGCGAACGACCGTGCGGCCGGCCCACAACTGAGGACAACTCTCCGAAGGCTGCTCGCTGTTCGAATCGTGGCGTGCGAGGTACTGGAATCCACAGCAGTGAGCGGTTTACCGCTTCCACACCCTGGGGACTCTTCTCGTTGTCCCAAGGGCGTCCACAACCACCCTGCCGTGGAAGAGGTTTGCCGAGGTCATTCGGCTGTGGACTTGTGGGTGCACGTTGTCCACATGGTGTGGAGGGGGATGCGCCCCGGGGACGGAGCCCCCGGGTTGTCCACCGGCTGCCCACAAGATGCGGCGTCTTATCCCCAGTGAGCGGCCGCTTCTCCACAGATCTGTCCACTGTTCGGCAACTCAACGCGCCCCCTCACCGGTCCGAGTGAAAGCCGTCACATCCAGGGCGAGGTTTGGGCTGTGGGAAAGCCGGGGAAAGCTGTGGGCGGAGCTGTGGGGAAACCCCCTCGCCCTGTGGGCGGGGTGTGCAGAACTTTTCGCCATCCACAGCGAGCCCCGCTTCCTCCACCGGTCCGCCCACAGGCGCGGTGGACAAAATTTCCCGGCTGAGCTGCGGAAACGTGCTTTTCCACCGTTTCCACAAGCCCTACTACTACGACCACACAGAGAGAGCCCGGGATTCGCTTCGAAGTGGGGGCTGTGCACAACTCGGCGCCGCGCGCTCCGGACCGCACCGCACCGACTTGACCCGCACCCGCGCCCGCTGTCAGTCGGGTACGTCAGACTGGTGCCCGGCAAAGCACGAGCAGAGGCAGCAGCAGGAGGCGGCTGAACGTGAAGATCCGGGTTGAACGCGATGTGCTCGCGGAGGCGGTGGCCTGGACGGCCAAGAGCCTCCCCGCCCGCCCGCCGGTGCCCGTGCTCGCGGGCCTGCTGTTGAAGGCGGACGACGGCACACTGAGCCTCTCCGGCTTCGACTACGAGGTCTCGGCGCGGGTCTCGGTGGAGGCGGAGGTCGAGGAGGACGGCACGGTGCTGGTCTCCGGCCGACTGCTGGCCGACATCTGCCGCGCCCTCCCCAACCGTCCGGTGGAGATCTCCACAGACGGTGTACGGGCGACCGTCGTCTGCGGCTCCTCGCGGTTCACCCTGCACACCCTCCCTGTGGAGGAGTACCCGGCGCTGCCCGAGATGCCGTCCGCGACCGGCACCGTCCCGGGCGAGGTCTTCGCCGCGGCGGCCCAGCAGGTCGCCATCGCGGCCGGGCGGGACGACACCCTGCCGGTGCTCACCGGTGTGCGCATCGAGATCGAGGGCGACACCGTCACGCTGGCCTCCACCGACCGGTACCGCTTCGCGGTGCGCGAGTTCCTGTGGAAGCCCGAGACGCCGGACGCCTCGGCGGTGGCCCTGGTGCCCGCCAAGACGCTGCTGGACACGGCGAAGTCCCTGAACGGGGGCGACAGTGTCACGCTGGCGCTCTCCGGCTCCGGCTCCGGTGAGGGCCTGATCGGTTTCGAGGGCGCCGGGCGGCGGACGACGACCCGGCTGCTGGAGGGCGACCTGCCCAAGTACCGCACGCTCTTCCCGACGGAGTTCAACTCCGTCGCGGTGATCGAGACGGCACCGTTCGTGGAGGCCGTCAAGCGCGTGGCGCTCGTCGCCGAGCGGAACACCCCGGTGCGGCTGAGCTTCGAGCAGGGCGTGCTCACCCTGGAGGCCGGTTCCAGCGACGATGCACAGGCTGTGGAGCGGGTCGACGCGGACCTGGACGGCGACGACATCTCGATCGCCTTCAACCCGGGCTTCCTGCTGGAGGGGCTGAGCGCCATCGACTCGCCGGTGGCCCAGCTCTCGTTCACGACCTCGACCAAGCCCGCCCTGCTGAGCGGCCGGCCGGCCAAGGACGCCGAGGCGGACGAGGCGTACAAGTACCTGATCATGCCGGTCCGCCTCTCCGGCTGAGGACCGCCCGCCCGAGGCCGCACCTCGCGGCGGCGGTCGGAAGCGGCCCCGGCCCGTGCCTCTGTCCGTGCCTCTGTCCGTGTCCCGATCTGTGTCTCAGCCCGGGGCCGGACCACAGTCCGAGGCCGAGCCCGCGGCCCGGCGCCGCGGCCGCGCAGGGCCCGGGGTCCGGTCCCGCGCCCCGCGCGGGCGGCGTGCCCCGGACCGCCGTACCGCCGCGCCGAACAGGGGTGCGGCAAGGCGTAGGGTCGAATGCGTACGAAACTGCGGAAACTCAGCTAAGGGGCAGTGATGGAGCTCGGTCTGGTCGGTCTCGGGAAGATGGGCGGGAACATGCGCGAGCGCATCCGCCGCGGGGGCCACACGGTCATCGGGTACGACCGGAATCCGGACATCTCCGATGTGGACAGCATCGAGGAGCTGGTGGGCTCGCTCAGCGCACCCCGCGTCGTGTGGGTGATGGTGCCGGCGGGCGCGGCGACCCAGTCGACCGTCGACCAGCTCGGCGAGCTGCTCTCGCCCGGTGACCTGGTCGTGGACGGCGGCAACTCGCGCTGGACCGACGACGAGAAGCATGCCGAGGAGCTGCGGGCCCGGCAGATCGGGTTCGTGGACTGCGGCGTCTCCGGCGGCGTGTGGGGCCTGGAGAACGGCTACGCGCTGATGTACGGCGGCTCCGACGAGGACGTGGCGAAGGTGCAGCCGGTCTTCGACGCGCTCAAGCCCGCGGGCCGGTTCGGCTCGGTGCACGCGGGGAAGGTCGGTGCGGGCCACTTCGCGAAGATGGTCCACAACGGCATCGAGTACGCGATGATGCAGTCCTTCGCGGAGGGCTGGGAGCTGCTGGAGGCCGCGGACTCGGTCACCGACGTGCGCGAGGTCTTCCGCTCCTGGCAGGAGGGCACCGTCATCCGCTCCTGGCTGCTGGACCTGGCCGTCAAGGCGCTGGACAGCGACGAGCACCTGGACGCGCTGCGCGGCTACGCGGCGGACTCCGGCGAGGGCCGCTGGACGGTGGAGGCCGCGATCGACAAGGCGGTGCCGCTGCCGGCGATCACCGCGTCGCTGTTCGCGCGGTTCTCCTCCCGGCAGGAGGACTCCCCGCAGATGAAGATGATCGCCGCACTGCGCAACCAGTTCGGCGGGCACGCGGTCACGGCCGCGGACAAGGCCGGTGAGAAGGGCGCGGACGCACCGGGTGCCGACGTCACGCCGCCCGCGGGAGGCTGACGCCGGCCGATGCACGTCACGCATCTCTCGCTCGCCGACTTCCGCTCGTACACCCGGGCCGAGGTGCCGCTGGCACCGGGTGTGACGGCGTTCCTCGGGCCGAACGGCCAGGGCAAGACGAATCTGGTGGAGGCCGTCGGCTATCTCGCCACGCTGGGCAGCCACCGGGTCTCGGCGGACGCGCCGCTGGTGCGGCAGGGTGCCGAGCGCGCCGTGGTCCGTGCCGTGGTGCGGCAGGACGAACGTGAGCAGCGGATCGAGCTGGAGCTGAATCCGGGCCGGGCCAACCGGGCGCGGATCAACCGCTCGTCGCAGGTGCGGCCCCGGGATGTGCTGGGCATCCTGCGCACGGTGCTGTTCGCGCCGGAGGACCTGACGCTGGTCAAGGGCGATCCGGGCGAGCGCCGCCGCTTCGTGGACGAGTTGGTGACGGCCCGCGCGCCGCGGATGGCGGGGGTGCGGTCGGACTACGAGCGGGTGCTCAAGCAGCGCAACAGCCTGCTGAAGTCGGCCGCGATGGCCCGGCGGCACGGCGGACGCGGGGTGGATCTGTCCACGTTGGACGTGTGGGACCAGCATCTGGCGCGGGTCGGCGCGGAGTTGCTGGCGCAGCGGCTGGATCTGCTGGCGGTGCTGGGGCCGCTGGCCGACAAGGCGTACGAGCGGCTGGCGCCGGGCGGCGGCCCGGTGGCGCTGGCGTACCGGGGGCCGGTGACGGGCGCCTCCCGGGAGGAGCTGTACGCGGGTCTGGTGGCGGCGCTGGGCGAGGCGCGCAAGCAGGAGATCGAGCGCGGGGTGACGCTGGTCGGCCCGCACCGCGACGATGTGCTCCTGCGGCTGGGCGAGTTGCCCGCGAAGGGGTACGCCAGTCACGGCGAGTCCTGGTCGTTCGCGCTGGCGCTGCGGCTGGCCGCCTACGAACTGCTCAAGAGCGAGGGGCACGAGCCGGTGCTGGTACTGGACGACGTCTTCGCCGAGCTGGACGCCAGGCGCCGGGCCCGGCTGGCGGAGCTGGTGGCTCCGGCCGAGCAGGTGCTGGTGACCGCGGCGGTGCCGGAGGATGTGCCTCAGGTGCTGTCGGGCGCCCGGTTCGCGGTGGCCGACGGGGAGGTGGCGCCGCTGTGAGCGAGCAGCCGGAGGCGGCGGGCGGTACCCCCGAGCCGGGCGGTACGGGCGAACGGGGCGAGCCGGGCGGCGGCACGCCGCCCGCACCGAGCGGGGTGGATCTGGCGCGGGTCGCGCTGCGTGCGGCCAAGGAGCAGGCGCGGGCGCGGGGTGCCGAGGCGCAGCAGCGCCGGCAGGCCCGCCGGGGCGGCGGACTGCGCTCGGGCGCGCGGCGCGACGGCCGGGATCCGCTGCCGCTGGGTGCTGCCGTCAGCAGGCTGATCGCGGAGCGCGGCTGGGAGACCCCGGCGGCGGTCGGCGGGGTGATGGGGCGCTGGCCGCAGCTTGTGGGGCAGGAGGTGGCGCAGCACTGCGAGCCGCAGCGGTACGACGAGGAGGAGCGCACGCTGCTGGTGCGCTGCGACTCGACGGCCTGGGCGACGCAGTTGCGGCTGCTGGCGCCGCGGCTGGTGGCACGGCTGAACGAGGACCTCGGCCAGGGCACCGTGCGGATGATCAAAGTGCGGGGTCCGGAGGCCCCGCGCAAGGGGTACGGCCCGCTGCGGGCGCCCGGCAGCAGGGGTCCGGGCGACACGTACGGGTGAGCTCGTGAGCGGCCCGGTCGCGGTGTGTGTACGGACTGGAACAGCCGGATACGGATCGAAGCGCTCAGTGCCACTGTGAGGCTCCTGGCCCCCCGGTCCAGATATGGGGAGTCGATGGACGCCAGTTCAGGGCGCCACATGTGGACTCAGGCACCGGCAAACCCCCATTCACGTTGCGGCCACCGGTACACTGGGGGACTACCGCACCGTTGCGGAACATGTCGAACGACGCAGCCGCTCCGCCTTGCCTTGGAGACGGCCTGTGCTGTGCCAGAAAGGGCGCTTCGTGGCCGATTCCGGCGATCTCAACGAGAACGACAACACGACTCCGCCGCAGTCCGCGGAGGAACCCCCGAACCACGGCGAGGGCGCCGGTCCGGACCCCGCGGGCGGCGGCGCTGCTGCGGCGTCGTCCGGCGCCGAGGGGTCGTCGTACGACGCGAGCGCGATCACCGTCCTGGAGGGGCTGGACGCGGTCCGCAAGCGTCCCGGTATGTACATCGGGTCGACCGGTGAGCGTGGCCTTCATCACCTGGTGTACGAGGTGGTCGACAACTCGGTCGACGAGGCGCTCGCCGGGCACGCGGACACCATCGACGTGGCGCTGCTCGCCGACGGCGGGGTGCGGGTGACCGACAACGGGCGCGGCATCCCGGTGGGCATCATCCCCTCCGAGGGGAAGCCGGCCGTCGAGGTCGTGCTGACGGTGCTGCACGCGGGCGGCAAGTTCGGCGGCGGCGGCTACGCGGTCTCCGGCGGTCTGCACGGCGTGGGCGTCTCCGTGGTGAATGCGCTGTCCAGCAAGGTCGCCGTCGAGGTCAGGACCGACGGCTACCGCTGGACCCAGGACTACAAGCTGGGCGCGCCGACGGCTCCGCTGTCGCAGAACGAGGCCACGGACGAGACCGGCACCGTGGTCACCTTCTGGGCCGACGGGGACATCTTCGAGACGACGGACTACTCCTTCGAGACGCTCTCGCGGCGGTTCCAGGAGATGGCGTTCCTCAACAAGGGGCTGACCATCTCGCTGACCGACGAGCGCGAGGGCCACGTCGACGAGGAGGGCCGGCCCAACACGGTCCGGTACCACTACGAGGGCGGTATCGCGGACTTCGTCCGCTACCTCAACTCGCGCAAGGGCGAACTGGTCCACGACACGGTGATCGACTTCGAGGCCGAGGACACCGAGCGGATGCTCTCGGTCGAGATCGCGATGCAGTGGAACAGCCAGTACAGCGAGGGGGTGTACTCCTTCGCGAACACCATCCACACCCACGAGGGCGGCACCCACGAGGAGGGCTTCCGGGCCGCGCTGACCGGGCTGATCAACCGCTATGCGCGGGACCGCAGGCTGCTGCGCGAGAAGGACGACAACCTCACCGGTGAGGACATCCGCGAGGGCCTGACGGCGATCATCTCCGTCAAGCTGGGTGAGCCGCAGTTCGAGGGCCAGACGAAGACGAAGCTGGGCAACACCGAGGCCAAGACCTTCGTCCAGAAGATCGTCCACGAGTATCTGACCGACTGGCTGGACCGGAACCCGAACGAGGCCGCGGACATCATCCGCAAGGGCATCCAGGCGGCCACGGCGCGGGTCGCCGCGCGCAAGGCGCGGGACCTGACCCGGCGCAAGGGGCTGCTGGAGACGGCGTCGCTGCCGGGCAAGCTCTCGGACTGCCAGTCCAACGACCCGGTGAAGTGCGAGATCTTCATCGTGGAGGGCGACTCGGCGGGCGGTTCGGCCAAGTCGGGCCGCGACCCGGAGTACCAGGCCATCCTGCCGATCCGCGGCAAGATCCTGAACGTGGAGAAGGCGCGGATCGACAAGGTCCTGCAGAACGCCGAGGTGCAGGCGCTGATCTCGGCGTTCGGCACGGGTGTGCACGAGGACTTCGACATCGAGAAGCTCCGCTACCACAAGATCATTCTGATGGCGGACGCCGATGTCGACGGCCAGCACATCAACACGCTGCTGCTGACGCTGCTCTTCCGCTTCATGCGGCCGCTGGTGGAGGCCGGGCACGTCTTCCTGTCCCAGCCGCCGCTCTACAAGATCAAGTGGAGTCGGGACGAGTACCAGTACGCGTACTCCGACCCGGAGCGCGACAGCCTCATCCAGCTCGGCCGCGAGCAGGGCAAGCGCATCAAGGACGACTCGGTGCAGCGCTTCAAGGGCCTGGGCGAGATGAACGCGGACGAGCTGCGTGTCACCACCATGGACATCGAGCACCGCGTCCTGCGCCAGGTGACGCTGGACGACGCGGCCGCGGCCGACGACCTGTTCTCCATCCTCATGGGGGAGGACGTCGAAGCCCGCCGCTCGTTCATCCAGCGCAACGCCAAGGACGTCCGCTTCCTCGACATCTGACGTCGGCCCCTGGCCGCCGTGCCGGGACCCGAAGCGCCGCACACAGACAAGGACTTGATCTTTCACCATGGCCGACGAGACCCCCACCACACCCGAGCCGACGCCCGAGAACGCCCCCGCGCCCGACAGCGCGCTGGTGGACACCGAGGCGGGTGCCCGCGTCGAGCCCGTCAGCCTCGAGACGGAGATGCAGCGCTCCTACCTCGACTACGCGATGAGCGTGATCGTGAGCCGCGCGCTGCCCGACATCCGGGACGGCCTCAAGCCGGTGCACCGGCGCGTGCTGTACGCGATGTACGACGGCGGGTACCGCCCCGAGAAGGGCTACTACAAGTGCGCCCGCGTCGTCGGCGACGTCATGGGCACCTACCACCCGCACGGTGACACCTCGATCTACGACGCGCTGGTGCGGCTGGCGCAGCCCTGGTCGATGCGGATGCCGCTGGTCGACTCCAACGGCAACTTCGGCTCGCCGGGCAACGACCCGGCCGCCGCCATGCGGTACACCGAGTGCAAGATGGCGCCGCTGGCCATGGAGATGCTCCGGGACATCGACGAGGAGACCGTCGACTTCCAGGACAACTACGACGGCCGCAACCAGGAGCCGACGGTCCTGCCGGCGCGTTTCCCCAACCTGCTGATCAACGGCTCCGCCGGGATCGCCGTCGGGATGGCCACCAACATCCCGCCGCACAACCTGCGGGAGGTGGCCGCGGGCGCCCAGTGGTTCCTCGACCACCCCGAGGCGTCCAACGAGGAGTTGCTGGAAGCCCTCATCGAGCGGATCAAGGGCCCGGACTTCCCCAGCGGCGCCCTGGTGGTGGGCCGCAAGGGGATCGAGGAGGCGTACCGCACCGGGCGCGGCTCGATCACCATGCGGGCCGTGGTGGAGGTCGAGGAGATCCAGGGCCGCCAGTGCCTGGTCGTCACGGAGCTGCCCTACCAGGTCAACCCGGACAACCTCGCGCTGAAGATCGCCGACCTGGTCAAGGACGGCCGGATCGGCGGGATCGCCGACGTCCGCGACGAGACCTCGTCGCGGACCGGGCAGCGGCTGGTCATCGTCCTGAAGCGGGACGCGGTCGCCAAGGTCGTCCTCAACAACCTCTACAAGCACACCGATCTGCAGACCAACTTCGGTGCGAACATGCTGGCACTGGTCGAGGGCGTGCCGCGCACCCTGTCGCTGGACGCCTTCATCCGGCACTGGGTCGCGCACCAGATCGACGTCATCGTGCGCCGCACCCGCTTCCGGCTGCGCAAGGCCGAGGAGCGCGCCCACATCCTGCGCGGTCTGCTCAAGGCGCTGGACGCGATCGACGAGGTCATCGCGCTGATCCGGCGCAGCCAGACCGTCGAGGAGGCCCGCGGGGGCCTGATGGGCCTGCTGGACATCGACGAGATCCAGGCCAACGCGATCCTGGAGATGCAGCTCCGCCGGCTGGCCGCGCTGGAGCGGCAGAAGATCACCGCCGAGCACGACGAACTCCAGCTCAAGATCGACGAGTACAACGCGATCCTCGCCTCGCCCGAGCGGCAGCGGCAGATCATCGGCCAGGAGATGGGCCAGATCGTCGAGAAGTACGGCGACGACCGGCGCACCAAGCTGATCCCCTTCGAGGGCGACATGTCCATCGAGGACCTGATCGCCGAGGAGGACATCGTCGTCACGATCACCCGTGGCGGCTACGTCAAGCGCACCAAGACCGACGACTACCGGGCGCAGAAGCGCGGCGGGAAGGGGGTGCGCGGGACGAAGCTGAAGGAGGACGACATCGTCGACCACTTCTTCGTCTCGACCACCCACCACTGGGTGCTGTTCTTCACCAACAAGGGCCGCGTCTACCGGGCCAAGGCGTACGAGCTGCCGGACGCCGGCCGCGAGGCGCGCGGCCAGCACGTGGCCAACCTGCTGGCCTTCCAGCCCGACGAGCAGATCGCGGAGATCCTCGCCATCCGGGACTACGACGCCACCCCCTACCTGGTGCTGGCCACCAAGTCGGGGCTGGTCAAGAAGACCCCGCTCAAGGACTACGACTCGCCCCGCTCGGGCGGCGTCATCGCGATCAACCTCCGTGAGATGGAGGACGGCCGCGACGACGAGCTGATCGGCGCCGAACTGGTCTCGTCCGACGACGATCTGCTGCTGGTGAGCAGGAAGGCGCAGTCGATCCGCTTCACCGCGACCGACGAGGCGCTGCGCCCGATGGGCCGAGCCACCTCCGGTGTCAAGGGGATGAGTTTCCGCGAGGACGACGAACTCCTCTCGATGAATGTCGTGCGGGCGGGTACGTTCGTCTTCACGGCCACTGACGGCGGGTACGCGAAGCGGACGGATGTGGACGACTACCGGGTCCAGGGCCGCGGCGGGCTCGGCATCAAGGCCGCCAAGATCGTGGAGGACCGGGGATCGCTGGTCGGCGCGCTGGTGGTCGAGGAGACGGACGAGATCCTCGCCATCACGCTCGGCGGCGGGGTGATCCGCACGCGGGTCAACGAGGTGAGGGAGACCGGCCGTGACACCATGGGCGTTCAACTGATCAACCTGGGCAAGAAGGACGCGGTGGTCGGCGTCGCACGCAACGCCGAGGCCGGTCGCGAGGCCGAGGAAGTGGAGGCCGCGGCGGGTACCCCCGACGAGGGGGAGCAGCAGGACGCGCCCGACCCGGATGACGACTAGGACAACTAGGAGCAGGGCGTGAGTGGTGCTCAGCCGCAGCCGAAGGCGCAGCAGCAGGCAAAGCCCCCGTCCCCGGCCCAGCCGCAGACCGAGCAGCAGCCGCACCGGCCGCCGCAGGCGTATCCGTCTCCGGACCCGGGCCGGGCCGGCCCGGCGGACCGGCCGGAGCACTCCGGCCGGTCCGGGGGCTCCGACACCGTGCGCAAGCCCCGTACCGGGGCGCGCACGGTGCCGCGGACGCGCAAGGCCCGGCTGCGGGTGGCCAAGGCCGACCCGTGGTCGGTGATGAAGGTCAGCTTCCTGCTGGCGGTGGCGCTGGGCGTCTGCACCATCGTGGCGATCGCGGTGCTGTGGATGGTGATGGACGCGATGGGTGTCTTCTCCAGCATCGGCGGCACGGTCAGCGAGGCCACCAGCGCGGAGGGCAGCAGTGGTTTCGACCTGGAGACGTTCCTCTCGCTGCCCCGCGTCCTGCTCTTCACCTCCCTGATCGCCGTGATCAACGTCGTCCTGGCCACCGCGCTGGCCACGCTGGCGGCGTTCGTCTACAACCTCTCGGCCGGCTTCGTCGGCGGTGTCGAGCTCACCCTCGCGGAGGACGAGTAGGCCCCGCCGCGGTCCCGCTCCGGCTGCCCGGGAACCGATTTGGGACCACGGCTGAAGTGCGCTAACCTTTCTGTGCAGCGCGCGGCTATAGCTCAGACGGTTAGAGCGCTTCCCTGATAAGGAAGAGGCCCCAGGTTCAAGTCCTGGTAGCCGCACAGCGACGGAAGGCCCGGCCCCTCGGAAGAGGCGCCGGGCCTTCCGCTTTTCGACTGCGTCCTCGGCACGTCCTCGGCACGTCCACGGCGCCCTCGGTCCGGTTGCCCTCTCGTCCGGCTGTCCCGCCGGGTTCGCGCGGCCGGTACCCCTCCGGGGGCGGACGGCGCGTGAGCGGGACCGCACACTGCGACGTTTGGTCCCGTCCCTGGTCTGGTACCGGTAGCCCCGTCCTGCTGTCGGCGCCGCTGGGCGCCTCCTGGCGAGCGGAGCGCTGCGATGACCGGACCCGATCCGGAGACCGGCCCGGAGCCCGACCGGCCCGAGTCCGAAGCGGAGGCGGATGCGGAGGCCGGACGTGGAGCCGAACCCGGGCTCGACGGCGGCCCCGAGCCCGACGGCGGCCCCGCGCACGTCCCTGAGCCCGACGGCGGCCCCCCGCGCGGCCCCGCGCACGACAACGGCCCCGGCGACGCCCCTGCAAACGGTACCGAGCCGGGGCCCGAGGCCGGACGTGGAGCCGGGACCGCGGGCGCCGAGGCCACCGGCGCCGAGGCCGCGGATGCGGAGGCCGCAGCCGGACGGCTGCCCACCGGGCCGCCGCACCCGCGCAGCGGGACGCTCGGCCAGACGCTCAAGCGCACCGCGGCCGAGTTCAAGGAGGACGGCCTCACCGACGTGGCCGCCGCGCTCACCTACTACGCGGTGCTGTCGGTCTTCCCCGCACTGATCGCGCTGGTCTCGCTGATCAGTCTGGTGATGAGCCGCGAGAAGATCGTCGACACCCTGAACGACCTGGTCGACACGATCGGTCCGGCGTCCGCCGCCGAGACGTTCAAGAAGCCGATCGAGTCCATGGCCTCCTCCGGCTCCGGCACCCCGTCGGTGCTGCTGGCCGTCGGTGTCCTGGGGGCGCTGTGGACGGCCTCGGGGTACGTCGGCGCCTTCGTCCGGGCCTCGAACGTCATCTACGAGGTGCAGGAGGGTCGCCCCTTCCGCACGCTGCGCCCCGTGCAGCTCCTGGTGACCGCCGCCGCGGTGCTGCTCATGGCGGTGGTGCTGGTCGGATTGGTGGTCAGCGGCCCGGTGGCGGAGCGGACCGGGAAGGCGCTGGGCGTCGGGCACGCGGCGGTGACCGCCTGGGAGTGGGCCAAGTGGCCGGTGCTGGTACTGGTCGTCGTGGTGATCGTCGCCGGGCTGTACTACGCCGCGCCCAACGTGCGGCTGCCCGGGCCCTCCGCGGTGCTGCCGGGGGCCGTGCTGGCGCTGGGGGTCTGGCTGGTCGCCTCCGCCGGCTTCGCCTTCTACGCGGCGAACTTCGGCTCGTACAACGAGACGTACGGGACGCTCGGCGGGGTCGTGGTCTTCCTGGTGTGGCTGTGGCTGACCAATCTGGCCGTCGTGCTCGGTGCCGAGTTCAACGCCGAGCGGGAGCGCGGCCGGCAACTGGCGGCCGGGGTGCCGGGCGCCGAGCGGCGGATCCAGTTGGCGGAGCGTTCCGCCGCCGCGCGGAAGAAGCGTGCGCGGACGGTCTGAGCGCGCGTCGGGGTGGGCGGGCCGACCCGGCTGTCGGAAGAGGTGGTTGGGTATCATCGGCCGCCTAAGAGGTCCCAATGTCTAAGAAGGACGAGGTAGCGCGGTGAAGAAGCTTTTCCTGGTCGCACTGGCCGCCATCGGCGGTCTCCTCGTGTACCGCCAGATCCAGGCGGATCGCGCCGAGCAGGATCTGTGGACGGAGGCGACCGACTCCGTGCCCGCAGGTTCGGGCGTGTAGCCCCAGCGAACAGCAACGAGAGGCCCTGGCCGCCGACGGCGGCCAGGGCCTCCGTCATGTGCCGGCTGCCCGGAAGGGGTGTCCGTCCAGTCGGCTGACCCGGCAATGAGCGTGTGGAATGCGGTTCTTGGGCGCTGAGCGTGCCGGGAGGCGCAGGGTCGGCAGCAGGGCCTCCGCTGTTGCTGTACCGTGACACCTCTCCTCTTGATGCTTGCTCTTGCAAAGCAATACCGTGCTTGAGCAAAGCTGTCCGGGGTGAAGGGGGAGAAGAGCATGCGCACTGCGCGGAGGCGCCGGACCGGAGGCATGCCCAGACGGGTGCCCGGAGGGCTGCTGCTCGCCCTCCTCGCCGGGCTGTCGGCGGCACCCACCGCCGCCGCGGCCCCGGCCGCTCCGGCCGCCCGGGACGCCCCCGGGAGCGGCACCCGTGCGCTGCAGATCGTGCTGGACTCCTCGGGCTCCATGGCCCGGGAGGACGGCTCCGGCGGGACCCGGATGGACTCCGCCCGGGACGCGGTGGGCACGCTCGTCGACAGCCTCCCCGACGGCTACCCCACCGGATTGCGCGTCTACGGCGCCGACCGGGCCGCGAGCTGCACCGACACCCGGCTCGTCGAACCGGTCGGTGCACTGGACCGGGCGGGGATCAAGAAGGCCGTCTCCGCGGTGCGGCCCAAGGGGGAGACCCCGATCGGCCCGGCGCTCCGGAAGGCCGCCGACGACCTGCCCGACCCGCCGCGCGACACCCTGGGCCGCCGCACGATCGTGCTGGTCTCGGACGGCGAGGACACCTGCGGGGACCCGGAGCCGTGCGAGGTCGCCGAGGAGCTCGCCCGGGACGGCCTGGACCTGCGGATCGACGCCATCGGCTTCCAGGTGCGCGGCGAGGCACGCAGGGAGCTGGAGTGCATCGCCGAGGCCGGGCACGGGACGTACTACGACGCGCCGGAGGCCGAGGACCTGGCCCGCGAACTGGAGCGTGCCGGACGGCAGTCGGCGGCCGGCTACCGGTTCGAGGGCCGGCGGGTCACCGGAGCCCGCTCCGCGGCCGATGCCCCGGCGCTGCGTGCCCCCGGCCAGTACCTGGACACCATCGGGCCCGGGGAGACCCGCTGGTACAGCACCGAACTCGGCCCCGGTTCCGGCGCGCGGGCCGTGGACCTCGCCGCCACCGGAGTGCCCGCGCCCGGCGCCCGCGTCGGCAGCTCGGACGGCCTGGAGCTGACGATGCGCAGCTCCGACGGCAGCCGGTGCGGCGACGACCGCTCCTGGTTCGCGCAGGACGAGGGCGGCGTCCCCGTCACCGCGGCCGTCAGCCGGATTCCCGACGGGGACGGCGACCGCTCCTGCGACCGGCCCGGACGCTTCACCTTCGAGCTGACCCGCACCACCGCCGCGGACTCCGACCGGGCGCGCTGGCCCGTGGAGCTGCGGCTCGGCACCGAGCGGGCGCTGCCCCGCGGGGCAGCGCCCGCCCGCGCCGAGACCGGCTACGGGCAGGGCGGCGCGGACGCGGCCCTGCCGACGGGCGCGCCCCGGGACATCGAGGGCGGCACCGGATTCAACGACGCGAAGAAGCTGCGCGCCGGCGTGTGGCGGGACACCCTGGTCCCGGCCCAGACCCGCTGGTACCGGGTTCCGGTGGGCTGGAACCAGCAGCTCCGCTACGACGTGGAGTTCGCCAACGAGCCCGAGCGCCCGCGGAGCGGCAGCGTCCCCTCGTCGTCCGTGTGGACGGAGCTGTACGCGCCCGGACGGCTCCCGGTCCCGGGCGGTACGGAGTTCACCACCCGCCGCCCCTACCGGGGCGAGCCGGTGAAGGTCTCGCACGGTACCGTGCCGGTCTCGTGGCGGAACCGCACGGAGCCCGCCGGTTCCGTACGCCCGGTGCGGCGCGGCGGCGACTACTACGTCGCGGTCACGCTGGGCGCCGGGACCGACCGCATCGCCGCGCACGCCGCGGTCCGGGTGGTCCTGCGCGTCGACGTCAAGGGCCGCCGGAAGCAGGGCCCCGAGCACGACGCCCCGTACGCCGGTGCCGGAGGAGCGGCGGACGGGCACGGCGGGGAGACGTCCGCCGGAAGCGGGACGGCGGGCAGCGTGCAGCGCGCGGCGGGAGGACCGCATCCGGCGGTCGCGGCCGCCGGTGGCGCCGCGGCCGTGCTGCTCGCGGCGGGCGGGTTGGGGTACGCGCTGCGGCGCCGTGCCAGGGTTCGGAGCGCGACGGCGACGAGGGGCGGAACGTGGTGACGTGGCACGACGGGTGTGACGAGAGTGACGGTTGTGACGGGCGTGGCCGGGACGGTGGGGACGGGCGCGCAGCCGCGCCCGGAGCCAGGCCCGGAGCCGCGCCCGGAGCCGGGCCCCGACAGGGCGACGGACACCAGCGCGGACGCGGACGCGGACGCGGGCACGGGCACGGGAGCGGCCGTGCGGCCCGCGCCGCCACGTCGGCCGCCGTACTGTGCCTGGCCGCCGGAGTCCTGGGCGGCCTGACCGCACCGCCGGCGTGGGCGGCGGGCACCCCGCGGGCCTACGAACCGGCCGCCGACGCACAGCGGATCACCGGCGCGGCGAGCAGCGCGGACGCGCCCGAGGTGGCGCCCGGCCTGTTCACCGACCGGATCCGGCCGGGTCAGGAGAAGTACTACGCGCTCGACCTGGACGCGAAGGCCGACTTCCATGTGACCGCGACCGCCGTACCGGAACCGGGGTCCAGGGTCACCTTCCAGGACGGCCTCAAGGTGACGCTGCAGAACACCGACGGGGACTCCTGCTCCGAGGGGTCGGCCGCCGGGAACGGCGACACCGCCTTCCCGCTGGCCGCCACCGCCTCCCGGCTGATGGGCGACCCCGCGGACGAGGACTGCCGCGCCGCGGGGCCCTACCTGGTCCATGTCGTCCGCGAGGAGGGCGACAACTCCGATCCGAGCTCCTGGCCGCTGGAGCTGTCGGTCATGGCGGAGCCCGGCCTCAAGGGCGGCATTCCCGCGCCCCGGCCGGGCGCCGAGAAGGAGACCGACGCCCACAACACCCGCCCCGCACCGCCCTCGGGTCCGGCGGAGAACCGCACCGGCGGTACCGGCTTCAACGACGCCCGGGCACTCGGGGACGGGGTGTGGAAGGACCGCGTCCGCGCCGGGGAGACCCGCTGGTTCCGGGTGCCCGTCGACTGGGGCCAGCGGCTGTACGCACGCACGGAACTGCCCAACTCCGCGCGGCGGTCCGGGTCCGGGACCGGGAGCCGGTATGTGCCGCACGGCTTCCGGATGAACGTCTACAACCCGGCGCGCACCCCGCTCTACGACGAGGACTTCCAGGGCTGGGACGGCGACGGAGCCAAGTTCGACCGCTACAGCAACCCGGTCCGCTACGAGAACCGCTTCCTCGACGCCGCCTCCGGGACCCGCTTCGCGGGCTGGTACTACGTGGCCGTCACCGTCGGCCCGGACATGGCCACGCCGTTCCCCGACGGCACCCCGGTCACCCTGCGGATCGACGTCAGAGGCAGGGCGCAGCAGGGCCCGGAGTACGACGGGGACGTCGCCGCGGCCGGGTTCGGGGTCTCCGGACGGGACCGCGAGATGGCCGAGAAGGGGCTGACCGAGGCCCAGGCCGAGCACAGTGCGACCCTGCGCACCGTGGGCTGGGCCGGTATCGGTGCGGGCGTGGCGCTGCTCCTCGTCCTCGCCCTCTGGCTGCTGCTGGCCCGCCGCCGGGCCCGCACGGCCGGGTACCCGGTGCCCGGCCCCTACGGCCCGGCCGGCTCGCTCCCGCACTACGCTCCGCACGGGGGCCCTCCGCAGGGCTAGAGCCCGTCCGGCGGGTCGAGGATGCCGAGGGCTGCGCCGTGCCCGGTGCCGTCAGATGCCGCGTTCGATCATGTCGATGACGTGCTGGCCCGCGTCGTGCGTCTGGGTGGGGTGGAGGCCGCGCAGGGGGCCGTCGATGAGGAGGACGGCGAGCCCGTGGACGGCCGACCAGGCGAGGAACTCGGCGCCGGGGCGCCGGTCCTCGGCCAGGAGTCCGGCGTCCACGAGTCCGTCGAGGGCCTCGCCGAGCAGCTCGAAGGGGGTCTTTCCGGTGGCGCCCGCGGCGGTGCCGGCCGCGGCGTGGGTCATGTCGCCGGGGACGTGGAAGGCCGTGCGGAACAGGCCGGGTTCCTCCTGTGCGAAGCGCAGATAGCCGGTGCCGACGGCACGGAAGCGGGCCCGGGCGGCGGCCGCCGGGTCCTCGGCCGGCGGCACGGCTGCCTGTTCGGCCTCCATGGTGCGGGCGACCCGGGCCATGGCCGCCTGGGAGACGGCGTGCAGCAGCGCGTCCCGGTCGGCGAAGTGGCGGTAGGCGGCGTTGGGGACGACCCCGGCCTGCCGGGTGGCGGCGCGCAGCACGACGGCCTCCGGGCCGCCTTGGCGGGCGAGTTCGAGGGCGGCCTCGAGCAGGGCGTTGCGCAGGTCGCCGTGCCGGTAGGTGTCCCGTTTGGGCTTCTCGCCACCGGTTGCCGCCATGGCCGCCACCTCCAATGTGGACAGCATCCACTTAGGTCGTCTAGGATCTCTTCCGGGTGCCGAAGTGATGCGGATCACTCCACCCTCTGAATGTGGACATCGTACACAAGGGCGGTCGGTGGCCGTCCGGACACCGTCGCCGAGGGAGATCCGGTACTCATGGGCAAGATCACGCACTTCGTGCACCAGTCACTGGACGGCTTCATCGAGGGCCCGAACGGCGAGTTCGACTGGCCCCGCATGGACGGCGAACTGTCCGCCTACTCCCAGGCCCTCACCGACAGCGCCGACATCTTCCTGTACGGCCGCGTGGTGTGGGACATGATGTCCGGCTACTGGCCCCGCGCCGAGGAGTTCTCCACCCACGAGCACGACCTCGCGTTCGCGCCCGTCTGGCGCAAGGCGTCCAAGGTGGTCGTCTCCTCGACGCTGACCGAGGCCGACTGGAACACCCGCGTCGTCACCACCGACGTCGTCGGGCAGTTGACCGCTCTCAAGGAGAGCGGAGCACACCTGCTGCTGTTCGGCGGCTCCACGCTGGCCGGCTTCCTCACCGAGCACCAACTGATCGACGAGTACCAGATCTTCGTGCACCCCGTCCTGCTCGGCGGCGGCAAGCCCGTCTTCACTCCTCAGCAGCGCATCGACCTGACCCTGGCCGGGACCAGGACCTTCGACTCCCAAGTGGTCCTGCTGCGCCACGAGCGCACCACCCCGTCCGCCTGACTCCACCACCACACAGAACGGAACCGCCATGACCACACCCGCGAAGGGCCCCGCGAGCTACTTCCCCGCCATCGAGAAGAAGTACGGCCGGCCGGTCGCCGAATGGAAGGAGCTCATCCGTACCTCGCCGCTGACCAAGCACATGGAACTCGTGACCTGGCTCAAGACCGAACACGGCCTGGGCCACGGCCACGCCAACGCCCTGGTCGCCCACACCCTCGCCGAGGCGAGCGGCAAGTGACCCTCTCCCCGGAGAGCCCGGGGAGAGGGAGGGCCGCGGGTCACGCCGCAGCGGAGAGCGCCCAGACGCCTGTGGCCAGGCAGAGGAGCGCGACGAGCAGCATCGGCACCGCCACCTTGAGCGGCGGGCCGGGCCTGCGCGCGGGGGCCGGTGCCTGCACGGGCACCACCTGTCCTGGCTGTCCTGGCTGCCCCGGCTGCCCCGGCTGCCCCGGCGGATACCCGTACGCCGGATAGGCGCGGGTGCCCTGGTCCGCGGCGGGGTACGGACCGGGCCGCGGGGGCGCCGTCGGTGGCGTATTCGGCTGCTGCGGCGCAGGCTGCCCGGCGGTGGCGGCCGCGGCGGGTACCGGCGCGGGCGGCTGCAGGGGAAAGCTCCCGGTGTCCGACGGCTGCGGAGCGGGCGCGGTCTCCGGTGCCGGGGCGGCCGCAGCTTCCGTACCGGTGGCGGTCTCCTCGGTGGCCGTCCCGGTCGTGCCGCTCCCGGCGGCCGTCCCGGCAGCAGTCCCCGTGGTGCTCCCGGCAGTCCCGGTCGTGCTCCCGGCGGCCGTCCGGGCCGTTGCGCTCCCGGCGGCGGTGTCCGGGCCCGGGGAGGCGGAGTCCAGCGGTCCGTCGGGGCCGAACCCCTCCGGCAGCGGGCCGATGTGGTCGAAGACCTCGACGGCCTCCTGCTCCACCGTCGCGTCCCCGTCCAGCAGCTCGGCGGCTGCGGCCAGGGCCTTGCGGGCGCCTGTCGCGGTGCGGAAGCGCACCGCTGGATCGGGCTGCAGCAACTGGCCCAGCACCTGCCACAGCGGCTCGGCCACCCCCTCGGGTGCCGCGGGCATCCCGTGCTCGTACTCCTCGAACAGCGCCTGCGCGTCGGGCTTCCGGCCGGTGACCAGATAGAGCCCCACCAGCCCCACCGCGTACAGGTCCGAGGCGAAGTCCGCCTCCGCCTCCAGCATCTGCTCGGGCGCGAAGTAGCCCGGCGTGCCGACGACGTAGTTGGTCTCGGTCAGGCGGGGCTCGCCCTTGCGCATGGAGATGCCGAAGTCGGACAGCCGCAGGTGCGGACGGCCCGTGCCGGTGCAGTCCAGCAGGATGTTCGCCGGTTTGATGTCCCGGTGCACCACGTCCTCGGCGTGCACGGCGGCCAGGCCGGAGAGGAGCTGATCGAGCAGGGTGCACACGAACGTGGGGGGCAGTGCGCCGTAGTCGCCGACGAGATGGGCCAGCGATCCGCCCCTGACCAGGTCCATCGTGAACAGGACCTGCTCGTCGTCGGCCGCCCAGCTCGCCGGGGCCAGCACGTGCGGGTGGTCGATGCGCAGGGACTGTTCGCGGACGAAGCGCAGCAGGGTGTGGGCGTCGGACTGCTGGAGCACCTTGGCGGCCACGTACCGCCTGCGCCGGTGGTCCCAGGCGCGCCAGACCAGGCCGGCGCCGCCGCGTCCGATCGGATCGACCAGCTCGTACCTGCCGGCGAAGATCTCACCCATGGTGCTCGCGCCCGCCCCTTGCTTCCGCGCTCTCCCGCGGTCCTGCTGTCCCGCGGTACGGCTCGTGGTGATCAGCTCTGGTGCGCCTCGTAGTGCTTGACCGCGTCGGAGGTGCGGCCCGCGCCGTAGACCCGGAGGAACTCTGCCAGTTCCGGGTGGGAGGCGGCGAGTGCGTCGGACGCCTCGATGATGTCGGCGGCGTCCGACACCGACCGCAGCAGGGCCTGGATCTCCCGTACGACCCGCTTGACCGGAGTCTGGGAGGCGCCGGAGGAGGCGGTCTGCGAGGTGTTGTTGAGCACACTGCCGCCCGCGGTCCGGCGGATCTCGTCCATCCGGTTGGTCGCGTCGGCGGCGCTGATGTCACCGCGCGCCACCTCGGCGGCCAGCTCCTGGAGGGCCTGGACGCGCTGGACGACGGCCGGGTTCCCGATCTTTGCCCGCTGCCCGCTCATGAGCTGCGAAAGCATAGGCGCGGACAGTCCGAGCACCGTCGCGAGGCGGGCCTGGTTGAGCCCCAGGTCCTCGATCAGACGGCGGAAGAGAGTACCCAACGGCTCGCCGTACCACTGACTCTGGAGCTCGCGCGCCTTCGCCGTCGGGTCCTGTGCTGCTGCGTCCATGGCGTCTCCCCTGGGCTGCCCTGTGGTGCTTCGCTCGCGCGAACTTGCCGTGCATCCTACGGACGGCGGCAGGGGCGGGGCGATACCCGGTCGGAATTCGTCTCCGGGAGCCGGTACCCTGGTGCGCGAAGGGGCCATAGCTCAGTTGGTAGAGCGCTGTCTTTGCATGGCAGATGTCAGGGGTTCGACTCCCCTTGGCTCCACCCGGGAAAGCCCTCCTGATCTGCGGAAACGCGGTTCAGGAGGGCTTCTTCGTGCTCGAATCCGTGCACCGTGTGTGCAGGCCCCACGGCTGCCGTGCGCCTCATGTCTCACAGCCAGGGCCGCGGGTGCGACGGCGGAGGGATCTCGCACATCGTCCGATGGCGGGCCGACGGTGCCCGCAACGGCAAGCACGAGTCCAAGATCTTTGCCGAGGAGCGGGCTGCCGAGTGGTTTCTGTGAGCTGGTGAATGGCCACAGAGGTGGGCCAACGCTTGGTGTCCGGGGCAGAGGCGCTCACCAGTGCTCCCAATAGCGTGACTGATCGCAGTGCCCCGGAAGGGGACTCGACTGTGTTTCCGGATCCGAGTGGAGACTTCCACTGTCGGCCTGACGGGAACTGGAGTGTACGGGTGGCTATTCGTCGGCTGCCACGACTACTTCCCGCAGATGTTCCTCGAACAGGCGGATGGAATCAGAAGGGGAGGTGTGGGAAAGACCTTGATCAGGAATGTGCTCCTCCAGGCCCCACTCGGTATTGAAGGTAAGAGATGCCTCCGTCGGTACGACGCGACCACGAAGCCATCCAAGGAAGGCGGCCGCATCCGCTGACGTCGCTTCTTTGATCGCCACGCCCGGAGGCGAGGGCCGCGCATTACATTCGAAAACTTCTTCTTCTAGAGTGAACCCAAACGTCATCCACGTTCCGAGCGGACCCGGCCCTGAATCGTGCCGATCAACGCGTACGAACTCCCCGGATCTCCGTTCCTGAAGTGCCTCCGGAAGATACTCGAAAAATCCATCCCACTCTTCACTGCGTTCGGGTCCGAAAACGTACATGGTGCGGATCTGGGTGACATCGACCTCTGACACAAGAACACCTCATTGTTCGCCACATCTCTGCTCAAGGCACGTAGCGCGCGTACCCTTTGACGCCATAGGCGGCCATCATCACGCGCCAGTAGGGGACAGAATCTCTGTTGTTGGTCACCGTCTCAACTCCCCTCATCTCCTTGTTGCGCGGGTCTCCCAGCGCCGCAGCATATTTTCGTAGTTCTCCGCGGTCCTTTTCGTAGAGGAAATCTTTCTTCCCGTCGTTGTGGCTCTTTCTCAGGTCTTCCAGTCTCCGGTAGCACTGCTCATCAGGTCTGTTCACGAACTTGGCCTCGACAGCCATACCGTCCGTCGCCCGGAAGCCGTCCACCATGAGAGTGCTCCGAGGACTGATCCCCTTCGGGATCGGCACTTCATACTCGGGGTATCCGGCGATCCTCTTCTGGTAGGCGACCTCCGCAGGCTTCCCACCCGAGATGTGGCCCTCGTTCAGCGACTGCAACCAGGTGCGGAAGTTCTTCTGCTCTCCTGGTGAAAGCCGGGGGAAGCGGGGATCGGGCGGATGGGGCGGACCTATCGGTGGGCGGCGGGGCTCCCCGGGCTTCGGAGCACCGAAAGCGGCGGCCGGCACCAGGGTGGGGACGCGGACCAGGGGGAGGGGGAAGCCGGGGAGTCCGGGCAGCGACGGCCCTGGATCGGGGCGCGGAATGACCACCCGTTTCTGGGAGTGGTCCAAGGCGGGTGCCACGTGTGCGAGGCGGGTGATTGCCGCGTCGCCCGAGACCTTGTCGTGGAGACCGCCGTCCTCTCCGTTGCCGCCCCAGCGAGGGTTGTCCATGGGGTTCCACGAACCTCCGCCGAGGAGTGGGTCACGGTCCAGCGCTTCCTGTCGGCGGCAGCTTTCGATGTGGTCGGCGTAGGCGTCGCAGGCTTTTGCGAGAGTGGCGCACGCTGCCGGAAGATTGGCCATCAGCTCCGTATCCTCCGAGACTGTGTCGGGGGGTTCGCTCTCCTGACCGATGAACCTCTTGAAGAACTTTTCGACAGCGTCGGCGGTGAGACCCTCCTGCCCGAGATGGGCTCCGTACCAGCACCCCTGCGCCTCATGAAAAGCGTCGACGAGCAGCCGTTGCGCCGCACGCCAGGTTCCGGCAACTTTACGGAGCTTGTCCGGGCCTCCGCGGAACTTCTCGTTTTCCACCCAGCGGTCCCATTGGCCTGTCTCGCCTTCGATCTCGGGCAGCTCCTCTCCGCTGCGGCTGGGGCGAGGGCTGCAATCCACGGGCGGCGGCTGTGGCGCCACCCCTGCGGAAGGGCTGTCCGTGGCCTGGAGCAGCCGCCTGGCGGTGTCGTCCTCGTTCTTGAGGAATTCCACAGCAGTATCGAGCAGGGCCCCGGCACCGCCACTCATCACCAAGGAGACGAAGCTGAGCTTGTCCACCACGGTACGCGCCGCCTTGTTGTAGCCGGTCGCGAATGCGTGACCCGCATCGTCGTCGCCGGCCATACCGCGCTGTTCCGACAACTCCGTCACAAGCGCGTCCAGCCCGTTGTACGTCAGGTCCCGCAGCTGAAGCATCCCCCAGGAGGAGTCGATCAGCTGACCTGTCGTCATCCTCAGCTGCTCTTTCCGTCCCGGCGGCTCGTGCCTTCCGGGACGGTAGTCACCGTCAGGTGTCTGATTGAGCCGCATCCGAACGGCCCGTTGTGCCCCCGCCTCCTTGTGCTGCGCCCACTCGTCCTCGAACGACACGCACCGCCCCCTGCTCGCAACTCACCCCGGTTCGCAAGAACTTCCGAGTGTAGCGAGGTGGCTACAGCGTGGCAGCTGGATTGGTGGCGGTTCGGCATGGAGTGCATGACTCCGTACGGTCCAGTCGCGAACCCGGCCTGCCCGCAACCGCGGAGCCACAAGGTCCGGGGTGCCGCGCCATCGGTGTCCGGCGTCCGGTCTCCGGTGCTCGGTGTCCGTTCCTCGGCGTAGGCCGCGGTGCGGTGTCGCCCGTGATCGGTCACCCGTGTACGTCCGGCTCGGCGTCGGTCCCGGTGGCCGCGGACTCCGGGCCGGACGGTTCGAGCGGCGGCGGCAGGGCGCGTACGAGTGCGTCGAGGGCCGGGGTCCAGGCGTGGTCGGAGGGGGTGGCGTAGCCGACTACCAGGCCGTCCGGTGCGGGCATGGTCGCCGCCGGGTGGCGGAAGGAGGCCAGCCCGTCCAGCGCGATGCCCTGCCAGGCCGCCGCCTTGACCGCCGAGCGCTCGGTGCCCGGGGGGAGCCGCAGCACGGCGTGCAGGCCCGCCGAGATGCCGGTCGCGTGGACGTGCGGGGCATGCCGCTCCAGTGCGGTGAGGAGCTGGTCGCGGCGGCGCCGGTAGCGCTGGCGCATGCGGCGGATATGGCGGTCGTAGCCCCCGGAGGCGATCAGATCGGCCAGGGTCAGTTGGTCCAGGACGCCGGTCCAGCCCTCCCGTTCGCCCTTGACGGCGAGCACGTCGTCGACGAGGTGGTCGGGCAGCACCATCCAGCCCAGTCGCACGGCGGGGGACAGGCTCTTGCTGGCCGAGCCGAGATAGAGCACCCGGTCGGGGTCGAGCCCCTGCACGGCGCCCACCGGCTTGCGGTCGTAGCGGAACTCCCCGTCGTAGTCGTCCTCCAGGAGGAGCCCGCCCACGCCGCGGGCCCAGTCGACGACCGCCGTGCGCCGCTCCGGCTCCAGCGGCCCCCCGGTGGGGAACTGGTGTGCCGGGGTGAGCAACGCGGTCCGCACCTGCGGGAGAGCCGCCAACTCCGCGACGCGGGCGCCGCTTTCGTCGAGCGACAGGGGCGTCGTGGCCACCGGCGCGGTGGCCAGCAGCGCGCGGTGGAAGGGCAGGCCGTAGGACTCGACGGCGATCGGGCCCGGCAGCACCGCGCCGGCGAGCAGCCGCAGCGCATGGGCGAACCCGGAGCAGATGACGATGCGTTCGGGGCTCGTGCGCACGCCGCGGGCGCGGGCCAGGTAGTCGGTCAGGGCGCGGCGCAACTCGATGCGGCCCTGCGGGTCGCCCGGCCCGAACGCCTCGTTGGGTGCGGCGCTCACCGCCCGCCGCGCCGAGGCCAGCCAGGAGCCGCGCGGGAAGGAGGCGTCCTCCGGTTGGCCCTGCCGGAGGTTGTGGGTGGGACGGGCGGGCGTTCTTGCCGGTCCCGGTGGCTGCCGGCGGGTGCGGCGGGGTGCGAGCGGCTCCGCCCGGCGGGCCACCCGGGTACCGGACCCCTGCCGGGCGGTGAGCCAGCCCTCGGCGACCAGTTCGCCGTACGCCTCGGCCACGGTGTTGCGCGCGATGCCGAGGTCGGCGGCGAGGGAGCGGTAGGGCGGCAGCCGGGTACCGGGGGCGAGCCGACCGGACCGCACCGCCTCCCGCAGGGCGTTCATGAGCACGGTGCGGCGCCCGCCCGCGGCCGCCAGTTCCACGTGCAGGTCCTGCCCGAGCACCTCCGCCGCCCCGGACGCCGTCGGCTCCGGGTCCGGGGCCGCGCCCGGGCCGGTGGAATTGACCCGTGTTTCTTCCATGGAATTGCACCATACAGCCGGTCATTCGGACTTCTAGGTTCGAGGCATGACAACGAACGAGAACACCGGTCCCACCGCCCCGCGGCTGAACTTCGCCAAGAGCGCTCCGAAGGCGTTCAAGGCCCTGATCGGCCTCGACGCCGCCGCTCGGGAGCACCTCGACCCGGCGCTGGTCGAACTGGTCCAGATCCGCGCCTCGCAGCTCAACGGCTGCGCGTACTGCCTCCACATGCACACCTCGGACGCCCGCAAGGCAGGGGAGAGCGAGGAGCGGCTGCACATGGTCGCCGTGTGGCGGGAGGCCGCGCACTTCTTCACCGAGCGGGAGCAGGCGGCCCTGGCCCTCACCGAGGCGGTCACCCGGGTCTCCGACGCCGGGGTGCCGGACGCGGCCTACGGCGGGGCGGCCCGCCACTTCGACGAGTCGGAACTGGCCGCGCTGCTGGCGCTCACCTTCGCCATCAACACCTGGAACCGGGTCGCGCTGGCCACCGCCAAGGTCGCCGGCACGGACGAGCGGGCGGCGCGCCGATGAACCCCGCCGCGGCGCGGGCGGGCCGGCAGGGCCGCATCCTGGCTCTGCTGGCCCTCGCCCAGCTCATCATCGCCCTCGACTACAACATCGTGTACATGGCGCTGCCGCGGATCGGCACCGGTCTGGGGTTCACGTCCGGCGGCCTGCAATGGGTGGTGAGCGCCTACGCCGTCGCCTTCGGCGGATTCCTGCTGCTCGGCGGCCGGGCCTGCGATCTGTTCGGCCCCCGGCGGATGTTCGCCCTCGGCCTCGTGCTCTACGGTGCCGCGTCCCTGGCCGGGGGGCTGGCAGGCGGCCCGGCCCTGCTGCTCGCGGCCCGCGCGGGGCAGGGGGTCGGGGGCGCGTTCCTCTTCCCCGCGACCCTCACCCTGGTCGGCACGCTCTTCGCCGAGGGCAGGGAACGCAACCGGGCGTTCTCCATATGGGGAGCGGCGGGCGGCAGCGGTCTGATCGTGGGCGCCCTGCTGGGCGGCCTGCTGACCGAGGTGCTCGGCTGGCGGGCGGTGTTCTACGTCAACGTCCCGCTCGCCGCAGCGGCGCTGGTCGCCGCGTACCGGCTCATCGCGCCGGACCCGGCGGGTGCCGGGCGCGGCGGCCGGCTGGACGTGCCCGGCGCCCTCACCTCGACCCTCGGCGTCACCGCGGTGGTGCTCGCCCTGGTGCAGGGCCCGGAGACGGGCTGGTCCGCGCCACCGGTGCCGGCCGCCGCCGCCCTGGGAGCCGTCCTGCTCGCCGGGTTCCTCCTCCTGCAGCGGCGCGGCCGCGCCCCGCTGATGCCGCTGCACCTGCTGCGCGACCGCGATCTGAGCACCGGTGTGGCCGTCACCTTCCTCTTCATGGGGACGATCGGCAGCCTGGTCTACTTCCTGACCGTCTACTTCCAGGAGGTGCACGGCTACGGTCCGCTGGTGACGGCGCTGGCCTACCTCGTGCCGATGGCGGCCGTCGCGGCCGGGTCGCTGCTGGCCGGCCGGATCGCCACCCGGTTCGGGATGCGGGCCGCGATGGTGGGAGGGCTGGCGGTGGCGGCCGCCGGGGCGGCCGCGGTCGGGCTGACGATGGCGGAGGACGCCTCGTACGCGGCGATGGTCCCCGGCCTGGTGGTGCTGGGCCTCGGGCAGGGCGCGAGCTACACCCTGATGTTCGGCGCCGCGGCCGCCGGGGTGGACGGGCGGAACGTGGGCGTCGCCTCCGGGATGGCGTCCACCACCCAGCAGGTGGGTGCCGCCGTCGGGCTGGCCCTGCTGGTCGCGGTGGCGGCGGGCTCGGAGGTGTCCCGGGTCGACGGACTGCGCCACGCCGTGCTGCTGGCCGCGCTGGGAGCCGCGGTCACCGCCCTCATCGCCCTGCGCTTCCGCCGCCCCGGTGCGGCCGGTGCGGCCGGCGCGGCCGGTGCGGCCGGTGCGGCGGCTGCCGCCGAGGCCGGTGCGGAGGTCGCGGGGAGTGCCGGGGCCGCGGCGGGTGCCGGGGCCGCGGGGAGTGTCGCGGAGAGCACGGCGGGCGCGGGGGCCGCGGGGTCCGTGGACGCCGGTGGGTCCGTCCGCGGGCGGCCCCAGACGGAACCGGCGGGTGGGTGAGCCGACTGTCGGCCGGCCCGGCTCACTCCGCCGCCCCCGCTCACTCCGCCGGTTGCGGTCCGGCCGGTCGTACGGATGCGGTCGGCCGCTCGGCGATGATCGCTCGGGTGGGTGGGGCCGGTGGTGCGGCGGCCGGTGGTCTGGTGGCGGCGGGCCCCGGCGGCGGGAATCGTCACCACCGTCCCGCCGTCACCGTCGTCCCGCCGTCACCGTCGTCCCGCGCCGTCCCTCATCGGCTGCTCTCCGGGGCCGGGCGGGTCGCCCTGGCCAGCACCTCGTCGCGGTCGGCGTGCAGGGCCTCGCGGAACAGCGCTTCGTACTCCGCGTCGCCGAGCCGGGCCCGGGCCGCGGCTTGCCCCTCGTCCCGCAGCGGGGCCACCTCGGGGGTGCCGCGCTGCGGGTGGCCCACGATCTCCCAGTGCTGCGCGGCGGCACCGTAGGCGAGCGCTGCCCGCTCCGGTTCGCCCTCCCGCGCCTGGGCGGCGGCCAGCAGTTCCAGCCCGAGGGCGATGCCGAAGCGGTCCCCGATGCGGCGCTTCGCATCGAGCATGGCCCGCGCGTGGGCGCCCGCCGGGCCCGGCCGGTCCTCGAAGAGCGCGATCAGCGCCAACTGGTAGTCCGTGTAGGAGCGGGTCCAGTACTCCCCGAGCCGGACACACTCCCGGCGCAGCGCCTCGGCTTCGCGGCGGGCCTCCTTGAGCCGGCCGGCGCCGGTGAGCGCGAACAGCCGGGCCAGGCGGACCAGGGTGCTGCCGGAGGCGGGCTCCGGCGCCCGGCCGGTGTCGCGGAGCGCCGCGTCGGCCGTCGCCAGGGCCGCCAGCGGGCGTCCGGCCAGCAGCGCGGCGAGCGCCTCCAGATAGGCGGCCCCGCGCAGCCCTTCCTCGTTCCGCGCGAGGGCGGCCTCCTGCCGGGTCTGCTCGGCGAGGGCGCGGCCCGACTCGTGGTCCCCTTGGAGCACGCGGGCCAGGCCCAGCGACCACAGGCCGCGCGTCCGGGCCTCGCTCGATCCCTCGGTGCAGGCCAGTGCCAGTTCGAGGTAGTGGTGGGTCTCGTAGAGGTGGCCGCAGCACACCCAGAAGAAGGCCACGTTCCCGGCCAGTTCCAGGGCCGCTTCCGGGTCGGTGCCCAGCAGGAACCGCAGCGCCTCGCGCACGTCGTGGTACAGCTCCTCGATCCGCTCGTACCACGCCTGCTGGCGCGCCCCGGGCCACTCGGTGCGGGCCTGCCGCGACAGCTCCACGACCGCGGCGGCGTGCCGGGCGGCCAACTGCTCGGTCTCGCCCAGTTCCCGCAGCCACATCCGGCCGTACTCGCGGATGCTGTCCAGCAGCCGGTAGCGGCCCCCCTCGACGGTGACGACCGACTTGTTCACCAGACCGGCCAGGCAGGAGCGCAGTTCCCCGGCGGTCAAGGGGCCGCCGCTGCAGACCTGCTCGGCGAGTCCGCCGTCGAATCCGGCGGGGAAGACGGTCAGCCGGGCCCACAGCAGGCGTTCGGTCGGGCGGCACAGCTCGTGGCTCCAGCCCACGGCCGTCCGCACGGCGCTGTGCCGTGCGGGCCGCCGGAGTTCCTCGCCGATGCCCGACGGCCCGGGCCCGGACCGTCCGGCATCGGCGCCGCTCGACGGAGCGTCGCCCGGCGGGCTGCCGCCCGACGACCCGGAACCGGTGCGTGACGGCCCGGAGGCGGACGGCCGGGAATCTGACCGGCCGGAGTCGGACCGGCCGGGGCTGGGCCCGCCCGGGCTGGGCCCGTCCGGGGCGGGCCCGTCCGGGGCGGATCGGCCCGAGGTGGATCGGTCCGGGGCGGATCGGTCCGGGTCGTCGAGCAGATCCAGCCCGGAGCGGATCCGGTCCGAGGTCTCGGCCAGCGTGTGGTGGCGCAACTGCGCCGCCGCCAGCTCCAGAGCGAGCGGCACGCCGTCCAGCCGGGCGCACAGCCCCGCGGCCAGCCGCTGCTCGGCGAGCCCGCGCAGCGGTCTGCCGACACCCTCGGCACGCTGCTGGAAGAGGGCGAGGGCCTCGGTGGCGGGCGCGAGCGGCGGTACGGGCAGCACGGTCTCGCGGATGGCGCCCAGCGGCTCCCTGCTGGTGGTCAGCACGGTCAGATTCGGGCAGGCGGTCAGCAGTTCGCCGACCAGGTGGCGGCAGGACGGGACGAGGTGCTCGCACGAGTCGAGGGCGAGCAGCACCGCGCGGTCCGCCACCCAGCCGCACAGGGCGTCCAGCGGTATCCGGGGAGTGTGGTCGGAGAGGCCGAGGGCGTCGGCCACGGTGGCGGCGAGGAGTTCGTCGCTCCGCAGCGGCCACAGATCGGCCCAGTAGATGCTCCCGATTCCGGAAGGGGCAGTGCCCAGCGCATGCAGGGCGAGCCGGGACTTGCCCACTCCGGCGCCGCCGACGAGGGTCACCAGTCGCTGCTCCCTGAGCGCTTCGGCCAGCCGCGCCAGTTCGGCGGCTCTGCCGACGAAGGACGTGGTCTCCTCGGGGATGTTCTGCTGCACGGGGCCAGTCTTCCTGCCGACCGGCCGGTAGTCCGCCACTTCGGACTTTCTCCCGGATGCGGAGGACTCGTGAGGGTGAAGCGTCAACTCGCAAGCAGAATTGGGTTTTTACACTCGTTCGAGTGACGATGCAGGGGTGGCGCAGCGCCACCCCCAGAGGCCCTGCCTATGCTTACGGGCCGATTTCCTGGACTCCTACGGTCACAAGGTCATACGTGAGGGCACCGATGGCACCGCACCTGGACGCGAGCGGCAGCAGGCTGTCCTCCACCGTACGAGAACAGTCCTGGGCCACCGCCGAACAGCCCTGGGCGGGCGGAGCCGACACTCCGGGCGAGGGCGAGGAGGCTCCGGCAGGCACGGTGCTGACCCGCGCCGAGCAGGGCCGTAGCGTGGTGGAGCTGCACGGGGAGATCGACCTGGCCGTGGTGCTGGCCACCACGCCGCGGCTCTACGCCCTCACCGCTGCTCCCGCTCCGGAACTCGTCGCCGATCTGCGACCGGTCACCTTCATCGACTGCAGCGGACTGGCACTCCTCGTGGACATCCGTGCCCGGGTGCTGGCGAGCGGCGGAGCCTTCACGCTGGTGTGCGCCGACCCGCGGGTCCTGCGGCTGCTGCGGATCACCGGCCTGGAGAACGTCCTGGTCCCCGTGCCGGCACCGGAGGCGCTGCCGGAGCAGTCCGACCGGAACGCCGCGAACATCATGAACGCCGCGAGCACGGCGGACGCGGACGACGGCACGCTGGAAGCGGTGGACGGTACAGACGGCACAGACGGTGCGGAGGCGGCCGGCGGACGGGAGAGCTGACTCCCCCCGCCACTCACCCGACCGGAGTACCCGGGTGCCCGACGCGGCGCGAAGCGGCGACGGCCCGCGCCGCCGCGGTGCCGCAGGTGCCGCGCCGCCAACGGCTCGCGCCGCCAACGGCCCGCGCCGTCGAACGACGGTTCGCACAGCCGAGGGCCGGTGCCACCGACGGTCGCGGCGCCGGCCCTCGGGGGCGGGGGAGCTACTGCTTGTCGCGGCCCCCGGACTCCGCGTCGTCCTGCTTGGCCCGGACCTCCGGGTCCAGTTCGCTCCCGTCGCTCCCGCTGCTCTCGGCGGGAGAGCCGTTCACGCTGGAGAGCGAGGTGCGGTCGCCGACCTCGGTCGCGGCCGGCGGCTCCACCAGCCAGTCCGGGTTCGCCTGCCGGTCCCACCAGCGCCAGGCGGCGTAGGCGCCGCCCGCCAGCAGCCCGATCAGACCGGCGCGCCGGACGAAGCGGCCGGCGCGTGAGCGCCTGCGGCGGCGACGGGTGAGCTTCTCGATCTCCTCGACCGTCACCTGGCCGCGCAGCGCGGCCACCGCAGCGGCCCCGCGCTGCGCCGCTTCCTCGCGGGCCGGTCCGGCGGCGGCGCGGGCCTCCGTCATCGCCGTCTCCAGGCGCGGGCCCGCGTAGGCGGCCGCCCGGCGGGCCGCCTCCCGGGTGTGCTCGGCCGCGCGGCCCGCGGTCCTGTCGACCTCGGGCGGGAGGGCGTCCAGCGCCTGTGCGACCCGGGGTCCGACGTAGTGCTCGTATCCTTCGCGGGCGGAGTGGCGAGCCTGCTCGGCGGCCTTGGAGACCTTCGGCCCGAGCCGCGCACTCGCCTCATGGGCATAGCGTGCCGCGGTGTCCTTGGCTTGGCCCGCGTGGGGCTTCACCACTTCCGCGGCGTGGCGCACGCTCTCCTTGGCCGTGCCGGTCGCAGCGCGCACGCTCTTCTTGGCGGTCACGGTTCCTCCTCCTCGGTGGCTCATGACTCACGTGGCAGTCTCTCCGACAACGGAGGACAGGAAGTCGTTTTCCACCTGTTTCGAAGATCATGCCTGCCGGTGCGCCGCCCCGCTCTCCCGGTCGGGCATCCGGGTCAGCCACCGTTCCCCCGCGTCCGTGGGAGGATCGGGGCGAGACAATGCAGGCAGATGGAAGGTAGACCGTGGCCGAGCAACTCCACGCCACCCTGAAGACCAACCACGGCGACATCCGCGTTCAGCTCTTCCCGAACCATGCGCCCAAGACGGTCAAGAACTTCGTCGAGCTCGCCGAGGGCTCCCGCGAATGGACGCACCCGGAGACGGGTGAGAAGACCACAGCGAAGCTGTACGACGGCACCGTCTTCCACCGTGTGATCAGCGGCTTCATGATCCAGGGCGGGGACCCGCTGGGCAACGGCACCGGCGGCCCCGGATACGAGTTCGGCGACGAGATCCACCCCGACCTCGCCTTCACCAAGCCGTACCTGCTGGCCATGGCCAACGCGGGCCCGGGCACCAACGGCTCGCAGTTCTTCGTCACCGTCGGTGCCACGACCTGGCTGACGGGCAAGCACACCATCTTCGGCGAGGTCGCGGACCAGGCAAGCCGGGAGGTCGTGGACAAGATCAGCGGTACGCAGACCAACCCCCGCACCGACCGTCCGCTGCAGGACGTCGTGCTGGAGGCCGTCGTCATCGAGCGGCAGTAACCGCGCCAGGCGGCAGCAGTCGGCAGTCGGCATCCGTCGGCGGTCGGCGGCCCGCGCGGCAGCGGGAACCACACGCCCCACCCGTCCGTATGTCAGGGCGGGTGGGGCTGGTGCGTACGGGACACTGGAGGGGTGAGCGTGGAGCAGGACGGACAACCCGGGGGCGGAGCCGCACAGCCGGCGCCGAAGTACTGCTACCGGCATCCCGACCGGGAGACGGGCATCTCGTGTACGCGGTGCGAGCGACCCATCTGCCCGGAATGCATGGTGGCGGCCTCCGTCGGATTCCAGTGCCCCGAGTGCGTGCGGTCGGGCTCCGGGACCGGACACCGGCCGGGCGCCGATCGGCCCAGGACAGTGGCCGGCGGGCGCGTCACGGGTGACCCGCGGCTGGTCACCAAGGTGCTGCTGGGCATCAACGTGGCCGTCTTCATCGCGGTGCTCGCGGGCGGCGACCGGCTGCTGGACGAGATGCTGCTGTTCGGGCGGGCGGTCACCGAGCCGTACGGCCCGGTGGAGGGCGTCGCGGAGGGGCAGTGGTATCGGCTGCTGACCTCGATGTTCCTGCACCAGGAGATCTGGCACATCGCGATGAACATGCTCGGCCTGTGGTTCCTGGGCCCGCCGCTGGAGGCGGCGCTGGGCCGGTTGCGCTTCGTGGGGCTGTATCTGCTCTCCGGGCTGGGCGGCGGCGCGCTCACCTTTCTGCTGGCCGTGCCGCAGCAGGCGTCGCTGGGCGCCTCCGGTGCGATCTTCGGCCTGTTCGGCGCGATGGCCGTGCTGATGCGGCGGATGCGCTACGACATGCGGCCGATCCTGATCCTGCTGGCCATCAACCTGGTCTTCACCTTCACCTGGAAGAACATCGCCTGGGAGGCGCACGTCGGCGGCCTGGTCACCGGTGTGCTGCTGGCCTACGCGATGGTGCACGCGCCGCGCGAACGGCGGACCCTGGTGCAGGTCGGCGCCTTCGTGCTGCTGCTGGCCGTGGTCGTGGTGCTGCTGGTGGTGCGGACACTCGAGCTGACCTGACCTGACTCGAGTCGGGTCGGGTCGGGTCGGGCTGGGTCGGGCTGGGCGTCCGTGGCGGGGCGTATGAGTACCGCCCCCCCCACGTCGTGCCCGTGAGATCGGTCACCACCAGGGGCCACGGCAGTCCGCCCGGCGGGGGCCGGGCCGGGTCGGCCGCGGTTCGCCGGCCGCCCTGGACTCCGGTGGACAACCGGGTGCCGAGACCTTCGTGCGGTGCTCGAAAGCGGGCTCGATCCTCGGTTGTCCACAGCGGGTGCGGAATCTTGTGCACGGTGTGGTCCACCCGAGGGCGCCTTCGCTCAGGTGTGCCCATCCCTTGCTATTGCAGGGCCGACCTGAGCCCTTCCGGCCGCTCGCGCAGTCACATCGGCGTCAACACCCAGAAAGTTATCCACAGATCTTGTGAGTTATCCAAGGCTGTGGATCAGCCTGTGGATAACTCTTATTTCCACTGGGTGGAGACGACGAAGCCCGTCGCGATGAAGCCGAAGCCGACCACGATGTTCCAGTTGCCCAGCGACTCGACCGGAAGCGAGTTGTTGGTGACGTAGAACACCACGATCCAGGCGAGGCCGATGCCGAACATCGCCAGCATCAGCGGTGCCACCCAGCGGCGTCCGCCACCACGCAGGTCGATGTTGGTGGCCTTCTTCTCCGGCGGGGGCGTGAAGTCCGCTTTCTTTCGGGTACGTGACTTCGGCACGAGAGACTCTCCTGTCGATGCTCTGCTGACCGCCGTACGGCCCATAGGGACGGTGGTCCGTTAGCGTAGTGCTTTCCCAGGGCGGAGGGAGACAAGGGTACGGTGACCAGATCGTTCATCCGGCCTGCACGGCTGGCTGCCATAGGTGTCTTCGCCCTCGCGGGCCTCATCTTCTGGGTCAGCTTCAACACGGCGCAAGGGACGAACATCCGCAGCGACAGCTCGATGCTGCGGCTCTCCGACCTCATCCAGGAGCGCAGCAGGCAGAACGCGGAGCTGGACCGCCAGGCGGCCGGACTCCGCCGCCAGGTCGACAAGCTCGCCCGCCGCGACGACGGCAGCACCCGCGACCAGGACCGCAGGCTCGACGACCTGGAGAAGCGCGCGGGACTCAAGAAGCTCTCCGGCCAGGGGCTGACCGTCACCTTGGACGACGCCCCCAGCAACGCCACGGCCAAGGTCCCCGGACTTCCCGACCCCGAGCCCAACGACCTGGTCATCCACCAGCAGGACCTGCAGGCGGTGGTCAACGCCCTGTGGCGGGGCGGCGCCGAGGGCATCGAGGTGATGGACCAGCGGCTCATCTCCACCAGCGCCGTGCGCTGCGTCGGCAACACCCTCATCCTGCAGGGCCGCGTCTACTCCCCGCCCTACAAGGTCAGCGCCGTCGGGGACCGGGAGAAGCTGCGCACCGCGCTGGACGAGGCTCCCGCGATCCGCAACTACCTCGAGTACGTGGACGCCTACGGCCTCGGCTGGAAAGTCGAGGAGCACAAGGCGATGACTCTTCCCGGCTACTCCGGCACAGTGGATCTCCAGCAGGCCGAGCCCGTGCGGTGAGCGTGCCCGCACCGGGCCCGTCCAGGTCGAGCACGTCCATGCCGAACAGGTCCGCGGCGCCAGGCGTCCGCGGCGCAGATGTCCGCGGCGGACGGGAAGTGGGGCAGCGGTGCGGGACGGAGCGGCGTTACGGGCGGTCGTCCGCGGGCTGAGTGAGCTGTGCATCACCGTCGGGGTGCTGATCGTGCTCTTCGTCGTCCACCTCCTGTACTGGACGGGGATGCGCGCCGACCGGGCCGCGGACGACGAGATCGCCAGGCTCCGGAAGCAGTGGTCGGCCCAGCCCGCGCCCGGCGACTCCCGCGGCCCCGGTGCCGAGCCCGGCAGCCCGCAGGATCCGGCCCCCGGTGGCGGCGGCGAGGAGCAGCCGCAGGACGGCGAGAGCCCGGCTGCGGGCACCCCCGGCGGCGGCCCGGCACACACCGGTCACGAGGACGGCGAGGGGTTCGCCGTGATGTACGTCCCGCGGTTCGGCCGCGACTGGTCGCGGCCCGTCCTGGAGAACACCCGCCCGGGCACGCTGCGCAAGGGACTCGGCCACTACACCCGCACCGCGGACCTCGGTGAGCGGGGCAACTTCGCCGTCGCCGGGCACCGCCGCACCTACGGGGACCCGTTCAAGGACTTCCCCGAGCTGCGCCCCGGCGACCACGTGTTCGTCACGAACGGTGACACCTGGTACACCTACACGCTCACCCGGCGCCCCTACCGCACGCTTCCCGGTGACACCGGAGTGCTCGATCCGGTGCCCGCTCCCGTCGACCCGGCGGCCGCCCCCTTCGACCGCCCCGGCCGCTATCTCACCCTCACCACCTGCGATCCGGAGTGGGGCAGCAGCCACCGGCTGATCGCCTGGGCGCGGCTGGACGCCACCCGGCCGGCGAGCGCGGGGAAGCCGGACGCGCTCACGCGCTGAGGCCGTACTCTGACGCCGTACTCTTGGGTGGGCCGAACGGCATGCGTGCCCGACGGGCGCGGGAGGAGAGAGGACGGCATCGCGGGATGTACGGCTGGATCTGGCGACATCTGCCGGGCAACGTGTATGTACGCGCACTGATTTCGGCGGTGCTGGTGACCGGGGTCGTCTTTCTGCTGTTCCAGTACGTCTTCCCGTGGGCGGAGCCGCTGCTGCCCTTCAACGACGTGACGGTGGACGACGCCGCCGGCCGGGGCGCCGGGGTGGCGGGCGCGGGCGCGGTCGCGGGAGGTACGGCGTGAGCGCCCGGATCCTGGTCGTGGACAACTACGACAGCTTCGTCTTCAACCTCGTCCAGTACCTCTACCAGCTCGGTGCCACCTGCGAGGTGGTCCGCAACGACGAGGTCGAGCCGGGGCACGCAGAGGCGGGCTTCGACGGCGTACTCCTCTCCCCCGGTCCGGGTGCACCCGAGGAGGCCGGAGTCTGCATCAGCATGGTGCGGCACTGCGCGGACCGCGGGATCCCCGTCTTCGGCGTCTGCCTGGGCATGCAGTCGATGGCGGTCGCCTATGGCGGCGTCGTCGGCCGGGCCCCGGAGCTGCTGCACGGGAAGACCTCCGTCGTCTCGCACGAGGGCGCGGGCGTGTTCGCCGGACTGCCCTCGCCCTTCACCGCGACGCGCTACCACTCGCTGGCCGTCCGGGGCGCACTCCCGGACCCCCTGGAGATCACCGCCTGGACGGCGCCGGGTGGCGCGGATGCCGCCACCCCCGCTCCGGAGGAGGGCGGCGCCCGCGAGGCCGGTCTGGTGATGGGGCTGCGCCACCGCGAGCTGCCCGTCGAGGGGGTCCAGTTCCACCCCGAGTCGGTCCTCACCGAGTGCGGCCACCTGATGCTGGCCAACTGGCTGGTGCGCTGCGGGGACACCGGCGCCGTGGAGCGCTCCGCGGGGCTGGAGGTGCCGCGCGGCGCCGGTCTGGGGACGGTCACCGGGTGACGCCGGGCCATCGCGGTGGCGAGGAGGCGGACAGCCACCGGTACGGGTCCGGGAACGACCCCGAGTACGACCGCTACCGCGCGGCCGTCGACGCCCTCGCGGACCCGCTCAACGACCCGCTCCCGGGCCAGCGTCCGCCGCAGCCGGAGCCGCCCCGTTCGCAGCCGGAGCCGTCCCGTTCGCAGCCGGGGCCGCCCCGTTCGCAGCCGGGGCCGGAGCGGCACCCGCACGCGCAGCCGGAGCCGCCGCCGTCCGGGCCGCAGGCCCACCGGGGGTCGGTGCAGCCGCCGCCGGGCCCGCAGGCGGCGGCTGGAGGCCCGTACGCGGCCGACGCGGGCCAGGAGGCCGCCTGGTACACGGCAGCACCGTACGAGCCGTACACGGGGTCCGCACAGCCGCCGCAGTCGCAGCCGGGACAGCAGGCACCGACGGCCGAGCCGGAGCCGCGGTTCGTCCGGGGGCCCGTTCCTCCTGCGGAGCCGGAGAGCGGCCCGAGCGGCCGCCGACCGCCGGGGACCGCCCCGTTCGAGCCCGAACGGGGACCGGTCCAGGGGTACCAGGGACAGGGGCACCAGAACACCCAGAGACACCAGGGAGCCCAGAGACACCAGGGAGCCCAGAGACATCAGGGAGCCCAGGGACACCAGGGACAGAGACCTCAGGAGCGGGCGCGCCGAGGTGGTCGGCCTCAGGAGGGTCGGTACGCGGACGGAGGGCAGCAGGACCAGGACGACCGCAGCACCGTGGGGCTGCGGCAACCGCGCGCCGAGGAGTTCCCTCCCCGGTCGCGCACGGAGCGCCTGCCCGGACCGACCCGGTTGGAGGCCCGCAGGGCCGCCCGCGCGCTGCGGCCGGGCCCCGGCATCATCGCCAGCCGGGCCATCGGCGAGGTGTTCATCACATGCGGTGTGCTGATGCTGCTGTTCGTCGCCTACCAGCTCTGGTGGACCAACGTCCGCGCCGACCAGCAGGCGAACGGCGCCACCGACCAGCTCCAGAAGCAATGGGACGACAGCGACCCCGAGGACGGTGTCGACCCCGAACGCAAGGCCGGTGCCTTCAAACCCGGCGAAGGCTTCGCGATCATCCACATCCCGAAGATCGACATCACCCGGCCCGTCGCCCAAGGCGTCTCCAAGGAGAAGGTGCTGGACAAGGGCATGGTCGGCCACTACGACAAGAAGCCCCTCAAGACCGGCATGCCCTGGGACGAGAAGGGCAACTTCGCCCTCGCAGGGCACCGCAACACCCACGGTGAACCATTCCGCTACATCAACAAGTTGCGGACGGGCGACGAGGTCGTGGTCGAGACCCGGTCGAAGTACTACACGTACAAGGTGACGCGCCAGCTTCCGTCCACCCCTCCGTCCGATACGGGGGTGATCGACCCGGTTCCGCCCAAGTCGGGTTTCTCGGAGCCCGGTCGTTACATCACACTCACCACCTGCACACCGGAATTCACATCCAAGTACCGTCTGATCGTCTGGGGCAAAATGGTGGACGAACGTCCGCGCAGCAAGGGCAAGCCGGACGCGCTCGTCGACTGACACCCGGCGGGCGGAGCCCGGTGTGGTGACCAGCGAGACGGCGGCGGAGGCGGCAGCAGGTGAGCAAGGGCAAGCGGGAGACCGCCCGAACGACGGAAACCCCGGACCCGGCTGACGAGACCGCCGCCGCGGAGAGCGAGAAGTCCGCGGGGTCCGGGAACTCCGCGGAGGGTGCGAAGCCCGCGGAGTCCGACGACCCCGCGGAGAGCGAGAAGTCCGCGGAGAGCGAGGAGTCCGCCGAGTCCGACGACCCCGCGGGGTCCGAGAACCCCGCGGATCCCGAGAGCTCCGCGGAGGGTGCGAAGCCCGCGGAAAGTGGTGATTCCGCGGGGTCCAACGACTCCGCGGGGTCCAGGAACTCCGCGGGGTCCGGGAACTCCGCGGGGTCCGGGAACTCCGCGGAGTCCGACGACCCCGCGGACAGCAAGAAGTCCGCGGAGCCCAGCGACCCCGCGGAGCCCAGCGATTCCGCCGAGCCCAGCGACCCCGCCGAGCCCAACGACTCCGCGGAGCCCGATGCCCCCGCCGAGCCCAGCAACTCCGCGGGGTCTCCGGGGCGGGGGGCGATGGCGATGGCCGTGGCGGTGTTCGGCGAACTCCTCATCACCGCAGGGCTGGTCCTCGCGCTGTTCGTCGTCTACTCGCTGTGGTGGACGAACGTGCTCGCCGACCGGCAGGCCGCGAAGGAGAGCAATCGCGTGCGCGAGCACTGGGCGGCCGACCGCGGCCCCGGTGATCTCGACACCCGGGACGGCATCGGCTTCCTGCACGTGCCGTCGATGTCCTCGGACGACATCCTGGTCAAGAAGGGGACCGATCCCGAAGAGTTGAACCAGGGCATCGCGGGTTACTACACCAAGCCCGTCAAGTCCGGGCTGCCGCAGGACCAGTCGGGCAACTTCGCGCTCGCCGCGCACCGCGACGGGCACGGGGCCAAGTTCCACAACATCGACAAGATGGCCAAGGGCGACGCGGTCGTCTTCGAGACCAAGAACACCTGGTTCGTGTACAAGGTGTTCGCGACGCTGCCGCAGACCTCGAAGTACAACATCGACGTGGTGGACCCGATCCCGAAGGAGTCGGGCAAGAAGGAGCGTGGACGCTACATCACGCTCACCACCTGCACGCCGGTCTACACGTCGAAGTACCGCTACGTCGTCTGGGGCGAACTCGTGCGCACGGAGGACGTCGACGAGGACCGCACACCCCCGGCCGAACTCCGCTGAGCCCAGCCCGGGGCGCCGACACCCTTCCGGTATCCGGCACACCCTGCGGCATCCGGCAGCCACGCGGCATGCGACAACCCTGCGGCAGCGGCAGCGGCATCCGGCAGCCACGCGGCATCCGGGCATCCCCCGCACCCCGCAACCCCGAGACGCCCGCCGCACCCCGCGCATGCGCGAACGGCGGGCGCCGTCCGGAGCCGGTACTACCGGCTCGTGGTCGTCGCCCGCCGTCGATGCGGGTGCGTGCAGCCCGGCGGGTTGTCATCCAGCCCCGTCCGGTGCGGACGGTGGATCAGTCGGAGCCCCATCCGCCGCCGAAGAAGCCGCCGTCGTCCCCGCCGCCGTTGCCGTCGCCCGGACCGCCGGGCCGCGTGACGATGTCGACCTTGTCACCCTTCTTGCCCTGGGTGTTGGGCGGCGGGTTGGTGGTCATGACGATGGACTTGCCCTCCTGGGGGCCCTGGACGTTGCCGATCGTGAAGCCGGCCTCCTGGAGCGACTTCTTGGCGTCCTTGAGCTTCTGGTTGGTGACGTCCGGCACGATGGCGGGCTGGTCGGCGGGAGCCTTGGCGACGGTCAGCGTGATGGTGCTGCCCTCCGGCTGCTTCCCGGGCCCCGGGTCCTGCTTCAGCACGGTGCCGGCCGCCTTGCCCCCGTTCTCCTGCTCGGACTTGGAGACCTTGAAGCCGAGCGCCTCGAGCTGGCTCTTGGCCTGGTCGAAGGGCTTGTCGACGACGTTGGGCACGGTCGGCCGGGACTCGGTGGCCACGGTGAGCGTGACCTTGGAGCCCTTCTTGGCCTTCTGGCCGACGCCGGGGTCCTGGCTGAGCACGGTCCCGGCCTGCTGGTCCTCGGACTCCTGCTGCTTCTTGACGACCTTGAAGCCCGCCTCGTTGAGCTTCTGCTTGGCGTCCGCGTAGACGTCGCCGGTGACGTCGGGCACGCTGCGGGGTGCCTCGTCCCGCGGTCCCTTGGACATGATCAGGCTGACGGTGCTGTCGGGTTCGACGCTCTCGCCGATGCCCGGGTCCGTCTTGCAGACGGTGTCCTTCTTCTCGTCGCAGTAGACACTGTCGCCCTTGGCCGCCTTCAGCCCGGAGTTGCCGAGCTGCTCCTCGGCATCGGACGCGGACAGCCCGGTGACGTTGGGGACGTCGACATCGTTGCTGGGCGAGTCGAGCAGCGCCTTGCCGACGAAGATCGCGCCGACCAGTACCAGGATCACGGCGAGTGCCAGCAGGATCGTCGAGAGCGGGTTCTTGCCCTTGCGGCGGCTGCGCTGCTCGTCGTAGAAGCCGCCGTCGTCCGACCGCATCGGCGGCAGCATGGAGGTCTGCGGCTCCTGGGCGCGCAGCGCCGCGGTGGGCTGGTCCTCGGGGTAGCCGGCCGCGCCCATCGCCGCGGCGGCGACGGGCTGGCCGTCCAGGCACGCCTCGATGTCGGCGCGCATCTCGTCCGCGCTCTGGTACCGGTAGTCCGGGTCCTTGACGAGTGCCTTCATCACGATCGCGTCCATGGCGGGCGCGATCTCGGGGTCGAAGGCGCTGGGCGGCTGCGGCTCCTCGCGGACGTGCTGGTAGGCGACGGCGACCGGGGAGTCGCCGACGAACGGCGGCCGGACGGTCAGCAGCTCGTACAGCAGGCAGCCGGTGGAGTACAGGTCGGAGCGGGAGTCGACGGTCTCGCCCTTGGCCTGCTCGGGGGAGAGGTACTGCGCCGTGCCGATCACGGCGGCCGTCTGCGTCATGGTCATGCCGGAGTCGCCCATCGCGCGCGCGATGCCGAAGTCCATGACCTTCACCTGGCCGGTGCGGGTCAGCATGACGTTGGCGGGCTTGATGTCGCGGTGGACGATGCCGTTGCGGTGGCTGTACTCCAGGGCCTGGAGGATGCCGACGCACATCTCCATGGACCGCTCGGGCAGCAGCTTGCGCCCGGAGTGCAGCAGCTCACGCAGGGTGGAGCCGTCCACGTACTCCATGACGATGTACGGGATGGAGACCCCGTCGACGTAGTCCTCGCCCGTGTCGTAGACCGCGACGATCGCCGGGTGGTTGAGCGAGGCGGCCGACTGGGCTTCGCGGCGGAAGCGGGCCTGGAACGACGGATCGCGGGCGAGGTCGACGCGGAGCGTCTTGACCGCGACCGTGCGGCCCAGCCGGGTGTCCTGGGCGACGTAGACCTCGGCCATGCCGCCGCGGCCGAGCACCGAGCCCAGCTCGTACCGGCCGCCTAGGCGACGCGGCTCTTCCATAGTCTCCAGCCCTCTCCGGTCTTCCGTGCCGCGGCGCGTGGACCTCCCCCAGCCTCCGGCTGGGAGGTACCCCCACGCTTGCGACCCGGCGGTGTGCTGCTCGGCATACGGTACCCGCCACAGGGTGCGTGCCCGGTGCGGCCGTGGTGACCGGCCTCACCCGATGCTGCTGGTGTGCGTCAGTGCTTGCCGTCGAGGACGGCCTCCATCACGCCCTTGGCGATCGGGGCAGCCAGCTTGCCGCCCGCGATGTCGCTGCGGAGTGTGTCGGAACTCTCCACCACGACGGCGACCGCGACGGGAGATCCGTCACTGGTCTTCGCGTACGAGATGAACCATGCGTACGGATTGTCCTTGTTGTTCTCGCCGTGCTGTGCGGTACCGGTCTTGCCGCCCACCGTGACGCCGGGGATCTGGCCCGACTTTCCGGTGCCCTTCTCCACGACCGTCTCCATGGCCGACTGGAGCTTCTGCGCGTTCTCCGACGAGACCGGCCGGCTCAGCTCCTCCGGCTTGGTCTGCTCGACCACGTTGAGGTTCGGTGCGACGAGCTGGTCGACCATGTAGGGCTTCATCAGCTTGCCGTCGTTGGCGACGGCCGAGGCGACCATGGCCATCTGCAGCGGGGTGGCGCGGTTGGACGCCTGGCCGATGCCCGCCATCGCGTTCTGCGGACGGTTGTCCTTGGGGTAGATGCTCTTCGCGGGCCGCACCGGAGTGTCCAGGTCGGGGTCCAGTGTGCCGCCCTTGACGTCCTTCTCGAAGCCGAACTTCTCGGCTTCCTCGATCATCTTGTCGTTGCCCAACTGGTCACTCATCTTCGCGAAGACGGTGTTGCACGACCACTGGAGCGCGACCCGGATCGAGGCGTTCTTGCAGGCCGGGTTGTTGCCCTCGTTGCCCAGGTCGGTGGACGAGTTCGGCAGCCGGTACGGGTCCTCGGAGTCCGTCTTGGAGTCGAGGTCGTAGTCCCCGCTCTCCAGCCCCGCAGCCGCGGTGACGACCTTGAAGGTGGAGCCGGGCGGGTACGTCTGGCGCAGCGCCCGGTTGAGCATCGGCTGGTCCTCGTCGTCGTCCAGCTTCTTGAACTTCTCCCCGTCCTCGCCGCTGACGCCCGCGAAGGTGGACGGGTCGTAGGAGGGCTTGTTGGCCAGCGCGAGGATGGCGCCGGTCTTCGGGTTGATCGCCGCGACGGCGCCCTTCTTGTCGCCGAGCCCGTCGTAGGCCGCCTTCTGCGCCTTGGCGTTCAGCGTCGTGACGACGTTGCCGCCCTTCTGCGGCTTCCCGGTGATCATGTCGATCGTGCGGTTGAAGAACAGCCGGTCGTCGTCGCCCGTCAGGAACGAGTCGTAGAGCTTCTCCAACTGGTTGGCGCCGATCCGCTGGGAGGCGTACCCCGTGACCGGCGACCACAGCTTGCCGTTCTTGTAGGTGCGCTTGTACTTGAAGTCGGTGCCGTTGACGACCGTCGAGCCGGTGACCGCCTTGCCGTCCACGATGATGTTGCCGCGGGGCTGGGCGTAGCGCGCGATGTCCACGCGCCGGTTCTTCGGGTCGGTCTTGAGCTCGTCCGCCTGGACGAACTGCAGCCAGTTGGTCCGTACGAGCAGGGCCAGGACCAGCAGACCGCAGAAGATCGCGATGCGGCGCAGGGGCTTGTTCACGGTCGGACCACCTGGGTCATCTCGGCGTCGGGTGACGGTGCGGGTGCGGGCGCCGGGCGGCGGGCGGTGTCGCTGATCCTGATCAGAATGCCGATCAGCGCCCAGTTGGCGAGCACCGAGGAGCCGCCGGAGGCCAGGAACGGCATCGTCATACCGGTCAGCGGGATCAGGCCCATCACGCCGCCCGCGACGACGAAGACCTGGAGCCCGAAGGCGCCGGAGAGGCCGACGGCCAGCAGCTTGCCGAACGGGTCGCGGGCGGCGAGCGAGATGCGCACGCCGCGTTCGACGATCAGCCCGTAGATGATCAGGACGGCCATCATGCCGGTCAGCCCGAGTTCCTCGCCGACCGTGGCGAGGATGAAGTCGGAGTTGGCGGCGAAGCCGATCAGGTCCGAGTTGCCCTGGCCCCAGCCGGTGCCCAGCACCCCGCCCGAGCCGAACGCCCACAGCGACTGGGCGATCTGGTCGCTCCCGGTGCTCTCGATGGTCTCCTTGGCGAAGGGGTGCAGCCACGCCTGGACGCGGTCCTGCACGTGCGGCTCGAACGTGGCCACGACGGTGGCGCCGCCGGCCGACAGCAGCAGGCCGAAGACGATCCAACTGGTGCGCTCGGTGGCGACGTACAGCATGATCACGAAGAGGCCGAAGAAGAGCAGCGAGGTGCCCAGGTCGGTCTCGAAGACCAGGATCATCAGGCTCAGCGCCCAGATGACGAGGATCGGGCCGAGGTCCCGGCCGCGCGGCAGGTACAGCCCCATGAAGCGGCGGGACGCCAGGGCCAGCGCGTCGCGCTTGACCATCAGGTAGCCCGCGAAGAACACCGCGATGATGATCTTCACGAATTCACCCGGCTGCAGGTTGATGAAGCCCAGCTTCACCCAGATCCGGGCGCCGTTGACCGGCGGGAAGAACACCGGAAGCACCAGCAGCACCAGGCCGACGGCCATCGAGATGTAGGTGTAGCGCTGCAGGACGCGGTGGTCCTTCAGCAGCAGCAGGATCGCCACGAACAGCGCCAGCCCGATCGCGGAGTACATCAGCTGCTTGGGCGCGTCCGGACTGAAGCTGCCGAAGAGGCTCTCGGCGCGCTGGCGCAGCCGCTCGGACTGGTCCAGCCGCCAGATCAGCACCAGCCCGAGCCCGTTGAGCAGGGTGGCCAGCGGCAGCAGCAGCGGGTCCGCGTACGGCGCGTACCGGCGCACCACCAGGTGGCCGACCCCCGCCAGCAGCACCATGCCGAAGCCGTAGCCGAGCATGCCGGAGGGCAACTCGTCGTTGATCGCCAGTCCCACGTTGGCGTACGCGAAGACGGGGACGAGCACGGCGAAGACGAGCATCGCCAGCTCGGTGTTGCGGCGGCTGGGCAGTCCGCCCGAGGACACGGTGGTGTTGCTGCCCGTGTTGGTGAGGTTGCTCATGCCTGTGCCGCCCCCTACGGCCCGGTGCACTGCTTGGCCAGCTCCTGCTGCTTCTCCGAAAGCTCGGGGCTCGGTGAGGGAGTGCTGGAGGCGGCGTCAGTGGTGTCGTTGGTGGAGCCGGAGGTGAAGGCGGTGTGTGCGACGGTGCCCACACCGTTGCCGGCCTCGCCGACACCTGCGGTACCCGTGCCGGTGCCGCCGGTGGTCGCGTCGCCGGGCGCGTTCTGCTCGTCCTTGCGCTTCTTCTCGGAGTCGCCCGCCCCGTCGCCGGAGTCCTTGCTCTTGTCGCCCTTGTCCTTGTCCCCGGAGTCCCCGGAGTCCCCGGAGCCCCCGGAGTTCTTCTGCTCGGCGACGATCTTGCAGACTTCGGACTGGGCGCTCAGCTCGTCCAGTTTGGCGCGGGCCTCGTCGCGGCTGTTCATCGCGATCGTCTCGCGGAGTTCCTTGCGCTGGAAACCGGCGAGGTACTTGAGTTCGATCTCGGGGTGGTCCTGGTCGACCTTGTGCAGCTTGACGCCGGCCAGCTCCTGGTTGATGCCCCGGTAGAGGGCGACGTGGTCCTCGTTGGCGCCGACGTAGTACTGCGTCTGCGTCCACCGGTAACCGCCGTACAGGCCGCCCCCCGCGACGGCCAGCGCCAGCGCGATCCACAGCGAGCGCTTGAGCCAGCGGCCCTTGCGCTTGCCGGGCTTGGCGAAGTCCTCGTCGGTGTAGGGGCCGAACTCACCGGTCGGCGGGGCCGGGTCGGCGTTCGGCGGACCGAAGCCCTCGGAGGCCGCGGAGCCGCCCTGCGGGGGCACTCCCCCGCCGCGTCCGAGTTCCGCCGCCCGCGCCGCGGGGGTGCTGCGCGCCGTGCTGTCGCCGCCCGGTGCCTGCTGGCTCTCGGCGACCGCGCCGACGATGACGGGGGTGTCGTTGAGGCGGCCGTGCACGGTGTCCTCGGGGCTGAGGGCGTCCACGTCCAGCACGTCGGCGACGATGCAGGTGATGTTGTCGGGTCCGCCGCCGCGCAGTGCGAGCTGGATCAGCTCCTGCACGGTGTCCTGCGGGCCGTGGTACCCGGCCAGCGTCTCCTCGATGGTCTGGTGCGAGACCACTGCCGAGAGCCCGTCCGAGCACAGCAGATAGCGGTCACCGGCCCGCACCTCGCGGATCGAGAGGTCCGGCTCCACGTGGTCGCCGCTGCCCAGGGCGCGCATCAGGAGCGAGCGCTGCGGGTGGGTGGTGGCCTCCTCCTCGGTGATCCGGCCCTCGTCCACCAGCCGCTGCACCCAGGTGTGGTCCTGGGTGATCTGGGTGAGCTGGCCGTCCCGCAGCAGATAGGCACGGGAGTCGCCGACGTGCACCAGGCCGAGCCGGCGGCCCGTCCACAGCAGCGCGGTCAGCGTGGTGCCCATGCCCTCGAGCTGCGGGTCCTCCTCGACCATGACGCGCAACTGGTCGTTGGCGCGCTGCACGGTCGTCCCGAGGGAGGTGAGGATGTCCGAGCCGGGGATGTCCTCGTCGAGCTGGACCATGGCGGAGATCACCTCGGAGGAGGCGACCTCACCGGCGGCCTGGCCGCCCATGCCGTCGGCGACCGCGAGCAGCCGCGGACCGGCGTAGCCCGAGTCCTCGTTGTGCTCGCGGATCATGCCGTCGTGTGATCCGGCGGCGAAGTGCAGTGACAGGCTCATGCGCACCTCGCCCGTCGGCTCCGGGTACATCCGCACGGTGCCCACCCTCCGGTCGTCATGTCGGTACTACTTCCGCAGCTCGATGACCGTCTTGCCGATACGGATCGGCGCTTCGAGCGGGATCGGCGTCGGTGTGGTGAGCCGGGTCCGGTCGAGATACGTGCCGTTGGTCGACCCGAGGTCCTCGACGATCCACTTTCCGTCACGGTCCGGGTAGATCCTGGCATGCCGGCTGGACGCGTAGTCGTCGTCCAGCACGATCGTGGAGTCGTGTGCGCGGCCCAGGGTGATGGTCTGCCCCTGGAGGGCCACCGTGGTGCCGGTGAGCGACCCCTCGGTGACGACCAGTTTGCTGGGGGCGTTCCGGCCGCGCCCGCGCCTCCCGCCGCCGCCCTGCGGGGCCTGCTGCGGCTGGGGGCGCTGCGCGGGGCGCTGGGCCTCGGCCCGCCGGGCGGTGCGCTGCGTCACCCTGGTGCCGAACAGGTCGCTCCTGATGACCTGGATGGACACGATGACGAACAGCCACAGTACGGCGAGAAACCCCAACCGCATGACCGTGAGGGTCAGCTCTGACATTGCCCCCGCTTCACCCTTCGGCTTGCCGGTAAATGATCGTGGTACTGCCCACGACGACACGTGAGCCGTCGCGGAGCGTAGCGCGCGTGGTGTGCTGTCCGTCTACCACGATCCCGTTCGTGGAGCCCAGATCCTGGATCGAGGAGGGGTTTCCGGCCCGGATCTCGCAGTGCCGGCGGGAGACTCCGGGGTCGTCGATCCGTACGTCGGCCTCGGTGCTGCGGCCGAGGACCAGGGTCGGGCCGGAGATCTGGTGGCGGTTGCCGTTGATCTCGACCCAGCGCCGCGTCTCGGTGCCCGGCAGCGGCCCGGCCGACCCGGAGGGACCCGGCGCGTAGGACGGCGGGGAGCTGGGTGCGGGCGGCGCCGACGCGGGGCGCGGCGGGTATCCGCCGGCGCCGCCGCCTCCGGCCGGGGCCGCGCCGCCGTGCTGCGGGGCCTGCTGGGAGGTGCTGGAGGCGAGGGTGCGGCTGCGTACCCGGTAGAGGCCGGTGTCGAGATCGTCGGCCTTCTCCAGATGGACCTTGATCGGTCCCATGAACGTGTAGCGCTGCTGCTTGGCGTAATCCCGCACCATGCTGGCGAGTTCGTCCCCGAGTTGGCCCGAGTAGGGGCTGAGCCGCTCGTAGTCGGGCGGGCTGAGTTCGACGACGAAGTCGTTGGGGACGACCGTGCGCTCGCGATTCCAGATCGTTGCGTTGTTGTCGCACTCGCGCTGGAGAGCGCCCGCGATCTCCACAGGCTGCACCTCGGATTTGAACACCTTCGCGAAGGTGCCGTTCACGAGTCCTTCGAGCCGCTGCTCGAACCGCTTCAGTACTCCCACGACGCACCTCCTTCCCAGCTGCTCTCCGGCCTAGTGCCTGCTTCGTCCCTGGTGGCTGTCTCGATGTCTCCGTCCCAGTGTCCCCGGCTTTCGGGCACGACGCTTCCGCGGTACTGCTTACTGATCGTATCCACGCGCGGGGGGAACGACTGGTTCCCCACCGGGGCCCGGTGCTCAAGTGTTGCCCCTCACAGTGGTCCGCGCGTGCCCCCGCCCGCAGTCGCGTACCGCCCTACACCCTTGCATGGATAGTAGAGCGCCCGCGCTGGGTCCCGCACCGAGTGTCCGGCCTGGTGCGGTGACCCCGCGGGTGGTGGCCGGTGGAAGGCTCCGAGGTGGCGGGGCGGAATACGGATGTGAGTCCACCCCCGGCAGCGTGCTAATCTTCTGGATGTCGGCAGGCGCCCGCACCGGGCGAGCCGGCAACACCCAATGCGCGGGTGGCGGAATAGGCAGACGCGCTGGATTCAGGTTCCAGTGTCCGAAAGGACGTGGGGGTTCAACTCCCCCCTCGCGCACAGCGACGAAGGCCCTCACCGGATTCCGGTGGGGGCCTTCGTCATGTGCCGCGCGTCCTGCGTCGCGTCCTGTACTGCGTCCCGCGTCGCGTCCTGCACCGCGTCCTGCGGGGGGCGTGTGTCCGCGGCAGTCGCCGCTTCTCCGCGGTGTTCGCCGGTGTTCGCCGGTGTCCGCTTCGGCGGCGTCGCGGCCCCGGAGTCCTGCCGGGGTGCCGGGGGGCGGGTCCGGCGGTCGTCGGTCAGGCCGCGAGCCGGGCCGCCAGTTCCTTGCCGCGGCTTTCGGCGGCCTCATGGGCCCGGGCCCGGGAGGTCCTGGCCGGCTCGACGAGGTGCTCCATGCCCGGCGTCGACGCGGCCAGCGTGAGCTCCGGCACGATGAACTCGACATCCAGCCCGAAGCCCTCCGGGCCCAGCACCGTCTCCAGGTAGGGCAGGACGAACTCGAAGTTCTCGCGCGGGGTGCCGGGGCCGTAGCCGCCGCCCCTGCTGGCGACCACCGTGGCGGGCTTCCCGGCGGCTGTCCGGGCCTCGGCGGCGGTGGTGCGCCCCATGAGGATCACGTGGTCCAGCCATGCCTTGAGAGTCGAGGGGATCGCGTAGTTGTACATCGGGGCGCCGATCAGCACCGCGTCCGCCGCTTCCAGCTCCCCGATCAGCTGCTCGCGCAGCGCGAAGGCGGCGGCCTGTTCGGCGGTGCGGTCGGCGGGGGCCGTGAAGCCGGCGCCCGCGCCGAGGCTCTCCAGGTGCGGGACCGGGTCCGCGTTCAGGTCGCGGTAGATCACCTGTCCGTCCGGGTGCTGGGCCTGCCACGCCGCGCGGAAGGAGGCGGTGACGGAGCGGGAGACCGAGGCGCCGTCGGGGAAGACCGAGGTGTCGAGGTGCAGGAGAGTAGCCATGGGTAGCTCCTAGTGATTCGTAAGCTGTCGAACTTTCCGACGTAACTAGGTATAGCACAGGGGCTTACTTTTCTGCATCCACTTGCGGTGGCGCAGTATCCTGGAGCCATGTCAGAGCTTGGAGAGGTGCGCGATCAGTCGCAGGAGGGGGTCGCGGCCGCGGTCTGCACCCCGCCGGAGAGCGCCGTCACCCGCGTCTTCCATGTGCTCGGCAAGCGGTGGACGGGGCTGATCCTGGCCGCCCTGATGAGCGGCCCGGGCCACTTCACCGAGCTGCGCCGCGCCGTTCCGGGCATCAGCGAGCGGATGCTCTCCGACCGGCTGACCGAACTGGCGACGCTCGGCCTGGTCTTCCGCTCCGTCGAGGAGGGCCCGCCGCTGCGGGTCAGCTACCGCCTCACCGACTCCGGGCACGCGCTGAAGCCCGCCATGGTGGAGCTCACCCGCTGGGCAGACGGCCACCTCCCGGACTCCGCGGGGTCCTGTCCGGAAGCATTCCGGCGCTGAGCCCGGGAAGCTCTGTCCCGGGCTGATCCGTCCTGTCCCGGCCTGCTCCGTCCTGTCCTACCGGCCCCCGGGGCCCGGGGTTCCGTCTCCTGTCCCTCGTCCCTCCCCGTCCCCCGTCCCCCGTCCCCCCCCCGTCCCCCGTCCCTCGTCCCCCGTCCCCCGTCCCCGCCCCATCCCTCCCGGCCCACCGGACCGTCCGGATCCGGGGCGGCGCGCGGCGGTCGTAGGGTGGTCCCGATGAACTCCAACTCCCCCGCCCAGGCGAGCGAAGATCCCCCGGCGAGCGACACCCCGGAGTCCCCTGCTCCCGGGGCGGAGGCTCCGGAGGCGAGTCGGCCGCCGGAGGCGAGCGCGGAGCCCGGCACCGAGCGCCTGGAGAAGGCGGTACGGGCCGCGGAGGCCGCGCTGATCGAGTACGAGATCGCGGTCGAGACCTTCCGCGTCGAGGTGGAGAACTTCTCCCGGCTGCACCACCAGCGGCTGGGCCCCGTCTACGCGCGGCTCGACGAGCTGGAGGCGCAGATCGCGGAGGCCATCGCGGCCCGCACCGGCGACCCCGAGGACATCCGGAAGGCCGACGCGGCACGCGGCGCCGTCCTGCCCATGCCCCAGGTCGAGGAGCTCTTCTTCGGCTGGATCGACTCGACCGGCATGCTCCCCGAGGCCCAGGCGATGCTCAACGAGCAGCCCGTCAGTCCGCCGGGCCGGGTGCGGCCCAGCGAGGAGGCCCGCAAGGCGTACCGGGACCTGGTGCGCAAGGCCCACCCCGACCTCGCGCAGGACGACGCCGAGCGCGAGCGGCGGGAGGCGTTCCTCGTGCGGGTGAACAAGGCGTACGCGGACGGTGACGCGCCCGCGCTCGCCGCACTCGCCGAGGAGTGGGAGGCGGGCCCGCTGCCCGCTCCCATGGCCGAACTGTTGCGCAGCGAGGAGCTGTACGCCCGGCTGGAGTGGCTGGCGCGGCGCAAGGAGATGCTCGCCGACATGGCCGCGGAGCTGGAGGAAAGCGCGATCGGGGCCATGCTGAAGCTGGCGCCCGACGATCCCGACGCGCTGCTGGACGAGATCGCCGAGCAACTGCTCGGACAGGTGGCCGAGCGCGAGCGGGAGCTCGCCCGGCTGAGAGAGGGAGAGCAGGAATGAACCCCGTTCCCGGGCAGGTACGGCAGACCGACGCCGCCTCCGTGCCGGCCGACGCGCTGCTGCTGGACGTCCGCGAGGACGACGAATGGGCCGCCGGACGCGCTCCCGGCGCGCTGCACATCCCGATGAGCGAGTTCGTCGCCCGGCAGGGCGAGCTGACCGAACGCCTCGGTGACGGCGGTCCGGTGTACGTCGTCTGCCGGGTCGGCGGCCGCTCGGCGCAGGTCGCGGGCTACCTCTCCCAGCAGGGTGTGGACGCGGTCAACGTCGACGGCGGGATGCTGGCCTGGCAGAGCGCGGGCCGCCCGCTGGAGGGCGACGCGGACCCGGCGTTCGTACAGTGACGGCTCGCCGGTGACCGATCCGCCGGTGACCGATCAGCGGGTGACCGGCTCGCCGGTGACCGGTCCGTCCCCCCGCCTGACGGCGGTCCGCGGCGGTGCGGGACGATCCCGCCCGCGCGGGCCCGGCGGACGGCCGGGGCGGGCGTCCCGTACGGGCCGGGCCGGGCGCGGAACTCAGCGGACGGCGAGCTCGGCGAGGGCCGCCTCGTGCGCTGCTGCCGGGCCGTAGGAGAGCTCCCACTGCTTGGCCCAGGCGTGGAAGCGGTGCAGCGGATACTCGGTGTCGGCGCCCATGCCGCCGTGCAGATGCTGCGCCGTCTGCACCACCCTGCGCACACCGTCGGACGCCCACATCTTCGCCACGGCCACATCGGCCGGATCCAGCCGCCAGGCGGCCTGCCAGAGCGTCGCCTCCATGGCGCGCAGGTCGATGTACCGGTCGGCCGCCTGGACGGCCACCGCCTGGAACGTGGCGACGGGGAACCCGAACTGCTCGCGTCGGCTGACGTACTCGCTGGTCATCTCCAGCACCCGGTTTCCCAGACCGAGCGCCAGCGCGCAGGTGCCGGTGGTCAGCAGCCGGTGCAGCCGGTCCGTCGCACCGGGTGCGTCGAGGACGTCGCGGGCCGCCACCCGCGCCCCGTCCAGTCGCACCTCGGCGTAGCGCTCGCCGTTGGTGGACGCCTGCGCGGCGAGGGTGACCCCGGCACCGCCCTCGGGCGCGACGAGCGCCAGCAGCGTGCGGCCCTCGGCCGTGTGCGCCGGTACGACGACGAGGTCGGCCGTCTCCGCCCACGGCACGGCCGTCTGGACCCCGTCCAGGACCCAGCCGCCCTCGTCGTCCTCCGCCGGGTTCGCCCGCACGGCGCGTTCGGCAGGCTCATGGCCCGTGCGTCCCTGCCCCGCGACGGTGAGCGCCAGCTCGCCCGCCACGACCCGCGGCAGCAGCGCGGTCTGCTGCTCCGCGGACCCGTGGGCGGCCAGGATCCAGGCCGCGGCACTGGTCTCCAGCAGCGGCACCCGAGCCAGTACCCGGCCGGCCTCGCGCAGCACCAGGCACAGCGCCACTGGGTCCAGCCCCAGGCCGCCGTGCGCCTCGGGCACGGTGAGCCCGAGCAGGTCGGCCCGCGCCAGCCGCTGCCACAGCTCCCGGTCGAAGTCCTCGGCGACCGCGCCGGGTGACAGGGCGGGACTGCCCACGGAGTCCGGGGCGACCACCGAGAAGACGCCCCTGGCGGCTTCCTGGGCGGCCTGCTGCTCTTCGCTGAAGCTGAAGTCCATGGCGCTCTCCCCGGGTTGCCCTCCCAAACGAACTGACGATGCGTCAGATTAAAGGCCGGGGAGGAACTGCGCCAGAGGGCCGGAGCACCCGGAGCACCCGGAGGGCCGGAACCGGCCGCGCCGATCCCTCGGCGGCGGAGGCCCTACGCGTCGAAGTCCACCTCCACCTCCTCCGTGAGGGGGTGGGACTGGCAGGCCAGGACATAGCCGACCGACAACTCCTCCTCCTCCAAGGCGAAGTTGCGGTCCATATGCACCTCACCGCCCAGCAGCCGGGCGCGGCAGGTGCCGCAGACCCCGCCCTTGCAGGCGTACGGGGCATCGGTCCGGTTCCGCAGCACCGCCTCCAACAGGCTCTCCCCCTCCCGCACCGGCCAACTGCCGCTGCGCCCGGCCAGGGTGGCGCGCACCGTGGCGGATCCGGGCACCGTCCGGGCGGGCGGCGGAGGTGCCGCGGCGGCCGCCTCCGCGTGAAAGATCTCCTGGTGGACGCGGTTCGCGGGTACCTCCAGCGTCCGCAGCGCCTTGGCCGCGCCCTCCACCAGCCCCAGCGGGCCGCACAGGAACCAGCCGTCCGTCTCCCGCACCCCGGGCCCGGACAGCAGTGCGGGCAGCAACGCGGTCAACCGCTCCTCGTCCAGCCGCCCGGAGGGCAGTCCACTGTGCTGCTCCTCGCGGGAGAGCGCCGTCACCAGATGGAAGCGCCCTGGATAGCGGTCCTTGAGGTCGGCCACCTCTTCCAGGAACATCGTCGAGTCCGTGCTGCGATCGCTGCGTATCAGGCAGAAGCGGGCCTCCGGCTCGCGTGCCAGCAGCGTGCCCGCGATGGACAGCACCGGAGTGATGCCGCTGCCGCCCACCACGGCGGCGAACCGGCCCGCACGGGGCTCCAGCACGAACCGGCCCATCGGCGGCAGGGCCTCGACGGTGCCGCCCGCGGTCAGCTCCTTGAGCGCGTACGTCGAGAACTCGCCGCCCTCCACCAGCCGGATACCCACCCGGAGCGTCTCGGGCCGGGGCGTGGCCGGGTCGCACAGCGAGTAGGTGCGGCGGATCTCCTCGCCCCGCTCGTTCCTCCGCCGCAGGGTGAGGTGCTGGCCCGGGGTGTAGCCGAAGGTCTCCCGCAGTTCGGGCGGCACCTCGAGGGTGAGTGCGGCCGCGTCGTCGGTCAGCGGCTCGACCGAGCGGACGCGCAACGGATGGAAGGCGGGCACCCTCACACCTCCTTGAAGTGGTCGAACGGCTCCTGACATGCGGTGCAGCGCCGCAGCGCCTTGCAGGCCGTGGACGAGAACCGGCTGAGCAGCTCCGTGTCCGCCGCGCCGCAGTGCGGGCAGCGGACCGGCTCCGGAGCGGACGGCCGCGCGTGTTCCGTCGTGTGCCGGGTGGGGGAGAGGCCCAGCAGGACGGGGCCCGGGTCGGCGGTGCGGGCCCCGGGGCGCGGCGGGGCGACGCCGTGCTCGGCGAGCTTGCGGCGGCCCTCCGCGCTGATGTCGTCACTCGACCAGGGCGGCACCAGCACCGTGCGGACCTCGACCTGTGCGGCACCGGCGGACCGCAGCACCTGTTCGATGTCCGCGGCCATCGCCTCGACGGCCGGGCAGCCGGTGTAGGTCGGGGTCAGCTCGACCAGCACGTGCCCTGGCTCCGGTTCCTCCACCCGGCGCAGCACGCCCAGTTCGGCGAGGGTGATCACCGGCAGCTCCGGATCGGGCACCGCCCCGGCCAGCGCGGCGAAGGAGGCCGACCGGGACGACGCGGTCACCATGCCGCCCCCGGATGGCTGCGGTGCAGGTGCTGCATCTCGGCCAGCAGCAGTCCGAACGGCTCGGTGTGCAGCCCCTGGCGGCCCGCACCGGCCGACCAGGCACCCTCGCTCGGGCCCGCCGGGACGGTGAGTCCGGCGCGGGCGAAGACGTCGCCGATGGAGGCGTGCCACTCCTCCGCCAGCCCCGGCCAGTCCACCTCCAGCCCTTCGACGGGCTGGAAGAGTTCGCCCGTGTACCGCCACAGCGTGTCGGCGGCGCGCTGGGTACGGGTGTGGCTCTCCTCGGTGCCGTCGCCCAGCCGCAGGGTCCACTGCTCCGCGTGGTCGCGGTGGTAGGCCGTCTCGCGGACGGCCTTGGCCGCCAGCGGAAGCACCGGGGAGAGCTGGGCGAAGAGCGGCTGCTGGTAGGTGGAGAAGAAGAGCTGCCGGACGATGGTGTGGGCGAAGTCGCCGTTGGGCTGCTCGGTCAACTGGCAGTTGCGGAAAGCGCGTTCCTCCCGGAGGAAGGCGATCTCGTCCTCGCTGCCCAGGAGGTCGGAGAGTCCGGCGTACAGGGCGCGGGCCTGGCCCAGCAGGTCCAGCGCGATGTTGGCCAGCGCCACCTCCTCCTCCAGGACCGGGGCGTGCCCGGCCCACTCGCCGAGGCGGTGGGAGAGGATCAGCGCGTCGTCGCCGAGCGGGAGGGTCGCCGGCGCCGGGGGTGCGGGGCTGGTCACAGGTTCCGCACCCCCTCGGGCACCTCGTAGAAGGTCGGATGGCGGTAGGGCTTGTCGGCGGCGGGTGCGAAGAAGGGGTCCTTCTCGTCGGGCGAGGAGGCGGTGATCTCGTCGGAGGGGACCACCCACAGGGAGACGCCCTCGGAGCGGCGGGTGAACAGGTCCCGCGCGTTGCGGAGCGCCATCTGGGCGTCCGGGGCGTGCAGGCTGCCCGCGTGGGTGTGCGAGAGGCCGCGCCTGCTGCGGACGAAGACCTCCCACAGGGGCCATTCGGCGCTCATGCTCGACTCCTCGTGCTCCGGGAGGCGGACGGCGCACCCGCGCCGTCCGGTGCGGTGTCCGGTGCGGTGTCCGGTGCGGTGTTCGGCTGTGCCGGGCCGGCGGCTGCCGGCTCCACCCGGTCGTCCCGGTCCGCGGCGGTGCGGTCGGCAGCGTGGTCGGCGGTGTGGCCGGTGGCGTGCGTGGCGGTGTGCTTGGCGGCGTGCGCCGCTGCCGCCTCCCGGACCCAGGCGCCGTTCTCGTGCGCCGTGCGGCGGCGGTGCAGCCGCTGCTCGTTGCAGGGGCCGTTGCCCTTGAGCACCTCGCGGAACTCCTGCCAGTCGATGGCGCCGAAGTCCCAGTGGCCGCGCTCCTCGTTCCAGCGCAACTCGGGGTCGGGCAGAGTCACGCCCAGCGCCTCGGCCTGGGGCACGCAGATGTCCACGAAGCGCTGCCGCAACTCGTCGTTGGAGTGCCGTTTGATCTTCCAGGCCATGGACTGCGCACTGTGCGACGACTCGTCGTCCGGTGGGCCGAACATCATCAGCGAGGGCCACCACCAGCGGTCCACCGCGTCCTGTGCCATCGCACGCTGGGCCTCGGTGCCGCGGGTCAGGGCCAGCAGCAGTTCGTAGCCCTGGCGTTGGTGGAAGGACTCCTCCTTGCAGATGCGCACCATGGCACGGGCGTAGGGGCCGTACGAGCAGCGGCACAGCGGTACCTGGTTGGTGATGGCCGCGCCGTCCACCAGCCAGCCGATGGCGCCGACGTCCGCCCAGGTGAGCGTGGGGTAGTTGAAGATCGAGGAGTACTTCTGGCGGCCGGCGTGCAGCTTGTCGAGCAGTTCGTCGCGGCTCGTGCCCAGCGTCTCGGCGGCGCCGTAGAGGTACAGGCCGTGGCCCGCCTCGTCCTGCACCTTGGCCATCAGGATCGCCTTGCGGCGCAGCGAGGGGGCGCGGGTGATCCAGTTCGCCTCCGGCTGCATGCCGATGATCTCGGAGTGCGCGTGCTGGGCGATCTGGCGCACCAGGGTGGAGCGGTAGGTGTCCGGCATCCAGTCCCGCGGCTCGATGCGCTCGTCGGCGGCGACCGCGGCGTCGAAGGCGGCCTGTACGTCCTCGGCCTCCAGTCCGGGGCCGGAGCCGTCCGGCGGCCCGTCCGCTCCCGCCGCGCGGCCGCGCGGCGGCGATGTCACCGGTGTCATAGAGCCCCCTGATCCCTCGGTTTCCAGCCGACCGACCGATCGTTCGGTTCAAGGATGAGTGCGGGGTCCGGGGCTGTCAAGAGCGAATGCCGCCGACCGACGGGGCGGAGGGGCTCCGCCCCAGTACCCTCTGAGAGTCTCTGAGGCGGACCAGCCCGGTCATGGGCATGAAAAACATGGGGAGCAGGGGTAGGGCATGGAGCCAGCGGCGCACCAGGCGCCCGGGGGGGAAGGCATGCGCGGGATCGCCGCGCTCTCGCTGCCCGCGCGGATCTTCGTCGCGATAGCCGTGGCCGTCGTCACGGTCGGAATCGCGTTCCACGTGGCGATGGTCTTCCTGCAGACAGCCCCGGAAAACACGATCAGCAAGCGGCACGGGGAACTCGTCGACTCCTACGTCTACCCGGAGTTCGAGCGCAACTGGAAACTGTTCGCCCCCAATCCGCTGCAGCAGAACGTCGCCGTGCACGCTCGCGCCACGGTCGCCAAGGACGGCAGCACGGAGACCACCGGCTGGGTCGATCTGAGCGCCATGGACGGCGCGGCCATCCACGGCAACCCGGCTCCCAGCCACACCCAGCAGAACGAACTGCGCCGCGCCTGGGAGTTCTACGTCGACAACCACGACGAGAAGGGCAAGCCCGTCGGGCTCCGCGGCGCGCTCTCCGAGCAGTACATCAAGCGCATCGTGATGCTGCGCTTCGGCCCCGAACTCAACGGCGGCAGCGTCGAGCGCATCCAGGTGCGCTCCGCCGTCACTCCGGTCGCCCCGCCCGACTGGAGCGACGAGCGCACCGAGGTGAAGACCAGGTACACCGTGCAGCCCTGGTGGCACGTCACCAGCGCCGACCTGCCGGGAGGCGGCAAGTGACCGACCAGGGACGGTACATGGGGGTGCACGGCCTGCGCGTGCGGATCGAGCGGTGCGTCTCGCGCGGTCTGACCCGGGTCACCGCGCAGGCGCTCGGCCCCTACCAGACGGCGATCGTGCGGATCGGATTCGGCGCGGCGTGGTTCTTCTTCCTGCTGCGCGAGTGGCCGCACCGGCAGGAGCTCTACGGGCCCGACAGCCCGTGGTCGTGGGGGCTGGCGGAGCGGCTCATCGAGACCAACGACGCCTTCTCGGTCCTGATGTGGTCCAGCAGCGACAACTGGTTCCAACTCGTCTACGTCGTCGCGCTGGCGGCGGCCGCCGCCGTGCTGCTCGGCTGGCACACCCGGGCCGCCACCGTGCTGTTCATGGTCGGGGTGCTCTCGCTGCAGAACCGCAGCGTCTTCATGGGGGACGGCGGCGACAATGTCATCCATCTGATGTCGATGTACCTCGTCTTCACCCGCTGCGCGCAGGTGTGGTCCCTGGACGCCCGGCGCGCGGCGCGCGCCCTGCGGCGCCGGGAGGCCGCGGCGGACCACCCGGAGGAGCTCCGGGCCGCGCAGCCGGGAACGGACGCCGAGACGTCGGCCGGTGAGCGGTCAGTCGGTGAGCGGTCAGTCGGTGCCTCGTCGGTCGGTGCCTCGTCGAACGGTGAGCTGTCGAACGGTGACCTGCCGGCCGGAGAGGTCGCCGGAGCCGCGGCCCGGGCCGGGGGCAGCACCGGCGACGAGGCGGGTCCGCGCCCGGCGGGTGCGGCTTCGGGGTCCGGGCCGGCGCCCGGTGCCGGGGCGCGTCCGGCCGGGACCGACGCCGGGGTCGGCGGCGTGGTGCTGTGGACCGTGTTCGGCGCGGTACTGCTGGGCAGCACCGTCGCGGGCGGGTTCACCGTCGGCTGGGCCCTCTTCTACTGGGGGCTGTGGGCCGTGCACGGAATGTGGTGGTCCGTCCAGCGGGCCGCCGCGCGCGGCGGTGCGGCGGTACGCGAGCTGCGCGACGTGTGCGACATCCTCGCCAACCTGGTGCACAACGGCGTGCTGCTCGTCATCATGATCGAAGTCTGCCTGGTCTACTCGACGGCCGGTTGGTTCAAGATCCAGGGCACCCGCTGGCAGGACGGCACGGCCGTCTACTACCCGATGAACCTGGACTACTTCACACCCTGGCCCGACCTGAGCCACCTGCTGGCGGCCAACGGCGTCATGGTCTTCCTGGTCACCTACGGCACCGTCGCCACCCAGGTCGCCTTCCCCTTCACCCTCCTCAACCGGCGGGCGAAGAACGTCCTGCTGGCCTTCATGATCGCGGAGCACGTCAGTATCGCCGTGCTGCTCGGACTGCCGTTCTTCTCGCTGGCGATGATCGCGGCCGACGCCGTCTTCCTGCCGACCGTCTTCCTGATGTGGCTCGGCCGGAGCACCGCCGCACTGGGCGGCCGGGCGGGGGGCCTGCTGCCGGGCCGCGGCCGCCGGGTGCCCCTGCCGGAGCCGGAACCCGCGGCGGAGGTCCCGAAGGTGTCCGTCTGAGGCCGCCCCGCGGGTGCCGGTCCACGGGCCCGGGGGCGCCGCCTGCCGGAGTGCCGGAGGTCCGGACGCGTGGTCCGGAGCGCCGCGTAGGGTGGACCGGATGACGGCGGAGACGGCAGAGAGCCAGTGGGCGCGCCACGCGGCCGACGGCGTGCTGCTGGACGGGTTCCACGCGCTCAAGCACGCCCTGCGGTTCGGTGCGCGGGTACCGGTCGCGCTCGCCACCGACCGCCGCGCTGCGCTCGCCCTCGCCGAGGAGCTCGCTCCCGACCTGACCGGCACGCTCGGCGCACTCCTGCAGGAGGTGCCCGGTGCGACGCTGAGCGCTCTGGTGCCACGCGCGCACCCCACCGGTGTGGCGGCGCTCGCGCTCCGGGACCCCGCCGCCGACCCGGCAGCCGTCGGGCCGGGGGACCGGGTGGCGCCGCTCGTCGTCCTCGACAACCCGCGCAACCTCGGCAACGTGGGGGCGGTGGTCCGGCTGGCGGCGGGTGCGGGGGCCGGCGGTGTGCTCACCACCGGCGACCTCGACCCCTGGCACCCCGCCGCGGTGCGGGCGGGCGCCGGACTGCACTTCGCCACCCCGGTCGCGCGGTGCCAGGTGGCCGAACTCCCGGACGGCCCGCTGCTCGCCTTCGACCCGGAGGGCGCCGACCTGCGGTCCGTGGCCGTGCCCGACGGGGCGATGCTGGCCTTCGGCTCGGAGCGGCACGGCCTCTCGGCCGGGATGCGCGCCCGCGCCGACCGCCTGGTGGCGCTTCCGATGCGCCCGCAGGTCTCCAGCTACAACTTGGCCACCAGCGTGGCGATGGCGCTCTACCAGTGGATGGCCGCACCGCGCTGACGGACAACCGCACGGTGCCGGCGGACGATCGCACCGCGCCGGCGGACGACCGCACCGCGCTGACGGACAACCGCACGGTGCCGACGGACGATCGCACCGCGCCGGCGGACGACCGCACCGCGCCGGCGGCCGCACCGCTCCGACAGAACCGGCCCGCTCCGACGGACCGGCCCGCGAGGCGGAACCGGCCCTGTCGGCCTCGACTCCGTGAGCCGTGCGGGCCCGGTCGGCGCGCTTGCAGTCGTTTTTACAGGTACGGGCCGCCCGTGCGGTGCTGCGCCTCGCTGGGCTGTCCCGCGGCCTCCTCGGGCAGCACACCGGGCGGCAGTGCCCGGCGCATCTGCTCCAACTGCGCCCGCGCCGCCATCTGCTGGGCGAACAGCGCGGTCTGGATGCCGTGGAAGAGCCCTTCCAGCCAGCCCACCAACTGAGCCTGCGCGATGCGCAGCTCGGCGTCGGTGGGGGTGGACTCCTCCGTGAACGGGAGGGAGAGCCGCTCCAGCTCCTCGATCAGCTCGGGTGCGAGCCCGTCCTCCAGCTCCTTGATCGAGCTGGTGTGGATCTCCTTGAGCCGCGCCCTGCTGGCCTCGTCCAGCGGCGCCGCCTTCACCTCTTCCAGAAGCTGCTTGATCATGCTGCCGATCCGCATGACCTTCGCGGGCTGTTCCACCATCTCTGTCAGAGGGACCTCAGCCTGCTCATCGCCCTCGCCGTCGCCGCCCTTGGGGCTGGGACTGCCGAGAGCCATCCCGTCCGGGCCCACGACCAGAACCTGGGGGCTCTCCTGCGACTTCTCGTTGCTCGGCTGTGTCATGCCCCCATTCTGCATCCGTGGGGACACCGACGCCGAGCGAGGGCGGGAACGCCCCGCGTCCTACCGGGCCGGTCAGCGGCCACGGCGTACTCGCAGGGCCAGGAAGGCGAGTCCCAGCCCCATCAGCGTCAGACCGGTGCCGAGCGGCAGTACGGGCAGCACCTGCCCGGACGGCTGTGCGGCGAGCCGGTCGCGCCGCTCCTCGCCGCCCTGGGGGCTCGAGTTGTCCGCCGCGTACAGGTCGTGCTTGCCGATGGCCTGGCCGGACGGACGGGGAGCGGTGACGTTCCCGAAGGAGGCGGGAGGCCGCAGCGCGGCCCGGTGGTTCGGCGGGTTGATCAGGTGCTCCTGCTGCCGCCCCTGCCACCGGTCGCCCTCCCCGTGCGCGGGCGGCTCTTCCTTCCGGTGCTCCCTGGGGTCCCGCTCCCGGTGCGCCGTGCGCTGCCTGTCCGCGTCCCGCCGGCGCTGGTCCCGCTTCGCCGTGTGCTCTCCGCTGGGCTGCTCTTCCCGCGGCTGCGGCTTCTTCTCTTCCCGCGGCTGCGGCTTCTTCCGCTGCTCTCTGCCGTGCTGCCGGGCCTCGCGCTCGTCCTGCGTCCCCTGCCCGTCCTCTTCGGCGCGCTGCGGCTCGTCCCTTCCGTTCCCTTCGGCTCCGTCAGCTGAGACGTTCCCTTCGATGTTCCCTTCGACGCGCCTTTCGGCCTCGCCGTTGTCCCACCGCACCGGGTGCCCCCTCCTGTCGGCGGGCGTCCGGACGGACGGGCGGCCGGGGAGTCCGGGGAACCGGGACGCCGCGCCGGACAGCTCCGGGGGCTGTCCGGGGGCACCGGGCAGCGGGGCCGGGGGCTCCGCGCCGGGGAGGCGCGGGGGTTCGGGTGACTGCGGGAACCGGGGCAGCTTCGGCAGGTCCGGCAGCCGCGGCATCCGGGGAGCCTGGGGCCGGGGCGCCCAGGTGCGGGGTGGTGCGGCGGGCGGCAGCAGGCTGGGTGCCGCACCGGAGGCTGCCGCACCCGGAGCGCCACCGGGGGCGGTGGCATCGGAGGCGGTGGCATCGGGGGCGGGGCCGCTGGGCGTGCCCCCGGGCAAGGGAGCGGCGGGGGCCGAGGCGGCCCCGGGCGCGGTGCGGTCCTCGCCGGGCCCCGCGCCTGTCGCCTCCCCCGCGGCGGCGACAGGCGCGGGGAGCGCCAGGAATGCGCAGGTCACCAAGGTGACCATGGTGCTCCGTCGCTGAGTGTGCCGCACGACCGTGACCCTTCCGAACTGGATGGTCCGCAGACCGTCCCAGCGTCACATGAAGGGATGAGATCGGCATTTCGGACAGATGGAACGGGTGACGGCGCCCATCGCACCGCACCGGACCCGCACCGGACCCGCCCGCGCCCGGACCGGACCCGCACTCGCACCGGACCCCGACCGGACCCGGGGCGTACCGGATCGCGCCGTACCGGATCGCGCCGTACGAGGCGGGGAGCACGGTGACCGCGCGGGGCGATCCCGTGCCCCGCTCCACGCCTCACCGCCGGGCGCCCTGCCGCCGGGCGCCCCGCCGCCACGTACCGGGTCCGGGCCCCGCCCCACGCGCCCGTGCGCGTGGGGCGGGGCTCCGTCGGACGGGTGTGCTCCTCAGTCCGCCGTGACCAGCAGGATCTTGCCGACGTGGCCGCTCTCGTCCAGGAGCTGGTGGGCGCGGGCGGCCTCGCGCATCGGCACTGTGCTGTCCACGACGGGGCGCACCCGGCCGTCCGACAGCAGCGGCCACACATGTTCGCGTACGGCGGCCACGATGGCCGCCTTCTCGGCCGCCGGGCGGGCCCGCAGCGACGTGGCCGTCACGGCGCCGCGCTTGGCCAGCAGTGCGCCCAGATTCAGCTCTCCCTTGGTGCCGCCCTGCATGCCGATGACGGCCAGCCGGCCGTTCACCGCGAGGGCCTGCACATTGCGGTCGAGGTATTTGGCGCCCATGTTGTCCAGGATCACGTCGGCGCCCGCGCCGTCCGTGGCCGCGCGCAGTTCCTCGACGAAGTCCTGTTCGCGGTAGTTGATCAGGATGTCGGCGCCCAGCTCGGCGCACCGCCGCAGCTTCTCCGCCGTGCCCGCCGTCACGGCGACCCGGGCGCCCACCGACTTGGCGAGCTGGACGGCCATCGTGCCGATGCCGCTGGAGCCGCCGTGCACCAGCAGGGTCTCGCCCGGACGCAGGTGCGCCACCATGAAGACGTTCGACCAGACCGTGCAGGTGACCTCGGGCAGACCGGCCGCCGCCGTGACGTCGACTCCTTCGGGTACCGGCAGGAGCTGCCCGGACGGCACCACGACCCGCTCCGCGTAGCCGCCGCCACCGAGCAGTGCGCACACCTGGTCGCCGACCGACCAGCCGGACACCCCGGGGCCGAGGGCCGCGATGCGTCCCGCGCACTCCAGGCCGGGGTAGGGGCTGGCGCCGGGCGGCGGATCGTAGAAGCCCTTGCGCTGCAGGACGTCCGCGCGGTTGACGGCGCTCGCCGCGACATCGACGAGGACTTCGCCCTCCCCGGGCTCCGGGTCCGGGACCTCTGCCCAGACCAGAGCCTCGGGGCCGCCGGGTTCGGGAATCGTGATCGCATGCATACGGCCGACGCTACCCGTACCCTCCCGGCACCGGGACGGCCCCGGACAGTCCCGGTCCACGGCCGTCCACGGCCGTCCATGTCCCCGGCGGCCCCGGCGGCCCCGGCGGCCCAAGCGGCCCCGGCGTCCCGCAAGCCGCGCCCCCACCGGCCCCGCCGCGTACGGTCCGCCGGCCGACGTCCCCTACGGCCCGCGGGTTCACGTCCGCGCGCGGCCTGCACACCCGACCCACCCGCTGCTCAGGCTGCGTAGGTGAAGCGGAGCTTCTGGTCCGGGGTGGGCACGTACGCCTGATGGCAGCCGGTGCAGAACCAGAACCAGGAGTCCTCCTTGCCCGGCCCCGTCTCACGGGTGTCCTTCCACAGCAGGCGCTCCGGGCAGTTGGGACAGGTGGGTGGCGGGTCCATCGGCTCATCGTCACGCCTGCGCCCGGCGGCGGTCCGCCGGGCGCCGCACAGTCACCTGAAGGGATGAGGAGCGGGGTGTGCCGCTACCGCAGGCCGCCGCGCGGTATGTCCGCTTCCGGGCCCTTCCGGGAGGCGCGGTGGATGACGACCAACCGGTCGGTGAGCTGCAACTCCGCGGCCTCCGGGTCGTCGAAGGCGAGTATCCGGTGCCCCCGGACGATGGAGACGACCAGGTCCGGGCAGTCGCGCGGGGAGCGTCCCGCCTCCGCCTTGGTGACCGGGCGCTCCTTCAGATCGAGGCCGGTGCCCTGCTGGATGAGGTTCTCTATCACCGAGCTGGCGTTCGGGCTGAGCATCGCCAGGCCGAGCAGCCGGCCGGCCGCGCTGGCGCTGGTGATCACCTGGTCCGCGCCCGACTGCCGCAGCAGCGGGGCGTTCTCCTCCTCCCGCACCGCCGCGACGATGTTTATCCGCGGGTTGAGCTGCCGGGCCGTCAGCGTCACCAGCACCGAGGTGTCGTCCCGCTGCGGGGCGATCACGATCTGTTTGGCCCGCTGCACCTCGGCCCGGATCAGCACCTCGCTGCGGGTGGCGTCGCCCTCGACCCCCGCGAACCCCTCCGCGTTGGCGGTCTTGACGGCGTGCCCGTGCGGATCGATGACCACGATCTGATTGCGGCCCAGCCCCGTCGACAGCAGGGTCTGGACGGCGGAGCGGCCCTTGGTGCCGAATCCGACGACGACGGTGTGGTCGCGCAACGCGGACCTCCAGCGGTTCAGGCGCCACTGCTGCCGGGTGCGGTCCGTCAGGGCCTCGAGGGTGGTGCCGATGAGGATGATCAGGAACAGCACGCGGAGCGGCGTGATGACGAGAATGTTGACGAGCCGCGCGCTGTCGGACGCGGGGGTGATGTCGCCGTAGCCGGTCGTGGAGAGCGTGACGGTGGTGTAGTACAGGCAGTCCAGGAACGTCACGTCGCTGTCGGAGTTGTCCACGTAGCCGCCCCGGTCCAGGTAGACCAGCAGCACCGTCACCCACAGCACGGCGAGCGCGGCGAGCAGTCGGCGGGCGACCTGCCGCTGCGGACTGATGTCCGGACGCGGCAGCAGTACCGAACCCAGCCGCTCGGTGGTCTCGCCGGTCTCCTCCGGGGGCCGCCTCACCACGGCAGATCCAGAACGGGCACGTCCGTGCCGGGGGCGCCGCCGCCGGGCGGCACCACCGCCAGCGCGTCGCAGGAGGCCACGCCGCGGAGCATGGCCGGACCGGCGTAGCGCAGCGGCCGGATGCGCGCCCGGAGGCCCGACCCTTCGCAGCGCACGGGAACGAGTCGGGTGTCGTGCGGGTGTCCGGACACCTCGGCGCCCAAGGTGGCCTCCCGGGGTGCGGGTGCGGTGCGCCCGGCCAGCGCCCGCAGCAGCGGCGCGGCCAGGGTGACGAGGCCGGAGAGCGCGGCCAGCGGATTGCCGGGCAGTCCCACCAGGTACCGGTGGCGCGGCTGTCCGCCCGCGCGCTGCCGGTCCCCCGGTGCGAGCACGGCCAGCAGCATGGGATGCCCGGGGCGGACGCGCACCCCGTGCACCAGGAGCTGCGCTTCGAGGCGGAGCAGCGTCGGCCGGAGGTGGTCCAGCGGTCCGGCTGCCGTGCTGCCGGTGGTGACGAGCACATCGGCCGTCGAGCCGGCCAGCGCCTCGTGCAGGGCTTCCGCGTCGTCGCCCAGCAGCCGGGTGACGGTCACCTCGGCCCCCAGGGCCGTCAGCCAGGGCTCGACCATCGGCCCGAGCGCGTCCCGGATCCGGCCGTCCCGGGGCAGGCCGCGGTGCAGCAGTTCGTCGCCCAGGACGAGCACTTCGGCCCGCGGCCGGGGCACGGTCGCCAGGTCGTCGTACCCGGCTGCCGCGGCCAGGCCGAGTACGGCAGGGGTGACGGCCGTGCCCGTCGGCAGCAACTCGTCGCCCTTGCGGCACTCCTGGCCGCGCGGGCGGATGTCGGTACCGGGCTGCGGGGGAGTCGCCGTACGCACCCGTGCGCCCGTGTGCTCGGCCGCCTCCCGGCGCAGCACGGCACTGGTCCCGGACGGGACGCGGGCGCCGGTAGCGATCCGCACCGCCTCCCCGTCGGCGAGCTGCGGAGGCTCCGCGCGGGCGCCCGCCAGCAGCCCGGGGCGCTCGGTGCCGTCCGCCGCGCGGGCGGGCTCCCACGGGCCGGGGCCGGACACCGCCCAGCCGTCCATCGCCGACGTGTCGAACGGCGGCAGGTCGGTGAGGGCCCGCAGCGGCGCGGCGAGCGTGCGGCCCAGCGCGTGCGTCAGGGGGACGGTCTCGCGGGGGAGCGCGGTGACGGCCGAGGACGCCAGCGCCACGGCTTCGGACCAGGTGGCCGCCGGTGCCTGTGCCTCGGCACCGTCCTCGCTCCGCTTCTGCGGGTGCTGCCGCGGGCGCCCCCGGCCGTGCGGGTCCTGGCCGGTGCCTTCCGCGGTGCCGGTGCCTTCCGCGGTGCCGGTGCTTTCCGCGGTGCCCGTGCCGGTGCCGGTGCCCGTCGGCTGCCGGGTTCCGTCGGCCGGGGCGTTCCCGGAGTGCCCGGACGGTGCGGGGCCGGCGCGTCCGGGCACCCCGTCGCGGTCCGCGGCACCCTGGGGCGGGTGCGCGCCGCCGGGGACGGCTCCGCGGCCCGCTCCGCCCGCGGCATGCCGGGCCCCGCCGGGGTTCTCGGCGGAGCCGGAGGCGTCGCCGCCTTCGGTGCCGTCGACGCCGTCGGGGCCCTCGGTGCCGTCGGCGCTCCACTGGATTCGCCGGATGCGTTTGAGGCGCGGTGCGGGGGGCGGATCCTGGCGGATCCGGCCGCTGTTGGCGAGGGCGATGGCCTCGTCGAGTTCGTCGGCGTCGCTCATCGGCCGTCTGTCTGCTCGGAGGGGCTGTCGGGGCTGTCCGCTGCGGGTGTTCCCGGGGTGTTCCCGGGGCCGTCCCCCGCGGGTGCGTCGTCGTCCGACTCGTCGGCCCAGCGCCGGGCGAGCCGGGCGGCCGCCTCCGTCGCCCGCGCGACGTCCTGCGGTGAACTGCCCGCCTGCGCCGCTGCATAGCCCACCAGGAACGTGGTCAGCGGTGCTGCGGGGCGCGCGACGCCGTGCGCCGCGTCCCGGGCGAGAGCGAGCAGGGCTGAGGTGTCGATGTCGAGCTCGACGCCGAGCTCGGCCTTGACCGCGGAGATCCATTCATCCAGCACGGTTTCATGCTCCCTGATGCGGGCCCTCGCTGTGGCGATGTCGTCCCAGGTGTCGCAGTCGAGGGCGGCGGCGGTGACGGAGGGCGCGGTCACCCGGTGCAGCATCAGCCCTTGGAGCACCATCCGCAACGGCAGTCCCGTCAGGGAACCGTACTCGGTTCGCAACAGGGCCAGTTCGCGGCGCAGCGGGTCCACCCGGTAGGCGGCCAGCAGCGGTTGGTCGCGGCCGTCGTACGCGACGGCGGCCTCGGCCCGATCCGGAACGGACACCAGGGTGCGCACCGCACCCGGCGAGAGGAACGGCAGGTCGGCGGAGACGACCAGCACCGGATCCCCCTCACCGGATCCGCCGCCCCAGGGGAGGCCGCCGGGCCGTCCGCGTCCGGCCGCCCCGTTCTCCGGCCCGGTTCCCCTCGGCCCGGTGCCGGTGCCGGTGCCGGTGCCGGTGCGGGTGCGGGTGCCGGTGCCCGTGCCCGCGCCGGTGGCCGTCCCAGGGCGCGTCCGCAGCCCGTCCGGGCCCGCCCGCAGCGCGTCCAGACCGGCCTGCAGGGCCGCGAGCGGGCCGCCGCCGGGCGGCTCCTCGCGGGCCCACAGCACCGGTCGGCACGTCGGACGGCGCGGGCCGACCACCACGGTGGCCGCCGCGTCGCCGCACGCCGTGAGCACCCGGTCGAGCAGTGGGCGGCCGCCGACCGTGACGGCGGGTTTGTCGGCCCCGTCCAGCCGCCGCGCGCCGCCGCCCGCCAGGACGAGGGCCGTGTACGGGCGGTCGGCGGTGTCCGGCGCGCGGTGTTCGCGTCCGGCACCGCCCGCCGCGGGGTGCCGGCCGTCGGGCGGTTCGGCTGCGGAGGAGGGTTCTGGGGCCTGCGTCACGCCTCAGAGCGTACGGAGTAGCCTCGCCGGACGCTCCACGCAGTCCGCGACATGGCGCAGGAAGCCGCCCGCCGTTCCGCCGTCGCACACCCGGTGGTCGAAGGTGAGGGACAACTGCACGACGCTGCGGACGGCCAGCGCGTCGCCGACCACCCACGGCTTGCGGGCGATCCGGCCGACGCCGAGCATCGCCGCCTCCGGGTGGTTGATGATCGGGGTGGAGCCGTCCACACCGAACACGCCGTAGTTGTTCAGCGTGAACGTGCCGCCGGTCAGCTCGCCGGGGGTGAGGGTCCCGGCGCGGGCCGCCTCGGTCAGCCGGGCCAGCTCCGCGGTGAGCTGCTCGGCGCTCAGTGTGTGCGCGTCCCGCACCACCGGGACGACGAGACCCCGGTCCGTCTGCGCGGCGAACCCCAGATGCACCTCGGGCAGTACGACGATCTCGCGCGCCTCGGTGTCCACCGTCGAGTTCAGCTCCGGGAAGCGCGCCAGCGCCGCGGTGCACAGCCGGCCCAGCAGGGCCAGCAGCGAGATCGGCGGCGCGGCCGGGACGCTGTCGGCCGCGGCGTTCATCTCCTTGCGCGCGGCGAGCAGTTCGGTGGCGTCGGCGTCCACCCAGCAACTGGCGTCCGGGATCTCCGCACGGCTGCGCGCGAGCCGGTCGGCCGCCGTGCCGCGCCTGCCGCGCAGCGGAATGCGCCGCTCCCGCCGCGCAGCCGCGGCCCGGAGCCCGCCGGGCTGCCCGGTGCCGTCCGGTGCGGGCGTCTCCGGCGGAGGCACCTGCGGTGCGGCGTGCACCGCGCGTTCCACGTCCGCGCGCAGGATGAGCCCGTCCGGACCGCTGCCCGTCATCGCGCGCAGATCCAGGCCGTGTTCGCGGGCCAGGCGGCGGACGAGCGGAGAGATCACCGGGACCGGTCCGGCGGCGGCCGGTCCGCCCCCGGCGGGGTGTTCCGGCGCCGTGCGGTCCGCACCGCGGGCGGGGGCGCCCCGGTCGGCTCCGGACCGGGACTCCTCCCCTGCCCCCGCCCCGGGTCCGCCGGGATGCGCGTCGGGCGCTCCCGTACCCGCCGGTCCGGACAGCCCGGACAGTCGCAGGGCTGCCCGGGGCCGCCGGGCGGGCGCCTGCGCCGTCCCGTAGCCGACCAGCACATTGCCCGAGCCGCCGACGTGTTCCGCCTCGCCCGCCCGGTCCGCCCCACTGCCCGGTCCGCCCCGCTCGTCGGGCGCCCCCGCGGATCCGCCGCCGCCCGGGCGGGAGACACCGTCGTCCGGGCTCACCGCGACGGTGACCAGCGGCGCGCCCACGGCCACCTCGGCCCCCTCGTCGGCCGCGTGCGAGGTGACCACGCCCGCGAAGGGGCAGGGGACCTCCACGAGTGCCTTGGCCGTCTCGACCTCGACGACCGGCTCGTCCACCCGCACGGTGTCGCCCACCGGGACCAGCCAGCGGACGATCGTCGCCTCCGTCAGCCCCTCGCCCAGGTCCGGCAGCGCGAACTCGCGCACCTCACCCATCAGAGCGCACCCCCGCCCCGGCCCTCGGCGCCGCCCCGGCCGCCGCTGGTGAATCCGCTCTCCCACTGGAGCCGCGCGACGGCGTCCAGCACCCGGTCGACACCCGGCAGGTGGTGCCGCTCCAGCATCGGCGGCGGATAGGGGATGTCGAACCCGGCGACGCGCAGCACCGGCGCCTCCAGGTGGTGGAAGCAGCGCTCGGTGATCCGCGCCGCGATCTCACCGCCCGGGCCGGCGAAGCCGGGGGACTCGTGCACGACGACGGCCCGCCCGGTGCGCCGCACCGAGGCGGCGACGGTCTCCTCGTCGAACGGGGACAGCGTGCGCAGGTCGACCACCTCCAGGTCCCAGCCCTCCGCGCCGTCCTCGCGTGCCGCCTCGGCGGCCTCCAGGCAGACCGGTACGGACGGGCCGTAGGTGATCAGCGTCGCGGAGCTGCCCCGGCGGCGTACGACGGCCCTGCCGATGCCGGGCACCGCATCCGGCTCCTCCGGGTCCCAGTCGGCCTTCGACCAGTACAGCCGCTTCGGTTCGAGGAAGACCACCGGGTCGTCGGAGGCGATGGCGGCCCGCAGCAGCCCGTAGGAGTCGGCGACCGTGGCCGGGGTGACGACGTGCAGCCCTGGTGTGGCCAGGTAGTACGCCTCGGAGGAGTCGCTGTGGTGCTCCACCCCGCCGATCCCGCCGCCGTAGGGGATGCGCACCGTCATCGGCATGGGCAGCCTGCCGCGGGTGCGGTTGCGCATCCGGGAGACGTGCGAGACGAGCTGCTCGAACCCGGGGTAGGCGAACGCGTCGAACTGCATCTCCACCACCGGCCGCAGCCCGTACATCGCCATCCCGACCGCGGTGCCGAGGATGCCCGCCTCCGCCAGCGGGGTGTCGGCGCACCGGTCGGCGCCGAACTCCGCTGCCAGCCCGTCCGTCACCCGGAAGACGCCGCCGAGCGTGCCGACGTCCTCGCCGAGGACGTGCACCGCCGGGTCGTCGGCCAGCGCGTCGCGCAGGGCACGGCGCAGCGCCTGCCCCATGGTGGCGGGCTTGCGGTCGGTGCGTGCGGCGGTGGGCTGCCGTACCGCGGTGCTCATCGGGTCTCCTCCCCCGCGGCCGGGTTCCCGGCGGGTCGTGCGGCGGCGGCCGCCTCGTGCTCCGCGGCCAGTTCGGCCCGCAACTGCGCCGCCTGCTCGCGCAGTTGCGGTGTCGGTTCCGCGTAGACGTGCGCGAACAGCTCCATCGGGTCCGGCTGCGGATCCTGGTGCATCCGCTCGCGCAGCTCCGCCGCCTGCCGCTCGGCCGCCTCCTCGGCCTCCCGCACGGTCTCCTCGTCCAGCAGCCCGCGGTCGCGCAGCTCGCGCTCCAGGAGCGTCACCGGGTCGTGCGCCCGCCACGCCTCGACCTCGCCGTCGGCGCGGTAGCGGGTCGCGTCGTCGGCGTTGGTGTGCGCCTCCAGCCGGTAGGTGACCGCCTCGACGAGGGTGGGGCCGCCGCCCGACCGGGCGCGGTCCAGCGCCTCGGTCAGCACCTCGTGCACCGCGACCGCGTCGTTGCCGTCCACCAGCCGCCCCGGTACGCCGTAGCCGACCGCCTTGTGGGCCAGCGAGGGCGCCGCGGTCTGCTTGGCCAGCGGTACGGAGATCGCGAAGCCGTTGTTCTGCACCAGGAAGACGGCGGGTGCCTGCCAGACGGCGGCGAAGTTGAGCGCCTCGTGGAAGTCGCCCTCGCTGGTGCCGCCGTCGCCGACCAGCGCGAGCGCCGCCACCTGGTCCCCCTTCAGCCGGGCGGCGTGCGCCAGCCCGACCGCGTGCGGAAGCTGGGTGGCCAGCGGGGTGCACAGCGGAGCGACCCGGGTGCCGGGCGAGTCGTAGCCGTGGTGCCAGTCGCCGCGCAGCAGCGACAGCACCTCGACCGGGTCCAGACCGCGCGCCACCGCGGCGAGGGTGTCGCGGTAGCTGGGGAAGAGCCAGTCCTCCGCACGCAGCGCCAGCGCCGCGGCGACCTGGCACGCCTCCTGCCCCCGCGAGGAGGGATAGACCGCCAGTCTGCCCTGCCGGGTCAGCGCGGTGGCCTGCTCGTTGAACCGGCGCCCCTGCACGACGGCGGCGTACAGCCGACGCAGCAGGCCCGCGTCCGGACCGGTCTGCTCCCCGCCCTCACGTTCCGCCGTCCGGGTGCCCAGAACGCGGTACGGCTCGGCCTCCGGCAGGAGCGGCGCGGCCTCGGTGCGGGGGCGCCACGAGGGGGGAGGGGCGGGGGCGTAGGTTCCTGGCTGCTCTAGGACCGTCATGACGAGCACCTCCTCGTGGGGCGGGCTGCGGCGCGTGCGGGCTGCGGGTGTGCCCGGCGCGCGCCGGCCTTCTGGCGCGCCGGCCTGCCGATGGCCGTACCACCGGCAGGCCGGGCCGGTGACCGAGTGGGCCACCCCTACCGATTGTTCGGTCGACGGCACATTTTGGCTACGGGTGGCCTCTGCCTGTGGACAACTGGCCCGCAAAACCGTTCGATGTCCGCAGAGTGTCCATGCGGGGGAGGCGAAGGACCGTGCGGGGTGAACAGATGGCCAACGGCTCCGGGGAAACGGACCCGCCTGCCGGGCACCGGCTTCCCGCCCGGCCGCTGGACTCCGTCGACCGGGACATCCTGCGGCTGCTGCGCGCGGACGGCCGGGCGTCCGTGCGGTCGGTCGCCGAGCGGGTGCACGTCTCGCGCGCCAACGCGTACGCGCGCATCAACCGGCTGATCGACGACGGTGTGATCCGCGGCTTCAGTGCCCGGGTCGACCAGGAGCGCGCGGGCCACGGGGCCTCGGCCTACATCACCCTCAAGATCGTCCAGGACTCCTGGCGCAGCGTCCGCGAGAAGCTCCGGGAGCTGCCGGGCGCGGCCCACATTGCGCTGGTCAGCGGGGACTTCGACGTGCTGCTGCTGGTGCACACCCCGGACAACCGGGCCCTGCGGGACCTGGTGCTGACCCGTATCCAGTCCATGCCGGAGGTGCTGAGCACCCGCACGCTGCTGGTCTTCGAGGAGACCGACCTGGAGTCGGGCCCGTAGCCCGGGCCCGTAGCCCCGCGGGCTCTCAGCCGGTGCGCAGGCCGGCGAAGGCGGTGCGCACGACGGCCTCGGCCACCTCGGCACTGCTGGTGCCGGCGCCGCCTGCCTCGGGCGCCGGGCCGCCCGGTCCGCCGGGGTGCGCCGCGCGTTCCGGGCGGTACCACTCGGCAATCGAGTTGATCATGCCGAACAGCAGCCGGGTCGCGAGCCGGGCGTCGACGTCGGAGCGCAGATCCCCGTCCGCAGCCGCCTGCTTGACCAGCTCGGCCACCCGCTGGTCGAACTCGCGGCGCCGGGACATCGCCCAGACCTCCGTCTCGGTGTTCCCGCGCACCCGCAGCAGCAGCGTCACGTACGGCAGCTCGGCCAGCAGCACCTCGACCGTGCGGCGGGTGACGTGCTCCAGCCGCTCCACCGCCCGCCCCTCGCGTGCCCGGGGCTCCTCCAGGACCGCGAACAGCTCGTCGAGCGCCCGGCTTATCCCCCTGCGCAGCAGCTCTTCCTTGCCGCGTACGTGGTGGTAGATCGACGACTTGGAGATCCCGGCCGCCTGGGACAGGTGCTCCATCGAGGTGCCGTCGTAGCCCCGCTCGTTGAACACCCGCACGGCGACGGAGAGCAGCGAGTCGGGCGTGTAGGTGTCGCGCTTGACCGTGGGCATGCGGCCGATGCTAGCCGGGCCGTCCCCCGGTGCCGCCGGGCGCCGGGAGGCGGCCCGTGCGGACCGCGGCGCCGGGCCCCGCGCGTGGTGCCGAGCGGAGTTTTCCACAGCTTCCCGGGCCCCCTTGCACCGACCGATCGTTCGGTAGCAGTATCTACCAGGTGAGCGGCTCCGGCAACGCCGTGCCCACCCGCATTCCGTCCCAGCTCAGCGAGGAGTTGGTCCTGCGTGACCACCGGTATCGGAACGACCACTGCCCAGCTCGTCGACACCCACCGCCCCACCCTGGACCGCGCGCTGGAAGCCATCGCGGGCAGGGAGTTCTGGACCCCGCACCCCGAGCATCCGAAGGCGTACGGCGAGGGCGCGGCCGAGCAGGGCAAGGCGGCCTTCGACGCGCTGTGCGGCAGCCGCTTCGAGCTGCCCGGCCAGCCGGTCTCCGGCGAATGGGTGGCCACCGAGGTGTCGCCGTACGGGCCCGAGCTGGGTATCTCCTACCCGCGCATGGACGAGGGAGCCGTCGACGCCCTGCTGCCGGTCATGCGCGGCGGGCTGCCCGCCTGGCGGAAGGCCGGGGCCGAGGTGCGCGCCGCGGTGTGCCTGGAGATCCTGGCGCGGATCAGCGCCCGCACCCCCGAGTTCGCGCAGGCTGTGATGCACACCAGCGGCCAGGCGTTCATGATGGCCTTCCAGGCGGGCGGGCCGCACGCGCAGGACCGCGGTATGGAGGCGGTGGCCTACGCCTACGCGGAGCAGGTGCGCACCCCGGCGCGGGTCAGCTGGGAGAAGCCGCAGGGCAAGCGCGATCCGCTGCGGGTCACCAAGGAGTTCACCCCCGCCGGGCGCGGCGTCGCGCTGCTGATCGGCTGCAACACCTTCCCCACCTGGAACGGCTTCCCCGGGTTCTTCGCCTCGCTCGCCACCGGGAACGCCGTGCTGGTCAAGCCGCATCCGCGGGCCGTGCTCCCGCTCGCGTTGACGGTGCGGATCGCCCGCGAGGTCCTCGCGGAGGCGGGGTTCGACGCCGATCTGGTGGCGCTGGCGGCCGAGGCGGAGGGCGACGGCATCGCCAAGGACCTGGCCGTCCGGCCCGAGATCCGGGTGATCGACTACACCGGAGGCTCGGCCTTCGGCGAGTGGCTGGAGTCCCACGCCCGCCAGGCGCGGGTCCACACGGAGAAGGCCGGTGTCAACACGGTCGTCATCGACTCCACCGACGACTACCAGGGCATGCTCGCCAATCTCGCCTTCTCGCTGTCGCTCTACAGCGGCCAGATGTGCACCACGCCGCAGAATCTGCTGATCCCGGCGGCCGGCATCACCACCGAGTCCGGGCCCAGGGGCTATGACGAGGTGGTGGCCGATCTGGCCGCCGCGGTGGACAAGCTGCTCGGCGACGACGCGCGGGCCAACGCGCTGCTGGGCGCCCTGGTCAACGAGCAGGTGCGGGCGCGGCTGGAGGCGGCGCCTTCGCTGGGCGAGGTGGCCCTGGCCTCCCGTACGGTGCAGAACCCGGAGTTCCCCGACGCCACGGTGCGCACTCCCGCGATCGTCAAGCTGGACGCCACCGAGCCCGAGTCCGAGGGCGCGTACCAGGACGAGTGCTTCGGCCCGGTCTCCTTCGCGGTGGCGGTCGGCTCCACGGAGGACGCGCTGGAGCTACTGCGCAACACGCTCCGGTCCAAGGGCGCCATGACGGTCGCGGGATACACCACCTCCTCCGAGGTGGCGCGGCAGTTGGAGGAGGTGTGCTTCGACGAGCCCGCGCAGCTCTCGCTCAATCTCACGGGGGGCGTCTACGTCAACCAGACGGCCGCCTTCAGCGACTTCCACGGCTCCGGGGGCAATCCGGCGGCCAACTGCACACTGTGCGACGGAGACTTCGTCTCGGGCCGGTTCCGCGTGGTGGAGGTGCGGCGGATGGCGGAGGACTGACGAGCGTGCCCCCCGGGTGCGGGCACCCGGGGGGCACGGGGAGGCGGCGAGTCCGTGCGGACTGCGGCCCGGGGACCGTGAAGCGCAGCCGCCGTGCGGCCACGGCCCTTCGGACGGCTTTCGGACGGACCTCAGTCCGCGGGCTGGCCCGTGGAGACGGTCAGGTCGATCTTGTCCTTGTCCGGGTCGAAGTCGTCGAGGTAGTCCGGGGTCTGCTCCAGGACGGTGTTCTTGCCCCAGACGTTCTCGTCCTCGGTGGTCACCTCGCCGAGCTTCCACCCGGCGGCGCGCAGGCACGCCTTGACCGAGGTGAGGTCCTTGTAGGTCAGCTCGGGGACCATGACCTTGCTCTTGTCGCTGTAGGACTTCGTGGCGTCGGTGCACCGGGTGGAGTCGATGGTGCGGCTGGGGTCCGGCCCCTTGTAGCCGCCGGAGTCCGAGCCGCCGTCGTCGCCGCTGTCCCCGGAGCTGCCCGCGGGGTCGGCGCTCTGGGTGGACCTCGGCTTGGCGGTGGGCTTGGGATCGGGGTCGCCCCCGCCGCTGTCGGTGAGGGCGATGATCACGAAGACCAGGGCGACGATGACGGCGACGCCGGCCAGACCGTACCCGGCCATGGCGCCGGCCGACGGCTTCTTGCCCGAGCCGCCGTTGCCCGGGCCGGAGCCGGTGGCGTTGATCGTGTAGGGCGGAGGGGTGGCGGGGCCGCCGCTGCCGTAGGACGACTGCGGGTATCCGTAGCCGGGCGCGGGGGAGGTCTGGGTGGGGGGCGGGGGGGTGGAGGGCCCGAAGCCCCCGCTGTTGTACGGCCCCGGCTGCTGCCCCGGCTGTCCCTGCGGCTGGTAGGGCGTCTGCACGCCGCCCTGCTGGGGCTGGGAGCTCGCGTCGACCGGCGGGAAGACGGCCTGTCCGACCCCCGCACCGCTGTTGGCGGGCGGCCCGCCGCTGATGATGATCGGCGAGGCGCCGGAGGCGACCCCGGAGCCGCCGATCCGGTTGGCCTCGTCGTGCATGGCCTCGGCGGAGGGGAAGCGCTCGTTGGGGTTCTTCTTCAGGGTCCGGGCGACCAGCGCGTCCACGGCCGGGGGGATGGACTGGTTGATGGAGGAGGGCGTGGGCGGCTCCTCCTGGACGTGCGCGTAGGCGATGGCCAGCGGCGAGTCCGCGTCGAAGGGCAGCCGCCCGGTGAGCAGCTCGAAGAGCATGATGCCGACCGAGTACAGGTCGGAGCGGGCGTCCACCCCGCGGCCGAGGGCCTGCTCGGGGGAGAGGTACTGCGGGGTGCCGACGACCATGCCGGTCTGTGTCATGGACGTCACACCGGATTGCATGGCGCGGGCGATGCCGAAGTCCATGACCTTGACCACACCGCGCTTGGTGAGCATCACGTTGCCGGGCTTGATGTCCCGGTGCACGAGGCCCATCTCGTGGCTGACCTCGAGGGCCGCCAGCACATCGCCGGTGATCTTCAGCGCCTTCTCGGCGGGCATCGCGCCGTACTGCGCGATGTCCTCGTCCAGGACCGTGCGCAGCGGCTTGCCCTCGACGTACTCCATGACGATGTAGGGCACCAGCGCGCCGTCGATCTCGTCCTCGCCGGAGTCGAAGACCGAGACGATGTTGGTGTGCGTCAGTTTGGCGACCGACTGCGCCTCGCGGCGGAAGCGCTCGCGGAAGGACTGCTCCCGGCCGAGCTCGGTGTGCAGGGTCTTGACGGCGACCTGCCGGTCGAGCACGGAGTCGTAGGCGAGATATACGGAGGCCATCCCACCGGCGCCGAGCAGTGAACGGAGCTGGAAGCGCCCCCCGCCGACCATGCGGCCCAAGTAGTTGCCGGCCGCCTGTGCGCCGTCGTCGCTCATCTGACTGCTTCCCCCTCGGCGGCGCTGCCCCCGTGCAGGTACGTTGAGTGATCCTTGACCCTGATACTGGCCCAAGTTTGCCCGGGGGTTCGGTCACGTCAAGTTGGTTGCCCGTTCCGTGACCGAATGCGCATAAGCCCTTCGCGAGCGCCGCCCCGAACGGTTCCACGAGCCTAGAGGGTGCCTCTCAGCAGGCGCGGACAGGGTGTGTGCGGGGCGGTCCGAGGTGATTCCGAGACCGACTTGCGGGGGCGCTTCCGAGCTTGTTGGATGACCGCTCGTTGGCTTCGGTACTCCGTCCCACCCATTGCACCCCCCGCGTGCCTGTAGCCTCCTCGGGGGGAGTGTCCACCGCGTGAAAGTCCGCGGATTCCAATCTACGGCGAGGACTCATGGCACAGACGCAAGCCGCTGGGGGCCCTTCGGACCCCGACGCGACGGGCGGCGGCTCCCTGCCCGATTCGCCGGAGTTGTGGGGCAACAACGGTCTGGTGGGTGACGGCAGGTACCGCCTGACGCACCGCCTCGGCCGCGGCGGCATGGCCGAGGTGTTCGGCGCCGAGGACGTGCGGCTCGGCCGCACGGTCGCGGTCAAGCTGCTGCGCTCCGACCTCGCCGAGGACCCCGTCTCCAAGGCCCGCTTCACGCGCGAGGCCCAGTCGGTCGCGGGCCTCAACCACCACTCGGTCGTCGCCGTCTACGACTCCGGCGAGGAGCTGATCGGCGGCAACATCACCCCGTACATCGTGATGGAGCTGGTCGAGGGCAGCACCATCCGCGATCTGCTGCTGAACGCCGACGCGCCGCCGCCGGACCAGGCGCTGATCATCGTCTCGGGGGTGCTGGAGGCGCTGGCCTACAGCCACCAGCACGGGATCGTGCACCGCGACATCAAGCCCGCGAACGTGATCATCACGCGGGGCGGCGCGGTCAAGGTGATGGACTTCGGCATCGCCCGTGCCCTGCACGGCGCCTCCAACACCATGACCCAGACCGGCATGGTGATGGGCACCCCGCAGTACCTCTCCCCCGAGCAGGCGCTCGGCAAGACCGTCGACACCCGTTCCGACCTCTACGCCACCGGCTGCCTGCTGTACGAGTTGCTGACCCGGCGGCCTCCGTTCACCGGAGAGACCCCGCTGTCGGTGGTCTACCAGCACGTCCAGGACGATCCGGTGCTGCCCTCGCAGGTCTCGGACAGCGTCCCGCCGGAGCTGGACGGCCTGGTGATGCGGGCGCTGGCCAAGGAGCCGGACGACCGATTCCAGTCCGCCGAGGAGATGCGCGGGCTGACGCAGTACGCGCTGCAGATGCTGAACGAGCAGGGCAGCCACACCGGCGGACTGTGGAACACCGGTCCGACGGCGAACCAGGGGGCCGCCACCCAGGTGATGGGCGCTGCGGGAGCGGGCACCCGGCCGTACCCCTCGCACTCCGACACCTCCCAGATGGGTGCTCCGCTGCTGGCGGGCAACCGGGAGGACGACGGCGGCTTCGACGGCGGGCCCCGGCGCGGTGGCCGGGGCGGAGGGGGCGGCAAGGGCGTCCGGTACGCGCTGGTCGCCTTCCTCGCGGTGATCGCCATAGCGGGCGGGATCTTCTTCGCCCTCAACGGGGACGACGCCAAGGACAACAAGCAGGACAAGCCGAACCCGAGCACGTCCCAGTCGGAGACCGACAAGCCCTCCAAGAAGCCCTCGTCCACTCCGACGGAGACCGAGGAGGAGCAGCCGGGCACCAACGAGGGCAACGGCGACTGGACCCCGACCGACCGGCCCTCCGAGTCGTACCCGAGCAACACGCAGCCGAGCGAGTCGCAGCCTTCCGAGACCGGTGACCCGAGCCAGACGGACAGCGGCAACGGCGGCGGTTCCGGTAACGGCGGCAGCGGCGGCAATCCGACCAAGAGCCAGTCGCCGCCCACCGGGGACGCGGACGGCGGTGGCGGGGCCAACGACGGCGGCAGCGCCGGCGCCGGCGACACCGGTACCGACAGCGGGGCCGAGCAGTAGGGCCGGCGGAACCGAGCGGGAGGCCCGGGTCCCGAGCCGGGGCGCGGCCCTCCCGCTGGTCAGCACTCGTTTGACGGTTCGTCCACCGCGGGTTGACGAGGCGGCGCGCGGCCCCCGAGTGGCCCTACGATGCGGCCGTGCAGCCGTCTTCCCCCGCCCTCACGGAGGGCACGCTCCACTCTCTGCTGCGGCAGTACGACGGTGTCGGGGAGCCCCTTTCGTGCACACCGGTCTCGCACGGACTGCTCAACCGGGGCTACCGCCTGACGACGACCCGCGGCGGCTACTTCCTCAAGCACCATCTCGACGGACCGGGCTCGCTCGGCCGGATCGAGCGCCAGCACCGTGCCACGGACCGGCTGGGCGAGCTGGGGCTGCCGGTCGTACCGGTGGTGCCGGGCTCCGGCGGCGGGACCGCCACCGTCGCCGAGGGGCGCTGCTTCGCACTGCATCCGTGGATCGAGGGCACCCACCGGCACGGCAGCGAACTGACCGCGGGGCAGTCCCGGCAGCTCGGCGCCCTGCTGGGGCGGGTCCACGTCCGGCTGGCCCGGGCGCTGCCGGAGGCGCCGAGCACCGGCCATGAGAGCGCCGACCCGGCCGCGACGTACGACATGATCGGCGCACTGCTGGAACGCGTCCGCAGCCGCCGCAACCGGGACAGTTTCGACGAGCTGGCCGAGCACCGGCTCACCGAGCGCCGCGAGCTTCTGCGCCAGCACGCGGATGCGCGGCCCGGCGCCGTCCCGGACCGGTTCACCGGCTGGGTGCACGGGGACTTCCATCCGCTCAACCTGCTCTATGCGCCCCCGGGCCGCACTCCCCGCCCGGTGGCGATCCTGGACTGGGACCGGCTGGGGGTGCACCCGCGGGCCGAGGAGGCAGTCCGCGGGGCGGCCATCTTCTTCCTGCGCCCCGGCGGCACCCTCGACCTGCGGAAGGTGCGCGCCTTCGCCCGCGCCTACCGGGGGGCCGCGGGGGCCTCCCGCGCGGAGTTGGCCGCCGCCGTGCACCGGGTGTGGTGGGAGCGGCTCAACGACTTCTGGATGCTGCGCTGGCGCTACCAGTTGTGCGATGTGCGGACCGATCCGCAGTTTCCGGCGGCGGCCGCGCTGGTCGTGTGGTGGACCCGCCACTACCCAGCCGTACAAACCGCATTCTGCGACTGACACGACTCCCTTCGCGACTCCCTTCGCGGGGGGCGTCTTCGCGGGGTCCGTTCCCCTCCGCGGGTGGCCTGGCTTCGTGGGGGCACGCCCCTGGCGTTTTCGGCTGCCGCCGAGCGGTCGTGTCGGGGGGGCGCTGCCCCCCAACGGCCCCCCGCTAAGGGGGCTCCGCCCCCTTAGAAACCCCCAGGCACCAACACTTCTCCCTCCCCCTCCCGTATCCGGCAACCGCCGGGGGCCTTTCGGCTGCGGGAGCGCTCTTGTGCTGTGAGGGACGGCATCAGGACTCTTCCCGCACCGGACGGACCGAAGGAAAGGCCCGGAGCAAGGTCCGTAAGGGTTTGCGTGGGTGCGGCTGGGGGTCCTAGGGGGCGGAGCCCACTAGCGGGGGGCTGTTGGGGGGCGGAGCCGCCCCAACGCCCGTCCGGCGAGGACAACGGGGGCTCGGGGGCGAAGCCCCCGACAACGGCGCCGCACCGAGGCGAACAACGGACGGGGGCACCCAGCAAAAGGAGACGGCACCCCCGCAAGGGGGCGCGGCTCAGTCATCGTGGGCCGCGCGGATCCGCGCAATGTACGCGGCGGCCTGAGACCGCCGCTCCATGCCCAATTTCCCCAGCAGCCCGGAGACATAGTTCTTCACCGTCTTCTCGGCGAGGTGGAGCCGTTCCCCGATGGCCCGGTTGGTCAGCCCCTCCCCGATCAGGCCCAGGATCGTGCGCTCCTGGGCGGAGAGTGCGCCCAGCCGCTCGTCCCGGGCGCTGTCGGTGCCCCGGTCGCGCAGCCGGTCCAGGACTCGCCGGGTGTCGGCCGGGTCGAGCAGCGAGTCGCCTGCCGCGACCTGGTGCACGGCGTGTACCAGTTCGCCGCCGGTCAGCCCTTTCAGTACGTAGCCGGAGGCGCCGGCCACCACGGAGGCGAGCAGTGCTTCGTCGTCGGCGTAGGAGGTGAGCATCAGGCAGCGCACGCTCTCGTCGCGGGAGCGCACCTCGCGGCAGACCTCGATGCCGCTGCCGTCCGGGAGCCGTACGTCGAGGATGGCCACGTCGGGCCGGGCGGCGGCGATCCCGGTGATCGCGTCGGCCGCTGTACCGGCCTCTCCGGCGATCTCGAGGCCGGGATCGGCCGTGAGCATGTCGCGCACGCCTCGGCGGACGATCTCATGATCGTCGACCAGGTATACCCGTGTTCGTCCACTTTCGGGCATTTTCTCAGTCTCACATATTGATCGGCTCTCCACTCTTCCCGGGCTCCCATACCCCGGGTTACCGTGCGGAGGTCCGCGGCTCGCGAAGCCGTGACCAGTGATGTCCCGATTCTTCGCACAATTGCTCGGGGTTCCTCGTTCTTACTTGGATATCCGAGCAAAGTTGCAGGTCAGGGCCGCCTCGTGCGTCTATGGAGATGCCAGCCATGGCTGGGGTGTCCCGGCCGGGGTCGGGACAGCGTGGCCGCGACCGGGACAGCAGTCACCGCCCGGTGCCGACCGCGACGCTCCCACCCCGTGCGCCGCACGGGACCGGGCGAGCCTCCCCCCGCCAGTGGGTGGGGGAGCCCCAGGTCACCGGCAATCCCGGCGGCCGGACAGACGGAGGAGCACACGTGACCGTGGAGAGCACTGCCGCGCGGAGCGACGCGCGCCGCAGCGGCACCGGAGGAAAGCGCGCCACCCAGGCCGCCACCGGCAGGTCCGCCGGGAACGGCAAGGCCGCCGGGAACGGGACGGCCGAGGTCCCCGAGGGCGCGACCGCTTCGGGCACGCCCCGCAAGGCGGCGGCGAAGACGTCCCGCAAGCCGCCCGCCAAGAGCACCGGCAGCACCAAGAGCGCTGGGAAGACCACCCGGAAGGCCCCCGCCAAGAGCGCCGCGAAGGGCTCTGCCAAGGCCAAGGCCCCCGCGAAGGCCCCCGCCGAGGCCAAGGCCCCGGCGAAGGCCCGCACCCGGGTGTCCGGCGACGCCCCCGGGCAGCCGGAGCCCGAACTGGTCCAGCTCCTGACTCCCGAGGGCGAGCGGGTCACCCATCCGGACTACGACGTCGATCTGAGTGCCGAGGAGATCCAGGGCCTCTACCGCGACATGGTGCTGACCCGGCGGTTCGACGCCGAGGCCACGGCGCTGCAGCGGCAGGGCGAGCTGGGACTGTGGGCCTCGCTGCTGGGCCAGGAGGCCGCGCAGATCGGCTCCGGCCGCGCGCTGCGCCCGGACGACTACGTCTTCCCCACCTACCGTGAGCACGGTGTCGCCTGGTGCCGCGACGTGGATCCGACGATGCTGCTGGGCATGTTCCGCGGGGTGAACAACGGCGGCTGGGACCCGAACACCAACAACTTCCACCTCTACACGATCGTCATCGGCTCCCAGGTGCTGCACGCGACCGGGTACGCGATGGGTGTGGCCAAGGACGGCGCCGACTCGGCGGTGATCGCCTACTTCGGTGACGGCGCCTCCAGCCAGGGCGACGTCGCCGAGGCGTTCACGTTCTCCGCGGTCTACAACGCGCCGGTGGTCTTCTTCTGTCAGAACAACCAGTGGGCGATCTCGGAGCCCACCGAGCGCCAGTCGCGGGTGCCGATCTACCAGCGGGCCCAGGGCTTCGGCTTCCCCGGGGTGCGGGTGGACGGCAACGACGTGCTGGCCTGCCTCGCGGTGACCAAGGCCGCCGTGGAACGCGCCCGCACGGGTGAGGGCCCGATGCTGATCGAGGCGTTCACCTACCGGATGGGCGCCCACACCACGTCCGACGACCCCACGCGCTACCGTTCCGACGAGGAGCGCACCGCGTGGGAGGCCAAGGACCCGATCCAGCGGCTGCGGGTCTACCTGGAGAGCGCGGGCCTGGCCGACGACGCCTTCTTCGCCGGTGTGGAGGAGGAGAGCGAGGCCATGGGGCGGCATGTGCGGGAGGCGATCCGCACCATGCCCGACCCCGACACCATGGCGATCTTCGAGAACGCCTACGCGGACGGACATGCGCTGGTCGACGAGGAGCGCGCCCAGTTCGCCTCGTATCTCGCCTCGTTCGCCGACTCGGATTCCCAGGAGGGCCGCTGATGGCTGCCACCGGCACGGCCCCCGCGGCCGCCCAGAAGCTTCCCGTCGCCAAGGCGATCAACTCCTCGCTGCGCACGGCGCTGGAGAACGACCCCAAGGTCCTCGTCATGGGCGAGGACGTCGGCAAGCTCGGCGGGGTCTTCCGGGTCACCGACGGGCTCCAGAAGGACTTCGGCGAGGACCGGGTCATCGACACTCCGCTGGCCGAGTCCGGCATCGTCGGCACCGCGATCGGGCTCGCGCTGCGCGGGTACCGTCCCGTGGTCGAGATCCAGTTCGACGGTTTCGTCTTCCCCGCCTACGACCAGATCGTCACCCAGCTCGCCAAGATGCACGCGCGGGCCCTGGGCAAGATCAAGCTGCCGGTCGTCATCCGTATCCCCTACGGCGGCGGCATCGGTGCGGTGGAGCACCACAGCGAATCGCCGGAAGCGCTGTTCGCGCATGTGGCGGGGCTCAAGTGCGTCTCGCCCTCGAACGCCTCGGACGCCTACTGGATGATGCAGCAGGCCATCGAGAGCGACGACCCGGTGATCTTCTTCGAGCCGAAGCGGCGCTACTGGGACAAGGGCGAGGTCGACCCGTCCGCCATTCCGGCGCCGCTGCACTCCGCGCAGGTGGCCCGTCAGGGCAGTGCGGTGACCGTCGCCGCTTACGGCCCGATGGTGAAGGTCTGCCTGGAGGCGGCGGCCGCCGCCGAGGAGGAGGGCAACTCGCTGGAGGTCGTGGACCTGCGTTCGATGTCGCCCATCGACTTCGACACGGTGCAGCGCTCCGTCGAGAAGACGGGGCGTCTCGTGCTCGTCCACGAGGCCCCGGTCTTCCTCGGCACCGGAGCGGAGATCGCCGCCCGCATCACCGAGCGGTGCTTCTACCATCTTGAAGCACCGGTACTGCGGGTGGGCGGTTTCCACGCGCCGTACCCACCGGCCCGGCTGGAGGACGAGTACCTGCCGAACCTGGACCGGGTGCTCGATGCCGTCGACCGCGCGCTGGCGTACTGAGGAGAGCGTGACGATGACCAACAGCGCACAGACCGGACAGGCGGCCGCCGGAGTCCGCGAGTTCAAGATGCCCGACGTGGGCGAGGGGCTCACCGAGGCGGAGATCCTCAAGTGGTACGTCCAGCCCGGTGACACCGTCACCGACGGGCAGGTCGTCTGCGAGGTGGAGACGGCCAAGGCCGCGGTGGAACTGCCCATCCCCTTCAACGGGCTGGTGCACGAACTGCGGTTCGACGAGGGCACGACGGTCGACGTCGGTACGCCGATCATCACCGTCGACACCGGGGGCTCTGCCGCCGGCACCGGCGGCGGGGACGCCTCCGCCGCCCAGCCCGCGATGGAGACCGGGCCCGCGGCGGCTGCCGAGGCCGCGGGCGAGGCGCAGGCCGCGGGAGAGGCCGCGCAGGCCGCCGGCGAGGAGGCCGAGCCCGAGGGGCGGCAGCCCGTGCTGGTCGGGTACGGCGTCGGCGCCAGCTCGACCAAGCGCCGCCCGCGCAAGCCCGCCGCCGGCGCGGCGGCGGAACCGGCGGCACCGGCGCCGGCTCCGACCGCGGAACGGGCCGCCGCTCCGGCTCCCGCTCCGGCTCCCGCGAGCAACGGGCGCGTGGCCGCGGCCCCGGTCGCGCCCGGCGGACCGCGGCCGCTCGCCAAGCCCCCGGTGCGGAAGCTCGCCAAGGACCTGGGTGTCGATCTGAGCACCGTCACCCCGACCGGCCCCGACGGCATCGTCACCCGCGACGACGTGCACGCGGCCGCGGCACCGGCTCCGGCTCCCGCGCCCTCGCCCCTCGCCGCGGCTGCGGCGGCGGAACCGGTGGCGGAAGCGGCACCGGAGCCCGCTGCTCCCGGCACCCGCGAGACCCGTGTCCCGGTGAAGGGGGTGCGGAAGGCCACGGCGCAGGCGATGGTCGGCAGCGCGTTCACGGCGCCGCACGTCACCGAGTTCGTCACGGTGGACGTCACGCGCACGATGAAGCTGATCGGGCAGCTCAAGCAGGACCCCGATCTGGCCGGCGTCCGGGTCAATCCGCTGCTGTTCGTCGCCAAGGCGTTCCTGCTGGCGATCCGGCGCAACCCGGACGTCAACGCGTCCTGGGACGAGGAGCACCAGGAGATCGTGCGCAAGCACTACGTCAACCTGGGGATCGCGGCGGCCACGCCGCGCGGCCTGATCGTTCCCAACATCAAGGACGCACAGGACAAGACCCTGCCCGAACTGGCGTCCGCGCTCGGAGAGCTGGTCGGTACCGCACGCGAGGGGAAGACCAGCCCGGCGGCGATGAGCGGGGGCACGGTGACGATCACCAATGTCGGCGTCTTCGGCGTCGACACCGGCACACCGATCCTCAACCCCGGAGAGTCCGCCATTCTGGCCTTCGGCCGGATCCGTGAGCAGCCCTGGGTGCACAAGGGCAAGGTCAAGCCGCGGCACGTCACCACGCTGGCGCTCTCCTTCGACCACCGGCTGGTGGACGGGGAGCTGGGCTCCAAGGTGCTGGCGGACACCGCGGCGGTGCTGGAGCGGCCCAAGCGGCTCATGACGTGGTCCTGACCACGTGGCTCATGGCGTGGCCCTGGCGAAGGGACTCATGACGTGGCCCTGACGCCCTGACGGGACGGCGCCTGGCGTGGTCCTGACAGGCGGCGGCCGCGCGTCGTGACCGAACGCACCGGGGGGTGCGGGGCACTGCCCCGCACCCCCGTTCGCGTGCCTGCGCCCGCACCCCCGTTCGCGTGGCTGCGCCCAGACCCCACTTCGCGTGCCTGCGCCCGGGCGCGACCCCGGGCGCGCCCGGGGTCGCGCCGTCCCACATGGCGGATGGCGTCTGCGCAGGCATGCGTGTTGTATCTAAGGTGTGCGCATGACTTCCCCCGCACCCGCCTCGGCCGCCAAGGACGCCCGGCGTACGCCCGCTGCCGAGCGGGTGTACGCGCATGTCAAGCAAGCCGTCCTCGAACGGCGCTACGAGGGCGGGGTGCTGCTGACGGAGGGCGAACTCGCGGAAGCGGTCGGGGTGTCCCGGACCCCCGTCCGCGAGGGGCTGCTCCGGCTGGAGGTCGAGGGCCTGATCCGGCTCTACCCGAAGAAGGGCGCCTTGGTCCTGCCGGTCTCCGCACAGGAGATCGAGGACGTGGTGGAGACCCGTCTGCTGGTGGAACAGCACGCGGTGCGCCGCGCGGTGCCCGTCTCGCGTCCGCTGGTCGACCGGCTGGAGGAGACCCTGGCCGAGCAGATCGCCCATGCGGAGACCGGGGACCTGGCCGCGGTCTCGGCCGCCGACCGGTGTTTCCACGCCACGATCGTCGAGGCCACCGGCAACCAGATCCTCACCCGCCTCTACGACCAGCTCCGGGACCGCCAACTCCGGATGGGCGTCGCGGTGATGCACGCGCATCCGGACCGGGTGGCCAAGAACATCGCCGAGCACGCGGACATCCTGCGCACCCTGCGCGAGGGCGACAGCGAGGCCGCGGCGCTCGCGGTGCACCAGCATGTGAGCCGGGTGCGCCACCTGGTGCGCGGCGAGGACCTGCGCGGGTACGGCCTCGGACAGGGTGGTCCGCGATGACCGCGACACCGTCCGCCGGGGTCAGGCTGCCGGGGGATCCGCCGGGTGGTCCGCGCGCGATGTGGGTGTGGGGCATCGGCGTCGCGGTCTACTTCGTCGCGGTCACCTTCCGCACGAGCCTCGGCGTGGCCGGCATCGACGCCGCGCAGCGCTTCGACATCAACGCCTCGGCGCTCTCCAGCTTCTCGATCCTCCAACTGCTGGTGTACGCGGGCATGCAGATACCCGTGGGCCTGCTGGTGGACCGCTGGGGGACGCGCCGCGTCCTGCTGCTGGGCATCCTGCTGTTCACCGCGGGCCAGTTCGGCTTCGCGCTCGCGTCCGGCTACGGCACGGCGCTGGCCTTCCGTGCGCTGCTGGGCTGCGGCGACGCGATGACCTTCATCGCCGTACTGCGCCTGGGGGCGCGCTGGTTCCCCGCGCGCCGGGGGCCGGTGATCGCGCAGGTCGCGGCGCTGATCGGGATGTCGGGCAACCTCGTCACCACGCTGGTGCTGGCCCGGGTGCTGGACACCTTCGGCTGGCGGCCGACGTTCGCCGGGAGCGCGGCGGGCGGCCTGGTCATCCTGCTGCTGGTGTTCTTCTGCCTGCGGGACCACCCGGAGGGGTACGAACCGCCGTCGGTGCCCAGGGCCGGTGACGGCGCACCCGGACCGGGCTTCGTGCGGCGGCAGATCGGCGCGGCCTGGCGGGAGCCGGGCACCCGGGCGGGCATGTGGGTGCACTTCACCTGCCAGTTCCCCGGAATGGTCTTCCTGCTGCTGTGGGGGATGCCGTTCCTGGTCGAGGCCCAGGGACTGGACAAGGGCACGGCGGGCGAGCTGCTGACCCTGGTCGTGGTCTCCAACATGTGCTGCGGCCTGGTCTACGGGCAGGTCATCGCGCGCCACCACGCGGCCCGCACGCCGCTGGTGCTGGGCACCGTGGCCGCCACCGCGGTGGCGTGGGCGGCGGTCCTCGCCTGGCCCGGCCAGGCGCCGATGTGGCTGCTGGTGCTGCTGTGCGTCGTGCTCGGCGCCTGCGGGCCCGGTTCGATGATCGGCTTCGACTTCTCCCGCCCGGCCAATCTGCCTGAACGGCACGGCACCGCCTCCGGAATCGTCAACATGGGCGGTTTCACGGCGTCCATGACGACGCTGTTCGCTGTGGGCGTACTGCTCGATCTGACCGGCGACAACTTCCGGATCGCCTTCGCCTGCGTCTTCGTGCTGCAAGCCCTCGGCCTGGCGCAGTTCGCCCGACTGCGGGTGCGCGCTGTCCGACGGGAGCGGGAGCGCGTGGTGGCCAGCCGGGTGGAGGCGGTGCACGTCCCCGTGTGAGCGGACGGGCTCCACGGGTCCGGTCCTCTCCGGTCCGGCACGACGGCGGGCGACGGATGGCGGGCGGCGGTGGCCCGGCACCCCCGGCACCCCCGGCACCCCGGCGGCGGCACGGCACCATGGCCGCGCGGGGCCGATGTCGCGGCGGCAGGGGGCGGGCGCGACAGCGGCACGGTGTGGACGTCACCCGCAGGCGGGGCCCGGGACGCCGGGGGCCCGCGGCCGGGCTCCGACGGGACCGCGCCCCACCTGCAAGGGGCCCGGCGTCACGGCGTCACGGCGAAGTGCTTGAGCACGGCGTCGGCCAGGTCGGCGTCCCCGTCGGTCTTCACGCGGTCCGCGACGGCCTCCGGCCGCACCCGGCCCGCGGCGAGCCGGGAGTAGGTCTCCCAGTCCATGGCCAGGGTGACGGCGGGACCCAGCGAGACGCTGCTGTCCACGCTCCCGCGGCCGTCCTTGTCCACCCGCACCGTGCGCATGAACTCGACCGGGCCGCTCACGTCGAAGACCACGGCGCAGTTCGGCGGCGCCCCGGCGTCCTTGGCGACGACCTTCGGCAGCCCGGCCAGGAACACGTCCCGGGCCACCTGCGCACCCGGCGAGTCCAGGTTGCCCGGCTTGTCCAGGGCGCGCCGCAGGTCCTGTTCGTGCACCCACACGTCGAACGCCCGCAGCATCAGTTGCCGCTCCAGCGGCAGCTTGCGCGGCCCGAACGGCACCACGCTGTTGACCTCGGCCTCCGCGCTGCGCTTCTCGTTGCGCAACTGGCGTGCACGGCGGATGAGGGTGTACTCGAACTCGCTGGTCATCTCCGGCCCGGTGTGGTGCCGCCGCACGTCCACCTGCACTTCCATGTGCCGGCTGACCTCGTCGCGGACGTGGTAGATGTCCCGCGGGAGGGAGTGGATCGGCCGGGGATCGCCCAGCAGTTCGCATTCGACACCGATGATGTGGGAGACCACATCGCGGACCGACCACCCCGGGCACTCGGTCCGCCCGTTCCACTCCCCTTCCACAAGGGAAGTGACCAGCTCGGATATCGCTTCCATGGACTGCGTCCAGGCGTCAACGTAGGGCTGAAGGCTTGGGTGGTCGGTCACGGGACCCCTCGGCGTTGCGGTTCGTTCGCGGGCTGTGCAGGGCAGGGTGCTCATGATGGGTGCTCTCAAGTTACGCTGCGCCCAGGCACCCCGGCAGTGGTTTCGGGACGATGCTAGGCCCAATCGCCCCCCTCGATCGCATGGACGGTGGTACGGTGCGCGCTTCGCTTCTGCAGATTCAGGTCGACCCGGACGAGTCGGTGGCTTCCCGGCGCGAGCGGGTGGCCTCTCTGGTACGGGCCCAGGCGGGGGCGGACCTGGTGGTCCTGCCCGAACTGTGGCCCGTCGGGGCCTTCGCGTACGAGCGCTTCGCCGCCGAGGCCGAGGAGGCGGATCCGGCCACCGGGCCGACCGCGCTGGCCATGTCGGCCGCGGCGCGGGACGCGGGCGTGTGGCTGCACGCGGGCTCCATCGTGGAGAAGGGGACGGAGGGCGGCGCCCTCTACAACACCTCGCTGGTGTTCTCTCCCTCCGGCGAGCTGGCCGCCACCTACCGCAAGATCCACCGCTTCGGCTTCGACCGGGGCGAGGCCACCATGATGACCGCGGGCACCACCCCGGTCACCGTGCCGCACCCGGAGGCCGTGCTCGGCCTGGCCACCTGCTACGACCTGCGCTTCCCCGAGCTCTTCCGGGCGCTGGTCGACGCCGAGCCCGCGGGCGCCCAGGTGCTGGTCGTCCCGGCCGGCTGGCCCGCCAAGCGCGCCGACCACTGGACGCTCTTCGCCCGCACCCGCGCGGTGGAGAACCAGTGCTTCGTCCTGGCCTGCGGCACCGCGGGCAGCCACGCGGGCGTCGCGCAGGCCGGTCGCAGCGCCGTCATCGGCCCCTGGGGCGAGGTCCTGGCGCAGACCGACAGCACCGAGGAGACCACCGTCACCGCCGATCTCGACCTCTCCCAGGTGGCGAAGGTCCGCGAGTCCTTCCCCGTTCTCAAGGACCGGGTGCTCTGAGCTCCCGGGACTCGGGCTCCGGGAGCCGGCCGGTCGGTCCCCGTCGGCCTGCTCCTGCTCGCGGGCGCCGCTCAGCGGTGCGCCGAACCACTGTGCAGCGCGGCTCGCAGCTCCCTGACGTCGTCCGGAGGGCGCTGCCGGGCGCCGACGGGCTCCCCGGCACCGCCCTCCGTCCACAGCCCCGACCGCACGTCCAGGAGGAATGGCAGGCTTGAACCCATGAACGATGCCGCCTCGGCGCCCACCTCCGCGTCCACCCCCGAGCCCCGCAGCCGTGCCCGTGTCCGTGCCCCCGAACTGCAGGGACGCTCCTGGATCAACACCGGCGGAGAAGAGCTGTCCCTCGCGGACCTCCGGGGCCGCACGGTGATCCTCGACTTCTGGACCTTCTGCTGCATCAACTGCCTGCACGTCCTCGACGAGCTGCGGGAGTTGGAGGAGCGGCACAAGGACACGGTGGTCGTCGTCGGGGTGCACTCGCCGAAGTTCGTGCACGAGGCCGAGCACACCGCTGTCGTGGACGCCGTGGAGCGGTACGGGGTGGCGCACCCGGTGCTGGACGACCCGGAGCTGGCCACGTGGAAGCAGTACGCGGTGCGGGCATGGCCGACGCTGGTGGTGATCGATCCGGAGGGGTACGTCGTCGCGCAGCACGCGGGTGAGGGACATGTGCACGCGATCGAGCGGCGGGTGACCGAGCTGGCGGCCGAGCACGAGGCGAAGGGGACGCTGCGGCGCGGTCCCGCACCGTTCACCCCGCCGGAGCCGGTCGCCGGTGAGCTGCGCTTCCCGGGGAAGGTGCTGACCCTGCCCGGCGGGACGTTCCTCGTCTCCGACACCACGCGGCACCAGGTGGTGGAGCTCGCCGCGGACGGCGAGACCGTGCTGCGCCGGATCGGTTCCGGGGAGCGGGGACTGGCCGACGGCGCCGCGGAGGCCGCGCAGTTCAACGAGCCGCAGGGGCTGGCGCTGCTGCCGGGCGGCGAGGTGCTGGTCGCCGACACCGTCAACCACGCGCTGCGCCGCCTCGATCCGGCCACCGGCGCGGTGCTGACCGTCGCGGGCACCGGCGCGCAGTGGTGGCAGGGGGCGCCCACCGAGGGGCCCGCGCGGGAGGTGGCGCTCTCCTCACCGTGGGACGTGGCCTGGTTCGAGGGGCGCGTCTGGATCGCGATGGCCGGGGTGCACCAGTTGTGGACGTACGACCCGGCGAGCGGCACCGTCGCCGCCGCTGCGGGGACGACGAACGAGGGCCTGGTGGACGGTCCGGCCGCCGAGGCGTGGTTCGCGCAACCGTCCGGGCTGGCGGTCGCGGCGGACGGCAGCAGGCTGTGGATCGCCGACTCCGAGACGAGCGCCCTGCGCTGGATCGAACGGGAGCGCGCGCACGGCGGCGAGGACGCCGAGAGCCCCGGGGCCGACGAGCACAGCGACGGCGGCGGGTTCCTGGTGCGGACCGCGGTCGGCACCGGCCTCTTCGACTTCGGCCACCGCGACGGCCCGGCCGGCCAGGCGCTGCTCCAGCACCCGCTGGGCGTCACGGCGCTGCCGGACGGGTCGGTCGCCGTCTGCGACACCTACAATCACGCGCTGCGCCGCTACGACCCCGGCACCGGCGAGGTGAGCACCCTGGCCACCGAGCTGCGGGAGCCCTCGGGCGCGGTCCTGGCGCCCGGCGCCGCGGAGGAGACGGACAGCGCCCCGGAGATCGTCGTCGTCGAGTCGGCGCGGCACCGGCTGACCAGGCTGCGGCTGCCCGAGGACGCCGTGCGGGTCGAGGCCGTGGCACACCGCACCCAGCGGGCGGCCACCGAGGTCGAACCCGGCGCCCTGCGGTTGGACGTGGTCTTCCAGGCCCCGGCGGGGCAGAAGCTCGACACCCGGTACGGCCCCGCGACCCGGCTGGTCGTCAGCTCGACCCCGCCCGGCCTGCTCGCCGAGGGCGAGGGCACGGGCACCGAACTGCACCGTGAGGTCCGGCTGGCCGGAACGGAGGGCAGCGAGGGAGTGCTGCACGTCTCGGCGATGGCCGCCTCCTGCGACGAGGAGGGCGAGTACCCCGCCTGCCATATGCACCAGCAGGACTGGGGCGTCCCGGTGCGGCTCACCGCCGGCGGCGCGGACCGGCTGCCGCTGGTGCTGGCGGGGCTGGACAGGTGACCCCGCCGACCGAGAAGACACAGGAGACATGGTGACCGGCCACCACACGGCCGCGTACATCGGCCCGTTGACCCTGGCTTGGGTCGGCGGGCACCTGGAGAGCGGCGAACGGGTCGTCAGGACCGAGGCACTGCAAGGCGGCATCACCGCCGAAATGCGGCGGCTGACCATCGGCGCGGCGGACGGAAGCACCCGTGACCTGGTGCTGCGGAGCTTCGTCGATCCGCTCTCAGTGGGCCATGCCGAGGAGTGGCTGAACCGCGAGACCGATGCCCTGAGCCTGCTGAAGGGGACGGGCGTGCGGGCACCTGGGCTGGTCGCGGCCGATCCGACCGCCGCGCACTGCGAGCACCCGTCGCTGCTGATGACGCATGTGGCAGGCCGGACGGTCCTCGACGACGAGGGAGTGGAGACACGCGTTCCCCTGCTGGCCCGCCAACTCGTGGCGATTCACGCGTTGCGGCCCGCCGAGCGGCCCCGGGAGTACCGGACGTTGACGACGGGAGCCGTGGAGGAGCGGCTGGATGCCTATGTCACGGCGCTGATGGACGCATCGGTTTGAGCCTGGACGCGTCGGCTTGAGCCACGGCGGTCCGGGGCTCGGCATCGTGCCATTCCCGAGGGCCGTCGTCTCGTGCCCCGACCAGCAAGCCGTCAGTGGCTGCACGGGTCGACCTCTCGGCCTCCGCGGCCTCGCTCAGGGGGGCACGCGGAACGCGTAGGGTGCCTTCCGTTCCGGTGGAGGGGAGACATGGCGGAGAAGACCTGGCAGCTCAGGCAGGAAGATCGGCTCGTCGGGACGTTGACCTTCGAGGGGACCGACATGTTCTGGTCGGACTGCCGCTTCGAGCCCGGCTCCGGATGGGAAGATCTTCGCCTGCTGTTCTCCGCCTTGCACGACGCGTGGGAACGCGGTGACGAGGAGGCCGCTCTGGCCGCCGACGAGGCGATCCATGCGGCAGGGCTCCTCCTCGTTCCCGAGGGCGGCGGGGACTCGATCGCCGACTTTCTGATCCGGATCGACGGAGACACGGCCCGCTTCCGGTGCTGACCGCCACGGCGCGTTCCCGGCCGGCGCAGTCGGCAGGGCATGTCATGGTGCCGGGGCTGGACGGAGGCTGCGGGGGCGGTGGCGGCTCACTCCAGGTGGTGGCGGTTGTACTCCTCGACCACCGGAGCGCCGGGGGACGGGGGCTGCACCCGGCGGCGCTTGAGGATGCTGATGTAGGCGCACAGTCCGATCGTGCCGACGATCAGCAGGATGATGCCCATCAGGTCGACGTTGATCCCGCTGATGTCGATGTCGACCGCCAGGGTCAGAATCGCCCCCAGGGCCATCATGCCGATGCAGATGACGATGCCCATGCGTTGCCTCCAAGCACGGTTGAGCCGTCTCGGCTCGTCGGGCCGAACTGGCTCTTCGGCCGGGCGGATTCGCTTGCCGCGCGCGGGTACCCGGTTCTGTCGGAGGCAATCACCGTGCCGCGCGGTCCCGGACTCCGCGGCTGCGCGGGGTCCGGGACGGGCGGTCGGTCACGGTCGCAGGGGCGCGGGCCGGGTCATTCGCCGAGGAACGCCGTGAGGCAGTTGGCCAGCAGGTAGGGGTCGTCGGCGCCGCACAGCTCCCGGGCCGAGTGCATCGAGAGGATCGCGACGCCGATGTCGACAGTGGTGATGCCGTGGCGTGCGGCGGTGATCGGGCCGATGGTGGTGCCGCAGGGCACGTCGTTGTTGGAGACGAAGCTCTGCCACGGGACGCCCGCGCGTTCGCAGGCTGCGGCGAAGACGGCGCGTCCGGAGCCGTCCGTGGAGTACCGCTGGTTGACGTTGACCTTGAGGATCGGGCCGCCGTTGGGCAGCGGGTGGTGGCCGGGCTCGTGCCGTTCGGGGTAGTTGGGGTGCACGGCGTGCCCGGTGTCGGAGGAGAGGCAGACGGTGCCGGCCCAGGCGCGGGCCCGGTCCTCGTAGGAGCCGCCGCGGGCGAAGACGGAGCGTTCCAGCACCGAGCCCAGCAGCGGTCCGTCGGCGCCGGTGTCGGACTGGCTGCCGTTCTCCTCGTGGTCGAAGGCGGCGAGCACGGGGATCGCGCCGGGCTCGGCGTCGGCGCCGTGGCCCGCCGCGGCGGTCAGCGCGGCGACCCCGGCGTGCACCGACAGCAGGTTGTCCATCCGCGGACCGGCCACGAGTTCGCGGTCCCGCCCCAGGTAGGCGGGGGGCTCCACGCTGTGCGTCATCAGGTCCCAGCCGGCGATGTCCTCCACCGGCAGTCCGCTCTCCTCGGCGAGGAAGCGCAGCAGGTCGCCCTCCTCGGTCTTGCCGAGGCCCCACACGGGCGTCATGTGGCGCTGGCGGTTCAGCTTGAGGCCGTCGTTGACCTGCCGGTCGAGGTGGATGGCGAGCTGCGGTACGCGCAGCAGGGGGCGGTCGACGTGCACCAGGTGGGTGGAGCGGTCGCGGAGGGTGAGCCGGCCGCTGAGGCCCAGATCGCGGTCGAGCCAGGTGTTGAGCAGGGCGCCGCCGTAGATCTCGACGGCGATCTGCCGCCAGTTGTGGGCGCCGGTGTCGGGTACGGGCTTGACGCGCAGGTTGGGCGAGTCGGTGTGGGCGCCGATGATCCGGAAGGGGGTGCCCGGCAGGGCGCCTTCGGGGACGTACCAGGCGATGAGCGCGCCGCCGCGCAGGACGTACTTGCCGCCCGTGGTGGCGTCCCACGTCTCGGTCTCGTGTACCTGCCGGAAGCCGGCCTTCTCCAGTTGCGCGGCCGCGTTCGCCACCGCGTGGTAGGGGGAGGGGCTGGCGGCGAGGAAGGACAGCAGACCGTCGGTGTGACTGCGGTCGAACGGCGTGGCGTTGCTCATGGGCCCACCTTACGGCGCGGTGTCCGGGCGCCGGCGTGTGGTCGTCCCCGCTCGGGACCGGCCGCGCGCCGTGGCGGCGCCTTGCCCCGGTTGCGGCAGCGGCCGCGCCCTGCGCGCCCCTGCCCTGCACGCCCCTGCCCTGCACGCCCCTGCCCTGCACGCCCCTGCCCCGCATGGCAGCGGCCTGCACGGCCCCGCCCCGCACGGCAGCGCCCCGCTCCCAGGGCGGCGGGAGCGGGGCGCGGGGCCGGGTACCGGCCCGGCATCAGGGGCGCGGGGGGCTCAGAACGCCTTCTCGTCGAGCTCCATGATCGAGAGGTCCACCGTGTCGGCCAGCTCGCGCTGGACGGCGACCTGCGGCAGCACGTTCGCGGCGAAGAACTTCGCCGCGGCGATCTTGCCCTGGTAGAACGGCACGTCCTTGGCGGTGGCACCCGCCAGCTTCTCGGCGGCCACGGCGGCGCCGCGCAGCAGCAGGTAGCCGATGACGACGTCGCCCGCGGCCAGCAGGAAGCGGGTGGTGTTGAGCCCCACCTTGTAGATGGAGTTCACGTCCTTCTCGGTGGCGGCCAGGTCGGTCAGCATGGTGCCGACGATGGCCTCCAGCTCCCCGGCGGCCTTGGCGAGGTGGTCGCGGGAGGCGGCCAGCTCCTCGCCGCCCTGCGCCTCGGCGAGGAACTTCTTGATCTCCTCGGACAGCGCGGTCAGCGCCTGGCCCTGGTCGCGGACGACCTTGCGGAAGAAGAAGTCCTGGCCCTGGATGGCGGTGGTGCCCTCGTAGAGGGTGTCGATCTTGGCGTCCCGGATGTACTGCTCGATCGGGTACTCCTGCAGGTAGCCGGAGCCGCCCAGGGTCTGCAGGGACTGCGCGAGCTGCTCGTAGGACTTCTCCGAGCCGTAGCCCTTCACGATCGGCAGCAGCAGGTCGTTGAGGCGGTGGGCCGTGGCGGCGTCCTCGCCGTTGTGCTCCTTGAGCAGGATCTCGTCCTGCACCGTGGCGGTGTAGAGCACGAGGGCGCGCATGCCCTCGGCGTACGCCTTCTGGGTCAGCAGCGCGCGGCGTACGTCCGGGTGGTGGGTGATGGTGACGCGGGGCGCGGTCTTGTCCGTGAACTGGGCCAGGTCGGCGCCCTGCACCCGCTCCTTGGCGTACTCCAGCGCGTTCAGGTAGCCGGTGGAGAGGGTGGCGATGGCCTTGGTGCCGACCATCATCCGGGCGAACTCGATGATCTTGAACATCTGCCGGATGCCGTCGTGCTTCTCGCCCAGCAGCCAGCCCTTGGCGGGCTGGTTGGCGCCGAAGGTCATCTCGCAGGTGTTGGAGACCTTCAGGCCCATCTTGTGCTCGACGTTGGTGGCGTGGACGCCGTTGCGCTCGCCCAGCTCGCCGGTCTCCCAGTCGAAGTCGTACTTGGGCACGATGAACAGCGACAGGCCCTTGGTGCCGGGGCCGTGGCCCTCCGGGCGGGCCAGCACGAAGTGCACGATGTTCTCGGACATGTCGTGCTCACCGGAGGTGATGAAGCGCTTCACGCCCTCGATGTGCCAGGTGCCGTCGGCCTGCTGGGTGGCCTTGGTGCGGCCGGCGCCGACGTCCGAGCCGGCGTCCGGCTCGGTGAGCACCATCGTGGAGCCCCACTGCTTCTCGGCCATCAGCGAGGCGATCTTGTGCTGCTCCTCGGTGCCCTCCTCGTGCAGGACGCCCGCGAAGGCCGGGCCGGAGGCGTACATCCACACGGCCGGGTTGGAGCCCAGGATCGTCTCGGCGAAGCCCCAGAGCAGCGAGCGCGGCGCCGTGGTGCCGCCGATCTCCTCCGGGATGCCCAGGCGCCACCACTCGGCGTCCATGTACGCCTGGTAGCTCTTCTTGAAGGCGGCGGGCACCGGTGCGGTGTTGGTGTCCGGGTCGAAGACCGGCGGGTTGCGGTCGCCCTCCTCGTAGGAGGCGGCCAGCTCGTTCTCGGCCAGCCGCGCGATCTCGGACAGCACGTTCTTGGCGGTCTCGACGTCCATCTCCGCGAACGGTCCGGTGCCGTACACCGTGTCGCGCCCGAGCACCTCGAAGAGGTTGAACTCGATGTCGCGGAGATTCGACTTGTAATGCCCCATGGCGACGGCTCCGTAGTGGCTCGCTCGTACTTGTCGGTAGTCCCACAGATGATGCTACCCGTCGGTAATAAGAAGCAACCCCTCACCACCCCTCTGTGACTCGTTACTCTTTTCGCTATGTACGGTTACGACCAGACCGGTGCCCCACCCGGACAGGGCCACGGGCCCCAGCCCGGACAAGGCCACGGGCAGGGCCACGGCGGGCACGGCTACCAGCACGCCGGGCACGGCCCGCATCCCGGTCAGCAAGGTCACCAGGCGCCGCCCCCGCCGCCGTACGGAGCGCACCAGGGTCCGCCGCAGTACGGCCAGCCGGGAGTGCAGCAGCCGCTCTACCCCGAGCCGTCGCCGCCCTCCCTCCAGGAGTCGATCCGGGCCTTCACGACGGGCTCGATGAGCGCCGAGGACTTCCAGGGCATCTTCTCCACCTCGAAGGTCTACTGCCCGCGCGGCGACACCCCCGGGTTCCTCGCGCTGCACAACACGCAGCAGCCGGTCATCCCGATGTTCAGCACCCTCAAGGAGCTGCGCGCCTACGCCGGCAAGGAGTCGAAGTACTTCGTCATCACCGGTGCCGAGGTCCTCGACCTGCTGCCGTCGGGCTACGGCTTCGTGCTCGACATGGAGGGTGAGCACCGGGTGGTCTTCGACGCCAAGGCCGTCGAGGAGATGGTCGACTTCGCGATGCGGCGGATGTACGGCTGAGCCGACAGGCGCGCGGCCGCCGCCGCGCGCGGGCACTCGCGCCAACGCGCGCCCCGCCGCCGGGCCCCCGCCGCCCCGCCGCCGGGCTGCTACGGCACGCCGGTCTGCCGCGCCCTCCCCCGGAGCCGCCTGCCGCCCTGGGCTCCGCGGCCCGCCCCACGCCCCGCGCCCCTCCCACGCCCTCAGCGTCCCCAGCCCCCCACGCGCCCAGTGTCCTCGGGCCCTCAGTCCTCGTACGGCGGGAGCGGCAGCGGGACGTCCGCGTCCAGGTCCTCCCACCGGTCCAGGGACGGCTCCCCGGAGCTCTCCCGCGCTGCTGCGTCCGCAGGTCCTCCGCCCGCAGGTCCTCCGCCCGCGGCTCCCTCGCCCGTGGGGCTCCCGCCCGGGACGGCGTGGTCCTCGCCCGCTGCGGTGGCCGGGTCCCGCTCGTGGATCTCGAACCAGGTGCGCTTGCCCTCCCCGCGCGGGTCCACGCCCCACCGGTCGGCGAGCATGCCCAGCAGCATCAGCCCCCGCCCCGAGGAGGCGAGCTCCCCCGGGCTGCGGCGGTGCGGCAGCTCGTCGCTGGGGTCGGAGACCCCGACCCAGAGGGTGCGGCCCTCGCCCTGCGGCGGCACGGTGATCTCCGCCACCAGCACCGCGTCCCCGTCCGTGTGCACCAGGACGTTCGTCAGCATCTCCGAGAGCATCAGGACGGCGCCGTCCACCTGGTCCGGATCGCACCAGTCGTGCAGCAGGTCGTGGAGTTGGTGGCGGGCGTCGGCGATCCGGTCCGGCTGGGCCTGCGCGACGGTCAGCACCGTGCGCCGGACAGTGAGCGGCGCCCCGGCCGCCGGGGCGGCCGCGCCGGTGGCGCTGCGGGAGAGCAGCAGCAGCGCGATGTCGTCCTCGCGCCGGTCGGCGGGCGGACCGGCCGGGCCCCAGGAGGTGTCGCGGCCGCCCTGCACGGCCTGCACGAGGGCGTCGGCGAGCTGCTCGAGCGCCGGACCCCCGGCGGCCTGCCCGGTCTGCCTGAGCTGCCCGGCCAGTTCCTCGGCGACCCGGCTGATCCGCTCCCACCCCGTCCCCAGGTCGTGGCCGCCCGCCTCGATCAGCCCGTCGGTGCACATCAGCAGCCGCTCCCCCGGCTCCAGCACCAGCCGGCTGACGGGGTACTCCGCGTCGGGTTCGATGCCCAGCGGCAGGCCCCCGGCGGTGGAGCGGACCAGCAGCGGTCCGTCCGGAAGCTGCACCGCGGGGTCCGGGTGCCCGGCGCGGGCGACGTCCAGTGCTCCGGTCTCCTGGTCCACCTCGACGTAGAGGCAGGTGGCGAACCGCGGCTCGGGGTGTTCGGCGGGCTCGGACGGCGCGGCCGCGCCGAGCGGCGTGTGGTCCGCCGTCTCCTCGGCCGGTGCGGTGGGAGGCGGTGCGTTGACGCGTTCGCCGGCGCCCATGCCGTGCAGGAAGCGGGAGGCGCGGGAGAGCACCGCGTCCGGGTGGTGCCCCTCGGAGGCGTAGGCGCGTACCGCCACCCGCAACTGGCCCATGATGCTCGCCGCGCGCACATCGTGGCCCTGGACGTCGCCGATGACCAGCGCGGTGCGGCCGGAGGGCAGCGGGATGACGTCGTACCAGTCGCCGCCGATCTGCAGGCCGCCGCCGGTCGGTACGTACCGCGCCGCCAGGTCCATGCCGGGGACGGCGGGGCTGTGCGCGGGCCGCATCACCCGCTGGAGGCGGGCCGACAGCTCCCGCTCGGACTCGTTCAGCATGGCCCGCGAGAGGGACTGCGCCAGCATCCGCGCCACTGTGGTCAGCAGGGCGCGCTCGTCCGGGGTGAAGGCGACGGGCCGGGCGAAGGCCGCCATCCACGCGCCGATCGTGCGCCCGGCGACGGTCAGCGGCAGGAATGCCCACGCGGCGTGCCCGGGCTGGGACTCGGCGGGGCGTGCGGCGGGGAAGCGGCCGGTGTATTCGGCGGGGTCGTGCAGGTAGACGGCGCGGCCCGTGCGCACCGCCTCGGCCGCCGGGTCCGGGTCCGAGAGGTGCAGCCGGGAGCCGCTGCCGCGTGGCCCGTAGCCGCCGCCGGGCACGGACGGGTGGCCGGGCCGCGGGGGTGCGCCGGGGGAGGCGCCGTAGACGGTGAGCCGGTCACCGCTGACGACGAAGACGGCCAGCGTCTCGGGAGAGAAGCCCGGCATGGCCAGCGACGAGGCGACCCGCAGCACGTCGGCCGTGGTGTACGCCTCGGCCAGCGCCCGCCCGGTGTCCAGCAGGAACGCTTCGCGGTTGCGCCGCCAGTCCCACTCGGCCGCAGACCGCGGCCCCCGGGCGGTTCCGGCGGCGAGGCGCGGGGAGGCGCGTCCTCCGGCGGCTTCCGCGCCCGGTGTGCGGCCGCCGGGGCCGCGGGCCGCCGCCGAGGGGTGTTGCGGCTCCTCCGGCCGGGCCGCGCTCTCCGGCTCGGGCACCTCGTAGAGCAGCCCGGTCAGCGCGGTGGCGGTCTCGGGCGTCCCTGCGCCGCCCCGCGCTGCGGCGGCCGGGGCGTCGGGAGCCTCCGGGAGGTCCGGGGCTTCCTGGGCGCCAGGAGGCAGGGGGCGCAGTACGACGCGGACGGTCCGCCGGACCTGCCCGTCGGCGTCCACCACCCGCAGCAGTGTCTCGGCGGTGGTGTGCTCGGCCAGCGCGAGGGTGACGATGCCCTGGAAGCCGACGTAGTCGACGGCGTGCAGGTGGGAGCGGACCGCGCTGCCGGAGAAGGTGCGGGCGGGGTGGGTGCCGGTCTGCGCTTCCGGCGGCTCCTCGGCGATCCCCAGGAGGCGGGCCGCGCGGGCGTCGAGCGTCACCAGACCGGTGGCGTTGTCCCAGGTCCAGAGCCCGGCGCCCAGGACAGCCAGGGCGTCGTCGGTGCGCATTGCACCACTTTATGCAGAGTCGTCGGGTTGGGGAAACGGGGGCGAGGCGGGGTGGCCCAGGGCGGTACTCTGAGGGGCACTCCACTGTGACCCCTGAGCCGAACGACTTGGATGAATGATGCATCGGTACCGGTCCCACACCTGCGGCGAGCTTCGCGCCTCGGACGTCGGCACTGACGTCCGGCTGAGCGGCTGGCTGCACAATCGCCGGAACCTTGGCGGCATCCTCTTCATCGATCTGCGCGACCACCACGGCATCGTCCAGCTCGTGGTCCGGGACGAGTCCAGTGAGATCGACGAGCAGCTCGGCTCGCTGGCCAAGGAGTCGGTCCTGCGGGTGGACGGCAAGGTCACGGCCCGCGGTGCGGAGAACGTCAACCCCGAGCTGCCCACCGGCGAGATCGAGGTGGAGGTCACCGAGGTCGAGGTGCTGGGCGGGGCCGAGCAGATCCCGTTCACCATCAACGCCGAGGACGGCGTCAACGAGGAGCGGCGGCTGGAGTACCGCTTCCTCGACCTGCGCCGGGAGCGCATGCACCGCAATGTGATGCTGCGCAGCAAGGTGATCGCCGCCATCCGCGAGAAGATGGTCGCGCAGGGCTTCAACGAGATGGCGACGCCCATCCTCTCGGCCACCTCTCCCGAGGGCGCCCGCGACTTCCTCGTCCCCTCCCGGCTGCACGCGGGCAGGTTCTACGCGCTGCCGCAGGCGCCGCAGCAGTTCAAGCAGCTCCTGATGATCGCCGGGTTCGACCGCTACTTCCAGATCGCGCCCTGCTTCCGCGACGAGGACGCGCGCGCCGACCGCTCGCCGGGCGAGTTCTACCAGCTCGACATGGAGATGAGCTTCGTCGAGCAGGAGGACGTCTTCGAGGTCATCGAGACCCTGATGACCGAGCTGTTCCAGGAGCTGGGCGAGGGCCGCGAGGTCACCTCGCCGTTCCCGCGCATCCCGTTCCGCGAGGCGATGGTCAAGTACGGCTCGGACAAGCCGGATCTGCGTGCCCGGCTGGAGCTGACCGACGTCTCCGCGCTCTTCGCCGGCTCCGGGTTCAAGGCGTTCGCCGACAAGCACGTCCGGGCGCTGGCGGTGCCGGACACCGCGGCCCAGCCGCGCAAGTTCTTCGACTCGCTGGGCGACTTCGCCGTCGAGCAGGGTGCCAAGGGTCTGGCCTGGGTGCGGGTCGGCGAGGACGGCTCGCTGGCGGGGCCGATCGCCAAGTTCCTCACCGAGGACGACGTCAAGGCGCTCACCGACACGCTGGGCCTCGTCCCCGGCCATGCGGTCTTCTTCGGCGCCGGTGAGTTCGACGAGGTCTCCAAGATCATGGGCGCGGTCCGTGTCGAGGCCGCCAAGCGCGCCGGGCACTTCGAGGAGAACGTCTTCCGGTTCTGCTGGATCGTGGACTTCCCGATGTTCGAGAAGGACGAGGAGACCGGCGAGATCGAGTTCTCGCACAACCCGTTCTCGATGCCCCAGGGCGGCCTTGAGGCCCTGCGCACCAAGGACCCGCTGGATGTGCTGGCCTGGCAGTACGACATCGTCTGCAACGGCGTCGAGCTGTCCTCCGGTGCGATCCGGAACCACGAACCGGAGATCATGTTCGAGGCGTTCGGCATCGCGGGCTACTCCGAGGAGGACGTCGAGCGCGAGTTCGGCGGCATGCTGCGTGCCTTCCGCTTCGGCGCCCCGCCGCACGGCGGGATCGCGCCGGGCATCGACCGCATCGTCATGCTGCTCGCGGACGAGCCCAACATCCGCGAGACCATCGCCTTCCCGCTCAACAACAACGCGCTCGACCTGATGATGGGCGCCCCGAGCGAGGTCGACGAGGCGCGGCTGCGCGAACTCCACCTTTCGCTGCGCAAGCCTCCGCAGGTCAAGCAGGCTGAGAAGGCCAAGCAGGCCGAATAGGCCGCATGGGCCGAGTAGGCCGAACAGGGCACAGCAGGCCGCCCGGTCCGGGTGGCCCGCCCGTGCCCCCTGCACATCCGACACGGTCCCCTCCGTACACATCCGGAGGGGGCCGTGTTGTTTTCGGCACCCGGGCGTCAAGCGGCCGATCGAGCGGTCACTCTTGGTGGGGAGCGTGGCAAGGGAAGAACAACGGTCATCGATCGGCTACATATGTGCACGGAGACGACGACGATCGCTCCAACCCGGGCATGCCCCGGGCACGATGCAACAGGGGCGGAGGTCGGCCCTGGTGGCGGGACGTGTGCCCCCACGCACGCCGCCCCGCCGAGGGCGTCACGCACGGTGATACACCGCAGGTGTCGTGTGCAATGTGGCGGTCGAGCGACGAGAGTGACGGCGAAGGAGGTGGCGGCGTGCACGCCGAGGGTCCCAACCCGGGCACGTGTTGCCGCTGCGGTCTGCCGGTGCGGCACCGGGCCCTGATCGCGATCATCGAGACGGGTTCCGGGCCCGGCGGCAGCGCGTACGCGTGCCTGCCCTGCGCCCGCGACTACGCGAAGACCTCGCTGGCCCCCGAGTGGATCGGCGAGACGATCGCCCATGCGGAAGCGATGCGGCTGGCATGGGACGAGGAGCGCGAGGACGGCAGCCGCCGCGGCGGCCGGCCTCCCGTCTGACATCCACAGGAGCATCCTCCCGTCCGGTCGGCGGCGGTTGCGGGTGACGGCGCCGTATTCACCCGCGGTTCATTCCGCGGTCGCCCTGCCGCGTATCCGCGGCCTTAGCGTCACGGCGGCGTACGGCGTACAAGCGCATCCCGCGCCCGGACCGGAGGAACGACCATGCGAAAGCCGCTGCCGCTGCTCACCGCGCACCCGACGGGAAGGTCGGCGATGACCTGCCGCTACCGCTGCGGCGACGCCTGCTTCCACGAGGTGCCCAACACCAGCACCAACGAGTACGCGGGTGACGTCATCGCCCGGGCCCTCTCCCGCCGCTCGGTGCTGCGCGCCGGTGCCGTCCTCGGGGTCGCCGCCGCGGCCGCGAGCGCCGGGATCGCCGGTCCCGGCGCCGGGAGCGCCGTCGCCGCGCCGCAGGGCAAGGGGCACCACCCGCACGGCGGGCCGCACGGCAAGCCGGCCAAGGGCCTGCGGTTCGAGCCCGTCGCGCCCAACACCGCGGACACGGTGACCGTTCCGGAGGGCTACGGGCAGAACGTCGTCATCCGCTGGGGCGAACCGGTCCTGCGCGGGGCGCCGGACTTCGACCCGACGCGGCAGAGCGCGAAGGCCCAGGCAGGGCAGTTCGGCTACAACAACGACTTCCTCACGCTGCTCCCGCTGGACTCCCGGCACCACGGCCACAGCCACGGTCACGGCGCCGACCAGCTCCTGGTGGCCAATCACGAGTACACCGACGAGGAGCTGATGTTCGCCGGGTACGACCCGGAGCAGCCCACCCGCGAGCAGGTCGAGATCGCCTGGGCCGCGCACGGCCTGTCCGTCGTCGCGGTCGCCGGTGAGCGGCGTACCGGAGCGCTGCACGCCGTGCCCCGCCACCCGCTCAACCGCCGGGTCACCGCCACCACCGAGTTCCAGGTCACCGGCCCGGCCGCGGGCAGTGCGCTGCTGCGCACGAAGGCCGACCCGAGCGGGCGCCGGGTGCTGGGGACGCTCAACAACTGTTCGGGCGGCACCACGCCGTGGGGCACGGTGCTCTCCGGCGAGGAGAACTTCAACCAGTATTTCGCCAACGCGGAGCGGGTGACCGACCCCGAGCGCGCCGCCACGCTCAAGCGGTACGGCATCTCGGGCGGCGCCAGCGGGCGGCGCTGGGAGGAGTTCGACGAGCGGTTCGACCTGACCGCGGAGCCGAACGAGGTGCACCGCTTCGGCTGGGTGGTGGAGCTGGACCCGTACGACCCCGACTCCACGCCCCGCAAGCACACGGCGCTCGGCCGGTTCAAGCACGAGGCGGCCCAGCCGCGGCTGTCCCGGGACGGGCACGCCGTCGTCTACATGGGCGACGACGAGCGCTTCGACTACTTCTACAAGTTCGTCTCCAAGAACCGGATGCGGCGCGGGAAGAGCGCCGAGGACCGGCGGCACAACCTGTCCCTGCTGGACGAGGGCACGCTCTACGTCGCCAAGCTGACCGGTGACAGCCCGGCGGACGAGATCGACGGCGCGGGCACGCTGCCCGAGGACGGCGAGTTCGACGGCAGCGGCCGGTGGATCCCGCTGGCCGCCGGGGACCGGTCGTTCGTGCCGGGGATGACCGCCGAGGAGGTGTACGTCTTCACCCGGCTGGCCGCCGACAAGGCCGGTGCCACGAAGATGGACCGCCCCGAGGACATCGAGCCCAGCCCCCGCACCGGCCGGGTGTACGTGGCGCTGACCAACAACACCGACCGCGGCAAGGACGGCAAGCCGGGGCCCGACGAGGCCAACCCGCGCAACGCCAACAAGCACGGCCAGGTGCTGGAGTTCGCCGAGCGCCGCAACGACCCGACCTCGCGGACCTTCTCCTGGCGGCTCTTCCTGGTCTGCGGCGACCCCCAGGACCCGGGAACCTACTTCGGCGGCTTCCCCAAGGACCAGGTCAGCCCGATCTCCTGCCCCGACAACGTCACCTTCGACGACTACGGCAACCTGTGGATCTCCACGGACGGCAACAAGCTCGGTTCGCACGACGGGCTGCACGGTGTCGCCACGGCCGGGCCGCGGCGCGGCGAGGTCCGGCAGTTCCTGACGGTCCCCACCGGCGCGGAGACCTGCGGGCCGCTGGTGCAGGACCGCCGGGTGCTGGTCGCGGTCCAGCACCCGGGCGAGGTGGACGGCGCCTCGGTGGAGAAGCCCGCCTCCACCTGGCCGGACGGACCGGGCCACTATGTGCGCCCGGCGGTGGTGGCCGTCTGGCCCGAGGACGGCTCCCACGTCGGACGCTGACCCCGGCCGCACGCGCGGGCGGGTGGCGCTGGAGCCGGACAGCAGGAGCGCGGGCCCCGTCGGTGACGTCCGGCGGGGCCCGGCCCGGTCCGCACCCCTCGCGGCACCGGCCCGGTCCGCCCGGCCCGGTCCGCCCCGGCCCGGTTCGCCCCGGCTCGGTGGGGGGCGGCCCGGTGGGGGCCGTGGGGGCCCGTGCGCGGTGGCGGGGCCCGCGTACCCGTGCGAGGGTGACGGCAGGGCATCGGCGACAGAGATGCCGAAATCAGGCGGAACGCCCCCCATCACGCCAACCTCGCGGGTGCAGGTGCAGCCATGGAGCGAACCAGGATTCTGATCGTCGGCGGCGGCTTCGCCGGAGTCGAGTGCGCACGCGGTCTGGAGCGGGGGCTGCGGCCCGAAGAGGCGGAGATCAGCCTGGTCACCCCCGCCAGCTACGAGCTGTACCTCCCGCTGCTCCCGCAGGTCGCCGCCGGGGTGCTCACCCCGCAGTCGGTCGCGCCGCCGCTGCGCAGGCTGGTGCACCGGACCTCCATCGTTCCCGGCATGGTCATCGGGATCGATCCGCACGACCGGATGTGCGTGGTCCGCCTCATCAGCGGCGAGACCGTCAACCAGCCCTACGACCGGCTGATCCTCACCCCCGGCAGCGTCACCCGCAGCTTCGACATCCCGGGTCTGAACGAGCAGGCCCGGGGGATGAAGACGCTCGCCGAGGCGGCCTATGTGCGCGACCACGTGATCGCCCAGCTCGATCTGGCGGCGGCCAGCACCAACGAGCAGGAGCGGGCCGAGCGGCTGCAGTTCGTGGTGGTCGGCGGCGGCTACGCGGGCACCGAGACCGTCGCCTGCCTGCAGCGGCTGACCAACTCCGCCGCCAAGCGCTATCCGCGGCTCGACCCCGACCTGATCAAGTGGCATCTGCTGGACATCGCCCCCAAGCTGATGCCGGAGCTGGGCGAGAAGCTGGGGCGGCGCGCCCAGCAGATCCTGCGCGAGCGGGGGACGGACGTGTCGCTGGGGGTCTCGGTCGCCAAGGCGACCGAGCGGCGGATCACGCTGACCGACAACCGGGTGCTGCCCTCCCGCACCCTGATCTGGACGGCGGGTGTCGCCGCCAGTCCGCTGATCAGCACCCTGGACGCGGAGACGATCAAGGGGCGGCTCGCGGTCAACGCGGACTTCACGGTGCCCGGCCACCCCGGTGTGTATGCGCTGGGCGACGCGGCGGCGGTGCCGGATCTGACGAAGGTCGGCGGCGCGGTGTGCCCGCCCACCGCGCAGCACGCCGGACGCCAGGGCAAGCACATGGCCCGCAATCTGATCGCCGCGCTGCGGGGCCAGCCCATGGCGCCCTACCGGCACAAGGATCTCGGGCTGGTCGTGGACCTCGGCGGGACCAACGCGGTGGCCCGTCCGCTGGGGTACGAGTTCTCCGGGTTCCCCGCGCAGGTCATCACCCGCGGCTACCACCTGATGGCGCTGCCCACCTTCACGGCGAAGGTCCGCACGGTGGCGAACTGGAACCTCAACGCGCTGATGGGTGACGACTTCCTGCGCACCGGCTTCCTCTCGCGCCGCCCCGCGACCCTCCAGGACATGGAGGCCACGGACGCCTACCTCACCCAGGAGCGGGCGCGCGAGCTGACACCGTGAGGCGGCGCCGCGGCGGACTGCGGCGGACCCCGGCGCGGCGCGGCGGCCACCACGCTTTGACTTGAAGTGAAGTTCAAGTTGCAGGGTGGGGTTCTCGCAGCCAGCGAGAGTCCCCAGCCGGAAGGCATCGCCATGCACGCCGTCGTCCTGCACACCTTCGGCCCCGCCGAGAACCTCCGCCACGAGACGCTGCCCGACCCCGAACCCGGACCGGGCCAGGTCCGGATCGCCGTCCGCGCGGCCGGGGTCCACGCCATCGAGACCGTCCTGCGCGCCGGGGTGACCGAGGGCCTCGTACCGCCGCTCCCCGAGCTGCCCGCCGTGTTCGGCGGCGAGGTCTCCGGGCGCGTCGACGCGGTCGGCCCCGACGTCGGGGCCGAGTGGCTGGGCCGCGACGTGGTCACCGCGAAGGGCTCCCCCGGCGGCTACGCGGAGCTCGCCGTCGCGGACCTCGCCGAGGTGCTGGAGCGCCCCGCCGGGCTCGACCACAAGGCCGCGGTCGCCGCGATCGTCACCGGCGGGACGACCGTCGCGGTGCTCGCCCAGGCCGGTCTGGGCGGGAGCGACGTGGTGCTGGTCAACTCGGCGGCGGGCGGCATGGGGCGGCTGCTGGTCCAGCACGCCCGCGCGCTGGGCGCCGTGGTGATCGGGGCCGCCGGGGGCCCGGAGAAGACCGCGGCCGTCCGGGAACTCGGCGCGGACCTGGCCGTCGACTACACCCGCCCCGACTGGCAGCAGGCGGTCGCCGACTGGCTGGCCGGGCCGGGTGGTGGCCGCTCCGTCACCGCCGTACTCGACGGAGTCGGCGGCGAGCAGGCCCGCACCGCGTTCGGCCTGCTCGGCACCGGCGGCCGCTTCGTGACCTACGGCGCGATCTCCGGTGCCGAGTTCACCCCGGCCGCCGATGAACTGGCGGCCCGCGAGGTCACCCACATCGACGCCCTCCGCGGCATGCTCGCCCACCCCGAGCGCATCGCGGACCACCGGGCCGAGGCGCTCCGCCGCACCGCCGCGGGCGACTTCACCCACACCACCCACTCCTTCCCGCTCGCCGAGGCCGCCCGCGCCCACAAGGCCCTGGAGCAGCGCGAGACCACGGGCAAGGTCGTCCTGATCCCCTAGCGATGCCCCGGACGCGGGGAGGCCGGCACCGCGGCGTCCCCCGCCGGTCGGTTCCGGTGGCCGGTCCGGTGGCCGGTTCCCGCGTCCGGTGCCGGCCGCGTGGGGGCACGCATTCGGTGGGGGAATCCGGGCACAGTTGGGGGAGAGCAAGGAACGACGAGCAGTCCGAGGAGCCCCCATGCCCACGGTGCCGGTGGTGCGCAGCCTGCGCAGGGTGGTGCGGCCCCGCGTGCCGCGCCCCGCGGTGGACCTGTCCCACCCGGTGCGCTCCCCGCTGGGCACCTCCGTGGTGAGCTGTGTGGCCTACGACCGCGAGGGCACGCGGCTGATGGCGGAGTGCGGCGTGGAAGAGGCGCTGGCCTGCGTCCGCAAGGGCGGCGCCGCGGACGACAGGGACGACGGCAGCGGTGACGGCGGCTTCGTGTGGATCGGGCTGCACGAGCCGGGAGAGGCCGAGTTCGAGGGCATCACCGAACTGTTCGGGCTGCACCCGCTCGCGGTGGAGAACGCGCTCGAACCCCATCAGCGGCCGAAGGCGGAGTGGTTCGGCGGCGAGATGATGTTCGCGGTCCTCAAGACGGTCAGCTATGTGGAGCACGAGAAGGTGTCCACCACCAGCGAGGTGGTGGACACCGGCGAGATCGTCGTCTTCACCGGAGCCGACTTCGTGATCACCGTCCGGCACGGGCGGCACGGCTCCCTCGGCCCGCTCCGCGAGGAGCTGGAGTCCGACCCGGAGCGGCTGGCGCAGGGCCCGGCCGCGGTGCTGCACGCGATCGCCGACCGGGTCGTGGACGACTACCTGCTGGTCGCCGACGAGGTGCAGACCGACATCGACGAGCTGGAGAGCCAGGTCTTCGCGTCCGAGGCGCCCTTCGGGGGCAGCGGCAGCGGAGGCGGCTCCGGCACCAGCCGGGTCTACCAGATCAAGCGCGAGCTGCTGGAGCTCAAGCGCGCCACCCTTCCGCTGGCCCGGCCGCTGGAGCTGTTGTCCGACCGCCCCAACCGGCTCATCGACCCCGAGATACGCAAGTACTTCCGGGACGTCGCCGACCACCTCGCCCGGGTCACCGAGCAGATCGCCTCCTTCGACGCGCTGCTCGACTCGATCCTCCAGGCCCATCTGGCGCAGGTCTCCACCGCCCAGAACGAGGGCATGCGCAAGATCAGCGCCTGGGTCGCCATCGTCGCCGTCCCCACGATGGTCTGCGGCATATACGGGATGAACTTCGACCGCATGCCGGAGCTGCACTGGCGCGTCGGCTACCCGCTGGTCCTGGTCGTCATCGCCGTGACCTGCGTGGCCATGTACCGCGCGTTCCGCAGAAACGGCTGGCTGTGAACCGCGCGGCACCCCTCCGGTGAGCCCCGGGGCACCGCCGCCGGTTCGGTGATTCCGAACCCCGGACCGGGGTGTCTGCTCCCTCGTGGGCCGATCCGGGGCTCCGTAGCGTCGCAGCCATGATGAACGTGGACGACGAGACGTACCGGCGCGCGGGCAGCGCAGCCGCGGGCGGCCCGCCCGCAGCCCTCGCCCTGACAGGTGTGACCCGGCGCTACGGGCGGCGCGGCGCGGCCGTGGAGGCGCTGCGCGGCATCGAGGTGGAGCTGCCGCGGGGAAGCTTCACGGCAGTGATGGGTCCCTCGGGTTCGGGCAAGAGCACCCTGCTGCAGTGCGCCGTCGGTCTGGACCGGCCGACGGCCGGCAGCGTGCGGCTCGGCGGCCAGGAGCTGACCGGGATGGGCCGGCGGGCCCTCACCCGGCTGCGCCGGGAGCGGATCGGCTTCGTCTTCCAGTCCTTCAACCTGCTCCCGGCGCTGACGGCGGAGCAGAACGTGGGGCTGCCGCTGCGGCTGGCGGGCACCGGCAGCCGCCGGGCCCGCACGCTGGCCCGGGAGGCGCTGGGCCGGGTGGGTCTCGCCGAACGCGCCGGGCGCCGCCCGGCGGAGCTCTCCGGCGGCCAGCAGCAGCGTGTCGCGCTGGCCCGCGCGCTGGTGACCGCACCGGAGATCGTGTGCGCCGACGAGCCCACCGGCGCCCTCGACCCGGCGACGGCGGAGGAGATGCTGGGCCTGCTGCGCGGGGCGGTGGACATGCTGGGGGCCACGGTGCTGATGGTCACCCACGACCCCGCGGCGGCCGCGCACGCCGACCGGGTGCTGTTCCTGGCCGACGGGATGCTGGTGGACACCTACGTGTGTGCGGGCAGCGCGGACGGTGCCGACGGTGCGGGGGACCGGAGCGGTGACGCCCGGACCGGTGCCGCCGCGCACATCGCCCGCCGGATGCGCGCGCTGGCCGGACGAACCCGGTCCGGAGCCGGCCCCCGGTCCGGACCCGGCCCGGGAAGCGGGCCGGGAAGCGGGCCGGAGTCCGTGGGCGGCGCCGGTTCCGTGCCCCCGGCGGACGGTGGCCGTGCCGCGGCGGGCCGGGCCGCATGACCACCGGACTCGCCCGGGCCTCGGTGCGGGCCCGGCCCACCGCCTTCGCCGGGGTCTTCTCGGTGCTGGTCCTCTCCGCGGCGGTCGTCACCGCCTCGGTCGCGATGCTGCGGACGGCGGGGCCGCTGCCGTCCGGGCCGCAGCGCGAGGCGGTCACGGCCATGGGAGCCGGCTTCACCGTGGTGACGTGCTACCTCTCCGTCTTCGTCATCGCGCAGGTCATGGCCCTGACCGTGGCCGCGCGGGCGCGGGAGAACGCGGTACTGCGGGCCGTGGGAGCGCTGCCGTGGCAGATCCGGCGGGCGGTCGCCACCGAGGCGCTGTGCACCGCGCTGCCCGCGCTGCCCGTCGGGTACGGGCTCGGCTGCGTCCTGGCGTACGGCTGGCGGGACGGGATGGTCGCCCACGGCCTGCTGCCCTCCGGGGTTCCGCTCGTCGTCGGATGGCCGCCCGCGCTCGCGGCGGGGGGCGTGCTGCTCGTCACCTCGCAGCTCGGCGGTCTGCTGGCCGCGCACCGTGCCGCACGGGCCCGCCCGGCGGACGCGCTCGGCGAGGCGGCGGGCGCCCGCTCCCTCAGGTCGTCCGGGTGGCTTCCCGGGCTGACGCTCGCCGGTGCCGTACGGGGGCTCGGTGCGGTACTGGCCGTGTCCGGCGCCGTGGCCCTCACGGCGGTCACCGCGGCGGGGCCGCGCGAGGACGTGGGGGAGCACCTGCCGCTGGTGCTGCTGGCCTACCTGGTGGGGGTGGGCTGCGCCGGGCCCGTGATCGGCCGGGCGGCCGCCCGGCTGCTGGCCGGGCCGATGCGGCTGCTGACCGCACCCCGCGCGCTGGGCGGCGGCGCCGCGGCGGAACTGGCCTTCGCGCAGACGCGGGCCGCCGCCCGGCGGCTGTCGGCCGCTGTCACACCGGTCGCGCTGGTCGTGGCGTTCTCGCTGGTCAAGTCGGCGGCGCTGGCCGCGGTCGCGGAACCCTCGTGGATCGACCTGTTCGCGACGGTCCTCTATGCCGCGTTCGCCGCGTGCGCCGCCGCCAACACCATGGTGTTGCTCAGCGCCGAACGGCGGCCCGAGGTCGCGCTGCTGCGCGCGATCGGCGCCGCACCCGGCCAGGTGGCGCGGATGCTGGTGGTGGAGGCGCTGACCGTCGCCTGCGCGGGGTTCGGCGCGGGCGCCGCTGTCGCCTTCGCCGTGACTCTCCCGCTGGGGGACGCCGCGGGAGCTTCCCTCTCCGCGCTGCCACCGACCGGTTGGGCCGCAGCGGCGGGGGGCGTGCTCGTCCTGGCGCTCGCCGCGACGCTCGCTCCGCTGCCGGGGCAACTGCGGCGGGCTCCCGGATGAGGCCGCGGCACGGGGCGGGTCCGGGCCCGGACGGGCGGCGGCGGAAGATGAGCTCCCGCACGCACCGCGGCAGCTTCCCGGCGGAGAATCCGAGCCGGCGGAGAACCCTGGCCGCCAGCCGGCGGAGAACCCTGGCCGCCAGCCGGCGGAGAACCCCAGCCGACAGCCGACGAAGAACCCCAGCCGACAGCCGACGGAGAACCTGAGCGCCCATGCCCCGAGCCCTTGCCCTCGTCGGCCTGCCCGCGACGCGCCCGGCGTGCCGCGCCGCGGTGTACGCGGCTGCGGCCCTCGTCCCCGCGCTGCTGGGCGTGCCGGCCCTGGCGCTGCTCGTCGTCGGCGGCGCGCTGTGTGTGACCCGGATCGGACTGCCCTTCCTCTCCCTCGTCCTGACGGCCGTGCAGCGGCTGGCGGCTGTCCACCGGGGGCTGGTACGCGGTCTGCTCGGCCAAGAGGTGCCCGCACCCCCGGCGCCCCGTCCGCTGCGCGCCGCCCACGATGCGGCGGCGTGGCGGTGCGCGGCCTTCGTCGCGCTCGACGTACCCCTCGGAGTGCTCCTCTTCGCCGTCCAACTGCCGCTGCGGCTGTACGGGCTGGCGCTGCTGTCCTATCCGCTGTGGTTCCGCGCGGTCCGGCAGAACGGGCACCGCGGCCTCGAACTCACCGGCAGTGTCCCGCTCGACAGCACGCCCCGGGTGCTGGCCGTGGCCGCCGCGGGGGTGCTGCTGCTGGTGGCGGCCGACTGGGCGGGGCGCAGACTGGCCGCCCTCGTCCGGCTGCTGGCACGCACTCTTCTCGGCCCGCCGTCCCGTGCGCTCGCCGACCGGGTGCATGACCTGGAGGAGACCCGCGCCCTGGCCGTACGGGACTCCGCCGCCACCCTCCGCCGGATCGAACGCGATCTGCACGACGGGGCACAGGCGCGGCTGATCTCCCTGGCGATGGCGCTCACCCGGGCGGCCGAGGCGCTCCGTGCGTCCGAACCGTCGGCGGCGGACACCGCCAAGGCCCGCGACCTGGTGGAGCAGTCCCTCGCCTCGGCCCGCACCGCGCTGGGCGAGCTGCGCGACCTGGTGCGCGGCATCCATCCGCCCGTCCTCGACAACGGCCTCGCGCCCGCTCTCGCCTCGCTCCGCTCCGACGTCGAGTCCCCGGCGCTGCGCGTGGAGTTGCGGGCCGAGCTGTCGAGTGCGCCGCGCCCGCCGGAGGCGGTGGAGACCATCGCGTACTTCTGCGCGGCCGAACTGCTGGCCAACGCGGTCCGGTACGCGGGTGCGCACCGCGTCGGGGTCGCCGTCCGGGTCGAGCGGGAGGCCACCGGGGGCGGGGACGTCCTGGTGCTGGAGGTCGAGGACGACGGGAGAGGCGGGGCGGTGCCGGGCCCGTCCCGGCCGGGCGGTCCGTCGGGGCTGCGTGGGTTGGCCGAGCGGGTACGCACCGTGGACGGCACACTGTCCCTCGACAGCCCGCCCGGCGGCCCGACCAGAGCGCTGGTCCGGCTGCCGTTCGCCGCAGCACGGGGGGAGACGACCAGGTGACGAACCGGACAGGTCCGGCACTCCGGCTGGTGATCGCCGAGGACGCGGTCGTGGTGCGGGAGGGGTTGGTGGGCCTGCTCACCGACCGGGGGCTGGAAGTGGCCGCCGCGGTGGGTGATCCGGCGGCCCTGCTGGCGGCCGTGGACCGTACGCTCCCGGACGCCGTGGTGGCCGACATCCGGATGCCGCCCACACAGCGCGACGAGGGGCTGCGCGCGGCCGCGGAGCTGCGCCGTCGGCATCCCCGGCTGGGCATCCTGCTGTTCTCGCAGTACATCGAGACCAGCTACGCGCACACACTGCTCGCCGACGGCCCGGCGGGCATCGGGTACCTCCTCAAGGACCGGGTGCTGGACGTCGACGACTTCGTCGAGGCGCTCCACCGGGTGGTCGACGGCGGTACCGCGCTCGACCCGGATGTCGTCTCCCGGCTGCTGGGCGCCCGTCCCGCTCTGGACGCGCTCACCCCGCGCGAGCACGAGACCCTCTCCCACATGGCCGCCGGGCTCACCAACGCGGCCATCGGCGCCCGGATGGGGATCTCGCAGCGGGCGGTCGAGAAGCACACGGCCACGATCTTCGAGAAGCTGGACCTCCCGCGGACGACCGCCGCCCACCGCCGGGTCCGGGCGGTGCTCCGCTATCTGGAAGCCCGGGAGGGCGCCCCGCGGTGAGGGGCGCCCTCCCGGGCGGGCCCGGTACGGACCGGAGCCGCAGCGGACAGACGGGGCTTCGTCGCAGAGGGCGACGCCGACGCCGACGCCGACGCCGACGCCGACGCCGATGGCGACGGCGACGGCGACGGCGGGAGGGACTCGCCCTTCCGCGACCGAAGCCCGTACGTCTCCGCGAGCGAAGCGCAGCAGTCGGCGGAGCCCTTCGGGCTGTGCGGTCCGGCCGGCCTCTCCCGGCGGTGCGTGGGTCACATCGGTCTGGTGCCGGTGGAACGGTTCAGGTGGAGCATGAGGACGGTGAGCCAGAGGAGGCCGAGCCCGGCGCCGATCGTGAAGGCCGCCACGCTGGCGGAGGAGGCGGCGAACCCGGCCAGGACGGCCACCGGGACAAGGCGGGAGGCGAGTGCCCACCTGCGTTCGCCGTCGGCGGCGAAGGACCGGGCCAGTACGAGGAACGCGGCGCACAGCGCCAGGTAGCCGACCATGCCGGTGACCAGGTGGAGGACCCCGTGTGTGCTCAGCGAGGTGACCCGGGCCTCGGGTGCTCCGGCCGGGAACCCGGCACCGGGGTCGGCGCTGAAGAAGGCCGCGCACACGAACGAGAGGCCGAAGACGCCGAGCAGGCGCGGCGCCCAGACGCCGCCGGTGCGGCCGCGCAGTACGTGGTGTGTCCCGGCCGCCCCCGCGACGACCAGGCCGCCGGTGAGCAGGAAGGCGAGGACCTGGATCCAGCCCAGGTCGCCCAGGCTGAGCTGGCTGAGTGCGTTGCGGGAGAAGTCGAACCCGTCCCGGAGCACGCCCTGGACGAACCCCGTGAGCAGGAAGAGGGGGCCCGCCACGATGCCGCCGGTGAGCAGCAGGCGGGGGGCGGGGCGGGCCGTCGCGGGGACGGCGGTGGTCGGCTGCGGCTGGAGTGTATGGGACATGAACTCGTCCTTCCGGGCTGAGGCGGTGCGAGGTGTGCAGTGGTGCGGGCCTGCGGCACTCCAGGTACTCGGGTGAGCCGCGTGCTCGAGGAGATGACCTGCGGGAGGGCGCGAAGTCATCGCGGAACCGGGTGGCGAAGGTCATCGCGGAATCGCGGAATCGCGGAATCGCGGAATCGCAGGGCGGGGAGGGGGAGGAGACGGTGCCGGGCTGTCCTCCGTCCCCTCGTCTCCCCTCGTCTCCCCTCGTCTCCCTTCGTCTCCCTTCGTCTCCGTTCGCTCCGTGCTCAGTGCGGCGGGTCCACCCGGTAGTGCAGGTGGACGACGCCCGAGTCGAATGTGCGCGTGCCGGCCAGGGTCATCTCGACCCGCTTGCCTTCGTCGGGGAAGAGGCGGGTGCCGGTGCCGAGGACGAGCGGGAAGACCATCAGGTGGAGGTCGTCGAGGAGGCCCGCGGCCAGGAGGGTGCGGACCACGGAGATGCTGCCCGAGGTGTTGATGTTCCGGCCCGGGGTGCTCTTCAGCTCGGTGAGGCGCTGAACGAGATCGCCGTCCAGGATCTCGCTGTTCTCCCAGCCGGCCGTGGTGAGGGTCTGGGACGCCACCAGCTTGCGCATCCCGTTGAAGGCGTCGGCCATCGGCCCGGTCTGCTGCGACCAGTGGGCCGCGAACTCCTCGTAGGTGGTGCGGCCCAGCAGCATGGTGTCGGCCCCCGCGATCAGCCCGCCGATGACTTCGCCGACCTCATCCGTCATGTGCGGGAAGGTCCACTGCTCCGGGGTGCCGACCACGCCGTCGGCCGAGATGAACAGTCCGGTCACGATCCTGCGGTGCGTCATTCGCTCTCCTTGCTCTCGGCGGCCTCGGCGGCCTCGGCGGCCTCGGCGGCCTCGGTGATCGGTGTCGGAGACCACGTTTCACCGGCGCGAGCAGGGCATCAAGGACGAAAGCGGATACGATCGTTGCTCCCGGCGCAATGATGGGGGGCCACGTGCTGGAACGGATCGAGGCGGAGGTGCTTCTGACCCTCGCCCAAGAGCTGCATTTCGGCCGCACCGCCGAACGCTTGCGGCTGACCACCAGCCAGGTCAGCCGGACGGTGAAGAGTGTGGAGCGCCGCCTGGGAACGGCCCTGTTCACCCGCACGAGCAGGGTCGTCACCCTGACCGCGATCGGGGCGCGTCTGGTCGCCGACCTCGAACCCCACGTCCGGGGCATGGACGCCGCTGTGCGTGGCGCCATGGAGGCCGGGCGGCAGGTCCGGGGAACGCTGCGGGTCGCGTTCGTCGGGGCGGCCGCGGGCCAGCTTCTGCTCAAGGCGGCGGCCCTGTTCGGAACCCGGCACCCCGACTGCGAGGTGCGGATCCACGAGGCGCAGGTCCACGATGCGTGCGAACGGGTCTTCGACGGGTCCGTGGACGTGCTGATCACCGCGCTGCCGGTGCGCGGAGTACGGGTGGGCCCGGTGCTGCTGTCCGAACCGCAGGTGCTCGCCCTCCCCCACGGCCACCGTCTGGCCGGCCGCACCCAGGTGACCCGCGAGGTGTTCGGCGACTACCCGGTCATCCGGTTGCCCGACACGCTCCCCGAGGAGTCCCGGCTCTACCGCGTACCCGCCGCCACCCCGGCCGGACGGCCGGTACGACAGGGCCCGCAGGGCGGCACCTTCTCGGAGATCCTCGCTCTCGTCGCCTCCCGGCAGGGCGTCTTCCCCGTCGGAGAGCACGCCGCCCGCTTCTACCCCCGTCCCGGCGTCACCTACGTCCCCCTCGGTGACGCCCCACCCGTGCGCTGGGCCCCGGTATGGCTGGAGACCAACGAGACCGGCTCGGTCCGCGCGTTCGTCACCTGCGCCGCCGAGACGGCACGGGACGAGCCGGGTGGGGCGGGCGGACCGGAGGCAGGGGCCTAGGAGTTGTGGAGCTGTCTTCTACCTCTCGGGCCCGCATGAGGAGCGAGCCGAGGGTGCCGGGCCGCCCGGGTCCCGCTGATCAGACATCGTCTAGAGCACCAGCGAGAGCAGCAGCAACAGCACCAGTCCGACGACGGAGATGATCGTCTCCATCACCGACCAGGACTTCAGGGTCTGCCCGACGTTCATCCCGAAGTACTCCTTGACCAGCCAGAACCCGGCGTCGTTGACGTGGCTGAAGAAGAGCGAGCCGGCGCCGACCGCGAGCACGACCAGTGCGGTCTGGGGCGTGGACATGTCGGCGGTGAGGGGGCCGACGAGCCCGGCCGCCGAGACGGTGGCCACGGTCGCGGAGCCGGTCGCCAGCCGGATGCAGACGGCGATGAGCCAGCCGAGCAGCAGTGCCGGGATCGACCAGTTCTCGGACAGGTCCAGGATCATCTGCCCGATGCCGACGTCCACCAGGGTCTGCTTGAAGCCGCCGCCCGCGCCGACGATCAGCAGGATGCCCGCGATCGGGCCGAGCGAACTCGCCACGGTGGAGGACATCCGGTCCTTGGTGAAGCCCGCGGGGCGTCCCAGGGTGAACATCGCGACCAGTACCGCCACCAGGAGTGCCGTCATCGGGTCGCCGATCACGTCCATGACCCGCTGCACGGTGTCCTCGGGGTCGTCGACGACGATGTCGGCGAGCGCCTTGGCGAGCATCAGCACGACGGGCAGCAGCACCGTGGCCAGCGTGCCGCCGAAGCCGGGCCGCCGGTCCAGTTCGGCGTCGGCCCGCTCGGGCACGACTCCTTCGGGTGGTGTGGTCTCGACCCAGCGTGCGGCCACCTTGCCGAACAGCGGACCGGCCACGATCAGGGTGGGGATGCCGACGACGAGGCCGAGGGCCAGCGTCACGCCCAGGTTGGCGTCCATCGCGTCGATGGCGACGAGCGGGCCGGGGTGCGGGGGCACCAGCCCGTGCATCACCGACAGTCCGGCGAGCGCGGGGATGCCGACGCGCATCACCGAGTAGTTGCCGCGCTTGGCCACCAGCAGCACCACCGGGATCAGCAGTACCAGCCCGACCTCGAAGAACATCGGCAGCCCGACGATGCCCGCGATCAGCGCCATCGCCCACGGGATGCTGCGCCTGCTCGCCCTGGCCAGGATCGTGTCCACGATCTGGTCGGCACCGCCGGAGTCGGCGAGCAGTTTGCCGAGGATGGCGCCCAGCGCGATGAGCACGCCGACGCCGGAGACGGTGTCCCCGAGGCCGGTGCTGAAGCTGGCTATCACCTTGTCGAGCGGCGCGGCGGCCGCGGCGCCCAGCGCGAGGGTGCCGACGGTCAGCGCCAGGAAGGCGTGCAGCTTGAACCGGGTGATGAGGACGACGATGACGGCGATGCCGACGAGGGCGGCGATCCCCAACTGGACGTTGCCGGCGGAGGTGATGGGGTCCGGTTGCTGCGACCCCGCGGCCAGCATCTCGGCACTGAGATGGCGCACGGCTCTACCTTCTTCGTGGATGGTGATGTGTGACGGGAGCGGATCGGGAACGGGTCAGGGGTTGCTGACCAACTGGTCGGTATGAGCGGGGGAGAGGCGGCCCAGCGCCGCCAGGGCGTGCCGGGTGACCGCGGGGGGTCCCGGCGCGACGTCGACGGCGGCGCCCGGCTCGTCCGGTGCCAGCGGTTCGAGCGTGGCGAACTGCGAGTCCAGGAGTGTGACCGGCATGAAGTGGTCCGACCGCCCGGCCATCCGCTCGGCGATCAGCGCGCGGTCGCCGGTCAGATGCAGGAAGACGACACCGGGTGCCGCAGCCCGCAGCCGGTCGCGGTAGCCGCGCTTGAGCGCCGAGCAGCTCACGACCCCGCCGTGCGCCTGGTGGCGGTGCGCCCAGGCGCCGATGGCGTCGAGCCAGGGCGCCCGGTCGGCGTCGTCGAGCGGGGTTCCGGCGGACATCTTGGCGACGTTGGCGGGCGGGTGGAAGGCGTCGGCCTCGGCGTAGGGCACGTCGAGCGCGTCGGCGAGCAGGCGCCCCACGGTGGTCTTGCCGGTGCCCGCCACTCCCATGACGACGACCACGGCGCCGGCGGCGGGTTTCGCCGCCGGGTCGGTCGCCGGCCCGGGCTGCTCCTCGACCGGCTCCACCGCCGGTCCGGGCGCCGCGTCGGCCACCGGGTCGAGCCCCGGGTCCTGCTCGGACCTCTTACTCCGCACCGCTCTCACCGTCCTCGTCGACCTCGCTCGGCGCGCAGGACACTCAACCCCATAGGTCACATGTATTCAATAGCTGGAAGCGATGTAGTCATACTTATTTGCCGTGACGAGAAGCACGTAGGCTGAGCGTCCCGAGTGCTCGCCGAGCGCACGGGGAGGGGTGGAGACGAGTCGGGAGAGGCATGACCAGCCAGGACGACGGCGCCGACCGGGAGAACGGTCCGGTGGGCCCGCACCGCGCGGCGGCCGCGGACACCACGCACGCCGCGCCGGGCCCGGACCGCGGGGACGGCGCGGATGGACCGGACGGCGCGGATGGGGCAGACGGTGCGGACGGACCGGACGGACCGGACGGACCGGACGGTGCGGATGGGTCAGACGCTGCGGGCCCGGACGATGCCGTGGGCGCGGACGGTGCGAAGCGCGGTCGGGGGGTGCGCCGCGAGCGCGGGCTGCACGCGCGGATGCTCGCCTCGCTCGGCCCGGCGATCACGGCCGGTGCGTACCCGCCCGGCACGGTGCTGCTCACCGAGGAGCTGGCCGCCCGCTACGAGGTCTCCCGCACGGTGGCGCGCGAGGCGGTGCGGGTGCTGGAGTCCATGCACCTGGTCGAGTCGCGCCGCAGGGTCGGGGTCACGGTGCTGCCGACCGAGCAGTGGAACGTCTACGACCCGCAGGTGATCACCTGGCGGCTGGCCGGTGCCGACCAGGGGCGCCAGTTGCGCTCCCTCACGGTGCTGCGGTCCGCCGTCGAGCCGGTCGCGGCCCGCCTCGCCGCCGAGCAGGCCACTCCGGAGGAGTGCGCCGCGCTGACCGAGCACGCGCTGGGCATGGTCGCCACCTCGCGCGGGCGGCAGCTCGACAACTACCTGGTGCACGACATCGCCTTCCACCGCGCCGTGCTGCGGGCCTCCCGCAACGAGATGTTCGCGCGGCTCGGCGATGTCGTCGCGGCCGTCCTCACCGGCCGCACCCGGCACGAGGTGATGTTCAGCGACCCCCGCCAGGAGGCTGTCACCCTGCATGTCCAGGTCGCGGAAGCGGTCCGGGAGGGGGACGGTGCCCGCGCGGAGAGCGTGATGCGCACCATCACCGAGGACGCGATGGCCGAACTGGACGTGCTGGCACCCTGACCGCCCGCCGGGCGCCGCCTCTCGGCCCCGGGGCCCGGTCCGGTCCCTGCCCTTGGTCCGGCCCAGGTGCAGGTCCGGCCCAGGCCCCGGCCCGGCCGTCCCGCCGCCGGAGGCGCGGGGTGCGGGGTGCGGGCACCCTGCCGCCTTCGGGCATCGTCGGGCGCGCTTGCGGCGTCCGTCTCGGTGACGGCGGTCGCGCGTTCCCCCGGGTGGTCCGGCTGCCGCCCACTGGTTAGGCTCACACAGAAGTTCTCTTGCGGATATCTTCATAGAAGCAGAGAAATCGGGAGGGGTTGGCTGCGATGGCCGACGACGACGCGTCCACTGACGCACACCTGGTCTTCCGCCAGTACCTGGACGCGGTCGGGCTGCACGGCATGGCGGGTGCCGAAGCGGTGGGACTGCAGGCCACCGAGTGGTACGCGCTGAGCGTGATCTCCGTGGAGGGTCCGCTCACCCCCGGCGAACTGGCCGTCCGCACCGGGCTGACCACGGGCGCCACCACCCGGCTGATCGACCGCCTCGAAAGCGCCGGATACGTCCGCCGCGCTGCGGACCCGGCCGACCGCCGCCGCCTGCGGGTCGAGCCGGCCGCCGACTCCTTCCCCGCGCTGGAGGAGACCGCCGCGCCCGCCCACCGCCGCATCACCGAACTGCTGGAGCGCTACACACCCGAGCAGCGGGCCCTCCTCTTCGACTACTTCAGCCGCGCGGCGCCCGCCTACCGCGCAGCCGCCGAGGAGGTCCGCGCCGCCGCCACCCCGCCGCACCGCCGCCCCGGCCGGAAGCCGTCGTCGGCGCGCTGACCCGCCACCCGGGACCACCGGCCCTCCGACCGGACCTCTCCACAGCGCGCCCGGCGGCGTCGGGGCCGACGATGGCCCCATGGCCCAGCGCTCCGACGAGCCGTCCTCCGACGAGCCGCCCGACCGGTCGACGGGCGCGGCGTCCGGCGAGCCCTCGGACGAGGCCACCGGCGAGCGGTCCAGTGCTCCGTCCGACGCCTGGACCGACGCCCCGTCCGACGCCCCGTCCGGCGCCCCGACCGGCGGCGGCTCCGGCCGCCGGCCGCTGTGGTCCGGCCACGGGTGGCCGCTGCTGGGCCCGGTGACCGCGGCCCTGTTCCTGGCCTACTTCCTGGTGCCGGAGCACACCCTGGGCCCGGAACGGCCGGTGCTGAGCTGGACCGTGTTCGGCCTCGGGCTGACGGCCATCGCCGTCCTGCTGGTCAAACACATGCGCGACGCCCTCTTCGACCGGCCCGGCACGGTCGTCGCGCTGGTCTCGCTGATGTGCCTGTCCGTGCTGCTGTTCTCCTCCGCGTACTTCGTGATGTCCCATCACCCTGGCGAGTTCACCGGCCTGCGCACCCGGCTGGACGCGCTGTACTTCGCGCTGCTGACGCTCGCCACCCTCAGCTACGGCGACATCACCCCGCACGGCCAGTCCGTGCGGCTCGTCATCCTGCTCCAGATCGTCTACACGCTGGTCTTCCTCACCGCCGCCGCGACCTCGCTGACCGGAAAGCTGCGCCGCAGCGCCGCGAGCCGACCGCCCCGCGGCCGGGACCGGAAGCGGGACCCGGACTGAGTCAGCCGCCCGCGTCCAGTGCGTCCAGCGCGTCCAGCACCGCGAGATCGTCCCGGAGCCACTGCGGGGCCTCCGGAGCCGTCGCGTACTCCCGCGCGTGCGGCAGACACGCCTCGACGGCCCGGCCCGGTCCCGAGTTCGCGTGCACGAGCGCCACCACCACGGTCTCCGCGCGCCGCTCCCCGCACGGCAGGCAGTACCCGGCACCGACCACGCCGCTCACCGGGCGGCCGCCCCGTCCGCGAGGGCCGCCCGCAGCCGCAGCGGATCCGTCAGCCCGCGCCCGTCCGCGCCGCCGTAGGGCACGGCCCAGTACGGACCGGGCGGCTCCGTCCGGGTCCGCGCCGGAACGGGCAGCCAGCAGGCGACCGACAGCCGTACCACCTCGCCCTCCCGGGCCGGGAGGCCGCCGCCCCCGGGCGGGACCAGCCAGTACAGCCACGACCGGTGCGGGTCCCCGATCACGGCCCCGCACGCCTCCCCCAACGTGCGGACGACGCCCCACCCCCGCGCGTACGGAACCCGCACCGCGTCCCACCACACCCCCACGGGCAGCAGCGCGAACGGCGCGTGGACCGGCGGGGACCAGGGGATGTCGGGCTCTGTGGCGGCGCGGCTGTGCGAGTTGGGCGTCATGGATGCCGTCCCGGGCTCGTGAGGGTGCGGCACCTCGTGTGCTGGTGCCGCCGTACGCGCGACGAACGTACGGTTGCGCCACGGGGGTCACCAGTGACGCAGTGTGCCGGTTCCGGGTCCGACTGTGACGTGTCGTCCTACTCGTCCAGATGCAGCCGGTCGGCGAGTTCCGCCAGCGGAGAGGTGCGGCGGCGCTCGCGGGAGTGGAGGTCGGCCACGAGGCGGCGGGCCGTGCCGTGGTAGCGCATCCACTCGGGTGCGTCCTGCTCCGCGGTGAGCAGTGCGCGGGTGGCTGCTTCGTCCCGGTCGAGCCCCGCGTGGGCGAGGGCGCGGTCCACGTGGAAGCGTGCGCGCCACGTCGGGGGGAGGGAGGCGAGGTCGGGGACGGTGCGCGCGGTGCCCAGCGCGTCCGCGCAGCGGTCCATCTCCACCTGGAAGTTCACCTTCGCCACGGCGGTGTTGGTGGGGCCGAAGGGAGTCGCGTAGTCGAGCCGGTCGCTGCCGATCCCGGCCGCCGCCGCGGTCGCCATGCGCAGCAGTTCGTCCACCCGGTCGTAGTGGCGTTCGCCCTGCCGGACCGCGGCAGTTGCCGCGCGCAACAGCAGGATGCCCCACAGGGACAGGTCGAGGGGCTGGGAGCGGAACGTCGGCTCGATGCGGTCCGCCTGGGTGTGCGCCACATGCTCGGCGTCCTCCAGCCGCCCCTGCTTGGTCAGGACCCAGGCGAGCGTCGCGGCGCCGATCGCCTCCAGGTGCGGATCGCCCGCCCGGCGGGCCGCGTCCGCGGCGCGCTCCATGGCGGTGAACGCGGCGTCCGGATTGCCGAGCGCCGTCAGGGTGGTCGCCGCGACCTGGTACGCCTCGGCGAGCACCGCGTACGCCGCCGTGCGGTCCCGGTCGCTGCCTTCGAAGGCGCGCACGGCCGCCCGCGCGTCCCTGATCAACTGCGGCAGCACCGCGCCCACTTCGCCCATCCGGCCCGCGCGCCGGATGCCCTCGGTGGCGCGGAGGGAGGCGCGCAGCGCCCCGGCGGTCGGCGGTTCCTCCGGGTCCTCCCGGTCCGGTTCCGTGCCGTCGCCGAGCAGGTCGGCCACCGGCGACACCGCCCGCCGCAGCGCCAGGACCGACGGCGCGCTCCCGTCCGGCCGGGCCTCGAACGTGACCGGCGTTCCGACCAGCACCGACACATCGACATCCAGCGCCCGCGCCAGTTGGTTGAGCGTCGCCATGCGCGCCGTTCGGCGCCTGTTCTGCTCCAGCTTGCGGATGATGTCGACGCAGACCTCGGCCGATTCCGCCAGCCGCTCCTGGGTCAGGCCGCGGCGGGTTCTCAGCCGCCCGAGCCGGTCACCGATGCTGGTCTCTAACCCCTCGTGCATCGCGCACCCCCACACGTGGACACCTCCACGCTACCCGCGCGGAGGGCGCCGCGCCGCCCCGTTCCCCCGCGGCCACCCCGAAGGGCAGGCGAAGGGCAGACGAAGGGCAGGGCCCGCTCCCCGCCGGGGTGTCGGTCCCGCGTGCGAGGATGCGAAGCGGCCTAGCGAGCGATCGCGCACGGGTGGATGGCCGTCCGAAGCCACCGAGTCAGGGACTGGGGCACTGACGATGCGTACCGTGACCATCACCGGAAGCCGTACGGCGGGACACCACGACGCCGCCCACTATGCGCAGCTCTTCACGGCGTACCTGGCGCCGTTCGCAGCCGACGCGCACTTCTACCTCGGCGGCGGCCGCGGCATCGACAGCCTGGCGCTCAGATGGCTGGCGGAGGAGACCGACGCCTGGCTCACCGTCGCGGTGCCCGGCACCCTGGACCAGCAGCCGCCGGAGGCCAGAAACGCCGTCAACCGCTCCTGGGAGCGCCTCGCGGAGATCGTCGAGCTGGCCGCCGACCCGCTGGACGACGCCGCCTACCTGGCCCGGAACCGGTGGATGGTCGACCGCTCGGCCATGGTGATCGGCTTCCCGGTGGGGACGAGCACCCAGTCGGGCACCTGGCAGACCCTCGACTACGCCTCCCAGCAGGGGAAGGCCCGGCTGGTCGTCCCCACGTGACGACCTGACCCGTGCGTGTTCTGACCCGTGCTCGTCAAGTTGTGCGGTTGCGGTCGGGAGACGGGGGCACTCGGGCCGCGGAGGTGAACGATTGTGGGTCCTTTGCTCCTCGTCCTGCTGCTCGCGCTGATTCTGTTCGGCGCGGGGTTCGCGCTGAAGGCGCTGTGGTGGATCGCGGTGATCGTGCTGGTCGTCTGGCTGCTCGGCTTCCTCGTCCGGCCGTCGGTCGGCGGGCGGCGCGGTCGCTGGTACCGCTGGTAGCCGGCCCGGCCGCACCCCTTCGGCGCACTGCTGTCGGGGGCACCGCCCCCGCCGGTCCCACCCCGTTCCGGGGGTGGGACCGGCGGGGGATCACGTGTGTCCGGAAGCAGTCGGGGGCGGCAGAAGCGCATCCAGTGCGCCCTCCGGCCGTATGGTCGCAAACATGGACACAACCGCCCTCCTCACGGACGCCTTCACCCGGCTGAACGGCGAGGTCCACGCGGCGCTCAGCGGGATCCGCAAGAAGAACCTCAACGAGCCGCCCGACCCTGGGGGCAACAGCGTCTGCTGGCTGATCTGGCACCTCACCCGGGTGCAGGACGACCACCTCGCCGACGCCGCGGGTACGGAACAGGTCTGGCACGCACAGGGGTTCGAGGATCGTTTCGGGCTGCCCCTCCCGGCCGACGACACCGGATTCGGCCACACGCCCGAGGAGGTGGCCGCCGTCCGGGTGGATTCGCCGAGACCGCTGCTGGACTACCACGACGCGGTCCACGAGGAGACTCTCGGCTATCTGGGCACTCTCAGTTCCCGATCCCTCGACCGCATCGTGGACGAGGCGTGGGATCCGCCGGTCTCGCTCGGGGTACGTCTCGTCAGCGTCCTCGGCGACACCCTGCAGCACGTCGGTCAGGCGGCCTTCCTGCGCGGCGTGCTGGAACGCCGCTGAGCCGCACCCGCAGCCGCACCCTCCCCCAAAAAACCGTGGATGCCGCATCCCGCACCCTCCCCCTCCGGCACCCTCCTCCCTCCTCCCTCCCTCCGCAGCCTCGCCCCACCAGCCCGCACCAGCCCGCACCAGCCGCAAGAGCCGACGAGAGGCGCGCCCCGTGATCCCCCAGCGCACCGCCACCAGCTCGACCCTCACCCTGCACGTCAACGACACCGCGCACACCGTGACCGTCGACCACCGGGCCACCGTCCTCGACGTACTGCGCGAACAGCTCGACCTCACCGGCAGCAAGAAGGGCTGCGACCACGGCCAGTGCGGCGCCTGCACGGTGCTGCTGGAGGGGCGCCGCGCCAACAGTTGCCTGCTGCTCGCGGTGGCGCACGACGGCGCGCACCTGACCACCGTCGAGGGGCTCGGCGACGCCGAGGAGCCGCATCCGCTGCAGCGCGCGTTCGAGGAGCGGGACGCCTTCCAGTGCGGCTACTGCACGCCGGGCCAGATCGTCTCCGGGGTCGGCATGCTGTGCGAGGCCGCCGAGGGGCACCCCTCGCACGCCACTCCCGGCGAGGTGCTGCAGCGGTCCACCGGGGAGCCGGCCGAACTGAGCCGCGCGGAGATCCGGGAGCGGATGAGCGGCAACCTCTGCCGGTGCGGCGCCTACCCGCACATCGTGGCGGCCCTGGAGGACGCGAGCGGCCACGTCGGTCCGCGCTCCGGCACCGCGCATCCCGCCTCCGGCCCCGCATCCGACCGCGACTCGGACCGCGACTCGGACCGCGACTCGGACCGCGACTCCGCCTCCGACGCCGCACCGGCGAGGTGACCCGCACCATGAAACCCTTCACCTTCGAACGCGCCACCAGCCCCGAGCAGGCCGTCTCCGCCTTCGCCGCGCAGCCGCACGCGTACTTCCTGGCGGGCGGCACCAACCTCGTCGACCTGATGAAACTCGGCGTGGAGGCCCCCGGGCACCTCATCGACGTCTCACGGCTGGCCCTGGACACCGTCGAGACCGCGCCCGGCGGCGGCCTGCGGGTGGGCGCCAACGTCCGCAACAGCGACCTGGCCGCGCATCCCGCCGTCCGCAGCGACTATCCGGCGCTGGCCCAGGCGCTGCTGGCCGGTGCCTCCGGGCAGCTCCGCAACCTGGCCACCACCGGTGGCAACCTCCTGCAGCGCACCCGCTGCCCCTACTTCCAGGACCTCTCGGCGCCCTGCAACAAGCGTGAGCCCGGAGCGGGCTGCTCGGCCCGCGAGGGCGCCACCAGGGACATGGCGGTCCTGGGCCACTCCGAGCACTGCGTGGCCACCCACCCCTCCGACATGGCCGTCGCGCTGGCCGCCTACGACGCGGAGGTCGAACTGCTCGGCCCCGAGGGGACCAGGACGGTCCCCGCCGCCGCGTTCCACCGGCTGCCGGGCGACACCCCGGAGCGGGACACCGTGCTCCGGCCCGGCGAACTCGTCGCGCACCTCACCCTGCCCGCATCGCCCGCCGGGGCCCGCGCGGGCTACCGCAAGGCCCGCGACCGCGCCTCCTACGCCTTCGCGCTGGCCTCGGCCGCCGCCGTTCTCGCACTCGACGAGGACGGGACCGTGCGGCACGCCGCGCTCGCGTTCGGCGCGCTGGCACACCGGCCGTGGCGGGCCCGCACCGCCGAGGAGGTGCTGGTCGGGACCCGCGCCGACGCGGACACCTTCGCCCGCGCCGTGGACGCCGAGCTGGCCGCGGCCGAGCCGCTGGCGGACAACGCCTTCAAGGTGCCGCTGGCCCGCGGCGTGGCCGTACGGCTGCTGACCGGCCTCGCCGAGCCCCCGCAGCCCGCCGCGAACCGCTCCGCAGGGGTCTGAGGCTCCGAAGACGACGAAGAAGACGAACACGAACACGAACACGCAGACGAACACGCAGACGAGGACGACGACGAGGACGAGGACGATGGCCGTGGACGACACCACCTCCCAGGACCGCACCGCCTCCCGCGACCGCGCCGGTTCCCGGGGCCGCTCCGGCGAACCCGTGCTGGGCTCCCCCGCCGCCCGCCGCGAAGGGCACGCCAAGGTCACCGGCGCGGCCCGCTACGCCGCCGAACACACCCCGCCCGCCTGCGTGTACGGCCGACCGGTGCCCGCGACCGTCCCGCACGGCAGCGTCACCGGCATCGACGACAGCGAGGCCATGGCCCTGCCCGGCGCACTCGCCGTCCTCACCCACGAGAACGCGCCCCGGCTCGGCGAACCCGACGACCCCATCCTCGCCCTGCTCCAGACCCCGCAGGTGCCGCACCGGGGCTGGTACGTGGCGCTGGCCGTCGCCGAGACCCCCGAGACGGCGCGCGAGATGGCGCAGGCGATCCGGGTCGACTACGCGGAGGAGCCGCACGACGTGCTGCTCCGCGCCGACCACCCCGGGCTCTACCACCCCGAGGAGGCCAACGGCGGCTATCCGGCCGACCAGGAGACCGGCGACTTCGACGCGGAGTACGCGGCGGCGCCGCACCAGTTCGACGCGACCTACACCCTCAGCCCGCTGCACAACCACCCCATGGAGCCGCACGCCGCCACCGCCGTGTGGGAGGGCGGCCATCTGATCGCCTACGACTCCAGCCAGGGCGCCACCCTCGTCGGCACCACACTCGCGGCGCTGTTCGGCCTGGAACCGGCACAGGTCACGGTCGTCTCCGAACACGTCGGCGGCGGCTTCGGCTCCAAGGGCACCCCGCGCCCGCAGGCCGTGCTCGCCGCCATGGCAGCCCTGCACACCGGACGCGCCGTCAAGGTCGTCCTGCCCCGGCGCGAACTGCCCGGCGTCGTCGGCCACCGTGCCCCCACCATCCAGCGGCTGCGCCTCGGCACCCGGGACGACGGCACCCTGACCGCGCTCGGGCACGACGTGCTCACCCACACCGCCTCGTTCAAGGAATTCGTGGAGCAGGCGGCCGTGCCCTCACGCGTCATGTACGGCGCCGTGGGGATCCGTACCGGCCACCAGGTGGTCCCGCTGGACGTCCCCGCCCCCTCCTGGATGCGGGCCCCGGGCGAAGCGCCCGGCATGTACGCGCTCGAATCCGCGATGGACGAGGTGGCCACAGCCCTCGGCATCGACCCGGTCGAACTGCGGCTGCGCAACATCCCCGACCGGGAGCCCGACAGCGGCAAGCCGTTCAGCAGCCACCACTTGGCCGACTGCCTGCGCGAGGGCGCCCGCCGGTTCGGCTGGGAGCGCCGCGACCCGCGGCCGGGCACTCGTCGTGACGGCGACCTGCTGCTGGGCACGGGCGTGGCCGCGGCCACCTACCCGGTCTACGTCGCCCCGTCCACCGCATCCGTCCAGGTGCTGGGCGACGGCGCCCGGCCCGGCTACCAGGTGCGCGTCAACGCCACCGACATCGGCACCGGAGCCCGTACCGTGCTCGCCCAGATCGCCGCCGAGGAGCTCGGCGTGGAACTGGACGCCGTCCGCGTCGACATCGGCAGCAGCGACCTGCCCGCTGCGTCGGTGGCCGGCGGATCCTCCGGCACCGCCTCCTGGGGCTGGGCCGTCCACAAGGCGTGCCGGGAGCTGCGCGAGTCCGGCGGCAGCATCGTCACCGTCGACACCGCCACCGACGTGCGCTCCCAGGAGGACTACGCGCGGCACGCCTTCGGCGCCGTCTTCGCGGAGGTCGCGGTCGACACCGTCACCGGGGAGGTGCGCACCCGCCGGCTGCTCGGCGTCTTCGCCGCGGGCCGGATCCTGAACGCGCGCACCGCCCGCTCCCAGTTCATCGGCGGCATGACGATGGGCCTGGGCATGGCGCTGACCGAGCAGAGCACGCTGGACGCCCGGCTCGGCGGCTTCGTCGAACGGGACCTGGCCGCCTACCACGTCCCCGCGCACGCGGACGTCCCCGACATCGACGCGCACTGGATCGAGGAGCACGACCCGCATCTCAACCCCGTCGGCGGCAAGGGCATCGGGGAGATCGGCATCGTCGGCACCCCCGCGGCCCTGGCCAACGCCGTCCACCACGCCACCGGCACCCGCCACCGCACCCTGCCCCTCACCCCGGACCGGGTGGGAGTGAGCGGCGGGTAAGAGGGAGAGAAGCTTCTGAGCGCGCCATCGCCCCCGGGGGGCGATGGCGCTACGGCTGGTCAGTCGCGGTCGTCCGCGGCCGGGGCACCGTTGCACGCTGTGGTCCGGTGCGCCTCGACCGCCTGCTCGACGATCCGTACCACGTCCTGGCGCAACTTCCCGTAGTTCTTCCGCCACGCCTGGGCTTTGATGTACAGATTGGTGGCGTTGTCGTCGCCCGTGTCCTTCGTACAGGGGACGACGACGACGGCGGCGTCCCGGGAGGACCAGCTCTGCTCGAAGCCGGGAACGCTCTCGGTCTTGCCGTGGCCCGGGCCCGTGCCCACCCGGTCGGGCCTGTGCGCCGCGTTGTGCTGCTCGACGGAGACCCGCAGTACCTGCTTGCCGTCCACCGTGATGCCGCACTGGGCGTTGTAGCCGAGCTCTTCCCTGGTCAGCCGCTTCCAGCGGTCCGCGTAGTGGGATACGGGAACGACCCGGTCCACCACCGACTCGGCGGCCCAGCAGGTGGTGTCCCCCGAGATGTCGGAGAACTTCTTGGCATTGTTGCGGTCCTCCTGTTGGGAGAGCGCGCCGCCCAGCGCCCCCGCCGCGACCAGGGCCACGGCGAGGACGGAGAGCAGGGTGATACGGAGCGGGCGGTTCATGTGTGTGCGTTCCACTATTTCTGTACGGCCATTTGCCTGACTTGTTCGATCGAGGTGAGGAACGGCGCCGTGGACGCCACCCTGGTGTATCCGTGGGTGAAGCCGTCCTCGGAGTACAGCTCCGACCAACTCTTCGAGACGTCGACGTTGTACTCCTTCCCGATGGCCTCCAGCATCTTCTCGTTCTGCCGCACGTCACGCCCGGCCATCTCGTCGTAGATCGCGCCGGCTCTGTCCGCCGCCGGGGCGGACTTGTTGCTGCTCCAGTGCGCGGCGTCGTGGTCGTTGAGCGCTGCCCCCTCAGCCCCGATGATCAGCGCCGCGGCGGTCGCGGCTCCGACGGGATGCGCGGCAAAGGGCTTCAGGACGCTGACACCCGTCACCACGGTGCCGAAAGCGCCGTTGGTCCACAGACGTGTGTGCAGAGTGCCCTTGTCGTATTCCTGATCCTCCACGACTGCCGGGCCGATGATGGCCTCCTGGGCGCCGGCGGCCAGCGTGCCCGCGGTCTCTCCCGAGACCTTGAGCACCTCGTGCACGATGTCCTCCGGCGGAGCGTGGTACCCCTGATTCGCGGGGACGTCTCCGCCCAGGTGATGGTCGAGTACTTGGGCGGTGTAGAGCTTCTGGCCGGCGGTGACCGCCGCATTGGCTTCCGGATCTTGTCCGAGCTGCACGAGGAACTTCGTCGCATCGCGGTGTTCCATCGCGGCCTGTTCCCCGGACATGGGGAACAGCTTGTCCTCGTCCGAGCCTTCCTTCATGGCTCGGAAGAAGTCCGGCGCGTACTCGGCTGCGGCGTTCCCCAGACCGTGGCGCATGCCGGGGTACATCGGCATCTCCGCGTTTCCGTTGTCGTCCATCTCCCCCATACCCTTGATGAGGTCGGACATCACGTCTGCCTGGTCCGTGGTGTGCTCCGCCGGGACATGCAACTGTCCGTCCCAGGCATGGCCGGTCGTCGCGGCGCCGAGCGCGTGGCCCGTCGCCACGTGCCCGCCCTGCCAGTCCTTGTGCGGCCCGGAGTCGGGGATCGGACCGTCGGGGAACCACTTGCGGTCCTTCAGGACGTACTCGAAGTTCTCCTTGTCCGAGAAGAAGTCGGTCGAAGCCTCCGCGTTGTGCCCGAGCGCCTCCATGTACCCGGTGAACGGGTCCTGGCCCTGGTCGTACTCGGGCCCGAAATTAAGATAGTTCGGCGGGTTGACGCCGTAGTTGCCCCACTTCCGCTCGCCGATCTGCTCCTCGCTGTTGTCGCCGACCGGCGGAATGAAGGGCTTCTTGTCCGCCTTGAGCAGCGCTTCGCCGTAGTCGTGCAGGAACCCGGATTCCCACTTCCCGGTGCGCATCAGGTTGCTCATGACCTGGAACCCGTACGGTGCCAGCGCACTCTGGCCCACGGGAACCTTCGGGGAGGCCGGCCCTATCCGCTGGTAGCCGAGGTCGACGGCGTCCTGCTTCCACTTCTCCATGGCCGGAGACTCCGAGTGGCTGGCCAGGGCCAAGGTGTTGCCGAGATTGTCCTGAAGGGCGGCAAGCTGCTTCTCCACCCCTTTCGGACGATCTATCGGGTCTGCGGGCGTCGTGTCCTCGTAGTCCGGCTGAGCGGCCTTGGCCCAGAACTCCAGAGCGCCCTTCGCGCCCTTGCGGGTGGCGAACTCCTCCGCGAAGTCGGCATTGCCGTCGTTTATCGCGAAGATACGGTTGGCCTTGGCGAACAGCTTTGGATCCCGCTTGAAATCCTTGTCGCCCGCCAGCTTGTACAGTGCGTCGACGTCCTTCTTGGCCTGCATTTTCGGGGTGTCGCCGCTGAAGCCGTCGCCGTGCGGGTCGAAGGTCAGGGCCTTCTTCAGGTCCGCGTCGGCCTCGGCCGCGTCGCGGAGGGCCTTCTCGATCTTCTTGTTGAGGTCCGTGATGACCTCGTGGTACGCCTTCCTGATCCCTGAGCCGTCCTCACCTTCGGGCGGGTCGACGTAGACGACGCCGTCCTTGGAGTTCAGCTTGAGGTAGTTCTTTCCGCCGCCCGTCGGCTTCTCGGACACCGTGGACTCGACGTCCACCAGGTCCTTCTTGGCGCCCTCGAACACCTTCAGGCAGCGGGACATCTCCTTCCCGAGCCACTCGGCCTGTCCGGCGGCCTCCGTGACCTGATTCTGGACGACCGTGAAGTGCTTGACCGCTGCCTTGTGGGAGTCGCCGTGCCAGCCGCTCCGATCGGTGCTCAGCGGTTTGGTGACCGTGCGGTCGAACGAGGTGTGGACGTCTCTGAAGTCCTCCGGGAGCTTGTTCCACGCCTTCACCACCGCGCTCAGCGCGGTCAGATTCACGTGACGCACCGTCTGGTAATCGAGGCTGTCGCTCATGAGGCGGCTCCCCCTAGGACTTCGGCTCGGTCGAGGGCACTGTCGGCAGCGGGGGGCCGTACACCGGCTTCTGCGACGGCGGTGGCTTCAGCAGTGGGTACTGGTCCGTGGAGAACGGGTACTGCGGTGTGGTGGAGAGCAGCGGCTTCCGGTTCGGGTCCAGGAGGTACTTGAGCGGGTGCTCCTTCCGGTCCCGGTCCTCGGCGATCTTGTCCACCTGTTCCTTGGTGTACACATCCCCCTCCAACGTCTTCGCCGTGACGTTGCGGAGCGCCGTGGCCGTGTTCGCGAACTGCTTGCGCAGATGCTTCATCTGGCCGCGCCACATCTCCTGGAACGTCTTGAAGGCGTCGTCGCTGGCAAAGCCTTTCATCGACCCGGGGACCTGTTCCATCTCCCGCATGGCGGCGTTGTCCACCTTTTGGAAGGCGGTGTCGACCTTCTCCACCTTCTTGGCCGTTGCGTCGAGTACGGACGGCGTCACTTGGAGCCACTTTCCGTCGTCCTTGCCGCCGGCGCCGTTCAACTGCATGGCGGTGGAGGACTGCTTGTCCCGCGCTCCGGCCACCAACCCGGCCCATTCCTGCTCGAATGACACGAATCCCCGCTTCCGCCGGTGAACACTGCCGATCCTCTGAGGAACTTACAAGGGAAGTGGATCGAACGTCTCCCAAATACACGTGAAGAAAGTGCGGTTGGTTCCGGAACCGTCCCCGGTGTCGTTCCGATGAGCCCGTGTCGGGCTCCGTACCCCTGTGTCGGACTCATGTGCCGGTGTCGCTTCTTCTGCCCTCAGCGCGGTCCGTGCGGTCCGTGCAGCCTGTGCGGCCTGTGCGGCCTGTGCGGCCTGTGCGGTCTGTGCGGCCTGTGCGGAGTGGCAGGCCGGTGCGCGGGGTCTTCGGCGCGGGGAGCGGGCGAGTGGGGTGCCCGTTGTCCGGCACGCGGGCGGTGGCGCGGTGCCGGTCCGGTGTCGTCCCGAGTTGTTTCGATGCGCGGTCGGACGCGAGCGATGCGGCTCGGTTCCGCGTGCGACGGGCTTCGGGCACTCGTACGGTGAGGAGGGAGGTGCGCGCGAGGGGAGCACGCCCTGCTGAGCGGCGGATGCCGGGCGGTGGCACCGCCGGGTGCCCAGCAAGGGGACTGGCGGACCGCGGGACCGCGGGACGAGGTGGCGGACATGCCCGAACTCCCGGACGTCGAGAGTTTCCGGAAGGTCCTGGCCGACTGCGCCCAGGGCCGGACGATCCGCCGGGTCGAGATACGCGACTCCGGCGTCCTGCACGGCACCAGCGCACGACGGCTCAGTCGTGACCTGGCGGGACGGGAGGTGCAGGAGCCCGAGCGGCACGGCAAGTGGCTCGTCGTCCACACCGACGGCCCCGCCCTCCTCCTCCACTTCGGTATGACCGGTCGCCTCGTGTGCGCGGACGCGGACGATCCGCCGCACCGCCACGACCGGATCCTGTTCACCCTTGGTGACATGCGCCGACCGCGCCAGCTCCGCTACCGGGACCAGCGCAAACTCCAGGGGCTCTGGTACGCGGACGACCCCGAGGCCGCCCGTCGCCTCGACGAGCAGGGTCCTGACGCACTGACCGTCTCCCGGGCGGATCTCGACGCGGTCCTCGCCGCCCGCCGCGGTCACCTCAAGTCCGCGCTCCTCGACCAGTCCGTCCTCGCCGGTCTCGGCAACCTGCTCACCGACGAGATCCTGTGGCAGGCCCGGCTGCACCCCGCACGCACCACCCGTTCCCTCACCGAGGACGAGCGCGCAGCACTGCACCGGACGCTGCGCCGCGTGCTGCGCAGTTCCGTCCGCGCCGGGCACGTCCCGCCCCGTGACACCTGGCTGACCGGCCGCCGCGACGCCCCCGGCGGAGCACCCTGCCCCCACTGCGACATCCGGCTCAGTACCGCCCCGGTCGCCGGACGGACCACGCTCTGGTGCCCGCGCTGTCAGCCCGAGCCGTCCCCGTAGCGGGCGGCGCCTCGGGCGAGGGCATCGGGGTGCGGGCGGCCGGGCTAGCCGGGCGGTCGGGACGTGGCGGTGCCGAACCGTCGTCCGGGCACGGGCGCGGGCGCAGGCGCGGGCGCAGGCGCGGGACCGGCCGCGCTCTGCGCCGGTCAGGAGGCCGTCACGAGTTCTCCGTCTGCGTCTGCGTCTCCGCCTTCGCTTCCGTTTCTGTTTCCGTCTCCCGGGTGCGGGCCTGATGCCGACGGGCTTTGAGCCGGTTCCCGCAGGTCTTCATCGAGCACCACCGTGCGGTGTTGGCGCGGCTGCGGTCCAGGAGGAAGAGGCGGCAGTCAGGGTTTCCGCACGGCCGCAGCCGGCCGGGCAGGCGCTCTTTGACGTCCGCCCAGGCGAGTACGAGCTCCACGGCCGTCCTGCGCTCCGGTGGCATCTCCACGTGCCACTCGATCCCGGAGGGGCCGGGCCGCGGGACCTTGCGGACGCCGGCCAGGATCCGGCGCAGCCGCGGCTCCGCGGGCGCGCCGGACTCCACCGCCTGGAGCGCGTCCCGCGCGGTGCGCAGCCACCGGCGCTCCGCGTCGCCGCCGTGGCCCCCGTGCTCCCGTGCCCACCGGTCCACCTCGTGATCGTCGCGCCACAGGTCCCGGCGTCGGCCGTCCACGACAGGGCTGCTGTTCAGTGCCTGCATCAGGGCTTGGTCGTCCAGCACGGCACCCACCTTCCCCACTTGGTTCTTCTAACCCCATCAAGCTATTTGACAGGTTACTCCATGCGCTGTGTACTGGCGCTCATCTGTAACTGTCACGAGACCTCGAAGGGGTTAGCAATGGTTGAGATCCGCCACCACTACGCGACCGTGCGGGGACACCGCCTCTTCTACCGGGAAGCGGGACCGCGCGAGGCGCCCACGCTCGTCCTCCTGCACGGCTTCCCCACCAGCTCCCGCATGTTCCGCCACCTCATCCCGGCGCTGGCCGACCGGTTCCACGTCATCGCCCCCGACCACCTCGGCTTCGGCAACTCCGACGCCCCGCCCGTCGACGCGTTCACCTACACCTTCGACTCCCTGACCGACCTCACCGAAGCCCTCCTGGCCCAGCTCGGCGTCACCCGCTACGCCGTCTACGTCCAGGACTACGGCGCCCCCATCGGCTGGCGGCTGGCCCTGCGCACCCCGGACGCGGTCACCGCCGTGATCACGCAGAACGGCAACGCCTACGACGACGGCTTCGTACCGGACTTCTGGGAGCCCGTCTGGGCGTACTGCGAGGATCCGGGCCCCCGCACCGAACCCGCCGCCCGCGCGGCGCTCTCCCTCGACGCCATCCGCTGGCAGTACCTGCACGGAGTGGACCGCCCCGAACTGGTCGACCCCGACACCTGGGCCGCCGACCACCGCGAGGTCGACCGACCGGGCCTCGACCTCGTACAGCTCGCCCTGTTCCGGGACTACGCGAGCAACCCGCCCCTCTACCCCCGCGTGCACGCCTACTTCCGGGAGCGGCAAGTCCCCCTGCTGGCCGTCTGGGGCGCCGGCGACGAGATCTTCGGCCCGGACGGCGCACGGGCCTTCGCCCGGGACCTGCCGGACGCGGAGATCCATCTGATCCCCGGTGGCGGACACTTCCTCCTGGAGAGCCACCTGGACACCGTGGCCGGATACATCCGCGCCTTCCTCACCGGTCCCGCGGCCCTCACCGGCTCCGCGGCACCGGCGTTGAAGAGCGCGGAGCCCTCCGCGGACGGATGACGGCGCAACGCTCCGCAGAGCCGGAGCCGGTGGGACGGGCCAGGGAGGCGCGAAGAGGCGCCGGGGCCCTGGCCGCCCACGTCACTCTCCCGTCGCCCGCTCCCCGGGAAACCGGGGAGGCGGGAAACCGGGGAGGCGGGAAACCAGGGAGCCGGGGAGCGGACGACGGCCGTCGGCTCACAGCCGCGTCGCAACCTCGACCGCCGTGCCGATCCCTCCCATGACGAAGAAGATCCCACCGGCGATCCGCAGCGTCCGGGGCCCGATGCCCCCGCCCAGCCCCGTCACACGGCGCTCGACGCGGAGGTACACATAGTCGGCCGCCCCCCTGATGTTGAACGCGAGAATCCCGCCCAGGACGAAGAGGCACGCCGGGTACACCACGCCCCCCGAGTCCGGCGGAACCTCTGCCGCGCCGATCACTCCAACCCCTCCCCACACCGTCGGCACCCACTCACTGCTCACAACGTGGTGAAGCACTCCCCCGGCCCTACAGACGCGGCGGGGAAGGTGCCGCTTCACTTCCTACCGCGCTTACGCGGCTACCTCATCCGCTTCCCGCTCGGGTACGACGACCATGCCCCGCCGCGACCTCGGTGCGGCCATGTGCGACCGGGTCGGCCCCGCGCTGACGGCGGGCATCGCCCCGGCTTCGCACCGAGCCGATCCGATCGTCGCAGAGCTTGCGCCGCACCATGGACATCTCCTCGGCCGCTCCGACGACACCGAGGTGCGCCACCTGCCGCTGGCCCGGCCGGAGAGGATGAGCGACCCGCGCCGGGATCACTACCTCCAGCTCCTCGTGGTGATCAACGACTGGCCCGCTCCGGAGATCCTGGCCCGCTCCGGAGATCCTGGCACCGACGGTCAACTGGTCCATCGAGGCCCTGCGCGTCCGAACAGAACGGAAATGGGCCGGGGATCGTCGGCGTGGGGGCGGAACACCGCCGCATACGATCGGCAGGTGAACGACATCGCCATCCTGCACGCGGGCGCGACGCCATCCGCTCCCGCACTCGTACTTCGTCCCTGGCGCGAGGAGGACGTTGCTGCCCTCATCGAGGTGTTCCGGGATCCCGCACTGCGCCACTGGACCGGCTCGGCCGTCGAGAACGAGGGCGACGCGATGCAGTGGGTGCGGAGCCAGGAGCGAGGCTGGACAGCGGGGAACCGGTTCGGGTTCGCGGTTCTCGAAGCACAACCCGGTGCGCCGCAAGGCCGGTTGGCGGGCCAAGTGGTCCTCAAGGAGGTGGCGTCCGGCAAACCGTCGGCCGAGGTGGGCTACTGGACCGCGGCGCATGCCCGTGGGCGCGGAGTGGCGCCGCGCGCTGTGGAGGCTCTCACCGGCTGGGCCTTCGACGTCGTGGGAGCCGGCGCGCTGGAGCAGTTGGAACTCCTGCATCAAGTGGACAACGCGGCATCGTGCCGCGTCGCAGACAAGAGCCGGTACGGCCTCGACGCAGTCCTGCCCCCGGCGCCGCCGTCCTTTCCCCGCGAGGGGCATCTGCACATACGGCGCAGGGATTCCTGAGATCTCCTCGGCAAGGCCGCGCAAGCCGCGGGGCGGGGCCTCGGGGCGTTCGACAAAGCCGCCGTTCTCAGAAGGGACCCGGCGCGGACCAAGGCGACGAGGCGGGGTGCAGTGCTCACACGCCAGCGGTCCTGCGCGGAATCGGGGCGCCCTACCGTGAATCGGCGCGGACGAGCGGGCAGAGGTTCCAACCGGACATTGGGACAGGGGGACAGGGGGACAGGGGGAAACATGCGGAGGCGGTTGCGGAAGCTGTCCGTGGACGGACGAGAGTTCACCTGGTCGGGCCGCATCCTTCACGTGAGCGGCGAGCGCGACTGCCCCAGATGCGTCCGGCTCCGCATCTGGGGCGCAGGAAAGAACACTCCCGGTGCGGGTTCTCCCGGCGCCGGCTCTTCCGGCGCCGGCGCCCCAGATGTCATCTGAGGACCGACCTGGCTCCACAGCTCCGGCTCGGGACCGCGGGAGCCCCAAGTTGTAGAGTGCTCTCTTCGCCAGGTCCCCTGCGCGGAGTCCCACCGGCAGGTCGCTTCATGTCCTTTCCTCCTGACTCCGATCCGTACACCGTGTGGCGGCACGCGTTGGCGGAGGCCGACCGGGTCTTCGCCTCGCCTCCCGAGCTCGACCGTCCGGTGGACGGCTGTACGTACTGCACCCCGGAATCGGAGCTGCACATCCTCGGTGGCGATCCCGCTGCCGTGCCGGACGATCTCCTCGGGCATTTCATGCGGGAGGTCCCCAGCCACTGGGAGGCGGACCAGTACCCCGTCCTGTGGCGTCGCCTCATGCCCCGCGCGCTGCGCTACTGGGGACCGGGAGGGCACGGGGCCGATCCCTCCGAGGAGCTCGGTCATCTCGGCCGACTCGGTGCCGGATTCGCCGACTGGCCGGCGCCCGAACGTGCTGCCGCAGAGCAGGCATTCCGCGCGCTGCTGGCCATCGCTCTGGTCGACGGTCGTCCCCCTTCGGACCTCACCGAACTCATCGAGGGAATCGCGCACGCGACGGAGGGCGTGGAACCGTGGTTGGCTCACCTTGCCGGGCTCTCCGGACCAGAGGCGGATGCCGGGCTCGTCCGTCTCGCTCTCGACTGGGCGACCGAGCTCCTCTGGGAGGAACTCGAGTTCACGTGGTGGCACGAGGGCGATCCCCAGGTGATTGCCGCCTGGCTCCCCACTCAGCGACCCCGCATCGCCGCCTTTGCCCGACGTCATCCGAGCTGCAAGACCGCGGCGGACGCTCTGATCGCGGTCGACCGCCTCCAGGCCGGTGACCACAGCCCATGGCTGTACCCGTACGGGATGAACGAGCTGCTCAGCCTGGTCCCATGAAGCCGAGCGCGGAGCACCCGCGGCACGTCGTCCGACCGTGTTGTCGGCGCCGGGTGCGACGGGATGGCCGGATGAGCAGATGTGCCAGGCCGCTCGACGGAGTGCAGGGGCCGCTCAGAGTCGCGCTCCAGGAGTGACCGTGGCACCTCTGGCTGCCCGGATCCCGGATCCCGGATCCCGGATCCCGGATCCCGGATCCCGGATCCCGGACTGCCCGGCGCTGAGGTCGGCTACGGCTCCCGGCGCTAGTGGAACGGTTCGGGTGTCCGCATGCGTCGTCCCTCTCCAGGGCACGGTGGCTGTGCCCGGGAAAGGGGAACCGGGTGGATACGGGTGGCTTCGCCAAGTGGACAAGGCGGTTCGAGGACGAGGACGCGCGCCGGCAGGCGCTGGGTGATCCGGACTGGGAGCAGGACGCGACGCTGCCTCCGGCGGTGTGGACCAGCATCCAGCGCTTCCAGGTCGGCGAGGACGGTGACGGTGCCAACCTGATCGACAAAGCGGACCAGGCCGGCGATCCCGACTACGGGCAGGCGGTGCGGCTCTTCATAGCCGAGGAACAGAACCACGCCCGTCTCCTCGCCCGGCTGCTGACGGCGGGGGGCGTAGCGACGCTGCCCGGACACTGGAGCGACGTCGTCTTCGTACGGTTGCGGCGTCTGATGGGTCTCCGTACCGAACTGCTGATGCTGATGATCGCGGAAGTGGTGGCGCTGCGCTATTACCGCGTCCTCCGCGACGGCACCGACGACGCGCTCACCACGGAGGTGGCGGGGCGGATCCTGGCCGACGAGCAGCGCCACGTCCCCTTCCACTGCGAACGACTGCACGCCTCCCTGGCGGAGCTGCCCCGCCCGGCGCGCCGCCCGACGATGGCCCTGTGGCGACTTCTGCTGCTCGCGGTCTCTCTCTTCGTCGCCGCCGACCACGGCTCGGCACTGCGCCGACTCGGCCTCAAGCGGCTGCGATTCGTCGCCGACGTCATGGCCTCGTCCCACACGGTGGTCTCCGCGGTGCTGGCGCCCCGCCCGGATGCCTGGACCAACGCGAGCTGACAACCACACGGACCATCGCTCCCTCCCACCTCTTCAGGAGCCGATGCGTTCCTCAGACGATCAACGGGTCACCTCGGAGCACCGGACGCCTTCGTCCGGAACGGCCGCTGTACGGCACGCCCGGACGCGTCCGGCGCGGTGACGCTTCCTACGGAGCTGGGAGGGTACGAGCGGCCCATGATGCTGTGGGGGAAGCGCGTAGGCGTGGCGATGGCATACGGGGCGCTCACCGGGGCGGTGTCACGCCTGTGGGAGGACACCTGGTCGGACAGTCTGACGTTCGGCATCAGCATGGCCGTGCTGATGCTCGGTGTCGCTGTGGCGATGGACATCCGAAAGCGCGCGGGCAAGGACTGACGTACCGCCTCCGGCCACGCAGTCCGGGGCACGCTTCCCCAACCCCGCCCAGGGGGGCGCCCGCCGCGCTCACGGCGCCGATCGCTTCAGGGGGTGACGCGGGGAAGGGCCGTTTCGCGGCGGAGGGCCTGGAGGGTTTCGCGCTCGCGCTCGATGTCGCGCTGCTTGGCCGCGAGCCGCTCGGCCTGCTCGGCGAACAGCCGCTCCATCTCACCGTTGCGTTCCTCAGGCGTAGCGTCCAGGCAGGGCAGCACCTGGTCGATGGTGCTGCTGCCCAGGCCCGCCGCGAACAGGTGCTGGATCATCACCACGCGGTCCACCATCGACGGGTCGAAGTCCCGCCATCCGCCCGAAGTGCGCTCGGAGCGGATCAGGCCGTGCTCCTCGTAGTACCGGAGAGAACGGCTGCTCACCCCGGTTGCTTCCGCCAACTCGCCTATCCGCATGGCTCCTCCTGGCCGTCCGTCGAGTCACCGGGGCCGTCGGCGTTGCACCTGACACCGGTGTGAAGACCGAAGGTACAGGCACGGCGCACACAAGGTGCGCCGGAGGAAACCGGAGGCGAAACATGGCGGCGAAGATCCACATCTGGTCCGACTACGTCTGCCCGTTCTGCCTGATCGCCGACGAGCTGATCGAGCGGGCCGTGGCGGACCTCCCGGAGGTCGAAGTGGTGCACCACCCGCACGAGTTGCGCCCTCGCCCCGCGCCCACCCTGCGCCCGGAGGACCCGTACCTGCCCGAGATCTGGAACCGTGCCGTCTACCCGATGGCCCGGCACCACCGGATCCCGATGCAGCTGCCCAGCGTCTCCCCGCAGCCCTACACCGAACTCGCCTTCCGAGGCGCCCAGTACGCCCAGGAGCACGGCCGTGGACACGCCTACCACCAGCGTCTGATGGCGGCCTTCTTCCGGGAGGACCTCGACATCGGGGACCGGGCAGTCCTGGCACGCCTGGCCGAGGAGGCCGGCCTGGATCCGGCCGGCTACACCCAGGCCCTGGATGACGAGTGGTACGCCGAGCGGCACCGGGAGGCCCTGGCCGAGTCGGCACGGCAGAAGATCACCGTCGTACCGACCCTCGTGATCGGCGAGCGGCGCATCGAAGGCGTGGCCACCGAAGGGGTCATCCGCCGCGCCCTGGAAGACCTGGCCGTGTCATGAGCGAACCCACCCGTGCCGCATGGGACCTGATGACCAAGGCCGTGGAGCTCTGCATCCATCATGTCGACTCCGGTGGGCCCCCCTTCGTCGGGCAGCTGCTCCACTCCGACGGCCAGGTCTCCGCACCCGGCGTGAATCTCGTCCTGGAGACCGGCGATCCCACTGCCCACGCCGAGATCACCGCGATCCGGCAGGCCGTGCGCGAGCACGGACCCGCCGGGGTCCGGGGCGCCGTACTCCTGGCGACCGGTGAACCCTGCGGCATGTGCTACCGCTTCGCCGCCGCCCACGGCATCGCCGAGGTCCACTACGCGGTGGGCCGCGACACGGCTGCCGCGTGGGGCTTCGACTACCGGTCCGGATACCCGAGCGGCGGGACCGAGCCGCTTTCCCTGGAGCGGGATGCCCGGCAGCTGCCCGTGAGGCGGGCGCTGGTGCCCTTCACCCGCTACCGCGCCCTGCACCACCCCGCGTCCATCTGACGCTTCTGAACCACTCCGTGAACCACACGTCCGGAAGGATCCCGTCATGCACTGGCTCTACCTCGCCATCGCCGTCGTCTTCGAGGTCGCCGTGGCCGTCTCCGCGGGCAAGGCCCAGGGCTTCACCCGCCTCGGCTGGTCGGTCGCCACGCTGGTCAGCGGCGGCATCGCCACCTACGTCCTGAGCCTGGCGCTGATCACCTTCGAGGTCGGGGTCGGCTACGCGATCTGGACCTCCGCCGCCGGCGTCGGGATCGTCTTCCTGGGAGCCCTCTTCTTCGGCCAGCGTCTCGACTGGCGCAAGCTCCTCGGGATCGCCGCCGTCATCGCCGGTGTCGTCGGGCTCCAGCTCACCGGTACCGCCTGATCCCCTCCACGGCCCGCCACGGCCCACCCCACTTCGTCACACACGCCCGAGAGGAACCCCCATGTCCATCGCCACCGCCACCGCCACCACCGCCACCACCGCCGCCACCGTCGGTCCGAGCCCCGCCGCGGCAACCAGCAAGCGCACCCGGGCCTGGCTGGTCCTCCTGCTCGCCGGAATCTTCGAAGTCGGCTACGCCCTCGCGGTGGGCGGCAGCCAGGGGTTCACCGTCCTGCCCTGGTCGATCGTCGCGGTGGTGTTCTTCCTGCTCACCCTGCTGGCCCTGAGCATCTCCCTGCGCACCATCGACGTCGGCATCGGCTACGCGGTGTGGGCCGGGATCGGCGCCGTCGGGGCCGCCCTGCTCGGCCCGGTCTTCTTCCCCGAGACCCTCACCCTGGGCAAGGCCGCCTGGCTCGCGCTGATCATCGGCGGCGTCGTCTGGCTGAAGCTCTCCGACCGGCCCACCGCCGAGTCCACCGAGCGGTAGAGCAGCAGTGGGACCCCGCTGCCGGCACGGCGCGGAAGGTTCTCCCGTACGAGCCGCACTCCATGACCCGGCCCTTGCCCCAGGGGCCGGGTCGGCCTCTGCATGGAGGGGCGGGACAGGACAAAGCCATGCGTTCTTCAAGGGAACCCTGGTTCCGCGCAGCGACCTCCTGGGCATCAGCCGAGAGCATGTCCACTACCGCTCCTCCGGCCGACGAAGGGAGAGCACCCCGGCACGTCTGCTGTGGTACATGAGCGCGGGCGGTGGAGGTGCGGCGCCAGCGCGTCGCCGCCCCGTCCGGTACGCCGGTACTGCGCTACGCCACCGCGCCCACCATGGCCTTGGCCGGCATGGCGCGCATCGCCGCGGTCCACTTCGGCACTCCACGTGAAATCTGGTCGGCCCACTGCACCCGGGCGGGAATCAGCCGACGCGAGTACGACGAATACATGAGCGGCGCCACCCAGGCGAGCGGCCTCACCATGCAGGAGCCGTTGACCTTCGACGAACCGGTGCTGCTCAGTTCCCTACAGGCCGTAGGCGCCTTCCATCCGCCGTGGAGCTACCGCTACTTGAGGAGCGAAGACCTGCGCCAGGCAACTGAAGCCTCACCCTTCGCGAGCAGCCCTGCGTTGGTTGCTGACCGAACCGGTCGCCGTCTGACCCGTGACGCGGTGCGAACCTCGCTCATGGTGACGGTGAGGATCTGCCCCGAAGCGGGGAGGGACAGCCGGAACCGCCCTTCGCGTTCTCCGCTTCGTCCGGATGGTTGAGATCCTGGTCCTCCGGAGTGCCCGTGATCAGTCTGATCCGAACTGCCTACGACACCGAGGGCCGCGCGGTCGAGGACTGCGACACCGTCATGGTCGCCGACGCCTACGTCCTCGCCTACCAACTCCACTCCAACCAGGGCATGTCGGGCCGACGGTACGTCTGCGGCACAGTCCCCGGAAACAAACAAGACCCAGAGAAACAAACGAAGACCCAGGTCCCTGACCTGGGTCTTCATCGTGGAGCGGGCGACGGGAATCGAACCCGCGCTCTGAGCTTGGGAAGTACCGGACATCAAGCGGGGAACCAGGTGCTGACCTGTTGAGACGTGGCTCTCCGGCCATTGCTGGGCAGGTCCTGGAGAGCCGCTGTTGACCGTGAATCGCCGCCCTGACGGGCACGCATCGGGCACGGCGGGGCGGCCGACGGTGCTGAGCTCCGCGTTCACACGCGCCCTGGTCGCGGTTGCAGGTACGGCTTCGGCTGACCGGTGTCAGATGGACTGGGTGCCCCCCTCTGGGGTGGCGCAGACCGCCCCGCCGGGGGATGCCGGGGATGCGGTGGTACGTGCCCGTGCTGCTTTAGCCGGTACTTGGCCGCAGCCAGTGGCCGCTGACCACCCATGCCCCCTTGCGTGAGCTTGCGGTATGCAATCTAATGCATATATCGTTGAGTGCATGGATGGGCAGTATGTGATCGAGGTTGAGCCCGAGGTGCGGGACTGGCTCGATTTGCTGCCCTTCCGCCTCTATCGCCGCGTGGAGGACAAGGCGGACCGTCTACTGGCCGAGCCCACGACACTCGGCGAGCCGTATTCGCGCCATCTGGGCGGCAAGCTGCGTGAGCTGCGGCTGGTGCTCGACGGGGATGCCGTCCGTATCCCCTACTGGCTCGCCCCGGGCCGTCGGATCGTGCTGCTGACCGTCTTCCGCAAGACCAGAATGCATGAGACTGCCGAGATCGAGCGGGCCCATCAGGCGCAGAAAGCCTGTGAGGCCGAGCATGGTCCGGCCCAGCACACCTACGACCGAGTCAGGGAGGCGTGATGAACCACAACCAGTGGAAGACGCGTCGTACCAAGCAGCTTCTCGGTGAAGCTGTGGAGTACGACGAAGAGTACATCGACGCACGTCTCGCCGGTGACCTCGGACAGGCCATTTACGACCGCCGCGTCGAACTCGGCCTGTCTCAGACCGAACTGGCCGATCGTGCGGAGATGACGCAACCGCAGATCTCGCGCATCGAGGGTGGAGACACCGTCCCGACGCTTCCTCTGCTGCGTCGCCTTGCCAAGGCCCTGGACGGCTCGCTGAACGTTGCGCTCACAGCGGAGGACTCCCGGGTAACCTTCACCCCGTACGCGGCCTGAGCGGTGCATGTCGCGGCTCGACAATGAACGAACCCCCGGGTCCATGACCTGGGGGTTCGTCGTGGAGCGGGCGACGGGAATCGAACTCGCGCTCTGAGCTTGGGAATCACGGGATGGTCGACCGGGTACCTCGCTGACCAGCGCAAACGAGCACTGGCAGCAAGCTGCCGGGTTGCCGCAGCACCGTCGTTGACCGTTGTTCACCGCCCTGCCTGGTGCGCATCTGGTGCGGAACTCGGCGCACTGCCGACCAATGCGCCCCAGGGGCCAGTGCCTCGAAGCAGGATCTGTTCACTTACTAGAGGTCGGAGAACGGGGGGATTACTCGAGTGATCGCGATAAGGCGCAGACGGGAGAGGGGCAGCGCGTAGAACCAGCCGTCGACGAGCAGCGGGATGCGCCGCACCCCGCCTGGCACGCCCCGTCGCGGTCCTTGACCGAGATCCGTGACGTCAACGCCGACCTCGGCCAGTGCAACCATCTCTCCCGCGAGACGTTCAACCTCGGCAACCACCTGCGGAGGCAGACCCGACACCACATGCTCGGCGTCCGGGTCATACTCCCAACGCCATGGGTCCCGATCGCTCACGCCGCTCCCTGCTCCTGGTCGATGCCGGCTTCAGCGCATGCTGCGTCAAGGATGCGACCGATCTCCGCCGCGAGTTCGCGAGCCTCGTGGATATCGTCGGTCTCGGCCGCACGGTTTTCCAGCGCCCGCAGACGGGCGGCTCGGGCCGGGTGGCGCTCGATGGCCACGTAGACCGCCCACTGCCCGGCGAAGCGACGCATGGGTGCCGCGCTCACCTGCTCTCGGGACTGCCGGAGTGCCGCGGCGCGCTCGTCATCAAATGTCGGCAGTGCGTCTGGGGCGATCAGCGCGAGAGCAGCACGCAATTCCTCAGGCGTGCTGGCCGGCTGGGCGATGCGGTGAGCTTCCGGATCACTGTCGGCGATGTCGTGCATCGGTTCTTCGGGCTGCGTGGTCATCGCGGTCTCCAGTGAGGATCGACAGGTCCGCTGTGCGCCCTACGGTACGTGTTCGTCCCTCTCATGCGCATGGAGGTGTGCCTGTCCACTTCAGCTCACTCGGCGGGCTGCTGACCGCCGTCACCTTGACGGCGGCAAGTCGTCTTGACCGAGAGGGGAGGCGTTGGTCTGCGCGGCGTGGCGAGGCGACCGGTCGGCATACCGAGCGCCTGATCTGGCAGGCAGAGGTCTGGACATGAACAAGCCCCAGGTCGCTGACCTGGGGCTTAGCTGTTGGAGCGGGCGACGGGAATCGAACCCGCGCTCTGAGCTTGGGAAGCTCATGTTCTACCATTAAACTACGCCCGCGAGGAGCCGGATATGGGCTGGCTCGTCGTCGGACACTCTACCCCATGGCGGACCCCGGTCGCATACGGCCTGGGTCTTTTCGCTGTTCCGGGAGGTGTGCGGAGGCGTCGTCGTGGGGCCTCCGGAGGTGGTGGGGGTCGGCCTGCGCCGGCCCGGTTCGCCGGTGCTGTTCCGTCGTTGTCATCGTGGGTCGCCCGTGTCGCTTCGGCGTGCCCGGTGCCGTGGTCCGGGGCCTGTCCCGGGTGGTGTCCCGCGTGATGTCCCAGGGGTTTCGAGGGTGTCCGTGGGGTGTTCCGGGCGGCTCGGTGGGTGAGTTGAGGGGCGTACGGTGGGGGCGGAGTGCCGGGCGTCAGAGCGTCGGACTCATCCCCTAACGTGGCTTTTGTCGTCCACGCATCCACGTGACTGGGGAGAGGGAAGCGATGGAATCCACTGTCGTCCGGTGTGCCGAGGGGCATGTATTCAGCACCACGACGTTCCCGATGCAGCAGCTCGGAACCTCCCGGATCGGCCCTGGGCGGTTGTTGCGCTGCCCCCAGTGCGGGCGGCTGCGGCAGGCGGTGCCCGTGGTGCGGCAGCGGAAGGGATGAGGGCGCGGCGTCCCCCTGTGCGGGGGCGCTCTCGGTGTCGCGGGGCCGGTCCGATTGGGCCGGCCCCGTCTCGTGCGCGTAGTCTCGGCCCGTGCTTCTCTCAGACAAGGACATCCGGGCCGAGATCGATGCCGGCCGGGTGCGGATCGATCCCTACGATCCGGCCATGGTGCAGCCCTCGAGTGTGGACGTGCGACTGGACCGCTACTTCCGGGTGTTCGAGAACCACCGGTATCCGCACATCGACCCCGCCGTCGAGCAGCCCGATCTGACGCGGCTGATCGAGGCCGAGGGCGACGAGCCGTTCATCCTGCACCCCGGGGAGTTCGTGCTGGCGTCCACCTACGAGGTGATCACGTTGCCGGAGGACGTGGCCTCGCGGCTGGAGGGGAAGAGCTCGCTGGGGCGGCTGGGGCTGCTGACGCACTCGACGGCGGGCTTCATCGACCCGGGCTTCTCCGGCCATGTGACGCTCGAGCTGTCCAATGTGGCGACGCTGCCCATGAAGCTGTGGCCCGGTATGAAGATCGGCCAGCTGTGCATGTTCCGGCTGACGACTCCCGCGGAGTTCCCGTACGGCTCGGCGCGGTACGGCTCCCGCTATCAGGGTCAGCGCGGGCCCACCCCCTCCCGCTCGTATCTGAACTTTCACCGGACCCATGTCTGAGGCGGATCCGCGGCCGAGTGGCCTGCCGGGTGACCGGCCGGGCGGCCGGTCGAGCAACTGAGGGACGAGAGAGCAGAGGGCCACCTGTGAGTGACGAGCAGGCGCACGAGCGCGAGAACCTGACCTACAGCCTCTTCGGGCAGGCCATCCGGGAGCTGGCGCAGCAGGTGGCCGACGACGGGTACGAGCCGGACATCATCCTCTCCATCGCCCGTGGCGGGCTCTTCGTGGCAGGTGGCCTGGGCTATGCGCTCGACGTGAAGAACCTTCATGTGATGAATGTCGAGTTCTATACCGGCGTGGGGGAAACGCTGGCTATGCCGGTGATGTTGCCTCCGGTCCCCAATGTCGTCGATCTCAGCCGCAAGAAGGTGCTCATCGCCGACGACGTCGCCGACACCGGAAAGACGTTGAAGCTGGTGCAGGACTTCTGCGCCGAGCATGTGGCCGAGGCGCGCAGCGCGGTCGTCTACGAGAAGCCCCATTCCTTGGTGAAGTGCGACTACGTCTGGAAGCGGACGGACCAGTGGATCAATTTCCCTTGGTCCGTCGAGCCCCCTGTGGTCCGCCGGGAGGGTCAGGTTCTCGACGCCTGAGGGTGGGTCGGGAGGCCGGCGGCGCCGGTCAACTCCGCCGTGGCGGCGCGGTGTCGAGGGTGAGCGCGGTGCGCTGGGGCCCGCGCGGGTGGTTCCCTTCTCCGGTACTTGCGGGTAGGTACCGCTGGTAACAATGTTGCCGGCCGTAGGGAGACCACCTGATGGCGCGTAGGAGATCCGCGACCGCGCTCGCGGCGGCTCTGCTCATGGTGTGCGGAGGTGCGGGCGCGGCGGCTGCCGCGCCCACGAGTGGGGCTGCCACGAGCGGGGCGGTCGCGAGCGGGGCGGTCGCGAAGGCGGACGCCCGTGTGAGTACGGCGCTGCCGCCCGCGTTGGAGAAGATCCGGGCGGAGGAGGCCCGGGAGCTCTACGGCAGCCCGGAGGAGCGGCCGCTGGACGAGCGCAGCACGAGCCTCATCTCGCTCGGCGACAGCGAGATCTCCGGGGAGGGTGTCGGCACCTACGAGCCGGGCACCAACGGTCCGGACAACTGGTGCCACCGGTCGCCGGATGCGGCCGTACACCGTACGGGCATCGACGCCGACGTGACGTACAACGTGGCCTGCTCCGGTGCGAGCACCGAGAACATCCGGATCGGCGGCAGCAAGCAGTACGCCGACGAGCTGGTGCAGAGCGACAGCCTGGCCATCAAGGCACGCAACACCCGCCTCAAGCAGATCATGCTCGTCGTCGGGGCCAACGACGACCTGCAGTTCGGGCCGGTGATGACCGACTGCGTCACCCGCTATCTGACCTTCCAGGGACGGTGCGAGCCCAAGTACGACCCCGGCTGGCAGGACCGGGTCGACGGCCTGGTGCCCAAGGTGGAGCGGACCGTGGGCGACCTGCGGACGGTGATGCGCGACGCGGGCTACGCGGACGACGACTACCAGCTCGTCCTGATGGCCTACCCCAGCCCCATCGGTCCGGACATCAAGGACAACCCCAAGTTCCCCGGCAAGCTGATCGGCGGCTGCGTCGGCTACACCAGTGACGCCGCCTGGGGCCGCAACACGGCGGTGCCGAAGTTCGAGAAGGGCATCAGGGCGGCCGCCGCGCACACCGGGGCCGGCTTCCTGGACGCCTCCCGGCTCTTCCACGGCCACGAGGTGTGCATGGAGAACACCTGGGCCCGCGGGCTGTACGTGGACCTCACCAATCCGTTCCCGCCGGACTCCAACTCGGTCCGCCAGTCCTTCCACCCGAACGTGCGCGGACACGGCGCGTTCGCCGCGTGCTTCACCGAGATGTACCGGGCCGGGCAGCAGGGCGTACGGGAAGCCTCCTGCGCGGATCCCGCCGGCCGCGGCGAGCCGAAGCTCTACCGGCTCGCCTGGGACGACGCCTTCGGGCCGCTGCGGAACGAGGGCACCGGGAGCTGCCTGGACGCCGACGGGGCCGCGAGCGCGGTCGGCACGGACGTGCGCGGCTGGGCCTGCGGGGCGGCGGACAAGCGCAACCAGCAGTGGTGGTACGACGCGCAGGGCAAGGCGCTCTACGCGGGCCAGACCCACGACCGGTGCGTGCAGAGCGACGGCGCGGTCCGGGACGGGGCCGGGCTGGAACTCGGCAACTGCTCCGGGGCCGGTGCGCAGCAGTTCGTGCGGAACGGGTCCACGTTCCGGCCCGCCGGGGACACCGGGCTGTGCATGACGCTGCCGGGCGCCGAGGACCGGGCGCGGCTCGCCGCGTGCGACGGGTCGGCGGCGCAGCGGTTCGCCGGCTGAGCTGTTGAGCCGTCGTTCCCGTGGGCGGGGTGCCTCCGCAGTGCCGGGGCACCCCGTGCGGCGGGGCACCCCGTGCGGCGGCGCGCCCCGGCCCGGGACGCCTTCCGTACGGTCCTACGGTCCTGGAGGCGGCCCCGGAAGCGTACGGGCCGGAAGCGTACGGGCCCGGAGCGTACGGACGCGGAAGCGACCGGGCCGCACCGCCCGGCGGCCGGACCTACAGCGTGCCCAGCTTGATCAGGAACAGCAGGGCCAGCATCTGGATGGCGGAGGCACCGAGGGCCTTGGGCCAGGGCAGGTCGTGGGAGCGGCTGACCATCGAGGTGAACAGGAACCCGGCGAGTACCCAGGTCGCCCATCCGACGGCCTGGACGAAGGTGGCCGTGCCGCCCAGGAACAGGGCGAACAGCAGTCGCGGGGCGTCCGTGAGGGACATGATCAGCATGGCGAGTCCGACGGTGGGCTGCCATGAGCCGTCGCCGCCGAACTGCCGGGCCAGCGTGTGGGTGACGGTGCCCAGGATCAGCCCCGCGATCACCACGGCCACGCCGGTGATCAGCACGTACGGGACGGCCTGCGAGAGCGCCGTGTGGAGGACGTCCTCGCGCGCCTGGTCGAGGCCGAAGACCGCGAGCAGCCCGTAGACGAACGTGACGATCAGCGCGGGGGCCCACACCGGGTAGTCGCGCATCTGCCAGAACGTGGCGTTCGGCCGCAGCACGATTCCGGTCAGCAGGTCCTTCCAGTGCAGCCGGGGGCCTGGCGGCGGGGCGGGGGAATTGCCCGCGTGGTACGTCGCGCCGTCGGTGTACCCGTAGCCGTCCGGACCGGGGCCACCGCCGGGACCGTAGGGATCGGGGCCGGGGCCGCCGTACGGATCGTGGATGCTGAACGCCTGGGTGTTGCCCGGGTTGTTGGCGTGCGGGTCCTGCCCGTGCCAGCCCTGCGGGGCACCGGGCTGTCCGCCGTGCGCACCGGGACCGGGACCGGGACCGCGGCCGGGACCCGGGCCGGGGCCCTGCGGTCCGCCGTAGTGCGGCTGCGGGTCACCGAAGTACTCCGGCTCGCCGTGCTGCGCGCCGCCCTGCCAGGGGCCGGGCGCGGGCCCTGGACCGGGGCCTGGTCCTGCCCCCGGGCCCTGCGGGTACGGTGGACCCGAGGGGTGCTGCGGGTACTGCCCATGCTGCTGCGCGCCCCGGGAGTCCCGGCCGCGTCCGCTCCTGAAACCAGCCACGCGATCGAACGTACCGTGTTCCGCGGGTTACGTGTGCCACGGCCGGGCGAGATGGCCGGACATCGCTGCTGACCTGTGACATCCCCTAGGGGAACCGGCTGATGTGACCCCCACCGCAGGGGGAGGCGGCCCGGCCGGGAAGGAACGGGGGAGGAGGGCCCGCTCCTCCGGAGGGAGGTCACTCCCGGGCGGAGGTCACTCTCCCGGGAGGCGGACGGCGAAGGTGACGACGGCGCCCTGGCCGGTTCCGCCGGCCACGGTCAGCCGGTCGGTCACCAGTCGGGCCAGCCACAGGCCGCGCCCGCTCGTGGCGCCGTCCAGGCCGGGCAGCAGTTCGGGGATGACGTCCTCCGTGAAGCCGGGGCCGGAGTCGGCGACCTGGCATTCCAGCTCGCCGGCCAGGTGGCGCAGCACGAGTTGTCCGCCGCCGCCCGCGTGTTCGACGGCGTTGGTGGCCACGGCGTCGACCGCGACGACGAACTCGCCCCGGCGTGGCTCGCCCAGCCCCGCCGACGCGGCCCGTGCCTCGACCTCGGCCCGCAGTCTGGGCAGGTCGCGGAGGGTGAAGCGCAGTCGGCACAGCAGTTCGGGCGTCAGCATGCGGCACCTTCCCGGGCTGTTGACCGGGAGATGGGCCGGGCGGCGGACCGGGCGGTCCGGGAGACGGGCCGGGAGCCGGACCGGGCGGGCCGGGAGCCGGGCCGGGAGTCGGACCGGGCGGACCGGGCGGGCCGGGAGACGGGCCGGGCGGCGGACCTGACGGCGGACCGCGAGGTGGATCGGGCGGCGAACCGGGCCGCGGACCGGGCCGAGGGTCGGCTCCGGGTGACCGTGCGCGGGCCGGGGTCCGGCGGCCGGCCGTTTTCGGCCGGTCCGTCCTGGGCCGTAGGGCCCGGGGCCTCGCGGTCCGCCACCTGCTGCTCCTCCTCGCCTGTCCTGCTGCTCCGCTCCGCGTACGTGCGGTTAGGAGGCTAGGCCCGGTACGCGGCAATGGGTATACCGCGACCGTGGTTTGGCTCGTGTGGTGCGTTAACTGATCGCATTTGACCACGACTTGCCGGAAAACGCGCAACGGCCGGCCCCGTGGATACGGGACCGGCCATCGCGAGGGTGCGAAGTACCAGGTTCAGGCCATCCGGGCGCTACGAGGCGGGCTCCGGCTCGGGCTCCGGGTCCTTCTCCGTCTCGCCGTCGGCCGCCGGGGGCTCGCCGGGTGTCTTCACCGAGTCCAGCAGGAGCTGAGCCACGTCCACGACCTGCAGCGTTTCCTTGGCCTTGCCGTCGTTCTTCTTGCCGTTGACCGAGTCGGTCAGCATGACGAGGCAGAACGGGCAGGCCGTGGAGACGATGTCCGGATCGAGGGACAGCGCCTCGTCCACGCGCTCGTTGTTGACCCGCTTGCCGATGCGCTCCTCCATCCACATCCGGGCGCCGCCGGCGCCGCAGCAGAAGCCGCGCTCCTTGTGCCGGTGCATCTCCTCGTTGCGCAGGCCCGGCACCCGGCCGATGATCTCGCGGGGCGGGGTGTAGACCTTGTTGTGGCGGCCGAGGTAGCAGGGGTCGTGGTAGGTGATCAGACCCTCGACCGGGGTGACCGGCACCAGCCTGCCCTCGTCGATGAGGTGCTGGAGCAGCTGGGTGTGGTGGATGACCTCGTAGTGCCCGCCGAGCTGCGGGTACTCGTTCGCCAGCGTGTTGAAGCAGTGCGGGCAGGTCGCGACGATCTTCTTCGCGGACTTCGGCTTCTGCGTCGCCGGGTCCACCTCGCCGTCCTCGCCGAGGGACTCGCCGAAGGCCGCGTTCAGCGTGCCCACGTTCTCTTCGCCGAGCTGCTGGAAGAGGAACTCGTTGCCCAGCCGGCGGGCCGAGTCACCGGTGCACTTCTCGTCGCCGCCCATGATGGCGAAGTTGACGCCCGCGATGTGCAGCAGCTCGGCGAACGCCTTCGTGGTCTTCTTCGCGCGGTCCTCCAGGGCGCCGGCGCAGCCGACCCAGTACAGGTACTCGACCTCGGTCAGGTCCTCGATCGTCTTGCCGACGATCGGCACCTCGAAGCCCGCGTCCTGCTGGATCTCCTTGGTCCACTCCAGCCGCTGCTTCTTGGCCAGGCCCCAGGGGTTGCCCTTCTTCTCCAGGTTCTTGAGCATCGTCCCCGCCTCGGAGGGGAACGCGCTCTCGATCATCACCTGGTAGCGGCGCATGTCGACGATGTGGTCGATGTGCTCGATGTCGACGGGGCACTGCTCGACGCAGGCGCCGCAGGTGGTGCAGGACCACAGCACGTCCGGGTCGATGACGCCGTTCTCCTCGGCGGTGCCCACCAGCGGGCGCTCCGCCTCGGCCAGCGCGGCCGCCGGGACGTCCTTGAGCTGCTCCTCGGTCGCCTTCTCCGCGCCCTCCATCGTCTTGCCGCCGCCCGCCAGCAGATACGGGGCCTTGGCGTACGCGTGGTCGCGCAGCGACATGATCAGCAGCTTCGGCGAGAGGGGCTTGCCGGTGTTCCAGGCGGGGCACTGCGACTGGCAGCGGCCGCACTCGGTGCAGGTGGAGAAGTCGAGGATGCCCTTCCAGGAGAAGTCCTCGACCTGGGAGGCGCCGAAGCGGACCTCCTCGGCGTCCTCGTCGCTGTCGTCCAGGGCCGTCTCGAAGTCGATGACCTTGCCGCCGGACATCATCGGCTGGAGCTCGCCGAGCGACGCGCCGCCGGTGGCCTCCCGCTTGAACCAGATGTTGAAGAACGCCAGGAACCGGTGCCAGGCCACACCCATGTTGGTGTTCAGGCCGACCGTGATCATCCAGATCATGGTCGTGCCCAGCTTGATCAGCGCCCAGAGGTAGACGAGGTTCTGCAGCGCGCCGGTGTCGAGCCCGTTGTAGGCCGCGACCAGCGGGTAGGAGAGGAAGTAGGCCGGCTCGTAGCTGTCCACGTGGTGCAGGGCGCCCTCGAGGCCGCGCAGCATCATGATGGCCAGGCCGATGACGAAGATGACGTACTCGACGAAGTACGCCTGGCCCATCTTCGAGCCCGCGAAGCGCGACTTGCGGCCCGCGCGGGAGGGCAGGCTCAGCAGCCGGATCACCATCAGGACGGCGATCCCGACGGTGGTCGCGAAGCCGATGAACTCGATGTACATCTCGTACGGCAGCCAGCCGCCGATGACCGGCAGCGTCCAGTCGGCCTGGAAGAGCTGGCCGTAGGCGTTGACGATGGTCGGCGGCAGGGTGAGGAAGCCGATCGCCACGAACCAGTGGGCGACGCCCACCACGCCCCACCTGTTCATCCTCGTGTGCCCGAGGAACTCCCGGGCCAGCGTGGCCGTTCGCTGCTTGGGGCTGTCCTTGCGGGTACCCGCGGGCAGTGGCTGGCCGAGCCTGACGAAGCGGTAGATCTGCGCAATGGCGCGGGCGAACAGCGCAACGCCGACCGCGGTGAGCAGCAGCGTGACGACGATCGCGGCGAGTTGCATAGCGGCTCCTCGGAGCACGGAGGCGGCGTTTACTAAGCAGTAACTTATCCAGTCCGTACGAGACTACCCACTCGTCGCCGCTCCCTGCACCGCGCACCCCGGTGATTTGCGTCGCCCCGCACGGGCGGGCCCCGTCGGCGCGGGGTCCCGGGCCCGCCGCGGAGTCCCCGGTCCCGCCAGAGGGGTACCGCGTCCGCCGCGTCCCGCCGGAGGGGCGCCGGCCCTCCCCGCCGCCGGGGGTGCCGACGCCGCCACGGAGGCGCCGGCCCTTCCGCGGAGGCGCCGACCCCGCGGTCGTCCACCGGTCCGTACGCCCTGGCGGGCGCCTCTCCGCGCCTCCCCGCAGGGACGTATGCGCGCACCGTAGTCATAGAGGTTGAGTCGGCCCGGCTCAAGCTTCTTGACGCATTCTCTCCGGTCGTGCACTCTTGAGTCAGCTTCACTCAAGACCAAGCTGGAGGAACCCGAAATGGCTCGTGCGGTCGGCATCGACCTGGGTACGACGAACTCCGTCGTCAGTGTTCTCGAGGGCGGTGAGCCCACCGTCATCACCAACGCCGAGGGCGCCAGGACCACGCCGTCCGTCGTGGCCTTCGCGAAGAACGGCGAAGTGCTCGTCGGCGAGGTGGCCAAGCGGCAGGCGGTCACCAACGTCGACCGGACAATCCGGTCGGTCAAGCGGCACATGGGTACCGACTGGAAGATCGGTATCGACGACAAGGAGTTCAACCCGCAGCAGATCAGCGCCTTCGTGCTGCAGAAGCTGAAGCGGGACGCCGAGTCGTACCTGGGCGAGAAGGTCGCCGACGCGGTCATCACCGTCCCGGCGTACTTCAACGACGCCGAGCGGCAGGCCACCAAGGAGGCCGGCGAGATCGCGGGCATGAACGTGCTCCGGATCGTCAACGAGCCGACCGCCGCGGCCCTCGCCTACGGGCTGGAGAAGGAGGACCAGACGATCCTGGTCTTCGACCTCGGCGGCGGTACCTTCGACGTCTCGCTGCTGGAGATCGGCGACGGTGTCGTCGAGGTCAAGGCGACCAACGGCGACAACCACCTCGGTGGTGACGACTGGGACCAGCGGGTCGTCGACTACCTGGTCAAGCAGTTCCAGTCCGGCCACGGCGTGGACCTGGGCAAGGACAAGATGGCCCTCCAGCGCCTCCGGGAGGCCGCGGAGAAGGCGAAGATCGAGCTCTCCTCGTCCACCGAGACCACGATCAACCTGCCCTACATCACCGCTTCGGCCGAGGGCCCGCTGCACCTGGACGAGAAGCTGACCCGGGCGCAGTTCCAGCAGCTCACGCAGGACCTGCTGGAGCGCTGCAAGACCCCGTTCCACAACGTGATCAAGGACGCGGGCATCCAACTCAGCGAGATCGACCACGTGGTGCTCGTCGGCGGCTCCACCCGGATGCCGGCCGTCGCGGAGCTCGTCAAGGAGCTGACCGGCGGCAAGGACGCGAACAAGGGCGTGAACCCGGACGAGGTCGTGGCGATCGGCGCCAGCCTCCAGGCCGGTGTGCTCAAGGGCGAGGTCAAGGACGTCCTGCTGCTGGACGTCACCCCGCTGTCCCTCGGTATCGAGACCAAGGGCGGCATCATGACCAAGCTGATCGAGCGGAACACCACCATCCCGACCAAGCGCTCGGAGACCTTCACCACCGCGGAGGACAACCAGCCCTCGGTGCAGATCCAGGTCTTCCAGGGCGAGCGGGAGATCGCCGCCTACAACAAGAAGCTCGGCATGTTCGAGCTGACCGGCCTGCCCCCGGCGCCGCGCAACGTCCCGCAGATCGAGGTCACCTTCGACATCGACGCCAACGGGATCATGCACGTCTCCGCCAAGGACCTGGGCACCGGCAAGGAACAGAAGATGCAGGTCACCGGCGGCTCCAGCCTTCCCAAGGACGACATCGAGCGGATGATGCGGGAGGCCGAGCAGTACGCCGACGAGGACCACAAGCGCCGCGAGGCCGCCGAGACGCGCAACCAGGCCGAGCAGCTCGTCTACACGACGGAGAAGTTCCTCAAGGACAACGAGGAGAAGGTCCCGGCCGAGACCAAGTCCGAGGTCGAGACCTCGCTGGAGGACCTGAAGGAGAAGCTCAAGGGCGAGGACACCGCGGCCATCCGCGAGGCGTCCGAGAAGGTCGCGGCCACCAGCCAGAAGCTGGGCCAGGCCCTCTACGCCGACGCCCAGCAGGCCCAGGAGGGCGGCGCCGAGGGCGGCGCGGCCGGTGCGGGCAAGGCCGAGGGCGGCGCCGGTGAGGACGACGTCGTGGACGCCGAGATCGTCGACGAGGACCAGAAGCCCAAGGACGGTGCGGCGTGACGGAGGAGACCGCGGGCTTCGGCAAGGAGTCCGACGTCCCCGCCGACGCCGGTGAGCCGAGCGAAGCGGACCGGGCCGCCGCCTCCGACCAGGAGGCGGCGCCCGGGGCGCCGTCGGCCGGGGACGCCCAGCAGAGTGAGGGCGATGTGAGCGCACAGGACGTCTGGGACGCGGAGGGCGGCGACCAGGAGCGGGGCGAGTCCGCCGAGGGCGCCCCGTCCGAGCTGGAGGCCGCCCGCAAGGCCCTCCACGAGCGCACCCAGGACCTGCAGCGGCTGCAGGCGGAGTTCCAGAACTACCGCCGCAGGGTCGAGCGGGACCGGGAGGCGGTCAAGGAGATCGCCGTCGCGAACCTGCTGACCGAGCTGCTGCCGGTGCTGGACGACATCGGCCGGGCGCGGGACCACGGCGAGCTGGTGGGCGGCTTCAAGTCGGTCGCCGAGTCGCTGGAGACCGTCGCGGCCAAGATGGGTCTGATGCAGTTCGGCAAGGAGGGCGAGCCCTTCGACCCGACGGTGCACGAGGCCCTGATGCACTCCTACTCTCCGGACGTCACGGAGACGACGTGCGTGCAGATCCTGCAACCCGGGTACCGAATCGGCGAGCGGACCATCCGTCCCGCGCGGGTCGGCGTGGCCGAGCCGCAGCCCGGTGCCGCGGGCGGCAAGGGCGAGGCCGGTGCCGAGGCGCCGGCGGCTGAAGAGGAGAACGGTGGCCCGGACGAGGGCTGACCGCGTGCGGGAGGAGGGACGTCGAGGATGAGTACCAAGGACTTCATCGAGAAGGACTACTACAAGGTCCTCGGCGTCCCCAAGGACGCCACCGAAGCCGAGATCAAGAAGGCGTACCGCAAGCTGGCCCGGGAGAACCACCCGGACGCCAACGCGGGCGACCCCAAGGCCGAGGAGCGCTTCAAGGACGCCTCCGAGGCGTATGACGTCCTCGGCGACGCCAAACGGCGCAAGGAGTACGACGAGGCGCGCAGTCTCTTCGGCAACGGCGGCGGCTTCCGGCCCGGCGGCGGCGCGGGCGGACCGGGCGGCGCCGGAACGTTCAACTTCGACCTGGGCGACCTGTTCGGCGGCCAGGGCGGCGGCGGAGCCGGCGGTCCCGGCGGCCCCGGTGGTGCCGGGGGCTTCGGCGGCGGGCTCGGCGACGTCTTCGGCGGGCTGTTCAACCGCGGCGGCGCCGGTACCCGCACCCAGCCCCGGCGCGGGCAGGACATCGAGTCCGAGGTGACGCTCAGCTTCACCGAGGCGGTGGACGGGGCCACGGTCCCGCTGCGGATGTCCTCCAGCGCCGCGTGCAAGGACTGCGCGGGGACGGGGGACAAGAACGGCACCCCGCGGGTGTGCCCCACCTGTGTGGGGACCGGGCAGGTCTCCCGGGGCACGGGCGGCGGCTTCTCGCTGACCGACCCGTGCGTGGACTGCAAGGGCCGCGGCCTGATCGCGCAGGACCCCTGCGACACCTGCAAGGGGTCCGGCCGGGCGACCAGCTCGCGCACGATGCAGGTCCGCATCCCGGCGGGCGTCACCGACGGGCAGCGCATCCGGCTGCGCGGCAAGGGCGCCCCCGGCGAGCGCGGCGGCCCCAACGGTGATCTGTATGTCGTCGTCAACGTGGACAAGCACCCGGTGTTCGGTCGCAGGGGCGACAATCTGACGGTCACGGTTCCGGTCACCTTCCCGGAGGCCGCCCTCGGCGGCGAGGTGAAGGTCCCCACGCTGGGCGGTCCGCCGGTCACCCTCAAGGTCCCGCCGGGTACGCCGTCCGGGCGGACGATGCGGGCCCGGGGCAAGGGCGCGGTCCGCAAGGACGGTACCCGCGGCGATCTGCTGGTGACGGTGGAGGTCGCGGTGCCGGTGGCGCTGGACGACGAGGCGAAGGACTCCCTGGAGTCCTACCGGGACGCGACGGCGGGTGAGGATCCGCGGGCCGCGTTGTTCAAGGCAGCGAAGGGAGACTGAGGTGGACGGCCGGGACGGACGCAGACGCTTCGCGGCCGGGCGCTCCGCGGCGTACGAGCTGACGGACGAGTCTCCTGTCTACGTCATCTCGGTCGCAGCGCAGCTCTCGGGGCTGCACCCGCAGACCCTGCGGCAGTACGACCGGCTCGGGCTGGTCTCGCCCGACCGGACGCCCGGGCGGGGCCGCCGCTACTCGGCCCGCGACATCGAGCAGTTGCGCGAGGTGCAGCGGCTCAGTCAGGACGAGGGCATCAACCTCGCCGGTATCAAGCGGATCATCGAGCTGGAGAACCAGGTCACGGCGCTCCAGCAGCGGGTGGCCGAACTGTCGGCCGCGGTGGAGGGCGCCGCGGCGGCGATGCAGCAGCGGGAGGCCCAGGTGCACGCCTCCTACCGGCGCGATCTGGTGCCCTACGAGGACGTGCGCCAGTCCAGCGCGCTGGTGGTCTGGCGGCCCCGTCCCCGGGAGTGACCCGGGCCCGGCACCCGGCGGCCACCGCCCCGGGGCGGTGCCGGCCACCGGTCCCGGCTGCCGGTCCCGGCCCCGGAAGCGGCTCCGGGGCCGGGCGGCGCGGTCTGCCGCGGTTACTTCGCGAAACCGTAGGAGAGCAGCTTCTTCGCGTCCTTCGTGCGGTTGGCGGACGAGGAGGAGGCCAGCACGGTGCCGATCACGGTCTTGCCACCCCGCTTGGCGGCGAAGACCAGGCAGTACTTCGCCTCGGGACCCGAGCCGGTCTTGACGCCGAGCGCTCCGGAGTAGCCGCCCAGCAGCGGGTTGGTGTTGCGCCAGTTCATGTACCGGTAGCCGCCGCTCTTGGTGGCCGTCTTCTGCTTGGTGGAGCGGGTCTTCACGATCGAGCGGAAGGTCGGGGAGCGCATCGCGTCGCGGGCGAGCTTGGTCAGATCGCGCGGGGTGGAGTAGTTGCGGCCCTTGCCGATGCCGTCGAACGAGTCGAAGTGCGTGTGCTTCAGGCCGAGGCTGCGGGCCGTGGAGTTCATCGAGCCGATGAAGGACTTGACCCGCGCGGAGCGGGTGCTGCCCTTGCCGAAGGTGTCGGCGAGCGCGTAGGCGGCGTCGCACCCGGAGGGCAGCATCATCCCGTAGAGGAGCTGACGGACGGTGACCTTGTCGCCGACGATCAGCCGCGCCGAGGAGGCGGTGTTGCGGACGATGTAGTCGCTGTACGCCTTCCGGATGGTGACCTTCCGGGAGAGGTCGAGGTTCTTGCGGGCGAGCACCACCCGGGCAGTCATGATCTTTGTGGTCGAGCCGGTGGACCGCCGGGTGTCGGCGGCCTTGGTGTAGAGGCTCCTGCCGGTGCCGCTGTTCATCACGTAGCCGCCCTTGGCGGTGACGGACGGCTTCTTGGCGGCTGCGACCGCGGGGGCCGCGGCCGTGCGGGCGGCGGTCGGTGCGGGGGCCGCGGGGGCTGCCGCGGCGGCCGGTGCGGCCAGTGCGCCTGCCGTCAGGACGGCCGAGGAAGTGACCATCACCGTGGCGACACGGTGGGTGCCAGCAATGCCGATCTTCACTCTGTCAGCTCCAAATGCCGCTGCCGAGCGGCTCGTTGGGCGATTTTCCGGGCCGGAACGGCCGGGAACCAAGAAGGATCGTAGACGTTTTCAGGTTGAGTGGAATAGACTCAACTTGTTGCATGCTATGGGTAGCAAGTGCCGGTGATCGGGGCGCAGGGGGCGCCAGGGCACGGCACCCGCAGCCAGCACTGGAGGAGGACGCAGGACAGTGGACGCGGAGCTGACCAACAAGAGCCGGGACGCCATCGGCGCGGCCAACGACCGGGCGGTGAGCGACGGGCACCCCGACATCACCCCGGCCCATCTGCTGCTCGCCCTGCTCACGGGCGAGGACAACGAGAACATCCAGGATCTGATCGCCGGCGTCGAGGCCGATCAGGCGGCGCTGCGCTCGGGCGCCGAGCGGCTGCTCGCGGCCCTGCCCACCGTGCAGGGGCAGACGGTGAGCCGGCCGCAGGCCGACCGCGACCTGCACGCCGTCATCGCCGACGCGGCCCAGCGCGCCAAGGACCTCGGCGACAGCTTCGTCTCCACCGAGCACCTGCTGATCGCGCTGGCGGCCAAGGGCGGCGCCACCGGCGAGCTGCTCGAGCAGCAGGGCGCCGACGACCGGAAGCTGCTGGACGCCTTCAACGCGCAGCGCGGCAGCCGGCGGGTCACCAACCCGGACCCCGAGGGCACCTACAAGGCCCTGGAGAAGTTCGGCACCGACCTGACCGCCGCGGCCCGGGACGGCAAGCTCGACCCCGTCATCGGCCGGGACCAGGAGATCCGCCGGGTGGTGCAGGTGCTCTCCCGGCGCACCAAGAACAACCCCGTCCTCATCGGCGAGCCCGGCGTCGGCAAGACCGCCGTCGTCGAGGGGCTGGCTCAGCGGGTGGTCAAGGGCGACGTACCGGAGTCGCTGCGGAACAAGCGGCTGGTCGCCCTCGACCTGGGCGCCATGGTGGCGGGCGCCAAGTACCGCGGTGAGTTCGAGGAGCGGCTCAAGACCGTGCTCTCCGAGATCAAGGAGAGCGACGGCCAGATCATCACCTTCATCGACGAGCTGCACACCGTCGTCGGAGCGGGCGCGGGCGGCGACTCGGCGATGGACGCGGGCAACATGCTCAAGCCGATGCTGGCCCGCGGCGAGCTGCGGATGGTCGGCGCCACCACGCTGGACGAGTACCGCGAGCGGATCGAGAAGGACCCGGCCCTGGAGCGCCGCTTCCAGCAGGTGCTGGTGGCCGAGCCGACCGTCGAGGACTCCATCGCGATCCTGCGCGGGCTCAAGGGGCGGTACGAGGCGCACCACAAGGTGCAGATCTCCGACAGCGCGCTGGTGGCCGCCGCCGCTCTCTCGGACCGCTACATCACCTCCCGCTTCCTCCCCGACAAGGCCATCGACCTGGTGGACGAGGCGGCCTCCCGGCTCCGGATGGAGATCGACTCCTCACCCGTGGAGATCGACGAGCTCCAGCGGGCCGTCGACCGGCTCAAGATGGAGGAGCTGGCCCTGGACAAGGAGACCGACCCCGCCTCCGTCGAGCGGCTGGAGCGGCTGCGCCGCGAGCTGGCCGACAAGGAGGAGGACCTGCGGGGGCTCACCGCCCGCTGGGAGAAGGAGAAGCGGGGCCTCAACCGGGTCGGTGAGCTGAAGGAGACGCTGGACGAGCTGCGCGGCCAGGCCGAGCGCGCCCGGCGCGACGGCGACCTCGGCACCGCCTCCAAGCTCCTCTACGGCGAGATCCCGGCCGTCGAGCGCGAGCTGGCGGCCGCCACCGAGGAGGAGGAAGAGGCCAAGAAGGAGATCGCGGCGGGCCAGGAAGACAAGGACAGCAAGATGGTCAAGGAGGAGGTCGGCTCGGACGACATCGCCGACGTCGTCGCCTCCTGGACGGGCATCCCGGCCGGCCGGCTGCTGGAGGGCGAGACGCAGAAGCTCCTGCGGATGGAGGAGGAGCTCGGCAAGCGGCTGATCGGGCAGCAGGAGGCGGTGCGCGCGGTCTCCGACGCGGTGCGCCGCAGCCGGGCCGGTATCGCCGACCCCGACCGCCCCACCGGCTCGTTCATGTTCCTCGGCCCCACCGGTGTCGGGAAGACGGAGCTGGCCAAGGCGCTCGCGGACTTCCTCTTCGACGACGAGCGGGCCATGGTCCGCATCGACATGAGCGAGTACGGGGAGAAGCACAGCGTCGCCCGGCTGGTCGGCGCACCGCCCGGGTACGTCGGCTACGAGGAGGGCGGCCAGCTCACCGAGGCCGTGCGGCGCCGCCCCTACAGCGTCGTCCTGCTGGACGAGGTGGAGAAGGCGCACCACGAGGTCTTCGACGTGCTGCTCCAGGTCCTCGACGACGGCCGGCTCACCGACGGCCAGGGCCGCACCGTCGATTTCCGCAACACCATCCTCATCCTCACCTCCAATCTGGGCAGCCAGTTCCTGATGGACCCGCTGGAGAAGGAAGAGGAGAAGCGCGAGCAGGTGCTCGCCGCCGTCCGGTCCGCCTTCCGGCCCGAGTTCCTGAACCGGCTGGACGACCTGGTCGTCTTCTCCGCGCTGGCCGGGGACGAGCTGCGGCGGATCGCCCGGCTCCAGGTCGACGCGCTGCAGGCCCGCCTCGCCGAGCGGCGGCTGACGCTGGATGTCACCCCCGCCGCGCTGGACTGGCTCGCCACGGAGGGCAACGACCCGGCGTACGGTGCCCGGCCGCTGCGCCGCCTGGTGCAGACGGCCATCGGCGACCAGCTCGCGCGGGAGATCCTCGCGGGCGAGGTCCGCGACGGCGACACCGTCCGGGTGGACCACGTCGAGGGGTGGGAGGGCCTGGTGGTGGGCTCGGCCGCCGGAGCGGCCGCGGGAGACTGAGCCCATAGCCCGTCTGAGCCCGTCTGCGTACGCCTGAGACCGTCGGGAGCTGCGGAGGGGGCCGGCTGCCGGCCCTTCCGCAGTCGCCTCCCGTGCCCCGGGCGCGGCGCCCGGTGCACCGGCCGCCCGGGGTACGGGAGGCGGGGCGTCCTGGGCGTCCTGGGGCGCCGGAAACAGGAAACGGTGAAAGGGTGGGGCGGTGCCGCACACAGCGGGCTCCGCCCCTCCGCTGCCTCCGGCCGGGCCGAACCCCCAGGGTTGTCACCGCGGGGGGCCCGTGCGGGAGGATGACCGAAGCCGTATGAAGGGAACACCCACGTGAGCATCGACCCGTCCTCGATCCCGAACTTCGGGGGCCAGCCCGAGGAGCCGGAGGAGTCCGGTCCCACCGGACCGATCATCCCCGACCAGGACCTCGTCAAGCAGCTCCTGGACCAGATGGAGCTGAAGTACGTCGTCGACGACGAGGGGGACCTCGCGGCGCCGTGGGAGGAGTTCCGCACCTACTTCATGTTCCGGGGTGAGGCGGAGCAGCAGGTCTTCTCGGTCCGTACGTTCTACGACCGGCCGCACACCATCGAGGACAAGCCCAAGCTGCTGGAGGCCATCGACGACTGGAACCGCCGCACCCTGTGGCCCAAGGTCTACAGCCACACCCACGACGACGGCAGCGTCCGGCTGATCGGTGAGGCGCAGATGCTGGTGGGCACGGGCGTCTCGCTGGAGCACTTCGTCTCGTCCACGGTGAGCTGGGTGCGCGCCAGCATCGAGTTCGACAAGTGGCTGGTGGAGCAGTTCGGCCTGGAGAAGGACATCGACTCCTCCGAGGGCGACGGCGGCGACGCGTAGCGGCGTCGGCACCCCGAGTTCCGAAGGGCCGGGCGCATCCTGGGGATGCGCCCGGCCCTTCGGCTGTCCGCGCCCCCGCAGCCGCCGCGTCGGCCGGCACGTCCTCCCGCTCGCAGAACGCGACCGGTGCGCACCCAGGAGGACCGGTGCGCACCCCGGAGGGGCTTGATCCAGGGGCGGCGGGGCCTCGTGCACACGCTGCCCGGTCCTGGGCGCCCCCGATCCTCGTCAGGGTGCAAGCCGCTTGAGGCGTGCCACCGCCTCGTCCAGGAGGCTCTCCCGCTTGCAGAACGCGAAGCGGACATAGGGGGCGCCTTCCGCGGCGTGGTCGTAGAAGACCTGGGTGGGGACGGCGACGACGCCGACGCGCTCGGGGAGGGCGAGGCAGAAGGCGACCCCGTCGGTGGCGCCGAGCGGGCGGATGTCGGTGGTGATGAAGTAGGTGCCCTGGGGGCGGTGCACCGCGAAGCCCGCTTCCTGGAGGCCGCCGGCCAGCAGGTCCCGTCTGCGGCGCAGGCCCTCGCGCAGGTCGGTGTAGTAGCTGTCGGGCAGCGCCAGCGCTTCCGCGACCGCGTACTGGAAGGGCCCCGCCGACACGAACGTCAGATACTGCTTGGCCGCGCGTACGGCGGTCACCAGCGCGGGGGTGCCGGTGACCCAGCCGACCTTCCAGCCCGTGAAGGAGAACGTCTTGCCGCTGGAGGAGATGGTGACCGTGCGCTCCCGCATCCCCGGGAAGCTCGCCAGCGGATGGTGCGCGCCGTCGAACACCAGGTGCTCGTAGACCTCGTCGGTGACGGCGAGCAGGTCGCGCTCCACACACAGTTCGGCGACAGCGGCCAGTTCGTCGCGGCGCAGCACGGTGCCGGTCGGGTTGTGCGGGGTGTTGAGGAGGAGGAGCCGGGTGCGGTCGGTGACGGCGTCCCGCAGCTCGTCCAGGTCGAGGTGGTAGGCGCCGTCCCGGGGGCGCAGGGTGACGGGCACCCGGGTGCCGCCCGCCATCGCGATGGAGGCCGCGTAGGAGTCGTAGTACGGCTCCAGGGCGATGACCTCGTCCCCGGGTTCGACCAGCGCCAGCAGCGAGGCGGCGATGGCCTCGGTGGCGCCCGCGGTGACCAGCACCTCGGTGTCGGGGTCGTAGCGCAGGCCGTAGAAGCGCTGCTGGTGCTCGGCCACGGCGGTGCGCAGTTCGGGGATGCCGGGACCCGGCGGGTACTGGTTGCCCCGGCCGTCCCGCAGCGCGCGGACCGCGGCCTCCCGGACCTCCTCGGGGCCGTCCGTGTCGGGGAAGCCCTGGCCCAGGTTGATCGCGCCGGTCCGGACGGCGAGCGCGGACATCTCGGCGAAGATCGTGGTGCCGAATCCGGCGAGGCGGCGGTTGAGCAGCGGGCGCCCTTCGCCGGACTCCGTCCGGGCGGCGTCCGCGGCCCCCGGCGCTCCCGGGGCGGCGGCATGGCCAGCAGTCATGGCAGCCATCCTCCGGCAAGCTCTGGTCTTCCTCAACCCGGCATTGCCCACCCGCGGCAGCGGGCAGGAGCCGACTACGCCTGCGGACGGCAGCACGGTTGTACGAGAAGGGAATTGCCGTTCACAGAACTTCGAGGGGGAAGCGCCCATGTCCCAAGTTCTGGTGTTCGTCGGCATCGTCACCGCCTTCGCCCTCGTCGCGGTGCTCGCCAAGCCGGCCGTCTCCGGCCGCCCGCGGCGCCCTCCGCCCCGCCGCGGCGGCTCCCGGCGGGCCGGAGGCGGCCGCGGCAACCGCGGCGCGTACGACGGCGACATCCCGACCGGCGATGGTCCCGCGTACGGGGGCGGCGCTCCGCAGGGCGGGGACGCTTCGGGCGACGGCGACACCTCTCACGGCGACGCGTCGTACGGCGACGGCGACTGAAGCGCTCGCGCGGCCGGCGCGCAACGGAGCCCGCGCCCGTGCTCCGTGCTCGTGCTCCGTGCCCTGCGCTCGCGACCGGCAACCGTGCTCCGCGCCCGCGGTCGGCAAACGCGCCCCGCGCCCGCGCCCCCGCCCCGCCTTCCGCGCCCTGTGGCGCCCGCTCCGGAGCTCCGCGGGGGACCGGTGGCGGCCGAGCCGGAAGGGAACACATGACCTCATCCATACCTATGGGATGGAAATCCGTAGAACCTGGGTAAAAGCGCTGTGGGTACGGCGTTTCCGTGATTCGGTGAATCGTGAACTGTCGTCCCCGCGCCTCCTGGTCCCCGGCCCGGAGGCGCGGGAGATCGAGGGGTGGGGCGGCCCACTCCTCCCTGTGTGTCTGCGGAGCCGACCCATGCTCACCACTTTGAACACCGCCTACACCGACACCCGCGCGCACGACCTCGCCTGGGACCTGGGTCGTGCGCCGCTGCCCGCACTCGCCTGCATGGATGTCGAACTGGACGGCACCCATGTGCAGTTGCGGCTGCTGGGCGCCTCGCACCAGGTCCTGCTCGGCGACGAGTACGGCGGGTGCTGCGAGACCGTCGCCTGCCTGCCGGGCAGCAGTACCCCGCTCCCGCTGGGCGTCTCCAAACGCTTCACGGGGTGGGAGTACGAGTTCGCGGCCCGCGTCGAGCGGCTGTCGCCCAGCTCGTTCTCCGGGCGCGCGCAGGAGTTGCTCGCGCTGGTCGCGGACCATCCCAACGGTTTCGCGGGGACGTTCCCCGGGGCGCCGAGCGCCTTCACCGCGCTGCTCGTCCAGCGGCACGAGGGGCAGATCCGCTGGCGCACCTGGCATTCCTACCCGCAGGAGGGGTCGTTGGTCTCGACCCGGACCCGGGTGGCCACCCGGGCGCGAAGAGGTACGGGCGGAGCCGCGGGGCCGGAGGGTGCGTCCGTGATCCCGCTCCGCCGCGGTCCGGCCATGGCCTGAGGCGATCCGGCGGCACGTCCCCGTACACCCCGGTTCACCCCGGCACGGCTCGGCACGGCACGGCATGTCCCCATGTACCCCGGCACGGCTCGGTGCCCCGGCATGCCCCGGCGCCTCGGCACGGTCCCGCTCGTCCGGGCACGCTGTGTGCAGCGCGCCTGCCTCCGGGCCCTGCCCGGTGGGGGGCCGGTCACACCGGAAGCACTCATGTGAGTGACCTAAGGTGTCTATGATGTGACGTAGCGTGCACCCATGATCGACCGTCCACCGCCCTCCGTGGAGAGCCCGCGGCTGCCCGTCCCCGCGAGGTTCGGGCGCGGCCTGGTCCTCACCTCGGTGTTCGTGTGTGCGGCCTGCGGCCTCGTCTACGAACTCGAACTGGTCGCCGTGGCCTCCTCCCTGGTCGGGGACTCGGTCACCCAGGCGTCCGTCGTCCTGTCCGTGATGGTCTTCGCGATGGGCGTCGGCTCGCTGCTGGCCAAGCGGCTGCGCTGCCACGCCGCCGCGGGCTTCGGCTGTGTCGAGGCGCTGCTCGCGCTGGTCGGCGGCGGCTCGGCGATGGGGATGTACGCCTCCTTCGCCTGGCTGGGCGGAGCCCGGGTGGCGCTGGTCGTCATCTCCTTCACCATCGGAGTGCTGATCGGCGCGGAGATGCCGCTGCTGATGACCCTGATCCAGCGGATCCGTGCGCAGGACCCCGGTGGCGCCCTCGCCGACCTGTTCGCCGCCGACTACGTCGGTGCGCTGGTCGGCGGACTGACCTTCCCGTTCCTGCTGCTGCCGCTGGCCGGTGAGTTGACCGGTGCGCTGCTCACCGGGGTGGTGAACGCGGTGGCCGGGGGCCTGGTCGTGCAGTGGCTCTTCCGCCACGATCTGACGGGCCGGGTGCGCCGCCGGCTGCTGGCGACCAACGGCTGCGTGCTCCTCCTGCTGCTCGCGGGCACCGCGTTCACCGGACCGTTCGAACACGCCGCGCGGCAGGCGGTGTTCGGCGAGGACATACGGGTGGCCGTGCGCACCGACCGGCAGGAACTCGTCCTGACCGGCGGTGCGACCCGCAGCGAGTGGCCGGCGGCGGGCGAGTTGCGGCTGTTCCGGGACGGTGCGCTGGTGCTGCGGGGCCGCCGCGCCCGCGCCGAGTACCGGGCTCTGGTCCGGCCCGCGATGTCCGGCGGCCCGCGCGCCCGGGTGCTGATCGTCGGCGGCGGCGACGGGCTCGCGCTGCGCGAGGTGCTGCGCTATCCGGAGGTGCGCGAGGTCACGGTGGTGGAGAGCGACCCCGGCGTCGTACGGCTCGCGCGGCAGGACCCGGGCCTGCGCGCTCTCAACGGCGGAGCCCTGGACGACCGGCGCGTCCGGTTCGTGCGGGCCGACGGCTTCGACTGGCTGCGGGACCGGGTGCGCTCCGGGGCCGCCCCGTTCGACGTGGTGATCTCCGTGCTGGCCGCCCCGCGTGTCGCCGGTCCCGAGCTGTACTCGCAGGAGTTCTACGGCCTCGCGGAGCGCGTGCTCGCCGAGGAGGGACGCCTTTCCGTGCGGGCGGGCCCGCGCGCCGAGCGGGCCCGCGCCTTCTGGACCGTGCACGCCACCTTGCGGGCCGCCGAGCTGAGCCCCTGCCCCTACCCGGACGCCGCTGGGCGCGGCGGCTTCCTGCTGGCCCGGCATGCCCGGCCCGCGCCGCAGGACTGCCAACTGCCGGGGGGCCGGACCATCTCGCTGCCGGAGGGCGATCCGCAGGCCAGGGCCTCCACCCTGATGCACCCGCGCTATCCGGACTGACGGGCCGAAGGCGCCGGACGGGCCGAACGAGCTGAAGGCGCCGGACGGGCCGAACGGGCTGAAGGCGCCGGACGGGCCGAAGGTGCCGACTGTGCCGCACCGTCCGCATCGGCTGCGCACGGCCGGGGCCGTGCGGCGGCGGGACGGGCCGCCCAACACGGGCGCGGGAAGATGCGGCCCGGTCATATGTGCGGCGCAGCGCGGGGTAATAGGCTCCGGCCCATGGAGCACGAGGTGTACGTACCGCTTTCCGTCGGCTCGGTGCGGGCCGCTCTCACCGACAGCGCCCGTGTCGCCCGCTGCGTGCCTGGCTTCCAGCAGGAGCAGCAGGAGCAGCAGGAGCAGGCCGACGGGCGGGGGGCCGAGCGGGTGGCCGGCCGGTTGAAGGTCCGGATCGGTGGCTCGACCATCACCTACCGCGGCGCTCTCACCCTGACTCCGCACGGCGGCACCGGTGCTACGGCGGCTCCTGACGCGCTGGAGCGGCTGGAGGTCGAGGGCAGCGGCAGCGAAGCCCGCGGCGAGGGCACCGTCGAACTCGCGCTCTCCGTCGAGCCGCGGTCGGCCGACGACGGCGAGGGCACCGCGCTGGTCTGCGTCGGCACGGTGACCGGAACCGGCAGGCTCGCCGCGTTCGAACAGAAGACGGCCACGTCGGCGGGGGTGCGGCTGCTCGACAGGTTCGCCGCGGCCCTCGGCGACAGCATCCGCGCCGAACCGCCCGCGGGCAGCCCGGAGGCGGAGGCGCCCGGTGGTGGCGCGTCCGGCGACGGTGGACCGGAGGGCCGCGAGGGCCCGGTCGCGGGCGGCATCGGCGCACCCGGCGACAACGAGCGGGCGATTCCCGGCATCCCGGAGCCGGAACCGGAGCCGGAGCGCACCCCGCTGTTCGAGACCGAGGTGCCGCCCTCGTCGCTGGGTCGCGACGAGGAGTCGGAGCTCGACGCCGCCGAGGGAACGGGCGGGACAGCCGGGGCGGAGGAGCCGGACGGCCCCGAGGGGCTCGACGGCGGTCCGGAGGGGCTCAACGCGGAGGCCGCGCACGCCCGGCGCACGATGATCGGGCGCAGCGCGGAGGAGGTGGACCACGCCCCGCCGCGCGGCCGCTACGCCCCGGTCCCGGCGCCGGAGCAGGGGTCGGCGACCGCCACTCTGCGCTGGGCCGCACCGGCCGCCGCCGCCGTGGTCGCGGGCGCTGTCGTACTCGGCCGGGTGCTGCGGCGACGGCGCTGACAGCGGGTCTTGCGGCGGGGTTGCTGACACCGCCGTTATGGTCGCTGTATGACTGATCTGCCCACCTCCGCAGAAGCCACGTCCGTTGTGCTCAGCGCCCAGGGGACCGAGGTGTCGGTCGAACCCGGGCGCGGGTGCCGGCTCGCCTCCCTCCGGGTGGGCGGCACCGAACTCCTGCGCCAGGGGCCTCGGTACGGCTCCTTCGTGATGGCGCCCTGGTGCGGCCGTACGGCGCAGGGACGGTTCCGCAACGGCGGAGAGATGTTCCAACTCCCGCTGAACGGGGGCAGCTCCCGGCCGGAGGCCGGGGCAGGCCCGCACGCCCTCCACGGCACCGTCCGCGACGCGGTCTGGCGTCAGACGCCCGGCGGCACCGACACCAAGGCGTCCTTCACCTACGACCTGACCGACCCCTGGCCCTGGGAGGGCCGGGTGACCCAGGTCGTCGAGCTCGCCGAGGACGGCGGTTCGCTCACCCTCAAGCTCGCCGTCGAGACCTTCGACGTCTCCTTCCCGGCGCAGGCCGGGTGGCATCCCTGGTTCCTGCGCAATCTCGGCCAGGGCGGGGAGGACGTCCGGCTCGACTTCTCGCCGGAGTGGCAGGAGGAGCGGGGCGAGGACCATATCCCGACCGGTAAGCGGATCGCGCCGCAGCCGGGGCCGTGGGACGACTGCTTCGGGATGCCGGGCGGTGTGGACGCCACCCTCACCTGGCCCTCCGAGCTGTCTTTGCGGATCACCTCGCGCGCCGAGTACGTGGTGGTCTACGACGAGCCCGCGGAGGCCGTCTGCGTGGAGCCGCAGAGCGGCCCGCCCAACGGGCTCAACTCCCACCCGCGCCAGGTGACCCCGCTCGACCCGCTGGAGCTGACGACCACGTGGAGCTGGCAGCGGCTGTAGGTGGTGGTGCCGGGGTGCGGGCCGGGGGCGCATAGGCTGAGGTCTCATGAATGACGACGTGCGCGCCGCGCTGCTGCGGCAGATCAAGGACAAGGCCGTGGTGCACGGCCGCGTCACCCTCTCCTCGGGTGCGGAGGCCGACTTCTACGTCGACCTCCGCCGGGTCACCCTGGACGGGGAGTCGGCGCCCCTCGCGGGCCAGGTGATGCTGGACGTGACGGAGCACCTGGACTTCGACGCGGTGGGCGGCCTCACGCTGGGGGCCGACCCGGTCGCGACGGCGATGCTGCACGCCGCCGCCGCCCGCGGCCGGCACCTCGACGCATTCGTGGTCCGCAAGGCGGGCAAGGCGCACGGGCTGCAGCGCCGGATCGAGGGCCCGGATGTCGCGGGGCGCCGGGTGCTGATCGTCGAGGACACCTCGACGACGGGGAACTCGCCGCTGACCGCTGTCGAGGCGGCCCGGCAGGCGGGTGCCGAGGTGGTCGCCGTGGCGACCATCGTGGAGCGCGGTGCGGCCGGGGCGATGGAGCGGGCCGGAGTGTCGTACGTCCATGCGTTCGATTTGTCCGATCTCGAACTGGCCTGAGCTTCCGGTCCGTCCGCGGCCGCGGTTTCACGTGAAACGCATTCGGGTGGAATGCGTGCGGGTGGAACGCGGCTAGTGCACCGCACCACGCATTAAGTGCATTTGTGAACTCACCCGTCCGGAGCATCCGGCCCCGTCTGGGAAGATGGGCACGACGATGACGTCGTTCCGTTGAGCCGAAGCCGGATCACCACGCACCCCCAAGGAGCGGTCTCATGCCCATCGCAACCCCCGAGATCTACAACGAGATGCTCGACAGGGCGAAGGAGGGCACGTTCGCCTACCCCGCCATCAACGTCACCTCGTCGCAGACGCTGCACGCCGCGCTCCGCGGCTTCGCCGAGGCGGAGAGCGACGGCATCGTTCAGATCTCCACGGGCGGGGCCGAGTTCCTGGGCGGGCAGTACAGCAAGGACATGGTCAGCGGTGCGGTCGCGCTCGCCGAGTTCGCGCACATCGTCGCGAAGAAGTACCCGGTGAACATCGCCCTGCACACCGACCACTGCCCCAAGGACAAGCTCGACGGCTACGTCCGCCCGCTGCTGGCGGTCTCCCGCGAGCGGGTGCAGCGCGGCGAGAACCCGCTCTTCCAGTCCCACATGTGGGACGGGTCCGCCGAGACCCTCAAGGACAACCTGGCGATCGGCCAGGAGCTGCTCGCCGAGGCGGCCGCCGCCAAGATCATCCTTGAGGTCGAGATCACCCCGACCGGTGGCGAGGAGGACGGCGTCACCCACGAGATCAACGACGAGCTGTACACCACGGTCGAGGACGCCGTCCGCACCGCCGAGGCGCTCGGCCTCGGCGACAAGGGCCGCTACCTGCTCGCCGCCTCCTTCGGCAACGTGCACGGCGTCTACAAGCCGGGCAACGTGGTGCTCCGCCCCGAACTGCTCAAGGACCTCCAGCAGGGCGTCTCCGAGAAGTTCGACAAGCCCGCGGGCAGCCAGCCGTTCGACTTCGTCTTCCACGGCGGCTCCGGCTCCACCGAGGAGGAGATCGCCACCGCGCTGCAGAACGGCGTGGTGAAGATGAACCTCGACACCGACACCCAGTACGCCTTCACCCGACCGGTCGCCGCGCACATGTTCAGCAACTACGACGGCGTGCTGAAGATCGACGGCGAGGTCGGCAACAAGAAGGTCTACGACCCGCGGAGCTGGGGCAAGGCCGCCGAGAAGGGGATGGCCGAGCGCGTCCTGACCGCCTGCGGCAACCTCCGCTCCACCGGCACCCGCCTGAAGTAGCACCGCGCGCGCCCGCGACGCCCCGCGCCCGCCCGCGACGCCCCGCGCGGGCGCGGTGGGCCCCGCGCGGCAGGCGCGACGGCACGCGCCCTCCGGAAAGGCCCCCGGCGGTACGCCGGGGGCCTTTCCGCGTCCGGGCCACGGGTGGGGCGGCGCGGTGTCCGCTGCGCGGACAGGTACAGGCACACTGGGGCCATGGCCATTCACGAGAACCTGCTCGGGGGTCCGCCCCCGACCCACCTCCCCGACGACCCCGGGCCGCGCGAGCTGCTCGCCGCCGGGACGGCGCCCTCCGAGGTCGCCGCGCAGTACCCCACCTCGTCGCTGGCGTGGGCACAGCTCGCCGACGACGCGTTCGAGGCGGGCCGCGTCGTGGAGTCGTACGCCTACGCGCGCACCGGCTACCACCGGGGGCTGGACGCGCTGCGCCGGAACGGCTGGAAGGGGCACGGGCCCGTGCCGTTCGAGCACGAGCCGAACCGCGGCTTCCTGCGCGCGCTGCACGCCCTCGCGCGTGCGGCCGAGGCGATCGGGGAGCAGGATGAGTACGAGCGCTGCTCCTCCTTCCTGAAGGAGAGCTCGCCCACCGCTGCCGCGACCCTGGGCTGAGCCCGCGGGCCGGTGGCCTGCGGGAGCACGGCGGCGGTGAGGATGCCTCTGTACAGCGGTGACCTTGCCGCCGCCGCCGCGTAGCGCGCATGATGCCCAGTGGGCCCGCAGGGGCCCGAGGGGACCGGGGCTCCGATGTCTATCCGGAAGGGGCGGACCGCTACCCGGACGCACAGTGAGTGGAGACAGCGATGTCACACGACCCCGATGCCCCGGTACTGGATTTCGCGGGCACCACACCGTACGAGGACTACGTCCGCGCCGACGTCCTCACCCACCTCCAGGAGCCGCTCTCCGACGATCCCGGGGAGCTGGCGTTCCTCGTCACCACCCAGGTGATGGAACTGTGGTTCACCGTCATCGTGCACGAGTGGCAGACGGCCGCCGCGGCGCTGCGGCGGGACGACACCGAGGGCGCGCTGGCGGCCCTGAAGCGCTCCACCCACGAGCTGCGGTCGCTCAACGCCTCCTGGGAGCCGCTGGCGCATCTCACCCCGGCCCAGTTCAACGCCTACCGGGCGGCGCTGGGGGACGGGTCCGGATTCCAGTCCGCGATGTACCGGCGGATGGAGTTCCTGCTGGGCGAGAAGTCGGCCTCCATGCTGGTCCCGCACCGGGGGGCGCCGCGGGTGCACGCCGAGCTGGAGAAGGCGCTCCAGGAGCCGAGCCTCTACGACGAGGCGCTGCGGTTCCTGGCCCGGCACGGCGCGGAGGTCCCCGAGGCGGTGCTGCGCCGGGACGTCGCCGCCCGGTACGAGCCCGACCCGGGGGTCGAGGCGGTCTGGGTGCGCGTCTACGCGGGGGACCCGGGCTCCGCTGCGCACCGGCTGGGCGAGGCGCTGACCGAGGTCGCCGAGCTGGTGTGGCGCTGGCGCAACGACCATCTCGTGGCCACCCGCAGGGCGATGGGCGCCAAGGTCGGCACCGGCGGCTCGTCCGGGGTCGCCTGGCTGGAGAAGCGGGCGGCCAAACAGGTGTTCCCCGAACTGTGGACGGCGCGCAGCCATGTCTGACCGCGGACCCGTCGAAGCCGCGGACGCGCTTGCCGCCGGGAGCCCGGCCGCCGAGGACCCGGCCGCGGCCGGCGAAGGCCCGGCCGCGGTGGGACCGGCCGCCGAGGCGCTCGCCGCGGAAGCACTGGCCCTGGACGCGGCCGACCCGCTCGCCGCGCTGCGGGAGCGGTTCGTGCTCGACCCCGCCACCGTCTACCTCGACGGGAACTCCCTGGGCGCGCTGCCCAAGGCCGTCGAGGCGCGGCTCGCGGACGTCGTCTCCCGCGAGTGGGGCCGGCTGCGGATCCGCTCGTGGGAGGAGTCCGGCTGGTGGACGATGCCGGAGCGGGTCGGCGAGCTGGTGGCGCCGCTCATCGGGGCCGGACCGGGGCAGGTCGTCGTCTCCGACTCGACGAGTGTGAACCTCCTCAAGGCGCTGGTCGGCGCGGTCCGGATCGCACGGGAACAGGCCCCTGACCGCGGCGAGCTGCTGGTGGACGCGGCGACCTTCCCCACCGACGGCTACATCGCCGAGTCCGCGGCCCGCCTCACCGGTTGCACGGTGCGCGCCGTACCGCCTGAGGAGGTACCCGCCGCGCTGGGCCCGCGTACCGCGGCCGTGCTGCTCAACCACGTCGACTACCGCACCGGAGAGCTCCGCGCGCTGCCCGCGCTCACGTCCGCCGCGCACGCGGCGGGGGCCCTGGCGGTCTGGGACCTGTGCCACAGCGCCGGTGCGCTGCCCGTGGACCTGGACGCGCACGGTGTGGACTTCGCGGTGGGGTGCACCTACAAGTTCCTGAACGGCGGGCCCGGTTCGCCCGCCTTCCTCTACGTGCGCGGCGCCCTGCAGGACCGGTTCGACTCCCCGCTGCCCGGCTGGAACTCGCACGCGGACCCGTTCGCCATGGCACCGGACTACACGCCGGCGAGCGGTGCGGTACGCGGCCGGGTGGGCACCCCCGACATCCTCTCGATGGCCGCGCTGGAGACCTCGCTCGGCGTCTGGGACGGGGTCGGGATCCGGGACGTGCGGGCCAAGTCGCTGGCGCTCACGGACTTCTTCCTGCGCTGTGTCGCCGCCCACGCGGGCGGCGGCGCCGTCGGTGTCCGGTCCCTGACACCGGCCGAACACGCCCGGCGCGGCAGCCAGGTGGCGCTGCTGTGCGATCCGCCGGAGCAGGCGGAAGCGGTGATGAAGGAGCTGATCGCGCGCGGCGTCGTCGGCGATTTCCGCCGCCCCGGTGTCCTGCGCTTCGGATTCACCCCGCTCTACACTTCGTACCGGGACGCCGAGCGCGCTGCCCGCGTCCTGGGCGAAGTGATCGGGGGAGCACGATGAGCCAGGACGAGGAGAAGACGCTGCTGGCCCTCCCGGCCGCAGCCCCGGAACGCCAGGAGCGGTACGGGCCGCACCCCTCGCAGGTCGTCGATCTGTACGGGGAGGGTGCGCCCGGCGGCCGGGTGGTGCTGCTGCACGGCGGCTTCTGGCGCGAGCAGTGGGACCGCCGCCATCTGTCGCCGTTCGCCGCGGCGCTGGCGGGCCAGGGCATACCGGTGGCGCTGGTCGAGTACCGCAGGGTGGGCGGAGGCGGCGGCTGGCCCGCCACCGCCGAGGACATCGGCGCCGCGCTCGACCTGCTGGGCGCTCCGCCCAGCGTGCTGTTCGGCCACTCGGCGGGCGGGCACCTCGCGCTGTGGGCCGCGGCCGCGCGGGAGCGGGCCGCCGGGCGGGTGGTGGTGGCGGCGCCCGTCGCCGACCTGGAGCGGGCCCATGCGACGCGGCTGAACGGCGGAGTCGTCTCGGACTTCCTCGGGGGCGAGGCGCAGGTCGCCTCGGCGCTGGGGGAGGCGGACCCGATGCGGCTGCTGCCCCGCACGCCGGTGGAGATCCTGCACGGCACCGCCGATCAGGAGGTGCCCATCGAGCTGTCCCGCCGCTACGCCAACAACTGGGGCGCCCGGCTGCACCTGCTGCCCGGCGTGGGCCACTACGCGCCCATCATCCCGCGCACCCCGGCCTTCGACGTGCTCGTCAGGGCGCTGCGCTGACCGACCCCGCGGCGCGGGTGCCCGCTCGCGTCCGCGCCGCACACGCGTCCGGCCCCGCGGTGTGCGGGGCCGGAGCGGGCGCGGGCGCGCGGGGCGCCCTCATGAGCGGTGGGCTCAGTCGAGCTCGAGCTCGCCGATGGCGAGACCGCTGTTGATGTTCGTCACCACGTTGTCGTGGATGTGGTTGCTCTGGAACGACTTGACGGTCGTGGTGTCGTTGTCGCTGCTGCTCACTCGCGCGTTCAGGACGTGGTGGCTGAAGTCCTGCGCGTACGAGGTCCAGGAGTTGCCGGCGAAGGCGGTGCCCGCCGAGCCGAGGACGGCGGCGGTCGCCAGGACGGCGGCTGCGGTCGCGGTGCGGATGCGCATGGGTGCTCCTTGCGGGTCTGGTGCGCGGTCTCGCGCGGTTCTGGCTGTGCGTCGAGACCTGTTCCACACCACGCACCGGAACGATCATCATTAGTCCGTACGTGCTGCTCATCTACCTCGCACGGGCGCCTACCGGTCGTCCGGCGCCTGAGCCGACCGGGGGTGCGCGAGGGGCCGTCCGGCCACCCCGGCACACTTCCGTCATGCACACAGGCATGCACACGAACGTGCACACGGAGCGGACGAACGCGGCGCGGGCCGCTGCGGCAGCGCGCGACACGGACCCGGCAGGGCCGATCGGCGTCGGCGTCACCCTGGGGCTCTTCGCCGCATGGGCGCTGCACGACGCGGAGGAGGTCGCCATGGTGCCCCGCTGGACCCGGACCCGGGTGCCCGAGCTGCGGGAGCGGATACCCGGCGTGCCCGAGGCGGTGTGGGAGCGGCTGGAGTCGCTGGACGGCCGCCGGTTCGCCACCGCCGTCGGCGTCATGGCCGTCATCGTGGCGGCCGCCGCGGCCGACGGGCATCGTACGGGCGGGCGCAGCGGCTTCTACCAGGGGGCGCTCACCGGATTCGGGCTGCACGGCCTCGTCCACCTGGCGCAGGCGGCCGCCTTCCGCGGCTACACCCCCGGTTCGGTGACCTCGCCGCTGCTGGTCGTCCCGTTCACGGTCTGGGCCCGCAGGCGGCTTCGGGACGCGGGCGTCCTCCGTCCGGCCACCTCTCGCGACATCGCCGTCGGCCTCGCCACCGCCGCCGCCGCGACCGCGCTCTCGCACGGTGCGGCGGACCGGCTGCTGCGGCCCCGGCGCGGCCGGAGGGGTCAGCGGGCGTAGTTCTTCAGCGTCTCCGTCTGCAGCGCGAACCCGACCGGCTCGGGGAGCATCACCTCTTCACCGAAGGACGCGGTGTGCAGGTCGCGGTAGCGGCCCGCTTCCTGGTCCGGGTTGGTGTGGACCACGACTTCTTACCGGTCGCGGTCGACGAGGAGACAGACCGGGATGCCGGCTGCGGCGTACGCGGCCGGCTTCTCCTGCCGGTCGCGCCGGTCGGTGTCGGAGTCGTAGGAGGTGACCTCCACGGTCATCAGCACACCCGCGGGATCGGCCCACTCGCCTTGGTCCACGAAATAGTCGATGGGTACCAGGGCCCGTCCGGGCGTGCCCTCCCCTTCCGATAGGTGAGATCTTCACACTTTCACTCGCACGGACGAACGGCGCGCGTCCCAGGCGTCGCCGAGGACGCACACGCCGACCGCCACCGCCAGGAACGCCGCGGCGGCGGCGAGCAGCGCCGTCTCGTAGTAGCCGCCGCTCATCACCTGTGCCGCACCCCAACCGGCGGCGGTGCCCGCGACCGCGGCGGCGGCCAGCCGCAGCAGCAGCCGCCCGGGAGTGGCCGTCCCGGCGGCCGCGGTGAGCGTGTCCCGCAGCGCGAGAGCCGCGGCCACCGCGCCGAGCAGCAGTCCGGCACCGGCCGCCAGCGCCGGGGTGCCGAAGACGACGCCGTACCGCACGGCCAGGGCCGGGGCGAAGAACAGCAGCAGGAAGCGGCGCAGGGCGTGGCCGAGGAAGGCGACGGCGGGGCCCGCGTCCGCGCCGGTGCGCAACCGCCGGTCGGCCGCCCGGCACCCGGCGAGGACGAGGGCGCATCCGGCGACCAAGGGCAGCCGCGCCTCCAGCCGCCCCAGGTTGTAGAGGAGCAGCGTGTCGTAGGCGAGCAGGACGAGCCCGCCGAAGGAGGCGAGGGACCCGAGGAAGAGCAGCAGCCGCCCCGCGGACAGCGGCACCGGGTCCGGTTCCGGCGTGCGGCCGGGTGCCCGGCGTCGGGCCGCCGCCGCCAGCAGCGGGGGTGTCACGAGCGCGGACGCGCACCGGATCAGCAGGTCGTCCGTGGTCCACGGGTTGCGCAGGTCCCATTCGACGGCGCAGAAGACGGCCGTGTACGCGAGCGCGGCCACCACCAGCAGCGGGGAGGCCGGCACTTGGCGGTACAGCCGGTCGTCCAGCCAGCGCAGCACCACCGCGAAGGCCAGCAGTACGAGCGGGAGTTCGAGGGCGGCCTGGACCCGCAGCACGGAGCCGGCCAGCGCCTCCGGCCAGGGCCAGTGCGCCGCGAGCCGGGTCGGCGGCCAGTCCGCTGCGGGCAGTTCGAACCAGCCGGGCGGCAGATACCGCGCCACGAAGCCGGGGTCGCCGCCGTGCACCTGCCGGATGTACACCACGACGGCGATCTGGTTCACCAGTACCGCGCCGACCAGCAGTCCGAGCAGACCGAGCGGTCCCGGCACCCGGCGGGACCGGCCGGCACCGGGCGCGGGCCTGCTCCGCCGCCGCTGCCGGGCACGCGCACCGTGCGGCAGCCCGGCCGACGGCCCGGCCGACGGCTCCGCGCGCGGGCCGGGCAGCCACCGGGCTGCCGCGACGGGCGGGAGCCGGGTGGCGAGGGCGAGGGAGAGGAGCACCGACACGACGACGGTGCCGTCCACGGCGAGCTGCACGCGGGGCAGCGTAGTGGCCCGGCCCGCAGCCGCACGGACCGGGCCGTGCGACTGCGGGCCGGGACCGTGCGGCTGCGGGCCGGGGGTGGCTCAGAGGAAGGAGTTGATCTCGATCGTCTCGTCGCGGCCCGGACCGACGCCGATGGCGGAGATGGGGGCTCCGGACATCTCCTCCAGCGTCTTCACGTACGCCTGGGCGTTCTTGGGGAGGTCACCGAAGGTCTTCGCCTTGGTGATGTCCTCGCTCCAGCCCGGCAGGTACTCGTAGACCGGCTGAGCGTGGTGGAAGTCGCTCTGGTTGTAGGGGAGCTCGGTGGTGCGCTCGCCGTCGATCTCGTAGGCGACGCACACCGGGATCTGCTCCCAGCCGGTGAGCACGTCCAGCTTGGTGAGGAAGAAGTCGGTCAGCCCGTTGACGCGGGTCGCGTAGCGGGCGATGACCGCGTCGAACCAGCCGCAGCGCCGGTTGCGGCCCGTGGTGACGCCGAACTCGCCGCCGATCCGGCGCAGCGCCTCGCCGTCGTCGTCGAACAGCTCCGTCGGGAACGGCCCCGCGCCCACCCGCGTGGTGTACGCCTTCAGGATGCCGATGACCCGGTTGATCTTCGTCGGACCGACGCCGGCGCCGGTGCAGGCGCCGCCCGCGGTCGGGTTGGAGGAGGTGACGAACGGGTAGGTGCCGTGGTCCACGTCCAGCAGCGTGCCCTGGCCGCCCTCGAACAGGACGACCTTGCCCTCGTCGATGGCGTCGTTGAGGATCAGCGTGGTGTCCGCGACGAAGCCCTTGAGCTGCTCCGCGTAGCCCAGCAGCTCCTCGGCCGCCTGCTGCGGGGAGATCGCGCGGCGGTTGTAGAGCTTGGCGAGCACCTGGTTCTTGAAGTCGAGCGCGGCCTCGACCTTCTGCAGCAGGATCGACTCGTCGAACAGGTCCTGGACCCGGATGCCGACCCGGTTGATCTTGTCGGCGTAGCTCGGGCCGATGCCCCGGCCGGTGGTGCCGATCCGGCGCTTGCCCAGGAACCGTTCCGTCGTCTTGTCGAGCGTCGCGTGATACGGCGTGATCAGGTGCGCGTTACCGCTCACCAGCAGCTTGGAGGTGTCGACGCCGCGCTCCTGGAGCCCGCTCAGCTCGGAGAGCAGGACCGAGGGGTCGACGACGACGCCGTTGCCGATGACCGGGGTGCACCCCGGCGAGAGGATCCCGGAAGGGAGGAGATGCAGCGCGTACTTCTGGTCGCCGACGACGACCGTGTGGCCGGCGTTGTTGCCGCCCTGGTAGCGCACCACATAGTCCACGGAGCCGCCGAGCAGGTCGGTGGCCTTTCCCTTGCCTTCGTCACCCCACTGAGCACCGAGCAGCACAAGTGCGGGCACAGGCGTACACCCCTTCCGGGCGGGGCATGTCCCACGTGCGGTGGCGCCGATCGGCACCCTCGCAAGAGCCGCAGTCCGGTACCCCAGATAGAGGAAGCCCCTGGCGCAACAGCGGCAGGGGCTCTTGCACCGAGAGATTACCGAACAATTCTCCCGGGTGACGAACAGGGGAGTGCTCCGGCCCGGACGGGCGTACGAACCAGTACCGCCTCAGCACCGTCAGTACGCGTCTGTACCCGTCAGTGCCCGCCAGTACCTGTCAAGAACCCGTTGGAACCCGTCAGTACCTGTCAGAACCCGTCTGTGTCAGTCAGTACTCGTCAGTACCCGTCAGTACCCGTCGGAACCCGTCGGAACCCGTCGGAACCACCGACCGGGACCGTCCCTACCACCCGTCGGAACCATCCGGATCCCCCTCCGGATTCATGAGGAAGGACCGTGGTGTCGGCTCCAGATTCCGCGAGGCCCCCCGCGGGCGTGGCCCGGGCCGCCGGAGGCACCTGCTCGAAGGGCTCGGGGGAGGATCCGCTGCTCCTGGTCGTCGATCCGGTCGCCCGGCTCACGGACGCCGAGTCCGTACGCATCGCGCGCGACGTGCTGCGTGCGGCGACGCCCGGCCTCAAGCTGTGCCTGCCCGACGATCCCGCGCAGACCCCGCGGCTGCTGGCCCGGTGCGGCAGCAGACGTCCCGTCCTGGTCGGCGACGACCGGGCCCTGCTGCACGCGGTCCGGTATCTGCACGGCGAGCGCGCGCTGGGGGGCACGGCGCTGTCGGTGGTGCCCGTGGGCGACGGCCCCTCGGTCGCCCTGGCGCGCAGCCTCGGACTGCCGCTGGACGCGGTCTCGGCCGCCCGTACGGTGCTGCGCGGCAACCCGCACGCCATGGACCTGCTGGTCGACGACGAGGACGGCGTCGTGCTGGGCGGGGTGCGCACCGAGGCTTCCCCGGCCGTGCGCCCGCCCCGCCGGGAGGAGCACGCCGAGCGGGACGCGGACCGTGCCGGGCAGCTCGCCGGGCAGTGGCGGCGGATGTACCAGGCATTGGCGCGCACGATGCTGGCCCACGGGCGCGGGAGGGCGTCCGGGGAGCGCGGCGGCCTGTCGCCGGCGGCCGCGGGGCGGCCCGTGCCGTCGTCCCCGCCCGCTTCCCGCAGGCCACCGGCGCGCGGCGCCCAGCGGTTGCGGGTGGAGGCGGACGGCGCGGTCGTGGCAGGCCCGGACCGGCCGGTGACGGACGTGACGGTACGGACGACCGGTACCGGCGGGCTCGCCGAGGTGTCCGTCCAGCCGCTGGCGGGCACGCCGCTGCGCGTGCGGGCGCACACCGTCACGGTCTCCGCGCCGGACGGGTTCCCGGGGTTCCGCTACCGCGCCGACGCGGACGCCGACTCCGGCGCTCCGGCGGCCCCGGCCGCGTCGCGCACCTGGACCGTGCTGCCCCGGGCCTGGCATCTGGTGCTTCCGGCGGGGTGAGCCGCTCCGCCTCCGGTCACCCGGGCCTCGGTCTCCCGGGCTCCGGTCACCCGGGCCTCGGTCACTCGGTGCCGGTCATCGGGGATTGCTGTCGGGCGTGCCAGCGGTTGAGCAGGTCCTCCAGACCGGTGCGCATGAACTCGAGGAACTCCGCGCTCTCCCGCACCCGGCGCCCGCCGGGGGTGTCGGCGCCGAGGTCGTCCGCGCCGGTGTTCAGGGTGACCAGCCATCGGCCGAGGACGTGGTCGCGGCTGAGCAGGCTGGTGTACCAGACGTCCTGGTGCAGCATGTAGCGCTCGCGGCGGGAGCCGGGGTCGCGCTGCCGGGAGACCAGTGCGACCTGGGAGAGGTAGCGCACGGCGCCCGAGATGGCGGCGGGGCTGGCCTGCAGCCGGTCGCCGAGTTCGGCGGAGGTGAGGGCGCCCTCCTCGGAGGCGAGCAGGCAGGCGAAGACGCGGGAGGCCATGCGCTGCATGCCCGCCTCGGTGAGGTCGGCGGCGAACCGTTCCACGAAGGGGGAGACCCTCGTGCGGTAGTCCGCCACCTCCTGGTGGTCCGCCGCCTCTTGGCGGTCTTCGGTCGTCCGGCGGTCCTCTGCTGTCCGGTGGTCCTCTGTCGTCCGGTGGTCCGCCGCGGAGTCGTCTGACACGTCTGCCCGTCTCTTCCCGTTCTTCCCGCTCAGGGGCCCTGTGGAAGATCCTAACGCTTCCTTAACTTCACAAATTTGTGAAATGAGCGTAGCTTCCAAACCATGAACGCGTCCACGACCGTGACCGCCCGCCCTTCCGCGGCACCCCCCGGCACGGCGATCTCCGTGTCCGCCCTCGTCAAGAACTTCGGCACGGCCCGCGCCCTGGACGGGCTGGACCTGGAGGTCGCCACCGGCGAGGTGCACGGCTTCCTCGGCCCGAACGGGGCGGGCAAGTCCACCACCCTGCGCGTCCTGCTGGGCCTCCTGCGCGCCGACAGCGGCACCGCGCGGCTGCTCGGCGCCGACCCCTGGCACGACGCGGTGGCCCTGCACCGGCGGCTCGCCTACGTCCCCGGCGACGTCGAGCTGTGGCCCAACCTCACCGGCGGGGAAGCCGTCGATCTGCTCGCGCGGCTGCGCGGCGGCATCGACCCGGCGAAGCGGGCCGAACTGGTCGAGCGTTTCGACCTCGACCCGACCAAGAAGGGCCGCAGCTACTCCAAGGGCAACCGGCAGAAGGTCGCCCTCGTCGCCGCACTCGCCTCGGACGCCGAACTGCTGCTGCTGGACGAACCGACCTCGGGGCTCGACCCGCTGATGGAGGTCGTCTTCCAGGACGTCATCCTCGAGGCGAAGGCCGAGGGCCGCACCGTCCTGCTCTCCAGCCACATCCTGTCCCAGGTCGAGAAGCTCTGCGACCGGGTCAGCATCGTCCGGCTCGGCAGGACCGTGCAGTCCGGGTCGCTCGACGAGATGCGCCACCTCACCCGCACCACCATCGAGGCGGAGACCGACGGCCCGCTCGACGGGCTCCGCGAGCTGCCCGGTGTCCACAACCTGCGGACGGACGGCGGCCGGGCGCACTTCGCCGTCGACGGCGGGCACCTCGATGCCGTCGTACGCCACCTGGGCGGACTCGGTCTCCGCAGCCTCGTCAGCCACCCGCCCACCCTGGAGGAGCTGATGCTGCGGCACTACGGCGACGACCTGACCGGCCGCGGCCACCCCGTACCGCCCCCGGCCGCGGCCGGCTCCGACGCCGGCTCCGACGGTGTGCGGGAAGGCGGCCAGCGATGAGTACCGCGACCCGAGCCGCACCGGCCCGCACCGGGACCGGAGCCGGGCAGGAGGGGCCCGGCGGCGGCGCGCTGACCGGAACCGGCGTACTCCTCCGCTTCGCCCTGCGCCGCGACCGGGTGCGGCTGCCCGTGTGGCTGGCGGCGGTGCTCCTGGTCACCTTCTCCAGCCTCCAGCAGGCCACGGACCTGGCGCCCGACGACCCGGCCGAGGCCGCCGACACGGCCGCCACCCTCGGCGGCCCCGCCATGCTCGCGATGACCGGCCCCGAGCACTACCTGGCCGACCCCACGCCCGCCGCCGTGCTCAGCATGCTGACGCTCGGCTACGCCGCCGTCCTGGTCGGGCTGATGAGCGTGCTGACCGTCGTCCGGCACACCCGCGCCGACGAGGAGACCGGCATCGCCGAACTCCTCCGCTCCGGCGTCGTCGGCCGGCACGCCACGCTCACCGCGGCCCTCGCCACCGCGGCGGCGGCCGACGCGGTGCTCGGCCTGCTGCTCGCGGTCCTGCTGCCCTCCGTCGGCCTCGGCGGCGCCACCGTGGGCGGCGCTCTGCTCTACGGCGCCGCGCTCACCACCGTCGGACTGGTCTTCGCGGGCGTCGCCGCCGTGGCCGTGCAGCTCTCCTCGCACGGCAGAACCGCCTCCGGGATGGCGCTGGCCGCGGTGGGCGCCGCCTACGCGCTGCGGGCCGCGGGCGACGTCGGGCCCGACGCGCTCGCCTGGTGCTCCCCCATCGGCTGGATCCAGCGCGGCTACCCCTTCGCCGACAACCGCTGGTGGCCGCTGCTGCCCGCACTCGCGCTGGCAGCCGGTACCGCCGCCGCCGGGTATCTGCTCAGCACCCGGCGCGACGTGGGCGCCGGACTGCTGCCGCCCCGGACGGGCCGGGCCACAGCCTCCGCGGCCCTGACCCACCCGCTCGGCCTCGCCCTCCGGCTGCACCGCGGACTGTGTGCCGGGTTCGGTGCGGCGCTGCTGGTGCTCGGCGCGATGTACGGCTCGCTCCTCGGCGGCGTCGAGGACATGCTCGCGGACCTGGACGAGGTCCGTGCGGCGCTCACCGAAGCGGGCGGCACGCTGGTCGAGTCGTTCGCCTCCACGGTCCTGCTGATCGTCGCCGTCGTCGCGTCCCTCTTCGTGGTGCTGGTCGCGCTGCGGCCGCGCGCCGAGGAGACCGCCGGGCGCGCCGAACCCCTGCTGGCCACCGGCCTGTCCCGGTCCCGCTGGCTCGCCTCGCATCTGGTGGCCGCACTGGGCGGGGGCACCCTCGTGCTGCTGCTGGGCTCCCTCTCCATGGCCGTGACGGGTGCCGCCGCCACACACGACGGGGACCTGGGTGTACGGCTGCTGGGCGCGGGCCTGGCCTACGCCCCGGCGCTGTGGGTGACCGGCGGGGCCGCCGCCCTGGTGTACGGCTGGGCGCCCCGCGCGGCCCCGCTGGCCTGGGCCGTCCCCGCCTACGGATTCGCCGTCGGCTACCTCGGCAAGCTCCTCGGCCTGCCGGACGTCCTGGGCGACCTCTCCCCCTTCGGCCACGTCCCGCAGCTCCCCGCCGCGGAGCTGCGCTGGACCCCGTTGGTGCTCCTGACGCTGGTGGCCGCCGCCCTGGTCGCCGCCGGGCTGGCGGGGTTCCGGCGCCGGGATCTGGACCCGAAGTAGGACGCGGGGCCCTGGGCCCGGAGCAGGCCGCGGCGGCCGGACGGGACGCGGGTCGGGCGGCGGCGGGTCGGGCGGCGGCGGGTCAGGGTGGCGGCGGGCCCGGCCGGTGCCGGGCCGTCAGGTCTCCGGGTGGAGGGCCGCCATCGCGCCCGAGAGCCGGCGCAGCGCTTCGGCCACCCGGGCGAACTCCTGGTCGCCGCCCAGCTCTTCGCTCAGCCGCCGGGCCAGCTCCGCGTGCCCGGGATCGATACCTGCCACGGCGGTGCGGCCCTCGGCGGTGGGGGCGAGGAGTTTGGCCCGCCGGTGGGCCGGGTTGGGTTCGTACGCCGCGAGGCCCCGCTCGACCAGGAGGTCGGCGATCCGCTGGACGCTCTGCCGGGTGATGCCCATGGTGCGGGCTATCCCGGAGACGGGCAGCGGCTCGCGGAGTACGGCGCCGAGCACCTGCCACCACGCGGCGGTCAGTCCGGCCGGGCGGGCGAGTACCTCGGAGGCGGCGAGGAACTGGCCGTTGAGCCGGAAGACGGCCAGCGCGGTCTCGCTCAGCAGTTCGGTGTCCCGCGGGTGGCCGCCCGTGTCCGCCGCACCGCTCATGCCTGCGCCGCTGCGAACACCGCGTACGCCTCCGGGTCGGAGTGCTGGTACAGCCGGTGGAAGGCGTCCAGCACGGGCGGCTCGAAGACGCCCAGCCGGTTCAGGATCTCGCGGGCGAAGGCGACGGGTTCGGTCGGCCCGGCCGTGATCAGGTCGCGGTCGGTGACGGCGTCGGCGTCGCGGTAGTGCGCGGCGCCCCGGTAGCCGTTGGCGGCGCGCAGGAACTCGGGTGCCGCCGCGGTGTGCGCGCGGTCGTCGAGCAGCCCCTCGTCCGCGAGCCCGTACACGGCTCCGCAGATGGCGGCGACGGGCACGCCCTCGTGCAGGAACTCCCGTGCGGTGTAGGCGAACGCGCTGAGTGCGCCGCTCGTCCAGGTGTCGGCGCCGGGCAGGATCAGCATGCCGCTGTCGAGGGGGCGCAGGCCGTCCAGCGTCAGATCCGGCTCGATGCGCAGCCCGCCTTTGGTGGTGACGGGGGCGCCGGTCAGGCCGACGGTGCGTACGCCGCCGGGGATGTGGGCGACGGCGTGCCCGTACTCCCAGTCGGCGAGGGTGTCGTACACGGCGAGGTGAACGGTCATGGCGGCCTCCACGGGCGCTCGATGCGATGACAGTATTCTGTCGCGATGACAGAATGCTGTCAATCTCCCAATCTCCCAATCTCCTCGGTCGCCCGCACCACGCCCGCCCCGGCCGGGCTCCCCGGCCGGATCCACCTGCCGGGGACCCGGTCGAGCGCCCCGGGCGGCGGCCCTGGGCGACCCCGGGTGTCCCGAGGCTCTCCGGGTTCCCCGCGTGCTTCCGGGCACGCCGAGCGGTGAGCCGGGGTCCGCGCGGGGACGAAGGGCGGCTCCCGCTCGTTGTCCGAGTCGGCGACCCCCGCTCGCCGGCGACAGCGACACCCGTACGACGCACCGACGCACCGCACTCCGTGCCCGCACCGACGCGCCTGCCACTGCCGCTCACCCGAGGGAGACCGCCCGATGACTGCGTCCACGCCGTCCACGCCGTCCACGCCGTCTGCGCCGTCTGCGCCGTCTGCGCCGTCTGCGCCGTCTGCGCCGCCCCGCATCCCGGCAGCACCCGCCGCCCCCGCTCACGCCGTGCCTGCGGCGCCGGTCCGCAGCGGCCGCATCCGGGTCGCTCCCGCCGCCCGTGCCCTCGCCCGGGCCGCGCTGGCCGCCCGCCCGGTCGGCCTGCAGGACGTGCCCGCCGGAGCCCGGCTGCTGGACCGGTACGCGCGCTGCTACCTCGTACCCGCCCGGACGTTCCTGGAGGTGGCGGCCGACCTGACCGCACCTGACCGGGACGGGCCGTTCCGGGCCCTGTCCGTCGGCGGCCGCCGGTGGTTCCGCTACCGCTCGGTCTACTACGACACCCCCGGGCTGCGCGCCTACCACGACCACCGGCGGGGGCTCCCGCAGCGCTGCAAGATCCGCGAGCGGCTGTACCAGGACACCGGGGAGCGGCAGTTCGAGATCAAGGTGAAGGGCAGCCGCGGCCAGACCGTCACCCATCGCCGTCGCCTCGCGGACGGCGCCCCGGCGCTGGACGAGGTCTCGCGCGGGTTCCTGGCCCGGACGCTCTCGGGCGCCTACGGCCCGGACTTCGAGGTGCCCCGGGACCTCACACCCTGCTTCACGACCGAGTACACCCGTGCGACATTCGTCGCCGAGGGCGGACGGATCACCGCCGACTCGGACATCGTCTGCCGCGACGCGGCGGGCGGCGAGGTGCGCGCGGTCCGCGATCTCGTCCTCGTCGAGACCAAGTCGCACGGCCACCACCCGACGCCGGCCGACCTCCTCCTCCACCAGCGCGGCCACCGCGCCGCCGACTTCACCAAGTACGCGGCGCTGGCCGCCCTGAACCGGTCGCTGCCCGCACACCGCTGGCACCACGCACTGCGGGAGACCTTCCCGGCGACGGTGTGACCCGGCTCCGGGCCCGGCTCCGGGCCCGGCTCCGGCCCTGGCCCCGCCGACGGCGGTGCCGGCTCCGGCTCCGGGGCCGCGGCGGGGCAGGTGCGGCCGCTCAGGCCGGCAGCGGCCGCTCGTGCACCACGTGCTTCATCACCAGCGTGGAGCTCAGCCGCTGGACGCCGGGCAGGGTGGCGAGGTTCTCGTCGTAGAGCCGCTGGAAGGCGGGCAGGTCGGCGGTGATGACGCGGAGCAGGTAGTCGGGGTCGCCGAACAGCCGCTGGGCCTGGACGACCTGGGGCAGCTCGGTCAGGGCCTGCTCGAAGGCGGAGATGGTGGTGCGGTCCTCCTGGCGCATGGTGACGAAGACGAGCGCGTCGAAGGTCAGCCCCACCGCGTCGGAGTCGACCACGGCACGGTAGCCGCGGATGGCGCCGCTGCGTTCCAGCTCGCGCAGCCGCCGGTGGCACGGGGAGAGGCTGAGCCCCACCCGTGCGGCCAGCTCGGTGACCGTCAGCCGGCCGTCGTTCTGGAGCTCCGCAAGAATCTGCCGATCCATGTCGTCCATGGGGAAGATTATTCCACCTGGAGCGTCCCAGGCGATGATTCTGGGGAGCACTTTCGGGGCTGAACTTCCTATTGTTTCTCCCGCAATCCCGTCAGAGCGGAAGGGACCGCCCCATGGCTGCCAGTTCCATAGCCGCGTTTTTCGCCCTCTCCTTCCTCCTCGTCCTCGTCCCGGGCGCGGACTGGGCGTTCACCATCACCTCCGGGCTGCGGGACCGGTCGGTGGTGCCCGCCGTCGGCGGGCTGATGCTGGGCTATGTGGGGCTGACGGCCGTGGTCGTGGCGGGCGTGGCCGCGCTGGTCGCCCGCACGCCCGGGGTGCTGACGTCGCTCACCGCACTCGGTGCCGGGTATCTGGTCTGGCTCGGCGCGACGACGTTCGCCGGGGCGAAGGAGGCCGGGCTGCCGCAGGCCGACGACGAGAGCAGCGCCACCGCCGCGGCCGCCCGCTCCCGGGTGCTCAAGGGCGCCGGTGTCAGCGGACTGAACCCCAAGGCGCTGCTGCTCTACGTCGCGCTGCTGCCGCAGTTCGCCGACCAGCACGGGCAGTGGCCGCTCGCCCTCCAGATCGGGCTCCTGGGGCTGCTGCACATGTGCACGGCCGGGGCCGTCTACCTGGGCCTGGGCTCGCTGGCGCGCACCGTGCTGCGGGCCCGGCCGACCGCGGCCCGCCTCGTCACCCGGCTCTCCGGCGTCGCGATGATCCTGCTGGGTGCCCTGCTGCTGGTGGAGCAGCTTCCCCACTGAGCAGTTTCCCACTGAGCGGTTTCCCCACTGGGCAGCTTCGGCACTGAGCAGCTTCCCCACCGAGCGGCTTCGGCACCGAGCGGCCCCGGGTCTGCTGCGGCCTGTCCCGCGTGCGGAAGACTTCCGCCCTCCCTGCGTCCGGTCGGGGAGGGCGACATTACGCTGGCTGTCATCCTTCCGGGGGCCTCCCCGCCCGGAAGGCGTCCGTCCTGGGCCGGACGGGCACCACGCGAGCGAACCGAGGTACCGATCGTGACGACGCACCACCCCTCGTCGGACACCCCCGCCACCCCCGCCACCCCCGTCACCTCGACTGTCCCGGACCCGGCCGCCGGGCGGGCGGTCCGCGAGGCCGACCGGGCCCATGTGTTCCACTCCTGGTCGGCCCAGGGGCTGATAGACCCTCCGGCGGTCGCGGGCGCCGAGGGCTCCCACTTCTGGGACTACGAGGGGAAGCGGTACCTCGACTTCACCAGCGGCCTCGTCTTCACCAACATCGGCTATGCGCACCCCAAGGTCGTCACCGCGGTCCAGGAGCAGGCGGCGAAGATGTGCACCTTCGCGCCCGCCTTCGCGATCGAGGCGCGCTCCGAGGCGGCCCGGCTGATCGCCGAGCGGACCCCCGGCGACCTCGACAAGATCTTCTTCACCAACGGCGGCGCCGACGCGGTCGAGCACGCGATCCGGATGGCCCGGCTGCACACCGGCCGCCCCAAGGTGCTCTCCGCCTACCGCTCGTACCACGGCGGCACCCAGCAGGCGATCAACCTCACCGGCGACCCGCGCCGCTGGGCGTCCGACAGCGGTACGGCGGGCGTCGTGCACTTCCACGGGCCGCACCTCTACCGCACCCCGTTCTACGCCGAGACCGAGGAGCAGGAGTGCGAGCGCGCGCTGGCACACCTGGAGCAGACCCTCGCGTACGAGGGCCCGCAGACCGTCGCCGCCGTCATCCTGGAGACCGTCCCCGGCACCGCCGGGATCATGATGCCGCCGCCCGGCTATCTGGCGGGGGTCCGGGAGATCTGCGACAAGTACGGCGTCGTCCTCGTGCTGGACGAGGTGATGGCGGGCTTCGGCCGCACCGGCACCTGGTTCGCGGCCGACCTCTACGGCGTCGTACCCGATCTGCTGACCTTCGCCAAGGGCGTCAACTCCGGTTATGTGCCGCTCGGCGGAGTGGCGATCTCCGGGAAGATCGCCGAGACGTTCGACCAGCGCCCCTACCCGGGCGGCCTCACCTACTCCGGCCATCCGCTGGCCTGCGGTGCCGCCGTCGCGACGCTCCGCACCATGGCCGAGGAGGGCATCGTCGAGCATGCCGCGCGACTCGGCGAGACCGTCATCGGCCCGGCCCTGCGGGAGATGGCAGCCCGCCACCCCTCGGTCGGCGAGGTGCGCGGCACCGGCGTCTTCTGGGCCCTCGACCTGGTGCGCGACCAGGAGACCCGGGAGCCCCTCGTGCCCTACAACGCCTCCGGTGCGGACAACGCGCCGATGGCGGAGTTCGCCGCCGCGGCCAAGCGCGGCGGCCTGTGGCCGTTCGTGAACATGAACCGCACCCATGTCGTCCCGCCGTGCAACATCACCGAGGCCGACCTCAAGGAGGGGCTGAGCGTGCTGGACGAGGCCCTGACCGCGGCCGACGCGCACACCACGGCGGGCACCGGCGGCGCTGCGGCGGGCGCGGGGAGCACAGGGGAGTGATCAAACGCAGCACCCTGCGCTCGCAGATCGCCGTCGCGCTGCGCGACGAGATCCTGGCCGGCCGGCTCGCCACCGGCCGGGACTTCACCGTCAAGGAGATCGCCGAGCAGTACGGCGTCTCCGCTACGCCCGTGCGGGAGGCGCTGGTCGATCTCGCGGCACAGGGGCTGCTGGACGTGGAGCAGCATCGCGGCTTCCGCGTGCACGAGTTCACGCTGGCCGACTACCGGGCCATGTGCGAGGCGCGGGAACTCGTCGTCGACGGGGTGTTCCGGGGCGTCGAGGGAGCCGCCGAGGGGGCCGCCGAAGCGCCGGACGGTGCGCTGCGGGGCGCGGCGTCCGCGCCCGCCGGCGGCGAGGCCGTCTCCTCCGGAGGCGAGGCGGTCTCCGTCGGCCGGGCGGTCGCCCGCCGCGCCTTCGGCGGCCTGGGGCCCGAGGTGGTGCGGTCCGTGCGCCGCCGCGCCGACGCGGCCGAACGCGCGGCCCGCGCCGGGGACCTGGACGTACTGATCGCCTACGACCTGCGGTACTGGCGGGAGTTGAGCGGGCTGCTGGGCAACCCTTACGTCTGCGACTTCCTCGACCGGCTCCGCGTCCAGTGCTGGGTCTACGCCGTCCCGGTCCTGCGCCGCCACGCCTCGCTGCGCGGCCGCCTGTGGTCGGGGCACAACGCCTTGCTGGACGCCGTCGAGTCGGGGGACGCGCGGGCGGCCCGTGAGGTCGTCGCCGCCTACAACCGGCACGCGCTGGCCCAGGTGGGCGCGGACGGGGCGGCGCCGCCGCCCGAGGGGGAGCCCGGAGGGGAATGAGCCCGGCCCGGCGCCGGGCCGCCGCCGGGGGACGCCGTCGGGGCGCCGGGAGCCGCCCGGGGCGCCGTCGGTGCGCACCCCCGCCCCCGGCCCCGCATGCGCCGGACGGGGGACGGGCGGCAGGGGACCGCACTACGCTGGGCGCAGGCAGGTCCCTGACGGTATTGGAGCGCCCCTTGGCCTGTGACCTCTGGCTCGTACCCCTCGTCGACGTGCTGTGCCACAGCCCCGACAACCCCTTCTCCGAAGAGATCGCCACCTACGACAGGGTGCTCACCGAGGCAGGACTGCCCACGGTTCCCGTGTTCGGCTACATGCCGGGCCTCTCCGGCGACGTGGCCCCGGTCGCGGGCTTCGACTACGAGGCGCTGCACTGCCTGCGCCGCGCTCATCTGCTGCTGGCCTCCGGTCTGGAGGTGGCGCCGGTGGGGGAGTTGGGCAGCGACTACGAGCAGCTCCTGGAGATGTTCGAGCAGACCGCGCAGCAGTCCCACCTGGTGTGGCACTACGACCACGCGGGCGTCTACATCCCGGTGGACTTCCAGGCGCCGCTCTACGACGACGAGTTGCTGGAGGGGAGCGGGCCGCTGGGCTCCAGCCACGGCCTGCTGCGCGAGCTGCAGGCGCTGGGGCCGCACTTGGGGATCGATCCCGGCAATCCGCCGCCCGCGCCCGCCGCGCCGCTGCACCCCACCGACCTGGACGAGCCCGCGGCCTCGGCCGCCATCGGTTACGAGGACGGCACTCCGTTCGGCCGGGAGCGGCACGTGTGGCTGAGCCTGCACGCCGCCGTGACCCGCAGCCTGGCCCAGGGGTCGATGATCGTCTTCGGCTGACGGGGCGCGGTCGGTCAGCCGCCGGTCCGCTGCCGGACTTCCACCGGTCAGCGGCCGGGGACTCCGGGAGCGCCGGTCAGCCGCCCGGGGGCCGCTGGCGGGGCATGGTGGCCCAGCCCGCGGTCCCGTTGGGCGGCGGCATGCGGCGCGCCGGCGCGCCCCGTGCGCCGGGCACCGCGCCCTGCGGGGCCAGCAGGAGCGGGGAGCCCGAGGTGCGGAAGGCGACCATCCAGTCGACCGTCTCGGCCCGCACCGTCTCGTTCACGTCGTCCGAGAACCGGCGGAGCACCGCCAGGGAGCGCTCCGCCGCCTCACCGGCCGTGCCCTCGGCCGGGCCGAGGACCTCGCGGACGTTCTCCGCGGCCCACTCGTACCGCAGTGCCTCAAGGCGCCGGTGCAGTGCCAGCGCCGCGGCCACGTCCCGCATCCAGCCGGAGGTCAGGCCGAGCCAGCGGTCGGCGAGGGCGCAGCCGGCCGCGCCGAGCAGGGCCAGATAGCCGAGGTGGCCGGACCTCTCCTGCACCAGGGCGATCCCGGCCAGGTCGGCGAGCGGCAGCATCGCCCCCACGCAGCTCCCGGCCACGACGCCGCCGCGCAGCAAGCGGGCCCAGCGGCGTTTGCGCACACGGTCGGCCAGATACCACTCGACGAGCCGCATGGCTTCCTGCTCGACCCACTGGTACAGCTCTTCCAGGCGTTCGGCGGGCTCGTTCCAGTCCCCGGACGGGAACCCCCGCCCCAGCAGATCGGGCTGCTTGACCCGCTTCACCCATGCTCCTTCGACGACGCGTCCGGCAGCCCGGCGTTCGGTCGGACCGCCCAATTCATACCGCCGAAAGTGGGACCTCACCGACGATCCGCGCGGAATTCCCCCCGGAAGTGGCGGTCTGTCGGGTATAGGAGCGACGCTGTGCCCCCCGTCGTCACTCGTAAGGGCCGCACGGGGGCGGCCGCGCGGGCCGCTAGGGTTGGCCGCGTGAGGATTCTGGTCATTGGCGGCGGTGCCCGCGAACACGCAATCTGTCGCTCGCTCTCCCTCGACCCCGAGGTCGTCGCGGTGCACTGCGCGCCCGGCAACGCCGGGACGGCCGAGGTGGCCACGCCGCACGCGGTGGACGTGCTGGACGGCGCCGCGGTCGCCGCACTCGCCGCCTCCGACGAGGTCCGCGCCGACCTGGTCGTCGTCGGCCCCGAGGCGCCGCTGGTCGGGGGAGTCGCCGACGCGGTCCGTGCGCGGGGCATCCCCGTCTTCGGCCCGTCCGCCGAGGCCGCCGTGCTGGAGGGCTCCAAGGCGTTCGCCAAGGAGGTCATGGCCGGGGCCGGGGTCCCGACGGCGCGCAGCTACGTGTGCACCGGGCCCGAGGAGGCCGACGCGGCGCTGGACGCGTTCGGCCCGCCCTACGTGGTCAAGGACGACGGCCTCGCCGCGGGCAAGGGCGTCGTGGTGACCGACGACATCGAGGAGGCGCGCGCCCACGCGCGCGCCTGCGGTGGCGCCGTCGTCGTCGAGGAGTTCCTGGACGGCCCGGAGGTCTCCCTCTTCGCGGTGACCGACGGCGAGACCGTGGTGCCGCTGCAGCCCGCGCAGGACTTCAAGCGTGCCTACGACGCCGACGAGGGCCCCAACACTGGCGGGATGGGCGCCTACTCGCCGCTGCCGTGGGCGGACCCGAAGCTGGTGGACGAGGTCGTGGCCACGGTTCTGGAGCCGACGGTCAACGAACTGCGCCGCCGGGGCACGCCCTTCTCCGGGCTGCTCTACGCGGGCCTGGCGCTCACCTCGCGCGGAGTGCGCGTCATCGAGTTCAACGCCCGGTTCGGCGACCCGGAGACGCAGGCCGTCCTCGCCCGGCTCCGTACACCGCTGGGCGGCCTGCTGTACGCGGCGGCCACCGGCACGCTCGCCGACTTCCCGGCACTGCGCTGGAGCGACGGCGCGGCGGTCACCGTCGTGGTCGCGGCGCACGGGTATCCGGCCGAGCCCCGCAAGGGCGATGTCGTCGAGGGGCTGGCCGAGATCGTCCAGGAGGACGGTCCGGGCGCCTACGTGCTGCACGCGGGCACCAGGGCCGACGCGGACGGCACGGTGCGCAGCGCGGGCGGCCGGGTCCTGTCGGTCACCGCGACCGGGACCGATCTGGCCGAGGCGCGCGAGCGGGCGTACACGGCCGTGGGGCGTATCCGGCTGGCGGGTTCGCACCACCGCACGGACATCGCGGAGCGGGCCGCCGCCGAGGCGGCCGCGGCCGACTGAGCGGCCCGAAAGCGCCCACGGGTGCCTCGAAGGCCCGAGGTGCCCGAAGGTTCCAGGCGCCCCGAAGGTTCCAGGTGCCCCGAAGGTTCCAGGTGCCCGAAGGCTCCAGGCGCAGGTGCTCCAGGCGCTTCGGAACGCCCAGGAGCCTCCCGGAACGCCCGGGTGCGTTCCGGCGGTGAGGGGGCGTCGGGGAAGTCGCGTGCGCCGGGGCGCGGCTCTGCATACCGGCATACTTGCGGCTCATATATCTCCCGCCTTCGCCGGGCAAGAGCTCTCCCCAAAGCCATTCCATCGAGTGAGCGCGTCCGCTACCGGCTGACGCCCGCTGAGGCCCCGACTAGGGTGCCGCACAACTGCCGTGAAGCCGTCACCAGGGCTGCGCGGGCGGTGCGCGGGCGGGGTCCGGCCGACTGCGGGGCGTCGCGCCGACTGCCCGGGGAACCGTCCGTCGACTGGCGCAGCGCGTATTGCGGTGTCGGAGCGCGGTGACACAGTGGGTGGAGGCCGGAGAGCCCGGTTGCGGACCCGAAGGTGCGGGGGTGAGACGTGCGCGGTGCAGGTGGTCTTGGTCCCGGCAGACGAGCACGGGCGCGTTCCGCGCGCGCCCACGCCCTCGCCGTGCTGCGGGTGCGCAGCACCGTGCTCGCCCTGGCGCTGCTCCCGGCCGCCGCCGCGGTGATCCTCTGGGCGGGGCGCACGACGGGGCAGTTCGGCCCCGGCTGGGAGACGGCGCGCTGGTCCGTGAGCGGGTTCGCCGTCGCCGTTCTGGCCTGCGCCGCGGTCGCCGGGCTCGCCATCGCCCGGGGCCGGCCGGCCGTGTCCCCGACGGTGCCGGTCGAGGAGCACGCGGCCCCCGGCCTGCACGCGCTGGTCCGCGATCTCGCGGACCGGCTCGAAGTCCCCGCGCCCTCCGCCATCGCGCTCACCCCGGACTGCGACAGCTGGCTGGAGGACCGCACCCACGCGCGCGCGGGCGGCGCGCGTGGCGCGGCCCCCGTACTGGTCATCGGCTCCCCGTTCCTGTGGTGGATGCGCGTCCCCGAACTGCGCGCGCTGCTGGCCCCGGTGGTCGCCGGAACCGGCCCCTCCGCCCACCCCGACATAGCGGCGGCCCGCCGGGTCGTCCGAGGACTGGACGCGGCCGTGGCCAACGCCGAGCGCCCCGCGGCTCCGTGGAGCAGCGGCCCGGCGGCGGACGGGCCCGGCGCACCCGCGGTCCGGGCTCCCGGGGTGCGCGCGCGGGTGGTGCGCGGATGCGCGGCATCGCTGCGCCGCGCGGTGCACCGTGCGGTGGGGCCGGTCGCCCGGCTGATGCTCCGTGCCGCCGGTCCGCACGCCGCCGCGATGGAGCAGGGCGTCGCCGCTGCCGCCGCCGACCGTGCCCAGGCCGTCGACCAGGGGTTGCGGGTCGCGGCGCAGGAGCAGGTCGGCCTCGCCTACGCCGGCTGGGACCGGCTGCTGACCCGGGTGGCGCTGCCCGCCTGGCGGCTCGGCCTGTGGCCCACCCGGCTTGACGCCGGGGTGGTCTCGGCGCTGACCGAGCTGTCCCGCCGCGACCGGCTCGCGGCGGGCTTCACCTCGCGGCTCGGCGAACGTCCCGCCTGCGACCTGCTGAAGGAGCCGGGCAGCACGGACGGCGCCGTCTCGCTGCTCGCCGCCCGCCTCTTCCTGGGGGCGCGCCCTCCGGTGCCCGCGGCGCACGGGGCGGCGCCGGAGTGGACGCCGGTGGACTGGGCGGCGTACCCGGAGGAGGTCGTCGACCGCATCTGGCGCACGGAGGCCGCCCGCCTCTTCGCCGCGCTGGACGCCCTCGGCCCCCCGGAGCCGGTGGGTGCTTCCCGGTCGGCCGGGAGTGCCGCGGCGCCGGCTTCCGCGGTGCCGGTCGGCCGTTCGCTGAAGGAGTCCGCCTTCGCACCGCCGCCCGCTGCGCCCGGCTCGCCGTCGCCGCACGGGGGCGGACCGTCCGGTGGGGCGTCCGGTGGGGCGTCCGCCGGGGAGGCGGGCCCGGAGTGGGCGGGGCCCACCCTGGCACGGGTGCTCGACAGGTTCACCGCGGCGGGCGGAACCGACGCGTTGGCAGCGCGTATCAGTGCGGAAGTGGCGCGTGAGGAGTCGGCGAGCGCCCCCGGTGGCCTCGGTGCGAGCCCCGGCGCGGAGCCCCCGCCGGGCACCGGCGGTGCGCATCTCGCGCCCTTGGCCCCGATGGGACTGCCGCTGCAGCCGCCGCGGAGCGGCAAGGAACTGCTGGCCGACCACGTCACCGCCGCCGTCTGCTGCGCCGCCGTCGACACGGCGGGTGCCGTACCGGGGCTGGACTGGCTGGACGGACCGGCACTCTACGTCGACGGCGAGCGCGCGGGCGAGCTGCCGGCGCTGGTGCTCGCCCTCGTCGAGGACGGTGAGGCGGTGGGGCTGCGGGACTGGCTGGCGGCGGCCGGGGTGCGGCCGGAGAAGCCCGTGCGGCTGGTCTGAAGATCATCTCCAGCCATTTAGCGACGAAGGGTGACCACACCCTTGCGTAATGTGATGTGCTGTCTGCCGTCACACCGGGCGCAGCGAGGGTACGGGGAGGGAGCAGCCATGGGAACCGAGCGGACCGGACAGCCCGTACGGGAAGCCGAGCGGACCGAGCAGCAGCCCGCGTCACTCGTGCACGAGGCAGCCGAGCCGACCGAGCAGACCGAGCCGACCCGGCGCTGGGAGTCGGGGGCGCTGGCGCACGCCGTGACCGATCCCTTCGGCCAGGGCCCCCTGCCCTGGCTGCGGGTGAGTGAGAACTACTTCGAGAACGGCCGTCTCGTCCCCTGGTACGTGGACTGCGTCGATCCGGCCCCCGGCCAGACCTCCCGCACCCCGGAACTGGTGCGGGAGCTGGCGGGCGGCGGCCAGACCGTCCCCCGCCCCCGGACCCGCGGCCTCTCCAGCAGCGCCCCGCCCGCGGCGGACGACGTGCGCTGCCAGATCAAGGGATTCGCCTCGGCGGCCGGCGGCACCCCGCCCGGCGAGTCCCTCGACTTCCGGATCACCGTCAATCCGCCGCAGCCCTTCAGTGCCGACGTCTACCGGATCGGCCACTACGGCGGCGCGGGCGCCACCAAGATCACCACCAGTCCGCGGCTGTCCGGCATCATGCAGCCCGCGCCGCTCACCGCCGAACGCACCGTCTCCTGCCACCACTGGTGGCTCTCCTGGCGCCTCCAGATCCCCGACTACTGGTCCACCGGCGCCTACGTCGCCGTCCTGACCACGGCCGACGGACACCGCTCGCACATCCCCTTCACCGTCCGCGACCGCGACCCGGCCGATCTGCTCCTGATCCTCCCGGACGTGACGTGGCAGGCGTACAACCTCTTCCCCGAGGACGGCCGCACCGGCGCCAGCCTCTACCACGCCTGGGACGAGGAGGGGCGGCTGATCGGCGAGAGCGAGGCGGCGATGACCGTCTCGTTCGACCGCCCCTACGCCGGCTCCGGCCTCCCCCTGCACGTCGGGCACGCCTACGACTTCATCCGCTGGGCGGAGCGGTACGGCTACGACCTGGCCTACGCCGACACCCGCGACCTGCACGCCGGGCACATCGACCCCACCCGCTACCGGGCCCTGGTCTTCCCCGGCCACGACGAGTACTGGTCCGTCCCGATGCGCCGGGCGGTCGAACGCGCCCGGGACAGCGGCACGTCACTGGTCTTCCTCTCCGCCAACACCATGTACTGGCAGGTCGAACTCGAAGCGCTGCCCTCCGGCGCCGCCGACCGGCTGCTGACCTGCCGAAAACGGCGCGGGCCCGGGCGCCCCGCACTCTGGCGCGAGCAGGGCGAGCCCGAGCAGGCGCTGCTGGGCATCCAGTACGCCGGACAGGTCGCCGAGCCCTACCCGCTGATCGTCCGCAACGCCGACCACTGGCTGTGGGCGGCAACCGAGGCGCACGAGGGCGACGAACTGCCCGGTCTCGTCGCGGGCGAGGCCGACCGCTACTTCCCGCGTACCGTGCTGCCCCAGCACACCTCCCGGATCCTGCTGGCGCACTCCCCCTACCGCGACCGCGGCGGCGCGCTCCGCCACCAGGAGACCTCGCTCTACCGCGCACCCTCCGGCGCGCTGGTCTTCTCCTCCGGCTCCTTCGCGTGGTCCCCCGCCCTGGACCGCCCCGGCTACATCGACACCAGAGTCCAGCGCGCCACCAGCAACCTCCTGGACCGCATCTGCAGCAGGGAGTGACCGCCGCGGGCGCCCGCACGGCTCGCCGCCGGGCCCGTGCGCGCCGGTGCCCGGACCCGCCGCGGGCCTGCCCGGCGGCGGGTGTGCGGGTGAACCGCCGGGCCGCCGCGGCCCCGCGGGGCGTACCGCCCGGCACCCGGCACGGGGGACAAGGAAGAATCGGGGCACCTGTAGGAAGCGCCGCAGGAAGCCGGCCCCCGCTGAGGAGAGAACGTGACGGGATTCGTCGAAAAGCCCGAGCCCGCCCAGGTCCCGGGCCTGGTGCACCTGCACACGGGCAAGGTGCGCGACCTCTACCGGAACGAGGACGGCGACCTGGTGATGGTCGCCACCGACCGGCTGTCCGCCTTCGACTGGGTGCTGCCCACCCTCATCCCGGACAAGGGCCGCGTCCTCACCCGGCTGTCCCTGTGGTGGTTCGAGCAGTTGGAGGACCTGCTGCCCAACCATGTGATCAGCACCGACGTGCCCGCGGGCGCCCCCGCGGACTGGGCGGGCCGCACCATGATCTGCCGCTCCCTGCGGATGCTGCCCGTCGAGTGCGTGGCCCGCGGCTACCTGGCCGGATCCGGGCTGGCGGAGTACGAGGAGTCCCGCACCGTCTGCGGGCTCGCCCTGCCGGACGGCCTGGAGAACGGCTCCGAGCTGCCCGGTTCGCTCTTCACCCCGGCCACCAAGGCGGCCGTGGGCGAGCACGACGAGAACGTCGCCTACGAGGAGGTGGCCCGCCGGCTCGGCCCCGAGACCGCCGCCGCGCTGCGGCAGTGCACCCTCGCCGCGTACGACCGCGCCCGCGACATCGCCCGCGAGCGGGGCATCATCCTGGCCGACACCAAGTTCGAGTTCGGCTGGGACGACAACCGCACCGAGGACGGCGAACCGGTGCTCACCCTCGCCGACGAGGTCCTCACCCCCGACTCGTCCCGCTTCTGGCCCGCCGACCAGTGGCAGCCAGGACGCTCCCAGCCCTCGTTCGACAAGCAGTACGTCCGCGACTGGCTGGTCTCCGCGGAGTCCGGCTGGGACCGCACCTCCGAGCAGCCGCCGCCCGCGCTGCCCGAGGCCGTCGTCGAGGCCACTCGCACCCGCTACATCGAGGCGTACGAACGCCTCACGGGCGTCCCCTGGAGCTGACCCCCGACGCCCCGGGCCCCCGCGCCGCTCCGGAGGCGCCGCCCTCGGAGCGGCGCCCCCTCCCGGGCACGGCGGCCCCTTCTCGGAGCGGTGGCCGCCGACGGTGGTCCGCATGTCGCCGGACGGCTCGCGGAATGCCGCGGCTCATGACGAAAGCGCCCCTCCGGTCTCAAGAGGGCCGGGCAGGGGCGCTTCCGTCATGTCCGCGAGCCGCAGCTAGTCGCGGGTCGCCCCCTCGGGCCACACCACGTCGACGGGCACGCCGGTACGCCGGGCGTAGTCGACAACGTCGGCCGTCCCTCCGTAGCCGCGGGCCGGCTGCCCGTCCCACACGGCGACAAGCCGGTCGACCAGACCGACGAGAATCTCGCTGCCGGTCATGTGGGCCTGCGAAGTCGATTCGCCCATGCCGGTGTGGTGCACCTCGGCCGCTCGCGCGAGCAACTCGTCGTACGCGGCGTGGTGCGACCCGGGCAGCCCCTCGCGGTACTGTTCGGCAGGTACGACCACCTCGATCCGGCCCCCGCTGTCGAGCACTGCCTCGGCGAACCACGTGTCGGGCCCGTCCGCGAGGCAACTCACACCGATCAGCTCGGTGGGGTCGTACTTCCGCAGCTCTGCATCGAGGGCGTCGCGAACCGTCCGCTCGACCTCGGCGGACAGCCCACGGTGCCCGGTGATCCCCAGACGCACAGTCCATACCCCTCTCCGTTACAGGAACACGCCGTGCAGACGGTCGTCGAAGTCGCGCACGACTTTGGGGGGCGTGGGGCCGGAGTACGAGCGGCGCACGGCTCGTGCCCGTTCCACGATGCGCCCCGACTTGTAGCGCAGCCCCACTTCGAGTGCCCGTGCAGCCATGGTGAATGCACCGTCGAGGCGCCCGGCCGCGACATGGCCCGAGGCCATGTCGAGTTGGAGCAGTGCCCGTTGCTTTTCGTGACCCGTGTTCATGACCGCGGATGTCGAGTCCTGCTCACGGGCGATCCACCGGGGCAACCCGAGCCGTGCCCCGCACGACACCCGAGTCGCCGCGACCTTGGTCTCGGTGAACGAGAACACCCACGGCCATGGTGGCGCATCCTCCTGTTCGATCTGCTGAGCTCGACGAGCTGCTGCTCGCAGCGCCTGATCGGCCGAGCCCTCGGCACCGGCCGCAGCGTGGGCGAGGGCCTCGACAGCGGACAGCCACGCGTCGGCAATGGCAGGCATATTCGGCCCGAGCTGGTTGCGCGCGGACTGGATGAGACCGAGCCCCTGCGCCGCATTCCCTGAGTGCGCTTCGAACTGCGCCAGACTCCCCAGTTGGTACGCGGCAAGCAGCGGGTTGGCTGCACGCCGGGCGGCCTTGATCGACGCGCCGTACCAGGTGCGGGCCGACCCGTTGTCACCCATGTCCCAGTGCAACCACCCTGCGAGACTGGCGACTTCACTGCCGACGGCTGAGAGCCTCGTCCGCTCGGCTTCGCTCTCGGCGTTCTGAGCGATCGACTGTGTCAGCTTCAGGTGTGACAGCACCGTGTCGACAAGCTGCCGGGACGGCGTTGTGCCGTCGAGACGCCGGAATGCGGTGGTGGCCACGCGAAGGGTGGCCGCTTGCCCGGTCCTGGCGGCGTGCGCCTGCTGCGTGGGCGCCATGGAGAACGCCGGCGCCGCGGCGACCGCCGCGACCCCACCAAGAAAGTTGCGCCGTTCCACATCGGTTCCGTTTCCATCCCCCCGTGCGACGATCGCCGCTGTGTGGTCGGCCATGCCGACGAGGTGCGGGGGGATCTGAAGTTGGGCTGCCACCAGTGAAAGCTGAGCTGTGTCGTACGATCCCGCGCCCCTCCCCTCAAGGCGCGAGATCGCGGATTGGCTCATCCCGCAGGCTTCCCCGAGCTGCCCTTGCGAAAGGTTGGCTGCGGTCCGGGCGCGTTTCACCACCCGGCCGTAGTCGCCTGCTCGTGCAGCGTCGCGAATCGCTTGCTCGGACCAATTCACAGGAATCCTTCTCCCCTCTTGCTACGGGGCGTGGGCCCGGGGGGCGGCACCGCTATGCGCTGTGCGAATCGCCGTATGCAGCCTGCGGGTAGTTCGTGGCCCGTACAGGATGCCCGGGGTTGAGTGACCGTACTACCTGTGACCGGGAGGGCACGTATGGTCGACAAGGGGCAGGGCACGCGGCAACTCACCACGAGCCTCGATCAGCCGCGAGAGCTTCAGCCGCGAGAGCTGGTGTTGCCGGGCGTACCGCAATCAGCCCGTGAGGCACGTCAGTTCGCCCGTGAATACGTGATGCGGACTGAGCCGACCGCGTCCGACGACTACGTCGACGCGATCGTGTTGGCCACGAGTGAACTCGTCACCAACAGCATTCGCCACGGCACCGAACCCGGGGACTCTCTCGCGCTCAAGCTGCACACCCGCCACGGCCGCACGCGAGTCGAAGTTCGCGATCCGGTGCGCCGACGCCCACGCCTGCGCCCCGAATCACACACACGTGAGGGCGGCCGTGGGCTGGTGATCCTCGACGGACTGTGCCACTGGGGCGTTGATGATGCCCCGCTCGGAAAGGTCGTGTGGGCCGAGGTGATCGCGAAGTGAGGGGCATCGCACCTGGACCGCTCCGGGGGACTGCTCCGGCCCCTTGTAGGAATCTCACAGGATGTCGAAGGTCACAGAACCGGCGAGGCCCCCTGAGGACGGCCATCCAGGGGGTGGGCAACCATGTGGAGACGCGTACGGCCCCGGTCGGATGACCGGGGCCGTACGGCTGTCTGCCGAGCGGACGACGAGGCTCGAACTCGCGACCTCAACCTTGGCAAGGTTGCGCTCTACCAACTGAGCTACGTCCGCACACTCCGCGCCGACCCGCAGGGGCCGCCGTGGTGCGGGGCCCAGTATAGCCGGACCGGGTGCGGGGCCGGACCGTGTCCCGCGGGGTTCAGATCCAGCCTCGCGCGCGGGCCGTCCGGGCCGCCGCGTGCCGGTTCTCGGCACCCAGTTTCGCGGCGGCGGCCGACAGGTAGTTGCGGACGGTTCCCTGGGTCAGCGACGCCTGCTCGGCGATCCGGGCGATCGGTGCCCCGTCCGCGGCCAGTTCCAGCAACTCGGCCTCCCGCGCCGACAGCGGCGAGTCCCCGGCGCTGATGGCGTCGGCGGCCAACTCGGGATCCACGTACCGGCTGCCGCCGTGCACGCTGCGGATGATCTCCGCGAGCTGTTGGGCGGACGCCGTCTTGGGGACGAAGCCGCGGACACCTGCCGCCAGCGCCCGCTTGAGGTGCCCCGGACGGCTGTGGCTGGTGACGATCATCGTCCGGCAGTCCGGCACCGACTCCCGCAGCGTGGCCGCGACCCGCAGCCCGTCGGTGCCCGGCATCTGCAGATCGAGCACGGCCACGTCCGGGCGGTGCGCCCGGGCCATGGCCAGCGCCTCGGGCCCGGAGGCCGCCTCGGCGACGATGACCAGATCGTCCTCCAGCGCCAGCAGGGCGGCCAGCGCGCCCCGGATCAGATGCTCGTCGTCGGCCAGCAGCACTCGGACGGCGTCCCCGCCGGACGCCGCCGGCACCGCGCCGGTCTCCTCACCCATCGTTCTCCCCTCTCGCCGGACCGGTTCCCTCGCCGACCGCGGCGGGGGCGAACCCGGCCGCCCTCGCCCCCGCCTCCTCCGGCGTCGGTCCGGCGCCCGGGCCTCCGGGGGCGCCGGAGCTGCCGGAGCCGTCGGCGTCGTCGGAGCCGTCCGGGGCTCCCGGCGGCGGTTGCGGACGCCGGGGACCGGATGCCGGGATCTCGGCCCGCAGCCGGAAGACCCGCGCCGTCTCGTCGCGCTCCGCGGTCAGCGTGCCGTCCACGGCGGCCAGCCGTTCGCGCAGGCCGGTGAGGCCGCTGCCGCCGTCGGCCGGGTCCGGCCGCAGCCCGTCGTTCTCCATCACCAGCGCCGTGGCGCCCGCCGCGTCGCGGGTGAGCCGGATCACGCAACAGCTCGCCTCCGCGTGCCGCAGCACGTTGGTGGCCCCCTCGCGGACCACCCAGCCCAGCGCCGCCTGCGCGCCGGACGCCAGGCCCGGCTGCGCGGATTCGATACGGCAGTCGACTCCCGCGGCCCGCAGCACCGCGCGCGCCCCGGCCAGTTCCGTCTCCAGCCCCGTCTCGCGGTAGCCGCGGACGACGGCGCGCACCTCGGTCTGCGCCTGGCGCGCGAGCTCCTGCACCTCCCGCATCTGCTCGGCGGCCGACGCGGCGCCCCGGTGGGCGAGCTGGGTGGCCAGTTCGCTCTTCAACGCGATGACCGACAGGTTGCGGCCCATCACGTCGTGCAGGTCGCGGCTGAAGCGCAGCCGCTCCTCCGCGACCGCGAGCCGCGACTGCGTCTCCCGCGCCTCGTCGAGCTCCCGCATCACTGCCAGGTACCAGGCCGAGCAGCGCGGCGAGAAGATCCCGACCAGCCCGCCGACCGCCAGGACGAACAGCGTGCCGAGCAGCGTCGGCCAGGTCGTCCCGACCGCGGCGAACGCGGCGGTGACCAGCACGCAGCCCCCGGCGGTCACGGCCGCCGAGCGGCGGCGCGACACGGTGAGCCCGTAGACACCCGTCAGGCTCGGCAGCCCGGCGAACAGCGCCATCGTGGGCGCGGGATTGTCGTTCGCCACCCAGCCCTGTGCGATCAGGACCGTGACCAGTGCCGTCGTGAGCAGGAACGTGACGAGTCCGGCGACCAGCAATCGGCGGGGCGGTGCCTGCCCGGTGCCCAGGTAGGTGTCGATACCGCGCCGCAGGCCACGCACTCCGAGCAGGCACTGGAGCAGCCCCAGCACGACGACGGCCCCTTCCAGGACCGCCGCCGGGGGCGGTCCGGCCACCTGCACCGCGAACTGCGGCATGCCGCTCACGTAGAAGATCCAGGGGGAGAGCAGCAGCAGCCAGTACGTCGAGACCTCGACCTGCTGCAGCTTGCTGCGCCGCTGCCACTTCCGCCGTTTCTCCCGGCCCCAGTGGATCATCGGTGGCCCGCCTCCCGTTCCGGCGCGCCCCTCCCGTTCCGGCGCGCTCCGGCCACCGTATGCGGCGCGGCACCCGACCGGGGAGGCCGACCGCGAGCAGCGGCCGCCCCCGGCCCCGGCCGGCGCCCCCGATCGGGCCCGGGGGCGTGCCGCCGAGGGGCGGCCGGTCAGCGGCGGGGCTCCCACCGGAACCGCTTGCGCACCGCGTATCCGCCCAGCGCCGTCCAGGCCACCGCGACCGCGAGCGCCCGCAGCGTCTCCGGACCGCTGAGCTGCTCCGTCCAGCCGCTCCGCAGCAGGTCCATGACCGGCGTCATCGGCAGCCAGCGGCAGAACTCGGCGAGCCGGTCGGGGTAGATCTCCAGCGGGATGAAGAGCCCGGATCCCGCGAACGTCGCCAGCATCAGCGGCATCGGGGTGAGCTGCGCCAGTTCGGTGGTGCGGGTGAAGGCCGAGGAGGCGGCGGCCAGCGTCGCCATCAGCAGCATGCCGAGCAGCAGCCCGGCCGCCAGCAGATCCGGCCGGGGCGGTGCCCCCACGTCCAGCAGCACGGCCCCGCCCGTCAGCAGCAGCACCGACTGGACGATCCCGATGGTGACGGACGGCAGCGCCGCAGCGCCCAGGATCTCCAGGTCGTCCGCCTCCCCGGTGCGCAGCCGCTTGAGCACCAGTTCCTCGCGGCGGCCCACGTAGACGCCCACGAGATTGCTGTAGACGGCGAACAGCAGCACCATGCCCACCGCGCCCGGCAGCACGGTAGTGCCCACCGAGAGCCCGGTGCCGGACAGGTCGGCCTGGTCGGCGGTGGACTTCAGGGAGAAGGCCATCACGGTCGGCAGCAGCAGCGCGATGAACAGCGCGGACCGGTTCCGCACCAGCAACGTCAGCTCCGCGCGGGCCAGTGCCCGCACCCGGCGTGCCGACAGCCCGCGCCATGCCGCTGCACGGGTGTTCCGTACCGGCTTCCCGGCCGGTGCCGTGGTCGTCGTCCCGCTCATGCCCGAACCCCCGTCCTCGCCCCGGCCCCGGTACCGGCGCCGGTCGTCGTGCCCGTTCCCTTGCCCACTCCGGCGCCCGTGCCCGTGCCCGTGCCGGGCCCGGTGCCGGGTCCCGGTCGATCCGGGCCGGATTCCGGCCGGTTGCCCGCCTCGGCGATCTCCAGGAACGCCTCCTCGAGCGAGGCCGACCGCGCCTGCAGCCCCTCCAGCACGATGCCGGACTCGCGGGCCCAGACCAGCAGCTCGGTCAGTGCCCACTGCAGCTCGTGCGTCCGCACCGCCACCGTCCGGCCGTCCACGGCGGCCGGTACGTTCAACGGCAGCCGCTCGGGGAGGACGTCGCGGGGGAGGCGGAAGGTGATCCGCGAGGGGCGCTCGGCCACCACCTGTTCGGGGGTTCCCGAGGCCACGATCCGTCCGGCCTGCATGATCGCCAGCCGGTCCGCGAGCTGCTCGGCCTCCTCCAGATAGTGGGTGGTCAGCAGCACCGTCGTGCCCTCGGCCCGCAGATTCCGCACCAACTCGGCGGTGTCCCGGCGCCCTTCGGGGTCCATGCCGGTGGTCGGCTCGTCCAGGAAGAGCACCTCGGGACGTCCGGTCAGCGCCAGGGCCAGATCCAGCCGGCGCCGTTCGCCGCCGGAGAGCTGTTTGACCCGTACGCCGGCCCGGCCGCCGAGCCCGACGATCTCCAGTGCCTCCTGCGGCGGCCGGGCCTCGCTGGTGACGCCGGCCCACATCGTCGCGGTCTCCGCGACGGTGAGTTCGGAGGGGAAGCCGCCTTCCTGGAGCATCACCCCGGTGCGGGGGCGGACGAAGCCGCGTTCACCGTACGGGTCGAATCCCAGCACCCGTACGGTTCCGGCGCTGGGGCGTGCCAGCCCCTCCAGCACTTCCACGGTGGAGGTCTTGCCGGCCCCGTTGGTGCCCAGCAGTGCGAAGATCTCCCCCTCCCGCACCGAGAACGACACGTCCCGTACGGCCTCGAATCCTTGCCCGGTCGCGCCGGTGCGGCGCCCGGCGGTGGCCCGGCCCGCGTAGCGGCGCTTGAGTCCTTCGACCTCGATCGCGTCCATGCCTCCAGGTTTCCGCCGGTCAGGAGCTGCGGGCAGTGCACGCGGTCATGGGTGTGGATGACGAATGTCATCGGAGGTCGGCTGAGGTCGGCGGAGGTCGGTGCCGCGGGCCGGACACGGGGAGGCGAGGAATCGCGCGGCGGGGAACCGCGACACGAGGAACCCTGAGACGGGGAACCCCGAGACGAGGGAACGAGGAGACGGGGAGACGAGGACGCGAGGGGGCGCGAGCACGAGAAACGGCCCCGGTCCGAAGACCGGGGCCGTTCCTTACCGAAGTGAGCGGACGACGAGGCTCGAACTCGCGACCTCAACCTTGGCAAGGTTGCGCTCTACCAACTGAGCTACGTCCGCATTGCCTCCACCCGGCTTTCACCGAGTGGTGCGACCAATACTCTACCTGATCGTTTCCGACCGGAGGTCCGTACTGGAGAGCGGGTGACAGGAATCGCACACTGCGCCTCCCTCTTGGAAAGAGGGCGCTCTACTACTGAGCTACACCCGCACGCTTGCTTGAGGTCTTCCCTTGGGGGCTTCCCTCGCGGCGTGCCTTGACTCTAGCCGATCACCCGGGGTCCCTGGCAAGTCGAGCCCCGAACCGGCCCGTTCCGGTCCGTCACGCCCATGGCGGACACTCCGGACCGCCTCCCCGCTCCTCGGGCGGCCGGTGGCGCGGGGAGCGGGTGCGCCGCGGGTGCCGCCGGGCGGGGGAGGGCCGCCGCGAGCAGAGCAGGAGGGAACGGGAACGGGAACGGGAGGGGGGCGGAGCGGCCCGGGGCGGTCGCCGGGTCAGCTCGCGGCGCGGAACGCCTCGTAGACCTTCTTCGGGATGCGCCCGCGCGCGGGGACGTCGAACCCGTTGGACTCCGCCCAGGCCCGCACGGCGCGCGGGTCGGGGTCGATCGACGTCCGGCGGTAGGTCTTGCCGGACCGCGCCCGCTTGCGGCCGGCCTCCACGAAGGGGGCCAGCTCGGTGCGCAGCTGCTTCGCGTTCTCGGTGTTCAGGTCGATCTCGTACGTCTTGCCGTCGAGGCCGAAGGAGACCGTCTCCGCGGCTTCTCCGCCGTCGATGTCGTCGGAGAGCATGACCACTACGCGCTGTGCCACGGGATATCGGTCCTTCCTGCAGGATCACGAAAGGGGGTCACCCGGCATTGCGGCTTCCTCGGCAAGCCCCCGCCGATCGGCGGGTACGCAGGGCGAACCCGAGTAGGAGACGGGTTCATATTCAACTGTGTGCGACGCTTCGACACCGGAGTGCAAAGGGCGCACAAAGATTGCGGCCCACGGAATTAGTTCCGCTTCCGGCCGCAATCGGGACCCTACTTTTTTCCCGCCGTTTTTCCCAGTGCTTCGGGAAGTCCCGGTGCGGCAGTCCAGGATATCAACGCGCGTAGATTCTGGCGCCGGGTACGCTGGCCAGCGCAGCGCCCCGCTAAGCACTAGGAGTACCTGTGGCTCGCGTCGTCGTCGACGTCATGCTGAAGCCGGAGATCCTCGACCCCCAGGGACAGGCGGTGCAGCGCGCACTGCCCCGGCTGGGTTTCGAGGGCATCTCCGATGTCCGCCAGGGCAAGCGCTTCGAACTCGAAGTGGAGGGCCCCGTCGACGCGGCCGCCCTCGCCCGCATACACGAACTCGCCGAGACGTTCCTCGCCAACACCGTGATCGAGGACTTCACCGTCCGCGTCCAGGACGCGGACGGCAGCGAGCGCCCGGCCGGTGACGGGAGCCCGCACGGCGGGAACACCGGGAACGCGACCTCCGAAGGAGCAGTGGCGTGACCACCCGTATCGGCGTCGTCACCTTCCCGGGCTCCCTCGACGACAGCGACGCGCGCCGCGCCGTGCGGATCGCCGGCGCGGAACCCGTCGCCCTCTGGCACCGCGACGGGGACCTGCGCCGGCAGCAGGTGGACGCGGTCGTACTGCCGGGCGGATTCTCCTACGGCGACTATCTGCGGTGCGGCGCAATTGCCCGCTTCTCCCCCATCATGGAGGCGGTTGTCGAACAGGCGAAGGCCGGAATGCCGGTACTCGGCATCTGCAACGGTTTCCAGGTCCTGTGTGAAACCCATCTCCTCCCGGGCGCGTTGACGCGCAATGATCATCTGCACTTCGTCTGCCGGGACCAGCGGCTCCGTGTCGAGAACGCGGAGACCGTGTGGACCGCGGACTACGCAGGCGGCCAGGAGATCGTCGTTCCGCTGAAGAACGGCGAGGGCGGCTACGTCGCCGACGAGCGCACCCTGGACGAACTGGAGGGGGAGGGCCGGGTCGTCGTCCGCTACCTCGGCGGCAACCCCAACGGCTCGCGCCGGGACATCGCCGGAATCACCAACGGGGCCGGGAACGTGGTCGGCCTCATGCCGCATCCCGAGCACGCGGTCGAGGCCCTCACGGGGCCGACGACCGACGGGCTCGGATTCTTCACCTCGGCCTTGAAGAAGCTGGTCGCCTCATGAGCTCCCACCCCCTCGACACCGTCAAGCACGCCGAACAGACCCCCGACACCGCGCTCCCGTGGGCGGAACTCGGCCTCAAGGAGGACGAGTACGACCGCGTCCGGGAGATCCTCGGCCGCCGTCCCACCGGTGCCGAGCTGGCCATGTACTCCGTGATGTGGTCCGAGCACTGCTCCTACAAGAGCAGCAAGGTGCATCTGCGGCAGTTCGGCGAGAAGGCCCCGACCGAGGGCCCGGGCGCCGAGGCGATGCTCGTCGGCATCGGCGAGCAGGCCGGTGTGGTGGACGTCGGCCAGGGCTACGCGGTCACCTTCAAGGTCGAGTCGCACAACCACCCCTCCTACGTCGAGCCGTACCAGGGCGCGGCCACCGGCATCGGCGGCATCGTCCGCGACATCATCGCCATGGGCGCCCGCCCGGTCGCGGTGATGGACCCGCTGCGGTTCGGCGCCGCCGAGCACCCCGACACCAAGCGGGTGCTGCCGGGGGTCGTCGCCGGGATCGGCGGCTACGGCAACTGCCTGGGCCTGCCCAACATCGGCGGCGAGGTCGTCTTCGACCCCTGCTACCAGGGGAACCCGCTGGTCAACGCCTTGTGCGTCGGGGTGATGAAGCACGAGGACATCCATCTGGCCAAGGCCGCGGGCACCGGCAACAAGGTCGTCCTCTACGGTGCGCGGACCGGCGGCGACGGCATCGGCGGCGCCTCCATCCTCGCCTCCGAGACCTTCGACGCGGAGAAGCCCAGCAAGCGCCCCGCCGTGCAGGTCGGCGACCCCTTCCAGGAGAAGCTGCTCATCGAGTGCACCCTGGAGGCGTTCCACGCCGACCTGGTCGTCGGCATCCAGGACCTGGGCGCGGCGGGCCTCTCCTGCGCCACCAGCGAGCTGGCCTCCAACGGCTCCGGCGGTATGCAGGTCGAACTCGACACCGTGCCGCTGCGCGACTCCTCGCTCTCCCCCGAGGAGATCCTGATGTCGGAGTCCCAGGAGAGGATGTGCGCGGTCGTCGAGCCCGACAAGGTCGACCGCTTCCTGGAGATCTGTGAGAAGTGGGAGGTCACCGCGACTGTCGTCGGGGAGGTGACCGACGGCGACCGGCTGGAGATCTTCTGGCACGGCGAGAAGATCGTCGACGTCGACCCGCGCACGGTCGCGCACGAGGGCCCCGTCTACGAGCGCCCCTACGCGCGCCCCGACTGGCAGGACGCGCTGCAGGCCGACGACCCGGCCGAGCTGCCCCGTCCGGCGAACGGCGAGGAGCTGCGGGCCGCCGCGCTCGCTCTGGCCGGCTCCCCGAACCAGGCCGCGAAGTCCTGGATCACCGACCAGTACGACCGCTACGTCCTCGGCGACACGGTGCTGGCGCAGCCCGAGGACAGCGGCATGATCCGGATCGACGCGGAGACGGGCCTGGGCGTCGCCGTCGCCACCGACGGCAACGGCCGGTACGCCAAGCTCGACCCCTACGAGGGTGCGCGGCTGGCGCTCGCCGAGTCGTACCGCAACGTCGCCGCCACCGGCGCGCGCCCGCTGGCGGTCACCGACTGCCTCAACTTCGGCTCCCCCGAGGACCCGGCCGCGATGTGGCAGTTCGCCGAGGCGTGCCGCGGGCTCGCGGACGCCTGCCGGGAGCTGGGCACCCCGGTCACCGGCGGCAACGTCTCGCTGTACAACCAGACCGGCGAGGCCGCCATCCACCCGACCCCGGTGGTCGGCGTGCTGGGCGTCATCGACGACGTCGCCCGGCGCACCCCGATGGCGTTCCGCGACGAGGGCCACCTCGTCTACCTGCTCGGCGACACGCGCGAGGAGTTCGGCGGTTCGGCCTGGTCCCAGGTCGCGCACGGCCATCTGGGCGGCCGCCCGCCGCGGGCCGACCTGGAGCGGGAGCGACTGCTGGCGGAGATCCTCATCTCCGCGTCCCGCGACGGCATGGTCGACGCGGCGCACGACGTCTCGGACGGCGGTGTCGTCCAGGCTCTGGCCGAGTCCTGCCTCAAGGGCGGCAAGGGTGCGCGGATCGTCGTCCCGGACGGGCTCGACCCCTTCGTCTTCCTCTTCTCGGAGTCGCAGGGGCGGGCGCTGGTGGCCGTGCCGCGCAGCGAGGAGGTCCGGTTCACCGACATGTGCGCGGCGCGCGGGCTGCCCGCGGCGCGCATCGGCGTGGTGGACGGGGAGGCGCTGGAGGTCCAGGGCCAGTTCTCGCTCCCGCTGGCGGAGCTGCGGCGGCACCACGAGGGCACGATCCCGGAGCTCTTCGGCTGACCGGTCCCCTTCCGGGCCGTCCGGTTCCGGGCCCGCTCCGACGGGACCCCATTCCGGACCCGCTCCGACCGGACCCTCCGGACCCGGTTCCGGGCCCGCTCCGACGGGACCCGGCCCTGTTCCCGGTCCCGGCCCGCGCCCTCCCGCGCCCTCCGCAGGGCGGGAGGGCGCGGGAGCGCGCGGCCCGCTAATCTCACGCGTATGCCGCCCGCCCGACGCACCGCCCCGACCGGAAGAGACCGGCGCACCTACGACCCGAACCGCGTCCGCACGGCGCTCATCAACCAGGTCGAGTCCGTGGCCGACGCCGCGCACCGCCTGGCGCCGGAGCAGCACGCCCTGCCGTCCGGGCTGCCCGGCTGGGATGTGCATCATCTGCTCGTCCACATCGCCCGGCAGATCGACTCGGTGCCGCGCCTGCTGGGCAGGCCGGGGACGGAGGTCTCGGGCCGGGCTCCGCAGGTCACCCCGTCCCGGTGGGCCCTCGCGGCGGCGACCCGCGCCCAGGTGCTGGACGAGGAGACCCGTGCGGAGGCGGCGGCCTCGCCCGACGGTCCGGACCGCATCGACCGGGCGGTCGCCGACCTGGAGCCGGTCCTGGAGTCCTGCGTGCGTGAGGACCTGCTGGTCCCGCACGCCTTCGGCACGATGCGGATGCTGGACTACACCGTGACCCGGCTGGTGGAGCTGGTGGTGCACAGCGACGACCTGGCCCGGGCCACCGGGCTGCGGATCGCGCTGGACCGGCAGGCGACGGCGGCCGCGGTCCGGCTGCTCGCGGACGCGCTGGCGGCCAAGGAGCCGGGCGCCTCGGTGGAGGTGCGGATTCCGCCGTTCGCCGTCGTCCAGGCCGTCGAGGGCCCCCGGCACACCCGCGGCACCCCGCCGAACGTCGTGGAGAGCGACCCGCTGACCTGGCTCCGGCTGGCCACCGGCCGGGTCGCCTGGGCCGAGGCGCTGGCCGGCCCGAAGCTGACCGCGAGCGGCGCGCGGGCCGATCTGTCGCCGGTGCTGCCGGTACTGGGCTGAAGGTCACAGGTCCCGGGTTCGGCGCAGCGGGCGGCTGGCCGTAGACTCGAAGCGTGCCACGTGGTGACGGAAAGCTCAGCCACGACCTCCTCCCCGGTGAGAAGGGCCCTCAGGACGCATGCGGCGTCTTCGGGGTCTGGGCGCCGGGGGAAGAGGTCGCGAAGCTCACGTATTTCGGCCTGTACGCCCTGCAACACCGCGGTCAGGAGTCCGCGGGCATCGCAGTGAGCAACGGTTCCCAGATCCTGGTCTTCAAGGACATGGGCCTGGTCTCACAGGTCTTCGACGAAACCTCCCTCGGATCCCTGCGCGGCCACATCGCCGTGGGTCACGCGCGCTACTCGACGACAGGCGCCTCGGTCTGGGAGAACGCCCAGCCCACGTTCCGCGCCACCGCCCACGGCTCGATAGCCCTGGGTCACAACGGCAACCTGGTCAACACGGCGCGGCTGGCGGAGCTGGTCGCCGAGCAGGCCGACGTGCCGGGCGGCCGGGCCACCCAGGTGGCGGCCACCAACGACACCGACCTGGTCACCGCGCTGCTCGCGGGCCAGACCGACGGGGACGGCAAGCCGCTCACCGTCGAGGAGGCGGCGCCGCAGGTGCTGCCGCAGGTCAGGGGCGCGTTCTCGATGGTCTTCATGGACGAGGACACGCTCTACGCGGCCCGGGACCCGCAGGGCATCCGGCCGCTGGTGCTCGGCCGCCTGGAGCGCGGCTGGGTGGTGGCCAGCGAGACCTCGGCGCTGGACATCGTCGGCGCCAGCTTCATCCGGGAGATCGAGCCGGGCGAACTGGTCGCCATCGACGAGGACGGGCTGCGCAGCCAGCGGTTCGCCGAAGCAAAGCCGAAGGGCTGTGTCTTCGAGTACGTCTACCTGGCCCGCCCGGACACCGACATCGCGGGCCGGAACGTGTACCTCTCCCGGGTGGAGATGGGCCGCAAGCTCGCCGGCGAGGCTCCGGCCGACGCCGACCTGGTGATAGCGACCCCGGAGTCCGGCACTCCCGCCGCGATCGGCTACGCGGAGGCCAGCGGTATCCCCTACGGCTCCGGCCTGGTCAAGAACAGCTACGTGGGCCGTACCTTCATCCAGCCCTCGCAGACCATCCGCCAGCTCGGCATCCGCCTCAAGCTGAACCCGCTCCGGGAGGTCATCCGGGGCAAGCGGCTGGTCGTCGTGGACGACTCGATCGTCCGCGGCAACACGCAGCGCGCCCTGGTGCGGATGCTGCGCGAGGCCGGGGCGACCGAGGTGCATGTGCGGATCTCCTCGCCGCCGATCAAGTGGCCGTGCTTCTTCGGCATCGACTTCGCCACCCGCGCCGAACTGATCGCCAACGGGCTGTCGACCGACGAGATCGGCAAGTCGCTGGGGGCGGACTCGCTCTCCTACATCTCCACCGACGGGATGATCGAGGCGACGACGATCCCCAAGGACCAGCTCTGCCGGGCCTGCTTCGACGGGGAGTACCCCATGGAGCTGCCCGACCCCGAGCTGCTGGGCAAGCATCTGCTCGAGACCGAGACGGGCTCCGACGTCGACGGCGTCAACACCCTCGCCGCGGGTGTGGGTGCCGCGGACGCGCTGAAGCGCCCCTAGTCCTGCGCGCCGCTCCCGCCCGCACCGTGCGTACCCCGCCCCGTCCAGCCGCGTCCCGCCGCCCGCTGCCCGCAGCGCCGCGGGGCGCGGGTGCGGCGGGGCACCGGCCCCGCGGCGCTGCGGCGGGCCCGCTGCGCCGGTCCTGCTCCCCCCTCCGCACCCACACACGAGAGACGTACCGATGACACACAGCGAAGGCGTCAGCTATGCCGCCGCCGGCGTCGACATCGAGGCCGGCGACCGTGCCGTGACGCTCATGAAGGAGTGGGTCGCCAAGACCCGGCGCCCCGAGTCGATCGGCGCGCTCGGCGGCTTCGCGGGCCTCTTCGACGCCTCCCGGCTCAAGGGCTACACGCGCCCGCTGCTCGCGTCGGCCACCGACGGCGTCGGCACCAAGGTCGCCATCGCTCAGCGCATGGACGTGCACGACACGATCGGCCACGACCTCGTGGCGATGGTCGTGGACGACCTGGTCGTCTGCGGTGCCGAGCCGCTGTTCATGACGGACTACATCTGCGTGGGCAAGGTCGTCCCCGAGCGGGTGGCGCACCTCGTCAAGGGGATCGCCGAGGGCTGCGTCCTGGCGGGCTGCTCGCTGGTGGGCGGTGAGACGGCGGAGCACCCGGGGCTGCTGGGACCGGACGAGTACGACGTGGCGGGTGCGGGCACCGGCGTCGTGGAGGCCGATGCGCTGCTGGGGCCCGATCGCATCCGTACGGGGGACGTGGTGGTCGCCATGGCCTCCTCCGGGCTTCACTCGAACGGGTACTCGCTGGTGCGGCACGTGGTCTTCGACCGTGCCGGATGGGAGCTGGACCGGTATGTGCCCGAGTTCGGCCGGACTCTGGGCGAGGAGCTGCTGGAGCCGACGAAGATCTATTCGCTGGACTGCCTGGAGCTGACCCGGACCACCGAGGTGCACGCGTTCTCGCACGTCACCGGGGGCGGGCTGGCCAGCAACCTGGCGCGGGTCGTTCCTGAGGGGCTGCACGCCGCCGTGGACCGCTCGACCTGGACCCCCGGTGCGGTGTTCGACGTGGTCGCCGGAGCCGGCGGGGTGGCGCGGCCCGAGCTGGAGAAGACCCTGAACATGGGCGTCGGCATGATCGCCGTCGTGCCCCGGGCTTCGGTGGACAGCACTCTGGTGACGCTGGCCGACCGGGGCGTGGACGCCTGGGTGGCGGGGGAGATCACCGAGCGCGGGGACCGTACGGAAGCGGTCACCCTCACGGGTGACTATGCGCGCTGAGCGCTACCGGGTGCACCGTGTGCGGCCTCCGGCGCCGACGGCCGGGGCCGTACGACCGTCCGTGCGGCCCGCGGGTTCCGTGCGGCACGGGCAGGCGGCGGAACGCCACGGGCAGGCGGCGGAACGCGCCGCCGCGCCGTTGCCGGGGACGTGCCCGCCGCCGGGAGTCCGCCGTCGGACGGCGGCGACCGCGCCGCCGGTGCCCCGCCGGGTGTGCGGCTGTGCCGTGTCACGGGGCCGCAGCGCACGCCAGAACCCGGCCCGGCGGCTGCCGGACCGGGTCAGTACGGGCGAACGTCAGGCGCCGCGGCGCTTCGACCGGGAATCCGACGACCCGGGCGCACCCGCGTCGTCGTCCTCCTCTTCGTCGTACAGATCCACGTACTGTGCGTACGGGTCGTCCTGCTCATCGTCCTCGAAGCGTTCGCCGTTCGGCGACTCGTTCGATGTCGATGCGCCCAGCTCCTCGGCCAGGCGCGATAGGTCTGTCCCGCCAGTGTTGTACTTCAGCTGGCGGGCGACCTTCGTCTGCTTGGCCTTGGCCCGGCCGCGCCCCATGGCTCGACCCCCTCAACGACGGGGCTCGACGGCCCCAGAGTCTTGACACGCGTTCATGGTTCATAGCGGCCTCTCGAGCGAGAGACCGGTACTCAGGGCTTCAACGGTACCTGCTTCCGCCGCCGTACGGTACGTCGCCCGCATGACGCGGCCGCCGTCCGACGCGCCCGTCGACCCTTCTCGTGCTGGTCAGTGGCGATTTTACCTTCCTGTAGCGGAGGGACCCGCCGCGGGGTGGTGAGACCACTGTCACGATGGCTCCCTCCGCTGCCCACCGGCCCTGTTCCCGGGAGTCCTCAGCGGCCCATGCGCTGTTCGGCGAGCCGGTCCGCGGCGGCGACCGGAGGCACGCCGTCGGCTTCGGCCCGCTCGAAAATGGCCATCGTCGTCGCGTGGATCTTCTCCGCCTTTGCCTTCGCACGTGCGAAATCGAAGCCGTGGAGCTCGTCCGCGACCTGGATCACGCCACCCGCGTTGACCACGTAGTCGGGCGCGTAGAGGATGCCGCGCTCGGCCAGGTCCTTCTCCACGCCGGGGTGCGCGAGCTGGTTGTTGGCGGCGCCGCAGACGGCCGCGGCGGTGAGCACCGGCACCGTCTCCTCGTTCAGCGCGCCGCCCAGGGCGCATGGCGCGTACAGGTCCAGCCCCTCGGTGCGGATCAGCGCGTCGGTGTCGGCGGCGGCCGACACCGGGGCACCCGGGTGCGCCGCCAGCACGGTGCGTACCGACTCCTCGCGGACGTCCGTGACCACCACCCGGGCCCCGTCCTCCAGCAGGTGTCCCACCAGGTGCTTGCCGACCTTGCCGACCCCCGCGACGCCGACCAGCCGGCCGCGCAGCGTGGGTGCGCCCCACAGTTGCTGCGCGCAGGCCCGCATGCCCTGGAAGACGCCGAAGGCGGTCAGCACGGAGGAGTCGCCGGCGCCGCCGCTCTCGGGCGAGCGGCCGGTCGTCCAGCGGCACTCCCGGGCCACGACGTCCATGTCCTGCACATAGGTGCCGACGTCGCAGGCGGTGACATAGCGCCCGCCCAGGGAGGCGACGAACCGGCCGTACGCACGCAGCAGGGCTTCGGTCTTGATCTGCTCGGGATCGCCGATGATCACCGCCTTGCCGCCGCCGTGGTCGAGACCGGCCAGCGCGTTCTTGTAGGACATCCCGCGCGCGAGGTTCAGCGCGTCGAGCACCGCGGCCTGCTCGGGGTCGGCCGAGCCCGGGTAGGCGTGGAAGCGGGTGCCGCCCAGTGCCGGGCCGAGTGCGGTGGAGTGCAGCGCGATGACGGCCTTCAGGCCGCTGGGCCGGTCCTGGCAGAGCACGACCTGCTCGTGTCCGCCCTGTTCGGAGCGGAAGAGCGTGCTGATGACCGGGTCCCCGGCGGGGGCTCCGGCGGGAACGCTTGCAGAAGGTGATACCTCGATCACGGTAGTGACTCCTGGAATCGCGTCGTAGCCCTCGGCGGACGCGCCGCTTGTGGCAGTCGTAGCCCGCGGAGGGCCGGTCGGGATGCAGCGTACGACCTGCGCGTCACGGGCACGTTGCGGTCCCACGATCGGGGTAGTCAACTGTCTTCCAGGCTCGCTCATGAGACCGGCAAGTGGAGGCGTGGAGCTTGGAGGCAATGCGTGGCTGAGAATGCGTCCGCCGTCGTCCCGTACGCGGCGTACCTGCGGGTCTACGAACCGCTGGCGGCCTTTCCCGAGCCGGAGCGCTCGCACTGGATCGCGTATGCGAAACAGCGGCGCCTCCCGACCGCGCAGGACGAAATCCGCCGCGCCCTGGCGGATTTGATCCCGGTGCCGCCCGTGGCGGTGCCGGTCGGCGAGAGCGCCGAGGCGTTCGTGACGGAGGTGGACGGCGTGACGTGCGTCTGCCCCTGGCGCACCCGGCTGCGGAGCTGGCAGGCCCTGGCCGCCCTCACCCAGGCCGCCGAGGACCGTGAGATCGACCTGCCGCAGTCGGTGCTGGACGCCGCGCTGCCGCCCGTGGTGCGGCGGCAGGCCGTGGCCGACTACGAGCAGTGGCGGGAGCGCAACCCCGACGCACGGCCCTGGATCCGTACCGCGCTGTGGCATGTGCCGGTGCGCTGGTTCGTTCTCTTCGAGGACGAAGAAAGGGAGTTTGCGAAGCCGGAATCCGGTCAGGAGAGCGGACAGCAGTTCGTTTTCCGTTATCGCACGCCCATGGTCCAGGCGAGGCGCCGCCTCGCCCGCGGTCTGAAGGTGCTCCGCGAGGAACTGGAGGAGGGACCGCTCGTCGAGGGACTGATCGACGTGGGCCGCTGGCTGGAGGAGTTCCATCCGCGCTCCCTGGTCGAGCTGGACTACGGCGGGCTGGCCCACGCCATCCCCGAGGAGCAGTTGGCGGGCGACCGCTCCGCCGCCGATGTCGCGGAGGGCCTCGCGGCCCTCCGGGCCGGCGACGGCGAGCGGGCCGGTGCGGCCTACGAGCGGCTGACAGCGCGCTGGAGGGCGGTTCGCCAGCTCCAGTACGCGAGCTGAGGCACGCCCCCCCCTGCCGGGCGCCCGGGGCCCCTCCCGGGCCCGGGGCCGGGGGGAGAGGCGGCCGTCCGGAGCGGGCTCCGTGGGAGGAGTGGGACCTACGTCCCGAACCGGGTGATTGCCTCAAGCGTGACGGATTGCACTTAAACGGGTCTTGCTCTCAGAGCTACCCCTCGTGTCAAAATAGGACAAGGAGTCCGCACGGGACTCCTTCCGTTCAACTAAGGGCGGATAGATCGGTATTGCGCTCCTTGACGGGTCTGATGCCCCTTGCCCCCTGTTGTGACTGATCGTCACAGGGGGGTGACTGTCCGCTATGGGACGGTCCATCGGCTTCCGCCGAGGTTGAACACCTGAGAGGGCAATTCCATCGGTTTGGCCGACGTGGCTGGACAGATGGTGTAGTTGTAGTGCCGAGGACAAGCCGTTCGTCCTATAACCGACTCGGCTCGCGTCCGCCATATCGGGCAACGCGGGTCAAGGTGCAGAATTTAGAGGAAAGAACCGTGATGGTTCGGTTCTCCCGAGGAGGCCGCTCATGACCGCTCGCACCCCTGATACCGAGCCGCTGCTGACCCCGGCTGAGGTTGCCACGATGTTCCGCGTGGACCCCAAGACGGTCACGCGCTGGGCAAAGGCGGGCAAGCTCACGTCCATCCGCACGCTCGGAGGGCACCGCCGCTACCGCGAAGCGGAGGTTCGCGCCCTGCTCGCGGGTATCCCGCAGCAGCGCAGCGAAGCCTGATCAGGGTTCCTGAGCAGGCGCAACAGCACCACACAGGGGCGATTTCCGGGGCCCCCACCCCGCGATCCGCCCACTGCGCACCATGCGGCCGAACCGCTGCCCCAACAGCGGCTCTCCGTTGATCGCGCTGGACTCCGCCGGGTCCAGCGCGATCTTTTTGTGTCTGCGAACACGCGCACCGAACCGCTGCACCGGGGCCGTTCGAGGAGCGCGCCGGAGCCGGCGGGCCGGGTGCCGCGCGCTTCGACGGGCGTCGCCGCGCGCTTCGACGGGCATCTCTGAGCGGTTGTGCGCGCGGCTGTGCGGTCCGTTCCGCACCTGGTGCAATTGCACATATTAAATTGAGGCAGTCTGAGGGGGCCTCAAGTTCCCGGACGATACGGGCAGTCCAGGTGACACCCGTCACACCGAGGAGGTGTTGTAGTGATCACTCTCGGTGCGGTAGTGCACCAACGGCGGTGCCTCGTCCGTCACTTGTGTTTCCGGTCGGCCTTCCCGGGGGCCGCCATCGCCAGCCGCAGCAGCCGGTGGCAGAGCGGGCAGTGCCGGGTCGCATGACGCCGCCGCCCCGCGGCCGCGAGATGGGCCCGCAGGAGTGCCCGCGCTTCCTGCCGCGCTCCGTGCGCGGATTCCTCGATCACGGGTCACCTCCTCCCGTGCCAGGACTACCCCCCGCACCCGGGGCCGTCAAACATCGGCGGAGGTTTCGGGTTGCCGGGCCCTCGGGTCGGCGAGGACTCCGCAGTGGAGCCGGCGAACGCCAGAGGGCCCGGCAGTCGACGACTGCCGGGCCCTCCAATGGATGCGGTCCTGACGGGATTTGAACCCGCGGCCTCCACCTTGACAGGGTGGCGAGCACTCCAAACTGCTCCACAGGACCTCGCGAGATGGAACTCTACAGCAGGTCAGGGGCCAGGGGCGAACTCACTCCGAGTGGCCTGCCGGTCACCCACCGGCAGTCTGCTCCCTCACGGGGCCGCGGCGTCCACCGCCTTCACGATCCGCTTGTCGGAGACCGGGTACGCCGTGCCCAGAGCATGGGCGAAATAGCTGACCCGCAGTTCCTCGATCATCCACCGGACCTCCCGCGCCGCCTGCGGCACCGCGCGCCCCGGAGGGAACTGCTCCAGCAGCCAGAGGTATTCGTCCCGCATCTCGTGCACCTTGGCCATCCGCGTCCGGTCCCGTTCCCCATGGTGCGGGAGCTGCTGGAGGCGCCGGTCGGCGGCGACGAGGTAGCGCATCAGATGCGGGAGCCGCGCCGCACCGTGCTCGGCCACGAACCCCGGTTTGATCAGCTCCGCGAGCTGCTGCCGGACGTCCGCGACGGAGCCGGCCAGCACCGGGCTGGTCGTCGCGCGGAGCCGGCCCTCGCACGAGTGCCAGGCCGCCAGCACCTCCTGCACCTGCTGCACCGTGCGCAGCGTCGCGTCCACCACGTCCGTACGGACGGCGTCGAACAGCTTGCGGAAGGACTCCTCGTCCCAGGCCGGTCCGCCGTGCGCCGCCACCAGCCGGTCCACCGTGGCCGCCACACAGTCCTCGAACAGCGCCTGCACGCTGCCGTGCGGCGACCGGGAGAGGGCCAGCTTCTGCTGATTGCCCAGCTTCGACTGGGCGAACTTCGCCGGGTCGGAGGGCAGATTCAGCATGATCAGGCGCCGGGTGCCGCGCCACATCGCGGTGTGCTGCTCCGCCTCGGTGTCGTACAGCCGCACGGCCACCGAGGAGCCCTCGTCCACCAGCGCCGGGTACGCCTTCACCGGCTGGCCGGCGCGCCGGGTCTCGAAGGTGCGGGGGAGCGGCCCCAGCGTCCACTGCGTCAGACCCGTGCGCTGCAGCGCCGGAGCCTCCGCCGGCGCCCCCTCGCGGGGCGCAGCGCCGTCCTCAGCGGCCTTGCGCTCCTTCTTGCGCGCGGCCCGCGCGGACGAGTCGAACGCCCGGGAGATCGCCGTCTGCGTCTGCGACTTGAGCCGGATCTGCAGCGCCTCGACGTCCTTGCCCTCCGCCAGGGTGCGGCGCCGCTCGTCGGTGACCCGGAAGGTGACCTTCAGATGGTCGGGCACCTTGGCCGGATCGAAGTCCTGGGCCGCCAGGGGGACCCCGACCATCCGCTGCAGCTCCCGCGCCAGCGTCCACACCAGCGGCTCGGGCTGCGGCGCGGTGCGCCGCAGGAACTCCCTGGCATGGTCGGGAGCGGGGACGTAATGCCGCCGGATCGCCTTGGGCAGCGAGCGGATCAGCTCGGTGACCAGGTCCTGGCGCAGCCCGGGGATCTGCCAGTCGAAGCCCTCGCCGGTGACCTGGTTCAGCACCTGGAGCGGTACGTGCACGGTCACCCCGTCCGCGTCCGTGCCCGGCTCGAACTGGTACGTCACCGGCAGCGCGAGGCCGCCCTGCCGCCACACGTCCGGGTAGTCGGCGGCGGAGACCTCCTCGGCCCGCTCGCTGATGAGCATCGACTTCTCGAAGTTCAGCAGGTCGGGCTCTTCGCGGCGCTTCTTCTTCCACCAGGAGTCGAAGTGCGCCCCGGAGACGACGTGGTCCGGCACCCGCTGGTCGTAGAAGTCGTACAGCGTCTCGTCGTCCACCAGGATGTCGCGGCGCCGGGCGCGGTGCTCCAGGTCCTCGACCTCGTCCAGCAGCTTGCGGTTGTCGTGGAAGAACTGGTGGTGGGTCCGCCAGTCGCCCTCCACCAGCGCGTTGCGCAGGAACAGGTCGCGCGAGGTCTCCGCGTCGATCCGGCCGTAGTCCACCTTCCGCTGGGCCACGACCGGCACGCCGTAGAGCGTCACCCGCTCGTACGCCACCACCGACGCCTGCTTCTGCTCCCAGTGCGGCTCGCTGTAGGTGCGTTTGACCAGATGCTGCGCCAGCGGCTCGATCCACTCGGGCTCGATCCGCGCGTTGACCCGCGCCCACAGCCGCGAGGTCTCCACCAGCTCGGCGGACATCACCCAGCGCGGCGGTTTCTTGAACAGCGCGGACCCGGGGAAGACCGCGAACTTGGCGCCGCGCGCCCCCAGATACTCGTTCTTGCCGGAGTCCTTCCCGCCCTCCAGCCCGCCGCCCTTCAGCCCGACGTGCGAGAGCAGACCCGCCAGCAGCGACCGGTGGACGGCGTCGGGCGCCGCCTCCTGCCCGGCACCCTGCTCCGGCCCGCGGCCCCCGGCGGACTGGACCTTCATCGTCCTGGCGACCTGGCGGAGCTGACCGTGGATGTCCTGCCACTCGCGTATCCGCAGGTAGTTGAGGAACTCCGCCTTGCACATCCGGCGGAAAGCGGAGGACGACAGCTCGCGCTGCTGCTCGCGCACATAGCGCCACAGGTTGAGGAACGCCAGGAAGTCGCTGGTCTCGTCCTTGAACCGGGCGTGCTGCTGGTCGGCCTGCTGCTGCTTGTCCGAGGGCCGCTCCCGCGGATCCTGGATGGAGAGCGCCGCCGCGATCACCATCACCTCGTGCAGGCAGCCGTTCCGGTCGGCCTCCAGCACCATCCGGGCCAGCCGCGGGTCGACGGGGAGCTGGGACAGCTTGCGGCCCAGCGGCGTCAGCTTCCGCGTCTTCGCCTCCAGCGCGCCCAGCTCCTCCAGGAGCTGCACGCCCGCCTTGATGCTGCGGTGGTCCGGCGGATCGAGGAACGGGAACTTCTCGATGTCCCCCAGCCCCGCGGCCGTCATCTGCAGAATCACCGACGCCAGGTTCGTCCGCAGGATCTCCGGGTCGGTGAACTCGGGCCGCGCGAGGAAGTCCTCCTCCGCGTAGAGCCGGATGCAGATGCCGTCCGACGTCCGGCCGGAGCGGCCTTTGCGCTGGTCGGCACTCGCCTGGCTGACCCGCTCGATCGGCAGCCGCTGCACCTTGGTGCGGTGGCTGTAGCGCGAGATACGGGCGGTGCCCGGATCGATCACGTACTTGATGCCCGGGACCGTCAGCGACGTCTCCGCCACGTTCGTCGCCAGCACGATCCGGCGCCCGGAATGCGGCTGGAAGACCCGGTGCTGCTCGGCGTTGGAGAGCCGCGCGTACAGCGGCAGCACCTCGGTGCCGCCCCCGGGGCGCGGGCCCTGGCCGCGGGCGAACTTCTTCTCCAGCGCGTCCGCCGTGTCCCGGATCTCCCGCTCCCCGGAGAGGAAGACCAGGACGTCGCCGGGGCCTTCGGCCTGGAGCTCGTCCACCGCGTCGCAGATGGCCGTGACCTGGTCGCGGTCGCCGCCGCTGCTCCCTGCGGCCTCGCCGTCCTCCCCTTCGGCGCCGCTTCCGGACGCCTCCTCCAGGGGGCGGTAGCGCACCTCGACCGGATACGTCCGGCCGCTGACCTCCACGATCGGCGCGTCCCCGAAGTGCCGCGAGAACCGCTCCGGATCGATGGTGGCCGAGGTGATGATCACCTTCAGGTCCGGCCGCTTGGGCAGCAGCTGCGCCAGGTACCCCAGCAGGAAGTCGATGTTCAGGGAGCGCTCGTGCGCCTCGTCGATGATCAGCGTGTCGTACTGGCGCAGCTCGCGGTCCTGCTGGATCTCCGCCAGCAGGATGCCGTCCGTCATCAGCTTGACCAGCGTGTGGTCCTGCACCTGGTCGGTGAAGCGCACCTTCCAGCCGACCGCTTCGCCGAGCTGCGAGCCCAGCTCCTCGGCCACCCGCTCGGCGACCGTGCGCGCCGCGATCCGGCGCGGCTGGGTGTGGCCGATCACACCGCGCTCGCCGCGGCCCAGCTCCATGCAGATCTTCGGGATCTGGGTCGTCTTGCCGGAGCCCGTCTCGCCCGCGATGATCACCACCTGGTGGTCGCGGACGGCGGCGAGGATCTCGTCCTTCTTCTGGCTGACGGGGAGCTGCTCGGGATAGGTGATCGGCGGCACCGCCGCGCGGCGGGCCGCCACGCGCAGCTCGGAGGCGTCCATCGCCGCGGAGATCTCCGCGAGCACGGCCGCGCGGGCCTCCCCTTTGCGGATCTTCCGGGCGCCCGCGAGTCGGCGGCCCAGCCGGTGCTGGTCGCCGAGCATCAGGTGCGGGAGGCGCTTCGACAGCTCCTGGGGGGAGGGGGCGGGGGTCTGGGTGGAAGTCGACATACCACGTCAAGGATCGCACCCCCGGAGAGCGGGTGGCGAACGGTTTGCAACCGGGGGCGCCGCTTCCGCGTCGCTGTACCCGAAGGACACCGGCCCCGTCCCGCCCGGACGGGGTCCGCCGGCGCAGCTCACGCGGAGGGGTATTGGCCCGCTGCGGGGCGCGGTGGACGGGACGGACGGGGGACCGAGGTGCGGGGGACCGAGGTGGGCGGAGGGCGTACGCGCCGCCGCCGCAGGCGGTGGGTGGCGCGGGGCGCGGTGCCCGAGCCCCGGGCCGCGGGCCGGTACGCGGGCGGACTGCGCGGGCTGCCGGGGACGGTGCAGTCGGTCCACGACGCGGCGCCCATCCCGGACCCGTGCTGCCCCGGCTCCCGTGAACCGGGCATCCGGCGCGCCCTCGCGGAATCCGGGAAGCATCACCTCCCCACCGACGGGAACCACCACCTCCCCACCGAGCGGCAAGAGAGCGGCACGCACTGATGACATCCACGGGGCACGCCGGCGCGGGCAGCACCGACGCGAGGACCACCGACGCGAGGACCACCGACATCGGGGCCGGCGGCGGCGCGGGCTCCACCGGCGCGGGGACCGCAGGCAGCGACGCCGAGGAGCGGGCCTACCGGACAGCGGCCGAGCACGGCGACGCGGCGGACCAGCACGTGTACGCGGAATTCCTCGTCGGCAGGGGGCGCGTGGACGACGCGGTCCGCTGGCTGGAGGAGGCGGCCAGGGGCGGCGATCCGCGGGCCGCACGGCTGCGTGCGGTCACCGCGAAGGACCGGGGCCAGTACACCGTCGCCGCATACTGGTACCGCACCGCCGCCGAGCGGGACGGCGCCTGCGCCTTCGGCCTCGCCGAACTGCTCTGGGAGCGGCTCGACGACCGCGAGGGCGCCGCCGAGTGGTACGCGCGGGGCGCGGCCCTCGGCAGTGTCGAGTGCCGCACCAACGGCGCCCTGCTCCTGCTCAGCCAGGGCCGCAGCAGTGAGGCCGAGGTGGAACTGGCGCGGGCGGCCCCGCACGACCATGTGGCCGGCCGGATCGAGCAGCGGATGGCCGAACTGGGCGAGCGGATCGACCTCCACCGCGCCCGGATCCTGGAACTCACCGCGCTCCTCGGGCTGCCGCCCGAGGAGCGCCCCGCCGACCTGCCCGAGCGCGTGGCGGAGTTCCTGGTGGACGCCGAGGAGTGCGCGCCCTTCAGCGAACTGCACACCGAGCCGGAGTGGTTCACCTCCTACCCGTCCTTCCTGCCCGAAGCGGAGAAGGCGTACGTGGAGGCGCGCGCGCTCGGCAACCCGCGTACCGATCAATGGCACGCGCTCCTGTACTACAACCTCGACCGGTACGAGGACGCCTGCCGGGTGCTGGCGGACGGACTGCGCCGCCACCCGGACTCCCGGCTGCTCTACCGCTCCCTCAGCGCCGTGCACTTCCAGTACGGCGAACTGTCGGAGTACGAGGCGTCGCTGCGGCCCGGCGCCGAGGCCGGTGACCGCATCCAGCAGCGGCGGCTGGGCGACCTGTGCCGCGAGCAGTGGCGCACGGCCGAGGCCCGCCGCTGGCTGGAGGCGGCCGAAGCGGGCGCCGACGGCGACGACGACCCGTACGAGGCCGCCGCCGACTCCCTCGCGAAACTGGAAGAGGACGAGCGCACCGCCCCGCCCGCGCTCTCCGCCGCGGAGGAGTCCCGGCTGCCCGCGCTGCACGCGGCGGCCCGGACCGGCGACCAGGCGGCCGAGCTCGAACTCGGCCGCCTGGCGGAGAAACTGCACCGCTACCCGGAAGCCGTGGGGCACTACCGGCGCGCCGCTGCGGCACCTGATGCGTCCGCTTCCGCGGTCGACGGGGGAGCGGGCGGTGCGGAGCAGGCGCGGGGCGCGGGCCGGAACGGTGGGGAAGACGGGTCCCCGGCCGCCGTCGCCTCCCCGGCCTCCCTCGCCTCCCCGGCCGCCGTCGCCGCGTACGCGCTCGGTCGCATGCTGTACGAGGAGTGCGGGGCGCACGAGAAGGCCGTCGTCCCGCTCTACCTCCCCGCGGCCAGGGCGGGCGACCTGGACGCCGTCGAGGGACTGGGCGCGCTGTACGTCCGGTTGGACGACCCGCTCGCAGCCGAACCGTGGCTGCGCAGGGCGGCCAGGTTCGGCCGGCCCGAGGCCGCGGGCTGGATCGGCAACCGGGTCGGGGACAGCTACGGCGACATGGAGGAGGCGGTCCGCTGGTGGACGCGTGCCGCCAAGGGCGGGAAGGTCTGGTACGGCTGGCGCGCCGGTAAGCAACTCGTCCGGTGGCGGCGGTACGAGGAGGCCGAGGCCCTGCTGCGGCTCGCCTGGACGGGCCGCGAGGAACAGGAGGCGCTGCACGAGGCCGCCTACTGGCTGGCACGGGCCCTGCGCGGCCAGGCGCGTACCGCCGAGGCGGTGGAATGGCTGCGCACCGCCCGGGAGGTTCACCCTCTCGTGCGGCTCGGCTACAGCGGCTTCATGCTCACCTCGCTCTTCGACCCCAGCATGGAGCTGGCGGAGCTGCTGGTGGACGAGATCGCGACGCCCGAGGCGTACGAGGAGGCCGCGGCGCTGCTCGCCGCCGTGCCGGAGACGTCCCCGAAGCACCGCGCCGCCCGGGACCTGCTGGCCCGCGTGCCGGAGCAGGGCTGAAGCGGAGGCGTTGCCGCGGCCCATGTGCCGCCCTCCGGGGTGACCGGCGGGGCGACCGCGCCCCGTTAGGCTGGCCGCATGCACGGTGGCGCACGGACGGTACGAGGCACGGGGCGGGCCGCCGCCGTCCTCGTGACGCTGCTGCTGGCACTGTGCGGGACCGTGCAGCTCGCGGGCGCGCGCGGTGCGCAGCCCGCCGGGGCCGAATCCGGCACCGGGCAAGCTCTCCAGGCGGCCCGGACCGCGGTGGCCGCCCCGTACACCGCCGGCCCGGAAGTGCCGTACGCGGCTGAGGCTGTGCGGTACGCCGCGGCGCCGTCCGCCGGCTCCGGCGACCGCGTGGTCTCCGCCTCCGACGACGCGGATCCGCACCACTGTCACCGCTCGAAGGGCGGCGGCGGTGCGCTTCCGGCGGCGCCTGTCGGCAGTCGGCAACTCCTGTCCCTGGCGCTCCCGGTCTGCCTCATCCCGCAGTCGCACAGCGCGATCGGCGCGGCGCACGCCAGACCGCCCGTGCGCGGTCCCGCGCCGATACCGCCCCCCACCCCTGTCGAACTCTCCGTCCTGCGCGTGTAGCCGCGCCCCTCGGCGCGGTGTCCCCGCGCGTCCGCACGGAGCGGACGCGCACGTTTCCCGCGCCGAGTTCCGGACCACCGCATTCCGCATTCGCGACAGGAGACGTTCGCATGCCCCCGACCGACCCCAGCAGCCCCACCGAGCCGTCCGGGCCGTCCGAGCCGTCCGGGCCCCCGAAGGGCGAGGCCGCCGCCTCCCCGAAGCCGGATCCGAAGCCGGGCCCGAAGTCCGAGCCGAAGCCGTCCCCGAAGCCCGAGCCGAGGCCGAAATCGGGGGCGAAGTCGAAGGCGGGGGCAAAGCCGAAGGCGGGGGCGAAGCCGAAGGCGGGGGCGAAGCCGGCTCCGAAGGCCCCGGCGCCGGCCCGCTCCCGCAAGGGCGTCGTCATCGGCGCACTCGTCGCCGTCGCGGCGCTCCTGGCGGGCTGGCTGTCGCAGTACGCCGTGGGCGGGGACTCCACCGGTCCGCGCGCGGGAGGCGACTCCGGCAACGCCACCGCCGAGGAGCGCTCCGACAACACCGCGGCCGGAGACCCGGCGCTGTTGAAGCTGGCCCGCCGCACCGCGGACGACCCGTTCGCGCGAGGCGCCGAGGACGCCCCCGTCGTACTGATCGAGTACGCCGACTTCGGCTGCTCGTTCTGCGGCAAGTTCGCACGGGACACCGAGCCGAAGCTGGTCCGGAAGTACGTGGACAAGGGGCTGCTGCGCATCGAATGGCGCAACTTCCCCGTCTTCGGCGAGGGCTCCGAGCGCGCCGCACTCGCCGGGTACGCGGCGGGCCGGCAGGGCCGGTTCTGGCAGTTCTACGACGCCGTCTACGCAGACAAGGGCAACGAGAAGAGCTCCTTCGAGGACGGGCACCTGCGAGAGCTCGCCGAGCAGGCAGGTGTGCCGGACCTCGACCGCTTCGACCGCGACCGTGCGAGCGAGGCTGCCAGGAAGCTGCTGGAGAAGGACCGCACCGAGGCGTACGGACTGGGCGCCGCGGCCACCCCGGCCTTCCTCGTCAACGGTCGGCCGATCGCGGGGGCGCAGCCGGACGAGGTGTTCACCGACGCGATCGAACGCGCGGCGGCGGCAGCGGAGAAGTCCGGGAAGCGGCCGGATGACGCGTCCGGTGAGTCGTCCGGCCAGTCGTCCGGCCAGTCGTCCGACGGGAAGTCCGACGGGAAGTCGGGCTCGCGCGGGGATCAGGACTGATGAACTGATGGACGTCGGATACCTGGCCGCCTTCCTCGGCGGCCTCCTCGCCCTGCTCAGCCCGTGCAGCGCGTTGCTGCTGCCCGCGTTCTTCGCCTACTCGATCGACTCGGCCGGTCGGCTGACGGCCCGTACCGGCATCTTCTACCTCGGACTGGCCACGACGCTGGTCCCGCTGGGCGCGGCCGGCGCGTTCGCCGGCCGGCTCTTCTACGGCCACCGGGACCTGCTGGTCTCGGTGGGCGGCTGGCTGATCATCGCTCTCGGAGTCGCCCAGGTGATCGGTCTCGGCTTCGCCCCGCGCCGGTTGCAGGAGATGTCGGGCCGCATCCGGCCCACGACAGCGCTCTCCGTGTACGCGCTGGGGGCTGTGTACGGCCTGGCCGGGTTCTGCGCCGGCCCCATCCTCGGCAGCGTCCTGACGGTGGCGGCCGTGCACGGCAACCCCGTCTACGGAGGCGTGCTGCTGGCCGTGTACGCCCTGGGCATGGCCGTACCGCTGTTCGTGCTCGCGCTGCTGTGGGAGCGGTTCGACCTGGGGCGGCGCCGGTGGCTGCGCGGCAGGGAACTGGTCGTCGGCGGGCGCTTCCGGCTGCACAGCACCTCGCTCCTCTCCGGGTTCTTCTTCGTTCTCCTCGGAGTCCTCTTCCTCGCCTTCGACGGTGCGTCGGGCCTGCCCGGCCTCTCGGACGTGGACGGCGCCTTCGCCGCGGAGAACTGGGCCCGCCGGGTGGGCGACGCCGTGCCCGACAGCGTGCTGGTGGGCGCGCTGCTGCTGGTGCTGGGCGCGGTGGGTGCCGCACGCGGCGTACGTACGGCACACGCACGCCGCCGCGCCCGCGCCGGTGCCCGGCCGGAACCGGACGCCCGAGCCGACGCCGAGCCCCGGTCCGCCCCCGCCACCCGGTCCGCCTCGGACGGACGGTCCGCCTCGGACGGACGGTCCGACCCGGACACAGCGGCGGCACGCGCGGACCCCCGGCCGCCTGCGGGCGCATAGCGGATCGGCGGACATCGGCGGGGACCGGCTCCGCCCGGCGCCAGAGGAACCGGGCGGAGCCGCACGGTCGGGGTCGCCGCGAGGTGGAAGCGGTGGAATGCCCCTTGTGTCCGCATAGTGTGCAGACATGAGCGAGGAACCCGAGCGGTCCGAGCACCGCGCGGACCCCAGCCCCGACCGGCCCCGCCACCCCTTCGGCGAGCAGGGCGGCGGCAAGCAGCGCCGAGAGAGCGAGCGCGGCGGTCAGGACCGGGACGGCCAGGGAGCCGGGGAGAACGGTCAGGACCGGGACGGCGAGGGGAACGGGCAGAGCGGGCAGCACCGGGACGGCGAGGGGAACGGGCAGAGCGGGCAGCACCGGGACGGCGAGGGGAACGGGCAGAGCGGGCCGCACCGGGACGGCGAGGGGAACGGGCAGAGCGGGCAGCACCGGCAGCACCAGCAGGACCCGCAGCACCGGGAGGAAGGCCGGAGCGACGACGATCAGCACCAGCACGGTCGTGGTCGGCAGGGCAGGCACGGCGGCACGCGGCGCGCCTCCGCCCGGATGTGGCGGGACTTCAAGGACTCGCCCTTCCTCCCCGCCACCGTGCTGGTGCTGATCGTCGCCGCGGCCGCCGGTCTCTTCGCCGGGTCGTACACGTACGCGATGGCCAACCCCACCCCGCACCACGTACCCGTCGCGGTCGTGGGCGAGCCGGAGGGCCACCGGGACCGCGCCTCGTTCGTCCAGGGCATGGAGAAGGCGCTGGGTTCCTCGCTGGAGCTGCGCCACTACGGCAACCAGGCGGCTGCGGAGCACGCGGTCGAGGCCCAGCAGGTCTTCGCGATCATGCGAGTGGAGCAGCCGAAGGGCGTCGAGCTGGACGTGTCGAGCGCGTCCGGCGCCTCGGTGGCCGAACTGCTCGGCACGGCCGGACCGAAGGTCGGCAGAGCGCTCGGCGTCCCCGTACAGGTGCGCGACCTCAAACCGCTGAACGCAGGCGACCCGCGCGGTCTGGCGATCTTCTACATCTCGCTCGCCGCCGTCGTCATCGGCTTCGTCGGCGCCATCCAGCTCAGCGTCCACGCCCGCGCCCTCGACCCGCTCGAGCGCATCGCCTACACCGCCGCCTACGCCCTCCTCGGCGGATTCGTCATCGCCGCCGTGGTCGACTGGGGACTCGGTGCGCTGGACCTCCCGTTCGTCCACTCCTGGCTGATCCTGGCGCTGACGATGTTCACCAGCGGGATGGTCTTCACCATGTTCAACGCCCTGATCGGCCGCTGGGCGATGCTGCCGACCTGGGGCGTGATGGTGCTGCTGGGCAACCCCTCGTCCGGCGGTGCGGTCTCCTGGCCGCTGCTGCCCTCCGCACTCGGCGAGATCGGTCGCTGGCTGCCGCCCGGTGCCTCGGTGAACGCCCAGCACACCGCCGTCTACTTCGCCGGCCACCAGCTCGTCCAGCCCTATCTGGTCCTCGCCACCTGGGCGCTGGTCTCCTGCACCGTCTTCTGGCTCTGGCGCCACCGCCACCCGGGCGGCCGGGACCGTGCCCCGGCCCACGCCGCAACCCCGTCCTGACCCCGTCCTGACCCCGGATCCGCCGGTCCCCGGCACCGGCCGAAATGCCGATACTCATGGATCAGGTGTTCTATAGACTCCTGCGGTGACGAACGATGTCCTCCGCCTCACCGTCCTGGGATCCGCCACGCCCTACGCGAGCGTCGACAACGCGTGCTCCGGCTACCTGGTGTCCGGCGGCGGCACGCGCGTCTGGATGGATGCGGGCAGCGGGACGCTGGCACAGCTGCAGCGTCACGTCCGGCTCGACGAGGTGGACGCGATCTGGATCTCGCACCTGCATGCGGATCACAGCGCGGACCTGCTCACCGCCTATTACGCGGCGCTGTTCGCGGATGTCCGGCTTGCCGTTCCCATCCCCCTGTACGGGCCGCCAGGGATCGCCGACCGGCTGGCCCACTTCCTCACCAACAGCGCGAACCGCAGCCCGGTCGAGTCCGCCTTCGCCGTCCACGAGCTGGATGACGGGCACCGGGCGCGGGTCGGCGCCCTCACCATGACCAGCCGTACTGTGGAGCACGGGATCCCGGCTTTCGCCGTGCGCATCGAGGCCGAGGGCCGGACGCTGGTCTACTCCGGGGACACCGCGCCCTGCGCGAACCTCGCGGAACTGGCCGCGGGATGCGACGTGCTGCTGTGCGAGGCCGACAGCACCCAGGCGCCGACCGAGGGCCCGCAGGTGCACCACACGCCCGAAGACGCCGGTGACGCGGCCACCGCGGCCCGGGCAGCGCGGCTGATCGTCACCCATGTCGGCCGGTCCCTCACCCCGCAGGAGGCGGTGACCCGCGCCTCGGCCCGGTTCGCCGGCCCGGTCGACCATGCCGCACCCGGCGCCACTTTCCCGGTCGGCTAGTCCCTGTACGCGGATCACCGGACGGGCCGATACGCGCACAGCCCCGCCGCGGACTGTCGGCGGGGGCCGTGTGCTCCTGATTCCCTGTTCAGCTGATTCCCTGGTCAGCGCGGGGGCAGCCGGGGAGGCCGGGGAGGCCGGGGACGAATCGGCGACCTCCCGCCGACTTCCGCGGTCGGGCTCGCCGCACAGCACGAGGAACTCGTCCGTCCCCGTTGTGCGAAGCGGCATTTCGTGCCCTTGTCCACAGACTCGTACGGTCCCGCTCATGGAGTGGAATTTTCGGACAGCCGGACAACTCTCGGCTGCCTTGCGTGCCGGTGAAGTGACCTCGGCGGAGCTGACCGACGAAGCGATCGCCCGTGTCGAACGGGACGACGATGCGATCAACGCGATCTGTGTGCCGGACTTCGCGCGTGCACGGGCCGCCGCGCGCGGTGCCGACCAGGCCCGCGCCCGCGGTGCGGACCGGCCGCTGCTGGGCATTCCGGTGACGGTCAAGGAGTCCTACGACATCGCCGGGCTGCCCACGACCTGGGGTATGCCGCAACACCGGGACCATGTGCCGTCCGAGGACGCCGTGCAGGTGGCGCGGCTCAAGGCCGCAGGCGCGGTGGTGCTCGGCAAGACCAACGTGCCCTTGGGGCTGCAGGACATACAGAGCTTCAACGAGATCTACGGCACCACCAACAACCCGTGGGACCACCGTCGTACGTCGGGCGGGTCCTCCGGCGGCTCGGCGGCGGCCCTGGCCTCCGGATTCGGCGCGCTGTCCATCGGCTCCGACCTCGCCGGTTCGCTGCGCACCCCCGCGCACTTCTGCGGCATCTACGCGCACAAGCCGACACTCGGGCTGGCGGCGACCCGCGGCATGGTCCCGCCGCCCGGTCCGGCCCTGCCGGTCGAGTTCGACCTCGCCGTCGTCGGCCCGATGGCGCGCGCTGCTCGCGACCTCACGCTCCTGCTCGACGTCATGGCCGGGCCGGACCCGCTGACGTCCGGTGCGGCGTACCACCTGACGCTGCCGCCCGCACGCCACGAACACCTCCGCGACTTCCGGGTCCTGGTCCTCGACGAGCATCCGTTCATTCCGACCGGGTCCGCTGTGCGGGCGGGCGTGAACCGGGTGGCCGACGCGCTTGCCGACGGCGGCGCCCGCGTCGAACGGCACAGTCCGCTGCTGCCCGACCTGACCGAAGCCGCGATGCTCTACAGGCAGTTGCTGTTCTCGGGCTCCGCTGCACATTTCCCCGTCGAAGAGTACGAGCAGTTGCGGACGCGCGCCGCCGCACTGAACGCGGACGACCAGAGTCTCGATGCCGCGCTGCTGCGCGGCATGGTGTCCAGCCACCGTGACTGGCTCGAGGCGAACAACCGCCGCGAGCTGCACCGCCGCGGCTGGCGCCGGTTCTTCGCCGAGTTCGACGCCGTGGTGTGTCCCATCACGCCGACTCCCGCGTTCCCGCACGACCACAACCCCGATCCGAGGGAACGCCGGATCGACATCGACGGCGCCGAGTACCCGTACTTCGACCAGTTGGTCTGGGCCGGTCTTCCCACCATGCCCGGCCTGCCCGCCACCGCCGTACCCGTGGGCCGGTCCCCCGAGGGGCTGCCCGTGGGGGTGCAACTCGTCGGCCCGATGTTCGAGGACCGCACCCCGCTGCGCCTGGCCGAACTGCTCGAGCCGAAGACCGGCGGCTTCCAGGCACCGAAGTAGGAGTTCCCGGCCGGTACCGGAGGGCCCGGGCAGGCGCCGGCCTGACGCTGTGGGCGTATCGGCCGACGTATCGGCCGACGTATCGGCCGACGTATCGGCCTCCGTATCGGGTGGCGTATCCGGTGGCGTGAGAAAGCCGAATACGGCCCCGCCGAAGATCCTCGACGGGGCCGTATGCCCTCGACAGGGCTGTATGTCCCAGTTCAGGGCGGTGATGGCTGGGGCCGGGGGGACGAACCGGCGATCGTCCGCTTCTCAGGCTCCTGCTGCGCAGCCTCACCCCCGCAGACCGGCTCCCTCGGATGCCCGATGACCTCCACCGTCACCGTCTGCCGGCGTCGAAGTCCGCGATCACGGCGGCGGCCCGGGCCCGCGTGTGGAACTCCAGCGCGCCGAGCGATTTCGCACCACCACGATCGTGTTCCGAATTCTACGGTGGCATTGCGGACGTATGCATGCCAGGAGAGGGTGAAACCCGTCGTCCAGAAGCGAGAAAGGGCGGATGCCGTCGCCCACCTGGCCACGAGCGTGTCGGTGCACGGGTGGGAGAACCCGGGCGACACAATCGCGCCATGAAGGACTGGTTGAGTTGCCGCAGGGCCGAAGCGGGTTCATGGGAGCTTCGGGAGGGCATTCGGGCGCGCGTCAGTGAGTTGCGCGCGATTCTGGATGACAGGGAGGCAGCCGACGCAGAGGCAGCAGACCCGGAAAGCAAGAAGGGCAAACTCCTCGCAGATGCCCGGGATGAACTGCGCCTGGCCGAGGAAAGGATTTCAGAACGCCACTCGGGCAGATACAAGAACGCATCCCATGTCATCGTGGGGCAGATCCACCTCGACGCCGCACACAATATCCTGCTGCGACTGTCAGAACTGCATGATGTAGTCCCGATGCTTCCGGGGGCACTCGCCTTCGTGCGCGAGAACCTCCGCCCCGACGATCCGCGGCGCACCAGAGTGGAGAAGATCGCCCAGAGGGTGTCGGAGGGCGACAGGCTGGACGAGGAGGCCCGTGAAGCTCTTCTCGACGCCATGGGCGCGGCCCGACAGGTCAACATCCACGAAAAGATGCGGATCCGCAGTTTCGTCTACATCGTCTGGTGGGTCATGCTCGGGCTGACCGCCATCGCGATCGCCGTGGCCGTCCTGGGGGGAATCAGCCGCGGCGCGCTGCCACTGTGCTTCACGCCGGAACAATCCGGCGTGGGCCGCCTGGCAGTGTGCCCACTCGATATGGCACGCCTCCCGAAGGATCCCGCCCATGTCGGGGAGACCAGGAAGATCGTGACGGAAACGGCCCGCCCGGCGGACTACCTCGCCGTCGAGATGGTGGGCCTCGTAGCGGCCTGCATCGCAGCAACCGTGACGCTGCGACGCATGAGAGGCACCACTACGCCGTTCGGAGTCCCACTCACCCTGGCACTTCTCAAACTGCCCACCGGAGCGCTGACGGCAGTCCTGGGGATTCTTCTGATGCGAGGTGCGTTCATTCCCGGTCTGACCGACCTGGACTCGCCGGGTCAGATCATCGCCTGGGCCATCGTCTTCGGATATGCGCAGCAGTTGTTCACGCACCTCGTCGACAACCAGGCGCAGTCGGTCCTCAGCACGGGCGGCAAACCCAGGACCCACCGCCCGCACGAGGAGGGGGAAAAGCTCGGAGCCTGACCCCGCCTCGTCGGGCAGTAATACGGCAAGGAGTCGGCAGCATCAGCGAATTGAAACTGGACGGTGTTGAAGTCGCCGATTCCCTCGTGCGGCCTGGGTGCGTGCGACTTCTGCTTCCCGCCGATATTCATCCTGAGTGTGCCCTGGTCGTCCCGCACCCCCTCGGCCGTCGAGTCCAACCGGTCCGAGACCGACCGGTCCGAGGCCGACCGCGGCACCTTGAAACGGGGATCCTGCCGACCGGGCGCACAACGCGGCGGAAATCATGACGACAGCGCAGTATGCAGCGGAATCCGTCTTGCTGGAAGTCCGGCTCCCAGAAATCCAGATGCGGGCATGAGATGTGGGGGCCGATCCGCAGGGGAAACCGGAAGACCGGGGGCTGTCGCCCGAAGATCTTCTTTGACTGGGGTACCGGCTCGGCGTCCACCACCGCATGATCCGCAGCAGTCGGCCGCACTGAGGTCAGCCGGTGAGGTCATGTCACGAGAAAACCCCCTGCCGGAGTGGTCCGGCAGGGGGTTTTCCCGACTTTGCGGTGGTGGCTGGGGCCGGGGTCGAACCGGCGACCTTCCGCTTTTCAGGCGGACGCTCGTACCAACTGAGCTACCCAGCCGCAGCGGTCCTGACGGGATTTGAACCCGCGGCCTCCACCTTGACAGGGTGGCGAGCACTCCAAACTGCTCCACAGGACCAAGCGTTTGTGCGAGCTACATTCTCGCACAGTGTGACGTGTGCTCCCAACCGCGTTTCCGGGGCTTGGAACGCTCCCCAGCGGGGGTGACGTCGCCGGAAAAGAGTAACAGACCCCGGAGGCTGTCCCGAACCGTCAGCGGTGTGCCGTGCTCCGTCCGGGGGCGTCCGCCCGCCATTCACGGCCGATGGCCAGCAGCAACTGCTGGTACACGCCCAGATACCGGAACGGCTTGATCGCTGCCATGTACAGCGAGCCGGCGAACCCGTTCGGTTTCACGAGGACCGCCATCTGGCCGCGGTATCCGCCGGGAGCCTTCGGGTCCGCGACCCAGCCGATGTGCATCACGGCGTGCACGGTGAGGTTGGCCATCTCGGCGGCCCACTCGTCGTGGGTGCGGTAGACGGACGTGAACGGCACCGGTACGCCCTTGACGTCGGGGCCCGGGGGCTCGTTCCGCAGGTCGGCGGGGAGCCGGTCCCGCAGGGTGGGCACGCGGGTGCCCACTCCGGCGTCGGCCTTGTCCCAGCCGAGAAGCCTGCCGAGCCGCCAGCGGATCGCGAAGAGCAGGCGCGAGAGCGTGCCGGAGTGGTGTGCGTCGGAGCCGTTCGCCATCTGGTCGACGAGGTGGACGAGGTCGTCGGGGCCGCCGGGGGTCGGCATCCGCCAGACGTCCTCGACGCGGAAGTCGGGAGCGAGCTGGTGGATCCGCCAGGGGCGGGAGGTGTGCGCGGTGCGGGGAAGTCTCATGGTCGGCCCTCTCCGTACGGGCGCCGTCCTGTACGGCCCCGTATAGAAGCCAGGTTAGACCCAGTTATACGGCACCGTATAGAGGACCCTGAGTGCTCTTCCCGAACGGTCGGGGAGGCCCGGCCCGGCGAGGTGTACGGCGCGCATCAGGCAAGCCCTGCTGCCTGCTGTTCGCGCGGGTGGCACGGCCGCTACGGGGGTGCGCCCAAGGAGGGGCGACGCACACGATGGCGTACAGATGGGCGGGGTGGAGGTGGCCGAGCCGTCGGCCGGTGCCACAAGGACGAGAGTCCGCGGCTGAGCGGTTTGCAGAGAACTCGTCTGTCCCGACAGGCATCGCCACAACCTTCGCCGGGAGTCGGACTCCGGTCACGAGAAAAAGCCCCTCCGGCCGCGTTTTCGCAGTTCAGAGGGGCTGAGAGAGGTGCCCCCAACGGGATTCGAACCCGCGATCGTGATCCCGGGGCAGGAGACGGCGACGGGAGTGGCGGTGAACGTCGCGGATCAGGGTGGTCGGGGTGGCATGTGCACGGATGAGGCGCAGGAGGCGGCGGGGTAAATGGCGAGGGGGTCGAGGAGGGGCGGAACCGGCCGGTCGGCGCCGCTTTCACGCACCAGTCACGGCGCGTCGCCTGTCGCTCACGCCCCCGGACAGCACGACTGGCTTCCCGGTGTTCTTGCTCGTGTCAGACGAGGATCGCAGCAGATTTTTTCGGGGCGATCAACGCGTCGATTGCCTCGGAAGCCAGTGCGTCCACCTGAGCGGCGACCGCATCGTTCAAGCCGGTGCCCGCTGACGACAGGTATGCCAACAGGGAGCCGCGAACGACGGACCGTACGTCTCCCGCCCCAACATCCACACCGGCCTCCAACAGCGCGCTCAGCTCCTTCTGCGCGGTCGCCTGAGCCTCTTCGGGAGAGCCGTTCGGGTTGGTCGCGCCGTCGGCTGCTCGACGACAGACAACCACGCTGTCCAGGTTCGACGGCTCTTGAGCGCCAGCCTTGACGACACTCGTCGACATCTCCCCCTTGACCGGTTGGACAGCAGTGATCACGAAGCCGGCGCGGCGAAGTGACTCGACTACCTGCACCCATCCGCTGATGCGGGCTTGGTGGAACGTGAAGGCGAGGAGACCACCCGGCTTCAGGACCCGAGCGCACTCCCTCCACACAGCTTCGAGGGCCTTGCCGAACTCCACCGGATCGGCGTGCTGAACTTCGCCGGTTCGCCGTGTTGTCGCCAGCGCGGCATACGCGTTGTACGGCCGCATTCCGTGTAGCCAGGCGTGGAAGAAGTCAGCGAGCTCCGCGTAGTGCACGTTGTCCATGTAGGGCGGGTCTGTGACGACTAGATCGATGGACCCGTCGGGGAGATCGGTCTCCGCCGAGTTTCGCGTGGCGACGTAGGCGGTTTGACCCTGGGCAGCCTGGAACGATCTCCATGAGTCGACAACGGTCGCAACCAGGGGCTTCGCGAGCCCGGTGACACGTTCGACCCCTGTGCCTTCGTCGACGAGATCGGCGGGCTTCACCTTGTACGCATGCGCGCGCTGCAGCCGACTCTTGTAGAGAGTCGAAAAGGAACCCGACGACTGCGGTGTCCCCCACGGGTGCGCCTCGAGGGGCGTGCGCTCCGGCTTGAGGACGTGGTGGCTGAACATGTGCCGGACGGCGCCGGTCCCCTCGCCCTTGAAGGACGTGAAGAGGTTGTTGAACTCAAGGGTGCCCGAGAAGAGTGTCGCCAGGGCTTCGCGTTCCGCGGAGGGTGCGGGCAAGTCTCGGATCGCGGTCGCGATCAGCGAGAGCGAGACCAGTTGACGGGCGTTGAAAAAGTCGCGCCATTCGCGGAAGTTCCACTTCAGCGCTTGGTCGGTGTTGTTGCCTCGGGCCAGTTCGCCCTGCGGCAGGACCATGGAGTCGGGCAGGCCGGCGAGCCGCTCGACGCACTTTTCGTACAGGTCGCGATCCCAGTCGGTGATGCCCTCGTAGACCTTCGAGCCGTCCGGGCCGGCGACCATCTTGGCGTACATCTCGAACATGGGCCTGTTGCCGCCGAGGGCGGTGAGAATTTTGAAAGTGTGCCCCTGCCGACAGGTGGTCATCTGTCCACGGACTGCTCCACGTTGGCTGATCTCGTGGCCGTTGGGGCACGTTTCGGTGCGGAAGTCGTACCGGCTCTGTTTGACGGCCAGGCACTCAGGGCAGACGATCTGCGCTTTCGGCACTCGCTTGGGGTAAGCGTTTTTGGAGAACACGGGGGAGTCGAACAGTCGGACCCTGTCGGAGCATTCGGGGCACTGAACGGTCGCGACCCAGAAGTAGTAGAGGACGCTCCGGCCGTCTTCGGTCCGGTGGAGGTGGTCGATCTCGTTGCGGCAGGCAGCCTCGACGGTTTTGTAGGCAGCCGTCAAGTCCTCCATGTTCCAGGGCTGCATTGCCTGGCGCTGGACCAGGGTTGCCACGGGGTTGATGTCGAAGCAGACGGGTCGGGCTCCAAGCTTGAGCGCTTCGACACCGGTGACACCAGAGCCGGCGAAGGGATCGAGAACGACGGCACCCTTCAGATCCAGTGGGGACGCGTATGCCGCGGCGCCATCGGCGTCCTCGGGCGTCGTAGCCGAGGCAAGAATCCCGCGGAAGACAGTGCCGAGGCGCTTGGCCCACCACTTGTGTGTGCTGGTCGCAGGGCGGTGGACTTCCTTGCGCCAGGACTCCTTCGTGCCGACGGCACTGAGCATCGCGGCCGGGAAGGCCGACTCCAGGCCCGTCCGTGCAGGTACCACGGGCGTCACGAACGAGGCTCCTTCAGCGCGACCGTCTTCGTGTCACCCGCTCCACGCGATCGGTAGGCGCGGAACTGGTGCACGATACCTGCGTTCGGGTTCGGCTCCTTGTGCGTGACCATCTCGTTGGTCTGCATGTTGAACTCGTAAGACACGAGTACCTCATCGATCTCGACGCGATTCAGCTCGCCCACCTGGACGAGCTCGCTCGACTGCACCTGGTAGTCGGCGGGTGCGATGAGTGTGGCCAGGCCGGCCGTTCCCGCGGCCAGCGCGAATGGCGTCGGCACGACGTACATTTTCCGGTCACGGATCAATATGTCGCCGTAGGAGCCGAAGCCGCGGAATGACTTGTTCTTGTGGACATAGTCGGTGTCGGCGTTCAGGAAGCTGCCGTGGCAGACCACGAGATCGACGACTGGATACTCGTCGACGCCGCGTTCGGCCTTGGGGTAGCGTCCGAAGACGTAGAAGACTTCGCGGCCGTTGTGGTTCCCCGTAGGAACCTGGGAGTTGGAGTCGTAGTCAGCTTCTCGGCCGGGGAACTCCAAGCCCTTGACCTCGTAGCCTTCCGGGTGGTTGACGAGCCGGAAGTCCGGATAGGTGTTTCTCCCCGGTTCGTCGTAGGCGAGGCCGCACGCTTCAATGCGCTCCCCGACCCAGTTCTGGAAGTGGTATTCCTTGTCGCTCGCCGACACCCGCTGGATCAGATCGCCGTCCGCACGAGCGCGCTCACACTCCAGAAATACCTGCTCGACCGCGCCCACTCGCTGCCCCCTGTGTTTGCTCGGTTCATCTGACTGCGTCACCCGGCGTGGGACGCGCCTTCCGGGCATCGTATCGGCGAGCGGTGACATCGCCTGATAGCCGGTGCTGGCAGCGTCGGTCACGCCGTGCTCGCCGAGTGCACCTGCTTCGGTTCAATCTGCATGGCCTCCGGTCGCCCTTCCCGGCCGCGCCCCGGGACCGTTCAGGGAGACGGTCCACCTTGTGCCGCTTCGTGCGTGGACAATTGCGGCGACCCGTGAGTAACACCCGGACCTGAGGAACTCTGCGACGACCTGCTGCACACACTCCAGCAACGGGGTCGCCGCGGGAGCGGGAGTGCTCTCCGGCCCCGGAATCCTGGGGCGGAGAGGCTTGGTGTCAACCCCGCGGTGTTGACACGTCAACACGAGAAAAAGCCCCTCCGGCCGCGTTTTCGCAGCTCAGAGGGGCTGAGAGAGGTGCCCCCAACGGGATTCGAACCCGTGCTACCGCCTTGAAAGGGCGGCGTCCTGGGCCACTAGACGATGAGGGCGAAACCGCCGACTGTGCGCCTGAACAGCGCTTCAGCAGGCTCGGGCAGCATATGGGATGCACGGACCGTTCGCCAAAACATATGTCGGGTCCGGACGGCGGTGTGCGGGGCGGTTCCCCGTTCCCGGCGGCACGGCCGGCAGGGCGGTCGGCAGCACGGTCGGCGGTCCGGTCGTCTGCTCGGCCGACGGACTGGTCGTCCGTCCAGTCGTCCTGCCTGGTCAGCGGCCCGTTGCCGGGCTCGTGCCGGTCGGGCTCGGCACGGAGGGCGACGGGGACGGCGAGGAGCCCGGTTCGATCTCCTCCGGCAGGTGGCGGGACACCTCCGCCTTGGACAGTCCCAGACCGCCCAGGTCGATCTCGTCCCACGCCTGGAGCCGCTTGCTGTCCCGGTCCAGGTAGAGCACCGACGCCTGCACCTTGTCCGGCGTCTCGCCCTCGACCGCGCGCAGTCCGCTGCCTCCCGTGGAGCCCTCGATCATCAGCCGGGTGTCGTGCGGCAGCACCCGCGTGCTGCGGTTGTGGGTGTGCCCGGCGAGGGCGAGCGGGACGAGGCCGTCGGTCTGCTCGGCCAGCACCGGGTTGTGGCCCACGGCTATGTCCACCGGGGAGCCGGCGGCCCGCTGGGAGCGCAGCGCGCCGGCGAGCCTGCGGCCCTCCGCCCGCTCCGCCGGGTCGCCCTCGGCGGCGACCGAGCGGTCCGGGGTGAACTGCGGGTCGCCCCAGCCCGCTATCCGCAGCCCGGCGACGTCGACCGGTTCGCCCCCGTCCAGCACGTGCACCTTCGAGGGGGACGCGCCGGCCAGTTCCTCCATGGCCTTCTGGGTGGTCTTCGAATCGTGGTTGCCGCGGACCCACACGTACGGGGCACCGAGGTCCGGTATGGGTTCCAGGAAGCCGTTCTCGGGGGCCGTGCCGTGGTCCATGGTGTCGCCGGTGTCGATGATCACGTCGATCTTGTACTGCTCGACCAGTGACCGGACGATATGCCAGGCGGCGGGGTTGAGGTGGATGTCCGAGACGTGCAGCACCCGGGTGGTCGACGGGTCCGGCTGGTAGGCCGGGAGCGTGGAGGCCGCGTCGTAGAGCTTGGTGACATTGGTGACCAGGCGTGCCAGCTCCTGCTGGTAGACGTCGAACTCGGTGGCGATGCTGCGGGCGTTGCCCACCACCGAGGGGGCGCTCGCCAGCAGCCCGGAGAACTTCGGTTCCAGCACCGATTTCGGGTTCCAGGTGAGCGCCGCGGTCGCGCCGCAGGCCATCAGGAGGGCGAGGGACAGCCCGCCTGCCGCGAGGGCCCGGCGGGGCCGCCGGTAGACGGCGAGGGCCAGCGCGCAGGAGCCGGTCAGCACCGCGACCGCGGAGCGTACGCCGAGGTCGAGCGCGCCGGAGCGCACGTCGCCCGAGATCTCGTCCTGCAGGCCCTCGATCCGCTCCGGGTGGTCCACCAAGGCCGAGGCGCGCTCCTGGTCGAGCTCGTCGACGTCGACATCCAGCCGCAGCGGTGCCGTGTGGCTGTCCAGCGTGAGCGCTCCGAGCGGCGCGACGTTGATCTTGGTGCCGCCGCTGAAGGAGGGGCGCAGCGTCATCGTCGTGTCGACGGGCCCCACCGGTTCCCGCACGCTGCCCACGGCGAGCAGCCCCAGCCAGGCCCCCAGCAGCGTCACGAGCACCAGCCCCGCGGCGCGCCGGTGGGGGCGCCGGGTGGTGGCGGCGAACCGGTGGGCGAGCCGGTCGGCGACCTGCTTGAACCAGCCCCCCGCGATCCGCGACGGTTTGGTGACAACGCTGGCCATGTGGGCGCGTATGCCCCTTGTGGGGCGTCCTATGCCGGGAGCGTGCCGGGAGTGTGCCGGGAGTGTGCCGGGCGTTCGACGGCCCGGGGGTGCGTGCGGCGGCTCGCGCCCCGCCTCCGGCACCGTTCGCCCGCTCCGGAGCTGGAGCTCCGGAGCTGGACCGCTCTTCCGGAGCCCGACGGCTTTCCGGAGCCAGACGGCTCTCCGGCGCCCGGCTGCCCGGGTCCCCAGCCGCCCGGCCGCCGGGCTGCGGGACCGGGCTGCGCAGGAATCCGGTGCGCGTGCTGCTGCCCCGGCCAGGGCACGGGTCGACAATGGTCACGTGCTGGAGATGACGCGTGAGGAGTTCGAGGAGCTGGTGGCAGAAGCCCTCGACCGGATACCGCCGGAACTGACCAGGCTCATGGACAACGTCGCGGTGTTCGTCGAGGACGAGCCCCCGGCGGACGAGCCCGAGCTGCTCGGGCTCTACGAGGGGACGCCCCTGACCGAACGCGGTGAGTGGTACGCGGGCGTCCTGCCCGACCGCATCACGGTCTACCGGGGGCCGACCCTGCGCATGGTCGAGCGGGAATCCGCCACCGGCAGCGGCGCCGCCACCGGCAGCGGCCGGGGTGCCGGGGGCGCCGGGGATGCCGAGGGTGCCGGGGATGCCGAGGGTGCCGGAGGCGGCCAGGGCGCCGAGGGCGGCCGGGAGGGCCGGGAGGGCGGAAACGGCCGGGAAGGCCGGAACGGCCGGGAGGGAGTCGTGGAGGAGGTCGAGATCACCGTCGTCCACGAGATCGCGCACCATTTCGGTATCGACGACGAACGCCTGCACGCACTCGGCTATGGCTGACGGCACGCCCCCCTTCGTGACGCTCTGGCCGGTTTCGACGGACGGAGGGTGCGGCCCGGGGGCGGCGCTCGGCGGCCGCGCGTGCGCCGTGCCGAGCGCCGCGGGCGTCGCGCGGCGTGACCTGTTGGGGTGATGGGGAGTTGGGCACGGCACTCGCCTGTAGTCCCGCGCAGGAGGTCCCGCCGTGCGCCGAGCCCGTACCGCCGTGCCCAGCCCCACCGTCGTCGCACGGACGGCCGCGGGTGCCCTGATACTCGCGGCGGTTTCCACTCTCACCGGCTGTATGACGGTGCAGGGCGCCGACGACGCGGGTGAGGGCACCGTGCCCGTGGGCAGCAGGGCCGACGACGACAGCGGGGCGACCGAGCCGGAGGGCGGGCTGGACGGTACCGCCTACCGGAGGGGCCACACCCGCGGCGGGGCGCACGGCGGCGCCGACGGGCGCAAGGCCCGGGAGCACGAGCGGGACAAGAAGGGCAAGCACGCGAAGCGCGGCGAGCAGGACGACAAGAAGCGCTCCGAGGACCGGGACGGCGCGGACGGGGACGGCTCGGGCGAGGACACCGGGTCCTCCAAGGGTTCCGGCTCGTCCGGTTCGTCGTCGGGCAGCGGCGGGACCCGCCCCGGGCCGGGCCCGACCGGCGGCCACGACGGTTCCGGCGGGGCCGGAGGCGGCCACGACGGCGGTTCCGGTACGCCGACCGATTCGCCCAGCCCGACGCCGACCAAGCCGGATCCGGAGCCCTCGCCGACCCGGACCACGGCCTCACCCGGCGGAGGCTCCGACACCTTCGCCCACCGGGTCCAGCCCAGTCTGGCCTGAGCGTGCGCGGCGCGCCCGGCCCGGCGGGCCCGTGCCCCGCGCAGTCGGACGGCGGGCCTCGGCGGCGAAGCGGCGCCCTCTGCTGGTGCGGTGCGGTGCGGTGCGGTGCGGTGCGGTGCGGCGCGTACCGCGGGGCGGGGCCGGGGACCTGGGCCGGCATGAGGCCGCCCCTCCCGGCGGTCGTCCCTCGGCCGTCCTCCCTCCCGGCGGTCGCGCACCCCCGGGAATGCTCGCAGCGTGCACGGCGAGGAGCGGGCGGCCTCGCGCACGGCGAGGGGCGGGCCACCAGTGCCCCCGGGGACGCCACCAGCCGCCGCCCGGCCCGGCACACGTCCGGCTCGGTGCCGAGCGGATGCGGCGTGCTCGCGGCACCCGCTCGACACCTGCATCCTCTCGGGAGGCACCCCGCAAGCCCCCGGAAACGGTCCACACTCGCCCAGCAGCGGTCCGCAGCCGCCCGTAAGCCCGGCCTCCAGCCGGACCGGAAGCCCAGCCCCCAGCCGGGCCCCCAACCGGACCGGAATCCCGCGCCCCGCAGGCGGGCCGGAGTCGCGGGGGAGGCGGGAGCGCGGCGACCGGGGGATCGTGGCCGGGGCCCGTTTGCGCGTTGCTCCCTGAGCCGCGTATGCTGGTAGATCGTTTGATCCCATTTGCCCGGCGCCGTCAGCACAGCGCGCCGTGTGGCGCGTTCTCTCCGGCCGTGGCTGACCGCATCGAGGCGGTTCTTTGCGAATTTCACGGAGTTATGGGCGCGTGCCGAATGACTCCGGAAGGTTGTCGCAACTCGCATGTCTGTCACCACCCCTGCCGCCGTACGGCCCGAGGACTTCCCCGAGCCGACCGAGCCGACCGCTGAGGCGGTCGCCGCAGCGGCCCCCGAGACCCCCGAATCGGCCGACGAAGCGCCGGAATCGGCTGCCCAGGCCGACCAGACCGATCAGACCGATCAGACCGATCAGACCGACCAGACCGATCAGGCCGACCAGGCCGCCGAGCCGCAGATCACGTTCGGCGACCTGGGGCTCCCCGAGGCCGTCGTCCGCAAGCTCGCCCAGAACGGTGTGACCGCGCCGTTCCCCATCCAGGCCGCCACCATCCCGGACGCGCTGGCCGGCAAGGACGTGCTCGGCCGCGGCCGCACCGGCTCCGGCAAGACGCTCTCCTTCGGCCTGCCGCTGCTCGCCCGGCTGCACGGGGGCCGCACCCAGCGCAAGCGTCCGCGCGGCGTCATCCTCACGCCCACCCGCGAGTTGGCGATGCAGGTCTCCGACGCGCTGCAGCCGTACGGGGACACGCTCGGCCTCAAGCTGAAGGTCGTCTGCGGCGGCACCTCGATGGCCAATCAGATCTCCGCGCTCGAACGCGGTGTCGACATCCTCGTCGCCACCCCGGGCCGGCTGCGCGACCTGATCAACCGCGGCTCCTGCTCGCTGGACGACGTCGAGACGGCCATCCTCGACGAGGCCGACCAGATGTCCGACCTGGGCTTCCTGCCCGAGGTCACCGAGATCCTGGACCTCGTGCCCGAGGGCGGCCAGCGGATGCTCTTCTCCGCCACCATGGAGAAGGAGATCGACTCCCTGGTCCGCCGCTACCTCGTCGACCCCGTCTCGCACGAGGTGGACGCGGCGCAGGGCGCGGTGACGACCATGACCCACCACGTGATGGTCGTGAAGCCGCGCGACAAGGCGCCGGTCACCACCGCCATCGCCGCCCGCAAGGGCCGCACCATCATCTTCGTCCGCACCCAGCTCGGTGCGGACCGCGTCGCCGAGCAGCTCCGCGAGGCCGGGGTGCCCGCCGACGCGCTGCACGGCGGCATGACGCAGGGCGCGCGCACCCGCACGCTGGCGGACTTCAAGGACGGCAGGGTCAACGTCCTGGTCGCCACGGACGTCGCGGCCCGCGGTATCCACGTCGACGGCATCGACCTGGTGCTCAACGTCGACCCGGCCGGCGACCACAAGGACTACCTGCACCGCTCGGGCCGTACGGCACGCGCGGGCGAGTCCGGGACGGTCGTCTCGCTGGCCCTGCCGCACCAGCGGCGGCAGATCTTCCGGCTGATGGAGGACGCGGGCGTGGACGCTTCGCGGCACATCATCGGCCGCGGCGACGTCTTCGACGACGACGTGGCCCGCATCACCGGCGCCCGGTCGCTGACCGAGGTCCAGGCCGAGTCCGCCGCCAACTCGGCCCGCCAGGCCGAGCGCGAGGCCAAGAAGCTCAACCGTCAGCTCGAGAAGCTCCAGCAGCGCGCAGCGGAACTCCGCGAGGAGGCCACCCTGCTGACCGCCCGTGCGGCGCGGGAGCGCGGCGACGACCCGGAGGCCGCCGTGGCTGCCGCCGCCGAGGCGGAGGCGGAGCAGGCCGCTGAGGAGGCCCGCGCGGAGGCACGCCGCGAGGCGAAGGCGGAGGCCGAGCGCCGCGAGCGGGCCGACCGCGAGCGCCAGGACCGGGACCGCGGCGGACGCTCCTCGTACGACCGGCGGGACCGGGACCGCGGCGACCGCCGTGCGAACGACCGGGGCGGTGACCGGGGCGGTGACCGCGGTGGCTTCCGCCGGGACCGCGACCGGGACGAGCGCCCCTACGGCCGCGACCGGGACCGGGACCGCCGGGACGGCGGCCGTGGTGACGGCGGCCGCGGCGGCTCCGGCGGTGGCGGCTTCCGTCGCGACGACGTCCGCCGTGACGACCGCCGTGAGGGCGGTGACCGCGGAGGTTTCCGCCGGGACGGCTTCCGCAGCGGTGACCGCCCGCACGGCCGCGAGCGCCGCGACGAGCGCCGCCCGCACGGCCGCTCCGGTGACTACCGCTCCGGTGGCTCCCACGCCCCCGGCCGCAACGGCGCCCGCACCCCGGACCGCCGCGCGGACAAGCCCCGCTGGAAGCGCAACGGCTGACCCCCGGTGAGGGCCCGGCCCTCCCGAACGCGTGCCCGAGCACGGCTTCGAAGGCGTTCAACCCGGAATGCCTTCGAAGCCCGCCGGGCCTCCGGGCTATGCTGCTCGGTGCGGGCCGTTAGCTCAATTGGCAGAGCAGTGGACTTTTAATCCATTGGTTGTGGGTTCGAGTCCCACACGGCCTACCGCCGGACCCCAGGTCAGAGACTTCTGACCTGGGGTCTTTCGCGTATGTGAGGGCGTACAGATCGTTTGCCGGCAGCCGCTGCCGGCCCGAGTGAGCGAGGCGCCGACTTCTGTTCCTCGCAGGGGCGTTGAGGCGCGACGTGGAGGAGCCGTCGAGGCGTTGGCCTCGGCGGCTCCGTGTCCGGCATCGGGCGGGTGCGCGATGGCGAACGGATGAACCCGACCCGGCCGGAGCGATCTGGGGCGTGTCCGAGGAGTCACCGGTGGCTGCGGGTGGCGGCCGTCACCGACTTCGCTGGCTCCGGTCGGGACAATTGGGGGAGCCGGTTGACTATGTGATGGGGGGCCCTGTGAGTCTGTCGGGACAGATACTTCCGCTGGTGGGTGTTGCGCTGGGCGCTGTCGGGTCCTTCCTGGTGAGCAGTTTGAACGACCGGGCACGGTGGCGGCGTGAGCAGTCCGTGCGCTGGGACGGGCGGCGCCTGGACGCCTATGCCGAGTACATCCACGTGGTCAAAGAGCTTGCGGGCCGCTATCAGAGCATCGCTGCGGGCCGCGGGCTGGTGACCGGTCCCGCGCCGCTGGAGCTCACCGCCGAGGTGCTCACCGAGCTCGGCGTGGCTGAGGCCCGCCGTTCGGCGCTGGGAGAGACGTGCGAATTGTTGGGCGACACTGACACGAACACCGCGTCCAAAACGCTGAACCACTGCCTGTGGCGGCTGGAGCACCTGGCGCGGGGCGTGCCCACGGAAGTCGAGCAGCCCTGGGACCATGCGTACTTGGAGTTCAGAGACGCACAGCGGCGGTACCTCGAGTGCGCACGGGCCAGTCTGGGGGTGACCGGTCCGGTCAACCGGGATGTGGCCTGGCCCTCGGCTTGGCGGCCCCTGAGTCGATCGTCACGTGCCGAGTGACGAGGCGGGCCTGGTTCACGGCCGGAGCCGAAGCCGGAGCCGGAGCCACGTTGACCACGGTCCCTTCTCGGTCACCAAAGCGATGCCCGAGGACGAGCAGGACCGTATCAGCGACAGCGCCACGCTGGAGAGCACAGAAATCCGATGCCTCGACGACAACGCATCTCGGCTTCCGCGCAGGGGCGGGATGCGGTCAGCAGCGACTGGGCGAACAAGCCGGAGCAGAAAAGTGAGGGGTGGGAGGGAGAATACGACTGCGGGGAAGAGTTCTGCTCGGCCGCCGACCATGGAAAGCTCGACCGCAGGCGCGGGTGGGCGACTGATGCGCCGGTGTGCGCGGGCGGTTCCGCACGCTCTGGTCGTCGCTGTTCTCGGCACGGGGCTCGTGGCCTGCGGTGATGGCGAGTCCTATGCCGTGCCCGAGAAGCTCTGCGGCACGCCCGTCAAGAGCAGGCCGCTGGAGCGACTGCTGCCCGGGGGCGAGAAGCTGACGGAGAAGACCAGCCGCGGCACCAACGGGACGAGTGACCTTCCTGGCCCTGGCTCGTTCGCCGATCCCTGACCGGGTGCCACGGGAGCGGACGGCGGGTGGGATGCGCAGAGTTGCCGGGCCAGCGGCAGAGATTCGGCGGCGCTCCCGTGAGGGGTCAGTGGCCGCGGGGGGCGTACATGATGACGGCCATCCCGGCGAGGCAGATCAGGGCGCCGATGATGTCGAAGCGATCGGGGCGGTAGCCGTCGGCGGTCATGCCCCAGGCGAGGGATCCGGCGACGAAGATTCCGCCGTATGCGGCGAGGACGCGGCCGAAGTTGTCGTCGTTCTGGAAGGTGGCGACGACGCCGTACAGGCCGAGGGCGATGACTCCCGCGCCGACCCAGAGCCAGCCCTTGTGCTCACGCAGGCCCTGCCACACCAGCCAGGCCCCTCCGATCTCGAACAAGGCGGCGACGGCGAACAGGGCGAGGGAGCGGGCGACGAGCACGGCAGGCACCTTACTGGTCCGGAGGGACGTTCCGGGCTGCTCGCCGGACGGGAGGCGGCCGGGCCGGGCCCGGCACGGTGCGCCGTCCCGTGGCCGTGCGGGCGCCGGGAGGGCCGGGGCGTGGCTCAGCAGCAGGCGCATCCCGGCCCGCAGCCGCAGGCGTCGGGTGCCGGGTGCCTTCCGGCGGCGTCGGGTGCGCAGCAGCCCTTGCCCTGCCAGGCGTCGCGGCCCTCCTTGACGGCGAGGGCGGCGACGGTCAGCGCGGCGACCGGGTCGGCCCAGGTCCAGCCGAGCAGCCAGTTGGCGAGCAGGCCCAGCAGGACGACGGCGGAGAGGTAGGTGCACAGCAGGGTCTGCTGGGAGTCGGCGACGGCGGTGGCCGAGCCGAGTTCGCGCCCGGCTCTGCGTTGCGCTGCGGACAGGAACGGCATGACCGCCAGGGACAGGGCGGCGAGGACGATGCCCGGGATCGAGTGGCGGGCTTCGCCGCTGCCGGTCAGGGCACGTAGCGAGTCGACGGTGACGTAGAGCGCCAGGGCGTAGAAGGAGACCGCGATGACGCGCAGGGCGCGCCGCTCGCGGGCCTCCCGGTCTGCGTGGTCGCGGGCGGAGAACTGCCAGGCGACGGCCGCCGCGGAGGACACCTCGATGACGGAGTCGAGCCCGAAGCCGATCAGCGCCGTGGACGAGGCCAGGCTCCCGGCGGTGAGCGCCACGGCGGCCTCGACGGCGTTGTAGGCGAGGGTCGCGCCGACCAGGAGGCGGATGCGGCGGGTGAGGGCTTCGCGGCGGTCCGGGCCGGGGCCGAGGGACGTCGCGGTCATTCAGCAGCAGCCCTTCTGGGCGGTGTCCGGGCAGGTGCGGTCGGTGTGGACGGCGAGCACGGCGGTGCGCAGGTCGTCCAGGGCGTGTCCGAGACGTGCGTCGGCCAGTTCGTAGCGCGTGCGGCGGCCGTCCGCGACGGTGTCGACCAGGCCGCAGTCCCGCAGGCAGGCCAGGTGGTTCGACAGTCGGGTGCGGGAGATCCCGAGGGCGTCGGCGAGTTCGGAGGGGTAGGCCGGGGCCTCGCGCAGGGCGAGCAGGATGCGGCAGCGGATGGGGTCGGCCAGGGCGCGGCCGAACCGCGCCAGCACGGCGATGTCGGCGGCGAGTGTCAGCACCTTCCGGATAGTACACAAGACGCTGAATTCAGGGAATCGTGAATCAAGGCGCTCGCCGCGGAAGCCTCCTGCTCCGGTGCAGCGCTGGGTGCTGGCGAACTCGGCGGAGGCGAGGCGCCGTTCGCGGATCGCCGAGCCGTCTCACACCTCTTTGCGGCGTGACGTCCATCACAGCGTTGCGTGGATCAAAAGGTATGGGCGGGGCGATACCTCCTGACCGACATAGGAGAGTTTTCGACGGTCTACTGGACATGTGCGCTCCGGCGGGGTGGTTGCGGGAGCCGGGCCGCCCCGGTGCCCGTAACCAGGTGTTCTGACGGTGTGACAGCCCTGTCGAGGACATGTGAAGCCGCACCAGCACGCATTGCCGCGCACCGCAAGCCGGGGACCGCCGCGACGAAGCCCGCCGGGACCGAACGCTTGTTGCTCCCCGACTTCGGCGGGTCTAAGAATGTCGCCCTGCAAGACGCCCCCGGTGGCTCGTGCACGCCATGGCGTGCGCCTCGCCGGACCAAGGGGGAGAGGGCGTGCCGCGCGATCACGAATGAGGTCAGGCATGAGCAAGCACCGCAACAGCAAACGGATGCACCATCGGAAGATAATCATCGGAGCCGTGGCCGTCACGGCCCTGGGTGTGCCTTCGGTCGCCATGGCCTGTCTGGGCGGGCCGGACGACAAGCAGCCCGTGGCCCATGGTGAGTCGACCGCGCAGCACCGCGGTCAGGCCGATGCGGACCGGGACGGCGACGACTCGAAGCACCTGGGCGGCACCTTCAAGCACCGCAGCGACCGTTCCGAGCACCGCGGCGACCGCGCCAAGCGGTCCCGTCACGCCACGGCCGCCCCCACCCGCAGCGCCCCGGCCGAGCCCACGAAGGCTCCCACCAAGCCCACGGCTCCCTCCTCCACCGCCCCCGAGCCCACCAGCTCGCCCGCGGACTCCGGTTCCTCCGGTCTGCAGGACCAGATCGTCGCGCTGGTGAACAAGGAGCGTGCCAAGGCCGGCTGCAAGCGGCTGACGGTGAACGCCAAGCTGACGAAGGCCGCCCAGGCCCACAGCGAGGACATGGCGGCGCACAAGAACATGTCCCACACCGGGTCCGACGGCTCGTCCCCCGGCGACCGCGTCGAGCGCGCCGGATACTCCTGGAGCACCTACGGGGAGAACGTGGCCTACGGCTACTCCTCGCCCGAGAGCGTCATGGAGGGCTGGATGAACAGCTCCGGCCACCGGGCCAACATTCTGAACTGTGACTTCGAGGAAATCGGCGTCGGTCACGCCCAGCCGGGTCACTACTGGACCCAGGACTTCGGCACCGCCCGCTGATCCCTCGCGCGGGCGCCGACGTCGGCCGACGGCCCCGGCCCCGCGCTCGTGCCCCACCGGCGGCCGAGCCAACCGCAGCACCGGCGTGGCCGCAAGGGATGCGGCACCTTCGGGAGCAGGGCCGCGGTCACCATCGTCGGCCAGGTCTCACCCACACTCTGATCGTCGCCTTCGCGGCCCCCTGGGCGGCGTGGTGCCCGCGATCGTCGTCGGAAGCGGAGGCGTCCGGCAGGACCCGGCACGAGGGCGGGGGCAACTCCGTTGCCTCGGCGATGGGTTCGCGTCCCGCACGGCCTCCCTGTGGACCCCAGGCCGGACTTCTCCGGCCTGGGGTCCCTCCGCGTTCGTCGGGAGGGGAGCAGCGACCTGTCGGCTGAACTGATGCTGATGCCGCTGTGCCGCTGTGCCGCTGTGCCGCTGTGCCGCTGTGCCGCTGCCGGGCCGGTTCGCTTCGGTCCGCTCCGGCCCGGCCCGAGGGGCGTCGGCTCCGCAGTGCGCCAGGCGCGTTCCGGGCGGCGCTCTCAGCCGTCCGGCAGGGACGAGCCGCTCAGCCACGCCGGGAGGGGACGGTAGACCACCAACGAGGTGGCGGGCTTGTCGATGAGCAGGCTCGGGGCCGAGGGGGCCGTCTCACCGTCGTACGAGCACAGCGTGCCGTCCGGTATCCCGGCCAGGTGCAGTCGGCGTCCGCGCGCGGCGGCGTGGACCGGCGAGCGGTGCAGGACTCCGGCGAGCGCCGAGGCCACCAGCCGGGTGCGGGCCCAGCGGCCGGCCCGGACGAGGTGGATGTCCAGCATGCCGTCGGCGAGGTTGAAGCGCCGCGCTCCACCGGGCCCGCCGCCGACGGTGTGGTACGAACAGTTGCCGACGAACAGCAGCCACAGCGACTGTGGGCGCCCGTTCACCCGCACCTCGAACGGCCGGGAGTGGCGCAGCACATGCACCGCCGCGGCCAGCCCGGCCGCCCACGGCCCGACGCGGTGCCGCCAGCGGTCCCGTACCTCGACCAGGTCGCCGTACGCGCCCAGGCTGAAGGTGTTCACGAAGTAGCCGGGCTCGGGCGGCTCGGCGCTCTCCGCGCCCGGGGCCTCGGGATCGTGCCGCACCGCGGTCTGCGCGAACCGGTGCGGCGGGGCGAACCGGGCCAGGTCGACGGCGATGGCATGGCCGGAGCCGACCGCGTCGGCCAGGTCGGCGCAGTTGCCGATGCCGAGGTCGAGGGCGAGGTGGTTGAGGGTGCCGCCGGGCAGTACCGCGAGCGGCACCTGGTGTGCCAGCGCGGCGCGTGCTGCGGCGCTGACCGTGCCGTCGCCGCCGAACACGCCCAGCGCGCCGCCCTCCTCGGCCGCGCGCCGCGCCTCCTCGGCGAGCAGGTCCGGCAGTTCTCCGGCGTCCGGATCCCAGTGCACCACGCGGGCCTCCGGCAGGGCCTCGCCGATCTCGCGTGCGGAAGCCGCCGACCCCGAACCGGGGTTGACCACGACCGACAGACCGCGCCCGTCGGGCAGCGCCGGAGCCTCCACCAGGGGCTGTGCGGGCGGTACCTGGCGCCGCGCGTCCAGTACGGCACGTACCCCGAAGGCGGCCGCGGTGCCGATGGCCGCACCGGCCAGCACGTCGCTGGGGTAGTGGACGCCGGTGTAGACGCGGGAGAACGCGACCGATGCGGCGACCGGCAGCACCGCCGCTCCCCAGCCGCGCGACTCCAGCGTCACCGCGGTGGCGAACGCGGCCGCCGAGGCCGCGTGGCCGGAGGGGAAGGACGTGCTGGTCGGCAGCCGCTTGAGCCGCCGTATCACCGGTACCTCGTCCAGCAGCGGGCGGGAGCGGCCGAAGGCGCCCTTGCCGACGGTGTTGACCACCGCGGAGGTCACCGCGACCGAGGCCAGCCCGCGCAGCGCACCCCGCCGGGCGCCGGGTCCGCCCACCCCGGAGAGGGCGATGGCGGCCGCGGTGCCCAGCCACAGCTTGCTGTGGTCGGCGGTGCGGCTCAGCCGCGGCAGTACGCGTTCGCCGCGCGGCCAGTGGCGCTGGGCGACGCTGCGGAAGAGGGAGCGGTCCCAGGCGCTGAAGGTCCTGCTGAGGGCGGCACGTACCCCCTCGGTGCCCCGGCCCGTCCCCGCCGTACCCACGCCTGCGCCCCTGCCTGCGCCGACTGCCCAGCCACGGTCCCGGGCCCGGCCCCGGCTGCCGCCCGGGCCCCGGCTCAGGCGCGAACGCGGGCCGTGGTGGCGGTGCGTCTCCATCTGCGCCCCTCGCTTCCGTCATGTCCGTCATACGTCACGGGCGGAACTTCTTCTGCCCAGTGCCGCACGGGACACACCGGATCTCAGTGTGAGGGGGGAGGGAAGCGGCGCGTCTCACACAGTGCGTACGCTCCGACGACCAGCAGCGGGACCGCCGTACCCAGGGCCAGTCCGGCCAGTACGTCGGTGGGCCAGTGCACCCCGAGACCGACCCGGCAGATCCCGGCCAGCAGACTCAGCACGGCAGCGCCGGTCCACAGGGCGGCCCGTGCCGCGCGACCGCCGAGCCGTTCGGCGAGCACCCAGGCCAGGGCGAGCAGCACGGCGGTGGCGATCACCGTGTGCCGGGACGGGAAGCCGAAGCCGCTCTCCTGGACCTCCCACAGCTCCGCGGGCGGCCGAGCGCGGTACGCGGCATGTTTGGCTGCGGTCGCCGCCGCGACCGCCAGCGCGGCGGCCCCACCGACCAGGACCAGCGGCCGCCAGGACGCGTCCCGCCACGACAGCCACAGCGCCAGCAGTACCGCGGTGATGACCAGCGGCCCCTCCGCGGCGTGGGTGAGGTAGGTCATCGGTCCGTGCAGGGCCGCGGCGTACCGGTGCTGCACCAGCGCGTTCAGCACCGGCCGGTCGAGGAAGCCCGCGTCGGCGCGGAGCACCAGGAAGGAGGTGGCGGCGAACAGCAGCAAGCTGGCCAGCAGCGCCGCGCTCCATGGCAGGAAGCGCACCGGCTGCCGCCGGGAAGGCTCGCGGCTCCCGCCGCGCCGCGTCGCGCTCCCCGCGGGGAGCGGCACCTGGACGGGCGCCAGCCGCTTGAGGAGTCCCTTGGGGGCGAGGGGCTCGTGGGCAGGCGGACCGCCGGGAGAGACGGCGTCGGGCGGTTCCGGGACTTCGGGCGGTTCCAGGACTTCGGACGGTTCCGGGGGCCCGGTCGGGGCGAGGACTCCGGTCGGGTCCAGGGCTCCGGGCGGTTCCGGGGCTCGGGTCGGTTCCGGGGCTCGGGCCGGGTCCACGTGCCGGGACGGCTCCGGGGTTCCCGTCGACTCCAGGGAAAACTGCCCGCTCATCGGTGGGCTCCTCCTGCGGCTGGCGCGCGATGTCGTCACCCTCAGTAGAGCCGCAGTCGACGGCGGGTGCGAGCGGGGAGCCGCTGGCCGGGTGGCGGCACCGGCCGGGCACCGGCCTACCGGCTGCACCGGCCTACCGGCTGCACCGGCTCAGACGCCGAGGGCGAACGCCGCCGTCAGCAGGAAGCCGCCGTCCGCAGTCGGCCCCGCATGGCAGGCGCCGCCGAGCAGCAGGGCGCGTTCGCGCAGGCCCAGCAGTCCGTGACCGCCCTCCGGGTACGCCTGAGGGCGGGGCAGGGCGGTCGGCGGGCTGTTCCGCACCGCCACGGTCAGCCGCGCGTCCGCCGTACCGGAGTCGCACACCCGCACCGTGACCCGCACCTGGGCGCCGGGCGCGTGCTTGCGGACGTTCGTCAGCGCCTCCTGGACCGTGCGGTAGGCGGCGCGTTCCACCGCTTCCGGGAAGACCGCCCGCGGTACGGAGCCGCCGTCCGGGCCGCCGTCCTGGCTGCCGTCCTGGCTGCCGTCCGGTCCGCCGTCCGGTCCGCCGGGCAGGTCCAGCGTCACCTCCAGTCCGCTCTCCTCGGTCAGCGCGGGCAGGTCGGCCAACCGCGGTGGCGCGGCGTGCCCGCTTCCGGCGCTGCGGCCCGCACGCAGGGTGCCGACCATGTGCCGCAACTCCGTCAGCGTCCGGACGGCGAGTTCGCGCACGGTCCGCGCCAGGTCCCGGGAACTGTCCTGACAGCACGTCATCTGCAGGGCCCCGGCCTGCACACTGATCAGGCTCACCTGGTGGGCGACCACATCGTGCATCTCCCGGGCCAGTTGCTCCCGCTCGGTGGCCACCGTCCGCTCGGCCAGCAGCTCCGCCTCCCGGTGCCGGCTCGCGGTGAGCTCCTGGACGCGCTCGCCCAGTTGCCACCGCGTACGCGTCCAGCGTCCGAACACGGCCGGTGCCGCGCCCTGGACGCAGGAGTCCAGCATGTCGAGCAGGCCCTGGCGGTCCGCGGCCGGGACGAAGCCGCCGGGCGGGTAGGGGATGTAGTGCGCCAGTGCCAGTGCCGCGGCTCCCGTCACCGCGAGTGCGTTGCTGGAGCGTCTGGAGGTGACCGTGTAGAGGGCGATCATCGGGGCGAACCAGATGTAGCCGATGTACATCCCCAGCACCGTCACCGCCAGGACGGCCACCGGCAGTCGGCGCCGCAGGAGCAGTGCGAGAGCGGCCGCCACCGACACGCCCAGCTCCGAGCTGGGGTGTGTGCCGTTGACCAGGAACGCGTCGAGCAGGCCGAGCGCCACCGGAAGGACGAGCCCCAGGACGTGGCGGTGCGCGGCGGCGGCCCCGGCCACCTGCCGGTGGGCGGCGGTGAGCCTGGGGGTGAGTCTGGGGGCGGGATTCACGGCACGGTGCCGGAGGGATCGCTGGTTCCGGGCGTGCCGAGGCGGTTCACATCCCTGGAGGTGTCGGGATCGCCGGGACTGCGGGGAGTGCTGGGACTGCCGGGAGTCCCGGAAGCGTCGGGAGAGGGACCGGCAGTGGGGCGCGCTGCCTGCTCGTGCCGTTCGTGCCCCTCGTGCCCCTCGTGCCCCTCGTGCCGTTCGTGCTCCTCGTGCTCCTCGTGCCGTTCGGGCTGCTCATGCCGGCTGTGGTCCCCGCGCCGACCGGGTTCCTCGGACCGGTCCGCCGCCTTTGAAGTCTCTGACGCCTCTGACGCCGCTGACGCCTCTGACGGCTCTGGCCGCTGCGGCCGCTCCTGCCGTTCGGTTGACAGGCACCCCACGAGGCCGGCCCGGTCGGCGAGTACGGCGGCCTGGACGCGGTTGAGGCCGCCCAGCTTCGCCAGCAGCGCGCTGACGTGGTCCTTGACGGTGCCGTGTGCCAGATTCAGCCGCTGTGCGATGCCGTTGTTCGACAGCCCCTCGCCGACCAGCGCCAGCACCTGCCGCTCGCGGCAGGTGAGGCGGGCCGCACGGTGCTCGGCGTCCGTGCCGTGCCTGCCACCCAGGTAGCCGCCGATCACGGTCGACGTCACGCCCGGCGCGAGCACCCGTCCGCCGTCCGCCAGTACCCGTACGGCGTGCACCAACTGCTCGGGCGCGGTGTCCTTGAGGAGGAAGCCCGCGGCGCCCGCGTGCAGTGCGGCGCCCAGATACTCCTCTGCGTCGAACGTCGTCAGCATCGCGGTCCGCGGCGCCTCCGCGTCCGGGTCGGCGTGGAGCCGGCGCAGCACGGTCAGCCCGTCCACGTCCGGCATCCGGATGTCCAGCAGCAGGACGTCCGGACGGTGCGCCAGCACCGTGGCGACCGCCGCGCCACCGCCGCAGACGGCGACCACCTCGATGTCCGGCGCCGTCCCCAGGACCAGCCGCAGCCCGGAACGCACCAGCTCCTCGTCGTCCACGACCACGACCCGGATCACCGTCGCGCTCCTTGCGTCCTGTGCCTGCTCCCTCCCGGTCCGCTCCTCCCCGCCCTCCGGAGAGGCTACGGCAGGGGCACGGTCAGCCGGTGCGACCTGGAGAGGAGATCGCGCGTCGGGCACCCCGCCGACCGGCGGGGTGCCCGACGCGCCCTGCCCGGGGACCGTCCCCCGCTGCTCCGCCGGGGACTCCTGCCCGGCGCCAGTGCTCCCGCCCGGTCCCTGTGCCTGTGCCGGTGCTCATGGCGCGGTCGCGGTACCGATGACGTGGGGGAGGGGCGGGGTGACCGGGGTGGGGGAGAAGCCGAACCGGTCGAGCCGCTGCACGGTGAACCCGGCGGACCGGACGAGGGCCTCGGTGTCCCGGTCGGGGTGGCAGCCGCCGCCGACCCGGCGCCACAGCGGCGCGACGGCGCTCTGGAGCAGCGCGCCGAGCCGGTTCCGCGACCGTACGTGCTCGTAGAAGCGAAGCTGTCCGCCGGGGCGCAGCACACGGGCGGCCTCCGCCAGCGCGGCACCCGGGTCGGTGATGCTGCACAGCACGAGGGAGAAGACGACGGCGTCGACCGTCCCGGTGCCGACCGGCAGCCCGCCGGCCTGCCCCGCGACGACCGTCACGGGCACAGGCGCCGCACCCGCTGACTGCCTGGCAGCGGCCCGCAGGGAGTCCTCGGGTTCGAGGGCGACGAGTGCGGTGACGGCTTCCGGGCAGTGCGGAAAGTTGCGCCCCTGACCCGCACCGACCTCCAGCACCCGGCCGCTGAGCCCCTCCAGCAGGCGCCGCCGGTGTGCGGCGCCGCCCCGGCGGTCCGCCGCGACAGCGATCTTGAGGTACTGGCGCGCGAAGCGCGGATGCTGGAGGTCCTGCCTGCTGGGCGGTGTTGGTGGGGTGTCCGGATGCACGGGGGCTCCTGTGGGACTCGGGTGCGCTGCCGCCGCCCCGACGGCTGTCCGCGGGGGCCGGCCTCTCCGCGCAGGGCCGGTCCCCGGCCGGGGCGGTCGGCTCCGCCCGGGCTGCTGTTGACCTGGCGGAGGACGGAACTTCGGGGCTGCGGCACTTCGGGGCTGCGACAGCCTTCGGGCTGCATGGCGCGTGGCTACTGGCTACGTAGTGGAGCACCGCCGGCGGTACCCGGGCAAGGGCGCGCGGCGGAGCCGGGCACCGAAAGAGTGACGCCTGGTCCGTCGGAGCCCGCCGCGCGTCGCGGCCGCCGGGCCCGGATCGCGGTCAGTCGTGCTGGGAGCCCGTCGGGAGTTCGCGGATCTTCAGGTCCTCGGCGCTGTCGGACCCGAACCCGTGGTCCAGCAGCTTCGCCGCGTCGGTGTAGCGGTCGTCGCTGTCCAGCACGGTGCCGACGAGGGTCCTGCCGTCGCGGGTGGCCGCGAAGACCAGGCACTTGCCGGCCTGCTCGGTGGTGCCGGTCTTGATGCCGACGGCGCCGTCGTACGCGCCGAGGAGCTGGTTGGTGTTGGTCCAGGTGTAGGTGCGGGTGCGGCCGTTGGCTGCGGGCGCGTCGCCCTTGTACCGCTTGGTCCTGACGACCTTGCGGAATGTGCTGTGGTGCATGGCGTGCCGGGTCAGTTTTGCCAGCTCGACGGGCGTGCTGGTGTCGCCGCGCGTGCCGTCGAAGGTGTCGAACGCCGTTTTGCGGAGGTGGAGTTCCCGTGCCGTCGCGTTCATCTTCCGCAGGAACGAGCCGACCCGCTCCGCGCGGGTGTCGCCGGTCCCGTAGGTGTCGGCGAGGGCGTAGGCGGCGTCGGCCCCGGACGGCAGCAGGGAGGCGTAGAGGAGTTGGCGGACGGTGACCTTGTCGCCGGTCTGGAGATCCGCTGTGCTGGCGTGGTGCTCGGCGACGTAGTCGCGGTACTGCTTCCGGACGGTCACTTTGCGGTCGAGGTCGACGCCGTCGGTGTCGAGGACCACGGAGGCGACCATGATCTTCGCGGTGCTGGCCATCGGACGTGCGGTGTCCGCGGCCTTGTCGAAGAGTGCGGCACCGCTCCTGCCGTCCACCAGTGCGGCGCCCTTCGCGGTGACGGTCGGTGCGGGATCGTCGGACGTGACGGCCCGGGCGACCAGCGGGGAGAGGGCGAGCAGTGAACCGCCCGCGACGACTGCGGCAACGGTCTTGCGTACGTCGGTGATTCTGGTGGTCATGGAAGCGCTCCGGCATCTGCGGGTCGGTGGGGAGCTGCGGTGCCGCCGCGTGCTGTGCGCTGGTGCGGTGCTGCTGCGGTGCTGTGCGCCCCGGCGATCGAGTCGGACACCGGTATTCGATGGCGGGACCGGCACGAAAGTTCACGGCCGGAGGACGGGAGGCGCGAGCGCCGCACGGCCCGGAGGACGGACCGGGTGTGTACGGCAGGTGCTTCGGGCCGTTTCGAGCCGAACCGTCTCCGAGCCGCTCTGCATCGTGCGGCTTCGCGCGTGCGGCTCCGCACGTGTGGCTTCGGACGTGCGGCTTTGGACGTGCGGCTTCGCACTCCGGCTTCGCGTCGGGCCGTGCGGAGGGCGCGCCGTGGTTCAGGTGGTGCCTTCGGTTCGGCCGGCCCAGATGCCCCGGCTGTGGGTGAGGTGTCTGCGCATCAGGTCGGCGGCCAGTTCCCCGTCGCCCGCTTCGAGGGCGTCCACGATGGCGATGTGCTCCTCGCCGGACTGGGTCAACTCTCCCTGGTCCGCCAGTTTTTGCAGGCCCTGCATCCGCGCCTGGTCGCGCAACTGGCCGACCATCGCCACGAGGCGCTCGTTGCCCAGCAGTGCGAGCAGACCGAGATGGAACTGCCGGTCCAGGTCGAGGAAGGCGGGGAGGTCTCCGGTGCGTGCGGCGTCGGTGAGCTGCTCGGCGAGCAGCCGGAACTGCGGCACGGGCGCCCCGTCGAGGACCTGGACCAGCTCGGTCATGGTCGGCACCTCGAGCATGGTGCGGATTCGGAAGATCTCGTCGAGGTCGTGGTCGGTGAGCACCGGGACCCGGAACCCGCGGTTGCGGATGATCTCGACCATGCCGAGGTTGGCGAGGTCCATGATCGCTTCGCGGACCGGGGTGACGGAGACGCCGAGCGTCGCGGCCACATTGATGACGCTCTCGACCTCGCCCGGCTCGATCTGCCCCAGCACGATCCGAGTGCGCACCGCCTCGCGTGCCTGTTCCCGGAGGCTCACCGAGCGCAGTCGAGGTGTGTGGACGGGGGTGGTCGCCGGGCGAGAAGAGGAGGTCACACCTCATGCATAACACGACAGTGGGGGAGCGTCGACGGTACGCCCTTGTGGGCTGGTGTAAGGTGTAATACCTTACTGTTCTTACTGGCCATCCGCGTGAGACGGATGGCAAGCAGACTCGATGGCGGGCGAAACGGAGTGCCATGACGACCTTCACCCTCGGTGAGCGGGAGATCCGCGACGCCGTGCCGATGAACGAGGCGATCGATGCGGTCCGCCGAGGCTTTCTCGACCTCGCTGCCGGGGAGTTCGAGATGCCGACCCGTACCGCGTTGCGCGACGGGCAGTTCCTGGTGATGTCCGCCCATCACCGTCCGACCGCGTCCGCCATGATCAAGACGTTGAGTGTGAACTTCGGGCGCACGCCTGCCATCGCGGGCTCGGTGGTCTGGAGCGAGACCGGACGCCCGGACCAACTCGTCGCCACGGCCGGAACGGTGACCGCCTTGCGCACCGGCGCTGCGGTCGGCGTGGCGACCGACCTGCTGGCCCGGCCCGGGGCGGCACGCCTCACCCTGATCGGTGCCGGCGGTCAGGCTCCCGACCAGATCCGTGCCGTGCACGCGGTCCGGCCGCTGCGCCGGCTGACGGTGGTGGACACCGATCCGCGGCGCGCCGAGACGCTGGTCGAGACGGTGCAGTCCGAGCTGCCCGGGGTGGAACTCCGCACGGCGTCCGACGCGGAGTCGGCGGTGGGGGACGCCGAGATCGTCTGCTGTGCGACCAGCGCAACTGCTCCGCTCTTCCCGGCCTCCGCACTGCCCGAGCGGGTACACGTCAACGCCATCGGCGCCTATCGGCCCACCATGCGGGAGCTGCCCGCCGAACTGCTCGCCGACAGCGCCGTCGTCGTCGACGAACTCGGCGCGGTCCTGGAGGAGTCGGGCGAGGTCATCCACGCGCTGGGAGCCGGAGTCCTCACGGAGGACGCGCTCACGGAACTCGGCACCGCGCTGGCGCCCCCTTCCGCAGCGGCTCCCTCGTCGGGGGCTCGCCTCGCGGAGGCCACCGGGCGGACCGTGTTCAAGACCGTCGGAGTGGCCGTGCAGGACTGGGCCGTCGCCCGCCTCCTGGCCGACAAGTTCCTCCCCTGAGGCGTGCTCCTCCCCTGAGGCGTGTTCCCGTACCCCACCGGCCGAAGCGGCACTCCCGCCGCCGGGCGGCAGAACGCCGCCGAGCCCGAGCCGCAGAACGCCGCACAGCCCGAGCCGCAGAGTGCCGAGCCACCGAGTCGGTGAACCGGAACGGCACACCCCGCAGGGACCGTCCCGATCCGCAGGAAGGACAGCAATGGCAGACAACGCAGTGATCGTCGGCGCGGGTGTGATCGGACTCGCCACCGCCTACCGCCTCGCACGGGACGGCCTGGCGGCCACCGTCGTGGACGCGGCCGACGGCGAGAGCGGAGCGTCCGTCCACAACGCCGGGTGGATCGTTCCGATCATGTCGGCGCCGGTACCCGCGCCGGGCATGGTGGGGCAGGCGCTGCGGTGGATGGCCCGGAAGGACAGTCCGCTGCACATCCGGCCCACACCGCGCCCGGAGCACGTCCGTTTCATGGCGAGCATGCTGCGGTACTGCCGCCCCGGGCCGTTCCACCACGGGGTGGAGGCCCTGGCCTCCCTGAGCGAGCGCGTCGTCCCGCTGTTCGACCAGTACGCGGCGGACGGCGTGCGGTTCGAGTACCACCGCACCGGCCAACTCATGGCCTTCCGGACGCTGGAGGCCATGCGGGGGTACCGGGCTGCCACGGCGCCGCTGCAGCGGATCGGGCACCCGGCCGTCCCGCTGTCGGGTGACGAGCTGCGGGATCTCGAACCGGCCCTCGGCAGACAGGTGCAGGCGGGCCTGCGCTGTCCGCAGGAGCGGCACGTCGACCCGGTCGACCTGGTCAGAGGGTTGAAGGACCGCTGCCGGGAACTCGGCGTGCGCTTCCTGGAGAACTGCGAGGTCACCGGCGTCCGGCTGCGCGGCCCGGCGGTCGCCGCGGTACACGCCGGCGGTGAGGAGGTCGGCGGCGATCTGTTCGTGCTGAGCGCAGGGGTGCACACCGGTCGCCTCGCCCGGCTGGCCGGATGCCCCCTGCCCGTTCAGCCCGGAAAGGGATACGGGTTCGACGACACCGGCGGCACGGTGGCACTGCGGCACTCCGTCTACCTCGGCGAGGCGAAGGTCGCCGTCTCACCGCTGTCCGACCGGCTGCGGTTCGCCGGGACGATGGAGTTCGGCAGCTTCGACACCGCCGTCGACCGGCGTCGTCTCCACGGCATCGTGCGCTCGGCGCAGGAGTTCCTGCCCGACTTCTCACCCGGGGCACCACCGCGCGGCTGGACCGGACTGCGTCCGATGACACCCGACGGGCTGCCGGTCATCGGGCCGTTGCCGGGCAAGGACAACGTGCTCGTCGCGAGCGGGCACTGCATGCTCGGGGTGACCTTGGCTCCGGTGACAGCGGAAGTCGTCTCGGCGTACGTCGCAGGCGGTCGGCAGCTCTCGGAGATCGCCGGTACGGCACGGCCCTTCGCGCCGCAACGCTTCACCTCCGGTCGCTCCGCCGCGACCCGGAACCTCACGGCTTCCCGGTGAAGGCGGGCGGGAGCGGGCCGGGGCGGGTGGTGGTCCGTCCCCGGCCCGCCGGTCCGGTCCAGAGGCGTCGGACCGCTTGAGCATCTGTCGTACCAGGAGCGTCAGGGGTGTGACATCTGTCCATGGTGCGGTGGACGGGCCCGCCCTACCGTCGGAACGCGAGCGCCCGCCGGCCGACCCCGGCTCCCGCGCTCCTCGCTCCGCGCTCCTCGTCGTCCGACGCGCCCCCTTCCGCGCCGCTCCCGCGTACCGGAAGGAACCGGCCCACCCGGCCGAATCGGCCCCCTGCCCACCCTCTATCGGGGTGCGGTGGTGCCGACTCCGCCCCGGCGCCGCCCCGCGCCGCCCCGACAGCGAGGGCGCCGCCCGTGCCGCTGCGGCCGATGCCCGGACCATCCGCCGCAGTGCTCTGTGCCGCCCTGCGGTCACGCCCCCGATCCCTGGAGAAGATCCATGTGTGTGGCAAGCGGACGCCCCCGGCCGGGCGCCGTCCCGGTCCGCCGCCGACCGGACTCCGAACCCGAAGCCGGTGATGATCCCCTTGAGCCCCGATGCCATTGCGGCAGCCCATTCGTCCGATGCGTCGGCTGCCGGTCCCCTCGCTGCCTCGACTGCGACCCGTACCGTTCCGATGACTGCGTCTTCCCTCTCTGAGCAGCCCCGCGACACCGCCACCTCGGCAGCACCGGAGGCGACAGACGGCACGGAAGGCCCGCGGAGGGACGTGCCGCGGGCGTACTACGTCGTGATCGGCAGCGATGCCGCGCGCAGAGTCTGCGGTTCGCTGCGGTCCGCGGGGCACCTCGTACGCCACCTGCGGCAGCCCTCGGACGAAGAGCTGCGCCCGGCGCTGGACGGCGAGGTGGCAGGTGTCGCGGTGCTGTTCGACGACGACGTCGAATCCCTGCGCTACGCGCTCGCGGTGGAGCACCTCCGCCCCCGCGTCCCGCTCGTGGTGACGGTCTTCGACCGGACCGTCGCCGAGCAACTGGCGCGGATGATCCCCAACTGCCGGGTCACCTCGTCCGCCGACGTCGCCGCGCCGGTCCTGCTCGCCGCCTGCGTCCAGCCCGACCTGCTGGCGCTCCGGCAGACCCCGGAGGGACCTGTCGGCGCGCGCTGGGAGCAGGGCGCCGTCCGGCTGGAGGCGTACCGGCCAGCGCGCTCCTTGCGGTACCGGGCCCGACTGGGCAAGATCCGCGGGCAGTTGCGCCCGCACGACGGAAGTTCGCGGATCATGCTGGCCGGACTGGCCGGACTCTTCGGAGTGCTGCTGGCGGACTGGACCTGGGCCGTGACCCTCCACCACCGGCCGCCCGTGGAAGCCCTCCTCGAAGCGGCGCGCACACTGGCCACGGTCGGCCCCGCGACCGCGCACGGTTCGACCGCCTACCTGGTGTTCACCAGCGTCGCCATGCTGGTCACCGTCGTCCTCACCGCCGTCTTCACCGCCGGAATGGTCGACCGGCTGCTGGCCCCGCGCGCGATCGGCATGGTCGGCTCCCGGGCGCTGCCGCGAGCGGGCCACGTCGTGGTCGTCGGGCTGGGGCAGGTCGGTCTCCGGCTGTGCACCCGGGTGCAGGCGCTCGGCTTCGGCGTGATCGCGGTGGAGCGCGACCCGGCCGCCCCGAACCTCCGGCTGGCGAAGGCTCTCGGGATCCCCGTCGTCGTCGCCGACGCACGGGACCGGTTCGTGCTGCGCAAGCTGCGCCTCCACACGGCCCAGGCGATGGCCGCCGTCGCCTCCGACGACCTGGACAACATCGCCGTCGCCGTGGCCGCACGGGCGGTCGACCCCGATCTTCGGGTCGTCGTCCGCGCGGGCGACCACGAGGCCATCGCGGAGACCCGCTCCCTGTTCAGCATCGGTATCGTGCGCGACCTCGCCAGCCTGAGCGCCGCCTACACCACCGCGAGCCTGACCGGGCTGCGGCCGCACGGAGTGCTCGCACAGGACTGCCGGTTGCTCGTGGAGGGACCGGGCGGATCGTTCAGCCCGTGGCCGTACACGGGCCGGTGCGCGCACCACCAGGACGGCGTCCGGAGCGATGACGGGAGCAGCCGCGGGGGCGGCGGCCGGGGCGGACCGCCGACCGCGGACACCGGCGGGTGATGCGGCCGCCGCCGGCGAAGCCCCCGGGCTCCACCGGGTCCCGGCCCGTCGCCCCCGCAGGTGGTCACCCCCCGGACTCCGCCGGAGCGCCCGCGTGGCGGCGCAGCTCCGCGACGATGCGGGCCAGGTCGGCGGGGGCGGCCGCGAGGTGGACAGGCGTGCCCGCGTCGTCGATTTCGGCGATGTGCCACTTCCTGGGGACCGCTTCGCCGTCGCCGCCCCGTGGACGCCGCACGTTCCGCACCGTCAGCCGCTCCACCGGCAGCGGCTTCACCGCGAACCGGCCCGGGCCCCCATGCGGAGCCACCGCGGGCGGGCCGTCGCCGAGAACGACGTGGCTGCCGAAGCCGTTCGGGTTGAAGTCGGTGTGCTCCAGGAAGCGTGCGGACAGGAAGACGTCACCCCGTGCCGTGGACTCGCGGGGCGCGGATGTTCCGGAGGTCACGTGGGGTGCGGTCGGTGCGGCAGCGGTTCCGGACTCCGTGCCCGTGCCCGTGGCGGTTCCTGTGCCCGTTCCGGTTCCCGCAGCCGTTGCCGCGTCGGGCCGGCGGATGCGGCTGGCGTACCAGGCCCAGGCGAACAGGCCCGCGCTGGCCGCCGAGCCGCCCGACGTCCAGGCCGTCACCGCGGGCGAGGCCAGGAAGTCCAGCGGGTGGAGGTAGCAGAGCGGCAGCAGCCACCCGGCGGTGCCGGCCAGCGCGCCCGCGAACGGCAGCGCCGACGGGATGACCTCGTCCTCCGGCAGCCGCCGCCCGCGCAGCCGCATCAGGAGCCGCGCCCCGGGCAGCCCCGCCAGGAGCAGGCATCCGGCCGCCACCATGACCACGTCCCCCGCACCGGGGAAGTGCTCGCGCCACACGTGCCCCGCGCCCGCGACCTCCCGCACCCCGCGCCGCCAGACGGTCAGTTCGACCCGGTCACCGGCCTCGAAGTCGAGCGCTGCCTCGCGCGAGACGCCGAGCCGCTCCAGCGGACGGCCCTCGGTGAAGTACAGCCAGCTCCGCTGCTTGGAGTGGTTGGCGTCCGTCCGCTCGATCTCGGCCCGCAGCGTGGTCAGGCACTCGCCGCGCTCCGCGGCGGGCGTCGCCGCGGTGCAGGGGACGGCGGCCTCCCAGGCGCTCTTCTCCGTCTCGGCCGCCGGTACGAAGGCCAGCGCGGTGCCCGCGCCCGCCAGCAGCAGCACGCACAGGGCCAGTGACCCGGCCCAGGTGCGTCCGGCGGTCCGCGCCGAGATGACGGGGACGCGGTCGGTGCGCGGGGCCGAGGTGGGCGCGTGGCGGCGGTGCAGTGCGCGCAGTGCCGCCAGCTTGGCCTCGAAGTCGGGCAGTTCGGCCGCAGAGCGGCATACCGGCAGTGGCAGGAGGCGCTTGCGCCGACCGCGCAGCACCAGCACGATGCGGTGGGTCTCCGGGACGCGCCAATTGTCCGTGTGCATCCGCCGGATCTGAAGGTCGGAGATGTCGCTCCACGGTATGTGCCGTCGGCGCAGCAGGGAGCGGAGGTGCACACCGTCCGCGTCCGCGGTCACCCGGTGGCTGACCGCGTGGAGCATCGCACAGCTGATCAGCGCGACGAGCAGACCGATCCCCGCCCAGGGGTTCGGAGGTGTCCCCAGGTGGATCGCGCGGGCCGCCTCCAGACCGGTCACGGCGGTGCCGAGCCCGGCGGAGAGCCACAGGGCGCGCCGCCACGGCGCGGAGCACGGCACTTCCCACGTTTCGGTCATGGCTGCGATTCTTCCTCGCTCCCGGCCGGGCGCGCTGCTGCCCCCTGCGGCAGCCTGCGCCGGGCCACGCTGCCGGGGTCTGGAAGAGAGCGCGGGCGAGGAGGGCCGGGCGTGGGTGAGCCGTCGGAAGCCGGGGCCTCTGGGCGCCTCCCCTGCCGCCCGTCGGCTCATCGAGGGCGGCTCGTCGGAAAACTTCCGGGAGGCGTGAACTTTCCCCGCGGAGGCGGCATCCCACTCTGCGTATCCGCCAACGTGATCAGCAGCAGAGGGAGTTTCCGATGCGTTCGCGCCTTTCCTTCCGTTCTTCCCGTCTTGCCCTGGCTGCCGCCGGTGCGGCGGTCCTCGCAGCGACCGGTGCGGCGACGGCTTCCGCTGCCGCCGCCCCGGACAGCGGTGTGCGCGCCGAGGCCGGTCAGCAGGCCGGTCAGCAGGATGGGTGGGGGCAGGCGTGCGGTACCGACGACCTGAATTTCACGGTCAGCACGGAGACCCAGGCCGGGGGGTACTACCTCGTCACCGCCAAGGCCAAGCCCGGCATCACCTGCTACCTGGAGGGCACCATCCCCTCCGCCTCCTTCGGCTCCGCCGCCGACACCAAGGCGTCGCCCGCCGAACAGGCGGTCACCGACCCGGTCGAGCTCTCCGGCTCCACGGCCGCCTACGCCGGTATCAGCCCCAAGACGACCAACAACGACGACGGCAAGGAACTCGGCCGGCTCATCCTCGCCGTCGCCGGTGACGAGTCCCACCCGGTCAGCTTCCAGCTCCCCGAGACCGTCCGGGTCGACCGTCCCGTCACCACCAACTGGCACGCCGACCCCGCCGACGCCGTCCCCTTCGCCGCCTGACCGCGTGCCGGACCGCGTGCCGGACCGCGCGCCGGACTGCGCACCTGACCCGTGGCCGGACTGCTGCCGGACTGCGGCCGTCCCGCGATTCCGGCTCCGGGGCCGGGGGCGCTGCGGCTCCGGGCCGGGTCAGGCGCGGACCCGAGGAGGGGAGGGGTCCGCGGCCTGACCCGGGAGCCGGCTCGGAGAGGGGGCGGGGACGCTGCCGCGGAGCTCGGCCGTGAACTGGGCCCCGGCCAGCAGCGCGAGGTTGGACAGCCACAGCCAGATGAGGAAGACCACGATCCCGGCGAGTGAGCCGTACAGCCTGCTGTAGGCGCCCAGCAGTGAGGTGTAGAACGCGAAGCCCGCCGAGACCGTCAGCCACAGCCCGGCGGCGAGCACACCGCCGGGCAGGCTGTCGCGGCGTCGGCGTGCGGGCGGGGGTCCGGTACGGAAGACGACGAGCACCGTCAGGGCCACCAGGCACAGCAGCAGCGGCCAGCGCACCAGACCCCAGGCCAGTGGCGCGGTGCCGCCCAGGTGCAGCAGCCGGCCGAGGAACCGTGCGACCGGACCGCTCAGCAGCAGCACGAGAGCGCTGATGACGAGCAGGACGAGCAGGCTCAGCGCGGTCGCCACGATCCGGGGGGCCTTGCGCAGCGGCGAGCGGCTGTCCGGAATGCGATGCATGCGGTGCAGCGCGCGGCGGAAGACGGCCAGATAACTGCAGGCCGACCACAGTGCGCTGCCCCCGCCCGCCGCCAGCAGCGTCCACGTTCCGGAGCGCGGCGTGAGGATGTGGGCGAGCAGGTTGTGGAGCTCGGCCCCGGACTGGCCGGGCGCGTAGCGGGTGACGTGCGCGACGAACAGTTCTGCGGTGTCCGGGCTGATGAGGGCGAAGGACAGGACGGTGACGAGCAGCGCCGGCAGCACGGTGAGTATGGCGTAGTAGGTCAGGGCCGCCGCGTAGTCGTTGATGTCGTCGTTCCACATCCGTACCGGGATCCGGCGCAGGGCGGGCCACCACGCACGTGCGGGACGCCCCGCGGCGGGTGGGGGACCTGTGGGTCCGGTGGGTCCTGCAGGTCCCGTGGAGGCGAGGGGACTTGTGAGGTCGGCGGGGTCCGCGGGGTGCCGGACCGTGTGCGCTGTCCTGCCCGCCGTCGCCGGCACTTGCGCGGGGGTCGGCGACGGCGGGGGAACCGACGCCGGCCCCGGGACCGCGGCGTCTTGTGAGGCCGCCGCGGAGTCAGCGGACATGCGGCATCCGGTGGGTGCGGTGGCCGAGGCGCAGGCGGGTGGTGAGGGCGTGGGGGGCGACCGCGGCCTCGGCCTCCGTGCCGACAGCGGTCAGCGCGTCGAGCACGGCCAGGGGCGTGGTGTCCGGCTCCAGCCATACGTGCACATACGCGCGCAGCCGACGACGGCGGGTGTGGAGGCGCACCCGGGCGCGGGCGACTCCGTCCACGGATGCCGCGCGCCGGGTCAGTGCCTCCTCCAGCGCCTGCGTGCGCAGCACCCCGCCCGATGCGGCCAGCCGCAGCCGGGAGCGGACGCGCAGCCGGAGCTGTCCGAGGAACCACCAGGTCAGCAGTGCCGTGACCAAGGAGCCGACAGCGATGACGGCAGGCGTCCACCAGCCGTGCGCGCGCAACGCGGCCAGGCCCGAACGGTCCAGCAGCACGCTGCCGTCGGCGGGCGGAAGCACCCAGCCCATCCCGGGCACGGACGACAGCCGGGCGGTCAGCCGTTCGACGGGGGCGGTGCGCATGCCGGCCGACCACGCGCCGCTGAGCAGCAGCACTCCGCCGGTCACCGCCAACACCGCCCGGTTGACAGCAGTACGGGGCTCGGCCATCAGCGCTCACCTCCCGTGGGCGCGCTGTCGGTGCCGGTGCCGGTGCCGGTGCCGGTGCCGGTGTCGGTGTCGGTGTCGGTGGAGATGGGGATGGGGATGGGGATGTCGGTGGCGTCCGTGACGCTGATGCCGTCGGCCGGGTCGGACGAGGACGCCGGGTCGGACGAGGACGTCGGGTCGGAGGGCGACGTGGGGTCGGAGGGCGACGTGGGGTCGGAGGGCGACGTGGGGTCGGAGGGCGACGTGGGGTCGGAAGGTGCTGCCGCCGGGGCGGACGGCGATGCCGGGGGCGCGGAGTCCGGGGGCTGCCAGGTGGGTTCGGGGGTGAGCCGCACTCGCAGGCGCGGGAGGCGGCGCAGCAGGCAGTCCGCCAGCGCCGCGTGGGCGGCGGCCGCGGCCTGCGCACGGGCTTGCTCGTGGTCGCCGAAGGCCAGCGCGGCCCGTACGGTGGCGCGGCGGCGCCCGACCCGCACTCGTACCGCCGCGACGCCGTCCACGTCCCCGACGGTGTCGCGGAGCAGCGCCGCGACGGTCGTCCGGTCGACCGCCACGTTCCGCGCGGGCGTTGCGGCGGCCAGGGTGACCTGGTGCCGACGGCCCGGGGTGAGCGCGAGCACCACCATCCAGCAGCCCAGCACCGCGACGGCCGCACTCCCGACGACGACCGGCAACTCGCCCGGACCGTGCGCGGACAGCCACTCGACCGCCCGCGTCCGCCAGTCGGCGGCCGGGCGGTGAGCGGCGTGGACGCGCACGACATCGGCGGTCACCGCCGCACATCCGACGGCGGCGAGCAGGATCAGGACCGCGGCGGGGGCACGCCTGGCCGACCACCAGCGGCGCGGTGCCCGCCGCCCCGCGGCGGACGGTCCCGCGGCCGAGGGTTTCGCGGTCGACGACGCGGTGGTCGACGACGCGGCGGTCGACGGCGCGGCGGTCGATGACGCGGCGGTCGACGACGCGGTCTCGGGGACGGCGGGGGCACTGCGGGCCCGGGAGACGCCAAGGGCCGCGGAGACGGGAACCGCGCCCGAGCCGACCCCTGCGGCTGCGGCCGTGCCCTGTACGGCGGGGGCCGCCGGGGTCGTGGCGTCCACCGGCCCCACCCGAGCCGCAGGTTCGACCCGTCCCACCGACCCCGACGGCCCTGCCGACCCCACCGGTTCCGAGGGCACCGTCAAGCGGGTCACGGTCAGCCGTGCGGGGGCGACGCCCAGTCCGGTCAGCTCGCGGGTCCGGTCGGTCACATGGCGCTGCACCCGCCTGGCGGTGTCCGACAGCGGTGCCGGATAGGGCAGCGGCAGGCGCAGCGCCACGGAGGCCCGCCGCCCGTGGACGGACGCCGAGCCGCTGGCGCGGCCCGCCGCCGGACCGGGCAGTGCCTCCCCGGCGGCCCGCTCGGCGATCTTGCGGACGACCTTGTCCGCGACGGTGGTCGTGCCCCGCCGGGCGGCAGCGGTCATCGGCGGTTCCGCTCGAACAGCGCCCGCAGTTCGTGCGCCCGGTCGCCGCCGTCCAGCCAGGACCCCGCGCCGTAGCCGAGCGCGCCCAGCGCCGCCACGAGCAGGAAGGCACCGAAGCCGCCGAAGTAGGCGGCGAACGCCAGGGCCATCCCCGCGATCATGCCGATGAGCCCTCTGTCCATGTCTCTTCCCCGCCTTCCCCGCGAGCCCCCGACAGAGCCCGGCCGGTCCCGTCCCGTGGTGGTGCGCGGCGCCCTCGCGCCGCCGACTGCGTGCGAACCGGCCGTCCACAGCGGTCCACAGCCGTCCGCGGCGTGGACCTGCGGACGGCGTCGGGTCACTCGACGCGGGAGTCGGCCGACCCGTCCTCGGTGTCGTCCTCGGGCAGGTGGACGTCTATGACGGCGATGTTGACCTCGACGACCTCCAGGCCGGTGATCCGCTCCACCGCGCCGATGACGTTCTCGCGCACGTCGGCCGCCACGTCCGTGATGGACACGCCGTAGTCGACGACCAGTTCCAGGTCGATGGCGGTCTGCCGCTCGCCGACCTCGACCTTCACACCGCGGCCCACGTTCGGCCGCCCGCCGGGCACCCGGTCGCGGACGGCGCCGATGGTGCGGGACAGTCCGCCGCCCATGTCGTACACGCCGGGGATCTCCCGCGCCGCGATCCCGGCGATCTTGACCACGACGACGTCGGCGATGGAGGTCTTGCCGCGTGTCGGCGCCGGCTGGTCCGCGCCGGAGGCGCCCTGGGCGACCTCGGTCGTACCCGTCGCGGGCTTGTCCGGCTGCTGCGCCCGGGACGCCCTCTGGGACACCGGTGCGCTCCGCCGCTGGTTCTGCTGCGCCTGCTCGGTCTGCTCAGGCTGCTCGGTCTGCTGCGTGGTCATCGCTGCTCCCTCTCCTTCTGGTCCTTCTGGTCTCACATCGGACCTGGATCGGACTTCGGACCTTGCTCGGTCGTCGGGCCCGGTTCGCCCGTCGGCCCGGGTTCGCTCGTCGGGCCGGGTTCGCCCGTCGAGCCCGGTTCGCCCGTCCGACCCGGCCCGGTCGTCGGAGCCGGGTTCGGCGACTGCGCCCAGGGCGGGCGCGGTTCCGCGGTCCCACCCCGACGGACGGTCCCACTGCGTTGGACACCGGTGGACGGCAGTTGTGACGCACCGTTCCGAAAAATCTTCGGACGGTGTCCCGCGGGCAGGTGAGGGTCAGCTCACAACCACCGGTGCGTCACACGGGTCCGGTGATGCTGTCCAACGAGCAGACCGAACGAGAGGAGCGCCCTGTGACGGGGGACCGCACATCCGCCGGACCGCCCGGCGGCGGGGACGGGCCGGACGACGCCCTGTTGACCGTCCGCGCGGTCGAGGGCGACGAGGAGGCGTTCGCCGTCCTCGTGCGCCGGCACGCTCCGGCGCTGGTCCGGCTGGCCACCCGGTTGCTCGGCGGCCGGGCCGAGGCGGAGGACGCCGTGCAGGACGCGTTCCTCAGCGCCTGGCGCAAGCTGCCCGAGTTCCGCGGGGACTCCGCTTTCGGCACCTGGCTCTACCGCATCGTCACCAACCGGTGCCTGAACATCCTGCGCGCCCGCAAACCGCAGGATCCGCTGGACGCGGCGCAGGAGCCGGCCGCACCCGCCCACACCGTCGCGCCGGACCGGATCGCCGAAGGACGCGCGGCCGTGGGCGACCTGCACCGCGCGCTCGCGGACCTCTCGGCCGAGCAGCGGACCTGCTGGATCCTGCGAGAAGGGGACGGCCAGTCCTACGCCTTCATCGCGGACACCGTCGGCATCAGCCAACAGGCCGTCCGCGCCCGCGTCTTCCGTGCCCGACGCCATCTCACCAACGCTCTGGGGGCCTGGCGATGACCAGTCGCATCCACCCGCCCGCTTCCCCGCCGCCGCCCGAGCCGCCCGGCGCGTCCGACCCGGACGACGAACTGCTGCCCTGCGGGCGGCTGCTGTCGCAGGTGTGGGCCGACCGGGAGGAGGGCACCTCCGACGGTCACGAGCGCACCTGCCCGCACTGCCGCCGGGCGGTCGAGGAACTGGACCGTCTGGAGACGGCCGTACGGGGACTGCACGACGCGGCGGACGACCCGGCGGCCTCGTACGACGCGGCGCCGCTGACGCAGCGCGTCATGGACATCGTCCGCATGGAACTGCGCCCGGGGCGCCCGCTGCCCCTGGCCCCGCCCCCCGAGGACCTGTGGATCATGGAGACGGCGGCGGCCCGTACGCTGCGGGCCGCCGCCGAGCAGGTGCCGGGCGTCCGCGCGGGCTCCTGCCGTATCGCCCCGGAGCCGGATCCCGCGGAGCGGGACTCCGCGGAGCGGGACTCCGCGGAGCGGGACTCCGCGGAGCGGGACTCCGCGGAGCGGGACTCCGGCACGGGCCGGGTGTCCGTGCGCCTCGGCATCCAGGCGCTGCTGTCCGCATCCGAACCGCCCGACCTGCCGCGCCTCGCGGACGCGGTGCGCCTGCGGGTCGAGCGGGCCGCCGACCGGCACCTGGGACTGCGGACCGCGACAGTCGACGTCCACGTCACGGACCTGGTCGACGCCGACGGGCCGGACCCGGACCCGGACCCGGACCCGGACCGGAACCCGGACCCGGACCGGAACCCGGACTCGAACCCGAACCCGGACCCGGACCGGAACCCGGAACCGGGCCCGGGCCCGGCGGACGCGCCCGTGCCGGACGCCCCAGGGGCGAACGTGCCGGACGGAGCCGGGAACAGCAGCGGGAAAGGTACGGGCCGATGAGTCAGCACGCCGTCCTCAGCGAGGATCTCGCCGCGGCCGTCCGGGACGTGCCCGGCGTCGCCTTCCTCACCCCTGGCATCACCCGGCGGCTGCGGTCCGCACTCACCGGCTCCGAGAGTGCGTCCCCCGCGGGACTGCGCGTCAGTCGGCCTGCGGGGGAGGGCGCCCCGTGGCGGATCGACGTACGGATCGTCACCTCCGCCGAGGCCCGCGCGGTGGACGTCGCCCGCGCGGCGAGCGCCGCCGTCACCGCCCGTCTGACCGAGACGCACCCGGCCGACACCGCCCGGGTGACCGTCACCGTCACCGGCATCGTCTGACGGCACGGATTCCGTACCCGGCCGCAGCCCCCCGGCCGGAAAGGAGCGCAGCTCCCCGGCCGGGAAGGACCGCAGCCGCCCGGCCGGAAGGGGGATGCAGCCGCCCGGCCGGAAACGGTCGAGGGCGCGGGGCCGCTCAGTCCGTGGTCGACGGGGGGCCTGCCGCGTCGATCTCGGCGACGAGTGCCTCGATGCGGCTCCTGATCGCGTCGCGGATGGGGCGTACGGACTCCACGCCCTTTCCTGCGGGGTCCTCCAGCGCCCAGTCGAGGTATGTCCTGCCGGGGAAGACCGGGCAGGCGTCGCCGCAGCCCATGGTGATGACGTAGTCGGACGCCTGGACTGCCTCGGGGGTGAGCACCTTCGGCTGCCGGTCGGAGATGTCGATGCCGACCTCGCGCATCGCTTCGACCGCCGCCGGGTTGACCCGGTCGCCGGGGAGCGAACCCGCGGAGCGGACCTCGACGCGGTCGCCCGCGAGGTGGCTGAGGAACCCGGCGGCCATCTGCGAACGCCCGGCGTTGTGGACGCAGACGAACAGCACGGACGCGGTGGGGGCGGAGGGCATCGGTTCATCCTTCCGAACCGCCTCCCGCCTCCGTAGGGCGGTGGCGGCCACGGTACGGGCCGGTCTGGCATCAGCTTCGAGTGATGTGACAGTATCAGCGCATGCTGACGTCAGTCGAGACTGATCTGATCCGCGTCCTGGCCGACCCGCTCCGGATGACGATCGTGCATCTGCTCGCCCGGGAGACCTTGTGCACCACGCACCTGGTCGAGGAGACCGGCGCGCGCCAGACGAACCTCTCCAACCACCTGCGGGTGCTGCGCGACGCCGGAGTGGTGGACACCGAGCCGTGCGGCCGGTTCACCTACTACCGGTTGCGGCCCGATGTCCTCGCCGCTCTCGCCGGGCAGTTCGCCGAACTGGCCGAGACCGCCCGCACCACCGCAGCCGCCGACGTCAAGAGGGCCTGCCCATGAGCACCACCGAAGAGACCACCGAAGAGACCGCCGAAGAGACCGCCGGTCCGCCCGGGGGCGGGGGCGTCGTCCGCGGACTCTCCACGCTCGACCGCTTCCTGGCCGTGTGGATCCTGGCCGCCATGGCCGCCGGCCTGGGGTTGGGCCGGGCGGTTCCCGGGCTGGACGACGCGCTGTCCAGGGTCGAGATCGGCGGCATCTCGCTGCCGATCGCCGTCGGTCTGCTGATCATGATGTATCCGGTGCTGGCCAAGGTCCGCTACGACAGGCTCGACGCGGTCACCGGCGACCGGAGGCTGATGGTCTCGTCGCTGGCCCTCAACTGGATCCTCGGTCCGGCCGTGATGTTCGCCCTCGCGTGGTTCTTCCTGCCCGACCTGCCCGAGTACCGCACCGGACTGATCGTCGTCGGACTGGCCCGCTGCATCGCCATGGTGATCATCTGGAACGACCTGGCCTGCGGTGACCGCGAGGCCGCCGCCGTGCTCGTCGCCCTCAACTCCGTCTTCCAGGTCCTCGCGTTCGGCCTGCTCGGCTGGTTCTACCTCGACCTGCTGCCCCGGTGGCTGAACCTCGGCGACGGGCAGGGGCTGGACGTCTCCGTCTGGCACATCGCGCTGAACGTCGTCGTCTTCCTCGGTGTCCCGCTGCTGGCCGGATTCCTCACCCGCCGCCTCGGCGAGAAGAAGCTGGGCCGCGGACCCTACGAGCGGAACTTCCTGCCGCGGATCGGGCCGTGGGCGCTCTACGGGCTGCTCTTCACGATCGTGCTGCTCTTCGCACTGCAGGGGAGGACGATCACGTCGCAGCCGCTGGACGTGGCCCGGATCGCCCTGCCGCTGCTCGTGTACTTCGCGCTGATGTGGTTCGGCGCCTTCGCGCTCGGCAAGACGATCGGCCTGGCCTACGACCGCACGGCCACCCTGGCCTTCACCGCCGCCGGGAACAACTTCGAGCTGGCCATCGCGGTGGCCATCGCCACCTTCGGCGTCACCTCGGGCCAGGCGCTCTCCGGTGTCGTCGGTCCGCTCATCGAGGTCCCGGTGCTGGTGGCGCTGGTCTACGTATCCCTGGCCTGGCGCGGGAAGTTCGCCGCGCGGTGACGCGGCGGGCCGCCGGCCCGGTGCCGCGGGGTTCCGCGGGGGTTCGCGTTGCTGCACGGCTCCGCGGTTCCGTGCGGTCGCGTGGTCCGTACGGCGGGCTCAGGCGATCGCAGGGCTGCGGCGCTCGACCAGGACGACGTCGCGCCAGCGGCCGTGGTGGCGGCCGATCCGCTCACGGGTGCCGATGACCCGGAACCCGGCGCGCTCGTGGACGGCGAGACTGGCGGTGTTCTCCGGGAAGATCCCCGACTGGACGGTCCAGACCCCGGCGGCCTCGGTGGAGTCGATCAGCGCTCCGAGCAGCGCGGTGGCGACGCCCCGGCCCCGGGCCTCGGGATGGACGTAGACGGAGTGCTCGACCACCCCGGCGTATGCGCACCGGTCGGAGACCGGGCCGGCCGCGATCCAGCCGAGGACCGTTCCGTCCGCGTCGAGGGCGGCGAAGCGGTGCTCGGGCAGCTTGGCCGCGTCGAAGGCGTCCCAAGTGGGCGCCGTGGTCTCGAAGGTGGCGTTGCCCTCGTCGATGCCCGCCTGATAGATCGCCAGCACCTCCTCGGCGTGCTCCCGGGTCAGCGGGAGGACGTGTGCGCCGGATGCGCCCAGGCGGTCCGGCATCAGGCGGCCGCCGGACCGGTCGTCAGGATCTGTCCCATCGCCGCGAGCACGGAGGGGGCCACGCGGTAGTAGACCCAGGTGCCGCGCCGCTCGGAGAGCAGCAGCCCGGCTTCCTTCAGCTTCTTCAAATGGTGGGAGACGGTCGGCTGGGAGACCCCGACGTCGGAGATGTCGCACACGCACGCCTCGCCGCCCGGATGGGAGGCGACCGTCGAGAACAGCCGCAGCCGCACCGGGTCGCCGAGCGCCTTGAACATCCGCGCGGCGGTCTCGGCCTCCTCGGCTGTCATGGGGCGCTCGGTCAGCGGCGGGCAGCACGGCACCACCGCGGCAGGTGGGGTACTGGACTTCGGCATATCCCTATTTTGACACAGATCGAAACAACGTTCCGGAGGGGCAGGGACGCCGGCCGGACTGATTAGATGCTCGTCTATGTTGACGAGTGTCGAATCAGATGTCACGCTGGTGGGGAGAAGACATAGACAGGCATCGAATCAGTGAGTCGGCGCGGCTGCCCCCTCCGCCCCCGTCGTGACCAGCGGCGGAGCCGGTGCATGACGCCGCGGCCACCCGCCCGCACCCCGGAGGAATCCCCTGTCATGAGCACCCAGCAGCTTCCCGTCGTGGTGATCGGTGCCGGTCCGGTCGGCCTGGCCGCGGCCGCGCATCTCGTCGAGCGGGACATCGAGCCCCTCGTCCTGGAGGCCGGCCCGGCCGCCGGGACAGCCGTCCGCGCGTGGTCCCACGTCCGGCTGTTCTCCCCCTGGAGCGAGGTGACCGACCCCGCGGCGGAGAAACTGCTCGCCCCGACCGGCTGGACCGAGCCCGACGCGGCCGCCTACCCCTCGGGCGGCGACTGGGCGGAGCAGTATCTCCAGCCGCTCGCCGAGGTACTCGGAGACCGGGTCCGCTTCGGCGCCACCGTCACCGGTGTCGCGCGGGCCGGGCGCGACCGCGTCGTGGACGCCGACCGCGAGGCCCAGCCCTACGTGGTCCACGTCCGGTACGTGGACGGACGCGAGGAACGGGTCACCGCCCGCGCGGTCGTCGACGCCTCCGGCACCTGGAGCGTTCCCGGCCCCGCAGGCGGCAGCGGCCTGCCCGCCCTCGGCGAGAAGGCAGCCGCCGACCGCATCACCTACCGCGTCCCCGACCTCGGAGACCCGGCGGTACGGGCCCGCTACGCGGGCAAGCGCACCGCCGTCCTCGGCTCGGGCGCCTCCGCCTTCACCGCCCTCGCCCACCTGGCCGACCTCGCCGGGACGGACGACGGCGCCGGCACGAAGGCGCTGTGGCTCCTGCGCCGGGGCATCTCCGATTCCACCTTCGGCGGTGGCGAGGCCGACCAGCTCCCCGCCCGCGGCGCCCTCGGCCTCGCGGCCAAGGCCGCCGTCGACGGCGGCCACGCCGAAGCGGTCACCGGCTTCCGCACCGACTCCGTCGAGCAGGCAGCCGACGGCGGCCTGGTGCTGGTCTCCGAGGACGGGCAGCGTCTCCAACCGGTGGACGAGATGATCGTCCTCACCGGCCTCCGCCCGGACCTGTCCTTCCTGTCCGAGATCCGCCTCCGCCTGGACGAACGCCTCCAGGCACCGGCCGAACTCGCCCCGCTGATCGACCCGAACGTCCACTCCTGCGGCACCGTCTACCCGCACGGCCATCGCGAGCTGTCCCACCCCGACCAGGGCATCTACCTCGTCGGCATGAAGTCCTACGGCCGCGCGCCGACGTTCCTCGCGCTGACCGGCTACGAGCAGGTCCGCTCCGTGGCCGCCGCCCTCGCCGGAGACCTCCCATCCGCGGACCGCGTCGAACTCACCCTGCCCGAGACCGGCGTGTGCAGCGGCACCGGACTCCCCGCCACTCCGGCAGCCGAACAGCCGCCCGAGGGTGGCTGCTGCGGTTCGTGACCGGCACGCTTCCGCGGGTACCGGCACGCTTCCGCGGGCACCGGGGGCGTACTGCCGGTGCCCGGCCACCGCAGGAGAGGGGGTGACCCGAGGGTGTCAGTCCTGGCGGACACTGAGCAGATCGCCGGGCTGGCAGCCCAGTTCGCGGCAGATCGCGGTGAGGGTGGAGAAGCGGATCGCCTTCGCCCGGTCGTTCTTGAGAACGGAGAGATTGACCACGGTCACCCCGACCCTGGCCGCCAGTTCGGACAGGGTCATGCCCCGCTCGGCCAGCAGCCGGTCCAGATGGATCCGGACGCGGTGCTCCTCTTCCGGTGGCATCAGATCAGTCCCTCGGTGTCGGCGCGCAGCTTCGTACCGCGCCGGAAGACTTCTCCCAGCGCCAGGATGAGGAAGGCCAGCAGCACATGTTCCCCGGTGAAGGTGACCGAGAACGGCACCTGCTCGGCCATGGGGGAGCCACGCACCAGCATTTCCGTGGTGAGCGCCGGCAACACCGGGGTGAGAACGGCCTGCACCAGCACCGTCAGCCCGAGGGCGCTCAGACGCCGGGCGTTCGCCGGCACGAAGATGTCGCCGCCGCTCAGGGTTCGGGCCACCTTGAAGAGGAGCACCAGGACGAGGAGCAGGAACAGGCTGCCCACGACCCCCGGAAGGGCGAGCAGCAGCCGCTGGCCCAGGTCGGGGTCGGCGAAGACGAGCTCCGCCCGCCGGGTGCCGGTGAGGGTCATGCCGTGGCCCGTCACCGCGGCGGACACCTTCTCCGGTATGCGGGCCGCCGCCTCGGGCTCGACCTCGACGCCGTCCATCGGACCATCCCGCAGCCCGACCACCCCGAGTGCCGGAAGCAGCACCCCGAAGACGCCGACCAGTACAGCAGCCAGGCCCAGAGCTGCTTCCAGAAACCGGCTGTCGGTCCGGCTCCACCAGGTCTTGGTGCCCATGATCTCCCCCTGCCCGCAGTGACATATCGTTTGTCGATGATATCGACAAACGATATGTCAGTCGTTCACGTGGAGGTACCCCGGGGGAGCCTGCTCACCGGCAACAACCTGCCGCCGGCTGGAGGGAGGGCGCACCCGCGGCGGCCCGTCGAGTTCCCGCCCTTCGTCCTCCGGCCGCAGCGTTCGACCGCCCGGCGCTCAGTCCTCCTCGTCCCCCTCGTCCTCGTCGTCGTCGAAGACCTCGTCGATGACCTCGGCGGCCACGAATCCCCCGGCCACGCCGACGGCGACGCCCGCCGCCGCACCGGCGACGACGGCACCGGTGCCGGGCCCGGAGCGGTGACGACCGTCGTGCGAGGCGTCGTGGTGGAGTCCATGGCCCTGGTGCGGCACATGCCCAAAGTGGCCTGCTGCGTGGCCGCCGCCATGGTGCTCGACCATCTGCTGCACCCAGGAGTCGACTTCGGCGTTCCAGTCGACGTGCTCGACTCCTTCGTGGCTGACCGCGAAACGGTTGACGGCGTCGTGTCCCTCGGAGAAGAGCCCGCCGCGCTTGTCGGCCTCCAGGACGACCTCCATGCCGCCCGGGGCGGCGAGGAAGGTCACCTCCACCTCGTTGACGGCGTGGGCGTACTGCGGGGCGGGGGAGAGTTCGATCTCCTGGTAGAACGGCAGCGTCTGTCCCGTGCCGTGGATGTGGCCCAGTTCCAGGTCCGCGGACTTGAAGCCGAACCCGAGCTGTCCCAGGGCCTCCAGCACCCCTTCCTGCGCGGGCAGCGGCGCCACCCGCAGGGGGTCGAGGTCACCCTTGTCCCTGGCTCCCGCGACGGCGAGCTCCGTTCGGATTCCGAGGGCCAGGCCGAGGGGCTGGCCGTGCAGCTCGGTGATCGGCGTCTCCCACGGAAGGGTGACGGTGAACGGCACGCTGCGGCGCTCGCCCTCGGCGAGCCGGAACCCGCCGCCCACCGTGAGACGGTCGAAAGCGATCACGCCCTCGTGCTCCTCGTCACCGTGTTCCGCCTCGACGCGGGCGACGAGTTCGAGAGTGATCTGCTCGATCTCGCAGTCGGCGGAGCCACCTTCGAGATGCACCTGTCCGGTGAGCGGACCACCCGGCCGCACCGGTCCGTCGTCCAGGACCGTGTCCACCGAGGGGCCGCCCACCCCGAGAGCCCCGAGAAGCTTTTTGAACACCATCGCGGGCGTTCTCCTTCACTTGTCTGCCGACGCTTGAGTGCGGGCAGTCCCGCCCCGGCCACGGGGCGTATCCGCCGCAGGCTCCACGCTACGTCAGGCTTCTACACCACTGTAGTTTTCAAGTCGCCACCGATGCCGGTGTTCCCGCCGCCCGTCGCGCCGTTGCAGAGACCCGGCGGCCTCGACCTGAGGAGAGCAACGGGCGTGGGCAGCGGGACGACTGCGTCACCGGCCGCGCCTGTCGTCGACCTGCCGTTGACGGCACGGCGAACCGATCAGCCTGCCGGGCGGCCCCGCCGCTGCCGCTCGCCGTGCGTCCCGCCCCCTGTCCGCCGGTCACCCCGGAAGAACCAGGGCATGTCCGGTTCCATCAGCGGACGGAACAGCTTGCGCACCGGAGACGTGCACAGCAGCGTCATCATCGCTGCGACGAGCACCGTCAGGGCGACACGGCCCGCCGGATGACCCACCCAGTCCAGGCTGTACCAGTCCAGTTCGCGGGAGAGCTGGATCGGATACACGTGCAGCAGGTAGGCGTACAGCGTGCCCGCGCCCAGCGTGGTGAACCACAGGTGCCGACGCGGAACCCAGGCCAGGAAGCACGCTGTCAGCACCAGGCCGCAGCCGAAGACGGCCAGGACCATGGTCGCGCCGACCCAGGCAGGAACCCCCATCTCCTCCGCCGACTTCTCCCGCAGGAACCAGCCCGAGGACATGCGTGGCACCGCCCAGTAGGCCAGCAGCAGTGCACAGGCCACCACCGGCACCGCGAGCCGGCGGGCCGCACGCTGCTGCACGAGTGCGAAGTGCTCCGGCCGCAGTTGCAGCCCCAGTACGAAGAAGGGCAGGAACTGCGCGATGCGCATCAGATCCAGGTCGTTGCCGACGCTCGGCGTGACACTCGCCCCGACGGCGATCGCCAGCGCCACCGGTACCGGCCAGCGCAGGTTCTTCCACACCGGCGTGGTCAGTCGCCACACGAACAGGGCGACGAGGAACCAGAGCGCGAACCCCGGCTCCTGGTAGTGGAACTCCCGCTGCGGGTCGTCGAGCCACCGCATGAAGAGCGTGTAGACCGTCTGGAACGCCAGATACGGCACCAGAACGCCCGTCACCAGTCGCACGATCTGGCGTGGGGTGCCCTCGTAACTCCGGGAGAGATAGCCGGAGATGATGATGAAGGCCGGCATGTGGAAGGCGTAGACCGTGGCGTACAGGGCGCCGGCGGCGCGGCTGTCGCCCTGCATGGGTGCCCACAGGTGCCCGGCCCCCACCAGCACGATGGTGAGGTACTTCGCGTTGTCCAGAAACGGGTCGCGGCGGCCGGACGGGCGGCCGGTCTTCGCGGATGCAGGTAGCGCTGACGGTCTCTCCACCGGCGAAGCGAGGGGTGCCGGGCGGGCGGAGGGCAGCGGTGTTCGCGTATAACCAGCCTGCAACATTATGAGCACGATAGCGGTCAAGTCTGTGTAAGCACACAGCCGGGAGGGCACCGGGAACGGTTCGGTGGATATGTCCGTGCCCTCGTGCTCCCCTCGCGCTGCCGCCCGGCTGGGGCCGTGAGACGCCACCTGGATCGGTCCGGCCTCTGCGCAGCCGTCCGCTCCTCTGCTTCCTCTGCTTCCTCTGCTTCCTTCTCTTCTCCTCTTTTCCATCGTTGGCCCCGCTGGTGAGGCCGGGCGACGCGAGGTGAAGTCGGCTGAATCCCTCACTCGGCCCCGTCACGGCCTCGACGACGACCGCTGAGATCGGGGTGGTCACACCTTCCTGAGGGCAATCGTGTTCGGCCGGAGCTCTCCAGGTCGTCCACTCCGAGATGAAGACGCTGACCTGTCCTCTCTGCCGGAGAGCGCTGACGGCGAGCAGTCCGGCGCCGCGCGTGCTCCGTGTCGAGGCCCTCCAGGTCCGCCGGCGCCGCTTCGCGCGCTCGCCCTCGGTGACGGCCCCGCGCTCCTCCTGCGGAGTCGGCCGGCTCCTGCAGGCGGTCCCGATCCCTTTTCGAGGCCGGGAACTACGTAGGGCCCCACCGCCGAGGCGGTGGGGCCCTACGTTCAGCCCGGTGAGGCTGGGCGGAGGATACGAGATTCGAACTCGTGAGGGGTTGCCCCCAACACGCTTTCCAAGCGTGCGCCCTAGGCCACTAGGCGAATCCTCCGCCGCAGACTGTACAAGACCATGAGGGGTGCTCGCGAACTCGGATTCCGATCACGGATCCGGGGGGTGGGGTGGCGGGGCAGGAGGTCGAACGGGAGGCGGGGGATCGGGTAGTGTGGCGGCAGCCCCTCACGTGGCGCTATCTGACTGAACTCCCCCAGGGCCGGAAGGCAGCAAGGGTAGGTCGGCTCTGGCGGGTGCGTGGGGGGCGTTTGCGTGCCCGGGTTCCGGGGTTGCCGCGGCGTGGGCCACTTGTCGGTGTCGGCCTATATCGTCGGGGGTGTGTCGTCCCTCGCCCTGTACCGCCGCTATCGCCCCGAGACCTTCGCCGAGGTCATCGGGCAACAGCATGTGACCGACCCGCTGCAGCAGGCGCTGCGCAACAACCGGGTCAACCACGCGTACCTCTTCAGCGGCCCGCGCGGCTGCGGCAAGACGACCAGTGCGCGCATCCTGGCCCGGTGCCTGAACTGCGAGCAGGGCCCCACGCCCTCCCCTTGCGGGGAGTGCCAGTCGTGCCGTGACCTGGCGCGGAACGGGCCCGGGTCGATCGACGTCATCGAGATCGACGCCGCCTCGCACGGTGGTGTGGACGATGCCCGCGAGCTGCGGGAGAAGGCGTTCTTCGGCCCCGCCTCGAGCCGCTACAAGATCTACATCGTCGACGAGGCGCACATGGTGACCCCCGCGGGGTTCAACGCGCTGCTGAAGGTCGTCGAGGAGCCGCCCGAGCATCTGAAGTTCATCTTCGCGACGACGGAGCCCGAGAAGGTCATCGGGACCATCCGTTCGCGTACGCACCACTATCCGTTCCGCCTCGTCCCGCCCGGCACGCTCCGTGACTACCTGGACGAGGTGTGCGGTCGCGAGCAGATCTCCGTCGAGGACGCGGTGCTGCCGCTGGCCGTACGGGCGGGCGCCGGCTCGGTGCGGGACTCGATGTCGGTGATGGACCAGCTTCTCGCCGGTGCGGGTGAGGACGGTGTGACATATGCCATGGCGACCTCGCTGCTCGGCTACACGGACAGCGCGCTGCTGGACGACGTCGTGGACGCGTTCGCCGCCGGTGACGGGGCGCGGGCGTTCGAGATCGTCGACCGCGTCATCGAGGGCGGGCACGACCCGCGCCGGTTCGTCACCGACCTGCTGGAGCGGCTGCGGGACCTGGTGATCCTGGCCGCGGTGCCGGACGCCGTCGAGAAGACGCTGATCGACGCGCCCGGGGACGTGGTCGAGCGGATGCAGGCCCAGGCGTCCGTCTTCGGCGCGGCCGAGCTGAGCCGCGCGGCGGACATCGTCAACACGGGGCTGACGGAGATGCGGGGGGCGACCTCCCCCCGGCTGCAGCTCGAACTGATCTGCGCGCGCGTGCTGCTGCCCGCCACGTACGGGGACGAGCGTTCGGTGCAGGCCCGGCTGGACCGGCTGGAGCGCGGCGCCGCGGCGGCTGCGCTGAGCGCTCCTGGTGCCGGTGCTGGTGCTGGTGCCGGTGGTCCCGGTGCCCCCGCACCCGGTGCGGGGGCGCCTGGTGCCGGCGGTGGTCCGGGTGCCGGTGCCCCCGGTGCCGGTGGTCCCGGGGCCGCTTCGGGTGCAGCGCCGGGGTACGCAGCTTCCGGGGCCGGTGCCTCCGGTGTCGGCGCTGCCGCTCCCGCGGCCGGTGCCGGAGCGGTCGAGGGCCATCCCGACGCCGTTCCCGCGGGGCCGCCCGCCACGGGCGCCCCCGGCCCTTCCGGTGGTGCGGACGGAGCCGGCCCCGCGGAGCAGCCGCCCGCGGAGCCCGCGCGGCGGCCCGGTGCCTGGCCGGGCGGAACCGGACCCGGCGGCGGTGGCGGAGCGCCCGGCGGTGGCGGTACGGGGGAGCCCGCGCGGCGCCCCGGCGCCTGGCCCGGTACGGCAGGTCCGTCGAGCGGCGGCTCGGCGGCGTCCGCGCCGACCGACTCCGCGCCCGCAGCTTCAGCGCCGACTCCCGCGGCTCCGGACCGGACCGGTCCGCCCGCGTCCGCGCCGACCGGCCCCGCGGGCTCCGCGCCCGCGGGCGGGCCCGCGCCGGGCGGCGGCGACGCCGCACAGATCCGGCAGATGTGGCCGCAGATCCTGGAGGCCGTCAAGAACCGGCGGCGCTTCACCTGGATCCTGCTCAGCCAGAACGCGCAGATCGTCGGCTTCGACGGCAAGACCCTCCAGGTCGGCTTCCCGAACGCGGGCGCCCGCGACAGCTTCGCCAATGGCGGCAGTGACGAGGTGCTGCGGCAGGCGCTCGGCGACGCGCTGGGCGTGCAGTGGCAGGTCGAGGCCATCGTCGATCCGTCGGGCGGCGGCGGTGGTGCCGGGGGCCCTAGCGGGCCGGGCTCCGGGTACGGCGCGGGGTCCGGGACGACGGGAGGCGGCGCTGCCGGTACGCGGAGCGCGATGGCGGCGCCCGCTCCCGCCCCGGCGCCGCCCCAGCAGTGGTCGGCGGCGCCCTCCGCGCCCGGCGCCGCGGCTTCGGGGCCTGCCGCGTCCGCGTCGAGTGCGCCCGGCGGGACGGGGCAGCACGCGACGGCCTCGGCGGCCGAATCCGGAGCGGTCCCCTCCCAGGCGTCCGCACCGGCTCCGGAGGCACCGCGTGCGGCATCCGCTCCGTCCGGCTATGTGCCGGAGGAGGACATGCCCGCCGAGGACGACCCCGACCTGGACGAGTCCGCGCTCTCCGGGCACGACCTCATCGTCCGGGAGCTCGGAGCGACGGTCCTGGAGGAACTCCGGCACGACTGACAGCCGGGTGGTGCCTCGCCGGGCCACCGCGCAGTGCCCGGGCCGCGCAGTGCCCGCGCGGTGCGGTGTCCCTGCGGTGCGGTGTCCCTGCGGTGCGGTGTCCCTGCGGTGCGGTGTCCCTGCGGTGCGGTTGTCGCCTCCGGCGTCGCACTTCTCGCCCTCCTGGCCGATCGGTGCCGCGCCCCCTCGGCCATGCAGGAAGCGGCGTGCCGCGGGCGGGGGCGGTGCGTCCGCCGGGCCGCCCGGCCGGTGAAGGGTCGGAGAAGGTCCGGGGAGGGGCGGCCGGTCCAGGGCTGAGCACGTAGGCTCGGGGCGTTGAAGAGGCGTCTAGTGAGCCAGGAGCAATCGTGATTCCCGGTGGTGGGCAGCCTGACATGCAGCAGTTGCTGCAGCAGGCGCAGAAGATGCAGCAGGATCTGGCCGCGGCGCAGCAGGAGCTGGCCGAAACCTCCGTCGAGGGCTCGGCGGGCGGCGGCCTGGTCAAGGCGACCGTCAACGGTTCCGGTGAGCTCCAGGGGCTGGTCATCGACCCGAAGGCGGTGGACCCTGAGGACACCGAGACCCTCGCGGACATGGTGCTCGCCGCCGTCCGCGACGCGAACGGCGCCGCTGCCGAGCTCCAGCAGCAGAAGCTCGGCCCGCTCGCGCAGGGCATGGGCGGAATGCCCGGCCTGCCGTTCTGAAGCGACCCGTCCGGCCGGTTCGGTCGGTGCGGCAGGTACTGCCCGTTCGGTCGGTACTGCCGGTACTCCGGGTACGTCGGTGAACGTCGGTCCGGCCGGTTCCCGCCGGTACGGCGGATTCCCACCGGACCGGCCCGGGACGGCCGGCCGGCGGGAATCGGCCGGCGGGAAGCGACCGGCCGGTTCGGCCGGCTCGGGCGACACCCTGCCGGGTTCGGGCGAGTCCTCGGTCCTGCGGCGCTCAGTGCGGTCCCGGGCCGGGTACGCCGGCCCGGACAACAGGGGGCGGAGCCGGAGGTCGAACGGCCGTTCAGTCGGCGGTCGGCTCCCGGTCAGCGGCTAGTGGTGGCCCGTACGGACCACTAACGTACTCAGAGGACGAACAGAGAGCAGGCGGGAGCCATCCGTGTACGAAGGCGTGGTCCAGGACCTGATCGACGAACTGGGCAGACTGCCCGGCGTCGGTCCCAAGAGCGCGCAGCGGATCGCTTTCCACATCCTGCAGGCCGAGCCCGCCGACGTACGCCGGCTCGCCGGTGCGCTGACCGAGGTCAAGGAGAAGGTCAGGTTCTGCGCGGTGTGCGGCAACGTCGCGCAGGAGGAGCAGTGCCGGGTCTGTGCCGATCCGCGCCGTGACGCGTCGGTCATCTGCGTGGTCGAGGAGCCCAAGGACGTCGTGGCGATCGAGCGCACCCGCGAGTTCCGGGGGCGGTACCACGTGCTGGGCGGCGCGATCAGCCCCATCGAGGGGGTCGGCCCCGACGACCTGCGGATCAGGGAGCTGCTCTCCCGCCTCGCCGACGGGACGGTCACCGAGCTGATCCTCGCCACGGATCCCAACCTGGAGGGCGAGGCGACGGCCACGTATCTCGCGCGGATGGTCTCCGCCATGGGGTTGAAGGTGACGCGGCTGGCGAGCGGGCTCCCCGTCGGGGGAGACCTGGAGTACGCGGACGAGGTCACGCTGGGGCGGGCCTTCGAAGGAAGGCGGCTCCTGGATGTGTGAGCCCGTGCGAGGCTGTGCGAGCCAGGGCCACGAAGAGCCCACAGGGGAGAGGTTGCCCGATGTCTGATGCGACGCTGAACTCCATCAAGAACAGTCCCGACGACTTCGCCGTGCAGATCAGCGACCAGATCGAGAGCTTCGTGGTCGCTGTCACCGAAGTCGCCAAGGGCGACGATCCGGACAGCGCGGTCCCCTATCTCCTGCTGGAGGTCTCGCAGCTGCTCCTCGCGGGCGGGCGGCTGGGCGCGCACGAGGACTTCCTCCCGGACGAGCGGTACGAGCCGGACGTGGGCCCGGAGCCGGACGTGGACGAGCTGCGCGAGCGGCTCGCGGCGCTGCTGAATCCGGTCGACGTCTACTCCGAGGTCTTCGACCCGTATGTGCCGCGCTCCGCGCCGGTCGCGTGCCGGATCTCCGACGATCTCTCGGACGTCCTCACCGACCTGCGGCACGGCATGGCCCACTACCGTGCGGGCCGGGTGAGCGAAGCGCTGTGGTGGTGGCAGTTCTCCTATCTCTCGAACTGGGGGCCGACCGCTTCGGCATCGCTGCGCGCCCTGCAGTCGCTGGTGGCGCACGTCCGGCTGGACAAGCCGCTCGACGAGCTCGACGGACTGGACACCGACAGCAACGCCGCGGACGAGGACGGCTCGCTGGAGGCCGAGGCCGGTGCCGTGATGGCCGCCGAGATCGGCGGCCCGCTGGGAATGCGGCAGAGCGAGGCGTAGCCGCCCGGGGGCCGCGGCCGGTCGCCGGTCCTCGGGCGGTACGCCGTCCGGCAGTCCCGGGGCGGGTACGTCGTGGCGGCTGTCGGCTGCTGCGCGCCGCGACCCCGCCCGGAGTGCACCGACTGCGGCCGGCCCGGAAGCCCCGAATCCCTGCGCGGCGGTCTCTGCCGCACCTGCCGAGCCGAACCCGCCCCACCGCGCGACGGCCTGCCCGGCGAGGACGTCCGCCGCTGGGCGGCCCTGGTACGCGGCGGCCTGGCCGCGGGCCGACCACCCATCCGGCCACGGCCGGCCCGGCCTCGCCACGGAGAAGCTGAAGGACTACGTCCACTGAGCCGCGGGGGACAACGGTTCGGGAGGCAATGGTTCGGTCGGTCCCGCCGCCGCCCTCACCGGCCCCTGAACCGGTTCCCGGCGCCGTCCCCCTCCCTCACCCCAGGATTCCGGCCTGCCGCGCCGCGGTGAGCCAGGACGGGAATTCGCTCAGCAGGCTCTGGTAGAGGGCGTCGTCCGAGAGGGTGAGGGGCGCCCGGCCTGCCGGGAAGAACCCGGCGTTGTCCACCATGCGCTTGGCCGGGACCGGGAGGTCGTCGAGCATGCGCAGGAAGTCGAACTGCTTGCTGTCCGGATCGCCGAAGCCGACGAACTGCCAGAACAGCGGCAGCCGTGCCGCCGTGCACAGTACGTGCTCGGCGGCGGCGCGGGAGGTCGGACCGCCGTCCGTCTGGAAGATCACCAGGCCGGGGTCGGTGGCGCCCGAGGCGGTGTAGTGGTCGATGACCGCCTGCATGGCCACGTGGTAGTTGGTCCGGCCCATGTGGCCGAGGCTGTCGTGCAGGGCGCCGATGCGGTCCTCGTAGGCGTCCAGACCGACCTCGGCCGTGCCGTCCACCTCGGTGGAGAAGAAGACGACCGGCACGACGCCGTCGTCGTCGAGGTTCGCGGACAGCCCCAGCGTCTGCTCGGCGAGGTGCTGGACCGTGCCGTCCTTGTAGTAGGGCCGCATGCTTCCGGAACGGTCGAGCACCAGGTAGACCGCGGCCCGCTGGCCCTCCAGTCCGGCGCTCTCCAGGGAGCGGCGGGCGGTCTTGTACAGGTTCACCAGTCCGGGAGCCCGCGCGGTGACCTTCCGCAGGTCGACCGCCGGCCCTCTCCCGGCGGGGTTCGCACCCGCCGCGTGCTGTCCCGGCCGGCTCGACTGTCCCGACTGTCCCGACTGCCCCGGTGTCCGCTTCACGTAGTCGATGGCCATGTGGGCCTCCTCGCTCCTCGTCCCTCGTCCCCGCTTCTCGTACCGCAGCGGGTCCGGCCGGGCGGCGGGGGCCGCGCCCCGAGCCCCGGGGCGGTCGGGAGCCGGACCGGTCCCGTTCCGCCAGCTCACGGTCGTGCCCCACCGACCCTCGGCCCTCCGTCGGCACTCCGCCGGGCCGCTGTCCGGCACAGTACGGAGTACGCGGCGGCCGAGTGCGGCAAAGCGGAAAAGCGGGAGAACCGAATAAAGGGAAAGCCAGAAAGAGGCTGATACGGCACGATATGCCGGAGTGGGGTCCTTCGTCCGGGGTGCGCCGCGGGGGATCGTGAACAGACTCACGTTTCCGTGTCATTTCGGCCCTGGTGGGCAGGGGCCTCCGCGGACGGGACCGGGTTCCGTCCGGTCGATACACTGAGCCGACCAGCGGATCCCATCCTTCCGGGCAGCGTCGCACGGAGCGCCGGGGTCCCGGGAAATGATTCGAGGAGCGAGCACACGTGGGCCTTGTCGTGCAGAAGTACGGCGGCTCCTCCGTTGCCGATGCCGAAGGCATCAAGCGCGTTGCCAAGCGGATCGTCGAAGCCAAGAAGAACGGCAACCAGGTTGTCGTCGTGGTCTCGGCGATGGGTGACACGACGGACGAGCTGATCGATCTTGCCTCAGAGGTGTCTCCGGTCGCCTCCGGCCGCGAGTTCGACATGCTGCTGACCGCAGGAGAGCGGATCTCCATGGCCCTGCTGGCGATGGCGATCAAATCCCTCGGTCACGAGGCGCAGTCGTTCACCGGCAGCCAGGCGGGTCTGATCACCGACTCCGCGCACAACAAGGCGCGGATCATCGACGTCACCCCCGGCCGGATCAAGGATTCGGTCGACGAGGGCAACATCGCGATCGTCGCCGGATTCCAGGGCGTCTCGCAGGACAGCAAGGACATCACCACCCTGGGCCGAGGCGGTTCGGACACCACCGCGGTCGCGCTGGCCGCGGCGCTCAATGCCGAGGTCTGCGAGATCTACACCGACGTCGACGGTGTCTTCACCGCCGACCCGCGCGTGGTGAAGAAGGCGCGGAAGATCGACCGGATCTCCTTCGAGGACATGCTGGAGCTGGCGTCGTCCGGCTCCAAGGTGCTGCTGCACCGCTGCGTCGAGTACGCGCGCCGCTACAACATCCCGATCCACGTGCGGTCGTCCTTCTCCGGCCTGAGGGGTACGTGGGTCACGAACGAGCAGCCGGACGGGCAAGGGGAAGAGTCGATGGAGCAGGCGATCATCTCGGGTGTGGCGCACGACACGTCCGAGGCCAAGGTCACGGTCGTCGGGGTGCCGGACAAGCCGGGCGAGGCCGCCGCGCTCTTCCGCGCGGTCGCGGCCGCCGAGATCAACCTCGACATGGTGGTCCAGAACGTCTCCGCCGCCTCCACCGGGCTCACCGACATCTCCTTCACGCTGCCCAAGTCCGAGGGCAAGAAGGCCATCGCCGCGCTGGAGAAGGTGCAGGGCACGGTCGGCTTCGACTCGCTGCGCTACGACGACCAGATCGCGAAGATCTCCCTCGTCGGTGCGGGCATGAAGACCAACCCGGGCGTGACGGCGACCTTCTTCGAGGCGCTGTCCGACGCCGAGGTCAACATCGAGCTGATCTCCACCTCGGAGATCCGCATCTCGGTCGTCACCCGCGAAGAGGCCGTGCAGGACGCGGTCCGCGCCGTCCACTCCGCCTTCGGACTGGACAGCGACACCGACGAGGCCGTGGTCTACGGCGGCACCGGCCGCTGACCGGCGCTTTCCGCCGGTCAGCCGGACCCACTGGCCACGGTGGTGCGCACTGACGGACAATGGCGCTCCCCGCCCCTGCAACCGGCAGGCAGGCGGGGAGCGTCTTTGTGTCCCTGGAGCCTGACGCGCACGGGGAGCGCGGTCGAGGGCCTGGGAGACACGGGGCGTTCACGGAGACTGAGAGATGTGTGTATGACGGCATGTGGTGTGTTTTCGCGCACAGTGCCTGTCGCGTACAACCCTGACGGGGGGAAACGTGTCAAACAGGCGTGGCAGAGGTACTCGGAATCGCAACGGCCCCTGGTCGCCCCAGCGCTGGTGCTGGAGGGCTACCAGTGGCGGGAGGCATGTCTGTGATCGCGCCGTGGCCCGCCGCGCGCCCTTCGCGTCCGCTCACACAGCATGGGGACGCTGACGAGGCGATGGCACATGGCACCACAGTCGATCACCTGACCGAGACCTACCGCGCCCACTACAAGTCCCTGCTCGGGCTCGCGGCGCTCCTGCTCGACGACACCGCCTCGTGCGAGGACGTCGTCCAGGAGGCGTTCATCCGCGTCCACTCGGCGCGCAAGCGCGTGCGCGACCCCGAGAAGACCCTCGCCTACCTCAGGCAGACGGTCGTGAACCTGTCCCGCTCCGCGCTGCGCCGCCGCATCCTCGGGCTCAAGCTGCTCTCCAAGCCGATGCCCGACATGGCGAGCGCCGAGGAGGGGGCGTACGAACAGCTCGAACGGGATCAGTTGATCAAGGCGATGCGCGGCCTGCAGCGGCGCCAGCGTGAAGTGCTGGTGCTGCGGTATTTCGCCGATATGACCGAGGCTCAGGTGGCCGAGGTGCTGGGTCTCTCCCTGGGATCCGTGAAGGCTTACGGGTCGCGCGGGATCGCCGCGCTGCGTACCGCCATGGAGGCGGCGTCATGAGTGACGGACTGGGTCTCCCCGACGGCGAGGAGCCGCGCGGGCCGCATGAAGCGCAGGGCACTCCTGAGGCGCAGGGCTCGCCCGAACCGCAGGGCCCGCCTGAGGCGCAGGACTCTCCGGAAGCACAGGGCTCTCGTGAACCGGGCGAGCCGCGCGAGCGGGCGATGCCGCCCGGCGGCGCGGGCCCGGGCGCGGGCCCGGGCACGGGGTCGGACGGCGCGGAAGAGTCCGCGGACCGGTACCCCGCGGCGGGGGAGGGCGCTGCCGCCGCGGCGGCAGGTCCCACGCGGGAGTCCGGCGCGGCACAGGAGTCCGGCTCGACACGGGAGTCCGGCGCGGCACAGGAGTCCGGCGCTCCCGAGGAGATGTCGCTCGACCTGTTCGACGAGTCCGCACTCAGCTCCGAGGAGGAGACCCTCCGGGACCTCCTGCAGCACAGCGTCCGCGGCATCGAACCGCCCGCCGAGAGCTTCGACCGCACGCTCGACCACCTCCAGCGGGCGGTCCCCGCGCGGCGTGCGCACCGCCGCCAGGCGATGGTCGGCGGCGTGGCCGCGGCCCTCGTGGCCCTCGTCGGTGTGCCCGCGCTCGTCTACGGCGGCGTACCCGGCGTCGGCGGGGACGACCACCCCGTGACGGCGGGCAGCGTCCACGGCCAGACCCGCGGCCCCGACGCCGGTGCCGCCGGGAGCGGCGGCAAGGGCGAGGAGGACCGGGACGGCGGCAAGGACAAGGACAAGGACAAGAAGCACAAGGGTGACGGGAGAACCCACCCGGCGCCCACCGGCGGCCCCGGCGACAGCGCCGACCCCAACGAGAGCCTCAGCGCCAGCGCACCCACCTGCGGCAGCAACCAGCTCGGCGGGGGCTCCGCGGAGTCCGGAGCGCCCGACAGCAAGGGCACCGTCTACGGCAGCTTCCGGGTCGCCAACGTCTCCGGCGACGCCTGCACGGTCCAGGGCGAAGGGCTGGTCGGCGCCTCCGTGCAGGGCCGGGCCGGCGGCGGACAGGTCCTGGTCGTCGACCACACCGCGGGTGACCCGGCGCCGGGCCTCGGCGATCCGGCCGCCGCGCGGGACGAGGTCGTGCTGCGGCCCGGCCAGGCGTACGTGGTGAAGTTCGCCTGGGTGCCCAGCGGCGGGTGCAGTTCGCCCACCCCGCAGGGCGGCCGCAACGACGGCGAGACGGCCGGCCCCGGCACCGGGAGCGGCGACGGCTCCGCGGACGGCGGCGGGGAGAGTTCCGGCGGCAGCACCGGGACGCCCGGCGAGGGCGACGCCGGTGGCGGCGACTCGGGTGGCGGCGACGCCGCGGTCGTGGTTTCCCACACTCCGGAGGGCGGCGCCCCCGCCGCGGGCACGAAGGTGTCCGGGGCGTGCGGCAGCGGAACGGTCTACCGCACGGGCGTGATCCCGCAGACCTGACCCGGCCGCGCAGTCCTCGCGGGCCGGGCCCCACCGGCAGCTCCGCGAGGGGGCACGCGCCTGGAGTGGCGCGACCGGGACCTCCTGGCAGCGGCGGTGGTGTGTGGCCGTACTGTGGGAGTGTGTACCGGTTCCTGCTGACGCCGCGATGGTGGGCGATCAACCTCTTCGCCCTGGTGGCGATTCCGGTCTGCGTCCTGATGGGCAGTTGGCAGCTCAGCCGCTTCGACGACCGTGTCGACCGGCACCAGGAGCAGCGCGAGCAGTCGAGCGCGGAGGCGCGCGCCGAGGCGCGGCCGCTGCGGGAACTGCTTCCGGTGACCCAGGACACGGTGGGCCGCACGGCCGCGGTGACGGGCCGGTTCGACACGGCGCACCCGCTGCTCGTCCCCGACCGGACGGTCGAGGAGAAGCGCGGCTTCTACGTGCTGTCCCTGCTGCGCCCCGAGGGCGGCGGCAAGGCCCTGCCGGTGGTGCGCGGCTGGCTGCCCGGCACGGCCGATCCGCACCGGGTGCCCGCGGCGCCCGAGGGGGAGGTCACCGTCACGGGAGTGCTCCAGGCGCCGGAGTCGCAGCACGACGCCGGTACTCCGGGCGCGCTGCCGGAGGGGCAGCTGGGGTTCGTGAGCGCAGCGCCGCTCGTCAACGTCGTCCCGTACGGCGTGCGGGACGCCTGGATCACCGAGCAGCACACCCAGCGGCCGCTGAGGCCGGTGCCGCCGGTTGCGCCCGACAACACCGGCCTCGACATGAAGGCGTTCCAGAACCTGGGCTACACGGCGCAGTGGTTCGTGTTCGCCGGGTTCGTGGTGTTCATGTGGTTCCGCTTCTTCCGCCGGGAGGCGGAGACGGCTGCGGACGCCGCGCTGGGGCTCACGCCGGACGGTCCGGAAGCGGATGCCGGCCTTCCGTGTCCGTCCGCGGAAGATGCCGCAACGCGAAGTCGATCTCCAGCCGGATCTGCTTGATCCGCTCCTCCACGACGAGGGAGCCGTGCCCCGCGTCGTAGCGGTACACCTCGTGCGGGTGGCCGCGCTCCTCGAGCCTGGTGACGTAGTTCTCGACCTGCCGGATCGGGCAGCGGGGGTCGTTGACCCCGGCCGAGAGATAGACGGGCGCGCGCACCTTGTCGACGTACGTCAGCGGGGAGGACGCCTCGAACCGCTCGGGCACCTCCTCCGGCGTTCCGCCGAGCAGGGTGCGGTCCAGGGACTTCAGCGCCTCCATCTCGTCGTGGTAGGCGGTGACATAGTCCGCGACGGGCACCGCGGCCAGCCCCAGCGCCCACACCTCCGGCTGGACGCCGAGCCCGAGGAGGGTGAGGTAGCCGCCCCAGGATCCGCCCGCCAGCACCAGCCGGTCCGGATCGGCGAGACCGGAGCCGACGGCCCAGGCGCGGACGGCGTCGATGTCCTCCAGCTCGATCAGGCCGACCCGGTGCTTGAGGGCGTCCGTCCAGGCGCGGCCGTATCCGGTGGAGCCGCGGTAGTTGACCCGCACGACGGCGAAGCCGTGGTCGACCCAGGCGGCGGGCTGCCCGGCGAAGGCGTCGCTGTCGTGGTGGGTGGGGCCGCCGTGCACCTCGAAGACGGTGGGGAAGGGGCCCTTGCCGGCCGGCTTCTGCACCAGCGCGTGCACGGTCCCGCCGGGGCCCTCGACCCAGGCGTCCTCGACGGGCACCGAGCCCGGAGCCGTCATGCCGGGCGGGTCGAGCACGGTGGCGCCGCTCGCGGAGCGTACCTGGGGCGGCTCGGCGGCGGACGACCACAGGTACTCCACGGCGCCGTCCGGCCGCGCCGTCACGCCCATGACGGACCCGGCGGGCGTCTCGATCCGGGTGCGCGTGCCGCTCGCCAGGTCGTAGCGGAAGAGCTCGTCGCGGGCCTGGTGGCTGTGGGCGATCAGCAGCGCCGAGGCGTCCGGATACCAGTCGGCGGCGACGTCGCCGGGCAGGTCCAGCTCCAGTTCCGTGGTCGTGCCCGCGACCGGGTCCCAGAGCATCGGCTCCCACCGGCCGTGCCGCTGGTGGCCGATCAGGAGCCGGGGGTCGCCGTCGACCGGGGCGAAGCCGAGCACGGTCAGCCCCAGTTCCTCGGTGCCGCCCTCGCTGTCGTCCAGCTCCGCGACGGTCGAGCCGTCGGGGCGTACGACGCGGAGCGCCGCGTGCATGGCGTCACCGTGCTCGGTGTGCTCGATCACCAGCAGGCTGCTGTCGTGCGAGAGGTCGCCCACGCCCGCCGACTCGCTGTGCCGGTAGATCTCGACGGGCGCGGGCGAGCCGGGGCGCAGCACATGGACGGTGGAGCCGTCCTCGTCCGTGGAGCGGCCGAGCACCACGGTGCCGTCCCGGCCGAGCGCCAGGCCCGCCGGGTAGGAGGGGTCGAGCCCCTCGACGGCGCGGGCGTCGGGGCCGCCGCCGAAGGGCTGCCGCATCCAGACCCCGAACTCGTCGCCGTCGGTGTCCGAGAACCACCAGATCCACTCACCGTCGGGCGAAAGGGTGCCGTCCGTGGTCCCGTTGGGCCGGTCGGTCACCTGCCGCTGCTCGCCGGTCGTCCGGTCCCAGGCGTACAGCTCGAACGTGCCCGTCGCGTTCGACACGAACAGCGACCGGGCGGGTGCGTCCTCGGCCCACTCGGGCAGTGAGACGCGCGGCGCCCTGAACCGCTTCTCCCAGTCGGGCATGGCGTGGTCGGGCAGTGCGTTCTGATCCATGCGCCCCATTGTGGACCGGGGCGGTGGCACCGGGGCGGGCCGGTGTACCGGGACGGGTGGACGGACGGGCGGACGGGCGGACGGGCGGACGGGCGGACGGGCGGACGGGCGGACGGGTGGTGCGGGGACCGGCGGTGGGAGCGCGAGGGCCCGAACAGTACAGTTCGAGCCGTCCCTGTTCGAGAGCTGTGCGATCTCCAAGGTGAGATGCGATCTCCGAGGTGAAGGTGGCTGCGATCTCCGACGTGTCTGCGATGTCCCCGTCCGCCGCCGTCCCGCCCGAGGCGACGGTCGTCGGTGTCGGAGCCGACGGCTGGCCGGGGCTGGCCGAACCCGCCCGGGAGGCGCTCCGTGCCGCCGAGGTGATCTTCGGGGGCGCCCGGCAACTCGCTCTGCTGCCCGCCGGGGAGTGCGCCGCGGAGCGGGTGGCGTGGCCGTCCCCGCTGCGGCCCGCCGTGCCGGGGCTGTTCGCGGCGCACGCGGGGCGCCGGATAGCGGTGCTGGCCAGCGGTGACCCGTACTACTACGGCATCGGCCGCACCCTGGCCGAGCTGCTGCCGGAGCTGTCCCTCCGGGCGCTGCCGCACCCCTCCTCCGCGAGCTACGCGTGCGCGCGGCTCGGCTGGGCGCTGGAGGAGTGCGAGGTGGTCAGCGTGGTCGGCCGGCCGCTCGCCCGGATCGCCGCCGCGCTCCACGACGGGCGGCGGCTGCTGGTGCTCAGCGCCGGGGCCGACACCCCGGCCCGGGTCGCGGAACTGCTGCGCGAGCACGGCTTCGGGCCGAGCCGGATACGGGTGCTGGAGCAGCTCGGCGGCCCGCGTGAGCGTTCCTGCGAGGGGACGGCACAGGACTGGCGGCACCCGCCGGGCGACCCGCTGAACATCGTCGCCGTGGTCTGTGCGGCCGACCCGGACGCCGGCCTGGTGCGGCCGGGTGCCGTACCCGGGCTGCCGGACGCCGCGTACGAGCACGACGGGCAGCTCACCAAGCGCCATGTGCGGGCCGCGACGCTGGCCGCGCTGGCGCCAGCCCCCGGCGAACTCCTGTGGGACGTGGGAGGCGGCGCCGGGTCGATCGCGGTGGAGTGGCTGCGGGCCCATCCGGCCTGCCGGGCGGTGACCGTGGAACGCAGCGGCGAGCGTGCCGCGCGGATCACGCGCAACGCCGACCGGCTCGGGGTGCCGGGGCTGCGGGTGGTCACCGGCACGGCACCGGAGGCACTGTCCGGACTGCCCACGCCGGACGCGGTGTTCGTCGGCGGCGGGCTGACGGCGCCCGGCCTGCTGGCCGCCTGCTGGGCGGCGCTGCCGGCGGGCGGACGGCTGGTCGCCAACACCGTCACGCTGGAGTCGGAGGCGCTGCTGGTGCGCTGGTACCGCAGATACGGCGGTGAACTGGTACGGCTCTCGGTGGCGCACGGGGTGCCGGTGGGAGGGTTCACCGGCTGGCGGCAGGCGATGCCGGTGACCCAGTGGGCGGTGTGCAAGGGCGCCGCCGACGGGACGGGCGAGCCGCCCGAAGACGCGTGGGGGCCCGAAGACGCACGGGGACCCGAAGACGCACGGGGACCCGAAGACGCATGGGGAGACGAGAGATGACGGTGTACTTCATCGGCGCCGGACCCGGCGCCGCCGACCTGATCACGGTGCGCGGCGCCCGGACGCTGGCCGCCTGCCGGGTCTGCCTGTACGCGGGCAGCCTGGTGCCCCGGGAACTGCTCGCCGAGTGCCCGCCCGACGCGCGGCTGGTCGACACCGCGCAGCTCGACCTGGATGCCATCACCGAAGAGCTGGTCCGCGCACACCGGGAGGGGCACGACGTGGCGCGGCTGCACTCGGGCGACCCGTCCGTCTTCAGCGCCGTCGCCGAGCAGATGCGGCGGCTGACGGCTGCGGGGGTGCCGTACGAGGTCGTACCGGGCGTCCCCGCGTTCGCGGCGGCGGCCGCCGCGCTGAAGCGGGAGCTGACGGTGCCGACTGTCGGCCAGACCGTCGTGCTGACCCGGGTCGCCCGGCAGGCCACCCCCATGCCGGACGGCGAGGACCTGGCCACGCTGGGCCGCAGCGGCGCACTGCTCGTGCTGCACCTCGCGGTGCGGTACGTGGACGAGGTGGTCGCCGAACTCCTCCCGCACTACGGGGGCGACTGCCCGGCAGCCGTCGTCGCGTTCGCCAGCCGCCCCGACGAGGTCGTGCTGCGGGGCACCCTGGAGGAGATCGCGGAGCAGGTGAAGGCGGCGGGGCTCAGCCGGACGGCCGTCATCCTGGTCGGCCGCACCCTCGCCGCCGAGCACTTCCGCGACAGCCACCTCTACTCCGCGGAACGCGACCGCCACACCTGCTGAGGGCGTGCGGGGCACGTCTGACGGGGTTCCCGGTGCGCTCGCGAACCCACGGGGAGGTTCAGCGCACGCTGCTGCGCCCGACGACCGTCCCCGCGCGGTCGATGCAGACGACGTCCACCCGCACGGGGGCCCCGCGCAGGACGGCGAGTGCCTCGTCGCGGGCTGCCTCGGCGACGAGGTCGCCGAGCGGCACGTGCGCCGCGGTGCACAACTGGAGCGCGGCGAGACCGGTGTTGGCCGCCCGGATCCGGTCCGCCAGTTCCTCGTCGGCGCCGCCGGTCCTGGCCAGGCCGGCGAGGAAGCCCTTGTCGACCTGGGAGCGCTTGGAGTGCAGGTCCAGGTGCCCGGCCGCCAGCTTGGACAGCTTGGCGAAGCCGCCGCAGACGGTGAGCCGGTCCACGGGGTGGCGGCGTACGTACTTGAGGACGGCGCCCGCGAAATCCCCCATGTCCAGCAGCGCGTCCTCCGGGAGCCCGTACTCGGCGACGACGGTCCGCTCCGAGGTCGACCCCGTGCAGCCGGCCACATGCGTCCGCCCCGCGGCACGGGCCACGTCCACCCCGCGCCGGATCGAGTCGATCCACGCGGAGCACGAGTAGGGGACGACGACGCCGGTCGTCCCCAGGATCGACAGCCCGCCGAGGATCCCCAGCCGCGGGTTCCACGTGGAGCGGGCGATCTCCGCGCCGTTGTCGACGGACAGGGTGATCTCCACGTCGGCACCGGCACCGGCACCGGTGCCGACGTGCTCGTCCGCCACGCGGGCGACGTGCTCGCGCATCATCTGCCGCGGCACCGGATTGATGGCCGGCTCGCCCACGTCGAGCGGCAGGCCGGGGCGGGTGACGGTGCCCACACCGTCTCCGGCCCGGAACACGACACCCGTACCCGGCGCGAGGGGGCGCACGGTGGCCCGCACCAGGGCGCCGTGGGTGACGTCGGGGTCGTCGCCCGCGTCCTTCACCACCGCGGCCGTGGCCGCGGTGCCCGGCTGGAGATGTTCGTACGCGAGGGCGAAGGCGGGGGTCTGGCCCTTGGGCAGGGTGATCGTCACCGGATCGGGGAAGTCGCCGGTCAGCAGCGCGGTGTACGCGGCGGTCGTGGCCGCCGTCGCACAGGCACCGGTCGTCCAGCCGGGCCGCAGCCCGGTGTGCTTGAGTTGGGCAACGCGCCCGCCCTCGGCCTCGTCCGCCGCGGCCCCGCTCGCCGCGGGCTCGTGCGCCTCAGACATGAGAGGAACCGGATCCCGTGCACGTACTGATCCTCGGCGGGACGACGGAAGGCCGCCGCCTGGCGGAACTGCTGGAGGACGCCCCCGGCCTCCGGGTCACCAGTTCGCTGGCCGGACGCGTCGCCGGCCCCCGGCTGCCGGTGGGGGAGGTGCGGGTCGGCGGCTTCGGAGGCGTGTCGGGGCTGGCGGAATGGCTGCGTACACACCATGTGGACGTTCTCATCGATGCCACCCATCCCTTCGCCGAGAAGATCAGTTTCCATGCTGCCGAAGCCGCCGCCGGAGCCCATGTTCCCCTGCTCGCCCTCCGCCGCCCCGGCTGGGTGCCCGGTGCGGGGGACAACTGGCACCTGGCGGACTCCCTGCCGGAGGCAGCGCGGCTGCTGCCGCGGCTGGGACGGCGGATCTTCCTGACGACCGGACGCCTGGGACTGGCCGCGTTCGCCGGGCCCGCGAGCGCCGGGCTGTGGTTCCTCTCCCGCTCGGTCGACCCTCCGGAACCGGGCACGCCCGTTCCCGCCCGGATGGAGCTGCTGCTCTCCCGGGGCCCGTTCGCGCTGGACGACGAGCGCGAGCTGCTGCGCAGCCACCGCATCGAGGTGCTGGTGACCAAGGACAGCGGCGGTGCGGCCACCGCGCCCAAGCTCGCGGCGGCGCGGGAGGCGGGGCTGCCCGTCGTGGTCGTCCGCCGCCCGCCGGTCCCGCCGGGAGTGCGGGAGGTGACGAGCCCCGAGGAGGCGGCCGAGGCACTCCGCGGCCGGTGACCGGCACCGGCGGCCGGTGCCGGCACCGGCCTGCCCGACCGCCCGCGCCGCCCTTCAGGCCGACCGCTCGGCGGGCAGCCGTCGTGCCGCGCGGGTCACCGGTCCGCCGCTTCGAAAGCGGCCTCCGCGTGCAGCCGGGCGGCGGGGAAGACGGGCACCGGACTGTCCTGCGGCCCGATGAGCAACTCGATCTCCGTGCACCCCAGCACGATGCCTTCCGCCCCGTCCGCCACCAGCTTGCCGATGACGCGCCGGTATGCGGCGCGGGACGCGTCCAGCACGGTTCCCCGGCACAGTTCCTCGTAGATCACGCGGTGCACCAGTTCCCGGTCGGCGGGGTCGGGGACCAGCACCGACAGCCCGCCGGCCGCCAGCCGTCCCCGGTAGAAGTCCTGCTCCATGGTGAACGCGGTCCCCAGCAGGCCGACGCGCCGCAACCCCGCCGCCCGCACCGCGTCCGCCGTCGCATCGGCCAGGTGCAGCAGCGGCACCTCCACGGCCTCCTCGATGTGCTCGGCGACCCTGTGCATGGTGTTCGTGCACAGCACCAGCAGATCGGCGCCCGCCGCCTCCAGGGCCCGGGCGGCGGCCGCGAGAATGCCGCCCGCCTCGTCCCAGCGCCCCTGCTCCTGCAGCACCTCGATCTCGGCGAAGTCGACGGAGTACAGCACCAGTCGCGCGGAGTGCAGCCCGCCCTTCCGGTCCCTGGCGAGTTCGTTGAGCATCCGGTAGTACTCCGCCGACGACTCCCAGCTCATGCCGCCGATCAGCCCGATGGTTCGCACCGCTGCCTCCGCCTTTCCTCGTCCCGTCCCGCACCGTTCCACAGAGTCACCAGGGTCACCAGGGTCACCAGGGTCACCAGGGTCACTGGGGTCACCAGAGTCACTGGGGTCGCTGGGCGTCGTCGGGCACGGCGGTCTCGCTGCGGAGCGCCTGGAGCGTGTCGAGTTCGCGGTCGAGGTCGCGCCGTTTGTCCTGGAGCCGCTCGACCTCCTGGGCGAGCAACTGCTCCATGACGCCGTTGCGCTCCTCGAGCGGCGCCTCCAGGCAGGGCAGCAGTTCGTTGACGGTGGCGCTGCTCAGACCGGCGGCGAACAGGTGCTGGATCATCACCACCCGCTCGACCATGGACGCGTCGAAGTCCCGCCAGCCGCCGGGCGTGCGCTGGGAGCGGATGAGCCCGTGCTCTTCGTAGTACCGCAGTGACCTGGCGCTGACGCCGCTGGCGTCCGCCAGCTCACCGATGCGCATGAGACCTCCCGAGGCCGTCCGTCGGACTCCAGTCTTGCAGTTGACACCGGTGTGAGGTTCCACGCTTCTGGAGCCGCACCCACCGGGGGTGCCCAGGGGAATCGGAGGTCGTCATGACCGCGCGGATCCATCTGTGGTCGGACTACGTCTGCCCGTTCTGCCTGATCGCCGACGAGGTGATCGAGCGGGCGGTCCGCGGCCGGCCCGATGTCGAGGTCGTCCACCATCCCCACGAACTGCGCCCCCGTCCGGCTGCCACGCTCCGCCCGGAGGACCCGTATCTGCCCGACATCTGGCAGCGAGCCGTGTATCCGATGGCACGCCGCCACCAGGTGCCGATGCGGCTGCCGACCGTCTCGCCGCAGCCCTACACCGAGTCGGCCTTCCGCGGCGCCCAGTACGCCGCGGAGCACGGCCGGGCCGGGGCCTACCACCGCCGCGTGCCGGCGGCCTTCTTCCGCGACGATCTGGACATCGGGGACCACGCGGTCCTGGTCCGGCTGGCCGCGGAGGCGGGACTCGACCCGACCGGCTACGCCGCGGCCCTCGACGACCCGGAGTACGCCGAGCGGCACCGGCGGGCCCTGGCGGAGTCGGCCCGGCTGGAGATCACCGTCGTCCCCACGCTCGTCATCGGCGACCGGCGCATCGAAGGCGTCGCCTCCGAGAGTGTGATCCGCCGCGCACTGCAGGAAGCGGTCGCCGCATGACCGCGGAGACGGCCCGGCTCCGGGCCCTACCGGCCCGCTACCGCGAACCGCACTCCGTTTCCACCGCCCGCTCCTGACCCCGCGCGCCTTCTCGCCCCCCCCGAATCCGTTCATGCCCTTTCGCGTTCGCGCTCTTTCACCCTTTCGACCTTCAAGGACACCTCATGCACTGGCTCTACCTCGGCGCCGCAGTCGTCTTCGAGATCACCGTCGCCCTCTCGGCCGGCAAGGCCCAGGGCTTCACCCGGCCCGCCTGGACCGCGGTCACCCTGGCCAGCGGCGGCATCGCCACCTATCTCCTCAGCCTGGCGCTGCTGACCTTCGACGTCGGCGCCGGTTACGCGATCTGGACCTCCGTCGCGGGCGTCGGGATCGTCGTCCTCGGCGCCCTCCTGTTCGGCCAGCGCCTGGACTGGCGCAAGCTCCTCGGCATCGCCGCGGTCATCGTCGGCGTTGTCGGCCTGCAACTCAGCGGAGCGGCCTGACCGCCCGGCGCGCTGCCGGCCCGCCAGTCAGCCGGCCCGCCCGCGGTCCGCCGTCCCCTGTTCCGCCGCTTCCCCCGTTGCCTCGTTCACCCGTTCCCGTATTCATGAGAAGGGCCCGCACATGTCCCACCACTCCGCCGCCGTCCGCAACAACGAGACCCTGGGCAGCAAAGAGACCCTCGGCAGCAACAACACCGTCCGCCACGACGACACCACCGGCGGGGGCGACGCCGCCGCCCGCAGCGGCCGGGCGCGAGCCTGGCTCGTGCTCCTCCTGGCCGGAGCGTTCGAGGTCGGCTACGCGCTCGCCGTGGGAGGGAGCCACGGCTTCACCGTGCTGTCCTGGTCGCTCGTCGCGGTCGTCTTCTTCCTGCTGACGCTCTTCTCGCTGAGCCTCGCGCTGCGCACCCTCGACGTCGGCATCGGCTACGCGGTCTGGGCCGGTATCGGCGCTGTCGGAGCGGCGTTGCTCGGACCCGCGTTCTTCGACGAGACGCTCACCCCGGCCAAGGCCCTGTGGCTGACCGTGATCATCGCCGGGGTGGTCTGGCTCAAGCTCGCCGACCGGCCCCAGCACCCCCCGGCCGACGAACTGCCCGCCCGGCCGGACCGGTGAGCAGCAGCCCACCGGCCCGGGGCCGCCGCCCGCTGTCTCCGCAGCGGGCGGCGGCCGTTTCAGACCTCCGGATACCGGCGCGGGGTCCACACCCGCGCCGAGCCGTCCGCTCCGCGGAAGGTCCGGGTCTGCGAGGAGCCGATGAGCAGCAGGGTGCGCATGTCCACCTGGTCCGGGTCCAGTTCGGCCAGCGGGACGGTGCGGATGCGCTCGCCGTCCCCGCCGACGTCCCGGGCCACCACCACGGGGGTGTCCGGCGCCCGGTGCTCCAGCAGTACCTCGCGGGCCTTGCCGACCTGCCAGGTGCGGCTGCGGGACCCGGGGTTGTAGAGGGCCAGCACCAGGTCCGCCGCCGCCGCGGCGCGCAGCCGGCCGGCGATGACCTCCCAGGGCTTGAGGCGGTCGGAGAGGGAGAGCACGGCGTAGTCGTGGCCCAGCGGTGCCCCCACGCGGGCCGCTGCCGCGTTGGCGGCCGTCACCCCGGGCAGCACCCGAACCGGGACGTCCGCGTACGCGTCCTGCTCTGCCGCCTCCAGCACGGCCGTCGCCATGGCGAACACGCCGGGGTCCCCGCCCGAGACGACGGCCACCCGCCGCCCGCGCCGAGCCAGTTCCAGGGCGAACTCCGCGCGCTCGGCCTCCACCCGGTTGTCCGAGCCGTGCCGCCGCTGGCCGTCCCGCCGTGGCACCCGGTCCAGGTAGGTCGTGTAGCCGACCACGTCGTCGGCGGTGGCCAGCGCGCCGCGCGTCTCGGGGGTGAGCCACAGTGGCCCGGCGGGGCCGGTCCCCACGACGACGACCTCGCCGGGGGCGTCCTCGCCGCGCTCACGGGCCGTCGCCCCGACCTTGCTCGGCAGCACGGCCACGGAGAAGTACGGCACCGAGTCCGGGTCCACGTCCGCGACCCGCCCGGTGCGCTCGCCCTCCATGGTGGCGCGCTCGACGTAGCGGGCCTCGGCCAGCCGCCCCGACCGCTCCAGCGCCCGGCGCACCTTGGGGAACGTACGCCCCAGCTTCATCACGGCCACCGCGTCGCTGGAGGCGAGCCGGGCGGTCAGCTCCTCCTCGGGCAGCGTGCCGGGCAGTACCGTCAGCGCCTCCTCGGCCTCCGACAGCGGAGTGCCGAGCCGGGCGGCCGCCGCGCTCACGGAAGTGACCCCGGGGACGACCTCGGTCGGATACCGGTGCGCCAGCCGCTTGTGCATGTGCATGTACGAGCCGTAGAAGAACGGGTCGCCCTCGGCGAGCACGGCCACCGTCCGCCCCGCGTCCAGGTGCGCCGCCAGCCGCGCGGACGCCTCCGCGTAGAAGTCCTCCAGCGCGCCCCGGTAGCCGCCCGGGTGGTCGGTGGACTCGGTGGTGACGGGGTAGACCAGCGCCTCCTCCACGTGGTCGGCACGCAGATGGCGCGCCGCGATGGAGCGCGCGATCGACCGGCCGTGCCGGGCGCTGTGGTACGCGACGACGTCCGCCTCCGCGATGGCCTCCACCGCCCGCACCGTCATCAGCGACGGGTCGCCGGGCCCCAGCCCCACGCCGATCAGCCGCCCGGCGCCGCCGCCGGCTTCCGCGGCTCCTGCAGCTCCCGGGGTCCGGGCTTCGGCCGGTGCGCGGCCGCCGGTTGCCGGGTCGCCGGTTGCCGGGTTGCCGGTCGTCGGGCCGCCGGTTGCCGGGCCGCCGGTTGTCGGGCCGCCACTCGCTGCTGCACCGTTCGCTGCTGCACCGTTCGCGGGTGTGCCGCTCGTGGGTGTGCCGCTCCCGCCGTTCGCCGCCGCGTCGAGCGCTGCCGCATCGTCGGACACGGTGTTCACCTGCTCCTCCTCCGCGCTGCCGGTCACCTGACTCATTCCTCCTCGCTCGCAATGGCGTTGAGCGCGGACACGGCCATGGCGCTGCCACCCCTGCGGCCGTGGACGATCAAGTGCTCCAGTCCGGAGGAGTGCTCGGCCAGCGCCTGCTTGGACTCCACGGCCCCGACGAACCCGACCGGCACCCCGATCACGGCAGCCGGCCGCGGCGCCCCCTCCTCGATCATCTCCAGCAGCCGGAACAGCGCCGTGGGCGCGTTGCCGATCGCCACGACCGCGCCCTCCAGCCGGTCCCGCCACAGTTCGAGGGCGGCCGCGGTGCGCGTCGTCCCCAGTTCGGCCGCGAGCCGGGGCACCTCCGGGTCGGAGAGCGTGCACACCACCTCGTTGTCGGCCGGGAGCCGCCTGCGGGTGACGCCGCTGGCGATCATGGCGACGTCGCAGAGGACGGGTGCGCCCGCACGGAGGGCCGCGCGGGCCTCCGCGACGACCCGCGGGGTGTGGGCGAGGTCCCGGACGAGGTCGACCATGCCGCACGCGTGGATCATCCGTACCGCGACCTGGCTGACGTCGGCGGGCAGCCCCGCCAGGTCCGCCTCGGCGCGGATGGTGGCAAAGGACTGCCGGTAGATGGCAGCGCCGTCCTTCTCGTACTCGAACACTGTCTTCTCGCTCATCGTCAAGGGCCTGCCGTCGCTGAGTCCTCGCGCACGGGCCCGTGGGCCGCGCCGCGCTCGGACGGTCGGTTGCTCTCCCGTGTCGCGGCGCCCGCAAGCGCGCCGCTGCCGTACCGGGTCTGGTCGCACCGGCGCGGTCCGGTGCCCTCCGCCACGCGGGCCGCCGCGGCGGCCGCGCCCGGGTCGGAGCCGGCGGGGACCGGTACGGGGTGCTCTTCGCCGGTGCCGCGCACCACCGCCACCCGGTAGCCGTCGTTCCCGGCGACGACCTCCACCCGGTCGCCGCGCGGATGCCCGCACCGGCGCTCGCACCCGGACCAGTACACGGGCAGCGCGGACGAGCCGCTGCCGGCGCCGGGACCGGGACCGGCGCCGTAACCGGAAACAGGACCGGAAACAGGACCGGAAGCAGGACCAGGGCGGGCCAGGGCAGCGGCGGCATCGGCGCGTACGTCCGTCAGGGACTTGGCGCAGCCCGGGCGCCCCGCGCAGGCGCCCGCTCCCCGCCAGGGCGAGGCCGGATCGGTCACCAGCCCCGCGGCGTCGAGCGCCGCGAGGGCGCCCGGCGCGCGCGGGGGTGTGAGGCCGGGTACGACGACGCCCCGCCACGGAGTCATCCGCAGTTCGCCGTTGCCCTCGCGCTCGGCGGTACGGGTCAGGAGCTCCCACTGCCGACCGGTCAACCGGCCGAGCGGGGCGAGCACGGAGAGCGCCACCACCCCGGAAGGGCCGGTGACCGGGCCGGGCACGGGGGCCTCCGCGGTCTTCTCCACGAGGGGCGCGAGCGGTGCGTCCCGCGCTCCGGCTCCCAGCCGGAGTGCGGTCCTGCGGGCCAACTCGGCGCCGGTCACCGCGAGGTCGGCGACCCGCCAGGCGCGGAGCCCCGACTCCCGTACGGCTTCCAGGAAGGTCTCCGCGGCCACCACGGCCGCGGCTGCGGCGTGTTCGTCCGCGACGCGGAGGACCCCGGCCTCCCGGTCGGCGCCGAGGTACAGAAGCGTCGTGCCGTCCGGCTCGGCGAGCAGGGTCACATCCGCTCCGAGCGCGGCGACGTCGCCTCTCCCGTCGTCCACGGCGAACAGGAAGCGCCCCGAGAGTTCGCGCAGTGCTTCGCTTTCGCACAGGAGTTGATCCAGTTCGGTGAGCTGTCCGGCGACGTCCCGGTGCCCGGAACCGTCCAGGCCGGACAGTGGCGAGGCGGCGATGTTGCGGACGCGCTCGTGCGCGAGCGAGGGCAGTAGCCCCGCTCCGCTCAGCAACTCGGCCAGTTCGGGGCCCGCATCCTCCCGCAGGCCGCGGAGTTGGACGTTTCCGCGGGAGGTCAGATGCAGTTCGCCGGAGCCGAGCCGGGTCGCCGCCGCGTGCAGGGCCGCCGCCTGGGCGACGTCGAGCACGCCGCCGGGTACCCGTACGCGCGCCAGTCCGCCGTCGTCCGCCCGGTGCAGCCGCAGCGCTCCCGGGCAGGCGTCGGCTCGCTCACGCGGGGCCGCACAACTGGTTGCATCAGCAACCGGCGTGGTGCCGTGCGCGGACGGACGACTGGAGGGCATGACCATGTCGGCGAGCATACCGACCCCCGTCGCCCCCCTCCCGGAGCACCGGACCGCCCCCTCCCGCGGCTGCCGCAAACCTGCCGCACCCGCCGCTCCGGACGATGGTCGGCGGTCGGCGGTCGGTGGTGGGCGAGCGCCAGGCGGTCGGCGGACGGTCGGGTGACCACCGCGCTGTGACCACCGCGCGAGCCGCCCCGGACGGGTGCCCTCCCGCCACGCGGCGCGTCCCCGTACGATGCTGTGGGCGGACCACCCGGTCCGCCCACATCGCCAGCGACGGCGACAGGGGAGGAAGCCCGGTGCGAGTCCGGCGCGGTCCCGCCACTGTGAGCCCGGCCACGACAGCCGGGTGAGCCAGGAACTCCCGCCGTCCGAGACCGCCCGGGGCGCGGACACCCCGAGGAAGGGCCGACAGCAGCATGCCGCTTTCGTCACGCGACAACGCCGACTCCGACGCGACCGTCGCCACGCCCGACGACGCCCCCCGGGTGATCCTGCTCCTGTCGACCTCCGACACGGACCTCCTCAGTGCCCGTGCCGCCTCCGCCGAGGTCTCCGCGCCGGCCCCGGGCGACGCCGCCGACGGCCCTGCCGCCGCCCCGCTCACCTACCGCTACGCCAACCCGAGCCGCATACCCGAGGACACCCTCGGTACCGAACTCGAAGCACTGCTGGACGGCGTCGACCTCGTCGTCGTCCGGCTGCTCGGCGGCGTGAGGGCCTGGCAGCAGGGCATCGACCTGCTGCGCGGCTCCGGCGTCCCGCTCGTCGTCCTGACCGGGGAACAGGCCCCGGACGCCCAGCTCATGGCGGCGTCCACGGTCCCCATCGGAGTGGCGGCCGAGGCGCACGCCTACCTCGCACACGGCGGCCCCGCCAACCTCGTGCAGTTGGCCCGCTTCCTCTCCGACACCGTGCTGCTTACCGGCCACGGCTTCGAGCCCCCGGCACCCGCCCCGGCATGGGGCCACCTGGACCGCGAACCGTCCACCCGCGAACGCCCCGCAGGTGAGCCGGGCCCGGGCCGCGACGCCACGTCCGGCGCCCCGGCGCCCTCGGGGACGGCCCCCACCATCGCCGTCCTCTACTACCGCGCCCACCACATGAGCGGCAACACCGCCTTCGCCGCAGCACTCTGCGACGCCGTCGAAGCGGCGGGCGGCAGGGCGCTCCCCCTCTACGTGGCTTCGCTCCGCGCCCCCGAACCCGAGCTCGTCGAGGAACTCCGCGCCGCCGACGCCATCGTGACGACGGTGCTCGCGGCGGGCGGCACCAAACCCGCGGAGGCCGGTGCGGGCGGCGACGACGAGGCATGGGACGCGGGCGCTCTCACCAGCCTGGACGTACCGATCATCCAGGCGCTGTGCCTGACCGCGCCCCGGACCGACTGGGAGCAGAACGACGAGGGGGTCTCCCCGCTCGACGCCGCGAGCCAGATAGCCGTGCCCGAGTTCGACGGCCGGCTCATCACGGTGCCGTTCTCCTTCAAGGAGATCGACGCCGACGGTCTGCCGTCCTACGTGGCCGACCCGGAGCGCGCCGCGCGGGTGGCGGGCATCGCCGTACGCCACGCCCGGCTGCGCCACATCCCGGCGTCCGAGAAGCGGTTGGCGCTCGTCCTGTCCGCGTACCCGACCAAGCACTCCCGGATCGGCAACGCGGTCGGCCTCGACACCCCGGCCAGCGCGGTCGCGCTGCTTCAGCGGCTCCGCGCGGAGGGCTACGACTTCGGCGACGAGGACATCCCCGGCCTGCCCCGAACCGGAACCCCGGCAGCCGGTACCGGCACCGCCCCCGAGGCCCAAGCCGCCTCCTCCGCCTCCGGCTCGTCCGCAGCCGCCTCCTCCGCAGCCGCCTCCGCCACGGCCCCCGAAGCCGACTCAGGCGACGGGACCGAGCCGGAGGAGCACGTCGGCGACGCGCTCATCCGCGCGCTCATCGAGGCCGGTGGCCACGACCAGGACTGGCTCACCGAGGAGCAGCTGGCCCGCAACCCGGTCCGCATCCCGGCGGCCGACTACCGCCGTTGGTACGCCACGCTCCCTCAGGAGCTGCGCGACGCCGTGGAGGAGCACTGGGGCCCGCCGCCGGGTGAGATGTTCGTCGACCGCACGCACAACCCGGACGGCGACATCGTCCTGGCCGCCCTGCGCCACGGCAACCTGCTGATCCTCATCCAGCCGCCCCGCGGCTTCGGCGAGAACCCCATCGCCATCTACCACGATCCGGACCTGCCGCCCTCGCACCACTACCTGGCGGCCTACCGCTGGATCGCCGCGCCGCAGGCCGACGGTGGATTCGGCGCGGACGCGATGATCCACCTGGGCAAGCACGGCAACCTGGAGTGGCTGCCCGGCAAGAACGCGGGCCTGTCGGCGGCGTGCGCACCCGACGCCGCGCTCGGCGACCTGCCGCTCGTCTACCCATTCCTGGTCAACGACCCGGGGGAGGGCACCCAGGCCAAACGCCGGGTGCACGCCACACTCGTCGACCACCTGGTCCCGCCCATGGCCCGCGCCGACTCCTACGGGGACATCGCCCGGCTCGAACAGCTCCTGGACGAGTACGCGCAGATCAGCTCCATGGACCCGGCCAAGCTTCCGGCGATCCGGGCCCAGATCTGGACCCTCATCCAGGCGGCCCGGCTCGACCACGACCTCGGCCTGGAGCAGCGGCCCGACGACGACGGCTTCGACGACTTCCTCCTGCACGTCGACGGCTGGCTGTGCGAGGTCAAGGACGCGCAGATCCGGGACGGCCTGCACGTCCTGGGCGCCGCACCGGCCGGTACCGACCGCGTCAACCTGGTCCTCGCCATCCTCCGCGCCCGGCAGATCTGGGGCGGCACCAACAGCCTGCCCGGCCTCCGCGAGGCCCTCGGCCTGGACGAGTCCGCGGCCACCCGCACCACCTCCGACGAGGCCGAGGAGCAGGCCCGCGCCCTGGTCGAGGCCATGGAGGCGGCGGACTGGGACCCCGCGGCGGTCCCCCGCGCGGCCGCCGGGCATCCGCAGCAGGTCGCCGACATCCTCGACTTCGCGGCCCGCGAGGTCGTTCCCCGGCTGGCGGCCACCACCGCCGAACTCGACCACGCCGTCCACGCGCTCTCCGGCGGCTTCGTCCCCGCCGGGCCGTCCGGCTCCCCGCTCCGCGGGCTGGTCAACGTCCTGCCGACCGGCCGGAACTTCTACTCCGTCGACCCCAAGGCCGTCCCCTCCCGCCTCGCGTGGGAGACGGGCCAGGCCCTCGCCGACTCCCTCCTGGAGCGCTACCGCGCCGACAACGGCAGTTGGCCCACCTCCGTCGGCCTCTCCCTGTGGGGCACCAGCGCGATGCGCACGGCAGGCGACGACATCGCCGAGGCCCTCGCCCTGCTGGGCGTCCGCCCGGTGTGGGACGACGCCTCCCGCCGTGTCACCGGCCTGGAGCCGATCCCCGTCGCGGAACTGGGCCGCCCCCGGATCGACGTCACCCTGCGGATATCCGGCTTCTTCCGCGACGCGTTCCCGCACGCCGTGGCCCTGCTGGACGACGCGGTCCGGCTGGCCGCCTCCCTGGAGGAGCCGGACGACGTCAACCACGTGCGCGCCCACACCCAGCAGGACCTCCGCGAACACGGCGACGAGCGGCGCGCCACCACCCGCATCTTCGGCTCCCGCCCCGGCACCTACGGCGCGGGCCTCCTCCAGCTCATCGACTCCCGCGACTGGCGCACCGACGCCGACCTCGCCGAGGTCTACACCGTCTGGGGCGGCTACGCCTACGGCCGGGACCTGGCCGGCCGCCCGGCCCGCGACGAGATGGAGACGGCCTACAAGCGGATCGCCGTCGCCGCCAAGAACACCGACACCCGCGAACACGACATCGCGGACTCCGACGACTACTTCCAGTACCACGGCGGCATGGTCGCCACCGTGCGCGCGCTGCGCGGCTCCGCGCCCGAGGCGTACATCGGCGACTCCACCCGCCCCGAGACGGTGCGCACCCGCACCCTCGTCGAGGAGACCTCCCGCGTCTTCCGCGCCCGGGTGGTCAACCCCAAGTGGATCGAGGCGATGCGCCGCCACGGCTACAAGGGCGCCTTCGAACTGGCCGCCACCGTCGACTACCTCTTCGGCTACGACGCCACCACCGGTGTGGTGGCCGACTGGATGTACGACAAACTCACCGAGACCTACGTCCTGGACGAGACCAACCGCGCCTTCCTCCAGGAGTCCAACCCCTGGGCCCTGCACGGCATCGCCGAACGCCTCCTGGAAGCCGAGTCCCGCGGCATGTGGTCCAAGCCCGACCCCACAGCGCTCGACGCTCTCCGCCAGATCTACCTGGAGACGGAAGGCGAACTGGAACAGGACGACTGACCCCGGCGCACGCGCCGCGCACACCGCCGCGGTCCCGTCCTGCGCAGCCGGGCCGGCAGATCACCCCGCAGGATCTGCCGGACCCGGACTCGGAGCCGGACCCGGACCCGGAGCCGGACCCGGACCCGGACCCGGGCTCGTCCGTGCACTCGGACCCGCCGTCCCCGACCGACCCGTCCCGGCGTCGGGGCGAACTACTCCATGAGCTGCAGGACATCCGCGGCCGACCACTGCCGCTCGGCCCCCGGCGATCCGGCGAGGTACTCCGCGACCGCCGCCGCGCTCCACCCGCGGCCCGCCGCGAGCAGTCCGGTGGCCAGGAAGCGCAGATACGCGGCCGCCGGAGGCAGGTGCGGCACCTCTCCCACGCGCCACGGCGCGGTGCACGTCAGCACCGGCCGACCCGCCAACTCCCCGGCGTACACGAGGGTCTCGTACCGTCCGGCGCCGATCCGGTCCCGGCCCCGCGCCAGGACGTGCGACAGGTCGAGATCCGTCCCCGGATCCCGGTACATCTCCTGGGCGGCGATGTCCGAGAACTGTCCCGCCGTCACCAGGTGCGCCACCGCGAGCGTGCGCCCGTCGGCGGCCGGATCGTAGAAGGCCCGCCCGCCGCCCCACACGGGCGACGTGGTCGCGAAGTACAGCACCCCGGGCAGCTCGACCGGCACCGACTCCGCGGGCATCGTCCGGTCCCGGCACCCCGGATACCACCGGCTCGCACCCTGCGGCCGCCCTCCGGCGAGGTAGGCCCGCAACCGCTCCGGATGGACGTTGGAACCGTAGGCCGCGTACCAGAGCTTCCGCGGCGTCTCCGTACGGTCCGCGGCCCTCCGTTCCACCTGCCGCACGGGACTCACGCCGTCGCTGCCGGCACCGGACGTCCCGGCAGCGCCGCTACTGGGCGTCCGCGTCCGCTTCCGGCTCGCCGCCGAAGCGCTCGCGGTAGCTCTCCAGATCGTCCTCGGTGATCTTCTGGAAGAGCACCGGCGGCACCGTGAAGCCCGTACCGGCGGGCACCGAGGACAGGGACCGGGCCTCGTCCGCGCTCACCCACGCCGCCGTGTCGTCCGGCAGCGCGAAGGCGCTCCGCATGGCCTTGGCGGAGCTGGGGACGAAGGGCTCGGAGACGACGGAGTAGAGGTGGATCAGGTTCATGGCCGTCCGCAGGGTCAGCGCAGCGGCGTCCTGGTCCGTCTTGATCTCCAGCCAGGGGGCCTTCTCCTCCAGATAGGCGTTCCCGGCGCTCCACAGCGCCCGCAGCGCGGCCGCGGCCTTGCGGAACCGGAGCGCGTCCATGTGCTCCTCGTACTCCGCCAGGAGCCCCGCGATCTCCCGGCCGAGCTTCTCCTCCGCCTCGCCCGCCTCCGCGCCCGCCGGGACGGCGTCGCCGAAGCGCTTGCGGGAGAAGGACAGTACGCGGTTGACGAAGTTCCCGAGCGTGTCCGCGAGGTCCTTGTTGACCACGGAGGAGAAGAACTCCCACGAGAAGGAGGCGTCGTCCGACTCCGGGGCGGCCGCCAGCAGGAAGTACCGCCAGTAGTCGGCGGGCAGCAGCTCCAGCGCCGCGTCGGTGAAGATGCCGCGGTTCTGCGAGGTGGAGAACTTGCCACCGTAGTAGTTGAGCCAGTTGAAGGACTTGACGAAGTCGACCTTCTTCCACGGCTCGCGGGTGCCCAACTGCGTCGCCGGGAACATCACCGTGTGGAAGGGGACGTTGTCCTTGGCCATGAACTCGGTGTAGCGCACGGACTCGTCCGCCTCGTACCACCAGGACTTCCAGTCCCGGCTGTCCGGCTGCGCGTCCGCCCACTCCTTGGTGGCACCGATGTACTCGATGGGCGCGTCGAACCAGACGTAGAAGACCTTGCCCTCGGCCGCCAGCTCCGGCCAGGTGTCCGCCGGCACCGGCACGCCCCAGTCCAGGTCGCGGGTGATGGAACGGTCCTGGAGCCCCTCGGTGAGCCACTTGTGGGCGATGGAGGAGGAGAGCACCGGCCACTCGTCGGTGTGAGCGTCGACGAACTTCTTGACCTCGCCCTCCAGCTTCGACTGGAGCAGGAAGAGGTGTTTGGTCTCCCGCACCTCCAGCTCGGTGCTGCCGCTGATCGCCGAACGCGGTTCGATCAGGTCGGTGGGGTCGAGCACGCGGGTGCAGTTCTCGCACTGGTCGCCGCGGGCCTTGTCGTAGCCGCAGTGCGGACAGGTGCCGATGATGTACCGGTCCGGCAGGAAGCGGCTGTCCGCCGCCGAGTACATCTGCCGGATGGCGCGCTCCTCGATGAACCCGTTCCGGTGGAGCTGCCGCGCGAAGCGCTGGGTGATCTCGACGTTCTGCGGCGAGGAGCTGCGGCCGAAGTAGTCGAAGGCCAGGTCGAAGCCCTCGTAGATGCCCCGCTGGACCTCGTGCTGCTGGGCGCAGAAGTCGGCCACCGGCAGTCCCGCCTCCGCCGCCGCGAGCTCGGCGGGCGTGCCGTGCTCGTCCGTCGCGCAGATGTACAGCACCTCGTGATCGCGCTGCCGCAGATAGCGGGCGTACACATCGGCCGGGAGCATCGACCCGACCATGTTCCCCAGGTGCTTGATCCCGTTGATGTACGGCAGCGCGCTGGTGATGAGGTGTCGAGCCATCCCGGGATGCTCCAATTGATCTTGCGGCCCCCACGGGTGCCACTACGGGTGCAGACAGACGGGCCGCGCGGGCGCCACCATCACCCACGGCACCGGCACGTACGCCATGTACGCCGCGTCCATGAGTCGTCCACTCTCGGTGACGACACCCCACTACGGGCCGCAACCATCCTAACGACAGCTCCCGGGCCCTCGGAATCAGGATTCCCCGGGAGAGGGGCTGGGAGCGTCGGTCGAGCGCGATGCCGGTGTCGCCCGCTCGACCCTCTCCGCGGGTGCGGACGCAGTGGCGTTACCAGGGAGAGGGAGTTGAGGAGGTGTTGCGGCGGTTTCGGGTGTGTTGCCGGAGATACCGGATGTAACCGCTTCCGGTCGACGAAGAGCTGTCGCTTCCGGTCGGCCTCCACCTCGGTTCCCCAGGCATGCGAAGGCCCCACTCGCGATCAAGGGAATGGTTTTCTGACCTGCGTCGGGGTGGCCTGACAGCGACCTCGCCGACGGAGTCCTGACCGATCGGTCCTCGGTGCGGCTCGTCATCAGTTACTGATCCTGTCGCAGGCGGGCGCGGCCGTTGACGGGAACGGCCGGCCAGCGGGACGAGTAGGCGGCGACTCCGACGATGTCTCCCGTCTCCTCCTCGGCGAGCAGCGCGGAGGCCGGCGGCGGCGAGCCGACAGCGCACGCCGCGGTTGAGGGCCACGATGTCCCCCGGCATCCGGACACCGAGGCCGTACTCAGGCCGGGCGGGCCGACCGTCGCACACTCCGCTCATCCACAGCCCCTACCCGGGCACACCCGGGTCGGTGCGGCAGGTCGCTGTGGGCCATGTGCGGACCTTGGGCAAGGGTGCGTCTGAGTCACGGCGTGCACCAGCTTCCGCAAAGCGCGGTGGCCGCTTCCCTGTCGGCCCCCGGCCAGGAACGGGTCAGTCGGGCTCGGGGCCTATTCGGCATCGCACGCCGTGGTCGCCGATCCGGTCGGTTCGATGGCCCTGGTGCCGATGTTCTCGCTCTCCAGGCCCGCCTCGATGGGGGCGTAGCGCCGCTGTTGCAGCTCATCGCGTTCAACGTCCGGGATCGTCATCGACTCGGCGAGCACGGCGGCGAGCGCGTCCACTTGAGTGCTGTCCATGTCAGCGTGGAAGAGCCACCGGATGTTCTCGTCGCGCGTGATGAGGTCGATCGCCAAGCGCGCGCTGCCGTCCTGTGTGGTCGTCGCCCGGACGTATCGCACGTGGTCGATCGGGATGTCGTGCCGGATCTCGGCTTGCTCGAGGAAGGCGTTCGACTTGGCCGTGATGATGCGGCGATCCGTGACGGCGACCAGTGTCCTTGCCACAGCTTTGTCCCTCGCTGCCGCCAACTTCTCCTTCGCGCCGCCGAGGATCGCAGAAAGGGGACCGAGGGCGTCGAGCTGGTCGGGGAAGCCGAGGACACGTAGGGCCTCATCGTCCTCGAGGAACCATCGCAGGATGCGAAGGTACGGCTTGAGATCCAGCGATTCGGGTGCGCAGACGATCTCCGGGGCCTTGAGCGGAGGAGCCGGCGGATGGAGAGCGTCGGCAAGAGGCTCGATCGCCTTCAGCAGACGGGCGGAGGTTTCGCGGGCTGCCTTCACGTCCTTCCGCTTCCCCGGCATCGGCCATGCGTCGGGTCCGGGGAGTTCGGCGGTGATCCGCAGCTCCCGCGTCAGCGCGTCGACGAGGCTCGTCGACTCGGCGAGCGCCGAGTCGAACTCGGCGCGCGTGTCGCGCGCGATGACCTCGGCGTACTGCGCCTCGGCGGCGTCTTCGCGTCCCGCGGCTCTCGCCCTTGCGGCGCGGAGCGCGTGATACCCGGTCCATGCCTTGAGGGAGGACAGGAGGGCATAGGCGTCGAAGGCGATCGCCTCGGCGTTCGTCTGCAGATACTCACGGTGGCTGCGTGCGTCGGCCCGATCGATCTGCCTGATGTGGTCGCGGACGTTCCCTTCATACAGCTCAAGTTGCTTCTGCAGCAGCGCCCCACTGCCCGCGACGTCCTCCCACAAGGACGTCGGAACCGATTCGATCTCTCGCGCCTGGTCGACCGCGCGATCGATGGCGGCGACGAGCCCCGTCAGTTCGGCCCACTGATCCTTGCGGATGGTGGTGAGGACCTGACTTGTCACCGCGAGGTTGGTCCTGACGAGGCCCGAGACCTCGCTCAGCATCACCTGAAGGCCGACCATGGCCAGCGCCGGCCCGATCGACGCCGCGGTCTGCGCCTTGCTCACCGCGTTCACGGAGTAGAGGCGGGCCTGACGCAGGATGCGGCCACGAACCATCACCGTTCCGAGGTTCCCGCCGTCCTTGGCGGCGAGCGTCGCGCCGCTGTTCAGCAGGGCCTGTGACGTGGCGTCGATCCTGTAGAGCCCCTGCACGCCGGCGAACGCGTTTCCGAGATTGCCGACCACGGTCGCCGCGTTCCCGAGCGAGGCGAGGATCGCTGAGATCTGCTGGCGGTCGGCAGCCGGCACGATCCCGAAGTCGATCAGATCGGACTTCAGCTCCGGCGGGACCTCACCGGCGACGACAGCCACCCCCGGGAGCACCTCCACCAGGGCCGTCGACCCCGTCGTCGGGTCGATGTCCGAGTCGGACGCCGACTCGTCCACGACAGACGAGTCGGCGGTATCGCTCCGGCCGTTCTCCTCAGGCTCGACGATCTCCATCGAGTTCGAAGGGTCCTGCATGCGATCTCCTCCCCCGCGGGCGCGTGCAATGGCCGGACCTCGTCGGCGTTGACTGCCGAAGTCTATGGTCCAACGCCTGCGGTTCGGCCCGAATCCGCCGGGCCGATTCCGCACTCGCTGGGACCGGCTGCGCTCTCCAGGGCTCCGCTCCGGATGAGTGGATGGATCAGCGCAGTCCGGCGAAGAGATCGTTCTCGGGTACGGCCGCGCCGGTGGCGTCCCGGACACGTACGAAGGTCTCCATGCCCATCAACTCGCCGAACCTCTCCTTGCCCATCCTGAGGAAGAAGATGTTCTCGCCCTGACTGGCGTGCGCGGCCAGCGAGTCGTACTTCTGGCCGCTGAACGCGGTGGTGTCCACCCACGTGGTGATCTCGTCGTCGGGGAGGCCGATCTCGGCCATCGCAGCGGCCTCGGCAGGATCCGGCTCCGGCATGTCCGGATGGAGCTCGCGCATGATCTCCTCGAACCGCTGCATCCCCGAGCGGGGCATCGTGGTCCAGTACACCTTCGGCGTCAGCGCGGTCATCTCCAGTGCCGCCATCGTGATGCGGTGGGCCTGGATGTGATCGGGGTGGCCGTAGAAGCCGTTCTCGTCGTAGGTGACGACCACATCAGGCCGGTAGTGCCGCATGAGTTCCGCGAGTCGGGCCGCGCCTTCCTCCACGGGGGTCTGCCAGAAGGATCCCGGAGCGTCATTGCTCGGCCAGCCCATCATCCCGGAGTCGGCATACTCCAGCATCTCCAGATCACTGATCTTCAGGACGCCGCAGCTCTCCTGGAGTTCTTGACGGCGCATCAATGCGACGGCCGCGGGATCGTGCCCGGGGTCGCCCGGCTTGACCCCCTCCGGTCCGTCACCGCAACCGCCGTCGGTACAGGTCACGAGAACCGTGCGGATGCCTTCCGCCGCGTACCGCGCGAGGACCCCTCCGGTTCCGGTGGCCTCGTCGTCGGGGTGGGCGTGCACCGCCATGAGCGTCAACGGCCGGTCAATCATCAAGCAGTCCTCCTGCAGAAATACGTCTTGGTCCGAGTGCGCGGCGGGCCTACCGCGATCCCGCGGCCCGGATCCTGTCGGCGCAGACGACCCTGTGGTCTCCGAGTTCCCCGCCCGTGCGGTGCCGGTCCCCCGGACGATGCAACAGCGCCGACCGGACCCGCTGTTCCCGGCGCAGCGGCACGTCTTCGCGCCGGATCGGATCCGACGTCCATCCGGCACCAGGCGTGCGATTCCGATGCGCAACCTGAGACCCCGCATGTCCATCTATCCACCGGTTCGCCGCAGGCAGACAGGAAAGATCCCGAAACCGGGACCACTGGTGAGCAGTTGCGCAGCTACGTCAACCTGCAACACCCTGCCGGAGGACCTGGTCAACGAGGTGACGCCAGTGACCCTGGGGCCAGTTTCCCCCTGCGAGTTTCCCCTGCGAGCCCACGGAGGCACCCCTGCTTCCGCACCATTTCAGCGACCGTTCCCGACTGAATCTGCCGGACCCGGTGTACTGGGTCACCCCGCGTCATCCGGCCGGTGACGACGGTGGGTCCGCCGGGCGGATCGGCGTCCCCCTGTCCGACCTCGTCTGACGCATGCGGCCCACCGCCCGTCGCCCCCTTCTCTGCATAAGCCCGGACGGGCTGCTTGGGGCCGGGCCGGTGGTCGTCGTGATCTCCGATAGCCCCAGCCTGGTCGCCGCCCACTTGCGCAAGGCGGTCGCCAAGGCCCACGGCGGTCAGGCTCACGGGGACGATGAGGCGGGATCGGTAAGCACGGACGGCGCCGCCGGCCCCGAGACCGAGGCCGGTTCCTATACCGCCAGACCCCCGCCGTGGTCATGGCCATGCCTGACGCTCCCCGCGTGCTGCGGGGATCCGTGCCCCGAGTTCGGCTCCCAAATGGCGCCCGAAACGGCCCCCACAACCACTCAGGGGCCCGACCCGCTCCCGCGGATCAGGCCCCTGAACTGGTGTTTCCTCTGTCGGGGTGGCGGGATTTGAACCCACGACCTCTTCGTCCCGAATGAGGGACGGGTCCTGACACTGCTGGCGCCGATTGCGTTTCCCCAGGTCACAGACTTGGCCTCGGTTGGTGCAGGACTGCCCAGGGCGGCCCCGGGGAGCGGCCCGGCTCCTATGTGGCTCCCAAGCATGTATCAGCGATGCACTCCCACGCCCGCTTCTGAGGTGACCGCACCTCGCTGGCGCCGGACACTCTGATCACCGCCAGACAGACCACTGGGCCATCGCCGTCTGCCACGACGACCCATCCCGGCATGGTCAAGCTCCCTCGGGGCCGAAGAGGACGGGTGCGGTTCCTTTCCGGGGAGGAGTGAGCTGGGGTTTTGCTGGTCAGGGGTGTGGTGGGGTGGTGGTGTCCTACCGTGCAGGTAGAGGAGCCGGTGCCGGATGGGCTCGTTGATCGGGGAACTGGAGGCACGGCAGGCGGCGGTGCACTCCCGGGCGGCAGAACTCGAGGAGGAGATCGCGGCGTTGACGGCCCGACTGGAGGCTGAACGGGAGCGGCCGGCGCGGTTGACGGTGACGCGGGAGGGCTGGCCGAACTCGCGGCCGAGGGGATCGCCGTCGATGCGGCCGCGGTGGCTCCGCCGTTGGCGGAGCCGGTGGGCAGGGGCCAGGTGGTGGTGCAGGCGGTGCACGTGGCTCGGGCTGGCGGCGGGTGACGTCGAAGATCGAGAGGCATATGATCCTTCATAGTCAAAAGACAGCGAACCGCCTGGAGTTGCCGATCTTGCAGCCTTATGCGGGGGGCAGGGCTCCTGCGGCGGTGAGCTTCCGGCGGCGTAGGAAGGCGAGGACCGCTACGGCCCCGAGCGTCATCCACGCCTTTCCGAGGATCTGCCCTTGCAGGAAGCCGAAGGAGCCGAATGCCATCCTGAGGAAGATCAGACTGTCGGCGACTAGCCCCACTGCGTTCGAGGCGAGCATGGCTACAAGGAGCCCTCGTGTGCGGAGCGGCTCGTAGACGGCGAAGTCCATCGTCTCCGCGACGGCGAATGCGGCGGCCGACGCGAAGGCCAGGGCCGGGTCGGCCAGGAAGTAGGAGACGACAGTGCCGAGGGCGATCGCTGCGAGGATCGCACGGCGGCCCGCGGCCTCACGGGCGAGGTCGCGCAGCACCAGGGCCAGGCCCACCATGTAGACGCCGGCCGGGGCTTCATAGCCGAAGCCGACAGGCAGGGCGCCGATGTGAGTGACGGCCAGGTTGGCGGCCGGGATGGTGGCGATGTAGGCGACGAGCGTCGCGATTCCGGCAGGAGCGGGGACGTCCACGATCATTTTCCTTCTTGGTGTGACAGGAACCCGGCCCGCCTGCGCTGAGCGGAACGAGGCGGACGGCGTCCAGACAGTACAACTCATGCCACTGACGCTGGCGGGGTGGTCGGAATAACTGCAGATCATGCGCTTCTTGTTCCGGCTCCGACGGGACGGACGGAATCGTCTCGATCGGCACCTTGCAGAGGGGCCGACTGGGCGTCTCGGGCCCGGCTGCGCTCGTGCGGACCAGCCACGCCCACGGGACGAGAATGAGCCATCGTCATCTGCTGGCCCATACGCACCTACACCTCTACCTCACCCACTTTGAGTGATCTTAGAGCGGTCTGTCGTGTGGCGAGCGCAGGACTACTGACAGCTCTCAGCCACTCTCGAATATATATGCGAATTCATATTCGCTATCTTCAGCGCCGTTGTCAGTACCTCCGTTTAGGCTCGTTAGCGCTGTCATGCGAGCAGGTGGGGGGCGACCAGTTGATGTCTTCGGGCTTCGCAGTTGGACACCTCGTCGAGTTCCGGGGAGGCCCTGGAATCGGACGGGTGGGAGCGATCACCGACGGCTCGCTGCGCGTGGACTTTTTCGAGTCCACGGCCGAGCCCACAATCGAGTCCCAGACCGTCCCCGCGTCGGCCTGCAGACGGGTACGACTGGCGGCCCAGACGCGGACATTTCGGCACAATCCGAGCACCGGTGAGTGGATGGCCGGCCGCATCCTGGCCACGGCCCCCGGCGGATACTTCGTCCGGTTCCCCAACGCCGACTACGACATGCCGGTCCCCGAAACCGAGCTCCGGGTCCGCTGGAACAAGCCGGTGCGCAACCCTCTTGAGGTCCTCGTGTCCGGCGGCAACGAATCCGGGCACCTGTACAATGCCCGCCTCCCCATGGTGCACAACCTGATTGCTCAGCGCGCGGCCAGCGCCAGCACCCCCGCTCTCCTAGCGGCCGCCGCCGAGATCTACCCGCACCAGGTCCGCGCCGCGTTGACCGTGCTCTCCGACCCCGTCCAGCGGTATCTCCTCGCCGACGAAGTCGGACTCGGCAAGACGATCGAAGCCTCGTACGTGGCGCTGCAGACCCTGATCGACAATCCGCAAGCGCGCGTCACGTTCCTCGTCCCTGATGCCCTGCGCCGGCAGTGGGTGACCGAACTGCGCACAAAGTTCTTCACCGATGACTTCCCCAGGCGCATAAAGATCATCTCCCACCACTCTCCCGACCTGTGGGAGCAGTATCACGGCAGTGATCTCGTCGTGGTAGACGAAGCCCACCAACTGGTGCAGGACCGCGATGACACCGACCCCATCTATCGCGCACTGCGGGATCTCGCACATTCCGCGTCAAGGCTCCTCCTGCTCTCCGCCACACCCGTCACCTCCAGCCACACCACGCACCTGGGGCTACTGCACCTGCTCGATCCAGACGTCTACAAGTGGAGCGAGCGGGAGGAGTTCGCACGGCGCTACCAACACCGGGCCGAGTTGGCGAACCACGTTCTCAGCCTCGACGCGGAGTTCCACCCTCTGCTGCCGTCCACGATCGAAATGATCAAGGAACTGCTGCCCCCGGAGGACTCCCGCTTCACGCACCTCGCGGCTGACGTACTCGAGTTGCTGGACGAGTACGAGGGCCTCCGCGACGAGGCGAGGATGCCGGATCTTGAGGCTCGGGTGACCGCTCTTCGGGCGCACATCAGCGAGACGTACCGGCTGCACCGCCGGGTGATCAGAAACCGCAGGTCGAACGTCCTGCGACAGAATGACGACTCGGCAGCCGTCCCCTACGAGGTCCGCGGCCGCGCCGAACCGGAGAAGCTGACCGCCCAGTCCTACTCCCCGGCCGCCGACAGCCTCCTGGCGTGGCAGACCCAACTGTGGGGCCATCTCCTCGACGAGGGACTGGAGAACCGGCGCATCGACTACGCGCTGGCCCTTGCTGTGCTCGCCTCCCGTCTCGGTGGCTCGTCCGCCGACTATCTGGACGCCCTGCGATGGCGGGTGCGCCGCGACCAAGGCGCCGCTGAGCGTGCCGGGCTCAACGCCCGGGAGCGGAAATACCTCTCCAGCGTGCCCGTGGCGCCGCACGAGGCCGCAACTCTGGAGAACCTCGAGTCAGCAAGCGCGGGAGAGGGAGCCCGGGAAGTCGACGAACTCATCGACGCCCTTCTTCCCGCCCTGCGCAAAGGGGGACGCATCGCTGTCTTCTGCGGCCCCGGATCCCTCGCCTCGACGCTCACCGCCCGCCTGCGATCCCGCTTTCCCAAGGTGAGCTTCTTCGAGCACACCCGCGGCGCAGGCCCCGACGCGTCTGAAACGGCGACTTCGTCGTGGCGAAAACCCGTCGTAAGCGCTGCCGTTCTTATCGCCGACGACTCTGCGGAGGACGGCCTGAACCTCCAGGCAGCCCGGTCCGTGGTCCACGTGCGACTGCCGTGGTCGCCCAACCAGTTGGAGCAGCGCCTGGGCCGCACCGACCGATACGTCGAATCCAACGAGCAGCGCCAGGCACCCCGCCAGTACGTACTCACGGACGCCGAAGCCCACAGCGACGAGTGGCTGTCGCTGCTCACCGGCGGGTACCGCATCTTCGACGGATCGGTGTCCACGCTGCAGGACGCCATCGCCGAGGGCCTCGCCGTTGTCTGGGCCCAGGCCCTCGAGCACGGGCCGGAAGGCCTGCCGGGCTTCGCCGAGGCGGTGCAGGAGCAACTCGACCGGGCCCGGCGCGAGATCGACAGCATGGACACCCTGGAGTCGATCTTCGACACATCGCCGCACGACATCGACTTCGCCGAACGGCTGGCCACCTTTGACGCCGACTGGGCCGCCACCCGCAACGACCTGCTCGGCTACACCGGGCGGGACAGTTCGGACGGAATCAAGCTCCGCCACACCGTGCGCAAGATCGACGATGTAATGTGCGAGGTCTTCGACCTGAAGTCACGCCCCCTTATCTCCCCCCACCTCTATGACCGCGCGAACCTCACGAAGGAGATGGCCAGGGGTACGTGCAGTCGCTCGCAGGCACTCAAGGCTCCGGGCACCCGGCTGTTCCGCATCGGAAACCGGCTGGTCGACACGCTCGCCAGTGTGGTCTGGTGCGACGACCGCGGTCAGGCCACGGCCTTCTGGCGCGCGGAGGTGGCACACCGAGGGGAGCCGGAGCCCTATTTCGGCTTTGACTACCTCGTCGAAGCCGATATCTCTTCGGCGCTCACGCTGACGCTGCCGCTCGTTCAGCAGTCCCGGGACGCTGAATCGGCGTTGCGGCGCCAGGCCGAGCGGCTCCTCCCGCCCTTCACACTGAAGGTGTGGGTACCAGCCGGAGCATCTGAGGCCCTGGCGGACGGGGACATCCGAAGGTGGCTACAGGCTCCCTACCGCGCCACGGATCACAACTACAACTCCAAGAACATCCACGAGTTGATGAATCTGTTCGACGGGCAGGCGCGCTACGCCGCATCCGCGCGGGGTGCCGAGGCAGTGGCTCGCGCAGAACTAAAGCGGGTAACAAACTTGGCCGACAGGTGCGCCGTGGCCCAGGAGCAGGGACGCCAGCGCCTGTCCGTGGCGAGGGCCCAGGCCGAAGCTCGCCAGGCAGCTGGCCGGCTGCTGGGAGAGAAGGAGAATTACCTGCTGGATGTCGCCATCACCGACGCGCTGGTGCAGGGACTGAGCAACCCGACGGTCCGCCTCGTGGCGGCGACATGCCTGGTGAAGCAGGGGCTCAGGAGGATCCCTCGCAGTGACTGACAACTGGACCGGTGCCAAGACGCTCTTCGACCACCTCTCCCAGCACCGAGGCATTCAGCAACTCCCGGAGGTTCCCGAGGCGAAAGGGACGTTGCGCAGGCTCCGTGACGCTCTGACCGGCGACCCCGGCGGGTGGCGGGACCTGGCCTCGCTCACCCGGCAGATCTTGCTCGAGGCTCAAGCGCGAGAGAACACCTCCGGCTTCACGATTCCGCTGCTCCCGTGGCTGCCTACGCGAGAGCAATGGGAGGAGATGCGCTGTCAGACGGCGATAATTGATGGCGGCACCAACGTGTGGGTGAACGCGCTGCCGTGGCACCCGCCCGTGCCGGACGCAGTTTCCCGCCAGGCAGCGCAAGAAGACCTTCGGCAGATCCATCTCGGTGAGGACTCACCGCACCGCCGCATGCTGGACTCCTACCAGGCCGACCCGTTCTTCACCACCGCCCTCGGTGACGACCACAGCCACTACGTCTCGGCCGGCCAGCGGCAGGCCGCCAGGGCTGTCGCGCTCGCCGAGCCGGGAAGCACCACGATTATCTGCCTCCCCACAGGGCACGGGAAGACCGCCGTAGCAATGGCGCCCGTGCTCCTGGCCAGCAAGAGCAGGGGCGTATCGGTCGTCGTGGTACCCACAAGTGTTCTCGCAGCCGACCTGGAGCGGCGCGCCTTGGAAATCCTAGACGAGCACGGGCCGCACAGCCCCACCCGCCGGTACGCCTACACCAGCGGACTGCCCGAAGAAGACCGACGGCTTATGCGGGAGGACATCTCCGCAGGTCGCCAGCGGCTGGTGTTCACCTCGCCCGAGGCTCTGGTGAAAAGCCTGAAAGGTCCCCTGGAGGACGCAGCCGAGGCGGGGTTGTTCAACTACTTCGTGATCGACGAAGCCCATCTGGTCGAGCAGTGGGGCAACAGTTTCCGCACCGAGTTCCAGACGATGTCCACACACCGCCGAATGTGGCTCAGCAAGGCGCCAGAAGGCCGGCAACCGGCGACCGTGGCGATGAGCGCGACACTCACGGGCCAGCAGGTGCAGACACTCGACACCCTGTTCGCTTCGCCGCAGCAGGCGGAGATCGTGTGGGCCTCCCAACTCCGTCACGAGCCGAGCTACTACCTCGATATCTTCCCGAACGAGGAAGACCGCCAGGCCGCCGTTGTGGAGGCCGTCTCGTACCTGCCGAAGCCGATGATTCTCTACACGACCAAAGTCATCGACGCGCAAGAGTGGGCGGGCCGACTCCGCAGCCACGGTCTTGGCCGCGTAGCCAGCGTCACGGGTGAGTCCAGCGAACTGCAGCGGCGCGATGCCCTGGAGGGATGGACCGGCAGGACCACGGAAGGCGATGCGCCGACGCGATACGACATCGTGGTGGGCACCTCCGCCTTCGGCCTGGGGGTGGATCTCGACGACGTCAAGACGGTGGTGCACGCCTGTCTGCCGGAAACAGTGGACCGCTACTACCAGGAAGTGGGCCGGGCCGGACGCAATGGAAGCCCTTCCCTCGCCTACCTGGCCACCACGCGCAAGGACGAGGCCATCGCCGACCGGATGAGCGATGAGGTGGTCATCGGCGCCCCGCGCGCATGGCAGCGGTGGGAGGCAATGTTCCACAACCGAGAGACCGTCCAGGAGCGTCACCGTGTGAGTCTCGATTCCTACCCCCCCGACATGAACGAGGGCTTTGAACGCAACCGACAATGGAACATCCGGATCCTGAATCTCATGATGCGATCGGGGGTCCTGGCCGTCCATCCTCCACAAGAGCCCGCCATCCGCGAGGGCGAATCACATGCGTCCTGGAGGGCGCGCCTTGATTTGTTCTACGCCAGCGCCGACGGCTACGCAGACGTGCAACTCCTCGATTCCGACGCGAGGAACCCCGAGCAATTTGCCAACCGGTTCAAGGCTGAGCGTCAAAAGCTGCTGGATGGGGCGAAGTCGGCCCTTCGCGAACTGAAGGCCACCCTGCGACGTGATCAGTGCGTCGGCGAAGTACTGGGAGCGTATTACCGAATCGCACACGGCGAGGGTTACCGCCGCACCGGGGTCACCTGCCGGGGCTGCCCGCACTGTCGGGCCACCGCCGAACTCCTTCCCGCAGGGTTCTACCGGCTCGCCGGGGAACCGCGTCCGCTGCTGCCGACCCCGGGGGCGCCCGGGCACCTGCCCTTGACGCCGTACTTCGGGGAACGGCATTGCCTGAGCCTGTGGTGGGAAGACGCCAGCGACCAGGCACTGGCGGCACGCCTGGTGGACAGCCTGGTCCGCCGCAGGATCAGCGTCGTCGGAGGACCGGGTCTGGACGGCCGCCTCAGAAGCCAACTCCGGGTGACAGCACGCACCCGCACGGTGATCTACGACGACGACGGCGCCCTCCTCTCGGGCTGGGCCGGCCCTGTCATCTGGATGACCGATCCGTTCACAGATCATCCGGGGCCGCAGATCACTCAACGCTTCGCCTGGGATACACCGACCTACCTGATCCACCCCCGAGGCATGCAGCATCCAGAACGGCGAGATACCCCTCTCGTCGATGTCCACCCGGCGAACCTGTCGATCCGCCGTGCCCTGGAGGAACTCTGATGACTCTCTTGAACGTCGACGCAGCCATCCCCTCCCAAACATGGGCACTCGTGCGCCTGCTGACCAATTGGGGCAAGAGCATTGTGATGGAGGAGGCACGGGCGCTGGTCAGTCCCCCGTCCCTGCGGACAGAGGACACCTCGACCAGGCATCCCTTCGACTGTGCCGTGGCATCCCTCCAGGCCCTGGGGTTGGTTCAGGTCAGTACCGGTCAGCAAGAGCTGTCGCTGACCGAACCGGCCAGAGATCTGACCGGCAGCGATGATCTGGAGACGTACACCCGCATCCTGCGTCGCGCCGTCCTCAAAGCGGATTACAACAAGAACCTGGGCGTCGACAACGACGCGACAGGGCCCAAAGACCTGACCCGTGCGCTGGCCTGGTTCCTCATGCACGATCCCATGGAACGACCGATCGACTGGGTCGCCGCACAGCAACTCCTGGATCAGGAGGACGGCAAGGACCGCAAACTACTGAAGGACGAGGTGCTTCCCCTCTTCCCCAACGACACCCGCTGGCCCCGGTTCGGATACTGGGCCACCGCTCTTGGGCTGGCCGCCGCACCTGTCTTTCGCACTGACGGCCGCGGCCCGCTCATGACGGACTGCACGCTGGCCGTCAGGCAATCCGTGCTCGAACTGTGGCAGTCGGGCCAACGTGTGAATGCCGTCGAGGCCCTGCAGATGCTGCGAGAACACCTGCCCGTCCTGCCCGGCGGCGCACACTCGCTGGCCGTAGGGCTCCCCAACCCAGGTGACAGCGTGGCCGGCACTGCGCTTTCCTTTGCCTTGCTGCGCGGTCACGACGAGAAGTGGCTGCGACTCGAGCAGGACGACGACGCCCGGAGAATCCTCCTGCTGCACGATCCCGAACGGCCCGGAAGCCCCCGTCCCATCAGCGACATCACGATCCTGGAGCCCACCGATGGCTGACTTCCGCGGAACGCTCTGCTGGGACCCGGCAGTGGCGGCCTCCACCATCAACACCGAGGCGGTCAGCCCTTCCAGAGCCGTCTTCCTTGCCACGCACGCACCGCTGCGGATCAAGCGCGCCCGGATCACGGACGGGAGAGAGATCGCCATCGAGGGCGACCCGATCGGGGAGCGGGCCGTCCTCACGGAGTTCATGGCACTCCGTGCAGACAGCGGCGCCCTGCTCATGCCCGTCGTCGGCGACTCCGGCTCGGGCAAGTCGCATCTTGTCCGGTGGGTGCGCGAAGAGTTGGCTGTGATGGAGGAGGGCTCAAATCAGCGCGAGGTCATCTACCTCGAGAAGTCCAAGACCAGTCTCAAGGCTGTCGTCAGTACGCTCATCGCCGAGGCTGACAGCAGCGAGTTGGCGCAACTCAAGGACGACATCGACAGATTCACCGAGGGCATCGACGAGGAGGCCCTGTCACGCCGCATCCTCAATGAGTTGAGCGAGGCGCTGGAGGCCACCCCTCCCCACTCGGAATCCCGCCCCCTGGCCCGCATGCTCGTCGGCCCGGGCAAGCTGGCAGCGATACTCCTCGACCCTCATGTTCGGGCAGAATTGCTCGCACCGGGCAACTTCGTGCCCGAGTTGGCCCACCAACTCATCCACAACCGCAGGGACGGCAAAGCGGACCGTCCCGAGGGCTTCAGCGTGAGCGACCTGCCCCTAGACATCCGCGACATCCAATCCGCCTCCGGCATGGCCCAACGCCTGCTCGGCACCATTAGCACCCGCGGCGACCTGCAAGGCATCGCCGTCGACCTGCTCAACAAGCACCTAGAAGCGGCCATCAAGAGCGCCGCGAACCTGGGAGCGGGTCGGCTCCTCGATGCGATGACCCAGGTGCGCGAGGAGTATCACCGCCAGGGCAAGGAGATCGTTCTTCTCATCGAGGACTTCGCTCTCATCCAAGGGGTCCAGCGCGACCTCTTGGATGCCGTCGTAGAGGCAGCCAACCGCGACGGCAAGACGAATCTCGCGCCTATCCGCACCCTCATGGCTGTGACGACCGGCTACTTCCAGTCCCTGGACGAGACCGCCCTGACCCGTATCCAAGCCGGCACGGGCTACGTCTACCACCTAGACGTGCCCTTCAGTCCCGAGGAAACGGGACGCACCGAGATCGCCTCATTCGTCGGCCGGTATCTGAACGCCGGGCGAGTTGGACGCGACGAACTCGAGCGCGCGCACAACAGCGAGGTCCCCAACAAATGCCTGAGCTGTTCATTTCGCGCCGAATGCCACGCAGCATTCGGGGCAACCGACGAAGGCTTCGGGCTGTACCCGTTCAACGAGTCCTCTCTCATCCGGGCGGTCCACTCAACGGCAGATCAGCACAAGCCCTGGACCTTCAACCCCCGTGCCGTACTGGGAAGCGTCGTGCGACCGATCCTGGTCGAACACGCCACGGCCCTTAAGCAGGGCGAGTTCCCCGATCCCGCCTTTCGGCAACGCTTCCGGCCCACGAAACTCGACCGGCCCGTCAGCCGTGACGTGCTCGGCTACGTAGCCGAGCATGACCCCGTCTCTGCAGAGCGACGCAACCTCGTCCTCGAGTTCTGGGGAGATGCTCCCGAGCGGGCCACCGACCTCCACCCCACCATCCTGGAGGCATTCTCTCTGGAGCCTCTGGGCGGCGAAACAGCACAACGCCGTCCCGCGGCTGATCCCGACTCAAAACCGGCCGACGACTGCGAGCGAAGGCCCGATACGGGCGCCAGCAACCGACGCGACGCGCTGCCCGGAGAACTGCAGCGCATGCTGGAGACCGTGGATGACTGGGTAACTCTCGAAGGCGGCCTGGATACCTCCACCGCGAACCGGATCCGCACAGTTGTCTCCACCGCCGTCTCGCAGCGCTATCAGTGGAATGCACCGTTGATGCGCGAGGTGGGCAGCCTCGAACTGCGTCGGGGCGCGTGGCCGACGAAGGCAACCGTCGTATCCATCGAGGGAGCCAAGGAGAACCTCGTCGGCGTCGAGGACGCCCCCATCACCTTCTCGCGTCGCCCCAAGGACAGTTGGTTCTTTGACAGCCTCCTCAGAGCGGAACGGGGGTTCCCGGCACGTGCCGAGGACATCCGCAGGCTGGCGTTCCTGGCAGAACAACACGGCCGAGATCTCACCGCACGGGTGCAGCGCCACATGGAGATCACCGACGACCACCTTGTCGCGGGTTTCCGCGCATCGCTGATCGGTGCGGCGCTGGCGGGCACGGCCTGGCCCGGAATGGCCCCCTCCCAACTCCTGGCCGCAGCACTCGACGGAGGACAAGAGTGGCGGCGCGAGGACGGACGGCTCCGTGGGCCAAAGTGGATGGACCTGCTCCAGGGACACCTCCAGGCGCGGCCCGATCTCGTGCGGCAACTGCGCCATGCCGTCGGCATCGCCCAGGGTATCGGCGGCGTGAACATGGTTGACGCCGCACGTGTCCTGCCTTTGCTCGAGAAGGCCGCCTCCGTGTGGGACTGGGATGTTCAGGCGTTGGATGTTCCCAAGTGGGTGCGGTCGGCGGTCACCGGGTTCGCGTCCTGGAAGACCCTCGTCCAGGGCCAGCTGCACCGCCACACAGAGTTGCTCGACTCCATCCGCAGCCGTCAGCCGCGAGGTGCCACCGGCGTCCAGACCATGGCAGCGCTCCGAGACGCTCTTGCTGCGGCCCGCGAGGTCGGGCTGCCGCTGACGGCCGAGCAGACACGCCGATTCGACGCGCTCCTGCAGGACGCCAAGAACGCGGACTGGAAGGCTGTCTCGGCGCTCGAAGACGATCTGGCCAAGACCGGCGACACTCCTTCCGACTCCGCAACGGTGCACAAGGCCAGCGTGGTTGCCGCGGTCAAGGACCGCGGCGACTCGCTCATCCTGATTCAACAACTCCTCGTGGCCAGCGACGACTGGCTGGACGCCGCACTGGCCAGCGCGCAGTCACGATCCAGCGGATCGGCAGGCGACAGTGCGGCAGAAGACGTGGGGCAAATCTGTGCCGAGTGGCAGGCACTCACCACAGTCCCGTCCGCCACAGACGACGGTGAGGAGCGGTGACCAACGTGTCCGTGTATGACAAGGCCGTACAGCTGCAAAACCGCGCCCGCCAGATCGCGGCGGGCGCCGTAGGGGAAAAGGAGGCGGCCCGCGCACTGAGCCGCTCGAGAGAACTGCGGGCGGGCCTGGCCGAACTCAGGACTCAGGTGGAGTTGAGCCACGCACTGGCCGCCCTGGGTGCGGCACACCAGCCTGACCTGTCCGGCATTGACGCCGCGCGCTCTGCCTTCGAGCGCAAGGCCCTCAACGGGCTGCCCAGTGACGCGGTCTTCAACACGGCCAGGAAGAAGGTGCAGGAGTTCGCAAGCAGGCTCAAGGCAGAGAGCATCGAGGCATGGGCCACCTGGGCCACCGCACAGGTCGCTGCTCTTCCGCTGGCCCGCATCCCCATCCTGTCGCGCGGGGAACGCGAAGCTGCACGCACCCGGGAGAAGGACCTTCGCCAGGCCATCGCCCCCAAGAACCTTTCCAAGACAGATCTCACCCTCTTCACTGGCACGTACGCCCTTCTCGCGGAGTCCCTGCACGACAAGAGCGATCCTCCTGGCGAACTGCTGGATCTCCTGGACGTGCTGGAAAAGCGCCCCAGCCCCACGCTCCGCGACATCACCGACAGCGATATCGCGCTGCTGCGCCGGTTCGAGATGGACATCCACATCACTCTGCAGAGGAGCGGAGCGTGACCGAGCAACTCGACATTCGCTTCGCGAACGAACTTCTCAATCGCCTTGAGAATCACGAACTGCCCCTGTTGAACTGGGGAATAACGGAGACTGCCCTCTCCAGGGCCGAGGTGATCGAGACCATTGACGATCTCCTGCACAGACACGGGGCCGCCCCGACGGGCATGTCCGCCGACGCCGTGCTGGAGGAGTTCCTGCTCCGTGCCCTGCTGTTCGAGGTGCCGGTTCCCGTGACGTCACCGCCGCGGTATCGCACCCGCCTGGCGGAGACGCTCAGACTCACCACCGGTCTTCGGCAGCTCTTTGACCGAGGCGGTTGGGCGAAGGAGGAACAGCCGGGCTGGTGGCAGCACCAGCGCCGACTGGTCGCCGACTACCGGCTGCACGTAGCACCTCGACGTTACCCGCACCGGGATATCCCGGCATCCGATGCCCTGCGCGAGCTGGCCCAACTGCCCCACTGGGGGGAGGTGCAAAGCCACGTCGCGGCCGCCCAAATGCAGGGCCGCAAACTGGCGCGCTTCCAGCTGAACGCTGCCCGGGCGGTGTTCACGTCCCTCAACTCAGAGCGATCCTGGGGAATCATCGTCGGTGCCGGTACAGGTAGCGGTAAGACACTCGCGTTCTACCTGCCCGCGTTTGCTGCGATGGCCCAGCACGCGCACCCTGGGACGGCAAAGCGCGTGCACACCCTGGCGCTCTATCCGCGCAAAGAACTCTTGCGCGACCAGTTGCGAGAATCGATCCGCTCGGTGGACGATGTCGAGCAAGCACTGCGCCAAAGCAGGCGACGTCCCATCCGAGTCGGCGCGCTCTACGGAGACACCCCGTGGAATGCCCGGGACCGCAGACTCGGACCGAACTCCGGCGTCTCCAACGCCTGGAAGCGCACTCCCCACGGCGTGGTGTGCCCGTTCCTCCCCTGCCCCACCCCAACCTGCGGCACGGGGGAACTCTTGTGGACCGACGAGGACCGTAGGCGCGGCAGTGAACAGCTGACCTGCACTCGGTGCGGATACACTCTGCAGGACGGGCGTCTTGCGCTCACCCGGGAATCCCTCAAAAAGAACCCGCCGGATCTGCTGTTCACCACGACGGAGATGCTGAACCGTTCCAGTGGTGACAGCTATCTGGAGTGGCTGCTCGGCTGGCGCGGCGCGCCCTCGGCCCCCTCCCTTGTGCTGCTGGATGAGGTGCACACCTACAACGGCCTGCACGGCGCGCAGGTGGCCCTGCTGCTGCGCCGCTGGCGTGAGGCCGCCCGACGCCCCATGACGTTCGTCGGCCTGTCGGCAACCCTGCGTGACGCGGACAAATTCTTTGCGCAACTGGTCGGTCTGCGGCCGGGCGACGTCGACCCGATTGAACCGGCCGAAGAGGCCATGCAGTCCGAAGGCCGCGAATACGCCCTGGCACTGCGCGGCGACCCGGTATCCGGAACAAGCCTGCTGTCCACCTCGATCCAGACGGCCATGCTCCACGGCCGCATGCTCGACCTGGACACGAGGCAATACCTGTACGGCTCCACCGCCTTCCTGTTCACCGACGACCTGGATGTCACCAACCGCTTCTACAACGACCTGCGCGACGCGGAAGGCGGCCAGAACCGGGCTGGCCGGCGCAACGGCCGCAAGCCCGTGCTTGCGGGCCTGCGCTCCTCTGAACGCAACGAGCACGCTGCGCGCTACCTCGATGGTCAATCCTGGGACATCGCCGAAAAGATCGGTCATGACCTCGACCCCACCTTGCAACTCCATCACTTGCATGTCGGCCGGACCTCCTCCCAGGACGTCGGAGTCGATCACAACGCGAGCCTGACCGTAGCGACGGCGTCCCTGGAAGTCGGCTTCAACGATCCGCGCGTAGGCCTGGTCCTCCAGCACAAAGCGCCCCGCGATGCAGCCTCGTTCATCCAGCGGCGCGGCCGCGCCGGTCGAGAGCGCGGCACCCGGCCGATGACGGTGGTCACCCTCTCGGACTACGGCCGCGACCGGCTCGCCTACCAGGCATACGAAACCCTGTTCGCGCCGCAGGTGCCGGCCCGGAGCCTGCCCATCGGCAACCGCTTCGTCCTCAAGATCCAAGCCACGCAGTCCTTGCTGGACTGGGCTGGCCGCAAGCTCCGTTCGAAGAAACTATGGGCCGACCCTCGCAAGATACTCAGAGCCCCCGCCAGCCATACCGTGCGCGACGAGGACCGGCCGGGCCACAACATGCTGACCTCTCTGCTGCAGGCCATCCTCGACAAGCCTGACCTGCAGGACGAACTCGCCCAGCACCTGGTAAGGGCGCTGCAGATCAGCGCGGACGAGGTGCAGGCTTTGTTGTGGGAGCAGCCTCGCTCACTGCTGCTGTCGGTCGTTCCCACCGCGCTGCGTCGGCTGCATAGTGACTGGTCGTTCCAGCGCATTGAACCGGGCGCCAAGGAAGGCACGCTGCTTCCCGAATTCATCACGCGCTCGCTCTTCGAGCCCCTGAACCTGCCCGAGGTCGAACTGCTTCTGCCGTTCACCACGCACGACACGCTGGAGCAGTTGCCCATCGCCCGAGCGCTGCGCGAGGCCGTACCAGGGCGCGTCAGCCGACGATTCGGACACCGCAGAGACGAACACCGCACATGGCTGCCGGTACCGCCCGCCGGCAGCGACATGCTGCCACTGCCCCAGATCGTGCAGCATGCCGATCCCGAGGGCACCTGGCATCCCGAGGGGCACGCACCGGCGGGACTCCAGGTCTTTCGGCCCACCCAGTTGAACCTGGAGCAGCCGGACCCGGAAATTTCCGACCGGTCGCAGGGGATCCCGCTCTGGGGCACACAGATCGTCGTCTCCCAGGACGCGCCACCGACCCCGGCAGACATTCCCACCCCCTCGCTGTGGCACGAGCGCGTGCAGGCCGTCCGCTTCGGCACGCACGCCGTCGGCAATCCCATCGAGATGCGACGCATGACCTTCGGCGCCGACTGCCAGGTGGCGCTCGAGCGCGGCGAAGTCGAAACCCGCAAGATCCATTACGAGTTGCACGGCAAGCCGGCTGCGCTCGGCTTCCGGCTGGGAGTCGACGCCGTGCAGATTCTGCTCCGGCCCCTGAATACCGCAGACCCCGCCGTCAGGCAGTACCTGTCGTCACCGCAATGGCGGTCCCTGGCGTTCTCGCAAACCTTTGCCGAGGACCCTGCCCTCGATGACGTCGCGAACAAGTTCCAGCGCGCGTGGCTGGGCCAGGTCTACCTCACCGCCTTCGCGCTCGAAGGCATCAAGCAAGCCCGGACCGCCCCCGAGATTCGAGCCTCGCTCGCTGGCGGAGCATGGGCCGGGGAACTGCCCCGCATCCTCAGCGTCCTCTATCGCGACACCAACGACCCTGACCACGCAATCGAGAATGCTCGGCTGGTCGACGGGCTCACGGAGTTGCTGCGCGACCCGCAGGTTGTCGCCGCCGTGGACCGTGCGGCCGAACACCTCGTCGCCCCGGACGTCGCCGAGCGCACGGAGGACCTGGCACAGCGCGCCTATCGCGACACCGTGGCCGCGGCGATCCTCGCCGCCGCGCAGCGTGCCTGCCCCGACGCCCAGGACGGGGATTTGATTGTCGACGTGATGCCAGGGGCTGGCCCCGGTGAACCGGCTGTCGTGTGGCTCAGCGAGACCTCCATGGGGGGCCTGGGCGTCGTCGAGAGCCTGGCGCGCTTCTACGCAGCAGACCCCCGGCGCTTCTGGGCGCTTGTCACCAGAGCGTTCGCACCCAGCGACTACGAGTACGTAGATGCCACCCTTACCCGGTTGCTGCGTCACCTGGCCGACGACCCTCAGGGAGATGCCGCAGAGGCCATGCGCGCCCTGCGCGCAGCCGACGGTGCCGAGTCGGCCCAGGAGGCCCTGAACATTCTGCTTTCCGCATGGGAGCAGTTGGATGGCCGCCCCCGGCGCACGGCGGTATCAGCACTGTCCACCCGCCTTCTCCGGCCCGGAAGCGACTCTGACACCGATGTGCAGGCCCTGGCCATGGTGGACGCGTGGAGCACATTGGAGCAGAGGCTCGGTGTGGAAGTTGATGCGAACGTCATTGCCTTCGCTGTCGGCGACAAGCAACTGCACGCCGGTGGAACAAGACAGTTGACGGCCGACCAGGCCTTCAGCATGCTCTGGCCCCGAGGACGACAGGCCCGCACACAGGATCTCCAGCATTACCAGCCCTACGCGGACACGCCGGTACTGGATCGCCTCCTGGTGCGCGCGGCTCACAACGAGCGGCTGCCCGAGGTCGACGTCACCGCCAGCGACTGGGACCTGGCCTATCAAAAGGCGATGTCCGATAGGGGCGCCGCCGACCTCATCTGTCCCGCAGACGCCTCGTCCGCCCTGGCCAAGGCTCTGGTCCGCGTACCGGCCCTGCCGGTGCACCGGGACGTCATGGTCGTCTACGGCGAGGTCCGCGGCTACGCCAGGCATCGAGACGAACTACGTGTACGGGTGGAGTTGCGGGAGGCAACCCAATGAAGGATCTGACCAGAACCGTGCGCACCAGCGCCCGCACTGGGCTGCGCATCGACTCGACGCTGTCCGCGGCGCTGATGGCCGAGGTACTCGACCCGAGCACCGACCTGTGGCTGGTCTCGCCGTGGATCACCGACATCCAGGTGATCGACAACAGCCACGGCACCTACGACGCCTTCTTCGGCGACGTCCCGCCCAGCGGATGGCGGCTGTCTGACACGCTCCTGCGCATCGCGGGCGCAGGCGCCTGCGTGCACGTGATCACGCGCCCGGACCCGCACAACGATGCCTTCCTGCGGCGGATGAGCGCGCCCGGCGTGGAGCGAGTGCACATCGAGCGCGATCCCGACGTCCACGAGAAGACCCTGTGCGGGCAGGAGTGGATCCTCACCGGGTCGATGAACTACACGGTGCGCGGAATGGCCAAGAACGATGAACTGGTCACCTACAAGGTGGGCGGGCCGGACGCCGGCCAGGCACGGCTGGACCTGGCACAACGGTGGAGGAGTGGCTCGTGACGCAGATACAGCATGAGCAGCAAGAGGCCCTCGAATTCTTCCTGCAACGCTTCTTCGGCACGGGAAATGGCGTCTGGCCGGGCCTCGATCCGGATTACCGCTTCAAGGACCGCACCCTGCCCTTCGTCGAGGCCCTTCGTCGAGGCGACGACGCCCCGGCCGTGCTCCCGCGCGCCTATACCGACCGCGACCGCTTCGTTGTCTATGTCATCGCGCGGGAACCCGGGGAACGGGCCAAGACAGCCGAGTTGATCCGGGCCTTCGCCGGGCCCACTTACATCGCGTATGACGAGCAGGTTGGCATCCAGCCCGTATGGCTGGACCCTGCCGACCCCGTCGAGCAGGCCATCCGGGACTACGCTGGCGAGCGGACCACGTTCCGTCTGGAGACGGGGCGCACCCTCGAGCACCGCCGCAACCTCGCCGGGGCCCTGGAATTGATGCAAAGGACCCAGGCGCGCCGTCCCCCCAGGATGTGGCGGGTGGCCAAGCCGATCGGCCGACTCCTGGCCGAATTCGACGCTTCCCTCTCCGCGGGAGCCGAGGCCGCCTCGAGCGTGGTCCTCGACCATCTGGAAGCGGCGGGCATCAATGCGGCCAACCTCGCCAATCTGAAGATCAAGCGGCTTGACCGGCTCGGCCGCAGCGAGGAACTCCTCCAGCTGTCCGAACTGGCCGACGTCGTCCAGCAAGACCTTCCCCTCCCGGTCAGGGAAGCCATCTTGAACGCCGTGTACGCGGCGCTCGAACGCCCCCTGGCGGAGGGCGATCTGCCGGCCGCGCGGGCACGGCTGGAGGAGCAGGGACGGATCGTCTCCGACTTGCTGAACACCGCTGGGGGCAACCTCGGCACCCCGGCCCTCTCCGTGCTTTTGCTGGCGGCCACCATCGTCGATGACCTCCCACACATGCGTCGTCTCGCGGAAGCTGTACAAGGGCAGGACCGCGTCGACGCATTGCCCCCGCTGCTCTGGCAGGACGCTCAGCGCATCCTGGCCGAAGACGATGCAGCCGCAGTCCCTGCCGCCGATACGGATTCCGGGCCGCAAATTGCCGCAGACGACACGCCGCAATCCGGGCAGAGTGTCGACTCCTGGCCGGCCTTCCTCGCTGCCGTAGCCGCGGGGAGCAGCGAGGGTACCGCAGCCATCGAGGAGCGCAGTTGGAGCGCATGGCCCCCGCCAGCCGACCACGACACAGTACTGGCCAATCTGCTGGACGGCTTGGAGAATCAGGCCGCTGAGGAGGCATGGCGGGCGGTCGGGGCGTTCATCGAAGCCGTCGGATATGCGGCCCCTGCCGGCCTGACGGCCCATGCGTTCGTCCGGAACGCGGTCGCCTTCGACCGGTTCGGCCCCGGCGACCTCGCCGCGCTCCAGGCACTGGCGGAGATCGCACTGCGCGCCGCTCCCTCCGCACAGACCTACGCAGAACTGCTCGATGAGATCGGCGCCTATCGCAGCCGATGGGTCTCCCCCGAACGGGCCGCAATTGCACTGGACTTCGTCGATCGGCTGCTCCTGGCCGCCTGCCCGGACCAGCAGGCCCGCGCCACGCTCGCCTACGACCTTCTGGAACCGCTGTGGCGTCACCAGCAACGGCTCAACGAAGCAGACCTGGCGTTCGCCAAGCGTCTTTCCGGAGAAATGGACATCCCGTTCTCCTGGCAGGAGCGGGCTGTCTCCGGCGGAGACCAGGAGTCGCCGCTCTCCGACCTTCCGCCCATGAAGGTGCTGCTGTATTCCCTGGACGAAGCCGTGCTCACGCGCTGCCTCGAAGAGATCAAGCAACTGGCCCCCGGGGTTGACGCCGCCCGATCTAGCGACCACGTCGGCAGTGCGCAACTCCGGCAGAAGGCTCGCTCCGCTGACCTGGTCGTCATCGCGACTCGCTGTGCGAAGCACGCGGCTACCGGCTTCATCACGCAGCACGCGCGTACCCAGCACATCTTCTATGCGGACGGCAGCGGCTCGGCATCCATGCTGCGGGCGGCGGTCACCGGCCTGCGCTCTGCTGCGGGAAGCCGCTGACCCACCGGTGGCCTCCTCCTCCGCTTTCGTGGAGGAGGCCACCGGTGGGTCAGCAGGGAGGCGTGACTATCTGTCGGCGCAGGCCTGCAGGTGGCTGCTGAGCAGCCGCACGTCGCTCGCCGTGTTCTGGAGGCTGTTCCAACGGCGTTCCTGGCCGTCTGCAAACGTCCAGGTGCCCGACGTCCAGGCGACGTTGCCTTCCAGGCCGCGCAGCGAGACGCGGACCCTGTCCCAATTGACCTTGTCATAGGGGACGTCCGCGGTGAGCCGGTCCATAACGAAACCCATGGCCTGGATGCCCACGCCGTGGGTCAGCCTCGACTCCTTGGGAGGTCTGTCCCACGCGTCCTCGAACATGCTCGCCACGGGCTTCCAGAAGGACAGCAGGTGCGCCAGCATCGCCTCTTCGTCTCCGGTACCGTTTTCGGCGTTGCGGTACTGGTACAGGGCGCCTTCGTAGATGCTGTGCTCCAGCATCTTCAGAACGCTGTTGTCCTTGATGCTGCCGCCGGGCGACGTGGGGCTGCTGATCCTTCCGCTGAAAGGGCCATCCCCCATGTTCAGCAGGACCATGATTTTCGCCGCGAGCTGGCGGCGCGCGTACGAGCGCGGCAGCTGGCCGGTGGTCTCGGGCAGCAGTTCGTACACGAGGCCCTTGGGCAGCGGCTTGGTCGAGTTGACCAGGATGAACTGCGACCGCTGCTCTTCCTGGGAGGCAATGAATCCCACCGCCGCGACGGGAAACTCCGCCAGGGCGGCGTCCCGAATCGCCGCGCTGCGCTGCTGACCGTCCACGAGCCAGGCCGGCTTTTCGTGCTCGGCGAGCGACTCGTCGACGGGGATGACCAACTCGCCCGGGACGGCGTAGTCGATGCCATTGGTTGGCCGCCCCGCAACGAACTCCACCCGGTCGTCGAACGCAAGGACCAGGGCGTTGGGCAGCATCGCCCCGTCGGACTCGAGGTAGCGGCGGATTGCCCGGATGTGGCTGAGGGCCTCGGGTCGCTGATACCCCTGCAGTTGCTTCTCATCATCGCGGCGGATGCGTGAGACGGCGGTGAAGTCGTGCAGTTTCTTGCCGTCGACCGCGAAGCAGTAGATCTGCTTGTCGCCTTGATTCACTTGCAGAGCGGGGAGTCGCAACGCGTATCGGTCGGCCACATCATCTCCTAGGTGGGCAGTTCGTATATATCGGGCGGCTCAGGTGTTCACGTGAAGTTGAGTTGGCTCATCTTCGCCTGGAGGACGGTCATGTTGTGGAATCCGCGGCGCTTGTTCCGTTCGGTACCGCGGAAGATGACGATCTCGACACCCAGGTCCTTGCAGAGAAGGCAGGAGCAGTGATTCCAAGGACGGTCGGCCAGGGTTTTCTTGTATTTATCGTGGTACTTGGCCCATTTTTTCTCGTCAACGAGAGTCAAGTAGGTCTCCAACGCTGCCATGGCCTCGGTCAGTTCCAGTTGATCGTTGCCGTACGCACGCAAGGCGTGGAGGCATTCGCGCTCCGCCTTGATGGCGGCTGACTGAGAGACCACCCCCGCCAGGATCTGCCTCTTGAGTGTGGGATTCCCGTCGACCTGGGGGACCCGGACGGCCGTGTAGGTCTCCTCGGCGGTATGGAAGTTGTTGCGCTCGTCCATGAATGCCTGCCGGAAGGCAGACGTGCTGTCGAAGCTAGCCACGCCGCGCTTGGAGAATTCTTCCATGCTGCCGATGCGCGTGATGCCCAGCAGGTGCAGTTTGGTGTTGCCCTTGTCGCGGATCTCTTCGATCTTGTCAAGGCAGGCCATGATCTCGTGGGTCTTGAGGGGAACCATGCCGCCAAGGGCGATGCGCTTGTATCCCATGTCCTGGAGTTGGGCCACGCTGTCTGCATAGCTGGCCGGGCTCCATCCCTGGGCGGCACCGAAGGGGATGACCTTGCTCTTGCGGTCCTCGATGCCGGCAAGGAATTCCTCGGCGAGCCTGAGCGAGATGCGTCGACGCTCGGCCCACGCCGGATCGACCTCGGCGTCGGTGGCCTCCGGTTGGTATCCGAAGATCACGTGGTCAATGCTGACGCCCTCGTCGAACTGGCATTCTTCATAAAAATCGAGAACTTCTTCAACTGAGTACGGAGGGATCTTCTCGTCGACATAGTTGAATGCGCCGCAGTCTCCGAGGCTGTCCATTCCTTCGGGGAGTCGGAAGAAGTCGCGGACGCCGAGGCGGTAGAGCCGCTGCCGCTGGGGAGCAGTGTACTTTCCGGCACCCTTAACAGAGCCGTCAACGATGGCCTTGCTGACCAGTATGCCCTTGTAGGGGGCGGGAGTGACTACCTGGTGCGCATAGCGGTCATCGCGCTGCCGGACACGAAAGTCGGGGTATTCATCGTTAAGGAAGTCGTAACTCGGGCTGACTTGGTCCTGACTGTCCGGAAAATAGAACTTCACGACGCGCTGGTCCTTGACTGGAAGTAGATACGAATCAGAAGGTTCGAAAGGGTGCTGATATGCCGTGGTGTGTTCTGGAGTTCGTCCCACGGGGTGTTGAGTTCCGGCCAGCGCCCCTTGGTCCAGTGGCAGTGGGGAGCGATGAGCGCCAACTCGGCCTTGGCCTGCTCGTGGGCCTCGGGCGAACCCGGTTCGGCGACAGCGAGGACCCGGTCCATGACTCGGTCCATGAGTCGCCCCATCGAGCGGATACCGACGCCGTGCATGAGGCGACTCTTGGTCGGTGATACGCCCCAGGCGTCGGGGAAGGTGTCCCGTACAGCGCTCCAGTAGGTGATGAGGATGCTGCGGATCGTGGCGGTTTCGACCGTCCCGTTCGAGAGATTCTTGTACGGGAAAAGAGCGCCCGACGGCTTCAGGGATTCCTCGATAGCGGAGATCAGGCTGTTGTCCTTCACCACGGCGCTGGATCGCTTGTCCGTGATGGTCGACGCCTGCTTGATCAGTCCCTTGAAGGGGGAGTCGGCGTCCTGGTTCAGCGCATTTACCAGGACGGAGGGAAGCTTCTTCGCGGACAGCTTTGTCGGGAGTTTGGTGTGCACCTCGGGGAGGAGTTCCGTCACCAGGTTGCCGGGCAGCGGTGACACCGTGTTGACGCGCAGGAACTGATCCCGCTGCACCTCGATGTCCTCGGCGACAAAGCCAGCCACCATGACGGGCAACTTGGATCTGCGGGTGCGCGCAAGCGCCAGGCTGCGCTGCTGCCCGTCCACGATGAAGGCAGGCCGGGGAGCGCCGGGCGACTCGGGCAGGTGAATTTCCAGCGTCCCGATCGTGGAAAGACCGTCCGTGCTGTTCGGCCCGCGGCTGCCCCTGAACCGCACTGAGGCCGGCAGGGCAAGGATGAGCCCATTGGGGAACAACACGTCCTCGCTGTCGAGGTACTCCAGGATCTGCTTCACGTGCTGCTTCTTCTCGGGCCTCTGGTACCCGAACAGTTTGCCCGCTTCGTCCCGGGAGATCCGCGCGACATCGGCCACCCGGTCAATCTCCCCCGCTTCGAGCGCGAACACGTAGAGCGGGATGCCCGGATTCTGCTCGATCCGCAGCGCCCTGCGTCTGATGACGTCTTCTGTCACCGCTCCCCCGTGGTCCTCTTGTACAGACTGGCAAACCTGCTCTGCTCGCAGGCTCGCCCGCTGTCACGCAGGGCCCGCAGCAGCCGGGTGCGGGAAATGTCCGGCACCTTCGCCGTCTCCCGCCCGATAAAGGCGATCACGTCATCATCCGACATGGGCTCCCGGTTGTACTGCACCGGCTTCGTGGTGGCGGTCGACCACGCGTTCCACGCCTTCTGCGCCTCCGGCGAGGTGAGCGCGTGATCCCGGGAGTGCTCGAGCCACGACGCGGCCATGCGCGCGTTCAGGCTCGTCAACGTGCCGCCCAGCGCATGGCTCAGGCCGGCGTCGGACCGGACCCGGTGCACTCCGGGGACCTCGCGCACGCCCCCGATGAGCAGCGCCTCACTGCCTTGCTTCCCCAGGGCAAGCAGTTCCTCTTCCATGGCGCTCGCGTAGACCTCGGAGAGCACCATGAGGACCGGCCCTCGCTGGCCGAGTTCCTGCAACGTGACTTGTCCGGTCCCCTCCTGAAGGTGACCCCACCACTGGGCGTTCTCCGCCGTCGACGTGGCGACGGCATCGGCGTGCCGCGTGCTGAACGTTGCGGCATAGACGGGTGCCCTCTGCGCTTCGGGCTCGACCGGCTGCAGGCCCAGCCCGGCCGAGGCCACCCACAGTTGCGCCTGGTACCCGGCGTCCGAGGCCGCCGCCACCAGACGGCGCGACCGAGCCCAGTGATCACCACGGTAGAGCTCCCTGAGGGAGGGCAGAGAGTGCCCTCCGCGCGCGGTCGCGCTCCGCAGGCGCTCCTGCCAGTTGCCGGAGCGCTGCTTCACGCTGCCCTCCGGCAGGTTTCTGGCGCACAGGGCCGCGTCCGGCCTCTCGACCTTGCGGTCAGTGCACGTAACCACCAGCGATAGTTGCCCCACGCGGTTCGACTCCCGACGCTCATAACTCGTACTTGCTGGCGGTTACTCTACCTGTCAGTTTCCACGCTAGGCTTCAGGCATACACACCGGCCTAACTAGGGAGTAAGGCATGGCACGTCCTGCGATCGTTCTGCTGAGCGGCGGTCTGGACTCGACCACGGTCTTGGCCATCGCGAAGGACCAGGGCTACACGCCGTACGCCCTCAGCTTCCGCTACGGCCAGCGCCACAGCGTGGAACTCGAGGCCGCGAAGCGCGTGGTCGAGGCCCAGGGCGCGGCCCGGCACGTCATTGCTGACATTGACCTGCGAGTTTTCGGCGGCTCCGCGTTGACCTCGGACATCGAGGTGCCCAAGCATGACTCTCTGGACCGCACCGAGGGGGGCGGCGTGCCGATCACTTATGTGCCTGCACGCAACACCATCTTCTTGTCGTTCGCGCTGGCATACGCCGAAACTGTCAACGCGAGTGACATCTTCACTGGTGTCACTGCCGTCGACTACAGCGGCTACCCGGACTGTCGTCCGGAGTACATCGACGCGTACGCAAAGATGGCCAACCTGGCGACCCGTGCCGGCGTCGAGGGCACCCAGCAGCTCAAGATCCACTCGCCGCTCATGGAGATGTCGAAGGCCGACATCGTACGTGAGGGCCTGCGCCTGGGTGTGGACTACTCCATCACCTCCAGCTGCTACGACCCCGACGAGCAGGGACGAGCCTGCGGCCGCTGCGAGACCTGCCTGCTTCGCCTGAAGGGTTTCGCCGAGGCTGGTTCCACCGACCCCGTGCGGTACCAGGACGCCTGAGAATGACGTATCTGATCAAAGAGATCTTCTACACCCTCCAAGGCGAGGGCAGCCATGCAGGCCGTCCGGCGGTCTTCTGCCGCTTCTCACGCTGCAACCTGTGGACGGGCCTGGAGAAGGACCGCCACCGCGCCATCTGCCAGTTCTGCGACACCGACTTCGTGGGTACCGACGGCGAAGGCGGCGGCCGGTTCGCCACGCCCGAGGACCTCGCCCAAGCCGTGGACAACGCCTGGCCTTCGGAGTCCGCTGAGCACCGCTTCGTCGTGTGCACTGGCGGCGAGCCGCTCCTGCAGCTCGACGAGGCGGCCGTCGAGGCCCTGCATGACAGGGGCTTCGAGGTCGCGGTCGAGACCAACGGCACGCGCGTGCCGCCAGCGGGCATCGACTGGCTGTGTGTGAGCCCCAAGATTGGCTCCGAACTTGTGGTCACCAAGGGCGACGAGTTGAAGCTGGTCTACCCTCAACTGGGCGGAGTTCCTGCCCAGTTTGAAAATCTGGACTTCAGGTTCTTCCGCCTTCAAGCAATGGATGGCCCCGATTTGGAGGCCAACACCCGTGCTGTAGTGGAATACTGCATGAAAAACCCGCGCTGGATTCTCTCTCTCCAGACGCACAAGTATCTGGGAATTCAGTAAATGGAAATCTTTCGCGAGTTCAATTTCGAGGCGGCGCACCGGCTGCCCAACGTCCCCGAGGGCCACAAATGCTCCCGGCTGCACGGCCACTCCTACAAGGTGATCGTGCACGTCGAGGCGCCGGTTGACCATGAGGCGGGCTGGGTCATGGACTTCGGTGACCTCAAGCGAACGTTCAAGCCGATCGAGTCGCAACTCGACCACTATTACCTGAACGACATCGAGGGCCTGGAGAACCCGACCAGCGAGGTCCTGGCCCGCTGGATCTGGGAACGCCTCCAGCCCAACCTGTCGGGGCTCTCGGCTCTGACGGTCCGCGAGACGTGCACGTCGGGCTGCACGTACCGGGGCGAGTGAGCATGCACGACATCCAAAACGAAACCGATTCCCGGGGTATTGAACTCGACCGGGTCGGTATCGACGGTGTCCGATACCCCGTGTCCTTCGAGGACGGCCACTTCCGCCAGGAGGGCATCGCGGACTTCGGGGTGACGGTGCGCCTCCAGAACGACCGGCGCGGCACGCATATGAGCCGCATGGTCGCCCTCGTGCACGAGCACTTGCAGAGGTTCGACCCGCGGCGGTTGCCCACTGTCCTCAAGGCCGGTGCGGGGCTGCTGGATGCGCCCGCCATCACCGTGGCGATGGCCATGCCCGTCAGTACGACCGTGGTCGCCCCGGCAAGTGGCCGTGAGTCAAAGCAGGTGCACGACATCCGTATCGAAGGGCAATGGGACAACGGCAACGTGACGGTCCAGACGGCCGTGACCGCGGAGGTGACCAGCCTCTGCCCGTGTTCCAAGGCCATCTCCGACTACGGCGCACACAATCAACGCAGCAAGGTCACGCTCACCGTGACCGGCCAGGGCGACACCCCCTACCCCCTGTCGGTTCATGGCGCCGTGCGGTTGCTGTCGTCCTCTGCCTCGGCGCCAGTGGTGCCCTTGGTCAAACGCGCCGACGAGCGTGTCTTGACCATGCAGGCGTACGACAGTCCGGTCCTCGTCGAGGACATGGCCCGCGAGGTCAGCGCCTCCTGCCGGGCTCGGGGCCTTCGGCACGCGGTGAGTATCCGCAATCTGGAGAGCATCCATAGCCACGATGCCATCGCCTTCATCTCTGGTTAGCCACCCAGTCCATGGCATCCAGCGCGCGGGCTCTCTCTGGCCATGACCCCGTACATCGCACGGGCCGGGCCAGCTTTCATGCGCTTTTCCGAGGGCGTTAAGAGACGGCGGTAGCAGATGAGAGTGTAGGCGAGACTGGCGAAGGCGAGGAAGTGCTCGGCCTTGCGTTCGTAGCGACGGTGGAGCCGACGGCAGCCGCCGAGCCAGGCCATGGTTCGTTCGATGGTCCAGCGGTGTCGACCGAGTCGCTACGGTTTCTCGACGCCCTTGCGGGCGATGCGGTGCTGGATGCCTCTCTGTGACAGCCGTTGCCGCAGGTGCCGGTAGTCGTAGCCCTTGTCGGTGTGGAGCTTGCCGGGCCTTCGTCCGACGAGGGCCGCGGCGGGATCGGATCGGAGGTATGCCCTTCACCAGCGGGACCAGGGCCTGGCTGTCGTGGACGTTGGCACCCGAGATGCCGACGGACAGGGGTAGACCCGTCCGGTCGGTGATCAGATGGTTCTTCGAACCGTACTTGCCCCGGTCAACAGGATTCGGATCTGTCAGTCCCCCCTTCAGGGCTCGCATGTTGACCGAGTCGATCGCGCACCGCGACCAGTCCAACTCGCCGCGGGAGCCGAGTTCGTCCAGGACCAGGCGATGGAGTTTGGCCCACACACGGGCTTTCGTCCACTCGGTGAACCGGCGATGCGCCGTCTCACCGGACGGGCCGAACGAGACCGTCGGCAACTGCTGCCACTTGCAGCCCGAGGTCGCTACGAAGATGGTCGCGGCCAGGACCTCACGGTCACCGTGGCGACGCCGGCCGCCGCCCTGCGGCCGTGACGGCGCCTCGGGCACCACGGCGAGCAGCTTGCCGGCCTCCCGGCCCAGGTGCCCCAGCACGTCACCGGGCGGCTGATGAGCGCATGCCGCGACGTACTCGCCGAGGGTCCTGGTCTTCGAAGACGCGATTGACGAGGGCCTGATCACCTCCAATCCGGCTGCCAGGCGCCGCGGGCGCGGCACACGCGCTGGCCGGAACCGCGGCCCGGCGGGCCCGGGCGTACTCGTCGAGATCGTCGATCACGAACAGGTGACTCGACCACTCGCCGGGCCACACCGCGTAGAGCCGAGACTCTCCCGTCACGGCTCGCTCGTAGGCCGCTCGGTCCGCGCCGTGTGTGACGTCGCCATCCTTGTGAACTTCGATGTAGCAGGTCGTCCGCGAGGTATAGGGGAAGTCCACCCCCACTGCACCAGCACTTCTCGGGTCCACTGCTTCTCCCTGAGGCGAAGGTTGGGCTTCAGTGAACGGCAGTTTCAGTAAGAGCATGGTGAAGATGGAGTGATTTGATGTCTTTATGTGCTCTCCATATGACATGTGAAAGGGGCTGCAGTGTCCGCGTCGGCCCCCATGGGAGTCGTCAAACAGCAGTGGTGGGGTCGCCCGTTCTGGCTCAATGGGCACATGGATCTTGGGGAGAGCTGGGCCTATCGGGCGGCACCGAAAGACTTGGGATCGGACGTGCGCCGGGTGGAGATCGTCCGCATGAGTGGATCAGGGCGCTCCGAGCGGGCGCACGTCCGCTTCGTCGACGGGGACGAGGCCGGCCTGCAGGAGCGGGTGGGGCCCGATGTCTTCTGGCGCGATGGGAGGACGTGAACGCGTTTCTGGCCGACGACCGAGCGGAGTTGGCCCTGGCCGACGCGTCGCGGGAGGTACGGTGCAGCAGTGAGTTCGAGGCGGCCCGCATGGTCTTGGGGTTCGTCCGTCCGAAGAGCAGGCTGACTCTGCGCCGCACCGTGGCCGACGCGGGAGTACTAGAGTTCGGCCCGCTTGAGAGCGCGGCACAGATCCTTGGTATGGATCCCGGAGAGCTGAGTGCCGATCCCATGCTGTTCCAGGACCGCAACGACCGGTGCCTGGCGGGCTGGTCTCTCACCGAACGCATCGCCCGCCGGGTCGCACAGCGCCGCGCGGACGAGACCCTTCCGAAGGTGGACCGCAAGCAACGGGCTATCGAAGATGAGCGCTCGCAGTACTCCTGGAGCTCATGGCGGCGTGACGACCGCAAGCTCGACGCTGATGCGGCGATGCTCCGCACCGTTCGTGAGTGGTGTGGCGAGGAGAAGGCCGAGCGCTACGAAGAGATGGTGGCTCTGCGGGAGGAAGTGACGCGTCTGGGGAAGCTCGTCGAGCGCGCGCTGGAGGAACTACGTCGTCTCGGACACGGCGTCATCGCCTCAACCATTGAGTGCGACCTTGGCGTCCGTATCTTCAGCCTTGATCCCGAGGTACGTCTGTGAATCCTTGCCATGGCGATGGCTCCGGTTTGGACGGAGCGGCCTCGGCGTTCGGCTTCTCCTTCTCGGGACGTTCCGGATGCCAGCCGTCGAGGAACGGCCGCAGTTCGTCGTCCGTTGGCTCCATTTGAAAGGGGTGTGCGCTCAGCCCCTGGCCGCTCACGGTGGGGTCGAGTCGGTCGGCTTCCGCCTGCCCCCACTCTGCCCACTGACGCAGGCGATCGCTTTCGTCCGCATCCGTGGTGCGGTCGGCTGCGTCCGTGGGCAGAGTAGAAGGTGCGCATCTCGCCGGCTGTCCGCCACTGCTCGCAGGCCGTCCCGAAGCGCTCGGCCTGCGCGGCTTGCACGGCGTTCACCTTCGCCTTGCCGACCGCCGTCTCCCAATCCTGCTGAGTGCGTTTCCGCTCCTCAGCCTCTCGGCGTCTGCGTTCCTCCTCCTTCCGCTCTCGCTCCTCCCGCAGTCGTCGCTGCTCCGCTTCCCGCTCTTTTCGAGCGCGTTCCTCCTCCTCGGCGCGAGACTTCAGCGTCCGCGAGACCGAACTGATCTGACTCTCCGCCGGCTTCTTTGACGTATCTCCCCAGTCCTTCTTCCGGCTGTAGTTGCTGGATGAGCTGATGTGCAGTTCCAGGTCGTCCGACGGCTCGAGGCGATGCTGCGGAGTGACGCGCTGCCAGTCGTACGTTCTCTCCCCGGCGGCTTCGGCACGTACAGCACACGCTTCTGCCGTTCTTTGAAGGACACCTCGTAGGTGCGGCCGTGCACGGTGAGCAGGGGGCGCGGCTGCTTGCGCTTCTTGGAGACCGACAGGCCGCACAGACGGTTCTCCGCCTCCTCGGCCAGGAGACGGAGTAGGGACTGCACTCGGGGCAGCACGTCGTCCGTGATCTCGAAGGCGCTGTGATCCGCGGCGACGGCCGCGAGTACGTCGTCGATGTCGGAGATCACGCGACTGCGTTGGAGGCGGATCCGGTTCCACTCCGCGTCGTCCTCGCCCGTGATCCGCAGCAGGCCGAGGAAGAAGTCGCCCTTGGCTCTCCCGCTGTACTTCAGGTGGTAGCCGGGCGGAGCGCACTGGCGGGCCGTGTCGAAGGCACGACGGTAGCGCGCCCGGTCCGCGGCTTCCGGGTTCGGGATGCGCAGGAAGCGGCCCGCTTTCTGGACCTTCTCGATCAGGGCGGGTCCGGGGATCTCCAGGTTGGGGCGGGCGATGGGCGGGAGGCCGGCGTGGCCGCCTTGGCCGGGACGTCGCTCGGCGTGGACGACTGAGCAGCCGGCGCAGTACCGCGCTCGGCGTCTGCTTTGTCGGCGGTGAGCGTCTTCCTCCGAGGCGCTGGCGCGGGCTTGTCCGGATGATGTCCGTGCTCCAGATAGAAGCGGCCGGCATAGGTGATCTCGGCCCGCCATCTCCCCTCAGCCTTCGGCATGGTGATCAGGCCCCGCTCCCTCAACGCACTTGCGGTCAGGGCGAGGTCTGGCGAATCGGAGGCGACGGGCTCTGTTCCGTCCGCGATGCGACGGAGCAGCGTGAGCTGACGCTCGTTGAGCGATGACTATCGGTGCATGCACATGGTCGTACCGTGGGTGCCCACTCGGGGACGGCTGTTCGGGGAAACTCCTCCGAACCGAAGGACTCTGTGCTCGGGAGTCGCGCGTCGCTGGGCTCCCGGGGAGTCGGCTGGGAGCCACATCCAGAGCCCGGCTCCCAAACCGCTCCCAAAGGTGCCCCGGAAACGAGTCAGGGGCCTGACCCTCGATGAGGATCAGGCCCCTGAGCTGGTGTTTCTTCAGTCGGGGTGGCGGGATTTGAACCCACGACCTCTTCGTCCCGAACTACGGGCGGGGTGGTCGGTGGGGTCGGCTGGGGCCTGTGGCGGGGCGTCTGCGGCTGGTGCGGGCTGCCTGCGGTTGTGGGGGTTGCTGTACTTCGCTGCTGTACCGCAACGGCCCCTGTGGTGACCTCAGCCGGAGAAAGCCCGCCACGACGGCGGGGGCGCCGAACGATCAGGCGCGCGTGTGCCCGGTGCGCCGGCCACCAGGCTCAGCCGAGTTGCATGTAAGAACAGGTCTCGCACGGCGGGATGCCCGGCGTCACACCGGCACCCGCATTAGGAGAGGCTGGGGGCCCTGTGGGCTGAGCTACGGCCTCGTCGGCCAAGGAAGCGAACTGCCACTCGACCTCGGGGTACCGGTATTGCCCCCTGCATCTGGCAGGCATGTGGCACGAACCTCAGCCGACGGTCAGCCACGGTGACGGACCAGGCGCGCGTACGCCCTCCCTGCACCTCCACCGGCTTCAGCCACGTAGTCAGCAGTTGCTGCCGGTGAGTCCTTCCGCGGCGAGCGGAGCACACGGCTCCGGAGGGGGCGTGCGGGCGTGACATACGTGCTGGTCACCGCCTCGCGGTGTCGGGTGATGGGCAGCCTAGTCCACCAGTGGTCCACGTCGCTCTACCGGAGCTCTCTTTTCATGACGGCACGCCAGATCCGCCGTACGCAAAAGGGCCGTCGACCTCGCGAGTTTGACAGGCCGTCACTGCGCTGAGAAGCTGACACCTCTTCAAGAGAAGGGTCTTCGAGGGGGAGACGTGGCTGACGATCTCGCAGAGGACTTCGCGCACGAGTGCGCCATCCGGGACAGTTACGCGCGCCGACTCGTGGATTTCCGTCCTCAGGAGCGCCTGGTCCGGACGGAGTTGATGTTTCCAGAGGTTGGCCTTCGTGCCGACATGAAGACCGTTGATACGAACAACGTCCTGCGGGTCTGGGAGTTCAAGATCCAGGCTGACTACAACGGCTTGGGCCAAGTCCTTACCTATCTGGCCATGGAGCGTAAATGTTCGCCCGGTCGTCAAGTCCGTGCAGTCCTTGCTGCTTTCGAATTCGCCGATTCGATCATTGAAGCTAATGAGATCCTTAATCTCGGTATCGAAATGATCACACTGCCGTCCATGTTGCGCCGAGCCGGAACTGTTCCGTCGCAAGTAGTGGATGCCGACAATATTCCCTTTATTCCGCCTGCGGTTGAACCAGCGGAATCGTGAAACGATCGGGCAGTAGAAAACGAGAAGGGTGTTACTCATGAGTTTCCCGATGATCCCGTCCGCAACGCTCATCCCTGACAGTGAGGTCGCCGAAGACGAAAAATTCTTCAACCTCAAAGTTGTTCGCTTCCAGAGTGACAAAACTGCGCAGGAAGCGTTCCTCAATAGCAAGTACGAGTTTCAGCACGAGATCGGAAAACGTCATGCAATCCCGGGGGTAATCCTCGCTCTCAAGGGAGCTTCGCCTAGCTACCGAATCACTGCCACGTTGCATCCAACGCTTCGGCAATTTATCGAAATTGTCAGGTATAACCCGGCGAATCCGCCTGGTGACGACTACGACGAAATCGGCATGAGTGAGGCTCATCAGCAAACACAGTCGGACTTCAAGGGGGCGAAGAAGGATAACCTCGCACACTTCAGGAATTACAACATCGAAGCCATCAGGGGGGAGCGCGTCGCTTACCTTCCGACTGTTAGTGGATGGCAATCGAGCTCTGTCTTCGGGCAAACGATCTTCGTTGCATATGACGAGAGTAACCCAATGGCCCTCTACGGTACGCTATATCTGCCAAAATCTCCCGTAATGCAGTCCGACGGGCAAACGCAGACAGCGGCGCTTTTTCAGGCTGCGGGCACAGGATTGGCAATCAAGGCAGGGGCGCTCGATACCTTCGGTACCACCCTTGAGATTGAACTTAACGTCGACGTCCTCAGGGCTGGTCAGAGCTTCGCCGATCGAAACGGGCGTGGATCGAAGAAGAACAAGAACCTTGTATCGCGCCTCGATAACTCGTCCGCGCTCGCCATTATAAGGGAGAAGGCGGTAAAGGGAACTATCTTTGACGGCCGCCTTGCGGATGGTCGAACTGGTGGAACCTCGGAGACAGCCACAAAGTTCATTGTCGACCTCTCGACCATGGACCAGATGCTTCTCAACGTAATTTGCAAGGGAAGTAAAAAGCCGGAGCAGATCAAACACCATCACGTCGACCGGTTTGCGCCGTACTGCCGAGACTTCCTCACGATGCTAGGCGACACCTTCGGTACTCAATGGGCTGACCCCACTCCCAAGCACCAGGAGCCGTACCGTCGCCTGTACATTCACGGATGGGCTTTTGCGCAGAAAGCTATCGCGCTGGCCTATCACGAAGCCATGCGTCATGAGCTAGAACCGCTGGGTGCTGGCCTGGGGCTTTCGAGTGATCATTCCACTCCAACAGAATTGATCGAGGTGGACCGTAAGTTGGTTGAGGTCGCGAAGGCCGATCCGCCCACGTCGGCGCTGTCTCTCGACGAACTCAAGTCGCGACTCTCGTCAATCGACTGGGTTAGGTACCGTCAGCATTGGATTGACGTGACCGGACACAAGCTGGATAAGGAAGGAAAGAAGAAGACGAGGGAGATCAAGGACGGAACCGAGGGAGGGAAGAAGACGATCGTCGAAGGGCAAGCTCAGAACACGGCCGCAACGATCGGCTTCGTTCTGAACAAGGTCCTCTCCGATACCTGGACGGAGCTCACCTCGGACGTCAACGCAAAGTAGGGTCGGTCGCGTCTGAACTGGTGCCCCTTGACTTAAGTCAAGGGGCACTCTGGTCTACTCCGCGTCTAAGAGTTACCGATGCTGAGGAAGGTGCGCGGGGATGGGGATTTCGGGAGCCAATACGGATGTAACGATAGTTTCTGCTGCTTGATACGAATCGGTGTTTCCCGGCCTCGGTAGGTAAGGAAACCCTCAACGCCATTTCTCGTCGAACCACTTGCTCCGCTCTTCCTCAATCTTGGAGAGTACGTCCCGCCAAGGTTCGGCAGGCAGAGCGCGAGAGAGCATCGCATCCAATGATTTTTGGTCGACAAGCTCAATGACGAACCCTTTCTCGGAGGCGTTCCTGACTGCTTTGCGCGCTGGCAATGTGAAGTGATCCGCAGTAGAGACTACGGCCCCCAAAGTTTTTCCTTCAAGTATCATGGTGCCAAGAAGGTTGCGGATCGTCTCAACCGACTCACCCTTAGTAGGATTTTCTCTTCTCTTAACTTGCACGAGCCAGGAGTGCTCCTCGTCCTCGATGAGGAGCACGTCAACACCTCCATCTGCCGGGCGTCCAACGTGACGAACTTCTGTATGGTTTCCAAACTCTTTGAAGACTCGAGCAGTAAGTTTTTCGAGGTATACCGGTGAGACGCTGTGGTACAGATTCGGGTGTCGTCGGAAGAACTGTGAAATCTCCTGAAGGGTTCCCTCGGGAGCCCGCTCGTCGAAGGTGCGAGTTTTCGATGACAATACAGTAAGGGCGTGTTGATACCACCCATCATTTCTTATGATTATGCATTCCGATCGAGCCTCGTGTAGCCGCCAGTGCCTGCAATTCTGGCAATAATCTAGGCGGTGTCGAGCCGTGAGGTTGGGCACGTCATCAGGGTTATAGGGATCCTCGTGCAGTTCCTCGAAGGAATGCATTCCTGCATTACAGAAAGGGCAGTTGGTGTAGACAGTGGGGAGTTCTGCCAGTGTTCCATATGCCTCAACTGTCGTGAGGGATGAGAACTCCTCAAGGTCGCGCTTGGGCTTGGTAATGCCATTGAGTAGAATTTCGTTGTCAATTTGTTGTTGGTCGTCCCCCAAATCCTCCGAAGCGGCGGCCACTGCTTCGTCGTAGCATGGGACAATATCGAGGGAGGCGAATTCATCGTCGCCCCAAAGAGTCATTTGCATTTCCGTTCGCCCCCGAACTGCTTGTGAGCTAGTCACCTATCGCCTGTTGCTTTTATACACCGCAGTCACCGTGTCAGGGGTGCCGTTGAACGGAATCCCTTCTTGCATGCTCGACCTGTACCATCACCTTCCCCAACTCCCATCCCGTCTGCCGTCGACCCACACACCGTGGAGCGGGCGTGGTTCCTGGCGTCCAGGTGGAGCGCGCCACCGTACGAACGACCTGGATGCCAGGGGCCGCGTCTGCTCGGCTCTGCCTCGGTCGACGGCAGACGGGATGGGAGCTCCCGGCGCACGTCACACTCGGCCGGTACCCGCGAACAGCGCCCCGTCCATCTCGGAGCCTGAGCGCCCCCGCCGGAGGCACTGTTTTGACAGTGGGTCGCGCGATGCTCGCCGCTCATAGCCCAGCCCTACCCATTCGTGGGCGCGCGTCGGCGCAGCGCGTGCGGAGCGGGCCGGAGGCAGGAGCGGCGCCCGCAGCGGAGCCGAGGCGCGCCCGGCGGAGCGGAGCGCAGCCGGGTGCTTGAAGTCGTAGAGAAAGTTGTTACGCGCGACTGGTTCGTGGCCTGGGTGCGAACTCATAGGCGCAGGTCGGGAGTTGCCTGCCCTGGCGGTGGAGTAGGGGCAGGTAGGAGACCGGTCGCGCGGTCCAAGCGATGCGGGTGCTGTGCTGGGTGAGCGTGAGGCTGAAGGAACGCCCGTGGTGCAGTGCTTGGGCTGAGTGTGTCTGTCCGTCTGTCACCCAGTAGCGGGCTTGGCGGTAGGGCTCGTCGTCCAGGGCGGGTGCGATGGTGAGCAGACTGGTGCGTACCCAGTGGATGGCTTGCCGCGGGGTGGTGGCGTCGAAGGAGCCGAGCAGGGCGGGGGCGGTTCCGGTTGCCGGGCTCTGGGTCCAGCATTCGCACCAGTAGCCGTGCCGGGTGAGGGTTGCGGGGCTCATTGTGCGCTCCTGGTGGCGCGGGCGGACAGGGCGTACCGGGTGGTGTCGTCGAAGACGGTGAAGGTGTAGGTCTCGCCCCTCGTCAGGAGTGAGAGTGCGTGCTCGTGCTCGGCTTGGTCGCCGAGCCAGTGGAGTACGGGCTTGGCTGCGGGGGTGTCGAGCTGGTCTGCGATGTGGCCCGCCCGGTGGAGCAGCCAGCGCAGGGCCAGCCGTGGAGTGGGTGCCGAGCATGTCCCGAGCGCGAAGGACCGGCCCGTTGCCGGCGCGTAGGCGGCTGCTTCGCAGTGGTAGGCGCGCTTCGGTGTCGCGCTGCCGGAGCGATGCCGGCGGAAGCTTGCTGGCTGAGGGGGCGCTGTGCAGCTCTGGTGTTTGAGTGCCTGGTGCGGAAATGGGTGCGTCGAAACGATCAAGCTTCGGAGGTTGCGTGACATCGGCCCTCCCTGGGGTGACCTGCACGTTTGCACGGCAAAGCTGGGGTACGGCTGACGCGAAGGAGTCACGGCCGTACAATTAGTATCAGCACCGTACCCCGTGTGCGGATAGCGCAGATGCGGGATCGTACTTTTCGTGCGGGTTATCGCCGCATACGGTTCACGCTGAGGTGTGGTGCCGAGACGAGTGATCAGCGAAGGGAGAACGCATGTTCGGGCTGATGGTGCGCTTCACGTGCAAGGACGAGGACGCCGCGGCACAATTCGATGCCCTGGTCTCGCGCACTGGGGAATTGATCAAGGAGAACGAGCCGGGCACGCTGATCTACGCGGTTCACCGCGTAGACGGCCGGCCACTGGAACGGATCTTCTACGAGCTCTACCGCGACCGGGGCGCTTTCGAGGCTCACGAGTCGCAGGGCTACGTCCAGACGTTCCTCGCTCAGCGGGACCTGTACGTGGCCGATGTCCAGGTGGACCGTTTGGACCTCATGTCCGGCAAGGGCGTCGACGTTGAGCACTGAGTACGCGAAGGCGCTCGGCCGGAAGATCGCCTTCAATCGCAAACGTCGCGGCCTGTCGCAGAAGGAGTTCGCCCGGCTCCTGGAGCGTTCAGAAGCGTGGGTCTCCCAGGTGGAACGCGGAGTGCGCCGGATCGACCGCATGACGGTACTGGAGAAGGTCGCCGACGCCCTCGATCTTCCGGTGGGGGAACTGGCCGCCGAGGCTCCGATCGTCGCCTCGGTTGCAGACGGCGAGCCCCCAGGTGCCAACCGGCTTCGCCTGGTGCTGAGCGCCGCGCACTCCCTGACCGCCATCCTCGGCCGGCACGAACCCCCGGATGTCGCCGCGCTGAGCGCCCAGGTCGACCGGGCATGGTCCCTTGCGCATGGCGGGAACTACGCGGACTTGGCGGAACTCCTGGAAGAGCTGGTCCCCTCTCTGGAGGGGGCCGTGCGGTCCGGCCCCGAAGAGCAGCGTCCGCAGCTCTTCCGGCTGATGGCCGCCATGTACCACACGTGCAGCGGCGCCCTGGCCAACATGGGCGAAGCGGAAGCGGCATGGATCGCGGTTGACCGCGCCGTGGTCGCTGCCGAGCGCGCTGATGATCCGCTCCTGATGGCGGCCGGGGAGTTCCGGTTGTCCATCGTCTTCCTCGGGGCCCGGCACTTCGAACAGGCGGCGCAAGCCTCCGGGACCGCCGCCGACGCACTCCGCCCTCTCGCGGACTCCGGGGAGGCCGCGGCGGTGGCCCTTCGTGGCGCTCTGACGCTTCAGCGAGCTGTCGCCGCCGCACGCCTGAATAACGCTGACGCCGCGTACGACTTCCTGAGCGAAGCCCGGTCCATGGCGCAGCAGGTCGGAGAGGGGCGCAACGACTACAACACCGAGTTCGGGCCGACGAACGTCGGCCTGCATGAGGTCTCGGTGGCGGTGGACCTGGGCGACGCCGGCGTCGCGTTGCGAGCCGCACGGGACATTGACGCCTCCGCGCTCTCCTCGGAGCGTCAGACGCGCTTCAACCTCGACATCGCCAGAGCGCAAGCCCAGCGGCGACAGGTCGGACCCGCGGTCGAAGCGCTGCTCAAGGCGCGCGAACTGTCACCGGAGATGGTGCGCGCCATGCCCCTGGTCAAGCAGCTCGTTTCGGACCTGCTGACCATGAGCCAGCCACCATCCGACCAGCTCAGAGGGTTGGCCAACGAGCTGGGCGTACAAGAAGTGTGGACTAGTACGTGAAGTACTAGAAAGTACTTGGAGTACGGGTTACTGTGGTGAGCGTCAACATGCCCCTCTGCAACCAGCAGGGCAGGGGATGTTGGCATGCGAAAGCGCACCGACGCGGGAAGGCAGACCCGCACCGATGCGCTTCAGAGGCCACAGAAGAGATGTGGCCTGAGCGGGAGGCAGCCCACTCAGGCCGGGTGCGTCGTTGGCATCAACGCTTCTCGAAGCGTATCGCGCCCAGTCGGTAAGCGGTCAACCTCCCGTTGCGTGACTAGTTGTTGTCCTATGCCCCGAAATGGGGCAATCGCAAAGGGAGTACTGCGTCGTGCGAACGATCCGTATTGACACGTCCACCGCGACAGTCCTGCTGACCGAGATCCCCGAGCCGAAGGTGCGGGACCGCCAGACGGGCGAGATCGCCAAGGACGCCACCAGCGGTGAGTCGCTGATGAAGGTCGGCGTCGTCTACATCGATGAGGGCGAGTCCTCGCTGATCCACGTGACCGTTCCGGAGAGTGGCATTTCCGAGGGGCTGGCGCTGGGGGCGCCGGTTTCTTTGCCGGGTCTGGTGGCTCGGCCGTGGGAGTCGGTGTTCAACGGGCAGCAGCGGCACGGCATCGCCTACCGGGCTGCTGCTGTCGCGCCGGGTGCCGTTCCGGCGGGTGTGGGGGCCTGACCGTGTCCGAGCTGATGACGCTGATGGAGGTAGGCGGCCCCGCGGCCGGTCTGGGTGCCGGTGCCGCCTACCTCCGGGCCCGGCACCCTGCCGCCTACTGGTCGGCCGTGGGCATGCCTGCCTCGGCTGCACGCCTGGTGGGTTCGTACGGGTCGGTCATGGACTCGTGCGGGCTGACCGTGCCGCCCTCCCGCCTTCGGGTGCTGGCTGTGCGGGCTGCGACTCGTCGTGAGGTGCGGCCGGTGCCGCCTCGTCGGGGGATGCTGCGGCCGACCTCGACCGGCCTGCGCATCCGGTTGCGGCTGGCGCCGGGGCAGGAGCCTGCCGACGTGGCTGCCTCGGCTGAGCGGCTGCGGCATGCCTGGGGTGTGCATGGCGTCTACGTGGAGCCGGTCAAGCCCGGTGTGGTCGAACTGCGTCTGGTCGGCTTCGACGTCCTGCAACGAGTACGGATGCCACGCAAGGCAGGCGGCGGGTTCCTGCGGGTGCCGGTGGCACTGCGTGAGGACGCAACCGCCTTCGTCCGCGACTACCGCGCCATCCCGCACGAACTGGTCCTCGGCGCCACGCTGTCGGGCAAGTCCATGTACCTGCGACACCTGATCACCGGGCTCGCTGAACAGCGGGTCGCGCTGGCCGGCATCGACTGCAAGCGGGGCGTGGAACTGGCGCCCTTCGCTCCTCGGCTGTCCGCGTTGGCGACTGATTCGGGGCAGGCCGCCGAGCTGCTGCCCGTACTCGTCCGGGAGATGGAGGACCGCTACGACCTCATCCGCGCCCGCCAGGGCATCGCCCCGTCCACGCCGGATGAGGAGATCACCTCGGAAGTGTGGGGCCTGCCTGAGAGCGAGCGGCCGGTGCCGATCGTGCTGTTCGTGGATGAGGTGGCCGAACTGTTCCTCGTCGCTTCGCGGAAGGACGAGGAGCGGCGGGATGAGATGGTCACCCGGTTGATCCGGCTGGCCCAGCTCGGTAGGGCTGCGGGGATCTATCTGGAGGTGTGCGGGCAGCGGTTCGGTGCCGAGCTGGGCAAAGGCGCCACCATGCTCCGCGCCCAACTCTCCGGCCGCGTCTGCCACCGCGTCAACGACGAACCCTCCGCAAAGATGGCGCTCGGGGACAACGCCCCCGAAGCGGTCGGCGCGGCCTGCACCATCGCGCCCGAACGCCCCGGTCTCGCGGTCGTGGGTGACACGTCCGGCGGCTGGTCGCGCATCCGCACCCCGTACCTGTCCCTGGCCGACGCTGCTGTCGCGTGTGAGCGGACCGCGCACCTGGTGCCCGACCTGCCCGCGCTCAAGCCGTTCCAGCCTGCCTCGCTGACCAAGCCCCGGCCCGCCACCGCCTGACCCGATCCCCAATCCGGCCGGCGCGACCGCCCTCGCGCCACCTCCCTACCCCTCCCATGCCGAAAACAGGAAGGAGGTGCCCCGATGCGCGCCCACCTCGCCCGGGTCGATGCCGTGCTCGTGCAGGCGGTCATCGCTGCTGCGCTGTCCTTCGCCCACCTGCACGAC
>NZ_FOGO01000030.1 GCF_900111245.1 Streptomyces qinglanensis | reverse complement strand
CCCCGCTTGAGCCGCACATCCACAGCCCCCACACGGCCATCACCCCCGGCCAGCTCCGTGAAGAACTCCGGAGCCACCACCAACTCCTTCTCCAACAACACCGCACGATCCACCACCGCACGCGCCTGCACACCACGATCCCCATGCACCGCCGCATGCAAAGCACGCAACGACCCCGCATGCCGCACATCCCCCACCACCACACGACCACCCGGCACCAACAACTCCAGCACCCGGTCCAACACCCGGGCCAGATACTCCCCATCCGGGAAGTACTGCACCACCGAATTGATCACCACCGTGTCGAAATACCCCAAGGGCAGGTCCCCGGCCTCATCCGCCGCCTGACACCGCAACCACACCCGATCCGCCAACCCCGCCCCGGCCACCTGGCGACGAAGCCGCTCAATCACCGCACCCGACAGATCCGTACCCCAATACTCCCCAACCCCCGGCGCCAAATGGCCCATCAACAGACCAGACCCCACCCCGATCTCCAGAACCCGGCCACCACCAAAACCACGCACCCGCTCAACAACCGCATCCCGCCACGCCCGCATCTCACCCAACGGAATCGGCTCACCGGTGTATGCGCTGTCCCAGCCGGCGAAATCCTCACCGAACTCGCCATAGGCACTCTCGGCATAAACCGAGTCATAGATCTCGCGCCATTCCTCCACCTGGGCATCGCTCACCATGGCGGGCTCCATGACCGCACCGGGACCGGCAGCGGTCCCGGCCGCGGCAGCCGCCTCGAGGTCCGGCACGACGTACGCGGCGAGTCGCTGGTCACCGGGCACGTCCTCACGCGCCACCACCGCCGCCTCCCGCACACCCGCACAGCCGGCCAGCACCGACTCGATCTCCCCCGGCTCGATCCGGAAGCCCCGCAGCTTCACCTGCTCATCCGCACGCCCCACGAACTCCAACTGACCGTCCGCACGCCACCGCACCAGGTCACCCGTGCGATACATCCGCACGCCCGCCTCGAACGGAGAGGCCACAAACCGCTCCGCCGTCAGCCCGGGACGCCGCAGATAGCCACGTGACACCTGGACGCCGGTGGCATAGAGCTCTCCCACGACTCCGACCGGGACCGGCTGCAGGCCCGCGTCGAGGACGAACAGCCGGGTGTTCCACATCGGCCGTCCGATCGGAACGCTGTGCGCGGCACCGTCCGGGCCCTGCCAGACCGAGGAGGCGACCTGGATGGTCATCTCGGTCGGGCCGTAGAGGTTGGAGAGCTCGCTGTTCCAGGAGGCGGCGATGCGAGCGGCGAGATCCGGGCGCAGGGCCTCGCCACTGGCCCAGATACGCCGCACCGAGTGCCCGGCAGGCGGCTCGGGCAGATTGGCCAGCAGGGACGGCGGGAACTGCGCGACCGTGACGCTGTTGTCTGCCATGAAGGAGACGAGGCGCTGCGGGTCGCGCACCACGTCGCCGGGGGCCACGCAGACTGCGGCACCGTGCAGCAGAGGGAACCAGATCTCCAGTCCGACGGAGTCGAACCGTACGGAGGTACGGAACAGCAGTACGTCGCCGGGCCCGACCGGGTAGGCGTCCTGCATCCACTGCAGATTGTTCGCCAGCCCGCGGTGTTCGACCACGACGCCCTTCGGCCGTCCGGTGGAGCCGGAGGTGTAGATGACGTACAGCGGGCCGGTCGGAGTCAGCGGAGCCAGGCGATCGGCATCCGTCAGGTCGGAGGCGTCCTGCTGAGCGACTGCTTCGTCGGTCGACGTCTCGTCCACGACGACGCGCGGGACCTCCGCGTCCACGGCGCCCGGGTCGTGGTCGCGGGAGACGAGCATCAGTGCCGGCTGCGCGTCATCCAGTGTGCGTCGGAGACGCTCGGCCGGGTCCTCGGGGTCGAGCGGGAGATAGGCGGCACCGGTCTTGATCACCGCGAGGAATGCCACGACCGTGTCGGCGGAGCGGGGCAGAGCAACGGCCACCAGTTGCTCGGGCCCGGCGCCCCGGGTGACCAGATGGCGGGCGAGTCGGTTGGCTCGCGCGTTCACCTCGGCATAGCTGAGCGTCGTGTCGGCGGACAGCACGGCAGTGGCATCCGGAGTACGCGCCACCTGTGCCTCGACCAAGCTGGCGAGAGTCTCTCGGCGCACGTCGACCGCGGTGTCGTTCCAGGTCGTCAGGGTCTTCTGCCGCTCGGCCTGGGTCAGCAGGACGGCCTTGCCGATGGGCTGTGCGGGGTCGCTGAGCGCCTGCTCCAGCAGTCGCTTCCAGCGGTCGAAGAGCGCCTCGATCGTGGAAAGGTCGAACAGGTCCGTCGCGTACTCCACGACGGTCTCGATCCCCGCGGGGGCCCCGGCGGCGTCGTGCCGTTCGGTCAGCGACAGCAGCATGTCGAACCGCGCTGTGCCCGGATCGGCCTCGGTCGTGCTGACCTGCAGTCCTGGAAGCGTGAAGTCCGCCTGGTCGGTGTTCTGGAGGACGAGTGCGACCTGGAAGAGCGGGTGGTGGGAGGTGGAACGGTTCGGGTTCAGCAACTCCACCAGATGTTCGAAGGGAACGTCCTGGTGCGCGTACGCCGCCAGACTCGACTCCCGCACCCGACCCAGCAACTCCTCGAACCCCGGATCACCCGACGTGTCCGTCCGCAGCACGAACGTGTTCACGAACAAGCCGACAAGATCGTCCAGCGCCTCATCGGTACGCCCCGCCACACCACTGCCCAACGCGATATCGGTCCCCGCACCCAAACGCGTCAGCAAAGCCGCCATACCGGCCTGCAACACCATGAACACGGTGGAACCGGTTTCGCGGGCCAGTTCCGCCATGCGCCGGTGCAGCGCTCCCTCGATCTCGAACGTGACGGTCTCACCGGCGTACGAGGCCACTGCCGGCCGGGGCCGGTCGGTCGGGAAGGTCACCTGTTCGGGCAGATCCGCCAGCTTGTCGCGCCAGTAGTCGACCTGCTGGGCGTAGAGGCTGTCCGGGTCGTCCTCGTCACCCAGCAGCTCACGCTGCCACAGCGTGTAGTCCGCATACTGCACCGGCAACTCCGACCACTGCGGCACACCACCCCGCGAACGCGCCGTATACGCCGCCACCACATCCCGCGCCAGCGGACCCATCGACCACCCGTCCGCTGCGATGTGGTGGAACAGCAACAGGAGGACACTGGTGTCGTCATCCGTGTCGAAGAGCCAGGCCCTGAGCGGTGTCTCGGAAGCGAGTTCGAACCCGTAGCGGGACACCTCCTGCAGCACTGTCGGCAACTCGGCCTCACTCACCCGACGGTGCTCCCAGCCGAACGCGGCATCGACAGAGTCGAGCACCACCTGGCGGGGCTCGCCGTTCACCTCCGGGAAGACCGTACGCAGCGACTCGTGCCGAGCGGCCACATCGAGCAGCGCCGCGTGCAGCGCCTCCACGTCGACGGAGCCGGCGAGGCGGAACGCCAGCGGCATGTTGTAAGTGGCGGACGGTCCCTCCAGCTTGTGCAGGAACCACAGACGACGCTGCGCGAACGACAGCGGCACCACATCCGGCCGCTCCACCGGCACCAGCGACCTACGGACGCGGCCCTCGCCACGCAGCCGCTCCACCAAGAGCGCCACGGTCGGAGCCTCGAAGACATCCTTGATGGGAAGCTCGACGCCGACCACGCTGCGGATGCGGCTCACCAGCCGGGTGACGAGGAGGGAGTGGCCGCCGAGGTCGAAGAAGCTGTCGTCGATCCCGACCCGTTCGAGGCCCAGGACCTCGGCGAACAGCCCGCACAGCGTCTCCTCCTGCGGAGTACGAGCGGCACGACCAGTCGCCGCAGACACGTACTCGGGTGCGGGCAGTGCCTTGCGGTCCAGCTTCCCGTTCGGCGTGAGCGGCAGCCGGTCCAGCACCATCACCGCCGAGGGCACCATGTACTCCGGCAACCCCTCGGAAAGCCGCACACGCGCCGCCTTCACCACCGCGCCGACACCCCGCGCCGCCACCGGACTGTTCACCCACGGACCACCCGAAACAGCCGGCACATACACACCCGACAACGCTCCTTCGTCCCCGTCGTCCGGCAGCACGACCGCATCGAACAGCGCCACCGAGCGGGACGACCACGTCACCACCACCCGCCACCCCA
>NZ_FOGO01000004.1:2495-605240 GCF_900111245.1 Streptomyces qinglanensis | reverse complement strand
CACTTCGCCCCGCCGCAAGGGGGCACGTCGGAGGACGGCGCGGCCCGGATCGAGCAGATCACCGACCGCAACAGCAACAGCATCACCTTCGAGTACGACGAACAGACCGGCGCACCCCTGCGCCTCGTCCACAGCGGCGGCTACACCGTGCGGCTGACGGTCGAGGACGACCGCGTGACCGCGCTGTCCCTCGCCGGGGCCGACGCCGACACGACGGTGCTGCGCTACGCCTACACCGACGGCAACCTGACCGACGTCACAGGCTCCTCCGGACTGCCACTGCGCTTCGAGTACGACGACGAACAGCGCGTGGTGTCCTGGACCGACACCAACGACCGCCGCTACGACTACGTCTACGACAACCTCCACCGCGTCATCGCCGAAGGCGGCACAGCGGGCCACATGCAGATCCGCATCGACCACGACGGCCTCGACGAGACCACCGGCCACCGCGTCACCACCGTGACGACCCCCGACGGCGGGACGACCCGGCATCTGTTCGACGACCGCGGACTGTCCGTAGGCCAGATCGACCCGCTGGGCAATCGCACCCGTATCGAGCGGGACCGGCACAACCGCCCCCTCGCCCACACCGACGCGCTGGGCCGCACGACGAGGCTCTCCTACGACGCGGCGGGGCGCCTGACGTCGGTCACCCGGCCCGACGGCTCACGGAGCACCGTCACCCGCGACGGCCTGGGGCTTCCGGTCACCACGACGGAGCCCGACGGCGCGGTCTGGCACCAGGAGTGGGACGGCCACGGGAAGCTCGTCTCCCGGACGGACCCGGCGGGCCACACCACCCGCTACGCCTACGACAGCCGCGGCCGTCTCGCCTCCGTCACCGACGCACTCGGCGGAACCGTTCACGTGGTCTGCGACCCGGCCGGACTCCCGGTGGAGACCACCGACCAGTTGGGCGGCGTGACCCGGTACGAGCGCGACCCCTTCGGCCGTCCCGTGCGGGTGACCGACCCCATGGGCGCCCGCACCGAACTGGATTGGACCGTCGAGGGCCGCCCCGTGCGACGCACCGGACCGGACGGTACGACGGAGCGCTGGGAGTGGGACGGCGAGGGCAACTGCACCCGCCATGTGAGCCCGGCAGGCGCCGAGTCGCTCTACGAGTACGGCGACTTCGACCTCCTGACCGCGCGTACCGGACCGGACGGAGTGCGGTACGAGTTCACCTACGACACCGGGCTGCGCATGACCCGGGTCGCCGCCCCGCGGGGACTGAACTGGGACTACACCTACGACCTCGCGGGCCGCCTGGTCGCGGAGACGGACTTCGACGACCGCACTCGGCGCTACGAGCACGACGCGGCCGGTCGACTGGCGGCGCAGAGCACCCCGGCGGGCGACCGGATCGGCTACGAGTACGACCTCCTGGACCGTATGGTGCGCAAGGACGCGGCAGGCAGGGTCACGACCTACGCCTACGACAGGGCGGGCCGGATGCTGGAGGCGGTCGGACCGGACGCCGAGGTGCGCTACAAGCGGGACAAGCTGGGCCGCGTCCAGGCGGAACTCGTCAACGGCCGCACGGTGTCGCACACCTACGATGCGCTGGGGCGGCCCGTCCGCCGCACCACCCCGACCGGCGCGGTCTCCACCAGCACCTACGACGCGGCGGGCAGCCGCACTTCGCTGACCGTCGGCGACCACACCATCGGGTTCAGGCACGATGCCATGGGCCGCGAGACGGAGCGCCGGATCGGCGACGCGGGCCTCACTCTGACCCGGGGGTGGGACCCGGCCGGGCGGATGACGCGGCAGGCGCTGGACCTCGCCGGATCCGGAACCCTACAGCAGCGCGACTACACCTATCGGGCCGACGGCCACCTGACGAGCATCGACGACCTCATGGCGGGCTGCAGCACCTTCGACCTCGACGCCACCGGGCGCGTCACCGCGGTCGAGGCGCCCGACTGGAGCGAGCGCTACGCCTACGACGAGGCCGGAAACCTCACTCACGCCGCCTGGCCCGCCCAGCACGCCCCGGAGGCAGCCGGTGACCGTGCCTATGCCGGGACCCGGGTGATCAGCGCGGGCCAGGTCCGCTACGCGTACGACGCCGCGGGGCGGCTCACCCTGCGGCAGAAGACCCGGCTGTCGAGGAAGCCCGACACCTGGCGCTACACCTGGGACGCAGAGGACCTGCTCACCGAGGTCACCACCCCGGACGGCGCGGTGTGGCGCTATCTGTACGATCCGCTGGGCCGTCGTACGGAGAAGCACCGGATGGCGGCCGACGGGGAGACGGTGCTGGAGAGCACGGTCTTCACCTGGGCGGGGTCCGTTCTCGTCGAGCAGACCACGACAGGTGCGCAGCTCCCCTATCCTGTGACCCTCACCTGGGACCACGACGGCGCCACTCCGCTCAGCCAGACCGAGCGCCGCACGGAAGAGGCCACCCAGCGCGAGATCGACGCCCGCTTCTTCGCCATCGTCACGGACCTGGTGGGCACCCCCACGGAGCTCGTCGACGAGGCCGGAGAGATCGCCTGGCGCAGCCGCGCCACGCTGTGGGGGACGACCGGCTGGCACGCCGAGAGCACCGCCTACACCCCCCTCCGCTTCCCCGGCCAGTACCACGACCCGGAGACGGGTCTGCACTACAACTACTTCCGTCACTACGACCCGGAGACCGCCCGCTACACGAGCCCCGACCCGCTGGGCCTCGCACCCGCTCCCAACCCGGCCGCCTACGTCCACAACCCCCATGCCGCCACCGATGTCCTGGGGCTCGCCCCCCGATGCGGGCCGAGTCTGAAGGACCGGTTCAAGAGCCTCTTCGGCAGAGGCGGGCACGAGACCCCCTCCGCCCCCGAACCGCCCAAGGAGCCTCTGGCGCTGCCACCGGGCCGACCGGACATCGGCGAACCCGCCACCCTGTACGGCCCCTTCCACCGGAAGGGGTCTCCCACGCAGACCGCCGACGTGGCGCAGCAGGTGGTGGACAGCGGGGAGTTGTGGGGACGGACCCCGCGTACCGCCCAGGTGGAAGCAGTGCAGTCGCACAACGGCCCGCTCCCGCCGGACGCGAAGCCCGGCAGCTTCGAGTTCTACACTTCGGTGAAGCCGACCGGAACATCCCACATGACCGGCTACTCCACCTGGGACCTGGGCGGTCCAGGCGTGGGCCACGTATTCCACGAAGGCGAGGACTTCGCCCGCATCCCGGTCTTCGTCACGGAGGTGAGATGACGATGGAGCGCGTCGACGCTTCGCTGCTGCGCCGGAACGTGCAACTCGCGTATCTCGACCTGACCACGGAGGAGGCCGTCCGGCGCTGGGGGGAACCCGAGATCACCTGGGACGACCTCGGCCCCTGGAACACCTTCGTCTTCCGGCTCTCGGACGGCACTCTGGCGGGGTTGGCCCGCGAGGTCGAGAACGCGCCCATGCCGGGATACTTCCTGCTGGCCGCCGACGAGGCGACCGGCACCCCGGCGGGCGTCGACACCGCCGCCGCACTGTCCGCGTTCCTCTCGGAGGCGGAGCTGGAGGAGTCCCGCGTCCTGGAGCGGGGCGCCGGCTGAGGGAACCGCACGCCCGGACAGCGGCCCGCGCGAGCAGCGGGCCCGGCCGGGAGGCGGAGCGGCGCGCCGGGACCGGGCCCGGTGCCGGCCTGTGTCCGCATGCTCGCCGCCCCCCTGTCCCACCCGGTCTGCCCGTGGCCGGCGGGGCCGGCGGCTCTGGCGGACCGGCCCTTCGGCGGCCGGTCCGCCGGGCCGGGGCCGGGCGTACCGGAGGTGCGTCACCCCTCGTGCGCAGGAGCCCCTGCGTCCCCGGAGCCGCCCGCGCCCGCACGGTCCGGACCGCTCCCGGAGCGGTCGCCGTCCCCGGGCCCGGCGGTGGCGGCCTCGCCGGAGGCGTGGTCACGCAGGTATGTGTGCAGCAGTCCGGCGCCCTCCAGCATGGCCGCGGTACGGGCGGTCAGCTCCGCGTCGCGGCGGGCGAGCGCGGCCCGCAGCTCTTCGGTGCCGCCGGTCTCGCGCAGGCCGTCCAGGACGGTGCGGATCTGCGGCAACGGGTAGCGGCTCTGCCTGAGCAGGGCGATCAGGCGCGCGTCGCGGATCTCCGGGGGGCCGAATCCCCGGTACCCGGTGCCCGGTTCGCGGTGCGGGGTCAGCAGCCCGGCTGCTTCCCACACCCGCAGCGCGGAGGGACGCAGGCCGAGCTGGTGCGCCAGTTCGCCGATGCGCAGCACCCCGCGGGCCGCAGTCGTCTCCTCGGGCGCCCGCTCCGCCGTGGCCGTCAGCGCCTCGCTCGCCGCCCGGAGCGAACGGCGCTGCTCGTGGAGGGTGGCATGGCACTCGTTCACCAGCGCCAGAGCGGCCGGTACGTCGCCCTCGTGCACGGCATGCAGCATGCTCCGGGCCGGACCGGGGCCGTAGCCCTTCGCCAGTCCGCGGAAGGTGAGGAGTGCGGCCCGGTGGCGCGGGGTGAAGACCCGGTAGCCGGAGTCGGTGCGCGAGGCGGGCGGCAGGACGCCCGCGGCTTCGTAGTTGCGCACCTGCTGCGTGGAGATCCCGGCGACGCGCGCGAGATCCACCGAGCGCAGGAACCGGTCCGACCGCGCTTCGGCCCCCATTCCGCACTCCCTCCTGGCCGGATCGGTGGGAGTGCAGGCTACGCGCTGCCGCGCCGTCCCGCTCACCGCCTCGCGCGCGGCGGAACCCGGCCGGGCTCCCCCAGCGCACCGGTGCGTGCCGAGGGCAGGGCCCGCCGTCACCCGGAAGGAGGGTTTGCGGGGGCGGGTTGCGGCGTCCCCACGCCGCGCGCATCCGGGAGGGCGGACGATGCGGTCACCGAGTCCCTCCGGGACAGCGCCCGACAAGAAGAGGTGTCCCATGTTCCGTACCGCCGTCCGCAGGAGCCGTGCCCGGGGCCGTGGCGCCGGAGTCCTCGCGCTGTGCGCCACCGGTGCCGCACTTCTGGCACTGGCCGCACCGAGCGCCTGGGCCGCGCCGTCCGGACAGGGAGCGCCGAGTGCGCAGGCGGCCTCGGCACGTCCCACCCCGCAGGTGTACGAGCCCCCGGCCGGCGCGCAGGCCGGGAGCGGGCACATCGCGGCGCGGCGTCACACCGGCCCGGAGATCCACCGCTTCCTGACCTGGTTCTACGGGACGCACGGCCCGGACCGCGTGCAGCGGGAGCACTTCGTCTCCGACCTCCTCAAGCGGAAGCAGGCGCAGCACCCCGAACGCGACGTCATCCTGTGCGCGCAGAACACGCCGCTGGACATCGAGGTCGGCCCGGTGACCACCGCGCAGTCCGCGGGGTTCGGCTGGGCCACGGTGACCGCCTACTGGGCGGACGGGACGGCGAGCACCTCGACCGCCTACGTCGCGCTGGACTCGCATCCGATCGAACTGCACGATGTCGTCTGCGCGCAGTGACGCGGCGGACTGTGCCACCGCGCGCCTGAGAACGGCGGGACGAACGGGAGCGTGACGTGGGGACGGTCGGGGCGGAAGAGCACCGGGGGGTGACGGCGGGGCCGGAGGGGTGGCCCACCACGGAGGCCGAGGCGGTGGCGGCGCAGGAGCGGCTGCGCGAGGCGGCCGACCTGGTCGGTCCCGGCCCCGGTCCGGACGAGGTGCGGACGGTCGCCGGGGTCGATGTCGCCTACGCCGACGACGGCAGCCTGGTCGCCGCGGCCGTCGTGCTGGACGCGGCGTCGTTGGCCGTGCTGGACGAGTCGGTGCATGTGGGCCACACCTCCTTCCCGTACGTCCCGGGACTGCTGGCGTTCCGCGAACTGCCGTCGGTCGCCGCCGCGCTGCGCGGGCTGTCCCGGTGCCCGGAGCCGGACGTGGTGGTGTGCGACGGCTACGGCATCGCACACCCCCGGCGCGCGGGGCTCGCCGTGCACCTGGGAGTGCTGACGGGCCTCCCCTGCTTCGGGGTCGCCAAGACCCCGTTCGTCTTCGACCACGAGGCTCCGGCCCGGGAGCGGGGGGCGTGGTCGCCGCTGACCATGGACGGCGAGCGGGTCGGCCGCGCGCTGCGCACCCAGGACGGGGTCAAGCCGGTGTTCGTCTCCGTGGGCAGCGGCATCAGCCTGGACAACGCCTGCGCCCTCGTCCTCCGGCTGGCCCCCGCGTACCGCCAACCGGAGACGACACGCCGGGCCGACCGACTCGCCCGGCGGGAGCTCGCCGCACGGACCGGATGAGTCGGCGGGAGCCGTGGCACGTCCGGCAAACCGTGCGAAGGCAGGCCCCCCGCGGCGGGAGAGTGCAAGGTCACACCCGCGGGTTGCTGCTACTCGCCGGTCACCTCACCTAATCTGCGGCCATGACGGTCCCGCCTGAAGAAGGGCTCTCCCTCGCGCAGGACTTCCCGGACGCCACGTACGAGCAGTGGCAGCAGCTCGTCTCCGGGGTTCTGCGCAAGACGGGAGCGACGGTCCCGGACGCCTCCGAGCCCGAGTCCGCCCTCACCACGACGCTCACCGACGGCATCGACGTACGCCCCCTGTACACGGGGGCAGTCACGGGGGAAGCCGCGAAGGAGGGGGCGGGCGGCCCGCGGGGATTCCCCGGGTTCGCGCCGTTCACCAGGGGAGCCCGCGCCGAGGGCAACGCCCCGCACGGCTGGGACGTACGGCAGCGGCACGCGCGTACCGACGCCGCGGGGACCCGCGAGGCGGTGCTCGGCGACCTGGAGAACGGTGTCACCTCCGTCTGGCTGACGGTGGGCGAGGGCGGGCTGCCGGTCGAGGATCTGGGGCGCGCCCTGGAGGGCGTCTACCTCGATCTGGCGCCGGTGGTACTGGAGGCGGGCGCCGACTTCGGCCGGGCGGCCGCCGAACTGCTGCGGCTGCGCGGGCGTCTGACGGACGGCGCCGAGCCCGCCGAAGGGAGCCTGCTGGGGGCCGATCCGCTGGGGTACGCGGCTCGCACCGGGGCGCACGAGGCGGTACCGGAACTGCGCCGCGAGGCCGCGGCGCTGGCGGAGGAGTGCGGGCGGCGGGAGCCGGGGCTGCGCACGTACGCGGTGGACACGCTGCCGTACCACGAGGCGGGTGGCACACCCGCACGGGAGCTGGGTTGCGCGCTGGCGACCGGAGTGGCCTACCTGCGGGACATGACGGCTGCCGGGATGCCGGTGGAGGCTGCCTGCGCACAGCTCGAGTTCCGGTACGCCGCGACGGCGGACCAGTTCACCAGCATGGCGGCGCTGCGCGCGGCGCGCCGGCTGTGGTCGCGCGTCGTGCAGGCGTGCGGTGCCCCCGCCCGCGCGGGCGCCCAGCGACAGCACGCGGTGACCTCGGCGGTGATGATGACCCGGCGCGACCCGTGGGTGAACATGCTCCGTACGACGGTGGCCACGCTGGCCGCCGGGGCGGGGGGCGCGGACGCCGTCACGGTGCTGCCGTTCGACGACGCGCTCGGCCTGCCGGACGGATTCGCCCGCCGGATCGCCCGCAACACCTCCACGATCCTGCTGGAGGAGTCCCATCTGGCCGGGGTGATCGACCCGGCGGGCGGCTCCTGGTACGTGGAGGCGCTCACCGACGAGTTGGCCCGTGCGGCCTGGGCCTGGTTCCAGGAGATCGAGGCCGCGGGCGGCATGGCGGCCGCGCTGCGCGACGGGCTGGTGGAGGCGCGGCTGCGCGAGGGCTGGGCGGAGCGCGGCCGGGCGCTGGCGCACCGGAGCGAACCGATCACCGGTGTCAGCGAGTTCCCGCTGCTGGACGAGCGGCCCGTGGAGCGCGAACCGGCGCCCGAGCGGCCCGGCGGCGGGCTGCCGCGGGTGCGCCGCGACGACCAGTACGAGGCGCTGCGGGCCCGCTCGGACGCGCACCTGGCGGCGACCGGTGCCCGCCCGAAGCTGTTCCTGGCGGCGCTGGGCCCGGCCGCCGTGCACACCGCGCGGGTCTCCTTCGTCGCCAACCTCGCCCGCGCCGGGGGCATCGAGCCGGTGCACGACCCGGTGACGGTGGACGCGCAGAGCGCGCCCGCGGCATTCGAGGGCAGCGGCGCCTCGGTGGCCTGCCTGTGCTCCAGCGACGCGCTCTACGCCGAACAGGCGGCGGACGTGGCCGCCGCGCTCCGGGCGGCGGGTGCCACCCGGGTGCTGCTGGCGGGCCGCCCCGGGGAAGCCGGGAACGCCGCTTCCACCGAGTACGGCGTCGACGGGTTCGTCCACGCGGGCGGCGATGCCGTCGCCCTTCTCACCTCCCTTCTCGACTGCATGGGGGTCGACGCATGAGCCGCCGGACGACAGGACCGGACGCGGGAACGCCGAGCCCGGTGCCCGACTTCACGACCGTCGGCCTGGACGGCCCGGAGCCCTCCGAGGGCACCGCCGGGCAGTGGCGCGAGGCGGTCGCGGAGCGGACCGGGCGCGAGGTCCCCGAGCTGGACTGGAACACGCCCGAGGGCATCGCGGTCAAGCCGCTCTACACGGACGAGGACCTGCGGGGTCTCGACTTCCTGGAGACCTATCCGGGGATCGCGCCGTATCTGCGGGGCCCGTATCCGACGATGTACGTCAACCAGCCCTGGACGATTCGCCAGTACGCGGGCTTCTCCACAGCGGAGGAGTCCAACGCCTTCTACCGGCGCAACCTGGCGGCCGGGCAGAAGGGCCTGTCGGTCGCCTTCGACCTGCCCACCCACCGGGGCTACGACAGCGACCACCCGCGGGTGACGGGCGATGTCGGGATGGCGGGCGTGGCGATCGACTCGCTCTACGACATGCGGCAGCTCTTCGACGGCATCCCGCTGGACCGGATGACGGTCTCGATGACGATGAACGGCGCGGTGCTGCCGGTGCTGGCGCTCTACATCGTCGCGGCCGAGGAGCAGGGTGTGCCGCCGGAGAAGCTGGCGGGGACCATCCAGAACGACATCCTCAAGGAGTTCATGGTCCGCAACACCTACATCTACCCGCCGCAGCCCTCCATGCGGATCATCTCCGACATCTTCGCGTACACCTCGCAGAAGATGCCGCGGTACAACTCCATCTCCATCTCCGGCTACCACATCCAGGAGGCCGGGGCGACGGCGGATCTGGAGCTGGCCTACACCCTGGCGGACGGGGTGGAGTACCTGCGCGCCGGGAGGGCCGCGGGGATGGACGTGGACGCGTTCGCACCGCGGCTGTCCTTCTTCTGGGCGATCGGCATGAACTTCTTCATGGAGGTCGCCAAGCTGCGCGCGGCGCGGCTGCTGTGGGCGAAGCTGGTCTCGCGGTTCGCTCCGCAGAACCCCAAGTCGCTCTCGCTGCGCACCCACTCGCAGACCTCCGGCTGGTCGCTGACGGCGCAGGACGTGTTCAACAACGTCACCCGTACCTGTGTCGAGGCGATGGCGGCGACCCAGGGGCACACCCAGTCGCTGCACACCAACGCGCTGGACGAGGCGCTGGCGCTGCCGACGGACTTCTCCGCGCGGATCGCCCGCAACACGCAGCTCCTGCTGCAGCAGGAGTCGGGCACCTGCCGGGTGATCGACCCGTGGGGCGGCAGCGCCTACGTGGAACGGCTCACCCACGATCTGGCGCGCCGGGCCTGGCAGCACATCGAGGAGGTCGAGGCCGCGGGCGGGATGGCCAAGGCCATCGACGCGGGCATCCCCAAGCTGCGCGTCGAGGAGGCGGCGGCACGCACCCAGGCCCGGATCGACTCCGGCCGGCAGCCGGTGATCGGGGTCAACAAGTACCGGGCGGTCGACGACGAGCAGATCGACGTGCTGAAGGTCGACAACTCGGCGGTGCGGGCCCAGCAGGTCGAGAAGCTGCGGCGGCTGCGCGCCGAACGGGACGAGGCGGCCTGCGGCGCGGCGCTGGAGGCACTCACCCGGGCGGCCGGGGCCGCTTCGGGGCCGGGCCTGGAGAACAATCTGCTGGCGCTCGCGGTGGACGCGGCGCGGGCCATGGCCACCGTCGGGGAGATCTCGGACGCGTTGGAGAAGGTGTACGGGCGGCACGCGGGCCAGATCCGTACGATCTCCGGTGTGTACCGAGAGGAGGCCGGAGTGTCGTCGTCCCTGACCCGCACCCGTGAGCTGGTGGACGCCTTCGAGGAGGCGGAGGGCCGCAGGCCGCGGCTGCTGGTGGCGAAGATGGGGCAGGACGGCCACGACCGCGGGCAGAAGGTGATCGCCACCGCCTTCGCCGACCTGGGGTTCGACGTCGACGTCGGCCCGCTCTTCCAGACTCCGGCGGAGGTGGCGCGGCAGGCGGTCGAGGCGGACGCGCACATCGTGGGCGTCTCCTCGCTGGCGGCCGGTCACCTGACCCTGGTCCCGGCGCTGCGCGAGGAACTCGCGGCGGCGGGACGGGACGACATCATGATCGTCGTCGGCGGCGTGATCCCGCCCGCGGACGTGGCGGCGCTGCACGAGGCGGGTGCGACGGCCGTCTTCCCGCCCGGCACGGTCATCCCGGACGCGGCCTACGACCTGGTGCGCAAGCTGGCCGCGGAGCTGGGCCACCCCGCGGCGCCGGGCGAGGGCGAACCGGGCGGGAGCGAACCGGGCCGGGACGCAGCCGAGGGCCGTGAGGGCTGAGCGGATGCCCCAGGCGATCGACATCGACAGCTATGCCGAGGGCGTGCTGGCGGGCTCCCGCGCGTACATCGCCCGGGCGATCACGCTGGTGGAGTCGCGCCGGGCCGACCACCGGGAGTTGGCCCAGCAGTTGCTGACGGTGCTGCTGCCGCACGCGGGCGGCGCCCGGCGGGTGGGGATCAGCGGGGTGCCCGGGGTCGGCAAGTCGACCTTCATCGACGCGCTGGGCACGTTGCTGACCGAGCGCGGCCACCGGGTGGCAGTGCTGGCGGTGGACCCCTCCTCCACCCGCACGGGCGGTTCCATCCTGGGCGACAAGACCCGGATGGAACGCCTCGCGGTCGACCCCGACGCCTTCGTGCGGCCCTCCCCCACCGCGGGGACGCTGGGCGGGGTCGCCAAAGCCACCCGCGAGACGATGCTGGTGATGGAGGCCGCCGGCTACGACGTCGTGCTGGTGGAGACGGTGGGCGTCGGCCAGTCGGAGGCGACGGTCGCGCAGATGGTGGACTCCTTCCTGTTGCTGTCCCTGGCCCGCACCGGCGACCAGCTCCAGGGCATCAAGAAGGGCGTCCTGGAGATCGCCGACGTGCTGGCCGTCAACAAGGCGGACGGCCCGCACGAGCGGGACGCCCGCTCGGCGGCCCGCGAACTGGCGGGTGCGCTGCGGCTGATGAGGCCGTCCGACGCGGCCTGGACCGCGCCGGTCCTCACCTGCAGCGGCCGTGAGGGCACCGGGCTGGCCGAGGTGTGGGAGCGGCTGGAGCGGCACCGTGCGCTGCTGGAGTCGACCGGTGAGCTGGCCGCCAAGCGCCGTGACCAGCAGGTCGAGTGGGTGTGGTCGATGGTCCGCGACGATCTGCTCAGCCGTCTCGAACAGCACCCGGAGGTGCGGCGGCTGGCACCGCTGCTGGAGGAGCAGGTCCGCGAGGGCGGGCTGACCGCGACGCTGGCTGCGCAGCGGATCGTGGAGGCATTCGGCCTGCCGCGCGCGGACTGACTGTCCCCTTTCCCCTCCAATCTTCCCCTCCAGCCTTCCCCTCCCGCAGGACTGCCCCTGGGGCCTCGCGGGGACGCCCCCACGACTTCGCGCCGGGCTGTCCCTCCGCCTCTCGCTGACCGCGCCTCGCCCGCGCGGCCCCCTCGGGGTCACGGTTCCTGGTGTGCCTCCCGGGGCTCCCGCGGTGCGCCGTCGGCTGGGGCTGCGCAGTGCCGGCACCTCGGCGTGCGCCCGGCCCGGAAGCCGCGCCCATCGAGCCTGCCGACCGCATCGTGAGACGGCGCAGGCTGTGAGGGGGCGCGGAGCGAGGAAATTCGGGAATCGTCGCTGCGGTTTCCTTGTGCACCGGAATCGGCTGTGCATGCCACATCCGACAGCAGCAAAAGCCCGGAAAATGCCGCGTGAGCAACGGATTCCGTTGAGTGGAGGTATTGACTCCGGTTGCCGCAGGGGCTTGTATGCGGCGACCGGACGCGTTCCGGCACCCGCACATTCCGCACCGCCGCTCGGTGCGCCACCGGAGGCGATACCGCACCCCGCCCAGTACGCACAGTACGAACGGAACCGCATGACCGACACGCGCGAAGCGAACAGCAGGCCCCGGCTCACCCGCTCCATCGGCGTCGTGGGCGGCACGCTGCTCACCCTGTCCTGTCTGACCCCGGCCTCGTCCCTGTTCGTGATCGTGCCGGACTCGTTCGGCACGCTGGGCACCGGGACCGCGCTCGCCCTCACCGTCGCCGCCCTGCTGTGCGTCGGCGTCGCCTTCACCTACTCCGAACTGGGCACCCTGATCCCCAGTTCGGGCGGCGAGTACGCGATGGTCGGCACCCTGCTGGGCAGACTGGCGGGCTGGCTGGTGTTCGTCCTGTCGCTGATCGTCGTCATGATCGTGCCGCCGATCATCGCGCTGGGCACCGCGGACTACCTCGCACCCCTCGTGCACCTGGATCCGCGGTTCGCCGCGGCCGCCGTGATGCTGCTGTCCACCGCCATGGGCCTGCTGGACCTGCGGGCCAACGCCTGGATCACCGGCATCTTCCTCGCCCTGGAGGTGGTGGGCGCCGCCGTCGTCGCCGTGCTGGGCTTCACCCACACCCGGCGCTCCGCCTCGGTACTGGTGCACCCGGTCATGGACGGCGGGCAGGGCCACACCACGCCGGTCACGGCCGGGCTGATCGTCGCCGGGCTCGCCACCGCGCTCTTCATCCTGCAGGGCTTCTCGACCGCCGTGTACCTGGCCGAGGAGATGGAGAACCCCCGGCGCACCGTGGCCCGCACCGTGCTGTGGACCCTCGCCCTCGGGTTCGCGGTGGTCATCGTCCCGGTCGTCGCCATCACCCTGGGCGCACCGGATCTGCACGCCCTCGCCGGCGGCGACATCGCGGGCATGGTCCAGGGCTGGAGCAATTCGGCCGTCGGGACGTTCATCAGCCTGTGCATCGCGCTGGCGATCGTCAATGCCGCCATCGTCATGGTCATCCAGAACTCGCGGGTGGTCTTCGCCTCCGCCCGGGACTCCGCCTGGCCCGCACCGGTCAACCGCGCCTTCTCCCGGCTCGGCAGGCGCTTCGGCTCCCCCTGGGTGGCCACGCTCGCGGTCGGGGTACCGGGCGCGCTGCTGTGCTTCGTCGACCTGGACATGCTGAGCGAGGTCACCGGCGTCGCGGTGGCCGGCATGTACATCTTCGTCGCGCTCGGCGCTCTCGCGGCCCGGCGCGCGGAGTTCAAGCACCGGGCCGCCTGGCGCATGCCGCTGTGGCCGGTGCTCCCCGCACTGCTGATGGCAGTGCTGCTCTGGGTCCTGTTCCGGCAGAGCCCGGAGAGCCTCGCCGTCACCGGGGGCATCGTCCTCGTCGCGGTCGCCTACTGGGCGTGTTATCTGCGCCCGCGCCGGCAGACCCGCTGGGTCATCGCCGTCCCCGAGGACGAGCAGGCTCCGGCAACCGCCCGCGAGGACAGCACCGCGGAGGCGCTCCAGCCCGTCTGAGCCTCGTGGGCCGGGCCGCCGGAGAGAGGCCGGCAGGCACCGGGCAGCCCCGCCCAGCGGCCCCGGCCAGGTATGTCCTGAACTGTTCTGACCTGCGGTTCTGTGACACAGCCGAGACCGGGGACGGAGCTTCCGGCCCGGGATCGGCCGATAGGGTCTGCTACGCAAACGCGGGGGCACGCGCGTTAAATCAGCGAGCGCAGACGTCTCCCCCCGCCGCGCCGCACCCGCGCTCAGGGGTGCCGATCGCCGAGGAGGGGAGCCATGTCCTACCCGAGCCCACCCGAGCCCCCAGGCAGCGCCGGGGGCTACGGGCGACAGCCGGGCCCGCCGCCCGCGATGCCTCCCGGGCCTCCGCCCGGCATGCCCGGTCCGCCCGGCATACCTCCGGGGCAGGGCAGCCCTCCGCACGGCGGCCCTGCCCCGCAGGGAGTTCCGGGGCCGCAGGGGGCACCGGGACCGCAACCGGGCATGCCGCAGTCGGGCATGCCGCCGACGGGGATGCCCGGGGGCGGGATGCAGCCGGGCATGCCGCTGCCGCCGCCCAAGAAGAACACCGGGCGCACCTGCCTCACCGCGTTCCTCGGCGTCGTCGGCGCCCTGGCACTCCTCGCGGGCGGCGCACTGGCGGCGCACACCGTCTCCAACGCGCAGCAGGACGTCGCCAACCGCAGCGGCTACGGGCCGGTCATGTGGCGCAACGAGCGGGTGGACAAGCTCTTCCCCAAGACGCTGGGGCCGAGGACGGACGCGCAGTCGGGAGCGGACGACCCGAAGAGCGCCGAATGGCACCGGCTGGGCATATCCGAGAAGACCGGCTGCGCCGACGCGCTGACCGGAACGCTGGCGGACGAGGCCGAGAAGCGCGGCTGCAAGGCGGTACTGCGCGCCACCTACGCGGACCCGACGGGCAACGTCGTCGCGACCGTGGCGCTGATCGTCCTGCCCGAGGCCGCGGACCCCGAGGAGGGGATGGGCACCTTCTTCGACGCCGAGAAGGACAAGCGCACCGAGAGCCACGGGGTCAAGGCGCTCCCGGTGCCCGACACCGTGGCGGCCGACTGGAAGGACTCCCGGCGCAACGGCTCGGACGGGGTGCAGGCCACCGGTCTGCACCTGCCGTACGCCCTCGCGGCCTCGGCCGGGTCGGCGGACGGCCGCAAGGCGGGCCGGCTGCCCGGGCAGTGGGGCCGCACCGAACTCGACGCCAAGTCGGACCGGATGCCCTGGCGGGAAGCGGCCCAGACACTCGCCCACGACCTGGATCTGCACCTCGCAGACCTGCTGCTGGAGGAGACGTCATGACGCGTCGGCGCATCGGCACCGCGATCGCCGCTGCCGGACTCGGCGCACTGCTGTGCGCGGTCACCGCGGCCCCCGCCCGGGCCGACACCCCTGCCAGTTGGGAAGCGGGGGCGCTCGGGCTGTCCTCGGCCCAGCGCACCACGCAGGGCGACGGCGTGACGGTCGCCGTGCTGGACAGCGGCGTCGAGGAGGACCACCCGGCCCTGGCCGGCAAGGTCACCACCGGACCCGACTTCCTCAAGGACGGACTCCACTCCGGCGATCCGCGCTGGGGAGGCCACGGCACGGCCATGGCCTCCGACGTACTCAAGGTCGCCCCGAAGGCGGACATCCTGTCGGTGCGGGTGATCGACGACAAGAAGGAGCACGACGCCGACGACTGGAAGACCGGCCCCAGCCCGGTCGCGCAGGGCATCACCTACGCGGTCGACCACGGCGCCGATGTCATCTCCATGTCGCTGGGCGGCGACACCTTCGGGTCCTCGTTCGACGAGGAGGAGACCAAGGCACTGGCGCACGCCGCCTACAAGGGTGTGACCGTGGTGGCCTCGGCGGGCAACGACGGCGACATCTTCAACGAGTCGTCCTACCCGGCCGGCTACCCGGGCGTGATCGCGGTGGCCGCTGTCGCCCAGTCCGGCAGCCGGGCCGACTTCTCCACGGTCCGGACGTACAACAGCGTCGCGGCACCCGGGGTGGGCATCGTCAGCGCCAAGAACACCGGCGGCTACGCGCCTGTCAACGGCACCTCCCCCGCGGCGGCGCTCACCTCCGGTGTGGTGGCACTGATGCTCGGCAAGGACCACGGGCTCAAGCCCGCCCAGGTCCGCGCCGTCCTCACCGAGACGGCCCACCACCCGCCGGGCGGCTACGACCCGAGAGTGGGCCACGGAGTGATCGACGCGGCCGCGGCCGTACGCGCCGCGTCCGATCCGCCCGCCGACGGCGCGGCCGCCAGCGCGTACAAGGGCAAGAAGTTCCTGACCCCGCCGAACGGCGTGCAACCCACCCAGCACCCGCCGATGGAGACGACGGCGCTGGTGATCGGCTCCTCGGTGGGGGGCGTCGGACTGCTGATGGTCATCGGTGCCGTTCTGATCAGCCGGACGGGCCGGCGCCGTACCGCCGCGGCGGGTCCGGCAGGCCCGGTGGGTCCGGCAGGCCCGGCGGGCCCCGGGGGCTTCCACGGCAGGTAGTCGTCCGAACCGCGGGCGGGCGCGGGGCCGTCCGGCGGGCGCGGGGCCGTCCGGCGCCCGCGCCCGTCCGCGGCCCCTCCTCCGCGCCCACCGGCGGGTCCCCGCGTCGTCCGGGGGCCGTGCTGCCCGGTCAGGGCCGGTCAGGGCGCCATGCGCAGCCCGTCCTTCGCTGCGCCCCGGCTGAAGACCGCCTCGCGGATGGATGCGTACGCCTCGTCCTGGGCCGGGTCGCCCGCACTCCGGCCGGCCTTCGAGGCGAGGTTGACGAGGGTGTGGCGGGGCGAGGTCTTCATCATGAACGGGGTGAACTCGGCCTTCTCCACGGTCCAGGCCGCCGCCGCGCCCCGGTCGCCCTCGGGAGGCACGAAGCGGAAGCGTGCCGCGGTGCCCATGCTGCCGCGCGGGTCGTTCATCTTGCCGGCGATCTGGTCACCCATGCCGTAGACGACCCACGTCCCGTTGACCTTCTCGTACGCCTGGGGGACGTGGGCGTGGGTCCCCAGGATCAGATCGATGTCCCGCCGTCCGCCGGAGCGGGCGGCCGTCAGCTTCTTGGCCAGGGACCGCTGGAGCTCGTCGGGCTCCTGCTGCCACTCGGTGCCCCAGTGCATGCTGGCCACCACCACGTCGGCGCCCGCACGGCGCGCGGCGCGGGCGTCCCGGACGATGCGCTCGGGGTCGATGAGGTTGACGAGCCACGATTTGTTCTCCGGCACGGAGATGCCGTTGGTGCCGTACGTGTAGGAGAGCTGCGCCACCTTCGCACCACCGGCCTGCAGCATGGTGGGGCGGCGGCGCTCCCCCGCCGACCGGGCTGACCCCGCGTGCCGGAGACCGACGCTGTCCATGGCGTCGAGGGTGCGGGTCACTCCGTCCGCGCTGTCGTCCAAGGTGTGGTTGGAGCCGGTCGAACAGGAGTCGTAGCCCGCCTCCTTGACGGAGCGGGCGAGTTGCGGCGGCGTCTGGAAGAGCGGATAGCCGGTGAAGGGGCCGCCGTCCGGGCCGTAGACGGTCTCCATATGGCAGATCGCCAGATCGGCTCGGCCGGCCAGGGGCTTCGCGGCCGCGAGCATGCGGCCGAAGTCGTACCCCGAGCCGCCCGCGTCCGCACGCGCCTGCCGGATGAGCGAGTCGTGGACGAGCAGGTCACCGGTGGCGAACAGGGAGAATCCGCGTCCGGCCCGGCCGCCGCGCGCCTGCTCCGCCCGCTCTCCACTGCCGTGACCGGCCGGGCCCCCGTCCCGTCCGGACCCTCCGCCGGTCTGCCCGCACCCCGCGGCGCCGCCGAGCAGGGCTGCGAGGGCGAGCACCGCCGTGGTCCGGTGGAGGACCCCGCGTGTCCGGGGGCGGCGGGGAGCGGCGCGTGGCCGAAGACGTCGGGTCGCGGCGCTGAGCCGGGGAGGGCGGGGAGGGCGGGGAACGCGGTCGGGAGCAGGGTGGGCAGCGGACATGGAGACTCCTCCCTGACAAGAAAGTCATATAAGTCCTATTAACTGACTTCCGCACATGTCCCCTCTCCTGCGCAGCGACACCGCTCCTACCGCCGAACGGCCCACAAGATGCACCCGGTCACTCGTTCGATGTAGCCGGCGCTCCTCATCGCCGACGAGGCGCACTACCCGGGCCGCAATCGAGAATGGACAGCTCGGACACCGTCCCGATGCCCCGCAGGAGCTTCCGTGACCGCCCTTCGTCCCGCGCGGCAGAACAGCCGCCCACCGGCACTGCAGGGCGCGCGGCACCGGGCGGCGACCCGGGCTCTGTTCGGGGGCGCGGTCATGGCCCTGGCACTGGGCATCGGCACCGGCGCCGGGCCCTCGCTCGCCCGCACCCTGGGGCTCGCCCCGTCCGGAACGGCGGCCCGGCTGGTCCCCGCCGTGCTGGTGAGCGTGGTGGCGCTGGCGCTGGTGCGGGCCGCCGTACGGCGCGACGGCCACCGGATCGCACGGCTCGGCTTCGGCGGGGCAGCGGCGAGTCTGCGGGCGCTGCTCATCGGGGTCGCCGTGCCCGGTACCGCGGCCTGCCTCGTCCTCGGCCTGGGCACCGCCGCGGGCCTGCTGCGCTGGTCCAGCCCGGATCCGGGCGCCCTGGCCTGGTTCCTCGTCACCAACACCGCGGTCGCGCTGCTCCTCGAAGCGCTCCCCGAGGAGACGGCACTGCGGGGGTACACCTGGACCTCGCTGCGCGGCTCCTTCAGCGGACCGCGCAGCGCACTCGGCACGACGGCGGTCTTCCTGCTGGTACCCGGCGCCTCAACGGCGGTGCAGGCGGCGACCGCACGGCTGCTCGGCGCGGAGGGAGTGCACGTGGGGATCGTCCCGGAGGGCGAGCACCCGGCGGACTATCTGATCCTGCTGACCGTCTTCGGCCTCACGCTGGTCGCCGCCCGGACCGCGCTGCCCGACGCGCCGCTGTGGACCGCGATCGGCACCCATCTGACCGTCCTCACCGTCAACCGGATCGCGCTGCAGGGCGACCGCCGCGACGCCGGCTGGTCCACCGTGCACCAGGCGGCGGCCGCACCGCTGCTCGTCCCTCTCTACCTTTCGGTCGCGACCGCTGCCTTCGTCGTACTGGGCCGGACGGCGGCCCGGCTCAGGCGCGGGTGACGGTGTGCCGGAAGAGCGCCCGGAGCGCTGTGTGCGAGGCGGCGGGCAGCGACGCCTTGTCCAACTGCGCATATGCCTCGGCCAGTTGCCAGGCGGAGATCTCGTGCGCTGCGGCGCGTCCGCCCGCGGTCTCGATGAGGTCGGCCAGCTCGTCCGGGGGCGGCGGGCAGGCGGGGCCGCCGCCCAGCGACCGGGCGAGAGTGCGGGCGGCCGGATTGACCGCACGCAGCGCGGTGATCAGCGGAAGGCTCGGACCGCCTTCGCGTAAGCCGCTCATGACCGGCCGGCCGCTCAGCGCGGTACCCGACCAGAGGTCCTCGATGTCGCGCTCCGCCTGCGCGGCCACCCCCAGGTGATGGCCGGCCCGCGTCAGCGCCTCGACGACCCGCTCCTCCGCGCCGCCCAGCAGGGCCCCGGCCGCCAGTGCGCACTCCAGCAGCGAACTGGTACGGGCCGCCGCGACCGCCGCGTACTCCGCCACGCTGATCCCCTCCGGGGCCCGGCGGCGCAGTGCCAGTTCGGCCGACCGGCCACTGATCAGCCGCGACGTCGTCCGGGACAGCAACCGCAGTACCGCGGCCCGCTCCTCCCCCACCGCCTCGCCGTCCTCCAGGATCTCCGCCTCGGCCGCCGCGTCCCGGGCCGCGGAGAGCTGCGTCCCTTCGGCAGCGCGTGTGCCGTCCGGCTGCCCGGACGCCAGCAAGCAGCGGGTGGCGGCACCCAGCAGCGCGTCCCCGGCCAGCACCGCCCAACCGGTGCCGTAGACGGCCCACACGGCTGAGCGGCCCCGCCGCAGCGCTTCCCCGTCCATGACGTCGTCGTGCAGCACGGCCCAGTTGTGGACCAGTTCCACGGCCGCGGCCCCCGGCAGTGCCGCGGCCGTGGAGGTCTCCGGCGCTCCGCCGTTCCGTTCCGGCTCGCCCGCGCCCGCCGCGTGCAGGGCGAGCGCCGCGTGCGGATACGGGCCCGGGGTGACGCCGTAGGTGGGGCTGCCGTCCGGCCTGGTCCAGCCGAAGTGGTAGCCGCAGACCCGCCGCAGCTCGGGTTGGAGGGCTGCGACGGCCTCCCTGAGTACGGGTTCGGTCCGCTCGTGCGCGTACGCCAGCAGGGAGGGTGCGGCGGCGGGGACGTCAGAGAGGTCGTGAGTCGTCATACCGGAGCGGCTTCTCCTTTCTCCGGCCCAGGCGCGCCATGCAGCGCGAAGCGTTTAGGAATGGTGCGCTCTCAGTAATCGGCTTTCCCACCCTCCGCTCCGGTGACTCCCGCTGGACGGCCCCGGCAGGAAGCACGTGGGGGCGCAAGGGGCGGCAGGGCGCGACAGGGGGAGGCACGACACGACACAGGGCAGCAGGACGGAGCGGGACCGGTGCGCGCGCCGGGCAGGGCGGCGCGCACCCGGTGCGCCCGGTGCGCGGACGCTCCGCCCGGGAGGCGCGCGCGCCGGGCACTGCGGGCACCGGGCGCTGCGGGCACCGCGCACGGGCGGTGCGGACCGCAGCGGGACAGCGGGACAGCGGGACAGGGCCGCCGGCCCACCGGCCCAGCGGCCCACCGGTACGAACGGTCAGCGGTACGGACCGTGAGCAGCACGGCCGCCGGTGGTGCGGGCCTCGGCGGGCTCCTGGACGCGGCCTCCGCTGCGGCACCGGCGTCCCCCGCGTCGCCGGGCGCGCCAACCGCCCCGTCGGGAGAGGAACCGCCTCGTCACGGGAGCACCCCGCCCCGCCCCCCGGGGCGCACGCGCCGTCCCCTTCTCAGGCGCACGGGCCGTCCCGTCGCGGGTGCCCGGGACCGGACCCCTGAGGTGCGCGGGGCGCTCCGACGGCGGCCCGGGCGCGGGGCAGCCGCCGGGGCACGGAGTGGTCCGTACCGGCGTCACCGCCGCCCGCGGCGCGGCTCCGCGCATTCACGGTTCAATACAGGCTTCCGGGCCGCTCGATTTCCCGGATCCGGGCTCGGCGCCGCGCACAGCGCATTCCTCCTCGCCGTCGAGACGGGAACACGCCTTTCCCCTGACGGAGTTCGCCGTCCGATGAGGCGTCAGGAGTGCGGCTGCAGCGGGATATTCGCACAGATGATCTTTCCGGTGTCGGGGTGCAGTCGAATGGTGAGGTCGCGGGCGAGGCGGCAGACGATGGGCCAGCCGAAACCGCCGCCTTCCGCCTCGGTGAAATCCTGCGGACTGCGGTCCCGGGGAAGTACCGGACTGGAATCGGCCACTTCGACCGTGACGGAGTCGTGCCCGGTGCTCAGCCGGAAGTCCCGGACCCCCCGACCGTGCCGGAGCGCGTTGGTCACCAGCTCGGACACCACCAGCAGGACGGTCTCCGCGGCGTCGGACGAGGGCGGGGGCGACACTGTGGCCAGGAAATTCCGCGTGATCGAGCGCGCCTGGAAACTGCTGCGCAAATACCGCGTCCGCGCTGTGTCCGCCGTCACACCCTCTTCGCCCCGGAGGGCCGCTACCTGTTCCATGTCTGTCTCCCGTCTCCGCGGGGTGTTGCCGCCGAAAGCAGCCCGACCCGCGAATGTGGGGGTCTTTCCTCTGCCAACGGGGTACCGCGCTCGGCGTGAATACCCACCGCCGCCGAGCGGTCTGCCTCATGAACGCTCGAACGGCTGCAGGGTCAGTTACCCGGGGCCTTCGTCTTCATGCATCATCCGGCGCGGAGAGCGCGGACAGGGAAAGGTCAGACCATTTCGGGAGACCGTCGGCGATCTTTTCATCGGAAGGAGCTCTGCCGGAGCCGGCCGCTCGCGCCGCGGGGTTACCAGGGGAAACGGTCGCCGCCCCCGCCCGAAGGGGCCCTCCCGCGCGGTGGCAGCACGTACGATCACTGGTGCAGAAGAGGCACGGGCGGGTGAGAGGCGCGGACGGCCTCGCAGGGCACCGGCTTTGGAATACTCGGAAGTCGCGGATCCGCGCCAGGGCGGACGCGCAGAGCACCGGCTCCGTGCCGGGGGACGGAGGCCGATGAGGTCGCGGGAGAACGACCGTCTGGCCATCACGCCGCTGACCGTCAGGGACGAGTGTGCGGTGCTCCGCTTCAGCGGCGAACTGGACCGGGGGTCCGAGGAGTTCTACCTGGACCGCATCGGTGCCGTGGTCACCAGCGGCTACCGCCATCTGGTGCTGGACGTCACCGCGCTGGTCTTCTGCGACTCACGGGGGCTCAACTGCCTGCTCGCGCTGCGCTGGCTGCTGCAGCGCCGGGAGGGCAGCCTGATGCTCGCCTGTGTGGGACGGCGGCTCGCCGCAGTGCTCGCGCTCACCGGAAGCACCGAGATGCTGCCGGTGTTCGCCAGCGTCAGCGAGGCCCTCCGCTCCCTCCCCGCCGACCAGCGCCCGGACTGGCCGCCCACCGGAGGTGTGGGGCCGGAGATTCCGCTGCACAGCCCGGAGCCGCTGGAGACCTCCTGGCAGAAGGACCACAATCCGCACTTCCCGCGGGACCCCGAGGGCAGGGACTCCTGACCCCGAGCGCCTCCCGCGCGGTGTCGCGGCGGGCAGCGGGCCGCGCGCGGGCGAGGATGGGGGGTCGCACAGCAGACCCTCGCAGCATCGCACCCTAGGAACGGGCCATGGAGCAGCAGCAGGCCGGACCGCGGCCGCAGCAGTCCCCCGACCAGGCGCAGCGCGCCCTGGAGCACCCGCAGCCCAAGGCGCTCTCCACCCCGGCCTTCCTGGCCTGGGTCCTCGGTCTCACCCTGCTGATCTTCGTTCTCAGCTACCTGGCCGGATCCGAGACGCGCCTGGTCGGCCTGCTGATCTTCCTCCCCGCCATCGCGGCGAGCGTGGGCACCGTACGGCAGACCCAGGCCGCCTCCGCCTGGGCAACGGCGGGGGGAGCCATCTCGGTGGCCCGCGATCCGGGCTACCACCTGGACGACGCCATCACGCTCGCGCTCACGCTGCTGTTCGCCGTGCTGGCGGTCTTCGGGGCGCGCTGGCGGATCGCGCGGGACACCGAACTGCTGCGGCTGCGCTCGACCGCCGCCGTCATCCAGCAGCACATCCTGCACCCGCTGCCCGAGCTCACGTCCCAGGTGCGGGTGGACGGGATCTTCGAGCCGCTGCAGGAGGACAAGCTGTTCGGCGGCGACATCTACGACGTGGCCGACACTCCCCACGGCACGCGGGTGCTGATCGGCGACGTGCAGGGCAAGGGGCTCTCCGCGGTGGGCGTGGCGTTCGCCGTGCTGGGCGGGTTCCGGGAGGCCGCGCACCGGGAGCCGACGCTGACCGGGCTGGTCGACGCCCTGGAGACGTCCGTGGTCCGGCACAACGCCTACGCACGCCAGTCGGGTGAACCCGAGCGGTTCGTCACGGCCCTGGTCGTCTCGGTCGACCCGCTGGACCGGGGGACGGCGCAGGTGGTGAACTGCGGCCATCTGGCGCCGTTCCTGGTCCGGGCCCCGCTGCCGCCCGACACCGTGCAACTCGGTGCGACGGGGGTACCCCTGGGGCTGGCGTCGCTGGTACGCGAGGAGCGCTCCGCGGCGGGCGTCTGCTTCCCCCCGGACTCGACCATGCTGCTGTACACCGACGGGCTGTCCGAGGCCCGGGACGGGAACGGTGCCTTCTATCCGCTGGCCGAGCGGCTCGCCGCCCTGGTGGGGCCCACGGGAGCTGCCGCGGACGCGACCGGCGGGGAGCTGGCCCGCGCGCTGCGCGACGACATGCGCGCCTTCTCCCATCCCTACCAGCAGGACGACCTCGCCGTCCTCACCCTGCGGCGGATCTCCCCCGCCGACCGCGCCCGGGCGGTCCCGCCCGGCGCCCCTGCCGGGTGAGGCACCGGAGCACCGCCAAAGCGCCGCCGTCCGCCGTCCGTTGCCGTCCCGCGCGGAGCCCCGCGCGCAGCGCTCGTCGGCGGCGGAGGGTTATCGTCGGTGCGGACGGAGCGGTGACAGCACCGCGGCACTGCGCCCAGGGGACGCGGGAGGACTCAGGGTGACGCAGGAGGACGCACGGGGACGCAGGTGGACAGGGAGGGGAGCCGTATGACATCCGGCCGGGGCCGGCTGCTGGCAGTCAGCGACCTGCACGTGGGGATGACGGCCAACAAGCCCGTCACCGAGTCGCTGCGCCCGTACACCGACGAGGACTGGCTGATCGTCGCCGGAGACGTGGCCGAGCGGTTCGACGAGGTGGAGTGGGCGCTGCGGCTGCTCGCCGGCCGGTTCGCGCGCGTGGTGTGGACGCCGGGCAACCATGAGCTGTGGACTCCGCAGGGCGATCCCGTGCAGTCCAGGGGCACCGAGCGGTACGCGCAACTGGTGGAGATGTGCCGTGCGGTGGGCGTGCTGACGCCCGAGGACCCCTACCCGCGCTGGGCCGGGCCGGCGGGCGAGGTGGTGATCGCGCCGGTGTTCCAGTTGTACGACTACACCTTCCGGGCCCCGGGGACGCACACGAAGGAGGAGTCGCTGGCCGCCGCTCACGCCTCCGGCGTCGTCTGCACCGACGAGTATCTGCTGCACCCGGACCCGTACCCGGCTGTCGACGACTGGTGCCGGGACCGGGTGGCCGCGACGGAGAAGCGGCTGGACGCCCTCGACCCCGGCACCCCGCTGATCCTGGTCAGCCACTGGCCGCTGGTGCGGGAGCCGACGGACGTGATGTGGTACCCGGAGTTCGCGCAGTGGTGCGGCACGGAGCTGACGGCCGACTGGCACACCCGCTACAACGTGGCCGCCGCTGTCTACGGCCACCTCCACATCCCCCGGACCACCCGGCACGACGGGGTCCGCTTCGAGGAGGTCTCCATCGGCTATCCCCGGGAGTGGCGCCGCCGGGGGCATCCGCGCGGGCTGCTGCGGCAGATCCTGCCCGCGCCCGACGAGGGGTGAGCGACCCGCGGGGCTGGGTGAGCGACTCACGAGGGCGGGTGAGCGACCCGCTCAGGGCGCCGCGCGGCGCAGCTTCCGGGCACCGCGCGCAGCGGCGAACAGCAGGGCGCACGTGAGCCCGACGGCGGTCGCCACCGGGCGCACCGAATCCAGTGCCTGCGCCCCCGTGTCGAGGACACCGCTCGATGCGAGCCCGGCGGTCAGCGGGGCGACCGCCGCCAGGAACGGTGCCGCGTACCAGAAGAGGAAGACGAAGACGCCGGCGTCCCCGGCAGGCGTCACCAGCCCCAGGGAGAGCAACTCCGTCCGCACCGGGCCGCGCACCGCGGCCAGCACCGCGGCGGCGGCGAACGGCGGGGCGCACAGCGGCATCAGCAGCAGCGCCCATCCGCCGCCCCGCAGCGCGAACGGGACCGCCGCCGCGAGGGCGAGCACCCCGCCCACCGCCCCCGGCACGATCGCGTGCTGCAGCATCAGGCTGCTGAGGCGGAACGGCGACCAGGAGGAGCGCCGGGTGTCGTCCGCCTCCAGCCGCGCGGTCTCCGCGAGCCGTCCCACCGCGAACCAGCCGAGCGCCAGCGCCACGGCGAGCGCGGCGATGCGCCCGGCGCCCGCCGACGCCACCGCGAGCCCCGCGGCGCCCGCCGCCGCCGCGGTCCACAGCGCGGCGCTCACCACCCGTCCGGGAGCGCGCAGCAGGGACATCGCATCCCGCCGCACGACGGCGAACCGGCGCGAGCGCGGCAGGGGCAGCCGGCGCAGGTTGCCGGAGGCGCCGTCCGCGAGGGCTTCGCCGACGGCGAGCTTGGCCGCGCGCAGTTCGGCCGACCACAACACCGAGGCGACGGTGGCCGCGGTGGCGGCGCGCGCCCGCAGCCGCCGGGTGGGGAGCGCTGCGACCGACCGGAGGGCGTGGCCGAGCGCGGCGACCGTACCGGTGGTCAGCAGCGCGAGCGCCCAGGGCCACCCAGCGGCGCGCACGCCCGCCGCGTGCAGGACCGGTTGGGCGGCCCAGCCCCAGGGCCCGGACCACAACTCGACCGCCTCCAGGAGGGCCGACCGGCTGCCCCGCGCCGCGCACACCGCCTGCAGGACGAGCAGGAGCAGCAGCAGTACGGCGTACGGGGTCAGCGCGCGCGCCCGGCGGGCCGCACCGTCGTCGCGCTCGACCCGGAGGGCGAGCGCGCAGGCCAGCAGTGGCAGGCAGACCCCGCCGGGCAGGCACAGCGCCAGTGCGGGCCCGAGTTCGGCGAGTCCGCTCAGCCGCAGCACCACCGCCCCGCCGATCGCGCACAGCGCTCCCCCGGCGGCCGTCAGGGTCGCGGAGAGCCGGAACGCGGGCAGCAGCACCCGGCTGCGGCGCACCGGGTGGGCCAGCAGCCAGTCCAGGTCGCAGCGCGGCACCAGCACCGGGCCGCGCCACAGCGCGTCCCGCACGGCGAGCAGCGCGAGGGCGCACGCCAGGAGCACCAGCACGGCGGGCAGGGCGCGGCGTACCGCCTCGGCGGTGGTGTCCTGTGCGGCGAGTCGGCCCAACTGCTGAACCAGGCGGTACCCCAGGGTGCCGCCGTATCCGACGGCCATCAGCAGCACGGCGTAGCCGGTGACGGCCAGGTCGCGGTTGCGCCGGTTGCGGTGCGCCCGGCGCTTGGTGTGCAGCAGGCCCAGGGTCTCGGGCGTCCGGTCGTCGGCCGCAGTCCACTCCGCGCCGGTGGCACCGTCGCCGTCGCCGTGGCCCCCGCCGGCCGGCTCCACCCGGTCGCGCGGGGCTAGGGTGCTCATCGGGCGCCTCCGCGGGGGTAGGCAGCCGCCACGTCCAGTACGTCGGGGCCGCCTTCGGCGACGACCCTGCCGTCCTCCAGGACGACCACGTGGTCGGCGACGGCGTGGACGAGTTCGGCCTGGTGGGTGGCGAGCAGCACCGCGACGCCGTCCGCCGTCTCGCCGCGCAGCAGTGCGCCCAGGCGGGTGCGGGACTCCGGGTCCAGGCGCTGCTCGGGCTCGTCGAGGACGAGCAGGTCCCGGGGGCGGACGAGCGCGGCGGCCAGGTGCAGCGCCTGGGTCTGGCCGGAGGAGAGGGCGGAGGGGAGCTGGTCGGCGTGGTCGGTGAGCCGCCGGTCGGCCAGCACCTGGTCGATCCACGGACGGGGGTCGGCGACTCCGTGCGCCACGGCGACCAGTTCCAGGTGGTCGCGGACGGTCAGGTCCGGATAGCAGGCGACGGTGTCGCCCGTGACGGCCACCCGGGCGCGTGTCTGCGGGTCGTCCTCGTCGACCGGTGCGCCGTCGAACAGGGCGGTGCCGGTGGTCGGCCGGTCCCGTCCGCAGGCGAGACGCAGCAGGGTGGACTTGCCCGATCCGTTGTGGCCGAACAGGGCGGTGCAGGTTCCGGCACGCACCTCCAGGTCGAGCGGATGCAGCGCCTGCCGCTCGCCGTAGCGGCGGCTGACGCCCGTCAGCCGCAGCAGCGGCGCGTCCGCCGCGGGCACCGCCGTCATCCGGCCGGGTGGCCGGGCAGGCTGCCGGACCGGTGCCGCAGATGGACGGTGACGGGGTGGCCCAGGAAGGTGTCCTCGCGTCCGGGCGTGAAGCCCAGCCGCCGGGCGACCTGCCGCGAAGCGGTGTTGCCGTGCGCGATCATGGCGGTGAGGTAGGGGACGTCCAGCGTCTCCAGCCCCCACTGCACCACGGCCCGGGCGGCCTCGGTGGCGAATCCGCGCCCCCAGCAGGACCGCCGGAACGTCCACCCGGCCTCCACCTCGTCGAAGACCTCCCAGTGGTTGAGGCCGCAGCGGCCGAGGAGTGCGCCGGTCTCCTTCGACTCCACCGCGCACAGCCCGTGGCCGCGCTCGGACCACTGCCGCTGGATCCCGGCGAGCCGTTCGCGGGCCTGTTCGCGCGTGAACGCGGGGACGAAGCGGGTGACTTCGGGGTCGCTGTGCAGTTCCACGAAGAAGTCGAGATGGTCCGGCGTCAGCGGGCGCAGCAGCAGCCGCTCCGTCTCCAGGACGGGTCCTCCGGCACCCTCGTGCACGGTGAAAGCGTGTTCGGTCAGGCCCATGGCGGTCATGCTCTCAAACCGCCTCGTCGGCGGATCCGTTCGGCCGACCGTGCGGGGGCCCGGCTCCCGTGGACCGCCGGGGCAGCGTCCTGTCCGGAGGGGACGGCCGCACAGGGACGGTGCCGGCGGGTGAGGCGATGGCTGCGTACCGGAGAGGTCATACTCCTGTCACAGCCCGCGGCCGGATGCTGACCGTGTGCCCCGCCGGTTGGCTAACCTGCACAGTGCGGCACACCACTCGGAGTGGGTGCGGGTGACGGGGGGAGGATTCGATGCCGGATGCTCGGGGGAGCTCCGAAGAGGGCCGTACACCGGGACTTCGTCCGCGTCGGCTGGTCGACGAGGCGCAGCGGAACGGCGGGCCGCGCGAACCCGGTGGACTCGCCGCGCTCCGCAGGCGCTGCAAGGAACTGGCGTCCGCCGCGTGGGCGGCCGTGCGCCCCGACCGCCGCCGGACGACCGGCTACATCGCGCTGTGTTCGGTCGGCGCGCTGGTCGGCACGTCCGTCGTGGTCGGTTCGGGCTCGGCCGGGGCAGTGCCCGATCTGGCCGACATCGGTGCCTGGCTGACCAGTTCACGCACGGGTGAGGCGGCGCACGCCAACGGCCTGACCGGAGACGTGGACGGCAAGGTCAAGCTGCCCGGCATGGGCGACCACCCGGTCTCGATCTCGCAGGACGGCAAGACGGTGCTGGTGCTGGACGAGAAGACCGGCAAGCTCGTCCGCATCGACCCCTCGCAGCTCACCGTCGAGCAGTCCGCGCGCTACGGTGCGGGGCTGCAACTGGTCTCCGGCGGCCGGTACACGTATCTGGTGGACCCGGTCGAGGCCCGGGTGCAGCGCATCGACCCGGTGCGCACCACACCGCTCGGCGCCCCGGTCGATCTGGGCAAGGGGCCGCTGGGCAAGGCGGTGGCCGACCCGAAGGGGACGCTGTGGGTGCCGGTGCCCGGCAAGGGGAAGGTCGTGCCGTTCCCGCACGGCAGGAAGGCGCCCGGGATCAAGGTGGCGGGCAGGAGCAGCAAGGCCGCCACGCTGCTGATGACGCTCGCCGACGGCCGCCCCGTGGTGACCGACACCAAGGGCGGGACGGTCACGCTGCTCGAGCGCACCGGTCGCGGCATGCGGTTCAAGCTGCCCGGCAGCGTCGCCGAGGAGCCGTCCGGCTCGGTGCTGGTCCCCGCGGCGACCGCCGGTGACGTGGTACCGGTGCTGGCCCGCAAGTCGGGCCGGATGGCGCTCGTCAACACCCGTACCGGTTCCCTGCTGACCGCGTCCCTGGGCTCCTCGGACCACCGGTACGGCACGCCGCAGGTGCTCGGCTCGAAGGTCTATGTGCCCGACCGGAGCAACGGGACGCTGAAGGTGTACGACACCGAGGCAGCAGCGATCACCGAGCCGGTCGAGGTCACCGGCAGGCCCGGGAAGCTGAGCCTGTTCGTCCGCGACGGGCTGCTGTGGGTGAACGACGCGGACAACGCGACCGCCGTGGTCATCAACTCCTCCGGACACGTCAACCGGGTGCACAAGTACGACACCAGGGCGCCCTCGGGGCGCACTCCCCGGGAGAAGGACCGCACCGGCGACGGGGACGGCCGCGATCCGGCGCGGGACCCGCTGCCGGAGACACCCTCGCGGCCGGGCCGGGACGACACGCACGCGGACACCGACCCGCCCGCGCGGAAGCCGGAGGGCGGCGGGCGCGGTGGTGGTCCGACCCCCGGGAAGAAGTCCCCGCCCTCGGACCACGCCGAGGACGAACCCGCGGAGCCCAGGCCGCCCGGCGTCCCGCAGGTGGAGTCGGGTGCCGGCAGCGTCCGCGTCTCCTTCGCACCGTCCTCCGGGACGAAGCCGACCGGATACCGGCTCAAGGGCGCACCCGCCGGTGCGCGGGTGGTGCCCGGGAAGGTGGGCCCGGACGGGCCGTTCACCTTCGAGGTGCGGGGCGGCTCCTGCGACAAGCAGTACCGCTTCACCGTGGTGGCCGAGTTCGCGGGCGGGCGGACCGCCGAGTCGGGCCGCTCCGGTCCCGCCCGCCCCTGTGTCGCGCCCGGCCGGCCGCAGCAGGTCACCGAGGCGTTCCCGCAGGGCGGCAAGGGCATCGATCTGAGCTGGCGGGCGCCAGCCAACGCGGGCGAGGGCACCACCTACACCGTGACCGGCGGAGGTGCCGACACCGACGGGAGCACCCGCAACACCGGTGCCCGGCTGCGGAACCTGACGAACTTCAGGACCTACACGCTCACGGTCGCCGCCCGGAACGCGGCCGGCTCGGGCGGCAGCGCCGTGAAGCAGGTCGACCTCTCCAACCCGCAGCGGACCAAGGTGCACAACAACGTGGACGACGGCGAGGAAGTGGGCATCCGCTCCCAGCCGAGCACCACGGGGGGAACCCGGCTGGGGCACGTCCCCAGCGGGCAGACCCCCGCACTCACGGTGATCTGCCAGACCACCGGCACCAAGGAGACCCACGACACCTACGGGTGGCAGAGCGACAAGTGGGACCGGATCGAGTGGAACGGCAGGACCGCCTACATCAGCGACCTGTGGGTGTACGCGACGAAGGCGGAACAGAACAGCTACAACCCGGAGGTCTGGCGGTGCCACTAGAGGACCAGCAACTCCCCGCGTCCGGCGCCGGCGCGGCCTCCCAGGAGTCCGTCGCGCTGCTCGCCCAGTGCTTCCACGCGCTCGGCGACAACATCGAGCGGGTCGTCAAGGGCAAGCGGGAGACCGTCGAACTGGCGTTGGTGTGCCTGTTCTCGGAGGGGCATCTGCTGATCGAGGACGTGCCCGGGACCGGCAAGACGACGCTGGCCCGCTGTCTGGCCGCCTCGCTGGACGCCGACTGGCACCGGGTGCAGTTCACACCCGACCTGCTGCCCTCGGACATCACCGGCGTGACCGTCTACCGGCAGAACACCGGCGCGTTCGAGTTCCTGCCGGGCCCGGTCTTCGCCAACATCGTGCTCGGCGACGAGATCAACCGGGCCTCCCCCAAGACACAGTCCGCGCTGCTGGAGGTGATGGAGGAGCGGCAGGTCACCGCGGACGGCAGCACTCATGCGGTGCCGCGCCCGTTCATGGTGATCGCCACCCAGAACCCGGTGGACATGGGCGGCACCTATCCGCTGCCGGAGGCGCAGCTCGACCGGTTCCTGATGCAGGTGACGCTGGGCTACCCGGACCACGCCTCGGAGGTCGCGGTGCTGTCCGGCGCGGCCGACCAGTCGGGAGTCGAGCAGTTGCCCACCATCGCCACGGACCGGCACATCGCGGAGTTCGTCCGGCTCGCGCGGCGGATCCAGGTGGCGCCGCGGCTGTACGACTATCTGGTGCGGGTCGTCGCGGCCACCCGGGAGCTGCCCGAGGTGCGGCTGGGCGCCAGTCCCCGCGGCTCGGTGGCGCTGCTGCGCGCCGTGCGGGTGCGGGCGGCCTCGCAGGGGCGCACCTACGCGCTGCCGGAGGACGTCAAAGCGCTGGCACGACCGGTGCTCGCGCATCGGCTGATCCTCACTCCGGAGGCGGAGTTGAGCGGCCGGAGCGGCGCCGACGTGATCGCCGAGGCGCTGGCCACGGTTCCCGTACCGCAGACGGGGGCAGCGGGCTGATGCTGTCGCCGACGGGGTGGGGGGCACTGGTCGGCGGCGGGGGGCTCGTCGGCGCGGGGTACGCGTTCGGCTACCCGGAGGCGGTGGTCCTCGGGGTCGGCTGCCTGCTCGCGGTGACCGTGGCGCTGGTCTGGACGGGCCGCCCCCCGCGACTGGCGGCCCGCCGCAGGGTCACCCCGCGCAAGGTGGCGCGCGGGGACCGCGCCGAGGGCGCCGTGACCCTCACCCATACGGGGGGCCGTACCCGGCGCGGGCTGGAGGTCGTCGACCGATGCGGCGAACGGCCGCTCGTCCTGCGGGTGCCGCCGCTCGCGGCGGGCGCGGAGCACACCGTGCGGTATGCGCTGCCCACCGAGCGGCGCGGCCGGATCGCGCTGGGGCCGCTGCGGCTGGAGCGTACAGATCCGCTCGGACTGGCCCGCCGGGTGCGGGTGTTCGGGCCCGGCGAGGGCGGCACCGACGCCCTGCTGGTCCGGCCCCGGGTGTGCCCGCTGCCTGTCCTGCCTTCCGGTACGGCGCACCATGTCGAGGGGCCGACCTCGGACACCGCGGACGAAGGGTCGCTGACCTTCCACGCGTTGCGCGAGTACGTGCTCGGCGACGATCTGCGGCGGGTGCACTGGCGGTCCACGGCCCGCACCGGAACGCTGATGGTCAAGCACCTGGTGGACGTCTCGCTGCCGCACACCACGCTCGTCCTCGACACCCGGCGGTCCGCCTACCGCAGCGAGGACGACTTCGAACTGGCCGTGGACAGCGCCGCCTCCGTGGCCTTCGCCGCGGCGCGCTCCCACTTCCCCGTCGAAGTGCTGAGCGAGACCGGAACGGTGCTGCGGACGGACGGTACGGGCGGCGACGACGCGGAAGCGCTGCTGGACCGGCTCGCACTGGTGCGCCGCTCCGAACACGCCTCGGCCGCGGGGGCCTTCGACAGCCTGGGGCAGGCACGCCGCCGCGGCTCGCTCACCGTCGTCACCGGTACGGGCGATGCCACCGGGCTGAGCGCCCTGGAACGGGTACGGCGCCGGTTCGACCGTACGGTGGTGCTGCGCACCGGCGGCGGGGCGGAGGACGATCGGCACGAGCCGCCTGCCCTCGGCAGCGACGTTCCGCAGCTTCGGGTGAGGGCGCTGGACTCCCTGCCGGCCGCCTGGCGCCGGGAGGCCGTGCGATGAGCCCGGCCTCCACCCCGCGCGCCGCCGCGCTGCCGGACGGGCGGCCGGCGGGGCTCCCCGGCCACGACGGCCCGTCCTGGGCGCCGCCGCGTCCGACGGCCCCGGGTGCGGCGGGGCCGGACCCGGTGGCCTCCGCGCCGGAGGGCGGGACGGTCGGCGACGGGCCCGCGGACGGGCCGGTGACGGCGGCACGTCCGGCGCCGCGCCGACTCTCGCTGCGCCGCCGCCTGTGGTCCCTGCTGCCGGTCACCGGGCTGCTGGCCGGTGCGGGCCTGGGCTTTCACCGGGTGTTCCCGCTCGGGCCGCTGCTGCCGGTGCTGATGGTCGCCGTGCCGCTGCCGATGGCGGTCTCGGCCGGACTCTTCCTGGCCCGGGCCCGCAGGGGACGGCCGGCACCGCTGTGGCCCTCGCTGGTGCTGGGGGCCGTGGTGTGGCTGGTGGCGGTGCGGGTGACGCTGTTCCGGGACGCGGCGGGCGGGCTCGCCTCGGGCGGTGCCGTGGGCGAGATCTGGTCGGCGCTGCTGGACGCACCCCACACGGTCCTCACCACGATCCTGCCCGCACCGACCGGACCCGGATTCCTCGTCCTGCCGCACGCGGTGGTGTGGGCGGCCTCGCTCGCCGCCACGGAGCTGGCGCTGCGCACCCGCTCACCGCTGCTGCCCGCGCTGCCGCCGGTGCTCGCGTTCGGCGTACCGCTGGTGCTGGGCGTCTCCGGGCCGGGCTCGAACACGTCCGTCGCGGCGGGCCTGGTGGCCGGAACGGGACTGCTGGTGCTGCTGCGGTCGCCGGCGGCCCGGCGCGGCACGGTCCGTGCCCTGAGCACCGGCCTGCCCGTCGTCGCCGTGCTGGCGCTGGCCGCTGCGCTCCTGGGACCCCGGTTGCCGGGGCTCTCCTCGCGCGAACCGTACGACCTGCGCCACCGGGTGCACCCGCCGGCCGTCCACCCGCAGTCCACCAGCCCGCTCGACCAGGTGGGCGCCTGGCTCCAGCACCCGGAGACGCGGCTGTTCAGAGCCCGGACCACGGCCGGGAGCCACAACTGGCGGCTCGCCGTGCTGGACCGGTACGACGGCGTGAAGTGGACGTCCGGCGCCGAACTGGCCCGCTCCGGCGGCCGGGTGCCCCCGCAGCCGGGCACCGACCCGGGCGGCCGGGAGCGGGTCGAGCAGCAGGTGACCCTCCAGAACCTGCCCGGCATCTGGCTGCCCGCGGCGGACCGGCCCGCCTCGGTGCGGATCACCCGCAGGGGCGAAGGCGATGCCCCCCAGACCGTGGGGCAGGGCACGGAGGACGGCACCGACGACGTGGCGCGGCAGCTCGCGGTCGACCCGGCCAGCGGCGTGCTCGCGCTGGGCGAGGGCGGCGGTGCCGGTGCCCGGGGCAACCGCGGATTGTCGTACACCGCCGTCTCGCAGGCGCCGGTCTTCGACGCCAAGCGGCTCCAGTACGCGGCGGTGCCGGACGGCGCGCCGCACACGGCCGCCACCTCGCTGCCCCGCACCGATGCGGCGGGCAAGCCGATCGAGGCGGTCAGGACGTTCTCGGAGCTGGCGGCCGAGGCAACAACCGGCAGCAGCTACCCGTACCAGCAGGCGCACCGGCTCGCCGCCTGGCTGCGCGAGCACTACCGCTACGACCCCACGGCGCTTCCCGGGCACGCCTACCGCAACCTGGAGTTCTTCCTCACGACCGGCAAGCACGGCACCTCGGAGCAGTTCGCGGCCTCGTTCGCGGTGCTGGCACGGACGCTGGGCCTGCCGACGCGGGTGGCGGTCGGCTTCCGCGCGGACGGCGCCGGCGGCCGGAGCGCGGGCGAGGACGGCACCACGCAGATCACCGGGCGGGACGCGCTGGCGTGGCCGGAGGTGCGGTTCGAGGGCGTCGGCTGGGTGCCCTTCTATCCGACACCGGGGCAGACGTCGAAGGACGGCTCGTCCGTCCCGCCGGCGGGACAGCCCGAGGAACGCGAGAAGACCGACCGGGCCATCACGAAGCAGCCGCCCCCCTCCACGGCACCCGACGAGCAGGACGGCGGCAAGCAGCACGACAGGGCCGCACCGCCCGGCGGCGGCGGACTGCCTCTCTGGGTGTACGCCGCAGCGGCGGTCGTGCTGCTGCTCCTGGCCTACTGCGGCGGTGCGGCCTGGGTTCCCTACCGGGTCCGGCGTCGGCGCCGCCGCGCACGCGATCCGGGGCAGCGGGTGCTGGGCGCGTGGCAGCAGATCGTCGACCGGCTCACCGAGGTCGGGCTGCCCGCCACCGCGGCGCACACCGCGACCGAGGTGGCGGCCTTCGGTGTCGCGCGGGTCGGCGGCAGCGGCAGTGAGCAACTTCCGGCGCTGGCACGGCTGGTGAACGAGGTCGGCTACGGCGGCAGGGCGCCCGACGAGACGGCCGCGGAGGCCGCCTGGCGGCACTGCGACGCGATCGAGACGAGCGTCGCGCGGACGGTACCGCGGCGGGAACGGGTCAAACGGGCGCTGCGGCCCAGCACGCTGCTACGTCACAGCCGATCAGGAGCACGCCAGTGAACACCATCCCGAACCGGGACAGCGCCAAGGCTCTCGGTACGTCCGCGCACCCCGCCGCGGCCGCCGCGCCGCAGGGGACCGCGGCCGGTGCGCCCGCCGCCGTGCCCGCCCTGCCAGACGGCTACCAGCCCCAGCGCCTCCTGGCGACGGGTGCGCGCAGCAGCGTCGTCCTGAGCCGGGAGACGTCCAGCGGCCGGGAGGTGGCTGTCAGGGTGCTGACGCCGCGGGTGGCGGACCCGCGGCGCCGGCTGGCCGCGCACTCCGAACTGCTGGCCGCGGGGGCCGCGGCCCGGCACCCGTGCGCCGTCACAATCGTCGACGCCGGAGCCACCGGAGCGGAACAGCTCTACGTGGTGGAGGAGTTCTGCCCCGGCGGCTCGGCACGCGGCCGGCTCGCCGCCTCCGGCCCGTTCCCGGTGGAGGACGTCCTGGTGATCGGGGTACGGCTGGCTCTCGCGCTGCACTGCGCACACCGCCGCGGCGTGCTGCATCTGGACGTGCGCCCCGCGAGCATCCTCTACGACGCCCAGGACGCCCCGCTGCTGGCCGGGCATGCCCTGGGCCGGGTGCTGCAGCGGGCCGCACCGTCGGTGGGGGCCGTCTTCGATCCGGCGTACGCGGCACGGGAGTTGTTCGGCTGGGAGGCTCCCGGTCCCGCCGCCGACGTGTACGCGCTGGGCGCGACGCTGTACGCGCTGCTGGCGGGCGAGCCCGCGCGCGCCGAGGCGGTGCGCCGGGGCGGCTCGGCCGTGTACGAGGCGGTGCTGGCGGGCGGACTGGCGCGGCTGCCGCGCGGCGATGTGCCCGGACCGCTGAACGCGCTGCTGGACCGGATGACGGCCCCGCACGCGGAGGGGCGGCCGCCGCTGACGGAAGTGCACCGCATCCTGCGGATGCTGCTGCCCCCCTCGTGCGCCGCGCGGGTGCCGGATCTGCAGCCGGAGGCCGAGCCCGAGGTTCCGCTGCCGGGCTGGGACCCGGCCGACGACGCGCTGACCCAGCCGCCGCCGGAGACGGACGACGACCCTGATGCGCCGGAGGCCGTCGCGCGCCGCCGCCGGAGACGCAACCGGGTGCTCGCTGCGTGCGGCGCCACGATGCTGGTGGGCGGGGCCGGGCTGGCTCTGTTCCTGGTGCGGGCCGCCGACGAGGCAGGTCCGGCCGAGGCCGAGGGACCTCCGCAGAAGGCCACCGGCTCGGCGCACCCGCTGCCCAAGGGCCAGGTGCCGGACTTCCAGGCCCAGGAGGTGAAGGTGACCCGGGTCGGGCGGCAGGTCCAGGTCGTGTGGAGCAAGCCGAAGAAGCCGCAACCGGTGTACGGCTACGCCATCACGGCCCAGTCCGCCGACGGGGAGACGGTGAAGGTGAAGAACACCGACGCGGACGAGCCGAGCGTCGTCTTCTCCTCCCCGCCCGTGGAACCCGGCTCCTGCTACGTGGTCACCTCGCTGGTGCAGACCGCCGACGGCAGCGTGGGGCTGGCGTCGGCCGAGTCGGTCTGCGACCGGGGAGAACAGCGCGGCTGAGCGGGTATTCACTCCGCACGGGCGCGTCGCAGTGCCGGACGCCAGCCGCTTCGCGCAGCGGAGCGGGAACACTGTACTGATCGGCTGCACGGGTGGTATCGAGCGCCTGCCGGGCGCCCGACGCCCGGCTGCCATGGGGGGAGCAAGCGGAATGGGTGAGTTCACCGGGGTCGACCCGCTTCGGCTGCGCAAGCTGGCCGACGCGCTGAAAGGGCTGGCCGACGCGCTGGACAGGGAAGGAAGCGTCATCCGCGACCTGTTCGACAAGTGGGAGGGGACGATCGGCCAGAGCGTGCTGCGGCAGCAGACCACCCAGGTCGGGGACGACGCACGGAACATGTCCCTGCGGGCGGATCTGGCCTACAGCTACTTTCTCCAGCCCGCGTTCAGGGATCCGAACAGCCCTCGGCCGACCTGGGCGAACATCCAGTGGGATGTCTCCGAGATCGACACCAGGGCGGAGGGGCAACTGGAGGCTCGCGCACTGCTGGCGACGCTCGACAACCCGGATGATCCGGGTGCGCGCGCCAGGATTCGGCTGCTCTCCCAGTCGCTGGCCGACCACGCGGACGACCCGGCTTTTCTCCAGGCGTTCATGAACGCCGGAGGTCTGGACGCCTCGGTGCGCGCGGCCCGGTATCTGCACAACCAGGACGGCACGCACGGCAAGAACGTGCTGTCCCAGGAGTCGCAGCAGATCCTCGGCAGGTTCGGGCAGGCGGTACAGTCCGCGACCAGCCTGGCTCAGCAGGGGAAGATCCAGCTCCCTGCCGACTATGCGAAGAAGCTGACGAGTCCGCCGGACGGTGACATGTGGTCCGTCGGCATGCTCTTCCAGTACGGCCCCAAGGGCGACAAATGGGATCCCACGCTGTTGTCCACCGTGGGCGGAGCGATGCTGGACTGGCGCTCGAAGCAGCAGATGCGCCCCAACTATTCGGCGCCCGGCATCACGGGCCTCGGCTATGTCCCCGGGGGCTACGTCGAGTCGGACAACCCCTGGTATCACAGCCTGGGCTTGAAGGTCTCGTACCTGACAGTGGGCGGAGAGGACGCGGCAGCCCGTATCCAGGGCATCGCCGCCAACGACCCGTCGGTCATCCTCATGCAGCGTGTCAGTGAGAATCCGGACGCCTCCCGCCTGCTGCTGACCGGGCCCGACGGCGCGAAGCACGCCAAGGTACTGGTCGACGACAGGTGGCACACCCCGGGCCCGCAGTCGTTCGACGAGGCGCGGTGGCCGGCCGCCGTCATCACCGCCGCCACCACGGACCGGAAGGGCCACCCGCACCTTTCGGCGGAGGCGGCCGCCAATGTCATCAACGCGGGCGCGGCCGAGTACGGCGACGAGAAGGGCAAGGGCGAATACGAGAAGTCGCAGTACCCGGTCCCGAACCGGATCACTCACGCCCTGGCGCAGGTGTTCGCCACATATGTGCCCGACTTCGCGCAGTCGCACGGCATGCCGAAGAACCAGGCGGCCACTCCCGCAACCGGGGCGAACAGCAACGGCATGCTGATCGTCGGCCACCAGACGGCACTCGATTTCATCAGCATGATCTCGCAGAACCACGGCGACGCGGGTCACTTGGTCAATTCCGTCAACGCGCAGATCTCCCTGACGGCGGCGCAGGGGATGGGCAGCCCGGAGGCGACGACGTATCTGAACAACCTGGCCGAGTTGCGGGGCGTCGTGACCGCCGGTGCCCACCGGACGGGCCTCGACGCGAAGAAGCTCCAGGACGAGGCGAACAAGAAGACCGTGCTGTGGGTCGACTCCGTCGGTGGCGCCATCACCGCCGTCCCGGGGCTGCCCATCGAGGGCGAATGGGTGCAGACAGCGATCGCAGCGGGCCTGCCCGCGGTGAAGGAGAGCTTCTCCACGGACAATGCGCAGAAGTACCAGGAAGAAGCCGGGCCGAAGTTCTACGACGACCAGTCCTCCATGCGGCTGCCCCTCCTGCAGGGTCTGGTCGTCAGCGGAAAGATCAAGCCCCCCGAGGGACACCCGGAATGGGCGAACGGACGGATCGACCTCAAGAACGCGAGCGACCTCACAGACTTCAACAGTTGGTGGCAGCAGGTCGCGCGGCACCAAGGTGGCAAGTTGGACACATTCGACGACGGCATGCGGGACGCGTTCGAGCGCGGAAACACCGCCAACTGAAGGGGGAGGGCATGGGCCAGCAGGAAGCCGATCTGTGCAGGCAGGACATGGCGAAGATCGAATCCGCGGTGGGAAACGTCCGCACCGCGCTGAAGGCGGTGACCGACCTCATGGGCTCCGACACCTGGGCGGGCACCGCGGCCGACACATGGGCCGGCGACTTCAACGGCCGGATGAGTTCGCTGAACTATCTCTTCAACTCCTACCCGGCAGAGGAGCAGCGGCTGATCACCAGAGCCGGGGAGGAGAAGCCGAAGTGAGGCTCCCCCCCGGGGAGCTCGAGCAGCCACGGCACCCGCGCATGCGGCGGTTCACCTGATCGGCACGACGGTGGGTTCGCCGGTCTTCGGATCCGGCGCGCCGGGGTGCTGCCGGCCGACGACGTGATCTGTTCGCTGCCCGCCGTCGCGCCTCGAAGCCGCAGGGGATGCCGTCGCTCGTCACCTTGCCGCCGCCTTCAGCCGGAGGCGTGCCCCTCGTAGGAGACTGCGCTGGCCTGCCCCCGCCGGTGCGCCGGTCCGGTGAACAGGTCCGCCTCGGGGGCAGGCGGACCGGCCGGGACGCCGGGACCGGCCAGGACGGCGACGGGCGGCGTCCGCGTCCGCTCCCGGGCAGGACACGTCTCCAGCCCTCGGACCAGGTTTCGATCCCAGGAGGAACTGCGCCGGCCGAGCGCGCTGTTGCATGATTGCTACCCGGAGCAGAGCGCATCGGTGCACGGGGCGACGAGTCTGGGACGCGGACGTACGCGTACCGGTCCGCGGAGCGGGCACCGGCCGACCACGGGGGAGCTCCCATGGAACTGCGGCTTACCGCCGCCGACGCCGCGGGCGGGCGGCGGGCGGATCTGCTGGTGGACGTCGAGCCCGACGCCCCGGTGGGGGCCCTCGCGCGGGAGGTCGGCCGGCAACTGGGCGCCGCCGCACCGGGCGGCCCTCCGGACGGGGGCACAGGCAGGGGCACGGACAGCGGCGCGCCCGTCCTGCATGTCAACGGCTGCCCTCTCGATCCCACCGTCCCGGTGGCCGGCTCCCCCGTCCGGGACGGCGCCACGCTCTCGGTGGGAGCGCCCGGCGCGTGCCCCGGTCCGGAGGCTCAGGGCACCGTGGAGATCCGGCTCGTGGGCGGACCCGACGCCGGGCGTGTGTACCGGCTGGGGCCGGGCGTGGCCGTCGTCGGCAGCGGCCCCGAGGCGTGGGTGCGGCCGGCCGACAGCACGCTGCCCAGCACCGCCTGCGAGATCGATGTGGCCCTCGACGGCTCCGTGACCGTCACACCGGCGTTCGGCAGCAGCGTCACCATGGACGGCAGCCGGCTCCACGAGAGCGGGACCTGGCGGCGGCGCGGTGTCCTGGCGGCCGGGCACTCCCTGTTCGAACTGCGTGAGCCCGCCTTCCCGGACGCCGCGCTCAAACCCTCGCAGGACGGCACGGGGCTCGACTTCAACCGCCCGCCGCGGATCACGCCGCCGGCGCGCAGGACCCAGTTCCGACTGCCGTCCAGGCCCAAGCAGTCGGAGACGCGGCCGCTGCCGTGGGCGGTGGCGCTGGCGCCGCTGCTGGCCGCCGTCGCGATGGTGGTCCTGCTGGGCAGCGCCCTCTACTTGATCATGGCGGTGCTGACCCCGGTCACCCTGGTCGCCAACCACTTCTACGACCGGCGGCACGGCCGCAGGTCGCACCGGCACAAACGCCGCGAGTACGAACAGCACAAGGTCTCCATCGAGTACCAGGCGCGCCGGGCGATGGCCGAGGAGACGGCCGCGCGGCGGCTGGCCTGCCCCGACCCGGCGGAGCTGTACATCGCGGCCACCGGCCCCGGCCAGCGGCTGTGGGAGCGGCGGCTGGAGGACGACGACTACGGCGTGCTCCGGATCGGCACCGGCGCACTGCCCTCGGAGGTGGAGGTCAGCGACCCCAACCAGCAGGAGCACCGCCGTACGGAGCCGCGGCTGCTGGCCGAGGTGCCGGTGTCGGTGCCGCTGCGGACCCACGGCGTCCTCGGGGTCGCGGGCCGGGGCGAACTGCCCCGCTCCCTCGGGCGCTGGCTGGTGGCCCAGGCGACGGTGCTGCACAGCCCGGCGGATCTCACCGTCTGTGTGCTGACCGATCCGTCCGGCCGGGAGAGCTGGGAGTGGGTGCGGTGGCTGCCGCACGCCCGGGGCCGCGAGGGCCACGGCGCGGTGGCGCTGCTGGGGACCGAGACGGAGAGCGTGGCCCGCCGGATCAGTGAACTGCTGGCGCTGCTCGGCGCACGTCAGGAAGCGGCCGGCGAGCGGCGGCCGGGCGGTGACGACCAGTGGCGCGGACCGTCCGTGCTGGTCGTCCTGGACGGCTCCCGCCGGCTGCGTGCGCTGCCCGGACTGACGCAGCTGCTCCGTGAGGGCCCCCGCTTCGGCATCCATCTGGTGTGCCTGGACGCGGACCGGGGACTGCTGCCGGAGGAGTGCCGGGCGCTGGTGGAGGAGGACCACTTCGGGCTGCTGCAGGTGTCGCAGTTCGGCGGGAGCCCGGTGCAGTCGGTGCGGCCGGACTGTGTGCCGCCCGCCTGGTGCGAGTCGGTGGCCCGCGCCATGGCACCGGTCCGCGATGTGAGCGAGAAGGAGAGCGGCGCGCTGCCGGACGCCTGCCGGCTGCTGGACCTGCTGGAGCTGGAGCCGCCGTCCGCCGCCGCGATCTCGGCGCGCTGGGCGGCGGGCGGCCGCTCGACCGCCGGCGTGGTCGGCGCCTCCTTCGACGGCCCGTTCACCATCGACCTGGTGCGCGACGGCCCGCACGGGCTGGTCGCGGGCACGACCGGATCCGGCAAGTCGGAGCTGCTGCAGACGCTGGTGGCCTCGCTGGCGGTGGCCAACCGGCCGGACGCGATGAACTTCGTCCTGGTCGACTACAAGGGCGGCGCCGCGTTCAAGGGCTGCGAGCAGCTCCCGCACACCGTCGGCATGGTCACCGACCTCGACTCCCACCTGGTCAAGCGGGCGCTGGTCTCGCTCGACGCGGAGGTGAGCCGACGGGAGCGGATCCTGGACCCGGTCGGCGCCAAGGACATCGAGGCGTACGAGAGGGCCGCCCGCCGGGACCCCTCGCTGGCTCCGCTGCCCCGGCTGCTGATCGTCGTCGACGAGTTCGCCTCGATGGCCCGGGAACTGCCGGACTTCGTCAGCGGACTGGTCAACATCGCCCAGCGCGGCCGCTCCCTGGGCATCCACCTCCTCCTGGCCACCCAGCGGCCCGGCGGCGTGGTCTCGCCCGAGATCCGCGCCAACACCAACCTGCGGATCGCGCTGCGGGTGACGGACAACTCCGAGAGCCAGGACGTCATCGACGCGCCGGACTCCGCCGCCATCTCCAAGAACACCCCGGGGCGGGCTCTGGTGCGGCTGGGGGCTTCCTCGCTGCTGCCGTTCCAGTCGGGCCGCGTCGGCGGGCGCCGGCCGCAGACGGCCGCGGAGCGCACCACCGAGCCGTGGGCGGTGCGGGTGGAGTGGACGGATCTGGGCCTGCCCGCACCCAACCGGCCCGAGCTGCCGGGGAGTTCCGAGGACGACCCGCTCACCGATCTGGCGCTGCTGGTCGAGGCGGTGCGCGGGAGCGCCGCGGCGCTGGACCGCCCGGAGCCGTACCGGCCCTGGCTGGAGCCGCTCTCCGACCTGGTGACGGTGGCCGAGGCGCCCCGTTCCGGCACCGGGCGGCGCGGCGACATCGCGCCCGTCGTGTTCGGCGTCACCGACGTTCCGGCCCGGCAGGCCCGCGAGGCGCTGACCCTGGACCTGGTCGACGGCGACCATCTGCTGCTGGTCGGCGGGCCGCGCTCGGGGCGCTCGACAGCACTGCGGACCATCGCCGCCGCGCTGGCCGACAGCGCCTCGCCTGCCGAGGTGCATCTGTACGGCGTGGACTGCGGCTCCAACACCCTGGTCCCGCTCTCGGTGCTGCCGCACTGCGGCGCCGTCGTCACCCGGGATCAGACCGACCGGCTCACCCGGCTGCTGGCCAGGCTCCAGGCCGAACTCGTCCGCCGCCAGCAGATCCTGGCGCGCGCGGGCGCCGCCAACGTCGCGGAACAGCGCGCGGGCGCCGCCTCCCCCGAGGAGCGGCTGCCGTGGCTGGTGCTGCTGCTGGACAACTGGGAGAGCTATACCGCGGCCTTCGAGTCCTACGACTACGGCAAGCTCGTGGACGGGATGACCCAACTGTTCCGCGAGGGCCCTTCGGTGGGTCTGCGGGTCGTGATGTCCGCGGGCCGCGGCGGACTGTCCGGCCCCGTCTCCGCCGCGTTCGGCGACCGGCTCGTCCTGCGGCTGGCCGACCCGAACGACTACTCGACAGCCGGGATGACGCCCAGGGACGTGCCCTCTCATCTGCCGCCGGGCCGCTGTCTGCGGCCCGGCGACGACGGGGTGCGGGAGAGCCAGCTCGCCCTGCTGGACCGCGACCCCTCGGGCCGGGCCCAGGTGGCCGCCGTCCGGCGGATCGCCGAGCGCACCGCGGTCGAGCACGGCGATCCGCCGCGTGCGCAGCGCCCCATGCGGGTGGACGCGCTCCCGGGCCGGGCCACCGCCACCGCGGCCTGGGCGCTGGACCCGCAGTTCGCTCCGCCGTCCCCGCTGTGGGTGCTGGTGGGGGTGGGCGGTGACGAGCTGGCCCCGACGGGTGTGGACCTCGGGCAGGAGGGTCCGGGGTTCGTCATCGCGGGACCGCCCAAGTCGGGCCGCTCGACGTCCGTGTGCGCGGCGGCACGCTCCTTGCTGCGCTCCGGTCTGCCGCTCGTCCTCGTCACCCCCAAGCGCTCACCCCTGCGCGAGCTGGCGGACGAGCCGGGGGTGCTGGGCGTGCTCCAGGACATGACCGACGCCGCGCCGCTCCAGGAGCTGTTGGAGCGGGCCGCGGCCGACGGCCGGTACGCGGTGGTCGTGGACGACGCCGAGCTCGTCCACGACACCCCGCTGGACTCCGCGCTGGAGGGAGTGGTGCGCAGCGGAGTCGACGGCGGGCACGGCCTGGTCGCCGCCGGGACCACGGACGCACTGACCTCGCAGTACCGCGGCTTCGTCAAAGAGGCCCGGCGGGCACGCAGCGGTCTGCTGCTCTCGCCGCAGAACAACGCGGAGGGCGAGCTGTTCTCCGTCCGGCTGCCCCGCGCCGCGGCGTCCGGCGTGCTGGGGCGCGGACTGCTGGTGCGCAGCGGCGAGATGACGGCCGTTCAGGCGGTCGTGGACGAGTGAGACCGGCGGGCCGGGCCCCGCAACCCGGTCCGGGTCCGGTTCGAGTCCGGTCCGGTTCGGTTCGAGTGCGGTTCGGTTCGGTTCGGTTCGGGGCACCGGACACGGCCCGGGGAACGGGTTCCGTTCCGGCCCGGTGCCCCGATCCGGTGCCCCGATCCGGTGCCCCGGGGCAGGCGCTGCCCACTGCCAGGCCGGGTACGCGGGGTCCCGCGGCCCCTTCCGGCCGGGCCGGGCACGCACGGCGGGCCGCAGCCTGGTCGGCTGCGGCCCGCCGGTTCGCGAACAGTTCCGCGGGGTCGAGCGCCCCGCCCCGGGTCAGTTGGTGGCGTGGTCGATGTTGTCCGCGTTGGTCCGCGCGGCGCGCCCCGCTTCCCGCAGCGTCTCCACGAACTTGTCGAACGTCGGCTTCAGGCTCTCCCACTCACCGCGGAACTGCTGCGCCTTGCCACCGGTCCAGTAGCTACCGCTGTCGTTGCAGGCCGACTGCAACCTGGTGATCAGTCCCTGGAGCTGGGTCGCGTCGCCGTCGAACTTCCCCGCGAGCTCCCGCAGCCGCTCGAGGTCCGCACCGTTCATTCCCATCTGGAACCCTCCCCGTCTTCCGCCTTCGACGTGGCCCGGCTTCGGCACGTCTCGCAGCACGGTAGCGCAATCACCCGCCGTAGCGGTCCGGTTCGTGTCACAGCCCCTCGACGGCCGTGTCGCACCGCCGCCCGTGGTTGCCGGGTCGCCGGGGGCACCGGGCGCGGGCGAACTGTCGACCGCTGCGGTGCCGTCCGCCCGGGTCGGGGCAGGGGCGGGAGCGGGAGACGGGCCCTCGTCGGTCGAGGGCGCGAGCGGCTGCCGGCTGCGCGGTGAGGCCGCGCCGTCTTCCTCGGCAGCCACCCCGGTGTCAGAAGACCAGCCGCGCGGCTGGTGCCGCTGTGCAGCAGGGTGCCCCGGTCCGGCTCCGGACCGTCGTCCCGCATGTGCTCCCGGGGTCGCCACCCCGGGAGCGATCCTTCGAGCCACGCCGGTTCGGCCGTCCGCGGAGAGCGGCCTTGCCCCTTGACGGCCGCGCCCGGGTCGGGGCGCGACAGCCGCCGTGGCTCGTCCTGTCGCAGCCGTTCCATGCCGTCCCCTATGCATGGGCCAGGAGAGCAGCGAGTACATCACCGTGATCCCCTGGCCACCCAGCGCAACCAGGGGGTGACTGATCCACCTGAATGTGCTATAAATCACACTGGATGGGGTGATTTACCCCGTTTGCTGGTCACTCTAGAGGAGTGGTGAACGGTTCAGCCGTTCACCGAAGGCACTCCAAGGAAGGAGGACGACCATGGCAGTGCCGACTACCGGTAGCAGCATCGAGCACCACCCCGACCTCGTGGAGATGCGAGCCCGGTACGAGAAGGCCGGATCCACTCCGGTCGCGCAGATCGTTGAAGGGCTGGCTTTCCTCTCCGGCCTCTACATAGCGATCTCGCCATGGGTGGTCGGTTTCAACGGGACGACGAGCCTGGCGGCGAGCAACCTCATCGTGGGGCTGGCGTTCGCGGTGCTCGCCTTCGGATTCGGTTCCGCTTACGAGCGGACGCATCTGCTGGGATGGACCGCGCCACTGCTCGGAGCCTGGGTGATCATCTCGCAGTGGGTGATCAACGGCGCTCCGGACACAGCGCAGATCGTGGTCAACAATGTGGTCGCGGGAGGTGTGGCAGCACTCTGCGGATTCGCGGTCATGGGGTTGGCCCTCATGGGCAGGCGGAAGACGTGAAGCCCGCCGGCTGACCCGCGGACAGCGGAGACAGGCACGACGCGCAGGATCTGATGCGCGTCCGGAACGGGCGGAGCAGCGCCAGGAAGGGCTGCGCCGCCCGTTTCGTGGTTCCGGCGCCGTTTCACGGTTCCGGCCGCCGCCCCGTGGCTCCGGACCCGCCGGATGGCTCTCCGGAGGGTGCGCACCGGCACGGCCTGGGATTGGCTGGGACGGCGAGGGCGGACCGGTACCGGCGCCGGGCGGGGTTTCCCGCCCGGCAGCACGAACCCCCGCACCTGGTTCCCCGTGCGGGCGACGACCGCGAGGCAACGGTCGGGCGCACGGGCAGACGGGCAGGTCGAGGAGGCGTCCGACGGGCCATGGGCATGGGCACGGCGCAGCGGATCGACGCCTTTCAGCAGCGGCACCGCTGGGCCGGTCTGCCGCTGGCCGTCGTCTACAAGGTCTTCGACGACCAGGCCCTCTACCTCGTCGCGCTCCTCACGTACTACACCTTCCTGTCGATCTTCCCCGTGCTGCTGCTCTTCGTCTCCGGTCTCGGCTTCTTCCTGGAGGACAACCCCGAGCTCCAGCGGCGACTGCTGAACTCGGTGCTCGGGGAGTTCCCGGTGCTCGGGGAACAGCTCAGGGGACGGATCCACGCCTTCCGCAGCAACGGCATCGCCCTCGCCATCGGCATTCTCGGCAGCCTGTACGGGAGCCTGGGTGCGGCTCAGGCCGCGCAGTACAGCCTCAACAAGATCTGGGCCGTCCCGCGCTACCAGCGGCACGACCCCTTCAGGTCTCGGCTGAAGGGGATGCTGTTCCTGATGACAGTGGCCTGCGGACTGTCCGTGACGCTGCTGCTGTCGCTGGCGACCTCGGAGTCCAAGGCGTTCGGGACCGACCTGGGCACCGGACTCCGCGCGACGATCACGCTGGTGGCGGTGGCCGTGAACGCCGGGCTGCTGCTGGCCACCTACAGCTTCCTCACCCACCATCAGGTGGCGCTGCGCAGGCTGTGGGCGGAGTCGCTCGGTGCCGCCTGCGCATGGCAGGTGCTGCAGTGGGCCGGCGGGTACTACGCGACCAATGTGCTCCGCGGCGCGAGCGCGACCTACGGGATGTTCGGCATCGTCCTGGGTCTGCTCGGCTGGATCTACCTGGGCGCGTTGATCTTCATGGTGGCGGCCGAGGTGAGTGTGGTGCGGGCCCACCGGCTGTGGCCCCGGAGTCTGCTGACCCCGTTCACCGACCGGGTGTGGCTGAACTGGGCCGACCGCCGGGCGTACACCTCCTACGCGACAACGGAGACCTTCAAGGGGTTCGAGACCGTCACCGTGGAGTTCCACCAGCGGCCGCCGCCGGGACCCGGCCCGACAGCGGCCTCTCCGGAGGACCCGTGGGGCGAGGGCCCGGGTGAGGCGCCCTCTCCGGACACGGACCCGGCGGAGTGGCGCCGGCCCCCGGAGGGCTCGGCCGGAAACCAGCCCCCGGACGCACCCGAGGGGCCGCCGGACCGCTAGCCGAACGAGTCCGGTCTCCTCGGTCCCAGGGGCGACGAATGACCGCGTGAAAGCGCGGGGGTGCGGGAGGCCCGGTCCGGTGGGGCGGTCCTCACCTCCCGCTCTCCGCTCTTGGGCCGTGACCGCGGTCGGCACACATACCCCTCCAGTGCGTACTGCAGCGCACCCGAGGGACAGCGCCGGATCACTTCGGCCAGGCGCTCGGCCTCGGCACCGTCCGGCCGGATCCACGGGCGCTCGCCCGGGTCGAAGACCTCCGGCAGACCGCGGACGCATTCGGCGGCATGCAGACAGCGCCCGGCCTCGAAGGTCACGGTGATGGACTTTCCCTCGTACGTCTTCTTCCCGGCTCGGCCGCTCATACCGCCTCCGTCGCTGCCATCCGGGTGTTCAGTGGGCCTCGTACCGCCCGGCCTCCGGAATGTCACTCACTCGAACTGACACGTGTCCTCCAAGCACCCTTCTTCTGAGCGTTCTTTCCCGTCGGTCGATCCGGTCGGGGCATCGACACCGGAATCAGCGAGCGTCACCTCGAAGTGGCGCTCACCGGAATCCGGCGCACCGGCGGGAGCCGGTGCGCCGGTCGCCTCAGGCGGCGCTGCCCTCGCGCCCGGCGAGGAGCTGCATCTCCCAGGCGAAGGCCACACCGCTGGCACCGCCGTGCTGCTGCTGGATCTCGGCGGCGCCCGGCACGGTCTCCTCACGCGCCCAGTCGCGCTGCCACTCGCCCAGGACGGCCATCCAGGTGATCGGCACCACGCCCGCCTGGATCATGCGCCGCACCGCCATGTCGTGGGCCTCCTTCGAGACACCACCCGCGCCCCGGACGCCCCGGAACGGGACGGAGACGACGACGGCGGGCGGGAGTGAGTGTCAGGAGCCGATCGGATCAATCCGTGACGGGCAGGCACTCGGCGAGCAGGTCGACGATGTCCCGCCAGGCTCGCTGTGCGTGCCGTGGGTGGTAGCCGACGCCGGGGACCGTGGGGTGGTCGACCGGTGGGTGGTGGAAGGCGTGCAGGGCTCCTCCGTAGACCACCAGGCGCCAGTCGACGCCCGCGGCCTGCATCTCCGCGGTGAACGCCTCCCGTTGCGCGGGCGGCATGATCGGGTCCTCCGAACCGACCCCGGCCCATACCGGGCAGCGAATGCGTGCCGCCTCGCCCGGCCGGCCCGTGGTCAGTCCGTTGACTGTCCCGATCGCGCGCAGATCGACGCCATCGCGACCGAGTTCCAGTGCGACCGCGCCCCCGGTGCCGTAGCCGACGGCGGCGATCCGGTCCGGGTCGGCCCGTGACTCGGCACGCAACACATCGAGCGCGGCGTGACCGATTCCGCGCATGCGGTCGGGATCGGCCAGCAGGGGCATGCAGCGGGCCAACATGTCCTCCGGGTCTTCCAGACAGCGTCCGCCGTGGAGGTCGAAGGCCAGCGCCACGTACCCCGACTCGGCCAGAGCCTCGGCCCGTCGGCGCTCGACATCGCTGAGCCCCATCCCCTCGGGTCCGATCAGGACTGCGGGCCGGCGCTCGGCACCGGCCGGGAGCGCCAGGTATCCGCTCATCGTCAGGTCGTCGGCCGGGTATTCGACCGTACGGGTTGTCACCGTCGTCATACGACTGGAGCGTAATGACCATTGCGCCCGCTCGGGGTGGTGTTCACCGATGGCAGACAGTGTCAGCCGCGGCGCCATCCGTACCGCCGTCGCCGGCCTCCTGCCCGAGCACGTCGCCGCCGCCGAACCCGTTCCGGCCCCGGAGTTGCCGGTCACCCTCGGCATGCCGGGCCGTGACGACCGACAGGAGCATCGTCGGCCGAAGCGGGGCCTCGTCCGGCTCCCGGCCTCCGGGGCTCCCGGAAGTGCGCCCTCAGCGCGCCTCGCGGAGGTGCAGAAGATACCCGGCGGTCAGCGCCACCGCCCGGTCCTCGTCGTGGGACAGCTCCTCGAGGGCGCGGGATGCCGTCGTCCCCGGAATGCCCGCCAGGGCTTGGGTCAGGCGTCCCCGTGCGTCCGCTGGGACCGCGTCGTGGGTGAGGCGGTCGACGAGCCCGGCCGCGATCCGGTCCGCCGTGGTGGTGTCGCCTGCCAGCTCGCTCAGCGCGTCGGCTGCATCGGTGTCGTTCGTTCCCGCCACGACCATGTCGACGAGCGTGGGCACCGCTTCGGCCGCCCCGCGCGGTCCGAGCGCCAGGGCCGCGTACCCGCGGACTCCGGGGTCGGGGTCCGTGAGAGCGTCCCGCAGGTGCGCGGTCGCCGCACCACCGGGCAGTTCGGCGAGGGCTTGAACGGCACGCCTGCGCACTCCGGCCACCGGTGAGCCGAGACCGTCGGCCAGCAGCGCCGGCCCTCCGTCGCCCGAGTGCGCCAGCGCCCATCGAAGGGCGCCCGCGACGTTCGGGTCCGTCTCGTGCAGCACGGCCTCGACCAGGGCTTCCACCGCCACCGGAAGCCCGTCGGCCGAGGAGAGGGCCGCGCGCTGGCGGTCGTCGGCGTGCTGGGATCCCAGCGCCCGGAGGAGTGCGACGCCCCGGAGGACGCCCTCCCAGTCGGTGGGGTCCGCGGCGTCGATCCGGCGCAGCCGCGTGAGCAGTTCGGTCTCGGCCGCGATGCGGTCGTGCGTCCGGCGGATGAGGTCGGCGACGAGGGCCGAGGGCGTGAACCCCGGGTCGTCGAGCGCGCGCCCGACCTCGCGCAGCGACAGGCCGAGCGACCGCAGGCTCTCGATGTGGAAGATGCGTCGGACGTCCTGCGCCGAGTACTCCCGATAGCCGGATCCCGTACGGCCCGACGGCCGCACGAGGCCGAGCGATTCGTAGTGCCGGAGCATGCGGGCACTCACCCCGGAACGGTCGGCCACCTCACCGATCAGCATGGTTCTCGCCCCTCTCCAGGGCCCCCGGCCAGGGCCACGACGCGCTTGGCCTCCTCGATCGCGGGCCCGAACCCGGCGTCCGGATCGTGCAGCAGCCGCTGGGTGGCGAGGGCGTGCGCGCGCACGCCCGGGTCGTCCGCCCGCGTCGCCTCCTCCAGGGCCGACGCGCTCACTTCGCCCAGCGCGACCAGCGCCTGGCTGAGACTGAGCCGCATCTCCCGCTCACCGCGCCCGAGTTGCCTCACCAGTACCGCGGCCAGGGAGGACTCCACGCCTTCCGGCACGAGCACGACCGCGGCCCGCCAGGCGCTTCGCGCCACCTCGTCGTCCGCATCGGACAGCAGCGCCGGTGTGATCGCCGGCCACGCCTGCCGGTCTCCGATCTTGGACAGTGTGTGCAGTGCCTGACTGCGTGCCTGGGCACGCTCCGAGCGGAGTTCCCGGAGCAGCCCGGGGAGCGTGAGGGACGCCGGGTGGCGGGTGAGCGCCCAGGTCAGCATGTCGCGGACGAAGAACTCGGGCTCGATCGCGCAGCGTTCGACGAGCGTGTCGACGAAGCGCGGGTCGGGTGCCGTTCCGGCGGCCAGCGCCGTGCGCAGTCGCACCGACGAGCGGCTGTCCTCCAGTCCCCGGAGCACTCGTACCGCGTCCGCGTCCTGCCTCACCGTGGTCATCGGACCACCTCCTCGGGAAGCAGTGAAGACCTTGTCACCGTGTCAAGGGCAAGCTGGACCGGCGGCGCGGCCGGTGCGGCGCGAGGGGCGGGCTGCCCTCACGGAGTCGAGGTCGCGGGATCGACCAGCGCGTTCGCGGTCCGGGTGAGGTGCTGGACGAGGAGTTCGGCCGCGGTGTCGGCGTCCCGGGCGAGGGCGGCTTCTTCCAGCCGGCGGTGCTCCAAGGGGCCGTCCCGGTCGGGTCGGCGGTGTGCCGACCACCGGCGGGCCAGCTCGCTCGCGGTCCACATCCGGTCGAACGTCTCCAGGAGCACGGGGTTGCCGCAGCCTTCCAGCAGGGTGCGGTGGAAGACGCGATGGGCTTCGGCCCACGCGCTGCTGTAGTGAGCGCCCTCGTCGGGAACGTGCACCGGGGTGCGGGCCAGGCGGTGATGGGCGGCACGCACCCGGACCTCCCAGTCGAGGTCGCCACGCTCGACGGACATCCGGAGCATGACCGGCTCGACGGCCCGGCGCGCCTCGACGATCTCCTGCCAGCGCCGGTCGGAGAAGGTCGGGACGGCGAAGCCCCGGTTGGGCAGCCGGTCCGCCAGGCCCTCGCCCACCATGCGCACGAGCGCCTCCCGTACGACGACCAGGCTGACGCCCTGGGCCTTGGCGAGGTCCTGCGGTTTGAGGGCGTCACCAGGGGCATGGTCGCCGCGCATGATCGCGTCGCGCAGGTGGACGTAGACCTGCTCGGAAAGCATCCGCTTCCCCGACGGGTCCGGGCTGTCAGGCGTGGCAGTCATGGCGCCAGTGTAGGCGACACAGTCGATAATCGATTATCTGTGTTACGGTCGATTATGCGAGGTCAGCGAAACCGCCGACGGCGGGTCCCGTCGGCCCCGCAACAGAACCGAGCGTGCGCCACCACAGCTCCGACACCGCTGGAAGGAACACCACGATGACCAACGACGCCCCCTTCGCCGGCCTGCCCGAAGCCCCTTGCTTCACCGTGGTCAGCACGACCGTCACCGACGGCGGCGCCTGGCCCGCCGAGCAGCATGCCTCCGCCCTCCCCGGCGGCAAGGACATCTCCCCGCAGCTCTCCTGGAGCGGCGCCCCGGAGGAGACCAGGAGCTACGCCGTCACCGTCTACGACCCTGACGCCCCCACGGGGTCCGGGTTCTGGCACTGGGCGGTCGCGGACATCCCCGCCACCGTCACCGAGTTGCCCGAAGGCGCCGGTGGCGACAGCGGCTCGGGCCTGCCCGAGGGCGCCTTCCAACTGCCCAACGACATGCGCACGGCCCGCTTCGTCGGCGCCGCACCACCGGCCGGGCACGGCCCGCACCGCTACCTGATCGTGGTACACGCCCTCGACGTCGCCTCCATCGGCGTCCCGGCCGACGCCACCCCCGCCGTCCTCGGCTTCACCATGGCCGGTCACATCCTCGGCCGCGCGGTGCTGACCGTCACCGCCGAGACACCCGCCTGACGAACCGCGTGTCCCACCTCATCGACACCACCGAGATGTATCTGCGCACCGTTCTGGAGCTCCAGGAGGAAGGAGTCGCCCCGCTCCGCGCCCGCATCGCCGAGCGTCTGGAGCACAGCGGCCCGACGGTCAGCCAGACGGTCGCCCGGATGGAGCGGGACGGCCTGCTGCGCCTCGCCGCCGACCGACACCTCGAACTCAGTGCCGAGGGCCGCGCAACTGCCACGCGTGTCATGCGCAAGCACCGACTCACGGAGTGCCTGCTCTTCGACATGATCGACCTGGAGTGGGAGCAGATCCACGCCGAAGCGTGCCGCTGGGAGCACGTGATGAGCGAGGCCGTCGAACGCCGCCTCTTGGGGCTCCTGCGGCATCCGACGCACTCGCCGTACGGCAACCCGATCCCCGGCCTGTCCGAACTCGGCGCGGAGGGCACGGCGGAACCGTTCCTCGACGGCACCCTCGTCAGCCTGGGCGACCTGCAGCCCGAGCGGGGCGGCGTGAGCACGACCCTGCGCCGCATCGGGGAGTCGGCGCAGAACGACTCCCGGCTGATGCACACCCTGCGGCTCGCGGGAATCCGGCCCGGAGCGGTGGTGAGCGTGACAGCTTCGCGCGGCGGTGTCACCGTCGGCAGCGGCCGGGCCACCACCCGGATTTCGGCATCGAGCGCCAAGTGCATCTTCGTGACCAGGCCCGGGCCGTGACCGGGCCCGGGCCGTGACCGGGCCCGAGCCGTGACCGGGTTCCGTCAGGGCCCTGGAGCCGCCACGGGCATCCGGCCGCGCAGAGCGGGCCGAGCCCGGTACGAAGTCGCCGACCACCTCCCAGGACCCGGCGTCAGGTGCGCACGGACGCTCACCCGCGTAGGGCGGTGTGCCGCCCGCGGCGGGCCAGCACATGGGCGTCGAGGAAGCCCCGTTCGGAGGCCGGGTCGTGGAGCAGCCGGGCGAACGTGACGAACCCGGCCCGGTCCAGCAGTGCCGCGAACCGGTCCGCCGGCCAACTGTAGGCGGGCGTGACCTTGTGGTCGAAGCGGATCGGCTCGGGCCCGTCGGTGGCGAAGAACGAGGCCAGGAGCAGGCCCCCTGGCTCGAGGACGCGTGCCTGCTCGGCGAGGAGCGCGGGCAGTTCTCCGGGCGGGGTGTGGATCATCGAGTAGTGGGCCAGTACGCCGCCGAGCGCGCCGTCCGCGACCGGCAGGGCCTCCATCCGCGCCTCGTCGAACCGCAGCGACGGATGGGCCCGCCGGGCGTGGTCGACCATGGCCGGGGACAGGTCGAGCCCGAGGGCGTCCAGTCCCAGGTCGTCGAGCATGGCCGTGAGATGTCCGGGCCCGCATCCGACGTCGGCGGCCCGCGGGTTGCCCGTTGCGCGCACGAACTCGGCGAAGGTGCCGATCATGTTCCGCGCGAAGGGCTGCGTCTCCAACCGGTCGGCGAACAGCGAGGCGTAGAGTTCGACGACCCCGTCATAGGCCGCCCTGGTCTGGTCCTGGTGTGCTGCCACGGGGAGGAAGTCAATCACCCCCCGTCCGCGGCCCCTCCCCCGCCACCGGCCTCCCGGGTCCGAGGCCCGTCTCCACGGACGCTCGCGGCAATCACGGTTCTCGGGCGCACCCCGGCGGGAAGAAGCCGCTCTGACGAGGGGGGCGTACATGGCGCCTCGGCCCGCCCTCCCGCGCTCGGGCGGTCTCTCGGGGCTGCCGACGGTGACGCGGGAGGCGGCCGGTCAGTCGATCCAGCCCCTGCGGACGGCGTGCAGCGCCAGTTGGAAGCGAGTGGTGGCACCGGCACGTGAGCTGAGGTCGGCCAGGTGGCGGGAGAGGGTGCGGCGGCTGATCCCCAGCAGTTCGGCCATCGTCTCATCCGTGAGGCCGCTGCTCAGCAGCTCCAGGATGCGCCGCTGGAGGGGCCTGAGTACTCGGGGTACACGTTCGCCGAAGTGCAGCGGGAGCGCAGCCTGCCAGGCGGTCTCGAACAGTCCGACCAGTGCGGACAACAGGCTGGAGGGCCGGACGACGAGCAGTGAATCGTCAGCCTCTGTGCCGGCGGAGGACATCGACACCTGCGCCTCCCGGCCGTCGAAGACTGCCAGTTTGACCGGCACGCCAGAGGCTACTCGGGCCTGTTCCCCGGCGCTGATGCACGGCATGACGTTGCCCGCGTAGTAGGCCGTGTTCTGTACGGCGGACTTGGCGTAGACAGCGCGGTACACCACGCCGCGGGCAAGGTTGTCGATCTCCAGCGGATTGGGGCCGCCTCCGGTGTGGTAGGGCGGCGAGTCCAGCCGCAGCACCTCGTGTTCCACGGCAGCCTCCACTTGGTGGATCCGCTCCTTGATGCGGTCTCCGGTCACCACCTCCACCAGGTCCTCGGTGGCAGGCGGATGCACGGTACGGCGGAAGGCACGGTAGGCGTGGGCGGCGGCCAGCCGGGCGTCCTGCAGTTCGGCGGACCGGACGGTCAGGAGCCGTTCCAGGGCCCAGGTGGGTTCGAGCGGGACCACTCCGGGGCGGCTGTCGCCGGAGCCGGCCAGCAGGCCAAGGCCGATGAGCCGTTCGGCGACAGCCTGTACGAGCGCCGGGTCGCGGTCCAGGCGGGAGGCCAGATGTTCCAGTGTGCAGGGGCCGGCGGCGAGGGCGGCACGGTAGAGGGCCTCCTCCTCCGCGTCCAGCCCGAGTCGCCGCAGATGAGCGGCGAGTGCCTCGTCGGGCATCCGGCTCTCCCTCTGTCCGGTCGGCAGCGGTTCGCGCCGGGCACCGGTCGCCGCACGGCCGTTCCATCGGCGGCATCGTGTTCCAGCACGTCGGCCATTCTGCCTCGCCGTAACCGCAGTACGGCCAGTCGTGCGCCGGAGCGCGAAGCGGTGTGCCCGGAGCCGCACTGGCTTCCGGGCACACCGCCGGAGGGAAGGCCGCCGCGGGGCAGCGGGGTCAGCCGGGTGGTCAGCGGGTGGTGAGGTCCAAGCCGTAGTACGACAGGGCGTCGTCCAGCGGCTGGAAGTACGAGTGGCCCTCGTCGTACACCCCGCCGCAGGTCTGGCCGATCGGGCCGCCGGAGGTCATGCCCTGGGCCTGGTCGCCGGAGATGTAGGCACCGCCGCTGTCGCCGCCCTCGGTGCAGACCGTGGAACTGCCCAGTCCGGTCACCACGGTGTCCGGACCGCCGTTGCGGTCGGTGTAGGTGACGCTCACGTCATAGCCCTCGACCGAGCCGCAGGTCCAGCCGGTGGTGGAGCCGGATTTGCACAGGTCCGCGCCGACGGGGGCCCGGTTGCTGCCCCGGACGGCGACGTTGCCGGTACTGCCCCAGGTGCCGACGGTCGGGGTGATGTCCCAGCCGGAGTCCACCCGGGCGACGCCCATGTCCACGCTGTGCTCCCCGACGTGGAAGCGGCCGGTGGTGCCCTTGGCGAACCGTGACCCGTCGAAGTAGAGGCCCGGGAGTTTCTCGATGCAGTGGCCGGCCGTCACGAGGTACTCGGTGCCGGAGGAACTGGTGGCACCGAAGCCGACGGAGCACCAGGAGCCTGGGTTGTTGTTCAGGTTCATCCGGCTGCCGGGGTACACGTCCCGCTGCACCGCGAGGCGTTCGGTGTCCTTCTCGACCCGCACGGCCTTGCCGTACTTGCGTGCGGCGGACAGGAAGGTGCGGGTCGCTGCGTCGCGGTCGGCGTCGGCCACCTTCACCACGACGGAGTCGGAGCTCAGGTCGGCGGACCAGGAGACGACGCCGGAGGGCGTCTTGCGCTTGGCACGGGCGTCCAGTTCGTCGGTGATCTTCTCCAGTGCGCGGGCGCCGCGTTCGGGCACCCGGGCGCTGAGTCCGGCGTGGCGGGCGCGCTTGGCATCGGACCGGCCGGTGACGTTGAGGGTGAGTCTGCCGTCTGTGAAGTAGGCCCCGTCGGTCTCGACCCCGTCTCGTCTCAGCCGGTCCAGCCGCTGCTGCTGCGTGTGCTGGTCGTCCAGGCGCTGTACGGCCGCGTGCTTGCTGATGCCGAGCGAGTCGGCGAGGGCCTCGACCATGGCGGGTTCGTACGTGTTGCCGGAGCCGGTGGGGGCGGGCTGCGCTTGGGCGAGCCCTGTGGAAGCCATGACGGCTGCTATCGACGTGGCGGCGAGCAGACAGTTCCGTATGCGGCGCATGCTGCGCATTCGGGGGGTTCCTTCCGCATGGGGGTGGCTGGAGCGCGCAGCGGCGGGAATTGCCGGACATTGGTGGGGAAATGCCGTACGGCGCCGTTTCCGGGCAGAGGTCGTCCGCCGCGGGTGGGGATTCCGGCCGCTGCGCAGTTCGAGACTGGCGGGCCCCTCACTTTGCCGACAAGAGCCCGGCGGACACCGCCTGTTAAGTCGACGGTGCGCTTCTCTTAATGACCCGCCCGCGGCACACCCGAACACTGGGTGCCATGCACACGCACCGGACCGAGCCCGGGGAACGGGCGGGTTTCGGCTGAGCCGGCCCCGGACCGCGCCCGATTCCGCCAATGGCGCATCCGGGACACCCGTCGCGCCGTATTCCCGGTAGAACGGCTCCGGCACGGCGGACTCCGCAATGCCCGCCGCGCCGCACCGGGTTGCGGGCACGAGCTGGGACGGGCCCGGAATATTGGTCCGGACTTTCGCGAGGAGAAACGCATGACGACCACCCGGCCGGCGCGTTCACAGAATGTGGAGAATCCCCGCGGAGAGAGAGGGAAGGGTGCGGGGGAAAGCACCGCCGGCCGACCGGGGAGCGCACCGGAACGCCGCGCCTTCGCGGCGGAACTCCGCGCGGCCCTGGTGCAACGGGGCCTGCCGCTGGAGCGGGTGTGCAGCCGACTGGCGGCCCGCGGTATCCGCCTCTCCCCCGCGACACTGAGCTATTGGCAGCGCGGCCGCACGGTCCCCGAACGGTACAACTCGCTGCGGGCCGTGGCGGAACTGGAGGACATTCTGCGGCTGCCGGGCGGCACACTCAGCGAGCTGCTGCCACCGCAGCGCCCGCGGGGCGGAGCCCGCGACGGCGCCGCGGGAGGCGGGGCCGCCCGTCAGCCGCTGTTCGGCGCCGGGTCCTGGCAGGAGCGGGCGCTGGGCACGGACCTCAGCCGTCTCAACGAGAACTTGACGGTCGTCTCGACCCGGGAGGTGCTGCATCTCGACGACCGGGGGCGGTTGAGCCACCTGAGCGTCAGTCACCTGGTGCGGGCCCGGGAGAACGGGGCCTGCCGCATGGTGAACCTGCACTGCCTCGACAATCCGGGAGCCTCGCGGGTGCACCTGGACCCCGTGTGCGGACGGACGGAGCGGCTGCACCTCCATCCGGAGAGCGGGAGTGTGCTGATCGCGACCGGCTTCGGGCGCGATCTGCTGCGCGGGGAGACCGCGCTGGTCGAGTACCGGCTGCGCCCGGAGGACGGAGTACTGCCCGCCGGCCGGCACGAGCATGGGGTCAACAGCCCGCACCGGGCGTATCTCCTGCAGGTGTTCTTCCATCCCGCGCGCGTGCCGACGGTGTGCCAGACCACCTTCCGCCAGGACGCGGACGCGGAGCCGAAGGGGCTCCGGCGGCTGCGGCTGGATGTCTCGCACAGTGCCCATCTCCACCGGAGCCGCTGCGAACGGGGACTGCACGGCCTGGCCTGGACATGGCCGAAGGACCTCATGGCCGGACGGCCGGCCGCAGCCTGAGAGGAAGGCCGGCAGCCGGTCCCGGTCGTGGTCGGTGATCTTCCAGGGCGCGGGGGAACGTCCGGTTTCCGACCCCGGGCGGGGACCTGCCCTGACATCGTCGTCCTGATTGCCAGGTCCACTTCAGATGGCGGAAGGGGCGGGCACCGAGGTGGCCCGCCCCTTCGGTTCGCGCTCCGGTGCGCCCCTTCGGGGACCGGAACCGGTACCTGGAGCGGGCCACCGCGGCGGCCCGCTCACCGCGCGGGCCCGCTCACCCGGCGGCCCGCTCACCCGCCGGCCCGCTCACTGCGGCGGCCGGGCTCCGGAAGTGAAGCCGATCATGCGCCAGATCCGGACCTCGCGCACCAGACCCGGGAACTCGCGGACCAGCATCGCCAGGACGACGGCGCCGAGGACCGCGACCTGGCCGAGGAGTACCCGCTTGGCCGCGCACGGGCCGGAGCGGGACCGCCGGCCGCGCGCGGAGGCGCACCGTGGTGTCGGGGACATGGGACGTCGCTGCATGTGCCGCTCCTCAGCCGGGCGAGATGTTGGGCATGATCTTCATGATGGCGTTGTGCTTCTTCCCCTGGATGCCGGTGGACCGCCTCGCATCCGCGGTGCCGTCCTCGTGGTGGCCCGGCTGGCATCCGCCGGGGCCTTCGTTGCCCTGGCGGATGCCCCGGACGTGGGTGGGGGTGTCGGGTTCGACCTGCGGTTGTCCGACGCGGATACGGCCCATGGTGTCCTCCTTGCCTCCGTGGTGTCCGGTCCCGGGTGGTGCCGGTCCCGGACGGTCCGGTCCCGGGCCTTTGGTCCCGGGGGCATCCGGCCCGGCTGTCCGGGTCGTCGCCGCCGTGCGCGGGCCGGGCCCTCGGTGTGTCGCGCGGTCACCCCCGCTGTTCGGTCAGCTCGGCGAAGAACCGGTCGATCTCGGGCCACACCCGGCTGCCACCGCTCAGGCCGTGCCACTCCCGCCGGACGACGGCCACCATCCGGTAGCAGTCGTCGATCGGGACGATCCAGTGCTGCTCCCGGCCCTGCACGGTGTTGACGAGCAGCGCCTCCACCTCGGCTGCCAGGGTTTCCAGCTCGGGGCAGCTTGCGACGGCCCCGCGCCACGCCTCGGGGTCGAGCTCCCACCGGGTCGCCCCCGCGGGACTGGGATAGTGCGCGCGTACGCTCCCGTCCGTGCGGGGGACGAAGAAGGCCAGCCCGACCGGGACGCCGAGCGCCGCGGTCGGAACCGGCTCCAGCCGGGTGCGCCGGTGCGGGATCAGCCGGTAGTGCCCCTCGCTGGCGGCTTCCCGGACGAAGAGCACCGAGCACGGCCGGCAGGCGCACAGCACCTGCTCCCCGGCGGTGTCCAGCAGGTGCCGATGGTCGCCGGGGGCGGGGGCGCCGCACAGGTCGCAGCGCTCCGCGTCCGGGCGGACGGCGGGCCCGGTGGCCGGGTCCGCCGCGTCGCGGATGACGCGGGCGAGCGCTCCGGAGGTCATGCCGTCCCCGTGGCGGGTGCGGCGGCGGGCAGCAGGGTCTCCAGCGGTACGAATGCGGATGCCGGTTCGTCCGGTACCCGGCGGACGTCCAGGAGTTCGGGCGCGGCGGCCAGCAACGCGTCGCGCACGGCTTCCTCGACGCCGGACGCGGAGCCGCCGCACCCCTTGGTGGTGAGCCGGACTGCGGCGACGCCCTCGTCGATGCCCACCAGTTCGAGGGTGGTGCCGCGGCGGCGCAGTGCTTCCGCGGCATGGTCGACGGCGGCGGCGACGCGCTGTTCGACGGGGTCGGGATGGAGCCGGTGCAGCACCAGGAGGTGGTCGAGGAGCTGGTCGCCGGTCAGCCGCTCGGCCAGTTCGGGATCGGCGAGGTCGCGGACCCGGGCCAGCGCCTCGCCGTAGATCTCGGTGAGTCCGCGCACGGCGGCGAGGGCGGCGTCGGCGGCCGGCCCGGCGACCGTCTCCACGCGTTCGAGGAGTTCGTCCAGGTGAGCCAACCGCTGTTCGACGTCGTCGTCGGTCAGCCGGAGGGTGTCAGCCATGGCCGGCTCCGGTCCCGTTGCCCGCGCCGAACATCGGCGAGTGCGTCTGCTGGAGTTCCTTGCCCTTGCCCAGGTACATGTGGACGCCGCAGGGCAGGCAGGGGTCGAAGCTGCGGACGGTGCGCATGATGTCGATGCCCTTGAAGTCGTCCGGGCCGTTCTCCTCGAAGACCGGCTGGCCCTGCACCGCGTCCTCGTAGGGGCCGGGGTTGCCGTAGATGTCCCGGGGGCTGGCGTTCCAGGGGGTGGGCGGATAGGGGTGGTAGTTGGCGATCTTCTTGTCCTTGATCACCAGGTGGTGCGAGAGGACGCCGCGCACCGCCTCGTGGAATCCGCAGCCGATCCCCTCCTCCGGCAGCTCGTAGTCGTTGAAGATCTTGGTGTCCCCGGCCCGCACCAGGTCCATCGCCTGCTCCGCGAACTGCAGGGCCATGGCGGCCGAGTAGGCGACGAAGTAGGGGCGGGCCCGGTCGCGCTCGAGGGTGTTGGACCACTTCGGGATCTCCCACTCGAACGTCATCTCGGGCAGCTTCTCGCTCTTGGGCAGCGAGATGCGCACGCTGCGCCCGGTCGCCTTGATGTACGGCGTCTCCACGAGCCCGTTGAGCGCCGTGGACCAGAGCCTGGCCAGCGGACCGCCGCCGGTGTCCAGCGGCAGGTGCTGTCCGCTGGCGCTGTCGTACCAGCGAGGGCTCATCACCCAGCTGTAGTTGCCCTCGAAGTCGCGCTTCTGGGGCGCGGGGACGGTCGTCTGGTTCCACGGGTGACGCATGTCGACGGGGTTGCCGAGCGGGTCGCGGGTGACGAACGGCTCCTCGTTGACCCAGTCCTCGTAGTACGAGCTGCCGAGCAGGATCCGCATGCCCAGGTTGATGTCGACGAGGTTGTTGGTGACCAGTTCCCCGTCGACGATGATGCCGGGGGTGACGAACATCTTCTTGCCCCAGGCGTTCATGTTCTCGTAGCGGTAGTCGCATGCCTGGTGGTCCTGCCAGGCGCCCCAGCAGCCGAGCATGATCCGGCGCCGGCCCACTTCCTCGTAGCCGGGCAGCGCCTCGTAGAAGAAGTCGAAGACGTCGTCGTTCATGCAGACCGACTTCTTGACGAAGTCGAGGGTGCGCATCAGGCGGGAGAGGTAGTCGGTGAAGGTGGTGGGCGAGGGCATCGTCCCCACCCCGCCCGGATACAGCGTGGAGGGGTGCACATGGCGCCCCTCCATGAGGCAGAACATCTCCCGGGTGATCCGGCTGACCTGCAGCGCCTCCTTGTACACGGCGCCTTCGAAGGGGTTGAAGGCGCGCATGAGGTCGGCGATGGTGCGGTAGCCGTGCACGTGGGCATGGGGGGCCTCGGTCCGCTCGGCCTTGGCCAGCACGCCGGGGTTGGTGGCCTTGACCATGGCCTCGCAGAAGTCCACGAAGACCAGGTTGTCCTGGAAGATGGTGTGGTCGAAGAGGTACTCAGCGGCCTCGCCGAGGTTGGTGATGTGCTCGGCCAGCGGCGGAGGCTTGACCCCGTAGGCCATCTGCTGCGCGTAGTTGGAGCAGGTGGTGTGGTTGTCGCCGCAGATGCCGCAGATGCGGCTGGTGATGAATCCGGCGTCCCGCGGGTCCTTGCCCCGCATGAACACGGAGTAGCCCCGGAACAGTGACGAGGTGCTGCGGCACTCGGTCACCTCGCGGTTGGCGAAGTCGATCTTCGTGTAGATGCCGAGGTTGCCGATGATCCGGGTGATCGGGTCCCAGGACATGTCCACGACCTGCGGGGTCTTGCGCCCCGCGGTGGCCCGGTCAGCGGTTGCCGTCATATCAGTCCTTACCTGGTCACCGGGCCGGGGCCCGTCGCGGTCTGTCTGCTGCCGTGCAGGGGGTCAGGAGCGCCAGTGCGGGTCGTACCCGCTGGTCAGCGCCGGTTCGTTGTGGCGCCACTTGGGCTCCTGGTTCACGGCGAAGTTGGTGATGCCGCGCATCCGCCGGATGAACGCGCCGTAGGGCCGGATCAGGGTCGCGGAGAGGCTGCCGCCGGTGGGTTCGTCCATGAACGGCATGAAGGCGTCGGGGAAGCCCGGCATGGTGCAGCCGATGCAGATGCCGCCCACGTTCGGGCAGCCGCCGATCCCCGCCATCCAGCCGCGCTTGGGGACGTTGCAGTTCACCACCGGGCCCCAGCAGCCCACCTTGACCTGGCACTTGGGCGAGTTGTAGTCCTTGGCGAAGTCGCCCTGCTCGTAGTACGCGGCCCGGTCGCAGCCCTCGTGCACGGTCCTGCCGAACAGCCACTGGGGCCGCAGCTTGTCGTCCAGCGGAGGCGGCGGCGCGGCCCCGGCCGCGTGGTAGAGCACCCAGGTCAGGGTCTCCATGAAGTTCTCCGGCTGGACGGGGCAGCCGGGCACGTTCACGATCGGCAGCCCGGCCTGCGAGGTGTAGTCCCAGCCCAGGTAGTCGGCCAGTCCCATGGAGCCGGTGGGGTTGCCCGCCATCGCATGGATGCCGCCGTAGGTGGCGCAGGTGCCGATCGCCACCACGGCCCAGGCGTGCGGGGTGAGGTGGTCGAGCCACCAGTTGAGGGTGAGCGGCTCGCCGGTGTCCTCGTCGTTGCCGAACGAGGTCCAGTAGCCGTCGCCCTCGATGATGTTCTGGTTGGGGATCGATCCCTCGATGACGAGGATGAACGGGTTCCGCGACGCGCCGCGTGCCGCAGCGCGGAAGGGGGCGAGGAACTCCTCGCCGCCGAGGGTGGGCGAGAGCACCTTGTTGTAGAGGTTGATCTTGGGAAGCCCGGGAATGAGGCCCTGGACGACGTCCTCGATGGCGGGCTGGTCCGCCGCCGTCATCGACACCGTGTCGCCGTCGCAGCTCATGCCCTCCGAGATCCACAGAATGTCGATCTCACCGATGCCGCCGCGCCCGTCGGCGGAGTGCTCGCTCGTGTGCCTGGTGCCGCTCGCTGTGGTCATCTCCTCGGCCTCCCTTGCAACCGGTCCCGCATGCGGTCGTGGACGGTGGCCGCCGACGGCGGCCCGGGGCGTACGGACCCGGTGGCGCGGTGGCCGCCGGAGAGCCGGTCAGCGCCCGCGTGGTCGTGCTCGGGCACGTGGACGGGGTTCATCCGGCCTCTCCTCCCGGCGGCGACCCGGTCGGGGGCCGCACCTCCCGGTGGCCGTCGGCCAGTGGCCGGACCTCGTCCGGACGGAAGTAGTGGTAGCGGCCGTACCAGTCGTGCAGTTCCGCGGCCGGATCGTCGTCCAGCGTGACGGCGAGGTGCATGCTGCCGTCCACGTCGTGGAAGACGCCCGCGACGTGTGCCGTGCGGTCCACCAGGAACATGTCGTGCGCGTCGGCTCCCCGGCGGCGCGGGCGCAGCCGGACCCGGTGCCCGCTCCGCACCGGCACGCCGTCGACCAGCACACTGTCCGTGGTCGGCGACACGCCCTCGTCCCCGCCCTCCTGCCACCAGGGCACCGGCCCGGGAGGCGCCGCGGGTACGGCGGGGGCTGCCGGTGCGGCGGGTACTGCGGCGGGCTCCAGGGAGCGGATCGCGCCGTGCAGCCCCGCGAGGACCTCTTCGGGCATGCTCTCGACCTGGTCGAGGATGGCGGCGGCGCGCGGGTCGGTGGCCCGCGCCTCCCGCTTCTCCTCGTCGGTCAGCAGGAAGGTGCGCAGCGAGAGGATCTCGTCGATCTCCGCGGCGTCGTGCAGGTCGCCGGGGCTCTCCGGGGCGATCCGGGGATGGTCGTCGAGCAGGATCGGCGAGGAGAACAGCACCGACCGCACGCGCTCGTCCCCGGCGAGCACCGGGAAGGTGAACTCGTTGCGGCAGTCGGCGGCGTGGGGCCGGGCCCGGGCGGGCGGGTCGATGAGGGAGTGGAATTCCAGGCCGTCGCCGCCGAGCAGGGTGTGAGTGGCGAGCAGGGCGCTGCGCAGCGCCTCCTCGCGCGGCGCGGAGGCGGGGACGCTGCTGTCGGTGTTCTCGGTGCGGACGGTCAGCCGCAGTGGGCCGGCCGGGCCGCCGAGCCGTTCGGCCCGCAGGGTGGTGCGGGCCCGTACCGGAAGGCGGCGGCGTTCGGTGCGGGCCGCCGGACCGGTGCGGATGGCGAGTCGGGCCGTGTCCGTGCCACCGGGAGCGCCGACCGGGTAGGAGCGCTGACCGGCCAGCAGGTCGGCGACGGGCACTTCGATGTCGGCCTCGCGCGGTACCGCCTCTTCGAAGGAGAGGTGCAGTTCGCCGTCCACGTCCAGGGCTTCGACCGGCTCCCAGGCGCCGTCCGCGCCGGTGCGCCGCTGCACGCTCTTGTACTGGGCCTGGAGGTAGCGCACCCGGACACGGAGGACCGCGTCGGGCGCCGCGTCGCAGAGGCAGTGGGTCTGCTGGTACCAGGACTCGGCGGCTCCGGAGACGCCGGGCTGCCCACTGCCGTGCACCTCGGCCCAGGCACGCGGGGCGAGGACGCCGAACTGCCAGCGCACCCGGTTCTTCGGGGAGCTGCGGCGGTACGGATAGAGCAGGTATCCCTCGTAGCAGATGGCGTCCGCGACGGCGCGTACCTGCGCGAAGCCGTCACCGGAGCCGTCTCCCGAGCCTTCGCGGCAACCCGCTGCGCTGTCTTCGCCGGGGTCGCCGGGGTCCGCCGAGCGGCCCTCGCCGGAGGCGTCCCGGTCGGCGTCCGCACCCGCGGGCGGGTAGACGTCCGCGGCCGCGGACGAGCCGGCGTCCGGGTGCGCGGCCGACACCGCGGCCGCGTCCGTGTCTGGGGACGGCGTAGGAGCACCGCACGTCGTCTGCGCCGGATCGTCCACCCTTGCGCCTCCCGGTCCATCGGCGCCCGCGGCGCCCTTGCCCACACCGACGTCCATATTTGCACCATTTATTCTGCTTGGCGCATTTTGCTGCTCCCGGTGTGGCGTGCGAGGCATCCGGACGGCCACCGGGGTACGGCCATCGAGGCACGTACGGGCCGCGCCATCTCGTCCGTCGCGTCACCCGCACGGGGGCGGGCTTCCCGAGGCAGGGCAGGGAGGAAGGGAGTCACGGCTGCCGGAGGCGCACTTCCAGCACCCCGTCGTCCCCCACCCGCGTCTCGAATCCGGGCTGGGGCGCGGTGGCCGGGCCGCCGACGTTCCAGCCGTCGGAGAGCCGGAAGGTACTGCCGTGCCACGGGCAGGTCACGCACCCGTCGGCCACCGTTCCCTCGGACAGTGGTCCGGACTCGTGGCTGCACCGATTGGCCAGCACCCGCACCGCGCCGGAGTGCTCGCGGTGCACCAGCAACTCGACCTCACCCAGCGAGGCGCTCGCCGACTGTCCGACGGGGAAGGCGTCCACCTTCCCCACCCGGTGCCAGCCCGGCCCCACCAGGTAGGGCACCGGTTCGGCCTTGTTGGCTCCCGCCGCCTGCCGGTAGGCCAGGTGGCCGCCGATCATGGCGCCGGTACCGGCAGCGGTCAGCCCGCCGAAGCCCAGCAGTCGCCCCTTGCACTCCCGGCCGCGCAGCCGCGCCGCGAGCGAGGCCGTGTACAGGCCCAGGGCCGCGCTGGTGGCCAGCCCATGCACCAGGCCGGTGCGGAGCTGCGGCTGATGCAACCGGGCCCAGTCGGCGGCCCCCGTGGCCGCGGCCGGGAGCGCGGTGAGCACCCCGACGCCGACCAGCACCCGGGCGGCGCGGCGGGTGCCGGGCAGCAGGTCCAGCAGTCCGGCCGACATCCACGCGCCCATCGGAAGCTGCACCAGCGCCGGGTGCAGCGGATGTCCCAGCCACCGGCCGTGCAGCACGTCCCGTGTCCGGCTGCTCAGCGGCAGCTTCCGGACGGCAGCCCGGAGCGGGCCGACCGCCGGATCGAGGACGCGGAGCCTGCCCAGCGCGTCGAGCGGCGCGGCGAGGGGCGGCCGCCCCGGACCGTTCTCGATCGCGCGGAGCAGGCGCGGGCGCTGTCGGGTTCCCTTGCTGAACACGTCGGACGACATACCGCTCCGGTTGCCGCCCGCGCCTGCGCGCAAAACGGTCCGCGCCGTGCACCACCCGGTCGGCCGCCGGTCCGGCACCGTCCGGTCGCCCCTCGCCGGTGGACCGCCGACCGACCCGTGGGCGACCGTCGCCGATACCGAGCCCGCGGCCGGTGTCCGGCACCGACCGCACAGCCGGAATCCGGCACCGGTTGCACGGCCGGTCAGCGCGGCCGGTCAGCACGGCCGGTCAGCACGGCCGGTCAGCACGGCCGGGATCCGGCACCGACGGAGCACTCACCGGCGCCCGTCGAGGCTCGGCGAGCGCGGACAGGGCGCGGCGGCATGCACGCGGCGGGGGCAGACGCCGGCGAGGCGTATGCGACCGGGAGCGGCGCGGGGGCCGTGCGCAGGAGCAGGCGCGGCCGCCGGGCGGGCTCCGCCGGGACCAGGTGCGGACGGTCGGCGGTTGCGGAGGCCGCGGGTGCGGACGGCCGCGGGTGCGGGCGTTCGCGATCCCGAAGCCCGCGGCATCCTCCGGCCAGGCACCCGGCGGCGGCTCGCCCGCCCTCAGGGAGGAGCCGTCCGGCCGTCGACCGGCCCGGCTCCCCGAGGACGGCTCAACTGGCGTGCGGGAGGCTCCGGTTCATCCCGGAGGCCGCCCGCGCAGCACGGTGTGCCTGCCGCACGCGGAAGCACCGCGCACCAATTCGGCTGTCTCGCTGACGGGCCCATCCCCCCTCGCTACTGTGAACGGCATGGACCACAGGGACGCCGACCCCGCTGATGCCTGGCCGCTCCCTCCCGTGTGGATGTGGGGGTGCGAGAAGTGCACCGATCTGTACAAGGCGATGAAGCACGCCCTCGACGTGACCAACGCGGCGCGCGAGGAGTACGGGCCGACATTCGACTGCGACCCGTTCGACACCGTTCTCACCAGTCAGATCCGCCTCGCGGAGCACCTGGCGACCGAGCACACGGACGACATCCCCGCCTCGTACCCGGAGTGCGCCAAGTGCACCTCCCCGGAGATGGTTCACCTGCCGCACCGCTTCGTGCTGGAGCACCGCGCCCGCCATCTGTTCGCGCCGCCGAGCGTCGTCGACCTGCTGTGAGGTCCGGTCCGGGAGCGGATGCCCGCTCCCGGACGTGCGGAGACCGCTCCGGCGGTCCGGCCGGAGCGCGCCCGCGCGGCACCGCTCCTACTCCGTCGGCTTGAGCCCCACCGCCGCCCAGCAGCCGACCTCCTCGGGGGTGATCGACCCCGCCGGGCGCCGGATGCCGTCCTGCCGGTCGACCAGCTCCGGGTGCCAGTCGCAGGTGGCCACGATGCCCGGCTCGACGAGCGAGAAGCCGTTCGCGGAGAAGAACTCGCGTACCCCTTCCCGGTCGCGGAACCGCAGGGTGATGCCTTGCGCCCGGTAGATCTCCAGCACCTTGCGGAGGGAGACGTCGAGTTCGTCGGTGCCGTGCGAGACGATCAGGGCACTGCCGGGAGCGAGCCTGTCCACGAGGGTGCGGACGATCCCCTGCGGGTCGTCCTCGTCGGCGATGAAGTGGAGCAGGGCGACGAGCGAGAGGGCGACCGGCTGGTCGAAGTCCAGCGTGCCGTTCGCGTGGTCGAGGATGCGCTTGGGGTCACGCGCATCGGCTTCGATGTAGTCCGTGGCCCCCTCGGGCGTGCCGCTCATCAGGGCACGGGCATAGGTGAGGACGATGGGGTCGTTGTCGGCGTAGACGACGCGGCACGCCGGGTCCTCCTGCTGGGCGACCTGGTGCAGGTTGGGGGCGCTGGGGATGCCGGTGCCGATGTCGAGGAACTGCCGGATGCCCTGTTCGCGCGCCAGATAGCGGACGGCACGGTGCATGAACTCGCGGTTCTCGCGAGCCGCCGTCAAGGTGTTCGGGAACGCGGCCACCGACTGCGCCGCGGCCTCCCGGTCCGGACCGTAGTTGGTCTTGCCCCCGAGGAAATAGTCGTACATCCGGGCCGAATGGGCCTTGGCTCCGGTCGTCTCGGGCATCTGGTGGCTCATGCGCGGCGGCTCCAGGACAGGGGTGTGGTGGCGGACATCGGCCTGCTGACGGGCGGCTCGGTCGGACAACTACTGTCGTACAGAAGGGGTTTGAAATCCAGAGAGCCTCCATGACGAGGTGATCACGGGAAGACCGCCGAAGGTCTCCGACCGCCCCCGGGCCCGGCCGTCCCCGCCGAGCCGCGCCAGGGACGGGGACGGGAGCGGGGGCAGGAGCGGGGGGCAGGGGCGCGCGTCCCGGACAGTGAGCCCGGTCACCGGAGGCTTCCCTCGCTGGACCCCGGGGTAAGGTCCGGCTAAGTTAGGCCCGCCTCACTTTGGAGGCCCGCTCGCACCACTCGTCCCCGCTGGAGTCCGTATGCGTCCCGTCCGCCTCTGTGCCGTCAGTGCTGCCCTGGCTGCGATATCCCTCGCCGCCGTCAGCGGGTGCGCCGAAAAGGCGGACGCCGGTGGCGAGGGTGCCATCAAGGTGACCGCCACCGACGACTCCTGCGAGGTCTCCCGCAAGACCTTCCCCGCCGGGCATGTCCAGCTCGCGGTGGAGAACAAGGGCTCCAAGGTCACCGAGGTCTACGTCCTGTACCCGGACGGCCGGATCGTCACCGAGCGGGAGAACATCGGCGCGGGCACGAAGGCCGAGGTCACCGCCGAGATCAAGGCAGGGGACTACGAGATCGCGTGCAAGCCCGGCATGAAGGGCGACGGCATCCGGCAGAAGGTCGAGGCGACCGGCGGCGGCAAGCCCGCGAAGCGCGACCCGAAGCTCGACGCGGCCGTCTCCGCCTACCGGGACTACGTCCTGGAGCAGGCGGAGCTGACGCTGCCCAAGGCCGAGAAGTTCGCGGAGGCCGTCAAGGCCGGCGAACTGGAGAAGGCGAAGAAGCTCTACGCACCCTCCCGCATCGGCTGGGAGCGCACCGAGCCGGTCGCGGAGTCCTTCGGCACCCTCGACCCCAAGGTCGACCTGCGCGAGGACGGCCTGGAGGACGGGCAGGACCCGGAGAAGGACTGGACGGGCTGGCACCGGCTGGAGAAGTCGCTGTGGAAGAACAAGAAGATCACCACGACCGACAAGAAGCTGGCCGACCAGCTCGTCAAGGACCTCACCACCTGGCAGGAGAAGGTCGGCAAGGCCGAGATCACCCCCACCTCCATGGCCAACGGCGCCAAGGAGCTCCTCGACGAGGTCGCCACCGGCAAGGTCACCGGTGAGGAGGAGCGCTACAGCCACACCGATCTCGTCGACTTCAAGGCCAACGTGGAGGGCGCCCACAAGTCCTACGAGCTGCTCGAGCCGGTCGCGAAGAAGAACGACGCCGCCCTGGTCAAGGAGCTGGACACGCAGTTCGCCGCACTCGACGAGCTGCTGGACACGTACCGCGAGGACGACGGCAAGGACGCGGACGAGTACGCGTTCACCTCGTACGACGAGGTCGGCAAGGACGAGCGCAAGAAGCTCTCGGACGGCGTGAACGCCCTGGCGGAGCCGCTCTCGAAGCTGGCCGCGGCCGTCGTCAAGTAACCACGAGCAACCGGCCACCGGCCCGCCGGAGGCGACCGGACGGTGGAGGCACGAGGAGCGCGACCGTGACAGCGGAAGAAGAGAGCAACAGCACCGGGCAGAGCCCGGAGGCGGGCAGCCCGGACGTCCCGGAGCCGGCCGCCCGGCAGGAGCGGGAAGCGGCCGCCGAGCCGGATCCGGAGCCGCGCCCACGGGACGGGCAGGCCGAAACCGTCGGCACCCGGTCCTCCGTCGGGCGGCGCGCGCTGCTGGGCTGGGGCGGTGCCGGGCTGGCCCTGGGCGCTGTGGCGGCCGGCGGGACGGCCACCGCGCTGCACAACGACGAGGCGGACGCCGGTTCCGCCTCCGCCGGACAGGCGGTGCCCTTCCACGGCGCCCACCAGGCCGGGATCTCCACCGCGGTGCCCGACCGGCTGCACTTCGCCGCCTTCGACGTGACGACCGAGGACCGGGACGAGCTGATTCAGCTCCTCAAGGACTGGACGACGGCCGCCGCCCGGATGACGGCGGGCCACGCTGTCGGCGAGGGCGCGTTCGGTCCGGTTCCCGAGTCGCCGCCGGACGACACGGGCGAGGCGGCGGGACTCAAGCCCTCCCGCCTGACCCTGACCGTCGGCTTCGGCTCTTCCCTCTTCGACAAGGACCGGTTCGGGCTGGCGGAACAGCGCCCCGAGGCGCTCGTCGACCTGCCCGCCTTCCCCGGCGACAAGCTGGAGAAGGCGCGCAGCGGCGGCGACCTGTGCGTCCAGGCGTGCGCGGACGACCCGCAGGTGGCGGTGCACGCGATCCGCAACCTGGCCCGCATCGCCTTCGGCAAGGCCGCCATCCGCTGGTCGCAGCTCGGGTTCGGCAAGACCTCCTCCACCACGCCCGACGCGCAGACCCCGCGCAACATGTTCGGCTTCAAAGACGGCACCCGGAACGTCTCGGGCAGCGACAAGAAGGCACTGGACGAGCACGTGTGGGTGGCGGAGAAGGAAGGCCCGGCGTGGCTGGCCGGCGGCTCCTACCTGGTGGCCCGGCGGATCCGGATGCACATCGAGACCTGGGACCGCACCTCGCTCAAGGAGCAGGAGGACATCTTCGGCCGGGACAAGCGCGAGGGCGCGCCCGTCGGCAAGGCCAAGGAGCACGACGAGCCGTTCCTCAAGGCGATGCTGCCCACCTCGCACGTCCGCCTCGCACACCCCGACGCGCACAACGGGGCCCGCATCCTGCGCCGCGGCTACTCCTTCACCGACGGCACGGACGGGCTCGGGCGGCTGGACGCGGGGCTGTTCTTCCTGGCCTACCAGCGGGACGTGCGCCGCGGCTTCATCCCGATCCAGCGCAGCCTGGCGCGGCACGACGCACTCAACGAGTACATCCAGCACGTCGGCTCGGCGCTCTTCGCCATCCCGCCGGGCGTCCGCGACAAGGACGACTGGTGGGGGCGCGAGCTGTTCTCGTGAGCTGTTCGTGCGAGCAGGGATCCGGTCGGCGGCGGTGTCAGCGAAGGTGGAGGAAGGTCCGGCATGCTCGGTAACTATCTGATCGGCCTGCGGGAGGGCCTGGAGGCCAGCCTGGTCGTCTGCATTCTCGTGGCCTACCTGGTCAAGACCGGGCGGCGGGACGCCCTGCGGCCGGTCTGGCTGGGTATCGCGGCGGCCTGCGCGATCTCCCTCGGCTTCGGCGCCGCCCTGGAGTTCGGCTCCCAGGAGCTGACGTTCGAGGCCCAGGAAGCCCTCGGCGGCTCGCTGTCCATCCTCGCCGTCGGGCTGGTGACCTGGATGGTCTTCTGGATGCGCCGCACCGCCCGGCACCTGAAGAGCGAGCTGCACGGCAAGCTGGACGCGGCCCTCCAGATGGGCACCGGAGCGCTGGTCGCCACCGCACTGCTGGCGGTGGGCCGCGAGGGGCTGGAGACGGCACTGTTCGTCTGGGCCTCGGTCCGGGCCAGCGGCGAGGGCAGCGCGACGCCCCTGGTCGGTGTCCTGCTCGGCCTCGCCACCGCCGTCGTCCTCGGCTGGCTCTTCTACCGCGGCGCCCTGCGGATCAACCTCGCCCGCTTCTTCACCTGGACCGGCGCCATGCTGGTCGTCGTCGCCGCCGGGGTGCTCGCCTACGGCGTCCACGACCTCCAGGAGGCCCGCTTCCTGGGCGGCCTGAGCACCAAGGCGTTCGACATCAGCTCCGCCGTCCCCCCGGACAGCTGGTACGGCACGCTCCTGAAGGGCGTCTTCAACTTCCAGCCCGACCCCACCGTCCTCCAGTTGGTCGTCTGGGTGCTGTACCTGGGCGTGACGATGGCGTTCTTCCTCGCCCCCCGGCGGGACGCCTCCGCGCGGAAGCCGTCGCCGACGGCCGCCTAGGAGTCCCGTGCGGTTTCCTGATCCCACCAGCGGGTTCGTCGGTGGGTCGTCGTCGGTGGGTCGTCGTCGGTGCGCCGCGTGAGGCCACGGGCTGTGGCAACCTGCTCCGAGTGGCTCACCGTCCGCCACGAAGCACGCGTCCTCGTCGCAGCCGCCGGCGAGTGGCTTTGACGACCCGCCGACGCCTGCGTACCGCTCGACCCGAAGATCTGTACCGCGTCCGCCGGCTGTCGCCCTTCCCCGCGTGCGTGGAGCGGTCCGTCGCGAGCCGACCGCAACCGGCGCAGATCGTCAGCCGGCGGGCGGCAGCAGCCGGGCGATGAGTCCGGCGACCAGGGCCGCCCGGCGGGGCAGCTCGGCGATGACGGCATATTCCCCCTCGGCGTGGGCATACGCGCCGACGGCGCCGAGGCCGTCGAGTGTGGGGATGCCGATCCCGGCGGTGAAGTTCCCGTCGGAGGCACCGCCCACATGGACGGCACGGATGCTTCCCAGGGCGAGGTGCCTGGCGGTGGCGCGGGCCAGGTCCAGAAGGTGCGCGGCCTGATCGCTCTCCATCGGCGGGCGGTTGGGACCTCCCTCGACGGTGACTCGTGCTCCGGGGAGCACCGGGGACAGGGCGGTCATGCGGGTGTGCAGGACGTCCTGTTCAGCGCGGGTGGTGGCGCGGGCGTCGACGTGGAAGCAGGCTTCGGCGGGCACCGTGTTGGCCGTGGTGCCGGCAGTCGCCAGGGTAGGGGTGACGGTGAGCCCGCCGGAGCCGAACGCCGCCACGGCGCCCACCTGGGCGGTCAGCTCCATCAGCGCGTTCACCCCCTTCTCGGGCTCCAGGCCGGCGTGCACGGCACGACCGGAGATCCGTACTGCGTACTGGCTGACGCCCTTGCGACCCGACTTGAGCGCGCCGTCCGCGCTGGCCTCCAGCACGAGCACCGCCGCGGCGCGGCCGGCGGTCTTCTCGATCAGCGGCCGGGAGGTGGGTGAGCCGATCTCCTCGTCGGTGGTCAGCAGCATGCCGCAGCCCGGCGGGGCGCCGAGCGCGGCCATCGCGTACAGGCCGTGCACGATGCCGGCCTTCATGTCGAAGACGCCGGGGCAGCTGATGGTGGTGCTGGTGCGCAGTGGCTTCGGCCAGCGGGCCAACGTGCCGACCGGCCAGACCGTGTCGAGATGGCCGAGCAGCAGCACGCCGCCTCGCGCCGGTTCCCAGTACAGCGCGGGCCGGCCCTGCTCCTCGATCAGCTGTGGTGTGCGGCCGAGCAGACGAGTGCCCAGCTCGGCGGCCTGCTCCACGGCCTCGGCCAGTCGCCCGAGGTCGTGCGACGGCGATTCCACCAGGCACAGATCGAGGGTGTCGCGGACCATGTCCTCGGTGCGCGCGGTCAGTTCGTCGAGCGGGGTCACGGCTTGAGCACCAGCGTGGAGACGGTGAGTTCCGCCAGCACCTCGGGGATCGGCGCGACGCCGATGCCCGGTGTGGTCGGTATCTGGATATGGCCGTCATCGGTCATCGTGATCGGCTCGGTCAGGTCTTGCTCGAAGTAGCGGTCGGAGGCCGAGATGTCCGAGGGCAGGGTGAAGTTGGGCAGCCCGGCCAGGGCGAGGTTGGCCGCCCGGCCGAGGCCGGTCTCCAGCATGCCGCCCGCCCAGACGGGGATTCCGGCCGCGGCACAGACGTCGTGCACGCGCCTCGCCTCCAGGTAGCCGCCGACCCGGCCGGGCTTGATGTTGACGATCGCGCAGGCACCGGTGCGGATGGCTTCGTAGGCGGCTTGAGCCGAGACGATGGACTCGTCGAGGCAGATCGGGGTCCGCACCACACGGGCGAGTTCGGCGTGCCCGGCCATGTCCTCCTCGTCGAGCGGCTGCTCGACGAGGAGGAGCCCGAACGCGTCGAGCTGCGCCAGATGGCGGGCGTCGCTACGGGTGTAGGCGGCGTTGGCGTCCACCTGGAGCAGCACGTCCTCGCCGAATCGCTCTCGTACCGCGGCCACCGGCTCGGTGTCCCAGCCTGGCTGGATCTTGAGCTTGATCCTGCGGTATCCGGCGTCGAGGTAGCCCGCCACCGCGTCGAGCAGTTCCGGGACGGAGTCGTGGATGCTCACCGACACTCCCGCCTCGACGTGTGTCGCAGTCGCTCCCAGACAGCGGCCGAGGGGGATCCCGGCAGCTTTCAACTGGGCGTCGAGCACGGCCGTCTCCACGGCGGCCTTGGCCATGCGGTGCCCGCGTACCGGCTTCAGCAACTCGGCCACCTGCTCGGCGCTGAGGGGACCGGCGTGGAACAGGCGGGGCAGCAGATGGTCTGTGATCACCCGATGTGCGCCGTCGGTGAATTCGCTGGAGTACAGCGGGTCGGCGGTCGCGACACACTCGGCCCAGCCTTCGGCCTGGCCGGTGATGACGCGGACGAGCAGGACGTCGCGTTCCGTCTGGGTGCCGAACGAGGTGCGGAAGGGGGATGTCAGCGGCATGCCGACGCGCCGCAGTTCGACCGCTTCGATGTCTACGGGGTTCATGGAGTTCATGGGGCTTCTGGTGTTCCTTCACGCAGGGGGAGGGGTGAGCACGTAGGTGCCGTTCTGGTCGGCTGCGGTCCAGCGGAATCCGGATCGCAGCAGAGGCTCCAGCACCTCGCGCAGGGCGAGGCGCCAGTGCAGGGCCAGTGACGTGTCGGCTGGGACCGTGCGCGGGATACGCAGCCGCACGTCCTCGCGGGTCATCAGGTCAGGGACGCCGTGCACGGGCTCTCCCGCCGCTCCCTGGAACAGCAGGCAGCGAGCAGTGGACTCAGCCGCGCAGGCGCCGCGCGGCTCACTGCCCGTCAGGTCCCAGTGCACCAGGACACGGTCCGTGGGCATGCCGTGGTTGAAGACATCGTTCATCTGACCGTAGAAGTCCGAGTGATAGGAGACGCCCGTGGCGCCCAGCCTGGTCAGGTTGAAGTAGGCATTGGCGGTCCGCAGCGGGTCGAAGGTCCAGGCCATCCTTGTGATGCCGCGCTCCAGGCACCAGGAGCGCTGGCCGAGCTTGATCTTCCGGCCCAGACCCGCGCCTCGCCACTGCTCGTCGACGCCGACCACATGCGAGTGCAGCAGTGGGCCGTCCGGGTCGGAGCTGAGGAAGCCGACCGCTACGGCGGCGAGGCGCCCGGCGACGAAACAGCCGAGTATCGGCGCCCCGGCAAGGCCGAGCGCCCGCATGAAGGGGAACGGCACCGGCGGTGTCTGCGCCTGCCATACCCGGGTGATCAGGTCGGTCGCTGCCGACGTCTCCTCGGCGTCGGCCAGCTCCCGTATCTCCGCGTTCGCGACCATGAGCCGTAGTCTGGCGGGATCGCCCCGGCCGATTCTTGTGGATCACCCCAAAATGCGACCGGCCGGATGAGTGTGTACGACAATCCTCCAAGGCTCGGTGACACCCATGGCTCAAGCGCTCACACTCCACCGTCTCGTCCAGGACATCGGCGACCCCCTGTTGCGGCTCGCGGTCGATCCGGGCGGCGCGAAAGAGCCCGTGGCAGGGGTGGCCATCCACGATCCGGCCGACGGGGGCGGGCTGGAGCCGGGGTGCCTGGTGCTGTGCGTGGGCATGGACGCGGGACCCGCGCTGCTCGCCCTCGGCAGCGCCGCCCTGCGTGCCGGAGCAAGAGGGCTGGCCGTGAAGGGGCCACTCCCCGCGGAGTGCGCCGAGTGCCCCGTGCCGGTCGTCGAGGTCAACCCCGGCGCTTCCTGGATGCACCTTGCGGCCACCGTGCGGCAGCGCTTGCTGGACCACTCGCGTGCGCAGTGGGAGCCCGCAGGCGCCACCAGCGATCTGTTCCAGTTGGCCAACACCATCAGTGCGATGATCCAGGCTCCGGTCGCCATCGAGGACGCGGCCTCGGCGGTACTGGCCTGGTCAGCGGGGCAGGGCGACGCCGACGAGTCGCGAGTGGAGACGATTCTCGGCCGTGCGGTACACCCGGACCGGCTGCGCCGGCTCGCCGAGCAGGGCGCCTTCGAACGGCTGCGCCGCACGACCGCGCCGGTGTACATCGAACCGCACGAACCCGGCATGCTGCCCCGTGTGGCGATGGCTGTACGTGCGGACAGCGAGGTGCTCGGATATGTCTGGGCGGTCGTCACCGCGCCGCTGTCCCCCGGATGCCTCCGGTCGCTGGAGATGTTCGCGCCGGTCGTCGCCTTGCACCTGATCAACAACGCCCACGCGGACAGTTCCGGCTGGGCCCGACGGCAGCGCCGGGATCTGGCCGCGGCCGTGCTTGCCGGAGGCTCTGCCGGGATGGGTGCGGCCCGCGAGCTGCAGTTGGACACCGGGGCCCTGTGCCTGGTCGCTGTGGGTCTGCGTCCGTACAGCGCCGTCTCCGACACGGCTGCCGCACAGGCCGCCGTCGCCGCGGCCAGGCTGCGCCGACTCGAGGAAGTCCTGACTCTGTACCTCACCGCGATGCATCCCGCGGCGGTTGCCGTGCGCGGTGATCGTGCCGTCTACGCGCTGGCGACCTGGCCGAGGACAGACCCGGACGAGGCGCTCACCGCGGCCCGCTCACTGGCCGCGGACTTCGTCTCGCGCTCGGCCACGGCACTCGGCGACGGCTGGATGGCCGCAGTCGCCGGGCCCGCCGCCGAACCGGGCCAGGTACCCACCATCCGGGCCCAGGCCGACGCCGTGCTGCACGCCATGCGCAGGAGCGGGGAGGCGACACCCGCCGTGGCCACCCTGGACGAGACGGCGCTGCAGGTACTGCTCGACCATCTCCGTGACATCACCCAGTCGCTCGGCCTCCCCCCGGCCAGCGGAGCACTGCGCCGTCTCGCCGCACACGAGGGAGCCGACGGATACCTCACCGAGACTCTCGCCGCCTTCGTGGCAGCACAGTGCGTGTCCGAGGATGCCGCCGCCCGGCTGCGGGTACACCCCAACACTCTGCGTTATCGGTTGCGCCGCATCAGGGAGGTGTCCGGCCTGGACTTCCAGGACGCCGACCAGATGCTGCTGGTCCAGCTACAGCTACGGCTGCAACGGCGTGAGCCGACGACTCCGTTTGACGCCACGGACAAGGCGCCGGACTCGAATTCGTCATAGAGCACAAGACCCACCTTCCAGGCGCCGCCAGACTGTCTCATCATTCCTCGCCCGCGGTCGGCGCGCACTGGCGCGCTCGCGAGCGAGCAGAACCCGACTCATGAGAACGGGCGCCGTCGCATGAACACGCTGGATTCCTGGATTCTTCAGATCAACGACTACTTCTGGACGTACCTGCTGATCCCGTTGGTGGCGATCGCGGGCGTCTATTTCACCCTCCGCTCCCGGGCGGTACAGGTGCGGCTCCTTGTGGAGACATTCCGTATCTTCCGGGACAAGCCGAAGGACGGTGTGAGCCCCTTCGGCGCCTTCAGCATCTCGGCCGCAGCCCGCATCGGGACCGGAAACATCGCGGGTGTGGCCACGGCCGTCACGCTCGGCGGCCCCGGCGCGGTCTTCTGGATGTGGGTCATGGCCGTGGTCGGCGGTGCTTCCGCCTTCGTCGAGGCGGTACTCGCCCAGCTCTACAAGGCGCGCGGCAAACAGCCCGGTACCTACCGCGGAGGACCCGCGTACTACTTGGAGCGCGCACTGGGAAAGCGCTGGCTCGGCGTCCTCTTCGCCGCGCTGATCACCGTGACCTTCGGCTTCGTCCTCACGGCGGTGCAGTCCAACACCATCGCGGTCACCGTCAAGGGATCACTGAACGGCGCGGACCCCGCCTGGTTCGTTCCCGCACTGGGTGCCGCGCTGGCCGCTCTGCTCGCGCTGGCCGTGTTCTACGGCGTGAAGCGACTCTCCATGGTCACCCAAGTGCTCGTCCCGGTGATGGCCGGCTTCTATCTGATCCTCGGCTCGGTGGTGGTGCTGATGAATATCACTGCCGTTCCCCAGATGCTCGGCGACATCATCGGCGGAGCCTTCGGCATACGCGAGGTGGCGGGCGGCGCCGTCGGCGGAGCGATCCTCCAGGGCATGCGGCGCGGGATGTTCTCCAACGAGGCCGGTATGGGCTCTGCCCCGAACGCCGCCGCAGCAGCGGAGACCACGCACCCGGTCAAGCAGGGCCTCGTCCAGACCCTCGGCGTCTACTTCGACACGCTGGTCATCTGCACCATGACCGCCTTCGTCGTCTTGAGCGTCAACCCCTCACTGGCCGAGCGTGGCGGCGCCGACGTCACCCAGTCCGCGTTCCACGCCGCTCTGGGCGCCTGGGCCGGTCACGCTCTGACACTCGTGGTCTTCATGGTCGCTTTCAGTTCCATGATCGGTAACTACTACTACGGTGAGTCCAACATCGGATTCATCACCCGGAACAGGTGGGTGATGGTGGGCTACCGGGGGGCCATTCTGGCCTGCACCGTCCTCGGCGTCATGGGCTCGGTGAGCATCGTCTGGAACCTGGCCGACATCACCATGGGCGCGATGGCACTGGTGAATCTGCTGGCGATCCTGCCGCTTTCGACCATCGCCTTCAAGCTGCTGGACGACTATGTGGCCCAGCGCCGCGAGGGTCTGAATCCGGTCTTCACCCGGGACCGCGTCCCTGGCCTGAAGGGCGTGGAGTGCTGGGAGCCGCCTGCCGCTGCGGAGGAGCCGCAACGGCCCGAACCCGAGGCCGCGAGAGGTCCTTCGAGTCCCGTTGAGCCGCTGCCTCCATGCGACACAGGCGCGGTCCGCGGGCCGGGGGCTCCCCCGGCCCGCGGACCGCGCAGCGAAGTCGACAGAATCCCCTGATCGGCCGTCAATCACCTCTCCGAGCGAGAGGTGGTCGACGACGGCGAGCGCACTCCTACGCGGAGTGTCGTTGCAGAAGTCACTGTCCTCGTCGCGGCCCTCAACGAGTGCTTGTGATCGGCACACGTCACTACAGGTCATAGTCCTGGGCCAGCTCCTCCCAGCGAATACTGCGAAGCTCGAGGTCAACATCCTCACCCGCCGGTACCTCGGGTGCTGGCTGGAACCAGGTGACGATGAGGGTGGAACCGTCCATTGCCGGATCGAGCGCCGTGGAGTCGAAGGCGCCGACGCAAGCCACGGAAGGCAGAACCTCAACGGGACCGAAGGCGCCGGCTCTCTCGTTCGGGTACTCGCGGGAGGGCGGAACGAGATGGACCGGCGTGGCGGGAAAGGCGCGTTCGGCCTGCCGCTGGAGCCGACTGACCTTCAGGTCGTTGATGCGCTTGCACGGGTAGCCCTCCAGCATCCCGTCGTAGGTTGAAGACATCCGCAGCTCGGTGAGCCGGATCGCACGACCGGACAAGAGGACGATGTGACCCAAGGACATGCCGACACCCTATGCGCACGATTCACTTTTGATACCCGGCCTGGCGGGTGGGGACGCTCGCACGGGCAAGGACGGACAACTCGAACGGGCGGAGCGTGTCGGCGCGTTCCCACTCCGCTGGGTCGATCGTCTCCCGCTGCCGGGCGTACTCGATCGGCTGGAGCCCGTGCTCACGCAGGAGGGCGTCCATCTGCTCGATGCTGAGGAACGTCTGCCAGGGCTCGCCCTGCTCGGCCGCCGCAGCCATGACGCTCTCCGCATACGACTGACCTGCCCCGTCGCGGAGTCCGGTCGGCAGGAGATGCTCCACGACGAGCTCTGTGCCGGGTGCGAAGCCGCTGACGACGGCCAGGGTCTGCCTGATCGCCTCCGAGGTCAGGTACATCGTGACCCCGAGCCAGCTGACCAGCGCGGGCCGGCCCGGGTCGAAGCCGGCCCGCACGAGGTGATCGGCAAGTGACCAGGCGGATTCCTTCTCAAAGTCGACCGGGACGAAGAAGGCGGACGGTGGAACCGGTATCCCCGCCTCGACCAGCATCGCCCGCTTCCAGTGCTGGGTCGTCGGCTTGTCCACCTCGAACACCCGCACGTCGACGTCCAGTTCCGACCGGTAGGCGAACGAGTCCAGCCCCGCGCCGAGAATGACGTACTGTCCGACGCCCCGGCCGGCCAGCTCGGACAGTCGGTCCTCGGTGTAGCGGCTGCGGGTGACGGCCGTCGTCCGCGCGCCGGACAGGACGGGGTGCCCGCCGTAGGACTGGTGGTAGCCGAGGAGTTCTTCGGCACGCTCCCCCAGGAAGGTCTGCGCCAGGGTGTCGGCAAAGATCGAGGGAGTCTCGTCGACGAGGAGGTGTGCCGCGCGTGCTGCAGCCGACATGAGAGCTGTCCGGCTGGGGTGCCCCTTGTTCATCATGATGCCAGACGATAACTCCCCTTTTTGACACAATATCACAAAAGGTAAATTTTGGGAAGAGCTTGCGGGTTCTGTTTTGGTGAAGAACGCGATCCTCGCGGTCCCTGGACCGACCTGCGGGGTCGCTCCGAGCGGCGACGTCACCGTGCGCATTCCATCCCTCGCGACAAGGACCGACGGTCAAAGGGCACCGGATCGATTCGTGCAGCCCCCCGAACACGTTGCCCTGCTCGCGCACCCGCGGAGCACCACCCGGAACACCGGGACGCGGGACGGGTCGTTGCGGGACGAGACGTCTTGACGTTCAGCAGATGAGGGCTTTGACAGCTACCCGAGCAGGGCGTGCGGCGTTCGCGTCTCCGGTGATGGAGGCGGTGACGATCGCACCCTCGGCCATGAGGCACAGGGGCTCCGTCGGAGCGTCCGCGGCGGCCTCGCGCTGGGCGTGTGCGGGTGCCTTTTCGGCAAGCATCTGAGTGATGCGGCCAGCCCTTCCACATCACTCAGATGCGCTGCTCCCGAGCTGTCGACAAGCACCTGGGTGAAGAGCCGCTCAACGAGGCCCTGCAGACCGCACACCTGATGATGCACTGAGGCTCTTTCGTCCTGAATAGCTGCAGGTCAGGAGAGTGTGGATGGCGGTGACGGCACGGCCGATGCGGCCGGTCGAGCAGCGTGCTCTGTGGAGGAGGCGCCAGGACTTGAGCCTGACGAAGGCACGTTCTCCGGGGGCGCGCAGGCGCGCATGAGCGCGGTTGAACTGCTGGTAGTGCTCCGGGAGTTCGTTGTGCCGGTAGTACGGCGTGCGGAATGTGTGGTCGGCGCCTTGGTAGGCGCGGCCGGCGAGCACAAGAATCTGACGGGTGAAGCAGGCTTCGGGGACCCCGTGGGCACGGGCCGCGGTCAGGTCGTGCGTGCGGCCCGGAGTCGCCCGTGAAAACCACAGGGGCCTCCCGTCCGGCAGTGCGATGGCCTGCACGTTCATGCCGTGCTTCCGGTGTTTTTGTGAGTAGTACGGCTCATCGGCGGCGACGCGGTCGATCGGGATGAGCGTGCCGTCGACGATGACGAAGTCGCCCTCGCCCAGGCCGGTCAGGGCTCGCGCAGTCCGGGTGGCCAGCCGGCCAGGACGTCGATGGTCTCGTCCACGTACCGCCATGCAGTCGCCTCCGAGATTCCGAACCCGGCCGCGAGCTGGGCGAGCGTCGTGTTCTTGCGCAGGTGTGCCAGGGCGAGGAGGACCTGGTGAAAGCAACCCACCTCTACAGCACAGGGTGAAAGAGGTTCAGTCACGGCTGGAGCAGGCGCAGACAGCTTTGGGCCAGAATTTTCGCCGTTCACGATCGTGCGCCATTCGGATGGGGATGCATGAAGTGTTGTATGTCATCCCGGTCGACACGGTAGTGAGCAGAGGACGCCCCTGAGCAGAATGAACATTGACTAACACCCCCGAGATTGATTGCTCAATCTCCCGAGGAGACACAATGAGTTCCCGGCCTGAAAGACCGCCAAGTGGACCCGTAGTACACATTCCCGAGCGCGCGCATGCACGAATTTCAAGGGAGCTGGCGAATTTCGTCCAGACCGCAGGCTCGCTCACTTTGGACGAGCGACGCCTGATCGTCGACCAGGCATTGATCCTACTGGAACAGAACTATGTACATCTCCCGTTGAAAGCAGCAATGTACGGCGTGAATCCTGTTCAACGGTTGCGCGTGCTCCAGCGGCGCACGGAGAAGCAAACAGAGCAGACGATGCCTCCCGAGTGGAAATTCCACGCCGATATCTCGGAGATCTTCCTTTCCCTTAAAGATCTACATACGAACTATCTACTGCCGGAGCCATTCGCTGGTAAGGTAGCCTGTCTACCGTTCTTGATCGAGGAGTACTCAGACCAGGACGGTTCCAAGTTCATGGTCACCTACGTCTCCAAGGGCTTTCATGTCCCTGGCTTCGCTCCGGGGGCACAGGTCACTCATTGGAGCGGCATCCCGATCTCGACAGCGGTCGAACTCAATGCCTCACGCTTCGCCGGGAACAACCTCGCAGCACAGCGTAGCCGCAGTGTGCAGTCGATGACGATCCGTCCACTGATGGTCCATCTTCCGCCATTCGAGCAATGGGTGACCGTCAACTACATCGGACCAGATGGAAAACATCGGGAGATGCGTGAAAGTTGGCGTCTCTTCGATAGCCCGCCCGGGCCAGTCGATACGGGTACCGCCAGCTCCGCCGCTCTCTCCCAGGCTGTTGACATTGATACGCAGGAAACGAATCGAGCCAAAGTAGCATTGTTTGCCCCACGGGTTCTTGCACAGCAAAGCGCGGTCGCTACTGGCCAACCTTTTCCGGGATTGCGCCCCGGAGAGATTCCCACAAGAATCCCGATCGCTTTCCGAGCTCAAGAAGTCCAGACACCTTCCGGGGTCTTTGGGCATCTCCGCATCTTCACTTTTGAAAGCGATAGCCCAAGAAGTTACGTCGAGGAGTTCATTCGTCTCGTGCGTCTCCTCCCGGATCGGGGGCTGATCCTGGACGTCCGTGACAACGGCGGCGGCGATATGAGGGTCGCCGAGTGTCTTCTGCAGGTCCTCACTCCGCGCAAGGTGGCACCCGAACCCGTTCAATTCCTGAGCTCTCCGCTCAACTTGCGAGTCTGCCGAGCAGCACGGTCTCTGGACATCGACTTCAGCGCCTGGATTCCTTCGTTGGATCAGGCCCTCGAACTAGGGGCCGCCTTCTCTGGCGCCTTTCCTGCTACGTCCCTTGCGGCTGCTAACTCAATCGGTCAGAAGTACTTCGGTCCCGTCGTTCTCGTCACAAACGCGAGATGTTTCTCCGCGACCGATATCTTCGCAGCTGGTTTCCAGGATCATGAGATCGGGCCTGTACTCGGCACCGATCAGAATACCGGTGCCGGAGGTGCCAACGTGTGGACTCACGACGTCCTGTGCGATCTCATGGCCAATGATCCGACCTCGCCCTATGTGCCACTGCCCAAGGGATCGAGTATGCGGGTTGCTGTCCGCCGCACTTTGAGGGTCGGCGCCCAGTCCGGCACACCGGTTGAGGATCTCGGGGTTACGCCAAACAGGGTCCACCGGATGACTCGGCGGGATCTCCTGGAGGGTAACGCCGACCTCCTCAACCGGGCCGGCCGCATGCTAGCGGAGGAGGGTGGGAGTTGAATATCCGGGTCGACAACCGGGCGTGGTTGTCCATCGATGTGGTCCCCGACGTCACCGTCCCGGAATTCCTTCGAGCGTGGCTCGCGTGGAGAGCTCCTGCCGCGGACGCTACTATTGCGGCGGGTCCCAGGGGCCTTCCGGCCATTCATCGGGCGGGCGCGGCGGATAGCGAGGAGGGGTGCCGCAGGCAGAGGCCATGAACCTTTCGAGGTGGCGTTGAGGACGGCTCATGTCGAAGGGATCTTCCTGCGATTCCCCCGGCTGCTCCCTCAGAGGAGCATCGCGACGGCGCTCACCACGCTCGTTGCGATTTCCGTTCGGCTCTTTCGTCGTATAGGCCATTCTCTGTCGCAGGGCCTCTTTCATGGCTTCGACCGGCTCTACGCTCAATGCAATCGAGTGGCATCCTCGGGCGGCAAGTTCCTCGATTACCTCATCCCACAGATCATTCTGCGAGATCGTCCGCACCGCGAAGACGAATCTCTTCAGTGAGACAACATTCATGTTGAGAATGTTGACCTCGGGCGGCGATACTTCCCCATTCGGCATGCTACCTCCTGCACCGTGGACGACGTGAAGCAACGGCGATCGGATCGACCGGTCATTCTGGCGCGGCTATGGCCACATTCTTGCGTGGGCCGCGCTCCCAAATGACCATAAGCAGCTGCACGCCGCCACGGGGACGCGGCCAGACGGGTGATTGCTTGATGAGCTCGTGCGCGGTGGGCGGTGAACGTTGAGCCTCTGATCGTCGATCATGGTCGTGTCTTGGGGAACGCGTTTCGTGCAGCTATCATCAGCGGCCAGAGGATCACGGGTCTGTCGGCCGGCGTGACCGCTGAACTGGTGGCAGAGCTGGGCCCGTTGTGGCAGGAAGTCACCAGGTCAAGCTTGCGTCTCGGACGCGGAAGCGTGCTGTGGGCGCAGGTGTGAAGTACCGGTTGGTATTCGTCGACCGGCCCTGGCCACGCTCGTGCACCTCCGGCACGCCACTACGCACGACGTGCGCGCCTGCTGGTTCGGTGTCGACCGCTCCACCATCACTCGCGCTATCGCAGAGGTGCAGCCCTTGCTCGCCCAGCGAGGGTCGAGGCGCTCGTCACCGCATCGGCGAGAGACGGGGAGACCCCGGCCGGGAGGCCGACGGCCTCGGCGATCTACCGGTGGTCGGTGGTGGTGCCGACCCCGAACCCGGCGGCGAGCTGCGCGTAGTGCTGTGCCCGTGAAGGTTCGCCGGGTTGGTCGCGATGTCCTCCATTGCCGGACGGTTGGACAGCCCGACCTGTCCGGCGATGGGGCCTCCTGAGGTCCTCCCTCAGCGGGTGCGCCCTCCTCCGCAGGGCGAGGGCAGTCCGCCGTAGTGGACGACGCGCGGCTGCCCTGTTCAGAGCCAGCATGTACGTCATGACGACAGCGAACGTCCCTCTCCCCACCGCTGCACCCGCGCCGGGAACTCATCACACCTCAGGGCGGGGACATCCACCCAGCGCGAGTCACGTCCTCACAGGGGTTGTACTCCTTCTTCTTGGAACAGGACTCGAACCGCTTGGCGTATTTCTTGACGGCCGACTCGAACACGTCCTCGGAGGAGACGATGGTCCACTGCGTCTTCTCCACACCGAAGGTTCGGTCGAGCTTCAACCGGGTTCGGTCCTCGGAGAGAGCCCCTTTGACGTTCCCATAGTCGGTCAGGCCTTCGAACTCGAACATGGTGCCGGTGCCGGTGCCGCGGCCGTTGAAGTCGGTCTTCGTCCGGATTTCACGGCCCGATCCGTCGAAGTGGATCAGCGTGTACTTCCCGACCACCTGGCCCCCCGCCGGGTAGACCTTGAACGCCAGCATGGCGTGCAGTTCGCCCTCCGCGGTCATGGCGACATACTTGCGGTTCCGGGACTCCTGTGCGGCGCTCGGGGACTCCGACCCCTCGTGGCCGCCTGCCGAACTCGCGGTCGCGTCGCCAGGGGTCAAGCCCGTCGGATTGCCTGACTCGCCGTCCCCGCAGCCCACGAGCACGGCCGACAGCAGCAGCGCGATCGCGCCGCCCCGTAATGCCGCTCCCAGTGGGCGTCCGCATCCCCACACGTCAACTCCCCGTTCCTGTAAACCGGGCCGCTTCCCGTCCACCATCGGCACAGTGCCCGGAAGGAGTCAGAATTCCCCCTCCCGGAGCGCCGTGCAAGGCCATCCGTCGCCGATCCCCCACCGGAGCCCTACAGCCCCCACCGGTGGTTGGCCGTCGCCAGCTTCACCGACATCACCTCGGCGCGGCTCGCCGACCGCAGGTCGTCGGGATCGGCGTGCCACGCGGGACCGCCGGGCCGCACGAGACGCACCGAGCCGTCCTCGCCGACCGAGTGGACGATGCCCGCCGTGCGCCGGGCCAGGTCGCTGACGACCTCGCCCGGCCGCCACTGACCACGGCTCAACGCGGCTTTTCGCCCAGCGCCTCGGCCAGCTTCTCGGCCGTCGCCAGGTTGCAGCCGCCCAGTTCGAGCAGCGGGCCGCGCAGCGACCTGTCCGCGCAGGAGGCCAGATCCACGCGAAGGGACGGCAGCATGATGCCCGCCTCCGTGAGCGCGGCCCGCAGCCGTTCGTGGGTGCCCTCCGCCTCGCGGAGCTTGGCGAGCGTCGGGGTACGTCGGCGATCTGCCATGGAACTGCGCCTTTCTCAGGGGACTTTCACTTTCCGTGCCCCTACCGTGGCGCTCCGGACATAGCCTTGTGCAGAGCAATCGCTGTGCACCTGTGCTTGTCAAGAGGCGGAGAACGGAATGGCAGCAGAGCGCCGGAACGACGCGGACCCCAAAGCAGACCCGAAGGTGTCGACCCTCGCCTACTTCGGCACCGAGTTGCGGATCAGGAGAGAAGAGGCCGAGCTGAGCCAGGCCGAACTGGGCCGCCGCACCTTCTGCACGCACTCGTACATCTCCCGGATCGAGTCCGCCAGCCGCGTCCCCAGCGAGGAGTTCGCCCAGCGCTGTGACGAGGTCCTGTGCACGAGTGGATTGTTCGCCCGGCTGTGGCCCGTGGTCATCGAGCACGCCTACCCGGACTGGTTCCGCCCCTTCGTGGACTTGGAGAAGGATGCTGTCAGTATCTGGGACTTCGAGAACCAGGTGATCCCAGGGCTGTTGCAGACCGAGGAGTACGCCCAGGCACTCTTCGCTGCTGCTCACCTGTCGAACGCCGACGAGTTGGTAGCCGCCAGGATGACGCGCCAGCACATCCTGGACAGCAACGAACGTCCCAGGCTGTGGGTCGTTCTCGACGAAAACGTCCTACGTAGGACAGTGGGTGGTCCTCACACCATGGCGTCGCAGTTGCGGGCCGTCGTCCAGGCAGCGGACGATCCCCGCACCATCGTGCAGATCGTCCCCTTCGACGTGGGAGCACATGCCAGCATGGACGGGCCATTCGCTGGGCTCAGCATGAATGAGGGAGCTGACATCGTGTACATCGACGGTCGCGCTCGCGGATACATCAGCGCTGCGCCGGGCGAGGTGGCCGACTATCACCATGCCTATGATCTGCTGCGAGCCGATGCACTTCCTCCTCGTGCATCGGTCGATCTGATCGCCGCCAGAGCGAAGGAACTCTCATGACCAGCTCGACCGATCTTCCCGTGACAATCTGGCGCAGGAGCAGCTACAGCGGCCAGAACGGCGGCAACTGCCTGGAGATGGCTGCCGACCACCCCGGCCCTACCCTCCCCGTCCGGGACTCCAAGAATCCCACCGGCCCCGCACTCCTCATCCCCACCCCCGCCTGGCAGGCGTTCATCATCCAGGTTCGGGCAGACGGATTCGGCCGAGCCTGAGGGGCAGATCATCGAACGGTAACGTCACCCGCCTCAGACGCGGTCGTCATACGTACCGGCCGCCGCACCGTCCGCAAGGGCAGCGTCGTCTCTGCCGTGCTCATGGCGGTCGGCATCGGTGGCATGCTCATGGCCGTCACCCGCGATGCGAACCCGCTGGAGACATACGGGGGATCACGGTGCTCCTGTTGTTCGGTGGCTTCGGCGTCCTGACCCTTCTCACAGCGTGGAAGGGCCACAACGCCACGGTGAGTGTGGACGGGACGGGGGTGTGGTTTTCCGACGGGGGAGGCAGAACGTGATCCCGTGGCGCACCCTCGCCGGGGCCGGTCTCTGGACGAGTCCGATGGGACGCGGCGGGATGATCCACTCGTTGGAACTGTGTCCGGAGGGCGCCATCGACCGCGACGATCCCCTCCTGTGGCGGCTGGTCCGTGACGAGGAGCCGCTGCGCCCCGGGCTGCCCCGGCTGCGATACCGCGTTCCACTCACGTCCGGCAGCCGGCATGAGGTGGTGGCCGCCGTTCGCCGGTTCGCTCCCCGGCTCTGGTTCGGCGAGTCGGAGCGGGCGCCGGGGCATATCGGCCGGCCGGACACCGAGGGCCATCGCCGCCGCACCGGGGGTCGGATCCGTTGAGCAGGTGGCCGACCCGGGCTCAGCAGCGGTGCAGCTCTCCCTCCAGTGGACTATTTCGTTTCGACGAGGCCCGCGTCGTGGGCGATCAGGCCCGCCTGGGTGCGGTTGACGCATCCCAGCTTGTCCAGCGTCCGGGAGACATAGCCCTTGATGGTGGCCTCGGACAGGTGGAGACGGGCCCCGATCCGCGCGTTGGACAACCCCTCGCCGAGGCCGGAGAGCACCTCCGCCTCCCGCTCGGTCAGTGAGCCGACCAGCTCCCGCGCACGGTCCCCAACCGCGTCCCGGTCGGTGGAGGCGGCGACGAGGCGGCGGGCGGCGGCGGCCGAGAGCACCGTGTGCCCCTCGGCCGCCACCCGCACCAGTCCCACCAGTTCCTCCGGCGGCGTGGACTTGATCAGGAATCCGGACGCGCCCGCCCGCAGGGACCGCAGCACGTACCGGTCCGCGTCGAAAGTCGTCAGCACCACCACGGGAGGCGGCTCGGGCAGCTGCAGGATCCGCTCGATCGCGGTCAGGCCGTCCATTCCGGGCATGCGCAGGTCCATGAGGACGATGTCCGGCCGTGCACGGACGACTGCCTCGACTCCGGCCGCCCCTTCGTGGGCCTCCTCGACCACCTCGATGTCGCCGGCCGAGCCGAGGATCGTGCGCAGAAAGCTGCACACCATCGGCTCGTCGTCCACGACCACTGCTCTGATCACCATCACACCGCCGGTTCCGCAGTCGGTACGTATGCGGGAAGTACGGCCTCGACGTCGAATCCGCCGTCCTCCGAGCGTCCGGCACGCAGTGTGCCGTGCACCAGCTCCATGCGCTGCCGCAGATAAGGGATGCCCAGGCCCGAGCCGGTCCCGGTCAGCATGCTGCTCGGACGGCCGGCCGGCGGACCGTTGCGGATCGTGAGCCGGACCCGGGACTGGCCGTACTCGATCCGTACCGCCACCCGCGCGCCGGGCGCGTGCTTGCGCACGTTGGTCAGCGCCTCCCGAACGATCCGGTAGCAGGTGCGCCCGACCACCGGGGAGACCAGTTCCGGGTCTCCCACCTCCGTGAACTCCGTCGGTACCCCCACCGCGTCGGACTCCTCGACGAGCGCCCGGAGGCCCTCCACAGACGGTGTCCGGTCGCCTTCCGGAACGGTGCGCAGGATGCCCACCAGGTCCCGGAGCTCCTCCAACGCCTGGCAGCTCCCGGCGCGCAGATCCTCGGCCGCCTGCGCGGTCGCCTCGTCCTGCGCCGTCATCCGCAGCGCACCGGCTTGGAGAGCCATCAGACTCACCCGGTGGGTGACCACGTCGTGCATCTCCCCCGCCAGCCGGGCGCGCTCCTCGGTCCGTGCCTGCTCGGCCAGCAGGTGCCGCTCCCGCTCGGCACGCTCGGCACGCTCGGTCAGGGCCATCACCAGTCGACGGCGGGCGTCGAAGTACAGACCCAGCAGCGGTCCGACGGTGGTGCGCAGAACCCCGATCGTGATGACCGTGAAGGACGGTTCCCAGGGCCGCGCGACGACGGCAGCCAGCAGGGCGAGCGCGAGATAGGCGCTCCGGCGGCTGCTGCGGTCCTTCCGGTAGAACAGCGGCCCGAACGCCGCGACCACCGTCGAGAAGGGCGCCCACAGCTTGGCGCCGGGCTCCGGAGTCAGCACCCCGGCCGGTGAGATCAGCAGGGTCACCAGGAGGGTGAATCCGCCCAGGACGGCGACGACGGTGAAGGGCGCGAACCGGCGGACCGCCAGCGATGCACAGGCCGCCGCCTGCACACCGAGCAGTACCCAGGCGAGCATGTCCGGCCGGGCCGGCCACCAGGAGGCGCCCGCCAGCGTCGTGGCGGTGTCGAGCAGCACGAAGAGGACCGCCACGGCCACATCGCCCGCGACCGGGTGGCTTCTTCGCCGCGGCTCGCCATCATTGCACACGCAGTGTGACATTCCAATCACGCTCCGCAGGCTCGGTGTGCGACGAACACCGACAGCCTACGAAAGTCGCACGGGCGGCCCACGCGGCCATCCGTTCGTCGGTCCCGTCACCGACGCCCTGCTCTGCCGAGCCACCCCCGGAATGCCGTGGAATCGAGGCATGCAGGCGAAACAGAACGACGCAGCAGCCACCCCGAGGCTGGGCCGCTACCGGATCGACACCGGCGCCTCGGCCGTCGAATTCGGCAGCAGGCACCTGTTCGGGCTCATGCCGGTGCACGGAACCTTCAAGGTCCGGTCCGGGACGGTCGACATCGCGGAACCGCTCACCGATTCCAAGATCCAGGTGGATATCGACGCGGCAAGCTTCCACACGGGCGACGAGCGGCGGGACAAGGATGTCCGCTCGGCGCACTTCCTCGACAGCGCCGGGTATCCCGTCATGGCGTTCGTCTCCGCGAGTGCGGACGCGACGGGTGTCACCGGCACGCTCACCGTGTGCGGGATCACCCGGCCCGTGGCCCTCTCGATTCAGGACTCCGAGGTGACCCCGGACTCCTTCACCGTCCGGGCCACGACCCGGATCGACCGGATCGAGTTCGGAGTGACGCGGGCCCGCGGGATGGCCGGGCGCCACCTCGACCTCACATTGAAGATCAAGTGCGTACGTGTCTGAGGAGTTGCCGTCTGCCGGGTGCGCGGCAGGTCCGCACGCGCAAGCCAGGACGTGCTCACCGATGTACCCGGCTCAGCCCAGCAACGGCCCCGTGGTGAGCGGCAGGACCGCGCCGCCGGCCAGGCCGAGGAGCAGTGAACCGGTGCCCGCCACGTAGGCGGTGCCGACTGTCACCCGGCCGGTGACCGCGTGCCGTTGGGTACCGCCCGGCCGGAAGACCGGGGCGAGCCAGCGCAGGTAGTAGAAGAGCGAGGCGACGGTGTTGGCGACGGCGACCGCCGCGAGCCAGGTTCGGCCGCCGTCCACGGCCGCCGTGAAGATCTCCAGTTTGCCGAGGAAGACGCCGGTCGGCGGGGTGCCCACCAGGCCCAGCAGGCAGACGAGCAGGACGGCGGCCAGCCCGGGTCGTCGTCCGGCCAGCCCGCGGTAGTCGTCCAGGGAGCGTGCCTGCGGGAGGGCGGTGACGACGGCGAACGCCCCGAGGTTGGTGAGCGCGTAGGCGGCCAGATAGAGCAGCAGGGCGCGTTGTGCAAGGTCGGTGTGGGTGGCGACGGAGAGCGCCATCAGCAGGTAGCCGATCTGGCTGATGGTGGAGTAGGCGAGCAGCCGCTTGGCGTCGGTCTGGAAGAACGCGGCGAGGTTGCCCCAGGTCATGGAGGCGGCGGCGAGGACGGCGAGCAGCAGCGGCCAGTCGACTCCGCAGCCGGGCAGCGCTTGGTGGAGCAGGCGGTATCCGGCGATCAGCGCACCGACCTTGGGCAGGGTGGTGACGTAGGCGGCGACCGGTGGTGCGGCTCCCTCGGTGACGTCGGGCACCCAGAAGTGGGCGGGTACCGCACCGGCCTTGAACAGCAGCCCGGCCAGTACGGCGACCAGACCGGCGGCGACCAGCGCGGGGTCGGCGCCGGGGAGCCCGTCGCGCAGCGTGCGGTAGCCGGTGGCGCCCGCGGCGGCGTACAGCAGCGCGACTCCGGCGAGCATGACGGTGCCCAGCAGCGCTCCGAACAGGTAGTACTTCAGGGCGGCTTCGGTGCCGTGGGCGTCCTTGGCGAATCCGGCGAGCGCGTAGGCGGGGATACTGGCGAGCAGATACCCGGCGAACAGTGTCAGCAGGTCGTCGGCGCCGATCAGGACGAGCGTGCCGGTGCCGGTCAGCAGCAGCAGGACGTAGTACTCGCTCTCCCGCTTGTGGCCGCGCAGCGACTCCGCGGACATCGCGACGACGAGCAGCAGCGCGGTCAGGACGGTCAGCCGTCCGGCGTTCGTCGGCGCGTCGACGGCGAAGGTGGTGTCGAAGACGGTCTGTTCCCGGCCGGTGGCCATGGTGTGGCCGGTGGCGGCGATGCCGGCCAGGCACGCGGCGGCGGCCAGTGCCGCGACGGCCCACTGGCGGTGGCGGGGCAGCCAGCTTCCGGCGAGCAGGCCGCAGACGGCTGCCGCGGCGAGGAAGGTTTCGGGGAGGAGTGCGGCGACGTTCTGGTTCACCGTGCCACCAGTTCCGTCACGGAGCGTCCGGCCGGTTCGACCACGTCCAGCAGGAACCGCGGAAGCACACCGATGACCAGCGCGAGGACCAGCAGCGGGTAGGTTGCGGCGGCCTCCCGGGTGCGGAGGTCGGCGAGGCCCGACAGGGGGATTCCGGCGGGCAGCCGGGGCGGGCCGAGGAAGAGGGAGCGCAGGGCGCGCAGGAAGAGCGCCGCGCTCAGCAGGATGCCCAGCAGCGCGATGCCGGTCGCGGCGGCCTGGGAGGCCAGGCTGCCGGTGAAGATCTGGAACTCGGCGACGAAGCCGGAGAAGCCGGGGATGCCGAGGCTGGCGAACGCGGCGACCCCGGTGGCGGCGGCGAACCGGGGGGTGTGCGCGGCCAGTCCCGAGTAGGCGTCGAGCGCGTAGGTGCCGCCCCGGTCGTACAGCACTCCGGTGAGCAGGAACAGGGCGCCGGTCAGCAGGCCGTGGCTGACCATCTGGACGACGGCTCCGGTGACGGCCAGGGAGCGGGCCTGGGCGTCGCTTCCGGCGAGTGATCCGGCGGCGCCGATGGCCAGCACGACGTAGCCCATGTGGTTGACGGAGGTGTAGGCGATCATGCGTTTGAGGTCGGTCTGGGCCAGGGCCACCAGTGCGCCGTAGACGACGGAGACCACGCCGACGACGACGAAGACCGGTGCGTACTGCCGCCAACTGCCGGGCAGCAGCGGCATGGCGATGCGCACGAACCCGTAGGTGCCCATCTTCAGCAGGACTCCGGCGAGGATCGCGGAGCCCGCGGCGGGCGCTTCGGTGTGGGCGGGCGGCAGCCAGGTGTGCAGCGGCACGGTGGGCGTCTTGACGGCGAGCCCGGCACCGACGGCCAGCAGCACCAGACCCGCGTACAGGCCCTGGCCCGCCAGCGGGTTGCTGCGGGTCAGCTCCACGAGGTCGAAGGTGTGCGGATCGGCGGCCAGGTACAGGCCGATGAAGCCGAGCAGCAGGGCGAGGGAGCCGACGAAGGTGTAGAGGAAGAACTTCAGCGCCGCCGCGCGGGCCCGCTCGCCGTGGCCCCAGCCCGCGATGACGACGTACATGCCGACGATGGACAGGTCGAAGAAGACGAAGAAAAGGATCAGATCGAGCGCCACGAACAGGCCGACGCCGACGGTCTGCAGGAACAGGAACAGGCAGGCGAGCGCGCGCACCCGGCGGGTCTCGCGCAGCATGTGGACGGCGGCCGCCAGGAAGAGGACACAGACCATCGCGACCAGCGGCAGGGACAGCCCGTCCACACCGACGTGGTAGCTCACCCCGGCGCCGGGCATCCAGCGCGCCCGCTGCTCGTACTGCAGTCCGCCGTGCGGATCGAACCGGACCCAGACGGCGATGACCAGGGCCAGGTCCGCGGCGGCGGTGGCGATCCACACCCAGGAGCACACCCGGTCCGGCACCCGGACGGCGCGCGGCAGCAGGGCCAGTACGGCACAGGCCAGCAGGGGGAGGAAGGTGACGACGGTCAGCACGAGTGGGTTACCTCACCAACAGCACGAGCAGGGTCAGCGCCGCGAAGCCGACGACGGCTTGGGCGTAGTACTGGTGCAGCAGACCGGTCTGCGGGCGCCGGGCCCAGGAGCCGAGGCGGCGGGCCCCGGCGGCGAGCGCGCGGACGGCGGCGTCCAGCCCGCCGTCGTCGGCCCGGCGCGCCAGCCGCGCGAGGGCCAGTCCGCCCCGCCCGAGCTGCCGTACGGCGCCGTCCACCACCCGGTCGTCGAAGGCGGCCAGCGCCCGGGCGAGCGCCATGACGGGCCGTACGAGCAGCAGATGTGCGGCGCGGTCCAGGCCCAGCCAGCGCTCGGCCCAGCGCACGGCGGGGCGCGGGCGGGAGGCTGCGTCCCCGGAGCGGGCGATGCGCGGCAGCCATGTCCAGGCGGCTCCCGCGGCGGCGAGGGCGACCGCCGCGGAGACCACCGCTTCCCAGGGGTGGAGCGCGGGCCGGTCGCCTGCGCCGAGCAGGGCGCTCAGCCAGTCGGCGGGGCCGGGCAGGACCAGTACCCCCAGGCCGGCCCCGGCGCAGGCGAGCGCCCACAGCGGCAGCAGCGCGGAGCGGGCGGGACGCTGCTGGTGGCCCGGCCGTTCGGCGGTGTACTCGGCGTACCCGGCATACCCGGCGTCGCCCGCGGCCGGTTCGCCGGGCAGCGGGCGGGTGACGTACCAGAGCGCCTTGACGCTGTAGCCCGCCGCGAGGGCGCTCGCGGCCAGGGCGGTCACGTACAGCGCCGGGTCATCGGCACGGGCGGCGCCGAGCACCTCGTCCTTGGCCGCCCACAGGGACAGCGGCGGCAACCCGGCCAGCGCCAGTGCGCCCACCGCGAAGGCGGCACCCACTGACGGCCACCGTCGGGCGGCGCCCTGAAGCGCGGGCAGGTGCCGGGTGCCGAGCGCGGTCAGCCAGATTCCGGCGGCCAGGAACAGCCCGGACTTCACGGCGGCGTGTGCCACCAGTTGTACGGTGCCCGCGGCCACTCCCCCGCTCCCCGCCGCGAGCACCATGAAGCCCACCTGCGCCGAGGTGGAGGCGGCCAGCAGTTGTTTGACGTCCCGCTGGGCGACGGCGACCGCGCCCAGCAGCAGGGCGGTGAGCGCGCCGGTCCAGGCGACCAGCGGTCCCGCCCAGTGGGTCGCGGTCAGCAGCGGGGACAGCCGCAGCAGCAGATAGGCACCGGCGGCGACCATGGTGGCCGAGTGCAGCAGCGCGGAGACCGGGCTGGGGCCCTGCATCGCCCGCGACAGCCAGAAGGAGAAGGGCAGTTGTGCGGACTTGCCCAACGCCGCGAGGACGACGCCGGCGCCGGTCACGTGCAGCCAGACCCCGTCGGCCTGCGGCAGCGCGTCCAGCCGCAGGGAGCCGACGCCTCCGGCCAGGGCGGCCCCCGCGGCCAGGTACATGCCCAGGTCGGCGGCGCGGGTGGTCAGGAACGCGGTGTCCGCGGCCCGCGCCCGGCCCGGCTGCCGCCACCGGTAGCCGATCAGGGCCCAACTCGCGGCGCCCATCACCTCCCAGGCCATCAGCAGCAGTGCCAGCGTGGTCGCCGTGACGGTGACGAGCATCGCGGCGGCGAACAGCAGCAGCAGTCCGAAGTAGCGCCCCCGGTTCTCGTCCGGGCCCGCCTCCCGGGCGGAGAAGACCAGCACGGCGGTGGTGACCGCGGCGACGGTGACCACCATGACCGCAGAGAGTCCGTCCACCCGCAGTCCGGCCCGGATCCCGGCGAACAGCGGGGCGCTCGCCTGGGGCCGGGCGACCGCGGCGGCGACCGCCAGGGCCAAGGTGGCGGCCCCCGCGGCCGGGGCGGCGACCGGGGCGCAGGTGTTCCAGCCGCGTCCGCCGAGGCAGAGCAGGGTCCCGGCGCCGAGGGGAAGGGCGAGCAGCGCCCACAGCAGTGCGCTCATCCCTTCAGGTCCTCGGCCATGTCGGTCATGTCGACCTGGCGTGCGCGGTAGATCGCCGTCGTCACGGCGAACCCCATGGCCATCTCGACCGCCATCGCCACCACGGCGGCGACGATGACGACCTGCCCGTCGGCACCGGAGGGGGCGAGGAAGTGCCAGAACGCGGCGGCGGCGACGATGACGCCGCCGATCATCAGCTCGATGCCCATCATGATCATGACGATGGACTGCTGGGACAGCGCCCCGAACAGCCCGACACTGAACAGGCCGGCCGCGAGTACGCAGACGAGTTCGAAGGTCACCGTCCCACCCCTCCCCCGACCGGGTCCCGGGGGGTGCGCCGGTCGAGTGCGTCGCCGAAGCGGTCGTAGCGGCCGCGCCGGGTGGCCAGCACGGTGGCACCGACCATCGTGGCCAGCAGTACGAAGCCGAGCACGATCATGGTCAGCATCTGTCCGCCCATCAGCGCCCTGCCGACCTGCACGGTGGTGTCCGGCGGCGGCCCGCCCCGCCGCGCCGGCCAGGGCACCAGGAAGACCGCGATGACGAGCGCGGCGAACACCCCGGCACCGACGGCCAGCGAGCCGCGCCTGTTGTGCAGCATCGACATCGGCATCAGACCCGCGGGGTTCATCATGTAGGCGACCATGAAGACGGCCATCACCACCATCTCCATGATCATCATCAGTACGGTCACCACGCCGAGGTAGGGCAGTCCGAGCAGCGCCACCACGCCGCCGACGCAGCACAGCGAGAGCAGCAGCGCGAAGGTGGCCCGCGCCATCGAGTCGCAGCGGAAGACCAGCACACCGCCGGCCAGGGCGAGCACGCCCAGCACCGCCAGCAGTACGGATTCCACGTCGTCCCTCCTCCTTCGGTCGGCCGTCGGCGGGATGCCGACGGGACAGCCAGCGGCAGTTCAGCGTCCGAGTACCACCAGCGCGGGCACGAGGACCTGCACGAGGGTCAGCGGGACCAGGACGACCCAGGCGAACTCCACGTACCGGTCGGCCCGCACCACCGGCATCCGGCGCAGCACCCACACCAGTACGGCGAGCACCGCGAGGGTCTTGAGCGTCGACCAGGCCCAGCCGGGCAGTCCGGGCCCCGCCCCGCCGCCGAGGAACAGCGGCACGGCCATCGCCGCGCCGGACGTCAGCCACAGCCACCGGCCCGCCTCCAGCAGCAGCCGGTCGACTCCCGAGGTCTCCCCCAGCACACCCGCGGCGACGTCCTCGCCCGCCGGGTAGCGGAACGGCCCCAGAAAGCTGAACGCCAGCACACCCGCCAGGTAGACGGCGAACGCGAGGGGCATCCACACCGCGAACCACAGGCCGTGCTGGGCCTGCGCGATGTCGCCCACCCGCAGCGACTCGGCCGCCGTGGCAGCGGAGAGGAGGGCGAACATCAGCGGCAGTTCGTAAGCCAGCCCCTGGGCGACGAAGCGGTAGCCGCCGATCAGCGAGAACGCCGCGTTCGGGCCCCACCCGGCCAGCCACAGTCCGGCCCAGGTGAGCACCTCCATCGCGTTGAACCACACGACGCCCACCGGCAGATCGGCGACCGCCGTCCCACCGAACGGAATCACCAGGGCGGACAGCACCGCCGCCACGGGTACGGTCACCACTCCCAGCCGCCACAGCAGCCGGTCCGCGGCCGGAAGCCGCCGGGGCTGCGCGGCCAGCAGCCGGGGCACCTCCAGCAGGGGGCGCAGCGCGGTCCGGACGGTCGCCGGGCGCCCCGCGGCCCGTGCGGCCAGCAGCGCGTCCCCGGCGACGGCGAGCACCGCCCCGGCCAGCAGCAGCGCGGGCGCGGCCAGCAGCGACCACCAGGCTGCGGTCTCCGTCACGCGTCCACCTCCCGCGGCACCGCCGCCAGTTCGTCCGGATCCGGGTCCAGGCTGGCCACGACCAGTCGCGCCGCTGCCAGTTCGGCACCCTCCAGCAGCCCCGGCAGCACCCGCACCAGCGCCGCCGACGGCCACCGACCGTCCGCCGCGCCGCCCCGCGGGCCGTCCTCGGCCGGGTCCAGCGGTGTCCGGTCCGCCAGCCGGTCCACGTCCCGCACCAGAGCTGCCAGCCAGGTCCGGTAGCGGGCGGGGACGTCCCCGTCGGCCCGTGCGGCGGGCCCGGTCACCCCGGCGTCCCGCGCAGCCTCCGCGGTCAGCACCCCCGTTCCGCGGGTCAGCCAGTACAGCGTCCGGGAGCGGCCGACCCTGCGCGCGAACCGCCGCACGCCCGGTCTCAGCTCCGCACTCGACGCGCCGTCGAGCAGGTCGTCCCGCAGCCGCCGGGCCGTGGTCGCCGCGCCCGCCCATCCGGCGACCGCCAGCAGCCGCCCCAGGCTGTCCGCGTGCGCGGCGGCCCGCCGCCGCGCGCCCTCCCCCGCGGCGACGCGTTCCCCGGCGGCGGCCCGCGCCCAGGGCTCCCCCCAGAACGGCGGGCAGGAGCCGCCGCCTCCGACGGGCGGCCGCTCGAACTCCAGACGCTGGACCACATCGCCCTGCAGCGTGAGACGGGCCGCCAGCCCGTCCGGCCAGTCGGCGAGGAACGGCCCCAGGGGCACGTGGAGTTGGTCGAGCGTCAAACCGTCCCGGTCCTCGCCCTGCCCGGCCATCGGCAGCCCCCAGGGCGGCCCGGAGTCACCGTGATCGCTGTGGGAGCCGTGGCTCTCGTGACCGCCGTGACGGCCGTGGCTGCCGTGCGAGCCAGGCGATTCGTGGCTGCCGTGCGAGCCGGGGGAATCGTGGCTGCCGTGGTATTCACCGGCTTCGTGGCCCTCATGACCGCCATTGCCACCGTCGGGGCCATGGCCGTCATGGCGCTCATGGCCGTCGTGGGCACCCCCGCCGTCGCCGTCACGCTCGTCCCGCCCGTTGCCGAACTCCGCGTCGGGCCCCTCGTCGGGACCGACGCCCGCGGGGTTCTCGTGCCGGTGCTCCGCGTGCCGCAGGCCGCGGGGCTCGGCGAGCTCGGCGCGGCAGCGTTCCAGCGCGTCGGGAAGAGCGCCGGGGGTGGCGGCACGGGCCCGGGCACGGGGTGCGGGGAGGCTCTGCCACAGCCGGTCGATCGCCGGCCGCAGCCCCCGGCACTCGGGGCCCGCGACCAACAGGACGTCGGCGTCCGCGGGCGTGCGGGCCTGCGGCAGGTCCTGGAGCCGGAGTTGGCGCTCGGCGGCCAGCCGGGTCGCCGTACCGCCCGGCGTCGTCACCAGCAGGACGTGCGGCCGGGCGGCAGCGGCCCGCAGCGGAAGGGCCGTCAGGTCCATCGCAGCGCGCCCTCCCGCCAGGCGTACACCACACCCGCGACCAGCACCGCGAGGAAGACGAACATCTCCGTCACCGCGCTCGCCCCCACCGCGGAGACGACCCGCGTCCACGGATACATGAACACCATCTCCATGTCGAAGGCGAGAAAGAGCATCGTGACCGTGTACCAGCGGACGTGGAAGCGGCTGACCGCGTGCTCGCTCGGTGCCAGCCCCGAGTTGAACGGTCCGGCGGGCAGCGGGTCGGCAGGACCGCGCAGTGCACGGGCGGCCGCGTAGAGGGCACCGACTCCGAGCAGGGCGATCCCCAGCAGCGCCACCGCGGCGGTGAGACCACTCATCGGGCCCGCGCCCCGGATGGATGCCGTACGTGCCGAACTGCCATGACTGTCGCTCCCTTCCGCGCCGTTCCGTTCCGCCGGGTCCGCGTACCCCTGGGGGGCATCTTCATGCGGCGTGATCCACTGTCGGCTTCGAGAGTGCCCGCTGCGGGTCCGGCTTCCCGGCATGCCACGCCAGCGCGGCCCGGCTCCGATCCGGGGTGCGCGGGGTGTTGTCGGGGCACCCGGCGGCTGTTTCACTGCGTGATGCCTGCGCCACGCCGGTCCGGCTCCCCCAGGGAGGCCCCATGGAGATCCCCCGTCGACATGTGCTCTCGCTGCTGTCCGCCGCGGGGCTGGCAGCGGTGCTCCCGGCACCCGAAGCTCTCGCAGCCGATGCCGCCCGGCCCGGTGCGGACGGCACTCCGGGCGGCGGCGCCGACGCGGGAACCGAACGGCTGCTGGACAACGCGCGCGCGATCCTGGCCGGTACGGCGGAGTCCAACGCGCGGCCGGAGACAGCGGCGAAGCTGGCAGCGGTCACCGAGGCGGCGCGCGGCCATCTGGCCGACATGGCGGCCGCGGGCGACGGGGAGCTCTTCCGCGGCCTGCCGCTCGGCAGCAGCGACAGCCACCTCAACACGTCCTTCAGGAAGCTGTACGAGATCGCCCTGGCCTCCCGGAGCCCGGGCGTCCCGCCCGGCGGCCCGCCGCACGACACGGCCACCCGGCGCCGGGTCCTGGACGGCCTCGTCCTGCTCCACGAGCGCTACTACGGCGACCAGTCGCAGGGCTACTACGGCAACTGGTTCACCTGGGAGATCGGCATCTCCACCAGCGTCACCGCCACCCTGGTGCTGCTCGCCGAGGACGCCGCGGCGCAGCACCCCGGGCTGCTGGGCCGCTACATCGACTCCATGGACGCCTATCTGCGCCACGGCAAGGACGGCGACGTCGATCTCGACTCACGGTTCCACACCGGTGCCAACCTCGCCGACATCACCACCAACCGCATCCTGCAAGGAGCGCTGCTGGACGACGGGGCCCGCATCGGCAAGGCGCTGGAGGACCAGCTCACCGTCTACGCGACGGTGGACCCCTACCGGCTCCGGCACGGCGTGACCGACGGGCACTACGCGGACGGGTCGTTCATCCAGCACGCGTCCGTCGCCTACACCGGATCGTATGGGAAGGGGCTGCTGGCCCGTGCGGTGCAGACCCTCGGGTTCCTGGACGGCACGGGGTACGCGCGCACCGAGGCACTGGTGCCGGTGGTGCACCGGTGGGTGACCGACGGCTTCGCCCCGGTCGTCTTCGAGGGCTGGATGATGGAGATCGTCAAGGGCCGGGCCGTCTCCCGTACCGGCGGCGGCTACGCCGACTGCGCCACCGTCGCGGAAGCGGTCACCGATCTGACGGCGTATGCGGACGGCGCACGGGCCACCGCGCTCAAGAGCTATGTGAAGTATCTGCAGACGGTGTCGGCGGCGCCGCCCGACCCCGCCCGCTTCGCCTCTCCGCTCACCGTGGTGCGCCACGCCGCCATCCTGGCGGACGGTTCGGTACCGGCCGAGGACCTGAATCCCGCGGCGCGCTGCACCGCCTTCGACGCGATGGACCGCACGGTGCACCGCCGCCCCGGCCACGCGTTCGCGCTCGCCCGCAGTTCGGAGCGGATCAGCAAGTACGAGTACATGAGCGGCGAGAACCTGATGCCGTGGTTCCAGGGAGACGGCGCCTACTACCTCTACCTGGCCGGGGAGGACCAGCGGCAGGCGTTCGGAGTCGACTACTACACCGCCGTCCCGCCCACCGAACTGGCGGGCGTCACCGCTCCGGAGGAGCACCGCAGGACCGTACCGGAGCTGTACGGGACGCCGTACTACGACAACCCGGACCACCCGCTGCACTTCACGCCCTCGTCCGAGTCGCAGAACACCTACGTGTACTTCCCACGCGGCACCGCCCGCCACTCGGGCGGCACCGTACTGGACGCCTGCGGAGCGGCCGGGATGGTCCAGTCCGACGACGTCGCCTACGCCGAACGCGACCGGCTGCCGGACGACTTCACGGTGTACCGGAACGCGACCGCGACCAAGTCGTGGTTCCTGCTGGACGACGAGATCGTGGTGCTGGCCGCGGGGGTCGGCGACCGGGCCGGACGCGCGGTCACCACGACCGTGGACGCCCGCATCGCGCCTCCGGGCGACGTGCTGCGGATCAGCGCGGAGGACGGGGACGGCGACCGGCGGACGACCGCCACGGGCACCGCACCGCTGCGCTGGCTGCGGTATGCGGACGAGACGCGCGGGGCGGCCGTCGGGTACGCGTTCCTCGACTCGCCCGGCGCGGAGCGCCACCCGGTCACCGTCGGGCTGGAGACCGTCACCCGCAGCCGCCGCCTGGTCCGCACCGCGAACCCGGACACCCCCGTCACCCGGCAGCTCTTCCGCGCCGGATTCCGCCAGGAGGCGGGTGCCGCACCGCGCGCGCTGGCCTACGCGCTCGTGCCGCACGCCTCCGAGCACGCTCTGCGCCGGTACGGGGCCCACGACGGCCCGCTGTCCGTGCTCGCCAACACCACCCGGCTCCAGGCGGTGCGGCACACCGGCCTCGGTCTGCTCGCCGTGAACTGCTTCGACCGCGGGCCGCAGACGGTCGCGGGACTGCGCCTCGACGGTCCGGCCTCGGTCCTCGTCCGCCGGGAGCCGCACAGCGGGCCGCGGCGCCAACGGGAGGTGACCGTCGCCGTCTCCGACCCCACGATGCACCGCGACCGGCTCACGCTGCTGCTGCACGGCCGGCGGCTACAGCCCGTCTCCCCCGCGCCGGGCGTCGGCGTACGCCACGTCCGCGGCGGCACCCTCCTCGTCGTCCGCACACGGCACGCCTACGGGCGCACCTTCACCGTCACCCTGCGCTGAGCGGCCCCCGGGGAGCTGTCCTGGCCAGGGCCGTTCCGCCGCTCTCCGCCGCCGGGTGCTGTCCGGTCCGCTGGGTACCCGGGGGCGGGTGGGCCGTGCGCGGCCGCCACGGCCCGTGTGCCCAGTGAGAGGAGCGACACGATGAGTGACCAGACCCCGATGCCCTCCCAGGCGGAGGGCGAGCGCGACAACGGCTTCGCGGAGACACGTTCCCTCTCGCCCGCCGAGCGGCGCAAGGCGGAGCACCCCGACTGCCCGCGCACCACTCCCTCGCAGGCCGAGGGCGAGCGCGAGGAGGAGCCGCCCCGGTGACGGCCGGTCCGCCGTCACCTCCCGCGGACAGTCGGCGGCACCGCCGCTCCGGTCGGCCCCGGCGCCACCGTGCGCTCCCGCTTTCGGACGGAACAAGGAGACGTTTCTTCACCCGCGCGCACCGCGGCCGCCCCGGAGGATTACGCCGCGCCCGGCGGTCGATTATCCGCTGGTCGCATTCCTCGCTCGTTCGGATTCCTCCGCTGTTCGGATTCCGTGACGCGGGCGGCGGGCATTCCGCTTCCGGGGACGACAGCGCGGCGATGCGCCCCCTGCCCAGGTCATGCGCCCCCGACGCATCCGTTCCGCTCCCTCGGGGGGTTATTCACCGCTTCTCTTGCAGGCACCGGCCTCGTGACCACTGAATGGAAATCCACTGGAGCACTGCGGAAGGGCGGATGCTTCAGCGGAGCGCACTCCGAAATGCACCACGAAATGCGACACGCAACCCCACAGAAAGGCGGATCCTCCGGAGCGCGCCCACCCGGCTGTTGGCCCGGCCGGGAGCCTTTCAGGCACCAGGTGCCCCCGGCCCGCTTGCACCGGACGGCCGGGGGCACCGCCGCGAGGGCACCCGCCCGCGTCGGACCGCCTCCGCCCCCTCCCCGGTCTGCGACGTGCACCGCCAGGACCCCGGAACGCCGGATCCCCGCGGCTCCGGGGAGCCCCACCGGCGAACATTCCTCCCCCCCCCCAGAGCCAGAGCGACACGCAGCGGGCGGCAGGCAGCCACCGCGACGGGGAACCGCCGACGAGATCAGCGGGAGCGCAAGGGACGCGGGGGAACACCCTGCTCCGCGCGGCACAGCCGGACGACGTCGGGCGGGCTTCCGGACGAGCACTCCGCAACGACGTGAACATCGGCGTGACCGGCGTCACATGGCACGTCGGGCCATCCGGTGAACTTTTCGCGGCGTGAGCGCATCACATCTTCCGTAAACCGGCCATGCACCCCGATTGAGAGGGGAATACCCGACATGACTGAGCAGCACCGCAACAGCACGGCACGCGGACGGGCGGCACAGCGCTTCGGCGCCGCGGGGCTGGCCGTCGCAGCCGCCGCGGGCCTCGGCCTCGCCGGTGCGGGAGCAGCCCAGGCGCTCGGCAGCCAGGCGCTCGGCGGCCAGGCGGCAAGCAGCGCGCCCACCTGCAGCACCTCGGGGCTGACCGCCTCCTTCGGACAGAAGCTCGGCGGGGGGATGAACCATGAAGGCGTCGTCCTCAAGCTGAAGAACACCAGCGGTCACACCTGCAACCTGCGTGGCTACCCCGGCCTCGGCCTGGAGGACTCCGGCCACCGGACGCTCAGCTCGTCCGTGCACTGGGGCGACACCTGGTACGCGAAGGACCCCGGCAAGAAGACGATCGCACTCGAGGACGGCGCGAGCGTGGCGGCCGTGATCTCCTGGACGCACGCCAACACCGGGACGTCCGACGCCCGGGACGCCGCGTACCTTCAGGTCACACCGCCGGCCAACACCACGCACAAGACGTTGAAGTTCCCCTCCTGGGTGGACCACGGCCGGCTGGAGGTCACCGCGCTGGCCACCGACGCACACATCGGCTGAACACGCTCCGCAACTGCCTGCACGAGGCGCTGTCCCACGCCGGACAGCGCCTCGGCGTGCGCCGGGGCCCACTCCGCGGCATCCCTCCGGGGTCCGCCCGGCCGTGCGGCACCGGCTCCATGTCCGGCGCCGCACGGCGAGTCGGGGACGGATCTCCCCTGCACCCCGACCACCGGCTACTTCGCCGGGGCGGCGGGCTTCTCCGCCACCGCCCCGGGAACGTCCAGGGCCAGCCGCAGCTTCCGCACCGCGTGGTAGAGCCGCGACTTCACCGTGCCCGGGGGTATGCCGAGCACATGGGAGACCTCACGGGTCGACCTTCCGGTGTAGTACGTCTCGTACAGCACCTCGCGGTGCGCGTGCGACAGCGTCCGGAACGCCTCGACCAGGACCAGCGAGGAGAGCACCTGGTCGACATCGTCGGCCTCGGAGAGCACGTCCTCCAACCAGGCGGCACCGTCGACCTCCTTGGGGCGGGCCCGGCGCAGGCGGTAGTCGTCGATGACGAGGTTGCGCGCCACCTTGAACAACCAAGGACGCAGGTCCTGCCCCGAGCCGACGAGTTGCTGATTGCGCCAGCAGCGCAGCAGCGTCTCCTGGACGACGTCCTCGGCGCGCTGCACGTCACCACCGAGCAACTGCAGCACATAACCCTGTAACGGCCGAGCGTGCTGCTCGTAGAGCGAGCGCATCGCCCGCTCCTGGGCGCTGGCCGCGCCCTCAGACCCCAAGACGATCCAACTCACGGTTCCAACCCCTCGAATCATGCCGCCGACGACGACGGACCGGCCCCGGGACACGCACAGCGGCCCCCTCACATGGCAGAGAGTCGCGAGGGAAGGTCCACATGCCGTTGACGACCGTTCGCCCTTCCGTGAAATGCGCACAGCGCAGTACAAATTGGGCGTAGACAGTCTTTTCCCGCTAAACCAGTGTCTTCCGTGCTTTACGAGGGATTAGATGCGCACCCTGCGGCGGAAGTTCACGACAGATCGGAGGGATTGCGTGACGCCGGTCACACACGTCGGCGGCGGGGCCGCCCTCAAAGGGCAGCCCTCGCCGTCAATCGAATATTGATGTTGCTGGTCAGCGGTCTCCTCTCCGCCCGTTGTGAACTGTGTCGCCCTCGGGACCGTGCGGCCTTCCCCGGCCTGAAGACATGTCAGACCTCGGACATCGGGCACCCGGTCGTCACGTCGGCCTGCCCGCGGTGTCCGCCAACGCGTCCATCCGCAGCCGCATATGGCGCGGCAGCGTCGTGTCGTCCGCCGCAGGTCCCCCCTGCGCCGCGAGCAGCGACCATGCTTCGAGCAGCGCCTGCCCGAGCGTCAGCACCTTCTTCGGGTCCGCGAGCAGATACCAGTTGCCGACCGCGCGCCGCAGATACCCGTACGCACGGTGGTCGCCCTGCTGGTGGCAGATCCGGGTGAGCTCCAGATAGGCCCCCGCCGCCTTCCCGTAGTTGCCGCCCTGGCGGGCGACGAACGCCTCCAGATCACGGGCCTCCAGGGCGTAGGGGTGCTCCTCTCCGTAGCTGCGCACCGCGTGCTCCCGCAGCCGGAACGCGAGCACCATCGCGCGCTGCGCCTCGCCGTCCGCCGCGGCCCGGTTGATATGGGCCACGGCCTCCGCCAGCTCACCGGGGACCATCGGCCCGGTGGGTCCGGCGACCGGTTCGGCGGGCCCGGCCACGGGTTCCGACGCGTCCGGCTCCGGGCCGGGCAGCGGGGATACAACAGCGCGCGTTTCCGGTGCCGTTGATTCCGGCGCGGGTCCACCGGGTGCGGGCGGGGCCGCCGCTTCGGGCCCGCCCTGGGCCGCCTCGGAACCGGGCTCCCCGGACGGCTCCGGGCCGGTCGCGGACGGCTCCCCCGCGGCCACCTCCGCCTGCGGCTCCACCAGTTGGCTCGACCCGTCCGGTGCGACGCGGATATGGGTCGCGTATCCGCCCTCCCGCAGATCGAGAACGGTCGCCTCGACCGGCTCGCCGCGCTCCTGGGCTGCGCGGTGTATCGCGTCGAGGACCGCGACATGGACCTCTTCCCCACTCGCCACCGGCAGGCGCTCCCCGTTGAGCGCCACGCTGCCGTTGCGGGCGATGAGGGCCTCGAAGCGGTCCGCGAGGAGCGGAGGAGCACTGTCGCCGCCCGGTTCCGAGCGGTGACCGTGCGCCGGGCCGTCGGTGGTGTCGGGCATGCGGCTCACTCTCCGCTCTGATCGGGGTCGGGCGACGGGGACTCCGAGGCGTCGGGGACGTCGTAGTCGGGGAACTCGGAGGGCGCGACCGAGCCGCCGATCCCCTCGAACCGCGGGAAGAGGGACCGGACGGTGATGACATAGCTCTGGGCCTTGCTGTCCTCGGGAACGCCGTTGGCTTCCTGGACGGCCTCCAGGCCCACCTCGTAGGCCGCGAGTGTCAGGTCCAGGACGCCCTCGTCCTCGGGGGCTCTGCCGCTGTCGACGATCGGCTTGACGCTCTTGGCGAGCGAGCACAGGTAACGGCCCTGGGCCATGATCGAGTCCTCGGGATCGGTCGCCGAGGTCTCGTCGTTGTCGTCCTCGTCCTCGCCGAACTCGTCGAACTTCTCCGGCGGGAGTTGCGAGATGCCCTTCTCGCCGTGCGGCCCGAGCATGTCCTTGTTGAACGACGACTCGTGCTCGATCTGCGCCGCGATGACGACCGGGCCGATGGCGTCGCAGATGTCACCGGCGTCCTGGATGGTCTCGGCCAGGTCCTCGGGGACGGTCTTCTCGTCCAGCTCGCCCTTGCCGTCGCCCTGGACCGACGCGGCGACCGCGTCCTCGTCGACGTCGGCCTCCGGGTTGTCGGCTCCGCTGCCACCGCCGCCGAAGAGCAGGATCAGCGCGATGATCGGGGCGAAGAGGACGCCCAGCCCGCCGAAGATGATCAGCAGGACCACGATGCCCGCCGCCGCGGGAGGCAGCATCAGGCAGCCGCAGCCCGTTCCGGCCAGGCCGACCATGGCCGCCTTTCCGGACGCTCCGCCGCTCTCGCTCACCGGCTGCCTCCTCCCTTCCGTACCGCTACCGCCACCGTTCGCCACCGAGTGTCAAGAACGGTGAACCACTTTTGCCGAAGTCCCGTTGTGGCTCTCCGACGGAGTACAACGCGCTCGCACTTCGGAACGGGAACGAGGACGAATCAGTTCAATTCGTCTTCACCATCCAGTACTCCGACCCCACCGCAGTCCTGCGGCAGCCACAGGAGCCATCAGTCGCACGAGAGGAGGCTGGACACGCGATGAGCGTCCCCCCACCGGGGTCCGCCGGGCAGACACCCGCCGGACCGCACATGTGGGTACGCGGACCGACCGCGCCCCAGCCCGAGCAGGAGGCACCGGAGCGGGCCGAGCCGTCGGCTCCGCGCCCCGAGGCGGCCCCGCAGACCGGCCCGGTGCCGGATCCGGCCGCGGCGGTCACCGCGCCACTCGACGCGGTGCGCCCGGCCGCACCGCAGCCCGACCAGGCGGCGGCACCCGCGCAGCAGCCGGACCCTGCGGTCGCCTACCAGCCGCAACCGACGGCCGCGCCCGCGCCCAGGCGGAACCCCGCGCCCGTTCCCGGGTCGGCTCCCCCGCCGGCGACCGACCCGCACCCCGGTCAGCCGGTTCCGGCTGACCCGGCGCAGCAGTGGCAGCCGCAGCCCGCGTCGCCGGCGGCTCCGGATCCGGCGGTGCAGCGCCCCGCGCCCCGTGCGACCCCGCGCCCCGGCCTGGGCCAGGCGGCGGTCCCCCGTGCGACGGCTCCCGGCGGCGGGCCCGTCAGCTGGGTCGGCGCACACGGCGGGGCGGGCACCAGCACGCTCGCCGAACTCGTCGGCGGCAGCGACCTGGAGCGCCGCCTGCCCGACCCGGCGCAGGGCGAGCCCGGACGGATGCTGCTGGTGGCGCGCACCCACGCGTCAGGGCTGCGGGCGGCCTCCCGTGCCCTGGAGGCGCTGCACTCGGGCCGGCACCCGGCGGGCGTCGACCTGCTCGCGGTGGTGCTCGTCGCCGACGCGCCCGGACGCCTCCCTCTCCACCTCATGCAGCGGATCCGCGTACTGCGCTCGGTGGCCGATGTGCACCGGGTCCCCTGGATCCCGGCGTGGCGGGGGGAGAAGCGCTCGGGTGCGCTGCCCAAATCCGTGCGCCTGCTCGCCGAGTTGGCGGGGGGCGCGGTCCAGCGCCCCGGAAGACGAGAGAAGAAGCGATGAGCGTACTGACCCGGCTGCTGGACGACGAGCCGCCCTTCGACCCGGAGACGGTGCCGCCCTACAGCCCGACCGGGAAGACGGCCGCGAACGCAGACGCGCTGCTCAACTGGCTCGCCTGGGGCGCCTCGGTGGCCGGGGTGCTCGGTCTGATCATCGTCGGCACCCAGCTCTCGCTCCAGTTGCGCCGCGGAGACATGGGCGAGGGCGCGACCTATTTCCGGGGGCTCTTCATCGTGCTCGTCGCCTCGGTCATCGCCACGACGGCGGGTCCGATCGTGGAGTGGTTCGGCCCCTACAACACCTGAATCCGTCGGGTCTCCCCCGACCGTCCCCTGTCACCAGACAAAGACAAAGGAATCCCCATGAAGATGTCGATGGTCTACTACTACCTGGCCGAGGCGGGCGTTCCGCAGCCGGAGCGGGAAGTGCCCGACGGACTCGGTGGCAAGATCAACCAGATGCTCGGCATGGCCGCGTGGGTCGGCACCGCCGCCGGCGTCCTGGGCATCGTGATCACCGGCGCGATGATGGGCATCTCCCTCAAGCGCGGCGAGAGCTCCGAACACATGAGCAGGCTGGGCATGGTGCTGGCCGGCTGCTGCCTCATCGCGGCCGCGGGTCCCTTCGCGAGCTGGCTCTTCGGCGACAGCGGCGACGGCGACGCCGCCGGGTTCCTCATTCGCGGCGGCAACTGAGCGATGCTCGGCCGTGAACGGAACGAGGTGGCGGACGACGCCCCCTTCTGGAAGCAACGCAGTTGGGTCTATTCGGCCGTGTTCCTGGGGACAGCGCTCGTCATGGCGACCTTCTCCTACCTCACGGGGGCGGACAACGGCCGAGCTGACGCCGCAACACCCGTGCCCAAGGCGGTGAAGGGCCCCCTTTCCCCCGGTGCAGAAGGCGACGACCCGCTGCCTCCGGGCAAGCGCCCGCACGGGTGCCGCACCGAGGACCAGGACATGAAGGACGCGGACGAAGAGGGAAAGCAGGAGAAGAAAGGGGAGGAGCCGGGCGAGGAGAAGCCCGGAAACGGCCTGAGCAGCGCCCGGCCGACCGCCGCACCGGAGGATGTGGTGTGGAAGAACCTGGACGGCATGCATGTGCCGACCTCCCCGTCGGTCGGGCCCACCCGCTTCGACGGACCGGTGTGGTGGTGCTACGCGCACACACCCATGGGCGCCGTCATGGCGGCGCACGGAGTCCTCACGCACATGGGCACCGACGACTGGCGCACGGTCGCGGAGCAGCAGATCGTGCCCGGAGAGGGACGCGACTCCTTCATCTCCCAGCGGTCGGGTCTCGGGCCGGATCTGGACCGCGAGGATGCCGGGGTGTACTCCGGATTCCTCGTCGGCTCGTACACCCGGGACAGGGTCCAGGTCCGTCTGCTCATCAAGGGCGTCGGCGGAGGGCTGGGAGCGACGACGGTCACCATGCGGTGGAGCGGCGGGGACTGGAAGGTCGAGCCGCAGTCGGACGGCACCCTCTACTCCGCATCGGAATCCACCGTGAGCAGCGGCGGATTCGTCAGATGGGGGGCTGCCTGAGATGGGTGACGTCTGCGGTGGTTCGGGAAATCCGCTGCTCGACGCTCTGGTCGGCTTCTTCAAGTTCCTGGGCGACCCGGTCGGCACCATCATGCGGGGCATCGGGGACCTCGTGATGCTGGGCGCCCTGGGCGCGTTCCAGTCACTGACGAAGAACATCCCCACCTTCCTGCCGAGTGCCTCGAGCCCGGTCCAGGGCCAGTTGCACTGGCTCGTCGTCTACACGGCCATCGGATCGCTGCTCTTCGCGTGCATCCGGATGGCGGCGGAACGCCGTGGTGATGCGGGGCAGACCGCGCTGCGGGGCATGCTGCGTCTGATCGTGGTGGCGGGCGGCGGAACGGCGGTCGTGGGCGCCGCCGCCGCGGTGGGCGACGGGTTCGCCTCACACCTGTACACCACCGCCATGAAGACGCAGATGAAGTCGATGGCGTGCGGTTCCTCGAAGGGCATTCCCGCGTTCCTCTACGTGATCCTCGCCTTTCTGCTGCTCATCGCGGCCATCATCCACGGGATTCTGCTCTACATCAGGCTCGCGGTGATGATCGTGCTGTTCGGCACGCTGCCGCTGGCGGCCGCTGCCTCCATGAGCGACTGGGGTGGCGGCTGGTGGCGCAAGCACATCGGCTGGATGGTCGCCTGGCTGCTCTACAAACCCGCGGCCGGCCTCGTCATCTTCGCGGGGACGGAACTCCTCACCGGAAACGCGCCCGTGAAGGATCCCAGCGACAAGGTCCACATCAAGATCGCCGGCATTTGCGTGATGCTGCTGTCGGCGATCGCCCTGCCCGCGTTGCTGAAGCTGATCGTCCCCGCCACAGCCGCGCTCGGCGGTGGCAGCGCCTTCTCGGGTGCGGCCTCCGCCGCCGGTGGCGGCATCGCCACCGGCGCGAAGTCGATCGCCTCCGCCGGGCTCTCCGGCGGAGGCGGCGGCGGGGGCGGCTCCAACTCCGGTTCCAGCACCCGGTCCGGCCCCTCCGGCGCCTCCGGGCCCGGCGGGCAGTCCGGATCCGGCGGCCGTTCCGGACCGGGGGGCAGAGCCGGGCCCGCCGCACTGGCCAAGACCGGTGGCGGAGGCGGCGGGGGCTCCGGCGGCGGGGACGGAACAAGCCCCACCGGCAGCCGTAACTCCCGCGGCGGCGGAGGTTCCGGCGGCGGCGGCAGCGGTGGGTCCGGCGGCGGAAGCGGCGGGGGCCCGAGCGGGGCCATCAGCCGCGGCGCCGGGGCGGCGGGTGTCGCACTGGCGGCCGGCGAGGCCGCCAAGGGCATCGCCAAGGGCACGGGGCAACTGTTCACCGGCGCGGTGAACGACTCCAACCCCGACCTCGGCCACAACAAGTAGGGCGCACCCGGCCGGGTGCCGCCGGACCTGCGGGACCGGCGGCACCCGGCCCGCCGCGGACCTTCGGACCCGGCGCCACCGGGACCGGAGGACCCCCGGGACACGGCCGGACCCGGCGGGCCCCGGCGGGCCTGGCGGAACCCAGAGGGACACGGAAGGAAGCAACGCATGTCAACCCAAGCCGCGTCGAGCCCGACGTACGGGAACTGGCGCAGGCCGAGACGGCCGGGACTCGGCCCCTTCGGCATGCTCGGCACCGCCGGGGTCTTCGGCGGACTGGTCGTCACCCTGCTGGCGTCGCTGATCTCGCTGTCGGCAGCGGTCGTGATCCTGGTACCGCTGACCATCGTGCTGGTGCCGCTGATCATCCGGACCCAGGACGGGCGCAATGCCTACCAACTGCTCGCGCTGCGGATCGGTTGGATGCGCCGCAAGTCCAAGGGGTCCACAACCTACGTCTCCGGGCCGCTGTCCCGGCGTCAGGAAGGGCGCTTCCAGCCGCCGGGGCTGCTGGGCCGGATGCAGATGCACGAGGGCCGGGACGCCTACGACCGGGACTTCGGCGTGCTCTTCCACCGCAGCCGGAACTTCTACACCATCGTCCTGGGCTGCGACCCCGACGGCGGTTCCCTGGTGGACCCGGACCAGGTGGACACCTGGGTGGCGTCGTGGGGCGGCTGGCTCTCCCGGCTGTCGCACGAGACGGGACTGCGCGGCGCCTCGGTCATCGTCGAGACGGCCCCGGACTCGGGCACCCGGCTCGCGAACGAGGTGCTGCCCCGGCTCGCTCCCGACGCCCCGGCCGCCGCGCGGGCCGTGATGGAGGAGGTCGTCGCGTCGTATCCGCAGGCGTCCTCCGAGATGCACACCTACATCACCCTCACCTACGGCCTGCCCCCCGGGCAGAAGCTCAAGCACGACGAGCTGATCACCGATCTGGCCACCCGCATCCCGGGGCTGCTCTCCGGGCTCGTCGGCGCGGGCGGCGGCGTCGCCTACCCGCTGTCCGCCGAGCGGATCGCCGAGGTGGTACGGGTCGCCTACGACCCGGCCGTCGCGGGCGAAGTCCTCGACATCCGCGCCCAGCACGGCGGGACCGGGCTGGAGTGGGAGGACGCCGGGCCCTCGGCCTGCGTCGAGAACGTCGCCTCCTACCAGCACGACTCCGGGGTCTCCCGCACCTGGATGCTCACCCTGGCCCCGCGCGGCACCGTGCGGGCCAACGTGCTCCGCAGCCTGCTGGAGCCCTCCCCCGGCACCCGCCGCAAGCGGGTGGCACTGCTCTACCGGCCCATCGACCCGGCGACCTCGGCGCGGATCGTGGAGGCCGACCGGCGCGCCGCCCAGTTCATGGCCACCTCCGGGCGCGGCATGGTGCAGGCGCGTGCGGCCACCGAGGTGCGCGCGACGGAGCAGACGGCCCAGGAGGAGGCGACCGGCGCCGGCCTGGTGGAGTTCTCGCTGATGCTCACCGCCACCGTCGACGACGAGGAGGACCTGGCCGACGTGAGCGCGACCATGCGCAACCTGCAGGGCGCGGCGCGGCTGTCGATGCGCCCGGCGGACCGGATGCAGGCAGCGGCCTTCAGTTGCACCCTGCCCACCGGGATCCTGCCGTGGGAGCTCACCCTGGTGCCGCGCGATCTGCGGGAGGCGCTGTGAGTCCGCGCGGCGGCCAGAAGCGGCCGAAGCAGAAGGCACCCCGCCGGGAGCCCGTCGCACCCTCCCGCGGCTGGCCGGGCCCCGGCGGCGGGCAGGTCGGCGGCATGGACCCGCCCACCATGTGGCGGGCCACGACGGTGCAGGCGTGCGGGCTGTGGCCGTTCGCGGCGGGCTCGGGCGCGCCGATGACGGGCGTCCCGTTGGGGCAGCACCTGCACACGGGCGCGACGGTGTGCGGCGACCCGCTCTCCTGGTTCACCCGGGCGCGCTACATCTCCAACCCGTCGCTGTTCATGCTCGGCATGCCGGGCCTGGGGAAGTCGACGCTGGTCAACCGGATGCTGATCGGACTGTCCGCGACCGGCGTGGTGCCGCTGGTGCTGGGCGACCTCAAGCCCGACTACGCGGACACGGTGCGGGCCCTGGGCGGTCAGGTGATCTCCATCGGCCGGGGCACCGGCGGCATCAACCTGCTGGATCCGGGCGCCATGGGCGCCGTCGCCGCCCGGATCGGCGGCAAGGCCGGGCAGGCGTTGATGGCCGAGGCGCACGGCCGGGTGCTGAACATGGTGGCCGCGCTGATCACCATCGTGCGCGGGCGGCCGATGGACGACCACGAGCAGGCCGTTCTCTCGGCTGTGCTGCACCATCTGCGCGAGCGGACCCGCCCGGGACAGGCCCCGCTGCTGCCGGATGTGCTGCGGGTGCTCAGCGAGGGCCCGGACCGGGTCCGCGCGGTGACACTGGACCGTGGGGACGAGGCCCGCTACCGGGACGCGGTCGACCCGCTGCACCGTTCGCTGCTGGGCATCCTGGACGGTCCGCTGGGCGACACCTTCGCCTCGGAGACCTCGACCCGGGTGGATCTGCACGCACCCGCGGTGTGCATCGACATCTCCCGGATCGGGGAGGCGGACACCCAGTTGACGGCGGCGGCGATGCTCGCCGCGTGGTCGGACGGGCTCGGATCGGTGGCCGCTTCCCACGCGCTGGCCGACGAGGGACTCACGCCCCGGCGCTGGTTCTTCACCGTGCTGGACGAGTTGTGGCGGCCGCTGCGCGCGGCCACCGGCATCGTCGACCGGATCGACGCGCTCACCCGCCTCAACCGCACGCTCGGCATGGGCGACGCCAAGATCACCCACACCCTCAAGGACGCCGAGTCGCTGGGCACCGACGCGGACCGGGCCAAGGCCCGCGGCTTCGTCGAGCGCGCGGGCATGGTCGTCTGCGCGGGACTCCCGCGGGCGGAGATGGAGGAACTGGGCAAGATCGTCGGACTGTCCCAGCGGGAGATCGAACTGGTCTCCTCCTGGTCCTCGCCCCCGGGCTGGGCCGTGACCGGGGACCGCGAGGAGCCGCCCGGCCGCGGCCGCTTCCTGATCAAGGTGGGCGGCCGTCCCGGTCTCCCGATCAAGGTCGGGATCACCGAGACGGAGAGCCGGCTGCACGACACCAACGTCCGCTGGGTGCAGAACGACGCCCCCGCCGAGCAGCCCGGCCCGGGCACCGGCACCGAACAGCAGCCCGCGGCTGCGCCGGATCCGGCGGCCGGGCCCGCGGCCCCGCCGGAGCCGGACAGGAGGATCGCATGAATCCGAGCCCGAGCGCGGCAGGGGGCATGCACGGCCGGGATCTGTGGCCCTGGGCCATCGTGGGCGTGATGGTGCTCGCCCTGACGACGTCCGCCGGGGTGTGGCTCGGCGGGACGCTCGGGGCCGCGCTCAACGGCGCCGGCTGGCACCCTCCGGCGTTCTCCGTCACGCTGCTGGCCACCCTGCTCACCAAGGGCTCCGGGGCACTGTGGCCGCAGGCGTCGCCCGTCGCGGTGTACTGCGGGATCGTCCTGGTCTTCGGGGCGGCCACGGCCGCGGTCGTCGTCCCTGTGTGGAGGCTGATCAACCGTTCCCGGTCGCAGACCAAGGGCCTGGCCGGGCGGCGGGAACTGGCCGCCATGCTGCCCGCCGGGATCGAGAAGCGCGCCCGGGAGCTGCGGCCCTCGCTCAAGAACCAGGCCGAACTGCATCCGGACCAGACCGGCAACCTGCTCGGCGATCTGGCGCCGGACGGGCCCGAGCTGCGCTCCTCCTTCGAGGACGTGGAGCTGGACCTGATGGCACCGCGGGCCGGCAAGTCCACCGGCATCGCGGTGCCCCGGGTGTTGCGGGCCAACGGCGCGGTGCTGCTGACCTCCAACAAGTCCGATGTCTACGCGGTCACCCGGGCGGCACGCGAACGCACCGGAGTCGTCTGGACGTTCGACCCGCAGGGCATCGCCCACAGCACGCGGGGCATGTGGTGGGACATCCTGGCCGACTGCCACACCATCGAGGGCGCCCGTCGGCTGGCAGGGCACTTCGTCGCGTCCGTCAACGACGACGCCTCCAAGAAGGACTTCTGGATCTCGGCCGCCCAGAACACCCTCACCGCGCTGTTCCTGGCCGCGGCGCGCGGCGGCGCCGCGGTCACCGACCTGCTCGGCTGGCTCGCCGACCCCGCCGACCGCACCCCCGTGGACCTGCTGCGCGACGCCGACATGATCGCCATGGCCGAGCAGCTCCAGGGCACGGTGCGCGGCGCCGTCGAGACCCGGGACGGCATCTACGAGACGGCGCGGCAGTGTGTGGCCTGCCTGCTCGACCCCGAGATCGCCGCCTGGGTGCAGCCCGACCCGGAGCTGCCCGAGTTCCGTCCGCACGAGCATGTACTGGGCCGCGACACGCTCTACCTGCTCTCCAAGGACGGCGGCGGCTCCGCCGCGGGCGTCATCGCCGGACTCGCGGACGCCACCCTGCGTGCCGGAGTGATCGCCGCCGAGCGGATGGGCGGCCGGCTCGACCCGCCGATGACGGCCGTGCTGGACGAGGCCGCCAACGTCTGCCGCATCTCCGACCTGCCCGACCTCTACAGCCACCTGGGCTCCCGCGGCATCAACGTGGTGACCCTGCTGCAGAGTTACCGGCAGGGCTCCCGGGTGTGGGGCGAGGCGGGCATGGACGCGCTGTGGAGCGCGGCCACCGTCAAGCTCCTGGGCGCAGGACTGGACGACGCCGACTTCGTGGACAAGGTCTCCAAACTCGTCGGCCAGCAGGACGTGAAGACCGCGTCCTACTCGCGCAGCAAGGAGGGCGGCTCCCACTCGGTCTCCTACCGGCTGGACCCCATCCTGCCCCCGGACAAGATCCGTGCGTTGCCCAAGGGCACGGCTCTGCTCCTGGCCACCGGTATCCGCCCGGCGCTCATCCGGCTGCGTCCATGGTTCAAGGAGCCGGGCGCGGGAGCCATCTCGGCCGCGGCCAAGGCGGAGGCCGAAGCCATCACCCGGCGGGCGGCCCAGGCTTGGGCGGGCAGCGGGACGGGCGGGGGCGCACCCGCCGGAATGAGCGTCGGAGTCGAGCACAGCGCGGAAGACCACGAGGACGACTACGACTACGACGACTACGCCAACTACGAGGACGACCACGAGCGCGACCACGGATACGACGACGCCCCCTACCCGTCGGACATCGGCCGCCCGGCGCCGCCCTCCGGCTGGGCAGCGCCGGAAGACGCCCAGGGGGCGGCGTTCCTGGAGAAGGCCCCTCCGGGAGACGTGGACCGCTCGGAGAGCGCCGGGTACGTCACTCCGGACGGCCCCGCAGGCAGCGGCCCGTCCCACGGCCTGTCCGACGACGGGTTCCGGTGGACCCGCGAAGCGACGAAGTGACCGGTCGCAGACCCGCCTCGACCGGGAAGGGGCGGGGCGGCGGCAGGTGAGGTGCCGCCGCCTCACCTGCCGGGCCACCCGCACAGGAAGCCCGTCGCGTCCACCGCACCCGCCGCACCCGCCGTGCCCGTCGCGTCCACCGCACTCCTAACGGCTGCGCGACGGACCCCGCTTCGGTGTCCCGGTCTGCTGCACGGCGGGAGCACGGTAGGGCGACGGCGGCGAGGGCGCCGGGGTCCCTGTCCCCCGCGCCTCGCCGCCGGGAAGGTGGTGCTCGAGCGACTGGTTGGCCACGACCGGGCTGAAGCTGGGCGAGACGGTCCGCGACACCGGACTCACGGTGGGACTGACCGGTGTTCTGACGGTCGGATCGGCCGAGCTCTGAGCCGGACTCACCGGCCTCGTCCCCGGACTCCCCGCAGGCGAGGAGTTCCGGGCCCGACCGGGTGCGGTGTCGGGCGCGTCCAGCGGAAGCTTGGGAGGAGGGACGGGCAGTTTGGGCGGTACGGGCGGACCGGTCCGGCGCACCGCGGTGTCCGCCCGGTCGGGAGCCACGGCCCGGGACACCGCACGGGTGGCGGCATTGTCGGTACGGGGCCCCGGAGCCGCCTGCGGAAGAGGGGCACGGGATGGCGCCACCGGCGTCTGGCCCGCATAGTGCGGCAGTTGGGGCAGTCGCGGTGGCGCGGCCATGCGGGCCCCGGGGACCGCAGGCGCACCCTCCTCGGCCGTACGGGCACGGGTGCCGCCCTGCTGCGCCGGTTTCCGGGCCGTCAGCCTGGAGAGCCAGGACCGTTCGGACGGCGGCGCCTCGGTGCTCTTCGCGTACGAGCGGGCCGCTTGCGCGAGTGAGACGTTGAAGGGCAGCAGATTGCGGCTCGCGGCCACCTGGTAGCGGGTCTTGCCGTCGATGAGCTTCGAGACCTCCGCCCGGACAGCCGCTTGCTGCTCAGGGCGGAGCTTCCCGTACTGCTCGAGGGCCGAGACGGCGCCGTCTGCCGGCTGCTCCTTCATCAGGCGCCGTTGCCCGTCGCGCTGTTGCGGCGGCGGCGCGAAGCCCTGGCCCGGAGGAGGCATCGGATAGCCGGGCCCCTGCGGTGCGAAGCCCGGCGGCGGCTGGGCGAAGGGGGGTGCCCCAGCGGGACCGCGCCCCTGCGCGAAGCCCGGCGCCTGCGGGAATCCGGGCGCCTGGGCAGAGCCCGGTGCTGCCAGGGACTGCTGCCTGCCGGGGGGTTCGGGGTTCCACTGGTACCCCTGGAGATCCGGGGACTGCCGGGCCTCGGCCCATGGCGCCTGGTAGTCCTCCTGGCTCCGGGTGGGAGGCGGCTGTTCGAAGTGGTGCTCTCCCCCGCCGGCCGCCGGCGCCGGTCCGGGCCGGTAGCGCAGCACGCGCAGCCAGATGTCGCGCAGCACGCGCAGCAGTTCGTCCGCGACATCGTCCGTCGCCTGTCCCGCCGAGCCCGGAGCCGGCGGTGGGCCCGAGTGCTGTACCGCCGCTCGGGGCAGCGGTCCCCAGGCGGGAGGTGCGGCGAACTCCTGCTGTCGCGCACGCGTGCTGGCCCGTAGCTCCTCGTCGAGCAACTGCCGCGCCAACCGCTGGGGCCGGAGACGGCGTGGACCGGTCGGCTCAGGCATGGGGACGTCCTCCGCGTCGTCGGCACCGGCTGCTCGACGACGTCACGGATCCGCTCGGCGTTCGGTTCAACGGTCCGCCGGAAGCCGACCGGACCGGGTGAACCGGGCGCGGCCGCGGCACGTGGTGTTCTCGACGGCACTGCCGGAGCCGACCGTGACCGCAGGAGCAGGAGTACCGGAAATGTCCATGGACGACGAGACCTTGAGCCACGCCCAGGACGGCGGGGGGAGCGCGGTGGATCGGCCGGACGGTGCCGAGGAGAAGTCCGCCACGCCCCGGTTCATCCTCTACAAGGACGGGCCGGAGTACCAGATGGAGTTCCAGCGGCTGACCCAGTGGACGCACCACGTCCTGCTTCCGGTCTACGGCCGGGAAGTCACCTCCACCGCTCCCTGGTGCTCGCGCTGGTGGGAACACCCCGAAGCGATCGCGCAGCTCCACGGTCTGTGGCTGGCATGGGCCGCACTGACCGGCCCGGACGCGGACATGACCGGCCCTGCTTCCTGGCACCGGGACTTCCTGGGACCGGTGATGAGCAGTCTCCGGGACCCCTCGGGTCCGTTCGCCGGATGCAAGCCGGGGAACCACCGGCCGAAGGAGGTACCGCCCGTGGAGTCGCTGTTCCCGCCACCGCACGCCGCCTGAGAAGCGGGTCCCGCCACCGGATCCGACCGGTGCCTCCCGGTACGATCTCGAACACGTCACGTTCCGAAGTCCGGGCGGGAACCTCTCGGTGAGAAATGCAACCGGGTGCTTCCGGATCGTTCGGGCCTCGGTAGAGTCGAACTCGTGAACGTGAGCCATACGACCTCCCTGCGTGTTGCTGTTTTAGGACCGGTCCGAGCCTGGTGCGGGGAGCAGGAGGTGGCCCTCGGGTCACCGCAGCAACGTGCCGTGTTCGCCGCGCTGCTGCTGCGCCGCGGGCGGCCCGCGACGGTGGGCGAACTGGTCGACGCCATCTGGGGCGAGGACCCGCCGTCAGGTGCGGTCACCGTGCTGCGTACCTACGTGTCGCGGCTGCGCAAAGTGCTGGAGCCGGGCCGGAAGTCCGGGCAGGCTCCGCGAGTGATCGTCTCCTCCGCGGACGGCTATCTCGTCAGGGTGGCCCAGGACGGCTTCGATCTCGACGTGTTCGAGCGACGCGTGGCCGAGGCGAAGAAGCTGCGCACCGGCGGTTCGCTGCGCGCCGCCGACGAGTTGCTGCAGGCGGCACTGGAGCTGTGGGACGGCAGGCCGCTGGCCGGCGTCCCGGGCCCGCTGGCCGCGGCCGAGCGCTACCGGCTCGACGAGCAATGGCTGAGCACCTGCGAGAGCCATCTGGACCTCGGCCTGGAGCTGGGGCGCCATGAGGAAGTGGCCGCCGGGCTGACGGCGCTGACGACCGGGAACCCGCTGCGCGAACGGCTCTACGAGCTGCTCATGCTGGCGCTGTACCGGTCCGGGCGGCAGGCCGAGGCCCTGGCCGCGTACGGCGAGATCCGCGGGACGCTCATCTCGGAGCTGGGCGTCGAGCCGGGCGCCGCCCTGGTCGACCTGCACACCCGGATGCTGTCGGCCGATCCGTCGCTGCGCGCGCCGGCCCCGGCGCAGTCCTCCCAGGGCACGGCGGCGGACTCCCCGCAGCCGGCGGCTGCGGCCCGCCCGGCGCAACTCCCCGCCGATCTGCCGGTCTTCACCGGCCGGGAGAGCGAACTGGCCCAGACGCACAGCCTGCTGCCCGCCGACGGCGGGCATCCGAACGCGGTGGTGATCAGTGCGATCGGCGGCATGGCGGGGGTGGGGAAGACCACCCTGGCGGTGCACTGGGCGCACGAGATCGCCCACCGGTTCCCCGACGGCCAGCTCTACGTCAACCTGCGGGGCTTCGACGCGACCGGGTCGGCGATGGTTCCGGACGAGGCCACCCACGGGTTCCTCGACGCGCTGGGCGTGCCCCCCGGGCAGATACCCGAACGCCCCGACGGGCGCACGGCGCTGTTCCGCAGTCTGCTCGCCGACCGGCGGGTCCTGCTGCTGCTGGACAACGCCCGGGACACCGAACAGGTGCGGCCCCTGCTGCCCACCGGCCCCGGCTGCCTCGCCATCATCACCAGCCGCAACCAGCTCACCGGTCTGATCGCCAACGACGGAGCCCATCCGCTGACCCTGAACCCCCTCCCGCTCGCCGACGCGCGCGACTTCCTGGCCCGGCGGATCGGTACGGCCCGGATGGCGGCCGAGCCGGAGGCCGCGGACGAGATCATCGCCTGCTGCGCACGGCTCCCCCTGGCGCTGGCCATCGTCGCCGCGCGCGCCGCGACCCACCCCAGTTTTCCGCTGTACGCGGTCGCCGAGGAGCTGCGGGACAACCACGGCAGCCTCGACGCGTTCACCGGCGGCGACCTCAGCACCGACGTGCGCGCGGTGTTCTCGTGGTCGTACCACGCGCTGTCGGCCCCGGCCGCCCGGCTGTTCCAGTTGCTGGCCGCCGCGCCCGGACCGGACATCTCCGCGCCCGCCACCGCCGCCCTGGCGGGCCTCGACCTGCGCGAGTCCCGCGGGCTGCTCACCGAACTCACGCACGCCCATCTGCTGACCGAGCACTTCCCCGGCCGCTACGCCTTCCACGACCTGCTGCGGATCTACGCCCACGAGCAGGCAGACTGCGAGGAGGCGGCGCCGGAGCGCGCGCAGGCGGTCGAGCGGATCCTCATCTGGTATCTGCACGCCTCCGCCGCGGCCTCCCGGTTCATCACCCCGAACCGGCCGCGGGTGCCGCTGGTGCCGCTGCCCGAGGGCTGTGTCGCGCCCCGGTTCACCACCTACGACCAGGCGCTGAAGTGGTGCTCGGCCGAACGCCCCAACCTGATCGCGGCGATCAACCAGGCCGCCGCCGGCGGCCACTCCGCCCTCGCCTGGCGGCTGACGGCGGCCCTGTGGGGCTTCTTCTATCTGCGCAGCCACACCAACGACTGGCTCTCCTGCAACCGCGTGAGCCTGGCGGCGGCGCGCCGGGACGGTGACCGGAAGGGCGCCGCCGAAGCACTCACCGGGGTGGCCAACGCGCTGACCAACGCGGGCAGGCTGGACGAGGCCATCGACCACTACCACCAGGCGCTGGCCGCCTGGCAACTGCTCGGCGACGAGAGCGGCGCCTCGCGGATCACCGGCAACCTCGGCGACGTCTGCCTGCGGGCCGGCCGGATCGAGGAGGCCCTGGTACACCTGCGGAAGGCGCTGAAGACCTACCAGACGCTGGGACACGGCTGGGGCGAGGGCATCTGCCTGAACAACCTGGGCGAGGCCCATCTGCGGCTCGACCGGCTCGACGAGGCGCGCACCTACCTGGAGCAGGCACTGGAGGTCCAACGCGCCACCGACAACACCTGGGTGGAGGGCATCTCGCTGGACTTCCTGGGGACGGTCCACCACCGCCTCCAGCACCACGACGCGGCCATCGAGCACTACCAGCACGCGCTCACCAAGCACCGGGCGGTCGGCAACCGGTGGGGCGAGGCGCAGACCATCGACCACCTCGGCGACGTCCACCTCGCCACCGGTGCGCCGGATGCCGCGCGCAAGCACTGGAGCCGTGCCCTGGCGCTGCTGGAGGAGTTCAACCATCGGGACGCCGCCGGCATCCGCGAGAAGCTCGGCTCGCTGGACGGCGAGCCCGACGGGGCACCGCAGGGCTGACCCTCCGGTCGGCGCCGAGTGCCGGTCGGCCCGGGGGCCGGGCCCTCCCGCCGCGCGGCCGACGGTGGGCGCAGCGGGGGCCGGAAGGCTGGGCGGCGGGGCCGCGAGCCGGGCCCGTGAGCGGGGCCCGGCCGACGCCGGTAACCGCTGCGCTCCCCGGTCGGGCCCGGGCCTCACGGCTTCTTGAAGCGCCACTGGTGGTCGTCGGCGTCGTCACAGCCGAAGATCAGCAGACGGGCGTTCGTCTTCTCCCCGGCGCCCGCCACATCGAGGCACTGGTTGCCGCTCTCGTGGTTGCGGATCCAGTACGTGCCGTTGGAGCGCTTGTCGAGCCACCAGAGCTGGTTGTCGTTCTTGGGACGGCAGTGGTACTCGGTCACCGGCGCCCGCGCCGCCACCGGACCGTATCCGGCCAGGTCCAGGCACAGGTTGTCCTTGACGTTGCGGATCAGGTAGAGGTCGGCCTTGCCGGGGCCGCCGTCCTTCACCTTCAGGTCCAGCTTCCACCGCTGGTTGCCGCCCCGGGCCCCGGCGGTGGTGTCGCAGGCGCCCTGCTGGACCGGGCCGTCCGGCTTGCCCTTGCCGGTGCCGGGCACGTCCAGGCAGCGGCCGGTCTTCCGGTTCACGACCATGGTCACCCCGTGCGGGATGCGGCTGCGCTTCGGCGCCTTCTTGACGTGCTTGTCCTTGTCGCCGGAGGACTTCTTGTCGGACGAGCCGGAGTCCTTCGCGGTGTCCTCGTCGCTCTCGGCGTCGTCGTCGGACTTCTCGGGCTTCGAGTCCGCCGACTTCGGCTTGTCCTTCTCGTCGTCCTTGTCCTTGGGCGAAGGAGACCCGGACGGGGAACCGCTGGGGTAGGGCGGGCGGGAAGGGTGCACCGACCCGCCGGGGCCGCGGTCCGGCTCCTCCTTCGGATCCTCGACCCGGATCTTCCCGTCCGCCTTCTGGTCGGTGCCCCCGCTGCTGGCCCCGGCCAGCGCCAGCGGCGTGGTGACCAGCGCCGCCACCGCGACGGCCACGCCTCCGACCACCCACGGCTTCTTGAGCAGGCTGGTGGGCACGAACTCCACGTCCGAGCCGCGCGTCGCGCCGCCCGCGGCCTTCCCGGAGCCGGGCGAGCGCCCCGGGAGGGACGGGCGCCGTATCGACGGCATCGACGGCATCGACGGGCGCGGGATCGAGGGCCGCGGGATCGACGGCATGGCGGTGCGCGACCGGGCCGCGGCCTCAGCAGGTCGCGGCTGCCCGGCGGGCGCGGCCGCCGCGCTGCCCGCGACGGCCGGTGCGCCGTTCCCGGCCGCCGGTTGCGGGACGGTCGGCCCCTCCCCCGCCGCGGGATCGGCCGAGGGCATCGGCGCCGGTCGGGCCGGGGCCGCGGCGTCGGCTTCCCTGGCGTCGGCGGCCGCGGCGTCGGCTTCCGCAGCGTCGGCGGCCGCGCCGTCCTGGCCCACGAGGCGGCTGGAGCCGTCGGGGCCGACCTCGACGCGCACCGCGTAGCCCGTCGCCGGATTGGAGATGGCCGCCGTGACCGGGTCGTCCCGAAGCTGCGCATACCCGTGCAGGGTGTCGAGGATCGCGGTGTCCAGCGGCTGGTCCCCGAGCACCGGGACCGGCTCGCCGTCGATCGATGCGGCGCCCTCGCCGGTGATGACGACGTCGAAGGGGACGGGCTCGGACTGCCCCGGCGGCACGCCGGGCGGCCGCGCTTCTCCGTCCTCGCTCATGTTGCACCACTTCCTGACGTCTCGGCTTGCGACGAACGAACTCCCGGATGAACACGGGCTCCTGGACGGATCGGTTCAACCGCCGTCGCGGCAGCCCGCAACCGGGCCCGCCCCGTCGCCGGACCGGGCCCGGGGCGCCGAACGGGGAGCGCGCCCCGGGCCCGACTCGGGCGGAGACCCGGGTGGGGGCCCGGCCTCCGCCTCTGTTCACGGATCGGAGGCCGGAACGGTTCACCGGCGGGGCCGGGAGGTCGCCCCGGCCGGCCGCCGTGGGCTCAGGCCGGTTTGTTCCAGCGCTTGTTGGTGTTGTTGACGTCCAGTTCCCCGGCGGTCAGGTCCACATGGACGGGGATGCCCGGACGGCTGCCGACCTTGACCAGGAAGTTGCCGAGGCCGGGCGGGTCGGCCTGGCGGCTGCGGGAGCTGTCCCAGGCCGGCGGCGTGGACCAGTCGACCAGCAGCCGCTTCTCCACCTCGGTGAGCTCCACCACCTGGGCCAACTGCGGCATCTCGGCCGGGGGCAGACCGGCGCAGACGACCATGCCCGCACGCTCGACGAAGCCCTTCGCCTTGATGCGGTCCTCCTCCGTGGGCAGCGCGAGCAGGTCGCCGATGGTGTGGGTGACCATGGCGAGGCCCACGCCGCGCTGCCGGTCCAGCCGGGTGAGGGCGTTGACCCGGTCGACCAGCCCCCGGCCCGCCTGCAGCACCCGCCACAGTTCGTCCATCACCAGGAAGTGGTTGCGCTGCGGCTCCAGTCCGGCGTCCGCGAGCGCGTGCGCCGTGGAGACCGCACCGAACCCGTAGGACCAGCAGGACAGCAGCGCGGCGGCCTGGAGCAGGGTCTCGCTGTCGTCGATGCTGCTGACGTCGAAGCACACCGGCCGGTCGAGTTTCATCGGCTCGGTGGTCGGGCGGGCGAACGAGTCGCCCAGCAGGCCGTCTCCCAGCAGCGCGGTCAGCGACGCCTCCAGGTTCTCGGTGATGTCCCGGTAGCGCGTGATGTCGCCGCGGTCGAGGGCGACGGCGCGCACCGACTCCGGGGCCTCCTTGATGACCTGCACCAGGTCCGCCAGGACCGGTGTCCGGCCGGCGCCGTGCCGGTCGTCGAGGACGTCCAGCGCCGCGGCCAGCACGGTCTCCTCGCGGTCGCTCGGCGGCTCCGAGCGCAGGATGGTCACCAGCGCGGACACCATGTGCAACCGGCGGCTGTGGGTGGCGGCCAGCAGTTGCCGGCGCGCGTCCCCGGTGAGCCGGGCGGCCGCCGCCGTGGACTCCCCCGGGTCGAGGACGTTGAGATGCCCGCGTCCCCGGCCCAGGCTGATGACCTGCCCGCCGATCGCCCGGATGAGGTCGACGTAGTCGGGCTTGAGGTCGCCGAAGATGAGCGGGTGGACACCGTAGCCGGACAGGCCGAGCGCCATCCGCCGCACCACGGTGGACTTGCCGAGTCCGGGGCGGCCGAGGACGAACATCGACGGGTTGGCCAGCAGGCCCGTGCGCATGAACCAGCTCACCGGATCGCAGCAGACCGTGGCCCCCGAGTCCAGGTCGCGGCCGAGCGGGACCCCCACCATCGGGGTCCCCGCTCCGGCCCCGAACGGCCACAGGCCGCAGACCTGGACGGAGGTGCCGCGCCATTCGGGTGCCGGATCGACGTATCCGACCATGCCGCCGCCGCGGCCGGGCCAGCCCCGCGCGGTGGCCTGCGGCAGGCTCGGGTCGGCCCCGCGTCCCCGCGTCTTCTCGGCCTTGCGTGCCATCGAATCCTCCTGTGCTGTGTGGCCGTGTCCGGGGGTGCCCCTGGCCCGATCCCCCGGCCTGCGGGTACGTGGTGGCTGAGCGCGCAGTCCGCCTGCCCCGCACGGGCGCGTCCCCCGTGCTGCGAAGCCCGGGCGATCCGCGCCCGCGGGGCAGGGCGGGCAGCAGCGCAGCCCCTTGCCGGGGCCGCGGGATCCGCCGGGCACCGCCATGGCGATCCGCACCTACATCGCGTCCCGTACCGTCTGCGGCAGCGCGGTGTGCAGCGGCAGCACCAGGCCCAGCGGCAGCGCCGCGGCGAAGGCCGCAGCCTGCGAACCGTAGGCGGGCCGGACCGCGATGCGGGCGGCCGGAGCCAGGTTGTCCACTGCAGCGGTGGCCCGGGGCAGGTCCTCGGCGGAGTCGACGGTCGCGGTGATCAGCATGCCGAACTGGATCACCCCGTGTCCCTGGGCCTGCTCCTCGGCCGCCTTCCGGGCCGCCACCACCTCCGCGTCGTCGCTGGCGCGGCCGATCGGCTGCTGCTGAGCGGTGAACAGTGCGTTCTTGTAGTCCTGTTGGACGACACGGGCGCCCTCGGCCCGGCTGTGCGGACGGTAGAGCAGCGTGACCCGCTTGCGGGCGATGTCGCGGCTGGGCTGCACCAGCCCGGTCAGCACGTTGGAGAACACCTCGCCCTGCGGGGCCTCGGTCATGGCCCAGGTGATGCTGTGCACCCCGTCGTGCCGGTAGTGGTCCCACTCCTCCTGCGCGGCGGTCGGGCCCGCCTCGTCCCAGGTGAGTCCGGTGCCTCCGGCGGCGCGCGCCTCCTCGACCAACTGCGCGACGGTCGGGTCGTAGGCGACGCGCACCGCCTCGGCGAGTTCGGTCGCCGTCATCGGGACGGCCGTGCCCGCGCCGGTCATGGACAGTCCGGCGGTCAGTCCCGGCAGCCGGGTCCCGATGTGCACCGCCATCTCCTCGACGTTGCGGCGCGGCGCACCGGCGCGGGGCGCACCGGAGTAGGTCAGCGCGATCCGGGTGCTGATCTGCGCCGAACCGCTGGGATAGGCGGCGACCACGTCGCGCAGCATCTCCCGCGCCAGATCCGGCGCGTCGTTGACGGCGTTGGCGCCGATCTCCTGCTGGAGCCGGACGCCGGGGTCGGGCGCGGTCTCCACGGTGACGCTGGCGGCCACGAGCCCCGGTTCGGTGCCGAGCGCCGAGAGCCACTGGCCCCAGTGGGCCACCCAGATGTCGACCTGCCGCTCGTCGACCAGCGCCGCGCCGTCGGCGTCGCAGGAGACGACTACCGTGTGGTGGTTGGTCGCGGGCACGGTGAGGACGGCGAACGGGCGGCCGTAGCCGTCCTGGGCCTCGCTCAGGGACGACTGGGCGGCCAGTCCCGGCAGTCGGCAGGTGCCGCTGCCTGCCCGGCCCAGCGGACCGGACCGGTAGAGGTTGCCGCCGGAGGAGGTGGTGCGCCACCAGGCCAGCCGTACCGCGCCGCGCTGCATCAGTGTGCGGCCGTGCCGGTCGCGCACCGCCAGCGGCGCCATGGCCAGCGCCAGCACGACGGCCAGGGCCAGCGCGATCCACACGGAGACCAGCGTGCCGAGGACGACGGCGATCAGGCCGCCGAACAGCAGCATGGTCGCCCCCAGCGACAGGCCCCGCAGTCCGGAGGCGCGCGGCTTGCGGAAGTTGCCGTAGGTGCGCGGGCCGGTTCCTTCAGTCACTGCCATGGGGTTCCCCCTGCTGGTCGTCGCGGTGTCGGTGGCCGGCCGTCGAGAGCGCGGAGGAGAGCGTCTCCTTGACGGCCGCCGGGTCGGCCGGGGCGGCGGGATCGCCCGGGGCGGTCTGCTCCGCCTCTCCGGGCCGGTCGAGCAGGGCGGCCGGACGCGACCGGCCCGCGCGCTGGTCGGCGGCGGAGTGTTCGGATCCTGGCGTCGCCTGTGTCCCGCCCGCGCCCTGTGCGGGCCGGCGGCTGCTCGCGGCGTGCCCCGGACTGCTGCGTGCGCCGGTGGCGTCCCCGCGCTCCCGGCTCACGGTGGCGCCGGAGACCGACCGTCCGGCCGCGGGTCCGCGCAACTGCGGTACCGCCTGCGCGCCGCTGGCCACGACCCGGCCGCCGCCGGAGCGGGCGGAGGAGCCGCCGCCGAGGCCCGCGGTCGTCGCCTGCACCGCGGGGGCGGCGAGGCGCAGCAGCGCGGGGAGGGTGCAGCAGGCCAGCACCAGCAGGACGACGCCCGAGACCATGGAGATGATCTCGTTGCCCTCCCCCTTCGGCGTGTTGCCGGCCATGGAGAACGCGGCCGCGTACACGACCGCCGCGGTGGGTTTGTAGAGCACGAAGGCGAGCAGCCAGCCGACGGACTTGCGGAACCAGGCTCGTCCGGACGGGGTGGAACTGGCCGCGGCGGACAACGGAAGCGTGCCGGTGAGGATCACCAGCAGCGCCACCCGGGCGATCATGAGGGCGATCTGCACCAGACCGGCCCCGATCACCAGCAGGGACATGATCAGCACGAGGAAGGAGGAGTCCGTGCCGCCCAGCGCGAGCATGGCCGAGACGCGGTCGTCGAACTCGTCCACGCACTGCTGGACCGGTTCTCCCGCGGCGCTGATCTGCTCGCAGCCGGTCGACCTGTCGATGATCCAGACGCTGAACTTGTCCCCGGCCACGGTCAGCAGGTTGACGGCCGCCACCCCGGCCGAGGAGACGACGATCAGGTTGAGCAGCCCCCGCACGGCCTGCCTTCCGGGTTCGCCGCGCCGCTGCCAGGCGATGTGCCCGGCCGCGATCACCAGGCACAGCACGGCGGTGAAGGAGGTGAACCACAGGGTGGAGCCGCGCAGGAACGCCGCGGGTCCGCTGTCGTAGCTCAGCAGGGGGCTGTCGATGTCCGTCCATGCGCTGCCGAGCGCCTTGACGGTGTCCGCGGCCGCCTGGGCCGCGCTGTCGGCGATGTTGTCGAACGCGCTGTCGCCGAGGTCCTTCGGGCCCGTGCCCTCCCCGTCGCCCACGCAGTACCCGCCGACCGTGGGGCGCACCCAGCCGAAGTCGCAGCCCGCCATCACACACCACCCCATTCGACGTATCCGGCCAGGGAGTCGACCGGGGCGGGCGCCGGCGGATCGGCCGGGTACTCCAGTTTCCAGTCGCCGTCCCGCCACAGCACGGTGGTGCTGGCGGCCTGCATCCGGCCGTCCTGGAACCGCCACACGGTGCGGATCACGGCCGTGCTGCCCGTGTAGCTCACGAAGTCGAACCCGGCGATCTGCCCCTGGGCCGCGCCGTCCAGGGCCTCCGGGTCCGCCGTGCGCTCCGAGGCGGCCCGGGCCTTCAGGTAGGGCTCCCGGCCCTCGCCGACGGTCTGCGCACGGGTGACGCCCTGCCAGTCGTCGGCGGCCAGATAGCGGACGCTGATCTGACTGGTCGCCAGCAGGGCGCCGAGCGGGGTGTGCGCGTAGCAGCGCGCCACGTCCTTCTCGACCACGGCCGGGCCCGCCGCCTTCGACGAGGGGAGCGCGACGGAGTGGAACAGCTTCCAGTCCACGCCCTCCGGCGGTGCGGCGGGGACCTTCCTGCCCGTGTCGTCCAGTCCGGGGCAGTCACCGCGGTGCGCTGCCGCGGACGGCGGTGGCTGCCCGGTCCGGGCGTCCGCGCCCGGCGTGGACGAGGCCGCGGTGGAGCCGCCTTCCGGCGCGTCGGAGGAGACGAGGACCGCCACTCCGATGACGGCGACGAAGCCGATGAACGCGACCGCGAGGACGAAGCCGTTCCGCAGCCAGGGGCTGCGCGAGTCGTCGTTCCCCCCGCGGTTGCCGGGCTCTGCCATGTCCCTTCCCATCCCTGTGATCCGCATCTGCGCGCTGTCCGTGGCGGTCCGTCAGACGAGGGCGCCGACGATGCCGGAGGCGGAGCCCACGAGCAGGCAGGCGCCCAGCACGTAGCCCAGCCCCTTGGCGTGCTCGCGTCCCCCGCCCCGGGAGTGGTCCAGGGCCATCCGGGCCGCGACCCCGAAGATCCCCGCGACGCAGAGCGCCGTGACCGTCCACGCCACCCACTTGAGGACCGTCAGCAGGCCGTCGGCACCGGGCGGCGCCGCGCCGCCGCCGACGTCCGGAGGCCCGGAGGGCACCGACCCGGCGGCGAGCTGGGCGAGATCCTGTGAGGCGGCCGAGGCAGCCGCCAGCAGAGTGGACATGCGGGGTTCCCCTTCAGGCGGGTCGGATGAGTCGGGTCAGATCGCGTGCCAAGGGCGCGCATTCCTTGGGGAGATGGGTCAGTGGCGACTCCCCGAGCCGCCACTGCTCCACCCACGGGATCTCCCACAGCCGCGGCACGGCACCGGAGACGAGGTACAGCAGGTCGCGCAGGGCCTTGGGGCGTCGGCCGGGGGCGTCGGCGACGACGACCAGGCCCAGCAGTTCGACACCGGTGACGAGTTGCGAGGCCCACTGCTGGGCGGCGCTCTGCACGGCCTTCAGACCGCCCGCGTCGGAGCGCGCCACGAGGACGACCGGCTGCGGCGTCCCGGCCGAGGGCCAGGCGCGGCCCGCGTCCCGGCCGCCGGGCACCGCCTGCTCCAGGGTGCTGACCCCGGCGCCGCCGTGGACGCCCAGCCACCACCAACCGTGCCCGGTGTCCTGCCGTGCCGGGGAGACGGGCAGCATGCGGTCCGGCCACGGCACACCGCCCTGCGGAGCGGTCGGACCGGTGACCGGCGTCGGACCGTCCTGAACCGATCGCCGCGGCTCCCCGTTGTTGCCCCCCGAAGGGCGGCCCGGGGTCGGAGAAAGCCAGGGGTTGGAAACCGGCACTTCCCCGGCCATGGCCTCTCCCTTCGGCGGCGTGCTCGACGCCGCGCTCGAACTCATGGGTGGTCACGTGGTTCCACGTGCTGGATTTCGGACTGCGGACCCTCATACGGACTTTCGCCGGAACTGGTTCAAGAGGGGGTGCGGATGCCCGCAACCGCGTTGAGGGTGGCTGGGGGTGTCGCAGCCGGTCTGCTCGCCATGCTGGTCGGACTGTCCGTCGTGGCGGCCGCCGAGGAGGAGGAAGCCGGCGCTCCGGTCGGGCTGGTGACCACGCTCGACTCCCGGAGCGTCCCGCCGGAGTACGTGGCGTGGGTCGAGCGGGCCGGACGCGAGTGCGCCGAGGTCAGTGCCCCGTTGATCGCCGCGCAGATCGAGGCGGAGTCGGGCTGGAACGCCACCGCGAAGAGCCACGCCGGGGCGCAGGGGCTGAGCCAGTTCCTGCCCGGCACCTGGAAGACCTGGGGGGTGGACGCGGCGGGCCGGGACGGGAGCTCCGAACCGGACGGGACCGCCGATCCGTTCACGCCCGGAGACGCCATCATGACCCAGGCCCGCTACGACTGCTGGCTCGCGAAGAAGGTGGCGCCGCTGGGCAAGGGCGGGGACCTGACCCGGCTGATCCTCGCCGCCTACAACGCGGGCCCCGGCGCGGTCCAGGAGTTCGGCGGTCTGCCGCCCTATCCGGAAACGCAGAGCTACGTCACCCGGATCATCACGGCGATGACCGGCTACTCCGGCGACATGGCGGACGAGGAGGGCGGCCCGTTCGGCAACCGGGTGGTGGCCTACGCCAAGAAGTGGCTCGGCACCCCGTACGCCTGGGGCGGCGGCGGACCGGAGGGCCCGAGCCGGGGCTTCGCGCAGGGGGCGAACACGGTCGGGTTCGACTGCTCCAGCCTGGTCCAGGCGGCCGTCTACCACGCCAGCGGCGGCCGGACGCTCCTGCCCCGCACCTCGCAGGCCCAGGTCACCGCGGGCAAGTCCGTGGACCGCGACGCGCTGCGGCCGGGCGACGTGATCGGGTTCGACCTGCACGGCAGCTTCGACCACATCGGCATCTACGTCGGAAACGGGCAGTTCATCCACGCGCCGAAGACCGGCGACGTGGTGAAGATCAGCCGGCTCGGTGACAGCTACTACACCAGCAGGCCCCAGAAGGTGAGAAGGTTCGGATGACAGCACTTGGTCGGCGCGCCGGGACCGCGGCGGCGGTACTCACGCTCACACTCGCCGCCTCCCTGGCCGGATGCGGCTCCGAGGACGAGCGCTCCGCCGCCTCCGAGGGCGCCACGCAGCAGCCTCGCGCGGGCGCCACGCCCTCGCCGTCCGGGTCCTCGGCGTCCGAGTCCTCGGCGTCCCCCGGCGGCGCCTCGCACCCGCCCTCGCCCAGCGGTTCGGCGGAGGCGGAGAAGAAGCCGCCGGGCACCCCCGAGGGCGGCGTCCCCCGGCCCGGGGACGTGGACGAGAAGGACCCCGACGAGGTCGCCGAGGGGACGCTCACCGCCATGTGGACGCACGACACCACCGTCGACGACGGGCCCGGGGACGCGGCCCGGCGCACCGCGGACGCGGGCTGGCTGACCCGCTCCTACGCACGGACGCTCGGCGGCCGCCGCGCCGGTTCGGCGCCGGGTGCCCAGTGGCAGCGGTGGGCGGACCACCGCGCCTACACCACGGTGGCGTTGGACAGGACCGAGGACGCGGCGAAGCCGGAGGACACCGACACCGTGGCCTGGCGGCAACTGACCGTCACCACCACTCCGCACGGGCGCGACGGATGGACGCGGGAGCCGGCCTCCGTGGTGGCGTACGTGCACCTCGTCCGGAAGTCCGCCGACGCGGACTGGCGGGTCGCCGACGTCACCGTGCGCTAGCGCCGGGGAACCTCTCCAGGAAGGGAGCTCCATGCCCACCACCTACGAGCCCGCCGAGGTACCCGGCTGGCCGGCCTACGCCTTCGTCGTCCAGGACAGCGGCCGCGTGGCAGTCTCCGGTCCGCTCCTGCCCGCGGCCGAACACCCCACCCGGGCCTCGGCCGTGGACGCGGTGGCCGCGGCGGCCGCGGGGCTCGGACGGCCGGTGCGGGCGCAGGCGACCGAACGGGACGGCGCCGTGTGGCACCTGGTGATCTCACCGGACGGCGCGGTCGGGGAACTGTCCGTCGGCGCCCGGCAGGGCAAGGCGGCCAAGAAGCGCACCGCGGCCGGTCGCACCCGCCGCCCGGACCCCGGGCGGGCGCAGCCGGCGCCGGAGCCCGCCACCGCTGCGCCCGTCGCGGGAGCGACCACCCCCGAAGCCCTCTCCGAGGCCGTCTCCCGCCTGGACGCGCAGGCGGCGGCGGGCCGCGCGGACGAGGCCGAGACCCTGGCCGCCCAGCTCGACGAGCACGCCGCGAACGCGCTCGGCCTGTCCCACCCCGACGCGCTGCTGGTGCGGGAGGCGCGGGCGCGGATCACCGGCCTGGCCGGGGACGCCGTCGGTGGGGTGCTGCTGTACCGGGACGTCGCCGAACGCTGGCACTACCGGGGGGCCTACGAGCAGGCCGAAGCGGTCGCGGACCGCGCCCAGGCGCTCTGGCTGGAGATCGCCGACCTGGCGACCGCGATCGCCGCCGGGGTCTCGGTGGTGCGCATGCGCAATCAGATCCCCGGCGAGGGAGGCGGCGCGTTCGCGGCCGCGGTGGAGCACCAGGCGCGGCTCGAAGCCGCCCGGGACGCGGGCGCGGGCGCCGCCGGACCGCACCGCGCGGCGGCGCGGTAGCCGGAGCGTTCCGTGCGGGCCCGGTGCCGGGCGGCCGAGGCGCGGGTCCGGGGCGGGACGGCGGAAGGCGCCGGGCGGCGCGACAGGGGGTGCCCGCCGTGCCGGTGCCGGGCGGCGGATTCTCCCCCGGGCACCGTGTCCTGCACGCCGGACCTGCGTCGGCGCCGATACTCGGGGACATGCTCAGCGGAGTTCGTGCCCGTGTCCTGCCGACCGCCCAGCGCCGCTCACCGGACGAGCTGGCCCGGGATCTCGCCCCCGCCTGCGGGGACACCGCGGCCAAGGCGTCGGCGTTCTGGACGATACTGACGCTCTCCTCGGTGATCGCGGCGGGCGGGGTGCTCACGGACTCGACGGCCACCGTCATCGGGGCAATGATCATCGCACCGCTCTCCACACCGATCATGGGTATCGCGCTGGGCTCGGTGCAGCGCCTGCGAACCGGCGCGGTCAGGGTCGTCGTCTGCGCCTGCCTCCTGGTGATCGCTGTCGGGGCGCTGTTCTCACTGGTCCTGCCCGCCGACTTCAACCTGCTGTCGGACAGTCAGATCGCCTCGCGGACCTCGCCGGGCCTGATGGACCTGGTGGCCGCCCTGGCGACAGGCTTGGCCGGTGCGGTCGCACTGGCCCGCCGGGACGTCGCCGCCGTGCTGCCCGGGGTGGCGATCGCCATCTCCCTCGTCCCGCCGCTGGTGGTGGCCGGGGTGTGCCTCGGGCACCTGGCGGGATGGCTGGCGCTGGGGGCGCTGGTGCTGTTCGTCTCCAACCTCTTCGCGCTGGTCTTCGGCGGCATGGTGGTCTTCGCCGCGCTCGGCTTCGGCACGGGGGCGGCCGGATCCGCCGGGGGCTCCGGACGGCCGACCCGCAGGACGTACGCGGCCATGGCGCTGCTGTTCGCCGTGGTGTTCGTCCCGCTGTCGGCCAACACCGCGCTCACGCTGCTGCTGAACATGTGGACCGGCCGGGCCAAGGACGTGGCCCAGCACTGGCTGGCCGACGTGCCCGGCTCCTCCGTCACCCGGGTGGACGCGGCCTCCAGGACACTGCACATCCACGTGCGCTCCCCCGGCGAACTCCCGCCGGTCGCACCGCTGCTCGACGGTCTGGAGGGGCGGATCCCGGACGGCATCCCGGTCGTGGTGGACGCGACGCGCGGTCGGCGCGTCGACGCGAGGCGCACCGGCGGCTGACGGCCGGGGCTCCGGGCCCCGGGCGGGTCCGCACCGTTCCGGCACCGGGTCAGTCCGCGGCGGTCTCCAGGAAGGCCCGGACCTCCCGGTTGAAGGCCGCGGGGTTCTCCCAGAACGCGAAGTGGCTGCCGCGCCGGTCGAGGATGCGCAGCGTGGCACCGGGCACGGCGGAGGCGACCGAGCGCGCCGCCGCGGTGGGAATCACGCTCTGCGCCCCGCCCATGGCCAGCGTCGGAACGGTGATCCGGGGCAGGACGTCACGCCAGTCCTGCATGACGTTGTCCAGCAACAGCCGGCCCGCGAACTCCCGGGGGAAGAGCAGGTTCTGGGCGAGGACCCAGCGGCGGTCCTCCTCCGTCGCGGCCGGGGTCCACATGGCGTCCAGGAATCCGGCGGTCAACGTCTCGGCGTCGGCTTGCGGGTCCTGGAGCTGTGCGACGACGTCGGTGATCTGTTCGAGCCCGTACAGCGCGCCGAGGCGGGACGCCAGCCCCTCCGGCCAGTACGGCCTGTGGATCAGCACGGCGGGCTCGTCGAACAGCACCAGGCGCGCCAGACCGGCGCCGCCGAACAGTTCCCAGTAGGACCAGGCCAGCGCACACCCCATGGAGTGGGCCACCCAGACGACGTCGTCCAGCTTCAGGGAGCGCATGAGCTGATGGATGTCCGTCGTCAGCCGGGCGATCCGGTAGCCGTGGTCCGGCTTGTCCGAGCCGCCGTGGCCCCGGTGGTCGACGGCGACGACATGGTGCGTGCGGGCGAAGTCGGCGATCTGGTGGCGCCATTGCGCCGCGGTCTGGGACCAGCCGGGTACCAGGAGCAGATCCGGACCGCTGCCGGACTCCACGTAGTGCAGCCGCACCCCGTCGTCCATCACGGCGAAGCCGCTGCGCACGCCGTCCATCCCACCTCCCGCGCCCGCTGCCGCACCGGCGGCTTCGCCGGGAGCGGCACGGTGGCGCTCACCGGCGCCGCACCGGCGCTTCACCGTGAAAAGCGGAGCATGTACGCCAAAACTGTCCACCTGGCACGATAGCCGACATCGGACGTGAAGCACGGGCACGCCGTTCCGGGCGCCGAGGGAGCCCCCGAAGGTGCCGGACGGGCCGGGACCGGGGGCCGACGACGCGTCGGGGCGCAGGCCGGCAGCCGGGAGTCGGCGTCCGGGGTCCGGGCGTGCCAGACTCGCGCGCGGACCGGACGGCCGCGGCGCCGCTGTTCCCCGACGGTCCCCGAAACCCGACCACTCCTCCGAGGAAGCGACCACATGAGCGAGACCGACCGGCGTGAACGCTATGCGACAGCGCTGTACCGCACCCTCGGGTACAGCGCCGAGCGGCACCCGTGGGCGGGTCTTTCCGCGGCGCGGCGCGCGGTCTGGTACACCCGGGCCGAGGCCGCCATGGCCGTCGCGGACGAGGAGATCGCGGAAGCGCTGCGCACGGCGGACTGAGCCGCGGCCACCGCGCGGCGCACACCACCGCGCGACGGGCCGTGCGGGCCGCTGCCGGCCCCCCGTCGGCGGATGCGTCGGCTCAGCTCCCTTCCAGGACCCGCCGCGCGGCCGCCATCCAGGCACGCTGGGCCCGCAGCAGTTTCGCGAAGGCCGCTGGGTGTTCGCCGATCGCCGCGCGCTGGATGCGGTTCTCGGCCGCGTTCCACACGGCGACCAGGTCGGTGCCCTTCTTGCAGCGGACGTCCGTGCGGGCCTGCCGGATCTCGGCCGCGGCGGCCCGGTCGCCCCGCAGCCAGCGCTCGTCCGAGAGCGCCTGCATCGGATCGGCGTAGCGGTAGCCGGATTGCCGCATGCAGGCGCTCCAGGCGCGGAAGACCCGCGCCACGGACCGGGCCTTCATGGAGCGCTCGTAGGTGGTGCCGATGGTGTCGTCCAGCAGCGCGAAGTCCGCGTCGGGCACGTCGTCGAGCAGTGCGTCCTCCGCCTGCTTCACACAGCCGCCGGTTGCCTTGCCAGGACGTCCTTCCGGACCGTAGGCAGCCGTCTTGCCGGCGTCGCCGAGTCCTGCCCGGCGCGCGGCCGCGGCCGCCGCACGGCGGGCGACGCCGGGCCGGTCCGGGGGCAGGTGGTAGCCGTAGCCGCGGGCGATCGCGGGCTCCACCACCCCGTAGCGGCGCCGGTTGCGCGGCTCTGCGTCCTGCGCGGCGGTTCTCGGCAGCCGCTCCCAGGACAGGCCCCGGCGGCGCATGCACCGGGCGGTCAGCAGGTCCTCGGCGGCGTCGAGGACCTCCTGTTCGGCGGGCGAGGGGTCGTAGCGGTCCAGCGGCACGCTGATCGCCCGCGCCTCCTCGCCGGGCGGCGGGACGGAGGCGGCGGCCGGTCCGCCTGCCGCGGCCTCCGGATCCGGTCCGGGGTGCGGCTCCCCGGCGCATCCGGTGAGCAGGCAGAGCAGGCAGAGCAGGCAGAGCAGCGTCGAGTTGAGGGGCAGGACGGCCCTGGAACGGCAGAGCGGCACGATCGGCCTCCGGCGAGCGGGGGCGCGGCGCGGACGGGTCCGCGCCGCGCTGCTGCATGAGCATGTCGTCGGGCTTCGGACCGTTCCTAGAACTGGAACTTCACCGAACTGGCCTTGTTGTCGAAGTGGTTGTTGGTGAAGTCCTTGTCCTCGCTCTGCTTCCGGGCGACATAGCGGGTGCCGCCGTAGTTCTTGTACTGGTACAGCGTGACGCTGTAGCCGGTGTTGTTCGACATGGAGCTCGCCTTGTTGTCGAACCTGTAGTCCGAAGCCGCCAGGTTCGGGACGTTCTCGAGGAAGATGCGGGCGCTGTCGCCGCGGTAGGCGTCGTGCTGGAAGAGGCAGAACGTCCAGTTGGTGCAGTGCAGCTTCGCGAGGTCCGCGTCGGCCTGCTGGGCCTGCGCGACGGAACCCGAACCCAGTACGGCGACGGCACTCAGGAAGACGGTGCCGAGCAGTCCGCCGATCCTACGCTTCACGTGGAATCCTTCTCTTTGCAAGAGACAAGCGAATGACATAACAACGCCTAGCGTGCGGGCAATTGAGGCACACGCTAGGCATCGCGGAAGTGAAGTAAAGCATCAGAGGCAGCGGTTGTACACGGGTTCGGCCGCCCGGCCCGCCGACCGCCACCCAGCCTTCGGCAGACACGTTAAGAAAATCTCACACTGCCAAATTCTTCTTCCTCTCACTAGCGTCGTGACCGGCGACGAAGAGACCGGCCCCACGCCGCCCCGGTGAGGTCGCGCGCCCCGTGTGGGCACGCCGAACCCGGCTGCTCCCCGTCGTTTCCCTGTACGGACGCAAGAAGGAGATTCCGCGTGTTTGAGCGCATAGCCGAGCTGGCGATCCGCCGGTCCCGGCTGGTATTGAGCATTGCCGCCGTGGTCGTCGCCCTCATGGGCGCCCTGGGCGCGGGCGCGTTCGGCAAGTTGCTCGCGGGCGGCTTCGACGACCCGGCCTCCCCGTCCTCCCGGGCCCGGGACGTCATCGAGAAGGAGTTCGGCGGCGAGACGAATCTGGTCCTGCTGGTCCGCGCCGCCGACGGCCGCGTCGACGACCCGGCGGCCGAGCGGACCGGCCGCGCCCTGGTCTCCGATCTCAAGGCGGAGCCGGAGCTGGGGAAAGTGGTCTCGTACTGGGACACCGGCAGTGCCGGGCTCCGCTCCGAGGACGGCCGCGAAGCCCTCGTACTCGCCCGGGTGAAGGGGCACGACGCGGAGCAGCAGGAGAACACCGAGCGCGTCCTCGACGCCTACGGCGGAACGTACGAGGACACCCTCACGGTCCAGGCCGGCGGCAGCGCCGGGGTCAGCCACGAGATGGGGCCGCAGACCGAGCAGGACCTCGTGCTGGCCGAGTCCATCGCCGTACCGCTCGTCCTGGTGCTGCTCCTGGTCGTCTTCGGCACCGTGGTCTCCGCGCTGCTGCCGCTCCTCATCGCGCTCATCGCCATCGTGGGCGTGTTCGCGCAACTCTTCCTCGTCGGCAGCGTCACCGACGTCTCCGTCTTCGCGATCAACCTGACCACCGCCCTCGGTCTCGGACTCGGCGTCGACTACGCGCTGCTGATGATCAGCCGGTTCCGCGAACAGCTCGCGTCGGGGGCGAGCGTGGAGGACGCCGTCCGCACGACGACGAGCACCGCGGGGCGCACGGTCGCGTTCTCCGCAGCGACCGTGGCGGCCGCGCTCGCGGCGCTCATGGTCTTCCCGCAGTACTTCCTCCGCTCGTTCGGCTACGCCGGGGTCGGTGTCGTCGTCATCGCCGCCCTGGCGAGCCTGTTCGTGATGCCGGCCCTGCTGAACGTGCTGGGGCGCCGCGTCGACAGCGGGCGGATGCCGTGGGCGAAGCCGGGGCGCTCCGGTTCCGCCGCGACCGGCTGGGGACGGCTGGCCCGCACCGTCATGCGCCGCCCCGCGCTCACCGCGCTGCCCGTGCTGGCGGTACTGCTGGCCGCGGCGAGCCCGCTGCTGGGCATCACCTTCGGCACCCCGGACGAACGCGTGCTGCCCGAGAACGCCGAGAGCCGCCAGGTCTCGGCGTCGCTCCGGGAGGACTTCGACGGCAACGACGCCGCGGCCCTGCACATCGTCATCGACCGTTCCGTGGACGAGCCCGCGCTGGCGTCGTACGCGGCCGGACTCTCCGAGCTGGACGGAGTCGTCCGGGTCGAGACCGGCACGGGGATCTACGCCGACGGACGGACCGCGGCGACCGGCCCGGGCAACCCGGCACTCAGCCGCCCCGCCGCGCAGCAGCTCGACGTGGTCAGCTCCCTCACCCCGAAGTCGGACGCGGCCCGGAACCTGGTCGAGGAGGTCCGGTCGGCCTCCCCGCCGCCGGGGACGCATCCGCTGGTGGGCGGGACCGACGCCGAACTGGTCGACTCCAACGCCTCCATCGCCGGCAGGCTCCCGCTCGCCGTGGGTCTGATCGTCGTCACCACCTTCCTGCTGCTCTTCCTGTTCACCGGCAGCGTCGTGCAGCCGCTGCGCGCCCTGGTCCTCAACGTGATCAGCCTGGGGGCGACCGTCGGCGTCATGACCTGGATCTTCCAGGACGGCCATCTCTCCGGGCTGCTCGGCTTCACCCCGCAGCCGATGGAGACGTCGATGACGGTGCTGATGTTCTGCATCGCCTTCGGGCTCTCGATGGACTACGAGGTGTTCGTCACCAGCCGGATCAAGGAACTCCACGAGCTCGGCGAGGACAACGAGTCCGCCGTGGCCAACGGCCTCGGGCACACCGGCCGCATCGTCAGCGCCGCGGCCTGCCTGCTGGCGGTGAGCTTCTTCGCGTTCGGAGTCGCGGAGATCAGCTTCATGAAGCTGTTCGGTCTGGGCAGCGGCCTGGCCATCCTCATCGACGCGGTCGCCGTACGCGGGATCCTCGTCCCCGCCGCGATGCGCCTGCTGGGCCGCTCGGCCTGGTACGCACCCGGTTTCCTGCGCAGGCTCCACGACCGCTTCGGCCTCAGCGAGGGCGGTCCCGCACCCGCGGCGGCGGAGCCGGAGCGCACGGCGGAGCCGGAGCCCGCGCCGGACGGTTCCGCGGCGGAGCCGGGACCGCGGCCCGCGGACTCCGCGCGGATCTGACGCCGCGGGCGCGCGCCCCGCGGCCCGCCTCCCGGTACGGGGAGGCGGGCCGCGGGGCGCGCGGCTGCGGAGAATGCGCCGCCACGGGGCGACCGGTCGGCCCGCGGACGGGTGGCCGGGTGGCCGGGTGGCCGGGTGGCCGGGCCGGGGCGGGCGGCAACCGCCCGCGGGCCCGGCCGGTGGACCGGCTCCGGCGCAGCGCGATTCCCGGGGCGGCGGGAGAGCCGCTGCCGAGCTGCCCGTCCGGGGCACGGCGGCTGCTGACCGCCGCCCCCGTGCCCTACCGCAGGGCGCCGCTGATCACCCACAGGTGGCCGAAGGGGTCGCGCACCCGGCCCTGCCGCTTGCCGTAGGGGCGGTTCTCCACGGGGATCACCAGTTCACCCCCCAGCCGCACCATGCGGTCCGCCGTGGCGTCCGGATCGGACACATGGACCGTGAGGAGGACGGGTGAGCCTCCCAGCGAGGCGGGATCGTGCCATCCCCAGTCCGGGACGCTCTGCGCCAGCGCGAGGGTCGTGGAGCCCACGGTGAGTTCGGCGTGGTGCACGACGCCGTCGTCGCCGGCCACCCGGGTGGTGAGGACGGCGCCCAGCGCCTCGGTGCAGAAGTCGATCGCCGCGTCCGCGTCGGACACGAGCAGCTTGGGGGTCAGTTCGTCGGTCATGGCTCGATGATCACGCAGAGCGGAGGCGGCGGCCTTGTAGATTCCGGCCCTCTTCCGCGAGCCACCCGGTCGGAGTCGTCCGCATGAGGTCCCTGAAGTCGCGGACGAGGTGGCTCTGGTCGTGGTGGCCGCTCTCGGCGGCCACCCGGGCCCAGGAGTCGGCCCCGGCGCGGGCCCGGTCGGCGGCCGCGGCCAGCCGGGCGACGCGGGAGGCGAACTTCGGGCCGATGCCGAGCGCGCCGTGCATGACCTGCCGCAGGCGGCGCGGACTGAGGTGGACCTGCCGGGCCAGCTCCTCGACGGAGATCCGCCCCTCGCAGGCCCCGATGATCCGCAGGGCCGCGTGCGCGTCCCGGCACACTTCGACCCGGTCCGCGCGGTCCAGATGCCGGAGGAGGCGCTCCCGCATGAGGGCCTCCCGCCCGTCGGCGGGCCGGGCGGCGAGTTCCTCGCCCAACCGGTGCGCCCACGGCAGCAGCACATCGGCGCCGACCCCGCCCGCGTCCACGTCGCGGGGCGGCACCGAGGTCAGCCGGTGCAGGGCCGAGGGTGACAGGTCCGCGTACACCGTCGGCTGGTGGGGCCGCAGCACGAGCTCCGGGGTGGCCGCACCGGGCCGCATCAGTCCGGCGACCACCGCCTGCAGATGCCGCACCTGCCCGTCGTACCGCACCTCCATCGGGGCGCCCAGGCTGACGACGAGCCGTCCGCGCAGCGCGGGCAGGGCCCGGTGCAGGCGGGGAGGGCCCACGTGCTCGCTTGCGGCGACCACACCGATACCCGCCGCGCGAGCGGCCTGACGCAGTTCCACCCCGCCATTGTCGCACCGCACGGCGGAACCGGACCGGGCCACGGGCGCCCAGGGACGCTCGTGGCCCGGCAGCCGTCGGCCCGCCGGCCCCCGCCTGCGGGGCGGGCCGACGGGGGAGGTCACCTCCGGTGGCGGGTCAGCCCGCGGACCGGAAGGCCCTTCCGCCGGCGTTCGCGGTGGGACCGTTGTAGAGACCGGTGGGGCTGGTCTCGGTGTTGAGCGCGAACCAGGCGTACCGCTTCACGAAGTCCAGATTCTCCAGCTTTTCGGTGGAGGACTTGATGAAGGCGGTCTGCTGCTGCTCGTCCGGGTAGCGGGGAGTGCCCTGGGTGAAGTCGATGAGGGCGTACTCGGTCACCCAGACGGGCTTCTTGTACCGGTCGTGGACGCGCTTGACGTAGTCGGCGAGCTGGTCGGCCGCGGCAGGCCCGAAGTCGGAGCCGTACCAGTGCACGGGGATGAAGTCGACCCGCAGCCCGCGCTCGTCGGCGCCCTTCATGAACCGGTCCAGCCAGCCGCCCGCCTTGTCGGCGCCGGTGGCGACGGCCGGGGCCCCCATCCGCAGGCCGGTCTTCTGCAGCCGGGGCCACAGATCCAGTGCCTGCTCGGGCGTCATGTTGGCCTGCGAGGCCGAGTCGGGCTCGTTGAAGGCCAGCAGGTTCTTGCCCTCCTTCGCGGCGTTGTTCAGCTCGGCGTCGGTCACCGATCCGGGGCCCCAGATCGTCGGGACGAACTCGGCGCCCTCGGGCTTGTCGACCCCCGCGCTGGAGGAGGCCCAGTTGTGGTACCAGTGGGCGCCGGAGTCCTTGAGCGCCTGGGAGGCGCCGCCGACGGGGTTGAGCGCCACGCCCTTGCCGTTCGCGGGGCCGGCGTCGTCGCCGTGCCGGGGCTCTTCCTGGTCGCCCGGCCTGGGGGCGTTGCGGGGCTTCTCGGTGCCGCCCCGGCCGTGGAAGGTGACGGTCAGGCCCTTGCAGTGGCTGCACTGGCGCACGACCTGGTTACCGCTCTCGGCATCGTGCTTGGACCACGCGTAGGCGGTGGGGCACTGCTTGGTGAGCGCCTCGCTGTAGGCGGTCTTCGCGTCGCGGTTCGGGTTGACGCACACCAGCGGCTTGCCCGTCTTCCCGTCCTTGGTCAGGTTCTCGGGCGGGCAGTGGGACAGCAGGTCGGTGGGGCACCCCACCGCGGCGCACTCCCCGCCGTTCTCGGGCGGGGTCACCCCGTCGGGGGTGATGGTGACCGCCGCCGAGACGGCGTTGACATAGCTGACGTTGTACCAGGGAGCCGCGGAGTCGGCCGGGTCGAAGTTGAACTCGGCCAGGCTGGTGGGCTGTTCACCCGTGGTGCAGTGGTCGGCGTAGGGCCCGCAGTCGCCCACGGCGCAGTGGAAGGTGCTGCCCTCCTCGCCGCTGCAGCCCTGGCGGGCGAAGAACTTGCCGCGCCAGTGCCCCGCCGAGGAGTGCTCGGGAATGGTGACGGTGGCCGACTGCCCGGGATCCAGCACGGGCAGTCCGGTGAGCGGCTCGGAGCCGTCTGCGTTGACCCCGGCTCCGACCCAGACGCGTTCCGCTGTCCGGTTCCGCAGGGTGACGGTGTGTTCCGAGCCGGACGCCGACGCTCCGGTGATGCGGTCCTTGCCTTCGGAAGGGCCGCGGAGCTCCGCCGCGGTGACGGCCGACACACCGGCGACGACCAGCAGCAGAGCGAGTAGAAGGGGTTTGAACGATCGCAGTGATCGCAATGATGTCAGTGGTCTCGCGCGCACAACACGCCTCTCGGGTCACCTCTCGGGTCAATTCGTCTGCGTACGCACGACGGATGCGCGCAGCGGACGGTTCACCGGCGGCCCGCCACCGGCCGGGCCCGGAAGCTGCTTTCCGCCGGTGCTTTCCGTCGTGACCGGCGCTTCGGGCAGGAACGGGAGCAGGGGCTCCTTCGGGCCCGGCCTGGAGCCGGGGCGCATCCGACCGCAAATCCACACCAGGTACGATTTTGAACCCGGTATGACTAGGCTGGCCCGGTGACCGGGCTACGCGAACGCAAGAAGGAACGCACCAGGCAGCGGATCGCCGCGGCTGCACTGCGGCTGTTCACCGAGCGCGGCTTCGACGCGGTGACCGTCAACGAGATCGCCGCGGCCGCCGAAGTGGCCAAGGCGACGCTCTTCGCCTACTTCCCCACCAAGGAAGCGCTCATCCTGCACGGAGTCGGCGACGACGATCTCGCAGGGATCGTCGCCCGCCGCCCGTCCGGCCGAACGCCCCTGGAAGCACTGCGCGCGCACCACCGAGACCTCGCCGCCACGCAGTTGCCGGAGTCCGAACTGGAGGAGGTGCTGGCCCGGGTCCGCGTCATCCACCGCAGCCCCGCACTCCACGAGGCGGCGAACGGCCTGCTCTATCAGCAGCGCGCGGCGCTGGCGCGGGTCCTTGCCGAGGAGTACGGCCCCGCGGCGGCGGCACTGATGGCGGCGCAGATCGCGGCGTCGCTGTCGACCCTCCAGGAGAGGTACTTCCAGTCCCTGCTGGCCGGCGCCTCCGCAGCGACCGCCGGCCGCGCCCTGGCCGAGAACGTGGAACTCGCCTTCGACCTGCTGGCGCACGGACTCGACCGAACAGAGGGGCGCTGAGGTGCGCGCACGCGGCATCAACTACGACACGGGCACCTTCCCCGGCGCCCGGCTCACCCGCGAGAACTTCGACCCCGAGCCGGTCCGCCGCGAACTGGCCGTGATCGCCACCGAGCTGCACTGCGACGCCGTACGCATCTCGGGCCGCGACCCCGGGAGGCTGAGCACCGCCGCCCGGTACGCCGCCGACGCCGGGCTGGAGGTGTGGTTCTCGCCGTTCCCCGTGGACCTCGGCCCCGAGGAGATCCTGGAGCTGCTCATCGACTGCGCCCGGCGGGCCGAGGAACTGCGCCGCGGCGGCGCGGACGTGGTGCTGGTCGCCGGCTGCGAGCTCAGCGCCTTCGCACACGGCTTCCTGCCCGGCGACACCCACCTCGACCGGCTGCACGCCATGGCCACCGCCGACATGCAGTGGTGGGCCTCGCTGGGCCCGGTTCCCGAACGTCTCAACGCCTTCCTCGCTCGGGCCGCGGCAGCGGTCCGGACGCACTTCGGCGGGCGGGTCAGTTACGCCTCCGGCGCCTGGGAGCCCGTCGACTGGACCCCTTTCGATCTGGTCGGCGTCGATGCCTACCGCACCGCGCAGAACGCCGGGACCTTCCGCGAACGACTGCGCGCACTCCACTTCCACGGCAAGCCGGTGGCCGTCACCGAGTACGGCGCCTGCGCCTACCGCGGCGCCGGCGACCTCGGCGGCATGGCCTGGCAGCCGCCCCCGGGAGCGGTCCGGGACGAGGACGAGCAGGTGCGGTATCTCAGCGAGCTGCTCGACATCTTCGAGGAGGAGGGCGTGGACACCGCGCTGTGGTTCTCCTTCGCCAACTACGACAAGCCCGGCGACCGCGATCTCGCCTCCTACGGCACCGTCCGCATGCTCGACGAGACCCGCTGGGAACCGAAGCCGGTCTTCCACGCCATGAGCGCTCGCTACCGGCGCCCGGCAGCTCGTCCCGGCGGCCGGTGAGACCGTCGGCACTCGCCGGACGCCCTCCGCACCAGCCGCCCGCCCGGCCGTGCCCGAGGAGCGACGTGCGCTCAGGCGGCAGGGGCGTCGAGGGCCCCCCGCCAGGCGTCGACGGTCGCGACCTCGCAACGCCGGGCGAGGACCGAAGCGAGCAGCGTGTCGTGCAGGGCGGGGTCGGAGTCGGCGCAGGCGTCGGACAGCACGGTGACCCGGTAGTCGAGGTCGACGGCCTGCAACGCGGTGGAGAGGACGACCCCGCCGGTGGAGATGCCGGCCAGGACGAGATGGCCGATGTCCTGGGCGGCCAGCAGCTGCTGGAGATTGTTCCCGGAGAACGCGCTGACGCGGTTCTTGTGGACGACGATCTCCCCGTCGGCGGGAGCGGCGTCGGGATGGATGGCGGCGCCGGGGTCGTCGGGGATGAAGAGGTGGGACGGCAGGGCGCCGAAGGTCTTGTTGCGCGGATGGACGTCGACGTGGCCGGGGCGCAGGCCGAGCGCGATGTGGAGCACCTGGACACCGGCGGTGCGGGCCACTTCCAGGGCGTGCGCTGCTCGTGGCAGACAGCCGTCGGGCATCCGGGCGAGGGTGTTGTGCTGGAAGTCCATGACGAGCAGTGCGGTGCGGGACATGTGGATGCCTCTCGGGTCGGATGCGGTGGGATGCGGCCGGGCCGTTCGCCGACCGGCGGGCTACTCCGCCGCAGCCCGGGCGTCCGCTGCCGCCACCCGGCCCAGCGAACGGTCGAGTGCGGTCAGCAGGAGATGGAGCGCACCGGCACCGAGCATCACGCAGCCGAGCCGGTGCATGCCCGCGGTGTCGGCGTGCTGCCCGAAGGACGCGGCGGCCGCGGAGGAGGCGATCATCGAACCGACGTAGGCGAAGGTGCGCAGCAGTCCGGCAGACGAGGCGGTGCGTTCGGGATCGGCCTGGAAGTAGACGGAGTTCTGCAGGGCGAGGTTGTTCAGCCCCTGCGGGACGCCGAAGATCAGGGCGACCAGCACCAGCATCCACAGCGCGCTCCGCCCGGTGAGCGTCAGCAGCACCGCGCTGGCGGCGAGCTGCCCCAGTGCGCCGACCACCAGCTTTCCCCGGACCCCAGCACGCCGCCCCGCGACGACGGCCACGCCGATCGCCAGCAGGAACATGGGCATTTGCACCAGCCCGGCGTGGAAGGGCGTCAGTCCGTAGCCTTCTTCCGTCCACTGGCTGAAGCCGTAGAGAAAGGAGTAGGAGACCGTGTAGGCCAGCAGCGCCCGCCCGAACGTGGCCAGCAGCGGGGTGTTCCCGCCGAGTACCCGCAGGTCGATGAAGGGAGCGGCGGTGCGCAACTCCCGTAGGGCGAAGGCGGTCGCCGCGGTGGCGGCGATCACCAGCAGATACCAGTCGCGCAGGTGCAGGTTCATCAGGAACAGCAGCAGCGAGGTGAGCGTCGCGGCGAACAGGGCCATGCCGGGCAGATCCAGCCGGGCGGCCGGGCCCTCGCGGGGCGGAGGGCCGCTGTCCGCCGCGGGCCCGGGCCGGGACTCGCCCGATCCGCCGGGTTCGCCCGTCCCCGGCGGGGGCCCGGTCCGAGCGGGGCGGATCCGGTCCGCTCCCGTCGTCCGCGGCAGCCGGCGCAGGCCCAACAGCACCGCCGCGACGGACAGCGGCACGTTCAGCGCGAAGGTGGCGCGCCAGCCGCCCGCCGCGATCAGCAGACCGCCCAGCAGCGGACCCACGACGGCGACGGTCTGATTGGCGACCGCCAGTGCTGTCAGCACCCCGCGCGGGCTGTCCCGGCCGGTGCGCTCCGACTCGCTGCGCACCAGGGCCATCGCAGAGGGGTAGCCAGCGCAGGTGCCGAACCCGAGCAGGACCCGGGCACCGATCAGCACCCCCAGGTCGGGCGCCGCGGTGCCGACCACGCCGGCGACCCCGACCAGAGCGGTGCTGAGGAGGAAGAGCCTGCGCGGGCCGAAGAGGTCGATGAGCCGCCCCACGACCGGCTGCCCGAGCGCGGTGGCCAGGTAGAGGGCGGAGACCAGCCACGCGGTCTGCGAGGGAGGCGCGCCCAGCGCCGCTCCGATGGGCACGAGCGCGACGGAGATGATCGTCGAGTTGACCGGGTTGAGGACCGAGCCCAGCAGCATCGGCGCCAGCAGCCGCCGGTCGAACCCCGGCTTGTCCGCCTGCCTCATCGCACTCGTTCCCGCCCTGCTCGTGGGTCGGCCGCTCCGACACGGCCCTGGCCGCGAATACGTCGCAGCACCCCTCTTCCGTGCGTCTGGCCTTCGCGGCGAGCGCGACGGCTGCCGCCGTCACCGGCCGGAGCCGCTCGCCCCGGTTGCAGCCAGGGCGACGTCCTCCTCGCCCGACAGTCGGGGGCACGGTCGCCCGCCCCCAGGGCGAGGTCCTCGACACCGGCGCGGGCGACCGGTCCGCACCCCGGCATCGGCGCCCCTCGGGGGAGTCCGCGTCGGATCGCGCTCGTGCGGCCCGTGCGACGGCGCGACCTCGGTTCACTGTACATCTTTGTCGTTTCTTTAAAGCCATGGATTCAATCATCGCTTCTACTGGACCCCCGGACGGCCTACGACGGCGGCCCACCGAGGATGCTGCGCGAAAATCCCAGATGCGGCAAATCGCGACATCTGAGCAAGCAGAGGAGGTTCCTTATGTCCATGGACACCAAGCCCCCTGACACATCAGTGTCCGCCGGGGACGACAGTCGGCTGAAACGTGAATTCGGCACCGTCGGCCTGCTGTTCACCGCGGTCGGCTCCATCATCGGTTCCGGATGGCTCTTCGGCGCACTCGACGCCGCTCAGATGGCCGGTCCCGCCGCCGTACTCTCCTGGGCGATCGGCGCGGTGATGTTCATTTTCATCGGCATGACCTATTCCGAACTGGGCACGATGTTCCCGCACTCGGGAGGGGTGGCCCGCTACCCGCACTACTCGTTCGGCTCCTTCACCAGCTTCTCGATGGGCTGGGTCACCTGGATCGCGGCCGCGGCGGTGGCGCCGGTGGAGGTGCTGGCAGTCGTCCAGTACTCCACGAACTGGCTCTCCTGGCTCCAGCGGCTCGACGAGAACAACGAGGCCGTACTGACCCCAGCCGGAACGGGCATCTCCGTCCTGCTGATGGCGATTTTCGTGGCCGTCAACTTTTTCGGAGTCCGCTGGTTCGCCCGAATAAACAATGTACTCGTGTGGTGGAAGCTCGCGATCATTCTGCTGGTGATAGCCGTGTTCTTCGCAATGGGCTTCACCACCGACCACTTCAGCATGGGCGGAGAGGTGGGCGGCTTCGCGCCCTACGGGGCGCAGGGTGTCTTCTCGGCAGTGGCGAGCGCCGGCATCGCCTTCTCCTTCTTCGGATTCCGCCAGGGAGTCGAGCTCGCGGGCGAGACGGACAACCCGAAACGGAACGTCCCGCTCACGATGATCGGCTCCGTCGTCCTGTGCGGCGTCATCTACGTCCTGCTGCAGATCGCCTTCATCGGCGCAGTGCCCACCGGCGCCATCAAGGCCGAAGGCTGGCAAGCGGTCGGCGCCCATTTCAGCTCGCACGGCGACGTCCTGGCCACCTTCGGCCCGCTCGCCGCCATCGCCGGCATTCTCGGTGCCGTCTGGCTGGCCGGGTTGCTCTATGCCGACGCGATCATCTCCCCCGGTGACACCGGGCTGATCTACGCGGGCGTCACCGCCCGCATCTCCTACGCCATGGGGCGCAACGGCAATGCTCCCGCCGGACTGGCGAAGGTGAACTCCACCGGTGTGCCCTGGGTCAGTCTGATTCTCGCGTTCGCCGTGGGCTGCTTCTTCTTCCTGCCGTTCCCCGGCTGGAGCCAACTGGTGGAATTCGTCACCAACAGCACGGTGCTCTCCTTCGGCTGCGGCCCCCTGGTGCTGCTGGCGATGCGCAAGCAGCTACCCGAGCAGACCCGCCCGTTCAGCCTGGGCAAGCTGGGCCCGGCGGTGTCCTTCGTCGCCCTGTGGTCGACCAATCTGATCGTCTACTGGACTGGCTGGGACACCAACTGGAAGCTTTTCCTCGCCATCGGACTGGGCTACGTCCTGATGGCGGTGCACCACGCCACCACGAAGCAGCGTACGCCCGCTCTCGACTTCCGGTACGGCTGGTGGGTGCTGGTGTGGTTCGCCGGGCTGGCTCTGGTCAGCTACCTCGGCGACTTCCCGAAGAAGGCGGAGGGCGCGGGCAATCTCGGCGTGCTCGGCCTCGGCCTGGGCGCCGCGGCCACCTTCGTCCTCAGCGGTCTGGTGGTCTGGCTGGCCCTGCGGTCGACGCTGCCCGCGGCCAGGGTCCGCGAGATCCTCGCGGAGCAGGATCCGCAGGACGCCTGAGCCCGGCCCTGTCCCGCAGCCGCCGAGCGGTGCGGTGTGGCCCGTTCGTACGCGCCGCACCGCACCGCTCGACCGTCGTGCGTGAGAACGACGAGGTACGGGTCAAGCAGCCGCGAAGCGGTCCGGGTCGGCGGCGGCCCAGTCGGCGGCCCAGTCCTCCGGCGGGTCCTTGAGCAACTGGCCGGGGGTGAGCCACTCGTGCAGTTGCGCGGCGGAGCGGATGGTGACGGGGTCCAGGCGGCGGCACAGCATGTGCGGGCCCAGCTCGCTCACCGATCCCGCCCCCATCGCGGCCATGATCCGCTGGGCACTGCGGACCGTGGCGTCCTGGAAGCGCTGCACGCGCGCTGACTTGTCGGTGACGTCGAGCGCCCGGGCACGCCGCGGATCCTGGGTGGCGACGCCGCTGGGGCAGGCGTTGGTGTGGCAGTTCATGGCCTGGATGCACCCGACCGCGAACATCATGCTGCGAGCCGCGTTGGTGTAGTCGGCACCCTGGATCAGCCGCTTGACGATGTCGGCGCCCGTGGCCACCTTGCCGCTCGCGCCGATGCGAATCCCCTCCCGCAGTCCTGTGCCGACCAGCGCGTTGTGCACCGTCATCAGCCCCTCGGACAACGGGAGGCCCATGTGGTCGCAGAACTCCAGCGGTGCGGCACCCGTTCCGCCCTCGGCACCGTCGACGACGATGAAGTCGGGCGTGGTCCCCTCCGCGAGCATGGCCTTGCACAGGGCCAGCACATCGCGCCGGCTGCCGACGCACAGCTTGGCGCCGACGGGCTTGCCGCCGGCCAGCTCCCGCATCCGGGCCAGGAACCGGACCAGCTCGCGCGGTGTGGAGAACACCCGGTGGTAAGGCGGCGAGATCACGGTCCGGCCCTCCGACACCCCGCGCACCCGCGCGATCTCGGCGTTCACCTTCCCGCCGGGCAGCACACCCCCGATACCCGGCTTGGCCCCCTGGGAGAGCTTCAGCTCCACACACTTGACCTGATCGAGCGCGGCCTTCTCGGCGAACTGGTCCGGGTCGAAGTCGCCGTCCTCCGTACGGCAGCCGAAGTACCCGGTGCCGATCTCCCACACCAGGTCGCCGCCGTGCCGCAGGTGGTAGTCGGATATGCCGCCCTCGCCGGTGTCGTGCGCGAAGCCGCCCAGCGCAGCGCCCTGGTTGAGGGCGAGAACGGCGTTGGCGGAGAGCGATCCGAAGCTCATCGCCGACACGTTGAGCAGCGCCATGTCGTAGGGCTGCGTGCACTCCGGGCCGCCGACGCGCGCGGACGGCGGCGTGTCGGGGACCGGCACCGGGCCCAGGGAGGGGGTCAGGAACTCGTAACCGGTGGCGTAGAGGTCCCGCTCGCTGCCGAAGGGCTCCTCGGCGGCGGTGCCCTTCGCCCGCTGGTAGACGAGGTCGCGGGTGTCGCGGTCGTAGGGGCGCCCGTCGTGGTTCCGCTCGATGAAGTACTGCTGCAGCTCCGGACGGATGCTCTCCAGCAGGTACCGCAGATGGCCCAGCACCGGGTAGTTGCGCAGCACCGCGTGCTTGCGCTGGAGCAGGTCGTACACGCCGACCGCGGCGGGCACGAGCAGCAGCGCGGCGGGCAGCCACCACCACGGGGACTGCACGGACAGGGCGGCGGCCAGGACGGCCGCGAGCGCGAGAGCTGCGACGCTGAGAATTCTGATCACTGTGGAGACGGTCCCTGGTCGGCGGCGAGGCGGCTGGTGCGGCGGCCGAGGCGCACCACGGGTGCCCTCGCCCCGGGGCGCGCGGCGCCGGGTGCCGACGTGATCACGCTCGCCGCCTCCTCCGTACGGCGGATATGGCGTGTGCACCGGTCCGTGTGCCCGACACGGAGAAGTTCACGCCCCCGAGGTGGCAGGGCCCCGGTACGATCACGCGTCGGCGCCGACCGGATCCCCGGCACACCTGCCGCTCACCGGCGGCGCAGCCGCCCCGCTCACGTGCGGGGTACCCGCAGTGCCAGGGCGAGGGTGTCGTCCGGGTGCAGCACGACGGTGTGCATGTCCTCGGCGATCGCCTCGGGGATCTCCTCGATGGGGCGCCTCCGGTGCCGGGCCGCGGAGGCGACCAGCCGGGCCTCGCCCTCCAGGGGGTCCTTGCGGCTCTCGGTCAGCCCGTCGGTGTAGAGCACCAGCAGGTCACCGGGGGCGAGGCGGGCCCGCAGCACGTCCTCGCTGCCCGGCAGCGGGAAGCCCACTCCCCGCCCGGACACCTGGAGGTAGGCGGTGGTGCCGTCCTCCCGTACGACCAGAGCCGGCGGATGGCTGCCGTTGGCCAGCAGCACCTCTCCGCCGTCGGGATCCACCCGGGCGAGCAGGACGGTGGCCAGCAACTGCGGATCGATGCTGGCCAGGATCTCGCTCGCCCGCTCGACGATGGTCCCCGGCGGGTGGCCCTCCAGAGCGAGCGTCCGCACGGTCTGGGTGACGTTCAGGGCGGCTCCGGTACTGCGGACCCCGTGTCCCAGCGCGTCGACCACGGTGATGTGCACCGTGCCGTCGGGCAGCCGGAACCAGTCGTAGAGGTCACCGCCGGTGGGGGCGTCGGTGTCCGCCGGGGCGTAGTGCACGGCCAGTTCCAGGCCGGGCACGGTGAGCGGTGCGGGACGCAGCGCGTCCTCCAGCTCGCGCAGCATCTGGCCGTGGGCACGCCGCAACTGCTCGTCGCGTTCCTCGAGCTGGACGTAGAGGGCCAGGACACCGCTGTTGGTCTCCTCCAGCTCCTCCTTCAGCAACCGGTGCTCGGCCTCCACGGCGTCGCAGCGGTCCAGTACCGCGCGCAGCTCCTCGTGGACCGCCTCCCCGTCGGGGACCGCCTCCCGGACAGGGGCCATGTCACCGTCGGGGACCGTCTCGCCGTCGGGGAGGTGCCCGGCTCCGTTCCCGGACGTGCGCGGCGGAAGGTGCCATACCGCGGCACCGTCCGCGTCGGCCGTGGCGGGCAGCGGCAGTCCGTCGAGCGCTCGCCGGCCGGCCTCGCAGGCGGTGCCCACGGGCGCCAGAACGCACGCGAGGGCTTCGCCGCCGTGCGTCTGCCCCGCCCCTGCCGAGGAGAGGCGGACCCGGACGCCGCGGCCTTCGACGAGTTCGTCCCGTGCGACGGCGGCGACGGAGACCACCAGCCGGGCCCGCAGCTCGGCCGGGACACCGTGGGTCCGGGCGAGGCGGCGCACTGCTCGCCGCACCCCGCCCAGCGTGGTCAGATGCCCGCTCTCCTGTCTCATCAGCAGCCTCATCGCAGTCCTGTCAGTGCCAGTGCGGTGGCGTCGTCCCGGAGCCGGCGGTGCCGATGTGCCAGAGCCGCGGGCAGCAGCGGCGCCGGCAGGTGCGACAGGAACCGGGAGGGATCGTGCGACCAGCGGGCCTGTATCCCGTCGGAGTGCACCACTGCCAGGCGGTCGGCCTCCAGCGGCTCGGTGCGGACGTGCGGAGTGGGAAGGTTCCACCCGACGATCCCCGGGCGGCTCTCGATCCGCCGCGGGGGCCGGTCGTGGTGGAGCACGCAGACGCGCACGTTGCCGACCCCGCAGAAGTGCAGCCGTCCGGGTTCGAGGCGCACCAGCCCGACGGCGGCGCCGCGGGTGTGCCGCAGAGCCCGGTGCATCTCCGACATGAGCGCCGGGAGGGCGCTGTCCGGTGCCTCCCGCGCGATGCGCAGCGCCAGTCGCGCGGCGCGGGCCGCGGCCTCGCCGTGCCCCAACCCGTCGACCACGGCCGCCGTCACCTGCCCGGCGGTGGCGTGCAGCGACCAGCCGTCCCCGCAGTGCTCCTCGCCCTCGGCAGGCAGACAGATCGCGCCCACACGGTGACCCGGCAGCCCGTCCCGACCGGACGGTCCGGCAGGCCCTCCGGCCGGGGAGCCGCCGCGGGGTGTCAACCGGGCGGAGGCGACGGTGCCGTCCGGTACCCGGGTGCGGATCACGAAGGCGTCCGCGACCCGGCTGACCGCGCCCAGACCGGTGCCGAGCGTGTTCGTGGTGGTGTAGCCGTCGGCCAGGCAGCGCTGCAACTCGCCCATTCCCGGACCGCGGTCGACGGCCAGCACCTCGAATCCTTCGCCCGTCGGAAGGGGCTGGAGGTAGACGACGCCGTCCCCCGCGTGCTTGTCCAGGTTGCTGGCCAGTTCGCTGGCCACAGCGGCCGCCTGGTCCGGCAGCGAGCCGTCCAGCCCGCACTGCCGTGCCGTACGCCGGGCCAGCTCGGCAGCCAGATGGACGGCGCTGTGGTGATCGATGCGTACCTGTGCCGTCGGCACGGTGCCGAGCTCGCCTCCGCTCACCGCTCGCTCCACCGTACGGCGGTGACCACGGCTCCGCTGCCCGGCTCCGAGCGCACCTCGAACTCGTGCATGAGCCGCCGCGCCCCGCCCAGGCCGTGCCCCAGTCCCGCCCCTGTGGTGTACCCGTCGGCCAGCGCGCTCGGCAGGTCGTCGATGCCGGGGCCCTCGTCCCGCACCGTCAGCCGCACCCCCCGCCGGATGCCGTGGCGCAGCAGCTCGATGGTCAGCGCGCCTCCGCCGCCGTGCACATAGGCGTTGCGGGCCAGTTCGCTGGCGGCGGTGACGACCCGCGTCTGGTCGACGAGGCTGAACCCGGCCTCCACGGTGGCGGCGCGCACCGCGTGCCGCACCAGCAGCAGGTCCTCGTCCGTGCGCACCGGATGGGTGACGGCGTCGGAACCCTCCGCCTCGGCGGGCGAGCCGCCGGCAGGCTCCTGGGGGCGCTCCCGGGGTTCCGCGCGCCTGCCCGGGGTCGCGGGATCAGCAGTCCGGCCGTGCGCGGGGGCCTGCTGTCCGGGGACCAGCCGCTCGCCGCGCTCGCCGTCAGCCGCGCCGAAGGTCCTCACGTCGGCGGCTCCTGCAGGCCGGAGGACGAGTGGCGCCAGCCCAGGGCGGACATGCCCTGTTCCGCGTTCAGCGCCGTCTCCACGCCCTTCAGTTCGATGCCCAGCTCCACCAGGGTGATGGCCACGGCGGGCCGCATGCCGGCCACGACCACGCGGGCTCCCAGCAGTTGCGCCATCGTCGAGAGTTCCATCAGCGCACGCGCCACGAAGGAGTCGATGATCTCCACGCGGGAGATGTCGATCAGCACGCCGCGGGCCCGGTCGGAGACGATGCGGTCGGTCAGTTCCTCGGCCAGCGCGAGGGCCGAGGAGTCGTCGAGTTCGTTGAGCAGGCCGGTGACCAGCGTGTCGCCCAGCCGCAGAATCGGTACCGGTCCTCCCCTCACGGCGCCGCCCGCACCTCCGGCGCGCCGGGCGCCGCCAGCGGGCCGGAGACGGTCCCGGTCCCGTCCTCCCCCGTCAGCCGCACCGCGGTGGCCAGGGCGTCCGCCAGATTGGCGCGGGTGAGGATGTCCGAGAGGTCGATGCCCAGTTGGACGATGGTCTGGGCGATGGCGGGCCGGATCCCGCTGATGACACAGTCGGCGCCCATCATCCGTACCGCCTGCACGGTCTGCATCAGGTGCTGGGCGACGGACGTGTCCACCGTCGGCACTCCGGTGATGTCGATGATGGCCACCGTCGCCTCGTGCTGCTGGATGGCCTCCAGCAGGGTCTCCATCACCACCTGGCTGCGCGCGGTGTCCAGGGTGCCGACCAGCGGCACGGCGAGAACGTGCCGCCACAGCCGCACCACCGGCGTGGAGACCTCCAGCAACTGGCGGCTCTGCCGGCGGATGATCTCCTCGCGGCCCTCGACGTAGGTCTCGAAGCACAGTGCCCCGGCGGCGTCCAGCAGCCGGTTGAGCAGCAGGGCGGCCGCCAGCATGTCGTCGGCCGCGAGGGACTCCTGCTGGGCCGCCTCCAGCAGCACGTCCTTCAGCGCCAGCACGGACAGCGAGGTGGCGGTCGGCGAGGAACCCGCACGTGCCCGCCGCATCGACATGTCGACCACCGCCTCGCGCAGCTCCTGGTGGGAGGCGACGACCCGGTCCGTGGGCAACTCGCTCGCCATCCCCCGGCGCAGCGCGGCGACCAGCGCGTCCGCCTCCTCGTGCAGGTCCTCCTGGGCAAGACCCTCACTCAGCGAAACCCGCTCCACCTGCTGCCGCACCCAGCGGTCGGCGATCTCGTCGCCCCGCCGCACCAGCACCTCGCACAGGCGCTCGCGCAGGGCGGACTCGGTGACACTCATCAACGGACCCCTTCACTCACACATTTGACTGTCGTACCCACCCGGGCACCGCACACCCACCGGGGACTGCCGCCGGGCGGGTTCCGCCCGCACAGGACGGCACCGGGCACGGGGACGCGACCGGGGGAACGGGAAGGTACTCGCACGCAGCGGCCGGACGGGCGCCGGTCCGGTCCGGATCCGAACCCGTCCCCGGCTGCCTCGGGCGCCCTCCTCACCAGGGCGCGGGCAGGACCCGGCCGGGAGGGCGCGGCACGAACTCTGCGGCGGCGGCACTCATGAAACGTCGATGCTCCCGTCTGCTGACCTGTGGGGGACGGGAGGAAGTCGACGCGACGGCACGCCACAGTCCGCTCCCGCGGAAAGGCGTGCCTGCTGTCTAAGCACGGAGTTACTGCGTTCCTAGCATCTCACACCCCACCCGACTCCCCCGGCCCGGACCTCTCCCCTGCCGGGCTCCCCTGGCCCGGAGCACCCGCCCGAAGTCCCTGCCCGGCACATGCCCGCCCCCGGGTGCCTCCTCCTCATCCGGTCACCGGCCCGGAGCGGCGGGCTCCGCGGCCGGTCGGGGCAGGGCCGCCGCCGGCACGGTGCGCTGGTAGTACACGGAATTGCGGCTCCTCGTGCGGCTCACCAGGCCCGCTCGGTGCAGCAGGCCCAGGTGGTAGGAGACGGTCGAGGCGCTCAGGTGGTGCAGGGCCGCGAGCTGCGTGGTCGTGCGCGCCACCTCGAGGTCCGCGAGCAGGGCGGATCGGGTGGGACCGAGGACGCCCCCCATGGAGCGGTTCCTACCGTCGGGCGGAGAGGACGAGGGTTGGGGACGGGCCGGGTAGATGAGATATGCCGGACGCTGCTCCTGAGGGTCGACGCTCAGCAGCCAGGTGTGCGCCCAGGGCGAGGGGAACAGGACGAGGTGTCCCCCGGCGGGCACCTCGGCGGTACCCGGGCCCACCATGCGGAGGGCCCCGTCGCCGTAGCAGACGGAGTCGTGCAGCGACCCCAGCGCTCCTGCCATGCCGTGATCCGCGAGCAGCCGGGTGCGCAGAGCGATGTCCTCCGCGGCGCCGGCCGCGGCCTCCGACCAGGTGCGGGAGAGGCCACGCAGCCAGAACCTGTCCAGTTCGCAGGCCAGTTGGTTCGCGAAGTCCGCCTCTCCGCGGTCCGCGACCCTCCGCAGGATGCGCAGCGCGGCGAGCGCGGCGCGGCCGTGCTGGGACTGCACGCCCAGGAGGCTGTCGAGCTGCCGGGCCACGACCCGGCTGGGAGCGGAGGCGACGCGGTGCAGATCCTCATGCGGCTCGGGGATCCGGCCCGCGGCCGCCGGGGGCGTCAGGAAAACCGGCGCGTAGAAGACCGGCGCGAAGGCGTGCACCATCTGGCGTACCGCGGCGAGCAGATGCAGCCGCTGCTCCCGCAGCACACCACTGACGTGGCTGTATGACAGGGAATACGCGCCGGTCGTGGTGCGCGGTCGGTACGGATGCAGCAACGCTCCCGCGTGCATCAGCGGGGAGACCGCGAATCGCGTTGCAGCCAGCGCGTCCGCGCTCAGCGGGATGGTGATCACGAAGCTGCCTTCTTCCGTGCCCCTCTTTCGATTAATCGAATCACCTTCTGCTCAGCCACGTCCACCTGATGGACTCCGTCCCGGTGGGAATGTGGCGCATGCGGCCGCAAAACCGGTCAAGTACCCGTGCGCTGAGGCGCGCAGAGGTGATTGAAAGTGAAACCGGATCGTTCGGAGCCGAATGCCCTGCACCGCATTCCGGAGAAGGGCACCGGCCGGAGAAGGGCACCGGGAGAGCGCCTCTCTCCGGTGAGCTGGGCAGACCGCAGCGACCGGCCCGGAACACGGGCCTCGGGACCGGGAATGTACGACCGCGTCAGCCTCCGCACCGCCGTTCCGGCGAGGACGCCTCCCGGTTTCCCGACCGGTTCGGGGTCCGCGGCGGTCGCCTGCGCGAGGGCGACACCTCACCCTCCCCGCGGCTCCGCGCAGCGGCGGCCGGAGGCTCATTTCACCGTGTACTCGCACGGCTTCTCGGAGGCGCCGCCCTGGTTGTCCGCGACCTTCTTCCCGTCGACCGTGATGACGCAGTCCGCCGGGCGGAGCGTGCCGTCGGAGTCGGGTACGGAACCGGGTGCGACGGACACCGTGGTGCCGATCCGCTTCTGGGCGTCGGTCTTCAGGGTGATGGTCGAGGTCTTCTTCCAGGGCAACTTCACCGTCTCCATCTTGTTGGTGGCGAGGGTGTAGGAGATCTGCGACGTACCGCTGCCGCGGACTTCGAGAGCGACCTTGTGCTCGACCTCGCCGCTGCCGCTCCCCGTGCCCGGCGTCGGCTGCGACGTCGCTTTCGGTTTCGGCTGCACGCTCTCGTGTGCGGAATTGTCGTCCTCGTCCGCCGACGAGCCGCCGTCGTCGCGGCCGCCGCAACCCGTCAGCAGCGCTGCCGTGACGAGGACAGCCGTACCACTGATGACCTTGCGCATGTTTCTCCTTTGCGGATGGGTAGATGATCACAATTTCACGGACGGCCACCTCGCGGACGGGTCCCGGCTGTTCCCTCTCCGGGGGGCGGTGAGGAGCCACTGGCGGCGCCGGCGGGGATGCGCTCACGTGGTTCCTGCCGTCGCACACCGCCGGACGACCGCATGCCGACCTGGTCGTGCAGGGACGACCGAACACGATGCAGCTCCCCGTGGTGCCGGCGAGGCCCTCGGACGCGGTGGATCCGGCGCGACGGATCTCAGCCGGAGCGGCCGTGAGTGACCTGCTCGGCCTTGCGGGTACGGGCCCGGTGGAAGTCGCGCACAGCTCGCAGCCGCGAACGGTGGCGAGCCTCCGCTCGCTTTTCATGCCGAACGGTCAGCGCATCCACCACCCCGAGGAAATTGACGCGCAGTTGGCACCGGGTGTGGGCCACGGCTGCGTGGATCTCCTTGGCGGACGGTTCGGAGGAGCGCTGCCAGCGCGGATCGCGCGCGGCAGTGTACGGATTGGCCCGGGAGAGACCGGTCGCCTTCCGATAGCACTTCGCCCAGCGTTTGGTGACGGCCACGACACGCGGCTCCTCGGCGACGGCTCCCGCCGCATGCGCCCGCAGCCGCTGGACGAAGTTGAACGCGTCCTGCGCGCCTCCCGGGGAGTTCCCGGGAACCGGCTGGTCCAGCCCCGCGGACAGCCGGGTGTCCGCCTCCCCGAAACAGCCGTACTCCGGAATCCTCCGACCGTGGTACGTCTTCTGCGGCCTGACGTTCCGTCCTGCTTCGCGCGCCTCCTGCGCCCGATGCCATCCGTTGAGGACCGGCAGCATCGCCTGCAGCTCCCTCCGGTTCTTCTCCACCGACTCCGCGTCGGGCCGCGTGTTGCCCTTCACATGCTGCGGCGACTTGCCGGAAGGCCGGTGGAATCCGTGACGGCGGGCCTGTTCTTCGGGAACGAACAGGGCATCCTTCATCTCCCGGAGCTGGATGGCGATTCCGCTGTCCTCCGGGATGACGGGATGTTCCGCGGCGAATCCGTAGCGGCGCAGGCAGCTCCGGGCGAAGGAGTCCGCGGCCGCGGACATCGTGTTCTCCGCCTTCCGGGTGGGAAAATAGGCGTCGAGCGGGAGGGCCACCGTTCCGTCGGCGGTCGGCGAAGGCACCGCCCCCGGCTCCGGATCTCCGGACCCGGGGGCGGTGGAACACCCGCCGAGCGCCATCACCAGAACGGACAGTACTGCGCCCACACCCGGCAATCCTCTGCGCGTCACACGTCCCCCAAGATGCTCCGTAGAAGCGGTGCAACCGAGCAGGGGGCGCGCCTGACCGGCCCGCCCCCTGTCGAGTGCCGGGCCGGTCAGGTGACTCCCATGCCTTCCATCGCTCCGCAGTCCCCCATTTCCCGGCCGGCGTACTCACCGGTGCACGGGAAATAGAACATGTACCAGCCTTCAGGGGTGTAGGCCGGGTCCTTCCCGTCGCACGTCCGCTTGACCAGATGTCCGGATCCCTTGGCGTTCCAGAGCGGAGTGCAGTAATAACGCATGTCGTGGTAGTACCAGTGCTGTCGACGCGCGGCCAGGACGGCGGACTTTCCGTCCGCCACCGCGTCCCAGGCAACGAGCTTGTCGCCCTTGTGCTCGAACCAGCCGCTCACGTGCCCCGAAGTGTCCCAGGTCTCGGGCCCGTTCCGGCTGTGGGGCTTGTCCGATGCCATGGCGGCAGTGGGCATGGCGGTCGTCATACCAGCAGCGCAGGCGGCCACGAAAGCCACCCCGGCGGCGAATGCTCCGCGCCGCCCAGATCTCGCTTTCAAGGAATTCCCCTTTCCTTTCCACCATGTTGTTCGTCGTCGTTCGTCGTCGTCCGTCGTCGTCCGTCCTGAGTGGACCACGCCGACCAGGACTGGGAGAGGATGATTCGACGAGCCTCGAAAGTCCCGCAGCGCGCAGCGCCTTGCGCCCTACCGCCCGTGTGTGCAGTACGCCGGCGAACGGGTGCCGAGAGAGGCCGTGTTCTCCCCTTCCCGTTCCCGTGTGGCCCTGTCGACCTCGGCGCGATGCCGGTCAGCCTCCTCGGCGGCCCGTGAAGGACAGCCTGTCCCCCGGACAGCGGTGCTCTCCGTGCCGTCATCTACGCTGCGTGGTCGGGTTCGTGTCAAAGGGGGGGTCCAGTGGGAGTTTCGGCACGCGGCAGAGCGGCTGTTGCGGGGGCGGGAGTGCTGGTGATCCTGCTGGGGGCCTGCACGTCGGGAGCGGGTCCGGCAGCACCGGAGAGCAGCGACAAGAGCGAGAAGCACGTGCGGCACACCGAGCCGCTGTCGCGGGCGCAGTTGAAGAAGCTGCTGCTGACCCGGAACGACGAACTCGACACGGAGTACCGCCGGGCCTGGGACACGACAACCAGCGGCAAGGACTGGAAGGCGTCCGAGCCGGAGTGCCAGCCGCTGGTGGACGGTATCCGCCCGTGGACCACGGACCGGGCCGGCGCCCGGGCGAGCCGGCGCTTCGTGAAGACGCCCGAGGACTTCGTCAGTGTGATCCTGGTGTCCTATCCCTCGGTGAAGGACGCGTCGGATGTGATGAGCAGCCTGAGCTCGTCCACCAAAGCCTGCGCCTCGCCGTTTCGCGCGGGAGAGACACCCGAGGACAGCGACCCCTACCGGGGCGTGAAGCGGAGGGCCGGGCCGGACGACGGCGACCAGGCCCTCTCCTACTACCTGCGTACGGTCTCCTACGCCGAGGACCGTCACGAGTTCCCCCACCTCTTCGTGCACGTCCGGGTGGGGAACCTCATCGTCACCTTCTCCCGGTACGGGTCCTACCGCCCCGGAGACAACACCATTCCCCCGAACCTCATCACATCCCAGGTCGACAAGATCCAGACCACGTAGGACGCGACCGCCGACCGCGGTCTCCTCCGTGGAGGACAGTGGCGCCCGGACGCAGGCGCCGTCTCCAGGAGTCCGCCGGCTCCGGTCGGCATCGGAGGACCGCGAGGCCGGTGCTCTCCGGGCAGCGGCACCGAGGATGTGCGTGGAAATCGGGCACAGCGGCTCCACCGGGTCCGGGCCTTCCGAGTGCTGCCGGCCGATGTCTCCGACACCGCGGTTCGGAAGGCCGGGCCCGGTTGTCGCGGCTACTGGTTCCTGACGGGCAGCAGGTCCCGTTCGGCGAAGACCTTCTTTGCGACGAAGGTGGCGTTCAGGGCTTTGGGCATTCCGCAGTAGACGGCCGCGTGCAGCAGGGCCTCGACGATCTCCTCGGGGGTGAGCCCGACGTTGAGGGCCGCGTTGATGTGCACCTCCAACTGGGGTTCGCAGCCGCCGAGGGCGGTGAGCATGCCGAGGGTCACCAACTGGCGGTCGCGCGGGGGCAGGGCGGGACGGTCGTAGATCTCCCCGAAGGCCCAGGCGACGACCTGGTGGCCGAGTTCGGGGCTGATGTCGGCGAGGGAGTCGACGACCTTCTGTCCTCCCTCGCCGTCGACCTGGGTGAGGATCTCCAGACCATGTGCGAAGCGGTCCTGGCGGGTGGTGGCTGCGTCGGTGGCGCTCATGCGGGTGTGTCCGTTTCCGGCTGCTCAGTGAGCAGCTGTTCGTAGTGGTCGATCTTCGCGTCCAACGCGGTGGCGTTGCGACGCAGGCTGCGGATGCGCTCGGCGAGGCTGCTGCGGTGTGCGCGCAGCATGGCCAGCCGGTCGGGGACGGTGGCGGCCCCGTCGGCTCGCAACCGGGCGAAGTGCTGCATGTCGGTGATGGACATGCCGGTCTCGCGCAGCCGCAGCAGAAACTCGAGCCAGGCCAGGTCGGCGGCCGCATAGCGACGCTGGTTCCCTGTGGTGCGCCCCACCCGGTCGATCAGCCCGGCGCGCTCGTAGTAGCGCAAAGTGTCGGGCGACAAACCGGTCCGCTCGGCGACCTGGGCGATCGTCAGGGCGGGTTCCCGGTTCTGCTCGGGGAGGGTGCTTCCGTCGGCCATGAAGAAGACCGTAGAACTTGGAGTGTGCTCCAAGTCAAGCTTTACCCGGACGTCGTCTGCCGCCCGGTCCGGCACCGGCCACGTGCGGTGGTCGGCCGGCAGGCGTGGCGGATCCCGCCCGGACGGTCCTGGGAGCGAACGGGCGCCAGGCACCGGGCAGCGCACAGCCGTCAGGCGACGGCGTAGCCGCCGAGGGCGGGTTCGACGAGGCCGAACGCGTCCTCGGCCGCTGCAGTGATCTCGGTGCGGATCCGCGTCATGTCCTCCCCGGCGAGGGTGAGGCGCTGGATGCGGTCGAAGAGGATGCGGTGGACCGCGCCGAGCAGTCCGGCGGCGGTGCGTACGCCGACGTCGTCGGGTTCCGCACCGGTGGCCTCGGTGAGCGCCGCCGCCAGGGCGGCTTCGCGCAGATCGTGCAGTTCGCGCAGCCGGGCCGTCAGGGTGGGGCTGTCGGCGATCATGCGCGCGAACCCGGGTCCCGAGAACCCGGCGACCGGGTCGGCAGCGGCTACCGCGCCGCTGAAGGCGCGCCGCAGGGCGGCCAGTGCCGACTCGCCCGGTCCGCGGTCGGTGACCGCGCGGGCCAGCGAGGCGACAAAGGCGTCCTGGCGGTCCAGGGCCAGGTCCTCTTTGCGCGGGAAGTAGTTGGTGACGGTCTTCTTCGCCACCCGTGCGGCGGCGGCGATCTCGGCGATGGAGGTCTGTTCGAACCCCTGGGCGAGGAAGAGCCGGGTGGCGGAATCGGAGATCAGCCGGCGACTCTCCTGCTTCTTCGTCTCACGGAGTCCGGGCTGCGGAGTCGGCGGTGCGGTGCGGGTGGCCATGGCGAAATCTTACCCTCGTAGCATTTTTATGTTGACCCTCTTCTTCGTCTGGAGTATTTTTACACTGAAGGTACGACCGTTCCGCCGGTGCAGACTCTCCGCGACGGGTTCCCGTCGCTCACCCGCTCGTTCCTGCTCCCGCTCCCGTCCTGAGGGACCCCTGACCGTCCCTGCGCCCGCGTGCGCAGTACCGAACGACTGCTCCGCTGCTGCCGGAGCCCGCCCTCGTGTCCACCGCCGCCGCGCCCCGGTGAACCGGCCCCGCACGGAGCCGAACCGCTGCCGGGAAGCGGTGCCGACCCACCAGGGCCGGCCCGGCAGCACCCCGTCGGCCGCACCTGGTCGGCCGCACCCCGCCGACCCTCCACATCCGTTCCCCCGCACATCAGGGAGTGCTTTGCCCACCTCGACGCCCGCCGCCGCCATGCCCACACTCCCGGCGCTCACCGCCCAGGCAGAACACCTGATCGCTCTCGGCGTGCACGACCTGGCCGGGTTGCCCGCCCGCACCCTCCGCTCCTTCGCCGCGGAATCCGCCGCCGACGACGGCACCCTCCTCGCCGTCCACCCCGACCGGGTTCCGGCCTCCGCGCTCGCCCCGCTGCTCCGCCACGGGGACAAGCCCGGCTTCGTCGTCAGCGACATGGCCGACGTCGACCGCTTCACCCCCTCCGGCATCGACCTGCCCGACGCTCCCCTCTACCTCGCCACCGGCATCGACCGCGGCGACCACATGGCGAACTGGAGCCCGGAAGAGGCCCTGCCCGCCCTGGCCGAGCAGGGCCGTACGCCCCTGCTGCTCACCGAGGGCATCCACTGGGTGCTCAACCAGCCGGCAGCGCTGGAACGCAACCGATGCTTCATGACCATCGGCTCCCGGCTGCGCAAGCCCAACGGCACCCTGGACGCCCGCACCCCGGCCCTGTGGATCAGCAACGGCACCGGCCGGGACGGGCGGGAACGCCGCGGCGCCCCGAAGGTCGGCTGGTGCTGGTGGCGCAACCGGCACACCTGGCTCGGTTTCGCCTCCACGGAAGGCCGCGGAATCCAGGACCCGTCCCGTCCGGCGGCTCCTGGTGCGGTGTCCGCAGCGGCCGTCGGAGGCGATGACGGCCAGGCGGGCGGCGCCGGGCCGGGTGAGGTCGCGCCCGGGTGAGCCCCCACCGCCGCCGCAGCAGTGGTACGCGGCGCGCAAGGGGCCGCGGAGGTGGGCGTCACAGCTGCGGGAACTGCGGCGCGATCTTCAGCTCCCGGGCCGCCGTCGCCCACAGCGCCGTCTGCGCCGACGCGACGGTGACCCGGGGGTCGCCCAGCATCAGCCGGATACCGAAACCGTCGCACAGCGCCAGCAGCGTGGTGCTGGTCGCATCGACGTCGCAGTCGGCGAACTCGCCGCTGTCGACACCGCGCCGCAGGGCCTGTCCGACCCAGTCGTGCAACTGGTCGTAGAGGTCGACGGCGAGGCGCTGCGTGGTCTCGTCACGCAGCGCGCGCACCCACAGCTCCTGCCACAGCCGCCAGTCCTGGCGCAGCACCGGGTCGGTGGGCAGGAGGCTGTGCAGGATGCGGGCGAGGATGACGGCCGCGGGCACCGTGTCGGCATCCCGTTCGAGTTCGGTGCTGGTGTGGGCGAAGGAGTGCGTCATCGCCTCGGTGAAGAGCTTCTCGCGGTTCTCGAAGTGGTAATGGAGCAGCGCCGTCGACACCCCGGCGTGCTCGGCGACCATGCGCATGCGGATCTTCTCGAAGCCCACCTCGGCGATCACTTCGCAGGCGGCGGAGAGGATCCGCTCGCGGGACGCCCGGGTGCGTTCGGCGCTGGACACGTGCGTGCTCCCCTGATCGGTCCGGTGGCCGGGAGTGCGCCGGCCGCTCGCCTCCCCCATCCTCCCGCATCGGCACGGAAACAGCCGGAGTGGTGCCCGTTCAGCGGTAGGAGTGGCGGTAGGAATGGAAGCCGCTGCCCGTCTTCCGGCCCAGCATCCCCGCGTCGACCATGCGGGCCAGCAGCGGCGGCGGGGCGTGGAGGGGTTCGCGGAACTCGTCGTACAGCGATTCGGCGATGGCCTGGACGGTGTCGAGCCCGATGAGGTCGGCGAGCGCGAGCGGGCCGAGCGGGTGGGCGCATCCGAGCGTCATGGCACGATCGACGTCCGCGGCCGATGCCGTGCCGGACTCGACCATGCGGACGGCCGCGAGCAGATACGGGACGAGGAGGGCGTTGACGACGAAGCCCGACCGGTCCCGGGCACGTACGACCTGCTTGCCCAGCACCTCGGTGGCGAAGGACTCGGCGAGGCGGGCGGTGTCCTCGCCGGTCAGCAGGGAGGGCACCAGCTCCACCAGCGGCAGGACGGGAACGGGATTGAAGAAGTGCAGCCCCACGACGTATTCGGGGCGTCGGGTGGCGGTGGCGAGACGGATGACCGGGAGGGAGGAGGTGTTGGTGGCCAGGACGGCGTCCTCGCGCCGCACCACGCGATCCAGCCGGGTGAACACCTCCAGCTTCGCCGCCTCGTCCTCCGCGACGGCCTCGATCACCAGGTCCCGGTCGGCCAGCCGGTCCAGGTCGTCGGTGACGGTGAGCCGGGACAGGGCGGCGTCCCGGTCCGCCGCGGTGAGCTTGCCGGCCGCGGCTGCACGTTCCAGGGAGCCGGCGACCCTGGAGCGGCCCGCCCCGGCGGCGGCGGCGCCGGACTCGGCGACGACGACGTCGAGTCCGGCGCGGGCGCACACCTCGGCGATGCCGGACCCCATGAGGCCGCAGCCCACGACGCCGACGCGCTGTACGGATGGTGCGCTGCCCCTGGGCGCGGCGGTCACCGGCTCCGTCATGTGTGGCTCCCTTCCGAACGGATGGGCCGTCCCGGAGGGCCCGGGGCGGCGGTTCTCCGATCACCGGCGGCCCCGGCCGGTGGTCCGGGGCCGCCGGTGATCGGGCGTGTCGGCCGTCAGGTGGAGGGCAGTTGCAGGACGCCCGTGCCGCGCTTGACGAGTTCGCCCGCGACGATCAGGCGCTGGATCTCCGAGGTGCCCTCCCAGATCCGGTCGACCCGCAGCTCCCGGTAGAGGCGCTCGACCGGGTGGGAGCGGTCGTATCCGCGCCCGCCGAAGATCTGCAGACAGCGGTCGACGACCCGGCCGGCCGCCTCGCTCGCCGCCAGCTTGGCCGTCGACGCCTTGGCGTGCAGGGCCTTGCGGTCGGCAGTGCCCTCGGAGACCTCCCAGGCGACCTGGTGGGTGTAGGCCCGGTTCACGGCGATGTCCACCGCGCAGTCCGCCAGCATGCCCTGGATCAGCTGGAAGTCGGCGATCCGGGAACCGAACTGCCGCCGCTCCACCGCCCAGTCACGGGCCAGCTCCAGGGCACGCTCAGCGGCCCCGATGGTGCGCGCCGCGATCATCAGACGTTCCTCGGTGAACCACGAACGGGTGAGCTCGTGACCTTCGCCGACTCCGCCGAGCACCGCGTCGTCCGGCACCCGCACCTGGGTGAAGGTGAACTCGGGGTGCTCGTAGACGAAGGTGTGCATGAAGCGCGGCACCCGCGTCATCTCGACGCCGGGGGTGTCCTTGTCGACGAGGAACAGGGTCGGTGCCCGCTTCTCACCCGCCGCCGCGAGAACGATCAGGAAGTCGGCGTGGTCGCCGACGGTGACGAACCACTTCTCGCCGTCGAGGACCCAGTGGCCGTCCTCGGTGCGGGTCGCGGTCGTGCTGAGGTTCTGCGGGTCGGAGCCCGCCTCCGGTTCGGTCACGGCGTAGCAGTCGCGCCGCTCGCCGCGGATGGCCGGCATCAGGAAGCGTTCGCGCTGCTGAGGGGTGCAGACGCGCAGGGCGTTGGCGGGCCGCCAGACCGTGTCCCACAGGGCGCCGGTGAGGCGGCCCAGCTCTTCCTGGACGACGGCCTGCTCGACGATGCGGAGCCCGGCGCCACCCCACTCGGTGGGCATGTTGACGGCCTGGAGGCCGCAGTCGAGCACGGCGTCCCGGATGGCGGCGTGGGCCTGCGGGGGCAGGCCGTTGTTCTCCTCGCAGTCGTCTTCGTACTTCGTGATGAGGTCGGTGAGCCTGCGAGCCGTGCCCTTGAGCTCCTGCTGGCGGGCGGTGAGGCGGAAGTCCATGTCGGATCCTCGGGGATGCGGGGTGACGGGCGGGACAGCGGAGGCCGGGCCGCGGGCCGGAGGGGGACGGAGCAGCCGGAGCGGACGCGGTGAGAGGAGCAGGGGGATCCGGAGGTCAGTGCAGGGGCAGGGCGAGGGCCCGGGTGCCGCGCTTGATCAGCTCGTTGGCGATGATCAGGCGCTGGATCTCCGAGGTGCCCTCCCAGATCCGGTCGACGCGGACCTCCCGGTAGAGGCGCTCGACCGGGTAGGAGCGGTCGTAGCCGCGCCCGCCGAAGATCTGCAGACAGCGGTCCACGACCCGGCCGGCCGCCTCGCTCGCCGCCAGCTTGGCCGTCGACGCCTTGGCGTGCAGGGTCTTGCGGTCGGTCTTGGGCTGGTCGGCCTCCCAGGCGACCTGGTGGGTGTAGGCCCGGTTCACGGCGATGTCCACCGCGCAGTCCGCCAGCATGCCCTGGATCAGCTGGAAGTCGGCGATCCGGGAACCGAACTGCCGCCGCTCCACCGCCCAGTCACGGGCCAGCTCCAGGGCACGCTCAGCGGCACCCGTCGTCCGGGCGGCGATCATGAGCCGCTCGTCGGTGAACCACTCCTTGGTGAGCTCGTAGCCGTTGCCGACCCCGCCGAGCACGTCCTCGTCGGGGACGAAGACGTCCTGGAGGACGAACTCGGGGTGGCCGTTGACCGCGGAGTGCATGAAGCGCGGGACGCGGGTCATCCGCACGCCGGGCGCCTGCTTGTCGACGAAGAACAGCGTGGGCTGCCGGTCGGGCCCCGCGTCGGCCTGCACCAGCAGGAAGTCGGCGACATCCCCACAGGTGACGAACCACTTCTCGCCGTTGAGCAGCCAGCCTCCCGGCACCGGGTCGGCGGTGCTGGTGCCGGAGCCGGCGTCCGATCCGGCACCGGGCTCGGTGACGGCGAACGCGTCGAAGCGTTCCCCGCGGATGACGGGCAGCAGATACTTCTCGCGCTGCGCCTCGGTGCCGTACGCCAGGACGTTGGCGGGCCGCCAGGGGATGTCCCACAGGCAGTTGGTGACCTTGCCGAACTCCTCCTCGACGATGACCTGGTCGAGGAGGCTGAGCCCGGCGCCGCCCCATTCGACCGGCATGTTGATCGCGAACACACCGGCGTCGATGGCCTCGCGGGTCAGGGTGCGGACGGTTTCGGCCGGCAGCGGACCGCCGGCTTCCTCCGACTCGTTCTCGTAGCGCATGAGCCGCTGGGAGTAGGCGGCGGCGCGGGCCTTGAGTTCGGCCTGCTCGGGGGTGTAGCGGAAGTCCATGGCGATCCTTCCAGGCGGTGGGTGACTCGGGCCGTGGGGTGGGCGGATGGCGGGGGCGGCCGGTCAGGCCAGGACGGCGCGGGCATCCAGGGCGAGGGCGCCGTCGGGCCGGACGAGGAGGGGATTGACCTCGAGTTCGGCGATCTCGGGGTGCGCTGCGGCGACTTCGGTGATGCGGGCGACGGCCTCGGCGGCCGCGGTCACCTCGACTGCGGGCCGGCCCCGGGCGCCCGCGAGCAGCCCGGCGGTACGCAGTCCGCGCAGCAGCCGCTCGGCCCGCGCAGGCGGGACGGGGGCCAGCGCGAACGCGACGTCGTGCAGGGTCTCGGTGAGGATTCCGCCGAGACCGACCATGGCGACGGGACCGAAGCGGGGGTCCCGGTTGACGCCGACGATCAGCTCGACCCCGTCGCTGAGGTCGGCCATGGCCTCGACCGAGTAGGCGGGGGCACCCAGCCTGGTGTGCATCTCGCGGTACGCGGCCAGCAGCGCGGCCCGGTCGGGCAGCCCCAGCGCGACGCCGCCCGCGTCGGACTTGTGCAGCAGATGCAGCGCCTTGAGGACGTACGGCCCCTCGAACTCGGCTGCGGCGGAGAGCAGTTGCGCTTCGTCGGTGATGTGGCGGGCCGCGGGGAACCGCAGCCCTGCGGCGCCGAGCAACGCCCGCAGGGAGTGGTAGCCGGGGTCCCTCACCGCGGAGGAGGGCGGCGGCAGCGGAGGGATTGCGGCCGGTCCCGCGGGCTCGTCGACGGTGAGGGCGGCCAGGGCACGGGCGGCGTCCTCGGTGGCGCCGAAGACGGGGATGCCGGCGTCGGCAAGCAGCCGGCAACTGGGCGAGGCGGGGTACATGGACTGGACGACCAGGGGCTTGGGCCGCCCGGCGTGCGCGCGGACGATCTCCCGGGCGGCGCGGAGCTCGCCCTGGGCGAGGTCCGCGCCGCCGTCCCCGAGGTCTCCCTCCGAGGCCGCGTAGCCGCCGAAGTATCCGGTCAGCAGCACCGCGTCGACCTCGTCGGTGCTGAGCAGGGCGTCGACGGTCGTGGCGTAGGAGCCGGGGTCCTGCTCGCCCATGCCCGCCAGGTCGACGGGGTTGCCGACGGCCGACTGCTGCCAGAGCATCCCGCGCAGCCGGGCCTGGGCGGCCTCGCCGAGTTCAGGGACGTCGAGTCCGGCGGCCTCGGCCGCGTCGGCGGCGATCGCGCCGTGGCCGCCGCCGTCGGTGAAGATCGCGGTGCGCCGCCCGGCCCGGCGTCCCTGGGAACCGAGAGCGGCCAGCACGGTGGTCATCTCCCGGGGCGTGGCGACCAGATGGACTCCGGCGTCGCGGCAGGCGGCGGCCACCACGTCGGCCGAGGTGGTCAGGGCACCGGTGTGGGACTGTGCGCTGCGCGCGGACGCGCTGCCGCGCCCGGCGGACAGCAGCACGACGGGCTTCCCGGCCGCGGCGGCGGCCTCGGCGAAGGCCCGGCCGTCGCCGAAGTCCTCGGCGTAGACGGCGATGGCGGACGTGCCCTCGTGCCGTGCGCAGTCGTCGACGAGATCGACGAGGGTGACGTCGGCCTGGTTGCCGAGGGAGACGAACCGCGAGAACCCGGAGCCGTGCGGGGCGAGCCGCAACTGGAGTTCGAGGGCGAGGTTGCCGCTCTGGCTCAGCAGCGCGATGCCGCCGGGGGCGAAGGTGCCGGAGGCGAGATACAGCGCGGTCGTGTTGTCGGCGACGCCGAGGCAGTTGGGGCCGACGAGGACCGCTCCGGCGTCCCGGACCCGGGCGGTGATCGCGCGCTGCCGTTCGAGACCGGCGGCGCCCGTCTCGGCGAAGCCCGCCGTGATGGCCACCAGGGCGCGGGCACCACAGGCCAGCGCGTCCTCGACGGCCGCCTCGAACCCCTCGCCGGGTACGGAGAGCACGGCCAGGTCGACCGGTTCACCGATCGCGGCGAGGCTGGGGGCCGCGGTCCGGCCCAGCACGGTGCCGCCGCGCCGGTTGACGAGGTGCACGGGCCGGCGCCCGGGGGCGCGCAGCGCCTGTGCGGCGATTGCGTGCCCGTACTTGGCGGGATCGTCGCTGGCACCGACCACCGCGACGGACGTGGGGTCGAAGAGGGGAGTCAGGTCCCGGCCGGGCGTGCGGGCCATCTCACTTCTCCAGCCTGAGCGCGGAGTTGGGGCAGCTCTCGGCGCAGTCCCGTGCGGCGTTCTCCTCGCCGGGCGGGATGTCCGCGGCGACGACGGACGCGTAGCCCCACTCGTCGAGGGCGATCAGTGCGGGGGCGTGTTCCTGGCACAGCCCGTAGCCCTGGCACCGGGTGGAGTCCAGCAGGAGTTTCATCGGGGTCCTTTCGACTGCCCGTCTCACGGGCGGTGCGCGGGTGCGGCCGTGCGGGCGGGTGCGGACGGGAGGGTGTCCGGCACCTCGGGCACGGGGACGGTGAGGCGGTGGGTGGCGGAGAGGGGCGCGCCCGGTGGTTCTGCGGCAGCGGCGCAGCGGGCGCACGGGGCGGCCAGATGGGCGTCGACGAGAGCGGGGAAGGCGCGCAACAGGCTGCCCGCGGTTCCGGCGGCGGCGTCCAGGAGGCCGCAGGCGCCGCGGCCGGGCAGCCCCGCGGACCAGCGGCCCAGCGCGGTACGGACGTCTTCCGTCGCGCTGCCGTCGGCCAGGTGCCGCAGGGCGTCGCGGACCGATCCCGATCCGGCGACGCATACGCCGCACTGCCGGGCGCTCTCGGCTGCGAGGTAGGCGGCCGCACGGGCAGCGGCGGTCACGGGGCAGTCCTGCGGGCCGAGGAAGCGCACGGCGCCGCAGCCGAGGGCGGTGCCGGCGCCGGCGAGGCGGTCGGGGTCGACGGGCAGGCCGAACGCGGGCTCCGCGACGAGTCCGCCGAACAGGCCGCCCATGAGCGCGGCCTGGGCATCCGTGCTGCCCTGGGCGCGCGCCAGCTCCCGCAGGGTGGCGGTGTAGGGGACCTCGGTGAGCAGCGGCGCGGCACCGGGCCCGGAGAGGGTCATCAGGGTGCTGCGGGCGATCCGGCGGCTGAGGTCGGGGCGGGCGGCGATGAGCGCGATGCGGGCGAGGGTCTCGACGTTGGCGACGAGGGTGGGCTCGTCACCGACGCCCTGCTGGAAGGGCCGGGGCGGTTTGGCCAGCGGAAGTGCCGGGCCGCCGTCGATCCGGCGGACCACCGCGCTCTCCTCCCCCGCGACGTAGGTGTGCTCGGTCTGCACGATCTCGACGGACAGGGGCGGCGGATGCTCCGCGAGGGCCTGCCGGACCCGCTGGGCGGCGGCCGGATCCGCGAGGTAGACGTACCCGCGCCGGGCTCCGGTGACGGCGGCGGCCCGGGCGAGGCCGTCGAGGACGAGGTGCGGGCGGGCGCGCAGCAGCCAGCGGTCCTTGACGGAGCCGGGCTCGCCCTCCTCGCCGTTGGCGACGACGACGGGCGTACCTCCGGCGTCGCGCACGGCGGCCAGTTTGGTGGCGGTGGGGAATCCCGCTCCGCCGCGTCCGCGGAGCCCGGCCTCGTCGAGGTGCTGGAGCAGCGCGCCGGGGGTGGGTGCGGTGCCGTACCCGCCGTGTGCGAGGTACGTCCGGGCGCCCTCCAGCCGGTCGGGCCGGGCTCCGAGAACGGTATCGGCCGTGCGGCCGCCGTCGGGTGCGCGGGATGCGGGAGGCGTCAGGGACCGGATGACGGTCCGTTCTGCCCTGCGGGCTCGCGTCGTGGTCATGCGTGCCCTCCGGGGTGGGTGGCGGCGTCATGGGGAGGGGCCGTGTCTTCGGCCTCGTCGGCTCCACCGGAAGCGGGGCTCCCGGCGTGCAGGTCGCGGAGTGCGGACTCCAGGGCGCGGCGCCGGCCGGCGGTGCGGGCGTAGGCGGTGCCGGGGAGGCCGATGAGCATCCGGTGGTGGTCGAGGATCACCTCGGCGGCCAGCCGGGCCGCGCGGCGGTCGCCGGGGCTGGTGCCGTTCGCGACGCGGGTCACCAGGTCGGCGACCTCGTCCAGATACCGCAGCCAGCGGCGTTCGCTGCCGTGCAGGATCAGCCGCTGCAGGCGGCGGCGCTCGGCGGCGGAGTCCGTCGGTGGGCTGCGCAGGGCCGCCACGCTCGGGGGCAGTTCCCGTTCCGGCTCGGGCGTCAGGCCGAGCCAGACCAGACTCCGACGACGGCTCATGCGTGCCTCCGGGGAGAGGTGTGCGGACCCGGCCGGTGCCGGGAGGTGACCTGGTGGGTGCCGTGGCCCCGGGTGGGGGTCGGGACCACGGCTGTGCCGGGCGGCCCGGGAGGTGCCGGGGGCGCCTCGGGCACCGTCGAGAGGGCAAGAGGTGAGGGGTGTGAAGGGGGTGAAGGGGGGTGAGGGGAGCAGCAGCGGGTGGCGTGTCGCGGGCGTTCCGGACGCGAATCGTCCGGAACGGCCGCGTCCGGGAGCTGGGACTCGTCGCGGCGACAGCCAGACGCTAACTAACTGATTAGTTAGTCCGCAACCCTTGACACCGACCGACCGGCTCCGCAGGCTGACTAACCATTCAGTCAGCACTCGGTCTTCTCACTCTGGAGTCAGCTGATGCACGCGAAATCCCCGGCCACCCGCGCGACCACGGGCCCGCCCGGCACCGAGCCGCCCCACCCCGGTGCGGCCCTCGCCGCCCGCTACTACACGGACCCGGGCATCGCCGCGGCCGAGAGCCGGCACATCTTCGCCAAGTCCTGGCAACTGGTCTGCCACGAGTCGGACCTGCCGGGCCCGGGCGCCCGGCTCACCGCCACCGCGGCCGGGCGCGAGGTGCTCGTCGTCCGCACCGAGGACGGCAGCCTGGCCGCCCACCTCAACGTCTGCCGGCACCGCGGCACCCGGCTGGTCTCCACGCCCGAACCGGACGGCAAGGCCATCCGCTGCCCGTATCACGGCTGGACCTACAAGCTCGACGGCCGTCTCGTCGGCGCGCCGGAGGCCCGGCAGATCCCGTGCCTGGACAAACCGAAGCTGGGGCTCTTCCCGGTCCGCGTCGAGTCGTTCCTCGGCTTCGTCTTCGTCAACCACGACCCCGACGCCGTCCCGCTCGCCGAGCAGTGCGCCGGGCTCGCCGAGGCCGTCGGGCACTACGCCGGGACGGACCTGGTGCCGGTCGGCCGCGACCGGATCCACGACCTCGACGGTGCCGAGGTCCAGCAGGCCAACTGGAAGGTTGCTGTCGACAACTATCTGGAGGGCTACCACGTACCCGTGGCCCACCCCGGGCTGATGCGGCTGCTCGACTACCAGGGCTACACCTGCGAGATCGACGAGTCCTATGCGCTCTTCGCCTCTCCCCTGCGCGACAAGCCCTCGTCGAACTGGCCCGAACGCCTCTACCAGCGCCTCACCACTCCCATGCCCGGTCTGACGGAGGCCGACCGCAGAGTGTGGCGGTATGCGGTCATCTATCCCAACACGCTCATCGACTTCTACCCCGACCATGTGCTTGCCTGGACCGCGATCCCGACGGGCGTCGACCGCGTCGCCGTACCAGGCGCGTTCTACACTCGCGCCGGCACCTCGCTGCGTACCCGCATCGGGCGGCGGCTCAACATCCACATCGGCTGGATCACCAACGACGAGGATGCCGAGCTCGTAGCACGCGTACAGAAAGGACTCAGCACCCCAGGGTTCGAGCCCGGCCCGCTGTCCCGGCGCGAGTCGGCGGTCGGCTGGTTCGCCGGCCGGGTCCGGGCGGATCTCGCGGCGGTCCCGGACGACGGGACGGCCTGAGCCGACCGCGAACGCGCGCGAGGGAGCCCGATCGGCACACCCGCTGCCGCACCCGCACCGGTCTCCCCGCAGCATCCCCTTCGGATCCCTGGCCGCCACCCCGCCGCGTCCCGCTCGCGCAGCACCCACCCCGCGGCACAGGGTTTCGAGCACCCGCAACGGCACCGTACCCCCGGAGCCACACCCCCCTCGGGCCCCGTCTTCCGAGTCCCACCCGGTCGGCGCGCGCCACGTGTACACACCCGATCAGTGTCCGTCCCCCGTACGGACCCTATGGAGAGGACCACCGATGTCCCCCGAGGCGCTCTCCCCATCCACCTGGATGTCCCGCCACCTGTCCCGCCGATCCCTCCTGCGCACCGGTTCCGCTGCGGCGGTCGGACTCGGCCTGGGCACGGCCGCATCCGGGTGCGGGTTCGATTCCGGAGGCTCCGCCTCCCAGAAGACCGGCGACGAGCCCATCGAAATGAAGATCGACGGCGATCTCGTGTACTTCAACTGGGCCGACTTCGTCGACCCGGCGGTCTTCGCCGGGTTCGAGAAGGAGTACGACGTGAAGGTCGTGCAGTCGAACTTCGACTCGATGGAAGGCATGGTCGCCAAGCTCAACGCCGGCAACAAGTACGACATCATCTTCCCGACCGCGAAGTGGGCCGAGCGGCTCGTCCAGGGCAACCGGCTGCGCCGCATCGATCACTCTCAGCTCCGCAACGCCGATGCCGTCTTCGGCCACTACGACTACTTCGCCGATCCCTGGTACGACCAGGGATCGCGGCACACTGTGCCGTTCACCATGTACAAGACCGGCATCGGCTGGCGGAAGGACAAGATCGGCGACGATCTGTCCGGGTCCTGGGACGACCTGTGGCTGTCGCGCGCCAAGGGCCGCGTCTTCGTGCTCGACGACCGGGACGAGGTGCTGGGCATGGCCGCGCTCAAGCGCGGCCTCGACGTCTCCACCTCCGACTCGGACGACCTCAGCGAGATCACCTCCACCCTGCGCTCGCTCCGCCCGCACCTGCGGGGCTTCTCCAGCAACAGCTACAACAACCTGCTCACCGGCAACGCAGCCATGACCCAGGCATGGAGCGGTGACATGGCCGCCATGCTGAACGAGGCCAAGGACCCGTCGAAGTTCGGATTCGAGATCGCGAAGGAAGGGGCGCCCCTCAACTCCGACTGCTACGCCATTCCCTCCAACGCTCCCCATCCCGGTACGGCGATGCTCTTCATCGACTATCTGCTCCGGCCCGAGAACGTCCGCAAGAACATCGAATACATCGGATACCCGATGCCGGTCAAAGGTTCGGAGGACACCTACTCCGCGCTGGTCGAGCCCTTCCCCTCCTGTGTCGTCTCCGCCGACGAACTCAAGGACGACCTGTACTTCCACAACGGCGACAAGCAGGCCGAACGTGCCCGCGACGCCGCCTGGACACGTGTGAAAGCCAGCTGACGCCATGGCAACGCAGAACACCGCCGAACCGGCACCTCCCGGGCTCGGCGAAGAGAGCGGCCGCCTCCCCGAAGACGGTGCGGCCGACGCAGCCGGCGGCCCCCGTGGGAACCGCTCCCCCGGGCGACCCGCGCGGAGCAGCGCCTCCGCCGGGGGCAACCGGCTGTGGACCGTGCTGATGCTGCCGGGCACGCTGTGGATGACCGCGTTCCTCATCGGCTCGCTGGTCCTGGTCGCCACCCTGGCGCTCGGCACCACCGACCCACTCGGCAACCCGCGCTTCGGCTTCCGGCTCGAGAACTTCTCGGCGCTGGCCGAACCCGCCTATCTGGAGGTGATGCTGCGGTCCCTCGGCTACGCGCTGCTGACCTGTGTGATCTGCCTGCTGATCGCGTATCCCGTCGCCTACACCATCGCGCTGCACGGCGGGCGCTTCAAGACACTGCTGATCGCACTGATCGTCGTGCCGTTCTTCGCCAACTACCTGGTGCGCATGTACGGCTGGTCGGTGGTGCTCTCGGACGACGGGCCGCTGCTGCAAGGTCTGCGCGCGATCGGCCTGGCGAGCGACGGCACCAAGATCCTCCAGACCGGCACCAGCGTGGTGGCCGGGCTCGTCTACGGCTTCATCGTCTTCATGATCATTCCGCTGTACGCCGCGCTGGAACGTATGGACGTCGCCCTGATCGAAGCCGGGCGCGACCTGTACGGAGGGCCGCTGCGGACGTTCTTCCACGTCACCCTGCCCGCCACGAGACAGGGCGCGGCAGCCGGCTGCGTCCTGGTCTTCCTGCCCGCCATGGGCGACTTCGTCAGCGCTCAGCTGCTGGGAGGCCCCGACCAGATCATGATCGGCAATCTGATCCAGGACAAGTTCTTCCAGGGCCAGAACTGGCCGCTCGGCTCGGCGCTGACCATGCTGCTGCTGGCCGTGCTCTTCCTCGGCATGCTGGGATATCTGCGGCGCGCCCGCAAGGACGAGGCGGAGGCGCTCCGATGACGACACCCTCCGCTGCCGCCCGCCCCGCCCGCCGCGGCACCGACCGCAAGCCCCGGTTCGCGCTCGCCATGACCGTCGCGTTCTTCGCGGTGCTGTATCTGCCCATCGGCGTGGTGGTGCTCTACTCGTTCAACTCCCAGAAGTCGCTGACGGTCTTCAAGGACTTCAGTCTCCGCTGGTACCGGGACTTCTTCCACGACCAACTGCTGATCGACTCGCTGGGCATGAGCCTGCAGGTGGCACTGGTGGCGATGGCGGGCTCGCTGGTCCTGGGCGTGACGCTCGCCCTCGGGCTGGTCCGCTGCCGCAACCGGCTCGGTTCCCTCGCCGGGCTGATCATGCTCGTGCCGCTGGTCACTCCGGAGATCGTCACCGGCGTGGCGTCGATGCTGCTCTTCAAGGGCATGCAGATCCCGCTCTCCACCGGCACGGTGATGCTGGCCGAGATCACCTTCTCCATCTCGTATGTGACGGTCATCCTGCGCTCCCGGATCGCGGCGCTGAATCCGGAGGTGGAGGAGGCCGCGATGGATCTGGGCGCGACGCGCTGGCAGGCGCTGCGGCTGGTCACCCTGCCCGCGCTGCTGCCGAGCATCCTGGCGTCCGCGGTGCTGATCTTCGCGCTGGTCTTCGACGACTTCGTCCTCGCCTACTTCACCACCGGCGTCGACCCCCAGCCGCTGCCGGTGCGCATCTACTCGGCCATCCGCTTCGGGGTGCAGCCGACCATCAACGCGGTCGGCACGCTGATGCTCGTCGGGTCGATCGCCCTCATCGCCCTCGCGCTGTTCATCCCGCGCCTGTTCGGCCGCCGCGGCGGCCTCGATCTCCTCTCCGGGAAGTGACACCCGTGACCACCACTGCCGCCAACGCCACGAACGCCCCGGGCCGGCCGCCCGCCGTGCGGCTCGACACAGTCTGCAAGAGCTACGGCTCCTCCTACGCCGTCCAGGACCTGAGCCTGGACATCGCCCCGGGCGAGTTCTTCTCGCTGCTCGGTCCCTCCGGCTGCGGCAAGACCACGTCGCTGCGCATGATCGGCGGGTTCACCGATCCCACCGAAGGGACGATCCTGCTGGACGGCGCGGACGTCACCGCCCTGCCGCCGAACAAGCGGGACGTCAACACCGTCTTCCAGAGCTACGCCCTCTTCGACCATCTGTCGGTGCGCGACAACGTGGCCTTCGGCCTCAAGCGCAAGGGAGTGGCCCGCACCGAGATCCGCGAGCGGGTCGCCACGATGCTGGAGCGCGTACAGCTGGCAGAGCTCGCCGAGCGCAGACCGACCACCCTCTCCGGGGGGCAGCGCCAGCGGGTCGCGCTGGCCCGGGCGCTGGTCAACCGGCCGCAGGTACTGCTGCTCGACGAGCCGTTGGCGGCGCTGGACCTCAAGCTGCGCCGCCAGATGCAGGTCGAACTCAAGCAGATCCAGCGGGAGATCGGCATCACGTTCGTCTTCGTCACCCACGACCAGGACGAGGCGCTGACCATGTCGGACCGGACAGCGGTGCTGAGCGAGGGACACCTGCAGCAGTGCGGCACCCCCGAGGACGTCTACGAGCGGCCCGCGAACAGCTTCGTCGCCTCCTTCATGGGCACGTCCAACCTGGTGCCCGGCACCTACCGGTCCGGCGGCGTGGTCATGGACCAGGGCCCCGAGCTGCCGGTCGGTCCTCGCGAAGGCATCGCCGAGGACAGCCGGGTGAGTCTGGCGATCCGGCCGGAGAAGATCTGGCTGTCGGACCTCGCTCCGGGCATGGCGCGGGTGAACGGCGTGGTCCGGGAGACCGTGTACTCGGGCCCGACCACCACCTATCTGATCGAACTGGCACCCGGGGTCACGGTCTCGGTGCTGGAGCAGAACACCGACCGCTCGCGGATGGAGGACCGCTGGAGCGGGGGCGAGCACGTGGAGGTCGGCTGGTTTCCGGAGCACTGCCTGGTCCTCGAGTGACTCGGACGACTCGGATGACTCGGACAGTGGCCCCGGGCCGAACGCGGACCCATACGAAGGAATGCTTCCCATGCACCATGACGTGATCGTTCTCGGCGCCGGACTCGCCGGTCTCGCGGCGGCGCGGGACCTCGCAGCGGGCGGGGCCGACGTACTGGTCGTCGAGGCCCGGGAGCGGGTCGGCGGCCGGGTCGAACAGACCACGCTCCCGGACGGCCGGCTCGTCCAGCTCGGCGGCGAGGTCGTCGGCCGTGCCCACACCGCCTATCTGGCCCTGGCCGCCGAACTGGGGCTCACGCTGGTCCCGAGCTACGTCGCCGAGCCAGGTCTCCTCGCCCGGGCCACGCCCGAAGGGGTCTCGGCCGGAGACCCGCCGCACTGGTTCGGCACCGGGGACGACGCCTGCCACCGGCGGGTCTCCGAGGCGTTCGCCGACCTCGCCCGCACCGTCGACCCCGGCGACCCGTGGAGCCATCCGCACGCACAGGCCCTCGACCGGATCTCCGTGGCCGACTGGCTGCGGTCCGCCGGGGCCTCGCCGGGCGTCGTACGGCTGTGGGAGATCGGCCAACTGGCATTGGCCGACGGCTCGTACGAGCGCACCTCGCTGCTGGCGGCGCTGCGCAAGCACGCGGCCGTACCACCGCGCGCTGCCGTACCGGGAGAGGGAACCGAGCACGTCGAACACTACGACTACGAGGAATGGGAGGGGCTGCGGGTGGCGGAGGGTTCGGCGACCGTGGCCCTGCGCATGGCCGACGAGCTGGGCGCACGGGTGCGGACCGGCGCACCGGTCGAAGCGGTCGCCGTCGATCCCGGCGGCTGCGCGGTCCGCCTCGCCGGAGGCGAGACGGTGACCTCCGGGGCCGTGGTCAGCGCACTGCCCGCGGGACCGCTGCGGTCCGTCGAGATCACCGGGGTCTCGGACCGGCGGCTCGCCTCGCTGCACCGCCAGCGACACGCCGTGGCGGCCAAGTTCGTCGCCGCCTACGACAAGCCCTTCTGGCGCGCCTCGGGCCGCAGCGGGCTCTCCGAGTGCGAAGGCGTGCTCGGCAGCACCTGGCCGCAGAGCGAAGGCGTGCTCTCCTGCCTCGTCCCGCCCGAACGGTACGGGGTACTGCTGGGTATGCCCGAGGAAGCGGGCGAACGGGAACTGCTGGCCGAGATCGCCCGGCTCTACGGCGACGACGCACACCGCCCGGTCGGCACCTGGACCCGGATGTGGGGCACCGACCCGTGGACCCTGGGCTATGTCACGCAGTGGACGCCCGGCGACGTGACGGCCGTCGGGCCGCTGCACGGCACCCATGAACCGCCCTTCTACGTCTGCGGTTCGGACCAGTGGGTCGCCGGATACATGGAGGGCGCGGTCCGGACGGGGCGCGCCGCCGCGAAGGAGGTGCTGCGCCGTGGCTGAGCAACCGGCCCCCGTCCCGTACAACCACATCGGCGGCGCGGAGCTGACCGCGGCCTCGGGCGCGACCATGCCGCTGACCGACCCCGCCACCGGCGTCGCGGACCGTAGGGCGCCGCTGTCGGGCCGGGCGGAGGCCGACGCCGCCTGCGCGGCGGCGGAGGCCGCTCACGAGCACTGGTCGGTGACCACGCCCGCCGCACGGGCGGACGCGCTGCTGCGGATCGCCGACACGCTGGAGGCGCACACGGACGAACTGGTGGCGGCGGAAGTCGCGGACACCGGCAAGCCCGCCGAGCTGTTCCGGGCCGACGAACTCCCCGCGGTCCTCGACACCTTCCGGTTCTTCGCCGGTGCGGCCCGGAACCTGCCCGGTGCCGCCGCCGCGGAGTACGTCGAGGGGCACACCTCGCTGCAGCGGCGTGAACCGGTCGGTGTCTGCGCCCAGATCACTCCCTGGAACTACCCCCTGATGATGGCGGCCTGGAAGGTGGCACCGGCCCTGGCCGCAGGCAACACGAGCGTGCTCAAACCGGCGGACTCCACACCCACCTCGGCCGGACTGCTGGCCCGCTGCGCCGCCGGGCATCTGCCGCCGGGTGTGCTGAACGTGGTGTGCGGGGACCGTGACACCGGCCGGGCGCTGGTGGCCCACCCGGCGACCCGGCTGGTCGCGGTGACCGGCAGCGTGCGCGCGGGGCGCGAGATCGCCGCCGCCGCGGCGGCCGACCTCAAGCGCGTACACCTGGAGTTGGGCGGCAACGCACCGGTCGTCGTCCACCAGGACGCCGATGTGGAGTGGACGGCCGCCCAGTTGGCCGCCGTCGCGTACTACAACGCGGGCCAGGACTGCACGGCACCGACCAGGCTGCTGGTGCACGCGGAACTCCACGACGCCTTCGTCGAGGCGTTCGCCGCGCACGCCTCGGCGCTGCGGCCCGGCACCGACTTCGGGCCGCTCGCCGGAGCCGGCCAGCTCGCTGTGGTGGAGGGCCTCTTGCAGCGGCTGCCGGGGCACGCGAAGGTGCTCCTGGGCGGCGCGGCGCGGGCAGGGGCCGGTTACTACCACGAGGCCACCGTGGTCTGCGGGGTGCGGCAGGACGACGAGATCGTGCGGGAGGAGATCTTCGGCCCGGTGGTGACCGTGCAGACCTTCACGGACGAAGAGGAGGCCCTCCGGCTGGCGAACGACACCCGGTACGGGCTGGCGGCGAGTGTCTGGACGCGTGACCACGCCCGCGCCATGCGGGCCACCCGGGCACTGCGCGCGGGCATCGTCTGGGTGAACACCCACGGGACGACGGTCTCGGAGATGCCGCACGGCGGGGTGAAGCACTCCGGTTACGGCAGCGATCTGTCGATGGCCGGACTGCTGGACTACACCCAGGTCAAGCACGTCATGCTCTGAGCGGTGGGCCGGGCACCGCGTTCCGCGGCCCTCGGGCGGTGTCCGGCCGCACGCACCGCGCTCTCCGAGCGGGTCGAGCGCCGGTACGACCTCGACCGGCTGTCCGGCAGTCCTGGCTACCGCCGTCCGGCTGCGAAGCCGTCGCCACGACGGCGTGGCCGGGACACCGACGGCGGCCGTCGAAGCGGAACCCGCTCACCGACCCGGCGGTGGCTAGGTCTCGGGGGTCAGGCGTGCACGGATCTCGCGCGCCGCCTGTTGCGCCTGGGAGCCGAGTTCCGCGAAGCGGGACTCGGGGACGCGGTCCCGCGGGCCCCAGACGCTGACGACGGCCACGGGGTGGTCACCCGCGTCGAGTACGGGGGCGGCGACCCCGTAGAGCTGGGGTTCGAGTTCGCCGACGCTGACGCTGTAGCCCCGGGCGCGGACCTGGGCGAGTTCGGCGTGCAGGGCCGACCGGTCGGTGCGGGTGGTGTCGGTGTACTCGGCCAGCGGGCCGGAGAGCAGGGCGTCCACCTCACCGCTCGTCTGCCAGGCCAGCAGTGCCTTGCCGGCCGAGGTCGCGTGGATCGGGACCTGTCGGCCGAGCCAGCGCGCGCTGAGCACCGCGGGTGGCACCACCTCGTCGACGTAGGTGAGGCCGAGGCGGCGGGCGACCGCGAGGTTGGCCGTCTCCCCGGTGGTCCGGCACAGCCGCTCCAGCACGTCGTGCGAGCGGCGGATCAGCCCTTCCACGCTCGCGGTGGAGGCCAGGCGGCTGACCGCGGAACCGATGGTGTACCGGTTGCCCACCGGGTCGCGCTCGACCAGCGCGTGGTGTTCCAGGGTGGCCAGCAGCCGCCAGGCGGTGGCCCGGTTCAGGCCGCACTCGGCGGCGAGTTCCGCGGCGGGCCGGCCTTCGGGGGCGCCTGCCGAGACGGCGTTGAGCAGGGCGATCGCTCGTTCCAGCGCCTGTACGCGCCCTCCGCCCGGCCGTGTCCCGCCCCGCTCCGCCAAGGCGTCCGGGGCGTGCGCCGCGTCCATTGCCGATGCCTCCCGCTCTCGTCGTCCGCTCGGGGAAGCGTAGCCGCCCGTCATCCCCTGGCCTGCGCGGGCTCTCCGTCGTCCCAGGGGCGGTCGCTCCCCTTGACGCGTCGGAACCACTCTCGTAGCGTCGCACAATGCGAGCAGACGACGCACATTATGCGACGCGAGTCGAGCAACCCGCAGGGGAACGGATGGCAGAGAATCCGGCACGCGTGGTCACCCCGTACGAGGGGACCGGCCACCGGCCATGGGACGACACGGCGCCCGTACCGGCGCCGCTCGATCTGCACAGCACTCCGGTACGGCCGGAGTGGGTGGACTACAACGGGCACATGAGCGAGTCGTGCTACTTGCGCGTCCTCGGCGACAACTCCGACGCGTTCTTCCGCTACCTGGGCGTGGACGAGGAGTACCGGGCGCAGGGGAGGTCCCTCTACACGGTCGAGACGCATCTGCACAACAAGCGCGAGGCAACCGAGGGGGCACCGCTCCGGCTCACGCTGCGGCTGCTCGACCACGACACCAAGCGGCTGCACCTCTTCCACGAGATGTGGCACGGCGCCGACGGCACTCTGCTCGCCGCAGCCGAACAGATGCTGCTGCACGTGGACACGGCACAGGGGCGCGCCTGCCCGCTCCCCGGTGAACTGCTGGACCGACTCGGCACCATCCAGGCGGCGCACGACGTACTGCCCGCGCCCGAGATGGCCGGGAAACCCATCGGCATACCCGGTGGCCGGGGCCGGACCGGCCGCCGGGCCAGGTGAGGAAGGAAGACATGGAGTTCGAACTCACCGACGAGCAGCGCATGATCGTCGAGACGGTCGGCAAGTTCGTGAGAACCGAACTGGACCCGCACGCGGACGAGGTGGAGAAGCTCGACGACGTGCCGCCGGAGCTGGCCCGCAGCATCCGCGAGAAGGCGATCGCCGCCGGACTGTACGCGGCGAACATGCCCGAGGACATCGGTGGCGGCGGCCTCGACGCCGTCGGCATCACCCTTGTCGAGCGGGAACTGGGCAAGACCGGTTTCGCCCTCCAGATGCTCGTCGCCCGCCCCAGCAACATCCTCCAAGCATGCGAGGGCGAGCAGCGCGACCGCTATCTCCTGCCCACCGTCCGAGGCGAGCGGCACGACTGCCTCGCCATGACCGAGCCGGGCGCCGGCTCCGACGTGCGCTCGATGCGGACCCGGGCCGTACGGGAAAGCGGCAGCGACGGGAGCGACACTTACGTACTGAACGGCACCAAGCACTTCATCTCGCACGCCGACATGGCCGACTTCGCCCTCGTGTTCGCTGCCACCGGCACCGAGGAGACAGCGCGCGGCACCAAGAACCTCATCACCGCCTTCCTGGTGGACCTCGACACACCCGGCGTCGAGGTGCGGCGCGGCTCGCAGTGCGTTTCGCACCGCGGCTACCACCAGTGCGAACTGATCTTCACCGACGTCCGGCTGCCGGCCGGGCAGCGGCTGGGCGAGGAGGGGCGCGGCTTCGCGCTGATGGGAGAGTGGCTCGGCGCCAGCCGACTCCAGGTCGCCGCCACCAGCATCGGCCGCGCCCGGCGGGTTCTCGACCTCACTCTCGACTGGGCCGCCGAACGCGAACAGTTCGCGCAGCCCATCGGGCGCTTCCAGGGCGTCAGCTTTCCCCTCGCCGACATGGCCACCGAGCTGGAGGCTGCCGAACTGCTGACCCTGCGCGCCGCCTGGAAGCAGGACCAGGGCACCATGACCGACCGCGACGCGGCCATGGCCAAGCTGTACGCCTCGGAGGCGCTGGGCCGCATCACCGACCAGGCGCTCCAGACCTTCGGCGGCATGGGACTCATGGCCGAGCTGCCCATCGAACGCTACTGGCGCGACGCCCGCGTCGAGCGCATCTGGGACGGCACCAGCGAGATCCAGCGGCACATCATCTCCCGCTCCCTGCTGCGTCCCCTGGGCGCCTGATGGCACCGGGCCCTCGCTCCCTCGGCCGCCTGCTGAACCCCCGCCACATCGCCGTCTACGGGGGCGCGTCGGCCGCGGCGGCCGTACGCCGGTGTCGTGCCCTCGGCTTCACGGGCGAACTGTGGCCCGTGCATCCGCGGCGGGACCACATCGAGGGTCTGCCCTGTCACCGCAGTACGGCCGACCTCCCCGCGGTGCCGGACGCCGCGTTCCTCGCCGTACCCGCGGAGGCCACGGTGGAGATCCTCGCGGAACTCGCCGGACGCGGCGCGGGCGGCGCCGTGTGCCACGCCTCCGGATTCGCCGAGGACGGGCCCCGCGGCGCCGCGCTGGAGGACGCCCTGCGGGCCGCTGCCGGCGACATGCCGGTGATCGGCCCGAACTGCCTCGGCGTCCTCAACTACCTGGACGGCACCGCGCTCTGGGCCGACCAGCACGGCGGTGTCCGGACCGGAAGCGGCGTCGCCGTCATCACCCAGAGCGGCAACATCGGGCAGAACATCACCATGCAGCGCCGAGCCCTTCCCCTCGCCTACCTGATCAACGCGGGGAACGGGGCCGTCACCGGGGTACCCGAGCTGATCGAGGCGCTGCTGGAAGACCCCCGGGTGACTGCCATCGGGCTGCATCTGGAAGGGATCGCCGACCCCGGCGGGTTCGCCCGCGCGGCGCTGGCCGCACTGCGACGCGGTGTGCCTCTCGTGGCGCTGAAGACCGGCAGCTCCGAGCTGGGTGCGCAGACCGCCATGAGCCACACCAGTTCCCTCGCCGGGTCGGACGTCCTGTGTGATGCCTTGTTCCGGCGCACCGGCGTCGCACGCGTGGCGGAGATCGGCACCTTCGTGGAAACGCTGAAGCTGCTGCACGTCCACGGATCGCTCGGCGGACCCCCGGACCCGGCGGGGCGGGCCCGGATCACCTCGGCCAGTTGCTCGGGCGGCGAGGCGGCCCTGCTGGCCGACACCGCTCAGCGGCACGGGGTCGAGCTCCCCCCGCTTCCGGAACGGTCGGCCGCGCGGTTGCGCCACGTGCTGGGCGACAAGGTGAGCGTACGCAACCCGCTCGACTACCACACCTACATCTGGGGTGACTTCCGCGCTCAGCAGGAATGCTTCACCGCCCTGCTCGAAGCGGGCTGTGACATGAACGTGCTGCTGCTCGACATACCGCGCGCCGACCTGTGCGAGGACGATGCCTGGAGCACCGCCCTGGATGCCTTCGTAGCGGCGCACCGGCGTACCGGGGCTCCGGCGTGCGTCGTCGGTACGCTGCCCGAGGGGGTGCCGGAGCCGGTCGCCCGACGGCTGCTGTCGGAAGGTGTCGCCCCGCTCCAGGGCCTGGCGGACTGTGTACGGGCCATCGCTGCGGCCGGAAGCATCGGTGCCGCACGGCGCACGGCGGACCGGGGGTTGCCGCCGCACGGCGCGCGCGCCGTGCGGCCCGCCCGCAAGGAGGAGATGCTCGACGAGCATGCCGGGAAGCGGGAGCTGGCCGGCCACGGACTGGCCGTCCCGGACAGCGCCGTGGCCCGGCCCGGCGAAGCGGCACAGGCCGCACGCGCGCTGGGCTTCCCCGTCGTCGCCAAGGCTCTCGCCGCCGAGACGGCACACAAGAGCGAGGTGGGCGGAGTCCGGCTGGGGCTCGCCGACGAGAAGGCGGTGGAGGAGGCCGTCTCGGCGATGACCGGGCTGGCCGACCGGTTCCTGATCGAGCGGATGGTGCCGGACGCCGTCGCCGAACTCCTGGTCGGCGTGCACCACGACCCCGTCTTCGGCCCTGCGCTCACTCTGGGAGCCGGCGGCGTACTGGTGGAACTGGTCCGCGACACCGCCACGTCGCTGCTGCCCACGACCGTGACGGAGATCGAGGACGCGCTGTCCTCGCTGCGGATATGGCCGCTGCTGCGCGGGTTCCGCGGCCGTCCGGCCGGTGACGTGCGTGCTGCGGTCGCCGCCGTCCAGGCCGTCTGCGCCTATGTGGAAGACCACCCCGAGGTCACCGAACTCGATGTCAACCCGCTGCTCGTACTGCCCGAGGGGCGGGGCGCGGTCGCCGCGGACGTGGTGCTCAGGCGTGTCGCGCCGCACCGGAACAACGGGAACGACGAAGAGGAGTCGCCATGACCCCCGTACGGCTGGACGCACACGACGGCGTACTGGTGATCACTCTGGACCGGCCCACGGCAAACGCCGTGGACGCCGCCACCAGCCATGCCCTGTACGAAGGCTTCGACCGGCTGCGCAGGGACCGGACCCTGCGCGCCGCGGTGGTCACCGGCGCCGGGGAGCGGTTCTTCTGCGCAGGCTGGGATCTGAAGGCGGCGGCCGGAGGCGAGGCCGTCGACGCCGACCACGGGCCCGGCGGATTCGCAGGGCTGACGGAGCTGTTCGAACTGGACAAGCCGGTGATCGCCGCGGTGAACGGGCTCGCGCTGGGCGGAGGCTTCGAACTCGCGCTCGCCGCCGATCTGATCGTCGCCGACGCGCACGCCGAGTTCGCGCTGCCCGAGGTGAAGCTCGGCCTGATCGCGGACTCCGGCGGCGTCCTGCGACTGCCGCGCAGGCTGCCGCGCGCCGTGGCGACGGAACTGCTGCTGACCGGTCGTCGGCTGGGAGCTGTGGAGGCGGCCGGCTGGGGGCTGGTGAACGAGGTCGCCGAACGGCCGGACACCGCCCTGGAGCGGGCCCTCGCCCTGGCGCACACTCTGCGGGAGGGCGCGCCGCTGGCGGTGGCGGCCGTGAAGGAGGTACTGCGCGTGACGGAGCATCTCGGGGTCGAGGACGCCTATGCCCGGATGCGCCACACCCACCTGCCCCGGTACCGGGCCATGCTGAACTCCGACGACGCCTTGGAGGGCCCCCGCGCCTTCGCGGAGAAGCGGTCCCCGCACTGGACCGGTGCGTGAGCGCGGCGGCCGGCCGCACCACGCCTCGCCGCGTCCGGGTGGCGTAGTGCTGCGCCTCGGCCGAGAGGCTGCCGAGCCGGTCCTCGCCGGTCCGCCGCCCCCGGGAAGCTCGGGCGGCGGCTCCACCATGAACCCGGCCGACACACAATGCGGGTCGAGGCGCACCTCGGCCGGCACAATTGCGAGCACCCACGGGTGTATGTGGAGGATGCGATCTGGGAGCCCCTTGCCCGGCCGGCCCGGGACGCGGACGAGCGCGGACAGGCCCGGCTGGAGACGGCCGCCGACGGCCTGGCCGAAGTTCTCAGCGCACTGGCCCGCCGCCCGCACGAACACCGCGCGCACATCGCCGACCGCCTCGCCCGCGTCCTCGACTCGGGCGTGCTGCCGGAGAACCTGCGGGAGATGCCGCTCTACTACCTGGCCAAGGACCAACGCGGCCTCGGGCAGAGCGCGGCCTCCCGCCGCGGTATGCAGCAAGTCGCCGACGCCGGCGGTCGCATGGCGCCCGTCACCCGACGCGGGCTGGCCCCTCCCTCCCGTCTGGCCGGTGACTTCCCACCACCCTGGAACTCGCCCGCCACGCCGGGCGGGAAGGACGCGGACAGCGCATCGAGGGCGATGTGTGGTGGGCCCACGGCGACATGGACCGCGCGGCCGCCGCCTACCGCACCGCCCGGGCTGAGGCCGAAGAGGAACGAGCCGACGGCGAAGCCGCCGCCTGCCAGGCCCAGTTCGCCCTCGCGCTGTCCTTCACCGACCCGCAGACCGCCGCCGAGGAAATCGACCTCGCCGAGCGGCTGCTGGCCTCCCTGGACATGCGCGCCCCCATCTCACCGTCCACATCGCCTCCCTGGCCCGTGACGCCGGACGCGAGAACGCCGGCATCGAAGAGCGGGCACAGATCGTGCGCACCGAGGCGCAGGTTGCCGGCGTCGGGGAATGAAGCAGAGGTCAAGCTGGAGACGGCCCTGGCCTTCCACCGCGCCGTGCGCGACGGCCAGGAGCAGCTCGCCCACAGTCTCGGCCGTCTGCGCGACCTGTCCCCGGGGCGGCGACCACGCCCACTACATCGAGACCGCCCGTTTCCTGGCCGGCCGCCGGCCCGGAACGCGACCGCCCGGTGGATCGACGGGGGACAGGCCACCCGCGGACGCGGGGACACCCTGGTCCAGCACCGCCGAGCCACTGTCTGAGGGCTCCCTGCGAGAAGGGGGTCAGCCTGTCCGGCCCAGGTGCATCACGACAACGGTGACGGTGCTGTCGGTGATCTCGTACAGGACCCGGTAGAGGCCCACGTACATGCGGCGCAGGTCGGGCGAACCGTATTCGACGGTGCCCTCCGGCCGCGGCTGCCGGGCGAGGAGATCCACCGCATCCAGCAGCCGGCGCAGCCCGTCGGCGTCATCCTTGAGGAAGCGGGCGGCAGCGTTGAGAGCCGCCTCTTCCCAGACGATCGTGTAGGTCAACCGCGCTCCAGACCGAGCCGGGCGCGCACCTCATCGTGCGGGACCACGACCGTCTGGCCCGCCGCCTGCCGGGCGCGGTACTCGGCCAGCGCGAGCGCGTCCTCCAGGTCGGCGAGCTCCTGCGGATTGACCAGGACAGCGGCGGGCTGGCCGTGATCGGTGATCGTGATGCGCTCGCGCGTATGGGAAGCACGGCGCACCAGCGAACCGAACCGGGCCCTCGCCTCAGTGATCGGCACTGTCTCGCTCATGTACAGAACTGTACACTTCCCGCCGCTACCGGCAAGAGCGTCCACCACGCCCCCGGACTCCAGGCGCACTGCACGAGAAGGCTGGTCTCCGAGGCTGCGGGCCCGCGCCTGGGGCTGACCCACAATGACCTCAGCTCACATGCGCCACCGTCCACGGGAAGGCCGGCGGCCATCCCTACGGCTCGGCCGTCCAGCAACGCGACGACGTCGTAGGCGGCGGGCATCGCCAAGCGTTCACGCCACCGCTCCCCCCCACCGTGGTGCCATTCCACCGACCCAGTCTCCCGTGGCGATCCCCGGGCGTGAGAACAGAGGAATGCCGCCTCGACCACAGATTCCAGGAGGAGACAACGAGAAAACGTTCTCCCAAGGCGGAGCGACGCCAGGGCGGACACCACCTGATACCGGTGGTGCGACATACGGGCGGACACCCGTGTCAATTTCTGGAATGCAAGTGGCGGACCTCTTGTTTTTCTGCGGACTCCCGGCGCGGACACAGTCCCTGACGCCTGCGTGGTGGCGCGCTTCCCCGCGCCGGGGTCAGAACGCACCCGACGCCGGTGAGCGGAGCGAGCTGCCGCGCCGCGGCCGGGTGAACTGTCGTTCGGGGGGGCGCAGTCGCGCCGGAACGGCGGTTCGCAGCAGCCGGGCCGCGTCGTTCGCCCGCCGTTCAGTGCCACTACAGGCGGCGTTCCCCGCACCGAGCAGCGAGACGACAGGGACGGGGGGCAGATCCGGACGAGCTGGGCCCGATGCCGACGGTGCCCGGTTGCGGACTCGGCGTGACATGCACAGGCGCATCCACCTGCCGCTTCGCACCGCTTGGATCTCCGATCGGCTCCTCCTCCCCAGAAGACCACGTGACCGAGGAGCCGCATTCGCGCCAAGATAATACACCGTTGAACGGCATGTAATTGCCAGGGAAAAGATCGCCGCCTAGGGTCTCCTCTGCGACAACGAATTCCATGACTTTGATGCGTAGTTCAGCAGGCGCATTCTCCGTCATGCGAAGGGAAATTCGTCGCTCCGACCAGTCGAATACAGAGGAGCAATAATGACGTACGAGCGTCCGACCCTCTCGAAGGCCGGCAGCTTCCGGAAGGTGACCGGGATCAAGGACACGGGCCCGAAGGACCTGCTGGGCGGCAAGCAGCTTCTCTGACCCCGCCCGGCCTGCGGCACCGCGGCCGGGTGCCGCAGGCCGACCGGGTACGGCGGGGGAAGGCCGACCAGTTGCCGCCCTTCCCCCGTCGACGTGCGTCCCACCCGCGACGAGGAGACCTTCATGGGCCACCACTTGGCCTTGTCAACGCTTCCGGCCTGGTTCGTTGTGCTGCCCGACACCGATGCGGCCGTGCCGGTGGCACGGCGGGCCGCCGACTACGCCACGCGGATCGTCCGCCACGAGTCGGGACGCCCGTGGTTGCTGGGGCGCTGGGAGGAGAGCGGGTCACCGGCCCTCGCACGGGCGGGCAACACGAGGATCGCCGTGTTCGGCGAGCACGAGGTGACGGCCGCGGAAGCGGAACGGGCGGCGGCGCACGCGCGGCGGTCCGAGGCGCATCTGGACCGGCTGGTGGCCACGTGGCGCGGAAGCTTCCACGTGATCGCCTCATCGCCGCGCGGTGTGCGTGTCCAGGGCAGTGTGGTGGGGCTGCGGCGGGTGTTCCATGCCTCCCCGGCCGCCTCGGGCCGCACCGCGGTGTGCCTGGCCGCCGACCGTGCGGACATCGTCGCCGAGCTGTCGGGTGCAGAGCTGGACGAGAGGCAGGTCGCGCTGCAGCTCCTGACCTCGGGGGTGCCGCATCCGCTCGGCGGTGCCCCGCTCTGGCGGGGAGTGCACACGGTTCCCGGCGGCCACCGCCTGCTGATACGGGAGGACGGCCCCTCGACGTACCGGTGGTGGCGGGCGCCCCAGCCGACTGTCGGCCTGGACACCGGGGCGCGGATCCTCGGAGAGGAACTCGTGGACGCGGTGAAGCTGCGCGCGCGGGGCCGCTCCCTGGTCTCGGCGGATCTGGGAGGGCTCGACTCGACGGCGATCTGCTCCGCGGCCGCCGGCACCGGCACACCGGTGGCCGCCTATACGGCAGGTGTGCACGACGAGGCCGGTGACGACGTCTACTGGGCGGAACGCACCGTGGGCTCGCTGCACGGCGTCGAGCACCATGTGATCCGGGCCGGTGGAACCCCGATGACCTTCGCCGGGATCGCCACCCAGGCAGACATCCTGGACACCCCGACGATCATCGCCGTGGACCGTGCACGCCGCATGGACATCATCGAGCGTGCCGCGAAGCGGGGCTCCGCACTGCATCTGACCGGCCTGGGAGGAGACGAGCTGCTGGCAGGCTCACCGGCCCGGCTGCACGAACTCCTCCCGCGTGCGCCCTTGCACGCCCTCCGGACAGTGCGCGGCTTCGCGGCGAAGTACCACTGGTCACACGTGCGCGTCGCCGCGCAGTTGCTGGACCGGGGGTCCTACCGCTCCTGGCTGGCACGTACCGCCCGTGACCTCACCACTCCCCCGGCCGGACCCGACGAGCCGCTGCTGGACTGGGCCGGCCGACCCCGAATGCCCACCTGGGCGACACCCGATGCGGTGCTCGCCGCCCGAAGCCTCCTTCTCGAGGGTCTCGGCACAGTGCAGCCACGCGGTCCCGGGCACGGGGAGCACAGGGAGCTGGTGGCCATGGACGGCATCTCCCAATGGTGCCGCCACATCGGCCAGATGGCCGCCCCGCACAGCCTGACGGTCTCGGCCCCCTACTACGACCACCGCGTCATCGAGGCGGCCCTCTCCGTGCGCATCCAGGAACGCATCACACCGTGGCGCTACAAGCCGCTCATCGTGGAAGCCGCACGAGGCATCGTCCCGGAGTCCAGCCGTACGCGGGACACGAAGGCGAACGCCACGTACGAGGAGGAAGCGGGCCTGCGACGGCATCGCTCCGAACTCCTCCAACTGTGCGAGGACTCGCGTCTGGCCCGCTTGGGGCTGGTGGACGAGGCGACGCTGCGCCGATGGTGCGAACGGGCCCTGGCAGCGGAGACCGAGAGCTACCAACTGCACCCCACCGTCGCCTGCGAGGTATGGCTGCGGGCCCGCGAGACCCCGGCCATGCCCCCTACCCGCACCGTCGATCCAGGGAGAGTGACGTGACCGCTGTCAGGAAAGGCGTACTCCTCGCCGACACCGAGTACGGAACAGCTCTCCTCGACCAGGAGAGCGCCGAATACTGGACGCTGAACCCCACCGGCGCACTGGTCCTCCGCACGCTGCTCGACGGGGGCACTCTCGAGGACGCAGTCCGCGCCCTGACCGACCAGTACGACGTCTCCCCGGACCAGGCACGGACCGACGCGGAGGACATCGTCGACGAGCTGACGACGGCAGGACTGCTGACCCGTTGACACCCGTGCCGTGCGGCGACATCACCCTCCCGGCCCGGGAGCCGCCGTGCCTCGGGGCGCCACCCGCACACCCTTCGCAGAGAGGCCGCCCGTGACGAGTTCCGAAGCCCTCCCCTATGCACCCCGCTCGGTCCCCCTCGCCCGGCGGTGGTCCGCCAGGGCCGCCGTCACCGCCGCCCACCTGCTCGCGACGCAGCCACCTGCCAGGATCAGGAGGGTCCTTCTCGTGACGGCCCGCGGCGCCCGTCCGGCCACGCTCGACGAAGGGCAGCGGGCCCGTGACGACGTGCTGGCGGTCAGTCTCCCGGCCGGCGGCCAGAAGGGGTGCCTCCCCCGCTCCTTGGCGACGGTCCTGCTGTGCCGGATGCGCGGGACCCGGGTGACGTGGTGCGTGGGCGTACGCACGCGCCCGCCGTTCGCCGCGCACGCCTGGGTCGAGGCGGAGGGCGTGCTGGTGGGCGAGGACGCCGAACCCGCATACTTCCAACGCTTCATGACGACCGGGTGAGGGCACACGTGGTCGTCCCCGTCGACCGGGCAGCCCCGCCGACCAGCACCTCGGCGGCCGACGGCGCGGATGCCGCCGGACCTCGAACACGCGCGGCCCGCGGTGGGTTGCTGAACTACCTCCGCGCGCAGCGCTACCGGCTGGCCGCGGGCATGGCCCTCGGCCTGCTCGGCAGTGTCCTCGCCCTCGCCCAGCCGCTGGCCGCCAAACTCGTCATCGACCGTCTCAGTGCCGAGGAGCCGATCCTCACGGCGGTCACCGTGCTCAGCCTGCTCGTCCTCGGCGGTGCGCTCACCTCCGGCCTGGGGCACTTCGTGCTGCAGGCGGCCGCCGAGAACGCGGTCTGGACGGAGCGCCGACGTCTGATCTCCCGGCTGCTCCGCCTGCGGGTCTCCGTGGTCGAGGAGACCGGGCCAGGGGATCTGATCGCGCGCGTCACCACCGACACGACGCTGCTACGGCAGACAGCCCATCAGGCTGTCGCGTCGTGCGTGACGGGAGCACTGTCCATCGTCGCGACCCTGGTCCTGATGTCCACTCTGGATCCGCTCCTGCTGGCGGCGACCGTTGCCGTGGCGGGGGTCGCCGCGGCGGGATCGGCTGTTGCGGCGCCACGCATAGGCAAGGCCACCCTTGAGGTGCACACCGCGCTGGGCGGCATCGGAGCCGGTCTGGAACGCGCTCTCGGAGCCTTCCGCACCGTCAAAGCAGCCGTTGCCGAACACCGGGAAGCCGAGAGGCTGCAGGAGTCGGCCGACCATGCCCGCCGGATGGGTCTGAAGGCGGCCGGCTGGGAGGCCACCTCCGCTACCGCCTCCGCCGTGGTCGTCCAGATCGCCTTCCTCGTGGTCCTGGGCATCGGTGGTGCCCGGGTCGCCTCCGGCGCCCTCCCGGTGTCCGCACTTGTGGCTTTCCTGCTCTACGTGTTCGCTCTGGGACCCCGCGTCGCCCAACTCGCCGAAGGCGTGAACCAGGTCCAGATCGCAGCCGCAGCGGTCACACGCATCGAACAGGTCCGGACCCTGGAGACCGAACGCACCCGGGCCCTCGTCCCGGCGCACGGGTCCCCAGCGGTGGGCTCGCCACCGATCCCCGGGGTGGAGTTCCGCTCCGTGACCTTCTCCTACGGGCAGGATCAGCCGGGCGTGCTGCACGATGTCTCGCTGCGCCTGCCGGGGTCCAGCGGGCTCACAGCCGTCGTGGGCCCCTCCGGCGCGGGAAAGTCCACGCTCTTCTGCCTGCTGGAGGGCTTTCACGATCCCGACAGCGGAGACATCCTCGTCGACGGCACCGACATCCGTGCCCTGAGCCTGTCCGACCTCCGCGGCACCATCGGATACGTCGAACAGGACAGCGCCGCGCTCCACGGCACGGTACGGGAGAACCTCACCCTCGGGCGGCACGACGCCACCGCAGGACAGATCGCCGAAGCACTGTCCCTGGCTCGTCTCGAGACGGTCGTCGCCCGCCTGCCGCACGGTGTGGACACCCGCGTCGGCCACCGCGGGGCGCACCTGTCCGGAGGAGAGAGGCAGCGGCTGGCCATAGCCCGAGCACTGCTGCGGCAACCCCGGATCCTGCTCCTGGACGAGGCCACATCCCATCTCGACGGTGTCAACGAAGCGCAGCTCAACGCCACCCTGAGGGACATCGCGCAGCGGACGACGGTCATCGCGATCGCACACCGCCTCTCCACGGTCAGGACAGCCCAGAGGATCATCGTGATGGACTCCGGGCGCGTCGTCGGTACCGGTACTCACGGGAGTCTGCTTCGCACCTGTCCCCTCTACCAGGACCTCTCCGGCGGGGGCGCGTTCGCATGAGCAGCCCCTGAGGGCCCTGCCTCGCACGCGACAGCGCCGCGAGGACCGGTGCGGGCCCGCGGTCTGCTCCGACCGGTCCGGCTTCCGCCTGCTCGCCTCCGCGGCCCGGCCCGGTGACGCAAGGACCGAAGGGGCCGTGGGGGCCCGCGGGGTGGCCTGGAACGCTCACGGGATACGACCGACTCGCCGTCCGCCACCAGGCGGCCGTACTGGTCGCAGTCCTCAACGAAGCGCTCCGACCGGCGATTTCGCCGCGGACGCTAGCTGTGGAAGGTGGTGGTCGCCGCCAAGGCCGCCCGGTCGGTCGCGACCTGGTTCACCAGCGCCTTCTCGTCCGCGTAGCCGAAAGAGATCCCCACGAGCAGCTTCCCTTCGGCTACCCGGAGTTCGTCGCGGACGGTGTCCGCGTAGAAGCTGAGCAGGCCCTGCGGGCAACTGGCCACGCTGTACGCGGTCATGGCCAGCAGCAGCGTCTGCAGGTAGGCGCCGGCGTCGGCGGCCAGTCGCGGCCCGCCGTCGCCGGTGACGAACAGAAACGCCGCATGGGGTGCTCCGTAGAAGCCCAGGCTCTCCGCGTCGTAGGCCGCGCGGGCCGGATGGTCGTCGGGGCCGATGCCCAGCGCTCCGTACAGACCGGCGCCGAAGGCGGCCCGCCGTTCCTGGTGGACGGGGGCGTACATGTCCTCGGAGTACGGGTAGTCGGCCGTGACGCGTCGCTCGGTGTGGGCCGTCCGCAGGGCGTCGGCCAGACGGTCTCGCCGCGCGCCGCCGACAATCTCGATCCGCCACGGCTGCGCGTTGGAGTTGGACGGAGCGGCTCCGGCGAGGGAGAAGACCGCACGCACCACGTCCTCGGGCACCGGCTCGGGGCGGAAAGCGCGGGTCGCGCGGCGCCCGCGGATCAACTGCTCAGCGTATTCCCGCGTTCGTGTCCCGCCCGTCTGCGTCCCGCCGGCAGGCGTCTCGCTCGTGCGTGTCCGGGTGAAGACCGGTCCGCTCATGGAACTCTCCTCAGGATCACTTAGGTAAACACGACCGTTTACCTGGAAGAGCACCGTAACCGGCCACCCCCTCTGAAGTAAACGAGAGCGTATACTTACGTCATGACCACGGTGACGACGGCCTCTGGACGGCAGGGCCGCGGAGGGCGGGAGCGCATCCTGGCCGCCGCGGCCGGACTGTTCGCGGCCCAGGGGATCAACGCGACCGGCATGGAGCAGATCGCGGAGCGGGCGCCGGTGTCCAAGCGCACCCTCTACGCACACTTCCGGACCAAGGACGAGCTTGTCCTCGCCCACCTCAAGGACCTCGCCTCGACGGGACGCACCCTGGAGGGCGCGCTGGTACGCGAGGAGGTTCCCGCCAAGGAGAGAATCCTCGCGCTGTTCGATCCGCCCCCGGCAGGCACGGATCCAGTGCGCGGCTGCCCCTTCATCGACGCTGCCGTGGAGTTCCCCGACCCGCACAACGCGGTCCACTCCTACGCGCGCGAACGGAAACTCCTGATGGTGAGACTGGTGGCCGACCTGGTAGCGGAACTGGGCTGCCGCCGGCCCACCGCCCTCGCCGAGCAGCTCGTGACCCTCGCGGACGGCGCCGCCAGCCGCGCCATGGTGCTGGGCGAGGCGGACTACGGCCGGCACGCCCGGATGGCGGCGGAGATCCTCCTGGACAACGCGCTGCCGACCGCGGACTGACGGGCCCCGCCGCATCGCCGGTGTGCCGGGGCTGTCGTCAAGGCCCCGTGGCGGCCGCCTTGGCCGGAGCCGAGCCCTCCGGCATGGTCAGGGCTCCTCCCGGCGGGGTGCGCGGGCAAGATGGGCGACGGTCTTCCGGCTGAGCGCCGACTTGGCCCAGTAGGCGCCTGCGAGCAGGAGGAGCCCGGGGAGCAGCAGAATGGGGCTGGCCACGTTCCTCGACGGGTACGCCAGGGCCATCACGCCGGTTCCGGCCATCAGATACCCGGCGATGAAGGCGAGGGGGATCAAACAGCTCAGGGAGCTCAGGCCGACCGGCATGTCCTGGGGACGGACACAGGCATCATTCGACTGCAGGAGCCGGAGTGCCTGCTGCTCGGTGAACCCGGGCAGGCCCGCTCGCAGTTCGGTCTTCCGTGGTGCGGTGGCGCCCGGCCGGTGTGCCGCTGCGGGCCGGCTGTCCGTGCCGTGGGGCGCGGGGTCCGGCGCGGACGGCTCCGGAGTCAGTGCGATGGACGACGGGGCGGGCTCGGAGGTGCGCCCCGGGGACAGCCGCCACTGCAGTCCGGTGGCCAGGGCGGTTGCGGTCACCGCAGCCTCCCCGTCCGCGTCCATGGTGACGGTGATCTCGATCTGCGGGGTGCCCGACGCGGTGGGCCGCAGGCCGGTCAACTCCACCGTTCCCAGGCGCTGACGGTACGGCGGGCGGTCCTGGCCGACCGCGCGGGGCTCGTGGCCCTCGTCCGTTTCGTAGACGTCGAACGCCACGGGCCGCGAGCCGTCCCGGGGAAGCGGTTCGGCGGGTATGAAGAACTCGGATCTGTGCGTCGGCCGCACGGTGCCCTGCTTGATCATCGTGGTCGACGCGCCGCCCCTGGTCCCGATTCCGAGCGTCTTCGGAGCCCCGTCGAGGAGCAGCAGGTCCCGGCGTGCGTGGGTGATGACGGCGGCCTGCAGCGCCGCGCCGGTCGCCGCCTGAGGTCCCTGCAGGATGCGGACCGTCTTGCCGGGGAGCATGCCGCGGACGGTGTCCACGATGCCCGGCGTCCGCACCGCGCCGCCCGCCAGCAGGATCGGGACGACGTCGGGCAACAGACCGTCCAGATCATCGGTCACACTCCGGACGAGGTGTGCGCAGCGCTCGCGCAGGGGAGCGGTGAGTTCGTCGAACTCGGCCCGGGTCACGGATTCCTGGAGGTGAACAGGGCCGCCGGGGCCGGAGACGAGGTACGGCAGGTCGACCGTCGTGGAGGACGACGAGGACAGCTCCGTCCTGGCCGTCTCGGCTGCTTCCCACAGCCGTTGCCGGGCTGCCGGATCCCGGGACACGTTCACCCCGTACCGATCCTGGCACAGTCCGGCCAGATGGTCGGCCACCGCCCGGTCCCAGTCGTTGCCGCCGAGTCGGGCATCACCGCGGAAGGCGGTGACGTCGGCGCACAGCACCCCGCCCGAACCGTCGTCCACGCCGAGCCCGCAGATGTCGAAGCTGCCCGCACCGAGCCGGACGATCACGAACTGCCTGTTCTCGCCGTCGACCGCGTGCTCTGCCCCGTGAGCCAGACCCACGCAGGCGCTCTCATGCGCCAGGCGCAGCACCTCGAGCCCCGCGAGTCCGGCCGCCTCGTGCAGGGCCTGCCGCTGCGCGTACCCGAAGCCGACGGGGACGGTGAACACCGCCTCCGTCACCGGGTTCCCGGTGAGCGCCTCCGCGTCCCGCTTCAGGGCCCTCAGCAGCAACGAGGCGATCTGCGGGGCGGTGTGGGACCGCCCGTCGATCTCCACGTGCCAGTCCGTACCCAGGTGACGCCTGACGGAGTGCACGGTGCGGTGCGGGTCGACCGCCGCCTGCCGGCGCGCGGCCTCGCCGGTCAGCACGCCGCCGTCCGGCGTGAACGCGACGACCGAGGGAGTGCTGTGGTCTCCCTGGGCGTTCGTCGCGAGGACGGGCTTGCCGTCCATCAGCACGCAGACCGTCGAACGGGCCGTCCCCAGGTCGATCCCCACCACACCAGTCACTGCTGCTCCCGTCCGGCTCACGCCGTCGCTGCCGCTTCCGATCGGCTCCGTGGCAGCTTAGACCTCGCTTCAGTCGGTGAGTCGGCGGTAGCCGAAACGGGCCCCCGGCAATGCCCGACGAAGGCAGGGAACGGCTCGGACGTGCGCTCGCAGCGGCGGTGCAGGCGTCGGCACCCGGCCAGCCAGGACACGGTCCTCCCGCCCCTGTGCCCGCGCGGTCTGGACACTGCCCCCGTCTGATGTCGAGCAGCCCGGGGCATGGTGTGACCAGAAGACGGCGGCACCGTCACCCCGGCCGCCCCGGCACCCGCACATGCTGCAATTTGTCAGGGTTACGAAGGATATACACCTCACGGATCCTGCCATCGGCCACTTCCAGCGAGGACACCGTGTTCACCAGCCCATGGAACGTCACCACCGCACCCGGCCGCCCGTTGACCGTCGCCGGGTGGACCATGAACTGTGAACCGAGCTTGCGGGTGACGCCCAGGAGGAACCGTGCCACGTTCTCAGCGCCCCGCACCGGCCGCAGGGCTGCCGAGTTCCTGCCGCCGCCGTCCGACCACACCGTCACATCCGGCGCCAGCAGCTCCATCACCACACCCAGCTCCCCACCCACACAGGCAGCCAGAAACTCCTCGGTGACCCTGTGCTGCTCCTCCGGTGTCGTGCCGAAGCGTGGCCGCCGAGCCTGCACATGCGACTTGGCGCGACGCGCCAGCTGTCGTACGGCAGACTCCGAGCGGTCCAGGGCCAGAGCGATCTCGGCGTGCGGATAGCCGAACACCTCCCGCAGTACGAAGACCGCTCGCTCCAGCGGACTCAGGGTCTCCAGTACCACCAGCATGGCCAAAGACACCGACTCCGCCAGCGCCTCGCCCTCCACCACCTCATCCGCCACGTCCGGCGCCGTCACCAACGGTTCCGGAAGCCACGGCCCGACATACCACTCCCGTTGCACAGCCGCCGACCCGAGCCTGTTCAGGGCGAGATTGGTCACGGTACGGGCCAGATAGGCGCCCGGCATCTCGACCACCGCTGTGACCTGGCTCCAGCGAACCCAGGCGTCCTGCACCACATCCTCAGCATCGGCGACCGTACCCAGCATCCGATAGGCGATACCGAACAAGCGCCCGCGCTGCTCCTCGAAGATCGCCGTCACATCCACGCCCACTCCCCCACTCCTCCCGCACTCCCCCCACTCACTCCGCCGTCGGCACGGCACACGACTCGGAGAACCCCTGACTGACCAGCCCCAGGGCGGAGTAGAAGCGCGACCGCTGATTCTCCACCGCCACCATCATCGTCAACTCCACCAGCGCGGGCTCACCCAGGTTCTCCACCAACGCCTGCACCAGCTCATCCGTGACCTCCGGCGGCGTCTCGGTCATCACCTCGGCGTACTCCAGCACCCAGCACTCCACCTCCGTGAACATCTGCCGGTGCTCCCTCCACACCGGCACCTTGCTGATCTTCTCCAGCGGTAGACCCAGCCGGGACGCCTCCCAATATCCGAAGTCCGTGCACCAGGTGCAGCCGATCTTCACGGCCGACGCCATCACCGCCAGATGCTTCAGCCCCTCGTCCAGCTCGCGCCACCGCATCACCCCCAGCTCGAACCGCATGCCGGTACGCAACAGCTTCGGGTGATACCCCATCGCACTGGCCGGCTCCATGGCCTTGCCGTACTTCCGCCGCGCATACCAGTCCACCACCCGCAGGGTCAGAGTCCGCTTGGGCTCCAGCGAGATCCGCGCCACCAGTACTCATCTCCTTCTCCGCCGTTCCATGGTCCGGCCGTAAGGCCCGTTCACCAGCGATGACCAAGGAGGTCCCCGGAACGTGACACAGCCCGCCGGAGCATGTCCGGGCAGCGACGAGGACTCCGGAGTCGTCGAAACGCCCTGTTGCAGCTCATTCCCCCACGAAGACGAAACCGGCCCAGTGCACGGGATGGGCGAAGCCCTTGCGGCCGGGCTCGAGCCGGATGAGGGTACGCCGCAGGTCGCGCGCCGTCGCGGGCGGCAGACCGTTGGGCGCGCCTGGCACGAAGCAGTCGGCCTTCTCCTTGTTGGTGGTGTCACGGAGCCAGCGCTGGGCCGCGTGGAGTGCCGAGGCCGGTGCGTGGCCGTTGGTCTTCCATTCGGCGTAGAAGCGCAACATGAGGAGAGAGGTTGACAGGTCGGGTACTCGCCATTGGGAGGCGATCACGCCCGCCACTCCGGCCTCGAGCAGGCTGCTCGCCAGGCTGACGACTTCGTTGGGGACGTCCAGACCGATCACGCCCGTCTCGCACGCTGAGAGGACGACCAGGCGGACGGGGTTCTCCTCGCCGAGCCGAACCCTGAGGATGTCCCTGAGCTCCAGAGGTGCGTCTCCGGCAAGGGTCAGCGAACTGTTGAGCGGGTCGAACAGGTCTGCGCTGCCATGGCAGGCGAAATGGACCACGTCGTGGTCCTTGAGGAGGGGAAGAACTGCGTCCGGAACCGCCTGTTCCCCGGCCAGGACGACACTGCTCAAAAAGTGGGAGCGAACTCCGGCTACTTCGACGGCCGCTTGCTTCAGTGGCGCGGCCGACACCGGCTGAGGATCCTGGACGGCGAGCACACTGGTCTGCCCGGCGCGCCCGGCGCGGGCGACGGCGGTGGCGAGGACTCGGGCGTTCGGGACGGTGCGGATCGGCAGCTCGTCGACCACGTAGCGGCGTCCCCCTGGCCTGTCCGGCGCGGGGGTCCATGCGGCGTTCATCGGCAGCAGTTCGAGATAGCCGCTCCGGATGAGCGTCACGGGTCCCTGGCCCAATGCCTCCGCGAGAGGGCCGAGGACCGCGTCCCACAGCTCTCGCGCGACGTTCTCAAGCCGGGCCCACCAGTTGAGCGTTCCGTCCTGTACCAGCGCCCTCAGCCAGCGTATGACCTGCTTCCTCGTCAGCGTGGGCAGGTCCAGCGACCGGACATCGCCCTCGTCGACGATGAGAGCCGCCCCGCCGTATTCGGTCGTGACGAGATACACCAGCCGGTCGGGCACACCGGCCGCGATGTCGGCGAAGGTCGGCGGGCTGAGGAACTCGGCCCGCCCGGTGGTGGACCTGATCTCATCGACAAGGTCCTCGAGGTCCGCGCGGGCGGCCCTGACAGCAGCGTCGTGATCGGCGAAGTCAGCGACGCGGGTGCCGCCGAGCAGATCTCGCTCCAGCCCGTCGCCGGTGGTGGCCAGCCAGCGAGCCGCCGCGGCCTCGAAGCGTTCGGCCAGACCGTGCCGACCATGCTCGCTCAACCATCTGACGTCCGTGGAGCCAAGCTGGAGGGCTTCGCTGAGAGAGACGGCCCGAGCGGTCTCCACCGCCATGACCGCGGCTTGGCAGTCTCCGGACCGCGTGAGGGCATAGGCGGCGAACGCCCCGAAGTCCGGGTTCTGCCCGATCACGCGATTGCGCAGCCCGCGGCTCACCTGAAGACGCACGAGCTCGCCCAACACTTCGGTCGCCGCACGGGATGCCTCAGCCGCCTCCTCCCAGGCCCCACGCCCAGCGGCCCAGCGTGCCCACTCCACGCTCGCGGCACGCTTGATCTGGGGGGCGGTCATCTCGGTCGTCGTGCAGAGCCTCCGGAAGATGGCCGTGGCCTCGGCCCCGGCTGCCGTGTCTCCCTGATGAGTGTGGCGCCTGCTCAGTGCCTCGGCGAGGTGGAGGGCCGTGCGTTTCTCCAGCAACGTCCCGCCCCGGGAGGAACGCACCGCCTCCCGGGCAAGTTCGACGGCCTCGTCCAGGTCTGCCAGTTCGTCGGTGACCTGGAACTTCGCAGCTGCCGAGATGCTCAGGGTGGTGACGGCGTCGGGGCGCATCGGAGAGTCGGCGGGGATGTCGTCGAGTACGTGTCTCAGCAGTGCCTGCGCGCGGTCCAGATCGGCGCGCTGCTCGTCCAAGCCGAAGAACCGGGTCATATGCGCATTGGCCAGGTTGAACAGGCGCTGAGGGAGGTAGGGGTGGCCGGGCGGCAACGCCGCCACTGCCTGTTCGTGCAGGCTGATCGCTCGATCGAGCCGGTCCCCTTCGCCCGTGGCGTCATAGGAGGCGCGCAGCGCGTTGGCGAGGTTGCCCACCCCGACCGCCCACGAGGGCGTATGGTCCTCGCTGTCCCAGCCGGAAATCGCCTGCTCGTATGCGGTGATGGCCTTGTCGAGATAGCCGAGATCGCCGGTGAGATCGAAGTGAGCCCGCAGCACGGTTCCCAGATTCCCCATGGCGTTCGGGTAGTGGGGGCTGCCCGGTTCGCACCTGTCCAGGGCGTGTTCCAGTCGTTCGGTCGCCCGCCTGAAGGCCGCTGTATCGGCCGAGAGCGAGTACTGCTCGCGCCACCGCCCGCCGGCTAGGACGAGCAGGTGATCGTAGATCGTCGTCTCGCGTGGCGTGGTCGCGAGCTGGGCTTCCAGAATCCCGGTGGCACGGCGCAGATCGTCCTGGTCGCCGCTGGTCTCGTACCGGTGCACGAGAAGCTCGCTGGTGAGAATGGCGTACTCCGCTGCCGCGGGTCCCGGCGTCCCCATGAGTCGGCTCGCGAGGCCGAGCGCGACCTTCACGATGTCCCGCCCGTCGGCGAGTGTCGGATGCCGCCTCGCCACCTCGGTGATCCGCTGGACCACCTGTTGCCAGTGATACCAGGAGGCTTCGGACAGAGTGGCGGGGTATGCGAGTGTGGCGAGCGCCCCCTCCAAATCGTCTGCTTGCAGGGTCAGAGCGAACCGCTCGGTCAATCCGCAGGCAAGCGGGGTCTCGGCCGCCGCCGCCCTCCCCAGCAAGATGCCGTTGTCCAGATCGGCGAGCGAGGAGTTCACCACGCCGCGGCTTACATAGAGCTCCGCCAGCAGACCCGTCACGTCGACCTGACTCAGCGAGTCCTCGTTCCCGTCCGGGGCATATGCCTCAAGCCGGGCGATGGCACGCGTCATCTCCTCCGGATCCCGGCTGTGTCGTGCGTACGCAGGCTCCGACATGAGAAGCATCTGCGTCAGCCGCCGGTGGTCCGCCGGGCCCGCTGCTGTCTCGGTGAGCGCGGTGCGCAGCACGGGCACCAGGTCGGAGACGTCGCCGGACTCCTCAAAACCCCAGAGCGCCTGCACCAGGGCGTGTTTGGTCACCGTCAACTCACCGAGCCGCGAGTCGGGCTCCGCCACCGCGCACGCCTGCTCCAAGAGGCTGAGAGACCGCCGGAATTCGGCCTCGTCGCCGCGGGCCGCCGCGCGGCGGGCCAGCGCCTCGCCGAGATCCATCAGGCACTGGACGTGAACCGGCCCACGTGGTTCGAGCGCGATCGCGCGCTCGCCGAGCTCGACGGCCCGGTCGACATCGGACTGAGTGGATGTGAGGTCGAAGCGTTGGCGCAGGGCAGAGGAATGGTTGGCCAGGGCGCGGGGGAGATCGGCATCCGCCTCTGAGGCAGTGGCCACGAGGCGTTCGAAAGCGGCGATGGACCGGTCGAGATCCGCTGGCTCTCCGTCCCGGAGAAACCGGTCGCGCAGCGAGACCGCGAGGTTGTCGGCGTAGAGGGTGTGTTCACCTCTCAGTGCCACCGCCTGTTCGAACAGCTCGATGGCCCGGTCCAGCGCGCCCCGCTCCTCGGCCACGACGTGGAGATCCCGGCAGGCGGCCCCGAGGTTGTGTACGCGGTCCGCCCGCTCGGGATCGTCCTCGGGGGTGATGCCGCACGCCTCCTCACAGAGCTTCAGCGCCCTCCGCAGGTCGTCAGCGTCACCGGTGTGCTCGCCGCGGTCGGAGTAGGCATGCCCGAGAAGGCCGAGCAGCGCGGCGTGCTGACCCCTGTCCTGTGGGGGAGGATCCAGGGCCGCCAGCGCGACCCGGATGCGAAGGTCCGGCAAACCCGGGGCGGATCGGCTCGCGAGTAACTGAACCTTGCGCAGCGCCAAGCTCATCTCGGTGAGCAGGATCGTGTGCCCTCTGGGTTCCACAGCCAGCCGGAAGGGGTGATCGAGAAGTCGTTCACACAGCGGAACTGCCTCGTGCAGGGAATCAGGGGACTGGAGACGTTCCTGTATCCGGAAGATCAGCGTTTCGAACTCGGCTGTGCGTGCCGACGCGTTGGCGAGCCGGGCGAGTCCCTTCTTGTCGCCGACCTCTCTGCAGACGTGGATCACGCGGAGTGCGAATCTGGCAGGATATGACTTTGTGTCCTCTTGCTTGCCTCCACCGCGCGTGTCGAGGAGCGACCTCAGGAACGCCTCGAAGGCGGGAGTCAGTGCCCGGGGGTGCGCCCGGAACCACGCGCTCATACGGGAAACGCTGCCGTGCCTCAGGAAGGTTGCCGAGTAGGCCCTGGTCAGGGCATACAGGAGAGCGGCCGCCTCATCGCGGTTCATGGAGTCGCCGGTCGAGCGAGCCCTGCGAGCCGTCTTTCTTCTCCGACTTGACATGTTTGCTTTGTCTCCGCTGCCTCGCAGGCCAGAATGAACCGTGTCCTTCGACGACTTCGACAACGGTACTGCGGCCGAGGAGGCTCGTCTGGTCCACGCCATCGAGCGTCTCGCCGAGGAACTCCCCGAACTGCTGCCCGGCGAGCCGGACGTACGGGCGGAGTTCGGAGCGTTGCTCACCCGGCTGAGGTCGGACGCCACTGCGGCTCGGGACGAGACACTCGACGAGATCCTGGTGCTGCTCGCGGCTCGGCACCGTACACGAGAGCGCCTCAACGAACTGGCGGATCCCGATCCCGCCATCGATCGGCACGTGCGCCTGGCCGGCGACCCCTTCGTCGGGTATGAACGGCACGTCTGCCCCCGGTGCGGGCGGTTCTGGGTGATCCTTGACGCCGACGAGGACGACCAACCGCCCGAGCACTGCCCCGACGACGGCGCGGTGCTGACCGACGCGTCCGGGGGTGTGAGCACGCCGTGATCGGGGACTTCTGGCGAGGGGTGGGCGGACGACTGGCCGAACGCTGGGTCGCCGCGCTCTTCTCGCCCACGTTCGCGTTCTGGGTCGGCGGACTGCTCGCCTGGCTGGCACGCTCCGGGGCGCGGGACGATGGCTGGACGTCCAGAGTTCTCGCGTTCGGGCGTGAGCTTCAGGGACAGCCGGCGATCGTGCAGGGAATCTACGTGGTGGCGCCCCTTACCTTGATCGTCCTCTCCGGCTTGGCCCTGCAGCAGCTCGTCTTTCCAGTCCTGCGCGCTCTCGAGGGTTACTGGCCCGCGCCCTTCACCCCCCTGGCCAACAGACTGCGGGCCCGGTTGTCACGCCGCTCCGACGTACAAACGTTGCGCCTGCGGCAGCTCGCAGCCAGGTCACTCCCGGAACTCACCGCGGACGAGCTGGCGGAACGGGCACGCCTTGAGCGCCGTCACCGCCGCATACCGGCTCAGCGCGTCCAACGGATGCCGACCCGGTTGGGGAACAGCCTGCGTGCGTCGGAGTCCCGCATACGTGCCCGCTACGGACTCGACCCAATCGTGTGCTGGCCGAGGCTGTGGCTGCTGCTGCCGGAGACCGCACGGCAGCAGACCACAGCCGCTTACGCCTCGATGCTGCTGACCGTCCAGGTGTTCATCTGTGGTGTCCTGTTCACTGTATGGACCGTGTGGTCCTGGTGGGCTCTCCCCGTAGGGCTGCTGGTAGCAGCCGCGGCTTACGCGAGGATGCTCCCGGCTGCATCCGCCCTCGGCGATGTCGTCGAGTCCTGCTTCGACGTTCACCGCCGGCTTCTCTACCAGGCGGCCCACTGGCCCCTGCCCACCAATCCACGCGACGAGCGGACCGAGGGGACGCGCCTGACCACCTATCTGCACACATCCACCCGGAGCCCAGAGCCGGCCTTTGTCCAGCCGGCCGAATTCCCGTCGCCCGGGCCGTAGTACATCGTGACGGCCGACGGCGTCACAGGCGCACCGAGGATCGTGAGCGGAGTCGCGATCGTCAAGGAACCAGGGTCTGTGCCGAGTTTCGTCGCGGGTCGGCTCGGGTCCTGTCCGCGGGCTTTGCACCAGGCGCGCGCGTGGTCGAGCATGGCGCCGCCATCGGTGTCGATTGTTCGGTGGGCGGCCTGCCAGATGTCGGCCAGTGTGGTGAGCAGGTCGCTGCCGAGGATGGTGGCCACGACCTCGTGATGGGCGCGGGTCTCGTCCTCGAAGAGGATCCAGGCCCCGGACGCCGCCGCGGCTGTTTTACCTGCGGCCACACCTCCTTCTTCAACAGCTCAGGCGGGGGCCGAGTGGTGTGCGCTGTTCAGGGGTATGGCGGGAGGGAACGGCGGGAGAGGGAACGTTCTTCCGGGCACGCGGGGGCCCCGTTGGACCGGCCGCGTGTCACGCACCGGACATGTGCATCCATGAGATGCGTCGAGGAGAAGGGCGCCGACCACCATGACAAGATCCGCATTCCGCGGCTTCTTCCGCACGAGCCTCGCGTTCTCAGCGGCCGTACTGGCGTGGGCCGCGCCGGGTACTGCGGCGAACGCGGCCGTGCCCGTGGAGGTGTCGCATGACGCTCCGGCCGGGGCGCGGGCGGACGCCGCGCGCGGCTGCGTCATCGTCTACTTCGATTTGGGCGAGACCCTGGTGCACACGGCCGAGGACTCCAGCATCAGCTATATGCCCGGCGCGGCCGCGTATCTGCGCGAGTTGCGGAAGCGGAACATCGAGGTCGGGCTGATCACCAACGTCCCGGCCTCCTGGGGTGAGACGGATGCCGAGCGTGCTGCCGCCTTGAAGAAGGAGGTCGACAGGGCCTGGAAGGGCTCCGCCCCCTTCGCCTGGGAGGACTTCGGCGACCGGATCCGCACTCCGCGCACCGAGGCTGAGCGCAAGCCCGCACCCGCTCTCTGGGAGCGTGCCAGGGCCGACGCGAACGGCTGCCGCCTCGTCTACGAGGCCGAGACCGCCGAGGAGACCACTGTCGCCGCCTCGCTCTGCTACGTGGCCTACCAGGTCGGTCAGCCTTCCCGCCCCACCTACCTCCCGGCCCGGGTCATCGAACGCCTGAAGCACGGCTCCTGACGCCCGAGAGCCGCGGCACGGCGGGCGCGTGCAAGCGCCTCTGCGGCTCCATGTGCCGGGGAGGGGGTGGACATGTGACCTCCTACGCTCCGGCCTCGGGGGGTGCGTCCGCTGTCGGGTGTTCTGCCCCGCCCGCGCCTGGCCTCCCAGGTGCGCCGGACGCCGCCGGCCGAGCACCCGTGTCCGCCGTCGCGCCCGGGAGGGGGCGGTCGGCCGTCTCCTCGGTGGCGTTCCCGTTGCCCGTCCCGTCGGGAACGCGCCGCAGCACCCCGCTGCGCAGGACGAGTTGGAAGGCGCCGAGAAGTACAGCGGTCGCCAGGGCGCTGTGCCAGAGCAGGGCGTCCAGGCGTCCGGCGGAGAGGTAGGCACCCACCGCGACGGCCGCCAGTGCGCACACTGCGCGGTCCACGATCGACTCGGCGGACAAGAGCGTCGCCCGCGGGGCGTGGGCGGGCACGGCGTCGTTGACCAGCTTGCGCTGGATCGGGTAGGCGAAGCCAGTGGCAGCGGCGAACAGGCAGAGCAGGGCGACGACCGTCCAGGGTCCGCCGAGGGTGATGCCCGCCAGGGTGCCCGCGAGGACGAGGCTGAGGACGGAGACCCAGGCCACCGGTCTCAGGCGAGAACCGAGCCACTGGGGGCGCGCCGAGCCGACGGCCTCCGCCACCGTCATGGCAGCGAGCACCCCACCGTGCGACGACTCACCGATGCCGTGGTCGAGCAGGATCGGCTGGAAGAGGTTGACCTGGCAGATCCGGGACAGCGTGAACACGGCCACGCCCTGCACCATCACCAGTGCCAGCCATGGCGACGAGGCGATGCAGCGCAGTGCGGCCTTCGCGTCGCCCAGCGAGATACCGCGCCCGCGGCCACCCCCCGCAGCCCCGGACTCCTTCCTCGTTCGGCCCGATGATGCCGTGCCGCCCGCCCCGCCGGGGACGGCCAACCGGGGCAGGGCCAGGGCGCAAGCCAGGGAGCCCGCCGCGCTCACGGCGCTCAGGACGTACGGAGCAGGGTGAGCGAGGGCCATCAGCGGCCCGACCAGTGGCCAGCACAGAACTTTCGCAGCGAGTCCGAGTGCCCGGGCCGTGCCCTCCGCCTTCAGGTAGTGCTTGTCGCATCGCTCGGCACGCAGCCCGTCGTACAGGTAGGCGCTGGCCGCTCCCGAGGTGAGGGAGCGACCCGCGGCGATCGCGAGGAAGTGGACGAGGAAGCCGGTGTACGAGGCGCTGAACACCGGAGCGAGATTCGCCGCCGTCATCACAAGGGCGCCGGCGCGCAGGCAGTTGCGGGCGCCGACACGGTCGGCGATCAGCCCGGTCGGGATCTCGAAGAGGCAGAAGGCCACATAGTAGATACTCTGGATACCGAAGATCTGCCCGTCGGAGAGGCCGGCGTCCTTCTGGTAGGCGTAGAACACCGGCATCCACCACAGCAGGTTGAACAGCAGTTGGAAGCCGTAGTTGAGCCGGATGATGCGGCGGGCGGCGCCGGTCAGAGGGGTGGCCGCAGGCCGCGCGGCGGAGCGCGAGCGCTGGAGGCGGGCGCTCACAGCGCGTAGGGGCGGATCTGGACCAGGCGGAAGTCATCCTGGTCGGTCAGCAGCCACTCGATGTCCAGGGGGGCGTCCACCTCGGGTGCGCTGAAGTGGGACTGCAGCAGCCGCCCGGTCAGCGACAGGTCCGCAAGTCGGGCGCGCGTACCGGCGGACAGCCCCTCGCTCCAGGAACCGAGGTCGACGGTTCGGCCGCCCCCCTCGACGGTGTTGTAGCAGTACTGCTGCGGCAGGACGGCTCCCTCCACGACCTGTTCGGGCGAACCCGGCGAGCAGTTGAGATAGACGTTGCGAAAGTCCTGGCGTCGGGTCGGGTTGCAGGTCACAAGGACACCGCCGAGCGCAGCGGGGACATACACCTGGATGATCACGCCCATGTACGTGTCGTCCAGGGAGATGCCCGCCTGGTGGCGCAGCCGCACGCTGCGCGGCGAGAGCAGGGAGGCCCAGACGCGGCGCACGGCGTCGAGGAGTTCCTCGGTGCCGCGGACGGTGGTGACGGAGTCGTAGAGGCCGGCCGCGGAGAAGCCCGGAAGGTCCTCGGCGTTGGAGGAAGAGCGCACCACGAGGCGGCCGCGCGCGGCAAGCGGGGCGGGGAGGACGCAGGTGATCTCCCTGGCGACGGACTCGGGTATCGGGGTGTGCCTGATCAGGTGCTGGACATGCAGGCAGAGCGAGTCGAGCACGTCGGTGGCGTCGAGTTCGAGCGCCATCTTCAGCTTGCCGATGCCTTGTTGGAGCGCCGGAGAAGAGGTGAGGAAGCGGTGCTGGAGGGAGAACGGCAAGGCGATGCCCTCGGGGGCCTCGACCGTGTCGGCCACGAAGGACGCCGCAGCCGCGCGGAGTTCCGCAGCGGAGGGCGTGCGCAGGCCGAGCCTGGCCGCGAGGTGGCCGTACAGGTCCTCCCGTGGTGGGCGGGGGCGACCGTAGAACCCGGTGAGATCGGCCGTGCGGCTGTCGAGTACCTGATGCAGCTCTCCGAGGTTGGCCGCCTTGGTGCCGTAGCGGTCCCGGTCAGCGCTGCGCAGCCGGTACAGGGAGAGTACGGGCGCGTCCTCGAGGAGCGGGGGTTCCAGCCGGATGCGCTGTTGATGCCAGGCCGGGGCCCGCAGCTCGGGGGCCTGATCCAGCCGCTCCAGGGTGATCTCGTCCTCGCGAACCCGGTAGCGGACCCAGGCGCCGTCCAGGCCGTCCTTCTCGACGAGCTGTTCCAGATCGCGGAGGATCGCGTTGGGGATGTCCCATCCGGAGGCGAGAACGTTGGTGTGGGACAGCGGGGTGATGGGCTCGGTGTTGATGAGCCCGGCCACCCGCTCGACGTTGTCCGGCAGGGAGGGCATGGCGACGATGTCCGACCAGCCGAGCCCGTCGACCGCCGCCTCGTACTCCTCCACGCTCCGGAAACAGCGCAACCTGCCGGTGGCCTCCCCGGGGTTGAGCGGGGTCCGGGTCCTGGTGCCGAAGAGTTCGTGACTGAGGATGCGCGGCACCCGCTGCTCGCTGACTGCGGCCAGCTCCTCCTCCTGGCCGTGATTGGCAGGCTTGAGCAGGAGCGGCAGCCTGCCGTCGACGCGCTCACGGACGAAGGTGAAGAAGAACTCCAGCAACCCCCCGTGCATGGTGTCGGCCTCGGTCGTCTCCAGCACGAGGAAGGTGCGCTCACGACCCTCCGGGTCCTCGCCGGTGTGCAGGGACAGCACCCCGAGCAGGAAGCGTCGCTCGGGGTCCATGTAGACGGATGCGTTGAACTCGTCGAGTGTGGCGTCGAGTTCGGCGAGATCCATGCCGAGCACTTGGGTCGCGATGTAGTTGACGTGGAAGGGATGCACGGCCGTGTCGAGCAGATGCCAGGTGCCCTCGGCCCGGTCGACGACGACCTTGAGGTACGGGTGGCCGGAAAGGACCCCGGAAAGCGTGCGGAACAGCGGCAGCGAGAGATTCTCGCCGACAACTGTGCGATCGGTCGCGGGTTCCGGGGCGCCGGTTCCGAGCTGGTCGGCAACGCGGCCGCTCATGCGGGGACTCCCTCGGGCTCCGCGGCCGGACGGGTCCGGGAGCCGGCGGCGGGCGCGGACTGCGGCACGGCGGGCACGACGGGCGGCGGCAGCACGGCGGGCAGGGCGTCCACCAGGGCCGTGAAATCGCGGAGCACGGTGCGCGCGTCGTCAGCGGAGAGCAGGCACAGGGCCGCCATCGTGTTGGCTCCGCCGACGGGATCGTAGACCGGCACGATGCTGCCGTCGGGCAGCGAACTGTCCGGGACGACCGAGAGGTTGCTGCCCTCACTCAGTGCGACGGCATGCTGCACCGCGGGAAAGTCCCAGACCCTGCGGTCCCGCCACGCCGCACCGTGGCCGTCCACCGCGAGGACGACGAGGGAGCCTGCTGCGCCCCGCGCCTGCTCGGGGCCGAGGGCCCGCTCGGGCCAGGAGACCGGGCGACCCAGGAGGTGGTCGACGAGCATGCCGACGAGGTCGAGCCGGAAGACCTCCTCGATCTGCGGCACGGTCATCGCACCGCCGAGCCGGGCGGCCGTCTCGATCAGCCACATGCGCCCGCCGGCCCCGAGTTTGATCTCGGTGTGGGTGCCGCAATCGCGCAGGCCGAGAGCGTCGACAGCGCTTCGGGCGAGGGCCACCACGCGGTCCTGGAGGTCTGCGGGAAGGAGCGCGGGAGTGATAGTGGCACGCTCGGTGAACGGCTCCACCGTGGGCATCCGGCCGCTGACACAGACCGGGTGGAAGACGCCCTCGGCCACCACCCCCTCGACGCTGACGTAGTCGCCCCAATCGGGCTCGTCGAACCACTGCGCCGTGGTGCCCGTCACGATCTCCTCGACCACGAAATGCGCCTCCGCCTCGGCCACATGGAGTTCGGCGAAGCCCGACTGGGCGGATTCGGACATCACCTCGCGCGAGCGCCGCCAGGCCGCGTCGGCCTCCTGCGGGGAGCCGATGATCTGGTGGGCGGTGGAGCCCGCGCTCCAGGCCGCCTTCAGCAGCATGGGGGCGGGCAGGTCGGCGACGGCCTCGTGAAGTTCCGCCTGCGTGGCGACCGGGCGGAACTCAGGCTGCGGCAAGCCACTGCGCTGCCAGGTGCGCCGCATCATCCGCTTGTCGCGGGCCAACGCGGCGGCGCCTCCGGCCCCGGCGAGGCCGAGCACCTCGCATGCCTCGGCGACCGCTACGACCGCATACTCGGAGAAGGTGAGCACCGCGTCGGCGCCCACGGCCTCGGCCCGCGAGGTGATCAGCGAGACCAGGTCCAAGCGCTCCGCCTCGGAGGGCGTCACGACCGAGGTGCACAGGTTCTCGGCGGAAGCGGCGACAGTCGCGGGAATCGCACTGAGCGCCAACACGTGCACTTGCGCTCTCGAGGCCGCCCGGGACAGGACGTGGCCGAGCGGCGGACCACCCTTGGCATGCACCAACAGCACTGTGCCCACTGAAGTTCGTCTCCCATCGCTTGTCCTGTCCGGGGTATCGAGCGGTGGCTCGGCCCCGCCGCCTGGTCGCCTGCGCTGTCCCGCTCTCCGTCTCCGACCGGGACACACGGGTGACGCAACCCGCTTAGATCACGACGGGTAACTGGCAACACACTCAAGGGAATCAGACTGTGGGACCCGGAAGTGCCGCAGGAGGCACGCAGCGATCAGGCAAATGCCAAAGTCGCAGACATCGTTGAGTGAAGATGAAGATCCGTGATCACATTTGGCGCGCCTCACCGGGGATGCGGTCACAACTCGCAGATGGCCGAGAACCGGGCATGAGCGGGACCCGCACGGGATAGACATCGCGGTGTCGCCTCCAGCCGGTCGGTGGGAACATGGAGGGGAAGGCCGTCGTGGACAATTCCAGTCTCAAAGCGCTGCTGGAGCGCCTCTCCGTGTTCTGGTGGGAGGTCGACGAGCAGTGGCACCTCCTGGAGAGGGGCGGCGGCGCCTTCGCGGACCTGCTCACCGCGCAGCGCTTCCTCGACCACCTGCGCCAGGAGATGTCCTCGCCGCGCCGCTCCTTGGAAGACGGCCGCTGTCGGGTCCAGTTCGACGGCCGGACCTTCGATGTGAGATCACCCCAGGCCGAGAGCCAGGGCCAGGACTGCACCCGCGGGCTCGCGGTGGAGGCCGATGCACAGCCCGCGGGCGGCCGCCAATACGCCGCCTTCGCGGAGTTCGCCGACTTCGCCCCGGCCCCGGCCTTCATCCGCGACCGCGCCGGGTGCTACCTATGGGCCAACCACTCCTACGCGCACCTCTACGGCACCACACCGGAACAGGTGGTCGGCAGCCACATCGAGGACTTGGACTCCCCCTCCGACGCCGCGCAGTTCCGCGCCCTTGATCAGGAGATCCTCAGCCGTGGCAAGCCGGTCCGCCACAACTTGAGCTATCACCGCTCGGACGGCAGCACAGGGCAGGCGGCCGGCCACCGCTTCCCCGCCCAGGAGAACGGCCAGACATGTGTGGCCGGGATCTACGTCGACATCACCGAGCACGCCCGCGCCATGAACCAGCGCCGGGAGGCCGAGGAGAACCTGCGGGCGCTGCGCGACCACAGCGGGCTGCCCTGCGCGCTGCTCTCGGTCAACGGCCGTATCGAACAAGCGGGTACGGCCACCGCCGAACTGTTCCGGACAAGCCTGTCCGACCTCGTCGGCCGCCGTGCGCACACCCTGCTCGCCGCCACACCCGACCTCCGCGAACTGCGCCTCGCATGGGAGGGGCTGATATCCCGCCGCATCAGACGCGTGGAAACCTCCGCCGTGCTCGTCGATTCCCAGGGGCGCCAACGCCGTGCGCAACTGCACCTGGCCACCGTGAGCCGGTCCGCCGGCCGCGCCGCGCACGTGTGGGCCGTCGTCACCCACCAGAGCCTCGCCCACGAGGCCCACCCCCCGCTCACCGCCGCGCAGATCCGCATACTCTCCCTCCTCGCGGAGGGCAGCACGAACAGCGAGATCGCCACCTCGCTGAGGCTCTCCCGGCAGGCGATCGACTACCACCTCAGTCGACTCCGCGGTCTCTTGGGGGCGGCGACCAGACCCGCCCTCGTCGCCCGTGCCTACGTCCTCGGCATCCTCTCCCCCGGCGCCTGGCCCCCGCGCCCTGCCACGACCGCCCACCCCCTCACCTGAGACGTGCGGCCGTTTCTGAGGACTGTCCACAGTGCGGGACCACCTGCGGACTTGGGCTTGATCCGGTTCGGCGGACATGCGAGATCAGGGGTCCGTCCCCGGGAGGATGTCCATCATGGAGAGCATGGGGAAGAAGCCTCGCCGCGCTCGCCGCTCGTTCACGCCGGAGTTCAAGGCCGAGATCGTGGAGCTGTGCCGTCGTGGTGACCGCTCGGTCGGCCAGGTCGCCAAGGACTTCGACCTGGTGGTCGAGACGCGGGTGCGTGACTGGGTCAGGCAAGCAGAGATCGACGAAGGTGACCGCGCCGGTCTGACCAGCAGCAAGCGTGAGGCACTGACCGCGCTGCGTCGGGAGAACCGCCGACGGCGGAAGGCGCCGACCCCCGGACCGTCACCCAGTGGATCAGTGAGACCAATGCCCGGCGCTCACAGGCACAGGCCCTGCTCTCCGCCGCCCAGACACAAGCCGACGGACCAGCGTCACGGGAAGCCGTCGCCAAGACTGTCCGCTCGGTCAGCAATGCCGCCGCCACAGTCCAGCAGGCCAGGCCACAGGACAAAGCCGAGCTCTACAGCCAGCTGGGGCTCCAGCTCACCTACGCCTCGAACAAAGCCACAGTCCTCGCCGAGATCACACCCGGCACCGGAAACAGCACATCCCCACGGCATATAGGCAACCGTGGGGATTTGGTACGTGTCCGAGGGGGGACTCGAACCCCCACGCCCGATAAAGGGCACTAGCACCTCAAGCTAGCGCGTCTACCATTCCGCCACCCGGACCGGGCCGCGCCACGGAGGTTGGCTGCCGTGGCGACGGCCGTAACGATACCAAGGGTTGGGAGTGCTTCTCACCTGGGTTTCCTGGCGCTCCGTACCTTTTGCGCCGAATGTTGTGGAATAAGCCTCACGGCTCCCGGGAGAACGGGGGTCACGGATGGCGCCTGCCGCGCAGGTAGGCGGCGGAGCGGCGGGCCGAGGTGAAGGAGCCGGCCGGGTTGGCGTCGGGGTCGACGGCGTCGTCGCGCTCCATCAGCCAGTGGTGGTCCGTGCGGCGGCCGCGGTGGCGTCTGAGGACGGTACCGATGAAGTGCTCGTAGTCGATGTCGCCGTCACCGACGTCGACCATGTGGTAGCCGTCCGGTGACGCTTCGTCGTGCTCGCCGTCCTTGACGTGGAAGAGCGGGTAGCGGTGCGGGGCCGCCAGTACGTAGTCGAGGGGGTCGAAGGGGGCCGGGGTGCCGTCGAGGCGGACGCTGAAGCGGTGCTGTCCGGCGTAGGCCCAGTAGATGTCCATCTCCAGGTGGACCAGTTCCGGGTCGGTCTCGGCGAGCAGCACGTCGTAGAGGCGTACGTGCGGCTTGTCCTCGGCGAAGCCGAACTCCATCTGGTGGTTGTGCTGGTAGAACGTCAGTCCGCGGGCGCGTGCCGCGGCGCCGTAGGTGTTGAAGTCCTCCGCGGCGCGCTTCCAGCCGTCCACGGTGCGGCCGTAGCGGTCGGGGCTGGCCGCGGTCCCCACGTGGGGCAGTCCGAGCGCTGCGGCGTCGTCGACGACCTTCTCCAGTTGGGTGGCGAAGGTGTAGGCGGCCGGGTCGGCGGAGTAGTAGCCGACGTGGCTGCCGATGCCGCGCAGGCCGTGCTCCCGCATGAGGCGCTTGAGCTGCCGGAGGGTGAGGTCGCCGGTGCCCTGGGTGTAGCCGGCGAACTCGACCGAGTCGTAGCCGTAGCGCTCCAGCTCCCGGAAGACCGGACCGAAGCCGAGCTGCTGGACCTGGTCGCGGAGGGTGTAGAGCTGGATGCCCAGTCTGCCGCGCGGGACGATCGGGCGGCAGCTCCTGTGGTCAGCCGCCGCGGCCGCCTGCGGTGCGGCTGCGGCGGGACGGGCTCCCAGCAGGGTGGCGGCGGTGGCGCCCGCTGCGACGCCGAGGAAGCCGCGGCGGCGCAGTCTGCGGTGGAGTTCGGCGTACTGCGGGTCGGCTGATCTGCTGCTCATGAGGCGTCTCCCAGTGCGAGGTCGAGAAGCAGGCGTTTCACTTCGGTGGCGGGGAAGGCGGCGGCCGGCCCGCTCCGTCCGCGGTCGCCGAGCGCGTCGGCGCGGGAGCAGAGGAGTACGGGGCCGTCCTCGGTCCGGTCCGGGAGCCGTCCGTGGCTGCCCCGGATCGGAGCGGGGTCGAGGGGGACGACGGCCATGCGGTAGCGCATGCCGGTCTTCTTGCGGGCCAGCGCGGCGGCGGCGCGGAGCTTGACGTAGGGGTCGTCGGGGTCCATGAACAGCTCGGCAGGGTCGTAGCCGGGCTTCCGGTGGATCTCCACGAGCTGCGCGAAGTCGGGGGCGCGGCGGTCGTCCAGCCAGTAGTAGTAGGTGAACCAGGCGTCGGGTTCGGCCACGGCGACGAGTTCACCGGAGCGGGGGTGGTCCAGGCCGGCCTCCTTCTTCCCGGTCTCGTCCAGGAGCTGTTCCAGGCCCGGCAGCCCGGCCAGTGCCGCGCGGGTGGCGGGCAGGTCGGCGGGGTCGCGGACGTAGACGTGGGCGAGCTGGTGGTCGGCGACGGCGAAGGCCCGGGAGGTCCAGGGGTCCAGGTATTCCATGCCGTCCTGGGTGTGCACCTCCAGGAGTCCGGCGCGGCGCAGTGCGCGGTTGATGTCGACGTGCCGGCGCACCCGGGTGATGCCGTACTCGGAGAGGGCGACGACGGTGCGACCCTCGGCGCGGGCGTCGGCGAGCAGTGGGGCGAGGGCGGCGTCCACGTCGGCGGCGGCGCGGTGGGCGCGCGGTTCGTCGGGGCCGTGGCGCTGGAGGTCGTAGTCGAGGTGGGGCACGTAGCACAGTGCGAGGTCGGGGTGCCGGGTGCGCAGGATGTGGCGGGTGGCGTCGATGATCCACTGGGAGGAGGTGAGGTTCGCGCCCGGCCCCCAGAAGGTGAACAGCGGGAAATCGCCCAGCTCGGCGACGAGTTCGTCGTGCAGTGTCGGCGGCCGGGTGTAGCAGTCCGGCTCCTTGCGGCCGTCGGCGTAGTAGACGGGGCGGGGGGTGACGGTCCAGTCGGTGTCCGCGCCCATCGCGTACCACCAGCAGATGTTGGCCACCGTGTAGCCGGGCTGCCGGGCGCGGGCCGCGTGCCAGAGCTTCTCGCCGCCGACCAGCGCGTTGTGCTGCCGCCACAGCAGCACGTCACCGAGTTCGCGGAAGTACCAGCCGTTGCCGACGATGCCGTGCCGGGCGGGGAGTTCCCCGGTGAGGAAGGTGGACTGGGCGGCGCAGGTGACGGCGGGCAGGACGGTGCCGAGGGGGGCCTGCGCACCGTCCCGGGCCAGGGCACGCAGGTGGGGCATGTGGGCCAGCAGCGCGGGGGTCAGCCCAACGACGTCGACGACCAGCAGCGGGGTGCTCACGGCAGCTCCTCGAGGCCGAGACCGGTCAGCAGGTCGCGTGCGGTGGACAGTTCGGCGGCGAGGCCGTCGGCGAGCTGCGCGCGGGTGGTGGGGCGCAGTGCCGCCGGGAGGGCCTGCCAGGTGTAGGTCTCCACCTCCAGGTGCCGGGTCAGCGGGGTGGGGCCGCCGACCAGGTGGTCCAGGGTCTCGCCGAGGACGTCGGTGGTGGCGGTCAGCGGTGGGTCGAGGGGGGCGTGCAGCGGTACGTGGAAGTGGGAGCGCCAGGGCCCGGTGGTGGGCAGCGCTCCGGGGGCCAGGGCCCGGTCGAGGTCGTCGGTGGCCCGGAGCGTCCCGTCCGGGGTGCGGGCGCGGGTCTGGTGCAGGAAGCGGGGTTCGGCGAACTCGGCGAGTGCGGCGCGTACCTCGGGGCGCTCCGGGTGTTCGGCGTGCAGCGCGGCGGAGAGCTGGGACTTGACCACCGGCAGGCCCGCCTCGGCGAGCGCGGCCGACGCCTTGGCCGGGTCCTCGAACGCGGTGGCCAGGTGGCAGGTGTCCAGGCAGCCGCCGATCCGGTGCGGGGGCGGGCCGTCCTCCCCGGTGAGTGCCTCGATCAGGTCGGCTGTGGTCTCGACCGTGCAGCCGGGCTCGGGTTCCAGTCCGACGCGGATGGAGCGGCCCGTCAGTTCTTCCAGCGCGTCCAGCCGGGCGGCGAGGGTGTGCAGCCGGGTCAGCGCGCGGTGCCGGGCCTCGGCGTCGAAGCCGGTGCGCCAGGCGAGCGGGAGGGTGGAGATGCTGCCCTCGCGGACGTCGTCCGGGAGCAGCGCGGCGAGCAGCCGGGCCAGGTCGGTGGTGTGCTCCAGGCGGGCGTCGTCGGTCCAGTCGGGCCGGTAGACGCGGTATTTGACGTGCTCGTTGCCGAAGCCCTGGTAGGGGAAGCCGTTGAGGGTGACCACCTCCAGCCCCGCGCGGTCGAGTCCGGAGCGCAGCCGCCGGACGGCTGCCGGGTCGTCGGTGAGGGTGCGGGCCGCGTCGCGGGCGAGCCACAGGCCGATGCCGAGCCGGTCCCGGTGCAGTCTGCGGCGTACGGGCTCGGCGTATGCGGTGAGTTGCTCCAGTACGCCGTCGAGTTGTTCGGCGGCGTGGACGTTGGTGCAGTAGGCGAGGTGGACCGTGGTGCCGTCGGGGTGCCGGAATCGCATGGCCGCGTTCTCCTCACTCTCCGCCGCGCAGGATGGAGTTGCCCTGGAACAGGTGCTGCTGCTCGCGCGCGCCGGGCGGGGGGACGTCGAGGTGGAGGTGTCCGCTCTGGCCGTAGAAGGCGACGGGGTTGCGCCACAGCACTGTGTCGACGTCGTCGTCCTCGAAGCCGGCGGCGAGCATGGCGTCCGCGACGTGGCCGGTCTTGAGCGGGTCGCTGTGCCCCCAGTCGGCGGCGGAGTTGACCAGGACGCGCTCGGTGCCGTGCACCCGCAGGATGCGGACCATCCGGTCGGGGTCCATCTTGGTGTCGGGGTAGATGGAGAAGCCGAGCCAGCAGCCGCTGTCCGCCGCGTCGCCCACCGTCGTCTCGTTGAGGTGGTCGAGCAGCACCCGCTCGGGAGCGAGCGGGGATTCCCGGAGCACGTCGAGGGTGCGGGCCAGGCCGGCGGCCTTGTCCCGGTGCGGGGTGTGGACGAGGGCGGGCAGTTCGTGGTCGTGGGCGAGTTGGAGCTGTGCGGCCAGTGCGTCGTCCTCCGCCGGGGTCATCGAGTCGTAGCCGATCTCGCCGACGGCGACCACCCCGTCCTTGAGGAGGTAGCGCGGGAGTTCGTCCAGTACCGGGAGGCAGCGCGGGTCGTTGGCCTCCTTCGGGTTGAGCGCGAGGGTGCAGTGGTGGGCGATGCCGTACTGGGCGGCCCGGTAGGGCTCCCAGCCGAGCAGCGCGTCGAAGTAGTCGAGGAATGTCGCGGGCGAGGTGCGGGGCTGGCCGAGCCAGAAGGAGGGCTCGACCAGGGCCCGTACCCCGGACGCGTACATCGCGGCGTAGTCGTCGGTGGTGCGGGACGTCATGTGGATGTGCGGGTCGAAGATGCGGCGGGTCGGCCTGGTCATGGGCTCACGCTCCTCGCTCCGGGCGCCGCTGCGGCGCGCGGCTGGCTACGGCTCGGGGGACGGGCGGGGCGGGGTCGGCGGTGCGGGGGCTGAACGCGACGGGGGTGGTGGGTGGGGCGGGCGGGGCGAGTGGGAGGACTTCCCGGTCTCCCCCGGCGCCGCGAGCCGGGCCAGCCGCAGTGCGCGGTCGAGGTCCTCGGGCACGGAGCGGCCCGCCGCGGTGCGCTCGTGCGCGTAGTCCTCCAGCATCCGGGCGAGTTCCTCGTCCCCCGAGGCCCGGTGCGCCAGCCCGGCCAGCGCGGCCAGTGGTACGCCGGTGAACAGGCACTTGAGCACGCCGTGCCGCCACTGGTGCGCGTCCAGGTGCGCTGCGGCGTACGGCCCGAGCGCGGCGGCGATCAGCCGGGTGTCGTTGGTCCGCAGCGCGTCCTCGACCAGTTCGAGTGCTGCCGCCGGTTCGGGGGGCGGGTCCAGCTGCGGCAGGGCCAGCAGGACGGCCCGCCGCTCGTCGCCGGTGCCGTGCCGGTAGAGCCGGGTCAGCTCCCGGGTGCCGGGGGCGGCCGCGTGCAGGATGAGGACGCGGGCGGCGTCGACCGGGTCCGGCGCGTCGGTGCTGTCCGCGGCCGCCCCGCGGCAGATGCGGCCGGCGCGGGCGAAGTGCAGTTCCCAGCGCGGGAGGCGGGGTACGGAGTGGGTGCGGGTCGCGGGGGTCCGGGTGCCGGACGGTGGGCTCGCGGTCGGCCGGACACCGGCCGGTGGGGGGTCGGCGTCCGTACGGTGCCGGTCGTCCGCCGCTTCGGCCAGCGCCCGGTGCAGCCAGTCGCGGGCCTCCGCGGCCAGTCGCAGCTCCAGGCCGGTGCGCAGGGAGGCGAGCGGGGTCAGCACGGGATCTCCTCCTGCGGCAGGGTGCCTTGCCGCGCCGGGGGCGCCGCCTCGGCCTCGGCGGCGGTCAGGAACGCGAGCGAGTCGGCGGCGCGGGAGGGGCCGGCGTGCGAGTCGCGAGGCAGTTCGACGGTGACCAGGCCGTCGTAGTCCGCCTCGCGCAGCGCCGCCAGCACCGGCGGGAAGTCGATCTCACCGTCGCCGAACGGCAGGTGGGTGTGGTCGCCGCGCCGCATGTCCTCGATCTGCACATGCCGCAGCCAGGGTGCCGCCTCCCGGACGCAGTCGGCCGGGGGGCGTGGTTCCAGGCACTGGCAGTGGCCGATGTCGAGTGTGACGCCGAGGAGTTCGGGGCTGCCGAGTGCGGTGCGCAGTCGGTGGAACCCGGTCAGGTCCGCCAGCAGATGGCCGGGTTCCGGTTCGACGGCCACCGGGACGCCCGCCGCGCCCGCGGCGTCCAGCACCGTGCCGATGCCGTCCGCCAGCCGCGTCCAGCCGGTGTCCGGGGCTGTGCCGGTCGGGAGGGGGCCGCTGAAGCAGTGCACGGCGTGGGCGCCGAGGTCCGCGGCGACGCGTACGGCCTTGAGCAGCAGGTCGGTGCGGGCGGTGCGGGCTTCCGCGTCCGGGTCGAGCAGCGTGGGGTGGTGTTTGCGGCGCGCGTCGAGCACGTAGCGCGCTCCGGTCTCGACGGTGGCCGTCAGCCCGTGGCGGGCCAGCGCGCGGCCCACCTCGGCGGTGCGGGCCGGGAGCCGGGGGGCGAGCGGGTCGAGGTGCATGTGGTCGAGCGTCAGCCCGACGCCCGCGTACCCGAGGTCGGCGAGCAGTCCGAGGGCGTCCTCGAGCCGCAGGTCGGCCAGGCCGTTGGTGCCGTAGGCGTAGCGCAGTGCGGAGGCGGTCCTGGGCGGGGTCATGTGGGGCTGACCTTCCGGGAGAGGCGGCGGGCGACGGGCAGCAGGCCGAGCAGTGCCGCGGCGGAGAGCGAACCCGCGGTCCGGGCCCGCGGCGGGTGGGAGGAGCGGCAGGCACGCGCGGTGAGCGCGGCCTGGAGCGGGATCATGGCGCGGATCCCGCCGCCCACCGCGCGCTGGAGCAGCGGCGGCGAGGGGTTGAGGGCGGCGTGTGCCAGCGGTCGAGCGGCTGTCGCCGCGTAGGCGGTGCACGCCGCGAGGGTCAGCGGTGCCCGCTGCCGTGCCAGCAGAGCCGTGGTCGCCGCCACCGCGCCCAGTGCCGCGAGCGGCACCGCCGGGGCACCGCCTTCCGCCTCGCGCCGGGAGACGGAGGTGACCGCGAGGGTGTGTGCCCCCATGAGGGCGGCCGCGCCCAGCACCGGTGCGGGGCCGGGCCCCGGCGGGAGTGCGGATGTGCCGTCGGTCCCGGGTGCGGCGGGGCGCTCGGTGGCCGCCGCGCCCAGGAGTACGTCCAGGGAGCGGGCCGCCGCCATGGCCGCGGGACCGGCCGGGGTGTGCTTGAGGCGGAGGTCGTAGGCCCACACGGTGGTGGCCAGCGCGGTGGCCGTGAGGAGCGGGAGCCGCCCGGCGCGGGCGGCCAACGCCAGTCCGGTCGCGGTCAGTCCGGTCGCCGCCGCGAGGGCCGCTCGCGGCTGGATGCGGCCCGAGGGCAGCGGCCGCTGCGGTCGCTCGCGGGCATCCTCCTCCTGGTCGGCCCAGTCGTTGAGCGCCATGCCCGCCTCGTACAGGCACAGCGAGGCCCCCGCGGCCAGCGCCGTCCCCCGGCCCGGGCCGCTGCCGCCCGCCACGGCGCCGACCACCGCGTCGCCGGGCACGGTCGAGACCGCGGAGATCCGCAGGAGCTGCGCCCAGGCGGCTGCCCGGCCGGTCACCGGGCGGACCCGGCGCCGTCGGTGGCCCCGGCTGCGGCATCGTCGGCGGCCCCGGCTCCGGCACGATCGGCGACCCCGCCGCGCTCGTCCGTTCCGGCGCCGTCGTGCGGCGCGGGCCGGAAGCCGCGGGCGAGGTCGAGCAGGGCCCGCCACTGCCCGGGCAGGTCGGCCGGACCGCTGTCGGGGTCCTTGAAGTAGAAGCCCAGTCCGGGCACCGGACCGGTGAGGCCGCGTTCGTCGGCGCGGGCGACCAGCCGGGCCAGGTCGAGGACGAGTGGGGCGGCCAGGGCGGAGTCGCAGCCCTGCCAGGTGGTCTGGAGCACCATGCGGGAGCCGAGGAAGCCGTCGAAGGCGATGTGGTCCCAGGCGGTCTTCCAGTCGCCCATCGCCGGGACGTCGTCGATGTGCACCTCCCCCTCGGGGAGGGTGCCGAGGTTGTCGGCCAGGACCCGCGCCTTGCCCGCGTTCTTGGCGGCCGCGGCCGCGGGGTCGGCGAGTGCCGCGCCGTCCCCGCCGCCGAGCAGGTTGGTGCCGCTCCAGGCGCGTACGGCCAGCGCGCGCTGCGCGAACATCGGGGCCAGCACCGAGCGCAGCAGGGTCTGCCCGGTCTTGCCGTCCCGCCCCGCGTACGGGACGCGGGCGGTCCGGGCCGCTGCGGCCAGCCGGGGGTGGTGGAGCCCGGCGGACGGGGTGAAGTTGACGTACGGGCACCCCGCGCGCAGGGCCGCTGCCGCATAGCGGGAGCTGGGCGGCAGGGGGGTGTGCGCGCTGCCCGGCGCTTCCCCGGGCTCGGGCGGGGGCGGCTCGGTGCTGGCCACATTGATCACCACGGTGCGGGCCAGGCCGTGGGTGCGGGTGAACTCGGTGAGGTCGGCCGCGTACCCGGCGATCAGGTCCTCCTCCGCACCGGTGTCCTCCGCGGCCGGTCCGGCCGCCGGGGCGCCGGGGCGGAGAGCGGCGTCGGCGGCGGCGAGTTCGGCGCGCACCGCCGCGGGCAGGCCGTGCGGGATCACCCCGGCTTCGGCCAGCGCCTCGGCCCGCTTGGGGAGCGGGCAGGAGGCGGTGTCGTGTCCGCCGAACACGAGGGAGTCGAGCGGTGGCAGGGCGGCATCGGCGAAGGGTCCGGTCTCGGTGACCATCCCGACGGGTGGGTGCAGCCGGGCCGCGAGCGCCGCGGCTCCGGTGATCGCGGTGGTCGCCACGGAGCCCCTGGCGCCGATGAGCCACACCCCGGTACGGGGCGGCCGGAGGCCGGAGCTGTCGGTGCGGTCGGTCACGGTGTCCTCCCTGATGCTGCTGCGTACGAGGGGCCGCGGGTGGGCGGGAGCGCGGGGCCGGCCGCGCCCGGCCCCGCGGCGGCCGGGCCGGGCAGGACGGGCCCGGCTGCGGGCCCGGCTGCGGGCCCAGGCCGTCCGGGTCCGAGTCGCCCGGTCCGGACAGCGGGACGGCCCGGACAGCGGGACGGCCGGGTGGCCGGTGGGATCAGCGGGGTCAGCGGGGTGCCGACGCACGGATGCGCACGTCGCGGAAGGCGACCTCGTCCCCCTCCCCGTGGTTCTGCAGCCCCACGTATCCGTCCGTGAGGCTCCGGGCCGGGTCGGTGTTGGTGAAGTCGTTGATCAGTACGCCGTTGAGGTGGACGCGCAGCCGCTCGCCCTCGACCCGGATCTCGTAGGTGTTCCACTCCCCCGGCGGATTCAGTGCGGCGTCCCGTGCCGCGAGGTCGGCCGACTGGAAGCCGTAGACCGCCCCGGTGGTCCGGTCGTCGGCGTCGGTGGCGTCGATCTGGATCTCGTAGCCGCGGTCCACGGCCGACCAGGGGTCGTCGGAGGCGGGGAAGCCGACGAAGACACCGGAGTTGTCGTCCCCGTCGGCACTGGCCATCCGCCAGTCGAGCTTGAGCGAGTAGGAGCCGTACGAGCGGGCGGCGTACCACAGCAGGCCCATCCCGCCGCGGGTGGTGAGGGTGCCGTCGGCGCTCTCCTCGAACGAACCGGGACCGGCCTGCCGCCACTCCTCGGTTCCGGGACCGTCGCCGGTTCCCTCGTACAGCGTCGTGTAGCCGGTCTCCGGACGGCAGTCGGCCCGCGCCGCGCCGGTCGCGTACCGGATGCCGCCCAGCAGGTGCGCGCGGAAGGCGGGGTCGGCCCAGGACTCCCGGGTGTGCCCGGCGCCGGTGTGGAAGGCGCGGCCGCCCGCGTACTCCTGGCACCAGGCCAGCGGGTGCTCCTCGCCCATCGTGCCGCCGGTGTAGGAGTCCTCGTCCAGGGACGCCAGGATGCGGGCGTGCTCGCGCGGATCGGAGCGGTAGTTGTACCACTCGTCGGTGCGCTCCCAGTCCGCGCCCAGGTGCGCGGTGGCGGGGTGGGCGCGGTCCTCGATCCGCACCGTGGCGGGCTGGATCGCCGGATGGGACGCGAAGTAGGCGCCCGCGAGTCCGCCGTACCACTCCCAGTCGTACTCGGTGTCGGCCGCGGCGTGCACGCCCACGTAGCCGCCGCCGTCGCCGATGTACTCCTCGAAGGCCGCCTGTTGGCGCGGGTCGAGCACGTCGCCCGTCGTCGAGAGGAAGACGACGGCGTCGTACCGGGCCAGCTTCTTCGGGGTGAAGGCGGCGGCGTTCTCGGTGGCGTCGACGGTGAAGCCGTGCTCGGCGCCGAGTTCCCGCACGGCGGCGATGCCGTCGGGGATGGAGTCGTGGCGGTATCCGGCGGTCTTGGAGAAGACCAGCACGCTGCCCGCCGCCTGCTCGTGTCCGCCGGGGTGCTGCGCGGCCTGGCTCGGCGCGGCGAGCGCGCCGGCCAGCAGTGCACCGGCTGCCAGGGTGAGGCGGGCGCGAGGGGTGGGTGCCCGGTTCATGCGCGTCCTCCGTTCAGCCGGTGGTGACGGTGAAGCTGTCCAGGTCGTAGAGCGCCCCGTCGCCTCCGGTGAAGACGAGGCACAGCGCGCCCGCGTCCTCGGGGACGCCGCTGAGGTCGGCGCTCACCTCGGTCCAGCCGTCCGTGGCGGAGATCTGCGCGGTGCCCAGCAGGGGGCCGTCGGGGCCGTCGGCGCGGACTTCGAGCGCGGCGTCAGCGGTGCCGGCCACCCGGGCGGTGAGCTGGGTGACGTCGGCGGGCGCGTACGGCTCGTAGGCGATCCACTGGCCGTCCCGCGCCCCGGTGACGGCCTTGCCGCCCTCGGCTCCGGCGGCCTCGCCCGTGCTGACGCCGTCCGCCGCGCCGGTGAAGTGCTCGGCCTGGCGGTGCTTGGGCTGCAGGATGCTCTGCCCGTGGCTGGTGAGCGGGGGTTGTCCGTTGGCGCCGTTGTCGGTGTAGGAGGCGTCGAAGACGCCGAAGATGTCGGCGTTCGGGTCGTGTTCCCCGTCGGCGAGGGTCTTGATGGTGCCCTTGCAGCCCTTGGCGGAGGTGAGGGGGTGGCCGTGGCTGTCGTGGCCGAGGATGTAGGCGACCTCGACCCGGGAGCAGTCGATCTGCTCCTCCTCGGGGTCGGTGACCTGCACCTCGAAGGGGATCTCGTCGCCGAAGGAGAAGGGCTGCCCGTCGGCGGGGAGCTTCAGTTCGACCTGGGGCGCCGTGTTGCCGACGGTGATGTGCACGCTGGCGGAGCCGGTACGGCCGGAGGGGTCCTCGGCGGTGACGGTCGCGGTGTAGGTGCCGTTCGTCTCGTAGGTGTGGGTCGGTTCGGCCTCGTCGGAGGTCGCGCCGTCGCCGAAGTCCCAGCTCAGTTCGGTCGTGTCGCCGTCCTGGTCGGTGGCCTCGGCGGAGAAGGAGACGGTGAGCGGGGCCTGGCCGTCGCTGATGTCGCTGCTCGCCTCGACGACGGGGCTGTGCCCGTCGGTGGCGTTCTCGATGCGGTAGAGGGCGGAGTTCTCGTCGCCGTTGAAGTAGCCGGTGCCGTAGTCGAGGACGTACAGCGCACCGTCGGGGCCGAAGTCCATGTCCATGACCTGGGTCCCGGACCACGGGAAATCGTTGATCCGCACGTCGCCGCCGTCGCGGTCCTGCTCGACGCGCTTGATCCAGCGGCGGCCGAACTCTCCGGCGAAGAAGTCCCCGTCGTACTCGCGGGGGAAGGCCACCGGGGAGTCGGAGTGGGGGTCGTAGCGGTAGACGGGGCCGCCCATCGGGGACTCGGAGCCGTCGCCGAACTCGGGCACCGAGTCGCCGTCGTAGGGGATCCACGCCGGCTGGGCAGCGGGGAGCCGGGTGCGTCCGGTGTTGCGGGGAGAGGTGTTGCGCGGCGCGGCGCAGTCGAACTTCTCGCCGGAGGTGCCGGTGGCGAAGTCGTAGTCCGTGTAGGCGTCGTTCTTGCCGGTGCAGTACGGCCAGCCGTAGTTGCCCGGGCGGGTGACACGGGCGAACTCGACCTGGCCCGCGGGGCCGCGCTGCGGATCGGCGGTGCCCGCGTCCGGTCCGTAGTCGCCGACGTAGACGGTGTCGGTCTTCTTGTCGACGGTCATCCGGAAGGGGTTGCGGAAACCCATCGCGTAGATCTCGGGCCGGGTCTTCGCGGTGCCCGGCCGGAAGAGGTTGCCGCGGGGAATCGTGTAGGAGCCGTCCTTGCGGACCGTGATGCGGAGGATCTTGCCGCGCAGGTCGTCGGTGTTGCCGGCGGAGCGCTGCGCGTCGAAGGCGGGGTTGCGGTCGGCGCGCTCGTCGATGGGGGTGTAGCCGTCCGACTGGAAGGGGTTGGAGTCGTCGCCGGTCGACAGGAGCAGGTTGCCCTTGGAGTCGAAGGCGATGTCTCCGCCCACGTGGCAGCAGGTGCCGCGGTCGGCGGGGACGTCGAGGACCTTGTGCTCGCTGGACTCGTCCAGGGTGCCGTCGGGGCGCAGGACGAACCGGGAGAGGCGGTTGACACCGGCGAACTTCTCGAAGTCGGCGGCGGTGCCGGTGTCGGGCGCGTCGCCCTCGGGGGTGTCGAGCGGCGGCGCGTAGTAAAGGTAGACGAAGTGGTTCTTGGTGAAGCGCGGGTCGACCCCGACGCCCTGCAGGCCCTCTTCGTCGTGGTTGTAGACGTCGAGGCGGCCGGCGGTCTTCGTGTTGCCCTGCGCGTCGGTGAGCCGCAGGGTGCCGTCGCGTGAGGTGTGCAGTACGGAGCGGTCGGGCAGCACGGCCATCGTCATGGGCTCGCCCGTCTCGGCCACGCCCTTGGCGAGGGTCACCTGCTGGAAGTCGCCGGCGGCGGGCTGGGCGGCCTTGTCCGGGGCGGTGGTGGCGGGTGCGTCGGCGGCCTGGGCGGCGACCGCGGTCGCGCCGGTGAGCAGGAGGGCGCCGACGAGTGCGGCGACGCGGGTGCGGAGACATCGTTGTCCGCGGGGTCGAGTGTGCACAGCGGATCCTCCCTGGTGGGGGTGGGTTGACTGGTGCCGTGCGCTGCGCCCGCGCTGCGCTGGAGGGGGCGCTGTTGTCCCGTACGCCTCAAGGACGGTAGCGGCGTTTATCCGGAGCGGGAACCCCTTTGACGCGCATCCCCGGTAGTTTTGTCCACGCGCAGGACAAAGGCCCGGGAGCACGCGAAGACCTCGCCCGACCGCACCGAGGCGGAGGCGCGCAGGACGGAGCCGGGGGCACCCGGGAGGGTTCCCCCCGGGGCCCCGCAACGGCGCCGTACGGCGGGTCAGTTGCCGAACGCGGAGTCGAACGAGGCGCTCGGCGGTTCGTAGTCGAAGGCCCGCAGCCGCGCCAGGGCCTCCGGGGCGCCGGCCAGACGGTCCATCCCGGCGTCCTCCCACTCGACGGACACCGGCCCCTCGTAGCCGATGGCCCGCAGCATCCGGAAGACGTCCTCCCAGGCGACATCGCCGTGCCCGGCCGAGACGAAGTCCCAGCCCCGGCGCGGATCGCCCCACGGCAGATGCGAGCCGAGCCGCCCGTTGCGGCCGTCCAGCCGGCGCCGGGCCTCCTTGCAGTCGACGTGGTAGATCCGGTCCCGGTAGTCGTAGAGGAACCCGGCCGGGTCCAGGTCCTGCCACACGAAGTGCGAGGGGTCGAAGTTGAGGCCGAAGGCGGGCCGGTGCCCGACCGCCTCCAGGGCGCGCTGGGTGGTCCAGTAGTCATAGGCGATCTCGCTGGGGTGCACCTCGTGCGCGAACCGCACGCCCTCGGCGTCGAAGACGTCCAGGATCGGGTTCCACCGCTCGGCGAAGTCGGCGTAGCCGCGGTCGACCATCTCCGGGGGCGTCGGCGGGAACATGGCCACCAGGTGCCAGATGGAGGAGCCGGTGAAGCCGACGACGGTGCGCACACCGAGCGCCGCGGCGGCCCGCGCGGTGTCCTTCATCTCCTCGGCGGCCCTGCGGCGCACCCCCTCGGGGTCGCCGTCCCCCCAGATGCGCGGGGCGACGATGGCGCGGTGGCGCTCGTCGATGGGGTGGTCGCAGACGGCCTGCCCGGTGAGGTGGTTGGAGACCGCCCAGCACTCCAGGCCGTACGTGTCCAGCAGGCGCCGCCTGCCGTCCACATATCCGGGCTCGTGCAGCGCCTTGCCGACCTCGAAATGATCGCCCCAGCAGGCCAGTTCCAGTCCGTCGTAGCCGAAGTCGCGGGCGAGGCGGCAGACCTCCTCCAGCGGCAGGTCGGCCCACTGCCCGGTGAAGAGGGTGAACTTTCGTGCCACGGTGACCTCCTAGGCGGTTGCCGCGGCCGCCCCGGCCGCGGATGCCTCGTGCTGGACCGGTGTGTAGACGCAGTCCCGCCCGGCGCTCTCCTCGACGGCGGCCAGCACCCGCTGGACCTGGAGCCCGTCGTCGAAAGAAGGGGCCGGCGCAGTGCCCGTCGCGACGGCGTGCACCAGATCGCGGGCCTGGTGGGTGAAGGTGTGCTCGTAGCCGAGGCCGTGGCCGGGCGGCCACCACGCCTCCAGGTAGGGATGGTCGTGCTCGGTGACCAGGATGCGGCGGAATCCGGCCTCCCCCGCGGTCTGGGTGTGGTCGTGGAACTCCAGCTCGTTGAGGCGCTCCAGGTCGAAGGCGAGGGAGCCGAGAGTGCCGTTCAGCTCGACGCGCAGCGCGTTCTTGCGGCCCGCGGCGACCCGGGTGACCTCGAAGGAGGCCAGCGCCCCGGAGCCGAACCTGCCGGTGAAGACCGCGGCGTCGTCCACGGTGACCGGGCCCCGCTCCCCGTCCGGTTCGCCCTCCCGCAGCGGGCGCTCCCGCACGAACGTCTCGGTCTGCGCCGAGACTCCGGCCAGCGGGGCACCGGCCAGATGCTGGGCGAGGTCGACGGCGTGCGCCCCCAGGTCGCCGAGGGCTCCGGAGCCGGCCGCCTCCCGGCGCAGCCGCCAGGCCAGCGGGAAGGCGGGGTCGACCAGCCAGTCCTGGAGGTAGCACACCCGCACGTGCCGCAGCTCCCCCAGTCTGCCGTCCGCCACCATGCGGCGCGCGAGCGCCAGCGCGGGGGTGCGGCGGTAGTTGAAGCCGACCATGGCGACCTGGCCGCGCTCCCGGGCCGCGCGCGCCGCCGCGGCCATGGCCTCGGCCTCCTCGACCGTGTTGGCCAGCGGCTTCTCGCACAGCACGTGCTTGCCCGCCGCCAGCGCCGCGATCGCGATCTCGGCGTGGCTGTCGCCGGGTGTGCAGATGTCGACGAGCTGGACGTCCGGGCGGGCGATCAGCGCCCGCCAGTCGGTCTCGGCGGCGGCCCAGCCCAGCCGCTCGGCGGCCGTGCGCACGGCCGCCGGGTCCCGCCCGCACACGGCGGCCAGCGCGGGCCGCAGCGGCAGGTCGAAGACCCGCCCCACGGTGCGCCAGCCCTGCGAGTGCGCCTGGCCCATGAAGGCGTAGCCGACCATGCCCACGCCCAGGGGCGGCGCGGCGGCGGGCGCGGTGCTGTCGTACGGCATCGAGGTCCTCCCTCTTGAGGGACTCCTGCTCCGGCCCCGGGCCGGAAGGTGCCCCCGGATCTGCGTCAGCGGTCCGGACGGTGCGGCGGGCGGTCCCGGCGAACGGGGCCGCCGGCCCGGGCTGTCAGGTGAAGCCGATCGGGAGGTACTCCTCGACGTTCTTCTCGGTCACCACCGCGGAGTAGAGCGTGACCTGGGCGGGGATCTCGTACTCGGCCATGCCCGCGATGCCCTTGCCCTGGCCGAGGGCGCGGGCCAGGTCGATGGCGGAGGCGGCCATGGTGGGCGGGTAGAGGACGGTGGCCTTGATGACGCTGTCACCGTCCTTGATGGCCTGCATCACGCGCTTGGACCCGGCGCCGCCGACCATGAAGAACTCGTCCCTGCCCGCCTGCTTGATGGCGCGTTCGGCGCCCACGCCCTGGTCGTCGTCGTGGTTCCACAGGGCGTCGAAGCTGCGCTGGGCCTGGAGGAGCTCGGACATCTTCTGCTGCCCGGACTCGACGGTGAACTCGGCGGCCTGCCGGGCGACCTTCTTGACGTTCGGGTAGTTCTCGAGCGCGTCGTCGAACCCCTTGGTGCGCTGCCGGGTCAGCTCCAGGTTGTCGATCCCGGCGAGTTCCACGACCTTGGCGCTCTTCTTGTCCTTGAGCTGTTCGCCGATGTAGTGCCCGGCGTTGAGGCCCATGCCGTAGTTGTCGCCGCCGATCCAGCAGCGGTACGCCTGCTGCGAGGAGAAGACCCGGTCGAGGTTGACCACGGGGATGCCGGCCCGCATGGCCTTGAGGCCGACCTGGGTGAGGGCCTTGCCGTCGGCGGGGAGCACGACGAGCACGTCGACCTTCTTGTTGATGAGCGTCTCGACCTGGCCCACCTGGGTGGCGTTGTCGTTGGAGCCCTCGGTGGCCTCCAGGGTGACGTCCTGGTACTTCCCGGCGCGCTTCTTCGCCTGGGTGGTGATGGCGTTGAGCCAGCCGTGGTCGGCCTGCGGACCGGCGAAGCCGATGGTGACCTTCTTGCCGGGCTTGTCGTCGGCGACCTCGGCGCCCGCCGAGTCCGTGTCCGCGTCGTCGTTGTTCTCGTTGCTGGTGCAGCCGGTGGCGAGGAGGGCCGCTCCGGCTGCCGCGGTACCGAAGAGCATGCTGCGGCGGCTGGTGGCCGGGAGGCGGGACTCGGGTGGGGTGTCGGGGGTGCTCGGTCTGATGTTCATGGTGTGGAACGACCCTTCTGGACCAGGACGGCCGCGACGATGATCGCGCCCTTGGCGATCTGCTGGATGTCCGTCTGGAGGTTGTTGAGGGCGAACAGGTTGGTGATGGTGGTGAAGACCAGGACGCCGAGCACCGAGCCGAGGATCGTGCCGCGACCGCCGCTGAGCAGCGTGCCGCCGATGATCGCGGCTGCGATGGCGTCGAGTTCGTACAGGTTGCCGTTGGTGTTCTGGCCCGAGCCGGTGAGGATGACGAGCATGAACGCGGCGATCCCGCAGCACAGTCCGGAGAGCAGGTAGAGCAGCAGCCGCTGCCGTCGCACGGCGATGCCGGCCAGCCGGGAGGCTTCGGGGTTGCCGCCGACCGCCACCGTGCGGCGTCCGAAGGTGGTGCGGTTGAGCAGCAGCCAGCCGAGCACGCAGACGAGCGCGAACACCAGCACGATGGGCGGGACGCCCAGCACATAGGAGTCCTTGACGCCCAGGTCGAGCACGGCGTCGACGGTGACGACCTGCGTCCTGCCGTCGCTGATCTGCAGCGCCAGTCCCCGGGCCGAGGCGAGCATGGCGAGGGTGGCGATGAAGGGCACCATCGGCCCGTAGGCGACCAGCAGCCCGTTGACGAGTCCGCAGCCGACGCCGACCAGCACGCTGCACAGCAGCATCCCGCCGAGGCCGAAGTCCTGGGTGGCCAGCGTCGTCGCCCACACCGAGGCGAGCGCGACGACGGCGCCCACCGACAGGTCGATGCCACCTCCGATGATCACAAAGGTGACGCCGACGGTGACGACGCCGATGACGGACGCCTGGGTGAGGACGAGGCGGAGGTTCTCGGCCGCCAGGAACTCGTCGGGTTTGGTGATCGCCCCGACGACGGCGAGCGCGGCCAGCACCCCGATGAGCGAGAGATGGCGCACGTCGAGCGGGAGGCGGCGGACGGCGGGTGGCCGGTCCGCCGGGGGTGCGGGCGCACCGGGCTCACTGGTCGCGGTTGCTGGTGAGTTCATGACGGGTCACCTCTGAGGGGACGGAGGCCGGTGGGTGGATGCGCGGGCGCCGCCCGCCGGAGGGCGGGCGCGGCCGCGCGGCCCGCTGTCGCACCCCGGCAGGGGCCGGGAGGTGCGGGGGCGCCGCTCATTCCGGGGTGCTTTCCATCACGAGGTCGAGCACCCGGTGCTCGTCCAGTTCGTGCGAGGGGGCCGCATGCACCACCCGGCCCTCGCGCAGCACCAGCACCCGGTCGGCGAGGCCGAGGACCTCGGGCAGCTCGCTGGAGACGAGCAGTACGCACACCCCGGAGTCGGCGAGCCGCCGGATGACGGCGTACAACTCGGCGCGGGCGCCGACGTCGACGCCGCGGGTCGGCTCGTCCAGCAGCAGCACCCGGCAGCCGCGCAGCAGCCAGCGGGCCAGCACCGCCTTCTGCTGGTTGCCGCCGGAGAAGGTGCGCACCGGCCGTTCGGGGTCGTCGGGGCTGAGCGCCAGCTCGCGGGTGCGGCTGCGGGCCTCGGCGCGCTCCCGGGCCCGGTCCAGCCAGCCGCCGCGGGAGAAGCGGGGCAGCGAGGAGACGGAGACGTTGCGGGTGACCGACTCCAGCATCAGCAGCGCCTGGGACTTGCGCTCCTCGGGCGCCAGTCCCAGCCCGGCACGTACGGCGGCGGGGATGCTGCCCGGACGCAGCGGCCTGCCGTCCACCAGGACGCGTCCCGCGGTGGGGCGGCGTGCGCCGTAGAGCGTCTCCAGCAGCTCCGAGCGGCCGGAGCCCACCAGCCCGGCCAGCCCCACGATCTCGCCGGGCCGCAGTTCCAGGTCGAGCGGCTCGAACTCGCCTGCCCGCGCCAGCCCTTCGGCGACCAGTACCGGCTCGGCGCGGGGCGCGTCCTGCGCCGAGCGGCGCGGGAAGACCTGCCGTGCGTCCCGGCCCGTCATCCTGGCGACCAGTTCGTCGGTGGGTGTGCTGCGGGCCGGCAGGTCGCGGGCGGCGACCCGGCCGTCCTTGAGGACGGAGACCCGGTCCCCGATCCGGCGGATCTCCTCCAGCCGGTGGGAGATGTAGACGACGGCGACGCCGTCGGCCGTCAGGTCGCCGACGATCCGGAAGAGGTTGTCGACCTCGTCGGGGTCGAGCGCCGCGGACGGCTCGTCCATCACGATCAGCCGTACGTCGTGCGAGAGGGCCCGGGCCATGGACACGATCTGCGCTCCGGCGGCGGAGAGGGAGCCCACGAGCGCGGCCGGGTCGATCTCGGGGTGCCCGAGCCGGGCCAGCAGTTCCGCCGTCCGAGCCCGCGCCGCACGCGGGCGGACCAGGCCGCGGGTGGCGATCTCGTGGCCGAGGAAGACGTTCTCCGCCACCGACACGTGCTCCACCAGGTCGAGTTCCTGGTAGATGGTGGCGATGCCCAGCCGCATCGCGGAGACCGGGGTGGGCAGCCGGACCCGCTCGCCGCGCCAGGCGATCTCACCGCCGTCGGGCTGGTGGGCGCCCGCGAGCACCTTGATGAGGGTGGACTTGCCCGCGCCGTTCTGGCCGAGCAGGCAGTGCACCTCGCCTTCCTCGACATCGAGGTCGACACCGTCCAGCGCACGGACACCGGGGAACGATTTGGTGATTCCGGACATAGTCAACAGGGGCATGCAGGACCTCCGTCCCAGGGGTCGTACGGGAGTTCGCCGTGCGGGAGCGGTGCCGTCGATCAGTTGCTGGTGCGGTGCGCTGCGCTGTGCGTCGTACGAGCCGGGGCACTTCGCCGGCCGGGGACCGGGGAGGTGGTGCGTGCGTGCGGTGCGGTGCGGTGTGTGCGGTGTCCGGGGGCGCCGGGACCAGGGGCTACGCGGGCGAGAACAGGTGGTCGCTGGTGAGCCGGGCGGCGCCCGTCACCCCTGCGACCTGCCCCAGTTCGCCCAGGACGATGGGGAGGTTGCCGGTCGCCAGCGGCAGCGACTGGCGGTAGACCTGGGTGCGGATGCTGGCCAGCAGGGTGTGGCCGAGCCCGGTGACACCGCCCCCGATGACCACCAGGCCGGGGTTGAAGAAGCTGACCAGGCTCGCGATGACCTGGCCCACCCGGGCGCCGCCGTCCCGGATGAGGTCGAGCGAGGTGCCGTCCCCAGCGGAGGCGGCGGTGGCGATGTCGGCCGCGTCCAGCCGCCCCTTCTCCGCCAGCAGCCGGGCCAGTTCGGGCGACCGGCCCTCCCGGGCGGCCTCCTCCGCGTCCCGGGCGAGGGCGGCGCCGCCGAAGTACGCCTCCAGGCAGCCGCGGTTGCCGCAGGCGCACTGGCGGCCGTCGGGTTCGACCTGGATGTGGCCGATGTCGCCTGCGCTGCCGGTGGTTCCGCGGTGCACCTCACCTCCGACGACCACTCCGCAGCCGATCCCGGTGCCGATCTTGACGCAGAAGAAGTCCCGCACCGAACGCGCGACCCCGGCCTGCATCTCGCCGGTCGCCATCAGGTTCACGTCGTTGTCGACCATCACCGGGCAGCCCAGTTCCTGGCTGAGCGCCTCCCGGACGGGGAAGCCGTCCCAGCCGGGCATGATCGGCGGTGCGACCGGTGTGCCCTCCGGGAATCGGACGGGCCCGGGAACCCCGATGCCCGCGCCGTCGAATCCGTCGGCGACCCCGCTGTCGCGGAGCTTGGCCACCATCGCCAGCACCTGGTCGAAGACCGCGACGGGGCCTTCGCGGACGTCCATGGGCTGGTTGAGGTGGCCCAGGATCTCCAGTTCCGGGTTGGTGACCGCGACGTCGACGGAGGTGGCGCCGATGTCGACCCCGAGGAAGCGGAGGCCGGGCGCCAGCCGGATGTTGTGCGAGCGGCGCCCGCCCCGGGAGGCGGCGAGGCCGTCCGCGACGACCAGCCCCGTCTCCAGCAGCCGGTCCACCTCGACGGCCAGCTTGGAGCGGGACAGGTCGACCCGGTCCCCGAGTTCGGCGCGGGAGCGCGGGCCGCCGTCACGCAGCAGGCGGAGCAGCCGCGCCTGGTGCGCGTTCGCGGGCCGTGCAGTCATGCGCCTCACCGCTACCCCTCCAGCCGTACGTGTCGGCGTCGTGTCCGGGAAAGTACGGGGAACGTAGCAGCGGCGGCCGACGTTGGAAAGAAGTTCTGCACAAACCCGTGCGACTTCTTCCTGAGAATGGACAAAGACTGCCGGCCGCCACGCCCCGCAGCGGCCGACCGGTTGCCTTAGGGTCGGAGCGACCAGGAGGTGAGGGCACCATGGGCAGGGTCACCGCGCGACGCCCCGTCGTACGCGTCCGGGAGGGCGCGGTCAGCACACGTCCGGACACCCTCGTCACCGAAGAGCCGCTGGAGATCCGGCTCGGCGGCAGGCCGCTGGCGGTCACCATGCGCACCCCCGGCGACGACTTCGCGCTGGCGACCGGGTTCCTGGTCAGCGAGGGAGTCGTCGCCGCTGCCGAGGACGTCGCCGGGATCTCCTACTGCGGAGACGCCCGCGACGAGGACGGCGCCCGCACCTACAACACGGTCGACGTGCGCCTCGCCCCGCACCTCCCCGCACCCGACCTCGCCGGGCTGGAGCGCAACGTCTACACCACGTCCTCCTGCGGGCTGTGCGGCAAGGCCAGTCTGGACGCGGTCCGCACCACGGCGCACTGGGAGCTCGACCGGGCACGTCCGCACGGCCTCGGCACCGCGCTGCTGGCCGGACTTCCGGACCGGCTGCGCGCCGCCCAGCGGGTGTTCGACCGGACGGGCGGGCTGCACGCGGCGGCGCTGTTCTCGGCCACCGGCGAACTCCTCGACGTACGCGAGGACGTGGGACGGCACAACGCCGTGGACAAGGTGGTGGGCCGCGCGGCGCAGGAGGGCGCGCTCCCGCTGCGCGACGCGCTGCTGATGGTCTCGGGGCGCGCCTCGTTCGAACTGGCGCAGAAGGCGGTGATGGCGGGCATCCCGGTACTGGCGGCCGTCTCGGCGCCGTCGTCGCTCGCCGTCGACCTGGCGGAGGAGGCCGGGCTGACCCTGGTCGGGTTCCTGCGCGGTTCCTCGATGAACATCTACGCGGGGGCGCACCGGCTGACACTGCCGACCGCGTCGGCCGAGGCGGTCTCGTCGGCTGGGCCGGCCGCGGGCGCCGGCTGAGCCGACTGCGGGGGGGGCAGCCCAGCCGGGGCGCGCGGCACGCTGGTGCCGCCTGTCAGCCGCGGACCGTGCTCGGGCAGGGTGCGGCGGTGTCCCGTTCGGGCACCGGTTCCGCACCGGTGCCCGGAGCGGACGGCTCCCGGGCCCACCGCCGGGCCAGGTAGGCGCAGACCAGCAACTGCATCTGGTGGAAGAGCATCAGCGGCAGGACGGCCACGCTCGCCTCGGCGCCGAAGAGCACGCTGGCCATGGGCAGTCCGGCGGCCAGGGACTTCTTGGAGCCCGCGAAGCAGATGGTCAGCCGGTCGGCCCGCTCGAAGCCCAGCCGGCGAGCCCCGCACCAGGTCAGTCCCAGCATGGCGGCCAGCAGGAGGGCTTCCACACCGAGCAGGGCCGGTAGCCGGGCGGGACTGACCGCACTCCAGACTCCCTCGGTCATGCCCTGGCTGAAGGCGGTGTAGACGACGAGCAGCACCGAGGAGCGGTCCACGTACCCCAGCGCCCGCTTGTGCCGGGTCAGGAAGCCGGCCAGGCGGCGGCGCAGCAGTTGCCCCGCGAGGAAGGGCGCCAGCAGTTGGGCGGCGATGCCGAGCAGGCCGTCGGCGGAGAGCGCGGCCCGGCCGCCGATGAGCCAGGCGGCCAGCAGCGGGGTGGCGAGCATGCCGAGCAGGCTGGAGTAGGTGCCCGCGCAGATGGCGGCGGGCACGTTGCCCCGGGCCAGCGCGGTGAAGGCGATCGACGACTGGATGGTGGAGGGGACGAGGCAGAGGAAGAGCAGCCCGTCCTGGAGCTGCGGGGTGAGCACATAGGGGACGAGCCCGCGGGAGGCGAGCCCCAGCAGCGGGAAGACGACGAAGGTGCATGCCACGACGGCCAGGTGCAGCCGCCAGTGGCGGAGCCCGTCCACCGCCTCGCGGGTGGACAGCCGGGCCCCGTAGAGGAAGAAGAGCAGGCCGACGGCCGCCTTGGTGGCCCAGGTGAACCCGTGCGCGACCCCGCCCGATGCGGGCAGCAGGACGGCGACCAGCACGGTGGCCACCAGCAGCAGGATGTAGGGGTCCAGGAGGCGGGCGATGCGGCGCATGCCGACCAACATACCGATCTGCGGAATCGCTCTTCCGGAATCCTCGGAAGCCCCGGAAGCACCGGGAGCACCGGGAGCACCGGGAACACACCCCGGCGGCCCCGTGGGACGCCGCTCCCCCCGCTGTCACACCAGCCTCCGACGACCCGCACCTTTCGCAAACGCTCCGGTTCGCTCGCGAATATTCCGTGCAGAATTCCGGCGGGCGGGGAAACGGCCTCGCGGTCATCCGCGAGGGGGTCGGCGAACTGTCCCAATTGACCGACTGACCTGCATCGACACCCCTGCCGATCACGGCCTGCCATCGGATACGGTCCTCGCGCGGTGCCACCTGGCACTGCGCAGTCGAGGAGCAGAGCCTTTGCGCGAGTTCACCGTTCCGGCCCTGACGACCACGCCCCAGGTCGGCGGGGTGGCCGATGCCGTCTTCGCGCACGCCGACCGGACCCCCCACCTGCCGCTGCTCGCCCGCAAAGGTCCGGACGGCGACTGGCAGGACGTACCGGCGGCACAGTTCCGGGACGAGGTCATGGCCGTCGCGAAGGGGCTGCTGGCCCAGGGCGTCCGGTTCGGCGACCGCGTGGCGCTGATGTCGCGTACGCGCTACGAGTGGACGCTGCTGGACTTCGCGCTGTGGACACTCGGTGCCCAGTCCGTGCCCGTCTACCCGACCTCCTCGGCCGAACAGGTCGCCTGGATGCTGTACGACGCCGAGGTGACGGCCGCGGTGGTCGAGCACGAGGACCACGCGATGACCATCGGTTCGGTCGTCGACGGGCTGCCGCGGCTGGAGAAGCTGTGGCAGTTCGACTCCGGCGCGGTGCGGGAGCTGATCGCCGCGGGGGCGCACCTCGAGGACGAGGTCGTCCACCGGCACCGGCTCGCGCTCACCCCGGACACGGTCGCCACCGTCATCTACACCTCCGGGACCACCGGCCGCCCCAAGGGCTGTGTGATCACGCATGCGAATTTCATGGCCGAGACCGACAACATCATCGCCCGGTACGACCGGGTCTTCAGCGCCAAGGCCGGGGAGCAGGGCTCCCTGCTGCTGTTCCTGCCGCTGGCCCACGTCTTCGGCCGGATGGTGGAGGTCGCGGCGGTGCGGGCCGGGCTCAAGGTGGGGCACCAGCCGGAGATGACGGCGCGGGCGCTGCTGCCCGACCTGGCCGCGTTCCGCCCCACCTTCATCCAGGCGGTCCCCCACCTGTTCGAAAAAATCTTCGCGAGCGCGCGGCGCAAGGCCGAGTCCGAGGGGCGCCTCGGCCCGTTCGAGAAGGCCGTGGAGGTGGCCGTCCGGTACGCGGAGGCCGTCGAGCACAAGGCGTTCGGCACCGGCCCGGGTCCCGGCGCCTCGCTGCGGATGCAGCACCAGTTCTACGACAAGTTCGTCTACGCCAAGCTGCGGGATGCCATGGGGGGCCGCTGCCGGTACGCCATGTCGGGCGGCTCGGCCATGGAGCGGCGGCTGGGGCTGTTCTTCGACGGCGCCGGAATGCGGATCTTCGAGGGCTACGGGCTGACCGAGACGACGGCCGCCGCCGTGGCCAATCCGCCCGAGCGCCCCCGCTTCGGCACCGTCGGGCAGCCGGTGCCCGGCACCACCGTGCGGATCGCCGAGGACGGTGAGATCCTGGTCAGCGGCGGTCAGATCTTCGGCGGCTATCTGAACAACGCGCGTGCCACCCAGGGCACCCTGCGCAACGGCTGGTTCGCCACCGGCGATCTGGGCGCGCTGGACGACGACGGCTATCTGACGATCACGGGCCGCAAGAAGGAGATCCTGGTGACCTCCAGCGGCAAGAGCGTCTCACCCGGCCCGCTGGAGGACCGCGTCCGCGAGCATCCGCTCGTCGGGCAGTGCATCGTGCTGGGGAACGACCGCCCGTACGTCTCCGCACTGCTCACGCTCGACGAGGAGGCGGTGCAGCACTGGCTCGCGATGCGCCAGAAACCCGAGACGGACCCCGCTGACCTGCTGCGGGACGAGGACTTGGAGACGGAGATGCGCAGGGCGGTGGTCGCCGCGAACACCCAGGTCTCCCAGGCGGAGTCGATCCGCACGTTCCGCATCCTCGCTGCACCCTTCACCGAGGAGGACGGACTGCTGACTCCGTCGCTGAAGCTGCGGCGCGCCGCGATCGAGGCGGCCTGCGCGGCCGAGATCGAGGCGCTGTACCGGGGCTGAGCGCGATCCGGTCCCGGACCTGCACGAAACTGTGTTCGACACGGAACAGATGTCCGGCGGTGCTCGTTGACCTCGGGGGCGGAAAAACGCCGACAGCGAAGCAACGCACGCACAACACTGAACGTAAGGACCCACGCGTGAGCAACGTTCCCACCATCACGCTCAACAACGGCGTCACGATGCCGCAGCTCGGCTTCGGCGTCTGGCAGGTGCCGGCCGACGAGGCGGCCACGGCGGTGACCACGGCGCTGGAGTCCGGCTACCGCAGCATCGACACCGCGGCGGCGTACGAGAACGAGGAGGGGGTCGGCCGGGCGCTGGCCGCCTCCGGCCTGCCCCGCGACGAGGTGTTCGTCACCACCAAGCTGTGGAACGCCGACCAGGGGTACGACACGACCCTGCGCGCCTTCGACGCCTCCCTCGCCAAGCTCGGCCTGGACTTCGTCGATCTGTACCTGATCCACTGGCCGATGCCGGAGGCCGACCGGTACGAGGAGACCTGGCGGGCCTTCGAGAAGATCCACGCCGACGGGCGCGCCCGCGCCATCGGGGTCTCCAACTTCCAGCCGGCCCACCTCAACCGGATCATCCAGCTCGGCGGGACGGTACCGGCCGTCAACCAGATCGAGCTGCACCCCAGGCTGCAGCAGTCGGTGCCGCGCGCCTTCCACGCCGACCACCACATCGCCACCGAGGCGTGGTCGCCGCTCGGGCAGGGCGGTGACCTGCTCGACGACCCGACGCTGGGCGGGATCGCCGAGCGGCACGGCAAGACCGTGGCGCAGGTGGTGCTGCGCTGGCACCTCCAGCTCGGCAACGTGGTGATCCCCAAGTCGGTCACCCCGTCCCGGGTGCGGGAGAACATCGACCTCTTCGACTTCGAGCTGAGCGGCGAGGAGATGGCCCGGATCGCGGAACTCAACACCGACACCCGGATCGGCCCCGACCCGGACACCATGAACTGGACCGGCGACTGACACCCGCCGAGGCCGCCGCCGCGGCGCGCGGCCCTCAGCTCGCCCCGTGGCCCGGCGCGATCTCCTCGATCCGCCGGGCCAGGGCGATGTCCAGCTCGGTGATCCGCCCGCCGACACTGTGCGTGTTGACGGTGACCGAGAGCGTGTTGTAGCCCAGCGTCAGCTCCGAATGGTGGTCGAGCTCCTCCTGCAGCGCCGCGATGTGCATCGCCATCGCCGCCGCGGGAAGGTGCCCCGGCAGGGAGTAGCTGCGCGAGACGCTGTCGCCGTCGGTCGTCCAGTGCGGGAGACCGGCCAGCGCCTGCTCGGTCTCCTCGGGGGTCAGCGGCTGGGGCGCCATGAGGGTCCCTTCCTCGATCGGCTGCGGGCCGGCCGGACGGCGGTCCGGGGCCCCAGCCTGCCATGCGGCGTCGGTTACCGTCTGGTCCATGACGCTTCTGTCCGGGACGCACTCCGATGCCCCTTCCGTCGGGACACTGCTGCGCGGGTGGCGCGAACGCGCGGCGCTCAGCCAGCTCGAACTGGCGCTGCGCGCCGACTCCTCCGCGCGCCACGTCAGCTTCATCGAGACCGGGCGCACCGCGCCCAGCCGGGAGATGGTCCTCAAGCTGGCGGCCACCCTGGACGTCCCGGTACGGGAACGCAACACGCTGCTGCTGGCCGCCGGCTTCGCGCCGGCTTTCGCCGCGACCCCGCTGGACGACCCGGCCCTCCGGGAGGTGCGGGTCGCACTGGAGCAGATGGTCGCCGCCTACCAGCCCTACCCCGCACTGGTGCTCGACGGCTGCTACACGGTGGTGGCCGCCAACACCGGCCTGGCCGCACTGCTGGAGGGGGTGGCCCCGCACCTGCTGGAACCCCCGCTGAACGCCATGCGGATCACCCTGCACCCCGAAGGGCTCGCGCCCCGCATCCGCAACCTCGCCGAGTGGCGGGGCCACCTCCTGGACCAGATGAGCCGGCAACTCGCCCTGCACCGCTCCCCCGCGCTGCGGGCCCTGCACGACGAGGTCGCCGCCTACCCGGTGCCGGACACGGACTCCCCCGCGCTCGGGGACGCCGCGGCTCCCGTGCCCGGGGACCGGCCGCAGTTCGCGCTGCCCCTGGTCATCGAGCACGGTGGACAGACCCTCTCGTTCCTGTCCACCATCGCCACCTTCAACACCCCGCTGGATGTGACCGTCTCCGAACTCGCCGTGGAGACCTTTCTCCCGGCCGACCCGGCGACGGCCAAGGCGCTGCACGGCACCGGGTGAGATCCGCTAGCGTTCCTGACCGTGTCTCACAACCCCCCACATCAGCACAGAAGCGGCAGTCTCACCCTGCATCTCGGCAAGGAGGAGCTGGTCGTCCGGCAGCGCTACGAGACGGCCAGCATCGCCAACGACGTCCTGATCGCGGTCTGGTTCCTCATCGGCAGCATCATGTTCTTCTCACCCGAGTGGACCCGCACCGGAACCTGGTGCTTCGTGTTCGGCAGCGTGGAGCTGCTGATCCGCCCGGTCATCCGGCTCACCCGGCAGTTGCACATCCAGAAGATGCGCGGCGGCACCCGGGGGATGACCGCCTCCTCCCAGGACTACTGACGTCCCCGCGCGGATCCCGCGGAAGGTTCCAGCCGCGCACGGCGGCCGAGAGGCGGTGGCGGGTCGCGCGGATCACCTCCGGTGTCGCCGCACAGGTGAAGCGGATCTCGGTGCGGTGCATGGCAGCAGGTCTCCCGGAGGTGTGAAGCGGTCACGGTTCCGGGCGCCGGCGGTTCGGCACCGGATGGGCCGGACGGGCCGGCCCACGGCCCGGAGGCCGAACACGCCGTTCACTGCGCCGCAGGGGCGGTGGTGCCGAGGGCGGCGGGGGATTCGGCGTCGGGGATCAGAACGCGGGGCGTGCCGGTGCCGTCGGCGGGGACCGCCCATACGTCGGCGCGGGCCCGCCCGCGGGGAACGGAGTAGGCGACGGTGTGCAGGTCGGTCCAGGCCGCCTGGTCGTCGACGCTGCGGGTCTCGGCGAGCGGGGTCACCCGGCCGGTGGCGAGGTCCAGCACCGACAGGCGCCAGCCGTGTGCCGGATCGCCGTCGCGCGCGTGCTTGAAGGCGATGCGGGTGCCGTCGGGCGAGAGGGAGGGACATTCCACGTTGTCCCTCAGCGTGCGCATGCGGTGGGTGGCCATGTCGCCGCGGACGAGGTAGCGGTGGCCGCCGGTGGACATGGTCGCGTAGAAGTGGCGGTCGTCGGGGGCGAAGGTGACACCCCAGAAGTTGCGGTCGGCGGCGCGGTAGCGCTTGCCCGCCACGGTGACCGCCCACTCCTCCAGGCTGGGGACGAGTTCCTGGGTCCGGGTGTCGAGGATGCCGGCGCGGGTGGAGAACTGTCCTCCGTTGTAGGAGTCGCCGGTGACGAAGACGGTCCAGGCCGCCATCCGGCCGCTGGGCGAGACCCGCGCCCGGTTCGGCACACCGACCAGGGGGATCTCCCGGACGGTGTGCAGGCGTGCGTCGAGGACCGCGAGCCGGTACGTCGTCAGGCCGCGGCCGAGGCGCAGGCACACCCCGGTGCCGCCGGCCGCGTACACCCTGGCGCACGACCGGGACGAGACGGCGCGCCTGCCCCCCGGGGTGCCGGCCGGGACGGAGACCAGCCGGCCGTCGCTGCCCGGCGCGGTGCTGCGGGCCACCAGCCGCGGCCCGGGGGTGAGCGAGACCCCGCCGGCTGTCGACCCGGCCGGTGACGCGCTCTTTCGGGCGTGGGCGATGGAGAGGGCCGCCAGGACGGCCAGCGCGACGACGGCCGCCGCCCCCGCGATCAGGCGTGCGCCACGGCGGGTCATGCCTCGGCTCCTTCATCGGTGTGGTCCCGCAGGAGGACGGCCGTGGCGGTGACGGCCAGCAGGGTGGCTCCGGCGGCGGCTGCGGTCGCCGCGGTGCTCCCCCAGCCGGACCAGGCCAGGCCGAAGGCGACGGAGGAACCGAAGTAGGCGAGCGCCTGGACGGTCTGCACACAGGCCAGGCCGGTGGTGCGCAACGCGGTCGGCAGGAGCGGACCGGCCAGGGCCATCAGGACTCCGTCGGTGGCGGCGTAGAAGGTGCCGTAGCAGCACAGCGCCGCCACGGTCAGCCGGGCGCCGGACAGTGGGCTGCTCAGCAGCAGGTAGACGGCGAGGAGCGCGCCGTAGCCGGCCAGCAGTACGGTGCGGCGGCCGAGCCGGTCAGCGAGCGAACCCAGCGGTGCGGCCAGGAGCAGGTAGACGAGGTTGGTGCCCACCGCCATGAGCGGGAACCAGCCCGCGGGCATGGACTGACGGCGCATCAGCAGCAGGTAGACGAAGCCGTCGCCGACTGTGGCGAGGCCCAGCAGCCCGGCGGCGCAGAGCAGTCTGCGCAGCGCCGGAGACCGCAGCAGCGCCCCGGCCCTGCGGAAACTGACGGCGGCCGGGGCGACGGAACGCTCGTCTCGGGGGTCGCGGGCGAGACCGGCCAGGGCCAGCAGTCCGGCGGCGGCGATGCAGAAGCTGGTGAGGAACAGGGCGTGGAAGGCTGCCGGGGAGGTCGCACCGACGACCGCGAGGAGGCCGAGGGCGGCCAGCGGCCCGGCGAAGGCACCCATGCTGTCCATCGTCCGGTGGATGCCGAACGCCCGGCCGAGCAGGGGTTCGGGGACCGAGAGGGTGATCAGCGCGTCCCGTGGCGCGGTGCGCAGTCCTTTGCCGGCCCGGTCGGCGACGATGACTGCGCCGAGGGCGGGCACGGAGGAGCCGGCGGCCACCAGACCCAGCTTGGCCAGGGCCGAGATGCCGTAGCCGGCCCCGGCGACGGCCTTGCGTCTGCGGGTCCTGTCGGCGGCGTAGCCTCCCACCAGCCGCAGCAGGGCGGTCGCTCCGGTGTAGAGGCCGTCCATCAAGCCGTAGGCGGCCGGTCCCATGTGGAGCGCAAGGGCGAAGTAGAGCGGCAGGACGGCGGTGACCATCTCCGCGGAGATGTCGGTGAGCAGGCTCACCGTTCCGAGCGCCAGGACGTTCGTACCGACCGCGGCGACGGTACCGCGCATGCCCCGGCGCGCGTGGTCGCCGCCTCGGGGTCGGTCGATGGTGGACAGGTACACGGCCGGACGTCGCCTCCTCGGCAGCGGTCGGGAAGGGGAGGGGGCCGGAGGCGGGGCAGGTGCGGCGTCCCGCCTCCGGCTGTGCCGCTCGGTTCAGTTGCGGGTGATGCTGAGGTCGTCCACCTGGGCTTCGAAGAGACTGGCCGAACCGGCGTCGGCGGCCTCCAGATACACACGCACGGACTTGCCCGCGAACGCCGACAGATCGACCGTGCCCTCCCGCCACTGCCCGGCCACCTCACTGGCCGAGCCCTTCCGCTCGAACACCGTCGTCGGCGAAGTCCCCTCCAACACCCTCACCCGCAGATAGTCCTCCGCATCCGAGTTGTCCCCATGAGCCACGTTGTAGGAGAACCGCAACGACAACGAACCCCCCTCCGGCAACGCGATCAACGGAGAGAACACCGTCGTGCGCCCACCATCCAGATCGTTGTCCCCATACGCACCACCCGCCGCAGCACCCGTCGTCAACGCATACGAACCCGACACCGCAGCCAACTGCTTGACCTGATTGCTGTACGTCGACACCGTCTGCTCCGCCACACCCCGCTCGAACACCCCCGACGACGCCGTATCCGAACCCGCACCATCCACCCGCCAACCCCGATCCGACTCGAAACCGTCCGAGAACACCACCGTCCCCCCACCCGACCCGGTGGCATCGGTGCAGAGCAGGCGGTTGGGCGTGTGGGAGCCGGCATTCTTGATCTTGTTCTCCGTGGCGGCGCCGATCAGGGCCGCCTGCACGTCGGCCGGAGAGGCATCGGGGTGGCCGGAGAGGTAGCGGGCGGCGGCTCCCGTGACGTGCGGTGCCGCCATCGAGGTCCCGCTGAGCGACTTGGTGGCCGTGTCGCTGGTGTTCCACGCCGAGGTGATGGAGGTGCCCGGTGCGAAGAGGTCCGTACAGCGACCGTAGTCGGAATCCGAGCGCCGAGTGTCGGTGGAGTCGGCGTTGTTGACGACGATCGCGTCGGTGACACCGCCCGGGGAGTTGCCGCAGGCGTCCTCGTTGTCGTTGCCGGAGGAGACGACCCAGGTGACGCCGGAGGCGATGGACTTCTCGATGGCCTCGTCCTCGCTGCGGCTCGCCCCTCCGTTGATGCTCATGTTGACGACGGCGGGTTTGGCGGCGTGCGCGGTGATCCAGTCGGCCGCGGCGATGATCGACGAAGTGCTGGCCGAGTCCCTGCAGTTCAGCACGCGGGCGGCGACCAGCCGGACGCCCTTGGCCACCCCGTGGTCCTTGCCGCCGACGGTGCCCGCCACATGGGTGCCGTGGCCGAGGCAGTCCTGCCCCCTGCGTCCGTCGCCGACCTCGTCGACGCCGATGCTCGCCCGCCCCTCGAACTGCGCGTGCGTGGTGCGCAGTCCGCTGTCGACCAGATACACGGTGACGCCGGTCGCCTCGGTGTCGTACGTGTAGCGACGGTCGAGGGGCAGGTTCCGCTGGTCGATCCGGTCCAGCCCCCAGGACGGCGGGTCCTTCTGGGTGGCGGAGCCGTGGTGCTCGGCGTCCTGTTCCACGTACGCCACGGCCGGGTCGGCCGCGGTCCGGCGGGCCTGCTCGGCGGTCATCCCGGCGGCGTATCCGTGCAGCGCCGTGCCGTAGGTGTGGCGGATGTCCGCGCCGTGGGCGCGGGCGATCCGGGCGGCCTCGTCGCGTACGGAGGCGGCAGCCGCCTTCGTCTCCTCGAGCGCCACGATGTAGCGGCCGGGCAGGGCATCGGCCACGGTCCGGATCCGGCCGTCCGGAGGGAGCGGCGCCGCCTGCGACGGTGGGGCGAGGACGGCGGTGAGGACGGCCGCGGCGAGGGCGGCGAGAACCGGTATGCGGGCAGGGGAGTTCACATCGACTCCAGGATCGAGGGGGGGCCTGGTCCAGGGGCACGGACCCGGCAACGACTGTGTACACCCCGGTCGGCTCACCCGGTGTCCATCCCTCGCCAGTAGCCAGAGCTGGTCAGTACATGCCAAGCCCACCGCTGTGCGGTACCGCCGTCGGCTGCCGTTCCCGAAGGGCCCGTTGCAGCGGCGGCCCGGGCATGCCACTATCTCGGCCCGATCCCGCCGGAGGCGTACGTCTCCCCCTCCTCCGCACACGCACTCGTCCGCCCGACGTGAGGGACCCTCATGAGCGACGACCTGTCCGGGCATCTGTGCCGCCTCGGCCTGACGTCTCCGGAGGCTGCGACCTATCTGGGCATGCTCCACAGCGGCCGGACCAGCACTGCCGCTCTGGCCGAGCACCTCGGCCGGCAGCCGGAGGAGGTGAGGACGTGCGTCGCCCGTCTCGTCGAACTCGGACTGGCTTCGGCGCACGGCCCCGACGGCACCGACGCCGCCCCGGTGGACCCCGCCCTCGCCCTCGGGCACCTCTCCCACAGCAGAGCGGCGGAACTCCATCTGGCACACGTCTCAGCCGTCAACGCCTACCGCGACTACCGGCGCTCGGTGTGCCCCCAGCCCACCGAGGACCTCCTCGAGGTGGTGCGGGGAGCCGGGATCCCCGACCGGATCCTGCACGTGGAGGGAACGGTCGACTCCCAGGTCCTGCGATTCGACTCACCGCCCTACCACATCCCGGCAGGAGCCAATCCGACCGAGGTGGGCAATCTGGAACGCGGGGTGGAATACCGCGTCGTCTACTCGAAGTCGGCCGTGCAGAACCACTCCTACTACGCCGCCAACATCCAGCCCTGCGTAGCGGCGGGCGAGCACGCCCGGGTGCTGCCCACGGTGCCGGTCAAGCTCACGGTCTTCGACCGGTGCCTGGCCATCGTCTCGATGTCCTTCGTCGAGGCCGAGGTCAACGACTCCCTCCTCCTGGTGCGCCCCTCCAGCCTGCTGTCCGCCCTCACCGGCCTCTTCGAAACCGCCTGGCGCGCGGCGTATCCGATGCACTTCGGCGACCGGGTACCGCCCTCGCTGCGTCCGCTGCACCTGCGGATCCTGGAACTGCTCGGCACCGGCGTCACCGACGACACCATCGCCCAGTTGCTCGGGATCAGCCGGCGTACGCTCTCCCGCAACCTGGAGCAGCTCAATCACCGGGCCGGGACCAGCAGCCGATTCCAGCTCGCCCTGTACGCCGTCCGCAACGGGTGGATCTGACCCTCGCGGGCGCTGCCGAGCCGCGGCCGGACCGAGGTCTGCCGCACCGGCGAACGGCGGGCCGGGCAGCCGGATCCGGGAGAGCCCGCGCACTCCCGGTCCGCGGTGGCCGAGAACCGCTCGGGCGGCCGGACGGGACCCTGACCCCGGGCTCAGGGATGTCCCCCAGACCGGGTGTAGCCAGGTACACCCGGCGAGGAGGGCAGCCCCCCGCCCCGGCAGGCGGGCTGCGCGGCTGTCGGCACCGGCCCGCGGCCGGAAGGCTCGTGGGCATGACGACAGCGATCGACGCACCGCAGCCGCGGACCGCCCAGGACTCCGGCAGCGCCGCGCCGCGGGCCGCACGGGAAGGTTCCGGCGGAGGGCGGCAGGGCAGCGACTTCTCCCGACTCTCAGCGCGGATCTCGGACGCCGGGCTGCTGGACCGCAGACCGCTCTACTACGCCGTACGCCTCACGCTCGTCGGGCTGGCCTTCGCCGCCGGGTGGGTGGCCCTGGGCACCGTGGGCGCCTCCTGGTGGCAGCTCGCCGTCGCCGGGTACCTGGGCATGGTCTACGGCCAACTCGCGCTGGTCGCCCACGATCTGGCGCACCGGCAAGTGTTCCGCGGCCGCCGGGCCAGTGAGGTGTTCGGCCGCGCGGTGGGCAACCTGTGCATCGGGATGTCGTACGGCTGGTGGATGAACAAGCACACCCGGCACCACGCCAACCCCAACCACGAGGACCTCGATCCGGATGTCGCGCCCGACATCCTGGTCTGGTCGCGGGAGCAGGCGGCCGAGGCGCGCGGGCTGCCCCGGTTCGTGGGACGGCACCAGGCGGCACTGTTCTTCCCGCTGCTGACGCTGGAAGGGTTCAATCTGCACGTCTCCAGCTTCCGGGCACTGCGCCAGCCGCATCTCAAGCGCAAGTGGCTGGAGGGCGGGCTGCTGCTGGTGCACACCGCGGGATACCTGGCTGCGCTGTTCTGGGCGCTGCCGGCCGGTATGGCCCTCGCGGTGCTCTTCGTCCATCACGCCGTCTTCGGCGTCTATCTGGGCAGCATCTTCGCCCCCAACCACAAGGGCATGCCCACGCTCAAGGGCGACGAGCGCCCGGACTTCCTGCGCCGCCAGGTACTCACCTCGCGCAACGTGCGCGGCGGGCCGCTCACCGATCTGGCGCTGGGCGGCCTCAACTACCAGATCGAGCACCATCTCTTCCCCAGCATGCCGACCCCGCACCTGCGCAGGGCCCGCCCCCTCGTCCGCGACTACTGTGCCGAACTGGGCGTCCCGTACCACGAGACGGGGCTGGTCGCCTCCTGGCGCGAGGCGATGCGCCACCTGCGGGACGTGGGCACCCCGATCAGGGAGGGCACCGGGACGACCCGGCAGCCCGAGGACGCCGGGAAGCCCGCAGCCGGATGAGCGGTCAGCCGCCGGGCGCGGCGGGCAGCGGCTCCTGCGCGCCGGCCGACCCGGCGGTGCCGTCAGCCGGTCCGGCCTCTTCCGAGGCCGCGGCCAGATGGTCGGCGCCCGGCAGCAGCCGCGGCTCGGCCGACTCCGCCAGCCAGCGCCGCAGCACCCGGTGCACGGCCTCCGCACCCACCAGCGACTGCCCCGGCTCGACCGGCGGTGACAGCTCCAGCGGGGAGAGCAGGAACGCGTCGCTCTGCTCACCACCGAGCCCGCCGTGCGAGCCGATCTGCTCCTCGAAGGCGTGCACCGCACCGGTGGCCGGATCGAGGGCGGAGTTGACCATGATGTCCGGGGCGTGCGGGAAGCGCGCCGTACGCAGCAGCGCCTGGCGCGCACCCGCGCCGAACGGGGCCAGCGGGTCGCGGCGGCCGACCACCTCGCCGGTCTGCAGCCGGTGCTCGCATCCGCCCGCGCCCAGCGCCACCGGGCCGTGCTCCGCGCTCCGCACCACCACGAAGCCGATGCCCGGGTGCTCGGCCAGCGTGGGCAGCAGGGCCGGGCGCAGCTCCTGGATGCGCTCCCGGGTCAGCCGTCCGGGGTGGTCGGGGAAGGAGATCAGGCCCAGGTTGCCGGACGCCAGCACGACCGGTCCGGTGTCGCGCCGCGGGGTGCGCGGCGCCTCCTGGCCGGAGTCCTCGGGGCGGCGCAGGGCCGCGCGCGCCGCGGCCCGCGCCTCCGAGCCGCTGGCCGTCCGCCCCGCGCGGCGGGGCACCTGCAGTCCGCTGCCCGCCCGCACCAGATCCTCCAGCGTCAGCCCGTAGGCGTGCTCGAACGTCTCACCGAAGCTCTGCCCGTGGTCGGAGAGCAGCACCAGCCGGTAGGGGCGCGGCGCGTGCTCGGCGACCTTGGCGATCAGCCGTACCGAACGGTCCAGCCGCCGCAGCACCTGCCGGGTGTCCCTGCCGCGCGGTCCCGAGTGGTGCGCCACCTCGTCGTAGCCGACCAGGTCGGCGTAGACCGCTGTCCGGCACCTGAGCATGTCCCCGAGCACGGCGGCCACCACCACGTCCCGCTCGACGACGGTGGCGAAGGCGCGGACGAACGGGTACAGCCCGCCGCGGCCCACCCGGGGCCGTTCCCGGCGCAGCAGCGCTCGGGTGGACTGGACCATCTCGCGGAGCACCTCGGCGACGAACGAGACGGCGGTGCGGGTCGCGTTCGCGGGGTCGGAGAAGTAGGCGAAGTACCCGGCGCGGGAGCGGGTCTCCTTGCCGCGGCGGGCCGAGACCGACAGGACCAGCGCGACCTGCCGGGCGCCGCCGGTGAACAGATTGCCGCGGCTGGCACCGTCCTGCGCGAGCAGGCCCGGATCGCCGGTGCGTTCGACGGCGCGGCGCTGGAGTTCGGCCGCGCTGGTGGGCCGGTTGCTGACCACGACCTCGCCGGTCTCCTTCTCGTACCAGCGGAACGCGGGCACGTCGGTGTTGCTGCCGTGCAGGATGCCGAGCTGGCTGGCGCCGGTCTGACTGGACCAGTCGGTGCGCCAGCGGGTGAGCCGGTGGGTGCGCCCGTACAGCGCGGCGACCGCGGGCATCAGCGGCTCGCCGCCGGGCGGTGCCTCCAGCGCCTCTTCGAGCACCGCGTGGCCCAGCCCGTCGAGCTGCAGGAAGACCGTGCCCGGGGTGCGGGGCGGCGCGCCCTGGCCCTCGCGCCGCCTCCTGCGGCCCGCGATCCGGGCCAGCCGGTGCCGGTAGCCCCGGTCGTCGCGGACCGCGAGGAGGGCGTTGGTGGCCGAGGAGGCCGCGGACATGGCGGCGGCCACGACGACCGCCATGGACGGATCCGCGCTGCCCCTGCCGTAGGGGATCAGGGACAGCGCGAGCCACAGCAGCGACCCGTTGAGGAAGAAGACGAGCAGTCCGAGGACCAGCGCCGGCACCAGCAGGAAGGCGCGCACCAGCAGCGGCCACACCAGGGCGCTCAGCAGTCCGAAGACTCCGGCGCCGACGGCGGCCGTGATGCCGATGACGGTGGCGCTGTCACCGCCTGCGGACTGCAGCCGGAAATCCGGCAGCACTCCGGCGAGCACCAGCATCGTGAGGGTGCCGGCCAGCCAGACGGCTCCGACGCGGAGCGAGGCCGCGCCCAGCCTGCGCCACGGTATGCGGGGAACGCGCACGCCCGTCAGGTCACCTCCCTCACGGTTGACGGAACAACCTCCACTTTTGCACAGCCTCGTCCGGCGGCAGCAGGGCGCTCGAGGCGTGCGCGAGGCTCGCGGACGGCGCAGGCCGACGGGGGCCGGAAGGGATCGGCGGGACCGGAGAGGGCCGGGGCCGCGAGCGGCCGGGGCCGGAGACGGCCGGGGCCGGTGCCGGAGACGGCCGGGGCCGGTGCCGGAAACGGCCGGGGCCGGTGCCGGAAACGGCCGGGGCCGAGGGGCTCGCGGCGGAGCGCGCCCGGAGGCGGCGGTCGGGTCGCCCCGGTGCGCGCTTAGGCTCGTAGGGGCGCAGCAGCCGACGAGGTCCCGGGGAGGAGCGCACGTGCCGGTCGAGGTCACCTGGTGGGGACATGCCACCGCCACCGTGCGGGACTCCGGGGTCACAGTGCTGACGGACCCGCTGCTGGTACCCCGGCTCGCCCATCTGCGCCGTCGGCGCGGGGCGCTGCCGCCGCCGCACGCGGCACGGGCCGACCTGGTGCTCGTCTCCCACCTGCACGCCGACCATCTGCACCTCGGCTCGCTCGCCATGCTGGCGCCGGGCACCCGGGTGCTGGTGCCACGCGGTGCGCTGCGGGCCGTGCCCGGCCTGCGGCGGCTGGCGCCGGTGCTGGAGCTCGTCGAGGTCGTCCCGGGCGACGAGGTCGCGGCGGGCCCGCTGACCGTCCGGGCCGTCCCGGCCGCGCACGACGGGCGGCGGCTGCCGCTGGGACGGCACACGGCTCCCGCGCTGGGGTTCGTGGTGGCCGGCGAGGAGCGCACCTACTTCGCGGGGGACACCGGACTCTTCGACGGGATGGCGGAAGCGGTCGGCGCCGTGGACACGGCGCTGCTGCCGGTCGGCGGCTGGGGACCCTTCCTGGGCGAGGGGCATCTGGACGCGGGCCGCGCCGCCGAGGCACTGGCCCGGCTGCGCCCGCGCAGCGCGGTGCCGGTGCACTTCGGCACGTACTGGCCGGTGGGCATGGACGCGGTCAGGCCGCACGAGTTCCACTCCCCCGGCGCCGAGTTCAAGCGGCTGGCGGCGGGGCCCGCGCCGGAGGTCGCGGTGCACCTGCTGGGGCACGGGGAGAGCGTGCGGCTGGAGGCGGACAGATGACCGGCGCGCTCCCGGACGGCCTCGGCGCGATCGCCCACACCGTCTCCGACGCCGTGGTGCGCCCGCCCGAGTCCACCCAGCAGGCCCTGGGCTACCCCTCGCTGTTCCTGCTGGTGGTGCTCGGCTCGCTGGTGCCGGTCGTCCCGACGGGGGCGCTGGTCAGCGGAGCCGCCGTGGTGGCGCTCCACCAGAGCATGCCGGTGCTCGCCCTGCTCGCCGTGTTCGGCGTCGCCTCACTCGCCGCCTTCCTCGGCGACCTGGGGCTGTACTGGCTGGGCAGGCGCGGGATCGGCTCCCGGAACGGCTCCCGCTGGCTGTCGGCGCTGCGCGAGCGAGCCGCTCCCGAGCGGCTCGCACAGGCCGACGCCCGGCTGCGTACGCACGGGGTGACGGTGCTCGTCGTCTCCCGGCTGATCCCCGCGGGACGGATCCCCGTGATGCTCGCCTGCCTGCTGGCCCGGATGCGGATGCGCGAGTTCGCCCGCGGGGACGTCCTGGCCTGCCTGGCGTGGGCCGCCGCCTACCAGCTCGTCGGCGTCGCGGGGGGCGCCCTCTTCCCCCGGCCGTGGGAGGGGATCGCCGCGGCTGTCGCGCTGACCCTGCTGCTGAGCGCCGCACCGGCGGCGTGGCGCCGGTTCCGCGGGGGGCGTACCTCGGAGTAGCCCCCGGAGCAGCCCTGCCGCGGGTCGTCCGGCGGCAGGAGGTGGCGCCTCGTGCCGGGAACTACGCCGCCTCCAGGACCCTGGAGGCCCCCACCGGAAGGTCCCACAGGTCCTCGCGCGGGCGTCCCGCCTCGGCCCAGGCGTCCCGTACCCGGGTGAGCGGCTCCAGCGGGGGCTCTCCGGAGAGCAGGAAGGTGGACCAGTGCATGGGCGCCATCCTGCGCGCGCCCACGTCCTGGCAGGCGCGCACGGCCTCCTCCGGATCGGTGTGCACGGGGCGCAGCATCCAGCGCGGGTCGTAGGCGCCGATGGGCAGCAGCGCCAGGTCGACACCGGCGAACCGGCGGCCGATCTCGGCGAACCAGTGCCCGTATCCGGTGTCACCCGCGAAGTAGACGCGCTGCCCCTGCGGGTCGGTCAGCACCCAGCCGCCCCACAGGGAGCGGCAGGTGTCGGTGAGGGTGCGCTTGGACCAGTGGTGGGCGGGCACGAAGTCGAAGCGCACCCGCGCCCTGCCGGCGCCCCCCGCCGTCGCCGCCGAGCCGTCCCGCCGTGCGGGCAGTTCGGCACCCTCCCACCAGTCCAGTTCGGTGACGGTGGTGAAGCCGCGCTTGCGGCACCAGGCGCCGAGTCCGGCCGGGACGAACAGCGGAGTCGAGCGCGGCAGTCTGCGCAGGGTGGGAGCGTCGAGGTGGTCGTAGTGGTTGTGCGAGATGACGACAGCGTCGATCGGAGGCAGATCCTGCCAGGCCACCCCGACGGGGGTGATGCGGGCGGGAGTGCCGAGGATCTTCCGCGACCAGACCGGGTCGGTCAGCACCGTGAGCCCGCCGATCCGCACCACCCAGCTCGCGTGCCCGGCCCAGGTGACCGACAGGCCGTCGGGGCCGGGTTCGGGGAGCGGGCCCGGTGCGAAGGGGAGCTGGGGGATCTCCTCGGCGAGGGCCGTTGCGACCGGCCGCATGGCGCCCTCGCGGGCGAGCCTGGCCAGCGCCCGGACACCGGGCAGCGGCGAGGTGAGCCGGTGCGCGAAGGAGCGGGGCCAGATCCGCCGGGCACCGACCGGGCGCGGCGGGGAGAGGGCGGGCGGGGGCGGCCGGAGGAGCACATCGGTGGGACCGGGCCGGGTGCTTCCCCCGGAGCAGGGCGCGGCCGTGCGCCCCTCGGCACCCGGCGACCCGCCGTCGGGCGCGGTGCCGCCCGCCGCATCCGGCCGGGCCGTGGCCCCGGAGGGCTCGGCCCCGGACACACCGGCAGCCTCCGCGGCGGGCGCCCCGGGGGACGTTCCCGCGGGCCTCCCGGCCGGGGTTCCGGACGGGGTTCCGGACGGGGTTCCGGCCGACGGGGGCTGGGCCGAGGAGGGCTGGGCCGGTCCGGAGGATTCCGAGGCGGCGGCCCCGTCCGGCCGGGGCGGGGAGGGAGAGCGCTCGGAACGCTGCCCGGTCCGTTCGGTCATCTACTGACAACTCCCATCCGTGAGGTCGACCAGCACCGACTGCACCTGTGCCAACGTCCCGGGCGCTCTCGGCCATTCCTGCGGAGGCTGCCGCCCGGCCGCCCCGGCGGCCACCGGCTCGCCCGCGCCCCCGTCCTGTCCGGCGGCCCCTGCCGCACCGGCCGGGAGGTCCGTGGCAAGCCGCACCCGCAGCTCTCCCGGGGCGTCGCCGAAGCGGTGCCCGCCCTGTGCGTACGGGCCCAGCCGCCGCACCAGCTCGGCCTCCAGCCGTGGTGCATCGGTGACCCCGCGCGCGGCCAGGCGCGGCCGGAAGGGGTCGAGGTCGAGGTACAGGTGGCGGCCCAGGTGCGGCGGACGGCACACCGCGCCCGTCCCGGTGACGACCCGGTGCAGCGCGCGAGCCCGCTCGCCGCGCAGCCGGGCCGCCTCGGCGCGCCGGGACAGCAGCTCGGCGGGCTCCCGGAGCGTCGCGGCGGCGGCCGCCGCGACCGGGCCGGAGAGCCTGGCGCCGAGCTCGGTCAGCAGGTGGTGCACACGTTCGCCGAACGCCCTGCCGCGCTCGGTGGCGGCGAACCGGGCGATCCCCGGGGACGGCCCCGGGGGTACCTCTCCGGGCCCGGAGCCGGGGCCCGTCACCGGCGCCCCGTCCGTCGCGGCGTCCATGGCGGCGTCCATCGCGGCGTCCATCGCGGCGTCCATCGCGTCGAGCCCTGCGAGCACGACCACATGGTCGGCCCGGCCCGCCTCGGTGAGCATCTCGGCCGGACTGACGACGACGGTGTCGTGCGGGCCGTGCGAGGTGTCGCGCCAGGTCTCGTCGCTGACGATCAGCAGCCCTTCGGCGACGGCTGCCTCGCACACCTCGTGCAGCAGCTCGGGCGGCGGTGCGGTGCCGGTGATGTCGTCGGCGACGGAGAGCACCAGCGCGTGCGGGACCTCCCCCGCCCCGCGGGACCTGCGCACCGCCTCCAGCAGCGCGAACGGATCCGGAACCCCGCCGCACTCCGCGGGCACCGGAACGGTGTGCACCGTCCGGCCCAGTTGCCGCGCCTGCGCCGCGTGCCAGGGCGGGCACGGATGCGGAAGCAGCACACTGCCGGGTGCCCGCAGTCCCTCACCGCCGCCCCCGGGCGCACCGGCCGCGGCAGCCAGCACGGCGAGCAGCAGCAGCGGAGCACCGGGGGCGACAGCGACCTGCGGAGGGTCGGCCGGCAGTCCGCGGCGGTGCCAGTAACCGCAGGCGGCCGTGCGCACGGCCGTCGCGGACGGGACGGCGAGCAGCTCCGCGCCCCCTCCCCCGACCTGGTCCGTGCGCCGCATCTCGTGGCCTCCGCCGCTTATCGGACAACCTTTCTTGCGTACACCTTCCCAGAAGGCGGTGGCCCCGGCAGCGCCGACACGTACGGTTTCGCTCCTGCGCAGGCGCCCGCACGGCGGCCCTGTGCGCGGGCATCCGCCCCCGTCGTACGGCGGACCCCGGGCACGGCTCGGGCGGCGCCGGGCCCGCGGGGTCGGGACGGACCACGAAGGCGGGACGGGGCGGGTCGGGTCAGGGCGGGACGGGTCGGGGCGGGACGGGGCGGATGGCGGCGGGGCCGGCGGCAGCGGGCAGTCCGAGGCGAGGCGAGGCCGAACGGCGGCGCCAGGCGGGGGACGGCGTCGCCGGCGCGGACGTGCGGGCGGCGTCCGGTCCGGACGGGTGGGCCCGAAGGGCCCGGGCGGCGCCGGAACACCACGAGCCGGTGGCGAGAGTGACGGACCTGCGCCGGACGGCGGCGACATCGAGCCGGTGGCCCCGACCCCCGCCCATCCCACGGGTGTCGGCGGCGCGGCTGCGGGTACGCCGTGCTGTTCCACGGGGGGGGAGAGAGCACACGGCGCGGACGAGGCACCCGGAGATGGCGACCCGGAAAGAGGACTGGAACATGGCGCGGTTGGTGCGAGACATCATGACGCCCGCGGCGACGACCGTCCGCCCTGACGCATCCCTGGTGGAGGCCGCCCAGTTGATGCGCGCGCAGGAGATCGGGGACGTGCTGGTGGTGAAGGACGGCAGACTGCTCGGACTGCTCACCGATCGGGACATCACCCTGCGTGCGGTGGCCGATGCGGTGGATCCGCTGAGCGTGAACTGTCTCTCGGCCTGCACTCGCGACCCGGTGACCGTCTCGCCGGACACGGAGTTGCGGGCGGCGGTGGAGCTGATGCGTACCCACGCGGTGCGGCGGCTGCCGGTACTGGACGGCGGCCGGCTGGCGGGGATGGTCAGCATCGGCGACCTGGTGCGGGAGAGCGATCCGGAGTCGGTCCTGGCCCACATCAGCCGTGCCGTGCCGGACTCCGGGCCCGGAGGGGACATCGGCGCGGGACCGGGACGGGGCACCGGAGCACCTCGCGGCGCGGCGGTGCGGCCGCCCGCCGAGCGGGAGGACGGTCCACCGCGCTCCGAGTGAGCGGGCAGGACAGACGTTCTCCGCGCTCCGGGGCCGTACGGGCCATACCGGGCCGGGCCGTGCGGGGCCGGGCCGTCGCCCCACGCCTCCGCACCCTCGGCGGCGCGCAGGCACGCGGAGACCCACGGAGGCACGCGCAGGCGGACTCGACCCGCATTTTCATGTCCACATTACGGAACACTCTTGCTCGAATAGCGAGACGCAGGACTACAGTGCGCGCATGGCACACGAGACCGCCGTGTACACCCACGGCCACCATGAGTCCGTCCTGCGCTCGCACCGCTGGCGCACCGCCGAAAACTCCGCCGCCTACCTCCTCGACGAGCTGCGCCCGCACCACCGCGTCCTGGACATCGGCTGCGGACCCGGCACCATCACGGCGGACCTGGCCGCGCGGGTGCCGCAGGGCTCGGTCACCGGACTCGACGCAGCGTCCGGGGTCCTGGAGCAGGCCCGTGCCACCGCGCAGGAACGCGGGCTGGCCAACACCGTGTTCACCACCGGCGACGTGCACGCGCTCGACTTCGCCACCGGCGACTTCGACGTGGTGCACGCCCACCAGACACTGCAGCACGTGGGCGATCCGGTGGGCGCGCTGCGCGAGATGCGGCGGGTGTGCGCGCCCGGCGGAGTGGTGGCGGTCCGGGACGCGGACTACGGCGGCATGTTCTGGTACCCGCAGCCCCCCGGCATGGACGCCTGGCTGGAGCTCTACCGGCGGGTCGCACGCGCCAACGGCGGCACCCCGGATGCCGGACGGCGACTGCACGCATGGGCCCGAGCGGCGGGCTTCGCCGACATCACCGTCACCACGAGCACCTGGTGTTTCAGCACGCCGGACGAGCGTGCCTGGTGGAGCGGGCTGTGGGCCGACCGCACCGTCGCCTCCGGCTACGCGGCGCTCACCGTCGAGGGCGGCCAGGCCGACGAGGACGAGCTGCGCGGGATCGCGGAGGCGTGGCGGGCCTGGGGACAGGAGGAGGACGGCTGGTTCACGGTGGTGCACGGCGAGATCCTCTGCCGCGTGTGAGCGGCCGCGGCCCGCCGCGGTTCCCGGCGCGGGGCAACTGCGGTATCCCGCAGCATGGTTCGGCGCCGCGGGCGGTCCCGTTCTAGGGTGGTGCCATGGATATCCTGGGGACCTCGCTGCGTATCTGCGTCGACGATCTGGACGCCGCCGTGCCGGTGTACGAACGGCTGGCCGGCGCGGAGGCGATGCGCTTCCAGAACGGTCCCGTGGAAGTCGCGGCGGTCGGCCCCTTCTTCCTGATGAGCGGTCCCGAGGAGCATCTCGATGTGCTCAGCAAGGTCAAGGCGACGCTCGCGGTGAAGGACGTGGACGACGCGCTGGCCGATCTGCACACCGTGGGGGCACAGATCATCGCGGGTCCCAAGTCCACCCCGATCGGCCGCAATCTGGTCGCCCGCCACCCTGACGGCAGCGTGTTCGAGTACGTGGACCGCCAGCAGGACGCCCCCGAGCAGTGACGGCACCGCGCTCCCGGTGCGGTTTCCACCGGGAGCACCGCGGCAGCCTCGTCCGACCCGCCGTTCCCTACGGCCGCATACGGAAGTCGTACCGGGCCGGGAGCGGATCGGCCGTCAGCGCCGCCCAGGTGTCGCTCAGCACCTCCTCGCCCTCCCGCAGATCCTCGACCTCGAAACCGGCCTCGAAGAGCGCACGGGCGCCCGCCGGGTCGCCCTGCGCCAGCAGGACCCGGGCGCGCAGCAGCCGGCAGCGGCCACGCTGTTGCTGCTGCCGGGACAGGCCCGCCAGCACCTGCTCGGCGTCCTGTGCCCGATCCTCGGCCAGCAGCGCTTCGACCGCCTCGGCCGCCAGCGCGGTGAGTGCCGCCTCCGCCAAGGCGTCGCTCGGGTCGAGCCGCTCGCGTGCGTCGTGCACGGCCGCCAGGCAGCGCTCCGCCGCACGGGCACCGTTGCCCTCCTGCCGGTCGGCGACAGCAAGGCAGCGCAACGCGGGCCAGCCCACGCCCTGTTCGAGGGAACGCTCCCAACTGCGCACCGCCTGCGAGCGGTCGCCGACGTGCCACTGCGCGACGCCCAGGTGGTAGTCCACCTCGCGCCGCGAGGCAGCGCCCGTCGTGGCAGAGTTCGGATCCGCGTCGGCGGACTCCAGCAGCTCGCGCCACTCCGGTGCGACCAGCGTGGGTCCCGGCGGAAGGTGTTCCAGGCCCCCGGGGAGTGTGCCGGTGCGCAGCAGCGCGGTCCACGGCCGCTGCTGCGCACCCATGGTCTCCGGCGGGAACGGCGTACCCGGCAGGGTGAAACCGCCGCGCTCCACCTCCAGCGCCCCCCAGCCCGACCCCGAAGCGAGCCAGTCGGCCGGTCCGCCCTCGGGGGCGTCGTCGGCGCAGGGCCGCCACGCCGCGTACGCCTCCTCCACCGCGCCGCGCGGCAGGACGCTCTCCAGCCGCTCCTCGGTGTGCGCGCGCGCCGCCGCCCAGTCCGCACCGTGCACCGTTTCCGGATCGGTGTCCAGCGGTCCGTACGCCTCCAGCCAGGCGAACTCACCGCCCGCTTCCAGCGGCAGGTGTTCGAGCTGGGTGCGGGCCAGTCCCGCCTGGATCTCCACGTACCCGGGCGTGCCCGGTTCGGTCAGCCACTCCTGCCAGCGTCTGCCGCCCGGTCCGGCGCCCCAGACGAACAGCTTGCGGCCGCGCAGCAGGTCGGTCGAGGTCTGCACCAGGCCCCGCCCCGTCCCGTCGAGGGCGGCGATCCACTTCCGCGACTGTGCGGGCACCTCGTGGAAGTAGTCGGCGGGGAACCGGCTGTTCAGCGGGTAGGTCAGATCGACGCCGTCCCACTCCGGCACGGGTATCCGGCGCAGCGTGCGCTCGTAGGCGTAGTACCAGCTCTCCTCGGCCGGGGCGAGCACCCGCGTCCCCGGGCTCTCGGGGACCGCGATGTTGGACCACCAGTAGGCCGGCACGGTGCGGTGGTGCGGGTTGCGGATCCGGGCGCCGACGTAGAGGAAGTCCGAGTCCTCCGGCAGCCACAGGTCGACCTGGAACGGGGTGTCCCGCAGCCGCTCCCACTCCCACAGCCGCACCATCGCACCGTCTCCGCCGGGCGCGGGCACCCGGGCCGCGTGCAGAGGCGCGCAGGAGAGCGCCGTATGCCCCGTGGCGCCGATGTTCCACTCGACGCCCCCCGAGAACCAGGCCCCGTTGAGGGCGAAGTCGGCGGGTTGGAAGACGGGGTTCGCATACAGCAGCTCACGCCCGGTCGGCTTGTGGAACAGCGAGGCGAGGCGACCGCCGAGGCCCGGGAGGACGGTGGCGCGGAGTCGTGCGTTCTCCAGGACGATCGTCTCCAGCGCGGTCGGGGTGCGCTGCCGTCCGTAGCCGTCCAGCACCCGGGTGGGAAGCACCGACCGCAGCGGGGCGTAGCCCACCTGCCGTGCCATCTCCGGCGGCAGCGCGGCGCGTTCGGATCCGTCCAGGACGTGGGCCTCGTCCCGCGGCAGCAGCGCGGGCAGCGGGTTCTCCGGACCGAGCGGCGCGGCGGGCAGGGTCCGGGTGCTGCGTCGTACGGTCGTGGCCACGGCAACCTCGCTTCTTCCATACCTCCACGGGCGCCGCCGCCTGACCGGGACCCCCGATGACCATGGAACACGCTCCGTCGGCCGCACGCCAGATCCTTTCCGCGGCGATGCCGCGGCGCCCGCGGGACCCTCGGCACGCCCGGGGCCCCCGCGGCAGTCGGGACTCCGGGGGCACGCGTTGCGCGCCCTTCCGGCGGGCCGCCCTTCCGATGGGCCGCCGACACTCGCGGCATCGGACCGCCGTACACCCGACCGCCGCGTACCGGGACCGCTACAACCGGATTCGCCGAGGCCGGGCCCGCGGCACACGAACCGGCACACGAACCGGCGCGCGCTCACGTGGCGGCGAAGTAGTCCCGGGGCGTGGTGCCGAGTGCGCGGCGGAACATGGCGGTGAAGGCGCTGGGCGTGGCATAGCCGACGGCACCCGCCACCGCGGTGACGGAAGAGCCCCGCGCGAGCAGGGTCACCGCGTGCACGAGCCGCGCCTGCTGCACCCAGCGGGCCAGGCTCATCCCGGTCGCGGCGGAGAAGTCGCGCTGCAGGCTCCGGGGGCTCAGATGTGCGAAGGCCGCCGCCCGGCCGGTCGTCCAGGGATCCGCCGGAGACCGCCGCACCGCGTCGCAGAGCGCCGCCAACCGCGGGCTGTCCGGGGCCGGCAGATGCAGCGCCGCCACGGGATGCGGCGTCAGCTCCCGCAGCAGCAGCGCCATCACGTGTCCGTCCCGGCCCTCGGCCTCGTACTCCACCGGCAGCCGGGTCGCCTCGTCGATCAGTTCCCGCAGCAGCGGCGAGACGGAGACCACGGTGGGGACGTCCGGCAGCTCCACCGCGGCGGCCGGATCGAGGTAGAGGGTGCGCATCGCCACCGGTCCGGCGCACCGCATCTCGTGGGTGAGCCGCGGCGGCACCCACGCGCCCCGGGTCGCCGGAACCACCCAGGTGCCGTGGCCGGTGACCACCGTGATGGCGCCCGTGGTCCCGTAGATCAGCTAGGCACGCCGGTGGCGGTGCGGCGGGATGTGGTGGCCGTCGGGCAGATCCCGCGCCATCGCCGCGACCGGCCGGGGGATCTCCTGGTAGTCGTCCCGGTCCTCGCTCTTCCCGTACATGGCTCCCCGCGGCGCCAGCGCCCGCAGCTCCGGGTCGGCGCACTCTCGACAGTTGCCGGCGTACGGGCGAAAGTCTGCCGCGCCGCACGTCCCTAGCCTCGTTGCCCGTGAACCACTCCTTGCCGGTCCCCGCCGAACCGTCCGGCCGCTTCCACCGCCGGATGCTGCTGCTGGCGGTCACCAGCGTTCGTCACCGCAGCCAACGTGTATCTCAGCCAGCCCCTGCTGGAGGGCATCGCCCGGTCGCTGGGCGGCGGTGCCGCTCTGCTGGGAGCCGTCCCCACCGCCACCCAGCTCGGCTACGCCGCCGGCATCCTGCTGCTGGTGCCGGCAGGCGACAGCCACGACCGGCGCCGCCTGATCCTGACGCTGGGCACCCTCTCCTCGCTGGCACTGGCGGCCTGCGCGCTGGCCCCCACCGCGGAGTTCCTGCTCGCCGCGGGCTTCGCGCTCGGCCTGTGCTCGCCGGTGCCCCAACTGGTGACGCCACTCGCGGTCGCCCTCGCGGAGGGGCGCAGGGGCGCGGTGGGACAGGTGGTCGGCGGTGTGCAAGCAGGGCTGCTCGTGGGGGTGCTGGCCTCCCGTGCCTACTCCGGCGTGCTCGCGGAAGCCGTCGGGTGGCGCGGCGTCCACCTGTGCTCCTGTGCGCTGACCCTGGCGCTGGCCGCTCTGCTGCGCTCGGCACTGCCACCCGCGCCGCACGTGCCGACCGTGCCGCCCGCGCCGCACGTGCCGACCGTGCCGCCCGCGCCGCACGTGCCGTCCGCCGCTTCCTCCCCGGTGCCGGGCTACCGCGCCGCGCTGGCTTCCCTGCCCCGGCTCGCGGCACACCCGATGGTGTTCCGGATCGTGCTGTCCGGGGCGCTGGTCGGCGTCGCCTTCGGCGCGTTCTGGACCAGCCTGACGTTCCTCCTCGGCGGCCACTACCACTACGGACCGGCCCGGATCGGCCTCTTCGGGCTGGTGGCCGCGGCGAGTGCCGCGGCCTCGCCGTGGGCCGGGCGGGCCGCCGACCGCATGGGACGCCGCGGCGCGTCCGCGGCGCTCCTGGCGCTCGTCCTGGCGGGATGGCTGGTGCTGCTGCCCGGCGGAGGCTCGCCGTGGTGGCTGATCCCCGGAGTGCTGCTCGACATCGGGGTGTGGGGCAGCCAGGCGGCCAGTCAGACCGTGCTGTTCACTCTCGACCGTGGCCTGCACAGCCGCCTCAACACCGTCTGGTTCACCGCGCGTTTCCTGGGCATCGCGCTCGGCTCACTGGCCGGCTCGCTCGCCTGGGCGGCCGGCGCCTGGCCCGCCGTCGTCGCGGTGGGCTTGTCGTTCAGCGCCCTGGGCCTGCTCGTCGCGGTCCTTCCCGGCGGCGACCGGCGGACGCCGACCGTGCCCCGCACGGAGCGAGCGCTCACCCGACCTCGTGAGCGGTGAGCTGCCGCAGCGCACTCGCGGCGGCGTAGCCGGACGGCGCCGGAAGGTCCGAGAGCCGCCACCCCGGCACCGGAGCCGGATCCTCCAGGGCACTGACATAGGTGATCGAGGGGTCCTCCCCCAGTCCCGTCCCGGTGCCCTTCAGATACGCCTCCTTGCGGGTCCAGCAGCGCGCGAACACCAGAGGCAGCGCTGCGGTGTCCGCGACCGCCGCCAGTTCGGCCTGCTCCCGGGGGTGCAGGGCGGTCATCGTCTCGCGCGCCGTCCCGGCGGTGGGGAACTCCTCGATGTCCACCCCGACGGGCACGGCCGCGAAGGCCAGCAGCACCACGTCCCCCGCGTGCGAGAGGGAGAAGTGGACCGGGTTGCCGGGGACGATCGGCCGCCCGTGCGGGCCCTCGCACACAGGGCAGTCCGCGCGGGCCAACCGCACCTGCGCCGGATCCAGATCGAGCAGCACACCCAGTTCCCTGCGCAGCGCGAGGTGCGCGACGAGGTAACGGTCACGGTCGACGGGCCGGACGAAGGCGGCGGCCCGCTCCCGCTCCTCCTCGGAAAGCGGGGCGAGCGCACCGGGAGCCCTGGTCGCGGCGGCCTGCTCGGAGACCCTGAGCACGTGAACAGCCGGAGAGCTGGCGGGACCATCGATACCGGGTGCGACGCTCGTCATGCCGCGACCGTACCCGAACAGACGAGTGCGGCGCTGCTCCTTCGAGCTACTGGAGCTCGTACGGCCGCGGGAACGGACGGCAGGCGGGCACGGAGCGAAGACGGGGACAGGAGCCGGAGCAGCACCGGTCGGCAGGAGGGAGGCGGAGAGCTCCGCGGCGTACGGCACAGGGCTCCGCGAAAAGCCGCTCGGCGACGGGAGGTACACGCCGTACCGTGGTGCGGCCCCGGCAGCAGCCGGCGCCGCAGACGACCACCCGGACGTGCCATGACCGACCTCTTCCCGCCCGCCCTGCCCGTGCTCACCGCGATGAGCCGCACCGCCGACGGACGCGGATGGCTGGCCGGGCTGCCCACGCTGGTGGAGCAGATGCGCGAGCGCTGGCAGTTGCGGCTGCACGCGCCCTTCCACGGCGGAAGCTGCTCCTGGGCGGCACCCGCCGAGCTGCCCGACGGAACCCGGGCCGTGCTGAAACTGACGTGGCCGCACCCCGAGGCCCGCACCGAGGGTGCCGCACTCGACCCCGCCTTCGATCCCTGGCCGCTGCTCGAACAGATCGACGCTCCCTTCGCACACGCCGATCCGCACCGGGTACTGCGGCACCGCACGGCGCTGCTGGCGGAGGCGCTGGGGGAGGACGCCGACCGGATACGCGCCTGGTCCGTGGCGCGCCATGTCGAGTACGCCCTGTGGTCGGTGGACGAGGACGAGAGCCTGGACCACAGCATCACCCTGCTGCGGCAGGCCCGGATCCTCGCCGACCTGGCCGGTCTGTAGACCCGCCGGTACGGAGCCCGGTCCTCGTACGGGCGGGGGGTGTCTGCCTCCGCCGTCCGGACCGGTCCGCACGGGAGGTGGTCCCGAGACGGCCTCCGCGGAGCGGTCCGGCTCGGAAGCGCGCTACTCCCCCGTCCCTCCGCCCGCCAGTTCCACCACCACATCGAGCTGCCCGACGTGACGCGCGTACTCCTGCAGCAGATGGAAGAGGATCCAGGCGAGCGTGGGGGCCTCCGCCTCGGTGGGAAAGCGGCCACCGGTCGCCGCGCGTCGGTCGAGCCGCCGGCCGGCCGTGATCTGCCGGGAGCGGTCGCATTGCGCCGTGTACGCGTCGAGTACCTCCTGGGTGCTCGCCCCCTCGGGTACCTGCCAGCGGTCCGCGGCTTCGCCCGTGCCGTGGTCGCCCCAGGGACGGGGTACGGACTCCGCCATGAATCCCCAGTTCAGCCAGCGCTGTTCGACGTGCTGGAGGTGCCGTATCAGCTCCAGCGGCGTCCATCCGGAGGGGAGGCGGGCGGCCCGCAGTTCCTCCTCGGGGAGCTCGGCGGCCTTGCGGAGCAGGGTGCCGCGGTAGTAGTCGAGGTAGCCCTCCAGCAGGCCGTGCGGATCGGCCAGGGTGGGCGCCGGTTCTCCTACGGGCAGCGGGGGAATACTCATGGCCGCAGCTCCACCGGGGTGATGTCTTCCCTTGCCAGCCCGAAAGTCTGGCAGTACAGCGACAGTTCGGCCTCCACCGCGCGCACGATCGTCTCGGCCCGGCGGAAGCCGTGCCCCTCGCCCTCGAAGGCGAGATAGGCGTGCGGGACTCCCCTGCCCTTGACCTGCTCCAGAAAGCGTTCGCACTGCACCGGCGGGCAGATCACGTCGTCCAGCCCCTGGAGCAGCAGGAAGGGGGCCGCCGTCCGGTCCGCGTGCTGCAGCGGTGAGCGCTCGCGGTACCGGTCCGGCACCTCGGCGAGCGGGCCGACCAGGGACTCCAGGTACTGGGACTCGAAGTCGTGGGTCTCGCCTGTGGCCCACCCCGTCAGGTCGAGGATGGGGTAGGTGACGGTGCCGCAGGCGTACAGGCCCTCCGCGAGCGGGGAGGTGAGCGACGCGGCGCTGGTCCAGCCGCCCGCGCTGCCGCCCCGGATCGCGAGCCGCGCCGGGTCGGCGGTGCCCTCCCGGGCCAGGGTGCGGGCCACCGCCGCGCAGTCCTCGACGTCCACGACGCCCCACTGCTGTCGGAGGCGGTTGCGATACGCGCGCCCGTAGCCGGTGGAACCGCCGTAGTTGACTTCCACCACGCCGATGCCGCGCGAGGTGAAGTAGGCGATCTCCAGATCGAGCACCAGGGGGGAGCGGCTGGTGGGTCCGCCGTGCACCCACACCACGTACGGCGGCAGTTCCTCCGCGGGTGCGCTGTGGTCGGGATGATGCGGGGGGTGGAGGTGGGCGTGGATGTCGCGGCCACCGGGCCCGGTGAAGGTACGGCTCTGCGGCTCCGGACAGTAGGCCGGGTCCACCAGGTCCTCGTGGTGCGCGGCCACGACGACCGTGTGGCCGGTGCGGGTGTCCAGTTCGACGATCTCATAGGAGGTGCGGGGGCTCGCGGCGATCCCGGCGACACGCGAGTCGACGACGGCGAGCGAGGGCGCCCACTCGGTCCACGGCCCGGCGGCGTCGACCAGTGCGCCTGTCTCCGGATCGAGCACACCCAGCCGCTGCGCGCCCCGCCCGTGCAGCGTGGCCACCAGTCCGCCGGGCAGCGGTGCGAACCATCGCTGCCCGATCTTCCAGGCGGCGCCCGCGAACTCCTCCTCGCGCGGGCACAGCGGTACGCCTCGGGGCCGGGAGCCGTCCGTTCCGGCAGCTCTCGGATCCACCCGCTGGAGATTCCACCAGCCGCTCGCGTCGGAGGCGATCAGCAGCGTGCCGTCGGAGGCGAACTCTGCCTGCGCCACCGACTCCTCGGGGCCGCCCGCGACCGCGCGCGGAGGTTCGAGGCTGCCGTCACCGCCGATCCGTGCGGTCATGACGCGGGTACCGTCCCACGGCATCGCGGGATGGTTCCACGCCAGCCAGGCCAGGCGCTCGCCGTCCGGGGAGAGCCGCGGGCCGCTCAGGAACCGGTCGTCGTCCCCGGTCAGCTCGCGCACCCGGCCGCGGTCGGCGGCGGCCGATCCGTCCAGTGGTACGGCCGCCAGTACCCTGCGCAGTTCGGTGGGCCCCTCGCCGGTGAACTCCTCCAGTACGCACCACACCTCGCCGCGGTCGACCAGCACCACCGGATCGCACCAGCGCAGCCCGTCCTCGGTGATGTCGGAGAGCGGCGTCAGCGGGCGGGGCGCGGCGTCGGGGGCATCGGGCTCGACCGCGTAGAGCCGCTGGTCGGCGAAGTGGGTGAAGACGATCAGTGGCCCACCGCTGTTCCGGGCCGCACCGGCCCAGGGCAGACCGCCGTACTCGATCACCCGGTTGCGCACGTTCCACGGCGCGGGCAGCACACTGACCGGGGACTGCCTGCCGTCGGCCGGCAGCCGCAGCAGAGCGCGGCGGCCGCCTTCCTCGGGGCGCGGCTCGGTCCACCACAGCTCCCCGCCGACGGATCCGAGGAAATCGGGCCGCCCGTCGTGCGCCGCGACGAGACCGGCGTCGATCGGGGAGGGCCAGGTGCCGTAGGGGGCCTGGACGGGCATGGGGGGTCAGCCTCCTGACGGGGTCGTGGCGTCGCGGCCGGTGGCGCGGTCACCGCCGAGCGGGTCGCCGCCGGTGGTGGAAGCTCGGGCGGAAGTGCTCGACCGCGCCGCGGTGCCGAGCAGGGTGCGGTCCAGGACGCGGATGCCGAAGTGCAGCGCCTCGACGGGTACACGTTCGTCCACGCCGTGGAACAGGGCCTGGTAGTCGAAGCCCTCGGGCAGTTTGAGCGGGGTGAAGCCGTAGCCCGCGACACCGAGCCGGGAGAACTGCTTGGCGTCGGTGCCGCCGGACATGCAGTGGGGCACCGCGTGCGCTCCCGGGTCGAAGTGCTCCAGCGCCTCACCCATGGCGGCGAACAGCGGGGACTCCAGTGGTGCCTGGAGCGGGATCTCCCGATGCTGGAACTCCCAGTCCACCTCGGGGCCGGTGAGCGCGTCGAGCGTGGCGTGGAACTCCTCCTCGGCGCCGGGCAGCATGCGGCCGTCCACGCGTGCGGTGGCCGTCCCGGGGATCACATTGACCTTGTAACCGGCCTCCAGCACTGTGGGGTTGGCGCTGTTGCGCACGACCGGCTCGACCAGCGCCGCGGCCGGACCCAGTTCGGCGAGCAGGGCGTCCACCTCGGCGTCCGGCGCATCGGGGCGGAGCGGGCGCAGCCCGTGCAGTTCGGCGAGGCGGACGAGCGCGGCCCGCACCGTGGGGGTCAGGCGTACCGGCCATTCGTGCTCGCCGATGCGGTGGACCGCGGCGGCGAGCCGGCTGACGGCGTTGGCGTGGTTGACCTTGGAGCCGTGCCCCGCCCGGCCGTGCGCGGTCAGCTTGAGCCAGGCCGTTCCGCGTTCACCGGCCGCCACGGGGTAGAGCCGCATTCCGGGACCTGCGTGGAAGGTGAAGGCGCCGGACTCGCTGATGCCCTCGGTGCAGCCCTCGAAGAGTTCCGGGTGCTCCCGCACCAGGAAGTCGGAGCCGAACTCGGCGCTGTCCTCCTCGTCCGCGGTGAAGGCCAGGACGATGTCGCGCGGCGGCCGCACCCCGGCCCGGGCCCAGGCGCGGGCCAGGGAGAGGGCCATCGCGTCGGCGTTCTTCATGTCGATGGCGCCGCGGCCCCACACCACGCCGTCGCGGACCTCGCCCGAGAAGGGGTGCACCGTCCAGTCGGCGGGCTCGGCGGGGACCACGTCGAGGTGGCCGTGCAGCAGCAGCGCCCCGGCCGCCGGATCGGTGCCCTCGATCCTGGCCACCACGTTGGTCCGGCCGGACTTCTTCTCCAGCAGCCGGGGTTCGATGCCCACGTCGGCCAGTGCGGAGGCGACGTACTCGGCGGCCGGGCGCTCGTTGCCCTCTCCCGCACCGTGGTTGGTGGTGTCGATCCGGATCAGTTCGGAGGTCGCCCGCACCACCTCGTCGAAGACCTGCGCGTCGAGGTGTCCCTCGTCCGTCGGAGCCGTCATCCTGCCTTCCTCCTGTGCTGCCCGCTCAGCCATACTGCTCCTCCACCGCGGCGGAGACGACGGTCGTGACGGCCTTGAAGCAGCGGATCATGTCGTAGGCCCCGGCCGAGGTGAAGGCCACGCGGCGCTCGCCGGAGCGCTCGACCCCCGGTACGACCGTGGCGGCGCCCACCAGGTGTTCGGCGTCGAACTCCAGCTCGACGGTGTGCGGTTCGGGCTGCGGCGGGGTACGGCGCCCGGCCAGCGGAGCGGCGCGCCGGGCGGCGTCCCGGATCTCGGCCGCGGTGCGGGCGGGAGGGCGGCACACGGCGGCGTACCGCGACACGTAGTCCTTGACGGCGACGCCCAGCGCGTCGGGCGCATAGCCCTTGGCGTCCTCGACGGTGCGGTCGTCGCCCGTCACCAGCACGACGGGGACGCCGAACTCGGCCGCCACCAGATTGTTGAGCCGGCCCTCGCCGGCCCGCACCCCGTCGGCCCACACTCCCGTCAGGGAGTTGGCGAGGTAGGTGTGGGCGAGGACGCCTTCGCTGCCGGCACCGGTGTGGTAGCCGATGTAGGCGACGCCGTCCACGTCGCCGTGCTGGATGCCTTCGACCATCGACAGCGCCTTGTGCCGACCTGTGATCATCTCGGCCCGCTCGTCGAGCTGTTCCAGCAGGAGGTTGCGCATCGTCCAGTGGGCTTCGTTGATGAGCACCTCGTCAGCGCCTGCCTCGAAGAAGCCCCGGACGGCGGCGTCCACGTCCGAGGTGAACATCGAGCGGCAGCGCTCCCACTGCGGGGTTCCCGGCAGGACGTCCGCCGGCCAGGTGACTCCCGTTGCGCCCTCCATGTCGGCGCTGATGAGGATCTTCATGCCCGGCACGTTACGCGGTGGCCAACCGCCAGGACACCCCTGTGGATAACTCCACTGGTCCACACCACCTGTTTTCACCCGGGCAGGCGAGGATCCTCCCCGCATCCACCGCTGACCTGCGCGTTCAACGCCCCGAGCGCCGGATCGTCCGGGCTCGAGGGGCGATGCACCTCCACCACGGGGCAGCCCAGTTCCCGGATCCGGGAGGCCGCCGGCGCCGCCGCCGCGCGGGCCGGGCGGCCGAGCATCCGCGGCAGCCGCGCGCCCAGCTCGGCCGCCTCGGGGAACCAGCGGTGGTGGCCGAACGAGGGCACGATCCTGGTCCCCCGCAGCGCCCGCTGCCGCTGGAGCCGGGCGGCGCCGGTGGCGAGCACCAGCAGCCGGACGGGCGCGGGAGCAGCCAGCGGATAGCTCCACCACAGCACGTCGGCACGGTCCCGGCCGGGCACCGGAACACGGGCCCGCCCCGCCATGGCCGCACCGGACCCCGTCAGGTCTCCGGCACCGTCGAGCCAGTGATGGTCACCCGCGCGTGCGGAGGCGTTCAACGCGCCCGTCACCGGCAGGACGTCGGCTGCCGGGGCGCCCAGCACCTCTTTGCGGCGGTGGCCGAACAGCGCGCTCGCGCCGCTGCCCCAGTGCACGACGGTGCCGCGCGCGCCGATGCCGACCGCTGCGGCCGGGAGACACCCGCGGACGGCGACCAGGGTCTCCGCCGCGCAGGGACCGGTCCGGCGGATCCCACGGTCAGCGTCCGGCTCGCTTCCCATGAACCAGTCCTCTCTTCCGGCGGTGGCCGGTCCCGCCACGCCGGGCAGCCCTCACCACCGTAGAGCCGGACGGGAACGGCGGGAGAAGCAACGCCCGAACGGGGGACGCACCGGGGTGCGGTCGGTGTGCCGACCGCACCCCCCGGGAGCCCTGGGGTGCCGGAAAGCCGCGCCGGGGCCGGTCCTGGTTGCCCTGGCCGGTCCGGTCGGTCCGGTTCGGTCCGGTCGGCCCGATCACCCCGGTCGGCCCGATCACCCCGATCGGCCCGGTGGCCCCGGCCGGTCGCACCGGTCGGCGGTCCGGTAGGCGCCCCGGTCGGCGCCCCAGTATGCGGTCCGGTAGGTCGTCAGTCCTCGTGGCCCAGTTGCAGATCGCGCTCCGTGCGTCCGCCGCCCGCGATCTGCAGCACGGTCGCGACCGGCGGATAGCCCGCGGCCACCACCGTGTACTCGCCCGAGGCCAGGTCGACGAAGCGGAAGATGCCGTCCGGGCCGGTCGTCGCAGTGTCGACGACGTTGCCCGCCGCGTCCAGCAGGGTGACCCGCGCGTCCTCCACCGGCCGCCCGCCGGAGGCCCGGACAGTGCCGCGCAGCACGGCGCCGCCGGCGAGTTCGACGTCCTGCCGGGTCTCGCGGGACGCCTGCACGGAGACCGGGAGGGCGGCGGGGCGGTAGACGGGAGCGCTGGCCGCCAGCGTGTACTCGCCTGCGACGAGTTCGGAGATGACGTAGCCGCCCTCCCGGCTGCTGCGAGTGGTGGCGACGACCTCGCCGCGCACGTCGGTGAGCGTGACGATGGCGTCCTTGACGGGGTTGCCGTCGGCCGTCAGCACGCTGCCCGCCAGCCGCCCCGCCCCGCCGAGCACCACGTCGAGATCGACGGGCCGTTCGCCCACGCTGACGCTGACCGCGCGCGGCTGGTGCCCGCCCGCCGCCGCGATCATCACGTACGAGCCCGCGCCCGGGGTGCTCAGCGCGTACCGCCCGTCCTCGCCGGTGGCACCCCGCCCGATCTGCCGCCCGGCGGTGTCGACCAGAGTGAGCGCCGCGCGGGGAACGGCCGTGCCGTCGTGGTGCCGCACGGCGCCGCAGACCGGAACGCCAGCGGCGCAGGGCGCGGACTGCGGCTGCGACGCGGCGCCGTCGGGCGCGGACGCTGCGGGTGCTTCGGCACTGCGGGCCGGAGGCACGGACGTGTGCTGGGACACCAGGGGTTTCTCCTTGAGGAAGAGGGACAGTGCCAGCCCGAGGACGAGCACCGGAACGAGGTAGAGGAAGATCCGCGGCATCGCGTCCGCGTACGCCTCGATGTAGCCGTCGCGCAGCGGTGCGGGCAGAGCGCGCACGAGTTGCGGGGTCAGGGAGTCGGGATCGGGCAGGTCGCCCTGGTCCCGGGGGAGTTCCCGGGCGAGCGCGTCCGCGAGCCGGTGCGCGAGCAGGGTGCCGAACAGGGCGGCCCCGATGCTGCCGCCGATCTGCCGGAAGTAGTTGTTGGCGCTGGTGGCCGCGCCGATGTCGGAGGATCGCACCGAGTTCTGCACGGCCAGCACCAGCACGGGCAGCACGAAACCGATCCCCAGGCCGAGGATTCCCGACCAGATGCCGAACATCTGGCGCGAGGTGTCCGCGTCCAGCTTGGAGAGCAGCCACATCCCTTCGGCGGAGAGGGCGCAGCCCAGGACGGGGAAGATCTTGTAGTGCCCGGTGCGGGTGATCAACTGGCCCGAGAGCAGGGAGGAGACGACGACCCCGGACATCAGCGGCAGCATCAACAGCCCCGAGGCGGTGGCACTGACGCCCTCGACCATCTGCAGGAAGCTGGGCAGATAGCTGGCGGCGCCGAAGAGCGCGATGCCGATGGCTGCGCCCACCAGACCGGTGACGTTGAAGACGGAGTCCCGGAACAGCCGCAGCGGAAGCAGGGGTTCGGGTGCGTAGTGCTCGGCGACGAGGAAGAGCGCCCCGCTGAGGACGGCACCGGCGGCCAGACCGAGGATGACCCGGTCGCCCCAGTCGTAGGTCGTGCCGCCCCAACTGGTGAGCAGCACCAGGCAGGTGGAGAAGGCCGCCATCAGCAGCCCGCCGAGGATGTCGAGCCGGGGCCGCACCCGGGGCCTGGGCAGGGTGAGGGCGAGCGAGGTCACCAGCAGAGTGAGCAGGCCCACCGGCACGTTGAACCAGAAGCACCAGCGCCAGGACAGGTCGTCGGTGAACCAGCCGCCCAGCAGCGGACCGGCCACCGAGGCGAGCCCGAAGGCGGCGCCGATCAGGCCCATGTAGCGGCCGCGGTCCCGGGCCGGTACGACGTCCGCGATGATCGCCTGCACCCCGATCATCAGGCCGCCGGCACCGGTGCCCTGCACGGCGCGGTAGACGATCAGCTCCTCCATGGAACCGGCCCATCCTGCGAGGGCCGAGCCGACGGTGAAGACGCCGATGGCGAAGAGGAAGAGCCCCTTGCGGCCGAAGAGATCGCCGAGCTTGCCGTAGACGGGCAGCACGATGGTCGCGGCCAGGAGGTAGGTGGTGACGGCCCAGGACATCCGGCGCAGGCCGTCGAGTTCGCCGACGATCTTGGGAAGAGCCGTGGCCACGATGGTCTGTTCGAGCGCGGCCAGCAGCATGGCCAGCATCAGCGCGCCGAAGACGAGCCGGAGGCGGCGCGGCGACAGAAGCGCCTGCGGCGGATCGCCGTCCGGCACCGCGGTCTCCAGCGCGGCGGCGCCCGGTGGGGCGTCCTGGGGCCCGCCCCGCGCAGCATCCTGCGCCGCGTCGGCCGACGGGGCATCCTGCGGGATCCGCTGTGCCGGGTACGCCGCTCGGAGGTCGTGCGGGTCGGACCCCGGCGCGCGGGAGGCGCCGGCCGCGGCGGACGGGACCGCTCCGGGCCCCGGCACGTCGGAACGCATCGGTCCGTACTCCGCCGGAACGGCCCCCGACCGGGCGGCATTCGGACTCGTCGGCGGGTCGGCGGGGCCCGGCGCGGGCGCCGGTACCGTCGTGGCCGCCACCGGGGCCTCCGGCCGGCCGGGCAGTTCGACGGTGACCTCGACGGCGGCCGGAGCCGCGGCGGCCACGGGCCCGGGGTACTGATGCCCCCCGCCGGGCACCGGGTCCTGAAGTCCCCCGCCGGGTACCGGGCTCTGAAGTCCCCTGCCGGGCACGGGGGTCTGAAGTCCCCTGCCGGGTACCGAGGTCTGAAGTCCCCTGCCGGGTACGGGGTTTCCGTCACCCCTGGTGTCGAGGGTCGCCCCGCCGGTACCGCCCATCCCACTCCCCTTGCCGATGCTTCTGGGGGAGTATTTCTCGCATTGCACGACAAGCGCGTTCAAGCACGGTTCAGGTGCGCGCCGTGGGACGGATGGGGCTCAATTCGGTTGCCCGGGGCGCCTGTCGGGCTGCCGATCAGGGGTTTTCCCTGCGGCGGACCACCACCTGCAACAGCGGCGCCCCCACCGGAAACCACCCGATCCAGTGAGGGCGCGCCGCGCGTGCCGGAGGTCGGCAGAGGTCAGCCGCCCTGCTCCGTCTTGGCGGCCAGCCGCTGCAGCACGTCGTCGTAGATGCGGGCCAGGCCCTTGGGCGCGAAGGTCCGCTCGAAGAAGCCGCCGATACCGCCCGCGCCGTTCCAGACCGTGGTCACCGTGACCCGGGCGGTCTTCTCCCGGCTGCCAGGGGTCACCCGCCAGGTGGTCACCATCGAGGAGTTGCGGTCGGTCTCCACCAACTCACCGTCGGCGGGCTCGGTGACGTCGAGCAGGCAGTCCCGGACGCGCTTGCTGGTCGCCTGGAGCTTCCAGTGCACGAGCGTGCCCTCGCCGTCGCCGCCCTCCCTGACCTCGTATTCGCTGAAGGGGGCGGGGAGCAGTTCGGCCCGGGTCCCGCTGTAGTCGGCGAGCGCGTCGAACACCTCATCGGGTCCGGCCGCGATCTCCCGCTGCGTGGTCGCCTCGACCTGCGCCATGACTCCTCCTGTGACTGGACGGCCTGTGATCGGGGTGGCCAGCCAATCACCCTCGGGTCGGCTCCCCAAATCGAGCTTGACAGTTTTCGTACGAACGCGTGTTCTATTCTGGGACCGTACAGGGCGACAGTGGAGCCGAGGGACGCGACACCACCACCGAGGAGGCCGCGCATGCGCTGGGACGAGCTCAAGGACACCGACGAGCACAGCCGGGACGCGGCGCCCGCCCTCTTCGGCGCTTCCGCGGTCACGCGCCGCACCTTCGACACCCCCGAGTTCCGGGGGATGACCTTCCACGAGATCCGGGCCCGGACCCTGGTGAACAAGGTGCCCGGGGCCTCACGCATGCCGTTCGAATGGACGGTGAACCCCTACCGCGGCTGCTCGCACGCCTGCGTCTACTGCTTCGCCCGCCGGACCCACAGCTACCTGGATCTCGACCCGGGAGTGGGTTTCGACACCCAGATCGTGGTCAAGGTGAACGCGCCCGAGCTGCTGCGCAAGGAACTCAGCAGTCCCCGCTGGCGGGGCCAGCACATCGCCATGGGCACGAACGTCGACTGCTACCAGCGGGCCGAGGGACGGTACCGGTTGATGCCGGGCATCCTGACGGCCCTGCGCGACCACGCGAACCCCTTCTCGCTGCTCACCAAGGGCACACTCGTCCTGCGCGACCTGGACCTGCTGCGCTCGGCAGCGGCTGTCACGGAGGTCGGCGTCTCGGTGTCGGTCGGCTTCACCGACGAGGAGCTGTGGCGCACCGTCGAGCCGGGCACCCCGGCGCCGCAGCGGCGGCTGGATGTCGTACGACGGCTCACCGAGCACGGCATCCCGTGCGGGGTGCTGATGGCACCGGTGATCCCCTTCCTGGGCGACTCCCCCGCGCAGCTCAGGGCCACCGTTCGGGCCCTGGCCGCCGCCGGGGCGACCTCCGTCACCCCGCTCGCGCTGCATCTGCGGCCAGGGGCGCGCGAGTGGTTCTTCCGCTGGCTGCACCAGCACCACCCGCGGCTGGTGCGGCACTACGAGGCGCTCTACGCGGACGGCGCGTACGCGCCCAAGTGGTATCAGCGCCGTATCACCCGGCAGGTGCACGAGCTGGCCGCCGAGTACGGCGTGGGCCCCTCGGGCCCCGGCGCCGCCCGGCAGTCGGCGCCGACCGCTCCGGCAGCCGGCGACGAGGACGGCGCAGGTGACGGCGCAGGTGACGGAAACGCCCGCGAAGAGCCCACGGAGAAAAACCGCTGCACGCAACTCACCCTGCTCTGAGAACATGCCTGGATGTCATCGCTCACCCACATCACCACGCCCGAGGGCCTCCCGCCCGGGAACGGCTACAGCCATGTCGTCGTCGGCGAGGGCAGGTTCATCGCCGTGTCCGGCCAGGTGGCTCTCGACGCGGGTGGCAAGGTCGTCGGCGCGGACGATCCCGAGGCCCAGGCGGAGCAGGTGTTCGACAATCTGCGGCGCTGTCTGGAGGCGGCCGGAGCCGGCTTCGGCGACGTCGTGAAGTTCACCTTCTTCGTGACCGACCTGGCCGTCATGCCCGCGCTGCGCACCGTGCGCGACCGGTATCTCGACCCCGGGCGGCTCCCCGCGTGCAGCGCCGTGCAGGTCGCCGGGCTCGTACGGCCGGAACTGCTCATCGAGATCGAGGCGCTCGCCGTGTGCCCGTCCTGACTCTGGCCGCCCCAGGCGCGGAGGCACGCCGCGCGCCGGGCGCGGACGACCGGGCGGCGGAGCACCGGTTACAGCAGGGTGCGGCGCGTCAACCGGCCGGGTCCACGCGCGGCGGGGAGTCGTCGTTGCCGCGCCTGACCGTGCGCGACCGCCGCCCGGGGCGCCAGGTACGGAGGACCATCTCCTCGCCCTCGACGGTGACGTGCACGACCTCGGCCACCACCGCCCGGAAGAGGGTGTGTGTCGTCGTCATGCGCCCACTCCGGCGGGGCAACCGGACATCTCCTGCCGGGTATTCGGCGGCGGGCCGGGGCGGGGCGGGGCGGCCGGGAAAAGGCGGTGCGGACCCGGGGTCCGTGGGAGCACCCTCGGCACATGCATGTGCGGGAGATGACCGAGGACGACGTCGAAGCCGTGGCAGAGGTGCGGGTGCGCGGTTGGCGGAGCGCGTACCGGGGGCTGGTGCCGCAGCCGTATCTGGACGCGATGTCACCGGCAGCGGAGGCGGCGCGGCGGCGGCGCTTCTTCAGGGCCGGCCGGGGAGTGGTGCGGAACCTGGTGGCCGTGGACGGGGCCGGAGGCGGTCAGGTCACGGGATGGGCAGCGGCCGGGCCCCGGCGCACCCAGGGGGACACCCCGCGCCCCGGGCCGCCCGGCGGTGACGAAGAGCTCTATGCGCTGTACGTCCACCCGGACCACATCGGCACCGGGGTGGGCCGGCTGCTCATGGGGGCGGTGCTGGAGGATGCCGCCGCGCGGGGCTGCCCGCGGATGTTCCTGTGGGTGCTGGAGGGCAACGCCCGTGCGCGCCGCTTCTACGAGCGGGCCGGCTTCGCCGCGGACGGGCTCACCTCGGCGTTCGAGGTGGCGGGTGCGGAGGTCCCCGAGGTCCGCTACCGCACCGTCCTCGGCGGGGGCCGGGGGCCGGAAGCGGGGTCCGGACGACGGGACCACGGGTAGATGTGCCGTCCGCGGCGTTCCGGGCCGTCGGGGCCGGCTGAGCTGCCCCGGACGGGATCTGGCCCGGTCACGTCCGCGGCGGCTCAGCCGGGGAGCCGCGCCAGGGCCGCCTTGGCGTAGGGGGACAGCCGGTGGTGCCGGGCCGCCGCGTCGAGGACGGGGATGGCGCGTTTGTCGCCCAGCGCTCCGAGGCCGACGACGCACGCCTCGGCGATCGGCCAGTAGTGCAGGGGCCCGATCAGGAGGCGCTGGAGCACGTTGATCAGGGTGGGCACCGACTCCGGGGCGCGCAGGGCCGTCAGCAGCCGGACCGGGTAGAGCGCGTAGGCGGTGCGCAGTTCGTTGGTGGCCAGGGCCGCCGCGGCTTTGGCCGTGCGGGGGTCGCGTAGCCGCTCCAGGGCCTGGGCGGCGCTGGCGCAGCACACCGGGTCCCGGTAGTTCAGCATGAAGACGAGGGTCTCGAAGGCCCTCCGGTCCCCCGCGCTGCCCAGTGCGAAGGCCGCGATCTCGCGGGCCCACAGGGGCCGTTCGCTCTCCACGAGTACGGCGGCGAGCTGGTCGCGCGCCTCCGTGCTGCGCTGCCTGGCAAGCGTGACCAGGCGTGCGTACTCGACGGGCTCGGCCTCCGGCCGCACACGGTCGATCAGCGTTCGGAACGCGTCGGCCACTCCGGCTCCCCCTTACGTGCTGAGTTCCCCAGCGGTGGAAGTGTTCCTACCCCTGGCTTTATGGTTACCCACGAGTTAAGGTGCTCATCAGAGCGGTATCCCCGCTCAGGCGGTTTGGTGACGCAGCCGCCGAGAGTGACGTCGGTTCGGCAGCGGACCCGGCACGCGCAGGAGCGCGTCGGAGCCGTACGGGCCGCCTCGTGACCGGGCCCCGGGACAGGGCCGCGCAGCGGGGCGTGACCGGTAACTCCCCTGCCCCGCGCGTACGTACGCCCGCGCGCCCGGTAGTGCACGAAACCCTCACCCTCATCACCCGTGCCCCTGTAGGGGCCAGTGTCACACCCTCTGGAGTCCCCTGATGGACCGTCCTCCCCTGCGCACGATCGCCGTCGTCGGCCTCGGCACGATGGGTACCGGCATCGCCGATATTCTCGCCCGCGCCGGGCGTGAGGTCATCGGCATCGACACGAACGAAGCAGCCGCCCGGCACGCCGTCGCCGCACTGGAGTCCTCCACAGCGCGCTCGGTGGAGCGCGAGCGGATGACGCAGAGCGAGCGCCGGGACGTGCTGGCGCGGTTCCGCACCTTCACCGGCCTCGCGGCGGCTGCCGAGGCGGACCTCGTCATCGAGGTGGTGCCGGAGGACTACGACACCAAGTGCCAGGTGTTCGCCGAGCTGGACACCGTCGTCAAGCCGGACACCGTCCTGGCCACCGGCACCAACGCGCTCTCCGTGACGCGGCTGGCAGCCGACTCCGACCGGCCCGAACGCGTGCTGGGGCTGCACTTCTTCAATCCGGCCCCCGCCATGAAGCTCGTGGAGATCGTCTCCTCGGTGCTCACCTCGCCGCAGGCGATCGCCGCGGTCACCGAGCTGGCCCGGGACCTGGGCAAGGATCCCATCGCAGTCGGTGACCGCCCCGGGTTCGTCGCCGACGGGCTGCTGTTCGGCTATCTGAACCAGGCCGCCGCGATGTACGAGTCCCGCTACGCCACTCGCGAGGACATCGACTCCGCCATGCAACTGGGGTGCGGTCTGCCGATGGGCCCGCTGGCCCTCCTCGATCTGATCGGGATCGACACCGCACGCACCGTGCTGGCGGCGATGTACGAGCAGTCGCGCGACCGGCTGCACGCTCCCGCGCCGATCCTGCGGCAGTTGAGCGAGGCGGGGCTGACCGGCCGCAAGGCGGGCCGCGGCTTCTACACCTACGCGGCGCCCGGCAGCTCGGAGGTGCTGCCCGACGCGCTCACCCCCGACGCGGCGGCCGACCGCGCGCCGGGCCGCCCCGTCACGGCGGTGGGCGTGGTGGGTTCGGGGACGATGGCCGGGGGTATCGCGGAGGTCTTCGCCAAGGCCGGCTACCCGACGGTGCTCGCGGCGCGCAGCGAGCAGAAAGCGGCGACCGCCAAGGAGCGCGTCGCCCGGTCGCTGGAGCGCTCGGTCCACAAGGGCCGGATGACGGTCGAGGCCCGGGACGCGGCACTGGCGCTGATCACCCCGGCCGGGTCGCTGGACGCACTGGGCGAGGCCGACCTGGTGGTCGAGGCGGTAGCCGAGGACCTGGACGTCAAGCGGCGGCTGTTCGAGCGGCTGGACGCGGTCTGCAAGCAGGGGGCCGTGCTGGCCACCACCACCTCCTCGCTGCCCGTGGTGGCCTGCGCCCGTGCCACAGCGCGGCCGCAGGACGTGATCGGGATGCACTTCTTCAACCCGGCGCCCGCCATGAAGCTGGTCGAGGTGGTGAGCACGGTGCTGACCGACCCGCAGGCCCACACCACCGTCCGCGAGGTCTGCCGGAAGGTCCGCAAGCACCCGGTGGACTGCGGGGACCGCGCGGGCTTCATCGTCAACGCGCTGCTCTTCCCCTACCTGAACAACGCCGTGAAGATGGTCCAGGAGCACTACGCCTCGCTGGACGACATCGACGCGGCGATGAAGCTCGGCGGGGGCTACCCGATGGGGCCCTTCGAGCTGCTGGACGTGGTGGGTCTGGACGTCTCGCTCGCGATCGAGCGGGTGCTGCACGAGGAGTTCCGCGACCCCGGGCTGGCGCCCGCGCCGCTGCTGGAGCACCTGGTCGCCGCGGGCTGTCTGGGCAGGAAGACGGGGCGCGGCTTCCGCGAGTACGCACGCCGGTGACCGGCGGTATCGCCGGGTGGGGCGGGCTGTTGGAGCCGGCGGCCGGCGGCCTGCCTCACGGCCCGCCCCCCGACCCTGTCACGGCGTGTAGCGTTCACCACATGCCAGAGCCCGAGAAGAACTCCCGTACGACCGGCCAGCGTGCGAGCGGCGCCGCCACCCAGCGGCTGAGGGTGCGCCGTGAGTTGGCCGCCGCCGCCACGGAGCTCTTCGCCACGAAGGGTTACGAGGCCACCACGGTGGATGAGATCGCGGCCGCCGCGGGGGTGGCCCGGCGCACGTTCTTCCGGCACTTCCGCTCCAAGGAAGAGGCGATCTTCCCCGACCACGACGACACCCTCGTGCGTGCGCAGGCCGTACTGGAGGCCGCGCCCGCGCACGAGCACCCGCTGGACACGGTCTGCCGGGGCATCAAGGAAGTCATGAAGATGTACGCCGCCTCCCCCAAGGGCAGCGTCGAGCGGTACAAGCTCACCCGCGAGGTGCCCGCGCTGCGGGAGCGGGAGATCGCCTCGGTGGCGCGCTACGAGCGGCTTTTCACCCGCTATCTGCTGGGCCATTTCGACGAGGAGGCGCACCGCGACGGCATCAGCGGCTACGACGAGCCGCTGCTCGCGGAGGTGGCGGCCTCGGCCGTGGTCACCGCGCACAACCATGTGCTGCGGCGGTGGCTGCGCTCGGGCGCCGAGGGGGACGTGATGACGCAGCTCGACCACGCCTTCGCGATCGTACGGCGTACGTTCGGCACCGGTTTCGGCGCGCACCGCCCGGCCGGGGAGCAGCCCGCGGCATCCGTGGCGCGCAGGGACGAGGTACTGGTGACCGTCGCCCGCACCGACGCACCCCTCGGCGAGATCATGTCCACCATCGAACGCGCGCTCTCCCGGGACTGACCGGCCGCCCGCCCCGCGGAACACCTCCCGGGGCGGCTGCGGACCGGGCCCCGTCCAGGAGGGTTCCGCACCGCTTCCGCACGCCCGGCCGCCGGGGGCCGGCCCGGCGGGCGAGGGAGTCGGGTGAATTGCGCCCGTACCCCGCCGCGCGTACCCGCCGCCGGGCCGCCGAGTGGAAACCATGGCGCGAAGGCGACGTGGAGGTGCGGCAGTGTCGGTGGCGCCAGGCGGGGAGAAGAGCCCGAGGCAGTGGTTGCGGACCAAGTCCGTCGAAGAGTCGATCATCGACACGGACGACCCCGAGCAGGGGCTGCCCCGCTCGCTGTCGGCGCGCGACCTGACGGTCTTCGGCGTCGGCGTGATCATCGGCACCGGTATCTTCGTGCTGACGGGCCAGGTCGCCAGGACGACGTCCGGTCCCGCGGTGGCCATCTCCTTCGGCGCGGCCGGAGTGGTGTGCACCCTCGCCGCGCTGTGCTACGCGGAGTTCGCCTCCACCGTGCCGGTGGCCGGCTCCGCCTACACCTTCGCGTACGCCTCGCTGGGTGAACTGCCTGCCTGGATCATCGGCTGGGACCTGGTGCTGGAACTGGCGCTGGGCTGCGCGGTGGTGGCGGTCGGCTGGTCGGGGTACGTGCGGTCGCTGCTGGACAGCATCGGCTGGCGGCTTCCCGACTGGCTCTCGGGCACCAGCGACACCAACGGCTTCGGTTTCGACCTGCTGGCCTGCGCCCTGGTCCTGCTGCTGACGGGCATCCTGACGGTCGGCATGAAGCTGTCGGCCCGGGTCACCTCCATCGTTGTGACGATCAAGGTGGGGGTGGTGCTGCTGGTGATCGTCGCCGGGGCGTTCTTCGTCACGGCCGAGAACTACGACCCCTTCATCCCGCCCGCGCAGGGAACCGCGGACTCCACCTCCGGGTTCGCGACACCGCTGATCCAGGTGATGTCCGGCTACGCGCCGACCACGTTCGGCGTGATGGGCATCTTCACCGGAGCGGCTGTCGTCTTCTTCGCGTTCATCGGCTTCGACGTGGTGGCCACGACGGCCGAGGAGACCCGCAATCCGCAGCGCGACATGCCGCGCGGCATCCTGGGCTCGCTGATCGTCTGCACGGTGCTGTACATCGCGGTCTCGATCGTGGTCACCGGGATGCGCAAGTACACCGAGCTGACCGTGGACGCTCCGCTGGCCGACGCGTTCAAGGCCGTCGGCGAGCCGTTCTGGGCAGGGCTGATCAGTTTCGGTGCGGCGGTGGGACTGACGACGGTGTGCATGATCCTGCTGCTGGGCCAGTCCCGGGTGTTCTTCGCGATGAGCCGGGACCGGCTGCTGCCGCCGCTGTTCGCCCGGGTGCACCCGCGGTTCGGCACGCCCTACCGGTCGACGGTACTGCTGGGGGTGCTCGTCGCCGTCGCGGCGGGTTTCATCCGCCTCACGGAGCTGGCCGAACTGGTGAACATCGGGACGCTCTTCGCGTTCGTGGTCGTGGCGGTGGGGGTGATCATCCTGCGGCGCACCAGGCCGGACCTGCCGCGCGCCTTCCGCACGCCGCTGGTGCCCGCGCTGCCGATCGCCTCGGTGCTGACCTCGCTGTGGCTGATGCTGAACCTGCCGTCGGAGACCTGGGCCCGGTTCGCCGCGTGGATGGCACTGGGGGCCGTGCTCTACTCGGGGTACGGACGGCGCCGCAGCCGGGTGCGGCAGGGAACCGAGCCCTCGGCACATCAGGTGCCCTGACCTGCGGGGCAGCAACATTTGATCGATCATCGCTCAGATGAGAGCGATCCACGCCATGTGAGAATTCACGGCACGCGGTGTCTTGTGTGCTGGCACTGGGTGTCATACGTTGGCAGCAGTCCGGGCGCTGTCCCCGCGGCCGAAACCGTGTGCCCCGGACCGCTCGGCGTCACGAGCGACCGCGCGCACCCTCGCGCACCAGCAACAGCCGAACCGACGGCACTGCCTCACCACCGACGTACCCCGACGGGGCTCCTCCGGCCGCAGCCGGAGGCGTCCCCACACCACGCTCCACGCTTCGCCGGAGGCACACCGTGAACCAGATCCTCGACGCGATCCTCGCGTCCGACACCTCGCCGGACGACTTCGCCGCCCTGCCGCTGCCCGAGTCCTACCGGGCCGTGACCGTCCACAAGGACGAGGCCGGGATGTTCGAAGGGCTGGAGGCCCGGGACAAGGACCCGCGCAAGTCGCTGCACCTGGACGAGGTGCCCGTGCCCGAACTGGGCCCGGGCGAGGCCCTGGTGGCCGTGATGGCCTCCTCGGTCAACTACAACTCGGTCTGGACCTCGATCTTCGAGCCGCTTTCCACCTTCGGGTTCCTGGAGCGCTACGGCCGCGTCTCGCCGCTGGCGAAGCGGCACGACCTGCCGTACCACATCATCGGCTCCGACCTGGCGGGCGTCGTGCTGCGCACCGGCGTGGGGGTCAACTCCTGGAAGCCGGGCGACGAGGTGGTCGCGCACTGCCTCTCCGTCGAACTGGAGTCGGCCGACGGGCACAACGACACGATGCTCGACCCGCAGCAGCGGATCTGGGGCTTCGAGACCAACTTCGGCGGACTCGCCGAGATCGCGCTGGTCAAGTCCAACCAGCTGATGCCCAAGCCGGCCCACCTGAGCTGGGAGGAGGCCGCGGCCCCCGGCCTGGTCAACTCCACCGCCTACCGGCAACTCGTCTCCCGCAACGGCGCCGGGATGAAGCAGGGCGACAACGTCCTCATCTGGGGGGCCAGCGGCGGACTGGGCTCGTACGCCACCCAGTTCGCGCTGGCCGGCGGCGCGAACCCGATCTGCGTGGTCTCCAGCGAGGACAAGGCCGAGATCTGCCGCCGGATGGGCGCCGAGGCCATCATCGACCGCAAGGCGGAGGGCTACCAGTTCTGGAAGGACGAGCACAACCAGGACCCCAAGGAGTGGAAGCGCTTCGGCAAGCGGATCCGTGAACTGACCGGCGGCGAGGACGTGGACATCGTCTTCGAGCACCCGGGGCGGGAGACCTTCGGCGCGAGTGTCTACGTCACCCGCAAGGGCGGCACCATCGTCACCTGCGCCTCCACCTCCGGATACGAGCACAGCTACGACAACCGGTACCTGTGGATGTCGCTGAAGCGGATCATCGGCTCGCACTTCGCCAACTACCGCGAGGCGTGGGAGGCCAACCGGCTGATAGCCAAGGGCAAGATCCACCCCACGCTCTCGAAGAGCTACCCGCTGGAGGAGACCGGCCAGGCGGCCTACGACGTGCACCGCAACCTGCACCAGGGCAAGGTCGGCGTCCTCGCGCTGGCGCCCGAGGAGGGACTGGGCGTGCGCGACCACGAGAAGCGGGCCCGGCACCTGGACGCCATCAACACCTTCCGCGACGCCGAAGGCGGGCGGACCGACGGGCACAGCCGGAACGCGTGAGGCCCCCGCGATGACTGATGAACGGGAGCCCAGGAAACGCGACCGGCCCTGGCTGATGCGGACCTACGCCGGGCACTCCACGGCCGAGGCGTCCAACGAGCTGTACCGGCGCAACCTCGCCAAGGGCCAGACCGGGCTGTCCGTCGCCTTCGACCTGCCCACCCAGACCGGATACGACCCCGACCACGTGCTCGCCCGCGGCGAGGTCGGCCGGGTCGGGGTCCCGGTCTCCCACCTGGGCGACATGCGCAGGCTCTTCGACGGCATCCCGCTGGAGAAGACCAACACCTCCATGACCATCAACGCCACCGCCATGTGGCTGCTGGCGCTCTACCAGGTGGTCGCGGAGGAGCAGGGCGCCGACGTGTCGCAGCTCCAGGGCACCACGCAGAACGACATCGTCAAGGAGTACCTCTCCCGCGGGACGCACGTCTTCCCGCCGGTGCCCTCGCTGCGGCTGACCACCGACATGATCGCCTACACGGTGGCCCGGCTGCCCAAGTGGAACCCGGTCAACATCTGCAGCTACCACCTGCAGGAGGCCGGAGCCACACCGGTGCAGGAGATCTCCTACGCGATGGCCACGGCGATCGCGGTGCTGGACGCCGTACGGGACAGCGGGCAGGTGCCGCCCGAGGAGTTCGGGCGGGTCGTGGCGCGGATCTCGTTCTTCGTGAACGCGGGCGTCCGGTTCGTCGAGGAGATGTGCAAGATGCGGGCCTTCACCCGCATCTGGGACCGCGTCACCAGCGAGCGCTACGGCATCACCGATCCCAAGCAGCGCCGCTTCCGGTACGGGGTGCAGGTCAACTCGCTGGGGCTGACCGAGGCCCAGCCCGAGAACAACGTCCAGCGCATCGTGCTGGAGATGCTGGCCGTGACCCTCTCCAAGGACGCCAGGGCCCGCGCCGTGCAGCTGCCCGCCTGGAACGAGGCGCTGGGCCTGCCCCGCCCCTGGGACCAGCAGTGGTCGCTGCGAGTCCAGCAGGTGCTGGCGCACGAGAGCGACCTGCTGGAGTACGACGACATCTTCGCCGGCTCGCACGTGATCGAGGCGGAGGTGGACAGCCTGGTCGAGCAGTCGCTGGCCGAGATGGCCCGGATCGAGGAGATGGGCGGGGCGATGGCCGCCGTCGAGTCCGGCTACCTCAAGTCGCAGCTCGTCGCCTCGCACGCGGAGCGCCGCGCCCGGATCGAGTCGGGCGAGGAGAAGATCGTCGGCGTCAACTGCTACGAGGCCACCGAGCCGAGCCCGCTCACCGCGGACCTGGACACCGCGATCCTGACGGTGGACCCGGCCGGCGAGGCGGCCACCGTGGCGGCGGTCAAGCGCTGGCGGGAGACCCGAGACGAGCCGTTCTGGCGCGAGGGAAACCGGGAGCCTGGCCTCCACCCCAGCGCGGAGCAGGCCCTCGCCGACCTGCGGGAGGCCGCCGCCGGGGACACCAACCTGATGGAGGCCACTCTGGAGTGTGCCCGCGCCGGGGTCACCACCGGGGAGTGGGCGGGCGCGCTGCGCGAGGTGTTCGGCGAGTTCCGGGCGCCGACCGGGGTGAGTTCGGCGCCGGTCGCCGTGAGCGCCGAGGAGGGCTCGGAGCTGGCCGCGGTGCGGCGGAAGACGGCGGACACCGCGGCGGAGCTGGGGGTCGGCAAGCTGCGGCTGCTGGTGGGCAAGCCGGGGCTGGACGGCCACAGCAACGGCGCCGAGCAGATCGCCGTACGGGCCCGGGACGCGGGCCTCGAGGTGGTCTACCAGGGCATCAGGCTCACGCCGGAGGAGATCGTCGCGGCGGCCCTCGCCGAGGACGTGCACTGCGTGGGCCTGTCCATCCTCTCCGGCTCGCACGCCGAACTGGTGCCGGACGTGCTGGAGCGGATGCGGAAGGCGGGCGCGACCGACGTCCCCGTGGTCGTGGGCGGGATCATCCCGTCGGCGGACGCGCGGGCGCTGCGCGAGGCGGGGGTCGCCGCCGTCTTCACCCCGAAGGACTTCGGGATCACCGGGATCATCGGCCGTATCGTCGACGAGATCCGCAGTCAGCACAAGCTCCCGACGCGCGACGAGCGCAGTGGGCGCGATCAGCGAGAACCACTGGAGGTCACCTCGTGAACAGCGACAACCGGCAGCGAGCGCTCCGCCCGCGCCGTTCCTGCCTGGCGGTGCCGGGCAGCAACCCGCGGTTCCTGGAGAAGGCGCAGGGCCTCCCCGCCGACCAGGTCTTCCTGGACCTGGAGGACGCCTGCGCCCCGCTGGCCAAGCCGGAGGCGCGGCACACCATCGTGAAGTTCCTCAACGAGGGCGACTGGAGCGGCAAGACCCGCGTCGTGCGGGTCAACGACTGGACCACGGAGTGGACCTACCGCGACGTGGTGACCGTCGTGGAGGGCGCCGGCGCCAACCTCGACTGCGTGATGCTGCCCAAGGTGCAGGACGCGGCACAGGTGCAGGCGCTGGACATGCTGCTGACGCAGATCGAGAAGACGGTCGGCCTGGAGGTCGGCGGGATCGGCATCGAGGCGCAGATCGAGAACGCCAAGGGCCTGGTGAACGTCGACGAGATCGCCGCGGCCTCGCCGCGGATGGAGACCATCGTCTTCGGGCCGGCCGACTTCATGGCGTCCATCAACATGAAGTCGCTGGTCGTGGGCGAGCAGCCGCCCGGCTACCCGGCCGACGCCTACCACTACATCCTGATGCGGATCCTGATGGCGGCCCGCACCCACGACCTCCAGGCGATCGACGGGCCCTATCTGCAGATCCGCGACGTGGACGGCTACCGGGAGGTGGCCCGGCGGGCCGCGGCGCTCGGCTTCGACGGCAAGTGGGTGCTGCACCCGGGCCAGGTCGAGGCGTCCAACGAGATCTTCTCGCCCTCCCAGGAGGACTACGACCACGCGGAGATGATCCTGGACGCGTACGAGTACTGCACCTCCGAGGCCGGCGGCAAGAAGGGTTCGGCGATGCTCGGCGACGAGATGATCGACGAGGCCAGCCGCAAGATGGCGCTGGTCATCTCCGGCAAGGGCCGCGCGGCGGGCATGCAGCGCACCACCTCCTTCACCCCTCCGGAGGGCTGAGCCATGCAGTTCGGACGCACCTACGAGGAATTCACGGTCGGCGACGTCTACAAGCACTGGCCGGGCAAGACGGTCACCGAGTACGACGACCACATGTTCTGCCTGCTGACCATGAACCACCACCCGCTGCACCTGGACAGCCACTACGCCGAGTCGACCACCGACTTCGGCCGGAACGTGGTGGTGGGCAACTACGTCTACTCGCTGCTGCTGGGCATGTCGGTGCCGGACGTGTCGGGGAAGGCCATCGCCAACCTGGAGATCGAGTCGCTCAAGCACGTGGCTCCGACCTTCCACGGCGACACGGTCTACGGCGAGACGACGGTGCTGGACAAGACGCCGTCCAAGTCGAAGAACGACCGTGGGATCGTGCACGTCGAGACCAAGGGCTACAAGCAGGACGGCACCCTGGTCTGCGTCTTCCGGCGCAAGGTGATGGTGCCCACCGAGACGTACGTCAAGGAGCGCGGCGGGGAGCAGCCGGGCCGCCCCGAGCTGCGGGAACCGGCGCCGAAGGGCGGTAGGTGACATGAGCCGGCTGGCGCAGACCGAGGGTCTGACGGAGATACAGCGGGAGATCCTCTCGACGGTGCGCAGCTTCGTCGACAAGGAGATCCTGCCCGTCGCCACGGAGCTGGAGCACAAGGACGAGTACCCCACCGAGATCGTCGAGGGGCTCAAGGAACTGGGGATCTTCGGTCTGATGATCCCCGAGGAGTACGGCGGACTGGGTGAGTCACTGCTCACCTACGCGCTGTGCGTCGAGGAGATCGCCCGCGGCTGGATGAGCGTGTCGGGCATCATCAACACGCACTTCATCGTGGCCTACATGCTCAAGCAGCACGGCACGCAGGAGCAGAAGGACCACTTCCTGCCGAGGATGGCCACCGGTGAGGTCCGCGGCGCCTTCTCGATGTCGGAGCCGGGGCTGGGCTCGGACGTCTCGGCCATCACGTCGAAGGGGGCGCCCGCCGCGGACGGTTCCGGCGACTTCCTGCTGAACGGCCAGAAGATGTGGCTGACCAACGGGGGCTCCGCCACCCTGGTGGCGGTGCTGTGCCGGACGGACGAGGGCCATCCGGAGGGAACCGCTCCGCACAAGTCGATGACGACGTTCCTGGTGGAGAAAGAGCCCGGTTTCGGCCAGGTCAAGCCCGGACTCACCGTCCCCGGCAAGATCGACAAAATGGGTTACAAGGGCGTCGACACCACCGAGCTGGTCATGGACGACCTGCGCGTTCCGGCCGACCGCGTGCTCGGCGGTGCGACCGGGCGCGGTTTCTACCAGATGATGGACGGAGTGGAAGTCGGCCGGGTGAATGTCGCGGCGCGTGGCTGCGGTGTCGCACAGCGTGCTTTCGAGCTCGGCATCGACTACGCGCAGCAGCGCCACACGTTTGGGAAGCCCATCGCCGGGCATCAGGCCATTCAGTTCAAACTGGCCGAGATGGCCACGAAGGTCGAGGCGGCGCACGCCCTGATGGTGGGTGCCGCACGCAAGAAGGACTCCGGCCAACGCAACGACCTGGAAGCGGGAATGGCGAAATATCTCGCCTCCGAGTACTGCAAGGAGGTCGTCGAGGACGCCTTCCGCATCCACGGCGGGTACGGTTTCAGCAAGGAATACGAGATCGAGCGACTCTACCGGGAGGCGCCGATGCTTCTGATCGGCGAAGGAACCGCGGAGATCCAGAAAATGATCGTGGGTCGACGGCTCCTGGAGGAGTATCGCAGCCAGGGCTGAATGTCCTATTCGGGGTGTTTTCTTGACGTTCAAGATCACACCCCGAACCGGGACATCGGCCACGGACTGGCCCGCTGGCTTGCCCAGTTGCCATCAGAAACCGATAGCATCCCGGGAAAGCCGCCGTCCCCCTGTCACCTACGCGGCTCCCTCCGCTACGAAGGTCATTCATGCCCCACAGCCCATCCACCACACCCAGCGGCTCTCCCTCGTCCGGCCCGGACGGATCCGGCGCCTCGGGCGGACCCCGGGTCCGCCTCGCGCGCGGCGCCTCGCCGTGGCTCGCGCCGACCGTCGCGACGGCGGCCCTCAGCCTGGTACGCGCCCGCCGGTCGAAGCGGGCCGCGCTGGTCGCCGTACCGGCGACGGCGCTCGCCGCCGGGATGCTGTGGTTCTTCCGGGACCCGGAGCGGGAGATCGGCCAGGGCCGGGTGATCTCCCCGGCCGACGGCGTGGTGCAGAGCATCATGCCGTGGCAGGACGGCCGTACCCGCGTCGCCATCTTCATGAGCCCGCTGAACGTCCACGTCAACCGCGCCCCCCTCGCGGGCACGGTGACGTCCGTCGAGCACATCCCCGGCGGCTTCGTTCCGGCGTTCAACAAGGAGAGCGAGAACAACGAGCGCGTCGTCTGGCACTTCGAGACCGAGCTGGGCGACATCGAGATGGTCCAGATCGCCGGTGCCGTGGCCCGGCGGATCGTTCCGTACGTGCCCAGTGGTGCCAAGGTCGAACAGGGTGAGCGCCTCGGGCTGATCAGGTTCGGCTCCCGGGTGGACGTCTATCTTCCCAAGGGTGTCGAGACGGCCGTGGAGGTCGGTCAGACCACGACAGCGGGGGTGACTCGCCTTGACCGTGATTGATCCCGACGCGCAGGCGGCCTGGGCCCCCGGAGCCGAGCGCTCCGCGGACCGCGACGGCTACGCGCACTACGCCGAGTATGCCGACGACGACTACGCGGACGACGCCGACGACGAGATGCCGCTCTCGACCCGGCTGTCCATCGCGGACACCCTCACGCTGGGCAACGCGACCTGCGGCTTCATGGCGGTGTACTTCACCACCACCGGCGTCCTCATCCCGCATCTGACGGGCAGCGAGGACGGCGGCATGGCCCGGCACAGCGCCGCCACCGCCGTGGTGCTGATGCTGATGGCCGCCGTCTTCGACCTGTTCGACGGCCTGGTCGCGCGCAAGCTGCGCAGCTCGGCCATGGGCGCCGAGCTGGACAACCTCTCCGACCTGATCAGCTTCGGACTGGCACCGGCCTACTTCGTCGCCGTCTGGGGCATGGTGGCCAACGACGCCCACCAGCGGATCTCCGTGGTGGCCGCGATCGTGGTCCTGCTGGCGGTGGTGCTGCGGCTTGCGCGGTTCTCCTGCGTGCCCATGCGGAACGGAATGTTCCAGGGCATGCCTGGGCCGTTCGGCGCCCTGACCGTCATCTCCGTGGTGCTGCTGGAGCTGCCCTTCGTACCGACGGCACTCGGCATCCTGGGGGTCGCCTGGCTGATGGTCAGCCGTGTCGAGTACCCCAAGCCGCGGGGCCGGCTCGCGGTGGCCATGCTGTGCTGGATCGTGCTGAGCATGGGGCTGCTGGCCTCCTGGGCCTTCGACGCTCCCGGAGGCGAACTGCTCCTGCAGACCGGCTGCGCCCTCCAGGTCGTTCTCGGCGCCGTGATTCCGCTGTTCGCGACCGCACGCCGGGTCAACGCCTTCCGCGACAACCGCCGCGAGGCGCGGGCCGCCGCGCAGGGCTGACCGGCTGCCGCCCGGGGCTGACAGGGCCCCTTCCCGAGGGACGACGCCCGTGAGGGGCCCGCCACGAGAAGTGGCGGGCCCCTCACGCATGTGCCGGGGCTCCGCAGCCCGGTCCCTCGTGATCCGAGCCCCTCGTGATCCGGACTCGACCGGATCCACGGATCCACGGATCCCGGATCCGGCGGGAGACCGCAGAGGTGGGCGGGGCTTCCGCGGGGCCCTCCGTACCGGTCCGGATGCCGGGCTTCGCGCAGCCGGGCGGCGTGTCGGATCCCCGCGATGTGTGCCGGGCCCTCCCGGCACCTCGCGGATCTCCGCGGGCTCCGGGCGCCCAGGCGCCCGGGCGCCATCGGGGGCACTGCCCGGGCGCCGTCCGGTTGCCTTGTGGGCCCCTGTGGAGGCTTGTAGGGCCTTGTGAAGCCTTGAGGCCGCCTTGCGGGCCTCCCTTGCGCCCTGGAGCCCTGTGCGGGCGCGCAGGCGGGCGCAGGGGCCCTGAGGGGCGCCGCGCGGGCCCTGTCAGCGCTCCTTGCGGCAGCACGGGGGCCGGCCGGCGGGCAGCACGGCACCCGATGCCTGCCCGGCACCTGATGCCTGCCCGGCGCCGCGGCGGGCTCGGGAAGCCGCGGCGGCTCTCCGGGGGGCGCCGACGGACCGGGCAGGCCCCCGGCGCGGATCCCGGTGACCGTCCCGGGCGGGGACGGGGGGCGTGGTCCGGAGCCCTCACCTGCACCTGCAGCCCGGCACCTGCCGCCCGGCACCGGCCCCGCGGGGCCGGTCCTACAGGCGGTCGGCCGCCAGGCGTTCGCCGAGCGTCTCCAGCAGGGGCCCGGCCTCGGCGATGCAGCGCTCGACGTCGGACTCCAGGTCCGTGAGCGCGTACGCCTTCTCGATTCCGGCGGCCGCGAGCTCCTTCTTCCCGATGGCGACCCGGCCGCAGACGGCGACCACCGGCTTCCCCGCGTCGCGGGCCGCGGCGGCGACCCCGGCGGGTGCCTTCCCGTGCAGCGTCTGCTCGTCCAGCGAGCCCTCTCCCGTGATCACCAGGGAGGCCCGCCCGATGGCGGCCTCGACGCCGAGCTCCTCCATCAGGATCTCGATGCCGGGCCGGAACCGGGCGCGCAGCCCGACGAGGGCGCCGAACCCGATGCCGCCCGCGGCCCCGGCCCCGGGCGAGGCCGCGGCGTCCTGCTCGCCGAGAGTCTCGGCGAAGTGGGCGAGCGCGGCGTCCAGCAGCTTCACGTCCTCGTCGGTTGCGCCCTTCTGCGGGCCGTAGACCGCGGCGGCGCCCTTCGGACCGGTCAGCGGGTTGTCGACGTCGCTGGCCAGGACGACCTCGACGTTCTTCAGCCGCGGATCCATACCGGACAGGTCGGCGGAGACGAGCTCGCGCAGCCCTCCACCGCCCCACGGGATGGAGTCGCCGTCCTGGTCGAGCAGCCGGGCCCCCAGCGCATCGAGCATCCCGGCACCGCCGTCGGTGGTCGCCGAGCCGCCGACGCCGAAGATGATCGTGGTCGCGCCCGCTTCGACAGCGGCCAGCAGCAGCTCACCGGCACCGTAGGTGGTGGCCGTCAGCGGTACGAAGACCCCGGGCGGCAGGTGCTGGAGCCCGGCCGCCTCGGCCATCTCGACGACGGCGGTGCCCTCGCGCAGCGCGAAGGCGGCCGTGACGGAGGCGCCGAGGGGACCGGTCACCTCGGCCTCGTGGCGGGTGAAGCCGTTGGCGACCGCCGCCGCGACGGTGCCGTCGCCGCCGTCGGCCACGGGCAGAGCTTCGACGTCCACCTCCGGGCGCGCTTTCCGGATGCCCGCCGTGAGATGCTCTGCGACCTCGACGGCCGTCAGCGATCCCTTGAACTTGTCCGCGGCGATCAGCACGCGCGCCGATGTGGTTCGCGCCGTCGTTGTCATGGTTCTGCCCCTGGGTCTCTCTGTTGTTCGAACAGGCAGTCGCGCCTTGGGGACCCTATCTTTCCGACGCCTCCCCCGACCATGGCGCCATGGCCGCAGGGGGCGCGTCCCCTCCGCCGCGCACGCGCCGCCCCGCACCCTACGCGGCGCGCGGCCGGCCGCCGTACGGTCCCCGGTCTCACCGCTCCCGGCGGAGGCGGCGCCACACGGCTCGGGCGGCGTGATGGCCCGCCATCCCGTGCACTCCGGGACCGGGCGGCGCGGCGGAGGAGCACAGGTAGACGGACGGGTGCGCGGTCTCGTACGGGACGCGCTTGAGCTTGGGCCGGATCAGCAGCCGCAGTCCGGCGGCCGACCCGCAGGAGATGTCGCCGCCGACATAGTTGGCGTTGCGCGCGGCGAGCTGCGGCGGCCCCGCGGCGGCCCGCGCCAGCACCCGGTCCCGGAACCCCGGCGCGAAGCGCTCGATCTGGCGTTCCACCGCCTCGGTCGCGTCCCCCTGCCAGTTGTTGGGCAGATGGCCGTAGGCCCAGAAGACGTGCTTGCCCTCGGGGGCCCGGGTGGGGTCGGTCAGGCTGGGCTGGGCGGTGATCAGGAAGGGGCGCTCGGGGGCGCGGCCGCGTACCACGGCGTCGCGCAGCGCGGTGTCGATGTCCCCCAGGGTCGGCCCGATGTGCACCGTCCCGGCCCGCGCCGCGTCCGGAGAGGTCCACGGGACGGGTCCGTCCAGGGCGTAGTCGAGCTTGAAGACGGCGGCGCCGTAGCGGACGGAGTCGTAGGCGCTGCCCAGCCCGGCGATCCGGGCGAGCGCGGTCGGCGAGGTGTCGAAGACGTAGGCGCGGGCGGGCGGCAGCTCGTCCAGGCGCTTGACCTCGGTGCCGGTGTGGATGGTGCCGCCCAGCGCCCGCAGGTACCCGGCCAGCGCGTCGGAGATGGCCTGCGAGCCGCCGCGCGGGAACGGCCAGCCGACCGTGTGCGCGGCGAGCGCGAAGACCAGGGCCGGAGCTGTCATGAACAGATTGTTCAGGGGTGCGATGACGTGCCCGGCCATGCCCGCGAGCAGCGCCCGCGCCTTCTCGTCCCGGAAGCGGGCCCTGGCCCAGGTGACCGGCTGCAGCCCGGTCAGCCCGAACCGCACGAGTTGGAGCGGATCGGCGGGGAAGCGGCCGTTGAACGCGGAGCCGTAGCCGAAGAAGTCCTCCGCCAGGGTGTCCCACCGGCCGAGGTAGGGCCCGACCAGGCGGCGGTAGGCACCCGCGTCGCGCGGGCCGAGAGAGGCCGCCGTCTCGCCGACGGACCGGGCCAGCACGGCGGCGGTGCCGTCCGGGAACGGGTGCGCCAGCGGGAGTTCGGGATGCAGCCACTCCAGCCCGTACCGCTCCAGCGGCATCGAGCCGAAGGCGGGCGACCCGGCGCCGGTGGGGTGGACGGCCGAGCAGGGGTCGTGCCGGAAGCCCGGCAGCGTCAGCTCCTCGGTACGGGCGCCGCCGCCGACGGTACCGCCCGCTTCGAACACCTCGACCCGGAAGCCGCGCCGGGCCAGTTCCACGGCTGCCGTCAGCCCGTTGGGGCCGGCTCCCACGACCACCGCGTCCCGGATCGATGGCACTTGCGGCTCCCCTCGCCCGGCTCGCCGGACCCCGGTCAGCGGGGTCGGCTCCGGTGGTCCTCGCTCTTGTCCCGCAGCAGCCCCACCATACGCCGGGTCGTGTCCGCGTCACGCGCGGCGGTGAACGGCAGCGCGTTGCCTCCCGCGAGGCGGAAGGGCACGCCCTCGACGGTGCTGCTGGCGCCGCCCGCCTCGGCCACGGCCAGCAGGCCCGCGGCGTGGTCCCAGGCGGCCTCCCAGGTGTAGGCGACGGCGTCCAGCCGCCCGCGGGCGATGGCGAGGTACTCCAACCCCGCCGAACCAGTGGACCGCACCTGCAGCCCGGCGGTGTGCAGCCCGCGCAGCGAACGCTCCTGCCACTCGTCCGTGTAGTCCGGATGCGAGACGGCGACACGCAGCGGCGCACCCGCTTCGGGGGAACCGGCGTACAGCGGCTCTCCGTTGAGCAGGACACCGCCGCCGCGGCGCACCGTGGCGGCCAGGCCGAGGACCGGCGCCCGGATCCATCCGGCCAGGGTCTCGCCGTGGTGGGCCAGCGCGACCATGGTGCAGAAGCCCTCGCCGCCCGCGACGAACTGGCGCGTGCCGTCGACCGGGTCGATGATCCACACCGGGTCGGGGCCGGAGAGCGCCGTGTAGGAGGACGGGTCGGCGTGCACGCCTTCCTCGCCGACCACCGCGGAGCCGGGCAGCAACCGGCGCAGTGCGTCGCCCAGTTGCCGCTCCGCCTCCCGGTCGGCGACGGTGACCAGGTCGTGGCTGCCGGTCTTGGTGGTGATCTCGTGCTCGGCGAGTTTCCGCCAGCGCGGCATGACCTGCGCGTCCACGGCCTCGCGGACCGCCCGTTCCACCGCTGTCGTCAGTTCGTCGTCGATCACCCCACCATGGAAGCACGCGCCTGCCGGTGCGGAGGCGAACTAGGCTGGCCGCATGGGCGAACGTGACAGCACGCCACGGAGCGGGGAGACCGCGGACGGCACGCCCGGTGGCGGTCCGCCGCTGGTGGCGATCCTCACCGGCGCCGGGATCTCCACCGACTCCGGCATCCCCGACTACCGCGGGCCGCAGGGGGTGTGGCGCACCGATCCGGAGGCCGAGAAGCTGGTCACCTACGACTCCTACATGGGGGACCCCGACATCCGGCGCCGCTCGTGGCGGATGCGCGGCGAGAGCCCGGTGTGGGAGGCCGTCCCCAACGCGGCCCACGAGGCGGTGGCTCGGCTGGAGCGCTCCGGCACCCCGGTACGGGTCATCACCCAGAACGTCGACGGGCTGCACCAGGCTGCGGGCGTTCCGGACCGCAAGGTGCTGGAGCTGCACGGGAACGCCCGTACGGTGCTGTGCACGGCGTGCGGGGAGCGCTCGGCCATGGCGCGGGCGCTGGAGCGGGTCGCGGCGGGCGAGCCGGATCCGCCGTGCGAGGTGTGCGGGGGCGTGCTGAAGTCCGCCACGGTGATGTTCGGCCAGCAGCTCGACGGGGAGGTGCTGGCCGCGGCGGTGGCGGTGGCCCGGGCCTGCGACGTCTTCCTCGCCGTCGGCACCAGTCTCCAGGTGCAGCCCGCCGCGTCCCTGGCCGGGCTGGCGGCCGAGCACGGGGCCCGGCTCGTCATCGTGAACGCCGAGTCCACGCCCTACGACCCGCTCGCGGACGAGGTGGTGCGGGAGCCGATCGGCACCGCACTGCCCCGGCTGCTCTCCGCGCTGCACCGCTGAGGCGGACGGCCGCCGCACGCCGCACCGCTGCGCCGCTGCGCCCCGGAGGCCGGGGCGCGGTCGGGGCTCAGGCCGCGCGCAGCAGCCTGGACGCGGTCACCGCTCCGGGGGCGGCGGCGCACAGCGCGTCGGTCAGGGCGCGGCCCGCCTCCCGCAGCGCGGTGTCGTCCATCGGCCCGAGGGCGTCGAGGAGGAAGACGGCGCGGGTGGTCTCGGTCGTCAGCCGGGTGCGGACGCACTGCCGCCAGTTCCAGCGGCGGCAGGTGACGCCCTCGTCGTCGCGCCAGACCACTTCCCCGGCCCGCGGGTGTTCCGTCACCGGCTCGCCGCCCGACATCAGTTCGAAGGGCTCGGTGCCGTCGGCGCGGGTGAGCCGCAGGGGTCCCGCGTAGCGGTCCAGGTCCTCGCCGCCGAGCGGGACGACGTGCGCCACGGAGACCGCGTTGTAGATGTCCGTGAGCCGGTCGATGCGGGGCAGGCCCTCGGGGGCGCGCCGCAACAGCGCGTCGACGCTGGGCCGGGTGCGCTTGGGCTTGGCGCCGAATGCCTGGAACGCCTCCCGCCACGCCGCCGCGTGCGGGTGCTGCTCGGGATCACAGGCCGTCGCCTCGGCCTTGGCCAGGAGTTCTTCACTGACGGCGTCGCTCGGCCCGGGGACCAGCCCCTCCGCGACGATCAGCAGTGCGCGGTAGTCGGGGCGCAGGGCGCCGACCGACGGGTCGATCCGGGCGGCTGCCAACCAGTCCTCGGTCGTGGTCATCTCGGGGTCACTACTCCTTGTCCTCGCTGTACTCGCTGTACTCGCTGCACTCGCTGTATTCGCTCTCACCGTTGCCCTCGCCGCCCCCGGCACCGTGGGCACGCTGGACGCCTGGCAGCCCGGAGCCCGGGGCCGCACCCGCGCGGCCCGCGTCGGGCCCGGGGTGCGCGACCGACCCGGTTGGTCCATTTCACCGTACTACGCAGTGCATCATACGTGACCCAAAATGTGCCGTCCGAAGAGCGCCAGCACCGCGGAGCGCGCCGCACCAGGATCGAGTCATGCCAACCGGAGCAGCACTCGACGAACGGAAAGAACCCATGCGCAGCAACGCCTCGGACAAGCCCCTCGACGGCAAGGCCGCCCTCGTCACCGGCGGCAGCCGCGGTATCGGAGCGGCCGTGGCCCTGCGCCTGGCGGCGGACGGCGCGGATGTGGCACTGACCTACGAGGCGAACGCCGAACGGGCCCGCGAGGTCGCCGCGCGGATCGAGGAACGCGGCGGCCGGGCCCGGGCGGTGCGTGCCTCACTGGCGGACGCGGACTCCGTACGGGCGGCCGCGGACGAGGCGGCCGAGGCATTCGGGCGGCTGGACATCCTCGTGAACAACGCGGGGACCGGCAGCCAGGGCGAGCTCGGCTCCGTACCGGTCGAAGAGGTGGACCGGGTGCTGGCGGCCAACGTGCGGGGCGCCTACCTCGTGGCGCAGGCGGCGGCCTCCCGGATGGCCGACGGCGGCCGGATCGTCAACATCGGGAGCTGCGTCTCGGCGCACGCGCACTTCCCCGGGATGGCGCTCTACACCATGAGCAAGGCGGCCGTCACCGGGCTCACCAAGGGCCTGGCCCGCGAGCTGGCGCCACGCGGCATCACCGTCAACCAGGTGTCGCCGGGGCCGATCGACACCGACATGAACCCCGCGGACGGGGAGAGCGCCGCGGCGCAGGCCGCCGCCACCCTGCTCGGCCGGTACGGGACGCCGGAGGAGATCGCCGACTCGGTGGCCCACCTCGTCGGTGACGGCGCCCGGTATGTCACCGGCGCGCTGCTCGCGGTGGACGGCGGCTTCGCCGTCTGACTCGGTGGGGGCCGTCCGCGCGGACGGCCCCCACCGAGTGGCCGCCTCCTCCGGCACGTGGTGCGCTGGTCCCGCGGCCTGCTGCGGGCCGCGGGACCGTGTGGCACCGGAGGAGCCTTGATGCGGAAGATCAGCAGGACAGCCGTGTACGCCGGGACTGCCGCACTGTGGGCCGCCGCGCTCGGCGGCTGCTCGGACGGCGGCGGGGACGGCGGCTCGTCGCCCTCCCCCTCGTCCTCGAAGGAGGCGGCGACCGTCGAGGTGCGCTCCGGCGACCTGGGCAGGTTCCTGGCCGACGGCTCCGGCCGCACCCTCTACCTGTTCGAGGCCGACACATCGGGCAAGTCGACCTGCGAGGGGGGCTGCGCAACGGCGTGGCCCCCCGTCGTGGTCGAGGGGAAGGGCAAGCCGAGGGCGGGGAACGGCGCCGAGAGCGGGCTGCTGGGCACCACCGAGCGGAAGGACGGCAGCCGGCAGCTCACCTACGACGGCCATCCGCTCTACCGCTACCAGGGGGACGACAAGCCCGGTGACACCGCCGGGCAGGGGCTCGACCAGTTCGGCGCCAAGTGGTTCGTGCTCGACCCGTCCGGCAAGAAGATCACCGACGGGAAGAAGAAGGAGAAGAAGAAGCCCTCCGACAAGCCGCAGGAGAGCGACGGCGGGTACTGACGCGAGCAGGTGCCCCGCACGTCCGGACGGCAGAAGAGGAGGAGCGGCCATGACCGCGCAGACACCCACGCCTCCACCGGCACCCCACGGAGGGGCCTACCGCATCGTCCAGGGCGGCGCCCGGGTGCTGTCGGCAGGCGGTCTGGTGGTGAACGCCTACCTCCACGCCGCCCTCGCCGACCAGTACGACGGGGTGGGGGCGACCATCAGCCAGGGCGACCTCTTCCGCGTCGAGGCCGGGCTGGCGTCGCTCGCCGCGCTGCTGGTCCTGGTGTGGTGGCGGATCCCCTCCGACGCGTTCGCCTGGCTGGTCTCCGCCGGCGGGCTGGCGCTGCTGCTCGCCTACCTCTACATCGACGTGGGGAAGCTGGGGCCGTTCCCGAACATGTACGACCCGGTCTGGTTCGACGACAAGAGACTCGCCGCCGTGGCCCAGGGGATCACGCTCGTGATGTCCACGTTCCTGCTGGTCAGTCATACCCGCCACGCGCGGCGGCTGGTCACCGACGTAGGCTGAGCGGCCGGGTGCGGACGGATGACGGACGGTCCACGGACGCTTCAGGACGGGCGGTCGGCTCCATGCACGGCGCATACAAGATCCCCGGCGGCAAGCTGGTGGTGGTCGACCTGGACGACCAGGACGGCGTGCTGCGCAACGTCCGGGTCGCGGGCGACTTCTTCCTGGAACCGGACGAGGCGCTCGACGCCATCGACCGGGCGCTGGAAGGCGCACCCTCGGACACCGACACGGCGGGGCTCACCGCCCGGATCGAGGCGGCGCTGCCGCCGGGCACGGCGATGTACGGCCTCACCGCCGAGGGGGTGGCCGTCTGCGTGCGCCGCGCCCTGACCCGGGCCACCGACTGGAGCGACCACCGCTGGCAGCTCGTCCACGAGCCGCCGCAGTCCCCGGCGCTGCACATGGCCCTCGACGAGGTCCTGACCGCGGAGGTCGCCGCCGGACGCCGCTCCCCCACGCTCCGGGTGTGGGAGTGGGACTCCCCCGCGGTGATCATCGGCAGCTTCCAGTCGCTGCGCAATGAGGTGGACCCCGAGGGAGCGGCCCGGCACGGGGTCACCGTCGTGCGGCGCCTCTCGGGGGGCGGCGCCATGTTCGTGGAGGCCGAGAACACCATCACCTACTCCCTCTCGGTGCCTGCCTCGCTGGTCTCCGGCATGTCGTTCGCGGACTCCTACGCATACCTGGACGACTGGGTGCTGACCGCGCTGGCCGACATGGGGATCACGGCCTGGTACCAGCCGCTGAACGACATCGCCTCCAAGGAAGGCAAGATCGCCGGAGCCGCCCAGAAGCGGATCACCGCCGGCGGCGGTGCCGTCCTGCACCACGTGACCATGTCCTACGACATCGACGCCGAGAAGATGCTCGACGTGCTGCGGATCGGCAAGGAGAAGATGTCCGACAAGGGCACCAGGAGCGCGAAGAAGCGGGTCGATCCGCTGCGGCGGCAGACCGGCCTGCCCCGCGGCGACGTCATCGCGCGCATGGTCGACTCGTTCCGTGCCCGGCACGGGCTCGCCGAGGGCCGGGTGACTCCGCAGGAGGCGGCCCGCGCCGAGGAGCTCGCCCTCACCAAGTACAGCAGCGAGGGGTGGACCGCCAGAGTGCCCTGAGGAACGCCGCGGCCCCGCACGCAGGGTCACTCCGGGCCGCGGACGGGCCGGCTACAGCACCTCGGAGACGCGGTAGGCGACCCCTCCGTCGACGAAGCGCCCCGAGCCGATGCCGACGGTGCCGTTGAGCCAGGCGTAGCCCTCGGCCCCGGTCTCGAACAGCGGGTTGGTCCGGAAGTAGTAGTCGCCCGGGTCGACGCGGTGCCGTCCGGCGGGATCGCCCAGCGCTTCGCGTACCGCGGGCGGCGTGACCAGGCGGCCTCCGTAGGACATGTGCAGCAGCGCCCCGTCGTGGGTGCGCAGGGTCAGTCGGACGTCCAGGGTCATCGTCCCGTCCGGGCCGAACAGCGCCCAGTCGCCGCCCCCGGGCAGCACCTCCCCGTGCAGCCGGGGGCCGTGGAAGGTGCCTCCGGCGGCCCCGAAGACGACGCGCCGGCCGTACAGGCCCCTTCCGACGGACAGCGAGGGGTCCAGATCGACGACGAGGTCGAAGAGGTGCGCGGTGCGGAACTCGCCCGCGGACGCGGCCTCCCCGGCGTTCCGGGCGCGCTCCCCGGCGTTCCCGGCGCGCTCCGCATGCGGACCGGCGGCGGGGAGGGGGCCGGCCGCGTTCGGGCTCGGGTTCATCGCGCGCCCCTCTCGGTTCCGGGGGCTCCGGGGGCTCCGGGGGCTCCGGGGGCTCCGGGGAAGAGCGTGCGCCGGACGGCGTCCGTGGAGACTCCGGACCCGGCGCACAGCACCGACAGGTCGAAGAAGAACCGCTCGCTCGCGATGAGGTCGTCCCGGAAGGTGAACCGGATGAACACCGGCAGCACGGTACGGCTGCCGTCGGGGCGCACCCCGAACCGGTCCCCGGTCATCGTCAGCCGCGCCGTCCCCCAGCACACGAGCGAGTCCGCGTCGCTCGCCGAACCCTCCAGCGTGACGTCGTAGTCGGGGAACGAGGCGAAGAACCTCCGCAGCGCCTTCTCGTTCGCGGCCGGACCCCGGGCGGTCGTGCCGAATGCCGGAACCTCCAGCAGCATGTCGGGGTGGAGGAGCCGCAGTGCTGCGGGCACGTCCTGCCTGCTCTTGGCGACGGCCAACGCCTGCGCCAGTTCCACCATGCGTCGCTCGTGCACGGATGCCTCCTTCGCGTCGAACTAAAAGTACGATCGTTCGCACTTATAGGCAACCGCTTTCCTGCCCCGGGTCACGCACGCGCACCCCGCCCCGAAGACGGCTCGGCGCGCCCGCCGTCACCGGAAGTCGGCGGCGTGGTCCGCGACCCAGCGGCGGAAGTCGTGCGGCGGGCGGCCCAACAGCGCGGCGGCTCCGGGGGCGACCGTCTCGGGCCGGGTCTCCATCGCCTCGTGCGCGTCGAGAATGCCGTCCGCGTACGACTCCGGCAGCCCCGCCTCGAGAAGGTCGGCACGAGCCTGCTCGCGCGTGATCTTCTCGACCGGCACGGAGCGGCCGAGCACCTCGCCGATGAGGGCGATCTGCTCGGCCTGGGTGAGCAGTTCGGGCCCCGTCAGCTCGGGCGTCGCGCCGACCAGGTCTCCGGTCAGCAGCGCGCGGACCGCGGCGGCGGCGATGTCGGCCTCGTGCACCAGCGTGCGGGCCGCCTGCGGCGACGCGGTGCGCACGGATGCCCCGGCGCGGATCTGCGAGGCCCACATCAGGGCGTTGCCCGCGAAACCGCCGGGCCGCAGCAGCGTCCACTCCGCTCCCGAGGCGCGCACGAGACGCTCCAGCGCGGCATGGGTGCCGGGGATGTCCTCCGCGGACTCGGCCGCGTCGCCCTCCGGTACCCCGCGGGTGGAGAGGTAGACGATCCGGCGGGTGTGCGCGGCCAGGGCGCCGACCGCCTCGGCCGCACCGCGCGGACCGGCCAACGGCCACACGAGGAAGACGCCCGCCACCTCCTCTCCCCCGAGGGCACGGGTCAGGCTCGCGGGATCGGTCAGATCGCCGCGCACGGCTTCGACACCCTCCGGGAGGCGGGCGGCCACCGGGTCGCGGACGAGGGCGCGCACCCCGGCTCCCCGGGCCGCGAGCTGGGCCGCCACCTGTCCGCCGACCTTGCCTGTCGCTCCGATGACCAGAAACACACGCATCTCCTTCATGACTGCGGACGGCTGCCCCGGCCGCCGACGGACCTCCGGGTGCGCCCCGGCCCTGTCGGGGACCGGGGCACCGGAAGGGCTCCAGGTTGCAAGCTGAAGTGAGGTTCAAGTCAATGCGAGGCCGGCGTCACCCGGGTGTCCGGCGCCCAGGAGCGGGAGAGACGGCCCCGCCGGGACGGACCGCGCCCACTCCGATGGGCGCTCCGCCGTTGCCGGGTGCGGCCGGCAGGGCGAGGCTGGACACATGATCCCGGCGAACACGATCGGCGTAGGCGGCACCACGGTGGTCTACGGGGCCGGCCCCGAGGCTCCCGAGCCGGAACCGCCCGTGCTGGACCTCTACCTGGATCTGCGCTGCCCGTACTGCGCCCGTACGGAGAACACCCTGGGCGGCACCCTGCAGCAACTCGCCGACGACGGCGAACTGGTGCTGCACCACCACTTCGGCACCTTCCTCGACGACCGGCTCGGCGGGCAGGGCTCGCACCACGCACTGGCGGCCGCGGGGGCCGCGGCCGACGTGGGCCAGGCACAGTTCCTGGGCTACCTGCGTACCCTCTTCCGCAACCAGCCGCACGAGGGCCACGACGGGTTCGCCGAGGACCGGATGCTGCTCGGCCTGGCCAACGACGTACCCGGGCTGCGTCGGCACACGTTCGACGACGCGGTGCTGGAGGGCGCGTACCGCATGTGGGCCCGGCGGGTCAGCCGCGCCTTCGACGAGAGCGGCGTCGCGGCCACCCCGACCGTGCTCTTCCGCGGGGAGCCCGTAGCCGTGCTGGACGACCGGGGGCAGGCCCTGCCGCCGGAACGGTTCCTGGCACAGATCCACCACACCGCAGGCTGACGTCCCGCAGTCGGGAGGCCGGAGCAGCAGTCGGGAGGCCGGAGCAGAAAGGCTGCCGGAGTCCCCGGGCCCCGGCTCCGGCGGTACAGCCGGAACCGCCGGAAGCGCCGGGAACCGCCGGGAAGAACGAGGAGGGATGGCCGTGGACGAGCAGTTCGAGATCTCCGACAACACCGCCGAGGGCCGCTTCGAGGCCCGGATCGACGGCGCCCTCGCGGGTGTCGCCCAGTACCTCCGCGCTCCCGGCGTGCTCGCGGTGACGCACACGGAGGTCGAGCCCGCCTACGAGGGCCGAGGGGTGGGCGGTGCCCTCGCGCACCACATCCTGGAGTCCGCGCAGGAGGCCGGCGAGAAGGTGGCACCGGTCTGCCCGTTCGTGGCGAACTGGATCCGCAGGCATCCCGACTACCAGCCGCTGGTCTACGAGAAGCGGCAGGACAGCCACGGACTCCCGGGGACGGGTTCCGCGCCTCAGGCCAACTCCGGGACGACCGAGGCGCCGTAGGCGTCGACGGTCGCCTCCTTCGCGTCGTGCATGGCGTAGAGGGCGAACTGGTCGACGCCCAGATCCGCGAGCTCCCGCAGCCGCGCCAACTGCGCGGAGACCGGCCCCAGCAGGCAGAACCGGTCGACGATCCCGTCGGGCACGAAAGCCGTGTCCGGGTTCCCGGCCCGCCCGTGGTGCGCGTAGTCGTACCCGTCCCGCTCCTTGATGTAGGAGGTGAGCGCCTCCGGTACGGCACCGGAGTGCTCGCCGTAGCGGGCGACGAGGTCGGCGACGTGGTTGCCGACCATGCCGCCGAACCAGCGGCACTGCTCGCGGGCGTGCGCGAGCGCCTCCGGAGTGTCCTCGCACACGTAGGCGGGCGCGGCCACGCAGACGGTGACCTCCGCCGGATCGCGGCCGGCGCCCGCCGCCGCCTCCCGCACCGCGCGCACCATCCAGGCGGTCAGCAGCGGGTCGGCGAGCTGGAGGATGAACCCGTCCGCCTCCCGCCCGGCCAGGGCCAGCGCCTTGGGCCCGTAGGCGGCCATCCACACCGGGAGCCGGCCGCCCACCACCCACGGCAGCCGCAGCGGGGTGCCGTCCACCACGGTCTCGCGGCCCTCGGCCAGCTCGCGGATGGTCCGCATGGCCTCCCCCAGCCGGGCCAGGGTGGTGGGCGGGCGCCCGGCGACCCGCATCGCCGAGTCGCCCCGCCCGATGCCGCACACGGTGCGGTTGCCGTACATCTCGTTGAGGGTGGCGAAGGTGGAGGCGGTGACCTCCCAGGAGCGGGTACCCGGGTTGGTCACCATGGGCCCGACGGTGAGCCGGTCCGTCTCCGCCAGAATCCTGCTGTGGATGACGTACGGCTCCTGCCACAGCACCGGCGAGTCGAAGGTCCAGCCGTAGCGGAATCCGTTGCGCTCGGCGCGCCGCATCAGCCCTACGGTCGTGGCGCCGGGGGGATCCGTCTGGAGGACGAGTCCGAAATCCATGCAGTTGCCCCTCAGTTCGACGTGGTGACAGCCGCGGCCGCGGCGGGATCGGGGTTCGGAGCCTTCAGCCGAGGAACTGGCAGGTCCCGCGGGGGACGTACCGGCCGTGCCCCGCCCTGCCCGTGTACGTGCCCCGCTCCAGCACGGTCTCGCCGCGGGAGAGGACCGTCTCGACACGGCCGGTGAGCCGCTTGCCCTCGTAGACGGAGTAGTCGACGTTCATGTGGTGCGTCGCGGCGGAGAGGGTCTGCTCGGCGTGCGGGTCGTAGACGACGACATCGGCGTCCGCGCCGGGGGCCAGCGTCCCCTTCCTGGGATGCAGCCCGAACATCCGCGCCGGGGTGGCGCAGGCGAGGTCGATCCAGCGGCGCCGGGTGAGGTGCCCGTCGACGACCGCTTGGTGGAGCAGGTCCATCCGGTGCTCGACCCCGGGCATCCCGTTGGGGATCTTCGAGAAGTCGCCGCGGCCCAGTTCCTTCTGGCCGGTGAAGCAGAAGGGGCAGTGGTCGGTGGAGACGACCTGGAGGTCGTTCGTCCGCAGGCCCCGCCACAGTGCCGCCTGGTGCTCACGCGGCCGCAGCGGGGTGCTGCACACGTACTTGGCGCCGCCGAAGTCGGGCTCGGCGAGGTTGTCGGTGCTCAGATAGAGGTACTGCGGACAGGTCTCGCCGAAGACCGGGAGGTCCTTGCCGCGGGCGAGGGCCAGTTGCTCGACGGCTTCCGCGGCGGACACGTGCACGACGTAGAGCGGCGCCCCGGCGACCCGGGCCAACTGGATGGCCCGGTGCGTGGCCTCGGCCTCCAGCAGCGCCTTGCGGACCTCCCCGTGGTGGCGCGGGTCGGTGCGGCCCGCGGCGAGGGCCTGCTCGACCAGGACGTCGATGGCGATGCCGTTCTCGGCGTGCATCATCGTCAGGCCGCCGTTGTCCGCGGTGCGCTGCATGGCGCGGAGGATCTGGCCGTCGTCGCTGTAGAAGACACCGGGGTAGGCCATGAACATCTTGAACGAGGTCACGCCCTCCTCGACCAGGGTGTCCATCTCCCGGAGCGTGCCGTCGCCGACGTCGGAGAGGATCATGTGGAAGCCGTAGTCGACGGCGCACCGGCCGTCGGCCTTGGCGTGCCAGCGGTCCAGCCCCTCGCGGAGCGCCTGCCCCTTGGTCTGCACGGCGAAGTCGACGATGGTCGTGGTGCCGCCCCAGGCGGCGGCCCGGGTGCCGGTCTCGAAGTCGTCGCTGGAGAAGGTCCCGCCGAAGGGGAAGTCCATGTGGGTGTGGGCGTCCACACCGCCCGGGATGACGTACTTGCCGGTGGCGTCCAGGGTCCGGTCGGCGGTGAACGCCGCGGCGGCGGCGCTGTTGCGGGCGGCGAGAGCGGCGATGCGGCCGTCCTGGACGAGGAGGTCGGCCTGGGTCTCCTCGGCGTCGGTGACGACGAGGCCGCCCTTGATCAGGGTCGAGGTCATGCGGTCTGCCCTCCTGCCAGTGCGGACTCGGCGGTACGCAGTGCGTGCTCCAGTACGGCGGCGCCCTCCTCGGCCTCGGCGACGGTCAGCGTGAGCGGCGGCGCGATGCGCAGCACGCCGGCGGTGGCGTGGCCGCCGCCCTTGCCGAGCAGGAGCCCGCCCTCCCGGGCGGCTTCCAGCACGAGCGAGGCGGCCTCGGGCGAGGGCGTGTCGGTGCCCGGCGCCACGAGTTCGATGCCGATCATCAGCCCGCGCCCGCGCACCTCGCGGACGACGCCGAGCCCGGCCGCGGCGGCGCGCAGCCGCTCCAGCAGCAGGCCGCCGACGCGCCGCGCGTTGCCCTGGAGGTCGTGGTCGAGGAGGTGGGCGAGATTGGCGTTGGCTGCGGCCATGGTGACGGGGCTGCCGCCGAAGGTGGAGAGGGAGTTGGCGTCCAGGCAGTTCATGACCTCGGCGCGGGCGACGACGCCGCCGACGGACATGCCGTTCCCGATGCCCTTGGCGAAGGTGAGCAGGTCCGGCGGGCCCGCGGCGGCGTGCGCCTGCCAGCCCCAGAAGTGGTCGCCCGTCCTGCCCCAGCCGGTCTGCACCTCGTCGCTGATCCACAGGATGCCGTGCTGCTGCAGGACTTCGCGGAAGGCCGCGTAGAGCCCGTCCGGCGGCGAGGTGAAACCGCCGACGCCCTGCACGGGTTCGGCGATCAGCGCGGCGACGTCCGCGCGGGCCTGGCCCAGCATGTCGGCCAGGTCGGCGACGCAGGCGGCGGTGAACGCCTCGTCGTCCAGGTGCGCGAACGGTCCCCGGGTGCGGACGCCTCCGTGGACGTAGAGGGTCTGGAGGGGCGAGAGCGAGGTGGGCGACCAGGAGCGGTTGCCGGTGATGCCGACGGCGGAGAAGGAGCGGCCGTGGTAGCTGTTGCGCATCGCCAGGACCTGGTTGGACCGCCGGTGCGCGGTGGCCAGCAGGAGTGCGGTGTCGTTTGCTTCGGTGCCCGACGTGGTGAAGAAGACCCGCGCGTCGGGGATGCCGGAGAGCGCGGCGATCCGCTCCGCGAGTTCCACCATCGGGCGGTCGAGGTAGACGGTGGAGGTGTGCAGGATGCGCCCGGCCTGCTCGGCGACCGCCTTGGTGACCTCGGGCAGCGCGTGCGCGGTCATCGTGGTGAGGATGCCGCCGAAGAAGTCGAGATAGCGGCGCCCCTCGGCGTCCCACACATGGCGGCCCTCGCCGTGGGTGATCTCCAGCGGCTCGGCGTAGTAGAGGGCCAGCCAGTCGGGCAGCACGGCCCGGTGGCGGGCGAGCAGTTCGCGGTGGACGCCGGATCCCGCGGCGGCCGGGGCCGGTTCCCCGCGGCTCACGGCTGCACCAGTCCCTGGTAGGCGTCGGGGCGCCGGTCGCGGTAGAAGGCCCACTGTCGGCGCACCTCCTCGATCAGGCCCAGGTCCAGGTCGCGGACCAGCAGCTCCTCCTCCTTGTCGGAGGCGACGTCGCCGACGAACCGGCCGCGCGGGTCGACGAAGTAGCTCGTGCCGTAGAAGTCGTTGTCGCCCAGCTCCTCGGTGCCCACGCGGTTGATGGCGGCGACGAAGTATTCGTTGGCCACGGCGGCCGCCGGCTGTTCGAGCTGCCACAGGTAGGCCGACAGTCCGCGCGAGGTGGCCGAGGGGTTGTAGACGAGCTGCGCGCCGGCCAGACCGAGCGCGCGCCAGCCCTCGGGGAAGTGCCGGTCATAGCAGATGTAGACGCCGACCTTGCCGACCGCGGTGTCGAACACCGGCCAACCGAGGTTGCCGGGGCGGAAGTAGTACTTCTCCCAGAACCCCTCGACCTGCGGGATGTGGTGCTTGCGGTAGGTGCCGAGCACGGTGCCGTCGGCGTCGATGACGGCGGCGGTGTTGTAGTAGAAGCCGGAGCCGTCGGTCTCGAAGACGGGCGAGACGATCACCATGCCGGTCTCCCGCGCCAGCCGGCACATCCGCCGGGTGGTGGGCCCGTCCGGTACCGGCTCGGCCCAGCGGTAGTGCTCGGGGTCCTGGACCTGGCAGAAGTACGGCGCGTTGAAGACCTCCTGGAAGCCGATGATCCGTGCGCCCTGGCGGGCGGCCTCCCGGGCGTGTTCCTCGTGCTTGGCGATCATCGACTCGGTGTCGCCTGTCCAGGTCGCCTGCACGAGTGCGGCTCGTACGAGGTCGGGCATGAGCAGCTCCTTCACGAGGTGTTCTCTCGGGGCGGCAGCCTGTTCGACACGCGTAGATATACGTGAGGTTGAGACCGTAAGTCCCCTCTGCCCGCCTGGCAAGAACCCGTACGGAGCGGCGAGCGGCCCGCCTCTTTACCCGTCCGTAACCTACTGATGGGTTACCCCCGGTAGCCCAACCCGCCTACTCTCCAGTCACTTTCCCCCACCCGGGTCGCCCACGACATCTGGAGCAGTGCATGCGCCCCTCCCCCACCTCCGTGCGGACCGCCTCCGCGCTCCTCGCCGGAACGCTCGCCGCCACCGGTCTGGCCGCCGCCCCCACCGCCGCCGCACAGCCGGCGCGGACCCCGGCGGCTGCCTCCCTGCCGGACTTCGTCGACATCGAGGGCGCCGGCGGCATCACCCTCAAGGCGAACGTGCTCCTTCCCGCGGGCGCCTCCACCGGCGGCACCCGGCAGTACCCGCTGATCGTGCTGCCCACCAGTTGGGCCACCCCGCAGATCGAGTACTTCGCACAGGCCCGGAAGCTCGCCGACTCCGGTTATGTGGTGGTCACTTACAACTCGCGGGGCTTCTGGCAGTCCGGCGGCCGGATCGAGACCGGCGGGCCGAAGGACATCGCCGACGCCTCCCGCGTCATCGACTGGGCGCTGGCCCACACCCCGGCCGACGAGGACCGCATCGGCATGGGCGGAGTCTCCTACGGCGCCGGCATCAGCCTGCTGGCGGCCGGGCACGACCCGCGGATCAAGGCGGTCACCGCGCTCAGCGGCTGGGCCGACCTGATCGGCGCCATCTACAGCGGCCGCACCCAGCACCTCCAGGCAGCCGGGCTGCTCGGCGCCTCGGGCGAACTCACCGGCCGCCCCAGCGCCGAGTTGCGGGAGATCCTGAAGAACTTCCTCGCCTCCGACCTGGACAAGGAGGACGAGATGATCGCCTGGGGGAAGAAGCGCTCCCCCGCGACCTATCTCGACCGGATCAACGACAACGGCGCCGCCATCATGCTCGGCAACGCCTGGAACGACTCGATCTTCCCGCCGAACCAGTACGCCGACTTCTACGAGAAGCTGCGCGGCCCCAAACGGCTGGAGTTCCGCCCCGGCGACCACGCCACCGCCGAGGCGACCGGTCTGCTCGGGCTGCCCAACGACACCTGGTCGCACGCCCGCCGCTGGTTCGACCGCTATCTGAAGGGCGAGCGCAACGGCATCGCCACCGAAGCCCCCGTACAGCTCAAGTCCCGCTCCGGCGGCGGCTACGAGGGATTCGCAAGCTGGCAGGAGGTCTCCACCGGCAGCCGCACCCTCCCCCTGGGCGGGACGAAGAAGCTGGCCACCGGCAAGGACTCCGGCGCCAACGGCGGCACGGTCCTGCTCACCGGCGTCCTCGACCAGTTCCTCAAACTGCCGCCCCTGGTGTACGTACCGCTGCTGCCGCGCTCCCGGGCAGCCGTATGGCAGTCGGAGCGCTATCGGGAGAAGACCGCGGTACGCGGCACGACAACCCTGCACACGACGGTGACCAGCAACAAGGCGAGCGGCACCTACTACGCCCACCTCTACGACGTCGGCCCGCTGGGCACCGGCAGGCTGATCACCCACGCCCCCTACACGTTCCACGACCGCACCCCCGGAAAGCCGTTCCCGGTGGATCTGGAACTGTTCTCCACCGCGTACGACGTCCCCCGGGGCCACCGGCTCGCCGTCGTCATCGACACGGTCGACCCGCTGTACGCGGAGTACAACCCGGACGGCGCCCGGCTGGAGTTCACCTCACCCGCGCACGACCCCTCACGGCTCACCGTGCCGACGGGCGGCGGCCGCTGACTCCAGGGCGGGGCGGTCCCGGCCGGGGGGGCTCAGTCCGAACCGGCCCGGCGGTAGACGCGCCCCGCCCCGTCGGGCTCCCCGACCGCGGCGACCCGGATCGCGTCGCCGCCGGCCGCGGTGATCCGCAGCGACTCGAGCGACGCCGCGCACCCGGGCGCCGAGGCCCCGTCCACCCGGTCCGGCCCGTACGTCAGGGTGTTCTCCTCCGCACCGCCGAGCGTGCTCTCCCACACGCAGGACACGCCGGCGTGCTCCCCGGCCAGCCTTACCGTCGCGGTCCCGACCCGGCCGCGGCGCAGGGTGAGGGTGCGCTCCTCGCCCTGCGCCGTGGTGCCCTGCCACTCGCCCGCCATGCTGCGGGGCACCGGGGCCGCGGGGTCGCCCACCTTGCGCAGCTTCGCCGAGAGCGACCCGCTCGGATAGACCCAGGAGAGGGTGCCGTCGGTGCGCAGCCGCAGCGTCTGCTCCCGGTAGGGGGAGCAGGACTTGGCCGCGGGGTGACTGCCGGTGATCCGGCTGGTGATGCGCAACCCCGTGCCGGCGCCCTCGAAGGCCACCAGTGTCGCCTCGCCCTCGCACATCATGTCGGCCCGGATGTTGACGGTCTTGGCCACGACCTCGCCCTGCTCGCCCTGCCGGATCTCGAACCGCCGGGTGATCGTGGAGCCGTCGGCTTCCTGGACGCTGCCCTGCCAGGCGCCCAGATAGCCCTTGGGCAGCGCACCGCCCGGAGCCGGGCTGCCGATGTCCTCCTGCGACGGAGTGCCCGACCCGTCACCGGGGGACGCCTCCGCTGCGGCATCCGGCTGCTGCCGCGCACGGTCCCCGCCGTTGTCGTACACACGCAGCGCGACGAAGGTGCCGAGACCGGACACCAGCGCCAGCAGCACACCGAGCGCCCCCAGCAACATGCCGCGCCCGTGCGCCCGTTCGGGCCGGTCCGCGGCCGGGCCGTGCACGGTGTGGGGCGGCGTGGCGGGCCGGCCGGGCTCCGGGAACTCACCGCCGTACGAGGGACGGGGTCCGGCGGGCGCGGCCGGGGGTCCCGTGACGGTCAGCATGCCGTGCACCTGCTCCTGGCCGGGCACCGGGGGCGGCGCCCCGGCCTCCGCGGCCGCTCCTCCGGTCCCGGACGCCACGGCGTCCTGATGCCCGGTGTCCCCGGGGCCTCCCTGGGCTCCGCCGCCTTCGGGGGTACTGGCCGCTGCGGTGTCGCCGGACGTGCGGGGGGCGTCGGACGCCCGGGCTGCCGCGGGGTCGGTGCCCTCCGGCCGGGGCCGGGTGACGGAGGTGGCCGGGGAGCCGGTCGCCGGAGTGGCCGCCGCTTCGGCACCGGCCGGGTCGGTGCCGTCCGTCCCCGCGGCGGGCTCCGCCGGGGTCGGGGGCGGCGGAGATTCCGGGGGCCCGGCGCCGGGGGCGGGCGGGACGGCGGGCGCCTCGGCGACCCGGGCCGCCGCGGCCCGGGCGCCGGGCACCTCCGCGTCCAGCAGCCGGGCCGCGTGCCGGCCCAAGTGGGCCACCAGGCCGGCCGGGAGCCAGGGGTCGGCGGTCTCCGGACCGGACGTGCCGGGCCCCGGCTCGTCCTCGGGATCCGCTGTCCGGTCCAGGATCTCCGGCAGCCCCGGCCGCTGCGCGGCGGACTTGGTCAGGCAGTCGGCGACCAGGGCCCGCAGTTCTTCGGGAACGCCCGCCAGATCGGGCTCCTCCTGGGTGATCCGGTACAACTGCACGTGCCCGGCGGCCCCGTCGCCCCCGAAGGGGGTGCGCCCCGTCGCGGCGAAGGCGAGCACCGAGCCGAGCGAGAAGATGTCGCTGCTCCCGGTCACCCGGTCACCGCGCACCTGCTCGGGCGACATGAACCCGGGCGAGCCGACGACGGCACCCGTCCGCGTCAGGTGTGCGTCCGCCACGGTCTCCAGCGCCCGTGCGATACCGAAGTCGATGACACGCGGGCCGTCGATGGTGACCAGGATGTTCGAGGGCTTGACGTCGCGGTGGACCAGCCCCGCCTCGTGGACGGCACCGAGCGCGCGGGCGAGCCGGTTGGCCAGGATGCGGAGGGTACGCGCGGGCAGCGGCGTCCTGCGGTCGGCGACGGCCTCGTACAGCGTGATGCCCGGTATGTAGCCGGTGGCGACCCAGGGCGGGTCCGCCTCGGTGTCCGCGTCCAGCACCGGCGCCGTCCACTCGCCGCCGACCCGGCGCGCGGCACCGACCTCCTGCTCGAAGCGGTGCCGGAACTCGGCGTGTCCGGCCAGCTCCGGCCGGACCAGCTTGACGGCGACGGTACGGCCGCGCGGTGACTGGGCGAGGTAGACACTGCCCATCCCGCCTTCGCCGAGCCGCCCCAGCAGCCGGTACTGGCCGATGCGTTCAGGATCGTCCGCACGCAGGGACCTCATGCCCTCTCCCCCGGTCCGTTCGGCCGCGACGGGCCGTCACACAGCTTTGCAGAGCGATCGTACGGCCTGTGATCAGGCGGCAACCACGCGCGGCGCACGCCGATACGCGCCGGTCCGGCGCTTCCGGGCCACCCGGCCGGACAGACCCGCGGGTGCGCCCACCGGGCTCGTACGGTCGACGTAGGGGGCGGCCGGACACAGGGCGTACGTGAACCACACGGCAGCGGAGGTGCGGTGCGGAACGGGCCACCGGGCGCGGGGCGTTCGGCTGTCGGCGCCACGGGCCGCCTCCCGCCCGGAGCGTACGGCACGGCCCGGCACGGCCAGCGGGCAGTCGGGCGACCGGCCAGGACCGCTCGGCGGGAGCGGCGGGAGCGGCGGGCGGAGCGACGCCGCGGCCCGCCCGCCGCCGGGTCCGTGCCGGTCCGTCAGTGCCGTGCGGGGTGTACGACCATCGCCGAACCGCCGCCGCGGCGCTCGGGCTCGGCCGCCGCACGCCAGTGCCCCGACCCGGGCAGCCGCCGCACCCCGGTGACCGCGCCGATCTCCGCCGTCTCCTCGAACGAGTGCCCGAGCGCGGCCAGTCGGCGGCGTACCGGACTGTCCATCAGAGCGGGCTCCGCGACGGTCTTCGCCGTGTTCCGCTGGCTGGCGCGCGGTGCGGCGATGGCGTCGACGAGCGGCATCCCGCGGTCGAGGTGGTTGGTGAGGGTCTGCAGCACCGTCGTGATGATCGTCGATCCGCCCGGCGAGCCCAGTGCCAGCACCGGCTTGCCGTGCCGCAGGACGACGGTCGGCGACATCGAGGAACGCGGACGCTTCCCCGGCCCGGGCAGGTTCGGATCGTGCACCCCGGGGGCGCTGGGCACGAACGAGAAGTCGGTCAGCTCGTTGTTGAGCAGGAACCCCCGGCCCGGGACGGTGATGCCGCTGCCGCCGGTCTGCTCGATGGTGAGGGTGTAGGCGACGACGTTGCCCCACTTGTCGGCGACGGTCAGATGAGTGGTGTTCTCGCCCTCGTAGGTGGTGGGCGCCGCCTGGTCGGCGTCCCCGCGCTCGCAGGACTCCGGCCGCCGCGGGTCGCCCGGCGCCACCGGACTCCGGAGGGCCGCGGCGTCGTCGATCAGGCATTCCCGGGCGTCCGCGAACCGCTGCGAGGTCAGTCCCCTGGTCGGCACGTCCTCCTGGGCCGGGTCGCCCACCCAGCGGCCCCGGTCGGCGAAGGCGATGCGGCTCGCCTCCAGGTAGCGGTGCAGATACGCCGTCCTGCTCAGGGAGCCCAGATCGCTGCGTTCGAGGATGTTGAGCGCCTCGGCGACGGTGGTGCCGCCGGACGAGGAGGGCGCCATGCCGTACACGTCCAGACCGCGGTAGGCGGTCCGGGTCGGGCGCTGGGAGAGCACCCGGTAGGCGCGCAGGTCCTCGGCCGTCAGGTCGCCGGGCCGCACGGTGCGGTCCGTGCCCTCGGCGACGGGCGGCTTGCGCACCGTCCGTACCAGGTCGCGGCCGATCCCGCCGCGGTAGAGCGCGTCGGTGCCCTCGCGGGCGAGTTGCCGGTAGGTGCGGGCGAGATCGGGGTTCCGCAGCCGGGAGCCGACCTCGGGCAGTTCGCCGCCGGGCAGGAACAGCTCCGCCGTCGCCGGGAAGTCGCGGAAGCGGTCCTCGTTCTGCGCCGTCTGGTCGCGGAAGGTCTGATCGACCGTGAAGCCGCGCCGCGCCAGCTCGGTCGCCGGGCGCAGCGCCTGGGCCAGCGACCTGGTGCCGTAGGCGCGCAGTGCCTTCTCCCAGGTGGCGGCGGTGCCCGGGGTGCCGACGCCGAGGCCGCTGGTGACGGCCTGGTCGAACGGGAGGGGTTCGCCGTCCTCGGTGAACAGGTTCCGGTCCGCGCTGCGGGGCGCCGTCTCGCGGCCGTCGAGGGTGTGCACCCTGCGGGTGGCCGCGTCGTAGTACACGAAGTACCCGCCGCCGCCGATGCCCGCCGAGTACGGTTCGGTCACGCCGAGCGCCGCGGCCGTGGCCACCGCCGCGTCGGCCGCGTTGCCGCCGTTCTTCAGCACCCTGATGCCCGCCGCCGAGGCGTCGGCGTCCACGCTGGAGACGGCGCCCCCGTAGCCCGTCGCCACCGGCGACTTGCCGTGCGGGTGACCGTGCCCGGCCGGGTGCCGGTCGGGCTGTGCCGGTGCTGCGCCCAGCAGGCCCGCCACCACGGCCCCGGTGCCGAGCACCGCGGCGAGACGGCGCGCCGTACGGCGGCGGGGGCGGGCGGGTCTGCCTGCGGTGTACCCACCCGCGCGGGCGGGTGGGCCGTCGTCGGGGCGCGGCGGGTGGCCGGCGGGAGAGGGCGTCATGCGGGCCTCCTTGGGGCGTGCTCCGGGGAACGCGCGTGATCCGCGCAGCGTAGTGCGGCTGACGCGGATGCGTCAGCACCCCGCGGCGAGCGGAACGGACGGCCACCCGGCCGGACGCCGCCGTCCCGAGGGCCTACGCTGCGCCCCCATGGACGAGAACCTGAGAGAGATCGCACTCGGACTGATCGCCGCCGCGCTCACCGCGGCCGCGGGCTGGCTGGGCCGCAGCTCCCTGTGGCGCCGCAGACTCCACCGCAAGCAGCGCTTCTTCGGCATGCCGGAGAACTCCTCCTGCCTGCTGGTGGTCAACCGGGACCCGGGCGTCGAGGAGTGGAAGGTGGCGCCCGACGACGTGTTCGCGCTGCTGGAGCTGTCCGGCATCATCAAGGACTGCGGTGCCAGGGCGGACATCGTCGGGCACGACACGACCCGCCAGGGGTTCGGCGAGCGCACCGAGTTCTGCCTGGGCGGCCCGGCCTCCAACCGGCGGACCGCCGCGCATCTGCAGTCGCTGCTGCCGGGGGTCTCGGTGGTCATGGACGGCGAGGCGCCGGGGGTCTTCGCCATCGGCAGCGAGCGCTACCGGGCGGAGAAGGGGACGGTCGAGCACGTGCTGCTGGCCCGGCTGACGGGCAACCAGGACGGGCCCGGGGCGCGGCCGGTCTTCCTCATATGCGGGCAGCGGCCCGTCGACAACCAGGCCGCCGCCCGGTATCTGGTGCGCCACCATGCGAAGCTCGCCCGCAAGCACGGCCGCAACGGCACCTTCTGCCTGCTGCTGAAGGTCGTCAACTCGCGTGCGTACGGGCCGGATGTGGTCGAACTGGTCGCCGATGTGACCCGCGCGGCGACGACCGCGGCGGAGTGAGGCCCGGGATGCTCACGGCTCGGCGCCGGGCATGGTGGGGGCGGCTTCGGCGGGAGCCACCGGGACGGCCTCGTTCTTGACGTTGCCGCGCTCGCGCCGTGCGACCCAGTGGGCGAACCAGGACAGCAGCATGCACAGCCCGATGTAGACCGCCGAAATCACGATCACGACGGGGATGAACGGCATGGTGTAGTCCATGTTGATGGCGATCAGCCGCCCCGCGTGCAGGAACTCCTCGTAGGTGATCAGGTAGCCGAGCGAGGTGTCCTTGAGCGCGACGACGAGCTGGCTGATGATCGCCGGCAGCATGGCCCGCACCGCCTGCGGCACCAGGACATGCACCATGACCTGGGTCTTGCGCATCCCCAGGGCGTAGGCGGCCTCCCGCTGGCCGCGATCGACCGAGAGCACACCGGAGCGGAAGACCTCGGCGAGCACGGAGCCGTTGTAGAGGGTCAGTCCGGTCACCAGGGCCGGCAGCGGCTGGACCTCCAGAGCCACGAAGACGAAGAAGATCATGACCAGCACGGGCATCGCCCGGAAGAACTCCACCAGCAGCGTGCCGGCCCAGCGCACCGGCCGGTGCTCGGAGAGCCGTCCGGCGGCCAGCAGGGCGCCCAGGGCCAGCGCCAGGACGGCCGCCAGCGCGAAGGCTTTCAGAGTGTTGCCGAGACCGCGCAGCAGCAGTTCCTGGATCCCCGCGTAGCCGAAGGGCCGCCACTTCACGAAGGCGAACTGCCCGGTCGTGACCAGCAGATGGACCACCCAGGCCAGCAGCGCCGCGAGGGCGAGGGTCGTCAGCACCCCGTAGAGCAGATGCCGGGCCTGTGCCCTGGGTCCGGGGATGTCGTAGAGCGCGGAGGGCGCCGGAGCATGCTGCCGGGTGCGGAAGCGCGGACTCATCGGGCCACCCCCCAGCGCCGCTCCATGGCGTGGAAGAGCGCGCTGATCGACAGGGTCAGGATCAGATAGCCGACGGCGATCCACACGAAGCTCCAGATCACGCTGTACCCGTTCTCGCTGAGCGTCTTGTAGGTGCTCAGCAGCTCCACGACGCTGAACGAGCCGGCGATGGCGGAGTTCTTGGCGAGCGCGATCAGGGTGGAGCCGATCGGTGCGATCACGGTGCGGATCGCCTGCGGCAGGACGACGGCGCCCAGCGTCTGCCCGAAGGTCATCCCCAGGCTGCGGGCCGCTTCACCCTGCCCGACCGGCACCGTGTTGATGCCCGAGCGCACCGCCTCGCAGATGAACGCGGAGGTGTAGCAGCCCAGCGCCAGCACCGCGAACAGCTCGAACGGCAGCGCGACACCGAAGCGGGGCAGCCCCAGCAGCAGGGCGAAGAACAGCAGCGTCAGCGGGGTGTTGCGCAGCACCGTCACCCAGGTGGTGCCGACCGCGCGCAGCGCGCGCACCGGCGCCACCCGGAACCCGGCCGTCAGCACGCCCGCGGCCAGCGCCAGCAGCGAGGAGTAGAGGGTCAGCCGCACGGTCCCCCAGAAGCCCTCGCCGTAGAGGGAGAAGTTCTCTGTCAGTACGTCCATGGGGCCGTTCGGACTCCTCTCAGCGCGTCAGCGCGGGGTCGACACGGGGCGGCCGCGGTGCGGGGCGGCCGGAGAGGCCGAGCGTGACGTCGTAGGCCCGCTTCCAGTCGCCGTTCCGCTCCCGCGCCACGAGGGCCCGGTCCAGGGCGCGGGCCAGCGCCCGGTCCTGGCGGGGCACGCCGATGCCGTACGGCTCCTCGGAGAACGCCCTGCCGACGACCTTCAGGTGCGCCGGGTCCTTGGCCGCGTAGCCCAGCAGGATGGTGTCGTCCGTGGTGACCGCGTCGACCTGATGGTTGAGGAGGTTGTCCACGCAGATGGCATAGCTGTCGTAGGCGACCGCGTCGGCACCGGGGTAGTCCGCCTGGATGCGCTGCAGCGGGGTGGAGCCGACCGCCGAGCAGACCTTCCGGCCGGCCATCTCGTCCGGGCCGGTGAGCTGCTTCTCGTCCCGCCGCACCAGCAGCCGCTGCCCGGCGATGTAGTAGGGCCCGGCGAAGCCGACCAGCTTCTTGCGGCCCTCGTTGATGGTGTAGGTGCCGACGTAGTAGTCGATCTGGCCGTTCTGCAGGGCGGTTTCCCGGTTCGCGGAGGCGATGGCCCGGTAGGTGATCTGCCGGTCCGGATCGAATCCGAGCGAGGCCGCCGTCATCCGGGCGATCTCGATGTCGAAGCCGCTGTACGCGCCGGTGGCCGGGTTCTTCTCGCCCATGCCGGGCTGGTCCTCCTTGACGCCGATCGTCAGCTTCCCGTCGCGGTGCGCGCTCCGCCAGGTGGGTGAGGTGGGCAGCGAGAAGTCCCGGTCGACGGCGTAGTGCGGAAGTCTGCCGGGCTGCGGGCCGCGGGCGGGCGGACTGCCGGAGGCTCCGCACCCGGCGACGGCGAGCAGCAGCAGCCCGGCGGCCAGGCAGCGGGCGGGGCGGCGCACGGCGCCCCGGCGGGTGGCACGGGTACCGCTGGACGGAGCAGGCGCAGGCACGGCCGGGCCCCCTCAGTGCTCGAGGATCTTGGCGAGGAAGTCCCTGGCGCGCTCGCTGCGGGGCGCGGTGAAGAACTCGCCCGGGGCGCGGTCCTCGACGATCCGGCCGTCGGCCATGAACACCACGCGGTGGGCCGCCGAGCGGGCGAAGCCCATCTCGTGGGTGACCACGACCATGGTCATGCCGTCCCGGGCGAGCTGCTGCATGACCTCCAGGACCTCGCTGATCATCTCCGGGTCGAGTGCGGAGGTGGGCTCGTCGAAGAGCAGCGCCTGCGGATCCATGGCCAGGGCGCGGGCGATGGCCACCCGCTGCTGCTGGCCGCCGGAGAGCTGCGCCGGGTACTTGTCCGCGTGCTCGGCCAGGCCGACCCTGCGCAGCAGTTCGCGGGCGTCCGCGTACGCCTCGTCCTTCTTCCTGCCGCGCACCTTGAGCGGGGCGAGCGCCACGTTGGCCAGCACGGTCTTGTGCGCGAAGAGGTTGAACGACTGGAAGACCATGCCGACTTCGCTGCGCAGCCGGGCCAGCTCCCGGCCCTCCTCCGGGAGGGGGCGCCCCGCCAGGGTGATGGTGCCGGACCCGATCGTCTCCAGGCGGTTGATGGTGCGGCACAGCGTCGACTTGCCGGAACCCGACGGTCCGATGACGACGACGACCTCGCCGCGGCCGACGGTGAGGTCGATGTCCCTCAGCACGTGCTGCGTGCCGAAGTACTTGTTGACTCCGCGCAGCTCGATCAGCGGTTCCATAGGAAACGGAAACTATCGGGCCGAACGGGTCATCACCGGGATGACACGCAGCAAGGCGATATACCGGTCGGCGTACGTCAGTCCTCGCTGACCTCGGCGTACGCCTGGGACAGCTCCGGCGAGCCCGTCTCGGCCCAGTTGGTGCCCTCCTCCAGCACGTCGGCCTCCCGTCCGGACGGCAGCCGCACCACCGGCTGGCCGTTCGGCCACCGCACCCAGCGGGCCCCCGGCACCGACCGCACCATCACGGTCCCCAGGTAGAGCCCGGCGTCCGTGCCGAGCCACGGGGTGACCTCGGGGTCCTCGCGCCAGTGCGGCAGCAGTTGGTCCAGCGCGGCCAAGGACTCCACCGAGTCGTCGAGTTCGACACCCGCCCCGCGCGCCTGCTCGCGCAGGAGTTCGCATTCGGAGAGGAGCTGCGTCGCGGTCTCCGGATCGTCCGACAGCCGGCGGCTCGATGCGACCGCCCCTTCGGCATCCGGGTGGGGCTTGCGCCAGTTGTCCAGAAAGGGGAAGTGCATGCGCATCAGCGTGGCATTCTCGCGCCCGTGGGCACTATAGGCGCGCTGGGTGCGAAACCCGGCCGGTTTGGGCCGCCGGACACCTTGACGCCGCGTCAGGGCCTCTCTAACTTCACCCCGCCTCGGTGGAATCCGGGGTGCACGCACCGCAGTCGGAGTCCCACGAGAGGGCATCACGTGCGCAGACGTACCTGGACCCGGTCCCTCACCGTCCTGGTGGCCGCCGTGGCCGCGACGGCACCGACCCTGGTGGCGACGGCCACCGCACAGCAGAGCACCCGGCAGACGGCGCCCGCGGACCCCGGCGCCGAGCGGCCGCTCCCCCTGGCACGCCTCTACGACAACCGCGCGATCAGCGACGACGCCGCACCGGATGCCGGCGACTTCGACGGCGCCGGGCGCTCCCTCTCCGCGCAGGACCTCGAGGCCGCCGGCTGGGGGCCCGGCGCCCGGCTGGACCTGGACGCGGCCGCACTCCGCTGGCCGGACCGGGCCCCCGGCCGCCCCGACAACGTCCGTGCGGACGGACAGCGGGTGCGGGTCGGCGGCCGGGGCGAGGCGCTCACGTTCCTGGTGGCCGCCACCTCGCCGCACGGCCCGGCGGACGCCGCGGGCGGCGAGGGCACCGTCCGGTACCGGGACGGCTCCCGGAGCCGCTACACGCTCACCGCGGGCGACTGGCGCGGCGGACCGCTGGCCACCAAGGCCGTCGCGCTGCCCCACCTCAACACCCGGCAGGACGGCCAGGTCGCGGAGAAAGCCCGGATCTACGCGGTCACCGTGCCCCTGGAGCACGGCCGAACGGTCGGTTCGGTCACCCTGCCCCGGGATCCGGGCGCCGACGCCGATCTGCACGTCTTCGACCTCGCGGTGCGGCCCGAGGCCACCGGCTGGACGGGGAGCTGGTCCGCCGGTACCGGCGGCTACACCGGTACCGGCGAGTGGCGGGACCGGACGCTGCGGCTGGTCGTCCACACCTCGGCGGGCGGCCCCCGGGCGCGGATCCGCCTGGAGAACACCTTCGCCGCGCAGCCGGTCCGCATCGGGCACGCCTCGATCGCCGTGCAGAAGAACGGCGCCGCCGCACACCGGCGACCGACCCCGCTCACCTTCGACGGCGGCCGCCTCGGCACCCGGATCCCGGCCGGGGCCCGCGCCGTCAGCGATCCCGTGGGCTTCGACGTGCCCTCGGAGACCAATCTGCTGGTGAGCATCCATCTGCCCGGCCCGGTCTCCGCGGCTCCGGTGCACAGCGTGGCGAAGCAAACGTCGTATCTGAGCGAGGACGGCAGCGGCGACCGCACCGGCGAGACCGGCGGGGCGGCCTTCACCGGTTCGCTGTCCCGATGGCCGTTCCTGACCGGCGTCGACGTGCAGGGCGGCCCCGGCTCGGTCGTCACCCTCGGGGACTCCATCACGGACGGCGTCCGCTCCACGGAGGGGGCCAACCGGCGCTGGCCGGACGTGCTGGCCGGCCGGCTGCTGGCGCAGAGCAGGGTGCCGCGGCTCGGGGTGCTCAACGAGGGCATCTCCGCCAACCGCATCGTCACCGACCGCTATCCCGGCGACGGCGTCAGCAGCGACACCGCGGGGGTGAGCGCACAGCACCGGCTGGAGCGGGACGTGCTGGCCCAGACCAATGTGCGGACGGTGGTGCTCTTCGAAGGCATCAACGACGTGCGCTGGGGCGCCTCGGCCGAGGAGGTGATCGCGGGGATGAAGGCGATCGCCGCGCGGGCGGCCGAGCGCGGCACGCGGGTCGTGGTGGCGACGATCACGCCGTGCGAGGGCTACCACGACTGCACGGCGGAGGTCGAGGCCAAGCGGGCGAAGGTCAACGCCTTCGTCCGGGACAACGGCGGCCGCTTCGACGCCGTCCTGGACTTCGACAAGGTGGTGCGGGACCCCTCCCACCCGGAGCGGATGGCGCCCAAGTACGACTCGGGCGACCATCTGCACCCCGGTGACGCGGGACTGCGCGCCCTCGGCGAGTCGGTCGACCTGCGGCTGCTCACGGACTGAACCGCGCCGCCGGGGACCCGGCCGGGGAGCGCGGGGGCGTCACACCTCCAGGTCGACCACCACCGGAGCGTGGTCGGAGGCGCCCTTGCCCTTCCTGGCCTCCCGGTCGACGTAGGCGTCCGAGACCGCGGTGGTGAACGCCTCGTTGCCGTAGACGAGGTCGATCCGCATACCGCGGTTCTTCGGGAAGCAGAGCTGCCGGTAGTCCCAGTAGGTGAACGGCACGTCGTACTTGAGCGGACGCGGGTGGACGTCCGAGACGCCCGCCGCCTCCAGGGCGGCGAGCGCCTCCCGCTCCCGGGCGGTCACATGGGTGGCGCCCTCGAACTCGGCGATGTCCCAGACGTCCTCGTCGGTCGGCGCGATGTTGAAGTCGCCCAGCACCGCGAACGGCGTCGCGGCGGAGGCGAACTTCTCCGCCGCGTCCCGCAGGGCCGCCAGCCACTCCAGCTTGTACTCGTAGTGCGGGTGCCCCACCTCGCGCCCGTTGGGTACGTACAGCGACCACACGCGCACCCCGCCGCAGGTGGCCGCGGCGGCGCGGGCCTCGACGGCGCCTTCCCAGGCGGGCGCGCCGGGCAGGCCCAGCGCCGGGTCCTCGATGCCCACGCGGGAGAGGACCGCGACGCCGTTCCAGCGGCCCTGCGCGCTGACGACCGACTCGTAGCCGAGCGCGCGCAGCTCCTGCTGCGGGAAGGCGTCGTCGGACACCTTGAGCTCCTGCAGGCAGAGCACGTCGGGCTGGGCGGACTCCAGCCACTGCGTCAGGCGGGGCAGTCTGGCCGTTATCGAGTTGACGTTCCAGGTGGCAATTCGCATGCGGACTCCGTCGGGGTCACGGGGGTCGTCCCCCGGCAGACTGCAGGCTACCGCGCCAGTCGGACACTCTCGCCGGGCCGGAGCTGGTTGTGCGCCGCGCCACCCGTTCCGGGGCCGCCCTCGCCCAGCATCCGGCCGAAGAATGCCAGTCCGAGGTCGCCCAGCAGTCCGTCGTGGACGTCGTAGACCTGCGCGGGGCTGACGGTGCGGACGTAGTCCAGCACCTCGGCGTACTTGTTCCAGGGCGCGTACACCGGCAGCAGCAGCGTCTTGACGGGCCGCTCGGGGACGGTGAGCGCGTCACCGGGGTGGAAGACCAGCCCGTCGACGACGAAGCCGATGTTGGTGATCTGCGGGATGTCGGGGTGGATGACCGCGTGCAGCTCCCCGTGCACCTCGACCTCGAATCCGGCCGCCTCGAACGTGTCACCGTGGCCCACGGTGTGGACGCGGCCCGGGAAGGCTCCGGAGAGCTGTTCGGCGACGCTGCGCAGCGTCCAGATCTCCGCTTCCGGATTGGCTTCCATGGCGGCCCGCAGCCGCAGCTCGTCGAAGTGGTCGGGGTGTTCGTGCGTGACGAGCAGCGCGTCCGCGCCCAGCCCGGCCTCCTGCTCGCTGTAGCCGCCCGGGTCGATGACGAGGGTGCGGCCGTCCTTCTCCAGCCGGACGCTGGCGTGGCCCTGTTTGGTGAGCTTCAGCGCGGTGTCGTTGGCATCAGTTCCCATGGGGCTCATTCTCCTCCCGGGGCTGCCGGTGGTCCTCCGGGGTGGTCTCCTCCCGGATCACCCGCTGGGCGACGGCGAACGCCGAGTTGGCCGCGGGCACCCCGCAGTAGACGGCGGTCTGCAGCAGCACCTCCTTGATCTCGGCGGGGGTCAGCCCGTTGCGCAGCGCGGCCCGGACGTGGAAGGCCAGCTCCTCCAGATGGCCGCGGGCCACCAGCGCGGTCAGCGTGATCACCGAGCGGGTGCGCCGGTCGACACCGGTACGGGTCCACACCTCGCCCCAGGCGTACCGGGTGGCGAAGTTCTGGAAGTCCTCGGTGAAGTCGTCGGTCTGCTCCAGGGAGCGGTCGACGTGGGCGTCGCCGAGCACCTCGCGGCGCACCTTCATCCCCGCGTCGTAGGAGTCGGTGCGCAGCGCCGCCGCAGCGCCGGACTCCAACTCGGCGACCGCGGACGTCTGCGGCGGCACGGGGCTGATGACGGGCGCCGGGGCGGGCGGACCGGCGGCCGAGTCCTGCCAGGTGGTGGTGAAGTGCCGGATGAGCAGATCGGTGACGGCCCCGGGCTGCTCGACGGGCGTCAGATGCGAGGCGCCGGGCACGATCGCGAGCCGCGCGTCGGGGATGCCCGCGACCAGGGCCCGGGCCTCGGCGGGCGGGGTGATCTGGTCCTCGGCTCCGGCCATGACCAGCGTGCCCACCCCTATGCGGTCCAGCGACTCCTTGACGTCGAAGGAGGCCAGCGCCTCGCAGGCGGCGATGTAGCAGCCCGGGTCGGTGGTGCGGACCATCTGCACCGCCCACTCGACGATGGCGGGCTGTGCGGCGGCGAAGCCGGGGGTGAACCAGCGCTCGGGGGTGGTGCGGGCGATCGGGTCGAGCCCGTTGGTCCGGATGACGACCCCGCGCTGCCGCCAGCTGTCCGCGGTGGCGAACCGGGGCGAGGAGGAGATCAGCGCGAGCGAGGTGACGCGCTGCGGGGCCCGCAGCGCGAGCTGGACGCCGATCGCGCCGCCGAGGGAGCAGCCCGCGTAGCCGAAGCGCTCGATGCCGAGCTGGTCGAGGGTGGCCAGCAGCCGCTCGGCGTAGGCGTCGGCCGAGTCGGCGGAGTAGGCCGGGGAGCCGCCGTGCCCGGGCAGATCGAATCTGAGCACCCGCCAGTTCCGGGACAGCTCGGGGATCTGCCGGTCCCACATGTGCCAGGTGGTGCCGAGGGCGGGGCCGAGGACGAGTACGGGCGCGTTGTCGGGCCCGTCGGTCCGGTGCTGCAGCGTCTGGGCGGGGGTCACCGTGCTTCACCTCGAGCTGACGTGCGGGACGGGTTGGGGGAGGGACGGCCGTTGCTCACGCGTGCACGCTATCGAGCGGCGGGCGGTTCGCCTGCCCCGGGGGCGCCCGCTCCGGGGCACAGAGCGCGTCCGTGGCGGCAGCGTGCGCGGGGCGTGCGGAGCGCGTGCGCAGGCCGTGGAGAAAGCGTGCGGGCTCAGAATTCGGCGGTGGAGACGACGTAGACGCGGGGTCTGCTCGGATACGTCGTGTCCACCGTGACCACCAGGTCGGGCTCGCTCCCGGGCTGGTCGAGGCGCAGGCTCCGGTAGTGGCTGCTGGGCTCGTCGAACCGCCAGCCGACCACTCTGGCCTTGCGTCCGCTGATCGCGACCTCGCCCTCGGCCAGTTCGGCCCGGCTGCTCCCGATGTCCTCCAGGAACTCGGTGAGCCGCTTGGGGCTGGTGCGGAACTGCACCCACATGGTGCTCTTCTGCCAGGCGTTCGCCTCGTAGAAGGCCACCCGGGTCGAGGAGACCGGTACCGGGACGCTGTAGATCCGCTGGCTGACCTTGGGGGGCCGCGCGTAGGTGAGGCTGGTCGCGGCGGCGGCGCGCTCCTTGTCCTTGCCGCTGGCGCGGCTCTGGAAGGCCGACTGCACCAGGTAACCGGCCGGCAGCGCGATGAGCAGCACCACGATCACCAGTACGGCGAGGCGGTGGCGGGGCAGGTGCGGGGGGCGCTCGCGGGGCTCGGAGGGGCGGGGGCTGTCGTCGGTGTGCGGCATGGCGCTGGGCGTCTCGGGGTGTGTGGTGGATGTCCGGCGGGGCGGCTGTCCCGGCCCCGTCACTGACCGACGGCCCGGCGCAGGTTGTCCGCCGCCCGCTCGTAGCGCTCGTAGCGCTCCAGCCGGCGCCGGTTGGCACGCCGGAAGCGACGGGCCACCAGCCGGGCCAGGTCCGCAGCACCGACCATACCCGCCTCGGGCCCGAGCTGTGCCTTCACGATCCGGGCCTCCGGCCGGTAGCCGCGGCCGGTGAGCTGCCGCCGGAACGCCTCCCTGGCGGGTTCGATCAGCAGTTCGTCGGCGGCGCTCACCCCGCCGCCGACCACGAAGCAGGACGGGTCCAGGGCGGCGGCCAGATTGGCCAGGCCCACCCCCAGCCAGGAGCCGACCTCGTGGAAGAGCTCCGTGCACATGGCGTCGCCGGAGCGGGCGAGCTCGGTGATCAGCGGCCCGGTGATGTCGCCGACCTGGCCGCCCACCCGGTCGATGATGCCGTAGGCGACCGGCGACTCGGCGGCCGCCAGCTCACGGGCCTCCCGGACCAGCGCGTTCCCGGAGCTGTACTGCTCCCAGCACCCTCTGTTGCCGCACGGGCACCGGTGACCGCCGGGTACCACCTGCATATGGCCGAACTCACCGGCCACCCCGTACTTGCCGCGCTTGACCCGGCCGTCCTCCAGGATGGCGCCGCCGATCCCGGTGCCCAGCGTGATCATCACCAGGTGGTCCTCACCGCGCCCGGCACCGAACCGCCACTCTCCCCACGCCGCGGTGTTCGCGTCGTTGTCCACCATCACCGGCACCGCCAGCCGCGCCGTCAGCGCGTCCTTGAGGGGCTCGTCGCGCCAGGCGAGATGCGGCGCGAACAGCACCCGGGAGCGGTCCGCGTCGATCCACCCCGCCGCGCCGATGCCGACGGCGTGCACGTCGTGCCGGTCCGAGAGGTCGAGCACCAGCTCCGCGATGGTGTCCTCGACCACCTTCGGGCTCTTCGACTTCTCCGGCGTCTCGGCCCGGACCTTCTCCAGGATCACCCCGTCGGCGTCCACGACACCGGCCATGACCTTGGTGCCGCCGATGTCGATACCGACGGTGGGAACGCGGGGTGCCGACAGATGGGAGCGGCGCTCACGCGTGCTGACGGTCCTCAGCACGCTCGGGCTGGGGCCCGTCCGCCGTCGGTGGACCCGGTCTGCTCGCTGAAAGCTGTCCGCGTTCAAGAGGTGGTCGTCTCTCTGGGAGGGGTCTCACGGGTGCGCCCGCTGCTGCCAGGGGTCAACGGTACGTCGTCCGGCGCACGGGCGCTCGGAGTCCCGTGCACCGCCGGGCCCGCCCCGGCTGCGGCCGGCGGGCCCGGAGCACCGGGCTCAGTCGCGCTGCAGTTCGTGGCTGAGCTGGTCCAGTTCCGAACCGCCCGCCATCTGCCGCACCAGCTCCTCCAGCTCCAGCCCGTCCTTCACGTAGGACCCGGCCATGGTGCCGCGCTTGAGCAGCACGAAGCGGTCCCCGACGAGATAGGCGTGGTGCGGGTTGTGGGTGATCAGCACGACGCCGAGGCCGGCGTCCCGGGCCGCGGCGACGTACTTGAGGACGACCCCGCTCTGCTTGACCCCGAGCGCGGCGGTGGGCTCGTCCAGCACCAGCACCTTGGCGCCGAAGTGCACGGCGCGGGCGATGGCGACGGACTGCCGCTCGCCGCCGGACAGCGTCCCGATCGGCTGGTCGACGTCGCGCAGGTCGATGCCCATCCGCAGCAGCTCGCTGTGCGTGGTGCGCCGCATGCGCTGCACGTCGAGCCGGCGCAGCGGTCCGCGGCCGGTCGACGGCTCGGAGCCGAGGAAGAAGTTCCGCCACACCGGCATCAGCGGGACGACGGCCAGGTCCTGGTAGACGGTGGCGATGCCGCGGTCCAGCGCCTGGCGCGGCGAGGAGAGCCGGGTCTCCTCGCCCTGGATGCGGAAGGTACCGCCGTCGTGCTGGTGCAGCCCTGAGATGATCTTGATCAGGGTGGACTTGCCCGCCCCGTTGTCACCGAGCACACAGGTGATCTCCCCGGGCCGCACCGTCAGGGAGATGCCCTCCAGGGCCCGGATGTTGCCGTAGAACTTGCTGACGTCGGACAGCTCGACGAGCGCCCCGTCGTCGGCCGGCTGTACCTCGCTCATCGGGTCGCCTCCGCCCGCTTCCGGATCCACGCGTTCAGCAGCGTGGCGAGCAGCAGCATCGCGCCGAGGAAGAACTTGAACCAGTCCGGGTCCCACTGCGCGTAGATGATGCCCTTGTTGGCCATGCCGAAGATCAGGGCGCCCACGGCCGCGCCGACCGCGGAGCCGTAGCCGCCGGTCAGCAGGCAGCCGCCGATGACGGCCGCGGCGATGTAGATCAGCTCGTTGCCGACGCCCTCGCCCGACTGGACGGTGTCGTAGTTGAACAGCAGGTGCTGGCCGGAGATCCAGGCGGCGAACGCGACACCCAGATACAGGCCGATCTTGGTGCGGGCCACCGGAACGCCGACGGCACGGGCCGCGTCCACTCCGCCGCCCACCGCGAAGATCCAGTTGCCGACGCTGGTGCGCAGCAGGATCCAGGTGGCCGCCGCCACCAGCAGCAGCCACCACACGATGGTGATCTGCAGATCGACGCCGCCGAGGGTGAGCGTGGAGGCGAAGACGGCCTTGGCCGAGTCGAAGCCCTCCATGTCGCTGATGCTCTTGGTGGTGACCGTGCCGCTGATCAGTTTGGTGAGGCCGAGGTTGAGACCCGTCAGCATCAGGAAGGTGCCCAGCGTGATGATGAAGCTGGGCAGCCTGGTGCGGGTGAGCATGATCCCGTTGAAGAGCCCGATGGCCAGTGTGACCAGCAGCGACACCCCGACGCCGACCCAGGTGTTGGCCGTCATCTGGTAGCTGAACATCGAGGAGGCCAGCGCGGAGGAGGTCACCATCACGCCGGTCGACAGGTCGAACTCCCCGCCGATCATCAGCAGCGCCACCGGCACCGCCATGATCCCCAGGGTGGAGGAGAAGTAGAGGACCGTGGAGAGGCTGGAGGGGCGCAGGAAGCTGTCCGCGACCAGCGCGAAGAAGACGAACAGCGCGAGCGCGCCGACCACGGCGCCCAGCTCCGGGCGCCGCAGCAGCCGGACCGCCAGCGGGCGGTGCACCAGCCGCTCGTCGACCGCCGCCGGGGCCGCCGGGCGGGGGTCCTCCGGCAGTGGGGAGCCGTCCTGGGCGCCCTGGCCGCCGGGCCGGGCCGGGGCCGTCATCGGGTGCCCCGCTTCGTCAGCTCGGCCAGCTTGCCCGCGTCCTTCTTGGTGAGGATCTGCGGCCCGGTGAGCACCGGCTTGCCGCCGCCGAGCATGTCGGCGTTGTAGCGGTAGAGCCAGAGCAGGTCGACGGCCTCGTAGCCCTGCATGTAGGGCTGCTGGTCGACGGCGAAGCCGATCGTGCCGTCCTGCAGTCCGGCGGCGACCTTGTCGTTGAGGTCGAAGGTGTCGATCTCGGCCTCGCTGCCCGCGTTCTCCTTCGCCTTCGCCGCGGTGGCCGCGAACGGCGCGCCGAGCGTGACGACCGCGTCGACCTTCTTGTCGGACTGGAGCTTGGCCTCGACCGACGACTGCACGCCCGGCATGTTGGTGCCGTCCACGTACAGGTTCTTGACCTTGCCGTCGAACGTCTTCTCGATGCCGTCGCAGCGCTGCTCGTGACCGACGTTGCCCTGCTCGTGGATGAGGCAGACGGCCTTCTTCCGGCCCCGCTCGTTCAGCTCGCGGCCGACGGCCTCACCCGCGAGGACCTCGTCCTGACCGATGTGGGTCAGCGCGCCGAAGTCCTGCGAGACCTCCTGGCCGGAATTGATCGTGATGACCGGGATGCCGGCCTTCACGGCCTTCTTGACCACGCGCTTCATCGCGTCGGGCTTGGCGAGGGTGACGATCAGGCCGTCGACCTTCTTGTCGATCGCCGTCTGGACGAGCTGCGCCTGGCGGCCGGCTTCCTTGTCGTGCGAGTAGAGGAACTCGATGTTGTCCTTGTCGGCTGCCTGCTTGGCGCCGCTCTGCACGATGTCCCAGTAGGTGTCGCCGTCGCCGGAGTGCGTGACCATGGCGACCTTCCAGCGCGGAGTGGTCACGTTGGCCTTGCCCGAGGCCGCCTGCTCGCGCGCCTCCTCCGCCCGCTTGCCGCCGGTGCTGCTGCACCCGGCGAGCGCGGTCAGCGCGACGACCGTCGCCGCCACCGCGGCCCCGGTCGTACGTATGGACCTGCGGAACCTTCGCCGGGACCTCTGCACGCTGGCCACCTGTCCTGCTCTCTGGGTAGGTATACGGTCGGGAACCGCCCTGGATCTTCGCACACATATCCGCCAAGGTGGCCGGAAACCCCCTGCCGGGCCCGCGCCCACCCCCTCCGACCGGGATGTGTAGCGGCGAGCAGGGCGGCCGTCAACGTCATCGGCTCGGGGCTCTCGCACGGGGACACCTCTCAAGGACTCAGGGACGCACCAGGAGCTGGAAGTCGAAGGAGTAGCGGGACGCGCGGTAGAGGTGCGAGCCGTACTCGACGGCGCGCCCGGTGTCGTCGTAGGTGGTGCGCTCCATCGTCAGCAGCGGAGCGCCCTCGGTCTCCCCCAGCAGCTCCGCCTCGGCCTCGTCCGCGATCCGCGCGCCCACCGACTGCCGGGCCGAGTGCAGCGTCACTCCGGCTCCGCGCATCAGCCGGTAGAGGCCCGTCGTCTCCAGCTCGCCCTCCCGCGGAGTGAGCAGATCCACCGGCAGATGGTTGCGCATGTGCGCCATCGGCTCCCCGTGCGCCAGCCGCAGCCGCTCCACCAGCCGCACCTCGGCCCCCTCGGGCACTCCCAGCGCCGCCGCGACCTCCCCCGTCGCCTCCTCGACGCCGTGCCGCAGCACCCGGGTGGCCGGACGCTGGCCCGCCGCCTCCAGATCGTCGTAGAGGCTGCTCAGCTCCATGGGACGCTTGACCTGGCTGTGCACGACCTGGGTGCCGATGCCCCGGCGCCGGACCAGCAGCCCCTTGTCGACCAGCGACTGGATGGCCTGCCGGACGGTGGGGCGGGACAGCCCCAGGCGGCCGGCCAGCTCGATCTCGTTGCCCAGCAGGCTCCCGGGCGCCAGCTTCCCGCGCTCGATGGCGCTCTCCAACTGCTGGGCGAGCTGGAAGTAGAGCGGGACGGGACTGGCGCGGTCCACACTGAGCTGCAGGTCTACCGGATCATTCTTGGCCACGAACGGGAGCGTAGTGCCCTTCGGCGGTCGCGTGAACCGTACATTCGATTGTCAGGACGAAAAGACAACACATTGACACCGCCGGGCGCGCGGGCGAGCGTGGGGCCCATGCGCATCGGACTCATCGGCACCGGCCGGATCGGCACCCTGCACGCCCGCACCCTCGACGCGCATCCCGAGGTGAGCGGACTGGTGGTCGCGGACGCGGACGCCGCACGGGCCCGCGAGACGGCCGCCGCCCTCGGCGCCACCGCGGTACCCGGCGTGCCCGACCTCTTCGACGCGGACCTCGACGCGGTCGTGATCGCCTCGGCGACCGCCTCGCACGCCGAGCTGATCCGCACCGCGGCCCGGCGCGGGCTGCCGGCCTTCTGCGAGAAGCCCATCGCCCTGGACCCGGCCGGTACCCGGGCGGCGCTCGCGGAGGTGGCGGCCGCCGGAACCCTGCTGCAGATCGGCTTCATGCGGCGCTTCGACGCCGGGTACACCGCCGCCCGGGAGGCGGTGCGCACGGGCCGTCTCGGCCGGCTGCACACGGTGCGGGCCATGACCTCGGACCCGGCGCCGCCGCCCGCCGCCTATCTGCCGCACTCGGGAGGGCTCTACCGGGACTGCCTCGTCCACGACTTCGACGCCGTGCGGTGGGTGACCGGGCGGGAGATCGTCTCCGTCTACGCCACCGGCTCCGCCGCGGGTCCCGCCATGTTCGCGGAGGCGGGCGACGTGGACACCGCGGCCGCGCTCCTCACCCTGGACGACGGCACCCTGTGCACCGCGACCACGACCCGGATGAACGGGGCGGGCTACGACGTGCGGATGGAGCTCGCGGGCGAGCGGGACCAGTTCGCGGTCGGGCTGGACGCGCGCACCCCCCTCACCTCACTGGAGCCGGCCGCTCCCCCGCCGCCGGAGCGGCCCTGGCCCGGCTTCCTCGACCGGTTCGGGCCCGCGTACGAGGCCGAGATCGACGCCTTCGTGCGCACCCTGCGCGGTGAGATCCCCAACCCCTGCGACGGCCGGGAGGCCCTCGCGGCGCTGCTGGCCGCGGAAGCCTGCGAACTGTCGCGCGCCACCGGCGCCCCCGTGGAGCCGGCCGCACTCGACGGCGCCGAGCCCTCCCGGACCGGCTGAGCCGGGGCCGCGCCGGGTCGGTGCCGGGACCGCGGCGCCGGTCCGATCGGGCACGCCTCGGCACCGGCGCGCCCGGTGGGCGGTCACAGCTTCTTGACCATGAACAGGCAGGCGTCGGCGACCCGGTGGACGACCCCGGCCCCGTCCTGGTAGCTCCAGCAGTCCAGATACGGCACGGAGTCGCGGTAGCCGAGGTGGCCGTAGAGCGCGCTCGCCCGCGGGTTGTTCTTCTCGACGCCGAGCCCGACCGCGCGGCAGCCCCGCTCCGCGGCCAGGCGCTCCACCTCCCGGAGGAGGGCTGTGCTGATGTTCTGGGCGCGGAGGGCTCCGTGCCACACCCCGAGCCCGTGCACCTCCGGGCAGCCGGGATGGGCCGCCCGCACCTCAGGCGCCTCGCACCCCGCCCAGCGGATCTCGCAGCTACCGACCGGCCGCCGGTCCTTCCAGGCCAGCAGGAACGTGGCGCTGCCCTGCCGCTGCCGCGCGTAGCGGGCCTCGTGTGGGGTGGCCGCCCCGCGCAGCGGCATGTGCGCCTCGAGCAGTTCGAGGTCTTCTTCCCGGCACTGACTGATCCGCATGCCGGTACCCTACGAGTCTGGTACGGACCTGTGTCCATGCTTCACAACACGTCCCCCGGCCCGGACCACAGCCCCCACCCCGCCGGCCCTCCGGCCGGAAACGCACTGGTCAGCCGAACCGCACCGGCACGCTCTTCACCCCGCGCAGCACGGTGCCCTGCCGCCACTCCAGTGCGGCGGGACTGGCGTCCAACTCCAGCCGCTCGGTGCGCTCCAGCAGCATCCCGAAGGCGATCCGGGCCTCCAGACGGGCCAGCGGGGCGCCCAGACAGAAGTGGATGCCGTGCCCGAAGGCGAGGTGGCCGCCGCTCTCCCGGCGGATGTCGAAGCGGTCGGCCGCCGGGAAGCGCGCCGGATCCCGGTCGGCGTCGGCCAGGACCGGCAGCACGAGCCGGCCGCCGCCGGGGATCAGGGTGCCGTCGATCTCCAGGGGTTCGCGGGTGAAGCGGTAGGTGGACATCTCGACCGGGCCGTCGTAGCGGAGCATCTCCTCGACGGCTCCGTCGAGCAGCGCCGGATCGGCGCGCAGCGCTGCGAGCTGGTCGGGGTGGCACAGCAGCGCGAGCGCGCCGTTGGCGATGAGCCCCACCGTCGTCTCGTACCCGGCCACCAGCAGCAGCCAGGCCATCCCGTGCAGCTCGCCGGTGGAGAGCCGGTCGCCGTCCTCGTCGCTGGTCCGGATCAGGAGGCTGAGCAGGTCCTCGCCCGGCCGTGCGCGCTGCCGCTCCAGCAGTTCGGCCAGATAGTCGCTCAATGCCTCCACCGAGCCGCGCTTCTCCTCCTCCGGGGCCGCGCTCAGTACGTGGTCGCTCCAGGCGCTGAACCGCTCGCGCTCCAGGTCCGGTACGCCGAGCAGTTCGCAGATCACCGCGATCGGGAGCGGGAAGGCGAGCGAGTCGACCAGGTCGGCGCGCCCGTCGGGGTGTGCGAGCATCCGGTCCAGCAGCCCGGCGGTCAGCTCCCGGATGCGGGGTTCCAGCGCGGCGATCCGGCGCGGGGTGAACTGCCTGCTGACCAGCTTGCGCAGCCGGGTGTGGTCGGGCGGGTCGCTGATCAGCATGTGGGTGCCGGGGGAGATCGAGAGGGTTCCGGCGTCCGGCGAGGCGTTGGCCCAGTTCTTGGAGAGCCGCGGGTCGTTCAGGGCGGCCCGCGCCGCCTCGTGGCCGACGACCAGCCAGCCGTGCGCGCCTTCCGGGGTGCGCACATGGTGCACGGTGCCGCGGCGGCGCAGCGCGGCGTAGACGGGGTAGGGGTCGCGGACGAAGTCGTCCCCCAGCGCGGCGAGGTCGACGATGCCGTCCGTGTCCGGGCTCAGATCCAGCACGCTCCGGTCAGCCATGGGGTGAGCCTAGGAGCGTGCCCGCGGCAGGTCACCGGGGCGTTTTCGGCCAGCGCGGGGTTGCCGTCCCGCTCCTTCGCCGGCGGACGGGCTGCCCGTGCCGGAGGGGGAGACGGGCAGCGCGGTGCCCTGCTCAGTCGGGTGCGGCGTCCTGGAGGCGCTTGAGGAGTCCGGCGACCCGCTTGGTGGTCGACTCCCGGTCGTGGCCGTCGGTGAGCGCGGAGCCCATGCCGCAGGCGACGGCGCCCGCAGCGATCCACTCGGGCGCCTCCTCCAGGGTGATGCCGCCGGTGGGCAGGAAGGGCGCCTGCGGCAGCGCCGCGCGCACGTCCCGCAGCCAGCCGGGCCCGTGCTGTGCGGCGGGGAAGAGTTTGAGCCCGTCGGCGCCCAGTTCCAGCGCCCGGACCGCTTCGGTGGGAGTGGCGACGCCGGGGAAGACGGGAACCCCGTAGCGGTGTCCGGTCCGGATGACCTCCTCGTCGAGAGCGGGTGCGACGAGGAAGCGGGCACCGGCATCGACGGCGAGCCGGGCCGAGGCGCCGTCCAGGACGGTGCCCGCTCCGATCACGACGTCCTCGCCGGTCTCGCGGCGCAGCGTGCTGATGGCGTCGAGCGCGTACGGCGTGGTCAGCGAGACCTCCAGGCTGGTGAGACCGGCGGCGAGCAGGATGTCGGCGGTCGCGGCCGCCTTCTCGTAGCTGTCCGCGCGGACGATGGCGAGGACGCGCTGTTCCAGCGCCGCTCTGGTGATCTCCCAGCGGTACACGGCAGTTCGCCGCCTCTCTCGGTCTGTGGGATGTCGGCCGGCCGGCACCGGGCCGGACCCTGCGGGGGCAGGGTCAGCGGTGCACCGGGTCGGTGCCGCGGGTGAACGCCGCGAGAGCGCGGTCGCGGGCGGCGGCGGTGGGCAGTCCGTCGATGTCACCGGGCGCCTGGACGACGAGCGCCGCCACGCACGCGGCCTCGGCCAGGGCCCGCTGGTGGTCCAGTCCGCGCAGCCGGGCCGAGAGCCAGCCGGCCGCGAAGGCGTCGCCCGCGCCGACCGGGTCGGTGACCGGCACCTCGAAGGGCTCCTGCCGCCACTGGCCCTCGGCGGTGTGCGCGACCGCGCTGTGGTCGCGGTGCTTGACCACGACCGTGCCGGCCCGGCCGAGCGTCAGCAGCGCCTTGGCACCCTCGTCCGGGCCCGCGCCCAGCAGGAGTTCGATCTCCTCCTCCCCGGCGAGGACGAGGTCGGCCTCGCGCAGCAGCGGCCCGACGCGCCGGATCCACTCGTGGTCGGTGCCGAGTTTGCGCCGCACGTTGGGGTCGAAGCAGACGGTGGCACCGGCCTGCCGGGCGCCTTCGATCAGGGCGTGGGTGGCCTGTTCGGCGTCCTCGGAGAGCATCGGGGTGATGCCGGTGACGTGCACGAGCCGCACACCGGCCAGCGCTTCGGGGGTGATCTGGGCTGGACTGAGCAGCGAGGCGGCCGAACCGGTCCGGTAGTACTGCACATCGACGGCGCGGCGGGGGTGGCTGTCGCGCAGCAGCAGCCCGGTCGGCGACTCCGGGTCCATCTCTGCGCAGGAGACGTCGACGCCGTCGGCGCGCAGTTCCCGCAGCACGGCCTCGCCCGCCGGGTCGTCCCCGACCCGGCCGATCCAGCGGGCCCAGTGGCCCAGCCTGGCGAGTCCGGCCGCGACGTTGGACTCGGCCCCGGCCACGGAACGCCGGAAGTGCGTCGCGCGTTCCAGGGGGAGGCCGGGTTCGGCGAGCATCAGCAGCATGGCCTCACCGCAGGTAACCGCTTCCGGGCCGTTTCTCACCGTTGACTCCCCATATCTACCGCCCGCGCATCACTCTCTGTGGGGAACGTTACCCGTTTACGCCGGGTAAGCCACCCCCGGGTGGCGCGACACCTGAGGTTCGACGTCGCCTCACCTGGCGAGTCGAAGGTAGTCGATGAGACCTGCGGTGCGCCGGTCCCCGTCGCACTGCCCCGCCGAGCGGAACGGCAGCCGCCGCCGGGGCGGCCCGCCCCGGCCGCCAAGTGGGGTGACGCCGGTGGCACTGCGAGGACCTCGGCGGAAGAACGCACAAGGGAGCCGATACGCATATGCCTGGTATGGCATACGTCACGCGCCGGGGAGCGGGAGGTGTAGACCTCCAGGAAACGGCAGCACCGAAGCTCCAGTTGGGGAGCCGTTACTGACAAGTATGTCATTACGGTGTGCCGCCTCGTGACATCACTGTGTGATTTTTATGCCCAGCGGTATGCGTGTGCGGGGTGTTTCGAGGGTTGAGTGGTCGTCATGCACACGCGATACGACGTGACATGCTCACAGGTTGTCGCTTCCACCCCTCGACGAAGAGGACCCATGAGCGAAGAGGCCCACCCGCACATCGTCTTCGGCACGATCACGGAGACGGCACCGCTGCCGCTGCCGCTGGAGTTCGAGGCCCTCTGGGTGGCCAACCAGGCGGACTTCCACCAGTACGCCCGCGTGGTGTCCGGGAACTGGCAGGCCGCCGAAGCCACCGTGCACCGCGCATTCCTGGAGATCCTCAACCTCTGGGACGAACTGCTGCAGTCGAGCAACATGCAGGGCGAGGTCTGGGCGATCTTCCGTAAGACCGTGGTCTCCCAGGAGCTGAACTCCTTCCGGGAGGGCCTCTCCCGCTTGGAGCCGGACGAGGAGATCGGCCTCTTCCGGGCCCTGCGGAAGCTGCCTCCGCGCCAGTTCGACGCCGTCGTCCTCAAGCAGGTGATGAACCTGGAGACCAGCAAGATCGCCTGGTACCTGGGCGTGACCACCCGGACCGTCGACTACCACTGCCGCAAGGCCAAGGAGCGCCTGGAGCAAGCCGTGCCCTCGCACGTGAAGCACGGGAAGGATCCCAAGTGACCGGCAGCCGCGTCGAGAGCATGCTGGCTTCCCTGGGGCAGGCGCTGCGCACCGAAGAGCGCACCTTCGACGAGCCCACCGCGCTGCGCCGGCTCGCCGAGGACGCCGGGCTGCTCCCGCTGCGCGACCTCCCCGCAGTGGCCGGGCAGCAGTTGGCGGTGGTGGTGCGCTGGGCCCTGGAACGCCCCGGGGCCGCCACGCACCTGGAGCGTCTCGCCGAGGCGATCGGTGAACGGAAGAGCTACGGCGGTGAGCAGGACGACTGGATGCTCCTGGTCCGCGTCAGCGACCTCACCGAGATCGACGTGGACGGCGCCCACCTCTTCGCGTGCATGCTGTACCTGGCCCGGCATCACGAAAGCGCCCAGTTCTGGTGGCAGTTCGCCGCCGGTGCCGGGATGCGCGTCGCCGCCTTCTGCCTCCACCTCCACCACCTTGGACGGGGCGAGACGCCCGAGGCCGAGCACTGGCTGGGGATGCTCAAGGCCATGGACACCCCGGAGATGGTGGACGAGGAGTTCCTCAGCGGCCTGCTCAGGTTCGCCGCCTGGGAGTGGCGCAACGGGAGCCTGGCGTCCGGGTACGTGGCCGCTCTGATCGACGAGATCTACCGGCTGGCCAGCATCGACAACGCGGACGAGGTCCTCGTGTGCCGTCCCGACCGCGAGCTGGCCCTCCGCCTGAACGGCTGCGGCTCGGTCTGAGCCGGTACGGCGCGCGGCCCGCCCCGCGCCCGGACAGGAGCGGCCACCGCCCCGGTGCGGGACGGCGGCCGCCTGAGGCCCCTGAGAACTCGGTGTGGGGGTGATCCGTCAGCAGGTGTGGTCGACCAGGTCGAAGGAGGCGTAGTGGTCGGCCGTGTAGTAGTCCTCCGCCTCCTGCTCCCCGGTGACGATGCGGCGGGCGCCGCGGTCCTCGGAGCCGGGGGTCTCCACGGTGTACTCGTGGTAGTAGCCCTGCTCGTGGTCGGGCAGGATGCCTTCGCGGTTCTCGAAGACCGTGCCGTCCTGCGGATAGGGGTAGGGGCCGCCCTGTTCGATGAGGTCGAGGGTGTCGTGGGCCTCGGGCGGGAGCGCGGAGGCGCAGATGTCGCCGACGGCGGCGATCCGCGCGGCCGCGGCCGCGGGGTGCGCGGCGGGCGCGGCCGCGGCGGTGGTGAGGGCGGGGCCGCCGACGAGCATCGCGGCGGCGAGGGCTCCGGCGGCGCCGATACGGGTCCAGCGTGGGGGGAATGTCATGCCACCCCATGGTGACGCGCGTAGAGGGCGTGTCAATGCCAACTCGCGGGGCTTTGCCGCACGTTCACCGGTCCGCCGCCGGAGGGGTGCGTGGGCGCCCCTCCGGCGGCGGGATCAGTTCGACTCGGCGTGGCGGGCCGCCAGTCGGCGGGCCCCCTCGTCCGTCAGGGAGCCGTGCAGCCGGAGGCGGGCGACCGCACCGTCCGGGTGGATGTCCATCCGCACATGGGTGACCGCGGGCGCGTCGGTCAGCAGGAAGCGGTGGATGGTGTCGGGCTGGAGGCGGGTGCGCGGCAGCAGTTCGGCCCACTCCCCCGTCTCGCCGTCCTTGCCCACCAGGCTCACCCAGCCCGCCGCGTTGCCCCGGTAGCAGGCGGTGTCGACCTCCACGGCGCGGATCCGGCCCTGTCCGGCGAGCACGTAGGAGACCCAGTCGTGTCCCTTGTCGCGTCGGCGGCGGGTCTCCCAGCCCTCGTCCATCTTCTGCGAACGGCCCGGCAGGATGCTGTTGACCGGCGGGGAGAAGAAGCGGTCCGAGGCGTCCTCGGCGAGGCCGCCGTTCTCCAGCGCCACCAGGTCGAAGGTGCCCAGCGCCGCCAGCCAGGCGGGGGCGGCGAGCACCTGGCCGTGCACCCGGAGCCGGGCGATGCCGCCGTCGGGGTACTGGCGCAGCCGCAGGTGGGTGAAGCGGCGCTCCTCGGTGACGGTGAAGCCGTTCGCGGCGTGGCCGCCGACGGGGGTGCGGGGGACGAGGGTCGTCCACTTCACGTCGTCGGCGAGCAGTTCCCCGGGGGAGGGCGCCCCCGGCACGGAGGTGGCCTCGACGGAGATCTCGGGCGGGTAGTTGCCACGGAAGTGCGCGGTGTCCACGACCAGGCCGCGGATCACACCGGGAGCGCCGAGCTTGACCAGCGCCCAGTCGTGTTCGTCCGCGGACGGGTGCGGCTCCGACGCCGAGGCGCCGCGCCTGCGGCGGGTCTCCCAGCCGTCCATGACCTTGCCCTTGTGCTGGAAGGCGTGTGGATCGAACTCGGGGCGCTCGGAGTTGAGCAGGTTCTCCCGCTCGGCGAAGAACTCGTCGTTGGCCGCGATGACAGTGGCGCCCAGCCTGCGGTCGGCCAGGTCGGGAAGGTGGGCGAAGGGGAACCCGGCCTCCGGCGCACGGTAGTCGGCGTAGGTGTCGCCGCCCGAGTAGGGCGCGGCGTCGCCGGTGTAGCCGGTGGAGCTGGGTATGCCTGCGGTCTGCGCCGCTGTCATGCGGTCTTCCTTTCGATGAGCCGTCCGGTCTTTCCGGTGGGAACTCCGTGGTCGGCCACCCGTTCGCCGCGCAGCCAGGCGGAGCGCACCACGCCGTGCAGGGTCCGGCCCGCGTAGGCGGTCACCTGGTTGCGGTGGTGGAGCCGGGCGGGGTCCACGGTGAAGGTCTCCTCGGGTGCCAGGACCGCGAAGTCGGCGTCCCGGCCCGGGGCGATGCTGCCCTTGCCCTCCAGCCCGGCCAGCCGCGCCGGTGCCCGGGACATCCAGCGGACGACGTCGGTCAGGGCGAATCCGCGGCGGCGCGCCTCGGTCCAGACGGCGGGCAGGCCGAGCTGGAGGGAGGAGATGCCGCCCCAGGCGGTGCCGAAGTCGGGGGTCTTGAGGTCGGTGGTGCAGGGCGAGTGGTCGGAGACGACGCAGTCGAGGGTGCCGTCGGCCAGCGCCTGCCACAGCGCGTCCTGGTTGGCCCGCTCCCGGATGGGCGGGCAGCACTTGAACTCCGTCGCGCCGTCCGGGACCTCCTCCGCGGTGAGGGTGAGGAAGTGCGGGCAGGTCTCGGCGGTCAGGCGGAGCCCCGCGGCACGTGCCTCGGCGAGCATCGGCAGCGCGTCGCCCGAGGAGAGGTGCAGCACATGGACGCGGGTGCCGTGCTCGGCGGCCAACTCGATCAGCAGCGCGATGGCGTCGTTCTCCGCCGAGCGGGGGCGGGAGGCGAGGAAGTCGGCGTAGGCGGGGCCGTTCCGCTGCGGCGCCGCGGCGAGCCGGCCGGGGTCCTCGGCGTGCACGATCAGCAGCCCGTCGAAGGAGGCGATCTCGGCCATGGCGGCGGCGAGCTGCGCGCGGTCCAGTTCGGGGAACTCGTCCACCCCGGAGGGCGAGAGGAAGCACTTGAAGCCGAAGACTCCCGCCTCGTGCAGGGGGCGCAGCTCGGCGACGTTGCCGGGCACGGCACCGCCCCAGAAGCCCACGTCGATGTGTGCCTTGGGTCCGGCCACCTCGCGCTTGATCCGCAGGTTGTCCGCGGTGGTGGTCGGCGGGAGGGAGTTGAGCGGCATGTCGAGGAGTGTGGTGATGCCGCCGGCCGCGGCGGCGCGGGTGGCCGTCCAGAAGCCCTCCCACTCGGCGCGGCCCGGGTCGTTGACGTGGACATGGGTGTCGACGAGGCCGGGCAGCAGCACGTCGTCCCCGACGTCCTCCAGCGCCGCCCCCTGCGGCACCGGGGTCCCGTGCGCCGACACCTCCGCGATCCGGCCGCTGCCGTCGACCGCGACGTCGGCGGGACGTTCTCCCTCCGGGGTGATCACGCGCCGGGAGCGCAGGACGAGCCGCACGTCGGTCACACCGACCTCCTTCGTACTCCGCGAGCCCTCGGATTCGAGCCCTCACCACCCTTCAACGTTCTGTTGAAGGATCGGCTGTACGAATCTTCGTGCGAGGAAGAGGGTCAGTCAAGAGCCGACCCCTTGGAGAACTCCACAAAATGGAACTAGACTTTCGCCATACAGAAGAAAAGCGCCGCCAAGGCCGGGCGCGACAGCGAACGCGTCGCCGCAGGAAACCGGTGTCCGCGCCGGTGCGTGTACCAGAGGGGTGACCGCGCGGGAGACCGCCGCCCGGCCCTCCGCCCCCGATACCATGCGCCTGACCGCAGGCCAGGAAAGGAACGCGACGTGCCGCCGTCCGCAGAGCACACAACCACCCCCCAGGCTGCCACGCCGCCCGCCGCGAGCGGCGGGGTGCAGTCCCTCGAGCGGGCCTTCGACCTGCTGGAGCGGATGGCCGACGCCGGGGGCGAGGTCGGTCTCAGCGAGCTCTCGGCCGCCAGCGGCCTCCCGCTTCCCACCATCCACCGGCTGATGCGCACCCTCGTCTCCTGCGGCTACGTACGCCAGCAGCCCAACCGGCGCTACGCCCTGGGCCCCCGCCTGATCCGGCTCGGGGAGAGCGCGGCCCGGCTGCTGGGCACCTGGGCCCGCCCCTACCTGGCCCGGCTGGTGGAGGAGACCGGTGAGACGGCGAACATGGCGCTGCTCGACGGCGACGAGGTCGTCTACGTCGCACAGGTGCCCTCCCGGCACTCCATGCGGATGTTCACCGAGGTCGGCCGCCGGGTGCTGCCGCACTCCACCGGCGTGGGCAAGGTCCTCCTCGCGCACACCCCGGACGACCAGGTCCGGGCGCTGCTGGCCCGGACGGGCATGCCCGCCGCCACCGAGAAGACCATCACCACCCCGGAGGGCTTCCTGGAGGCCCTGGCACACGTGCGCGAGGCCGGGTACGCGACGGACGACAACGAGCAGGAGATCGGCGTGCGCTGCATCGCCGTCTCCGTGCCCGACTCCCCGACCTCCGCCGCCGTCTCCATCTCGGGCCCCGCGGGCCGGGTCACCGACGCGGCCACGGACAAGTTCGTCCCCCTGCTGCACGAGGTGGCCGGCGACCTGTCCACGGCCCTCGCCAGTTCGGGGAACGGCCAGTGACCGCTACCCGTCCTCCGACGCGATCGCGTCGCGCCAGACCGTCACGTCCAGCTTGACGTAGTCGCTCGGGTCGCCCTGCGGCGCGTGGCCCCGGTAGGTGACCAGGGCGATGTGCCCGGAAGTCGTCTGCAGGCACAACCGGGAGCCGGGCGCGAGCTGCTTCAGCGCGACGTCGTCGGTGAAGCGCGTCTCGGCCCGGCAGGTCTTGAGCGAGCCCTTCTGGGACTTGTCCAGCAGGGCCAGCTTGCCGTTGGGGTCGTCGATACCGAGGTTCGCCCCGTCGATCGTGGTGTTGAGGTACGTCAGCTCCGAGGGAATCCCGCCGTCGTCCAGGTCCCGGGGCTTGAGCGGATCGTCGCCCATCGCCAGGAAGTAGCCGTCGGGCAGGTTCAGCCCCTTGTACGTCTCGGGCTCCGGTGCCCGCTTCGCCGCCTCGCCCTTCGCGTCGGCCCCGGAGGAGCCCTCCCGGTCGGACTTGTCGGACCCCGCGGAGAAGACGGCACCCCAGAAGAGCACCATGCCGCCCACGACCACGGCCGCGATCGTCTTGCCCCGGTCCCAACGGCGCCGGGGCGGCAGCGGCCGCGGGTGGACCGGACCGTACGGGCCCGCACCGTAGGGGCCCGCACCGTAGGGGCCCGCACCCGGCGGACCGGGGTGCCGCGGACCCACCGGGCGGGAGGCCATGGTGGGAGCAGCGGCGAGCGGCGACGGCGGCGGGTGCGGCCCGGACGGCGGGGGCGGTGAGGGCGCGGGCGGCACCGGGGCGGTCAGCGGCGCCGTTCCGGCGGGGCTGGGACCGACGCCGGGAGCCGCGGTCTGTGTCGGGGCCGCGGCCTGGGTCACCGGCGCGGTCGGCGGGGCGCCGTGCGCGGGCGGCGGCTGCGCGGGAGCCGGCGCGGCGGCGCGGTGGGTGATGTCGGCGGCCACCGGCGACGGCAGCCAGTCCCCCGGGCGCCTCAGCTCACCGCCGCCGGAGGCGTCCTGGCACAGCCGCAGCACCTCGTCGAGCCCCGGCCGGTCGTCCGGGCGCTTGGCCAGACAGCGAGTGACCAGTTCCCGCAGCTCGTCCGGGAGACCGTCCAGCGCCGGCTCGGCATGCACGACGCGGTAGAGGACCCCGTGCGAGGTGCCCTCGCCGAAGGCCGGAGTGCCCAGCGCGGCGTAGGCGGCTATCTGCCCCAGCGCGAAGATGTCGGTGGCCGCCGTGACGCGCTGCCCCTCCGCCTGCTCGGGAGCCATGAACGAAGGAGTGCCGATCGTGACCCCGCTGCTGGTGAGCGCGGTGGCGTCGGCGGCGCGGGCGATACCGAAGTCGATGACCCGCGGCCCGTCGTCCGCGAGCAGTACATTCGAGGGCTTCAGGTCCCGGTGCACGATGCCCGCCTTGTGGATGACCTGGAGCGCCTCGGCGACTCCGGCGACCAGGAAGAGCACGGTGGGCACCGGAAGCCGCCCGTGCCCGCCCACCGCGTCCGCGAGCGAGGGGCCCGGGACGTAGGCGGTGGCCAGCCAGGGCTGCGGGCCCTCGGTGTCACTGTCGATCACCGGCGCGGTGTGCAGCCCCTGCACCCGCTCAGCGGCCCGGACCTCCTGCTGGAACCGGCGGCGGAACTCCGGGTCCTCGCTGAAGTCGGGGCGGATGACCTTGATGGCGACGGGACGCCCGCCCGGGGTGTAGGAGAGGTAGACCTTGCCCATGCCTCCGGAACCGAGCCGGGCCGCCAGCCGGTAACCGGCGACCGTTGCCGGATCGTCCGGCGCGAGCGGAGTGAAGACCCGGGCCGCCGCACCGTCAACCATGAACCACTGCCCCCGATAGAGTCGTTGCGCGTTGCTGACGCCCAGACACTATCGGTGTGGTGCTCAACTCTCGGAGCGCGGGCCCGTCCCGAAGAGCTCGACGGCCTCCCGGACGCCGACCAGCGGGCGCGCCAGGGCGCTCACCGAGCCGACGGCGGCCGCCAGCAGCAGCAGCGGATAGCGCAACTCCTCGGCGGCGGGCGCCCCGGAGCGGACCGCGGCCGTCAGCGCGTCCAGCCCGCGCTCGGCCTCGCGGCGGTCGGGCAGCTCGGCGGGGTGCGCGTCCAGCGCCCGCCGCATCCGCTGCACGGCCCGGCCCAGCGCCTCGACCCGCGGGTCGGCGCCGGTGTCGTGCCCGGCGGTCGCGGACCGCCGCTCACCCACAGCCTCGCTTCGCACGTTCTCCCCCCACATGGGATGTCCCGCGCCATCGGGCACGGGATTTCCGCCTTCCTCCGAGGAAGTGACCGCTCCTGTCGGAGGTTCCGACAGTAAACGCCACTCTACGCGTGTGTCGCCACACGGAACGCTAGATTTCGGGTCGCCTTTCCGATGATCATCCCCAAGGATGACGGCTGCATCCCCCTTACGTGCGATATCCATGAACGTATGGCGCACAGGGGACAGACAACCCACGACCCCGAGCACGGCACGGCACCGCGGGTGGCCGGGCTGCTGCTGGCCGCCGGCGCAGGGCGGCGGCTGGGCGGCCGCCCCAAGGCACTGCTGCGGCACTCCGGCGGACTGCTGGTGGAGCACGCGGCGCGGGCCCTGCGGGAGGGCGGCTGCGGACCGGTGTTCGTGGTGCTGGGCGCGGCCGGTGAGCGGGTGCGGGAGACGGCGGCCCTGCCCGGGTGCGTACTGCTGGACAACCCGGACTGGGCGCAGGGCATGGGGAGTTCGCTGCGGGCCGGGCTGACGGCTGTCTCCGCGGCGGGGGCCGCCGCGGAGGGCGCCGGGGGTGACGCAGGGGGTGACGCAGGGGGTGGCAGGGCCGGCCACGGTGCCGAGGCGGTCCTGGTGTCCCTGGTGGACCAGCCGGGCATCGGCGCGGACGTGGTGGCCAGAGTGCGGGCCGCGTACCGCTCCCCGGCGACCCTCGCCGCTGCCGCGTACGACGGCCGACGCGGCCACCCCGTGCTGCTGGGCTCCGCGCACTGGACCGGCGTCGCGCGCAGCGCACGGGCGGACGCGGGGGCGCGCGGATATCTGCGAGAGCGGCAGGACGCGCTGACGCTCGTGGAGTGCGCGGATCTCGCCGACCCTTCCGACATCGACACCCCGGGCGACCTGCACCGCCTGCGGTAGAAGCCGCCGCGGCCCCGGCGGCCGCGCACGGGCCGCGAGGCACGAGACACAAGACACGAGACACGGACAGCGGGGCACCAAGCACGGGCCGCGAGGCACCAGGCACGGGCCGCGAGGCACCCGGCACGAGGCGGATACGGGGCACGGGGCGCCGGGAAGCGGGGGCCCGGACGGCGCGTACGGGACGGAGGGCGCGGGGTGGCTGCCGACGGAGGCGGGGTGGCTCCGAGGACGCGGGCGGCACCCCGGGGTCAGCCGTGGCACCCGAGGACAGCGGAAGGATCCTTCCGGGCGGCGGATCGGGGTGAGAGATATCTCGACGTCAACAAACTCTTGAAGTTCCACTATGAGGAAACTAATCTCCACTGATCAGAAGCACCTTCCTGTCCCGAAGGCGCCCATGCCCGCGTTCCGTGCGCCTGGTGCGGGGCGCGGCACCCCGTGCCGCGCCCCGCACCGGACCTCGCCCGGCGGCCTCTGCACACCGCTCGCTGAAGGAGTGACCCACCATGTCCGCACCAGCGCCCTCCCCGCTGGAAATCGTCGGCGTCGAGCCAGGGCAGCGGCCCGAGAGGCAGGACGAGGTTCTGACCGGTGCCGCGCTCGACTTCGTCGCCGCGCTGCACCGCAGGTTCACCCCCCGCCGGGACGAACTGCTCGCCCGCCGCGCCGAGAAGCGCGCCGAGATCGCCCGTACCAGCACGCTGGACTTCCTCCCGGAGACCGCGGAGGTGCGCGCCGGCGACTGGCGGGTGGCCGACTGCCCGCCCGCGCTGCTGGACCGCCGGGTCGAGATCACCGGCCCCACCGACCGCAAGATGACGATCAACGCCCTCAACTCCGGCGCGAAGGTGTGGCTCGCCGACTTCGAGGATGCCTCGGCTCCCACCTGGGAGAACGTGATCGGCGGCCAGCTCAACCTGAGCGACGCCTTCGAGCGGCGCATCGACTTCACCGACGAGCGCTCCGGCAAGAGCTACGCGCTGCGCCCCGCCGAGGAACTGGCCACCGTCGTGGTGCGGCCGCGGGGCTGGCACATGGACGAGCGGCACCTGGAGTGCGACGGGCAGCCGGTGCCCGGCGCGCTGGTCGACTTCGGGCTCTACTTCTTCCACAACGCGCAGCGGCTGCTCGACCTGGGCAAGGGGCCGTACTTCTACCTGCCCAAGACCGAGTCGCACCGGGAAGCGCGGCTGTGGAACGAGGTGTTCGGCTTCGCGCAGGAGTACTGCGGCATCCCGCACGGCACCGTCCGCGCCACCGTCCTGATCGAGACGATCACCGCGGCCTACGAGATGGAGGAGATCCTCTACGAGCTGCGCGAGCACGCCGCCGGGCTGAACGCGGGCCGCTGGGACTACCTCTTCTCCATCGTCAAGAACTTCCGGGACGCGGGCTCGCGCTTCGTGCTGCCCGACCGCAACGCGGTGACGATGACGGCGCCCTTCATGCGGGCCTACACCGAACTGCTGGTGCGCACCTGCCACAAGCGCGGGGCCCACGCGATCGGCGGCATGGCGGCCTTCATCCCCTCCCGCAAGGACGCGGAGGTCAACGAGGTCGCCTTCGAGAAGGTCCGGGCCGACAAGGACCGGGAGGCGCGGGACGGCTTCGACGGCTCCTGGGTCGCGCACCCGGACCTGGTGCCGGTCGCCAAGGAGTCGTTCGACGCCGTGCTCGGCGACCGCCCCCATCAGAAGGACCGGCTGCGCGAGGACGTCGAGGTGAAGGCCGCCGACCTGATCGCGGTCGACTCGCTGGAGGCCCGCCCCACCGCCGAGGGCCTGCGCAACGCCGTCCAGGTGGGCATCCGCTACATCGAGGCGTGGCTGCGCGGCCTGGGCGCGGTGGCCATCTTCAACCTGATGGAGGACGCGGCCACCGCGGAGATCTCCCGCTCCCAGATCTGGCAGTGGATCAACGCGGGCGTCGTCCTGGACACCGGCCGGCAGGTCACCGCTGAGCTGGCACGGCAGGTCGCGGCCGACGAACTCGCCGCGATCCGCGCGGAGATCGGCGAGGACGACTTCGCGGCGGGCCGCTGGCAGGAGGCGCACGACCTGCTGCTGCGGGTGGCCCTCGACGAGCAGTACGAGGACTTCCTGACCACTCCGGCCTACGCCGCCCTGCGCGACTGAGGCGACCGGGCACGCGGGGTCCCGGGCTCCCACCCGGGACCCCGCACCGGAACCTGCGCGGCAGGGCCCCGGGGCCCGCCGGGCGTCACATCGTGGCGACCGTGGTGGCGGCGGTGGTGGCCGTCATGACGGCCACCAGGACCGCCTGCATGTCCTGGATGGCCTGGCGGATGTCCTCGGCCACCCACTGGCCCTCGGCGATGGCCTCCATGCGGGGAGCCACCTGCTTCCGGGCGATCCCCGGGAAGGCCACCGCATGCAGGCCGGCGGCGTGCAGCAGCGCGATCAGGCCGGTCGTGCGCTCGTCCGGTTCCGCGCCGTAGCGCACGACGTCCTCCAGCCGGTGCCGCAGCTCGCGCTCGGCCGTGCCGTCCACCTCGGGATAGCGGCGGGTGGTGAAGATGCCGAGGGTGCGGTGCTTGTGCTCGGTGACGACGCCGCGTGCGCAGAGGTTCTCGACGGCGGCCTCGAGCGCCTTGGCCTGGTCCTTGCCGAGCCAGTCGCCGACCTTGGCCTTGGCGTCGCGCTCGGCCCATTCGGCGATCTTCGCCAGCCGCCCGTCCAGCAGCGCCTCGCCCGTCGGCGCCGGGTCGGTCACGGTGAGCCGCTCGTCGACGACGGCCACCCGGCCGGCCAGTGTCAGGTCCAGCAGGACGCCACCGGCGACGGCCCAGCCGGCGGCGGATCGGTTCTTCGCGGCGCCGGAGTGGTCGTCCAGCGCGAGCAGCGCCACTTCCTCACCCAGTGTGACCGCCATGAGTCCCCCTTCGCGCGTCCCCGTAGTCATCCGGTTTCCGCTGCCCATCCTCGGGCGGCGCAAACCTCGGCCCGCTACGTGAGCACCGCGCCCAGCGCCAGAAAACCCGTGATCAGCAGGGCCAGCAGACCGAGCAGCGGGAGCGCGAAGCGCAGGTACCGGTCGTAGCCGACCTTGGCGAGCGAGATCCCGCCCATGATGACGGCGGAGGTCGGGACCCACAGATTCATCCAGCCGCTGGCCGCCTGCCAGGCGGTGACGACGACCGCGCGGGAGACCCCGGCGAAGTCGGCGAGGGGTGCCAGGACCGGCATGGCCAGGGTGGCGTGGCCGGAGGTGGAGGGGATGAGGAAGGCGAGGGGCAGATTGACGACGTAGATCATGACGGTGAAGAGCGCCGAGGGCACCCCGGTGACCGCTCCCTCGATGGAGTGCAGCAGAGTATCGGTGATCTTGGCGTTGTTCATGATCGCCGTCACCCCGCGGGCCAGCACGATCACCAGGGCCGGCGGGACGAACTCGCCCACGCCGCGGACGAAGGTGCTGGTGAACCGCTGCTCCCCCATCCGTGTCAGCACTCCCACCAGGATCGCCGCACAGAGGAACAGTGCGGCCAACCGCGGGAAGGACCAGCCCAGTTCCCATCCGTAGGGAGCGGCCTCAGCGTCCCCGGTGAGCGCGCCGGACCAGGGGATCACCGAGAAGATCATGAAGGCGAAGACCAGCGCGACGGTCACCAGGACGAGGACGTGCAGCCCGGTGAGCGGCGGCGGCTCGGCCGCGTCCTCGCGCACCGCGGCCTGCTCCCGGTCGCCGGGCCGGTAGCCGGAGAGGGAGCGCTCGGGGTGGTCCCGCACCCGGCGCGCGTACCGGACGACGTAGCCGACGGTGACCGCGGTCAGCACCACCCACATCAGCGCCCGCAGTGCGATGCCGTCACCGAGGGAGACGTCCGCGGCCGAGGAGGCCACGCCTGTGGCGAAGGGATTGACGGTCGAGCACAGCACGCCGATCCCGGCGCCCAGCACGATGGTGCCGATCGCCACCATCCGGTCGTAGCCCAGTGCGAGCATCAGCGGGACGACGAGTCCGTAGAACCCCAGCGTCTCCTCGGCGAACCCCTCCACGGTGCCCAGCAGCGAGAAGACCAGCATCACGCCGACGATCAGCAGTACGCCCCGGTCCCGCAGCCGGTGGGCGAGACGGCCGATCCCGCGGTCCATGGCACCGGTTGCGAAGACGACGGTGATGAAGGCGCCGATGGTCAGGACGAAGAAGAACACCCCGGCGGCGCCGAAGAGTTCCCCGGTGAGGTCGGGGCCGATCCGCCCGGTCCTGGTGTCCCGCACCCCATAGAGGCCGTTGACCGGCGAGAGGAAGAGATCGGTGAACCGGTCCGCGAGGCCGAGTCCGGACGGCTCGCGGTGATAGGTCCCCTGCACGGGCGCACCGTCGGCGTCGCGGTCGTAGCTGCCGGAGGGGACGAAGAACGCCACCGCCCAGACCAGCAGGGTGACGAGTGCGAGCACGGTGAGCGCGCTCGGGAAGGTGAAACCGCGCTGCGGTTCAGCCTCCTCGTGCGGCTCGGCCTCCGTCCGCATGCCGTGCGCCCCTTCCTGGGTCACCTGTCGAGCAAACCGCAGCATAACGGGCACAAGACGGAGAACAGGGGCAGCACGGGCAGGACATCGCCACCGGTGTCCCCGGAAGCCGGCAGGGCGGCGCGCTCCTGGGAACGGGACCGCCACGCGGGCTCCGATGCCTTCCGCTCGGCGTATACGCCCACATCGGTGGAGGTTTCTACGAGTCCGGGCTTCGGGTGAACGCACTGTAGGCAGCCGCGGATCCGGCTCCGTACGGTGAGCGGATGCACTACGGCACGTCACGGGGGCAGGCAGGAAGTTCGTTCGACGGCGCGGCCGCACGGCGGCTGCGCGAGGGGTTGGGGCTCTCCGCGGAGGATGTCGCGTACGGGATGCGTGCCGCCTACGGCACCGGGGCCGACGCCCGAACGGTCGCGGCGTGGGAGACGGGAGCGGCGGCGCCCGACGAGCGGCATCTGGCCGCACTCGCGGGCGCGCTGTGGTGCTCGGCAGCCGATCTGATGGGCAGCCCCGGCACACTGCGCGAGTACCGGCTGGCGCGGGGCGTCTCGCTGACCGACGTCGCGCGGGAGATCGGCATGTCCCCCGAGAACTACGCCGCCGTCGAGGAATCCGGCCGCTGGCCGGGGAACGCCCGGCAGGCCGAGGCGCTGGGCGCGGTGCTGCGGCTGCCGGTGCCCGCGCTGATCGAGTTCACCGGGCGCGACGAGGAACTGGCGCGCCTGCTGCGGAAGGCCGCGGCGACCCGGTGGCAGGCGTACACGGATCCGGTCTGTGCGCTGGTGCCGCTGCCGCGCGAGTACGTCGCGGACGGGCTGCGGGCGCTGCACGCGGCGTACCACTCCACGACCGCCGCCTCCCTCGGCTGGGGACAGCCCGCCTCGGCGTCGTCCCGGGACGCGGGCCGGGCCTTCATGGACGAGATCCTCGCCCGCTTCTGGCAGGCCATGGAGGGCTGACCCCAGCGGTGGGGGCGGCCCGTCACGGCAGTGCGGCGGCGCACCACCGGCCGGTGGTGCGCCGCCGCACTGCCTGTGTCTCCGCGTTCCTGCGCCTCTGCGCGCGAGGGGGTTATGCGGGGGCGCCCTCCCGCGGGTGCGGGATGCCCTCGCCGGGTTCCATGGGGTGGGCCACCACTTCGTCGTCGCGGCGGGAGCGACCGAGGTGGTTGAAGACCAGGTTGAGGACGACGGCGGTGACGCAGCCGGTCGAGATGCCGGAGTCGAGGATGATCTTCGCGCCCTCGGGGAACGCGTGGTAGAAGTCCGGCGCCGCGATCGGGATGATGCCGACGGCCAGCGCCGTACCCACGATCAGCACGTTGTTGTCCTTGCCGAGATCCGCCTTGAGCAGGGTCTGGATGCCGCTGGCGGCCACGGAGCCGAACAGCACGACACCCGCGCCGCCCAGCACCGGCTGCGGCACGGCCGCGATCAGCCCCGCGGCGAGCGGGCAGAGACCCATGACGATGAGGATGCCGCCCCCGGTGGCGACCACGAAGCGGCTGCGGATGCGGGTCATCGCCACGAGGCCGATGTTCTGTGCGAAAGCGCTGCACAGGAAGCCGTTGAAGAAGGGGCTGACGAAGGAGCCGAGCGTGTCGGCGCGGAGTCCGGCCGCGATGGTCTTCTCCCCGGAGGGGCGGTCCACGACCTCGCCCAGGGCCAGCATGTCAGCGGTGGACTCGGTCATCGAGACCAGCATGACCACGCACATGGAGATGATCGCGGCGAGTGCGAACTGCGGGGCGCCGAAGTGGAAGGGGGTGGGGAAGCCGACCAGATCGGCCTGCTCGACCGCGGTGAAGTCCGTGATGCCGACCGGTATCGCGGCCAGGGTGCCGACGACGAGACCGATCAGCACGGCTATCTGCTTGAGGAAGCCGGAGGTGAACCGGCGCAGCAGCAGCACGATCAGCAGGGTGGCGCCCGCCATGCCGATGTTGTCGAAGCCGCCGTAGTCGGGATCCTTCGCGTTGCCGCCCTGGGCCCAGTTGAAGGCGACGGGCATCAGCGAGACGCCGATGAGGGTGATGACGCTGCCGGTGACCACCGGCGGGAAGAAGCGGACGAGCTTGCTGAAGAACGGGGCGATGACGAAGCCGAGCGCGGCGGCGACCATCGTCGCGCCGAAGATGACCGGCAGCGCGTCGGCAGGGCCTTCGGACTTGTTGATGGCCAGCATGGGCGCCACGGTGGCGAAGGTGACGCCGTTGACGAACGGCAGCCGCGCGCCGACCTTCCAGAAGCCGAGCGTCTGCAGCAGGGTGGCGATGCCGGCCATGAAGAGGCTGGCACCGGTGAGGAACGTCAGTTCGGACGGCGAGAGGCCCACTGCCGCGCCGATGACGAGCGGCGGCGCCACCACTCCCGCGTACATGGCGGCCACATGCTGCAGGCCGGTGGTGAACAGCTTCACCGGCGGCATGCCCTGGTCGACCGGGTGCTTCTCCTGCGCCGCAAGCCGCTGCTGATCGGGGTCGCGCGAGCCGCGGCCCGGTTCGTCCCCACTGCCGTCCGCCGTCTTTCCTTGCCTGGTGAACCTGGGCGTCTTGGCCACGGGGTCCTCCTGTCGCTGTCTGCGCCGTGTGGCACTCGTTTTCCGGAGGTGTTGCGCTGTGCAAGGTGGTGCTGTCGGTGCGATGTCCTACTGGTGCGCCCGTTGGTGTCCGGAACATGACAGGAGTCCGGATGGGGGTCGAACCGGCCGGGAGCCGTCCCTCCCGGCCGGTGTCTGTGGGGTGGTACCGGAGCGGCGCTCCGGCCTCGTGGCGGGAGCGTCAGCCCGCGTCGGCCGCGATCCGGGCGAGGCGCCGTGCCTCGTCCCGAGCGGTGCCGGCGATCTCCTCCTCGTCGGCCCGGACGAGGTGCCCGTCCTCGACCACCGGCCGGCCGTTGACGAGGGAGAGGGTGACCGGGGCCGCCGCGCCCAGGACGAGGGCGGCGACCGGGTCGGCGATGGAGGAGTGCCCGATGCCGTCGAGCTTCCACAGCACCAGGTCGGCCAGCTTCCCGGCCTCCAGCGAGCCGGTCTCCTGGGCGCGGCCGAGCACTCGGGCGCCGCCGTGGGTGCCCAGCCGCAGGGCCGCGCGCACGGTCAGCGCGTCCTGCCTGCGCGGACCGAGCCGGTTGATCAGCAGCGCGTTGCGCAGTTCGGTGTGCAGCTCACCCGACTCGTTGGAGGCCGTACCGTCCACGCCGAGTCCGACCGGGACGCCCGCGTCCAGCATGTCCGGGACCCGGGCGATCCCCGCGCCGAGCCGCGCGTTGGACGAGGGGCAGTGCGCCGCGCCCGTCCCGGTGCGGGCGAAGGCGGCGATGTCCGCGTCGGTCATATGGACGCAGTGGGCCATCCACACGTCCTCGCCCAGCCAGCCGACCGACTCGAAGTAGTCGGTCGGGCCCATGCCGAAGAGTTCGTGGCAGAACGTCTCCTCCTCCGCCGTCTCCGAGCCGTGGGTGTGCAGCCGCACGCCCTTGCGGCGGGCCAGCTCCGCGCCCTGCCGCATCAGTTCGGTGGAGACGGAGAAGGGAGAGCAGGGCGCGACGGCGACGTGCCGCATCGAGCCGAAGGAGGCGTCGTGGTGTGCGTCGACGGCCTTCTCGGTCTCCGCGAGCGCACCCTCCAGGGTCTCCACGGCGAAGTCCGGGGGCAGGCCGCCGTCCGACTCGCCGCGGTCCATCGAGCCCCGTGCCGCGGTGAAGCGGACGCCGAGCTCGCCGGCGGCGCGGATCTCGGCGCCCAGCAGGTCGCCGGCGCCGCGCGGGAAGACGTAGTGGTGGTCCATCGCGGTGGTGACACCGCCGCGGGCCATCATGCCGAGGGAGCCGCGGGCCGCGGCGTGCACCATCTCCTCGTCGATGCGCGCCCAGACCGGATAGAGCGTGACGAGCCAGTCGAAGAGGTTGCAGTCCTGGGCCAGACCGCGGGTGAGCCACTGGTAGAAGTGATGGTGGGTGTTGATCAGACCCGGGGTGAGGAGGTGGCCCGTGCCGTCGATGCGGCGGGTGACGTCCGTCAGGCCCTCGGGCGCCTCTCCCGGGCCGAGGGACTCGATCCGGTTGCCGTTGACGACGAGATGGCCGCTCGCGTATTCGGTGTCCTCGGCGTCGACGGTCGCGATCGCGCACTTCTCGATGACGACGCGCCCGCTGGGTGGTGGCTGTTGTGGTCCGGTGTCGGCCATGGGGGGTCCTCGCTTGGGATCGGTCCCTGCCCCGCCCCGCCCGGTTCCAGGAAGGGCGGGGCAGGGTGAGGAAGATCAGAGGTTGGTCATGTCCACCGGGATGCGGGGAGTGACCCCGTCCCGCAGGACCGTGGCCTCGATCAGGCCGTACGGCCGGTCCGCCGCGTAGTAGACGGCCCCGTCGGCCGCCTCGTTCTTGATGTCGAACGGCGACAGGTCCACCTTGAAGTGGTGCTTGTTCGGCATCGAGAAGCGGATCTCGTCGACCTCGGGCCGGCTGTTGATGACGCGCGAACCCATCTGGTAGAGGGTCTGCTGGAGCGAGAGCGAGTAGGTCTCGGCGAACGCCTGCAGCATGTGCCGCTTGGTCTGCGCGTAGGACTTGTCCCAGTTGGGCGTCCGCTCCCCCGCCGCGCCGGTCCAGTTGTGCCGCCACACGGCGGCCACCTCGGTGGCGAGGATGCGGTCGTAGTCCTCCTTGAGCGTGGTGTACCGGTCCTTGATGTAGCCCCAGAACTCCGAGTTGGTGGAGTTGAGGACGGTCAGCTCCTTCAGGCCCGACAGCACCTCGACGCGCTCGCCGTCGAAGGTGATCTGGGCCGTGCGTATCTCCTGGCCCTTGCGTACGAAGGAGTGCTTGACCTCGTCGGCGCCGATGAACTTCGAGTTGGCGTCGGAGGTCTCGATGCGCTCCCAGTCGTACTGCTCGATGCGGATGCGTGCCCTGCTGATCGGCTCGCAGCTCTCCACGAAGTGCCGGGCCAGCAGGACGCCGTACGCCTCGGCCGACTCGATCCCGTGCTCCTTCGCCTTGGCGAACACGGTGTTCTTGGTGGTGTCGGTCGGCAGCACATGGGCGTTGGAGCCGGAGTAGTGGACGTCGTCCAGATCGCCGCTCAGGGCGACCGAGACGTTGAGGTCCTTGATGTGGTGGGTGTCGCCGTCCCGCGTGATCTTGACGACGCGGTTCTCTGCCTTGCCGTACTGGTTCTGGCCGAGAATCGTGGGCATGGTGTCAGCTCCCTCGGTACACGGAGTAGCCGAACGGGTTGAGCAGCAGCGGCACGTGGTAGTGCTCCCCCGGGTGCACCGCGAAGACGATGGTCACCTCGGGGAAGAAGCTGCCTGGCGCGCTGTCCCTTACGCGGGGGGCGTCCTGCTGTTCCGCGGCTTCGCGCTGGCTGCGCGGATTCGAACTGTGCTCTGCCACCTCCAGTCGGTCCGAGTCGGACCCGCCGCAGAAGTACGGCTCCGTCTCGAACCACAACCGGACGTGGGTGGTGCCTTCCGGCAGCGCCGGAAAGTCCTTGCAGCGCCCGTCGGCGTCGGTCCTCGACGCCCCGTGCGCGACCCATCCGGCCTGCTCGTCGCCCTGGCGTACGGACAGCCGTACCCCGACCCCGGCGGCCGGGCGGCCGCGGCTGGTGTCCAGGATGTGGGTGGACACCGACGTGCTCGTCGCGTCGCTCATGCCGTGGGGGCTCCTTCCTCCGCGAGACGGGTGAGCCGGAGGCGGTTGATCTTCGCCAGCTCCCGCCGCACGATCTCCCGCTCCTGTTGCGGAGTGTTGTCGATCCGGTGACGAACGGCGTCCCTCATCTCCTCGGCACTCCTGCCGGTGGCGCAGATGAGAAACACGTGCCCGAATTTGTCCTGGTATGCCAGGTTCAGTTCGAGCATCTCGGCCTTCAGCTCCTCGGAGGCGCCCGCCATCCCCCGCTGCTCGCGGGAGGAGGTGGGGTCGCCGGGCTTCGGGCGGCCGATGGGCGGGTGCCCGGCCATGGCCTCGGCCAGCCCGCCGTCCGTGAGGGCCTCGGTGGCCTCGTCACTCGCGGCGAAGAGGGCTTCGACGGTGTCGTACGGACGTCGGGCGAGCAGCGCGCTCCCCCAGCTCCAGGCAGCGCACATCTCGTGGAGCGCGGCGCGCGCCTCGGCGTCCGCTGCGGAGTTGAACCAGGTGAGACCTGGCGTCGAGCGCGAAGTCACGGGACCTCCGTGGCCGTGGTGCTGTTCGGGCTGGGAATAGCTAAGTCCTCAGGCCACACCACGTCAACACTTTGTTGAATGCTTTTCGGCATCCCGGAAAACAGCACCCGCCATACGGAAGCTCCACAGGCGGCCCGGCGGAGGCCCCGCATCCCCGTCAGGCAGCCCCCACCCCGCCCCGGAGGGCGCAGACCTCAACTCGTGGAGCGCCCGTTCTCCCGGTTGAGGTAGTTGTAGACGGTGAAGCGCGAGACGCCCAGCGCACCGGCGACGGTCTCGACGCCGTGCCGGACCGAGAAGGCCCCCCGGGTCTCCAGGATCCGCACCACCGACTGCTTGGTCTTGCGGTCCAGCTCCGCGAGCGGCACCCCGTGCCGCCTCTCCAGCTCCGCCAGGATGTGGTCGAGGGAGTCCGACAGATGCGGCAGCCGCACGGCCACCACGTCCTCGCCCTCCCAGGCGAGCACCACATCGTCACCCTGGGCCTCCTGCGGGGCGACCATGTCCCCGCCCATGGCGTCCACCAGCGGCTTGATCGCGACGACGAACGGATGCCCCGAGGCGCGCGCGTCCTCCCCCATCAGTCCTCGCCCTCCCCGATCACGTTCACCTGCAGGGAGACCCGGGTCGCACCGGCCTCCAGCGAGCGGCGCAGCAGTGCGGCGACCGCGCCCAGCACCGCATCGGCCGAGCCCTCGGCGGTGTTGCCGAACGGACCGACGTCCACGGCATCCAGTGCCGCCGACTGGACGACCTCCCGCGCCACGACCGCGTGCTCCGGCGCCTCGTCGAGGTCGAAGGGTTCGGTCGTGAACTCCACTCGCAATCGCTCCATGGCCCCACAGTACCGAGAACGCCTTGGTCCGCCGCAGGTCAGCGCAGCTCGGCGAGCATGTCCTCGATGAAGGCGGCCGTCTCCGCCGGCTGCCGGGCCTCGGCACACAGCCGGTCCATGATCAGCGTGTACTGGTCGATCTCCGAGGGCTTGTCCAGATAGACGGCGTTGGTCAGGTGCTCCAGATAGACCTTGTCCGGCAGATCGTGGTCGAGGAAGCGCAGCAGGGTCACCGGAGTCCCCGCCGCGGCGGCCGTCACCTCGAACGGTGCGACCTGCAGCGTGATGTGCGGCAGCTCGATCATCTTCAGCAGATGCTCCAGTTGCTCGCGCATCACCTCGGTGCCGCCGAAGGGACGGCGCAGCACCGCCTCGTCCACGACGGCCCACAGCCGCGGCGGCTCGGGCCGGCGCAGCAGCTTCTGCCGGGCCATGCGCAGCGCGACGATCCGGGCCACCTTGCGCGGGTCGGTGTTCGGATAGCCGAGCTTGCTGACGGCGTGCGCGTAGTCCTCGGTCTGCAGCAGTCCGGGCAGGAACTGGACCTCGTAGGTGCGGATCACCGACGCCGCGTCCTCCAGCCCGAGGTGCAGCTCGAACCAGTCCTCCAGCACGTCCGAGTACTGGCACCACCAGCCGGGCGAGTTGGCCTGCTGGGCGAGGCCGAAGAACTCCTCGCGCTCGTCCGGGTCATGGATGCCGTAGAGCGTCAGCAGGTCGCGCAGATCGCGTTCCTTGGCCCGGACCTGGCCGCGCTCCAGCCTGGTGATCTTGGCGTGCGAGCCGCGGATGGCCCGTCCGGCGGCCTCCCGGCTGATCCCCCGGCGCTGCCGGAGCCTGCGCAGCTTGACACCCAGGATGATCCGCAGCGCGGTGGGACCGTTCGACTGCTCCTGCGCAGCCCCTCGCGCCGCGTCACCGGACGGCTGCATCATGGCGGTCATTCCGACTCCCAAGGGTGTTTGGGCGGTCACATCAGTGTGGCACCGGTGTACCGGTCAGGTACAGGTACCTGGAGAATACGCCGCCGGCGCACGGAGGTTGCGCTCGGAACCCTCCTTCTTGCGCCGTCGCCGCCCCGGCAACAGCTCACCCCGGCACGGCAGTTGAAGAACCCGGAGGCCAGGCGCCCGACCGCCGGCTCCGGCCCGGCACCGGAAGCCGGGGTGCAGCGGGCCCCGGCGCGCGAGCGGCAGCCACGTACAGCCAGTCGCCGGGACGGTCGGTGAGAGAAGCGGGCCCACGCGCGAGCGGCAGCCACTCCGGTCACCCCTTCCCCGCCCGGTTCCCCGCCCGGGTTCACCGGCCCGACCGCCGGATCCGCCCCCGACCGCCGGGCCGCCCGACGGGGTGGCGGCAGGTCCGCTCTTGACAGGACCGGCACCGGCATCGCAATCTTCCAGTGAGCAGAAAACAAGTTTCACAATACGAAATCTTCTCTACGGTCCCCGACGGAAGGGAGGGCGGTCGCAGTGGTCTCCTCGGACCGGTTCACCGTCAACGCCTCGATCCTCTTCACCGAGCTGCCCCTGCTGGAGCGCCCGGCGGCCGCCGCCGCTGCGGGCTTCGACAAGATCGAACTGTGGTGGCCCTGGGTCGACGCGCCCGTGCCCGAGCCCTCCGAGCTCGACGCGCTGCGCGGCGCGCTGGAGGACGCCCAGGTGCAGCTCACCGGGCTGAACTTCTACGCGGGGCAGCTCCCCGGACCCGACCGCGGCGCCCTGTCCGTGCCCGGCGAGGAGTCGGAGAAGTTCCGCGCCAACATCGACGTGACCGCCGACTTCGCCCGCTCCGTGGGGTGCAAGGCGCTCAACGCCCTCTACGGCAACCGCGTCGAGGGAGCCTCCGAGGCCGAGCAGGACGCGCTCGCGCTGGAGAACCTCGGGCTGGCCGCGCGGGCCGCGGACCGGGTGGGGGCGGTACTGCTCATCGAGGCGCTGAACGCCCCCGAGTCGCCCAAGTGCCCGCTGGTGAGCGCGCCCCGCGCGCTCGAGGTGGTCGACGCGGTCAACACGGCCACCGGCCTGGACAACGCGCGGTTCCTGATGGACCTCTACCACCTGTCCATGAACGGCGAGGACCTGCCGGCCGTCATCGAGAACTCCCTCGACCGGACCGCGCACGTCCAGATCGCCGACAACCCCGGGCGCGGGGCACCGGGGACCGGGTCCCTGGACTTCGGCGACCTCTTCGAGCGGCTGGACAAGGGCGGATACGACGGCCTGGTCGGGCTCGAGTACAAGCCCGGCGACAACGGCAGCGCCGCCTCCTTCGGCTGGCTGGAGCAGCGGAAGTAACTGAGCGCCCCCGTCCGCGCCGGGCGGGGCCCGTGCACCGCGCGGGGCCGGAGGGGCGGCCCCGGCATTCGGAACTGCGAAAGGCACAAGAGATGGCTTACACCGCCGGCAACACCAAGATCGCCTTCATCGGGCTCGGCATCATGGGCGCGCCCATGGCACGCAACCTCCTGAAGGCGGGGTACGACGTCACGGCGTACACGCTGGAGACGGAGAAGGTCGAGACCTTCGTCAAGGACGGCGGCACGGGCGCGGCGTCCATCGCGGAAGCGGTCGGCGGCGCCGATGTCGTCATCACGATGGTCCCCGCCTCCCCGCAGGTCGAGCAGGTCGTCCTGCACGAGGGCGGCGTGCTGGAGAACCTCCGCGAGGGCGGCACCCTCATCGACATGTCGTCGATCACCCCGCAGACCTCCGTCGAGGTCGCCGAGGCCGCGCGGGCCAAGGGCGTCAAGACGCTCGACGCCCCGGTGTCCGGCGGCGAGGCGGGCGCCATCGAGGGCGTGCTGTCCATCATGGTCGGCGGCGACCAGGAGACCTTCGACGCGGCCAAGCCGGTGCTGGAGGCGCTCGGCAGGACGATCGTGCTGTGCGGCCCGGCCGGGTCCGGCCAGACCGTGAAGGCGGCCAACCAGCTCATCGTGGCGGTCAACATCCAGGCCGTCGCCGAGGCGGTGGTCTTCCTGCGCAAGTCCGGCGTCGACCTGGAGGCCGGTCTCGAGGTGCTCAACGGCGGGCTGGCCGGCTCCACGGTGCTGACCCGCAAGAAGGACAGCATCCTGGCCGGCGACTACAAGCCCGGCTTCAAGATCGACCTGCACCACAAGGACATGGGCATCGTGACCGACGCGGCCCGCGCGGTCGGTGCGGCCGTGCCCGCCGGTGCACTGGTCGCCCAGCTCGTCGCGGCGCTGCGGGCGCAGGGCGACGGCGGGCTCGACCACTCGGCGCTGGTCCGCGGCGTCAAGCGGCTCTCGGGCGAGAACCCCGACGGCGCCAACTGAGGACCGCACTCCCCCAGAGACTCCGGGCGGCGGTGTCGACACTGTCCTGTCGCGCCCAGACGCCGCCGCCCGGATACCACCTGCACCGAACCAGGAGAGTCCGATGGCTCGTATGACCGCTGCCCGCGCGGCAGTTGAGATCCTCAAGCGCGAGGGTGTGGACACCGCTTTCGGGGTGCCGGGTGCGGCGATCAACCCCTTCTACGCGGCCCTGCGGGCCGCGGGCGGCGTCGAGCACACGCTCGCCCGGCACGTCGAGGGCGCCTCGCACATGGCCGAGGGCTACACCCGCACGGCGCCCGGCAACATCGGGGTGTGCATCGGCACGTCGGGCCCGGCCGGCACCGACATGATCACCGGCCTGTACTCGGCGATCGGCGACTCGATCCCGATTCTGTGCATCACCGGGCAGGCGCCGGTCGCGGTGATCGAGAAGGAGGACTTCCAGGCCGTCGACATCGCCTCCATCGCCAAGCCGGTCACCAAGAAGGCCACCACCGTCAAGGAGGCGGCACAGGTCCCCGGTGTCTTCCAGGAGGCGTTCCACCTGATGCGCTCGGGCCGCCCCGGCCCGGTGCTGATCGACCTGCCGATCGACGTCCAGCAGACGGAGATCGAGTTCGATCCGGACACCTACGAGCCGCTGGTCCCGCACAAGCCCGCCGCGACCCGCAGGCAGGTCGAGAAGGCGATGGACATGCTGGCCGCGGCCGAGCGGCCGCTGCTCGTGGCGGGCGGCGGCGTCATCAACGCGGACGCCTCCGAGCTGCTGGTCGAGTTCGCCGAGCTGACCGGCATCCCCGTCGTGCCCACGCTGATGGGCTGGGGCGTCATCGGCGACGACCACCCGCTGCACGCGGGCATGGTCGGGCTGCAGACCTCGCACCGCTACGGCAACGCCACGTTCCTGGAGTCGGACTTCGTCCTCGGCGTCGGCAACCGCTGGGCCAACCGGCACACCGGCGCGCTGTCGACGTACACCGAGGGCCGCACGTTCGTGCACGTGGACATCGAACCGACCCAGATCGGCAGGATCTTCGCACCGGACTACGGCATCGCCTCGGACGCACACGCGGCCCTGACCCTCTTCGTCGAGGTCGCCAGGGAGCGCGCCGCGGCCGGTGGCCTGCGCGACCTGTCGGAGTGGGCCGCCGGGGCGCGGGAGCGCAAGGGCACGCTGCAGCGCCGTACGCACTTCGACGACGTGCCGCTGAAGCCGCAGCGCGTGTACGAGGAGATGAACCGGGCCTTCGGGCCGGAGACCCGCTACGTGTCGACCATCGGGCTCTCGCAGATCGCCGGCGCGCAGTTCCTGCACGTCTACCGGCCCCGGCACTGGATCAACTGCGGCCAGGCGGGCCCGCTGGGCTGGACCGTGCCGGCCGCGCTGGGCGTGGCCAAGGCGGACCCGGAGGCGAGCGTCGTGGCGCTGTCGGGCGACTACGACTTCCAGTTCATGATCGAGGAGCTGGCCGTCGGCGCGCAGCACCGCATCCCCTATGTGCACGTGCTGGTCAACAACTCCTACCTCGGGCTGATCCGGCAGGCCCAGCGCAACTTCGACATGGACTTCCAGGTCAACCTGGAGTTCGAGAACCTGAACGCGCCCGAGCTGGGCGCCTACGGCGTGGACCACGTCAAGGTCGCCGAGGGCCTGGGCTGCAAGGCGCTGCGGGTGACCGAGCCGGACAAACTGCTGCCCGCCTTCGAGGAGGCGAAGAAGCTCGCCGCCGAGCACCGGGTGCCGGTCGTGGTGGAGGCGATCCTGGAGCGGGTCACCAACATCTCCATGAGCGGCAGCGACATCGCCTCGGTCAACGAGTTCGAGGAGCTGGCCACCGAGGCGGCGCACGCGCCGACGGCCACCGTTCCGCTGGGCTGAGGACGGCACCGCCCGCCCCCTCGGCCGCCCGCCCTCCGGCCCCCGGGAACGGTCTCCCGGGGGCCGGAGAACCGAGTTTCAACAAAGTGTTGACGCCCTGATAAGGCGTCCTTACGCTCCAACATGCGGAAACCGTTTTCCGTGAATCAGCCCCAGGAAGGTCGTCCATGTCGAAGTCGTCGAAGCCCACGCTGACCACCGAGGCGGGCGCGCCCGTCGCCGACAACCAGAACTCCACCTCCGCCGGCATCGGTGGGCCGCTCCTCCTCCAGGACCAGCACCTGCTGGAGAAGCTGGCGCGGTTCAACCGCGAGCGCATCCCGGAGCGCGTGGTGCACGCCCGCGGCTCCGGCGCCTACGGCTACTTCGAGGTGACCGACGACGTCACCGCGCACACCAGCGCCCACTTCCTCGGCGAGGTCGGCCGCCGCACGGAGACGTTCATCCGCTTCTCCACCGTCGCCGACAACCTCGGCGGCCCGGACGCGGCCCGCGACCCGCGCGGCTTCGCCCTCAAGTTCTACACCGAGGAGGGCAACTACGACCTCGTCGGCAACAACACCCCGGTCTTCTTCATCAAGGATCCGCTGAAGTTCCCCGACTTCATCCACTCGCAGAAGCGGGACCCCTTCACCGGCAAGCAGGAGCCGGACAACGTCTGGGACTTCTGGGCGCACGCGCCCGAGGCCACCCACCAGGTCACCTGGCTGATGGGGGACCGCGGCATCCCGGCCTCCTACCGGCACATGAACGGCTACGGCTCGCACACCTACCAGTGGACGAACGCCGAGGGCGAGGTCTTCTTCGTCAAGTACCACTTCAAGACCAACCAGGGCATCCGCTGCCTGTCCAGCGACCAGGGCGCCGAGCTGTCCGGCACCGACCCCAACAGCCACCAGACGGACCTGCTGCAGTCCATCGAGCGCGGCGTCTTCCCGTCCTGGACGCTGTACGTGCAGATCATGCCCGCCGACGAGGCCGCCGACTACCGGTTCAACCCCTTCGACCTCACCAAGGTGTGGCCGCACGGCGACTACCCGCTGCAGCGCGTGGGCCGGCTGGTGCTGGACCGCAACCCGGACAACGTCTTCGCCGAGGTCGAGCAGTCCGCCTTCTCGCCGAACAACTTCGTGCCCGGCATCGGCCCCTCGCCGGACAAGATGCTCCAGGGCCGGCTGTTCGCCTACGCCGACGCGCACCGCTACCGGCTCGGCGTCAACCACACCCAGCTGCCGGTCAACGCGCCCAAGGCCACCGAGGCGAACAACTACGGCAGGGACGGCCTGATGGCCGCCAACGCCTACGGACGGCACACCAAGAACTACGAGCCCAACTCCTACGGCGGCCCCGTCGAGAGCGGCGCGCCGCTGTCCGCACCGCGTCCGGTCACCGGGTACTGGGGCACGCACGAGGCGCCGCAGCACTCCAAGGACGACGACTTCTTCCAGGCCGGGGAGCTCTACCGGCTGATGTCGGAGGAGGAGAAGGGGCGGCTGGTCGCCAACATCGCCGGCGGCCTCGCGCAGGTCTCCCGCGAGGACGTCATCGAGAAGAACCTGGCCCACTTCAGCGCCGCGGACCCCGAGTACGGGCGCCGCGTGGAAGCCGCCGTGCGGGAGCTGCAGGAGGGCTGAGCACCGTCCGCCGCAGGGCGCGTCCCGACAGCGGGCGCGCCCGCGCGGGGCGCCCCGCGCGGGCGCGCCGCATCTCTCGCGCGGTGAACGGCGTACCGGGGTGATTGGGAGGTCGGCCCGGCACGCGCCCCCGTGCGGAACGGTCCTTGTGATGAGGGGTGGCCGTTCCGCGCGGGGGCATACCTTTGTCATCATCCACGCAGCCACCACCGCCCGCCCTCCCCGCCCCACCTCCCCCGGCCCGTCCGGCGCCCGCCCCTTCGGAAAACCCGCTCCATCGGCGACGATTGGAGAGCGGCCGGGCACAGCAGCCCCACCGTGCCCACCGGACCACCCGTGCCAGGAGCCGAACGATGGCTGAGAGAGTGCTTGTGCGCTGCCCCGTGTGCCGGCGTGAGCACAGCTACACCGCGCCCGTCTACCCCTGCGGCTGCGGTGCGCCGGTCGCCCTGCCGCTGCTGTCCTCCGCCGCCGCGGTCCAGGTCCGGCACCGCACCTGGGCGGGCTCCTGGATCTCGGTACGCTGCCCGGCCTGCGGGCGCGTCGACGAGTGGCCGCAGCCCGAGCTGGGCTGCGGCTGCGGCACCACCCTGCGGGTGCCGGTCGCCCGCGGCCGGACCGGGGTGGCGGCGCCGTCAGCCGAGCACCCTCCGCCGGTCGCCCGCACCGCGCCGGAGGCCGTGCCGGAGCCCGCGCCGAGCACCGCGGACCCCGCTCCCGCCGCGCGGGGGCCGGTCCCGCGGCCCGCCTTCCGGCCCGTCACCATCCGCACGGCGCAGGACGCGAAGCTGGCCGCGGCACAGTATCTGCGGTGGCTGGGATTCGAGGGGGTACGGGTCGCCGAGCGGACCCCCGCCTCGGGAGTGGACGTGCGCGGGCCCGCCGTGGTCGCACACGTCGACCCCTCCACCTCCCCGGCCGCGCTGCGCGACGTGGAGACCCTGTGGCTCAACGGGCTGAACGACTCGGTCGCCGCCGTCTGCTTCGCCCTGGCCGGATACGGCAAGGACGCGCGGGCCCGCGCCGACGAACTGCGGCTCCCGCTGTTCGTCCTGGACCTGACGGGCACACCGCGGGCGGTGAACGAGGCCGCCGAGCAGTTGATCCGCACCCCGCGATGACGCCGCCGCGGTGCCGGCACCGGCAGGTGCCGGCACCGGCAGCAGCGGCCTGTCCGCGCCGCGCTACCGGTCGCGGTGCTCGGTCCCCGGCGTACCCGCCTCACCCGCCGCATGGGCGCGCAGCTCGACGCGGCGGATCTTCCCGGAGATCGTCTTGGGCAGCTCGGCGAACTCGATCACCCGCACCCGCTTGTAGGGGGCGAGCCGCTCCCTGCAGTGCGCGAACAGCACGGCCGCGGTCTCCGCGTCCGCGGCGGCGCCGTCCGCGACCACCACGTACGCCTTGGGCACGGCGAGCCGCACCGGGTCCGGCGACGGCACGACGGCGGCCTCCGCCACGGCGGGATGCTCCAGCAGGACGCTCTCCACCTCGAACGGGGAGATCTTGTAGTCGCTGGCCTTGAAGACGTCGTCCGCGCGCCCCACGTAAGTGAGGTAGCCCTCCTCGTCCCGCGCCCCGATGTCGCCGGTCCGGTAGATGCCGTCGGCCATCACCTCCGCGGTGCGCTCCGCGTCGCCCCGGTAGCCGACCATCAGACCGACCGGCCGGGTGGACAGGTCGAGGCAGATCTCGCCCTCCTCGACACCGGTCTTGCCGGTGACCGGGTCGCGCAGGGTGACGTCGAAGCCGGGCGTGGGCCGGCCCATGGAGCCCGGCTTGAGGGGCTGGCCGGGGGTGTTGGCGACCTGGACGGCGGTCTCGGTCTGGCCGAAGCCGTCCCGGATGGTGACATCCCACACCCGGCGGACGTGCTCGATGACCTCGGGGTTGAGCGGCTCACCGGCGGCGACGACCTCCCGGGGGACGGTGGAGAGGCTGCTGAGGTCGGCCTGGATGAGCATGCGCCAGACGGTGGGCGGTGCGCAGAAGCTGGTGACGCCGCCACGCTCCATCTCGGTGAGCAGCCGCCCGGCGTCGAACCGGCTGTAGTTGTGGATGAAGATCGTCGCCTCGGCGTTCCAGGGCGCGAAGAAGTTGGACCAGGCGTGCTTGGCCCAGCCGGGCGAGGAGATGTTGAGGTGGACGTCGCCCGGCTGCAGGCCGATCCAGTACATCGTCGCCAGGTGCCCGACCGGGTAGGAGGCGTGGGTGTGCTCGACCAGCTTGGGCAGCGCGGTCGTCCCGGAGGTGAAGTACAGCAGCAGGGTGTCGTCGGCACGGGTGGCGCCTTGCGGGTCGAAGTCGGCCGCGGCCTCGTAGGCGTCCTCGTAGGCCAGCCAGCCGGCGGCCGGGGTGCCGCCGCTGCCGACGGCGATCCGCGTGTAGTCGCCCGGCACCTCGTCGGTGAACTTCTCGGTGTCCTCGGCGCGTACCACCACATGGCGCGCCGCGCCGCGGGTGATCCGGTCGGCCAGGTCGCGCGGGCCCAACTGGGGCGTCGCGGGGATGACGACGGCGCGCAGCTTCATCAGCGCGAGCAGCGTCTCCCACAGCTCGACCTGGTTGCCCAGCATCAGCACGACCCGGTCGCCGGGCGCCACGCCCCGGCCGCGCAGCCAGTTGGCGACCTGGTCGGAGCGGGTCCGCATCTGGTCGAAGGTGACGCGGCGCTCCAGCCCGTCCTCCTCTACGATGTGCAGCGCGAGCCGGTCGTTGCCCCGGGCGATGTGGTCGAACCAGTCCAGCGCCCAGTTGAAGTGCTCGGGCCGGGGCCAGTCGAAGGCGGCCCGCGCGGCCTCGTAGTCCGTCCGGTGCCGCAGCAGCGTGTCGCGGGCGGCGCGGAACTGATCGGTAGGCGTGGACGGGACCATGTTTCCTCCTGCTCAGGGGGTGCTGCGGGCGCTGGGAGCCATCGTGTACGCCCACCCGTGTGCCGCACCACCCCCGGCCGGGGGCTTACGCCCATGTGACGGGAGGTGCGGCATCATCGGAGAGATGTACACGGGGGCCGACACGCGCAGGGACCGGGGCGCGGCAGACGGTGGGACGCGCGGCGGCAGGCGGCGGGCGCGGCGGCATCCCTTCCTGACCGCGCTGTCGGTGCTGACCCTGCTGGTGCTCAGCGTGGCCCTGGCCTTCCGGGCCGGGGACGAGGACGGGCCCACCCCGGTGCCGCAACTGCTGGCGTTCCTGCCCTGGTTCCTGGCCCCGGCCTGGCTCGCGGCGCTGGTCGCGACGCTCTCCCGCCGCTGGCTGGTGCTGCTGTGGGCGCTGGTGGTGCTGGCGGGCACCGGATGGTTCCTGCGCCCCTACGGGCAGCCCGCGCCGGCGGACACGGCCGCCCGGCCGGCGAAGGCCCAGTTCCGGGTGCTGACGGCCAATCTGGACCACGGTGCCGCCACCCGCGACCTGGTGGCGGCGGTGCGCCGGGAGCGCCCGCAGGTCGTCTCGCTGCAGGAATGCGACGCACGGTGCGCGACGGCGCTGCGTGCCCCCGCGCTGCGCGAGGAGTATCCGCACCGCATCATCACCGACGACGGAGGGGCCCGCGGCTCGGCGCTGCTGAGCGTCTATCCGCTGGCGGGCCGCGGCGAGGTACGCGGGCGGCTGGCGATGCCCGGCGCGATCGCGGACATCCACGGCGAGCGGGTCGCCCTCCAGGTGGCGCATCCGATGCCGCCCGAGCCGGGCCGGACGGCGGCCTGGCGGGTGGAGCTGGACCGGCTGCGGGCCGCGGCGGCGGCGCGGGGCAGGCTGCCGACGCTGATCGCGGGCGACTTCAACTCCTCGCAGGACCACGCGGCCTTCCGGGCGATCCTGCGCACCGGCATGCACGACGCGGCCCGCATGCTGGGCAACTCGCGTACCCCCACCTGGCCCACCCGCACCACCCCGGTGCTCGGCGCGCAGCTCGACCACGTGCTGCTGAGCGGTGCGATGCTGCCGGTGGACGGCGAGTTCGTGGATCTTGGCGGCACCGACCACCGTGCCCTGCTGGTGAACGTCAAGCTGTTCTGAGCCCGGCCGCGGCCGGACCCCGCGCGGGGCGCTCAGCCCGCGGCGCGCCCGGCGCCTCCGGTGATCGAGGTGGCGGAGCCGCCGTCGTGGTGGATGGGGGTGTGGGCGCCGTCGAGGGGGACGCCGGTGCCGCCGTGCCGGGCGGCGACGATCTCCGCGGCGATGGACAGCGCCGTCTCCTCCGGGGTGCGGGCCCCCAGGTCCAGGCCGATGGGTGAGCGCAGCGCGGCCAGTTCCAGCGACGTCAGTCCCACCTCGCGCAGCCGCTCCAGCCGGTCCAGATGGGTGCGGCGGGATCCCATGGCGCCGACGTAGGCCACCGGCAGCCGCAGCGCCCGCTCCAGCAGCGGTACGTCGAACTTGGCGTCGTGGGTCAGGACGCAGACGACCGTGCGCGGATCGAGGTCCTGGGAGTCGAGGTAGCGGTGCGGCCAGTCGACGACGACCTCGTCGGCCTCGGGGAAGCGGCCGGGCGTGGCGAACACGGGCCGCGCGTCGCACACCGTCACGTGGTAGCCGAGGAACGTGCCGATCCGGGCCAGCGCGGCGGCGAAGTCGATGGCGCCGAAGACGAGCATCCGCGGCGGCGGGACGCTGGACTCCACCAGCAGGGTCACCGGCCGGCCGCACCTGCTGCCGTCCGCGCCGATGGTGACGGTGGCCGTACGGCCGGCGGTCAGCAGCGCCCGGCCCTCGGCCGCCGCGGTGGCGTCCAGTTCGGGCGCCCCGCCCAGGGCGCCGTGCGGCTGCCCCTCGGCGTCCAGCCGCAGGGCGCCGCCCAGCAGCTCGCCGGGCCCGTCCACGATCCGGACGAGCGCGGCGGTGCGTCCTTCGGCGGCCTCGGCCGCGCTCTCGGCGCACACCGTGCGGGCCGCCGTTCCGGCGCGGACCGGGGTGATCAGGATGTCGATGGTGCCACCGCAGGTGAGACCGACGGCGAAGGCGTCCTCGTCGCTGTAGCCGAAGGTCTGGCGGACGCTCGCACCGGACTCCAGCACCTCCTCGCACAGCGCGTAGACCGCGCCCTCGACGCAGCCGCCGCTCACGCTGCCGACGGCCTCGCCGTCCGCGTCCACGGCCAGCGCCGCGCCCGGCTGCCGCGGTGCGCTGCCGCCCACGCCGACGACGGTGGCGACGGCGAAGTCCCGCCCCTCCTGGCACCAGCGGTGCAGCTCAGCGGCGATGTCCAGCATGTGTCTCTCCTCGGCGGTGATATACGGCCAGGTGGGAGCGGGAACGGCCAGGGGACCGCACCCGCTCCCACCTGAGCGGTTCGTGGAGGGCCGGCTACTTGACCCCCAGCCACTGTTCGATCGGGTTCAGTGCGAAGTAGGCCAGGAAGACGAGCCCCAGTACCCACATCAACCATCCGGGCTCACGAAACTTTCCCTGGACGGCCTTGATCAGAACGTAGGCGATGACTCCGGCGCCGATGCCGGCCGTGATGGAGTAGGTGAACGGCATCAGCACGGTGGTCAGGAAGACCGGGATCGACGTGGCCGGGTCGGTCCAGTCGATGTGCATGGCGTTGGTCATCATCATCGAGCCGATGACGACCAGTGCCGCGGCCGCCACCTGCGGCGGGATCACTTGCGCGAGGGGTGTGAAGAACAGGCAGAGGGCGAAGCCCAGGCCGGTGACGACGCTGGCCAGACCGGTGCGCGCGCCGTCGCCGACGCCGGCGGTGGACTCCACGAACACGGTCTGCCCCGAGGCTCCGGCCAGCCCACCGACCGCGCCGCCGGCGCCGTCGATGGTCAGTGCCTTGTTCAGTCCGGGCATCCGGCCCTGCTCGTCGGCGAGTCCGGCCTGCTGGCCGATGCCGATGATGGTGCCGATCGCGTCGAAGAACCCGGCCAGGACGAGGGTGAAGACGATGACGCCGACGGTGATGCCGCCGACGTCCCCGAGCCCGCTGAAGGAGACGTTGCCCAGCAGTCCGAAGTCCGGCGAGCTGACCAGCGACCCGGTGATCTCCGGGGCGTTCCGGCCGCCCCAGTCCTTCTTGTCCAGGCCCGCGAACTGGTGGACGAGCGCGGCCAGCACGGTGCCGCCGACGATGCCGATGAGGATCGCACCGGGCACCTTGCGCACCTGGAGCGCGAAGATGAGCAGCACGGTGACGGCGAAGCACAGCACCGGCCAGCCGGTGAGCATGTCCGCGGTGCCGAGCTGGATCGGCTTGGCACCGGGCAGTCCGCCGGGGCCGGGCATCGAGGTGACGAAGCCGGCCTGGACCAGGCCGATGAGGCAGACGAACAGGCCGATGCCCATGGTGATGGCGTGCTTGAGCGCCAGCGGGATCGCGTTCATGATCAGTTCGCGGAGTCCGGTGACCACCAGCAGGATGATCACCGCGCCGTAGATGAGGCACATCGCCCAGGCGTTGCCCCAGGTCATCTCGGGCACGACCTGGAACGAGAGCACCGCCGAGACGCTGAGTCCGGCCGCCAGGGCCAGCGGAACGTTGCCGATGATGCCCATCACGATGGTCGTCGCCGCGGCGGCGAACGCCGTGGCCGTGGTGACCTGCCCGCCGTCCAGGGTCTGCTGGTTGACGTCGGGCACCGAGAGGATGACCGGGTTGAGCAGGACGATGTACGCCATCGCCATGAAGGTGGTGATACCGCCGCGTATCTCCCGGCCGTAGGTCGACCCTCTCGCGGAGATGTGGAAGTACCTGTCGAGCCAGGAGCGGCCCGCGGGGATGCGCGAGCCGGGGCCCGCGTCCTCCGCCGACGTCGTCGGCTCCACTGTGGACTGGGTCATTGTGCTGACTCCCAAGGTTCAAAGGGGCACCTCGGCGACTGCCGAGGATTTGGGAAGCACGACCCGGGGGACGGCCCGTGTCCTGCCATGTCCTCGATCCCGCCCCGAGCGTCGGAGAGGCTGCTGCAGCCTCTCCGCCGCTCGGGCCCGGGTTCCGGGGGCGATGCCCCCGAAGCCCCGGTGCCGGCGGGACCGGGGAAGATCACACGTCGACGATGTGCTCCGGACGGACCGGTACGCGCGGCAGTGCGCGCCCGGTCGCGGCCCGGACGGCCGCCAGGACGGCGGGCGTCGACGAGAGGGTCGGAGCCTCGCCGGCGCCCCGCAGCCCGTAGGGCGCGTGCGCGTCGGCGAGTTCCAGCACGTCGACCGGGATGGTCGGCGTGTCGAGAAGAGTGGGGATCAGATAGTCCGTGAAGGACGGGTTGCGGACCTTGGCCCCGGGGTCGACCACGATCTCCTCCAGCACGGCGAGTCCGAGCCCCTGCACGGTGCCGCCCTGGATCTGACCCACCACGGCCTGCGGGTTCATCGCCTTGCCCACGTCCTGTGCGCAGGCCAGTTCGACGACCTTGACCAGCCCGAGCTCGGTGTCGACCTCCACCACGGCGCGGTGCGCGGCGAAGGAGTACTGCACGTGGCCGAAGCCCTGGCCGGTCCGCAGGTCGAAGGCTTCGGTCGGCCGGTGCCGCCACTCGTCCTCGGCCTCGACCGGCTCCTCGCCGAGCACGTCGGCCAGCGATGCCAGCACCTCGCCGCCGTCGGTGACGACCTTGCCGCCCTCCAGCAGCAGCTCGGCCGTCGCCCAGGCGGGGTGGTGGGTGCCCAGCCGCTCCCGCCCGCGCTCCAGCACCTTCTCGCGCACCAGTGCGCACACGTGCTGGACGGCGCCGCCGGTCACATAGGTCTGCCGGGAGGCGGAGGTGGACCCGGCCGAGCCGACCCGGGTGTCGGCCGGCTGGATCGTCACCTGGGTGACGCCCAGCTCGGTCCGGGCGATCTGGGCGTGCACGGTGATGCCGCCCTGCCCCACCTCGGCCATGGCGGTGTGCACCAGGGCCACCGGCTCGCCGCCGACGACCTCCAGCCGCACCCGCGCGGTGGAGTAGTCGTCGAAGCCCTCGGAGAAGCCGACGTTCTTGATGCCGACGGCATAGCCGACGCCCCGCACGACCCCTTCGCCGTGTGTGGTGTTGGACAGCCCGCCGGGCAGCGCGCGGACATCCGGCGCACCGCCGACGGTCTCCCACTGCGCCTCCGGCGGCATCGGCCTGGCCTTGACCCGGCGCAGCAGCTCGGCGACCGGCGCCGGGGAGTCGACGGCCTGCCCGGTGGGCAGCACGGCGCCCTGCGCCATGGCGTTCCGCTGCCGCAGCTCGACCGGGTCCATCCCCAGTTCGGCGGCGAGCTTGTCCATCTGCGCCTCGTAGGCGAAGCACGCCTGCACCGCGCCGAAGCCGCGCATCGCCCCGCAGGGCGGGTTGTTGGTGTAGAGGGCCAGCGCCTCGATCTCGACGTCGTCGACCACGTACGGCCCGACGCTGAGCGAGGCCGCGTTGCCGACCACCGCCGGGGAGGCCGAGGCGTAGGCGCCGCCGTCCAGCACGATGCGGCACCTCATATGGGTGAGCTTGCCGTCCCGGGTGGCACCGTGCTCGTACCGGAGCTTGGCCGGGTGGCGGTGCACATGCCCGAAGAACGACTCGAACCGGTTGTAGACGATCTTGACCGGCTTGCCGGTGGCCAGCGCCAGCAGGCAGGCGTGGATCTGCATGGACAGGTCCTCGCGGCCGCCGAAGGCGCCGCCGACGCCGGAGAGCGTCATCCGCACCTTCTCCTCGGGCAGCCCGAGGACGGGGGCGATCTGCCGCAGGTCCGAGTGCAGCCACTGGGTGGCGACGAAGAGGTCGACCCCGCCGTCCTCGGCGGGTACGGCCAGCCCGGACTCGGGGCCCAGGAACGCCTGGTCCTGCATCCCGACCTCGTACTCGCCGGTGACGACCACGTCGGCGCGCCCGGCCGCCGCCGCGGCGTCGCCGCGCACGATCGGCTGGCGGTGCACGATGTTGGGGTGCGGCACATGGCCCGCGTGGTGGTCGTCCCGGCCCGGGTGGAGCAGGGGCGCATCCGGGGCCGTCGCGGACTCCTCGTCGTGCACGACGGGCAGCTCGCGGTACTCGACCTTGATCTTCGCGGCGGCGCGGCGCGCCGTCTCCGGGTGGTCGGCGGCCACCAGCGCCACGGGCTCGCCGTGGTGCCGGACCCGGCCGTGCGCCAGGACCGGCGTGTCCGGGATCTCCAGGCCGTAGTTCTTCACCGCGGCCGGGAGGTCGTCGTGGGTGAGCACCGCGTACACCCCGGCCTGCCGCAGCGCCTCACCCGTGTCGAGGGAGACGATCTCCGCGTGCGCGTGCGGGCTGCGCAGGGTGCAGCCCCAGAGCATGTCCTCGTGCCACATGTCCGAGGAGTAGGCGAACTCCCCGGTCACCTTGAGGGTGCCGTCGGGCCGCAGCGGCGAGTCGCCGACTCCGGCCCGGGTGCCGGCGCCCTGGCCGAGGGTGGACGGGGCCCCGGCGGGGCCGCTCGGGGGAGCCATCTCAGACCACCTCCCGCGCGCCGCCGGCGTCGGAGCGGGCGGCCGCGAGCCGGACGGCGTCCATGATCTTCTCGTAGCCGGTGCAGCGGCACAGGTTGCCCGAGAGCGCCTCCCGGATGTCCGCGTCCGAGGGCTCCGGGGTGCGCTCGATCAACTCGTCCGCCGCGACCAGCAGGCCGGGGGTGCAGAAGCCGCACTGCACCGCTCCCGCGTCCAGGAACGCCTGCTGCACGGGGGCCAGGTCGCCGGTCCCTGCGGTGCCGTCCCGCTCCCGCGCGTAGGCGGCCAGTCCCTCGACGGTGACCACCTCGCGGCCCTCGGCCTGGCCGGCGGCCACCAGGCAGGCGCAGACCGGCTCGCCGTCCAGGCGGACCGTGCAGGAGCCGCATTCGCCCTGTTCGCAGGCGTTCTTGGAGCCGGGCAGGCCCATTCGCTCGCGCAGCACGTACAGCAGGGACTCGCCCTCCCACACGTCGTCGGCCTCGTGCCGGCGCCCGTTGACGGTGAATGTCACGCGCACTGTGCGCCTCCTTCGGTGGTGCTGCCGTTCCCGGTGGCGCGGTAGCTCTCCCAGGCCCAGCCCAGCGTGCGGCGGGCCATGACGCCCACGGCGCGGCGCCGGTAGGCGGCGCTGCCGCGTACGTCGTCGATCGGGTTGCAGGCGCCGGAGCAGAGTTCGGCGAACTCGCGGGCGACGGCCGGCGGGATCGTCCTGCCGCTGCTCCAGAGGCCGCCCTCCTCCAGCGCCGCGCCCAGGAAGTCCTCCGCGACCCGGGCCCGCAGCGGGGTCGGTGCCGCCGAGCCGATACCGGCGCGGACGGTACGGGTCGAAGGGTGCAGCGCGATTCCGAAGGCGCACACGGCGATGACCATGGCGTTGCGGGTGCCGACCTTGGAGAACTGCTGCGGCCCGTCCGCCTTCCGGATGCGGACGGACCTGATCAGCTCGTCCTCGGCGAGCGCGTTGCGCTTGACCCCCGTGTAGAACTCCTCGACGGGGATCGACCGGGTGCCCCGCACCGAGACCGCCTCGACCTCGGCGCCCGCGGCGAGCAGCGCGGGGTGCGCGTCTCCCGCCGGGGAGGCGGCGCCGAGGTTGCCGCCCACGCTGCCCCGGTTGCGGATCTGCGGGGAGCCGACGGTGCGCGAGGCCAGTGCGAGGCCCGGCAGCTCGCGGGAGAGCCCGTCGATGATCTTCGAGTAGGGCACGGCGGCGCCGAGCCGGACGGTCCCGCCGCCGGTCTCCCACTCGTGCAGCTCCCGGATCCGGCTCAGATCCAGGAGGTGGGTGGGACGACGGTGATCGAAGTTGATCTCGACCATGACGTCCGTGCCCCCCGCGAGGGGCACGGCCGAGGGGTGCTCCGCCTTCGCGGCGAGCGCGTCCTCCCAGCTTGCCGGGCGCAGGAACTGCATGGTGTCTCTTCTCGGTGTGCTGGCGGGGGGGTGCTGGCGGATGCCTGCGCGGGGTGCGCCGCGGCGGGGTGCTTCCCAGCGGGTGCGGCCCGGGAGGGGTGTCTCCGGGTGCGGGGGACGCTGCGGATGCTGTCGGGGGGCGAGGGGTCTCGATGTGTGTCGAGGGGGTGCGGTCAGTACACCGAGAGGTACCCGCTGCGGTGCAGTCACCGAAAACATGAAGCGTTTGGCTGGTCGGCCACCCTGTCTTGTAGATTCAGACGAAAGCAGGGAAGCGGTAACCTCACGGCTTTCTCCCGGAAACACCCCGGTGCCACGACAACGTGCTGCGCACGAACCCACCCACCCGGCAGACGAAACACGAACGGCAGGCGACGAGACGATGCGGCTGCGCGCCCTCCTGGAGAACGACTCGCTGGGCCTCCGGCTCCTCGGCGGCGACGACGAGCTGGACCGGACCGTACGCGGCGTGATGACCACCGACCTGCGCGACCCCAGCCGCTACCTGTCCGGCGGCGAACTGGTGCTCTCGGGGCTGGCGTGGCGGCACGCGCCCGAGGACTCCGAACCGTTCGTCCAGATCCTGGCCACCGCGGGCGTCGCGGGGCTGGCCGCGGGCGAGGCGGAACTCGGCCCCGTCCCGCAGGACCTGGTCGACGCCTGCGCCCGGCACCGGCTGCCGCTGTTCGCGGTGACCGAGTCGGTCGCCTTCGCCACCATCACCGAGCACGTGGTCCGGCAGGTCTCCACCGAGCGCGCCGGGGACCTGGCCGCCGTCGTGGACCGGCACCGGCGGCTGATGTCCTCCGGCCCCGCGGGCGGCGGGCCCGATGTGGTGCTCGACCTGCTCGGCTCCGACCTGGACCTGGCCGCCTGGGTGCTCTCCCCCACCGGCCGGCAGGTCGCCGGTCCCAGCGAGGGACCCCGGCTGCCGCACGCCACCGCCGCCGCCCTGGCGGGCGCGCATCTGGCCGCCGTCCGCGCCGGGCGGCGCGCCCCGCACCGGACGACCGAGAACGGTGCGGCCTACTCGCTCTTCCCCGTCGGCCCGGGCACCGGCGACCCGCGCCGCACCGTCCTCTCGGACTGGCTGCTGGCAGTCGCCGACGACACCGGGGACTGGCCCGCCGAGCGCCTGGACCTGCTGCACGGCGTCACCCAGCTCATCGCGGTCGAGCGCGACCGGCGCGACGCCGCCCGCACCGTGCGCCGCAGGCTGGCCCAGGAGGTCCTGGAGCTGGTGCAGACCGGCGCACCGCCCTCCGAGATCGCCGCGCGGCTGCGCGTCGCCGCGCCCGTCCTGCTGCCGGGGCAGGGTGCGGCTCCCGCCTGGCAGGTGGTCGTGGCCCGCGTGGAGTGGGACGAGCCCGACCCGGCCCGCGCCCTGGACGGCGGGGCGGTCGCCCAGTCCCTGCTGGAGGAGCTTCTGGTGGACCCGCGCACCGGGGGCCCGGACGGCTCGGACCGGATCGCCGTCGCGCACGTCGACGGCGAGGCGATCGCGCTGGTGCCGCTGACCGGCGAGAGCCCGCAGGACGATGTCACCGGGGACGGCGCCGGGGCGCAGGAGGCGGCGGCCGCGGGCGGCGAGGCGCCCGCGCACGCCGGAACGCGCACCGGCGAGGGTCTGCACGCGGAGACGCTGCTGGCCGAGGCCGGGGAACCGCTGGGACGTGCCCTCGCCGACGACGGGCGGCTGACGTTGGGCGTGAGCGCCGCCGTGCACTCCGCGGAGGGGCTGCGAGGCGCCCTGGAGGAGGCCCGGCACGCCCGCCGGGTGGCAGCGGCGCGCCCTGGTGCGGTGCGCGCGGCCGGGCACGAGGAGCTGGCCTCGCACGTGCTGCTGCTGCCGTTCGTCCCCGACGACGTGCGCCGCGCCTTCACCGCCCGGCTGCTGGACCCGCTGCGCGAGTACGACCGCAAGCACCGCGCCGAACTGGTGCCCACCCTGGAGGCGTTCCTGTCCTCGGACGGTTCCTGGACCCGCTGTGCGGGCCGTCTCCACCTGCACGTCAACACACTCCGGTACCGGGTCAGCCGCATCGAGCAGCTCACCGGCCGCGATCTGTCCCGCCTGGAGGACAAGCTGGACTTCTTCCTCGCGCTGCGGATGAGCTGAGCCGGCCGGTCGGCAGCCGCGCTCACGGGTCGGAGGGGTTCCTCCCGCCGGAGGGCGGGACCGCCCGTGCCGCGGCGCCGGTCGCGGTACCGGCGCCCGGGTCGGCCCGGCGCAGAAAGGCCAGAACGGCCAGCACCCGCCGGTGGTCGTCGGGCGCGGGCGGGAGGTCGAGCTTGGCGAGGATGGAGCGGACATGCTTGACGACCGCCGCCTCACTGACGACCAGCGCGCGGGCGATGCCGCCGTTGGAGCGCCCCTCGGCCATCGCGGCCAGTACCTCGCGCTCCCGGGCGGTCAGCCGCCGCAGCGCTGCCGGTTCGCGGTCCGGGGCCAGCAGCCGCCGGACCACCTCGGGGTCGATGACGGTGCCGCCGGCCGCCACCCGCCGCAGCGCCCCGACGAACTCCGCCACCTCGCCCACCCGGTCCTTGAGCAGGTAGCCGACACCGTCGCCGGTGGCCAGCAGGTCCGCCGCGTAGGAGTTCTCGACGTACTGGGAGAGCACCAGCACCGGCAGCCCGGGGTGTTCGGTGCGGAGCCGGAGCGCGGCGCGCAGCCCCTCGTCCCGCAGACCCGGCGGCATGCGCACATCGGTGACGACGCAGTCCGGCGCGTGCGCGGCCACGGCCTCCAGCAGCGCGGGCGCGTCGCCGACGCCCGCGCACACCTCGTGGCCGAAGCGCGCGAGGAGCTGAATCAGCCCCTCGCGCAGCAGTACGGAGTCCTCGGCGAGCACCAACCGCACAGCCGTTCCCCCCTCCTCGTGCTGTTCCCCCGGGGCCACCGATGGCCCCGCGGCCCCCCGATCCAGACGGTTCCCGCCGCCCGCACATCATCGCCGATGCGGGCCTCCGCCGGTCCAGGGCAGCTCCATCCGCAGCAGGGTCGGACCGCCGGGCGGGCTGGAGAGACGCAGCCGTCCGCCGTGCACCGCGAGCCGGTCCGCGAGCCCCGTGAGGCCGGTGCCGCGCGCCGGGTCGGCGCCGCCCCGGCCGTCGTCCCGGACCTCCACCGTCAGCATCCGCCCGCCCCCTACGGTCACTTCGGCGTGTGCGGCGCCGCTGTGCTTGGCCACGTTGGCCAGCGCCTCCGCGGCGGCGAAGTAGGCGGCCACCTCCAGCGCCTCGGCGGGCCGGGCCCCGAGCCGGTCCTCCACCCGCACCGGAAGGGGCGCCCGCTCGGCCAGCGCGCCGAGTGCGGCGCCCAGACCCCGGTCGGTGAGCACCGGGGGATGGAGACCGCGGACGAGGTCCCGCAGGTCGCCGAGGGCGGCACGGGCCTCCTCCTGTGCTTCGGCGACGAGCGCCGGGTCGGCGTCCAGCCGCGCGAGACCCAGCTTCATGATCAGTCCGGTGAGCCGCTGCTGCGCGCCGTCGTGCAGATCGCGTTCGATACGGCGTCGCTCCCCCTCGAACGCGTCCGCCAGCCGGGCCCGGGAGGCGGTCACCTCCGTCAGCCGCGCGTCCAGTTCCCGTTCCCGGCGCGGTCCCACCAGCACGGCCCGGGTGAGCGCCGCCCGCATCCCGGCCAGGCACGCGAGGGTGTAGCAGGCGAGCACCGCGAGGACCGGCGTCAGCAGGAGCCACGGCAGCACCTGGACCGGTTCCGTCAGCACGATGCCCGGCCCGTACTCCACCCGGTCCCCGTCCGCGACGACGAGCAGCGCGAAGGGCTGGCTGACGACCAGTCCGAGCGCCAGCAGGACCGCCGCCAGGTCGAGCAGCGACAGCACCGCGTTGAGCAGCGCGAAGCCGAACTCCGCCCAGGTCGCCGGGGAGGCGGCGCGCCGTCGCAGCGCGCGCAGCCCGCGCCGGATCGCGCTGCCGCGCGCGCTCCCGCCCGCCCCCGCGGGCAGGCGCGGGCGGAGTGGCCGGGTGCCCCGCGGACCGGGCAGGCGCAGTCGGTGCCGTTCCAGTGCGGCGAGGCCGGCGGCCGAGGCGGGGACGCCCAGCAGCACGACCGCACCGACCCCGACCGGCAGGAGGAGCACCCCGGCCATCGTGAGCGCGGCCGCGAAGCAGAGCCAGCCGAGCCCCAGCACGCCGCCGACCAGCAACTGGCGCACCGCACGCAGCGGCCACGTCGAGCACAGGAAGGCCCGGGGCCCGCCCGCGAGCGCCTGCCACACTCCGGAGTCGGCGGCGTCCTGCCGGCCTGCGGCGGCTCCGCCGGTCCCCGGGTGCGCGGCTGCCCCCGGTCCCGCCCGGTCCCCCGCGAACGGCGGCCGCGCCGCCTGCTTCTCGCTGGTCACCACGGATCGACCGTACGCGACAGCAGCGCGCGCAACTGCCGGACCGCGGACTCCCAACTCCATTCCGCCGCGGCCCAGGAGCGGCCCGCCGCGCCCATCGCGGCGGCCGCCCGCGGGTCGGTGAGCAGGCCGGTGAGGCGCTCGGCGACGGCCCGGACGTCGCGGCCGTCGACGAGATACCCGGTCTCGCCGTCCCGGACCGCTTCCGGCACCCCGCCGGAGTTCCCGGCCAGCACGGGCAGTCCGGCAGCTGCGGCCTCCAGACAGACGATGCCCAGCCCTTCGGCCTCCAGGCCGAGCCGGCGGGTGCGGCAGGGCATGGCGAAGACGTCGGCTGCCGCGTAGTAGGGCGGCAGGTCGCCGTGCGCCCGGGACCCGGTGAAGACGACGGCGTCGTCGGGCAGTTCCGGCATCCGCCGCACCAGTCGGCGCAGCGCCCGTTCGCGGGGGCCGGAGCCGACGATCACGAGCGTGGCCCCGGGTACCGCGGCACGCACCCGGGGCATGGCACGGATCAGGGTGTCCTGTCCCTTGCGTCGGACCAGCCGCGAGACGCTGAGCACCACCGCCTTGCCCTCCAGGCCCAGTCGGCGGCGCACGGCCCGCTCTTCGCCGTCCGGACGGAAGCGCGTGCTGTCGACTCCGGGCACCAGCCGGGCCGTGCGGGCGCGCGGGCCGAACGCCGGGGCCGTGCGGGCCCGGGAGTGCGCGGTGAGGTGGGTGACCGTGTCGACGCTGTCGCCGATCCGGCGCAGCAGTCCCCGGGTGCCGGGGAGCGCGGCCCACCACATCTCGTGCCCGTGGGTCGTGGCGACGGAGGGCAGTCCGAGGCGTCCCGCGAGCAGTCCCAGCGGGGCGGCGGCGCCGAACCACACGCGGTCGCATCCGTAGCGGAAGGCCAGCGCCCGGGCCGTCGCGGCCACCCGCGGGGTGGGCAGCAGCGTCCGGGCCCGGTCGCGGACGACGGGGAAGGGCTGCGCGGCGTCGAACGCGTCGGAGCCGGGCTGGGCCGCCGTGTAGACGACGACCTCGGCGGGCGGGAACCGGCGGGCGATCTCGTGGACGAACGTCTCGATGCCGCCTCGGCGGGGCGGATAGTCGTTCGTCACGATCAGCGTGCGCCCGCGGTCCGCGGTCGGGGACCGGTCCCGGTGCGGGCGGACGACCGGACCCGGGGCATCGGTGCCCGGCGGGCCGGACGGCCGGTCGGGGCGGGACGCGCGCGGGTTCGGGTCGTGGGGCATCAGCGGCCTCCGGAGTGCGCCCGCGGGGCGGGCAGGGCGGTGGTGGACGGCGGGTGCCCGGCGCCGGGGCCGCCTGTGAACGCGTGCACGAGGGGCGCGCGAGGACCCGTGCCGAGCGGCGGCATGCGGCGAAGTGCGGGCGCAGGGCCGCACAGGGGCCACTCCGCGCGGCGCCGAGGGGCGCGGCACCGGACGGCCGGCGCGGGGTCCGAGCGGGCGCGGCCGGCGTCCGCGGACCGCTCCACGCCCGGCACGGCGGCGTGCGGAGCGGCCTCGCGGCCGGGACCGGGGAGCGAGTGGGGACGGCGCGCCGGACGGCAGCGCTGGGGCCGGAGGGGCGCCGCGGCCTGCGGCGATGGGGTGCACTCCGCCAGCCAACCGCTGAGCGGCGGGGAGTTCACTGCAGCAGGTTGCCGACCTGGGGTAGAGCAGGCACTACCCCGCCGCTCCCTCCGAAGCGCCGGGAGTCGGGCACTTGTCGATCCGCCGCCGCCGGTAAAACTTTGTGAACTGATTCACACCACCCCCTTGGCCGGGCGGCGCCACCCGTGCTGTGATGCGCTCACATCCGGCTCGACGGCGCGCTTGGGGAGGGCACTGTGGCGGACACCGCCATGTCACGTTCGGAAAGCCTGGATCCGAGAGGCCCGACAGGTCATGGCGGTCCCGCCGGGCCCGGCATGGGCCCGGACAGCCCGCTCGGACAGGCGGTGTGGCGGCTGCGCTCGCGGGGGTGCTGGGAAGACGCGGCAGCGCTGCTGGAGCCGTATGTGCAGGAGCATCCACAGGCGGCCGTCGGCCGGGCCGGCCTGCTCGTCGAACGGTGCATGTACACCGGGGACGGCTGGTCGGCGGCCGAGGACGCGCTGCGGGCCGCCGAAGCGGTGGCGCAGGTGGACGACGACCGCGGGGCGGCGGCCTGCGAACGCGGCCAACTCGCCTACGCGGCGACCGTGCTGGGCGTCCGCGACCGGACCGACGAGGCGCGGGCGGCGCTCGGCCGGGCCGCCGCGCTGCTGGAGCCGGGCGCGCCCGGCCGGGCACTGCTGGACTTCCGGCGCGGGCTGCTGGCGGAGAACCTGAGCGACACCCCGGAGTCGGCCCGCGCCGCCTACCGCAGGGCGCACGCGGGCGCGACAGCGCGCGGAGACCTGCTGCTGTGCTCCTCGACCTGGCGGCATCTGGCCGGACTCGCGGCCCGCGAGGGCGAACTGGCCGAGGCCCGGCACGGTTTCGCCGAGTCGCTGCGGCTGCGGGAGGAGCTGGGGTTCCTCGTCGGCATGGCGCCCGCGCTGGCCTCGCTCGCCGAGGTCCAGCCGGAACCGGAGGCGACCCGGCTGCGCGAGGAGGCCGGTCGGCTGTTCCGGCTGCTGGGCGGCGTGCCCTCCTGGCTCGCCGACCGGCTGCCGGAATCGGAGCGGGGCGAGGAGCGGGACGAACATCCGGCGGGCGGGGCCGCCGCGGAGGGGGCGCCCTCGACCGGGCCGTGATCCGCGCCCGCCCGGCGCGCCGCGCCTCAGAAGTGGCCGCGGACCAGCCGTTCGACGGCGGGATGGTCCTGGTCGGCCAGCGCGTCCAGCAGCGCGAGGTGGTCGGCCGCCTCGGCGAGCAGGTCGGTGGTACGCGGGGCGGGCGCCGCCCGCAGGGCCGACAACTGCGCCCGGCGCTGCACGTCCTCGGCGACGGCGATCAACTGCCGGTTCCCCGTCGGCTCCAGCAGAGCGCGGTGGAAGGCGAGGTCGGTCTCGGCGTAGGCGGTTCGGTCCCCGCACGCGGCCGCCTGCAGGGTGTCGTCCGCGAGCGGCCGCAGCTCGGCCCAGTGGCCGGGGGGCTGGGTGCGGGCGAGCGCCAGGATCGCGGGGACCTCCAGCAGAGCCCGGATCTCGGTGAGTTCGGCCAGGTCGCGGGGGCTGTGCGCGGCGACGCGGAAGCCCCGGTTGGGCACCGTCTCCACGGCGCCCTCGCTCGCCAGGAGCTGCATCGCCTCCCGTACGGGGGTCGGCGAGACACCGAAGCGCTCCCCCAGCGCGGGGGCGGAGTAGACCTCGCCCGGGGCCAGTTCGCCGGAGAGCAGCGCACCGCGCAGGGCCTCGAGGATCTGGTCGCGTACGGAATGGCGCTGCGGCACCACCTTCGGGGCCGCCGGTTCGCAGTGGGTGTGCTCGCCGCGGGCGCTGCCCTCCGCGCGCCGGGGGCGGGCGGCCGACGGCGCGGCGGCACGTCCGGCCGGTCCGGGACCCGCCGGGGCGAGGGGCCGGAGCACGACGGGTGGCGGGGCGGCCGTCGACGGGACGGCAGCGGGCCCCGCAAGTGATTCCGCTCTGCTCTGCTCCATAGGGCCCCCAGCACTCTGCGTACCTGTCTTCGCCATGCAGGCTGCCGTGCACCCTAGGCCGCGGCGACACGAGATCAAACCTCGGGCGTGATCAGTTAAGGTAAGGCTTACCTGCTGATGCTCGTCGATTCGGTGGTCCCCATGACCGTGCCCACCCTCGCCTCCGTAGCCTCTGACGTCTCCCCTTTCCGTGCGGCCTACGCCCGGCTGACCGAGGTGCTCCCGTCGCTGGGTGTGACCGAGACCACGGCTCGTGAACCGCTCCCCGAAGGCCCCGGCTGGGTGCGCGCCGCAGCGCTCGCGACCGGCGGCGAGGCGCTCGACGCCTTCCTCGCCTGGGACGAGGAGCAGATCCTGCGGGACCACGGGCGGCCCGGACGCCCGGACGTCGCCGCCAGCTTCGGACTGCACCGCTACGCCTGGCCCGTCTGCCTGCTGGTCACCGTCCCGTGGTTCCTCCAGCGGCGGGTGCCCCGGCTGCCGGTGGAGGCCGTGGCGATCCAGCGGTCCCAGGGCCGGCTCGCGGTCCGGATCGAGGAGTTCGCCTGCCTGCCGGACGACCCTGCGGCGGCCGCGCCCGGCGCGCGCGTGGTGCCCGGCGAGGAGGCGCTGCGGGCCGAGGTCCGCGACGCGGTGGCCACCCATCTCGCGCCGCTGCTGGAGGGGTTCAGGCCCCGGATGCGGCGCGGCGCGCGGGCACTGTGGGGGATGGTGACGGACGAGATCACCGAGGGACTCTGGTATCTGGGCCACCTGCTGGGCGAGGAGTCGCGCGCACGGGCGGAGGCCGAACTGCTGCTTCCCGGCGCGGTCGCACCCTTCGCCCAGGGTGCGGGCTTCCGCGAGCTGCCCGGACCCGGTGGTGCGGCGCTGACCACCCGCGACCGGGCGAGCTGCTGCCTGTACTACACCCTCCGGCCCGAGGACACCTGCGTCACCTGTCCCCGGACGTGCGACGCCGAGCGAATCGAGCGGATGACCGTGGTGCGCTGAAACGTTCGACTCCGGGTCCCTCTCCCGGCCCCCTGCGCCCCCTTTTCGCGTGCTCTTCCCCCGAAACCCCCCGGCGGGGTGGTGCCCTCCCGTAAGGATGCTCGGGACGAAGCAAGCCAGAGCGCGAGCGCCGTACCGCACTCGCACGCGACGGGGCCTACTCGGCGTCCCCGGCGTGCGCCCGCGGTACCGCGCGGCAAGGGGCACACCCGATGAGACTGACCGACATACCGCTGAACTGGGTGCTGCCGAGCGCCGTGCTGCTCGTCGGCACTCTGGCCGCGGTGCTGGTGATGGCGCGCTCGCGCCGGCACGGCTCCGCCTCCGAGAGCGAGAGCGCGACCGCGCACGGGCAGCCCGACTCCGCGGAGCGGGCCGAGGAGCGGCGCCGCCGCAAGGAGACGCTCTACGCGACGGCCGCCTACCTGCTCCTCTTCTGCTGCGCCGCGGTCGCCGCAGCACTCTCCTTCCACGGACTGGTCGGGTTCGGCAGGCAGAACCTGGGCCTGGGCGGCGGCTGGGAGTACCTGGTGCCGTTCGGTCTGGACGGCGCCGCGATGTTCTCCGCCGTGATCGCCGTCCGGGAGGCCAGCCACGGGGACGCCTCGCTGGGATCGCGCCTGCTGGTGTGGATCTTCGCGGGGGCCGCGGCGTGGTTCAACTGGGTGCACGCGCCGCGCGGCACCGGACACGACGGCGCGCCGCAGTTCTTCGCGGGGATGTCGCTCTCGGCCGCGATCCTGTTCGACCGGGCGCTCAAGCAGACCCGCCGCGCGGCGCTGCGCGACCAGGGCCTGGTGCCGCGCCCGCTGCCGCAGATCCGCATCGTCCGCTGGCTGCGGGCGCCCCGGGAGACGTTCGGGGCGTGGTCGCTGATGCTGCTGGAGGGGGTCGGGACGCTGGACGAGGCCGTCGACGAGGTGCGCGAGGACCGGCGGCAGCACGAGCAGGAACGGCAGCGCCGCAAGGACCAGGAGCGCCTGGACCGGGCCCGGGTCAAGGCCATCAACCGGCAGCACCGCAGGTGGAGCCGGGGACGGGCTGCGGCGGCGCCGCACGTGGAGGTCGAACTCGGCACGCCCGCGCCGTCCGCGCCCTCCGGCGGGGGTGAGCCGTCCGGCGAACTGCCCGCGGTGGCCGCCTCCCCCGTGCCGCCCCGCGGCAGGCCCGCGCTGCAGGCCGTCGGGGACGACGGCGCCTCCGCGCGCGGCCGCCGGGAGGGCGAGCTCACGGCCGGCGAGTCCGGCCGGGAGGGCGGCGAGAAAGGCGCGGCCAGCCCGCGGCTGGACACCCTGGAGGAGAAACTGGCGGAGATCGAGCGGCAGTTCGGCTGATGGTCCGGCATCCCGCCGGTACGGAGCGGAAGCCCTGCCAGGGCCCCCTCCGCACCGGCGGTGCCGGTCGTCCCGCCCGTGCCGGGCGCCTCAGCCACCCGCACCGGCGCGCCGGGCGGGGAAGCCGCGGCTGCGGGCCGCGTACACCAGGGCCAGCACCGGCAGCATCAGCACCAGAACGCTCCACGGGAACGACCCCGCGCCCAGGGCGTCCAGCAGCACCCCGCCCACGACGCCCCCGCCCGCCATGGCTGCGTTCCACAGCGTGACGAGCATCGCCTGCGCGGCGTCCGCGGACTCGCCACCCGCCTCGCCGACGGCCGTCTGCAGCAGCGTCGGCGCCCCTCCCCAGCCGAGCCCCCAGAGCGCGACCGCCGTGTAGACGAGCGGCGTGCTGTCGGCCGCCACCGCCAGGACGGCTGCCGCGAGAGCGACCAGCAGGGCACCGCCGAGCGTCAGCGCGCGCAGCCCGCGGCCGATGTGCGCGCCGACGAACCAGATGCTCAGCAGCGAGGCGGCACCGAAGACCAGCAGGACGCGGTCGACCGAGCCGCCCAGGCCCGCGTGGTCGAGGAAGGCGGCGATGTAGGTGTAGAGCACCGTGTGGGCGAGCACCCAGCCGAGCGTGGTGAGCAGGACGGGCAGCACGCCGGGGATGCGCAGCACGGCCGCCATGGGGGTGCGGTCGTCCGGCCGCTGCCCGGGCTGGTCGGGAACGGCGGCGGTGATCCAGCCGAGCAGGACGGCGGTCAGCCCCGTCATGGCCCAGAAGGCGGTGCGCCAGCCGAGCGCGTTGCCCAGGAAGGTGCCCGCGGGGACGCCCAGCGACAGCGCGACCGGGATCCCGGCCATGGCGATCGCGAGGGCCCGGCCGCCCAGGTGCGCGGGGACCAGGCGGCGTGCGTATCCGGCGAGCAGCGCCCAGGCGAGCCCGGCCGCCACACCGGCGACGAAGCGCGCGGTCATGGTGAGGGTGTAGTCGGTGGAGACGGCGGTGACGGTGTTGGCCGCGGCGAAGCCCGCCATCGCGGCCAACAGCAGCCGCTTGCGCCGCCATCCGGCGGTGAAGGCGGTGAGCGGCACGGCCGTGAGCGCGGTGCCGACGGCGTAGATGGTGACGCTCTGGCCCATGGCGGACTCGCTGACGGCGAGGTCACCGCTCATCCCGGGCAGCAGGCCCGCGGGCAGGGTCTCGGTGAGGCTGGTGACGAAGACGGCGGTGGCGAGCGCCAGCAGGGCGGCGAGCGGGAGTGCCCCGCGCTCGGAGCCGGCGGGTTCGGACGGCCCCGGAGCACCGTCCGGGGTGAGCGCGTCGTGCGCGGTGTCGGTTCGCATGACCGGTATGCTCAAACCCTCACATGGATGTGAAGGTCAAGTCGGTGTCTGCGGAGCGTCTTCCGAACGGGTCCGCAGGGTGCCGGGCAGGGTGGAGGGCCCGATGCGGATCGGCGAACTCGCGGAGCGGACCGGGACACCCCGGCGGCTGCTGCGCTACTACGAGGAGCAGGGGCTCATCGCCGCGGACCGCGCCCCCAACGGCTACCGCGACTACGACGAGCGGTTCGTCGACCGCGTACTGCAGATCCGAGGGCTGCTGGACGCCGGGCTGCCCACCCGGATCATCAAGCAGATCCTGCCGTGCCTCGACAAGCCCAGGGTCATCCACTTCCGGGACGCCACCCCGGAGATGCTGGCCACGCTGGAGGACCAGTTGGAGCGGATGACGGCCCGGGTGCGGTGCCTGACCCGCAACCGGGACGCCATCGCGGCCTACCTCGAAGAGGTGCGGGCCACCCGCGCCCCGGCGCACGGGGAGGTCCGGGGCGCGGACGCCCCGGACGCGGAGCAGCCCTCCGCACCGGCGCACCCCAGCGGCCCGGGGCCCGGCATCGCACCGGCGGCGGCCCCCGGAGCCGGTCAGCGGACTCCGGCGGCGGCCCGCACGGCACGGCGCAGCCCCCGCGTCAGCTCTCCCACACGGTGACCGCGGTGCGGTCCCCCGAGTGTCCCTCCACCGCGCACAGCAGACCGTCCAGATAGGCCGCAGGGCCGGGAGGTCCGCCGTCCGCACCGGTCCAGCGGGCGGCGAGCCGTTCCGCGAGGGCGGGCTCGGCCCGCAGCGGTTCCGCCACACCGGGGCCGCACAGCAGGAGTACGCCGCCGGGCTCCGCGGCCCGGGAGCGGAAGTGGAACGGCGCAGCGGCCGCCTCCGCGGTCGGCTCGGCCGGAGCGAAGCCGTCCCGGGCCGCCGCCGCGCCCGCGGCCGGATCGCGGCCCGCCGGACCGTCGGGCAGCGGGGACACGGGGGTACTGACGGGTTCGATGTCCTGCCAGCCGTCGCCGCTGCGCCGGAAGGCGCCGCCCGCACCGGCGCCGAAGAACACCCGCGTGCGGCAGTGCGGGTCGGCGGGCAGCAGCAGGCAGCGCAGATCGACGGTGTGCCGCTCGGGCTCCAGCCCGAGGGCCGCGGCCTGGGCGCGCAGCCTGCCGAAGGCGCGGTCCGTCAACCGGTGCAGGCCCGGTTGCAGCGCACTGGTGCGGTCCTCCCGCAGGTCCCGGGCGAGCCGTGCGCTGCTGCGGCCGACCGCCTCGCCCACCGCGTGGCAGGCCGCGCGCGCGGCGCGGTGCCCGTCCGGCCCCGACCGTCCCCCGGCCGCGACCGCGACCAGCAGCAGCCCGTCCTCCTCCGCGCCGAACCGGGCGGCCAGCAGCGCGTCGGTACGCGGCCGCCCCGCCTGCCGTCCGGCCGCACCGCGCACGGACACCGCGTGCAGCACCGCGGACCCGAACCGCGCCGACTCCACCACGGTGTCCGGCACCCACTCCCCCGGTGCGTCCGGTGCGGCGGGCGGCAGCACCCCGGGCGGCAGCGCGGGCACCGGCGCGGTGGCGGCCTCCGGTCCGGGCGGGGCCCCGGCAGCCGCGGGGCCGGGCCCCGGCGCGGTGGCGGGCGGGCCGGTCAGCGTGCGGCTCACCGAGCGGTAGCGCTCGTCGAGGGTGTCCCGGGCGCGTGCGCGGCCGGTGTCCGCAGCGTGCGGGTCGTACAACTGGGCCCACCAGTCGCGGTGTTCGTCTGCGTCCTGCGCCCCCTGTCCACTCATCGGCTCATTGTCCCGCGCACGGACCGGCTGGGAAGGGCGTACGCGGGATACGCCCTCGGGGTCCCGGTCCGGCATCGGCGAACAGTCAGCCCGCCGGGGGCTTCCACGGGTTCGCAGCGGCGTCTTCACCGGCTGGCGGGCACGGCCGGCGACTCTGCCCGCACCAGCCGGAATACCGGCTCGCGGGCGCCGGTTGCAGCAGACCATGCACCGTCCACAGGAGCCGTCCAGCGGCATACATCCCCTGCTCGCCGGGCGCTTCAGTCCCTACCGGTTCGATCCGTCGGCGGCTGTCGACGACCACGCTCTCGGGCTGCTGCTGGAAGCCGCGCGGTGGGCACCGTCGGCGGGCAACTCCCAGCCGTGGGGCTTCTTCACCGGCAGACCCGGCGAGCCGGAGCACGACCGGATACTCCCCCACCTCGCGCCGAGCTCGGCCCGCTGGGCGACGGACGCGGGCCTGCTCGTCGTCACGCTGACACGCCGGCACGTCGATGACACGCGGCTGCTCTACTCGGAGTTCGCGGACTACGACCTCGGCCAGGCCATCGCCCACATGACGGTGCAGGCCCAGGCCATGGGGCTGGCCGCGCACCAGTTCCGGGCCTTCGACCTGGAAGGGCTCACCAAGGAGCTGGACCCGAGCCCGGGCTGGGCGATCGTCTCCATGGCCGCGGTGGGCAAGGCGGCCGGCGAACCTCCGGAGGGCCGTGCCCGGCACAGCGTCGCGCGGTTGCGTTCCGCGCCCTGGTCACCGGCGGAGTAGCGGCGGAGCCGGACCCGTCGAGCGGTGAGCAGGCCCGCACAGCCGGGCGGACAGTCACGGCAGTCGACAGCGCACAGTCGCGCATCGTGCGGACGGCCGAGCAGACCCTCGCAGCAGTGGGTGGCGCAGATTTTCACCGCACCTGGAGATGAGACTCTCCGGTATCTCGCTCGAAGAAAATCTGCACTCGCGAGAGTAGACATTGCAGGCCGCCGGGGGTAGCGTTCTTCTCGTACTCGCGGAGATCAGTTCGGCGGGGCAGATGACGGAACTGCCCCGCACGCAGGTCGAGGAACGGCAGTCGAGCGGTGTGGCCGGATGCTGGGGCTCCACCGTCGACCGCCGGGCCAGGCGACCCCCGGGGTCGCAGATGGTTCCGCAGGATCAAGCAGTACATGACAGAGCAGTGGAGAAGGAGGAGAGAGCGCCATCAGGATCGCCCGGGCAGGGCAAACCGCCCGGGTACCGCAGACCCCGGATTGGAAGGTGGTCCCCGGTCACGCAACCGCGATCCCCGCTCCGCCGCCCTGCCAGGCCGCGGAGCGGAATACGGAAGCCGGCACGGACAGCCGGCAGATGGTGTTGATCCCCTCGGGGCCTTGGTGCCGCATGGCACCAAGGCCCCTCGACGCGTGAGCCGAGAGGTGCCAGTGGCCGCAGACAAACCCACCCCGTCGAGCAACCTCGACGACGATGATTACCCCGCCTACACCATGGGGCGGGCGGCCGAGATGCTCGGCACCACGCCCGCCTTCCTGCGAGCCATCGGCGAAGCAAAGCTGATCGTGCCGCTGCGCTCGGAGGGGGGCCACCGCCGCTACTCCCGCTACCAGTTGCGGCTGGCCACCCGAGCCCGTGAGCTGGTCGACCAGGGAACCTCCGTGGAGGCGGCCTGCCGCATCATCATCCTCGAGGACCAGCTCGAAGAGGCCAGGCGTATCAACGAACAGCTGCGCAACGGGATGTCCCCGGATCCGCAGACCGACGCCTGAAGCCTCTGTCGCACCCTGCGCATCGCCTTCCGGAGCATCGGCGGGCGAGCCGATCTCGCCCGAGCGGTTCAACCGGCCACCGAGGCGGGGGCCGAGGGGCCACCGAAGACCGGGACCTGGGTGTCAGCGCGGCCCGCAGCGTGGTCGCCGACGACGCCGGAACCGGGGCCGCCCGGTGGCGAGCGCCCTGCCTTCGGCCACGCCGGCCCATTGCGTCGACTGCCCGGACACAGAAATCTATTCTCGCCGCTACAGAAACGTGAATAATATGCGGGGAGAAGTTTTACCCCGGCGACCCCGGCGCGAGAAGCGGTCGTAATCCAGGGAGTGGCCGTGCTACGGTTACGTCCAGTTGCAGTTGTGGTTCCCTGAAACTTCAAGCACTCGTCCGGGTCCCCGGAGAGAGCACTTGCGTTCATCCGTTGCACGGAGGGTTATCATCGCGGCAACCCCGGTCCCCGCGCAGTGCGGTTTCCGGGTACCGCCTTGAAGGAGATGTATTTTGGCTACTGGCACCGTGAAGTGGTTCAATGCGGAAAAGGGCTTCGGCTTCATCGAGCAGGCGGACGGCGGCGCAGACGTGTTCGCCCACTACTCGAACATCAACGCCACCGGCTTCCGTGAGCTGCTCGAAGGCCAGACAGTGAATTTCGATGTCACGCAGGGCCAGAAGGGCCTCCAGGCGGAGAACATCGTTCCCGCCTGACGCTGACATGCGCGACGAGCTGGGGCACGCACTTGCGTGCGGCCCCGGCTCGTTGCGTTGTTTCCCGCTCACCCCTCTCCGACAGCGGCGCGTGAGCGGCAGCACAGTCAGTTGTCACGTCGCCGATTTTGGAGCGGCACATGCCCCGCTCTGCGCGTCTCACCCGCACCGTTGTTTCCGACCGCCCCGGCGGGCAGCGGACCGGTGCATTTCCTGACGACTCCGTAGCTGTTCTGGTCACGGGCTGGTCGTCTTTTTCTTCGGCTCGGTCTTGTGAATCCTTGTGCGGCGCATGCTGCGGTGAATTCCTCGATTCGTGCCGCATCGAGGAAGGTTCTGCATGAACCGTACTGCTCGCACCACTGCCGGCTCCTCCCGCGGACACGGCCGCGACAGCCGCCGCTCGCAGGCCGCTCACCGGGGCGGGCCCCCGCGTTCGGCCAAGCGCCCGGCGCAGGGACGGCCCTCGGGCCCGCCGAAGGAGTTCGCACTGCCGGTCACCCACACCCCGCCGCTGCCGGCCGTCGAGACGTTCGCCGGCCTCGACATGCCCGACCGCCTCAAGGCCACGCTGCGCGCCCAGGGGATGAACGCCCCGTTCCCCATCCAGGCAGCGACACTGCCCAACGCGCTGGCCGGCCGGGACGTCCTGGGCCGCGGCCGCACCGGCTCGGGCAAGACGCTCGCCTTCGGGCTCGCTCTGCTGGCCCGAACGCATGGGCAGCGCGCCGAACCCCGGCACCCGCTGGGACTGGTCCTCGTTCCCACCCGGGAGCTGGCCCAGCAGGTGACCGCGGCACTCACCCCCTACGCACAAGCGCTGCGACTGCGGCTCACCACCGTGGTCGGCGGCATGTCGATCAGCCGTCAGGCACGCGACCTGAAAGCGGGCAGCGAAGTCGTGATCGCCACCCCCGGCCGGCTCAAGGACCTCGTCGAACGCGGCGACTGCGCACTGGAGCAGGTGGCCGTCACGGTGCTGGACGAAGCTGACCAGATGGCCGACATGGGCTTCATGCCCCAGGTCACCCGCCTGCTCGACCAGGTACGCGCCGACGGGCAACGGCTGCTGTTCTCCGCGACCTTGGACCGCAACGTCGACCTGCTGGTGCGCCGCTACCTGAGCGACCCGGTGGTCCACTCCGTCGACCCCTCTGCGGGCGCGGTGACCGCCATGGAGCACCACCTGCTGCACGTGCAGGGGGTCGACAAGCAAGCGGCGGTCACCGAGATCGCGGCCCGCGACGGGCGGGTGATCATGTTCTTGGACACCAAGCACGCGGTGGATCGGCTGACCCGGGACCTGCTGGCGGTCGGGGTGCGCGCCTCGGCCCTGCACGGCGGGAAGTCGCAGGCCCAGCGCACCCGGACTCTCGCCGGGTTCAAGTCCGGTCACGCGAACGTCCTGGTGGCCACCAACGTGGCGGCGCGCGGCATCCACGTCGACAATCTCGACCTCGTCGTCAACGTCGACCCGCCGAATGACCACAAGGACTACCTGCACCGCGGCGGTCGCACCGCCCGCGCCGGTGAGTCGGGCACCGTCGTCACCCTGGTCCTCCCGGGACAGCGACGTGGCATGAACCGCCTGATGTCGGACGCCTCCATCACACCGGTACAGACCCGAGTCCGCGCCGGCGACGCCGACTTGGGGCGCATCACCGGTGCGCGGAGGCCCTCGGGGGACCCGCTCACCGTCGCGGACACCGAACCGCCCAAGCCCGCCCCCACGCAGCGGACACGGCGGGGCCGACCCGCCGCCCGCCGGGGGCGCCGCTCCTCGTTCAGGGCGGCCGCATAGTCCCGGACCTGGCCGTACGGCAGGCCGGTTGGTCACGGAGACGGCAAGGGGGGACAACTCCCGTGCCGTGGACGAGCAATCGGCCTGCTGAGATGGGACACACCGGACCACCTCATCCGGGGCATCAGCCGCCCTCGGGGGTGCTTGCTGCCGGTGTCCGCGGACTACAGGTCCGGTACGGCACCGGCCGCGGTCGTAGGTCTCGGGGCGTGGGCCGGGTACGACCGGCGTCCGATGCGGGTCCGAGCGCGGCGTGTGACGCTGCTCGTATGACGGAGACGACACCCGCCGGGACTCCCGGCGCTCCCGGTGACCCCCGTGACCAGGCGTTCACCGCCGCCGAGTGGGAGTACCTGGCCTCCCAGCGGCTGGGGCGGCTGGCGACGGTGGACCCCCGGGGCCAGCCGCAGAACAACCCGGTCGGCTTCTTCCCGCAGCAGGACGGCACCATCCTGGTGGGCGGCTACGCGCTCGGGACGACGAAGAAGTGGCGCAACCTCCAGGCGCAACCCCGGCTCGCCCTCGTGGTGGACGACATCGTCAGCTTCTCGCCGTGGCAGGTGCGCGGCGTGGAGGTGCGGGGCGTGGCCGAGCTGCGCGAGGGGCCGCACGGCCTCGGCCCGCACTTCAGCGACGAGCTGATCGTCGTCCATCCGCGCCGGGTGCTCAGTTGGGGGCTGGAGGAGGCGTGAGGCCGGTCGCGTGCCACAGGTGGTGCAGCGCGTAGGAGCGCCAGGGGCGCCACCGGTCGGCCTGCCCGGCCTCCGCCCCGATCAGCGCCAGCCCGTGCCGCACTCCCGCGTCGCCGGGGAGGAAGACGTCCGGGTCGCTCAGGGCACGCATCCGGATGTAGCCCGCCGTCCACGGACCGATTCCGGGGAGCTCCAGCAGGGCGCGTCCGGTCTCCTCCCGGTCGGCGCCGGGGTCGAGGACGACGGTGCCGTCCGCGAGTGCCGCCGCGACGGTCCGGATGGTGCGGCGGCGGGTCTGCGGCATGCCCAGCTCGCCCAGCGGCGCCTCGGCGAGCGTTCCGGCGTCCGGGAACAGGTGGGTGAGCGTGCCGTCCGGGGCCGCCAGGGGTTTCCCGTAGGCGGCGACCAGCCTGCCGCCCAGCGTCCGGGCGGCACCCACGGTGACCTGCTGGCCCAGCACGGCGCGGACCGCCAGTTCGTGCGCGTCGGCGGCGCCGGGTGAGCGCAGCCCGGGGGTCCGGGAGACGAGCCGGCCCAGGGCCGGCTCGCCGCCGAGCCGCTCGACGACCGCGTAGGGGTCCGCGTCCAGATCGAAGAGGCGCCGCACGCGCTGCACGGCGGTCGTCAGGTCCCGCAGGTCCCCCAGGTGCAGCCGGCAGTCGAGCCAGCCCTTGCCGCTGCGGGCCGCGCACTCGTCGACCTCGGCGATCCCGATGCCGTAGGGCAGGTTCAGGGTCCACCGGTAGGTGCGGCCGCCGGGGGCGCCCCGCACCTCCTCGACGCCCGGTACGGCGCGGCGTGCCAGGAAGCCGAAGACCTGACCGGTGTCGTAGCCGCCGCGGTAGGCGAGCCGCAGCGGCACCCCGGCGACGGCCGCGCCCCCGTGCGCCGCCGCCTCGCGCGCCTCGGGGCGGCCCGCGGGACCGTGTCCGCCGCGTGCGGAGGCTGCGCGCAGTGCGCTCGGGGTGCGGGCGTAGATCTCGCGGACGGTGTCGTTGAACTGCCGTACGCTGGCGAAACCGGCGGCGAAGGCGACCTGGGTGACGGGCAGCGGCGTGGTCTGGAGCAGCACCCGGGCGGTGTGCGCCCGCTGGGCCCGGGCCAGAGCCACGGGGCCCGCGCCGAGTTCGGCGGTGAGCTGGCGCTGCACCTGGCGGGAGCTGTAGCCCAGGCGGCGGGACAGGCCCGCCACGCCTTCGCGGTCCACCACCCCGTCGGAGATCATCCGCATCGCGCGGCCCACCAGGTCGGCCCGTACGTTCCACTCGGCGGAGCCGGGCACCGCGTCCGGGCGGCATCTGCGGCAGGCGCGGAAGCCCGCGGCCTGGGCCGCCGCCGCGGTGGGGTAGAAGCGGACGTTCTCCCGCTTCGGCGTCACCGCGGGGCAGCTCGGCCGGCAGTAGATCCCGGTGGTGCGCACCCCGAGGAAGAACACTCCGTCGAAGCGCGCGTCTCTGCTGCGTACCGCCTCGTACCTGCTGTCTTCTGTGGTCACGTGCTCCAGTGTGGAAGAGCTCCGGGCCGGGGGCTAGCGGAAATCGGACGGGGCCGTCGGGGCATCCCCGGGCGGCTGCGGACCGACCGGGAGGCGCTGCAGCAGTCCCCAGGTGAACTCCGCGACGACCGCGTGCGGGGTGCCGGCGCGGTCCGGCGCCGTGCAGGCGAGCCGCTGGCGGTGGGGGGCCGAGCCCTCGCGCGGCTGCGCGGGGTGGAAGGCGCGGGCGGCCTCGTCGACGGTGCAGGACCAGGGGACCAGGTCCTCGACGGTGCGCAGCCGGGGCCCGGGGGCGCCGGGGGCGCGCACCAGCCACGCATTCCAGGCGGGCCCGCCGCCGGGCGCGCTCAGCACCTCGAAGCGCAGGTCGGTCCAGAGCGGCAGGGCCCAGGAGCGCGCCTGGCACAGCAGATCCCCGAGCCGCCGCTGCTCGGTGCGCTCGGGCGGGCCGAGGACCGCGCGGTAGGGCGCGGACGGGCCGCGGGGTGCGTGGAGCATCGCCTGCCAGCGCTTGTTGGCCTCGCGCATGGCCGCCCGGTCGACGCCGAGTTCCCGCAGTGCCGCGGCCACCCTGCCGGGCTGGAAGTCCGCCATCCTGCGCAGCAGCACGAGCTGGAACTCCAGCGCGCCGAACGGCGCCGGGGAGCCGGTCGAGGGGCGGCCCATCAGCCGGGTGGCCGGGGCGGCAGGTGCAGCAGCATGGTGGGGACGGTACCAACCGTCCCCACCATGGCCCCCGGTGCGCTACGCCTTGCGGCGCGGGCCGCGCTTGCGCTCGCCCAGGTGGCGGCCGAGCTCCTGGCGCTGTTTGAACAGCTTGCGCTGCTGGGCGCGCAGCCGCGCGTCCGTGCGGGCGGCCAGCCGGGTGTTCTCCCGCAGCAGCTTGCGGTAGCTGTGCAGGCGCCGTTCGGGCAGCGCGCCGCTCTCCACCGCGGCGAGCACCGCGCACCCGGGCTCCGCCTCGTGGGCGCAGTCCTGGAAGCGGCAGTCGGCGGCGAGCTCCTCGATCTCGGAGAACGCCTGGCCGAGCCCCTCCTCGGCGTCCCACAGGCCGACGCCCCGCAGGCCGGGGGTGTCGATGAGGACGCCCCCGCCGCGCTCCACGGCCAGCGGCAGCAGGTTGCGGGTGGTGGTGGTGTGCCGGCCCTTGCCGTCCTGGTCCCGGATGGCCTGCACGCGCTGCGTCCGATACCCCAGCAGTGCGTTGGCCAGCGAGGACTTTCCCGCTCCCGACTGGCCGAGCAGCGCTGTGGTGCCGCCCGCGAGGACGGTCGCGAGGGGGTCGAGCCCCGCGCCGGTCCGCGCGCTGACGGGCAGTACCCGGACGCCGGGGGCGGAGCTCTCCGCGTCGGCGACCAGGTGCGCGACGGTGGCCTCGTCGGGTACGAGGTCCGCCTTGGTGAGGGCGAGCAGCGGCTGCGCGCCGCTGCTCCAGGCCAGCGAGACGAACCGCTCGATCCGGCCCAGGTCCAGTTCCGTGTCGAGGGACACGGCGATCAGCGCGTGGTCCACGTTGGCGGCCAGGACCTGCCCCTCGGAACGTTTGGAGGAGGTGGAGCGGACGAAGGCGGTACGCCGGGGCAGCAGGGTGCGGACGTACGGCGGGGTACCGGTGGCGTCGACGACCGCCCAGTCGCCGGTGCACACGACCCGCATCGGGTCGCGCGGGACGACGTACTCGGTGTCGGCGCGCAGGGTGCCCGCCGGGGTGACCAGATCGCACTGGCCGCGGTCGACCCGCACCACCCGGCCCGGCAGCGGGTCGGGCCCGGCGGCGGCCGGATCCGCGGTCGCCCGCAGGAACTCGGCCTGCCATCCGGCATCCCAGCCGTAGCCGGCCAGCGCCGGGTGCTCAGGCTGTGCGGAGGTGTTGATCGTGCGTGACGTGCTCTGCGACGTGCTCTGTGACGTGCTCTGTGACAAGGGAGGGCCCTTCACATGGGTGGCCCCGGCCCGGCGCAGGAAGGGTCGGCCGGTTCAGCCGGTGGCCACGGAGGTGGGTGTGACGGACTGGATGCGGGCAGCGCCCGGCGCGGTGACAGCCATCGGTCGCACCTCCGTTCACGTCGCAGGGCACGGCGGTCGTGGTGCCGCCGTGCGGAATGCGAGGACAGTAGCGGGCTCCGACATCCGGCCGCCACTGTTTTTCCGGCTTCCCTCCGGCGTCCCTCCCGCGTGCCGCTGCTCGCGCGGCCGCCCGCGCCCTCCGCGGCGGTACCCGGCCGGCCCGGCGGTCAGGTGCCGGTGCCGCCGCTCCCGGGGTCGCGCCGGGCGGACTCCGCGGGTTCCTTGAGGTCCTCGCGGTCGTGCCCGCGGGGGCGCAGCAGCCGGCCGCGGACGTCGGACGGGGGCAGGAACTTGGTCCAGCGCTCCGGGAACTCGGCGGGTGCGTCCAGGTCGAAGGGGTCGTCGTCCTCGGTCTCGTCGCTCTCGTCCCCGGTGCGGCGGCGGCGCCGGGCCTGGACGGCGGCGACGACCTCGGCCGCGGCCTCCTCGCGGCGGCGTTCGTTGGCGCGCCGTGCCGCCGCGGTGGCGACCGAGGGCCACACATGGTCGATGGCCGCGTTGACCGCGGCCCCCACCAGCACCGCGAACGCCGAGACGCCGATCCACAGCAGCACCGCGACGGGTGCGGCCAGGGAGCCGTAGATCGTGGGGCCCTCGACGGTGTTGGTCAGGTACAGCCGCAGCAGGAAGCTGCCGAGCACCCACATCACGAGCGCCACCGAAGCGCCGGGGATGTCTTCGCGCCAGGGCGAGCGCACGGGCACGGAGACGTGGTACAGCGTGGTGAGGAAGACGATGGACAGCAGCAGGACGACCGGCCAGTAGAAGGCGCTGACCAGCCACTGGGCCTGCGGCACCAGGCGCAGCACCGCGTCCGGCCCGGCCACCATGAGCGGCAGCGCCACCGCGCCGATCACCAGCGCGACGAGGTACAGCACGAAGGCCAGCAGCCGGGTCTTGACGATGCCGCGCCGTCCGTCGAGCCCGTACATCACGGTGATGGTGTCGATGAAGACGTTCACCGCGCGGGAGCCGGACCACAGGGCCAGGGCGAAGCCGAGGGAGATCACGTCGGGTCCGCCGCCCCGGATGACGTCGTCGATCAGGGGGCGTGCGAGCTGGTCGACGCCCCGGTCGGAGAGCACGGTGGCGGAGGCGTCCAGGAAGTTCTGCCGGATGGTCTCGATCGTGTCGGCGCCCACCCAGTCGAGATAGCCGAGCGAGCCGATCAGGCCGAGCAGCAGCGGGGGGATCGAGATCAGGGTGAAGAACGCCGCCTCGGCGGCCAGCCCCAGGACGCGGTACTCCATGCAGGAGTTGACGGTGTCCTTGAGCAGCAGCCAGGCCATCCTCCGCTTGGGGACGTCCCGGTACTTCACCCGCGCCCTGCGGAACTGGTTGCGGGACCGGCGGGGAGCCCACTTCAGGGCCCGTCCGGCGGTCTGCTCAGGGGTTTCCTCGACTGCACGCACCTCTTTAACGTATCTGTATGCCACCCTCGACACACACCGTGACCAATCAGGCCCCGCCGCTGACCGACTACGACGTCTTCTCGACCGACGCCGCGCTGGCCGAGGGCGTCGCCCGGCACATCGCCCCCGAGCAGGCCGAGGAGGCCCGGTCCGAGCTGGCCGGACTGGGCCGTGCGGCGGGCTCCGCGCAGGCGCAGGAGTGGGGCAGGCAGGCGAACGAGAACCCGCCGGTGCTGCGCACCCACGACCGGTTCGGGCACCGGATCGACGAGGTGGAGTTCCACCCGGCGTGGCACCACCTGATGGAGCAGGCGGTGGACGCCGGGTTGACGGACGCCTGGTCGCGGCCCGACGGGCAGCTCCGCCGCACGGCGGGTTTCTACGTGTGGTCGCAGGTGGAGGCCGGGCACAGCTGCCCCGTCTCGATGACGCACGCCGCGGTGCCCGCGCTGCGCAAGGAGCCGGAGCTGGCCGCCGAGTGGGAGCCGCGGCTGAGCGCGCACCGCTACGACTACGGCCTGGACCGGCCGGCGAGCGCCAAGCTCGGGGCGATCGCCGGGATGGGCATGACCGAGAAGCAGGGCGGCAGCGACGTCCGGGCCAACACCACCGAGGCCGTGCCGCTCGCCGGTGAGGGCGAGTACACGCTGCTGGGGCACAAGTGGTTCTGCTCGGCGCCGATGTCGGACGTCTTCCTGGTGCTGGCGCGGACGGCCCCGGCGGCCGGGGACGGCGGTCTGACGTGCTTCCTGGTGCCGCGGGTGCTGCCGGACGGCACCCGCAACGCGTTGCGCATCCAGCGGCTGAAGGACAAGCTGGGCAACCGCTCCAACGCCTCCGGTGAGATCGAGTTCGACGGCACGACCTGGGCGCGCCGGGTGGGCGAGGAGGGCCGCGGGGTGGCCACCATCATCGAGATGGTGGCCGCGACCCGGCTGGACTGCGTGACGGGCTCGGCCGCGCTGATGCGGCAGGCGGTGGCGCAGGCCACGCACCACACCGCGCACCGTTCGGCGTTCGGCAGGCCGCTGGTCGAGCAGCCGCTGATGCGCAATGTGCTGGCGGACATGGCGCTGGAGTCGGAGGCGGCCACCACGCTGGCGCTGCGGCTGGCCGCGGCCTACGACAGCGCGGCGGGCGAGGGCCCGCAGGCGGAGGCCGACCGCGCGTTTCTGCGGCTCGCGCTGCCGACGGCGAAGTACTGGGTGACCAAGCGGTGCGTGCCGCTGACGGGCGAGGCGCTGGAGTGCCTGGGCGGGAACGGCTATGTGGAGGAGTCGCCGATGCCGCGGCTGCTGCGCGAGGCACCGCTCAACTCGCTCTGGGAGGGCTCGGGGAACGTGCAGGCGCTGGACGTGCTGCGCGCGCTGCAGCGCTCGCCGCAGTCGCTGGATGCGTTCCTGACCGAGATCGGGCGGGCGCACGGCGCGGACCACCGGCTGGACGCCGCCGTCAAGGACGTGTTCGCGCAGTTGGCGGACCTGGAGGGGATCGAGGCCCGGGCCCGGCGGCTGGTGGAGCGGATGGCGCTGGTGCTGCAGGGCTCGCTGCTGGTGCGGTTCGCGCCGACGGCGGTCTCGGACGCGTTCTGCGCTTCGCGGCTGGGCGGCGACTGGGGCGCTGCCTTCGGCACGCTGCCCTCGGGTGCCGATCTGGCGGCGCTGGTGGAGCGGGCGCTGCCGGAGGGGTAGCCGCTCAGTTCCGGGGTGCGGTGCCCGCCGGGGGTGCCGCACCCAGCATCCGGTCCAGGGCCCGGCGGGTGCGGGCCGGCGCGGTGGCGTCGGCGAAGAGCTGGAGTTCCTGGTTGAGTCCCATGTAGAGCCCGTGCAGTTCGAAGGCGAGCTGCTCGGGATCCTCGCCGCGGCCGAGTTCTCCCACCTCGACGGCGATCCGCAGGTCGTTCACGAGGAGCCGCCGCCCGCGCAGCATGAACCGGGCCACGGTGTCGTGGACGGGGCCGCCGCGGGTGTCGAACTCGACGGAGGCGGCGGTGAACAGGCAGCCGCCGGGGAAGGCCGTGCGTTCCTGTTCCAGGTAGCGGATCCACGCCTCGCAGAAGGCGCGCAACCGGACCAGGCCGGGCTGCAGGTCGGCGACGGGTTCCCAGACCAGCCGGGTGAAGAGCCCGGAGGCACCGTGCAGTGCGGCGAGTTGCAGCGCCTGCTTGGTGCCGAAATGGCCGAGTACGCCCGCCTTGCTCATGCCGAGGTCGGTGGCGAGCCGTCCGATCGTCAGCCCCTCCAGCCCCTCGACGGAGCCGATGGCGACGCTGCGCTCGATGATCCGCTCCCGCGTGCGGCGGGCCTCGGCGGCGGACTTGCGTGGGCTCATGCCTCCATCGTATCCGGCCTCCCCCATTTAACTTCCGATCGATCGGTTGCTATATTTCCGGCGCCGGACGCACATCGAGGATGTCCGGCGCCGGACGCCCTCCGCGCGCAGCCGCCGAGGTGCGCTCCGGCTCCCCTCCGCCGCAACGAGGAGAACAGCACCGTGCCGGGAACCCGCATCGCCGCGATGGGCCACCACCAGCCCGACCGCGTCCTGACCAACGACGACCTGGCGGACCTGGTCGACACCAGCGACGCCTGGATCCGGCGGCGCACCGGGATCGCCACCCGGCGCATCGCGGCCGAGGACGAGACGGTCGCCGACCTGGCCGCCCCGGCCGCGGGCAAGGCGCTGGCCGCCGCCGGACTCGCCCCCGAGGACATCGGCCTGGTGGTCCTGGCCACCTGCTCGGCGCGGGACCGCTGCCCCAGCAACGCGGCCCAGGTCGCCCGCGCCCTGGGGATCCCCTCCGCGGTCGCCTACGACCTCAACAACGGCTGCGCGGGCTTCTGCACCGCGCTCGCCTCCGCGAGCCACTCGGTGCGCGCGGGCGCCGCCCGGCACGCGCTGGTGATCGGTGCGGAGAAGATGTCCGACGTCACCGACTGGACGGACCGCAGCACCTGCGTACTGCTGGGGGACGGCGCGGGCGCGGCGGTCGTCAGCGCCGTCCCGGACGACCACACGGACGACCACACGGACGCCGACGCGGCAGCGGAGGCCGGCCTGGAGGGCATCGGGCCCGTCGAATGGGGCTCGGACCCGACGCGGGGCGAGATGGTGCGGCTGCTGGACGACTGGCAGCCGCACTTCGCCCAGGAGGGGCAGGCGGTCTTCCGCTGGGTGACCACCGAACTCCCCGCCGTGGCCCGCCGCGCCTGCGAACGGGCCGGGCTGACGCCCGGCGACCTGGCGGGGGTGGTCACCCACCAGGCCAACCTGCGGCTGATCGAGGCCCTGCTGGACCGGCTCGGCCTGCCCGAGGACACGGTGGTCGCCCAGGACGTGGTCGAGTCCGGCAACACCTCCGCCGCCTCCGTACCGATGGCGCTGGCCAAACTGGTGGAGCGGCGGGAGATCGCGCCGGGCGCGCCCGTGCTGCTGCTCGGCTTCGGCGGCGGGCTGTCCTGGGCGGGCCAGGTGGTGCGCTGCCCGTGACGGCGTCTCCGGCGGCGACTGGCAGGATCGGCCCCATGCATACCGGAGCCGTCGGGGAGACCGCCGCCGAACTCGTCGTCGCGGCGGCGGCCGTCGTCGAGCGGGGGCGGCTGCTCGTGGTGAGCAAGCACGCCGCGCCCGACCTGTTCTATCTGCCCGGCGGCAAGCCGGAGCCCGGCGAGAGCCTGCGCGCCGCGCTGGAGCGCGAACTGCGCGAGGAACTGGGCGTCGCGCCGTCGTCCGCCACCCCGCTCACCGAGGTACGGGCGACGGCGGCGCTGGAGGGCGTGCCGATGCGGCTGGTGGTCTTCCGGGCCGACCTGGTCGGACGACCCGTGCCGGCCGCCGAGATCGCCGCGCTTCGCTGGACCGGCGCGGCGGTCTCCCCGGAGCTCAATCTGGCCCCGGCCGTCCGGAACCACGTCCTCCCGCTGGTGCTGTGACTCAGTCCGCCGCCAGGTCGGCCGCCCAGGGCGGGTTGGCGCCGCGCACCGAGACGACCGCGGCGGCCACCCGGACGCCGAACTCCAGCGCCTCGGTGACCTGCTGCCCGGTGAGGCCGTCCAGTCTGCCGCCGAGCGCCCCGGCGGTCCGCAGGGCGTGCAGGAAGCCCGCCATGAACGAGTCACCCGCACCGACCGTGTCCACGACCGGCGTGGGCGGGGTCGGGACCCGGACGCGCATCCCGTCCAGCGAGGCCAGCACGCCCTCGGCGCCGAGGGTGACCACGACCAGCGGCACGCCGTCCGCGTGGAAGGCGTCGGCCCCCTCCTCCGGAGTGGCGCCGGGCCGCAGGTGGGCCAGGTCGTCGTCGGACAGCCGCAGGATGTCGGCCGCCGCGCACCAGCGGGGCAGCGCCGCACGGTAGTCGGCGGGCTCGACGAGCAGCGGCCGGACGTTGGGATCGACGGAGACGGTGGCCCGCTCGCGGATGTCCGCCAGCAGCCGTTCGACGGCCGCCGCGCCGGGCTGCCGGACCAGCGCGAGTGAGCCGGTGTGCAGACAGGCGACGGGATCGGCGGTGGCGGCGGTGAGTTCGGCGTCGGTCCACTGCCAGTCGGCTGTCCGCTGCGCGTGGAAGGAGTAGTCGGCGCTGCCGTCCTCGGCCAGATCCGCCACGGCCAGGGTGCTGGGTTCGGACGCCGCACGGACCGCGTGGCCCAGGTCGACGCCGGACTCCGCAAGCCGGGAGGCGAACAGCCGTCCGAAGACGTCGTGCGAGAGCCGCCCCAGGAACCGGGTCGGGGTGCCCAACCGGGCCAGCGCCACGGCCGTGTTGGCGGGCCCGCCGCCGGGGAAGACGTCCAGCGCGAGCGGCGCCGGGGCGGCGCCCCCGGAGCTGCGCGGCTCGGTCACGAACGCGTCGGCGACGCACTCGCCCAGCACGGCGAGGGGAAGTTCTGCGGTCATCTCGGCCCTTCCGGTCCCACAACTCGGCGCCTCTCCGGCCCTGTCGGCACCACCGTACGGTCACCGGGTCCGGCGGGAGCGGCCCGGCAGGGTCCGCAGCTCCGGCACCCCCAGCAGCCGCCCCAGCACGGCGTAGCCGACGGCCAGCGCGAGGACGCCGGCCGCCAGCGACAGCGCCGCGGGCAGCGTGCCCCCGCCGAGGGTGCGCCGCACCGCGTCCGCCGCCGCCCAGCCGAGCCCCGCGGCCACGGCCGACGCGAGGGCCACCTTTCCGTACGCCCGCGCCAGTCCTCTCGAGGCGTCGAGCGGGCCGGACAGTCTGCGGCGCAGCAGCCGGAGCGTGAGCAGCAGTCCGGCGGCGTAGGCCAGTGCGTACCCGGCGGCCATGCCGGTCACCGCCCAGCGGGGCGGCAGCAGCAGATGGCAGCCGGTGGCCAGGGCGATGTTCACGGCCGCGATGAACGCCGCCGTCCAGAAGGGGGTGCGGGTGTCCTCGAAGGCGTAGAAGCCGCGCAGCAGCAGATACTGCGCGGAGAAGGGGATCAGGCCGAGTCCGAACGCCTGGAGCATCTGCCCCAGGGGCCGGGCCGATTCGGCGTCCGCGGCGCCGTGTGCGAACAGCAGCGCGGCGATCTGCGGGCCGAGGGCGAGGAAGAGGAAGGCGGTGGGGACGATGGCGGCGCCGGTGAGCCGGAGCCCGCGGGCCAGATCGGCGCGCAGGTCCGCGTGCCGCCCCTCGGCCACCGCGCGGCTCATCCGGGGCAGCAGCGCTGTCACCAGCGAGACGGTCACGATGGACTGCGGCAGCATCCAGATCGTCTGCGCGTAGGTGTAGGCGGAGTATCCGGCGCCCGCGTCGGGAAGCGCCTGGTCGGCGGCGTTGGCGTAGTTGGTGACGACGGTGAGCGCGACCTGGTTGGCCAGCACGAACAGCAGTGTCCACTTGGCGGCGTGCGCGCTGCGGCCCAGCCCGGTGCCGCGCCAGTCGAAGCGCGGCCGGAAGCGGAATCCGGCGGCGCGCACGAACGGGACCAACGCGAGGGCCTGCAGGGCGATCCCCCCGGTGGTGCCCAGGCCCAGCAGCCGCACCTGGGTGCCGGTGATGTCCGCGACCCGGTCGGGGACCGTCATCATGCCCAGGTAGACGCCGAACATGGCGATGAGGACGACGTTGTTCAGGATCGGGGTCCACATCATCGCGCCGAACTTCTCGCGCGCGTTGAGGACCTGGCCGAGGATCGCGAACAGCCCGTAGAAGAAGATCTGCGGCAGCAGGAAGCGGGCGAACACGACGGTCAGCTCGAACGCCTCGTGCTGTGCGGGGGTGTCCCGCATGTAGAGGCCCACGATCTGCGGCGCCGCCCACACGGCGAGTGCCGTGCCGAGTGCGAGCACGGTGACCACGAGGGTCACCAGGCGCTGCTCGTACGCCCTGCCGCCGTCGGCGTGCGTGGCGCGCGCCCGCACGAGTTGCGGCACGAGTACGGCGTTGAGGGCCCCGCCGATCAGCAGGGTGTAGAGGCTGGTGGGCACGGTGTTGGCCGTGTTGTACGTGCTGGCCAACAGTCCGGTGCCGAGCGCCGCTGCCTGCAGCACCTGCCGGATGAGTCCGGTGGCCCGCGAGACGACGGTGCCCGCCGCCATCAGCAGCGACGAGCGGGCGAGCCCCGTCCGGCCGGGGGCTGTCGGGGACTCGGGCGCTGTCCGCGCAGCGGCCACCGGCCGCGTTCCGTCTGCCATCCGGACAATCTAAGGGCAGTTGATCACCGTCCGTGAATCGCCCTGGAGGGCACCGGGCTTCCCCACCCAAGTCTCCGCGGGCGAGCGGGTGGCGCAGCTGGTGCGATGACCTTCCCGGCCGACCCCCGCCGTGTCGCCGGTCAGCCGGCCGGCCGCCGTGTCCCCGCTCAGCCGACCGCGCCCGCGCGGCCGCCGGTCCCGGCGGGCAGCCGGTCGGTGCGGGTGTGCCGGTAGGCGTGGACGGGCTCGCCCGTGCCCGGTTCGAGGGTGTAGGCGTCCACCACGACCTGCTGCGCGTTGATGGTCAGCAGCATGAAGCCGAGGGTGTCGTACGCCTCCCAGAACGCCTTGTTGCTCGGCTCGTCCGCCCTGCCCTTGGTCTTGGCCGCGGCGCCGCAGACGATCTGCTGGGTGCCCTGGTACCGCGCCGCCGTGTCCAGGATCTGCAGAGTGTGGTCGTGCCCGCCGAGCAGGAACTCCGCCTTCCCGGCCACGACGTCCTCGTACAGCTCCTTGACGTGTTTGCCGCTGAGGTAGTCGCCGCAGGAGATGCCCTCGTACTCCCCGGCGTTGCGGTGCGTGCCGTTGTTGCGCAGCGGGTGGTGCGCGAAGACGAACTTCCAGCGGGCCCGGGAGGCGGCCAGCGACTGCTTCAGCCAGGCGCGCTGTTCGCGCGCGAAGGGACCGTTCCAGTAGTACTCGGGGTCGGTCTGCAGCACGTAGGAGGCCAGCGGGGTGGTGTCGATCGCGAAGAACTCCGCCACCGGCTCGTCGGCACCGCCGGGCACGGCGACCGAGTAGTAGCGGCCGGGCATGTACCAGCGGGCCGAGTGCGCGTGGTAGGCGACCTCGTGGTCGCCGCGCGAGGGCCAGCCGCCGCTGCCGGGGATGATGCCGCTGGTGTCGTGGTTGCCGAGCACCATCAGCCAGGGCACGTCGATGCCGGCGTTGGGCCGTTCGAACTTGGACTGGAACTCGTCGTCCGTGTCGCTCTCGGGGCCGTTCTCGTAGATGTTGTCGCCGAGTCCGATCGCCAGGTCCACCCCGCGGCGTGCGCACACTGTGCGGGCGGCGTCGGCGACCTGCCACTGGCCGTCCCCGCCGGTGCCCGCGTCGCCGGTGAGCAGCACGGTCAGCTCGGCCTTGTCGGGTATCGGCAGCTTGTCGACCCCGGCGGCGAGCGCCTGCGGCACCGACACGCCGCCCAGTACGGCAGCCGCGCCCACCCCGCCGGCTCCCGCGAGCACCCTCCGCCTGCTGACGCCGGTGCCGGTCCCCTGAGTTCGCATGCGTCTCTCCTCGTGTGTGTCTGGCACAGACACCACCCCCTACGGGTGAAGGTGACATGTACACGGCGCAGCTAAGAGTGGGCGCGGTGAGAAACACTGTCAACTCGTCGGTAACCACGAATTCCCCGGTCGGGGCCGAGCCGGACGGCCAACAGCAGACCGGTGGCCGCCAGGAGCGCCAGCACGGTCAGCGTCGGACCCATCGCCGCCAGGAACCCGGCACCGCCCCCGGCCCCCCGCGCGGGCGTCCAGAGGGCCAGCAGCGTCGTCGCCAGCGCCACTCCCGCCGTCGGCCCCACGTTCATCGCCGTCTGCTTCACCCCGCCCGCCACCCCGGCCTGTTCGGCCGGAGCCCGCCCCACGACCACGGACGTGGCCGTCACCAGCACCGCGGCGAACCCCGCGCCCAGCGCGAAGAACGCGACGCCGACCGCACCGGCCCCGGCGTCCGCACCCAGCCGGGACAGCAGCCACACCCCGGCCGCCAGCGACGCGGCGCCCGCCCCCGCCGTGCGGCGCGGACCGCACCGCCGCAGCAGCACGGCGCACAGCGGCGCGCCGAGCACCATCGTGGCGGCGAGCGGCAGCGTGCGCAGTCCGCAGACGAAGGGGTCGAGACCGAGGACGTCCTGGAGGAAGAAGGTTCCCACGAACAGCGTCCCGAACAGCGCGGCAGAGGAGACCACCAGCAGCGCCAGCGCGGGAGCGATCCCGGGCGCACGCAGCAGTCCGGCGGGCACCAGGGGGTGGGTTGCACGGCGTTCGTGCCGGATGAAGGCGACCGCTGCGGCCGCGCCACCGACGGCCAGGCACGCGTCCACCGCCGTCCAGCCGTCCTGGGTGGTGACGACCAGCGTGTGCACCAGGCCCAGCAGCGCGCCGCCCAGCAGGCAGGCGCCCGGAAGGTCGAGGGCTTCGCGCGGAGCCGGTTCGGGCCGGTCCCGGCGGCCGGCCAGCAGCACCAGCGGGCCCACCGCCGCCGCGGGGACGTTGAGCAGGAACACCGCACGCCAGCCCGGTCCCGCGACGAGCAGCCCGCCGAGCACCGGCCCGCACGCGGCCGCCAGCCCGATCGCGCTGGTGCGGACCGCGATCGGCGTCGCGAGGCGTTCCGGCGGGAACGCGGCGCGCAGCATGCCGAGCGTGGCGGGTTGCAGCAGTGCGCCGAAGACACCCTGGACGACCCGCAGCGCGACGACCCAGCCGATGCTTCCGCACAGCCCGATCCCCGCCGAGGCGGCCCCGAAGCCGAGCATCCCCAGCGCGAACAGGCGCTGATGCCCGTACCGGTCGCCGAGCCGCCCGGCGAAGACCAGCAGACTCGCGACGGCGATCAGATATCCGGTGCTCGTCCACTGCACCTGCGCGAACGTGGCGCCCAGCTCCTGCTGCAGCCGGGGCTGGGCGACGGTGAGGACCGTGCCGTCCAGCGCCACCACGGCCGCCCCCGTGACGCTGCCGAAGAAGGTCAGCGCCCGCACCCGGCGGTCCGACTGCGCGCTCACCCGCCCACCGGGCCGAGGTGGGCGTCCAGGGTCGCGTCCAGCACCTCGTCCTGCCCGGCCGCGGTGGCGAGCGGGAGGCTGCGCCAGGCGCTCAGTTGGGCGATCCCGTGCAGGTTCGCCCACAGCGCGCCGGCCCGGGCCCGCGGGTCGGCCACCGGGCCGTCCCCGCCCTCCCGGCCCGCACGCGCGACGAGGTCCACCAGCACCTCGAAGAGCGGCAGGCTGACCTCCCGCAGCCCCAGCTCACCGCTCTCCAGCAGGTCGTGCCGGAACATCAGCTCGTACATGCCCCGGTGGTCCCGGGCGAAGGCCAGATAGCTGCGGGCCAGCGCGGCGAGCTGGGCACGCGGAGTCTCCTGCGGCCGGTCGGCCAGCACCTCCCCCGCCTCGGCCGCCAGTTGGCCGAACCCCTCCCGGGCGATGGCCGACAGCAGCGCGAGATGCGTCGGGAAGTACCGGCGGGGCGCCCCGTGGGAGACCCCCGCATGCCGGGCGATCTCCCGGAGCGATACCCCCCGGGCTCCCTCCGCCGCGACCAGTTCGACCCCTGCGCGGACCAGCCGCCCGCGCAGCCCGGCGTCCGTGTTCGGTTCATCCATAGACAGTGTCTACCAGGCATTGGTAGACACTGTCTACTCTCCCCGTCGGTCCTCGTTCTCGCAGGCCAGCTCACACCAGACCGTCTTCGCGTAGGCGCCCTGCTCCACGCCCCAGCGCAGCGCGAGCGAGTCGACCAGCGCGACCCCTCTGCCGGACTCGGCCTCCGGCGCGGCGGCCAGCAGCAGCGGGAGCGGCCGCGGGTCCGGGTCGGTCACCGCGAGCCGCACCCGCTCACCGCCGCACCATGTGATCCGCACGGTCACCGGAACCCCCTCCCCCACGTGCACGACCACGTTCGTGAGCAGTTCACTGACGCAGAGCGCCACCGCGTCCGCCGCTCTGCGGGCACCCCACTGCGCACAGTGCCCGGCCACCTGGTGCCGTACCGCGCCGACGTCCGCGGCCCGCGCCAGCAGCGCGAGCGAGAGCGCGGGACGCTGCGGCGCCTCGGCGATCCGCCACGTCCGGGTCCTCACCCTCCCGCCTGCCTCTCCCCCGCCGCGGCACGCAGCACCGCCGCGAGAGCACGGGCGGTCTCGACGTTGCAGTTGCCGAGCGAGACGAGCGGGCGGGGCTGCCGTCCGGCATACGTCACGGGATCGACGCCGAGGGACGGCAGCGTGAGCCCGTGCGCGCGCAGCGCCGCGCCCAGTTCCGCAATGCATGCCTCACCTTCGTCGCCGTTTTTCGATCGCCCGTACGCACACTCGTTCATGTGTCGCACCTTCCTTGAGCAGTGTGTGACTGACACCCCACACAATAGCCGGAGGGCGGGTAACGTTGCGGCCGATCGGGCTTCCGCAAGCGAACTGCCCATCAGCTACGACCAATTGCGGACCCCCCGGGAATGGCTCCCCAGCGAGCGAAAACAGCCAGCACTCTCTCGGCGGTGAACCGTGCCAGGACCCAAGGACATCGACGGCTCGGCGGGCGTGCCCACCTTCTACGGCAAGGAGCTCCGCTGGAAGCGCGAGCAGGCCGGACTGACCCAGCCCCAACTGGTGGAGGGCAGCTTCTACGGCCACAGCCACCTGAGCGAGATCGAACGCGGCGAGCGGCGCATGCCGCCGGACCTCGCCGCGCACGTGGACAAGGTCCTGAAGACCGACGGCTTCTTCAGCCGCCGCTGCGAGGATGTGCGGAACGCCCGGCGCAGGGGGCACGCCCCATACTTCGAGCGGGTGTTGGAAACCGAAGGCAGTGCTCTCTCCATCGATCAGTGGAGCCCTACTCTCGTCCCGGGCTTGCTGCAGACCGAGGCATACATGCGGGCGGTCATTCGCTCCACGCACCCTCAGGATCTACCGGAAGAGGTGGACGAGAAGGTGCGAGCCCGGCAAGCCAGGGCCGAGCTCTTTGAGAACCCTAAGACACCGGAGTACTGGGTGATCATGCACGAAGTCGTGCTGTCTGAGCCACTGCTGGAGCCGGAAGCGATGGCCCTGCAACTCGACCACGTTTGCGGATTGGCAAAGCGACGACGCATCGTTCCACAGGTCCTGCAGTGGAATGCCGCGACTCGAGCACTGATGACCGTCACTCTGACATCGTTGGAGTTCGCTGATGCACCGCCACTCGTCTACGCCGAGGGGCCATACCATGGTCACGCCATGGAAGATCCCGGATCAGTGAGGCAGTACCAGAAGGCATACGATCGCTTGAGGGCCGCAGCACTTCCGCCAGACGCGTCCCTGGCACTGATCGAAGCAGCTGCAGAGGACTATCGAAGTGGCAGACGACCGGTATGACTTGAACGCAGCTTGGCGGAAGAGTAGCTACAGCAACGGCGATGGGGGCGAGTGCGTCGAGGTCGCCGTTCCGGCGCACGGTGGGGTCGTCACGGTGCGGGACACCAAGGCAGGGCCAGGAGGCCAGGCACTGACGCTTCCCGCGCCGCAGTGGGGGCACTTCGTCGCGGCGGTCCGCAGTGGGGGCTTCGATCGCTGTTCAACGGCTGCCTCTTGAGCATCCGCACGAGGGCCGTCGCTCCGAATTGACCCCGGCTCCGCGTCGGTCGGCCACGTGGAGGACCTGAAGGGCATCGAGCCGTTCTCCGACTGACCGTGGCAGTTCGCCGGGCCGGTGGCGCTGGTACGACGCCGCGATGACGAGGTCCAGCGCCGCCGTCCACGGGCGACCGCTTCCGGTGGGCCGGGGGTTGCTGGGGGCGAGGGACTGGCGCACGCACCGCTGCCGGCCGTCTCGCCGGTCCACCCGGCCCCGCCGGTCCGGCCTCAGCAGGTGATGCGGCGCTCCGCGCTCTCGTAGATGCCGAGGTTGGAGTCGACGGCCACGACCGTCTTGTAGGTGTAGGTGCCGGAGCCCGTGCAGGTCCACCACGCGATCGGCGAGCCGCTGTAGAGCGGGGTCCAGTCCACCTCCTGCCAGCCGTACCAGCGGTGGCGCTGGAGAGAGATCGTGGCGTCTTCGCAGCTGCTGCGGGCCTTGCTGGCCCCGCCGATGACCTCGCTGATGCCCTTGTAGGGCGCCTTGATGTGGTAGCAGCTCCGGTCCCAGTCCGAGGCGGCGGCCGGCGTGGTCGGCATCAGCAGGGTGGCTGCGAAGGCGAGGGCGACAGCGGCGGACGCCTTTCCGGCGAGCCCGAGAGATCTCATGGCAGAAGCTCCTGTCTGCGGTGTGGAGGGTACGCGACGGAGGAACCTTTTCATCGGGAGCGAGATGAGATCAATACTCACACCATCACCTGATGCACCATCAATCACACGTGACACACGCTCATTTCACTACCGCCGGCGGGGCGACCGCCCGAGCGGTGAGCGGCGTCAGACGAGGAGCGAGCGGCCGGTGGGCGCCAGCCGGAGGGTCCGGGGGGCCGTCGTCTGCAGGCGGGCGAGGCCCGGCAGGACGGCGTCCCGCACATGGGTGCGGGCGGTTGCCTCGGCCAGATGCCGTCGGTGCGCGTTCTCGTCGGGGTACGAGAAGAGGAGCACCGCGACGTTCTCTCCGGTGCGGACCGGCAGTCCGGGGAACGTGTTGCGCGCCTCCTCGGTGACCAGGAAGGCGAGCGGCGCGGGCCCCGTCTCCGTGAGGGCCGGGAGGAGACCGTCGCGGATCGACGCGATGCCGTCGCGCTGCCCCGGCGGGAAGGACCACACGGTCGCGGAGACGAACCGGTCCGGTGCGGGGGCTCCGACCGGGGGCCGCACGGCGGGAGAGTCGGCGGCGGCGCGCGGGCCCGGCACCGGGCGCAGGAGGAGGACGTCGTCGGAGTCGACCATGGTGTCGTTCGCCCGGGGGCCGTGCCGGGCCCAGACGGGGCCGCCGTAGAAGTCCGTGAGGCCGCGACGGCGCGACGCCATGTCGGGGAATCCGCGCAACCAGACGAACCGGTCCGGGTCGTCGAGGTCGCGGAACTGGCCGAGCACCCGCATCCCCACCTCCTCCTGGGACTCGACGAACTCCCGCTCGAAGAGGTCGACGAGTTCGTCCCGGCGGCCGGGGCGCAGCGTGTACTGGCGAAGCTCGATCACGGCGGGCAGGCCGGGAAGGTCGTTCGGGGACACGGCGGGTCTCCTGTTCGACGGGGTCGGCGGGTGGCGAGTGCGACGCGTACGGCCCGCCGGGACGCGGGTCGACGGTAGGAGAGCCGTGTGACAGGGACTGTCAGGGTTTCCGAGGAGAATGCCGTCATGACTGCCAGTCGTCTGCTGTCGGTGCTTCTGCTCCTCCAGTCCCGCGGCCGCATGTCGGCGCAGGGGATCGCCGAGGAGCTGGAGGTGTCCGTGCGCACCGCCTACCGCGATCTGACACGTCTGCAGGCCGCCGGGATTCCGGTCTACGCGGAACCGGGCCGCGGTGGCGGGTACCAACTGCTGGAGGGCTACCGCACCCGGCTGACCGGGATGAGCGAGGGCGAGGCGCGCGCCCTGTTCTTCGCCGGGCTTCCCGGCCCCGCCGCCGAGCTGGGGCTGGCGGAGGAGGTGACGGCGGCCCGGCTGAAACTGCTGGCGGCACTGCCGACGGGGGCACGCGCGGAGGCGGCGCGGACCGCCGCGGTCTTCCATCTGGACGCTCCCGGCTGGTACCGGGAGCCGGAACCGGCGCCGCATCTGCCCCTCCTGGTCGACGCGGTGCTCACCCGGCGTGCGGTGGACGTGCGCTACCGCCGCTGGCGGGCACCACAGGAGGTGGACCGCCGCCTCCACCCGTACGGGCTGGTCCTCAAGTCAGGTACCTGGTATCTGGTGGCCGCCACGGCGAAGGGGGTCGCGACGTACCGCGCGGGCCAGGTCCTGGAGGCGGCACTGAGCGACGAGTTGTTCGAGCGACCGGGCGACTTCGACCTGGGCGCGTACTGGGCCGGATACCTGGCGGATTTCACGGCACGCCGCTACACCGGCAGCGCCACCATCCGCCTGTCGCCCCGGGGACGCCGACGGCTGCCGGACAACGTCCCCCCGGAGGTGGTCCGGTCGGTCGACGCCACCGCCACCGCCGTCGGCGACGAGGGTTGGGTCGAGGCGGTCATCCCCACCGAGAGCACCGGACACGCCTGCGGTGAGCTGCTGCGGCTCGGCGTCGATGTCGAGGTCGTCGCACCGGCCGAACTGCGTCGAGCCGTGGCCGCCACCGTGGAGGTCCTCGCCCGCACCTACGCCCTCCCCTGACGCCCCCGGCTGCCGTGGGCGGGACCGTCCGCTGCCGCGGGCCGCAGCAGCGGGGGCGCGGCGGGCGCCCGCCGCGCCCTCACCCACCGGTGCGGCTGTGCTGCCCGAGCAGGCCGAGTGCCGTCAGCACGGTGACGCAGAGCGTCATCCAGCCGATGAACGCGCCCCCGCCGTACAACAACGCGCCCGCCGCCGGTGCTCCGGCCTCATGGGAAAGAACCCCGGCCACCACCGCTACCAGCAGCGACGACACGAAGGACAGAAGTACGAGAAGCACCTGGACCTGAAGTGTGAGCCTCACCAGTCGACCCCTTCATGAAGGTGGTCGACCAGTCGGCGGGCAGCCTCAGCTCGACCACCGCTTGCGGATGGCCTGCTGAGGCTCTGCGACGATCGGAGACTCATCGTGCTCATCGCCTGTCGGGGAAGAGGCACTGTCCCCCATCGGACACGTCGCCAGTGCTCGCCACCCGCGCATGAGCAGTGCTGAGCCTAGCGGCATGCGCTGTGGAGCGCCATCATCGAGGCCCGAACCGACGCCCGGACGACAGCCGCTCACGCACGTGCCGAACCCGTCCTGCCGGATGTCCCGTAACTGCAGGGCGGCTGGGTGTGTTGGTCCGGAGTGGGCGGGACTGTCGCTGCGGATCGCGAGCCCCACGGAGGGTGTGTCATGTCGGACAGTGAACCGGAGGCCGTGCTGGGGCCGTTCTCGGCTCCTGGCGCGCGGGCGACACCGTGGACGTCGGCGTTGGAGTTGCTCGGCGAGGCGGAGGTGTTCTGGCTCTCCACGGTGCGGCCGGACGGGCGACCGCATGTGACACCGCTGTTGGCGGTCTGGAGCCTGGGGGGCATGTGCTTCACCACGGGAGGTGAGGAGCGCAAGGCACGGAACCTCGACCACAATCCCCGCTGCGCGCTGACCACCGGCACGCATGCGTTGACCGGTGTGGACGTCGTGATCGAGGGTGTCGCATCCGTCGTCGAGAAGCGCGCCGCGCGTGAACAGGCGGTCGCGGACCTCGAGCGGAAGTACGGCACCCATCTGACCAGCACCGAGGGCACCTGGTACGGGCTGGGTCAGGCTGTCGTGGGCGGCGATGTCAGGCTGTACCGGGTGGCGCCTACAGTCGGATTCGCCTTCGGCAAGCTGCCGACGTCCAGCCAGACGCGCTACAACTGGCCGAGCCGGTGACGACGATGCCTACATTGCAGCCGAAGGTCCAGAGTGTCCTCGACGAACTCGTCGCCACCGGAGCCGAGACCGGCCTCCAGACTGCGGTTCACCAGCACGGTGCGCTTGTCGTCGACGCTGTCGCCGGAGCCGCCGACAGCCGGACCGGGCGCAGGGTGACCCCGCAGACCCTGTTCTTCAGCTTCTCCGCCGGCAAGGTCATGACGTCGCTGATCGCCCACCTGCTCGTCAAGACCGGTGCCGTCGGATACGACACACCGGTGGTCGAGTTGTGGCCGGAGTTCGGTGCGCACGGCAAGGCGACCGCCACTCTCCGACACGTGCTGACGCACTCGGTCGGCGTGCCGGCGATGCCTCGCGGTATCGGCCCCGCCGACCTGGCCGACTGGCCGCGGGTCTGCACCGCGCTCGCCGACGCCGCGCCGCGGTGGCGTCCCGGGACCGAGACGGGGTACCACTCGTTCACGTTCGGCTTCCTCGTCGGCGAAATCGCACGCCGGGCCACCGGGAAGCCGATGCGGCAGCTCCTGCGGGAGTGGGTCGCCGCGCCCCTGGGCCTCGACGGCGAACTGTACTTCGGTGTGCCCCGGGCCGACCTGGACCGGCTGGCACGGCTCGAAGACGACGTACCGCCCTCCGCCGCCCCACCTGACGACACTGCCGTGCTCGCATCCTGGGAGATGCAACCAGCCGCGGACCTGGGCAACAACCGGGAGTTCCTGCGGGCGGACATCCCGTCGGTGGGCACGTTCACCGCGCGGGGAGTCGCTGCCATGAATGCCGCGGTCCTCGCCGGCCGGCTCATCGACGCCCGTCAGCTCCAGGAGGTGACGGCAGTGGCCTTCGAGGGCACCGACCAGGTCTTCGGCAACCCTGCGCGGCTGGCGCTGGGTTATCCGCTCGGCCGCCTCGGCGCCGGACCGCATGAGGCACCCACCGCGTTCGGTTGGGTCGGCGGTGGTGGCAGTTACGTCTACGCCGACACCACCAGCGGCATCTCCTTCGCCATGGCCAAGACCCGGCTCACTCCGCACTTCGACAGCGCACAGCGGCTCACGGACCTGGTCGCGGCCGAACTCGGCCCGCTCGCTTGAGCAGCGGCACGAGACGGCGTCGGGTGCGGGGCGCGCGCCGTGGGACGGGGACGGGTTGCGCAGTCGGACGGCACCCGGCGCGACCTGGCCCCGCGTGCCCGGCACGGCCGGTGGAGTGACGGTCGGCGCATCCGGTTCCCGGCCGAAACGGTGGGCCGCGAAAGCACCTGAGCGCCTGACGGCTGCCGGCCTTGAGCATCTGTCACACCTATGAGCTCCAGGGGTGTGACATCTGTACATAGTCCCGAGGGTGCGGGCCGTCCTACCTTCGGTGTGCGCGAGATCTCACGCCGGGTGACCCTCGGCCTTCTCGGTCGGCCGCCCGGTCCACGGCGGACGGGGGGAGGTTCCCGTCCGCGCTGCCTGCAGTCTCATGCGTACGCCGGTACACCCCGGAGTCGAGAGGCGACGTCCGAGGGCAGCGGCGCGGACCGGGCGGCCGTGCGCCGCACACCCCCGTGCCCGGGCCCGCACAGGGTCCCCCAAGGCCCGCACGGCGGTCCGCGACCGCCCCGCCGGGACGAAATGCTCTCGCCGCCCCGCGCCGGGACCGTTAGCTTGGCGCCGTGACGACCGAGCTGCTGACCGAACGCCTGCTGCTCCGCGGATGGCAGGAGAGCGATCTTGCCCCCTGGGCTGCGATGAATGCCGATCCGCAGGTGCGGGAGCACTTCCCCGGGCTGCTCAGCCGGGCGGAGAGCGATGCGTCGGTGGCTCGCTTCCAGGCGGATCTGGAGCGGCGCGGCTGGGGCTGGTGGGCGGTCGAAGTCCGGGCGAGCGGAGAGTTCATCGGCTTCGCCGGGCTGGACCCGGTGGAGGAGGAGCTGCCGGTCGAGGGGGTGGAGGTCGGCTGGCGGCTGGCCCGCTCCGCATGGGGGTACGGCTTCGCGACGGAGGCGGGCCGCGCGGCAGTGGAGTTCGGATTCGCGTCGCTGGACCTTCCGGAGATCGTGGCGATCACTCCCGTCGGCAATGTGCGCTCCCAGGCGGTGATGCGCCGTCTGGGCATGACCCACGACCCGGCCGACGACTTCGAGGATCCCACCGTGCCGCCCGGCCCGCTGCGGCACAGTGTCGTCCACCGCCTCCGCCGCGGCGACCGTCCAGGATGACGTGCGGCGCTCGGCTGCTGCGGCGGGCCGCCGTCCCGGCCGCCGCGGGTCGCCGTCCCGGCCGTAGCGGGTCGCCGTCCCGGCCGTAGCGGGTCGCCGGAAGGACTCCGTCAGGAGGACGTCCGCAGGAGGACACCGTCAGGAGGGGGCGGAGAGCCGCCGTCCCGGCTCGGGGCCCTCCGGTGGGGTGCGCCCGGTGCCGCAGGTGTGTTCGCGTGCGGCGATGCGGGCCAGTTTGGTCAGCATCATGCCGTTGCGGACTGCGACGACGTAGTCGACGGGAAGACCGTGCATCCGTGTACCCGGACCGCGCAGCGGATGCCATTCCAGGACGACGAGGGTGTGCTCGCCCCAGGGGATCAGCTCGATGGCAATGCGGGCCGCGCCGAAGGGTTCGGCCCTGGCTTCCAGTTCCAGGCGGCGCTCGGGTTCGCAGATCCGGACGACGCAGGTGTCGTCGAGGGTCAGGGCACCGATGCCGACGCGGACCCGGAGCCGGGCACCGGCCCGGGGCCAGTGCGGGTCCGTGTCGAGGACGCGCTGGGTGCCGGTCACCCACTCCCCGTACCGGTGCCCGTCGGACAGCAGGCTCCACACCTCGGGCGGTGGACTCATGATCAGGCGGCGGTTCCGTGACACTCCGACCAGGCTCCTCAGAACTCCTCAGAACGGCTTCGCCGCAGGCGGAGCGGCTCTCCCGGTCCCGCCGTCGGTCACCTCCGGCATAGGCTCCCTCCTCGCAGGAGCAGAAGCGGTACCGATGCGCCCCACAGCGCCGTCGCACCCCGCAGTGCCGTTGCACCCCGCAGTTCCGCCGACCGGGCGGCCGGTGTCCGGGGCAGCTACCGAAGACCCTGCGCGATGCCGCCGGAACCGTCGCGTCGAACGTGGCATCCGGGTGTCGTGGGAGGTCGGGCCGCCCGCGTCGGCCACCGGCCCTGCCCGCGGCGGCAACTCAGGGTGACGCCGACGGCTCCGCCTCGTGTGCACGGTGCAACAGGTCCAGGAACGCGGGCGCTGCCGGCAGCGGTACGGAGCCGACGCGCTGCAGCGCAGTCGCGGCGCGCTCGCCGGGCTCCTGGACCCGTCCTGAGGCCCGAGGCCGGTGGCCGTCAGCGGACGTCGTAGGTCAGATGCGTCGCGGTCGAGGTCGCGGTCACGGCGCGCTGCACCAGCGTGCGTGGCGTCCCGCCGGTGAACAGCGGCGTCCCGGAACCCAGCACGACGGGTGCGAGGTGCAGTTGCAGCACATCGACCAGCCCGGCGTCGAGCGCCGAGCCGACCAGTGCGCCGCCGCCCATCAGAAATGCGTCCAGCTCCCTGCCGCTGTCCGAGGACGCCTCCTCGGCGCGAGCGCGCGCGGCGGAGACCGCGTCGGACAGGCCGGTGGTGACGAAGGTCCAGTCGAGGTCGGTGAGCCGCACCGACTCCGGCGGCGTACTCGTCACGACGAAGAACGCGGGCTTGCCGACCTCACCGGCGCCGTAGCCGGTCCGGTCGTCCCAGCCGTGGGGCCCGTCGACCACGTCGAAGAGCCGTCGGCCGAGGACGACGGCGCCCGAGCGGGCGGTCGCCTCGCGCAGCACCCGGCGGTCCTCGGGGTCGTCGGAGAACGCCCAGGTGTGCAGGGCCTCGCCACCGGTGCCCAGCCCGTTGTCGGGACCGGGATCCGGGCCGGTGACGAAGCCGTCCAGAGAGACCGAGATGTCGGCGATGATGCGTGTCATACAGGGGCAGAGCGGGTCCGGAACCGAAACTCATCGCCCGGGCCGGAAGAAATCCGCAGCCGTCCCCGGCCGCCGCGTCCCGGTGCGGGTCAGCCGGCGCCCCCGACATCGAGCGCGGTGCCGTAGAGCCGGGACACCCGGAGGCGGATGACGACACGCCGTTCCTGGACGGCTTCGGCCAGGAACCTCTCCTCGTCCTCCGGGGTGGCGAAGCCGCCGGCCATGGCGGCGAGCTCGCGGCCGACGGCGTCGCCCGGCACGGTGGTCGGCTGGGAGACCTCGGCCTCGCCCTCGGCGACCGCGAAGGTCCACACGTCGCGGCTCACGTGCAGGGCCGCGTGCGGGTCGGCGCGGAAGTGCCGGGGCTTGAGGCGGTCGCGGGTGGTGGAGATCCGCAGGACGCGTGCTGCCGTGTCCCAGCGGTACAGCACCGTGGTCAGGTGCGGGTGACCGCTGCTGCGGACGCTGGCCAGCGTGCCGAACTGCTGCTCGGAGAGGAGCCGGTCGAGCTCGGGGTCGGTGAGCGGGCGGGGGGCGGGTCCGGGCATGGCGGTTCCTTCGGGGCGATGGGACGGGAGGTCGGCTGTCAGTTCGCGGGTTGCTCCGCGGCGGCGACCGGTTCCGGGGCCGGTGCCGCGGGGGTGCCGCCTTCGGATACGGGCTTGCGCAGCGCCGCGAACGCGAGGACGAACGCCAGGACGAGCAGCCCGGCCCCGGTGGCGAAGGCCGCGTGGTAGCCCCCCGTCAGTGCGGCGGCGCGGGAGCTGCCGGCGGCGGTCAGGGTGTCGGTTCGGGCGGCCGCCAGGGTGGAGAGGGTGGCGACGCCGAGCGCCATGCCGATCTGCTGGGTGGTGTTGAACAGCCCGGAGGCCAGTCCGGCGTCGCTCTCGTCGGCGCCGCTCATGCCCAGCGAGGTGAGGGCGGGCAGAGCCAGGCCGAAGCCCGCCGCGAGCAGCATCACGGGCAGCAGGTCGGTGGCGTAGTGCGCGTGCACCGGTAGCCGGACGAGCAGTCCGAGCACGCCGATCAGCAGCGCGATCCCGGTCAGCAGCACGGCGCGTTCCCCGTACCGCGCGGTCAGCCGCGCTGAGGCGCCGAGCGAGACCGCTCCGATGACCAGGGCGGCGGGCAGCATGGCGATGCCGGTGCGGGCGGCGCCGTATTCGAGGACGTTCTGCAGGTAGAGGGCGAGCAGGAGCTGGAAGGAGAAGAGGGCCGCGACCATCAGCATCTGCACGAGGTTCGCCACGGCCACGCTGCGCGAGCGCAGCACGCGCGGCGGCATCAGCGGGGTGCGGGCCCGGACCTGGCGCCGCGCGAAGCCCGCCAGGAGGGCGGCGCCTGCGAGCGCGGGCACCAGGGTGTGCGGTGAACCCCAGCCGTGTTCGGTGGCGTTGACGACTCCGTAGATGCCCGCCATCAGCCCCGAGGTGATCAGGAGCGCGCCCCAGCCGTCGGCCCCGGCCCGCAGTCCGCTCCCGGCGTCCGCCGGGAGCGAGGGGAGGGCGAACGCGAACACGAGGGCGCCGATGGGCAGGTTGATGAAGAAGATCCAGTGCCAGGTGAGCAGGTCGGTCAGGACGCCGCCGAGGACCTGGCCGATGGAGGCGCCGGCGGCGCCGGTGAAGCTGAAGACGGCTATGGCGCCCGCTCGTTCCTTGCTCCCGGGGTAGAGCGTGACGAGGATGCCGAGCCCGACGGCGGTCGCCATGGCGCTGCCGACGCCCTGCAGGAAGCGGGCGGCCAGCAGGACGGCGGGGGTGGTGGCGAGCCCGGCCAGCAGCGAAGCGGCGGTGAAGACGCCGGTCCCGGCGAGGAACATCCGCTTGCGGCCGAGGAGGTCGCCGAGTCGGCCGGCGAGCAGCAGCAGGCTGCCGAAGGCGACGAGGTAGGCGTTGACGACCCAACTCAGCTGCGAGGCGGCGAAGTCGAGGTCACGCTGGATGGCCGGGAGCGCCACGGTGACGATGGAGCCGTCCAGGATGATCATCAGGGTCCCGGCGGCGATGACGCCGAGTGCGAGGCCGCGGGGGCCTCCGGCAGTGGTTGCGGATGCGGGCATGGTGGCCTCTCGGTTCGCACAGCGGAGGGAGCGGAACAGAGCAAGACCGTAGCAGATAGTTTCGTCGCAGACGATATTCTTGGGGACGATCCTCCCGGTAAGCTGACCTCATGACCGCCATGACGCCACCGACCCGCACCCAGCCGGACCTCTCCTACCTGCTGGACCACACCAGCCATGTGCTGCGCACCCGGATGGCGGCGGCGCTCGCGGAGATCGGACTGACCGCGCGCATGCACTGCGTACTGGTGCACGCGCTGGAGGGCGAACGCACCCAGAGCGAACTCGCCGGGATCGGCGACATGGACAAGACCACGATGGTCGTCACGGTCGACGCGCTGGAGAAGGCCGGACTCGCCGAGCGCCGCCCCTCCAGCACCGACCGCCGGGCACGGATCATCGCCGTCACCGAGAAGGGCGCCCGGACGGCCGAACGCAGCCAGCGGATCGTGGACTCGGTGCACGGGCAAGCACTCGACGCGCTGCCGGACGGCGACCGGGAGACGTTCCTGCGGCTCCTGGACCACCTGGCCGGCGGCCACCTGAGCACCCCCTCCCCCGCACCCGCCCGCCGGGCCCGGCAGCACAGCGGCTGACCCCGCGCTCGCGGGCGCGGGCGCGGGCGCGGGCGCGGGCGCGGGCTGCGGACCCGGCGCCGAGCGGTCGCAGAACGCCCGGAACGACCGCGTCCCGGTCCGGAGCACCGCGTCCGTGAGAGACGCGGGAAGCCGGGATGCCCCCGGGCGGGGTTCGCGCGACCATGGCCGGGCCACCACCCGAGGGCTGGAGTGAACCGATGGCTGTGCGATCCCGGCGGATCATCGTGACGGGGCAGGTGCAGGGCGTCTTCTTCCGGGACACCTGCCGCCGGACGGCCGCCGCACAAGGGGTACGCGGATGGGTGCGCAACCTGCCGGACGGCAGCGTCGAAGCCGTCTTCGAGGGTGCGCCGGAAGACGTCGAAACCCTGGTGGAGTGGGCCCGCGAAGGGCCACCGGCCGCGTTCGTCGACGACGTGCGGGTCACCGAGCAGGAACCGCAGGGACACACCGCCTTCCAGGTGCGCACCACCGCACCCGCACCGGAGGAGGGCCGGTGACCGCCCTGACACCGGACGAGAGCCGGTGACCGCCCTGACACCGGACGAGAGAACCGGTGACCACCCTGGCACCGGGCCAGGCCCCGTGACCGCCCCACCCCGGGACGGGACCCGGTGACCAACCGGGCGCGGCCGCCGGCCTCCGCGGCCCGGCTCCGCATCCTGGTCCCCGAGGAGTTGCGCCACTTCCTCCCCGCGCGGCGGCGCCGCCCGGCCCGCGACCCGGACGGCATGCCCTGCCCCTACGACGGTGCCGCCTCGCTGGGCCACGTGGTGCAGTCGCTCGGCGTACCGCTGACGGAAGTGTCCCGGCTGCGGGCCGACGGCGAGCCTGTTCCCGCCGCGTACCGCCCGCCGGACGGCGCCCGTATCGAACTGTCCCCCGTGCCCCGCCCGCAGCCGCTGCCGCCCACGGCACCCATGCCGCCCCGGTTCGTGCTCGACGTGCACCTGGGAGCGCTGGCCCGGCGGCTGCGGCTGCTGGGAGTGGACACCGCCTACCGCAACGACGCGGCGGACCCGGAACTGGTGGAGCAGGCCGCGGCCGAGCGCCGCATCCTGCTGACCCAGGACCGCGGTCTGCTGCTCCGACGAGCACTGTGGCTGGGCGCCTACGTGCGCGGGAGCCGCCCCGACGAGCAGCTCACCGACGTACTGGAACGCTTCGCGCCACCGCTGGCCCCCTGGACCCGCTGCCCGGCCTGCAACGGAATGCTCGTGCCCGTCCCCAAGGAGGAGATCGCCGAACAGCTCCCGCCGGGCACCCGGCGCACCTACGACACGTTCACCCGCTGCACCGCCTGCGGACACCTCTACTGGCCCGGCGCCCACCACTCCCGGCTCGCGGCCCGCGTCGCCGCCGCCCGGCGGGTGTCCGGCGACGGGTCGGCGCCGCGCGACGGGTCCGGCAACTCCCCCGGCCGCGACGCCAGATGAGGCACGCTAAGCCCGCCGGCACCGCCGCACATACCGGCGCTGCCACGGGGTCTCGACCGCGCGGCGCGCGTAGTGCTCCCTGACGTAGCCGACGGCCCGCTCGGCCGGCACCCCGTCGAGCACGGCCAGGCAGGCGAGGGCCGTACCGGTGCGGCCCACCCCGCCGCCGCAGGCGACCTCCACCCGTTCGTCCGCCGCCCGCTCCCACACCTGGCGCAGCGCGGACCGGGCCTCGGCGCGGTCACTCGGCAACCGGAAGTCGGGCCACCGCAACCAGCGGGACTCCCAAGCGACCGGGTCCGGCGGCCGCCCCGACAAATAGAGGCCGAACTCCGGCTCCACGCCGGACGGCAGGGCATGCCGCAGCCCCCGGCCGCGGACGAGCCTCCCGGACGGCAGGCGCAGCACCCCCGGCGCACCGGGATCCCATGTGGCGGACATAGCGCGAGACTAACCGGCTGCCCGCCACCACGGACACGGAGTCCGCCGGGTCCGGCATGGCCGTATGGCCGTGCCCCTGATCGGCAGGAAATTCCGCTCCTCACGCGGCTTCTCCGGGGCCACCTGGTTGATGCACCGGCTCGGCTCCGACCTACAGCTCCTCGCGCGCAGAGCTCCGGACGCGACGACCAGGCACCCCTCGAGTGAGTACAGGAGGCCGAGCACAAGTTGGGGATTCTTGCCGTCATAACGCCGTCCAGCTCGCACCCCCTCTCCGCTATCGGCTCGAACGCCTGCACCCACTCCAGGAGAGGCGCACCGCAGCGGCCCGCGCCCTGCCAATGGACATTCATCCAGCCGTCTGAGTGATGGCATGATTACAATCGAGTATGTTTCGGCGTGCGGGGGTTCGAGTGCGATCTGAATCGACCGTGCCGCGCCGCAGTTGGTCTTTCTGGAGTTGAACTCGGTGAGCAAGCGGAGCTTCTGTCACGTCTCGTTGGCCACATCGGCCTTCCTCGCCGCAGAGTCCCTCGCGGTCGACTCCGGCGAGGGCGATGCGGACCCGCGAACCTGTACATGCGTCGCGAGGACGGCTCAGGACGCCGTCAGGCCGAGGCGAGGGACGCTGACTGCAACATCGGTTGCGAGCACGCCGCATTCCACGGTGGCGAAGGTGCCTACGCGCAGACGACACACCCTGGTATGGGGGCATGACCCGGACCGACTCTCCACACCCCGGCGGTCCCGGCGGTCGACGGCCCTCTTCTGACAGGTAGCCAGTCATTCCGGCACGAATTGACCTTCCAGGAGTTCCAGTCTTTCGTCCGCGGCTGACCACGCGGTTGGCTGTCTCGGCTCAGTTACGGAGGAGGTTGTCATGTCGCACGGTGATGGGCCTGCGCGGATGCAGTTGAATCACGCCACGAGTTCGGATTACGGGGCGGGGGCCACCAAGGGCGGGGAGGTGCTGGGGATCGAAGTGCCGGAGTTGAAGCTGGCGGCACCGGTCTTCGGCAAGCAGAGCAAGAAGCTGAGCCGGGCACTGACGACGCTGATCACCACGCTGGACGGCCTGGGCGAGCCGTGGGGCGACGACCCTACGGGTGAGAACTTCGCCAAGGACTACAAGTCCTACCAGCGGTCTCTCGAGGAGGCGGCGGGGGTGTTGATTCTCGGGCTGGTGAGTATTCATGAGGCGCTTGACGACATGAAGGACGGGCATGTCGACAACGAGGACTTGATCAAGGGGATGTTCACCAAGGCTGTCCGTGACCGCGGTGACCGGGACGCGGACGGCAAGTAGCACCACACAGGGGGGCGGCGGCGCGTGAGCGCTCTGGAAAAGGCGTGGGAGATCCTCGAGCGGATGGGCCTGATCTGGCCCGACGGGGACGAGGGCAAGCTGCGGGATGCGGCCAAGGCATGGCGGGCGTTCGCGAAGGACGCCGAGGAGGTGCAGGGGGACACCAACCACTCGGCGCAGCGGATCCTGGAGGTCAACAGCGGCGAAGGCGTCGACGCGTTCGAGACGTTCTGGTCCCGCTATGTCGGCAAGGGGGAGAAGGGCTGGCTGCGCAGCCTGCCCGAAGCGGCCCGGGACATGGCCAAGATGCTCGACGAACTCGCCGATGACATCGACGGCACGAAGAAGCAGATCCGCAGCGAGATCGTGGGCAGCGCGGCGGTGATCGCGGCCGGGATCGTGCTGACCGGCCCCACCCTCGGAGCTTCGGACGCGGCGGCGGTGGCAGCGGCGACCGGGATCGTCACCCTCAGCATCGAGAAGTCCACGTCCCTGGCCACCCGTGCTGCTGCGCTGGTCATGCGTATCGCGCGGGGTGCGGTGTTCGCCGGGGTGAGCAGCGTCGCCATGGACCTGGCCGTGGCCCAGCCCGCACGCATCCTGGCCGGACAGCAGGACGGGATCAGCCTGGAGGAGGTGAGCAACGCCGCGAAGTACGGCACCCTGACCGGCGCGGTCCTGGGCCCCTTCGCCCCCGGACCGGGGGCGAGACCGCCGATGATGCGCCCGCCCGCCTCGCTGCGCGAGAAGCTCATCCCGGGCAAGTCCTCGCGGCCGACGGAGAAGGTGCCTGGTGCTGGTGAGCCGGTGGATGTCGCCACCGGGGCGATGTTCATGCAGTTGACCGACCTGTCCCTGCCGGCGTCGCTGCCGCTGCACTTCACCCGTACCCACGTCTCCTCCTACCGGGCCGGGGTGTGTTTCGGACCGAGTTGGTCCTCCACCCTGGACGAACAGGTCCAACTCGATCCGCAGGGCGTCGTTTTCGCGGCGGCGGACGGCATGCGGCTGGTCTACCCGGTCCCGGAGCCGGGCGTGCCCCTCCTGCCGGAGAAGGGCCCGCGCTGGCCCCTGGAATGGGACGGCAAACCGGACGGAGTGCTGAGGGTCACCGACCCCGACAGCGGCGTCACCCGCACCTTCGCCCACCCCGGCCCCACCCAGGACGAGACAACCCTCCGGCTCCCGGTGGAATCCTGGCAGGACCGCAACGGCGCCCGCATCGAGGTAGAGCGCGACGCCGCCGGGATACCCAGCGCGGTGCGCCACTCCGGCGGCTACCACCTCGCCCTCGAGACCGAGGGACAGCGCGTCACCGCCCTGCGGCTGCTGGATGAGGCCCCTTCGCCGTATGAGCGGGAGCAGGCACCGGCACCGGGCACCCTGGTGATGCGCTACGGATACGACGAGGCCGGCAATCTGACCGAGGTGATCAACTCCAGCGGCCAGGCGATGCGCTTCACCTACGACGGTGAAGGACGCATGCTCTCCTGGACCGACCGCAACGGGGTGTGGTGCCGCTTCACCTACGACGAAGCAGGCCGCACGGTCCGCACCGCGGGCACCGACGGTATCTACAACGACACCTTCACCTACGACGACACGTCGTGCATCACGACGTATATCGACTCCCACGGTCACCGGACCGTCTTCCGTTACAACGACGACGGCCAGGTCGTGGAAGAGACCGACCCGCTGGAAAATACCACGCACACCGAGTGGGACGCCCGAGGGCACGACCGCCTTTCTCACACGGACGAACTGGGCCGTACCACCCGCTACACTTACGATAACGACGGGAATCTCGCCGAGATCCTGCTGCCCGACGGTTCGCATGTCTCTGCGACGTACAACCATCTGCGGCAGCCGACCACCGTGACGGATCCCGGCGGCGCGCGCTGGCAGCACGCCTACGACGAGCTGGGCAACCTCACACGCCATGTGGACCCCACCGGCGCGGCCACCAGCTACGCGTACAACGCGCGCGGCCATCTGACCTCCCTCACCGACGCCCTCGGTCACACCCGCCACATAGGGCCGAACCCGGCCGGGCTCCCGGCCACCGTGACCGACGCGCTGGGCCACACCACCCACATCAGCCGCGACACGTTCGGCCGTGTCACCGAGATCACCGACCCGCTCGGACACGTCACGCGCATGGCCTGGACGGTCGAAGGCAAACCGCGCTGGCGGGAGGACGCCGCAGGCGGACGCGAGAACTGGACCTGGGACGCCGAAGGCAATCTCCTCACCCACACCGACCCCGCTGGTCACACCACCCGGCACACCCCGGGGCCCTGGGACATGCCGGTCTCGCGTGAAGACGCGGACGGAGCCGTATACAGCTTCACCTACGACTCCACACTCCGCCTCACCAGGGTGACCAACCCACAGGGTCGGCACTGGGACTACGCCTACGACGCGGCGGGCCGTCTCATCTCCGAAACGGACTTCAACGGCGCTGTCCTGACCTACGCAGTTGACCCCGCAGGCCGACTGACGGCCCGCACAAATGCGGCTGGCCAGACGCTGCGTTTCACCCACGACGCCCTCGGCCGCCTGACGGAGCAGCACGACGAGGACGCGGACACCGTCACGACGTACGGCTACAGCACAACGGGCGACCTGGTGCGGGCGAGCGGCCCGGACGCTGATATGACACTGACCCGAGACGCCGTCGGCCGCGTGTTGAGCGAAAGGGTCAACGAACGCACGACGACCTTCGCCTACGACTTGCTCGGCCGATGCACCAGACGCACCACGCCTTCGGGCCTCACCTCCACCTGGACCCACGATGCGGAGGGCCAGCCGGCGCAACTCGCAACTGAACACGGCGCTCTGTCCTTCATCTACGACGCCGTGGGCCGCGAGACCGAACGCCGCACAGGCGATGTCGTCCTTACTCAGCAGTGGGACGCGGCGGACCGCGTCACCAGACAGACGGCGCACACCGCCTCGGCGCTCCTCCAGCACCGCGACTACACATACCGACCGGACGGTCACCTGACCGAGATACGCGAACTCACCTCCGGCACCCGGCGCTTCGACCTCGACGGGACGGGCCGGGTGACCGGCGTGCACGCGCACGGCTGGCGGGAGACCTACGCATACGACGCGGCTGGCAACCTCACGTCGGCCGAGGCCCCCGACCACCCCGCTCCGGGTGAACGCACTGTGGAGGGAACGCTCCTCCACCGCGCGGGCCGCACGGCGTACGCCCACGACGCCGCCGGCCGCCGCATATCCAAGACAGTCCGGCTGCTGAACGGCCAGCAGCGCACCTGGACCTATACCTGGAACGCGGAGGATCGCCTGTCGGGGGTCACCACCCCGGACGGTGCGGAGTGGACGTACACGTACGACCCGTTGGGCCGCCGGGTCTCGAAGCACGGGCCGGACGACGAGGCGGTCGTCTTCGCTTGGGACGGCACGCGGGTGGCCGAGCGGACAGCGTCCGACGGCCGCACCACCACCTGGGACTACGCCCCCGACACCCACCGCCCCGTCGCCCAGACCGACCACACCCCCCTTCTCCCCGAGCCGGGCTCTTCCCTCCTCACCAAGCTCACCGGCCCGACAGGCACCCGCCCCCGCTTCCAGGCCGTCCTCACCGACCAGACCGGAACCCCCACGGAGCTGATCTCCCCGACAGGCGAGGTCACCTGGCGTCACCGCACCACCCTCTGGGGCACCCCCCTCCCCCGCCCCACAGTGGAGGGCACCTCCGACTGCCCGCTCCGCTTCCCCGGCCAGTACGCCGACCCCGAAACCGGCCTCAACTACAACTACTTCCGCTACTACGACCCGGAGACGGCCCGGTATCTGACCCCGGACCCGCTCGGTCTCGTTCCAGCACCCAACCCGACCACGTATGTCAAGAACGCTCTTTCTGAAATTGACCCTCTCGGGTTGGCCGGTTGCGGGATCGACTTGTCCAAGGCGACTCCGCACAGCGGAAGATTCCCGAAGACGGCAAATCCCGACGAGATCTTGGTGCGGCGAAAGGACGACGGAACCGTGACAGCGTATGCTGTCTATGACACTGAGGGGAAAACCTTGAAACGCGTGGACGTAGACCCAGACTCGAAGCCGCACGCAGGAATCCCGGCACCGCATGTCCTCGAGACGGAGAAACACGTAAACCCGAAAACAGGCGAAGAATTCAGGACCTGGAAAAAGATGCCACGCCCCGCCCGTCCCGATGAACTCCCACCTCCATAAGGGAGAGGTAACAGCAAGATCAGATCCATCAAACCGGGAGAATCACGTGGATCAACTGTACGATAGTCTCGACTTCTTCGATTACGCTGCATATCGCCTGAATTTGTCAGACTGGGCAGCCGTCGCAAGAGTCTTCCATCCTCGCTTCATCGAAGTCTCTGGGTGCATCATCTGGGAACGTGCGTATGAGGAGCAAAATTTTTCGGACTGGTTTGAAAAACTCAATGGTGACGCCACGGCAGTAGAAAGTACCTTGAATCAGCTAAGACTATGGCAACTTGTCGATAGCGACACGGGCAGTCCAGTCGAGATGGAATCTGAAAAGCAACTCGCACATGAGATTGCTTTCTTCTGGAGAGCAGCTCTGGAGTCAGCCTATCCTGATAGAGATTTTGATGGAGGGGTCGTGGAAACCGATGACGGCCCTGTCATCAGGTTCGTCGTCCGCCGATAGGCCAGCATAGAAACATGGTCAGATAGCTCCTTGCAGGTAGCTATTCAGCAGGGTATGGCTGTGTGGTCACACGCCAGCGGGGGTGAGGGCGTGCGGGATCCACGCCCCGGTGGTGAAGAGGCGTTTGAGGGCGTCGTAGCGTCCGATGCCCCACTTGCCGGCCGTGGATAAGTAGGACTGGACGATCGCGAAGTCCGCGAGTCCTTGGAGGGTGCGCCAGCAGCCGCCGGAGGAGCGTTGCTGGACCTTGGTGGGGCGGATGTCGCGCTCGGACTGGTTGTTGGTGAAGGGGACGGCGAGGTCGGTGGCGAAGCGGAGGATGGCCTCGCGGTGGTTTCCGAAACGGCGGGCGAGGGTACGGGCGTGAGTGGCCAGTTCGCTTGTGCAGTGCCGGTTGTCGCTGCGGGCACGGGCCAGGGCTCCGGTGTAGAGGCGCTGGACGGCGGTCAGTTCATCGGCGCTCAGCGCGTGGCGGCCCGCTTGGCGTGCGGCGTGTGCGAGGCGGTTGGCCTCCAGCAGGGTGTCGGCCATCGCACGGGCCCACAACTGGCCTTCGGGGTGGGCTTCGTGGATGCCGCGCAGGTCGCGCAGCAGGTGGGCGCCGCACCAGGCGTGCAGGACGTTGTCCAGGTGGGTGTAGCCGGCGTAGCCGTCGCGGACCAGGATCCCGCTGAGGTAGGGCAGGACGTCCCCGGCGTCGATGGTGGCTGCGGAGCGGTCGCCGGTGTGCATGAGAGTGAGGTGTTCGGTGGCGGCGACGTGCAGGTAGCGGGTGGCGCCGGCGGTGCGAGTGAAGGTCTCGTCGGCGTGGACCACCGGGGCGGTGATGAGCAGGGCGCGGACGGCGGGCAGGAAGGTCTCTTCCAGCAGGCGGGCCGCACGCCCCCGCAGGGACGCGGCGAACCCGGTCGACACGCGCGCGGCGCACAGTTCCATGACCAGCAGCGTCGAGCGGTACACCGGGATGTGGTGGCCCAGTACCGCGTCGGCGACCTTGGTGGTGATCTCGGGCCCGTACTGGGCCGGGCTCTCGATACCGGTGGGGAAGGCCCCCGCGGCCCTGATGCCGCAGCCTGGGCAGGGTTTGACCTCGGCCGCGTACTCGGTGACCTCGACGGGAGCGGGCTCGGGCAGGTCGAAGACCTGCCGTCGGCGCACCGCCGCCACCGGCACCTCGGCCAGTGGGGCAGCGCAGCCCGGGCACGAGGCCGGAGCGGGGATCGTGATCCGGTGGTCCGGTGCTTCGACCTGCCGCAGCGTGGTGCCCGGGTCTCCCGGCTGCTTGCCAGGCTTGCGGCCCGAAGGGGTACGTGACGTTGGTGGTGTCGTCGGTCTCGGTCATGCGGTAGTCGCACAGCCAGTCGATGCCGTGCAGGCGGGCGAGGTCCTTGATGGCGTTCTCGATCCGCCGGCGCGAGCGCAGCCAGGCAAGCAGCGACGCGGCGTCGGCGGTCATGTCACTGGTCAGTACCTGCAGCCGTAGCACCCCGTCCTCGAACAGGGAAAGCTGCCGACACACCCCGTAGCCGTCGAACTCCACCAGCTCATCCGCCAGATACACCACCTCACCCGCTTCGGCTTCGGCTTCGGCTTCGGCTTCGGCTTCGGCGGGAAGGTAGGGGTGCGCGGTGGGGTTGACCAGGGACACCTTCAGCTTGCCGCGCCGGTAGGTGAGCCAGTCGACGTCGAAGGCCCGGCACACGCTGAACACGCGCGCGTAGGCGCCGCCCCGGTCGAAGCCGAGCATCAGCTTGGCGTCGTCGCCGGTGATGGCGCGCAGTTGCTCCAGCGCTTCGGGCAGGGTCTTGGTCAGCCCGGAGGGCTCGCCGGTCAGGAACGCCACCGCGCGGCCCCGGTGGTCGGTGACCAGCGTGTCCCCACGGCCCTTCTGGGCCTGCTTGCGCTTGTTGTTCCAGCCGCGGCCCACCGGGCGGGCCCCGGCATAGGGCACGAAGTGGTCGTCCACGTAGTACACGCCCAGCGCGGGCGCGTCCGCCTCAAGCATCGCCGAGGCCAGCCGCCGCTGCACCGCCAAAGGATCACAGGCATCCGCGATCGCCGCCAACTGCGGGCGCAGCGTGCGCATTTCCGGCAGACATGCCAGACCCGCCAGCACGCCGGCCTCCCGCCGCTGAAGCAGCTTCGCACCCTCGACCGAAGAGATCCCCAGCCCGAACGCCAACGTCACCGCACACAACAAACCGGCGTCATCGGCCCGACGCGAGGCGGACGTCCGCAAGGACGCGAACGTCTCCGGCACTCCAGAGCGGGACAGGAACGCATGCCCCAGCATCGCCCCCGCATACCGCGAACGAACCTGGCCGGCAGGCACGCCCTCCGGCTCCGGCTCCGGCTCCGGCTCCGGCTCCGGCTCCGAGGCAGGCTCTACGACCGGCTCCGACTGCTCCGTTTCCCCGGCAGGCAGCGGGAGCCGAGGATGTGGCGCTATCGCGCCGTGCCTGGCGAGCAGCAGGCTGATCTGGGAACGGTGGATGTCCAGTCGCACCGCGATCTGTTCCTGGGTCCATCCCTCACCGGCCCACCGCCGGCCTGCTCGACTTGACGTGCAGTCAGTTTCGGGCGCCGCCCCATCGGCTTGACCAGGCCGGCCGAGCCGTCCCGGCGGGCCCGCCCGCGAAGCATCGAAACGTACTGCGGAGTCAGCCCGAAGGCCACAGCCGCCTCCTGGACCGCGACGCCTGCGTCAGTGACCGCCACCACCGCGAGGTTGCGCATCCCGCGATCCGCCGCGTCGTACACAAACAGCACCGACCCGCCACGGCTGACCAAGCACTTTCCATCGGCCTCGACCCGACGCAGCACAGCGGGTTCCGGCATCCCCGGAAGCTCCGGCGCGGTGGTCTCGGTCACCAGAAGACTCTATCCATCCGGCAGGCATCTCAACAAGTTTCACACAATCGATGCCGCAGAAAGCGCGCAGGTCAGCGAGGTTATCCACAGGCCGCCACCGGAGGTCTGGGACCCGTAGCGGCTCACGTCAGGGCAGACAGAAGCACCCCCGGCACACGCCACGGGATTTACCACGCCCACGGCGCGCGCCGAAGGCGCGCTGCGCTGCTGACCTGCAATGCCGGGAATCGGACCGCCACAGCAGGGCCGGCGAAGGGCACAGCGGTCCCCCGGACGGGCGCGCCCCGGCGGCGGACGTGCGGGCCCGGCGGGAGACTCGGCGGGACGGCCGCCGCGGCAGCGGGCGAGGCGAAGGGCGTGAGCGTGGGATGAGCGTGGAACTGGGGATCTTCGTGGAGCGGGACGGGGAGCCGGCCGTACAACTGGAGCGCGCGATCCCGGCGGGCGTGCAGGAGGTGTGGCAGGCACTGACGGAGCCGGGCCGGATGGCGGCCTGGTTCCCCTCGCCGACCGTGCACATGGAGCCGACGGTGGGCGGCCGGGTCGACTTCGCGGGCGACCCGTACGCCGAGGACCAGTCCGGCACGGTCCTGGAGTTCGACGCGCCCCACCGGCTCTCCTACACCTGGGGGGATGACGAACTGCTCTTCCGGCTCACCCGGCGCGGCGAGGGGTGCGTGCTCACCCTCACGGACGTGCTGGAGGCGCGGTCGGCGGCCGCCCGGAACGCGGCCGGCTGGGATGTGTGCCTGGACGAGCTGGTGAAGCTGCTCACTGGCGGCAGCCCCTCCGGGCCGCACGACGGCACGGCAACCGACTGGCGGGGCCGCTACGACGCGTACGTGGCCGCGGGCATGCCCTCGGGCGCGCCGGTGCCGGGCGGCGACCCCGGCTGAGCCACGCCGCATGCCGGTCACCGCCGGCGGGCGCCACTCGCCGCGTCATCGCCGGCGGGCGCCACTCGCCGCGTCACCGCCGGCGGGGCCACTCGCCGCGTCACCGCCAGCGGCGGGCGACGTACAGCGTCCAGCAGGTGAGCGCGGCGCACAGGATGCCGCCCGCGGCGAAGACGGTGGCGTGCCGCCCGTCCTGGAGGAGGGACGAGGTCAGGCCGACCGTCGCGGAGCTGGAGAGTATGGCCGAGGCCGAGAAGAGCGACACCGCGCGGCCCCGGGCCGGGGCCGGGAGCAGCCAGGGCAGCCAGGTCTGCAGGGTGGTGTGGAGGTAGCTCCAGGCGGTCCCCAGCAGCGCGGCGCACAGCATCAGTACGGCCGTGCCCGGTACCAGCGCGGCCAGGAGCGCGCCGGTGACGCCCATCGACCCGCCGGTGGCCAGCAGCCGCATGGGGCCCCACACGCGCGCGTGGCGGCGCAGCACCAGTGTGCTGGTGAGCACGCCGAGTGCGTAGATGACCAGGACCGCGGAGGTCGACGCCTGGCTTCCGGCGGTGGCCAGGGCGGGGGCGAGGAGGGCGGGCAGCCCGAGCATCACCGCTCCTTCGGCGGCGCCGAGGCCGAGCACCGTGCAGTACGCGACGGAGGTCCGGCTCGGCACGGCGTCCGGCGGGTCCTCGTACGCGCCGCCGACGTCCACCCGGACGGGGGCGGCGCGGGTGGCGGCCCGGATCCGGCAGACCGTCACGGCGGTGAGCAGGGCGATGACGGCGAACGCCGGCCGCCACGAGCCGCAGCGCAGCACGGTGTCCGCGAGGACCGGCGAGGCGATGCCGCTGGCGGCGGTGACGGAGGTGAGGGTGGCGAACGCGCGCTGCCGGGCCTGCGCGGGCCGCAACGAGCCGTAGTAGAGCGAGACCGAGGGGATGACGGTGGCGAAGCCCGCGCCCGCGGTGGCCCGCAGCGCGATCCACCAGCCGGGGCCGGGGCACAGCGCCGAACCCACGGAGGCGGCTGCCGCCACCAGCAGCCCGGTGCGCAGGCTGCGGCCCGGCCCGTAGCGGTCGGCCAGCCAGCCCCACAGCGGCATCGCGAGCCCCTGGCCGAGCGAGTAGGCGGCGAGGCCCGTGGTGACGGTGGCGATGTCGGTGTGCCAGGCCGTCGCGAGGGCGGCGAGCAGGGGTGCGGCCAAGTGCCAGTCGGCGTTGCCGAGGGCGGCTGCCCAGCGCAGCGCGGACATGGTGCCCCCTCTCTCGCGGTGGTCCCGGTGGTCGGCCGGGGGCGGGGAGCCGTCCTTGCAACAGCCCCACTGAACGAGAGAATATGGGCGTTTTCCCCAAGAAGACGGCGTGTGCCGGAATTTGACCCCTTCTGGGGATGCTTGGCCGTGCGGACCGGCACTCCCGTTCCCCGGCCCCTCCCCAACCCCTCCTCGACCGTCGGCGGCTGCTCCCCGGCCGTTCGCGGCTGCTCCCCGGCTGCTTCCCGACCGCTCCCCGACCGCTTCCCGACTGCTCCCCGACTGCTGCGCAAACGTTCTCCGGCCGCTCCCGGCCGATCCCGGCCGCAGGCGCGGACGTCCCGGACCGCGGGCAGGTTTCGGGCCGGTCGGTTCGGACCCGTATCGTCGGGTTCCGCGCGGCCCCGGTGCCCGGCACGGCGGCCACCGGGGCCGCACCACGGTCGGCGGCCACAGCACACCCGGCGGCCGGCACCACAGCCGACGGAGAGCAGCCGGAGACACAGGAAGGCAGGCGAGCGGCGTGCGGGAGCAGTCCTCGGGAGCCGGCGGGCAGCGGCGCGGCGGCGGCAGGTCCTACGGACGCGGCGGCCACGGAGGGCCACGCGGCGGGCAGCGCGCCCACGGACACGGCGGTCCCCCGCGCGGCCGTCCGGGACGCGCCGACCACGGCGAGCACCGGCCGCACGGTCCGCGCACCGGACTGGCGGCCGAGCTGCGGACGTTGGAGGGCGCGCAGTACGGCCGCTACAAGGGCCTGGTGGGGCGCTGGGAGATGCCCGGCGGGGAGACCCTGGAGCTGGTGCGCGGCCAGTCCGACCCCTATGCGCCGCCGGCCCGGGTCGCGGTGCACGTACCGGGCCCGCTGGCCGCGCTCCCGCCCGAACTGCTGACGACCGCCACCCGGCGGCGCGCGCTCGCCTCGTATCTGGTGCGGCAGGCCGCACGTGCGGTGCGCGGGGAGCGGGCGCTGCGGGTGGACGCGGGCGGCCAGGAGGTGCTGGAGCGCAGTTCGTGCACCGTCAGCGGCGAGGACGGCTCGGTGACGCTGCGGCTGGGTGCGGCCCTTCCGGGGCACGGGCGGCGGATCGACGCGCGGGAGGCCGAACGGCTGCTGTGCCGGGTGCTCCCCGGGGTGGTCGAGCAGGCGCTGCGCCACCCGGCGCTGGACGCGGCGGCGGTCGAGCGCTTCGTCGAGACGGTCGAGGACTCCGTGGCGCTGCGGGACGCGTTGGCGGGGCGCGGGCTGGTCGGTTTCGTCGCCGACGGCGCGGTGCTGCCGCGGCGCAGCGGGGTGGACGACCGGCCGGCCGCGGGCGGCGGCGTGGTGCCGTTCGCCTCGCCCGCCGATTTGCGGGTGACGATCGAGCTGCCGCACGCGGGTCCGGTGACCGGCATGGGGGTGCCGGAGGGGGTGAACCTGGTCGTCGGCGGTGGGTTCCACGGCAAGTCGACGCTGCTGCGCGCCCTGGAGACCGGCATCTGGGATCATGTGCCGGGTGACGGGCGCGAGTTGGTCGTCTCACGGAACGAGACGGTGAAGCTGCGGGCCGAGGACGGCCGGCGCGTCGAGCGGGTGGATGTGCACGCGTTCGTCGACCATCTGCCGGACGGTTCGGACACCTCGGACTTCTCCACGGAGAACGCCTCCGGGTCCACCTCGCAGGCCGCCTCGCTGTGCGAGGCCGTGGAGGCGGGGGCCCGGGTCCTGCTGATCGACGAGGACACCGCGGCCACGAACCTGATGATCCGGGACGCCCGGATGCAGTCGCTGGTCGCCAAGGACCGCGAACCGCTGACCCCGCTGGTGGACACCATCCGCTCGCTCCACCGGGACCACGGCGTCTCGACCGTGCTGGTGATGGGCGGGTCAGGGGACTATCTGGAGGTCGCCGACCGGGTCGTGATGATGGACGCCTACCGGCCCTCGGACGTCACCGAGCGGGCACGCGCGATCGCGGCGGTGCCCACCGGGCGGCACGCCGAGGCGGAGTCCTTCCCCGGCGTCGTCGCGCGGGTGCCCGATCCCGCGTCCCTGGACGCGGAGGTCCGCGGACGGTCCCGGATCCGCGCCCGCGGCGAGGACGTGCTGACCTTCGGCGACCACGAGGTGGACCTGCGGGCCGTCGAGCAGATCGCCGATCCGCGCCAGGTCACCGGGATCGGGCTGGCGCTGGAGCTGATGGTGCGGCGCGGGCTGCTGGACGGCCGGCGCCCGCTGGCCGAGGCCCTCGATCTGCTGGACGAGGTGCTGGCGGACGGCCCGACCGGGCCGCTGCTCGGCATTCGGGACGAGGATTTCGCCGCACCGCGCCGCTTCGAGACGGCCGCGGCGGTCAACCGGGTCAGAGGGCTGCGCATGCTGCGCTGAGGGGGCCGGGAGAAGGTGTCCGGCTGAGGGGGCCGGGTGAGGCGGCCGGGACCGGCGTGGTTGGCTGGCCCCATGAGTGCGACCGTCGACGTCACCACCTGGTATCTGGAGCAGACCTCGGCCGCGGACCGGGTACCGGCGCGGGAGCCGGAGGAGGCCGCCGCCCTCCGGGTGGAGCGCGCCGAGGTGCCGAGCCCGGAGTTCAGCCGGTTCCTGTACACCGCGGTCGGCGGGGACACGACCTGGGTGGACCGGCTGCCGTGGACGCGCGCGCAGTGGCGGGACTTCCTCGATCGTCCCGGGGTCGAGACCTGGGTCGCCCACCACCGGGGCACGCCTGCCGGGTTCATCGAGCTGGACGGCGCGAGCGGAGCCGCCGAGGGGACCGTGGAGATCAGCTACTTCGGGCTGCTGCCCGCCTTCCGCGGCCGCGGGCTCGGCGGGCACCTGCTCAGCCTCGGGACGGCACGCGCCTGGGACCTGGCCGACCGCTGGGAGGGCCACCGGCCCACCACCCGGGTCTGGGTGCACACCTGCTCCCGGGACGGGGCCCACGCGCGGGCCAACTACGAGCGCCGCGGCTTCCGGGTGTACCGCACGGAGACGGAGCAGGAGCCGGACGTCCCGACGCCGGGGCCCTGGCCCGGGGCCTGATCCGTGCCGCCGCAGCCGGTGCGCCCGCGGCCCGTTCCGTCGCGCCGGCCCGGTCGCGGGCGCGCCGTACTGGTCGGTACGGCCACGCTGGTCTGCGCCTGCGTGGCGCTGTGGGTGTTCGCCTCGACCGCGCTCGCCGATCCCGTCGACCTCCGCGACACCCTGTACGGGACCGTCCTGCTGCTGGTCGCGCTGCCGGTACTGACCGCGGGATGCCTGCTGACGACCGTGTTCCTGGTCCTGCCGGTGCTGTTCCTCGCCGAGCGGGTGGGCCGCGTGTCGTGGTCCTGGATTCTGCTGTTCTCCCTCGTCCTCGCGGCGGGGCCGTTCGGCCCCTGGCTGTCGTTCCGGGGCGGGCCGTGGTTCTCGGTGGGGTGCTGGCTCGCCGCCGGGGGTTCGCTCGCCGCGGCGGGACTGGCCGCACGGGCGGCACGGCGGCGGGTGCGCACCGAGGGTGCGTGGCGGGCGCTGGGCCGGGCCCTGCTGCGGGGCCTGCCGGCCGTTCCCGCCGCGCTCGTGGTGGGTCTGGCAGCGCACCTGGCCGCGCGCGGCGCCGGGCTGGCGTGAGGCCCGAACCCTCTCCGATCTCATTTATCGGGATTCTTTTGTCCAGGATACGGATGGCAGTGGACTGACGTCTGACGCGCATGCAAGGCTTCCGCCATGTCTCGCGCTGGAATCGCCTTGGTGAGTCGACGTCACGTCGACCTCGTTCGCGTGTCCAGCGCCATCTGTCCGGCGGGCTGACAGTCACAGCACCGCCGTTCCGACAGCCCCCTCCCGGCGTCCCCCGACGCCGGTCCGGCACCGCCGATCCGCAGCCGCCGCCCTCATCGTCGCGGGCGAGCCGCCTGGAACCGGCGCCGAAACCCCTGCGTACGGGCGCCTGAACCGCTCCACCCGAGTGCGGGACCGCCCGGCGTGCCCGCACACCCGCCCGACGTGCGTCGCCCGCGCCCCCTGCCCGAAGGATCCCCCGCCATGGCCGACACCTCCGAGCGCCCCGCAGCCCCCACCCGCCGCAAGGCAGGACGCCACCGCGGCGAGGGCCAGTGGGCCGCAGGTCACTTCACGCCGCTCAACGGCAACGAGCAGACCAAGAAGGACGACGACGGTCTCAACGTGCGGACACGCATTGAGACGATTTACGCCCAGCGCGGCTTCGCCTCCATCGACAGCGCCGACCTGCGCGGCCGGATGCGCTGGTGGGGCCTCTACACCCAGCGCAAGCCCGGCATCAGCGGCGGCAAGACCGCGGTGCTGGAGCCGGAGGAGCTGGACGACGAGTACTTCATGCTCCGCGTCCGCATCGACGGCGGACGGCTGACCACCGAGCAGCTCCGCGTCATCGGCGACGTCTCGCAGGAGTTCGCCCGCGGCACCGCCGACATCACCGACCGGCAGAACGTGCAGTTCCACTGGATCCGGATCGAGGACATGCCGGAGATCTGGCGGCGGCTGGAGGGCGTGGGACTGTCCACCACCGAGGCATGCGGCGACACCCCGCGCGTCATCCTCGGCTCCCCCGTCGCGGGTATCGCGGCAGACGAGATCATCGACGGCACGCCCGCCATCGAGGAGATCAACCGGCGCGTCGTGGGCAACCCGGCGTACTCCAACCTGCCCCGCAAGTTCAAGACGGCCGTCTCCGGTTCGCCGCTGCTGGACGTCGCGCACGAGATCAACGACGTGGCGTTCGTCGGCGTGGACCACCCCGAGCACGGCCCCGGCTTCGACGTGTGGGTCGGCGGCGCGCTGTCCACCAACCCCAAGCTGGGGCAGCGGCTGGGCGCGTGGGTGCCGCTGGAGGAGGTCGCCGAGGTCCACGAGGGCGTCACCGGCATCTTCCGCGACTACGGCTACCGGCGGCTGCGCACCCGCGCCCGGCTGAAGTTCCTGGTCGCCGACTGGGGCCCGGAGAAATTCCGGCGGATCCTGGAGGAGGAGTACCTCGGACGGAAGCTGACCGACGGCCCGGCCCCCGCGCAGCCGCCCCGCGAGTGGCGCGACCACGTCGGCGTGCACCAGCAGCGGGACGGCCGCTACTACGTGGGCTTCGCACCGCGGGTGGGCCGGGTCGACGGCACCACGCTCAGCAAGATCGCCGACCTGGCCGAGGCCCACGGCTCGGGCCGGGTCCGCACCACCGTCGAACAGAAGATGATCGTGCTCGACGTTCCGGAGGACCAGGTCGAGTCGCTGGCCGAGGGCCTGGAGGCACTCGACCTGACGACCCGGCCCTCCGTCTTCCGGCGCGGGACGATGGCGTGCACCGGCATCGAGTTCTGCAAGCTCGCCATCGTGGAGACCAAGGGCCGCGGATCCTGGCTGATCGACGAACTGGAGCGCAGGCTCCCCGGCTTCGACCAGCCCGTCACCATCAACGTCAACGGCTGCCCCAACTCCTGCGCCCGCATCCAGGTCGCCGACATCGGCCTCAAGGGCCAACTGGTCACCGACGCCGACGGCAACCAGGTGGAGGGCTTCCAGGTGCACCTGGGCGGCTCGCTGGGCATGGACCCGGGCTTCGGCCGCAAGGTGCGCGGGCTGAAGGTCACGGCGGCGGAACTCCCCGACTACGTCGAACGCGTGCTGCGCGCCTTCCAGGACCAGCGCGAGGAGGGCGAGCGGTTCGCCCAGTGGGCGGCGCGCGCCGCGGAGGAGGACCTCAAGTGAGCGAGCGTGCCGCACCCTTCCACTGCCCCTACTGCGGGGACGAGGACCTGCGTCCCAGCGAGCTGGAGACGCCCCGGGGCCAGGGCGCTGCCTGGGAGTGCGCCGCCTGCAACCGGGCCTTCCGGCTGAAGTTCCTCGGACTGCTGGCCTCCGGGCTGCAGGCGGCACACCACGACGGTGCACACACCGACGGTCTCCACGGAGAGGACTCCGACTCATGAGCACCGCGCACATAGCCCGGCGCCGCTCCCCCGACGAGCTGCGGCCGCTGGCCGAGCAGGCGGGCCGGGAGCTGGAGGAGGCCGACGCGCTGGAGGTGCTGCGCTGGGCCGCCGACACCTTCGGGCACCGGTTCTGCGTCACCTCCTCCATGGAGGACGCCGTCGTGGCCCACCTCGCCTCCCGGGTCTTCCCCGGGGTGCGGGTCGTCTTCCTCGACACCGGCTACCACTTCCCCGAGACCATCGGCACCCGCGACGCCGTCCAGGCCGTCATGAACGTGGACGTCGTCACCCTCACGCCCCGCCGGACGGTCGCCGAACAGGACGCCGAGCACGGTCCCGCGCTGCACGACCGCGACCCCGACCTGTGCTGCGCGCTGCGCAAGGTGCAGCCGCTGGAGGAGGGGCTGCGCGACTACGACGCCTGGGCGACCGGGCTGCGCCGCGACGAGTCGCCGAGCCGCGCGGGCACCCCCGTCGTGGGCTGGGACGAGAAGCGGCAGAAGGTCAAGATCTCCCCCATCGCCCGCTGGAGCCAGCAGGACGTGGACGACTACATCGCCGAACACGGCGTGCTCACCAACCCGCTGCTGAGCGACGGCTACGCCTCCATCGGCTGCGCCCCCTGCACCCGCCGGGTGCTGGAGGGCGAGGACGCCCGCGCCGGTCGCTGGGCCGGCAGCGGCAAGACCGAGTGCGGGCTGCACCTGTGACGGCCGCGGCGCACGCACCAAGACGGACGCGGAGAGACGGACGGACGACCGAGGGGGTCCGATGAGCGGGGCACGCGGAGCGACCGTGTGGCTGACCGGCCTGCCGAGCGCGGGCAAGACGACCGTCGCGACGGCGCTGGCCGAACGGCTGCGCGGCGAGGGGCACCGCACCGAGGTGCTGGACGGGGACGAGATCCGCACCTTCCTCTCCGCGGGGCTCGGCTTCTCGCGGACCGACCGGGACACCAACGTCCAGCGCATCGGCTTCGTCTCCGAGCTGCTGGCCTCGCACGGGGTGATCGTGCTGGTCCCGGTGATCGCGCCGTACGCGGACAGCCGCGAGGCGGTACGCAAGCGGCACATGCGCGAGGGCACCCCCTATCTGGAGGTGCATGTGGCGACGCCGGTCGAGGTGTGCTCGGAACGGGACGTGAAGGGCCTGTACGCCAAGCAGGCAGCCGGCGAACTGACGGGACTGACAGGGGTCGACGACCCGTACGAGGAGCCGGCCGACCCGGACCTGCGCCTGCTCACCCACGGGCGCGAGGTGGCGGAGTCGGCCGCGGCCCTGCACACGCTGCTGAAGGAGAGGGGACTGCTATGACCACGGCGGTGAGCGCACCGGAGGAGACCGACAACCCCTTCGCGCTGACGCATCTGGACGCGCTGGAGTCGGAGGCGGTGCACATCTTCCGCGAGGTCGCGGGCGAGTTCGAGCGGCCGGTGATCCTCTTCTCCGGCGGCAAGGACTCGATCGTGATGCTGCACCTGGCGCTGAAGGCGTTCGCCCCGGCGCCGCCGCCCTTCGGACTGCTGCACGTGGACACCGGGCACAACTTCCCCGAGGTGCTGCGCTTCCGCGACGAGACGGTGGCGGAGCACGGGCTGCGGCTGTTCGTGGCCTCGGTGCAGGAGTACATCGACGCCGGCACGCTGCGCGAACGCCCGGACGGCACCCGCAACCCGCTCCAGACGCTGCCGCTGCTGGAGGCCCTGGGCGAGCACCGGTTCGACGCGGTCTTCGGCGGCGGGCGCCGGGACGAGGAGAAGGCGCGGGCCAAGGAGCGGGTCTTCTCGCTGCGGGACGAGTTCGGCGGCTGGGACCCCCGCCGCCAGCGCCCCGAACTGTGGCAGCTCTACAACGGGCGGCACGCCCCGGGCGAGCACGTGCGGGTCTTCCCGCTGTCGAACTGGACCGAGTTGGACGTCTGGCAGTACATCGCGCGGGAGGACATCGCGCTCCCCTCGATCTACTACGCGCACCACCGGGAGGTCTTCTCCCGGTCCGGCATGTGGCTGGCCCCGGGCGAGTGGGGCGGCCCCGCGGACGGGGAGCGGGTGGAGAAGCGCCTGGTGCGCTACCGCACCGTCGGCGACATGTCCTGCACCGGCGCCGTGGAGTCCGACGCGGACACGGTGGAGAAGGTGATCACGGAGATCGCCGCCTCCCGGCTGACCGAGCGCGGCGCCACCCGGGCGGACGACAAGCTCTCCGAGGCCGCGATGGAAGACCGCAAGCGGGAAGGCTACTTCTAGAGATGAGTACGACAGCCGGAGCCGGCCACGCCGCAGAGGCACTGGCGGCCACCTCACTGCTGCGGTTCGCCACCGCCGGAAGCGTCGACGACGGCAAGTCCACCCTGGTGGGCCGTCTGCTGCACGACTCCAAGTCGGTGCTCTCCGACCAGTTGGAAGCCGTCTCGCGAGCCTCCCAGGCCCGCGGCCAGGAGGCACCCGACCTGGCGCTGCTCACCGACGGGCTGCGCGCCGAGCGGGAGCAGGGCATCACCATCGACGTCGCCTACCGCTACTTCGCCACGCCCAGGCGGCGGTTCATCCTCGCGGACACGCCGGGCCATGTGCAGTACACCCGGAACATGGTCACCGGCGCCTCCACGGCGGAGCTGGCCGTCGTGCTGGTGGACGCGCGCAACGGGGTCGTCGAGCAGACCCGGCGGCACGCCGCCGTGGCAGCCCTGCTGCGTGTCCCGCACGTGGTGCTGGCCGTCAACAAGATGGACCTGGTGGGCTACGCCGAGGACGTCTTCGCCGCGATCGCGGACGAGTTCTCCCGCTACGCGACCTCCCTCGGGGTGCCGGAGGTGACCGCTGTGCCGATCTCCGCGCTGGAGGGCGACAACGTGGTCGCGCCCTCGGCGCACATGGACTGGTACAGCGGGCCGACCGTGCTGGAGCACCTGGAGACGGTGCCGGTCACCCACGATCCGACCGACGACCCGGCACGCTTCCCCGTGCAGTACGTCATCCGGCCGCAGTCCGCAGAGCACCCCGACTACCGCGGCTATGCGGGCCAGTTGGCCTCAGGTGTACTGCGCGTCGGGGACCGGGTCACCGTGCACCCCTCGGGCCGCTCCAGCACCGTCGCGGCGCTGGACGTGCTGGGCCGGCCGGTCGACGTGGCCTGGGCCCCGCAGTCGATCACCGTCCGGCTCGCCGACGACCTGGACATCTCGCGCGGCGACCTGCTCGCTCCCGCGGACGCCTCGGTGCGGCCGAGCCAGGATCTGACCGCGACCGTCTGCCATCTGCACGACCGGCCGCTGCGGCCCGGCGACCGGGTGCTGCTCAAGCACACCACCCGCACCGTCAAGGCGCTGGTCAAGGAGATCCCCTCGCGGCTGACCCTGGCCGACCTCTCGCAGCACCCGGAACCCGGCGAACTGGCCGCCAACGACATCGGCCGCGTCGTCCTGCGCACCGCCGAGCCGCTGCCCGTCGACGCGTACACCGACTCGCGGCGCACCGGATCGTTCCTGCTGATCGATCCGGCCGACGGCAGCACGCTGACGGCGGGGATGGCCGGCGGGGCGTTCGCCGACGCGGACGCCCCGGCCGCCGAGGCGCCCGACGGCGACTGGGACTTCTAGGCCGATGGGCATTCCAGGAGAGGTCTTCTCGACCTTCGACCAGACCGGTGGCCGCATCGGCAGCGGCGCACGCGGCAGCGGCCAGGGCGGAGTGGGGCGCTGCGGCAGGTGACGAGCGCCGACCCGCGCGCACCGTCCCCGCCGCCATCCCCCTTCCCGCTTGAGAGGACTTCCCCGTGCCCCGTCTCCGCGCTCCGCGCAGCCGGTCCTCCGGCCGCACCCGCACCGCCCTGCTGGTCGTGTCCACGCTGCTGTGCGCCGCGGGCTGCGGCTACGGGTCCAAGGCCGTGGAGCGGGCCGACCCGGCGGCCGCCGGAGGCCGCAAGGTCGACGGGCTGGACGCGGTGAAGATCGGCTACTTCCCCAACGTCACCCACGCCACGGCGCTGGTCGGACTGCGCTCGGGCGGGCAGATCCCGGAGGAGCTGGGCGGCACCCGCGTGCGCACGCAGGTGTTCGACGCGGGTCCGGCGGCGATCGAGGCGCTCAACGCCAAGGCCGTGGACATGGCCTGGGTGGGCCCCTCGCCCTCGGTCAACGGATACACGCAGTCCGGCGGGAGGAACCTGCGGATCGTCTCCGGCGCCACTTCCGGCGGCGCCTCGCTGGTCGTCGATCCGGAGAAGGTCGCCTCGCTCGGCGATCTGAAAGGCAAGCGCATCGCCTCCCCGCAGTTGGGCAACACCCAGGACGCCGCGCTGCTGCACTACCTCAAGACCAAGGGCCTCACCGTCGACCCGCAGACAGGCGCGGGCGACACCTCGGTGCTGCGGCAGGACAACAAGGAGATCCCCACCACCTTCCGGCAGGGCGGCATCGACGGGGCGTGGGTGCCCGAACCGACCGCCTCCGTCCTGGCCGGCCAGGGCGGCAAGGTTCTGCTGGACGAGAAGAAGCTGTGGCCGGGAGGGGCGTTCGTCACCACCGACCTGGTGGTGCGCCAGGACTTCCTCCGGCAGCATCCGAAGGCGGTCGAGGCGGTGCTGCGCGGCTCGGTGAAGACCAACGCGTGGATCCGCGCGCACCCGGAGGCTGCCAAGGAGCGCATCAACGAGGCGCTGCGGCGGGACGCGGGCAAGCCGCTGCCCGGCACGGTCCTCGACTCCGCATTCGCCCGGATCGAGGTGACCGACGATCCGCTGGCCGCCACGCTGCGGAAGCAGACCGACCACGCGGTCTCGGCCGGGCTGCTGAAGAAGCCGCGGCTGAAGGGGATCTACGACCTCGCCCCGCTGAACCGGGTGCTGCGGCACGAGGGCCGCCCCACCGTGTCGGACGCCGGGCTCGGAGCACGGTGAGCGCCCATGACCACCGCAGGAGGTGAAACAGTGACCGCGACCACCACGACGCGCCCCGCAGCGCGGATCACGCACGTCTCCAAGTCGTTCGGCCCCCAGCAGGTGCTCGACGACATCAGCGTCGACGTCGCCGACGGCGAGTTCGTCACCCTGCTCGGCGCGTCCGGCTGCGGCAAGAGCACCCTGCTCAACCTGGTGGCCGGGCTGGACACGCCCACCTCGGGCACCGTCGAGGTGCCCGGCGGGCGCCCGGCGCTGATGTTCCAGGAGCACGCGCTCTTCCCCTGGCTGACGGCGGGCGGGAACATCGAACTGGCGCTCAAGCTGCGCGGGATGCCCAAGGCCGAGCGCCCGGCGGAGGCAGAGCGGCTGCTGGAGCTCGTCCGCCTCAAGGGCGCGCACCGCAAGCGGGTGCACGAGTTGTCCGGCGGGATGCGGCAGCGGGTCGCGCTGGCCCGCGCCTTGGCGCAGGACAGCGAACTGCTGCTGATGGACGAGCCGTTCGCCGCGCTGGACGCCATCACCCGGGACGTGCTGCACGAGGAGCTGACCCGCGTGCGGGCGGAGACGAACGTCGCCGTCCTGTTCGTCACGCACAACGTCCGGGAGGCGGTCCGTCTGGCGGAACGCGTCGTCCTGCTCTCCTCGCGGCCCGGGAGGGTCGCCCGGGAGTGGCAGGTGGACATTCCGCACCCGCGCCGTATCGAGGACGCGGACGTGGCCGCGCTGTCCGTCGAGATCACCGAACAGCTCCGGGGGGAGATCCGCCGCCATGGCCGACACTGAGACGCGCCCGAAGACCGCGGACGGACCGGCGGCACCGCCCGCCGCCGCGGCGGAGCCGGCCACCGGCCGCCGGGAGCAGGACGGCGGGCCCGGCGGGGACCTGGCCGGGCTGGAGGCGGGGCTCGACGCGCTCGACACCCGCACCACGTCCCGCACCCCGCTGCCGGTGCTGCTGCGCCGCAAGGCGCTGCCGCCGCTGGTGGCGGTCGTCCTCGTGCTGGGGCTGTGGCAGACGGCGTTCGCGCTGGAGCTGAAGCCCGACTACCAGTTGCCGGGCCCGCTCATGGTGTGGGACGCGCTGGCCGAGGAGTGGTACAAGGGCACCATCCTGAGCATCGTCTGGCAGAGCGTCTCCCGCGGCGCGCTGGGCTTCGCGGTCGCACTGCTGGCGGGCACCCCGCTGGGCCTGCTGGTGGCGCGGGTCCGGCCGGTGCGGGCCGCCATCGGGCCGATCCTCTCCGGACTGCAGTCGCTGCCCTCGGTGGCGTGGGTACCGGCGGCGATCATCTGGTTCGGACTGACGGACGCGACGATCTACGCCGTGGTACTGCTGGGTGCCGTGCCCTCCATCGCCAACGGCCTGGTCGCCGGAGTCGACCGGATCGACCCGCTGCACCTGCGCGCGGGCACCGTGCTGGGCGCCACCGGACTGAGCGGCGTACGGCACGTGCTGCTGCCCGCGGCGCTGCCGGGCTACATCTCGGGGCTCAAGCAAGGATGGGCGTTCTCCTGGCGCTCCCTGATGGCGGCCGAGCTGATCGCCACCTCGCCCGAGCTGGGCGTGGGGCTGGGCCGGCTGCTGGAGACGGGGCGCGCCTACCAGGACATGCCGCTGGTGCTCGGCGCGATCCTGCTCATCCTGCTGGTGGGCATCGGCATCGAACTGCTCGTCTTCGCACCCCTCGAGCGGCGGGTGCTGCGCCACCGGGGGTTGCTGCGCTGATGTCCTCCGCACCCTCGCCCTCCGCGCCCGCGCTGCTGCTCGTCGCGCACGGGAGCCGCGACGAGCGGCACTCCGCGACGGTCGGCGCGCTCGCCGCGCGGGTCCGGCTGCTGCTGCCCGGCGTCCGGGTGGCGGCCTGCTATCTGGACTTCGACTCCCCCTCGGTGCCCGCCGCGCTGGAGGAGCTGTACACGGCGGGGGTACGCGAGGCCGTCGCCGTCCCGCTGCTGCTGACCCGTGCCTTCCACGCGAAGACGGACCTCCCCGGGGTACTGGCCGAGGTGGCCGCCGCGCTGCCGGACCTGGCGGTCCGGCAGTCGGCGGTGCTCGGCCCGCACCCCCTGTTGACCGCCGCCCTGGAGCGGCGGCTGCGCGCGGCCGGGCTGAGCTCCGGCGACGCGCCCCGGACCGGCGTCGTCCTGGCGTCCGCCGGTTCCTCCGACCCGGAGGCGAGCGCAGTGATCGCCGACATGGCGCGGGAGTGGCGGCGAACCACCGGTTGGTGTGCCGTGCGACCTGCGTTCGCCTCCGCTGCTCAGCCCAGCACGGCCGACGCCGTGCGGGAGCTGCGCGCCGCCGGTGCCCGCCGGGTGGCCGTCGCGCCCTACGTGCTGGCCCCGGGCCGGCTGCCCGACCGCATCGAGGCCGGTGCCCTGGAGGCCGGTGCCGAGGTGCTCGCGCCCGTGCTGGGTGCGGCGCCGGAGGTGGCGCGGGTGGTTGTGGAGCGTTACGCGGCGGTCGCCTCCGGCGGAGGCGCGACGGTCGGCGCCGCGGCCTGAACTCCGGCGTATCCGGCGGCGGCCGCGGGCGGTAGGGGGCGGCGGCCGCCTCGCGGGCACCCGACAGGCCCGCCGTGCCCCGTGGGGGAAGGGCGCGGCGGGCCTGGGGGTGCGCTTACCCGGAATTCCGGGGTTACGCACGGGCGGGGCTCAGAAATGACCGTGAATGTGTGTCACCTGACCACACGCAGTAGTTTGTTGGGCGTCCCCTCGCCGATGCCGGAGAGGGCGCCGTCGGTGGTGCCGTCGAGCAGTGCCTCGGTGACCTGTGCGGGGGTGGCGTCCGGGTGCCGGCTCAGATAGAGCGCTGCGGCTCCCGCGACGTGCGGGGTGGCCATGGAGGTGCCCCATCCGGCCATCTTGGCGGTGTCGTTCTTGTTGCTGGCCGAGACGACATCGATGCCGGGGGCGAACAGGTCGACGCTCTTGCCGTAGTTGGAGAACTCCGTGCGCCGGTCCTGCTGGTCGCTCGCGGCGACGGTGATGGCATCCGGCACCCGGGCCGGGGAGGCGGCGGAGGCGTCGCCGCCGTCGTTGCCGGCGGCCACCACGCAGGTGATGTTCGCGTCGACGGCCCGCTCGACGGCCTCGTCCAGCGCATAGTCCTGGAAGCCGCCGATGCTCATGTTGGCCACGGCGGGGCCGCCGTCGTCCTCGTGGTCCTCGATCATCCAGTCGATGCCGGCGACGGCGTCGGCGGTGGTGCCCTTGTTGTCGTCGCCCAGGATGCGCACGGCGACGATCTTCGCCTTCTTGGCGATGCCGTACTCGGTGCCCGCGAGGGTGCCGGAGACGTGCGTGCCGTGGTTGGCGCCGTCCTGCGCGGTCCCGTCGTCGTCCACGGCGTCGTAACCGTCGACGGCCCGGCCGCCGAAGTCCTCGTGGCTGACCCGCACGCCGCTGTCGACGACGTACGCCGTGACGCCCTCGCCCGCGCTGTCGGGGTAGGTGTACTTCTCGTCGAGTTCCGGTCCGGGCTGGTCGACCCGGTCCTGTCCCCAGGACGGCGGTTCGGTCTGGGTCTCCTGGCCGGTGATCACGCGGCTCTGGACGACCTTCGCCACTCTGTCGTCCGCCGCCAGCCGCCGGGCGTCCCGGGCGCTGAGCCCCTTGGCGGACCAGCCGTCCAGCGCGGCGTGGTAGGTGTGCTCGACCTTTCCGCCGTACTCTCCGGCCAGGTCGCGGGCCTCGGTCGCGGCCGCGGTGCGGGTGCGGGCGGCGGCGTCCCGCTTGAGCAGCACGATGTAGTCGCCCTCGACCGCGCCCCGGGCCCCCGCGCCCAGGACGGTGCCCTCGGGGGGTGCGGCGTCGGCGGGGAGCGTCAGCAGCGTCGCTCCGCCCGCGACGGCGACAGCGGCGCCGAGCGCGACGGATATCCGGCGTTTCGTGTGGCGTGCCCCATGGTGTGCCATGCCGAGGGAGTCCTCCGAGTGTGGGGTCCGGCGATCCGCGGCGGATCGTTTCGAAACCCTGTCGGATTGCTCCGTGCGGCTCAAGTGACTTGGCGGACTGTGACACACGACACCGCACGCACCGTGTGCCACACTCCCCCGCCTACCGTGGGCCGCCCTCCGCCGACGGTTACGACACCGGGCGGGAGTCGGCCCAGAACGCGTCGAACTCCTCCCGGTACGTGGGGAAGAGCACGCCCTCGCCCACGCCGCGTGCGGACACCGTGCGGCCCGGCCCGCGCAGCACCAGGACCGGCGTCTCCATCCCCCGCGCACCGCGCAGATACGACTGGACGACGGCCAGCCCGTCCGCGCCGTCCCCGTCCACCAGGTACGCGGTGAACCGCGGGGTCTCGTCGAAGACATGGATCTCGAAGGCCGCCTGGTCCCGCAGCCGGGAGCGCACCCTGCGCATGTGCAGGATGTTGGTCTCCACCGAGCGGGCCAGTTCGCCCTTCTTCAGCCCGAGTTCCCGCTCCCGGCGCTTCACCGCGCTGCTGGCCGGGTTCAGGAACAGCAGCCGCACCCGGCAGCCCGCCTCCGCCAGCCGGACCAGCCGCCGCCCGCTGTAGTTCTGCACCAGCAGGTTGAGGCCGATGCCGACGGCGTCCAGCCGCCGGGCCCCGCCGAACAGGTCCTCGGCGGGGAGCTGGCGCTGCAGCCGTACCCGGTCGCTGTGCACGCCGACCACGTCGCAGAAGCGGTCCCCGACCAGCTCCTCGACGGCGTCGACCGGCAACCGGCCCACCGCGGCCGCCCCCTCGGGTGCGGCCCCCAGCAGCTCCAGCAGCCGCCGGCACATCCGCTCGGCCTGCGCGAGCACCGTCTCGGACAGGGCCCGGTTGCGGGCGACCGCGCTGCGGGCCACCTCCAGCTCGTCCAGCGCCAGCTCCACCTCGCGGCGGCCCTCGAAGTAGGGCTCGAAGCAGGGCCAGTGCTGCACCATGAGCTCGCGGAGCTGCGGCAGGGTCAGAAAGGAGATCAGGGTGTCGTCCGCCGGGTCGAGCAGATAGCCCTTCCGGCGGCTGACCTCCCGTACCGCCACGGCCCGCTGCACCCACTCCTGCCCGGCGGGCCCGGCCGCCGCGATCACCCACTCCTGGCCGTGCACCGGCTCGTAGATCGGCCGCAGCACGGCGGCGACGACCGCACGCATCCGCTGCTCGACCAGATTCAGCCAGACGTACGCGCGCCCGGCGCGCTGCGCCCGGGTGCGTACCTCGGTCCAGTCCTCCTCGCCCCAGCCCACGTCCGCGCCGATCTCCATGGGCCGGGCCAGCGGGACAGCGCCCGGTTGCCCGGCACCTCCCAGACTCCGGCCGGGAGGTCCCCCCAGCCCGAGCCCGCCGGTCGGATCGTCCGTCGCTCCGGCCTCACCGGCGGGGCCGCCGCCCTCCGGCTCCTCACCGCCGTCGCCTGGGGGGAGTTCAAGCCCTCCCGCGCCCAACTGCGCACCGCCTTCCACGCCCGCTCTCGGCCCCCGCTGTTCGATCAAGGAAGACTACTTCGGCCGCCCCCTGGCTGCACCCGGAACCCCTGTCAACTTCCCGTGCTCGTACGGGTGGACGGGACCCTGCCGACTCCCGGGAGACGGCTCCGCGGCAGCGGCGGGGGCGGACGCCGCAGAGCGCACGACGCACGGCCACGTGTCCCGCGCCCGGAGCGTGCCGTCCGGACGGCACGACGGCAGCCGCCACGGCCGCACGCTCTCCCGCCCGGAACCGGTCCACGCCCCGTCCTACCGCCTCGCGACCGCTCCGCGCCAGCGCCCGGACAGGACCGGCACCGGGAATTCACTCCCGCCACGCGCGGCACCGTCACCGGTGCTCCGGCCGGGGGTGCGGCGTGGTGCTCCCCAAGGCGCGCCGTGGACGCCACCCGGCCCGGACGACGACACGGACGGCACGGGCGCCGGCCCCCGGAACGCCACCGGCGTGCCCCGCACGCGCACGCCGGCCGCCCACTGCCCCACAGCCCCACTGCCCCACTGCCCCACTGCCCCACTGCCCCACTAATCCTCCCGCAGCACGCGGAGGAAGGCGTCCGCGGCCCCGGTCGGCTCCGCCCGGCTGAAGGCGATCAGCGGGCGGCGCCACGGGGGCCCGACGGCCACGAGTTGCCGGGCCGGCACGAGGGCGGGGGCCAGATGCTCCGCGATCAGGCAGATGCCCGCGCCGGCCGCGGCCATCCGCGCGGCGGTCGTCGCGTGCTCGACCCGCAGCACCGTCCGTGGCACGAACCCGGCCCGGCCGCAGACCAGATCGACGAAGGGGCGCCCCTCGATCCGGGGCTCCATCCCGCACCGCACCCAGCCGCGGTCGGCCAGCTCCGCCAGGTCGACCGGTACGCGCCCGGCACCGGAGCTGTCCCGGTCGCACAGCGGGTCGTCCGGCGGCACGGCGAGGACGATACGCTCCTCGCCGATCTCCCAGCAGGGGCCCGGCCAGGCGTCGTGCCGGTAGCCGACGGCGAGGTCGGCGACCCCGCGCGCCAGGTGCTCGTACAGTTCGTCCTCCGTCGCGTACTCGCGCAGCCCCAGCGTCACCCGCGGGTGGAGCCGCCGCATCCGTGCGACGGCCCCGGTCAGCACCCCGACCGCGACGCCGTGCACGGTGGCGATCTCCAGCTCGCCGCCCTCGGCTCCGGCCGCGGCCCGCGCCGCCCTGCGGGCCTGCCGCCAGCTACGGACGGCCAGTTCGGCGTCCGGGAGGAAGGCACGGCCCATGGGGGTGGGCCGCACGCTGCGCGGCAGTCGCTCCAGCAGCGGGCCGCCCACCTCCCGCTCCAGGGCCTTGATCTGGTGCGAGAGCGCGGACTGGGTGACGTGCAGCGCCTCGGCGGCACGGGTGAAGGAGCCCTCCTCGACGACCGTCACGAGGTACTCCATCTGCCGCAGACTCACAGTGCCCTCCCGCTCCTCGCGGCTTGCCCGCCCGCTCCTCCGCATCCCGGCCTGCTCTGCGGTCCTGCGACGAGAAACCATGAACATTCTTCATCACGAGCATCGAATCATTGCGTTGGACTCATCGCACTGGCGGCGGAAGTCTGAGGCCATGAGCGGGAACACCACAGACGTGATCGTCATCGGCGGCGGAACAGGCGGTTACAGCACGGCACTCCGCGCCGCGCACCTCGGACTCGGCGTCACCCTCGTCGAGCGCGACCTGATCGGCGGCACCTGCCTGCACCGGGGCTGCGTGCCCAGCAAAGCCATGCTGCACGCCGCCGAACTGGTCGACGGCATCACGGAGGCGCGCGAGCGGTGGGGAGTCGACTCGAAGCTGGAGGGCGTCGACTGGAACGCGCTGACCGCCACCCGCGACGCCCTCGTCGCCCGCAACCACCAGGGCGTGGAGGGGCAGCTCTCGGCGGCCGGAGTGACCGTGGTGCGGGGCACCGCCGCGCTGACCGGCCCGCGCACCGTCCGGGTCGACACCCCCGGCGCAGCCGGCACCCGGTGGACGGCACGGCGCGGTCTCGTCCTGGCGACGGGCTCCCGGCCGCGGACCCTGCCGGGACTGGAGGCCGGGGAGCACGTCGTCACCAGCGACGACGCGCTGTTCGCGCCCGGTCTGCCGCGGAGTGTGCTGGTGCTGGGCGGCGGCGCGATCGGCGTCGAGTACGCCTCGTTCCACCGCTCCATGGGAGCCGAGGTCACCCTGGTGGAGGCAGCGGATCGGCTGCTGCCGCTGGAGGACGCGGACGTCGGGCGCCGGTTGGCCCGCGCGCTGCGCAAACGCGGCGTCACGGTGCTGACCGGCGCCCGGCTGCTGGCCGCCGACCGGGCGGACGACGGGGTCCGGGCCCGGGTGCGGTCGGCGCGCGGCGGGGAGAGCGCGGTCACGGCCGAGCGGCTGCTGGTCGCCGTGGGCCGGGTCCCGGTCACCGACGGGCTCGACCTGGCGGCGGCCGGTCTGGCCACGGACGAGCGGGGCCATCTGCCGCCCGCCGACTGGGCCACGCTGGAGACCGCCGTGCCCGGTGTGCACGTCGTCGGCGACCTGCTGCCGCCGCCCTCCCTGGGGCTGGCGCACGCCTCGTTCGCCGAGGGGCTGGTGGTCGCCGAGGTGCTGGCCGGGCTCTCGCCCCGGCCGGTGGACTACGCCGCCGTGCCGCGGGTGACCTACTCGGCGCCGCAGACGGCGTCGGTCGGACTCGGCGAGGAGGCCGCGGCGGCCGCCGGATACGAGACGGCGGTCAACGTGCTGCCGCTGACCGCCACCGCCAAGGGCATGGTGCACGGCCAGGACGGCATGGTGAAGGTCGTCGCCGAACCGGGCCCCGAGGGCCGGGTGCTGGGCGTGCATCTGGTGGGCCCGCACGTCTCGGAGATGATCAGCGCCTCCCAACTGGCGGTGGCCTGGGACGCGTCGCCCGCGGACATCGCCCAGCACATCCACCCGCACCCGACGTTGAGCGAGGCGGTGGGCGAGACCTTTCTGACGCTGGCCGGGCGCGGGCTGCACCAGCACCGGTGAGCCGGCGGGGCCGGGCGGTCCCCCGCCACCGCCGAGAGCTCCCGGAGGACGGCCGCTCCGCCGTACCGCCCGACGTGCTGACCGGCCGCTCCGGCGGAACGGCCGCTGCAGCACCCGGTCAGAAGCGTCCGCGCGGCCAGGAGCGGCCCGCTGCGTCCGGTCACGGCCGTCGCAGGCCCGCGGGGCTCTCGGCGTCCGGGGCGGGAACCGCGTCCGGTCCGAGGTCCCGGCCCGGGGCCGGCACCGCCTCCGCGCGCCGCTCGGCGGCGGTCGACGACGGGAGGAACGCCGCGATCACCAGACCCAGCAGCGCGGCGCCCGCCGCGATGAGGAACGCCGTGCGGAAGCCGTCCAGGCCGGGCACCCGGGTGGGGCCCAGCGGGACCGACATCCGGGCCAGGACGACGCCGACGACCGCACTGGAGGTCGAGGTCCCGATCGACCGCATCAGGGTGTTCAGCCCGTTGGCGGCGCCGGACTCGGACGGATCGACAGCGCCGAGGATCAGGGCCGGCATCGCCGAGTAGGCGATGCCGATGCCCACGCCGATCAGCACGGACAGCACGACCGTCTGCCACACGGCGGCCAGCAGCAGCGTCCCCAGCAGATAGGCGGCGGCCAGCACGACCAGCCCGGCCATCAGGGACACCTTGGGCCCGCGCGCCCTGGAGAGCCGCGCGGACAGCGAGGAGACCGCCATCATCGCGAGGCCCATGGGCGCCACGCACAGCCCCGAGACGACCATCGACTGCCCGAGCCCGTAGCCGGTGGCCGCCGGGAGCTGCAGGAGCTGGGGCAGGACGAGGGTGAGCGCGTAGAAGGCGAGGCCGACCATGATGGAGGCGAGGTTGGTCAGCAGCACCTGGCGGCGCGCGGTCGCCCGCAGGTCCACCAGCGGATCCGCGGTCCGCAGCTCCAGCAACCCCCAACCGGCGAAGAGCACGGCGGAGGAGGCGAACAGCCCGAGCACCGTCGGGCTGGACCAGCCCCAGTCGGCGCCCTTGGAGATGGGCAGTAGGAGAGTCACCAGTCCGGCCGCCAGGCCCAGGGCCCCCAGTACGTCGAAGCCGCCCGGGGCGCGCAGCGGGGTCTCGGGCACCAGCAGTGCGACGAGCAGCATGGCCAGCGCGCCGAGCCCGGCGGACCCGAAGAAGAGCATGTGCCAGTCGGTGTACTGCGCCACGTAGGCGGCCAGCGGCATGCCCAGCGCGCCGCCCACGCCGAGCGAGGAACTCATGAACGCCATCGCCGAGCCCAGCCGTTCGGGCGGCAGCGCGTCCCGCATGATGCCGATGCCCAGCGGGATGGCCCCCATCGCGAACCCCTGCACGGCCCGCCCGGCGACCATCGGCACCAGCGCCGAGGTGGAGCCGCACACCAGCGAGCCCAGGACCATGAGGCCCAGGCTCAGCAGCACGATCCGGCGCTTCCCGTACAGGTCGCCGAGCCTGCCCATGATGGGCGTGGCGACCGCGCCCGAGAGCAGCGTCGAGGTGATCACCCAGGAGGCGTTGGAGGTGGAGGTGTCCAGCAGGGCCGGCAGCCGGGCGACGATCGGGACGATCAGCGTCTGCATGACGGCGACGGAGATGCCGCCGAACGCCAGCACCGCAACGATCCCTCTCTCGCCCCCCGCCGCCCGTATCGGCCCGCCGGTACCCGCTGCGATGCGTTCCCCCACGCGTCCCGTCCTCTCCCTGTCGAGTCCCTGTCGAACCCGTGTCGAACCCGTGTCGACTTCCCTGCCGGACTGTCCGCTGTGCGCCGCCGCACGCGGCAATCTGCGTGCAGCGTACAAATGAACCCTCGAGGGCCGCCCGTTGTTCCGCCGGACGGCGGGCGCGTGGAGGCGGGCGGGGCGGCGGTGCCGCATGCCCGGGCGCGGGGCGCACGACCTGACCGAGGGGGCACGCCCCCGGCCGAGAGGTACCCGGCATGCCCCGAACATGCGAAACCTCGCACCAGAGGCCATGGTGGACCGGGGGCACCGGGAATCCCTCAGGAGGGACCAGAGGAGGGACCATGAAGCTTCCGCGCGAGTTGACGGACGCACAGGCCAAGGCTCTCGAAGAGAACGCAGCCGACTACCGTGAGCTCAAGACCCGCATACGCAAGTTCAACGAAGCCGCCTCGCAACGACTGTCGGCTGTCGGACTGGACGACGTGTTCGACGACCCGTGCGGCCTGTGCAACTGCCGCACCTTCGAATTCAGTTGGTACGGCGCCGACATCTGCACCTGCCATCACGGCAGGTTGCTGCACGGCGATTTCCCGCGTTAGGGCCTCCCGCCCGGAGCGCGGCGGGCTCACACCTTCCGGTCCTTCCCCTTCGCGCTGTCGCGCGCCGCTCCCGGCTCCCGCTCCCGCCCGACCGGTCAGGCGGGGCGCTCCATGGAGGGCGGTCGTCCGCGTGCCCGTCGGCGGGTTCGCCGGACAGGCCCGCGGACCGCGCCGCGCCGGGCACGTCTGTCCGGCGCGCAATCCGTGCTCGGCCGCACACCCGCGGTGGTGGAGCGTGCAGCGGAGCCGACGCCGCCGGCACGGCGCAGGCGCGGCCCGGGCGGGCGCGGATCTCAGCTCTCGGCGGGCTCCAGCCGCAGGGAGAGGGAGTTGATGCAGTACCGCTGGTCGGTGGGGGTCGGGTAGCCCTCGCCCTCGAAGACGTGGCCCAGGTGGGAGCCGCAGCGGGCGCAGCGCACCTCCGTGCGGACCATCCCCATGGAGCGGTCGGTCAGCAGCTCGACGGCGTCCGAGTCCGCCGGGTCGTAGAAGCTGGGCCAGCCGCAGTGGGAGGCGAACTTGGTTCCGGAGCGGAACAGCTCGGCGCCGCAGGCCCGGCAGGAGTAGACACCGGTGGTCTCGGTGTCGGTGTACTCACCGGTGAAGGGACGCTCCGTACCGGCCTCGCGCAGCACCTGGTACTCCTCGGGCGTCAGCTCCGCGCGCCACTGCTCCTCGGTCTTGTCGATCTCGTAGGCCATCTCGGCTCCTCAGCGCTGTTCGGGTACGGCCCGGGGCGGGCGGTGCGGACGTGGGCGTCACTCGGCGAGCCGGGCGAGGATCCGGGGGCCCAGCTCCGTGACGTCACCCGCGCCCATGGTGAGAACGAGATCGCCGGGCTCCGCCATTCCCACGACCGCCTCGACCGCCTCGTCCGGGGTGCCCACGGCCCGCACGGCGGCGCCCGCCGCCTGCGCGGCGTCGGTGATCAGCGCGCTGGTGACGCCCGGAACGGGGTCCTCGCGCGCCGGGTAGATCGGCAGCACGACCGAGCCGTCGGCCAGCGACAGCGCCTCCCCCATCTCCTTGCCGAGTTCCTGGGTGCGGCTGAAGAGGTGCGGCTGGAAGACCACCAGCACCCGGCCGTTCTCCGCGCCGCCGCGGATGGCCTCCAGGTCGGCGGTCATCTCGGTGGGGTGGTGGGCGTAGGAGTCGATCACCTGGACGCCGTCGGTGAGCCCCTTGAGCTGGAGGCGGCGCTTGACGCCGGTGTACGAGCCCAGCGCGCGCCCCAGCTCAGCCGCCGGGACGCCCAGCGCCGCGCCCGCCGTGAGCGCTGCCACCGCGTTGAGCGCGTAGTGGTTGCCGGGTACCGAGACGTCGAAGGTGAGCTTCTCGCCGTCGAGTACGACGGCGACCTCGCTGGTCAGCCCCTTCGGCGTGATCTTGAGGACCCGTACGTCGGCGTCCTCGGCGACGCCGTAGGTGCGGATGGTGAGCGCGCGGTCGCGCGGGGTCGCGCGCAGCCGGCGGACCAGCTCCCGCGCCCCGTCGTGGTCGGCGGAGACCACCAGGGTGCCGCCGTCCGCCACGCGCTCCACGAACGTCTCGAAGGAGGTGTAGATCTCTTCCATGGAGCCGTAGTTGGCGTGGTGGTCCAGCTCCACGTTGAGGACGATGGCGACCTCGGGCGCGTACTTGTGGAAGCTGCGGTCGCTCTCGTCCGCCTCCGCGACGAAGATCTCCCCGGTGCCCTGGTGCGCGTTGGAGCCGGGGCCCTCCAGGTCGCCGCCGATCGCGTACGAGGGGTCCAGACCCAGGTCGGCGAGGCTGACGGCGAGCATCGAGGTGGTCGTCGTCTTGCCGTGCGTACCGGCCACGGCCAGCGGCCGCAGCCCCGCCATGAGCGCGGCCAGCGCGTCGGCGCGGTGCAGCACCGGGAGCCCGCGCCGGTTCGCCTCGACCAGCTCGGGGTTGTCCTCGCGGATCGCGCTGGAGACGACCACCGTGGTGGCGTCCGGCGCCAGATGCGCGGTGGCGTGCCCCACGTGGACGGTCACCCCGAAGCCGCGCAGCGCGTCGGCCGTCGCGGACTCGCGGGCGTCGCTGCCCGCGACCCGCGCGCCGCGCACCGCCAGGATCTTCGCGATACCGGACATCCCCGCGCCGCCGATCCCGATGAAGTGCGGCCGCTCCATGGCGGAGGGGAGGGAGGGGGTGGCGGCAGCGGTCATACGGACTTCTCCTGGCTGGCTCGGTCGGGCGCCGCACGCGCGCGGGCGCGGCAGGCGGGGGACGGCGCAAGCCTATGCGGTGCGGGCCGCCGCCTCACGTGACCCCCGGCCGCTCCGCGCCGGGCGCGCGCCCGCGCCTCCGGTGCCCGCGGACACCGGAGGCGGGGGGGGCGGCCGGGCTCACTCCTCGTTGTGCGCGAACAGCTTCAGTACCGGGACACCCACCTTGTGCCGGGCCCGGGAGGCCCAGTCCCGGTGGAAGAACTCCTCCACCAGGTGCGGTGCGGTCAGCACGATGACCTCGTCGGCGCGGGTCTGCTCCGCGACCGACTTCAGGACGTCCAGGGGGTGGTCCTCGATGATCTGGCCGACCGCCTCGCAGCCCGCGTCTCTGAGGTGCTTGAGGGACAGCTCGAGGGCCTGCTCGGCGGGCCCGACGGCTTCTCCGCCCTCCGGTTCGTCGGCCTCGCGCACCACCTGCTCCAGTTCGCCGAGCGCGACGTCGTCCAGCGCCCGCAGCAGCCGGTCCTGGTCGCCGCGCGGCTGCAGGAGCACGACGAAGGAGACGGTCTCCTCGCCGTGCAGCGTCGTCACCATCTCGGTGTCGGCCGCCACAAGCGGCTTCTCGATCATCAGCACTGTCGTGATCACGACTGGCGCTCCTTCTCCGGTCGGAAAGAAACCCTGCGGCCCCGTGCTCCCAGGGGTCCTGCGGTTGTCAGTCTGCCCAGCGACACGAAAGCGGAACGTCTCATTCCGCAACGCTTCGCGACCGACGGTAGCGGGTGAAGAGGAATCCCTCTTCCTCCAGCACCCCTTCCAGCGCATATGCGTCGGGGTCGGGCAGCACGGGTCCGTTCATGATCCGCGGGGCGGACCCGGCGACGACCCGGGGGGCGATGGACAGACACAGTTCGTCGAGTACCCCCGCATCCGCGAATTCCCCGAGCAGCGTGGGACCGCCCTCGGTCAACTGCCTGCGCAGACCCCGGTCGGCGAGCAGCCCCGGCACCCGGGCCGGATCGGCGGTACCTCCCTCACCCGCGAAGACCACCTCCGCTCCGGCCTGCCTGGCGCGCTCCACCCGGTCCGGCGGCGCGCCGCCTCCGGTGATCAGCAGGGTGGGCACGGCGGGCTCGGTGAACAGCGGGGCCGAGAAGTCCAGCTCCAGCCCGGCCGAGACCACGGCGATCACCGGCGCGGGCGGCTGCCCGGCGGCGGCGCGGCGGTCGGCGAAGGCCCGGCGCCGCTTGGCGGGCCGGTAGCCCTCCTGCCGCACGGTCCGGGCGCCGACGACGACCACGTCGGCGAGCGCCCGCAGCACGCCGAAGATCCGCATGTCGGCCGGGGAGGAGAGCGGCTGGGAGCGCCCGCCGTGGTGGATGGCACCGTCCAGGGAGGCGACCATGTTGCCGCGCAGCCACCGCGCGGCCCCCTCGGCTCCCCCGCCCACCGGCGGATAGGCGTACTCCGCTGCGATCTCCTCGAGGCTCCACTCCGGCGCGGACGCCGCCCCCTCGGAAGCGTGTGAGGAGGGCACCGGGGCTGTACGGGATGGGAACAGGCGTTGCATGCGCGCAGTGTGGCACGGCGCACGCCCGGTGAGCGGCACACCCGCAGGGGTGAGCCGACTAGCATGACAATCGTGTCAACGACCGCAGCGCACATATCCGAGACCGGCTCCGACTGCCCCGGCGGCGCCCCCGTCGCCCTCACCGCACGCGAGCCGCACGTCCCGGCCGACCAGTTGGTGGCCGAGATGGTGCCGCCGCCGCGCTTCGACAGTGTGCGCTTCGCCACCTACATCCCGGACCCCGCACAGCCGAGCCAGGCCGAGGCGGTCACGGTGCTCGGCGGATTCGCCGAGGGCCTCGGCGGCGCCGCGCGGACCGGCAGCAGCGGGCCCCGGCGCTGGTTCCGCCGGGTGCCGAAGCAGGCCGCCCCCGCCGGGCCGCGCGGCGTCTATCTGGACGGCGGCTACGGCGTCGGCAAGACGCACCTGCTCGCCTCGCTGTGGCACGCCGCACCGGCCGCACCCGAGCGCAAGGCGTTCGGCACCTTCGTCGAGCTGACCAACCTGGTGGGCGCGCTGGGCTTCCAGCAGACCGTGCGCACCCTGGGCGACCACCAGTTGCTGTGCATCGACGAGTTCGAACTCGACGACCCCGGCGACACCGTGCTCGTCTCCAGCCTGCTGGCCAAGCTGGTGGAGAACGGTGTGGCACTGGCGGCGACCTCGAACACGCTGCCGGGCAAGCTGGGCGAGGGGCGATTCGCCGCCGCCGACTTCCTGCGCGAGATCCAGGGCCTCTCGGCGCACTTCCGCACGCTGCGCATCGACGGCGAGGACTACCGCCACCGCGGGCTGCCGCAGGCTCCCGAGCCGTACACCGAGGAGCAGGTCACCTCCGCCGCACGGCGGATGTCCGGGGCCTCGCTCGACAGCTTCCCGGCGCTGCTGGGCCACCTCTCCCGGGTCCACCCCAGCCGCTACGGCGCGCTGGTCGAGGACGTGCGGGCCGTCTGCCTGACCGGCCTGGCGCCGGTTCCCGACCAGTCGACGGCCCTGCGCCTGGTGGTGCTCGCCGACCGGCTCTACGACCGGGAGATACCCGTGCTGGCCTCGGGGGTGCCGTTCGACGAGCTGTTCGGCGAGGACATGCTCAAGGGGGGTTACCGCAAGAAGTACTTCCGGGCGATCTCCCGGCTGACGGCGCTCGCCCGGGACGGCGGAGCGCTGGCCGGCACCGACGGCTGATCCCGTAGCGGAGCACCCGCCGGGCAGCGCCCGCGTCGCGCCCACCGTCCGGCGCCCGCCACGCATACCGTCCGGCGCCCAGTTCGCGCCGGTCGTGTCCTGAGCGCTGTGCGCACACTGGTGCGCGTGGTACACACACTCGGGTCACCTGTCCGCCAACAGGGGAGAGTGCCCGATGCCCACGACCCGACGTCAAGCGCTGGCAAGAACCGGAGCCGCCGGGGCGGCAGTCGCCTTCAGCGGCGCGCTCTCGGAACTGTTCACAGGGACCGCCGCGGCCCAGGCCACCGGCGGCAGCGCGGGCTACGGCCCGCTCGTCCCCGACCCCGACGGACTGCTCGACCTGCCCAAGGGGTTCCGCTACAAGGTGCTCTCCCGCGAGGGTGATCCGCTCCGCTCCGGCGAGGGCAGAGTCCCCAGCAACTGCGACGGCATGGCCGCCTTCGCGAGCGGACGGCACGGCCACCACGGCCACGGCCACGGTCACGGCAGGGAGCGCACCTGGCTGGTGCGCAACCACGAGAACCGGATGGAGTCGCGGGTCCCGGTCCCCACCGTCGACGGGCTGACCTACGACCCCGCGGGCGAGGGCGGCTGCACGGTCCTGGAACTGGACGGCGACAACGACGTGCTGGCCGAACGCGTCGGCATCGCGGGGACCTCCACCAACTGCGCCGGCGGACCCAGCCTCTGGGACACCTGGCTGACCTGCGAGGAGACCGAGCACCGGGCCGGCGAGGAGGGGTACACCAAGGACCACGGCTTCGTCTTCGAGGTCGGCTTCGACCGCCGCCGTCCCACCTCCGTCGAACCGCTCACCGCGATGGGCCGCTTCCAGCACGAGGCCGTCGCCTTCGACCCGCACACCGGCGTCGTCTACGAGACCGAGGACGCCTTCGACGAACCCTTCGGCCTCTTCTACCGGTTCCTGCCCAGGAAGCCCAAGGGCGGTTACGGTTCGCTGCACGCCGGGGGCAGGCTGGAGGCCATGCGGGTGCCCGGCGTGCCGGACCTGTCCGCCGTCACCGAGCCGGGCACCTCCTTCGACCGGATCGAGTGGGTGGAGGTCCCCGACCCGCTCGCGGCGGAAACCCCCGTCCGCCTCCAGGACTTCGGCAAGGGGGGCATCACGCACGCGCAGAAGCTGGAGGGCTGCTACTGGGGCGGCTCCTGCGTCTACTTCGTCTCCAGCTACGCGCGCACGGCCGAGGGTTCGCAGGGCGACCACTTCGGCCAGATCTGGCGCTACGACCCGCGCCGGCGCCGCCTCACCCTCGTCGTGGTCTTCGGCCCCGACACGGACGTGCAGCTCCCGGGCGAGGAACCGGACAACATCTGCCTGGCTCCCAGCGGCGGGCTGATGGTGTGCGAGGACGGCGCGGGCGCGCAGCACGTCTTCGGCGTCACCCGGCGCGGCACGGTCTACCCGGTGGCGCGGGGCGCCCAGAACATCGGTACCCCGCAGGACCCGGCGTGGGGCGAGTTCGCGGGCGTGACGTTCGCGCCGGACGGCCGGACGATGTACGTCAACTGCTACACACCGGGTACCACGTTCGCGGTAACCGGACCCTGGAAGCACTGAGCCCGGGCCGCTGAGCCGGTCCCGTGTCCACGGCGGAGGGGGCACTCCCGTCCGGGGGGGCGCCCTCTCTTCCCGGAGCTGCCGCGCCCGCGGCCGCTTCGGCACCGCCCGCGGACCGCCCGCAGGCGCGTGTCCGGCCACTGGCAGACTGAACGGGTGACCGCCCCAGACACTCCCGATGCCGGCCCCGCGGAGCCCGAGCGTTTCGTCCTGCCTCTCGTCGCACGGCTCGAACGTGCCGAGCCGCCTGCCCGGACGGACGCTCTGCAGACCGCGGCCCGGGCGGTGCTCACCCTGCTGGCCGATCCGCGCACGGCCGAGCCGACGGGCGAGTGGCACGAGCGGGTGACGCTCTGGGAGGAGTTGCAGATCCGCAAGGTCGTCCGGCGGGCCCGGGGCGCCGAGTGGCGGCGTGCGGAGGAGCTCGCGGGGATCACCGTGGCCGGGGAGACGGCACAGGTGCGGGTCTTCCCGCCGGTTCCGCTGGACGGCTGGCCCAAGGAACTCTCCCGGCTGCAGGTCTCGGGAACGGAGCTGGCGGACCCGCGGCCGCCCGCAGCTCCCGCCGCCGGTACGCCCGTGCTGTGGCTGAATCCGGAGGTGGAGATGTCGGCCGGCAAGGCGATGGCGCAGTCCGGCCACGGCGCACAGCTCGCCTGGTGGCAGTTGGACGCCGCGGAGCGCACGGCGTGGCAGAAGGACGGCTTCCCGCTGGCGGTCCGCCCGGCCCGGGACCGGGCGCACTGGAGCGAGCTGACCGGCGGCGGCCTGCCCGTGGTGCGCGATGCCGGGTTCACCGAGGTCGCCCCGGGGTCCTGCACCGTCGTCGCCGAGCATCCGGCACTGCGCACCCGGAGCTGAGCCACGCCGCTGCCGCTGCGGCCCGGCTCCGGACCGCGACGGCAGCAACCGGGCCGCCGCCGCGCCGCCGCGTCTCCGACGCGCCTCTGACCTGTGCCGCTGCCGCGACGGCGCGGGCCCCGAGGACCCCGTACGAGCGGTGTTCCGCGACACCGCGGGGCAATGCTTTACATCTACGTATGAGCCGCTGAGCATCCGATATGAACGGCGGTGCCGTGGGGCACGGCTGACGGAGCGACAGCGACACCCAGCGGGAGCCCCAGTGCGCGCAGCAGCGATCCCCTCCACCCTCGGTGCCCTGGCCCTCGCGCTGGCGCCCGCCGCCGCAGCGGCCCCGCCCGGCGGCGACCACCGGCCCGGCCACGTCGCGGAGCCGACCGGGTCCGCGACGGCCCACGGGGGGCCGGAGGCGGCCGGGGTCGCGGAGGCCGCCGAGGACGCGGCGGCCGCCGGTATCCGGTGGGGCCGCTGCCCGGCCGCCGAGCACCTCCCCCGGTCCGTCGAGTGCGGCACCGTCCGGGTCCCGGTGGACTACGCGCGACCGGACGGCGCACACCTCTCCCTGACGGTCAGCAGGGCCCGGGCCACCGGAGAGCCCGGCCGGCGGCTGGGCCCCCTGGTCTACAACCCGGGCGGACCGGGCGGCAGCGGGATGAGCTTCCCCCGCTACCCGCACCTGGGCGGGCTGTGGAAGCGCCTCAACGCCCGCTACGACTTCGTCGGCTACGCGCCCCGCGGGGTGGGCCGCTCCGACCCGCTCTCCTGCCAGGACCCCGAGGAGTTCCTGCAGGGGCCCAACCGCTCCCCCGCGCACCCGTCCTGGGCCTTCAAACAGACCATGAACGAGCGGGCCGCCGCCTACGCCGCCGGCTGCGCCGCGGCGCAGCCCGACCGGCTGCGGCACTACACCACGCCGAACAACGCCCGCGACCTGGACGTCCTGCGGGCCGCCCTGGGCCAACGCGGGCTCAGCTACCTCGGGGTCTCCTACGGCACCTACATCGGCTCCGCCTACGCCACGCTCTTCCCCTCCCACGTCCGCCGCCTCGTGCTGGACAGCGTCGTCGACCCGTCCCCCGACAGCGTGTGGTACCAGGCCAACCTCGACCAGAACCGCGCCTTCCAGCGGCGCTGGGAGGACTGGAAGACCTGGGTCGCCCGGCACGCGGACACCTACCGGCTGGGCTCCACCGCCCGGCAGGTGCAGGAGTCCTTCGACGCGGTACGGGCCGCCGTGGACCGGAGGCCCGCGGGCGGGACGGTCGGGTCCAAAGAGCTGCTGGCCGCCTACCTGGTCACCGGGTACGCGGACGCGACCTGGGCGCCGTACGCACGGGCGCTCTCCGCCTTCCGCGAGGGCGACCCGGAGCCGCTGGTGAAGGTGGCCGCACCCGACATGGCGGCGGCCAGGAGCGAGGAGAACGGCAATGCCGTCTACAACGCGGTCGAGTGCCAGGACGCGCCCTGGCCGCGCAACTGGCTCCGCTGGGACCGGGACAACACCGCGACGGCGGCAGTGGCCCCGTTCAACACCTGGGACAACGCCTGGATGAACCTGCCGTGCGCCTACTGGCACACCCGGCCGGCGGAGCCGCTGCGGGTGCGCACCGACCCGGGCGAGCTGCCCGGGGTGCTGCTGGTGGCCGCGACCCGGGACGCGGCCACCCCCTACGAGGGCGCGCTGGAGACCCGGCGCCGGCTGGCCGGCTCCTCGCTGGTGACCGAGCGCGGCGCGGGCAACCATGGGGTGAGCGGCGGCAACCCGTGCGTGGACCGGCACATCGAGCGGTACCTGTTCGAGGGCAGGACGCCGGGCGCCGACGCGGAGTGCGCGGCGCGGCCCGCGCCCGAACCGGGCTCCCGGCGCGCCGCCAAGCCCGCCTCCAACACCCGGGCCGCCCGCTGAGGCCGGGCTACGCCAGTCCGGCGACCAGTTCGGCGACCGGCTTGCGGCGGCCGGTGTAGAAGGGGATCTCCTCCCGCACGTGCCGGCGCGCCTCGGAGCCGCGCAGGTGCCGCATCAGGTCGACGATGCGGTACAGCTCGTCGGCCTCGAAGGCGAGGATCCACTCGTAGTCGCCCAGCGAGAAGGCGGGCACGGTGTTGGCGCGGACGTCGGGGAAGCCGCGGGCCATCTTGCCGTGGTCGGCGAGCATCCGGCGGCGGTCCTCGTCCGGCAGCAGATACCACTCGTAGCTGCGCACGAACGGGTAGACGCTCACGTAGGCGCGCGGCTCCTCGTCGGCCAGGAACGCCGGGATGTGCGACTTGTTGAACTCGGCGGGGCGGTGCAGCGCCATGTTCGACCAGACGGGCTCCAGCGCCCGGCCCAGGGCCGTGCGGCGGAACCGGTTGTAGGCGTCCTGGAGCGCGTCGGAGTCCTCGGCATGCCACCAGATCATCAGATCGGCGTCGGCCCGCAGTCCGGAGACGTCGTAGGTGCCGCGGACCACCACGTCCTTCTCCGCCAGCCCGGCGAACAGCTCCTCGACCTCGTCCGCGTATCCGGTCCGGTCCTCGGGCAGCAGGTCGCGCAGCCGGAAGACCGACCAGAGGGTGTAGCGGATGACCTCGTTGAGGTCCTTGGCCTTCTTGCCCGCGTTGGGCTCCTTGTGCGGTGCCTCAGTCATGGCTTCTTCCTCATTCACCGTCATGCAGCTTTGTTGTGCCGTTGTTCGGCGTTGTTGTGCCGTTGTTCGGCGTCGTCCGGCGTCGCTCGGCGCGGCGTCGTTCAGCGTTGTCGGGCGTCCTCGTCGGCGGGGTCGGCCGACCCCGCCGATTCCAGTACGTCGTGCGCCGCGCGCCGGCCACCCGCCACGCAGGCGGGCACGCCCACGCCCTCGTACGGCGCACCGGCCACGGCCAGGCCCGGCACCGCGCCGACGGCGGCGCGGACGGCGGCGACGCGGTCGAGGTGGCCCACCGGGTACTGCGGCAGGCCGCGGTCCCAGCGGGAGACGACGGAGTCCACGGGGCGCGCGTCCAGCCCGGTGGCGGCACGCAGGTCGCGCAGCGACAGCTCGACCAGCTCGGCGTCGTCCCGCTCCAGCATCCGCTCCTCGCCGTACCGGCCCAGCGAGGTGCGCAGCACGAACAGCGAGGGGTCCTGCGCCGCGACCCAGCTCCATTTGTGCGCGGAGAAGGTGGCGGCCTTGATGGCGCGGCCGTCGACGGGGGGTACCAGGAAGCCGCTCCCGTCCGGGATCCGGTCCGCCTCCGAGCGCCGGAAGGCCAGCGTGACCAGGGCCATCGAGGCGTACTCGACCTCGTCGAGCGCCGTGGCGGCGGCGGGAGCGTGCGGGGCCAGCAGCCGGGCCGCGGCCGGTGCGGGCGCGGTCAGCACGACGCCGTCGGCGGACAGCGCCTCGTGATCCGTCACCGCGAGCCACCCTGGCCCGCCGCCGCCGGGAGCCACCCGGCGCAGCTCACGCACCGGGGTGTTCAGCCGGATGTCGGCGCCCTGGGCCGCGCACGCCTCGGCCACGGCGAGCGGGAGCCTGCCGACGCCGCCCTCGATCCCCATGAAGACCGGCCCCGCGGGTGCGGGCCGGGCCGCGGCGCGGTCCTGCACGGCGCGGACGGCCGCCAGCAGGGAGCGCTCCTCGCGCACGGCCTCGAAGAGCTGCGGGACGGCGGCGCGCATCGAGATCCGGTACGCGTCACCCGCGTACACCCCGCCGAGCAGGGGTTCCACGAGCCGGTCGACGACCTCGCGGCCCAGCCGCCGCGCCACATGGCCGCCCACCGAGACGTCGTCGCCGACCTCGGTGCGCGGCAGCCGCCCGTCCTCGGCGATCCGGGCCAGCCCCTCGGGGGAGAGCACCCCGCCGAGTGCGGCCGGGTCGCCGGGCACGCCCATCAGATGCCCGCGCGGCATGGCGCGCACGGCACCGCGGGTCCAGATCGCTCCGCCGGCGACGGACGGCGGCTGGAGCTGCCCGCCGAGTCCGACGGCGCGGGCCAGCTCCACGGCCTCGGGACGGCGTGCCAGCAGGGACTCGGCACCCAGGTCGACGGCGGCGGCGCCCGCGACGCTGCCGGTGAGCAGCTTGCCTCCGAGGCGGCTGCCGGCCTCCAGCACGGTCACCCGCGCACCGAGGGCCAGCAGTTGGTGCGCGGCGGCCAGCCCGGAGATTCCGCCCCCGATGACGAGTACGTGCATACGGGCAAGTCTCGCAGAACGGGTTCCGGCACATAGCGTGGGCCCTGGCAACGGCAACAGGTCCGGTGGGCGGCACGGCCCGCCCGGCGAGAGGAGGGTCCGCGATGGCGGCAGCGGAGCGGATGGTGGTCGTCGGCGGCGATGCGGCGGGGATGTCGGCCGCGGCGCAGGCCCGCAGACTCCGCGGACCCGAGGAGCTGGAGATCGTGGCCGTGGAGCGCGGCCGCTTCTCGTCCTATTCCGCCTGCGGCATCCCCTACTGGGTGGGCGGCGACGTCGCCGAGCGCGACGCGCTGATCGCCCGCTCGCCACAGGAACACCGGGCGCACGGCATCGATCTGCGGATGCGCACCGAGGCGGTCGAGCTGGACGCGGCCGGCCGGCGGGTGCGGCTGCGCGGCCCGGAGGGCGCCGAGCACTGGCTGGGCTACGACCGGCTGGTGCTGGCCACCGGTGCCGTCCCGGTGCGCCCTCCGCTGCCCGGGATCGACGCCGAGGGGGTGTACGGGGTGCAGACGCTGGAGGACGGCCAGGAACTGCTGGACGCGCTGGAGCAGCGCGTCGACCGCGCGCACGGCTCCGGGCCGGGAGCCGGGGAGCAGCAGCCGAGGGCGGTCGTCGTGGGCGCGGGGTACATCGGCGTGGAGATGGCCGAGGCGTTCGTGCGGCGCGGCTACGCGGTGACGGTGCTGGAGAAGGCCGAGCAGCCGATGTCCACCCTCGACCCGGACATGGGCCGGCTGGTGCACGAGGCGATGTGCGCGCTGGGCATCGAGACGGTGCTGGGCGCGGCCGTCACCGAGGTCCGCACCGACGGGCAGGGGCGGGCCTGCGGCGTGGTGACGGAGGAGGCCGAGTACCCGGCGGATGTGGTGGTGCTGGGACTGGGAGTGCGGCCGGAGACGGAACTGGCCCGGCGGGCCGGCCTGCCGCTGGGGGAGTCCGGCGGGCTGCTGACGGACCTGGCGATGCGGGTGCGCGGCCGGGAGGACATCTGGGCCGGCGGGGACTGCGTGGAGGTGCTCAACCTCGTCTCCGGCCGCGACCAGCACGTTCCGCTGGGGACGCACGCCAACAAGCACGGGCAGGTCATCGGCGCCAACATCGGCGGCGGCTACGCCACCTTCCCCGGCGTGGTCGGCACGGCCGTCAGCAAGGTGTGCGACCTGGAGATCGCCAGGACGGGACTGCTGGAGGCACAGGCGGCCGCCGCCGGGCTGCAGTTCGAGAGCGTGGTGATCGAGTCGACGACCCGCGCGGGCTACTACCCCGGCGCCCGGCCGATCCACGTCAAGATGATCGCCGAGCGCCGGTCGGGGCGGCTGCTCGGCCTGCAGATCGTCGGCCACGAGAACGCGGGCAAGCGCGTGGACATCGCCGCGGTGGCCCTGCACGCCGGTATGACGGTGGAGCAGATGACGGCGCTGGACCTGGGCTACGCGCCGCCCTTCAGCCCGGTCTGGGATCCGGTGCTGGTGGCGGCCCGGAAGGCGGCGGCTGCGGTACGGAAGGGCTGAGAGCCCGGGGCCGCCGCGGACGGGCCGCACCCGCCCACCGCGTCACCGGGCTGCCGGGCCGCCGGGACGGTGCCGGGCGGGGCTCCCCCGGGCTCCGGTCCGGGGAGGCACCCGCGGCCGCGGCCCGGCTCAGCGGGAGCTCTGCTCGTGCACGTACGCCACGAGGTCGGTCAGCGCCTCCGGGTCGGTCTGCGGCAGCACCCCGTGCCCCAGGTTGAAGATGTGCCCCTCCAGCCCCTGGGCGGCCCGGAGGATGTCCGCCGCGCCCCGGCGGACGGCCTCCCGCGGCGCGAAGAGCAGGGCCGGGTCGAGGTTGCCCTGGACAGCCTTGCCGGGGCCCACCCGGCGGGCCGCCTCGTCCACCGGCACCCGCCAGTCGGCGCCGACGACATCGGCGCCCGCCTGACCCATGAGTCCCAGCAGCTCGCCGGTGCCGACGCCGAAGTGGATGCGCGGCACGCCGTAGCCCGCGACGGCCTCGAACACCTTCGCGGAGGCGGGCAGCACCCGGTTCCGGTAGTCCTCGGGGGCGAGGGCCCCCACCCATGAGTCGAAGAGCTGCACCGCCGCGGCGCCCGCCTCGATCTGCACCTTCAAGAACGCGGCGGTGATGTCCGCGAGCCGGTCCAGCAGCTCGGCCCACAGCTCGGGGTCGCCGTACATCAGCGCCTTGGTGTGCTCGTGGTTCTTCGAGGGGCCACCCTCGACCAGGTAGCTGGCCAGGGTGAAGGGCGCCCCGGCGAATCCGATGAGCGGCGTGGCGCCCAGCTCGCGGGTGAGGATGCCGACCGCCTCGGTCACGTACCCGACGTCCTCGGGCTCCAGGGCCCGCAGTTGCTCCAGGTCGGCGCGGCTGCGGATCGGCTTCTCGACCACGGGCCCGACGCCCGGCTTGATGTCGAGGTCGACACCGATGGCCTTGAGCGGGACGACGATGTCGCTGAAGTAGATCGCGGCGTCCACCTTGTGCCGGCGCACGGGCTGCAGGGTGATCTCGGCGACCAGGTCGGGCCGCATGCACGAGTCCAGCATCGCGATGCCCTCGCGGAGCTTGCGGTACTCGGGCAGCGAGCGTCCGGCCTGCCGCATGAACCACACCGGGGTGTGCGGCACCGGCTCTCGGCGGCACGCGCGCAGGAATGCGGAGTCGAACGCGGCGTGCGGCGCTGCGTTCGGGGTAGCGGGCGCTCGGGTGTCCCGGGGCGGCGTCGGCTGGCCCTCAGGGCGGTCGTTTCCACTCACGCACCGAGTCTCCCATGGCCTGAAGGGGTGTCCCTACCGACCTCGGGCACACCGTCCGCCTACCCTTCGGCCCATGACTGCGGCTCGGGCGGCGAAGGCGGGAGGCTCCGGCGGAGTGGAAGACACCAGCGGGACGGGAGGATCCGGTGGCGGGGGCGGGGACTCCGCACCGCCGCCTTTCCGGGCGGCGGTCGCGGCATTGAGCGAAACGCGCCCGCGCCCGGAGATCCAGCTCTCCGTCCTCCCCGCACCCCGGCGGCTGGCGCCGTACTCCTTCGCGCTGGAGGCGGCGGTCACCGACCCGGAGGACACGGATTCCGAGCTGGCCGACGGGCGGTTCGTGCTGCTGCACGACCCGCAGGGCCAGGACTCCTGGCAGGGCACCTTCCGGGTGGTCACGCTGGGACGGGCCGAACTGGAGCCGGAGATCGCCGGTGACCCGCTGCTGCCCGAGGTGACGTGGACCTGGCTGACCGGCGCCCTGGAGGCCCGGGGCGCCGGGTACGCGGAGCCGAGCGGGACGGTGACCCGGTCGAGCTCGGCCTTCTTCGGCGGGCTGGCGGAGCGCGCCGCCGAGGAGCTGCTGGAGATCCGGGCGAGCTGGACCCCGGAGGGCAGCACCCCGGACGCGGCGGCGCATCTGACCGCGTGGTGCGAACTCCTCTGCCAGTGCGCCGGTTTGCCTCCGGAGACGGGAGAGGGCAGTTCCGTGGTGCAGCTCCCCCAGCGCCGGGGACCGCACTAGCGAACGCGGGCGCCACTCGGCCCCCGGCCCCACTCGGCTCACCTCGGCTCACTCCGGCCCCGTCCGCCTCCCGGCGGGCGGGGCCGCTGCCGTGCCCGCGCGCCGGCCGGGGGCGCCGCACGCCCGCCGCCTGGACTCCTCGATCGCCGTATCCGGCGGGAGCCGCTCTCGCCGGATACGGCGTTTTGTCTACAAAGCCGCTGTGCAATTCCGGTCGCCGACCCCTCGTCTCTGTGTAGACAAAGGAATCTTTCGCACCCGGAAAATGCCACGGGAAACGGGATTGTGGAATTTCGGGTCACTAATTCGTGATCTTTCTCTAAAGAGGCATGGAGAAGGTGCCGAAGGAGTCTGTGACCCTTCACACGGAATACCCGACTCGTTGGGTTCCGTCCCCCACAGCCACTCCCTCAGGAGGCCCGGTGTCTGTTCTTCTTGAGCACCCCACAAGCCTGGTCGCCTACCGCCCGAACAAGCCGACGGCCATGGTCGTCGTGGCCGACCCCCGCGTCCGTTCCACCGTGACCCGCCATCTGTGGGCTCTCGGCGTGCGGGACGTGATCGAGGCGTCGTCCATCGCGGAGGCCCGCCCCCGAATCGGCAACCCACGCGACATCTGCGTGGCCGACGTCCACCTTCCCGACGGTTCCGGACTCAGCCTGCTGTCCGAGACCAGAGCCGCGGGCTGGCCGAACGGGCTGGCACTGTCAGCGGCGGACGACATCGGCGCGGTACGCAACGCACTCGCCGGCGGCGTCAAGGGATACGTCGTCACCGGCACCCGCACCAACCTGGGCGGACCGCTGCCCACCCGGCACGGCGCCGCCCCGATCGGCGCGGCCGCTGCCGCGCGCATGCACCGCAGGCCGGGCGGCGGCGGCCCCGGCGGCCCGGGCCACCCGGGCGGCTACCGGGAGCTGTCCGGCCGCGAGGTCGAGGTGCTGCGCCTGGTGGCCGAGGGCCAGTCCAACAAGGCCATCGGCGTGTCGATGGGGCTCTCGGCGCTCACCGTCAAGAGCCACCTCGCCCGGATCGCCCGCAAGCTGGGCACCGGTGACCGTGCGGGCATGGTCGCCGTCGCCCTGCGGACGGGCATCATCCACTGACCGCACGCCCCCGTGCGGCGCCCCGCCGCGCCCCTCCTCCTCCCCTGCCCTCCCCCCACTGCCCTCTCCCCACTTCTCACGGCTCCCCAGCTCTCCGGGCGCCCGTCGGCGTAACGTTCCGTCGGCGGGCGCTCGCCATTGCGTGCGCGCAGATACCCTTGGCTGGTGACCGACGCCCAAGAGACCGCATCAGCATCCGCAGCTCAGGCCCATGCCCAGGACTCAGCGCCGGCGCCGGTCCCACTTCTGGAGCCACGCGAGGGGATTCCGCCCGTCACCGTGACGGCCGAGGACCTGGCGCGGGTGACCGACGCCTACGCCGCGGGCAGCGGCCCGGTGGCCGTCGACGCCGAACGCGCGTCCGGGTACCGGTACGGGCAGCGGGCCTATCTGGTGCAGTTGCGCCGCGCGGGCGCGGGCACCGCACTGGTCGACCCGGTGGCCTGCCCGGACCTCTCGGCGCTCGACGCCGCGCTGGCGGGCACCGAGTGGGTCCTGCACGCCGCCAGCCAGGACCTGCCCTGCCTGCGGGAAATAGGCATGCGGCCCACGCGGCTCTTCGACACCGAACTCGCGGGCCGGCTGGCCGGTTTCGCGCGGGTGGGCCTGGGCGCGATGGTGGAGAACGTCCTCGGCTACGCCCTGGAGAAGGGGCACTCCGCCGTCGACTGGTCCACCCGCCCGCTGCCCGAGCCCTGGCTGCGGTACGCCGCGCTGGACGTGGAGCTGCTGGTGGACCTGCGGGACGCGCTGGAGGAGGAGCTGGCCCGGCAGGGAAAGCTGGAGTGGGCCCAGGAGGAGTTCGCGGCCATCGCGGCCGCTCCGGCCCCGCCGCCGCGCAAGGACCCCTGGCGGCGCACCTCGGGGATGCACAAGGTGCGGCGGCGCCGGCAGATGGCCGTCGTCCGGGAACTGTGGCAGGCCCGGGACGAGGTGGCACGCAAGCGGGACGTCTCGCCGGGCAAGGTGCTCTCGGACGCGGCGATCGTGGAGGCGGCGCTGGCCCTGCCCGCGAACGCGCGGGCGCTGGGGGCGCTGCCCGGGTTCGGCCAGCGGGCCGGGCGCAAGCAGCTCGACCAGTGGCAGGCCGCCGTCGAGCGGGCCCGTGCGCTGCCCGACGAGGAGCTGCCGCAGCAGTCGCAGGCCACCAACGGTCCGCCGCCGCCGCGTTCCTGGGCCGACAAGGATCCGGCCGCGGCGGCGCGGCTGGCGGCCGCCCGGGCGGCTGTCACCCAGCACGCGGAGGAGCTCAACCTGCCGCAGGAGAATCTGCTGACCCCGGACACGGTGCGCCGGCTGTGCTGGGAGCCGCCGGCGGAGGCGACCACGGAGGCCGTCTCCGGTGCACTGCGGGCGCTGGGGGCGCGTGAGTGGCAGATCGGGCAGACCGCCGGGCTGCTGCGCGTCGCACTGACGGCCTCGGCCTGAGCGGCGCCCGGAGGCGGTCTTCCGCTCTCCGGGTGAGTGTGCGGCGCGGCGCACCGCGCACCTGGCGATGTGACGTGTGCCCCTCGGCCGGGCGGCCCCTTGCCACCTGGTTACCGGCAAGTAGCATGGGGGTCGACCGACCCCTGGCCGCACCTGGAGGAGAGCCAACGTGCCTCGTACCGCAAGGGACGTCGTCTTCGTCGACGGCGTTCGCACACCGTTCGGCAAGGCGGGCCCCAAGGGCATCTACCACGAGACCCGCGCCGACGACCTGGTCGTCAAGTGCATCCGCGAGCTGCTGCGCCGCAACCCCGACCTGCCTCCGGAGCGCATCGACGAGGTCGCCGTCGCGGCGACCACCCAGATCGGTGACCAGGGGCTGACCCTGGGCCGCACCGCCGGGATCCTCGCGGGACTGCCGAAGACCGTCCCCGGCTACTCCATCGACCGGATGTGCGCGGGCGCGATGACGGCCGTGACGACGACCGCCGGCTCGATCGCCTTCGGCGCCTACGACCTCGTCGTCGCCGGCGGTGTCGAGCACATGGGCCGCCACCCGATGGGCGAGGGCGTGGACCCCAACCCGCGCTTCGTCTCGGAGAAGCTGGTCGACGAGTCGGCCATGTTCATGGGCATGACCGCCGAGAACCTGCACGACCGCTTCCCGCACCTGACCAAGGAGCGCGCCGACGCCTTCGCGGTCCGCAGCCAGGAGAAGGCGGCCAAGGCGTACGCGAACGAGAAGGTCCAGCCGGACCTGGTGCCGATCTCGATCCGGCGCACCTCGCCCGAGGGCGGCGAGACCGGCTGGGGTCTGGCCACCGCCGACGAGCCGATGCGGCCCGGCACCACGCTGGAGAACCTGGCCGGGCTCAAGACGCCCTTCCGTGCACACGGCCGCGTCACCCCGGGCAACTCCGCCGGTCTGAACGACGGCGCCACCGCCTCCCTGATCGCCGCCGAGGACGTCGCCCGGGAGCTGGGGCTGCCGGTCAAGATGCGGCTGGTCTCCTACGCGTTCGCCGGTGTGGAGCCGGAGGTGATGGGCGTCGGTCCGGTGCCGGCCACCGAGAAGGCACTGGCCCAGGCGGGCCTGTCGATCGACGACATCGGCCTGTTCGAGGTCAACGAGGCGTTCGCCGTCCAGGTGCTCGCGCTGCTGGACCACTACGGCATCGCCGACGACGACCCGCGCGTCAACCAGTACGGCGGCGCCATCGCCTTCGGCCACCCGCTGGCCTCCTCCGGCGTGCGGCTGATGGCCCAGCTCGCCCGCCAGTTCGAGGAGCAGCCGCACGTCCGCTACGGCCTGACCACCATGTGCGTCGGCTTCGGCATGGGCGGGACCGTCATCTGGGAGAACCCCCACTGGGAGGGCAAGTAAGAATGAGCACCGCTGAGCTGCTGAAGGGTGCGGCCGAGCTGTTCCCGGACGAGGTCGTCACCCAGGCGCACGTACGCCACCTCGACCTGCCGTCCGGCGCGGGCCGGTTCGCCCTCATCACGCTGGACAACGGGCTGGACCACACCAAGCCCACCACCTTCGGGCCGCAGTCGCTGGCCAACCTCAACGCCGCCCTCGACCAGGTGGAGAAGGAGGCCGCGGACGGCGAGATCAAGGGCGTCGGCCTCACCGGCAAGCCCTTCATCTTCGCCGTCGGCGCCGACCTCAAGGGCGTCGAGCTGCTGCAGCGGCACGAGGACGCGGTCGCCATCGGCAAGGGCGGCCACGACGTCTTCGTCCGGCTGTCCGACCTGGCCGTGCCGACCTTCGCGTACTACAACGGTGCGGCGATGGGCGGCGGCGTCGAGGCGGGGCTGCACTGCACCTACCGCACCGTCTCGGCCGCGCTGCCCGCCTTCTCGCTGCCCGAGGTCTTCCTCGGCCTGGTACCCGGCTGGGGCGGCTGCGCGCTGCTGCCGAACCTGATCGGCGCCGACCGCGCGGTCAGCGTCATCGTCGAGAACTCGCTCAACCAGAACCGGCAGCTCAAGGGCGCGCAGGTCTACGAGCTGGGCATCGCCGACGCGCTGTTCGAGGGCGCCGACTTCCTGGAGGAGTCGCTGCGCTGGACCGCCGCCGTGCTCAAGGGCGAGATCGAGGTGGCACGCCCCGAGGTCGACCGCGGCGAGGCGTGGGACGCGGCCGTCGAGCGCGGCCGGCAGATCGCCGACAGCAAGGTGCACGGCGCGGCTCCGGCCGCCTACCGTGCCCTGGACATCATCGCCGCGGCCAAGAACGGCGATCTGCGCAAGGGCTTCGAGGCCGAGACCCAGGCGCTCGCCGACCTGATCATGGGCGGAGAGCTGCGCAGCGGCATCTACGCCTTCAACCTCGTGCAGCGGCGCGCCAAGCGTCCGGCGGGCGCCCCCTCCAAGGACCTCGCGCGTCCGGTCACCAAGGTCGGCGTGGTCGGCGCCGGGCTGATGGCCTCGCAGCTCGGCCTGCTGTTCGCGCGCCGCCTGGAGGTGCCGGTCGTGCTGACCGACATCGACCAGGAGCGGGTCGACAAGGGCGTGGCCTACTGCCACGAGGAGATCGACAAGCTGCTGCTCAAGGGTCGCGTCAACCAGGACAAGGCCAACCGGCTCAAGGCCCTGGTGACCGGCTCGCTCGACAAGGCGACCGCGTTCGCCGACGCCGACTTCGTGATCGAGGCCGTCTTCGAGGAGATGGGCGTCAAGCAGAAGGTGTTCGCCGAGGTCGAGGCGGCCGTGCCGGAGCACGCCATCCTCGCGACGAACACCTCCTCGCTGTCCGTCAGCGAGATGGCCTCGCAGCTCAAGCACCCCGAGCGGGTCGTGGGCTTCCACTTCTTCAACCCGGTCGCCATCCTCCCACTGCTGGAGATCGTGCGAGGCGAGCAGACCGACGACGCGGCGCTGGCCACCGCGTTCGGCGTCGCCAAGAAGCTGAAGAAGACCGCGGTCCTGGTCAAGGACGCCCCCGCGTTCGTCGTCAACCGGGTGCTGACCCGGTTCCTCGGCGAGGTGCTGCGCTCCATCGACGAGGGCACCCCGGTCGCGACGGCCGACCGCGCGCTGGCGCCGCTCGGGCTGCCGATGTCGCCGATCCAGCTCCTGGAGCTGGTCGGTCCGGCCGTCGCGCACCACGTCGCGGGCACCCTGCACGCCGCCTTCCCGGACCGGTTCGCCGTCTCCGAGAACCTGGGCCGGGTCGTCGAGGCCGGCAAGCGGAGCCTCTACCTTCCGGGCACCCAGGAGCTCGACCCGGAGGTCGCCTCCCTCTTCCAGGTCGGCGACACCGTCCTGACGGAGGAGCAGGTGCGGGAGCGGGCCCTGGACGCCATCGCCGAGGAGATCCGGCTGATGCTGGACGAGGACGTGGTGGCCGAGGCCCAGGACATCGACCTGTGCCTGATCACCGGTGCCGGCTGGCCCTTCCACCTCGGCGGGGTCACGCCCTACCTGGACCGCGAGGGGGTCAGCGAGCGTGCCACCGGCCGCCGCTTCCTGGCTCCGGGCCTCGCCAGCGTCCCGGAGTGAGCCGCTAGCGGTCCCTTCCGCCGCGCACGGGGCACCGTGCCCGGCGGAACCGGGCCGGGACGGCCCCGTCCCGGCACTCCCGCGGAGTGCCGGGACGGGGCCGTCGGCGTCTTCGCCACGCGTGGGAAAGTCCCCCGCCGCGCCCTCGCCGCCCCGTCTTACCCCGTATAGGGCTCGCGGCCCTCGAATGCGTCGCCCTGCGGCCCGACGGCCAGGTACTTGGACTTGATGTCGTCCGCGAGATCCCCGGTCGCATCCGGGCCCTTCCCGTAGTTCTCCAGATATTTCTCCGCGGTCGATCCGAGATCACGCTCGCCCCGGGCGAAGAACTGATCCGTGTTCTCCGGGGGATCGGGCAGATCGGGCCCGCCGAAAACCGCGTCGTCGTGGAAGAGTTTCGCGAACTCCACTCCGCCCGCCTGTGCGATGGGAATCACCACGCCCCAGGGGCCGCTCTTCCCGACCACCGAGAGGATTCCGTTGGCGAGGGCGGGCGCCGAGGAACTCATGCCGACCCGTGTCCAGTTCGCCGACTCGCGGAAGGCCCGCTGGGCCTCGGCGCTGTCCGCGGCGTATTGCGCCTCGATGTGCTGCACCCGGGAGTGGTCGAGCGTGCCCCGGGCCTCCGCCTCGGTGAGCAGCACCCGCCGTCCCGCCGCCCAGCTCTCCTCGCTCCCGGACGGCGGATTCTGGGCCAACCTGTCCAGCGTGTAGAGGTGTTCGGCCTGGTTCATCAGGCCGTGCGACGTCTCGTTCTGGCCCAGCACGCTGAGGAAGTCGACGGCCTGCCCCCGGCTGAGCGCCGCGGCGCCCGGGTAGGCGGGCGGGAAGGCCCCGGTGCTCTGCAGCGAGTCGCCGACCCCGGAGACGGCGCGGTTGAGGTCGTCCACGTAGGCGCCGCCCATCGCGCCGAGGCTCGGCGCGATCGCGGGCTGCTCGTGCAGCAGTTCCGGGCCCTTCGGACCGCCGTAGACGTGGACGACCTGCTCCATCACGTCCGCGGTCGCAGCGGTGCGCCGGTCGCCGCCGTGCCGGAAGAGCTCCGGGTCCTTGCCGGTCAGTTGCGGATCGTCCCAGGCGTAGCCGGTGGCGGCGGCGGTGAGGGCGTGGCCCAGCGCTTCGTGCCCGGGCAACTCGCGGGGGCCAGCGCGGGTGTTGCCGTCGAAGATCCAGTTGCGGTCTGTCGTCAGGTAGGAGAGGCGGTCGCTGAGTTCGCTGTCGCGGTCCACCACGCCGCTGACGCCCGCCGGCTGCGCGAAGAAGGCGGTGGCGGCGCCGGGGTTGTGCCCCAGGGCCTCCAGGAAGCCGACCATCGCGTCGTGTCCGGTGTCGCCCGGCGCACCGCCGGGGTCGAGGTCGTCGGTGTCGGCGGAATTGGCCCAGTAGGCGAAGCCCTCACGGGTGTTGAGCTGCTCGTCCCAGTCCACGAGCCGGGCTCCGTAGCGGTTCAGGAAGCCGGCGTCGTAGGTGCCCGAGTGCATCAGGTTGTTCATGAGCTGGAAGCCGTAGGGGTGCGTCCGGCCGCCGCTGCTCTCCAGCCGCTGGTCGCCCAGCGCGATCATGTCCTGCTGCCACTGCCGCATCGCGGGGGTGTCCACGTGCGTGGCGTGGGCCAGCGTGGTGCTCAGCGACTCCTGGAGGACCTTGGCCGACTTCCACCACGCCGCGTCGTCGATCTCGGTGTCCGGATGGTCCGGGTGGTGCGGATGGGTGGCGTTGTACCAGAGCCGCAGCGTCCGCTCGGCGCCGAGCTCGGTGGCGAACCGTGCGGCGAACTCCGGGTCCCGGCTGTGCCGGGCGATCAGCGCGGTGAACCGCTCCAGTCGGGCCGAGCCGGTGGTGCCGTTCTCGGCCCGCGCCAGGTGCAGGGCCTCCTTCAGGTCCTGCGCCGCCTGCGCACGGGCGGCCGCGAGGCTGTCGTACGCGTGGTCGTTGAAGCCGCGCGCGGTGCCGTTGACGTCGGCTGTCAGCGCGTGCGCGAGGTCCCGGTCGGCCTGGTCCGCGCTGTCCAGGGCCGCGAGGGTGCGGTCCCGGTAGCCGGTGATGATCTCGCGGTACGCCTTGGCCCACAGCGTGCGGTGCTGCTCCTCCTCGTCCGTGAGCTGCAGGGAGACCGTGCCGTCGCGCGGGTCGAGCCGCAGGTGCGCATGGCCCTCGAGCTCGTCGGCGATGTCCTGGAGCACCTTCTGGGCGGAGCGGAACCTGCCCAGTGCCTCGGACAGCACGACATGCGTCCGGCGCGCCTCCTCCTGCGCGGCCAGCAGTTGGGCCCGCACGGTGCGGAACCTGCGCCAGGCCGCCTCGGCGCTCTCGCCCTCCCAGTCCGAGTCGGCCAGGCCCTTGACGACCTCGCCGGCGAAGTTCGTGGCGACCTGCTCGAATTTGCCGGGCGCGTTCTTCCACTTGGCCACGGCCTCGTTCAGCGGGGTGAGGTCGGCGTGCCGTACCTCGGGGTAGCCGAGCCCCTCGCTCATCGGGAGCCGCTCGTGGCCGGGAGATGCCTGCCGTTGTGCGCGCCGCTGCCGCTCCCGGCGCCCGGGCCGCTCCCGGCGCCCGAGCCGTTCCCGGCGCCCCGGCCGCGGCGGTCCGTGGCGACCGCGATGCGGTCGATGTCCGTCTTGCGGCGGTGCTCCTCGGTGGCGAACGCGCCGGCGGCGCTGCGCAGCGCGGACGCCGTGCCGGAGAACTGCTCCTCGACGTAGGACATCTGGTCGCGCCAGCGCTCCTGGAAGGTGGCGAGCGCGGTCTCGGTCCGGAAGCCGCTGAGGCTGCCGGTGATCTCGCCGGTCTCCCGCATGACCTCGTCGTCCGCCTTCAGGAACTGGCTCCGCACCGTCCCGGCGCGGCCCGCGCGGCCCCGCAGCACGTGTGCGGTCACCTGGAGCCGCGGTCCGGGGCGCTGCCCGGTACCGGACCCGCTGCCGCACCCTCCGGTTCCGCCGGTCCCGGCGAGCCGCGTGTGCGCCGTGCTCTCCGGCGCGTACGCGGCCTTGAGACCGGCCCACTCCTGCTCGAACGACAAGCTGACCACCTGTTTCCCCCGTACCGTGTCTGAACCGCGTGCGACGACCAGGCGCCTGCGGCGGCGAACGTAGCCGCCGCAGGCGAACAGCAGGCGAGCACTCAGGGAGCAGAGGCTGGACAGCCGGGGGCCGCACGGGGCCGATGAGGTGGATGTGGCGGGCGGGGCGAAGTGCGAGCCGGGCGGCGGGCGCGGTCAGCGGGCCTGCGGCGCGTGGCCCGCCCGGGAGGTGGGGATGTCGGGCCGGTTGCGCAGGTAGAACGACGAGCCGTCGATGGTGGCCACCTTCTCGTAGTGGCGGGCGAGATGGCGGCGCAGGGTGGGGATCTGCTGGACCCCGTACCGCTTGCCGCGCGAGTCGTCCACGATCAACTCGGGCGGCCGCCTGCGCAGTTCGCGCTCGAAGTGCGGCCAGGCTCCGTCCATCGCATAGCGCTCGCCCACCCGGGCCTCGCCGCGTCCGCCGCTGAAGTTGGTGAGGAACCCGGCGGTCAGGTAGCGGGAGGCGGGCGAACGCTCGGACAGCCAGTACCCCTCCGGGTGCATGCCCCACAGCAGCACCCGGTCCTTGCGGTCGGTGTAGGAGCGCACGGTGTCGGCCAGCCGGCGCGCATGGTCGACCTCGGCCCGGCTGGCGGTGAAGCCCCAGCCGACGAACGCACAGGCCAGAAACGCCGTCGCGGCCAGCGATGCGGTGGCGGCCCGCGCGGTCAGCCCGTGCAGCGCTGCCGCGCCGAGCACCGCGAGAGGCGGGACGAGCTGGAGGAAGTAGTGTCCGAAGAACTGGAAGCCCACGGTGGCGGCTCCGAACGAGGCGGCCAGCCAGACCCAGAGATCCGCGGTGCCGTGCAGCGGATCGCGCGCGGGAGACTCTGCGGCGGTGCGGGGGCCCGCACGGCGGGAGCGGACGGCGCGGACGAGGGCGACGACGAGCGGCAGCGCGGCGAGCGTGAGCAGCCCGACCCCGGCGAGGGCGCGGAGCAGCGGTTTGAGCCCGGCGCCGTCGGCGGAGAGATAGGAGCCGGAACCCGTCGCTATCCAGTACAGGAACCGCCCCGGATCGAAGGCGAGAGCGGCGCTCACCACCGGGAGCGCCGCTCCGGCCGCCACCCGGAGGACCGCCGGCCAGCCGGCCCGGTACTGCCACAGCAACACCAGGACCGGCAGCAGCACCGCACCACCGGTCTGCTTCGAGAGCACCGCTCCGGCGACCGCCAGCCCGGCCCCGAGCCACCGGGCGCGCTCGGCGTACCAGAGCGCGGCGACGGTCCACGGCAGCATGAAGACCTCGAACGTCGCGGCCTGGGTGTCCTCCGGCTTGAGTCCGACCGACAGGAAGACGTAGCAGATCCCCGCCGTCCACCCGGCCCGCTCGCCCCAGCGGCGGGACGCCAGGGACGCGGCCAGGGCCGCACCCACCACGACCGCGACGACGGCCGCGACCCGCACCGGCCACAGCGAACCGTCGCCGAAGACCGCGAAGGCGCCCCGGTAGAGCAGCGGCACGAACGGGGGCTTGCGGTCCACGACCGTGTCGTAGAGGACGCCGCCGTCGGCCAGTTGACGCGCCTGCGTGGCCAGAAATCCCTCGTCCGGGTTCCACGGTGTGCGGGCGAAGGACGGGAGACGGGTGAGGACCGTGAGCACGGCGAGGACGGCGAGGAGCCGCATCCGGTTCGCCGCCGGCTCCTTGGCGCGCGCGGCGGTGGTACGGCGCTCCGTGGCAGGGGACAACGGCATACCGCTCAATCTAGCGAGCCCCCCGGTCCGCGGCCTCCTCGGCCCCGGAATCGGCCCCGGCCGGCGGACCCGGCCCCGGCCGTACCGGCGGCCGCCCCGTCCTCGGCCGTCGCCTTCGGTCGTCGCCTTCGGCTGTCTTTGGCCGTCCTCGCCTTTTGCCGGCCCCGGCCGCCCGGTGCCGCAGGGCAGCCCGCCCGCTTCCGGGCGCGGCGCTCCCGGTCCCGCGCCGGGCCGGTACGGGACCGCTCCGGGGCCGGTACGGGACCGCTCCGGGGCCGGTACGGGACCGCTCCGGGCCCCGGCGCCGGACCGTCCCCGGGGACCGACCGCAGCGGCCCAACCCCGAGGGACGTACCGGCGCCGAGAGGCGTACCGGACCCGAAGGGCGTACCGGACCCGAAGGGCGTACCGGACCCGAACCGGACCCGGCGGGCAGCGCCGGGCAGCGCGCCGCGGCCCGCGGGTCAGTCGCCGGCCACCTCGGCGGGCGCCGCGTCGAAGCGCCCTTCCAGCTTGGCCACCAGCCCCGTCACCTGCCGGGCGATGTCCGGCGCGGTGAGCCCGATCTCCGCCATGATCTCCTTGCGGGAGCCGTGGTCCAGGAAGCGCTCGGGGATGCCGAAGTCCCGCAGCGGCACGTCCACTCCGGCGTCCCGCAGCGCCTGCGCCACGGCGGAGCCGACGCCGCCCGCACGGCTGTTGTCCTCCACGGTGACGACGACCCGGTGCCGGTCCGCCAGCGCGGGGAGCGCCTCGTCGACCGGCTTGACCCAGCGCGGGTCCACCACGGTGGCGGTGATGCCCTGTTTGTCGAGCAGGTCGGCGATCTCCAGGCACATCGGTGCGAGCGCTCCGACGGACACGACCAGCACGTCGCCGGCCGCGTCCTCGGCGGGCTCCCGCAGCACATCCATGCCGCCGATCCGGCGCAGTGCGGGGACGGCGGGGCCGACGGCGCCCTTGGAGTAGCGCACCACGGTCGGTGCGTCGTCCACCTCGACGGCCTCGCGCAACTGCGCGCGCACCTGGTCGGCGTCGCGGGGCGCGGCCAGCTGCAGGCCGGGCACGCACTGGAGGATGGACATGTCCCACATGCCGTTGTGCGAGGCGCCGTCCGAACCGGTGACCCCGGCACGGTCCAGCACGAAGGTCACCCCGCACCGGTGCAGTGCCACGTCCATCAGGAGTTGGTCGAAGGCCCGGTTGAGGAAGGTGGCGTAGACGGCGAAGACCGGATGGAGCCCGCCGGTCGCGAGCCCGGCGGCGGAGACCGCACCGTGCTGCTCGGCGATCCCCACGTCGTACACCCGTTCGGGGAACTCCTGCGCGAAGGCGTGCAGTCCGACCGGCCGCATCATGGCCGCCGTGATGGCGACGATGTCCTTCCGCTCCCGGCCGAGCTTGACCATCTCCTCGCTGAAGACGGAAGTCCAGTCCGCGCCCGAGGACTTCACCGGCAGCCCGGTGTCGGGGTGGATGACCCCGACGGCGTGGAACTGGTCGGCCTCGTCCTGCCGGGCGGGCTGGTAGCCGCGGCCCTTCTCGGTGAGGCAGTGCACCAGCACCGGGCCACCGAACCGCTTGGCGCGCTGCAGCGCCGACTCCACCGCCGTGATGTCGTGCCCGTCGATCGGGCCGACGTACTTCAGCCCCAGGTCCTCGAACATCCCCTGCGGTGCGATGAAGTCCTTCAGCCCCTTCTTCGCGCCGTGCAGCGTCTCGTACAGCGGCTTGCCCACCACCGGGGTGCGGTTGAGCACGTCCTTGCCGCGGGCGAGGAAGCGCTCGTAGCCGTCGGTGGTGCGCAGCGTGGCGAGATGGTCGGCGAGCCCGCCGATGGTGGGCGAGTAGGAGCGCTCGTTGTCGTTGACCACGATCACCAGCGGCCGGTCCTGGGCCGCGGCGATGTTGTTGAGCGCCTCCCAGGCCATCCCGCCGGTCAGCGCGCCGTCGCCGATGACCGCGACCACGTGGTCGTCGGCGCCCCGCACCTCGTTCGCCTTGGCCAGGCCGTCCGCCCAGCCCAGCACCGTCGAGGCGTGCGAGTTCTCGATCACGTCATGCGCCGACTCGGCGCGCGAGGGGTAGCCCGACAGACCGCCCTTGAGCCGCAGCTTCGAGAAGTCCTGCCGCCCGGTCAGCAGCTTGTGCACGTACGACTGGTGCCCGGTGTCGAACAGCACCCGGTCTCTGGGCGAGTCGAACACCCGGTGCAAGGCGATGGTCATCTCCACCACGCCCAGGTTCGGACCCAGATGGCCACCGGTCTTGGAGACCGCTTCGACCAGGAAGGTGCGGATCTCCTCGGCCAGCTTCTCGAGCTGCTCCGGAGCGAGCCGGTCCAGATCGCGTGGTCCCCTGATGCGGGTCAGCAACGCCACCCGTACCTCCTTGCGTCAAGCGTGATCGAACGCTGTCGAGCCGTCGTTGTCGGACCGTGCCGATTCCTCCCCCGGGCCCCGGCCCGGAGGTACCACCGGACGGGGTCCGGAAGAGGTGCTCCCAAAGTCTAATGTTCCGCCGCCGCACGGATTCACCGGACGGTGGCAACTCAGTCACACGAATGCCGTGTCTCCACCGGCGTCCCCACCGCTCTCCCCACTGGCCCGGGCCGTCCCGGACCGGTCACGCGCGAGGGGTACCCCGGGAAGTCCTCCCGGGGTACCCCTGGTGTCCCGGCCGCAGGCCAGGCGGTGTGCGGCCGGGTCGGAACCCGCCGTCGAGCCGAGCCGATCCGCAGGCCGGCCGCCCCTTCCGGGGTCCGGCCCGCACCGTCCGGACGGCGCCGGAATCCACTGGAATCCGCATCGCAAACGGATGAATCCGGATCGACCAGCACCGATCTGCATCAATCAGCGCTGAGCCGGATCAACCGGACCCGGTTCATCCGTCCCGCGGTCTCTCGCCCCGGACGGGTCAGGCCCGCCCGGCGGTCTTCTGCGTCCGCCGGGAGACCGAGTCGATCACCACCGCGGCCAGCAGCACCGCACCGGTGATCATGTCGCGCAGTGCGGAGCCGGTGCCCAGCAGTGCCATGCCCGAGTTGATCGACTGGATGACCAGCGCACCCAGCAGCGCCGACCAGGTCTTCCCGCGGCCGCCGAAGAGGCTGGTGCCGCCGATGACGGCTGCCGCGATGCAGTTCATCAGCAGGCTGCCCGCACCCGAGGACTGGTTGGCCGCGTTGATCTGTGACGCGAAGAACAGCCCGCCGACGGCCGCCATCGTTCCGGCGATCGCGTAGACCGTGATCCGGATGAGCGGCACGTTGATCCCGGCCCGGCCCGCCGCCTCGCTGCTCCCGCCGACGGCGAAGACCTTGCGGCCGTAGCCCGTGCGGCGCAGCACGAAGTCGCCCAGGACGACCACGCCCAGGAAGATCACCACAGCCAGCGGCAGCCCCCGGTAGGAGTTGAAGACGGCCGCCGCCGCGTAGGCCGGGACCGCCAGGATCGCGGTGCGCAGCAGGATCTCGCTCAGCGGGCGACTGGGGACCCCGGCCGCCTTGCGCCGCCGCGCGTCCAGCAGCGAGAAGGCGAGGAAGGCCAGCACGCAGACGGTGGCCAGGCCCATGGCCGCCGCCTTGTCGGCGAAGTAGTAGTTGGTGAGATGCGCCACCACGCCGTCGCCGTCGAGGTTGATCGTTCCGCTCGGCCCCAGGATCTGGAGCATCAGGCCGTTCCAGCCCAGCAGACCCGCCAGGGTGACCACGAAGGCCGGGACGCCGATCCTGGCGAAGAAGAAGCCGTGGACGGCGCCGGCCGCCATCCCGGTGAGGATGGCCAGCAGGACCGCCAGGACCTCGTTCATCCCGTGGTTGATGTTGAGGACGGCCAGCACCGCCGCTGACATGCCGCTGACCGAACCGACCGACAGGTCGATCTCGCCGAGGATCAGCACGAAGACGATCCCGACGGCGATCAGCCCGGTGCCCGCGCTCTGCACGAACAGGTTGCTGAGGTTGTTCGCGCTCAGGAACGCCGAGTCCTGGAGCTGGAAGACCACGCCGATGACCAGCAGGCCGATGACGACCGGGACCGAACCCAGCTCGCCGGTCCGCAGCCGGCGCAGCAGGACGTCCAGGTAGCCGCTGAAGCCCTGCTGGCGCACCAGCAGCCGGGGGTCGACGGTGGAGACCTCGGCCGCCGGGGCCGGCGCTCCGCTCGCCCCGTCCTCCGGGGCCTTCGCCATGTCCACGGGCGCGTCGTCGGCCGGCGTGCCGTTCGTGGGGGTGTCGGTGGTCACTGCTGCACCTCCTTCGGGCGCGCGTTCTGGGCGGTACGGGCGTCGCGGCGGGTGACGACGTTGTCCGTCGCCCCGGTGATCGCGGAGACGATCTCCTCCTGGGTGGTCTCGCTCACCGTGTACGTCCCGTTGTTGCGGCCGAGGCGGAGCACCGCGACCCGGTCGCTGACGGCCCGGACGTCCGCCATGTTGTGGCTGATCAGCAGCACTCCCAGGTCCCGCTCCCGGAGCCGTTCGACCAGGTCGAGGACCTGCGCGGTCTGCTCGACACCGAGCGCCGCTGTGGGCTCGTCGAGGATGACGACGCGGGGCTCGCCCAGCAGGGAGCGGGCGATGGCGACGGTCTGCCGCTGACCGCCGGAGAGCGAGGCGACGGGGACGCGGACGCTGGGGATGCGGATGGAGAGGGTGGAGAGCAGCTCGCGGGCGCGGCGCTCCATCTCCACCTCGTCCAGGATCCCGCGCGGCTTGATCTCGTTGCCGAGGAAGAGGTTCCCGACGACATCGAGGTTGTCGCACAGCGCAAGGTCCTGGTAGACGGTCGCGATGCCCAGCTCCTGGGCGTCGTGCGGCCGGTCGATCCGGACGGGTTCGCCGTTCCATTCCACCGTGCCCTCGTCGGCCGGGCCGACGCCCGCGATGGCCTTGACCAGGGTGGACTTTCCTGCACCGTTGTCCCCGACGAGTGCGACGACCTCGCCGGGGTGGACCTCCAGCTCGACGTCCGTGAGCGCCTGGACGGCGCCGAACCGCTTGGAGACTCCGCGCAACGCCAGCACGGGCGTAGCGGACACGTGAATCACTCCTTCTGCCCCGGGGCCGTGCCCGGGCCCACCGCCGCGGCGGTGGGCGGGCCGGCCGCCTGAGGGGTTACTTGATGCCCGCCTCGGTGCATGCCTTCTTGAAGTCCGCGGTGCAGATCTCCTTGGCCGTGAAGAATCCGGACTTGCCGACGTACTTCTTGATGTCGTCCTTGGTCAGCGGAAGCGGCGTGACGATCTTCGTCGGGACGCCCTTCTCGGACTGGCTGTCGGTCTTCGAGGACGCGATCTTGTCCAGGGACTCGCCGCGGGCGAGCGCGACGGCGAACTCCGCGGCCGCCGAGGTCTCGGGCACGTAGGGCTTGTAGACGCTCATGAACTGCGAGCCCGCGAGGATCCGCTGCACCGCGTTGAGCTCGGCGTCCTGGCCGGTGACCGGGGGCAGCTTGTCCTTGTCGAAGCCCGCGCGCTTCAGCGCGGTGATGATGCCGCCCGCCATGCCGTCGTTGGCGGAGTAGACGCCGACGATGTTCTTCTTGCCGAGCGAGGAGATGGCGCCCTTCATGTTCTCGTTGGCGTTCTCCGGCTTCCACTCCTTGGTGTCGTACTCCTTGCCGATCTTCACCTTGCCGTCGAGGACGGAGTGGGCGCCGTCCTTGTACATCTTGGCGTTCGGGTCGGTGACGGAGCCGTTCATCATGACGATCTTGCCCTTGTCGGCCTTGTCGCCCAGCTCATCGAGCAGGGACTGGGCCTGGATTCTGCCGACCCGGGGGTTGTCGACCGAGGTGTATGCCTTGATCGGGCCCTCGGCCAGCCGGTCGTAGGCGACGACGGGGATGTTGCTGTCGTCGGCCTTCTTGACCGAGCTGGAGATCGACTTGGCGTCCACCGCGTCGACGATCAGCGCGTCGACCTTCTTGGTGATCATCGTTTCGACCTGCTGCTGCTGCAGGTTGGCGTCCTGCTTGGCGTTGGCGTAGAGGACCTTGGTGTCCTTGCCCGCCAGTTCCTTGATCTTCTTGACCATCAGCGGCTTGTCGAACCGCTCGTAGCGGGCCGTCTGGTTCTCGGGCAGCAGCAGCCCGATGGTCAGCGGGCCCTTCTTGGACTTGTCGCTGTCCTTGCCGTCCGCCTGGTCCGCACTGCCGCAGGCGGCCGTGCTGAGGGCGAGCGAGAGCGTGATGGTGCCGAGGGCGATGCCGCGCAGCGCTGCGTGCATTTCAGAGACCTCCCTGACGGGGCCGCGGCGGTGCGGCCGGGGTGTCCGGAAGTCAACTCGCCGGAAACTCAGCGGTCAATAAGCTAATACTTAACGAGAAGACAACGATGCCATCCGTTGAAGACAGAAACCCAGGACCGTGCTGCGCGGTGTGCGAGACGCCCCTCAGGCGGCTGCCGAGGCGGCGTCCACCAGGGTGGCGTCACCCATCTCGTCGAGGACCAGCGCGAGGGCGCCCAACACCTCGGCGCGGCTGTCGAGTTCGCCGGGCAGGACCTTCAGCCGGCGGGCCGCGCTGGGGATCGCGTAGCGCGCGACCGAGTCCCGCACCGGTCCCAGCACCAGGTCCCCCGCCTCCGCGAGGTCACCGCCGAGCACGACCCGGGAGGGGTTGAGGAGGTTGCAGAGGCTGGCGACACCGCTGCCGATGTAGCGGCCGATGTCGGCGACGACCCGGCGGCAGCCCGGGTCGCCGTCCGCCGCCAGCCGCACCACCCGGGCCATGGTCAGATCCGTGCCGTGGCTGGAGTGCAGCAGCGGCAGCACGTAGCGGGCCGCGGTGAAGGTCTCCAGGCAGCCGCGGTTGCCGCAGCGGCAGACCGGGCCGGACTCGTCCAGCGTGATGTGCCCGATCTCGCCCGCGGTGCCGCCCGGGCCGCGGTAGATCTGGCCGTTGATCACCAGCCCGGCGCCGACGCCGCTGGCGACCTTGATGTACGCCAGGTCGCGGGCGCCCCGGCCGGCGCCCCAGACCTGTTCGCCGAGCGCGCCGAGGTTGGCGTCGTTGTCGACGTAGACGGGCACCCCGGTCCGCGCGGCGAGCTCGTCGCGCGGGTTGGTCCCCGCCCAGCCGGGGAGGATGGCGGTGGAGCCCAGCACACCGGTCTCGATGTCGATGGGGCCGGGGACGCCCAGCCCGATGCCGATGACCTTGCCCGGGCTGATGCCGCTCTCCCCCACCAGCCGCCGCACCAGGCGCTCGGCACGGTCGAAGCCCTGGTCGGCCGAGGCGTCCACGTCGATGGGCTCGGCGTCCTCGGCCAGCACGGTGTGCGCCAGGTTGCCCACGGCGACCCGCAGGTGGGAGTGGCCGAAGTCGACCCCGACGACGATCCCGGCGTCGGCGCTCAGCGAGACGGCACGGGCCCGGCGTCCGCCCGAGGACGTGGGGGTGACCTCCACGGTCCCGGCGTCCTTGAGCTCACGGACGATGTTGGAGACGGTCGCCGCGGACAGCCCCGTGCCGCGGGCGATCTCCGCCTGGGTGAGCGAACCCGCCATCCGGACCGCCCGTACGACCCGCTCGAGATTGGCCCGGTGCAGCGAGGACTGCGACCCCGGAGTCTCCACCACTGTTCACTCCCCGCTTGTCTCCAACAACTGAACCTTTAGCAGAGCCCCGGCGGTTCTTCCCGTCAAGCCCTGCGAGCCGGACGGGGAGCGGCTGGTGCTCATTTGTGGCTCATCATACGGAGCTGAGCGGGGAGAAAACGCCGGGTCCCCGGCGGCTGCCGGGAACCCGGGACGTGCGGCAGGCGTGCAGAAGTCTATGCCCGCTTTCTGCCCGTGTACGGCGCTCGGCGCAGTCCGCGGTACGGAGTACGGGCATGCCGCGCCCCGGCCGGCGGGTGGCCGGCCGGGGCGCGGCCGGTGCTCACTTCACGGAGCCCGCGGTCAGGCCGGAGACCACGTGCCGCTCGATGAAGGCGAACAGGACGATCACCGGGATGATCGCGACGACCGACGCGGCGAACAGGTAGTTCCACTGCACCGTGTAGGCGCCGATGAAGTTGTTGATCCCGACGGTCAGCGGCTGCTTGTCCGGCTCGGTGGAGAGCGTCAGCCCCATCACGAACTCGTTCCAGGAGGTGATGAAGGTGAAGATCACCGCGGTCACCACGCCCGGGAGTGCCAGCGGCAGCGTCACCTTGATCATCGCGCCGAAGCGGCTGGTGCCGTCCACCATCGCCGCCTCCTCCAACTCAGGCGGGATCGACCCGATGTAGGCGGTCAGGATCCACACCGCGAAGGCCAGGTTGAACGCGGCGTTGGTGAGGATCAGCGTCCAGATCGAGTTGAGCATCTCCAACTGGTGGAACTCCCGGTAGAGACCCACCAGCAGCGCCGTCGGCTGGAACATCTGGGTCACCAGCACCAGCAGCAGGAACCACTTGCGCCCCTTGAACCGCATCCGTGCCGTGTAGTACGCGGCCGGCAGCGAGACGAGCAGCACCAGGATCGTGGCGCCGCCGGAGATCAGCAGCGTCACCTGGAGGTTGTCCCCGAGTGAGGACTCCTTCCAGACGTCGATGAAGTTCGACCAGTTCAGCGTGTCCGGCAGATAGGTCCGGTCGCGCAGCTCGTCGGCCGGCCGCAGGGCCGTGACGATCATCTCCAGGTACGGCGCGAGGAACAGCGCCGCGAGCAGCCAGGCCACGGCGGTGATCACCAGGGTGCGGGGCCGGAAGGTGCGCTTCGGCGGCCGCGCCGTCGGCCTGGCCGGCGCGGCGGCACCCCGCTCGGCGGACTCGGGGTCGCGGCCGGGGCCGGCTCCGGCGGTCTGGGTTGCGGTCGCCATCAGTCCTCCTCGTTCCACCGGCTGACCTTCAGGAAGATCAGCACGAGCACGACGACCATTGCGAAGTTGACCACCGACATCGCCGCGGACTCGGCGATGTCCGTCTCCTTCAGCTTGTACATGAACACCGTGGTCGTCGCGGTGTCGCTGCCCGGTCCGCCCTGCGTCATCGCCCAGATGATCGGGAACGAGTTGAAGACGTTGATCAGGTTGATGACCACGCCGACCAGGAAGGCCGGGCGCAGCAGCGGCAGCGTGATGCCCTTGTAGGTCTGCCAGGAACCGGCGCCGTCGATCCGCGCGGCCTCGTAGACGTCGGCCGGGATCGTCTGGAGCCCGGCCAGCAGGGTGTAGGTGGTGAAGGGCAGCGAGACGAAGACCGCCACGAACATCATCCAGGGCCAGGCGGTACCGGCCGATCCCAGCCAGTCCTTGGACGAGTCGATGATGCCCAGATCGATCATGACGGTGTTCAGGACACCGGCCGTCCGGTTGAGCATCCACTTGAAGCCGATCGCCGTCATCAGCACCGAGGCGGCCCAGGGGGCGATGAGGGCCCAGCGGGTGACGCGGCGGCCCGGGAAGTTCTGGTTGAACAGCTGCGCCAGGCACAGCGAGAGCAGCATCGTCACGCCGACGACCACGACGGTCCACAGCACGGTCCACAGCAGGACGTGCCCGAAGTCGGTCTCGTCGAAGAGCTTCTTGTACTTGTCGGTGCCGGCCGAGCCCCGCACGATCCCCGCGATGCTGATGTTCAGGAACGAGGTCCTGATCAGCTCGATGACGGGCCAGACGACGACAGCGAGAATGAGCAGGACGACAGGGGCGATCCAGGGGAGCGGGCCCAGCCGGGCCAGCCCGCCGCTCGTGCGGCGGACCGGCCGGCCGGACTGCCCTCCCCGCCCCCGGCTCCTGCGGGCCGGGGACGGCGGGGCCTTCAGTGACACGGGGTCTCCTTGCGGTACGGAGGTGCTGGGTGGTGCGGGCCGCGGCCTACTTGTCGGCCGCCGCCTCCTCCGCCTTCTTCTGCAGGTCGCCGAGTACCTTCTTCGGGTCCTCCTTGGCCGCCTTGCCGCCGCTCTTCTTGATCTCGGCGGAGACGACGTCCCAGGACGGGTCGCCCAGCGGGTAGAACTTGGCGTTCTGCAGCTCGTCGAAGAAGGGCTTCAGGTCCTCGTGCTTGCCGTTGGACTGCATCGTCTCCAGCGCGTCCTGGGTGACGGGCGGGAAGTTGTACATCTCGTCGAACTTCAGCATCTTCTTCGAGTAGACGAAGTCGAGGAACTTCTTGATCTGCTTCTGCTTGCCGCCGTCCTTGAAGGCCATCATCCAGTCGGCGACGCCGAGGGTGGACTTCAGCGGCCCGTCCTTGCCGGGGATGGTGGTGACGCCGTAGTCGACCTTGCCCTGCTTGGCCATCTGGACCAGGCTCGGGTGGCCGTTGAGCATGCCGGCCTTGCCGGCCGCGAAGTCCGCGAAGGCGGTCTTGCGGTCGGTGGTGCCCGGGTTGGAGTAGGTCAGCCCCGGCTTGACCAGGTTGTCCTGCAGCCAGTTGAAGGTCTCGACGTTCTTGGCGCTGTCGATGGTGTACTTGCCGCTGCCGTCGGTGTAGCCACCGCCGTTGCCCAGCTCCCACATCATCATCTCGCCCTGCGCCTCCTCGGGGCCGAGGGGCAGCGCGTAGGGGGTGTCGGCGGCCTTGGACTTCTTTATCTTCTTCGCGGCGTCGGCCAGTTCGTCCCAGGTCTTCGGCGGGTTCTTGATGCCCGCCTCCTTGAAGACCTCCTTGTTGTAGAAGAGCACCCGGGAGGAGGAGACCCACGGGATGCCGTACTGGGTGCCGTCCACCTCGCCGGCCTTGGCGAAGGAGGGGATGAGGTTCTTCTGCGTCGCGGGCGAGAGGACCTCGTCCGCCTTGTAGAGCAGGTCGTCGGCGACCTTGTCGGCGTAGCCGCCGGTCTGCAGCAGGTCCGGAACGTTGCCGCTCTGGATCATCGTCTTGACCTGCTTGTCGATGTCGTTCCAGTTGATGACCTGGACGTCGACCTTGATGTCCTTGTTCTGCTTCTCGAAGTCCTCGGCGACCTTGTCCCAGTAGATCTTGGAGGCGTTGGACTTCTTGTCGCCGTAGTCGGCGGCCACCAGTTTGATGGTGTTCTTGTCCCCGGAGCCCCCGCTGTCACCGCCGCAGGCGGTCACGCTCAGTGCCATGGCGAGCACTGCGGCACCGGCCGCCGCTGCTCTCTTGTTCATGTTGCTCAACCCTTCGACATCGGTGTCGACTTGCTCGCAGGTGATGCGTCACTCCGGGCGCGACCCGGACCTCCCGGGCAGCGTCGGTCGAGGAGGGCCCCGACCGCTCGGTGAGGTGTTCCCCCGTGCCGCTACGGCGCAGAGACTACTCACGGCATATTCCGCCGCACAGGTCTAGGCCACTTTCGTGGCCAACCTGAAATCACTGCGCGCCGCGGAGGATTAGACGGGCCTACTTCAGGGCACCGGCCGTCAGCCCCGCCTGCACCTGCCGCTGGAAGACGGCATAGACCACCAGCACCGGGACCATGGCGATGGTCAGCCCGGCGAACAGGGCTCCCCAGTCTCCCGCGTACCCCTGCGACACCGTCAACGCCGCGAGCCCCTGGGGCAGCACGTAGTTGTTCTCGTCCTCGTTGTTGAGCAGCAGCGGCAGCAGGTACTGGTTCCACTGGCCGAGGAAGTTGAAGATCCCGATGCTCACCAGGCCCGGCTTGGCCATGGGCATCATCACCTGGAAGAACGTCCGGGTGTGCGAGGCCCCGTCGATCATCGCCGCCTCCTGGACCCCGCTGGGCAGGGTCCGGAAGAACGAGGTGAGGAAGAAGGTGGTGAAGGGCAGCGAATAGGCGATGTAGGCGATGATCAGGCCCGGGCGGGTGTCCAGCAGGGACATGTTGTCCATGATCGTGAAGAGCGGGATCAGCGCCAGGATCACCGGGAACATCATGCCGCCCGCGAACAGCAGGAAGACGAACCGGTTGCCGGGGAAGGTGAACCGGGCGATGACGTAGGCCGCCATCGAGCCCAGCAGCATGGTGCCGGTCAGCGAGCCCGCCAGGATGATCACCGAGTTGAACGCGTACCGGCCGATCTTCGCCTCGGTCCAGGCGTGCGCGAAGTTCTGCCAGTGGAGCGTGGTCGGCAGGCCCATCGGGTCGTTGAGGAAGTCCGCGGTGGGACGGAAGGCCGTCAGCGCCACCCAGATCAGCGGCCCGGCCGCCATCACCACCCAGGCGATCAGGAAGGCGTGCGAGAAGACGTTCAGCACGCCGCTCTCGGCGCGCCCCGGGCCGGAGCGCACCTCGCCCCCGGCGGCCGGCGGGGAGGGCGCAGCGGACTCCTGCGCCCGGTCGGTGAGGGCGTCGGTGGGCATCGGTTCGGCACTCATCGCTTCGCTTCCCCGCTCCTCAGTACTCGATCTGGTCACGGCGCCCGATCCGCATCACGATCAGTGTGAAGACCATGCTGAGGACGAGGAGCACCACGCCGATGGCCGTGGCATAGCCGAACTGCCCCTCCCGGAACCGCTCGTAGAGGTAGACCGGGGTCACCTTCAGCGCGTGCGGCGGCACCATGATCAGCACGACCGCGAAGGCGTCCAGGGCCTGGATGCCCATGTAGATCCAGCCGGTGCGCACGGTGTCCCAGATCAGCGGCAGGGTGACCCGGAAGAAGGTCGCGGCGCGCCCGGCGCCGTCCAGCAGCGCGGCCTCGTAGATGTCCTTGGGGATGGCGCCCATGGCGGCCGAGAAGAGCACCACGTAGAAGCCGACGAAGCTCCAGGCGATCACCGCCATGGTCGAGAAGAGGGCGAGCTTGTAGTCGCCGCCGAGCCAGCGCTGTTCGAGCCCCTCCAGCCCCACGGAGCCGAGCAGGCCGTTGAGCAGGCCGCTGCGGGAGCTGTAGACCTGCTGCCACACCACGGCGATCAGCGCGATGGACAGCACCTGCGGGAAGAAGTAGACGATCTTGTAGAGCGAGGAGCCCGCCACGCCCGAGACCGCCTGTCCCCTGCGGTGCCGTCCACCCGCGGTGATCATGTAGGCGAAGAAGATGCCCAGTGCCAGGGTGACCAGCGGAACGACGACCAGCAGCAGCAGACTGGACTGCAGGGAGGCCCAGAACCGCTCGTCGTTCCACATCTTCACGTAGTTGTCGAAGCCGACGAAGTTCGCCGTGGCACCGCCCGCCCAGTCCGTGAACGAGTAGTAGATCGCCTGGAGGAACGGGGAGATGACGAAGACCGCGTAGAAGGCCAGCGGCAGGGCCAGAAACCCCACGATGAAGCGGTACTTGTCCAGCGTGCGGTATCTGCGGTCGTTGCGCACCCGCTCGGGGGTGAACCGGGGCGGCAGGACGACGGCCAGCGCGAAGGCCGCTCCCCCGCTCGCCCGGGTCCGCCCGACAGGCCGCTTCCCGCTCGTCTGCCCGCCCGTGGCCGGCCGTGTCTCAGTCTTCACACCGCTCCGATTCTCCCCGGGTCCGTGCCCGCTGCCCGATCGCTCAGGACTTCTTGATCTTCGTGACGTCGGGGTCCTCGGCAGTGCGGTCGGCGGCCTTCTGCATCGCGTTCATGGCCTCCTTCACCGACGTCTCGCCATTCATGAACTTCCCCACGACGGCGTCGAAGTCCACCCGCCACAGGTCGGCGTACCACTCCTTGAAGAAGGCGATCACGATGTTGTCGCCGGCGGCCTTGACGGCCTGCTGCGCGCTTTCCACACCCGGCGGCAGCTTCATCCCGTCGATGGCGCCCTTGACCACGGGCATCGAGGAGACCTCGTGGAAGAGGTTCACCGCGGCTTTCTTGCTGTACATCATCCGCATCCACTCCAGCCCGCCCTGCCGGTTGGAAGCCTTGGCCGGGATGATGTAGGGCTCGCCGGGCGGCGCGTAGAGGGTGCCGAAGGGCATCGCGTCACCCTTGTCGAGCGAGGGCGTCGCGCCGACCCGCATCCCGAAGTCCTTGGGCGTGGTGTCCTTCGCCTCGTTCTCCACCCAGGAGCCGTCCGGGATGAAGACGGCCTTGCCCTTCGTCCAGGCGGTCTGCGCCTCGATGTGCGCGTTCTTGCCGTCGAATCCGGTCAGCACGTACTTCTTGGCGAGCAGTTCCTCATACGCTTCGAAGACCTGCTTGACCGCGTCGGTCTTCCAGGCGTTCGGCTCCAGGTAGTCGAAGGCGTCGAGCTGCTTGCGGCCGCCTGCCTGGCCGAACATGGCGTACATGCTGAAGAACATGTAGCGGGGGTGGCCCGCCGGGTACGTCCAGCCGTGCAGCCCCTTCTTCTTGGCCTTCTTGCAGAGGGCCAGCATGTCGTCCCAGGTCTTCGGGTATTCGGCCTCCAGCGTGTCGCGGAGCATCCTGTCCGAGTACCAGATGCCGTACACGGTCTGGGCGATGTTGAGCTGGTAGCAGGCGTCGCCGCCGAACTGCCCCATCTCCACGACGCCGGGCACCAGGGTGTCGCGCACCTTGACGTCCGGGTCGTCCCAACTCGGTGCGTCGAGCAGTTCGGTGACGTCGCTGACCTGCTTGTTCTTGACGAGCTTCGAGATCGACATCATCTCTGCGCCGGAGTTGTTGACCACGTCCGGCGGGTCGCCCTTGATGATCCGCGGCTGGACCTGGGTGGCGATACGTTCGGTCCGCTTCTGGTCGACCTCGGCCTTCGTGTACTGCTTCTCGTACATGTCGCTGACGAAGCGCGCGTACTTGTCGTCGTATCCGCCGTTGAAGACGTAGACCTGCAGCCCGGCGTCCTTCTTGACGCCGAGCGGATTCTTGTCCGTCTTCTCGCCCTTTTCCGCCTTGGTGTCCTCACCGCCGCCGGTGGCGCAGGACGTCAGCGAGCCGAGGGCCGGCACGGCGAGAAGTCCGGCCGCGGTGGCCTTGACGACGTCGCGACGGTTGACGCTGTTGGTTCCCATGCTCAAGTCCTCGCCTTCTCCAGGACTCAGGCGGTGTACCGGTCTCCTGTCGACTTGCCACCGGCGAAGGGCCCGACACCGCGGGTCAGTTGAAGCTGGGTGGTGCGGATCTTGCGGATGGTGCGCCGATGAGGCGGCGGCCGCGCGCGGTACCGCTCAAGGTGCGGACAGGTATAGTCCACTCTTCGCCACCCGGGCAAGATCGAGAACATTCCCGTCCGCCATCTTTCCCGAGTTGAGACCTGTTTCGATTCCCTCCTTCCTCCGACTCCCTCCGAGTCCCCCTGAATTCCCCCGAGTTCCTCCGAGATCCCCTTGACACCCGGGGGAAGACGTACGTTACTTGTCGCTGATATCCACAACCTGACAACGTTGTCGGCCTGTTGAGAGGTCCGTGTGCGCCGCAGCCCGCAACCCCGTCCCCGGCCCTCGGCCGGATCCGGACCCGCAGCCCGGCTCCGCCGCGGACCGAAGGTCCGGCCGCGGGCCTTATCCGGTCGGGCGGCCGCGCGGCGCCGGGCACTGGCCGTGCTCCTCGCGCTGCTCGTCACCACCACGGCGCAGGCCACCACGGCCGTCGCGGCACCGGACCCGGGCACCGGACCGCGAGCCACCCGGTTCGCCTCCTCGTTCGAGGCGGACACGCCCCCGCCGGACTGGAACGACACCGTCGAGACCGGCCCGGACGGCAGGCCCCGCGCCGACGGAGTCACCGCCGACGGCCGCCCCGGGCTGGCCACCCGCACCGGCGGCGGCCCCGAGTCCTCGCCCACCGCCAGGACCGGCGCCGGCTTCACCGGCACCCGCGCCCTGCGCTTCGCGGGCGACCATGCGGCACCGGGCCGCGGATACGCCTACAACAAGATCTTCGACGTCGATGTCACCGTCACCCGCGACACCGTGCTCTCCTACCGGCTCTTCCCCGAGATGACCGGCCAGGACCGCTCCTACGCCGCCACGCACGTCGCCGTCGACCTCGTCTTCACCGACGGCAGCCACCTCGGCGACCTGCGCGCCGCCGACCAGCACGGCACCCGGCTGACCCCGGCCGCGCAGGGCGCCGCCAAGACGCTGCACGTCAACCAGTGGAACAACGTCGAGGCCCGGATCGGCCGGGTCGCCGAAGGCCGGACCGTCGACCGCGTCCTGCTCGGCTACGACGCGCCGTCCGGACCCGCGAACGGCTCCCGTGCCTTCGCCGGCTGGCTCGACGACTTGCGGCTCGCCCCGCAGCGCCCGGCCGCCCCCAAGGCCCATCTGTCCGACCACGTCCGCACCACCCGGGGCACCCTCTCCAGCGGCTCCTTCTCGCGCGGCAACACCTTCCCCGCCACCGCGCTGCCCCACGGCTTCAACTTCTGGACACCGGTGACCGACGCGGGCGCCAAGAGCTGGCTGTACGAGTACGCGCGGAAGAACAACGCCGACAACCTGCCCGCACTGCAGGCATTCAGCGCCAGCCACGAGCCCAGCCCCTGGATGGGCGACCGGCAGACGTTCCAGGTGATGCCCTCGACCGCGAAGGGCACCCCCAGCGCCTCCCGTACGGCCCGCGCACTGCCCTTCCGGCACTCGGCGGAGACGGCCAGGCCGCACTACTACGGCGTCACCTTCGAGAACGGGCTGCGCGCCGAGGTCACCCCGACCGACCACGCGGCGATGATGCGCTTCACCTTCCCGGAGCGGGACGCCGCCGCGCTCCTCTTCGACAACGTCGACGACCACGCGGGCCTCACCCTCGACACCCGCCGGGGCACCGTCAGCGGCTGGTCCGACGTGCGCAGCGGGCTGTCCACCGGCGCGACCCGGATGTTCGTGCACGCCGAGTTCGACGCGCCCGCCACCGGCGGCAGCAAGCTGAAGGACGGCGGGAGCAAGGACGCCGCCGGCTATCTGCGCTTCGCCCCGGGAGCGGACCGCACGGTCACCATGCGGATAGCCACCTCGCTGATCAGCGTCGCGCAGGCGAAGGCCAATCTGCGCGCCGAGGTCCCCGCCGACCGCTCCTTCGCGCAGGTGCGGAAGCGGGCCCAGGCACGGTGGGACGACCTGCTGGGCGTCATCGAGGTCGAGGGCGCCACCCCCGACCAGCTCACCACGCTCTACTCCAACCTCTACCGGCTCTACCTCTACCCCAACGCGGGCCACGAGCGGGTCGGCGGCCGGACCCGCTACGCCAGCCCCTTCTCCCCCGCCACCGGTCCGGACACCCCCACCAGGACCGGCTCGAAGATCGTCGACGGCGAGGTGTACGTCAACAACGGCTTCTGGGACACCTACCGCACCACCTGGCCCGCCTACTCCCTCCTCACCCCGAAGCAGGCCGGGAAGATGGCCGACGGGTTCGTGCAGCAGTACAAGGACGGCGGCTGGATCTCCCGCTGGTCCTCCCCCGGCTACGCCGACCTGATGACCGGCACCTCCTCCGACGTCGCCTTCGCCGACGCCTACCTCAAGGGCGTCGACTTCGACGCGGAAGCCGCCTACGAGGCCGCCGTCAAGAACGCCACCGTCGCCCCGCCCGACCCCGGTGTCGGCCGCAAGGGCATGGCCACCTCCCCCTTCCTCGGCTGGACGAGCACCGACACCAAGGAGGGCCTGTCCTGGGCGCTGGAGGGCTACCTCAACGACTTCGGGATCGCCCGGATGGGCAAGGCCCTCTACAAGAAGACCGGCAAGAAGCGCTACCGGGAGGAGTCGGCGTACTTCTCCCGGCGCGCCCGCGACTACGTCCGCCTCTTCGACAAGAAGACCGGCTTCTTCCAGGGCCGGAGGCCCGACGGCTCCTGGCGGCTGTCCCCGCAGGAGTACGACCCGCGCGTCTGGGGCTACGACTACACCGAGACGAACGGCTGGAACTTCGCCTTCACCGCACCCCAGGACACCCGCGGCCTGGCAGCCCTGTACGGCGGGCGCTCGGGCCTCGCCGAGAAGCTGGACCGCTACTTCGCCACCCCGGAGACGGCCGAGCAGAAGTACGCGGGCAGCTACGGCGGCGTGATCCACGAGATGACCGAGGCCCGCGACGTCCGGATGGGCATGTACGGGCACAGCAACCAGCCCTCGCATCACATCCCCTACCTGTACGACGCGGCCGGACAGCCCTGGAAGACCCAGGCCAAGGTCCGCGAGGTGCTCTCCCGGCTCTACGTCGGCAGCGAGATCGGCCAGGGCTATCCGGGCGACGAGGACAACGGCGAGATGTCGGCCTGGTACGTCTTCAGCGCACTGGGCTTCTACCCGCTGGTCATGGGCTCCCCCGAGTACGCGGTCGGCTCGCCGCTGTTCACCAAGGCCACCGTCCACCTGGAGAACGGCCGGGACCTGGTGGTCGAGGCGCCGAAGAACAGCGCCGAGAACGTCTACGTCCAGGGCCTGAAGGTCGACGGCAAACGCTGGAACTCCACCGCGCTGCCGCACAGGCTGCTGGCCGACGGCGGCACCCTGGAGTTCGCCATGGGCCCGAAGCCGTCGAAGTGGGGCTCGGGCCGCGACGCGGGACCGACCTCGCTCACCCGCGGCGACCGGGCGCCGACACCGGTCGGCGACGTCAGCGAGCCGGGTGACTCCCCGCTGCTGGACGACACCTCCGACACGGCCGCGGACGCCGCGTCCGGCCCCGTCGCGGTGGCGGACGGCGCCCGCGTCACGGCGTACACCCTCACCTCCGACGACCACGCCGAGGCACCCGGCGGCTGGCGGCTGCAGGGCTCCCGGGACGGCGAACGCTGGCACACCCTGGACCGGCGCGCGGACGAGACGTTCCGCTGGGACAAACAGACCCGTGTCTTCACCCTCCCCCGCAGCGCCCGCTACTCCCGCTACCGCCTGCTCCCGACCGGCCCCGACAGCCGCCTCGGCGAACTCGAACTCCTGGGCGGACGCTGACCGCCGCGCCTCGGCGGGGCGCCTTCGTGACCGTGCGGGACGCCGCCGGCAGCGCGGACGGCCCCGCCTCTTCCCGGAACGCTGCGGCACACAGCACGGCGGGCCGCACCCTCGAAGGGTGCGGCCCGCCGTCGCGCTGTCGGTCCGGTCAGTCGCGGATGAGCGACCGCAGGACGTACTGCAGGATGCCGCCGTTGCGGTAGTAGTCGGCCTCGCCGGGGGTGTCGATGCGGACGGTGGCGTCGAACTCGACGCCGGTGTCCGTGGTCACCTTCACCGTGGCGGGGACGTCACCGTCGTTGAGGGCGGTGATACCGGTGATGGAGAAGGTCTCCTCGCCGGTCAGTCCCAGGTCGAGCGCCGAGCCGCCGGTGGGGAACTGCAGCGGCAGGACGCCCATGCCGATCAGGTTCGAGCGGTGGATGCGCTCGTAGGACTCGGCGATGACGGCGCGCACGCCGAGCAGCGCGGTGCCCTTGGCCGCCCAGTCGCGGGACGAGCCGGAGCCGTACTCCTTGCCCGCGAGGATGACCAGCGGGGTGCCCTGCGCCTGGTAGTTCTGCGAGGCGTCGTAGATGAAGGAGACCGGGGAGCCGTCCTGGGTGAAGTCCCGGGTGAAGCCGCCCTCGGTGCCGGGCGCGATCTGGTTGCGGAGCCGGATGTTGGCGAACGTGCCGCGGATCATGACTTCGTGGTTGCCGCGGCGGGAGCCGTAGCTGTTGAAGTCGCGGCGCTGGACGCCGTGCTCGGTGAGGTACTGGCCGGCGGGGGTGTCGGCCTTGATGGCACCGGCCGGGGAGATGTGGTCGGTGGTGACCGAGTCGCCCAGCTTGGCCAGCACCCGGGCGCCGGAGATGTCCGTGACCGGCGCGGGCTCCATCCCCATGCCCTCGAAGTACGGGGGCTTGCGGACGTAGGTGGACTCGGCGTCCCACTCGAAGGTGTTGCCGGTGGGCACGGGGAGGGCCTGCCACTGGGCGTCGCCGGCGAAGACGTCGGCGTAGTCCTTGGTGAACATCTCCTGGCCGATGGCGGAGGCGACGACCTCCTCGACCTCCTGCTCGGAGGGCCACAGGTCGGCCAGGTAGACGGGGTTGCCGTCCTGGTCGGTGCCCAGCGCGTCCTGGGTGATGTCCACCTTCATGGACCCGGCCAGCGCGTAGGCGACCACCAGCGGCGGGGACGCCAGGTAGTTCATCTTGACGTCGGGGTTGATCCGGCCCTCGAAGTTGCGGTTGCCGGAGAGCACCGAGACGACGGCCAGGTCGTTGTCGTTGACCGCCTGGGAGACCTCGTCCGGCAGCGGGCCGGAGTTGCCGATGCAGGTGGTGCAGCCGTAGCCGACGAGGTTGAAGCCGAGCTTGTCCAGGTAGGGGGTGAGCCCTGCCCGGTCGTAGTAGTCCATGACGACCTGCGAGCCGGGGGCCAGGGTGGTCTTGACCCAGGGCTTGCGGGTGAGGCCCTTCTCCACCGCCTTCTTGGCCAGCAGCGCGGCGCCGACCATGACGTACGGGTTGGAGGTGTTGGTGCAGGAGGTGATGGCCGCGACGGCGACGGCGCCGTGGTCGATCTCGTAGGTCACCCCGTCGGGGCCGGTGACCTGGACCGGCTTGCTCGGCACGCCGTTGGAGACGGCCGGCGCGTCGGAGGCCGGGAAGGACTCCTTGCCGGCCTCGTCGGTGTCGGCCTCGGAGACGTAGTTGATGACGTCCTGGCCGAACTTGTGGGCGGCGTCGGCGAGCGCGATGCGGTCCTGCGGGCGCTTCGGGCCGGCGATGGAGGGGACCACCGTGGCCAGGTCCAGCTCCAGGTACTCGCTGTACTCCGGCTCCTGGGCCGGGTCGTGCCACAGGCCCTGCGCCTTGGCGTACGCCTCGACCAGGGCGAGCTGGTCGGCGCTGCGGCCGGTCAGCCTGAGGTAGTTGATGGTCTCCTCGTCGATCGGGAAGATCGCCGCGGTGGAGCCGAACTCCGGCGACATGTTGCCGATCGTGGCGCGGTTGGCGAGCGGCACGGAGGCCACGCCCTGGCCGTAGAACTCCACGAACTTGCCGACGACACCGTGCTCGCGCAGCATCTCGGTGATGGTGAGCACGAGGTCGGTGGCGGTGGTGCCGGTGGGCAGTTCACCGGTGAGCTTGAAGCCGACGACCCGCGGGATGAGCATCGAGACGGGCTGGCCCAGCATCGCGGCCTCCGCCTCGATGCCGCCGACGCCCCAGCCCAGCACGCCGAGACCGTTGACCATGGTGGTGTGCGAGTCGGTGCCGACCAGCGTGTCGGGGTACGCCTTGCCGTCCCGGACCATGACGGTGCGGGCCAGGTGCTCGATGTTGACCTGGTGCACGATGCCGGTGCCGGGCGGGACGACCTTGAACTCGTCGAAGGCGCCCTGGCCCCAGCGCAGGAACTGGTAGCGCTCGCGGTTGCGGCCGTACTCCAGCTCGACGTTCTTCTTGAACGCGTCGGAGGTGCCGAAGGTGTCGGCGATGACGGAGTGGTCGATGACCAGCTCGGCCGGGGCGAGCGGGTTGATCCGGTCGGCGTCGCCGCCCAGCTCCTTGACGGCCTCGCGCATGGTCGCCAGGTCGACGACGCAGGGCACGCCGGTGAAGTCCTGCATGATCACCCGGGCCGGGGTGAACTGGATCTCCTGGCTGGGCTGCGCCTTGGGGTCCCAGCCGCCGAGCGCGCGGATGTGGTCGGCGGTGATGTTCGCGCCGTCTTCGGTACGGAGCAGGTTCTCCAGCAGGACCTTCAGGCTGTACGGCAGCCGGGCGGAACCCTCTACTTTGTCCAGCTTGAAGATTTCGTACGACTCGTCGCCCACCTGCAGCGTGCTGCGGGCGTCGAAGCTGTTCGCCGACACGACAGTCTCCTTCAGTGCCTTGAGTGCATCGGCCGCCGGTGCGCTATGGTGAGCAGGAGACGAAGTTAGGTAAGCCTTACCATTCTTACCGAATCGGTCCTCGCCCTGCGACAGCGACCGCGACGTATGCCGTCGCCAGTTATCTCGATGTCGAGATAACTCTAGTACACGACCGTCCACCGGTCATGCCTGCCCCCGGGTGCCCGCCGCGAGCCGCACCGACACCCGGTCGGCGGTGCTGCCCCGCGGCGCGGCGCCCCGCACCCCCGCACCGCGGACCGCCGAGCCGCCCCGGGGTGCGGGGGTGCGGGACGGAGGGTGCGCGTGGAGGCAATCGGCGCCGGGCGGAGCCTCCTGGCGCCGCGGCTGCAGACGGTCCGCCCGCCCTCGCACGAGGAACCGTTTCGCACCCGCGGAAACGGGCCGTTCGGGGCTGCGTACCCGAACGCGCGCCGCATTCCCTGGACCCGCGGCCACGGCTGACGCACAGTGTCCCCGTGCCCACCGCGAACCCGCACGAGCCCGCACCCCGGGACGCCGGGGAACCGTCCGAACCCGCGCTGAAACGCGCCATCGGCCCCAAGCTGCTCATCCTGTTCGTGATCGGCGACATCCTGGGCACCGGCATCTACGCCACCACCGGCAAGGTCGCCGGAAAGGTCGGCGGAGCCCTCTGGCTGCCGTTCGCGATCGGGTTCGCGGTGGCGCTGCTGACAGCCGCGTCGTACGTGGAGCTGGTCGGCAAGTACCCGAAGGCGGCCGGAGCGGCGCTCTACACGCAGCGCGCGTTCAAGGTGCCGTTCCTGACCTTCATCGTCGCTTTCATGGTGATGTGCTCGGGGCTCTCCTCCGCAAGCGCGGCGGCGCTGGCCTTCAGCGGCGACTACCTGGACGAGCTCACGAGCGGAGCCGTGCCGCCCACCCTGGTGGCCGTCCTGTTCGTGCTGGCCCTGGCCGCGCTGAACCTGCGCGGCGTCTCCGAGTCCGTCAAGGCGAACGTGGTCTTCACCCTGGTGGAGCTCACCGGGCTCCTGATCATCCTCGGCATCGGGGCCGCCGCCGTCCTCTCCGGGACCGGCGAACCGTCCCGGCTCGGCGACCTGGAGACCGGGGGCACCGGGTACGCGCTGTTCTCCGGGGTGCTGGGCGCCACCGCGCTGGGCTTCTTCGCCTTCGTCGGGTTCGAGGACTCGGTCAACATGGCCGAGGAGACGGTGGATCCGCAGCGCACCTTTCCCCGCGGCATCTTCATCGGCGTGGCGGTGACCGGAACCGTGTACGTGCTCGTCGCACTGGTCTCCTCGCTGCTCGTGCCGACAGCGACGCTGGAGGAGTCCAGCGGACCGCTGCTGGAGGTGGTCAAGGCGGGCGGTGTGCACTTCCCGCAGCAGCTCTTCGCCGTGATCGCCCTCTTCGCCGTCTCCAACTCGGCCCTGATCAACATGATGATGGCCTCGCGGCTGTGCTACGGCATGGCCAACGAGCGCATCCTGCCCCGCGCGATGGGCAGAGTCCTCCCCGGGCGCCGCACACCCGTCGTGGGCATCGTCTTCGTGACGCTGCTCGCCCTCGGGCTGGTGTCGACCGGGGAGATCGCCGGGCTGGGCGACACCACCTCCTTCCTGCTGCTGTGCGTCTTCGCCGTGGTGAACGTGGCGGTGCTCGTGCTGCGCCGCGACCGGGTCGGGCACCGGCACTTCCGGGTACCGACCCCGCTGCCCGTGCTGGGCGCCCTGACCGCGCTGGTCCTGGCCAGCCCGCTCGCGGACCGGGCCACCGGGGTCTACGTCAGGGCGGGCATCCTGGTGCTGCTCGGCATCGCGCTGTGGGCAGTGAACGCGCTGGTCCGCAAGGCGGGCGGCGAGAGCTGAGCGGCGGGCGCGACACCCGGCATCGGCACCGGTGGCGGCACCCGGCACCCGAGTGGGGGAACCGCCCGCGCCCCGCGCCCGAGCGGCCCCTACCGTTCGTACGAAGAGCCGCCGACGGACCGGCCCGGACGTCGCTGCACCCGGCGGAGCGCGCCCGCAACCCGGATGCGGCATTCAGGCGGTTGCCGGCGAATCACCGCCGCCACACCACCCCCAGATGCGCCCCTATCTCAGATCTGAGATACATTCGTCTCCATGACCGACGACTACCTCGCCCGTATCGGGCAGTTGATCCGCGATGCCCGCCAGCATCGAGGCTGGACCCAGTCGCAACTGGCGGAAGCGCTCGGCACCAGCCAGAGCGCCGTCAACCGGATCGAGCGCGGGAACCAGAACATCAGCCTTGAGATGATCGCCCGGATCTCCGAGGCGCTGGACAGCGAGATCGTATCCCTGGGCTACTCCGGCCCGATGCACCTGCGCGTGGTCGGCGGGCGGCGGCTGTCCGGCAGCATCGACGTCAAGACGAGCAAGAACGCGTGCGTGGCGCTGCTCTGCGCCTCGCTGCTCAACTCGGGTCGTACGGTGCTGCGTCGGGTCGCGCGCATCGAGGAGGTCTACCGGATCCTGGAGGTGCTCTCCTCGATCGGCGTCCGCACCCGGTGGATCAACGGCGGCGCCGACCTGGAGATCGTGCCGCCCGCCGAACTGGACCTGGACTCCATCGACCACGAAGCCGCGCGCCGCACCCGGAGCATCATCATGTTCCTCGGCCCGCTGCTGCACCGGATGGACCGCTTCCGCCTCCCCTACGCGGGCGGCTGCGACCTGGGTACCCGCACCGTCGAGCCGCACATGAGCGCGCTGCGCCACTTCGGTCTGGCGGTGACCGCGACGGAGGGCATCTACCACGCCGAGGTGGAAGCGGGCGTCGCCCCGGCCCGGCCGATCGTGCTGACCGAACGCGGGGACACCGTCACCGAGAACGCCCTGCTGGCCGCCGCGCGCCACGACGGCGTCACGGTCATCCGCAATGCCTCGTCCAACTACATGGTCCAGGACCTGTGCTTCTTCCTGGAGCAGTTGGGCGTCCGCGTCGAGGGCGTCGGCTCGACGACGCTGACGGTGCACGGCGTGCCCGTCATCGACACGGACGTGGACTACTCGCCCTCCGAGGACCCGGTCGAGGCGATGAGCCTGGTCGCCGCCGCCGTCGTCACCGAGTCGGAGCTGACGGTGTGCCGGGTACCGGCCGAGTTCATGGAGATCGAGCTCGCGGTCCTGGAGGAGATGGGCCTCGACTTCGACCGCAGCGCGGAGTACCCGGCCGACAACGGGCGCACCCGGCTGATCGACCTGACCGTGCGGCCCTCCAAACTGGAGGCGCCCATCGACAAGATCCACCCGATGCCGTTCCCCGGCCTCAACATCGACAACGTCCCCTTCTTCGCCGCGATCGCCGCCTCCGCGCAGGGCAAGACCCTCATCCACGACTGGGTCTACGACAACCGCGCCATCTACCTCACCGACCTCAACCGGCTCGGCGGCAGGCTCCAACTCCTGGACCCGCACCGGGTGCTGGTCGAGGGCCCGACCCGCTGGCGGGCCTCCGAGATGATGTGCCCCCCGGCGCTGCGCCCCGCGGTCGTGGTGCTGCTGGCGATGATGGCCGCCGAGGGCACCTCCGTCCTGCGCAACGTCTATGTCATCAACCGCGGCTACGAGGACCTGGCCGAACGCCTCAACGAGGTCGGCGCCCAGATCGAGACGTTCCGGGACATCTGACGGACGAATGCCGCCGCGCCCTGCCCGCACCGCACAGCAGCAGGGCGCGGCGGCAGCCGCGGGTCGGCCTCCTCCCGGCTCCACCTCGGCCAAGGATCCGGTGCTACTGAACTCGAACTCGTGATGTCAGCCGTACCCGCCCCCGGGCTGCCCTCTGGGCGTCGGTCGAGCCGCCGCCCTGCGCGTACCTCACAGCGACAGCAGTACGGCGCAGCGAACTCCACGCTCAGCCGAACGAGCCGACATCGCCCAATCAAGTCCATTAGTACGTGATGCCTGGATATGTAGAAATACCTCTGCCACTCGACCCTCGGGCCTGTGTCTCCTCGGTTACTCAGGGCTGTTATCGTCACTGCAGTTGAAAAGGGGGGGGCATTAGTGCGTGGACTGAGGGTTCTGTCGTGTGCCGCAGTGCTGGCAACGGTGGCAGTGGGGTGCTCGGAGTCGTCCGACAGTGACAGCTCAGCCGCTGGGGCGGGACACAAGCGGCCAGCCGTGCAGGACGACCCGCCGGAACGCCTGAAGAAGCTTTCGGTCCCGCCCGCCTACGACAGCGCAAAAGGCTGGCAGCACACCTTCGAGAGCCTGCCCGAGAACCTGAGTTCGATCCCGGCCACGGTGGGCACGAAATCGAAGTCCCTCGCCTATCTGCGGACCGGGCCCACCGGTCACGTCATCCAGAGCCGCGCTCTGGGCTCCGGCCGCCTGCGCTGGTCCAGCAAAGTCTGGAATCCGCCGGTACCGGTGAAGGAGGCATCTGACGAGGATTCGAATTCGGGCCAGAACGCCCCTCACCTGACCATTGCGGCGCATGGCGGACGCGAATACGTCGTAGCGTGGGGCCACGGTATGGAGGGCAAGGATGAACTCCACAACGGTCGGGAAATCGTCAAGCTCTCGATCTTCCCCTCGAACGCCTCGGGGTACGACGTCACCCCCGAACGTACCGTCAATGTCCCCTTCGAAGTCGGTCGCATCGAGGAACTGAGAGTTCACGGGGGCAGCCAAGGGATCCTCGTCACCGCAGGTTCCCACGCCGCCTCGGTGAACGTGCGAAGCGGCAAGGTGAAGCAATATGAGGATGCCAATGAGTTGCTGAAGCAATGTGCTGACAGCGCATGTGCGGGGAGCAAGATCCCGGCTCTGACGAGCCTCGGCCCTGTGGTGAGCACAGAGGGCGTCGAGGGGTTCGGCATCCCGGGCCACTGGTTCAGCGAAGAGCTTGCCCCAGAGGGCAGGACCAACGGAAAACTGCTGGCGGCAACAGACGAATCCCTGTTCGCCTCTTGGGAGGCGAAGGGTTGGGGAGGCTCCTCGAAGTCGGTCTTCGCGATGCACGACCCCGAGACCGGAGCCGTCGAAGCTCGCGTGACATGTTCCGAAGATGCCTACTCGGACGGCAAGGACATGTGGGGTGAGGACAAGAGTCGGATGCCGCCGGCCACTGTTTCCCCCAACGGACGCTATCTGGTGGCCGGGTCGGTTGCCTTCGACCTCAAGGAGAAACGGGGATTCTGCCTGATGGGTGACGGAGACCGCAAGCGACTCATTCTCTTGAGTGTCGGGGACAACGGCACAGCTTACGGCGGCACAGCACCTGAGGACGCCGATGGAGAACATTCCACCCCCGTGGCGGTGCCCCTCGCTTCCGGCAGTCCCAAGGCTCTCCCGCAGGGCACCCAGATACCGCTCATGATGGGCCCGGGAGTAGGCGGCTTCCTCACCAACGAGAACGAGGAACTCAGCCTGGCGATTGTCCGCGAGCGCTGACCGCCTTCCGGGGGTGTCAGCGGAACTCGTGGGTCACCTGGCTCTCTCCGACGTTGTGCGCGTGAAGTCCTCCAGATCCGCTGCCGGCACCCGCAGTTCGAGGATCATCCGTCCTCCTGCCTGCCGCACGGGGTACCGGCTCAGGAAATCCGACTCGGCCTTGAAGCGAGTGACGAAACCGGCACCGCTGTACTGCACGTTCCAGTCCCGCGCGGTCTTGATGGCGTAGTCCTCGTCGAGGACCGGGGGGGGAAGATCGGCTGCTCGGGCGACCGGGGCGGCCAGGCACGCCAGTTCAGCTCCCGGATCCAGGCCCGGTCCGAAGCGGGCCGCGGACCGCCCTCCACCAGCCCGCCTCCCGGCCGACGGCGGTCACGTCACCGGTGCGCGCCGCCCCTCGTCGCGGGCGGCGCCGCCCGGCCCGGTCGGTGATACGGCCCTGTCGTCAGTCGGTGCTCGTCAGAAGCCCGGCGAGGCGGGTGACGGTCAGGTCGCCCAGATACGGGCCGATGAGCTGGACTCCGAGCGGGAGGCCGTCGGGAGTGACGCCCAGCGGAACGGTGGCCGCGGGCAGATGCGCCAGACCGGCCAGGTTCAGCCAGGTCGTCTGGTCCCAGTACGCCCGGCGCTCGCCGTCCACGGTGATGTACCGCTCCGGGACGGGTACATCGGTCTGGCTGGGAACGGCGGCGGTCGGAGCGGCAGGTGTGACGAGGACGTCGATGTCGCGGAAGTATGCCGCCCACTGCTGCCGCACGCGTCGGCGCTCCTCGTCCGCGAGCAGCCAGTCCCGGTGACGCAGCGTTCGGGCACGCAGAAACTCCGCGCCGGGTGACTGCTCACCGGGCGGCAGGTTCCCGGCCGCCTGCACCTCGCCGTCGAATGCCTCCGCGGACGCGCCGGCCGACGAACCGGCGAACATCAGAGTGCGGAAGAGGCGGTCGGAATGGGCCATGTCCACCGGCCGACTGGTGGTGTCGACGCTCGCCCCGGCGTCCAGCAGCCGCTTTTCCGTGCTGTCGAGCAGCTCACGGGTGGCCGCGTCCACGGTGCAGTAGGGGTCGTCCGCCCACAGGCCGACTCTGAAGTCGCGCAGGCTGCCGTGCCGTGCCGGAGGGAGGGTGAGCTGCCAGCCCGCACTGTCCTCGGGGGAAGGGCCGGCCAGCACGCTGAGAGCGAGTTCGAGGTCGGTCGAACTCCGTGCGAGAGGACCGATGCTGAGCATGTCCGAGGTCGACAGCCAGCCGGGGGCCCGGGGGATGTGTCCCCTCGCGGGGACCACGCCGTAGCTGGGGCGCAGCGCATGGACGCCGCAGTAGTGGCCGGGCAGTCGCAGGGAACCGGCCAGGTCGCTGCCGATGCCGAGAGGACTCAGCCGGGCCGCCACGGCTGCGGCCGAGCCTCCGGAGGAACCTCCGGCCGTCCGCTGCGGGTCGTGGGGATTCGGCGTCGTGCCGAAGAGCGGATTGGTGGTCTGGATGTCCTGGCACATCGAGGGAGTGTTGGTCTTGCCGAGGATCACCGCGCCTGCTTGGCGCAGGAGGGCCACGGCGTCCGCGTCCCGGTCCGGCACATGCCCTTCCAGCTCGGCGGCGCCGCACGTGGTGCGCAGGGCTTCGGTCTCCAGTGCGTCCTTGACGACGACGGGCAGTCCGAGCAACGGCCCGTCGGAACCGCCCTGGGCTCGCCTTCGGTCCGCCCGGGCCGCCGCATGCAGCGCCCCTTCGCGGTCGAGCGTGGTCACCGCGTTGTGTTCGGGATGACGTGCGATGCGCTCCAGATGGGCAGCCGTGAGTTCCCGGCTGGAGACCTCTCCCGTGGTGAGGGCGTGGAGCTGGTCGAGGGCCGTGCGGTGGGTCAGGTCCATGAAGGTGCGGTTTCCTGTCGTGCGGGTGCGGTTTCGAAGTGGGCAGCCGTACGCAGCAGCGCTTGGACGTCGTCGTCCGGCGTACGCACGTCCTCCCGGGTGCTTGCGTCCGCGTACTCCGCCGGGATCCGAGGTGCCTCGTCGCGCTTCGAGGCGATCAGTGCCGCCCGGATCTGGTCGGCGGTGACCGCGGATGCCAGGTCGGCACCGGTGAGCCCGGCATCGCGCCGGCGCTGCTCGGATGTGTGGCGCACGGAGGCGTCCAGGAAGGGCTGAAGTGCCCACTGGCCGTCCCGGATCTCCACAGCCCGGCGGTAGAGATGCCAGGTGATGGCACGGACGCGCATCCGTGAGCCGTTGCGGGTGCGGGGGGAGTTCAACGCGACGCCGGGGACGGCCTCGTGCATCGCTTCCCAAAGGGGCGCGAGACGCCGGTAGTCGCGCTGCGCCCGGAGCCAGGCACGGGCGTGCGGAACGGCGTGCAGAGCCAGCGTCGGTACGAAGAAACCGATCAGGGTGAGAGTGGTGCCGCCGTCGGCACACAGCCAGGCGAACTTCTCGGCAGCGGCCGAGGGCTGAGGGAGCCCGGACAGCACGGCGACGACATAGCCCAGGCGTACGGCGCTGTAGCCGATGGTCACGACCGCGCCCACCCCCACGATGCGCAGTCCGCGGGCGATCCAGACCTCGCCGGTGTACCGGGCCGCTCTCCAGCAGCCCACCGCCAGAACCGTTTCACCGAGCGTGTAGGCCACGATGTACAGCGTCAGGTACGCCTGGTAGGTGCCGGTGTGCACGTAGTTGATGGTGAACCCCTGCGGGGTCGACCGGCCCGTCGGCGTGAGGTGGAAGAAGAGCACCCCCAGTGCCGCGATGACGACCGCACCTGCCGCCAGGCAGAACACGGTACGCCTCCGTGCCCGCTCCCCTGGCAGCGTCCAGTGGGCGAGCACGACAGGCTGGAGGGCGAGCAGGGCCACCACCGAGCCGAAGGCCGCGAGGATGCCCGTGGAGGGCCGCCCTGTCGTCTCGTCGAGTACCTTCCAGACGGGTTCGAGCGACACCAGGAAAGAGAGCGCCGAGAACCCGTAGACACCGGCCAGTGCGGCAAGCGCGCGGTCTTCGGCGAGACGTCGCGGCGGCCAGAGAAGCAGCAGCAGACCGGTGACAGCCAAAGTAAGGCATATGGGATGAAGGAGCTGTTGCACCGCTATCTCCCGTGACGCAGCAGAGTCTCAGCGATGGGGTCCCCAGCGCTGATGTCGGGGCCTTGGTGATGAATGTGCCGTTGCAGGTGTGAGGCGATCAGCTCGGCTTCTCGCTCGTCGTGGAGCTCGTAGTCGCTGCGCCCCAGCATCATCTTCACCACCTGCGGATCAAGGGTGGGGGCGAGACGGTCCGTCACGGGGTTGACCTCGCCGAGTGTGCCGCTGCCCTGGTGATTCCGCAGGATGTGCGCAGCCTCGTGCGCGATGATGTGGTCCTGGTGCGCACGGCTGGTCTCCTCGTTCACGAAGATGTAGTCGATGCCCTCCACCGTGCGTATCCACATTCCGCACAGGCCGCCTCCGCTGTTCGGCGGGGAGGGTTCCAGCCGGATCGAACGACCCGAGCGGGACTCGATCGCGGGCAACAGGTCGCGGATGCTCCGCGCCGGGGGAAGACCGAGGTCACGGACGAAGCGGCGGCATTCCCGCCGCAGGCTGCGCCGGCGCATCAAGCACTGCCTCCCTCACCCGAGCCTGCATCGAGACCTTCGCGCTCGCGTATGTGCTCGATGGTGGCGAGGACCTGCTCCATGCTCCGCGGTGACAACCCCGCCGCGCGGGCCGCCACACGCTGCACACCGCTCTCGCGCATGCGCCGGACGAATGCCAGTTCCTCGGAGACCCTCAGCGCGGTGTCCTCGTCGAAGAAGTAGGCCACCGGGACGCCGAAGAACTCTGCGAGCCCCTCGAGGTGCCGTCGGGTCGGGTTGTCCCGCCGTCCGGTGCGCAACTGCCACAGATAGACATGGGAGAGGGTCGGTCCGCCACGCTCTCGGAGCAGCGCCGCAACCTCCTGATTCGTGTACGGGCCGCGGTCAGGGGGGTGGACCATCTCGAACAGCCTGTTCAGACGCTCACTGAAGGCGTCAGCCGGCATACGACCTCCCTGATGACGAGATTAATCTGAGTTGACACTGCGAAGCAGGGTGTGCAATGTTTCTGCCCTGCGATTAACTGAGATTAATCGACGGACGGTTGGGTGTGCACAGCAAGCACACTACCGACGCCGGTTGTCCGGTGGCTCACCGCACGCACACCGGGGAGAGCCGAGCGCACGGCGCTCGGGACGCAGGGACAGGGGCCGCCACGGCCCGGCGAGATTCGGAGCACGACGCGCATGACCACCACACGGACTCGCCTCCGATCCCCCAGGTCTGTGCTCTGCGGAGCGGGAGCCGTCACCGCACCCGGTGGCCCGTCCGGGCGCAGCGCCGCGCCGGTCGCGAGCCCGCGCAGGGCCGTGCGTCACACGCTTCCGAGGAAGCCCGGCACCGAAGCCATGTGAGTGCGAGGCAGCATGCCCTGGCTCGCACTCACCATGAGCCGCCGGGGCTCCGCGGACCCCGGGGGAGTCCGCGGAGCCCTGGCTGACGCCCCGTACCGGCTCCCGGCTCCCGATCCGGGGGCGCCGGCCGACTGCGTCGCAGGCCGCGCAGGAGTGCGGCGGCGGCCAGTTGGAGCGCCGCGGTCAGCAGGAGGAGGGACTGCGGCGGCAACGAGGCGAGGGCACCGACGAGCGCGGTTCCGGCAGCACCCGCGGTCAGTTTGAGCCCCGCGCCGAGAGTGAAGACCTGGGCGCGGGTCCCCTCAGGGGCGTGGTCGGCGCGGAGGCGCAATGTGGCGGACAGCAGCGGGCCCTCGCCCAGTCCCGCGCACAGGAACAGCCCGGCCGTCCACAGGAGGGACGGGGTGAGGGCGGCGCCCGCCAGCCCCGCGGCCGTCACCAGCAGGCCGAGGCGCGCCGAGCGGGCCGGTCCGGACGCGCCGGGCCACCGTGCCGCCGCCAGCGAACCGGCGAGCCCGCCCACGGCGAACGCCGTCATCAGCAGTCCGCCGCCGTCGGACGCGCCCCGGGCCCGGGCGAGCAGCACGGCGGTGACGGGGAGCGCACCGGCACCGAGAAAGGCCACGCAGGTCGCGAGGGTGAGGGTGGCGAGTTGCGGAGTGCGCCGCAGGACACGGAACCCGGTGCCGAGTTCGCGGATCCGGAATCGGTGGGCCGGGGACGAGCCGAGGTCGGCCGCGGGAAGCCGCAGCGCTGCGCACAGGAGGGCCGCACAGCCGGCCGAGCCCGCGAGCAGCACCGTGGCGAGGGCTGCGGAGGACACGGCAGCCGTGGCGGCGACGGCAGCCGGTGCGGTGACGGCTGCGGCGTTGTAGGTGGCCGCGTCGTAGGCGTAACTGCGGTCGCGGAGGCGACTGCCGCGGCCTCCGGCCGAGGCATCGGCGCCGCCGGGACGGTCTCCGTCGTCGCACCTGCCGAGGGGTGTACGGCCCAGGCTGCCGTCACCGCCCTGGCCGGCTCCGCTGTGCCCGCGCGTCTCGGCGAGGAGGCTGGAGAGGCCGCCGGTGACGAGCGGGCCGACGCTGCCTCCGGTGAGGGCGACGGCGAGGGTGAGCAGGACCGGCATCCGCCCTGTCGTCAGTGCCAGCAGGGCGAGCGCCGTGCCGAGGAGGGCGAGTGCGCACCCGTGCAGCAGGCGCGGGGCGCGGGTCCGTTCGGCCAGCGTGCCGACGACGGGGGCGGCCAGTGCGTGCGGGGCCAGCCAGGCCGCGAGGACGAACCCTCCCAGCGCCGGGCGGCCCGTCCGTTCGACGGCCAGCAGGGCCAGCGCGACGCCTACCCCTTCGTCGGCGAACCGCGCCAGGAAGGCCGTGGCCAGATACGTCCTCAGCAACGCTGCTGCCCTCCCCCTGGGGCGAACGGTCCTCCGCGCGGCATGTCCGGTGGTCCCGGTGCCCGCCCGGTGCCGTGTGCCGGACCGACCGTCGAGTAACGGCTTCATCGTATAATGCGTTACATGAAGCAGCATGGCGAGTCGCAGGACGGATTCCGGCCCGGTGAGCGGCTGATCGACCTCGCGAACGCCGTACGGGAGGATCCCGCGCTCCCCCGCGCGGCGATGGCGGCCCTCCTGCGGCGGCACGGCGAGTCGGAGGAGGAGCTGCGCAGCCTGACGGACGCCGAAGCAGCCGCACTCCGCCGCGCGGTGGTGGAGCTGACGGAGCGGGTACTGACCGAGGCCGGTACCGACCGGGCGGCCGAGGCGCTCAACGCGCTGCTGGAACGCTGCGCGGCCCGCCCCCGGCTGAGCAGGCACGACGGACACGCCTGGCATCTGCACGTCGACCGGGGCGACGACGCGAGCTGGGCGGACTGGTTCATGGCGGCAGCGGCGCTGGCGCTCGCCCGGTTGCTGAGCGAACAGGGCGGCACCGCCTGGGGCGAGTGCGCGGCACCGGGCTGCCGACGGCTCTACCTGGGCGGCGGGCCCGGTGCGTCGCGCCGCTACTGTTCCCGCCCGTGCGCCACCCGCACCCGGGTCGCCGCGCACCGGCGCCGGCAGCGCGGCGGAGGCGGACTGCAGGCCGGGACGGGCGGCGGGGAGCGGACCGGCCCCGGCGGCTGACACCGCCCCACGACCCGGCCGTCCCACGACCCGGCCGCCCCGGGGCCCCGGCCGTCCCGCGACCTCGCGTCCCCCGAGTCAGGGCAGCACCGCGAAGCCGTCCAGCTCGATCCGGGCCTCCTCGTCCCACAGCCGCACCGCGCCGATGACCGCCATCGCGGGGTAGTCGCGGCCGGCCAGCTCCCGCCAGATCCGGCCCAGTTCGGCGGCGTGGGCGCGGTACTCGGGAACGTCCGTGGTGTAAACGGTGACGCGGGCCAGGTCCGCCGGAGTGCCGCCGCACGCGGCCAGGGCGGCCAGCAGGTTGCCGAGCGCGGTGCGGAACTGGTCGGGGAGGGTGTGCGCGGCGACACGGCCCGCGCTGTCCAGTGCCGTCTGGCCCGCCAGGAAGACCAGCCGCGAACCGGTGGCCGTCACGGCGTGCGAGAAGCCGCGCGGCGGCGCGAGTTCCGCGGGGTTGACCCGGTGCAGGGCGCCGCCGTCGGCGGGGTCGGGGTTCACAGCCGGTCCTCCCCCGCCTCGTCCGCGGCCCGGCCGGCGGCGACCCCCGGCGCACCGTCCGGGGCGGCCTCCCTCGCACCGGCAGCAGGCCCCTCGTCCGCACCGGTCCCGCCCGAAGCCGCGTCCCGCTCCCCCGAGCGCTCCCTGTACAGCTCCTTGGCGATCAGGGAACGCTGGACCTCGCTGGCGCCCTCGTAGATGCGCGGCGCCCGTACCTCGCGGTAGAGGTGTTCGAGCAGGTGGCCCCGCTGGAGTGCGGCGGCTCCGTGGATCTGGACGGCCGCGTCGACCACGTCCTGCGCGGTCTCGGTCGCCAGCAGCTTGGCCATGGCGGAGCGGCGCGCCAGGTCCGCGCCCTCGCCGTCGCTGCCGTCGTAGGCGCAGGCGGCGGCGTACACCAGCAGCCGCGCCGCCTCGGTCCGGGTGGCCATCTCCGCCAGCCGGTGCGAGACCGACTGCAGGTCGCGCAACGTGCCGCCGAACGCGGCGCGGGCGTCGGCGTGTTCGAGCGAGGCGTCCAGCGCGGCCTGGGCCATGCCGACGGCAAAGGCGCCGACGCTGGGCCGGAACAGGTTGAGGGTGCGCATGGCGACGCGGAATCCGGCGCCCGGCGCGCCGAGGAGGTCGGCCCGGGTGACGGGGACGGCGTCGAAGGTGAGGGTGCCCAGGGCGTGCGGGGCGAGCATGTCCAGGGGTTCGCCGTGCAGTCCGGGCCGGTCGGCGGGGACGAGGAAGGCGGTCACACCGCGGGCTCCGGGAGCCTCGCCGGTGCGGGCGAAGACCGTGTAGAAGTCGGCCCAGGGCGCGTTGGAGATCCAGGTCTTGGTACCGGTGAGCCGCCAGCCCTCCGGGCTTCCGGCCGGGTCGTCGGCGCCGGTGCCGCCGTCGGGTTCCGCGTGCAGTGCCAGGGCTGCCGCGTCGCTGCCCGCGCCGGGCTCGCTCAGTGCGAAGGCCGCCACCGCCCGGCCCGCGGCGACGGCGGGCAGCCAGCGGGCCCGCTGCTCGGCTGTTCCGGCGTCGGCAACCGGCCCGGCGCCCAAGCCCTGGAGGGCGAGCGCCGTCTCGGCCTGCGGGCAGGAGTAGGCCAGCGACTCGCGCAGCAGACACAGGTCGAGCGCGCTGCCGCGGCGCCACGGGGGCGCTGCGGGAACGGCGTGGGCGAGCAGTCCGAGTGCGCCCAGTTCGCGGAGCAGCGGGCGGTCGACCCGGCCGTCCTCGCACCGGGCTGCGAGTGGGGCGAGCTGTTCTCCGAGTGTGCGCAGCCGCGCGCACCAGGCGCGCTGCTGCGGGGTGAGTGCGAAGGCGGTGGTCATGGCGGCTCCCCTCGGCCGTGGCCCGGTGCGGGGGTCCCCGCGCGGACCGGTTCCTGTGCTGTCGCCGACTCCCTGTCTATCGCGGACCATTGACTGCCGTCACCAACACGTTACGCTCGACGCCACGCGCCGGACCGGCGCCGCCGGCGGTCCGCGGGCCGTCGGCCGAGTTCGGAGGACCGCCCGCGAGGGGGTAGCCCGGTGATGGATCCGACTCCGTCCGCGCACGTCGACACCTTCGCCCGGGACCATCTGCCGCCGCCCGAGCAGTGGCCCGTCCTGCTGCTGGACGACCCGGCCCCGGCCTATCCCGCGCGGCTCAACTGCGGCGCCGAACTGCTGGACGGGACCATCGAGCGGCTCGGAGCCGACCGGCCCGCCTTCCACAGCGGCGGCCTGCCCCCGGCTCCCGGCGCCGGACCCGACCGGGCACCGGCACCCCGGCGCACGTGGTCGTACGGCGAACTGCGGGCCACCGTCGACCGGCTCGCGCACGTCCTCACCGGGGACCTGGGCGTGGTGCCCGGCAACCGGGTGCTGCTGCGCGGCCCGACCAGCCCGGAGCTGGCCGCCTGCTGGCTGGCGGTGATGAAGGCGGGGGCCGTGGCGGTGACCGTCCTGGCCGCCCACCGGGCGGGCGAGTTGGCGACCGTCTGCCGGCTGGCGCGGGTCTCGCACGCGCTGTGCGACGTGCGGTCGGCGGACGAACTGGTCAAGGCCGACGTGCCGGGGCTGCGCACCGGCCTGTTCGGCGGCGGTGGTCCGGACGACGTGCTGCGGGTGGCCGCCTCCCGGCCGGACCGGTTCGAGGCGGTGCCCACCGCGGCCGACGACGTGGCGCTGATCGCCTTCACCTCCGGGACCACCGGTCGCCCGAAGGGCTGTGCGCACTTCCACCGGGACGTCCTGGCCATAGCGGACACCTTCGCCGCGCAGGTGCTGCGCCCGCACGCCGACGACGTGTTCGCCGGAACGCCGCCGCTGGGCTTCACCTTCGGGCTGGGCGGGCTGGTGGTCTTCCCGCTGCGGGTGGGCGCCTCGTCGCTGCTGGACCAGTGGGGCGGCGCAGCCCGGACGCCGGAGGCGATCGCGGCGCACCGGGTCTCGGTGCTGTTCACGGCGCCGACCGCCTACCGGGCGATGCTGGCGCGGCTGGCGGCCGAGCACCCCGGCGAGGCCGATGCCTGCGACCTGTCGTCGCTGCGCCGCTGCGTCTCAGCGGGCGAGCATCTCCCCGCCGCCACCTGGGAGGCGTGGCGGGAGCGGACGGGGCTGCGGATCATCGACGGGATCGGGGCGACGGAACTGCTGCACATCTTCCTCTCCGCCGCCGACGACGCGATCCGGCCCGGCAGCACGGGAGTTCCGGTCCCGGGGTTCCAGGCGCGCATCGTGGCGCCCGACGCGCAGGGGGCCCTGGTGCCGGTGCCGGACGGCACCCCGGGGCTGCTGGCGGTCCGCGGGCCGGTCGGCTGCCGCTATCTGGCCGACGAGCGGCAGCGCGCCTACGTGCGCGAGGGGTGGAACATCACCGGGGACACCTATGTACGGGACGCGGAGGGCTACTTCCGGTTCGTGGCACGCGCGGACGACATGATCATTTCCGCGGGCAGCAACATCTCGGGCCCCGAGGTCGAGGAGGTGCTGCTGGGCCACCCGGAGGTGAGCGAGGTCGCCGTGGTCGGCTGCCCGGACGAACACCGCGGGCAACTGGCCGTCGCACACGTCGTACTCGCCCCGGGCAGCACGCCGGACAGCGGGACGGCCGAGCGGCTGGCGGAGCACGTGCGCGCGGAGCTGGCCGCGTACAAGTGCCCGCGCCGGTTCGTCTTCGCCTCCGAGCTGCCGCGCACTCCCACCGGCAAGCTGCAGCGCTTCCGGCTGCGGGACCCGCGTCCGCAGGAGGGGCCCGACACCCGCCGGGCCTAGAGTGACGGCGTGGTCCAGAACGTGTTTCCGCAGCTCGACGAGGCCGCCCGCACCCCGCGCGGCCCACACCGCAAGCCCTCGCCCGGCTCCCTCGTCCTCTCCTTCTACGGCGCCTACGGCCGCGAGCCGGAGGGCGGGGGCACCGTACCGGTCGCCGCGCTGATCCGGCTGCTGGGCACCCTCGGCGTCGACGCGCCGTCGGTCCGCTCAGCGGTCTCCCGGCTGAAGCGGCGCGGGCTGCTGGCCGCCGACAGACCCGGCAGCAGGGCGGCCGGATACCGCCCCTCGTCCGCTGCCGCGCAGCTCCTCGCCGACGGCGACCACCGGATCTACCACCGCCCCGAACCGGACGGCAGTTGGCTGCTGGCCGTCTTCTCCGTCCCGGAGAGCGAACGCGACCGGCGGCATGTACTGCGCTCCCGGCTGGCCCGGCTCGGCTTCGGCACCGCCGCACCCGGTGTGTGGATCGCACCCGGTCATCTGGAGGCGGAGACCCGGCACGCCCTGGAGCGGCTGGAACTGGCGCCGTACGTGGACCTGTTCCGGGGCAGCCACACCGGATTCACACCGACCGCCGAAGCGGTGGCCCGGTGGTGGGATCTGGAGGCCATGGCGGAGGGCCACCGGGCGTTCCTCGCCGTACACGAACCCGTCCTGCGCCGCTGGGAGCGGCGCAGCCGGGTGCCCGCGGAGGCGGCGTACCGGGACTACCTGCTCGCGCTGGACGCCTGGCGGCAGCTCCCCTACGCCGATCCGGGCCTGCCCTCGGCGCTGCTGCCCGCGCGCTGGCCCGGCGAGCGGTCGGCGAAGGTGTTCGCCGGGCTGCACGCGAAGCTGCGCGACGCGGGGTACGCGTATGTGCGCGAGGTGTACGCCGAGACCACGCCGGCCCGATGACGTTCCAGCGTGCCGGGATGCCGCCGCGAGCCGCCGCGCAGCCGCCCGCGCCCGCACCGGGAGCCGCCGGGCCCCGGGCTGCGGGCTGCGGGCTCAGCGGCCTCCGCCGTCCCGCGGCGGCCGGTCGTCACCGGTCCACCGGTCGTCGGGCGGCAGGTCGTCCTCGGGCGGCTCGTCCCACCAGCGGTCGTCGGGCTCCCGCCGGTTGCCGACGATCACGGCGAGCGGCGGGAGGACCATGGCGACGGCGCACAGGGCGATGGCGGCGGGCACCGACCACAGCCGCACGAAGGCCCACGCGCTGACGAACAGCACCAGGCAGATGGCCATCAGCGTGAAGTACCGCCGCCGCCTCCGTGCGTACATGCTTCCACCGTACGGCGGCGGAGGCGTCCCGTCAGGCGGGGCGGACGGCGAAGCGCAGGGCGAGTTTCTCCAGCGCGTCGGCGGTGCCCTCCGGGTCGGTGAGCGGGCTCAGATGGTGCGCGGTGCGCCGCAGCACCCGGTGCCCGAGGGCCTCCACCCGCATCGCGGTCTCCTCGTAGCGGGGGCTGAGCCGCAGGTAGGCCGTCCGGGCGGGGTCCGGGTCCGGGAGGGCGGACGGGGCGGGCTCCTGGAAGTAGGCGAGCGGCAGCCGCGGGAGACCGGCCCGGAACTGCTCGCGCAGCACCGGATCGGGGACCTCGTCGATCAGGTCCTGCTCGGCGAAGCAGATGTCCCAGGGCGGCAGCACGCCGTCCTCGGCGAGTTCGCGCAGCCGCGCGGCCTGCTCCGGCTGGAGGGCCGCCAGCCCGCTCCGCCCCGGGTGCGGCCACGGCGCGTCGACGTAGACCGTACCGGCCACGGTGCGCGGCGGGCGGTGCCCGCGGGTGAGCAGTTCGCGGAGCGCGGGCAGCAGGGCCCCGGCGGCGCTGTGCCCGGCCAGGACGACGGGCGCGGCGGGGACGGCGGGGACGGCGGCAAGCTGGCGGGCCACGGCGTCGAGCAGTTCGGGGTAGTAGGGACCCGGGGCGTCGAAGGCCCCGGTCAGGGAGGGAACGCTCACCGTGCGGCCCCGTACACGGAGCGCACCGGCGACCGGTTGCCAGAAGAGGTCTCCGGCCAGCGGGTCGTGCACCAGCACCAGTTCGGCCTGGTTCAGAGCGGGCACAGTGCTCCCCTTTCCGGCTTCGGCGGGCGTGCGCGCCGGCTCGCCCGTCCGCGCCCCGGAGGCGCCTTCCCCGGAGGCGGGGGATCGCGAACGGACCGCTCAGCCTAGACCCGTACGGGGCGGCGGAGCCTGGGGATTACTACATACCGCAGAGTATGCAGCGGCGGGGGTCACAGGGACAGGCGGGGCTTCGGCGCATCGGTGCGACCGGTGGGAGGTCTGCGGCTGCCGGCCCGGTAGGGCTCCGGCCACGGCGCGCCGGGGCCCTCGTACTCCTGCTCGGCCGCCGCGTGCAGCGTCCAGTGCGGGTCGTACAGGTGCGGCCGGGCCAGCGCGCACAGATCGGCGCGCCCGGCGAGGAGCAGGGAGTTGACGTCGTCCCAGGAGGAGACGGCTCCGACGGCGATGACCGGGATGCCCAGCCGGTTGCGGATGCGGTCCGCGAACGGGGTCTGGTAGGAGCGGCCCAGCGCGGGGCGCTCCTCGGCGACGACCTGGCCGGTGGAGACGTCGATGGCGTCCGCGCCGTGCTCGGCGAAGGCGGCCGCGATCCGGACCGCGTCCTCCCCCGTGGTCCCGCCCGGCGCCCAGTCGGTGGCGGATATCCGCACCGTCATGGGGCGTTCGGCGGGCCACACCTCGCGGACCGCGTCGAAGACCTCCAGCGGGTAGCGCAGCCGCGCCGCCAGCGGGCCGCCGTAGCCGTCGGTGCGCCGGTTGGTCAGCGGGGAGAGGAAGCCGGAGAGCAGATAGCCGTGTGCGCAGTGCATCTCGAGCAGATCGAAGCCCGCACGGGCCCCGCGCCGCGCCGCGGCGGTGAACTCCTCCCGGACGGCGGCCATCCCGGCCGGGGTGAGCTCCTGCGGGGTCTGGCTGACGCCGGGGCGGTAGGGCAGCGGGGAGGCGGCGACCAGCGGCCAGTTGCCCTCGGTCAGCGGCTCGTCGATGCCCTCCCACATGCGCCGGGTGGAGCCCTTGCGCCCGGAGTGGCCGAGCTGCAGACCGAGCGCGGCGGTCGGGGACTGGCTGTGCACGAAGGCGGCGATCCGCCGCCAGGCCGCCTCCTGTTCGTCGCTCCACAGCCCCGCGCAGCCCGGCGTGATACGGCCCGGCTCCGAGACGCACACCATCTCGGTCATGGTCAGCCCGGCTCCGCCCAGCGCCCGCGCGCCCAGGTGGACGAGGTGGAAGTCGCCGGGCACGCCGTGCTCGGACCGGTACATGTCCATCGGGGAGACGACGACCCGGTTGCGCAGCTCCAGTCCGCGCAGCCGGAAGGGAGTGAACATGGGCGGAGTGCCCGGCCGGATACCCGCCTCCCGCTCCGTGGCGGCGACGAACGCCGGGTCCCGCACCCGCAGGTTGGCGTGGGTGACGCGGCGGCTGCGGGTGAGCAGGTTGAAGGCGAACCGGTGCGGGGGCTGCGCGACATGGTCGGCCAGCTCCTCGAACCAGGTCAGACTGGCGTGCGCGGCACGCTGGGTGGACCGTACGACCGGCTTGCGCTCCGCTTCGTAGGCGGCCAGCGCGGCGGGGAGGTCGGGCTCCTCGCGCAGGCAGGCCGCGAGCGCCAACGCGTCCTCGACGGCGAGTTTGGTGCCCGAGCCGATGGAGAAGTGCGCCGTGTGCGCGGCGTCGCCGAGCAGCACGATGTTCCCGTGCGACCACCGCTCGTTGACGACCGTGCGGAAGGCGGTCCACCGCGAACGGTTGCCGTGCAGTGTCCGCCCGCGCAGGGTCCCGGGGAACAGCGCGGCGCACCGCTCGGCCGCGGCGCGCTCGTCCAGCCGGTCCAGCCCCGCCGCCCGCCACACCTCCTCGCGGGCCTCGACCACGGCGGTCGAGCGGTCCGGCGCGTAGGGGTAGGCGTGGAGTTGGAGGATGCCGTGCGGGGTCTCGGCGATCTCGAAGCGGAAGGCGTCCGGCGCGAAGTCGGCGGCCAGCCAGATGTACCGGCAGCGGTGGGTGGTCAGCGCGGGCCGGAAGACGTCGGCGTGCGCTGCCCGGGTGGCGCTGTGCACCCCGTCGGCGGCGACGACCAGGTCGTGGTCGCGGGCCAGTTCGGCGGCCGGGGGCGCCTGGGTGCGGAAACGCAGCACCACCCCGAGCCCGCGGCACCGCTCGTGCAGCACCGACAGGAGCGTGCGGCGGCCGAGCGCCGCGAATCCGTGCCCGCCGGAGGTGAGGGTCCGGCCGCGGTGCACCACCTCGATCGCGTCCCACCGCACCAGGTGTTCGCCCAGGGCGGCGAAGGCGTCCGGGTCGGCGTTCTCGATCCCGCCGACGGTCTCGTCGGAGAGGACGACCCCGAAGCCGAAGGTCTCGCCCGGGGCGTCGCGTTCGTAGACCGTCACCTCGCGCGCCGGGTCGAGCCGTTTGAGCAGCAGCGCGGCGTACAGTCCGCCGGGGCCGCCGCCGATGACGGCCACGCGCAGCGCCCGGTGCCCCGGGGACGGCGCCGGGTGCACCGCGGTCACCGCCTGCTCACCTGCCCCGCCAGGACGGCGGGCGCTTCTCGGTGAAGGCCGCGTGGAACTCCTGGTAGTCCTCGCCGTGCATCAGCAGCGCCTGGGTGGCGGCGTCGAGTTCGACGGCGCCGGACAGCGGGAGGTCCAGTTCGGCGGTGAGCAGCGCCTTGGTCTGTGCGTGGGCGAGCGCGGGACCGTCCGCGAGCCGCCGGGCCAGTGCGTCCGCGGCCGGTCCGGCCGCGCCCTCCTCGGCCAACTGGCTGAGCAGGCCGATCCGTTCCGCCTCCGGTGCCCGCACCGGCTCCCCCAGCATCAGGATGCGGGTGGCGTGGCCGAGCCCGACCACCCGGGGCAGCAGGTAGGCGGCGCCCATGTCCCCGCCGGAGAGGCCGACGCGGGTGAAGAGGAAGGCGAACCGCGCGGTGGGGTCGGCCACCCGGAAGTCCGCCGCGAGCGCGAGCACCGCGCCCGCGCCCGCCGCCACCCCCTGGACGGCCGCCACCACGGGGAACGGCGCCTCCCGCAGGGCGCGGACGACCTGGCCGGTCATCCGGTTGAACTCCAGCAGCCGAGCGGTGTCCATCCGCAGCGTGGCGCCGATGATCTCGTCCACGTCGCCACCCGAGCAGAAGCCGCGTCCCTCGCCCGCGAGCACCAGGGCCCGGGTGCGGCCGCGGTGCGACAGTTCGGCCAGCAGATCGCGGAGGTCGGCGTACGCCTCGAAGGTGAGCGCGTTCAGCTTCTCCGGCCGGTCGAGCGTCACGGTGGTGACGCCCTCCTCCTCGGCGACCCGCAGGTGTCGCCATTCCTCGGTGCGCTGCGCAGATCCGGTGAACGGGCTCATCCCGCCGCCTCCGTCGCTCCGTCGGCAAACCGCCGGCCTCCCGCCGGTTCGGGCGGGTCGGCCACCGCGTCGAACGTATCACTGTGTTCTGACTGTCGTCACGAGTACGCGATAGACAACGACCGGGGGTCCCCTGCCCGCCGCGGCCCGCCGGCGCCGCGCGTCATCCGATCGGGGGAGCACGGAGGTGCGGGAACGGTTCGCCGCACAGGGGCGTGCGTACGGTCCCCGGCATGCGAGCGGCACAGCACGGCGGAGGAGCGGCCGCCACCCTGGACGGGCGCGCGGACGGCACGGACGGCCTCGCGGACGGTCCCGGCGGCGACCCCGGCGAGCCCTGCGAGCCCGGCAACCCTCCGGACTCCCCCGGCGACCCCGCGGACGGCCCCGGCCTCGGGCCGGGACGGGCCGCGCAGGCACCTGCCGTCAGCGCCCTGCACCTGTCCGCCTTCCGCGCGCTGCGCACCCGCACGGTTCCCCTGGGTCCCGTCACCGTGCTGACGGGACCGAGCGGCAGCGGCAAGTCCACCGTGCTGGAGGCGTACGAGGCGCTGGCCCGACTCGGCCAGGGCAGTCCGCTGGACGAGGTCTTCGGTGCACCTGCCGTCTCGCCCGCGGAACACTCCCCCTATGTCCCGCGGACAGCCCGGCCCGACCGCCAGGGGCGGCGCGGCTTCCGGCTCGGCTGCACCGTGGCGGGCCCGGCCGGACCGCTGCGCTTCGACGTCGCCGTACAGGCGGAACCCGAACTGCGCGTCGTGGGCGAGCGGTTGTCCGACGCCTCCGGCGGGACCCTGTTCTCCACCGCGCTGCGGGACCCGGCCCGGCGCGCGGTGGCGGCCGCCTGCCCGGCCGCGGGCGCTCACCGGACGCTGCGGATGCCCGACGACCGGCTGGCCCTGCCGCTGCTGCCGCTGCGGGTCGCCGGGACGACACCGGAGGAGCAGGTGCTGCTGGAGGCGGTCGAGCAGGTCGTGGTGGCACTGCGCTCGGTCTTCGCCTGCGCACCGGCGCCCGCGCGGATGCGGGAGCCGGTCGCGGCCCGGGACGGGAGGCTGCGCGGCGACTGCGGCAACCTCGCGGACGTGCTGCGGCGCACCCGGGCAGAGTGCGGCACCCGGCACGCGGCCCTGCTGGCCGCGGTGCGGGAAGGGTGCGCCGGGCCGGTGGCCGCCCTGCGGTCGGAGCCGGCCGGACCCGGCCGCGGACCGGACCCGGAACTGGTGCGGGGTGTCCTGGTGCGGGACGACGGCGGACCGGGCACGCCGCTGGAGTGGCTGGGCGAGGGCGAGTTGCGGTTCACGGCGCTGGCTCTGGTCCTGCTGACCGGGCCCGGGGTGCTGTCGGTGGACACCGTGCACGAGGTCCCGGCCGCACGGCAGGCGCTCACGGTGCTGGCGGACGGCGCGGACCGCGGGCTGGACGAGCGGCAGGCAGCCGAACTCCTCGCGCTCGCCCGGCGGATGGCGGAGCGCGGCCATGTGCGGCTGCTGGCGACGAGCACCGCCGGGGGCGTGCTGTCCCGGGACGCGGCGCGGAGGGGCGATCCGCTGCTGGTAGACCTTGGGAGGTGAACGCAGAGCACGACGACGCAGACGAGACACGCACCGGCGGCCCGAACGGCACCGGCAGCCACCAGAAGGCTCCCCGCACGGTCGCGGAGCTGCAACGACGACTCGCCCGGTTCGCCGAGGCGCGGGACTGGGGGCAGTACCACACCCCCAAGAACCTGGCGGCGGCGCTGAGCGTGGAGGCGGCCGAACTGGTGGAGATCTTCCAGTGGTTGACCCCGGAGCAGTCGGCGCGGGTGATGGCGGACGCCGAAGGTGCCGCGCGGGTCGAGGACGAGGTCGCGGATGTCCTCGCGTACCTGCTCCAGTTCTGCCATGTGGTGGGGGTCGACCCCCTCGCGGCACTGGAAGCGAAGATCGAGAGGAACGAAACGCGTTTCCCGAAGCCCGGAACCGGTCACTCTATGGAGTGAAGAACTTCGTCGCACGAGCCTTTTATCCACGAAAATCCGAAACCTCCTGGCGGAGCTGGCCCAATTCAGTCACGCTGGGTGACGACCAGTGAGGGGTAGGCAGATGGACGCAGGCCGGCTCATCGCCGCCACACGCCAGGCCCTCGCGCTCAGCGCGGACGTGTCCGACACTCTCGCCGAGGCATGGCAGGCGCAGGCGCTCGCGGCGGCGGTCGGCAGCCACCTCGCGGTCAGCGGACCCCCGGCGGTCCGGTCGGAGGCGCTGGGCCTGAGCGAGGTGGGCGGCAGGGCCAACGGCTCCAGGAACCAGGCGATGCGGGCGGGGGCGGTGCGCGCCGCCCAGCTCTCGGAGATCGACGACCCCCGGCGCACGCTGGACGACCTGGGCGCGCTCCTGGGCGAAGCCGGGGTCGCCCTGGTCGGCGTCGCGGTCACGGCGGAGGAGGAGGCGCTGTACTGGCAGTGCATGGAAGCCATCGACGCGGCCGACGAGTCGGGCGACCGCATCGCCGCGATCCTCCGCACCCTGGCCATGCGGGAACGCGGCAGCCTGGCCTGACGGCGCGGCGACCGCGCGGCTCTGCTCCCCGCAGCCGGGGGCGAGTTCGTAGCCGGCCTCGTCCACCGCCTCGCGGACGGCCGCGAGGCGGGGAAGAGCGGCGCCGAGGAGGGTGGGGTGACGGTGTCGTGCTCGACGTCGACCACCACCTCGGCCACCCCCGGGAGCCGGCCCAGCTCCGCACCGACGGCCTCGGCGCAGTGGCCGCAGGCCATGCCCAGCACCGGGTAGCTGCGGCTGCGGGCACCGGGCCCGCTCACGCGGCGGCCTCCGCGCCGTCCGGGACATGCCGCGTTCCGTCCGGGACGTGGCGGGTGAGCATCCGGGCCCGCCGCAGCCGCCCGTCGGACGCGCGGGAGGATGCGGAGCGGCACGTCGCCGTCGCCGAGTTGCTGGAGCGGGTCGTCCGGCGCGGCCGGCGCGACAGCGAGTTCGACGACCGGCCTCCGGCGGACTGGCTGGTCTCCGCCGTCATCGCCCTGGCGCACACCGCGAGCGAGCAGGCGGAGGCCGGACGGCTGTCCCCGGACCGGGCCCGGGAAGTCCTCCGCACCAGCCTGCTCCGCCTTCTGGGGGCCGGCTCCGGTCGGGCCGCAGAGGACGGCGGGACCGGCGGGACGGGCAGGACAGGCGGGACGGGCAGGACAGGCAGGACGGGCAGGACAGGCAGGACGGGCAGGACAGGCAGGACGGGCAGGACAGGCAGGACCGGCGGGACCGGGGAGGACGCCGCGCGGGACGGCTGAAGCAGGTCCGGCACGGCCGAGGCGAGCGCGCAGGGCCCGGTCCGGTGCCCGCGCCTCGCAACACCGTGCGACCAGGCAGTATGGGGGCATGCGACTGCGAATCTTCACCGAGCCCCAGCAGGGGGCCGACTACGACACGCTGCTGAAGGTCGCGAAGGCCACCGAGGACCTCGGCTTCGACGCGTTCTACCGCTCCGACCACTATCTGGCCATGGGCGACTCCGACGGGCTGCCCGGGCCCACCGACGCCTGGATCACCCTGGCCGGGCTCGCCCGGGAGACCAGCCGCATCCGGCTGGGCACGCTCATGACCGCCGGGACCTTCCGGCTGCCGGGGCCGCTGGCGATCCAGGTGGCCCAGGTGGACGCCATGTCGGGCGGCCGCGTCGACTTCGGCCTGGGCGCGGGGTGGTTCGAGGCGGAGCACACCGCCTACGGCATCCCCTTCCCCAAGGAGAAGTTCGGCCGGCTGGAGGAGCAGCTCGCGATCATCACGGGGCTGTGGGAGACCCCGGCCGGTGAGACGTTCAGCCACCAGGGCACCTACTACCAGCTCACGGACTCCCCCGCGCTGCCCAAGCCGCACCAGGAACACATCCCGGTCCTGGTGGGCGGCTTCGGCGCCACGCGGACGCCGCGGCTGGCCGCGCGCTACGCGGACGAGTTCAACGTGCCCTTCGGCTCCCTGGCCGACACCGAGCGGCAGTTCGACCGGGTGCGGGCCGCCGCCCGGGACCGCGGCCGCGACGCCGCGGAGCTGGTGTACTCCAACGCGCTGGTGGCCTGCGTGGGCCGGGACGACGCGGAGGTGGCCCGCCGCGCTGCGGCCATCGGCCGCGAGGTGTCCGAGCTGAAGGAGAACGGACTGGCGGGCACGCCGGAGGAGGTCGTGGACCGGATCGGCCGGTTCGGCGAACTCGGCAGCTCCCGCGTCTACCTCCAGATCCTCGACCTGGGCGACCTGGACCACCTGGCACTGATCGCGGATCAGGTGCAGGCCAAACTGTCGTGACGCCGCATCCCGGGTCTCCGCTCGCCCAGGCGCTCGACCAGGGCACCGTACTGCTGGACGGCGGGCTCGCCCACCAGTTGGAGGCACAGGGCAACGACCTCGGTGACGAGCTGTGGTCGGCCCGCCTGCTGGCCGAGGCGCCCGGGGAGGTCGAGGCCGCGCACGCGGCGTACGTCCGGGCCGGGGCGCGCGTGCTGATCACCGCCAGCTACCAGGCGTCGTTCGAGGGCTTCGGGCGTCGCGGCCGGGATGCGGCGCAGGCCGCCGCGCTGTTCCGGCGCAGTGTGGAGCTGGCACGGGCGGCGGCGCGGGGCGCGACCGGCGAGCAGGTGTGGATCGCGGCGTCGGTCGGCCCCTACGGCGCGGTGCTCGCGGACGGCAGCGAGTACCGGGGCCGGTACGGGCTGGGCGTCGCGGAGCTGGCCGACTTCCACCGGCCGCGGATCGAGGCGCTGGCGGCGGCGGAGCCGGACGTCCTCGCGCTGGAGACGGTGCCCGACGCGGTGGAGGCCGAGGCGCTGCTGCGGGCCGCGGCGGACTGCGGACTGCCGGTGTGGCTGAGCTGCACGGTGGCGGGCGGGCGCACCCGCGCGGGGCAGCCGCTGGCGGAGGCGTTCGGGCCCGCCGCGGGCAATCCGCAGGTGCTCGCGGTCGGCGTGAACTGCTGCGCGTCCGAGGAGGTGGACGCGGCGCTGGAGGCGGCCGCGCGGGCGTGCCCGGGGGTGCCGCTGGTCGCCTATCCGAACAGCGGCGAGGGGTGGGACGCGGCACGGGCCCGCTGGACGGGGTCGCCGTCGTTCGCGGCGCGGCGGGTTCCGGGGTGGGTGGCGCGTGGGGCCCGGCTGGTCGGCGGCTGCTGCCGGGTGGGACCGCGGGACATCGCCGCGGTGGGGCGGATGCTGCGGCAGGACGGCTGAATCCGGCGGGGCGCGTGCGGCGGCGGGGCCTGTCGACTCCTCGCGGTGCGCGGGGTGCTCCGTCAGGATGAGCGCATGGGATTCCATGTCGACTCCGAGACCGGGCGGCTGCGCCGCGTCATCGTGCACCGGCCGGGGCTCGAACTGAAGCGGCTCACCCCCTCCAACAAGGACGATCTCCTCTTCGACGACGTGCTGTGGGTGCGCCGGGCCCTGGAGGAGCACGACGCGTTCGCCGGTACGCTGCGCGAACTCGGTGTCGAGGTCCATCTGTTCGGGGATCTGCTGGCGGAGGCGCTCGACGTCCCCGCCGCCCGCGCACTGGTCCTGGACCGGGTCTTCGACGAGAAGGAGTACGGCCTGCTGGCCACCGACCACCTGCGGGACTCCTTCGACCGGCTGCCCACGGCCGAGCTGGCGGAGGCGCTGATCGGGGGCATGACCAAGCGCGAGTACGTGGAGCGCTGCACCGAGCCGGCCTCGGTGCGCTTCCATGTGATGGACGAGGACGACTTCCTGCTGGCTCCGCTGCCCAACCACATCTTCACCCGGGACACCTCGGCGTGGGTGTACGACGGGGTGTGCATCAACGCGATGCGCTGGCCGGCGCGGCAGCGCGAGACCGTCCACTTCGAGGCCGTCTACCGGCACCATCCGCTGTTCGCGGCCGCCGCGGACGCCGGCGGCTCCGGCGGCGGGTTCCACACCTGGGCGGGCGGCCAGTCGGCGTACCCCGCCACCATCGAGGGCGGCGACGTGCTGGTCCTGGGCAACGGCGCGGTGCTGGTCGGGATGAGTGAGCGGACCACCCCGCAGGCCGTGGAGACCCTGGCGCACGGGCTGTTCGCGCAGGGCTCGGCCCGGTCGATCGTCGCGCTGGACATGCCCAAGCGCCGGGCCTTCATGCATCTGGACACGGTGCTGACGATGGTCGACGGGGAGACCTTCACCCAGTACGAGGGGCTGGGCATGCTGCGCTCGTACACGATCGAGCCGGGTTCCGGCGCCCAGGAGCTGAAGGTCTCCGACCACGCCCCCGAGCACATGCACCGGGCTGTCGCGGCGGCGCTGGGGCTGGACCGGATCCGGGTGCTGACCGCGACGCAGGACGTGCGCTCCGCCGAGCGGGAGCAGTGGGACGACGGCTGCAACGTGCTGGCCGTCGAGCCGGGTGTCGTGGTGGCCTACGACCGGAACGTGACGACCAACACGCATCTGCGGCGGCAGGGCGTCGAGGTGGTGGAGATCCCCGGCGGTGAGCTGGGGCGGGGGCGCGGCGGGCCGCGCTGTATGAGCTGCCCGGTGGAGCGCGACCCGGTCGTATAGGAATTCATTGCACCGTATACAATTGCGGACAGCACTGCACGCGCGCACCTAGGAGCCCCCATGGCAGCAGATCTCACCGGCCGCCACTTCCTCAAGGAGCTGGACTTCACGCCGGAGGAGTTCCGCGGACTGGTCTCCCTGGCCGCCGAGCTGAAGGCGGCGAAGCGGGAGGGCACCGAGCAGCCGCGACTGCGGGGCCGGAACATCGCGCTGCTCTTCGAGAAGTCCTCCACCCGCACGCGCTGCGCCTTCGAGGTCGCCGCCGCCGACCAGGGAGCGCACACCACCTACCTGGACCCGGCCGGCTCGCACCTGGGCGTGAAGGAGTCCATAAAGGACACCGCGCGCGTGCTCGGGCGGATGTTCGACGGGATCCAGTACCGCGGCAGCGGACAGGAGAAGGTCGAGGAGCTGGCCGCGCACGCCGGGGTGCCGGTCTTCAACGGGCTCACGGACGCGTGGCACCCCACCCAGATGCTCGCCGACGTGCTCACCATGACCGAGCACGCGCCGGGCGCGGCGGGCAGGCCGCCGGAGGAGCTCGCCTACGCGTACCTGGGCGACGCGCGCAACAACATGGGCAACTCCTACCTCGTCACCGGGGCGCTGCTGGGGATGGACGTGCGCATCGCGGCCCCGCGCCCGCTGTGGCCCGAGGAGCCGGTGGTCACCCGGGCCCGCGAGGTGGCCGAGCGCACCGGCGCGCGGATCACCCTGACCGAGGAGGTGGCCGAGGGCGTCGCCGGGGCGGACTTCCTCGCCACCGACGTCTGGGTCTCCATGGGCGAGCCGCAGCAGGTGTGGGCCGAGCGGATCGCGCTCCTGAAGCCGTACGCGGTGACCATGGACGTCCTGCGGGCCACCGGGAACCCCGAGGTGCGCTTCCTGCACTGCCTTCCGGCCTTCCACGACCTGGGCACGGCGGTGGCCCGGGAGATCCACGAGCAGCACGGACTGACCTCGCTGGAGGTCACCGACGAGGTGTTCGAGTCGGCGTACTCGGTCGTCTTCGACCAGGCCGAGAACCGGCTGCACACGATCAAGGCCGTACTGGTGGCCACGCTGAGCTGACGGCCGGCCGGACCCGCCCGAGGCCGACCGGGCCCGCTCCACGGCGGTCGGGCGCCCGGGATCCGCACGACTGTGCGCATAGTCATACGGATATCTGCGGAATCATGCAGTCGGGGCGCTTACGATGGAGACCACCTCGAAGGGTCCGGGCACCCGCCCGGACCCTTTCCTTGTGGCCTCGTGGCCTCGCGGCCTTTGTGACCCTGTGACCCCGTGGCCTCGTGGCCTCTGTACCCCTGTCTCCGTGTCCCCGTGCCAGGCACCCCTGCGCACGTCCCACCTGTGCACCCACCCCCGTGCGCACACCCGCACCACCCTGGAAGTCCCATGCCCCGCACCGGCCTGCGTCTGAAGTCCCCCGATCTGCTGGTCGCCGAATCCGGCGCCGACCTGGAGGGACACGGCCTCAAGCGCACCCTCGGCCCGTTCCAGCTCGTGTGCTTCGGCGTCGGCGCGATCGTCGGCACCGGCATCTTCGTCGGCCTGTCCGACACCGTCGCCGAAGCCGGTCCTGCCGTCCTCGTCTCGTTCGTCCTGGCCGCACTGACCTGCGTCTTCACCGCCTTCTCCTTCGCCGAGCTGGGCAGCGCCATGCCGGTCTCGGGCAGCTCCTACTCCTACGCCTACGCCGCCCTCGGGGAGCGTGCGGCGTTCCTGGTCGGCTGGTGCCTGCTGCTGGAGTACGGCGTCTCGGTCTCCGCCGTCGCGATCGGCTGGGGGCAGTACCTCAACGAACTGCTGGAGAACACCGTCGGCGTGCGCATCCCGGCCGCCCTCGCCGACGCCCCCGGGCACGGCGGCGTCGTCAACGTGCCCGCGGTGGTCGTGATGCTGCTCGCCGCCGTGCTGCTGGTGCGCGGCGTGCGGGAGAGCGCGCGGGCCACCGCCGCGATGGCAGTGATCAAGGTCGGCATCCTGGTGCTCTTCTGCGCCATCGCCTTCACCGCCTACGACGCCGGGAACCTCTCGCCGTTCGCACCCGAGGGCCTGGGCGGCATCGGGGCCGGGGCCTCGCTGGCCTTCTTCTCCTTCATCGGCTTCGACGCCATCTCCACAGCCGGTGAGGAGGTCCGGAACCCGCGCCGGAACGTCCCCCTGGCGATCCTGGTGACCCTCGGCTGCGTGGCGCTGCTCTACTGCCTGGTGTCGGTCGCGGCCATCGGCGCGATGCCCTGGGAGCAGGTGGGCGGCAAGCCCGCCGCGCTCTCGCTGATCGTCGACCACGCCACCGGATCGGCCTTCGGCTCGACCGTGATCGCGCTGGGGGCCGTGGTGGCCATCGCCTCGGTGGTGCTGGCGGTGATGTACGGACAGACCCGGATCCTGCTGTCGATGTCCCGGGACGGGCTGGTGCCGCGGGTGTTCGCACGGGTCTCACCCAGGACCTCGACCCCAGTCGCCAACACCTGGATCGTCGCCGTCGTCTTCGCCGTCCCCGCCGCCGTGGTGCCGCTGGACGTCGTGCTCGACATGACGGTGATCGGCACCCTGGCGATCATGGCGGTGGTGAACGTGTGCGTCCTGTCGCTGCGCCGCTCGCAGCCCGGACTGCGGCGCAGCTTCCGGGTGCCCTTCTCGCCCTGGTCGCCGCTGCTGGGTGTGGCGCTGAGTCTGTATCTGATGTCCGGGCTGCCGCTGGTGACCTGGGTCCAGTTCGCGGTCTTCCTCGCGGTCGGTGCACTGGTCTACTCCCGCTACGGGCGGCCCCGCTCCCGGTTGGCCGCGTCTCCCGAGGCGCAGCCCCCGGGCGGGACGCTCCCGGACGGCACGCCCGCGGGCGGCAGCCCCACGAGCGGAGAGCCGTCGAACGGGGACCCGTCGGCCGCGCCCCGGCCCTCCGTCGGGGCCTGACGGCCCGCCGGCACGGGTACGGTGCCCCCGGGCTGCACCGCACGCCGTCCGCCCCGTACCAGGGTCCGCGGCGGCGCGCACCGGTGCCGCCGACCACCGGTGCAGGCCCCGTGCAGCCGCGGTCCGGCCGGTGACCGGCCGGCGGACCCGCGGGCACGGGGCGGAGCGAGAGAGCGGAGAGTGCGATGCGCGTGGGACTGCTGAGGGCTGTCGGAGCGGCGACGGCCGTGTACGGAGCCGCCGTCACGGCCTGGCCCGGGCTGCTGGCCAAGCCGTCCGGACTGGTGGACCAGGACGGCCGGACCGCCCCCGAGACCCGGACCTCGCTGCGGCCGCTGGCCTGGCGGGACGCGGCCAGCGGCCTCGCCCTGGTGCTGGCACCGGAGGGCCCCGCGCTGCGCACGGCCGCCTGGCTGCGGATCGCGGCCGACCTGGGCGACGCGGTACTGCTCGGCACGACCCTCCCCCGCGCCACCCGTGCCAAGGCGGTGGCCGTCTCGGTGGGCTGGGGCGCCCTGTCGGTGGCCGCGCTGTGCGCGGGCCGGGAGAGCGCCGGGGAGGCGGAATCGGCCGGGCGGGGCTGACCTCCGGGCCTCCACCGATGCGGGCCGGTGCGCTGCGGGCCGCCCTCCGTACGCACGCGCTCACCGGGCGCGGCTGCCCGCCCGGGGCTACGCTCGGATCATGGAGGGTCGGCACCGTCACGCGCGGCCGGCGAGCGCGGACGATCTGCTCTCGCAGCTCGGACAGCTCACCGCCCGGGTCCGCGAGGAGGTCGAGGTCCAGCGCGCGCGGGTCGAGCTGGCCGAGGCCCTGCAGCGCGGCATGCTCCCCTCCACCCTGCCCACCGCGCCGGGCCTGCGCGTCGCGGCCCGCTACGCTCCGGCCCGCAACGGCCTGGACATCGGAGGCGACTGGTACGACGGCTTCCTGCTGTCCGACGGCACCCTCAGCTTCTCGGTGGGCGACGTCCAGGGGCACGACGTGGAAGCCGCCGCCTACATGGGCCAGGTCCGCATCGCACTGCGCGCCGTGGCGGCCATGGGCTCCACGGACCCCGGCGAGATCCTGCACACGGCCAACGAGCTGCTCGCCGCGATCGACAACCCGCTCTTCGCCACCTGCGTCTTCCTCCGGTTCGACCCGCGCACCTGGAGCGTGCACACCGCACGCGCCGGACACACCGGCGCGGTGTGGGCGCGGGCCGACGGGGTGTGCGGCGTCATCGACCACACCGCGGAGGAGATCGGCCTGCCGCTGGCCGTGCTGGAGGGCCAGACCTACACCGTCACCGAGTACCGCTTCACCCAGCCGGGTGCACTCGCGCTGCTGACCGACGGCGTGGTGGAGGGACCGCGCTTCCCACTGGAGCAGGGCCTCGACCAGGTCGCGCAGGTGCTGCGGGAGGGCGTGCACGAGGACCCCGAAGTGCTCGCCGACCGGGTCATGGAGGTGGCCGAGCAGACCGGGCACACCGACGACGCAGCCGTACTGGTGCTCAGCTATGACGGGCCGGAGGCGTGTCAGACGGACCGTGCGGCGCCCGGCGTTGTCTGATGAACGATGTGCCCCCCAGCGAAACGACAGCCGATCACCACCCACCGGAACCCTCCCCTCCGCCGGCCGGTCCGCTGCTCGGCGACACCCCGTCGAGGCTGCTCGCGGCCTATGTGCTGCGGCTCGTCGTGCTCGCCCTGCTCTACTACGGGGGCGGACGGCTCGGCCTGCTGTGGAAGGTGGCGGTCGAGAACGCGGTCGTCACCCCGTTCTGGCCGCCGACGGGTATCGCCGTCGCCGGGCTGCTCTGGTTCGGACTCCGGGTGTGGCCGGGGGTGGCCCTCGGCGCACTGCTGGTGCTCACCAACATGGGGCCGCTGAGCTGGACCTCGCTGGGCTCCGTCGCGGGCAGTACGCTCGCCCCGGTCCTCGCGTGCCTGCTGCTGCACCGCGCGGGATTCCGCGAACAGGTGGACCGGCTGCGGGACGGGGTGAGCCTGGTCTTCCTCGCGGCGTTCCTGGGCATGCTGGTGAGCGCGACCGTGGGCACCCTGATGGTGGTCGCGGGCGGCAACCTCACACTGCATGAGTTCTGGCCGGTCTGGTCCGCATGGTGGGCGGGCGACGCGGTCGGCGTCCTGGTCGTCACACCGCTGCTGCTGTCCCTGCCCCGACTGGGCCGGCCGCGCAGCGTCCTGCAGGCGGTCGAGGCCCTGGGACTGGGCGCGGCGACGACAGTGCTGGCCATCGTGGTGACCCGCGCCCCCATGGATCTGCTGTTCCTGATCTTCCCGCTGCTGGTGTGGGCCGCGCTGCGGTTCCAGTTGGCGGGCTGTGCGGTGAGCACGACCATCCTCGCGGTCGCCGCGACCGGGGCCGCCACCGCACGGGTGGGGGTCTTCGCGCGGGAGGACCTGATCACGGGCATGATCACGCTCCAGGCCCTGAACGGCTCCGCCGCGCTGACCACGCTGCTGCTGGCCGCAGTCACCGCCGAGAAGCGCAACACCCACCGGAGAATCGCCGCCGCCTGCGAAGACCTCGCCGAGATGGTGGAAGTCCTCGCGCCGCAGGGCCGCGGTCCGCGCTCGTTCCCGGCCGGCGGCCGAACGGGGCAGCGCCAGGGATAAGGTCCCGCCATGGCCCTGCCCCCGCCCGCCGAGCCCCCGCCCGTGCCGTCCCGGTCCACTCCGTCCCAGACCGTGCCGTCCCGGACCGCGACCCAGACCGTGCCGTCTCCGGACGCCGCCGCGTGGGAGCGGGCACTGGGCACGCTGGGACCGTGGCTGGCCGCCGTGGGTCCGCGGCGGCACGCCGACTGGCTGCAGGACGTCTCGGCGGTGCTGCGGCTCGGCACCCGGGACCCGCGCGGCTGGCACACCGTCGACCAGCATGCGGGAAGCTCCTCCCGCACCTCGCAGGCCCCGTACTACCCGCTGGCGCTGGTGGACGCGCACTACCTCGACCACCACCTGGAGCTGATCACCCGGCGGGTGGCCACCATGCTGCTGACGCGCCACTGCGCCGAATACGGCGGCTCCCCGTTCCACCACCACTCCGCGGCGGCGCTGGGCGCGGCGGCCCGCACCGTCCTGGCCAGGTTCGGCCCCGCCGCGGAGTTCGCCACCAACGAGGACCTGCTCACCGACGAGTTCGGCGACGACACGTTCGACGACGACACGTTCGACGACGAGGAGGGCGGGGCGCAGGCCGCCGACAGGTGCCGCCGGAGCTTCGCCGTCAACGGCCTCACCCATCCGGCAGCCGAGCGGGACGGCTACCTCATGGACATGGGGGTGGTCGCCGCCTCGGAGACCGAGGTCGGCGTCTTCTGGAACTACTTCATCGACTGACCCCCCGCCCGCGTCGTGCTGGGCCACTCACCGGCGTAGCGGCCTGCCCCCTCACCCGCTCCTCGAACTGGAGGCAACGGTGGGCCCGCACACACAGGTGCAGGCCGCGTTCGCTGCCCTGCGACCGGACCGGGGAGAATCGCGCAACTGCCGCTTCCGGTACGAAGGTTCGGATGTCCGGGAGCGCGGAACAGCTCGTGTCGCGGACCACGGCGATCACGAAATCGAGTTGCGTGGGTGGCCCGGGGCCCCGAGGATCTGCCCATGCCCACGACAACTGTTTCCGTGCTGCCCCTGTCCTCCTCCGCTGCCGCGGGGCGGGGCCAGCAGCAGCCCGGCTGTCCGCGGAGGCCGGTTCTGCACCGCGCATGAGCGCGGCCCTGGTCGCCGGACTCCTGGCCGGCTACGGCATCGCCATGCCGGTGGGAGCGGTGGGGACGTATCTCGTGGCCCTCACTGCACGGACGTCGTTGAGGGTGGGTGCGTGTGCCGCTTTGGGTGCCGCGACCGCTGACGGCCTGTACGCGCTGATTTCCGTGCTCGGTGGCTCAGCGCTCGCGCCCGTCATCGAGCCGATCACGCAGCCGCTGCGTTGGGCCTCGGCCCTGGTGCTCGCGATGCTGGCGTGCCGGACCGCCGCGACGGCCATCGCCGAATACCGCAAGCGGGAGGTCACCGGAAGGATCGACCGGGAACCGATGAGCCCGGTGCGGGCGTATCTGGGGCTCCTGGGCATCACGCTGATGAACCCGATGACCGTGATCTACTTCGCGGCCCTGGTGCTCGCCGGCCAGGGCTCCACCCCGCTGGACCGCTGGGACAGGGCTGTGTTCGTCCTGGCGGCCTTCGTGGCCTCTGCCAGTTGGCAACTGCTGCTCTCCGGTGGCGGAGCCTTGCTGGGTCGCGTGCTGACGGGGCCGCGCGGACGGTTGTGCACCTCCCTGGTCTCCGGCACCGTGATCATCGGTCTTGCGGCTCATCTGCTGGTCTCGAGGTCGTGATCGGCGGGCCACCTCGGATACACAGGCGGTTCCCACGGCGCCGGCCGACCAGCCAGCGGTCGGCAGCCGAAGGGCTGATCGCTGGCAGACGCCGGAGAGCGGCTGGGGGTCGGAGAGCGACTGGGGGTCGTGTGCAGAAGTCGAGCAGGACTGCGCAACGTCCGCCTGTCGCGGAAAGTCCGATGCCGCGGAGCCCGACGGGCCAGGTGCCCGCTGGTCACCGGCCCTCCACGAGCCGAAACCGGCGGCGGCCGCGCGGCCGCTCAGAGGATCTCCAGCGGGCGCTTGCGGTGCGGCGGCGGGAACGCCTCGTCCAGCACGGCACGGTCCTCGTCCGTGAGCCGCAGATCGGCCGCCGCGCGGTTCTCCTCGACGTGCGCGCGCACCGACGCCTTGGGGATCGCGACGACGTCCTCGTGGCGCAGCACCCAGGCCAGCGCCACCTGCGCCGGGGTGGCTCCGTGCGCTTCGGCGACCGTACGCAGTGCGGGGTGCTGCAGCAGCCGCCCCTGCTCGACCGGGGAGTAGGCCATCAACGGGACCGCCAACTCGCGGCAGCGGGGCAGCAGATCGAACTCGGGGCCGCGCCGCGAGAGGTTGTAGAGCACCTGGTCGGTCTCCGGCACCGCTCCGTCGGGCAGGTCGGCGAGGTCGTCGGTGTCGAGGTTGCTCACTCCCCAGAAGCGGATGTCGCCCTCGCGTACCAGGTTCTGCAGCGCCTCGACCGTCTCGGCCAGCGGGACGCCGCCGCGCCAGTGCAGCAGGTACAGGTCGATGCGGTCGGTGCCCAGCCGGCGCAGGCCGGCCCGGCAGGCTTCGACGGTGCCGCGCCGGTCGGCGTGGGAGGGCAGCACCTTGCTGACGAGGAACACCTCGTCCCGGCGGCCCCGCACGGCCTCGCCGACCAACTCCTCGGCGGCGCCGCTGCCGTACATCTCAGCGGTGTCGATGAGCGTCATGCCCAGATCGATTCCGGTGCGCAGCGCCTCCAGCTCCTGGGCCCGGCGGGAGGGATCGTCACCCATGTGCCAGGTGCCCTGGCCCAGAGCCGGGACGGCGGTACCGGAGGGGAGCTTCACAGTGCGCACGACGTTCGCGGTCCTTTCCGTGGGCGGCGGTTGCGGCCGGGCCCGGTGGGATGCGCCGGTGCCCGACGGAAACCGGGACGGTGCCAGGCTGAACCGGGCGGGTGCCCAGGCGGCGCCCGGACCGGGCGCCCGGTGCCGCTCCTATGATCGCTCAGACCGCGGCGCGCTGCGGTATCCGCCTGCCGTTGGCGAGGCCCCCGGGGTCGAGACCCAGCGCGGCGGCGGCCGTGGCACCCACGTCCGCCAGGCTGTCCGCGTCCGGCAGCAGCTCCACGCCGGGCGCTCCGGGGCGGTGGATGAGCACCGGCACGTACTCGCGGGTGTGGTAGGCGTGCCCGATGGTCGGGTCGTTGCCGTGGTCGCCGGTGACCACGAGCCGGTCCCCGGGCCGGTCCAGCAGTGCGACCAGCGCGGCCAGCCCCGCGTCGACCTGCTCCAGGATGCGCGCGTACCGCTCGGCGTCCTGCTGGTGCCCGGCCAGGTCGCTCTCCTGCACGTTGGCGACGACCAGGGCCTCCCCCGGCGCGCGGACCGCCTCCGCCGTGTGGGCGAGGACCTCGGCCGTGGGCACGGCGGGGCGGCGGACCGCGGCCTCGCACGCGAGGATGTCCGCGGCCTTGCCGACGAGGGTCACCGGAATGCCGGAGCGCGCCGCCAGGTCGGGCAGTTGCCGGGTGTGGTCCAGCTCCGCGCCCAGGTGCCGCACCTGGAGGCCGTCGTTCCGGTAGAAGCCGCTCGCCGGGGTGTCCAGCCCCACCGTGCCGGCGTCGCCGTCGCGGACGAACTCGGGCAGCGGGCCGTCCGCGTGACCGCCGACGGCGATGACCCGGGCGACGGGCGCCACCGCGCGCACCGTGCGGGCGACGGCGAGGATGCCGTCGAAGCCGAGGTCCGTCAGCTCTGCCGACGCGTTCCAGTTGATGCCGGGGTCGGCCTCCAGATTGTCGTGCACCAGCACACTGCCGTCGACCAGCAGCAGCGGCCTGCCGTCGAGGAGTACGACGCGGTGCCCCGCCGCGCGCAGGGCCGCGGTGACCTCCGGCAGATGCTCGCCGAGCCGGGCGACGGTCACCCGGCTGAAGTCGGCGCCCATCATCGTCTGGTGGCCGGCGAAGGTGTCGGCGCCGGGGTAGCCGAGCGCCGCCCGGCCCGCCGCGACGGGCAGCCGGGTGCCGCGGGCCAGGTCGGGGTGCGGGTGGACCAGGCCCAGGCCCAGCGCGCCGAGGACGGGCAGCCGCAGCGGCCTGCCGAGCACCTCCCGGGCGTGGTCGAGCACATGACCGCAGGTGTCGGCGGCCAGGTCGCCGGGACGCAGCGCTCCGGCGTCCGGCATCGCACCGATCCCGAACCCGTCGACGACGACGATGACGGTGCGCCCCCGGTCGTCCCGCCCGGCGGTCACAGCGCCCGCCCGTGTGCGTCGTACAGCCCGGTCAGCCGGGGTCTTCCGGACGCGAGACCGGCCACCACCGCGACTGTGGAGCGGGTCACGAAGACCTGGGTGCGAAAGGCCAGCAGTGCGGTGTCGCCGGCCCGCACCGGCCGGCCGGAGCCGGGGGCGGCCAGCAGCCGGTAGTAGTCGATGTTCTCCGCGGGCGCGTCCTGCACCGCAAGCCGCTGGCCGGTGCGGGGCAGCAGCGCCGAGGTGATGTGCGCGCGCGGGTAGAATCCGCCGCCGAACAGCGCCGGCCTCCCGTCCGCCAGCGTGTGCGCGACCTCCGACACGTAGACGTAGGCGGGCCGTTCGGGCTGGCCGGTGTCGACGGCGTGCAGCGGCGTGGTGCCGGTCAGGGCGTGGCCGGGCTCGCCGTGGGTGGCGCCCAGCCGCGCGAGCAGCGGCAGGCTGGCCACGGAGGTGGCGCTGGGGGCGCTGAGCTTCAGGTCCCGGTGTCCGCGTGCGGCGAGCGCCTCGCGGGCTTCGAGGGCGACGTCGAAGGTGGGAGTGGGCTCGGGGAGGCCGGTCTTGGCGTCGCTCAGTACGCAGGGGAAGGCGGTGACTCCCGCGATCCGGATGCCCGGCAGCCGCTCGGCCTGCTCGGCGAACGTGTCGAGCGCGGACAGCGGGACACCCCCCTCCTGCCCCGGGTAGACCGAGCCGGGGGCGCCCTCGAGCCGGACGAGGACGTCCTGCACCAGGCCCAGGCGCTGCGCCGCCGCGGAGACGGCACGCGCGTTGTCGAGGTCGAAGACGGTGACGGCCTCCGGCCGGAGCGCCAGCAACTCGGGGAGGGCGCGGTGCGGGACCTGCACCAGGTGGCCGAGGTTCCCGGCGCGGGCTCCGGCCGCGTGCAGGGTGCGGGCCTCGTCGGGGTCGATGGCGGCGAACCGGGGAATGGCGCGCGCGACGGCCCGGATCAGTTCCGGGTTGCGGCCGAACTGCTTGACCACGAACCACAGCGACAGGTCCAGGCGCCGGGCCGCGTCCGCGAGGAGGGCCGCGTTCTGCGCGATGGCGTCCAGGTCCATGACGTAGGTGTCGGGTGGGATCTCGCCGCGCCGGTGGAGGTCGGCCGCGGTGTCGGCGAGCTCCGGGTTGCGGGCGAGGAGGCTGTCGAGGAACACGTCAGTCCTTTGCGCGGTGCTGCGGTACGTCGTGCGGGGCTGCGGGCGCGGGGCGCCGGGGCGCCTCGGGTGCGGGGTCGTGACCGGGCGGTTCGGGCGCGGGGTGGTGTCCGGGCGCTGCGGACCCGGGGTGGTGTCCGGGCGGTTCGGGCGCGGAGGGCTCGCCGCCGATCACCGCCAGGGAGCGGCGCAGGATGTCCAGGACGAGGTCGGCACCGGCGCGCATCGGATTGACGCGGACCACCCAGTCGGCCAGCTCCGGCGCGTCGTCCAGGGCAGAGCTGGACATCCGGTAGAAGAGCGGCGCGATCTCGTACCGGGAGTTGGAGCCCACCGGGTAGGGCGCCGCGCCGAACCGGGCGGCCACCTCGGGCAGCCGCCGCGCCACGGGCGTGTCGAGCTGCACGAGCAGGCATCTGTCCTGCGCGTTGGCGAGGCGCACGTCGGCGACGCCGGGCACTTCGCCGGCCGCGAGGCGCTCGGCGACCTCGGCGCCCACCCGGGACTGCAGGGCCCACATCACCGGCACGTGGGTGAGGGCGCGCAGCGCATCGAGCGCCTGGTGGCCCTGGACCTGGCCGCCACCGGAGTAGTTGTCGGCGTGCACGCGGGCGATCAGGTCGGCGGCGCCGACGACGGCGCCGACGCCCTCCGGGCCGTGCAGCTTGAACAGCGAGAAGCAGGAGGCGTCCGCGCCGAGTTCGACCCCGGAGGCGGGCACCCGGAAGACGGCGTAGTTGTCGTCGGTGAGGGTGCGGACACCGGCCTGCCTGCAGGCGGCGAGGACCTCGCCGGGATCGTAGGAGTCGGCCAGCCGCTGGCGGGTGTGCTGCACGTACGCCCAGCGGAAGCGGCCTGAGGCCAGCACGGTCCGCAGCGCGTCGAGGTCGTTGAAGTCGGCTTCGACGGTCTCGACCCCGAGCCCGCGCAGCGTCACGGCGGTGGTGCGGTAGACGGGGGCCCGGTGGACGAGCAGCGGTTCGCCCGGGCCGACGGCGGCGACGAGCGCGGCGCGGATGGCACCGGTGCCCGCGCCCTGCACGAGCGCGGCGTCCTCCGCGCCGAAGTACGCGGCCAGCACTGCCTCGACGCGCGCGGTGGTCCGCGGGCGGCCGAGCTCGGGCACCACCCCGGCGTCGGTGGCGAACAGCTCCGGCCCGGCGAAGTGCGCGGCAGTGGCCTCCAGCAGCCGGAACTGGTGCCCGGCCGCCTCCTCCACCGGGACGGTGTCCAGCGGGAAGGTGCGGGGCAGCGGCGGGGGCACCGGCCTCGAGCCGTTCGCATCCGGCGCATCCGGCGCATCCGGCGCGTTGGACCCGTCGGACCAGTCGGACCAGTCGGACCCGTTCGAGGGGGTGGCAGCCATCTCAGATCTCCTCCGGGCTCGCACCGGTCAGAAAGCGCAGCGGGTTGCGCCGGGTCAGCACATCGATCAGTTCGTCGTCCACGCCTGCGGCGCGCAGGGCGGGCAGGAAGGAGTGGAACAGGTGCCCGTAGCCCGTACCGCCCTCGCTGCGCAGATAGGCGTGGCGGGAGATGTCGCAGCTCAGCAGCGCCCGCTCGGCGTGCCCGGCCTCCAGGAACGCGAGGAGCAGCCGCAGCCGCTCCTGGTCGCTCTGGTAGCTGTCCTTGCCGACGGTGTCGAACGCGATGTACGCGCCGGCCTCGGCGAGCCGCCGGTGCACGGCGGGGGCGGTGAGCAGGTCCTGGTGCCCCACGCAGATCCGGTGCGGGGCGAGGCCCGCGCCGGTCAGCAGGTCGAGCTGGGCGAGCCCGCCGTGGCCGAGCTGGGCGTGGGTGGCCACCGACAGGCCGGTGGCGACGGCCGTGTGTGCGGCGGCCCGCAGCACGCGGGCCTCGGGTTCACTGGGAACCTCGCCGTGGCTGCCCACCTCGCCGAGCACCCCCGGACGGATCCCGGTGGGAGCGCCGTCGGGGCCTGCCATCCCGTCCCGGACCTCCGCCGTCAGGGTGGCGGCGAGCTGTTCCACGGAGGCCCCGGCCAGGTCGGCGGCCGGGTGGAACGGCTCGTAGTACCAGCCGGTCGCGGCGACGACGGCGACGCCGCTGTCCTGTCCTATCCGGGCGAGGGCGGCCGGATCGCGGCCCATGCCCCGGCAGGTCAGCTCGATGACGAGGGAGAGGCCGTACTCCTCGCGCAGCGCGGCCAGTTCCCGGCCGACGGCCGGGCCGTGCCGCTGCGCGTCGAGGACGGCGGCACCGTCGTTCCGGCGGTCCAGGTCGAGGACCAGGTGCTCGTGGGCGAGGACGGGACCGCCGACGGCTGCCGCCGCCAGCGGCCCGGCGACCGTGTGCACCTGCGGCTCGGTGCGACGGTGCGGGTGGGGGGTGGAGCTCGCGCTCATCGGTGGGCCTTCCTGGTGGCGGTGCTGCCTCGGGGGCTGCTCGTGCGGATCCAGCCGGATCGCGGGCCCCGGGCAGGACGCCCCGGTCGGGACGGATCAGCCCTTGAGAGGGGTGAACAGGTCGAGCCAGTGGAGGACGTTGAGCAGGACGCCGCCGATGATGACCGCGGTGGGCGCCGCCGCCATCCGGACGACGGGGCGGCCCATCGCCTCGTTGAGCAGGTAGAGCCCGCCCACGACGAGGATGCCGAGTCCGCCGCCCATCGCGTTGGCCGCCATCAGGGAGCCGAAGAGGATGGCCAGATGGAGGCTGTCGGTGATGGCGTTGCGCAGATGCTCGGAGGAGTCCCGGACGCTGGGGAGCTTGCCGAGGACCTTGCCGATGGAGGAGAGCGCCAGGACCTCGAGGGCGAAGACGGCCGCTCCGACCACCGCCGCCAGCACCGGGTTCGGCATCAGATAGCCGATCGGGTAGACCAGCGTGAATCCGGCGATGCCGTAGGCGCCCGAGGCGAGCGCCGTCGTCGCGATCAGCGGGACGAAGCCGAAAACGCGGTAGAAGTCGACCTGTGCGGCCTCGGAGAACTGGCCCTTGGCTATGAGGAAGCTGGTGGCCTCGCCGCCGCCGAATATGTGCATCTGGGCGAGGACGCAGACTCCCGCGCCCAGGACCATGAACAGCGGCAGGTAGCGGCGCAGCCGGGTGGCGCTGGCGCTGAAGAGGGAGGCCATCGGATCGTCGTCGGGCGCCTCCTCGGAGACGGCGCCCGAGGCGGCGGCGGCCTGGCGGTCCGCCTTGCGCTGCACCAGGTCCCTGCGGACGGCGAGGCCGATCAGCAGGAGGACCCCGATTGCCATGGCGAGCGCGCCCGCGAAGATGTCGGGCCACAGCTTCATCGTCATCACGACGAGGGCCAGTTCCACCGCACCGGCCGCCGCGCCCCACGCGCGGCCGAACTGCTTGGTGATGGCCAGCACCGGGAAGAGCGTGAAGAGGAAGAGGATCGGCGTCGACATCTGCTGCATGGCCGTCAGGAAGTCGACGGGAAGGTCGTGCGCCACCTCGTTGGCGCCGTCGAGTCCGAAGACGACCACCGCGCCCCATCCGGCGCCCAGCAGCGGTGCCAGCCACTTCTTCGGGGCGAGCAGGCCCAGGATGTCGGTGGGCAGGAAGAGCAGCCAGGGGTTCAGGACGCCGGAGGAGAGCGCCATCGGCGCGCCGAGCCCGAAGATGAAGCCTGCGGAGAGCCCGAAGGAGACCGCGGTGGTGGCCGAGCGGGTGGTCCGGCCGTGGATGAAGTCCAGCATGAACGGGCGCACTCCGTCGTTGAAGACGGCCAGCGCCATGTGCGAGATGAACGCGGTCAGCGCGCACAGCAGGATCACGGTCAACTGCTGCGGCAGCGAGAAGTCCAGTCCGGCGTCTGCGGCCAGGGGGAGGCCGGTGGTGCTCATCGTTCTCACGGGGTTCGCTCCTTCACGCCCGGGGTGTCTGCGCCTGGACCCGGTCAGGCACGCGCGAGGGCGCGGGCGAGCAGGGGGGCGATGGTCTCGATCTGGTCCATGGAGAAGCCGAAGACCTTCTTGCCGTCGGCGAGCAGTGCCGCCACCTCGTCCTCGGTGGGGACCGTGCGGCCGAAGGTGTGGCAGGCGGGCTGGCCGAGCAGCCCCACGAGTACGCCGAGGGAGGCTCCGGCCCCGGTGTGGCAGGTGCCGAGGTAGTAGTCGGCCTGCCCGGAGCGCAGCTTCATGGCGGCGTCCATGTCGCTGGAGACCACGACCTCGACATCCTCCAGGTCGAGGGCGCGGACGGCGTTCGCCACTTCGGTCTTGCCGACTCCGCCGGTGAGGATCTTCGTCATGAGTGGTGCCTCTCGTCTGTGCCGGGCGGGACCCGGCGGCGGGTCCCGATGGTGCGTCGTGGGTGCGTGGGAGGGGTGTTTCGGGTGCGTCCCGGTGGTGCCGGGGGCGGTTGGGTCCGTGGGTGCCGTGTCTCCGGGGTCTCCGGGGTCTCCGGGGTCTCCGGGGTCTCCGGGGTCTCCGGGGCGAGGGTCAGGGAGACACCCGCTGGGCGAGCACGGCCAGGTGCATGGCCAGGAAGTTGATTTCGGAACCGGGCAGCGAGGCTCCCAGTTCGGTCTCGGCGCGGGTGGCGACGCGGCGGGCGCGGGAGACGGCCGCCGGGTGATCGGCCAGTTCCGCCGCGACCTGCGCGTCGGTCTGGAACTCCTCGACGGGCTCGCCGTCGAGCAACCGGGTGAGGGCCATCATCAGATGGCTCGTCAGCATGCCCGCGGTCTCCTCGGTGACCGGAGCGCCCTCGTCGGCGAGCGCGGACAGCTCCGCCGTCACGAAGTCGGCCACTTCGGGGCGGACCCGGCCACCGTCACGGAAGAGCTGGATACGGAGTGCGAGTTGGTCGTCCACGGACTTCTCCTCGACGGGCGACAGAAATCGGGATTCTGGATTCTCGGGACCGGCCGGGCCCCGTCACAGAACGGACGGGGCGGTCGGCCGGGCGCTGCCGGGACGTCAGTACGAAGGCATCCGGTCTCCTCGTACGACCGCGGACTGCAGCTTCGTCACCCGTTCGGTGTCGATGGCGTCCCGTATGGCGTGCAGCGCGGCCACGCTCTCGGCTCTGCCGATGACCGCCGCGCTGGAGTTGCGCAGCGACAGGTCCCGCGCTATCTCGTCGCCGAGCGGCAGCACCTCGATGCCCTCGCCGAGCCGGCCCTGCACCTCGTCCAGGTTCCAGACGGTGGCGTCCGCCTCGTCCTGCACCAGCAGGTCGAGGAGCTGCATGTAGGAGCACTCGATCCACTCGACGTCCGCACGGCCTGCGAACGCGCGTTCGGCGAGCAGCCGCTGGTCCTCCGAGGCGTGGTCCACCGCGACGCGCAGACCGGGCGCGTCCAGCGAGGCTCCCTCGCGCAGCAGCACTCCGTGGGCCCCGACATAGGTGGTCGGGCCGAGATCGACCACCAGCGACAGGTCCTCGGGATACTCCTCGATCAGCCGGTCCGCGGCGTAGCGGGAGAGGACGACCAGGTCGGCCTTGCCCTCCAGCAGCGCCGTCGCCCTGCTGCCCGCTCCGCGCATGAAGGTGATGCCGAAGGGCGTCCCGGCGTCGTCGAAGGCGGCGCGCAGACCGGTCGCCAGGCCCTCGTAGCGGCGGGAGTAGGGCAGCGGCATCGCGGCGAGCAGGGTGCCCAGCCCCGACAGCCGCCACAGGATCGAGCGGTCCGACCGCACGAGGAAGGTGCCCAGATGGCCGCGCGCGGCGGTCTCGATCGCCCCGGCCTCCTCCAGCAGCCGCAGCGCACCCTGAACGGTGCCGTTGCCGCAGCCCAGCTCCTCGGCGAAGTCCCGGACCCGGGGCAGCCGCCGCTCGGGCTCGTACTCCAGCAGGAGGAGCGCGAGCTGGCGGGCCGCCAGGCCGTTGCGGGTCAGGAACCGCTCGTCGTAGTCGTTCACGACGGCACAGTAAACAGAATCCTGGATTCTTGACAAGACCCTCTCCCGGATTCCTCCGGACGCGCCGGGCCCCGCCTTCCGGAGGGAGAGAGCCCGAGTCGACGAAGGCTCACCCTGCGGAGAACTGCTAGAAAAGGGGCATGCGCGGACTTTTCGGGCGCCGATCGACTCGGCGTGGACGGCACCGCCAAGTGCGGTCCGCCTCCGCGCATTCCGCGCGCGGGCCGGGTGCCGAGAGGTCCCCCGCCCGGGACAGGCCCCCCGACCGCCAACCGGCACCGCCCCGCGAACGCCTCTTCCGGCTCCCGTTCGGCCCCCGCACCGTCGCCGGCGAGGTCTTCTTCCTCCAGGTGTCGGTCATCGTGCTGCTGATGGTGGCCGTGGTGGTGGCCTTCGTCCTGCACGCGCGCTGGAGCAGCACCCGCCAGGCCAACAAGCAGTCCCTCGCGGTCGCCACCACTTTCGCGCGCTCCCCGGACGTCCTGGCCGGGCTGGAGAGCAAGGACCCGACCGCGGCGCTCCAGCCGCGCGCCGAAGCGGTCCGCAAGGCGACCAAGGTCTCCTACGTGGTCGTCTGGAAGCCCGACGGCACCCGGGTCACGGCGCCGCAGCGCGACCTGATCGGCAAACGCGTCGCGGGCCCCGTGCAGGACCTCGTCGACAACGCGCGGGAGGGCCGCTCGACCACCAAGACCCTCCAGGCCGCCCCCGGACTGACCGTGAACTCCGCCGTCCCCGTCACCCGGCCGGACGGCACGCTCGCCGGACTGGTCTCCACCGGCGTGACGGTCTCCCGGGTGAACGAGGGCGTGAAGCGGCAACTGCCGGTGCTGCTCATGTCGGCCGCCGGGGCGCTGCTGCTCGCCTCGGGCACCGCCGCGCTGGTCAACCGGCGGCTGCGGCGCCAGACCCACGGCCTGGGTCCCGAGGAGATGACCCGGATGTACGAGCACCATGACGCGGTGCTGCACGCCGTCCGGGAAGGCGTGCTGATCGTCGACGAGACGGGACGGCTGGTCCTGGTCAACAACGAGGCACGGCGGCTGCTGGAGCTGCCCGAGGACGCCGAGGGGCACCCTGTCGACCAGGTCGGTCTGGGCGCGGGCATGCTGGGCCTGCTGACGTCGGGCCGCGCCGCCTCGGACGAGGTGCATCTGGCCAAGGGCCGGCTGCTGGCCGTCAACATCCGCTCCACCCGCAGCGGGGAGGGACCGCCCGGGCGGGTGGCGACGCTGCGGGACACCACCGAGCTGCACGCGCTGGAGGGCCGTGCGGAAGGCGCACGGGAGCGGCTGCGGCTGCTGTACGAGGCCGGAGTGCGGATCGGCAGCACGCTGGATGTGACGCGCACCGCCGAGGAGCTGACCGAGGTGGCCGTCCCCCGGTTCGCCGAGTTCGCCACCGTCGAACTGCTGGACCCGGTGCTGCGCGGCGAGGAGCCCTCCGCCGCGCGCACCGACATGCGCCGTACCGCGATGAGCGGCGTCCGCGACGACGCGCCGCTGCTCCCGGTGGGCGCCGTCGTCCGGACCGTGGAGACGCTGCGCGGCCACGCCGAGGAGGCGGGCGAGCATTCGGTCCTGGAGGCCGACCTGCGGCAGGCCGACGCCTGGCTGGCCCAGCAGCCCGACCACGGTCGGCGTGCGCTGGAGTACGGCATCCGCTCGCTGATCAGCACCCCGCTGCAGGCCCGCGGCGTGCTGCTGGGCAGCGTCGACTTCTGGCGCACCGACCGCAGCGACCCCTACGGCGACGACGACGTGGCCTTCGCCGAGGAGCTGGCCGCACGAGCCGCGGTCAGCATCGACAACGCCCGCCGCTACACCCGCGAGAACGCCATGGCGGTCACTCTGCAGCGCAGCCTGCTCCCCCGCGGACTGCCCGAACAGGACGCCCTGGACGTCGCCTCGCGCTACCGGCCCACCAGGGCAGGGGTGGGCGGCGACTGGTTCGACGTCATCCCGCTGCCCGGCGCCCGGGTGGCGCTGGTGGTGGGCGACGTGGTGGGCCACGGACTGCACGCGGCCGCGACCATGGGCCGGCTGCGCACGGCCGTGCTCAACTTCTCCTCGCTCGACCTGACCCCCGAGGAACTCCTGGCGCACCTGGACGAGCTGGTCGACCGGATCGACCAGGACCAGACCAGCGAGAGCAACGGCGCGACCGTCACCGGAGCCACCTGCCTGTACGCGATCTACGACGCGGTCTCCGGACGCTGCACCGTGGCCCGCGCCGGCCACCCGGGACCCGCGCTGGTCGCGCCCGACGGCACCGTCGACTACCCGGAGGTGCCCGTCGGCCTGCCGCTCGGCCTGGGCGGCGCCCCGTTCGAGACCGCGGAGCTGCACCTGCCGCCCGAGAGTCAGCTCGTCCTGTTCACCGACGGACTGGTGGAGGACCGCGAACGCGACATCGACGACGGCCTCGCCCTGCTGCGCCGCACACTGACCGGCCATCCGGGCAGGTCTCCCGAGGACACCTGCCGCGCTGTGCTCGACACCCTGCTGCCCGCCGAGCCCAGCGACGACATCGCCCTGCTGGTGGCGCGCGCCCAGGTGCTCGACCCCGAACAGGTCGCCCAGTGGGAGGTACCGGCCGACTCCGGCGCCGTGGCACCGCTGCGCGCCCAGGTCAGCCGGAAGCTGGCCGAGTGGGGTCTGGAGGAGGCGTCCTTCACCACCGAACTCATCCTCAGCGAACTGGTCACCAACGCCATCCGCTACGGCAGCGAGCCGATCCGCGTCCGGCTGCTGCACCAGTCCCGTCTCACCTGCGAGGTCTCCGACGGCAGCAGCACCTCGCCGCACATGCGCCGCGCCGCGGCCACCGAGGAGGGCGGCCGCGGTCTGTTCCTGGTGGCGCAGCTCGCCGAACGCTGGGGGACGCGCTACACACCGCACGGCAAGGTGATGTGGACAGAACAGAACCTCCACCCCGAGGAGCACCGCCCCGAGGAAGACGCCGACAGCCTCCTCGACCAGTGGGGCGAGTCCCTGTGACCCCGTGAGAGCCCCCGTGCGGTCCCCGGGCCCGGGAGCCGCCGCTCTGCCGCATCCGGCGGCTGGTCCACACTTGGGCCATGTCCACCACGTCCAGTTCGAGCCCGTCGCACCGACCGGCCGCCCCGGGGACGACAGAGCAGCACCAGGGACACCCCACCCTGGCGAGCCTGCTGGCGACCGCCGCGGGCGAGGCACTGGACCTGCTGGCGGCGCCCCGCGGCAGCCACGTCCCCGTCCACGGGGTGGGCGTCTTCGACGCCGGCGAGACGTTCACCGCGCACGGCCAGGTACTGCTCGCCCCCGGCACCGACGACTCCTCCGACACCGCCCCGCTGGTGCTGCGGTCCGCGGCCCGCGCCGGGGCCGCGGCCGTCGTCGTGCGGCGCGGCGCGGGCGGAGCGGCCCCGCGGCTGCTGGAGGTGGCCGCCGAGACCGGCACGGCACTGCTGACCCGCGCCCCCTGGGTCGAGTGGACCGAGCTGATCGGCATGCTGCGGGCCGGACTGGCGCACGCCGGCGGTCCGCCCGCCGGGGAGTCCTCAACCGACGTGCCGCTCGGCGATCTGCCCGCACTTGCCCGCGCCCTGTCCGCACTGGTGGGCGGCGCCATCACCATCGAGGACCCGGACTCGCGGGTACTGGCCTTCTCGCCCACCGAGCACGGCTCCGACCCGCTGCGCCGCCAGACCATCCTCGGCCAGCAGGTCCCCCGGTGGCGGCTGGCCGAACTGACCGCCAGCGGATTCCTGCGCACCCTGTGGTCGACGGACGAGGTGGTGCACCGCCCCGCGGAGGGGCAGTTCTCCGAGCGGCTGGCCGTCGCGGTGCGCGCCGGGGACGAGGTACTCGGCTCGATCTGGGCCGCCGCCGACGGCAGTCCGCTGCGGGAAGCGGCGCGGCAGGCGCTGCGGGAGGCGGCACGTACCGCGGCCCCGCATCTGCTGCGGCACCGACAGCGCACCCAGTACGCAGCGGCGCACCGCAGACGAGCGGTGCAGGACCTGCTGGAGGGCACCGGCGACGCCGACTCCGCGGCCGCACTCGGGCTCACTGCCGAGACACCCTGCGTCGTCCTGTCCGTCACCACCCGGGGCGCCGTCACCACCCGGGGCGGCCCGCCGCCGACTGCAGACCAGGAAACTGCAGACCAGGAAGGGGAGCCTCCCGACAGCCACGACCGGGCGCTGCGCCTGGCCTCCCTCCAGGCAACGGCACACCAGCCGACCGGACACCCGCTGCGGGACGCCGACCGGCTGGACGTCCTGCTGCCGCTGCCCGACGAGGATCCTCCGGAGGCGGACACAGCCGCCCGGCGACTGGCCCTGCGGCTCGCCGCCGCCGTCCGCGACGCCGGAGCCCTCCCCCTGGTGGCCATCGGTACGCCGCAGCCCGCTCCGGCGCAGGCACCCCGGTCGCGCACATCCGCGCACCTCGTCCTCCACGTGCTGCGGGACCGCAGCACCCGAGCGGCCCCCGGCGGCGCTCCGGAGCCCTTGGAGGTCGCCGACGAGACGGATGTGCGCGCGGCACTGGACGCACTGCGGGCCGTACACGCGGTGGCCGGACTGACACCGCAGGTGGACGGCCCGGTGCGGGAGCTGCTGGCCCACGACGCGCAGCACGGCACCGCGCTGGCACCCACCCTGGCCGCCTACCTCAGCAGGTTCGGCGACGTCCCCGGCACCGCGCGCGAACTGGGTGTCCATCCGAACACCCTGCGCTACCGGCTGCGGCGGCTGCGCACCCGGTTCGGGCTCGACCTCGACGACCCCGACGTGCGCCTGCTGGCCGAACTGGGACTGCGCGCGGCGGGCCGCCGTCCGGCAGCGCCACAGGACGAGCGGGACAAGCGGGACGACCGGTCCTGGTGACCGGCGGCGCGGCGCCGGTCACGGCCGCGATCGCGTTGTGCAGCCGCACCAGACCGTGGGGCGACACATGTGCGCGCGCACCATGCCCGCCGGGGTACCGCGGCCCCGTTGGAGGGTCGTCCACCTGAGCGTCCGGAAGTTCGGCCCCGCCGCCGCAGACAGGGCCGGTGCCCGCGGCGCACAGTGGACGGGTTCTCGGGGCCGCACGGGACTCCTCGGGGCCGCACGAAGCGACGACGGGCCACCGGCACGGTGCGGGCGACCCGGGGCGGCCGGCGCGTACCGGCGTACCGCGTCGGTGCGGGGCACCGGCCACCGGCCCGGCGACGGAGTCACCGGGCCGCCCCGGGGAACCCGACGCCCGAGCCTCCCTGGGGAGCCGTCCCCGGAGAACGAACCACAAGGCCACCCCGGGGGAAGCGGCCCGAAAGCCGGTGCCCGGGGAACCGGCCCGGAAAGCCGGCCCACGGGACCGGCCGCCACCGACCGAACAGAAGGCAGCACCCGCCTCGGGAAGCCGACCCGCGGGGCCGACCACGTGAAGGGAGCCGCAGATGGCGCCGGACGCCGTTGCGCGCAGGCAGGAAGCCGTCCGGGCGGCGGTCCGCGAAGGGCTGCTCGGCGCGGAGACGCCGGTCCTCGCCCTGCTGGACGTCCAGGGCATCCGGGAGACCGCCCGGCAGTTGCACGCCGCGTTCGCCGGCCCCTCCCCCGTGCTGCACACCTTCGCCGTCAAGGCGGCCTCTCTGGTGCCCGTGCTGGAACTGCTGGACGAGGAACAGATCGGCGCCGAGGTGGCGAGCCCGGGAGAGCTGGCGCTCGCTCGGGCCGCGGGCGTCCCGGCCGCCCGGACCGTCCTCGACTCCCCCGCCAAGACCCCGGCGGAGTTGCGGGACGCGCTGGAGACCGGCGTGGCGGTCAACGCCGACAACCCGCAGGAGCTCTCCCGGCTCGACGCCTTGGTGGCCGAGCGCGCCGCGGCGGGGCAGACACCGGGCGCGACGCTGGGCCTGCGAATCAACCCCCAGGTGGGCACGGGTTCCATCGGCGCGATGAGCACCGCGACGGCCACCTCGAAGTTCGGGGTGGCGCTGCGCGACGAGGGAGCCGAGCAGTGGATCGTGGACAGCTTCCTGGCCCGCCCCTGGCTGACCCGGCTGCACTCGCACACCGGGTCGCAGGGCGTGCCGCTGGAGCTGATGGCGGAGTCGGTGCGGGTCGTCTTCGAGCTGGCGGAACGGATCAACCGCGAGGCGGGCCGACAGCAGATCGACACGGTCGACATCGGCGGCGGCCTCCCGGTCAACTTCGCGGGCGACGAGACCGATCCGTCGTTCGACACCTACGCCCGGCTGCTGCGCCGCACCGTGCCGGGTCTGTTCGGCGGGCGGTACACCGTCGTCACCGAGTTCGGCCGCTCGCTGCTGGCCAAGCAGGGCTTCATCGCGGCGCTGGTGGAGTACACCAAGGATTCCGGCGGCCGCCGCATCGCCGTCACCCACGCGGGGGCGCAGGTGGCGACCCGTACGGCGTTCGCCCCCGAGGCGTGGCCGCTACGGGTGGGCGCCTTCGACGCCAAGGGGGCACCCAAGCACACACCCGACCTGGTGCAGGACGTGGCGGGGCCGTGCTGCTTCGCCGGGGACCTGGTGGCCCGCGAGCGTGCGCTGCCCGAACTGGCGCCCGGCGACGTGGTGGCACTGTGGGACACGGGTGCCTACTACTTCTCCACGCCCTTCCAGTACAACAGCCTGCCCCGGCCCGCGGTGCACGGCTTCCGGCGGGACGGCGACGGTGGTACCCGCTTCTCGCTGGTCCGTGCGGCGCAGCGGATCGAGGAGGTCGTGGCGGAGAGCGGCGCCGCCCAGCGCGGGGCGCTCACCGACGGCCCCGCACCCGGCCGCTGAGGCGGACGGCGGCACGGATAGGCTCCCGCACCGTTCCCGGAAACACCGGGTGCGTTCCGCACGGGGGTCGAGTGTGTTCGGTTTTCTCCGCAAGTCGCCGATCTTCCCCTGGGCGGGCGACCGGCTGCGGTCCGCCCGCTCCGGGGGTGAGACGGACGAGGCGGTGCTGCGCGGCCTCGCCTGTGGAGCACATCTGAAGTACGCCAACGGCGACCCGTGGAACACGGTCGCCGACCCGCGCCCGGCGCCCAAGTGGGAGCGCACCCGGCTCAAGTCCATGTGGAACGTCACCGACGCGCACCGGTGGTACGAGATGGTGCAGGAACTGCTGGACGGCCAGATCTCCACCCCGCTGTGGGACATGGCCATGGGAGCCCGCGCCGCGCTCCTCGTCCGGCGGCAGGGCACCCCGGAGGCCGGGCAGCCGGTCTCGGAGCAGGCGTGGAACGACGCACTGGGGCGCTGGCTGGTGGACCGGCTCGGCCCGCACCATCCCGAACTGCGCGACACCTCAGCGGCGCTCCGCGAGAGCGTCAGCCGCATCCTGCGCTACGAGGCCCGCTTCCGCGAGGACGGCCTGCTGCACCGCGACGCCGTCGTACGCCGCACCCTGGCCTGGGACCTGGGCCGGGCCGCCAACATGGCCTGCTGGGGCGTCGACGCGCGCTTCGCACAGCCCGACGAGGCACGCGAGGCGCTCCGGGTCGTGGGCTCCGCCGCGGCGGAGGAGTACGACACCTGGCAGGACTTCTCCCTCGGCTACGTCCTCGGCCGCTGCCTGCACTTCGACGAGGACGCCTTCGGCTCCTGGTACCGCGAGGTCCGCGACTCCCACCGGCTCCTCACCGCCGACCGCAAGAGCCCCTGGACGGCGCTGCCGCTGCGGGGGTGAGGCGGGCGTTCCCAGGGCTCTTGTCGCCGTCACCCTGCGGAACGTGCGGTCTCGCTCGCCGTGCGCACGAACGCGGCAAGCGCACGTGAGCGTGCGCTCTGCGGCCATGCGACCACCAACCGGCTCGGGCTCAGGCCCTGGACAGTGCGGTAGGTGAGCGCGCGGCCGCTGAACCGCCGGGCGACGGACAGCGGGAGGAAGGTGACCGCACGGCCGAGTTCGACCAGGCGCAGCGCCTCGGCCAGGCCACTCACCACGGGCCCTGCGGTCTCGACCGCACAGTGCTCGGACTCCGGATCGCGTCCGCGGTAGTACGCGTCGACCTCGGGGGAGGCTGCGGCCCACCGCGCGACGGGCTCATCCCGCAGGTCCGCCAGGGCAAGGGAATCAGCACCTGCCAGCGGGTGATCGCAAGGCAGCGCTGCCACCCGGTGCTCGCGGACGAGTTCCTCGTGGTCGAGGCCGGCGGCATCGAACGGAACCTGGATCAACGCCGCGTCGGCCCGGCCGTCGCGCAGACGCGGTACCAGCTCGTGGGTGCCGACCAGTGCCAGCTCCACCGGCACGGCTTCCGGGTCTCGTGCGTACGCGTGGAGGCACGGACCGAGCAGTCCGCCGTCCCCGTCCGGTTTGGCCACGACGACCAGCTTCGCCGCGGGTCCGCCGGCACGGCCGACGGCGCGCTCGGCTGCCTCTATCGCGGCCAGCGCGACGGTCGCCCGGCCGTGCAGCACGCTGCCCGCCTCGGTGAGCCGGACCACCCGGGTCGTGCGATCCAGCAGCCGTGCGCCGAGACGCCGTTCCATACCGGCGATCGTCCGGGAGACCACCGACTGCGCCAGCCCGAGCCGCACCGCGGCGGCCCCGAAGTGCAGTTCCTCGGCCACTGCCACGAAGCACCGAAGCTCACGTGTCTCCAGGCCACCATTCATGCTGCGCAAGCATAAATGGCGCCGATATCGCATTTCTGTTTTCCGCCGCGGAGGCGTTGGGTTGGTCACATGACCGATCACAAGAGCGTGTTCCGCGCCTACCTCGATGCGTTCAACAACGGTGACCTGGACGCCTTCGACAAGCTCGTGACCGACGACTACCTCAACCACGACCCGCTGCATCCCCACACGGCACCGGGGCCCGCCGGCCTGAAATCCGTCGTCGCCGAGATGCGGGCCCAGGCGCCGCAGCTCCACTTCGAGGAAGTACACCTGATCGTCGAGCATGACCTGCTCGTCGGGCACCTGCTGGTGCACGGCTTCGGGGAGGCCCCTGTTCGCCAGATCCAGGTCGAACGCTTCGTCGGCGGCCGCATCGCCGAGCACTGGCGCGCGACCGGCAGCGGGAGCTGAGCACGCGAGAGCGTACAGACCCGCGACACCCGGCCACCGCCACCAACGCCCCGTCCCCCGAAACCTGGTGAACGGCCACGACCGGGCGCGGTCGCGGCGGTGTCACGGTGTCACACGGCAGTGCTCTCGAGCTGGGCGCCGACCAGTTCGCGGAGCTTCGCCTGCGTCTCCGGATCCGTCGAATGGACCACGGTGCCGACCATGCCGCGTGTCAGCAGGACCTTGTAGGTGTTGCGGATGAGCCGGTCCACGTCGTCGTCGGACGTCGTCTTCGTGAAAGCCGGGTCCTTCGACACCGTACGGTCGGTGATCCACCGGTCGCCGCGCCAGAGCAGGTCGGGCCCGATGATGACACCCGACCAGTCGTACTCGAAGCCCTGGGCCGTGTAGACGCACCCGATCTGTCCGAACCCGGCCGGGTCGGTGGCCCACAGCGCTGAAGGGGGCGCTCCCGCCACCCCTCGGTCGCCTCGCAGGTTCCAGGGGCGTGCCCAGTCACCGATCACGACGTCGGCCGGCAGGGGCTCTCCCGGCTTCGGCTCGGGCGACCACGTCCAGCAGTAGCCGGCCGACATCCGGGCACCGAAGCCCTGGGTGCGCCGTTCGTCGAGGAAGCGCTCCATCTCCTCCGGGCTGTCGGCGATCCGCAGCTCCATCCGGTCGTCCGGCTCCCAGACCAGGGGGCCGCCCTCCTCCAGCTCCAGGAGCCGTACGACCCACCGGAGATACGCGTCGCTGCCGCCGCAGCGGAACTGGCTGTCCAGCGGGATGACGGTGCAGGTGAGGTTCTTCTTCTCGGCCGCGGCCCTGATCTCGGCCTCGGTACCCAGTTCGCCGGGGCGGACGACCTGGTGCTGGTCGAGGAGGAAGACGGGGACGCGAGCGGCGTCGATCAGCTCTTCCACCTGGGGTTTGCCGGTGCGGAGAGCGGCGGAGGTGTAGCGGTTGGCAGAGGTCTCCCGCATGCGGTACGCCTCGTCGCAGATCAGCACATCGAGGGAGTTCTTCTCGGCGGCCATGAAGCTGTTGAAGTATTTGAAGAGGTCCTGCACCTCGCGCTTCCGGAAGCCCGCCACCTTGCGCAACGTCTTGGTGAACGCCTGCGAGCCGGTGGCGTGCAGCGCGGAAGTCCCCTGCCGGTAGAGCTCGCCCAGCAGGGAGAGAGCGATGACGCTCTTGCCCGTGCCGGGACCGCCGGTGACGACCACGACCTCCTTGCTGTCGGCCTGCTTCGCCTTCCGGACGGCGTTGAGGACCATGCGGTACGCCACCTGCTGCTCGTCCAGGAGCACGAACTGCTCCCGCTCGCGCACTTCCTGGGCGGCGACGGCCATCAGTTGCTTCGAGGGGCCCTGCGCGCCTGGCGGCCGCCATCGCACGTGGACGCCGGGCCGCCAAGAAGTAGCGGGCCAGCCCCCTCTCACGACTCTCGGTCCCGCTCGCTGGTCGACCCAGCGAGCGGGACGGCGAGCGCTGCACCGCGTGATCTACAGCCCCCGCGACGCGTAGTCGTAGCGGTCGTTGTAGCGGACGTACGCCTTCTTGCCCTCAAAGTATTCGAAGGGGTCGGGCTGGTGCGCCTTCGCGTCCTTGAGGAAGTAGTTGCGACGTTCGCAACCGCCGCGTGCCCAGAACGACGACACCTTGTTCCGCCAGTGCTTCTTGAACTTATACTTCTTGCAGTGCGCGGCCGTGGTGCTCCACTTCGCCATCGCTCCACGCCAGTTACTGTGCTCCCACACGCAGTACCATCCCGCTTTGCAGGACTTCGCGGTGGCGTTCATGAGCACGCGCACTTGGCCGCCCTCGTAGGAGATCTCGTTGTTGCTCAGCTTGGTGCCGTGCGGGACCGCAACCATGTAGCTGTCGACCTTGGCCGATGCCGCGCTCGGTGCTGCGTGGGCCGGGAATACGGTGAATCCGCCGACGACGATGCAGCCGGTACTGATCGCGACACCGGCCTTCTTCAGAGTCTTCATGAGAAATGTTTCCCCCTTCCGCGCCGAAAGAAATCGGCACGGCGAACACGGTACGCAGCGCAGATCCAGCGGACAGCAACCGCAGTTCGAATTCCTTGTCCTCCTGGAGCGGTACTCCACACAGGTCCCACCCAACGGATTACTGCAAGGATCTACACCCGCTGCTGCACCGGTTCGTCACTCGCGGCCCAGGAGCGCCACCCCGGCACAAGCTGCACGGCCCCGAAAGGTACCTCTACCACGAGGAAGGCCCACAGCACCGCGTGGCGACCGGTCGGCACCGGGGGTGCCCCTTGCGAGCCGCCGAACAAGTCGGCTGCGTACAACACAACGACGACTTCTACTCCGTCGACCGGTCGCGGGGGCTTCGACGGACGGTCGTGTCTGCCGTTGGTCTTTGGGGTCAGAAGCCCTCAGAGTCTGCCCGTTGGTCCAGGTACCTGTGCTTGACCACACGTCAGGTGCCTGGTTGCTACGCGTGTCTGGTTCCCCCGTGTTGAGGAGTAGCTTCTGTATGATTAAGCCGGATTTGCGCGCGTTGTTCCGCTCGAATGATCGCGAGGTGAAGGCGGTCGACTTCTTCGCCGACCGGCGCGACGAATGGGACACCGTGGTGGCCAGCCTCGTACGGCATACCCAGCGGGTGCGGGGGGGCCGGGTTCAGTGTCGAGGACCTGGAAGCTCCCCGTCGGAACGTGCTGGTCTTCTACGGCGTGGGCGGAATCGGCAAGTCCACGCTGTCGCGAGCCCTGACTGAGCACCTGAGAGATCGCGAAGGTGGCGGCAGCGGCTGGTCCCCGCTCGATCCACAGGTGGGGCGAGTGGTGCCGGTCCGGGTGGACATGTCCCGGGATTCGGGCGGGGACTTCGAGTCCTTGATGCTGAGCCTCCGGTTGGCAGCGGCGGACCTCGGGCAGCCGATGCCGACGTTCGACATCGCATTTCAGCGTTACTGGGATCGCAACCATCCGGGTGAGCCGCTGGATGAGTATCTGCGACGGCGCACGTGGTTCAGCCGTTTCTCGGGAACCCAGTCGCTGTCCGAGCAGATGCAGTCGGCCTTGGCAGATGTCGCGCAGGCGGTGGCGCTTCCGGGAACGACCGGTGCCTTGGTCGGGCAGGGACTGCGGTCAGTGGTCCGCGCTCTGCGCGAACGGCGGCATCAGATCCGCTCCCTTGCCGAGTGCCAACGACTCGCCGACCTGCTCGAAGCCGATCCCGATCTCGAAGCGCTCAGCTACTACGCCCATCTCCTTGCATGGGATCTCGACAGGGTCCCTGCAAAGCATCGGGCCACGCCGGTCGTGCTCCTGGACACCTTCGAGGACGTCGGGGACCGCGTACATCGTGATCTCGAACGGCTGATCCAACGTGTGGTGTGGCTGATGCCGAACGCACTCTTCATCATCACTGGACGCAATCGTCTGCAGTGGGACGATGCGCGACTCGAGGGGCAGTTGGACTGGGCAGGCGCTCAGTTCTGGCCTCAGCTCACGGGAGGCGCGGCTGAGGAGCCGCGGCAGCACACCGTGGGCTACCTGTCGGGGGAAGACTGCGAGACCTACCTGTGCAAGCGGCTCACCATGGCCGGGCAACCACTGATGGACGACCGAACGCGGCACATAGTGACAGCCAACTCGCATGGGCTGCCGCTGTATTTAGACCTCGCTGTCATGCGCTTCCTGGACCTCTACCGATATGGGCGGGCTCCTGAGCCGACCGAATTCAACTTCGACTTCCCGGCCCTGGTCTCACGGACGTTCCGGGACCTGTCTCCGAACGTGCGACAGGTTCTGCGGGCAGTGAGTCTGCTGGACTCCTTCTCGGTCGAGCTGGCGGTCGCTGCGGCCGGGCTCGGCCACGATGCCCCGGCCCTGGAGCTGGTGGAGCGGCCGTTCGTGGATGCGGATCCAGGCGCGCCGTGGCCGTATCGCGTTCATGCTCTGGTCCGGGAGGCGGTCCAGGAAGCCGATTCCACGAGCGAGGATCGCTGGAGTGCGGCGGACTGGCGGAGAGCGGCGCAGCGGACGTTCGATGCCCTGGGCCGTGAGGCGTCCGGGGATCGGGTCCACATGGTTGCTGCTTTGCGGCAGGGTCTGAAGCTCGCCCGTGATGACGACTTGGAGCTCGGCTGGCTGACAGATGCGGCGTTCCGCTATGTCGACGACTTCGTCTGGGAGCCCATCGAGATTCCCGCCCTTCCATCTGCCGATCCTGGCAGCGGGGAGATCAACAGCGCTGCCGAGGCGCTGGCTGCGGCGCTGCGCGCGATCGCGCAACGCCAGCGCAGGCACCGCGGCTGGACCGCCGAGCAGCTCCGTATGGTCCTGGAGTCGGACCTCCTGCCCGAACCCTTGCGGGAACTCCCGCGATACTTCCTCGCGGAGTGCGATCGAAATCTGGGCAACCTCGACGACTCTCTGGACGGTATGCAGCGGGTTGTCGATGGCGCAGGGCGGATGGCTCCCACGGCCGCTCGCGGCCTCGCGCACTTGGCCCGCCGGGTGGGGCGGTTCCCACAGGTACGTGACGTGGCGGAGACCCTCGGCGCGGAGGGCCGCAAGGACCGCGTGCTCGGTGATCTGTGGTGGACCCAGGGAAGCATGGCCCTGGCCTGCTCGTCGTACGCGGTGAGCCGTGACGAGGCCCTGCAGCTCGGCCACGCGGGTGAGGCCGCGCTGTCCCAGGCATGCCTGGCCTTCGCGTCTGCGTATCAGGACCGCCCTCGCGCCGCGGAACAGATCGCACGCGCCCGCGACTTGCTGGGCGGCGTCTCGATCCGGTGGGCAGAGGTCCAGACACGCATCGCCGAACTGGTACGGAACGCCGGCGTCGAACCCGATCTTCCTGAGCGGGCCGAGGAAGTGGCTGCGTTGGCGGGTGAAGCCGGGCTGTCGTCTTCGGTCGCCTACATCCGCTTCGCGTATGCCTGCACGCAGTCGTCCTGGACTCCCCCGACCTGCTGTCCGAGGCCAGAGCCCGGTTGAACGAGTGCGTCCGTGGCGAAGAGTTCGCCTACCTGGCGGAACTCTCCTACCTCATCGCAGACGAGGACCCCCCTGCCGAGCTTCCCCGGGCGCAATGGCTGGACGGGCAGGACCAGGTCCGGGCACGCTGGACCGCCATCGCAGAGGACCGGCGTCGGGAAGCCGCAGCGAGTAGAGGAGAGTGACCGGGTGGCGAAGTACACCACCTCAGACCAGCTCGATGTCTCCGCCCTTGCCCAGCATTACGGGCTTGATCAGGTACGACTCACACCTCTCGCAGGTGGGGCGGCGAACTCCAGCTTCAGGCCCGGCGCGGCTGGATGCCCTTCTCTCCGGATACCAGGACATCGCACCGCTGTCCGGGGAGGATGCCGCAGCGCTGCCGACGGAGATCGTGCACGCGGCGTTGATCATCGCCTTCCACCGCGACTACCGGCACAACATCCGCTTCCCCGACCCGGCCAAGAGCTCCATCCACAACGAGATGATCCAGTTCGTGGATTCGGTGGAGAAAGCGACCTCGTTGCGAGGCTGAGACGGCTACGGCTTGGGGCGCCGCTCCACTCTGCGCAGGTCGGCTGAGTACACAGGGAAGCGGCTCCAGCGACCTATGGCGCTGGAGCCGCTTCCCTGTTCTTGCTGTCGCTCAGACGCGCAGCTCGCCGCCCTTGACGGCCGACACGAACGCCGACCAGCCGTCCTCAGCGAACGTCAGTACCGGCCCGTGAGCGTTCTTGCTGTCACGGACGGGAACGACAGCGGGGAGGTCGTCCGCGACCTCGACGCATGCGCCGCCGTCTGGGTTGCTATATGAGCTCTTGCGCCAGGTAACGGCGCTCAGATCGAGGGATCGCACGGCACTTCCTCCAACATGCGCAGGACGAACTTCCGCGACTCAGCCGGGGACGGCGCCAAGTCGCGCAACGCATCGTACGCACGCTGCAAACGCTCAACCGACGCGTTTTCCTCGATGAGGTCGCCACGGTAGGTGCTTTCGCTGTACGCCACGGTACGTGCGTCGGCGAATCGCAGGAACCACATGTCCGTTCCCACCAAGCCGTGCAAGCCAGCATCGAACGGCAGCACATGCAGGGTGATGTTGCCTCGCTGTGTCGCGTCCCTGATGTACGCCAACTGCTGCTGCCACTCTCCGACGTCCTGCAACGGCGTCCGCAAGACTGCTTCCGACACGATGGTCCGGAACGGCGGTGCGTCGTCACCCTCCAGCAGAGAGCGTCGTCCCATTCGAGCCTGCACCTGCTGTTCAAGCTCGGGGCCTTTGAGCCCACCAGCGGAGAGAACCTCCCTTGCGTACCCCGGCGTCTGCAGCAGGCCGGGCATGACACTGACTGCAAAGTGCCACAAGCTCGTGGCCTTGGCTTCCAGTTCCATGTAGCGGCGGTAGCGCTCGCGGAACTGGGTCCGGTCGTCGATGGCCAGCTCCCACAGGGCCAGGAGCAGCCCTGGGGTGCCGTAGTGCTGGTCGAGGGCCTCGACCACTTCGGGCCCGCCCAGGGTCTCGCCGCTCTCCATCTTTCCGAACAGGGACCAGTCCCAGCCCAGTCGTTCGCCGAGCTGGCGGAGGCTCTCTCCGCGTTGCGCCCGCAGGTGCCGCAGTCCTCCGCGAACCGGGCGCGTGGTTCACGGCTGCGGCCGGTGACCGCTCGCCTCGTCGGCATGGTGTGCCTCCGTGGAAGGTGTGGAACATGCGCTGGTCTGCCGGGGAATCACAACCGATCTGCGGTGTGCGCAGCTCAGCCAGGACGCATTCTCGTAATGCGCCCCTCACGCACGGTAGTTCAAATGGTGCGCGCCAGGCGGCGAAATATCAGAACAAACCATGAAAAGTTCAGGAGCACCACCGATGGCGAGCCCCCAGCAGTCCCCGAACCTCGACGGCGCCTGCAACTCCGACGGAGCCTCAGGCAAGAGCGCCAACAGCAGCAGCGACAGCGCCCCGAACCCCGACGCCCACCCGAACGAGCTCCGCGGCTGGACAGAGGGCCGGGTACCGGCCGGGGCCGGCAAGATCCGGGAGGCGGTGGCGGCGCGTGACGCGCTCGCCGAGGCGCTGACCCGCGCCGGTATCCAACTCCCGGCGATGGACGTCCGCACCCCGTGGCGGGACGCGTCGGCGGGCAATGACGACGGCGGCGGCGAGCGCGACATGCCGGACTCCGCGCGGGCCGCCCGGTACGCGCTCGTCCACCTCGGCGTCTGCTCGGCCTCCGTCGCCTTCGCGCTGGCGGCCGTGATCGCGCGGGGTGCCGGCCGGTGACGGACGGCGGAGCCCGGCCGCAGGTGTCAGTCATCGCCACGCCGGTGGAACCGGTCGTCGGCTCGGCGGTACGGGATCTCGCTCGTGACCGGGTCGGGGTGGTGATGGGGCGGGAGGGCCCCTACCTCCAGCTCCGGCCGCTGGGCGGGGGACGGGAGTGGGACGCGGACCCCGGCCGCGTCCGGCTGCTGACCCATGCCGAGGTGCTGAGCGCCCGCGTCGCGGAGACGAACGCACGCAGTCGGCGGCGCCTCGAGCTCGGCGGAGCACCCGCGGCACCCCGCGCATCGTCCTGGAGCGGCCAGGACCCGTGCGGCCCATACCGCCGATGAGGATCGGTCGCGGACGACCAGCCTGCCCCCGCCCGGCGACAGCTCGCGGTGAGGACGCTCACGGCGTCCCGATGTCGTAGGCGGTGCCGCCGGCGACGGCCTGGAGTTTGTCCGGGTTGGCCACGTTGTGGATGACGGTGATACGTCCGTCGGCGCCGAAATCGAACGTGACGGTGGCGATCACGCGTCCCGGCGCACTGAAGACGATGCCCGGCCCGCCGTTGATCACGACGAGTTCGGCTCTCATGTCGGCGGGCGCGATGCCCTGGTACGGGACGGTGCCGATGGCCGCGAACCAGTTGGCCACCGTGCTTGCGCCGACAACTGGGCGCAGGGCCTGACGGACCTTGCCACCGCCGTCGGTCCACAAGGTGACGTCCGGGGACAGCAGTTCCATCAGGGTGTTGATGTCACCGCCGATCGTGGCAGCGAAGAACCGCTCGGTGGCCTCGCGCTGCCGGGTCCGGTCGGCTGCGAAGCGCGGCCGCCGGGCCCGCACATGCTCGCGGGCCCGGTGCGCGGCCTGACGCACCGCAGGTTCAGAACGTTCCACCGCCTCGGCGATTTCGGCGTGGCTGAAGTCGAAGACCTCCTTGAGCACGAACACCGCGCGCTCCAGCGGGCTGAGTGTCTCCAGCACCACCAGCATGGCCATCGACACCGACTCGGTGTTCACGACGGCCTCGGAGGCATCCCCACTGGTGAGGATGGGCTCCGGGAGCCACGGCCCCACGTAGGTCTCGCGCTTGTGCCGAGTCGAGCGCAGCCGTTCCAGCGCCAGGTTCGAGACGATCCGGGTCAGGTACGCCTTGGGGTCGGCCACCTGCGAGCGGTCCGCGGCGGACCACTTGATCCAGGCGTCCTGGACGGCGTCCTCGGCGTCGGCCGCAGTACCCAGGAGGCGATAGGCCACGGAGAACAGCAGGCTGCGGTGCTCGTGGAAGACCTGCTGGTCGGGGTGGCCTGGCATGTTGATCATCGGGCCTCCCGGACACGGGTGAAGCGGCCCCCGCGGGGCCAGAACGCACCCGAGGCGGGCATCTTCTTCATACGGCCATAGGTCGGCCAGGGCGAGGCGGTCACCGTTTCCTTGTACCGGACGGCCATGCGGCCGGTCAGGAAGATCCGGCGCGGGCTGTCATCGGGGCGGGTGAACTGCACCACGGCATCGCCACGTCCCAGGCTCACCGACGTGTGGTAATAGCCAAAGCGGAACGGTTTGGGCTGCTTGCCTTTGAGCATTCGCTCGATGGACAGCGCGGCATGCACCCCGGTCGGCATGCCGCCCTGGCAGGTGCCGTGCATCACGCCGTAGCGCTGGCGGATCGCGGCCGCGTCGCCGATCGCGTACACGTCGGGATGGGACACCGACCGCAGTGTGGCGTCCGTGACGATGCATCCGCGCTGGTCGACGGCCAGCCCGGCGGCGGCCGCCAGCGGCGACACCCGTGTACCGCTCGTCCACAGGACCGCGTCGGCGGCGATGCTCTCCCCGCCTGCCAATTCCACCCCGTTGGGCAGAACCTTCACCACCTCGACCCCTGTACGCACCTGAACGCCCAGCCGCCGGAGCGCGGCGTGCACGTACGCCTTGGCCTTGGGCTTCATGGCCGCACCGGGCTCGACCCGGCCCTGCAGCACGACCTCCAGCTTTGGGTGCCGCTCGGCAATCTCCGCGGCCGACTCGATGCCGGTCAGCCCGCTGCCGCCGACCATCACCGTGCCGCTGCCGAGCCGCCCCAGTCGGTCGGCGAGCAACTCGGCGTCCTGGGCACTGCTCAGGGTGTACGCGTGGTCCTCGGCCCCCGGCACCGCCGACGTGTCGGCCACACTGCCCAACCCGTACACCAGCGTGTCATAGTGCAGGACCCGGTCGTCGTCGATCCGCACAGTCTTGGCGTCCGCGTCCACCGCCGTCACCCAGCCCCGTACGAATCGCGCCCCCGTGCCCTCCAGCAGTTCCGGGATGCTCAGCTCGGCGAGCCGCTGCCCGGTCGCTGTCATGTGCAGCCGCATGCGCTCGGTGAACCGCTCCTGCGCATTCACCACGGTCACCCGCACGCCCTCGCACCGCTTGCCCCTGGCCGCCAGTTGGATGGCCGCGGACATGCCCGCGTACCCAGCCCCCAGGACCACCACACGGTGTGTGACCGTCATGCCGGTCTCCTGCTGTGTGCTCACCGTTCCGACCTCCTCCATCGCTTCCGACGACCACCAGATGGAAGCGGACCTCCCATCCGTGACAAGAGGTCGATGTGATGCACAGCACAGCCCGAATCCGCTTGGAGGAGTTCCTCGCGAACACCTCTCTCCGGCGCAGCATCCGGTGCACCTGCTCCAGCACGCGGAGCGCGTATGTTCCAATCCGCTGTGCCCGGCTCCAGGTGCGGCCCGGACAGCACCAGACGCCGCCAGGAACCCGTGAGCAGACCCGTGTCGGCCTTCTGTGCGATCAGCCCAGGTCAAAGCGTCGTTCGAGGCTGCGAGGGCTTAGCTCACGATCTGACATGGATGGTCGGACGTCGGCCGTGGGCCGTGGGCCATCGGGCCCCGCTTCTCAGCCGCCCCCCAGGGTTTTCACAGGTTTCTCTCAGGTTGGGCGTGCAGGGTGCCGGTATGGACGAGAAGGCGGGGTCGGCCGCGCGTGAGGGTGGTGCACGAGCGGGTGCCGGGCGGGCCGGGGCGCCGGGGCAGGAGCCGTTGCGGCGGCCCGACGGCAGTCCGGTGCGGATCCTCGTGGTGGACGACGAGCCCTCGCTCACCGAGCTGCTGTCGATGGCGCTGCGGTACGAGGGCTGGGAGGTGCGCGCGGCGGGCGGCGGTGAGGCCGCGGTGCGCACGGCGCGGGACTGGCGTCCGGATGCGGTGGTGCTGGATGTGATGCTGCCGGACGTGGACGGGCTGACCGTGCTCGGCCGGCTGCACTCGGTGACCCCGGGGATTCCGGTGCTGTTCCTGACGGCGCGGGACGCGGTGGAGGACCGGATCGCCGGGCTGACCGCGGGCGGCGACGACTATGTGACCAAGCCGTTCAGCCTGGAGGAGGTGATCGCCCGGTTGCGCGGGCTGCTGCGGCGGGCCGGGGCCACTGCCGCCGGGCAGCCGTCGTCCGTGCTGGCCGTGGGCGATCTGACGCTGGACGAGGACACCCACGAGGTGGCCCGGGGCGGCGCGGAGATCCGGCTGACGGCGACCGAGTTCGAGCTGCTGCGGTATCTGATGCGCAATCCGCGGCGGGTGCTGAGCAAGGCGCAGATCCTGGACCGGGTGTGGTCCTACGACTTCGGCGGCCAGGGCAACGTGGTGGAGCTGTACATCTCGTATCTGCGGCGGAAGATCGACGCGGGGCGGGCTCCGATGATCCACACGCGGCGCGGTGCGGGCTATCTGCTCAAGCCCGCGGCGGAGTGAGGGAAGCGGCGGTGTTCCGGCTGTTCTCCGGGGTGCGCGCGCGGCTGCGGGTGCGCCGTTCGCTGCGTGCCCGGCTGGTGCTCTCGGTCGTGGCGATGATCGCGGTGGTGGCCGCGGTGATCGGCACGGTGACGACCATCGCGCTGCACACGTACCTGTACCAGCAGCTCGACAGCCAGCTCAAGGACGTCACCTTCCGCGCCGCGGGCCCCGGACCGCCCGGTCATCAGCGGCCCGAGGGGCTGGAGAAGCTGCGGTTCCTGAAGGTGGGCGGGCAGCCGGTGGGTACCGTCGGCGCCTTCGTCAAGGACAACGGCGACGACGCCTCCGACAGCGGCTCCGGCAGTACCTTCAGCTCCGCGGCCCGCAGTGTGCAGCAGCAGCCGGCCGACGGGATGCCCGGCGTCGGCATCAGGGAGCTGACCGACGCGCAGTCCGCGGCGCTGGCCTCGGTGCCCCGCGACAGCAGTCCGCACACCGCGGAGCTGCCGCAGGTGGGCAGCTACCGGGTGACGTCCGTGCCCGTGGCGGGCGGCACCCTGGTGGTCGGTCTGCCGACCACCGCCGTGGACGACACGATCAGCACGCTCGTGCTGGTCGAGGTGTGCGTCGCCGGTGCCGGACTGCTGGGTGCGGGGATCGCCGGTGCCGCGTCCGTGCGGGTCGCGCTGCGTCCGCTGCGGCGGATGGCGCACACCGCCACCCGGGTCTCCGAACTTCCCCTGCACAGCGGCGAGGTGCGGCTGCGGGAGCGGGTGCCGGTGCGGGACACCGACCCGGAGACGGAGGTCGGCCAGGTCGGGGCGGCGCTGAACCGGATGCTCGGCCATGTCGGTTCGGCGCTGGCGGCGCGGCACGACAGTGAGCTGCGGCTGCGCCGGTTCATCGCGGACGCCAGCCACGAGCTGCGTACTCCGCTGGCGTCCATCCGGGGCTATGCGGAGCTCTCGCGCCGGGAGCAGCCGGACGCCGGTACGGACACGGGTTACGCGCTGGAGCGGATCGAGTCCGAGGCGGTGCGGATGAGCGGGCTGGTGGAGGACCTGCTGCTGCTCGCGCGGCTGGATTCGGGGCGGCCGCTGGAGCGGGAGCCGGTGGATGTCTCGGCGCTGGTCGTCGACGCGGTCAGCGATGCGCGGGTGGCCGGTCCTGAGCATGTGTGGCGCCTGGAGGTGCCCTCCTCCCCGCTGCTGGTGACCGGCGACGAGTCGCGGCTGCGGCAGGTGCTGGCCAATCTGCTGGCCAACGCGCGCAGTCACACTCCGCCGGGTACGACGGTGCGCGCGCAACTGGCGCTGGACGGGGACCGGGTGGAGGTGCGGGTCGTGGACGACGGCCCCGGCATCCCGGCGGACGTGCGGGAGCGTGTCTTCGAGCGGTTCGCGCGGGGCGACGTCTCGCGCTCCCGGCACCGCGGCAGCACCGGGCTGGGGCTGGCCATCGTGGCGGCGGTGGTGGCCGCGCACGGCGGCGGCGTCCAGGTCGCCAGCCGGCCCGGCCGGACCGCCTTCACCGTGCGGCTGCCCGCGGATTCCGCCGGATCCGGCACCTCACAGGTGGCGCACAGGCTGACCACACCGGGCTGACAGGCCCGTTCGCCACGGTCGGCGGCATGAGTGCGAAGACCGATCCTGTGGGGCGCGAGACCGCGCCGTCGCACGAGCGCCTGCCGTCGTGCGAGACCCTGCCCTCCCGCCGCCATCTGCCGTCCCGGACACCCACGACCGTGCTGGACGTGGTGGTGCCCGTCTACAACGAGGAGGCGGCCCTCGGGCCCTGCGTCCGGCGGCTGCACGCCTTCCTGACCCGGCACTTCCCCTACGGCTTCCGGATCACCGTCGCGGACAACGCCAGCCGGGACCGCACCCAGGAGGTGGCCCGCGAACTCGTCCGGGAGTTCGACTCCGTCTCGTTGACGCGCCTGGAGGAGAAGGGCCGGGGGCGCGCCCTGCGCACCGTGTGGGCCGCCTCGGACGCCCCCGTGCGGGCCTACATGGACGTGGATCTGTCCACCGACCTCAACGCGCTGCTGCCGCTGGTCGCGCCGCTGATCTCGGGCCACTCGGACGTCGCGACCGGCACCCGGCTGGCCTCCGGTTCGCGTGTCGTACGCGGTCCGAAGCGCGAGGTCCTCTCGCGCGGCTACAACCTGCTGCTGCGCGGCTCGCTGGCCGCCCGCTTCTCCGACGCGCAGTGCGGCTTCAAAGCCGTACGCGGCGAGGTGGCGGACCGGCTGCTGCCGCTCGTGCAGGACAACGGCTGGTTCTTCGACACCGAACTGCTGGTGCTGGCCGAGCGCGCCGGGCTGCGTGTGCACGAGGTACCGGTGGACTGGGTGGACGACCCCGACTCGCGGGTGGACATCCTGCGCACCGTCACGGACGACCTCAAGGGGGTCTGGCGGGTGGGCAGGGCGCTGGCGGGGGGCGCGCTGCCGCTGGACCGGCTGCGCCGCCCGTTCGGCGACGACCCGCGCGACCGCGAACTGGCGGACGTGCCCGGTGGCCTGCCGCGGCAGCTCATCGGTTTCTGCCTGGTCGGAGCGCTGAGCACGCTGCTGTATCTGGGGCTCTACTCACTGCTGCGGCAGGGCCTGGGCGCACAGTCGGCCAACGCGTCGGCGCTGCTGCTGTCGGCGCTGGGGAACACCGCCGCGAACCGGCGGCTGACCTTCGGGGTGCGCGGGCGGGAGCGAGCCGTCCGGCACCAGGCCCAGGGCCTGCTCGTCTTCGCCGTCGGCCTGGCGTTGACCAGCGGTTCGCTGGCCGCGCTGCACACCGCGGCCGCCGGGGCGCCGCGCAGTGCCGAGCTCGCCGTGCTGGTGTGCGCGAACCTGGCCGCCACGGTGCTGCGCTTCCTCCTCTTCCGCGCCTGGGTGTTCGGCCGCCGCGCCGAACGGCGGGAGCGTCGGGAGCCGCAGGAGCAGCCGGAGCCGTCGGCCGCGGGGCGCTCCTCCCGTGGCTGAACGGCAGGCGCCCCTCCCGTGGCTGAACGGCAACGGAAGGAGCGCCCGGGTACCCGTCCGGCGGACCGGGTGCGGCGGGCCGGTCAGGCGGCCTTGTCCGCGGCTGCCTCGTCGGCGCCCTTGAGGCCGAAGATGTCGACGGCGTGGTAGTACGTCCAGGCCGTCGAGTTGCAGGCTGTTTTGGTCGCTCCGGAGTAGCGGTTGCAGACCCGCTTGAGGTCCGCGTAGAAGGCCGAGTCGATGCGGGACTTGTTCGCCGAGAAGGTGCCCATGGCCTTGTAGTTGCGGTAGCCGAAGTCGTGGCGGGCGCAGGCGGTCCGGAAGGGGAAGCCGAAGGGGTTGTCGGGCGAGGAGCTGCAGTAGTCCGTCGACCAGTCGAAGCCGTAGGCGGACCAGTCGCCCTGGTGCTGCCGGGCCTGATACCAGGAGTTGTAGCTGGAGGCGCTGGTCTGCGTCCAGGAGCTGAGCACCTGCGCCTTGTCGGCGGGAGCGGCCGAGGCCGAGCCGGCGGGGACGAGCACGGCGGGGAGCGACAGCGCGGCGGCAGCGAGCGGGACGGCGAATCTGCGGCGCATGGAGGACCTCCGAAGTGACGGGCCCGGAACGACCGGGCCATGGGGGGGTTCACTGGGGCACGGCAAGTGTGGCAGCGCGTCGCAGCCCTGAACAGATCCTTCAACTCACCATCGAGTGAACGTTGTTGAGTCGACGAGCGGGCCGCACCCGAGGGCCCCGCACCGAGCGGCCGGTCCCCTTCCGGCCGTGCCGGACCCTCGCATCGCCTGCGCTGTCCTGACGCCCCCCTGCCCGTCCCAGCGGGTGTGCGACGCCGGTCCCCGGTGCCGCCCGTACCGCCCCGATGCGCGCAGGAGAGGGCCCGGTTCAGGGCCGCAGACACCAGTCGACGAGTCCCGCGATGCTGGCGTCCACCCGGGCCTCCTCGTCCGCCACGGCCGCCGTGCAGAAGAACCGCACCTCGCGGAAGTCCAGTTCCATCGCCCGGACGAGGCTGTGCAGGCCGAGCGCCTCCGTGAGCCAGGCGCGGGCCTCGTCGCTGCCGGCGGCGCTCCCCGGCCCGAGGCCGGACCCGGCCAGCACGTCCGCCTTGCTGATGGCCACGGCGAGGCGCGCCTGGCGCACGGGGGCGCGCATCGCGGCCACCGCCTGGACCGACCGGGCGAAGACCTCCTCGGGACGGACCGTGGAGGCGAGGCTGCGGTCCGGTCCGGCGCCGGGCCTGTGCTCCAGGCCGTCCCAGAACGCCTCCACCGCCATCGGGTCCAGGACGAAGACGAAGGTGCGCGCGGCCCGGGCGTAGCGCAGCGCGTCGGTCTCGTCGCGGTCGACGAACCGCTCCCCGGCCGTGTCGAAGAGGTGGACGAGGCGCTCGGTGCGGCCGGTGCCGAGGACGAAGGAGTGCGCGCTGGGCAGCTCCTTCTGGGTGCCGCGGGTGTTGCCGCGGATCCGCAGCACCTCGCGGAGGACCTGGAAGTCGGCCTCGGAGCGGGCGTCGGCGAAGCGGAGCGCGGGACCGCCGCTGCCGGCCGCGTTCTCCAGCGTCAGCAGCATGGCGGCCATCAACTGGGTCTTGCCCGCGGCCCGGCCGCCGATCAGCGGGAGGACGGTTTCCGGCATGTGCCCGGCGTCGGCGTTCATCGCCCGCCCGCAGTGCGGATGGGTGCAGTACGCCTGGAGGCGGGCCTGCGCGCTCATCAGGATCAGCAGGGTCGGCATGCGCTGCCCGCACTCGCAGCGGCGGCGCAGGAGGCCGTAGGTGCCGGGGCGGATGTCCGCGTGCCTGCGTCGGCAGGCCGAAGCCGGGCAGTCGTAGGCCGGGTGGCGGACGCGCTCGTAGCAGTGCGGGCAGATCATGCCGACCGACAGCCGCCGCGTCCACAGGGCCGCACGGTCGAGTGCGCGCAGCAGCCCGGCGACGAGCCGGGCTCCTGCCATCAGCAGCGCGAGGACGAGCGCGTGCAGCGCCAGCAGGGCGCCCAGGGGCAGTACGGCCAGCGCCGCGCCCAGGCCGAGGCCCGCGTACAGCGTCAGGCCGTACGGGACGGTGAGTGCTCTGCTCCTCGCGGGGGAGGTGAACTGCCGTGCCGTCACGTCGCGGAAGGCGTCGCCGACCGCTGCCGCGTACGACCGGCGCTCCAGGGTGAGGAGCTGCCGCAGGTCCCGGGCTCCCGGCCCGAAGAAGTAGTTGCGGTACGCCTTCACCTCCTCGTCCTGCGGGCGGTACGGCGGCAGGGTGCGGAACTCGGGGGTGCGCCGGTACAGGACGCCGGTCAGCAGCTCCAGGTGGCCGCGCAGGAGCTGCACCACGAACGCGAGTGCCCGCAGACCGGCGAGGAGCGGGACGAACAGCAGGAAGACGGCGAGCAGGGCGAGGTACAGCACGGGGATGACGACATAGGCGACGATCTCGGCCACCGCGGGTCACCTCTCCCCGTCGTTCTTCCGGGGGCTCCACCGCGGGCCTCTCCCGGGCCGGTCCCGTTCGCCTCCGGTGCCGCCGGGGGCGGTGCCGTGGGAGTCGTCGCGGGGATGTCCGCCGCCGGTGCCGCGCCGGAGTCCCGGGAGCCGGTGTGCGAGCCTGCGCGGTCCGCTCAGCCGGGACTCGGCCCACGCGCCGAACCAGTCGGCGAGCGGCGCGTCGTAGGGCCGCACGGCACGCTCCAGCCGCTGCAGGTCCGCCAACCGCCAGTGCCGGGCGGCATGGAGCCGGATCCGGTCGACGACCTCCAGGTGCGCCTGTGCCAGCCCGGCCCGCGCCGGTGCCGCGGCGACCGCGGCGACATGGCTGAGCCGGACGTCGTCGACCGGTTCGCTGCCGGTGGCCACGCGCTGCACGGCAGCGAGATAGCGGTCGGTCTGGGCGTGTTCGGTGTGTCCCAGCAGCTCCCCCAGTGCGCCGATGTCGGCGGGCAGCCGCAGCATCGCGGGCACCAGACGGTAGCGCTTGAGCGCCTGCGGTGCGGCCCATCTGTCGGCCTCGGGCACCGCGAACAGCCGGGCGAGCCCGGTGGCCTCGCGGGCTCCGCGGAGCGCCGCTGCCAGGTCCAGGGTGGTCCGTACGCGGGCGCGGACGTCCGCGGGCAGCAGTGCCCAGCGGCCCGGCGCTGCCAGCCGCCCGCACAGCTCCAGGCAGTGGTCGAGTTCCGCGGCCGTCTCGATACGCCGGTTGACCGCGCGGTCGAGCCACCGGCCGACCACCGGGTCCGCCAGCGCCTCGGACGGCAGTCCGCGGGCGATCTCGCCGGCCTCCCGGTGGGTCCAGGTCCGTGCAGGGTGCCGCCACAGCGCCCGCAGCAGCGTTTCGTCGGGCACCGGCCGGCCGCGGACCCGCAGGATCCGGAACATCAGCTCGACCGTGCGGGCCGGCTCGCGTTCGGCGCGCGCCCGCCAGTAGTGCTCCAGGAGCAGCGGACTGCCCCGCAGGTCCCGCTCCTGGAGCAGTGCGGCGGGGAACTGCGAGAAGAGCTGCTCCTGCCCCGGGCGGCCCTCCAGCACCTCCCGCACGGCGGCCGCCAGAGCGCCCCTCATCCGGGGCTCGGCGGCGACGAGCAACTCCACCTCCCGCCGGAGTGCGGCCCCCGGCGCCGAGGTCCCCAGCAGGGCGCGGGCGGCGGTGAGCGTCTCGCGCTCGACGATGTCCGCTTCCGGCGCCAGCCGCGCGCCGTGCGCCCAGAGCAGCAGCCGCACCCGGCGGCGGGTGGTGGCCGCCTCGTCCCGCAGCAGGCGCTCCCACAGCGCGGTGGCCCGCGCGCGGAGGTCCGGGTCGGTCAGGGGTGCGGGCTCCGTCGCGTCCGCGGCGCCGGTCATATGGGCCCGCATGCGGGACTCCAGCAGCCTCCCCTCGATCTCCTGGTGCAGTGCGGTGTCGTCGGCGGCTCGCGCGACGCCGCTGAGCAGGCGCAGCCGGCTGTCGTCCAGGTTCCGGTGCCTGCGGTGGAGGTCCGCGGCGATCTGGGCGCCCAGCGGGCCCAGGTGCTCGGCTGCGGGCAGCCAGTCGAGCAGCGCGTCGACGTCGGCGGCGGCGAGGGCGACCCCGCCCGAGGACGCCGCCGCGGCGACGGGCGCGTGCCAGTCGCCGGGGCTCTCCTCGCCGCCGTGTGCGAAGTCCTTGGTCCAGGCCCAGACCGGCCGCACGGCTCCGACGCCGATCCGGGTGAGCAGCGCGACCAGGGCGTGCACGTCCGGTGCGGCGGGCACGGCGTCGGGGAACCGGCCGCGGCAGAAGTCGAAGACGGTGTAGGCGTCCTCCTCGTCCGGCCCGAAGTCGAGCTGCGCCTCGGGCACCGTACCGATCAGGTGCAGTCTGCTGCGGGCCGGGCGGAAGACGTAGGTGGCGAGGGAGAGGCGGCGGGCGAGCGGCGGCGGCAGCAGGTAGCAGACCGCGGCGAACCAGTGCGCGATCCGCTCGGTCGTGCCGTCGACCACCACGACCGAGCCGTGCTCGGTGAGCGCGGCGAACGCGGCGGCAAGCAGGTGCGGCAACTGCTCCGCGTGGGGATGCGCGTCCAGGAAGCCGCGTACCGTGCGGGGGTCCAGCGGTCCGCGCGGCGGCGCCGTGAGCACCGGGATCCGGGTGGTCGGGGAGGTGCCGCCGGCCCACACCGGCGAGCCCCACAGCTCGATGCCGAGCAGTCCGCGCCCTGCGGCCGGGAAGTCCTCGCTGTGCAGGGCGTGGGCGAAGTAGTTGCCGAACCGGCGGGCCGAGTCCCGGCCCGCGTAGCGCACGCACAGCACCGTACCGCTGCGTCCCCGCGGATCGTGCGGCCGGTAGCAGAGGTTGACCGGACAGCGGTCGAGCTGTTCCGGGGTGTCCGACTCCGCCATGGAGCGGGGCGGCTCGTACCCGGCGAGCGCCTCCACGGCCTGCCGGGTGTCGGCCGTGACGCCTTCGCTGACGGCGTTGAACTGGAACCCGGAGAACCCGCTGAGCCCCTGTTCGCAGGAGGTGTAGTAGAGCTGTTGGAAGTGCGGTCCGGCTTCCGGCTGCTGTCGTGCGGCGTCGCCGGTCATCCACGTCCCGCCTTCGGCACCGACCCGAACTCGCTCAGCAGCCACAGCAGCGGGTCGGCGACCCGGTAGGGCTGGATGCCGGTGGCTGCGACGCGGGCGTCGGGGGTGGGGTTGCGGCCGAGGGACGAGACTCCGAAGTAGCGGTAGCGGGTGTAGTGGTTCTCCAGGAGGTTGTCGACGGGTACCCCGTCCCAGTCCTTGAGGAGCCTGCGTACCTCCTCGTGGACGCTGAGACTGTCGCCCACCTCGAACCGGCCGCGTGGCGGGGCGTGGTCGCGCAGCGGGCTGCTGTTCTCCAGCAGGTGCCAGAAGGCGTCCAGTTTCGAGAACACCACGGCGATCGGAGTGTCGATCTTCTGCGCGGAGCGGCCGCTGCGGGGTGCCAGCAGCAGGCCGGTCACCCGGGAGAGGACGTTCATGGGTGTGTCGAGTCCTTCGGTGCCGGGCAGCGGTGTCCCCGGTGCGGCCCCGTCCCGGGCGCCCGGCATCTGCAGCGGATCGAGCAGCAGGATGATGCCGTCGGCGCCCGACAGGTAGCGGGTGTTCAGCTCCACGCTCTCCCGCGAGCTGAAGTCCTCACCCGCGGTGTCGAAGAACGAGAGCACGGTGTGCTGCGGTCGCTGGCCGAACAGGGTGCGCCGCCGCAGGCCGAACCGGAACACCAGCGGGTCCACCCGGTTGAGGTTGGTGGAAGCGGTCTGGGTTCCGGGGAACAACTGCTTGTCACGGAAGAGGCGGTCCTCGTAGTCGGTGCTGAAGCGGCGCATGGTGGCGTCGTCCAGGCCCATCAGGGAGGCACCGAACGCCTCGCCGACCCGGTTCCTGACCTCGTGCAGCAGCACCGTCATGTACACGGTCTTGCCGGACGCTTTCGCGCCGACCATCGCTATCAGCCGGTTGTCCACCATGCCGAACTGCACAGGCAGTTCGGAGTGGCACACCGGGCAGATCCGGTAGGTCGTCTCGCCCTTGCAGTCCTGGCAGACCGCGGTCGGGCGGCGCCCGTCGGCGGCGAAGTCCGGGCCGAGGTCGTGGCTGCGGCGCGGGCCCATCCGCTCGTCCAGTACCTGGTCGCGGCGCCGCTCGCACTTCTTCCCGGACGGGCTCAGCCGGGTGTTGCAGCGGAAGCGGATCTCCCGCGCGGCGAAGCTCTCGTAGCAGTAGGGGCAGGTGTGCCGTCTGGCCATCAGGTCACTCGCAGTCTGTGCAGCGCCGTCGGACGGATGTCGAGGTCGCAGTCGGAGCCCGCGTCGGCGTCCGCCGGGAAGCAGACCAGCCAGGAGGGGCCTCGGGTGGCGGGCAGGGGGAACTCCACGGCCAGCGGAGTGCCCGCGGGCAGCCGCTGGCCGGGCACCTCGTGCAGGACGGTGCCCTCGGACGCGCTGGTGGGGCGGAACCGGCCGATGCTGTGGACGATGCGGAGGCGGGGCAGGTAGCAGCCGGCCTCGGAGGTGAAGGTGACCGTCGCGACCCGGCCCGCGAAGCGGCGCCGCACGGTGGGCTCGTACTGCACCAGGGCCGGCTGCGCGGGCAGGGAGAGCGAGGCGGCCGCCTCGCAGACCGCGCCGGGATCCGCGACCAGGGCCTCCACGGTGAGAGTGACCGCGTCCCGGCCGACGGCCAGATCGAGGCCGCCGTCGTGCTCGTACACCCGGCGCCGGCAGACCAGATCCCCCTCCCGCGGCCCGGAGCCGGCCGGGGCTCCCTCCCGCCGCCAGCGGACCCGGGCACTGAGCGCGCCGTCGGGCCAGGCCCACAGGACGAGGAGATGGTCCCCGCGCCGGAGCGCCTGGAGCTGTTCGACCGGAACGGCGACGAGCGCGTGCGGATCCGCGCCGGCGCCGTCGGTGGATGCGGGGTGTGCCGAGTCGGGCGGGCGCATTCCGGCGTCCCCCGGTGAAGGGGGCGGCGGATTCGCGGTGGCGTGCGGATCCGCGGTGGCGTGCGGGGCCGGTTCGCCGGGTGCCGGGGACGGCGGCGGCTGCCCGGTGCCGCCGTCGCCCGGTACCGGAGTGCCCCGGGGCGCGTGCGGTGTTGCCCGCGGGGAGGCTGCGGCGGCCGGGGCGTCCCCGTCAGGCGCGGCCGGGGCGCTGCCCGCCGCGGGTGCGGCGCCAGGGTCTCGTGCGGCGAGCCGTTCCGCGGCGTCCGGCCCGGCCCCGGCGGGGTGCTCCTCCTGCGGTGGGCGCCGGAGTCCGGGCGCGGGCGCCGGATCGGACGCGGGCCGGGAAGCGTGTTCCGGGCCGGGCCGGGGGGCCGGGGGGTGGTCCGGCGCGGGCCGCGGCGAATCGGCGTTCGGCCGCTGGAGCGGGTCCGGATCGGAGTGCGGGCCCGCCTCGGAGCGCGGGGCGGGCCCGGAGCCCGAGGCGGGCTCGGGGGGCGGGGCGGCCTCGGGGGGCGGGGCGGGCTCGGAGTGCGGGGCGGGCTCGGGGTCGAGGTCCGGGAGGAAGTACCCGTCGTGGGTAGCGGCCGGCCGGGCCGCGGGGCCCGATGCGATCCGCAGGATCCCGAAGTCCCGCAGCGCCAGCAGCCCCCGCACCACGGCCTGTTCCGGCCGGTCGCAGCGCACTGTGAGGCCCTGCGCGGCCGGCAGCTCCCGGATCCCGGCCGACCCGCCCGCCATGGCGAACAGGCCGCCGGCCAGCAGGACGGTGTCCGGTGCCGGGTCAGCGGCGAGCAGTTCCTCGCCCACCGCGGCCAGGGTCCGCTCCCGCAGCGGCGCCGCGACCGCCTCCACGTCGGCCCGGTCCAGGGTCAGCGGGTGCAGCTCCCCGGCGGCGTCGGCCACCTCCTCGGTGACACTGTCCGCGCCGCCCAGCGCCCGCCGCAGGAGCGCCGCCGCACGACGCGGATCGGTGCCGTCCGGGAGTCGTCCGGCCAGCCGGGCCGCCAGTGCCGCGTCCCAGTCGTCACCGCCGAGGCGGTGGCTGCGGGTCCGCACGACGCGCAGGGTGAGGTCAGGGGTGACGGTCAGGACACTCAGGTCCAGCGTGGTGGCCCCCTGGTCGCAGACCAGGAGGGTGCGGTCCACGCCCTCGCCGGCCGCCCCGTAGTGCAGGGCGACGGCCACCGGCTCCGGGACGACACGCTCCACGCGGAGCCCGGCGCGGTCCGCGGCACGCCGCAGCTCCTCCTCCCGGCCGTCCGATGCGGACAGGCCGAGGACCGCGCCGTCCGCGCCGGTGCCGCCCGGGGCGGAGCCGAGCAGTGCGGGCAGCGCCCGGGCCGGTTCGAGGACACCGTCCACGGCCTCGAACTCCGTCGCGGTCACCTCCGGATGTCCGCCGGTGCCGAGCCGGGCCACCCGGCCGAACCGGTGGCCGAGTTCGATGGCGATCACGCGGGCCCGCCCCCTTCCTTCGTACTCGCGGAGCCGCCCGGCCCGGCCGTGTCCGCCGCAGCCGCTGTGTCCGCGGTGGGCGGCTCCGCCGTACCGCTGGAGCCGGCGGCGCTCGTGGGGTCTGCCGTTTCCGTGGTGACCCGCACCGCGCCGTCCGGGCCGATCTGCGTCCGGACCCGGCTGCCCGGCACCGGACGGTGTTCCAGCAGGTGGCGGACGACCTGCGCGCGCACCTGCTCCAGTTCGTTGCGGATCTGCCGCCCGCCGTACGCCTGGTGCTCGGGCTCCGACATCCGCGCGGTGATCCACGGGTGCAGCGTCCCCGTGTCGTGGACCAGTTCGACCCGGTGGCGCTCGCGCACCGACTCGGTGAGCTGCCCCAGCAGCCGGTCGGCGATGCTGACGATGTGCTCGCGGCGCAGCATGTCGAAGACGACCACACCCGGCTTGAGCCGTCCGTAGATCTCCGGCCTGCCGTTCTGCCGGAACCGGTCCTCCACAGCCCGGGTGAAGTGGGCTTCGAGCGCGGCGTAGGGGAGTTCGTCCTCGCAGCCTTCCAGCAGGGTCCGCAGCTCCTCCGCACCGGTGTTGGAGGTGAAGATGATCAGGCATTCGGAGAAGTACGCGGTCTGCCCGCGCCCGTCCGTGAGCCGGCCGTCCTCCAGGATCTGCAGGAACTTGTCCAGCACCTTGGGGTGGGCCTTCTCGATCTCGTCGAAGAGCAGCACGCTGAACGGCCGTTCCTGCACCCGCCGGGTCAGCTCGCCGCCCTGCTCGTAGCCGATGTAGCCGGGCGGCGCGCCCGCGAGGCGCTCAGCGGCGTGCTCCTGCTGGTACTCGCTCATGTCGAAGCGGGCGTACGCGCTCCGGTCGCCGAACATCAGCTCGGCAACCGCCTTGGCGAGTTCGGTCTTGCCCACCCCGGTGGGGCCGACGAAGAAGAAGGCGCCGCGCGGCCGGGCGGCCCCCGAGTGGCCGAAGTCGACGCCGACGAAGGCGGACTGGAGGGCCGAGGCCACGGCGTCCACTGCCGCGGGCTGGCCGACCACGCGGGTGGCGAGCGCGTCGGCCGCGCGGGCGACGGTCTCCCTGTCCAACTGGGCCCACGGGTCGACGTTGACATTGAGCCGGTGCAGTTCCAGGAGCTTGTCCGGCTTCTGCAGCGGCGCACCGCGCAGCCTCGACGTCCGGGCCAGGGACTCGATGTCCCAGCCCGCCATCCCGTCGGTGGCTCCGACCAGCGCCTCGAGGTCGGCCCGCGAGGCGTGGCGGCCGCCGTCGAAGTGCCGCAGCAGCCAGGTCAGCCACAGCCGCCGCTCGCTGGGGTCGGGCGGCCCGATGTGCAGCGCGGCGATCCGCGGATCCTCCAGGTGGAACCAGCCCGGCAGCCGTCCCACGTCGCCCACCGCGCAGAGCACGGCGTTGCGGGCGTGCGGCTGCGGGCCGTCGGCGGAGTGCGGGGTGACGGCGTCCGCCATCGCGGCCCGCAGCCGCAGATAACCCAGTTGCGACTCCGGCCGGTCGGGCGGCAGGTGGTGGTCGACGTCCTCGAAGACGAAGGCCGTGGCCGCCTCGGGCGAGGCCGCGAGACGCTGCACGGTGGCCACGACGTCGTCGAAGGAGCGGGGCCGCCCTGGAGAGCGGGCGGCGAACAGCCGCTCGCGGCTGCGCTGCCGCTCCCCGCCGCGCCGGGTGCGCCCCGCCGGGTGCTCTTCCGCAGGCGACTCCTCCCCGTCGCGCCGTGGTCCACGGCCGCTCTCCACCGCTGCTGCGGCTGCAGGCGCTCCCCCGCCGCTGTCCACGCCGCCGGTGCCCGCACCGCCGCTGTCCACGCCATCGGTGCCCGCACCACCGGTGCCCGCGCCGCCGCGTCCGGTTGCGGGCGGCGCGGCGGCCAGCCGGTCGAAGCGCTCCGCGTGCTCCGGCAGCGGGAAGGTGAGGCCGCCGACGGGGTCCCACCAGCCGACCACCTCGGCACCGCGCGCCGCCAGCGTTCCGGCGACCACCTCCCGGAACGAGGCGGGGCTGTCGTCGAACCACCAGCGGTCCCGGATCTGCCCGTTGAGGATCACCTGCCGCCCGCGGCGGAGTTCCCAGCCGAGGGACACCGCCCACAGCGGCATCATCCCGTCTGCCACGACCGGCTGCCCGTCCGGCGCCGCTCCCCCGCGCCGGTCGCCGGACGCGGGCTGCTGCGGACCGGCACCGGCCCCCCGGCCGGCCCCCTTCGCCATGCTCACCCGCGCCGCACCTGCCCCGCGCCCGGCAGCGACCGGGTGTGCCCTCTCGGGGGTTTGCCCTGCCAGGTGAGTTCGCCCGGGAGGAAGCCGTCCCGCTCGCCGATCGCCTCGTGCACCCGCTCCAGCAGATCCTCGGTGCGGTCGCAGACCGCGCCCTCCGCCACCGGGCCCAGCGTCACGTCGGGCTCGCCCTCGACGTGATAGACGAGCACGGGGGTGCCGTCGGCTTCCGTGGCGACCGTCGCCCCGTACCGCGCCCCGCTGGGCCGCTCGAAACGGAGCACGAAGGCCGCGCCCTGCTCGCTGCCGTCGGTGAAGGTGAATCCCTCCTCGCACATGGCGTCCTGCAGCGCCTCGGCGAGGTCGCTGCGCCGGGTGAAGGCCAACTGGAGTTCGTCCAGCCGGGCCTCGGCCTCGGGCAGCAGCCGCTCCAGGGTGCCGACCGCCTCGAGCGCTTCCTCGGCCGCCTCCCCGCCGAGTGCGCCCGTGACGGCGTGCAGGGCCTGCTCGACGCGGTCGGCGAGGTCCGGATCCGCCAGTTCGCGGGCCTCCGCCGCCACGGCTTCGGCGGAGCCGCGCACGACGCCCAGCCGGTCGGCCGCCTCGACGAGCACCGCCGCACGGCTCTCCTGCGCGGCCTCCTGTGCGGCCTCTTGTGCGGCTTCCTTTGCTTCCTTTGCTTCCTCTGCTTTCTCGGCCGCCCGCGCCGCGGCGCGCTCCTCCTCGCCGCGCCGCTCCTCCGCTGCCCGCAGCCGCTCCTCGTCGTCGTGGTGCTGCGCGGTGCCGGCATGGCGGGTGAGCGCGTGCTCCACCGTGCCGAGCAGCGCGGCGAAGCGCGTTTCCGCGCCCGCTCCCGCCGCAGCACGCAGTTGGCCGAGCAGTTCGGTGCAGTTCTGCCGACCCCCCGGGTCGTGGGCCGCGCCGTCCGGTCCGATCGCGGCCAGTCGCTGTTCGAGTCCCGCCAGGACGGCGTCGTACCCGGTGCCCGGCTGCGGGGCGTCCCCGGGGCTGCTCAGCAGAACGAGGCGGCCGCGCAGTTCCTCGATCGGCCCGTCGAGCTGCTCCCCCCGGCCCACCTCCTCCCGCAACTGGGCCAACCTGTCCTCGATCGCCGCGAGTTCGGCGGCCGGTGCGTCCGGTTCGGCCGTCCGCACCCGCGTGAGCAGGGCGTTCACCTCGTCGAGGCGGCGGGAGCCGGCAGCGACCTGCTCCTGGCGCATCCGGGAGGCGTGCGCCTCCTGCTCCGCGGCCCGCCGGTCCGCCGCCTCCCGCTGTCTGCGCTCGAGGTCCGCCTGCGCCCGCTCCCGGCGCTCCGTCCGCTCGCGGGCCCGGCGGGCCGCGAGTTCGGCACGCTCCCTGGCGCGCTGCTCCTGCCGGGTGCGACGCTCGGCCTCGCGCCGGGCACGTCGTTGCGCCTCGCGCCGCGCGTAGGCGGAAGCGACCGACACGGTGCTGTACTTCGGTGATCCACTCATGTGTCCCTCCGGGCCTGGGTGTGCAGCACGAAGCCGCGCTCCGCGAGGTGCGCCTCGAGTCCCGCGCGGAAGCCGGGGGTCGGCGGCACCCCGGCCCAGGAGAGCGCGCCTCCGGGCTCCACGGACACCTCGATCCCGGCGCCGGTGTCGGGTTCGGAACGCAGGTCGGGGTAGCGGTCGGTGAGCGCGACGAGGCGCTGGTTCGAGGAGCCCCGCCAGCGCAGGCTGCCGTGCAGGGCCGCCACGTAGGGTCCGTCGACGAGGAGATCGAGGCGCCGCAGCAGGGCGCGCCGGTCGGCCCCGCCCCTGCGCAGGGCCTCGTATCGGAGGCCCGAGTAGGCCATCGCGCTGAAATCGGGGCGTCGCGCGCGGACCGCGTCGAGCAGTGCCGCCAGCCCGGCCGCCTGGCTGAAGGGCTCTCCTCCGGAGAGGGTGACGCCCTCCACGTCGGGCAGCCCGCACAGCCAGTCGGCGAGTTCGGGAACGGTCCGGTCGGTGCCCCCCTCGAAGGGCAGTGTCTCGGCCGCGACGCACCCCCGGCAGCGCAGCGGGCAGCCCTGCACCCAGAGCACGGCGCGGGTCCCCGGGCCGAGGACGGTGCAGCGGTCCAGCGTCCGGGCCACCGAGAGCCGGATCACCTCCGTCATCTGCCGTCCCTCCTTCCGTGCGCCGCGTTCCGCTGCTGTCCGGTCCCGGCCGGGCCGTCGGCGGGCGGGCCGCCTCGCCCCGCCCGGTCTCCGGAACGGTCCGTGACCCGGTCCTCCAGGTCGCACCAGGGGCACCACGGGCGCTCGACCGTGTGCACGTGCCCGGCGTCGACCGGGCACGTCCGCAGCCGTCCGGGGGCCGCCTCGGCCGCCAGCGCCTCGGCCCACACGGCCGCCGGGGGGCGCACTCCGCCGAACGCCGCCCGGAGCAGTTCCCGGAGCCGCCGCGGCAGCAGGTCGGCAGGCGGGGCGGACAGCGGCAGCACGACCGACAGCCGATCCAGCAGACGGCAGCGTCCCCGCAGGACGTTGTCGTCGTAGGAGCGGTAGTCGGCGCCGTCGGCGGGGTACCCGGCGAACGGATGCAGGCCGTCGGCCAGCAGTTGGTGGACCAGAATGGCGAGGACGAAGTCGTCCGAGGCGCTGTCCGGTGGCGTGCCGGCGGGTGCGCCGATCCGCTCGGGGGCCGTGTAGCCGGGGGTGCTCATCCGTCCGGGGAACACCTCGGCGCCGTCCCGGAACTGCCAGGAGTCCACATCCGCGACACCGACTCCGCCCCGGTCGTCGACCCAGAGGTTGTCGGGCTTGAGATCGCCCACCACATAGCCCTCGGCCTGCAGATCGGCGAGGAGCCGGGCGAGTGAGCAGGCGGCGGCGAGCGCGGTCGTCCAGGTCGCGCCCGGCAGGAAGTGCCGGCGGGCGGCGGGGAAGAGCAGGTGCGCCAGCGGCCGGTAGGCGTGGCGCATGTCGGTCATCAGATAGCCGTCGGCGCCGGCGTCCCGGGTGCGCACCAGCACCATCGGCCAGGCGGCCCGCGGGGGCGTCGGGGCCAGCAGCCGGACCGTGCGCGGCTCGCGGCGCTGCCTGACCAGCCGCGCGAGGCGGCGCCGGTAGGCGGCCGGATCCGGCGGGTCCGGGACGAGTTTGGCCACCAGGGGCCGGTCGTCCTCGACGCCGTAGACCACTCCTTCCGAGCCGCTGCCGATCCGCTCGGTGAGGCGCCACGCGTGCCCCGCGGAGGACACCACCGTGAGAGACACCGTCACCACCCGTCCGTCAGGGCGCACAGCACCGTCAGATCGTCGCCGGTACGCGCTGCCTCCGGGCCGGAGAGCAGTGCTCGGAGGGGTTCGGCGTCGCCGCCGTTGGCGCGGAGGGTCGCCGCGAGTCCGCAGAAGAACCGCTCCGAGGGCAGCGGACCGGCCTGCGGCGGGAGCGCACGGGCCGAGGGGTGGTCGAGGGTCAGCGCCGTACAGCCGTCGGTGGCCAGGACCACTCCGGTCAGTTCCGGCTCCCATACGGCGAACGACCGCACCCGCAGCGCGGCGCCGGGCGAGGAGAGGAAGACCGGGCCGGGACCGCCGGGGCCGGGCGGCGGGAGGACGAGGTGGCACCGCTCGGCGGCCCCCGGTGGCGGCCCGCCGGACCCGGGCGGTGGCACGGGGGACTCGGGCTGCGGCACCGGGGACTCGGTCGGCGGCACCGGGGACTCGGTCGGCGGCCCGCTGCGCTCGGGGAACCGCCCGTCGGGCGCGATCGGCGGCTCGGGCTCGGCCGCCCCGCGGGTCAGCACGGTGCCGAAGCAGTCGCCGACCGCGACGAACACGACCCAGGGCGGGCGGAGGACGGCCGCGGCCACCGTGGCGGCCAGCGCTCCGGTGTCCACCGGGAGCGTGGCGGGCCCCGGAGATGCCTCCGGCAGCCCGGAGGGTTGCGGGAGTGTCCCGGGCACCCTGGAGGGTTGCGGGAGTGTCCCGGGCAGCCCGGCGGGTTCCGGGGGCTCGGCCCGCCCGGATCGTGCCGGGGGCCCGGCCGCGCGCAGTATCCCTTCGACGGCCCGCAGATGGTCGGCCACCAGCCGTGCGCCGCGCGCGGCGGCCCATCCCGTCCACGCCGCGGGAGGCTCGTGCGGGCCGGGGATCTCTGCGGCCAGCACCCGGCAGGCCGTGTCCACGGCGAGGTGTGCTCCGAGCGCGCTGCGCTCCCTGCTGCCGGCGCCGTCCGCCACGGCGAGCACCACCGCGTCGCCCAGGTCGGCCGCCCGGAACGCGTCCTGGCAGTCCTGTCCGGCGGCCAGATGGCCGGTGCCCTGCACACTGGCCCCCGCGACGATCACAGGTGCTTCTCCTCGAGCAGCCGCATCCGCTCCTGCCGCTTCATCTCGGCCGACACCTGCTCGTGGATGTCGTCGACGGCCGCGAAGGCTCCGATGACGTCCGAGCTCCGGAACATGGACTCCAGGATCTGCCCGAAGTCCAGGCCCTCGAGTCTCCGCGCCCCTTTGGGCGCGAGAGCCCCGAGCAGTTCCAGGTCTGCGCCCCGCACTCCGATCGCCTGGAGGACGCATTCGCCCCGCCCCTCCCCGTCGCGCACCTTCCGCGCCGTGGCGGCGACAGTCGCGGGGTCCGCGCGGCGGCCGTGCGCGTCGCTGGGTGCTCCGTCCGTCAGGACCCACAGGAACGGCCGCCGCACCTGCACCCGCTGTGCCTGCAGCGTCCGGTACCGGTCGCGGGCCAGGGCCAGGGCGGCCTCCACGGCCTCGGTGAGCCGGGTGAGCCCGGACGCCTCCAGGTGCGGCGGGCTCAGCTCGTCGACCGGCACGAAGAGCCGGTCGGCCGGGGCCTCCTCGACGGGAACGAGGTCGCCCCGCGCGGGGTCGAGGACGCGCACCCGCGAGTCGAAGGTGATCAGGCAGAGCTCCACCCGGGCGCGCAGGCGCAGTTTCACCCGCACACCGTCGAACAGGTGGACGAGCGCCGCGTTGAGCTCGTCGATCCGCGGACTCTCCGCCGGCCGCGCCATGGAGGCCGAGGTGTCGAGGAGCAGCACGACGGGTTGCCGCTCGTCGTAGCTCTCCGCGGGCCCGAAGCCGGGTGTGCTCATCCGCGGACACCCCCGTCCTCCTCCTGCACCGCCGGGGCGGACCCGGCGGGCGCGGCCCGGTACGCGACGAGCCGTCGCCGCTCCGTGTCGTACCCCACGACGACCTCCGTTCCCGCGGGTGTCCCGGGGTCGTCCGGAAGCATCCGCAGCAGCACGCCCTCGACCAGTACGTAGGTGTCGGGAGCCGGCCAGGTCACGGTCCGGCCCGGCGCCCCGTGAGCCCATTCCGCCATCCCGCCGCCCATCCGCGAAGCCTAGATGATCAACCGTCAAAAAAACGTGTTCCAGGGGAACTTCGTGCGGGAGGGCACCCCCCGGCGCGCCCTCCCGCACACATCCTCCGCACCGGCTCACGCGGCGCGGGATGCACTCCCATTCCACCGGGTCATCCGGTCGCCCGCCGGTCGTGCGCCGGGCGGATCCCGGCCGGAAGCCGCTCCACCAGCGCCGCCGCCTCCGGCGAACGCACCACGAAGTGGATGTCCCAGTCCGCGCCGCGAGCCGCGTCCGCCTCCACCGCGGCCCACACAGCAGCCAGACTGACGCCGTACGACAGCCCGCCGCGCCCCGAGCCGAGCAGCGGGAAGCACACCGAACGGAGCGGCGGATCGAAGCGGTCGTGCTCCTCCGCCAGAACCGCGAGCGCCCGGGACACGGCCCGGGTGACATCGGACTGCAGCACGTCGTAGTCGTTGGTCCCGGCCCGCGGGACGGCGACCGCCGCGTGGTAGATCCGCCGCACCCCCTGTCCGGTCAGCGCCCCCGCGCCGGTGGCGGCCACCGTGCCGGGCAGCACCGCGCGCCCCGCGGCACCGTGCCGGGACGCCCAGCCGAGCAGTTCGTCGTGGAGCGGGTCCGCCAACAGGTCCCCGGTCACCCCGTGCACGGCGGCCGCCCGGCGCAGCGACGCGGCGACGGAGGACTTGAAGCGCTCGGGCAGCGCGAGGTGGACGTTGACCGGGGAGACGACCGCGTCCACATCGCGCAGCAGGTCCACGGGGTGCACATGGAGGGTCAGCGCCACGGTCCGGCCGCCGGCCGCGACCCGTACCGACCGGTGCGTGCCGGAGCCGTCTCCCACCCCCGCGGCCCGGGCCGCGGGGGCGCCGGCAGCCCCGGCGGCCGGCTGGCTCACGAGGCGCACGATGTGCTCGGCGACCTGGCCGAGGACCATCACCTCGTGGTCCTTGCGGAACCGCTCGATGCTCACCCCGTACACCAAGGCCGCCCTGGCGCGGCGGGAGGCCGCGGGCCAGTCGCGGGTGCCCTGCGCCAGCCCCAGGGTGTACTCGGCGGCGGTGCGCAGGGTACCGGCGTCCAGCCGCGCCACGGCGAGCCGGAGCAGCTCCTCGACAGCGGCGCCAGGGGTGCGGGCCCCGGTCGCCGCCATCGCCGCGGCCGACTCCAGCGCAGGCAGCGTGCGTCCCCGCAACCGGACCAGTCCCGCACGCCGAACTTCCTTCAAGTCGGAGTGAAGTGACGCCTCATCAGGCGCGGTCGATGCCATACGCCCACCATGCACCGGGCGTCAGCCGCTCACAAGGCTGATCGGTGCTTCCGCGGCCACCGCCTCGGCTCGGCATTCCCGGACGGACGGGGAACCTGCGTCACCTCCCCACCGGTTCGGAGATCCGCGCCCGGAGGGGTTCGAGCAGGCGGTTGGCCGCGGCGACACCGTCGGCGGACTCCAGGGCCGCAATACCACCGTCCGGCGCGGCCTCCAGCGGCTTGCCGTCCCAGTGGGCGAACCGGTCGTGGAAGAGCACCAGCGCGTGCTGCGGCCGGTGGTGCCGCGACTGCCAGACCAGCCCCATGGCGCCCGGCGCCTGCGCCCGGATCTCACTCGCCCAGCGCCTGGCCGGGACGTAGTTGCGCTCGTCCTCCAGAAGCGTGGCGTCCTGGCAGACCGCGGCCAGGTCCTCCGACTCGACCAGCGAGACCAGGTTCAGCTCGCACCTGGTCCGCACGGCGCTCAACGAACGGCCCCGGACCGCGGCGTAGGGAATGAGCCGCAGGCCCGCGGGCGGTTCGAAGGGACGCGAGCGCAGCACGCTCTCGGCGAGCGCCGTGGTCGGGGTGTCGGCAAGGTACAGGCAGTGGTACGGGTCCAGCGACGTGCCGTCGAAGCGGTTGCCCCTCCGGAACTCGAAGGGGTCGGCGAGCGTCGGGTTGAACGCGTCCGGGGCCCGGCGCACGCTGTGCACCCGCCACAGCAGGGTGCCCGCCGGGAGCACGCGGTGGTTGGGGCGCAGTTGCAGCGGCGTCATGGGGAAGAGGCCGCCCATCAGTCCTCCTCCACCAGCGCGGTGGCCGCACCGACCAGTTCCCGGTCGGGCAGGCGGCCCAGCAGCGAGGCGGGCGCACCGCCGAGCCAGGTGTTGCCCTCCAGCCACCAGGCCGCAGCGCCCCAGGGGTCGATGTCCGCGAGCAGCAGCCGGTTGACCTCCAGGACGACCTCGTGCGGGGCGCCGTGGCCCGCGGGGAACTGGAACGCCGGGTAGTGCTCGCGCCCCAGCGGATCGGAGAGCCTGATCAGTTCGGAGGGCGGCGCCGCTCCCCCGCAGCGGGCCCGCGCCTCGTCCGCCGGGAGGGCCGGTGCGCGCAGCAGCCGCTCGTGGGCGCCGAGGAGGCTTCCGGGGCCCGGATCGGGGTCGGTACCGCCCGTACCGGGGTCGGCGCCGGGGCCGGTGGCGGAACCGGCCGGCGCGGAACCCGTCAGCAGAGCTGCCAGCTCCCGTGCGTCCACCACGGTCGCCGATCCCGGCGGCACCCCCGCCAGCCGGTCGGAGTCCAGCGCGAGGTGCACCGGATGGTCGTAGGGCAGCGGCAGCCGCGTCAGAAGCACGCGCACGCCCTGGAAGGCCCTGCCCACCGCCCGGTCATCGTCCGCCGCGGTGCCCGCGAGGGCTTCCAACCGGGCGAGCAGCAGCGCGTACTGCTCCTCGCCGAGCGCCGCGCGGACATCCTCCCGGTGCTCACCGACCAGCACCAGCAGACGTTGCGCCGGAGCGCCGGGCCGGTCACCCGCGCCCTCGTCACTCATCCCCTCCCCCTCCTCTTCCTGCTCCTCTTCCTGCGTCCGGCACCGTGCGCCCCGGGCCCGGGTGCCCCTGGTGGATGAAGGCGGCCCAGAAGCGGGCCCGGTCCAGATCGGGTCGCTCCATCTGCCGCAGCAGCGGGCCGCGGAGCGAGCCCGGGTTCTTCCGGTCCGGGTCGAGCATCCACAGCTGCGCGGCCCTGAGCGCGTCGGCGGGGCCGAGCCCGTCGACGGTCACGTAGTGGTGGAAGACGGCCATCAGCAGCGCCGACACGGCGTCGTCGGTCCGCCACCGCGAGCCCACGACGTCCCGCGCCCCGCCCGAGACGAACGCCGTCGTGAGGGTCAGCGCCTCGTCGTGGTCGCGGGTGCTCAGATCGGTCTGGCAGGCGCTCAGCACCACCAGCGGTGCCCCGTCACCGGCGCCCGCCCGGGTGGCGTACGCGCGGTCGGCGCCGCCTCGCGCGGAAGGCCGGTCCAGCAGCCGGGTCACGGTCAGCATGCCGGGGTCCGGCCCGTTCCCCGGCGCGGCCCCGTCCGCTGCCGGGGCCCCGGTGCCCTCGGGGGCGGCGAGGTGTAGGGCCGAGACCGTGGGGCGGGTGCCCGCCGACCCGTGGGAGGCGACGTGGAGCAGCGACGCCCCGTCGGCGAGAAGCGCGAGCACGTCCTCGGGCGTGCCGGGGAGCAGTTCCTCCTCCGGCAGCTCGAAGATCCCCCCGCACATCCGCGCTTCCCGGTAGAAGGCGTCCCGCAACGCCATGACCTCGACTTCCGCGTGCGCCAGGTCCATGCCCGGGTCGGCCAGCAGCACCGGCGCCGCCGCCGGATCCCGCGGCGCGCGGCGCACCGAGCGCAGGAACTCGCCGCCGGACGCCGCATAGCTGACCACCGTCGTCCGGCACAGGTGCTCCCGGCCGGCCGCGCCCTCGCGGCTCGCGGCGTGCCAGGGGACGATGCCGAGCCGTCCGCAGGGCACCAGGACGATCCGGAGCAGTCCGTCCCTCCGCGGCCCCTCCGCCACCGGCCGTTCCTCGGCCTCCCGTTCCTCGGCCGGCCGTTCCTCCGCCAGCCCTGCGCGCACCCCGCCGAGGACAGGGCCGAGCACCTGGTGGGCCCAGTCGCAGAGCGCCGCGAGGGCCTCGTCCCAGGTCTGCTCGGCGGACGGGTCGGCGGAGCGCCCGCTCCCCGCGGCGGCGTCGCGGGCCGCGGTGGCGTCGAGGTAGTTCTCCAGCGGGCCGGATCCGGCACCGGACAGCAGCGGCGCAACCCCCACCGCGGCGCCGAGCCGGGGCGCCACGACGAGGACCACGCCGGGGTTCTCGCCTTCGCCGGGGACGAGGTAGAGCAGCGCGTCTGCGCCGCTGTCCGCGATCCCGTCCGAGAGCGCGCTCAGCGACGGGGTGCCGAGCAGACCGTCCTCGTCCCGGTAGCCCAGCGCCTCCAGAGCCTGGCGGCGCAGCGTGCTCGGCATCCGGCCCGGTACCCCGCCCTCGTCGGCCTCGGTGCCCTCGCCGCACCCGTCGTTCTCCTCTGCGTTCCCGGCCGCACCTCGGGCCACCCGCCACTGCTCGGCGAGCGCGTGGTGCCCCGCCGCTTCGAGCAGTTCGGGGACCGCGGAGGACGTGGACGCCGCGTGCAGCACCAGCGCCCGGCCCAGTTCCAGCACGGCGACCGCCTCGTGCAGCCGCCCCTGGGAAGCCGCCCACAGCGCGGCCTGCACACCCCTGTTCGCACCGGAGCGGGCCGCCAGCAGCCCGTGCTCGGCACCGGCCTGGAGGAGGACGTCGGCGGCGAGCGCGGTCAGCGCCTCCTTGGCCGCCTCCAGCGCCGCGATGTCGGTCACATCGTCCTTGAGGACTCCGCGTTCGCGGTACGCCTGGGCCAGCTCCCACAGCGCGTCGGCGGCGATGCGCGGGGCCCTCCCCTCCCTGACCCGGTCGCGGACCCGCTCCAGTTGGCCGATCAGCGCGTCGAGGAGGGCGGGGTCGCGGGTGAGGGAGAAGCGCAGGGCCAGGTCGAGCGCGGCGGTGTGCAGTTCCTCCGGTGCGGCGTCGGGGGGCGCGGGAACGTGCTCGTGCACCGGCGCGGGGCCGCCGCCGAGACCCGCGCGGAGCAGGTCGAGGTCCGGGAGGGGCGGCAGCGGCAGTGGCAGCTCGTCGGCGAACGGGAGGGCGCTCATCCCCGCGTGCCCCGCCTCGATGTGCGGCAGCGCACGCAGCACCGTCGTCCTGTCCCCGGTGACGATGCCGAGTCTGGCGACGGCCGCGCCCAGGGCCCACAGGACGGCGAACCGGAACGGCTCGTCCTCCGGGACGGACTCCTCCAGTGCCTCGGCCTCGGCCACCAGTTCCCGGAGCGTGTGGACGTCCTCCGTCTCCCCCGCCGCCATGACCCGGGTGTACAGCGCGAACGCACGACCCCAGACAGCCGGGTCCCCGACTCCGGCGGGCAGCGCGCCTGCGAGCGAGCTGAGGTGGTCGACGACGGTGGCCAGATGGGCGCGCCCCGCCGAGGTGTCCTCGTGGGTGCCGCCGACGCCGGGAGAGATGTTGAGCAGCAGCGCCCGCAGGCTCTCCAGCGCGTCGGCCGGGTCCGGGCCGGGAGGCGGCTGGTCCTGCACTGCGCGCAGCCGCCGGAGCAGGGCATCGAGTGCCTCGGGGTCGCTGCCCTTGAGCACGTCCTCCAGACCCCAGGTGGTGGCATGGACGGCGTCCATGGTGGCGGTGAGACGGCGGATGTCGTCCGGTGTGAGCCCGGGGCCCGGAGGCGGAGGCGGACCGCTCGGAGGCGGGACGCTGTCCGGGGACGGTCCCGGGGGCGGCCCCGCGGGTGGGGGCGGGCCGGGTTCCGTGGCCGCCCCGGCCGCGTCGGTCCGCTCCGCCGACAGGGGCGAGCCGGTACCCGGTGAAGCGCCGGAATGCCCGGGAGCCGCGCCCGGGTCGGGACGCGAGCCCGGTTCCGCTTCGGGACTCCGACCCTGCTCGGGGACCGCGTCCGGCTCGGGGGCCACCTCCGAGCCGGAGGCCGCGTCCGGCTCGGAGGCCGGATCGGGCCCGGGAGCCGGGTCCGGTCCGCGGTCCTGGCCTGGCCCGGGGCCGGCCGGCTCGCGGTCCGGAGGTCCGGGCGGGGCCGCGGAAGCGGTGCTGCTGCCGGCGGAGCCCCCGGGCGCGTTGAAAGCGTTCTCCATCGTCTGCCGCATCTGCTCCGCGAACGGCGAACCCGCGGGCGTCATGGTCGCGAGCAGGTCGGAGAGCGACGGTCCCGACGGGGCGGTGGTGGCGCGGTGCATCTGCCGTAGCTGTGCCAGAAAGTCCTCCGGCAGCGGCAGTTCGAGCACCTCTTCGGTCAGCGTCTGGAGCTCCGCCGCGGTCTGCACCATTCCGGCGGGGCCGGTCCGGGCCGCCCACGCGGCGTAAGCGGAGAGGTCGGGTGCGCCGCCCGAGGCGCCCGGCTGCATCTGCAGCGGTGACACGAGCGGCAGCAGGAAGAACGCCGCCCAGCGGCGGTCCTCCTCGCCCGCCGCCGCGCCCTGCTCCGTCGCGCGGTCCCGTGCGGCCCGCAGCAGCGCCTCGGCACGCTCCCGGTCCCGCGGCCCGCCGGACCCGGCGAGACTCCGCGCGGCCAGCGCACCTCCGAGCCAGACACGCACCGTGCTGCGCAGACCGGGATCGTGGTCCAGCAGCCCTGCCAGTTCCTCGAGTTCGGCGACCGACGCGTCGTACGCGCCCGACGGCACGGCACCGCCCCGCACGGCGGGCAGCAGCCGCTTGGCCCGCTCGGCGGCGTCGGCCGCCCAGGCGCGCAGTCCCGCGACGCCACCGGTCTCCTCGCCGTTCACGGGCAGCCCGCCTCTCCTGGATCTCGACAGACGTGGGACCTCTCGTTCGAGCCACCGCCACTATGCCGATCCGCGGGCGCAGTTGCGACACGATCCCGCGCTTTCACGCTCAACGCCCGCAATCCGACCGGGAGACGCCCAGTTCGGCGCGCATCTCGCGGCGCGCCTGCCGCAGTCGGCCCCACAGCGCGTCGATCCGCCGCTGGGCCGCGGACGGGGAGTCCCCGTCCCGCGGTACGCCCTCGTCCAGGCGCCGGACGGTGCCGTAGACCGCGCCCAGGTCGCGGCTGAGGTCGCCCGCGATGTCGAGCACCCGCTCCGGCACCCGCATCTGGGCCTCGGCGTACACGTCCCGGTACTGGTCGCGGGCCTCGGTCAGCCGCTGCCGGGCGGAGGCCAGATCCGCGGTACGCCCCAGCGCGTGCAACTGGTCGGTGAGTGCGGCCAGGTACTGCCGCGCGGAGGTGTTCAGCGCCACGTAGCAGGACCGCAGCTCCTGCGCCTGGCTGCGGTGCTGCCACAGCTCCTCGGCGCGGTCCTGCTCGCGGCGGCGGCTGCGGTCGGCCGCGCGCTGGGTCAGCAGCGCCGACAGCAGCGTCCCGACGACTCCGACGGCCGCGACCACGGGCGCGGTCGCACCCTCGATCTCCATCCCGGCTCCCTCCGCCGCCTGCGGTCGCCCGCAAGCGAAGCAGCGGACCCGACCGCGGTGAACCCCCGGGCCGGACATCGCCCGGTCTCCGCCCCGCGGCCGCCCACCGGACCGGGCGGGGTCGGCTGCCCGGCAGTTCGGGGCGGGGTCAGGGCGCTGCGGGTGCGTGGTCCAGCAGACCGGTGACCGAGCGGAGCAGGGTGACGATGTCCTCCAGGTGCCGGGACAGTTGAGCGCGGTCGTAGAGCTCGGCGTTGCCGTCCAGGGCGATCTGCAGGCCGCGGCCGTCCATCCGGTCGTAGACGTTGATCGTCAGGTCCTCGACCGGGCCGGAGCACAGGGTGTGCACGGTGGCGGGGCGGCCCGCGTAGTCGCCGTGGTAGTTGAAGGACATGATGTTGACGTCGGGACCGAACTGTTTCCTCCCTTCGGGGAGTCCGGGCAGCTCGCGGACCAGGTGCTCCTGCGGGTAGCGCTGGTGCCGGAGCGCTTCCTCCAGACGCAGCGAGGTCTGGGCGACCACGTCGGCGAAGGGCGTGTCCGGGCCGAACGAGAGCCGCAGGGGCACCACGTTGGTCACCATCCCGGGCACCCTGCGCAGCATTGGTTCCGTCCGGGCGGTCACCGGCAGGCCGACGACCGGTTCCCGGACGCCGGTGGCCTGCTGCAACCGCACGGCGACCGCGGCGACGACCACCTCGGGCCAGGTCACGTCGAGTGCGCGGGCCGCAGCGCGCAGGACGTCGAACTCCGCGGGGGTGAGGTGACCGCTCTCGCGCAGCGAGGCCCGGGAGGCAGTGGGCCGCCAGTCGGTGAAGGCGGCCGCCTCGGTCTGTCCGGCGAGCCGGTCCAGCCAGAACTCGCGGTCGCGCGCGTACTCCTCGGACTCCTGGTAGGCGAGGTCCGAGGCGATGACCTGCTCCAAGGTGCCCGGCGGACGCGGCCTGCGGGCCCGACCGGTCACCAGGGCCGAGTAGACGTCGGCCACGTGGGAGGCGATCAGGGCCAGGCCGAAGCCGTCGAGGACGATGTGGTGGGCCGCGCGGTACCACAGGGTGCGCTCGGCCCCCAGCGTGAACAGCGCCCAGGTGACGAGAGGCCCCTCGGCGAGGTCGTACTCCTTGGCCAGGTCCTGCCGCATCCACCGCTCGGCGGCCTGCCGGGGATCGGGTTCGCCGCTGACGTCGATGCGGTGCAGCGGTGTCTCGACGGTGTCGTCGAGATACTGGCAGAGCCCCTCGGCACCGATGTCGAACCGTGCGCGCAGCGCCGGGGTCGCCGCCACGACCTCGCGGAGCGCCTGCTGGAGGAGGTCCGGGTCCACCGGCCCGGCGATGTCGCAGTACTCCCCGATGTTGAAGGACCTGTCCTCCGGGTCGAGCTGCTGCGCCATCCAGACTCCGGTCTGGGCCGAGGACAGCGCCAGTTGTGCAGCCATCAGTCATCCTCTCCCCGCCCGCCGAGCGGGACGGTCCCTACGCCGCATCGTGCGGAGCGGCCGGCTCGGGCTCGGTACGCCCGGCACGCAACTCGGTGACGAACGCGCAGATCGAGTCGAGGCTGTGGAACCTCTCCCCCACAGCGCTGCCGGTGGGCAGGACCACCTCGAAGCGCTTCTCGACGAAATTTCCGAGCCGGGCCACGGAGAGGGAATCGAGAATCCCCCATTCCAACAGCGGAGTATCTCCCTCCACTTCCCCTTGTCCTTTGAGGACGCTGTCCTCCACATATCCCTTGACAGCCTCGAAAACCTCATTGTCCCGCACGCGGACCCCCGAGTTCGCATCAGTTCTTCGCCGGAACCACCGCCCGACTCACCGTCACGCTACTATGCTGGCGGATGCTACTGAGCCGCCGGAAAACCTGTCAAGGTTCGCAGGATTTGACCAAATCCTCCCGGCTGTGCGGGCCAAGAGATACGGAGACGTACCGTGATGCTCCACCACCTCGTGCAGGACGCAGCCCGAAATACCCCGGACGCCACTGCCGTGGTCGGTCCGGACGGCGCAGCGACGTATGGATATCTGGACGCCTGGGCCGATGCGCTCGCCCTGGAACTCGCCGGCCTCGGCGTGAGCCGCGGGGACCGGGTCGGAATATGGCTCGACAAATCCACGGCCGCCGTCACCGTGATGCAGGCCGTGCTGCGGCTGGGCGCCGCCTATGTTCCGCTCGATCCGCAGGCGCCGCCGCGCCGCACGGCGAAGCTGCTGGCCGACTTCGCGCCCCGGGCCCTGGTGGCACCGCCGGAGCGGGAAGCGTCACTGGCGGAGTTCGGCACCGCTCCGGCGACCCTGCGCCGCTGGCCGGACGGCTCCCCCTGGGACCGTCTGCCCGCCGGTCCGCCGCCCGCGCCGGACCGGGCCCTCCCCCCGCCCACCGGCACCGGCGACGACCTCGCCTTCATCCTCTACACCTCCGGGTCGACCGGCGAACCCAAGGGTGTGTGCCACAGCCACAACAGCGCATGGGCCTTTGTCTCCTGGGCGGCCGAGACCCAGAAAGCACAGGCAGCGGACCGGTACTCCAATCACGCTCCATTCCATTTCGACCTGTCCGTCAACGATATCTACGTGCCGTTCTCGGTCGGTGCTTCCGTGCACCTGGTGCCGCAGGAGACCGCATATTCGGCGAAGGGCCTGGCACAGTTTCTTCTGGACCACCGGATAACCGTCTGGTATTCGGTTCCCGCAGCTCTCATGCTGATGATGCGGCACGGTGGCCTACTGGACACCCCCGTGCCTTCGCTCCGCTTTCTGCTGTTCGCCGGAGAGGTCTTCCCCATCGGTCCGCTGCGGGAGCTGCGCGCCCACCTCCCGTACTGCCGGTTCATGAATCTCTACGGCCCGGCCGAGACCATCATCAGCACCGGCCACGAGGTCGAGGAGATCGACCCGGACCGCATTCTTCCGGTACCCATCGGCACCGGCGCGTGCGGAAACTCCGTGACCGTTCTCCGGCCGGACGGCAGCCGGGCCGGGGCCGGTGAGGAAGGCGAGATCGTTGTCACCGGTCCGAGTGTGATGCTCGGCTACTGGGGTCGCCCGGCGGTGACCGACCGTACCTATGCGACCGGCGATCTCGCCCAGGTGCTGGAGGACGGCAGCCTGCAGTTCGTCGGCCGCCGGGACAGCATGGTGAAGGTGCGCGGCAACCGCATCGAACTGAGCGAGATCGAGGCGGTGCTGCAGAGCCACGAGGGGGTGGCGGATGCCGCGGTCCAGGTGGCGGGCAGCGGCATCGACGTCCGCATCGTCGCGCACGTGGTGCCCGCGGCGGAGCCCGCGCCGTCTCTCATCGAGCTGAAGCGCCACTGCGCGCAGCAGCTCCCGCGGCACTCGATCGTCGACAGCGTCCACCACCTGGCGTCGCTGCCCCGCAATCCCAACGGCAAGGTCGACCGCAGGCTGTTGGCGGCCCGGGCCGACGAGCGCGGCTGAGCCCCGGCGGCAGCCGGACCGGCGCGGGGCCCGCGCCTCGCGCCACCTGCCGGCCGGTGCACCGGGTTCCGCCGGTGCTCCCGGGTCAGCCGCTGCGATGCGGGCCGGACCGGCCGGCCCCGGAGTGCTTCCGCCGGGCCCGGCGGTGCACAGCGTCCACCGCCGGGCCCGGACGGATCGGCCGGTGCCGCTCATCGGGCCGGGAACTCGGCCAGCGGCAGACCGTCCAGCGCGGAGTCCTCCTCGGCGAACGCGGCGACCCCGTACACGGCCTGCACCCAGGAGTTGCGGTAGACCGTGTCCAGGTAGCGCTCGCCCAGGTCCGGTGAGATCGCCACGGCCGTCACCTCGGCTCCCGGCCGGTGGGCGGCGAGCCACCGCTGCGCACCGGCGACGACCGTCCCGGTCGAGCCGCCGAACAGGAATCCCGCCGAGGCCAGCCTGCGGCAGGCGCGCACCGTCTCCGGTTCCGGCACCATCACCACGTCGTCGACGTAGGAGGCATCCAGGAGCTGCGGGCGCACGCCCGCGCCGAGCCCCGGGATCAGCCGCGTCCGGGGCGCACCGCCGAAGGTCACCGATCCGACGGTGTCGACCGCCACGACGGTCACCGGGCGTCCCGACTCGCGGAAGTAGCGGGCGCACCCCATCAGGGTGCCCGTGGTACCGGCGCCGACGAAGAGCACGTCGAGGTCGGGGAACTGCTCGGCGATCGCGGGGGCCGTGGTCCGGTGGTGGGCGATCCAGTTGTGTGCGTTCGTGTACTGGTTCAGCCACACGTAGCGCGGGTCGGAGGCGCACAGGTCCCGGACGTACTCCAGCCGCGCGCCCAGGAAGCCGCCTTCCGCGTCCGGCCGGTTCACGGAGTACACCTCGGTTCCCATCGCCTCCATCAGCCGGCGTGTGCTCTGGTTGCACCGGGCGTCGGTCACGCAGAGGAACCGGTAGCCGGCGTTCGCGGCGATCATGCTGAGCGCCACGCCCAGGTTGCCCGAGGAGGACTCGACCAGGACGGAGTCCTCCGTCAGCAGCCCGGACTCCTCGGCCTGCGCCACCATGGCCGCGGCGGCCTTGAGTTTGACGGAACCGGCGAAGTTGAACCCCTCGCACTTCAGATGGAGCGCGCTTCCCAGAAGCGGCCGCAGATCGATGTAGAGGTCCTCGGTGTTGAAGTCCTGCGGTGCACTGATCACCGGCAACGTGGCCACCCCGCCCTAAGCGTGTTCATCGTCGGCCCCGACGTCTCCGTAGCGGCTGGTCTCGTGGAAGAAGCCGTCGACGACGCCCAGTTCACCCCGCTCGCAGACGGTGTCGTAGACGTGCTTGCTCACCGCGAGGTCGAGCACGCCCAGCCCGAACGGCGAGAAGATCACGGGGCGGTCGGCAGGCACCCGCACCCGGTCCGTCATCACGTCGAAGAGCGTCCCGTCCAGGAAGTCCCGGTGGCCCACCTGCTGTTCGGCCAAGTGCGGTGAGGTGTCCGCCTTCAGACAGTGTTCGACGTCGTCGACGATGTTGGCCGACTGCAGCACGATCTCCGGCGCCAGGTCGCGCAGCGAGACGTGCAGCACCACCGGGTTGTGCGAGAACCACGAGGGGTCGTCGATGTGCGGGACTCCCGCCACCGTCGCGAGCACCACCAGGTCGCTGGAGCCGATCAGCTCCTCGCCCGTCCCGTGCACGGTGACCCGACCGCCGCCGCCCGACCGTTCCAGGTAGGAGCGGAAGCCGTCCGCGTGCTCGGGGCTGAGGTCGTGTACGCCCACCTCGTCGAACGACCAGCCGGCGGCGTGCAGATAGGTGTGGATGTAGCGGGCGATGAAGCCGGTGCCGAAGAATCCGACGCGCCGCGGCCGCCTCCGCCCCCTGGTCAGCCAGTCCGCGGCCAGGGCTGCCGAGGCCGCGGTGCGCGCGGCGCTGATGATGGAGCTCTCCATGCAGGCGATCGGGTAGCCGGTCTCCTGGTCGTTGAGGATCGCGACGGCGGAGGCGCGGGGGATCCCGGCCTCGATGTTCTGCGGAAAGCTGGATATCCACTTCATCCCGTCGACCCGGGTCCGCCCGCCGACGGACGCGGGCAGCGCGATGATGCGCGAGGCGGGCCGGTCGGGGAAACGCAGGAAGTACGAGGGCGGGTTGACCGTGTCTCCCTCACCGTGCAACCGGTAGGTGTCCTCGATCAGCTCGATGAGCGGCCGCTCCTGCCCGGTGAGTACCTGATGGACCTGCGAGCCGGGGATGACGGCGAAAGGAGGGATCTGGGCGTTCATGACGAAGCGCGGCTCCGTTCTCGGAGAGGGTCGGAGAGGGGGTGCAGGTGCGGCCGACAGCTCAGGAAGCGGTGTCGGGCAGATGTGTGGGGGCGCAGTCGGCGAGGCGCACCGGGGCGCCCAGGACCATGCCGACCTCGCGCGATCCGGAGTAGGGCTCGCGGCTGTGCGCCATGCGGATGTTGTCGACCAGGAGGACGTCTCCGGCCTGCCACGGCTCACGCACCGTCGCCGCCTCGTACACTTCGTTGATGGCCTCCACGACATCCGCCCCGATGGCCGGCCCGTCGCCGTACCGGCTGTTGAACGGCAGTCCGTCCGCGCCGAACTGCGCCACCAGGTACTCCCGCACCGCCGGATCCATGGTCCACTCGTTGAGGAACGCGATCTGGTTGAACCAGACCCGGCGCCCGGTCCGAGGATGCCGGATCACCGCCGAGCGACGCTGACTGGTCCGCAGTCCGCCGTCCGGCTGCCAGTCGTGGGCGATGCCGTTGGCCCGGCAGTACTTCTCCGCGGCCGCCCGGTCGGGCGCGCCCAACGCCTCCGTCCAGGGGACTCCGACCAGGTCGTTGTAGGAACGCGTCAGCGACCAGCCGACCTCCGTGAAGCGCTCCACGACCTCCGGGGGCAGGGCCGCGAGCACGGCTTCGGCGTCAGCGAGTCCGGTGACGCCGCCGGTGGCCGGAGGCGTGAAACATCCCATGAGCAGCAGCCGAGGGAACTCCAGGGCGTAGCTCAACTCGTGGTGCATGCACATCGGCTGGTCCGGCGGCCACTCCAGGGACGAGAAGACCGGCCCGCCCAGCGGACGGCGGCGCGCGAACGCCTCCGTCTGGGTCAGATGCCGTCCCAGCAGCCGCTCGCCGATCCGGCCGAGAGCTGCCGCGTCCCGCGCCTCCAGACCGCGGATCAGCACGGCACCGTGGCGGAGCACGGCCGCCTCCAGTGACTGTGCGCGCTCGCCGATCCAGTCCTGGAGCGCGTCGGCCCCCACAGGCTTGCCGACCTGCAGGATCGGGGGCTTGCCGGGAGTCAGTTCCAGGCCGAGACCGTCGGCGGGCTGCTGGGCAGTCGGCGTCGGTGCGGACGGCTGCGTCATGCGCTCTGTTCCTTCCCCTGATGCGTGTGCTCGTCCATGACCCTGGCCAGCTCGGCCAGGACAGGGTTGTTGACGATGTCCTCGAGGGAGGCGGTGCCGCCGCTCTCGACTCCGAGGCGGACCGCCGACAGCGAGGTGCCGCCGGATTCGAAGAAGTGCTGCCCCCGGGTGATCTCCGCGACCGGGATGTTCAGCACCCGCGCCCACTGCTCGGCCAGCCGCCGCTCCGTCGCCGTCCGGGGCGCGGAGTCGCCGCCGGATGCGGCGGGCTCCGCGGTGCGGGACGCGGCCTCGCCCGCCTCCCGGGCCAGCGCCTTCTTGTCGATCTTGCCGTTGCCGGTGAGCGGCAGGGCCTCCCGGTGGTGGTAGATCCGCGGCACCATGTACGCGGGCAGGGCCCCGCCGAGGACCTTGCGCACCTCGTCCACGGACAGCGGAAGGTCCGCGGCGTAGAAGGCCGCCAGATGCTTCTCCCCGTCGGTTCCCTCCACGACGACGACCGCGGAGTCCCGCACGCCGGGCACGCGCAGCAGGTGGTTCTCGATCTCGCCGATCTCGATGCGGAAGCCGCGGATCTTGGTCTGTGAGTCCCGCCTGCCCAGGAACTCCAGCGCGCCGTCGGGGAGCCGGCGGCCGATGTCCCCCGAGCGGTAGAGGCGCTCCCCGGGCCGGTGCGGATCGGTGCCGAAGGCGGCGGCCGTCCGCACCGGGTCGTTGATGTAGCCGCGGCCCACGCACACCCCGGAGAAGACGATCTCACCCGGCGCCCCGAGCGGGACCGGGACGAGCTGCTCGTCGACCACGTAGACCCGCACGTTGCGGACCGCGGGGCCGAGGGGCACCCGGTCGTGGGCGGGCACCCGGTCCATGACCGCGTGGTTGGTGTCGTCCGACGTCTCGGTCAGCCCGTAGGCGTTCACCAGTCCGATGTCGGGGAAGACCGCGAACCAGCGCTCGACCAGCTCCTTCTTCAGCGCCTCCCCGGTCGCGGAGACGACCCGCAGGCGGCCGAGCCCGCGTTGCCTCTCCTCCACCCAGGTGAGCATCACCTCCAGGTAGGAGGGGACGACCTGCAGCACCTCGACCCCGCCGTCGACCAGTGCTTCGACGTACCGCTCGATGTCGAGCACCTCCCGCTGCCCGACGATCAGCGTGCGAGCCCCCACCAGCAGCCCGCTCACGAGCTGCCACAGGGAGATGTCGAAGCACTGCGGCGCGGTCTGGGCGACCACCTGTCCGGCACCGATCTCCAAGTCCTCGATCTTGGCGAGGAGATGGTTGAGCATGCCCGCGTGCTCGCACATCGCGCCCTTCGGCTCCCCCGTCGAACCGGAGGTGAAGTAGATGTACGCGAGCTGTCCGGCACCGACGGGAACACCCGGATCGGTGTCCGCGCCCTCCCGCTCCTCCGCCAGAACGTCGTCGAGGTACAGGCGCCTCGGCACCTCGACGTCCGGCACCGGCTGACCGGAGGACCCGCGCGCGCCGGGATCCGCCGACGCCTGATCCAGGGTCGCGGTGCTGCCCGGCTCGGTGAGCACGAAGCGGCATGCGCTGCGGCCGAGCATGGCCGCGATCCGGTCGGCCGGGAAATGCGGCTCCACAGGGAGATACGCACCCCCCGCCTTGAGGACCCCGAGGACCGCGGCCATCCAGGGCAGATTCCGCTCGGTGACCACCGCCACCACGTCCTCGGGGCGCAGCCCGCGGGCGAGCAGCGCGTGGGCGATCCGGTTCGCCCGGCGGTTGAGTGCGTCATAGCTCCACTCCGTGCCGTCGTGCACGGCGGCGACGCGATCGGGGTGCTCGCGCACCCGCTCCTCGAACAGTTCATGCATCCGCCGGTCCGGCAGGGGACGCCGCGGCCCGGCCAGCCCGTCGATCTGCTGGGCGAGCTCCGCCGCGGACAACAGACTCTGCAAGTGATGCTCCGCCGTGGCGTCGGCGGTCATCGTCGCGAGGGCGGTGAGCAGGTATCCACCGACGCGCTCGGCGTAGGGGACATCGAGGACGTCGCTCCGGCCCAGCAGTCGCAGACGCCACCCGTCCCGCTCCGGGTGGACGACGACACGCAGAACGCAGGCACCCGGCAACCCGTCGTCGGCCGTCGGGTCGGCGCCCGCCCGGGCGGCGGGCGCCGCGGACGCGGAGGGGGCGCCGGCGGAGGGGAAGCCGTCGGAGAGGGCCGAGAGGTCGAGGACCACCTCGAATCCGGCGGCAGGAGCGGGCTGCTCCGGCCCCGACGACGGCATGGCGCGCTCGGCGGCGAGCACCAACTGCCGCCAATCGCCGTCCTCCACCAGCAGACCGCACGGCTCGGGAACGCCCCCGCCGGGAGCGACGAACCCGGTCAGGACGTCCCGCTCGCCGCAGAGAACAGCGAGGACCTTCGCGTGCGCGGCGAGGAGCACGGACTCGGTCCGCACCTGCAGCCGGTCGGCGAGTGCGCCGAGACGCCGGACCGTGTCGGCGGGAACCGGGCATTCGTACTCGGTCCTCGGCGTATCGGCACGCCACGGCTCACTCCTCCACCGCGGAACGGCCGAAGCGACCCCGGATCCGGGTGGTGTGCCGCCGGCCACTGTCGGTGTACCCATCGATTCCGTGCCCTTACCAGAGAGGTTGGTGACAGGTGGCGCTCTCCCGCTGAGAGCGCCACCAGAGGGTGCGGCCTTCAGCCGCCGCTTCAGGACTCCGCGGCGGTCATGGCCGCGATCAGACTGGCCGGGCGCATGTCCGTCCAGTTCTCCTCGACGTACGCGAGGCAGGCGTCCCTCGTGTCAGCCGACTTCGCGACGTTCCAGCCGCTGGGTACGTCGATGAACTCGGGCCACAGCGAGTGCTGTCCCTCGTCATTGACGAGAACGACGTAGGTGCCGTCGGGGTCCTCGAAGGGGTTGGTCATGACTGGTCCTCTTTCCATCTCGTGGCTCAGCCGGCATGAGCGGCTTGCTCTCACCCGGGTCGGCTCCGTCTGCCGCCGGGAATCCCTCAGGGCTTTCCGGTCGGTCGCGTCATGCGCCGCAGCGCCGGTCGCTTCCGCACCGGGGTGCGGGACGCCGTGCTCAAGTGCTCCGCCAGCCCGGCGACGGTGGGGGTCTCGAAAATCGTGCCGATCGCGACTTCCGCCTGCAGCTCGCTGCGGATGCGGCTGACCAGGCGCGTGGCCAGGAGGGAGTGGCCGCCGAGGTCGAAGAAGCTGTCGTCGATCCCGACCCGCTCCAGACCCAGCACCTCGGCGAACAGCCCGCACAGCGTCTCCTCCTGCGGAGTCCGTGCCTTGCGTCCACCCGCGCTCGCCGCATACTCGGGTGCGGGCAGCGCCTTGCGGTCCAGCTTCCCGTTCGGCGTGAGCGGCAGCCGGTCCAGCACCATCACCGCCGAGGGCACCATGTACTCCGGCAACCCCGCGGAAAGCCGCTCACGCGCCGCCTTCACCACCGCGCCGATCCCCCGCGCAGCCACCGGACTGTTCACCCACGGACCACCCGAAACAGCCGGCACATACACACCCGACAACGCTCCTTCGTCCCCGTCGTCCGGCAGCACGACCGCATCGAACAGCGCCACCGAGCGGGACGACCACGTCACCACCACCCGCCACCCCAGCTCAGCACCCCGAAGCACCAACTCCTCGGGATCCATCGCCCCACCGGCATCCCCGGAATCCAGGCCGTCCAGCCGACGTTCTGCGGCCATCTCACCAGCCAACCGCGCATTAGGAATGCCGGAAATCCGAACCGGCGACTGCACTTCGGCGATGTCGAACTCCGGCGTCCAGACATGCCGAGGCAGCTCAGCGACGTCCACGACCGCGGAGGGGGCCTTGTGCAGCACCACCTCATACCGGTGCCGTGTCAGCTCGTTGTGATAGCCACCCCGCTTGAGCCGCACATCCACAGCCCCCACACGGCCATCACCCCCGGCCAGCTCCGTGAAGAACTCCGGAGCCACCACCAACTCCTTCTCCAACAACACCGCACGATCCACCACCGCACGCGCCTGCACACCACGATCCCCATGCACCGCCGCATGCAAAGCACGCAACGACCCCGCATGCCGCACATCCCCCACCACCACACGACCACCCGGCACCAACAACTCCAGCGCCCGGTCCAACACCCGGGCCAGATACTCCCCGTCCGGGAAGTACTGCACCACCGAATTGATCACCACCGTGTCGAAATACCCCGAGGGAAGGTCCCCGGCCGCATCGGCCGCCTGGCACCGCAACCACACACGGTCCGCCAACCCCGCCCCGGCCACCTGACCACGAAGCCGCTCGATCACCGCACCCGACAGATCCGTACCCCAATACTCCCCAACCCCCCGCGCAAGATGACCCATCAGCAGACCAGACCCCACCCCGATCTCCAGAACCCGGCCACCACCGAAACCACGCACCCGCTCAACAACCGCATCCCGCCACGCCCGCATCTCACCAACCGGAATCGGCTCACCCGAATACGAACTGTCCCACCCCGCGAAATCCTCACCAAAATCACCCGACCCCACACCCGAATACACCGAGTCATAGATCTCCCGCCATTCGCCGACTTGGGCGTCCTCCTCGGAAGGCGTGTCTCGGGAGCTCTCGGCAGTTGTGGCGGCCGCCACCAGATCCGGCACGACGTACGCGGCCAGCCGTTGGTCCCCCGGCATGTCCTCGCGCGCCAGGACCACGGCTTGGCGGACGCCTTCGCAGCCGGTCAGAAGGGTCTCGATCTCGCCGGGCTCGATCCGGAACCCGCGCACCTTGACCTGCTCGTCCGCACGGCCCATGTACTCCAGTTGTCCATCCGCTCGCCAGCGGGCCAGGTCACCGGTCCGGTACATCCGCGTACCGGGCTCGAAGGGCGACGCCACGAATCGCTCCGCGGTCAGGTCCGCCCGCCCGACGTAGCCACGGGCCAGACCGGCGCCCGAAGCGTAGAGCTCACCGACGACCCCGGCAGGGACCGGTCGCAGTACCTCGTCCAGGACGTGGGCACGGGTGTTGGCGACCGGGCTCCCGATCGGCACCACGCCGTCGGAGAAGGTGTCGCTCATCGAGATCGCCACGGTCGACTCGGTCGGCCCGTAGGCGTTCACCAGGCGGCGCCCCCTCGACCAGCGCGCCACCAGTTCCGGCGGAGCCGCCTCGGCACCGACGACCACGCACGCGAACTCGGTCAGCTCCTCCTCGGAGCCCGCCGGAAGGGTGGCCAGTACCGAGGGCGGGATCAGCGCATGGGTGATGCGCTCGGCGGCCAGTACATCCCGCAGTGCCTCGCCCACCAGACGGGCGCTGTCGGGCACCACGACCGCGGCGCCGGCCGCGAAGGCGGCGACCAGTTCCCAGACTGCCGCGTCGAAGCTGGGTGAGGCGAACTGCAGGACTCGGCTGCGGGAGGTGG
>NZ_FOGO01000004.1:0-1511 GCF_900111245.1 Streptomyces qinglanensis | reverse complement strand
GCGTTCTGGAGGACGAGCGCGACCTGGAAGAGCGGGTGGTGGGAGGTGGAACGATTCGGGTTCAGCAACTCCACCAGATGTTCGAAGGGAACGTCCTGGTGCGCGTACGCCGCCAGACTCGACTCCCGCACCCGACCCAGCAACTCCTCGAACCCCGGATCACCCGACGTGTCCGTCCGCAGCACGAACGTGTTCACGAACAAGCCGACAAGATCGTCCAACGCCTCATCGGTACGCCCCGCCACACCACTGCCCAACGCGATATCGGTCCCCGCACCCAAACGCGTCAGCAAAGCCGCCATACCAGCCTGCAACACCATGAACACCGTCGTGTTCGACCGCCGCGCCAGCCGGACCAGGCGTTGGTGCAGCTCCGCGTCCAGTGTGAAGTCGAGATGCGTGCCTTCGAACGAGGCGACCGTCGGGCGGGGCCGATCGGTCGGGAAGGTCACCAGCTCCGGCAGACCCACCAACTGGTCACGCCAGTAGTCGACCTGCTGGGCGTAGAGGCTGTCCGGGTCGTTCTCGTCACCCAGCAGCTCACGCTGCCACAGCGTGTAGTCCGCATACTGCACCGGCAACTCCGACCACTGCGGCACACCACCCCGCGAACGCGCCGTATACGCCGCCACCAGATCCCGCGCGATCGGGCCCATGGACCAGCCGTCACCCGCGATGTGGTGCACCAGCAGCATCAGGACGCTGTCCCGCGGCGCCACATCGAACAGCCATGCGCGTACGGGTATCTCGGAACCCAGCTCGAACGCGTACCGAGCTGCTTCCTCCAGAGCCTCCGGCAGCTCCTCCTCCGTCACCGAGCGGCGCTGCCAGTCCAGCTCCGCAGTCTGCGGATCGAGGATCGACTGGCGGGGCTCACCGTCGACTTCGGGGAAAACCGTACGCAGCGACTCGTGCCGGACGACCAGGTCACGCAGGGCACCGCTGAGTGCATCCGCGTCCAGCTCGCCCTTCAGCCTGAGTGCCAGCGGCATGTTGTAGGTGGCGGAGGGCCCCTCCAGCTTGTGCAGGAACCACAGACGACGCTGCGCGAACGACAGCGGCACCACATCCGGCCGTGCCATGGGCACCAGGGCTTCCCGAGTGCGACCGTCGCCCGTGAGGCGCGACACCAGGCCGGCCGCCGTCGGGTTCTCGAAGACAGCCGCAATCGGGACCTCGACGCCGAGCACGCTGCGGATGCGGCTGACGAGCCGAGTCGTGAGGAGGGAGTGGCCGCCGAGGTCGAAGAAGCTGTCGTCGATCCCGACCCGCTCCAGACCCAGCACCTCGGCGAACAGCCCGCACAGCACCTCTTCCCGCGGAGTACGAGCGGCACGACCAGTCGCCGCAGACACGTACTCGGGTGCGGGCAATGCCTTGCGGTCCAGCTTCCCGTTCGGCGTCAACGGCAACCGATCCAGCACCATCACCGCCGAGGGCACCATGTACTCCGGCAACCCCTCGCAAAGCCGCTCACGCGCCGCCTTCACCACCGCGCCGACACCCCGCGC
>NZ_FOGO01000012.1 GCF_900111245.1 Streptomyces qinglanensis | reverse complement strand
GTCTGGCTCGTCGTCGTGATCGCCCTGTTCGGCTTCTACCTCGCCGACACCTTCCTCGCCCCCGCCATCGAAAACGGCACCCGCACCGGAGTCGAAACCGTCAACGGCACCCACGACTGACAGGAGACCCACCGATGTTCCTGCGCCCCCAGCTCCCCGAGACACCCACCCCGAACCTGCCCACGACCGCCCAGCAGGTGCACGTCCCTGCCTGCGGCTGCCAGCACCCCGCACCCCTCGCCCCGCCGCCGCACCGCTCGCTGCCCTCGGTCAGCTCGGGAGCCCTCGCGGCCGTGGTGGTCGGTGGCGTGGTCCTCGTCGCGCTCCTGGCCGCCGTCGTCGTCACGGCCGTGTCCGTTGCCGTGGCCGCGCTCGTGCTGCGGTCGCTCCTCGGCTCCCGCAGCGGCATCCACCACCGCTGAGTGGCCACCGGGGCGGTCTCGATACCGCCAAGCATCCACCGTCCCGGCAGCCCGGCCCCTTCCTCCACCTCGTAGGTCAGAGAAGGAGAAGCACCATCATCGCGCGCACCACCCCAGCCCCGCTCACCGACCTGGCAAACCTCGCCGCAACCGGCTCCCTGCCCGGTATCCTCCGCCAGCTCTCCAGCCTGGGCGGCTGCACCCACCCCGTCCGCCTGGCCGGCCACCGCACCGAACACAACCTCGACACCACCACCGGCGAGATCGGCCCGGCCCTGCGCCGCCTCGACTCCGCCGAGCTGCCCGCTGGTGATCTCCTCGTCCGTTGCGGCAATCGCCGCACCACGCGCTGCGCGGCCTGCGCCGAGACCTACCGCCGCGACACCTTCCACCTGATCACCGCCGGACTACGCGGCGGCAAAGGCACCCCCGAGACCGTGACGACACACCCGCGCGTCTTCGCCACGTTCACCGCACCGAGCTTCGGCCCAGTTCACAACCGGCCCGGCCCCCGGCCCTGCCGCTGCGGCCGCCGCCACGCTTCCGACGATCCGGCGCTCGGGGCGCCGCTGGACCCGGAACGGTATGACTACGAGTCCGCGGTGCTCTGGAACGCCCACGCGGGCATGCTGTGGCGCCGCTTCACCATCCACCTCCGCCGAGAGATCGCACGCCGCGCCGGACTCACCCAACGAGAGCTCCCCGAGAGGGCCCGGGTGTCCTTCGCGAAGGTGGCCGAGTACCAGAAGCGCGGCGCCGTGCACTTCCATGCCGTCATCCGCCTCGACGGCCCAGCCGGCGGCGAGACCCGACCCCCGCACTGGGCATCCGCCGAGCTGCTGGGCGACGCCATCCGCGCCGCCGCATCCCGAGCGGTCGTACCCGGCCCGGTCCTCGACGGCCGCACCCACACGTTCACCTTCGGCCGCCAGCTCGATATCCGCACCATCCATGACCCGGACCTCGACGGTGGCCAAGCGCTCACCGACCGCGCGGTGGCGGCCTACATCGCCAAGTACGCCACCAAGGGTGCCGAGACAGCGACGGGCACTCTGGACCGCCGTCTGCGCTTCGTGGCCGAGTTGGCGACCCTCGACCTCCCGCAGCATGCCGAACGGCTCATCCGCACCGCCTGGGCCCTGGGCGCACGCAAAGACCTCGCACACCTCCGCCTCCGCGCCTGGGCCCACATGCTCGGCTTCCGCGGCCACTTCTCCACCAAAACCCGCCGCTACTCCACCACCCTCGGCGCCCTCCGCACCGCCCGCGCCGAATGGCGCCGCCTGCAAGCCGCCATCGCACGTGGCGACGATCCACAGCCCGTGGACGACGCAGGCGAGACGACAACCCTCGTCCTCGCCCACTGGGCCTACACCGGGACCGGCCTCACCCCGACAGAGCAATGGCTATCCGCATCCCTCGCCGACACCTCCGCACCCACCACTGCGGCTCTGGAAGGAGCGACCACCCATGGCTGACGAACTGCTCACCGTTCCCGACGTGATGGCTCGGCTCAAGCTCGGCCGCTCCACCGTCTATGACCTCATCCGCTCGCACCGCCTGCCCTCGATCACCATCGGGCGGTCCCGGCGCATCCCCGCCGCGGCCGTGCATGACTTCATCCGTAACCAGCTTGCAGAGGCGGCGTGATGGCACAGCAGAGGAAGCGCAATCCCAACGGGGCGGGCACCATCACCAAGCGCAAGGACGGGCGGTATCAGGCGGCTGTCTACGTGATGCAGCCGGACGGGACCCGCGCCCGTAAGTTCGCCTACGGCAAGACCTGGGCGGAGTGCGACGCCAAGCGCCGCGAGCTGCTGGCCAAGGTGGACCAGGGCGTGCCCGTGCCCACGCGGTCGGCGAAGCTCTCGGAGTGGCTGCCCTACTGGCTGGAGAACGTCGTCCGGCCGCGCCGGAAGCTCAGCACGTACGACAAGTACGAGGCACACGTACGGCTCTACCTCGTGCCGCGCATCGGCACGAAGCGGCTGGAGTCCCTGGGGGTGGCAGATGTGCGGCGCTTCCTGACCCGGCTGGAGCGGGACACCACGGCGGCCACCGCCAAGGAGACGCACCGGGTGCTGCGCTCGGCGCTCTCTGCGGCCTGTCGTGAGGAGCTGGTGACGCGCAACGTCGCCGGTCTGGTCGAGCCGCCCCGCGTCACCTCCCGGGAGCTGAGCCCGTGGACGCTGGAGGAGACGCTGACTTTCCTGGGCGCCGCCCGCAAGGATCCGCTCTTCGCGGCGTTCGTCCTGGCCGTCACGATGGGGCTGCGGCGGGGCGAGATCGTGGGACTCCGCTGGTCGGATGTGGACCTGGAGAACCGGGTTCTGTACGTCCGCCAGCAGACGCAGCGCAGGCGCGGCCAGCTCTACCAGGACGACCCCAAGGGGCGCCGTCGCCGGGCCGTTCCGCTGCCCGCCATGTGCGTTGCCCCGTTGCGCTGGCACCGGTTGCGGCAGTCCGAAGCCAAGCGGATGGCGGGGAAGCTGTGGCAGGAGAGCGCGTACGTCTTCACCACGCGCACCGGGCGCCCGGTGGAGCCGCGCAACGTGTACCGCTCCTTCACCCGCGTCGCCGAGTCGGCCGGCCTCCGCGTGATCCGGCTGCATGATGCCCGGCACGGCTGCGCCACGCTGCTCGTCGCTGCCGGGGTGGCTCCCCGCGTCGTGATGGAGATCCTGGGGCACAGTCAGATCAGCATCACCATGGACGTCTATACGCACGTCGTGCAGGACACTCAGCGGGAGGCCATCAGCCACATGGACCGGCTGCTCAGGAGGCGCCCCGGCACCGCCGCCTGATCGTCGCCGACCGCCCGCGTTGATGTCGGATCTGGATGTCAAAGGCCCCGGACCATGATCGGTCCGGGGCCTTTGCGCTGGTGCCCCCGGCAGGATTCGAACCTGCGACACCCGCTTTAGGAGAGCGGTGCTCTATCCCCTGAGCTACGGAGGCGCGCGGATCCGGAAGATCCGCGCGCCTAGCTTAGCGGATGGGGGAGCGGCGTCGGCAACGTCGTTGTGCCCGTGGTGGTGCTGTCAGTAGTGCAGGCCGTGGCCGAAGGGGTACAGGTCGCGGTTCGGGTCGTCGAGGGCCGGGATGGGGACGGGGAGTGTGCCGCGGGGGGCCACTTCGCCGGAGAGGGTGCGGGCGAGGGCGGTCATGGAGGGGGTGCCGTAGCTGTAGGTGGCCAGATAGGCGGGGACGTCGGGGAAGCGGCGGATGTCGTACGGCAGGCGGACGCCCGCCACGATCACCCGTCGGCCCGTGGCGGTGAGGGAGTCGATCAGCCGGGCCTGGGCGGCGCCATCTTCGCTGCCTGCCGCGGCGGCGTTGGCGAGGACGACCGTGGCGTCGTGCGTCCGGGCGGCCTCGGTCACCTCGGCGATCTTCGTGGTGTCCGGTCGGGTGCCGGTCTCGATGGTGGTCGTCCGCCTACCGTGCTGGGCGTCGAGGGCGCGGGCGAGGGCGGCCAGCGGCGCGGTGCCCCACCCGGTGACGAGGACGGTGCCCAGGGTGCTGGGGAGCGGGAGAGCACCGTTCTCGTTTCGTACAAGGGTGATCGTCCGCTCGGTGATCTGCCGGGCCCGGGAGCGGTGCCGCCGGCTGCCGACGGTGCGGGCTGCGCGCCGTTCGTGCACGTACGGGGCGGGGAACAGCTTGCGCCGCAGTTTGTGCTCGAGGATCCGCTGCACCGAGTCGTCCAGTCGCTCCTGGGGGACGGCGCCGGAGCGCACGGCCTCTCGTACGGCTTCGAACGCGGTGTCCAGCTTCGGCGCCAGCACGAGCTGGTCGCAGCCCGCCTGGAGGGCGCGCACGGGGGCGACGTCGGGTGGGAAGTCCGCGGTGGCGCCGCGCATGTCCAGGGCGTCGGTCGCGATCAGGCCGGTGAAGCCGAGCTCCTCCCGGAGCAGCCCGGTCACGATCCGGTGCGACATCGTCGCGGGCGCCCGGGACGGATCCAGGGACGGGACGACGATGTGGGCTGTCATGATCGTGTCGACGCCGCGCCGGATGGCGGCGCGGAACGGCGGCAGGTCGATCCGGTCCAGCTCGGACCGCGTGTGCTTGATCTCCGGCAGTCCGGTGTGGCTGTCGACATCGGTGTCGCCGTGTCCGGGGAAGTGTTTCGCCGCACTGGCGACCCCGCCGTGGTGGTAGCCGCGTACGGCCGTGGCCACGAACTCCGCGCACAGTGCGGTGTCCGAGCCGAAGGAGCGGACGCCGATCACGGGGTTCGCGGGGTTGATGTTGACGTCGGCGACCGGCGCGTAGTTCTGGTTGATGCCGACGGCGGCCAGTTCCGTGCCGATGATGTCGGCGCTGTCGTAGGCATCGCGGGTGGAGCGGGTCGCTGCCAGCGCCATGTTGCCGGGGAGTTGGGTGGCGGGCTCCAGCATCCGGTAGACGACGCTGCCGCCCTCCTGGTCGATGGAGATGAGCAGCGGCACGCGTGCGCCGGCCCGCCGGGCGGCGCTCTGCAGTCCGTTGGAGAGGCGTGCGATCTGACGCGGCTCCTGCACATTGTCGGGTCCGCGGCGCGCGTCGAAGTAGATGACGCCCCCGGGACGGTACTTCCGGACCACTTCCGCGGGCGTCGGTACGCCGTACAGTGCGCGGTTCCTGTCGTGTTCCGTCTCCGCGGTCCCGCCGTAGACCTCGATGACGAACAGTTGGCCGATCTTCTCGTCGAGGCTCATCCGGCGCAGCAGAGCCGCCGCGCGAGCGCGGACGGCGGCCGGGGAGGCATGCGCCGGCCGGCCGGTCCGGTGGCCGGACACGCTGCCGGAGAGTTCGCCGCGGGTGGCTGCGCGCGCCGCGGCCGACGCAGTGGCGCCGAGCGCGGCGGCGCCGGCCGCGGCGGCGAGGAGGTGTCTGCGGGAGGTGGGCTGTTGCATCGGAACGCTCCTCACCTGTGCATGTGTGGGTGGAGCACGTGGTCATGTGGAGGTCACCGCTGGATGCAGCAGCATCGTCCCAGCGCGGCGGCGCCCCGGGCCAGACGCCGCGCGGGACTTCTTGGGTCCAGTCCAGTGGCATCCGGCATCCGGCCCGGTGGGCCGTCGGTTCCCGGTCTACTCCGCCGCGAGCCCCGCCTTGAGCGCACGCGTGGTCCGGACCACCCGCTCGGCCTGCACGCGGGCCGCCTTCAGGGCGGTGCCGTCGACCGGCCTCTGGCCCTGCGCGTCGACGTGCGAGGTGCCATAGGGGTTGCCGTCCTCGAACTTCGAAGGGTCGGTGTAGCCCGGCGGGACGATGATGCCGCCGAAGTGGTGGGCCGAGTTGTAGAGGGCCAGCAGCGTGCTCTCCTGTCCGCCGTGCAGGGTCGAGGACGAGGTGAAGCCGCTGTAGACCTTGTCGGCCAGCCGCCCCTCGGCCCACAGCGGGCCCAGGGTGTCGAGGTACTGCTTGAGCTGTGAGGTGACGTTCCCGTAGCGGGTGGGGGTGCCGAGGATCGCCGCGTCCGCCCAGTCGATGTCGTCCGGGGTGGCCTCGGGGATGTCCGCGGTGTCGCGTGCGTTGGCGGCCCAGGCGGGGTTCGAGTCGATGGCGGACTGCGGGGCCAGCTCCTGGACGCGGCGCAGCCGGACCTCCGCGCCCGCCGACTGCGCCGCTTCGGCGATCTCCTTGGCGAGTGCGGCGATGGTGCCGGTCGCGGAGTAGTAGATGACCGCGACCTTCACCGGGGTGGACTTGGACATGCCGCTCCGTCCTTTCGTTCGTGGGGGCGTTCTCTCGGGTGCCTCTTGTGCAGGGGTGCGCTCTTTTGCACCCCTTGTGCGGTTGTTTGTCGTCTTGCGCCTCTTGTTGAGCTGTTCTGCCGTGCGGGCCGCGTCCTGCCGTGCTGCCGGGTCGAGGCCGGGGCGGCCCGGGGCCGGGTCTGTGCCGGGTGCCGACCCGGGCGGGTGGCTGTGTGGTGGCTGTTGCGCGAGTGAGGTGAGTCACAGGAGTCAGGGAAATAACCGGGGAGCGCGTCCCCGTTTACATAGCCGTCTCCACAAAACGGGGACTAGGTCCCCGGATGGAGGACCGCAGCACCACCTCCAGTGCCACCAAAGCACTGCAGTCATGCCAACCCTGGTACGACGCACAGCACCACGCCCGCACGTCACACTCGTCGGCAGCGACACGCCGACCGCAGACCACAACCGCACGCGATCCCACGACCAGCAGGAACCGGGACGAGAAGCACCGGTCCGCCTCAAGGAGCGAAGGAGTCACAGATGGGCAGCGCCACCGATGCCAGCAAGCGCGTCACTGTCGACTGCGCGGTTCCCAAGGGGCGGGCCGACGCGGCGCGCAACCGCGAGCGCATCCTCACCGCCGCCCGCGAGGCGCTCGTCGTCCACGGGGCGGATGCTTCCCTCGATGAAATCGCTCGCACTGCCGGGGTCGGAAATGCGACCCTCTACCGGCACTTCCCCGACCGGGACTCGCTCGTGCACGGAGTCATGCATGCCGTGACCGAGCGGATCGCGGAACGGGCGGAGAAGACACTCGCCGAGGAGGAGGATTCTTTCGAAGCGCTGCGTCGCTTCGTCTTCGCCGCGGTGGAAGAGCGCATCGGTGCGCTCTGCCCCATGCTCTCGGGCCGCTTCGACCCCACGGAGCCGCAGTCCCTGGCTGCTCGCACCCGGGTCGAACGGCTGACCCAGGAGCTCATCCGGCGGGCCCAGCAGGCGGGTGAGGTGCGCACCGACATCGACGTCGGCGACGTGATGGTCGCGCTCAGCCAGCTCTCCCGGCCGCTGCCGGGGGTCGGCTGCCAGCGCATCGAACGCTTCGTCGAACGTCATGTGCAGCTCTTCCTCGACGGGCTGCGCGCCCCCGCCAAGTCCCAACTACCCGGTCACGCCGCGACTCTGGAGGAACTGCGACAGGACCACTGAACTCCGTAGCCGCAGCGCCGAGCGGTTGCCGCACCGCTCACTTTTCCTCCTCTCCCGAATCCACACCTCCAGTACTCCCCGCACTCCAGACACCTGGAGTGGTACGAGCGCGGGGGGCTCGTACCACTCCGCGGCGCATGTCCCGCACCAGACACGAGCCGTGCTGAGAGCTCAGCTCAGCAGCGTCTCCCCGACGTCCCATTTTTCGTACTCCGCACCGTGAGGTAGGCACATCCATGCCAGAAACGCCATCTCCGGCCGACGCGCAGGCCGGGCCCGACCCCCGGCGATGGAAGGCGCTGGCCTTCATCGCCATCGCGCAGCTCATGGTCGTCCTCGACGCGACCATCGTGAACATCGCGCTTCCTTCCGCCCAGGCCGACCTGGGCATATCCGACGCGAACCGGCAGTGGGTCATCACCGCCTACGCCCTCGCCTTCGGCGGACTGCTGCTCTTCGGCGGCCGGATCGCCGATATGTGGGGCCGTAAGCGCGCCTTCGTGACCGGACTCGTCGGCTTCGCGCTCGCGTCGGCCCTCGGCGGTGCCGCGAACGGTGAGGTCATGATGCTGTCGGCGCGTGCCCTGCAGGGCGCGTTCGGCGCGCTGCTGGCACCCGCTGCGCTCTCCCTGCTCGCCGTGATGTTCACCGACGGCAAGGAGCGTGCCAAGGCGTTCGGCATCTACGGCGCCATCGCCGGTGGCGGCGGCGCGATCGGTCTGATCCTCGGCGGTGTACTGACCGAATACCTGGACTGGCGCTGGACCTTCTACGTCAACGTCCCGTTCGCGGCCATCGCCGCGCTCGGTGCCATCAGCGTCATCCATGAGCCGTCCGGGACCCGCAACCGGTCCGCGCTCGACATCCCCGGTGTGGTCCTCTCCACACTCGGCCTCGTCTCGCTGGTGTACGGATTCACCCGTGCGGAGACGGACGGCTGGAGCGAGGGCGGCACCATCGGCATGTTCATCGCCGCCTTCGTGCTGCTCGCCGCGTTCGCCGGGGTCGAATCGCGGCTCCGGGCGCCGCTGCTGCCGCTGCGGGTGGTCACCGACCGCAACCGTGGCGGGGTCTACCTGTCGCTCGGCCTGGCGGTCATCGCCATGTTCGGCCTCTTCCTGTTCCTGACGTACTACCTGCAGGTGGTCAAGGACTACTCGCCGGTGCGTACCGGTGTGGCCTTCCTGCCGATGGTCGCCGGCATGATCACCGGTTCCACGCAGATCGGGGCGCGGCTGATGACCCGCGTACCGGCCCGCCTGCTGATGGCACCGGGCTTCCTGACCGCGGCGGTGGGCATGCTCATGCTGACCCAACTGGAGGTCGACAGCTCCTACCCGGCGCTGATCCTCCCGGCCGAGGTGCTGCTGGGCCTCGGGCTCGGTACGGCGTTCATGCCCGCGATGTCGCTGGCCACGCACGGTGTGCGGCCGAGCGACGCCGGTGTCGCCTCCGCGATGGTCAACACCTCGCAGCAGGTCGGCGGCGCCATCGGGACGGCGCTGCTGAACACCATCGCGGCGAGCGCCACCACCTCGTACGTCACCGCGCACGTCGCCGAGGCCACCACCAAGCCCGCCCAGCAGATGCTGAAGCTGGAGGCCATGGTGCACGGCTACACCTCGGCGATCTGGTGGGCGGTGGGCATCCTGCTCGTCTCCGCCACGATCGTCACGGTCCTCGTGAACGCGCGGGGCGGGGGCAACCAGGCCCCTGGCAAGACGCTCGAAGGCGAGGCAGGCAGCGACCGCCCCGGCGACGAGCCGGAGCTGGTGCCGGCAGCCATGCACTGAGGGAAACCCCGCGCCGGTCTCGGCGCCGGTCACCGGGCTACTGCGGCCCCCGCGTCCCCGACGGGACACGGGGGCCGCTTTCGTCTCCCGCCGCTCGTTCCGGGGCCGTGCTCGGCGGCGGCTGTCCGGGCCCGCCCCGGGTGCCGGAGCGCCCGAGTGCCGACTCGTCTCGCCGGATGCCGTCGGGAGCGCCGTCCGGAGGTGCCGCGCGGATTCCGTCGCCCGGATGCCGCAGGTGTGCCGTGGCCCGGAGCGGGCAGGGGCACGCAACCAACAGGGAACATCAGCCGTCTACACGGGTGAAGGGTGTCGACGACGACGACCTTCCGGCAGCCGCGGACCGGGTTCGGGAGCCCGCCAGGAGGAGCTCCATACCGCTCCGACCAGCGCCTGAGTGCGCTCAGTCACCGTGCTGTCCGAACGGGTAGCGGCGCAGTTTACTGCATGATCCGAAAAATGTTGCGCAGGTTGGGAATTTAGTCCGGATTCCAGCCGTTGACATCTACGCAAGGCGGGCACCCGTGAAGTGTCCGAGTCAGCCACCAGGCCAAGTTTCAGATCACTCGCAAGGGAGCACGCATGGCAACCCGTGCCGTCGCCCGTCGTCAGGAGAACACGACCGGTGTCTCCGACACGGCAAGCAGTGTTCGCACCGCTGGCAGCGAAGTCGCGGACCGCGACCTGGTCGGCATGTATCTCGACGAGATCGCTCGCACACCGCTGCTGGACGCCGCCAAGGAAGTCGATCTGTCCCTCGCGATAGAGGCGGGCGTCTACGCCCAGCGCATTCTGGACGGACTCGAGAAGCCGGTCTCCAGCGACGCGGCCAGCGCCACCTCGAGCCGTGAAGACCTGGAAGCCATCGTCGCCGAGGGTGAACGGGCCAAGGACGTCTTCATCCGTTCCAACCTGCGCCTCGTGGTGGCTGTGGCCCGCCGCTACCCGCGCAGCGGCCTGCCTCTGCTGGACCTGATCCAGGAGGGGAACGCCGGACTCGTGCGCGCGGTGGAGAAGTTCGACTACACCAAGGGCTTCAAGTTCTCCACCTATGCGACATGGTGGATCCGCCAGGCCATCACCCGCTCCATCGCCGACCAGTCCCGCACGATCCGGCTCCCTGTCCACCTCGTGGAGGAGCTGGGGCGCATCCGCAGGATCCAGCGCGAGTTCAACCGCGAACACGGCCGCGACCCGGAGCCGGCGGAGGTGGCCGCCGAACTCAACTCGACACCAGAGCGCGTCACCGATGTGCTCGACTGGGCGCGCGATCCCGTCAGCCTGAACATGTCCGTCGACGACGAGGGCGAGACCCAGTTCGGCGACCTGCTGGAGGACACCTCGGCCGCCTCCCCGGAGCAGTCGGTGCTGACCGTGCTGCGCCGGGAGGAACTGGACGACCTGATCGGCAGGCTCGACGACCGTACGGCCTCCATCATCAAGGCCCGCTACGGCATGGTCGACGGCCGCGAGCGCACCCTGACGGAGGTCGGCAAGCAGCACGGCCTCACGCGGGAGCGGATCCGCCAGATCGAGAAGCATGCCCTCCTGGAGCTGAAGAAGATGGCCCATGACACGGGCTTCGACGAAGCGGCGTAACCCCTCAGGCCGATTCTCCGGCCCGCCCCCGTCGCCGCCCCCAAGGACGAGCCCCGGTGCCCTCCCCCGAGCACCGGGGCTCTTTGCTGTCTGCCATGGGTGCTCTCTGCTTCCTTTCCCCTCCCCCCGCCCGCCCTCCCGCCGCCTCCACCATTCCTGGGTCTGTTTGTGTCCGAAGCGATGCCCGAGTGGGTTTACTTTATGGCCTCCCGGTCGTAGTCTCGCGGAGAAGTCACACGATCGGGCATGGAACGGACCTGAAACCACATGTACGCACCGGAGCGCCAGCAGGCCATCCTCCGTACCGCCGAAGAGCAGGGCCGGGTGGACGTGCTGTCCCTGGCTGCCGAGTTCGACGTCACCGCCGAGACGGTGCGCCGTGATCTCAAGGCGCTGGACCGTGCCGGACTCGTACGACGCGTCCACGGCGGGGCCATCCCCGCGGGGCGCATCGGCTTCGAGCCCGACCTGGCAGCCCGGGAATCAGCGGCCACCGAGGAGAAGGAGCGCATCGCGCAGGCCGCCCTCGCGCAGCTGCCCCGGGAAGGCAGCGTGGTGCTCGACGCAGGCAGCACTACGGCCCGGCTCGCCTCGGACATGCCCGCCGACATCTCGCTGACCGTCCTCACCCACGCCCTGCCCACCGCGGCACGCCTTGCCGACCATGCAGGGATCGAACTGCACATCGTCGGCGGAAGGGTGCGGCACCGCACCCGGGCTGCGGTCGACGCGTGGGCCCTGCGGACCTACGGCGAGATCAAGGCCGATGTGCTCTTCCTCGCCACCAACGGGTTCTCCGTCGACGGCGGCCTCACCACCCCCGATCTGGCCGAAGCAGCAGTCAAGCGCACGATGATGGCCGCCGCCCGGCATGTGGTGCTCCTGGCCGACTCCACCAAAGCGGGGGAGGAGTACTTCGCCCGCTTCGGCGACCTCTCCCAGGTCGACCTCCTCATCACCGACACCGGCCTGAGCCCGGACGAGACACGGGCCATCGAAGACCAGGGCACCCGGGTCCAACGGGTCTGAACCCTCCCTCCGCCCCGGCATGCCGCAACAACCTCTGGACCTCCATGACCGTCCTCACCATCACTCCCAACCCCAGCCTGGACCGCACCTACGAGATCCCCGGGCTCGGCCGCGGCGCCGTGCTGCGCGCCGGGGCCGACCGGGTCGACCCGGGCGGCAAAGGCGTCAACGTCTCCCGAGCGGTGGCCGCTGCAGGACACCCCACCGTGGCCGTACTGCCGCTCGGCGGTCCCGAGGGCGCCCTCCTCGCCCAACTCCTCGGCGGACTCGGCGTCGCCGTGGCCGGAGTGCCGGTGGACGGCTCCACCCGGGTCAATGTCGCCCTGGCCGAACCGGACGGCACCCTGACCAAGATCAACGCTGCTGGTCCCGACATCGGTGCCGCCGAGTCCCGTGCGCTCCTGGACACACTGGCGGCCGAGGCCGCCCGCAGCCGCGCGCGCTGGCTGGTGTGCAGCGGAAGCCTTCCCCGCGGCCTCTCCCACGAGTGGTACGCGGCCGTCGTCAGCCGGGCCCGGGAGAACGGCGTCCAGGTCGCGCTCGACACCTCAGGACCCGCGCTGGCGGCGGCCCTCTCCGCGCGCCCCGACGTGGTCAAGCCCAACGCCGAGGAACTCGCCGAGGTCGTCGGCCGCACCCTCACCACCGTCGGAGACGCCGTCAAGGCAGCCGACGAGGTGCGGGCGGCCGGCGCGGGAGCGGTCCTGGCCAGCCTCGGTGCCACCGGACAACTCCTCGTGGACAACACGGGGACCTACTTCGGGACCGCTCCCGTCGCCACCGTCCGCAGCGATGTGGGCGCGGGCGACGCCTCGCTGGCGGGCTTCCTGACAGCAGGCGGCGCACGGGCCCGGGCGCTGGTCTCGGCCGTGGCGCACGGCGCTGCCGCCGTACAGCTTCCCGGCAGCCAGATGCCCGGACCGGACGACATCCGTCCGGAAGCGGTCACCGTGACCACCGACGTCCCCTTGGACCTTCCCCTTCTCCCCGACGTCAACGGAGCCGTCCGATGAGCCAGTTGATCACCGCGGAACTCGTCGATCTCGACCTGCCCGCCGCCACCAAGTCCGAGGCCGCCCGCTCGCTCGCGGAGCGGATGGTGTCGCTGGGCCGCGTCACCGACCTCGACGGATTCCTCGCCGACGTCGAGGCCCGCGAGGCGCAGATGCCGACGGGCCTGGACGGGGGTATCGGCATCCCCCACTGCCGCAGCACCCACGTCAGCGAGCCCACGCTCGCCTTCGGCCGTCCCCGGGAGCCGATCGACTTCGGCGCCCCGGACGGCCCCGCCGACCTCGTCTTCCTGATCGCGGCACCCGACGGGGCGGACAGCGAGCATCTGACCATCCTGTCCGCGCTCGCCCGCCGGCTGGCCGACCCCCAGTTCACCGCCGCCCTCCGCTCCGCCGCGGACCCGGAGCAGGCATCGGCGCTGATACGCGGCGACTCCGCACCGGACACGTCCGCGGCGGAGGAGCAGCCCGAGCAGCCGTCGGAGTCCGGACGCGCGGCGGCACCGAGCGGGCAGGAGCCGCAGCCGCAGCAGGTGGAGCCGCAGAGCACGGAGCCACCGGGACCGGACTCGGAGCACCCCGAGCTGCCGGAGTCCTCGCAAGGGTCCGCGACGACCGAAGAAGGCGGATCCGGCGCCGCGTCGTCCGAGCCCTTCCGTGTCGTCGCCGTCACCTCCTGCCCCACCGGTATCGCCCACACCTACATGGCCGCCGAGTCGCTGGAGCGGGCGGCCGAGGAGGACGCGGCCGGCACCCTGCTCACCGTCGAGACGCAGGGCTCGGCCGGGTTCCAGCGGGTCGACCCGGCGGTGATCGCCGCCGCGGACGCCGTGATCTTCGCGCACGATGTCGAAGTACGGGAGCGGGAACGCTTCGCGGGCAAGCCCACCGTCGACGTCGGCGTCAAGGCCGCCATCAATCGCCCCGCCGAACTGCTCCGGGAGGCCCGCGACAAGGCCGAACGGGGTGAGCAGGCCCCCCGGCCCACCACCTCCGCGCCCATGGACGCAGGGGCCGCGCAGGGCGACGGATTCGGTACCCGGCTGCGGACCTGGCTGATGACCGGCGTCAGCTACATGGTCCCGTTCGTCGCCGCCGGAGGGCTGCTGATCGCCCTCTCCTTCGCTCTCGGCGGCTACGAGATCGCCGGGGCCAAGTCCGTCGCCGACCACTTCGTGTGGACCGAGGTCCACAGCTGGGCGGCCCTGCTCAACCAGATCGGCGGACTCGCCTTCGGATTCCTCGTCCCCGTTCTCGCCGGGTACATCGCCTACGGCATGGCCGACCGGCCCGGCCTCGTGCCCGGTTTCGTGGGTGGTGCCGTCGCGGTTCAGATCGAGGCGGGCTTCCTGGGCGGACTGGTGGCGGGACTGCTCGCGGGCGCCCTCGTGATGGCCGTCCAGCGAGTCGGCGTTCCGGCCGTGCTGCGCGGCATCATGCCGGTCGTCGTCATCCCGCTGCTCTCGTCGGCGCTCGTCGGCGCCCTCATGTTCGTGGTGGTCGGCAAGCCCATCGCCACCGCTCAGCAGGCCATGACCGACTGGCTCGGCGGCCTGACCGGCACCAACGCCGTCCTGCTCGGGCTGCTCATCGGCCTGATGATGTGCTTCGACCTGGGCGGGCCCGTCAACAAGGTCGCCTACACCTTCGCCACCGGCGGTATCGCCAGCGCCGACCCCGGCAACGGCAGCCTGATGGTGATGGCCGCCGCCATGGCAGCCGGAATGGTGCCGCCCTTGGGCATGGCCCTCGCCACGACCGTCCGCGGCAGCCTGTTCACCAGGACCGAGCGGGAGAACGGCAAGGCCGCCTGGGTGCTCGGCGCCTCCTTCATCAGCGAGGGGGCGATTCCGTTCGCCGCCGCCGACCCGCTGCGGGTCATCCCCGCCTCCATGGCGGGCGGAGCCGTCACCGGGGCCCTCTCCATGGGCTTCGGGAGCACGCTGCGGGCGCCGCACGGCGGCATCTTCGTCGTGCCGCTGATCGGCTCGCCGCTGCTCTACCTCGTCGCCATCGCGGCCGGAACCCTGGTCACGGCCGGGGCGACGCTCCTCCTCAAGGGCGTGCGCAAGCAGACCCCGGAGGTACGGAGCAGCCCGGCGCAGGACAGCGCGGAGCCGCGCGTTCCGGCAGGCGTCTGAGCGGATCCCGCCCGGCGGCCCGGCTGTCCCGTCCGACGGCCGCTCCGGCACGTCCCGCCGCGGCACCGGTCCCCGGCCCGCCGCCCGGCGGGCCGGACCGGCCGGTGCCGTCGACCGCCACGGGCACCGCGTGCCGGCAGGCCGGGGCCGGGGGGACTCCGTCAGCGTCCGGCGTCGCGCTCCTCGTGCTCGACCGAGGAACCGGCCTCGTCCGCTCCGGGGAGCGCGGGACCGTAGAGATCGCTGTAGGACGGAAAGACACCGCCCGGCCCATCCACCCCTCCCGCGGCCCGCACCGCCTTGACCACGGCCTTGACCACGACGTCGGCGCCCGCTGCCAGCACCTCGTTGAACTCGCCGGTCTCCAGCTCGCGTGCCCCCGTGGCCAGGGCGAAGACCGTGTCGCCGTCGTGCATGAGATGTACCGGGCGCACCGCCCTGGCCAGGCCGTCGTGGGCACTTCCGGCCAGCCGCTGCGCCTGTGCGCGGGTGAGCGCCGTGTCCGTCCCCAGCACCACGAGCGTGGTGTTCAGGGCGGGCCGCAGCGTCCCCGCGACGCGCCGGTCGGTCTCCTCCCTCGCCTCGGAGCGCAGTATCTCGGCCTCGGCGTGCTCGTCCTCGGACGGGATGTGCGGCAGACCGTCGGCCAGTTCGCCGTAGAGCACTCCCGTGGCCGGGTCCGTCGCCGACCCCGCCGCATTCAGCACCACCAGTGCACCGACCACCGCTCCGGAGGCCAGCCGGGTGCTCGCCGTGCCCGTGCCGCCCTTGAGGCCGCCGACGACGGCCCCCGTCCCGGCACCGACACTGCCCTCCGCCACCGGTGCCCCCGGCGGTGTCGCCGCGGCCGCTTCCACCGCCTCGCGGCCCAGCTCCGCATCCGGCCGGGCGTTCCAGCGGCCCCCGCGCCCCAGGTCGAAGATGACCGCCGCCGGGACCACCGGCACGACCTGCGAGGGGTCGGCTCCCACCTGCACACCCCGGCCCTGCTCCTCCAGCCAGCTCATCACCCCGGTTGCGGCGTCCAGGCCGAACGCGCTGCCGCCGCTGAGGACGACGGCGTGGATGCGCTCCACCAGGTTCCGCGGGTCCAGCGCGTCCGTCTCGCGCGTCCCCGGGGCCCCGCCCCGGCAGTCGACTCCCGCGACGGCGCCCTCCTGCGGAGCCAGCACCACGGTCGTCCCGGTGAGCCAGCCGTCCCCGTCGCGCTGGGCGTGGCCCACGCGCAGGCCGGGCACGTCGGTCAGCGCGTCCCGGGTGCGGGCCGGCTGCTCCTGCGCGGGGTGCGGCTCCTGGCCGCCGTGAGTGTCCATGGGGCATCAATACCAGCAGCCACGTGCGACGGCCGTACGCTTGAGCCATGAGCGTCGACCCGCAGTCCTCCGACCGGCCCGGCACCCCGCGTGACGCGGCGGCCTCGCTGGTCTTCGACGACCCGCTGACCCGCCCGTCCGCCGACGACACCGACCGGGGCTGGGGCGAGGGCGCGGGCAGTGGTTCCGCAGGAGCCAGCGGCGACCTCGCGCGCTTCCTGGACGAGAAGCCGCCCCACCACCTCTGAGCCCGCTCCGCTGCGCCCCAGGAGCGCCGACGGGGTACCGCTGCCGGCAGGGCGCCCCGGACGCCGCGCTCCGCCGCCGGGCAGCCGCCGCGCTCCGGACAGCGGCCGCGCTTCGGACAGCGGCCGCAGGCCGGAGCGCGGTCACCCGCCGAGGAGCGGTGGCCCTCCGCACAACAGCCGCCTCCCGGACCGCGGCCGTCCCCTGGACAACGGGGGGTCCCGCTGTCCAAGGGGCGAAGGGGCGCTGTTGCCGGGGCTTCCGGCGCTACTTCCGGGGGCCGGCGCCCCCGTCGCGCTGCGGTCCCACCAGGCTGTCCGCAGCGGTGGCCGCAGGGCTGTCCGGGGAGCCGCTCCCGCCCGCGCGCTGGGCGAGCAGGGCATCGCGGATCTCGGTGAGCAGCTCGACCTCGGTCTTGGCCGCGTCCGCCGGAGCGGCTTCCTCCGGGGCGGCCTTGGCCGCCCGGCGCTCGTTGAACCTGTTCATCGGCAGGATCATGAGGAAGTAGACGACCGCCGCCGTGATCAGGAAGGTCAGCGCTGCGCTGAGCACCGGACCCCAGTGGATCGGGATGCCCGAGGTCACCTCGCCCGTCGGACTGACCTCGCAGGGGCCCTTCAGGCAGGAGCGGTACTTGTCCAGGTCCTTGGTCCCGATGGCGCCGACCAGGGGGTTGATGAAACCGTTGACGACGGCTTCGACGATCTTGCTGAAGGCTGCTCCGATGACCACGGCGACGGCCAGTTCGACCACGTTGCCGCGCATCAGGAACTCCCTGAAGCCGGTCAGTACGCCCTTCTTCTCGGGTGCGGGTGCGTCGTTGCTCAACGGACTTCCTCTTCCAGAACCAGATGACGATGCTGACAGCGAGCGGGAGACCGAGAGCGCACGGAACCGACAGCGCCCGCGGACGGGACCGGCTGCTCGCCTGCCCTGGCACACACGGGTTCATGCACGACCGGATCCGCGGCCTCCGGAGCAGCGGGGGCGACGGACGGCTCAGCACAGCGTCACCGCCAACCGGGACTTCGCCGCGGCGCCCGCGAGCGCCGCCGCTGTCCGCCGGGGAACGACGACGACGATCAGCGCCCCGTCGGCTCCCCCGCCCGAGACAGTGTCCCGGTCCTCGGGCACCTGAGCCACTCGGACCTGTGTGGCCACGACGCGGGCGGAAGTGCTCTTCGATGTGCTCGCGAGCACATCGATCCGGTCACCGGGGCTCAGCAGCCGGACTGTCGCCGCATCGGCGATCCGCACGGGGACCGAGACGGGGGCTTCCCCCGCCTCCCCGCCTGTCACCGTTCTCACGGCGCTGCGCCGTTCTGCCGCCGGGCCGGAGCCCGTGGCGCCGCTCTCGTCCTGCGGTGACGGCCCGCTGCCCGTCGCAGTCAGAGCGAGAGCCGCTGCACCGGCGGCCAGCGCCGCCGGCAGGAACCGGCGCCGCCCCGGCCTGCCGCGGCGCGGAAAGCGAGCGCCCCGCCCGGCCCGGACGGGTGGGAAGTCGGGCACCGGAGCGCGCAGGCACGTACGGAGGGGGAGATCCTCCGGGAGGGGCTTCCGGGAACCGGGCACGACGCTCACCACCAGCCAGCACAGGGAGAGGAGCCGCGTGTTCACGGCCTTCGGAGACCACCGTGGACGCTGTGCCGGAATCCTGCTGACGGGCCCGGAAACCTGTGGACGACCGAGCAGTTGTGGACAACTCCGTCCCCCGGGAGGGGGACGGAACCGCTCAGGGGAGCGTGATGCCGGGCTCCATTCCGCCCAACGCCGAGCCGCACTCGCACTTGCGTTCGTCGACGGCGGGCAGTTCGCTCACCGCGTCGAAGAGCACCTCGCGCAGCCGGCCGATGTTCTGGGCGAAGACCTGCAGCACCTCCTCGTGCGAGACGCCGTCGCCGGCCTCGGCACCCGCGTCCAGGTCTGTGACCAGGGCCAGCGAGGAGTAGCACAGCTCCAGTTCGCGGGCCAGGATCGCCTCGGGATGCCCGGTCATGCCCACCACGGACCAGCCCTGGGCCGCGTGCCAGCGGGACTCGGCGCGGGTGGAGAAGCGCGGCCCCTCGACCACGCACAGCGTGCCGCCGTCCACCGCCTGCCAGCCCCGGGCGCGGGCCGCCCGCAGTCCGGCCTGGCGGCCCGCCTCGCAGTAGGGGTCCGCGAAAGCGACGTGGACGACCCGGGGGACGCTGCCGTCGGGGAGTTCCTGACCGTCGAAGAAGGTCTGCTGCCGGGACTTGGTGCGGTCCACCAGTTGATCCGGGATCACGAGAGTGCCGGGGCCGAACTCCGGCTGCAGGCCGCCCACCGCGCACGGCGCGATGATCTGGCGCACGCCCAGCGAGCGCAGCGCCCAGAGATTGGCGCGGTAGTTGATCCGGTTCGGGGGCAGGTGGTGGCCGCGGCCGTGGCGCGGGAGGAAGGCCACCCGGCGGCCGCCGGTCTCTCCCAGGAAGAGTGAATCGCTCGGCGGCCCGTAGGGCGTCTCGACAGTGACCTCGGTCACCTCGTCGAGGAAGGAGTAGAAGCCGGAACCGCCGATGATGCCGATCTCTGCCTGTTCGCTCATGCGGTCACCCTAAGGGCGCACACCGGATGCGGGGCAGGGGGCCGGACCCACGGCAGAGGGAGGGACTGCGAGAGGCCCGTGCCGTCCGGCGCGGGCCCCGGGGGCGGTCGGCGGAGCCGGCGGACCGGGCCGCGGGCGGCGACGCGGTCCGAAGCGGCGGCTCAGGCCGACGTGGCCGCCTTGCTGCTGCTCTTGCTCTCGCTCTTCCCGGAGGACTTCGTCTCCGAGGAGGACGAGGAGGAGCCGGACGACGAGGAGTCCGAGGTGGAGGACGAGCTCTTGGTCTCGCCGCTCTTCGCGGTCGAGTCCGAGGAGGAGCCACCGGACGCCTTGCTGCTGCTCGACGAGGAGCTGCGGCTGTCGTTGCGGTAGAAGCCGGAGCCCTTGAAGACGATGCCGACCGCCGAGTAGACCTTCTTGAGGTGGCCCTGGCAGCCGGGGCACTCGGTCAGCGAGTCGTCCGTGAACTTCTGCACCACCTCGAGGCCCTCGCCGCACTCGGTGCACTGGTACTGATAGGTCGGCACGTTCTTCCTCCTGGCACTCTCACTCGTTGAGTGCTAACAACGCTCCATAGTGCAGCATTCCCGCGCGTCAGTCCACCGCGACTGCCGTTCGGTGACCCAGCCCACGTGCCGCGACCAGTCCGCCGTGGGCGGGGTGCAGCGCCTTGCGGAAGGCCAGCAGCACCAGCAGCGCGAGCCCGGTGCCGACCAGCGGCGTGAGGAACCCGGCTCCCGCCCCCGCGCGGTCCGCGAGCTGGCCTGCCGCTGTCGAGCCCGTGGCCTGGCCCAGCGCGACCGCGCCGGTCAGCCAGGTGAACGCCTCCGTGCGGGCGCCCGCCGGGACGAGCGACTCGATCAGAGTGAAGCAAGTGATCATGCACGGTGCCACGCACAGGCCGGTCAGCGTGCCCAGCGCACCCAGCGCGACCGCCCAAGGAGCGAGCTGCGCGGTCAGCGCCACCAGCGCCGCGGCCGCCACCAGTGCCGGGTAGGCGGTCAGCAGCCGGGTCTGCGGCCCGCGCTTCCACCGGACGGCGCCCACCGCGACAGCGGCCAGCATGTTGCCCGCGGCGAACACGCCGTACATCAGACCGTTGGCGCCCGGCCGGCCGATCGACTCGGTGAAGGCGGTGAGCGAGACCTGCATGCCGCCGAAGACCATGCCGATGCCCAGCAGCGCCGCGACGAGCACCCGCGCGCCCGGAGCCGCCAGCGCGGACGGCCGGCCTTCCGCGCCCTGTCCCCGCGCGCGGTCCGCGCCCTGTCCGGCCGGGCGCCCGGCGGCCGACGGAGCCGGCTGCGTACGGCGCTGCGCGGCGAAGACCAGCCCGCCCACCAGCGAGATGGCAGCCTCGGCGGCGAGCCCCGCGGCCGGATGCACCCCGGTGCACAGCGCCGTGGCCAGGACCGGGCCGACCACGAAGGTGAACTCGTCCGTCACCGACTCGAAGGCGGCGGCTGTCGTCATCAGCGGGGAGCCCTGCAGCCGTGCTGCCCAGCGGGCGCGCACCATCGGGCTGATCTGCGGTGCGGTCGCACCCGCCGGTACGGCCGCCACGAACAGCGCCCACAGGGGCGCGTCCAAGAGGGCGGCGGCGACCAGCGCTCCGACGGTGAGGACGTGCAGGAACGCCTGCGGGACCAGGACGGCGGCCTGCCCGAACCTGTCGGCCAGCCTGCCGCTCTGCGGCGCCAGGAGGGCCATGGCGATGCCGGCGGTCGCCGACACCGCGCCCGCCCGGCCGAAGGATCCGGTGGTGTGCTGGACGAGCAGGACGATGCTGATGGTCAGCATCGCGTAGGGCTGGCGGGCCAGGAAGCCCGGCAGCAGAAAGGACCAGGCTCCCTCGGTCCGCAGCAGTTGCCCGTATCCGGGTCGCCGGGAGGAGCGCTCGGAGTGCCGGTTCCCGGTGTTCTCGTCGGTCCGTGCGGTGTCGGTCTCGGTGGCCGGGGATTCCACGGCCGGGCCTTTCTGCCGCCTGGTAGCGCGCTCAGGGTGACGCGCCGAGAGCTGTCCTCTCGCGCAGGACCGGGGTAGATACCCGGTCCGGTGCAAGGGTGGGCTTCCGGACCGTGGCCGCCGAGCGGTCGCGCCAGCTCTGCATCAGGCAGAGTCGGGGTGAATCTTTACCGTCCTGAGGATAGCGGTCGGCGGCGGCATTCCGTAACACGAGGCGCAGACCGCGAACACGCGGCACAGCCCGCAGCCGCCCGCAGCCGCCCGGCACAAGGCACTCCGCCCACCCCGGCCGGCACGGTCCGCACCCGCGCACGGCCACGTGATGCAGGTCACCCCGAGCCATGTGGCAGACGCCGCACACACCCGCGCGTACCCGGGACGGCGGGACAGCGCGGCGAACCGCACAGGCAGCCCGAGCCGCAGCCGCGCGCCCGCATCGCCGCACCGTCCCGGGCCCGGCCGGCAGCGAACGGGTCGTCCCGAGCCCGGCCGGAACGTCACCGTCACCGGCGGAGCCCGGCCGGAACGTCACCCGCGGGACGTGGCCGGAACGTCACCGGCGCACTGCTGTGCTCCCTCCGGAGCCCAGCCAGCCGGCGAGCTTGCCGCCGCGGCTGACCGACAGCAGCCGCCGTTCGGCCGCGTCCCGGACCTGGTCGGTCGTGACGACCAGGAGCTCGTCGCCGTGCCGCAGCACCGTGGAGGGCAGGGGGACGAAGCTCTCCCCGTCCCGCACCACCAGGGTGACGGCGGCGCCCGGCGGCAGGCGCAGCTCGGTGACCTCGACGCCGTGCATCCGGGAGGACGGCGGGATGGCCACGGACAGCAGATGCCCGCGCAGCCGCTCCAGAGGTGCGGACTCGATGTCGAGGTCGGCGGCCTCGTCCCGCTCGTCGAGCCGCAGTTTCCGGGCCAGCCAGGGCAGGGTGGGCCCTTGGAGGACGGTGAAGACGACCACCAGCACGAAGACGATGTTGAAGATCCGCTGGCTGCCCTCGACCTCGGCGACCATCGGGATGGTCGCCAGCACGATGGGCACGGCCCCTCGCAGTCCGGCCCAGGTGAGCAGCGCCTTGTCCTGCCAGGGCAGGCGGAAGCGGTCCAGGCACAGGAAGACGGACAGGGGCCGGGCGACCAGGGTCAGTGCCAGTCCGATCAGCACGGCGGGCCAGAAGTCCTTCCAGAGCTGGTGCGGGGTCACCAGCAGTCCGAGCAGGACGAAGAGGCCGATCTGCGCCATCCAGGCCACCCCGTCGGCGAATCCTCGTACGGCGGGCCGGTGCGGCAGTTTGCCGTTCCCCAGGATCAGTGCGGCCACGTAGACGGCCAGGAAGCCGGATCCGTGGGCCATGGCGCCGCCCGCGTACGCCAGGAAGCACAGGGCCAGCACGGCGATGGGGTAGAGGCCGGAGGCGGGCAGGGCCACGTGGCGCATGCCGAGTTCGCCGAGCTTGCCGACGACCAGTCCCACCACCAGCCCGATGGCGAGTTCCAGGAAGATCTGCCCCAGCAGGAAGTACCAGGTGTGGTGCTCGGAGCCGAGCGAGGAGAAGGTGACCACCAGCAGCACGACGGGGGCGTCGTTGAATCCGGATTCGGCCTCCAGGATGCCGGTGAGCCGCTTGGGCAGCGGCACTCTGCGCAGTACGGAGAAGACCGCTGCGGCGTCCGTGGAGGAGACGACGGCGCCCATCAGGAGGGACGCCTGCCAGTCGAGGCCGACCAGGTAGTGCGCGGCCAGGGCGGTGACGGTCACGCTGACGGCCACGCCGAACGTCGAGAGCACGGCGGCTGCGGGCACGGCGGGCCGGATGTCGCGCCACTTCGTACCGAGCCCGCCCTCGGCGAGGATCACCACCAGGGCGGCGTATCCCAGGGTTTGGGTCAGCGCGACGTCGGAGAAGCTGAAGCCGATGCCGTCCTGCCCTATGGCGATGCCTATGCCGAGGTAGACCAGCAGGCTGGGCAGCCCGCTGCGGGAGGAGAGCCGGACCGCCACGACGGCGATGAGCAGGACGAGGGCGCTGAAGAGCAGGAGCTGGTTGAGGCTGTGGACGGTCAGGGCACGGGTCCTCTCTGGCCGGGGCTCTCTCCTTGAGTGCACGAGTCGGGTGCTCCGGACGCGGGGAATCGGCGCCGGGGCGGGGTTCCTTGAGTGGACGAGCGGGTGCGCGTGATGGTTCTGACGGCCTCCTGACGCTTTCCTGACGTGTTCTTAACGCCTCGACCATGGCGGGGCGCGGCTCCCGGACCGTTGTCCGGCAGCGGCTAGTTCGTTTGGGTAGCTAACAATTTACCATTACTTGAATATGCCCCGGCGGGAATCGGCTGAGGGCGACTCGCTGTCGGGGCGCCCCGGCGGTCGGCCTATGGTTGCTCCGTACGGACCGGGCCCGTCCGGTCCCCCGTAACGGTCCACCCTGCCCCGCTAAGGACAGCGATGCCCGCCAAGAAGACCTCGCGACGCGCCCGCCTCATCGTGATCGTCGTCGTGCTGCTGCTGGTGGCCGGCGTCGGCGGCGGCACCTACTGGGGCATCAGCACCGTCCGGGACTCCTTCCCGCAGACCACCGGTTCGCTCAAACTCAAGGGCCTGGCCGCACCGGTGAGCGTCAAACGGGACGGCAGCGGCATCCCGCAGATCTACGCCGACAACGCGAAGGACCTCTTCCTGGCGCAGGGCTACGTCCAGGCGCAGGACCGCTTCTGGGAGATGGACGTACGCCGCCACATGACCTCCGGGCGGCTCTCGGAGATGTTCGGCGACGGCCAGGTGGAGACGGACGCCTTCCTGCGCACCCTGGGCTGGCGCCGGGTGGCGGAGAAGGAGTACAAGCAACTCCCCGAGGAGACCAGGGACTACCTCAAGGCGTATTCCGCCGGGGTCAACGCCTACCTCAAGGACCACAAGGGCTCCGCGCTCTCCGTGGAGTACGCGGCGCTGGACCTGGCGGGCGAGGACTACCAGCCCGCCGACTGGAGCCCGGTCGACTCGGTCGCCTGGCTCAAGGCGATGGCCTGGGACCTGCGGGGCAACATGTCGGACGAGGTCGACCGGGCGCTGATGACCAGCCGCCTGGACAAGGACCAGATCGAGGACCTGTACCCGGAGTACCCCGTCGACCGGAACAAGCCGATCGTGGGCCAGGGTTCGGTCGACCCCGCCACCAAGAAGTTCGACCCGAAGGCCGAAGGCGGCGAGACCGGTCCGGGCACCGGCAACGGTCCGGACACCGGGACGGGAACGGGCACCGGAGGCGCTGAGCAGCCCGCTGCGGGCGCCGGGGGCGGCACGGGGACCCCCGGAGCCTCCGAGGGCTCCGGCGGCGCTCAGGGGGCCGGTGAGGCGGCCGAGGGTGCCACCACGCAGATGGGTGCCGTGGCCGACAAGCTGGACGAGATCCCCGGGCTGCTCGGGCCGAACGGCAGCGGCATCGGGTCCAACTCCTGGGTGGTGTCCGGCAAGTACACGACCACCGGCAAGCCGCTGCTGGCCAACGACCCGCACCTGGCGCCGCAACTGCCCTCCGTCTGGTACCAGATGGGCCTGCACTGCCGCTCGGTGGACAAGTCCTGCCCCTACGACGTCTCCGGCTTCACCTTCTCCGGGATGCCCGGTGTCGTCATCGGCCACAACCAGCACATCTCCTGGGGCATGACCAACCTGGGCGCCGACGTGACCGACCTCTACCTGGAGAAGGTCCGCGACGGGAAGTACCTCTACGACGGCAAGGAGGTCCCGTACCGCACCCGTGAGGAGACCATCAAGGTCGCCGGCGGCAAGGACCGGACCATCACCGTCCGCGAGACGAACAACGGCCCGATCGTCTCGGACCGCAACAAGGAACTGCGCAAGGTCGGCGACGCGGCTCCCGTCGGCAACGCGGCGCCCGACCGCGGCGACGGCTACGCGATCTCCCTCCGGTGGACCGCCCTGGAGCCCTCCAAGACCATGGACGCGGTCTTCAAGCTCAACCGGGCCGCCGACTTCTCCGACTTCCGCGCGGCGGCGCGCGAGTTCGCCGTCCCCTCGCAGAACCTCATCTACGCCGACACCAAGGGCAACATCGGGTACCAGGCCCCCGGCAGCATCCCCGTGCGCGGCAAGGGCGACGGACGCTACCCCGCGCCCGGCTGGGACCCGCGCTACCGCTGGAAGGGATACATCCCCCAGCGCGCCCTGCCGTGGGAGTACAACCCCGAGCGCGGCTACATCGTGACCGCCAACCAGGCCGTCGTGGACCGCGAGAAGTACCCCTACCTGCTCACCGACGACTGGGGCTACGGGGCGCGCAGCCAGCGCATCGACGACCTCATCCAGTCGAAGATCAAGGACGGCGGGAAGATCTCCATGGACGACATGGAGACGATGCAGATGGACAACAGCAGCGAGATCGCCAAGCTGCTGGTGCCCTACCTGCTGAAGATCGAGGTCCGGGACAAGTACGTACGGAACGCGCAGAAGCTGCTGGAGGGCTGGGACTACACCCAGGACTCCGACTCGGCGCCTGCGGCCTACTTCAACGCCGTCTGGCGCAACCTCCTCAAGCTGGCCTTCGGCGACAAGCTCCCCAAGGCGCTGCGCGTCAAGGGCGACTGCCTGTACGTCGCGCCCTCCGACGACTCCGGCCCGGTCGACGACCTGAACGGCAACCAGCGGCTGGTGCGCGAGTGCGGACAGCGCTCGGCGGACTCCGCGCAGCCCGACGGCGGCGACCGCTGGTTCGAGGTCGTGCGCAAGCTGCTCAAGCAGCCGGACAGCGAGTGGTGGAAGACCCGTGACACCTCGGTGCGCAAGGGCGACAAGAACCGCGACGACCTGCTGGCGCACGCCATGAAGGACGCCCGCTGGGAGCTCACCTCCAAGCTCGGCAAGGACATCGACACCTGGAGCTGGGGCAGGCTGCACCGGCTGATGCTGAAGAACCAGACCATCGGCACCAGCGGCCCCGGATTCATGCAGTGGCTCCTCAACCGCGGCCCCTGGGACCTGGGCGGCGGCGAGGCGGCCGTCAACGCCACCGGCTGGAACGCGGCCGGCGGGTACGACGTGATCTGGGTGCCGTCGATGCGGATGGTCGTCGACATGGGCGACCTGGACAACTCGCGGTGGATCAACCTCACCGGCGCGTCCGGGCACGCCTACAACGCGCACTACACCGACCAGACCGACAAGTGGGCCAAGGGCGAATTCCTCAAGTGGCCCTACGGCGAGAAGGCGGTCGACAAGGCGACCGAGGACCAGATGGCGCTCACGCCCTGACATCCGCCCGGCAGGGGTCCGGCCGCCCGGCAGGGGTCCGGCAGGCGTCGCGCCTGCCGGGCCGCCGCTGTGCGGCCGACGCGGCCACCCCGCTCGTGTGCGGCCGGTGCGACCGCACCGGTCGTCGTGCGGCCGACGCGGCCACCCCCGGGCCGGGCGGCCGGTGCGGCGGCCCGACGGCGCGCAGGGGTCCGCTCTGTCCGCCCGGCCCGCCGGCCGCCCGGCCCGGGACCGATCGCAGACCGCGGGGCGCCGCGCCCGATCAGCCTTCCGCGGCCTCGAAGCGGTGCACGCCGCTCGGGGTCACGGCTGTCGCCACCCGCCGGTCGTGCTCCTCGCCGTCGATACGGTCGACCACCTCGCCGTCGTACAGCAGCACCGCGCACACCGGCTGTGCGCCGCGGGCCGCCAGCCGGGCGAGCACCCTGTCGTAGCAGCCCGCACCCCGTCCCAGCCGCAGTCCGCCCCGGTCCACGGCCAGCCCCGGCAGCAGGACCGCATCTGCCTGGGTGACGGCCTCCGGGCCCAGCCGCGGCCCCGAGGGCTCCTGCAGTCCGCGCCCGGCCGGGACGAGCGTCCCGGGGCCCTCGTGCACCGCCCAGTCGAGGTCGTCGTCCTCGCGCAGCACCGGCAGCAGCACGCGCACACCGCGTTCGCGCAGTGCCTCCAGCAGCGGACCGGTGCCCGGCTCGCTGCCCACTGACGCGTACGCGGCGACCGTCGCCGCAGTGGAGAAGCCGGGCAGCTCCAGTACCTGCCGGGCCAGCGCGTGTGCCGCCGCATCCAGGTCACCAGGGGTCAAGGTTCTCCTCACCCGCAGGACAGCGCGGCGCAACGCGTGCTTACTACCGTTGCCGACGGCTTCCGGCTCGCCCATGGAGCGTCCTTTCCCTTACGCGCGTGAAACGCAACAAACCCAACAAACGCGATAAACGCCGTGGACGCTTATCTTTCCCATCAAGTGACCGGTTATGGTGCGGGACATGACTACTCCCCGCTCCCGGATCACCAAGGCAGTCATCCCCGCCGCCGGCCTGGGCACGCGCTTCCTGCCTGCGACAAAGGCCACACCCAAGGAGATGCTCCCGGTCGTCGACAAGCCTGCGATCCAGTATGTGGTCGAGGAGGCCGTCACCGCCGGTCTCTCGGACGTGCTCATGGTCACCGGACGCAACAAGCGTCCCCTGGAGGACCACTTCGACCGCAATTACGAACTGGAGCAGGTCCTGCGGGACAAGGGCGACGACGGGAAGCTCGCCCGGGTGCAGGAGTCCAGCGACCTGGCCACCATGCACTACGTGCGCCAGGGCGACCCGCGCGGACTGGGGCACGCCATCCTGTGCGCAGCGCCGCACGTGGGGGAGCAGCCCTTCGCCGTCCTCCTCGGTGACGACCTGATCGACCCGCGCGACCCCCTGCTCGCGCGCATGATCGAGGTGCAGGAGGAGCGCGGCGGCAGCGTCGTGGCGCTCATGGAGGTCGACCCCGGCAGCATCCACCTGTACGGCGCCGCTGCGGCCACCGCCACCTCCGACACCGACGTGGTGCGGGTCTCGGACCTGGTGGAGAAGCCCGCGGTGCAGGAGGCGCCCAGCAACCTGGCCATCATCGGCCGCTATGTGCTGGACCCGGCCGTCTTCGAGGTGCTCGGCAAGACCGAGCCCGGCAGAGGCGGCGAGATCCAGCTCACCGACGCGCTGCAGACGCTCTCCAGCGACGAGTCCGTGGGCGGCCCGGTGCACGGCGTCGTCTTCGACGGGCGCCGCTACGACACCGGGGACCGGGCGGACTACCTGCGTGCCATTGTCAGGCTCGCATGCGAACGTGAGGACCTGGGCCCGGAGTTCCGGGAGTGGCTGCGTGGTTACGTCACCGAGGAGATGTAAGTCGTGAGCAAGACCTGGTCGGTCGAGGAGCACCTGGAGGACATCCTCCGCAGCGTCCGCCCGCTGGACCCCATCGAGTTGAACCTGCTCGACGCGCAGGGCTGCGTCCTGGTCGACGATGTCGTCGTCCCCGCCGCGCTCCCGCCGTTCGACAACAGCTCCATGGACGGCTACGCCGTACGGACCGCCGATGTCCGGGGTGCCAGCGAGGAGTTCCCCGCGGTGCTCAGCGTGGTCGGCGACATCGCCGCCGGGAGCTCCGGACTGCCCGTCGTCGTCTCCGGTGAGGCGGCCCGCATCATGACCGGTGCGCCGCTGCCGCCCGGCGCGGAGGCCGTCGTCCCGGTCGAGTGGACCGACGGCGGTACGGGCGGCGGCCCCGCGGACGCGATGGCCGCGCACAGCGCCGCACCGGAGGGCGCCTCGGGCCAGGTGCGGGTGCACCGTCCGGTCGTCGCCCGTCAGCACGTACGGGCCAAGGGCAGCGATGTCGAGGCGGGCACAGTCGCACTCCGGGCCGGCACCGTCCTCGGGCCCGCGCAGGTGGGTCTGCTGGCGGCCGTCGGGCGCGGCTCGGTGGTGGTGCGCCCGCGCCCCCGGGTGGTGGTCCTCTCCACCGGAAGCGAACTCGTCGCACCGGGGGAAGCGTTGGGCCCCGGGCAGATCCACGACGCCAACAGCTTCGTGCTGACCGCCGCCGCACGCGCGGCCGGAGCCATCCCCTACCGGGTCGGTGCGGTGGCCGACGACGCCGAGACGCTGCGCGCCACCGTCGAGGACCAGCTCATCCGGGCCGACCTCGTCGTCACCAGCGGCGGGGTGAGCGTCGGCGCCTACGACGTCGTCAAGGAGGCGCTCTCCCGGGTGGACGCCTTCCGCGGCGGCGAGGAGGAGGACGGCACGGACGATCCGGCCCGCGACACGGTGGAGTTCCGCAGGCTGGCGATGCAGCCGGGCAAGCCCCAGGGGTTCGGCCTGATCGGGCCCGACCGCACACCCATCCTCACGCTGCCCGGCAACCCGGTGAGCGCCTATGTCTCCTTCGAGTTGTTCGTCCGCCCGGCGCTGCGTCACCTGATGGGTCAGAAGCCCGTCCGGCGCCGCACCGTGCGCGCCCGGCTGGCCGGGGACACCGCGCTGACCTCGCCGGAGGGGAAGCGGCAGTTCCTCCGCGGCGACCTGACCCCGTCCGCCGACCAGGACGGGGCGGGCACGGTCCGCGCGGTCGGAGGGCCCGGCTCCCATCTGATCGCCGCCCTTGCACACGCCAACGCGCTGATCGACATCCCGGAGGAGACCGGTCGAGTCGCCCCCGGTGACGAAGTGACCGTCGTTCCCCTGGACTGACCGCGGCCCGACGCGGCAGACCGCGCACCGGCCGCTGCCGGTACCGTGTCCGGGCACAGCACAGGACCGGGAGAACCATGACCAGCCCTCAGCAGCACCTCACCCACGTCGACGCGTCCGGAGCCGCGCGGATGGTCGACGTGTCCGAGAAGGACGTCACCGCGCGCTCGGCCCGTGCCACCGGGCGGGTGCTCGTCGCACCCCGGGTGGTCGCCCTGCTGCGGGGCGAGGGCGTGCCCAAGGGCGACGCTCTGGCGACCGCCCGCATCGCCGGGATCATGGGGGCCAAGAAGACCCCGGAACTCATCCCCCTGTGCCACCCGCTCGCCGTCTCCGGGGTCGAGGTCGACCTGTCGGTCGCCGACGACGCCGTGGAGATCGCGGCGAGGGTGCGGACCACGGACCGCACCGGTGTCGAGATGGAAGCGCTCACAGCGGTCACGGTCGCCGCCCTGACGGTCGTGGACATGGTGAAGGCTGTGGACAAGTCCGCGGTCGTCACGGACGTCAGAGTGGAGGAGAAGGCGGGCGGAGCGTCGGGGGACTGGGTGCGGCAGCCGCGCGCCGAGGCCGGCGAGGAGGGCGCATGAGCGGTTCCGAGCACTGCGAGACCGGGTCGGCCCCGCACGGCCACGGGGCGGAAGCCGCCGCGCACCGCCACGGAGACGAGGCCGCTCCGCACGGCCACCGAGCTTCGCACGGTTCCGCTGCAGGCGCTTCCACCCCTGTGCGGCCGTACCGCGCCTTGGCGGTGACGGCCTCCAATCGCGCCTCGGCAGGCGTCTACGAGGACCGGGGCGGACCGCTGCTCGTGGCGGGCCTGGAAGCCCTGGGGTTCGCCGTGGACGGGCCGCGGGTGGTACCGGACGGCGAGCCCGTCCGCGAGGTGCTCCGGGAGGCGGTGGCAGCGGGCTACGCCGTCGTCCTGACGACCGGCGGAACCGGCATCTCGCCGACCGACCGGACTCCTGAGGTGACGCGTTCCGTCCTGGAGCGCGAGATCCCCGGTATCCCCGAGGCCATTCGTGCGGAGGGAGCGGCGAAGGTGCCCACGGCGGCGCTCTCCCGCGGTGTCGCGGGAGTGGCCGACCGCACCCTCGTCGTCAACCTTCCGGGGTCCACGGGCGGCGTCAAGGACGGGATGGCCGTCCTGGCCCGGCTGCTGCCGCACGCCGTCGACCAGATCCACGGCGGCGACCATCCCGCCGAGCCGGACCGTCCCGCCGAGCCGGACCGTCCCGCCGAGCCGGACCAATCCGGTGGGCCGGACCGTCCTGGTGGGCCGGACCATTCCGGTGGGCCGGACCGTCACACCGGGCCCGGCGTCCCGCAGCGGTCCGGCGGGCACAGAGGGGACGACCCCCGCTGAACGCCCCATGGCCGGTCGAGTTGGCGGACGGTCCCACGACCCTCCGCCCCATAAAGTTGCGCGACCAGCGCGCCTGGCGGGAGGTCAACCAGCGCAACCGCGACTGGCTGCGTCCCTGGGAGGCCACGATCCCGCCCGCGCCGCCCGGCCATCTGCCGCCGCGCCGCCCCACTTTCCGCCAGATGGTGCGGCATCTGCGTACGGAGGCGCAGTCCGGCCGGATGCTGCCGTTCGTGGTGGAGCACGAGGGAAGACTCGCCGGACAGTTGACCGTCGCGGGCATCACCTGGGGTTCCATGTGCTCCGGCCATATCGGCTATTGGGTGGACCGCGCGGTGGCGGGACGGGGCGTCATGCCCACGGCAGTGGCGCTGGCCGTGGACCACTGCTTCCGCACCGTCGGATTGCACCGTGTCGAAGTCTGCATCCGCCCGGAGAACCTCCCCAGCCGTCGCGTGGTGGAAAAGCTCGGCTTCCGGGAGGAAGGAATCCGGCCGCGGTATCTGCACATCGACGGTGCCTGGCGCGACCACCTGGTGTTCGCCCTGACCGTGGAGGAGGTCCCGGAGGGCCTGCTGACCCGCTGGCACCGGTCCAGACCCGGCCACTCCACCGAAATAAAATAAACGTTCGATTTGTGGGGTCGGTCGACGTGCCGGGTTTCCCGCGCCCGCTCGTTCCGGCCAATTGTCGGCTGATTCTGCATAGCCACGGGCCATCGGTCGCAAAAAAAGTTCGACGGATCGGCCAGATCGTGCAACACGCCGGGCTGTTTGGCAGATGGGCTCACGTAATCCCCTCTACCGTGTGAGGGTGAGCAGCAGTGGCCTCATCTACGCAGTCATCGTCGGGGCCTGGGCCGCCTACTTGGTGCCGATGTGGCTTCGTCGCCAGGACGAGCTGAACGAAGCTCGTCCGACGGAACGCTTCAGCACCGCCATCCGGCTGCTGTCCGGCAAGGCCGGCATGGAGCGCCGCTACGCCAGAGAGGCGGAACGGCGCCGTGTCCGCGAGGGGTGGGCGGCCGACGACCCGTACGCACGGAGAGCCGGCGCCGAGCACGAGCCCGGCCCCTCCGCCGCGTACGGCTCCGACGGTGACGCGTACCGGAGCGACCCGGATGCCGCCACCGAGCAGGCGGTGGACGTCCGGGCCTTCGCCGATCCCAAGACCATGGTCGGCGCCCCCGGGGCTGAGGCGCTGACCGAGGTGCACGCTCACCGTGCGGAGGGCCGTCCCGTCGGAACGGTGGGAACGGTCCGCCCCGGTAGCCGGAGCAGTCGTCCGGGTGCCGCCGCGCACGCTGGCCACGACGCTCCGCAGGGCGTCGCCGGGGCAGCCGGGCCCGGGACGGGTCCGGCGCAGGTGGAAGGCCATTCCCCGGAGCACTCCGGGGAGCCCCGGTACGACCAGCAGGGCTCCGACCGGTCCGGTCCGGACGGAGCCCGCACGAGCGCGGCCGCGCGGGCGGGGGCGGCGCGCCCGCAGGCCGCCGACTCCCGGACCGCGCAGGGGGAGGGAAAGCAGGCCAAGCAGGCCAAGCAGGCCAAGCAGGCCAAGCAGGCCAAGCAGGCCAAGCGGGCCAAGCTGCTCGCCCGGCGGCGGCGCACGACGATGCTGCTCTTCCTCGCGTTCACCGTAGGGACGGTCGTGGCGGCCGTCCGCGGGCTCGCCCTGCTGTGGGTGCCCGCTGTCCCCGCCGTTCTGCTCAGCGTCTACATCGTCCACCTCCGCGTCCAGGAGCGGCGCCGCTTCGCCTTCACCATGGACCGGCGCCGGGCCGAAGCGGCCGCGCGCAGTCTGCGCGCACAGCGGCCGTACGGCGACGCCGGACTGTCCGACCGGCGCCGGGCCGAGGCGCTGCACACCGACACCGAGCCGGGCCTCCCGGTGCGTACGGAGGGCACCGGCGGCAGCGGCCGCGAGGACCGGCGCCGCGGCGAGGACCGGCACCCGCGTACGGAGCGCCGCTCCCGTGCGGCCGGCACTCCGTCGGCTGCGGCGCCCCGGCGCGAACACGAGCACAGCAGCGCACGTCCCGAAGCCGCCGCTGCGGACCGCGCGGACGCGCCCCCGGAAGCCCGGACCCGGACCGAGCAGCAGGGGGCGGCGGAGCGCCGCGCACTGGTCGAGCAGACCGACCACGCCGAGTGGGTCGACCAGCAGCGCGCCCGCGACAGGGACTCCTCCGAAGGCGAGGGCTGGGACCCGGTGCCCGTACCGCTGCCCACCTACGTCAGCGCCCCGGTCGCCCCCCGGGCGACGCGCGGCATCGACCTGGAGGCCCCCGACGCCTGGAGTTCGGCCCGCTCCAGCACCGTCCCCGCCGCCGAGCCGCACCCCGCCGCCGAGGACGGGTCCACCGGCGACGCCGCCCACCCCCGCGGCACCGCAGACCGCGACCGCACACCCCTCTTCGACCAGTACGAAGGCGACCAGCGCCCCCGCGCCGCCAACGAGTGACGGTCGCCCTGACCGCCTCCCGCCCGGTACGGGAACGGATTTCCTCCCGCCCTGGCGAGGATGCTAATGTTTCATCTGTCGCAAGGGCCTGTGGCGCAGTCCGGTAGCGCATCTCGTTCGCAACGAGAGGGTCAGGGGTTCAAATCCCCTCAGGTCCACAACACGTCAGAGCCCCTGTCGGAGTCATCCGGCAGGGGCTCTGACGCGTCGTACAGCAGCGAAGGACGGCAACTGCGTCGGCTGTCCTTGATCACTGGCCGGGGAGTCGTCGGCCGGTCCGCCGAGGTGCTTGCCGGGCTTCCACAGCGCCTTGCGGGTCTTCTCGGGCGGGGCGTGCGGACAGCCCTCCGGCCTGATCGCTGTCCCGCTGTGCCGGAGGAGCTGCCTGGAATCTCCGCACCGCCGTACGCCATCGAAAGGTGGTGTCGCTCGGTGGTGTCGCTTCTGGAGCAGGTGGAAACGCGGTCGTGGCCGACGGGGACGGTGGGATACAACGGCCGACATGACGGTCTTCTACTGCGCGAAATGCGGTGCCCAGCTCACACCGGACCTTCAGAAGCTTCCGGATGTTCCCGACGCTCCCGTGTGCGACAGGGACCGCGACCGCAGGACCTGGCTCGCGCCCTCGACCGTCCCGCGCGGCCACTACGCCATCGACCCGGAGCCCTGGGGAGCTCCTTTCGTGGCTCCGGACCCCCAGCACCCGAAGCCTTCCGGAAACCGTGCCCTCCTGATGCCGTCCGACTTGACCGACACGGTGTCCGCGGGACCCCGGAATTCCGTCGTCGTTCACCCGGATGACGTGTCCACCGTCCAGTCGACCGGAGCCTCGAGTGTCCACTGGGGGTGCTGTGGGCCGCTCGGCACCGGAGGTCGCAACATGGCATGCGCCTGCGGGACGCTCCTGGCCACCCTCGTGGCGGACTGCATAGGTCCCCATGAACTGCACCTCGATCCGGTCCGCGTGTACGCCTACACCCCCGACCCGCCGACGTGATCACAGATCGCTTGGGTGCCGCAGCGACGGTAGTTGCAGGAATCTGGCGGCTGCAGGCGCGCACGAGACCCCGTTCGCTCTGCTCGATCGGATGGGATCTCCGGCGTTTCCGGGGCGGTTCCCCGGTTGGTGCCCGAACGGGTCCGTGGGCGACGTCCGTTCTGGCGGACGACGTGATCGGTCGGCGGTGAGACGCGGTCCGGGGCCGTGGCTCAGAGGGGCGACGGGTCGGGGGATCGGCGTGTTCATGGCCGCTGGCTGGCGGCGTCCGGGTGTGCCGGGCCGGTTGCGATGTCCGGGGTGGGTGCCGTTGCGCAGGGGTGCGGACAGCGGGTCGGGTCAGGCGTTCGTCCCGCCGTGCGGCGTGCGGGTGCGGAGGAAGACCGCGGCGAGGGCGGTGCCGAGGAGGACGAGCGCGGCGTTGACGGCGACGGCGGTGGTGACGCCGTGGTGGATGGCGGCAGCGGTGGTGGCGCCTGCGGTGCCCGTGGTGACGACGGCGGACATGATCGGCGTGCCCATGGTGATGCCGACCTGCTGGGACATCGAGGCGAGTCCGGTGGCCAGCCCCTGTTCGGCGTTGGGGAGGCCGCTGGTGGCGGTGACCATGAAGCCGACGATGACGAGCATGTTGCCGACGCCGCCGAGGAAGGTGGCGGGCAGCAGCAGGGTCAGTGCGGCACCGGTGGTGGTGCCCAGGAACAGCAGGGCGGCGGTGGCGGCCGCCTGCAGCAGGCCGCCGCCGACCAGGGCGGTCAGGGTGGAGGTCCGGGCGATGGCCTTCGGCGCGACGAGTCCGCCGAGGACGGTGCCGACGCCCAGGACGCCGAAGGTGACGCCTGCGGCGAGCGGTGTGAAGTCGAGAGTCTTCTGCAGGTAGAGGGTGAGCAGGTAGACCAGCGAGGTCTCGGTGGCGAAGGCGAGGAGCCCGAGCACGTTCCCCCAGGCGACGTTGCGGCGGCCCAGGACCGTGAGCGGGACCAGCGGCTGGGCCACCCTGCGCTCGATCACGACGAACGCGGCCAGCAGCACGGCGCCGACGGCGAGGCCGACCACGGAGTGCGGGGCGGTCCAACCGTGTTCACCGGCCTGGGTGAGGCCGTGGACCAGGGCGAGGAGACCGCCGGTGACCGTGAGGGCGCCGGGCAGGTCGAGCCGGGGGCGGGCGGCGGGTGCGGGCTCCTTGATGACGACGGGCGCGACGAGGACGACGGCGAGTGCGACGGGGACGTTGAGGAAGAACGCCCAGCGCCAGGAGAGCAGGTCGGTCAGCACTCCGCCGAGGACGGCGCCGGTGGTGAACCCCGCGGACATCAGGGCGCCGTTGATGCCCAGCGCCTTCTGCCGCAGCGGACCTTCGGGGAACGCGGTGGTGAGCAGGGAGAGCCCCGCCGGTGTCGCGGCGGCCGTGGCCAGGCCCTGGGCGACGCGGGCGGCCAGGAGTATTCCCGGGCTGGTGGCCAGGCCGCCGACGAGGGAGGACAGGCCCAGCAGTGCGAGGCCGGCTATGAAGATTCTCTTGCGGCCGACCAGGTCGCTGATGCGGCCGAAGAAGAGGGTGAAACCGGCGGCGGCGAGTGCGAACGAGGTGGCGACCCACTGCAGGTCGGCGAGGGGGAAGCCGAGTCCGTCGCCGATGGCGGGCAGCGCGACGTTCAGGATCGAGAAGTCGACGGCCAGCATGAACTGGGCGACCAGCAGCACGGCCAGGACCACCTTCAGCCGCCCGGTGAGCTGCCGGGGCGCGGCCGTCGGCGCCGGCGCCACCTGGACTTCGGGTGCCGGTGTGGTCGATTGCGACACATGAGTCGTGGACATGGCTGTGCCTTCCTTCCAGGGGGCCGCTGCGGCGAAGGGCGCGGGGGCGGAGTGCGTCCGGGGCGGGAGCGGCGAGAGTGATAACGGGACTGTGGTGCCGTTATGCCTGTGAAGGTAGCACGGGGGAACCATTAAGGGAACTGTCGTCCCGATAGTGCTGACCGGTGGCTCGACGCCCGGAAAGTGAGCTGCCCCGTCGGCCGGTGTCCGGGCGGACAGGTGCCTGGCTCGCGAGCGGGCCGTCCCGCCGGTCCGCAGGCACGTCGTCGACAGGGGGCGGCGGGCGGTCCGGGTTCACGGGGCGTCTTCCGGTGGGCCGTGCGAGGCGAACCGCAGTGGGCGCAGCGGCGGTTCGGGGGCCGGGTCGGCGGTCCGCCGCCGGGGTCGACGGTGTACGACCACCGGTCGGCGGGCCGTGGGGTCAGCCCGCCGAGCGGTGGCGATTGGTGCCGCGCGCGGGGCGGGCGTGCCGGGAGGGGTGCGTGGGGACCGGGGGGAGGTCGAGCTGTCGGACGAGTTGGTGGAAGCAGAGCAGCGCCGTGATGGGCGGCAGGCCGGCCACCGCGATACCCGCCGGGGTCGGCGGCGCGTCGGCGACGCACAGCAGGGAGGCGACCGCGGCGAAGAAGAGGACGACGAGCCAGGAGTGCACCGTGCGGCGACGGTAGGCCCGGGTGCGCAGAATCGAGAGCGTGGCCGCGACCCAGGGCGCGTAGATCAGCAGCGGCCAGGCGTGCGCGACGCCCGGGGGTGCCGACTCCTGGGCGAGGTCGTAGAGCGAGGGGTAGGACGCCTTCGCGCCCAGGAAGCTGACCAGGAGGACGATCAAGGCTGTCAGCGTGACCGAGAAGGCGCTCAGGATCCGCCGCCAGCTCAGTTCCCCCCGCTGTTGCTGCTGCTTGGCCCGCTCCAGGGGGCGTTCCTTGCGGTGCCGGGCCCGGGTGGTCGCGCCGGAGGGGTCCGCGAGGCGTTCCCGCTCGACCGTGTCGAGGAAACGCGCGAGTTCGGCGTCCAGGTCCGCGTGGTGATCGGTCCGCTCGCTGCGCTCGGGGTGCGGCGAGCCGAAGCGGGTCAGCCCGAGGGTTCCGGTGTCGGTCGGGTCCAGTCGCACCGCGTTGTCGTTCCTGACCGGCGCGGCTCCCCAGGTGTGGGCCGGGTGCACATCCGGTTCAGCCGGCTTTCTCTGCCCGGGGAAGCCGGTGTCCGGATCAGGGGGTACGTAGGACGTGTACGAGTGCGACGTCTCGGTCAAGACTGAACTCTCTTCTCTGCGGGCAGGTTCAGACGACTGTGTCGAGACCGGTCCCGCACGCGCATGACGCCCTTGGTGGTGACCGACGCCGCGTCGCCCCGGTCGGATGACGGGGTGACCGTCTCGGGTACATCCCGGTCAACGAATGCTCCAGCCGGCGGAAACCCCTGCGTGCAGTACTCAGACTTATGAGTATGCGTTTTTCCGCACGTATGTCACTCCTGCGGAGGGAGCCGGGAACAGGGTGAGATGTACGGGATGTCGTTTCACCTGATCTTCGACCTCCTCGTGCGGCGCGTGGTCCCCTCGTTCGCGGCAGAGGGCGCGTGCTTGCGTCGGCCGGACGAGGAGCCGGCAGCGGCGCTCCCGGACGCCGGTAGCCTGGGGACCCGCCGTCCGAGAGAGCTGCCGCCCCATGACCGAACCGTCCGCCGCGCGAGACGCGTACCCGCACGAAGAGCGAGCGCACGACGGCCGCGACGACGCTCCAGCGCACGACCGGCCCGCGCGGCGCCGGCCGGAGCCCCGCGGCCCGTGGGAGAAGCTGGCCGGAACGGTGCGGTGCCCCGTCTGCGGGGACTCTCTGGAGGTGGCGGAACGAGCGCTGCGCTGCCCGGACCGGCACACCTTCGACATCGCCCGGCAGGGGTACGTCAGCCTGCTCTCCGGGGCCAAGCGCGCCGCGAACGCCGACAACGCGTCGATGGTGCTGGCCCGTACGGCCTTTCTGGAGGCGGGGCACTACGCGCCGCTGACCGGAGCGCTGGCACGGATCACCGCTTCGCTCGGCCTCCCCGCGCAGGACGGAGGGGGCATGGTGCTGGACGCCGGTGCGGGCACCGGGCACTACCTCGCCGCCGTCCTGGAGGCGCTGCCCGGCGCGGTGGGGCTGGCGCTGGACGCGTCGACCTACGCGCTGCGCCGTGCCGCACGAGCGCACCCGCGTGCCGGCGCGGCCAGTTGGGACGTCTGGCGGCCGTTCCCGGTGCGGGACGGCTGCGCGGACGTCGTGCTGAACGTCTTCGCGCCGCGCAACGGTGCGGAGTTCCGCCGGGTGCTGAAGTCCCACGGCGCACTGCTGGTGGTCACGCCGACCGAGCGGCATCTGCGGGAGCTGCGCGGCGCGCTGGGCCTGCTGGAGGTCGACCCGGACAAGGAGGAGCGCCTGGAGCGCACCCTGTCCGGGCACTTCGAGCGGGAGCGCGCCGAGGTACTGGAGTACCCCCTCGCGCTCTCCTCCGCGGACGTGGCGAACCTCGCCGCCATGGGACCGGCGGCGCGGCATGTCGAGCAGGAGGAGCTGCGGGCGCGGGCCGCCGCACTGGGGACGCGGGTGCAGGCCACGGCCTCGTTCGGCATCTCGGTGTACCGGCCGGTTCGCACCGCCGGGTGACCGCCGCCGGGTGACCGCCGTCGGGGCGGTCGGCGTCCGGTGACCGGTCGGGTGACCGCCTTCGGGTGACCGTGGACCCGCACTGTTCCGCCCCGGTACGTCGAACGGTCGGTCACCGCGCCTCGGTCCGCCGTGTCCCGCCGGTACCGTCGTGGCATCGGTCCGCCGTGTCGTGTCCCGGTCCGCCGTGTCCCCGTTCGTTCGCGGCGCGGTACGGCGAGGCCGGCTCCGCTACGCGGCCCGCGGTGCTCCCGGCCCTCCGGGTGCGTTCGCTGCCGCGGCCTGCTTGAGGTGGTCGGGGGTGGCGTCCAGGACGTTGTCGAGCAGGCCGCGTGAGGTGTGCAGGGCCTCGATCTCCGTGGTCATCCGGTCTCGCTGGGCGAGCAACTGCCCCACCAGGTCGGGGCAGGTCGGCACGAGGCGATCGCCCTCGTCCCGCAGGCACGGCAGGATCTGCGCGATCGCCGACGTCGACAGCCCCGCTGTCAGCAGGCAGCGCACCCGGCGCACCGTGTCGACATCCGTCTCGCTGTACTCGCGGTAGCCGCTGGGCAGCCGCTGCGGGCTCAGCAGGCCCTGCTTCTCGTAGTAGCGCAGCAGCCGTTCGTGGACGCCGGTACGGCGCACCATCTCCTTCATCCGCACGGCTTGTTCGCCTCCTCGGAGCCGCCGGAAGCATCCCGCTCCGGATGCGGCTTGACTCTGACACTGATGTCGGAGTTTAGCTTCTGGAACATGACCGAGAAGCACACCGCGGCTGCGGCCGCGATCCCGTCCCTGGACGTACACGTGCGCGGCAGTGGTCCCGCGCTGCTGCTCGCACATGGCGCGGGCGGAGGAATCGAGGCCAACTTCGGACACGTGCTGGAGGATCTGGCGTCCGACCACACGCTGATCGGACCGCACTACCCGGGTGCCGGCGGCTCGCCCCGGGCAGCGGGGCCGCTCGCACTGGACACGCTGGTGGACGCCGTCGTGGACGCCGCGGTCTCGCGAGGGCACGAGCGCTTCACGGTGCTGGGGGAGTCCCTCGGGACGGTGGTCGCCCTGCGGACCGCGGCACGGTACCCGGAGCGGGTGACCGGGCTCGTGCTGACCGCCGGTTTCGCGGTGGCCGACCCGCTCCTGGAGTTCGCCTCCGGCCTCGTCACCCGCCTGGGGCGAGCCGGGGAGTGGGACGCGGTGGCGCGCATCGCCACCCAGTCCGCGCTGTTGGACGGCGACATCAGTGAACTCACCGCCGAGGCACTGGAGGAGGCCGTCGCGGCGACCCGGGAGGGGTTGCCGCCGGGCACGGTGGACCACTTCGACCTGGTGCGCAGGGTCGACGTGCGCGGCGACCTCGCGGGCATCCGGGTGCCCGCTCTGGTGGCGGTGCCCACAGGTGACCGCCTCGTCCTCCCCGACAGCTCCCGTCGGCTCGCCGCCGCCCTCCCGGACGCCGCCCTGGTGGAGATTCCGGGCGGCGCCCACGTCCTGGGCGAGCAGGACCGCAAGGTGTGGCTGGGGCACGTGCGGGAGTTCCTCGCCGGGCTGCCGGAGGGCGCGGGGCAGGCCGCTCAGCAGCCGCCGCAGTTGTAGTAGGTGACGTCCCAGTGGTTGCCCTCGCGGTAGTAGATGTTGCCCGAGGCCGACTTCCACTTGGAGCCGCCGATGGAGGTGAACGCGCCGGTGATGTAACTGTCCAGGCAGCTCGAGAGGGACATGTCGAGCTTGTAGCCGTTCCAGTGGCTGTAGGTGCCGGAGGCGTGCCCGGTCTCCGTGCCGCCGGTCAGCCGGACGGCACAGCCTGACGCCCTCTTGAGAGTGACGGCGCCGTTCGCGGTCTGCGACCGGAGGCCCTGGAAGGAGGTGCAGGTGGGGTTGTTCCGGTCCGAACAGCCGCCGCTGGACGTCCAGGTGATCCCGGCGGACCGGAAGAGGGACGTGGCCTGGGAGTGCGTCAGCTTCGCGAGGAGCTGCGGGCTCCCGGCGGCCTGCGCCGGGCTCTGGGAGGCCGCCGGGGATGCCTGGGCCGCCTGCGCGTTCACCGGCGCGGTGAGCGCCAGCGCGGCAGCCGCGGCGGCGCCGAGGAGTCCGGTCAGAGCGTGGCGAGTGGGTCTCATGGGTGCCTGCCTTCCCGAGGGGACGGGGTGGGGGGTGCACGACTCGCGGAGCGTCGGGGGCGGTGGTCGGGCGTCAACGTAGTGGCATGGCAGGGGCATGTAAACAATGTCCCCGAGTGGTCCGGCCATTGGCGTTCAGGGCGCTCCCAGGCGCACGCTCCGGGCGCCGGACAGCGTGCACCAAGGGCGCGTCCGGGGACACTGCGCGCACGGCGGGCCGGTGGCATCGACCGGCAACCGGTACCAGTTGCCGGCAACGGGTCCGGCTTCCCTTCCGCGCCGACGGCGCCCCGGGCGTCATCCGCACCCCCCCCGTCGCACCCCTCTCCCGCCGTCGTCGCCTGTGTTCTCCCGCCGTCCGTGCTCGCCCGGCTCCGCCCGTCGTCCTGTCGGCCTCCGCTAGCGCCGCCACCAGTGCGTCTGGCGGCCGCTCGCCCGCTCCTTCTCGCCCTCGCCGAAGCGTCCCGTGGCGTGGCCTGTGGTCGCGGAGCCGGTGGGCGCGTCAGAGGCGTTGGGGCACGACTGGGGCTTCGAGAGGATGTCCTCGACCTCCTGCCGCACCGCGGCCGCGAGATAGTGGCTGACGCCCGGCCCCAGCGCCTCCTTCACGGCGCCGGTGGAGGTCTCCTTCACATCGGCGACCACCACCGTGCTGGCGGGCGGGATCTCCGCGGTGAGCTCCTCCAGCCCCTCGTTCGTCTCCACGACCCGGCGGGCGTCGTGGCCGCCGCCGATCAGGCCCCCGGTGGTGAAGCCGAGCAGGGCACCCCGCGGCCCGCCCACCAGACCCACCAGCGCACCGACGAGGCTGCCGACGGCGAACCCCGCGGCGCCGCTGATGTGGTCCACCTCGCCGACGATCTCGGCGCGCCCGTCCGGGTCCCGGCTGATCACCCGGGCCTCCCGCAGGTCGAGCGCGCCCTGGCTGTGCGCGCGCTCCAGCTTCTCCAGCGCGTGCTGTGCCGCTCCGGTTCCCCGGTCGGTGAAGTCGGCGCACACGATGTATTCCGTCATACGACCCACGATCCGCGCTCTCGCGGGCTCCGGCATCCCCAGTCCGGCAACACCCGCGCGACCTGCGGATTCGGCCCGACGACGGCCGCCGCGGCCCGGATCCCCGGCCGGTCTCGTCCGGGCCCGGTGCCGCGTTCCGCCGCGCGGTCCGTACGGTGCTGTGACTGGCACCGGCGGGGTGCCGCGGGTGAGGGTGGCCCCATGAGCGTCGCGTTCCTCTTCCCCGGCCCCGACTCGCTGCGGGCCGGCATGCTGCACCGGCTGCCGGACACGGCCGCCTCGGCGACCGTGCTGGCCGAGGCGGAGTGGGGGCATCCGGGAGGGGTCGCGGAGCTGGACACCGCCGAGGCGCTGGCCGGGTCCGAGGTGGCGCGGCACGTGAGTCTGCTGGTCGCCGGGGTGGCCGGCGCCAGGGCGCTGGTCGAGGACGAGGAGGTCCTCCCGGCCGCCGTGGCCGGCCACGGGCTCGGCGGGTACGCGGCGGCCGTCGTCGCGGGACTGCTCACCTTCCCCGAGGCGCTGCGGGCGGTGCGGCTGCGTGCCGGACTCCTGGAGCGGGCGGAGGAGCCCCCGCACGATCTGGGGATCCGGATGGCCCAGCACCTGGCCACGGTGCCGCGCCGGGCGCACACGCTGCCCTACGTGGCCGGCACCAGCGGTGTGTGCCTGCACGGTGACCCCAACGGTGTCTTCGACGACCTGGCCCGCTCCGTCGCACTGCCGGTCCGGCACGAGGCCGTCACAGCCGCCCTGCGGGAGACCGGCGCCGACCGGTGGATCGAGCTGCCGCCCGGCCGGGCGCTGACCGCGCACCTGGCCGGTGGCGGGGCCGACGCCGTGGGGCCCGGGGTGCGGGTCGTCTCGGTCGAGGAGATCGGCATCGCGCAGGCCGCCGACTTCGCCAGAGGCGTGTCCGGAGACGTGACGGGGTTCGGGGCGGGATTCGGGGATGTGACCGGGGACGGAACCGCGCCCGTCTGTTGACCGGGTTGTCGGACGACCCCGCTGACCGCGGTGCGGTCAGTCGGTTCCGCGCAGCGGTTTGACGAAGCAGCGGCTCTCCCTGTGGAACCGGTAGTGGCCGAACTTCGAGGGGGCCGGTACGTATCCGGATGACGTGTACAGCGCGATGGCTTCCGGCTGCTGCAGTCCGGTCTCCAGCACCACACGGGTGCGGCCCGCCTCCCGCGCGTCGTCCTCCAGCAGCGCCAGGATCCGGCGCGCGAGGCCCTGGCCGCGCGCCTCGGGCACGACGAACATCCGCTTGAGCTCGGCGTCGCCGTCCGCGTAGTTCTCGTCCTCCTCGTCCGGCCCGTGAGCGGCGTCCCGCGCGCGCCAGGCGCCGGTGGCGACCGGCCGCTGCTGCGCGTCGTAGGCCAGCAGGTACAGACCGCGCGGCGGCTGGAACATCGACGGGTCCAGCGGCGTCGCGTCGCCTTCCGGGTCCCCGTAGCGCAGCGCGTACTCCTGGAGCACGAGGTCGCTGAGCTTCCGGGCGTCCGGGTGGTCGTAACCGACGGGAACGATCTGCATGCGGGCATCGTAGAGCGGACGGACGTGCGAGGGGGCGGCCGGTCGATGGCCGCTCCGGCATATGGTGCGAAGGATGCGCGTACCGATGAGGAGCAAGTTGTGCACAAGGTGAGCACGGTCAACGTGAACGGATTGCGGGCCGCGGCGAAGAAGGGGTACACGGAGTGGCTGGCGGCCACCGACGCGGACGTGATCTGCCTCCAGGAGGTCCGCGCGGAGCCCGAGCAACTGCCCGATGCGGTGCGGTACCCGGAGGGGTGGCACGCCTTCTGGGCGCCGTCCTCCGCGAAGGGCAGGGCCGGTGTGGCGCTGCTCACCCGCCGGGAGCCCGACAGCGTGCGGGTCGGCTTCGGCACAGCCGAGTTCGAGGAGTCCGGCCGGTACCTGGAGGCGGACCTGCCCGGCCTGACCGTCGCGAGCCTGTATCTGCCCTCGGGGGAGGTCGGCACCGAGCGGCAGGACGAGAAGGAGCGCTTCATGGCGGCGTTCCTGCCCTACCTGCGCGATCTGCGGGAGCGGGCGGCGGCCGCCGGACGGGAGGTGCTGGTCTGCGGCGACTGGAACATCGCCCACCAGGAGGCCGACCTGAAGAACTGGCGCGGCAACAAGAAGAGCTCCGGGTTCCTGCCCGAGGAGCGCGCCTGGCTCTCCCGCGTCCTCGACCCGGAGGACGGCGGTTGCACGGATGTCGTCCGCGCGCTGCATCCGGACGTCGCGGGCCCGTACTCGTGGTGGTCGTACCGGGGGCGCGCCTTCGACAACGACACGGGATGGCGGATCGATTACCACATGTCCACGCCGGGTCTGGCCGAGCGGGCGGTGAAGGCGTACGTGGAGCGTGCCGCCACGCACGCCGAGCGGTGGAGCGACCATGCGCCGGTGACCGTCGACTACGGGGCCTGAGCCCGGGCGCTTCCGCACCGTGCTGCACGCCTCTGCCCGGCCGTCCGCGGGCGTGCGGGACACCGTCGCGGGGCCGGTCCGACGGCGGTGCCGTGGTCTTGTGCGGCAGGTGCGGACCGGGCCACCGTGGAGCCGGTGGGGCGAGGGCCCTGCCGTCCCCAGGGGAGGCCGCCATGGACGCTGCCGCGGAGTGCGGAGCCGAGGACGGGACGGGAACGGACGGGACGGGAGCGGCTGCCGCTGCCGTCCCGTTGCCCGCCACCCGGATCGGCGACGGTGCGCACCATGTGATCGCCGTGCACGGCTGGTTCGCGGACCGGCGCGCCTATGCACCGGTGTTCGACGTGCTCGACCGCGCCACGTTCAGCTACGCCGTTCCGGATCTGCGCGGCTACGGCGAGGCGCGGGACATTCCGGGTGCCTGTACGGCGGTTGAGGCCGCTCGGGACGTGCTGGCCCTGGCGGACGCGCTCGGCTGGGAGCGGTTCTCCCTCGTCGGGCACTCCATGGGTGCGGCCGTGATGCAGCGCGTCGTGCTGGCGGCGCCCGAGCGGGTGCGGCGGATGGTGGGGATCGCGCCGGTGCCCGCGAGCGGGGTGCCGCTGCGGGGGGAGCAGTGGGAGCTGTTCGCGGAGGCCGCGCGGCGCCCGGCCAACCGCAGGGCGATCATCGACTACACCACGGGCAACCGCCGCCCGGACGCCTGGCTGGACCTGGTGGTCGAGCGCTCGGTCTCGTGCAGCGATCCGGCCGCGTTCCGCCGCTGGCTGGACTCCTGGGCCCTGGAGGACTTCCACGGGGAGGTGCGGGGCTGCCGGGTCCCGGTGCGGCTGGTGGTCGGGGACGGCGACCCGGTGCTGTCGGCCGAGGTGGTCCGCACCACGTGGCTGCGCTGGTACACGGCCGCCGAACTGGTGGAGTTGCCCGCCGCCGGTCACTATCCGCTCGACGAGACCCCGCTGGAGACCGTCCGGGCCGTGGAGGACTTCCTGCGCGCGGACGGACAGCCCGGCGAGGGGCCAGACGGCGGCCGGGGCGGCGGTCCGGGTGAGGACCGCGCTCCGCGCGGGCGGGAGGGCGTGTGAGCGGCGCCGTACCGGACCCCGCCGTACCGGACCCCGGCGCACCGGACTCCGCCGAACCGGAACCCGCCCTGGTCCCTGACCCGGAAGATGCCCCGGACCCCGGCGCACCGGTTCCCGACCGGGACGTGTTCGATCCGCGCCGCTACGCGCGCGGACTGCCGCACGAGGCGTTCCGTGCGCTGCGGGACGGCGAGCCCGTGGCCTGGCAGGAGGAGTACGAGGTGCTGGGCTGGCCCGCGGGGCCGGGGTTCTGGGCGGTGACCCGGCACGCGGACGTCCTGCGGGTGCTCCGCTCGCCCGGCGACTTCTCCTCGTACGAGGGCGCCACCCAGATCCGCGATCCGGCGCCGGAGGATCTGCCGTTCATCCGCCGGATGATGCTCAACCAGGATCCGCCGGCCCACAACCGGCTGCGCACCCTGGTCAGCCGTGCCTTCACCCGGCGCCGAGTGGAGCGGTTCGAGGCCCAGGTGCGGCAGCGGGCCCGCAGGTTGCTGACGGGGGCGCTGCGGCCGCTGCGGGAGCGGGGGAGCTGTGATCTGGTGGCTGCCGTCACCGACGACTTCGCGCTGCTGAACCTCGCGGATCTGCTGGGAGTGCCCGCCGGGGACCGGGGGCTGCTGCTGGAGTGGACCGAGCGGATCATCGGCTACCAGGATCCGGATCAGGCCCGCACCGTGCTCGGCCCGGACGGCCGTCCGGCCGATCCGCGGTCGCCCGCCATGCTTCAGGAGATGTTCGACTACGCGCGCCGGCTGGCGTCCCACAAGCGGGCGCACCCGGCGGACGATGTCATGACAGCGCTCGCACACGAGTTGTCGGGTGCCGAACTGGAGATGTTCTTCTTCCTGCTGACGGTCGCGGGCAACGACACGGTGCGCAGTGCGGCCCCCGGCGGGCTGCTCGCGCTGGCGCAGCATCCGCACGCCCAGCGCACCCTGCGGGAACTGGTGCGGGCCGGACAGTTGCAGGCGCAGGCCGTTGCGGTGGAGGAACTGCTGCGCTGGCACACCCCGGTGCTCAGTTTCCGGCGCACCGCGGCCCGGGATCTCGAACTGTCGGGGCAGCGTGTCGGTGCGGGGGAGAAGGTGGTGGTCTTCCACGCGTCCGCCAACTATGACGAGCGGGTCTTCGAAGCGCCGCACACACTGGATCTGGCCCGAGCGCACAATCCGCACGTGGCGTTCGGCGCGGGGCCGCACGTGTGCATGGGTGCCCATTTCGCGCGCCTCCAGTTGCGTGTTCTGCACCAGGAGGCGGCGCGGCTGCTGCCGCCGTACGAGCTGCTGCCGCCGTACGAGCTGCTGCCGCAGGGGGAGGGGGCCGGGCAGGTGCGCCGGCTAGTCTCCAACTTCATCCACGGGATCAAGGCGCTGCCCGTCCGGCTGTCCGGTGCCTAGCCAGTCCTCCAGCTCGGCGCGCACCCGCCGGTCCAGGGCCAGGCCCAGTTCCGCCTCGACGATCTGTTTGGCGGTCGGTGCCAACTGGGTGAGCAGGTCGTTGAGCTCCGCCGGGTCGGTGGACTGCTGCCGGGGCAGCAGGTGGGAGCGGAAGAGGCGGGCGAAGGTGGCGGCGATCTCGTCGGTCTGGGTGCGCAGTTCGCGGGCAGCGGCCAGCACGTCGGCCAGCGGGATGCCCTTGGCGACCAGTTCGGCGGAGCTGTCCAGCAGGCGGCGGCTGGTGTGGACGAACTCGTCGCCGTCGACGGCGACGTAGCCGAGGTCCAGCGAGTCGGCCAGGTTCTCGGGGGTGACCTCGCCCTGGAAGCGGTCGGCGAGTTCCTCCGGGGTGAGCCGGACGGGGATCTCCTCGGAGAAGGGGGTGACCACCGCGCTGTCCAGGCCCATGACCTCGGCGGCGGTGCGGACGTCGCGGCCCTTCTCGAAGGCGTCGAGGAGGTCGGCGATGCCGCCGAGGGTGTGGCCGCGGGCCAGCAGCGCGGTGATGCTGCGCAGTCGCGCGAGGTGGTGTTCGTCGTACCAGGCGATGCGGCCCTCGCGGCGGGGCGGCGGCAGGAGTTTGCGTTCGCGGTAGAAGCGCAGGGTGCGGGTGGTGATTCCGGCGGCCTCGGCCAGTTGGGGCGCGCGGAACTCCCGCTTCCCGGCAGTCGGCCCACCGGCCGGGTCCTCGGCGGGTGGGTCGGCTCCGTCCGTCGTGTGTTGCTCGTTCGCGCTCGCCACGTCCCCCAGCCTAGGTCGTGTCCGCAGAGCCCGGTCTGCTCTCCGGGCGGCTGACGCTCCTTCGAGGACACTCCCCGGCGGAGACCGGGGAAGAGACCGGGGAAGAGACCGGGGAAGAGGCCGGGGAAGAGGCCGGGGACGGCCGTTCCGGTGCGACCGCCGGTAACTTTCCTCGCGCCGACCCCTACCCATGAGTATGCGACTGCCCTACTCTCATGACTGTGCCAGTGATTACTGGCACGGTTTGGGGTCCGCAGTGCGCGAGCGCGGCAGGACGCGACACCCACGACGCAGCACGCGACAGATCCGGGAGGCGGCGGCATGGCGGCCGAGCACGAGCAGGAGCACGTACGGGTGGCGGTGATCGGCACGGGGTTCGGGGGCCTGGGAGCCGCCGTGCGGTTGCGCCGCGCGGGGATGACGGACTTCGTCGTCCTGGAGCGCCGGGAGGCCGTCGGCGGCACCTGGCACGACAACACCTATCCGGGGTGCGCGTGCGACATCCCCTCGCACCTGTACTCCTTCTCCTTCGCGCCCAACGCCGACTGGCCGCGCAGCTTCTCGCCCCAGCCGGACATCCGCGCCTACCTGGAGCAGGTCGCCGACACCTTCGGACTGCGCCAGCACATCCGCTTCAACACCGAGGTCCAGCAGCTGAGCTGGGACGCGCAGGAGCTGCACTGGCGGGTGGAGACCTCGGCGGGCACGCTGACGGCCGACCTGGTCGTCTCCGCCACCGGACCGCTCTCCGAGCCCAAGCTGCCCGACATCCCCGGCCTGGACTCCTTCGAGGGGAAGGTCTTCCACTCGGCCACCTGGGACCACGACTACGACCTGCGGGGCAAGCGGGTGGCGGTGATCGGCACCGGCGCCTCGGCGATCCAGATCATCCCCGCCATCCAGCCGGTCGTCGGCGAGCTGACCGTCTTCCAGCGCACCCCGGCCTGGGTGCTGCCGCGCAACGACCGCCGCATCAGCGCCACCGAGCGGAGACTGCACGCCCGCTTCCCCGCCACCCAGAAGCTGCGCCGCTTCGCGCTGTGGGGCGTACGGGAGCTGGAGACCCAGGTTTTCGCCAACTACCCGAACCTGCTGCCCGCCGTGGAGAAGATCTCCAAGCTGCACATGAAGCGCGCCGTCAAGGACCCCGAGCTGCGCCGCAAGCTGTCGCCGGACTACCGCGTCGGCTGCAAGCGCACGCTGCTGTCCGACGACTACTATCCGGCGCTCGCCCAGCCCAACACGCACGTCGTCGACTCCGGCCTCAAGGAGGTCCGCGGCAACACGCTGGTCTCCGCGGACGGCCGTGAGGTGGAGGTCGACGCCGTGGTCTTCTGCAGCGGCTTCCACGTCTCCGACATGCCGCTCGCCCACCTGGTCAAGGGGGCCGACGGCGAGACGCTGGCCGAGTCCTGGGCCGAGGACGGGATGAACGCGCTGCGCGGGACGACCGTGGCCGGCTTCCCCAACTTCCTCTTCGTCATCGGGCCGAACACCGGCCTGGGCACCAGCTCGATGGTGCTGATCATCGAGGCGCAGCTCAACTACCTGGTCGACTACGTGCGGAAGCTGGACACCCTCGGCGGCGGCGAGAAGGCCGCACTGGACGTCCGGCCGATCGCGCAGCACACCTACAACGCCAAGCTGCGCGAACGCATCGCCTCCAGCGTGTGGGAGACCGGCTGCACGAGCTGGTACCTGGACGCGCAGGGCCGCCCGGTGGCCGTGTGGCCCGGCACCACGGCCGAGTTCCGCAAGGCCACCCGGGAGGTGTGGCTGGAGGAGTACGAAGTGCTGCGCCCCGGCGGCGGAGGTGCGGCCCGCCGCAAGGCGCCGCTGCTCGCGGGGAGCACGAGCCGGGGCGCGGCCACCGGCGCTTTCCACGCGGCGGAGGACATGCCCGCTGCGGCGCGGAGCGGCAGTGCCGCCGCGGCCCGCCGCGACACCACGGAGGACGTGCGATGAGCCGCATTCTGCAGGGACTCACCGGGCGCTACGCGCCGCCCGCGCCGGCGCGCGAGCTGACGGCACGCTCCGGGGACGGGGTGCGGTTCCCCGTCGAGGTGCACGGCCGGGCCGGCGACCCCGCGATCGTCCTCGCCCACGGCTGGACCTGCTCGACACTGTTCTGGGCGCCGGTCATCCGGGACCTGACCGCCGGCGGCCACCGCGTCGTGGTCTACGACCAGCGCGGGCACGGCCGCAGCCCGGCCCCAGCGGCCCCGATGGCGTACAGCACCGCCATGCTCGCCGACGACCTGTGCGCCGTCCTGGAGGCGGCGCTGGAGCCGGGAGAGCGCGCCGTCGTCGGCGGTCACTCGATGGGCGGTATGACGATCATGGCAGCGGCGGGCCGGCAGCGGCTGCGCGAGCACGGCGCCGCGCTGCTGCTGTGCAGCACCGGAGCGCAGCATCTGACGGGGCAGGCCCGGGTGCTGCCGTTCCGCTCGGAGCGGGTGCGCGCGGTCGCGCACCGCGCGCTGCTGGGCTCGTCCGCGCCGCTGGGTCCCGTCACCCCGCTGACCCGCAAGGCCCTCGCCTACGGCACGCTCGGGCCACGCCCCGAACGGGACGCCGTCGAGGCGACCGCCCGCATCGCGCACGCCTGCCCCACCCGGGTGCGGTCGGCGTGGGGCGGGGTGCTGGCCGGGCTCGACCTGTCGGCCAAGGTCCCGCACCTGGACGTGCCCACCGCCGTCGTCGTCGGTACCCACGACCGCCTCACCCCGCTCCCGCACGCCCACCGGATGGCGGCTCTGCTGCCGGACTGCACAGGCGTGCACCAGCTCGAAGGGCGCGGGCACATGACGCCGCTGGAGGAGCCGGAGACGGTCGCCGCGGTCCTGGCCGGGCTCGCCCGGGACCACCTCGCCACCACCGGGCGCACGGCGAAGCCGTCGCAGACGAAGGAGAAGAGCGCATGAGCAGGGTCGCACTGGAGGGGCAGGTCGCCGTCATCACGGGCGCGGCGCGCGGCGTGGGGGCGCTGCTGGCCCGGAAGATGGCGGCACGCGGCGCCAGGATCGCCCTCGTCGGGCTGGAGCCGGCCGAACTGGAGCGGGTGAGCGCGTCCCTGCACACCGAGTCGGCGCACTGGCACGCCGACGTCACCGACCACGAGGCGATGGCCCGGGTCGCACGCGAGGTCAAGGCGCACTTCGGGAAGGTCGACATCGCCGTCGCCAACGCCGGGGTGGCGGCGGGCGGTCCGTTCATGGACTCCGACCCGGTCGCCTGGCGCCGGGTCATCGAGGTGAACCTCATCGGCGGCGCCGTCACCGGCCGGGCCTTCCTGCCCGTACTGCAGGAGTCGCGCGGCTACTTCCTGCAGATCGCCTCGCTCGCGGCGATCACCCCGGCGCCGATGATGACGGCGTACTGCGCCTCCAAGTCCGGCGTGGAGGCGTTCGCGCACAGCCTGCGGGCCGAAGTCGGGCACCAGGGCGTGGGGGTCGGCGTCGGCTATCTGAGCTGGACCGACACCGACATGGTGCGAGGCGCGGACGCGGACGAGGTGATGCGCGACGTACGGCAGCGGCTGCCGTGGCCCACCAACAAGACCTATCCGCTGGGCCCGGCCGTCGACCGGCTCGTCGCGGGCATCGAGCGCCGCTCCCCGCATGTGTACGGGCAGTGGTGGCTGCGCGGGATGCAGGGCATCCGCGGTTACCTCGCCCCGCTGATCGGCGGCCCCCTCGGACAGCGCGAGATGAAGGCCGTCGCCGCCCGGCTGGAGTCCGGCGGCGGGGTGGCCACCGGGCTCGTCGGCGCGGGCGGCGAAGCGGACGAGAAGGCCCGCGCGGAGCGCTGACGCGCCTGCCGCCGCTGCCCCGACAGGCCGGGCGGTGGCCCTGCGGGCCGTGCCCCGGACCGGCGTGCGGGTGACCGTCCTGCTGGGCGGGAGCCGCCCCGGCCGGTGCTGATCCGCAGGGCAGGGCCTCTGGCCCCCCGGGGAAGGGGGCTGATCCGGCGGACCGGATGCTGCCCCGTCCGGGCGGCATCTGCCTTGGCGAGGCGCTGCCGGGGGCGGGGCCCGCGGGCCAGGAGCCCGCGGGCATGGGGGGCCGGGCGGGGTCACCCGGGCCGGGTGCTGTTCCCTCAGGGGGACCGTCGGCGGACGGCTGACAGGCGGGGGCGCACCGGCCTACGACGTGCTGCGGCTTCCTGCCGCCGTCGCGGGGGCAGGAAGCCGCAGCACGCCGAGGGACAGCCGGGACATGCGCCTCCGCGTCCGCGGGGCCTCCCGCCGAGCGGGGACCGGCCGTCGGGCAGGGGGCGGGCCGTCCGCTGCCTCAGTGGTTCTTGTCCTTCCACTCCTGGGCGCGCTGCTGGGCCTTGTCCTTCAGCTCCTGCGCCTTGTCGGTGGCGTCGTCCTTCAGCTCCTGCGCCTTGTCGGTGGCACCCTGGCCACCGCCGTGCTTGCGGTCACCGCCGTGCTTGCGGTCGCCGGACGAGGACTTGCCGCCCTTGTGCCGGAGCTGCTCGGCCTTGGACTTGAACTGGTCTGCGAGACCCATCGTCACTCCTTCGGACGTGTGTACGGACGGGCACTCTCCACCCTGCCACGCGATCCCATATGTCGCATGACGTGCAAAAGCGACCTGTCCCCCCGCTCCGGTCAGGGGCGCGGCGGGAGCGGGGGACGGGAGCGGTCGGGGGCGTCCCCGTATCCGGGCGGGGTCCGGGCGGGGTGCCGTTCCAGCAGGTCGAGGGCGGTGCGTACGGCGGTGCCCAGCACGGAGCTGCGGCCCTCGGCCCAGTCCAGCGGAGTGCGCAGGACCTCGATGTCCGGCTCGACCCCGCGGTTCTCCACCGACCATCCGTACCCCTCGAACCACGCGGCGTTCATCGGCACCGTGATCACGGTGCCGTCGCCGAGCCGGTGCCGGCCCGTCATGCCGACGACGCCGCCCCAGGTGCGGGCCCCGACGACCGGCCCCAGGCCCAGCAGCCGGAACGCGGCGATGATCATGTCGCCGTCGGAGGCCGTCGCCTCGTCCGCCACGGCGACCACCGGGCCGCGCGGCGCGTCGCCGGTGTAGGTGACCGGCTGCGCGTCGCGGGTGAGGTCCCAGCCCAGGATGGTGCGGGTGAGCTTTTCCAGCACGAGTTCGCTGATGTGCCCGCCCGCGTTGCCCCGGACGTCGACGATGAGCGCGGGCCGGGAGACCTCCAGCCGCAGGTCCCGGTTGAACTGCGCCCAGCCGGAGCCGCCCATGTCGGGGATGTGCAGATAGCCGCAGGCGCCGTCGCTCAGCTCGCGGACGACGTCCCGGCGCCGGGCCACCCAGTCCTGGTAGCGCAGCGGACGCTCGTCGATCAGCGGGACGGCCGCGACCCGCCGCGGCCCCGCCTGCCGGAGCGTCAGCTCCACGGTGGTGCCGCCCGCCGCGGCCAGCAGCGGCGCGGGGCCGGCCACCGGGTCGACGGGGCGCGCGTCGACGTGGGTGAGCACCGCGCCCTCCCGCACCGGGGAGCCGGCCAGCGGGGAGCGGGCCCGGGAGTCGGAGGAGTCGCCGGGCAGGATCCGGGCGAGCTGCCAGTCGCCCTCGGGGGTGTGGATCAGATCGGCGCCCAGGAAGCCGAGGGGGCGCTGGTAGTGCGGTGGCCCCTCGTCGCGCCGCGCCGGGGTGACGTAGGCGTGCGAGGTGCCCAGTTCGCCGAGCACCTCGCGCAGCAGGTCGGCGAACTCGTCCGGGGTGGCGACGCGTTCGACCAGCGGCCGGTACTGCTCCAGGACGGCCGCCCAGTCCACGCCGCTCATCCCCGGGTCCCAGAAGTAGGCCCGCACCAGCCGGCCCGCCTCCGCGTACGCCTGCCGCCACTCGGCCGCCGGGTCGACGTCGTGCAGGATGCGGCGCAGGTCGATGAAGGTGGTGGTGTCCGCGTCGGCCCGCTGGTCGGCGGGGACCACCCGCAGCAGCCCCTCGTCGTTGACGACCAGCCGGGTGCCGTCACCGCTGGGTGCGAACCAGTCGATGTCGCTGGTGAGTTCGGTGCGCTTGGCGGTGGTCGGGTCGAAGTGCTCCAAGGTGGGGCGGCCCGAGGTGTCGGCCGGGTTGGCGAAGGTCTCGCCGAGCGCGCCGGAGATCGGGTAGCGCAGCCAGATCAGCCCGCCCCCGGCCACCGGGCACAGCGCCCCGTACTTCGAGGCCGTCACCGGGAACGGTGTGACGCGGTTGGCCAGCCCCTCCGCCTCCACCAGCACCGGGGTCCCGCCGCCCTCCTCCGCGCCGTCCCGGCGGTCCTGCGGGTCCAGCCCGCCCGCGGCCGGGCGCCCTTCCGGGGTCAGCGCGAACGGGGAGAGCGTCGCGGAGGAGAGCGGCACCAGGTACGGGCGGCAGCCCAGCGGGAAGGAGAGGTCGCCGGTGTGCACGTCGTAGACCGGGTCGAAGCCGCGCCAGGAGAGGAACGCCAGATAGCGGCCGTCGCGGGTGAAGACGGGCTGCTCGTCCTCGAACCGCCCGTCCGTGACGTCCAGGACCGGGCACGCGCCCGCTGCGGCGCCGTCCCGTTCGGCGACCCTCGCGATCCGGATGCAGGACAGCGAGCGGCCCACCCCCGGGTGTGCCCAGGCCAGCCAGCGGGAGTCGGGGGAGAAGGCCGGATCGTGCACCGGGCCGTTGGCGGACCGCACGACCTCGCTGATCGCGGGCTCCGGGACCACCGCGTCCGGGACCACCGCGTCCGGGGCCGCCGTCCCCGCTGCCGCCGTGCCGTCCTCGACGGCTTCCGGTGACTCCCCGGCACCCCCCGGGGACTCCGCGGCGGCTTCTGCGGCTTCCGCGGCCTCCGGGGGCTCCACGGCATCCGGGGGCTCCGCGGCCTCCGGGGTCTCCTCCGGGCCGGGCACGTCGACCAGCAGCAGCCGCCCGTCGTGCGTGGCGACGGCCAGCCGCTCGGCGGACGGCGCGGCGACCAGCTCCCGGACCCGCCCCAGCCGTCCGGCGGCGATCCGGTAGGCGGGCCGGGGGCGGGAGGCGCGGGGCAGGTCGGCGATCTCGATCGCGTCCTCGCCCTCCGCGTCGGTGACGTAGGCGATCCGCCCGGTGTCGCCCAGCATGGTGGGCAGCCGCACCCGCACCCCGGGGGTGTCCGCCAGGGCCCGGGCCGGGCCGTCGCGGTGGGTGAGCCAGTACAGGCTGCCGCGTACTCCGACCGCGCCGGCCCGGCCGGTGGGGTCGACGGCCAGCGAGGTGACGTGCGCGCCCGCGGGCACCTGGTAGGGGCGGCGGCCCGCGCGCTGGCTGCCGGTGCGGACATCGAGGCGGCGGGGCCGGGCCGCGTGCGCGAAGTCGTCGACCAGCCACAGTTCCCCCGCGCACTGGTAGACCACCCGCCGTCCGTCGGTGGCCGCGTGCCGGGCGTAGAACGCGTCGTGATCGGTGTGCCGCCGCAGGTCGGTGCCGTCCGGGCGGCAGGAGTAGAGGTTGCCGACGCCCTCGTGGTCGGAGAGGAAGGCGATCCGGTCCCCGACGAGCAGTACCGAGTCCAGGTGCCCGTCGAGGCCGGGCAGCAGCCGCTCGCCCTGGAGCCACAGCCGTCCCGTGGCGCCGCCCCGGTACCGCTTCCAGTTCGCGGGCTCGTGCGGCGGTGTCCCGGTCAGCAGCAGCGTGCGGCGCTCGCCCCGCTGCTCGGCCACGGCGATGTCCGACACCGGGCCCCACGGCAGCCTGCTGCCCGGGCAGGAGGAGTCCGGCCCGCCCGCCGGCGGGCCGTCCGGGCCGTCGACCGGGACCCGGTAGGCCCAGGCCCGGTGCGCGAAGGGCTCGCCGTGCGAGGCCACCGCCAGGACGTCGCCCTCCGGGGTCCAGCCTCGTACCCGGGTGTCGGTCGCGCCCCAGTACGTCAGCCGCCGGGACGCGCCCCCGCGGACGGAGACCAGGTGGATCTCCGGGTCCAGGCTGCGCCAGCTGATGTAGGCGATGCGCTCCCCGGCGGGGCAGAAGCGGGGGTGGCTGATCCGGGTGCGGTCCACCGTCAGCCGCCGGGCCCGCACGGAGGGCGCCCCCGGCTCCGGGAGCCGGACCGCCCACAGGTCGTCCTCGGTGGTGAAGCAGAGCAGCTCGCCGTGCAGGTGCGGATAGCGGAGATACGCGCCGTCGTCGGTCACCTTTCCCATGGTTCGGGGGTATTTGCGGCCGGGCAAGTTGTGATGTGCCCCACATGTCCCGGTGCGGACTCATCCTGCGGGTGCGAGCGAGCGTCGATTGACATGAGCTCTCATAGTCGGCTCGCGGCGCCCCCCCGTCGTGCACCTTCGGCTCGGTCGGCCCTGCCGTCCCTGCTCCACCGCACCGTCCCACTGTCCGACCTCGAGACCGGAGAACCTCTCTCGTGGCCACCTTCCTTCACAAGCTCGGCAGACTCGCCTTCCGGCGGCGCCGCATCGTCGCCCTGATATGGGTGGCGCTGCTGGTCGCGGCCGGCGTCGGCGCGTCCACCGCATCGACTCCGCCCGACGACGACTTCGCGCTGCCCGGCACGCAGGCCCAGAAAGCCTTCGACCTGCTGGAAGAGCGCTTTCCGGAAGCCAATGCCGAAGGCGCGACGGCCCGTATGGTCTTCCGCGCGCCGACCGGCGAGAAGATCACCGCCGAACCCAACAAGGCCGCCGTCGAGAAGGCCCGCGAGGAGCTGGGCGGCGGGCAGGCGGCCAACGTCTCCGACCCGTTCGTCAAGGGCAGCGGGGCCGTCAGCAAGGACGGCAGCATCGCCTACGCCTCCGTCCAGTACAAGGTCCCGGCCCAGGACATCACCGACAAGACCCGGGAGGGCCTGGAGGACGTCGCGAAGGAGGCCCGCAAGACCGGGCTGACCGTGGAGACCGGCGGTGACGCGCTGATGGTCGAGCCCGAGATGGGCAACGCCGAGGTCATCGGCATCGGCATCGCGGCCGTCGTGCTCATCCTCACCTTCGGCTCGCTGATCGCGGCAGGGCTGCCGCTGGTCACCGCACTGATCGGGGTGATGATCGGCATCTCCTCGATCACCGCGCTGGGCGCCACCCTCGGCCTGTCGGCCAACACCACGACGCTGGCGATGATGATCGGCCTGGCGGTCGGCATCGACTACGCGCTCTTCATCGCCTCCCGCTACCGTGCGGAGCTGACCGAGGGCCGGGAACGCGAGGAGGCGGCCGGACGCGCGGTCGGAACCGCCGGGTCCGCCGTGGTCTTCGCCGGGCTCACCGTGGTGATCGCACTCGTCGGGCTCTCCGTCGTCAACATCCCGGTCCTCACCAAGATGGGTATGGCGGCCGCGGGCACGGTGGTCATCGCCGTCCTGGTGGCGCTGACGCTGGTGCCTGCCGCGCTCGGCATGGTCGGCAAGCGGATCTTCGGCCGCCGGGTGCGCAAGGCCAACCCCGCCACCGGGGTGCCCCCCGCCGCCGACGCGGAAGGCCAGCGCCCCAAGGCCGGTGCCCGCTGGGCGGGCTTCGTGCTCCGCCGCCCCGTCCTGGTGCTGGTCACCGCCGTGCTGGCACTCGGCGCCCTGGCGCTGCCCGTCGGCTCCATGCAGCTCGGGCTGCCCGACGAGGGCAACCAGCCGGAGAGCACCACCCAGCGCAAGGCGTACGACCTGCTCTCCGACGGCTTCGGCGCGGGCTTCAACGGTCCGCTGATGGGCGTGGTCGACCTCAAGGGGGCCGACGACCCGAAGGCCGCGGCCGCCGACGTGCAGAAGCGGCTGCAGAAGGTGGACGGTGTGGTCGCCGTCAGCCCGCCGCAGCTCAACAAGAGCGGCGACACCGCCACTCTGACGGCTGTCCCGAAGTACGGTCCCAGTGACGAGCGCACCGAGGAGATCGTGCACGACATCCGGGACCAGTCGGGTGCGATCGAGCAGAAGACCGGTGCCACGCTGCTGGTCACCGGTGCGACGGCGGTCGCCATCGACTTCTCGCAGGTCATGAACGACGCCCTGGCGCCCTATCTGGCGCTGGTGGTGGGCCTGGCCTTCGTGCTGCTGATGCTGGTCTTCCGCTCGGTGCTGGTGCCGCTCAAGGCGGCCCTGGGCTTCCTGCTCTCGGTGCTGGCGGCGCTGGGTTCCGTGGTGGCCGTCTTCCAGTGGGGCTGGCTGGCCGGACTGATCGGGGTCGAGCAGACCGGGCCGATCATGAGCATGATGCCGATCTTCATGATCGGTGTGATCTTCGGCCTCGCGATGGACTACGAGGTCTTCCTGGTGACGCGGATGCGCGAGGCGCACGTCCACGGCGAGAGCCCCGGCCAGGCCATCGTCAGCGGCTTCCGGCTGGGTGCACGCGTGGTGACCGCCGCGGGCGTCATCATGATCAGCGTGTTCGCCGGGTTCATCGGGTCCTCCGAAGCCATGATCAAGATGATGGGCTTCGGGCTCGCCGTCGCGATCCTCTTCGACGCCTTCGTGGTGCGGATGGCCATCGTGCCCGCGGTGCTCGCGCTGCTGGGGGAGCGCGCCTGGTGGCTGCCGCGCTGGCTGGACCGGCTGCTGCCCAACGTCGACGTCGAGGGTGAGGGCCTCCGCAAGGAGCTGAACCTCGACAAGGCGTCGGCCGCGACCGTTCCCCCGCCCCGCGAGCCGGAGCGCACCGGCGTGTGACCCGCGCCGGGCGCCCGCCCCGGCCGTCCCGGTGCGGGACCGCCGCACGTCCTCGCCCGCCCATCCGTTCCCTTCCGGGAGCGGGTGGGCGGGCGCTGTTCTTCCGGGAAGGACTCGTGCACCGGCCGCCCCCCGGGGCTGCGTGCGGCCGGGATCCCGCGGTCAGACTCCGCGCAGCAGCGCGGCGAAGCCCTCTTCCAGATCCAGCAGCGCCCGCTCGGCGCCGGCAGGCACCAGTTCGTAGCTGTGCCGCAGGAAGCGCTCCAGGTCGGCGGTGCGGAACTCCAGCACCGCGACCCCCTCACCCGCGTGCAGCTCGACCACCGTCCGCTCCCGTCCGTCGGGGCGGACCTGCACGTCGCCCTCGCCCGCAACCCCGCGCAGCCCCTCGGCGAGCAGGTCGCGGGAGAAGGCCCAGGCGACCTCCGCGCCGTCGAGGGAGATCTCGGCGGGGAAGACGATCCGCACCGCCAGCGGATCGTCCGTCTCGTAGCGGAGCGCGGGGGTCAGCGGCCGGGCCGCCGGCGGCCGGACGATCAGTTGGGCCTGCACGGTGCGGGTGATGACCTTCGACACTTCTGCTCCTCCGGATCGGGGGTTCCCGGCGCGCTCATCGCTCCGGCCGGGTTGCCCCTTCGCCCTGTCAGACGCGCAGCGGGGCCGCCCGGACACCCGAACCGGCCGGTGAGTTCTGCCACAGGCCGCAGACCAGGGGGGCGTCCCCGCCCATTCCGGACGTCCCCGACGCCCTCTTGCGAAGACTTTGCATCTGACCGCTATTCTCAAAAGGCTGGAGACGGCCGCTGCCAGGCCATTGCCGGGCCGTTGTGAGAAGCCGTGAGAAAGCGGAGTGCCCCCGATGCACGTACCTGATGGATTCATCGATGCCCCCGTTTCGGCCGGTACGGGAGTCGTGGCCGCCGCGGCCCTCGCCGTCTCGCTGCGCGGCGCACGGCGCGAACTGGGCGGCGGCCCCGGCGGAGCCGGGGAGCGGACGGCACCGCTGGCCGGACTGGTGGCGGCGTTCATCTTCGCCGTGCAGATGCTCAACTTCCCGGTGGCCGCCGGGACCAGCGGCCATCTGCTGGGCGGTGCGCTGGCCGCGATACTCGTGGGGCCGTACACGGGCGTGCTGTGCGTCTCCGTCGTACTGCTCCTGCAGGGTGTGCTCTTCGCGGACGGCGGCCTGACCGCGCTGGGCACCAACATCACGGACATGGGCGTGGTGACCGTCCTGGTCGCCTACGCCGTCTTCCGCGGGCTGCTGCGGGTGCTGCCGCGCCGCCGCTCGGTGGTGACCGGCGCCTCCTTCGTCGCCGCGCTCGTCTCGGTGCCGGCGGCCGCGGTCGCCTTCACCGCGGTCTACGCGCTCGGCGGGACGACCGACGTCTCGCTGGGCAAGGTCTTCGGCGCGATGGTCGGTGTGCACGTGCTCATCGGCATCGGCGAGGCCGCGATCACCGCCGCGACGGTCGGCGCCGTTGTCGCCGTCCGCCCCGACCTGGTCCACGGGGCGCGCGACCGGCTGGCCGCGCCACTGGAACTGCGGCCCTCGCCCCTGTCGGACGCCGAAGCGCCCGGCGCCGAAGCCCCGGGTGCCGAGCCCCGCCCGGCTGCCGCTCCGGCCGACGCAGCCCCGGCCGCTGCCGCCGGGCGGCGCCGCTCGGTGCGCCCGCTGTGGATCGCCGGGCTCGTCGTCACCCTGGCCTGCGCGGGCGGGCTCAGCTTCTACGCGTCCTCCGACCCCGACGGGCTGGAGAAGGTCGCCGCCGACAACGGCATCGACAAGCAGGCGGAGGACCACGCGGCGGAGGACTCGCCGCTGGCCGACTACGGCGTCCAGGACATCGCCGACTCCCGGCTGTCCGGCGGCCTGGCGGGCGTCATCGGCGTGGGTGCCACCCTCGTCGTCGGCTCGGGCGTCTTCGTCGCCGTGCGCCGCCGCAGCAACAGCGGCGCCCCCGTCGAAGCCGGTGCCTCCGCCGCGTCCGGCCCGCCGGCGACCGAGCGCTAGGGGAGGGCCGACATGGGTGCCGGACACGCGCACAAGCTCTACAAGCACGGCCACTCGCCCGTGCACGCGCTGCCCGCGCACTGCAAACTGGCAGCGGTCTTCTGCTTCGTCCTGCTGGTCGTCGCCACCCCGCGGGAGGCCGTGTGGGCGTTCGGCGCCTACGCGGTGCTGCTGGCGGCGGTCGCCGCCGTCTCACGGGTGCCGCCGCGCCATCTGCTGACCCGCATGGCGATCGAGGTGCCGTTCGTGGCCTTCGCAGTGCTGCTGCCGTTCGTCGCGGAAGGGGAGCGGATCACCGTCTGGGGGCTCTCGCTGTCCGAACCCGGCCTGTGGGGCGCGTGGAACGTGCTCGCCAAGGGCACCCTCGGAGTGGCCGCTTCGGTGCTGCTCGCCTCCACGACCGGGCTGAACGACCTGCTGCTGGGCCTCGCGCGGCTGCGGATGCCCGCGCTGCTGTGCCAGATCGCCACGTTCATGGTGCGCTACGCCGACGTCATCAGCGAGGAGATGCGCCGGATGCGCACCGCACGCCTCTCGCGCGGCTTCGAGGCCCGCGGACCCCGCCACTGGGGAGTGCTGGCCAAGTCGGCCGGTGCGCTGTTCATCCGCTCCTACGAGCGGGGTGAGCGGGTGCATCTGGCGATGCTCAGCCGCGGCTACGCCGGCAGCATGCCGCCCGCGCTCGGAGCGGGCCCCGCCGCGCGCGCGGAGTGGGCCCGCTCGGCCGCGCTGCCGGTGACCGCCCTCGCGATCTGCCTGCTGGGATGGGTGCTGTGACTTCCTCCACCGACACGAACGCCGACCCGAACGCCGACCCGAACGGCGACACGGATACCGGCACGACCGCCGGGACCGCTGCCGGGGCGGCCGCAGACGATGCGGCGCCGGTGCCCTCGCTCCAGGTGAGCGGCCTGGCCTACGCCTACCCCGACGGCCACCAGGCGCTGTTCGGCGTCGATCTGACCGTCCCGCGCGGGCAGCGGGTCGCCCTGCTGGGCCCCAACGGCGCGGGCAAGACCACGCTGGTACTGCACCTGAACGGCATCCTGACGCCCGGCGCCGGCTCGGTCACCGTGGCCGGGCTGCGCGCCGAACGCGCCCATCTCGCGGAGATCCGGCGCCGGGTCGGCATCGTCTTCCAGGATCCGGACGACCAGCTCTTCATGCCGACGGTCCGCGAGGACGTGGCCTTCGGCCCGGCCGCCGCGGGACTGCGCGGTGCCGAACTGGAGGCCCGGGTGCAGGAGGCGCTGGAGCGCGTCGGGATGGCCGAGCACGCCCACCGGGCGCCGCACCACCTCTCGTTCGGCCAGCGGCGCCGCGTCGCGGTCGCCACCGTGCTGGCCGGCCGCCCGGAGATCCTGGTGCTGGACGAGCCGTCCTCCAACCTGGACCCGGCGGCCCGCCGTGAGCTGGCCGACCTGATCCGCTCGCTGGACCTGACGGTGCTGATGGTCACCCACGACCTGCCCTACGCGCTGGAGCTGTGCCCCCGCTCGGTGGTGCTCAGCGACGGGGTGCTGGTGGCCGACGGCACCACCCAGGAACTGCTCTCCGACGCCGAGCTGATGCGCGCCCACCGCCTCGAACTCCCCTTCGGCTTCGACCCGCGCTCGGTGACGGCGCCGGTCGCCTGAGCGGTCCCGGCGCCCGTCGCCCGAGCCGGCCCGGCGCCCGTCGCCCGAGCCGGTCCGGCGCCGGTCCCCCGAGCCGGCCCGGTCCCCCGAGCCGGCCCGGTCCCCCGAGCCGGCCCGGTCCCCCGAGCCGGCCCGGTCCCCCGGGGCGACCCGGTCCCCGGGGCGGGGCCGCACGGTCGAGGCCGCCCCCGGCGCACGGCACCGTGCGGCGCGTAGGACCATGGGGGGCGCGGCGCCACAAAAGCGCCCCCAGGCGACAGGAGCGAAGGAAACGTGGCAGAGGTCGTTCACACAGCGGTGGCCGAGCACGGCGCGGAGGTGGCGGTGCACGGCACGGTGGCGGACGGGTACGAGCCCGTCCGGGACGCCTTCGTACGCAACTTCGAGCGGCGCGGTGAACGCGGCGCGGCGCTGGCGGTGCACCGGGACGGCCGCAAGGTCGTCGATCTGTGGGCCGGCAGCACCGATCCGGCCGATCCGGCCGCCGCGCCCTGGGGACGGGACACCGCCGTGCTCGTCCGGTCGGCCACCAAGGGGCCGGCGGCGGCCGTCCCGCATCTGCTGCACCAGCGCGGCCAGCTCGACCTGGACGCACCGGTGGGCGCGTACTGGCCGCAGTTCAAGACGGCCGGCAAGGAACGCCTCCTGGTCCGCCACCTGCTGACGCACCGTGCCGGACTGCCCGCGCTCGGCACTCCGCTCACCCCGCGGGAGGCGCTGGAGCCGGGCCGTGCGGCGCGCGCGCTCGCCGCGCAGACCCCCGAGTGGGAGCCGGGAGCCGCACACGGCTACCACCCGCACACGTTCGGCTGGCTGCTGGGCGAACTGGTGGCGCGCGCCAGCGGCGGCCGCAGCCTGGGGCGCTGGTTCGCCGACGAGGTGGCCGCACCCCTCGGGCTCGACCTGTGGATCGGACTGCCCCAGCAGGTGGCGGACGACGGCCGGGTGGCCCGGGTCGCGGAACAGGAAGCGCCCGCGCCGGAGCCGGGCGCGCTGCGCACCCGGCCCAAGCGCGCGGTCACCGCCGCCTACGCCGATCCGGACTCCCTCACCCGCCGCGCCTTCGGCGCCCTGGCCCCGAAGCCCGACGAGAACGACCCGGCCTACCGGGCAGCCGAACTCCCCGCCGCGAACGGCATCGCCACGGCCCGCTCCCTGTCCGCCTTCTACGCGGCGCTACTGGGCCCGCTGGACGAGCACGACGCCGACGCCGACTGCGCCGAGAGCGCTGCCGACCGCGCCGACGGCGGCGGCACCGCCGAGCGGCGCTCCCGCACGGCCCGGCGGGGTCTGTTCACGCCCGCGACGCTGGCCCAGGCCCGCGCCCTGGACGCGGACGGGCCCGACCGGGTGCTGGTGGTCAACACCCGGTTCGGGCTGGGCTACATGCTGCACGGCTCGGCCTGCCCGCTGCTGGGGTCCGGCTCGTTCGGCCACCCCGGGCGCGGCGGCTCGCTCGGCTTCGCCGACCCGGAGACGGCCCTCTCCTTCGGCTACACCACCGGCACCCTGCACCGCTCGGTCACCAGTGACCCCCGTCCGCAGGCCCTGATCCGCGCGCTGCGCTCGGTCGTCGCACAGCCGTGACGGGCGGAACGGACATGACGGTCGGGACTGTCCCGACCGGCGTGACCGTCTGGGCTCGGCCGCGGTGACCGTCCCCGCGGGACCGCCGTCGCGGGCCGACCGCGGTTCTCGGGCTCCCGGTCACCGGCTGCCGCGGGGCGCGGGGACCGAAGAACCGCGGGCACGCGGGCTCACACGAGACTGGCGCCCGGCGCCGGGCCCGCGGTGGCGCGCGCCCCGCGGCAGGTGCCGGACGCGGTGAGGGCGTGTGCGATGCGGGTCGCCGAGTCGGGGTCGGCCACCAGGAACGCGCAGGTGGGGCCGGAGCCGGAGACCAGCGCTGCCAGCGCCCCCGCGGCCAGCCCGGTCTCCAGGGTCTCGGCCAGTGAGGGGCGCAGCGAGAGCGCGGCCGGTTGGAGATCGTTGCGCAGGGCGGCGGCCAGCGCCGCGGCGTCGCCGGTGCGCAGCGCCGCCAGCAGCTCCTGCGAGGCGGCCGGTTCGGGGACGTCGGCGGCGGAGGAACCGGTCCCGGTGGCCTCCCGCAGCCGGTCGCACTCCCGGTAGACGGCCGGGGTCGACAGCCCGCCGTCCGCGACCGCGAACACCCAGTGGAAGGTGCCGCCGACCTCCAGCGGGGTCAGCAGCTCGCCCCGGCCCTCGCCGAGCGCGGCGCCGCCCGCGAAGCTGAACGGCACGTCCGAGCCCAGCTCGGCGCAGAGCTCCAGCAGTTCCTCGCGCGGGCTGTCCAGCCCCCACAGCCGGTCGCAGGCCAGCAGGGCAGCCGCGGCGTCCGCGCTGCCGCCCGCCATCCCGCCCGCGACGGGGATGTCCTTGGCGATGTGCAGGTGCACATCGGCGGCCAGCCCGTGCCGCGCGGCCAGCAGCGCGGCCGCGCGTGCCGCCAGGTTGGTGCGGTCCTGCGGCACCAGCGCGGCGTCCGGCCCGGAGACGGTGAGCAGCGGCGCGTCGGCGCGGGTGGCGCTGACCGAGTCGTACAGGCCGACGGCGAGGAACACGTTGGCCAGCCCGTGGAAGCCGTCGGGGCGGACTCCGCCGACCGAGAGCTGCACATTGACCTTGGCAGGGACGCGGACCGTGACCGTGTCGGCGGTGCTGGCTGCTGGCTGGGTCACGTGCTGCGCTCCTCGTGCGGGTTCCGGTCGCCGGGGGGTCCGGCGGGCCGCTGCGGTGGGCCGTCGCGGCGCGGGCCGTGCGCGGCGACGGCGGCGAACTCGGCGACGGTCAGCGACTCGCCGCGCGCCTGCGGGGACACCCCGGCCGCGCGGAGGGCCTCCTCGGCGGCGGCGCCGGAGCCCGCCCACCCGGAGAGCGCGGCCCGCAGCGTCTTGCGGCGCTGGGCGAACGCCGCGTCCACCACGGCGAACACCTCCGCGCGCGGTACGTCGGCCGCCGGCGGGTGCGGGCGCCGTACCAGCGAGACCAGCCCGGAGTCGACGTTGGGCGCGGGCCAGAAGACGTTCCGCCCGATCGCCCCGGCGCGTTTGACCTCGCAGTACCAGGCGGCCTTGACCGACGGTACGCCGTACACCTTCGAGCCGGGCGGCGCGGCGAGCCGGTCGGCGACCTCCGCCTGCACCATCACCAGGGTCCGCTCGATGCTCGGGAAGGCGGCCAGCAGGTGCAGCAGGACCGGAACGGCCACGTTGTAGGGGAGGTTGGCCACCAGCGCGGTCGGCGCCGGACCGGGCAGCTCCTCGATCCGCAGCGCGTCCTCGTGCACCAGGCGGAAGTCCGCGGCCCGCTCGGGCAGCCGGGCGTGCACGGTCGCGGGCAGGGCCGCGGCCAGCGCGTCGTCGATCTCGACGGCGGTCACCGCCGCCGCTGTCTCCAGCAGCGCCAGGGTGAGCGAGCCGAGCCCGGGGCCGATCTCCAGGACGACGTCGTCCGGGCGGACCCCGGCGGTGCGCACGATGCGGCGGACCGTGTTCGGGTCGATGACGAAGTTCTGCCCGCGCTGTTTGGTGGGCCGCACCCCGAGGGTCTCCGCCAGGTCCCGCACTTCTGCGGGGCCGAGCAGCACTCCGCTGCCGGAGGCGTCGGGCGTGGCGGACGGGTCGGAAGGGGCAGCGCTCACCGCGCCAGTTTACGGCCGTGCGGGGTGCGCCGGGCCGCCGGGCGGTGCCGCGGCCCGCGGCGGGCGGCCGCGGGCCGCGAGAGCCGCGGGCCCGGACGGTCTCCGGCTGCCGTGCGGAGCGTCGCGGCCGCCGGGTGCCGTCGCTCCGGGGGTGCCGTCGCTCCGGGGGTGCGCTACTCCGGGAAGACCGTTCCCAGCAGCCGGTACAGCTCCGTGCGTTCCTCGCCCGAGAGCTTGTCCAGGGCCTGCTGGGTGCGGTGCATCGTCTCGCGGACGGTGTCGATGGTCCGCTCGCCCTCTTCCGTGAGGACGACGTTCTTGATCCGCCGGTCCTCGGGGTTCACCTCCCGCCGTACGAGGGCCCGCTTCTCCAGGCGGTCCACGATGCCCGTGATGTTGGACGCGTCACAGGCCAGGCTCGTGGCCAGGGAGCGCATCGAGGCGGGGGAGCGGCGCAGTACGCCCAGCGTCTTGGCCTGGCTGGCGGTGAGGTCGGACGCGGCCGCCGCGGCCGTGAAGTCGGCGACGTGCGCGCTGAGCACGTGCGCGAGCAGCTCGATGAGCTGGGTCTTGGTGGGGTGCGCTGGACCGGGTCCGGGGGCACCAGTGGCGTCCGGCATGTGGTCACAGTACTCCGCAAAGCTTGACTATCTCAATTGCCTGGGGCTACCTTCGGCACTTACTTGAATTTATCAAGCATGTAGATACTCAAGCATTGGTCTCCGGGCACCCCGGTACGGCCTCACCCCTGGGAACACCTATGACCTCCACACACCCTCCGTCATCCGCGCCCCGCCCCGCCGGATTCGGGCTCGTCCTGGTCCTGGGCCTCGCCGCCATGGTCGTCTCGATGATGCAGACCCTGGTGGTGCCCATCCTCGGCGTCATCCAGCGCGATCTCGACACCAGCACCTCCGGCGTCAGCTGGGTCACCACCGCCACGCTCCTCTCGGCCGCCGTCTTCACCCCGCTGCTCGGCCGCTTCGGTGACCAGCACGGCAAGAAGCCGACCCTGGTGGGCGTCCTGGTGCTGCTGGCCGCCGGTTCCGTGCTGGCCGCGACGACCGACTCGCTGAGCCTGCTGATCCTGGCGCGCGTGCTGCAGGGCGCGGCCACCGCCATCTTCCCGCTCGCGCTGTCCGTGCTTCGCGAGGAGATTCCGCACGAGCGGCTGCACACCGCGATGGCCCTGGTCAGCGGCACGCTCGCGTTCGGCAGCGGTCTGGCGCTGGTCGGCGCCGGCCTGCTGACGCAGGGCGCGCACCCCGACTACCACCGGGTCTTCTGGCTGGCCTGCGGGCTCGCCGTCCTCGCGCTGATCGGGGTGCTGCTCGTGGTGCCCGCCTCGCGGCACCGGACCGGAGGACGTACCGACTGGCTCGGTGCCGCCGCCCTCGCCGCGATGCTGGTCCTGCTGCTGCTGCCCATCTCCCAGGGGCACGAGTGGGGCTGGACCTCCGGCCGCACGCTCGGGCTGTTCGCCGGCTCCGCCGCGACCGCCGTGGTGTGGGTCCTGATCGAACGCCGGGTGCGCGAGCCCATGGTCGACATGCGGATGTTCGTCCACCGTCCGGTGCTCTTCACCAACATCGCCGGACTCCTGGTCGGCTTCGCGATGTTCGCGCAGTTCCTCGGGGTGTCGTATCTGGTGCAGATGCCCGAGGAACTCACCGGGTACGGCTTCGGGGCCTCCGTGCTCCGCGCCTCCGTCGAGTACCTGCTGCCCACCACACTCGTCTCGCTCGTCGCCGCCCAGTTCGGCGGCATGCTGGTGAGCCGGATCGGGGCGCGGATGACGCTCGTCGCGGGTGCCGCGTTCGGCGTCACCGGCTTCGCCTGGCTGACCCTCCAGCACGACAGCACCCCGGACGTCATTCTCGCGGGAATGGTCGTCGGCGTCGCCATCAGCTTCGGCTACGCGGCGATGCCCGCCCTCATCGCGGCAGGCGTCCCGCACCACCAGAGCGGCATCGCGAACGGCATCAACTCCATCTCCCGGTCCGTCGGCAGCGCCGTCGCCAGCGCGGTGATCACCTCCCTGCTCGCCTCGAAGACCATCCAGCATCTGCCTGCCGGTGCACCCCCGCTGCCCGAGGAGAGCCAGTTCACGCTCAGCTTCGTGCTCGCCGGGGGAGCGTTCCTCCTCGTGGCCCTCGCCGCCCTGGTCGGGCTGGCGACGACACGCCGCGCGGGCGGGCAGGAAGCGCACGCCGTCTCCGGCGCGGCCACCGGCAGCGTGCCCGCAACGGGCGCGGGGAGCGTGCCGGAGGCGGTCGCCGAGCAGGCGCCGGCCCGATGACGAGGCCCGACGCGGCCTCCGGAACCCCACTCACCACACCGAGAGGACACGACATGACCCACCAGCAAGCCGACCGCGCCGCCCGCAGCCTCTCGCGTCCGTTCGGGGTGCGCGGACTCCACGTGCCCAACCGGATCGTCATGGCGCCGATGACCCGGCAGTTCTCCCCGGGCGGCGTCCCCGGGCCCGATGTGGCGCAGTACTACGCCCGACGGGCCGCCGCCGGCGTCGGGCTGATCGTCACGGAGGGCACGTACGTGGACCACGCCTCCGCCGGCACCAGCGACCGGGTGCCGCGGTTCCACGGCGACGACGCGCTCGCCGGCTGGTCGGACGTGGTGGAAGCCGTGCACCAGGCGGGCGGGAAGATCATCCCGCAGTTGTGGCACGTGGGCGTCACCCGGACCCCGGGAGCTCCTCCCGTGCCGGACGCCGAACCGGTGAGCCCGTCGGGGCTGTCCCTGCAGGGCGAGCCCAAGGGCCGCGCCATGACGCAGCAGGACCTCGACGACGTCGTCGCCGCGTTCGCCACCGCTGCGGCGGATGCCGAGCGCCTCGGATTCGACGGCGTGGAACTGCACGGTGCCCACGGCTATCTCATCGACCAGTTCCTCTGGTCCTCCACCAACCGCCGCACCGACGCCTACGGGGGCGGCGTCGCCTCCCGGGCCCGCTTCGCCGCCGAGATCGTGGCCGCGTGCCGCAGCGCGGTGTCCGACTCCTTCCCGCTCTTCTTCCGGCTGTCCCAGTGGAAGATGGACAACTACGAGGCCAAGCTGGCCGAGACGGCGACGGAACTGGACGCGCTGCTCGCTCCGCTGGCCGAGGCCGGAGCCGACGCCTTCCACGCCTCCACCCGCCGCTACTGGCTGCCGGAGTTCGACGGTTCCGATCTCAACTTCGCCGGCTGGGTGAAGAAGATCAGCGGCAGGCCGACCGTCACGGTCGGCTCGGTCGGCCTGGACGGCGACTTCTTCAACCTCTTCCAGGGCAGGGGCTCCGGCGCGACCGGCATCGAGCAACTCCTCGACCGCCTGGAGCGGGACGAGTTCGATCTCGTGGCGGTCGGCCGCGCCCTCCTCGCCGATCCCGAGTGGGCCGTCAAGACCCTGACCGGAAGGACCGCGGACATCACCTCTCCCAGTGGGGAGGCGCTCAAGACGCTGCACTGACGACGACCGGCCCGGACGCGGCGCCGGGGCGCGGGGAAGGGGAAGCGGTACCCCGGGACGTCCCGCCCCCTCCCCCCTGCGGCCAGACCGTACGGGGACGGCTGACGGCGCCGTCGGGGCTGCGGTGCGCGGACGGCTCCCGGCGACGTCGGGGGCTGCGGCGCGGGGACGCTCCCCGGCGACGTCGGGGGCCGCGCACGCAACGGCGCCGGGCCCCGCGGGTGTCCGGGCCTCAGTAGCCGAAGGCGCGGGCCGTGTTCGCGGCCACGTGGCGGGCCAGCCGTTCCTCGTCCAGGTCCTTGGTCCGCGCCATGGCACGGAGCGTCACCGGGATCAGGTAGGGCGCATTGGGGCGGCCGCGGTAGGGCGCGGGGGTCAGGAACGGCGCGTCCGTCTCGACCAGCAGCAGTTCGGGCGGTACCACCGCGAGGGCGTCGCGCAGCGGCTGGGCGTTCTTGAACGTGATGTTCCCGGCGAAGGACATGAACCAGCCCTTGGCGGCGCACAGCTTCGCCATCTCCGCGTCCCCCGAGAAGCAGTGGAAGACGGTCCGCTCGGGGGCGCCCTCCTCCTCCAGGATGCGCAGCACGTCCGCGTGCGCCTCGCGGTCGTGGATGACCAGCGCCTTGTCCAGCCGCTTGGCGAGTTCGATGTGGGCGCGGAAGGAGCGCTGCTGGGCGGCGACGCCCTCCGGGCCGGTGCGGAAGTAGTCCAGGCCGGTCTCGCCGACCGCCAGCACCTGGGGGAGCGCGGCGAGCTTCTCGATCCCGGTGAGCGCCTCGTCCAGGGCTTCCGCGCCGCCCTCGGCGCTCAGCCGGGGGGCCTCGTTCGGGTGGAGCGCGACGGCGGCCCACACGTTCTGCCACGCCGCGGCCGTCTCGGCGGCCCAGCGGGAGCGCTCCAGGTCGCAGCCGACCTGGACGACCGTCGTGACGCCCACGGCGGCGGCCGCGGCGAGCGCGTCGGCGACGGCCGGCTCCTGCATGTCCAGGTGGGTGTGGGAGTCCGCGACCGGGAACGCGAGCGGCTCGGGCAGCGGCGGAGGCGCCTGTGCCGCCCGAGCCTTCGCGGCGTTCGTGGCCGTGGTTCCGGCCGCGGAGTGCGCTGCGTCGTCAGGGGTCGCGGAGGGGGGCATACCGGCGATGATAGAACCCGCCGTCCCCCCGGTCCGCACCGAGGCGGAGCCCGGCGGGGGCCTCGGCCCGCGACCCGCGGCGCACGCCCTCAGTGGTGCGGCCGCGCCGCCTCGGCCTTGGAGACCCGCCCCGAGCGCATGATGCGGACAACATGTCCGTCGCAAAAGCGGCACGTGGGCTTGGTGAGCGGCGAGGGGACGCGCTTGCCGTCCGCGTAATACACGACCAAGGGCCTGCCGTCGGTGTATTCGAGGTGCTGTATCTCGTAGTCCTGCTCCCACCCGTGCCCGCACTTCATGCAGGCGAACGAGTACGCCTCGTGCACCGTCTCCGGTGTCTGGCCGGCCGGGTCCGTGCGGTTGCCGCTCTCGTGCTTCATGGCAGCTCCTTCCTTCGGGCGGATACGCCCACAGCCAGTGCACTCCTCGCGACCGCCGTCCGAAAGGCGGGACCGGGGGTCCTTTCTCTTCGTTTGTGGAGATTTTGGCCGGACGTCAAGGTGGAGGGCTTCCCTGGGCAATTCCTTTGCGTATCCGCAAAAGTCTTTTACTCATATTTACCGCTCAATCGCGGATTACCGTGCTCACCCGCGCGCCCGCCACTGCTCCCGCCGCGCACATCCGTAATTCGGCGCCCTCTTCCACGCCGGGCGCGCACGCCGCTGCGCCTCTGCGCGCTCCCCGAAGCTGCCCCACCGACGCGGTCGCCGTACCCGACGCGGCCGCACCCGATGCGGCCGGGCGCGCAGGCGCGCAGGCGCGCAGTCCGGCTGTCCGGCTGTCCGGACGGGGACACCGCGGCGGGCCGGCCCGGACAGCGGGTCCCCGCCGCGCGCTACTCGCGCGGACCGGCGTTCTTCGCGGCGACCACCGCGTCGAAGACCTCCCGCTTGGGCACCCCGGCGCCGCGGGCCACCTCCGCGATGGCCTCCTTGCGCTGCTGGCCCGCGGCCTCGCGCTCCGCGACCCGGCGCGCCAGCTCCGCCGCGTCCGCCTCGCCCGCGGCGGGCGGCTCGGCCCCCCGGACCACGACCGTGATCTCCCCGCGTACGCCCTCAGCGGCCCACGCGGCCAGCTCCGCCAGCGGGCCGCGCCGCACCTGCTCGTAGGTCTTGGTCAGCTCCCGGCACACCGCGGCCTCCCGCTCCGCGCCGAACACCTCGGCCATGGCGGTGAGCGTGGCCTGCAGCCGGTGCGGCGCCTCGAAGTACACCAGGGTGCGGCGCTCCCCGGCCGCCTCGCGCAGCCTGCCGCGCCGCTCGCCGGGCTTGCGCGGCAGGAACCCCTCGAAGCAGAACCGGTCCACCGGCAGCCCCGAGACCGCCAGCGCCGTCAGCACCGCGGAGGGGCCGGGGACCGCGGTCACCCGCACCCCGTGCTGCACGGCGGCGGCCACCAGCCGGTAGCCCGGGTCGGACACCGAGGGCATCCCCGCGTCGGTCACCAGCACCACCCGGGCGCCGCCCGCCAGCTCCTCGGCCAGCTCCGGCGTGCGGGCGGCCTCGTTGCCCTCGAAGTAGGAGACGATCCGCCCGCCCGGCGCCACCCCGAGCGCCTGGGTCAGCCTGCGCAGCCGCCGGGTGTCCTCGGCGGCGACGATGTCGGCGGCGGTCAGCTCGGCCGCGAGGCGCGGCGGGGCGTCGGAAGGGTCGCCGATGGGGGTCCCGGCGAGGACGAGCGTTCCAGTCACCCGTCCATCCTCGCAGCGTCACCCGTCCGATCCCGCAGCGGTGACGCGGCGGCACGCGCCGCCCCCGCGGTCCCTACGATGGCCCGCGTGACGACCAGTGACACCGTGGGCGACGCCGACCGCAGGCAGGACGGGCCCGGCAGCCCGGGCTGCGAGGGCAGCACCGGGGACGAGGGCGGTCCGCCGCCGCTTCCCCGGTGGCAGGTGCGGCTGCGCCGCTTCGGCTACGCGGCCCGGCCGCGTGCCGGTGTCCGCGAACGCCTCACCCCGCCGTTCCCGGCGCCGGATCCGCGGCTGGGCGCGGTCTTCGGGCTGGGTCCCGAGGTGTCGCTGCGGCTGGCGCGCTGGGCGGCCTGGGGCGGACCGCTGCTGGTCGCGCTCCTCGCGGGAGCCCTGCGGTTCTGGCAGCTCGGCTCGCCGCACGCCGTCATATTCGACGAGACGTACTACGCCAAGGACGCCTGGTCGCTGATCCACTTCGGGTACGAGGGGACCTGGCCGGACAACGCCAATGAGCGCATCCTGGGCGATCCGCAGCGCATCCCGCTCTCGCCGGAGGGCTCCTACGTCGTCCACCCGACCGTCGGGAAGTGGGTGATCGGGCTCGGCGAGGCCGCCTTCGGGCTCGACCCGTTCGGCTGGCGGTTCATGACGGCGCTGCTGGGCACCCTCTCGGTGCTGATGCTGTGCCGCATCGGGCGCCGGCTGTTCCGCTCCACGGCGTTGGGCTGCCTGGCGGGCGCCCTGATGGCCGTGGACGGGCTGCACTTCGTGATGAGCCGGGTCGCGCTGCTGGACCTGGTGGTGATGTTCTGGGTGCTGGCCGCGTTCGGCTGCCTGCTCGTCGACCGCGACAGGTCCAGGGAACGGCTCGCGGCCCGGTTGCCGCAGGCCGGTGGTGACGCGGGCGACGACGGCGCTCCGCTGCCCGACGCCGTCGTGGCGGACCGGACGCGACTGGGCTGGCGGCCGTGGCGGCTGGCGGCCGGGGTGTGCCTGGGGCTGGCCTGCGCCACCAAGTGGAACGGCCTGTACGTGCTGGCCGCGTTCGGCCTGCTGACCGTCCTGTGGGACATGGGGGCGCGCCGTACCGCGGGCGCCTCCCGCCCGGTGCCGGCGATGCTCACCAGGGACGCGGGGCCCGCGTTCCTCTCCGTGCCCTGCGTCGCGGTGGCCACCTACATCGCCTCCTGGACGGGCTGGTTCGCCACCTCCGGCGGCTACTTCCGGGACTGGGCGGACAAGCAGGGCGCCGCCGGCCCGTGGGGCTGGCTGCCGGGACCGCTGCGCAGCCTGTGGCACTACGAGAGCGAGGTCTACGACTTCCACGTCAACCTCACCTCCGGGCACACCTACCAGTCGAACCCGTGGAGCTGGCTGGTCCTGGGCCGTCCCGTCTCCTACTTCTACGAGTCGCCCAAGGCGGGCTCCGACGGCTGCACCGACAAGGCCGAGGGCTGTGCCCGCGAAGTCCTGGCGCTGGGCACCCCGGTGCTGTGGTGGGCCGCCTGCGCGGCGCTCCTGTACGTCGGCTACCGTTGGCTGCTGCGCCGCGACTGGCGCGCGGGCGCGATCCTGTGCGGTGTCGCCGCCGGCTACCTGCCCTGGTTCCTCTACCAGGAGCGCACCATCTTCCTGTTCTACGCCGTGGTGTTCCTTCCCTTCCTGTGCCTCGGGCTGGCGATGGCGGCCGGGGCGCTGACCGGGCCGCCGGGTGCGGACGACAGACGGCGCACCCTGGGCGTGGTCGGGGTGGGCGTGGTCGGGCTGCTGATCGTGTGGAACTTCGTCTACTTCTGGCCCATTTACACCGGACAGACGATTCCGCTGGGCGAGTGGCGGCACCGGATGTGGCTGGACTCCTGGATCTGACCTGAAGTAGGCGCTTTCCGATCGGAAATGGCTGTCGAGTGACCTGGCAGATCACGAAAACGCTCAGCGAAGATCGCGATTCGGACACAAGGCCGTGATACGGAACCGATCGCCCCGCGCTGCTCGTCTGCCCCAGGGGCCGCGCCAGCGCGGCCGCGGGGGCCGGCGGTTCCGTTCCCCGGTCCGGACCGCCGGGAAGCGGCGGAATCCGGGACACGCGGGGGAGCGGAACGCCGGAAGAACCGGAAGAAGGGGCTGAACGGGCATACGGGGGCACGTTCTGTCATGGACGTGCTCTAGGGTGCCTCGCGTCAGGACTTCGGCCGGTAGACCGGGCCAAGGCGTGGAGGGGCAGAACGCGGATGCGCGACACACAGAAGATGGCCGTGATCGGCGGGGTCGCCGCCGCCGTCGTCGGGCTCGCCGGCGTCGGCGTCTACGCCCTCGTCGGCGGCGACGGGGAGGAGGCCCAGGGCACCGTCGCCGCGGACAGCAAGGCGGCCGAGGCCAAGAAGGGCCCGCTCAGCGCGGCCGAAGTGCGCACCGCCGCCAAGGAATTCCTGGGCGCCTGGGCCGAGGGCGACACCAAGAAGGCCGCCGCGCTGACCGACGACTCCGCAGCGGCCGCCAAGGCGCTCGGCGCCTTCCGCAGCAAGGCCCACGTCTCCAAGGTCGCGGCCACCCCCGAGGCGGCCGACGGCGAGAAGGTGCCCTTCGGCGTCACCGCACGGGTCGCCTACGGCAAGAAGGACGCCGCCTGGAAGTACGACTCGGCGCTGAAGATCGTCCGGGCCTCCGGGACCGGCGAGCCCGTGGTCGAGTGGAAGCCGTCCGTGCTGCACCCCAAGCTCGAGGACGGCCGCACGATCGTCACCGACGAGTCGGGCACCCCGCCGGTCACCGCCGTGGACCGGGACGGCTCGCCGCTCAGCGCCGACGACCACCCCGCCCTCGCCGGAGTGATCCGCGACATCGGCAAGCGCTACGGCGACAAGACCGAGGGCTCCCCGGGCGTGCAGACGCGCCTCGTCGACGCCAAGGGCAAGACCGACACAGTGCTGCGCCAGCTCTCCGAGCCCACGCCCGGAAAGCTGAAGACGACCATCGACGCCGGGGCGCAGCGCGCGGCCGAGGCCGCCGTCAAGGGCAAGAAGAAGGCATCCGTGGTCGCCGTCAAGCCCAGCACCGGCGAGATCCTGGCCATCGCCAACTCCCCTGCCAAGGGCTTCAACGGCGCACTGCAGGGCTCGCTGGCCCCCGGCTCCACCATGAAGGTCGTCACCAGCGCCATGCTGCTCGACAAGGGCCTCGCCTCGCCCGGCAAGACCCACCCGTGTCCCAAGTACTTCACGTACGGCGGCTGGAAGTTCCACAACGACGACAACTTCGAGATCAAGCACGGCACCTTCGCGCAGAGCTTCGCCCGCTCCTGCAACACCGCCTTCATCAGCCAGGCGCCCGAGCTGAAGGACGACGACCTCACCAAGGAGGCCCGGGACGTCTTCGGCATCGGCCTCAACTGGAAGACCGGCACCACCACCTTCGACGGCCGGGTCCCGGTCCAGTCGGACGCCCAGATGGCGGCCTCGCTCATGGGCCAGGGCGGGGTGCGGATGAACCCGCTCAATATGGCGTCGGTCTCCGCCACCGTGCAGAACGGCACCTTCCGGCAGCCGTACGTGGTACCTCCGTCGGTCGACGACCGCACCCTCGCCAAGGCGCCGCGTGCCATGAAGCCCGGCGTCCAGAAGGACCTCAAGTCCCTGATGAAGGTCACCGCCACCGGCGGCACCGCGGCCCAGCCGATGTCCGGGTTGAGCGGCGACTTCGGAGCCAAGACCGGATCCGCGGAGGTCGACGGGCAGAAGAAGCCGAACGCCTGGTTCACCGCGTACTCCGGTGACGCCGCCGCGGCGGCCGTCGTGCCCGCCTCCGGACACGGCAACGAGAACGCCGGCCCGATCGTCCGCAAGGTGCTGGACGCCGCCCGCGGCTGAGGCCGCCGACGGCCGCCCGCGGGCCGGTACGGCACCGCCGTACCGGCCCGCGGAGCACACCGCCGCCGGGGCTCATCCGGCACCGCCGCTGCCCGGGCCGATCCGTCATCGCCGCCGGGCCCGTACGGTACCGCCGCCGCCGGGCCCCGGTACCCCGGTAAAAGCGCTGATCAACGCGGCGGTAGCGTCCTGTGCATGACGCATCGACTCCGTGACCGCGCCGCCCGCGGCAGCGCAGGGTGACCCCGACAGTCGTCGCCGCGGTGCTGGCCGCGGCGCTCACCCACGCCACCTGGAACGCGCTGGCGCACGGCATCCGCGATCAGCTGCTCGCCTTCACCCTGGTCGGCAGCGGTGGCGCGCTGTGCGGCGCCGCGCTGGCCTGCTTCGTCCCGCTCCCGGCCGCCGGGGCCTGGCCGCCGCTGCTGTTCTCGGCGGCGCTGCACGTCGTCTACCAGGCGCTGCTGATGCGCTCCTTCCGGATGGGCGAGTTCGGGCAGATGTACCCCATCGCGCGGGGTACGGCGCCGCTGGTGGTGACGGTGCTGGCGGCCGTCTTCGTGCACGAGATGCCCGACGGATGGCAACTGGCCGGGGTGCTGCTGGCCTCCGCCGGACTGGTCGGGGTGGCGCTGTGGGGACTGCGCGGCGCGGGGCGCTCTCCGCACGCGGGGTCCGGCTCGGCCGCCGACTCCGGCGGAGCGGCTTCCGACGTCGACGACGCGGTCTCCGACGTCGACGACGCGGTCTCCGGCTCCGGCGATGCCGTCTCCGGCTCCGACGGCGTGCCCTCCGGCTCCGGCACGAGTGCCGGGCCGCAGTGGCCCGCGCTGACCGCCGCGGTGTGCACGGGCCTGGCCATCGCCTCGTACACCGTCGTGGACGGGGTGGGCGTGCGGGCCGCCGGCAGCCCGCTGGGCTACATCGCGTGGCTGATGCTGCTGGAGGGGCTGGCGATCCCGGTCTGGGCCCTGCTCACCCGCCGCCGCGCCCTGGTCGCGGAGCTGCGCCCGATGGCCCTGCGCGGGCTGCTGGGCGGGGCGCTGTCGGTGCTGGCCTACGGACTGGTGCTGTGGGCGCAGACCCGGGCACCGCTGGCACCGGTGGCGGCGCTGCGGGAGTCCTCGATCATCGCCGGGGCCGCGATAGGCGCTCTCTTCTTCAAGGAGCGGTTCGGCTGGCCCAGGACCGCCGCGAGCGTGCTCATGGTGGGCGGCATAGCGCTGATGCTGCACGGCACCTGAGCCTCCCGGGGGACGGCGCGCGGGTCCGTACCCGGCGGTCCGCCCGCGGAGGACCCGGCCGCCGGCCGGCGGCTGCCGGGGCAGAGCTACCCTGGGGGTCGGCCCCCAACAGGAGAGAGATGGCTGGCAACCGCGTCAACCTCGTCAACATGGAAACCGTCGACAAGGTGCACGGCACCCGCGCCCTCCTCGACACCGTCTCGCTGGGCGTCAACGAGGCGGACAAGATCGGAGTCGTGGGCCGCAACGGCGACGGCAAGACCACCCTGATCAAGGTGCTGGCCCGCGAGGAGGAACCGGACGCGGGCCGGGTCACCCATGCGGGAGGGCTGCGTGTCGGCGTGCTGACGCAGCACGACTCCCTCGACCCGCAGGCCACCGTCCGGCACGAAGTGGTCGGCGACCTGGCCGACCACGAGTGGGCGGGTGTCCCGCAGATCCGCGACGTGCTCACCGGGCTGTTCGGCGGCCTGGACCTGCCCGGCTTCCCGCAGGGCCTGGACACCGTGATCGGTCCGCTCTCCGGCGGCGAGCGCCGCCGGATCGCGCTCGCCAAGCTGCTCATCGCCGAGCAGGACCTGATCGTGCTGGACGAGCCGACCAACCACCTCGACGTGGAGGGCATCTCCTGGCTCGCCGGGCACCTGCGCGCCCGCCGCTCCGCGCTGGTGTGCGTCACCCACGACCGCTGGTTCCTCGACCAGGTCGCCACCCGCATGTGGGACGTGCAGCGCGGTGCGGTGCACGAGTACGAGGGCGGCTACTCGGACTACGTCTTCGCCCGCGCCGAGCGGGAGCGCATCGCCGCGCAGGAGGAGTCCAAGCGGCAGAATCTGATGCGCAAGGAACTGGCCTGGCTGCGGCGCGGCGCCCCGGCCCGCACCAGCAAGCCGCGCTTCCGGATCGAGGCGGCGAACGCGCTGATCGAGGGCGAGCCGCCGCCCCGGGACAGCCAGGAGCTGATGCGCTTCGCCAACTCCCGGCTGGGCAAGACGGTCTTCGACCTGGAGGGCGTCACCGTGCAGGCCGGGCCGAAGCTGTTGCTCAAACAGCTCACCTGGCAGCTGGGTCCCGGTGACCGGATCGCCTTGGTGGGCGTCAACGGCGCGGGCAAGACCTCGCTGCTGCGCGCCCTGGCCGACACCGCCGCCACCGGAGGCGAACAGCTCTCGCCGCTGGTCACCGAGGGGCGGATCAAGGTCGGCAGGACGGTGAAGCTGGCCTACCTCTCCCAGGAGGTCGCCGAACTGGGCCCGGCGCTGCGGGTCCTGGAGGCGGTGGAAGCCGTCCGCTCCCGCATCGACCTGGGCAAGGGCCGGGAGATGACGGCCTCGCAGCTGTGCGAGCGGTTCGGCTTCGCCAAGGAGAAGCAGTGGACGCCGGTGGGCGACCTCTCCGGCGGCGAGCGGCGGCGGCTGCAGATCCTGCGGCTGCTGATGGACGAGCCCAACGTCCTCTTCCTGGACGAGCCGACCAACGACCTGGACATCGAGACCCTCACCCAGCTCGAGGACCTGCTGGACGGCTGGCCCGGCTCGCTGGTGGTCATCTCGCACGACCGGTACTTCGTCGAGCGCACCACCGACCGCGTCTACGCGCTGCTGGGCGACGCCACTCTGCGGATGCTGCCGCGGGGCATCGACGAATACCTGGAGCGCCGGGCCCGGATGGAGGCCGCGGCCGCCGCGTCGGCGCCCGCCGCCGCGGCGGACCGGACTGCGGGCGGGTCGGACCGGTCGGCCAAGGAGCCGGCCAAGCCCGCGGCGCTCTCCCGCGCGGCGCACAAGGAGATGCAGCGGATCGAGCGCCAACTGGAGAAGACCGAGCAGCGCGAGGCGACCCTGCACGCCGAAATGGCCGAGCACGCGACCGACTTCGAGCGGGTGGCGGGGCTGGACGGCGAACTGCGCGAGGTGCGCGAGAAGCGCGAGGAGTTGGAGATGCGCTGGCTGGAACTGGCCGATACCGAGGGTGCATGACAACCCCTTCGGGGGTGGTGGTAGAAAGGGGCGCCCTGCTCCTTCCTGAGGAACTGCGATGACACAGCCGCCGCCCCCGCCGCCCGGTCAGCCTCCCCAGGGTGGCTGGAATCCACCCGTGCAGCCGCCACCGCAGCAGCAGGCACCGGCACCGCAGCAGCCGCCGGCACCTCCCGCCGCGCCGCCCTCGGCGCCGCCGTCCGGGCCGGGCTTCGGCCAGGCGCCGTACGGCGGTTACCCGTCCGCTCCGCAACTGCCGCCTCCGCCGTCCGGCGCCGGCGGATCGTTCGCGCCGCGCGGCCGCAGCCCCAAGGCAGTCCGCATCCTCGCGGCGGTGGTCGCCGTGGTGCTGGTCGCGGGCGGCATATGGCTGTTCTCCGTCGGCGGCGAGGACGGCGACGGCCCCCGGGGCTCCGAGGCGGGTGTCCCCGGCGGCAGCCACGCGAAGCAGCTCTTCTCTCTCGAACAGCCGGACACCCATGTCAAGGACGCCCAGGGCGCCGACGGGAGCTGGGCGACCGAGAAGATCTACGCCAAGTCCTCGATCAACGCGATCGAGGGATACCGGATGAACGGCAAACGCGCCTGGCGCATCCCGCTGGGCGGCCCGGTCTGTGCGGCGTCGCCGCACATGACCGACGACCACCGCACGGCCGTCGCCTTCGAGAAGGGGAGCGGCGGTTGCAACTCCGTCGCCGTCTTCGACGTCGACACCGGCAAGAAGCTGTGGGACCAGCCCATCCCCATCGGCAGGACCATCTTCGGCGGCGGCGACGTGAACCTGACCGTCGCCCAGGACACCGTCGCGCTCTCCTGGATCGGCGGCTTCGCCGCCTTCCCGATCGAGGGCGGTGACCCGCTGTGGAAGAGCAAGGAGACCGGGGAGACCTGCGAGCACAGCCGGTACGGCGGTGGCGCCCGGCTGCTGGTGGTCCTGGAGTGCGACGAGTCGCTGACGCTCAACCAGCTCGACCCGAAGACCGGCCACTCCACCTGGGACATGCGGCTGCCCCACAACCTCAAGGACGGGCGTGCCGTCCGCATCGTGGACACCGATCCGATCGTGTTGGTGCTGGGCATCGGCGACGCATCGGAGTCGGAGGTCATGACGATCGACGACGACGGCTCGATCGCCGCCACCTTCAGCCTCGGCGACCGTTACGAACCGGGCTGCGGCATCGGCAATCTGGGCAGTGAGGCGTGCTTCAACGTCGTGGCGACCGAGGACATGGTCTACATCGCGACCAAGGAGCACTCGGGCAAGAGCGACGACTCCCTGTCCCGCACCAACGAGGTCATGGGTTTCGGCTTCCACAGCGGCGAGCCGAAGTGGAAGTCCAGCGCGGGCGAGGGCCGCACGGTGTTCCCCATCGGGACGCAGGGCGACAAGGCGATCGCGTACGTGACCCCCGCCTACGACAAGGGCGGCCAGGTCGTCAGCGTGTCCCCGGGGGACGGGGAGCAGCGCGGGCTGCTGCGGCTGCCGGACAAGACCGCCGAGCAGCAGAGCCGCTTCCGGGTGCCGACGATGAGCGGGAGCGCCCCCGCGCTCTACGTGGGCGGCCGGCTCTTCCTGCAGCGGAGCCTGCTGTACGGGAAGAACGACACCGACGCCAAGGAGAAGGCTCCGTTGGCCATGGGGTTCGGTACCGGACGGTGACGGAACCGGGATCCGGGTCCCGGGAGTCCGGTGGTAGAAAGAATGTCCGCTCAGCAGTCTGCCGATGGTGGGCCATGATGTCCGATTCGCTCGGCCCTACGGGGGTTTGAGGCGCCGGGCGCGCGGTCTGCCCGTATCAAGGGAATGTCATGTCGCAGCCGCCTCCGCCGCCGAGCCAGCCGCCGCCCGGGGGCTACGGCGCACCGCAGGAGCCCCCGCGCGATCCGCAGGGGCAGCCGGCCTACGGCTATCCGCAGCAGCCCGGACAGCCGCCTCAGCAGCCGCCGCAGCCCCCGCAGTCGCCACCGCCGGGCGGCTACGGCTATCCGCAGCAGCAGGGCCCGCCCGGTCCGCCGGGACCGCCGCCGGGGCCTCCCGGGGCCGCCGGTCCGCCGCCCGGCGGCCAGCACAGCGCGCCCACGATGGCCTACGGCCAGCCCGCGGCGCCCTACGGCCAGCCCGCGGCGCCCTACGGTCAGTCCGGCCCCTACGGTCAGCAGCCGCCGCCCGGATACCAGGGGCCTGGGGGTCCCGGAGGCCCCGGTGTTCCCGGAGGTCCCGGGGGCGGCAAGAAGAACACCAAGCTCATGGCCCTGATCGCGGCTGCCGTCGCGGTGGTGCTGGTCGCCGGTGCGGGCGTGTTCCTGCTCACCCGCGGCGACGACGAGGGCGGGAAGAAGGACGAGTCCAAGGGCAGTTCGCAGAAGTCCGAGGGCAACGGCGGTCTGGAGACCAAGCCCAAGAGCACCAAGGGCGACGAACTGTTCAACATCCAGGACCCCAAGGTCAAGGACCACACCACGGTTCCCGGAGCCTGGGCCACGGACAAGGTGTTCGCCAAGGTCTCCGTCAAGGAACTCCTGATCGTGGACCTCAAGACCGACGAGCAGAAGTCGCCGGTCTCGCTGAAGGGCGAGGTGTGCAGCGCCTCGAACGGCATGACGAAGCGCCACGAGGTGGCCATGGTCGTGCGCGAGACGATCTCCAGCAACGCCTCCTGCAACCGGATGGTCGCGGTCGACCTGGACACCGGGAAGATCGTCATGGACGAGAAGATGTCCGGCGCCAAGGACGAGTCGTCCAACGACAACGTGGCCATCAGCGGCGACACCGTGGCCACCGCGTGGATCGGCGGTTCCGCCGCCTACGACATCCCCTCGGGCAAGCAGTTGTGGAAGAGCAAGTCGAGCAACTGCCGCGACGAGGGGTACTCGGGCGGCAAGGAGCTGTACGCGGTCACCGAGTGCGGCAGCTTCTCCGAGCCGCAGATCAGCGTGCAGCGGCTCGATCCGAAGAACAAGGGGAAGGCCACCTGGAAGTTCGACGTGCCCAAGGGCGCGAAGAACGTGCGGATCGCCTCCACCGATCCGCTCGTCCTGGTGGTCGGCGCCGGAAGCGAACTCACCAGCGACGTCATGACGGTCGGTGAGGACAAGAAGCTCAAAGCCCGGATCTCGATCGACGACAACTACGTCCGCCCCTGCGGCGTCGAGGTCGACAGCTGCTACAACATCGCGGTGGGCAAGGACACCGTCTACCTCGCCACGGAGGAGCACAGCGGCAAGGCCGAGTACGGCCGGACGAACGAGATCATGGCGTTCGACTTCGACAGCGGGAACACCAAGTGGAAGGCCGAGGCCGGGGAGAAGCGCAGCTTCGTGCCGATCCGGATGGACGGCCCCAACCTCCTCGCCTACAAGCTGCCGGACTACGACGCGGGCGGCGAGGTCGTCAGCATCGAGCCCGGCAAGGGGAAGCAGACGCTGCTGCTGAAGATGCCGCGGGTCGAGCAGGGCGAGGGCGAGCAGGCGTTCAACATCAGCGCGAGCAGCCTTCGGGAGCCGGTGCGCTTCAAGAACGGCAAGCTCTTCCTGAGCTCCTCGACCGTCTCGAAGCCCGACAGCGACTACGACGACCCCTTCGACAAGCTGGCGGCCGGTTTCGGACCGCAGTGAGCCCGCCGGACCCCCGCGCGGCGGCCCAGCCGCGGTGCGGGGCCGGGGAACCGTCCCCGTCCTGACCGACCCCCGACGGCCCGCCACGGCACACCGTGGCGGGCCGTCGGCCGTTCCGGGGGCCGTCTTCAAGCCCTCCCTTGGGGATTTCAGCCCGTAAGGGGCGCGGAACGCCGAGTGAGCGTGTAGCTTCCCGGGGAACAAGAGACGGGCTGCGCAGGGGGGTGCGGGGCCATCCATAGCGTGTGTGGGGGGAGCGAGCTTGATGAGCGTGCGGCTCATGGTGGTCGACGACCACCGCCTGCTCGCCGAGGCCCTTGCCTCGGCACTGAAGCTGCGCGGGCACCGCGTGCTCGCGGCGGCCGCGCCCAGTGGCGGTGCGGCCGAGTTGGTGATCAGCAGGGCACCGGAGGTGTGTCTGCTGGGTACGGCGACGCCCGCAGAGCCGGGTGCCTTCGATCCGGTGGTGCGGATCAAGAGAGAGAAACCGCAGATCGCGGTGGTGGTGCTCGGCCCGGTGCCGAGCCCGCGCGGGATCGCCTCCGCCTTCGCGGCGGGGGCGTCCGGCTATGTGCGGCACGACGAGCGGATCGAGGGCGTCGAGCGGGCCATGGTCAAGGCGCGGGCCGGTGAGGCGGCCGTGGCGCCGCAGTTGCTGAGCCAGTCGTTCGCCGAGTTGCTCAACCCGGCCGCCGAGCCGGACGACGAGGGGGCCCGGCTGCTGCAGATGCTCACCCCGCGGGAGGTGGAGGTGCTGGTGCGGGTCGCCGAGGGCGAGGACACCCGGCTGATCGCGGCCGGGATGCGGATCGCCCCCAGTACGGCACGCACCCACGTGCAGCGGGTGCTGATGAAGCTGGGCGTCGGTTCGCGCCTGGAGGCCGCCGCGCTCGCCGCCCGCACGGGGCTGCTGGAGCGGGTCGGGGGCGCGGGCGGCTGAACCCGGCGCACGCGCTGCGCACGCCGGGGCCGGGTGCCGCCCGCGCTTCGACGGCCGGCGGCTCCGGTTGTCCGCGGTTCCGGGCCGCCGACGGGACCGGGCGGCCGTCTACTCCTCGTCCTCCGGCGCCGGCGGCGGGATGGTGGGGCTGAGGCGGAGCCAGAGCAGGAAGCCCAGGCCCAGGAGCAGCATGGCGAGTCCGGTCCACAGGTTGATGTTGATGTCCTGGGCCTTCTTCAGGTCCTCGTCCGAGGCGAAGACCCCCGCGAGGGTGACCAGCACGCCGTAGACCACGAACAGGCCGCCGATGATGCGCCGTACGTCGAAGAGGCGGGCCGCGGTGCGGGAGCGCCGCTCCAGCTCCTCGACGTTCGTGGCCACCTGCTGGGCGGCGGGCTTTTCGGTGCTGTTGTCGTTCATTGCGCTTCAGTGTCCTTCGCGTCGGGGCTCAGAAGGAGAAGGGGATGTAGCAGAGGGCCGCGAGGATCACCGCGCCCCAGCCCAGCAGCGCGGGCCTGCGGTACCACGCGTCGTCGCCCTCGCCGGGCGGCTCCTCCGCACCGGGCGACCGGGTGCCGTACACCAGCCCCGCGAGCTCCTCGACCGGCTTGGACCGGGTGAACAGCGTGACCACCACCATCACCGCGGCGCCCAGCACGAAGGCGACGATCGAGGAGACGAAGTTGGCTCCCTGGTCGCTGGGGATGTCGATGACGCCGTGCTTGTAGAACCAGAAGTAGTTCACCATCGCGCCGGCGGTGCCGCTCAGCAGGCCCCAGAACCCGGCGGCCGGCGTGGTCTTCTTCCAGAACATGCCGATGATGAACACGACGAACAGCGGCACGTTGAAGAAGGAGAACAGCGTCTGCAGGTAGTTCATGATGTTGCTGAACGAGGAGGCGATGAACGCGGTCCCCATGCCGATCAGCACGCCGACGACGGTGACCCAGCGGGCCGTCCTGACGTAGTACTCGTCCGGCTGGTCCTTCTTCAGGTACGCGGCCCAGATGTCGTTGGTGAAGACGGTGTTGAAGGAGGAGATGTTGGCGGCCATGCCGGCCATGAACGCCGCCAGCAGACCGGTGACCGCGATGCCCAGCACCCCGTTGGGCAGCAGGTCGCGCATCAGCACCGGGATGGCGTCGTTGTACTGCAGCCCGTCCTCGTGCTTGCCCAGGGTCGGCTCCATCACGAGCGCGATCAGGCCGGGGATGACCACGACCGCCGGGATGAAGATCTTGGGGAAGGCGGCGATCAGCGGGGTGCGCTTGGCGGCCGAGAGGTTCTTGGCGGACAGCGCGCGCTGCACCTCGGCGAAGTTGGTCGTCCAGTAGCCGAAGCTCATCACGAAGCCCAGGCCCAGCACGATGGTCAGCCAGTTGGCGCCCAGCGGGTTGGCGGAGCCGATGCCGGTGCCGTCCCAGGCGGTCATGAAGGCGCCGCCCTTCTCGCCGGAGAGGGTGTCGCTTATGCCGCCCCAGCCGCCGACCCGCTTGAGGCCCACGACGGTGAGCGGGATCAGCGCGGCGAGGATGACGAAGAACTGCAGCACCTCGGTGTAGATCGCCGAGGAGAGGCCGCCGAGCGTGATGTAGGCGAGCACGAAGAAGCCCGCCACCACGATGGAGATCCACAGCTCCCAGCCCAGCAGCGCCTTCAGCACGAGCGCGAGCGCGTAGAGGTTCACGCCCGCGATCAGCACGGAGGAGACCGCGAAGATGATCGAGCTGAGCAGATGCGAGGAGGGGCCGAACCGGTGCAGCAGGAACTCGGGCACCGAGCGGACCTTGGAGCCGTAGTAGAACGGCATCATCACCAGGCCCAGGAAGACCATGGCCGGGATGGCGCCGATCCAGTACCAGTGCACGGTGTAGACGCCGTACTGGGCGCCGTTGGCGGCCATGCCGAGGATCTCGGTGGCGCCGAGGTTGGCCGCCACGAAGGCGAGGCCGGTGATCCACGCGGGGAGCGACCGGCCGGAGAGGAAGAAGTCGAGGCTGGTCTTCACACTGCGCCGGGCGGCGAAGCCGATCCCGAGCACGACGGCGAAGTAGATGCCGAGGAGTGTGTAGTCGAGTCCGTTGGTGGGGAGCCGTAGCCCTTCGGCCAAGTGCAACATGGGTCACTCGCTTCATTGCGCGATCGGAACGCACGTGAACGTACCGCCGAGGTTTCAGTTTTTGAAAGGTCCTGTTGCGGGAGTTTGTTTGATTGTGATGAATCTCGACGGTTGAGCTCGCCGCTTTGTCCTGCTTCGTCTGGCCTGTTCCTCGTCGTCGCCCGCCGTTGCTCGCCGCCGCCCCCGTCGTACGCCCGTCGAGGACGGGCGGGGATCCGACGCTGCTCGGCGTTGAAGGTTCTGTTGGCTCGTGGTTCCTTGTGTGTGATTATGTTTGAGGTCCAGGAACGAGGAGCCACCCGGTGAAGAAGACCTCAGGCCGTCTGGCCGACGGCCGCGAGATCGTTTACTACGACCTCCACGACGACGCCGTCCGCACCACCGCCGACCGGCGCCCGATGCCCGCCATGGAGGCCCACGCCCAGGCCCGGCACGATCCGCTGCTGGACGAATGGGTCGGCGTCACCGCGCACCGCAACGCCCGCACCTACCACCCCCCGGCCGACGAGTGCCCGCTGTGCCCCTCCCGCGACGGGCGGATGAGCGAGATCCCGGAGTCCGACTACGACGTCGCCGTCTTCGAGAACCGCTTCCCCTCCTTCCACGGGGCGCCCGGCCCGCCGCAGGCCGACGGCCCCGCCGGACTCTTCCGGCAGATGCCCGGCGCCGGCCGCTGCGAGGTCGTCAGCTTCACCTCCGACCACCGCGCCTCCTTCGCCGACCTGGACGAGGAGCAGGCCCGCCTCGTCCTGGACGTGTGGACCGACCGCACCGCCGAGCTCTCCCACGTCCCCGGCGTCGAGCAGGTGTACTGCTTCGAGAACCGCGGCGAGGAGATCGGGGTGACCCTCTCCCACCCGCACGGCCAGATCTACGGCTACCCGTTCACCACCCCGCGGACCGCCCGGATGCTGCGCTCCCTGGCCGAACACGCCGCGGGCCCCGGCGGCAACCTCTTCGAGAGCGTGGTGGCCGCCGAACGCGCCGCCGGGGAGCGGATCGTCCTGGAGGGCGAACACTGGATCGCCTTCGTCCCGCACGCCGCGCGCTGGCCCTACGAGGTGCACCTGCACCCCACCTCCCGGGTGCCCGACCTGCTCGGGCTGAGCGAGCCGGCCCGCGCCGAGTTCCCCGGGATCTACCTGGAGCTGCTGCGCCGCTTCGACCGTCTCTTCGGCGAACCCGCGGCCCGCACCCCCTACATCGCCGCCTGGCACCAGGCGCCGTTCGGCACCGACCCGGGCCCGCGGCTGGCGAGCCGCGAGGAGTTCGCCCTCCACCTGGAGCTCTTCACCATCCGCCGGGCCCCGGGGAAGCTGAAGTTCCTCGCCGGGTCCGAGTCCGGGATGGACGTGTTCATCAACGACGTGCCGCCGGAGGCCGCGGCCGAGCGGCTCCGCGAGGTGGCGTCGTGAAGCGCACAGCAAGAGGTGGTTTCGTGTGCGGTGCACCCGGCGCACCCGGCGCCCGCGTGCGCGCGGAAGCGACCCGAGCAAAGGACAGGCGCAATGGCTAAGTACCTGGTGACCGGCGGGGCCGGCTATGTGGGCAGCGTCGTGGCGGCCCACCTGCTGGAGGCGGGGCACACCGTCACGGTCCTGGACGACCTCGACACCGGCTTCGCGCGGGCCGTCCCCGGCGACGCCGAGTTCGTCGACGGCGGCCTGGGTGACGCGGCCCGGGTGCTGGACTCCTCCTACGACGGCGTCCTGCACTTCGCCGCGCACTCCCGGGTGGGCGAGTCGGTCGAGCAGCCCGAGAAGTACTGGCGCAACAACGTCGGCGGCACCGTCGAGCTGCTGGCCGCCATGCGCGCGGCGGGCGTGCGTACGCTCGTCTTCTCCTCCACCGCCGCCGTCTACGGCGAACCCGAGCGCACCCCGATCACCGAGACCGACCCCGCGGCGCCCACCAGCCCCTACGGCGCGTCCAAGCTGGCCGTCGACCACATGATCGGCGGCGAGTGCCGGGCGCACGGCCTGGCCGCGGTCTCGCTGCGCTATTTCAACGTCGCGGGCGCCTACTTCGCCGCCGACGGCACCGCCTACGGCGAGCGCCACGACCCCGAGTCGCACCTGATCCCGCTGGTGCTCCAGGTCGCGCAGGGACGGCGCCCGGCGATCTCGGTGTACGGCGACGACTACCCGACCCCCGACGGCACCTGCGTGCGCGACTACATCCACGTCGCCGATCTCGCCGACGCGCATCTGCTGGCCCTCGACCGGGCCGCACCGGGCGAGCACCTGGTCTGCAACCTCGGCAACGGCAGCGGCTTCTCCGTCCGAGAGGTCGTCCAGACCGTCCGCAAGGTCACCGGGCACGAGGTGACCGAGCAGGTCGCTGCCCGGCGCGGCGGCGACCCGGCGGTGCTGGTCGCCTCCGCCGAGCGGGCCCACCGGGAACTGGGCTGGCAGCCCCGGCGCGCCGGACTGGACGAGATCGTGTCCGACGCCTGGCGGTTCGCGCGGCACACCGAGCGGCAGCGGGCGCCGGAGGCCACGGCGTGAGCGGTGACACCGGTCGGCACACCCGGGACGTGCGGGACGGGTTCCGGGAGATCTACGGCACCGCGCCCGAAGGCGCCTGGGCGGCACCGGGCCGGGTCAACCTCATCGGCGAACACACGGACTACAACGACGGTTTCGTGATGCCGCTCGCCCTCCCGCACACCGTGCACGCCGCCGCCGCGCGGCGCGACGACGGCGTGCTGCGGCTGCACTCGGCCGACGTGCCCGGGGCCGCCTACCGGCTTCGGCCGGACGAACTGACGCCCGGCGCGGACGGCGGCTGGGCCGCCTACCCGGCCGGTGTCGGCTGGGCCCTGCGGGAGGCCGGGCTGCCGGTCGGCGGTGCGGACGTGCACCTGACCAGCACCGTGCCGACCGGTGCCGGGCTCTCCTCGTCGGCCGCCCTGGAGGTGGTCACCGGGCTCGCGCTGACCGAGCTGTACGGACTGGAGCTGTCCCGGCAGCAGTTGGCGCGGCTGTGCCAGCGCGCTGAGAACGACTTCGTGGGCATGCCCTGCGGAATCATGGACCAGACGGCCTCGGCCTGCTGCACCGCGGGCCATGTGCTGCACCTGGACACCCGCACGCAGGACCGGCGGCAGATACCCTTCGACCTCGCCGCCGAGGGGCTGCGGCTGCTCGTCGTCGACACCCGCGTCAAGCACACCCTGGCCGACGGCGCCTACGCGGAACGCCGCCGGGCGTGCGAGACGGGCGCGGCGGCCCTCGGTGTGCGGGCGCTGCGCGACATCCCGCACGGGGAACTCGGCGCCGCGCTCGCCCGGCTGCCCGACCCCGGGGTGCGCGCCTGTGTCCGGCACGTCGTCACCGAGAACCGGCGGGTCGAGGAGGTGGTCGCGCTGCTGGAACAGGGCGACCCGCGTGCGGTGGGCCCGGTGCTGACCGCCGGACACGCCTCCCTGCGGGACGACTTCCGGGTCTCCTGCGCCGAACTGGACCTGGTGGTGGACACCGCACTCGCCGCGGGCGCGCTCGGCGCCCGGATGACCGGCGGCGGCTTCGGCGGCTCGGCGGTCGTCCTGGCCGAGGACTCCCGCAGCGGCGCCGTCGGGGAGGCCGTGACCGCCGCGTTCGAGGCGGCGGGCCATGCGGTGCCGCACCTGTTCGAGGCGGTGCCGAGCGCGGGCGCGCGCCGCCTGTGAGACCGCCGCGCCGGGCCGCAGGCCACCGCGCCGGGCGGAGCCGCGGCCCGGTTTCCCGTGTGCGGCGCGGTCGCGCGGGTGCGCTCCGCACGCGCCCTGGCGCGCCCCGGGGAGGTACGAGTACAACGACTTTTGTCAATTGCCTTCCGTTGTCACAGCTCGCCCGTACTCTGAACCTTGTGCACAGCACCGGTGGGGGCCGGTGCTGATCAGGGGGCGAGTCAGCCGGGTACGACGTCCGGGGGCGGGGTAGACAGCGAACACGGCGGCGGCCGTGTCGATGGCGCGCTTTCCCGCGCATGGGCGCCGTGCCCGCACTGCCAGGGGGTTCCATGCAACGTATTCGCGTGCTGGTGGTCGACGACCACCGCATTTTCGCCGAGTCCTTGGCCGCCGCGCTCGCGGCCGAACAGGATGTCGAAGTCGGCGCGGCGGGCAGCGGACCGGCCGCGCTGCGCCATCTGGAGCGCGGCGCCGCCGAGGGCCGCCGGTTCGACATCCTGCTCGTGGACGCCGATCTGGGCGCACCGCTGAACGGGTCGGCGCAGCCCGGCAACGGCGCGGTGGCCGCTCCGGTCCCGGTCCCGATCCCGGCCCAGGCCGGCCCGCTCGGGCCGGGCACGGCGCGGACCAACGGCGAGAAGCCCGCCTCCGGCGCCCCGCTCGGTGCCCCGGACGAGGCCCCGACGGCTCCGGCCGGCGGCCCGGGCGCCGCCCCCGGCAGCTCCGGCGGCACCGCGGATCCGCCGTCCCCGGCGACCACCGTGGGCGGATTACCCCTGGTGGCACGCGTCCGGGCCGACTACCCGGCGGTGCGCACCGTCGTCCTGGCCGAGCGCGACGACCCCCGGCACGCCGCTGCGGCGCTCCAGGCGGGCGCGGGCGGCTGGGTCGCCAAGGACTGTTCCCTCTCCCGGCTCCTGCAGGTGATCCGCGGCGTCCTCAAGGACGAGACCCATCTGCCGCCCGCCCTCCTCACCGGCGTCCTGCGGGAGTTGACGGCCAGCCGCAAGCACCGCACCGAGAGCGAACGCCTCGTGGAGTCGCTGACCCCGCGCGAGCGGGAGGTGCTGCGGTGCATGGTGGCGGGCCTGGGCCGGAAGGCCGTCGCCGAGCGGCTGTATCTCTCGCCGCACACGGTCCGCACCCATATGCAGAACGTCCTGGGCAAGCTGGGCGTCCATTCCACGCTGCAGGCGGTGGCCCTGGCCCGGCGTGCCGGGGTGGGCCCGGCCGAACTGGAGCCGGCGGGGGCGCGCTGACCCGGCCACGCGCCGTCCGGTCCCGTCCCGTCCGGTCCCGTCCGGTCCCGTCTCGTCCCGCCTCGCCTCGCCTCGCCGAGAAGGTGAGCGGCGGGTCGCTGTCAGTGCCCCGTCCTAGGCTGACGTCCGCTCATCACCCGAGAGCGACGGACGGCTGTGGAGGACGGAAGAATGCAGCGGATGACCGAGGCCCAGTGGCGGGACTTCGTCCTGACCGGCACCCGCACCGGCAAGCTGGCGACCACCCGCAAGGACGGCCGCCCCCATGTCACCCCGGTGTGGTTCCTGCTGGACGACGCGGACCGGCTGCTGTTCACGGTGGACAGCGCCTCGCTCAAGTACCGCTCCCTGCGCCGGGATCCCCGCTTCTCGCTCTGCGTGGACGACCAGGAGCCGCCGTACAACTTCGTGATGCTGGAGTGCGTGGCGGCCGAGTTCCTCGACGACCTCGAACTGATGCGCTCCTGGGCCACCCGGCTCGGCAACCGTTACATGGGGGCCGACCGCGCGGACGAGTACGGCAGGCGCAACGCCGTCCCGGGCGAGTACCTGGTGCGGGCCCGCGTCGAGCGGGCCGTCGCCTTCTCGGGCATCGCCGACTGAGGGACCGCGGGCGCCGGCCGGGGCGGCGAGAAGGCCCGGGGGCCGGCTGCGGGGCTGCGGGCCCGCGCGCTGCCGGAACCCGGTGACGGTGCCGACGAGCGGCGCGGCGGCCGCCGTCGCTCACTCCGCGTTCCTGGCGGCGCTCCAGCCCCCGTCCACCACCAGCTCGGCGCCGGTCACGAAGGACGCGTCCGCCGAGAGCAGGAAGGCGACGGCGGCGGCGACCTCGTCGGGGCGCCCGTGCCGGCCGATCACCGTCTCCCCGGCGGCCTGCCGCCGGTCCTCCTCCTCGACCCCGTCCCAGGCGGGCGTCATGATCGGGCCGGGCAGCACGGAGTTGACCCGCACCCGGGGGCCGAACTCCGCGGCGAGCTGGCGGCCGAGCCCGGTCAGCCCGGCCTTGGCGGCGGCGTAGGCGGGGCGTCCGGGCAGTCCGGCGAGAGCCTGCGCCGAGGAGGTCAGCACCACGGCGCCGGCCTGCTCGCGCAGGTCCGGGAGGCAGGCGCGCACCCCGAGGAAGGCTCCGGTCAGGTTCACCCCGAGCTGGGCCTCCCACACGGGAACGGAGATCCGGTCCGCGGCCCCCTCATGCAGCAGCGACGCGTTGCACACGAGCCCGTCCACCGGGCCGAAGCCCGCGTGCGCGGTCTCCACGGCGCGCCTCCAGGCCGGTTCGTCCGTGACGTCCCCGAGGACGAACGCGGCCCGCCCGCCGGAGGCCGTGATCTCCCGTGCCGTGCGGTGCGCCCCGTCCTCCTCCTTGTCGAGGAGGACCACCGCCGCTCCCTCGTCCGACAGCCGGTGCGCCGTCGCGGCACCGATGCCGCGGCCGCCTCCGGAGATGACGACCGTACGTCCCTCGAACCGCGCGCCCATGGCCATGCGCGTGATCGTACGGGCCGGGTACCCGCGGGGGTAGAGCGCTCGGGAGTGCGCTCAGCCGGGAATGTTGTCGAACGGAGCCGTCAGTTGCCGCAGCAGTGCGGCGAGTTCGCCGCGCTGCAGGGGGGAGAGTTCGGCGAGGATGGCACGCTCCTGGTCGAGCAGTCCGGCCAGGGCGCTGTCGGCCCGGTCCTGCCCCTCGACCGTGAGCCGGACCAGGACGCCGCGCCGGTCGCTCGGGTCGGGCAGCCGTTCGACGAGCCCCTTCTTGGCGAGGCGGTCGATGCGGTTGGTCATCGTGCCCGAAGTGACCAGGGTCTGGGTGAGCAGTTGACCGGGGGAGAGCTGGTAGGGGGTGCCCGCCCGGCGCAGCGCGGTCAGCACGTCGAACTCCCACGGCTCCAGGCCGTGCTCGGAGAAGGCGATACGCCGGGCGCGATCCAGGTGCCGGGCCAGTCTGCTGACCCGGCTGAGCACCTCGAGCGGCTCAACGTCGAGGTCAGGGCGCTCCCGGCGCCAAGCTGCCACCAAACGGTCGACCTCGTCCTCCATGGGATCAGTGTAGAGGTTGTGTCGACGTGAAGTCTCTTGACGTCAAGAGACGGCCGGGGGCACCCTGCTGCCATGTGGGACCCCCAGCAGTATCTCCGGCACTCCGGACCCCGGCTGCGCCCCGTCCGCGATCTCCTGGCCCAGGTACCCGAGCGGCTGCCCGGCCTGCCACACGCCAGGATCGCCGATCTCGGCTGCGGTCCCGGCGGCCCCAGCCTCCCGCTGGCCGAGCGCTGGCCCGAGGCGCACATCACCGGGTACGACAACGCACCCGAGATGCTACGGGAGGCCGGGAAGCACGCCCGCCCCGGCCGCCTCGACTTCGCCCGCGCCGACCTCGCCCACTGGCGCCCCGACCCCGACGCACACTTCGGGCTGCTCTTCTCCAACGCGGCGCTCCAGTGGGTGCCGGGGCACCAGCACGCCTTCCCCGACTGGCTCGCGGCCCTGCCGTCCGGCGGCACCCTGGCCTTCCAGGTGCCCGGCAACGTCGAAGCCCCCAGCCACACCCTGCTGAGCGCACTGCGCAACTCCGCGCGCTGGCGCGACCGGATCGGTACGCAAGCCCGCTCCGGCGCGGTGCTCACCCCCGCCCGGTACGCGGACCTGCTCGCCCCGCTCGGCCCCCGCGGCTGCGCCGTCGACGCCTGGGAGACCACCTACCTGCACCGGCTGACCGGCACCGACCCGGTGCTCGAATGGACCAAGGGCACCGCCCTCCGCCCCGTGCTGGCCGCCCTGGCCGACGACCCCGCCGCGCGGGACGACTTCCTCGCCGAGTACGCGGCGGCGCTCCGCGAGGCGTATCCGCGCGGCGCCGACGGGACGACGGCGTTTCCCTTCCGCCGCGTCTTCGTGGTCGCCGTCAAGCGCTGACGGGGGCCGCCTCCACCGGTTCGGGACCGGTGCCGCGGTCGGACCGCGCCGCCCGCTCGGCGGCCCTGGCGGCCCGCCACTCCGGGGCCAGGACCGACCAGACCTCGATGTCGGTCCGCTCGCCCCGGTACAGGAACATCTCCCGCAGCACGCCCTCCTTCGTCATGCCCAGGCGCCGGGCGACCGCGATGCTGGGCGCGTTCGCCGAGGGCACCTGCCACTCCACGCGGTGGATGCCGCGCTCCTCGACCGCCCAGTCGATCAGGACCCGCACGGCCCGGGTCACCAGTCCGCGGCCCACTGCGGCCGGCTCCAGCCAGCAGCCCGCCTCCGCGGTGCCCTGCACCACGTCCATCGTGCGGAGGAGCACCCCGCCGACCAGCGTGCCCTCCGCCGTCCGGATGCCGAGGATCCGCCCGGTGTCGGTGGCGGCCTTCTGCGCGTACGCCGTGAGGAAGGCGCGGGCCGACTCCACATCCCGGTTGGCGTCCGCGAGTCCCACGTGCCGGCCGATGAACTCCCGCCCGCGCTCGATGTGGGCCAGGAACTCCTCGGCCTGCCACGGCTCGAGCGGGCGCAGCTCGGTGCCGTCGTCGCCCAGCGGTATTCCGAACATCGCCGTCCTCCACGTTCCCGGGTGCGCCCCTTTGGGCGCATCGCGAAGGGAGCTTTGCACATCTCCGCCCCCGGCCCGAACGGATTTCCGGGTGCGCCGCTCTCCGTGCCGGAGCGGCTGCTGTGCGGGAGTGCTTTCGGGCGCCCTGGCGCTCCCGAGCGCTTGCGGGCGGGAGCGGGACGAGTCGTCCGGTGCGGGCTGGTGCGGGGCCGGGCCGGTGCGGGGCGGGCTGGTGCGGGGCCGGTCCGGTGCGGGGCGGTCCGGTGCGGCGCGGCACCTGCTGAGTGCGGTGCCGCGCCGCTCGGGGTCCGGGCCTGTCTGTCCGCGAGGGGTGCGCTGCCGGGGTCTCCCCGCGGGTGTCACCCCCGTGAGCGCGGCCCGCCGGGAGACGCACCCGGGGACGGCGGCCGGCGGTCAGGACCGGCGGTGGCCTATCAGGCGGGGCTTCTGCTCCAGGCCGTCGAGGCCGTGCCAGGCGAGATTGACCAGGTGCGCCGCCACCTCGGCCTTCTTCGGTTTGCGGACGTTGAGCCACCACTGCCCCGTCAGGGCCACCATGCCGACGAGGGCCTGGGCGTAGAGCGGGGAGAGCTTGGCGTCGAAGCCGCGGTTCTTGAACTCGCGGCCGAGGATGTCCTCGACCTGGGTGGCGATGTCGGAGATCAGCGAGGCGAAGGTGCCGGTGGACTGCGGGAGCGGCGAGTCCCGCACCAGGATGCGGAAGCCGTCGGTGTACTGCTCGATGTAGTCGAGCAGCGCGAACGCGGCCTGCTCCAGCAGTTCGCGGGGGTGGCCCCCGGTGAGCGCTCCGGTCACCATGTCCAGCAGGCGCCGCATCTCCCGGTCGACGACGACCGCGTACAGGCCCTCCTTGCCGCCGAAGTGCTCGTAGACCACCGGTTTGGACACCCCGGCCTTGTGCGCGATCTCCTCGACGGACGTGCCCTCGAAGCCGCGGTCGGCGAAGAGGGTGCGGCCGATGTCCAGCAACTGCTCGCGGCGTTCCTTGCCGGTCATCCGGCGGCGGGCGCGCTTCTTGGGGCTGCCGCTGGACGGCGGCGTCTCGTCGGTCGGCACGGGAGGGGCCTTCCCTGTCGGCTGGCTGGCTGGGGCCCCATGGGCCTGGCGTGGCCCCTGGGTCAGCACAGCATCATGCCGCCCTGGCCGGCTGCTCCGGACGGCGGGAGTCCGAGCCGGGGGTGCCCTCCGGCGCCGGGTCCTGCGGGACGCTCTGCTCCGGCTTCCGGCGGCGCGGGCCGTCGTTGCCGCGCTTGGCGTCCAGCCGGTCGCGCTTCGGCCAGCGCACGTCGTACGCCCAGCCGGCCTTCTCGAACCAGCGGATGATGCGGGCGCTGGAGTCGATCTGCCCGCGCTCGACGCCGTGCCGGGCGCAGGTGGGATCGGCGTGGTGCAGATTGTGCCAGGACTCGCCGCAGGAGAGCACCGCGAGCCACCAGACGTTGCCGGACCGGTCCCGGGACTTGAAGGGGCGCTTGCCCACCGCGTGGCAGATGGAGTTGATCGACCACGTGACGTGGTGCAGCAGCGCGACGCGCACCAGCGAGCCCCAGAAGAACGCGGTCACCGCGCCCTGCCACGACCAGGTGGCCAGTCCGCCGACCACCGGCGGGATCAGCAGCGAGACGGCCGTCCACAGCACGAACTGCCGGGAGACGGCACGCAGCGCGGGGTCCTTGACCAGGTCGGGCGCGTACTTGTGCTGCGGCGTCTGCTCCTCGTCGAACATCCATGCGACGTGCGCCCACCACAGGCCCTTCATCAGCGCGGGGATCGTCTCCCCGTACCGCCACGGCGAATGCGGGTCACCCTCGGCATCGGAGAACTTGTGGTGCTTGCGGTGGTCGGCGACCCAGCGCACGAGCGGGCCCTCGACGGCGAGCGAGCCCATCACGGCGAGCGCGATCCGCAGCGGCCGCTTCGCCTTGAACGAACCGTGGGTGAAGTAGCGGTGGAAGCCGATGGTGATGCCGTGGCAGCCGATGAAGTACATCGCGACCAGCAGTCCCAGATCCAGCCAGCTCACCCCCCATCCCCAGGCCAGCGGCACCGCGGCCACCAGCCCGATGAACGGAACGGTGATGAACAGCAGCAGTGCGATCTGTTCGGCCGAGCGCCGCTTCTCGCCGCCCAGCGTCGCGGACAGCAGCGATGCGGAAGCTGCGCTGTCTGCCTGCGGTCCGGTGGTGGGGGAGGCCGCTGCGGCCTCCGGCGAGTCGGCGGGGGCGGGCTGTGGCGAACTGTCGAGCACGTCCGGGCTTGTCGTCATAGATGTCCCTCATTGGACCTCGGCTTGGCTACGGTTCCGTAACCTACGGCGTCGTAAGTATGGCAGCCGTAAGTCACGGGACAAGGGGGGTGCACGCCGGGGCGGGACGCGCCGCTGCGCCCATCCCTCGGACGGCAGTGCTGTGCCGCTCGGCGGTCGACCTATCCTGGTGCCGTCGGACAGCGCGGTCCGCCACCTGCCCGAAGCAACCCCGCAAGGGAAGCAACCCTGCAAGGGAGCCGCACCTGTGAGCAGCGCCGACAGCAACCAGCGAACCCCCGAGCCGTCCCGGAACGCGCCCGGATCGGGTGACCCCGGGACGGCGGGGAACGGCTCCGCGAGGGAGCCCTCCGGCGCGGAGACCCCGGGCGGCCGCAGCGCCGGCACCGGCGGCAGCGCAGCCGGCGCCCCCACCGCAGCCGGCGCCCCCACCGCAGCCGGCGCACTGAGCCCGGACAGCACCGAGAGCGTGGAGACCGCCGAGTCCACCTCGGCGCTGCGGGCCGACATCCGCAGGCTGGGCGATCTGCTGGGCGAGACCCTCGTCCGCCAGGAGGGCGCGGAACTGCTCGACCTCGTCGAGCGGGTACGCGCCCTCACCCGCAGCAACGGCGAGGAAGCCGCCGAGCTGCTGGGCGAGACCGATCTGGAGACCGCCACCAAGCTGGTGCGCGCCTTCTCCACCTACTTCCACCTGGCCAACGTCACCGAGCAGGTGCACCGCGGCCGCGAGCTGCGCCAGCGCCGGGCCGGGGACGGCGGGATGCTCGCCCGCACCGCCGACATGCTCAAGGACGCCGACCCCGCGCACCTGGCGAACACCGCGCGTCACCTCTCCGTACGCCCCGTCTTCACCGCGCACCCCACCGAGGCGGCCCGCCGCTCGGTGCTGACCAAGCTCCGCAAGATCGCCGAGCTGCTGGAGGAGTCCGACGGGGAGCTGGGCGGAGCCGAGCGGCGCCGCACCGACCTGCGGCTCGCCGAGAACGTCGACCTGGTCTGGCAGACCGACGAGCTGCGCGTCGCCCGCCCCGAGCCCGCGGACGAGGCGCGCAACGCCATCTATTACCTGGACGAGCTGCACCGCGGTGCCGTCGGCGACGTGCTGGAGGACCTGGCGGCCGAGCTGGAGCGCGCCGGCGCACCGCTGCCGCCCGGCACCCGCCCGCTGACCTTCGGCACCTGGATCGGCGGCGACCGCGACGGCAACCCCAACGTGACCCCGCAGGTCACCTGGGACGTGCTGCTGCTCCAGCACGAGCACGGCATCGGCGACGCACTCGCACACGTGGACGAGCTGCGCGGCGCCCTCTCCAACTCCATCCGCAACTGCGGTGCCACCCAGCCGATGCTGGACTCACTCGAAAGAGACCTCACCCGGCTCCCGGAGATCAGCCCCCGCTACAAGCGGCTCAACAAGGAGGAGCCCTACCGGCTCAAGGCCACCTGCATCCGGCAGAAGCTGCTCAACACCCGCACCCGGCTGGCCGAGAAGCTCCCGCACACCGAGGGCTGGGACTACCTGGGCACCGGTGAGCTGCTGGAGGACCTCGTCCTCATCCAGGACTCGCTGCGCGAGCACCGCGGCGGCCTGGTCGCCGACGGCCGGCTGGAGCGCGCCATGCGCACCATGGCCGCCTTCGGCCTCCAACTGGCCACGATGGACGTGCGCGAGCACGCCGAGGCGCACCACCACGCGCTCGGACAGCTCTTCGACCGGCTCGGCGAGGAGTCCTGGCGCTACGCGGACATGCCGCGCGACTACCGGCAGCGGCTGCTGGCCAAGGAACTGCGCTCGCGCCGCCCGCTCTCCCCCAGCCCCGCGCCGCTGGACGCGGCCGGAGCCAAGACCCTCGGCGTCTTCGAGACCGTCCGCAAGGCGCTGGAGACCTTCGGCCCCGAGGTCGTCGAGTCGTACATCATCTCCATGTGCCAGGGCGCCGACGACGTGTTCGCCGCCGCCGTCCTCGCCCGCGAGGCCGGGCTGATCGACCTGCACGCCGGCTGGGCCGAGATCGGCATCGTGCCGCTGCTGGAGACCACCGACGAGCTGAAGATCGCCGACGAACTGCTCGACGCGATGCTCTCGGACCCCTCCTACCGCAAGCTGGTCTCGCTGCGCGGCGACCTCCAGGAGGTCATGCTGGGCTACAGCGACTCCTCCAAGTTCGGCGGCATCACCACCAGCCAGTGGGAGATCCACCGCGCCCAGCGCCGGCTGCGCGACGTGGCGCACCGGCACGGGGTACGGCTGCGGCTCTTCCACGGCCGCGGCGGCACCGTCGGCCGCGGCGGCGGCCCCACCCACGACGCGATCCTCGCCCAGCCCTGGGGCACCCTGGAGGGCGAGATCAAGGTCACCGAGCAGGGCGAGGTGATCTCCGACAAGTACCTGGTGCCCTCCCTCGCGCGGGAGAACCTGGAGCTGACCGTCTCCGCCACCCTCCAGGCGTCGGCCCTGCACACCGCGCCCCGCCAGTCCGACGAGGCGCTCGCCCGCTGGGACGCGGCGATGGACACCGTCTCCGACGCGGCGCACCGGGCCTACCGCGACCTGGTGGAGGACCCGGACCTGCCCGCGTACTTCTTCGCCTCCACCCCCGTCGACCAGCTCGCCGAGCTCCACCTGGGCTCCCGCCCCTCCCGCCGCCCCGACACCGGCGCGGGTCTGGACGGGCTGCGCGCCATCCCGTGGGTGTTCGGCTGGACCCAGTCGCGGCAGATCGTCCCCGGCTGGTTCGGCGTCGGTACGGGTCTGAAGGCCGCCCGCGAGGCCGGACTCGACAGCGTGCTGGAAGAAGCCCACACGCACTGGCACTTCTTCCGCAACTTCCTGGCCAACGTCGAGATGACGCTGGCCAAGACCGATCTGCGGATCGCCCGCCACTACATCGAGACGCTCGTCCCGCAGGAGCTGCGGCACGTGTTCGCCACCATCGAGGCCGAACACGCCCGCACGGTGGAGGAAGTGCTGCGTATAACAGGCGAGAGCGAGCTGCTGGAGGCCAACCCGGTGCTCCAGCAGACGCTGAAGATCCGCGACGCCTACCTCGACCCGATCTCCTACCTCCAGGTCTCCCTGCTGCACCGCCAGCGGCAGGCCACGGCCGAGGGCAAGGAGCCGGACGAGAACCTGAGCCGCGCCCTGCTGCTCACCGTCAACGGCGTCGCCGCGGGCCTGCGCAACACGGGCTGACCCGCTCGCGCACGACCCCGGGCCGGGGCCCGGGGGGCCGGGACCTGACGGGCCGGGCCGACTGGCAGGGGCCTGGGTGCCGCTCCCTCAGAAGGTGAGCAGCGCCCAGGCCCCGCCCATGATCAGCGCCCCGCACGCTCCGGTCGCCACCGCGGTCCTGCGCATCCGCAGGCCGCCGGCGAGCACCAGTGAGGCCAGCAGGAGCGCGCCGCCCAGCGGAACCCAGGCGTACAGCACCCCGGCGGGGCCGGTCCGGATGACATGGTCCGTACCGGGCTGCACGGCCACCTCCAGCGTCTGACCCTCGCCTCCCGAGACGAACTCGGAGACGGTCACCTGCTCGGAGCGCGACCTCTTCTCGTTCCGGAACGTCCCCGTGCACTCGTCGTCCTCGCACGACCGCACGGTGACGGTGCCGCGTTCGTCCCCCGCCATGGCGGTGGACGCCGTGTCCCAGGATGTCCACACCCCGGCGACCACCAGCACCAGTGCGACCAGCGCCAGCAACCCGGCGCGCACCAGCAGCAGCATGCCGAAGGCACTCTCGCCGAGCCGCCGCATACGGCCGCGCTTGCTCTTGGTCCGTGCGGAACTCCGGGCGGACGTCCGGACAGAGGTCCGGGCAGGTGCCCGGGCGGGTCTGGAAGACATGGCGGAGATCTTTGGCCACGCGTCGGTGGCCGGTCAACCGGCGCCGGTCGGCTTGTCCGCGCTTGTGGGCCTTTCGGAACGTCATATTCCGCACAAGGCGCGGTCTCGTGTGCCCGCGGTCTCTCGTGCCTGCGTGTCCGCGTACCCGTGGCTCGGGTGCGGGTGCGGGTGCGGGTGCGGGTGCGGGTGGGACGCCGCGCCGGACGTCACCCGGAGTGCCCGGCTCCTCTCCCCATGGAGTGACGGTTCCACTACCCTCGCCGCACATCCTGCTGCGTAACAGTAAAAACACTCGCAGTAGTAGCTGTTGCCCCGGAACCGGACGGAGTCATGGACGGGATGTCCTTCGAGCAGGAGTGGAGCGCCCTCAAGAGCGGTGCGGACGGCACGGACTCGACAGCGATGCGGCTCAACCAGGCCACTTCACCGGACACCGGCCCAGGGGGTGGTAGTCGGATGGACGGATCCGGATGGCTGGTCCTCGAACGGGACGACCTCGGACGCGTGGGGCATGCCGCCTACACACTCTGGCGCAAGCTCCGTACGTCCGCCGACCTCTCCGGCGGGGCGGGAGGCAAGGGCGCCGGCGCGACGGAACGGGCGGCATCGCAGCTCAAGGCCCACTCGTTCCTGCTGGGAGCGGAACTCGCCCGCACGGCGAAGTTCTGGACATCCCAGGTCAACACAGTGCTGCAAGGGTGCGCCCACATCTCCGACCACCTGGACTTCTCCAAGGAGTACCAGGGCGAGGAGGACCGGAAGATCGGCGCGCAGATTCTGGGCGAGGACGGCAAGGAACTGCCGCCCTCACAGATCTCCCGACTGCTGCACTGAGCCGGCCGGGCCGAGAAGAGAGGGCGGGGGATGAAGGAGTCTCAGCTCACCTACAGCGACCTGGTGGCGGTGAACTTCTCCAGCTTCGGGGCGGCGGTGGCGGACTGGAAGCAGATCCAGCGCGAACTGAAGACACGCGCCACCGAGGCCGAGGACGACATGAACGCCAAGGCGCGGAACGCCCGATGGGCGGGGCTGAACGCGGACGCGGTACGCCCCTTCGTGCGGAAGATCGCGGAAGAGGTCCAGGACCTGCGGCGCGAAGCCGAGAGCATCTGGAACCTGATGGACGACGCGCACCGCGAGCTGGCGGACATCCAGAAGGACGTGGAAGCCGAGCGGGAGAAGGCGCACAAGCTGGACGTGCACATCGCGGACAACCGCGACGGCACGGTCAGTTGCCGGTTCCGGTACGGAACGGACGACGCGGTCACGGCCAGCGGCTACTACGTGGGCGGCACCGACGAGAAACGCACCACGAAAGAACGCGAAGCCCGCGACGCCATCGAGTCGCGGCTCAACTACCTCATCGGCAAGGCGCGCGAGATCGACACCTCGGCCGCGCGGTACATCGGCAAGAGCCACGGCAAGGACAAGCACGACGCCGGCCACGCCACGTACTCCTCCCTGGACGACGCCCAGGCGAAAGAGGCCGCCCGGCTCGGTGAGAAGGAGCTGGAGCTGGCCGCGCACGGCAAGGAACTGAGCACCCCCGACCTGCAGCGGCTGCGGGACCTGACCAAGTACAACGCCAAGGACCCGGAGTTCGCCACCGGCTTCTACCGCGAGCTCGGCCCCAAGAAGGCCCTGCAACTGCACGGCCAGTTGGGCATCGACGCCTCCACGGACGGCGGCGACACCCGCCGCGCGCTCTCCCGCACCATCCAGAACTCGATGGACACCGGCCTCGCCCTGGCCACCAGCACAGATGGCGACGGCCCCCGCCTCGACAGCACATGGGTGAAGGAACTGAAGAAAGCCGGCAAGGAACCGATCCTCCTCCACGATCCGCAGAGCAACGAATGGGGCAAGAACTCCATGCCCCAGCAGAAGGTCCTCGGCTACCAGGTCCTGGGCAACATGCTCCGGCACGGCGACTACGGCAGGGATTTCCTCACCTCGGTCGGCAACGACATGGTCGAGACCGAGCGCAAGAACAAGTTCGGCCCGAGAGGTTGGCCCAACCCCCACAACGCCCGCAGCGACGCCGTCCTGAACCTCGACCCCAAGGGCGGCGCCGGATTCGACCCCATGGCGGGCCTGATGACCGGCCTGAGCCACACCCCGGGAGCGGCCACCGAGTTCTTCAATGCGCACACCGGCGACAAGGACGGCCATCCGAAGGCACTGGACAACTTCGACTACTTCTTCGGCGACAAGGCCGCCGAGGACCCCCAGGAACCCCGCCACTGGCCCCATGACGGCGACGACGACGATGCCACCTTCGGCAAGGACGCCCTGGGCGGCGCCCTCGAAGCGGCAACGACGGGCCGGCCCGCGGGAGACGAGGGCCCGCCGGAGAAGAAGCACGGTGAAGAAGAGGCGGCCTTGTTCCGGCGAACCGTGGACCATTTGGGCGACAAAGACAACGCCTCCTTGGTGCAGCACGGAGGAGACCTTGAGCCGCTCCAGTCTCATATGGGAAACATGGCTGCTGATTACATGCGCGATGTTCAGCGGGGGATGGTGAAGGTTCCCGATGGCTTCATAGCGGAGCAGGGGAAAGTGGCGGAGGTGGGGGATTTGGAAGGCGACGTGCTCGCTCGCTTCCTCCGCACGGCTTCCCAGGACCCGGACGGCTATGCGTCAATTACGCACGCTTCTCATGCAGTCTCGGCAGAAGTCCTTCGGAACTCCATGCGTAATTCACCGGAGGGCTACAGCGTTCAGGACGCGGCGATAAAGGGTGCGGAGCCGGGTGCGCTGGTCGCTGCTCAAGCAGCCGAAGGCCGAGTTGACGGTATCGAAGCAGCTGAGGACAAAGTGGGAGCGGCCGAGCGTTACAACGAATCGCTGGATAAAAAGCAAGAGTTGGTCGGGCAGGTCGTGGATATGGGGCTCGGGCGCCTCACCTACGGGAGCGAAGCCGCTGGCCAGGTGGCGGGAGTGGTACAAGAGGCAGTTTTCGATCACTACAGAAAGGATCCCGAGGAGGTGGCCCGACAAGTGGCGGAAGGGCGCAGGGATTTCCTTGCAGATGAGAGAAAGAGGGAGTCAAGTGTTATGGAGGAGATCGCAAAAACTGCAGGTGCGCGCGCAGGGGTAAAAGGCGACACCCTGAAATGGGCGGCTACCGACGTTGCCAACGCTGTGGCTGAAAACTTTCCAAAGAAATGACTGGAAGGTTCATCGAAAGAGGCGCTTTTGGTGAATATGAAGCGAATTTCTGTGTCGTGCGGAGCGTTGCTCTTAGTCGTCGCCGCAGTTTTCTGGTGGCTTCGACCTGTGGATGAAGAGACGCTTTCCGTCCCTGAGCGAGTGTGTGGTGGAATTTTTTCAGGGGAGAAGATTGCACCCCTTCTTCGAGGCGCTGAAGGGGAAATGGAGTCGGAGGTGATTCGCAATTTCCCTGGGAGTCGAAATAGGTCCAACACTCCTGTTTGCGAGTTGAGCGCTGAGGGGGGGAGTGCTGGGTTCCGAGTGATTTACACTGGATACCCGGATGACCCTAGGGAATTGAAGAGGAAATACAGATTCATTGTGGAGTTCGGTCCTTCCTATGGGGCGTACAGCTACCTCAGTGGGACAATCACTCTCGATATTCCTTGCCCCACGTCCAGTGATCCCAAAGCCACGTTGTTCCTGAATATGGGTGCGAGTGCGGCGCGTGAGGGTGACGCGGAGGGCATGACCAGACTCGAAGAAGTTGGCGGCTACGCCGCCCGCACCCTCGCGCAGAAGGTCTACAAATGCAAGGGTGCCGACAAATTGCCGGAGGGGCCGGTCCACATCAAGAAAGGAGAAGGAACGCGGTGAGCTTATTCATGCGTGGGGCGATAGCGACGGTCGCGGTGTCCGGTCTCGTGCTGTTGAGTGCTTGCGGAGGCGGTGACGACGGGTCCGGGAAGGGGGATATCGAGGGGGCGAAGGACAGCGGGAAGTCCGCCTCGGTTTCGCCGAGTGCGAGCGCCAGCGTGTCAGAGGATCCGGACGCGCCGAAATTCGACTTTCCGAAGGGTTTCGACGTCGTCTTCGAGGGAGGCATGACAGGGGATCCGGAGAAGGATGAGGTCTTGCGGGACCACGAATACGCAACCAAAGCCATATCGCTTTCCTATGCAACCGGCGACCCGGATCTCCCTGTTGCCAACAAGTATGTGCAGGATGCGGCGGGGGAGACCTTCCGCTACAACCTCAAGAAGTACCGAAAGTCGGGGAAAGTTTCCACGGGTACCACGCGCTACTACGACCGCAAGGTGGAGCTGGGCAAGAAAAAGGCGGCAGTTACTTTCTGCGAGAGCCAACGAGACGCGTTCGCCAAGATGGTGGACACGGGGAAGGTCATCAGAACAGAGCCCAGTCCGAGTGATTTTACGAGCGTGAAAGACATCTTGGAGAAGCGCGGTGGGACATGGGTGGTCATATCCAGCAGCGCGAAGGGAAGCGATGAGAAGTGCGCTCGCTGAGGTTACGGCGGGAAGCTGCCATCGCGCTGCTCGCCGCAGTGGCACTGGGAGCTCCGATGCCTGCTGTGGCCGGCGGGGGCGGACAAAGAGCGGATTCCGCGAATAAGGCGCCGCCGCAAGGCGAAGACAAGCCCGACGGTATCGCCTCCCGTGTGCAGTTCTCCGTCCATCGCACGCCGTCCTCCGGTGGGGCCGCGATGACTCCTGTTCAGGGGGCGGATTGGGAGCCGCCGGCCTGCTGGTACGAACCGCGGTACTCGCCGGAGGAGTTCTCCGCGTATGCCACCAAGGTGGACGTCCGGCACGGGGAAGGAGCGAACGGGCAGGGTGGCGTGCGGGCGAGGTACCCGGACATGCATATCGGGGACAAGGGCGAGTGGTATGTCATGCGGTACAACACCGGCACCACCAGCGGCACTCCCGAGGAATGCCTCGACCAGGACGGGTTCGTCTTCATCGGGCCCGGTCACCCGGCGCCCGCCGACGCCCCCGTCCTCGATGCCGAAATCCTCGCCGGGCTCGCCTATCAGAGGGCCAGACTGCCCGCTCCGCCGCTGACGCTGTCCCCGAAGGCCGGTCGGCAGGTGGTGAATCTCGCCACCCATGTCCGTTTCGCCAGGACGTTGGGCCGAGTCTGGGTGACCGCCGCCATCGACCGGGCGGGACGGGAACTGGCGGCGACCACGGTCGCTGAGCCCGTGCGGCTGCGGCTGGCCGCGGGCACGACGGACGCGGATCCGGCGTCCTGTACGTACGACCTGGTCAAGGGCGCCGGTGGGGGGTACTCGGTGAACACCGAGGATGCCGAGTGCAACATCGTCTATCGGCGGGCCACGGCCGAGGGAACGCAGCACACCCTGAGGGCGGCTCTGACGTGGCGCGTCTTCTGGTCCGAGGGCCCCGGTCCGGACGGGACGCCGCGGCACGCCATGCCCGAGGGGGAGTCCGTCGGCGATGTCGCCGTCACCGTCAAGGAGATCCAGGCCGTCAACCGCGACTGAGCCCCGTCCGGGGGCGGGGGCTCGACAATGCCGGGCCCGCGGAAGAGGCCGGGCCCGCCGAGGAGCCGGGCCCGCCGAGGAGCCGGGCCCGTCGAGGAGCCGGGCCCGTCGAAAGGGCGGCCCGCGGAGGAGCCCCGGGCCACGGCGTCAGGTGTTGTAGGTGCTCTGGGCGCGTTCCAGGCCGTCGGTGATCAGGCTTTCGCAGGCGTCCGCGGCGCGGTCGACGAAGTAGTCGAGCTCTTTGCGCTCTGTGCTGGAGAAGTCCTTCAGGACGTAGTCGGCGACCTGCATCCGGCCCGGGGGGCGGCCGACGCCGAAGCGGACGCGGTAGTAGTCGCGGCCCAGCAGCTTGGTGAGGGACTTGAGGCCGTTGTGGCCGTTGTCGCCGCCGCCGAACTTGAGGCGGAGGGTGCCGTAGTCGATGTCGAGCTCGTCGTGCACGACGAGCAGCCGGTCGGTCCCGATGCCGTAGAAGTCCAGCAGCGCTTTGACGGGGCCGCCGGAGACGTTCATGTACGACATCGGTTTGGCGAGCACCACGCGGGTGCTGGTGGTGCCGGGGACGCCGATGCGGCCCTCGAGCACCTGGGCGCGGCCCGCCTTGTGCGACTTGAATCTGCCGCCGGTCCGCCCGGCGAGCAGGTCGGCGACCATGAAGCCCACGTTGTGGCGGTTGCCGGAGTAGTCGGGGCCCGGGTTGCCGAGTCCGGCGATGAGCCACGGGGTGGTGGCCGGCATACGTGGTCCTCCGGTCGTGGGATGTCCGCCGGGCACCGGTGGGGCCCGGGAGCCCGGTGATACGGGTGGGACGCGGCCCGGAAGCCGCGTCCCACCCGCACCGACCCGCTGGATGCGGGGCCCCGCGACCCCGCGGGGCCCCGCGACCCCGCAGGGTCGCGGGAAACGGGAGCTTACTCGGCGCTCGTCGCGCCTTCCTCGCCCTCGCCTTCCTCGCCCTCGGCGGCGGGCTCCTCGGCCTGGGCGGCGAGGATCGAGATGACGGTCTCGTCACCCTCGATGGCCAGCGTGGTGTTGCCCGGCAGCTTGATGTCCTTGGCCAGGACCTGGTCGCCGACGTCCATGCCCTCGACGGAGACGGTGACCGACTCGGGGATGTGGGTGGCCTCGGCCTCGACCGGCAGCGTGTTGTACACGTGCTCGATCAGGTTCTGGCCCGGGGCCAGCTCGCCCTCGATGTGGATCGGGACCTCGACCTGGACCTTCTCGCCCTTCTTGACGACCAGCAGGTCGACGTGGACGAGGAACTGGCGGATGGCCTCACGCTGGACGGCCTTGGGGATGACGAGCTGCTTCTTGCCCTCGATGTCCAGGTTGATCAGGACGTTCGGGGTCTTGAGCGCCATCATCATGTCGTAGCTGGGCAGGGCCACGTGGACGGGCTCGGCGCCGTGGCCGTAGATCACGGCCGGGACCCTCTCCTCGCGGCGGAGCCGGCGGGCGGCGCCCTTGCCGAACTCGCTGCGGACGGTCGCGTTGATGCTGACGTCAGCCATGCTGCGCTCCTCGTAAGCGGTGGTACGGATGTCTGCGGTGCCACTCGGTCCCGACGGACCTGCTACGAAGAGCGCGCGTCGATAACGGAGTATCGATCCCCATGAAGCGGACCGGCCTCCCTCGCCGAGCGACTCGTGGAGTCTACGCGGTGCGGGAGGCCGGTCGGAAATCGATCAGCGGAGCGGGCCCGGGAGGGCCGGGCGGCTACGCCTGCTCGTCGAAGAGGCTGGTCACCGAGCCGTCCTCGAACACCTCGCGCACGGCGCGGGCGATCGTCGGCGCCATCGACAGCACCGTGATCTTGTCGAGTTCGAGCTCGCTCGGGGTGGGCAGCGTGTTGGTGAAGATGAACTCGCTGACCTTGGAGTTCTTGAGCCGGTCGGCTGCCGGTCCGGAGAGCACGCCGTGCGTGGCCGTGACGATGACGTCCTCGGCGCCGTTGGCGAACAGCGCGTCGGCGGCCGCGCAGATGGTGCCGCCGGTGTCGATCATGTCGTCGACCAGGACGCAGACCCGGTCCTTCACGTCGCCGACGACCTCGTGCACAGTCACCTGGTTCGCCACGTCCGGGTCGCGCCGCTTGTGGACGATGGCCAGCGGGGCGCCGAGCCGGTCGGCCCAGCGGTCGGCGACCCGGACGCGGCCCGCGTCGGGCGAGACGACCGTGAGCTTGTCGCGGTCGGTCCTGGCCGCCACGTAATCCGCCAGCAGCGGCAGCGCGAACAGGTGGTCGACCGGTCCGTCGAAGAAGCCCTGGATCTGGTCGGTGTGCAGGTCGACGGTGAGGATGCGGTCCGCGCCCGCGGTGCGGAACATGTCCGCCATCAGCCGGGCCGAGATCGGCTCGCGGCCACGGTGCTTCTTGTCCTGCCGCGCGTACCCGTAGAACGGGACGATCACGGTGATGCTCCGTGCCGACGCCCGCTTCAACGCGTCGATCATGATGAGCTGTTCCATGATCCACTTGTTGATCGGCGTGGTGTGGCTCTGGACCAGGAAGCAGTCGGCGCCGCGCGCCGACTCCTGGAAGCGAACGTAGATCTCGCCGTTCGCGAAGTCGAAAGCCTTGGTCGGGACCACGCCGATACCGAGCTGCTTGGCGACTTCCTCGGCGAGTTCGGGGTGGGCGCGGCCGGAGAAGAGCATGAGCTTCTTCTCGCCGGTCGTCTTGATCCCGGTCACTGCTGTTGTCTCCCTGTGTGTGCGCCGCACGGCGGCTCGGTGGGGGGCGGCGTCGGTTGACGGAGGCGGCGTCGGTTTTCAGCCGCGTGGCCCATCGGGCCTCCATAACCGTACGCCCCCCGTCATACAACCGGATACCCGGTCTTAACCCTCTTCCGCGGGAACCTGCCCGCTCGCACCGTTCGCGGAACGGGCGTTCCCGGCGGTCTCAGGGGCTCGCGTGGGCGGACCGGCGGGCTCCTGCGCCACCTCCTGCGCCGCCTGCGCCGAGGCGCTGCCCGGCCGTTTGCGGGCCACCCAGCCCTCGATGTTGCGCTGCTGGCCGCGCGCCACGGCCAGCGAGCCGGGCGGCACATCCTTGGTGATCACGGACCCGGCTGCGCTGTAGGCGCCGTCCCCGATCGTGACGGGGGCCACATACATGTTGTCCGCGCCCATCCGGCAGTGCGAGCCGACCGTCGTGGTGTGCTTGCTCTCACCGTCGTAGTTCACGAAGACGCTCGCCGCGCCGATGTTGCTGTGCTCCCCGATCACCGCGTCGCCCACGTAGGAGAGGTGCGGCACCTTGCTCCCCTCGCCGACCTCGGCGTTCTTCATCTCGACGTAGCTGCCCGCCTTCACCCTCGGGCCCAGCCGGGTGCCGGGCCGCAGATAGGTGTAGGGGCCGACCGCGCACCGCTCGCCGATCTCCGCGCCCTGCGCGACGGTGTTGCCGACCGTGGCCCCCGCTCCCACCCGGGTGTCGGTCAGGCGGGTGTTCGGCCCCACCTCGCTGGCGGGGCCCAGGTGTGTGCTGCCGAGCAACTGGGTGCCCGGGTGGACCGTGGCATCCGGCTCGTAGGTCACGTCCACGTCCATCCACGTGGTGGCCGGGTCCACGACCGTGACCCCCGCCAGCATGGCGTCCTCCAGCAGCCGGCCGTTGAGCATCCGGCGGGCCTCGGAGAGCTGCACGCGGTTGTTGATGCCCGCGATCTCCCGGTGGTCGCCCGCCACCGCGGCGCCCACCCGGTGACCGGCCTCCCGCAGGATGCCGAGCACGTCCGTCAGGTACTCCTCGCCCTGGCTGTTGTCCGTACTGACCTGTGCCAGCGCCTGTGCCAGCAGCCGGCCGTCGAACGCGAACACCCCCGAGTTGATCTCCCGGACGGCGCGCTGCTCCTCGGTCGCGTCCTTGTGCTCCACGATCGCGGTGACCGCCCCGCCGCCGCTCTCGCGCACGATGCGGCCGTAGCCGGTCGCGTCCGGGACCTCCGCGGTCAGCACGGTGACGGCGTTGCCGTCGGCGACGTGGGTGTCCGCAAGCTGCTGCAGCGTCCTGCCGGTCAGCAGCGGGGTGTCGCCGCAGGTCACCAGGACCGTTCCGGCGGGCCCTCCGCCGCCCAGCTCCTCCAGTGCCATCCGGACCGCGTGCCCGGTGCCGTTCTGCTCGTGCTGCACGGCGGTGCGGGCCTCGGCGTCCAGCTTCGACAGGTGCGCGGTGACCTGCTCGCGCGCGTGTCCGACGACCACGACCAACTGCTCCGGATCCAGCGCCCGTGCGGCGCTCACCACATGGCCGACCAGGGAGCGGCCGCAGATCTCGTGCAGGACCTTGGGGGTCGCCGACTTCATGCGGGTGCCCTCACCCGCTGCGAGAACGACGACGGCTGCCGGGCGAGTGACGCTCACGGGTGTGCCCTTCGGCTTCGGGGTTGGGTGCATCCCGCAGGATACCGGGGGGTTCGCCGTGTGCCGGGAGGGCGGGCCCTCGGGCGGCGGAAGAAGGCCGGCCCGGATCGTGCGCGCCGTGAGGACCGGATCGTGTGTGCCGTGACGACCGGGGCGAGCGTGCCGTGAGCTCCCCCGCAAGGATTTGAACCTTGACTACTGGATCCAAAATCCAGGGTGCTGCCCGTTACACCACGGGGGAAGGTGGCTCAGAGCGTACCTGACGCGGCCTCGTTCGTCCGGTGGGTTCACGTCCGTCCGTCCGCCGGGTTCACGGTGCGCGGGGTGCGGCTCGGCCTGCTCCGCGGAAGTGCGGCGGTCCTGGTCCGCGGCGGCGCCGGGGCCGGGGCCCCGGAGGGGGGTCCGGCCGCTTTCCGTGCCCGGCCGTGCCCGGCCGTGCCCGGCCGTGCCCGGCGGCGGCCGTGCCTGGCCGTGCCCGGCGTTGCCCGGTCGCGGGCGGGTGCCCGGCGCGAGCCGTCCGTCGGCGGGGCTGCCGGTCCGGGCTGCCGGTCCGGACCGCCGGGCCGCGGTGGCAGCCGCTCACGAAACCGTCCGGTCGCGGACAGACGACCGGAATGGGATGTTCCGGGGATCGGCGGGGCAAGGCGGCGAGGGGCGGCCGTAGGGTGGTCGGTATGACCGAGACGGGGGAAAACCGTACGCGGGGCGGGCCGTGGTGGTGGGAGAAACCACGGAGTGCGGTACTCGACATCGCCCTGGCCGCGGCCTCCGCCGCGGAGTGCGCCCTGCAGGGGCGGGGCTTCGCCGAGGAGACGGGGATCCCGGAGGTCCTCGCGGTGCTCCTGGGCGCCGTCGCGGGGGCCACGCTGGTGCTGCGCCGCCGCTGGCCGATAGCGGTCGTGCTGGTCGCCATCGCCGTCATACCGGCCGAGATGGGCACCTTCCTCGGGGTCGTCGGCCTCTACACGCTCGCCGCCACCGACGTGCCGCGCCGGATCACCGGACTGCTGGCCGGGATGGCCGCCGCCGGGATGCTGGTGATGACCGCCTACCGGCTGGACCAGAACATCGGGCAGGACCCCGACTTCAACCCCCAGGGCTGGTTCGTCCCGCTGGTCTCGATCCTCATGTCGATCGGGGTGACGGCGCCGCCCGTACTGCTCGGACTGTACGTCGGAGCGCGGCGGCGGCTCGTGGAGTCGCTGCGCGAGCGCGCGGACGGCCTGGAGCGCGAGCTCTCGCTGCTGGCCGACCGGGCGGAGGAGCGGGCCGAGTGGGCACGGAACGAGGAGCGCACCCGGATCGCCCGGGAGATGCACGACGTGGTCGCCCACCGGGTGAGCCTGATGGTGGTGCACGCGGCGGCGCTGCAGGCGGTGGCGCTGAAGGATCCGGAGAAGGCGGCGAAGAACGCTGCGCTGGTGGGTGACATGGGGCGGCAGGCCCTCGACGAGCTGCGCACCATGCTGGGCGTGCTGCGCTCGGGTGAGTCGGAGCGAACCGAGCGGACCGACCCCGCCGACCCCGCCGGGGCCACCGGGGCCTCGTCCGGCCCGGCTGACTCTCCTGCCCCCGACGCCTCCGCCTCGGATGCTCCGTCGGGCGACTCCGCCGCTCCCGGGCACGGCGCGGTGTCGCCGGTGGCCGGGGCGTCCGGAGCCGCAGCGGCCGAGGCGCCCTCACGGCTGGCCGCCTTCGCGTCCGCCGTCGCCGGACACGCGGCGGGACCGGCGGCTGCCCGAGGCGCGGAGCGCGGCACGGACGCCCGGACGGCGGCGGTGCGGGGCGCGGTGCAGGCCGGTGCGCCGCTCCCGGATGCCGGAGCCCCGCACCCGGGCGCGCCCTCGCTCGCCCATCTCGACTCGCTGGTCGGCCAGTCGCGCGCCGCGGGGATGGCCGTGGAACTCAGCGTCGAGGGCAGCCCGGACGGCGCCTGCCCGCCGCCGGTCCAGCAGACCGCGTACCGGGTGGTGCAGGAGGCGCTGACCAATGTGCACAAGCATGCGGCCGGAGCCGCGACCCGGGTCCGGGTCGCGCACCGCGTGGCGGAGGTCGCGCTGCAGGTCGAGAACGACCCGGCCGCCGACGGTGCGGCCGACGCGGGGCTGCCCAGCGGCGGCAACGGCCTGGTGGGGATGCGGGAGCGGGTGACCGCACTCGGCGGCGGCTTCGTCTCCGGACCGACGGACGCGGGCGGCTTCCGGGTCTCGGCGATCATCCCGTACGCGGGTGCGTGAGCGACCGCCCGCGCCCCGGCCCGTACGCCGTCATCCCGGATGCCCTCCAGTCGTACGCCGTCATCCCGTGCGGGTGTCCGTGAGCCCGTCCGGTCCGGCGCTCTCCGGAGGGGGGACGACGGGGGGCGGGCCCGCGCTCAGCTTGGCCGGTACCAGTCCCATGAGCAGCGCCGAGAGCGCGGCGTCGAAGTCGGCGCCCAGATACCAGTCGCCCGTCGCGTCGATGCTGTAGACGCGGCGCTCGGCGTCGATGGCCAGCAGCGCCTCGTCCTCGCCCTCGGTGCCGATCGGGCAGACCTGGGTGCCCAGCGCCCGGCCCAGGTCGTTGAAGGTGCGGGCCGCGTGCAGTCCGGGGAGCGGGTCGATGTGCACCGGCGACGGCGCGAGGTGGCGGCCGGGTCCGGTGGGGGTGATGCGGAGCGTGCCGAACTCGGCCCACACCTCGACGGCCGCCGGGAAGACCGCGTGCCGGTGGCCGCCGGGCGAGACGTGGCCGCGCAGTGCGTCGGCCCACTGCTCGGCCTGCCGGATGTCCCATCGGCCCGGCTGCCACCCGGCGTTGCGCAGCGGATCGTCGACGGCGACGGGGAAGCGCGTGGTCATGGCGCGCTCTCCCGCGCCGGGTCGACGGCCCGCACCCCGAAGTGGGCCAGCAGTGCCCCGCAGGACCGGCACGGAGGCGCGTAGCTGCCGTGCAGCGGGTCGCCGTCCTCGCGGATACGGCGGGCAGTGAGCTTGGCCTGCTTGAGCGCGCGTCTGGCCTCGCCGAGCGTGAGCGGCTTGGGCGCCTTGGGGGTGCGGGAGCCCTTGCCCACGGTGCCCCTGCCGGTCCGGCTGCTCTTGGCGGGACGGCGGCGCTTGTCCGCGCGGGCCACCTCGGCGGCGGTCAGATAGCGCGACAGCAGGACCGCCTCGGGGCAGCGGCCGGTCTGGCGGGAGCGCCGCTCGGTGGTGAGGGTGTCGAGGAAGTCCTGCACGAGCGGGTGGTGGGTGGGCGCGCGTTCTCCCTTGCTGCCGGTGCAGGTGAGGGTCTCGCCCCGGATCGACAGTGCGGCGGCGACGGCGGGCAGGATGCCGTCACGGCGCTGGAGCAGGACCGGTGCGGTGGCGCTGAGGGAGTCGACAGCGGCTATCCAGCCGATGCGCGGGTCGCCGCCGCTGTACGAGCCGTGCTGCGCCTGCGGCGCTTCCGGCTGCTGCGGTGTGTGCGCCTGTGGTGCCGTGTGCAATGGAGCTTCCTCCCAGAGTGTCCCCTCTGTGCCGGGGCTCGCCCAAGTATGCAGTGTGGCGTACGAGTCGATCATTCCGCCGCGATGTCAGGGAATTGTGGCGGTGGTGGTGACGGTGTGAAGGAGGGGCGGGTGGGTCCGGGACGATGCCGGGCGGGGTGAAGTCCGCGCGGCACCCCGGCGAGGAGCGCGTGCGGCGAACGGTCCGCCGGGAAGGTGCGGTCCGCCGCCGTCCGCCGGGTGCCCGCAGGGGGCGGTGTCTGCACGGCGGCGTACCGCATAGGCTGTTCGGTACCAGTCGGAAGCAGCAGGGAGCCAACGCGATGACGACAGGTCGGCTCGGGGTGGGGGCGCCTACCGGCCCCGAGGGCCAGGGGAACGCCGCCGCACCGCCGAACCGGGCGTACGCCGGGCAGGTCGTGTACTTCCCGGATCCGGTCAGAGCGGCCCGCTACCCCCAGGGGGTGCGCGTCGACCACGGCGGATTTCCGGACTTCTCCCCGTACGCGCGTGCGGCGGCGGAGATCGCGGAGCCCCCGGAGGGCTTCGGCGGCGACGAACTGCGGCTGACGGACTACGTGTCGGCCAACGCCGCGCTGCACGCCGAGGAGCACGAGCTGTGGGCGGATCTGCCGTCCGTGGCGACCCCGCACGGCTGGACGTGGCACCACGTGCCGCACAGCCGCCGGATGGAACTCGTCCCCGTCGAGGTCAAGGCGCTGCTGCGGCACCACGCCGGGCTGGCGACGGCCGCCGTCGACCACGCCAAGACCGGTACCCGCCCCCTCCAGGAGACCCGGCCCGCGCACTTCGCCGTCCCGCACGGCATGGAGCCGGCGGTGACCGAACGGCAGGTCGTGGACGTCGAGGAGCGGCTGGGCTACCGGCTGCCCGGCGCCTACCGGACGTTCCTGAAGGCCGCGGGCGGCTGCGCCCCGCAGGGCGTCGCGCTCGACGCGGAGCTGGGACTGCTGGTGGACCAGCCGTTCTTCACGGTGCGCGACGACGCCGCCGTCAACGACCTCGTCTACGTCAACAAGTGCCTGCGCGACCACCTCACCAAGGACTACCTGGGGGTGGGGTTCGTGCAGGGCGGCCTGGTCGCGGTGAAGGTCAAGGGCGAGGCACCCGGTTCGGTGTGGTTCTGCGCCTACGACGACGCCCGGGACGCCGACGGCCTGCAGGTCCAGGAGCGGGTGGAGCGGCTGCTGCGGCCGTGCGGCACGGACTTCGACGAGTTCCTGCTGCGGCTGGCGGGCAACCCGCCGGAGTTGGAGACGGTGGCGAACCTGATGGTGGACGGCGGCTTCGCCCGCGCCGTCCCTGTGGAGAGGTGAGAGCGCGATGGTGACCTTGGCGCAAGCCCAGGAGCGTGCCGAGCGCTGGGTCAACGGTGAGGTACCCGCCTACGAGCAGCGCGAGGTGCGGGTCCGCGAGTTCGACCTGGGCTTCGTCGCCTGGGCCGAGGACCGCGCGGGGGCACCGGCCTCGGACAGTGGCAACGTCCGGCTGGTCATCGCCCGCGACAGCGGGGAGACCACGCTGTGGCCCGCACTGCCGGTGGGCGAGGTCATCCGCCGCTACGAGGAGGAGTACGGCGAGGAACCGGCCGCCCCGGCCGCGCCGCCGCAGCAGCGGCTCGACCTCGAGGCCACCTCGTTCCTGCTGACGCCCCCCGAGTGGCTCCAGCAGGCGGCCGACAAGATGGGCATCCCCGACCGGCGCGCCGACGGCACCCCCGCACGCGCCGAGGGCACCCCCGCGCAGGGGACGCCGGGACCCGCCGTGCCGCACCCGCCGCCGCCCGCCCCCGCCTTCACCGGCGACACCTCGGGCGGCGCCCCCTCCGGGCCCAGCCCCTGGGACGGCGCCGACACCGGCGGTGCGGGCAGCGGAGAGGCGCAGGCGCCGCCGGCGACCGTGTTCGCGCCGCCGCTGATGGGCAGCGACGAGGAGGACACCCCGCCGCCGTCCGGCTCGGAGGCGCGTACCGCACTGCTGCCCGAGGGCAGCGGGCTGCCCAGGACCACCGTGTCCCCCGCGCTGGAGGAGCCGCACGACCCGCAGTCCGGTCACGGACCCGTCGACCAGCACTCCGCTCCGGGCGGGCCCCGGCCGGGGCCGCCGCAGGGACCGGCCGCCCCGTACCCGGACCAGGCCCCGCAGGGCGGTGCGGCCGACGGCGGCACCGGGAACGGCGCAGGGCCCGACAGCGGCACCGGCGGTGGCGGCACCGGCGGCGTGCACCATGCCGCGACCATGCTGGCCGACCCCTCCCAGGGCGGCCTCCGGACGCCGGATGCTCCCGACGCGTCCGGAGCCGACGACATCGCGGACGCCGCCACGAGCCGCGCCCCGCAGGGCGCCGTCCCCGGCAAACAGCCGCGCGGCACGGGCCCGTCGGTGCCCCCGCCCCCGGGTGCGCCGGGGGCTCCCGGTGCCCGCTCCGGCGGCCCCGCGACCCCGCCGCCGCCCTCCCCGCCCGGCCCTCCCGGCGGCTCCGGCGGCGGCTACGTGCCCACGCAGATGGTCTCGTCCGACGACCTCGCCGAGCAGATCAGCCAGAGCGGGCAGCAGCCGAGGGCGGACATGCCCGGTGACCCGGCGACGCCGCCGCCCGGCGGCGGCCCGGGCGGCGGAGTGCACCAGGCGGCGACGATGCTCGCCGGCCCCGCCCCCGGCGGCCCCACCCCGCCCGGCCCTCCCGGCGCACCGGCCCCCGGCGCGCCCGCGATGGGGCCCGGCCCCGGCGGACCGCCGCCCGGTGCCCCGCAGCCGCAGCCGGGCACGCCCACGGTCGGGCCCGGCTACATGGCCGTGCTCCGCTACCGCGCGCCCGACGGCTCCGAGCAGCAGCTCATCCGCCGCTCCGCGCCGGGGACCCCGCACCCGGAGTGGCAACTGCTGCACGAGCTGCGGGCCATGAACGTGCCCCCGCAGCAGGTCGTCGAGCTCCATACCGAACTGGAGTCCTGCGACCTGCCCGGCGGCTACTGCGCCCGCATGGTCCGCGAGAGCTGGCCGCAGGTGCGGATCAGCCACACCGCCTCCTACGGCACCGACCACGCCTCGCGGCAGCAGGGCATGCGGCACCTCGTCGAGCACCAGGGCGAGCTGCACCAGGTCGCCGACGGGCCCGCGCGGCCCGCTCCGCAGCGGGTACCGCTGCCGCCGCCCGGCCAGATCCCGCCCGCACCGCCCATCCCGCCCGACGCCATCGGGCAGGAGCTCATGCAGGCGTTCGGACCGCAGGGCGTCTTCCGCTTCGACCAGCGGGCCGTCTCCCGCCAGGGCGTGCCCGACATCGTGGCGCAGACCCTGGTGTGGGCGGGCGTGCCCATCGACATGGGCCCGTTCTTCTGGGGCCAGGCCCAGCCCGGCCGCCCGGTGCCGACGCTGGCCGAGCTGGCCCAGGAACGCGGGGTGCAGCCGGCTTCCGACGCGGGCTCGTACCTGGTGATGGGGACCGACTTCGGACGGCAACTGTGTGTGCAGTACGGCTCGGCGAACATCGTGGCCGTGCCGCTGGAGGCGGGGCCCGGCGGGCAGCCCGCGCCCCCGCAGTTCGTGAACACGGGCCTGCCGGAGTTCGTCCGGTGCATGGCCATGCTGGGGCGGATGTGGCGGCTGCGGTTCGGGCTGACGCCGGACCAGGCCGGTCGCTGGACGGTCGACTTCCAGGCCCAGCTCGCCGCCCTGGACGCCGCGGCACTCGCCTCCCCGGAGAACTGGTGGTCCGTGCTGCTCGAGCAGATGTGGGACGGCCTTTTCTGAGTGCCCGCACCACGCTGCGGGGTTCCGCGCCGCGGGGCGCCCCGTTGCTGGGGGCACGCCCCCTCGCGTTTCCGGCTGCCGCCGGTGTGGGGTCGCCGTGTGGTGGGGGCACGCCCCCTCGCGTTTCCGGCTGCCGCCGACGGGTCGTGTCGGGGGGCTCCGCCCCCCAACGGCCCCCCGCTAGTGGGCTTCGCCCCCTAGGACCCCCAGCCGCATCTGCGGCGCTCTCCGGCTCCGGGCACCCGGCGAGGGGCCTGCGCCCCGGGTGCGGCCGGTGACAACCCTGCGGGTCGCCGGAGAGAAGGACAGCCCGCCTTTCGTCCTCGTAGAAGAACAAGCCGCAGGGTTGTCACCGGCCGGATCGGGGACCCTGCCTCCGCGCCGCTGACACGCGTTCGCAGCGGTGACCCTTGGCGGCCGGGGGTTCTAGGGGGCGAAGCCACCTAGCGGGGGGCGTCGGGGGGCGGAGCCCCCCGACACGGCCTGTCGGCGGCAGCCGAGAACAACGGGGGCGTGCCCCCGACCACGCGGGAGCCCCGCACCGGCGGGGGCCGGAAACGCGAGGGGGCGTGCCCCCAGCAAACAAGGCGCCCCGCGACGCGGGAGCCCCGCACGGGCGGCAGCCGAAAACGCGTGCCCTCGAACAGCGGCGCGCCCCGCGGGAGGCGCTCGCTCTGTCGGCCCAGTGCGGCGGGCGCCGCCCCGCGGAGTGCGGGACGCTCGGCTCATGTACGGGGAGAGCAGCACCCTCTACCACGCGGGTGACCCGCCCGGCGGCGGCCGCGGCGGCCGCGGGCGGCGCCGCTGGTGGCGGGTCGTCCTGCTGGTGCTGCTCGTGCTGGTGCTGGCCTGCGCGGTGGCGCTCGCGGGGACCTGGGTGTGGGCGGACGGCCGGGTGCGGCAGACCGGGGCGCTGGCCGACTATCCGGGCCGCCCGCCGCCCGGCCGGGGCACCAACTGGCTGATCATCGGTACCGACACCCGCGCCGACCTCACCCGCGAGCAGCGGGCGGAGCTGCATGTGGGCGGCGGGGGCGAGCGCAACACGGACACGGTGATGGTGCTGCACTACGGCGCGGCGGGCCCGTATCTGGTGAGCATTCCGCGGGACTCCTACGTCCCGGTTCCGGGCCATGGCCGCGACAAGATCAACTCGGCGTACGCGCGGGGCGGTCCCCGGCTGCTCACCCGCACCGTCGAGCAGGCGACGGGGCTGCGCCTGGACCACTACGCCGAGATCGACTTCCTCGGCTTCACCCGCGTCGTCGACGCGCTCGACGGGGTGCGGGTCTGTCTGAAGGAGCCGCTGCGCGACGAGAAGGCGGGCGCCGATCTGCCCGCCGGCTGCCGCACGCTCGACGGCAGGCAGGCGCTGGCCTACGTACGGGCGCGCTACAGCGATCCGGAGGGGGACCTGGGGCGGGTCAAGCGGCAGCGCCGGCTGCTGAGCGCGCTCGTCCGGGAGGGGACGGGGCCGGCCACGGTGGGGAACCCGTTCCGGTTCTATCCGTTCCTCGGTTCGGCGCTGGGGGCGGTCACCGTCGACGAGGGGAGCTCCGTCCTGTCACTCACACGAATGGGCTGGAGGATCAGGCGGCTGACGGAGGGCGACGGGGGGACGACGACCGTGCCGGTGGCGAACCCCGGGCTCAACGTGCCTGGTACCGGAAGCGTGGTCGTGTGGGAGCCATCCGGGTCACGTTCTCTTTTTCATCAGTTGCGACAGGATGTGCCGATTACGGCAACCGCGGTGAAGTAGCGCATCCTGGGCCGGGCCGGTCTCGTACGTGACTGTCGGGATCGTCGGATCGCCAGAGAGTGACGGGACAGCCGAGATAAGGGGCTCGATATGAGTGCGTCGTCGCCGCACGGCTTCACTGTTGTCCGGGGCCGCGGGTACCGGTCCGAACAGGTCGACGGCCGCGTGACCGAGCTGAACGCGGAACGCGAGGCCGCCTGGCACCGCACCGCGCAGCTCACCCAGCTCGCCCAGGAGCTGGCCGAGGAGGCGGAGCGGCTCCGCGGTGTCGCCGCCGCACTGCCCCCGCAGACCTTCGAGGCGCTGGGCGCCCGCGCCCAGGGCATCCTCGCGACCACCGAGTCGGAGGCGGCCGATCTCAGGGCGGCGGCCGACACCGCGGCGCAGCAGTTGACCGAGCGCGCCGAGGAGGAGGCCCGCTCGGTACGGGACACCGCCCGCGAAGCGGCAGCCCGCCGCCGCGCGGATGCCGAGGCCGCCGCTGCCAGAACGCTGGACGCCGCCCAGGACCGCGCCGACGGGCTGCGCTCCGAGGCCCGGACGCAGGCCGAGAAGATCGGCCAGGACGCGTCCGAGGCGCTGCAGGAGATGTCCCGCAGGTGCGCGGCGCTCCTCACCGAGCAGGAGAAGGAGCATGCGGCCCAGGCGGACGCCTTCGACCGGGAGCTGGCCGAGAAGGAGGCCGAGTTCCAGGCGTGGGCGGCCGATCTGGAGGAGCGCGGGGAGCGGGCGCTCGCCGACGCCAGGCGGGAGCACGCCGAGGCCGAGGAGGCGGCGCGGCACCGGCAGGAGGACGCGGAGGCGCGCGGTGCCGAGCTGGTCGCGGAGGCGCGGGTCCGGGCGGAGGGGATCGAGCGGGAGACCGAGCGGGTGCTGCGGGAGCACGCCGAGCGGTCCGAGGAGCTGCGGGAGCACATGGCGCACGTCCGCTCCTCGCTTGCGACGCTGACCGGCCGGGCCCCGGACGACCCCGCGCTTCCGGCGCAGCAGTCGGCCCCGGCCGCCGACTGAGCGGCCGTACCCCGGTGGGGCGGGGAGCCGGGTGGTCCGGCCCCTGCCGCACCGGCGCGTGCCCGAGGTCGGCGGTACGGCAGCAGTGCGACGGCGCGGGGCTGTCACCGGTGCGGCGTACGCTGGGAGTGTCCCGGTTCGCTTGCGAGCCGGGCTCTTCGTCGTGCGCGCCCCGCGGAAGGATCGCGTACGAGGACCCCGCGCCCCCGGACGGAAAGCCGAAAGCGAAGCCCTCATGAGCCTGCACGGTCTGCTCGACGCCGTCACCAAGGACCCCGCGCTGGAGGAGGCTGTCGCTGCCGCCGCCGACGGCAACCGGCACCACGTCGATCTCGTCGGCCCCGCGGCGGCCCGCCCCTTCGCCGTCGCGGCCCTGGCCCGGTCCGCCGGGCGGCCGGTGCTGGCGGTCACGGCGACCGGCCGGGAGGCGGAGGACCTGGGAGCCGCGCTGCGCTCCCTCCTCCCGGAGGAGGGCGTCGTCGAGTACCCCTCCTGGGAGACGCTGCCGCACGAGCGGCTCAGCCCGCGGTCGGACACGGTGGGGCGGCGCCTCGCGGTGCTGCGCCGGCTGGCGCACCCGGACCCGGACGACCCGGCCACCGGGCCGGTCTCGGTCGTCGTCGCGCCGATCCGCTCGGTGCTGCAACCCCAGGTCAAGGGGTTGGGCGAGCTGGTGCCCGTGGCGCTGAAGCAGGGGCAGAGCGCCGATCTGGACGAGGTCGTGGACGCGCTGTCGGCCGCCGCGTACGCGCGCGTGGAGCTGGTGGAGAAGCGCGGCGACTTCGCGGTCCGCGGCGGCATCCTGGATGTCTTCCCGCCCACTGAGGAGCACCCGATCCGGGTGGAGTTCTGGGGCGACGAAGTGGAGGAGGTCCGCTACTTCAAGGTGGCCGACCAGCGCTCGCTGGAGATCGCGGAGCACGGGCTGTGGGCTCCGCCGTGCCGCGAACTGCTGCTGACCCCCGAGGTGCGGCGGCGCGCGGCCGAGCTGGCCGAGGACCATCCGGAGCTGCACGAACTCCTCGGCAAGATCGCCGAGGGGATCGCGGTGGACGGCATGGAGTCGCTGGCGCCGGTGCTGGTGGACGAGATGGAGCTGCTGCTGGACGTGCTGCCCGCGGGCAGCATGACGGTGGTGTGCGACCCGGAGCGGGTGCGCACCCGGGCCGCGGACCTGGTGGCGACCAGCCAGGAGTTCCTGCAGGCGTCCTGGGCGGCCACCGCCGGTGCCGGGGACGGCGACGGCGCGCAGGCCCCCATCGACGTCGGCGCCGCCTCGCTGCGCGGGATCGCCGAGGTGCGGGAGCATGCCCGTGAACTGGGCATGATGTGGTGGACGGTCAGCCAGTTCGCCGCGGACACCGAGCTGACCGGCGCGGACACGGAGGACGGCGACGTGCTCCAGCTCGGCATGCACGCCCCGGAGACCTACCGGGGCGACACCGCGCGGGCGCTCGCCGACACCAAGGACTGGCTGTCGCGGGGCTGGCAGTGCGTCTACGTCACCGAGGCGCACGGCACGGCCGCCCGCACCGTGGAGGTGCTGGGTGCGGAGGGCGTCCCGGCGCGGCAGGCGGGCGCGGAGCCGGAGCCCGTCCCGTCGGTGGTGACCGTGGCGTGCGGGTCCCTGGACAACGGCTTCATCGCGCCGGGGCTCGAACTGGCGGTGCTGACCGAGACGGATCTGTCCGGTCAGAAGGCCGCGGGCAAGGACGGCGCCCGGATGCCGGCGCGCCGCCGCAAGCAGATCGACCCGCTGACGCTGCAGCCGGGCGACTTCATCGTGCACGAGCAGCACGGGGTGGGCCGCTACATCGAGATGGTGCAGCGCACGGTGCAGGGCGCCACCCGCGAGTACCTGCTGGTGGAGTACGCGCCCGCCAAGCGCGGCCAGCCCGGCGACCGGCTGTTCGTGCCGACCGACCAGTTGGAGCAGATCACCAAGTACGTGGGCGGCGAGCAGCCCACCCTGCACCGGCTGGGCGGCGCCGACTGGACGAAGACCAAGGCGCGGGCCAAGAAGGCGGTCAAGGAGATCGCCGCCGATCTGATCAAGCTCTACAGCGCGCGGATGGCCGCGCCGGGGCACGCGTTCGGCGCGGACTCACCCTGGCAGCGGGAGCTGGAGGACGCGTTCCCGTACGCGGAGACGCCGGATCAGCTCACCACCATCGGCGAGGTCAAGGAGGACATGGAGAAGTCGGTCCCGATGGACCGGCTGATCTGCGGCGACGTCGGGTACGGCAAGACGGAGATCGCCGTGCGGGCCGCGTTCAAGGCGGTGCAGGACGGCAAGCAGGTGGCCGTCCTGGTGCCGACGACGCTGCTGGTGCAGCAGCACTTCTCCACGTTCTCCGAGCGCTACGGCCAGTTCCCGGTCAACGTGCGCGCGCTCTCCCGGTTCCAGACCGACACCGAGGCGCGGGCCACGCTGGACGGGCTGCGGGACGGCACCGTCGACGTCGTCATCGGCACCCACCGGCTCTTCTCCTCGGAGACGAAGTTCAAGGAGCTGGGCCTGGTCATCGTCGACGAGGAGCAGCGGTTCGGTGTGGAGCACAAGGAGCAGCTGAAGAAGCTGCGGGCCAATGTGGACGTGCTGACGATGTCCGCGACGCCGATTCCGCGCACCCTGGAGATGGCGGTCACCGGCATCCGCGAGATGTCCACCATCACCACGCCGCCCGAGGAGCGGCATCCGGTGCTCACCTTCGTCGGCCCGTTCGAGGAGAAGCAGATCGGCGCGGCGATCCGCCGCGAGCTGCTGCGCGAGGGGCAGGTCTTCTACATCCACAACCGGGTCGAGTCCATCGACCGGGCCGCGGCCCGGCTGCGGCAGATCGTCCCGGAGGCCCGGATCGCCACCGCGCACGGGCAGATGACCGAACAGGCGCTGGAACAGGTGGTCGTCGACTTCTGGGAGAAGAAGTTCGACGTGCTCGTCTCCACCACCATCGTGGAGAACGGCATCGACATCTCCAACGCCAACACCCTCATCGTCGAACGCGGCGACACCTTCGGCCTCAGCCAGCTGCACCAGTTGCGGGGCCGGGTGGGCCGCGGGCGGGACCGCGGCTACTCCTACTTCCTCTACCCGCCGGAGAAGCCGCTGACGGAGACCGCCCACGAGCGGCTGGCCACCATCGCCCAGCACACCGAGATGGGCGCGGGCATGTACGTGGCGATGAAGGACCTGGAGATCCGCGGCGCGGGCAACCTGCTCGGCGGCGAGCAGTCCGGGCACATCGCGGGGGTCGGCTTCGACCTGTACGTGCGGATGGTCGGCGAGGCGGTGGCCGACTACCGCGCGGCGCTGGAGGCCGGGGAGGCGGGCCCGGTGGAGGAGGCGCCGCTGGAGGTCAAGATCGAGCTGCCGGTCGACGCGCACGTCCCGCACGACTACGCGCCGGGGGAGCGGCTGCGGCTGCAGGCGTACCGCGCGATCGCGTCGGCGAACACCGAGGAGGACATCGCCGCCGTCCGCGAGGAGCTGACCGACCGCTACGGGCCGCTGCCCGAGCCGGTGGAGAACCTGCTGCTCGTCGCGGGGCTGCGGATGCTGGCCCGGTCGGCGGGCGTCACCGACATCACCCTCCAGGGCGACAAGGTGCGGTTCGGCCCGGTCGAGCTGCGGGAGTCGCAGGAGCTGCGGCTCAAGCGGGTCTACCCGGGCTCGGTCCTCAAGCAGGCCACCCGGCAGGTGCTGGTGCCGCGCCCCAAGCCCGGCACCATCGGCGCCAAGCCCCTCGCGGGCCGCGATCTGCTGGCCTGGGCGGGCGAGTTCCTCGCCACCGTGCCGGCTTCCTGACGGCCTGGGGACGCCTGGCCCCGGTCTCCCGGGCCCCTGGCCCACGGCCCTGGTCTCCCGGGGCCCGGTCTCCCGGTCCTGACCGGGGCCCGAAGCCGGGCGCCGCTCGCTCGTGCGGCGTCCGGCCCGTGCGGCTGCGCGGTCGGGGTCCCGCGGGGCGGCATCAGCGGACCGACACCACCGCGGGCGGGGCGCCCTGGTCGAGTTCCTTGTCGATCTCGTCGGCGGCGTCGCCGAACGCGGTGACGACGGTGATCAGCCCCCAGATGCCGAGCGCGAACGCCGCGAGCGAGAGCAGCACTCCGGCCAGCGCCGTCTTCCCGTTGTTCGCCAGGCCCTTCTTGGCGCGGGAGCGGCCGACCAGGCCCAGGATGAGGCCGATCAGGCCGAGGGTGCCGGAGAGCCAGAAGAGGATGGGCACGAGTCCGGAGAGCGCTCCGACCAGGCCGAGGATGAGCGCGGCGAGGCCGAGCCCGTTGCGGGGCGCGGCGGCGGGCGGGGTCGGGTGGCCGGAGGCGTGGTGTGCGTGCGACATGAGTGTCCCCCCAGGGAGCGGTGGTGTCGGATGGGTTGGTGGGGTGCGGCGCGGCGGGTGCCGGTGCGCGGTCAGAGGGAGAGGCTCCACTGCGCGGGCTCGGTCTCGAAGTCGTTCACGCTGACCTCGATGTCGAGCGTCTTGGCGGCGGGTGCCGCGTCGAAGCCGAAGGTGGCGGTGGCGCGCTTGCCGGGCAGCAGTTGCCCGGTGAAGCCGTTGCCGACGGTCTCGCCGTCGAAGATCCCCGCGGTCGTCTCGCCGTCCTTGCCCTCGCGGGCGCCGACGCTGACCAGCGCGGTGTCGATCTTGGCGTCGCCGGTGTTCTCCAGCGTCACGCGCACCTTGTAGGCGTGCTTTCCGGACTTGTGGCCCGCCGCGTACGCGGAGGGTGTGAACCGTGCGGGTGCCGCGACGGTCACTTCGAGGCCCTTGTCGCGGTAGACGGCGGATTCGCCCGCGGCGCGCGGACCGGACTCGCCGCCGGAGCCGCCCGAGGTGCCGGCCTGCTTGTCCGTCCCTTTCCCGTGCTTGCTCTTCCCGGTGGCCTTGGCGGCACGGGACTTGCCGGTGGTGGGTTCCTCCAGGGAGCAGGCGCCGAGGGCGCCGAGCGCGAGCACCGTCGTGGCGGTGACGGCGGCGGTGAACAGCGGGTGCCTGCGGGGCAGTGCGCGTGCGGGCATGACGCGACCTCCGGTCGAAAGGTGTGAGCGGACCGGTTCGCCGTGCTGTGAACCGGTGGACTAATCACAGCATCGCTTGTGAACCGAGTCAACAGAACTTCTCCCACTCACGAAAATTCACGTCGTGAACGGAGAGGGTTGCCGGGGTGATGGGTATGCTCGTGCGGACCACCACGGTCCACGGCGGTATGTGAACGGGGCGGCCGAACAGTTGAACGGGAGGAATCCGGTGTCGGACGGCGCGGAAGTGACAGCAGCGGCCATCGCCCGGCTCGCCGGTGTCGGCAGAGCCGCGGTCAGCAACTGGCGGCGGCGCTACACCGATTTCCCCCGCCCCGTCGGTGGCACCGAGGCCAGCCCGGCCTTCTCCCTCGCCGACGTCGAGAGCTGGCTCCGCGACCACGGCAAGCTCGCCGAAGCGCCGCTGCGGGAGCAGGTGCGCCGCCGGCTGGAGAGCGCCCCGGAGGGACACGGCCCGGCCCTGGTGCGCGCCGGTGAGCATCTGGCCGGACTCCGCGAGCTGCTGAACACCGACCCCCTCGCCGAGGCCCGCGGCGCACTCGACCGGATGATGCGCGAGACCGGCCCCGCCGCCGCGTTCGAGCAGCTTCTCGCCGACTACTTCGAAGCCAACCCGCGCCAGCACACCCTCACCCCGGAGCCGACGGCCGCGCTCATGGCCCGCCTCGCCGGCCCGGGGGAGTCCGTGCTCGACCCGGCGTGCGGTTCAGCCGAACTGCTGGCCGCCTCCGCTGCGGGTGCGGCGGACGCCTCGGACGGCACCGGTGCGTCCGGTGGCACCGGCGCGTCCGGCGGCACCGGCGCGTCCGGCGGCCCCGCCGCGCTGTACGGCCAGGAGACCGACCCGCTTCTCGCCCGGCTGGCCGCCCTCCGCCTCACCCTGCGGACCGCCTCCGCTCCGGGCCGCTGCGCCGTCGACGTCCGCACCGAGGACGCCCTGCGCACCGAACCCCCCGCCGACGCGCCGCTGGTGGCCGCCGTGCTGTGCCACCCGCCGTACAACGAGCGCAACTGGGGCCACGACGAACTGGCCTACGACCCCCGCTGGGCCTACGGGCTGCCCGCCCGCACCGAATCCGAACTGGCCTGGGTGCAGCACGCGCTGGCCCGACTGCGTCCCGGGGGGACGGCGGTGCTGCTGCTGCCGCCCGCGGTCGCCGCCCGCCGCACGGGCCGCCGGGTACGCGCGGCGCTGCTGCGCAAGGGTGCGCTGCGCGCGCTCCTCGCCCTGCCGCCGGGTGCCGCCGCGCCGCACAGCCTGCCCCTCCACCTGTGGGTGCTGCGCAAGCCGGACGGCGCCGCGGATGCCGCTTCCCGGCTGCTGCTGATGGACGCCGCGGGGGGCCGCACGGAGGGGGCGGAACCGCCGCCCTGGGAGCGGACGGCCGCCGCCGTGCTGGCCGCTTGGCGGGCGCACGACGCCGGGGAGAGCGTCCCCGAACAGCCAGGGGTGTGCGCCACCCTGCCGGTGATCGACCTGCTGGACGAGGAGGTCGACCTCAGTCCGGCCCGCCATCTGCTGCCGAGCGGTACCGGCACGGACGCCGCGGCGCTGGCCTCCGTCCGCGCCGAACTGAAGCGCACCCTGCGCCGGACCCTCGATCTGACCGCCACCGACGACCCGGCCCTGCCGGACCGGCAGCCCGCGGCACCCGGTTCCGCGGCACTGCCCGAGGCCACCGTCGGCGAACTCGCCCGCACCGGGGCCCTGGAGGTCCACCTCGCGACGGCCGATCCCGTCACCACCGTGCCGGGCGACGTCGTCATCCCGGTACAGGGCCGGGGCGCCGCCTATGTCGTCGCCGAGGGGGAGGGCGGCGTCCGGCTGGGCAAGCCGCTGTGCCTGCTGCGGCCCGACCCGGCGGCGCTGGACGCCTGGTTCGTCGCCGGGTTCCTGCGCTCGACGGCCAACACCCGGCAGGCCAGCAGCTACGCCTCCAGCTCCTCCCGGATCGACGTGCGCCGGCTCCGGCTGCCCCGGCTGCCCCTGGAGCGGCAGCGGGCGTACGGGGAGCACTTCCGGCTGCTCGCCGAGTTCGAGGCCGCGCTGCGCCGGGTGGGCGAGCTGGGCGGGGAGTTCGTCCAGGGCATGTTCGACGGACTCGCCGACGGCACGGTGCCACCGGCCTGAACGCCGGTCCGGTCCGAACGCCGGTCCGGCCTGAACGCCGGTCCGGTCCGAACGCCGGTCCGGCCTGAACGCTGGTCCGGTCCGAACGCCGGTCCGGACCGAACGCCGGTCCGGACCGAAGGCCACCGGGCCTGACCGCCACCGGTCCGAACGGCGTCCGAACAGCGTCCGGCCGACGGCCTCGGAGCGCGCCGGACCGCGGTGCGTGCCCGTCCCGGCCCCGGTGCGAACGAAAGTCGCCGACCGGGGGAGTTGACAACGATTCTGCTTCCCTGGGCCGCCGCGTATCCGCGAGTCCGTACCGGTGTATACGCTCACCTCCTGCCTTGTCCGCTGCTGTCCCACGCAGGAGGAAAGATGTACGGCCCGGCCGCGTCCCAGCCACCGCAGCCGCCGCAGCAGCCGCCCTATCCCGGTACGGGGGGCGCTGGTGCGCGTCCCGGGGGCACACGCGCCCTCCTGGTGCGGATCGCCTTCGCGTCGTTCCCCGTCTGGTCCCTGGGGCTGCTGGCCTGGGTGCCGTCGCTGCGGTTCGCGATCCTGCGGCGGCGGCCGCTGGACTGGGCGGTGTTCGCGGGGGCCTGCGTGCTGACGGCGGTCTACATCCTGCTGCTCTTCGTGGTGCCGGAGACGAAGCCCGGCGAGGAGGGCAACGCGCAGTTGGGCGCCGGGGTGTACATCGTGCTGCTGATCGGCGGTGCCGTCGTGCACGCCGTACTCGCCGGCCGCGCCCCGCGTGCGCCCCGGGCGGCACCCGCGCCCACCGTGTACGCGCCCGCGCCGACGGCGGGACCGTACGCCACCCCGGCGCAACCGGCGCCCGGGCAACCGGCGCCCGCACCGGCCACCCGGTACGGCGGCGCCGCACCGTACGCGCCCACCGTCTCCGCGCACCCGAACCCGCACCAGGCCCCCCACCAGAACCCGCACCAGAACCCGCACCAGAACCTGAACCATCCGTACCCGGGCTCCGTGCCGCCCGCCTCCCCGCGGATGCGGCAGGTCGCCTCCGAACTCGACGAACTCGGCGAGCTGCTGCGCCGCAACCAGCCCGGCCCCGGTTCCGGCGGCCCCGGCACCGAGCACCGGCCCGGGGACCAGAACCCCCGGCAGCAGTCCGGCCCCTGGGACCGGGCGTGAGGCCCGGACGGCTGATCGCGGGCCGGTACGAGCTGTCCGAACCGCTCGGCAAGGGCGGCATGGGCCAGGTGTGGGGCGCTCACGACACCGGGCTCGGCGGCCGCCCCGTCGCGGTCAAGCTGGCGCACTCCGAGCGGATGGCCTCCCTCGTGCGCAGCGCCGACCCGGAGGAGCTGCGGCGCCGCTTCGCGCGCGAGTGCCAGGTGACCGCGCAGCTCGACCATCCGGGGCTGGTGACCGTCTACGACGCGGGCCAGGACGGCGAGGAGCTGTATCTGGTGATGCAGCGGCTGGACGGCAGCGACCTGGCCGACCACCTGGCCGAGCACGAGCCGTACCCGTGGCAGTGGGCCGTCGCGGTCGCCGCGCAGTTGTGCTCCGCGCTCGCGGCCGTGCACGCCGTGGGCATCGTCCACCGCGATCTGAAGCCCGGCAACGTGATGGTGCGGCCGGACGGCCGGGTCGTCATCCTCGACCTGGGCATCGCCTCGGTCGGCGCCCCCGACGTCACCCGGCTGACGCGGACCGGCGCGCTGGTGGGCACCCCCGTCTACATGGCGCCGGAGCAGGCCACCGGCGGGTCGGCCGTCGGCCCGGCGGCCGACCTGTACGCGCTGGGCGTGGTGCTGTACGAACTCCTCGCCCGCCGCACCCCGTTCGAGGCGCCCGAGGCCGCCGGGCTGCTCTACAAGAAGCTGCACGAGGAGCCGGACGCGCTGGAGCTGCTGTGCCCTCACGTCCCCGCGCCGCTGCCCGGCCTCGTCAGCCGGCTGCTCGACCGCGACCCCGCCCGGCGGCCCGCCGACGCGCACGAGGTGCACGCCGCTCTCGCCCCGCTCCTGCCCCGCCCCGGGGAGCGCGCTCCCGGACCGCCGCTCGATCCCACCCGCCCGTTTCTGGCCCCGGCGGCGCCGTGGCCGCCGCGCCGGCCGACGGGTCCGGGGCCCGGCCCGGAGCGGGATCTGAACACGGTGCTGGAGGACATCCGCCGGCTGCTGGGCGCGGGCCGCTACGCGGAGGTCGCCGCGCTGCTGGGCCGCGCCCTTCCGGCGGCGGTCACCACCTACGGCGAGGGCTCGCCCATCGTCCGCACCCTGCGCAAGCAGTACGCCACCGTCCTGGTGGACACCGGGCGGTATGCGCAGGCGCTGCCCGAACTCTCCGCGCTGCTGCGTGACCTGATCGGCGAACGCGGCATGCATGACCCCGCGGTGGCCCAGCTCCTGCAGGACGAAGCACACTGCCGCCACCAACTGGCGTCCCCGGCGGGCCGCACCCCGTACTGATCCCCGTCAGCCGCCGCGGGCCGCCCGGCACCGCCGTCCCCGACCGCCGTCCCGGGCCGCCGCCCGCGGAGGCGGCCCGCCGGGTGGCTGCTCAGCTCTCCTCCTCCCACTCCAGCTCCCGCTCCTCCTCCTGCTCGCGTTCGCGGGCGCGCTCCCGGCTGCGGAACTGGCGGATGCGGCGCAGCACGGGGTTCTTCTCGCGCTGCTCGCGGGACTGCCGGTCCAGCTCCTCCCACAGGCGCTGGGAGCGCTTCTCCACGTCCAGCTCGTCCAGCAGGCGGTCGGCCTCGGCGAGCAGGGCGCCGTGCAGCTGCCACTGGCGAGGGTGCTCGCGCACCTTGTCCAGGAGCTGGAAGGCGATGACGTCCCGGCTGGCACGGCTGGCCTCCAGCTCCCGCACCAGCCGGTCCTCGGCCTCCTCCGCGCTGGCGCTGACCGGGGTGGTGATCAGCAGCGCGAACGCCTCGACCGCGCCCGCCATGTGCACATACAGCTCCTGCAGGCCCTCGGCGATCTCCTCGCTGAACAGCGGCTCGTCCAGGCGCTTCTTCGCCAGGTCGGTCACCGTCCGCGCGGTGGTCCGCAGCACGACCGCGCAGATCTCCAGGGCGTCCAGGCCGGTGCGCAGCACGACGCGGGAGAGCAGCCCCTCTCTTACGCGCGGATTGAGGCGCAGGCTGTCCTCGGCGCGCCGCAGTTCGACGTCGACCTCCACGATGTCGTGGTCGAGCCGGCGGGCCTGGTGCAGCCGGTCGGCCGCCTGGCTGACCGGGGTGAAGCCGCGCACGTCCTCGCCGAGGCCCACCAGCAGCCGGTTCATCCGGCCGGAGAGGTCCAGGACGGCGTCCCCGGCGGGCTGCACCCACACCGGTGGGACGAACAGCACATTGAAGGCCAGTCCGACGATCGCACCGATCAGCGTCTCCAGGATCCGGTCCCAGGCCATGGCTGCGACCTGACTCTGGGTCACCCCCAGCACCAGCATGGCGCTGATCGCCGTCTCCGGGACGAACTCGCCCGCCTTGACGAACCGGCCGACGATCAGCGCGGCGAGGATCACCACGCCCAGGCTCCACCACGTCAGGCCGACCAGTGCGCTGAAACCGCTGGAGACGAGGACGCCGGCGACCACGGCGTTGACGCGGCGCACGCCGGTCCGCAGGGTCGTGTAGAGCGTCACCTGGGTGACCAGCAGCGCGGTGAGCGGCGCGGTGAGGGGCGCGGCTTCGCTGCTGAGCTGCAGTGCGACGGCGTAACTCATCACGGCGGCGACGGTCGAGCGGGCCGTCTGGGCGACGACGGGCTCACGGTGCCGCCGCACCAGATTGAGCAGGGGATCGGTGACTGCTTGACGCACCCTGCGTCCCTCCCCGCTTTCCCGCCGGTTGCCACAGGGACAGCTCCGTCGGGGTGACGCACCGGTCTATGCTCGCCCGATGACTGCCGCGACAGCTCCTCCCCGCCCCGCCTCCGCCTCCGTGCCGCGCCCCGGGCTGCGTTCCGTGCGGCGTTCCGTGCGGCGGGGCGCCGCCGCCGTCCTCGCCGCCGCGGCCGCCACCGCGCTGCTGGCCGGGTGCGACGGGCTGCCGCAGCAGGAGGACGGCGGCACCGGAGGCGGCGGCTCGGACGCCTCCGCGACTCCGACCGGCACCCCGGCCCCGGGCGGTGCGGGAAAGCAGACCAGCCCGCTGAAGAACCCGGACGGGACCGAACCCGGACTGGCCCCGCTCACCTCGGACACCGACAAGGTCCAGGCCCGGCGGCTGATCAACCAGGTGCGCACCAAGGGCCGCGGCCCGCGCACGGGCTACGAGCGGGAGAAGTTCGGCCGCGCCTGGCTGGACACCGCCGAGGGCATACCGCTGGCCCGCAACGGCTGCGACACCCGCAACGACGTGCTCAAGCGTGATGGCCGCAAGGTCACCCTCCGCTCCGGCTCGGACTGCGTGGTCGTCTCGATGACCCTGGCCGACCCCTACACCGGCAAGGACATCGCCTGGAAGAAGGCGAAGGCCACCGAGGTCCAGATAGACCATGTGGTGCCGCTGTCGTACGCCTGGCAGATGGGGGCCGCGCAGTGGGACGAGGAGAAGCGCAAGCGGCTGGCCAACGACGTGCTCAACCTGCTGCCCGTCTCGGGTTCCCCCAACGCCTCGAAGGGCGACTCCGGGCCCGCCTCCTGGCTGCCCCCGAACAAGAGGATCCGCTGCTCGTACGCGGTGCGGTTCACACAGGTGGCCCTGGAGTACGACCTGCCCGTCACGGCTCCCGACAAGCGCATGATGCTCCAGCAGTGCGAGGGCTGAGTGCGGAGTGCGCCCGGGTGCTGAGAGCCCGTCACCCGCGTCTCGTCCGACGGTGGGCCGCCGCCGACCCTGAGCGTGTCGTACTGCTGAACGGGCAGCTACCCAACTGCTCCCGAATCGTTGGTCGATTTGATGTCGAACCGGTGGTCATGGACCCGTTCGACTCCCTACCATCGATCATCGCCAGGTCGTGCGAGGACGCGCGACCCTCGCCGCCGCCGGGAGGCCCCATGGAAAGCCGTCACCGCAGGTCCGCGCTCACCCTCTCCGCCGCAGCGGCGCTCGTCGCCGCGGCCCCGCTGCTCACCGCGTGCGGCGACGACGCGCACCCGGGCGCGGCGGCCCTGGTGAAGGGCGACCGGATCAGCATGGGGCAGCTCCAGTCCCGGGTGGGGGCCGTGCGGGACGCGCAGCGGGCCACGCCGCAGGGCGAACAGATGATCAAGCAGAGCGGCAAGCTGACCCGGGCCACCCTCGACGGCATGATCCGCGAGCGGATCGTCGCGCAGGCCGCCCGCGACGCGAAGGTGGGTGTCAGCCGCCGCGAGGTCCAGCGGGTCCGCGGGCAGCTCGAGGTGCAGGCGGGCGGCAGCAAGCAGCTCAAGGCGGTACTGCTGCGCCAGCAGAGCGTCGCACCGGACGAGATCGACGACCGCATCCGCATGCAGCTCCTCGTAGAGAAGATCGCCAAGGCCAAGGGCATCGACCCGACGTCGCCGGACGGGAACCAGCGACTCACCAAGGAGCTGTCCGCGACGTCCAAGAGCATGAACATCGACGTGAACCCGCGCTACGGCACGTGGGACACCGACCGCTCCACCCTCACCGGCGCGAAGACCCCGTGGCTGCGGGACCTGAGCGGCGAGGCGGCGCAGCGCGCGCAGCAGATGTGACGCTGTTCCGCTGTTCCGCTGTGACGGGTGCGCGGCGGCGGAGGCGACGAGGCGACGCCGTCGCGGGACCGGAGGCCGGGCCGGACGCCGTCCGGGTTACGTTCGTAGGGTGAACGAGATCCCCGAGACCGGCCGCGTCGTCCTGCTCACCACCACCCACCGGGTGGCGCCCGGACTGCTCTCCTGGCCCGCCTGGGAGGCCCTGCGCGGCGCCGACCTGGTGCTGTGCGCCGACCCGGCGCACCCGCAGCTCCCCTATGTGCGGGACGCCGGGGTCACGGCCGAGTCGGGCGTCGAGCTGGACGCACGGGAGCTGGTCGCCGAGTGCGCACAGGGCGGCGGCCGGTCGGTCGTCGTACTGGCCACCGCCGAAGGGGAGCCCGCGCTCACCGACGGCCTCGCCCGGCTGGCCGGCTCCGGCCGGCAGGCCATGCCCGATCTGGAGCTGCTGCCCGGCTCCTACGACCTGCCCGGCGCCCGGCTGCTGGACGCCGTCCAGGTGATGGACCGGATCCGGCGCGACTGCCCGTGGAGCGCGCTGCGCACCCACGAGGACCTGCTCAAGTACGGCGTCGAGGAGGTCTACGAACTGATCGACGCCATCGAACGCGGCGACCGCGCCGAGCTGCGCGAGGAACTCGGCGACGTCCTGCTCCAGGTCGTCTTCCACGCCCGTATCGCCCAGGACGACCCCGAAGAGCCGTTCGGCATCGACGACGTGGCCGCCACCCTGGTGGACAAGCTGGTGCACCGCCACCCGCACGTCTTCGGCGACGACGTCGCCGAGACCGCGGCGGAGGTCGAGTCGCACTGGCAGCGCCGCAAGGCTCTGGAGAAGACCGAGCGGACCTCGGTCACCGAGGGCGTCCCCTTCGGCCAGCCCGCCCTCTCGCTCGCCGCCAAGCTCGCGGGCCGCGCCCGCACGGCCGGCCTGCCCGCCCCCGGGGACGGCGCCGGTGCCGGCGTGGGCTACGCCCTGCTGGCGCTGGCCGCGGAGGCCGAACGGGAGGGCGTCGACCCCGAGGCCGCACTGCGCGCCGCCGCCCGCGAGTACCGCGACCTGATCCGGCAGGCGGAGCAGCACCCCGCCGACTGACCCCGGCCCGGTCCGGCCCGGCCCCACCACGGGTGGTCGCCGGGCCGGGGCGAGGGGCCACGCCGCTACGGCACCCGCACCGGTACCGGGTTGTCCGGGTGGTCGAGCCACACCCGCTGACCGCGCGGGGTGACCGTCAGCCCGTACCGTGCGAACCCCGGCTCGCCGTGCTCGCGCCACCAGGACAGGACGGCCTCGGCCTCGGCCCACAGGCGGCGCGGCCCGTACTCGGCGACCTCGAACTCGCCGCGACCGGGTTCGAAATCGGCCGTCGCCCAGGACGTGCGGCCCATGTCGAGGAGCCACAGCCGGTATGCCCCGCCTGTGCCCCACTCGACGCGGCAGAACAGATCGGGCACCTGCACGCCCAGCGTGAACATGTGGTGCCAGGCGCCCATGTCGTCCGGCGAGAGCGCTGTCGTGCGCCGCCGCGCCGCACCCGGCCAGTCCTCCGCGCCGGGGAACAGCCGGGTCGGCGGGAACCGGTCGCGCTGGTCCCGCAGCCGCATGAACGCCGAGGAACCGACGAACGGCCCCGTCGCGATCCCGCCCTCGCCGACCGTCAGCCGCGCGACCGCCTGCCCGCCGTAGGGCGGGCCCCACGGGACGACGAGCACGGCACCCGCGGCGGCCTGCTCGATCCATGCGTACGGCACCCGGGAGACCCCGCAGGTGGCGATGATCCGGTCGTACGGCGCTCCGGCGGCATGGCCCCGCGCGCCGTCGCCGACGACCGACACCGGTACGGGCCCCGCCGCCGCGAGGCGGCGCCGCGCTCCCTCGGCGACGGCGGGATCGACCTCGACCGTCACCACGTTGCCCGGCCCGAGCCGGTGGGCGAGCAGGGCCGCGTTCCAGCCGGTTCCCGTGCCGATCTCCAGCACCCGGTTCCCCTCCGCCACGCCGAGGGCGGCGAGCATCGAGAACACCATCGTCGGCATGGAACTGGACGAGGTCGGAGCCCGGCCCCTGGCCGTGCCCGGCTGCGTGCCGTCGTCCCACTGGGTGGTGAGCGGAATGTCGCTGTGCACCTTCTCCCACCACAGCGCCGGGTCCGTCCGGCGGTCGATCACCTCGCCCTGCCGGTTGCCGCCCGCCGTGCCCGGCCACAGCCGGTCGGGGACGAACGCGGCCCGCGGCACGGCCCGGTAGGCGGGCAGCCAGTCCGGCGTCAGGACACCCTTGTCCACCAGCACGGAGGCCAGCCCGTCCGGGCCGGCCTCCCGCGTGCCGGATTCCGCCCCGGTCACTCGCCGTCCGCCGGGCCCTGGCCGTCCGAGGTGTTGCCGCCCTCGTCCGAACCGCCGCCCCCGTGCTTGTTGCCGGAGTCGCTGTCATCCTGCGGGTTGCCACCATCGGCCCGCGTCAGCCACGGAACTGCGTCCACTGGGTACCTCCTGATCGGTGTTCCTCGTGCGGTGCTTCGGAATTCCGCCCCGGCCGGATGGGGAGCCACCGGACCCGGCCGGGGCGGAGTCTGTGCGGGCGCCGCCGGTGCGGAGGCGCCCGATGCGCAGCGGGACACCGGGCACGCACAGCGCCCGCCGCGAGGGCCGGTGCGGGGCGGTCCGCTGCTCCGGCGGCGGACCGCCCGCCCGCAGCCGAGCGCGTTCGGCCTCGACCCAGTGGAGCTGTTCGACCCGGAAGACGCACCAGTGACAGGCACGGAAGGGGACGGTGACACCGCGCGCCTCCATCGTCCCCAGGCACGCCACCGGCAGGTTCGTACGCTCGCAGCGGTGGCAGGACCCGCGGCGGAAGTCGAACCGGGCCCACAGCTCCAGCGGCCTCACGCCCATGCGGCACCCCGCGCCCGGCGCGGCGTCAGCACGGAGTGTGCGGGCGGGGCCGATCGGCGCCCATGACGTGCAGGAAGCCGCCCGCCTTCTCGACGCTCCGCGCCACCTCGTCGTACTCCTGCGCGATGGTCGAGATCATCGAGCGCCAGGGTGTGAGCACCGCACCGGCCTTCCGCTCCTCGACCAGTTCCACGGCGCGGGCCAGCCCCTCGCGCCCCTCCGGGGGCAGCAGTCCGACGCGGTCCTCGACCACGTCCACGATCTGCCAGCCGAACGACCCGGCGTACGCGAGGCACTCCTCGCGCGGCCCCGCGATGTCGGAGTTCGCCGCCGCGCACAGGTAGACCACGACCCGGAAGCGGTCGACCTTCGCCACGCGGGCGGGTACGGGGCCCTCGCCCGGTACGTGACCGGCCGCGTGATCCGCGAGAGCGTGCCGCCGCCGCCTCTCACCCTCGGTGCGCCGGGCCGGAGTCGGCCTCTTCCTGAGTCCCTGCTCGCTGCTGACCATGCATCAATCGTGTCGCCTCGATCACCCAGGGTGAAGAGATCTGACGTAGGACCAGCGCAACGAGTGCCCGGCCGACTCCTACGCCGCGTCGGCGTCACGCGACCAGGGGGACACCGATCGCCTCGCCGATGCTGCGGACCCGCGCCGTCGACACCTTCGCGATCCGCCGGCCGATGACCCCCGGCAGCGCCTGGTGCCGCACCCACTCCGGCGCGTCGAGACCGACCTCGACGAGAGTGTCGCCCGCCTGGTCGTACAGCCCCGCCGAGCACTGCGCGAGCGCGACGTCCAGCTTGTAGCGGTTGCGGGCCAGCTTGGGCATGGCGCGGGGCAGTTGGGTGCGCGCCGCCAGTTGCAGCGCCCTTCCGTGGTTGCCGAGTGCCACCGCGATGCCCACGGCTTCGGTGTTCGCCATGGTGGGGCCGAAGTGCGTGCCGTACATCGCCGTGTCCGCACCGAGCCGGGCGGCCGCCGCGTGGGCCTGCGACAGATAGTCGTCGGCGGAGACGGAGTCGCCCTGCCGCGACGCGGCGACGGCCGCGGAGATCATGAGCCGCCCGTATGCGACCATCCGGGGCCGGGAGGCCCGGCTGAACGAGGGCTCGATCCGGGAGGCCGCCTGTTCGGCGACGGACACCGCCCGCTGGATTCTCGCGCAGCGCAGCGAGATCCAGGAAAGCGTCGAGTCCACGAGCGCGGCCTGCACCTCGTCGCCCGAGTCCGCTGCCAGGTGACGGGCGGAGGTGAGGGCGCTCAGGGCGAGGTCCCGCTGCCCGAGGAGGAGCGCGGCCGAGGAGGCGAACTGGTAGGTGGCGGCGAGCAGTGAGGCGAACTGTTCGCGCTCGTGCCCTGTGGCCCGCGCGTACCCGGCCCGCCCTTCGAGCAGCACCTTGGCGGCGAGTTCGCTCAGTTCGCCGAACGAGCCCTGCCAGTAGGCGGTGCCCAGACGGTCGTGCGCGGCGGTGAGCTGGCCGAGCGTGCTCGGTTCCTCGATGCCCTCCCACCCGCCGAGCGCGCTGTCGTGCACCGCCTCGGAGAGCCGCCGGACAGCGGCCCTGGTGTCCCTGCTCATGCCCCGGCGCGGGGCCTGCTGTCCGAGAACGACGGCCACGTCGGTGCGGAGCGCACGGGCGAGCTTGAGCAGCGAGCCGACGGACAGCTCCCCGCGGTCCTGCTCGGCCTTCTGCACCAAGGCGTAGGAGACGCCTGCGGCTTCGGCGAGCTCGTGCTGTGTCAGGTCGGAGCCCCGCAGGGCCTTGATGCGCTTGCCGGTCGTCAGATCAGCCCAGTTGCTCACGTGTGCACCTCAGCGGTTTCGGGCCTGGTGGCTGTCGCTTCCGATGGTAGGGCCGGCCGGGTGACCGCCTCCGGCGAACGACGAGGGCGCCCGGACTCGCCGCAACCTGCCCTGCTCCACCGGGATGCGTGCCCGCTGCGGACCGGCCGACACCGACCGGCCGGCACCGCCCGCACACGGCGGCGCTCCCGGCGGAAGTCCGCCGGGAGCGCCGATCGGGCTGTCGTCTCCGGTCAGGAGCGCCCCGCGGCGCAACTGTGCGCGATGCCGTCCAGGATGTCGTGCTCGCTCACCACGACCTCCTGGGCGCCGATCCGCTCCATCAGCGTCAGCAGTACGAGGGCCCCGGCGCTGATCACGTCGACCCGCCCCGGGTGCATGACGGGGATGGCCGCGCGTTCGTCGTGGGTGGCGGACAGCAGCCGGGAGGTGAGTTCGCGGACCTGCGCCAGCGAGATGCGGGAGTGGTGGATGCGGGCCGAGTCGTAGGCGTCCAGCTCCAGCGCGATGCCGCCGAGCGTGGTGACGGTGCCCGCGAGCCCCACCAGGGTGTGCGGCCGGTCCAATGGCACCGTCCGCGCCACTTCGTCCAGTGCCGCGTGCACGTCGGCGCGGATCGCGGCGATCTGCTCGGCGGCCGGGACCTCGGTGCGGGTGCCGCCGTGCGTGAGATGGCGCTCGGTCAGCCGGACGCAGCCCACGTCGACGCTGCGGGCCGCCTCGACGTGCTCGGTGCCCAGCACGAACTCCGTGGAGCCGCCGCCGATGTCCACCACCAGGTACGGCGGCGGGAAGGTGCCGGGTGCCAGCCCCTCGGTGGCGCCGGTGAAGGAGAGGTCGGCCTCCTGGTCGCCGGTGATCACCTCCGGCTCGACGCCGAGGATGTCCAGCACGCCGCGGACGAACTCGTCCCGGTTCTCCGCGTCGCGGGAGGCGGAGGTGGCCACGAAGCGCGTCCGCTCGGGCGGTACGCCGAACTCGGTGAGGACCTCGGCGTAGCGGCGGCAGGCGGCGAAGGTCCGCTCCAGCGCCTCGGGCGCCAGCCGTCCGGTGCGGTCCACGTCCTGCCCCAGCCGGACGATCTCCATCCGGCGGTCCCGTTCGGTGAGGCCGCCCGGGGTGCCGTCGGCGGACACCGCCACGTCGGCCACCAGCAGGCGGATGGAGTTGGTGCCGCAGTCGACGGCTGCCACACGGTTCGTCGTCACGGCCGGGCCTCCTCGGATTCCGCCGTCTCCTCGGGGACCGTCACACACGGCCCCTTGCGCCACCACTCGGGCAGCAGCGCCAGCGCCTCGTCGCCGAGCGGGTTGACGCCGGGGCCCGCCACCAGCGAGTGCGCCACCAGCACGTGCAGGCACTTGACCCGGTCGGGCATCCCGCCCGCGCTGGGGAAGCCGACCAGCTCCTCGATGGCGTCGCGGCGGGCCAGATAGTCCTCGTGCGCGGCGCGGTAGGCGTCGGCCAGTTCCGCGTCCTCGGCCAGCCGCGCCGTCATCTCCTTCATGACGCCGTTCGCCTCCAGCGTCCCGATGGCGGAGGCGGCGCGCGGGCACGTCAGGTAGTACGTGGTGGGGAACGGCGTGCCGTCCTCCAGCCGGGGTGCGGTCTCCACCACGTCGGGCAGCCCGCAGGGGCAGCGGTGGGCGATGGTGCGCAGCCCGCGCGGCGGGCGGCCGAGCTGCTCCTTGAAGGCGGCGATGTCCGCGTCGGTGGGCGCGGTCGGCTCGGTGCGGGGCGGTGGAGTGTCCATGGGTGAGGTGCTCGTCGCTTCGCTTCGGTCGTCAGGAGGGTGCTTCGGTCGTCAAGAGGGTTCGGTCGTGCGGTCGATCGTCATGAGGCAGGCAGGGCAGGGTCAGGCGGCGGGCCGCCCGCGGAAGGGGCGCGGGCGGGCGTTCACCCGTCCTGGTCCGCGCGGTCCACACCGTCCCACAGGTTCTGGTACCAGGGCCGGTCCTCCGGCTCGTGCTCGCGGGGGCGGCGCACCTCGGCCGTGCCGTCCGGCATGGTGTAGCCGGTCTCGCCGGGGCGGACGAAGTGCAGGTGCTCACGGGCCTGCCGCTCCACGTAGGCGGGGTCCTGCCAGCGGGCCCGCTGCTCGCGCAGCCGCTTCACCTCCGCGCGGGCCTGCTCGGCCTGCCGGCGCTGGTCGGCGATCTGCGAACGCTGGGTGATGTACTGCCGGGTCGGGTACGCGAGCGCGACGACCAGGGAGCACACCACCAGGGCGAGGAGCGCAGCCCGGCCGGTGAGCCGGCCCTTGCGCGGGGTGCGGACCTTGCGGCCCTGGGCGCGGTACACCCGCTCGGCGGCCTGGGCGCCGAGCGCGCGCAGGCGCGTCGCGGTGGAGAAACGGTCCCGGTCCGCTCCCATACCTCTCCCCTGCGGTGCACCTGCCGAAGCTGTGTGAACGGTGGCGACGGTGCCCTGTCCCCGGGACCCCGGGAGGAGTCGGGGCGCAGGGCACCGGCGGCGCGGTGTGCGGCGGTCAGCGCTTGTAGCGCGGGAACGCCGAACGACCGGCGTAGACCGCCGCGTCGTCCAGGATCTCCTCGATACGCAGGAGCTGGTTGTACTTCGCGACGCGCTCCGAGCGCGCGGGGGCGCCGGACTTGATCTGGCCGCAGTTGACGGCGACGGCCAGGTCGGCGATCGTCACGTCCTCGGTCTCGCCCGAGCGGTGCGACATCATGCACTTGAAGCCGTTGCGCTGGGCCAGCTCGACCGCGTCCAGCGTCTCGGTCAGCGAACCGATCTGGTTGACCTTGACGAGCAGGGCGTTGGCGACGCCCTCCTCGATACCGCGGGCCAGCCGCTCGGGGTTGGTGACGAACAGGTCGTCGCCCACGAGCTGCACCTTGTCGCCGAGCTTGTCGGTGATGGTCTTCCAGCCCGCCCAGTCGTCCTCGAACAGCGGGTCCTCGATGGAGACCAGCGGGTAGTCGGCGACGAGCTGCTCGTAGTACTCGGTCATCTCGGCGGCGGAGCGCTTCTGCCCCTCGAACGCGTAGACGCCGTCCTCGTAGAACTCGGAGGCGGCCACGTCCAGCGCCAGCGCGATGTCCTGGCCCGCGTTGTATCCGGCCTTCTGGACGGCCTCGATGATCAGGTCGAGGGCCTCGCGGTTCGAGCCCAGGTTCGGCGCGAAGCCGCCCTCGTCGCCCAGCCCGGTGGCCAGGCCGCGCTCCTTGAGCACGCCCTTGAGCGCGTGGTAGACCTCGGCGCCCCAGCGCAGCGCCTCGGAGAACGACTCGGCGCCGATCGGCGCGATCATGAACTCCTGGATGTCGACGTTCGAGTCCGCGTGCGAACCGCCGTTGAGGATGTTCATCATCGGCACCGGGAGCTGGTGCGCGTTCGGGCCGCCCAGGTAGCGGAACAGCGGCAGGTCGGACGCCTCGGAGGCGGCGTGCGCGACGGCCAGCGAGACGCCCAGGATGGCGTTGGCGCCCAGCGAGGACTTGTCGGCGGTGGCGTCCAGGTCGAACATCGCCTGGTCGATCAGCCGCTGCTCGGTGGCGTCGTAGCCGACCAGCTCCGGGCCGATCTGCTCGATGACCGCGAGGACGGCCTTCTCGACGCCCTTCCCGCTGTAGCGCGCGGCGTCGCCGTCACGCAGTTCGAGCGCCTCGAAGGCGCCGGTCGAGGCGCCGGACGGCACGGCAGCACGGCCGGTGCTGCCGTCGTCGAGGCCGACCTCGACCTCGACGGTGGGGTTGCCTCGCGAGTCGAGGATCTCGCGGGCTACGACGACGTCGATGGACGGCACGAGGTTTCTCCTTCGTCTGGGACGACTTTCCGCCCCGAGCCTAACCGTCCCGCCCGGCGCACCCGCGAGGCTGTCCCGTTTCCTTCCCGGGTGTCCCTTCCGGGGGACTCCTCCGGCGCCGCACGGCCACGGCGGACCGCGCGGGCCACGCGGCTGACGCGGCCTGCGCGACCTACAGCGTCAGGTGCTGGCCCGGGCGGATGAGGTCCGGGTCGTCGCCGACCGTCTCCCGGTTCTGTGCGTACAGCTCGCTCCAGCCGCCCTCGACGTCCTGCTCCGCGGCGATCCGGGCGAGCGAGTCGCCGGCCCGCACGGTGATCCGGTGCCGGCCGCCGCCCTCTCCGGCGCGGTCGCGCTCCCCGCCGCGGGAGGACCGGTCGCTGCGCTCGTCGTGCTCGGGCCGCTCCTCGGCGGGCCGTCCCCGGTGCTTGCCCTTGCGGGACCCGTCGGAGTCGGACGGGGACTTGAGCCGGTCCGGGCTCGACGGGCCCAGGTCGGACCAGCCGGAGGTGTCGCCCGCCGAGTCGGAGTCGGAGCCGGTGGCGGTGTCGTCGTCCGGGTCCGGGGACCCGGACTCGGACGCTCCGGAGCCGGGTGCCCCGGACGTGCTGTCGTCGGACGGCTGCTGCGGCGTGCCGGACTCCCCGCTCTCCGGCTTCCCGGAGTCCCGGTCGGAGCCGGTGCCCTTGTCCCTGTGGTCGGCGCCGTCGTCCTTGCCCGTGGGCGAGTCGCTCGCGTCCGGCGACGGGTCCGTCTCCGGGTGCCGCGCGTCGGGCTTGCCGGACTCGCCGGACTTCCCGGCGTCGTCGGGCTTGCCGGAAGGGCCGGACTTCCCGGCGGAGTCGGCCGGGCCATGCGACGGCTTGCCGGACGGGTCGGTGTCCTCGTCCGACCCGGGGATCTCGATCGTCAGGTCGCCGCCGCACTGCGGGAAGGCGCGCGGACCCTCGGCCTGCAGGATCTTCTCGCCGACGGCGATCTGCTGGCTGCGGCTGGCCAGGTCCGGCCGCTCGGCGTACATCGTGCCGCCGTAGTACTTCCAGGTGTCCAGGTCCAACTGGAGCCCGCCGTAGTACCCGTTGGAGTCGTTGGCAGTCCAGACGCCGCCGCTCTCGCAGTCCGCGACGCGGTCCCAGACGTGGGCGTCGGCGGCGTGTGCGCCGGTGGCGCCGAGCAGCGGAAGTGCGATTCCGGCACCTGTGACCCCGGCGGCGACGAACAGTGCGGGGGCTTGGCGGGGGCGGCGGTGCCGACCATTCCCGGAGCGCATGGTTGACCTCTCGTGGGGGACGAACGGGACGACGACTGTAGTCGACAGTCGATGACAGCAGTCGATGACCGAAGTCGGTGACCGAACGTAGCTGCGAAGTCCGACAGTCACAAGCCAATGTCGCCCACATCACGCCGCGGTCACATATGTGAGAGCCCGTCATACCGGTTGCCGGTGCAGGTCATCCGCCCTCGGTCGCGGTGAACTCCACCGGCAGCGTCCGCAGCCCGCGCATGATGAGTCCGCCGCGCCGGTGCAGGGTGTCGGGGTCGGCGGCCAGCCGCAGATCGGGGAGCCGGTGCAGCAGGGCGGCCAGCGCGGTCCGGCCCTCCAGGCGGGCCAGCGGGGCGCCGAGGCAGTAGTGGATGCCGTGCCCGTACCCCAGGTGCTGGTTGTCCTGCCGCGCCAGGTCCAGGGTGTCGGGTGCGGAGAACTTGGCCGGGTCCCGGTCGGCTGCCGCCAGGACCACCAGCACGGCTTCGCCCTCCCGCACCCGCTGTCCGCCCAGCACCAGGTCGCGGGCGGCGAAGCGCCAGGTCGCCAGTTCGACGGGGCCGTCGTAGCGCAGCAGCTCCTCGACGGCGCCGCCGAGCAGCTTCTCGTCCCCCTCCGCGACGGCGCGCTGCAGCACGGCGCGCTGCTCGGGGTGGCGCAGCAGTGCGAAGGTCCCGTTCCCGATGAGGTTGACGGTCGTCTCGAACCCGGCGAACAACAGGATGAAGGCCATCGCGGCGGCCTCGTTCTCGGTGAGGTGCTCGCCGTGGTCGGAGGCGCGGATGAGGCCGGAGATCAGGTCGCCGCCGCCCTCGGCGGTGTCCGACTCCGCGCGCTTGCGGTGGATGAGCTCGGCCAGGTAGCCGCGCATCCGCTTGACGGCCCGGCCCACGCCGCCGCGCGGGCTGCCGGGCTGATGGATCATCATGCCCGCCCAGGTGCGGAAGTCCTCCTGGTCCTCCTGCGGGACGCCGAGCATGTCGCAGATGGCGTAGATCGGCAGCGGGAACGCGTACTCGTGGATCAGGTCCGCTTCGCCGCGCGGCGCGAAGGAGTCGATGAGGCCGTCTGCGAGTTCCCGTACCCGGGGCGCGAACGCGGCGACCCGGCGCGGGGTGAACGCGGTGGAGACCAGGCGGCGCAGCCGGGTGTGGTCGGGCGGGTCGATGTTGAGCAGATGCGTCATCAGGTTCGCACTGCGCTCGCCCGGAATGCCGACCTTGCCCTTGCCGTGCGAGCCCTGTTCGCCGTGCCGGCGCGGGTCCTTGCTCAGCCGCGGGTCGGCGAGCGCCTCCCGGGCGTCCGCGTACCGGGTCACCAGCCACGCCTCCACCCCGCTGGGCAGCCGGGTCCGCCGGACCGGCGCGTGCTCGCGCAGCCAGGCGTACGCGGGGTAGGGGTCGAGGGCGAACTGCCGGTCGAAGAGCGGCGGCATGGGCGGCGGGGAGCCGGGGCGGTCCGGGCTGGTCGGGTCGTGCACGGCTACGACGGTATGCGCTCCCGGCGGCGGGGACTCAGGACGGGGCGCGCTCCAGCCAGCCCTCGGTGATCAGGTACTGACCCAGCAGGTACCCGGCCATGATCAGTACCTCCTGGGAGGGGAACTCGTGCCCCGCGGCCTGCAGGCCGATCAGCGCGTCGGAGGCGATGAAGGCCACCGCGCCGGTGGCGACCTTGCCCCCGACGCCGAGTGCCGCGGCGCCCATCGCGGTGAGCGCCAGGCTGTAGCCCGCCACCGGGAGCCGCAGGCGCCGCTCCAGCGTGGGCGCGAGTACCGCGTTGGCGGCGCCCCAGGCGGCGAACGCCGCGAGCGCGCGCTTGGGCCGGGCGCGCAGTCCGCGGACGGCGCCGAGCCGGGCCGTCATGCCCGCGGTGTAGCTGAGCTGGGTGCCGAGGAAGGCGGCCATGCCGGTCAGCAGGGCGCGCTGGTGGCGGTCCCACAGCAGGGCGGTGTCGCCCGCGGTGGCGCAGGCGAGCCCGGCCAGCAGGGCGGCGGGCGGACGTGCGGGCTGCGCGGCGTCGCGGGCGTGGGCGGCGAGCGCGGGCATCAGGAAGGGCTTTGCGGCGCGCGCCGGGCCGCGGGGGGACTTCGCGGTGGCGTACAGGTCCGCGGCGGCCAGCACGGCGAACGCGGCTGTGCCCTTTCCCTTGCCCTTGGTGATCGCCATCCGGGCAGTGTTACCGCCCAGTACGCCACCGTCAACCCTTCGGCGGCGGGTCGTCGCGGCCCGGCGGGGTGCTGCGGCGGGCCCGGTCGAGGGGGCTTGAGAGCTCTCAGTTGAGCGGGGTGACTCTCTGCTGATAGGTGTGAAGCGGCCTTTGCGGCGCCGGGAACACGCACCGGCAGACGAGTTTCGTGAATTGATTCACATGAGAAAGGGCCCGGTGGGCCCTGGTTTTCCCTTCGGAGGGCGCGGTTCCGGATGTGTCGCCGCCGCGCCGGATGCGCGCGGTTCCACCGCTGTGCGGCGGCTCCCTTCAAGGGGTACTGATCCCCGCAGCTCAAGAGGCGTGTCAACGGTTCACGCGGCGCAGGGGTTCCACGGACGGCCTGTGGGCTCGATCACGGGCGGCGGAGTGTAGCAGAGGGTCCACCGATCCTTGTGAAGACCCTCACGAAGTGACCCCCCGGGATGGGTGGATACTCGATTCCATGAGCACCACGGAGCGTCCCCGAATCCTCGTAGTGGGTGGCGGGTACGTCGGTCTGTACGCAGCGCGGCGCATCCTCAAGAAGATGCGCTACGGCGAGGCGACCGTCACGGTCGTCGACCCGCGGTCGTACATGACGTACCAGCCCTTCCTCCCTGAAGCCGCCGCCGGCAGCATCTCACCCCGCCACGTCGTGGTCCCCCTGCGACGCGTGCTCCCCAAGGCCGAGGTCCTCACCGGCCGGGTCACGTCGATCGACCAGGACCGCAAGGTCGCCAGTGTGTCGCCGCTGGTCGGCGACGCCTACGAGCTGCCGTTCGACTACCTGGTCATCGCGATGGGCGCCGTCTCGCGCACCTTCCCGGTGCCGGGGCTGGCGGAGAACGGCATCGGCATGAAGGGCGTTGAGGAGGCCATCGGCCTGCGCAACCATGTCCTGGAGCAGTTCGACAAGGCGGACTCCACCCAGGACGAGGACGCCCGCCGCAAGGCCCTCACCTTCGTCTTCATCGGCGGCGGGTTCGCCGGAGCCGAGACCATCGGCGAGGTCGAGGACATGGCCAGGGACGCCGCCAAGTACTACCCCAACGTCAAGCGCGAGGACATGCGGTTCGTCCTCGTCGACGCGGCCCCCGGGATCCTGCCCGAGGTCGGCCCGAAGCTGGGCGAGTGGGGTCTGGAGCACCTCAAGAAGCGCGGTGTCGAGGTCTACCTGAACACCTCGATGGAGTCCTGCGTGGACGGCCACGTGGTGCTCAAGAACGGCCTGGAGGTCGACTCCAGCACCATCGTGTGGACCGCGGGCGTCAAGCCCAACCCGGTGCTCTCCCGCTTCGGCCTGCCCCTGGGGCCCAAGGGCCATGTGGACGTGGACGCCGGCATGCAGGTCAAGGGCATGGACTACGCCTGGGCCGCGGGTGACAACGCGCAGGTGCCGGACCTGGCCGCCGGCAAGGAGGGCGCGTTCTGCCCGCCCAACGCGCAGCACGCGCTGCGCCAGTCCAAGGTGCTCGGGGACAACGTCATCTCCGGCATGCGCGGCTTCCCGCAGGGCAAGTACAAGCACGCCAACAAGGGCGCCGTCGCGGGCCTGGGTCTGCACAAGGGCGTCGCGATGATCGTCTTCGGCAAGACGCGGATCAAGCTGCGCGGCCGGCTGGCCTGGTACTTCCACCGTGCCTACCACGGCATGGCGGTGCCCACCTGGAACCGCAAGATCCGGGTCTTCGCCGACTGGACGCTCGGCATGTTCCTCAAGCGCGAGGTCGTCTCGCTGGGCGCCATGGAGCACCCGCGGGGTGAGTTCTACGAGGCGGCGGCACCGGTGACCGCGGCAGCCCTCGCCAAGGCGGAGGCGTCCGCGTCCGCCGACACCAGCAAGGCGTCCGCCGACAGCCGCGCCGACAGCCCGGTCGGGGACAAGAACGAGAAGGCGGCAGCCTCCTCCTGATCCGGGAACCGGCCGACCCCGCAGCGGGCCGGCCGGCACCGGCCGCGGACCCGGTCCGCGGCCTTCGTGCACGTCCGAGAGGGGCGTGAGCCATCCGTGGGGCTCACGCCCCTCTCGCCGTTTCCGCCGCCGTCGAACCGCCGGTCCGTTGGGCACAGTGGGCATACACCCACCCCCGCGCGCGTTCCATGTACGGGGAATCCACCCCTTCCTGACACGGAGGTGTGCTCTATGGCCGGTGCCGCCGAACGGATCGTCGCGCTCGCGGAGCAACTGCTCGGGGTCCCGGTCCCGGTCCGGGTACGGGCGTGGGATCGCAGCGAGGCCGGCCCGCCCGAGGGGCCCGTCCTGGTCGTCCGCAGCCGGCGGGCGCTGCGCCGGGTGCTGTGGCGGCCGGGCGAGCTGGGACTGGCCCGGGCCTGGGTGGCCGGCGACCTCGATGTCGAGGGCGACCTCTACCGAGCGCTCGACCTGCTGGCCGGCCTCATCTGGGAGCGGGACGAACAGGGCGCGCTCACCTCCGGAACCGACGAGGCGCCCGCCTTCGGCACCGGCTGGGCGGGCGGCGCGCTGTCCCTCGCGCGCGACCCGGCGGCCCGCCGCGCCGCCGCCGAACTGCTGCGGCTGGCCGGCCCCGGACTGCCGCCCCCGCCGCCCGCCGAAGAGGCCCGGCGCCGCACCGGCCTGCGCCACACCCTCGGCAGAGACCGCGAGGCCATCAGCCACCACTACGACGTCGGCAACGACTTCTACGCGCTGGTGCTGGGGCCCAGCATGGTCTACTCCTGCGCCTACTGGCAGCCGGACGGCACTCTGGAAGAGGCCCAGCGCGACAAGATCGACCTGATCTGCCGGAAGCTCGCGCTGCGCCCCGGCGAGCGGCTGCTGGACGTCGGCGGCGGCTGGGGGTCGCTCGTCCTGCACGCCGCGCGCGAGTACGGGGTGCACGCCGTCGCCGTCACCCTCTCCCGCGAACAGGCCGCCTACGGCCGCAAGCGGATCGCCGAGGAAGGGCTGACGGACCGGGTCGAGATCCGGGTCCAGGACTACCGCGAGATCGACGACGGCCCCTACGACGCCGTGTCCTCCGTCGGGATGGCCGAGCACGTGGGCTCCGCCCGCTACCGCGAATACGCCGACGATCTGCACGCCCTCCTGCGGCCGGGCGGACGGCTGCTCAACCACCAGATCGCCCGGCGCCCGCTGGCCGACGAAGAGGTCTACGCGGTGGACCCGTTCATCGACGCCTACGTCTTCCCCGACGGGGAGCTCGCTCCCGTCGGACGCACCGTGGGACTGCTGGAGCGGGCCGGCTTCGAGGTGCGGGACGTCGAGTCGCTGCGCGAGCACTATGCGCTGACGCTGCGCGCCTGGGTGCGGAACCTGGAGGCGGACTTCGCCCGCGCGACCCGGCTCGCCACACCCGGGCGGGCCCGGGTGTGGCGGCTCTACATGGCCGCCTCGGCCCTCGCCTTCGAGCGCAACCGCATCGGCGTCAACCAGGTGCTGGCCGTACGGACCCCGGAGTCCGGTGCCTCCGGTCTGCCGCTGCGCACCCGGCGGTGGACGGCCGACGCGGAGGCGCGGGGCTGACGGCCGTTCCGGGTGCGGCCCTGACGGACGGCTCGGTGCGGGGCCGACGGGTCCTGGCGGCCGGCCCGTGCCGCACATGTGTGCGCCCCCTCCGGAGCGGAGAGGGCGCACACCAGCGGGGTCCGGTCTCCCGGGCCGGCCGGGAGCATCCGGGTCACTCCGTCTTGATGGCCTCCAGCATGTTGAGCCGGGCCGCGCGCCGGGCGGGCCACAGCGCGGCGAGGACGCCCACCAGCGCGGCCAGCGCGAGGAAGACGCCCATCCGTCCCCAGGGCAGGACGAGCGAGTAGGTCTCCAGCGAACCGGAGATCAGCTCACCGGCCGCCCAGCCGAAGAACACGCCCAGCCCGATCCCGAGGACGCCGCCGAAGAGCGAGATGACGAGCGACTCCAGCCGCACCATCCGCTTGATCCCCCGCCGGTCGAGGCCGATGGCCCGCAGCATCCCGATCTCCTGGCCGCGTTCGAAGACCGACATGGCCAGTGTGTTGATCACGCCGAGGACGGCGACGATGACGGCCATCGCGAGCAGCCCGTACAGCATGTTCAGCAGGATGTTGATCATCTGTGCGATGCCGTCGGAGATGTCCTTCTTGTCCTGCACGAGGACCGCCGGGTTGTTGCCGAGCTGCTTCTCCAGCGTCTCCTTGACCTCGTCGGTCGCGCCGCCCTTCGTCTTGGCGAGGACCTGCATGTCGGCGACCTTGGTCAGATGCGGGGTCACGGCCTTGTTGTCGACCATGATGCCCTTGATCATCTGGTTGCCGTGGTAGACGCCCGCGACGGAGAACCGGCCCTTCTCGCCGTCCTGGTAGGTCACCTCGAACCGGGACCCGGGCTTCCAGCCCCGCTCCTTCGCGGTGTCCTCGTCCACGACCGCCTGCTTGCCGCTGCTGACGCCGGACCAGCCGCCCGCGGTGAAGTCGATCGAGGTGAGCTGCGCGATGGTGGAGCCGTTGACGCCCGTCAGGTACTCGGTGTCGCCGTCGATCTTCGACCGCGCGTTGCGCAGCGGCGAGGTCGCGGTGACCTCGTCCGAGCGGGACAGCTCCTTCTCCACCTCGGGGGAGAGCGGCGTGAAGTTGGCCATCGAGACCGTGTAGTCGGCCTTCAGCGAGCCGGACGCCATCTTCTCGATGGCCTGCTGCACGCCACCGGCGATCACCGTCAGACCCGTGATCAGCGTCAGCCCGACCATCAGCGCGGAGGCGGTGGCGGCCGTGCGGCGCGGGTTGCGCACCGCGTTCTGCCGGGCCAGCTTGCCGCTGACCTGGAAGAGCCGCAGCACCGGGGCCGCCGCCGCGATCAGCGGGCGGGACAGCAGCGGGGTGAGCACGAAGACGCCGATCAGCAGCAGCGCGGCACCGCCGCCCATCGGGGCCTTGCCGTCGTCCATCTCGGTCGCCGCCAGCACCAGGGCCGCCCCGGCGGCCGACAGCAGCGCGCCGATGGTGTTGCGGACGATCAGCGAGCGGGTCGTCGACGGCGCGTGGACGCTGCCCATCGCCGCGACCGGCGGGATCTTGGCCGCGCGCCGCGCGGGCAGCCAGGCCGCCAGGACGGTGACGACGACACCGACGACCAGCGAGACGACGACCGTGGACGGCTCGACCACCAGCGGTCCGTCGGGCATGGTGCCCATCCGGCCCACCAGGGAGCGCAGCCCGGCGCCGATGCCGACCCCGGCCGCCATGCCGGCCAGCCCCGCGACCGCGCCCACGACCAGCGCCTCGATCAGCACCGAGCGGGTGACCTGGCGCCGGCTGGCACCCACCGCGCGCAGCAGCGCCAGCTCCTTGGTGCGCTGCGCGACCAGCATGGTGAAGGTGTTGGCGATGATGAAGATGCCGACGAACAGCGCGATCCCGGCGAAGGCCAGCAGGCTCGTCTTCATGCCCGACATGCCCTGCTCGATCTGCTTGGACTCCTCGTCGGCGAGCTTCTTGCCGGTGACGGCCTCGGTGCCGGACGGCAGGATGCCGGCGGCCTGCTTCTTGAGTTCCGTCTGCGAGACGCCCTGATCGGCCCGCATCGAGATCTCGGTGTACTCACCGGGCTTGGCGAACAGCTTCTGCGCGGTGGCGTTGTCGAACAGCACCAGGGTGCCGCCCGCGGCGACGTTGCCGTCGTCGGTGGTGAAGATGCCGGTGACCTTCTCGGTGCGCACCGGGCCGTTCACCGACATCCGGACGGTGTCGCCGACCTGGTAGCCGGTGCGCTCGGCGGTCTTGGCGTCCAGCGCGATCTGGCCGGGGGCGCGCGGTGCCGCGCCGTCCTTCATCGGATAGCGCGGGTCGCTGCCCTTGCCGTCCCGGCCGCCGTAGTAGTTGGCGCCCTGGGAGGAGAAGCCGTCGCCGACGAGCTTGCCGTCCTTGTCGGAGAGCGCGGCGAAGCCGGAGACCACGCCGGTCGCGGACTTGGCGCCGGGCAGATCCGCCGCCTTGTCGAGGGTGCGCTGGTCGAGCGTGGAGAGCGAGTCCCGGCCCTCGGGCGCGTCGCTCCCGTCCTGGCGTATCGAGACGTCGACGTTCGCGTAGCCCTTCTCGGAGCTCTTGTGGAACGCGTCGGAAATGGTCGAGGTGAAGACCAGGGTGCCGGAGACGAAGGCCACGCCGAGCAGCACGGCGAGCATGGTCATCAGCAGCCGGGCCTTGTGCGCGAAGACATTGCGCAAGGCGGTACGGAGCATGAGGAAGTCCTGGAGGGTCCTTCTGCGAGTGGGCTGGACGGACGGTGGGAGGGTGGGACGGGAGCGCGGGGCGGAGGCCACCCGGCTCAGGCCGTCCGGGAGTGCGCCCGGCTCAGCTCGTCCGGGCCTTGGCGTCGAAGGACTTCATCCGCTCCAGCACGCCGTCGGCCGTCGGCTCGGCCATGTCGTCGACGATGCGGCCGTCGGCGAGGAAGACCACCCGGTCCGCGTAGGCGGCGGCCACCGGGTCGTGGGTGACCATCACGACGGTCTGGCCCAGTTCGCGCACGGAGTTGCGCAGGAAGCCGAGGACCTCGGCACCCGCGCGGGAGTCGAGGTTGCCGGTCGGCTCGTCACCGAAGATGATCTCCGGGCGGGAGGCGAGGGCGCGGGCGACGGCCACCCGCTGCTGCTGGCCGCCGGAGAGCTGGTTGGGCCGGTGCTTGAGCCGGTCGGTGAGCCCGACGGTCCGGATGACGCGGTCCAGCCACTCCTTGTCCGGCTTGCGGCCCGCGATGTCCATCGGCAGCGTGATGTTCTCCAGACCGGTGAGCGTGGGCAGCAGGTTGAACGCCTGGAAGATGAAGCCGATGCGGTCGCGCCGGAGCTGGGTCAGCTTCTTGTCCTTGAGCTTGGTCAGCTCGGTGTCGCCGATGCGGGCGCTGCCGCTGGAGATCGAGTCCAGTCCGGCCATGCAGTGCATGAGCGTGGACTTGCCGGAGCCCGAGGGGCCCATGATCGCGGTGAACTCGGCCTGCCGGAAGTCGACTGTTATCCGGTCGAGTGCGACGACCTGGGTCTCGCCCTGGCCGTAGATCTTGGACAGATCGGTGGCGCGCGCCGCGGCGACGCCGTGCGCATGGTCGGCGGGGGCTCCGGGGTGCGGGCCACCCGCGGTGTGCTGCTGACGGGTACTGGTCGTCACGGCGCGGGGCTCCTGTCGGACGTCGATGGTGAGTGACGGAACTTTCCGTCTGCCCCTATCGTTCCGTCCCATCCGCGCGCCGGGATCCGCCGCGGCTCTTGGTTCCGGGACAGCCTTCGGAGGTAGAACCCGGCCCGCCGGTCATCCTTGGGTATGACGGCCGACCCTGAGACGGACGCGTCACCCGTGGCCGCAAACCCCCTTGTCATATGCCGCTGGTCGACATGGGACGTACACACCCGTGACCGACCGGCGACTTTCCGTCATTTCTGACGACCCGGGCGCAGGGGGGAGACCGCTGCGAAGTGGCGCATGTGACACTGATGCCCCGTCAGTTGCCAATAAAATAAGACAACATCGCTCTGTCGATCCGCTGTTCAGGGGAAGACCCTGGATAGGCTCGTCCCACGCCCTGGGGAGGGGCGTCTGCGCCCGGCGGCGTACGACGCGGTCCAGGAGTCGGTGCCCGGATGGTGGAATGCAGACACGACGAGCTTAAACCTCGTTGGCCCTCGGCGGCCGTGCCGGTTCGAGTCCGGCTCCGGGCACCACCTGCCCACCTGTCGTGACCTGCGGTGACCTGCCGCGGACGGTCCGCACCGAGCAGGTGAGGATGACGCTGACGCGTTCATACGGGGTGGCGTCCGGCCATCCGCGCTCACCGGCCGCGCACCCCGTGCCGCGGCGCCGCACCGGGACCGTGGGCGCCGTCAGCGGGTCTCCAGTTGGAGGCGGAGCTGTTTCTCCTGGTCCCCGGCGACCTCCAGCACCTCCACCACGCCGAACGCCTCCAACAGGACCCGGTGCAGCCGCTCCACCGCCTGCGGGGTGCCCTGGAGCTCCGCCGTCACCTGCGCGCCGAGCGCCACCGCGTCCGGCCGCCCGCTGTCGCGGGTGACATCGAAGCGCGACAGCCACACGTTGGCCTTGCGGCCCTCGGGCTGCAGCTCCGCCCAGTCCGAGGGGTACAGCCCGCTCAGCACCCGGAAGACCGCCTCGGCGTCCTCGCAGGCGCAGCCGCTCAGCTCCACGGACACCTCCATCTCCCCTTCGGACATCTCCGCCGTCATCGTGCGGGCCTCCCTCTCTCGTGTTCGCGCTTTCCACTCCAGGCCCAATATCGGCCCGCGGGCTCCCGTGCGGCGTGACCGTGACCCCGACCGGCGATTCGCGGCCTCGGTGTGGCGCGCACGCAGCGGCGGCGGGGCAGGGCGCAATGGAAGGTCCGAAGTACCCGACCCCGGATGCATCCAGGAGGTACCCATGACCGTCGGCCGTACGCTCGCACCGGTCACCGTCAGCCTGCCCGTCGCCGACCGGATGGCGGCCTACACCTTCTACCGCGACGGACTGGGTCTGGCGGCGGTCGGGAAGCTCGCCGAGGACGGCGTCCCCGAGCCGCTGCGGTTCGTCGTCAACGACGGGCTGCGGCTGATGCTGATCCCCGCGGACGGCTTCGACTGGGTCACCGGTGACCACACCGTCGCCGCACCCGGGCACAGCGAGTGCGTCCTCGCGGTCCCCGTCGGCGCGGAGCGCGAGGTGGACGAGATGATCGCCCGCGCTGTCCGCGCCGGAGCCCGGACGGTCAGCGAGCCGGACCACCGGCCCTGGGGGTACGCCGGCGCCTTCGCCGACCCGGACGGCCACCTCTGGCTGATCCAGGCGGAGCAGGACGCAGGAGGTGAGCGGGCCGACTGAGGTGTGCGGAGCCCGCTGGAGGAACGGGAGGAGGCGGGGCCGCTGCCCGCATACCGGAATCCGGTGGGGAGGTGCTGTGCGTCGCTTCTAAGCTGCGGGGATGACTCCCAGCACGTCCGCGGGCCCGGTTCCCGCCCCCGCGCCTCCGCTCGCCGCCCGCGCCGCCTCGGTCGGCTCCTCCCCGGTACGGGAGATCCTGGCACTGACCGAGCGGCCCGAGGTCATCTCCTTCGCCGGGGGGCTCCCGGCGCCCGAGCTGTTCGCCGCGCAGGAGATACGGGCCGCCTACGACGGGGTGCTCGCCGACGAGCCGCGCCGGGTGCTGCAGTACTCGACCACCGAGGGGGACCCGGCGCTGCGTGCCGCGGTGGCGGGGCGGCTGGCGGCGCGGGGCCTGCCGACGGGGCCGGACGAACTGGTGGTGACGACCGGCTCCCAGCAGGCGCTCACGCTGCTGGCGACCGCGCTGCTGGAGCCGGGTGACACCGTCCTGGTGGAGGATCCGACCTATCTGGCGGCGCTGCAGTGCTTCGGCTTCGCCGGTGCGCGCGTGGTGCCCGTCCGCTCCGACGACGCGGGCCTCGACCCGGTGGCGCTGGCGGAGGCCGTGGAGCGCGAGCGGCCCAAGCTGCTCTATCTGATCCCCACTTTCCAGAACCCCACCGGCCGCACCCTCCCGCTGGAGCGCCGCCGCGCCGTGGCCGAGATCGCCGCACGGTACGGGATGTGGATCGTGGAGGACGATCCGTACGGCGAACTCCGGTTCGAGGGCGAGCCCGAGCCGTGGGTCGCCGCGCTGCCGCAGGCGGCGGACCGCACGGTCCTGCTCGGCAGTTTCTCCAAGGTGCTGGCGCCCGGACTGCGGCTCGGCTGGCTGCGCGCGCCCGCTGCGCTGCGCCGCGCCTGCGTCGTCGTCAAGCAGTCGCTGGACCTGCACTGCTCGACCGTCGACCAGGCAGCAGCCGCCCGCTACCTGGCGGACAACGATCTGGACGCGCACCTGGCCCGGGTCCGGGACGCCTACCGGGAGCGCCGCGACGCACTGCTGGGCGGGCTGGCCGCCGCGCTGCCGCCCGGCAGCACCTGGAACCACCCGCAGGGCGGGATGTTCGTCTGGGCGCGGCTTCCGGAGGGCGCGGACGCCACGGAGCTGCTGCACGACGCGGTCGCCCGGGACGTGGCGTACGTCCCCGGAGCGCCGTTCTTCGCGGGACCCGCCGACCCGGCGTCGCTGCGCCTGTCGTTCACCACGCACTCCCCGGAGGAGATCCGCGAAGGGCTGCGGCGGTTGGGCGGGGCGCTGCGGGCCGGGACGCGGTAGCCGGCCGGAACGTCGGAACTCGGCCGGGATTTCGGAACTCGGCCGGTCTCGCGAGCGCCTTGCCCCGACGGAGAACGGACGGTTGAATGGGCGACCGTGCCGCGTGTCGCTGCTGCCGTGTACGGCAGCGCCATGGAGGCACCCTGACGTGAGGAGTGCATCGTGGGTACACACACCGCCGGGCTCGTCTGACACGTGAGAGCTGACGGCACGCGCGCAGCGCGGCTGCCGTCCCGCGCCGCCGACTGACCGGGCGAGCGCCTCTCCGTTCTCTTCTTCACCGTCCTTCTTCCACCGGGCCGTCCGCTGCCCGGGCGCACCGCGACCGGGCTGTCCGGCGCCGCCGGTGCCCCGGTGCGCGCGGCGTACCCGTACGGGCGCATGCGCGCCCTACGGGTGCCTACGACGCCGTACGCGTGCTCCTGCGAAGGCCCTTTTCCCGAGGAGCTGTTTTCTTGACCCCTGCACCCGTCCCGTCCACCCCGCCCCGCGTCGCGGATTTCAACCGCGCGGTCGTCGAGGAGTTCCGTGCCAACGCCGGGCAGGTCGGCGGACCCTTCGCCGGGGGCGATCTGCTGCTGCTGACCACCACCGGCGCCCGTACCGGTACGGAGCAGACCTCGCCGCTCGGGTTCGTCCGCGACGAGGACGGCGCGCTGCTCGTCGTCGCCTCCGCGGGCGGTGCGCACCGGCATCCCGCCTGGTATCGCAATCTTCTCGCGCATCCCATGGTCCGGGTGGAGGTGGGGACCGACACGTTCGGCGCGGTCGCCGTGCCCGCCGAGGAGACCGAACGCGAACGGCTGTTCGCGTACGTGTCCGGGCAGCAGCCCGGATACGCCGACTACCAGGCGCGGACGGACCGGCGGCTGCCGGTGGTGCGGCTGGAGCGGTCGTACCCGGACGCGCCGTTCACCGGCCTCGTCGACAAGCTGCTGGAGGTGCACACCTGGCTGCGCGGGCAACTGCGCCGGGTGGCGGCCGAGGCGGAGGCGTACTTCGCGGCACGCGCGCCGGGAGCGGACGCCGCCGGGGCGCTCCCGCTCGGGCTCCAGCTCCGGCAGCACTGCCTGGCCTTCTGCGAGTCCCTGCACGTCCATCACACGTCCGAGGACCGGGGCGCCTTCCCGGTCCTGGAGGAGAAGTATCCGCGGTTGGCCCCGGCCCTCGCCCGCCTGCGCGCCGAGCACCGGACGGTCGAGCGGATCCGGGGTGAGCTGGAGTCGCTGCTGGCCGCGCTGCCGTCGGCCGACCCGCACCGCTTCCGGGTCGAACTGGCCCGGATGACGGAGGAGCTGGAGGCCCACCTCGACTACGAGGAGGAGGTGCTGATCCCGCCGCTGTCCGAGCTGCCGGTCTCCTGAGCCGGGGGCCGCAGCCGCCGTCCGACCCGGCCGAGGGCGCGGGCGACGACGTCGAGCTCGTCCGGCTCCAGCACGTCGATCAGGGCGGCCCGCACGGCGGCCACATGACCGGGGGCCGCGGCGCGCAGCACGTCGCGGCCCTCCGGGGTGAGGGCGGCCAGGACGCCGCGGACGTCGGTGGGGCAGGAGTGCCGTTCGACCAGGCCGCGCTTCTCGAGCTGGCCCACCTGGTAGGTGAGGCCGCTCTTGGACGTGAACAGTCCTTCTGCCAGGTCGGTCATCCGGACTTCGCCGTCGGGTGCCGCGGCGAGGCGGACGAGGATCTCGTAGTGCGGGTGGGAGAGTCCCGCGTCCTCCTTGAGCTGCTGCTCCAGATGGCGGGAGACCCGGCTGGTGGCTTCCAGGAAGCCCTGCCAGGCCGCCATTTCCCGCTCATCGAGCCACCTGGTTCCGGCCATGGTGTCCATTCTACTCAGTTGTTCAAATTCGAACCTGCTTGTTACGGTCGGCGGGCAGTCATTCAAATCTGAACAACCTGTCCCGCCTGACCCATCCGTTCGGCCCCGTCCCCCGGCCGGCCCGCCCCCAGGAGGCTCCGCTCATGCCGTCCCCCCACGCTCCCGAGACCACCGACGGTGCGTCCCGCGACCACCGAACCGCCGAGTCGCCCCGCACCTCCGCGGACACCGGAACCACCGAAGGCCCCGGGGCCGCCGGGGTCGCCAGGGCCGCTCCCGCCGAGCAGTCCGGGCAGGACGCCGGGCTGCTCGTGCTGCGCCTCGTGGTCGGCCTCACCATGGCGGCGCACGGCAGCCAGAAGCTGTTCGGCTGGTTCGAGGGCGGCGGACTCGACGGCACCGCGCAGTTCTTCGCGTCCTCCGGCTACCCCGCTGCCCGGACCATGGCCCTGGTGGCCGGGCTCACGGAGGTACTCGGCGGACTCGGGCTCGCGCTGGGGCTGCTGACCCCCCTCGCGGGCGCCGCCGTGTTCGGCACCATGCTCAACGCGCTCGCCGTGAAGTGGGGCGGCGGCTTCTTCGCGCCGCAGGGCGTGGAGTACGAACTGCTGCTCACCGCCGCGGCCGCGGCGCTCGCCCTCACCGGCCCCGGCCGGCTGGCGGCCGACCGGGTGCTGCCGCTGCCCCGTCCGCACCGGCTCGTCCACGGCGCGGCGGCACTGGCGCTGGGCGCCGTCCTGGCCGGTCTCGTGCTCCTGCTGCGCTCCTGACCCGCCGGGTGTGCGCCAGCGGCGTGCCGGACCCTCGCGCGCACCCGCCCGGGTGAGGTCGGGGATCTGTGAGGGAAGTGGAACAATCGACAGCTTTCCTTCGTTCTTGACTCTGCACTAGCGTGCTGTTTTTGCTAACGCATTACGCTGGACGGCAAGGCCGCGCAGTGTGGCCATGGAGGAGTGAGATGAGGAGTAGTAACCCGGTCTTCTCGCGACGGGGGTTCAGCCGCAACAACGGCTATGCCGGTTTCGACGCTCAGCAGCAGCCGCCGCAGGCCGGGAACCCGTACGCGACGAACCCCTACGCCGGAAACCCGTACGGCCAGCAGCCCCAGGCCCCCGGCCAGCCGTACGCGCCCCCGGCCGCACCGCCGTCCGCCGGACGGATGACGATCGACGACGTCGTCGCCCGGACGGGAATGACCCTCGGCCTCGTCATCGCGATGGCAGCCGTCGCCTGGATCACCGGGCTGTCGCTGCCGCTCGCCGTCGGTGCCGGGCTCATCGCCATGGTGTTGTCGTTCGTGCAGGTGTTCAAGCGCAAGGCGTCGCCCGCGCTGATCCTGGCGTACGCCGCATTCGAGGGCCTCTTCCTCGGCGCGCTGAGCAACTTCGTCAACCAGTTCGTGGACGGCGCCGCCATGCAGGCGGTGCTCGGCACGCTGGCGGTCTTCACCGCCGTCCTGGTGCTCTACAAGACCCGTGTCATCCGCGTCACCCAGCGGTTCTACCGGTTCGTGATGGCCGCCGCGATCGGCTTCGTGCTGCTCATGGCCGTCAACATGCTCTTCGCCGTCTTCGGCGGCGGTGACGGGCTCGGCTTCCGCAGCGGCGGCCTGGGCATCCTCTTCGGCGTGGTCGGCGTCGTGCTCGGCGCGCTCTTCCTGGCACTGGACTTCAAGCAGGTCGAGGACGGCATCGCCTACGGCGCTCCCAAGGAGGAGGCGTGGCTCGCCGCCTTCGGGCTGACGCTGACCCTGGTGTGGATCTACCTGGAGTTCCTGCGCCTGATCGCCATTCTGCAAGGCGACTGAGCGGCACCGGCGGCAGCCGGAGCCGCAGACGCGGCGGACCGATCGAGGGCCCGGGAGGTGCACCACCTCCCGGGCCCTCGGCGTGTCCGCGTCCTTCGCGTACTGCGCTCTCTTTCGTGTCCTAGGGTCTTCGCTTCGTCTGTCCAGGCCGGGGAACGAGGCCCTGCCTAGCGGTGGCGCGCGGCGCGCCGCAGGTCGTGTTCGTGGATGATCGCTTTGGCGTGCCCATAGGCGAGGTTGTGCTCACCGCGGAGCCAGCTCACCTTCTCCTCGAAACGGAGCAGGGCAGGGCCCTCGTCGACCGCGTGGAGCCATTCGGAGACTTCACGACCAGTGCACTGGGGAATGCGGGACAGCATGTTCCGGTGGGTCTCTTCGGAGAAGACTTGGGACATCGGCGCCTCCGGACGCTTCTGCAGTGAGTCCTTGCCGACACGTTGCCTGAGCGCGCGGGCGTTGGCAACAGTGCGGAGAGCCCGGGGCGGCGCAGTGGCGCATATGCTGGGGGCGTGCTCCGGCCCGACACCCGCCCCCTGACCGACGCCGTCGAACGGTTCGCCGACCGGCTGCGCAGCCTGCCGCAGAGCGCCCTGGAGCGGGGTGCCGCCGCGGACGGGCTCGTGCTCGCACGGGAGTTGGCCCTGCTGGCCCAGCGTCTCGAATTCCCCGAGGGCGGGATGTCGCGGGTGCTGCCGGACGCCGGTGTCTTCGCCGTCGGCGATCAACTCGCCGTCGCGGGACACGACGTGGTCGCGGCCCTGCGGACGGTGCCCGCCCACCTCGCGGAGCCCGCGCTGCGGGAAGCCCTCCAGTTGCTGGAGAGCTCACCGCTGTCCCCGCGGGGCGGCACCGCGCGGGGTGCTAGAGGGGCGTGATGACGCGGTCCGCCAGCAGGTAGGCGGTGCTGCCGTCGGGGAAGGCGAAGGTGAGCGCGTAGGAGCCGGCGATGCCGGAGCCGCCCATCAGCACCGGGGCCTGACCGCGTCGTACGCCGTCGGCCAGCGCCTCGCTCGTCGCGCGGTGGCCCGGCGCCAGGCACACCGTCGTACCGTCCTCGAAGACGTAGACGTCCAGCGTGCCGAGCGGGCCCGGGCGCACATCGGCCAGCGGGGTGCGCGCGTCGGCGAGTTCGGTCAGCCGCTCGACGGTGCGCTCGTGGTAGGTGACGGTGGGGGTCGCGGGCGCCGGTGCGGGACCGGGCACGACCGGCTCGCCGTCGAGGGTGTAGTCCGGCTGGGACGGGTGGCGGCGGCGGGCCGCGGCCAGGCCCGGGGACTCGGCCTCCGCTGCGGTGTCCCCGTCGCGGAAGCAGAGCCCCTCGGCGGTGCCGCGGTACTCCTCCACGCCCCGCTCGTCGTCCGCGCGGGTGTAGGGGGCCACGTCCAGTTCGAGAGCCAGGTCCGCGTCGTCCGCGTAGTCCGCGAAATCGGTGCCGTCTGCGTCGTCTGCGTCCTCGGGTCCCGGCTGGCGGGGGATGCACAGTCCGCCGGTGTCGCCCTCCAGCAGCGCGTCGAGTTCCTCGGCGAGGCCGTCCGCCTCGACCTCGTACGCGTACTCCGTGCCGTGCCCGGCCAGCAGCGAGCCCGCTCCGGAGCCCGCGCCGCGCGCCTCCTGGGCGGCCCAGAAGGCGCGGGCCTCGGCGAGTTCCCGCTCGCGCTCGTCGGCCAGCGCGGCGGCGACGGCGGTACGGATCTCCTGCGAGAACGCGTCGGTCCTCGCCGAGAGCGTGTCGGAGGCGGCCTCGCCGCCTTCCCCATGGGCCGCGTCCCGGGCCCGCGGGAGCGCGGCGTCCGGGGCCGCCGCCGGTGCTGTCTCCAGTTGGGCGCGCAGCGCCGTCAACTGGCCGCGCAGGCCGCGCGCCGTGTGCAGTGCCGCACCGCCCAGCGCGGTGGCCGTGGTCGCCGCACACAGCAGGATGAGGGATATGGCGCTCACTGACTTGACTCCCGGTTCCGGTTCGGTCCCCTGATGCGGTTCCCCCCGGTCGTTGCCCCTTGAATTCCTACTACAGCGCTGTATTCCTACAACAGCGTCGGCCCGAAGGTTGTTCAAGGTTCTTCGACCGTAGTGCAAATCCCGTCGAATTGGACAGGGGGAGTCCGGAGCCGGCTGGGCGCGTACCGCCACGACCTGCGGGAACACCGCGCCTCCAGGGCATATGTCACATCCTGGGGGCGCTTCGGTCTCGCCGCTGTATACCCGGCGCCCGGCGGCCTCAGCGTGCCGGGCGCCGGAGCCCGGCGCGGTCGCCGGGCGGAAGGCCGGAACCGCCGCCGGGACCGCCGCGGCGCGTCCCGGCGGCGGTCCGCCCAGCGGGGCTCAGGCGAGCCGCTCCAGCACCATGGCCATGCCCTGGCCGCCGCCCACGCACATGGTCTCCAGGCCGAACTGCTTGTCGTGCCACTGGAGCGAGTTGAGCAGCGTGGTGGTGATGCGGGCCCCGGTCATGCCGAACGGGTGGCCCACCGCGATGGCGCCGCCGTTGACGTTGAGCTTGTCCAGGTCGATGCCGAGGTCCTGGTAGGAGGGGATGACCTGAGCCGCGAACGCCTCGTTGATCTCCACCAGGTCGATGTCGCCGATCGACATGCCGGCGCGGGCCAGAGCCTGCTTGCTGGCCTCGACGGGGCCGTAGCCCATGATCTCGGGCGAGAGCCCGGAGACCCCCGTGGAGACGATCCGGGCCAGCGGCGTCAGACCCAGCTCCCGCGCCTTGGTGTCGGACATCACGACGAGCGCGGCGGCGCCGTCGTTGAGCGGGCAGCAGTTGCCCGCGGTGATCAGGCCGTCGGGGCGGAAGACGGGCTTGAGCCCCTCGACGCCCTCCAGCGTGACGCCCGCGCGCGGCCCGTCGTCCTTGCTGACGACCGTGCCGTCCGGGGTGGTGACGGGGGTGATCTCGCGCTCCCAGAAGCCGTCCGCGAGAGCCTTCTCGGCGAGGTTCTGCGAGCGTACGCCGAACTCGTCCATCTCACGCCGCGTGACGCCCTTGTGGCGGGCCAGGTTCTCCGCGGTCTGGCCCATGGCCATGTAGACGTCCGGGACGCCCGCCTCCGCGCGCGGGTCGGTCCACCCCTCGCCGCCCTGCTCGGCGCGGGCCGCGGTGCGGGCCTCGGCCTCGGCGAAGAGCGGGTTGTGGGTGTCCGGCATCCCGTCCGAGGAGCCCTTGACCGAGCGGGAGACGGCCTCGACGCCCGCCGAGATGAACACATCGCCCTCGCCCGCCTTGATCGCGTGCAGCGCCATCCGGGTCGTCTGCAGGGACGAGGAGCAGTACCGGGTGATGGTGCAGCCCGGCAGGTGGTCCATGCCCAACTGGACGGCGACGACGCGCCCGAGGTTGTGGCCCTGCTCACCGCCGGGCAGTCCGCAGCCCAGCATCAGGTCGTCGATGTCCGTCGGGTCCAGTTCCGGGACCTTGGCCAGCGCCGTCTTGACGATCTCGGCGGTCAGGTCGTCCGGGCGGACGTCCTTGAGGGAGCCCTTGAAGGCGCGGCCGATGGGGGAGCGGGCGGCGGAGACGATCACTGCTTCAGGCATCAGGGCTCCAGAGAGGGTCGGCGAGTGGCTACGCAGCGGAAGCTACCCGCCCGTAGGGTGCGGGTCACGGTCCCGGGGATGTGATGCGGGCCTCTTCTAAGCGTTCGCTTTTTCCGTCTCGCGGTCAAGGCTCCGCGATCGGTCGGTGCTCCCCGCGGGCACTGCCGTGTGGCCACCGCCGCGTGGCCCCTGCCGTGTGGCCACCGCCGCGTGGCCGGTGCCCGGGGTGCCCGGGGGTCCGGGAATCCCGTGGTCCCGTCCCCGGCTTCCGATCCCCGGCCCCGTCTTCCCGGCCTCGGTCTTTCCGGCCCCCGTCTTCCCGGCCCCGGTTCAGGTCCCCTGCCGGCTCGATCCGGGCGCCTGCCGACCCGATCCGGGTGCCCGTCGGTCCGAGGCTCCCGTCGGCCCCACCCCGGCCCCCGTGCGATCCCGGCGCGGGTGCCGACCGGGTCAGCGGTTCTCGGCGACGTCCTCGGCGCGGTCCTCCGCGTACCTGGGTCCCGCTTCCTCGGGAGGCGGCAGCCGGCGCCGGCGCCTGTGCTTGAGGAGGGCCCAGGGGCCGCGCATCCCGGCGACCTCCGTACCGCCCTCGGCAGCGGCCTCCGCGGCGGCGCGCGCCACCGGGAGGATGCTCTCGCGCCGCCGCGCGTCCGGCCGCTCGTCCTCCACCGGCCACAGGCCCAGTGCCGCGCACAGGGTCGGCAGTACGGCCATGGCCGCCGTGGCGTACCCCTCGGCCGAGGGGTGGTAGTTGTCGGGTCCGAACAGTTCGCGCGGGTTCGCGGAGAACTCCGGGCCGAGCAGATCGCCCAGCGAGACCGTGCGGCCGCCCTCCTCGACCACGGCGATGGTCTGGGCCGCGGCCAGTTGGCGCGAGAGCCGCCGGGCGATCCAGCGCAGCGGCTGCCCGACCGGCTCGACACTGCCCAGGTCCGGGCAGGTGCCGACGACCACCTCGCAGCCCGCCGTCCGCAGTCGTGCCACCGCGTCCGAGAGATGGCGGACCGAGCGTGCCGGGGACATCCGGTGGGTCACGTCGTTGGCGCCGACCATGATGACGCACACGTCCGGCGCCTCGGCCAGGTCCCGTTCGCTCAGCAGCAGGGTGATCTGCCGCTCCAGGTCGTCGGACATGGCACCGGAGAGGGCCACGTTGCGCAGTTCGACAGGGCGTTCGGCGACCGCCGCGAGCGCCGAGGCGAGCAGTGCCCCGGGGGTCTGGCGGGGCCGGTGCACGCCCTGGCCCGCCGCGGTGGAGTCGCCGAGGAAGGCGAGACGCAGCGGCTGCCCGTCGTAGAGCCTCCCGAAGGCGCTGCCGTACGAGCCGTCGGCCTTGGGCGGCTCGTCGTCGGAGCCGCCGATATGGTGTTTCGCCAGTTGAAGTTCGGTGAAGAGCAGCCCGACCGCCGCTCCACCGACCAGGCCGAGTCCGCCGCCTCCATAGGCGGCCGCGGTCGCGATTCGCCGGGCTACTCTCGCGCTCGACGCCTTCGACATCGGCATTGTCCTCTTCCGCCTCCCGAGTTCCCGATCATGGGCTCATGTAGTGGTGCGTCCGTTCGTGGGGGAGCGGGCGCCTGATCCTGTGCGTTCGGGGGCTGTTGTGCGCCGGTGTGCGCGCTGTTGTCCGAACGCCGGGGGTCCGCGACCTCCAAGACTGTGTTGCCCCGTGCGGCCCGCCCTGCAACGCACCTGGGGTGTGCACGTGTTGCCCCATAAGGTGTCGGGACGGGCTCGCGACCCCGCGGCCCTGCGACCACGACTACGCGCGGAGACCACGGTGCAGTATCACGAGTCGATGATCGAGCTTGTCGGCAACACCCCGCTGCTCAAGCTCAACAGTGTCACGGACGGTATCCAGGCCACCGTCCTTGCCAAGGTCGAGTACTTCAATCCAGGCGGTTCCGTGAAGGACCGGATCGCGCTGCGCATGATCGAGGCGGCAGAGCAGTCCGGCGAGCTGCGGCCCGGCGGGGTGATCGTGGAGCCCACCTCGGGCAACACCGGTGTCGGACTGGCCATCGTGGCGCAGCAGAAGGGGTACCGGTGCCTCTTCGTCTGCCCCGACAAGGTCTCCATGGACAAGATCAATGTGCTGCGGGCCTACGGAGCCGAGGTCGTGGTCTGCCCCACGGCCGTCGATCCCGAACATCCCGACTCTTACTACAACGTTTCCGACAGGCTTGTGCGCGAAACCCCGGGCGCCTGGAAGCCCGACCAGTACAGCAACCTCAACAACCCCCGCTCGCACTACGAGTCGACCGGCCCTGAGCTGTGGGAGCAGACCGACGGCCGGATCACCCACTTCGTGGCGGGCATCGGCACCGGCGGCACCATCAGCGGCACCGGCCGCTATCTGAAGGAAGTCAGCGACGGCCGGGTCCGGATCGTGGGCGCCGACCCCGAGGGCTCCGTCTACTCCGGCGGTTCGGGCCGTCCCTACCTCGTCGAGGGCGTGGGCGAGGACTTCTGGCCGGACGCCTACGACCGCGGCGTCACCGACGAGATCGTGGCCGTCTCGGACAAGGACTCCTTCCAGATGACCCGGCGGCTGGCCAAGGAGGAGGGGCTGCTGGTCGGCGGGTCCTGCGGGATGGCCGTGGTCGGCGCGCTGGAGGTGGCCAAGCGGCTCGGCCCGGACGACGTGGTGGTCGTGCTGCTGCCGGACGGCGGGCGCGGCTACCTGAGCAAGATCTTCAACGACGAGTGGATGAACGACTACGGCTTCCTGGAGGAGGGCGGCAACACCGGCGCCCGGGTCGGCGAGGTACTGCGCTTCAAGGAGGGCCCCATCCCCTCGCTGGTGCACATGCACCCGGAGGAGAAGGTGGGCGAGGCCATCGAGGTGCTGCGTGAGTACGGCGTCTCGCAGATGCCCGTGGTCAAGCGCGGCGCCGGGCACCCGGACGTGATGGCCGCCGAGGTGATCGGATCCGTAGTCGAACGCGAGCTGCTCGACGCGCTGTTCGCGCAGCGCGCCTCCCTCGGGGACCCGCTGGAGAAGCACATGAGCGCGCCCCTGCCGCACGTGGGCGCCGGGGAGAGCGTGGCCGACCTGATGGCCGTGCTGGAAGGTGCCGACGCGGCGGTCGTCCTCGCGGAGGGCAAGCCGAGCGGCGTCGTGAGCCGTCAGGACCTGCTGGCCTTCCTCGCGCACGAGGGCCGCTGACGCCTCGCGCACGAGGGCCGCTGACGCGCGGGCGCGGGCTGCCGGCTCGTGCTCGCGGGTTGCCGACTCGTGCGCGCGGGTCGTCGGCTCGTGCGTGCGGGTTGCCGAGTCTCCGGTGACCGGCGGCGTTCCGCCCGCCCCGGATTGCCCGGGCCGTTCCGGCCCCGGGCAGTCCGGGGCGGCCCGGCGCGGGGCCGCCGCTGTCCGCGAATGCCGAGTGCTGTCCGCGGGGGCCTGTGGTCCGCGGGGTCCTGCTGTCCGCGGGGTGTCGGCGGGTCCTGGGCCGGGTACGGGCTCAGTCGAGGTCGGAGGTGCGGTTGCCGCCGCCGCGGGTGAACCAGGAGCGGCTGGCCTGCAGGCCGTTCACCGCGACGATGCCCGCCCAGCAGGTGACCAGGCCGGTCAGGCCCGCGTTGGCCACCGCGATCGCGGAGAGCGGGATCGCCAGCACCAGGGAGGCCACCGCCAGGCCCAGCCGGGCGCCGAGCCCGTCCGGCAGGCCGGACGCGGGCCGCGGCTGCGGTGCGGCGCCGACGCTGCTGCCCCGGGCGGCGACCATCTGCTCCTCCGCCATCCGGCGCCGCACCCGCTTGTCGACCACGGTGTCGAGTCGCTGCTCCACCTTTTCGAGGAACGAGTCGAGCAGTTCGTTCTCGTACTCGGGACCCAGCTCCCGGCGCGTCTGCAACGTCGCGTCGAGTTCTTTCCTCAGCTCATGGTCGGCTCCGCTCATGTCCATCAGCCTACGGCCGCGCCGGGGGCCGGGCAGTGGTGCTAGCCCCCCTTCGTCGCGGAGAGGGCCCCGACTGCGGTACCCGCCTTTGGGCGTCCCCGGCGGCTCCGTCTTGCCCGGGGCGGCCGCTGCTGCATAGGGTTATGCAGGGGAGGAGCGGGTTGAATGAGAGGTGCGGGATGGGCAGCGCGAGCGCGCGATTGCTGAAGCTCTTCGAAGGGCACCGGCTGACCCCCACCCAGCGCCGTATCGCGCACTGCATGGTCCGCAGGGCGGGCGACGCCCCGTTCCTCTCCAGCGTCGAACTCGCCGAGCTGGCCGGAGTCAGCCAGCCCTCCGTCACCCGGTTCGCGGTGGCGCTCGGCTTCGACGGCTACCCGGCGCTCCGCCGCCACCTGCGGGAGAGCGAGCCGCCCGCGGAGGCCGAGTCCGCCGCGGAGGGCGAGGGCTCCACCGGGCTCAGCGAGTACCAGCAGGCCGTGCACGCCGAGATCGAGAACCTGCGGCACCTGGCCGCGCTGCTGGAGGACCCGGCGCCGGTCGAGCGCGCCGGCGCGCTGCTGGCCGCCTCCCGCCCGCTGCCCGTGCTCGGACTCCGGGCCGCCGCCGCACAGGCGACCGGCTTCGCGTACTTCGCGGCCAAGGTCCACCCCGATGTCCGGCTGCTCACCGAGGGCGGCTCCATGCTCCTGGACCGCATCGACGGCTGCGTACGCGCCGGAGCCCGGACGCTGCTGTGCTTCGCGCTGCCCCGCCACCCGCGCGAGACCGTGGAGGCGCTGGAGAGCGCGCGGGAGGCGGGGCTGTCGATCGTCACCGTCGCCGACAGCGCCTTCGCGCCGGTCGCCCATACCGAGGACCTGCTGCTGCCCGCGGCCGTCGGTACGGGCCTGGCCTTCGACACGGCGTGCGCACCCATGCTGCTGGGCCGGGTACTGCTGGAGGCGATGTGCGACGGGCTGCCGGACGCGCAGGCGCGCCTGGAGGAGTTCGACGCGCGAGCCGGAGAGCGCGGCCTGTTCGCCGAGTGAGCCGGTGCCGTCACCGGCCCGCGCTGTCACCGGACCGCGTCGTCACCGGACCGCGTCGTCACCGGCCCTTGTCGCCGGGCTGCCGGGCGCGGTCGCCGGGCGGCCCGGAGGTGCGCCCCGCCGGGCGCACCCCACGGGCGCGGACCCGGCCGCCCGGATCACCCGGGGTCGCGCCCGAGGAGGGCCAGCAGCCGATCCCCGGGCGGGGCGCCGGGCGGGAGGCGTACCTCCGGCCCGAACAGCGGCCGCCGGGCCTCCGCGTGCGGCACCAGGTGCCGGGCGACCGGCAGGAGCCGGGCCGCCAGCGGCGCGGGAACGGGGCATGCGGTCCGGCCGGTGGCCCGGGCGATGTCCCACCCGTGCACCGCGATCTCCACCGCGCCCGTCAGGGCCAGGGCCGTCGCCGTCAGTGGCGCGCCGGCCACCGCGACCGGCCGGTACCGCGGACCGTCGCGGGTCCACGCGCCCAGCAGCCGCGCGGCGCGCAGCCGGAAGGCCGCCGCGGGGTCCGCCTCCGCCGCACCGCCGCGTGCCGGATCCGCCGGGCCTCCCGTACCTCCGGCACCGTTCCCGGACTCCGGGTACAGCGCGACGGAGCCCTCCGTGAGGCCCTCGTGCACGGCCCGCAGCGAGTCGTCCGCGTGCGCCATCAGCCTGCCCAGGTTCCATCGCGCGCAGGGGGTCGGCCGGTCCAGCAGCGCGGGAGTCACCGGCTGCGCGGTGCCCAGCGCGTAGCCGAGGGCCCGCCGCAGCAGCTCCGCCGCCCGGACCGCGGAGTCCTCCCCGTATGCGGCGTCGCCGAAGCCCGCGTCGCCCGCCGCATCCCCGCCCTCCGCTGTGTCCGCTGCGTCTGCCGCGTCTGCCGCGTCTGCTGCTCGGGCTGCGTGTGCTGCGTGTGCCGTGCCTGCCGTGGTCTGCGCTTCCCGGCGGGTCCGGCGGTCCCGGTCCGCCGGCCCGTCTCCGTGTGCCCGGTCGTGGTGCACGGCACTAGCGGGTGGAGCGGACGGCGGCGGTCCGGGCGGTCCGGCAGCCGGGCCCCGCGGTCGTGCGGGCGGCCGCGGCGAGCCGGACGCAGCCGCTGTAGCAGCCGCAGCCGCCGTCCGGACCCTCGACCGGCGCGGCGCGGGGTGCGCGCACTGCGCGGTACCGCTCCCGTCGCCGTGGACCGGCACTGCCCGCTCCGGTGCAGCGTGCCCCGGTCTCGTCCGCTTCCACCATGGTTCCTGCCTCCCGTGCCGTACGCCGGGCAGGTCGCTCCGGCGTTCCCGGCAAGACGGACCGGGCGCGGAGCGCGAACTCATCGCCGCACCGTGTCACCCGACTCATCGCCGCACCATGTCGCCCGCTGTCCGCTGTCCGCTGTCCGCTGTCCGCTGTCCGCTGTCCGCTGTCCGCTGTCCGCATCCCGCATGCGCGGGGTGGCCCGCTGTCGCGGCGGGGAACGCGGCCGGACCAGTCCGCATGTGTCTGCGATAGGTTCTTTCGCGGGACTCTTCCGGAACGGCTGAACCCGTGCGATCCCACTACCAGCGGGGTCATCGTCAGCCCCGCACAGAACCAGGACCGCTCGTGGACAGATTCGCCGCCCTGCAGCAGGCGCTGCGCTCCGCACCGCCGCACGCGCTCGCCCGGGTCGTCATCGAGGAACTGCGCGGCCGGTACGGCGCCGGGCGCGTCGAGCTCCGCATGATCGACTACGGCATGAAGTCGCTGCAACTGGTCGACGGCCACGCCGCCGAGGCCGGGCCGGTGTCCGTGCACGACAGCCCGCAGGGGCGGGCGTTCGGCTCCCAGGAGCCCTTCACGGTCCAGCAGCCGGACGGCGGAGCCGTCGTCCATCTGCCGGTCACCCTCCGCGGCGACCGGCTGGGCACGCTCTCGGTCGGGCTGCCGCCCTCGGCCGACCCCGGCGGCCTGCTGCCCGCGCTGCGGCAGGTGTGCGAGGCGCTCGGCCACGAGATCCTGGTCGCCGAGCGGGACACGGACGTGTTCCTGCTCGCCCGCCGGGCCTCCCGGCTGACCCTGGCGGCGGAGATGCAGTGGCAGTTGCTGCCCGGCCGCACCTGTGTCCGCGACGAGTTCGAGGTCGGCGCCCATCTGGAGCCCGCGTACGCGATCCACGGCGACAGCTTCGACTGGGAGGCGTCCGAGCGGTATCTGACCCTCGCCGTCACCAACGGCATGGGCGAGGGCATAGACGCCGCGCTGCTGACCAACCTCGCCACCAACGCGCTGCGCAACGCGCGCCGGGCCGGGCTGGATCTGGCCGGGCAGGCGACGCTGGCCGACCAGGCGGTCTACGCGCAGTACCGGGGCGCGGCCTACGTGTCCGTGCTGCTGCTGCGGTTCGAGCTGTCGACCGGCCGGGTGGCGGTCGTGGACGCGGGCTCCCCGCGGATGTGGCGGATCCGGGGCCGTGACGTGGCGGCGGTCCCCTTCGACCACCAGTTGCCGCTCGGCATGTTCGAGGACTCCGTCTACGTGGAGGAGTCCTTCACCGTGCGACCCGGCGACCGCCTGCTGATCGGCAGCGACGGTGTCTACGACACGCTCTCGGGGCCGGCGGGGGAGGCGTTGCCGGACCGGGGCGAGAAGTACGGCGAGCGCGCACTCGCCCGCTCGCTGCCCGGGCACCGGCTGCTGCCGGCCGGTCTGGTCCCCGCAGCGGTCCTCCGGGAACTGGCGACCTACCGTGGCGAGGCACCGCTTCAGGACGACGCGCTGGTGATGTGCGTGGACTGGCACGGCAGCCCGGGGAAGACGGCCTGAGGGCGTCCCGCGCCCCGGTGCCCGCGGGCCGGGCCGACGGGTCCTCAGACCTTCACCCGCCCCGTGTCCAGACGTTCGGGCCGGCCGGGGCCGTGGCTGTGCGGTCCGGTCCGGGCGGGGCCGTGCGGTCCGGTCCGGTCCGTGAATCCGCCGGGGAGGTCGCGGTCGCGGCGCGCCGGAAACCGCTCGGGTCGACGCCCCGGGTGCGTTTGAACGCCGCGCTGAAGCCGAACGGGTCGGCGTAGCCGACGGTGCGGGCGATGTCCGCCACGGTTGCGGTCTCCTGTTCGACCAGGAGGTCGGCGGCGAGGGCCATGCGCCAGTGGGTGAGGTAGGTCAGCGGCGGTTCGCCGACCAGGTCGGCGAACCGCTCGGCTCACCGCCCCGGACTCGCTCAAGGTCCGCCGACTGCGCCGCGACCCCCGCGCCTCGCTCGTCGTCGCGGCGCCGGTGGGGGAGCGGGAGCGCCGGCTGTCGGTCACCGGCCGCACCACGGTGGAACCAGACGGAGCGCACGACCTGTGCGTCCGTCTGGCCGCCCGCTACTGGGGCCTCGACGACCCGGTCCGCGCCGACCAGCTCGCCGCGATCCTGGCAGCGGACCAGATCCGCGTCGTCCTCCACCCGGAGACCGTGCGGCGATACGTGCACTGACCCGCGGCGGCGAGCCGTGCGACCGCGCCGCCGGTCCGGCGGGGCCGCGCCTCGCGCTCGACCCGAACCCGGGGCTCGGAGCCCGGAGGGCGGGGCTCGGCGCCCGGAGCCCGGTCCCGGAGCTCGGCGCCCGGAGTCGGAGGCCCCGGGGTGCGCGGGTGCGGGCTCAGCCGAGCATCTTGATGAGTTCGGCGGCCACCGGGCCGGCCGACGCGGGGTTCTGACCGGTCACCAGGTTGTGGTCGACCACCACGTGCGGGGCCCACGGTTCGCCCGCGTCGAAGTGCGCCCCGGCCTCGACCAGCCGGTCCTGGAGCAGCCACTTGGCCTTGTCGGCCAGCCCCGTCATGCGCTCCTCCGCGTTGGTGAAGCCGGTGAGCCGGTAGCCGTGCACGGCGTTGGCGCCCTCCTGGGTGTGGGCGGCCAGCAGGGCGGCGGGGCCGTGGCAGACCACGCCGAGCGGCCTGCCGGAGGCCAGGGTGCGCACCAGCAGGGTGCCGGAGTCCGAGTCGGTCGCCAGGTCCTCCATCGGGCCGTGCCCGCCGGGGTAGAAGACGGCGTCGAATCCGGCCGGGCCGCCTGCGCTGTCGATCCGCACGTCCTCGATGCTCAGCGGGTGGCCGAGCGCGGTGAAGGACTCCAGCCCGGCCGCGACCCGGTCGGCATTGTCCTGTCCGCCGTTCGCGTCGGCGGACAGGCTGGCCTCGTCGACGGCGGGCACGACTCCGCCGGGGGTGGCGACGACGACCTCGTGGCCCACCGCGGTGAACGCCTCGTAGGGGGTGACGGCCTCGTCGGCCCAGAAGCCGGTGGGGTGCTGGGTGCCGTCGGCGAGCGTCCAGTGCCGGGCGCCGGTCAGCACGAAAAGGATCTGCGTCATGTCGTTCTCCGGGGGCTGCGGGGGAGGGCTACTGGACGACCGTAGGCCGCGCCGGGCCGCCACGGCCGCTGACGCCACCGGGCGAGCCCGTCCCGTCCCCTGGCCGCCGCAGTCCGCTGGTCCGCCGCAGTCCGCCCGGTCCGCCGGCCCGCCGCGGTGCGCGGGCGGCCGAGGACGCGGGGCGGGCCCCCGAGGGCCCGAGGGGCCGGGCGGACCCGTTGACTAGATCTATTCAATGCGTATCGTTGGTGAATAGATTCGATACGCGACCACTGAGTGCGCGTACCGCCCCCGGAGTGCGCGGCACGCCCGGCGCGCGCGTACGCCGCGAGTCGAGGAGGCAGGGCCACATGACCAGCACCGCAGGACCGCGCCCGGTCAGGGCACCGCGCGGCAGCGAGCTGAGCGCGCTCGGATGGCAGCAGGAGGCCGCGCTGCGGATGCTGCAGAACAACCTCGACCCCGAGGTCGCCGAGCACCCCGACGAACTCGTCGTCTACGGCGGCACCGGCAAGGCCGCCCGCGACTGGACATCCTTCGACGCGATGCTCCGCACCCTGCGCACCCTCCGCGGCGACGAGACGATGCTCGTCCAGTCCGGGCGCCCCGTCGGCGTGATGACCACCCACGAGTGGGCCCCGCGGGTGCTGATCGCCAACTCCAACCTGGTGGGCGACTGGGCCAACTGGGAGGAGTTCCGGCGGCTGGAGCAGCTCGGTCTGACCATGTACGGCCAGATGACCGCCGGTTCGTGGATCTACATCGGCACCCAGGGCATCCTCCAGGGCACCTACGAGACGTTCGCGGCGGTCGCGGCGAAGAAGTTCGGCGGCACGCTCGCCGGAACGATCACCCTGACCGCCGGGCTCGGCGGGATGGGCGGTGCCCAGCCGCTCGCCGTCACCATGAACGACGGCGTCGCGGTGGTGGTCGAGTGCGACCCCTCGCGGATCGCCCGCCGCATCGAACACGGCTACCTCGACGTCCGGGCCGAGAACGCCGCGGACGCGCTGCGGCTCGCCGTGGAGGCCCGGGACGCGCGCCGCCCGCTCTCCATCGGCCTGCTCGGCAACGCCGCCGAGGTGCTGCCCCGGATGCTGGCCGACGGCGCGCCGATCGACATCGTCACCGACCAGACCTCCGCGCACGACCCGCTCGCCTATCTGCCCGCCGGTGTCGACTTCGCCGACATGGCCGCCTACGCCGCCGAGAAGCCCGCCGACTTCACCCTCCGGGCACGCGAGTCGATGGCCGCGCACGTGGCGGCGATGGTCGGGTTCCAGGACGCGGGCGCCGAGGTCTTCGACTACGGCAACTCGCTGCGCGGCGAGGCCCAGCTCGCCGGGTACGCGCGCGCGTTCGACTTCCCCGGCTTCGTCCCCGCCTACATCCGGCCCCTCTTCTGCGAGGGCAAGGGCCCCTTCCGCTGGGCCGCCCTCTCCGGCGACCCCGCCGACATCGCCGCCACCGACCGGGCGCTGCTGGACCTCTTCCCGGAGAACGCCTCGCTCGCCCGCTGGCTGAAGCTGGCCGGTGAACGCGTGCACTACCAGGGGCTCCCGGCGCGGATCTGCTGGCTCGGCTACGGCGAGCGGGCCGCGGCCGGCGAGCGCTTCAACGACATGGTCGCCGCCGGGGAACTGGCGGCGCCGCTCGTACTCGGCCGCGACCACCTGGACTGCGGCTCGGTGGCCTCGCCGTACCGCGAGACCGAGGCCATGCGCGACGGCTCCGACGCCATCGCCGACTGGCCCATGCTCAACGCCATGCTCAACGTCGCCTCCGGCGCCACCTGGGTCTCCCTGCACCACGGGGGCGGGGTCGGCATGGGCCGCTCGCTGCACGCCGGCCAGGTCACCGTCGCCGACGGCACAGCGCTCGCGGGCGAGAAGCTGCGCCGGGTGCTGACCAACGACCCCGGCACGGGAGTGATCCGGCACGTCGACGCCGGGTACCCGGAGGCGGAGGCCGTCGCCGCGGACCGCGGCGTGCGCATCCCGATGCGCGAGGGAGACGCCTGATGGGAGCCGACGAGGGGGCTGCCGGGGCCGCGGGAGCCGTCGGGGCCGCGCCGGGTCCGGCGCCGCACCCGGCGGGGGACGGCGGCCCGCCGCCCTCGTTCCAGCAGATGTGGCGGGAGCTGCTGCCGCTGGGGCGGTCCGCGGGCGGCGGGTACCGCCGCTTCGCATGGACGGGGCCCGACCTGGAGTGCCGGGAGTGGTTCCGGGAGCAGGCGGCGGTCCGGGGGCTGGCCTACGAGGTCGACCGGAACGGCAACCAGTGGGCCTGGGCCGGGTCTGACACCGAGGGGGCCGCCGCGGGGCCCGCCGCCGAAGGCTCCGCCGGCGACGCGGTGGTGACCGGCTCGCACCTGGACTCCGTCCCCGACGGCGGCGCCTTCGACGGCCCGCTGGGTGTCCTGTCGGCCCTCGCCGCGCACGACGAGCTCCGTGCCCGGGGCACCGTCTTCACCCGCCCGCTGGCCATCGTCAACTTCGCCGACGAGGAAGGGGCCCGCTTCGGACTGGCCTGCGTGGGCTCCCGCCTGGCGAGCGGCGCGCTGTCCCGGCAGGACGCCCACGCACTGCGGGACGCCGACGGGGTGACGCTCGCACAGGCCATGGAGGCGGCCGGGCAGGACCCCGGGACGCTCGGCCCCGACCCCGAGCGCCTCGCGCGGATCGGCGCGTTCGTCGAACTGCACATCGAGCAGGGCCGGGCGCTGGCCGAAACCGCGCACCCGGTGGCCGTCGCGTCGGCGATCTGGCCGCACGGCCGCTGGCGGTTCGACTTCCGGGGCGAGGCCAACCACGCGGGCACCACCCGGCTGGAGGACCGCCGCGACCCGATGCTCACCTACGCCAACACCGTCCTGGCCGCCCGCAAGAAGGCGCGGCTGGCGGGCGCGCTGGCCACCTTCGGACGGGTGGCCGTGCAGCCCAACGGGGTGAACGCCATCCCGTCCCAGGTCAGCGGCTGGCTCGACGCGCGGGCCCCGGACGCGGGCACGCTGGAGAGCGTCGTCGCCGAGATCGAACGCGCCGCCGGGGAGCGGGGCGGGCGGGACGGCGTGCACGTCGAGGTCACGGGGGAGTCCGCGACGCCGCTGGTCGAGTTCGACCACGCGCTGCGCGACCGGGTCCGGGCCCTGCTCGGCGGCGAGGTGCCGGTGCTGCCCACCGGCGCCGGACACGACGCGGGTATTTTGTCCGCTTCGGTGCCCACGGCCATGCTGTATGTCCGCAACCCGACCGGTGTCTCGCACTCGCCCGCCGAGTTCGCGGAGGAGGACGACTGCGCGGCGGGCGTGACCGCGCTGGCCGACGTACTGGAAGGTCTGATGTGACGACCGGGATGCGAACGGCACCGGCCGGGACGCGAACGGCACCGACCGGAGGGGTGCCGACCGGAGGGGTGCCGACCGGAGGGGTGCCGACTGGAGCGGGGCGGCCCGAGGCGGGACCGACCGGCCCCGAACGGCCCGAGGCGGGACCGGCCGGAGCGGGACCCGCTGCCGCGGAGAAGACCGAGGCCGGGGCGACAGCGTCGCGCAGGACCGCGGCGACGCCTGCCGCGGCGGCCGGGCCGCACCCCGGGGCGACCGGCCCCGACCCCGGCGGCGCACCCGCGGCGAAGGTCTACTGGTGCGAGAACGCCTGGCTCAACGGCACCGTCGAGCCGCACGTCGTCCTGGAGGCGACCGCGCAGGGCCGGTTCGGGGCCGTCCGCACCGGCGTCCCCGCGCCACCGCCCGGAGCCGTCGTGCTGCGCGGACTGACCCTGCCCGGACTGGCGAACGCCCACTCGCACGCGTTCCACCGCGCGCTGCGCGGCACCGTGCAGGTCGGCTCGGGCACCTTCTGGACGTGGCGCGACACCATGTACCGGACGGCGGCGCTGCTCACCCCGGACAGCTACTACACGCTGGCCCGCGCCGTGTACGCCGAGATGGCGCTGGCCGGGATCACCTGCGTGGGCGAGTTCCACTACCTGCACCACGCGCCGGGCGGCGCACGCTACGACGACCCCAACGCCATGAGCCACGCGCTGGTCGCGGCCGCGGCCGACGCGGGCATCCGCATCACCCTGCTGGACACCGCCTACCTCGCCGCCGGAATCGGCAAGGACGGCCGCGGCGAACCGCCCACCCGGCAGCAGCAGCGCTTCAGCGACGGCAGCGCGGAGGCGTGGGCCGAACGCGCCGCCGCCTTCACCCCGCAGGGCGACCACGCGCGCGTCGGTGCCGCGGTGCACTCCGTGCGGGCCGTGCCCGCACGGGAGCTGCACACCGTCGCCGAGTGGGCCCGGCAGCGGGACGCGCCGCTGCACGTCCACCTGTCCGAGCAGGTCGCGGAGAACGAGGCGTGCCGCGGCGCCCATGGCCGTACTCCGGCCGCGCTGCTCGACGAGCACGGGGTGCTGGGCGCGCGGACCACCGCCGTGCACGCCACCCATCTGACGCCGGAGGACATCCGCCTGCTCGGCGGCTCCCGCACCGGTGTGTGCATGTGCCCGACCACCGAACGCGACCTCGCCGACGGCATCGGACCGGCACCTGCCCTCGAACGCGCCGGATCCTCGCTGTCGCTGGGCAGCGACAGCCACGCCGTGATCGACCTGTTCGAGGAGGCCCGCGCGCTGGAGCTCGACGAGCGGCTCGCCAGCCGCACCCGCGGCCACTGGACGGCCGGCCAACTGCTGCGGGCCGCCACCGCGGGCGGGCACACCGCCCTCGGCCGGCCGGAGGCGGGCCGCCTGGAGACCGGGGCGCCGGCCGACTTCACCACCGTCGCGCTCGACTCGGTGCGCACGGCCGGGCCGGTGGCACGACTGGCCGCCGAGACGACCGTGTTCGCCGCCACCTCCGCCGACGTGCGCCACACGGTGGTCGGCGGCCGGCAGGTGGTGCGGGACGGTGCGCACACCCTCCTCGACTCCGTCCCCGAAGCCCTCGCCCGGGCCGTCGCCGCCCTCCGCCCGTGACAGCCGCCCTCCGCCCGTGACAGCCGGGCACCGCCCGCGACAGCCGCGCACCGCGGCCCGACCCGCCCCCGTGCCTCCCGCGACCAAGGACCGACCCTCATGAGCCAAGCGCCTGCCACCTTCTCCCTCACCAACCTCGCCACCCTCGTCACCAACGACCCCGCACAGGGCGACGGAAGCCCGCTCGGGCTGATCGAGAACGCGGCCCTGGTCGTCGAGGACGGCCACATCGCCTGGGTGGGTCCCACCGGCGAGGCCCCCGCCGCCGACGAGACCGTGGACGCGGGCGGCCGGGCCGCCGTCCCCGGGTTCGTCGACAGCCACTCCCACCTGCTCTACGCGGGCGACCGCACCCAGGAGTTCAACGCCCGGATGTCGGGCCGCCCCTACACCGCCGGCGGCATCCGCACCACCGTGCAGGCGACCCGGGAGGCATCCGACGCGGAGCTGGCGGCCACCCTGAAGGCGCATCTGGCGGAGATGGCCGCCCAGGGCACGACGACCGTCGAGACGAAGTCCGGATACGGGCTGACGGCCGAGCACGAAGCCCGTGCGCTGCGGGTGGCGGCCGAGGCCGGGGTAGCGGAAGTCACCTACCTCGGCGCCCACATCGTGCCGCCGGAGTACGCCGCCGACCCCGACGGCTACACCGCGCTCGTGGCCGGGGAGATGCTCGACGCATGCGCCCCCCACGCGCGCTGGGTGGACGTCTTCTGCGAGGAGGGCGCCTTCGACGAGGACCAGTCGCGCGCCATCCTCACCGCGGGCCGGGCCAAGGGACTGGTGCCCCGGGTGCACGCCAACCAGTTGACGCACGGCCCCGGGGTGCGGCTCGCCGTCGAGCTGGAGGCCGCCTCCGCCGACCACTGCACCCACCTGAACAGCGCGGACATCGACGCGCTGGCCCAGGGCAGCACGGTCGCCACGCTGCTGCCGGGGTGCGAGTTCTCCACCCGTGCCGTCTACCCGGACGCCCGCCGGCTGCTGGACGCGGGCGTCACCGTCGCGCTGTCCACCGACTGCAACCCCGGCTCCTCGTACACCTCCTCGATGCCGTTCTGCATCGCGGTGGCGGTGCGGGAGATGAACATGACGCCCGACGAAGCGCTCTGGGCGGCGACGGCCGGCGGTGCCCGCGCCCTGCGCCGCACCGACGTCGGACGGCTGTCCCCCGGGGCCCGCGCCGACCTCGCCCTGCTCGACGCACCCTCGCACGTCCACCTCTCCTACCGGCCGGGAGTCCCCCTCGTCTCCGACGTCTGGCAGCGCGGAGTGCGCCGGGCGCGCGGGAACCGGTAGGTACCCGGCGCGGGCACCTGAGTATCCGCACTCATGCCCGCGCCCGCCCCGGCTTCCTAACCTCCCGGGCATGGGGATACACAGCACCTGCGCCGACCGGCCCGCCGCGGCACCGGGCGTGGGTATCACGGGGGTCGGTTCGGCGCTGCCGGAGCGGATCGTGGACTCCGAGCAGCTCCGGCGGACCGTCGTCGAGCGCAGCGGCCTGCCGGTTCCACCGCGGATGATCGAGCGGGCCACCGGCGTCCGGACCCGCCGCGTCGCCGCCGACGGCGAGTACGCCTCCACCCTCGCCGTCCGCGCCGCCCGCACGGCACTGGAGAGGGCCGGGCTCGCCCCGCCGGACATCGACCTGCTCCTGTTCGCCTCCGCCACCCGCGACGTGGCCGAACCCGCCACCGCGCACATCGTGCAGCACGCGCTGGGCTCCCGGGCCCACGCGCTCGACGTCACCAACGCCTGCAACAGCTTCGTCGGCGGGATCGACCTCGCCCGCGCCATGCTGCTGGCCGGCCGGGCGCACCGGGCCCTGGTCGTCACGGGGGAGACCCCCAGCCGCGCCGTGCAGCACGCCCCCGCGGACCTGGACCGGTTCCGGGAGGTGTTCGCCGGATACACCTTCGGCGACGCGGGAGCCGCCGTGGTGCTGGAGTCCGTGCCCCGCGGAGGCATCCTCGACATCGGCACCGAGACCCGCTCCGAGCACTGGGACGTCGGCGGGATACCCGGCGGCGGCTCCCGCCATCCGCGCGGTGACGAGTACACCTGGTTCCACGGCGACGGCGCCGAACTGCGCGACGTGTTCGAGAAGGTCGGCACCTCGGTGCTGGACCGGATGCGGTACCGCACCGGACTGGAGTGGCAGGACTTCCGGCACATCCTCGTCCACCAGGTGACGCTGCCGTACCTGGAGCGCTTCGTGGAGCTGACCGGGGTGCCCCGGGACCGGCTGGTGGTCACCGTGCCCGAACTCGGCAACCTCGCCAGCGCCACCCTCGGCGTCCAACTGGACCTGATCCGCGACCGGCTGGATCCCGGCGACCGCGTCCTGCTCGTCGGCCTCGGCGGCGGCGTCAGCCTCATGACCATGGTCTGGGAGAAGGCATGAGACCGGCCCGACCGTCCCCGGCCCCCGCACCGCCCGCCCGGGCGGCGGCAGCGGCCCGGCCCGCCGGAGCGCTGTGGGTCGTCGTCCCCGCCCACCAGGAGGCCGCGCGGCTGCCCGGCACCCTGGCCGCACTCGCGGCCCAGCGGGACCGGGACTTCACCCTCCTGGTCGTCGACAACGCCTCCACCGACGGCACCGCCGCCCTCGCCCGCGGCTTCGCCCGGCGGGCGCCGTTCCCCGTGCACGTCGTCACCGAACCGCAGAAGGGCGTGGGCTGCGCCGTGGACACCGGCTTCCGGTACGCCATCGCGCACGGCGCCGCACAGCTCGCCCGCACCGACGCCGACTGCCTGCCGCAGCCCGGCTGGACCGCCGCCGCACGCGCCGCGCTCGACGCCGGAGCCGGACTGGTCTGCGGCCGCATCACGGCCCGCCGGGACGAGCACGGACCGGCGGGCCGCGCCGCCTTCCGGCTCCTGGTCGCCCTCGCGGCACTCTTCGGACGGCTGCGCCCCGCACACCGGCGCAGCCGCGGCTACCTGGTGCCCTACCGGATGCACGCGGGCAACAACATGGCCCTCACCGCCCGCCTCTACGAGGACACCGGCGGCATGCCGCGCCGCCCCTCGCCCACCGACCGGCTCTTCCTCAACCGGGTCCGCCGCACCACCGCAGCCGTCGTCCGGGAGCGCCGCATGGTCGTGGCCAACTCCACCCGGCGGCTGCGCACCTACGGACTGCTGACCACCGCACGCTGGTACCTCGACAAGGGGCCGGGGCGACACGGAGAGGACCCCCGCTGATGCTCGACACCCTGCACGCCGCACTGCGCCGTGACCCGCACCTGCCCGCCGTCCTGGTCGCCGGCCCCACCGGCCGCACCCTGGTCCGGGCCACCCGCGGCGACCTGGCCGACCTGGCCGACCACTACGCGGCCGCCCTCCACCACCGCGGACTGCGGCCCGGCGACACCCTCGGCGTCGCCGTACGGCCCGGACCCCGCGCCCTCGCCGTGCTGCTGGCCGCCTGGCGGCTCGGGCTGCGCGCCGCCGTGCTCGACCCCGGCGCGGGCCCCGACGTGCTGCGCGCCCGGCTCGCCCTGGCCCGGCCCGACCTGGTGCTCGCCGACGCCGCGGCACAGGCCGTCGCCGGGTGGGCACGCCCGCTGGCCCGCCGCGCCCGGCTCGCCCTCCCCGACCTCGCCGGACTCGGCGGCCCGGTGGTGACGCTGGGGCCCCGGCTGCCGGGCTGCGCCCCCGCCCTGCGGGCCGGACCGCACCCGGCCCCCCGGGGCGCGGACCACGACGGGGACGCCGTCGTCGTCTTCACCTCCGGCACCACCTCCCGTCCCCGGGCCGTCGTGCACTCCCGCGCCTCGCTCGCCGCGGGGATGGCGACGGTCGGCGACCTGGTACGGCCCGCAGCCGGGCGACCCGTACTCGGCGGCACCTTCTTCGTCCTCGTCCCCGCGCTGGCCGCCGGCGCCCCCGTCGCGCTGCCCGCCCGCGCACCCCGCGTCCTGACCCGGCAACTCGCCCGGCTGCGCCCCCAGGCGAGCTACCTGACGCCGCCTCGGCTGCGGGCCGCGCTCACCGCCGGTGCCCGCTTCACGGGACGCGTGTGGACCGGCTCGGCGCCCGCGAGCGCGGCCCTCCTCACCCGGGTCAAGCAGGCCGGTGCCGCCGAGGCGTGGGGCGTGTACGCGCTGACCGAACTCTTCCCCGCCGCAGCCGTCGAACAGGCCGCCAAGGCGGAGTACGAGGGAACCGGGGACCTGCTGGGCGCGCCGCTGCCCGGCGTCGAGGCGCGCACCGCGGACAGCGGCGAACTCCTCCTCACCGGCCCCGGCGCCCGCCACCGCTGCCTGGGCGAGGAGCCCGACCCGTGGATCGCCACCGGCGACCGCGCCCACCTGGACGCCCGGGGCCGGCTCGTGCTCGAAGGGCGGATGAAGGACATGGTGCTGCGCCGCGCGGAGAACATCTACCCGGGGCTGTACGAGCCCGCGCTGCACGTGCCCGGCGTCGACCTCGCGCTGCTGGTCGGCGTCCCGGCGCCGGACGGCGACGAGCAGCTCGTCGCCGTCGTCCAGCCCAGCCCCGGCACCGACCGGCGGCGGCTGCGCGGCGCCCTGGAAGGACCGCTGCGGCGTATGGGCACGGCCCGCCCGGACGCGGTGCTGCTCGCCGACATCCCGCTCTCCGGTCGCTCCCGCAAGCCCGACCGCGCCGCGACCGTGCTGCTGGCCGCGGGACGCCGCCGGGAGACGGCGGGCCGGGCCATGGCGGGCCGGGCCACGGCGGGCCGATGAGGAGCCGGGAGGAGCGGGCCCTGACGCTGCGGGGCCGGACGGAGCGGGCCCTGACGCTGCGGGGCCGGACGGAGCGGGCCCTGGCGCTGCGGCCCTCGGTTCCGGGGACTTCGGTTCCGGGGACTTCGGCGTCGCGGGCCCGGCCGCCCGGCCCGCGCGCGGCCCGACGCCGGGACCGCCGCGTCTACACCCGCAGCCATCCGGTGCTGTTCGCGCTGCTGGCGGCCACTCGCCGCCGCCCGGTGGTCCGGCTGGGCCGCACCGTGCTGGTGCACGGCACCGACGCCTGCCGGCAAGCCCTCACCCGGCTGCCGCTGGACCGCACGGCCGCCGGGACCACGGGCGGCGCCGCCCGTGAACTCTCCGGTGGCGGCGCCCTGTTCGACCAGGAGGGCAGCGGTCACCGCGGCTCTCGCCGAACTCTCGCCGAGGATCTCGGTACGGCGGGTACGGTGCGACTGCGCCCGGTGTGGCAGGAGGTCCTCGCCCGCCGCCTCGCCCCGCTGGCGGACGGCCGCGCGGTGGAGACGGCCGCGCTCGCCCGCGAGATGGCGGGCGCCACGGTCTGCGCCCTGCTGGGCACCGCCGCCGATCCGGACGCCGTCGGACGGGCCGCGGCCGACGCCGCGGCGGCCGCCGTCCGCGACCACCTGCCAGGACCGCGCCGCCCCGGCACAGCCCGCGCGGCCGCCCGCGCCACGGCCCGGCTGGAGGAGCTGCTGCGGGACCGGGCCGGGGGCGTCGCGGGTGGTGCCGGCGCCGGGGCGGCGGACGGCACGGGAGCACCGGACGGCACCGGTGCGGCGCTGCGGGCCGTGGTGGCGGTCGCCGCGGTCGCCACCACAGCGGCGGCGCTGCCCCGGGCCGTGGCCTGGTGCGCGGACGCCGGACTGTGGGAGCAGGCCGCCGACCCCGCAGCGCGCGAAACCCTGGTCGACGAACTGCTGCGGGTGACGGCACCCTCGCCGGTACTGCCCCGCCGGGCCGCCGCGCCCGGATCGCTGGACGGCCACCCGGTGCGGGGCGGCGACCGGCTGGTGCTGGTCGCGCGGCACGCGGTCGGCGCCCATCGCGACGCGCCGGGCTGCCCCGCACCGGCACCCGCCGCCGTCGCCCGGCTCGTCTTCGGCGCGGGGCCGCACACCTGCCCGGGGGCCCGGCTCGCACGCACGCAGCTCGCCGACCTGCTGGCCGCGCTCGCCCCGCACCGGCCCGTCGTGGTCCGCGCCCGCGCCGACCGCCGCGCGGCCCTGCCCGCCTGGCGCATGCTCACCGTCCGGCCGGGCCCCGCCCCCGTGGCACCGCGGCGCATGCACCGGAACGAGGAGGGAAGCAGCCACCGGAACGGCGAGTACGGCGGCCACGGCGAGCACCGTGGGAGCGACCGGAGCGACCGGAGCGACCGGAGCGACCGGAACAACCGGAACAACCGGAACAACCGGAACAACCGGAACGACCTGGACGGGGAGGCACCATGACCACGGTCGCCGTCACCGGCGCGAGCGGCTTCTGCGGCTCCTACGTCGCGCGTGCTGCCTTCGCACAGGGAGCCGAGGTGCGGTGCGTGGGGCGGCGGCCCGGCCCGGTCGGCCGCCACCTGCGCTGGGACGCCGCCTCCGGCGAAGCGCCGGACCTGGGCGGGGCCGACGTGGTGGTGCACTGTGCGGCGGCCGTCGGGGACCCGGCCGCGGGCTCGGCGGCCGAGGCGGCGATGCGGGCGGTGAACGTCACCGGAACGGCCCGGCTGCTGGAGGCGGCGGAGGGGCGGCCGGTGGTGTGGGTCAGCAGCGCCAGCGTGTACGCGCCGGGCCCCGGGCGGGCCCGGATCCGCGAGGAGCATCCGGTCGGCGCGCAACTGAACGCCTACGGCCGGACCAAGGCCGCGGGCGAGGCCCTGGCGCTGGCCGCCGGAGCCGTGGTGCTGCGGCCCCGCGCGGTCTACGGCGTCGGCGACCCGCACCTGGTGCCGCGGCTGCTGGCCCGGGTGCGGCGCGGCCTGCTGCTGCTCCCGGGGCGCGACGTCCAGCTCAGCCTGACCGCGGTGGAGAACCTCGCCGACGCCTGCCTGGCCGCGGCGGACGGCGGATGGCCGCCCGGCGCCTACAACATCGCCGACCCCGTGCCCTACCGGCGGGACGAGGCGGTGCGCACGGTGCTGGCGGCGCACGGGGTGCACGCCCGGGTCGGGCACCTCCCGGTGCCGCTCGCCCGGACGGCGGGCGCCGCCGCCGAACACCTCTGGCGGCTGCGCCCGGGGACCGAGCCCCCGCTGACCCGGTACGCCGTCGACCAACTCGCGCACAGCGTCGTGCTCGACGTCACCCGGGCCCGCCGCCGCGGCTGGACGGCTCCTCGCACCCTGGCCGACTACGCCCGCGCGGTGGCCTCGGTGGTGGAGAGCCGGCCCTCAGTGCGACCGGCGCGCCGCCGACGCGGACGGGGGAACCGCTGAGGGGGAGAACGCGGCGGTGAGCAGCCGCTCGCCGACCGGGTTCATCGCCGGTCCCTTGGCGTCGGTCGAGTCGAGGCTGTAGACGAGGGTCCGGGACAGGTCGCGGGTGCCGGCCAGCAGCGTGTTGTAGCCGGGGCGGGCCCCGCTCTTGCCCCACAGCACCAGGCCGCCGCCCGCGTCGTACCGCTGGAGTCCGGCGCTCATGGTGGCGCCGTCGATGTCCGGCACGGTGAACATCTCCCGTTCCAGCAGCGGCTGGGGCACGATCTCGCCGCGGAAGAGGGCGAACAGGAGGCGCTCCAGATCGGCCGTGGTGGAGATCATGTCACCTGCCGCCCAGCGGTCGGACATGTTCCACTCGGTGGCGTCCACCAGGCGGCCGTCGTCCAGCCGCTGGTAGCCGCGGTTGTGCGGGCCGTGGATCCGCGGGTCGGCGCCGCGGGGGAAGGACGTGTGCCGCATCCCGGCCGGGCGCAGCACGTGCAGCCACGCCTGGTGCGCGTAGGAGTCGCGGGTGACCTTCTCGACGAGCAGGCCCAGGACGGTGTAGTCGATGTTGGCGTACCGCTGCTTCTTCCCGGGCCCCTCGCCGTCACCCCGGTAGGGTCCCTTGGCGACCGACGAGGCGACGACCTGCTCGGGGGTGAGGGTCTTGAAGCGGTTCTCGTACCCCTCTCCCGAGACCGGGCCGAGGTCGTCGCCGGACTTGAGCCCGCTGGTGAAGGTGAGCAACTGCCGTACGGTGACGGGCGCGAACGCGTCGCTCAGCAGCCCGGGAAGGTAGTGCTGCACGGTGCCGTCGAGGTCGATGCGGCCCTGCGAGGCGAGCTTCAGCACCAGCGCCGCGGTCACCACCTTGGTGGTGGACCCGGCCCGGAACCGCCCGTGCTCCAGTGCCTTCCGGCCGGTACGCAGATCCCGTACGCCGGAACTGCCGTGCCAGCTCCCCTTCCCGCCGACGCGGGCGAGGGCCGCGGTGGTCGTCTCGTCGGGCAGCCCGCGCAGCGCCTTGTCCAACGCGGCGGTGTCGGGGCCGTCCTCCTGCTGCCGCGTCACCGCCGCCGTTGAGCCGGGCTGTTGGGCGAGGGCGGGCGCCGCCGCGGGGCCGGTGAGTCCGGCGACCACGAGCGCCGCCAGGAGGGTGTTCCGCAGACGTATGGGCACGATGCACTCCGCAGGGGAAGGGATCCGGTACGTGGAAGATCCTTCCGCCGGGGGCCGGGCCGCGGATCACCGCCGCGGAGGACGTGCTCCCTGACGGCGCCCTGCCCCCGTGCCGGAGCCGGGTCGGGGTATGTGGCGGGGATCGTCCCTAGGGCCGCTCGCGGTGGATCACCGGCGGGAGGGGCGGCGAGGCGGCCGCGGGCCGGCGGCTCCGCGGAGTGACCTGTCGGAAGTGTCGTCAGTGAACCGGAGTCCCGGGCTTGACGTTGTGTTCGTCGAGTGGTCTGCATCCGTTCGGCGTTGCCGGCCCAGCCTCACGACCGGGCTCCCTGAGGAGCCTTCCTCCACGTGAAGGGGAGAGCGAAATGGCAGGATGGGAACAATCTTACCGACCGGTGAAGATTCGGGACGACAAGACATTTCGCGAGGACCCGAACGTTCGGGTCCCGAAAGGCGCCCCGCAGCCACCCGTCGGGGCCGTGGACGGCCTCTACGACACGAACGCGAAGAAGTTCTACGTCCTCAACGAGCAAGACCAGGTCGCGCGCCATTCGAAGGAAAAGGGGTGGAAGGACTACGCTTCGAACACGGTCGTAAGGGCATTCCACGAGACCAAGGGCAAGGCGCCCGAGGCTCCTGCGGCCGAGTCGAGCAGCGCGATGGAGATGGACGACCTCTCCCAGCAGATGAGCACCATGCGGACCGGTTCGCCGGGTTCCCAGGGGAGTGACGAGTCGTTCGCCAGCGCGTACAGCGCCGTACGGCAGGACAAGCGCGGCCGGTACGTGTCGGCCTCGCAGGAGGACGTACCGTCCACTGCTCCCGAGCCTCCCGAGGGGGCCAGGCGGGCCTTGTACGACGTGGAGCGGGGGGACTACTACGTCCAGAACCAGGGCGTGCTGCAGCGCTTCAGCAAGTCCTCTTCCGATTGGGTCTCGAGCAAGGCGAAGGGCATGCTGGATGTCCTGAAGACCCACGGCAAGTCCCTCGGGAAGGCCGGCTACAAGGCGGCTCTCCCGACCGCGACGGGAATCGCGAAGATGGCCTCGGGGAACGACCCGACGGTCAGCAAGTGGGCGAACATCACGTCGGGTGTCGCGGGTGGCGCGGAAGCCGCGTACTCCATGTACAACAACGTCAGCCAGACGATGACCTCCGGCGGAACCAGGCCGTTCGACCGGTTCCAGGGGGCGGCCGACGCGGCCCAGCTCCTCTCCGCGACCGGCAACGTGGTGAGTGCGGCCACCGCGCATACGCACCCGGGCCTCTCCGACGTGTCGAACCGGGTGGCCACGAGCCTCAGCTTCGCGGGCAGCGCGGCGGAAGCGACTCACGGTGCCCACCAGGAGATGAACGCGCAGCGTATGCAGGAGCGGCGGGAGAACCTCTACAGCCTGCCGGAGGCGACCCGGGCCGACTCGGACCTGGCGCAGCACGTCAACCAGAACCTCCCCGCCGGTCAGTCGACGAGCTCGCAGCCGGTGAGCTCGGATTTCCAGGACAGGGCCCGCGCCGCCCAGCGCAGCAACAACGCGCCGCGGCAGCGTTCCCGTTCGCGCGGATAGGGGAGACCCCGGACTCCGGGGGTGCGTGGCCCGCACGCTGCGCCTGAAGCTCCCGGCTTCCGCACGTCGGCGACATCCGGAAGAACCGTCCGGCCCGGGCCCGGCGCACGTGTGTTCGTGCGCCGGGCCCGGTGCTGTTCTCGCGCCGCGGCGTCGGCGGCCGGGCGCCGGCAGCCCGCACCCCGGGACGGGCACGGTGGTCGGCGACCAGGAGGTGGTTGTACAGTCACAACTGTTGTACTCGTATAAGTGATGGGCTGCTGTGTCCGACGCCGAACTCCCGCCGCGCCGCCGACAGCTCGTGCTGGCGATCTGCTGCATGTCGCTGCTGATCGTCAGCCTCGACACGACGGCGCTCAACGTGGCGCTGCCCGACATCCGCGCCGACCTGGGCGCCTCGGTGTCGGGCCTGCAATGGGTGGTCGACGCCTACACCCTCGTACTGGCCGCGCTGCTGATGCTGTCCGGCTCGACGGCGGACCGGCTGGGCCGTCGGCGGGTCTTCCGCTGGGGGCTGCTGCTGTTCGTCCTGGGCTCGCTGCTGTGCAGCCTGGCGCCGGGGCTCGGCTGGCTGGTGGCGGCCCGAGCCCTGCAGGCGGTGGGCGGCTCGATGCTCAACCCCGTCGCGATGTCGATCATCACCAACACCTTCACCGAACCCCGCGAGCGGGCCCGCGCGATCGGCGTGTGGGGCGGGGTCGTCGGCATCAGCATGGCGGCCGGACCCCTGCTCGGCGGGCTGCTGGTCGACGTCAGCGGCTGGCAGGCGATCTTCTGGGTGAACGTGCCGGTCGGCCTGGCCGCGTGGCTGCTGACCACCCTGTACATCCCCGAGTCCCGCGCGCCCCGGGCCCGCAGGGCCGACCCGGTGGGCCAGCTCCTGGTGATCGTCCTGCTCGGCACCCTCACCTACGGCATCATCGAGAGCCCGCAGCACGGCTTCGGCTCGCCGCTGGTGCTCGGCTGCCTGGCCGCCGCGCTCGGCGCCCTGGCCGGACTGGTGGCCTACGAGTCGCGCCGCGCCGAACCCCTCGTCGACCCGCGCTTCTTCCGCAGCCTGCCGTTCACGGGCGCGGTGGCGACGGCGGTGTGCGCGTTCGCGGCGCTGGGCGGCTTCCTCTTCGTCACGTCGCTCTACCTCCAGGAGATCCGCCACCTGAGCGCGCTGCGGGCCGGGCTCTGCATGCTGCCGATGGCGCTGATGACGCTGGTCTGCGCACCGCTCTCCGGCCGCCTGGTGGGCTCCCGCGGCCCGCGGCTGCCGCTGGTGGCGGCGGGCGCCGGGATGACCGCCGCGGGGGTGCTGCTGGCCTGCACCGTCTCGGCCGACCTGCCGTTGGGGGTGCTCTTCACCGGATACGTGCTCTTCGGTATCGGCTTCGGACTGGTCAACGCGCCGATCACCAACACCGCCGTCTCGGGCATGCCCAGGACACAGGCAGGCGTCGCCGCCGCGGTCGCCTCGACCAGCCGGCAGGTCGGCTCCTCCCTGGGCGTGGCCGTCATCGGCGCGGTCATGGCGGCGGGCGGCTTCGGCGCGGGCGGCGGCCTCCAGCAGGCCGCCGGGTTCCAGGAGACCGAGCGGGCCGCCTGGTGGATCGTCTCCGCCTGCGGACTGGCCGTGCTCGCGCTCGGTATCCTCTCCACCGGCCACCGGGCCCGGGAGACGGCACGCCGCGCGGCCCATCTGCTGGACGGGGGCGACGAGGGCGACGAGGGCGACGGGGACGACGAGGGCGACGGGGACACTGAGGCGGCGCGGCGTCCGGCCGCAGGGCGTACGAGCAGCGAGGCAGCGGGATGAACAGCACGGAGTCCGCGCACGGCGGACCGGAGCGTACCGAGTCCGAGTCCGAGTCCGAGTCCGGGACCGGGGCCGGGGCCGGGGCCGGGGCCGGGGTGTCCGAGAGCGAGGGCGCGGGCGCGCCGGGGGCCGACGCCGTCGGGCAGGAGGCCGTCCGGGTCTGGCGCGGCATGCGCACCCTTGTCCTGGAGACCGCGGACGTGCGACCCCGGGTCGTCGAGGCGCTGGGGATGAGCTACTTCCGCGCCAAGGCGCTGCGGTACGTCGCGGACGAGGGCCCGCTCACGCTCAGCGCGCTGGCCGCTGCCCTGTTCGCCGACGCGCCGTACACCACGCTCTCCGTCGACTACCTGGTCCGGCGCGGACTGGTCACACGTGAGCCGAACCCGGCCGACCGCCGCTCCAAACTGGTCGAGGTCACCGAGGCGGGAGCCGCGGCGGCGGCCGAGATGGCGCGGATCACCGACACCCCGCCGCCGGCCCTGCACGGCCTGGCAGCGGCGGATCTGGCCGCCCTCGCCCGCATCCTGGACCGGGCGCTGCACACCGGCCCCGCGGACTGAACGCGCGGTCCGGCACCTGGCATCTGCGGCGCCGGGCAGCGGGCACCGCACCAGCCGGTGGTTCCCGCCCGGTCGGTGGTTCTCGCCCGGTCGGTGGTTCCCGTTCCCGCCGGACGTCCCTGCCCCGACCGGCAACCTCGCCCCGGACCCGACCGGCAACCACGTCCCGGACCCGGGTGCGTCCGCCCCGGGCCCGGGTGCACCGTCCCGGACAGGCCGAGGGCCCGGCCGGACTGCGTCGTCCGGCCGGGCCCTCGGCACACGGAGCGGGCCGCACCTCGTGGGGCGGCACCCCGCGTCACTCTTCGACCATCAGCCCCTTGCGGAGCTTGCCCAGGGTGCGGGAGAGCAGCCGGGAGACGTGCATCTGCGAGATGCCGAGCTCCTCGCCGATCTCCGACTGGGTCATGTTCGCCACGAAACGCAGCGAGAGGATTCTGCGGTCCCGCGGAGGGAGTTCGGCGATCAGCGGCTTCAGGGACTCGACGTACTCGATGCCCTCGAGCCCGTGGTCCTCGTAGCCGATCCGGTCGGCCAGCGCGCCCTCGGTGTCGTCCTCCTCGGGCTGCGCGTCCAGGGAGCTGGCGGTGTAGGCGTTGCTCGCCGCCATGCCCTCGATGACTTCCTCGCTGGAGATGTTCAGCCGCTTGGCCAACTCCTCCGCGGTCGGCGCCCGGTCCAGCTTCTGGGCGAGTTCGTCGCCCGCCTTGGCCAGGTCGAGCCGCAGCTCCTGGAGACGCCGGGGTACCCGCACCGACCAGGACGTGTCGCGGAAGAAGCGCTTGATCTCGCCGACGATGGTCGGCATCGCGAAGGTGGGGAACTCGACGCCGCGGTTCAGCTCGAAGCGGTCGATCGCCTTGATCAGGCCGATGGTGCCGACCTGGACGATGTCCTCCATGGGCTCGCTGCGGGAGCGGAACCGGGAGGCCGCGAACTTCACCAGGGCGAGGTTGAGCTCGACCAGGGTGTTGCGGACGTACGCGTACTCGTGGGTGCCCTCGTCGAGATTCTCCAGCCGCTCGAACAGCGTCTTGGACAGGGCCCGCGCGTCCAGCGGACCGACCTCGTCATAGGGTGGGATCTCGGGGAGCTGGAGCTGGTCGAAGAGGTCGGCTTCCACCGCCTCCGCGATCTGCTCGGCGCTCGCCGGATCGCCGAGGGTTTCGGGGGCCAGGGACCGGGAATCCGGCAGCCGGTCCGTGCTGCGCTGCTCCGGAACGGCGGGAAGGGCCTCGACCTGCGCGTGCGCGGAGTCGGATATCCCATTGTCGAGCCGGGGTGACATGGCTGTCCTCCATGGTTTCTCGGCATATGGCTGCCGAAGCCGTGACGTGCACTACGGGGTGCGGCGCCTCCAGAGCCGACGTTGTTTCGGTATCCCTACTAGACCTACCTGGTCCTGCACAGCGAGGGCAAGCTCCTTATGTCCACCTGTGGCCAATCTGTCCGATGTTCGGCTACCGGTAGGGCCGTCGAAGGCGTAGGGTTGCGAACCGCTCGACGGGGGAAGCAGTGAAGGCCCTCACATGGATCAGAAGGGGTGTGCATGGACCGCGGGATGCCCGGCAGCACGAGCCAGGGTCGGCTGACGGTCGAGGTGCGGCACGAGGGGATCAGTGCCGTGGTGACCCCTGAAGGTGAGCTCGATCACCACACCGCCGAGCTGCTGCGCGAGCCGCTGGAGCGGAGCGTCGAGGAGGGCTACAACCGCCTCGTCGTGGACTGCTCGCGGCTCGAGTTCTGCGACTCGACGGGACTGAACGTGCTGCTCGGCGCCCGCCTGAAGGCGGAGGAGGCCGACGGCGGCGTCCATCTGGCGGGAATGCTCCCCGTAGTGGCCCGCGTCTTCGAGATCACCGGCGCCAGCGCGGTCTTCACCGTGCACGACACCCTCGAATCCGCACTCCGGACCCCCTCGGGAACGGAACAGCAGCCCGATTCGTAATCAGGGCGTTACGCGCATCACACAGGTCCGGCCGAATCCGTAAGTGTTCTCACGGTGCGTCCGGGCAGGAGTCCATCGAATCTGTCAGACATTCGTGTACAGCGCGTCACGGGCCCCGCACTGCTGCGGGGCGGCGCGGGACGGCGAAACGCAACCGGTGATCGGTGAGGTGAACCACTGATGAGCACCACCCGGCCGCAACCGGCGGGCGACCGCGGTCCGGAGCCCGAGGGCACTCCGGCGACCGCGGGCCCGGGGTGCGGTGCCGCCGGGAGTGCTGACGCACGGGTGCGTACCGGTACGGACGCGGGGCGTGAGCAGCTCTCGGGAGCCTCGGGCTCCGGGGCCGCCGGCACGTCCGCACCCGAACCCGAAGGGGGGAGTGGCGCCATGGGGACCGCTGCGGAGAGCACGGCCTCGGCCGCGGCAGGGGCCGCACGCCAGGCAGGGCAGCCGATGCGGCAGGTCCGCAGGCTGCGGCTGGTCGGCGCCAGCGGAGCCGTGCCGCGGGCCCGGGACTTCACCCGCCGGGCCCTCCAGGACTGGGGCTGGCTGCCCGCCGCCACCGCGGACCAGCGCGCGGCGGCCGAGGACGTCCTGCTCGTCGTCTCGGAGTTGGTCACCAACGCGTGCCTGCACGCCGACGGCCCCGAGGAGCTGCGGGTGGGCGCCAGCGCGAAGGTGCTGCGCCTGGAGATCGTCGACCCGGGCAGCGGTTCCCCGTCCCCGCGCACCCCGCACCGCGCCGGACGGCCCGGTGGGCACGGGATGTTCATCGTCCAGCGGCTGTGCCTGGACTGGGGCGTCGTCCGCAACCCCGAGGGCCCCGGCAAGACCGTGTGGGCGGAGCTCGCGGCCCCGCACTGAGGCGGCCCGCTGCGGACCCCGTCATTCTTCGCTCCCCACTTCGCCACTTCGCCCCTTCACCCCTTCACCTCTTCACCTCTTCCTCCCTTCCGTCCGTCCCCGTGGAGCGGGCTGCCCGGTTCTCCCGTCCGTGCCGACGGGGTGTTCGGTGCTTCCGGTCCGTGCTGACCGGGGACCGTTCGGTCCCGCCGTTCCCCCATGTGCCGGGAAGTCCGCTGCGGGCGCGATCCAGGGGACGCGATCCCGCCGTGCGGCTTGTCCCGTGCGGCTCCCTCACGCCGCGCCTCCCGGTCGGCGCCCTGGGGTGCGGCTCCAGGAGCGGTTCTGCGCCGAACTGGCGGCGCTCGGCGGACTGTCGGCGCGATGGCTCTTCCCTCGGCAAGGGGCTGGGGCTACTGTCGGCGCGAATCTGATGTGTCGTCAGTAACGTGCGCGTCCGGATGAAGGGGGAACCCCCGTGTCCCACAGCAAGCAGCGCCGCACCCGCTCGGCCGCCGCCGCGGCGGTGGGGGCGGCCGTCGCCGGCTCGGCCGTCCTGCTGGCGGCCCCCGTCGCGAGCGCCACGACGGTCGACGTCGACTACCAGTGCAAGACCCCCATCGGGAACAAGGGCGCCGTCTCGCCGATCGACATCAAGTCCACCAAGAGCGACGAGGGCTACAAGCTCACGATGTCCTTCGAGAAGGGCGTCTCCTCCAGCCCCATCGAGCTGGGCAAGGGCGCGATGAAGCCCAGCGCCAAGATCAAACTCGGTGGTGCCGAGACCGGTGACGTCGCGGTCAGCGGCCCCGCCAACGACGAGGCCATTCCGGCCAACACCCCCATCAAGATCCCGGACCTGTCCGGCACCTACACCCCCAAGAAGAGCGGCAAGGTCACCTTCACCGCCAGCACCCTCACCATCAAGGCGCTGGGCACCACCACCACCTGCACGCCGAAGAACGATCCCAAGCCCTCCCTCACCCTGGACGTGACCGCCGGCGGCAGCGGTGGTTCGGACAGCGGCGGCGCCTCCGGGGGCGACTCCGGCGGAGACTCCTCCGGCGGCGGGTCGACCGGCGGCGGGGACGCCTCCGGAGGCGCGGCGGCCGACGGCGGCGGCCAGAGCTCCGGCGGCGGCGAACTGCCCAAGACCGGCCCCACCGACTCCGCCGTCGCCCTCGGCACGCTGGGCGGCACCGTCCTGCTGGCGGGGGTCGGCGGAACGCTGTGGGTGACGCGGCGCAGGGCCGCGGTACGGCCCTAGCCCGTGGTGGGCCGCACCCCGCCGCGCCGCGGCGCCCGTCCCGCACCGGCCGTTCCGGCCCCCCGCCCCGTAGCGGCTCCTCCGGTGTCCCACGCCGGCCCGGTCCCTCCGGGGCCCGGCGGCGCACCGGCCACCGGAGGAGCCCGCGCCGACCCGGCCGCTCCGGTACCCCGCGTCGCCCCGGTCGCTCCCGTGTCCCGTACCGCCCCCGTCGCTCCCGTACCCCGTACCGCACGGGCCGCTGCGCGGCAGCGGCCCGCTGTCCGCGCCCGCGGGGTGCTGGTCTGGGCGGCCGTACTGCTCTGGCTGCTGGGGGCGGGCGGTCCCGCGGCGGCGGAGTCCGGTGCGAGGACGGGGGAGCAGTGGTCGGCGGCCCCCGCCCCGCCCCGGGGCGCTCCCCGCTCGGAGGCGCGCGCGTTCTTCTACCTGGAGGGCGCCCCCGGCACCGTGCTGAGGGACTCGGTGGCCCTCACCAACGACGGCGACGCGCCCCGGACCTTCCGGCTGCGCGGCGCGGACGTGCCCGGCGGGGACGGTGGGGACGGCGGGGACGGCGGCGGCCGCTCCGCGGAGCGGGACGAGGACGGCACGGACCGCGACCGTGAGCCGGGTGCCTGGATCGCGCCGGCCCGGGACACGGTCGAGGTGCCGCCGCACACCCGTGCCGAGGTGCCGCTGAACGTGACCGTCCCCGGCGGCGCCGTGCCGGGCGATCACCCCGCCGCGCTCGTCGTGGACGACGGGAAGCGGACCGAGCGGGTGCGGATGCATCTGCGGGTGAGCGGGCCGACGCTGGCCGCGCTCAGTGTCGAGGACGTCTCCGTGCGGGAGCGGCCCGACGGCTCGGCACGGATCGGATACACCCTGGTCAACCGGGGCAACACGGTGCTGCGGCCCAGGCTGGCGGTCGGCGCCGAGGGCCTGTTCGGCCGGCTCCACCGGCAGCCCGCCCGGACCCTGCCGGTGGAACTGCTCCCGGGGCACCGCCTCACCCGCTACGAACGGTGGCCGGATCCGCCCGCGGCGGACCTGGCGGAGGTCCGGCTCACCGTGACGGCGGCGGGTGGAGCACGGGATTCCGCCACCGCGTCCTACACCGCCGTGCCCTGGGGTCCGCTGCTGGGTGTGCTGTTCGTCCTGACCGGGGGAGGCGTGGGCTGGTTCGCGCGCAGGCGCCGCCGGGTGCCGCCGGATGCCCGCCGGAGCGCCGGGCACGGCCGGCCGGACCCCGCACCGCACGCCGCGCCGTACCCCGCGTCCGCGGGCCCCGAGCCTGCGGACGCGCAGCCGCCTCCGGGCCCGGCGCCCGGGACCGCGGCGGAGGCTGTCGATCCGGGCCCGCGGCGGGCCGCGCACCCGCGTTCGGCCCCGACCCTGGGAGCGGCGAAGTGAGGAGGACCTTCCGGTGGGCCGCGAGCCTGGTGTGCGCCCTGGTGTGCTGCGCTGTCGCGGCGGCCGGGCCCGCCGCCCGGGGCGCGGTGCCGCCCCGCCCGGCCGCGGCCGCGGCCGCGGTCGCGGTCGCGACCGCGACCGAGGAGAAGCCGAGGATCACCCTCTCCCGCGAGGAGGCGGGCGCCGGGGCCCGGCTCACCGTGCGGGGCACCGGGTGGCGCCCCGACACGCTGCTCACCCTGCTGGTGTGCGGACAGCGGGCGATCGGCGGCACCAACGCCTGCGCCAACGCCGAGGGGAGGGCCGTGACCACGGACGCGGACGGCGGATTCCGCAAGAGGATCCCCGTCGCCGAGCCGCCGAAGCCGTGTCCGTGCGTGGTCCGGGCCAGTACGGTCACCGGCGCCCACGCGGCGGCGAACGCGGCCTTCCGGGTCGCGGGCCATCCCGTGGCGCCGCTGCCCGAGAAGCGCACGGGCGGACGGATCAGCGTGCTGGCCGCCCGGCTGGAGGGTGACAGCGGGCTGCTCAACTGGTTCGGCGCCCCCGAGCGCCGGAAGCTGGTGCTGACGGTCGGCAACGTGGGCTCCGACCGCACCCGGGACCCGGTCTTCGAGGTGGGTTCCGCGCACGGCGTGCTGGCCCCCGAGTGGGAGCACCAGCGGTGGCGGGGCACGATCGGTCCCGGCCGCAAGGCGCGGGTCGAGCTGACGGTCGAACTGGCCGCGGGAGCCCACGGCGCGTACACGGTCGCGGCCAGGCGCGACGGGCGGGTGCTGACCGAGCAGCCCTGGGACGTGGGCCGCCCGTGGGGCGTGACCCTCTTCTGGGTGCTGCTGTGTCTGGTGGTCCCGCTGCTGGTGTTCCGGTCGGGGATGCTGATTGTCGACCGGGTCCGTCCGCGGCGGGCGGCGCCCCCGGCGGAGGGTCCTACCGGAGCGGCGGACACCTCCCGCGGTCTCCCGTGGTTCACCCCGGATGCGGTCGCCGCACCGCCGCCCGCGGGGCCGGGCGCCGCAGCCCCGTTCCCGGACGAGCGCGACCCCGAGCAGCCGTCCGGCCGGAGCGCCGGAGGTCCGTACGGCCGGGCTGCCGAGGAGCGGTACGGCCGGGATGCCGGTGCGGGGAGCGGCGACGGCCCGGTCGAACGGCAGGGCTGAGCGCCGCCCATGCCCGGCGGCGCCCGATTCCACGCGTCCGCCCGGCTCCGCGCGCTCGTCCCACTCCGCGCGCTCGTCCCACTCCGCGCGCCCGTCAGCTCCCGCCCGCGGAGGGCCACATCCCGCCCTCCGGCCACTCATACGGGCCGCGGTCCCGGGCCGCGGTCCCGGGCCGACGGCCGACGTCCGGGGCCAGGGGCCACCGCAACAGGCCGAGCCGGGTGGCCCTCGTCCGAACGCCGTCGGACCCCGCCGCGCGGGCGCGGCGGGGTCCGACGGGATCAGCAGGGGTCCGGCAGGTCCGGCGGGACCCGGTGCCGGCCCGGAGGCCCGGCGGGGGTCCGGACGCGGGGGACTACTGGGCTTCGTCCATCGTGGCCGCGATCTGCCGCCGGTACATGTAGATGGCGAAGCCTGCCAGGGCCGAGAGGGTGGCCTCGACGGCGACGACGCCGGTGGTGCTGAGGTCGGCGCCGCCGATGGACAGCAGGCCGGTGATGCTGTCGCCCGCCGTCACGGCGAGGAACCAGACCCCCATGAGCTGGCTCGCGTACTTGGCGGGGGCCAGCTTGGTGGTCACCGACAGACCCACCGGCGAGAGGCACAGCTCGGCGATCGTGTGCAGCAGGAAGATGAGGACCAGCCACATCGGGCTCACCTTCGTCCCGCCGGAGGCCATGCCCATCGGGATGACGAAGACGAAGAACGACAGGCCCATCACGACCAGCGAGAAGGCGAACTTCGCGGTGGTCGACGGCTCCTTGCCGCGCCGGTTCAGCGACAGCCACACCGCGGCGAAGAGCGGCGCGAGCAGGATGATGAAGAGCGGGTTGATCGACTGGAACCAGGTCGAGGGGAAGTGCCAGCCCAGCACCTGCGTGGTGGTCTTGGCGTCGCCGAACGCCTGCACGGTCGAGGCGCCCTGGTCGTAGATCATCCAGAAGATCGCCGCGGCGGCGAAGAACCAGATGTAGCCGGTCATCCGGCCCTGCTCGGCCCGGGTGAGGTCCTTGTCGCGCTTGATCCGCACCAGCATGCCGAGCGGGATGAGCAGGCCCAGGACGGTGAGCGGGATCATCGCCCAGTTGAGGGTGAAGGTGCCGGTGGCCACCACGACGCCGTAGAAGAGGACGGCGACGATCAGCCACAGCAGCGCCTTGCGCAGCACGGCCGACTTCTCCTGCGCCGAGAGCGGCGAGGGGATCTGGCTGCTGCGGGGGTCCAGATGGCGCGAGCCGACGAGGAACTGGATCAGGCCGAGGCCCATGCCGACGGCGGCCATGCCGAAGCCCAGGTGCCAGTTGACGGTCTGGCCGACGGTGCCGATGGCGAACGGGGCGAGGAAGGAGCCCGCGTTGATGCCCATGTAGAAGACCGTGAAGCCGCCGTCCCGCCGCGGGTCGTCGGGACCGTTGTACAGGTCGCCGACCATCTTGGAGATGTTGGCCTTCAGCAGCCCGGAGCCGGTGGCCACGCATGCGAGGCCGACGAAGAACGCTCCCTCGCCCGGCACCGCCAGGGTGAGGTGGCCGAGCATGATGATCCCGGCGCCGACGGTGACCGTCTTGCGGGGGCCCCAGAGCCGGTCGCCGAACCAGCCGCCCGGCATGGTCAGCAGGTAGACCATGGCGTTGTAGACGGAGTAGATCGCGGTGGCGGTCGCCAGGTCCATGGCGAGGCCGCCGCCTTGGTGGCCCGCGCCGCCCTCACCCGCGTCGGGCCCGCCGGCCACGAGATAGACGACGAGCAGGGCGCGAAGGCCGTAGAAGCTGAAGCGCTCCCACATCTCCGTCATGAAGAGCGTGGCCAGACCTCGTGGGTGGCCGAAGAAGGTCCTGCCGCCGGTGTTGCCGGGGGCGTCCTTCGTCAGGCTGGGCGCCATAATTCGGTGTTCCTTGCCGTTGCGCCGCGGGGCCGCGCTGACCAGCGGCGTTGCTCGCAAGCGGGGCCCGTACACGGAGAAGGACCCCTGGCCGTGGTGCTGTGGCGCCAGGAGTCCTCGACGTTCACTACATAAGTGCATTCACCATAAGTCACCGTCGGCGGCACGAGGGAAGGGCTTGCGAGACAGATCACAGGTGAACCGTGCAACCCTCCCGCTGTTTCGACGGTGTCGTGTTCATATCACCTGGAGATCGACAGTGGCGGCGGAGGGAACGCACCATGTCCCCACTCGCGCTCTGCCACGCGGATTACCATCGGTGCATGACCCGTGTACTGCTCGCCGAGGATGACGCATCGATCTCGGAGCCCCTGGCCCGCGCCCTGCGCCGGGAGGGATACGAGGTCGAGGTCCGCGAGGACGGCCCCGCCGCGCTCGACGCGGGGCTGAGCGAGGGAATCGACCTCGTCGTGCTCGACCTGGGGCTGCCCGGCATGGACGGCCTGGAGGTGTGCCGCAGGCTGCGCAACGAGGGCCACGCGTTCCCCGTCCTCGTGCTGACCGCGCGCGCCGACGAGGTGGACACCGTCGTCGGCCTCGACGCGGGCGCCGACGACTACGTCACCAAGCCCTTCCGGCTCGCCGAGCTGCTCGCGCGCGTCCGTGCCCTGCTGCGCCGCGGCACGCCCGCCGAGCCCGCCCAGCCCCCCGCCACCCACGGCGTGCGGATCGACGTCGAGTCCCACCGCGCCTGGATGGGCGAGGAGGAACTCCAGCTCACCGCCAAGGAGTTCGACCTGCTGCGGGTGCTGGTGCGGGACGCGGGCCGGGTCGTCACCCGGGACCAGCTCATGCGCGAGGTGTGGGACACCACCTGGTGGTCCTCGACCAAGACGCTCGACATGCACATCTCCTGGCTGCGCAAGAAGCTCGGCGACGACGCGGCGAACCCGCGCTACATCGCCACCGTGCGCGGCGTCGGCTTCCGCTTCGAGAAGAGCTGACGCCCCTCGGCCCGCGCAGGGAGCCGGGGCCGCCGGGAAGAGCCGGGCCCCGGGCCCTCCGCGCGGGCGGCCGGCGGAGTCCGCGGCCGGGAGGCACACCCCGGCACCGCCCCCGGCCCCCGGCACCGCCCCCGGAAACAGCCAGGCCCTCGGAAACAGCCAGGCCCCCGAAAACAGCCAGGCCCCCGAAAACAGCTAGGAAAGAAGCCAGCACGTGCGCCGTCGGCTCATCCTGTCCATCCTCGCCGTCGTCCTGGTCGTCGTCGCGGTCTTCGGGATCTCGCTCGTCATCGTCGAGTCCCGCACGATCGAGAACAGCACCAAGGAGAACGTCCGCTCCGAGGCGGTCCGGCTGGTCTCCACCGTGGAGAGCCGGCTGGTGGCCGGGGAGCGGGTGACCGAGGAGTCCATCGGCGTCACCACCTCCAAGGACCGCTACGTCCGCTACATCCGCGTCGAACTGCCCGGCCGCCGTCCCATCGAGGTCGGTGACAAGCCCTCCGGCGAGGTCGTCGAGTCCCGGCAGACCGGCGCGCACGGCGAACGCATCACGGTCCAGGCGTCCCGGTCGGCGGTGCGCGCCGAGGTCGGCCGTACGCTGCTGATCATCCTCGCGGTCGCGCTGCTGGCCGTGATCGCCGCCGCCGTGCTCGCGGTCCGCCAGGCGCACCGCGTGGCCGCCCCGCTCACCGACCTGGCCGAGACCGCCGAGCGCCTCGGCTCCGGTGACCCGCGCCCCCGGCACCGGCGCTACGGGGTACCGGAGCTGGACCGGGTCGCGGATGTGCTGGACGGCAGCGCGGACCGGATCGGCCGGATGCTGACCGCCGAGCGCCGGCTGGCGGCGGACGCCTCGCACCAGTTGCGGACGCCGCTGACCGCGCTGTCCATGCGACTGGAGGAGATCATCGCGATGGCCGAGGGCGACGAGCCCGAGGACCGTGCCGTGGTCAAGGAGGAGGCGACCATTGCGCTCGCCCAGGTCGAGCGGCTCACCGACGTGGTGCAGCGGCTGCTGACCAACTCCCGCGACCCGCGTACCGGCTCGGCGGTCGGCTTCGACCTGGACGAGGTGGTCAAGCAGCAGATAGAGGAGTGGAAGCCCGCCTACCGCAGCGCCGGCCGGGCCATCGTGCGCTCGGGCAAGACGGGGCTGCGGGCCGTGGGCACCCCGGGCGCGGTGGCGCAGGTGCTGGCGACACTGATCGAGAACTCGCTGATGCACGGCGCCGGGACGGTCGCGCTGCGCACCCGGGTGACCGGGAACCAGGTCGTCGTGGAGGTCACGGACGAGGGCCCCGGCGTGGACGAGGCGCTGGGCTCGCGCGTCTTCGAGCGGACGGTGAGCGGTCACAACTCCACCGGCCTGGGCCTCGCAGTGGCACGGGACCTCGCGGAGGCGGACGGCGGGCGGCTGGAGCTACTTCAGCAGTTGCCGCCGGTCTTCGCGCTGTTCCTCAGCCGCGAGGCCGCCGACCTCGACGCGTCCGGCACCGGCTGAGGCCGCCGGTCCGAGGGTCAGCCGGACTCCGGCCGCCGCCTCGTCCCGGATCCCGGCCGCGTCCTCGTCCCGGATCCCCGCCGCCTCGTCCCGGAGCACGGCCCCGGTGCCGACGCCCTCGCCGACACCGGCCGTACCCCCGCCGACACCGGCAGCACCGCCGTCCGCGGGGCGGCGCCGGTCCGGGGCCGGACCGTTCGGCGGCCCCGCGGCGTCGGCCCCGTCGATCCCGCGGGTCCGCACGGGCGCCTTGGTGCGCGCCCGGAAGACCCAGGTGCGGTACGCCCAGAAGCGGAAGGCGGTGCCGACGGCGAGCCCGATGACGTTCTTGGCGATGTTGTCCGCGAGCGTCGAGGTGTAGCCGAGGCCGTAGTGCGAGAGGGCGAGGATGCCGTTCTCCAGCACCAGCCCGGCCCCGCTGAAGAGGAAGAAGAGGACCGTCTCGTGGTGGATCCGGTTCTTGTCGGTGTGCCGGTAGGTCCAGTAGCGGTTGCCCAGGTAGTTGGTGCCGATCGCGACGACCTGTGCGATGACGCCGGAGCGGATGGGTGCGAGCTGGAACGTGTGGATGCACAGGTTGAAGATCGCGACGTTCACCAGGAAGCCCAGCGCACCGACGGCGCCGAACTTGCCCAGTTCGCGCACAAGCCGTTCCAGTCCCGGGCGCATCGTGCGCCATTCACCCATAGCGATACTGCGCCCCGTTTCGGTCGGTGTCGAAGCTGCCCCATGCTAACCAGGCGCGCATTCGGCCTGTAGGGCGATTGACGCACACAGGGGGCCGAAGGTTGCGCAGTGGCGGCCCGCTCCCGGGCGCACTGCCGGTCGGTCCGCGACCGTGCTCAGGTCAGTCCGCGACTCGGTCCGCGACGGTGATCCGGAAAAGGTGACGTCCCGGACGGGTGGTCCCCGTCCGCCTCCGTACCGGCACCGTCTCCGCGGCACGCCGTGGCGGCCGGCAGGACGGGCGGCGCCAGTGTGGCTGGTTTCATACGCCGCGATCCCGGCCCCCGTTTTCCGCAGGTCCCTGTCAGGACCGAGCGGCGCCGAGCACGGGGCAGCGGGGGTGCCGGGCCCCGGGCGGACGGAGCGCCCTCCGGTGCGCCGTACCCTGGAGCCGTGACATTCCCGGTGGTCGGCATGGTCGGCGGTGGCCAGCTCGCTCGTATGACCCACGAGGCGGGCATCCCGCTCGGCATCAGGTTCAAGCTCCTCTCCGATACGGCGCAGGACTCGGCGGCACAAGTCGTCAACGAGGTTGTCGTTGGCGACTACCGAGATCTGGACACGCTGCGGCGCTTCGCCGAAGGCTGCGACGTGATCACTTTCGATCACGAGCACGTGCCCACCGAGCACCTCCGCGCCCTGGAGGCGGACGGCATCCCCGTCCGCCCCGGGCCGGACGCGCTCGTGCACGCGCAGGACAAGGGCGTGATGCGCGCCCGGCTCGCCGAACTCGGCGTGCCCGCGCCACGCAATCGCCTGGTGAGCGACGCCCGCGACGTCGCCGCCTTCGCCGCGGAGGGCGCGGCCCCCGGCACCGGCGACGGCTTCCCCGTCGTCCTCAAGACGGTGCGCGGCGGCTACGACGGCAAGGGCGTGTGGGTCGTGCGCGGCGCCGACGACCCGAACGCGGCCGAGCCCTTCAAGGCCGGCGTTCCCGTGCTCGCCGAGGAGAAGGTCGACTTCGCGCGGGAGCTGGCGGCCAACGTCGTGCGCTCCCCGCACGGGCAGGCCGTCGCCTACCCGGTCGTGGAGTCCGTCCAGGTCGACGGGGTCTGCGACACCGTGATCGCGCCCGCGCCCGAACTGGCCGAGGACCTCGCGCTGGGCGCCCAGGAGATCGCGCTGAAGGTGGCGCACGAGCTGGGGGTCGTCGGGCACCTGGCCGTGGAGCTGTTCGAGACCGCCGACGGACGGCTGCTCGTCAACGAGCTGGCCATGCGGCCGCACAACTCCGGCCACTGGACCCAGGACGGCGCCGTCACCTCGCAGTTCGCCAACCATGTGCGCGCCGTGCTCGACCTGCCGCTGGGCGACCCGCGCTGCCGGGAGCGCTGGACGGTGATGGCCAATGTGCTGGGCGGCGACTACCCCGACATGTACGCGGCGTACCTGCACTGCATGGCCCGCGACCCGCAGCTCAAGATCCACATGTACGGGAAGGACGTGAAGCCCGGCCGCAAGGTGGGGCATGTCAACGTCTACGGTGACGATCTCGCCGAGGTGCGGGAGCGCGCCGCGCACGCCGCCGGATATCTGCGCGGCACCGTCGTGGAGTGAGCCCGCGGGGCGGTGCGCACCGCAGGGCCGCGCGCCGGTCGGCGAGCCGGTCCGGACCAGCTACCTAGGAGCCGTATGAGTACTGCTGCCAGCCCTCTCGTGGGGATCGTCATGGGGTCCGACTCGGACTGGCCCGTCATGGAGGGGGCCGCCAAGGCGCTGGAGGAGTTCTCGGTGCCCTACGAGGTGGACGTCGTCTCCGCGCACCGGATGCCCCGCGAGATGATCGCCTACGGCGAGGACGCCGCCGACCGCGGTCTGAAGGCCGTCATCGCGGGCGCGGGCGGCGCGGCGCACCTGCCGGGCATGCTCGCGTCGGTCACCCCGCTGCCGGTCGTCGGCGTCCCCGTACCGCTGAAGTATCTGGACGGTATGGACTCGCTGCTGTCCATCGTGCAGATGCCCGCGGGGGTCCCCGTCGCGACCGTCTCCGTCGGCGGAGCGCGCAACGCCGGGCTGCTCGCCGTCCGGATGCTCGCCGCGCACGACGGCGAACTGCGCGAGAAGATGCGCGACTTCCAGCAGGAGCTCAACGAGCAGGCCACCGAGAAGGGCAAGCGGCTGCGGGCCAGGGCCGCCGGGGACACCGGGTTCGGCTTCGGCCAGGCGGGAGGCAGCCGGTGACGCGGCCGGACAGCCCCCGCCTGGAGCACGCCCGCGCACTGCTGACCGAGCACCCCGTCGTGGACGGGCACAACGATCTGCCCTGGGCGCTGCGCGAACAGGCGCACTACGACCTGGACAAGCTCGACATCGCACTCGACCAGCGCGAGAAGCTGCACACCGACCTGGCGCGGCTGCGCGCGGGCGGGGTCGGGGCGCAGTTCTGGTCCGTCTACGTACCCGGCGAGCTGACCGGGGACGACGCGGTGAGCGCCACCCTGGAGCAGATCGACGCCGTACGGCTGCTGGCGGCGCGCTACCCGCAGGATCTCCAACTGGCCTTCACCGCCGAGGACGTGGAGGCGGCGCACGCGCAGCGGCGCATCGCCTCGCTGATGGGCGCCGAGGGCGGGCACTCCATCAACAACTCGCTGGCCGCGCTGCGCGCCCTGTACCAGCTCGGGGTGCGCTATCTGACGCTCACCCACAACAACTCGCTGGACTGGGCCGACTCGGCCACCGACGAGCCGCGCGCGGGCGGCCTGAGCCGCTTCGGCGAAGAGGTCGTCCGGGAGATGAACCGGCTCGGCATGCTGGTGGACCTCTCGCACGTGGCGGCCGAGACGATGCGCGCCGCGCTGCGGGTCACCGAGGCCCCCGTCCTCTTCTCGCACTCCTCCGCGCGTGCCGTCTGCGACCACCCGCGCAACATCCCGGACGACGTGCTCGCCCAGCTCCCCGCCAACGGGGGCGTGGCGATGGCCACCTTCGTGCCCAAGTTCATCCTCCCCGAGGCGGTGGCCTGGACCCGGGCGGCCGACGAGAACATGCGGGCGCACGGTCTCGATCACCTCGACCTGTCCGACGAGGGCCGTGCGGTGCAGCGCGAGTTCGAGCGCGCCAACCCGCGGCCCATCCCGGACGCGAGCACTGTCGCCGACCACCTCGACCACATGCGCGAGGTCGCGGGGATCGACCACATCGGCATCGGCGGCGACTTCGACGGCACCGCCTTCACCCCGGCCCAGCTCTCGGACGTGGCCGGCTACCCGCACCTGGTGGCCGAGCTGCTGGACCGCAACTGGTCCGAGGCCGACCTGGCCAAGCTGACCTGGTCCAACGCTCTGCGCGTGCTGCGCGAGGCGGAGGAGGCGGCCCGGACGCTGCAGACGCAGCGCGGTCCCTCGATCGCCACGATCGACCAGTTGGACGGCGCCCGGCAGGCGGGCTGACCGGCCGGCGCCGGTTCGGTGGGCCGACCGGCACCGGTTCGGTGGGCCGATCCGCGCCGGGAGGGCCGCGCGACCCGGCGCGCCGAGCACCGCCACGGGCGCGCCCGGTGCGCACCGGACCGGGCCGGGCCCGGGGGAAGCACCACGTGCTGCCCCCGGGCCCGGCCCGGTCTCCCGGCTGCCGCCGGCCCGCGGAATCCGCTACGGCAGGTTCCGCGCCATCACGATCCGCTGCACCTGGTTGGTGCCCTCGTAGATCTGGGTGATCTTCGCGTCCCGCATCATCCGCTCGACGGGGTAGTCGCGGGTGTAGCCGTAGCCGCCGAGGAGCTGGACGGCGTCGGTGGTGATCTCCATGGCGGCGTCCGAGGCGTAGCACTTGGCGGCGGCGCCGAAGAAGGTCAGGTCCTCCTTCTCGCTGCCTTCCGAGACCCGCTCGGAGCGTGCGGCGGCCGCGTAGGTGAGCTGCCGGGCGGCCTCGATCTTCATGGCCATGTCGGCCAGCATGAACTGCACGCCCTGGAAGTCGCCGATGGGCTTGCCGAACTGCTTGCGCTCCTGGACGTACCCCTTCGCGTAGTCCAGCGCCCCCTGGGCGATGCCCAGGGCCTGTGCGGCGATGGTGATGCGGGTGTGGTCGAGGGTCTTCATGGCGGTGGCGAAGCCGCTGCCCTCGGCGCCGATCATCCGGTCGGCCGGGATGCGCACCTTGTCCAGGTAGACCTCCCGGGTGGGGGAGCCCTTGATGCCCAGCTTCTTCTCCGGGGCGCCGAAGGAGACGCCCGGGTCGTCCTTCTCCACCACGAACGCGGAGATGCCCTTGGTGCGCTTCTCGGCGTCGGTGACGGCCATCACCGTGTAGTAGTCGGAGACCCCGGCGTTGGTGATCCAGCGCTTGACGCCGTCGAGGACCCAGTGGTCCCCGTCGCGCACGGCCTTGGTCTTCATGCCGCCCGCGTCGGATCCGGCGTCCGGCTCGCTCAGGCAGTAGGAGAACATCGCGTCGCCCTTGGCCAGCGGCGTCAGGTAGCGCTTCTTGAGCTCTTCCGAGGCGGAGAGGATCACCGGCAGCGAGCCGAGCTTGTTGACGGCCGGGATGAGGGAGGAGGAGCCGCAGACCCGGGCGACCTCCTCGATGACGATGACGGTGGCCAGTGCGTCGGCCCCGGCGCCGCCGTAGGTCTCGGGTACGTGCACCGCGTGCAGGTCGTTGGCGACCAGGGCGTCCCGGGCCTCCTGCGGGAACCGCGCCTCCTCGTCCACTTCGGCGGCGTGCGGCGCGATCTTCGCCTCGGCGAGCGCGCGCACCGAGTCGCGGAGCATCTCGTGCTCCTCGGACGGCCGGTAGAGGTCGAAATCAGACGCCAAGGTGTCTCACTCCTTCGAGAGGATGCGGAATGCCTGGGGTGCCACGGGCTGCTGGTTGCCTCGGTTGTCGTGCCGGGTGCCCCGGGATTGCTAATTACCGTTAAGTAACCCCAATTTTAGTGGCCGTCGGCGCCTCGGGGGTACGTGAGGTTCGCGACAGGAGGGGTCCCGTTATGCTCGCGGACAGCGTTCTGCCGTCCCAAGGAGCTCATCGCATGGCCTCGCCCAAGATCACCGTGATCGGCCTCGGCTATCTCGGCGCCACCCACGCGGCCGCCATGGCCGAACTGGGGTTCGAGGTGCTGGGGCTGGACGTCGTCCCGGAGAAGATGCGCAAGCTGGAGCAGGGGCAGGCGCCCATGTTCGAGCCGGGGCTGGAGGAGCTGCTGCGCGCACATGTCGCCGGGGTCGAGGGCTCCACCGGGCGACTGCGCTTCACCGACTCCTGGGAGGAGCTGGGCGCCTTCGGCGACGTGCACTTCCTGTGCGTCAACACCCCGCAGAAGCACGGCGAGTTCGCCTGCGACATGAGCTACGTCGAGCGCGCGGTCGACTCCCTCGCGCCGCATCTGCACGGGCCCGCGCTCGTCGTCGGCAAGTCCACCGTCCCGGTCGGCAGCGCCGAGCGGCTCGCGACCCGGATCGCCGAGCTGGCGCCCGCCGGTCAGGAGGCCGAGCTGGCCTGGAACCCCGAGTTCCTGCGGGAGAGCTTCGCCGTCAAGGACACCCTCCACCCCGACCGCATCGTCGTCGGGGTCGGCGGGCCGCGCGGCGAGGCGCTGCTCCGCGAGGTGTACGCGCAGCCGGTCGCCGAGGGCACCCCCTTCCTGGTGACCGACTTCCCGACGGCCGAGCTGGTCAAGACTGCGGCAAACTCCTTCCTGGCCACGAAGATCTCCTTCATCAACGCCATGGCCGAGGTCTGCGAGGCCGCGGGCGGCGACGTGGTCAAGCTCGCCGAGGCCATCGGCCACGACGACCGCATCGGCCACAAGTTCCTCCGGGCCGGGATCGGCTTCGGCGGCGGCTGCCTGCCCAAGGACATCCGCGCCTTCATGGCCCGCGCCGGCGAGCTGGGCGCCTCCGAGGCGCTCACCTTCCTGCGCGAGGTCGACTCCATCAACATGCGGCGCCGCGCCCAGATGGTCGAGCTGGCCCGGGACGCGCTGGGCGGGGTGCTGCTCGGCAAGCGGATCGCCGTGCTGGGCGCCACCTTCAAGCCCGACTCCGACGACGTACGCGACTCGCCCGCGCTCAACGTCGCGGGGCAGCTGCACCTCCAGGGTGCCCAGGTGACGGTCTACGACCCCAAGGGCATGGAGAACGCGCGGGCCGTCTTCCCCACGCTGGGCTACGCGGACAGCGCGCTGGACGCCGCACACGGCGCCGATGTGGTGCTGCATCTGACGGAGTGGCCGGAGTTCAAGGAGCTCGACCCGGCCGCGCTGGGCGACGTCGTCGCCTCCCGCCATCTTCTCGACGGCCGCAACACCCTGGACTCCGCGCTCTGGCGCAAGTCCGGCTGGCTCTTCCGCGCACTCGGCCGCCCCACCGCGTGACCCCGGCGGCCCACGGGGCCTGACCGCGCGCGGCCGGGCCGGGGCCGGGCTGCGCCAGGCCGGGCCGGACCGTCTCGGTGAGGGCCGGCCGGGCCGGTCCGCAGGCTCGTGGAGCGCGCCTCCGTGCCCGGAGGCGCGGTCACGGGCCTCCGCCGGCCGCTAGGAGCCGCGCCGGGCGCGGTAGGTGCGCATCTTGGCGCGGCTCCCGCAGACGGCCATGCTGCACCAGCGGCTGCGGCCCGCGGGGCTGCGGTCGTAGTAGACCCAGCGGCAGTCGTGCGCCTCGCACGCCTTCAGCCGCTGCCAGGTGCCCTCGCCCGCCGCGGTGGCGATGCGGGCGGCCAGGTGGGCCGCGAGGGCGGGAAGGCCCGTCAGGCCGGGTGCGGGCCGCAGCACCGCCTCACCCCGGGGGCCGAGCCGCAGCGCGAGCGGCGCCGCGCCCAGCAGCCGCTCCAGGGCCTCGGCCGCCTCCGGCGGGACCGCCGCGCCCGTGTGGGCCGTACAGGCGGCGCGCAGCGCCTCCCGGAGCTCGCGCAGCTCCGCCAGGTCGGCCGCGCCGAGCCGGTACCGCGCCAGCCCCTGGTCGTCGGCGAACCGGGTCAGGTCCGCCGGGGAGGCCAGTCCGTCGGTGCCGGATTCGATGTCGAGGGTGTTCACCAACTTCTGCACCAGACGGAGGGACTCGGGTGCTTCTCTGTCTCCCACTCTTGTGACGTTACCGGTCTTCACCCATCATGGGGTAACTCGGGCTGTTACCCCATGCAGCCCTCTGGCGGTAACGTCTGCGGCGGTCGAGCGGTGGTTGCCGAGCAGCGGAGAGAGGAATCACGATGGCCATCCCCACGATGGGCGTAGTCGTACTCGACTGCCCCGACCCCCTGCGGCTGGCGGACTTCTATGCCCGGATGCTGGGCTGGACGGTGGATCCGGGCGGCGACAGCACGTGGGCGGAGGTGCTGGACACCGACGGCCGCAGACGGCTGGCGTTCCAGGAGGCGTCCGGGTTCGTCCCGCCGCAGTGGCCGAGCGGGGAGCACTCCCAGCAGCTCCACCTCGACCTGGACGTGCCGCGGGCCCACCTGGAGGAGGCCGAGCGGGAGGTGCTGGCGCTGGGCGCCCGGCTCATCCAGGACGACGCGGACGGCACGCGGGACTTCCGCGTCTATCTCGACCCGGCGGGGCACCCCTTCTGTCTGTGCCTGTGCGACCACTGAGCGGCCGGGTGGCCGCCCGCTGACCCGCCTGCCGCAGAGCGGAACGACGACGGCCAGGCCCCGCTTCCGGGAGCCTGGCCGTCCTGTGTGCCGTGGGGTGGCCGCCGCGGCGGTCGCCCCAGGGGTGCGCCGCAGGGGTGCGCCTCAGCGGTCGGAGGTCACCGTCACCTTCTCGTCGTTGTTGAGCTGGTCGACGAGCTTCTTGACCTTGGCCCGGTCCCACTGCAGGTTGCCGTTCGGCGTCGAACCGGAGATCGGCATGTTCATGGAAGTGCCGTCGCCCCCGGAGACGCCCTTCATCGCCCAGAACATCGAGGCGACGTTCCACAGGCTCATGTCCTTGTCCACCTTGAGGGTGTCCAGACCCGCGCCCATCGTCGGGTAGAGCTTGAACGGGTTGAGCACGGTGCTGGGGGTCGCGGCCTGGTTCGCCAGCGCGGCGAGGAACTTCTGCTGGTTCTTGGTGCGGTCCAGGTCGCTGCCGGGCAGCGCGTACCGGGTGCGGACGAAGGCGAGCGCCTCCCGGCCGTCGAGGGTCTGCTTGCCCTTCTCGAAGTCGGCGCCGGACTTCTTGTCCTTGATGTCGCGGGGGATGTCCATCTCCACACCGCCGACCGCGTCCACGATCTTGGCGAACCCGCCGAAGCCGATCTCCGCGTAGTGGTCGATCCGCAGTCCGGTGTTGTGCTCGACGGTCCGGACCAGGAGCGTGGGGCCGTCCTCGGCGTAGGTCGCGTTGATCTTCGTGTGGCGGCCCTTGGCCGGGTACTTCTTGCCGGACTCGGAGCCGGTGTAGGACGGCACCTCGACGTTCGAGTCGCGGGGCAGCGAGACCATGGTGTTCCCGTTGCTGCCGACGTGCAGGATCATGATCGAGTCGGTGCGGCCGCCGTCGGTGGGCCCGCCGGTGTGCAGATTCTGCCGCTCCTCGTCGCTCATCCCCTCGCGACTGTCCGAGCCGACGATCAGATAGTTGGTCCCGTCGCCCGCGTCGGGACGGTCCTCGACGATGCTGAGGTCCACCTCGCGGCGCAGCTTGGAGTCCGCCCAGAAGTAGGTGCCGACCGACCACACCAGCAGCACGACGACCAGGGTGAGCAGTGTCCACTTGGTGCGACGGCGCCAGTCCGGGCGGGGGCGGTCGCCGTAGTCGCCGCCGCGGCCGCCGCCGTAGACCTGGCCCTCGCTGTAGCCGGAGTCGTAGCCGTCCTGCGGCTGTCCGTAGCGCGCGTCGTGGCCACCCGGACCGTACCCCGGGCCGCCCTGCCCGGAGCCCCGGGTCTGCGGGGGCACGCCGGGAGCCGATGTATGGGGCATGACACGTGTGGGGTCGGGCCGGGGCGCGCCGCGGCCACGACCTTCCCGGCCCCGCGAGCTGTCGGTCCAACCATCGGGCCACTGATTCATGTCCCGCAGTGTGCCTGCACTCCGGGGGAGGAACACAGGGCGGGTACCACTTCGGGGGAAGGCTGTAGCAGTTCTGATGCAGAATGCCGGGTTCTGAGGGGCTTCCTCCGCGCGCATAAGGTGGTGCACATGAACCACCAGGCGCACACGGCGCACGGCGAGCTCCCGGGCAAGCCGACGGCCGCCTCCCGGACCACCCTCTCCCACATCATGACCGCGGGTGACACCAACCTGCTCGGGACCGTGCACGGCGGGGTGATCATGAAGCTGGCCGACGACGCGGCCGGGGCCGTGGCCGGGCGCCACTCGGAGGGCCCTGCCGTCACCGCCTCGATGGACGAGATGGTCTTCCTCGAACCGGTCAGGGTGGGTGACCTCGTCCATGTGAAGGCCCAGGTCAACTGGGTCGGCCGGACCTCCATGGAGGTCGGTGTGCGGGTGCTGGCGGAGCGCTGGAACGAGTCGACGCCCGCCACCCAGGTCGGCTCCGCCTATCTCGTCTTCGCGGCGATCGACGAGGACGGCAAGCCGCGTTCCGTGCCGCCGGTGATACCGGAGACCGAGAAGGACCGGCGCCGCTACCAGGAGGCGCAGATCCGCCGGACCCACCGGCTGGCCCGCCGCCGCGCCATCAAGGAACTGCGCGCCAGCCGCTCCCCGGACTGAGCCCCGCGCCCGGCAGCCGCGCGGGGCCGGTCCCGGGCCGCGGGCTCATCCGCAGTCGGCCTCGTCCCCACGCATCGGGGCCTCGTCCGGAGTGCCGTGCGCGGCGGGGGCGCGTACCGGCCGTACGCGCTGGTCCGGGTCGCCGACCGTGACTTTCATCCGGGCGCCGCGGTGCGGGGCCTTCACCAGCTTCGCCCCCGGGAGCGCCGCGGCCAGGGAGCGGGCCGAGCGGTCCCAGCGCGGGTCGTAGACGATGGTCGTCCGGGTGTGCTCGGCGTGCCGGGCGTTGGAGGGCGCGCCGGTGGTGGCGAACCCGGTGCCGCGCAGCTCCCGGTCGATCCGTGCCCCGAGCCCGCGGCGGCCCGTGGCGTTCGCGATCTCGACGCGGATGTCGCGCGGGGCGACCTCGACCCGCGGCTTCTCGTCCCTGCCGGAGCCCTCCTGCTCGGACGCGTCCCCGTCGGACGCCGCCCGGCCCGACGCTGCCGGGTCGGACGCTGCCGGGTCGGACGCCCGGTCCGACGCTGCGGGGGTGGACGCCGCGGGGTCGGGTGCGGCGGGTGCGGAGAGCGGCCGGTCCGCGCGCAGGGCCGCGAACAGCTTCGCCGCCCTGGGCCGGTCCCACTCGACGGTGGAGCCCAGTCCGGGCACCCGGTGGTCGACGTCGGACAGCGGCACGGAGGCGAACTCCGAGGAGGCGAGGCTGAAGCCGCGCATCGCCCGGCCCAGTGCCATCATCTGCTCGGTGCCGAATCCGGGGTCGGCGCGTACCGACTCCAGCAGGGTGGCGGCCACCTTGTTGAAGCGCACGGGGTTCATCAGGACCCCGGTGTCCGTGGCCCGGGAGATGACCGAGGCGAGGAAGTGCTGCTGCCGCTTCATCCGGCTCAGGTCCGAGCCGCCGTCCAGGTGCCGGGCCCGCACGTACTGCAGCGCCTGGCCGCCGTTCAGCTTGGTGGTGCCCTTGGGCAGGTCCAGCCCCGAGTAGCTGTCCTTGAGCGGCCGGGTGGTGCAGACCCGGACGCCGCCCAGGACGTCCACCGTGCTCATGAAGCTGGTGAAGTCGACCTCCAGGTAGTGGTCGACGTGCACGTCGGTGAGCTTCTCCACCGCCCGCACGGTCAGCGGGGCACCGCCGGCGGTGTAGGCGGCGTTCAGCTTGGCCGGCCGCCCGGCCACCCGCTTGCCGGTGGCGCGGTCCTTGTGCGGCGGCAGCTCGGTGTAGGTGTCGCGGGGGAGGCTGACGACGGTGGCGCGGTCCCGGTCGCCGGAGAGGTGCACCAGCAGCATCGTGTCCGTGCAGTCGCAGGCCGAGCCGCCCAGGTTGTACCGCTCCTTCTGGATCGCCGAGACCCCGTCCCGCCGGTCGGTTCCGACGACGAGGAAGTTGACGCCGTTGTCGCCCTTGGGGCGGCTGTCGGTGTCGAGGTCGTCGAACGGATCGACCCTGCGCACGTCCGCGCTCAGCCCGGTCACCATTGCATGGCCGACCCCGCCGGCGGCCAGCAGCAGCACGGAGGCACCCGTGGCGATCCGCAGGCCCCAGCGCGGGCCCGGACGGCTCCAGCTCGGGCGGCGGCGGCCCCGGCTGCGGCTCCTGCCGGGACGCTTGCGAGTTCCCTGAGGACTGCCGTGGGGGCTTCTGTGCGGGCTTCTGTGGGGGGAGGAGGCGCGTCGGGGCAAGGGTGGCCGCCTTCCGCGAGAGAAGAACAGGAACAATACCTAGAGTGACAATAAGGTGACGTGAAGTTCCCACACTGTATGCCGGTACGATCTCCGGATCGTGCGTACACGCCGTCCCGTTCCCGGAGCCCCCTGCCGTGGGGCGCGTGTGTGCGGAGCGTTCGCCCGATCGCGGTAACGTGAGCGCCGTGACTCGCGAGAACCGACGTCCTTCCGCGGACGCAGCCCCGCCCCCCGTTTCCGTGATCATGCCGGTACTCGACGAGGAACGGCACCTGCGCAGCTCTGTGCGGCACATCCTGGAGCAGCGCTACGACGGTGAGCTGGAGGTGGTCATCGCGCTGGGTCCGTCCACGGACCGCACGGACGAGATCGCCGCCGAGCTGGTCGCCGAGGACCCCCGCGTGCGCACGGTGCCCAACCCCACGGGCCGCACCCCCGCGGGGCTGAACGCCGCCATCGGGGCGTCCCGGCATCCGGTGGTGGTGCGGGTCGACGGGCACGGCATGCTCTCCGCCGACTACATCGCCACGGCCGTGCGGCTCCTGGAGGAGACGGGCGCGGCCAACGTCGGCGGCATCATGCACGCCGAGGGTGAGAACGCCTGGGAGCACGCCGTCGCCGCCGCGATGACCTCGAGGGTCGGGGTGGGCAACGCCGCCTTCCACACCGGCGGGGCCGCAGGCGAGGCGGAGACGGTCTACCTGGGGGTCTTCCGCCGCGAGGTGCTGGAGCAGCAGGGCGGATACAACGAGGAGTTCATCCGGGCCCAGGACTGGGAGCTGAACTTCCGCATCCGCTCCGCCGGCGGGCTGATCTGGTTCTCGCCCGAGCTGCGGGTCTCCTACCGCCCCCGGCCCAGCGTGCGCGCCCTGGCCAAGCAGTACCGCAACTACGGCCGCTGGCGGCACGTCGTCGCCCGCTACCACGCGGGCTCCATCAACCTGCGCTACCTGGCCCCGCCGGTCGCCCTGTGCGCCGTCGCGGCGGGCTTGGTGGCCGGTGCCGCCCTCACGCCCTGGGCGCTGGTGGTGCCCGGCGGCTATCTGGCGGCCATAGCGGCCGGTTCGCTGCCCGCGGGCCGCGGTCTCCCGCTCGCGGCGCGCGCGCAGATCCCGGTCGCGCTCGCCACCATGCACATGTCCTGGGGCTGGGGCTTCCTGACCAGCCCGAAGAAGCTGGCCCGCAAGGTCATCGCCAGCCGCCGCGAGCCGGTACCGGCGACCCGGTAGCGGGGCGGCCGCGGGCGGCCGCGACCGTGGCCGCACAGCGCACAGCGCACAGCGCACAGCGCACAGCGCACAGCGCACAGTAAGGGGCGCCCTCTTCTGAGGGCGCCCCTTACTCGCGTCCGGCATCCGGTGGCAGGTCCTCATCCCGCGGTCCTGCGTCAGGGCTCCACCCTGTTGAGGGCCTCACCACGTGAGGTGCCTCACCACGTTCAGGGCCTCACCACGTGTAGTTCGGGTTGACGTCCATGCACGCCTTCTTGTCGTCGCCCCGCAGGGCGTCCGCGCTCTCGGGCGCCTTGTGGTGGCCCTTGTCGGCCTTCCCGCCGCCGTCGCTCTCCGGGTAGCTCGCGCCCTCCCGCCAGTCGGCGCCGATGACGAGGGTGACCTGCTGCACGCCCGTGGAGTGCTTCACCAGCCGCTCGGGGATGCCGAGCGCTTCGGCGACGGCCAGCGCGTCGCCGCGCAGCTCCTCGCGCGGGTAGCGGACGGTGGTGTCGGCGCGCGACTGGGGCGTCGGGTCGGTCGCGGCGCGGCCGAAGCCCTTGCCGGTCAGGGTCTGGGCCACCTGGCCCGCCCGGCCGGTCACCGGCCGCTGCAGAGAGGTGCCGGTCCCGTTCATCACACTGACCGGGATGTCGGCCTTCGGCTGGGACGGCTCGGTGGGCTGTGCGGACTTGCTCGCCTCCGCCTTCTTCCGGTCCTTGCCGTCGAGCGCCACATCGTTGCGCACGAGGGAGAAGACCTGGTCCGCGTCGTCCTTCTTCGGGACCACGTAGCTGCCACCGCCCCCGTACTCCCACGGCATGGTGGCCATGGTGATCCGCTTGGTCGGCACCTGCTTGAGGTCGTTGCCCAGGTCGTAGAGCTTCTTGACCGTGCCGATCCCCTTGTCGACGGTGAGTGCCTTGGTGGCGGACTCCGCCAGGCCGCGCAGCTTGCCCGGGTCGCTCAGCTTCGTCCCGGCCTTGAGCTGGCGCACCATCGCGTTCATGTACATGTGCTGGGCCTTGGCGCGCCCTATGTCCGTGCCGTCGCCGAAGCCGTGCCGGGTCCGCAGCCAGCTCAGCGCCTGCTCGCCCTTGATGACCGTGGTGCCCTTCTCCAGCTTCAGCTTCGACTTCGGGTCGTGCACGTTCTCCTTGACGCAGACCGGGACGCCGCCGACCGCGTCGGCCATGGAGACCACGCCCGAGAAGTCGATCATCATGAAGTGGTCGACCGGGATGCCGGTCATCTCTTCCCAGGTCGCCACGGTGCACCCGGGGCCGCCGTGCTGGAGACTGGTGTTGATCTTGTCCGTGGTCGTCGGATAGACCTTCCCGTCGTCCGGGTCGGTGCACTTGGGGATCGTCGTCCGGGTGTCCCGCGGTACGGAGACGACGGACATGTTGCTGCGGTCCGCGGATATGTGCAGCAGCATCTGCACGTCCGCCAGCGGCGGCCGGTCGCGGTCGGCGCGGGAGCCGCCGAGCCGGACGTTCTCCTTGGAGGCCCGCGAGTCGGAGCCCAGCAGCAGGATGTTCAGCGGAGTCTGCCCCGCGGCGTTCGGGTCCGAGTGGTGGAGCTTGTTGTCCCCGAGGTTGAGGTCGTCCTTGCTCAGGTTGCCGTTGAGGTGCTGGTAATAGAAGTAGCCCGCTGCCGCGGTCGCGAGTATGAGCACCGAGAGGACGGTCGCGGACCAGCGCAGCACGCGGCGGCCGCGGCTCCGCCGCGGGGCGCCGTTCACCGCCGGACCCTCGCCACCCGCTCCGGAGGCGCCGCCGCCGTCCGGTCCGCTCCCTCCGCCGCCGGCACCGGACGCGGGTGCGGCACCGGGTGCGGATACGGCGGCGGAGGCGTGCCCGCCACGGGGGCCGGGCTCCGCCGGGTGCTCCCCGTACAGGCTCTCGTCCCAACCGCGGTCGGCGGCGGTGGGGACGCCGCGCTGCGTCTCTCCGCCGCCGTCGGTGTCGTCGTGCCGCACGGGACCTCCCGGGGATGTTCCTGTTGTGCTGCCCCCGGGCGTCCGGTGGGACGTGTCGGAGGGGCCTGCGTCATTTCGCGCACACGTTCTTGTCGTTGGCGTTGACCTTGTCGACCCCGGACGGTGCCTTGTCGGGAGCCCCGACCGACTCGCCCGGGGCGGTGAAGTCCTTGCCGAGGGTCAGCTTCATGCTGGGACCCGTGCCCTCGGTCTTCTTCAGGGCCGAGGCCGGCAGCTTCAGCATGTCGGCCAGCCTGGCGGCCGCGCCCTCCTGGGAGGGGGTGAATTCCAGCCGGGTCCTGGAGAGCTGCTGCGGTGCGTTGCCGCCGGAGACCGCCTTGCCCGCGCCCTTGTCCACCAGCCACTTCACCGTCCCGGCCGCCGCCCCCGAGGGGCCGCCGCCGTTGAGCACGGAGACGTCGACCTCGGACGCCGGGGCCTTGTCCACCTTCGGCTTGTCCGACTTCTTCTTCTTGTTCTTCCCGGTCAGGGACTTGTCCTCCTGGATCATCCTGAACAGCGGGTCGGCCTTGCTCTGGTTCAGGAGGACGGTGGCCTTGTTGTTCGGGTTGTCGACGACCGGGACCGTGGCGAAGGTGATGTTCTTGATGTCGACCCGCTTGAGGTCGTTCGCCAGGTCCATCAGCTTCTTGACGCTGCCGATGCCGTAGTCCACGGTCAGGGCCTTGGTCGCGGCGTCGCTCAGCTTGAGCAGCTTGGAGGGGCTGCTGAGGGTGTCCCCGGACTTCATCTTGCGGATCATCGAGCTGAGGAACTGCTGCTGCAGCTTGATCCGGTCCAGGTCGCTGCCGAAGCCCACCGCGTGCCGGGTCCGGACGAACGCGAGCGCCTGCTCGCCCATGACGGTGTGCTTGCCCGCCTTGAGCTTCAGATGCGACTTGGGGTCGTTTATCGCCTTCTTGGTGCAGACCTCGACGCCGCCGACCGCCGTGGACAGTTCCTTGACGGCGTTGAAGTCCGCCATCATGAAGTGGTCGATCTTCACCCCGACCAGTTCCTCGACCGTGTTCCAGGTGCAGGTCGGGTCCCTTTCCTCCTGGCCGAGGCTGGTGTTGAAGCGGACGTTCTGCTCCCCCCGGATGACCTTGGTGGAACCGTTCTCCTCCTTGGTCTCGCAGTCCGGGATGTCGGTGATCATGTCGCGCGGGATGGACAGCGCGGTGGCGTTGGAGCGGTCCTCGGAGACATGGAAGAGGAAGGTGGTGTCGGCGTGGCCGACGCTTCCCGCGTCGCCGTAGCCCGTGTTGCCCTTCCCCTCGCGGGCGTCGGTTCCGATCACCAGGATGTTGACCGGGCCGTCCTTCACCGCGGGGTTGTTCCTGCCGACATCGACCTTGTTGATGTTGCCGTTGAGCCGCTGATACCAGACGACGCCGCCGACGCAGCCCGCGACCATCAGCAGGCCGACCGTGCCGCCGCCGATGCGCAGCACCTTCTGCTTCCGGGAGAGCTGGCGTTTGGCCTTCCGGCGTCCCCGGCCGCCGCCCTTGCCCGGTACCTCACCGGAACCGGTCCGCTCGGAGGCGCGGGCCCGGCGCTGGGCGGGCAGCCGCGCCTCGGCCCGCCGCGCGGAACGGGACCCGGTGCCGTCGCCGCCCTCACCCGTACGGGAGCGCGGACGGTCCCCACCGGGGCCCTCGGGCCGCTTTCCGCTGCCGGAGTCGGCGGGCGCTTCGGTGCTCTCGTCGGGGGAGGCGCTTCTCTGGCGCGGTGCGGAAGTGCGGCGGGAACCGGGCCGACCGGAAGAGTCGTCGGCGTCGGGGTTCAGTCGCAGTTCGTAGCTGCCGGTGCTCGGGTTGAACACCCACTGATCCGCGGGATCGACATTTCCCGCGTGCCCACGGCCTTGCGCGTCCACGATTGCGTAAGTCCTCCATAGAACCGGCTGCTGATGCCGCCCCGGGGCCGACCGGAGCGCTCACACTATCCGGCAGGCTCCGCGGCCAGCGACGGCGGTGACAAGTTCTGTGCAGCCGGAAACGGTCAATTCGCCTCAATCTCAGCGTGCGGTGTTCGCGCAGATGTCCAGGTCCGCCGTCGTCCCGCGGTACGACCCGGCCGTCTTCTCCTCTCCGTCCTTCTTCTTCGCTCCGCCTTCCCCGACGGTCACCGGGCTGTCCTCGCGCAGCTTGGTGAAGAGCTCCTCGGCGGCGGGCTGTACCAGCTCGTCCCGATTGATGTCCAGTTTGTACGACTGCCGGGGCACCGTAAGGAAACGGATGTGGTCTTCCGGGATATCGCGTACGCTCCGCACCAGTTCGTACAGTTCGGAGAGGGAATCAAGGCCGGAATCCGCGGTCAGCGACGAGGTCGCGGCATCCAGCACGGGATAGGCGCGCGTGGGGTTCAGCAGAACTCCATTGCTGCGCACCTTCTTCACCAGAGATCCCAGAAATCGTTGCTGGCGCTCGATGCGTTGTGTGTCGCTGCCGTTTCCCAGCCCGTGCCGGGCGCGGACGTAGCCGAGCGCGTCCTCCCCGTCGAGGGTCTGCCGTCCGGCGGGCAGATCGAGCTTCGCCTCCCGGTCGTGCACCGGCTCCGCCAGGCAGACCTCCACTCCGTCCACCGCGTCCACCAGCTTCTTGAAGCCGTTGAAGTCCACGACCAGGTGGTGATCGACGCGGATGCCGGTCAGCTTCTCCACCGTGCGGATGGTGCAGGCCGCGCCGCCCCGCTGGAACGCCCAGTTGAACTGCGCGAACTGCGGGGCGGTGGTGGAGCCGTCCGGCTTCCGGCAGTCGGGGATGTCCACCATCAGGTCCCGCGGTATCGACATCCCCGTCGCGCCGCGCCCGTCGGCGGCTATGTGCAGCAGGATCGCGGTGTCCGAGCGCTGGCTGCCCTCGTCGTGCCCGTAGGCGCCGTTGCCGTCACCGCGGTTGTCCGAGCCGAGGACGAGGATGTTGCGCGCCTCCTGGGTGCCGCGCACCGGAGTGGGCCGCTCCTTCTCGTAGGGCGCCAGCGCCTGCGCGGTGCCCGCGTCGGTGCGGATGTTGCCGTCCAGCTTCCGGTAGAGGGACCAACTGGTCGCCGCGGAGGCCAGGACGAGCACTGCGGCGCCCAGCGCTGCCCAGCGGGGCCAGCGGCGCCGGCGCGTCCGGACGGAAGCCGTACTGGACGCGCCGGAATCGGCATCGGTGGTGCCCGGATCGGTCACGAGTGTTCATCCCTCGGGTGGCGGCGACACCGGCGCACACGGAGTACAGGGCGTACACCCGCACGGGTGCCGGTCATGAAGACAGACGCTCGAATCACTCGCAAGGTTGTACGGACCATCCGGCTCAGGTGTTGCGGAGGGGCCGGGCCGGTGTTCAGCCGGCGGTGTGCGTCACCCGCTCGTCCGCCGCGCGCTGCCGACGGGCGGCGGCGTCCAACTGCCCGGCGCGGGGTGCGAGCACCACCGATCCGCCCACGGCGAGCGGCGCCAGCAGCCCCGCACTGAGTCCGTCCCAGCCGTCCCACGGCAGCGCGGACAGCAGCCGGGCGCCGGGCTCCAGCCCCCGCGCGGCGGCGTCCGCCCGGGCCCGCTCCACGACCTGCGCGCCTGTCAGCTCGTCGCCGCCGGCCAGTGCCAGGCTCGCGGCGTCCGCGTCCACGGGTGCGTACGGGGCGAAGTGGTCGCCCTGGCCGGGCACCTCCACCGCGTAGTCGGCGAACCCCTCCGGCGGCTGGGGGAAGCGGCCGCCCATGGGGCGCAGGCTGAGTGCCACCCGCTCGCCGGAGCAGGTGCGGGCCGCCTCCAGGGTGTCCGGTCCCGACACCACCAGATCGGCGCGAGCGGCGTCGCCGCCGAGGTCGGCCACGACCCCCACCGAGGAACAGGCCAGCAGCCAGACCGCCGTCTGCCAGTGCGCCGGGAGCAGCAGGGCGAGCCGGTCCCCGGGTTCGGCCGAGAGCTCGTCCTGGAGCAGGTTCGCGGTCTTCGCCACCCAGTTGGCGAACGTCGCCACCGAGAGCTCGACGCGCTCGCCCGTGGCGTCGTCGTAGTAGGTCAGCAGAGGGCGTGCCGGGTCGTCGGACAGGGCGGTCCGCAGCAGGTCGGCGGGGGTGCGGTCGGAAGCGTTCATTCCTGCAAGCGTACGCGGGCGCCCAACTGGCGGTGCGTCAATAGACGGGAATGATCATATATGTCCATGATCTGAAGTATGCGTGCGAATCGGAATCGTGTTCAAACGGTCGGTGTCGTGGGCGCGGCGGCGCTGCTGCTGCCCCTCGCCCCTCTGGCCACGGCAGCCGCGGCGTCCCCGGAGTCCCCGGCGCTCCCGTCCTCGGCCTCCGCGGCCCCCGAGTCTCCTGCGGCCCCCGAGTCCCCCGCGGCTTCCGCCTCCTCCGGGTCCGCGATCCCGGGCCGCACCCAGTCGCTCTCCTTCGACGGGTCCCCCGAGGGAGAGTCCGGCGCCCGCGCGGCGGAGGCGCCCGGCGCCGGAATGCGGGTGCCGGCCCGCACCGTCCGCCCGTACTCCCTCCTGGGCGTGGTCTGGGAGGGGGCCGGTACCCCGCTGCGCGGGCGGGTGCAGGTCCGCACCCGCGACGCGGACTCCGGTCGCTGGTCGGCGTGGCGGCACCTGGAGAACCATCCCGTCGACGCCCGGCGGGGCGGCCCGCGCGGACCGGCCCGCGGCGCCACGGCTCCGCTCTGGGTCGGCGCTTCCGACGGCGTCGAGGCCCGGGTGCTGCCGGAGCACACGGAGCACGGCGGGTCCCTGCCCGACGGGCTCCGCCTGGAACTGGTCGACCCGGGCCCGGACCAGGGCCCGGACGCGAGCCCGGACCAGGGCAGGGACCCGGACCACGCCGCGGGGCCCGGTCACGCCGCGGAGTCCGCCCGGCCCGCGGAGTCCGGTCACACCGCGGAGTCCGCCCGGCCCGCGAAGCCCCGCCCGGCGGAGGGGTCCGCGGGCGGTCAGCGGGACAGCGCGGCGGCAGGTGCGGCGGCGGAGGGGGCCGGAACCGGTGCCGCGGGAGCGGAGCCCGCGGAGGCTCCCTCCGCGGGGGCGGACTCCGTGGGGGCGGACTCCGCGGAGGGCGCCGGCGACGGGGTGCTGCCCGCCCTCTCCCGGGAGGCGACCCGCTCCCAGTACCCGGAAGCCGGGTCGTTCGCCGGGCCCCGCCCGCGCATCGTGACCCGCGCGGGCTGGGGCGCCGACGAGAAGCTGCGGGAGGCGGAGTTCCGCTACACCGACACGGTCAAGGCCGCCTTCGTGCACCACACGGCCATGACCAACGACTACGCGTGCGACCAGGCGCCCTCCATCATCCGTGCGATGTACCGCTACCACGTCAAGAGCAGCAAATGGCGGGACATCGGCTACAACTTCCTCGTGGACAAGTGCGGAACCATCTACGAGGGGCGGGCCGGGGGAGTGGCCAAGCCGGTGATGGGAGCCCACACCTACGGGTTCAACACCGACAGCACGGGCATCGCGGTCCTCGGCTCCTACGGCAAACAGGAGCCCTCCGAACGCACCGTGGACGCGTTGGCCCGGCTCACCGCGTGGAAGCTGGGGCTCTTCGGCGTCGACCCGGCAGGCAAGACCTGGCTGACGTCCGGCGGCGGCAAGTTCAAGAAGGGGCGGAAGATCCACTTCCACACGGTTTCCGGACATCGGGACGGGTTCGTCACCGAGTGCCCCGGCGACCGGCTCTACGCGAAGCTCGACGCCGTCCGCAGCGCGGCGGCCCGCCTGCAGGGCCGCTGAACCGGCTGCGGATCGCTGATCCGCAGCCGGGGCGCCGGACCGCAGGCGCCGGACGGCAGGCGCCGGACCGCGGCGATCGCGCAGAGCGGAGCAACCGCCGGGCCGTTCGGCGCGTCTGCCGGGGGCGGCCGTACCGGGCCGCCCCCGCGTCCGCACGCGTCTGCATACACTGTCCGCCGGCCATCCGAAGGGCGGTCGGCGGACCCCGGCAGGAAGCAGAGACAACAGGTGACAGAAGCGATCCTTCTGGTCGGGGGCAAGGGCACCCGGCTGCGTCCGCTCACGGTGAACACCCCCAAGCCCATGGTCCCCGCCGCGGGTGTGCCCTTCCTCAGCCACCAGTTGGCCCGCGCCCGCGCCGCGGGCGTCGACCACGTGGTGATGGCCACCTCCTACCTCGCCGAGGTCTTCGAGCCGTACTTCGGCGACGGATCCCAACTGGGCCTGCACCTGGAGTACGTCACCGAGGAGGAACCGCTGGGCACCGGCGGCGCCATCCGCAACGTCGCCTCCCGGCTGCACTCGGGCCCCGACGAGCCGGTGCTCGTCTTCAACGGCGACATCCTCTCCGGCCTCGACATCCGCGCCCTGGTCGACGAGCACTCCCGGGCCGCGGCCGATGTCTCGCTGCACCTGACCCGGGTGACCGACCCGCGCGCCTTCGGGCTCGTCCCCACGGACGGCTCGGGACGTGTGACGGCCTTCCTGGAGAAGCCGCAGACACCCGAGGAGATCGTCACCGACCAGATCAACGCGGGCGCCTACGTGTTCACCCGCTCGGTCATCGACACCATCCCCGCGGGACGCCCCGTCTCCGTGGAGCGCGAGACCTTCCCCGGGCTGCTGTCCGCCGGGGCGACGCTGCACGGCATGGTCGACTCGACCTACTGGCTCGACCTGGGCACCCCCGAGTCGTTCGTCCGCGGCTCCGCCGACCTCGTGCTGGGCCGTGCGCCCTCACCCGCCGTACCGGGCCGATGCGGGGAGCGGCTGATCCTGGAGAGCGCCGACGTGGCGCAGGACGCCAAGCTCACCGGCGGTACCGTCGCCGGAGCGGGGGCGGCGGTCGGCTCCGGCGCCCGGATCGACGGCAGCGCCCTGCTGGACGGCGCGGTGGTGGCGCCCGGCGCCCGGATCCGCGACTCGCTGATCGGCGCGGGCGCCCGCATCGGCGCCGACACCGTGCTGGACGGCGCGGTCATCGGTGACGGAGCCGTCGTCGGCGAGGGCAACGAGCTGCGCGGCGGCATCCGGGTGTGGTGCGACGCCCGGATACCGGCCGGGGCGGTGCGCTTCTCCTCGGACCAGTAGCCGCGGCCTCTCCGCAGGCTCCATCAGGCCCCCTTCCGGCTCCCCCGACGCTCGGGGGCCACCGGTCGGACCGCCGCCCGGTCGGACTGCCGCCCGGTCGGGCTGTCGGTGCCGGCCCGTAGTCTTGCTGCCCGTGTCACTCACCCGCTCGTGGACCCCGCCGGGCCCGTACGACCTGCACGGCAGCCTGCGCGTGCTGCGCCGGGGTCCGTACGACCCGACGTACCGCACCGAGGACGGTGCGATCTGGCGCGGCACCCGCACCCCCGACGGCCCGGCGACGCTGCGGCTGTCCCGGCGGCGGGAAGCCGACGGCGGCGCCGTGTGCGCCGAAGCGTGGGGGCCCGGGGCAGGGTGGCTGCTGGACGGACTGCCCGCGCTGCTCGGCGCGCAGGACGACCCGGCCGCCTTCGTCCCGCACCACGGCGTCGCGCGGGAGGCACACCGGCGTCACCCCGGGCTGCGGCTCGTCCGCACCGGGCGGGTGCTGGAGTCGCTGATCCCCTCCGTGCTGGAACAGAAGGTCACCGCCGAGGAGGCGTACCGCGCCTGGCGGCTGCTGGTCCGCAGGTTCGGCGAGCGCGCCCCGGGGCCGCATCCGCACCTGTGGGTGATGCCCCACCCGCGCGACTGGCTGCGCATCCCCTCCTGGGAGTGGCACCGCGCCGGAGTCGACCAGAAGCGCTCCGCCGCCGTGCTGCGCGCCCTCCAGCGGGCCGGCCGGATGGAGGAGGCGGCCCGCCTGGACCTGGCCGCGGCGCTGGCCCGGCTCCAGGCCGTTCCGGGCATCGGCCCCTGGACGGCCGCCGAGGTCCTGCAGCGCTCGAACGGGGAACCGGACGCCGTCACGGTCGGAGACCTGCACCTGCCGGGCCTGATCGGCTATGCCCTCACCGGGGCCCGCGGCACCGACGACGAGGGCATGCTGGAACTCCTGGCGCCCTACGAGGGGCAGCGGCACCGCGCCTGCCGCCTCATCCTGCTGGGCGGTCCGCGCATGCCGCGCCGCGCTCCCCGCTTCCCGGTGGGGAACATAGCGCCGCTGTAGGGATCGCGGGCACAGCGGTACCGGCGGCGCCGGTGGTACCGCCACCGCGGCCTGAGACCACCCCCGGCGGCACCACCCCCGGCGGCACCGGCACCGGCGGCGCCGCACGGGACGGTCCTCAGCGGAAGGTCACCGCTCGACGACGAAGTCGGCCGCGGAGCGCGGCGGGCGCTCCCGGGGCGGGGCAGCCGGGTGGCCGATGGCGACCGCGCCCATCGGGTCCCACCCCTCGGGCAGGTCCAGCACCTCGCGCACCACGTCCCGGCAGAACATCGTGGAGGAGATCCACGCGGACCCCAGCCGCTCCCCGGCCAGTGCGACGAGGAAGTTCTGGATGCCCGCACCGGTCGCGACGACGAACATCTCCCGTTCGGCGGCGTTCCGCCGCGCGTCCGGATAGGTGTGCGAGCCGTCCATCACCAGGCAGGGCACGGCCAGGCAGGGCGCGTTGCGCAGCACGTCGCCGCGCTTGACGCGCTTGGCGATGCTCTCCTCGCTCTTCTCGTCGCCGCGCAGGTCGGCGATCCAGGCGTCCCGCATGGCGTCCAGCAGCCGGATCCGCGACTCGGCGCTCTCCAGCAGGACGAACCGCCACGGCGTGGTGTGGTGCGGAGCCGGTGCGGTCACGGCGGCGGCGACCGCGCGCCGCACGGCCTGCCCGTCCACCGGCTCCGCGGTGAACTCCCGCACGGTGCGGCGCAGCGTCACCGCCTCGCGCACGGCCTCCGAGGTGCCCAGCCGGAACATGTCGGCGGCCGCGTCGCGCACCAGCGCCCGGGCCGTCGCCTCGTCCCCGGGCGCCGCGGAGGGCTCGGCAGCCGTCCCCGTGCTGCCGGACGCGGGCAGCACGTGGTGGGCCAGCCCGCGCACCACCGCGACCGGCAGCCCGCTCGCCTTGCGTTTGACCAGTTCGCCCGCTCCCGCCAGTTCGTCGCCGACGGCGGTGACGGTCACGCCCAGCGGGTTGCCGTACATGTCGACGCCGCCGCGCAGGTCTTCCAGGACCCGCACCCCGGCCGCGCCGATCGCCACATCGGTCTGGCCCTCGCGCCAGGGCCGCCCGAAGGTGTCGGTGACGACGACGCCGACGGTGACCCCCAGCGCCTCCCGCACCCCGTCCCGTAGCTGCCGGGCCGTCGCGTCCGGGTCCTCGGGGAGCAGCAGTACGGTGCCCTTGGGGGTGTTGGAGGCGTCGACCCCGGCCGCGGCCATCACGAAGCCGTGCCGGGACTCCACGATCCGGGCCGGGCCGCGCCGCGCGACGACCCGTACGGTCTCGGCGTCGATGGCGGCCTCGCGGTCGTCGGCCCGGACGATGCGGCCCTCGGCCTTGCTCACGATCTTCGAGGTGACCACGAGCACGTCGCCGTCCGCCAGCCCCCGCCCGCCGGGCGCCGCCGCCGCGTCGGCCACGAGCCGGACCAGGTCGTCGCCGGGGCGCACGTCCGGGATGCCGGGCAGCGCCCAGACCTCGTACGAGGTACCGGCCCTGCTCCCGTCCCGGCCCGCCTGCCCGGCTGCCTCCGCGGGACCGTCGGCTTCCGCGGGACCGTCGGCCTCCGCGGGGGCCGCGGCCTCCGGGTACTCCTTCGGCCCGGGCGCTCCCGCCGTCACCGCTGTCACGCGCGCACCTCTTCTGCCAGCGCCAGCGCCTGCCGGGCCATCTCCGCGGTGGTCTCCTCGTCGCGCATCAGCAGCGGCACGGCGCGGCAGCGGATGCCCGCGTCCTCGACGGCCCCCACGGTGTCGGCGTCCGCGGTGTCGACGAGCCAGCCGTCCAGCAGCCCCGAGCCGTAGTGCGCGGCGACGGCCGCCGCCGTGGTCTCGACCCCCACGGCGGCCAGCACCTTGTCCGCCATGCCGCGCACGGGGGCGTTCCCGACGATGGGCGAGAGGCCGACGACCGGCACTCCGGCGTCCGCGATCGCCTCCCTGATGCCGGGGACGGCCAGGATCGTGCCCACGCTGACGACGGGGTTGGAGGGCGGGAAGAGGATGGTGTCGGCCGCGGCGACGGCCTCCAGCACGCCGGGTGCGGGCTTGGCGGCGTCGGCGCCGACGGGCACCACGGCGTGCGCGTCCACGGAGGCCCGCAACCGGACCCAGTACTCCTGGAAGTGCACCGCCTTGCGGCCGGCCGTCCCGTCCCCGCCGTCCTCGTCCCGGCCGGCGTCCCCGGCGTCCGGGTCGTCGATCAGGACATGGGTCTCGACCCGGTCGTCCGTCATCGGCAGCAGCCTCACCCCGGGCTGCCAGCGGGCGCACAGCGCCTCGGTGACGGCGCTGAGCGGATAGCCCGCGGAGATCATCTGGGTGCGGACGATATGGGTGGCGAAGTCCCGGTCGCCCAGCCCGAACCACTCGGGGCCCACGCCGTAGGCGGCCAGCTCCTCCTTCACCGCGAAGGTCTCGTCGGCCCGTCCCCAGCCCTGTTCCTCGTGGATGCCGCCGCCCAGGGTGTACATCACGGTGTCGAGGTCGGGGCAGACCTTGAGGCCGAACAGATGGATGTCGTCACCGGTGTTGCCGACGACGGTGATCTCCGCGTCGGGCACCGCGGAGCGGAGCCCGCGCAGGAAACGGGCACCGCCGATGCCCCCGGCCAGAACCACAATGCGCTGCATGGGCACCAGTCTCGCAGCCCGGCGCCCGCCCCCGACATCAGGTGCCCCGCCCGGCGCCGGGACGCCGCGTGACGGCGTCAGGCCGGGGACTTCTGGGCCGGATGCCGCGCGGCGCCGGGGCGGCTGGAGCAGTGCTGGGGCATCTCGGTCAGTCCGGGTGCGTAGATGTGCGCACTCACGACGGGTTCCAGCCCGTCGTTGACCACTTCGTGCACATATCCGGGCGCGAAGACGCGCACCGCGCCGGTGCGGAGCACCCGGGTGCCGTGTCCGGTGGCGCCGCGCCCGTCTCCGGTGGCGCCGTGCCCGTGTTCGGTGGCGGCGCGCCCGGTGGCGGCGCGCCCGTCTCCGGTCGTGCCGTGCCCGTGTTCGGTCAGCTCGCCGGTGAGCACGCCGAACACGCCGGACGAGCGCCCGTGGTCGTGCCGGCCGCTGCCCTGTCCGGGCAGCCAGCTCAGCAGCCACATCTCGTAGCCGGGGCCGGTGCGCAGCCGGTGGTACCAGCGCAGGGTCGGGTCGTAGCGCACCAGCGGCGCCCAGGCGGCCCGGTCGGCGGCCAGCGCGCCGATCAGCCCGGCGAAGTCCGCGACGGTGGCCGGGTGCGCCGGGGGAGCGGGGAGCAGATGGGGGAGGGCGAGCGGATCGCCCGCGATTTCGAGGTCGCTGTTCACGTGCGGAAGTGCCTTTGTGCGGGGCCGACCGGAGCCGGGCGGCGGGCGGAGCCGCGCCGGGCGCGCAGGGCGCGGCGGGGCGGCGAAGGAAGGAATGCGCAGGGGCGTGCGGCGGGGGCGTGCGGAGGAGGTGGGCGCTCCGCCGGAGCGGCTGCTCGACGGTGGGCCGCGGGCGCTCGGATCAGAGCGGGCCGGACCTCAGCGACACCTCAGCAACAGGGCGTGTGGCAGCCGCGCGGACAGCGACAGCGGTGCGGCTCCAGGACGTGAGAGGCGGCACGGAGGAGCGCGCACGCACCTCCGGCAGACCGCATGGCGGGGGCGCCATGGGTCGTACGGGTCTCAGAGGTCACTGCCATGCGCTCCAGAACAGCGCCCCCGTGCCCCAGGTGTCAACCTGTAGTCGCGTTTGTGGCGAATGTTTCACCCCTTCCGGCCCCCTCGGCCGACGAGAGGTTTGCGCCCGCCCGGGCGGGAGACTCTGCCGCGGTAGCTGCGCCTGCACGCCGTTGCGCCTTCGTGATCAGAGTGTGATCAGGGCCATCCGAGGGTTGGTGCGGAACGTGACCGCAGGTCATCGCGTTCTGAATACAGGAGTCGGGAAAACGCTCCGACTCCGGGCACGAGTGTCATATTTCGTAGTGATTTGAACACTTACTGCGAAAGCTTGGTTCCGCCGGGTGAATAACGGGCTCAATAGCAGATCTCGGCTTGACTGCCCCGGATCGGCACACTTGTAATTTCACTCGTGTCGTTCATGAGGGTTCGATAACGACAGCATCACGGGGTCGAAGAGACGGATCGAGGGGCGCACATGACCGAGCTGTTCCAACAACTGCTGGTCGAAGAGGCGGACGAGGAGCTGGGTTGGCAGGAGCGCGCCCTGTGCGCGCAGACCGACCCGGAGTCGTTCTTCCCCGAGAAGGGCGGCTCCACCCGCGAAGCGAAAAAGGTCTGCCTCGCGTGTGAAGTCCGCTCCGAATGCCTCGAATACGCCCTTGCCAATGACGAGCGTTTCGGTATTTGGGGCGGCCTGTCCGAGCGTGAACGGCGCCGACTGAAGAAAGCCGCTGTCTGACCCGGCCACGCGCCGGACCGTCGAACAGCCGCACCCAGGAGGGACCCGGGTGACCGGGCCGGACCCGCACACCGCGCGCGCCGGGCAACCAGCAGCCCGTCCCGGGCAGTTGCGCGGAGGCGCCGGGCGCGTGAGGGTGAGCCGTTAGTGTGGGGCCGTCCACGACGCACACCACCCTGGCAAGGGCGTGCGCTCACCGCTCCGATACGCGTCTTCCGGGGGCTTGCAGCCACACCGCGGCACTGCCGCGAGGCCCCGGCACCCCGGGGAGGGCCCCTACCTCGATGTCCGTGCACAGCCACATGGCGGCCCACTACGAGGCGGCCGCAGCAGGGTTGGCCACCTTGGAGCCGCCCGAGTCCCCCCGGCACGTCGTCACCGCCGTCCTCGTCGCCCACGACGGCGCACGCTGGCTTCCCCGCGCACTGAGCGGGCTGCTGGAACAGAACCGCCCCGTGCAGAACATCGTCGCGGCCGACACCGGCAGCGCGGACGACACCGCCCGGCTGCTGACCGAGGCGCTCGGCCCCGAGCGCGTGCTGCACATGGCGCGGCGCACCGGGTTCGGCACCGCCGTCGAGGAGGCCGCCCGCGCCGCACGCCGGCTCACCCCCGAGGACCTGCCGTATCTCAAGCGGCCCAGCGGCTGGGACCCGGTCAACCGCACCTGGCGCGATGACGCCTACGACCTGCCCGAGCTGCCCTACGGCGAGCCCGTGGAGTGGCTGTGGCTGCTGCACGACGACTGCGCCCCCGAACCGGATGCCCTGGCCCAGCTCCTGCGGGTCGTCGACGCGGACCCGTCCGTCGGCGTCGTCGGCCCCAAACTGCGCAGTTGGTACGACAAACGCCAACTCCTGGAGGCCGGAGTCTCCATCGCGCACAGCGGACGGCGCTGGACCGGCATCGAACGCCGCGAGCAGGACCAGGGCCAACACGACCAGGTGCGCCCCGTGCTGGCCGTCTCCACCGCCGGCATGCTCATCCGCCGCGACGTCTTCGACCAGCTCGGCGGATTCGACCGCCGGCTGCCCCTGATGCGCGACGACGTCGACCTGTGCTGGCGCGCCCAGTCCGCCGGGCACCGGGTGCTCACCGTCCCGGACGCCGTGCTGCGGCACGCCGAGGCCGCCTCCCGGGAACGCCGCCCGGTCGACTGCGTGGGGCGCTCCAGCAGCGGCGCCAGCCCGCACCGCGTGGACAAGGCGGGCGCCGTCTACACCCTGCTCGCCAACGTGCCCGGCACCCTGCTGCCGTGGGTGCTGCTGCGCCTGGTCGTCGGCACCGTGCTGCGCACCCTCGGCTACCTCATCGGCAAGGTGCCCGGACAGGCGCTGGACGAGATCACCGGCCTCTCCGGCACCCTGCTGCGCTTCGGCCGCGTCCTGGCGGCGCGCCGCCGGCGGGGCAGGCCCGCCGTGCCGCACAAGGAGCTGCGACCGCTCTTCCCGCCCCCCGGCGCCACCCTGCGGGCCACCCTCGAACAGGCCACCAGCAGCCTCCCCGGACGCACCGAACCGGACTCCTCCGCCGCGGGCCGGCACGGCGCCGCCGAGACGGGCCCCGGGGACGAGGACGCGGACTTCCTGGAGGTCGAACAGTTCGCGCGGCTCAAGCGGCTCGGACAGCAGCCCGGACCCGTCCTGTTCGCCGTCCTGCTGGTCGTCTCCCTGGTGGCCTGCCGGGCGCTGCTGGGCGGCGGCGCGCTGGCGGGCGGTGCGCTGCTGCCCGTGCCCGAGGGCGTCTCGGAGCTGTGGGCGCGCTACGCCGAGGGATGGCATCCGGTGGGAACCGGCGGCACCGTGCCGGCTCCCCCCTATCTCGCCGTCCTGGCCACGTTCGCCACCCTGCTGTTCGGCAGCACCGGATTCGCACTGACCCTGCTGCTGGTCTGCTCGGTCCCGCTCGCCGGTGTCACCGCCTACTTCGCCTCCCGCCCGCTGGTCGACTCCCGGCTGGTGCGCGCCTGGGGAAGCGTCGCCTACGCGTTCCTGCCCGCCGCCACCGGCGCGCTCGCCCAGGGCCGCATCGGCACCGCCGTGCTCGCCGTACTGCTGCCGCTGCTGGCGCGAGCCGCCGTGGCGGCGAGCGGACTGCGCGGCAGGGGCGGCTGGCGCGCCGCCTGGGCCTACGCGCTGCTGCTGACGTTCACGGCAGCGTTCACGCCCGTCGTGTGGCTGATCGCCGCCGTGCTGGCGCTCGCGGTGCTCGCTGTGCGCCGCGCGCACGGCGCCTCGCTCGGCGCGCTCCTCGCCCGGCTGGCCGCCGTCCTGGTGACGCCGCTGGTGCTGCTCGCGCCGTGGTCGCTGTCGCTGTTCACCAGCCCCGCGCGGTTCCTGGGCGAGGCGGGTCTGGAGTACGGCACCGGCGCGGCCTCCGCGCTCGACCTGCTGACCCTCTCCCCGGGCGGACCGGGGACCATGGACGGGCTGTTCCTCGCCGGCCTGGTCCTGGCCGGGCTCGCGGCCCTGCTGCGCAGCGAGCGGCGGCTCGCCGTGTCCGCCGCGTGGGCCGCCGCGCTGGCCGGGCTGCTGGCCGCCGCGGTGTCCAACAGCTCCGCCTGGGCCGGTCCCGCCACCCTCGTCTACGGCCTCGCGCTGCTGTGCGCCGCCGCGGTCGGTGCCGAGGGCGCCAAGGAACGGGTGGCGGCGCAGAGCTTCGGCTGGCGCCAGCCCGCCGCCGCCCTGGTCGCCGCCGCCTGCGTGCTCGCCCCGCTGGTCGCCGCCGGGGGATGGATGCTGCGCGGCGCCGACGGCCCGCTCTCACGGCGCGACCCGGTGCAGGTGCCCGCGTTCGTCGCCGAGGAGAGCACCACCAGCGACCAGGCCCGCACCCTGGTCCTCGACCAGCCCGAGGGCGCCACGGGCGTCACCTACACGCTCACCCGCGGTGCGGGCGCCCGGCTGGGCGACGCCGACCTGGCGGCGGCCGAGGGCGACGACGGGCGCCTGGACGGGGTGGTCTCCAACCTCGTGGCCGGCTCCGGCGCCGACCAGACCAGCCAACTGGGCGGCTACGCGGTCCGGTACGTGCTGCTGCGCGACGGCGCCTCACGCCGGGTGAGCCGCACCCTGGACGCCACCCCCGGACTGACCCGGCTCAGCCAGGAGGACGGCAGCGCGCTGTGGCGTGTCGACCGCCAGGTGTCGCGCGTCTCGATCGTCCCCGGCGACCGGGAGAACGGCGCGGGCGGCGCGGTGACCGCCCCGGTGGCCGTTCCGGCCGGTCCGGTCGCCTCGCACGCGACGCTGCCGTCCGGCCCCGCCGGGCGGGTGCTGCGGCTCGCGGACCGCGCCTCCGAGGGCTGGCAGGCCACTCTCGACGGCAGCCCGCTCAAGAGCGTCACGGTGGACGGCTGGGCGCAGGGCTTCGAACTGCCGACCAAGGGCGGCAAGCTGGAGCTCGACTACCGAACGCCCCTCTCGCACACCGTGTGGGTGTGGACGCAGGGCTTCCTCCTGCTGGTCGTCGTCGTCCTCGCGCTGCCGGGCCGACGGCGGGACGTGGACGACGACCTGCCCGAGACCGAGCCCACGACGTCGGACCCGGCGGCGGGCGAGGGCCGCAGGGCCCGCAGGCTCCGCGCTGCCGCCGAGGCCGCCCAGGCATCCTCCGCGCCGTCCGCGCAGGAGCAGCCCCCGGTGCCGCCCGAGCCGGTGCCGCCGCAGGACCCGCCGCAGCAGCCGCCGGTGCCGGAGCAGCCGGAGCACGCCCCGTACGGGCAGCACCCGGTGCCCGGGCAGCCGGAGTACGACCCCTACGGACAGCAGCAGCCCTATGTGCCGCAGCAGTCCCCGTACGCGGACCCGGCGGACTACGGGCAGGCCGCTCCGTACCAGCAGTCCCCTTATGACGCCTACGACGCCTACGGTGCGGCCCCCTACGGCCAGGTTCCGCAGCAGCCGTACGACCAGGGGCACTACGAGCAGCAGCACTACGGCGCCCAGCCCGGCTACGACGCCTACCAGCAGCAGTCCTACGAGGAATGGCAGGCGCAGCAGTACGCCGCACAGCAGTACGCCGCGCCGTACGACCACCCGCAGGGCCAGGACGGGACGGGTGCGCACGGCTACGACAGCAGGTACGGCAACGGCGACGGGAGCGAGCAGCAGTGAACCGCACAGTCCTCAGCGTCGGAGCGGTCGCCGTCGCGCTCGCCGCGGTCACCGGCGTCGCCGCGCTCACCGCTCCCGAGGAGCCGGCGCACAGTGCCCGGAGCGTCGGGACGGCGGCCCGCAAGCCGGTCGAGCGCTCGACGCTGGTCTGCCCGTCCCCGAGCACGTCCGATGTCGCGGAGACCGCGTACGAGGCGTTCACGCCCAAGGGCGGCCCCGGCAAGAAGGGCAGCGCGGCCCTGTACGCGGCCGAGCGCGCCGACCCCCAGGACCCGGAGGACCCCGCCGACGGCAAGGACGGCGACACGTCCGACTCCGAGGAGTCCGACAAGGACAAGGACAAGAACAAGAACTCCGAGAAGAAGAAGGAGAAGTCCGAGGACGGTGCCGAGGGCGGGCACGGCGCGGAGAAAGGGAACGGCAAGCCCTTCCTCTCTCTCGGCAGCCCCGGCACCCCCGTCGAGGCCGAGACGGACGACTCCGAGGCTCCCGCGCTGACCGGTACCGCCGACGGCCCCTTCGCACCGGGCTGGACGGTGCAGCAGACGACGACTGTCGCCGCCGGAGCGGGCCGCGGCCTGCAGGGCACGTCCTGCTCGGTGCCGGACACCTCGTTCTGGTTCCCGGGTGCCGGCACGGCCGAGGGCCGGCAGGACTACGTCCATCTCACCAACCCGGACAGCACCCCCGCGGTCGTCGATCTGGAGCTGTACGGCAAGGAGGGCAAGGAGAAGGCCGGGCAGGGCAGCGGTGAGGGGATCACCGTTCCGCCGCACGCCACCGTTCCCGTGCTGCTGTCCACCCTGACCTCCGAACCGGTCACCAACGTGACGCTGCACGTGATCGCGCGGTCCGGCCGGGTGGGCGCCCAGATCCAGTCCTCGGACCGCAAGCTGGGCGGCGACTGGCTGCCGCCCGCCGCCGACCCGGCACCCGGCCAGGTCCTCCCGGGCATCCCCGAGGACGCGACGGCGGTCCGGCTCTCGGTCCTCGCCCCCGGCGGCGCGGACGCGGACCTGAAGGTGCAGCTCGCGGGCAAGTCCGGGCGGATCAGCCCGGCCGGGCACGAGTCCCTGCACGTGAAGGCCGGCATGGTCACCACTGTCGACCTCAAGGGCCTGATCAAGGGCGAGTCCGGGTCGCTGGTGCTCTCCCCGGCCGAGGACGGCGACGACGCCCCCGACGTGGTGGCGGCGGCGCGGGTGCTGCGCGGCAAGGGGAGCAAGCAGGAGACGGCGTTCGTCCCGGCGACGGCACCGGTCCAGAAGCGGGCCACCGCCGCGGGCAACACCGCGAGCGGAACCACCCTGGCGCTGGCCGCCCCGGAGGGCGGCGCGAAGGTGCGGGTGACCGCGTCGCCGGGCAGCGGCGGCGGCAGCTCCAAGAGCACCACCGTCACGCTCAAGGCGCACACCACCAAGGCGTTCACCCCGCCCCGTCCCGCGGACGGCAAGGGCGGCTACGCGGTGACGGTGGAGCGCCTCTCGGGCGGCCCCGTCTACGCCTCCCGCACCCTGGAGAGCGAGCAGTCCGGCGTTCCGGGGTTCACGGTGCAGACGCTCCCGGACGACCGGAGCACGGTCGCCGTACCGGAGTCGGCCCAGGACCTGGCGGTGCTCAACGACGACGAGTGAGCGCGCGGAGCGGACGGGGGACCGGCCCGTCCGCTCCCGCCGGGGCGCCTAGTCCTGGCCGTAGCGGGGGTCCACCGACTCGGGTTCCAGGCCCAGCAGTTCGGCCACCTGTTCCACCACCACCTCGTGCACCAGGAGGGCCCGCTCGTCCCTGCTGCGGCTGCGGATCTCCACGGGGCGCCGGAAGACGATCACGCGGTCCGGGTGCTCGCCGCTGCCCTCGGCGACCCGGCCCAGCGGCACGGCCTCGTCGCCGTCGCGCACCTCCCCGTTGTCCGACCGCGGCACCTCCTGGACGGCGAACTCGACGCCGGCCAGTTGCGGCCAGTGCCGCTCCAGGCGGGTCACCGAGTCGCGCACCAGATCGTCGAACGCCTCCGCCCGGCTGATGGCGAGCGGTACTTGGGGAGGGGCGACGGGGCCGCGCATGCCGCGGCCGTGGCGGTCTCGGCGGCGCGGCCGGGAGTCGGCCCGGCGCGGCGGTACGGGGCTGTCCATCGCCCCCGAGCGTAGCCCGCCGCGGGTCCCGCGCGGGGGGCGACGGGCGGGTGCGGGCCGGCTCGCCCGCATCGGCGGACGACGGCGCCGCGCCTGCGCTGCCGGGCCGGCAGCGCGTTCCGGCGGTACCGGCCCCGGAATCCGCTGGCACGTCGGCTTGTCACGTCGGCGCTGACGTCGGCTCTGGGTCGGCGCTGACGTCGGTGGGGGTTCGGCTGTGACCAGGTGCGGAGCGGAGGCCGCGTGCGGCGGCCGGGGTGCGGGCCGGCCGGAGGCAAGGGCGCCGAACCTCTCGGTCTGCCTTTCAGCAGATCAGACGTTTCCGGAGAACACGGACGACACGGCAGGGTGACGTCCTGGCGAGTCGTCGCAGCCCGCTCAAGAGTGCGGTACGGTCCAACGCTGTGAGCCCTGTACGTCGCTGTTCGCGCACCGCTTGCGGTCGTCCCGCCGTCGCGACGCTGACGTACGTCTACGCGGACTCCACCGCCGTCCTGGGCCCGCTCGCCACCTACGCCGAGCCGCACTGCTACGACCTGTGCGCCGAGCACTCCGAGCGGCTCACCGCACCGCGCGGCTGGGAGGTGGTCCGGCTCGCCGTCGACACGGCCGCGGCCCGCCCCAGCAGCGACGACCTGGAAGCCCTGGCCGACGCCGTGCGCGAGGCGGCCCGGACACCGCGCCCCGACCCGCGGGACCCGGCTCCGCGCGACCGGCGCGGCGGGCCCGAGGCGGGCGAGGCCGACGCGACGGAGGTCGCCCGGCGCGGCCATCTGAGGGTCCTGCGGTCCCCGGAGCCGTAGCGCACCGCGCTGCCGCACGGCGCCCTTCCGTCCCGCGGGTAGATTTGGGACCGTTTACGACCGACGACCCAGGAGAGGCTGGCCGTGGCTGATCTGTCTCAGATCGTGAAGGCGTACGACGTGCGCGGTGTGGTGCCGGACCAGTGGGACGAGGCGACAGCCGAGCTGTTCGGCGCCGCCTTCGTCCATGTCACCGGCGCTTCCGCGCTCGTCGTCGGACACGACATGCGACCCTCCTCGCCCGGTCTCGTCCGGGCGTTCGGCCGGGGCGCGGCCGGACAGGGCGCCGACGTCACCGAGATCGGCCTGTGCTCCACCGACGAGCTCTACTTCGCCAGTGGCAAACTCGGCCTGCCCGGCGCGATGTTCACCGCCAGCCACAACCCCGCCCGCTACAACGGCATCAAGATGTGCCGGGCCGGTGCGGCGCCGGTGGGCGAGGAGACGGGGCTGGCCCAGATCCGCTCCCTGGTGGAGCGGTGGTCGGACAGCGGTGGCGCACCCGCCTCCGACAAGCCCCAAGGCACCGTCACCCAGCGGGACATGCTCGCGGAGTACGCCGAGCATCTGCACTCCCTGGTGGACCTGTCGCACATCCGCCGGCTCAAGGTCGTGGTCGACGCGGGCAACGGGATGGGCGGCCTGACCGTTCCCTTCGTGCTGGCCGGGCTGCCGCTCGAACTCCACGACCTGTACTTCGAGCTGGACGGCACCTTCCCCAACCACGAGGCCAACCCGCTCGATCCGAAGAACATCGTCGACCTGCAGCGCCGGGTCCGCGAGGTCGGCGCCGACCTCGGCCTGGCCTTCGACGGCGACGCCGACCGCTGCTTCGTGGTGGACGAGAACGGCGACCCGGTCCCGCCGTCCGCGATCGCAGCGCTGGTCGCCTCGCGCGAGCTGGCCAAGGCGCCCGGCTCCACCGTCATCCACAACCTGATCACCTCCTGGTCCGTCCCCGAGGTGATCAGGGAGAGCGGCGGGCAGCCGGTCCGCACCCGTGTCGGCCACTCCTTCATCAAGCAGGAGATGGCCAGGACGGGTGCCATCTTCGGCGGCGAGCACTCGGCCCACTACTACTTCCGCGACTTCTGGAACGCCGACACCGGCATGCTCGCCGCCCTCCACGTGCTGGCCGCACTCGGCGGACAGGACGGCCCCCTCTCCCGCCTCGTCGCCCACTACGACCGCTACGCCTCCTCGGGCGAGATCAACAGCACCGTGGAGGACCAGTTCAACCGCACAGCAGCCGTCAAGGCCGCCTTCGCGGGCCGTGAGAACGTCACCATGGACGAACTGGACGGGCTCACCGTCACCGGCGTCAATTGGTGGTTCAACCTGCGCCCCTCCAACACCGAACCGCTGCTGCGGCTGAACGTGGAGGCCCGTGACGCCGCCACCGTCGAGCGCGTCCGCGACGAGGTACTGGCCATCGTGCGGGCGGAGGGCGAGCGGACCCTCACGGTCTGAAGGCCGCCCCCGGTACCGCCGACCGCACCCGGCGGTACCCTGACGGCACAGTCACCGCAGCCGCAGCCGCAGCCGCAGCCGCAGCCGCAGCCGCAGCCGCAGCCGCACACCGCACCTGGAGGAAGACATGCCGCTCGAAGCCGGACTCCTGGAGATCCTCGCCTGTCCGGCGTGCCACGCGCCGCTGCGTGAGGAGGGCGACGAACTGCAGTGCACCGGGGACGCGGAGTGCGGCCTGGCCTACCCCGTACGCGACGGCATCCCCGTGCTCCTGGTGGACGAGGCCCGCCGGCCCGCCTGAGCCGGCACGCGGCGGCACGCGGCGCCCCCGGCGGGACTGCCTCCGCGGGACTCCCCCCGCGGGATCGCCCCAGCGGTACGCCCGCCGGGGAAGAGCCGGGCACCTGCCGCCGGAGCGCCGCCCCCGCGGTGACTGCCGCCACGCGCAGCACCGCAAGCCGATCGGAGGCCACGGAAGATGCTCGACGAGACGCTCCTGGACGCACCCGAGGACCTGGCCCGTGCCGACGCCCGGGGTCTGCTGCGCGGCGCCGCGCAGGCCGGCGCGCACGTCCGCACCGGGATCCGGCAGGCCGCCGAAGCGGGCGTGGACACGCTCCGGCCGGAGGGCCGCCCCCGCGCGCTCCTGGTCGCCGGTCCGGGGACGGCCACCGCGTGCGTCACCGACCTGCTGGGCGCCCTCACCGACGGAGCCCTGCCCGTCACCGGCCTGCGCCCCGCCGGCGCCCAGGCCGCCGGCGGCGCACTGCGCTGGACGCTGCCGGGCTGGGCGGGCCCGCTGGACCTGCTGCTGCTCGTCACCCCGGACGGCACCGAGCCCGGCCTCACGGCGCTGATCGACCAGGCGTACCGGCGCGGCTGCACCGTCGTCGCCGTCACCCCGCGCGGCACCCCGCTGGCCGACGCACTCGGCGAGACCCGCGGCCTCACCCTGCCCCCGGCCCCGGGCCCGCACGGGATCCACTCCTCGCCGGACCGCCCCGACCCGCTGGACCCGGCAGCCCCCGCCGCTCCGCCCGGCGGCGGACCCGGCACCTTCTGGAGCCTGCTCACCCCCCTGCTGCTGCTGTGCGACCGCCTCGGACTCACCCGCAGCGGCCCGGCGGACCTCGCCGGGCTCGCCGACCGGCTGGACGAGGTCGCCGAACGCTGCGGACCCGCCGTCCCGACCTACAGCAACCCCGGCAAGACCCTGGCCGTCGAACTGGCGGGCTCGATACCGCTGCTGTGGAGCGAGGGCGGCGTCGCGGGCGCCGCGGCACGGCACTGGTCCGCGGTCCTGGCCGCGCTCTGCGGCCGCCCCGCGCTCGCGGCCGGCCTGCCCGAGGCCCTGACCGCGCACGGAGCGCTGCTGGCCGGCCCCTTCGCCCCGGCCTCCGGCCAGGACGACTTCTTCCGCGACCGGGTCGAGGACGAGCAGACGACCCGCGTCCGCGTCGTCCTGCTGCGCGACGCATCCCCCGGCGGCGAATCCGCGACGGTGCCCGCCCGCGACCTGGCCTACGCGCACGGAGCGGCACTCAGCGAACTGGAACCGGCCGAGGGCAGCAGTCCGCTGGAGGCGGCCGCCGAACTGATCGCCACCGCCGATTTCGCCGCCGTTCACCTCACGCTCGCCGACAGCGACTCCCCTTGGGCAGAACGCGGCACTCGGGCATGACGCGGCCCCCGGCGCGCCGCCGCGCCCGCGCCGCACCCTGCACATGACACCTCCCCGCACGACAGGAACAGCACCTCTCATGGACCGTCTGGAGAACTCCGTCAGGCCGTACGCCTGGGGCTCCACCACCGCCCTCCCGGAACTGCTCGGCCAGGAGCCCACCGGCCGCCCGCAGGCCGAACTGTGGATGGGGGCGCACCCCGGCGCGCCCTCCCGCATCGACCGGGGCGCCGGACCGCTCCCGTTGTCCGAGGTGATCGACGCCGCTCCGGAGCGCGAACTGGGCACCCCGGCAGTGCGCACCTACGGCCCCCGGCTGCCTTTCCTGCTGAAGCTGCTGGCAGCCGCCGCCCCGCTCTCCCTCCAGGTGCACCCCGACAGCACGCAGGCTGCCCAGGGCTACGCCGACGAGGAGGCGCGCGGCATTCCGCTGGACGCGCCGGAACGCAACTACAAGGACGACAGCCACAAGCCCGAACTCCTCTGCGCCCTCACCCCGTTCGAGGGGCTGTGCGGATTCCGGCACCCCGAGGAGGCCGCCGCGCTGCTGGACGGGCTGGGCGTGCCCGGACTGAAGCCGTACGTCGACATCCTGCACGCCCGACCCGGCGGCGAGGCACTGCGCGAAGTGCTCTCCGCCCTGCTGACGGCGGACCGGGACGCGATGGCCGCCACCGTCGCCGCGGCCGCCGAGGCAGCCGCCGCGCGCCCCGAGTACGCGGTGTACGCGGACATCGCACACCACTACCCGGGCGACCCCGGAGTGCTCGCCGCGATGCTCCTCAACCACGTCGTGCTGCGTCCCGGCGAGGCACTGTTCCTCGCCGCCGGAGTGCCGCACGCCTACCTCAGCGGCCTCGGCGTCGAGATCATGGCCAGCTCCGACAACGTGCTGCGCTGCGGCCTGACGCCCAAGCACGTGGACGTCCCCGAACTGCTGCGCATCGTGCGCTTCGAGCACACCGAGCCGGGCGTGCTGCGGCCCGAGGCCGACGAGGTGAGCGGCGAGGAGAGCTACGAGGCGCCCGTCGGGGAGTTCCGGCTCTCCCGCTTCGTCCTCGTCCCCGGCGCCCCGGCGCACCCGCTGGACCCGTCCGCCGCGCAGATCCTGCTGTGCACCGCGGGAGCCGTCGTCCTGCACGGCGGGACCGACGGCACGGAGGAACTCGCCCTCGCCCCCGGGCAGTCCGCCTACGTTCCGGCGGAAGAGCCGGTACGGATCTCGGGTGACGGTACGCTCTTCCGCGCCACCGCTGCCGTCTGATCGGACGGTCGCACAGCAGCAGGAAGGGACCTCTCACTCGTGAGTGCATCAGGCGGAACAAAGGCGATCGTCGCCGCACTGGGCGCCAACCTGGCCATCGCCGTCGCCAAGTTCGTCGCGGCGGCCTTCAGCGGCTCGGCCTCCATGCTGGCCGAGGGCGTCCACTCCGTGGCCGACTCCGGGAACCAGGCCCTCCTGCTGCTGGGCGGCAAGAAGGCCAAGAAGGCCGCCAACGAGGAGCACCCCTTCGGCTACGGCCGCGAGCGCTACATCTACGGCTTCCTGGTCTCCATCGTCCTGTTCACCGTCGGCGGCGTCTTCGCGCTCTACGAGGGCTACGAGAAGATCGTCCACCCGCACGAGATCGAGCACTGGTACTGGCCGGTCGGCGTCCTGGTCTTCGCTGTGGTGGCCGAAGGCTTCTCCTTCCGGACCGCCATCCGGGAGTCCAACGAGATCCGCGGCAAGCAGAGCTGGACCCAGTTCGTACGCCGCGCCAAGGCCCCCGAACTGCCGGTCGTGCTGCTGGAGGACTTCGGCGCGCTCGTCGGCCTCGTCCTCGCCCTCGGCGGCGTCGGCCTCGCCCTGCTGACGGGCGACGGCGTCTGGGACGGCGTGGGCACCATGTGCATCGGTGCGCTGCTCGTCGTCATCGCGCTGGTGCTCGCGGCCGAGACCAAGTCGCTGCTGCTCGGCGAGTCCGCCGCCCCGGCCGAACGGGACCGGATCCGCACCGCGCTCGTCGACGGCGAGACGGTCACCCGCGTCATCCACATGCGTACCCTGCACCTGGGCCCGGAGGAGCTGCTGGTGGCCGCCAAGGTCGCCGTCCAGCACGACGACACGGCCGCACAGGTCGCCCGCGCCATCGACGCCGCGGAGCACCGCGTCCGCGAAGCCGTCCCGATCGCCCGGGTCATCTACCTGGAGCCGGACGTCTACCGTGCGGAGCAGGACACCGAGCCGGAGCCGGCGGCGGAACCGGCGGACGCGTCCGGCCGCGGCCCCGGCGCCTGACGGACCGTCCCCCGGGCGTGCCGGGCTCACCCGGCCGCCGCGCGCAGCGGAAGGGCCCGCCCCTGGAATTCACCGGACCGGGGGCGGGCCCTCGTCGTGGGCACTGCCGCTGTGTGCTGGGCTGCCACGGCAGCGCTGCGGAAGCGGCAGGGCTTCAGGAGCGGCAGCGCTTCAGGAGTTGCCGCTGTGGTGCGGCAGTGCTTCGGCTGTGGTGCGGCAGTGCTTCCACTGTGGTGCGGCAGTGCTTCCACTGTGGTGCGGCAGTGCTTCCACTGCGGTGCGGCAGTGCTTCGGCTGTGGTGCGGCAGTGCTTCCACTGTGGTGCGGCAGTGCCGCGGTGTCGGCTGACCGGCGGCCGACCGCATCGACCGCCGGGTGCGGCCGATGCGGTCGGACCGGACGATGCGCCGAACCTCAGCCGATCTCGGCGAGCGCGGCCAGCACGGTGTCCTTGTCCGGGGCCTCCAGCAACCGGGTGCGGAACGCGGGATCCATCAACTTCCGTGACAGCAGCGCCAGGATGCGCAGGTGCTCGTCGCCTGCCGCCGCCTCGGGCACCGCGATCATGAACACCAGCCGCGCCCTGGTCCCGTCCAGCGAGCCCCACTCGATGCCCTCGGCGGACCGCGCGAACCCGACGACCGGAGCGGTGACCGCGTCCGTCTTGGCGTGCGGGACGGCGATCTCCTCGCCGAGCCCGGTCGTGCCCTGCTCTTCGCGGGCGAGCGCGGCCCGTACGAGCGCCTCGCTGTCGGAGACCTTGCCGCTGCGGCCCAACAGCTCGGCCATCTCCCGGATGCCGGCTTCCTTGCCGTCGGCCGCGAGCTGCTCGCGCACGGTCTCCGCGGACAGATAGCCGGAGAGCACCCCGGAGGACTCCGCGGCGGCATCGGGCGCGGGGCTGCTTTCCGTGCCGGTGCCGGCCGTCCCGGGCGCGCCCTCGGCGGCCTCCGGCTCCCCCGCTGTCGGGCCTTCCTCCGGGGCGGAACCGGCCGCGCTTCCCGGTGCCCCGCCCTGGGCCGGCACGGCAGGCTGCTCCGCCGCCGAGGCCGGGGGCGGCTCCGCGGCCCGGGCCGCGGGCGTGGCCGAGTCCCCCGCCGGGTCCCCCGCCGTGCTCCGGGCGGCGTCCCCCGCGTCCTCCCCGCTGAGGACACCGGCGCCCACCGCGGCCGGGGCCCGCACCGCACGCTCCGCGGAGTCCGTGCCGGGGGCGTCCTGCCCGGAACGCCGTGCTCCGAGCGTCACCAGGCCGACCGTGGTCGCTGCCGTGACCACGGCACCGGTCAGGAGCGCCACGAAGAACATCGCCACACCGTCGACCGCGCCCAGCACCGCCACGATCGGCCCGCCGTGCGGCACGTTGTCCCCGACCGAGGCCAGCCCCGCGATGCCGCCCGCGACGGCGCCGCCGAGCATGTTCGCCGGGATCACCGTGGCGGGCCGCGCGGCGGCGAACGGGATGGCGCCCTCCGTGATGCCGAAGAAGCCCATGAACAGCGCGGCCAGGCCGGTCTCCCGCTCCTGGTCGGAGTAGAACCTGCGGCGCAGCAGCGTCGCGAGGCCCTGCCCCAGCGGGGGCACCGGAATGGCAGCCGCGCACATCCCCATCACCTCGGGGCTCTTGGAGACCAGCCCGGCCCCGAACAGGAACGCGGTCTTGTTGACCGGGCCGCCCATGTCGAAGGCGATCATCAGCCCGAGCACCACGCCCAGCAGCGCGGCGCTGGTCCCCGTCATACCGCCCAGGAAGTCGGTGAGGTTCTCGAAGACCCAGGAGATCGGCCTGCCGATGACATAGACGAAGAACAGGCCGAGCGCGGAGGTCGCCACGATCGGGATCACGATGATCGGCATGATGGGCCGTACGAACCGCGAGACCGGTATCCGCTTGATCCAGCGCACCAGGTACCCGGCCAGGAACCCGGTGACGATCGCGCCGATGAAGCCCGCACCCGACTCGGAGTCGTACAGCTCGCCGGTGTTGGCGATCCAGCCGCCGATCATGCCCGGCACCAGCGCGGGACGGTCGCCGATCGCATAGGCGATGTAGCCGGAGAGGATCGGCACCATCAGCGTGAACCCGATCACGCCGATGTCGTTCACGTGCTTCCAGAAGCTGCCGTCGGGGATCACCAGACCGCCGTCGGCCTGCGGGTGCCCGCCCAGCGCGAGCGAGACGGCGATCAGCAATCCGCCGACGACGACGAACGGGATCATGTACGAGACGCCGTTCATCAGCGCCTTGTAGCCGGCACTGCGCTCCCGGCCCTTGGCTCCGGCGGGCCCGGTGGCCGCCGTGCCGGAGCCCCCGCCGCTCCCGTCGCCTCCGCTGCCGCCGCCGCGGGCGCCTCCGGCCGCAGCGGAGGCCGCGCCGCCCGGATGCACCGGGGCCTCGCGTACCCGGTCGATGAGCCCGTCGGGGTCGCTGATGCCCTCCGCCACTCCGACGCAGAGCACCCGCTTGCCGCCGAACCTGCCGAGGTCCACGTCCTTGTCGGCGGCGACGATCACGCCGTCCGCCGCGCTGACATCGTTGTCAGACAGGACGTTCTCAGCGCCGATGGACCCTTGGGTCTCCACCTTCATGGCGATACCACGGGCTTGTGCGGCCTGGGTCAGTTTTTCCGCCGCCATGTAGGTATGGGCGATACCGGTCGGACACGCCGTCACGGCGAGCAGTTTCAGCCCCGGGTCGGCCGGGGGAGCCGCTCCGTCACGGGGGTCGGCAGGACTGGTCACGTGGGAACTCCTAGCTCGGCCAAGGGGTGGAGAGGTGCGTTCTCGCGCCGTCGCAGTCGCCGTCGCAGAGGCCGCAGGGTGCACCGAACCAGCCGGACGGCCAAAAAAGCAAGCGGCCGAAAACCGACCCCGAGGCGCCCTTGCTGTCAGCGGCGCCCGTCTTGTCCCCTGGACGGGCGGTGTAGATTCGTAGAGCCAGACGTCGCTGCTGATGGCGGTCGGGAGGCCCGGACACCGGGCCACCGAGGGAGAGAGGGCCTCCGACGGACTGAGCTGCGAGCAGGGGACGAGTGTGCCCGGTCACGATGCGCGCCTCCGCGCGACCGGTGCCGCACCGCCCCGGCGCCGCAGCACGGACCAGCCTTATTTCTCGACACCGAGGAGCAGCTCGCAATGACGACGACCTCCACGACCGGCCAGGACTTCAAGGTCGCGGACCTCTCGCTGGCGGCCTTCGGCCGCAAGGAGATCAAGCTGGCCGAGCACGAGATGCCCGGCCTGATGGCGATCCGCAAGGAATACGCCGCCGACCAGCCGCTCGCGGGCGCCCGAGTCACCGGCTCCCTGCACATGACCGTGCAGACGGCGGTGCTCATCGAAACGCTGGTCGCCCTGGGGGCCGAGGTCCGCTGGGCCTCCTGCAACATCTTCTCCACCCAGGACCACGCTGCCGCGGCCGTCGCCGTCGGCCCCGACGGGACCCCGGAGAACCCGAAGGGCATCCCGGTCTTCGCCTGGAAGGGCGAGACCCTGGAGGAGTACTGGTGGTGCACGGAGCAGGCCCTCACCTGGCCGAACGCCAGCACCGGCGGCCCGAACATGATCCTCGACGACGGTGGTGACGCCACCCTCCTGGTGCACCAGGGCGTCGAGTGCGAGAAGGCCGGCTCCGCGCCCTCGGTCGACACCGCCGAGAACGACGAGCACCGTGTCGTCCTCTCGGTGCTCAACCGCACCCTCAGCGAGAACCCGCAGAAGTGGACCCAGCTCGCCTCGGAGATCCGCGGTGTCACCGAGGAGACCACCACCGGCGTCCACCGCCTGTACGAGATGCACCAGGCGGGCACGCTGCTCTTCCCGGCGATCAACGTCAACGACGCCGTCACCAAGTCGAAGTTCGACAACAAGTACGGCTGCCGCCACTCGCTGGTCGACGGCATCAACCGCGCCACCGACGTCCTCATCGGCGGCAAGACGGCCGTCGTGTGCGGCTACGGCGACGTCGGCAAGGGCTGTGCCGAGTCCCTGCGCGGCCAGGGCGCCCGGGTCATGATCACCGAGATCGACCCGATCTGCGCCCTGCAGGCGGCGATGGACGGCTACCAGGTGGTGACCCTGGACGACGTGGTCGAGACCGCCGACATCTTCATCACCACCACCGGCAACAAGGACATCATCATGGCCTCGGACATGGCCAAGATGAAGCACCAGGCCATCGTCGGCAACATCGGCCACTTCGACAACGAGATCGACATGGCGGGCCTCGCCGCCATCGACGGCGTCGTCAAGGACGAGGTCAAGCCGCAGGTCCACACCTGGACCTTCAAGGACGGCAAGACCCTCATCATCCTCTCCGAGGGCCGCCTGCTGAACCTGGGCAACGCCACCGGGCACCCCTCGTTCGTGATGTCCAACAGCTTCGCGGACCAGACGATCGCCCAGATCGAGCTGTTCACCAAGCCCGAGTCCTACCCGACCGACGTCTACGTCCTGCCCAAGCACCTGGACGAGAAGGTCGCCCGCCTCCACCTGGAGGCCCTGGGTGCCAAGCTGACCACGCTCCGCCCGGAGCAGGCGTCCTACATCGGCGTTCCGGTCGAGGGCCCCTACAAGCCGGACCACTACCGCTACTGAGCACCGCAACCCGGCCGGGTCGGTGCGGGCGGCGTACGCGACTGTGCGTGCCCGCACCGGCCCGTCGGCCTCGTCGGCTCGCCGGTAACCGCCGGTGGGTACGCTCGCCGGTATCCGCCGGTGGGTACGACGGTGCGCGCCGGGGATCCAGCCGGTGCGCGACCGGTGCGATACCGGTAGGCCGGTGTGCCGCCGCAGGAGGCCGTACGGCGGTGACGGGCCGGGCCCGCTACCACCGGTCGCGCCGCCTCCGGCACCTCCGGGGGCGCGGTACGGTCACCTCCAGCACTACATGGGTCCTACCGGCCCGTCCGAGCCCGGCGGCACCACCGCCGGGCTCGGACGGCGCCCGGACCGGACCACAGGCCCCCCGCCCCGCGGGGGGCCTGCCCGTCACCGCACCGACCCCGGACACCGCCCATGCCCCGCGGCCGCTATTCGCTGCACGATCCGCACGACCACACCTTCCTCGGAGAAGAGCACTTCCACTGCGCCACCGGCCCCTCCGGCTGGCGCTACGTCTCGCAGCTCACCGACCCCGCAGGTGAGCACATCGGCTCCGTCGACCTCACGCTCGACGACCTCGGCCGCCCGATCCGCCTCGAACTCCGCGCCGCGAACTGGCGGATCCGCGGAGCGGCACTGGACGGCGTCACCTGGGTGCGTTCCGACCCCACGGGAGAGCAGGCCCAGGAGGGCAATGCCGCCGCGCATTCCTTCACCGGGGCTTCCCCCGCGTTCCTCGTCGCGACCGCGCGGCTGCTGCGCCCGGCTCCCGGTGACCGGGCGACCCGCGTCCGCCTCGTCGCGTTCACACCCCCCGTCCTCGCTCCCCGCACCCTGGACCAGTCCTGGGCGCTGTCCGACAGCGAAGCACACGACACCGACAACGGCCCGCTCGTCGTGCACCACTACCAGGTCTCCGACTTGGAGACCGGAGAGCAGCACGCGGTGCACCTCACCGGCGACGTCGTCCTGGCGGCCCCGGGCATCGAGTTGGAGGACCTGGAGTCGCCCCCGTCGGTGTTCGACAAGGGGTAGCGCGCCGGAGCCCGGCTCCGAGCCGCCGTGCTCCCGGGCGCGGCCGGTCCGACAACGGGCTAGGAGGGCGGAACGAAGCCCGTGCGCGGAGTGGGCGGGCCGTCCTCGCTCCTGTCCGGGGCCGAGCCCTCCCGTCCCGAGGCGGGCGGAGAAGGAGGCGGAACAGGCGGCGGAGGGGAAGGGCTGGTCGCCGTGGACGGCTGTGTCTGCGGCTGTGGCGACGACCGAGACCACGACGACGGGGAGGACGGCATCCCGGAGGAACCCAAGGAGCGCCGTGCCTCGCGCTCCCGCCGCTCCGCAGCGATCCCGGCCAGATAGCTGACCGCGGGCACCCCGTGCGGCGCCGGCGCTCCTGTCCACCCGATGACGTCGTCCGCCAGCCGCTCCGCCATCGAGTGCCGCACAGCGGGGTCCAACTGCTCGGCACGCAGCAGGAACTGCCGGATCGCGAGCCAGAGCGCGTCCGGAACGCGCGACAGATCGAGTTCGGCGAACTCCGCGGCGCACCACCGGGGCGGAGGCGGCACCGCCGTGCGCCCCGGCCGGGGACTGCGTACCCGTACCACCAGCGTCCCGGCGAACACGTCACCCAGCCGGCGACCCCGCTCGGACACCAGCGAGGCCGTACAGGCCACCACACCGAACAGCAGTTGCATCTCGACGACTCCGACCGCCCCGCGCACCAGCGCGTGCCGGAACCGGATCGGACCGCCGTCGTCCCGTACGACCCGCAGTCCCGCTGCGAGCTTCCCGACCGAACGTCCCCCGGTGAGCGTCTCGACCGCGATCGGCAGCCCGACGGGGACCAGCACGAAAAGCCCCACCTGCACAGCCGCGAGCGCGGCTGGGTCCAGGGAGTCGACGGACACCAGCAGGGCGAGCGTCAGCGCCAGGTAGACGACCCAGACGATGACCAGGTCCAGGCAGACGGCCAGCGCCCTGCTCGGCAGCCGTGCGGGACGCAGCCCGAGCACGACGGCTTCCCCGGTCACCAGCTCACTCATCGCACACCCCCAGTTCGTCGGCCGCAGTGCGGAGGCACCACGGCTACGGGCCGCTCTCGCCCCACCCGTCGGGAACGCTCCCGTCGCCACACCACCAGGCACCCGGGGCAACCGCCCGGTGCCGCCGCCCCAGTCTTCCAGTACGACGATCTGGGAAACTCGCTCCATGGACCTGGACGTCTTCGTCTCGGCGCACCGCGCGGAATGGGACCGCCTGGACGTACTGCTGCGCCGCCACCGCCGCCTCTCCGGCGCGGAGGCCGACGAACTCGTCCGGCTCTACCAGCGCGCCGCCACCCATCTCTCCCAGGTGCGGTCGAGTGCGCCGGACCCGGACCTCACCGAACGCCTCACCCACCTCGTCGCCCGCGCGCGCAGTGCGGTCACCGGAGCGCACACCGCCTCCTGGCGCGATGCGGCGCGCTTCTTCGCGGCCGGCTTCCCAGCCGCTGTCTACCGCTCGCGCACCTGGTGGGTTCCCACGGCGCTGCTGTCCGTCGTGCTGACCGTGCTCATCGCCTGGTGGGTGGGCACTCACCCCGAGGTCCGCGCCACCATCGGAGCGCCGGAGGAGCTCCGAGAGATGACGCGCCCCGGTGGCCGGTACGAGGCGTACTACTCCAGCCACCCGGCCACCTCCTTCGCCGCCCAGGTCTGGACGAACAACGCCCAGGCCGCGGCCCTCTGCCTGGCCTTCGGCGCCCTCCTCGGCATCCCCGTGCTCTGGGTGCTCTTCCAGAACGTCCTCAACCTCGGCGTCGGCATCGGGCTCATGGGATCCGCTGGGCGCCTCGACACCTTCCTCGGCCTGCTGCTGCCGCACGGTCTCCTGGAGCTGACCGCCGTCTTCGTCGCGGCGGGCACGGGGCTGCGGCTGGGCTGGACTGTCATCGATCCGGGCCATCGGAGCCGGCGAACAGCACTGGCCCAGGAGGGACGTTCGGCCCTCGGCATGGCCCTCGGACTGGCGGCCGTCCTTCTCGTCTCCGGCGCCGTGGAAGCCTTCGTGACCCCCTCCGGCCTGCCCACCTGGGCGCGGATCCTCATCGGAGTCCTGGTGGAACTGGCCTTCCTCGGCTACGTGTATGTCCTGGGGCGCCGCGCGGCCGGGATGGGCGAAACCGGTGACATCGCCGTGTCGGACCGCTCGGCGGAGGCACCCACCGCCGGATGATGTGCGTGGACGGCCGGGAACCTGCTACTGTCCTCTCCGCCCCGGAAAACCGTTGACGCGGTGGCCCGCGGGCAGTAGATTCGAACAGTTGCCTAGAGTTGGACAAGCTCGGCAGCAGCAGTTAGATTCTTCTTCGCTTCGACCACAAGAAATCCGGCGACGGAATTCTCGTGCGAGAAGCACTCCGAACTCGAAGCAGATTCGATCTGATAGAGTCGGAGACACCAAAAGGGCAAACGTCCGGAGAAACCGGTACTGCATCGTCAGAACCGATTGGTTTCGAAGGAAGCGTCCGTTCCTTGAGAACTCAACAGCGTGCCAAAAGTCAACGCCAGATATGTTGATACCCCGACCTGCCGAGTGTTCGGCGGGTTGAGGTTCCTTTGAAATACACAACAGCGAGGACGCTGTGAACCGGGGGATTATTCCTCCTCTGGTTCCGCTCTTCCTGTGGATGGAAGCATTCACGGAGAGTTTGATCCTGGCTCAGGACGAACGCTGGCGGCGTGCTTAACACATGCAAGTCGAACGATGAAGCCGCTTCGGTGGTGGAT
>NZ_FOGO01000009.1 GCF_900111245.1 Streptomyces qinglanensis | reverse complement strand
GTGCTCGAAGGCGACCATCGAGATCTTGTGGGTCATGATGTGGTCGGGGTGCGGGTAGCCGCCGTTCTCGTCGTAGGTGGTGATCACCTGGGGGCGGAACTCGCGGATGAGCCGCACCAGCGCTCCGGCGGCCTCGTCCACCTCCTGGAGGGCGAAGCAGCCCTCGGGCAGCGGCGGCAGCGGGTCGCCCTCGGGGAGGCCCGAGTCGACGAAGCCGAGCCACGCCTGCTTCACGCCCAGGATCTCCCGGGCCTCGTCCATCTCCTTGCGGCGCACCTCGTGGATGTGCTCCTCGACGTAGGTGTCGCCCTGGAGCTTCGGGTTGAGGATGGAGCCCCGCTCTCCCCCGGTGCACGTCGCGACGAGCACGTCCACCCCCTCGTCGACGTACTTCGCCATGGTGGCCGCACCCTTGCTCGACTCGTCGTCGGGGTGTGCGTGCACGGCCATCAGTCGCAGTTGCTCAGTCACAACTCAATCCTCATAGGTCAAAGCGGCTCCGCCATCGGCCCCGCCCGCCGTCGGCGGATTCGGGAGCGGCTTCTATAGTGACCGAATCAGCACCGTGATGTATTCCCGGTTCGGGCCCGCCCGGCTCCGGCCGGGTCCGCACAGCACGGTCGGAGCGGCTGCCGGGAGGAACGGACCATGGTCGACCTGCGCCAACAGGTCCCCGAGGGGCGGTACGGGCGTGCTGCGGGCCGGTCCGCGGACGCGGAGGCGCGCACGGACCGTCGGCTGAAGGTCACCGGCGGTGTGCTGGGGGTGCTGCTGCTCGCGCTGATCGGCTGGTTCGGGGTCGCGTACATCTCCGGCCAGCAGGTGAGCGGCGAGTTGATCAAGTTCAAGGTGGTCTCCGACAGCGCGGTGCAGGTCCACGTGGAGGTGCGCAAGGAGGCCGGGGCCGAGGGCGTGTGCACGCTGCGCACCCGCGCGGAGGACGGCAGCGAGGTCGGGCGCAAGAACGCGGAGTTCGCCGCGGGCGCTTCCCGGGTGGACGAGGTCGTCACCGTGCGTACCACGGCGCGCGCCACGAGTGCCGAGCTGATCGGCTGCCAGGAGCGCTGAGGCGGGCGGCGGCCGGGCGTTCCGGCTCGTCCGGCGGACCCTGCTGACCTGGGATGGAGCCGGAGTCTTCTTCCCTTTTCCGGCGGAATTGTTAAGCTCGTGGTTTCGCCCACCAGTGCAGGCGCACCCTTTCTGGTAGGGCGTTTTCTGCATCAGCTTCATATCCCAGTACCGACGAGGAGCACCTGTGACCCAGACCAGCGACAACGTCACCTGGCTGACCCAGGAGGCGTACTCCCAGCTCAAGGCCGAGCTGGAGTACCTGTCGGGTCCTGCACGCACCGAGATCTCCAAGAAGATCGAGGCGGCTCGCGAGGAGGGCGACCTCCGCGAGAACGGCGGGTACCACGCGGCCAAGGAGGAGCAGGGCAAGCAGGAGCTGCGTATCCGGCAACTCCAGCAGCTCCTGGAGAACGCCAAGGTCGGTGAGGCTCCGGCGGACGACGGTGTGGTGGAGCCCGGCATGGTGGTCAAGATCGCCTTCGACGGCGACGAGGACGACACGATCACCTTCCTGCTGGCCTCCCGCGAGTACGCCAGCTCCGAGATCGAGACCTACTCTCCGCAGTCGCCCCTGGGCTCCGGCGTGATGGGCAAGAAGGTCGGCCAGGACGCCGAGTACGAGCTGCCGAACGGCAAGATGGCGTCGGTACGCATCCTGGAGGCCAAGCCCTACCGGGACTGAGTCGCACCGCGGCGTGCCCTGTGGGGCCCCGGTACCACGATGGCGGACGGCCCGCGCGTGACAGCGCGGGCCGTCCGCCGGTTCGTGGGCGTGCCGGCGGCCTTGAGCGGGCAGGCTGTGGGGCGGCCGACGTCACCGGCAGATGACCCGGGCCTTCGTCCGGTGCACCCAGTACGTCCTCTGCCCCTTCTTCTCGAGTGTCAGGAGCGCCGCGAAAGGCGCGCACCAGTTCATGGTGGACACCTTCACCTTCCTCTTGTAGGCGCACTTCTTTGCCACCTGACCGGGCGGCGAGGTGGGGGTGCTCATCAGAAGGCTGATGCACAGCTTCCAGCCCTTGGGCCGCTTCGACTTGAGTACGCCGTAGGAACGGACGCGCTTCTTCTTGTAGTAGGGCGTCTTGGCCTTGCCCTTGTACTTCTTGGCCAGAGTCACTTCCGGGGCGCTGCTCGCCTCTGCGGAGAAGGAGCTGAGCTTTTCGGCGCGGTGGGTGGTTTCTCCCGCCGTGCCGCTGGTCGCGCCGGCGACGGGGGCGCTGACCGCCAGGATGGTGGCTACAGCGGTCGCGACCATAAGATGTCGTTTAACCATCATATTTCCCCTCAAGCTTCCCCTCGGCTTCTGGCCGGGCCAATCTAGCTACCCGGTGAGACTGGACGGTGGCATTCGGCTGCGCCCCAGTTGTGACGTGAGTCACCTGCGAGGCTTCCGGGGAGTCGCATGCTCCGGCCCCCTCCTGGGGGAGGGGGCCGGAGCATGCCCTGGCTGTGCGGGGTCAGGAAGGGGGAGTCATCACTCGGCCGCCCGGCGGTACTTGCGGACCGCGAGCGTGCGGAAGACGGCGACGATCAGGACCGAGTAGAGCAGCGAAGCCCACACCGGGTGCTGCATCGGCCAGGCGTCCGACCCGGTGACCCCGGGGTTGCCGAACAACTCACGGCACGCCTGGACGGTGGCGCTGAACGGGTTCCAATCGGCCACATGGCGCAGCCATGGCGTCATCTGCCCGGTGTCGACGAAGGCGTTGGAGATGAACGTCACCGGGAAGAGCCAGATCAGCCCTCCCGAGGTCGCCGCCTCCGGGGTGCGCACGGACAGCCCGATGAGCGCGCCGATCCAGGTGAAGGCGTATCCCAGCAGAAGCAGCAGGCCGAAGCCGCCCAGCACTCTTGCGAGGTTGGTCGGTTCCGCGTAGCCGGGGCGCCAGCCGGCGAGGAGCGCGACGATCGCGAGGACCAGCAGCGTCAGGGCCGTCTGCGCCAGGTCGGCGAGGGTACGGCCGGTCAGCACGGCTCCGCGTGCCATGGGCAGCGAGCGGAACCGGTCGACGAGCCCCTTGTGCATGTCCTCGGCGATGCCCGCGCTCGCTCCCGCCGTCGCGAAGGTGACGGTCTGCGCGAAGATGCCCGCCATCAGAAAGTTCTTGTAGACGGCCGCGTCGGTGGTGTTGCCGATCTTCAGCGAGCCGCCGAAGACGTACGTGAACAGGAGCACGAACATCACGGGCTGGATGAGCCCGAAAAGCAGCACTTCGGGGATTCGGCTCATGCGGATCACGTTCCGCCGGGCCAGCACCAGCGAATCGGTCACAGTGCTCACTTGTGCCCTTCCTTCCCTGCCGGCTGACCGGGGCTCGAGATGCGTGCCGTGCGGATCGGCGTCCGCGCTGTGCCGCTCACTTGGTGACCTCCTCGGACTCGGACGTGGACCGGAGGGTGCCCCGGGGCCCGTCCGGGGGTGCGTCCTCACCGGTGCCCTCCGGCTCCCGCCCGCCCTCGGCCGCGTGGCCCGTCAGGGAGATGAAGACGTCGTCGAGGGTGGGGCGGCGCAGGCCGATGTCGTCGATCTCGATGCCGCGCGCGTCCAGCTCCCTGATGACCTCGGCGAGGAGCTTGGCGCCGCCGGTGACCGGGACGGTCAGCTTGCGGGTGTGCTGCTCGACGGTGCAGCCCTCGTGCACCGTCCCCCTCAGCCCGTGGCTGACGAGCACCTCGCGTGCCGCGGGGATGTCCGCGCGCTCGTGGACGACGACCTCGATGCGCTCGCCGCCGGTGCGGGCCTTGAGCTCGTCGGAGGTGCCGCGTGCGATGACCTTGCCGTGGTCGACGACGGCGATGTCGTGTGCGAGGCGGTCGGCTTCCTCCAGGTACTGCGTCGTCAGCAGCAGCGTCGTACCGCCCGCGACCAGTTCTTCGATGACCTCCCACAACTGCTGCCGGTTGCGCGGGTCGAGTCCGGTGGTGGGCTCGTCCATGAACATCACGGGCGGACTGACGACCAGCGCGGCGGCGAGGTCCAGGCGGCGGCGCATGCCGCCCGAGTAGGTCTTGGCCGTCCGGTCGGCGGCGTCGGCGAGGTTGAAGCGCTCCAGCAGTTCGTTCGCGCGCTTCTTCGCGTCACGTGCGGACATCTGATAGAGCCGTCCGACCATCTGGAGGTTCTCGCGGCCGGTCAGATACTCGTCGACGGCGGCGAACTGGCCGGAGAGGCCGATGGAGCGGCGTACCGCGGTCGGGTTCTTCAGGACATCGAGACCTGCGACGACGGCGCGGCCCGCGTCGGGGCGCAGCAGGGTGGTCAGTACCCGGACCGCGGTGGTCTTGCCCGCGCCGTTGGGGCCGAGCAGGCCCAGCACGGTGGATTCGGGGACGTCGAGGTCGACGCCGTCCAGAGCCCTCACCTCGCCGAAGGTCTTCACCAGCCCTTCGGCGTAAATGGCACCTGGCATGGATGGACTCCCAGGGTGTGGAGCGTGACACGCTACGAAAATGCTAGAGGTGCCGGGAAGTTCCGGCATGTACGGAGATGCGGCGAACCGGGGTCCGTCGCACAGCAGTATGGAGCGACGCGATGTATCGCGTCAAGAAATACGCGATAGTCCGCGTCCTGTGCCGCCGTGTCGTGAGAGCCGGGGCGAGGGCGCCCCGTGCCCGCTCAGCTCATGACCGTGTACCCCGCCGCGCGCAGCCCCGAGGCGACCTCCACGCAGTGCTGCGGGCCCTTCGTCTCCATGTGCAGCTCCACCTCCACCTCGTCCAGACCCAGCCGCGGATCGGTCCGCACATGGCCGACGTCCAGCACGTTGGCGTCCGCCACCGACAGCTCCCCGAGCAGCGCCGCGAGCGCGCCCGGCCGGTCCGGGAGGCGCAGCCGCAGCGACAGATAGCGCCCGGCCGCAGCCATCCCGTGCCGCAGCGTCCGCTGCAGGACCAGCGGGTCGACGTTGCCGCCCGAGAGCACCGCGGCGACCGGCCCCTCGAAGCTGTCCGGGGCCGAGAGCAGTGCCGCGACCGAGCTCGCCCCCGCGGGCTCCACCACCAGCTTGGCCCGCTCCAGGCACAGCAGCAGCGCCCGGGAGAGCGCATCCTCGGACACCGTGCGGATGTCGTCGACCAGCGTCCGGATGATCTCGAACGGCACGTCGCCGGGCCGGCCGACCTTGATGCCGTCCGCCATCGTCGAGACGGACCCGAGTGCGACCGGACGCCCGGCCCGCAGTGACGGCGGATACGCGGCCGAGCCCTCCGCCTGCACCCCCACCACGCGGACATCGGGGCGGAGCGCCTTGATCGCCACCGCCATGCCCGCGAGCAGCCCGCCGCCGCCGACGCCCACCACGACGGTCCGCACCTCCGGGCACTGCTCCAGCAGCTCCAGGGCCAGCGTGCCCTGCCCGGCCACCACGTCCGGGTGGTCGAAGGGGTGGATGAAGACGGCCCCGGTGGCCTGCGCGTACTCCTCGGCCGCCGTCAGCGTCTCGTCCACCACCTGGCCGTGCATCCGCACCCGCGCTCCGTAGTCGCGGGTGGCCGCCACCTTCGGCAGCGGCGCCCCCACCGGCATGAAGACCGTCGACGGCACCCCCAGCAGCGACGCCGCCAGCGCCACGCCCTGCGCGTGGTTGCCCGCGCTCGCCGCGACCACCCCGCGCCGCCGCTCCTCGGGCGTCAGCCCCGCGATCCGCACGTACGCGCCGCGCAGCTTGAACGATCCGGTGCGCTGCAGGTTCTCGCACTTGAGGTGCACCGGCGAACCGACCAGCGAGGAGAGGTGCCGGCTGCCCTCGACGGCGGTGGTGCGGGCGACCCCCGCGAGCGTCTTGCGGGCGAGGCGCACCTCGTCCAGCGAGACGGGGAGTTCGGGGTGCCCGGAGGCGGCGGAGGGGGTTGCGCTGGTGACCATTCCGCCAGTCTGGCAGCCGCCCCGCCGGTGGGCGGGCCACCGGCCGGGCGGCCGCGCGGGGTGGTCCGCGTCACTGGTTCGTGCAGTGGAGGTACGGCGTGGGTCCGCTCCGCGTACTCTGTGGCCACCACCTCAGGTCGATGCACCCAACAGACCACCCCAAAACTGTCAAAACTCAACAAAAACTCCTGCTGATCGACGAAGTGAGCGCACCTGCCATGCCCACGCATCCGGACATGACGACAGACACCCCCGACGCGCCGGACGACTCCGCGGTGCCTGCCGACGACGGTGCCGCCTCCGGAACCGCCGCGCTGGACGCCATGCAGCACCAACTCGCGGTGTACGCGCGGCGCGCGGAGCAGACCCGCCTCGGCGGACTCGGACAGGCCCGCAACTCCATGGACCGCGCCGCCTATCTGCTGCTCAACCGCCTCGACCAGGAAGGCCCGATGGGCGTCAAGGCGCTCGCCGCCGGCATGGGCATCGACTCCTCGACGGTGACCAGGCAGGTCGCCCCGCTCGTCGAGTCCGGACTGGTCAAGCGCACCTCGCACCCCGAGGACGGGCGCGCCGTCGTCCTCCAGCTCTCGCCGCGCGGTGAGGCCCGGTTGGAGGAGGTCCGCTCCTCCCGCCGCAACCTGATGCAGCTCATCACCAAGGACTGGACCGAGGAGGAGCGCGGGACGTTCTGCAAGCTGCTGACCCGCTTCAACACGGCGATGCTCGAACTGAACCCGAGCAGTCTCTCGCAGCCGCCGGGGTCCGGTTCCTGACCCCGTGGGGCCCGACTCCCGGCCCCCCGCCCCCCGGCTGCGACGGCCGAGTGCCGCCGCCGGGGCGCCGTCTGCACAGGTGTGCGGAGCGCTCCGGGCCGGGGCAGTTCGGCTCCCGGCAGCGCGGGGCCGGTTCCGGGGGCGGCGCGGTGGTGTCGCGGTGGTGTCGCGCCTCTTGATTTGATCTCCCTGCCTGCCGTCCTATAGGCGGCACGGGAGGCGGCGTGCGAGAGCGTCAGGCACGGCAGGAGAGCCTCCGCGCCCGGGAGTTCGAGGCGTTCGTCGCGGGCGCGGGCGGCCGGCTGCTGCATGCCGCCACTCTGCTGACCGCCGAACCTCCCGGCGCCGCTCCCGAAGCGGAGCGGCTGCTGGTGCGGGCGCTCGCGCGGACCCGCGCCGACTGGGCCCGGCTGCGCGGTGACGACCCCTACGAGCACACCCGGCAGGCGCTGGCGCTCCGCTTCGCCCGCACCGGCCGACGGCACCGCCGCGCGCGCGGCGGGCTGCTGGGCGTCCTCACTCCGCAGGAGCGGCTGGTGCTCGTCCTGCGGCTGCACGAGGGGATCGCCGAGGAGCAGGTCGCCGCAGGTCTCGGGCTCCCCGTCGAACGGGTGCGGGCCCTGCACACCCGTGCCATGGCGACGGTGCTCAGCAGCCCGGCCCGCGGAGCGGTCGGGCCCCCGCAGGCCGAGCAGGGCCCCCAGGCGGCCCCCCGGGCCCCGCAGGGCGAGCAGGACGCAGCGGAGAGCGCCCATGAGCCCGCCTGACCGCAAGGAGGCCGAGGTGCGGCGCCTGGTCCAGCAGCGCACCGCCGAGCCCGTCCCCGCCGACCTGGCGGAGCGGGCCCTGGCGGAGGGCGCCCGGCTGCTGCGGCGCCGCCGGGCGCTCGGTGCGGCGCTGTGGACCGGGGTGCTGGCCGCTCTGCTGGTCCTGGCCGTGTGGGCGCTGGTGCTGCACCCCTGGGCGGCTCCGCCCCCGACGACGACCCCGCCCGCGGTGGGCTGGTGACCCCCGACGACGACCCCGCCCGGGGTGGGCTGCCGGGGAGCCGCGACGACGTCCTCGCCCGCGGGGGTCGGATCCAGCGTCGGCGGGGTCATCTCCGCGCGGCTGGACGACGTCCCCGCCCGCGGGCGTCGGCGGGTGACCCGGGCCCGGCCGCGTCGCTTCAGCCCGCTGCGGCCCCCTCCAGCGCCTGCGTCAGGTCCGCCAGCAGATCGTCCGCCGACTCGATGCCCACCGAGAGGCGCACCAGGTCTGCCGGCACCTCCAGCGCGGAACCCGCCGCCGAGGCGTGCGTCATCCGCCCCGGGTGCTCGATCAGCGACTCGACCCCGCCCAGAGACTCGCCCAGCGTGAAGAGCCGGGCCCGGTCGCACACCCGCACCGCGGCCTCCTCGCCGCCCGCCACTCGGAAGGACACCATCCCGCCGAAGCCGCGCATCTGCTTGGCCGCGATCTCGTGCCCGGGATGCGTGGGCAGCCCCGGGTAGTAGACCTCCGTCACCTCCGGGTGCGCGCTCAGCAACTGGACCACGCGGGCGGCGTTCTCCCCGTGCCGGTCCATGCGCACGCCCAGCGTCTTGATCCCCCGCATCACCAGCCAGGCGTCGAACGGCCCCGCGATGGCGCCCATCGCGTTCTGGTGGAAGGCCAGTTCGTCGCCGAGCGCGGGGTCGGCGACGACCAGCGCACCGCCCACCACGTCGGAGTGGCCGCCCATGTACTTCGTCGTCGAGTGCACGACCGCGTCCGCGCCCAGCGCGAGCGGCTGCTGGAGGTACGGGCTGGCGAAGGTGTTGTCGACCACCAGCCGTGCGCCCGCCTCGTGCGCCACCTCCGCGACCGCCGCGATGTCGGTGATCCCCAGCAGCGGGTTGGAGGGGGTCTCCACCCAGACCGCCTTGGTGCGCTCGCGGAGCTGGGCGCGGACGGCGGCCGGGTCGGAGGAGTCGGCCACCGACCACTGCACACCCCACCGCTCGGCGACCCTGGCGAAGAGCCGGAAGGTGCCGCCGTACGCGTCGTTCGGGATCACCACGTGGTCCCCGGGGGTGAGCAGGGTGCGCAGCAGGCAGTCCTCGGCGGCCAGCCCGGAGGCGAAGGCCAGTCCGCGCCTGCCGCCCTCCAGCGCCGCCAGGTTCTCCTCCAGCGCGCTGCGGGTCGGGTTCGCCGAGCGGCTGTACTCGTAGCCGCCGCGCAGCCCCCCGACGCCGTCCTGCTTGTACGTGGAGACCTGGTGGATGGGCGGGACCACCGCCCCCGTCCTCGGGTCGGCGGCCTGCCCCGCATGGATGGCGAGGGTCTCGAAGCTCTGCCGCGGGGTGTCCGGGGTGCCGTCCGCCCCGCTGTCGATGCCGTTGTCGCGCTGCTCACTCATGGGGGCGAGACTAGTGGGCCGTACGGTGGAGTGGGGCGCACTCCTCCCCGGGGACGTACCGCTCCGGGGACGTACCGCCCCCGGGGCGTGCCGCCCCGCCCAGCCGTCCGTCACAGCGTGGAGATCCGACGCCATGGAAGCCCTGCTCCTCCTGATCGCCCTCGCCGCCGTCTTCGGCGTGGTCGTCTACCCCGCCATGCGCCGCAGGAAGCTGCGGCAGGACGGCGCCAGGGGCCTGGCCCAGGCGGTCGACCCGACGGCCGGGTACGGCTTCGTCCCCGCCGACGAGCTCGATGTGCGGCTGCCGGGGCCGGACCGGGAACTGGTCGAGGCGCTGGAGGAGGCGCAGCGCACCCAGGACTGGCAGCCGGTCGCACACCTGCTGGCCTTCACCGGCGACGAGTACGAGCTGCGCTGGCAGCGGGTGCAGTCCCTGGCGGGCGCCGCGGCCATGGAACTGGCCCGCTCCCGCGAGCACGGCGCCGCCGCGGGTGCGGACACCGGCACCGGCGGGGTGTCCTTCAGCAAGGAGCCGGGCGCCGGGGTGCCGGACGCGCGGTGGCTGCGCGAGTGGCGCGCCCGGCAGCCGCGCGACCACGGGGGCGCCCAGGTGTACGCGCAGTTTCTGGTCTTCCAGGCGCTGGCCGAGAGCGATCCCGACAGCCGCCGCATCATCCTGGAGGAGGCGCGGAACGTCGCGCGCGACGCGGCGAAGCTCGCCCCGGCCGACCCGACGCCGCAGCTGACCGAGCTGACCCTCGCGCGCCATCTCGGCTACCGCGAGGCCGACTTCGAGTCCCTGTGGGGCACCGTCCGCAGGCTGGCACCCGACCACATGGGCGCCCATCTGGCGGCACTGCCCTACTGGTCGGCGCGGGGCACGGGCTCCAAGGAGCAGGCCGATGCGTTCGCCCGCGCCGCGGCTGCGCAGGCGCCCGAGGGGTCGCTGCTGGCGGCGCTGCCGCTGTTCGCGGCCTACGGCCACCTGCCCGAGGTGAACATGGTCCGCGGCCTGTATCAGAGCGAGGAGATCGGCAAGGCCATCGAGGCCGCCGAGTACGCCGTCGACCAGGTCGAGGACGACCACCCGGTACGCCCGCACGTCCTCCATCTGCTGGTCTGGTTCCTGGTGCGGGCCGAGCGCTACGGCGAGGCCATGGAGGCCCTCGCCGCCGTCGACGGCCACGTCGGCGCCGTCCCGTGGGTGGACGAGGGCGACCCCGCCGCCGCCTACACCGCCTACCGCGCCCTCGCGGTGGCCGGCTGGGAGGCCGCGGGCGGCGCCCGCACCCCGCACTGAGCGCGGCGCCGCCGCCCCGGGCACCCGGTCCTTCCGGCCGTGGTGCCCGCATCCGGGGCGCGATGTCCGGCGGGGTCGGCCCGCCGACCGCCCGGGCCGAGCGGACCAGTCACTCCGCATCGCCCCCGGACGATGCCGGGAGGGGCCCGCCGCGGGCGCGCCGCGGGTCCGCCGGTCGGTGGCCCGGCCGGTCGGCGGCGCGTTCCACGGTGTGCGTGCGCCCGTGCACCGCCGGCAGCGGCGGATGCGGCCGATCCGTCCCGGGCACCAGCGTCACCAGCAGCAGGCCGGTGCCCCGCACGACCGCACTCAGGGACACGATCCGCCGCTCAAGTACCGCCGCGTTCCGCGGCGTGAGCAGCGCCGCCGCGCCGCAGCGCCGCCGCCCCACAGCGTGGTCCGAGCCGCTCACGGCGGGCCCAGCACCGCGCAGCGATCCAACAAACACTTATATAAGTTCGCGATACATTTGCGGGGTGACTTCTATGCAGCGCTCCGGCCATGGCACCGACCTGGCCGTCGGCGACCTCACCCGGGCGATCGAGGACTTCAACCGCTACTACATCCGGCTCCCCGTGGTGCAGAAGCTGCCGTTCACCACGCTGTCCGTGCTGGACACCCTGGTCCAGAGCGGTCCCAAACGGCTCACCGAACTCGCCCGGGCCGAGCAGATCAGCCAGCCGGGGCTGACCCAGTTGGTCACCCGGCTCGAACACGACGGGCTTGTGGAACGCCGCCGCGATCCGACGGACGGCCGGGCTGTCCTCGTCCACCTCACCGAGCGCGGCCGGCAGATCTGCCAGGCGCGGCACGAGGACCGCGGCCGCCACCTGCTCCCGCTGATCGCCCAACTGACCCCCGAGGAACGGCAGTCGATCGCCGAGGCCCTGCCCGCCCTGGTCCGACTCGCAGAACTCGGCCGCCAGGCCGACCAGTAGGAGCCGGGCCGTCCCGCCGACCCCGTCCGTCGCCGGCCCACGGGCCGGCAGGACGCGCCGCCCGGGCCGTCCGGCGCCGGCGGCCGGGCCGGAGACTTCTTCTTGGCCACCGCCGGTGCGCGAGTGACTCGACGGAGGCGAGTCCTCAGAGGGCGCCGAGATCGGCGGTGATGGTGAACGGCGCGGCAGCCTTGATCACGCCGGTGAACATCTCGCCGTCCCGGTAGGTCCTGGTAGCGGGATCGAGGACGTAGGTGTAGACGATCGGGACGCCGGTGGCGGCCTGTTCGACCCGCCAGTGGAAGGGGATGCCGGCCTTCGCATACTGGTCCACCGATTCGAAGGAGCGCCGGGACGTGTCCGGCGGTACGCCGTCGGCTCGCCGTGGGGCACTACGGCACTACCGTGGCGGACGAGCGTGCCGCCTCGGGCGGGCGGGCCGCTGTGAGAGCCTGGGCGTATGAACCGGTTGGCTGGCGTGACCTCGCCTTATCTCCTCCAGCACGCGGACAATCCGGTCGACTGGTGGCCCTGGACGCCGGAGGCTTTCGAGGAAGCGCGGCGGCGCGAGGTGCCCGTGCTGCTGTCGGTCGGATACGCGTCGTGCCACTGGTGCCATGTGATGGCGCGGGAGAGCTTCGAGGACGAGGCGACGGCGCGGCTGATGAACGAGGGCTTCGTCAGCGTGAAGGTGGACCGCGAGGAGCGCCCGGACGTGGACGCGGTCTACATGGAGGCCGTCCAGGCGGCGACCGGGCAGGGCGGCTGGCCGATGACGGTGTTCCTGACGCCGGACGCCGAACCCTTCTACTTCGGGACGTACTTCCCGCCGGAGCCGCGGCACGGCATGCCGTCCTTCCGGCAGATCCTGGAGGGCGTGCGGACCGCGTGGCAGGACCGGCACGAGGAGGTGGCCGACGTCGCCTCCCGGATCAGTGCCGACCTGGCCGGGCGGAGCATCCGGCTGGGCGCTCCGCAGCCCCCGGGCGCGGAGGAGATGGGCGCCGCGCTGCTCGGGCTGACCAAGGACTTCGACGCGCGGTGGGGCGGGTTCGGCGGCGCGCCGAAGTTCCCGCCGCCCATGGTGCTGGAGTTCCTGCTGCGGCACCACGCCCGCACCGGCTCCGAGGGCGCGCTGCAGATGGCCTCGGCGACGTGCGAGGCGATGGCCCGGGGCGGTATCCACGACCAGCTCGGCGGCGGGTTCGCCCGCTACTCCGTGGACGCGGAGTGGGTCGTCCCGCACTTCGAGAAGATGCTGTACGACAACGCGCTGCTGTGCCGTGTCTACGCCCGGCTGTGGCGGGCCACCGGTTCGGAGCAGGCCCGCGCCGTGGCCCTGCGGACGGCGGACTTCCTGGTCCGCGAGCTGGGCACCGCCGAGGGCGGGTTCGCCTCCGCGCTGGACGCCGACAGCGACGACGGGCACGGCGGCCATGCCGAGGGCGCCTACTACGTGTGGACCCCGGAGCAGCTCACCGAGGTGCTGGGCGAGGCGGACGGTGAACTGGCCGCCGAGTGCTTCCACGTCACCGAGGAGGGCACCTTCGAGGGCGGCGCCTCGGTGCTGCAACTGCCCGACCGGGAGACGCCGCTGCTGGACGCCGACCGCTTCGCGTCGGTCCGGCGCAGGCTGTTCGAGGCGCGGGCGGAGCGTCCCCGGCCGGCGCGCGACGACAAGGTCGTCACGGCCTGGAACGGTCTGGCCGTCGCGGCCCTGGCCGAGACCGGGGCCTGGTTCGGCCGGCCCGACCTGGTGGAGGCCGCCGCGGGCGCCGCCGCGCTGCTCGCCGAGGTGCACACCTTCGACGAGGGCCGGCGCCTGGTGCGCACCTCGCGGGACGGGGTGCCGGGCAGCAGTGCCGGGGTGCTGGAGGACTACGGCGACGCGGCGGAGGGCTATCTGGCGCTGTATGCGGTGACCGGTGAAGCGGAGTGGCTGACCCGTGCGGGCGCCCTGCTGGACACCGTGCTGGAGCGGTTCGCCGGTGCGGACGGCGCTCTCTTCGACACGGCCGACGACGCCGAGCAGTTGATCCGGCGCCCCCAGGACCCCACCGACAACGCCGTGCCCTCCGGATGGAACGCGGCGGCCGCCGCGCTGCTCGCGTACGGCGCCTATACCGGGGAGCACCGCTACCGGGAGGCCGCCGAGCGGGCCCTGGGCGTCGTGCGCGAACTCGCCGCGCGGGCGCCCCGCTTCCTGGGCTGGGGGCTGGCCGCGGGCGAGGCGCTGCTGGACGGGCCGCGCGAGGTCGCCGTGGTGGGGGAGGAGCCGGGCGGCGCGCTGCACCGGGCCGCCCTGCTGTCCGGTGCGCCCGGCGCGGTGGTGGCGGTGGGCGCACCGGGCGCTTCCGGCGTACCGCTGTTGCGGGACCGGGGGCTGGTGGACGGAAAGCCGGCCGCCTATGTGTGCCGCGGCTTCGTGTGCGCCGCACCGGTGACGGATCCCGAGGCGCTGGGTGCCGCCCTCCGCGACTAGCCTGCGGCCGGGGCGCCTGCCGCAGCCGGCTCCGGGCCGGGTGGCAGGCCCCCTCCGCGGGCCGCGGGCCGCCCGCCGGCCCGGCTCCGCCTCTACAGCGTCAGCCCGCGCTCCAGCACACCGAGGGCGCGGGTGACCAGGGCGCGCAGGTCCTCCAGGGTGCCCGCCATGCCGGTGTCGGCCCAGGAGTACAGGGCCTCGGTGAGCGCGGCGAGCATGGCGCTGGTCACGATCCGCAGTTCGAGGTCGTCCTCGGCGCGTCCGGTGCGCTCGGCGAGGGAGCGCCGCAGCAGCCACGCGGTGTCGGCGGAGTGCTCGCTCATCCGGCCGCGCAGTGCGGGCACCTCGCGGATGAGGCGGATGCGCAGCATCGTCTCCTCGGCGTCGGCCCGGTAGATGCCCGTCAGGGAGGAGCACAGGGCTTCGCGCAGGGCGGCGACGGGCGGTTCTCCGGCCGGGCGCTGCCGCAGCGCCTCCTCCAGCAGTGGGTCGTACTCGTCGGTCAGGACGATGTCTTCCTTGGTGGGGAAGTAGCGGAAGACGGTGCTGGGGGAGACGTCCGCCTCCTCGGCGATCCGGTCCACCGGTGTGGTGTCGTAGCCCTGCTCCTCGAAGAGCCGGTAGGCGGCCCGCCGGATGGCCTGGCGGGTCCGGATCTTCTTGCGCTCGCGCAGCCCCGGTCTGGCCGGAGGGGCACAGGGGTCCGCGGCGGTGTCGTCGTCGGCTTCTGCAGGTGCGGGGGCCATGGATCTCATTGTCATGCATCGTCCGCGGGCAGGGCCATGTCCCGGAAGCCGCCGGTGTCTTCGTCCCGGAGGGCGCCGCTGTCTTCGCGGTGCCGCGCGCGTCCGGCGGCTGTCGGAGAGAGAGGTGTCCCGTACGGCACCGGGCCACCCTGCCGGGATTCGGCTGGGCAATTGTGGCAGTGCACGCCGAATGGCAGTGGCTGCCATTCGGAGGGGAAGGAGTGTTCGAGGGTCCCCGAGGTGAGGGAAAACATAGGGCGCCCGGTCAACACCGCCCGTAGGCTGACGTCATGCAGGTCATCCAGTCGACGAAGCTCGCCAATGTCTGTTATGAGATCCGGGGCCCGGTCCTGGAGGAGGCGACGCGGCTGGAGGCGGCAGGGCATCAGATCCTCAAGCTCAACACCGGCAACCCCGCCGCGTTCGGCTTCGACTGCCCGCCGGAGATCCTCGAGGACATGCTGCGCAACGTCGGGACCGCGCACGGCTACGGCGACGCCAAGGGCCTGCTCTCGGCGCGCCGGGCGGTGGCGCAGCACTACCAGACGCAGGGCATAGAGCTGTCCGTCGAGGACGTCTACCTGGGCAACGGGGTCTCGGAGCTCATCCAGATGTCGATGCAGGCGCTGCTGGACGACGGGGACGAGGTGCTGGTGCCGGCACCCGACTACCCGCTGTGGACCGCCTCGGTGTCGCTGGCGGGCGGTACGGCGGTGCACTACCGCTGCGACGAGCAGTCCGACTGGATGCCCGACCTGGCGGACATCGAGCGCAAGGTCACCGACCGTACCCGCGCGCTGGTCGTCATCAACCCGAACAACCCCACCGGAGCGGTCTACGACGAGGAGGTCCTGCGCGGCCTCACCGACATCGCCCGCCGCCACAACCTGGTGGTGTGCTCGGACGAGATCTACGACAAGATCCTCTACGACGGCGCCACCCACACCCCGACCACCCTGGTCGCGCCCGACCTGATGACACTGACCTTCAACGGTCTGTCCAAGTCCTACCGGGTCGCCGGGTACCGCAGCGGCTGGCTGGCGGTCTGCGGGCCCAAGGCGCACGCCGAGAGCTACATCGAGGGCCTGACCGTGCTGGCCAACATGCGGCTGTGCGCGAACATGCCCGCGCAGCACGCGGTGGCCGCCGCGCTCGGCGGCCGGCAGTCGATCGAGGACCTGGTGCTGCCGGGGGGCCGGCTGTGCGAGCAGCGCGATGCCGCGTACGAGCTGCTGACCGACATCCCGGGCGTGAGCTGTGTACGGCCCAAGGGGGCGATCTACGCGTTCCCGCGGCTCGACCCCAAGGTGTACAAGGTCAAGGACGACCGGCAGATGGTGATCGACCTGCTGCGCGCCGAGAAGATCATGATTGTGCACGGCACCGGGTTCAACTGGCCCGAGCCTGATCACTTCCGGATCGTCAATCTGCCGAGCGTGACGGAATTGCGCGATGCCGTGACCAGAATCGGCCGCTTCCTGGATGGATACAGCCAGCCGTGACCGAGTGTGACCGTTCGTGGCGAGTTCAATGAACGAAGGACAAATTTAGACGCTGTCCAAGTTAGGATGGCCTTCTGGAGCATCAGGAGGCCATCCATGTACGAACCGATCCGCACCAAATCGGTCCACACCGCGGCCGAGAGCCCCCGGTCCGGCCTGCCGCGGCGCACCCGCGAGGAGGAGCTGGACATCCGCCTGGCCGGACATCTGACCGCGCTGCTCACGGTGACGGACGAGCTGCGGGTGCTGACGCCGTCCTCCGCGCTGGACACCGCCGCCGCGCAGCTCGCCGGCCATGCGGCCCGGCTCTCCGGCGGCCGGGCGCCGCTGCGGGCCGAGCCGTCCGCCGTCCGGGCCGAGGCCGGTCATGTGGCCTCCCTGCACGCCCGGGCCGGCACCCTGGCGGGGAACGCCCTCGCCGTCGCCACCTCCCGCGGCGACGAGGAGGTCACCGCACTGGTGACGGAGCGCCTGGCAGCCCACACCGCCGCGGAGGCCCTCCCGGTGTAGCCCGCTCCCGGCGCCGGGTGCGGGGCATCCCGCCTCCCGGCAGGGAAGGCGTCCGGGCCGTGGCGGGCCGGACGAGGTGCCCCGCACCCGGCCGGCCCGCCACACGCGATCAGCCCAGGCGCTCCACCAGGGAGCGGTACTCGTCCCAGAGTGCCTTGGGGGTGTGCTCGCCGAAGGTGTTCAGGTGCTCCGGGACGAGCGCCGCCTCGTCCCGCCAGACCTCCTTGTCGACGGCGAGGACGAAGTCGAGCTCGGCGTCCGAGAGTCCGAGCCCCGCGGTGTCCAGGTCCTCCTTGCGCGGCAGGATGCCGATGGGCGTCTCGACTCCCTCGATCTCACCGTTCAGCCGCTGGACGATCCACTTCAGCACCCGGCTGTTCTCGCCGAAGCCGGGCCAGACGAACTTGCCGTCCGCGTCCTTCTTGAACCAGTTCACGTAGTAGATCTTCGGCAGCTTGGCGGGATCGGCGTTCTCCCCGACCTCCAGCCAGTGGGCGAAGTAGTCGCCCATGTTGTAGCCGCAGAAGGGCAGCATCGCGAACGGGTCGCGGCGCAGCTCGCCGACCTTGCCCTCGGCCGCCGCGGTCTTCTCGCTGGCGACGTTGGCGCCGAGGAAGACGCCGTGCTGCCAGTCGAAGGACTCGGTCACCAGCGGCACCGCGGTGGCCCGCCGGCCGCCGAAGAGGATGGCCGAGATCGGCACGCCGCGCGGGTCCTCCCACTCCGGGGCGATGATCGGGCACTGCCCGGCCGGGACGGTGAACCGCGCGTTGGGGTGTGCGGCGGGGGTGCCCGACTCCGGCGTCCAGTCGTTGCCCTTCCAGTCGGTGAGGTGGGCGGGCGTCTCGTCGGTCATGCCCTCCCACCACACGTCGTTGTCGTCGGTGAGCGCGACGTTGGTGAAGACCGCGTTGCCCCACAGGGTCTTCATGGCGTTCGCGTTGGTGTCCTCGCCCGTGCCGGGGGCGACGCCGAAGAAGCCGGCCTCCGGGTTGATGGCGTAGAGGCGGCCGTCCTCGCCGAACCGCATCCAGGCGATGTCGTCACCGATCGTCTCCACGGTCCAGCCGGGGACGGTGGGCTGGAGCATGGCGAGGTTGGTCTTGCCGCAGGCGGACGGGAAGGCGGCGGCCACGTACTTGACGGCCTCGGTCCCGCCGCGCGGCGGGGTCAGCTTGAGCACCAGCATGTGCTCGGCCAGCCAGCCCTCGTCGCGCGCCATCACCGAGGCGATGCGCAGCGCGTAGCACTTCTTGCCGAGCAGCGCGTTCCCGCCGTAGCCGGAGCCGTAGGACCAGATCTCGCGGGTCTCCGGGAAGTGCGAGATGTACTTGGTCGTGTTGCACGGCCACGGCACGTCCGCCTCGCCCGGGGCCAGCGGGGCGCCCACGGTGTGCACGGCCTTGACGAAGAAGCCGTCCTCGCCCAGTTCGTCCAGCACGGGCTGTCCCATGCGGGTCATCGTGCGCATGGAGGCGGCGACGTACGCCGAGTCCGTGATCTCCACGCCGAGCGCGGAGAGCGGAGACCCCAGCGGGCCCATGCAGAACGGGACGACGTACATCGTGCGGCCGCGCATCGCACCGCGGAAGAGGCCCTGCTCCCCGGCGAAGACCTCCTTCATCTCCGCGGGGTCCTTCCAGTGGTTCGTGGGGCCCGCGTCCTCCTCCTTCTCGGAGCAGATGAAGGTGCGGTCCTCGACCCTGGCGACGTCCGAGGGGTCGGACGCGGCGTAGTAGGAGTTGGGGCGTTTGACCGGGTCGAGCTTCGTGAACGTGCCCTTGGCGACCAGCTCTTCGCACAAGCGCTCGTACTCGGCCTCCGAGCCGTCGCACCAGACGACGCGTTCGGGCTGGGTCAGCTCGACGATTCCGTCCACCCAGGAGAGCAGTTCCTGGTGGCGGGTGGGGGCGTCCCCGGGGTTCGAGGTGGACGGGTCGGACGGGTTCGAGGTGAGGGGAGCCGCAGAACTGCGCGCCACGATCGCTCCAGACGTTGAGGGTTGGGTACCGACTGCCAGCGCGCCCCTTGGGGGCCGCGACCCGGATGCTTTCGTGGCAATATGTCTTTCGCTCATCCGGTGCCGCTTGTGCTCATCTGATCATGCGGTGCGAAGGCTTTGTCTGTCCAGACGGAGAGCGTGTGGTCGTCGACACGTAGGGTCCTCCCCTGTGCCACGCAGGGTCATACCGGCTGTCCACGGGCCGTAACCTACGGAGGCGTAGGTCGTGAAAGTGTCGTGGGTACGATGTCCCGATGACTGACTCCGCGTCCCCGTCCCCGGAGCCCGCCGCTGTGATCTCCCCGCCGTCCGGCGCCTCGTCGTCCCCCGAAGCGCCCTCCGCCGCAGCCTCTTCCTCCGCTGCCTCCCCTTCTTCTCCTTCTTCCCCTTCTTCTCCGTCTTCCGCTTCTTCCTCCGCGCACTTCTCCGCCGCCAAGCTGTCCGCGTCGGCGCACTCGGCGGCTCAGGTCATCAAGCCCAAGCTGCGCGGGTGGCTGCACCTGGGCATGTTCCCCGCCGTGCTGATCTCCGGCATGTTCCTGACCGCTCTCGCCGACAGCATGCGCGGCCGGATCGCCTGCGCCGTCTACACGCTGTCGGCCTGCCTGCTCTTCGGAGTCAGCGCGCTCTACCACCGCGGAGACTGGAGCCCCCGGGTCAACGCCGTGCTGCGGCGGCTCGACCACGCCAACATCTTCCTGATCATCGCGGGCACCTACACCCCGCTGACGATCCTGCTGCTGCCCGACGGGCGGCGCGACCTGCTGCTGTGGGGCATCTGGATAGCGGCCGGACTCGGAATCGCCTTCCGCGTCTTCTGGGTCGGCGCCCCCCGCTGGCTCTACACCCCCTGCTACATCGCCATGGGCTGGGCCGCGGTCTTCTTCCTGCCGGAGTTCATGCGGCAGGGCGGCATCGCGGTGATGGTGTGCGTCGTCGTCGGAGGGCTGCTCTACAGCGCGGGCGGCGTCATCTACGGCATCAAGCGCCCGAACCCCTCACCTCGCTGGTTCGGCTTCCACGAGGTCTTCCACTCCTTCACCCTGGCCGCCTTCGTCGTCCACTATGTCGGCATCTCGCTGGTCGCCTACCAGCACGCGTAGTCCCCACGAGGAGGGCGGAGATCACGCATCCTGGCCGCGGGAGGTGAGCGGCCGTGACAGTCATGGATGACCTGCTGGAGCGCGGAGCCGTCCCCGAGGGCTACAAGGTCGAGATCTTCGACGGGGAAGTGATCATGACTCCGCGGAGTCCGGAGCAGTTCTGGACAGTCTCCGAGGTGCAGGCGGCGGCCAGGGCGGTCGGCATCTCCCGGGAACGGGTCCTGGGTGACGTGCTGGTGCGGTTCCCCGGCGAGAACGACGCCGCGCCGGACCTCGCCATCGTGGCGGACGCTGCCGGCCGTCACAAGAACAGCTACGACTGCATCGACGTTCTCCTCGTCGTCGAGGTCGTTTCCCGTGCGGACGACGACAAGGACTATGTGCGTAACGTCGCCAAGTACGGCCGGTTCGGTATCGAGTGCTATGTGATCGCAGACCCCTTCAAGCGGACCTGCACCGTGATGTCCGAGTCGCATGCAACGGGCTACTCGAAGGTGCGCGAAGTCGCTTATGGGGAGACCGTCACGCTGTCCCTCACCACCGGCGAGCGGGTCATCGTGGACACCTCCGAGTTCCCGGTGCGCAGCGCCGAGGAGTAGCCCTCACCCCGTCTGCCGTACCGCCCGTCCGGCGAGGACGTCCGTGCGGCGGCCGTCCGCGATGACGGGCTGCCCGGCGACGAGGACGTGCGGGATGCCGGCCGGCAGGGAGCGCGGCGCCTCGAAGGTGGCCGTGGCCGCGACCGTGTCCGGGTCGAAGAGCACCAGGTCAGCGCGGTGGCCCTCGCGGACCAGGCCGCGGTCGAGGAGGCGGAGGCGGGCGGCCGGCCGTCCGGTGAGGTGGGCGACGCACTCCTCCAGCGAGAGGACGCCCAACTCGCGCACGTAGTGCCCCAGGTAGTGCGGGAAGGTGCCGTAAGCCCGCGGATGCGGCTTTGCGCCCTGCAGGATGCCGTCGCTGCCGCCGGTGTGCACCCGGTGCTGCATGATGGTCCGGACGTTCTCCTCGTGGCCGACGTGCTGCAGGATCGTCGAGCCGAGCCGGTCCTCGACCAGCAGCCGCAGCGCCGTCTCCCACGGCTCCTGGCCGTGCAGCGCGGCGGACTCGGCGACGGTGCGGCCCACGTGGTCGGCCAGCGCCGGGTTGCCGACGCCCGAGATCTCGATCGTGTCCCACTCGATCGGCACCCCGTGGCAGCCGTCGGCGCCCTCCACTTCCATCACGTGCCGGATGCGGGCCGCCGTCGCCGGGTCGGCCAGCCGCGCCGCCGTCGCCTCGGGGCCGCCCTCGTTGGCCCAGCTCGGCAGCATCGCGGCCAGCGTGGTGCAGCCGGGGGTGTAGGGGTAGGTGTCGAGTGTGATGTCGGCGCCGTCCGCGAGTGCCTCGTCGAGCAGGGCCAGCAGTTCCGGGGCCCGCCCCCGGTTGACGCCGAAGTTCATGGTGGCGTGGGCGAGGTGCAGCGGGCACCCGGCCTCGCGGGTGAGCGCCACCATCTCCGCGTACGCCTCCAGCGCGCCGGCGCCGTAGGAGCGGTGGTGCGGGCAGTAGTAGCCGCCGTGGGCCGCCACCACCCGGCACAGTTCGGTCAGCTCGGCGTCCGAGGCGTACATGCCCGGGGTGTAGGTCAGCCCGGACGACATGCCCATCGCGCCCTCGGCCATCCCCTGGGCGACCAGGCGCCGCATGGCCGCCAGTTCGTCCGCGGTGGCCGGGCGGTCCTCCCAGCCCGCGGCCAGCATCCGGACGCTGCCCTGCGGGATCAGATAGGCCGCGTTGACGGCCGTGCCCTGGCGGTCGATGCGGTCCAGATAGCCGCCGACCGTGCGCCAGTCGAAGTCGATGTCGCTGCCGTCCCCGTTCCAGCCGGTGATCGCCTCCCGGATCGCCGCGAGGGTGGTGTCGTCGGTGGGTGCGTAGGACAGCCCGTCCTGGCCGAGCACCTCCAGGGTGACTCCCTGGGCGGCCTTCGCGGTGTGCTCCGGGTCGCGCAGGATCGCCAGGTCCGAGTGGGCGTGCATGTCGATGAAGCCCGGCGCCAGCGCGAGTCCGTCGGCGTCCAGGGTGCGGGCGCCGTGCAGGCGCGGCCCGCCCTCCGGGGAGATCCGTGCGATGCGCCCCTCGTCCAGGGCGACGTCCGCGCGGTAGGAGGGGGCGCCGGAGCCGTCGACGACGCGGGCGCCGCGGATGACCGTGTCCATGGGGTCACCGGCCTCAGAAGAAGGTGCGGATCAGGTCGGTGACCGTGCCGTCGGCGTCGGCGACGGGGATCGCCTGCCACTTGTCGAAGATGGTGCAGGGGTGGGACATCCCCAGGCCCACCCACTCGCCCACCTCCAGCGCTGTGCCCTCCTCGACCCGCACCCGGGCGTGCTGGTCGTTGAGTCCGGTGACGGCGAGCCCGGTTGCGGGACGCACCGTGCCGTCGGTGCCGCGCACCGCGTACGGCTGCGGGAGTTCGAGGTCGTAGGCGGCGTCCCGCTTGCCCGCGTTGAGGAACGCCTGCCCGGCCTCGGGCCGGGAGACGACCTGGGTCCACAGGGTGAAGGCGGCCTGGAGGGCCCCCTCGTCGGGGTGCCGGTTGAACGGCGTCAACCGGTGGTAGTGGCCGTCGTCGTGGGAGACGTAGGCGCCCGAGCGGAGCAGCTTCAGTACGGGCGCGGACAGCTCGGGCAGCTCGGCGAAGGCGTCGGCGACCGCGTCGAACCATGCGCTGCCGCCCGCGCTGACCACGATCTCCTCGGCGTCCGCGAAGTGGCCCGCCGCGTCCAGCGCCGCGGCGACCTCGGCCAACTGCCGCAGCCAGCCGCGCACCGCGGCGAGGTCGGCGTCGGGCACCTCGCCCTCGTACCCGGCGACGCCCACCAGCCGCAGCGTCCCGGTCGCGGCCACCGCCTCGGCGACCGCGGCGCACTCGGCCTGGGTGCGGGCTCCGGTGCGCGCACCCGCGCCGGCGCCGAGCTCGATCACGACCTCGACCGGGCGCCGGGCCCCGGCGGCGCGCAGGGCCTCGTCCATCAGCGCGACGCCCTGCGGGGAGTCGACGTAGCAGACGAGGCGGAAGTCCGGATCGGCGTCCAGTTCGGCGGCCAGCCACCGCAGCGCCGCCGCGTCCACCAGTTCGTTGGCGAGGAAGATCCGCGGCACTCCATAGGCGCGCGCCACCCGCACCTGGTGCGGGACGGCCAGCGTGATGCCCCAGGCGCCGTGCTGGAGCTGGCGGGCGAAGAGCTGCGGTGCCATGGAGGTCTTGCCGTGCGGGGCGAAGGCCAGGCCGTGGCGCGCGGTGTAGTCGGCGAGCGCGGTGAGGTTGTGCTCCAGGCGCTCCGCGGAGAGGGCGAGGACCGGGGTGGTGAAGCCGCCGGTGAACAGGGAGCGGCGTTCGGCGGCCAGCTCCCCGAGAGTGCGGTCGGCGGCGTTCGGGGGCAGCCCCTTGAAGCGGTGGTCGGCGGGCTCGTCGGCGAGGCGGGCGGCCGCGGCGACGGCCCGGGACGCGGCGGATCCGGGGGAGGGGACGGGGGCTGCCATGCGGTCTCCCTGTGCACTCGCGGTGTTGCATATTTTGCAACGACCATTGCGTATGACGCTTGTTGCTGTCTAGCATCCCGCCGAACAGCCGGTCAATGGAGCCGAGGGTCGCACAACCCCTTCCGCACGGCCCCGCCCGCACCGGCCCGGCCGCCCGGCGAGACCCCGCAGCGAGGAGCAGATCCCATCGTGACCACCACCGCCGACATCGACGTCGTCTGCCTGGGCGAGTCCATGGTCACGTTCCTGCCCTCCCGCCCCGGCCCGCTCGCCGACGTGCCCTCCTTCGACCGCGCGATCGGCGGCGCCGAGTCGAACGTCGCCTGCACCCTCGCCCGCGCCGGGCACCGTGCCCGCTGGGTGGGCCGGGTCGGCGCCGACGGCTTCGGCGACCACCTGGTCCGCACCATCGCCGGGTACGGAGTGGACACCTCCGCCGTCGAGCGCGACCCGGAGCGGCCCACCGGCATCTACTTCCGTACGGACGGAGAACGCCCCACCGCCGCCCCGGAACCCGGCACCCACGACCCCGCGGTGCCCGGCACCGACCCGTCGGCGCCCGGCACCGCCGCCCTCGCCGAACTGTCCGAAGTGCTCTACTACCGCGCCGGGTCCGCCGCCTCCGCGATGTCCCCGGCCACCGTTCCGCAGCAGGCCGTCGACGCCGGGCGGGTGCTGCATCTGACCGGGATCACCGCGGCCCTCTCCGCGGACTGCCTGGCCCTGATGCGCGCCCTGACCGGGGACCGCGAGCCGGCCGCGGACCGTGCGACGACGGCAGAGCGTGCCCCGACTGCGGACGGCCCCTCGACTGCGGACGGTCCCCTGACTGCGGACGGTCCCCTGACTGCGGACGGCACCCCGGCCGGTACGGGTGCTGCCGCGCCCCGGCCGCTGGTGTCCTTCGACGTCAACTACCGCGTCGGCCTGTGGCACACCGCGGCCGAGTCCGGCGCCGCAGTGCTGCTCGAACTCGCCCGGCGCAGCGACCTCGTCTTCGTCGGCGAGGACGAGGCGGCCGCCGCCTGGGGCGTCACCGGCGGTCCCGGCGCGGTGCGCGAACTGCTGCGCGAGCCCGCCGTGCTCGTCGTCAAGCAGGGCGCGCGCGGGGCCACCGCGTTCGTCGGCGACGCACCGGGTGTCTTCGCACCCGCACTGGAGGTGGAGGTGGTCTCCCCGGTCGGTGCCGGCGACGCCTTCGCCGCGGGCTTCCTGGCCGGGACCCTGCGCGGGCTGCCGGTACGCGACCGGGTCCGGCACGGGCACCTGATGGCCGCGGCGGCGCTCACCGACGCCGGCGACCTGGCCGCGCCGCCCGACCGCGCCGCCGCCGACCGGCTGGTGGCACTGGACGGGGAGAGGTGGGGGAGACTGCGGCTGGGCCCCGGCTGGACGGCGAGCGGGCCCCAGTCCGCAGCCGCCGGACGGCCCGACAGCCCCGGCGCACACGAGCCGGAGGTGCGTTCCGCATGAGTCAGACCGTCGACCGGGCACTGAGCATTCTGCCGCTGCTCGCCGAGGGGCCCGCCAACCTGGAGCAGGTCGCCGCCCGGCTGGAGGTGCACAAGTCCACGGCGCTGCGGCTGCTGCGCACGCTGCACGAGCACGGCATCGTCTACCGCCAGCCCGACCAGCGCTACCGGCTCGGGACGCGGCTGTTCGCGCTCGCCCAGCAGGCCATGGAGAACCTCGACATCCGCGAGATCGCCCACCCCTACCTGGCCGAACTCAACGCGGCCTGCGGGCACACCGTGCACCTCGCCGTCCACGAGGAGGACGAGGTCCTCTACATCGACAAGGTCGAGAGCCGCTACCCGGTGCGGATGTACTCGCGCATCGGCAAGCCCGTCGCGCCCACCGTGGCCGCCGTGGCCAAGCTGCTGCTCGCCGACCTACCGGAGCCGGAGCGGCGCGCCGTCGCCGAACGGCTCGACTACCCCCGGTACACGCCCCGTTCGACACCCGACGCCGCCGCGTTCCTCGCGGAGCTGGCCGCGGTGCGCGAACAGGGCTGGGCCACCGACCTCGGTGGCCACGAGGAGTCCATCAACTGCGTCGCGGCCCCCATCCGCGGTGCCGAGGGGCGGGTCGTGGCGGCCATGTCGGTCTCCGCGCCGAACGTCGTCGTCTCCGCCGACGAACTCCTCGCCCTGCTGCCCCGGGTCCGGCGGACGGCCGAGGCCGTCAGCGCCGAGTACACGGGGCAGTCGCCCCACCTGCGGCCCCAGCCGGAGCCGCAGCAGCAACCGTCCGCGCAACCGAGCAGCAAGAGAGCCGCACCATGAGCGAGAAGCTTGCCAAGACCGCCCTCACCCCGGCCACCCACACCACGCCGCCCGCGAAGTTCTCGCACGGCGTGCGCAAGGGCAACCTCCTCCAGGTCGCCGGACAGGTCGGGTTCGGCCCGGCCGCCGAGGGGGCGGCCCCGACGCCCGTCGGCCCGGGGCTGCGCGAGCAGACCCTGCAGACCCTCGCCAACGTGGAGGCCGTCCTCACCGAGGGCGGCGCCGGTTGGGAGGACGCCATGATGATCCGCGTCTATCTGACGGACACCGCGCACTTCGCGGAGTTCAACGAGATCTACAACGAGTACTTCGCCTCCCTCCAGGAGGCTCCCGCGGCCCGCACCACCGTCTACGTCGGGCTGCCCGCCGGACTGCTGGTCGAGATCGACGCCCTCGCCGTCCTGGGCTGATCCCCGCCGCCGGGCTCCACCCCCCCACTCCGGCGCTTCCCCTCCTTCCCCTCCCTTCGCTCCTCTTCTCCTTTTCTCCTTCTCCTTCCCCTTCCCCGCGCCGGGGGCCGCGCGCCTCCGGTTCCCCCGCGCCGCCCGCTCGCCCCGCGCCCCACCGGTCTCCCCCGTCCCGCCCCGGCACCGTCCGGCCGCGGGCGGGTGGTCCGGCGTGCCCGCGGGGAGGGGAAACGGGCCCTCGCGGCCGCACCGCCGCGGTCCGCGGCAGGCGCGGAGTCCTCCCTCCCCGTACCGGACAACGGAGTTCCCATGCTGCTCGCCGGAGAGGCGGCCCCCCACACGGGCGGCCTGCTCGCGCTCATACCCGGGACCGGGGGCCTGCTCACCGTGGCGGCCCTCGGCATCGTCCTGCTGCTCGTACTGATCATCAAGGTCCGCCTCCAGCCGTTCGTCGCGCTGCTCACCGTCTCCATCGCGGTGGGGCTGGGCGCGGGCCTGTCCGTCACCGAACTCTTCGGCACCGTCCAGAAGTCCGACGCCGTCTCGATGATCGAATCGGGGATGGGCGGCATCCTCGGACACGTCGCGATCATCATCGGCCTCGGCACCATGCTGGGGGCGATCCTGGAGGTCAGCGGAGGCGCCGAGGCGCTCTCGGCGCGGCTGCTGGGCCTCTTCGGTGAGCGGCGCGGGCCGCTCGCCATGGGGCTGACCGGTCTGATCTTCGGTATCCCCGTCTTCTTCGACGTCGGCATCTTCGTGCTGGCGCCCATCGTCTACGCGGCGGCCAAGCGCAGCGGCAAGTCGATCCTCCTCTACTGCATGCCGATGCTCGCCGGGCTGTCCATGACGCACGCGTTCCTGCCGCCGCACCCCGGCCCGGTGGCCGCGGCCGGGCTGCTGGACGTGGAACTGGGCTGGATCATCCTGATGGGTGTCGTCTGCGGCATTCCCGCAGTGCTCGCCGCCTGGGCGTACGCGGCGTGGATCGGCAACCGGCTCTTCGTCGCGGTACCGCAGGACATGCTGGAGGCCGCCGAGGAGGCCAAGCGCGCCGTCGCGGCGGAGAAGCGGACGTCCGGCACCGGCACCGAGGGCACCGGGGGCACCGGCACCGGCACCAGCACCGGCACCGGGACCGCGGAGGCCGGGGAGGAGGCGGCGGCCGCGGAGCAGCCCGTCGCTCTCGGCACGGTGCTGGCCATCATCGGGACCCCGCTGGTCCTCATCCTGGCGGCCACCTTCTCCTCGCTCGCGCTCGACCCCTCGACGGTCCGCTCGGTCATCGAGTTCGTCGGGCATCCCTTCGTGGCGCTGACCGTCGCCCTGCTGATGGCCTACTACCTGCTGGGGCTGCGCCGGGGGTGGAGCCGCAAGTCGCTGGAGTCGGTCTCCACCGCCTCGCTCAAGCCGGTCGGCAACATCCTGCTGGTGGTGGGCGCGGGCGGCGTCTTCGGCGCCGTCCTGCAGGGGTCGGGCGTCGCGCAGGCCCTCGCGGACGTGTTCGGGGACGCGGGGCTGCCGGTGATCGTGCTGGCCTACCTGATCTCGCTGGTGCTGCGGGTGGCGCAGGGGTCGGCGACGGTCGCCATCGTCACCACGGCGGGCATCGTGGCACCGCTGCTGGCGCAGAGCGACCCCTCGCAGGCACACCTGGCGCTGGTCATCATGGCGATCTCGGCGGGGTCCATCTTCGCCTCGCACGTCAACGACGGCGGGTTCTGGATGGTCTCGAAGTACTTCGGCATCTCCGAGCGGGACACCCTCGCCTCCTGGACGGTGCTGGAGTCGGTGCTGTCGGTCGCGGGGTTCGCGGTGGCGGCGCTGGTCAGCATCGTCGTCTAGCCCGCGTCCGGCAGCGGTCCGGCCGCGGCAACGCCGCCCGGTCGCACCGCCGTTCGGATGCCGCCGGTCGCCCGTGCGCCCCCGGAATCGTTTCTCCCGATTCCGGGGGCGCTCTTGTGGTGGCCGCCATCTGGCCCAAGAATGCACGGCGTCGGACCGAACGAACCTTCGGTATCAAGAGAGGAACCCCCACCGTGAACAGACCTCTCGCAACCTCCCTCTCCGCCGCGCTCTTCGGCGCCGCGGCACTCACCGGTATCGCCGCGGCACCGGCCGCCGCCGTCGACCACGACACGGCCGCGCACGGCGCGAAGGTGGCCGCGACGCCCTCCTTCGAGGGCACCGTCGCACTCAGCAACTGCTCCGGCTCGGTCGTCAAGATGCCCACCTCGCAGCCCGACGACCCGGCGCTCGTGCTCTCCAACGGCCACTGCCTGGAGACGGGCATGCCCTCGCCCGGCCAGGTCGTCAAGGACCAGGCGTCCAGCCGCTCCTTCACCCTGTTGACCGCGGGCGGCTGGCGGGCGGGCACCGTGCGCGCCAGCAAGGTCGCCTACGCGACGATGACCGACACCGACATCTCGCTGTACCAGGTGCGCTCCACCTACCGGCAGATCGAGTCCCGGTACGGCATCGAGGCGCTCGACGTCGACGCGGCCCACCCCACCCAGGGCCGCGACATCACCGTCGTCTCCGGCTACTGGCGGGAGAAGTACGGCTGCTCCCTCGACGGCTTCGCCCACCGGCTCGAGGAAGCCGGCTGGACGATGAAGGACTCCCTGCGCTACACCGCCGACTGCCGTACCAAGGGCGGCACTTCCGGCTCACCGGTGATCGACGACGCCACCGGCAAGGTGGTCGGGGTCAACAACACCCGGAACGAGGACGGGGAGCGCTGCACCCTGAACAACCCCTGCGAGGTGGACGCGTCCGGGCAGGTCACCGTCCGCCCGGGGATCGGCTACGGCCAGGAGACCTACATCATCGCGCCGTGCGTGGGCGCGGGGAACAAGGTCGACCTCGACCGCGCGGGCTGCACGCTCCCCAAGCCCTGACGCCACCCGTCCGTGCGGACCGGGGGCCCGGCGCAGGAACTGCCACCACCGTCCCCGCTCGGGGCCGGTTCTCCCGCAACCGAGAAGAATGAGGAGTACATGAGAAAGTCCCTCGTCGGCACGGCCGCGGCGGCGCTCCTGAGCGCCGCCGCGCTGGTGGGCATATCCGCTGCCCCCGCCGCCGCAGCCCCCGCCCAGCCCACCGCCCACCGCACCCCCTCCTTCGAGGGCACCGTCGCCCTCAGCAACTGCTCGGGCTCCGTGGTCAAGCTCAAGCACTCCCGGCCCGGTGACCCGGCGCTCGTGCTCTCCAACGGCCACTGCCTCCAGGAGGGCATGCCCGGCGCGGGCGAGGTCGTCGTCGACCAGCCGACCAGCCGTGACTTCACCCTGCTGAACGCGGACGGCAGCGACGCGGGGAAGATCCACTCCGACAAGATCGCGTACGCGACGATGACGGACACCGACATCTCGTTGTACGAGACGACCTCCACGTACCGGCAGATCAAGAAGAAGTACGGCATCGACGCACTGAAGCTCGACGCCAAGCGTCCGCGTGCCGGGCGGGACATCACCGTCGTCTCCGGCTACTGGAAGGAGACCTTCGGCTGCGCGGTCGACGGGTTCGCCTACCGGCTCAAGGAGGCGGACTGGACCTGGAAGAACTCCATCCGCTACACCATGGACTGCCAGACCAAGGGCGGCACCTCCGGCTCCCCGGTGATCGACAACCGCACCGGCAAGGTGGTCGGGGTCAACAACACCCACAACGAGGACGGGGAGCGCTGCACGCTCAACAACCCGTGCGAGGTGGACCGGAAGGGCGAGGTCAGCATCCGCTACCGGAACGCCTACGGCCAGCAGACCTACTGGATCAACCGCTGCTTCGGCCGCGGCAACCAGCTCGACCTCGACGCGCGCGGCTGCGTCCTGCCGCAGCCGGCCGCGTAGTCCCCCGCCGGCGGACGGCCGCTGAGGGGCCGTAGCAGGCGCCGCGGGCTCCGTACACCGCCGCGCCCCCGGATCCGCTCGGGTCCGGGGGCGCGGCGCTGCCGGGGGCCGGTTCAGGGCAGCGCGTGCACGTGCGGGCCCGTTGTCAAGGCATCGAACAGCGTGCGCCGGTGGCGCCCCGGCGTTCCGAAGCGAGCCCACCTCGCAGCCCGCACCCCCTTGTGCTGATCGTCCGCAGGCGGTTTCATCGCCTGCGACCTGCACGGTCGTCCCACCCACGAGCACACGTACGGCGGAGGCGTCATGGCAGCGGAGGAGACCGCACCCGGCATGTCCGGCAGTGCCGCACCCGGTACGACCGGCGGTACCGCACCCGCGGTGCGCAGGCCCAGTTGGAAGAAGATCGGTCCCGGCGTCGTCGTCGCGGCGACCGGAGTCGGCGCGGGCGACCTGGTCGCCACCCTCGTGGCCGGCAGCAAGTTCGGCTACACCCTGCTGTGGGCCGCCGTCATCGGCTGCATCGTCAAGATCGCACTGGCCGAGGCCACCGGTCGCTGGCACCTGGCCACCGGGCGCACCATCTTCGACGGCTGGCGCGGCCTCGGAGCCTGGACGACGGTCTACTTCGCCGGGTACGTGGTGATCTGGGGCTTCGTCTACGGCGCGACCGCCATGTCCTCCAGCGCGCTGCCGCTGCAGGCGCTCTTCCCGGACGCCCTGCCGCTCAAGGCGTGGGCCGTCCTCACCGGGCTGGTCGGGCTGCTGTTCGTGTGGACCAACCGCTACGCCGTCGTCGAGAAGATCATGATGGCCTTCGTCGGCGTGATGTTCCTGGTCGTGGTCTACGTCGCGATCCGGGTCAGCCCCGACCTGGGCGACGCGCTCGCCGGACTCGTCCCGGTCCTGCCGTCCGGCTCGATGATCTACACCCTGGGCCTGATCGGCGGGGTCGGCGGCACCATCACCATGGCCGCGTACGGCTACTGGATCAACGCCAAGGGCTGGGCGGACAGCAGTTGGATGCGGATGATGCGGCTCGACAACCGCGTCGCCTACCTGACGACCGGCGTCTTCGTCGTCGCCATGCTGATCATCGGCGCCGAGCTGCTGCACTCCTCGCACCTGGCGCTCGCGTCCGGCGACAAAGGGCTCCTCGACCTCGAATCCGTCCTGGAGGAGCGCTTCGGCAGCTCCACCGCCACGCTCTTCCTGATCGGCTTCTTCGCCGCCTCCTTCTCCTCCCTGGTGGGCGTGTGGCACGGAGTGAGCCTGATGTTCGCCGACTTCGTGGCGCGGGTACGGGCCGCCCGCGGCGGTCCGGCCGAGGCGGGCGTCGCCCCGCTCGCCCGCGGCGAGCAGGAGCGCTCGCTGCCCTTCCGCGGCTATCTGCTGTGGCTGACCTTCCCCCCGATGATCCTGCTGTGGCTGGACCGGCCCTTCGGTCTGGTGGTGGCCTACGGAGTGCTGGGCGCGTTCTTCATGCCCTTCCTCGCCGCCACCCTGCTGTGGCTGCTCAACAGCGAGCGCACGCCCCGCGAATGGCGCAACGGTCCGGTCAGCAACGGCCTGCTGGGGGCCTCCTGCGTGCTCTTCCTCGTCCTGTGCGTGCAGCAGGTCCGCGACCTGCCCTGGTGACGCGGCCGGCCGGCGCCCCGCGGACTTTCCCGCCGCGGGGTTGGCGGGCCGGGTGGGACGGGTAGTGGTTCGGCTGCGCCCAGTTGCGGGGAACGGTTCCCGGTGCGCGGGCCCATGGCTAGTGTGGTAGCCCGGTGGTGGGCTCCGGGGGAGGCAGATGTGTCGACGGCGTTAGCGGTCACCTGCCCCGACCACCTGCTCGCCGCGCCCGACCGGCACACCCCGCTCGCGCACGTGCTCTCCCCGCCCGGGGAGCAGCCGCTGGACGCGGCGCTGGCCGAGACACAGGGACTGCTGGAGCGGCACGGCCACCTGGTCACCGTCTTCCCCGCCACCCTTCCCCTCCGCCACCGGCACCGGCTGCACACCGTCCGCTCTCTGCTGGAGAGCCGCCGGATCGCCCTGCTGCCGGTCGAACTGCCGCCGCTGGCCACCGGCGTGCTGGTGCGGCAGCTGCGGCAGCTCTCGCTGTGCGACTTCACTCCCGGGGTGCTCGGGGCCGCGGCCCGCCTGCTGACCCACTATCTGTACGCCGGTGCGGTCCTCGGGTCCGTCGCGAAGCTGGACCGGGTGCCCGTCGGCGTCACCTCGCACGCCCGCTCCTGGCTGCCCGGCAGCCGGTTCGCCGTCCTGGCGGCGCCCACTCCCGAGCTGGTCCGGCTCGGCACCCCCGAGGCGGACAAGGGCCTGACAGCACCGCAGTTCGCCACGGAACTGACCGTCGCACCCGGTGGGCTCGCCGCCGACTGGGCCCTGCACACCCTCCCCGCCCGCTGGCGGGTCGGGCACGTGCACCAGGCGCCGCTGCCCCGGGACTCGGCGGACTGGTGGGGCACGACCCGGCTGACCGAGTTCGTGGCCGCCATCCCCGACGTCTCCGTCCTCTACCAACTGGTCGCCTCGGTACGGCGGGACGAATGCCCCGGATGCGGCCTCGAACTGATCGGCGACCGCTGCGCGTTCTGTGCCGCCTCGCTGCCGCCCGCGCCCCCCGGCGCACCGTCCGCCTCCGCACCGCCCGCCTCCGCACCGCCCGCCTCCGCACCGCCCGTGTCCGCGGCCTCCGCCCACTCCGCGGCGCCGCCCGAGCCCGACCCGCCCGAGCCCGCCGTCGCCGATCCCCGAGGAATCCGTCCATGAACTCACGCCAGCGCCGCGGTGTCCTCCTGCTGGTCCTCTCGGCCCTGTGCGCCCTCGCCGCGTTCGCCGGAGTGCTGGCCGTCGTCCGGAACGTGGAGTCCAAGGTGGGTGAGGAGACGACGGCCTACGAGCTGAAGGAGGACGTGCCCGCCTACCGGACGCTGGACAGCTCGCAGTTCACCGAGGTGTCCATGCCGAAGCGGTGGCTGCCCGCCACCGCCGTCACCGACCTCGGCGACATCCGGCGCAAGATCGCCGTCAACCCCCTCAAGAAGGGCTCGCTGCTCCAGTCGGACATGATGGCCGAGCGGCCCGAACTCGACACGGGCGAGCAGGAGATCGCCATCATGATCGACGCCGAGACCGGCGTCGCGGGGAAGATCCACCCCGGCAACCGGGTCAACATCTACGCCACCTTCGAGGGCGAGCAGCGCGCCGGAGGCGAGGGCCGCGGCAGAACCCCCTCCGAGTCCCGGGTCATCGTCAGCGGCGCCAAGGTCATCGACGTCGGCAAGCTCACCCCGCTCAAGGACGGCGGGGACCGCGACGACCGCGCCCGCGACCGCGACGGCGTCCCCATCACCTTCGCGCTCACCACCGAGGACGCCCAGCGCGTCGCCTACGCCGAATCCTTCGCCGAGCACGTCCGGCTCGCCCTGGTCGCACCGGGTGACGACACCGAGGTCCCCGAGGAGGACCGCATCTACACGCTCCCCGGAGACAAGTGAGGCCCCGATGGTCATCCGCATCCAGCCCGCCGTCAGCGACCCGGACGCCGCCCGCCCCCTCGTCACCCTGCTCAGCCAGCTCCCCGACGCCGAGCCGCTCCCGCCCGCCGTCGACTCGGGGCAACTGCTGGACGCCCTCGCCCAGCAGGCCGCCGAGGCACCCGCCGAGCTGCCCGAAGTGGTGCTCGTCCACGAGCTGATCGGCCCGGTCGCCGCACTGGAACTGATCAGCCAGGTCGCCCTCCGGTTCCCCGCCGTCGCCGTCGTGCTCGCCACCCAGGACACCAGCCCCGCGCTGTACGCCGCCGCCATGGACGCCGGAGCCCGCGGCGTCGCCGGACTGCCCCTGAACTACGACGAACTGGCGGCCCGGGTCGGCGCCGCCGCGGCCTGGGCCACCGGCGTCCGCCGCCACCTGGGCGGTCCCGAGGGCCGCGACGCAGCGCCGCCCGGCGCCGCCGGACCGGGCGGCGGCACCGTCGTCACCGTCTCCGGGGCCAAGGGCGGCGTCGGCACCACCCTGACGGCCGTCCAACTGGCCCTCGCCGCCCGCGCCGCGGGCCGCAGCACGGTGCTGGCCGACCTCGACCTCCAGTCCGGGGACGTCGCCTCCTTCCTCGACGTGCGCTTCCGCCGGTCCGTCGCCGACCTGGCCGGGATCAAGGACCTGACCCCGCGGGTCCTCCAGGACGCCGTCTACCCGCACGAGACCGGTCTCGGCCTGCTGCTGGCCCCGGACGAGGGCGAGCGCGGCGAGGACGTGGACGAGCGGACCGCCCGCCAACTGGTCGCCGCGCTGCGCTCCCACTACGAGACGGTGGTGCTGGACTGCGGCAGCCAGATGCACTCCGGGAACGCCGCGGCCGTCGAGGCGGCCGACCTCGCCCTGCTGCTGACCACCCCCGACGTGCTCGCCGTACGGGGTGCCAAGCGCATGGTGCGGATGTGGGACCGGCTGCGGATCCGCACGGCGCAGGAGACGGTCGTCGTCGTCAACCGGGCCTCGCGGCAGGCCGAGATCCAGCCGCAGCTCGTCGCCCGCATCACCGGCAGCCCGGTGGCCCGCACGACCGTGCCGGCCCACTTCAAGGAACTCCAGTCGGCGCTGGACGCCGGGCGGATGCAGGACCTGGACCCCAAAGGCAGCGTCCGGCAGGCGCTGTGGGCCCTGGCGGGTGAGCTCGGACTGGCCGCGGGGCCGGGCGGGGAGCCGCCGCGCGGTCCCGCGGCCCGGCGCCGGACCCGTGGCAGTGGCCAGGGCGGCGGTGGCCAGGGCGGCGGCGGTCGGGGCGGGGGCGAGGAGGCCGGCCACAGACCCGCGCTCGCCCCGCAGGCGCGGCAGGCGCGACAGGCGCTGCCGCCCGGCCCGGCCTCCGGCACCGCGTCGCCCCTCGGCTCCGACCGGGGAGCCCTGGGCATCCCGCGCCGCCAGGTGCCACCGGAGGGCCGCACCGGCGCATGGGGCGGCGACCGCGGCTCGCTGACCGTGGAGTTCGCCGGGATGGCGCCGGTCGTGCTGCTCACCCTGGTGCTGCTGTGGCAGTGCGTCCTGATCGGCTACACCTTCTCGCTCGCGGGCAACTCCGCCGACGAGGCCGCCCGTGCCGCCACCGCGGCCGCCGCCTACGGGGACCCGCAGAGCGCCTGCGAGGCGGCGGCCCGCGCACACCTGCCCGCGAAGTGGCGCTCGGACGCCGCGGTCAGCTGCACCCGCGGCGGCACCGTCTGGAAGGCCGACGTCGACCTGCGCACGCCGCTGCTGTTCCCGGGCGGCGCGGGTCTGCCGTTCACGGTGAGCGGCGCTGCGGGCGCGGCGGAGGAGGGGTGAGGGGGCATGCCGGGGAGCGCCTGCCGGGGCCTGCCGAACGGCCGGGGTCCGCGGGCCCGCCGGGGCCGTCAGGACCCGCGAAGCGGCCGGGGCAGCAGGGACCCGTGGGTCATCCGGGGTCCGCGAAGCCGCCGGGAGAGCGGGGACGTTCGGCTCGTCCGGGGTCCGCGAAGCCGCCGGGAGAGCGGGGACGTTCGGCTCGTCCGGGGTCCGCGAAGCCGCCGGGAGAGCGGGGACCTTCGGTGCCTGCGACGTCACCGGCCCCGCTCCGGCACGCGGGGCCGGGAAGCCGATCGCGGCTCCAGCGCGCTGGAGTTCGCCGGGATGCTGCCGCTGCTGCTGCTCGTGGCGCTGGCGGCCATCCAGCTCGGCATCGTCGGCTACGCCGTCCAGCAGGCGGGCACCGGCGCCCGGGCGGCGGCGCGGGTGGCCTCCCGGGAGGAGACGGCCGACCGGTACGCGGCGGGCGGACGGGCCGCCATGTCCGACTGGACGGCGGAGCGCAGCAGCTTCACGCGCGCGGACGGCGCAGGGGAGGTGCGGGTCACCGCGACCGTGTCCATCCCGTCCCTGCTCCCCGGGATGGACAGCCTGGGCTCCGCCTCCCGCTCCGCGACCATGCCGAGCGAGCGCCGCTGATGAGCCGGACGACCGCCGCGACGGAGAGGACAGGAATGAGCGAGGTCGGTCCATGAGTCTGCGCTCCCGCATCACCGGGCACGAGAACCCCGCGGCCGCCGGCCCCGCCGGAGCGCCGGGGCCGGCGGCCGACAGCACCGGGCACCTGGTGCCGGCCTACCGCGCCAAGCTGCTGGAGGAGATCGACCTCGCCGAGATGTCGGCCCTCAGCCCCGCCGAGCGCCGGGCCCGCCTGGAGCGGGTGCTGGGCCACCTCATCAGCCGGGACGGTCCGGTCCTGGCGACCGGCGACCGTACTTTGCTGATCCGGCGCGTGGTGGACGAGGCCCTCGGCCTGGGGGTGCTCGAACCGCTGCTGGAGGACGGCTCGATCACCGAGATCATGGTCAACGGGCCGGACCACGTCTTCGTCGAGCGGGGCGGGCGCGTCGAGCAGGTACCCGTACGGTTCGCCTCCGAGGAGCAACTGCTGCAGACCATCGAGCGCATCGTCTCCACCGTCAACCGCCGGGTGGACGAGTCCAACCCGATGGTGGACGCGCGGCTGCCGTCCGGGGAGCGGGTCAACGTCATCATCCCGCCGCTCTCGCTGACCGGCGCCACCCTCACCATCCGCCGCTTCCCGCGCGCCTACTCGCTCGGCGAACTGATCGGGCTCGGCACGCTGGACGAGCACATGCTCGCGCTGCTGTCCGCCTTCATCCGGGCCCGCTTCAACGTGATCGTCTCCGGCGGCACCGGCAGCGGCAAGACGACCCTGCTCAACGCGCAGTCCGCGCTCATCCCCGAACACGAGCGGATCATCACCGTCGAGGACGCCGCCGAACTGCAACTCCAGCAGCAGCACGTCATCCGGCTGGAGACCCGGCCGCCCAACGTGGAGGGCAAGGGCCAGGTGACGGTACGCGACCTGGTGCGCAACTCGCTGCGGATGCGCCCGGACCGCATCATCGTCGGCGAGGTGCGCGGCGGCGAGACCCTCGACATGCTCCAGGCCATGTCCACCGGTCACGACGGCTCCCTGGCCACCGTGCACGCCAACAGCGCCGAGGACGCCCTGATGCGGCTCCAGACGCTCGCCTCCATGTCCGAGGTCGACGTCCCCTTCGCCGCCCTCCAGGACCAGATCAACTCCGCCGTGGACGTGCTCGTCCAGCTCGCGCGGCTCCCGGACGGCTCCCGCCGGATCGTGGAGATCGCCCTGCTGGCCTCGCACGGCCGCGAGTCCTTCCAGATCGCGACCGTCTCCCGGTTCGCAGCCCGGCCCACGGGCCCCGACGGCCGGGTGCACGGCACGTTCACCCATCTGCCGCTGCCCCGCCGCGTCGCCGACCGGCTCTCGCTGGCCGGGGAACCCGTGCCCGCCGCCTTCGGCGTCGCCCACTCCGAGGACCAGCTCGCCACCCGGGAGGCGGTGTGACCCCCGCCCCGCGCCCGCACGGCACGCCGCTCGCGCTGGACGCCGCCGCCGGTACCGCCCTCGGCGCCGCGCTGGCCGCCTGTCTGCTGGCCGCCGCCGGCGTGCTGCTCTACGCCTCCGGGCGGGCCCGCCGCCGGGCCCTCCTCGACCGGCTCGACCGGGACGGCGGCCCCGCACCGGCGCTGCCGCCCGGCACCGGCGGCGGGCGGCGGCGGTTCGCCGGAGTGGACCGCCGGGTGCGCGCCACCGGTGCGGGGCGCCGCCTCCAGGCGAAGCTCGCCGCGACCGGACTCGACCTCACACCCGGCGAGTACGTCGTGTACCTGACCGGCCTGGTCGCCGTGCTGTGGCTGCTGGCGTCCTCCGTGCTCGCGCCGTTCTTCGGGCCGATCGCCGGGCTCGTCGGGGTGCTGGCCGCCAACGCCTTCCTGGCGCACCAGCGGCAGCGCCGCACCGAGCAGTTCATCGGCCAGCTCCCCGAACTCGCCCGCATCCTCGCGAACGCCACCTCTGCCGGACTCGCACTCCGCACGGCACTGGGCATGGCCGCCGAGGAGCTGGAGGCCCCCGCGGGCGACGAGCTGCGGCTGGTCACCGACCAGCTCGCCGTCGGCCGCTCCGTCGACGACGCGCTCAACGAACTCGCCGAGCGGCTGCCCTCGCGCGAACTCGTCGTCCTGGTCACCACGCTCGTCCTCGCCAACCGGGCCGGAGGCACCATCGTGGCCTCGCTGCGCAACCTCACCACCACGCTGGAGGAGCGCAAGGAGACCCGGCGCGAGGTGCGCACCATGCTCGCCGAGGTCAACGCGACGGCCTTCACCATCCCGCTGCTGGGCCTGGGCGCCATGCTGATGATGAACTCGATGATGCCCGGCGCCCTGGCCCGGGTGACCGGCAGCCCGGTCGGGCAGGTCGCCATGGTGGTGGCCGTCGGGCTCTTCGCCGCCGGGTTCCTCGTCATCCGCCGCCTCGGCCGGATAGAGGTGTGACCGTGCTGGCTCTCGGACTCGCCGCACTCTGCGCGCTCGCCGTCCTCGGCGCCTTTCTGGGCATCCGGATGTACCGCGCGGAGGCCAGGCTCCCGCCCGACCTGGCCGTGGCCCTGGAGGTCGGTGCCACCCGCACCTCGACGGGGGAGGCCGCCGTCGACCGGCTCGGCATGCGGCTGGCCCCGCTGGTGCTGCGGCTGATGGGCCCCAAGCAGGTCGCGGCCAAGCGCCGCCGGATCGACCAGGCCGGCAACCCCGGCGGCCTCACGCTCCAGCGGTACGCCGCCCGCCGCGCCGTCTACGGCGCCTTCGGGCTCGCCATGGGGCTGGTGGGGCTGTGGGCGGGCAGCCTCTTCTTCACCGCGCTGGTGCTGGCCTTCGGCTGGTTCGCGGCCGATCTCGCCATCCGGCAGGCGATCAAGGAACGGCGCCGCGTCATCGAGCGCACCCTGCCCGACTTCCTGGACGTGCTGGCCGTCGTGGTCTCCGCCGGGCTCGGTTTCCGGCAGGCGCTGGAGCGCGTCGCCGACCGCTACCGCGGCCCGTGGGCCGACGAACTGCGCATCACGCTCCGCCAAATGGACATGGGCGTCAGCCGTCGCCAGGCGTTCGACGAGCTGCGCGCACGCAACGCCAGCGACGAGGTCGACCAGTTCGTCACCGCGCTGCAGCAGGGCGAGGAGCTCGGCGCCCCGATCGCCGAGACGCTCATCCAGATCGCCACCGACATGCGCCGCACCGATGCCCAGAACGCACGCCGCAAGGCGGCCAAGACCGTGCCCAAGGCCACCATGACCACCATCGCCTTCCTGCTCCCCGGCACCCTCATCCTCATCGTCGCCACCTTCATCCTGGGCTCCGACACGGACTTCGGCGCGGTGCTGGGCGGCTGAGCCCGGTCCCGTCCCCTACGTTCCGGTCCGCGCGCCCGCCCGGTCCGCGCGCCCGCCCGGTCCGCGCGCCCGCCCGGTCCGCGCGCCCGCCCGGTACGCGAGCGCCCGGCGTCCGGCCCGCGGGGGGCCGGACGCCGGGCGCTCGGGGGCGTGGTGCCGCGGCTCAGAGAGAGACGCCGTGTGCCCGCAGGTAGGCGACGGGGTCCACGTCGGAGCCGTAGCCCGGACCGGTCCGCACCTCGAAGTGCAGGTGCGGACCGGTGACGTTGCCGGTCGCACCCGACAGCCCCAGCCGCGTCCCGGCGTCGACCTGCTGCCCGGCCCGGACCGCGAGCGAGGACAGGTGGCCGTACTGGCTGTACTTCCCGTCGGCGTGCCGGACGACGACCTGGTTGCCGTAGGCGCCGCCGTCACCCGCCGCCACGACCTCGCCCGCGGCCACGGCCTGCACCGGGGTCCCGGTGGCGGCCGAGAAGTCGACGCCCGTGTGGTGCCCGCTGGACCAACTGGAGCCGGCGGCCCGGTAGGGCGTGCTGGTCCCGCCCGGCACCGGCCGCACGTAGTCGTCCTGCGCCGTTTCGGACGCGGCGGCCTGACCGGCTGCGGCGTCCGCCGGGCCCGCGGCGTCCTGCGCGGCGGAGTTCTCGGCGCCGCCCTGCGGCTCGGAGCCCGCCTCGGAGTTCTTGTGGTTCCCCTTGCCGTTCTCCTCGACGTCTCCCTTGCCGTCCTCCGTCCGCAGCGACAGGCGCTGGCCGGGCAGGATCAGGTCCGGATCGCCGCCGACCACCGCGCGGTTCGCCGCGTACACGGCCTCCCAGCCGCCGGACACCTGGTGCGAGGTGGCGATCCCGTAGAGGGTGTCGCCGCCGACCACGGTGTAGGACCGGGCCGACGTGTCCTGCGGGGCGGCCTGCTTCGGCTCGGGTTTCTCGGGCCGGGCCTGTTCGGGGGTGGACTTCTGCTGCGGCTGGGGCTGGTCGCCGTCGGGGTGGACGTCGGCGGCGGGGCCGCCGGCGGTCAGGCCGCCGGCTCCGGCGCAGGCCCAGGCGCCGGGGCCCTGCATCTTCAGGAGCTTCTCGGCGACGGCGATCTGCTGGTCCTTGGTGGCCAGGTCGGCGCGGGAGGCGTAGGCGGTGCCGCCTGCCGCGGCCCAGCTCGACTGGGAGAACTGCAGGCCGCCGTAGTAGCCGTTGCCGGTGTTGGCCTGCCAGTTGCCGCTCGACTCGCACTGGGCCACCTTGTCCCACGTGTCGACGGAAGCCGCGTCGGCGTTGCCGGTCGCGAACAGCGGCAGTACGACACCCGCGCCTCCTGCGGTCAGTGCCAGGACGGCACCGCGCCGGAGGCGGCTCCGGGACTTTCGGGCATGCTTTCCAGACATAGGGGAGTCCCTCTCCTACGCCTGCGAGGTGAGCTGTCGGATTCGGGCCGGAGTAGTAGCCCGGCCGCGACGTCCGCCTCTTCGGCGGCACCGTCACGGCTTCACCCCAAGCCCTCGGGACATCGGTCCCGGAGGGCACTTACCTGGTTCCCCCGCTCCTGCCGACGGTGGGTTCTCGCAGACCAGCGGCAGGACTCGGCGTCCGGCTGCGAACTGCCGCACGTCGGGCGCGACAGCTCGGGCACCTTAAGCACACATATTTCCGGCGCACAAGAAAATGATCGCCGAGTCATCTCCGCCCCACTGCGGCGCATTTCACGTCCGGAATGTTTTCCTTGATCGCATTCCTGGGCTGTGCTGCGGGAACAGCGAAGTGCTGTGCGAAGGAAGTGAAAAACGAGACGTGTTGTTTTCGAAGCCGTTGTGAGCTGACTCACGGTGCAGTGTTCCCCCTCGGCTGCTTTCCGCATGCGAACCATTGGAAGGGGTGGTGGTGCGGCGACGAGCGGTCGGCGACATGCCCGTTACCTCACGTACGGGAGGTATGTCGCGCGGAGAAGCGGGGTTGCGACGGGCGCGCGCGGGGCATCTCGCTCGCTATGGTGAGGGTCGGTACGTCCGCGGCCCGCATCTGCTCAACGCGCGCACTCAGCACGGGTGTTCCCCGCGCTTCTGCGCCGCTCGCCCTGTCGCCACGGTCCGTCGAGAGGAGGCGGCGTCGGTTCATGTCCGGCTTACTCCCCGCCCTCCCCGCCGTCCGGTATGCCGGAACGTGTCCGTCCGCACCCCCTACGGCCGTGCTCGCGGCACCTGTTGCCGTCCACCCCTTCGCCGCCGCAATGAGTTGTGGCACAGTCTGCATTCGGACAGCGACTGTTAGCTACACCGCGGGGTACCGGCAGGAGGGGGCCGAGGTGACACCACGCCGCTGCCGCCCCGGCACCGGCCGCCGTGCGGGGCGGGTGGGCCCGAACGTCCGGAACGACCCGGGGGCGGATCCCTCCAGGGGTACCGAGTCAGCCAGCAACGGAGGAGAGCCCGATGCCGAACGCCACGCGCGGACGCATCCGCACCCGCCTCGCCCTGATGCGGGGCAGGGGCGGGGACCGGGGCGCCAACTCGATCGAATACGCCGGGATCGTCATCCTCGTCGCGGGCATCATTCTGGCCATCCGGGCGCTGGGGCTCGACTCGCTGATCTCCGGCGCCATCATCAACGCGGTGACCGCCGTGCTGGGTGGCTGAGCACGCGCCGTCCGTCCGGCGACGGCGGCCAGACGGTCCTGCTCTACGGAGCGGTGATCGCCGGTCTGCTGTTCCTCGCCTTCGCCTTCTTCGCCGTCGCCCAGGCGGCGACCGTGCGCAACGGTGGCCAGACCGCTGCGGACGCGGCGGCGCTGGGAGCTGCCGAGGACGACCGGCAGCAGTTCTTCGACGGCTTCCTGGACGCGGTCGAGGCCGCGCGGGGCTGGCCGGACTGGTTGGCCGCCGGGGCCGCGCTGACCGGCGACGGCTGCGGCGCGGCGGCGCACTTCGCGGACCGCAACCGTTCCGACCTGCTCACCTGCGACCCGGTCACGCGCGACGGCGACCTCGGCTACCGCGTCCGCATCGAGACGCGGTTCGACACCGGCCGCACGATCGTCCCCGGCGCGGACGACAGGACGGCCAAGGCCACCGCCACCGCGGTGCTCCGGCCCCGCTGCGTGGCGGAGGACACCGGTGACGACGGCACGGGCGGCGACGAGAGCGACGCCGGCGGCACTGGCGGCGAGAGCGAGGACACCGGCACGGGCGGGCCCGGCAGCGACGGCAGCAGCGACGGCGGCGCCGGGGACGGCAGCGACGGCAGCGACGGCAGCGACGACAGCGACGACAGCGACGACAGCGACGGGGACAGCGCCGAGGAGATCCGGCTGCGCTGCGACGGCGAGGAGCTGACGATCGACCCCGAACACGCGGGGCGCGATCTGAAGCCGTCCGACCTGTTCTCGGTGGTGCTGGTCGAATGACGAGCGAACGACGAACGAGAGTCGAGTGGTCCATGAATCATCGGCGCGTCCTGCGGGTCCGCAGGACCATGACCGCGGTGGCCCTCGCGGCCGGACTGGCAGTCACCGCCGGGTGCGGCGGGGGCGGTGACGGCGGAGACGGCGACGGCAAGGAGCCGCAGTCCTCCGCAAAGGCCGACGGGAGCGGCGGAGGCTCGGACGGCGGACGCTCCGGCGCCCCCGCGGACGGCGAACCGCTGGCGGAGGTGCGGGGCGGCGAGGACATCACCCTCACCATCACCTCGGCCCGCCGCGAGTCCGGCGGCTTCGTGACGATCAGCGGCAAGGTGACCAACGGGGGCGGCAAGGCGTGGGTGGCACCCGGCTGGGAGGGCAACGAGTCCGAAGTCGCCCTGCGCAACAAGCTGTCGGTCGCCGGTGCCAAACTCGTCGACAAGAAGGGCAAGAAGCGCTATCTCGTCCTCAGGGACACCGAGGGACGGTGCCTGTGCACCTCGTTCGGCCAGCCGGTGCTCGCCGGGAAGTCGAAGACCTGGTACGCGCAGTTCCCCGCTCCGCCGGAAGGCAACGACGAGGTCGAGTTCCAGATCGCGGACATGCCTCCCGCCGGTGTGACGATCTCTGAAGGGGAGTGAGGGATGGGCTTCACCCGGTGGCAGCTCGCCGCCAGAGCCGCGGCTGCCTCGTCCGCCTCCGCCGCCCTCGTCCTGGGCATCACGGCGCCCGCCGCGCGGGCGGACGACCCCACCCCCGGGCCGACTCCGTCTGTCCCGGACATCGCGACCCGCTACCCCACCGACGACCCCACCGGCATCCCCACCGGGCAGGCGCCCTCGCTCCCCGGCGAGAAGGGCCCGGGGGACCCCGGCTTCAGCGCGCCGCCGGACGACTTCAAGGACTCCGGGAAGCCCGTGCGGGTGGATGCGAAGGCCGACGGGCTGCGCCTCGCCGCGGGTGCGAAGCTCGCGGAGCCCAAGGTGCTGGACATCAAGTTCGTGACCGAGGACCTCGGGGGCGAGGAGCGCCGCGAGGACAGCTCGGCGAAGACGAAGTTCACTCTGCAGGCCGAGGTGCTGTTCGCCAAGAACAGCGCCGAGCTCGGCAGCGGCGCCAAGGACCGCATCGAGACCATCGCGGACGAGATCGAGAAGCAGGGCAGCACGGAGGTCAACGTCTTCGGCTTCACCGACGACCTCGGCACCTACGCGCACGGCAAGACGCTCTCCAAGAAGCGCGCGACAGCCGTCCAGACGGCGCTGGCCCGGAAGCTGGGCTCCGAGGTCAGCTTCAACGTGCGGGGCTACAGCGAGGACTACCCGGTCGCCGACAACGGGACCGAGGAGGGCCGCGCGAAGAACCGCCGGGTGGAGGTGTCCTTCCCCAAGAAGGACTGACCGGCACCGCGCGCCGCCCGACTCCGGTGCCCCGGCGGCCTCTTGCGGGGCGGGACGGTGCGTCCGATCATGGCGGAGCCGGTCCGGGCGGCCCGGGCCGACCGCGGACGGACGGCGGGCCGAGGGAGCGTGCGGGCGTGGCACAGGAGGCGGCGGAACCCGCCGGGGCGGCGGCGGAAGCCGGAGCGGGCCCCCGCGGAGCAGCGGTGGCGGCGGATGCCGGACCGGGACCCGGCGGAGCAGCGGCGGCGGAGACGGCAGCGCCGGGCGGTGGAGCACCAGGCGGCGGCCCGCCCGAAGTCCCGGGCGGTGTCCGGCTGCGGGCCTGGACGGTCGGGTGGAGTTCCGGCCTGGCACAGGCGCTCGGCGCGGCGGTGCTGCTGGTCACCGAGTGCGTCCGGCGGGACGTGGCGCCCTTCGGCGCCCGGGTGCCCGGCGGCGCCCGACTGCCCGATTACGCGGCCGACTTCCCCCGCATGGCGGACGCTCTGGACGCGCAGTGGTGGTTCCGTGCGGCGGAGGCGGCCCGGGACGCGTGCAGTTTCGGTGAGCCGCGGGCGGCGCTGTGGGCCGCGGTGTGCGCCGCGCTGGTGGTCCGCCTCAACGTGGACGGACCGCCCCGCACCCAGTGCTTCCTCTCCCTCGCGGGTGCCTGCTACTGCCTCGTCGCGGGGCTTTCCGCGCTGCCGTATCTGGCTCTGGCGGGTGCGGCGCTGCCCTTCGCGCTGCTCGCCGGGGGGCTCGCGGTGGTGCTGGCCACCGCCGCTCCCGGGGTGCGCCGCCGCGCGGGGTGAGGGGTGGCGTGCCTCACTCGGTCGCGTCGGCCGTGCACAGGGTGCGGTCGCCGCCGTCGATGCGCCACCGCCAGTAGCGGGAGTGCGCTGCGGGGTCGTTCTCCCGGCAGGGTGCGGTGTCGTCGCGGACGCCGGTGACCCGCAGCAGCCGGTTGTACCGGCCCGGGCCGGAGGGCGGGGCCGCGGAGCACGCGGGCGCGGACATCAGCGCGGCACGCACCTGGCCGTCGTCCGCTTCGGCCAGCAGGCACTGGCCGGTGCGGAACTGCCGGGTGAGGCACAGCGTCGTGGCGCCGTGCGTCCAGGTGGCCCGGCCGTTCCCGGTGGGGCACCCGGGGGCGCTCGTGCCGTCGGCCGGAGCGCGGCGCACGGCGGTCACCCGGGTGAAGGCGCGGTCGTCCCCGCAGCCGATCCGGGTGGCCTCGGTGGGCGCCGGACGGTTCCACCCCGAGCCGTTGCCGTGCACGGTCAGGCACTGCCCCGCGTGTACCGAGCGGAACGCGGCCTCGCCGTCGCCGGATCCCGGCCCCGCCGCGGGGCCGGGGCGGCCGGGTGCGGGACTCCTGGTCGGGCGCGGTGCGTCCTCGTGCGCCGGCCCGGTGGAGGTGGGCGCCGGTGCGGGGGAGGAACTGCTGCCCGCGCCGGGGTGCGGGGTCGCCGGGGCGGTGGCGCTGCCGGGCGCGGGGCGGGCGGCTTCGGTGCCGTCCGCGGAGCCGGGCGGGCTGACGACCCGGGGGAGGATCAGTGTCGCGAACAGGGCGGCGGCGACCAGCAGTCGCCGCCGTCCGCGCCGGGCCCGCTCCGCGGCCTCGTACGCCTCGTGTCCGGCTGCCTCGTCGTCGCCCGGCTCGGGGCTGTCGTGCTCGGGGCTGTGCCCGCCGTACTCGGGCGCGGCGGGACCGTCCGCCGTCCGCGGCCGACTCCGCTGCCGCAGTCCGCGATTCCGCACCGTACCTCCGTCCCCCGGGGAGCCCGCGTGCCGCGGGTACCGCCGACCCGTCACATGGTCGCGGATCAACGGGCGGGTGACGAGACCCCGTTCGGCGGGAGGTGCGGTGCGTGTGCGCCGAAGTGGCGCGGAGAGGACGGTGAGTCGGAGCTCACCGGGAGGAGGAGATGGTCGAGGCGGCGGCCCTCACGCCGCCTCGACCATCTCGGCACGAACGGCGCGCTGCCACTGCTCGCGCAGCCGGTCAAGCTCGGCCAGAGCTTCCTTCGACCAGAGGGTGCGGCCCGCGACGAAGTTCCTGATCGCGTCGTTGGCCGCGGTGACGGAGGTCTCCGGTGCGGGCGCAGCGCCCGCAGCGGTCTCCTGGGACCGTCCGGGCTCTCCGGGCCCGGTGGAAGTCGATGTCATACGCACTACAGTACGGCCCCCCACTGACAACGGCAGGTGGATAACGCGGCGCCGAAGAGGGCCGGTTGGTGCTGCGTCGCAGGTGTCGGCGCTGTCCCGCTCCGGGATGCTCCGCGCCGGTGTGAGATGAATCGCTCCCGAAGACCACCGTACGGGCGAGTAGGGCCGTTCGGCCACCGGCCCCGCGTAGGCTCGCGGTGTGCCGCCGCTGGAGTGGATCGCGATACCGGCCGCCGCCGCCTACGGCGCCGCGGCGTGCTCTCTGCTGCCCCGGGCCGTCTACCGCCTTTCGGTGGAACCGGGGGAACCGTGGCGCGGGAGCTGTCCCCGCGGGCACCCGCTGGGCGGGGGAGTGCGCGGTCTGCTCGGTCCCGCCACCTGCGCCGGGTGCGCCGGGACTCAGGAGCCCGAGGGGGCGTACGGGCGCGGAAGGGGCGCTCTCGCGCTACTTGGCGCGCTCGCCTGCGCCGGACTGGCCGCGGCCGCCGGGCTGCGTCCGGAACTGGCGGTGTGGCTGCTGGCCGTGCCGGTGGCCCTGCTGCTGGCGGCCGTCGACCACGCGGTGATGCGGCTGCCGGACCTGCTGACCCTGCCGCTGGCGGGCGGCACCGCCGTACTGCTGGGCGGCGCTGCCCTGCTGCCCGGCGCGGGCGGGAGCTGGGGCCGGGCGCTGCTGGGCGGGCTCGCGCTGGCAGGGGCCTTCTTCGTGCTGTTCCTGATCAGTCCGCGCGCGGTGGCCTTCGGCGACGTCAAGCTCGCGCTGTCGGTCGGGGTCGCTCTTGGGTGGTACGGCTGGGGGGTGCTGTTCGCCGGCGCGTTCCTCGGCTTCCTGGCGGCGGCGGGCTACGGCCTCACCCTCGTGGCGACCGGCCGCGCCCGCCGGAACAGCGCCCTGGCCTTCGGTCCCTTCATGGTGCTCGGGGCGATGGCCGGGGTCGCGCTGGGTGCGCTGGCCGTCTGAAGGCCCGGATCCGCTTGTGCGACACGGTCGTTGGTGTGCGGAAGATCGCACCCGAGGGGCTATGGTGGGAACCCCCCCCTCGGGCCGGTCCGTATCCCCCCACGGACCGGCCCGCTTTGCGTTCCGGGGCCCCTTCGGGCCCCCGCCGCGGCGGTCAGGAGTTGCTGCTGGCGGCCCAGATGTTGGCGCCGGGCTCCGAGACGGCGAGTTCGTCGATCTCGGCCAGCTCACCTTCGGTGAGCCCCCCGGCACGCAGCGCCGCGACATTGGCCTCGAGCTGCGCCACGGAACTGGCGCCGATCAGCGCCGAGGTCATCCGCGGGTCGCGCAGCACCCAGCGGAGCGCCAACTGGGCGAGGGACTGCCCGCGCCGCTCGGCGATCTCGTTCAGGCCGCGCAGCCGCCGCACGACCTCCTCCGTCAGCAGGCCCGGGTCCAGGGACGTGCCCTGGGCGGCCCGGGAGCCCTCCGGGACACCGCCGAGGTACTTGTCGGTGAGCAGCCCCTGGGCGAGCGGCGCGAAGGCGATGCAGCCCATGCCCTCGTCCTCCAGCGTGTCCAGCAGCCCGTCGTCCTCGGTCCAGCGGTTGATCATCGAGTAGGAGGGCTGGTGGATGAGTGCCGGCACCCCCATCTCGCGCAGCAGCCGGGCGGCCTCGCGGGTGCGCGCGGCGCTGTAGGAGGAGACGCCCGCGTACAGCGCCTTCCCCTGCCGGACGGCGCTCGCGAGCGCGCCCATGGTCTCCTCGAGCGGGGTCTCGGGGTCGTAGCGGTGGGAGTAGAAGATGTCCACGTACTCCAGACCCATCCGGCTCAGCGACGCGTCGAGCGAGGAGAGCAGGTACTTGCGCGAACCCCAGTCCCCGTACGGCCCGGGGTGCATCGGATAGCCGGCCTTGGTCGAGACGACCAGCTCGTCGCGGTAGGGCCGGAAGTCCTGCGCGAAGAGGCGGCCGAAGTTCAGCTCGGCGGACCCGGCCGGGGGGCCGTAGTTGTTGGCCAGGTCGAAGTGGGTCACCCCGAGGTCGAAGGCGCGGCGCAGGATGGCCCGCTGGGTCGCCAGCGGACGGTCGTCGCCGAAGTTGTGCCACAGCCCCAGCGAGATCGCGGGCAGCTTCAGCCCGGAGCGGCCGGTGCGGCGGTACTCCATGGCGTCGTAGCGCGCGGGGTCCGCACGGTGCAGCGTGTCGGACGGTACGGCTGTGGGGACGGGGACGGGGGATGTGGTGAGGTGAGTGCCGTGCGTCATATGCCTTTTCCTATCACCGTGCCGGTGACGGCCCCGCTCCCGGTCGCGGGGACGGCTCCGCGACCATGACCGGCTCGGTTCGTACGGTCGGGCGAACGGCAGTAAGGTGCTGGAATCCCGACTCGGCACGGAGAGGCTGGCCGTTCCCATGAACTTGCGCGACCTGGTGTACAAGCTCTACGCGCGCCGGGTGGAGGACCGTCTCGACCACGACCAGGCCCCCAAGCACATCGGCGTCATCCTGGACGGCAACCGGCGCTGGGCGCGGGCCGCCGGCGGGACGGCCGAGCAGGGACACAAAGCGGGCGCCTCCAAGATCGAGGAGCTGCTCGGCTGGTGCGCCGAGACGGACGTCGAGGTCGTGACGCTCTGGCTGCTGTCGACGGACAACCTGAACCGCCCGGAGAGCGAACTGCTCCCGCTGGTGGGCATCATCGAGGACACCGTGCGCGACCTGGCCGCCGACGGGCGCTGGCGCGTGCACCACGTCGGGCAGCTCGACCTGCTGCCGGCCAGCACCCAGAAGGTGCTCAAGGAGGCCGAGCAGAAGGCGGGGGACGTCGACGGGATACTGGTGAACGTCGCTGTCGGATACGGCGGCCGGCAGGAGATCACCGATGCCGTCCGCTCGCTGCTGAGCAACCGCGCCGCGCGCGGCATAAGCCTCGACGAGTGCGCCGAGAGCCTCACCGTCGAGGACATCTCGGAGCACCTCTACACCAGGGGGCAGCCCGACCCCGACCTGATCATCCGCACCAGCGGGGAGACCCGGCTGTCCGGCTTCATGCTCTGGCAGAGCGCCCACTCGGAGTACTACTTCTGCGAGGTGCTCTGGCCCGGCTTCCGCAAGGTCGACTTCCTGCGCGCCCTGCGCGACTACGCCGCGCGCCACCGCCGCTACGGCGGCTGAGGGCCGCCACCGGCAGCCGCCGCCCGCCGCCCCCGTCACCGGTACCACCGCCCGCGCCCGGCCCGACGGCCGCCGTACCCGCACCCGCACCCGCACCCGCACCCGCACCCGAGCGTCCGGCTCGACGGCGGGCCGAGGACGAACGCCGCCCGGCCGCGACCGACGCCGTCGCCGCCTCCCGAGCCCGGCCCCGGGCGCCACCCGGCCCGGCTCCGCTGCTCCGTGCCGCCGATCCGGCCCAGGACCCCGGCTCCTCCGCCGGCCTCTTGCTCTCTCGCGGCCGCCGGCCGCCCCGCGCGGGCGTGCTGCGACGCAGGGGACGGCTGATTGCATGGCTGACCACTCAGCAGGGAATATCCCTCACGACCGTGCCCCTCCCAGGGGGTGTGGTCGCCGGGAGGCCCTTTGGACACCACGGACGCCCCCGGACCGCGCGGAGCAGCAACGCGCGCGGCACGGGCGCAGGACGCGGAGGGCCGGAGCCCGGCCCGCGTGGTGCGGGCCGACTCCGGTCTCTTCCCCCGCGACGCCGTCGCTCCCGACCTCATCCGAGGGGGTTCGTCCCACCGTGGTGATCAGCAAGAAGCGCAGCGATTCCGGCCGACGCACGTATGTCATCGACACGAGCGTCCTGCTGGCGGATCCGGCAGCCATGGACCGGTTCGACGAGCACGAGATCGTGCTCCCCGTGGTCGTCGTCACCGAGTTGGAGGCCAAGCGCAACCACCCAGAGCTGGGCTATTTCGCCCGGCAGGCCCTCCGCCGGCTCGACGAGTACCGCATCCGCCACGGCCGGCTCGACGCGCCGATCCCGATCGGCGACACGGGCGGCACGCTCCGGGTCGAGCTGAACCACTCGGATCCGGCGGTGCTGCCGGCCGCGTTCCTCAATCCGCACGGGCGGCTGGAGGACAACGACGGGCGGATCCTCGCCGTCGCCCGCAATCTGCAGGCGGAGGGGTATGACGTCACGGTCGTCTCCAAGGACCTGCCGCTGCGGATCAAGGCGTCGTCCGTCGGGCTGCTGGCCGAGGAGTACCGGGCCGAGCTGGCGGTCACCGACTCCGGCTGGACGGGCATGGCCGAACTCACCCTCCCGGGCGAGGACGTGGACGAACTCTTCGCCGAGGAGAGCACGGCCCTGCCGCACGACGCCCCGGAGCTGCCCGTGCACACCGGACTGGTGCTGCAGTCGGAGAAGGGGAAGGCGCTCGGCCGGGTGACGGCGGACGGCCGGATCCGGTTGGTGCGCGGCGACCGGGAGGCGTTCGGCATCAAGGGCCGCAGCGCGGAGCAGCGGATCGCGCTGGATCTGCTGCTCGACCCGGAGGTCGGCATCATGTCGATGGGCGGGCGCGCGGGCACCGGCAAGAGCGCGCTGGCACTCTGCGCCGGACTGGAGGCGGTGCTGGAGCGCAGGCAGCACAGCAAGGTGATGGTCTTCCGGCCGCTGTACGCGGTCGGCGGGCAGGACCTGGGGTATCTGCCGGGCTCCGAGGCGGAGAAGATGAACCCCTGGGCGCAGGCCGTCTTCGACACGCTCTCGGCGGTCACCAGCAGGGAGGTCATCGAAGAGGTGGTGGGCCGCGGCATGCTGGAGGTGCTGCCGCTCACCCACATCAGGGGCCGTTCGCTGCACGACGCGTTCGTCATCGTCGACGAGGCCCAGTCGCTGGAGCGCAACGTGCTGCTGACGGTGCTCTCCCGGATCGGCACCGACTCGCGGGTGGTCCTCACCCACGACGTGGCGCAGCGGGACAACCTGCGGGTGGGCCGGTACGACGGAGTCGTCGCCGTGGTGGAGCGGTTGAAGGGTCATCCGCTCTTCTCACACATCACCCTGACGCGTTCGGAGCGCTCTCCGATTGCCGCACTGGTGACCGAAATGCTGGAGGAGGGGCGGGTCTGACCTGCACTGATCTCGGCTGTGGGCCGGACCGAGCCCGCTAGCCGCTTCCGAGGGAACCGGGCCCCGTGCGCAAGGGCACAGCACCTTAGCCGCACGGGGCCTGCTCGCGCGCATGTTTCCGGGATTCCTGTCCCCCAAACGCCGTGTGAGCTTTCCCACTCGGCACGGAATTGCTTCGGCGCGTCCGGTTCCGGCAGGGTGTGGTTTCTGTCAGGCCCCGCATACGGCACATCCGCACCACCAACGGTGCGACACCGCAACGCAGTACAGAACTGAACAGCAGTCGCCGTATGCCGCCCGAAGCACCACGCGGGCTCTCCCGCCGGGAGAGACCCACCGGGCCCGTGTCTCCCGTGGCCAGAACGAGGGAGGCCAGTGCCAGGGGCACGATTGCGCCCGCGAGGTCACCCCAGCGGGCATGTTGGAAGGAAACCGTGTGACTGCTCGGATTTCGGTCCGGGGATTCGCCGTGGCGTCCGCCACCGCGGTCACCACCGTCGGCGCCGTCGTCGGTGTTGCCGCAGGCGCCGACCAGGGCTCGGCGCCCAGTGACGCCGAGGCCACCGCCGCCCAGGCGACGCTCCTGGAGGACATACCAGCCGGGTCGCAGGCCCGGGCGCAGAGTGCCTCCCTGACCCAGCAGGTCGACGCCGCCTCGTCCGCGGCCGACGCCGAGGCGCGGAAGTCCGCCGAGGAGGCCGCCCGCAAGCAGGCCGCCGAGGACGCCGCCGCCAAGAAGGCGAAGGCCGAGAAGGAAGCGGCAGCGGAGAAGGCCGCCGAGAAGGCCAAGGAGCGCGACGAGGTCAAGTCGACCGCGAGCCGTTCCAACGAGCGCGCGGACTTCGCCCAGAAGTCGTCGTACTCCACCGCAGAGGTGCAGTCGATGGCCAAGCAGATCGTCGGCGGCGGGCAGTACCAGTGCTTCTCGTCGATCGTCTCCCGCGAGTCCGGCTGGAACTACCGCGCGACCAATGCCTCCTCGGGTGCCTACGGGCTCGTCCAGGCGCTGCCGGGCTCCAAGATGGCCTCGGCGGGTGCCGACTGGCGGACGAACCCGGCCACCCAGATCAAGTGGGGCCTCAACTACATGAACGACCGGTACGGAAGCCCCTGTGGTGCGTGGGACTTCTGGCAGGCCAACCACTACTACTGAGCCGAACCGGTCCAGCGCAGCTCACCGGACCCCTGCCGGTCCGGAACGGGATGCCCCTCGCGGCGATCTGTGAAGATCGACCCGGGGGGCATCCCCTTTTCCGCGGGTCCGTCCGGACGGGCCGGGACGCCGGCACCGACGCCGCGGGGCCCGCGGCGGGCCGTCGGCCGCGGTATCCGGTTCCCGAAGCAACCATCGGCACGGGTAACGTCGTCCCTCACACGGCGAAGCCACTGGCCCCGGGGGCGGAGGAAGCGGAATGACCAGCAGGATGGACAGGCTCAGGGTGGCCGTGGGCCGCTGGGCCGCGAAGGCCGCCGAGCGGCGGGCCGAAGCGGAGCGCGGCTCAGGTGCCGCGCACCGGTCCGACGGCGTCGACCCGGAGCTCTCCAACACCGAGGCGGGCCGGGCCCAGGCCGAGGCGGAGGCCGGTGACGCGGCGAACGGCAGCGCCTACGTGCCGCCGCCCCCGCAGTACGCGCCCGCCATAGCGGCCAAGCCGGAGCCGTCGGCGGCCGTGCCGTGGGGCGTGCGGGTCGCCGCCGAGGCGGGCTGGCGGCTGCTGGTGCTGGCCGGCGTCATCTGGGTGCTGATGAAGGTCGTCAGCACGATAAGCCTGGTGATCATCGCCTTCTCCGCCGGTCTGCTGATCACCGCACTGCTGCAGCCCACCGTCGCCCGGCTGCGGCGGATCGGGCTGGGCCGCGGGCTGGCCACCGCCATCACCTTCATCGGCGGCTTCGTGGTCATGGGCCTGGTCGGCTGGTTCGTGGTCTGGCAGGTGATGGAGAACCTGGACACCCTCACCGACAAGGTGCAGGACGGTATCCAGGAGCTGAAGAACTGGGCGCTGAACGGGCCGTTCCATGTCTCCGAGGACCAGATCAACGAGATCGCGCAGAACCTCAGCGACTGGATCGGCGACAACAGCAAGGAACTGACCTCCGCGGGCATCGAGGGCGTCACCGTCATCCTGGAGTTCCTCTCCGGCGCCCTGCTGGCGATGTTCGTGACCCTCTTCCTGCTCTACGACGGCCGCCGCATCTGGGAGTGGACGCTCAAGTTCGTCCCCGCGGCCGCCCGCGAGGGGGTGGCGGGAGCCGGTCCGCGCGCCTGGGCCACGCTCACCGGCTACGTCCGCGGGACGGTGATAGTCGCGCTGATCGACGCGATCTTCATCGGGATCGGGCTGTATCTGCTCAACGTCCCGATGGCGGTGCCGCTGGCCGTCTTCATCTTCCTCTTCGCCTTCATCCCGATCATCGGTGCGGTGGTCTCCGGCGCGCTCGCCGTGGTCGTCGCGCTGGTGACCGACGGCATCGTCACGGCGCTGCTGGCGCTGGCCGTGGTGCTGGCCGTGCAGCAGATCGAGAGCCACATCCTCCAGCCCTTCATCCTGGGCCGACTGGTGCGCGTCCACCCGCTGGCGGTGGTCCTCGGCGTGACCGGCGGCAGTCTGATCGCCGGTATCCCCGGCGCCGTCGTGGCGGTTCCGCTGGTCGCCGTCACCAACACCGTCGTCGGCTACCTCAAGGGCTACGCACAGGAGCAGGCCCTCAGCCGGCTGCGCGAGGCCGCCCCGGAACCCGCGGGCGCCGCCGCCGGGAGCGGGTCCGCCGCTCCCGGCCCGGAGCAGTCGGCGCCGCCCGGGAACGGCGGCGCTCAGGAGTGACGACGGGGGCCGGCCCCGCGGCCGCCTCTCCGGCGGTCGGATGTGCCGCGGGCCCTGGGGTCTGCGGCCGCGGGGCCTGGGTGGTTCAGTAGGGGGCTTCCCGCTGGTCCATGAACCGGCGCAGTTGCGCGGTGTCCTGCTCCGTCCAGCCCGCCGCGGGTGCGACTGCCGCCCAGCCCTCCACCGAGCCGTTGCCGTAGCGGTGGCCGTGCGGGGCGCCGACGCCGTAGGAGACGGCCATGTCCACCGTCGTCTGCCAGAAGGTCACCAGCGGGAACCAGGTGACCTCGTCGGTGATGTCCGGACCCAGCGGGGCGCGCAGCCACCGGGGCGGTTCGAGGGCGAGATCCGGCGACCACCACACGATCGCGTCCGACGCGTTCTGCAGATAGACGACGCGCGGTCCCTTCCACGCGGACTCCGGGCCCGGCCGTGCGAGGTCCTTGCGCGGCCACTGCGCGAAGCGGAAGTGCCGCCCCTTCTCGTACTCGGGTCGCCAGACCGGGGTGCCCCGGTCGCGGTGCGCGGTCAGCTCCCGGCGGATGGGGGAGAAGTTGGGGGTTCCGGCCAGCAGCGCGCCGTCCACCTTGGACAGCATGTCGTCGGGTCCGTCGAACGACGCCTCGATGCCATAGGCGCCGAGGGACTCGCCGAAGACGACGAGCTTCGGCCGCTCCTGGGCCGGAATCCGCAGCCAGCGGGCGCGGACCGCCTCGACCAGGGCCCGGGTGGCCCGTCCCGCCTGCTCCTTGTCCACCAGGAACGACGCCCAGCTCGGCAGGTAGGAGTACTGCACGGCGACGATCGCGGTGTTCCCGCCGTGCATGTACTCCAGCGGTTCGGCGTCCGTGGAGTTGACCCAGCCCCGGCCGGTGGTACCGGCGACGGCCAGCACGTCCCGGTCGAAGGCGCCGGTGCGCTCCAGCTCCCGTACCGCCAGCTCCGCGCGGGAGGTGAAGGTCGGCGCCGACTCCTGGCCGATGTACACCCGGATCGGCTGCACGGCGGGCTTGCCGGTGACGGTGGTGATCCGGTGCGGCGAGAGCGAGGAGCCGGTGAAGTTGCGCCCCTCGTAGCCCAGCTCGTCCCAGCGCACCAGCGAACCGGGGCTGCCGGAGACCTGTGGTGAGGCCGGCTGCACGATGCCGTCCTTCGTGCTGCTGTCGGTCTTCTCGGCCAGCCGCGCCGCGACGTCGATGATGCCCCGGTCGAAGACGACGTCGCGGGTCCCGAAGACCACGACGGTGGCGCTGACCAGCAGTCCGACGCCGATGGCCAGCGGACGCGGGACGAACCGGCCCAGCAGCCGGATCAGGACGCGGGTGCCCAGCCGCACGGCCCGGCCGAGCGCCACCAGCGTGCCGCAGATCGCCATGGCCAGCAGCGCGATCATCAGGGAGTGCCAGGTCAGTGTCTCGGGCATCTCCTGGAGCCGGCGCAGCTCCCGCTGCGCGTCGGCGCTCAGGGAGAGCGCCGCGACGGTGAGTCCGGTGCTGAGCAGGTAGTAGCCGAGCCAGGCCCGGGCCCGCCAGTGCGGCCCCGGGTGCCCCGGCAGCAGGCGGTGCACCCGGCTGCGGTGGCGGCGGTACAGCGGCCCCAGCGCGAGCCGCAGCAGCCACTCCAGCAGTCCGCCGATGGCGTACCCGATGGCGGCCGTGATCCCGCCGATCACTCCCTGCAGCGGCCAGGGCCGGGGTACCAGCGAGGGCGTCAGCGACAGCCAGAAGAACAGCGTCGCGCAGCACATCGCGGTCAGTCCGGGCCAGCGCCGCAGGACGTAGGCAGGGTCGGCGGGTTCCCAGTAGGGATGCCGGAGGAGGGCGAGCACCGGGCCGCGCAGGGTGCGCAGCAGGAGCGCGCCCCGCGGTCGTGGCGGGTCCGCTTCCGTTTCCGTTTCCGCTTCCGCTTCCGTTTCCGCTTCCGGGGACTCCCCCGGGGCCGGGCCTGCGGGGTCGGCGCCGGGGGACTCCGCGGTCCCGTCGGCCGGCCGGAGTCCGCTCGGCGGCCCGACGCGGGGGCCCGGCAGGCGCACGGTACGGGGCGAGGGGAGCCGGCCGGGCGGCTCGGCGGTGCCGGGGAGCAGCGTCGACGGCTCTCCGGCGTCGGTGCGGGAGGCGGGTGGTGGCTCGGCGGTGCCGGACGGGGTGTCGGACGCGGAGGAGGGCGGGTCGGCGGCCGGGTGCCGGTCCGCGTGCGGTGGTTGCGCGATCCGGTCGTCCGCTGCCTGTCCCATCGCCTGCTTCCCGCTCGCTGTCCGCCCACGGTCCCGACCCCGGCTGCGAGGCCCCGATGCGCTGACGCAAAGGGCGGGCGCCGGGTTGCTCGGGCGTGCGTGGCCCGCGGCCGGGCGGGCCCGCGGCCGGGCGGGTCCGTGGCCCGGCGGGTCCGGCGGGTCCAGGGTCCGGCGGGCCCGGCGGGTCCGGGGACGAGCCCGAGGAGGTTCCGGGGGAGGCTGAGCGGGGTCCGGCGGAGATGTATACACGACGTGTATACACATGGCGTAGAGTTGGCCCATGTCCATCGGTCACACGCTGCTCGGCTTGCTGGAAACCGGACCCCGCCACGGATACGACCTCAAGCGGGCCTTCGACGAGAGGTTCGGGCAGGACAAGCCCCTGCACTACGGGCAGGTCTACTCGACCATGTCGCGGCTGCTGAAGCACGGGCTCGTGGAGGTCGAGGGCAGGGAGCCCGGTGAGGGCCCCGAGCGCAAGCGGTACGCGATCACCGACGCCGGGGTCACCGATGTGCAGGAGTGGCTGTCCACGCCGGAGAAGCCGGAGCCCTATCTGCACAGCACGCTCTACACCAAACTCGTCCTCGCGCTGCTGACGGGCCGGGACGGCGCCGCGCTGCTGGACACCCAGCGCGCCGAGCATCTGCGGCTGATGCGCGAACTGACCCGCCGCAAGACCGAGGGCGACCTCGCCGATCAGCTCATCTGCGACCACGCGCTCTTCCATCTGGAGGCCGATCTGCGCTGGCTGGAGACGGCCGCCGCCCGGCTCGACGCACTGCGCTCGCAGGTGTGCGGCTGACCCTCCGCCGGGTGCCGGAAAACCGCTCGGCCGTCGGCCCGGACTGGCGACCGCCGCTTCCGGACGTTAATGTGTTATCACTTTGATAGGGGTGCCGCCGTGCGCGGTGTGCACCCGCCCGCACGACCGAACGGGGGAGCACGATGAGCAGTGACCAGCCGACCGACGCACCGGAGATGCCCGCACCCGAGGTGAAGGAGACGGTGGCGGTCAGCCTGCCCGGCGGCATCGCGCTGCTGCTCGGCCTGGTCGGCTTCCTGTTCGGTGTCGGTGTCCTCCTCGCCGGTGGCGGCCTCGCCGCCGGTGGCAGCGCCGCGGGCGGCGGTGTGCTGATCGTCCTCGGCATCGTGCTGACGATCGGCTCGGTCTTCGGCATGGCGGGGCTGAACATGGTGGCGCCCGGCGAGGCACGCGTCGTCCAGCTCTTCGGCCGCTACACCGGCACCGTCCGCGCCGACGGACTGCGCTGGGTCAACCCGCTGACCAGCCGCACCAAGATCTCCACCCGGGTCCGCAACCACGAGACGGCGGTCCTCAAGGTCAACGACGCCTATGGCAACCCGATCGAACTCGCCGCGGTCGTCGTCTGGCAGGTGCGGGACACCGCGCAGGCCACCTTCTCGGTGGACGACTACGCGGAGTTCGTCTCCACCCAGACCGAGGCTGCCGTCCGCCACATCGCCATCGAGTACCCGTACGACGCGCTGGAGGAGGGCGGCCTCTCCCTGCGCGGCAACGCCGAGGAGATCACGGAGAAGCTGGCCGCGGAGCTGACGGCCCGGGTGCGGGCGGCCGGGGTGTCCGTCGTCGAGTCCCGCTTCACCCACCTCGCCTACGCGCCCGAGATCGCCTCCGCCATGCTCCAGCGGCAGCAGGCGGGCGCTGTCGTCGCGGCCCGCAAGCAGATCGTGGAGGGTGCCTGCGGCATGGTCGAGGACGCGCTCGCCCGCATCACGGCGCAGGACTTCGTGGAACTGGACGAGGAGCGCCGGGCCAGCATGGTCAGCAACCTGCTGGTGGTGCTGTGCGGCGACCGGTCCCCGCAGCCGGTGCTGAACACGGGGTCGCTCTACCAGTGACGGCCGACGGCGGCGGCGCCACCGAGGCGGGCGAGGGCACCGGCCCGGATCCCGAGCGGGCGGCGGCCGCCGAGCAGCCGCCCGCGCCGGAGAGGGCGGGCAGGTCCGGGCCGCAGCGCCGCAAGCAGGTGCTGCTGCGGCTGGACCCCGCGATGCACGACGCGCTCGCCCGCTGGGCGGCCGACGAACTGCGCTCCACCAACGCGCAGATCGACTACCTGCTGCGCCGGGCCCTCAAGGAGGCGGGCCGCCTGCCCAAGGAGGCCCGCCCCCACCCGCGCCGAGGCCGCCCGCCGAACCCGGGCTGAGCCGAGGCCCGGCCCGGCTGCGCCGGAAGCCCGCCGCGAGCAGCCCTCCGGAGCGATGCGGACGGCTTCGAGGGGGCTACTTGCTCCGCAGCTACTTGCTCCGCAGCTACTTGCTCCGCAGCGTCCCGAGCGGCTCGGCGGCCCCTTCCAGTGCGGCGGCGGCCGTCTTCCACTCCGCGGCACCGGCGCCGCCGGGGGAGAGGGCGTCGCGCAGGAAGGCGGTGCTGAGCTTCTGGACCAGGGCGACGCGTGCGGGGCTCTCGTCGGTCGTCTCGGCGACCTCGTATCCGGGGATCCCGCCGAGCGAGTGCTCCGCGCCGAACAGTGTGAGCAGGTGCTTGGGGCCGGGGCTGTAGGTGTAGGGGTCGGTGAACCAGTCCGGTCCGCGGGTGGACAGGTGGGACTGGTCCCGGTCCCCGGCGACGATCAGGGCCGGTGCGGTCATGGTGTCGAAGGACGGCCTCATGAAGGGCAGATGCTCGACGGCGAAAGGGGTCAGGTCGTCGCCCAGGCCGGTGAGGGCGAGCAGCACTCCCGCCGTGACCCGGGGGTCGGACAGGTCTTCGCCGGGTACGCCGTCGGCGTCGAGGACGCGCGCTCCCAGCAGCGTGCTGACCGTCTGGGCTCCCCAGGAGTGGCCTGCCACGGCGATGCGGCCGCGGTCCAGGCGCCCGGCGAGGCCCGGCACGGCGGCTGCCACGACGTCGAGCGCGTCCAGCACCTGCGTGATGTCCTCGACGCGGAAGCGCCAGATCCGCGGTGTACGGGGGTCCTCGGCGGGGATGCCGAGCGTCCGGGAATCCAGGTGCGTGGGCTGGACGACCACGAAGCCCTGGGCGGCCCAGTGGTCCGCCAGCGGGGCGTAGCCGTTCATCGACCAGCCGAAGCCGTGGGAGAAGACGACGACGGGCAGGTCGGTGCCGGTCGCGGGGGCGGACACACGGACCTGGAGGTCCACGCCCCGCCCGCCGGGCGCTGCCAGGACCACCGGCTTCGCGGAGACCACCGTCGTCGGCGCGGTGGCGTTCGACGGGTCGGTCGTGTTCGTCGGGTCGGTCGGGGTGTTCGGGTCGGACATGGAGATGCCTTCCGGTCAGGGGCATCGCTCGGGACCGGCGCGGCCGGCGACGGTGGAGTCGCGGTCTGGGCCGGTGGGGGAGCGGGGGCGGTTCGCGGCTGCGGCCGTGCCGAGCCGGGCGCCGGCGGTCGCGCACTCCTGCTCCCGGTGCTTCCGGGAGCAGGAGTGCGCGCGAAGGCGGCCTGGTCGGCGGCGGCCGGGTTCTGCGATGATGAATGAAACGGAACCTTGTTCCGCCAAAGACGATACGGAACGCTGTTCCGTTTTGCAAGTGTGGAAGGAGCGCGCGGTGAGCGACGCCAGTCAGGGACCGGCCGACGGGGCCGGATCCAGGCGCAAGGACGTCCGACGCAACCAGCGGGCCCTGCTGGACGCGGCCGCGGCGGTCTTCGTCGCCTCGGGCGTGGACGCACCGGTCCGCGACATCGCCGCCGAGGCGGGAGTCGGGGTGGGCACCGTCTACCGCCACTTCCCCACCCGCGCGGACCTCGTCATCGCCGTCTACCGGCACCAGGTCGACGCCTGCGCCGAGGCCGGACCGGCCCTGCTGGCCGACAGCCCGACACCCCGTGCGGCGCTGGAGCGGTGGGTCGGCCTCTTCGCCGACTTCCTGGTCACCAAACACGGCCTGGCCGGCGCGATGCAGGGGGACAGCGCCGGGTTCGAGACGCTGCACGCCTACTTCCTCGAACGCCTCCTGCCGGTGTGCGCAGAACTCCTCGACGCCGCCGCCGCGTCCGGCGAGATCCGCTCCGACCTCGACGCGTACCATCTGATGCGCGGCATCGGGAACCTCTGCATCGGCGCCGAGAGCGACCCCCGCTACGACGCCCGCCGACTGGTCGAGATCCTCGTCGCCGGACTGCGCCGGCCGTCCTGACCGCGGCGTCCGCGAGCCGACAGTCGCGCAAAGCGGCCTCGTAGGCGCCCCACCCGGGTGCTAGGGCAGTGCGAGCCGCACCGGCAGCGAGCGCAGGGCCGCGCGCAGGGCGTCGCCGAACGCGCGGAACTCCTCCTCGCGGGCGGCGCCCTCCCGCATCGCCAGCGCGATCCGCCGGGCCGGTGCGGGGTCGGCGAAGTGTGCCGTGGCCAGGGACTGGTTCCGTCCGGCCTCCACCCGGACCGCCGTGTGCGGCAGCAGCGTCACGCCCATCCCGCCGGCCACCAGTTGCACCAGTGTGGAGAGCCCCGCGGCGCTGGTCGTCACACTCGCCCCCTCCGTGCGGCCCGCCTCGCGGCAGATGTCGAGGGCCTGGTCCCGCAGGCAGTGGCCCTCGTCGAGCAGCAGCAGATCCAGTTCGCGCAGCATCGAGCGCGGCAGATCGGTACGTCCGGCGACCGGGTGCCCGTCCGGGGTGACCAGGACGAAGTCCTCGTCGAACAGAGGTATCTCGCGCACCCACGACGCGCCGAGGGGCACCGCGCACAGCAGCAGGTCCAGCCGTCCCTGCCCGAGCCCCTCCAGCAGCGAGGCGGTCTGCTCCTCGTGGACCTGGAGGTCCAGGTCCGGATAGCGCTGGTGCACCAGCCCCAGCACCGTGGGCAGCAGATACGGAGCCACCGTCGGGATCACCCCCAGCCGCAGCACCCCGGTGAAGGGGGCCTGCGCGGCCTCCGCCTCCTCCATCAGCTCCCCCACGGCGTGCAGCACCGACCGGGTCCGGGCGGCCATCCGCTCACCCGCGGGCGAGAGCAGCACCTTCCGGGTGGTCCGCTCCAGGAGCTGCACCCCGAGCGTCTCCTCCAGCGCCGCGACCGCCCCGGACAGCGCCGGCTGGCTCATCCCGAGCGCGGCGGCCGCCTCCCGGAAGTGCAGATGCTCCGCGACGGCGGCGAAGGCCCGAAGCTGCGCCAGGCTGGGCTGGCGCGCACGCGCCGAGTGCGTGGCTGCCGCCGGGGTCCGGCTGGGCGCCTGGGCCGGCTTCCGGGCCGGGGCGCGGGTCTGCTGTGCGGGGACGGTGGGACCGGTCACTGATAACTCACTCCAATCAACCGGGCCAACTGTATCCACTCCCGCAATCAATTCCGCAGCGGGTCCGCCGGGCCGGAATCCGGCCCGGCGCCCGCGCCCCACCGGGCGGTGCCGAAAGGCACTCACATCCGTCCCGGACACAGTCCCAGAACGAAGCCGCATGCCCCACTCACGGTCACGATCATGATCGGTCCGGCATACGCCATCAGGATCCGAAGAATGCGCTTCAATTCCAGTCACTTTCTTTCATTCGGCCGCATCCGGGTGTGCGTACTCGAAATGGGAGCGCCACTGCCGCATCGCCCAGAACAACAGTTCGTCCCGCCGGGGGCAGTCCGGCATGCGCGCATGCCCCGCGTAGGTGGACGAGGCGTTCTCGCACCACATGCATCCGTTGACGAGCGGCGGAGGAGAAAACGCCTCCCCTGGCACGTCGCCCACGTCGAACACCGCTACGACGCGCCGGAGGCGTAGATGAGCGCCTCGCAGCCCGTGCAGTAGGTCCCGTCCCCGCGCCGGTCCAGCCGGGGATGAGCGCAGACGGCCTCCACGGCCTCCACCGGGTAGCCGCGCTCGGCGCCGCCGGCCAACGGGCGTACGAACGCTGTCCGCTCGAATCTCCGCCGATGCGGACCGTCCGCGGAGTTCGGTACGTCTTCCACCGCCATGAGTTTCATCAACCGGTCATCCTCCACGCCGGAGACCCGGACGGTGATCCCGACCTGTAGTTCCATCACCTGCGCCCTTTCTTCGGACTCTGTGGTGAGGACAACACAACTCGCGTTAATCTGGCCGCACTTGAATGCAAGCCCGCAAGTGGAGAGCGGCGCGCACCCATCTGTCCGAACGCGTAGGAGCTGGTCAGTAGTGCAGGGAAGGCAGAGGCGTGCAGCGGACTTGAATCCACCGGTGCCTCACTCTTTCGGTGAGGATGTTCGGAGAGTGAGGCGGGCCCGCAGGCTCACGCAGAGGCAACTGGGTCAGGTGACCGGTTACTCGGAAGGCTATGTGAGCAAGATCGAAAAGGGTACCGTCACGCCTTCGGTCAAGTTTGCAGAAGGGTGCGACCGCGCGTTCGGAACGGGCGGACTCTTCGCCGAATCGCTGCGAAGGCTCATGGAGGTGGACCATCCAGACTGGTTCGCACCCTTCGTGGAGTTGGAGAAGCATGCCTCCGAGATCTGCGACTACAGCACCAACCTGATCTTCGGCGGTGCCCAGACGCGGGAGTACGCCCAGGCACTGTTGCGCTCGGGCCAACCACTGGACACTCCCGACCAGACGGCCGCCAAGGCCGATCTGAGACTGAAGCGCGGCACTCTCCACACGGGGGGTCATCCCCCGCTGCTCTGGCTGGTGCTGGACGAAGCCTGTCTGCGGCGCGAGGTGGGGGGAAGCGCGGTCATGCACGAGCAACTACAGCACCTCATGAGCTTGGCGGAGTACCCGGCCGTCACGATTCAAGTCCTGCCCTTCACCTCCGGAGCGCCTCCGGCCGAGTCGCCGTTCACTCTCCTCCGCTTTCCCGAGCCCACGGCCCAACGGCCTGTCCTGTACTCCGAAGGACAGGGAATCGGCCGTGTGATTGACTCTGCGGAGCGAGTGGCGGAGGGCTGGAAGCTTTTGGACCGCCTCCGTGCAGACGCGCTATCACCGGCTCAGTCATTCGACTTGATTCACGGCGTGATGGGAGAGCACACCCGATGAGCACCACCTGGCTCAAGAGCAGCTACAGCGGCGGACAGGGCGGCAACTGCGTCGAGTGGGCGCCGCAGCTCGCCGCCTCCGGGAACGTCCCCGTCCGGGACAGCAAGGACACCAGCCGTGCGTCGTTGAGCTTCCCGACCGCCGCCTGGTCCGCGTTCGTCAGCGGACTCAAGCACGCCGAGCGCTGACGCCGCACGCGCAGTGCGCGCCCCCGTCCGGCCGGGCACCCGGCGGGCGGAGGCGCGCTGTCGGCGCGCTCCGCTGCGGGCCGGCCTGCAAGTCCGCCGGCCCGCACGGCTTTCCGCCATGGCGTCTCTCTTCCGCATGCCACGGGCTCGGGAGGTCCGGGCGGAACGTATGCCTTCTGGCGCCGCGCCACCATCCTGCGGCCGTGGCCTGATGTGGCCGTTGTATGCGCCCTCACCGACGCTGAGACTGCTGTGGTCCGAACGGTGGCACGCTGGAAAGGGCAGTCGGTGAAGCGCATCCACTTCACGCCGGAGGACCTGGCCCGGACCCGCGTGTCCACGACCATCGGGGTGGCGGCCGAGACGTTCGACAGCCTGAAGCTGTTGAAGGCCCGGACCTCCAGTCTCGCCTTCCGCCCCTGGCGCTTGGCGGTCCCCGGCCGGCTGAGTGAACAGACGGGCCCACTGACCGCGATGATGCCCGCACGAGGGCCACTCGTCGACCTGACGAGTCTGACCGGGGACACGGCCTCCATCGACGAGGCGGTGGACCATCTCCTCACGGCTCCCCGCGCCCTCATGCGCCTCGAGCTGGAAGGCATCGACTTCGGCCGGGAACACCGCTCCTGGGCCCAGCAGTTGATCAGCGGCGACCGGGAGGCCCGTCTTGACGTGGCGGCAGCTCTCCGGGCATGTCACCGCATGGCCGTGGCCCCCTACTGGAGCCGCGTGAGCTCCCATCTGAGCAAGGTGCGCGCCGCGTACGCCGACACGATGGCCGACGGTGGGGTCGAGCAGCTCCTCACCACCCTCTGCCCTCCGTCGATCCGGTGGCGGCCCCCCGTGCTGCAGGTGGCTCACACCCGCGATGCGGATATTCATCTGCAGGGGCGAGGACTTGTCATCGCACCGACAATGTTCTCCAGAAGCGAGGTCGAACTACTGCAAGCACCGTTGGACCCGGACCGGCCACCCGTTCTGGCAGTCCCTGCGGTCAGTGGCACTGCGCTCGACACCACACTGTGGGACTGTGCGGACGGTTCCGTCCCCCGGTCCCTCGACGATCTGCTCGGACGCACCAGGGCTGCGGTGCTGAGAGCGAGTGTCGGTGGCTGCGGAACCACCGAGTTGGCCGGCCGGCTGAACATCTCGCCGGCGACCGCGAGCCACCACACAACGGTGTTGCGCAACGCCCGTCTGATCACCACACGGCGCGAGGGCCAAGCAGTCCGTCACACGATCACCTCACTGGGCATCGCCCTGCTGGAGCAGCGTCACCCCGTCGACTGACGGAACTCCCGGGGCCATCAGCACAGGTCGGAAAAGCGCCCCTGACGCTCCCCGAGGGAGCCTTTCGAGGTGGATCGAAAAGCTTCTCCCTCTCCAGCGCTTCAGGAAGCATCGTGCAGGCGAGAGGCATTTCCCCCGGGCGATGCCTTGTGATGGTCACGTACTTCGACAAGGAGTTCTCATGCGACTTCGTCGTTCTCTGGCGGCCGCGGCACTCGGAACCGCACTCGGACTCGGTGCACTGACCGTACCGGCACACGCCGCCCAGCCGGTCGGTGACTGGTCCCCTGCTTCAGCCGCTCAGCCGGGGAAGGCCCGGGTCGACGACCCTTCCTACCCGTGGGCCTTCGTGGGCTACTACTACTGGAACGAGGACTGCCTCAAGGCAGGTGAGCGGGGCCAGGAGCTCCGGAAGTGGTCGAGGTACCAGTGCATCAACGGGTCGTGGGTCCCCGGCGACGACTACGAACTCTGGGTCATCTGGAACTGAGGCACGCCGGCCCGCCACCGGCCTTCACCCCCCCCGGGCTCGCTCGGTGAGGCACCTGCCGCTCCTGTGACCGGCCCCGGGCGCGGACCCGGGGCGGCCGGGTGAGGGCGTAGGTCATGGCACCGACCGGCGGCAGCTCCCAAGGGTCCCCGGCCCCGGGCCGTTCGTCGTGGACGGTCTCGTGAGGCTGACGACGGCGGCGTCCGGAGCGGGGGGACCGGACGCCGCCGCCCCGGGGGAGGTTCCTCCCTCTCCGGCCCGCGGGATCCGCGGCGGGTGCCCCGCGGTCGCTCAGGCTCCCACGGAGACGAGCACGCTGCCCGTTGCCGTGCCGCACTGCCGCAGGGCCTCGGTGAAGAGTTCGGCCAGCCACGCCGCCGTGTCCCCGTCCCACCCTCGGACGGTGCACGCGAAGCTCAGGGAGAGGCTCCCGCCGGGAGTCTCCCGGAGGCGCTCATGCCCGATGGGGTGTGGAGTGACCCCCTCGGGAGGAGTGCCGGTGTCGGCTCCTGTTTCGGTGCGGCACACGAGCAGCCCGTGGGCGAGTCCGCCTGCTGCGGCCGCGAGTGTGCCGGCCCGTACCGAGTCCGGCACTCCTGCCAGGCTCACCCGCACCGTGCGCTCGGGCTGCCGGAGCGCGGTCAGCTCCCGCCATTCGGACACGGAGGTGAGCGCCGCGCGGGCGTCGACCGCGGCTTCCATGGGGACCAGGGCGTGGAGGCCGGTGAGGCGGTAGGTGCCGACGGCACTCAGCGCGTCGGACAGGAGCGCGGCGAGCGGGAGGAACGGCAGGCGCTGTCCCGGCGGCTGGGGTGCCACCTCGACCTGGCACCAGGCCATCTCCGTCTGCCGGCCGGGGTGCTCCCAGTCGCCGCCCGCATCCAGGTGCCACCAGCGGCGCCCCGGCGGCATTCCGTCGCTGGAGTGGGCCGAGGGCCAGCCGTATGCGTCGGCGCGGCAGACCACCAGTCCGTTGATCCCGTCCGCCACCTCCGCCACATCGCTCTGGCGCCAGTGCGCCAGGACGGCGGCATCGACGTCCGCGACGCCGTGGAGACCGAGGAACATCTCGCCCGTCGCGCCCGTCTCCACCCTCTTGGCGCGCGGTGCCCGCCTACGCCTCACCGGTGCCTCCTTGTCCGGCTCGCTTGCCTCTTGGTCGCGGTCTCGCGGCTGTCACACCTTGCAGCGGCGCTTGACGCCCTTGGTGTACAGCTTTCTGGGCGAGTCGGGGTATCCGATGATGTCGACATCGACCTTCGTGCGGAACTTGACCTTCGTGGTGGTGTTCTTGCACTTCTTCCGGGCGTTGGCGCGCTTGCTCGTTCCCGGCTTGACGGTGCGGACTCCCTTTTTGACGGTCTTCCACTTCGACCCCTTGTGTGCCTGGAGCCACACCGTGACTTTGGCTTTGGTGGCCGGTCCGCTCTGCTTGGTCCACCATCCGTGCACGGACACTTCACCCCGGGTCACATGTGCGTTGTCGCCGTGAGTGGTGAAGAGATTGATGCGCGCTTCGGCGTCAGGCGGAACGCTCCCGGCGTCGTCCGAAGCCGCGGCACCTGGTTCGCTGTGCGCTCCCGGGCGCACCGGCGCATCGATCAACGTGTCCGCGTCAGAAGCTGCGGCCGAGGTGCTGAGCGGTAACAGGAGACCGACCGCCGCAGTTGAAACAGTAACAAAACGCCATATGCTTGTCCGAGTCATCGTAGAACCCCCCATTCAGGTACCTGCCAGAGGACTGTAACCCGTGAACTCCTCATTCAGGAGGGAGTTTTGAGCGAGGGTGCGGCAGGTGGGGCTGCTGCTGCGCACCCGCTGCGAAGCGGGGATCGGTGTTCACCTGTGTGTGGACGGCTGAGGGCAGGCCCCGAGCGGGTGCCGGTGGTGCGCAGGGGATTGCGGGTGTGCGGCTTTCGGTGCGGCTTTCGGTGCGGCTTTCGGTGCGGATGCGGGAGGCCCGGGGGCCCCGGGCGGGTCGCTGCCGGGAGCCCGGACTCTGATAAGTGGAGGCGATCAACGGGCACGCACATGCCGATTTCCGCGATCAATGCCCCGTGTGGTTAGGTGGTTCCGACCAACCTCCAGGAATGCTCGCAATCCGGGCATCCTGGTCGCAAGCACAAGGAGTGTGTACGTGCTCACTGTCGGTGACAAGTTTCCTGAGTTCGAGCTGACTGCCTGCGTCTCCCTGGAGAAGGGCAAGGAGTTCGAGGACATCAACCACAAGACCTACGAGGGCAAGTGGAAGGTCGTCTTCGCTTGGCCGAAGGACTTCACCTTCGTCTGCCCGACGGAGATCTCCGCCTTCGGCAAGCTGAACGAGGAGTTCGCCGACCGCGACGCGCAGATCCTCGGCTTCTCCGGTGACTCGGAGTTCGTGCACCACGCCTGGCGCAAGGACCACCCGGACCTGACCGACCTGCCGTTCCCGATGATGGCCGACTCCAAGCACGAGCTGATGCGCGCGCTCGGCATCGAGGGCGAGGACGGCTTCGCGCAGCGCGCCGTCTTCATCGTGGACCAGAACAACGAGATCCAGTTCACGATGGTGACCGCGGGCTCCGTCGGCCGTAACCCCAAGGAGGTCCTGCGGGTCCTCGACGCGCTGCAGACCGACGAGCTGTGCCCCTGCAACTGGACCCAGGGCGAGGAGACTCTCGACCCGGTCTCGCTGCTGGCTGGTGAGTGAGAAGCCATGGCTCTCGACGACCTGAAGTCGGCCCTTCCCGGTTACGCGAAGGACCTCAAGCTCAACCTCGGTTCCGTCATAGGCAACTCGGAGCTGCCCAAGCAGCAGCTCTGGGGCACCGTGCTGTCCTGCGCCATCGCGTCCCGTTCCGGGATCGTGCTGCGCGCACTGGAGCCGGAGGCCAGGGAGAACCTGAGCGAGGAGGCGTACACCGCCGCCAAGTCGGCCGCCGCCGTCATGGCGATGAACAACGTCTTCTACCGCACCCGGCACCTGCTGTCGGACCCGGAGTACGGCACGCTGCGTGCCGGGCTGCGGATGAACGTCATCGGCAACCCCGGTGTCGAGAAGGCGGACTTCGAGCTGTGGTCGCTCGCCGTCTCCGCGATCAACGGCTGCGGCCAGTGCCTCGACTCGCACGAGCAGGTGCTGCGCAAGGCCGGAGTGGACCGCGAGACGATCCAGGAAGCCTTCAAGATCGCGGCCGTCCTCCAGGCGGTCGGCGCCACCCTGGACGCCGAGGAGCAGCTCGCGGGCTGAGCCCCGCGCTCTCGCGGCACCTGTGTCCGGCCCCGGGTGCGCCCGCCCGCACGGCGGCGCACCCGGGGCCGTGCCGTGTCACCGGCCGGGCCGAGTCGGCCCGGGGCGTACGCGCCGGACGCGCACCGGCCGGGCCCGGACCGACCGGAACCGCGCCGGCCAGATCCGCGCCGGCCGGCGCCGATCCGTACCGGCCGGCGCCGATCCGTGCTGACAGGGCCCGGCGCTCCGAGTACCCGGCCGCCGTGCCTCACAGCTCCGGTTCAGGGTCCGGTCCGGCGTCCGGGACCGGGAGTTCGAACCAGACCACCTTGCCGGTGGACAGCCGGGTGGCGCCCCACCGCCGGGCCAGCCGGTTGACCAGATACAGCCCGCGTCCACCCTCGTCGGTGGCGCGGGCCTGCCGCAGCCGGGGCAACTGCGGTACGTCGTCGCCCACCTCGCAGCGCAGCGTGTCGGTGCGCAGCAGCCGCAGTGTGATGGGGCGTTCCGCGTACCGCACCGCGTTCGTGACGATCTCGCTCACCAGCAGCTCGACCGAGTCCGACAGCTCCTCCAGGCCCCAGCGGGTCAGCGCCCTGCGCGCCAGCCGACGGGCCTGCCGCGCGGTCTGGGCGCGCGGGTCGAGGAACCAGTACGCCACGTCGCTCGGCGCGATGCCGTCGAACCGGGCGGCCAGCAGCGCGATGTCGTCGTCCCGGTCGCCCGGACCCACGATGTCCAGCACCTCGTCGCACAGCGGCTCCAGCGGGGCCGAGGCGCCGGGTCGGGTCAGCCGCGCGGTCGCGGCGAGCTTCTCGCGCAGGTGCTCGATGCCGGTCCACACGTCGCGCTGCCGCGACTCCACCAGCCCGTCGGTGTAGAACAGCAGCGTGGCCCCCGCCGGTGCGTCCAGCTCCACGGCCTCGAAGTCGACGCCGCCCACGCCGATCGGCGCACCCGCCGGTATCCGCAGCACCTCGGCCCGTCCGCTGCGGTGCAGCATCACCGGCGGCGGGTGGCCCGCGTTGGCGATCACGATGCGGTGTGCGACCGGGTCGTAGACGGCGTACAGGCAGGTCGCCATGCGGTCGCTGCCGAGCCGCTGGGCCTGCTCGTCCAGGTGGTGCAGCACCTCCTGGGGCGGCAGGTCCAGCCCGGCCAGGGTCTGCGCCGTCGTCCGCAACTGGCCCATGATCGCGGCGGACGTCATCGAGTGGCCCATTACATCCCCGACCACCAGCGCCACCCGTGAACCGGGCAGCGGAATGGCGTCGTACCAGTCGCCGCCGACCCGCGCCGTCTCGGCGGCGGGCAGATAGCGGCTGGCCAGGGTCACTCCGGTGGGCTGCGGGAGCTCGTCCGGGAGCATGGTGCGCTGGAGCTCGTCGGCGATGTACGCCTCCCGCCCGTAGAGCACCGCCTTGTCCACGCCCAGCGCCGTATGGGTGGCCAGTTGCGCGGCGATCAGCAGATCGTCCGGCTCGAAGGCGGGCCGGTCCGGGCGGCGCAGGAAGACCGCGGCGCCGATCACCCGGCGGCGGCCCCGCAGCGGCGCCAGGATGGCCCGGTGCCCGCCGGGCACGTCCCGCTCCGGGCCGAGGAGTTCGGGCAGCGCGGCGCTCGCCGCGGGAGAGTCCGCGAAGACCGGCCGCACCCCGCGCAGCACCTCGGCCAGCGGGCCGCCCGCGCGCACCTCGGCGAGCTGCGCCGCCGCGGTGCCCGCCGCGCCCGCCGCCATACCCGCCGCCATGCCCAGCGACAGGCCCGCCGCCTCCGCCGCGGCCCGCCCCTGATATCCGGCGTCGGCCGGATGCCCGGCGGCCTCGGGCGCCGCCAGTCCCGCCGACGTCTGCGCGGCCTGCAGCGCCTGCGCGGACAGCGGGTCCTCGGGGATCCGGTCGCTGCGCCGCAGCCGCAGCATGAACGGGCCGGTGGGCCGCTCGTCGCCGACCGGCAGCGGATCACGCAGATAGACGAGGATCGCGTCCGAGTAGGCCGGCACACTGGCACGGCACAGGCCCAGTACCGTCTCGTCCAGGTCCACTCCGCGCGCGATGCGCCGCGTCGCCGCGCCGACGAACCGCAGCCGGTCGCCGCCGCGGCGCTCCCGCTCGGAGCGCTCGCTGAGCGCGTCGTCCTCCGCCGTCGGCTCGGCGACGGCCCGCTCTGCGGCGTCGCCGGGCTGCGGCGGGTGCGGCCGCGGTCTCGGCGGAGCGCCCTCGCGCTCCCGCCCCGCCGGCTGCTCCCCGGCGCCGGTGGGGGCGTCCCCCGACGGTGCGGGGTGCGTCGGATCGGTGGTGCTGCTCACCGCAGGTTTCTCGTGCTCCGTCACGCGTTCGGTTTCCATCCATCCGGGGCTGCGCGTCGGCGCACGCCCTGCGCTGGGTGCTCGCGGTCTATGGGCGTCGTCGGCACTGCAAGAAAAGCTGAATCTCGGGAGGTATGTCCGTGCTCGCAGGAGCGTACGCGCGTGCGTCCTCACCCACGACATCGAATCCCGCGTCCTGGACCACCCCGCGCAGTTCGTCCCGCAGATAGCCGGATACCCGGATCGAGTTGCCCAGGAACGGGATGGCGAAATCGTTCACGTCCGCCTCCACCATCCCCAGCGCCAGCGGGCCGTCGCCGCGCAGTTGCCGGTGCAGGGCGCGCAGCGCGAACGGGATCTCGTCGCGGGGCAGCATCAACAGTGAGAAGAAGGCGGCGACACCGTCGAAGGGACCCAGGCCCGAGGACTCCAGCGCCGCCACGTCCAGCCTGTGGCAGTCGGCCTCGGGGACGTTGTCGCGGCACAGCTTCAGCATCGAGGACGACAGGTCGATGCCCACGACCGAGTGCCCCGCGTCGGCGAGCTGACGTGCCGTCGGCAGACCGGTTCCGCAGCCCACGTCCAGTACCCGGGACCCGGGCGGCAACTGGTCCGCCAGCCAGGTACCGCAGTCGAGCTGGCCTTCCTTGTGCGGGAATGCCTCGTCGTAGCGGTCCCCTATGGCGTCGAACGCCTCGGGCTGCCCGGATCTGTCGATGCTCATCCGGGCGAATCCGTCATATACCCCGAAGTCCGCCCCGGACGTTCCGCCGGCCCCGAAACCCGCAGAGCTGCTCACGGCTCGGCTCCTTCCTGGCTGCCGGTCAAGTCCCCGGGGGGTGAGGGGAGTTGTTGTGCAGCGGTACTGTTTACGGACGTTGATCCTACGTTTGCAGTATGGGGGCGCATCAAGGGGCATCGGGAGGCCGGTGCCCGGACGCATTCCGCGGCGGCCGGTCCCAGTCCTCCGGCAGCGGCGGCACCGGCCAGGACGGATCGGGCCGCCAGTGCTCCCAGCCGTCCGCGAACGGCGAGCCCCAGGAGCGCACCGCCTCGACCGCGCGCAGCCCCGCCGCACGGATCCGCTCGGCCAGCGCCGCATCCAGCAGCCCGGCCCGCTGCGCCTCGGCGAACTCGTCCTCGTCCCGCCACTCCCAGCGGCCGTCCGGGCGCACCTCCAGGTCCAGGAAGTGGTCCTCGGAGTCCACCCCGCCCGGCCAGCGCAGCAGCGGCTCCTCGAGATTGACGTAGAAGTTCTTGAACTGCCAGCCGTCCGCCCAGAAGAGCCACACCGACCACGGCTCGCCCGGACGCGCCAGCTTCAGCACACCCGTCCCGAACCAGGGGGCGAAGGAGGCCCTGCGCGGCTTGGTGTAGCGGGTGGCCAGGGGCTCGTGGTGCACAGGCGTGCCGTCGGCCATCTCGGGCCGCACGCACCGCGTGCCGGGCGCCAGCCAGACCGCCAGCAGCTCCGCCGTGTCCCGGACGACGGTCACAGGGCGGCAGATGTGGGGGTGCGTGGCGCCGTTGGCGCGGTACCGCCACAGGATCGGAGTGCCTGTGGGCCACCGCTGCCGGTGCGCCGTCTGTTCCGCTGTCATGACGGGATCTTAGATGTGCGGCCGGTCGGACCGCCGTGAGCTGTGCCGCAGCGCGCCGGGTGCCGTTCCGCCCCGGCCCGGGGACCCCGTCCCCGGGGAGTCCCCGGGTCCGGTGTGTCACGCGGGCGTGCGGCACACCGGACCCAGGGGGCTGCCTGCCCGGGGAGGGTCCGCCCGGCTCAGGGGCGCGTCATGTCCAGCACGTCCAGCGCGGCGTCCAGTTGTTCCAGCGTCAGCTCCCCGCGCTCCACGTGCCCCGCGGCCAGCACCGCCTCGCGGATGGTGCACTCCTCGGCCATGGCCCGCTTGGCCACGGCCGCCGCGCTCTCGTAGCCGATGTACCGGTTCAGCGGCGTGACGACCGAGGGCGAGGACTCGGCGAACTCCCGCGCCCGCCGGGTGTTCGCGGTGATGCCGTCCACCGTGCGGTCGGCCAGCAGCCGCGCGGCGTTGGACAGCAGCCGGATCGACTCCAGCAGGTTCTTGGCCATGACGGGCAGCATCACGTTGAGCTCGAAATTGCCCGCGGCCCCGGCCGCCGCCACCGTCGCGTCGTTCCCCGTGACCTGCGCCGCCACCATCAGCACCGCCTCCGGGACGACCGGGTTGACCTTGCCCGGCATGATCGACGAGCCGGGCTGCAGGTCGGGCAGCGCGATCTCGGCCAGGCCGGTGCGCGGTCCCGAGGCCATCCAGCGCAGATCGTTGCAGATCTTGGTCAGCCCCACGGCGACCGTCCGTAGCTGCCCGGAGGTCTCCACCAGCGCGTCCCGCGCGCCCTGCGCCTCGAAGTGGTCCCGGGCCTCGGTCAGCGGCAGCCCGGTGGCCTCGGCCACCTCCTCGATGACGGCGGCCGCGAAGCCCGGCGGGGTGTTGATCCCGGTCCCCACGGCCGTGCCGCCGAGCGGGAGTTCGGCCAGCCGGGGGAGTGCGGCCCGCAGCCGTTCGACGCCGTACCGCATCTGCGCCGCGTAGCCGGCGAACTCCTGGCCCAGCGTCACCGGGGTGGCATCCATCAAGTGGGTGCGCCCCGACTTGACCACGTCGGCGAACTCCGCGGCCTTCCCCTCCAGCGAGCCGGCCAGGTGTTCCAGCGCCGGGACCAGGTCGGCGGTCACCGCAGCGGTCGCCGCGATGTGGATGGACGAGGGGAAGACGTCGTTCGACGACTGGCTGGCGTTGACGTGGTCGTTCGGATGTACGGAGGGCGGCTGGGAACCCGCGGCGGCCAGCCGCTCGGTGGCCAGGGTCGCCAGCACCTCGTTCATGTTCATGTTCGAGGAGGTGCCCGAACCGGTCTGGAACACGTCGACCGGGAAGTGGTCGTCCCAGCGGCCCTCGGCGACCTCCTCGGCCGCGGCCCGCACCGCCTCGGCCCGCTCCTCGTCCAGCACCCCGAGCCGGGCGTTGACCACCGCGGCCGCCGCCTTGACGCGGGCCAGCGCCTGGATGTGAGCGCGCTCCAGCCGCTGCCCGCTGACGGGGAAGTTCTCCACGGCGCGCTGCGTCTGCGCACGCCACTTGGCGTCCGCGGGAACCCGCACCTCTCCCATCGAGTCGTGCTCGACCCGGTACCCGGTGCTGTCTGTGCTGTCCGTCATCGTGCGCACACCTCCCTGCTCCTCAGCATCTCGCATCCCGGCCGCATTCCTGGCTAGGGTCCGGGCATGACGAGTCGTATCTCGGTGCTGTGCATCGACGCTCTGGAACCCCGGGTCGTGGCCGACTTCTGGTGCCGGGTGCTGGACTGGCGGATCAGGGAGGAGGCCGACGGCGGGATCACCATCGGCCCGTCGGACCCGGCGCTGCCGGGCATCGACGTCTTCCCCGTCCCGGAGCGCAAGACGCTCAAGAACCGCCTCCACCTCGACCTGCGGGCCGACGGCAGCACCACCGAGGAGGAGCTGCGGCGCCTCCTGGAGCTGGGCGCCACCCGGGTGGACGTCGGCCAGCCCCCGGACGTCACCTGGACGGTGCTCGCCGACCCGGAGGGCAACGAGTTCTGCCTGCTGCAGCGGACGGTCCAGGACCTGTGAGGATCCCGCCCCGGCCCTGCCGGGTGGGCCGGGCCCGGGAACCGGCCCCGGGTGCTGTCATCGGGCCCGGTGCCGGTCGGGTGCCGGCACCGGGCCCGGGAGCCCTGCCGGGGTGACGCTGTGCCCCGGCGGATGAGTCAGGAGCCGGGGCGCACCGGGATGGAGGTGACGAACGGCTGCTCGGGTGCGGGGTCGGCGAAGAAGTCGTTCCCCTTGTCGTCGACGACGATGAACGCCGGGAAGTTCTCCACCTCGATCCGCCAGACCGCCTCCATGCCCAGTTCCTCGTACTCCAGGACCTCGACCTTCTTGATGCAGTCCTGGGCGAGCCGGGCGGCCGGGCCGCCGATGGAGCCGAGGTAGAAGCCGCCGTGCGCCGCGCACGCGTCGGTGACCTGCTTGCTGCGGTTGCCCTTGGCCAGCATCACCTTCGAGCCGCCCGCGGCCTGGAACTGCTCGACGTAGGCGTCCATCCGCCCGGCCGTGGTGGGGCCGAAGGAACCGGAGGCGTACCCCTCGGGGGTCTTGGCGGGGCCCGCGTAGTAGACGGGGTGGTCCTTGAGGTACTGCGGCATCTCCTCGCCCGCGTCCAGCCGCTCCTTGATCTTCGCGTGCGCGATGTCGCGGGCGACGACCAGCGTGCCGGTCAGCGACAGCCGGGTGCGGACCGGATGCTTGGTCAGCTCGGCCAGGATCTCGTCCATGGGACGCGCCAGGTCGATCCGCACCGCGTCGAGGTCGGCGCCCGCGCCCTCGGTCAGCTCGGAGTCCGTCGTCTCCGGCAGGAAGCGCGCCGGGTCGGTCTCCAACTGCTCCAGGAACACGCCCTCGGCGGTGATCTTCGCCTTGGCCTGGCGGTCGGCCGAGCAGGACACCGCGATGGCGACCGGGCAGGAGGCGCCGTGCCGGGGCAGCCGCACCACGCGCACGTCGTGGCAGAAGTACTTGCCGCCGAACTGGGCGCCGATGCCGATCTGCTGCGTGAGCTCGAAGACCTTCTCCTCCAGCTCCTTGTCGCGGAAGCCGTGCCCGGCGGGCGAACCGGTGTCCGGGAGCTCGTCCAGGTAGTGCGCGGAGGCGTACTTGGCGGTCTTGAGCGCGTACTCGGCGCTCGTGCCGCCGACGACGATCGCCAGGTGGTACGGCGGACAGGCGGCCGTGCCCAGCGAACGGATCTTCTCCTCCAGGAACTTCATCATGCTCGCCTCGTTGAGCACGGCCTTCGTCTCCTGGTAGAGGAAGGACTTGTTGGCGCTGCCGCCGCCCTTGGCCATGAACAGGAACTTGTAGGCGTCGCCGTCCGTCGCGTACAGCTCGATCTGGGCCGGGAGGTTGGTGCCGGTGTTCTTCTCCTCCCACATGGTGAGCGGAGCCATCTGCGAGTAGCGCAGGTTGAGCCGGGTGTAGGCGTCGTGGATGCCGCGCGAGAGGGCCTCCTCGTCGCCGCCCGCCGTCAGCACCTGCTGGCCGCGCTTGCCCATCACGATCGCCGTGCCGGTGTCCTGGCACATGGGCAGCACCCCGGCCGCCGCGATGTTGGCGTTCTTGAGCAGGTCCAGTGCGACGAACCGGTCGTTGGCGCTGGCCTCGGGGTCGTCCAGGATGCGGCGGAGCTGCGCGAGGTGCTCGGGGCGCAGGTAGTGCTGGATGTCGTGGACGGCCTCGGCCGCCAGCTTGCGCAGCGCCTCCGGCTCCACCCTGAGGAAGGTCCGCCCGTCCGCTTCGAAAGTGCTCACGCCCTCGCTGGTGATCAGGCGGTACGGCGTGGGGTCCGCGCCGGCGGGGAGCAGATCCGTGTAGGAGAACTCCGGGCTGGCCGGTCGGGAGCTGGCAGACATACGGGGACTCTTCCTCTCACACTTACGGCTCTCGACGATGGGAGCGCGTCTCACAGCGTAGAACCCGGGTGCAAGGAGGCGCTGCGGGGGTAGTCGCGATCTATCGCGTCTGGGTACGCTGCCCCTGTGACTGAAGACTCTTCCCGCACCTCGCTCCAGAAGCAGCAGTCGGCCGAACGGTCCCCGGAGCCCGCCGCGGCGGCAGCGCCGGCGCCGGCCCCCGCTGTGGAGCCCGGCGGGGTGCGCGCCTCGGACGCCGACCGGGACCGGGTCGCGGACATCCTCCGGGAGGCCCTCGCCGAGGGCCGGCTGGACGCGGAGGAGCACGGCGAGCGGATCGAGGCGGTCTACGGGGCCAAGACGATGGGCGAGCTGGAGCCCCTCGTGCGCGATCTTCCCGCGGGCCGCTCCGGCGCCTCCGGCGCAGAGCACGACGGCGCGGGACCGCACGGGGGCGGCCAGCGGTCCTACGGCACCGCGTTCGCGAACTTCTCGGCCTCGCACACCTCCGTCCCGTCCGCGCCGGGCAACTGCTCCAAGGAGAACCTGGTCGCCATCTTCAGCGGCGCCGGGCGCAAGGGGCGCTGGCGGGTCCCGCGGAAGATCAACGCTTTCGCCTGCTTCGGCGGGATCGAGATCGACCTCACCGAGGCGCTGTTCGAGCACCCGCATGTGCAGATCAACGCCACTGCGATCTTCGGGGGAATCGAGATCCGGGTCCCGGAGAACGTCACCCTGCAGCAGAAGGGCGCCGGGATCTTCGGCGGTTTCGACGTCCGCGTCAACGACTCCGCGGATCCGGACGCGCCGACCGTGCTGGTCGAGGGAGTGGCGATTTTCGGCGGTGTGGACGCCAAGCCGAAGCGCGGCCGCCTCATCCAGAACCTGCGCGACCGGCTGCGCAAGGAGCTCTGAACGGGCGGGGCGCATGGGGTGTTCAGTGTGCGCCGGGGAGCGCACGCTGGGGCGCGTATCAGACGACACGCAATGCATACCGGCGCGTACAGCGGGTAGGGCTCGGGCATCGTCTTGCGTACGGCGAGAGTTTGCGAGCCGGTCCCGAGGGGCCCGCGGGGGAGCCGCGGACTGCCGTACGCCGCAAGACGGGTGAAGGGGAAACAAACCTCCGTCGTCGCGTCAGGAGCAGACCGTGCTGCACACGCCGCATCAGTCCCTGCAGGCCGCCGCCACCGTCCCCGCACAGCGAACGCCTGAGCGAGACGACCAAGCGGGCCCCTGGCACGCGGACGCCGTCTGCCGCCGGGACGAGGCGGGTCTCTTCTTCGCCCCCTCCAAAGAGCCCACCGCCGCCCGCCTCTCCCGCGAGCAGGCCGCCAAGCGCGTCTGCTCGGGCTGTCCCGTCCTGGTCGAGTGCCGCGAGCACGCCCTGGTGATGCCCGAGCCGTACGGCGTCTGGGGCGGCCTCACCGCCGCGGAGCGCCGCGTCGTCCTCTCGCGTCGCCGCCGCGCCGCGCAGTCCGCCGCCGCGGGGCAGCCGGCGGAGGTCTCCCGTATCGCCTAGCTGCACTCACCCGGAACCCCCGCTCCGCACGGCCCCTCTCCGGCGCTGGGGAGGGGCTGCTTCCGGGACTGCTCCGGGAGTTGCTCCGGGGAAACCGTGACTGCTCCGGGGAGGGGCTGCCACTGTCCGGTCGCTCGCGCTCGCGCTCGCGGGTGCGGGTGCGGGGCAGGCCCGTGCCACCGCGCAGGAACGCGGGCTCCGATGCGGGTGCGCTCGCGGGTGTGGGTCCGGGTGTGGGTGTGGCGTCGCGGGGTGCGGGGTGCGGGATGCGCACTCGTCCCCGGAGGGCGGCACCACCGGTCCCGGGCCCGGACCGCCCCCGGCGACGTCACCGGGCGGCTCCGGCCGGGTGCGGGCCCGCAGCCGGTGCGGGCCCGGCCGCGGGCGCAGCCCTCAGCGGGCGCGGTCGAAGTCGACGGCGCTGTAGGCGCGCAGCTTCGAGAGCCGGTGCACGGAGTCGATCTGGCGGATGGTGCCCGACTTCGACCGCATCACCAGCGACTGGGTGTAGGCGCGTTCGCCGCGGTAGTGCACACCCCGCAGGAGGTCGCCGTCGGTGATACCGGTGGCGACGAAGAACACGTTCTCACCGCTGACCAGGTCGTCGGTGAGCAGCACCTGGTCCAGGTCGTGGCCCGCGTCGAGAGCGCGCTGCCGCTCCTCGTCGTCCTTGGGCCACAGTTTGCCCTGTATCGTCCCGCCGAGGCACTTGATCGCGCAGGCCGCGATGATGCCCTCCGGGGTGCCGCCGACCCCGAGCAGCAGGTCGACGCCGGTCTCCTCGCGCACCGTCATGACGGCACCCGCCACATCGCCGTCCGAGATGAACTTGATCCGGGCGCCCGCCTCGCGGATCTCCTTGACCAGGCCCTCGTGCCGCGGCCGGTCGAGCACGACGACGGTCACGTCCTCGACGCCGCAGCCCTTGGCCTTGGCGATCCGGCGGATGTTCACCGCGGGCGGCGCGGTGATGTCCACGAACTCCGCCGCCTCGGGCCCGGTGACCAGCTTGTCCATGTAGAAGACGGCGCTGGGGTCGAACATCGAGCCCCGCTCGGCCACGGCCAGCACCGAGACCGCGTTGCCCATGCCCTTGGCCGTGAGTGTCGTGCCGTCGACCGGATCGACGGCCACATCGCACTCGGCCCCGGTGCCGTCGCCGACGCGCTCCCCGTTGTAGAGCATCGGGGCCTCGTCCTTCTCGCCCTCGCCGATCACCACCACGCCGTTCATGGAGACCGTGGAGACGAGCGTGCGCATCGCCTTGACCGCCGCGCCGTCCGCACCGTTCTTGTCCCCCTTGCCGACCCAGCGCCCCGACGCCATCGCCCCCGCCTCGGTGACCCGCACCAACTCCAGGGCCAGGTTGCGGTCAGGTGCCTCCGGGCTGACTTCGAGCGGGGAGGGCAGGTGGTGGTGTTCGGTCATCGGAACACACCTTTCTGTACGGCGACTCTGGACGGCCACTGCGGCGACGTGAGCTGTGCCGATTCGGCGAGGGTGGGCAGGATTTTACCCGTACGCCACAGACTGAGCAGGGGCGCCCACGGATGAGCGGCCGGGGCGGGGTGTGCTCGCGGCCACCGGCCGGGCGCTGCGCCCGCTGCGCGCACCCTCGCGCGGGGCGCCGACCGGCATAAGGGACGATGGGGGCGTGGCAGCAGACAAGAAACGCGGCGCACAGGCCGTGCGCGACATGGTCATCTCGCTGGTAGTGATCATTCTCGCCGCCGGGGTCGTCTACCTGTTCGTTCCGCACGACGACAAGAAGGACCCGGTCAAGGCCGTCGGTTACCGCGTCGAGCTGGCGTCCGCACGGCGCGCGGCGCCGTACCCGGTCGCCGCGCCGCAGGGACTGTCCGACCAGTGGCGCGCCACCTCTGTCCGCTACAAGGCGGACAGCCCGCTGGGATCCGCCTGGCACCTGGGTTTCATGACGCCGGACAACGAGTACGCCGCCGTCGAGCAGAGCGACGAGGAGCGTCCGGCGCGGTTCGTCGAGGACGTCACCCAGGGCGCGGAGAAGACGGCGAAGAAGCAGCGCGTCGCGGGCGCGGAGTGGACCCGCTACCGCGGCCCCAAATACGACGCGCTGGTGCGCACCGCCGAGGACGGCAAGTCGGTGACGGTGGTCACGGGTACGGCGAGCTTCCAGCAACTGGGCGAGCTGGCCGGAGCGCTCCGCGCCGAGTCGCACAAGCCCGCCGACAGCCCGTCCGCGTCCCCTGCCGAGCAGGCCGGATAGCCGCCGAGCAGGCCGGATAGCGCGCGGCGCGCGGTCCGCCTGGTGGACCGGCGTCCGTCCGGCCCGGCGGACCGCCGGCGTCGCCCCGGCGCAAAGGGAAGCCCCCCGCGCGAGGGGGGGTACGCGCGGGGGGCGGTTCAGGGGTCGCTGGGCGCGGCTCGGCGATCAGCGCCGGGCACGGCGCCGCGCAGGGCGGTGCCGCACGGGGCGGTGGCTCAGAGGGCGGTCACCACGTCGTCGTAGGAGAGTCGGGGCGAGCGCGGGGCGAACGCGTCGGGGCCCGGCTTCCCGATGTTGGCGACCAGCAGGACGCGCTGGCGGCCGTCGCCGAAGAACTCCTTGTCGACGCCGTCGTGGTCGAAGCCGGTCATCGGGCCGACCGCGAGCCCTGCGGAGCGCACGCCGAGGATGAAGTACCCGGCCTGGAGCGCCGCGTTCAGCGCACCGGCGCTCTCGCGCGTGCTCTCCTCCGCGAAGAACGCGTCCTTGATGTGCGGGGCGTGCGGGAAGAGCTCGGGAAGCCGCTCGTGGAAGTCCAGGTCGTAGGAGAGCACTGCGGTCAGCGGCGCCTTGCGGGTCTTGGGCACGTTGCCCTCGGCCATGTGTGCCAGCAGCCGCTCCCGGGACTCGGGTGAGCGCAGCAGGGTGAGGCGCAGCGGCGACTGGTTGAAAGCCGTGGGGCCGTACTTCACCAGGTCGTATATCGCCTGGACCTGCTCCTCGGTGACCGGTTCGTCCGTGAAGGTGTTGGCCGTGCGGGCCTCACGGAAGAGGAGGTCCTGGGCTGCGGGGTCGAGGGCGAGTGTCATGGGGTGGTGCCTTGCCTTTGCGTGCGACGTTCGGGGTGCAGAGACAAGTGTAACCAGCACTAGTTAAAGCTTGAACAACACCTCCGGTGGCCGCCCGGCGCGCCACCGGCGGGCCGCCTCCGGCGCCGGTCGCCCGCCCCATGGGCAGTGCCCCGCACCGGGTGCTCCCGGGCCGGCCGCCCACCGCTCACCGCCCCCGGCTCACCGCTCGTCCTCCTCTGCTTCCTCCGCCTCTTCTTCCTCTTCTTCTTCCTCTTCTTCCAGCACCGCGTCCAGCCTGGCCCGCGCCCCCTCCAACCAGGCGCGGCAGATTCCCGCCAGCTCCTCGCCACGCTCCCACAGCGCCAGCGACTCCTCCAGCGTCGAACCACCGGACTCCAGCCGCTGCACGACCTCGACCAACTCGGCCCGCGCCTGCTCATAGCTGAGCGCGTCCGCCGAGGCCAGCTCCGCCTGGGACGAGCCGGCCGCACCGTCCGCCGCGGCCTCCGCCGGGCCGCCCGCGGCGACCTGGCCTTCCGTTTCCGTCGTCATACCGCCAGCCTATGCGCGGGGACCGACAGCGACGCCGAACTCCCCGTCGGCCACCCGGGCCCGCAGCAGGTCGCCCTCGGCGACCTCGGCCGCGTCCCGGACCACAGCACCGTCCTCCCGCTGCAGCACCGCATAGCCCCGCTCCAGCGTCGCGGCCGGAGACAGCGCGACGACGCGGGCGCGGGTGTGCTCCAAGGCGTCCTCCGCGCGGGCCAGCCGGTGGTCGAGCACCCGCCGCGAGCGGTCCAGCAGCGCCGTGACCCCCTCCTCCCGATCCGCCACCATGGCGTGCGGATCGGCCATCACGGGGCGGCTCATCACCTCCGCGAGGCCGCGCTCCTCGCGCTCCAGCAGCCCGTTGATCACCCGCCAGGCACGCTCCCGCAGCGCGCGCACCCGCTCGTGCTCCTCGCCGACATCCGGCACGGTGTCCTTGGCCGCGTGGGTGGGCGTGCGGGAGCGCAGGTCGGCGACCAGATCCAGCAGCGGTGCGTCGGCCTCGTGCCCGATCGCCGACACCACCGGGGTCCGCGCGGCGGCGACGGCGCGCACCAGGCGCTCGTCCGAGAACGGCAGCAGATCCTCCATACCGCCGCCGCCCCGCGTCACGATGATCACGTCCACGTCGGCCCGCGCGTCCAGTTCCTGCAGCGCCTCGATGATCTGCGGAACCGCGTAGACCCCCTGGACCGCCGTGTTCCGCACCTCGAAGCGCACGGCGGGCCAGCGCTCCCGCGCGGTGTGCAGCACATCCCGTTCGGCATCCGAGGCCCGGCCCGTGATCAGCCCTATCCGCTGCGGCAGGAACGGCAGCCGCCGCTTGCGCTCCGCCGCGAACAGCCCCTCGGCCGCCAGCGTCTTCCGCAGCCGCTCCAACCGCGCCAGCAGCTCACCCATACCCACCGGGCGGATCTCCGCGGCGCGCAGCGAGAGGCGCCCCGTCTTCTCGTACCACTCCGGCTTCGCGTGGACCACCACTCGGGCGCCCTCGCTGATGACGTCCTTGACCTGCTCGTACACCTGACGGAAGCAGGTGACGCTGAGCGAGACCTCGCGGGAGGGATCGCGAAGCGTCAGGAAGACGATGCCGGCACCGGGCCGCGGCGAGAGCTGGACGATCTGCCCCTCCACCCAGACGGCGCCCAGCCGGTCGATCCAACCGCGGATCAGTCGCGAGACCTCGCTGACGGGGATCGGGGATTCGGCGGACGTGGTGAGAGCCATGCGAGAAGGCTAGGCCCTGCCACCGACAGCCCGGCCCTTCCCGCCTCCGTCGCCCGCGCCCCCTGCGCTCCGTCCCCTACACTCCTACGCTGCTCCGCTCCCTCCGCCCCCTCCGCTCTTCTGCCCTTGCGTCCTTCTGTCCCTGCGTCCTTCTGCCCCGGCAGTTCCGGTCGGGCAGTCCGGTCCGCGCTGGTCAGCCGGGAGCGGTGTCCCGCCCGGCCGCGGCCTCCCGCCGGTCCCGCCGGCGCAGCACCGCCAGCGCCAGCAGCGCGACCGCCAGCCACACCAGGCCCACCCAGTGCGCCTCGCGATTGGCGGTGACGATCACCGCGACGATGATTCCGAGCCCGACCAGCGGCACCACCCAGTTCCACAGCACGTGCCCCCGTCGCCCCGCCGCGCCACCGGGCGCGCCGCCTTCGAGCGCCGGACCTCCGGGTGTCGAGCCTCCCGGCGCCGCGGTCCGGCCCACCGGGCGCTGTCCCTCCCGCCGCCCGAGCCCGTAGTAGCCCATGACCGACAGGTGCAGCATGCCGAATCCGAAGAGGGCGCCGATGTCCACCACGGAGACGAGGCGGTCCAGACCGTCGGCGGCCCGCGCGGCCCACACCGCGGCGCACAGCGTCAGCACCGCGCTCAGCAGCAGCGCCCGCCCCGGCACCCCGGTGCGGTTGCCGACCTCGGCGAGCACCCGCGGCAGCCGCCGGTCGCGCGCCATGGCGTACAGCAGCCGGGCGGCCGCCGCCTGCCCGGCCAGCGCCGCGAACGCCGCACCGATCGCCTTGCTCACCGCCACCGTCGTCTCCAGCCAGCCCCCGACCGCCGCCTTCGTCGCGGTGTAGAAGGCAGCACCCTGGGAGGCCGGATCGTCGGCGAGCCGCTGCGAGGAGTCCTGCGACAGCAGCGCGGCCAGGTAGGTCTGGACGACGAAGAGCACACCGGTGACCAGCAGGCACCACACCAGGGCGCGGGCGACCGGGGTGGCGCGGTCACCCTTGCCGGCCCGCGCCTCCTCGGCGAAGTTCGCGATGGCGTCGAAGCCGAGGAAGGAGAGCACCGCCACGGAGACCGCGCTCAGCAGGGCCGTCAGCGAGAAGGCGCGGTCCCCCGTGACCGGGGAGAGCCAGCCCCGCGCGGGACCGTCCTGCACCAGCACCACCAGCGCGGCCGCCACGAACACCAGCAGCACCAGGATCTCCATGGCCAGCACCAGGAATCCGACCACCGCCGCGCGCCGCACCCCCGAGAGATTGAGCGCTGTCGTCACCACCACGGCGAGGGCCGTCCAGATCCACTGGTCCACTTCGGGCACCAGTTGCGCCATGGCGATGCCGGAGAACAGATAGGCGACAGCCGGGATGAGCAGATAGTCCAGCATCATCATCCAGCCGGCCACGAAGCCGGCGCCGGGCCCGACGCCCACGCGCGCGTACGCGTACACGGAGCCCGCCTGCGGCACCGTATGGATCATCCGGGCGTACGAGAAGGCCGTGAACGACATCGCCACCGTCGCCACCACGTACACCAGCGGCACCACGCCATGGCTGCGTGCGTCCAGCGCACCGTAGATGCCCACCGGTGCCATCGGTGCGATGAACAGCAGACCGTAGACGATCAGGTCGCGCAGCGTCAGACTGCGCCGCAGTGCACCGTCCGGGCTGTCCCCCAGGAGGTCGGCCGTGCGCGAGCGGGCTCCAGGCATGGGCCCAGCTTGCCGCAGAGCGCATCCATCAGCAGCGGACAACGCGCCCCAGCGGCGCAACCCGACCGCGCCAAGCGCTCCCGCCGCGCAGCGTCTCCCGCCGTGCAGCGCGCTCCCCCGCGGGACGGGTTCGTGCCGCGGATCGGGCTCGTGCCGGGGAATGGGCTCTGGGGCGGTACGGAAGTGCGCCGCGGAACGGGCTGGGGCCGGGTAGCGGGCTCGCGCCGGGTGACCGGCTCGCGCCGGCACAACCGCGCCCCTGGCGCACACCGGAGTCGGCGCGCACATCTGCTCCCGCCGAGTGCCTCCGCCGCCCGCGCCGCTGCGGGCGGCCCCCGGAACGAGGCGAGCACGGCCTTTACGATGGAGCCATGACTGGTACGCCCGCCCGCAGGCCCGACGACGCACCGGAAACCACCGCACCGCAATCCGCCGCTCCGGGCCGCCGCCGCGTCCTGCTCGCCGCGCCCCGCGGCTACTGCGCGGGCGTGGACCGCGCGGTGATCGCCGTGGAGAAGGCACTGGAGCAGTACGGCGCTCCGATCTACGTACGGCACGAGATCGTGCACAACAAGTACGTGGTCCAGACCCTGGAGAAGAAGGGTGCCGTGTTCGTCGAGGAGACGGACGAGGTGCCCGAGGGCGAGATCGTCATCTTCTCCGCGCACGGGGTGGCGCCCACCGTCCACGAGGAGGCCGAGCGCGGCAAGCTGGCCACCATCGACGCCACCTGCCCCCTGGTCACCAAGGTGCACAAGGAGGCCGTGCGGTACGCCAAGGAGGACTACGACATCCTCCTGATCGGACACGAGGGCCACGAAGAGGTCATCGGCACCAGCGGCGAGGCGCCGGACCACATCACGCTGGTCGACGGCCCGGAAGACGTGGGGAACGTCGAGGTCCGCGACCCCGAGAAGGTGGTGTGGCTCTCCCAGACCACTCTTTCGGTCGACGAGACCATGGAGACGGTCGACGCGCTCAAGGGCCGCTACCCGAATCTGCTCTCGCCGCCCAGCGACGACATCTGCTACGCCACCCAGAACCGCCAGACCGCGATCAAGCAGGTCGCCGCGGAGGCCGACCTGGTCCTCGTGGTCGGCTCCAAGAACTCCTCCAACTCGGTACGCCTGGTGGAGACGGCCCTGACGCACGGTGCCAAGGACGGCCACCTGGTCGACAACGCGGAAGAACTCGACGAGGCGTGGCTGGAAGGCGTCGAGACGATCGGCCTCTCCTCCGGCGCCTCGGTCCCCGAGGTCCTGGTCGACGGCGTCCTGGAGTGGCTGGCGCAGCGCGGCTGGGACGAGGTCGAGATCGTCAAGCCCGTCGACGAGCACATGCAGTTCTCGCTCCCGAAGGAACTCCGCCGCGACCTGCGCGCCGAGGCCGCGGACCGCACCCGGTCCTGACCCCGGCCGCGAGCCTGACCCCGCCCGCGGGCCCGAGCGGCCCGGCTTCCGGCCGAGCGGGGCTTGATCGCCCGCGGGGCCGATCGCCCGCGGGCCTGGCCGTACACGGGCCCGCGGGGTCGGCTGCACCTGGAGTCGGGAAGGGGCTCGCCGGCGAGAGGCGCGGCCCCGTCGGCAGGCCCCGCCCGACCCGGCGAGCCCGTGAGCGGCGGTCAAGCCTCCGGCCGAGCCCCGCGTGCCGCCAGGCCCGGGGCCGGACGCATCCCCTGCCGCTTCACCGGCCGACTGTCGTCACCCTGCCGCGGCGCGCCGCCGGCTGCGGCGCTGCTCCAGGCCGAGGGCCGTCCTCCGTACGAGGGCGATCAGCGCCGCCGCCACGGTGCCCGCGTACAGCCAACCCGCGTGCACGGCCAGCCCGGTGAAGACGTTCTGGAGCACTCCCACGACGCCGTCCCCGGCACCCCCGGCGAAGAAGAGCCCCGCCGTGTAGGCGAGCGGTACCGCGACCGGAGCGGTGAACAGCTCCGTAGGCCGTACCCACACGGCAGCGGCCATGGAGACGAGGACGAACCCGATGCCGTAGAAGGCAGGCGCCCCACCGGGCATCAGGGCCACCAGACCCCCGACCAGCACCATCAGCAGCGTGGCGAACACTCCGACGCCCAGCCCGGTCAGGCGGGGTGCCGAGGGGGCATTCCCGCGCCGGGCCGCACCGCCGCGAGCTGTCCGCTGCCGCCCGCCTGCCGACTGCTTGCCCGCACTCCGCCGGGGTGCGCCTCTCGGCAGGGCGGAGGACCGAGCCTGCCCTTTCCCCCGTCGGCCCGGGGACGCGGGTGCGGGGGCGGGCGCCGCCGGGTGCGGGAGCCGCGGGCTCTGCCGGGTGGCGGCACCGCCGCCTTCGGCACGGCTGCCCGGGGGAGGGGCCCCGTACGGATCGTGCTGGGTCGTGCGCGCGCTGCGTTGCTCCACCGGGCCACGGTAGGCGGTCCGGCCCCGTGGTGGCCGTCATGAACACGCGGATTCCGCCAAAGGCGCCGGTCCGGCGCACCCCGTCCACCCGGTCTGCCGGATCCGTGCACAGGCCGGGCCGTACCGACTGCCGGGAGACCACCCGGCAGCCCGGTCGCCGTCCAGGCAGCAGTCGGACGCCCTCCCCGCACGGGGCCCGGCTCGGCGGGCCGCTCGGCGCCGGGCGGCTGCTCAGCCGCCTCCGAGCCACCCCTGGACCGCCGGCCGCACCGGCACGACCCTGCACTGATCCCGCCCTGGTCCCGTACGGCCGACGCAGGGGAAGCGCGGTTCCGGTCGCCCGTAGACTGGGTGGTCGGCCTCCGGGCCGCCTGTCCGCCAAGAGACCCCTCTACGGAGAACCCCCGCCAGGGGCAACGGGAAGTAGTCGCCACGTGTCGCTCACGATCGGAATCGTCGGCCTGCCGAACGTCGGCAAGTCGACCCTTTTCAACGCTCTGACCAAGAACGAGGTGCTGGCGGCCAACTACCCGTTCGCCACCATCGAGCCGAACGTCGGCGTCGTGGGCGTCCCCGATCCCCGGCTCGGCAAGCTCGCCGAGATCTTCAGCTCCCAGCGCGTCCTCCCGGCCACCGTCGACTTCGTCGACATCGCGGGCATCGTGCGGGGCGCGAGCGAGGGGGAGGGGCTGGGGAACAAGTTCCTCGCCAACATCCGTGAGTCCGACGCGATCTGCCAGGTCATCCGCGCGTTCAAGGACGACAACGTCGTCCACGTCGACGGCAAGATCTCGCCCAAGGACGACATCGAGACGATCAACACCGAGCTGATCCTGGCCGACCTCCAGACGATCGAGAAGGTGCTGCCCCGCCTGGAGAAGGAAGCGCGGGTCAAGAAGGACAAGCAGCCGCAGGTCAAGGCCGTCCAGGAGGCGCAGGCCATTCTGGAGGAGGGCCGCACCCTCTTCTCCGCGGGCATCGCCCAGGGCACCGAGCGCGCCGAGCCGCTGCACGAGCTGCACCTGCTCACCACCAAGCCGTTCATCTACGTCTTCAACGTCGACGAGGACGAACTGACGGACGAGTCCTTCAAGGACGAGCAGCGCGCCCTCCTCGCCCCCGCCGAGGCCGTCTTCCTGAACGCCAAGCTGGAGGCCGACCTCGCCGAGCTGGACGAGGAGGAGGCGCTGGAGCTGCTGCAGACCGTCGGCCAGGAGGAGCCCGGCCTCGCCACCCTCGCCCACGTCGGCTTCCGCACCCTCGGCCTCCAGACCTACCTCACGGCCGGCCCCAAGGAAGCCCGCGCCTGGACCATCAAGCAGGGCGCCACCGCCCCCGAGGCCGCCGGCGTCATCCACACCGACTTCCAGAAGGGCTTCATCAAGGCCGAGGTCATCTCCTACGAGGACCTCCTGGAGACCGGCTCGGTCGCCGAGGCCCGCTCCGCAGGCAAGGCCCGCATGGAAGGCAAGGACTACGTCATGCGCGACGGCGACGTGGTGGAGTTCCGCTTCAATGTGTAGTGGCTGCTCCAGCAGTTGATCGCTGACCTGGCAAATGTGCAGGTCAGCAGGGGTCGACCCACTTATGGGCCGACCCCGTCGCTGTTCCCGTGCTGGATCGGTGCTGGATTTCCTGACCCATCGTCACCTGTCGTCACCTATGGAAACCCGTACCGTGCTGGATCGGTGCTGGATCGGTGCTGGATGGAGGCCCGGGTAAGGGGGCGGGGCGTTCGGGCAGGACGTCCTCCCTGCAGGTGGAGCACGCGCCCTTGAGAGGTGCCTGACGGGCAACTGGCGGTGTAGGTGTCGGGTGCCGCAGTTCCCCGTCACTGTCGTGGCCGCACAAAACATAGCTGGTCTTGCGCACCACGGTGACCTGCGTACTCGCGCCGTAGTGGCAGTGCAGGGGCGGACCCGGCTGACGCCGCTGACCTGAACGCGAACAAGTGATCGGGCTATCGCAGTTTTTGGAGCGGCTCCACGCTGGTTCCGTGCGGGTTGAGGGCGCTTGTCGATATCGAGACCGCATACGTCGTCCGTGGTCGAACTCGGAACCGTGGACGTCGTCGGAGGCGAATGCAGGGTCGCCCAGCATGTCAATCCTCGCAGGCTTCAGAGTCGTGTTCCGCGTCCTCGTCATCGGTGTCGGTCTCCAGCGTGACAACGCCGTGCGTGTCAAAATTCTGCGCGATGCGCTTCAGTATCGGGATGGTGTAATCGGGAACGTCGAAGCCCGCTGCTAGGACATCGCCGTCGTACACGGCGCGCAGCAACTCTTCCGGTGTTCCCCTGATGAGTCCGAGCGCTTGAAGGCGGCGGGCGGCGGTTGCTACTGGTCTGGTGAAACCGCGCAGCATCCGATTTGGCTCGTAGCCTCCGAGCCTATAGACGGTCTCCCTGTCGACGAAGCCGTTGGCGCGCCCGGCCTGGAGCAGGACCTGGAACCTGACAGGGGACTGATGCTGAAGCGTGGCGAGCAGGTAGCAAAGCGTCTCCTCCGACCACTCGATGGTGCTCGATTCGCTCTCCATCTGGCGCAGCGCGTCGACTGAGGTGCTCGCCACTCGCCCACGCAGATCAAGGCTATCCTGGGCCAAGTCGAGCAGACCGCTCGGCTCCAGCATGTACAGCTGCTGTCCTGTCTCGGCGCGCAGTTCGTGTACGAGCTCAATGCGTGGCAAGCGATCACCGGACACCGCCAGGGTCCGCCACCAGTCCTCCTTAAGATCCCTGGTAACGAAAACGACGTCCTTGCCGCGCGCTGCCACCTCTGCGGAGAGCTGCCTCCACACGATGTAGTCGCCCGCTGCCGTCTGGTCGGGTTTTCCATCGTCAAAGTCACGAAAGCCCGGCGGCTGCCTGCGCTGCGCCCTCTCCCTGGCCTCCGAAATCCAGCGAACGAGCTGCTCGTCCGTTGGCGCAGCCCCGACCTTGCCCTGGAGCAGCCCCTCCAGCTTGCCGATTACCGGGTCCGCCGATGTGTCCGGTGCACCCGGCACCTGGTCGACCTTGGCCTGTCGTTCGAGTACCTCCCGGAGCCTTGACAGTGTTGCGTCAAGCTCTCCCTCGAGCTGGTTCAACTCGTCACGGATGGGGGCGTCTTCAGACAGGTGGACTGCTCGTGCCCAGCGCTTGAGGGAATCTCCGATCGAGCTGTGCGCCTTGGTCATGGCAGTGAGGGTGTCGCGCGCCTGGACGTGATGGTGTCCGAGTACGCCAGGCTGCTGCTGGTTGCGCCAGAACTCGATGAGTACCTGGTGCGGCACCCACAGGCGGTCACTGAGCGCCTCCAGCACCGTCAACATGTCCTCGCGAACCTGGCGGTTCATTCGGTAGAGGTCGACCAGCACGTTGGTATCCACGACGACGACGCCGTGAGCCAGGGCCGCACGGACTTCCGTCGGTGCCGGCGTCCGGTAGCCCTCGAACCCACTGAATAACCCGCGCGATTCACCGTGCTCTGAACTCACCATGCCCCCTGGCACCGTCTGAACCACAACGCCCGCCTGGATGATATCCCTCTTCGGAACTCTGGTGCAGCGAGTCAGCCCGCCAGCTTTCAGGGACACGAGGTGCTGTAGCCGCTCGGACCCGAATCGCACTTTTCCATCGAGGATCCCCAGAACACCATTGCCAGCAGGATCCCTACGCCGGCCACTGCAAACACCGCCCCGATTCCACCGAGGAGCCAGTACACGAGCGCGGCCGTGGAGGGGACCATCCAGCGGGATGGGTCCGCCGGGTCGTAGTAGACCGTGACCGGGGTGCCGGGCGGCGGGCTGTGGTGAAGCTCGCGGACTACCCGGTCGTCGGTCTCCATGGGGCGTCCGTCGGCCGTCGTCCAGGCGATGACCGGGAAGTACCCGACTTTTGAGGAGCCCGAACTGGGGGATCTCATCGTGGTGCACTGCAAGCGGATCACCACCCCCTCCGCCCTCGCGCCCTTCCGGCGCAGGCTCCGGTTTCGGAGGAAGGCACGGCATCCCAATGCGCTCATGACACTGCCGAGCAGTATGAGGGCCGTTGGGAGCAACAGGAATTCGAAGGAGAGAGGCACGAGGAGGACCGTCCGAATCAGCGGCGGTGGGACAGGAGCAGCGTAGGCACGACAGGGCGGGCACGGCGGCCCGGGGGCTGAGCGAAGTGGAGGGGACCAAACTGTCCCGGCGAAGCGGCCGTTCTGCCCGAACCAGGCGCCGGTCAGACAGTGTTGCTGGGCGGTGCCGGGGGCACGGTGCGGATGCTGGGAGAGGCTCCTGATCGATGGGCGGGCCCCGGTTGAACGCGCACCGCAGCACAGGTCTCACTGTGTCGGCTTGCGCTCCTCGGCGTAGCGGGCCAGCCCTTCGGCTATGCCCTGCATGAACTTCTGGAGGTAGCGCGGCAGGACCCGGCGCAACAGCCAGCTCGTCTCGTGCTCGCCGTACCAGTGGATGACCGTGTCTGCATCAACTGGCGTACTGCGGCCCGCAGATGCATTCGATGTTCCTACAGCACGCTGCTGACCCTCGCCATATGACAGGGAGTCGTCGCCCATGGCTCGCGGCCGGGACGGATGCAGCAAGGCGCCGGCCTGCATCCGTGGGGAAACCGCGAACCGGATGGCTGCCAGTGTGTCCGCGCTCAGCGGGATGTGATCACGAATCTGCCTTTCGTGCACCGTCTTTCGAAACCGATCGAATCACCTTCTACGCAGTTGTGTCCACCTGCTTGACTCCGCATTCCGGGCGTCAGCAGGGCTGTTGCAGCATCTCGGCGAGAAGGGAGATCTCTTCGGAAGCGAGCAGGATTGCGGGCTACCCGGCGCCCGAGCTCCGATTGCAGCAGTCCACGCCACTAGTAGGACGTCCCTGGCCGCCTCCGCCGCCGACGAGCAGCACGCTCCTCGAATGCCGAGGGTTCCGGTTACCGGTCCGGGCCGTCGGCTGGTCCGCCCGATACGGCCCCGGCGGTCCGGGCCGGGGAATCGTCTCGGCCGGCTGCTAGGAATTGACTTCCGAAGACCTGGCCGTTTCCCGGCGGATACGCCCCGGGGCCACGGCCGGCCACGACGGTCAGTGGAGCTGTGCAAGAAGGAAGAAGGTCAGCATTGGAAGACGTGGATTTCTTCGGTCCGCGTACAGAGGACCTGTGTCGAGTCGTGCCTGCGTGACATCGACCGGAGCAAAGACCGCCACATCCTTCGGTACAGGGGTACCGAAGGTGACCGTGTCGACCACAGCAAGCTGCCCGTGTGGTCCGCCGTTGAAGCGTGCTCGTTCGGAACGCTGTCCAAGGCCATCGAGCGCGGAGCCAGCGGCGCACTGGCCGATGCCGTGGCGACCAACGTCGGGGTCGCGACGGCCGGGTTCGCCTGCCGTGTGAGGTCGGTCTACCTGCGCAACCGGTGCGCCCACCACAGCCGGTTGTGGCATCACTCGGTTCTCGACGCCGGCCCTACGCCGAACAACGTGCGTAGCAAGGCGAAGCGGCTGGCGGGACAGTTCGAGCCGCGTTCGGTTCTCGATGTCATTGCCTCGCTCGACGACGTGGCCATACGCGGCAAGGTCGCTGATCCGGTGCTCCCGCAGGTCGTCAAGCAGTACCCTCGCGACTGCTTGTTCTGGGAGGGACTGGCACGGCCTCAGAGCCCGCGCGATCACAGGGCGTGAATCGGTCCTGAGTAGGGGCGATCCCCAAGCACGGGGAGCGGCGCGGAAGGCATCACAAGAGCACGGTCGGCACCGCTGACCCCGGCCCGATGTCCCGCCACGCCTCTCGTGGCGGGGCATCGGGCCCCGGCTCAACGGCAGAGCTTCATGATGGTGTCGTCGAAGTCAGGAAATTCCTGTGTGGCTTGCGCAATGATCGCCGTTGCCGGGGCGCGGCGGTCCGGAGCGAACTGCTCCGCGATGGCCGTCAGGTCGCGATTGATCTGGGGAGCCCAATCAGGCTCGGGCTCATACGAGGTGGCTGCTTCCCACGGGCCGAAGCCGTCAGCCAGCAGCCACAGGAAGGCACCCAGGTCGCGAGCGACAACGCCTGTCTCTCCTTCGGACCCAAGAAAGACAACGGGCTGCTCCACCAGTTCCCGACCTGGACGAACCAGCCAGAACGCTGCGTTCCCGCCGGTGCCGTCCTGGCCGAATACGCGGAAGCCGTCGCCGTTCAGTTCGCTGTTGCCTGTCCACGCGCGGAACCACTCGGTGGTCTCATCGGCAGTCAGAAAGGACTCGCAGGGTTCGAAGTGGACACCATCCTCGCCAAGGCACTCGAGTCGGACCGCCATGGCAGCGGCGAGCGCGGCGGGGAACTGGCGATCTCCGTTCACGGTCATGCGAACAGAGTAGCGATCGGCATGGACTGCCAAGCTGCTGATAGTGCTGGCGGATCTCCAGTCGAGGTACGCATGGGGCATGGTGTCACGGTGAGTGAATCCTCAAACGAGTGGCAGGCTTGGTTGAACAGTCTGGACGCGCGTGGAAGGGCGGCAGCGGAGTCGCTGCGCGCGCGATTCGAAGCACTCGGCGCAGCCGATGCCGGCGACTGGGCCAAGTCGGAGATCTGCGAGGACCTTCCACACCTCGCGCGGTTCATGCTGCTGCGAAGTCTGTGGCGCGGTCCGATCGGCGGTTGGGCCGAGCCGGAGGCCATCGATCAGCTTCCTGTCGCCCAGCGGATCCTTGCTGCTGGGGCGAACAAGGAGGATCTCGCTCGCCTGGCGCGAGCGGTCGCCTACGAGGCAGTGTGCGCAACGCTCGATGAGCTCGACACCGGGAGTGATGTGAACGTATCGGGCATCGATGTCGGCTGGCGCGTCATGGAGTCAGCCGAAGACGGCGCCCCGACTGGTCGAGCCCTCTCGGGCCTGCACGAAGATCTCTTGGCCATGGACCCGAGTGGGCGCGATGGAGCGGACTTGTGGCAGTAGCCCCCTGGTGCAGGGCCCGCAGCGCACCCTGATGCCCTCGCTGCTCGTGGCAGCGAGGGCATCAGTCGTCAGGTGGCGCGGGCTGTGCGTAGCTGCGCTACCCACCTCGTGACCTCGGCCAGGTGCTCGGGCTGCACGCAAGAACGACAGCGAGAAGGGCAGCGGCAGCGGCCAGCCCAGCGCCTTCGGCTACACCGGCCAGTACCAAGACCCCGTCCTGCCCGACCGACTCCTGCTCCGCGCCCGCAGCTACGACCCGACCCAGCACCGCTTCACCACCACCGACCCCATCCGTGCGGGCCCGGACAGCGCCAACCAGTCCCCCTACGCCTACGCCGACAACGACCCCGCCAACCAGTCCGACCCCTCCGGCCTGTGCCCGCCGTGCGTGCGCATCATCGGCGGAGGCACCATCGGCGGACTCATCGGCGGCACCAGCTACACCCTCAACCACTGGGACGACTTCAACTGGCGCGACTTCGCCAAAGCCAGCGGCAAAGGCGCCCTGATCGGTGCAGGCGCGGGTTTCCTCGCCCCCGCAGGCGGCAGCTTCTCCGCCGCCATGGGCCTCCAAGGAGGCCGTGCCTACCTCACCTCCACCCTCGTCAACGCAGGCGTCGGAGCCGGATACACCTGGGCCGTCAACACCGTCCAATGCCAGCCCACCACCCCCACCGACCTCCTCATCGGCGCCACCGGAGGGGGCGCCGCCAACCTCACCGGACCCGCCTGGAGCAGCCTCAAGGCATCCCTGCGCAAGACGCCCACGGCGCGCGCAAGTGGACTCCAGTTGGACATGCCCCAGCTTCCCTCGGCATGAGGCCCGGCGGGGAAGACCCCCGCCGTTGTCGAAACGCACAGCGCCCCACCCAACTGGAGCCACGCGAGCCAGATGCAGCGAGCTGAGGGCCTGATCGAGGGATTCGCCCTCAAGAACTACACAAGGAGAACAGGCACTCGCACGTACGTAGGCGGATACAACACAAGGACCGGCGAGATCGCGGTCGCATCCTCTGGAGGACGCTTCCCGGGTATGGCCTACTGCGCGGAAGGTAACGTGTGCCTCGCCCTCGGCGGTGACATCACGAAGGTGAGATTCACAAACGCCTATACCGTGAGGAAGACCGGTGAAGGGATTTTCGTCAAGCCCAAACCCGTCTGTGAGAGCTGTCAGGTAGACTATTCGAGCCCCTTTCAATTTCGAAAAGGCGCTCGTCGCAAATCTCCAGGCCCCTGGGGTGAAGGTAACTTCTAGAGACATCATGAATATGCTCCAGGTTGAGATTCTCCGATTCAATTGGTCTGCCTTGCCATGTGGTTGTCACAGGACTGCTGACCATATCCCCCGCGACTTTCTCGTTTCACTTTCCGAGGAAGTGCCCTCAGATGATGCCGGTGCTACTTGGGCGGACAACCATGCCTACATCCAGTCGAACCTGATGGCCCCGGCCGTGGCCACGGCCTCGATGGTGATGAGTGCTCTCGCAGTTGGAGTGCCGGTCCACCACCGGTGTAACCTTCTGGAAGTCCTCCAATCCCTGGCGTGCGGTGAACAAGACGCTGTGGCAGCCCAGTGCCTGGACGTCATCCGAGGCGGCAAGTGGCTACTTTACGAAGAAATCACCTCTGGGCGTTCAATGGACGCTGCAGTTTATTCCCACGAAATCATAGCTCTGATGGAAGAAGAAGCCGAAAGGTTGCAGTATGTCCGCACGGCAGCCCAAGGCAAACTACCCTCATACCTGCTAAATGAAAATTACGAGTCGCATCCGTGAAAACTCTGACGTGCGGCTTGAGTCGCGTCCGAGTTCAACCACGACACGTCACATCCGTGTAGGGCTTCGTGCCTGGGCACGCGATTCCCAGAGCGACATGTTCGTGTCTGGGAGCGGCAACCCTGCGGGTGCGGGCAGTGGTTCGTGTCACCCGTGCACGGGGGTCCTTCTGTATTGCAAACACGAAGGAACTCCCTGCCCCGAGCAGGAGAGATGCGGAGACCGCGGTTATCCCACGTTGAACTGCGTGTGGACCGTCGACGGTTGCTGGTTGTGTGCTGCTTACTGTCCCGCAGCGGCGCGTTTTCGCAGGTGACTGCGATGCCGTCGACGTTCCGCTTCAATGTGTAGCGAGCACGGCTGACTGGCCTTCCTTGCCCAGTCGAACTAGCAGGTCAGGCGGGGTTTGCCCATTTTGGGCCCACCCCGCTGGGTCTTCCTTCGCTGGTTGGTCGCTGGGTGAAACTGATACGTCGCGTCACCTGTCATCACCTGTCGTTGTCCGTACGGTCGCTGGATATGCGCTGGTCGAACTTGACGCACAGTCAGGTATAAGCGGACGGTTGTCCTCGGAATGGGCCGTGATGGGCGCCTGCCTGCTGCGCGGTTGCCGGACCCCGCCGAACGGCGCCCCGGCTCCTTGTCGGCTTCAGGGCAGTGTTTGGCGACTAGCTCGTCGGCGAGACGCCGCCACGGACCACCCCCGCTCGCGCCGGGACCACTTCGGCGGGTTCGCGTGCCAGCAGAACGGCGACGGACCACCCCCGCTCGCGCGGGGACCACCAGGACGGCACCACCAGCGGCCGCTTCCACTCCGGACCACCCCCGCTCGCGCGGGGACCACGCCCTGAGGCTGGTCAAGGAACCGGACTACGAGGGACCACCCCCGCTCGCGCGGGGACCACACTTCCTGACCTGCCCTGCTAGTGGGGCTTTGCCAGTTCTTTGTCATTGTGGATCCTTGTCATTGGTCCATGGTGGCAGAGAGCCGGTGCCACGGGTGGATGGTCCATGAGCCTGTTCGGGCCGGGTGTCGTTCGGGGCGTCTCAGTGGCATGGCGGCCGCCAGGGAGCGCAGGTCGAACAGGGGGAGGGCCGGCGTGAGCCAAGCTGTGGTCCGGTAGCGCGTCGTGGTTTCCCCGCTCGGTCGAGTCGCGGTCGTGGAGGACCCGCCTGCCCTGAGCGGGGCAGATTTGGAGACTGGGCGCTGGTCCCTGCGCCGACCTGTGTGCGGATCGGCCGGTCCGGCTGCCTGCTGCATTCGGCGCGCGTGGGGTCGACGCTTCTTCTCGCACCCGGGTGAACACAAGTGGTCAGCGCCGTGGTTCAGGAGGCTTGTGAGCGGTCCGTCGACGGTTGCCGGGCCATGCGCTGGACACCGAACCTCAGCGGTGCGATTCCGCCGGTGACGGCGGTTTCGCTGCGCCGCTGTCGAGGGCAGCTCACCGGTCGTGGCGTACTGCGACTGCGACTGCGACTGCGGCGCCGGCGCCGGGAAGCCGTGCTCCGTCACGATCGGTGCGGATGCCACCGATGCAGTCGAACGTCCAACAGCATTCGCGCCCTCGCTTGGAGGCCAACTGGTCCGCCAGAGCGCTCACTGGCGCTCAGCCGTACCCGAGGCGGGTGCCCGGTTGGTGGTGTCCGTCTCTGGGATCCGGTCGCTGTCGTAACTCATCGGGGTGGCCCGAACGGGGCATGACGAGCACCGCTCGTCCGGAGCCGTGGAAACCGGCGCCCTCCGAAGCGACAGACGGGCCATCGGCCTGCCCGTGGGCAGGGACTTCACACCGAACGAGCCGGCAGGGGCCGCCGCGGGCACCGCAGACTGACGGGCCCTCGTGCGGGATCGAGGCCGGCGGAATGGTTTTCACGGGTCTCGTCCCGACTTTCGAACTGGTCGAATCACCTTCCGCGCCGCGGCGTCCGCCTGCTGGACTTCGTATTTCAGGCGCAAGCAGCCGCTGTTGCAGTATCTCGGCCGCCCGTCGGTAGTACGCCACGGAACCTCGTGGCGTGTCGTCGACGCGATGTGATCGTCGCATTGCTCGGCAACGGCGACCAGGAGCTCGTGGACAGCGGCGGAACCACCGGAGGGCCGGCCCTGACCCGCGATGCGCCTGTGCATCGTCGACAGCGGTCATCGAGAACAGTGGGAAGTCGGTGGATCTGTCATCGGGCCCACGCCGTGAGGGCCTGAATCCGAGGGCCTTTCACGGGCCCGTACGCGGGGGAGGAACGGGATGTCGTTCGAGCAGGAATGGGCGGCCCACAAGGCGGCGGGGGAGAAGTCTGCGCGGATGCGCTTGGACGGGGCGAAGGGGCCCGGCGGCGGATCGAACGCTGATCTCACGGTGCATGACGACGAGCTGGGAAGGATCGGCAACATGGCCTTCGAGCTGCACGGCCGTGTCAAGAAGAAAGCGGACGACGCCCGCTCCGAGACGCACGCTGCCGCGATCTACCTGCTCAACGAGGGCGGATTCGACGATCTCTCCGACGCTCTGCTGAAGGTGAACGACAACTGGAACACACAGGTCACCACGCTCAAGAACGGTTTCGGACTGATCTCGAACCACTTGGACTTCACACGCAAGGCCCATGCGAAGGACGAACGCGACATCGTTCTCGGTATGGAGAACCCCTCCAAGATCACCAAGTACTTCCACAACGACTCCGACACGAAGCGAACCTGAGGGGCCTCAACCGTGACCGCCGAAATGGTGTCGTACCGCGATCTGAGTGAGCTGAAGCTCACCAAGCTGGACACTGCCATCACCAAGTGGAAGGGGATCAAGGACGAGTTCCACGACATCGCCACCGGCGAGGGCAAGGGTGCTGATGTCGTGAGACTGGAGAAGCAGGCCACGGGAGCCGACTGGACAGGTGCCAACGCCGATCTCAGTAAGCAGTTCGTCGTCGAGGTGGCTCGCGAGTTCCACGATGCGGCGCAACAGGCCAAGAGCATCCACCTGGCGGTCAAGCTCTCCCGTCAGCGGATGCAGAAACACCAGTCGGATCTGCAGAAGAAGGTCGAGGACATCCGCGACGAGGGTCTGCATGTCTCGGGTAACGGCACCGTCAGCGACTCCAAGCACTATACCGACGAGGGCAAGCGGAAGGCGGCGGAGGAGAAGATCAAGGCTGCCGGGGCGCGGATCGAGAAGGTGCTGAAAGCGGCGGCCTCGACGCAGCACGACCTCGCCGAAGGGCTGCGTCTCCTGGTGCAGGACGCGCATGATTTCTCCGGCGCCGACTACGGCAGCTACGACGACATCCGGAAGATCGTCGGCCGGGCTGACGCCGACAAGGCCATCGACGAGGTCCGCGACCTGTACAAGCAGGCGAAGAACGGCGACAGCGCCAGCCTGACCAAGCTTGACTCGTTCAATGATCTGGCCGAACTCCAGCGCAGCAATCCGGCTTTCGCGAAGCGGTTGACGACACAACTGGGGGCGAAGGACACCCTGCTGTTCTGGCGGATGATGTGCGGCGACGGTTCCGAGATCACGAACGAGACCGCGCGTGGCAAGCAGTTGGTCCGACTGCGGGACAACCTGGGCATGACGTTGGCGACCGCGTCCCGGGAGAAGGGCCCGGCCATAGCGAAGTGGAAGGACGACATACTGTGGCTCGGCCCCAGGCCGATCTCCAACCCCGGCCACCCGAAGCACGACCCGTCCGGATTCCAGCTCATGAGCAGCCTCATGGGCAAGGGCAGGTTCGACACGGACTTCCTGCGCGACTACGGGAAGGAGCTTCGCGAGTACGACGAGACGATCGGGGACAAGGGCAGGGCGTGGTTCGGGTCGTGGAGCGACCTTGATCCGTCCAGTTCGGGGCGGGGCGCCGACCCGATGGCCGGCTTCCTCAAGGCGGCCAGTCACAACCCGGACTTCGCCACGGAGCTGTTCGAGAACGAGGACACGGCCGACTACTACCTCAAGGACCGCACATATCTCCCTGACAACCCGCAACTGGGGGACGGCAAGAATCGCGCGGCCGAGGCTCTGGGAGACGCGCTCTACGCGGGTGGCAGCGGGATGAACCCCGGTGACCCGCGCGCCGAGTACCTCGAGCACACCTCAGCTCAGAACAAGGCGTTCCACAACATCTTCGACCGTCTCGCGGTGAAGAAGAACGACATGATGCCCGAGTTGCGCGAGGACATGGCGCTTCTCCTCGGCAATCACGGGAACGAGACGTACGAGACGATGAACACGGTCTACGGCCAACCCACCCCGCTCGACCAGGGCAAGCTGATGGAGATAACCAAGCAGATCTCCCGGTCACCGGAAGGCTACGCCGCGCTCAACCAGGCCATGAACCAGACCATGGTCCACGACATCATGACCCGGAAGGATCACCCGACGCTGAGCGCGGAACAGGTCGGACGGGCCCTTGGCTTCCAGGTGGAGGCCCGCCACCAGGCCATCGACGAGATGACGGCGGCCGAGCAGGAGTCCGCCGGCCAGAAGAGCTTCTGGACGTACTTCGGGGTCGCCGAGGCATCCACCGCCCCCAAGATCGCCCCCTTCAGCGCGCACATAGCCAACACCGCGTTTGCCGTCAGCAAGTTCTGGACCGAGGACGAGCAGGACCAGATCGCCGAGGACGGGACTTTGGAGAAGAAATCCGTCAGCGCCGGGCGAGGGCGGCAGATCAGTGCGTTCGCACGCCTCTGGCTGCGAGAGAACGCCGAATATGCCGGAAGTGACGACGAATGGGACACGGAGAAGGGCGTGCTGTACAAGATCGACACGGCGGCAGATGCGGGTAAGCACAACGCGGAGCGCGTCCTGGTGGGGGAATAGCGTTCCCTCAGAGAGCTGGGAACCTGTGGGCGAGGTGCATGCAGAGGGCGAGTCCGAGGAAGTCTGGATGCCGTCGCGGGCCCCCGCACGCGTGAGCGACAGAGCCCGGATGTGCCACTCCGCCGCCGCGAACGGGACTCCCCCCTCCCCGCACGCGTGGGCGACGCGGGCCATGGAGAGGAGCGAGGGCGGATTCGGCGCCCCACCGGACGCGGCCCGGCCCCGCGCCGTGGGCCTGTCCGCGACGCGCGATCTCCGGGGCGATGCCCCGCTCGCGGAGCCGTCCAGCAGGTATGCGGAGCCGTCCAGCAGGTATCCGGAGCCATCCAGCAGGTATGCGGAGCCATGGTGTCCACGGCGCAGCAGCCCGCCCCGGCGTTTCCGTCGATCACGCCTGCCGGCCACCCGGAGCGATGCTGTCCCCACTCGGTCCGCGGCTGCTGAGAAGGGCGACGAGCCATGGCCGACCCCCCTTCCGCAACGGCCGCCATCGTGCGCATGCTCGCCCCTGCCCTCGCACTCCTCCGACGGCCACGGTCCGGATCTGCCGGGCTCGGTACCCGGGAACTGCGCTGCTCGGACTGCTGTGCGCCGCCGGTACGCGCCGTCCCGGTGCAGGCGGAAGGTGTTCATCCGGTGCCGGACAGCCCCGTCGGCCGGGATGTCGCGTCTTGGTGCCCCACGGCCGGAACCTTGCTCGGCGGCATGGCACCCGCCGTCATCAGCAGCCGCCCGTAGGTCCACATGGCGACCGCCACGACCACGAGGATGAGCAGCCATCGCACATGCCAGCGCGCGGGTATGTTCCGCGCCCGGGTCAGCAGATCCTCGTGCGGCGTCTGATGGCGGCGTCTACGGCTTCGGTGGCGGCTCATCGGCGTCTCCTCCTGCCCCCGGCCAGCGCACGCGGACGCGCGCGGCCGATGGTGTCCCGGTACCTCAGCAACTCGAGCGGCATGTCGAAGGCAACCGCTGCCACGACCTGGCGGCCGTAGGCGGTGCGCCGCGAGTAGCGGGCCACGAAGCGTTCCGAACGCAGCGAACCTTCCACTATGTCCACCTCCTCTCCCAGGCCGGGCATGCCCACTGCCTGGATGCGGACGCCGTGCTGCTCCGACCAGAAGCGCGGCACCGGGCTGAACCGCTTCGCGCTCTTCGGACCGAGCAGCAACGAGTCCGCGGCATGCTGTCCCATCTCCACCGCATGGATCAGATGCTCCACGCGAGAGGGCTCCGAGCCGAACCGGGCATTCGGCCACCGAGCCACATCGCCCGCGGCCACGATCCAGGGCACCGGGCGGCCGTGGACGTCGACCGCATGGCAGGTCGGGCCGCACAGCACCCCGTCGGACAGTTCCAGTGCGCTGCCGCGCAGCCACTCGGTGCGCGGCACACTGCCGAGGCCCAGAACCACGAAGTCGCAGGAGAGCACTTCGCCGGAATCCAATCGCAGCGTCAGTCCGTCACCCTCGTCCACCCAGTCGGTCACCTGCGTGCCGAACCGCAGGTTCACTCCCGCGCGTCGGTGGATCGCGCCGACCACCTCGCCGACCCGGGAGCCGAGCACCCGGCGGAGCAGCGGGGCGCTGTGCGTCACCAGCGTGACGTCCATGCCCTGCTGGCCTGCCGTACAGGCCAGTTCACAGCCGACGAACCCGCCTCCGAGGATCACCACCCGTCGGGCCCTGGCCGCGTGCATGGCTCGCTGAACAGTGGCGGCGTCCGCGAGGGTACGGATCGTCCGTACCCGGTCGCTGAAGACGGGCGCTTCGGGGAGTCGCTTCGCATCCACGCCGGTGGCGATCACGAGTCCGTCGAACGGGAGGCTCTCCCCGCCGCGCAGCTCGAGGGTCTTGTCGCGGACGTCCAGGCCCACCACTGGAGTGTTCAGGAGCCAGTGCGCGTCGAGTGTCTCCGCGCCCGAGAACGTCAACTGCTCCGCGCGGACCGTCCCGGCGAGGTACTGCTTGGACAGCGGCGGCCGGCTGTAGGGCTGCCGGCCCTCCTCGCTCACCAGGACCACTTCGCCCTCGAAGCCGCGCTCCCGCAGGCGGGTCGCGGCGCTCAACCCGGCGAGACCGCCTCCGGCCACCACGATGCGCTGCTGGGTGACGCGGGTCGCGGATCCGCTCCGCGGACGCCGGGGCGGCCTGTCCTTGTGCCCGGCTGCGGTGCGCCCACTGATGTCTATCGCCTGCATCGGGCAGCAGCGCACCGCCTGGCGCGCCTGCGCGGCGTAGTCGGCGGGTACGTTGCGGGTGTAGTGCAGCGAACCACCGCGGGAGATCCGGAAGACCTCGGGCGCCTCCTGCTGGCAGATCCCGTAGATGCGACAGCGGTTGTTGTCGACGCTGACCCGCACGGCTTCCGTCTCGGGCACCAGCGTCGGTCCGTGCGGAGGTACCACGTCGGACCGGATCGGCGCCGTGTCGGTACTCCGGTGCGCTGGTGTTCCCGGATCGGCGCCCGGCACAGGGTGGGCGTCCCCCTGTTCCGGCGCGTGGGGGAACGGCTGGACCGGTTGGGGTCCGCGAGACTGCTGGAGTCCGGGAACGGGCGATCGCTCGGCGAAGAGTGGATGCGGAGGCGGTGGATATGCCCTCGGCGGCACGGCTCCGGGCGAAGTCTGCGGCTGTGCGTCCGGGGAGGGCGAGGTCATCGGTAGATCTCCTCAGCGAGCCGTGCGGACTCCTGGCGCTGTCGGGATCGGGGAGGGAACACCCGGATCAGGAACAGCAGCAGACAGGCCGTCGCGCCACCGGCCACCAGCACCGCGACAAGCCCGAGATGGCGGGGCTCCGGGTGCACCGTGAAGACGTGCAGCCATACCAGGAAGAAAGCTGCGTAGGCGAACTGATGGAACCTCAACCAGCGGTGGTACCCGAGCCACCGCTGCAGCCAGAGCGCGCAGGTGACAGCGACGGCCAGTTCGGTGCCGAGGACTCCGAAACCGACCGGGAAGCGTTGCAGCTCCGCGCTGAAGGGCGTGATCAGTTCGCTCACGCCGATGCGCCAGACGGGCTGGTACAGAAACGTCAGACCGTGCATCGCGCCGAAGATCAGCGCGGAGAGGCCCAGGGACATATGAGCCCCGTAGGCGGTGGACCGTTTGATGGCCCGCTGCAGGAATCGCAGCCGCAGCAGGAAGCCGAACAATACGGTGGCCACCATCAAGGCATAGGCGACAAGCGCCGTCACCCGGGCGATCTTGTGTACCCCGTTGTCGTACGGAATCTGCTTGCGATGGGCGTCCAAAGGAGAGCCGGGTATGGCATCCGACATCCCGGCGGCATGCGCGCCCGGAGCCAGCAGAATGGCTGCCGTGAAGAGCAGCACCAGCGCCGTGGCACCCAGCACAATTGAACGGGGTCTTCGCCAACTGCGGGGGGCCGCTATGAAAGTTCTTCCCATTTCCGAAAACCTCGATCGAGTCCACCCCCGTCGGATAACCGCGGTGAGAATGCGGGCGGGACGCCGAGGTCCCACAGTGCACTCTCGGTACTTCCGGAGCAGGTCGGATCGCCGTCTGATCGGAAGCACCGGCCACGTGGCTTCGAGACCGTACACCATGCGCACCGGCCTGCAAGCGGCATCGCGGGGATCCGCCGCCGTGCGGCGACAGGTGCCCGCCCACATGCAGGCCGACGCTGCGGGAACCCGAGCAGATCTGTACACCCGCCGGGTGATGTGCAATCCTCCTGCGGAATCCCCCGCCGGGGGGTGCTGTTGATTCTTCGACCAACGGCATTCGGGCTGGGCTCCGCGAAGGAGCCGTGCGGGAACGGTACTTCCGAGGAGCCGTGCGGGAACGGTACTTCCGAGGAGCCGTGCGGGAACGGTACTTCCGACCCGGTCGGGAGATGCCGCCTACACCTGTCCCTGGAACCGGGCCCGCTCGATACGACGCCGGTGATGTGCGGCAGTTGCGGAGGCGGGGCACCGAAGAGGGCCGGGGCGGACTCTCGATGCCCTCAGCATGTGCCGTACCCGTGCAGTGCACGTGAGTGGCGGCCCCGGGTTCCGGGCAATGCGTAGAAGATTGCCCCCCATACGCTGGTTGCCGGGCCGCAGTGGTGTGATTTCGCGGGTGAGTGCCGCTTCTCCGGGCCACGGTTCCGCACACGACGGCGCATTCGACGTGATCACCCCGGCGAGCGGGCTCACCGGCCGAGTGCCGTCGTGGAGCCCGGCACAGCCGACTGAGCTGATCGAGCTGACTTCGAGCTGACTGAGCCGATGTGTACCGATGACGACGGGGGTGTTCCCCCCTCCTCCGGCCGCAGCGGAGGCCGCGCCGCCGAGGAGCCTCCTCCGGCCTCAGCCGCCCCCGTGGCCGGAGCCGGCCAGTCCGTCGCGGAAGGCGATGGCCGCTGCCTCGGTGCGGGTCGCCGCGTGGAGCTTCGTCAGAATGTGGGAGACGTGCACGCCCGCCGTGCTCGGGGAGATGTGCAGCCGGGCGGCGATCTGCCGGTTGCTCAGGCCCTCGGCGAGCAGCCGGAGCACCTCCTGCTCGCGTTGCGTGAGTCCCTGCGTGAGCCCCTCCTGGGCCGGGCCCGGTCGCAGGAGGCGGGCGATCTGCCGGGCCAGCGGCGCGGCGCGGAGGTCCTCGGCCAGCCGGGCGGCCTCCCGCAGGCGGGCCGTGGCGGCGGACCGGTCGTCCGCGGCCGGCCGGGCCTGCGCGCTGTGGAACAGGCACAGTGCCAGCTCGTACGGCTGCCGGAGCCGGCGCCAGGCGGTGACCGCGTGGTCCCAGCCGTCGTCCTCGACGAGCGCCCGGAGCATGGTCTGCCACGCCTGGTCGAGGGCCCCGTCCACACCGAGTGCGGCGTCGGCCGCCGCGAGCTGGGTCTGCCGGGCCGCGACACGCTCCCGCAGCTCCCGGCCGGGCCGCGGTGACAGCCGGGCCCGCTGCGCCAGGGCACCGGCGACCAGGACCTGCCGGGCGTCGCTGCTGTGGATCCGGGTGAGTGCCGGATCGCTCAGCGCCCGTTCCAGGAGCAGGTCGGCCCGCTCCGGGTCGCCCTGCGCGACGGCGAGCAGGCAGAGCAGCTGATGGCGGGCGAACAGGCTCCCGCCCTCGGAGTGCTCCACGGCTGCCGCGGCCTCGGCCGCCGCCGTCAGGTCACCGCGCAGCAGCGACAGCCGGCCGGCGAGGATGCGCAGGCCCCGCCGCGACTGCGGCGGGGCATCGAGGCGGAGGCTCTCCTCCAGCACGGCTGCCGCCTCGTCCCACCGCCCGGCCAGGATCAGTCCGCTTCCCGTGTGGCGAGCCAGTTCGGCTCCACGGCTGCGGCCCAGACCGTAGCGGCGGGCGAGGCGGATACCGTCGTCCGCGACCTCGGCGGCGCGCGAGTGGTCGCCGGCTCTGGTGTGCAGCGTGGCCTCGTACATGGGCACGGTCAGCAACAGGTCGTTGCTGTCCAGGTGTTCGGCGAGCGCACGGGCCTCGGCCAGCATGCCGAGGTCGCCGCTCAGGGAGCCGACGCCCAGCAGCCCGCGGACGGTGACGAGGGCGTCGTCGGTGGCCCGGCCGATGGTCAGCGCCTCCTCGAACGGTCCGCGGGCCCGGTCCACTTCGGGCAGCAGGCCCATCGCCAGTACGCCGAGCAGCCGGCCGCGCCGGGAACTGCCGGGCGGCAGCAGTTCCAGCGCGCGTTCCCAGTCCTCGACACCGGTGGCGTTCAGCCGGTGCCGCAGTCTGCCCCGGTGTTCGAGGAGCAGGGCGGTGCGCTCGGGCTCCCGCCGCTCGTCCACCGCGGCCAGCCCGGCGCTCGCGTACTCGATGCCGCGGGCGTAGTCGCCGCTGAGCATGCACGCCTCGGCGGCGTCGGTCAGTACGCCGATCCGGTCGGTGTCGAACCGGACGTCCGCGTCCCACAGGTCGAGGACCATGCCGAGCAGGCGGACCTGCTCGGCATAGGCGTACGACCGGCGTGCCCGGTCGGCGGCCAGGTAGGCGGCCGACCGGGCGAGGCCGCGCTCCCCGGCGGCGTGGGCGTGCGCGGCGAGCTCGGCCGGGGCCGCCCCGTCGCGCAGTGCCTCGGCGTAGCGGGCGTGCAGCCGCGCACGCTCGCCGGGCAGCAGGTCCTCGTACACCGCGTCCCGGATCAGGGCATGGCGGAACGCGTAGCCGTCGTCGGCCGCGACCAGCAGGCTGCGGTCGACGAGTTCACGCAGCAGGACGTCCAGCTCGGCCCCGTCCCGCCCGGCCACCTCGGCCAGCAGGCGGTGGCCGACCCGCACGCCCGCCACGGAGGCGAGGCGCAGCAGCGCGCGGGCCGGACTCCGCAGCGACCGCGGGCCGTCCAGCAGCAGGTCGCGCGCGCCCTCCGGGGTCCGCGCGGCGTCGGAGTCCCCTGTGCCGTCCAGGGGCGGCGCGGCTTCCACGGCCCGGGTGCCGTCCCCGGGCCGCCCTTCGGCGTGGGCGAGTGCCTCGACGAACAGGGGGTTGCCGTCGCTGCGTCCATGGATGCGGCCCACGGTGGCCGGGTCGGGTTCGGTGCCGAGGATGGCGGTCAGCTGGCGGCCCACGTCCCCTTCGTCGAAGCGGTCGAGCCGCAGCCGGACGGTGCCCGGGCGGCGGGCCAGCTCCGACAGCAGCGGTCCGGATCCGGGCGGCCGGTGGGTCAGCACGAGAAGCACCCTGGGCCGGGTCAGGTTTCTGACCAGGAAGCCGAGCAGTTCGCAGGTGGCGGCGTCCGCCCAGTGCAGGTCCTCGACGCTGATGACGAGCGGCCGGTCGGCGGCCACCCGCTCGATCAGCGCCAGCACCTCCTCGTACAGCCGGTGCCGGCCGCCTTCGGGCCCGTCTCCGCTCTCGCCGAGCTCGGGGAACCAGCGGGCCAGCCGACGGTAGGGGCCGGGGGTGACCCCTTCGACACGGATCAGTGTGCGCAGGGCTGTCACGAGCGGTGCGTACGGCAGCGCGTCCCGGCCCAGCTCCGCGCAGACGCCTCCGACCACCCGGACCGCCGGGCCCAGCGACCGCGTGAACTCGGCGAGCAGCCGTGACTTGCCGATCCCCGCCTCGCCGGCCAGCAGTGCCACGGCCGGACCCTGTTCGACAGCGGTGTCCAGCGCCGCCGCCAGCGCCGACAACTCCTCGCCCCGGCCGACGAACACCGGACTGACCACGCGCTGCGCCACCACGGCGCCAGCATATAAATAGGGAGATCTCTCGATGCGCGGCGCCTGTTCACCCCGCCACGCTCGGGGCATGACAGCGACCTACCCATTGCGGACCATCGCCGCGCACGAAGTCGACGCGTGGGCCCGGATGGTCACCACGACCTATGGCCAGGACTGGCAGGAGGGCGGCCTGCGGAACGCCGCCACCTCACTCGACCCCGACCGCACCATCGCCGCCTGGGACGGGCGGGAGATCGTCGGTGGCGCGTCGGTCTACGGCCGCGTCATGACGGTCCCCGGCGGCGCCGTACCCGTCGCCGGCATCACGCTCGTCGCGGTCCTGCCCACCCACCGGCGGCGCGGCATCCTCACCTCGATGATGCGCAGGCAGCTCACCGGCCTGCACGACACGGGGGGCGAGCCGATCGCCGCTCTCAACGCCGCCGAAGCCGCGATCTACAGCCGCTTCGGGTACGGCCTCGGCAGCCACGTGGCCGAGATCCGGGGGGACCGGAGGTCCATGGTCCTCCGTCCCGGTACCGACCTGGGCGACGGCACGGTCCGCCTGCTCGACCGTGCGGAGGCCCGGCCGCTGCTGGAGAAGGTCTACGAGACCGTACGCGGCACCGCGGTCGGGTGGGTGGACCGGACGGAGAAGTACTGGGAGGCGCGGCTCGCCGACGGCGCCTGCGCACGCGACGGAGGCACGGCGCTGCGCTTCGCCGTCCACCGGGAACCCGGCGGAGAGGCGACCGGCTACGCTCTCTACCGCTCCAAGGCGGGGGTGGCACGGGTCATCGAGGTCGCGGCGGCCTCGCGGCAGTCGTACGCCGCCCTGTGGCGCTTCCTCGTCGACCTCGACGCGCACGACGGTCTCGTCTACGACGGCGCCGTCGACGAGCCGCTGAAGCATCTGCTGACCGATCCGCGCGCGGTCCGCCCCACGGTGACCGACAATCTCTGGGTCCGGCTGGTGGACATCGACCGCGCGCTGACCGCACGCCGCTACGCGACCCCTCTGGATGTGGTGCTGGAGGTCCAGGACACGTTCTGCCCCTGGAACACCGGACGCCACCGGCTGTGCGCCGACGGCGACTCCGTCACCTGCGAACCCACCCGGGCCCGGCCCGACCTGCGGCTGACCTCAGCGGAACTGGGCGCGGCGTATCTGGGCGGCACCACCCTGTCGGAGCTGGCCGCCGCGCGGCGCGTCGAGGAACTGCGGCCGGGCGCGGTCGCCGCCGTCTCGCTCGCCTTCCGCGGCGAGCGCGCCCCGTTCCACCCGTCGGGCTGGGCCTTTCCCGCCTTCTGACGGCCGGGTGGCCGACGGCCGGCAGCCCGCGGACGTCCGCTCTGCGGCCGCGCGGTGCGGACCGCGGATGTCCGCCCTGCGGCCGCGCGGTGCGGAGCGGTCCGGCGCGCCGTCCGCACTCCGGAGGCCGCGACCGGTCCGCGCGGGGTGTCAGTGCCGGCCGGGGCGGCTCCGCGGGGCGGCGGACGGTTCGAGCATCGGCTCGAAAGCGGACTCCTCCTCGTCCCGGGCCTGGGGGAGGAACCCGTCGGGGACGGTGCGGGCGGCCGCGGCGAGCAGGCGGTCCAGGACGTCCTCCTCGGTGGCCGGGGGGAGTCCGAGTGCGGCCAGGAGGCGGTCGCGGACGGCGGGATGGTCCGGATGTTCCTCGTCATAGTCGGAGTCGAGGGCCGGGGGGCGGAGGCCGGCCAGGGCGTCGTGCCAGGACGGCAGGACGATGGCGAGGGTCAGGGCCTCGGCGAGGGACTCGGCGATGAGCGTGGCCCGGCCCTCGGAGTCGGTGTAGAGGACGGCGCGGGGGGCGTCGGAGGCGGCGGAGCCGCACAGGTAGTGGGTGCCGCCCGCATTGCAGCCGGCGACCGGCTCCACCGGCAGGCCGTTGGGCAGCGTGATCGACTCGATCGGGTCGGTGCGGGCGAGGTCGAACTCGCCGTCGCAGGAGAGATAGGAGGCGGCCTCCGGGTGCGCGGTGATTCTCCGGAGCAGTGCCTCGTCCGAGAAGGCGGCCGGGTCGAGGGCCCTGGCGAGGGCGGGGGTGAGGGGATGTCCGGCGAGGACGTCGCGGATGGCGTCCAGGGGGACGGGACGTTCGTAGTACTCCTCGAAGTGGGCCTGGACGGCTTCGGGGGAGCGGTCGGTGAGGAGGTGGAAGAGGAAGCCGGAGCCGTCCGGGTCGTCGGTGCCGGTGGGGAAGGCGATGGACGAGCCGGTGCGCCAGGCCGTGTCGCCGGTCTCACGCCACAGGCAGGCGGTGATCCGAGGGGCGTCGAGGCCCGTCGCGTGGAAGGCGGGCTCGTCCAGGAGCGGGCGCAGCGCCGCGGGCACGTCGTCGACGACCCCGGGCCAGACCTGCTCGTCGTCCGTGCCGTACGGGCTCATCTCCGACTCGTGGTCGAAGCCGCGTATGAGCACTCCGGCCGGGGTGAAGAGGACGGCGAAGTCGTCCCCCGAGCCGCTGTCCATGAGCGCCGCCGCCGTGTGGGGACTCCAGTCGGGGTCGAAGGTGTACTCGACGAAGTCCGGATCGTCGCCGATCGCCGCGTCCAGGACGGCCAGCGCACGCAGATGGGTGCGGAGCTGATCGGGGTGGGGGAGAAGGGCGGCGGTCTCGTGCACAGTGCTCATGCCGACATCGAAGCAGCGGCCACCGACAATCCGGCCCGGCCGGGAGGGGCCGGGGGCCGGGCCGGATGCCGGTGCGGTTGCTCCCTGCGGACTCCGGTCTGCCGCGCGGTGCTCGCCGTGCCGGTCGCCTGCGCCGTGCCGGCCCGGCGCTGGGACCGGCACCGGGGCGCGGGGCCGGGCGCCGGGCGCCGAGCGCGGCGCGGCGCGGCGCGCGAGGCGTCCGAGGCCGAAGCCCTGTGCTCCACCTGCCGTCCGGTCGGCGCGCGGCGCTCGGGAATCGCCCCCCGGACCGACGGAGGCACGCAGACGCGTCCGGACGGGACGCGCGGTCGAACTGGGCGCCCCGCTCTCGGATTTGTGCCGATGCGTGAGTACGGTGATCCCCCGCGGTCCCCCGGCCGGGAGGTGCCGGTGGCGTCCGCCCGCCCTCCGGAGCCCGGTTTCCGAACCGGCCGGAGCGCGGGCCGGGGCTGGTGCTTCAGGTGTCCGTGGCCGCGGCCCGCTTCAGCCGGGGAGCCCCGACCTCGTCCCCGACGCGCCCGAATTGGAGGCCACGTGATCCTGAGCCGCGCCCCCGAGAGCGGTCTTGCCGTACGCCGACGACTCCGGGCGGACCGCTCCGCACGGTGCGCGGCAGACCCGGCGCCTGGGAGGTCGGAGTGAGCGGGACCGTCGGCGCGGGCGGCCCCGAACCGACCTCGGCCGCGAGTGGCGAGCCGGGCCGGGCGAGCCGGCACCGCGAGGACTCGGCGCCGGGGGCCCGGGACCCGAAGCGCACGGCTCGGGGCAGGAAGCGCACGGCTCAGGGCTCGGAGCCCACGCCCCCGGGCTTCCAGCCCACGCCCCCGGGTCCGGGGTCCACGCCCCCGGGCTCGGAGTCCACCGACCAGGACTCGAAGACCATGGCCCAAGGCTCGGAATCCACCGCCCGCGCCTCGGAACCGGCGGGCGAGGACGGCGTCTCGGCGGCGGAACGGGAGCTGTTCGGAGGGCGACTGCGCTGGGACGACGCGTTCGTCGAGCACGAGGGCTCGGTGGCGCGGCTGCGTTTCGGGCAGATGGCGGCCGCGCTGCCGCGCATGATGGGCGTGGTCCTGCGGGCCGGCTGGGAAACCGACCCGCGCGCGTTGGCCGGGGTCGTGGTGGCGCAGGCCGGCCAGGGCCTGACCACCGCGTTCGGGCTCGTGGCGATCAACGGCGTGCTCGGCAGTCTGTTCGCGAACGGGCCGACGGACGACAAGCTGCGGGAGTCCGTTCCGGCGCTGGTGCTGCTGGCTCTCGTCTCCGTGGGCATGGCGGTGCTGGCGGCCTGGTCGACGGCGATGTCCGGCCGGCTGGAGCCGCAGGTCGAGCGGGCCGTCTCGCTCCGCTACTACCGGGCGGTCACCCGGGTGGAGGTCGCGGCGACGGAGAAGCCCGAGATCCAACGCCACTTGGAGGCGGGCAAGTTCGGCACGGAGTCGGCCCGGCGCATGCTCAGCCTGTCCGTGGGGGCCTCCAACGTCGTGATCGGCATGGTGGCCGCCGCCGTCGTGCTGGCCTCGCTGCACTGGGCGCTGCTGCCGATGCTGCTGGCCATCGCGCTGCCCAAAGCCTGGGGGGCGGTGCGCTCGGCACGCCGGGAGTACACCTCCCGGCGGCACTGGGTGGACCACCGCCGGGCGGTCGCCACTCTGCTCCAGTACCTGACGATGCCGCACGCCGCCGGGGAGATCCGGGCGCATGCGGCGGGCTCGCTGCTGCTGCGCGGGTACGAGGAGATGTCCGGACTGATGGAGACCGAGCAGCGGCGGCTGGCCCGCGCCCAGGCCCGGACCGACCTGGTCGCCGCGGCGTTCTCCGGTCTGGCGTCCCTGGGTTGCTACGGCGTGCTGTGGTGGCTGCTGACCAGCGGCGGTCTCCCGATCGCGGTGGGCGGCACCGCCGTGGTCGCCATCCGTACCTCCACCGCGCGCCTCACCTCGCTGGTGCAGCAGGTGAACCGCATGTACGAGGAGATGCTCCGGCTCGGCGACACCGAGGAGGCCGTCCGGCTGGCGGCCGGGCACGCCATCCCCGCCACGGGGAGGCCGCTGCCCTCGCCGGTGCGGGAGATCCAGGTGCGGGACGTCTCCTTCACCTACCCCGGGGCCACGGTGCCCGCGCTGCACCGGGTGGACGTGTCCGTGCGGCGGGGCGCGGTGACCGCGCTCGTGGGCGCGAACGGCTCCGGCAAATCCACGCTGGCCAAGATCCTGGGCGGGCTGCTGCTGCCCGACAGCGGTGACGTGTGGTGGGTGGGTCCGGAGGGGGAGCGGGTGGAGGTGCGCGAGGCCGCCCGCGCCGACGTCTTCCGGTCGGTGGGGATGCTGACCCAGGACTTCCCCAACTGGCAGATGACGGCCGCCGCGAACGTCGCCGTCGGTGCCGGGGACCGTCCGCGGGACATGGCCCGGGTCCGGGAGGCGGCGCGCGCGGCCGACGTGGCCGAGTTGATCGAGGGCCTGCCGCACGGCTGGGACTCCATCGTCTTCAAGGGCTACGAACGCGGGGTGCAGCTCTCGGGCGGTCAGTGGCAGAAGCTGGGCACGGCCCGCAGCCTCTACCGGGGTGCGCCGTTCCTGCTGGTCGACGAGCCGACCTCGGCGCTCGACCCGCACGCCGAGATCGAGGCGTTCGACCGGCTGCGGACCCTGGCCGACAGCGGGGTCGCGGTCGTGCTGGTCACCCACCGGCTCGCCGCGACCGCCTCCGCTGACCACATCTATGTCCTGGACCGCGGGCACATCGCCGAACACGGCACCCACGAGGGGCTCATGGGCCGGGACGGCGGGCTGTACCGGGGCATGTTCGACGCGCAGGCCGCGCAGTACGGGCTCACCTCGTTCCCGGTGGGTGCCGTCCCCGCGCCCCGCAGCGGCATGGCCGTTCCGCCGCAGCAGGGCACGGGGGCAGCCGACTGAAGGCGATTCGGCCGGAGTTCTGCCCACTTCGCAGGGCAGGGCAGGACAAGCCGGATGAACGGGAAGGTGTGTTTCCGCTGTCGCTGCTGCTGCCACGGGGTGCTGAACTGGCGGTCGTGGCGGTCTGTCGAGGTCTCCGGACTCCACGCCACCGGGGCGCCCGGAACAGGCGGTGAAACTCTCAAGTGGCGTATGTGGCTGGTGTGTTGACGCTGCTGATGTTGCTCGATTACGTTCCACGAGGCTCCGGGAGGCCCGGCGCGCGTACGAGCGTCGATCTCGCGGAGAAGTCATTGCTGACCTCTGTCCGGAGGGAACGAAATGAACGAAGAACTGCTCGACGACGAGTTCGCCCTCGACCTGCGTGTGGGGCACACCGCGGTCTCCACCAGCTCCGCCGCGGCGACGAACAACGGCGGCTGCGAGACCTCGCGCACCTCGCTCTGCACCGACACGCTCAGCACGTGCTGCTGAGACGCCACATCTGATGTGCTGACACCGTCGTCCCTGAGGTGACGCACATCCACGGTGAGCCACGCGGAGGGCCCCGCGGTCCGTGCACAGGGGGTCTCAGAGCCCTCCGTCTGGTTGTTCGCCACGAAGGCCGAGATGCACCGAAGAGGCTGAGAGAGGGCGCCATGGAGGCCGGTCCGGCGGAGAAAGTGACCGACGAAGAGGCTCTGCGGCTGGCTCGCGAGGTGGCGGACCGGCTCATGGAATCGGCCGGCGGCGCCGCGGAGAAGGCGGACCTCGCCGACGGCGCCCCCGGCATCGCGCTCGCTCTCCGGTACGCGGCCGAAGTCTTCGACGAGGACCGCTACTTCAAAGCGGGACAGCTCCATCTGCGGCGCACCGCCGAGATGAGTGCCGCCGCGCCCCTGCAGGCGCCCGGTCTGTACCTCGGCACCGCGGGTGTCGTCTGGGCGGTGACCGAGTACGCCCGTCTGGAGCCGCGCTACCTCCCGACGCTGGCCACGATGACCGACCAACTGGCCCGGCAGACCCGGGCGATCTCGCTGAACCCCGCCCCGGGAAGCGTCGCCTCGCACGACTACGACGTCATCGGCGGCGCGGCCGGCTGGCTCGCCGCGCTCCGCAAGGCCGCGGACGTCCTCGGCGGGCGGGCGACGGACGTCACCCGGGAGGCCGCAGACCGCCTCGTCGACTATCTGGTGGAGCTGACCCGGGACGACGGCGGCCCGCTCAGATGGTTCTGCGCACCCTCGCACTTCCCCACCATCCTGGGCCCCGACGGAGAGCCGACGCCCCTCCCGGGATATGTGAAGCAGTTTCCCGACGGCGTGTACAACCTGGGATTCGCCCACGGGCCACCCGGCATCCTCGCGGCCCTCTGCCGCCCCGACACCGCCCACGCGGCCGGCACCGCGGACCAGGAGGCACGCTCGCACCGGGTGCGGCAAGGCGTCCGCGAACTCGCCCGGACGCTCGAAGCGCTGCGCATCGACAGCCTCGACTATCCGGCATGGGCCAACCTTCTGCTGCCCCACCCGGACTCCGGACGCCCCGACACCGGCGCCGAGCAGGTACCGGCCAGGAGCGCCTGGTGCTACGGCCCGCCCGGGGTCGCCGCGTCCCTGCTGCCGGCCTCGGCGGCCTGCGGCGAGCCGGAGCCCACCGACCTCGCGGTGGCCACCCTGCAGGGCCTCGAACGCACCCCGGCCGAGCAGCAGCGCATCAACTCGCCCACGCTGTGCCACGGGCTGGCGGGACTGGTGACCGTCTACGGCCGGGCCGCCGCCCAGACCGGCCTGCCGGATCTGCGGCGCATGCACGACGCGTTCCTGTCCCGGATGTGCTCCTACGCGGACCCGGACCACCCCTACCTCTTCCCCGACTACGACCCGTGGGGAGGGCACGAGCACAGTCCCGGCCTGCTGACCGGTGCGGCCGGAGTCATGCTCGCCCTCCTCGGTGCCGTCTCCGGCACGGCGGCCGAGTGGGACGAGCTGCTGTTCCTGACCCCGAGACCGGCCCGCGGGCACCAGTCGGGCGGGACCGGAGCGGAGACGGGACCGGACCGAGGCATGGGGGAGAAGTGACCGAAGAGAGTGCCGACACCTACCGGGCCTGCGGGTTCTTCATGCTCAGGGCCCCGGCTCTGCCCGCCCGCCCGATGCTCGAACTGCTCAGGTCGCTGCCCGCCGCGGACGGCGAGGCCGTGCACGCCGACGCCTGGCAGGACGATTACGCGAACCAGCTCCGCAAGCTGTGGTCCACCCCGGGCATACCGGATGCCGTGCGGGCCGCCTCGCCCCATCTGGCGGACGCCGTGGAGCGGTTCGACAGCCTCGGCCGCAAGGACAGCCGCAAGGCCGTCCGCGGTCTGAGCCGCTATCTGAACCGGATGAGCTTCCGCGCGACGCCGTTCGGCCTCTTCGCGGGCGTCACCACCGGCGTGTTCGGCGAGGAGCAGCGCACCCGGCTCGGCGACACCGCCATCGGAGCGGCCCGCGCACGAGCGGACTCCGGATGGGTCATGCACCTGGTCAAGCGGCTCGCCTTCGGCGCACAGCAGCCCCGCGACCTGCGGGTGCGGCGCAACGACCTGCTCCACGTGGCCCGCGGCCGGGTGTGGCTGTCCACGGCCGAGGGCTACGGGCTCGACGCCGGTGCCGAGGCCGCCCGCACCGCCGTACCCGGCGACGGAGGCCGGACCACGCCCAAGGGCCGACGCTCCGTCAGCGTACGGCTCACGGCGCCGATCCGGTCCGTGCTCGACCACACCCGGACGCCGACGACACTCGGCGACCTCACCGCCCGGCTCATCGAGGACTTCCCGACGGCAGCCGCCGAGCGGATCACGACCCTGCTCGACGGCCTCCTCGACAGCGACATCCTCATCACCGCCGAGCGCCCCCGGCTGCTGGTCCCCCCGACCGGCCGGACGGACCACGACGCCTCGCTGCTGCGCTCGATGCTGCCTCCCGTCACCGATCCTGCCGTCGCCGGGGCGATCGACGGGGTGGAGGCCGCGGTCAGCGCGTTCAACCAGGGTGAGATCCCGGTGTCCGCACTGCTGGAGGCGGCGAGCACACCCATGCCCGAGGCTGTCGGGGGACACTCGGGCCCGACGCTGCAGATCGACTCGACGCTGAACCTCGATGCGCCTCTCGTCCTCCCCCGGGCCGTGGCCGGGCTGGCGGAAGAGGCCGCCCGCCTCTTCCGGCGCGTCGGCGCGGAGGACCGCTACCCGCCGCATCTCACGGAGTACGCCGACGCGTTCTCCGAACGCTACGGCCACCGCTCCGAGATCCCCCTGCTGGAGGCACTTACCCCGGAGACCGGCCTCGGCCCGCCGCGCCGATACCGCTCCCCGGGACAGGCGTACCCGCTGCCGGGCGTCGCCCAGCGGGCCGTGGACGGAGCGGACCGGCCGGACGAGCGGCCCCGGGAGGCCGTGCTGAACCGGATGGTCACCGGGGCCCTGGCCCGCCGGGAGCTGAGCGTCCAGCTCGAGGACCGGCTGCTCGACGAGCTCACCGAGGTCTCGGCCGCCGAGGACGACCACCGGCCGCCGATGCCGGTCCTCGATCTGTATCTCGGCCTGCTGGCACCGGGTCCGGGCCGTGAGCGCTGGCGCGCCGTCTGCGGCACCGCCGGAGTGGTGATGGGCGGGAGGACCTTCTCCCGCTTCCACGACCTCTTCGACGAGGAGACCCGTACGTCGCTGCGCGAGCTGGCCGCCGCCGAGGAACAGCGCCAGGGCGACGCCGTCTGCGCCGAACTGTCCTCCCTGCCCCAGCACGCCCGTTCCGTCAACGTCACGATCCGGCCCACCGTGCACACCTGGGAGCTGCCGGTGAACGTCACCCCCGGCCGGGACGAGGACCGGGTGATCCGGCTGGACGACGTCCTGGTCGGGGTGGCCGACGGGAAGCTCTATCTGCGCAGCCGCTCGCTGGGCCGCCGACTGCACGTCACGGACCGCGCGATGCTCAACTGGGCGGGGGCGCCCGACCCCTGCCGGTTCATGCTGGAGGTCTCCCAGGGCCTCTCGGGCACCGTCTCGTGGTTCAGCTGGGAGAGCCTGACCTGGACCATGCCGTTCCTGCCCCGCGTCGAACGGGGGGACTTGGTGCTGCGCCGGGCACGGTGGCGGCTGCGTCCCGGCGACCTGGCACCGGGCTCCGGCGGCGGCGACGGCGGGAAGGGCGGCGGAGAAGGCGGCGGGGCGGACGCCGCGACGGCCGCGTTCGCCGAAGCCGTCGGCGTCTGGGCCGACACGTGGATGGTGCCCCGCCTGGTCAACCTCACCGACAACGACAACGCCCTGCTGCTCGACCTCACCAGCGCCGCCTCGCTGCGCGAGCTGCGCGACAGCCTGGACCGGGCCACCGACGACGGGATCACCCTGGAGGAGGTGCTGCCCGCGCCGGACGAGGGCTTCCTGCGGGACACCGCCGGAGAACCGTACGCCTCCGAGATCGTGGTGCCCCTCGTCCGGACCGGCGAGGACCCGGGCCCGGTGGCCCGGCACATCCGGCCCCGGTCCGTCCCCGACGTTGCGGACCCCGGGGCACGGAGCAAGCGGATCGGCAGCGACTGGCTGGCCGTGAAGCTCTACGCCGAGCCGGACGCGCACGACACCCTGCTCGGCGCGGGCCTGGCCGGTCTCACCGGCCGGCTGGCCGAACAGTACGGCGTGCCCTCCCCGTTCTTCCTGCGCTACGGCGATCCGGCCCCCCATCTGCGGGTGCGGTTCCACATACCCGAGGAGTCCGTGCGTGCGGACGTGCTGCGCGAGGTGACCGCCTGGGCGTACGAACTCGCCCGGGGCGGGCACCTCGCGGACCACACCTTCGTCAGCTATCAGCGCGAGGTCGAGCGCTACGGCGGCCCCGAGCTGATCGCGGACGCCGAGGAATGGTTCCGGCAGGACAGTGCGGCCGTCGTCCAGCTCCTCCGGAAGCTGCGCGCCTCCGGAACCGGTCTGCCGGGGCTGCCACCCCTCGGCCTGGACGCGTCCCGGGAACGTGCCGCGCTGGCCGCCCTCACCCTCGACCGGCTGTGCGGCTCCCTCGTCCCCGATCCCGAGGAGCGGCACGCCCTCGCCCGCCTCGCGGCGCAGCGCAACGCCGGTGGCGACCTCTACCGCACGGTCGGCCGCGGCCTGTGGACCGCCCGCACGGACGACGGCCCGGTCCGCGAACTGCTCGACGGGGCCGACGCCGTGTGGCGCCCGGCCGCGGAGCGGCTCACCCGGCGGATGGCCGAGCTGGAGCGGGCCGGCGAACTCCAGGCGGACCGCGGCGACATCGTCCTGTCTCTGCTGCACATGCACTGCAACCGGATGGGCCTGCGCCCCTCCGACGAGGCCCTCTCCTACGGAACCTGGCGCCGCCTCCTCGACCGCGCGGCGCATGCCGCGGGCTGAGCCGGGGCGCGGCTGCTGACCGCGCACACTCCGGGGACGCCGGCCGTCACCTGCGTCCGGGGCGGCAGCCGTCCGCACCTCCGTGTCCGCGCAGCGGGCGGCCCCGCGGTACGGAACCGCGGGGCCGCCCGTGCGGGGTTCGGTGCGGGGCTGCCCCCGTCTAGCGGATCGACTTGATCAGCTCGCCGTCCGGGGTGTCGCCGCTCAGCTCCCAGACGAAGGTGCCGCCCAGCTTCTGCTTCTCACCCCAGGCGACCTTGCCCTTCAGGGTCTCGGGGGTGTCGTAGCTCCACCACTCGTCGCCGCAGTACGCGTAGGCCGTGCCGCCGACCGTGCCGTTGGCGGGGCAGCGGTCCTTGAGCACCTTGTAGTCCTCGATGCCCTGCTCGTAGGTGCCGGGGGCCGGGCCCGTCGCCGTGCCGCCGGGCTCCTTCTGCGTCACCCCGGTCCAGCCGCGGCCGTAGAAGCCGAGCCCCATCAGGATCTTCTCCGGCGGGACGCCGTTCCACAGCAGGGCCGCGATGGAGGACTTGGTGTCGAAGAGCTTCTTGGGGATGCCGTCGTAGTCCTCCAGCGCCGAGTGGGGCGCGGTGGGCCCTTCCTTGTCGAAGGCGCCGAAGTAGTCGTAGGTCATCGGCAGGTACCAGTCGACGTACTGGGCGGCCTCCCGGTAGTACCCGGACGCCTGCATCTTTCCGCCGTCGGTGGCGTCGGCGCTGATGGCCGCGGTCACCAGCTTGTCGCCGAACTTGCCCCGCAGCGCCTTCATCAGCTTCGCGAAGGCGCCCTCGCCGCTGGTGTCGCAGCTCAGTCCGCAGGCGTTGGGGTACTCCCAGTCGATGTCGATGCCGTCGAAGAGCCCCTTCCAGCGCGGGTCGTCGAGCAGGTTGTAGCAGGACTCGGCGAACGCCTCCGGGTTCTCGGCAGCTTCGGTGAAGCCCTTGGACCAGGTCCAGCCGCCGAACGACCACAGCACCTTCAGGTCCGGGTGCTTCTTCTTGAGCTTCAGGAGCTGGTTGAAGTTGCCGCGCAGCGGCTGGTCCCAGGTGTCGGCCTCGCCGTCGACGCTCTGTTCGGCGGTGTAGGTCTTCTCGTAGTCGGCGTAGCTGTCACCGGGGGTGCACTTGCCGCCCTGGACGTTGCCGAAGGCGTAGTTGATGTGCGTGAGCTTGTCCGCCGAGCCGGAGGTCTCGATGTTCTTGACGTGGTAGTTGCGCTGGTAGACGCCCCATTCGGTGAAGTAGCCGACGTTCTTGGGCCCGCCCGTCTCCGACGCGTGCGTGCCCCCGGCCAGCCCCGCCCGCTCGTCGCTCCCGCCGGAGGTGTCGACCGCGAGCAGCGCGGCGACCACGGCGGCCACGCACAAGCCGCTCAGGACGGCGAAGAGGGCGCGGCGGTGGAATCCACCGGCTGCGGGGGAGAAGTCCTGTCTGCTGTCCGATCCGAGCATGGTCACCTCGCGTAGGGGGCGGGGGAAGGTGCGCGGCGTTCACCCCTGGACACGTGAGAGCCGCACCGGTCCGTCGACGTCGCGGACCGGTGCCGGTTCTGCCGGCACCGGTCCCAGAAACGGGCGCGGTGACCGTCCGGTTCACTTCCGCACGGGGAGTCCGTGCGCGGGCGGACCGGCGGCACGGGCGTGTTCCGGGTGTCTCCGTGCGGCTTCGGCAGACGGCACGGACCAGCAGACGGCACGGAGCAGGGGCGCGTACCGGCCGGTCGTCCCGAGGCGCTGCGCCCTGGCGGCCGGTGCGTCTCGTTCCGCAAGCCGTGCCCGGGGCCGCGGTTGTCCGGGCGTCCCGCCAGGAATGCTTCGCCCATGACAGGTGATGACAGGAACAGGCGTTCACAGTCCGGTGACGACGGCGGCTCCTCCAGTGGAAGCGACTCGGACGGCGGCGGAGAGTAGCCGACGGCTCGTCCTCGTCCCCGCGCACCGGTGGTGTGCGGGGACGACGGGTTTCCGGGGACTGGAGCCGGTCCGGCCCCGACTACCCTCAAAGAAGTGTTTGACGGTTGGCTCCGCGTGCCGCACACTCACCGCGTGGCCATCTCCTCCCCCCGCCCCGACCGCGACGTGCTCCGCGGGGTCCTGCGTCATCGCGCCTTCCGCGCGCTCACGGTGGGCCGGTCCCTGACCTTCTTCGGCAACTCCATGGCGCCCGTCGTGCTCGCTTTCGCCGTGCTGGACCTCGGCGGCTCCGCGGTGGACGTGGGACTCGTCGTCGGCGCCCGGTCCGTCAGCAGCGTCGTGCTGCTGATCTTCGGCGGGCTGCTGGCCGACCGGCTGCCGCGGGCGCTGGTGCTCCAGGGCGCTGCCGCGTCCGCCGCGCTGGTGCAGAGCGGCGTGGGGCTGGCCGTACTGGCCGACCGGGCGCCGATCGCTGCGCTGCTGGTCCTCAGCATGGTGCAGGGGGCCGTGGCGGCCGTCTCCATACCGGCTTCCGCTGCGCTGCTGCCCCGCACCGTGCCGCCGGACGAGTTGCGGCCCGGCAACGCGCTCTCCCGGATGGGGCTCAACACAGGCATGATCGCGGGGACCTCGCTCGGTGGCATGCTGGCAGCCGTCGCGGGTCCGGGATGGGGCATGGTGCTCGACGGCGCGGCCTTCCTGGGCGCCGCGGCCGCCTACCGCCTCACCGGGCGCGTACTCGCCGGACGCGCCGCAGTCCCGTCGTCCGCTGCGGCCGCGGAGCCCGCGACGGTTCCCGATCCCGTGCCGGTTCGCGCCCCTGTGCCGGTTCCCGATCCCGTGCCGGCCGTCGGGTCCACCGGGTCCGCCGAGCGGGCGCGGCCCTGGCAGGACATGCGCCAGGGCTGGCGCGAGTTCGCCTCCCGCACCTGGGTGTGGGTCGTGGTACTGCAGTTCTTCGTGGTGAACGCGGTCTCGGCAGGCGGCATCCAGGTGCTGGGACCGACCGTCGCCGACGCGACCTTCGGCCGTGCCGCCTGGGGCTTCGTCCTGGCCACCCAGATGGCCGGCGCTCTGGTCGGCGGGCTGCTCGTGGCGCGGTCCCGGTCCCGCCACGCGCTGCGGATCGGGGTGGCCGTCGTGGCCCTGGACGCGCTGCCGCTCGTCGCCCTCGCGGAGTCGGCCGGCCTGGCGCTGCTGCTGGTGGCGATGTTCGTGAACGGCATCGCGCTGGAGCAGTTCAGCGTGGCCTGGGACCTCTCGCTCCAGGAGAACGTCCCGCAGGACACGTTGGCCCGCGTCTACTCCTACGACGCGCTGGGCTCCACGCTCGCCCTCCCGCTCGGCGAGATGGCCGCCGGACCACTGGCGGAACGCTTCGGCGTCCGTCCGACGCTGCTGTGCGGGGTCGGACTCGTCCTGCTGGTGACGGCGGGCGCGCTCGGCAGCAGCCAGGTGCGGGGGCTGACAGCGGGCGGGACGGCGCCGGACGAGGGAGCCCCGGAGCACGCGGCGGTGTGAGGCAGACTGGCCGGATGCCGCACTCCCGTTCCGGTCCGTCCGGCCCGCCCGGCCCGGGCACCTCCCGTACCGCTGCCGCGCAGGGCGCCGCCGTCGATTCCGCGGCCACCGAGGCGTCCGTGGCGGATCTGCGGGTGCTGGCCCATCCGCTGCGGTTGCGGCTGCTCTCCCTGCTGACCGGCGAGGCGTACAGCGCGGCGGAGGCGGCCCGGATCCTGGACCAGTCGCAGGCCAATGTCAGTTACCACCTGCGCAGGTTGCATCAGGCCGGACTCGTCGACGCGGTGGGCGAGGTGACCGTACGGGGCGGCACGGCCAAGCGCTATCGCCACGACCCCGACAGCGGCGAGCGACTGGGCCGCGGTGTGCCGCAGGGCGTCGACGCGTACCTCGCGCTCGCCGGTGCGCTGGGCGAGGAGCTGCGGCGGCGCACGGCCCAGCGGGACACTGCGGTGCGGGGGGAGATGACCGACGCGGAGGTCTGGCTGGAGCCGGAGGTGTGGGCCGGGGTGCGCGAGCGCGCCAGAGAGGTGGGGGACGAACTCCACCGCTGTGCGCTCCCGCCCGGTACGGACGGCGCGGTGCGGGTCAGCGCGACGATGGTGCTGTTCGCGATGCGAGCGGCGGAGAGCACCCCGCCCGCCGAGCCGGCCGACTAGGTCTCGTCCGGCCGGTCATGTGCGGTGGCTGCGGACGAGGCTGCGGCACGCGGACGCGCCGGGGCGTTCCGCGGTCGGGCGGCGGAATCCCGCGCTCCGTGCCGCCGCGTGCCGCCGCGTGCCGCCGCGTGCCGCCGCGTGCCGCCGCGTGCCGCTGCGGGCCGCTGCGGGCACGGCAGCGGCGGCTTGCCCGCACGGTTGTGAACAACCCTCCGGGCTCAGGTGGACGGCCCGTCCCCGGCGAGGAAGTCCGCCACGGAATCGGGCGGGTTGGCGGCGCGGGTGAGGGCGAACATCGCCTCGGGGTCGAACATGTCGTAGAGGAGGACGGGCACCGGCCGTCCGAGGGCGCGCACCAGGTCGCCTTCGGTGTGGAGCAGCCGGGCCAGGTCGACGCAGAGTTCGCGGAACCGGGTCTCGAGGAGTGCTCCCCGTTCGTCCTGCACGTGCTCGGGGGCGTCGTCCTCGTACCAGAGGCCGTCCGCTTCGGCCTCCCGGCGGTGCAGTGCGGCACCGTGCGGGTCGTGTTCCGCGTCGTTCCCCAGAACGCGGATGCCGTCCAGTCCCGACGGGGGGAAGTAGGCGTAGTGCCAGCGGGCTTCCCAGGGGCCGGGGGGTTCCGGCTGCGCGAGCAGCCGGGCCGGCTCGTCCTCTGTGGTGCAGCCGAGCGCCAGGTAGGGGAAGCGCGGGTCCTGGTCGACGCTGTCGATGCGGAACGTGACGGCGTAGACGTCGGAGGCGGGCCCGCCGGTCAGCTCTCCCAGCGCGCTGACCGTCTGCTGCCTCATGTGCTGCCGGAACGTCATCGGGCGCTCTCCCGTGCCGAGATGGTGTGTGCCGTCGATGCGGGTGCCTCGAGCCGCAGGTACGGCCTCGGCCGGATACGCCCCGAGTGGCCGGTGATGCGGCAGACTATCGGCTCCGCGCCCCCGGGTCCGCCCCGGCCGGCCCCCCGGACCTGCCCGGGCCCTGGCGCCGTTCCCGTACCGGCCTCCCGTCGACGGCCCGCCCGGCGTCGCGCTGTTGAGGGCGGGTCGGGCGGGTCTGAGCAGGTGCTCATCACATCGGGTGAAACTTTGGCCGACTGTTGCGGGCAACAACGCTCTGTTGCCAAGCTGTTGCTGACCGTCAGTATCGCCCGGTGCCCGTCAGCTTCACTCGGCATCTGGCCGAAACGGGGAGGGCACACGTGCCATTCGGTGAGCAACCCGCGTATCTGCGCGTGGCCTCGGATCTGCGCAGCAAGATCGCGGACGGATCTCTTCCGCCGCACACCCGCCTCCCCTCGCAGGCCCGCATCCGCGAGGAGTACGGCGTCTCCGACACGGTCGCGCTGGAGGCGCGCAAGGTGCTGATGGCGGAAGGGCTGGTCGAGGGTCGTTCCGGCTCCGGGACCTATGTGCGGGAGCTGCCCGCCGCCCGCCGGGTCTCCCGCACCGGCTACCGCTCGCTGGGGGAGTGCACGCCCTTCCGCCAGGAGCAGTCGGACGAGCGGGTGCGAGGCACCTGGGAATCGCAGAGCGAGCAGGAGGACGCCTCGGCCGACATCGCCGAGCGGCTGTTCATCGAGCGCGGTGACCGAGTGATGCGTACCCGCTACGTCTTCCATGTCGGCGGCGACCCGGTGATGCTCTCCGTCTCCTGGGAGCCGCTGGCGGTGACGGGCCGGACGCCGGTCATGCTGCCCGAGGAGGGGCCGCTGGGCGGCCGGGGGGTGGTGGAGCGGATGGCGGCGATCGACCTGGTGGTGGACAACGTGACCGAGGAGGTCGCGAGCCGCCCCGGCCGGGCGGGGGAGATGACGGCGCTGGGCGGCGTCCCGGGGCACGCCGTACTCGTGATCGCGCGGACCTACTTCGCCGGCAAGCGCCCGGTGGAGACGGCGGATGTGGTGGTGCCCGCCGACCGGTTCAAGCTGGCGTACCACCTGCCGGTGAAGTAGCCGACCCGGCGCGTACGGTCCGGTTCTGCCGCTGAGGCGCGCCGGGGCGCCGCCGCCGGGCGGGCGAACGCCTGGCCGAAATGTTGACCGCAATGTGCAAAGCCGAATGCGGTGAGTGAGGGCCGGGCGTAAGCTCCGGCATATGCGAAGTGCGAGCGGCGACAGTGACGCGGTGCTGCCCTGGCAGCTCATCCGCCAGGACTGCCACGGCAATCGCTACCGCGTCGGCAGCTATGCCACCCGGGCCGAGGCGCAGCATCTCGCCGAACGGCTGAGCGAACAGGCCGAGGGGTATCTGGTGGAGCACCGGGACCGGCTGGCTGTGCACCCGGAGCACGCGGACGGCGGTCGCGGCTGACGCCGCACGCGCGCTCCCCTTCCCGCTCCCGCTCCGCTCCTGCCCCCCCTGTCCCCTCTGTCCCCCTGTGCCCCTGTCGTCCCCTTCTGCCCCGGCGCCGAGTACGGCGCCCCGCGTGCGCCCCTTCGCACCCCGTGTCCGATATGTGGATAATGAGCCCACGTCGAAGGTATCCAGTTCCCGACCAGGGGCGTGGGCCGTGTGAGCACCGAACCCGCCGGCGAGGCGACCTCGCTCCTGGACACCCTCCGCGTCGGGGTCGTCATGCTGGACGGGCACGGCACCGTCCTGGTCTGGAGCCCGACCACCCAGGAGATCCTGGGCTGGTCGGCCGAGGACACCGTCGGCCGCTCGATCGAGGACTTCGTCGAGAGCGACGAGGCCGAGCGCCGCGCCCGCCGCAACAGCCTGGGGCGCACCGGAAGCTGGCAGGGCATCCTGCACGTCCGCCACCGGGCGGGGAACGTGGTCGAGGTCGAGGGCCGCGGCTCGATGCTGCGGGACACCGAGCAGCGCCCGTTCGTCCTGGCGAGCATCATGGAGACCAGCCGGCTGCGCGCCGTCGAGCACGATCTGGCCGTGCTGGACGCCCTGTTCGCCTCCTCGCCGCTGGGCATCGCGGTCTTCGACACCGAGCGGCGCTTCGTCCGCTTCAACGACGCCCTCGTACGACTGAACAACGCAACCCGCGCCGAGCTCATCGGCCACACCGTCGCCGACCTGCTCCCCGCCGCCATGGCCGAGGAGGTGCTGCAGATCCAGTCCAGGGTGCTGGAGACCGGGCGCTCGGTGGTGGACCTGGTGACCACCGCGCCCGACGGCCGGGGGGCCCGCTCCCTCTCCTACGCCCGGATCACCGACCGCAGCGGCACGGTCCGCGGGGTGAGCTGCACGGTCATGGACATCACCGAGCGGCTGGAGGCGCTCAACAAGGCGGAGGCGGCACGGCAGCGGCTCGCCCTGCTCGACGAGGTCGGCGTGGCGCTCGGCAATCTGCTGGACGTCCACGCCATCGCGCAGGCGCTCGCCGAGGTGCTGGTGCCGCGGTTCGCCGGCTACGCCGGGATCATGCTGCGCGACGAGGTCGCCGTCGGGGGAGAGCTTCCCGAACCGGTGATTCCCGTCGGCACGCCGCTGCGCCTCTTCGGTTTCGCCGCCCGGGAGAGCGGTGAGCAGGTGGAGCGGCTGCTGCGGCTCGGCAGCGAGATCCGCTACGAACGGGAGTCGCTGCTCGGCCGGGCGCTGGACAGCGGCATGCCGCAACTCGCCGGTACGCCCGAGGAGATCCTGCGCGCGACCCGGTCCGGCGACCCCCGGGTCGAGGCCGGCTTCGAACTGGGGGTGCACTCGCTGATGGCGGTGCCGCTGCGGGCGCGCGGCACCGTGCTCGGGCTGCTGCTGGTGAGCCGGGCGCAGGGGGACGAGCCGTACGGGGACGACGACCGCGCGCTCGCGACGGAGGTGGCCGACCGCTCCGGCACCTTCCTGGACAACGCCCGGCTGTACGCACGCGAGCGGGAGGGCGCGCTGATGCTCCAGCGCAGCCTGCTGCCGCAGCGCATCCCCGAGCCGCCGGGGGTCGACCTCGCCTACCGCTACGTTCCGGGCAGCAGCGGTACGGAGGTGGGCGGCGACTGGTTCGACGTCATCCCGCTGCCGGGCGGCCGGGTCGCCTTCGTGGTCGGCGACGTGATGGGGCACGGACTGCACGCGGCGGTCACGATGGGGCGGCTGCGTACCGCCGTCCGCACGCTGGCGGGCCTCGATCTGCCGCCGGACGAACTGCTCGCCCGGGTCAGCACGGTGGGGGACGACCTCTCCCACGGGCCCGACGACCCCCTGATGGCCACCTGCCTGTACGCGGTCTTCGAACCGGCCCCCACCTCGGCGGGCTCCCGCTGCGGGGTGCTGACCATGGCGAGCGCGGGTCATGTGCCGCCGCTGCTGGTCACCCGCGAGGGCGAGAGCGGGTGCCGGGTCCGGCCCGTCGACGTGCCCTCGGGCGTCCCGCTCGGCGTTGTCGGACCCGAACCGGACCAGGAGTACCCGCTGACCGAGACCGAGGTCGAGGAGGGGAGCATCCTGGTGCTGTACACCGACGGCCTGGTCGAGAGCAGAGGCGAGGACATCACCGAGGGCATCGACCGGGTCTGCGCGCTGCTCGCCGGTCCCGGATCCCGCCGCTCGGCACCCGGGGACGGGTGCACCTGGAACGGTGCGGCCGCCTACGTCTCGGCGGGACCCGTCGGTGCCACCGGCTGCGGCGGGCTGGAGAACTCCTGCGACCTGCTCATCGACTCGCTGCGCGGGCAGGGCTCCGGAACTCCCGGCCGGTCCGGCACGGGGGACGACGTCGCGCTCCTGATGGCCAGACTCGGCGGACTGCCCGGGCACACCGCCGCCTCCTGGTCCTTCACCCCCGGCAGCTACGCCGTGCGCAGGGCGCGCGAAGCCGTACGGAAGACACTGCGGGAGTGGCGGCTCAGCGATCTGGAGGACACCTGTGTGCTGCTGGTGAGCGAACTGGTCACCAACGCCTTGCGGTACGCGCACGGCCCTGTCGGAGTACGGGTGGTACGCGACATCGGTCGCGATCCGGCCGGGCCGGGGGGAGTGCTGATCGTGGAGGTGTCGGACCTGCTCCCCGAACCGCCCCGTGAGCGCGTCGTCACGGAGGAACAGGAGGGCGGCCGGGGGATCCAGATGGTGGCCAGCGAGGCCCGCCGCTGGGGCACCCGGCACGGCCCCGAAGGCAAGACCGTCTGGTTCGAACTGCCGTTGCCCTGAGCGGACCGGGACGGCGCCGGTCACCCCGTCCGCAACAGCAGCAACGGATGCGGCTCGGGTGGCGTGGGGTGGCGCGAAACGCCGGCATGGCCCGGTCCGTGGCCGGTGCGTACTCCTGGGGTTCGATCCGGCTTTCCCTGGTTAGGAGTCAGGGGTGACTCCCGTGAACAGCGGGGGTGTGCGCGTATTGCCTCGTCGTGACAAGGAAGACTTGTGGCGATCGGGAAGAGCGGGCTCCGGACGGCTCTCCGGCCTGCCACACTTCTCGGACCGGAGGCGAGCACCGGCAGTGGAAGGGGCGGCATTGAGCGATATCCCGGTGGAGGCGGCCGGTAAGCAGGACGACGTACGTCGTGCCCTGGCCCTGCTGAACGCCGCGGGCGCGCGGATCGGCAACTCACTGGACCTGGAGACCACCGCTCGCGAGCTGCTGGACGTGGCGGTGCCCCAGTTCTGCGATCTGGCCTCCGTCGACCTCTACGAGAGCGTGCTGGCCGGGGACGAACCCCGCCCCGTCGGACCGACGCCTCCCGAGGACACCGACGAGGCCGAGGGCTTCGACGGGCCGGAATCCGGCCGGTGCCAGGCGGCCGAGGGCCGGTTGGCCGGCGGGCTGCCCCGACGCCGCCGGGGGCCGGTCGGCTCGCCGCGCGGAGAGCTGCGCCGGGTCGCCTTCGCCAGCGCCGTCGCCAACACCCCCTACGTATACGCCCTTCCCGACGAGGACGCACGGGCCCGCGAGGCGGTGATCCGCCCGCGCGGCACCGCACCGGACGGCACCGCACCGGACGGCACGGACCCGGCGGAAGGCGCGGCCCGCGCCCGGGCCAATGGCGGCGCGCCCGCCGCCGGGCAGCCGGGCCAGCCCGCCGAAGTGGGCTCCACGCACTGCTACGCCGAGCACTCCCCGTTCGCCACCGCGCTGCGCACCGGCCGGGTGCAGCACATCCCCGGCCAGGACGGCACGGTGCCGGCGCAGTTCGGCGCCGTCGTGCAGTCGACGCTCGCGGTGCCCATGGTCGCCCGGGACCGGGTGCTGGGTCTCGCGCAGTTCTCCCGGGCCAAGGGCAGCGAGCCGTTCGGCGAGCGCGACGGCGCCCTCGCCGCCGAGCTGGCGGCCCGCGCCGCCGTCTGCATCGACAACGCCCGCCTCTACCGCCGGGAGCACGAGCGCGCCCTCATCCTGCAGCGCAGCCTGCTGCCGCCGGGCGACCCGGAGGCAGCCGGACTGGAGATCGCCTGCCGCTACCTGCCGGGCAACCCGGCGACCGAGGTGGGCGGCGACTGGTTCGACGTCATCGAACTGCCCGGACACCGCACCGCCATCGTCGTCGGCGACGTGATGGGCCGCGGGCTGCGGGCCGCGGTGGCCATGGGCGAACTCCGCACCGCCGTACGCACCCTCGCCCTCACCGACATGGAACCCGCCGAGGTGCTGGGCGCACTGGACGAGATCGCGCGCGGCCTGGGCGACCCGCGCAAGCAGCACTCCCAGCGGGGCCAGCGGGGCAGCGACACCGACCTGTCCGAGGTGTATCTGGCCACCTGCATCTACGCCGTCTACGACCCGGTCTCCCGGCGCTGCACCTTCGCCAACGCGGGGCATCTGCCGCCCATCATGGTCGAGCCCGGCGAGCCCGCGCTGCTGCTGGAGGTGCCCAAGGGGGTGCCGCTCGGCGTGGGCGGCGAGCCGTTCGAGGAGATCGAGATCGAGCTGCCGGAGGGAGCGATGCTCTCCCTCTACACCGACGGCCTGGTCGAGTCCCGGGACCATCCGCTGGACGAGGGGCTGGACCGGTTCCGCTCGGCGCTCACCGACGCCGCCGAGCCGCTGGAGGACACCGCGGACCGGGTGCTGCGCACCCTCAACGTGCACCACGGCGAGGACGACATCGCACTCCTCGTCGCCCGGGTGCAGGGGCTGGACCCCGAGCACGTCGGCGACTGGACGCTGCCGCCCGAGCCGCGGTCGGTCGCGCGGGCCCGCGACCTGATGTGCGAGCAACTCACCGCCTGGGACCTGGAGGCGCTCAGCGACACCGCCGAGCTGCTGGTGAGCGAACTGGTCACCAACGCGCTGCGGTACGGCGAGGGGAACATCCGGCTGCGGCTGCTGCTGGAGCGGACGCTGGTGTGCGAGGTGTGGGACGCGGGGCAGGTCCAGCCGCGCAGGCGCCGGGCCCGGGACACCGACGAGGGCGGCCGGGGACTGCAACTGGTCGACCTGCTCTCCACCGGCTGGGGAAGCCGCCGGGTGCCCTCGGGCAAGGCCGTCTGGTTCCAACTGCCCCGCCCCGAGGAGGGCGGAGCGCCCCCGGACCCGACCGAGGCGCTGCTGAACCTGTTCTGAGCCCCGCCGCGCTTCCGCCGGGGGGGGGCGAGCCGTCCGGCATTCGCGAGCCGTCCGGCGGGCCGCGAGCCGGGCGGCGGCCGTCTTGGGAGGGCGGCCGTCTTCGGACGGCGGGGCGCGGACGCGCGGGGGCGGCCGGTGGCGCGGCGGACCCCGCCGCGCCACCGGCCGCCCGGAAGCGCTCGGCCCGTCAGCTCGTCCGGCGGCGGATCTTGTTGCCCAGCCAGACCAGCGGGTCGTACTTGCGGTCGGCGGCACGCTCCTTGAGCGGGATCAGCGCGTTGTCCGTGATCTTGATGTGCTCGGGGCAGACCTCCGTACAGCACTTGGTGATGTTGCAGTAGCCGAGCCCGTGCTCCTCCTGCGCCGTGGACTTGCGGTCCAGGCCGGTCTCCTCGGCGGCGTCCAGCGGGTGCATGTCCAGCTCGGCGACCCGCATCAGGAAGCGCGGCCCGGCGAAGGCCGTCTTGTTCTCCTCATGGTCGCGCACCACATGGCAGGTGTCCTGGCACAGGAAGCACTCGATGCACTTGCGGAACTCCTGCGAGCGCCCCACGTCCTCCTGCTGCATCCGGTACTCGCCCGGCCCCAGATCCTGGGGCGGCACGAACGCGGGCACCTGCCGCGCCTTCTCGTAGTTGAAACCGACGTCCGTCACCAGGTCCCGCACCACCGGGAAGGCCCGCAGCGGGGTGACGGTGAGGGTCTCGTCGCGGTCGAAGACCGACATACGGGTCATGCACAGCAGCCGGGGCCGCCCGTTGATCTCCGCGCTGCACGAACCGCACTTGCCCGCCTTGCAGTTCCAGCGGACCGCGAGATCCGGGGCCTGGGTCGCCTGGAGGCGGTGGATGATGTCGAGGACGACCTCGCCCTCGTTCACCTCGACGGTGAAGTCCTCCAGGCCGCCGCCGTCCACATCGCCGCGCCAGACCTTGAAGTGCGCGTCGTAGCTGGTCGTGTCCGGTGCGGTAGTCACTCGCTCGTCAGCTCCTCGTCGGTCAGATACTTGATCAACTCCTCCTTCTCGAACAGCTCAAGGAGGTCCTTGCGGATCGGCGGCATCTCACGGCGCCGCAGCGCGATCCGGCCCGCGCGACCCGCCCCCGTCTCGGTCCCCGCCTCGGCCGCGGCCTCGCTCCCGGCACCGGGCGGTTCCGGGGCGGTGGCGGCGAGGGTGCAGACCAGGTTGGCGCGGCGCCACTCGCGGTCCATCTCGGGATGGTCGTCGCGGGTGTGCCCGCCGCGCGACTCGGTACGGTTCAGCGCGGCGCGGGCCACGCACTCGCTGACCAGCAGCATGTTGCGCAGGTCGAGCGCGAGGTGCCAGCCGGGGTTGAACTGCCGGTGCCCCTCCACCTTCGCGCGGCGGGCCCGCTCGCGCAGTTCGGCCAGCCGCTCCAGCGCCTCGGACATCTCCTCCTCGCGGCGGATGATGCCGACCAGTTCGTTCATGGACCGCTGCAGGTCCTGGTGGACCGTGTACGGGTTCTCGGCCGCCTCCGGTTCCCGCGCGCGCTCCTCCTCCGGCGCCGATCCGACGCCGAAGGGCCGCAGCGCCTCGGCCGCCGCCGCGTCGATCTGCGCGTCGCCGACCCGCGGGCGCTCATCGGCATGGCCGCGTGCGTACTCCGCGGCGTGCAGCCCGGCCCGGCGCCCGAAGACCAGCAGATCGGAGAGGGAGTTGCCGCCCAGCCGGTTGGAGCCGTGCATCCCGCCGGCCACCTCGCCCGCCGCGAACAGCCCCGGCACGCCCCGGGCCGCCGCGGTGTCCGAGTCGACGTCCACGCCGCCCATCACGTAGTGGCAGGTCGGGCCGACCTCCATCGGCTCGGCCGTGATGTCGACATCGGCCAGCTCGCGGAACTGGTGGTGCATGGAAGGCAGCCGCCGCTTGATCGTCTCGGCGGGCATCCGGGTGGAGACGTCCAGGAAGACCCCGCCGTGCGGGGAGCCGCGGCCCGCCTTGACCTCCGCGTTGATGGCCCGTGCCACCTCGTCGCGGGGCAGCAGCTCGGGCGGGCGGCGGTTGCTGTCCGGGTCCTCGTACCAGCCGTCGGCCTCCTGCTCGGACTCGGCGTACTTCTCCTTGAAGACGTCCGGGACGTAGTCGAACATGAACCGCTTGCCCTCGGAGTTGCGCAGCACCCCGCCGTCGCCGCGCACCGACTCGGTGACCAGGATGCCCTTCACCGACGGCGGCCAGACCATCCCCGTGGGGTGGAACTGCACGAACTCCATGTTGATCAGCGAGGCGCCGGCGAGCAGCGCCAGCGCGTGCCCGTCCCCGGTGTACTCCCAGGAGTTGGAGGTCACCTTGAACGACTTGCCGATACCGCCGGTCGCCAGCACCACCGCGGGCGACTCGAGGACGAAGAACCGGCCGCTCTCGCGCTCGTAGCAGAAGACCCCGGAGACCCGGTCGTCCTCCTTGAGGACCTGGGTGACGGTGCACTCCTGGAAGACCTTGATCCGGGCCTCGTAGTCGCCGCTCTCCTGGAAGTCCTCCTGCTGGAGCGAGACGACCTTCTGCTGGAGCGTGCGGATCAGCTCCAGGCCCGTGCGGTCGCCGACGTGGGCCAGCCGCGGATACTCGTGCCCGCCGAAGTTGCGCTGCGAGATCCGGCCGTCCGGCGTGCGGTCGAACAGCGCGCCCCAGGTCTCCAGCTCCCACACCCGGTCGGGGGCCTCGCGGGCGTGCAGCTCGGCCATCCGCCACTGGTTCAGGAACTTGCCGCCGCGCATGGTGTCGCGGAAGTGCACCTGCCAGTTGTCGCCCTCGTTGACGTTGCCCATGCTGGCGGCGATGCCGCCCTCGGCCATCACCGTGTGGGCCTTGCCGAAGAGCGATTTGCAGATCACCGCGGTGCGCAGCCCCTGCTCCCGGGCCTCGATCGCGGCCCGCAGTCCGGCGCCCCCCGCGCCGACGATGACGACGTCCCATTGCTGACGTTCGACGTGTGCCATGTCGCTGGTGTCCCTCTCAGAAGAGCCGCGGGTCGGTGATGGTGCCGGTGGCGAGCAGGTAGACGTAGAAGTCCGCCAGCGCCACGCTGAGCAACGAGGCCCAGGCGAGCAGCATGTGCCGCTCGTTGAGCTTTCCGACCCAGCCCCACATCCGGTAGCGCACCGGATGCTTGGAGAAGTGCCGCAGCCTGCCGCCGATGATGTGCCGGCAGGAGTGGCAGGAGAGGGTGTACGCCCAGATCAGCAGGATGTTGCCGAGGAAGACCAGCGTGCCCAGGCCCATGTGGCCCCACTCGTACTCCTCGTTGCGGAAGCCGAGCGCGGTGTCCCAGGTGAGGATCGCCGCGACCAGCAGCGCCGCGTAGAAGAAGTAGCGGTGGACGTTCTGCAGGATCAGCGGGAAGCGGGTCTCGCCGGTGTACTTCTTGTGCGGTTCGGCGACCGCGCAGGCCGGAGGAGAGGCCCAGAAACCGCGGTAGTACGCCTTGCGGTAGTAGTAGCAGGTGAGCCGGAAGCCCAGCGGGAAGATCAGGATGAGCAAGGCGGGGGAGAGTCCCCACCACTCGCCGAACAGGCCCCAGTTGGGCCCGCCCTTCATCGTCGTGCAGTTGTCCGCCAGACAGGGCGAGTAGAACGGCGAGACATACGGTGCGTGGTAGTAGTCGGCGTTCGCGAACGCGCGCCACGTCGAGTAGACGACGAACGCCAGCAGTCCGAGCGCGGTCGCGGCGGGGGCGAGCCACCACCGGTCCGTGCGCAGATGCGGCGCGGCGATGGCGGCGCGGGTGCCGGCGCGCACGCCGGTGGATCCCGGGTCCGCGGGAGGGCGGGACCCGGTCTTCGGTCGGGGTTCGGTGCCAGTGGCCAACGGTTTCTCCGGATGAGACGGCTGGGGTCAGGGCAGGCCCGGGCAGCAAGGGCGTGCCTTCAACGACTCGCTGTCCAACGAGTCACGGTGCGTGCCGGTCGCGCGCTCCGAGCCCCTCGTCGTCGACATCCGTCCACAGGCCCGGGTCGTAGGGCTGGTCGGGGATGGTCACCATCTCGGCGGGCGGCTCGGCCCTCGGCGGCGGAGCGGTCGCTCTCAGCAGGGAGAGCGACTCCTTGAGGTGTTCGGCGTCGCTGCGTACCCGCCTGATCTCCAGGCCGGTGCCGACGTGCTTCTCCAGTCGGCTCACGCAGCGCGCGAGATCGTCCAGGCAGCGCTGAGCGGCTGTCAGTTCGTCGTGCAGAGACATGACGTGCCCACCTCCGCGGTGGTGGCGGCTGGCGCGGTCCGTGCGCGTGGCGAGTGTTGCGCGTCACACTCCCGCTTGTGAAGGGTGCGGTACGCCTTTCCGCCGTACGGGCCACCCGGGCGGCTCCCGGGCCCGGCGGGCCGCCGGTTCCGCCGCCGATGCCGGGCCGCCTCTCCTGGGCCGCCTCTCCTGGGCCGCCTGCCCCGGCGCGCCTGCCCCGGGTCGCCGGTTCCGGGCCGGGCCCGAGTGGCCGCCGACAGCGACTCGCTCGCATGTCCGTACGGGATTGCCGCGCGGGTCAGCCCGTTCGGGTGGCCCGGGGGCGCGGGGGCCGGGCTGTGTGCTCTCCGCGTGCCGCACCGGAGTGCTCCGCACGGGTGGCGTGTGTACTCCGTACGTCGTGTTGCCCGCCTCCCGGGTGTGCGGGCGCCCTCGGCGGGGCGAATAGATGTGATGAGCCGCCAAAACCGCCGAAAGTGGACGTACGCGGGCGCGGTCAGCCCCGGAGGTTTCAGCATGCGAGCCGTCCCAGCCGAATCACGAAGGCCCTCGAGGCCGCCCCGGTCGGAGAGGAACCCCGGCCGGTACGCCACCGTCCCGCTGAGCAGGAACCGGCGCCGCACCCGGCGCTGGGTGGCCGCACTGGCCGCCGGGGTGCTGCTGCCACTGCCACTCGCCGCGTGCGGGGGTTCGGACTCGCAGGACGCCGAGGCCGGGAACGTCGGCTCGGCCCGGGCCGGCGGCGACGTACGGGCCGCCGCACGGCAGCAGATCGCCTCCGGCGGCACCCTGCGCTGGGCGGTGGACGCGCCGCCCAGCACGTTCAACGTCTTCCAGCCCGACTCGACCGAGGCGACCCAGCGGGTGGCCGGGGCCACCCTGCCCTCGCTGTTCGACCTGGACAAGCGCGGTCGCCCGCAGGCCGACCCGGACTTCCTGCGCAGCGCCGAGGTCACCGACACCGACCCGCGGCAGACCGTCGTCTACAAGCTCAACCCCAAGGCGCGCTGGAGCGACGGGCGGCGGCTGGGCGCGGCGGACTTCCGCGCCCAGTGGAAGGCGCTGCGCGGCAAGAACAACGCCTACTGGACCGCGCGGAACGCCGGATACGACCGGATCCGCAAGATCACCAAGGGGGCCGGGGACGACGAGGTGAAGGTCGTCTTCGGCAAGCCCTACGCGGACTGGCGGTCGCTGTTCACCCCGCTGTACCCGAAGCAGGCCATGCGCAGCCCCAAGGTCTTCAACGACGGCCTCCGCACCTCGCTGCCCGCCGCCGCGGGCCCGTTCCGGGTGGTGAAGGCGGGCAAGGACCGCTCCCGCACCCTCCTCAAGCGCAACCCCCGCTGGTGGGGCGACCGCGCGAAGCTGGACGGCATCGTGCTGACGGCCGTACCCCGCGACAAGCGGACCGCGGCCCTGGCCAAGGGCACGGTGGACGTCGCCGACATCGGCGCCTCGACGGCCGAGCGGATCGGTGCCGCGAACGGTCTGGGCGGCCCGCAGCGCCCGGACGCGGCCGAGGGGGCCAAGAACGCGGCGGAGGCCCGCAAGCAGGAGGCGAAGCGGCGCGAGGCGCGCAAGCGCAAGGCCCGGGAGCGGCTGGGCGCCGCCACCGCACGGGCGCTGGGCGGCTACGAGGTGCGCCGGGCGCTCGACCCGGCCTACACCCAGCTCACCCTGAACGCCTCCGGCGGTCCGCTCGCCGACGAGCGGGTGCGCCGCGCGGTGGCGCAGGCCATCGACCGGGACGAGCTGGCGGAGAAGGCACTCGCGGGCACCGGGCTGCCGGACGATCCGCTCGGCAGCCATCTGCGGATGGCCGACCAGGACGGCTACCGGGACAACAGCGGGGCCTTCGGCAGCGCCGACCTCGACTCCGCGCAGTCCCTGCTGGCCGACGCAGGCTGGAAGACCGGCGGGCTCGCCGGGCCGAACGCCGACGGGAGCGCCGGGAAGGCGGACGGCGAGAAGAAGAAGGAGAAGGGCGACGGCGGGGACGGGGAGGACCGGGCCGACGGCGGGCCCGCCGAGCCGTCCGCGGCGGCCGGCTCCCCCGACGCGGGCGGCCGCGCGCCGCACCGCGCGGCGGCCGAGGCATCCGTCGTACGGCTGACCGCGGCGCAGATCGCCCGGGTCGTGGACCGGCCGCTGGGTCTGACGGCCTCGGCCACCGCCCAGCGCGGCGCCGTCCTCGCACAGGCCGCGCACTCCAGCCTGGCCTCCGCCGAGCAGGCCGGTTCGGAGCGCAAGCTCAGCCGGGCCAGGGCCGCGCTCGAGACGGCCGAGAAGGTACAGGCCACGGCACAGGAGATGCGGCTGCTGGCGGGCGACCCGGCCAGTGCGGTGCGCAGCAAGGACGGCAAGCCGCTCGCGCTGCGGTTCGTGCTGCCGAGCGGCAAGGGCTCCGCGCAGTTGCGGGCCACCGGCAAGCGCATCGCCCGGATGCTGAACGAGGTCGGCATCCGCACCCAGATCAAGGAAGTGCCCGGCGACAGCTACTTCAAGGACCACATCGCGGCGGGCGACTACGACCTGGCGCTGTTCTCCTGGCCCGCGACGGCCTTCCCCGCCACCGAGGCGCGGCCGATCTTCGCCAAGCCGCGCGCGGCCTCCGACGGCTCACTGCTGGTCGAGCAGAACTACGCGCGCGTCGGTACCGACCGGATCGACCAGCTCTTCGAGCAGGCGGCGGCCGAGCTCGACGACGGGCGGCGCCGGGAGCTGATGGAGAAGGCCGACCGGCGGATCTGGGCGGTGGCCGGATCGCTGCCGCTCTACCAGCGTCCGCAGCTCGTGGCGGTCAAACGGGACCTGGCCAACGTCGGCGCTTCCGGATTCGCCTCTCCCGCGTACGAGGACATGGGGCGCCGGAAGAGCTGAGCGGGCGGCGCCGGGGCCCCGCACGTCCGGCCGCCCCGGTCGCGGGCCCCGCCCGTCGGCGCCAGGTCGGTGCCCATCGGTGCCCGCCCGCACCGGTCCGCTGCCGCGGGCGTGCCCGCGGCCCCCGGGAGCCCGCTACCACGGCCCCGTCCGGCACTCGGCGGACGGGGCCGTACCATGGTTGACGAGGCCGCGGCGAGCCGTGCCCGGCGTCAGGGACCGCGGCCGGTCGCACAGGGCCGGGCACCACCGGCCGGGAGGCCGGGGAAGCGCGGCCCGATCCGTCAACCCGGGAGACACCCCCCAGTGCCCACGCGCCACGACATCCGCAACGTCGCTATCGTCGCCCACGTCGACCACGGCAAGACAACCCTGGTCGACGCCATGCTCAAGCAGGCCGGAGCCTTCGCGGCCCACCAGCTCGAATCCGTCGACGACCGGGTGATGGACTCGAACGACCTGGAGCGCGAGAAGGGGATCACCATTCTCGCCAAGAACACCGCGGTCCGGTACCACCCCAAGGACGGCGGCGACCCGGTCACCATCAACATCATCGACACCCCCGGCCACGCCGACTTCGGCGGCGAGGTCGAGCGCGGTCTGTCGATGGTGGACGCGGTCGTCCTGCTGGTCGACGCCTCCGAGGGCCCGCTGCCGCAGACCCGCTTCGTGCTCCGCAAGGCGCTCCAGGCGCGGCTCCCCGTGATCCTCTGCGTGAACAAGACGGACCGCCCCGACGCCCGGATCTCCGAGATCGTGGACGAGACCTACGACCTCTTCCTGGACCTGGACGCGGACGAGGAGCAGATCGAGTTCCCCATCGTCTACGCCTGCGCCCGCGACGGCGTCGCCTCGCTGACCCAGCCCGCCGACGGCGCGGTGCCCGAGGACAGCACCAACCTGGAACCGTTCTTCACCACCCTGCTGGAGACGGTGCCCGCGCCGGTGTACGAGGAGGCCGCGCCGCTGCAGGCGCACGTCACCAACCTGGACGCGGACAACTTCCTGGGCCGGATCGCGCTGCTGCGGGTCAAGGAGGGATCGCTGAAGAAGGGCCAGACCGTGGCCTGGATGAAGCGGGACGGCTCCGTGCACAACGTGCGGATCACCGAACTGCTGATGACCGAGGCGCTGACCCGCAAGCCCGCCAGTGAGGCCGGGCCGGGGGACATCTGCGCGGTCGCCGGCATCCCCGACATCATGATCGGCGAGACGCTGGCGGACGCGGAGAACCCGGTGGCGCTGCCGCTGATCACCGTCGACGAGCCCGCCATCTCGATGACGATCGGCACCAACAACTCCCCGCTGGTCGGCAAGGGCGGCAAGGGCCACAAGGTCACCGCGCGGCTGGTCAAGGACCGGCTGGACCGGGAGCTGATCGGCAACGTCTCGCTGCGGGTGCTGCCCACCGAGCGTCCCGACGCCTGGGAGGTGCAGGGCCGCGGTGAGCTGGCGCTGGCCATCCTGGTGGAGACGATGCGGCGGGAGGGCTTCGAGCTGACCGTGGGCAAGCCGGAGGTCGTCACCCGCGAGGTCGAGGGCAAGCTGCACGAGCCGGTCGAGCGGATGACCATCGACGCCCCCGAGGAGCACCTGGGTGCCATCACCCAGCTCATGGCGTCCCGCAAGGGCCGGATGGAGACCATGACCAACCACGGCTCCGGCTGGGTGCGCATGGAGTGGCTCGTCCCCTCGCGCGGGCTGATCGGCTTCCGTACGGAGTTCCTGACCGAGACCCGTGGTACCGGTATCGCGCACTCGATCTTCGAGGGGCACGAGCCGTGGTTCGGCGAGCTGCGCACGCGGCGCAGCGGGTCGCTGGTCGCGGACCGCTCCGGGGTGGCGACGCCGTTCGCCATGATGAACCTCCAGGAGCGCGGCACGATCTTCATCGAGCCCGGCACCGAGGTGTACGAGGGCATGATCGTCGGCGAGAACTCCCGTTCCGACGACATGGACGTCAACATCACCAAGGAGAAGAAGCTCACCAACATGCGGGCGGCCTCCGCGGACACCACGGAGAACCTGGTGCCGCCGCGGCGGCTCTCGCTGGAGCAGGCGCTGGAGTTCTGCCGCGAGGACGAGTGCATCGAGGTGACGCCGGAGACGGTGCGCATCCGGAAGGTGAACCTCGACATGAAGGAGCGCGCGCGGGCTGCGGCCCGCGCCAAGCGCTGACCGAAGGAGCGGTTCCGGGCGGTGCGACGGCGCTGCCCGGCACTGCCCGAAGCCTCCACGACCGGTTGCACTCCGTAGCGGCCGGAAGCGGGCGGATCGCAGGCACAGGGGCCCCACCCGACGGGTGGGGCCCCTTCGTGCATCCTGGACTTCTCCCTGAGCAACCCCCCATGTCCGGTGAACAGAGAATCCTCTCAGGGGATTGTCCGGTTGATCCGTATTGGTGCAGGGCCACTCTCCGAATAACGGATAAGAAGTTGCATGTGTAATCAAAATGAGACTCCTTGACTCTGGTTCAACAGGGGGGTGAAGGCGGATAGTGAAGTCATCGAGCTCGGGTTAGAGAGTCACGCACCGTCATATGGGCGCCGACTCCGCGAGCGTGGGGGCGTGTTGTGTTGATCCGGCGGAACTGTCGGGTCCGGGCACCGCCCCCTTTCTCTTGGCGAAAACTCTGAGGAGGACGCCCCATGCGCGGCGCGAAGACGATGCAGTGGTCCGCTCTCGCGGCGGCGGTGGCCTTGGCGGCCACGGCCTGCGGCGGCTCGGACGGTGACGGCGGCTCGGCCGCCGGGAAGCCCGCTGGGTACGTCTCGATGTTCAACGGCGAGCCCCAGCACCCGCTGATGCCGTCCAACACCAACGAGAAGTTCGGCGGCTACGTCATCGACGCGCTGTTCACCGGGCTGGTCGGCTACGACGCCAAGGGCGGCCTGACCAACATGAACGCCGAGTCGGTCGACACCAAGGACAACAAGACCTGGACCGTCAAGCTCAAGAAGGGCTGGACGTTCCACGACGGCACGGACGTGACCGCCGAGTCCTACGTCAAGGCGTGGAACTGGATGGCCAACGTCAAGAACAAGCAGGCCAACAGCTACTGGTTCGGCGACATCAAGGGCTACGAGGACGTCCACCCCGAGAAGGGCGACCCGAAGAAGGACGAGATGTCCGGGCTGAAGGTCGTCGACGACCAGACCTTCACCATCGAGCTGTCCGAGCCGGTCCCGTACTTCGAGTACAAGCTGGGCTACAAGACCTTCACCCCGCTGCCCGAGTCGTTCTACAAGGACCCCAAGGGCTTCGGTCAGAAGCCGGTGGGCAACGGCCCCTACGAGTTCCAGAAGTGGACCCACAACAAGCTGATCCAGGTCAAGGCCGTGGACAGCTACAAGGGGTCCAACAAGGCCAAGAACAAGGGCATCCAGTTCAAGAACTACTCCAAGCTGGAGTCCGCCTACCAGGACGCCCTCTCCGGCAACCTCGACCTGGTCGACGGCGTCGGTCCCAAGGACCTGCCCAAGCGCAAGGCCGACTTCGGTGACCGCGCCCTGGACGTGCCCTACGCCGGCACCCAGAGCATCGTCCCGGCCTTCTACTCCAAGCCGTTCAAGGACGTCGACCCCAAGGTGATCCAGGGTCTGTCGATGGCCATCGACCGCAAGACGATCACCAAGACCGTGCTCCAGGGCACCCGCATACCCTCCAAGGGCTTCACGCCGCCCCAGGTCAAGGGCTACCAGAAGCTCGACACCGATGTGCTGTCCTACAACCCGAAGAAGGCCAAGCAGTACATCGAGGACGGCGGCGGCATCCCGGGCAACAAGATCTGGATCCAGTACAACGCCGACGGCGGCCACAAGGAATGGGTGACCGCGGTCTGCAACAGCATCACCAAGGCCACCGGGGTCAAGTGCGTCGGTGACTCCAAGCCCGACTTCCAGACCGACCTCGAGGCCCGCCAGGCCGACAAGGTCAAGGGCACCTACCGCGGCGGCTGGCTCGCGGACTACCCGCTGAACATCAACTTCATGCAGGACCTGTACAAGACCGGCGCCTCCACCAACTACGGCCGGTTCTCCGACAAGAAGGTCGACGAACTCTTCACCAAGGGCGACCACGCCGACTCCCTCGACGCCTCCGTCGAGGACTACCAGGCGGCGGAGAAGGAACTGCTGAAGAAGATGCCGGCCATCCCGCTGTGGGACTACGCGGCCAACATCGTGCACGGCGAGAACATCGACGGCGTCAAGGTCGGCTTCGACGGCAACGTCCTCATCACCGACATCACCGTCAAGTAGCAGCACGTCGCTGACGCCGGGGCTGCCCGCACGGACGCGGGCGGCCCCGGCCGTCGCCTGAATCCTCTTTCCGTTACGGAGGCACTATGGGGCGCTATGTCGCGCGGCGACTGCTCCAGATGATCCCGGTCTTCATCGGGTCGACTCTGCTGATCTTCAGCATGATGTACGCGCTGCCCGGCGACCCCGTGGCGGCGCTCTACGGTGAAAAGAAGCCGGACCCCGCACAGATCGCGGCCATCAAGCATCAGCTCGGGATGGACCTGCCCCTGTGGCACCAGTACTGGAACTACCTCACCGGTCTGTTCCAGGGGGACTTCGGTACCCAGATAGCCACCCAGCGGCCGGTGGCCGAGGTGATCGAGCAGGCGTTCCCGGTGACGATCCGGCTCACGCTCTTCGCGTTCGTCTTCACCGTCGTGGTGGGTGTGCTGCTCGGCATGGTCTCCGGCCTGTTCGCCGACAAGGCCTTCGACCGGATCGTCCTGATCTTCACGCTGCTGCTGATCTCGATCCCCAGCTTCGTGCTCGGATACCTCTTCCAGTACCTCTTCGCCTTCCAGCTCGACTGGCTCACCCCCACTGTGCAGGACTCCAGGGACATCGGGCAGTTGATGCTGCCGGCCATCGTGCTGGCCGCGCTCTCGCTGGCGTATGTCACCCGGCTCACCCGCACCTCGGTGGCGGAGAACCTGCGGGCCGACTACATACGCACCGCCATCGCCAAGGGGCTGCCGCGCCGCCGGGTGGTCGGAGTCCACCTGCTGCGCAACTCGCTCATCCCGGTGGTGACCTTCCTCGGTACCGACATCGGCGCGCTGATGGCCGGTGCGGTCGTCACCGAGGGCATCTTCAACGTGCACGGTGTCGGCAACACCATCTTCGAAGCGCTCAACCGGCGCGAGGGCTCCACGGTCGTCGGCATCGCCACGCTGATCGTCATCGTCTATCTCGTCGCCAGCCTGCTCGTCGACCTGCTTTACGCGGTCCTGGACCCGAGGATCCGTTATGACTGAGACCCTGAACGTGCCCGCATCGGCGTCCACGGATCCGCAGCCCGACCCCTCGGGCGCGGACGCCAAGCCGGCCAAGGGCCGCAGTCTGTGGACAGATGCCTGGCAGGACCTTCGGCGCAACCCGATGTTCGTCATCTCGGCCGTGCTGATCGTGCTGCTGCTCACGATGGTCGCCTTCCCCGGCTGGTTCACCTCCGCCTCTCCGACGGTGGGCGACCTGACGCACCACTACCAGGGCGAGCCCCGCTACACCCACTTCTTCGGCGAGGACTGGTTCGGGTACGACACCCAGGGCCGTTCCGTGTGGGCTCGCATGGTCCACGGCGCCCGGGCCTCCGTGCTCGTCGGTGTACTGGTGACGCTGTCGGTGACGCTGGTCGGTGGCATCGTCGGCCTGGTCGCCGGGTACTTCGGCGGCTGGCTGGACAGCGTGCTCTCCCGGATCACCGACATCTTCCAGGGCATCCCCTTCCTGCTCGGTGCCATGGTCGTGCTCACCACTTTCACCAAGAGCAACCTGTGGGTCGTCATCGCCGCCCTGCTCTTCCTGGGCTGGACGCAGATCGCCAGGGTGGCCCGGGGTTCGGTGATCACGGTCAAGCAGAGCGACTACGTGCATGCGGCGAAGTCACTGGGCGCGAGCACGGTACGGATCATGTTCCGGCACATCGTGCCCAACGCGCTCGCTCCTGTGGTGGTCGTCGCGACGACGGCGCTCGGCGGCTACATCGCGGCCGAGGCGACCCTCTCCTACCTGGGCATCGGCCTGGCCGCACCCGCGGTCTCCTGGGGTGTGGACGTCTCCAACGGCAAGGACGCGCTGCGTACCGCGCCGCACATTCTGATTTCCCCCGCTGTCATGGTGTCCCTCACCGTGCTGGCGTTCATCATGCTCGGCGATGCGGTCCGCAACGCCCTCGATCCGAAGAGCCGTTGAGGGAGGCGGGAGAAGACATGACCCTCCTCGAAGTGCGCGACCTGCACGTCGATTTCCAGACCCGGGACGGTGTCGTCAAGGCCGTCAACGGCGTCAACTACAGCGTCGAGGCCGGTGAGACGCTGGCGGTGCTGGGCGAGTCCGGTTCGGGCAAGTCGGTGACCGCGCAGGCGGTCATGGGCATCCTCGACATGCCGCCGGGGCGCATACCCAAGGGCGAGATCCTCTTCCACGGCGAGAACATGCTCACCATGTCCAAGGAGGAGCGGCGCAAGATCCGCGGCGCCCGGATCGCGATGATCTTCCAGGACGCGCTCTCGTCGCTGAACCCGGTGCTGACCGTGGGGTACCAGCTGGCCGAGATGTTCCGCGTCCACCAGGGGCTGGGCCGCAAGGAGGCCAAGGCCCGGTCGATCGAGCTGATGGAGCGGGTGAAGATCCCCGCGGCCAAGGCCCGGGTGAACGACTATCCGCATCAGTTCAGCGGGGGTATGCGGCAACGGATCATGATCGCGATGGCGCTGGCGCTGGAGCCGGACCTGATCATCGCGGACGAGCCGACGACGGCGCTGGACGTCACGGTGCAGGCCCAGGTGATGGCCCTGCTCGCCGACCTGCAGCGCGAGTACAACATGGGGCTCATCCTGATCACGCACGACCTGGGCGTGGTGGCGGACGTGGCCGACAAGATCGCGGTGATGTACGCGGGCCGGATCGTGGAGACGGCGCCGGTCAAGGAGCTCTACCGGGCCCCGGCGCACCCCTACACCAAGGGCCTGCTCGAATCCATCCCGCGGCTCGACCGCAAGGGCCAGGAGCTGTACGCCATCCAGGGGCTGCCGCCCAACATGGCCAAGGTGCCGGAGGGCTGCGCCTTCCATCCGCGCTGTCCGGCGGCGCGGGACATCTGCCGCACCGAGCTCCCCCCGCTCGCCGAGGTCGACGACGCCCGCGGCAGCGCGTGCCACTTCTGGAAGGAGACGATCGATGCCTGAGCGGCGCGAGAATTCCGAGCCGATCCTGGAGGTGCGGGATCTGGCCAAGCACTTCCCGCTGACGCAGGGCATCCTCTTCAAGCGGCAGATCGGCGCGGTCAAGGCCGTGGACGGTATCTCCTTCGACCTGTACCCGGGCGAGACGCTGGGCATCGTGGGGGAGTCGGGCTGCGGCAAGTCGACGGTGGCCAAGCTGCTGATGAACCTGGAGCGGCCGACTTCGGGGACCGTCCGGTACAAGGGTGAGGACATCACGAAGCTGTCGGGGCGGGCGTTGAAGGCGGTGCGGCGGAACATTCAGATGGTGTTCCAGGATCCGTACACGTCGTTGAATCCGCGGATGACGGTGGGGGACATCGTCGGGGAGCCGTTCGACATCCATCCGGAGGTGGCGCCGAAGGGGGATCGGCGGCGCCGGGTGCAGGAGTTGTTGGACGTGGTCGGGTTGAATCCCGAGTACATCAACCGGTATCCGCATCAGTTCAGTGGTGGTCAGCGGCAGCGGATCGGGATCGCGCGGGGGCTGGCGCTGCGTCCGGAGATCATCGTGGCGGACGAGCCGGTCTCGGCGCTGGACGTGTCGGTGCAGGCGCAGGTGGTCAACCTGATGGAACAGCTCCAGGACGAGTTCGGGCTCTCCTACATGTTCATCGCCCACGATCTGTCCATCGTCCGGCACATCTCCGACCGCGTCGGCGTGATGTACCTCGGCAAGATCGTGGAGATCGGCACCGAGACCGAGATCTACGAGCACCCCACGCACCCCTACACCCAGGCACTGCTGTCGGCCGTTCCGGTGCCCGACCCGGAGACGGAGGACGGGCGGGAGCGGATCGTGCTGGAGGGCGACGTGCCCTCACCGGCCGATCCGCCCTCCGGATGCCACTTCCGCACCCGCTGCTGGAAGGCCCAGCAGCGCTGCGCCGTCGAGGAACCGGCCCTGGCACTGCCGGAGAACTTCGCCGACACCCTGCCGGAGCAGCCCGTGCACCACCCTTCCGCCTGCCACTTCGCGGCTGAGCGCACCGCGGTGATCCCACCCTCCAGCCGCTGAGTGCGTGCGTGGTTCCGGATCCGCCTCCGGTGTGCGGGTGCCCGCGGCGGGGTGCGCCGCCGCCGCGCTGAGCGGCCTCCGGTCCGGCCCGGTCAGGAAGTCGTCAGGTGGCGGTCCGGGGAGGGACGGCGGCGGGGGAGTCGCGGACCGTGCCCTTGGTGAGGGCCAGCAGCACGGCGAGTCCGGCGACCACCTCGAACACGTTCGTCAGCACGCGGAGCCGGCTCTCGATACCGAGGGTGTCGAGGTGGTCGAAGAAGTCCATTCTGAGCGTGAAGGCCACCCCGAAGACGCCGAGGGCGAGCAGCGGCGCGGAGGCGATCAGGCCGAGCGGGCGGGAGAAGGGCGCACCGCCGAGGGCCGCCGTCGCCGTCACCAGGCTGAGCACGACGACGGCCCACAGCGTCCAGCCGGTCGGTGCGTCCAGCAGCCGGACGATCGCGCGCTCGCCGGTGAGCGTGTGCGCGTAGCGGTCCCAGCCGTACTGCTGCCAGGTGCGTATCTCCCAGGCGGCGAGCACCACACCGCAGGTTCCCAGCAGCAGGAAGGCGGCGACGGCGCCGCTCCGGGTGGGCCCCGCCGGGGGGCCGTCTGCGGGGTCGGGCTCCTTCCGGCCGTCGGGGCCGTACGCTCCGGGGCCGTACCCGTCGAAGACGGCGTGGGCGGGGCGGCGGCCCGCTGTCGCCGTGATGACCAGGACGGCCCCGATGACGACCGCGGCGATGGTGCTGAAGAGCACCTTGCTCAGCAGCCCGCCCGGGACGCCCTGCATCCAGTCGGCGTTGAGGTTCCACAGGCCCGGCGCGCGCACGGCCACGGTCAGCAGTCCGGTGCAGGTGAGTATCGCCGCGGAGGAGGAGGAGCGGAACGCCGTCACGGCGGCGACGGAGTACAGCAGCACGAGCGTCGGTTCGAGGAACGAGGTGACCCATACGCCGTCCTCGGCGCGGGCGGGGAGCCCCGCCCAGTTCCACCAGACGTCGACGACCTCGTGGGCCTTGGTGAAGTCCCGGGCGATCCACACGAGGCTGATCAGCGCGAGGGCGGCTGTCAGCAGGGCCCCGAAGGCGCGCGCCCCGCGCGAGAGTGTCCTGTCCTGGCCCATGGCTCGGCCCCCCGTATGTGCGGTGTCGCGATGTCCCCGGATCCGTCCGTGTCTACCCGTGATCGCCGTCCGGCTACAAGCGCCCCCTGGCGCCGCGCCGCACGGCACTGCGACCGCCCGTCCATCTTCGCACGATGTGCACCGCTCGCGCGTGGGAACTCCAAGTGTTCAGCCATACGGAGGAGTTGGATTCCGTACGCACTTCAGGGCGGCTGCTTCGGATATCGGTGAGAAGACGGCCGTGTTGCGGAACCGTTAAGACGATTCCTGGCGGTCTGGACGGCTCTGTCCGTCAGCCGGATGTGATGTCAAGCACGTTGCCACCTCGATCTGCGCAACGTTCGCTCAAGAAAGCGGTGGACAGCCTCGAGCCCGTCCAACACCCCTTGACTGGCACGTAACCCGCTTGCCAAAGTCCGGCTCAACCCACCCGCATCACGCCCAACGATTCGGGTTCCGGCGAGATTTGAGCGCGGGAGCACACACGCGATGACGAGTACTTCCCAGGCTGCGGCAGCCGGGTCCGACACCCCTGGTCCCGAGGACGCGGGTCCGAGTTCTACGCGAGTTGCCAAGAAGGACGAACTCGCGGGCCGGTCCCCCGGACGGCTCATGTGGATGCGCTTCAAGCGCGACCGCACAGGCGTGATCTCGGCGTGCATCGTGCTCGCCTTCTTCCTGATCGCGGCTCTGGCACCGGTGATCGCGAAGCTGTACGGCAAGGATCCCTACACCCGCTACGGGCAGTTGCGGCCCGGGCTGCTGAACGAGAACTTCTACCCGATGAAGCCCAACGGCGGCATCGACGGCGAATTCTGGTTCGGACTGGAGCCGGGCCTGGGCCGGGACGTCTTCACCCAGCTCATCTACGGGATCCGCACCTCGCTCTCGCTCGCGATCATCATCACCCTGCTGTCGGTGCTCACCGCCATCGTGATCGGGGTCGTGGGCGGCTACTTCGGCGGGAAGGTCGACTACTTCCTCGGCCGGTTCACCGACTTGATGATGTCCTTCCCCAACCAGCTCTTCTTCGTGGCCTTCACCCCGGTGGTGGCGGCGCTGCTGGTCGACCCGCGGGACGAGATGCCCACCTGGCTGCGCGCCTGCGTGCTGATCTACGTGATGTGGCTGCTGGGCTGGATGACACTGGCCCGGCTGCTCCGCGGCCAGACGCTGTCCCTGCGGGAGCGGGAGTTCATCGAGGCCGCGAGGGTCGCCGGGACCCCGCCCGGCCGCATCGTCCGCAAGGAACTGCTGCCGAACCTCGTCACGCCGATCCTGGTGCAGGCCACCTACATGCTGCCGAACAACGTGACCGCCATCGCGGGACTCTCCTTCCTCGGCGTCGGCCTGCAGGAACCCACCCCCGACTGGGGCCGGATGTTCGCGACGGGCGCCGAGATCTACCAGAGCGACATCACCTACATGTTCTTCCCGGGCGGTGCGATGGTGATCTTCATCCTCGCATTCAACCTGCTCGGAGACTCGGTCAGGGACGCGTTCGACCCGAAGTCCGGCCGATGAGGGCCAGGCGCGACCGAGTGGTGGGGGGTGCTGCCACCCCGTACGGCATCAGTCAGGCAGCGACGGACAACCGACAGGCAGGTGCAGACACCACCATGAGCAGAGTGAGCATACGCACGGCGCGTGCCTCCCTCGCGGCGCTCGCCGCCGGGGCGCTGTTCCTCACCGGCTGCAGCAGCGGCGGCGGGGGCGACGACAGCGAGGGCAAGGACGAGAAGACCAAGCAGCAGGGCTCGGACGTCTCCTACACCTTCGCCGACGCCGCCGGCTCCAAGGGCCCGGCCGAGGAGGTCGACGGCGGTCGCAAGGGCGGCACCATCAAGGTGCTGCAGCGCGACAGCTTCGCCCACCTCGACCCCGCGCAGATCTACGTCAGCGACGAGGGCGCCCTCGCCACGCTGATCCACCGCGGTCTGACCACCTACAAGCGGGTCAGCGGCGACAAGTACGCGGTCGTGGGCGACCTGGCCACCGACAGCGGCCAGCAGTCCGACGGCGGCAAGACCTGGACGTACAAGCTCAAGGACGGGGTCAAGTTCGAGGACGGCTCGGCCATCACCTCGAAGGACATCCGGCACACCATCGAGCGGACGTTCGCCCCCTTCATCACCGAGGGCCCGACCTTCATCCAGCAGTGGCTGGCCGACACCGGCGGCGCCAAGTACCGCGACATGCTCAAGGACGGCCCCTACAAGGGCAAGCACCTGCCCGATGACGTCCTGGAGACTCCGGACGACAAGACGATCATCTTCCACTTCAAGAAGCCGCAGGCCGAGCTGCCCTACGCGCTGGCCATGGCGGGCTACGCGGCGGTGTCCGAGAAGGAGGACACCAAGGAGAAGTACGACAAGAAGCCGCTGTGCAGCGGCCCGTACAAGATCGCGTCGTTCAAGTCCGGCAAGAGCATGAAGCTGGTCCGCAACAAGGAGTGGGACGCCAAGACGGACCCGGCGCGGCACCAGTACCCGGATGCGTTCAACATCCAGTTCGGTGTCTCCTTCGAGGATTCCACCAAGCGGCTGATGTCGGACGCCGGTGAGAACCAGACCGCCACCAGCTTCACCAACCAGGTCGACGCCTCCAGCCTGCAGAAGGTGCGCACCGACCCGGAGATCAAGAAGCGCTCGGTGTCCGGCTACCAGTCCTACGTGAGCTACCTGAACATCAACATGGACCGGATCAAGAACAAGAAGGTCCGGCAGGCCATCGCCTACGCGATCCCCAACCAGTCCATCGTCTCGGCCTTCGGCGGCGCCGGCGGCGGGGAGATGGCGGGCAACTACATCAGCCCGACCCTGGTGGGCCACAAGAAGACCGACCCCTTCGACAAGCTGAAGAACCCGCAGGGCGACGTCAAGAAGGCGGCCGAGCTGCTCAAGGAGTCCGGCAAGAAGGGCATGAAGCTCACCTTCGCCTACCAGAACTCCCCCGAGTGGCAGAAGTTCGCCGTCGCCGCGACGCAGAACCTGGAGAAGGCCGGATTCGACGTCCAGAAGAAGGACATCATCCAGGACACCTATTACGACCAGATCGGCAAGGTCAAGAACGGCTACGACATCTACCACAACTCGTGGGGTGCCGACTGGCCGAGCTCCTCGACCGTCATCCCGAACCTGTTCGACGGACGCCAGGTGCAGGACGGCTCCGCCAACTACTCGCACCACAAGAACCCGAAGTTCGAGAAGGAGATGGACCGCATCCGGTCCCTGTCCGACGCGGACAAGGCGGCCGAGGAGTGGCAGAAGCTCGCGGACAAGATCCTCACCGAGGACGTGCCCGCCGTGCCGATGCACTACTACAAGGCCGTCCAGCTCTCCGGTTCGAACATCGGCGGCATGTACTACGACGAGCAGCTGCACGACATCCAGCCGACGTCGCTGTACGTGAAGAAGTAGCACCCGCCCGGCGCCGGTAGGCGCCGCCTCCGCCGCCCGGCCCGCAGGGCCGGGCGGCGGAGCCCGGAGTCCGCTCGTCCGGACCCCGCTGCCCCGCACGTCTCGATTCCGCTGTCGCACGAGAGCTGCGTTCCGTCATGCTGCGATTCCTCATCCGCCGGTCGCTCGGCGCCGTGGTGATCCTGCTGATCATCAGCGCCGTCACCTTCTTCCTCTTCTACGCCGTCCCACGGGACCCGGCGACGCTGGCCTGCGGCAAGAACTGCACGCCGGACGCGCTCGCGGTCATCCGCAAGAACATGGGCATCGACGAACCGATCCCCATGCAGTACTGGCACTTCATGGTCGGCATCGTCGCCGGCCGGCAGTTCAACGTCGGGGACTGCCCCGCACCGTGCTTCGGCTACTCCTTCGCCAACCAGGACCCGGTCTGGCAGACCATCCTGGACCGCTTCCCGACCACCGTCTCGCTGACCATCGGCGGTGCCGTGGTCTTCCTGGTGATCGGGCTGGGCGCGGGCATGATCGCCGCCTGGCAGAAGGGCACGCTCATCGACAAGGCGTTCAGCTCGATGTCGCTGCTGCTCTCCTCGATGCAGATCTACTTCATCGGTCCGCTTGTGCTCGCGCTGGTGGTCTACAACCTGGAGCTGCTCGACCAGCCCAAGTACGTTCCGCTGACGCAGGATCCGGTCGGCTGGTTCCTGGGACTGCTGCTCCCCTGGCTGGTCATCCAGATCATCTTCACCGCGAACTACACCCGTCTGTCCCGGTCCTCGATGATCGAGCAACTGCAGGAGGACCACGTCAAAGCCGCACGGGCCAAGGGCATGTCGGGGAAGTACGTCTTCTTCCGCTACGCCTGGCGCGGTTCGCTCATTCCCATCGTCACCATCTTCGGCGTCGACATGGGCTCGCTGTTCGGCGGCGCGATGATCACGGAGTGGACGTTCTCGCTGCCCGGGCTCGGCACCCTCGCGGTGAACTCGGTGCAGAACACCGACCTGCCCATGGTGATGGGCGTGATGCTCTTCGCGGCCACCTTCATCATCCTCTTCAACATCATCGTGGACGCCGCCTACGCGTTCATCGACCCGCGCGTGCGGCTGTCCTAGGAGAACCGGCACATGACCACCCTGACCAAGGAAGCCGACGTACCGGGCCCGCGCGGCGCCGGCGACGGGGACGCCTTCCTCTCGGTGCGCGATCTGTACGTGCACTTCGACACCGAGGACGGCACCGTCAAGGCAGTCGACGGGCTCTCCTTCGCCGTGGAACGCGGTCGCACCCTCGGCATCGTGGGTGAGTCCGGCTCCGGCAAGTCGGTCACCAACCTGTCCATCCTCGGACTGCACAACCCCCGCACCACCACCGTCTCCGGCGAGATCATGCTGGACGGCCAGGAGCTGACCGGTGCGCGGGAGAAGACCCTGGAGTCGCTGCGCGGGAACAAGATGGCGATGATCTTCCAGGACGCCCTCACCGCGCTCTCGCCCTACTACACGATCGGCCGGCAGATCGCCGAGCCCTACCGCAAGCACACGGGCTGCTCCAAGCGGGAGGCGCAGCGCCGCGCCGTCGAGATGCTGGACAAGGTCGGCATCCCGAACGCGAAGATGCGGGTCGACGACTACCCGCACCAGTTCTCCGGCGGTATGCGGCAGCGCGCGATGATCGCCATGGCGCTGGTGTGCAACCCGGACCTGCTGATCGCCGACGAGCCCACCACCGCGCTCGACGTCACCGTGCAGGCGCAGATCCTGGACCTGCTCAAGGACCTCCAGCAGGAGTTCGGCTCCGCGATCATCTTCATCACCCACGACCTCGGCGTCATCGCCAACGTGGCGGACGACATCCTGGTGATGTACGGCGGCCGGGCCGTCGAGCGGGGCTCCGTCGGGGAGGTGCTGCGGGCGCCGCAGCACCCCTACACCTGGGGCCTGCTCACGTCGATGCCCCGGCTGACGGGGGACGTGAACGAGGAGCTCTCACCGATCCTCGGCACCCCGCCCAGCCTGCTCGCGCCCCCGCCCGGCTGCGCCTTCCATCCGCGCTGCGGTTTCGTGGACGAGGTCGCCGGCGCGTCCTGCACCGCCGACCGGCCGCAGCTTCCGGACGGCCGGGGTGCCGCCTGCCACCTGACGGCGGAGCAGAAGCGGACGTTCTTCGTCGAGCAGATCAAGCCCAGGCTGAGCTAGGCCGGGCAGAGGGAGACCCAGACCAATGAGCGATGACGGCACCCTGACCGAGCCGGGCGGGGGCGAACCGCGGGAGCAGCGGCCCGCGCGCACGGGCGAGCCGCTGCTGAAGGCCGAGAACCTGGCCAAGCACTTCCCGATCATGGGCGGCTTCCCCTTCAAGCGGAAAGTGGGCGAGGTCCAGGCCGTCTCCGGGGTCGACCTCGCCGTGCACGCGGGGGAAAGCTTCGGACTCGTCGGCGAGTCGGGCTGCGGCAAGTCCACGACGGGACGGCTGCTGACCCGGCTGCTGGAGCCCACCGCGGGTTCCCTCAGCTACGCCGGGCAGGACATCACCCACGCGTCGCGCAAGCAACTGGCACCGGTCCGCTCCGAGATCCAGATGATCTTCCAGGACCCGTACTCGTCGCTGAATCCGCGGCACACCGTGGGCGCCATCATCGGCGGCCCCATGGAGGTCAACGGCATCAACCCGCCCGGCGGCCGGGAGAAGCGCATCCGGGAGCTGCTGGAGACCGTCGGCCTCAACCCCGAGCACTACAACCGGTTCCCGCACGAGTTCTCCGGCGGCCAGCGCCAGCGGATCGGCGTCGCCCGCGCCCTGGCACTGGAGCCGAAGCTGATCGTGGCCGACGAGCCGGTCTCGGCGCTGGACGTCTCCATCCAGGCGCAGGTCGTCAACCTGCTCCAGCAGGTCCAGCGGGACCTGGGGATCGCCTTCGTCTTCATCGCCCACGACCTGGCGATCGTGCGGCACTTCTCGGAGCGGGTCGCGGTGATGTACCTCGGCAAGATCGTCGAGGTGGGCGAACGCGAGGCCATCTACAACCGGCCCCGCCACCCCTACACGCACGCGCTGCTCTCGGCGGTGCCGGAGGCCGTGCTGCACGACGGGGACGACGGGGACATGACGGGGGGCGAGGCCAGGGAGCGCATCCGGCTGGCGGGGGACGTGCCGTCGCCGATCAACCCGCCCTCGGGCTGCCGCTTCCGCACCCGCTGCTGGAAGGCCCAGGACAAGTGCGCCACGGACGAGCCGCCGCTGGTCCAGATCTCCGGGAACACCGGCGGTCACCTGACCGCCTGCCACTTCCCCGAGGAGCCGACGACCGCGGTCGGTGCGCAGGACGCCGCACTGGAGGCCGGCCGGTAGGGCGGAGGGTTCCGGGGCGGCCCCGGAACCCTCCGCCGGGCCGGGCTCTGCCGGCCGGGCCGCGCCCGGCCGCAGCGGTCGGCCGGGCCGCCCGCGGCGGCCGGGCGGCGTCGGGTGTCAGCCGCCCGCCCCCAGCGACCGCTTCAGGAAGTCCACCTGGAGCAGCAGCAGGTTCTCCGCCACCTCGGCGCCACCGGCCATGTGCGTGACGCCGGACAGCGGCAGCACCTCGTGCGCACGCCCGGCGGCCAGCAGGGCGGAGGAGAGCCGCAGCGCGTGCGCGACCACGACGTTGTCGTCGGCCAGCCCATGGATGATCATCATGGGCCGGTGCGGAGCGTCCCGGTCGACTCCGGCCAGTCCCGCGTCGGTGATCAGCGACGACTCGGCGTACACCTCCGGGTCGTCCTGCGGGGTGCCGCAGTACCGCTCCGTGTAGTGCGTGTCGTACAGCCGCCAGTCGGTCACCGGGGCACCGGCGACCGCGGCGTGGAAGACGTCGGGCCGCCGCAGCACCGCGAGCGCCGCGAGATATCCGCCGTAGGACCAGCCGCGGATGCCGACCCGGGAGGTGTCCAGCGGATACTCCTCGGCCAGCGCCTGCAGCGCCGCCACCTGGTCGTCCAGCGTGACGGAGGCCAGCCGCCGGGAGACGGCCTTCTCCCATCCGGGGCTGTGCCCGGGGGTGCCGCGGCCGTCGGCCGTGACCACCGCGAATCCCTGGTCGGCGAACCACTGGGCCGTCAGATGCGCGTTGTGCGCGGCCACCACCCGCTGCCCGTGCGGCCCGCCGTAGGGGTCCATCAGCACCGGCAGCGGCCCGTCCGCCTCCCGGTACCCGGTGGGCAGGACGACGGCGGCCGGGATGCGCCGCGGCCCGGCGTGCACCAGGCGCGGCGCGGTGCCGAGCACCGGCTCCTCGGCGAACGACGCGACGGCGGCGGGCTGGCCGGCCACGGGCGCCGTGCCGTCCTCGCGCAGCACAACGGCGCGGGGACCCGGCCGGGACAGGGTCGCGGTCGAGAGCACCAGCGTTCCGCCGCCGCGCACCGCGGACGCCACGTGGGGCTCCTCCCCGTCGGTGACGCGCACCGGCTCGCCACCGGCCAGCGGCACCCGGTAGACCCCGATGTCGCCGGGCCGGGACCGGGGCGCGCCGTCGCCCTCGGAGGCGGAGAAGAGGACGTCCTCGTCACCGATGTCGAGCACGGCCCGGACATGCAGCGTGGCGGGGGTCAGCCGCCGTGCGCCCGCCATGAGCACCCGTGCGCCCGAGGTGCCGGCCGCACCGTCCGGCCGACCGGCTTCGTCGGCGATCCGCACCAGGCTGCCGTCCGGCGCCCACGCCGGGACCCCGCCGAAGAGTTCCAGCCAGATTGGATCATTCTCGATGAGTGTGACGGATGTCGCACCCGTCGCGGTGTCCACGCTCAGACACGCCGCCTCGCGCTGGTCCCTGCTCTGCACCTGCAGCAGCGGCGGCCCGCCGGACGACCAGTGCGCACGGGCCAGGTAGGGGTAGCGCTCGCGGTCCCAGACGACCTCGCACCGGGTACCGTCCAGATCGATCAGATACAGCCTGACCTCGGCGTTCTCGGTCCCGGCCGCGGGGTAGGCGATCCGCGCGGGCTCCTCGTGCGGGTTCGCGGGGTCGGCGACGGTCCAGCGGTGCACGGGCGCGTCGTCGACCCGTGCGGCCAGCAGCCGGTCCGAGTCCGGCGACCACCAGTGGCCGCGCGTCCTCGACATCTCCTCGGCGGCGACGAATTCGGCCACGCCCCAGGCGACGGTGTCGGCCTCGGGCTCGGCCAGCGCGCGGTCGTCCGTTCCGGCCGCCGTCACCACCCGCAGCGCCCCACCGGTGGCATAGGCCACGTGCCGGCCGTCGGGGGAGGGGCGCGGGTCGACCACCGGCGCCGGAACCGGCAGCTCCCGCGCCTGCCCGGAGTGCAGGTCGGCGACGAAGAGCCGACCCGAAAGAGCGAAAGCCGCGCTGTTCACAGAGGTGTCGGTGGCATATCCCACGACGCCCGCGGTGCCCTCGCGGCTCCGCTCGCGCCGCGCCCGCTCCTCTGCGGACAGCTCCTCGGCGACGCCGCCGAGCAGTGCCTCGGGGTCGGCCGCGATCCGCTCCGCGCCGCTCGCCACATCCCGCACCCAGAGCAGGTGAGCCAGGTCGGAGCCGTTACGGGAGCGCAGGAAGACGACTCGTGAGCCGTCCGGGGCGACAGTGAAAGACCTCGGAGCCCCGAGTGTGAATCTGTGGGTACGGGCGTGCTGCCGCGGGAAAGTCGTAGCCATGCGGCCGACCGTACTGCGCGCGCGCCGCGCCGCGGTCCGTTCCGGGGTGTCGTCCGGAACGCTCCCCCAGCGGTGCGCAGTTGGCTGGAACTGAATATGCGCCCCTCGTCTGCACCTGTGCACCGAGCCGTGCGGTCACCCGGATAATTATGATCCGTTGCGCATGGTGAGGGCTGGGTATGAAGCCGGTGGCTCCTCCATGCCGGAGGCGTGCTGCCGTGTCCGTGCGACCCGTACCGAGATCCCCCGAACCGACCGTGCGACTTGGAGGTGAACCGCCGTGGCACTCTCGATTTCGGCGGTGGTGCTGCTGGCGATCATCGTCATCCTGCTCGTCAGGAAATCCGGGCTCAAAGCCGGACACGCGGTGATCTGCGTGCTGTTGGGCTTCTATCTGGCAAGTTCCTCGATGGCGCCCACCATCAACGATCTGACCTCCAATGTCGCCGGCATGATCGGGGAGCTGAAATTCTGACCGGACTCTCCGCGGCACCCCGGCCGCCTGCTCCGCGGGAGCCCCTCCGGGGCCGTGACGCGCCCTGGACGGCCCCTGCGGTGCCGGTGGTGTGACGCCGCCGGGCCGGGACGGTGCCCGCACCCGCTCCGGGTGCGGTGCCCGTCGTAGGCTCGGGGCATGACCGCTGCGTTTCCCCCGGGGGCGGCCCCCGGCTCTCCGGCCGCCTCCGAGCGCCGGCTGCTGCTGGTGCACGCGCACCCCGACGACGAGTCGATCACCACGGGCGCCACCATGGCCAAGTACGCGGCGGAGGGCGCCCACGTCACCCTCGTCACCTGCACCCTGGGCGAGGAGGGCGAGGTCGTGCCGGACGGACTGGCCCACCTGGCGCCGGACCAGGACGACACCCTCGGCCCGCACCGCATCGGAGAACTCGGCGCCGCCATGCGCGCGTTGGGCGTCACCGACCACCGCTTCCTCGGCGGGCCGGGGCGCTACCGGGACTCCGGGATGATGGGAGCGGCCACCAACGACCGCCCCGGCTGCTTCTGGCAGGCCGACCTGGACGAGGCAGCACGGCTGCTCGCGGCCGTGCTGCGCGAGGTGCGCCCCCAGGTGCTCGTCACCTACGGGCCCGACGGGGGCTATGGCCACCCGGACCACATCAAGGCCCACCGCGTCGCCATGCGCGCGGTCGAACTCGCGGCGAAGGAGGCCGGGCGCGCGGGCGGCGCACCGCACCAGGTGCAGCGCGTGTACTGGAACGTGGTGCCCCGGCCGGTCCTGGAGGACGGTTTCGCGTCGCTGCACGCGGCCGACGCGGACGGTGAGGTCTTCCCCTTCCCCGGCTTCCACGGCAGAACGGGCTTCGCGCAGCCGGACGACGTACCGGGGGTGGTGGAGAGCGCCGCCGAGGTGGATGTCACCGTGGACGCCGGAACGTACACCGAGGCGAAGGCGGCGGCGATGGCGGCACACGAGACCCAGGTGTCGGTGCGCCGCACCTCCCGCGGTGCCTTCTTCGCCCTCTCCAACGGCCTGGCCCAGCCGCTGACCGGGACGGAGTTCTTCCAGCGCGCCCACCGCGGCGACGCGGCCCCGGCCGGTGCGGACGACCTGTTCGCCGAGGTGCGCGCGTGAGCACGGGCGGGCTCGGCGGGCGGAGTGCGTACCCGCGGGCGGACGGGGCCCGGATCGCGGTCTACGCGGTACTGGTGCTCCTCGGCCTGCTGACCGGAGTGGCCGGCGCCCTCGTCCAGGGCGGCTGGTTCCCGCTGGGGCTGCTGCTCGCGCTGGCCGCGGCGGCGGGGCTCTTCTGGGGCGGTGCCACACTGTGCCGCACGAAGGCCGGAGCCGCGGCTCCGGCGGCCGGGTGGGCGGTCGCGGCGATTCCCATGGCAATGATCTCCCGCGCCGAGGGTGATTTCCTGTACGGCGCCGGAATCAGCAGTTATGTCTTTCTGCTCGGCGGCCTGCTGGTGGCTGTGGCGTGTACCACCATCGCGCTTCCCGCGCCACCGGTATCGCTCGACAAGAACCGCTGAGAGGGCCGTCATCGGGGCGATCAGGTGGTCGCGGGGCCGGTGCCCCGTGCCCCAAGTACAGTGGTGCGCGCCGGCGAGCCGCCTTCAGGCCGACAGGAAGACGGCGAATCCATCCGGGAGTACCTGCTTTGAGTCGTGAAACTGACAGTTCGTCCTCCGGGCCCAAGGGGCGCGGCGGTTCGTCGTACCCCTCGGGGACCGAGCCGTACGGCACCTCGGACTCCGGCGCGGACCGGGACGACCGGGGTGCCGAACCTTCGGCCGCGTCCAAGCCGGACGAGCCCCGGACCGAGACGACGCTCACCACCCGCATCCGCATCAACATCCCCGGTTCGCGGCCCATTCCGCCCGTGGTGATGCGGACCCCGGTGACGGACGAGAACGCGGACGACACCTCCGGGAGAGCGGACCCCGCCGTCGGCGGGCGGGACGCGAAGGGCACCCCGGACCTCGGCGCGGGCCAGCGCGCGACCGGCGGCGGCTCCGCAGCCGCCGCCCCGCCGCCCGCGCCGGAGGGTTCGCCGCCGGGGAGCCCTGCGGCCCCCGGTGGCCCCGGGAGCCGTGCCGAGGCCGCGTCCGGCGCCGAGGAGCAGTTCACCCAGGAGACCAGCGACTGGTTCGCGCCCCGCAAGTCCCCCAGGGGCAGCGCCGCACCGTCCGCCCCGGCGACCGGCGGCGGGCCGGGTGCCGGCGTGCCCGGCGGCGCCGGTGGCACGGACCGGGGCGAGTCGCCCTTCCCCGGCACCGGCCCGGACCCCGAGTCGACGGGTTCGCACGGGATCCCCGAGTCGACGGGTTCGCATGGGATTCCGGAGCTGACGGGTTCGCATGGGATTCCGGAGCTGACGGGTTCGCATGGGATTCCGGAGTCGACGGGTTCGCACGGGATTCCCGAGCCGACCGGTTCGCACGGGATTCCCGGAACGCCCGGTGCGGGACCGTCGTTCCCCGGCGGAGCCGGTCCGGCGGACACGCCTCCCGACGGCGTGCCGCACCTCGGTGCGGACCCGCTGGGGTGGCCCGCCGGCCCCACCACCGGTCCGGCCAGCGGTGACATGCCCGTACCGCCCACCCGCGGCGCTCCCGGCCCGGGGCCCGGCCCGTTGGCCGCGCCGGGTGCGGGCCAGGGTGCGGACGGCGGGCCCGGTTTCGGTGCGGGACAGCCCGCAGGCCCCGGCGTGCCCGGCGGACCCGGGCAGGGCGGCTCCGCACCGGACGCGTTCGGCCGCGGTCCCGCGGGCCGCGCCGACGGTCCCGGAGGCACACCCCCCGCGGGCACGCCCCGGTTCCCCGGCGACGCCGAAGCGGAACGCACCGGTGCGCCGGGTCCGGGAGCGGCTGCTCCCGGGGCGCTCGGCGCAGAGGCGAGGCTGTCGAGCGACACCATGGTCAGCGGCATCCCCCGGGCAGGCGGCGGCGAACCCGACGGCGCGGTCCCGGCCTCCGGCACCGGCTTCCCCGGGCCGGACGACGCGCCCGCCCGAACGCGGCCGCAGAGCGGCGGAGCAACCGGCGAACCGGCCAAGAAGGGCGGCCGTTCCAAGCTGGTGCTGGCGGGCGCGGCCGTCGTCGGCGTCCTCGGGGTCGCCTACGGCACCGGGCTGCTGCTCGACCACGCGGACGTGCCCAAGGGCACCACCGTGCTCGGCGTGGAGATCGGCGGGCTGAGCAAGCACGAGGCGGTCAACAAGCTGGACGCCGAACTGGGCGACCGCACGAAGGAACCGTTCAAGATCGAGACGAGCGGCGGCCGCACCGAGCTGAAGCCCGGTGTCGCCGGGGTCGCCCTGGACACGGAGGCCACCGTGCGCTCCGCGGCCGGGCGCGACTACAACCCGGTCTCCGTCATCGGCTCCCTCATGGGCGGTACCCGCCAGGCGGACCCGGCCATCACGGTGGACGAGGCCAAGGTGCGGGCCGCGCTCAAGCCCGTCGTGGCCGAGGCGGAGGCGAAGTCCCCGTCCGAGGGCATGGTCAAGTTCAGCGGCGGCAAGGCAGTGGCCGTCAAGGGCAGCCCGCACAAGGTCATCGACGTCGACAAGGCCCCGGCCGCGCTGGAGAAGGCGTTCCGGGAGCGTGCCGTCTCCGGCAAGAACGCGCCGGTGGCGCTCCCCGGCACGGTGCGCAGGCCCAAGGTCACCGAGGCCGAGTTGAACAAGGCCGTGAAGGGCTTCGGTCGCACCGCGATGTCCGGCTGGGTGTGGCTCAAGGCGGGCGACGTCGAGGTGCCGTTCAGCCAGGAGACCATGGGCACGTTCCTCACGATGCGGGCGGGTGGCAGCGGCAAGCTCCAGCCGACCATCGACCCGGCGCAGCTCAAGAAGACCTACGGGTCGGCGTTCGACGACGTCGTGATCGACGGCGGCGCCGGAACGGTGCGGATGACCCCGAAGCACGCGGCCGTCGCCATGGTGGAGGCCCTGCGCAAGAAGGCGCCGCCGGAGCCGGGGCGGCGCTACGCCACGGTCCCCGGATCCCGGTCCCGCTGAGCCGTCTCCGGCCGGCCGTGCGGCCGTGCGGCCCGTTCCGCACGGCAGCGCCCGGGTGGCGCACGGACGTTCACGAGGGGTGCCCCGCAGCGGCGGGGCACCCCTCGTGCCGTACCGGGCGCACCCGGGCCGTGCGGGGCCGCGCGGGGCCGGTGCCGCTTCCGGGCATCGGAGTCATCGTGCGGGCATGACATCTGTCAGCCGCAGGTCACGACCGTCGGCACTGCCACCGGCACCCCGGGCCGGGCGAACCTGGGGGCATGACATCGACGCACGCCACGGCACCGGCCGTGGAGTTCCTCTCCGCAGGCAAGACCTACGGTTCGGTCCGGGCCCTGGACGGGCTGGAGGTGGCCCTGCACCCCGGTGAGACCGTCGCCCTCCTCGGCCCGAACGGAGCCGGCAAGTCCACCACCCTCGATCTGCTCCTGGGGCTTCGCGCCCCGGACCCGGGCGGCCGGGTGCGGTTGTTCGGGAAGACGCCGCGGCAGGCGGTCACCGACGGCCGGGTGGGCGCGATGCTGCAGTCCGGCGGCCTGATGGACGGCGTACGGGTCAGAGAACTCGTGGCACTCGCCTGCGACCTGCACCCGCGCGGACACCCGGTCGAGCGGGTGCTGCTGGACGCCGGCATCACCGAGCTGGCCGACCGGATGGTGGGCAAGCTCTCCGGCGGCCAGGAGCAGCGCGTGCGGTTCGCACTGGCGATCGCCGGGGACAGCGATCTGATCGTGCTGGACGAGCCCACCACGGGCATGGACGTCACCGCGCGCCGCTCCTTCTGGTCCGCCATGCGGGACCAGGCCGCCGGGGGCCGCACGGTGCTGTTCGCCACGCACTACCTGGAGGAGGCCGACGAGGTGGCCGACCGGGTGCTGGTGCTGCACCGGGGACGGCTGCTCGCCGACGGCAGCGCGGCCGAGATCAAGGCGATGGCGGGCGTGCGCCGGGTCGGCTTCACGCTGGAGATGGTGCCCGACGGAGTGCTGGAGGCGCAGTTGCGTGCCCTCCCGGGGGTCGCTGAACTGCAGCTTGCCGGGGCCGCCGTCCGGCTGCGTTCGACCGACGCGGACGCCACCGTGCACGCGCTCTACACGCTGGGGGTCTATCCGCACGGCCTGGAGGTGACCGGCCTCGGACTGGAGGAGGCGTTCGTCACCCTCACCTCCCGCGCGGAAGCGGCCCGCGTCTCCCCCTCGCAGAACCACGGCCGGAAGGCGGCAGCACAGTGAAGACTCTCGTCAAGCTGGAGATCACGCGCTCACTGCGCAACAAGAAGTTCATGTTCTTCTCGGTGATCTACCCGCCGGTGCTCTACGTGATCATCGCGGGCCGGGACGTCCCGGGGAACATGCCGGGACTCCGCGTCGACATGAAGCTCTACTACATGGTCGCCATGGCCGCGTTCGGCGCCATGACGGCCGTGCTGATGGGCAACAGCGAACGCATCGCCAAGGAACGCGAGGCCGGCTGGGTGCGGCAGTTGCGGCTGACGGCGCTGCCCGGCCGCGGCTACGTCACCGCCAAGATCGCCTCGGCCGCCACCGTGAGCCTGCCGTCCATCCTGCTGGTCCTGCTCACCGGCGCCCTCGTCATGGGCGTCCGGCTGCAGGCGTGGCAGTGGGCCGCTGTCGCGCTGTGCTCGTGGGCGGGCAGCTTCGTCTTCGCGGCGCTGGGCGTGGCCCTCGGCTACCTGGCGACGGGGGACGCCGTGCGGCCGATCACCATGCTCTGCTACTTCGGGCTGGCCTTCATGGGCGGGCTGTGGCTGCCCCTGTCCACCCTCCCCGGATGGGCCCAGGACATCGGGGAGTGGCTGCCCACCTACGCCTACACCGGACTGGGCCGGGCGGTGGAGGTCGGCGAGGCCCCGCACCCGGGCGACGCGGCGCTGCTGCTGTGCTACCTCCTCCTCTTCGCCGGAGCGGCCGCCTGGCTCTACCGCAAGGACACCCGCACGGCATGATGCTCCGGTGCACGAGATGACACGCCGCGCCCCCGCCGGGACCGGCGGCACCGAGACCCGCCGGCAGCAACGGAACCGGGCGCTGATGGTCGCCGTCTGGCTGGTGTTCCTCAGCGGAGCGGTACGCGACCTGTGGACGGGCGGGCACGGCGGCCCCGCCGTCGCCGGAGCGGCCGCCGGGCTGGCCGCCTTCCTCGCGGCCTACGTCGCGCTCGTCTACCGGCACACCAGGACGCCGCTCCCGCCGCGGACCGTGTACGCGCTCCTCGCCGTCCTGTTCGCCCTGGCCCTGGTGCTCGCGCTCACCGCGGGCGAGCCCTGGCTGGTGCTGTTCGTCTATGTCGCCGTGGCGGCCGGGGCCGCGCTGCCCTGGCGGCGGGCGGTACCGGCGGTGGCGGCGTGCGTGGCGGCGCTGGCGCTGGTCGGCACCGACTTCGGGGCGCGGCCGCTGTGGGGCGGCTGGACGTCGTTCGTCATCCCCTGCGTGCTGGCCGGGCTGGCCCTGATGTCGGCGCGGAAGACCGTCCTCACGCTGCGGGAGCTGCGGGAGGCCCGCGCGGTGGTGGCGGAGCTCGCCGCCAACGAGGAGCGGTTGCGGCTCGCCCGCGATCTGCACGACCTGCTGGGCCACTCGCTCTCCCTCATCACGCTCAAGAGCGAACTGGCCGGACGGATGCTGCCCGCGCGACCGGAGGAGGCGGCCGCGCAGGTCGCCGACATCGAACAGGTCAGCAGGCAGGCCCTGGTCGACGTCCGGGAGGCGATCGGCGGATACCGCCGCCCCACCCTGGCCGTCGAGCTGGCCGGTGCCCGTACCGCGCTGGACACCGCCGGGGTCGAGGCGGAGCTGCCGCCCCGGCCGCCGTCCGTGCCGCTGGCGCCCGACCAGGAGGGCGCCCTGGCGTGGGCGCTGCGGGAAGCGGTCACCAACGTCGTACGGCACAGCGGTGCGGCCCGCTGCACGGTGAGCTTCCAGATGCCGGACGCGGGCGGAGGGCCGCTGCGGCTCACCGTCGCCGACGACGGCAAGGGCCCCTCGGGCGCGGCCGAGGGCAACGGACTGAGCGGACTGCGGGAACGACTGGCCCTGGCCGACGGCTCGCTGTCCACCTCGGCGGGCCTGAGCGGGGGCTTCACGCTGTGCGCTTCGGTGCCGTCAGTACCCTGAGGCAGTGATCAGACTGCTGCTCGCCGAGGACCAGGCGATGGTCCGCGAAGCCCTCGCCGCGCTGCTGGGGCTGGAACCGGACATCGAGATCGCCGTCCAGGTCGGCAGAGGCGACGAGGTACTGGACGCGGTCGCCGTGCACCAGCCGGACGTGGCACTGCTGGACATCGAGATGCCCGGACTGACCGGACTCGACGCACTGGAGGGGCTGCGCGCCCGGCACCCGGCGCTGAAGGTCGTCATCCTCACCACCTTCGGCCGCCCCGGCTATCTGCGCCGGGCCATGGAATCGGGCGCCGACGCCTTCCTGGTCAAGGACGCACCGGCGGCCCACCTCGCGGACGCGGTACGCCGGGTGCGGGCCGGCGAGCGGGTCATCGACCCGGGGCTGGCCGCCGCCGCGCTCGCCGAGGGCGCCAGCCCGCTCACCGACCGGGAGCGCGACGTGCTCGCCGCGGCCCGCGAGGGTGCGGGCAACGCCGAGATCGCCGGGGCGCTGCACCTCTCGCACGGCACGGTCCGCAACTACCTGTCGACCGCGATCCAGAAGACCGGGGCCCGCAACCGCGCCGAGGCCGTGCGGATCGCCCGGGACAAGGGCTGGCTCTAGGCCCCGCGGCTTCCCCGGCCGGACCGGCACCGTGCCGGTCCGGCTCAGCTCCGGCATCGGCTCGGCTCCCGGCCCGGCACCGCACGGGACGCCGCCCGGCTCCCGGCCCCGCCGCGGCGGGGCCGGGAGAGGATGCGGCCCGGCTCAGTTCAGCCGGGCCCGGGCCGCCCTGGCGGCTCTGCGGACGTTCTCCGCGGCGTTCGGCTCCATCGTCGCGACGACATCCGCGTACTCCTCCATCTCCCGCGCGCCGCGCAGGAAATGGCCCCGTTCCACCAGCAGTTGCGCCCGCTCGAACCGGAGCCTGCCCGGATGGTGCGGCAGCAGCAGCGACAGCTCGACCGCCCACAGCCGTACCCCGGACCGCTCGGGCCGGGGCGCCGCCCAGGCCCGGATGTTGTTGAGGATCCGCAGCACCGTCTCCAGCGGTCCGGCGGGCCGCAGCGAGGCGGCCGACAGCGGCGTCCCCCCGGTGGCCCCGGCGACCATGACGGCCAGCTCGTCCTCGCCGAGCTGGGTACCGCCGCCGAACGGATCGGCCAGCACATGCGCCCCCGCCGGGTCGCCGAAGCCGACGACGAAGTGTCCCGGCAGCGCCACCCCGTAGACCGGGGCGCCCGCGCGCCGGGCCACCTCCGTCCAGACCACCGACAGCAGGATGGGCAGCCCCCGCCGTCGGCGCAGCACCTCGGTCAGCAGCGAGGACTCCAGCCTCCGGTAGTCCGGCGCCGAGCCGCCGAACCCCAGCTCCCCGCCCAGCGTCCGCTCCAGCGCCGCCGCCCACTCCGCGGGCGTGCGTCCCCGCCCGAACGGCAACAGCCCCGCCAGCCGGTCGAGTTCCGCCTGGCCCTCGTCCACCAGCCGGTCCACGGCGGCCTCCTCGTCCACCGGGTCCGGCGCCGCGCCGCGGGCCGCACCTCTCACCGCTCGGCCGTCTCCGCCGTCCCTGTTGTCGCTGTCGTCGCTGTCGTCGCTGTTGTCGTTGCCGTCGTTGCCGTTCCCGGTGTCCCGCCCGCCCCGCAGGCTGCCGCGGGTCGCCGCCTCGGCGCCGATCAGCAGGCACAGCAGTGCCAGATCGGGCCGCTCCTCGCGGGCCGCCTCGGCGAACCGCCGCCGCGCCGCGCCCGTCCGCTCCTCGCCCGTACCGTCTCCGCCGCCCATGTCAGTCCTGCGGAGCGCGCAGGTAGTGGTACGCGTGGTGGTCGGCGAACCCGAGCGCCCCGTAGAGCGCGCGGGCCGCCGTGTTGTCCCGCTCCACCTGGAGGTAGGCGGCCGAGGCGCCCTCGGCCAGCGCGGTTCTGGCCAGTTCGCCCGTGACCGCTCGCGCCAGCCCCTGCCGGCGCCACTCCGGGGCGACCTCTATGGCGGCGAACCCGGCCCACCGGCCGTCCACCGCGCACCGTCCGATCGCCACGGCCGCGCCGTCCGGATCCGTCACGGTCGCGAACCACACCGAAGGGCCGCCCGCCAGCACCTGCCGCGCCGCATCCGACAGTCCCGCGCCGCCCGCCCTGTTGTAGAGCGAGGCCCACCGGTCGTCCGGTGTGCGGTGCAGCAGCACCCGCCCATCGGGCTCCCGGTCGGCCAGCGGGGCGAGCGCGCCCACCTGTATCAGCCCGTGCCGCTCGGTCGTCCAGCCGCGCTCCCGCAGCCGCGCGTCGAGCATGGCGTCCTCCGCCACGCAGATCTGCATCCGCGCGGGCAGGCCCCGCTCGGCGTACCAGCCGGTGACCCGCGCCAGCGCCTGGGGCAGCGGCAATCCGGGGTCGCCCTGCGGGAGTACGGAGTTCGCGCGGGCGGTGAAGCCGCCGGCAGCGCGCAGGGTCCAGCCGCCGAGCGCCTGCGACTCGGCGGGCGGCCAGCCCCGGGCGGCCACCGCGACGAGTTCGGCCGCGTCGGCGGAGGGCAGTCCCCGGCGGCGCGCGGGTGTGGCCGGCACGGTCTTCCCAGCCACCATCGACGTCTCCTCGATCTCGACCTGCTCACCATCCCGTCGGGTTACTGTGAGCACGCCCCTGGTCCACGATGTGAGAATGCCGAGCGTGTCCGTGAACCGCCCATGCCGCTCCCCGGCAGTCGTCCGCGACCGCACCGAGACACGTCTGCCCACGTCGGAAGGGGTGATGCGGACCTCCAAGCGTCCGCCCGTGGTGAATTCCACAGTCCTAACCGCCCCTCCTGTTCGTGTTGTGTCCGGGAACGGAGATACTAGGTGTGGGCATCGCCGCCGTCCGAAGCGAAAGAGCGCTCCCGCGCGCCCGCGGCGGAGCCGGACACCGGCCCGCCAGCCCTAACGAGGAGGAACGACAGCGTGACTTACGTCATCGCGGAGCCTTGTGTCGACCTGAAGGACAAGGCTTGCATCGAGGAGTGCCCGGTCGACTGCATCTACGAGGGCCAGCGGTCCTTGTACATCCACCCGGACGAGTGCGTCGACTGCGGTGCCTGCGAGCCCGTCTGCCCGGTCGAGGCCATCTTCTACGAGGATGACACCCCCGAGGAGTGGAAGGACTACTACAAGGCCAACGTCGAGTTCTTCGACGACCTCGGCTCGCCCGGCGGCGCCAGCAAGCTCGGTCTGATCGAGAAGGACCACCCGCTCATCTCCGCGCTCCCGCCGCAGGAGCACGACGAGTGACCCACGGGTGACACCCGAGCAGTGAGCCGCCCCGTGCGGTTCCCGCAACAGTCCCGTACGGCGGTCCCAGCGTCCTGCCGTACGGGACTGCGGTGTTTTCCGCGCCGTACCACCGCCCTCCCGCAGCGCACCTCTCCTGCGGCGCACCTCTCCCGCACCGCCCGCCCGGCTGCCCGTCCGGGCGCGCGGTGGACCGCGCGGCCCGCGCCGGCCGCCGGGACAGCCGAAGAAAGTGAGCACCATGCCCTCCGTCTCCGACCGCCTCCCCACCTTCCCCTGGGACCGGCTCGAGCCGTACAAGACCACCGCCGCCGGGCACCCCGACGGCCTCGTCGACCTGTCGGTCGGAACCCCCGTCGACCCGGTCCCCGCGCAGGTGCGGCAGGCGCTCGCCGACGCGGCCGACAGCCCCGGCTACCCCACGGTGTGGGGGACCCGGGAGCTGCGGGACGCGCTCACCGGATGGTGCGAGCGCCGACTGGGCGCGCGCGGCATCACGGAGCACCACGTGCTGCCCGTCGTCGGCTCCAAGGAACTGGTGGCCTGGCTGCCGACCCAGCTCGGCCTCGGCCCGGGCGACCGGGTGGCCTTCCCCCGGCTCGCCTACCCCACCTACGAGGTCGGCGCCCGGCTCGCCGGGGCCGAGTACGTCGCCTACGACGACCCGCTGGAGCTGGACCCGGCCGGGCTCGCGCTGCTGTGGCTCAACTCGCCCTCCAACCCCACCGGTCAGGTGCTGCCCACCGAGCGGCTCCGCGCCGTCGTCGACTGGGCGCGCGAGCACGGTGTGCTCGTCCTCAGCGACGAGTGCTACCTGGAGCTCGGCTGGGAGGCCGACCCGGTCTCCGTGCTGCACCCGGACGTGTGCGGCGGCTCCACCGCGGGCCTGGTGGCCGTCCACTCGCTCTCCAAGCGCTCCAACCTCGCCGGATACCGGGCGGCGTTCCTCGCGGGGGACAGCGGGGTGCTGGGCGAGCTGCTGCAGATCCGCAAGCACGGCGGGATGATGACGCCCGCGCCGGTGCAGGCCGCGACGGTCGCGGCGCTCGCCGACGACACCCACGTGGCCGAGCAGCGGGAGCGGTACCGGGCGCGGCGCACCGCGCTGCGCGGCGCGCTGGAGGCCGCGGGCTTCCGGATCGAGCACAGCGAGGCGTCGCTGTACCTGTGGGCGACCCGGGACGAGTCCTGCTGGGACACCGTCGCCGACCTGGCCGGGCGGGGCGTGCTGGTGGCACCCGGCGAGTTCTACGGACCCGCGGGGGAGCGGTACGTCCGGGTCGCGCTCACAGCCACGGACGAGCGGATCGCCGCCGCGGTGCGCAGGCTGTCCGCGTAGCGGCCCACGGGCGCCGGGCCGCCCGCGCGGACCTCGGCCGGACCTCGGCCGGACCTCGGCCGGACCTCGGCCGAGACCGCGGGTTGGCGCCGGGCCGGTGCAGCCGACGGGCGCCGGGCCGCGGACCCGGCCGACCGCGGAGCGCGCACGGCGAAGGGCCGCCCGGACCGTGCGGTCCGGGCGGCCCGATCGGGTCACCGGCTGCGGGCGCTCAGGGACGGAGTACCCGAGCGCTGTCCGGCCGGGGAGCGTGCCTCCGGGGAGGCGGGGCCGGACAGTGGGGGCGCCCCGCAGCGGTGACCGGGGAGCCCTCAACCGAGGGGAAGGCCACCGAGGTTGCCGACGGACGGCAGGCCGGTGTCCGCGGCGGAGGACGCGGTGTCGCCCAGCAGGCCGCCGGCCTCGCCCGCGGCGTTCCCGGCGAGGTTCTGCGCGGCGGGTGCCGCGGTCCGGCCGGCCTTGCCCACGGCCTTGCCGGCGGTCGGCACGGCCTTCTTGACGGCGCTGCCGCCGGTCTCCCCGGCGACGGCGGTGGTGTCCTGGGCCGTCCTGTCCAGCGTGTTGCCGAGGCCCTCGCCGTCCAGGTTGCTGACCCCGCCCACCGGGCTCGCGGGCAGTTCCACGGCGCTCGCGGCTCCGGCGGCGCCGACGACGGTGGCGGCGCCGGCCGCCGTCAGCAGCGCGGTGCGGGCGATCCGGCGCGTGAGGGGGTTGGACATGGTGCTCCTTTGACGGAGAAGGGGTTCTTGGTCTGTCAGCCGGGATCCCCCGGTCGGACGCAGTGCCTATCGCCCCGGACGGCACGGAGGTTGCGGGGAAGCCGGGTAAAGGATTGGCAATCCAGGTTTGCCGCGTGAGCCCTCAAACTGGGCATTCCTCGCAGCCGATTGACCTGTACCCGAGGAGCCGAACCGGCCGCGGCCAGGCACGACCGGCCGAGCGGGTTCACTCCTGGCGGCGACCGTCGAGCGAGGGAAGAAACGTCCACCCCGGTGGACCGGGTTCGCCCCACCGGGTGAATGGATGGACTAGTGACCGGTGGCCAGCCGGAGCTCCACCGTGCCGCCCGCCGCACCCCCGGCGCCGCCGTCCTCGGCGCCGCCGTCCTTCGCCGCGTCGTCGTCCTTCGCCCTGCCGTCCTCGGCCGTGCTGTCGTCCTTCGCCGCGCCGCCGTCCTCGGCGGTGCCGCTGTCCCCGGGCCCGCTGCCGTCCTTCGCCGCGCCGTCGTCCGTCCTGCGCCAGCCGTCCGCGGAGCGCTCCGCCGACCACCGGAAGCCGCCGTAGGAGATCCGCTCGATGTGCAGCCGCTCCGCGTTCGCGACCGCCCAGTGGGCCAGCTCCCAGCCCTGGCGGCGGCCGCGCGCGGGCACCGGGACGACGGGCGCGGCCTCGGGCCGCGCCGCCGAGCGCGCCTTCGGGTACCCGGCCGTCCGCCGTGCCGGAGCCGCGAGCGTACTGGTGCCGTCGGCCAGCACGTCCCGGCCGAACTCCCGCACCAGGTGCTTGCGCACCTGCGCGGGATCGCCCGGCTCGCCGGGGTCCCGGCCGCCTGTCGTGCAGCTCAGCGTGGCGGGCCGGCGGCCGGTGAGCGCACCGGTCAGCAGCGTCGCGTCGGTCTCGTGCTTGGCGTACGCCTGCGGATAGCCGCTGCGCTGCACGCGCTGGGCTGCGACGGTCAGCGGGAGCCGGGAGTAGCCGGGCACCTCGGCGAGATGGTCGTAGAACCGGCTCGCCGAGTAGACCGGGTCCTGGATCTGCTCGAACGTCCCCCAGCCCTGCGAGGGGCGCTGCTGGAAGAGGCCGACCGAATCCCGGTCCCCGTGGGCGATGTTGCGGAGCTGGGACTCCTGCATGGCGGTGGCCAGGGCTATGGTCACCGCCCGCTCGGGCAGCCCGCGGCGCGCGGCGACCGCGGCGATGGTCGCCGCGTTCTGCGCCTGCACGGGGGTGAGTTCGTAGTCGTGCGGGGTGCCGGAGCCGTCCGCGGCGGTCGCGGCCTTGCCGTCCGCACCGTCCGCGCGGACGGTGCACAGCGCGCCGTCCTGGCCCGACAGCCCGCGCACCGCGACATACGCGGCGACGGCGAGCAGCACGGCGCAGGCCACGGCGATCCTGAAGGGCCTGCCGCGGCCCTCGGTCCGGGGCGGACGCTCGGGCCCGTGGGGCGAGCGGGCCGGTCGTGAGAGGCGCACGCGCACCAAGGTAGCCGCTGGGTGCGACAGCGCCCGAGCCCCGGGGCGCGCCGGACCGCGCGGGCCGCCCGCCGTAGGCTGTGGCCATGCCTCACAGCGCACTCGACCTGCAGCAGGACGCCGCCCGGCTCACCGCGCAACTGGTGGACCTCCCCTCCGAGAGCGGGGACGAGGCGGCGCTCGCCGACGCCGTCGAGGAGGCGCTGCGCGCGCTGCCCCACCTGGACGTCGACCGGTACGGCAACAACGTGGTGGCCCGCACCCGTCTGGGCCGGGCCGAGCGGATCGTCCTCGCGGGCCATCTCGACACCGTGCCGATCGCCGGGAACCTGCCCTCCCGGCTCGACGAGGACGGACTGCTGTGGGGTTGCGGAACCAGCGACATGAAGGCGGGGGTCGCCGTGCAACTGCGGATCGCCGCCACGGTCCCCGAACCCAACCGCGATCTGACGTTCGTCTTCTACGACAACGAGGAGGTCGCCGCCCACCTCAACGGCCTCGGCAAGGTCGCCGAGGCCCGCCCCGAGTGGCTGGCCGGCGACTTCGCCGTGCTGCTCGAACCCTCCGAGGGCCAGGTCGAGGGCGGCTGCCAGGGCACCCTGCGGGTGCGGCTGCACCTGCGCGGCACGCGGGCGCACTCGGCGCGCGGCTGGATGGGTGCCAACGCGATCCACGCGGCCGGGCCGGTGCTGGAGCGGCTGGCCGGATACCAGCCGCGGTGGCCGGTGATCGACGGGCTCGAGTACCGGGAGGGCCTGAACGCGGTCGGCGTCGAGGGCGGCGTCGCGGGCAACGTCATCCCGGACCTGTGCACCGTCACGGTCAACTTCCGCTATGCGCCCGACCGCGGCGAACAGGACGCGCTGGACCACGTGCGCGAGGTGTTCGCCGGATGCGGGGTCGAGGAGTTCGAGGTGGACGACAGCTCCCCCGGAGCGCTGCCCGGCCTCGCGCACCCGGCGGCCCGCGCCTTCCTCGCCGCGGTCGGCGGCGAGCCGCGGCCCAAGTACGGCTGGACGGACGTCTCCCGGTTCAGCGCGCTGGGGGTGCCCGCCGTCAACTACGGTCCCGGGGATCCCAACCTCGCCCACAAGCGGGACGAGCGGGTCGAGACCGCGCTCGTCACCCGCTGCGAGGAGCGGCTGCGGCGCTGGCTGACGGCCTGAGCCGGGTCCGCAGGTGCCCCCGGGCCACCTGCCGGTAAGCCGATCGACGGCTGCCGGCCGCCCCGATTCCCGACGGCACCCGCCGGGGTCCGCATACCCTGAAGCGGAAAGATCGCAGGCGGAAGGAGTGCCGCAGATGACCGACGAGACCGGCGGAGGGCCCAAGGAACAGCGGTTGGGACCTGTCGTGCGCCGCCGCGACCAGGTGCAGTCGGGGACCACCGACCAGCGCCTGCTGGACACCGCGGGTCCCTCCGACTTCATCCACCAGGACCCCTGGCGGGTGATGCGCATCCAGTCCGAGTTCGTCGAGGGCTTCGGCGCGCTGGCCGAGCTGGGCCCCGCCATCAGCGTCTTCGGCTCCGCACGCACCCCGGCGGAGGCGCCCGAGTACGACCAGGGCGTGCGGATCGGCCGGGCCCTGGCCGAGGCCGGGTTCGCCGTCATCACCGGCGGCGGCCCCGGGGCGATGGAGGCGGCCAACAAGGGCGCGCTGGAGGCGAACGGCACCTCGGTCGGGCTCGGTATCGAGCTCCCCTTCGAACAGGGCATGAACAAGTACGTCGACATCGGCGTGAACTTCCGCTACTTCTTCGTCCGCAAGACGATGTTCGTGAAGTACGCGAGCGGGTTCGTCGTGCTGCCCGGCGGGCTGGGCACGCTGGACGAACTGTTCGAGGCGCTGACCCTGGTGCAGACCGGGAAGGTCACCCGCTTCCCGATCGTGCTCTTCGGCACGGAGTACTGGCAGGGGCTCGCCGACTGGCTGCGCCACTCCGTCGTCAGCGGCGGCAAGGCGTCCGAGCGGGACCTGGAGCTCTTCCACGTCACCGACGACATCGACGAGGCGGTCGCGCTGGTCACCAAGGAGGTCGGCGGCCAGGTCCCGGCCGCCCAGCGCCCCGGGGCGCCCGAACGCCGCTAGGCCAGCCCCCGGCGGGCCACCGCGGGCGGACGGTGGCCCGCGATCGCGGACACCATGTCGAGGACCTGCTTGGTCTCGGCCACCTCGTGCACCCGGTAGACCCGGGCGCCCAGCCAGGCGGAGACGGCGGTGGTGGCCAGGGTGCCGGTCAGCCGCTCCTTGACGGGGCGGTCCAGGGTCTCGCCCACGAAGTCCTTGTTGGACAGCGAGACCAGCACCGGCCAGCCGGTCCCGGTCATCCGGCCCAGCTCCCGGGTCGCCTCCAGCGAGTGCCGGGTGGACTTGCCGAAGTCGTGCCCCGGGTCGATGAGGATCCCGTCCCGGCGCACCCCCAGCTCCGCAGCGCGCTCGGCCAGCCCGAGCGTCACCCGCAGGATGTCGTCCACGACACCGCTGCCGCCCTCGGGGCCGGGCTCGTAGGCGATCCGGTGCGGGCGGGTCCGCGGGCGGGCACCGCCCGCGTGGGTGCACACCAGGCCCGCGCCGTACCGCGCCGCCACCTCGGCCAGCCGGGGATCGACCCCGCCCCAGGCGTCGTTGAGCAGATCGGCCCCGGCCTCGCACACGGCCTCGCCCACCTCGTGCCGCCAGGTGTCGACGCTGATCACCACGTCCGGCCAGCGCCGCCGCACCTCCGCGACGAAGCCCACCGTGCGCCGGGCCTCCTCCTCGGCCGTGACCTCGTCCCCGGGCCCGGCCTTCACCCCTCCTATGTCGATGACGGCGGCGCCCTCGGCGACCGCCTGCTCGACCCGGTCGAGCGCGGGCTCGTCCCGGAAGGTGGCGCCGCGGTCGTAGAAGGAATCCGGCGTCCGGTTCACGATCGCCATGATCACCGGCTCGTGTTCACCGAACTCGCGCGTGCCCAGGCGCAGCATCAGCCATCCTCTTCCTCTCGACGGTGCCCCGCCTGCTGCCCGCACCCGCGTGGCCCGTGCACCGGTCTCCGCCGCCGACCATAGCTGTCACCGGGCCATGGCACGATCAGGGTCTGCCCGCAACCGGCAACCACTCGGGGAGTCCATCCGTGTTCGTGTTCCTGCTGCTCTCGCTGGTCGTGGTCGTCGCCGCGGTCACGCTCGCCGTTGTCGGCAGCGGCGCCCGGCCCGGCGAGGAGGCCCGCGGCGCGGTGGGCGGGCTCGCCGACGCGCCGGCCGACCTGCTGGACGAACCGCTGCCGGCCGAGCGCCCGGTCACCCACGGGGACGTGGCGGGGCTGCGGCTGGCCGTCGGAGTGCGCGGGTACCGGATGGAGCAGGTCGACGACGTCCTGGACCGGCTCGGGGCCGAGCTGGCGGAGCGCGACGCGCGGATCGCCGAACTGGAGTCGGCGCTGGCCGGTGCCCAGGCCGTCGCGATGGGCCGCGCCGAGGAGGGGCGCCCGGAGCCGGGCCGGGTGCCCGACGCGGCGCAGGCCCCTGGCCCGGAGGTGCGGGGAGAGGGAGAGCAGGAGGGTCCCCCGAGCGGGTCCCGCGCGTACCCGGAGGAGGAGGGGCGATGACCGCCGGACCCGACGCCGCTGCCGCCGCTCCCGAACCCCCGGCCGGCGCCGCGGTGCCCGGCCCCGACGGCCGCGCCCGCTGCCCCTGGGGCACGACCGCGGAGGATTACGCCGCCTACCACGACACCGAGTGGGGCCGTCCGGTGCACGGCGACGACGCGCTCTACGAGCGGCTGTGCCTGGAGGGCTTCCAGTCCGGCCTCTCGTGGCTGACGATCCTGCGCAAGCGTGAGGCGTTCCGCGCCGCGTTCGCGGGCTTCCGTATCGCCGCCGTCGCGCGGTTCACCGAGGACGACGAGCGGCGGCTGCTCGCCGACAGCGGCATCGTGCGCAACCGGGCCAAGATCGGCGCGGCCCTCGGCAACGCGCGGGTCGCGGCCGGCTGGGAGCCGGGTGAGCTGGACCGGCTGGTGTGGTCCTACGCCCCCGACCCGGCCGCCAGGCCCGCGCCCCGCACGACGGCGGAGGTGCCCGGCAGCACCCCCGAGTCCACGGCCCTGGCCAAGGAGCTCAAGCGGCGCGGCTTCCGCTTCGTGGGCCCCACCACCGTCTACGCGCTGATGCAGGCGTGCGGACTGGTCGACGACCACCTGGCGGACTGCTGGTGCCGCGGCTCCGCCGCCGGCTGACGCCCGCGCAGCGCGCGCCGGGTGCGGCAGCCGGCTGACGGCAGCCGCAGGGCCGCCGTCAGCGCCCGGTGAAGCGGGGCTGCTGTTTGTGCACGAACGCCTGCACGGCGATCCGGTGGTCGGCGGAGCCGCCCAGTCGTAGCTGGAGTTCGGACTCCTTGGCGAGCGTCTCGGCCAGGGAGTGGGAGGCGCCGTAGGCCAGGGACTCCTTGAGCGCGGCGTAGGCGGCGGTGGGCCCCTGGGCGAGCTGCCGGGCGACGGCCTCTGCCTCCGCGGCGAGCTCGGCGGCGGGCACCACCCGGTTGGCCAGGCCCAGCTCCAGCGCCTCGTCGGCCTTGACGCTGCGCGGGAAGAGCAGCAGGTCAGCGGCCCGGCCCGGGCCCACCAGGCGCGGCAGCGTCCAGGAGACGCCGGAGTCCGCGGTCAGCGCCACCCCCGCGAAGGAGGTGTTGAACGCCGCGGTGTCCGCCAGGATCCGGTAGTCGCAGGCGAGGGCGAAGCCCGCGCCGGCCCCGGCGGCCACCCCGTTGACGCCCGCCACCACCGGCTTCGGCATCCCGGCGAGGGCCAGCGTGATCGGGTTGTAGTGCTCCTCGACGGTGTTCAGGGCGCTTCCGCCGCTCTGTTCGAGGGAGCCGGTGTGCTCCTTGAGGTCTTGGCCCACACAGAAGGCGCGGCCGCTGCCGGTGAGCAGCACCGCGCGAACCCCGTCGTCGGCGGCTGCCCGCTGCAGGGTGTCGCGCAGGGCGGCCTTGGTCTCGTTGTCGAGGGCGTTCATCGCGTCGGGGCGGTCGAGCACGACCTTCGCGAGCCCCTCGGTCACTTCGTAGCGCACGGTGTCGGACATGCACTCAGCATGACGCGGATCATCGGGCGCTGACAGGGCACCGCGCACGCTCCACCGCCCCCGCGGATGTGACCTGCGTCAAACCGAGGGACGCCGGTGACGGAGGGGAATTCCGGGCAGTGCCGCGGGGCGGCCGCCGCATTGGGTGGGTTTGTGTGTGGTCGAGGAAGAAGAGATGTCGACCGATGTTGGTCATCGGGTCCTGCCATGCGGGATAATGGCGAAGAAGCAATGTGTTCGATGCCGGTGAAACTGTGCCCGCTTACGGGACCCCCGGCGCGATCGGCTGGTTTCAGGAAGGGGAACGAGCATGGCGGCCATGAAGCCGCGGACGGGTGACGGCCCGCTCGAGGTGACCAAAGAGGGGCGGGGCATCGTCATGCGCGTTCCGCTCGAAGGCGGTGGGCGACTCGTCGTCGAGCTGACACCGGATGAGGCGACAGCGCTCGGCGAGGAGCTGAAGAAGGTCTGCGGCTGAGCGCTCCGCGGATCGCCGCCCCGGCACGCACGCCACGCGTGGGTACCGGGGCGGTTTCGTCGTTCCGGGCACAGGTGCAGCGGTTCCGGACACAGGTGCAGCCGTCCCGGGCGCAGCCGCGCCGGTGGTACGGACCGGCCGATTCCAGGAGCGGAGGGAGGGCCTCCGGAAGCGGCCGGACGCCCCGGAAGGCCCGGCGGCAGGGTGGACACGGGGGTGGACCCGGGGGATGGAAGCGGAACGCAATCGGCCCGTCACTCCCCGCGCTTGACCGCGCACAGCAGCCCGTCGCCGACCGGCAGCAGCGAGGGCACCAGCAGGGTGCTCTCGCGGACGGTGCGCAACAGCTCGCGCAGCCGCAGTACTTCCTGGGACTGGTCGGCGGCCTCGCCCGTCCGCCCGTCGGCGAAGACCCCGGCGAAGCAGATCAGTCCGCCGTCCCGCAGCAGCCGCAAGGATTCGGCGAGGTAGTCCAGGCACTCCGTCCGGTCGCCGTCGCAGAAGACGAGGTCGTATCCGCCGTCCGCCAGTCGCGGCAGCACGTCCAGGGCCCGGCCGGGGATGAACCGCACCCTGTTGCCCCCGCTGCCGACGAACCCGGCGGCGCGGAACGCTTCGCGGGCGAACTGCTGCCGCTCCGGTTCGGTGTCGACCGTCGTGAGGACCCCGTCGGACCGCATCCCGTGCAGCAGGTGCAGTCCGGAGACGCCGGTGCCGGTACCGATCTCCGCGACCGCCTTGGCCTCGGCGGCCGCCGCCAGCAGCCGCAGTGCCGCTCCGGTGGCGGGGGAGACCGTGCGCAGCCCAGCTTCCTGGGCCCGGTCGCGGGCCCAGCGCAGTGCTTCGCTCTCGGCGTTCTCGACGAGCTCGGCGCCGTACGCGTCGGCGAACTCCCAGCTCGTCTGCCGGTTGCCGGTAATGGCCCTCTCCTGTCCCCGTCCTCCACGCAATCGTGACTGTATCCGTTGCCCCGGGAACCTGCTGATGGGACCGGGCGTTGAGGAAGCAGGGACCGCCGAGGAGCGGTCGGCAAAGCCGGGCAAAGTTTCTTATCCGGAGCTAACGGGAGATGTGGCTATGGTAGGGGCTCCAGTGGACACCACCAGAGCCGACAGGGGAGGTGCGGCTGCAAGCCGGGACCGCGGCGTCTTCTCCAGATTCCGCAGGTCGACGGGACAGCCGAAATCCGTGACCGACACCGCTGACCAGTCCCGCACCGCCGATTCCGCGACCACGGCGACTTTCGCGACCGATGCGGACGCGCAGGCGTGGACCCCTCCTTCCTGGGAGGAGATCGTCAGCAACCACAGTGCCCGGGTCTACCGCCTCGCCTACCGGCTGACCGGTAACCAGCACGACGCCGAGGACCTCACCCAGGAGGTCTTCGTCCGGGTCTTCCGGTCGCTGTCGACCTACACGCCCGGCACCTTCGAGGGCTGGCTGCACCGGATCACCACGAACCTCTTCCTGGACATGGTCCGGCGCAAGCAGCGCATCCGCTTCGACGCGCTCGCCGACGACGCCGCCGAGCGGCTGCCCAGCCGCGAGCCCACCCCGCAGCAGCACTTCAACGACACCCACTTCGACGCGGACGTCCAGCAGGCCCTGGACACCCTCGCTCCCGAGTTCCGCGCCGCCGTGGTGCTCTGCGACATCGAGGGGCTCTCCTACGAGGAGATCGCCGCGACGCTCGGGGTCAAGCTCGGCACCGTCCGCAGCCGAATCCACCGCGGCCGCTCCCACCTGCGCAAGGCGCTCCAGCACCGCTCGCCCGCCGCTCGCACCGAGCAGCGGCGCAGCCTGAGCGCGGTGGTGCCGTCGGCCCGGGCGGGCGAGGTGAGCGCCGGGTGACCTCCGCCGAACACCATCTCGGAGACCGCCTCGCCGCACTGGTCGACGGGGAGCTGGGGCACGACGCACGTGAGCGGGTCCTCGCGCATCTGGCCACCTGCCAGGGATGCAAGGCCGAGGCCGATGCGCAGCGCCGACTCAAGAACGTCTTCGCGGACGCTCCGCCTCCACCGCCCTCGGACGGGCTCCTCGCCAGGCTGCAGGGCCTGCCCGCGGACGGCGACCCGCGCCCCGGGGGCGGCCCCGGTCCCGGCGGACCGGGCGGCGGCGCGTTCGCCGCGCCCGTGCTGCCGGGCGGCTCGGGCCGCTCGTCCTGGTCCTTCGACCACCTTCCCGGGGGCCGGACCGGCGGGCGCAGCCCGCTCACCCCGCCCCGCGGCTTCCGGATACACGAGATCCCGCCGCCCGACGGCGCCGAGCGCGCCGAACGTGCCGAGCGGGAGCGCTCGGCCTCCCGCGGACGCCGGTTCGCGTTCGCCGCTGCGGGCGCCTTCTCCCTGGCGGCCCTCGCCTTCGGCGGCACCCTGGCCTCCGGTGCGGCGAGCACGTCCGGCGGGACGGGCGGCGACAATCCGTCCGCCAACGCGGTGCGCAGCTCGGCCTCCGGCTCCGGAGCCTCCCGGGACGGCAGACGGCGCGGCGGCGACCAGCGCGGGGGCACCCAGAGCACCCGCGGCTCGGACTCCGGACCCACCTTCGCGCCGGTGGCCTCCTACGGTGCGGCGGCCCCCACCGCGCGGCCGAACGCTCCCGTGAGCATGCTGCGGCGCTCGGCACCCGCCCGGCTCTCGCCTGCCACCAACGCCTCCGGCTGGTACGGCGAGAGCGGTACGGCGGGCACCCTGAGCGCGCTGCGCGGATCGGCGTCGCTGCTGTCCCGGGCATCGAAGGAGGAGCCGCCCGCCGAGGTGCGGCTCGCCCGGCGGCCGGCCGTGCGGCACGATCCCTCCGTGCTGCGTTCGTTCCCCGGCCGTGCTCCGGCGGTCACGAGTTCGCTCTCCGCCACCGCGCCGCGCCCGGTCGGGCGCTGACGCGGCGCAGGGTTGACGCCCGCTGGGCGGCGCGCCGTGTTCCTGGTTGAATCCTTCCGACACCCTGCCCCCGGCCGAGGTCCGGGGAGGGTGTGAGTCGCGGGTGACCAACTGGAGAGTGCATGGACGAGCCGGACGCCATCAGGCAGCAGCCGAAGTGGCGGAGCCGCCCACGCCGGGTCCCGGTCAGCCGGACCCAGCCCGCGGCGGCCGAGCCCGCGGCGGCCGAGCCCGCGGCGGCCGAGCCCGCGGCGGCCGAGCCCGCGCGGGAGCAGACCGCCGAGGCCGCCGGGGAACCGGCCGCTGGGGAACCGGCCGCTGGGGAACCGGCCGCCGGGGAACCGGCCGCGCCGGGCACTGCCGGTCCTGAGGCGCCGGGGACGGCCGCCGCCGGGGAGCCGGCTCCGGTGCCCGCCGCGAGCCCCGAGCCGCTGCACGGCGTCGATCCGTACTCCACCCCTCCCTACGGCGGCCCCGGTCCCTGGGCCCCGGCACCGCCCGTCCAGCGTCCGCCGGCCACTCCGCCGCACGGCGTCGCCCTGCCGCCCGGCAGTACGACGCCGCCGCACGGGGTGCCGGCCGGAGGCTCCGGCGGTCCCGCGGTGCCCCTGGCAGACCATCGGAGCGCCGGAGCGCCGCAGCGCGGCGGGCCGCCGAGGGATCCCGGGCCGCCGAGGGATCCCGGGCCGCAGCCGGTCCCGCGGCCCGCCGTGCCGACGCTCCCGCAGCAGCCTCCCGCCCGTCCCCCGCGCCGCGGGCGCCGGATCGCGCTCGGCGCCCTGGTGCTGGCGCTGCTGGCCGGCGGCGCGGGCGGGCTCATCGGCGCCTACGTCGAGCGGCACGGCTCCGTGAGCGACATCGAACTGCCCCGGACCGCGGCGGCCGAGGGGGGCGCGCGGCCGAAGGGGAGCGTCGCGGGGATCGCGCGGCAGACCCTTCCCGGCGTCGTCACGCTGCACGCGCGCGGCGGCGGTGCCGAGGCCACGGGCACCGGCTTCGTGCTGGACCGGCGCGGCCACATCCTCACCAACCACCATGTCGTCGAGGGCGTCGAGTCCACCGAGTCCGCCGAGGGCGTCGACGGGGTGCGGGTCACCTTCGACAGCGGCCAGACCGCGACCGGCGAGGTGGTCGGCGGCGACGCGGGCTACGACCTGGCCGTCGTCCAGGTCTCCCACGTCTCCGGGCTCACCCCGCTGCCGCTCGGCGACTCCGACGCCGTCCGGGTCGGCGACCCCGTCCTCGCCTTCGGTGCCCCCTTCGATCTGGACGGCACGGTCACCACCGGCATCGTCAGCGCGACCGAGCGGCCCATCACGGCGGGGGGCGGGGAGCCGGGCAGCGAGCTGAGCTATGTGAACGCGCTGCAGACCGACGCCCCCATGAACCCCGGCAACTCCGGCGGCCCGCTGGTGGACGCCCGGGGCCGGGTCGTGGGGGTGAACAGCGCGATCAGAGGAGCGGGCGGCGCTCCGGGCCTGCCCGGCGGCGAGGGCGGCGGCAGCGTCGGCCTGGGCTTCGCCATCCCGGTCAACCAGGCCCGCCGGGTCGCCGAGGAGCTCATCAACGAGGGCCGCGCCACCCATCCGGTCATCGGGGTCTCGCTCGACATGCAGTACGAGGGCGAGGGCGCGCGGATCGGCGGCACCGGCGGCCGCGGCGCGGTCGTGCCGGGCGGTCCGGCCGACCGGGCCGGACTGGCGGCGGGTGACGTGATCACCGAGGTCGGCGGGAAGCCCGTGGCCGGGGGCGAGGAGCTGATCGTCCGGATCCGCAGCCACCGTCCGGGCGACAGGCTGGAGCTGACCGTGCTGGACGGGGGCGCGGCGGGCGCGCGGCGGACGGTGCGGGTGACGCTCGACTCCGCCACCGGCTGACACTCGGCTCCCCACCGGCTGACGCCGGGTGCCGGGGCGGGGTCCCGCTTGCGGGCCGTGGGCGGGTACCGTGACATCTGGCTGCAGGAGCCGTGGACGGAGTGAGGGAGCTGCGCGGTGTTCTTCGATATAGGACCACTGGAGCTGGTCGCGCTCATCGTGCTGGCGGTGCTGGTGTTCGGCCCCGAGAAGCTCCCCAAGGTGATCCAGGACGTCTCCGCCTTCATCCGCAAGGTGCGCCAGTTCTCCGACAGCGCGAAGGAGGACATCAGGAGCGAGCTGGGACCGGAGTTCAAGGACTTCGAGTTCGAGGACCTGAATCCGAAGAACTTCGCGCGCAAGCACCTGCTGGACAACGACGACCTGGGCATCAAGGAGATCAGCAACAGCTTCGACCTGCGCAAGGATCTGGCCGAAGTCACCGACGCGGTCAACGGCACCGACAGCGGGGGCGCCGGCTCCTCCCGCGGCAGCGGCCCCGGCGGGTCCGAGCGGACCGGGAAGAGCCTCCGCAGCGGTGGGCAGCAGGCACCGGATCTGACCAAGCGCACCTCCGACGGGGTGAACGGCCGACCGGTGCAAGGAGACGTGCTCCGCAAGGGCGACCCGCCGCCGTTCGACGCCGACGCCACCTGACCCTCATCTGACGCCTCATCAGGCAACGATCCCGTCACCTCGGCATTCGCACCACCGGGACATCTGCGGCTTTTGCCGTCCATCTCGCCACCCGCACCGCGTCCTGATCCACCGGGCATGACCGACACGGCGGACCGGTGTGGCTATCCTCCCAGTGTCGGGGGTCGCCGTCCGAGGAGCTCGGCTGCCCAGGCAACAGGGCAATGAGGAGGCGTCGCACAGATGGAGACGACGAGTCGGCCGGCCGGTGAATCCGGGCCCGCCGCACAGGGGGTACCCGGCGCGCGGCGGGCGGTGGACGACTATCTGATGGCTGCCTTTCCGTGGTACGGGCTGGACGCGGCCTTCACCGGACCGCGCTGGCTGATGCAGGTCGGCACGGCGGCCGACGGCACGGTCGAGCACGGTTCCACCGGCCACGGCGAGGAGCCCTCCCTCCGCGTCGAGACCACCCCCGAGGACGAGAGCTTCGCCGTCGTCGTCACCCTCGCCAGCCGCCCCGTGCGGCGCAGCGGCGACGGCACCGGCACGCTGGAGGCCACCTCGGTCTCCACCGCCGCCTGGCTGGCGGGCTCGGGGCTGCTCTCGTGCAGCTTCCCGATGGAGATGGACCGCAGCCTGCGGCAGGACTGGCTCGACCAGCAGACCGGTGTCGCCTGGGAACTCGCCGACGACCTGGACGGCTCCGGCTGGAGCAGCCTCTCGCTGCCGGTGGACGGCATCCCCACCGACTTCCACTACCGCGAGTCCGCGTACGGCTGGGTGCTCGCCGGTTCGGCGCAGGAGGGCGTCCACCTGGGCGCCTACGGGCGCGGGATGAGCGCCTACGGACTCGGCTTCGCCGTGGTGAAGGACATCACCGAGTACGAGCGGGGCTGAGCGCCCGGCCGGGCGCCCCCGCGCGCCGACCCCCGCCCGGTGCTCACGGTACGGGGGTCGCGCGGCGCCGTGCGGGCGCCTGGAGGGCTCAGAACTTGTTGCTCGGGGTGAGGCCCAGGGACATGCCCGACAGGCCGCGCTGACGCGAGCTGAGCTTGTCCGCGACGGTGCGCAGTGCCTTCCCGGCGGGGGAGTCCGGGTCGCTGAGGACCACCGGCCTGCCCTCGTCGCCGCCCTCGCGCAGCCGCAGATCGATCGGGATGCCGCCGAGCACCGGCACCTCGGCGCCGGTGGTGCGGGTCAGCCCCTCGGCCACCTTCTGGCCCCCGCCGGTGCCGAAGACGTCGACCATCTCGTCGCAGTGCGGGCACGGCATGCCGGACATGTTCTCGATCACGCCGACGATCTTCTGGTGGGTCTGCACGGCGATCGACCCGGCGCGCTCGGCGACCTCGGCGGCGGCCTGCTGCGGGGTCGTCACCACCAGGATCTCCGCGTTCGGCACGAGCTGGGCCACCGAGATCGCGATGTCCCCGGTGCCGGGCGGCAGGTCCAGCAACAGCACGTCCAGGTCGCCCCAGTAGACATCGGCCAGGAACTGCTGGAGCGCGCGGTGCAGCATCGGTCCGCGCCACACCACCGGCGCGTTGCCCGGGGTGAACATCCCGATCGAGATCACCTTCACGCCGTGCGCGGACGGCGGCATGATCATGTCCTCGACCTGGGTCGGACGGCCGTCCGCGCCCAGCATGCGGGGGACGGAGTGGCCGTAGATGTCGGCGTCCACCACCCCGACCTTCATGCCGTCGGCGGCCAGCGCCGCGGCCAGGTTCACCGTCACCGAGGACTTGCCGACCCCGCCCTTGCCGGAGGCCACGCAGTACACCCGGGTCAGCGAGCCGGGCTGGGCGAAGGGGACCTCCCGCTCGGCGGTGCCGCCCCGCAAGGAGGCCGCCAGCTCGCGGCGCTGCTCGTCGCTCATCACGTCCAGCTCGACGCTGACGGAGCTGACCCCCGGCACCCGCTGCACTGCCTCGGTCACGTTCGCGGTGATCGTCTCGCGCAGCGGACAGCCGGAGACCGTCAGATAGACCCCGACGTCGACCGCGCCACCGGGCGCGATGCCGATGGATTTGACCATCCCCAGGTCGGTGATCGGCCGGTGGATCTCCGGGTCGTTCACCGTCGCGAGCGCCGCACGCACCGCGTCTTCGGTGGGGGTGGATTCCTGGGTCTCGGTAGCCATGCATGCATGGTACGGCCGGGTAGGGCGCGTGAGCTAAGCGACCGGTCAGCGGTTTTGGTCACGCTCACCGGACCCGGCCGGTGAGCGGCCGGCGGCCACTCCCGGCCGGTCCTGCGGTTCCAGGTCCTTGACCAGCTCCGCCAGTTCCGAGCGGATCCAGTCCCGGGTGGCCACCTCGCCCAGGCCCATCCGCAGCGCGGCGATCTCGCGGGCGAGGAACTCGGTGTCGGCGATGCTGCGCTCGTTGCGTTTGCGGTCCTGCTCCAGGTTGACCCGGTCCCGGTCGTCCTGGCGGTTCTGCGCGAGCAGGATGAGCGGAGCCGCGTAGGACGCCTGGAGGGACAGCGCCAGCGTCAGGAAGATGAACGGGTACTCGTCGAACTTCAGACCGTCCGGGGCGACGATGTTCCAGCCCATCCAGACGATGATCACGACCGTCATCCACACCAGGAAGCGGCCGGTGCCCAGGAACCGCGCGATCCGCTCCGAGGCCCGTCCGAAGGTGTCCGGGTCGTAGGCCGGCAGCAGCGTGCGCCGGGGCGCACGCGGTACGTCCAGCCGTGGTCCCTCCCGCTCAGCCATCCTCCGGCTCCCTCCCGTCGGGTCCGCGCGCCGCGCCGCCCGGTGCGGCGGGCGCCTCGGGCCGCTCGTGCGGGCCCGGCACGAAGCCGGGCAGCCCGCCCTCGGCCGCCGCCTCGCGCCAGCCCTCCGGCAGCAGGTCGTCCAGCACGTCGTCGACCGTGACGGCGCCCAGCAGATGGCCGCCCTCGTCCACGACGGGCGCCGAGACGATGTTGTACGCCGCCAGATAGCTCGTCAGCGCCGGCACCGAGGCGGTCGGCGGCAGGGGCCGCAGGTCGGCGTCGACGAGCGCGCCGACCAGGGCGAACGGCGGTTCGCGCAGCAGCCGTTGGAAGTGCACGACGCCCAGGTACTTGCCGGTGGGGGTCTCGTCCGGCGGCCGGCAGACGTAGACCTGGGAGGCCAGCGGCGCCGGGAGGTCCTCGAGGCGCACCCGGGCCAGTGCCTCGGCGACGCTCGCGTCCGGGCGCAGCACGATCGGCTCGGTCGTCATCAGACTGCCCGCCGTGCCCTCCTCGTAGGACAGCAGCCGCCGCACCGGTGCCGCCTCCTGGGGCTGCATCAGATCCAGCAGGCGCTCCTTGTCGTCCTCCGGGAGCTCGCCCAGCAGGTCGGCCGCGTCGTCGGGGTCCATCGCCTCCAGCACGAGTGCCGCGCGCTCGTCGGCGAGCTTGTTGATGATCTCCACCTGGTCGTCGTCCGGCAGCTCCTCCAGCACGTCGGCGAGCCGGTCGTCGTGGAGCGCCGCGGCCACCTCGGCCCGGCGCTTCTCGGAGAGGTGGTGCAGGACGTTGGCCAGGTCCGCGGGGCGCAGTTGTTCGAAGGTGGCCAGCAGGTTGGCGGTGCCCTGCTCGGGCTCCTCCAGATTGAAGCCGGTCACCGCGTCCCACTCGACGGTGAGCGCTTCGCCCCGCCGGGACCGCAGCCCGCCGCCCTTGCGGCCCTTGCGGACGAAGAGCCGGTCGATCTCCCAGTCGCGCCGTGCGGGCAGCCGCTGCAGACCGACGTCCAGGACGGTGACCTCCTCGCCGGTCTCCACCAGCGTCACCTGGCGGTCCAGCAGCTCGCCGAGGACCAGCCGCTCGTTGGGCCGCCGCTCGAACCGCCGGATGTTGAGCACGCCGGTGGTGATGACCTGGCCGGACTCCACACCGGTCACCCGCGTCATGGGCAGGAATACCCGGCGTCTGCTGACGACCTCCACCACCAGGCCCAGCACGCTGGGCAGCCTGCGCCGGCCGCCGAGCAGGGCCACCACGTCGCGGACCCTGCCGACCTGGTCGCCGTTCGGGTCGAAGACCGCGGTACCGGCCAGGTGCGAGACGAAGACCCGGGGGGCGCCCGCCGCCATGAGCCGCCTCCCTCCTCGGTCCCGCGGACCGGTCGCCGACGTATCAGGCTGTCCGTGCGCTTTGTACCTTTACCTCACTGATACAGGTATATGACGGATTCAGACTAACGTGACGGGCACCACAGTCGCCGCAGCCGAGTGGTCCGGACGGCTCCCTTCCGGAGAGCCGCCCCCGTCCGGGTAGGGTGCCCTCTTGCCGCCGCCGACCACAGGAGGAACCCCTCGTGACTGGACGCGCCCGCGCACCCCGGAGTGCAGCGCTGCTCGCTCTTCTCTGCGTCGGAGCGAGTACGGCACTGAGCGGTTGCGGGAGTGAGGATCCGGACGCGGGCACCAACGGCGTCGGCAAGCTCTCGGCGGCGAAGATCGAGCGGAAGGCGAAGGCGGCGGCCAAGGGGGCCGAGGCCGTGCGGGTCTCCGGGAAGGTCGTCAGCAAGGGCCGCACCTACCGCCTCAAGATGCGGCTGAAGGAGAGCGGCGGCGTCGGCGAGGTCTCCGCCGAGGGCGGCACCACCTTCCAGTTGCTGCGCACCGGCCGCGACCTCTACCTCAAGGCGGGCACCGAGTTCTGGGCCCGGCAGGAGGGCGGCAAGGAGCCCGGCAAGAGCGATGTCGCGGCCGCGGGCAAGCTCAAGGGCAAGTATGTGAAGGTCCCCGAACAGGATCCGGCCTACAAGCAGTTGAGCGTCTTCACCGACATGGAGACCCTCCTGGAGGGGCTGCTGGCCATGGAGGGCAAGCGCGAGACGGGCGAGCGCGGCACCGTGGACGACACCAGGACGATCCGGGTCACGGCGGGCAAGGGCAGCGGCGGAACGGTGGACGTCTCACTGGAGGGGAAGCCCTACCCGCTGCGGCTGCGCCGCGCGGGGGACGCCGGGACCGTGCGGCTGAGCGACTGGAACGACAGCTTCCCGCTGCACGCCCCGGAGAAGGACGAGACCGTCGACTACGGAAAGAAGATCTCCTCCGGCGCCCAGGGAGGCTGATCTGCGGTCTGCGGTCTGCGGTCTGCGGTCTGCGGTCTGCGTTGCGGGCCGCGGCCCGCGGCCCGCGGCCCGCGGCCTGCCGGGTCCGGGCCGGGAGCGGCGCGGCCGCCCGGATGCCGGGCCAGTGCACGGGCGGCTGCCGATCGGCAGCGGGAACCCCGCGGGACGGCGACGGCCGCGGAGACTCCGTACGGCGCGGAGACTCCGTACGGCGCGGAGACTCGTACGGGATGGCCGCGGGACTTCCCCGGAACGCCGCGGGGACTCCTGCCCGCGCGGGGACTCCTGCCCGTTCAGCCGCGGGAGCGGCTCCGGCGGCGGAAGAGCAGCCGCGGCAGCCCGGCGGGCCGGGAGCGCCGGGTGGTGGCGGAGGTGGCCAGTGGCGCCGCGGCCTGGGAGCCGCGCGGCATCGCGCCGGGGCGCTCCAGTGACTCCCCGGCCGGCTCCAGCCGCAGCACCCGGCTGTGTGCGGCCCAGCGCTCGGGCATGGTCTCGGCATCCGGCGCGTTGAGCCGCTTGCCCTTCAGCTCGCCGACCGCCGCCTCCCACTCCGGGCCGTGCGGCGCGAGTTCACGTACCCGGGCCGGCCAGACGACCAGCCGCGCGCCCCTGTCCTTGCCGCGTACCGTGACGGTGGCGCTGCCGCCGTCCGTCAGCCCCAGGTCGCCGAGCGGCTGTTCGAGCGGGCCGTCCCCGACCAGGCAGACGGCACCCTCGTGCCACACATGCCACAGTCCGCGCGCCGGGCCCTCGGTGCCGCGGACCCAGACCAGCCCCGACTTCTTGGCCGTCTCCTCGATCAGCGCGTGGTCCGCACGGCTCTCCGCGCTGCTGTCGGGCTGCTGGGGCGTCACGCTCATAGCCCGCAGGTTACAGCCACCCGTTGCGCTTGAAGCCCCGGTGGATGCCGTAGCAGATGGCGACGATCAGCAGCAGCACCGCCGGATAGCCGTACTTCCAGTCCGTCTCGGGCATGTAGTCGAAGTTCATGCCGTAGATCCCGGCGATCATCGTCGGCACCGCGAAGATGGCGGCCCAGGCGGTGATCTTCCGCATGTCCTCGTTCTGCGCGACGGTCGCCTGGGCGAGATTCGCCTGGAGGATCGAGTTGAGCAGGTCGTCGAAGCCCAGCACCTGCTCGTTGACCCGGGTCAGGTGGTCGGCCACGTCGCGGAAGTACTTCTGGATGTCCGGGTCGACCAGCCGTACCGGCCGCTCGCTGAGCGTCTGCAGCGGACGCATCAGCGGTGAGACGGCGCGCTTGAACTCCAGCACCTCGCGCTTGAGCTGGTAGATCCGGCCCGCGTCGCCGCCCCGCTTGCCGTTGCCGGAGCGGTCGGAGAAGACGTCGATCTCCACCTCGTCGATGTCGTCCTGCACCGCGTCCGCGACCGCCAGGTAGCCGTCCACGGTCTGGTCGGCGATGGCGTGCAGCACCGCGGAGGGCCCCTTGCCCAGCAGCTCCGGGTCGTCCTCCAGCCGGTGCCGCAGGGCGCGCAGCGAGCCCTGGCCGCCGTGCCGGACGGTGATGATGTAGTCCCGGCCGGTGAAGCACATCACCTCGCCGGTCTCCACCACCTCGCTGCTGGCGGTCAGTTCGGTGTGCTCCACGTAGTGCACCGTCTTGAAGACGGTGAACAGGCTCTCGTCGTACCGCTCCAGCTTCGGCCGCTGGTGCGCGTGCACCGCGTCCTCGACGGCCAGCGGGTGCAGGCCGTACTCCTGGGCGATACCGGAGAACTCCTCCTCGGTCGGCTCGTGCAGGCCGATCCAGACGAAGCCGCGGCGGCCCTGCCCCTCGGGGGACCGCACCTTGCGCAGCGCCTGGGCCGGGGTGAGCTGCTCGGTGTCCCGGCGGCCGTCCAGGTAGGCGCCGCAGTCGACGACGGCACTGCTCGTGGCCGCGCCGACGCGCTCGTATCCGAAGCCGTATCCCGGCCGGTTGTCCTTGCGCAGAGCCGGCCGCACAGCGGCGCGCAGCTCTCTGATCATCGACATGTGGGCCCTCCACGGTGCCGTGCCATGCCGTCGCGACCCGGGCCGAGGCGTCGTGCTGCCCGGAACGGGGGCCTACGGGCCACCACCCGGAGGTCCGCAAAGCGGGCACCACACGCAGGCCGTGGGAGACGGCGATCGCTGACTGACGGAACAATGCGAAACTGCGAGACGCGGACGCTCTTCCGCCGTGCGCACCCCGGGAGGAACCCCATCGGTCCTCGGGGAAAGGTGTGCGCGCTGTGGCCGCGGGGGGCTAGGCCCCTGGTGGCGCGGTCGCTGCCGGACAGGAAGAGCGGCCGGTACTGCACGGTCGACTCGGATCCATGTCAGTCCCACCTCCTCCGGCCGGGCCCCTGTGGGGGACGATCTGTACACACCTTGACCGGCAGCCAACGGTAGCACTGCGCGAACCCTCCGCGTGCCCGGCGTGACCGCTCCCGGCGGCCTTTGCCCGTTCCTTACCCGCCGTCGGCCCGGCTCCCCGCCGGCATCCCCGCTCACCCCCGGTGCCGCTCCGCGGGCCGCACGCCGTCCGCTCTATGCTCGCCGGATGAACGACGTGCTGACTCTGGCCGACGCCCGGCTGCGCGAGACCTTCGGCGAGCCCGACGCCCGCGCCTCGGTCACCTTTCTGGGGACCGAGCGCATCGAGGTGCTGCGGTTTCCGGACGCCGGGGCGGGCACTGTGCGGTACGCCACCCTCGGCATGTCGGCCGGGCCGATGACCGACCCGGCGCAGGTGCTGGCCGACCCCGAAGTGGGTCCGCGCGCCGAACTGCTGCTGACCGTACGGGCCGGGAGCGGCGCACGGGGCGCCGAAACCGACAAGGTCCTGCGCCCGTTGGCGGTGCTGGCGGCCTCGCCGCAGGTGGAGGGGGTCGTCGTGGCCCCGGGCGCTTCCCTGGACACCGGCGAGCCGCTGTGGCCCGGTGCCCCGTTCACCTCCGTGCTGGTGGCCGAACCCGGCGGGCTGGTCGAGGACGTGGCCCTCGAACCGCCGCGCGAGCCGGTCCGGTTCCTGCCGCTGCTGCCCATGACCCCCGCGGAGGCCGCCTGGAAGCGGGTGCACGGCGCCGAGGCGCTCCAGGAGCGCTGGCTGCGGCACGGTACCGACCTGCGCGATCCGTTCCGCGCGGCCGTCCCGCTGGGGGAGTGACCGGGCGGAGGCCGGGCCGTCGCCCGCGGTGCGGGCTGCGCCGCGTCAGGCGCCGACCGGCTCGGGATCCGCGCCGCCCGGGAGCAGTTCCTCGGCCTCCGTGGTGAGGGCCTTGCGGCGGACGGCCACCACGGCGGCGCCGACGAGGGCGGCGAGCGCCGCGACCACGAAGGGGAGGTGGATGTCCGCCCACTCCTCGAGCTTCGGCGCCAGGAAGGGCGCGGCGGCGGCCGCGAACCAGCGGACGAAGTTGTAGCCGGCGCTGGCCACCGGCCGGGGCGCGTCCGAGACTCCGAGCGCGAGTTCGGTGTAGACGGTGTTGTTGAGGCCGATGAAGGCCCCGGAGACCACGGTGCCCGCGATGGCCGCGGTGTGGTTGCCGTAGCCCAGCACCACCAGGTCGGCGGCCATGAGCACCAGCGAGGCGCCCAGCACCCGCAGTGAGCCGAACCGCTCCTGGAGGCGGGGTGCGACCAGCACCGAGAAGACCGCCAGCAGCACGCCCCAGGCGAAGAACACCGCGCCGGAGCGGTAGGGGGACATGTCCAGGACGAACGGGGTGAACGCCAGCACGGTGAAGAAGGCGTAGTTGTAGAAGAACGCCGAGACGGCAGCCGAGGCGAGTCCGCCGTGGCCGAGCGCCTTGACCGGGTCGAGCAGGGACGTCTTGCGCGCGGGCCGGGGCTGCTCCTTGAGGAACGCGGTGATGGCGAGGAAACCGATCGCCATCAGCGCGGCCGTGCCGAAGAACGGGAAGCGCCAGCTCGCGTCCCCCAGCACGGCGCCCAGCAGCGGGCCGCAGGCCATGCCCAGGCCCAGTGCCGACTCGTACAGCAGGATGGCCGCCGCGCTGCCGCCCGCCGCGGCGCCGACGATCACGGCGAGTGCCGTCGAGACGAAGAGGGCGTTGCCCAGGCCCCAGCCGGCGCGGAAGCCGACGAGTTCGCCGACGGAGTGCGAGGTGCCGGAGAGCCCCGCGAAGACCACGACCAGGGCCAGTCCCAGCAGCAGGGTCTTGCGGCCGCCGATCCGGCTGGAGACGAAGCCGGTGACCAGCATCGCCACGGCGGTGATCAGAAAGTAGGAGGTGAACAGCAGGGAGACCTGACTCGGGGTGGCCTCCAGCCCCTTCGCGATCGAGGGCAGGATCGGGTCGACCAGGCCGATGCCCATGAAGGCCACGACGGACGCACCTGCCGTGGCCCAGACGGCCTTCGGCTGGCGGAGGAGGTTCCCCCCGCCCTTGTCGAACGGATCACCACTCATGCTTGCCGCTCCTCCTCGGGTTCTGCCGCCGCGGGTGCTCCCGCGGACCGGCGGGCGCGGATCTCCCGCGCGGCGATGTGGTTGGTGTGTACACACAATAAATTAGCGAGTCTAATTAATGCAAATAGCATCTACATGATCAGCAGGTCATCGGCTGTGTCTGCGTATGCCTTCACGCACCGTGCTGTTCAGGGCTGAGGTCCGGGTGGGTGATCGTCCTTGACGGGACGGCGGCCCGGTAGGACCGTAAGGCCCCATGAGGGGCGAACCCAGTTGCCCGAAGTGCGGTGGCCGCATCAGGGCGCCCGGACTCTTCGCCGACACCTGGCAGTGCGGCGTGCACGGTGCTGTGCACCCGCTCCAGCCGATCCTTCCGCCCAGCGTCGACGCACTCGCCGTCGTGGTGGGCCGCACCCAGGTGCCCGTGTGGATGCCGTGGCCGCTCCCGGTGGGCTGGCTGTTCACCGGCGTCGCCTGCGCGGGCGACGACCGGAGCGGAGGCCGGGCCACCGCCGTCGCCTGCTCCGGCCCCGCACCGCTCGGCGGCCCCGGCGAACTGCTGCTGATCGCCGAGGAGCTCGGCGTCGGTCTCGGCGCCCGCTACGCCGGGATCGAGGGCCCGGACCCCGGCCCGGCCATCTGCGCGGGCAAGCCGCCCCAGGCCAAGGTGCACGCCGCCGGGCACCCCACTCCGCTGTGGCAGGTCGGCGGGGCACCCGCGGACCGTGCCGTCTTCGCGGGGGAGGCGTGCGGCCTGTGGCTGTGGGCCATCGTCTGGCCGCAGGAGTCGGGGCTGCTGCTCTACGACGAACTGGTGCTGACCGATCTGCGGGACGCGGGCGCCGAGGTGGAACTGGTGCCCTGCGGAGCGCTCTCCCCCCGGCTGATCTCCCGGCCCGCCCCCCAGCGCTGACGGCCCCGGGCCCGCCCGCCCCCTCGGCAGCCGTGGGGCGGGCGGGCCCGGGGGAGGCACGGGCCGTCCGCCGCCGGGTGCGGCGCCCCCCCCGCGGACCACCCGGACGGCGCCGCACGAGGAGCCGGGAGAGGAGCCGGCCGGTACGGCTATCCTGGGGGCTGCTCGCCATGAGCCCGTCACGCCCCACCGTCCAGCCATCGGAGCCCGTCGAAGTGCGCATCGACCTGCACGCCCACTCCACCGCTTCGGACGGCACCGACACCCCGGCCGAACTGGTGCGCAACGCCGCCGCGGCCGGACTGGACGTGGTGGCGCTCACCGACCACGACACGGTCGCCGGGTACGACGAGGCCGCCGCGGCGCTGCCCGCCGGGCTCATCCTCGTGACCGGCGCCGAGTTCTCCTGCCGACTCGACGGTGTCGGCATCCACATGCTCGGCTACCTCTTCGATCCGGCCGAGCCCGCACTCGCCCGCGAGCGCGAACTCGTCCGCGACGACCGGGTGCCGCGCGCCCGGACCATGGTGGCCAAGCTGCGCGAGCTGGGCGTCCCCGTCACCTGGGAGCAGGTGAGCCGGATCGCGGGGGACGGCTCGGTGGGCCGGCCGCACATCGCCGCCGCCATGGTGGAGCAGGGCGTCGTCGAGACCGTCTCCGACGCCTTCACCGCGGAGTGGCTCGCGAACGACGGGCGGGCCTACGCGAGCAAGCACGAGCTGGACCCGTTCGACGCGCTGCGGCTGATCAAGGGCGCCGGAGGCGTCGCCGTGCTCGCCCACCCGCTGGCCGGGAAGCGGGGCCACTGCGTCCCGGAGAGCGCGCTCGCCGACCTGGCGGAGGCCGGACTCGACGGCCTCGAGGCCGACCACGCGGACCACGACCCCGACACCCGCAAGCGGGTGCATGCGCTCGCCGCCGAGCTCGGGCTGCTGGCCACCGGCTCCAGCGACTACCACGGCACCCGCAAGCCCCTCCGGCTCGGAGAATTCACCACCGAGCCCGACGTCTACGCCGAGATCGCCGCCCGCGGCTCAGGCGCGACGCCCGTCACGGGCTGAGGAGCGCCGGAAGCCGAACGGTTCCGCCCGGTCCGCTCTCGCGAGGGGGTTCCGGGCCGCTGCCGCGCCCGCCGCCGCGCGCGGCGCCCCCGGCGTACGCCCCGGGCACGTACCGCCGCGCGCCCGCTCCTCGGCCCCCACGTATCCCCCTTGTTCCCCCCTAGTTCGTCCTTGATCGTCCTTGTTCCTCTGTTTTCCCTCCTTTTCCGTTCCGCTCTCCTCAGCAAGGCACAGGCACCACCGTGTTCGACTTCGCTCTCTTCGGGTCCGTCTTCCTCACCCTCTTCGTCATCATGGACCCGCCCGGCATCACCCCCATCTTCCTCGGGCTGACCTCCGGCCGGCCGGCGAAGGTCCAGCGCCGGATGGCCTGGCAGGCGGCGTCCGTCGCGTTCGGAGTGATCACCCTGTTCGGGATCTGCGGCAAGCAGATCCTCGACTACGTGCACGTCTCCATCCCCGCGCTGATGGTCGCGGGCGGACTGCTGCTCCTGCTCGTCGCCCTCGACCTGCTGACCGGCAAGTCCGACGAGCCCACCCAGACCAAGGACGTCAACGTGGCGCTCGTCCCGCTCGGCATGCCGCTGCTGGCGGGGCCGGGCGCGATCGTCTCCGTCATCCTGGCGGTGCAGCACGCGGACGGCTGGGGCGGACAGCTCTCCGTCTGGGCGGCGATCGTGGCGATGCACCTGGTGCTGGGACTGGCGATGCGCTACTCGCTGCTGATCATCCGGGTCATCAAGGACGGCGGTGTCGTCCTCGTCACCCGGCTGTCCGGCATGCTGCTCTCGGCCATCGCCGTCCAGCAGATCGCCGGCGGCATCACCCAGTTCATCGAGGGGAAGGGCTGAGCCAGAAGTCGGCGAGGGCCCGCGCGGTCTCCGCGGGCCGCTCCGCGTTGGGGGAGTGGCCGGTCCCCGCGATCACCGAGCGGCGCGCACCCAGCCGCTCGGCCATCCCGTCCAGCAGCGGCACCGGCCAGGCGTCGTCCGCCGCGCCGGAGACGACATGGAACGGCAGCCCCAGCGCCGCCAGTTCACCCACCCGGTCCGGCTCGGTGAGCAACTGCTCCCCGGTGGCCGCGAGCTGAGCGGGCACATTGGCCAGCCAGCGGCGCCGCAGGAACTCCGCCAGCACCGCCGACGTCTCCGCCGCCTCCCGCCGCGAGTACGGCGCCTCACCGGCGGAGCCGACCGACTGGTCGAGCTCTTGCATGACCTCCCAGATCGCCGCCATGCTCATCGTCCCCAGCGCGCCCAGCAGCATCCGTACCCGCTCCTGCTGCCCGGCCGCGACGGCGGCCGGACCGCTGCTCAGCAGCGTCAGCGAGGCGAAGGGGGCCGCATCCCGCAGCACCGCGGCGCGCGCGAGCAGTCCGCCCAGGGAATGCCCGAGCAGATGCACGGCGCCGGGCTCCCCGCGGCCGAGCACCGCCACGACCGCGAGCACGTCCCGGGCCAGTTCGGACTGTGTATAGGCGGCCGCCTCCCGGGGGCCGCCCGTCTCGTACTGTCCCCGGCCGTCGACCGCGACGGCCCGGAACCCCGCCCGGGCCAGCGGCTCCAGCAGCCCGATGAAGTCCTCCTTGCTGCCCGTGAACCCCGGCAGCAGCAGCACGGTTCGCCCCGAGTGGTCCGCGTCCGCGGTGTCGTGCACGGCGAACTCCCCGCGTGCGGTGGCCATCCGGTACGCCCGCACGCCGGACGGGAGCGCGAGGAAGGGGGGCTTGCTCATGCCAGGACGCTACCCGCAGGAGCGCCCGGGACAGCAAGCGGCCCGGTGTCCCGCAGCGGGACACCGGGCCGTGCACACGTCGCCCGTGAGGGCGTCAGCCCTCCGTGGACCGGGCCGGGCCGTCAGCCCTCCGCGGACTGCTGCGCCGCGCTGCCGGCGCGGTTCGCACCGCCGGAGCGGGTCCGACGGCGGCGCGGCTTGCGCGGAGCCTCCTCCGTGCCGACCGCGGCCCGGCCCGCCTCGCCGCTCTCCGTGGCGGCGGGAGCCTGCGCCCCCGCCTCCGCGGCGGCCGAGCGGGTACGCCGGCGGCGGCGCGGCTTGCGCGCCGCCCCGCCCTCGGCAGGGGCTCCGGCGCCGTCCGCAGCGGGCTCCGACCCGACGGGAGCGGCATCCTGGGCGGAGCCGGGCTCATCGGTACGCAGCGCGCCGCGGGTGCGCCTGCGCTGACGCGGCTTGCGCTCCGGACGCGTGCGCTCGGTGCTGCCCCCGGACCGGCCGGACCGGCCCTGGGCACGTCCGCCGGGCTCGCCCAGGTCCTCGATCTCCTCGGCGGCGAGCCCCGCCCGGGTGCGCTCGGCACGCGGCAGGATGCCCTTGGCCCCGGCGGGGATCTTCAGCGCCTCGTACAGGTGCGGCGAGGTGGAGTAGGTCTCCTCCGGGTCGTTGAAGTCCAGGTCCAGCGCCTTGTTGATCAGCTGCCAGCGCGGGATGTCGTCCCAGTCGCACAGGGTGACCGCGGTGCCGTACGCGCCCGCGCGGCCGGTGCGGCCGATGCGGTGCAGGTAGGTCTTCTCGTCCTCGGGCGTCTGGTAGTTGATCACGTGGGTGACGTTGTCGACGTCGATACCGCGGGCGGCGACGTCCGTGCACACCAGCACGTCGACCTTGCCGTTGCGGAAGGCGCGCAGCGCCTGCTCGCGGGCGCCCTGGCCCAGGTCGCCGTGGACCGCGCCGGCCGCGAAGCCGCGCCGCGAGAGCTGCTCGGCGACATCGGCCGCCGTGCGCTTCGTGCGGCAGAAGACCATCGCCAGCTCGCGGCCCTCGGCCTGCAGGATCCGGGCGACCATCTCCTGCTTGTCCATGGAGTGGGCGCGGAAGACGTGCTGTGTGGTGTTCGCCACCGTCTGGCCCTCGTCGTCCGGCGCGGTGGCGCGGATGTGCGTGGGCTGGCTCATGTAGCGCCGGGCGAGCGAGATGACCTGGCCGGGCATGGTCGCCGAGAAGAGCATCGTCTGGCGCCGGGTCGGCAGCATCTCGATGATCTTCTCGACGTCGGGGAGAAAGCCCAGGTCGAGCATCTCGTCGGCCTCGTCCAGGACGAGCGCCCGGATCTCGGAGAGCCGCAGCTTCTTCTGGCCGGCCAGGTCCAGCAGCCGTCCCGGGGTGCCGACGACCACGTCGACCCCCTTCTTCAGGGCTTCGACCTGGGGTTCGTAGGCGCGCCCGCCGTAGATCGACAGGACCCGGACGTTGCGCACCTTGCCGGCGGTGAGCAGGTCGTTGGTCACCTGCTGGCACAGCTCGCGGGTGGGCACGACGACGAGCGCCTGCGGAGCCTCGGAGAGCTCCTCGGGCCGGGCGCGGCCCAGCTCGACGTCGGCGGGGACGGTGACCGACTCCAGCAGCGGCAGCCCGAAGCCGAGCGTCTTGCCGGTGCCGGTCTTGGCCTGGCCGATGACGTCGGTGCCGGCGAGGGCCACCGGGAGCGTCATCTCCTGGATCGGGAAGGGGGATGTGATGCCGACGGCTTCGAGGGCCTCGGCGGTCTCGGGGAGGATCCCGAGCTCTCTGAACGTCGTGGACAGGATGCTTGCCTCTTCTGTGTGACGCGCGGGTGCGGCTGCGGCGTCCGGCCGACCCAGTCTCTGGGTGTGCCGACGGAGCGAGGAGAGGATCTACCGCGACTCGGCGGCCGTCGATGCGGCCCGCCGAGCAGTGCGGGACCACTGTCTCCCGCTCAAGCGCCTCACTCGCGCGAGCGGTCCCTCTCAGTGCGGCCCGCACGGGGAGCGCGGACCGACGGAAGGCTGTCGGGTCGGAGCCGATCGGGCCACCGACCGGGCATCCGCATTTCATGCATGCAGTGAGTCCACGCCATCCGGTGGACTCAATATCACTGTACCCCGGATCCGCGCATCTGTACCGGGGCAATCGTTGTGTACGAGTTCACCTGGGCTCTCGTGGGGCCGATGGGGGCCGGACGGGTCCTTCCCGGCCTGCGGTCGCGGGCTATCGTGCGAGGTATGGAGACGCCTGACAAGACCGCCGCCGAAGCCGGGGCCGCCGAGCCCGAGACCGCCGGAACCGAGCCCGCCCCCGCCACCACCGTCGCCACCCGGAGCTGGGAGCAGGCGTCGGCGGACCCGACCTACCGCGCCGCGGTCGTCGACCTGCTGGGAGCGCTGGCCTACGGAGAGCTGGCGGCCTTCGAGCGGCTCGCCGAGGACGCCAAGCTGGCGCCGTCCCTCGCGGACAAGGCCGAACTGGCCTCGATGGCGTCGGCCGAGTTCCACCACTTCGGGAAGCTGCGCGAGCGGCTGGCCCGGATCGACGAGGACCCCACCGCCGCCATGGAGCCGTTCGCCGCCGCGCTGGACGAGTTCCACCGGCTCACCGCGCCCTCCGACTGGCTGGAGGGGCTGATCAAGGCGTACGTCGGCGACTCCATCGCCTCCGACTTCTACCGCGAGGTCGCCACCCGGCTCGACGCCGACACCCGCGCCCTGGTGCTGAGCGTGCTGGACGACACCGGGCACTCCAGCTTCGCCGTGGAGAAGGTCCGCGCCGCCATCGAGGCCGAGCCCCGGGTGGGCGGCCGGCTCGCCCTGTGGGCGCGGCGGCTGATGGGGGAGGCGCTCTCCCAGGCGCAGCGGGTGGTCGCCGACCGGGACGCGCTCTCCACCATGCTGGTCGGCGGCCTGGCCGACGGCTTCGACCTCGCGGAGGTCGGCAAGATGTTCTCCCGGATCACCGAGGCCCATACGAAGCGGATGGCAGCCCTGGGGCTTGCTGCCTGAGGTCGGCCGACTGCCCGAACCCGGTGCTCGCCCCCGCGGGTGCCGGGGCGGTGCGCAGCGCGTCCTGGCGCCACTGCCGCCGCCTGGGCGACTCGTCCCGCAGCAGCAGGGACAGCAGGGCCGCACTGAAGCCCACTGCCACGCACCACACCACCACCAGGTGGCCGGAGCCGAGCACGGTGCGGCTGATGAGTCCGCCGGCGAGAGCGGCGACGGGGCCCGTCGCGAGCACCAGCCGCCGGTCGGGAAGCCGCTCGGGGAACCGCCTGGTCGCGGCGAGCGCGAGCGCGTATCCCAGGGCTGCGGAGCCGAGTGCCTCCAGGATCATGAGGACCTCCTCGGATGGGGCCGGTCAGGGGACCGCACCGGGGTCGGCTGCGGTCGCTCCGGTCCTCCCCAGGGGCACGGACACTGAAACGGCGGTCACGGGAGGAATCCCGCGACCGCCGTCGACTGCGTACATCTGTGCGCTCACGCGCGTCCCTGTGCGTCCCGGGGGCAGGGCGGGCGCCACCCGGTCAGATCGCGCCGAAGCCCACCTTGCGGCCCGACGCCTCACCGATCTCGACGTAGGCGATGCGCTCCGCCGGGACCAGGATCTTCCGGCCGTGCTCGTCCTCCAGGCCGAGTAGCCCGGAGCCCTTCTCCAGTGCCGCCGCCACCGCGCTCTCGATCTCGTCAGGAGTCTGCTTGCTCTCCATGACGATCTCGCGAGGCGCGTACTGCACGCCGATCTTGACCTCCACGGCTATGTCCCTCCGACGGTCCTGGTATCCCGTGGCCTCGCCCGGGATGCGATGCGCGGCCAACCGCGCCGTACGGAGCAACCCTAGCTCTCAGCAGGGACGCGGAGGGCGCGCGGTCGCACGCTGCCGGCGAACAGCCGCCCTCCGCCGCGCCCCTCACTGCATCGGGAAGCCCGCGATGCCCCGCCAGGAGAGCGAGGAGATCAGCTTCGCCGCGGCGTCGCGCGGGATCTGCTGCCCCGCGCTCAGCCAGTAGCGCGCGGTGATCTGGGCCATCCCGCACAGTCCCACGGCCAGCAGCATCGCCTGCTCGGACGGCAGTTTGGTGTCCTCGGAGATGACCTCGCTGACCGCCTCGGCGCAGTCCAGGCTCACCTTGTCCACCCGCTCGCGCACCGCGGGCTCGTTGGTCAGATCGGACTCGAAGACCAGCCGGAAGGCACCGCCCTCGTTCTCCACGAAGGCGAAGTAGGCGTCCATCGTGGCCGCGACCCGCTGCTTGTTGTCCGTGGTGGACTCCAGCGCCGCGCGGACCGCCTGGAGCAGCGCCTCGCAGTGCTGGTCCAGGAGCGCGAGGTACAGCTCGAGCTTCCCCGGGAAATGCTGGTAGAGCACCGGTTTGCTGACCCCGGCACGGTCGGCGATGTCGTCCATCGCTGCCGCGTGGTAGCCCTGCGCGACGAAGACCTCCTGAGCTGCGCCCAGTAGCTGGTTACGTCGCGCCCGGCGCGGCAGACGCGTACCGCGCGGGCGCGCCTCGGTCTGCTCGATGGCTGTCACGCCGCCTCCCTGAAGTTCCTGAGCGCGAGCTGCGCTGCGCCGCCATCGTACTTTTCGGTAACGGGGGTGAAAGGTTCCCGGCCCACGAATTTTCGCTCCGGTGCGCCGGACCCTTCCCTCCGGCACCGCCGGACGACGGCGCTTCGGCGGCTCTCGTCAGCTCTCATTGCCTGTCAGTCTGCGCTTCGGTGTCCGGCACCGCTCGTCCGCCGGCACCGGTGCTCCGCTATCGGTACTCGTCCTCGTTCAGCTCCACCACGCGGGCCTGCTCCGCCGCGTCCGCCGCGTTCACCTCGTCGGAGTCGCGGCCGGTCAGCGGGTCGTCGCGGTTCGCCAGCAGGTCGGTGCGCTGCTCCGCGGCGTCCGCCTCGGGGGCCTCCGGGCTCCCCGCTTCCTCCGGCTCCTCCTCGTAGCCGTCGCGGTCGTCGGAGGCGTCGAAGGTCTCCGGGTCGGTCGGATCGACTGCCATGCCGGCCTTCCTTTCCAGGCGGGGCCCGACCGGGCGGGCCCTCCTTACGAGACTAGGAGCGGGTCACCGGGGGCGCACGGTGCATGCCTCCTGCTTGTCTCCAGCTTGTCTCCTGCCTGCCAGCGGTCTCACGGGTCCGTCCCGGCCGCGCTGCGCGACCCGCGGAAGCCCGTGCCCCCGTACAACCAGTGTGCTTCTTCTTGTGACGGTGAACACGTGAGGGGGAGTGTGATCGTCTCGTAACATTGCTCCATGTCCTCCACCGAGCAGCCGGGAGCCCCCGCCTCCACGGCCCGCAGTGCTGCCCCGAAGCCCTCGCGGTCCCGCGTCGGGGAGCAGGAGACGCTGCGGACCCTCTCCCTGCCCGGGCTGACCCTGGCCGTACGGGGGCGGCACGAGGACGCGGGCGACGCCGCCGAGGACACCAGGCCGGCCGCGCTGTACCTGCACGGGCTGGGCGGCTCCTCGCTCAACTGGTCCGCGCTGATGGCCGAGCTCGCGCCCGACGTGCGCGGCGAGGCCCTCGATCTGCCCGGCTTCGGCGACTCCCCGCCGCCGGACAGCGGCGACTACTCGGTCTCCGGCCATGCGCGTGCCGTCATCCGGTACCTGGACGCCGGCGCGCGCGCCCCTGTCCATCTGCTCGGCAACTCGCTCGGCGGCGCGGTGGCGACCCGGGTGGCCGCCGTGCGCCCCGATCTGGTGCGGACGCTGACGCTCGTCTCGCCCGCGCTGCCGGAGATCCCTCCGCAGCGCACCGCCTGGCCGACGGTGCTGCTGGCGGTGCCCGGGATGGCCGGGCTGTTCCACCGGCTGACCCGGGACTGGCCCGCCGAGCGGCGCACCGGCGGCGTGCTCGGGCTCTGCTACGGCGATCCGGCACGGGTCTCGGCCGAGGAGTTCGCCGCGGCCGCCGAGGAGTACGCGCGCAGACTGCAACTGCCCTACTTCTGGGACGCCATGGTCCGCTCGACCAGGGGCATCGTCGACGCCTACACGCTGGGCGGGCAGCATGCGCTGTGGCGGCAGGCCGAGCGGGTGCTGGCACCCACGCTTCTGGTCTACGGTGGGCGCGACCAACTGGTCGCCTTCCGGGTGGCGCGGCGTGCCTCGGCCGCTTTCCGCGACTCCCGGCTGCTCGCACTGCCGGAAGCGGGCCACGTCGCCATGATGGAGTACCCCGAGATCGTCGCGGGCGCGGTCCGCGATCTGCTCCGGGAGACGGGTGCGGCGACGCAGCGGTCGAACAACTTCTCCGCCGGTGCCCTCACCCAGGCCCCGGCAACCCCGGAAGGTGACTAGTGGGACGCCATAGCCGCAAGGGCAAGGCCGGTTTCGGGCGCAGAGAGGAGCGCGCCCGGATATCCGAGCGCCCTGGCCCGGGCCCCGACGCCGCAGCCCGGCCCCGCCCCGGTGACGCCCCGGGCGGGACCGGCGGCTCCGGCGTGTCCGAACCCGGCGTCCCCGCGCCCGGCGCGGCCGACAGGCCGTCACCTGCCGTACCGCCGGGGGCCGGTGGCCGTCCGGCGGGTCCCGGCCCGCAGGGCACACCCGCGCACGGCGTGCCCGCGTACGCGGAGGGGCAGGCCGCCCGCGGCGGCCATCCGCAGCACCCGGAGGGCGTGCCCGCGCCGCCCCGCCGGGGCGGCCGGGGTGCCGGTCCCGCCGGGGGCGCGGGCCGGGCAGCACCCGGCGGTCAGCGCGCCGGCGGGCCACGGCAGGAGTATCTGGACGCATTCGACAAGGGCGCCTTCGCTGCGGACGTGCCCGGCGGGGAACGGCCCGGCGGACTCCCGTCGGACGCTTCCCGGGCGCCCCGGGGGGCGGAGCTGCCGGACGCCGCCGGTGGTGCCGGTGGTGCCGGGAGCGGCGCCCGGCAGGCGCCTCCGGAGCCGGAACCCGAGCCGGAGCCCGCGCCGCTGACCCGGAAGCCGACCAGCCGCGCCCGTACGGCCACCGGGGTCGTCGCCGCGGCCGTCACGACGGTGCTGGCCGTCATCGTGGCCGCGCAGGTGGCCGGCGGGGAGCACAGCAGCGGCGATTCCGGGCGCGGACTGAAGACGGGGGAGCGTGCGCCGGACGATGCGGACGGCGCTTCCGATCCCGAGCGCGCCGACCGCGGCGCGCGTCCCACTCCCGGCAGCTCGCCCGCCTCCTACGCAGCGAAGATGGCCCGGCAGTACCCGCTCGCCGACGACCTGGAGGGCTCGGGCAGGTTCAGCGCCGTGCCCGGCCACCAGAAGGGCTCGGGCAAGGGCGAGGTGGTGCGCTACCGCGTCGAGGTGGAGGGCGGGGTGCCGCTGGACGGCGAGCTGTTCGCGCGGGCGGTGCACAAGACCCTCAACGACGAGCGGAGCTGGGCGCACAACGGCAAGCGCAGCTTCGAGCGGGTCTCCTCCGGCAAGGCACGGTTCGTCATCACGCTCGCCAGCCCGCGCACCACCGATGTGTGGTGCGCCAAGTCCGGGCTGGACACCAGCCAGGAGAAGGTCTCCTGCGACTCGGCCGCCACCGACCGCGTCATGATCAACGCATGGCGGTGGGCGCGCGGCGCCGAGACGTTCGGCCCCGACCACATGCGCGCCTACCGGGAGATGCTCATCAACCACGAGGTGGGCCACCGGTTGGGCCACGGACATGTGGGCTGCCCCGCCGACGGCAAGCCGGCGCCGGTGATGATGCAGCAGACCAAGTACCTGACCACGCAGGGCAAGACCTGCCGCATCAACGCCTGGCCCCACCCGCGCGGTTGAGCAGGGTGCGTTTCCCGTCCCGTCCGGCGGTCGGCTGAGGCTGACACCGAGGGCTGGTAAACGCACGAGTCTCCCGAAAGTCACGGGTCTTCACCCCTTCTGGTGGCGTCGCGGACAACCGTCCGCCGCGTGCCGGGGACGCCCGCATAGCGTCTGCTGCGTCTTCGACATTCCGCCGCCGCGCCCGTGCCGAGCCGCCGGGCGCGCGGCACGCCACGAGAGGGATCGGGGGTGCGCAGGTGCGCATCGCGCTGCTTACGGAGGGTGGTTACCCCTATGTGCGGGGTGAGTCCGCGCTGTGGTGCGACCGCCTGGTGCGCGGCTTGGACGGCCACGAGTTCGCGGTGTACGCCCTCAGCCGCAGCGCCCGGCAGGAGCGGACCGGCTGCTGGGACGTGCCGCCCAACGTCGAACGGGTGCGCACCGCACCGCTGTGGGGTCCCGAACCCGGCGGCGCGGGCGTACGCGGGCTGACGTGGGGTTCCTACGGGCGGCGGGAGAAGCAGCGCTTCCGCGAGTGCTTCGGCGCGCTCGCCGAAGCCGTCTGCGGCGCGGCCCCCGACCGTTCCGGCCCGGACCGTTCCGGCTCCGACCGGTCCCCGGTCGACCGGTCCGCGGCCGGCCATCCGCACCTCGACTGTGCGCACCTCGACTGTGCGGACCTCGACCGTGCGGACCTCGGCCGTTCCCTGGCCGCCCTGGCCGACCGGTCCGCCACGGTCGGCACCCCCGGGAGTGGGGCCGGTTCCGCGCGGCCCCCGGCCGACGGTCAGGCGGACCGTTTCGCCGCCGGGCTCTACGGACTCGCCCAACTGGCGGCCGAGCGCGGCGGGCTGGCCGCCGCGCTGCGTTCCGAGAGCGCCGTGCGCATCCTGGAATCCGCCTGCCGCGCGCCGGGCGCGATGCCGGCCGCGCATGCCGCCCAGGTCTGTGACCTGCTCGCCGTCACCGACAAGCTGGAGCGTGCGCTGCGCCCGCTCTCCCTGGACTGGTACGGGCAGCGGGGCGGGGACGCGGGCCTGTCGGACGCCGACCTGTGCCACGCGGTCGGCGCCGGACCCGCGGCCCTCCCCGGCCTGTGGGCCAAGCGCACGTTCGGCGTGCCGCTGCTGATCACCGAATACGGCGTGCGGCTGCGCGAGCACTACCTGGCGAGCGCCGCCGGCGCCGTCGCACGGGGGGTCGCGGGCGCCCCCGTACGCGCCCTGCTCGCCTCCTTCCAACGCCGCCTGGCGCGCGAGGCGTACGCACAGGCCCACCTGATCACCCCCGGGAACACGCACGCCCGCCGCTGGCAGGAGCACTGCGGTGCCGACAGTGCGCGGCTGCGCACCGTCTGTCCCGGCATGGACCCGACACCCTTCGACGCCGTCGGGGAGCAGACCGCGCAGTTGCCGCCGCCCGGCGGCCCCCGCTCCAGCGGCGCACCCACGCTGGTGTGGGTGGGCGTACCCGGCCCGGCCAAGGACCTGGGCACCCTGCTGCACGCCTTCGCCCGGGTACGCGAGGCGGTGCCGACCGCCCGGCTGCGCATCGTCGAGCGGCCGGATCCGCGCGCCCCCGAGGCGGCCGACTGCGCCCCCGGTGCTGCGGCGGACGGCGGCAGTGTCCCCGCGGAGGGCGGCGCGGACCGGCCGGGCGGGCACCCGGAGGGCTCCGGAGGCTACCGGGCGCACTGCCGGGCGCTTGCCGCGCGGCTCTTCCCCGCGCTGCCTCCGGGCGAGGAGAGCCCGGTCACCTTCGACGAACTGGGCAGTGCCGCCGTGCCCACCCCGGCGGACGCCTACGCGCTGGGCGGAGTCGCCGTGCTCTCCAGCACCGTCGAGGGCTTCCCGGTGCCGCTGGTGGAGGCGATGTTCTGCGGCAGGGCCGCCGTCTCCACCGACGTGGGGGCGGCCCCGGAAGTGATCGGCGGCACCGGCTGCCTCGTCCCCGCACACGACCCCCGGGCACTGGCGGACGCCTGCGTCGCGCTGCTGTGCGACCCGGCGCGCGCCGCACGGCTGGGCGCCGCGGCGCGGGCGCGGGCGCTGGAGCTGTTCACGGTGCGGCAGAACGTCGAGGCGTTCCGCAGCATCTACCGCGACCTCGCCCAGCGGCCTGCGGAAGGCCACCGGCAGCCCGCGCCCGGGAACGCCGGGAACGCCGGGAACGCCGGGAACGCCGGGGACGCCGGGGACCCGTCGGAGGACGCGGTCCCGTTCGCCCGCCCTCCCGAGAGCCGGCTGCGGGGCCACGCGGTGACGACCGACACCCGGTGGTCCGGCGACCCGGTAGTGGACACCGCCGCCGGCGCGGTAGTCCCCGGCGCCGACGGGCGCCGTCCGGTCGGCCGCCCCGGTCGGCGCGCGGCCGGGGCGCTCACCACCGGTGCCGGCTCCCCGCATGTGCCGAGCTGGGCCCGCCCGGACCGCGGCCCGCGGGAGAGCGCGGGCGGACCGCGCCCCGCCGGGCGGGCGGCGGTCGGTGCCGAGCCGGGGGAGGGGACGGCCCCGTGACGACCGGTTCCGCCCCCGGCGACCCCGTACGCGTACTGCTGCACCGGCACCGCACCCTGTGCGAGCGTGCCGTCGACCCGTTGGAGATCGCCGCCGGGCTGGAGGCCGACGGGATCACGGACCGGACGGTCGCCCGATGCCGCCACCGCGACGTCTTCTCGCTGGCCGAGGAACTGTACGCGCGCACTCCGTACCCCGGCGCCCGTCCCCCGCACACGGGTGACGGTGCCTGCGGGGGGAGCGCGCGCCGTGCGCCCTCCGCGGAGAGCCGGCACCCGCGCCCGCCGGGCGCCGCGGGCCGGCGGCTGCTCGCACGGTGCGCGCCGCTGGTGCTGCCACTGCTGCCCGGCCTGCTGTGCGCGGGCACGCTCGCCTGGTCGGTGCTGCTGCGCGACGGCCCCGCCGCGGTACGGGCCGCCCTGTGCGTCCTGGGCACACTCACCGTGCTGGGCAGCGCGGTCGCGGCGCTGCGGGCCGTCCCCCGTGTCCCGCGTGCGGCCGGCACCGCTGCGTCCTCTGCGCTCTCTGCGTTCCCCGCGCTGTGCGTCTGCTGGCTGGCCGGATACGCGCTGTACGGCGACTGGCTCCTGGCCCGACTGCTGGGCGGCGGGCCCGACGCCTCCAGCGGCGCACCCCGGATGCCGTCGCCCGCCCTCCCCCTGGCCCTCGCGCTGGCAGTCGCCCCCGTCGTGTGGGGTGCGCGCGGATTCGCCTCGGCCGCCCGGCGCAGGCTGGCGGGCAGCCGCAGCCTGGAGGACTTCGCCGCGGCGGTGCGCCCGCTGCTGGCGCTGTCCGTCTGCGCCGTCGCGGTGGGGCTGCCGGTGCTCCACCTGGCGGCCCGCGCGCTCGCCACCGGCCCGCTGGCCGCCGCGGCGCCCGGCGCGGCGCCCGCCCCGCAGATCCCCTGGCCTGCCGCTGCCGCGGCCACCGGGGCCCTCGGCCTGCTGTTCTTCGCCGCGCTGCTGCTGGCGGCGCACGGCTTCCGGCGGGCGGCTGCGGCCGGACTCGCCGCCGCATGCGCTGCGGAGGCCGCCGCGCTGCTCTCCGTCCCCGTGGCGCGGCTGACCGGCCTCGGGGCACTGAGCCGTCCTCCGGAGGCGCTGGTGGCGCACCTGGGGACAGCGGCTGTGCCGGTCGCCGCCTGCGGCTGCGCGGCACTCGTCCTGCTGGCGTACGCGGCGGGGGCGCTGGCCAACGCCTCGGCGCACCACCGGGGGGCGGCGCCCGTATGACCGCCGGGCCGCCCCCGATCCCTCCCTCCGGCACGGGCTTACGGACCCGCCCGTGCGACACCGACAAGGAGCAAGACCCGATGATCCACGCGCAGTTGGCACATCCCGGCACCCCTGGGAAGCGACCCCACCCGGGCGTGCGGCAGTGCCGGGCCCCGCACTCGTGCGAGGGGGCCGCACAATGAGGGTGCTGCTGCTGGGCGCCAGCGGATACCTGGGCCGCTTCGTCGCCGACCGGCTGCTGGCCGACCCCGCGGTGCAACTGACCGCGCTCGGCAGGAGCGACGAAGCCGACGTCCGCTTCGACCTGTCCACCGGAAGCCCCGGCGCCCTCACCCGCTTCCTGGACGCGGTCCACCCCGGCGTCGTCGTCAACTGCGCCGGTACCACCCGCGGCAACGGGCGCGAACTGATCCGGCACAACGTGGTCGCCACGGCCGCCGTCTGCGAGTCGCTGCGCCGCAGCGGCTGCGGCGCCCGTCTGGTGCACGTGGGGTGCGCCGCCGAGTACGGGCCGGCGCAGGCCGGTTCCTCCACCGGCGAGGACGCCGTCCCGCGTCCCGGTGGGCCGTACGGGGTGAGCAAGCTGGCGGGCACCGAACTGGTGCTGGCCTCCGGGCTGGACGCCGTCGTGCTCCGCGTCTTCTCGCCCATCGGCCCCGGCACCCCTGCCGGTTCGCCGCTCGGGCGGATCGCGGAGGCGATGCGGCGGGCGATGCAGCAGGGCGACAGCGAACTGAAGCTGGGCGGGCTGAGCGTGCAGCGCGACTTCGTGGACGTCCGCGACATCGCGCGGGCCGTGCACGCCGCGTCCCTGTCCGCGGCGCAGGGCATCGTCAACATCGGGACCGGAAGGGCGGTGCGGCTGCGGGACGCCGCCTCGCTGCTGGCCCGCGTCGCCGGGTACGCAGGTGCGGTCCACGACCAGGGCGGCCCGGCCGGACAGGGGCCGGGCGAGGGCCATCCGGCCGGTGCCGTGCCCGGAGCGCTCGGCGGGCCGGCCGGCAGCGCCGCCATCCCCGCGCAGCAGCACGGTGCGCAGCCGTCGCCGCCCGCCTCCTACCCGTACCCGGACGGCTGCGGCGGCTGGCAGCAGGCCGACGTCCGTACGGCGCGCGACCGGCTCGGCTGGCGGCCTCGGATCGGTCTGGAGGAGTCGCTGGCCGACATCTGGATGGAGGCGGCGTGCCGTATCTGACGACACCTCCGGGCCGGCTCCGGGCGACCGGCGGCGGCAGCGGTGCGGCCAGCAGACGGCCGGGGCTCGGGGTACCGGGGTGCGCACACCCGATGCTGGCGCCCATGGAGTGGGCGGAGCTCGCCCGGCCCGGTCTCGGCGCCTGCCCGGGCCCGGACCGGGACGCGGGCCCGCTGCACTGGGCGGTGCTGGACGTCGCGGACGGCCCCGGCGCGCGGCCCGATCCGTTCTGCGCCCCTGCGGTCGCCGCACTGCGCTCGGCGGGTGTCCCCGTACTCGGCCGTCTCGACATGCGGGAGGGCACGCGGACATTCGGCGAACTGGTCTCCGAAGCCCATCGGTTCCTGGACTGGTACCGGGTCGACGGCTTCTACCTCGCGCACGGCCCGGACGCTCCGGCCCTGCTGGGGCACGTCCAGCGGCTCAGCGCCACCCTGCGCGCGCTGTGCGGCGCCGCCGGGGCGCGCGGCGAGCACGCCGAGGACGCCACCGAGCCCGGGGGCTTCCTGGTGCTGGAGACGGGCGGCCCTCCGCACCCCGACCACCTCGGATGCGCCGACCAGCTGGTCACCTATGCCGGAAGCTGGGGTGACTACCGCTGGTCGCAGGCGGCGGAGTGGACGGCGACCTATCCGGCCGAGCGGTTCTGCCACCGGGTGCACGCGCTGCCGCGCACGCACCTGGAGGAGGCGCTGCGGATCGCCCGCTGGCAGGGCGCGGGCACGGTCTGCTTCACGGACCGCACCCGGGACCGGGGGCAGGATCCGTGGGCGGCGCTGCCCGGCTACTGGGACGAGATCGTCTCGTGCCTTGGACCAGGTGTCTCGGAATGAGGTAGGGCGTGGCAGTGTTACGGAAGGAAAAGCCCGCCCTCCGGGCGGGTGACTTCCCGCACGTTCCACCGACCATCGGAGTCTCCGTGTCACTGCCACCCCTGGTCGAGCCAGCCGACGAGCTCACCGTCGACGAGGTCCGCAGGTACTCACGTCACCTGATCATCCCGGATGTCGGGATGGAAGGTCAGAAGCGGCTCAAGAACGCGAAGGTCCTCTGTGTGGGCGCGGGCGGCCTCGGTTCGCCGGCGCTGATGTATCTCGCGGCCGCCGGTGTCGGCACCCTCGGCATCGTCGAGTTCGACGAGGTCGACGAGTCCAATCTGCAGCGGCAGATCATCCACAGCCAGGCGGACATCGGCCGGCCGAAGGCGGAGTCGGCCAAGGACACGGTGCTCGGGATCAACCCGCACGCGCAGGTCAACCTGCACGTGGAGCGGCTCGACTCGTCGAACGTGATGGAGCTGTTCGCGCAGTACGACCTGATCGTGGACGGCACGGACAACTTCGCCACCCGCTACCTGGTCAACGATGCCTGCGTGCTGCTGAACAAGCCGTACGTGTGGGGCTCGATCTACCGCTTCGACGGCCAGGCCAGCGTGTTCTGGAGCGAGCACGGGCCCTGCTACCGCTGCCTGTACCCGGAGCCCCCGCCGCCCGGCATGGTGCCGAGCTGCGCCGAGGGCGGCGTGCTGGGCGTGCTGTGCGCCTCCGTCGGGTCGATCCAGGTGACCGAGGCCATCAAGGTACTGGCGGGCATCGGCGACCCGCTGGTCGGTCGCCTGATGATCTACGACGCACTGGAGATGAGCTACCGGCAGGTCAAGGTCCGCAAGGACCCCGACTGCGCGGTCTGCGGACCGAACGCCACGGTCACCGAGCTGATCGACTACGAGGCGTTCTGCGGTGTCGTCTCCGACGAGGCGCAGGAGGCCGCCGCGGGCTCCACCATCACCCCCAAGCAGCTCAAGGAGTGGCTGGACGACGGTGAGAGCGTCGACGTCATCGACGTGCGGGAGCCGAACGAGTACGAGATCGTCTCGATCCCCGGCGCCCGGCTGATCCCCAAGAACGAGTTCCTGATGGGCACCGCGCTGCAGGACCTGCCGCAGGACAAGAAGATCGTCTTGCATTGCAAGACGGGTGTCCGCTCCGCGGAAGTTCTGGCAGTGCTCAAGAACGCGGGATTCTCCGACGCCGTGCACGTCGGCGGCGGCGTCATCGGCTGGGTCAACCAGATCGAACCGGACAAGCCCGTCTACTAGCACCGCCGGGACCGTACCGACCGCCGGGACATCCCAGGGGCGCACGGCCGGGCACCGGCCGTGCGCCCCTGGTCGTGCCCGTGTCAGCTGCAGTCGGTGCCGTTCCGCGGCACCCGGCCGCGCAGCAGATAGCCGTCGACCGCCTTGCGCACGCAGGAGTTCCGGCTGTCGTACGCGCCGTGCCCCTCACCCCGGTAGGTGACCTCCACCCCGACGCCGTCGCCCAGCTCCCGCTGCATCGCCCGCGTCCCCCCGTACGGGGTGGCGGGGTCCCCGGTCGTGCCGACCAGGAGGATCGGGTCGGACCCGGCGGCGCTCACCGGCGGCGTCCGCCATCTGCCGTGCACCGGCCAGTCGTGGCAGGAGGCCAGCCCCCAGGCGGACATCGGCCCGAAGACCGGGGAGGTCTCGGCGAAGTCCGGCAGCCTGTTCTTGATCGCCCCCGTCCCGTAGCGCTGCTCGTTGTCCGCGCAGCTGATGGCCGTCAGCGACGACTGCAGTGTGCTGTAGGTACCGTCCTGGTTGCGTCCGTTGAGTGCGTCCGCCAGCAGCAGCAGTGTGGACCCGTTGCTGTCCGCCACCGCCTCCTCCAGCCCCTGGGTGAGCAGGTCCCAGGTCTCCTCGGAGTACAGCGCCTGCGCGATCCCGCCCTCGGCCAGCGACTCGGTCAGCTTGCGGCCGCTGTCGGTGGGCATCGGCTCGGCGTCCAGATCGGCCAGCAGCTCGGTGATCCGCTCCCTCCCCTCCGCGGGATCGTCGCCGACCGGGCACTCCTCCTCGCCCGACGTGCAGCGGTCCAGGTAGTTGTCGAGCGCCTTCTGGAAGCCGCCGGCCTGGCCCAGCGAGCCCTGCGCCGGGTTCGAGGCGGGATCGACCACCGCGTCGAAGACGGCGCGGCCCACCTTCTCCGGATACAGGTGCGCGTAGACACCGCCCAGTTCGGTGCCGTAGGAGATGCCGAAGTAGTGCAGCTTCCGGTCGCCGAGGACCTGCCGCATCAGATCCATGTCGCGGGCCGTGTTCTCGGTCGTCAGATGCGGCAGCAGGTCCCCGGCGCGCTTCTCGCAGCCCTCGGCGAAGGACTCCTGGCGGGCGAAGAGGCTGCGCTCCTCCGCGGAGGTGTCGGGCGTCCAGTCGGCGGCGAAGTAGGCGTCCAGCCGCTTGTCGCTCAGACAGCGCACCCCCTCGCTGCGGCCCACCCCGCGCGGGTCGAAGCTGACCAGGTCGTAGCGCCCGCGGAGGGTCTCGTACTCGTCCGCGAAGGCGGGCAGCGCGGCGACCCCGGAGCCTCCCGGGCCGCCGAAGTTGAACACCAGCGAGCCGATCCGCTTGCCGCCGCCCGGGCGCTCCGCGGCGCGGATCATCTCGATGCCCAGTGTCCGGCCCCCGGGCTCGCTGTAGTCCAGGGGCACCTTCAGCTTCGCGCACTCCCACCGGTCGCCTCCCGGCAGCGGCGCGGGCGAGCCGGTGTCGGTGCCCTGCGCGGCGTTCGGCGCGGGACACGGCGACCAGCGCGGCTGCTGCCGGGTGAGCGCGTCGGGAAGCGACTGCCCCGCCGAGGTGCTCCCGGAGGGCGCGGGGGCGCGGGAGGCCGCCGCGGAGGCGGCCGAACTCCGGCCGCTCGGCCTGGCCTCGGTCTTCCGGGTGCGGTCCGGTTCCTCGCTGCCGCAGCCGCTGGTCACGGCCGCGGTCACCATCAGCGCTGCCGCGAGTGCGGCGACGGGCCGCCGCGGGGAGCGGGAATGCCGCATGGGGACGTCCTCCCGACAGGGGGTGGGACGTTCATCGTGCGGACGGACCCGGTGCGGCGGCGCGCTGTGTGAGGCGGACGGGTGGTCTTCCTCAGAGTGCGCCCCTGCGGGTCAGATGGGTGAAGGACAGCCAGCCGGGGAGCACCGGCATCCACAGCGTCAGCAGCCGGAACAGCAGCACCGCCGGGGTCGCCACCTCCTTGGGCACCCCGAAGGCGATGAGCGCGGCGATCAGGGCCGCCTCGACGGCACCCAGCCCGCCCGGAGTGGGGGCGGCCGAACCGAGCGCGTTCGCGGTCAGGAAGACGACGGCGAGGTTCGCGTAGCTCGTCTCGTGTCCGAACGCACGCACGCACGCGTCCAGGCACATCACGAACGCCAGCGTCAGCAGCAGCATCCCCAGCACACCGGTGAGCAGCTTCTGCGGCCGCTGCACCACGTCCAGCATCCGCGGCACCACGCCCGCGAACAGCGAGCGCACCCGGTTCGAGACGAACCGGCGCAGCGCGGGCACCGCCGTGACGATCAGCACCAGCACGGCCGCGGTCAGCAGTCCGGCGATGACCGCGCGGGACGGCGAGAGGGTGGGCGTGTGCTCGGTCCCGGTGATGTAGCCGAAGAGCATCAGCAGGGTGATGTGGCTGCCGAGCCCGAAGAGCTGGGAGGCGCCCACACTGGCCACCGCGTGCCCCGGGCGCACCCCGGAGCGCTGGAGGAACCGGGCGTTCAGCGCCACCCCGCCGACCGCCGCGGGGGCCACGAGCTTCACGAAGGAGCCGGCCACCTGCGCCTGAACCGTCCGCCACCAGGAGACCTTCTCCGGGACGAAGCCCAGCAGCGACATGGCGGCGAACAGATAGGTCACCGCGGAGAAGAGCACCGCGCCGCCGACCCAGGCCCAGTTCGCGCTGAGCACCTTGTCCAGCGGGACCTGGGAGAGCTGGGTCAGCAGGAAGTAGGCGGCCAGGGTGCCCGCGATGAAGCTGACCAGGGTGCGCGGCCGGATCCGCTCCAGCCGCGCGGGCTCTATGGGCGCCTGCGGCCTGATCCGCAGCACCTGCTGCCGGATCTGCGCCAGCAGATCCTCCTCGCGGGCCTCCTCCAGCGCCTCGTCTATGGCCTTCTTCTCGGCGTTCTTCTCCGCCCGCACTGACTTGCGGTGCGCCCGGCCCCCCGCCGGCTGCGCTTCCGCCCCGTCCCGGGCCCTGGCCCCCCTGCCGTTGCGGGACGCCTCGATGACCGCCTCGCGCTCGCGTTCGGCGCGCTCCTTGGCCAGCCGCCGCAGGGTCGTGCGGGTACTGCGGCTGAGTGCGATGGGCTGCAGCAGCGGCAGGCTGTCCGCGACGGAGTCGGGCCCCAGCACGTCCACCGCGGTCGAGGCGGCGCGTTCGGCGCCCACCCGCAGCCCGAGTGTGGTCAGCAGTTGCGCGATGTCCATCCGCAGGATCAGGTCCCCGGCTGCGATCTCCCCGCCGCGCAGGTCCGTCAGGTAGACGGCGCGGGAGCGGTCCACCAGCAGCGCGTCGCCCACCAGCCTGCGGTGTGCGATCCGGCGTGACTGCAGCGCCTCGACCTGGCGCCAGGTCGTGCGCATCAGCTCGTCGGTGATCTCCTCGTCCGGCAGCGCGTCCAGGCTGCGGCCCCCGATGTGCTCGTAGACCAGCATCACCGCGTCCGGGCCGAGCTCCGAGGTGGCGATCAGCCGGGGCGCGTTGGCGCCCGCGGAGATGGCCGCGTAGGCGAGCAGCGCCTCCTGTTCCAGGGCCTGCCGCAGCGACTGGAGGCTGCGGCGCTGGGTGATGCCGCGCAGCGCCAGCCGCCGCCAGACGCGGTAGAAGAAGCCCTGGGCCTGCTGCTCGCGGTCGACGACGGTGACATCGAGCGGCGGGCCGTCCTCCAGCGTCACCCGGTAGCGGCGTCCCCGGTCGTTGTGGTCGCGCCGGTCGGCCTCCCCGGCGTCCTCCATCCGCACCGCGCTGACCGGGGAGAAGCCCACGCGGCGCAGTCCTGCCAGCAGCGTCTGGCCGGTGGGCCGGACGTTCGGGGTGCCGACGGCGTACAGCGTGCCGTAGGCGGTGGTCCAGCCGATCAGCACCGTCACCACGATGGAGAACGCTGTCGTGTACCCGGGCACCAGCACCGCGGTCGCGTTCAGCAGCAGCACGCCCCACAGCACCACGCGCCAGCGCGGCCGGCGCGCCATGCCGACCGCGGTCATGTACGCGATGACCGGTGCGAGATAGCTGTGCACCGGGGTGGTGGCGTCCTGCGGGGTGATCGCCTTGGTCAGCGCGTCCCGGATCGAGTCCGGCGCCGCCTGGGCGACCCACAGGTCCACGGCGAGCGAGGCGCCGTGCGCCAGGACGGCGGCCAGCACGCCGTCCGCGATCCGCAGCCCGTCCCGCTTGATCAGCCGTTCGATCGCGAACGCCACGGGAACCAGCAGTACGGCGATGCTGGACGCCAGCCCGGTCAGGCTGATGAGCAGATCGGGAGCTTCCGCGGTGCCCTTGTCGATGTCCTGTTCGAGTCCTGCTGTGGTGCCGTGTGCGAAGTTCGCGATGACCAGCACCAGCGCGATGCCCAGCAGCCCGAGCACCATCCGCAGCAGATCGGAGGGGCGGTGCACCCGCGCCGAGAGCAGCGGTTCGTCGCTCTCGATCTCGACCCGGTCCGCCTTCGCCGCGATCTCCGGCTTCTGCGGGGGCTCCTCCCCGGACGACGAGCCGCCGGCCGCGGACTCCGGCTCCCGCTCGGACCGGCCCTCCGGTTCGCTCCCGTCCTCCGGTTCGCTCCCGTCCTCCGGGCCGGGCCGGGCCTCCGGGTCGGGTTCCGGCTCCGGGTCGGGTTCCGGTTCGGGTTCGGGCTCGGGCGGACCCTGTCGGGCGGACTTCCGACCGGCACCCGCGCCGGGCCGGGCAGCACTGTCGGCGGCGGGTGCGCCCTCCGGCGAGGGTTCGTCACCGTGCCGCTGTCCTGCCGCTGCCGTCTCGTCGTGGTCCCGTATCACTCGTCACCGCCCGGAAGATGGTGGCACGAGGGGCGGGCCGCCGGGAGCACGAGGGTGCATTCCGGGGGCGCGGGGGACGAATCGGCACCGGGGCCCGGCCGCTCCCGGCCGCCGCGGCGCCGCTGTCGGTGCCATGCGGCACCATGGCCCGCATGGCTGGAAACCCCCGAGAGGCGCAGCCGGACGACGCCTCTGCCGCGTCCCGGGACGCCGACGTGCCCGCGCTGCCCGATTACGCGGAGCGCGTACTCGAGGTCGCCGAGCTGATCCCGGCCGGCCGGGTGCTGACGTACGGGGACATCGCCGAGTGGCTGGAGGAGGGCGGCCCCCGCCAGGTGGGCAGAGCCATGGCGCTGTACGGCGGCGCCGTCCCCTGGTGGCGCGTGGTGCGTGCGGACGGGGTCCCGCTGCCGGGCCAGGAGCAGCAGGCCCTGGCGCACTACCACGCGGAGGGCACTCCGCTGCGCGAGCCGGCCGCCGCGTCCCGTCGCCGGGGCGAGGTCCCGCGGCTCGACATGCGCCGGGCCCGCTGGGACGGGACGGTCGGGTGACCCCGCGCTGCGGCTCCTCACAGTTCCCAGCTTCCGCCATGCCGCCCGGCCCGATGCGCTGGGCGGTCCGTACGGGGTACAGCAGCCGTACGGGGCACGGGAGCGAGGCGCTGCGACACGTGTGTCCGCAGGCGTAGCGTCTGTACCGCTCCGCACAGACTTCCCCCTAGGCGATCCACGTGAGTCCCTCCCTTGCTGCCGACACGCGTCAGCGGTCCCGCGAGCCCGGTGCGTACCGACTGGTGCGCACCGGGGCCGGACCGGTCGATCTCCCTGCCTCTGACGCGGCCCAGCGTGCTGTGGTTGACCACCGCGGCGGCCCGCTGCTCGTCCTGGCCGGACCGGGCACCGGCAAGACGGCCACCCTGGTCGAGGCGGTCGCGGCCCGGGTGCGGGAGGGCGTGGACCCGGAGCGCGTCCTGGTGCTGACCTTCAGCCGCAGGGCCGCCGTCGACCTGCGCGACCGGATGGCGGACCGGCTCGCCGCGGATGCGGGTTCCGCACCCGGCCGGCTGCCCCGGCAGACCCCGGCGCCGGGCGCGCCGACCGGACCGGTGCCGCAGGGCGGTGGGGACCCCCCGGGCGGCGCCCTGCGGGCTCCCGCAGCGACGACGTTCCACTCGTTCTGCTACGCGCTGGTACGCGCGCACCAGGACGCCGACCTGTTCGCCGAGCCGCTGCGGCTGCTGACCGGTCCGGAGCAGGACCTGCACATCCGCGAACTGCTGGAGGGCCAGCTCGCGCTGGCGGCGCGGGGGCGCGCGACGGTGCGCTGGCCCGACGAGCTGCGCGCCTGCCTGACGACCCGGGGCTTCGCCGACGAGGTCCGGGCGGTGCTGGCGCGCGGGCGCGAACTCGGGCTGGGCCCCGCCGCGCTCGACGCCTTCGCCCGCCGCGCCGCTCGCCCCGACTGGAGCGCCGCGGCCGGCTTCTTCGCCGAGTACCTGGACGTACTGGACATGCAGGGCGTGCTCGACTACGCCGAGCTCGTGCACCGCGCCGTCCTGCTCACCGAGCGCCAGGAGGTGGCCGCCCGGCTGCACGACGCCTACGACGCGATCTACGTCGACGAGTTCCAGGACACCGACCCCTCCCAGGTGCGGCTGCTGCAGGCCCTGGCGGGCGGCGGGGCCCGCACCCTGGTGGCCTTCGGCGACCCCGACCAGTCGATCTACGCCTTCCGCGGCGCGGACGTGAACGGCATCCTGCGCTTCCCCGACCTCTTCCCGCAGCGCTCCGGAGCCCCCGCGCCCGTCTGGGTGCTGCGCACCGCCCGGCGCTCCCGGCCCCGACTGCTGTCCGCCACTCGCGAGCTGACCGCCCGGATGCCCCTCACCCGGCTGCCCGCCGAGGCCGTCCGCGCCCATCGCGCCCTGCGTCCCGGGCCGGCCGGTGGCCCGGACGGGCCGGGCGCGGCGGGCCCGGCGGACTCGGCGGGTGCTGACGGCAGGGACGGCGCGGACGGCCCCGGCCCGAGCGGGGAGGACACACACGCCTCGGGCCGGGTCGAGGCGTACACCTATGCGACCGCCGGTGCCGAGCTGGACAACGTCGCCGACCTGCTGCGCCGCGCCCATCTGGAGGACGGCCTCCCCTGGGGCGAGATGGCGGTCCTGGTGCGCGCCGGCGGGCGGTCCCTGCCCGTGGTCCGCCGCGCCCTCGTCTCCGCGGGTGTGCCCGTGGACGTGGACGGCGACGACGTACCGCTGCGCCACGAACCGGCGGTCGCCCCCCTGCTGACGGCGCTGCGCGTCGCGGCCACCGGCGCTCTGGAGGGCACCGCCGCGCTCGGCACCGAGACCGCGCTGACCCTGCTGACCTCGCCGCTCGGCGGGATGGACGCCGCCGACCTGCGCCGCCTCGGCCGGACGCTGCGCGAGGAGGAACGCGCCGCCGGTGCCAAGGTGCCCCGCCCCTCCGACACCCTGCTGGCCGAAGCCCTCGCCGAGCCCGAACGCCTGGTCGCCCACACCCCGCACTCCGGCGCCGCGGCCCCGGCACCCGGCGGGCGCTCCGTGGAGGGCGCGCACAGCCTCGGCCTGCTGCTGCGCAAGACCCGCGAACTGCTCGCCGGCGGCGGCACAGCGGAAGAGGCCCTGTGGGCGCTGTGGAGCGGCACCGGCTGGCCGGACCGGCTGGAGCGGGCCGCGCGCCGCGGCGGCCCTGCGGGCCGCAACGCCGACCGCGACCTGGACGCCGTCTGCACCCTGTTCGCCGTCGCGGCACGCGCCGAGGAGCGGGGCGGCGGCCGGGGGGCGCTCAATTTCCTGGAGGAGCTGGAGGCCCAGGACATAGCGGCCGACACGCTCGTCCAGCGGGCGGTGCGGCCCGAATCGGTACGGCTGATGACCGCGCACCGCGCCAAGGGCCGTGAGTGGCGGCTGGTGGTCGTCGCCGGGGTGCAGGAGGGGCTCTGGCCCGACCTGCGGCGCCGGGGCTCGCTCCTGGAGGCGGACCGCATCGGCCGGGACGGCATCGCCGAGCCGCTGTCCCCCGGAGCCTTGCTGGCCGAGGAGCGCAGGCTGTTCTACGTCGCGACGACCCGCGCCAAGGAGCGCCTCGTGGTGACGGCCGTGGCGGCCCCTGCGGAGGACGGAGACCAGCCCTCGCGGTTCCTGGGCGAGCTGGGCGTCCAGCCGCAGCCGGTCGGCAGCCGCCCCCGCCGTCCGCTCTCGGTGCCCGCGCTCGTCGCCGAGCTCCGCGCCACCACCGTCGACCCGGCGGCCTCGCCCGCGCTGCGGGACGCGGCCGCGCGGCGGCTGGCCAGACTGGCGGCCGAGCGCGACGAGGACGGCCATCCGCTCGTTCCGGCAGCGCATCCGCAGCGCTGGTGGGGGCTGGCCGAACCCACCCGCTCCGCCGTGCCGCTGCGCGAGCGCGGGGCGCCGGTCGCCCTGTCCGGCAGCGCGCTGGAGCAGCTCGGGCGCTCCTGCTCCCTGCAGTGGTTCCTGGCCCGGGAGGTCAAGGCGGACGAACCGGCCACGGCCGCGCAGGGCTTCGGCAACGTGGTGCACGTGCTGGCCGACGAGGTGGCTTCCGGCAGCAGCCCCGGCGACCTGTCCGCGCTCATGGAGCGGCTGGACGCCGTCTGGGACGGCCTGTCCTTCGACGCGCCGTGGAAGTCGCGGCAGGAGAAGGAGAGCGCGCGCGCCGCCCTGGAACGCTTCCTGCGCTGGCACGTCATGGACCGCGGAGAGGGCCGCGAGCCGGTCGGCAGCGAGCACGGCTTCGACGTCACGCTGCGGGCCGGTGAGCATGCCGTCCGCATCCGGGGCAGCATGGACCGGGTCGAACGCGACGCGGCGGGCCGCGCCTATGTGGTCGACTTCAAGACCGGCCGCACCCGTCCCACCGGGCCCGAGGTCGAGCGCCATCCCCAGCTCGCCGTCTACCAGCGCGCCGTGCAGGAAGGCGCGGCCGACGCCCTGTTCGACGGAGTACGGCCGGAGCCGGGCGGAGCCGAACTGGTGCATCTGCGGCTCGGTGCCGCCCGCCGCGACGGCGGAGACGCGCTCCCGGTCGTCCAGCGGCAGGAGGCACCACCGGAGCCCGGCCCGGGGCCGGGAACGGGACCGCAAAGCGGGCCGGAGACCGGCACGGCTCCGGAATCCGGCACGGCTCCGGAGACCCGAACCGCTCCCGAAACCGGAACAGAAGCCGCGCCCGGGGCGGAAGCCGCATCCGGGACAGGGCGGGACGGGGACTGGGTCGGCGAGCTGCTGGCCACTGCCGCGGCGCGGGTCCTGGACGAGCGCTTCACACCCTCGCCCGGCCCGCAGTGCACGCACTGCGCCTTCCGCGCGGCCTGCTCCGCCCGCCCCGAGGGCCGCCAGGTGGTCGAGTAGCGCCTCCGTCCGGCCCCCGCGCACGCTGTCAGCCGCGAGCGCTAGCGTCTTACGAGTGCCCGCACCCCTCACCGACCCCGCACAGCTCGCCGAGCTGCTGGGGATCCCGTTCACCCCGGAGCAGACGGCCTGCATCACCGCGCCGCCCGCTCCGCAGGTGATCGTGGCCGGAGCGGGCTCGGGGAAGACCACCGTCATGGCGGCCCGCGTGGTCTGGCTGGTGGGCACCGGGCAGGTGGCGCCCGACCGGGTCCTGGGACTGACGTTCACCAACAAGGCGGCCGGCGAGCTGTCCGAACGGGTGCGCAAGGCGCTGCTGCGCGCCGGGGTGACCGACCCCGACCCGGCGGGTCCCGACGGTGCGGAGCCGGGAGAGCCGCAGATCTCCACCTACCACGCCTTCGCCGGACGGCTGCTGACCGAGCACGGACTGCGCCTCGGGCTGGAGCCGACCGTACGGCTGCTGGCGGACGCCACCCGCTTCCAGCTCGCGGCCGCGGTGCTGCGCTCGGCGCAGGGCCCCTTCGAGGCGCTCACCAAGTCCGTACCGGCACTCGTGGAGGACCTGCTGGCGCTGGACGCGGAGCTGTCCGAACACCTCGTCGCGCCCGAGGAGCTCCGCGCGCACGACGCCGAACTCCTCGCGGGGCTGGAGGGCGCCCGGCTGACCAACGAGAAGCTGCGCAAGGTGCCGCAGGCCATGCTCGCCCGGCAGGAACTGCTCGGCCTGGTGGCGGAGTACCGCGCCCGCAAGCAGGCGCAGGAGCGGATCGACTTCGGCGACCAGATCGCGCTGGCCGCACGGCTCGCCCGGATGCCCGAGGTCGGACGCGCCCTGCGGGACCAGTTCTCCGTCGTCCTGCTGGACGAGTACCAGGACACCTCCGTCGCCCAGCGCGTCCTGCTGGCCGGGCTCTTCGGGCAGGGCACCGGCCACCCGGTCACCGCCGTCGGGGACCCCTGCCAGGCGATCTACGGCTGGCGCGGCGCCTCCGTCGCCAACCTGGACGACTTCCCCCGCCACTTCGCACACGCCGACGGCACCCCGGCCCGGCGCCAGTCGCTGAGCGAGAACCGGCGCAGCGGCGGTCGGCTGCTGCACCTCGCCAACACGATGGCCGCACCGCTGCGGGAGCGCCACCAGGGCGTCGAGGCGCTGCGCCCCGCACCCGGCGCGGAGCGGGCGGGCCGGGTCCGGGCGGCGCTGCTGAGCACGCACGCCGAGGAGATCGCCTGGCTGGCCGACTCCCTGGCACACCTGGTGCGCACCGGAACCCCGCCCGGCGAGATCGCCGTGCTGTGCCGCAGCGCCGGCGACTTCGCCGAGATCCAGGGCGCACTGGTCGAGCGCGATCTGCCCGTCGAGGTCGTCGGCCTGTCCGGACTGCTGCACCTGCCGGAGATCGCCGACCTGGTCGCCGTCTGCGAAGTGCTGCAGGACCCCACCGCGAACGCCGCACTGGTACGGCTGCTGACCGGACCGCGCTGGCGGATCGGCCCCCGCGACCTGGCGCTGCTGGGACGCCGCGCGGCGCTGCTCGTCGCACACCAGCGCGCACACCCGGACGACGACCCGGACGAGCGGCTGGCGGCGGCCGTCGAGGGCGCCGACCCGGCCGAGCTGCGCTCCCTGGCGGACGCCCTGGACACCTTCCTGGAGTCCGACGGCTACGACGACGACCTGCCGTTCTCCGCCGAGGCGCGGGTGCGCTTCGCACGGCTCGCCGCCGAACTGCGCGACCTGCGGCGCTCGCTGGCCGATCCGCTCATGGACGTGCTCCACCGGGTGCTGGCCGTCACCGGTCTGGAGGTCGAGCTGGCCGCCTCTCCGCACGCGGTGGCGGCGCGGCGGCGCGAGACGCTCGGCCGGTTCCTCGACATCGCCGCGGGCTTCGCCTCCCTGGACGGCGAGGCCACCCTGCTGGCCTTCCTGGCGTTCCTGCGGACGGCCGTGCAGTACGAGAAGGGGCTGGACAGCTCACTCCCCGGCGGTGAGAACACCGTCAAGGTGCTGACCGCGCACAAGTCCAAGGGGCTGGAGTGGGACGTGGTCGCGGTACCCGGCCTGGTCGCCAAGCAGTTCCCCTCCGAACAGGCCCGCGAGACCTGGCTCACCCAGCCCAAGGTGCTGCCGTACGCGCTGCGCGGGGACGCGGAGACCCTCCCGCCCCGGCCCGAGTGGACCGCGAAGGGCCTCAAGGACCACGAGAACGCACTGCGGGCGCATCAGTCGACGGAGGAACTGCGGCTCGGCTACGTCACCTTCACCCGCCCGCGCAGCCTGCTGCTGGGCTCCGGGCACTGGTGGGGGCATGTGCAGAAGCGCCCGCGCGGCCCCTCCGCCTTCCTGGAGGCCCTGCGCGCCCACTGCGAGGCCGACCCGGCACACGGCGAGGTCGAGCACTGGGCCGAGCCGCCCGAGGAGGACGCGGCCAACCCCGCGCTGGAGGAGCCCGCCGAGGAACGCGCGTGGCCGCTGCCGCTGGACGCGGAAGCGCTGGCGCTGCGCCGCGCGGCGGCGAGCCGGGTGCTGGCCCACCTCGACGCCGCCGAGGCCGCGGAAGCCGCCGCGGTCGCCGATGCCGCCGACGCCGCGGAAGCCGCCGAGGTCGCCGGGCCGGAGACGGCCGGGGTCGTCGATGCGGGCCCGGCCGCCGGTCCGGGCCCGGCGGCGGACCGGGACGCGGGGCACACGGGGGACCCGGAACCGGACATCGCGGATGTCCCGGACCCGTCGGCCCCGGGCGCGGCCCCGGCCCCGCACCCCGGCGCGGGTCCGGACCCGGGTGCGGGTGCGGCACCCGGCGGCCTCGACCCCGAAGAGGCCCGGCTCGCCGCCGCGTGGGACCGGGACCTGGAGGCGCTCACCGGAGAGCTGCGCCGCTCCCGCGCCGCGGTGCGGGACGTCCCGCTGCCGCGCACGCTGAGCGCCTCGCAACTGCTGCGCCTGGCCGCCGACCCGGAAGGCTTCGCGCGGGAACTGGCCCGCCCCATGCCGCGCCCTCCGCAACCCGCGGCCGCGCGCCGGGGCACCCGCTTCCACGCCTGGGTGGAATCCCGCTTCGAGGAACTCCCGCTGCCACTGCTCGGACCCGAGGAACTGCCGGGCGCGGACGGCGAGGGCCGGTATGCGGGCGAGCCCCCGCAGATCGCCGACGAGCGGGACCTGGCCGCCCTCAAGGAGGCGTTCGAACGCACTCCCTGGGCACGCCGGACGCCCCACCGCGTCGAGGCGCCCTTCCAGCTCGCGCTGGCCGGACGGATCGTCCGGGGCCGGATCGACGCCGTCTACCGGGACCGCGCACCGGACGGGAGCGTGACCTTCGACATCGTCGACTGGAAGACCGGCCGCGGCCGGGAGGCCGACCCGCTCCAGCTCGCCGTCTACCGCCTCGCCTGGGCCGAACAGGAGGGCGTACCGCTGTCCTCCGTCGGCGCGGCGTTCCTCTACGTGCGCAGCGGCGAACTGGTGCGGCCCGCAGAGCTGCCGGACCGGGCCGGACTGGAACGGCTGCTGCTGGAGGGCGCCCCCGCGCAGCGCGCCCACGACCCGTGGGAACCCGCGCGGCATCCCGGGCACGAGCCTCCGGCCGACGGCTGATCACTCCCGGCCCGATAGGCTCGAGGGCATGAGCACCACCCCCGCTCCCCCGGACAGCGCTGTCCGGACCTTCATCCAGGACCAGCGTCCCGCCTTTCTCCGCGACCTGTGCGACTGGCTGCGCATCCCGTCCGTCTCCGCCGACCCGGAACGCGCCCCCGAGGTGGGGCGCAGCGCCGACTGGCTCGCCTCCGCACTGCGCGCCACCGGCTTCCCCGTCGTGGAGGTCTGGGAGACCGAGGGCGCCCCCGCCGTCTTCGCCGAGTGGCCCTCCGACGACCCCGCGGCACCCACCGTCCTGGTCTACGGCCACCACGACGTCCAGCCCGCGGCCCGTGCCGACGGCTGGCACAGCGAACCGTTCGAGCCCGAGGAGCGGGACGGCAGGCTGTACGCGCGGGGCGCCGCCGACGACAAGGGACAGGTCCTCTTCCACGCGCTGGGTCTGCGCGCGCACCTGGCCGCCACCGGACGGAGTGCCCCGGCCGTCGGCGTCAAACTGCTCGTCGAGGGCGAGGAGGAGTCCGGCTCGCCGCACTTCCCCGCGCTGCTGCGCACCCACGCGCCGCGGCTGGACTGCGACGCCGTGGTCGTCTCGGACACCGGCATGTGGGACGAGAACACCCCCACCGTCTGCACCGGGATGCGCGGGCTCACCGACTGCCAGATCGACCTGTACGGACCGGCCCAGGACGTGCACTCCGGCTCCTTCGGCGGAGCCGTGCCCAACCCGGCCACCGAGGCCGCCCGGCTCGCCGCGGCGCTGCACGACGAGGACCGCAGGGTCACCCTTCCCGGCTTCTACGACGGCGTGGTGGAGCTGACCGAGGAGGAACGCACCCTCTTCGCCGAGCTGCCCTTCGACGAGGACGCCTGGCTGCGCACGGCGCACTCCCGGGCCGCCCTCGGCGAAAGCGGCTACACCACACTGGAGCGGGTGTGGGCCCGCCCCACAGCCGAGGTGAACGGGATCGGCGGCGGCTACCAGGGCCCCGGCGGCAAGACGATCGTGCCGGCGACGGCCGGGCTGAAGCTGTCCTTCCGCACCGTCGCCGGCCAGGACGAGGAGAAGATCCAGCAGGCGCTCCGCGACTGGGTCGCCGGCCGGCTGCCCGCGGGGATCCGGCACGAGATCACCTTCTGGGGTGCCACCCGCCCCTGCCTCACCCCGCTCGACCACCCCGCACTGCGCTCCCTCACCCGGGCCATGGGACGCGCCTTCGGCACCCCGGTCCGCTTCACCCGGGAAGGCGGTTCCGGCCCCGCGGCCGACCTGCGGGACGCGCTCGGCGTACCGGTGCTCTTCCTCGGCATCTCGGTCCCCTCGGACGGCTGGCACGCGCCGAACGAGAAGATCGAACTCGATCTGCTGTTCAAGGGCGCGGAGACCGCCGCATACCTCTGGGAGGACCTCGCGGCACACTGGAGCGAGGGCTGACCCGGACGGCACCCCGCCCGACCCATCACGAACGCTCGCCAACCGCCCCCCGACCCGGCTGCCGGGCGGGGAGCCCCGACCCAGGGGGAGTAGGAAGCAGAAGTGACCATCCCGACCTCGACAGACCCCAGCGCCGACCGGACCGCCGAACCCGGCGGCGGAGCCGGCCGGCCCGGACCCTCCGGCGACCCGGCCATCAGCCTCACCAGCACCGGAGGCATCGACCGGGCCTCCCACCACCGGCTGGACGAGGCATGGCTGGCGGCGGCCTGGAGCCATCCCAGTACCCGGGTCTTCGTGGTCTCCGGCGGACAGGCCATGATCGAGGACCAGGAGGACGGCACGACGGAACTCGTCACGATGCCGTCCTTCGACGCCCCCTTCACCGAGGCCCACCGCTACTTCCTGGGCACCGACGAGGACGGTGTGCGGTACTTCGCGCTCCAGAAGGACTCGCTGCCGGGCCGGATGGACGACATCGCCCGCCCGGCCGGACTGCGCGAGGCGGGTGTGCTGCTCTCGGACCGCGACAGCGAACTGCTGGTCCACGCCGTCGGGCTGGAGAACTGGCAGCGCACCCACCGCTTCTGCTCCCGCTGCGGTGAGCGCACCGTCATCGCGGCGGCCGGGCACATCCGCCGCTGCCCGGCCTGCGGGGCCGAACACTACCCGCGCACCGACCCCGCCGTGATCATGCTGGTCACCGACGACCAGGACCGCGCGCTGCTCGGCCGCCAGGTGCACTGGCCGGAGGGCAGGTTCTCGACGCTGGCGGGCTTCGTGGAGCCGGGCGAATCCCTGGAAGCCGCGGTGCGCCGCGAGGTCGCCGAGGAAGCCGGGGTGGCCGTCGGATCCGTCAGCTACGTGGCGAGCCAGCCCTGGCCGTTCCCCTCCAGCCTGATGCTGGGCTTCATGGCGCGCGCCACCTCGTCCCGGATCCAGGTGGACGAGGACGAGATCGAGGAGGCCCGCTGGTTCTCCCGCGAGGACCTGCGGGCGGCGATCGACTCCGGCGAGGTGCTCACCCCCTCGGGCATCTCGATCGCGGCCCGGCTGGTCGAGCTCTGGTACGGGCAGCCGCTGCCGCAGCCCCGGCACCACGACTGAGGCGGCGGCGGGCCGGCCCGATACGCCGAGCCGGCCGCGCCGCCCGCCGCGATCAGCCGCCGACCCGCTCCTTGACCTGGGCCAGCGAGGGATTGGTCAGCGTCGAGCCGTCGGGGAACAGGACGGTGGGCACCGTCTGGTTGCCGCCGTTCGCCTTCTCGACGAAGGTCGCCGACTCGGGGTCCTGCTCGATGTTGATCTCGGTGTACGCGATGCCCGCGCGTTCCATCTGGCCCTTCAGCCGGCGGCAGTAGCCGCACCAGGTGGTGCTGTACATCGTCACATTGCCCGCCATCTTCTCCAGTGCTCCTTCGTCTCGTCCGGGTGCGCTGTCTGAACGTGCGGCGGCCTCGGGACATTCCCCCGGGGCACCCCCGGGGGAATGTCCCGGGGCACCCTGCCCGGGGCGCACGCACCTGAACGGGAGCGATTCATAGGACCGCAGAGTCCGGCTGTGGACAGCCGTGCCGCCCCTCCCGGCCGGGCTGGCAGCATGGCGGGGTGACAGCAGCAACGGACTCCACTCTCTTCCCGCGGGTTCCCGACTCTCCCGACGCGGTGCTCGAGGGCCTCGACCCCGAGCAGCGCGCGGTGGCGACGGCGCTGCACGGTCCGGTGTGCGTGCTGGCCGGTGCGGGCACCGGCAAGACGAGAGCGATCACCCACCGCATCGCCTACGGCGTCCGCGCCGGCATCCTGCCCCCGGGCGGTGTGCTCGCCGTCACCTTCACCCAGCGCGCCGCCGGGGAGATGCGCGGCAGGCTGCGCGAGCTCGGCGTCCAGGGCGTCCAGGCGCGCACGTTCCACTCGGCCGCGCTGCGCCAGCTCCAGTACTTCTGGCCGCGTGCCGTCGGCGGCGAACTGCCGCCGCTGGTCGAGCGCAAGGCGCAGCTCGTCGGGGAGGCCGCGGCCCGGTGCCGGATCCGGCTGGACCGTACCGAGCTGCGGGACGTCACCGGCGAGATCGAGTGGGCCAAGGTGACCCAGACCGTCCCCGAGGACTATCCGGCCGCCGCCGCGGCAGCGGGCCGTGCGGCCCCCCGGGACAGTGCCGAGACGGGTCGCGTCTACGCCCTCTACGAGCAGCTCAAGCGGGAGCGCTCGGTGATCGACTTCGAGGATGTGCTGCTGCTCACCGTCGGCATCCTCCAGGACCGCCCGGACATCGCCGAGACGGTCCGCGGCCAGTACCAGCACTTCACGGTGGACGAGTACCAGGACGTGAGCCCGCTGCAGCAGCGGCTGCTGGAACTGTGGGTGGGGGAGCGGGGCGGTCTGTGCGTGGTCGGCGACGCCAGCCAGACCATCTACTCCTTCACCGGTGCCACCCCCGACCACCTCCTCGACTTCCGCTCCCGCCACCCGGAGGCGACGGTCGTCAAGCTGGTCCGCGACTACCGCTCCACCCCGCAGGTGGTGCACTTCGCCAACGGGCTGCTCGCGCAGGCCGTCGGCCGGGCCGCCGAACACCGGCTGGAGCTGGTCTCCCAGCGCGAGCCGGGCCCCGAGCCGGTCTGCGCCGAGTACGCCGACGAACCCGGCGAGGCCGAGGGGGTGGCCCGGCGGGTCCGGGACCTCATCGCCTCGGGGGTCCCCGCCAGCCAGATCGCCGTCCTCTACCGGATCAACGCCCAGTCCGAGGTCTACGAGCAGGCGCTGGCGGATCTCGGGGTCCCCTGCCGGTTGCGCGGTGCCGAGCGGTTCTTCGAACGCCCCGAGGTGCGGGAGGCGTTCGTGGCACTGCGCGGAGCGGCCCGCGCGGGCGGTAACGACGCGCTGCTGGACGACGCGGTCGACCTGCCCTCGCAGGTGCGTGCCGTGCTCGGCACCAAGGGCTGGAGCCCGCATGCGCCGTCCGGGTCGGGGGCCGTCCGGGACCGGTGGGAGTCGCTGGCGGCCCTGGTGCGGCTGGCCGAGGACTTCGCCGGGGCCCGGTCCGGTGCGGGGCTCGGCGACCTGGTCGCGGAGCTGGACGAGCGGGCCCGGGCCCAGCACGCGCCGACCGTGGAGGGGGTCACGCTGGCCTCGCTGCACGCGGCCAAGGGCCTGGAGTGGGACGCCGTCTTCGTGGTGGGCCTCACCGACGGGATGCTGCCGATCACCCACGCCAAGACCGAGGAGCAGACGGAGGAGGAGCGCAGACTGCTCTATGTCGGCATCACCCGCGCCCGCCGGTTCCTGACTCTCTCCTGGTCGCTCGCCCGCTCACCGGGTGGCCGCCCCAGCCGGCAGCCCAGCCGCTTCCTCGCAGGGCTGCGTGCCGGCTCCGGCGTGAGCGCTGCCCGGACCGGTGCCGGGGCGGGCGGCAGCGTCAGCGGCGGCGGGGGTGCTCCTGTCCCGGCCGGGCGCCGGGAGCGGGTGCGTCGTGCGCCGGCGCGGTGCCGGGTGTGCGGCCGGTCGCTGACCCAGCCCGGTGAGGTGAAGCTGATGCGCTGCGAGGACTGCCCCTCCCAGCTGGACGAGGTGCTGCACGAGCGGCTGCACCAGTGGCGGGCCCGGCAGGCGGCGCTGCTGCGCCAGCCGGACTACTGCGTCTTCACCGACAAGACGCTCCTCGCCATCGCCGAGGCCGTTCCCGGTGACGCGGCGGAGCTCTCCCGCATCTCCGGGGTACGCCACCGTAAGCTCCAGCAGTTCGGCGCCGACGTGCTCGCTCTGTGCGCGGGCGAGGAGTTGCCCGCGGACCCGGACGAGGATCCCCGGCAGGGGTGACGACCCGCAGCGGGGCGGTGCCGGGCCCATGTCACAGAAGCTGTGACAGAAAGCCGTGAAAAATAGTTTGCGCGGGCCGTACGGAGCCTCATAGCCTTCCGGGCATGGAGAGGGCGGGCCTTTTCGCTCTTCCTCTTCCATGCTGTACTAAGTCCTGAACATCCACGGACCAGTCCCAGTGGCGGGTCCCCCGAGACGCCGAGAGGAGGCGAGACCAGTGACCACCATCATTTCGGAGATCAAAATGACCGATCACTCGGTCATTCGCGCCTGCCTGCTCGGCTCCAACCTCCACGGCACCGGTCTGTCCGGCGTCAATCCTGGCGGCAACGAGCGACCGAGCAAGGCACCCGAGGTAGCAGCACAGGCACAGGCAGCCGCCTTTGCCGGTGGCTCCGCGGCCAACGGTGCCGGCGAAGGACGCCAGAAGACGCAGCGCTACACCATGTGGGCCTTCCGTGGCCTCCGACCCTGGAGAGATCCAGCCTGATCGGCGAGATCAGGTCGGCACCTTCCAGGGCCGCGGAACCCACATCGGGATCCGCGGCCCTTCTGTTTGCCCCGGCCGGCCACCAGCCGGCCCGACACGACAACAGACATCCAACAGACAGGAAGAACCGCAGTGCACACCGAGACGCACCCTGACACGTTGCGCCCCGCGCCTTCTCTGCCGCCTGATCTCACCACGGAGGACTCCTTGACCGCCCCGCAGATCACCCTCACCGAGCTCGACGACGCCATCGAGCGGCTCGGCGTCGATGTTCCCTGCCGCTCCTACGACCCGGAGGTCTTCTTCGCCGAGTCCCCCGCGGACGTCGAGTACGCGAAGTCCCTCTGCCAGACCTGCCCGCTGCGTGCGGCCTGCCTCGCCGGGGCCAAGGACCGCCGCGAGCCGTGGGGCGTCTGGGGCGGCGAGCTGTTCGTCCAGGGCGTCGTGGTTCCGCGGAAGCGTCCGCGGGGCCGTCCGCGCAAGAACCCGGTGACGGCATGAACCCCCGTCGCCGCCATGGATCGCCCGTCCGCCGCAAGGCGGTCGCCGGAACGATCGACAACCCGTCGGCGCTGGATCCCCGTACGCGCCACCTCACGAAGCAGGACCCGACGATGACACCCGTCCACGAGACCACCGCACGTACCCGCTCCGACGCGACAGTCGTCCGCCAGAACAGGACCCGCGACATGCAACTCATGCCAGAAAGCCTGGCCAGAGCACAGATACAGCAACGAATGCACGAGGCCGAAGCAGAACGCAGGGCGCTGCGGCTGAGGACCGCGCGGCGCCTTCAGCGCCGCGCCGAGCGCGCGACGCTTCGCGCGCGGCGTGCCCTCGCGATGGCCGTGATGCAGTGATCCGGCCCGCATGACCTGAACACCGGAGAGCCGGGGCGAACGCCCCGGCTCTCCGCCGTCATCGCCCCTGCCGGGCCGGGTGCCGTGCCGCGGCCCGCACCCTGCTCACAGGGCGATCTCCGGCTCCTCTTCGGGCTCTGCCGTCTCCCCGTGCGGCGGCTCCTCGGACCACCCGGGCCGCGGCGCCTCCGCGGGGGCGAACCCCGGTACCCAGGTCTCCATGTCGTGCCGCATCCGCACCGTCGCGCCGAGCTGGCACAGGACGCCGATGGTGCTGAGCGTCACCCGGTGGATCAGCAGATAGGACGGCGGCAGGTTGAGCTGCCGCCCCAACTGGTGGGCCGCGGAGCGGGGATCGGCGATCCGGGCTGCCTGCCCGCGCATCCAGTCCCTGCTGAAGGCGAACTCCTCCACGCAGGCGGGCTCGACGATCGGCAGCAGATACTCCCGTACCGCCTCCGGCTCCAGCTCGATCTCCTTCTTGACGAAGCCCTCTTCGCGCAGCAGGGCGTAGGCCGTCTCCGCGTCCCCGTCGAGCATCATGCGCAGCACCTCGCCGATCGTCGGAGGCAGTCCCTCCGGCAGCCGGTCCACGGTGCCGAAGTCCAGCACCCCCAGACGCCAGTCCGCGGATGTTCCGGTGTCGCCGGGGACCAGCCGGAAGTTTCCCGGATGCGGATCCGCGTGCAGCAGCCCGGTGCGCACGGGGCCGGAGAAGAGGAACCGGCTCAGCAGCCGCCCCGCGCGGTCCCGTTCCTCCTGGCTGCCGTCGGCGATCACCTGGGAGAGCGGCACGCCCTCGAGCCACTCCGACACCAGCACTCGGTCGGCCTGGTGGACCACGTGCGGGACGACGACGTCCTCGTCCGCCTCGTACTCCTCCGCGTAGGTGCGCTGGGCCTCCGCCTCCAGGCCGTAGTCCAGCTCTTCCGCGACCCGCTCGCGCAGCTCCGCGATGAGCGGTTTGATGTCCATGCCCGGTATCAGCGGGCCCAGCAGCCGGGCGAACCTGCTCAGTTGGGTCAGGTCGGAGACCAGGGCCTCACCGGCGCCCGGGTACTGCACCTTGACCGCGACTTCCCGCCCGTCGTGCCAGACGGCGCGGTGCACCTGGCCTATGGAGGCCGCCGCGGCGGGCTTGTCGTCGAACTCGGCGAAGTGCTCGCGCCACTCCTGGCCCAACTCCTCCTCCAGTACCTTGTGCACGGTACCGGCGGGCATCGGCGGAGCGGCTTCCTGCAGCCGGGTCAGGGTGGCGCGGTAGGGGCCCGCCAGCTCGTCGGGGAGGGCGGACTCGAAGACCGAGAGGGCCTGCCCGAACTTCATGGCACCCCCCTTCAACTCGCCCAGCACCTTGAAGAGCTGCTCGGCGGTCCGCTGCTGCAGCTCCTGGCCGACCAGATCGGCGGAGAGGCCCCCGAGGCGCTTGCCGAGCCCCCACGCGGAGCGGCCCGCGAAGCCCAGCGGCAGGGCGGCCAGCTTGGCCGTCCGCGTCACCGCCTTGCGCGGAAGATCAGACATGCGTCCCTCCAACTCCCTGACAGCTCAACCGAGACAGCACCGAGGACGTCGGCCACCCGGTCATTGTCGCCTGCTTTCGGCCGTTCGCGGCTGTGCGGGGGGTGCACTCACCGAAGCGGCACCGCACGCACACTCCGGATGCGCCGCGAACCGCTCGGTGTCCGGCAGCAGGTGGGGCAGCGCGAACCGCAGCCGGTAGCCCACCGCGCAGGCTCCGTCCCCGTCCAGGTAGCTCAGGGCGTAGGAGGCGACCGCACCCGCCACCATGGTGGCCAGCGCCGTGTCGCAGGCGGGGACCCCCGTGCGCCGTCTGCTCGCCGTCCGCCACTGGCCCACCAGCATCGGCCAGCTCGGCTCCCGCTCCGCCCGGGTGCGTGCCAGGCACTCCGCGCACGGCGCGGAGCCGGGCAGCACCAGGGGACCCACCACTCCGGTGGCCTCGACCACGCCGCCGAACAAATGGGGTGTCCCCGCCTCCATGAACCGCTCGGTGGCCTCCGGGTCGGGGGCGTAGGCGTCCAGGCCGTCCCGCGGTGTCACCACCACCAGGCCGACCTCGGAACGGGCACCGCTCCGCCAGGAGCGGGAGCGGCGGACCACGCCCCGTGCCGCCACGTCGCGGCGGGTGCCCACCTGCTCCGGAGGCACCCCGCACGGCGCGGTGTCCCACTCCTCCACCACGCCCCCGTCCGCCACGTCCACCTGGCCCACCCCCGCGGCCGACAGGGCCGCGGCCACCGCGGTGCCCACCCGGCCCAGCCCGCGCACCTGGACGCGCGAAGCCCGCCGGGCGGCGAGTCTGCGCACCCCGCCGCCCGGTTCGCGGTGCACCACGGACAGCGACGCCAGATCCGGCCGCAGTCGGTCGCTGACGTGTGCCGCGGCGTCGCGGTCGGCCGTCGCGTCATCCAGCACCCCGGCTGCGCTGAGGCGCTCGGTGATCCTCGCCGGAGCCCGGGGCGCCAGGCCGAGCCGGTCTGCTTCCTGCTGGAGCCGCTCCATGCTGCGGGTCCCGTCCATCATCTCGATGAAGGCCGCCGCCGCGTCGCTCAATGGTCCCAGCAGCACCGCGTGCGCGGGTGCCACACCGCACTGCACGGTCTGCCTGTCTCGCCAGCCCCGCCGCAGCGCGGGCTTGATCATCGGATGCACGTTCCCCCCTGACGCGCCGGGACTCCACCCGGCTCGGCTGTCGATCACTGGGGACAGCATGCCGTCGGCCGCGGATTTCGCGGAGCGAGTTGTCCACAGGCGACGGCATCAGTCATACAAGCGTGAGCCGTTCGCCCTCGCCGTGCCCCGTCTCTTGTAGGTCCCTTGTAGGTCCCTTGCCGGTCTCTTGCCGGTCTCTTGTCGCCTTTCCCCCTCGAACGAGCCTGGAGGCGGGACTTCCGCCGACCGCAGCGGGTAACGTCATGGCGTGCCCGCCGACCCGCTGAACAGCACCAGCCGCCGCGCGGTCGAGGTGCGCCGCAGCACCCGCCGACGCCGCACCGTCTCCGCCTACCGCGAGGGTGACCGCACCGTCGTGCTGCTGCCGGCGCGCATGACGGCGGACGAGGAGGCGCGCTGGGTCGGCGTGATGCTCGACAAGCTCGCCGCCCAGGAGAGCAGGCGCATGCTCGACGACAGCGACCTCGCCCGCCGGGCGGCGGCCCTCTCCGAGCAGTATCTCGACGGGCATGCCCGGCCCGCCTCGGTGCGCTGGGTGACCAACCAGAACACCCGCTGGGGCTCCTGCACACCGGCTGAGGGCAGCATCCGGCTCTCCCACCGGCTGCAGGGCATGCCCGAGTACGTCATCGACTACGTGCTGCTGCACGAGCTGTCGCATCTGCTCGTGCCCGGCCACGGTCCGCGGTTCTGGCGACTGCTGGAGGCGTATCCGCGCACGGAGCGGGCGCGCGGCTACCTGGAGGGGGTGGCGGCAGCCGAGCGGCTGCCGCACCAGCCCGTCGCAGGGGAGGACCCCGCCCCCGTTCCCGAGGAGGGGCCCGACTCCGTCACGGGAGAGGGTCCCGGCCGGAGCTGACCGCGACGGCCGCGGCCGACAGCCGCGCGAGCCGCACCACGGACTCGTCCTCCACCCCCGCCACCTCGTCGAAGCCGAACCAGCGCAGGTCCAGGGACTCCTCGCTGATCGCCTCGACGGCGCCCTCGGGGGCGAGGGCCGCGTACTGCACGTCCAGATGCCAGGCGCAGGGCGTGCGGTGCTTGTCGAGCCGGAGCGGGCCGCCGGGCAGCAGGGAGAGCCCCGGAATGCCCGACTCCTCCGTGGCCTCCCGCAGCGCGGCACCGGCCAGGGTGGCGTCCTCCGGTTCGCAGTGGCCCCCCATCTGCAGCCATCTGCCCAGCTTGCGGTGGAGCGTCAGCAGCACCCGGTCCTTCCGCGGGTCGACGACCAGCGCGCTGGCGGTGATGTGCCCCGCGGAGCACGCCTTCCACATGCCGTCCGGCCGGTCGGCGAGGTGGCGCAGATACTCCCGGCGCAGCTCCTCCTGGGCGGGGTCGCCGTCCTTGCTGCGCCACCGGGTCAGGACACGCTCCGCATCCGCGCGGAGGCCGTCCGGTGACGCGCTCACCGCGTGCCTTCGCCCTCGCCGCCGTCGGTGTCCTCCGCGCCGCCGGACTGCTCCCCGGTGCGCTTCTCCTGCGACCGGCCGCCGCCGGAGGTCTCGTCCCCGGCTCCGTCCTCCCGGGTGCTGCCGGTGCCGCTGTCCGCGGCGGCCGCGTCGCCCAGCATCTTGTCCAGCTCGGAGAAGTCCGGCTGCTCGTGGTGGACGAAAGCGTCCGGGTCGTCCAGGTCGGCGGCCGTGGGCAGCATGTCCGGGTGCTCCCACACGGCGTCGCGGCCCTCGGCACCCCGTGCGTCGGCCAGCGAGGCCCACAGCCGGGAGGCGTCGCGCAGCCGCCGGGGGCGCAGCTCCAGGCCGATCAGCGTGGAGAAGGTCTGCTCCGCCGGGCCGCCGGAGGCGCGCCGCCTGCGCAGCGTCTCGCGCAGCGCGGAGGCGGACGGCAGGTGCGGTTCGGCCGCGGCGTGCACCACCGCGTCCACCCACCCCTCGACCAGCGCCAGCGCCGTCTCCAGCCGGGCGAGCGCCGCCTTCTGCTGCGGGGAGTCCTCCGGCTGGAACATGCCCTGCTGGAGCGCTTCCTGCAGTTCCTCGGGACGCTGTGGATCGATCTGCCCGACCACGTCCTCCAGCTTGGCGGTGTCCACCTTGATGCCCCGGGCGTAGCCCTCGACGGCGCCGAAGAGGTGCGACCGCAGCCAGGGCACGTGCGCGAACAGCCGCTGGTGCGCGGCCTCCCGGAGCGCCAGGTAGAGGCGGACCTCCTCCAGCGGGATGCCCAGCCCGCCCCCGAGGGCCTCGATGTTTACCGGCAGCAGTGCTGCCTTGTTGGCGGGGCCGAGCGGGAGTCCGATGTCCGTGGAGCCGACGACCTCGCCCGCCAGCACGCCGAGCGCCTGCCCGATCTGCGTGCCGAACATGGCGCCCCCCATGGAGCGCATCATGCCGAGCAGCGGGCCGGCCATCGCCTGCATCTCCTCGGGCAGCACATCGCCCATGGCGGCGCCGACGCGCTCGGCGACCGGGTCGACCAGGTCCTTCCAGACCGGCAGGGTGGCCTCGACCCACTCCGCGCGGCTCCAGGCCACCGCTGCGCCGGAGCCGGAGGGCAGCGAGGTCACTCCGTCCAGCCACAGGTCGGCCAGGCGCACGGCCTCTTCGACGGCAGCGCGGTCGTGCGGGCTGACGGAGGCGTCCTTGGAACCGTCCTGGGCCCCCGACGCGACCGTCTGCCGTGCGATGTCCTTGGCCATGTCCCAGTTCACCGGGCCGCCCTCGTAGGAGAGCATCTGGCCGAGCTTCTGGAAGGCGGCACCCAGGTCGCTGGGGTCGAGCTGGCCCTGTCCGCCGCCCAGCGAGCCGAACATCGCCGCCAGGGGGTTGTCCGCCCCTCCGGAGCCCGGGGCGCCGCCGAAACCGAACGGGTTCGGCTGGTCGCCGCCCGGCTTCTTCTTCTCGCCGTCGTTCCCGTCCTCGGGCTCCTCAGGAGGTACGCCGAATCCGAATGGGGTGTCACTCACGGGTTTCCTCGGCTCTGTCTCGTAGGACGGTCTGGTGGTTCGCGGACGGTCTGGATGTCCTGGGTGCGGTCGGGGTCTGCGTCGGTATGTCCTGGTGCGATGTGCGGGCTCTGCCTCCAGCCTAGACACGAGTCAGGCAGGATGGAGCCTGCGCACCCCGTACCAGAAACAACCACTGGAGACGCCCGGTGAGTTCCTCCGAGTCCCACGTTCGCGCAGCGCGAACCCCGACCGTCGCCGTCACCGGCGCCGCCGCGGGGGTCGGCGCGCTGCTCACCGAGCGGTTGGCGGCGTCCGAGGAGATCAAGCAGGTCATCGCCCTGGACGAGCGCAGAGGCGAGGTGACCGAGGCCCAGTGGCACACCATGGACGTGCGGGATCCGGCCATCGCCGACCGGCTGCGCGGCGACGGCGACCCGGTGGACGTGGTCGTCCACCTGGCGCTCGACCTGGATCTGGAGACCGACCCGGTGGCGCGCACCGCCTACAACGTGCGCGGCACCCAGACCGTGCTGACCGCGGCGGCGGCCGCGGGCGTCCGCCGGGTGGTGCTGTGCACCTCGGCGATGGTCTACGGAGCGCTCCAGGACAACGACGTGCCGCTCTCGGAGGACGCCGAGCTGCGGGCCACCGCGGACGCCACGGGGGTGGGCGACCTGCTGGAGCTCGAACGCCTGGCCCAGCGCGCCCCGCGGGCCCACCCGGGCCTCAATGTGACCGTCGTGCGTCCCACCGTGCTGGTCGGCGCGGGCACGGACACCACGCTCACCCGCCACTTCGAGGCGCCGCGGCTCCTGGTGGTCGCCGGATCGCGCCCCTGCTGGCAGTTCTGCCACGTCGACGACCTGGTCAGCGCGCTCGAGTACGCCGCGCTGGAGAAGGTCGAGGGCGAGATGGTGGTGGGCTGCGACGGCTGGCTGGAGCAGGAGGAGGTCGAGCAGCTCACCGGGATGCGGCGGATGGAGCTGCCCTCCAGCGTCGCGCTGGGCGCCGCCTCCCGGCTGCACCGGCTGGGACTGACCCCGTCGCCCGCCGCCGACCTCGCCTACACGATGCATCCCTGGGTGGTCAGCGGCAGCAGGCTGCACGACGCCGGCTGGCGCCCTGCCTGGACGAACGAGGAGGTGCTCGCCGCGCTGCTGGAGGACGTCTCCGGCAGGCACACCGTCGCGGGGCGGCGGCTGGGCCGGACGGAGGCGGCCACGGCGGCGGGCGCCGCGGGCGCGACGGTCGCGCTGCTGGGCACCGCCGCACTGGTGCGCAGGGCGCGCAAGCGGCGCGGGCTGTGACCGGGACCAGCGGGCTGTGACCGATGCCAGTGGGCAGTGAGCGCCACCGGCGGGCAGTGAACGGCACCTGCGGGCCGCCGCAGTCGGCGGTGCGGGGACGACACGGCGGGTGCGACAGGTGAGGTGTTCCGGATTCGGGGCAGGTAGGGCAGCATGACCGGCATGGCACAGACGTACGACGGCGATCACGGTTCCGGGCACCGGCGTGTGCACTCCGACCACCCCGGCGAGCTGGGGGCCGAGGACCCGATCCGGCTGCTGGAGATCCGCGACGCGCCGCTGTCCGTCGACGAGGTCTTCGCCGCGGTCGGTGACCACGCCGCGGGCGGTACGGCGCTCTTCGTCGGTACCGTCCGCGATCACGACGGCGGCGCCGGGGTCGCCCGTCTGGGCTACTCCTCGCACCCCACTGCCGAGGCCGAGCTGCGCCGGGTCGCCGAGAAGGTCGCCGCCGACCACCCGGTGCGCGCCCTCGCCGCGGTGCACCGCGTCGGGGACCTGGAGGTGGGTGACCTGGCCGTGGTCGTGGCCGTCTCCTGTCCGCACCGCGCGGAGGCGTTCGACGCCTGCCGCAAGCTCATCGACGACCTCAAGCACGAGGTCCCGATCTGGAAGCATCAGACGTTCACCGACGGCGCCGAGGAGTGGGTGGGCGTCCAGGGAGCCGCTCCCCGCCCCGACGTCACTCCCTGAACGGGGCGGGGCCGGCCGGTCCCGCCGCGCACGCGGGTGCAGCTCGTTCCGGTTGCGTAACCGGCCCCTCACCCCGACCGTTGAGACACCGACGGTTAATCTGCTCATCGGCCGGTCTGCCGGTCGCCGGGCCGTGTGCCCGGGAGGCACCTACGAGGGTCGGGAGGTTCCGGATGGCTGCTCTCGCCTGGTTGCTGATTCCGTTGGTCGCCGCTGTCGCCACGAGCATGTGGGGAAGCTGGGCCGGGCGGCGCCGGGTCAAGACGCCCGACGCCGCAGGGGTGGCCGGATACGAGCGCTTCCGTGTCGCCATGGAACGTTCCCGCGCCGACGACGCCCCCGACGGCCCCACTGCGCCGGCCGACGAGCCCGAAGCCCGCCGGGACCTCCGGTGGTGGAGGCGGAAGGGCGGTCTCGAACTCGCCTCCACCGGGGCGGCGGCCCGCACGACCCCGGACGGACCGGCCCGGGAAGCAGGTTGACAGACCCTTCCCGTACTGTCGTGCCATGCCTCGCCGCACCGCGACCCTGCTGACCTCTGCGCTGCTGCTCATAACGATGTTCTGCGTCGGAGCGCTCCTGAACGTGCCCTATGCCGAGATGTCACCGGGTCCGACGGTGAACACCCTGGGTTCGCACGACGGGGATCCGGTGCTCAACGTCAAGGACGAGCCGGGTCGCAAGGGGCGTCCCGAGGTGTACGACACCTCGGGCAACCTCAATATGACGACCGTCCGCGTCACCAGCTCCGAGTACAAGATGACCCTCTTCGGGGCGCTGTCCGGCTGGCTGCGCCATGACAGCCTGGTCGTCCCGCACCACACGCTCTATCCGGACGACAAGTCGGCCCAGGAGGTCGACGAGGAGAACGCCGAGGAATTCACCGCCTCCCAGGAGAGCGCCAAGGCCGCAGCGCTGAAGGAACTGGACCTCCCGGTCAGCACCCACATCCTGGTCGGCTCCGTGGAGAAGGGCGCCCCCGCGCACAAGCGGCTGCACGCGGGAGACGTCATCACGGCGGTGGACGGCACCCCGGTCGGCGGGGCGCAGAGCGTGGGCAAGCTGGTCACCAAGCACAAGCCCGGCGAGAGGGTCACCTTCACCGTGATCCCGTCGGCCCGGGTGAAGGCCGCCCAGAAGCGGGGCGAGAAGCCCCCCGCCGAGGACGCGAAGAAGGTCACCGTCGGCACGCGGAAGGCCGCGGACGACGGCCGCGCGGTCGTGGGCATCCAGCCCGCGGTGGGGCACACCTTCCCGTTCGAGATCGACATCAAGCTCGCCGACATCGGCGGCCCCAGCGCCGGACTGATGTTCGCGCTCGGCATCGTCGACAAGCTCACCCCCGCCGATCTGACCGGCGGGAAGTTCGTCGCCGGGACGGGCACCATCGACGACGACGGCAAGGTGGGCGAGATCGGCGGCATCCAGATGAAGACCGTCGGTGCCCGCAAGAAGGGCGCCGAGTACTTCCTCACCCCCGCGGGCAACTGTGCCTCCGCCGCCAAGGACAAGCCCGAGGGCCTCACCCTGGTGAAGACGGCCACCATCGACGACGCGCTCAGCGCGCTGAAGAAGATCCGCAGCGGCAGGACGGACGAGCTCTCCCGGTGCACGGCGCACTGAGCGCCACCCCGGACGCGAAGGCGCCCTGAGGCGTCTCCGCCTTCCCTCCCCGGCCCCGCCTTCCCGCCCCCCGCCGCGCGGCCCCGGCGGCCGCCCCGCAGGGCCGGGCGGCGGCGCGGTGCGGCGCCGCCCTCCGGCCCCGGCTACTCCGCGAAGGTCGCGGTCAGCGCCTCCGCGAGACCGGGCACCAGGTCGCCGCCGGTGAGCACCTCCGTGGCGGAGTCCTTCTCCCGCAGCCGCAGCGCCGACTCGCGCTCCCCGTCCCGCAGGACCGCCACCGTCATCCGCACCTCGCTGCGCTCGGGGTGCTCGGCGACCCAGCGGGCCAGCTCCTCCTCGCCGAGGTCCTGCGGCACCGCCGCCTCGGCCGACGGCGGCAGCATCAGCCGCTCCACGGTGACCGCGCAGCCGTCGACCGACGGGGGCCAGGCGATCGTCCCCAGGAACTCGTCCAGCGGCACGTCCGCGGAGATCTCGTCCTGTTCGACAGGGGTGAAGGAGGCCCCCCGGGCACTGTCGGGCTGCTGGTCCAGTCCCAGCTGCCCGGCCAGACCCGGCTCCTCGGCCCGCAGCCGCTCGGTGTTCACCAGCGCGAAGAGTCGTGCGGGCTGGTCCCAGCCCAGGCCGGAGGCGTATTCGTCGATCTCCAGTACCGCGCGGGTCAGGGGTCCGGAGGCGAGGGGCGTGCCCTCGGGAGAGAGGTTGTCCATCCCCATATCGTGCCGTCCCGGTGCCGGAAATCGTGACTCGGACCCCGGAACCGGGAACTGGGTAAAGCTTCGTTAAGTTGCCTAGGTGGGCCTACGATGCGGGCCCAGCATCATCGCTTCATCAACTGCGAATCTTTGAGGTGCGCACCTTGGCTTTCCAGATGCCGGACCGGGGCTCAGGGGGTCCCTCCGGGCCACGGATCAGAGTGGGCCGGCCTTCCCGGCGCGCCCGGACGCTGTTGATGACAGCGGGCGTGCTGGTGGTCCTGGCGATGCTCTTCGTCATGTTCTCCGGGTTCTGGACGGACTGGCTGTGGTATCGCTCGGTCGACTACAGCTCGGTCTTCACCAAGACTCTGTGGACCAAGATCGGCCTGTTCGCGGTCTTCGGGCTGCTGATGGCCGTGGCCGTCGGGTTCAACATCTGGCTGGCCCACCGGCTGCGCCCGCCGCTGAGCGCGATGTCGATGGAGCAGCAGAGCCTCGACCGCTACCGCATGGCGCTGGCGCCCTACAAGAAGTGGGTGCTGCTGGGGGCCACGGCCCTGATCGGGCTGATCTCCGGCGCCTCCGCGGCAGGCCAGTGGCGCACCTGGCTGATGTGGGTGAACGGCGTACCGTTCGGCTCCAAGGATCCGCAGTTCCACAAGGACATCTCGTTCTTCGCGTTCGACCTGCCCTTCTACCGGTTCCTGCTGGGCTTCGGCTTCGCTGCCGCGATCCTCTCGCTGCTGGCCGCCGCCCTGGTCCACTACCTCTACGGCGGGCTGCGGGTGACGACCCCGGGCGCGCGGGCGACGGCACAGGCGACCGGGCACCTGTCGGTGCTGCTGGGCGTCTTCGTCGCGCTGAAGGCGGTGGCCTACTGGCTGGACCGGTACGGCCTGGCGGTCAAGTCCGGCGACTTCAAGGCGACCGACAACTGGACGGGCCTCAAGTACGTCGACGCCAACGCCTATCTGCCGGCGAAGACGATCCTGTTCATCATCGCCATCATCTGCGCGCTGCTCTTCTTCGCCACGATCTGGCGCCGCACCTGGCAGCTCCCGGTGATCGGCTTCGGGCTGATGGTGCTCTCGGCCATCCTGATCGGCGGGCTCTACCCGGCGCTGGTGCAGAAGTTCCAGGTCTCGCCGAACGAGCAGGCCAAGGAGACGCCGTACATCAAGAAGAACATCGAGGCGACGCGCAAGGCGTACGACATCGACGACGCCGAGGAGCAGGACTACCGGGGCACCAGCAAGGCGAGCAACGAGAAGCTGCGCAACGCGGCCGACACCACCGCGAGCATGCGCCTGCTGGACCCGAACGTCGTCTCCCCGACCTTCCAGCAGAAGCAGCAGGTCCGCGGGTACTACCAGTTCCCGGCGACCCTGGACGTGGACCGCTACAAGAAGGACGGCAAGGAGCAGGACACCGTCGTCGGCCTCCGGGAGATCAACACCAACGGCATCCCGGAGAAGAACTGGATCAACGAGCACTTCAAGTACACCCACGGCTTCGGCATGGTCGCCGCCAAGGGCACCTCGGTGGACAAGGACGGTGCTCCGGACTTCACCGAGAAGGACCTGCCGCCGGAGGGCGACCTGGGCAAGTACCAGGGCCGGGTCTACTACGGGGAGAAGACGACGCAGTACTCCATCGTCGGCGGTCCGCAGAAGGAACTGGACTACGCGGACGACAACGGGGAGAAGACCTACACCTACAAGGCCGACAGCGGCGTCAACCTCTCCAACCCGCTCAACCGCGCGGCCTACGCGGTCAACTTCAACGAGCCGCAGATCCTCTACTCGGGAGCGATCGGCGAGGGCTCGCGGGTCCTGTACAAGCGCACCCCCAAGGAGCGCGTGGAGGCGGTCGCACCCTGGCTGACCATTGACGGCGACCCCTACCCCGCGGTGGTCGACGGGCGCATCAAGTGGATCGTCGACGCCTACACCACCTCCAACGGCTACCCCTACTCGTCGCGGACGACCCTGGGGGACACCACGGAGGACTCGCTGACCGACGGGCAGCGCGCGGTGGTGGCCCAGCAGAACCGGGTCAACTACATCCGCAACTCGGTCAAGGCGACGGTGGACGCCTACACGGGCAAGGTCGAGATGTACCAGTGGGACAAGAAGGACCCGGTGCTGAAGACCTGGATGAAGGCATTCCCCGACACGGTGAAGCCCAAGAGCGCCATCAGCGGTGACCTGATGGACCACCTGCGCTACCCGCAGGACCTGTTCAAGGTGCAGCGCGACCTGCTGCAGACCTACCACGTGACCTCGCCGTCGCAGTTCTACAGCGGCAGTGAGCGCTGGCAGGTCCCGGACGACCCCACGCACAAGGGCAACGCCGTCCCGCCGTACTACCTGAGCATGAAGATGCCCGGCCAGAAGGAACAGCAGTTCCAGCTCACGACGACGTTCAACCCGAACAAGCGCGAGACGCTGGGCGCGTTCATGGCCGTCGACGCGGACGCGAAGAGCGGCGACTACGGCAAGCTCAGGCTGCTGAGACTGCCGCCCAACACCACGGTCGCCGGTCCCTCGCAGGTGCAGAGCAAGTTCAACTCCGATCCGGTGATCGCGGACAAGATCAACATCCTGAAGAGGGGCGACTCCGAGGTCGAGTACGGCAATCTGCTGACTGTGCCCGTGGAAGGCGGCCTGCTCTACGTGGAGCCCGTCTACGTCCGCGGTGCCGGTACCAACTACCCGCGGATGCGCAAGGTCCTCGTCGCCTACAACGAGCGCATCGCCTTCGAGGACAGCCTGGAGCAGGCGCTGAACAAGGTCTTCGACACCGAGGGCCGGCAGCAGGACGGCGAGCGGACCGGCCCCGGCGACCAGGAGAAGGACAAGGGCAAGGACAAGGAGAAGAATCCGCCCAACGCCTCGGTCGCCGACGCGCTCAAGGACGCCCAGACCGCGTGGGACAAGAGCGAGGAAGCGCGCGAGAAGGGCGACTGGGAGGAGTACGGCAAGCAGCAGAAGGCCCTGGCGGACGCGTTGGACGAGGCGGCCGAGGCCGAGAAGAAGGGCAGCGACGGGAGCGGATCCGGCAGCAGCGGGTAGCGGGTGAGACCACCCTGCCGAGTGGTGTAGAGTTGTACTCACAACGGCGCGGGGTGGAGCAGCTCGGTAGCTCGCTGGGCTCATAACCCAGAGGTCGCAGGTTCAAATCCTGTCCCCGCTACCACTCGGGAGAGGCCCGGAGTCAACAGACTCCGGGCCTCTTTCGCTTGTACGGGGGACAGTTGGACCAGGGGGTTTGAGGAATCTCTTCGTCGGGAAGTCGACAAACCTCTGAAGTGACCTCACCGGCTGCGGTATACGAGGTGTACGCGGGTTGCGGGTGGTGCGACGATGGAGCTTATGGGGGAGAAGGCAAGGCTGACGGACCCGGTGCGTCCCGGTCCGGGCCTGAGCGTGGAGGAGTACACCGAGCAGACCACAGCAGCCGTGCGGATCGCAGCAGTCGAGGAGACGGCGGCAGTCGGGAGGACGACAGCGGACGAGAGCGCAAGGGTGCCGGCCGAGACGACCGCGGCCGACAGCGTGCTGGGCGCCCAACTGCTGCGCCGGGGGGACCTGAACGGCGCCGAACCGCATCTGCGCGCGGCCACCGCCGCGGGCGACCGCGCCGCGGCCAACAACCTGGGGGTGCTGCTGCACCAGCGGGGTTACCCGGAGGAGGCCGCGGAGTGGTGGCGTACCGCGGCCGTCGCCGGCTCCGCGGCCGCCGCGCACGCGCTCGGCCGCCACCACCGGGAACGCGGCGACGAACCCGCGGCCTTCTACTGGCTGCGGCAGTCCGCCGAGTCCGGTCACGCACTGGGCGCGTACGCGCTGGCGGACCTGCTCGAGCACCACGGGGAGGACGGCGCCGAGGAGTGGTTCCGGGCCGCCGCCGAGCGCGGGCACAGAGAAGCGGCATACCGGGTCGCCCAGGCGGTGAACGCGCGCGCCGAGGAGCTGGCCGCCCGGAGCGGACCCACGGCCGCCGCGGTGCGGGAGGCCGCCGAGGAGGCCGAGCGCTGGTTCCGGCAGGCAGCCGCCCGCGGTCACCGCAGAGCGGCGCTCCGACTGGGTGCACTGCTGGAGCGCCGCGGCGAGCTGAAGGAGGCCGGCAGGTGGTACCTCACCTCCGCCAAGGACGGTGAGGCGCGCGCCGCCTGCGCACTCGGCTTCCTGCTGCGGGACGCGGGCGACGAGGAGAGCGCCGCCGTGTGGTGGCGCCGGGCGGCCGAGGACGGCGACGGCAGCGCGGCCAACGCACTGGGCGCGCTGCACGCCGACCGGGGCGAGCGGCAGGCCGCCGAGCGCTGGTACCGCGTGGCGCTCGACGCCGGTTCCGACAACGGCGCCTTCAACCTCGGGCTGCTCTCCGCGGCCCAGGGCCGCACCGCGCAGGCCGAACAGTGGTACCGCCGAGCCGCCTACGCCGGGCACCGGGAGGCCGCCAACGCGCTCGCCGTCCTGCTGCTCCAGCGCGGGGACGCCGAGGGCGCCGAGCCGTGGTTCTCCAAGGCGGCCGAATCCGGCAGCGTGGACGCGGCCTTCAACCTCGGCATCCTGCACGCCGGACGGGGCGACGAGCCCACCGCCCGCCAGTGGTACGAGCGCGCGGCCGCCTCCGGTCACGCGGAGGCCGCCCTCCAGGTCGGCATCGCGCTGCTGCGCGAGGGCGAACTGCACACCGCGGAGCGGCATCTGCGCTGCGCCGCGGGCGGCGGCAGCGTCGAGGGCGCCTTCCGGCTCGGCGCGCTGCTGGAACGGGTCACCCGGCACGGCTCGGGGGAGTTGGGTTCGGAACACGAACTCGGCCGCCCGGACGGCGCCAGACCCGAGTACGAGGAGTGGTACGAACGTGCCGCCGAACACGGCCACCGCCGCGCCCAGGTGCGGCTGGGCATGTGCGCTGCCGCACGCGGCGAGGTCGTGGACGCGGCCCGTTGGTACCGCGCAGCGGCCGAGTCGGGCAGCCCGAACGGCGCGTTCAACCTGGGCCTGCTGCTGGCCCGCGAGGGCAGCGAGCCGGAGGCGGCCATGTGGTGGGCCCGCGCCGCCGAGGCCGGGCACGGCAGGGCGGCACTGCGACTGGCACTGATCAGCGCCCGCGGCGGCGAGCTGGACGAGGGGCAGTTCTGGTGCGCCCGCGCCATGGAACTCGGCCCGGCCGAAGTGGCCGAACGGGCCGCGAAACTCCGTGAGGCTCTCCGTTCGGAGCTGACGGCCTGAGGGCCTGACGGCCTGACGGGCCTGACGGGCCTGACGGCCTTCCTGTCCCCCTGGGGCCGCGTCCCCCGGGGGCCCGGTCCCGTCCGGGGCGGGACGGCTCCGCTTTGTCCCCGGGGCCGACGGTGGCTGCCGTCGGCCCCGGGGACAGTGGCCGCCCGGGAGAGTCCGGAGCGCCGGAGCGTGTGCGGTACCAGTGGGCCCGGAGCGGGCCGCGCGGCGCGGCCCGTCCGGTGGCACCGCCGGCCTCGGGAGGGCGGCGGCGTCCGTCTCCGGGGCCCGGCAGCGGCCGGACGTCCCCGGAGGGCCGGGAGAGCGGCCGCGTACCGGCCGGAGCCGCCGCCGGACCGCCCCGGCACACGGGCACCGGCCGCCACGGCGATCTCGATTTGCGCTGGTCGTCGGGCCGGGTTAGAGTTGTGCACACAACGGCGCGGGGTGGAGCAGCTCGGTAGCTCGCTGGGCTCATAACCCAGAGGTCGCAGGTTCAAATCCTGTCCCCGCTACTGAAGACGAAGGCCCGGATCCTCAGGATCCGGGCCTTCGTCCTTTCCGAGCTCCTGCCTCTTCCCCTTTCCCCGCGCTTTCCCTTTCCCCGCGCTTTCCTGCCCTCTCCCGCCCTCTGCGTCCCCGGCGGCGCGGCGCGTGGCGGCGAACTGCCCCATGCGAGGGCGAACGGCCCCGCACCCGGGCGGGGTGCGGGGCCGTTCGGAGCCGTGAAGGGGCTTGCCGGTCCCATGGGACCGGGACCGGGCGGGTTCAGGAGCCGGTGCAGTTCGGGCAGACGCCCCGGTAGGTGACGGTGGCGTCGGCGATGGCGAAGCCGTAGCGCTCGTTCTCCGGGAGGGCCGCCAGCGGGTCGCCCGTCGGGTGGACGTCGCGAATCGTCCCGCACCGGGAGCAGACCAGGTGCTGGTGGGTGTGGCGCGCGTTCGGGTCGTAGCGCTTGGCGCGGCCGTCGGTGCTCACCTCCAGCACCTCACCGAGAGCGACCAGCTCGCTCAGGGTGTTGTAGACCGTTGCGCGGGCGATCTCGGGCAGGCGGTCCGTCGCACGGGCATGGACCTCGTCCGCCGTGTAGTGCACATGGTCGCCGTCGAGCACCTCGGCGACGACTCGCCGCTGTGCGGTGAGTCGCCAACCGCGATCGCGCAGCCGTTCCAGCAGGTCACTCATAGGCCCAGCCTAGCAGTGGCGGGTCCATGAGCAGAACCCGTACGGTTTTTGCCTTCATCTTGACTTGGACAATGTCCAATGTAGGCTGTCGAGTGGTTGGCCCACAGGACAGATGTGATGCACAGGAGGCGCACGTGACCGTGCAGGACGAGACGGCCGGACCCATGACGACGGAGGCCGGTGCGCCGGTCGCGGACAACCAGAACAGTCAGACCGCCGGGGTGGGCGGGCCGGTGCTCGTCCAGGACCAGCACCTGCTCGAGAAGCTCGCCCACTTCAACCGCGAGCGCATCCCCGAGCGCATCGTGCACGCCCGGGGCGCGGGCGCGTACGGCAAGTTCACCGTCACGGCGGACGTGACCCCCTACACCCGGGCGAAGTTCCTCTCCGGGATCGGCAAGGAGACCGAGGTCTTCCTGCGGTTCTCCACGGTGGCCGGCAACCTCGGCGCGGCGGACGCGGTGCGTGACCCGCGCGGGTTCGCGCTCAAGTTCTACACCGAAGAGGGCAACTACGACCTGGTCGGGAACAACACCCCGGTGTTCTTCATCAAGGACGCCATCAAGTTCCCCGACTTCATCCACACCCAGAAGCGGGACCCCTACACCGGCTCACAGGAGCCCGACAACGTCTGGGACTTCTGGGGTCTGTCGCCCGAGTCCACCCATCAGGTGACCTGGCTCTTCGGTGACCGCGGCATCCCCGCGTCCTACCGCCACATGAACGGCTACGGTTCGCACACCTTCCAGTGGACGAACGAGGCGGGCGAGGTCTTCTGGGTCAAGTACCACTTCAAGACCGACCAGGGCATCGAGAACCTCACGGCGGCCGACGCCGACGCGCTGGCCGGCAAGGACCCCGACAGCCACCAGCGCGACCTGCGGGAGTCCATCGAGAACGGCGACTTCCCGACCTGGACCGTGCAGGTCCAGATCATGCCCGCGGCGGAGGCGGCGGCCTACCGGTTCAACCCGTTCGACCTGACCAAGGTCTGGCCGCACGAGGACTACCCGCCGATCGAGATCGGCAAGCTGGAGTTGAACCGCAACCCGCGGAACATCTTCGCCGAGACCGAGCAGTCGGTCTTCTCCCCGCACCACTTCGTGCCGGGTATCGGTCCCTCGCCGGACAAGATGCTGCAGGGCCGGCTCTTCGCCTACGGCGACGCGCACCGCTACCGGGTCGGGATCAACGCCGACCTGCTGCCGGTGAACGAGCCCAAGGCGACCCAGGCGCGCACCTACGGCCGCGACGGCGTGATGTACGACGGCCGGCACGGCGGTGCGAAGAACTACGAGCCGAACAGCTTCGGCGCGCCGGCCGAGACGGGCCGTCCGCTGTGGCAGCACGCCACAGTGAGCGGCACGACCGAGGACCACCCGGCGGCCGCGCATGCCGAGGACGACGACTTCGTGCAGGCGGGGAACCTCTACCGGCTGATGTCGGAGGACGAGAAGCAGCGGCTGATCGAGAACCTGGCGGGCAACATCGCGGGCGTCTCCCGCGACGACATCGCCCAGCGTGCGATCGAGAACTTCCGCAAGGCGGATCCGGACTACGGCAAGCGGTTGGAGGCCGCGGTCCAGGCCCTGCGCGGCTGATCGACCGCTCGCCGTACGAGCCCGGAGGGGCCGGACGCCATGGGGCTCCGGCCCCTCCGGTGCGTGTTCCGGCCCCTCCGGTGCGGCCGGCACCCCGCGGTGGGGTCCGGGTGGGGCCCGGGGAGTCTAGACGGCGACCTCTTCGGTGGCTTCCGGCGCCGCCGGGGCGCGGTGGTCCGACCAGGTGCGGACGATGTCGCGCACCGACAGGATGCCCACCGCCTCCCGTTCGTCGAGCACGATCAGATGCCGGAATCCGCCGCGTGTCATGGCCTCCGCCGCCGCTTCCAGCGTCCAGTCCGGGGTGGCGAAGACGACGTCGTTCGTGGTGTGGTCGTGGGCCCGCTCCCGGTCCGGGTCCTGGCCCGCGCCGAGGGAATCGAGGATGTCGCGCTCGGTGAGGATGCCGAGTCCGCTGGTGTCGGGGTCGAGGACGACGGCGGCACCGACGCGGCGGGCCGACATCAGCCGGGCCGCCTGGCGCAGGGTGTGGGCCGGGCCGATGGTGAGGACGACAGTGCTCATGGAGTGCTGGACGTGTCCGGGCATGAGGGAGCTACCTCCTTGGCGGAATGCCTCCCGCGGTCCCGGCGCGCAGTCGGCCGGGACCTCCGGACCGGGACCTCGAGAAGCGATTCACAAGGGCACAAGCGAGCGAATTCTCATGTTCACATGTGCTGGGGGTCACAACAAGGACGTGTGTAGGGACCACCCGGACGAGGGGCCGGATCAGGCCGTCAGATAGCTCAGCAGTGTCTCGTGCAGCAGCCCGTTCGACGCCGCCGCGCTGCCGCTGTGCGGGCCCGGCTTCCCGTCCAGCCCGGTGAAGACGCCGCCCGCCTCCTCGACGATCACCGCGCTCGCGGCCATGTCCCACAGCGACAGTTCCGGCTCGGCGCAGATGTCCACCGCCCCCTCGGCGACCATCATGTACGGCCAGAAGTCGCCGTAGCCGCGGGTCCGCCAGCAGTCCCGGGTCAGGTCCATGAAGCCGCCCAGCATGCCGCGCTCCTCCCAGCCGTGCAGCGAGGAGTAGGCGAAGGACGCATCCCGCACCTCGGAGACCTTCGAGACCTCCATGCGGGTGGCCTTGGACAGGCTGCGGCCGGTGTAGGCGCCCGCGCCCTTCGCCGCCCACCAGCGCCGGTTGAGGGCGGGTGCCGAGACGACGCCGACCACCGGCCGGTCCCCGCCCTCGCCCATCTCCATCAGCGCGATCAGCGTCGCCCACACCGGAACGCCGCGCACATAGTTCTTCGTCCCGTCGATGGGGTCGATCACCCAGCGGCGCGGCCCGTGCCCCTCGGTGCCGAACTCCTCGCCCAGCACCGCATCGCGCGGCCGGGTGCGCTGGAGCGAGACGCGGATCAGTTCCTCGGCCGCCTTGTCGGCCTCGCTCACCGGCGTCATGTCCGGCTTGGTCTCGACCTCCAGGTCGAGAGCCTTGAACCGCTCCATGGTCGCGGCGTCGGCGGCGTCGGCCAGTACATGGGCGAGACGCAGATCATCGTGATAGTCCAGCATGTCCGAACAGTATCGAGCGGTGAAACCCCCGGCCACAGGGCCATGCGCGTGCGCCGCGTATTGACACCTCTTGGCGGTGCGTCAATTCTGTGCCGCACACCGGGCTGCCGGTCAGCCCGACTGCGGACGCCTCGCGTGCACGGGCCGCCGGCACCGGCCGGGGCAGCGGGGTGCGGGCCGGGGAGGCGACGATGCCTGCTGCACGCGAGACCCTGCTGGACGCCGCCCATGTGGCGGTACGGGCGCGACCCTGGACGGCGGTGCGGATGGTCGACGTCGCCGCGGCCGCCGGGGTGTCGCGGCAGACGCTCTACAACGAGTTCGGCAGCAAGGAGGGACTGGGCGCCGCACTGGTCGACCGGCTGCTGGACGACTTCCTGGACGGCGCGGGCCGGGCGGTGGCCGAGGCGTGCCGGAGCGGAGCCGATCCGGCGGCCTGCTGCGCCGCTGCCGCGCACTGGATCCTGCGGACGGCGCGGGCCGAGCCCATCGTCCGGGCGGCGCTCACCGACTGCTGGGGCGCACGGATGCCGCTGCCCGCCCGTCCGGCCCCCGGCTGCGGGCCGGACGGCGAGCCGGGCGGTCTCGCCGCGGTGCTGCGCAGCCGCGCGCTCGCCGGGCTCGAGCGGAGCGGACGGGTGCCGGTGGGCGGCCCGGCGCCCGGCGGCCCGGCCCGGCGCGGCGCCGGGCGGCAGGAGCTGGAGCGCGCGTACGAGGCCGGGCTGCGGATCGCACTCTCCTACGTCGTCGCGCCCGAATACGGCGACGAGGAGCCGTGCGGCCGGGTCGACGAGGTGGTCCGCGCCTTACTGGCGGGCTGACCCGGTGCCCCGCACCGCGCACCGGGCGGGCCCGCGAGAGGTGCTCGGTACGCGCTCAGTGGGCGCTGCCGGAGAGCTGGAGCCCCATGACACCGACGATGACCAGCGTGATGGAGACCAGCTTGAGCGCGGAGATCACATCGCCCATGAAGACCATGCCGTAGATCGCCGTCCCCGCGGCACCGATGCCCGTCCAGACCGCGTACGCCGGACCGACGTCCAGCCGCTTGAGCGAGAGCGTCAGCAGGCCGAAGCTGCCCAGTGCGAAGGCGCAGAACGCGACCGTGGGCCACAGCCGGGTGAAGCCGTGCGAGAGCTTCAGACACACAGCGAAGCCGGTCTCCAGCAACCCCGCGACCAGCACCAGCAGCCACGCCATGTGCTCTTCCTCTCGTTGCTCCGGTGGGGCAGCAGGTCAAGCGCAGGAAGCCCAGTATGCAGCGGAGGCCGGGCGGAATCGGTCAGTCTCCTTCGCGCCTCTCCCGCGTCGCCAGCAGGCGGCGCAGCGAGTGCAGGCGGGCCGGGTCGGCGTGCCCGTCGGCCACCCACTGGTCGAGCGCGCAGGCGGGCTCGTTGTGGCTGCACGCGCGGGGGCATTCCGCGGCGCCCTCCTCCAGATCAGGGAAGGCGTGGATGACGCGCGAGAGCTGGATGTGGTTCAGACCGAAGGAGCGCACCCCCGGGGTGTCGATCACCCAGCCGTCCGCGCCGACCGGGGAGGGCGGCAGCGGCAACGCCAGCGCCGAGGTCGTGGTGTGCCGCCCGCGCCCGGTGACCGCGTTCACCACCCCGGTGGCGCGCTGCCGCTCCACCAGCGCGTTGACCAGCGTCGTCTTGCCGACCCCGCTGTGCCCCACGCACACCGTGGTCCGACCGCGCAGCAGTTCGCGCACCTCCTCGGCGCCCGGCCCCTCGGCCAACTCCGCCCGGCTGGTGACGACATGACGCACCCCCAGTGGTGCGTACGTCTCCAGCAGCGGACCGGCCGGTGCCAGGTCGGACTTGGTCAGCACCAGCAGCGGCTCCAGCCCCGCGTCGAAGGCCGCCACCAGGCAGCGGTCGATCAGCCGGGGGCGCGGCTCGGGGTCGGCCAGCGCCGTGACGACGGCGAGCTGGTCGGCGTTGGCCACCACGACCCGCTCGTACGGGTCGTTGTCGTCCGCCGTCCTGCGCAGCACCGAGCTGCGTTCCGCCACCCGGACGACGCGGGCGAGGGTGTCCTTCTCGCCCGACAGGTTGCCGACCACGGCCACCCGGTCGCCCACCACCACCGCCTTGCGGCCCAGCTCGCGGGCCTTCATCGCGGTGACCGTGCGCCCCTCCACCAGGCAGGTCAGCCGGCCCCGGTCGACGGTCAGGACGAGGCCCTCGGCGGCGTCCTCGTGCTTGGGCCGGGTGTGGGTGCGCGGGCGGCTGCCCCGGCGCGAGGGGCGGACCCGGATGTCGTCCTCGTCGGTGTGCTTGCCGTAGCGGCGCATCGCGGGCGCCCTCTCAGGCTCTCTCTCCGGTCCCGGACGGAAGTCCCAGCAGCTCGCCCCACATCCGCGGGAAGTCCGGCAGGGTCTTGTACGTCGTCGCGACGTTCTCCACCTCGACGCCCTCGACCGCCAGGCCGAGCACCGCGCCCGCGGTGGCCAGCCGGTGGTCGTCGTAGGTGTGGAAGACGCCGCCGTGCAGCGGGCGCGGCCGGATCCGCAGCCCGTCCTCCGTCTCGGTCACGTCCCCGCCCAGGCCGTTGATCTCCTTGACGAGTGCCGCCAGCCGGTCGGTCTCGTGCAGCCGCAGATGCCCGACACCGCGCAGCACCGACTCGCCCTCGGCCAGCGCGGCGACGGCGGCGATGCCCGGGGTGAGCTCGCCCACCTCGCCCAGGTCGATGTCGATGCCGTGGATCCGGCCGCCGCCGGTGAAGGTCAGCCCCCGCTCGTCCAGCACGCAGGAGCCGCCCATGGCGCTGAAGATCTCGCGCAGCGCGTCACCGGGCTGTGTGGTGTGCTCGGGCCAGTCCGGGACGGTGACCCGGCCGCCGGTCACCAGCGCCGCAGCGAGGAAGGGCTGCGCGTTGGACAGGTCCGGCTCGACCGTCAGGTCCCGGCCGAGCAGCGCCCCGGGCGTCACCCGCCACACGTTCGGTGCGCCCCCGTCCTGGGGCGCGTCCACCTTGGCGCCCGCGGCGCGCAGCATGTCCACGGTCATCCGGATGTGCGGCATGGACGGCAGCGTGCGCCCGGTGTGCCGGACCTCGACCCCCTGGTTGAAGCCCGGACCGGACAGCAGCAGGGCGCTGACGAACTGGCTGGAGGAGGACGCGTCGATCTCGACCGGGCCGCCCGCCAGCGAGCCGTTCCCGTGCACCGTCATCGGCAGCGCGCCGCGCCCCTCGTCCTCCACTCGCGCACCCAGCGTGCGCAGCGCGTCGATGACGCCGTGCAGCGGGCGCTCGTAGGAGCGAGGGTCGCCGTCGAACCGGATCGGCCCCTGGGCGAGCGCCGCCAGCGGCGGCAGGAAGCGCATCACGGTGCCCGCGTTGCCGACGTCCACGGTCGCCGGGCCGCGCAGCGCCGTCGGGATCACCCGCCACGCCTCGCCGCCGGGGCGCTCGCTGTCGGCCGCGGTGGCCGAGTACGCCGAGTACGCCGAGGAGGACGACGAGACGGTCTCCTCGATCCCGACTCCCAGGGTCCGCAGCGCTTCCGCCATCAGCAGGGTGTCCCGCGACCGCAGCGGGCGGCGCAGCCAGCCCGGTTCGGAGGAGAGCGCGGCCAGCACCAGGGCGCGGTTGGTGACCGACTTGGAGCCCGGCACGGTGACGGTCGCCTCGACCCGGCCCGGTGCGGTGGGAGCGGGCCAGAGTGCGGTCTCTGCGGGGCTGGTGCGCTGGTCGGTCATGGGGCCACTGTAATGGCTGGTGGCCGGCCGCCCCGCTGGTCGGCACCCCGTCCGCGGCGCGCGGCCGGGACCCGGCTCACAGCCCCAGCAGCCAGCGCCCGCCGCCGACGAGGGAGCACAGCGCGACCGCGTGGAAGAGGAACAGCCACGCCGCCGCCGGGAGATGACTCAGCCGGGCGAGCTGGTCGGCGTCCGAGTCCGGCATGCCGGGCCCGGCCGGGCCGCGGTGCGCCCCCTGCCGCCGCCGCTTGCCCTGCAGCTCGAAGACCGGCCGCACCCCGCCCAGCAGCAGGAACCACACCACCACGTAGGCGAACGCCGCCTGCACCTGGGGGCCGGTCAGCCAGGATATGAGCAGGAACGCGCCGCCGGTCAGCACGAGGGCGAGCACGCCGTAGGCGTTGCGGATCATCACCAGCATCGCCACCAGCAGCGCCGTGGCGCCCCACAGCAGTGCGGTGACGTGGTGGGAGGACAGCAGCCAGGCGCCGCACAGGCCGAGCAGCGGGGGAGCGGTGTAGCCCGCGGCGGCGGTCAGCACCATGCCGAGACCGTGCGGCTTGCCGCGCGAGACCGTCAGTCCCGAGGTGTCCGAGTGCAGCCGTATGCCGTCCAGCCGGCGCCCGGTGAGCAGGGCTATGAGGCCGTGTCCGCCCTCGTGCGCGATGGTGACCGCGTTGCGCGAGATGCGCCACACGCCGTGCGGCGCCACCGCGAGCAGCGCGACGAGGCCGGTGACCAGCACCAGCCACTCCTCGGGGGGCTGCTGGCCGCCGACGACCCGGTCCCAGACATCCGTGATGCTCGCGTTGTCCATGTTCGGGGTGTTCTCCTCGTGTGCTCGGGGGCCGTGCCGCTCCGCGTCCTGTCAACGCACGGCGACGGCCCGGCGTGCCGTGGCAGTCTTGCAGGCATGTGCGGACGGTATGCAGCGAGCCGGAGCGCCGAGGACCTGGTCCGGCTCTTCGAGGTGGAGAAGTGGGAGCCCGCCGAGGCGCCGGGCCCGGACTGGAACGTCGCTCCCACCAAGCAGGTCCACGCGGTCCTCGACCGCCCCCTCAAGGGCAGCGACGACCCGCGGCCGGTGCGGCAGCTTCGCACGCTCAAGTGGGGCCTGGTGCCCGGGTGGGCCAAGACACCCGACATGGGCGTCAAGATGATCAACGCCCGGGCCGAGACCGTGCACGAGAAGCCCGCCTACCGCCGCCCTTTCGCCGCCCGCCGCTGCCTGCTGCCCGCCGACGGCTACTACGAGTGGGTCACCGCGCAGGGCGAGCTGAAGCTCGAACAGGAGGGCAAGCGCAAGCGGCCCCGCAAGCAGCCCTACTTCATTTCCCCCGCGCCGCACGCTCCCACGCCGCACGCTCCCACGCCGCACGTTCCCGCGTCGCCCGCCCCCGAGCAGGAACAGCCGGTGATGGCGATGGCCGGCCTGTACGAGTTCTGGCGGGACAAGACGCTGCCCGACGACCATCCGCAGGGCTGGTGGGCGACGTGCACCGTCCTGACCACCGCGGCGGAGACCACGCCGCTGGCCAACGCGGACGAACAGAGCGAGGGCGGCCCCCGGTCGCTGGCCGACATCCATCCCCGGATGCCGCTGATGCTCACCCCGGACCGCTGGGACGCCTGGCTGGACCCCTCCCGCACCGACTCCGGGGAGCTGCGGGAGCTGCTGACCCCGCCGCCGGAGGGCCTGCTGCGCGCCTGGCCCGTCTCCACGGACGTCAGCAACGTCCGCAACAACGGCCCGCACCTCCTCAAGGAGCTTCCCGCACCGGAGGAGGAGACCCTCTTCTGAGGGTTCCGAGGGTTCCGAGGGTTCCGAGTGTTCTGAGCGCTCCGGGCCTTCCGGGCCTTCCGGGCCTTCCGGGCGTGCCGGTTCCGAGCGGCTCTGCGCGGGCCGCTGGCAGGATGCCGGTATGAGCACCCAGCAGCAGGCCCCGCAGCCGCGGGGAGCCGGACACCCCCGGGCCGAGACGGTCGCCACACCCGCGGGCGAGGCCCGGATCACCTGGTACGACGCGCGTCCGGCACACACGGTGCTGGCCCTCGGCCACGGCGCGGGCGGCGGGATCGAGGCCCGGGACCTGCGCGCCCTGGCCGCCGCGCTCCCCGCCCAGGGAGTGACGGTGGCCCTGGTCGAGCAGCCCTGGCGGGTGGCGGGGAAGAAGGTGGCTCCGGCGCCCCGCACCCTGGACGCCGCGTGGAGCGCGCTGTGGCCGGCGCTCGCGCTCCCGGGGCTGCCGGTGATCGCCGGAGGCCGCAGCGCGGGCGCCCGGGTCGCCTGCCGCACCGCAGCGGCGCTGGGCGCCTGCGCCGTGCTGGCCCTGTCCTTCCCGCTGCACCCGCCGGGCAGGCCGGAGAAGTCCCGCGCCGAGGAGCTGACCTCGGTGGAGCTGCCGTTGCTGGTGGTGCAGGGCGGCCGTGACCCGTTCGGCCGCCCCGCCGAGTTCCCGGCCGGTACGGCTCCGGTGGAGGTGCCCGGCGCCGACCACGGCTTCGCCCTGCCGAAGTCCGCCGAGCTGACCGAGGCGGCGGCGATGGAGCTGGTCACCGGTGCCGTCACCCGGTGGATCACCGGCGGCCGGGAGGTCTGGCGCCGCGACGCGTGAGCGGTCCCGGCGCGGCCCGGGAATGATCGGCGCACCCGGATGGTTGCACGGGGTGTCCGGCTGCGGAGGGAATCCGCGGCCGGGAAGAGTGTGAGATGCAGCCATACCCTCCATGAGGAAAGGGAGCCGCCCCGATGGGTTCTGTCGCCTGCCCCCAGCGTCCGCGGGCCGCTGACCTGGACTGGGCCACAGTGGCGCTGTCCTCCGGCGCGAAGATTCAAGCGGCGGGCGGTGGCGGTCGTCGTCTATTCTCCGATTCGGGCGGGTCTTCGTTCGGGCTCGCCACCACATTGGAGGAGGTGGGTCCGGTCACCGGGACCGAAGGCGGCTCGAGCGCACAGCAGGAGACAGCGGCGTCGGAGACGGTGGAGCAGCGCAGCGCGCGCTTCGAGCGGGACGCGCTCGCGTTCCTCGACCAGATGTACTCCGCCGCGCTGCGGATGACGCGGAACCCGGCCGATGCCGAGGACCTGGTGCAGGAGACCTACGCGAAGGCGTACGCGTCCTTCCACCAGTTCCGTGAGGGCACCAACCTCAAGGCGTGGCTGTACCGCATTCTGACGAACACCTTCATCAACTCCTACCGCAAGAAGCAGCGCGAGCCCCAGCGCAGCGCGGCGGAGGAGATCGAGGACTGGCAGCTTGCGCGAGCCGAGTCGCACATGTCGACCGGGCTGCGCTCGGCCGAGGCGCAGGCGCTCGACCACCTGCCGGACTCCGATGTGAAGGAAGCACTCCAGGCCATCCCCGAGGAGTTCCGCATCGCCGTCTACCTCGCCGATGTCGAGGGCTTTGCGTACAAGGAGATCGCCGACATCATGGGGACACCCATCGGTACGGTGATGTCCCGTCTGCACCGCGGACGGCGCCAGCTTCGCGAGATGCTGGAGGGCTATGCGCAAGAGCGCGGCCTGGTCCCGGCCGGTGCCGCGGCGGACGGGTCGCAAGACCGGAAAGGCTCGGGCTCATGAGTTGCGGAGAGCCGCACGAGACGGACTGCTCCGAGGTCCTCGACCACCTCTACGAGTACCTCGATCGGGAGATGCCCGAAGGCGACTGCGCCAAGTTCCAGGAGCACTTCGACGAGTGCTCGCCCTGCTTCGAGAAGTACGGGCTGGAGCGCGAGGTCAAGAAGCTCGTCAAGCGCTGCTGCGGCCAGGACGACGTCCCCTCCGACCTGCGGTCCAAGGTCATGGGGCGGATCGAGGTGATCCGCCAGGGCGAGGCCCGCGAGGGCGCGGGCGCCGGTTCCGGCGAGGAGGAGCTTCCCCGGTCCGCCTCCGGGGGCGCGTCGGCGGAGACCGCCGACGCGGTCGGCTCCGGGGACGACAAGAACCCCGGCTGAACACCCGGGGGAGCGGCACCGGGCCGGCAGAACACCAGCGGCGCCGGGAACCCCGCCCGAGCAGCGCAGGGTGCCGACGGCTGCGCCGACGGGCGCGGCAGTCCCGAGGACGCGCCCCGCGCCCGGAGTTCGCACCGGGCGCGGCGGGTGCACCGGGCGCGGCGGATCGGCGGACTTCCCGTACGAGACCGGCACGAGACCCGTACGAGAGCGCCCCTTCTCCCTCCTTCGGGTGAGGAAGGACTGTCCCGTACGGGGGAACCTGGCGGAGTGCCGTGAGCCGCCCCGCACCCTGCTCCTAGTCTCCCCGCCATGCAGCAGGCGGGGAGGAGGCCGGTGATGCGGCTCACGAGGAGCAGGCCCGATGCGGCGGCCGCCGCAGGGACGAAGCACGGGCCGCCGCCCGCACGGACGGCCGGGGCGGCAGAGGGCAACCGCGCGGCGCTCGCGCTGGCCTGCGCACTGACCGTGCCGGTGGCCGTCGTCCTGTGGCGCAGCGCCTACGGTCCGCTCGCCGCGCTCTCCGCGCTGGGACCGGTGTGGCTCGGCTGGTGGGGGCTGCGGTGGTGCCGCCCCGAGCGGGCGGCCCGGCAGGCCGCGGTGCGGGCGCTCTCCCAGGCGGTCCAGATCAAGGACCACTACACCCGCGGCCACGGCGAACGGGTCGGCCTCGCCGCCGTGCTGATCGCCCGCGAACTGGGGCTGGACGAGGAGCGCACCGAGACACTGCGCTGCGCGGGTGTCCTGCACGACATCGGCAAACTCGGTGTCCCCGCGGGGCTGTTGTGCAAAGCCGGACCGCTCACCCCCGCCGAGCGCCGCGTCATGGAACGGCACCCCGAGCACGGCGCCGAGATCGTCCGCGGGCTCGACTTCCTGGGGGAGGCCCGGGCCGCGGTGCTCCACCACCACGAGCGGATGGACGGGACCGGATATCCGCGGGGACTGGCCGGAGCGCAGATCCCGGAGGTGGCCCGGATCGTCGCCGTCGCCGACGCGTTCGACGCGATGACCTCCACCCGCTGCTACCGCCCGGGGCGGCCCGTCGCCGCGGCGCTGGAGGAGCTGGAGCGCTGCGCGGGCACCCAGTTCGACCCCCGGATGGTCGCTGCCCTCGGCCGGGCGCTGAGCCGGCACGGCTGGCCGTTCGCCGAGGTCTCCGGGGCACGCGCGGCGGCCCCGCTGCCGGCCGGCCGCCGGAGCGCAGCCCCGGCGGCCGGGGCGCGGCTGGACGGCGTGGCCGTATGACCCCGGACACGGCGGCACGGCTGGTCGCCGCCTGCAACGCGGCAGCCGCACTGGTGGTGTCCGGCGCTCTGGGCGTCACCCTGTGGTGCGGCCTCGCCCGGCCCGGTACCGCAGTGGCCTTCGGACTGCTGGTCGCCGCCGGGGAGTTGGCCCGGGTGCGGCTGCCCGAGGAGCGCGCCGAGGCCCGTAACACCGGGCTGCTCTCCGGTGCCGCAGCACTCGGCTATGCGCTCTGCGGCCAGGTGGCCGGCGCCTCCGCCGGGCACGGTCCCGCGCAGGCCGTCGCGGTGGCCGTCGTCGGCTCTCTCGTCGGGTTGACCCCGCTGGTGGCACTGGGGCAGGCGCCCCCGCCGCAGGCCCTCGCCCGGCTCGTGCTCGGGGTGGGCGCGGCGGCCCTGTGCTGCCAACCGCTGTACGGCCGGGGCCGGTCGGAGGGAGCCGCCGTGCCGGACGGACTCCTGCCGCTGTGCCTGCTGGCCGTGGCCCTGCTCGTCGGTTGCCTCGACGCGCTCCTGGCGGCCGCCGCCGTGCGCGCCGACGAATCCGGGGCCGCTTCGCCGGGGCGCCACGGCCGGGCACCGCGCCCCCAGTTGCGGTCCCGCCTGGCCACGGTGCCCGCCCTCGCCGCCACCGCCGTGCTCTTCGCGCTGGCCGTCGCCGTCGCCGGGCTCCCGGCGCTGCCGCTGTGCTGCGCCCCCGTCCTCGTCATCCAGTTCGCCCTGCGCCGGCGTGCCTCCGCGCGGGCCACCCACCGGCCCACCCTCGCCTCCCTCGCGCGGGCTCCCGAGGTGGCGGGCTGCACTCCACGCGGGCATGCGCGCCGGGTGGCGGACCTCAGCCGTGCCGTGGGGCGTGAGCTGGGCCTCACCAGCGGGGAACTCACCGCGCTGGAGTACGCGGCCCTCACGCACGATGTGGGGCAGCTCTCACCGGCCGATCCGGTGCCCGGCGGTGCCACGGCGGTGCTGGACCCCGGCAGCCAGCGCCGGGTGGCCCTGCTGGGCGGCGCCGTACTGCGGCAGGCGGGCGTCCGCCGCCGGGTGGCGTCCGCGGTGGAGTCGCAGGCCGATCCCTACCGGGAGCAGTCGGTGACCGCGCGGGTACTCCGCACGGTCAACGCCTACGACGATCTTGTCAGCGGCAGCGGCAGCGGCAGCGGCAGCGGCAGCGGCAGCGGCAGCGGGACGTCCGGCCCGGGGGCCCGCGCGCGTGCCCTGCACCGGCTGCGCGCGGCCGCGCGTGACCACGAACCACGCGTGGTGGAGGCCCTGTCACGGGTCGTGGCCAGGACAGCGGACGTCTGACGCACGGGTAATGAGCGGGCACCCGAGCGGGCATGGTTGGATGCGAAGGGGGAACCGCGAGAGGCGTGGACGGACGAGCGGCGTCCGGAGTGCACAACCCCATCGGCAGACGGCGGGCCGGGCGCGGGCCGGGTCCGAGGACAGGCGGAACGGCGGGATCGGCGGGAACACATTGAGGATCTTCGGCAAGGTGCGGCACCGGCCCTCCGCTTCATGGCGGCAGGCGACGGACCGGGCTTTCACGCTTATCGGCGACGGGCGCTACGAGGACGCGGGCGCCCTGCTCACCCGTGCCGCCGACCTGGAGCCGTGGCTCTCGGAGTCCTGGTTCAACCTCGCGCTGCTGTACAAGTTCCGGCACGACTGGGAGCAGGCCCGCACGGCGGGGCTGCGCGCCGTGGCGCTGCTGGACCGCGAGTCCGGGGCGCCCGACTGGTGGAACGTGGGCATCGCGGCCACCGCACTCCAGGACTGGCCGCTGGCCCGCCGGGCCTGGCAGGCGTACGGGCTGCACGTGCCCGGCCCCTCGCACGGTGCGGCAGCCGCCGAGGAGCCCACCGGGATGCAGCTCGGCAGCGCCGCCGTACGGCTCTCCCCGGAGGGCGAGGCCGAGGTGGTGTGGGGCCGCCGTATCGACCCGGCGCGCATGGAGATCCAGAGCATCCCGCTGCCCTCCTCGGGGCGCCGCTGGGGCGAGGTCGTGCTGCACGACGGCGTCCCGCACGGCGAGCGCACCACGGCGGCCGGGCCGTCGTACCCGGTCTTCGACGAGATCGAGCTGTGGGCCCCCTCGCCGGTGCCCACCTGGGTGGTCCTGCTGGAGGCGGCCACGGAGAGCGACCGGGACGCACTGGAGCGGCTCGCGGCCGACGCCGGGTTCGCGGCCGAGGACTGGTCCTCCTCGGTGCGGCTGCTGTGCCGGGCCTGCTCGGAGAGTGCCATGCCCGCCGACGAGGGCGACGGCACCGTGCATCTGGATCCGCACGACCACAGTTCGCCCGGCCATCCCGGTCCGCTGGGCCATATGACGCAGGGCGGACCCGGTGAGCTGTGGGTGCCGGAGCGTGAGTGCGGACTGGCGGCGCCCGCCGCGCTGGTGCACGGGCTGCTGGACGGCTGGGTCGCCGACAGCCCGGACACCCGCGAGTGGCGGGATCTCGAGGAGGTCTGCTGAGCCGTCGGCGGCGGGCCCGTACCCTGTAGGGCGGGTCCGCACGGGCCCCAGCCGGGTCACCGGCCGCTCTCAGCTCACGGGTCGCAGGAAGGCGTACGACGGCATGGCGCAGCAGCAGGAAACGACGGCCGGGGCGGCCGCTGCCCCCGAGGGCGAGTTCGTCGACGACGTGACGGACGCGGCGGCCCGCGAGGAGGCGCACACCGAGCGGGGCACCGCCCGGCCGGTCACCGTCGTCGGCAACCCGGTGCTGCACCGGGAGTGCCGGGAGGTGACGGAGTTCGACGACGAGCTGGCCGCGCTGATCGACGACATGTTCGCCAGCCAGCGCGCCGCCGAGGGGGTCGGCATCGCCGCCAACCAGATCGGCGTCGACCTGAAGGTGTTCGTCTACGACTGCCACGACGACGCGGGCGAACGGCACGTGGGCGTCGTCTGCAACCCGGTGCTCGACCAGCTTCCCGCCGAGCGGCGGGTGCTGGACGACGGCAGCGAGGGCTGCCTGTCGGTTCCCGGCGCCTACCATCCGCTGGCGCGGCCCGACCAGGCCGTGGTGCGGGGCCAGGACGCGCAGGGCAAGCCGATCGCCGTGCGCGGCACCGGCTACTTCGCCCGGTGTCTGCAGCACGAGACCGACCACCTCTACGGCTACCTGTACATCGACCGGCTCTCCAAGCGCGAGCGCAAGGACGTGCTCCGGCAGATGGCCGACAGCACACCCCGCTACGAGACCGTTCCCAACGAGTGAGCCCGGCGAGTGAGCCGAGCGGCCCGGCCCGGGCGGCCGGGCCGCCGGTGCGGCAGCGGAAACCGGGCGGGAGCCTGGGCCACCTGGCCCCCGCCCGGGGTCTGTGGGGCGTTCCTCAGAACTCGTCGTCGAAGGAGACCGACCCCTCCACCGCCACCTGGTAGGCCGAGGGGCGGCGTTCGAAGAAGTTCGTCAGCTCCTGGACGTTCTGCAGCTCCATGAACGAGAAGGGGTTGCCGGACCCGTAGCGCTCCGGGAAGCCCAGCCGGCGCAGCCGCTGGTCGGCGACGGCCTGGAGGTACTCGCGCATGGAGTCGGTGTTCATGCCCGGCAGGCCGTCCCCGCACAGGTCGCGCGCGAACTGCAGCTCCGCCTCGACGGCCTCCTCCAGCATCGCCGTCACCTGCTTCTCCAGCTCCGCGTCGAAGAGCTCCGGCTCCTCCTGGCGCACGGTGTCCACCACGTCGAACGCGAAGGACATGTGCATCGACTCGTCGCGGAACACCCAGTTGGTCCCGGTGGCCAGCCCGTGCAGCAGCCCGCGCGAGCGGAACCAGTAGACGTAGGCGAACGCGCCGTAGAAGAACAGTCCCTCGATGCAGGCGGCGAAGCAGATCAGGTTGAGCAGGAAGCGGCGCCGGTCCTCGCGGGAGGCCAGCTCGCCGATGTTCTCCACGGCGTCCATCCAGCGGAAGCAGAACTGCGCCTTCTCCCGGATGGAGGGGATGTTCTCCACCGCGGCGAAGGCCGCCGCGCGCTCGTCGTGGTCGGGCAGATAGGTGTCCAGCAGCGTCAGATAGAACTGGACGTGCACGGCCTCCTCGAACAGTTGCCGGGAGAGATACAGCCGCGCCTCGGGCGAGTTGATGTGCTTGTAGAGCGTCAGCACCAGGTTGTTGGCCACGATCGAGTCCCCGGTGGCGAAGAACGCCACCAGCCTGCTGATCATGTGCTGTTCGCCCGGGGTGAGCTTGGCCAGGTCGGCGACGTCCGAGTGGAGGTCGACCTCCTCCACGGTCCAGGTGTTCTTGATCGCGTCGCGGTAGCGCTCGTAGAAGTGCGGGTAGCGCATCGGGCGCAGCGTCAGTTCGAAACCCGGGTCGAGCAGGTTCTTGGCGGCTGTCGGGTCGCTCGTCGTCATTACTGGCATGCCTCGCAGGACTCGGGGTTTTCCAGGGAGCAGGCGAGGGCCTCGTCGGCCGTCGCGGGAGCGGGAGCGGGCGCGGGAGCGGGCACCGAAGCGGTGGCTCCGGCCGCCTGCGCGATCCGGGTCGCGGGGCGCGACCGCAGGTAGTACGTGGTCTTGATGCCGCGCTTCCAGGCGTAGGCGTACATCGAGCTGAGCTTCCCGATGGTGGGCGAGGACAGGAAGAGGTTCAGCGACTGGCTCTGGTCCAGATACGGAGTGCGGGCCGCGGCCATGTCGATCAGCGCCCGCTGCGGGGTCTCCCAGGCGGTCCGGTAGAGCGCGCGGACCTGCGCGGGTACCCACTCCAGCTCCTGCACCGATCCGTTGGCCTCGCGCAGCGCCTCCCGAGCGCGTGCGTCCCACAGCCCCAGCCGCTTCAGCTCCGCGACCAGATAGGTGTTCACCTGGAGGAACTCGCCGCTGAGCGTCTCGCGCTTGAACAGGTTGGAGACCTGCGGCTCGATGCACTCGTACACCCCCGCGATGGAGGCGATGGTCGCCGTCGGCGCGATCGCCAGCAGCAGCGAGTTGCGCATCCCGGTCCGGGCGATCCGCTGCCGCAGCGCCTCCCACCGCTGCGGCCAGGCCCGCTCCCCGGCCGTCGCCGGATAGTGGTCGGGGTGCAGTACGCCGCGCGCCGTACGGGTCGCCTCCCACGCCGACAGTGACCCGTGCCGCTCGGCCAGCTCCGCCGAGGTCTCGTAGGCGGCCAGCATGATGCGCTCGGCGATCCGGGTGGACAGCTCGCGGGCCTCCGGGGAGTCGAAGGACAGCCCGAGCCGGAAGAAGACGTCCTGCAGGCCCATCACTCCCAGGCCGACCGGCCGCCAGCGGGAGTTGGAGGCGGCGGCCTGACCGGTCGGATAGAAGTTGATGTCCACCACGCGGTCCAGGAACGTGACCGCCGTGCGGACGGTGGCGTCCAGCCGCTCCCAGTCCATCCGGTCCAGCGGCGCGCCGCCGCTCTCCTCGCTCAGGTGCGCGGCCAGGTTCACCGAGCCCAGGTTGCAGACGGCGGTCTCCCCGTCGTCGGTGACCTCCAGGATCTCCGTGCACAGGTTCGAGGAGTGCACGATGCTGCCCGGTTCCGCGGTCTGGTTGGAGGTGCGGTTCGCGGCGTCCTTGAACGTCATCCAGCCGTTGCCGGTCTGTGCGAGGGTGCGCATCATCGCGCCGTAGAGCTGCCGCGCCGGCAGCCGCTTGACCGCGCGCCCCTCGGCCTCGGCGCGGCGGTAGGCGGCGTCGAACTCCTCGCCCCACAGGTCCACCAGCTCCGGCGTCTCGGACGGGGAGAAGAGCGACCACTGCTCGTCGGCCTCGACCCGGCGCATGAACTCGTCCGGGATCCAGTGCGCCAGGTTGAGGTTGTGGGTGCGGCGCGCGTCCTCCCCGGTGTTGTCCCGCAGCTCCAGGAACTCCTCGATGTCCGCGTGCCAGGTCTCCAGGTAGACGCAGGCCGCCCCCTTGCGGCGGCCGCCCTGGTTGACCGCGGCCACGGACGCGTCCAGCGTGCGCAGGAACGGCACGATGCCGTTCGAGTGGCCGTTGGTGCCCCGGATCAGCGCCCCGCGGGAGCGGATCCGGGAGTACGACAGGCCGATGCCGCCCGCGTGCTTGGACAGCCGCGCGACCTGCTGGTAGCGCTCGTAGATCGAGTCCAGTTCGTCCTGGGGGGAGTCGAGCAGGTAGCAGGAGGACATCTGCGGGTGGCGGGTGCCGGAGTTGAAGAGCGTGGGGGAGGAGGGCAGATAGGCGAGCGAGCTGGTGAGCCGGTAGAAGTCGGCCACCTCCGCGAGGGCCTGCGGCGACTCGTCGGCGGCCAGTCCGCAGGCCACCCGGAGCAGGAAGTGCTGCGCTGTCTCGACGGGGCGCCGGGTGGTCGGGTGCCGGAGCAGATAGCGGGAGTGGACCGTCCGCAGCCCGAAGTATCCGAACCGGTCGTCGGCGCCGTCCTCGACGGCCTCCCGCACCAGCGCGTCCAGCCGGTCGGCGTGCCGGCGGACGAACGCGTACGTACCGTCCGCGATCAACCCCTCCGCGTGGCCCAGCGCCACCGCGTCGGAGAACGAGACGACGCCTTCCGCGGCTACCTCGTCCCGGATCGCGAGGGTCAGCAGCCGCGCCGCCAGCCGGGAGTACGCGGGGTCCTCGCTGATGCGGCTGGCCGCGGACTCGATGGCCAGCGTGCGCAGTTCCACCGCGTCCGCGCCCGGTTGCCTGCCGCGCAGCGCCGCGGCCAGCACCGGCTCCGGGTCCGCGTCCGGGAGGTCGGCGGTGAGTGCGGCGAGGGTGGCGCGCAACGCGGCGGCCGGAAGGTCTTCCCCGGCATCGTCCCCCGTGGCGCTGCCGGGGGTGGCGGGTGCCGGAAGGGTGGGGGCGGTGGTGACGGTCACGCGGTGCTCTCCCTCGCTGCTCACTGGCCGTGGGCAGCGGCACGGAGGGAGAGGCGCGCGCCCGGCCGCCCCGGTGGGGCACCGAGCCCGGTTCCGGGCCCGGACCCCTGTTCAGGGCACGGCGCGCTCCGCCCACCGGTCCAACCCACGAGACCTGGACGTTCATCAGGCCGCCGCCGGCAGGTACTCGGACTCGCGGGCGGGCTCACGCCGGCCCCTCACCGTTGCGGGACAGTTCCGGATTCGCACCGGATTCCCCTGCATCGAGGGCGACAGCCGTGAGACACCATACATCTTGTGCTCGGCCCAAGCAGGCACCCCATATCTTGTGCCCGCCTGGGGTCGTGTCCGGCAACGGCTTCAGCGCTCCGCAGCGCCCGGGCGTGGCGCGGCGTACGGGTACGAGGACCGGCCCCACCCGGACCGGGTGCGGGGCGCTGCCCGGGCGGGCGAGCGTTCACAGGCGCAGCGCGTAGGCCCACAGTGTGATGCCCGGTACCGGACTCCAGTCCCGGTCGGGGTCCCGGCGGAATCCGAGGCGCCGGTAGAGCCGGTGGGCGGCGTGCATGGTCGGCTGGGTCGAGAGCACCAGCCCCGAGAGACCCAGCGCACGGGCCCGTGCGGAGCAGGCCGTCACCAGCGCCTCACCCACCCCGCGTCCGCGCGCCGGCTCGCGCACGCCGAGCATCCGGAACTCGCCCTCTCCCTCGCGCGCCCGCTCCGCGAAGGGCCCGCCCCGGCCGACGAAGGTGACGGTGCCCAGCAGTTCGCCCTGGTGCCCCTCGGCCACGAGCAGCTCCGCGTGCTCGGCGCGGCCCGCCGCGTCCCGCAGGGTCTCCAGATACGGGTCCGCCTCGCCGAGGTCCAGCAGCCCGCCGCTCAGGTAGGCCCGGGCGACCAACTCGCCGAGCTCCGGGTACTCCTCGGGCCTGGCGGCTCTCACGGTGATGTCCATACCGGTCATCATCTGCCACCCCACCGACACCGCGGGCCCGCACCGACCGCCGGGACGGCTTCCGCCGGGACGGTCGGCGGGGCCGCGCAACCGCATCCGGCAGCCCCGCGCGACCGCACCCGGCGCCGCTGCGCAACCCCGCTGCGCCGCCGTGCAACCCCGCTGTGCCGCCGTGCAACCGCACTGCGCGGCCGTGCGCTCAGCAGCAGCGGAAGCCCTCGCGCGGGTCGCCCTCGCGGGCGTCGGTGCGGCGCCGCTCGAACTCCTTCCTGCTGGGGACTTCCGCGTCCGCGCCCTGGTGCCGGCGGACATGGGCCACATACCGGTCGTAGGCGCTCTCGTCGGTCAGCTCGCGCACATACCAGCGCACCCAGCGCCCGGCCCGCAGCACCGGGCGCACCATCCGGTCGGCGGCGGCCGCGCTCACCGGGAGTCCCCGTCCGCTCCGCCGCCGGACCGCCCGGCGGCGGCCGACCCGGCCATCCCGGCCATCTCGGCCTTCTCCTCCTTGGTGGCGATCAGCCCGGCGGGCGCCGTCAGCGTCGACTTCCGGTAGGGCGCCTCGCGCATCCGGGTGCCCTCCGGGTCCCGCACCGCGCGCACGCAGGTGCGGGCCGCGTCGGCGAGGACGACGACGACCAGCAGCGCGAAGAGCGCCGAGAGGACGCCGTCCACCGTCGAGTTGGTGACCACGGTGTGCATGTCGTCCATGCTCTTGGCGGGGGCGATGACCTTCCCCTGGTCGATGGCCTCCTGGTAGTCGGCGCGCTGCTGGAAGAAGCCGATCTTCGGGTCGGTGGAGAAGACCTTCTGCCAGCTCGCCGTCAGTGTGACGACCGCGTCCCACGCCAGCGGTACGGCCGTGACCCACGCCCACTTCAGCCGACCGGACTTGACCAGCAGTGTGGTGCAGACCGCCAGGGCGACGGCGGCCAGGAGCTGGTTGGCGATGCCGAAGAGCGGGAAGAGCTGGTTGATCCCGCCGAGCGGCTCGTGGACGCCCACCCACAGGAAGTAGCCCCACAGTGCCACGATGACGGCGCTGGACAGCAGCAGGCCGGGCCACCAGCTCACCCGGCGGAAGGGCTTGTAGACGTTGCCGAGCATGTCCTGGAGCATGAACCGGCCCACGCGGGTGCCGGCGTCCAGGGCGGTCAGGATGAACAACGCCTCGAACATGATGGCGAAGTGATACCAGAACGCCTTCATGCCGGAGCCGCCCACGACCTCCGAGAAGATGTTGGACACCCCGATCGCCAGGGTGGGCGCGCCACCGGTCCGGGAGAGCAGCGACTGCTCCTCGACGGCCTTGGCGGCGGCGGCCAGTTGGTCGGGGGAGATGCTGTACCCGAAGCTGCGCACCGCCTCGGAGGCGGCTTGCACGTTGTCGCCGATGACTCCGGCGGGCGCGTTCATCGCGAAGTAGAGGCCCGGGTCGATGATGCTGGCGGCGACCATCGCCATGATGGCGACGAACGACTCCATCAGCATCGAGCCGTAGCCGATCATCCGGATCTGGGTCTCCTTCTGGATCATCTTCGGCGTGGTGCCCGAGGAGATCAGCGCGTGGAAACCGGACAGGGCGCCGCAGGCGATGGTGATGAAGACGAACGGGAAGAGCGAACCGGCGAACACCGGCCCGTCGCCCACCCCCGCGAAGTCGGTGATCCCCGCCATCTTCAGCGTCGGCAGTGTCACCACGACGCCGACGGCCAGCAGTCCGATGGTGCCGATCTTCATGAACGTCGAGAGGTAGTCGCGCGGCGCCAGCAGCATCCACACCGGGAGGATGGAGGCGATGAAGCTGTAGACCAGGATCCAGATGACCAGGGTGCCGGGCTCCAGCGTGAAGGTGTCCGCCCAGGACGACTCGGCGACCCACCGTCCGGCCACCAGGGCGAACAGCAGCAGCGCGATGCCGATCAGCGAGACCTCGGTGACCCGGCCGGGGCGCAGCACTCGCAGATAGAACCCCATGAACAGCGCGATCGGGATCGTCATACCGATCGAGAAGGTGCCCCAGGGCGACTCGGCCAGCGCGTTGACGACCACCAGCGCCAGCACCGCCAGCAGAATGATCATGATGGCGAGGACGGCCAGCAGCGCCGCCGCACCGCCGACCGGGCCGATCTCCTCGCGCGCCATCTGGCCCAGCGACTTGCCGTCCCGCCGCATGGAGAAGAAGAGCGTCACCATGTCCTGGACGGCACCGGCGAGGATCACGCCGACGACGATCCAGATCGTGCCCGGCAGGTATCCCATCTGGGCCGCCAGCACCGGGCCCACCAGCGGTCCGGCGCCCGCGATGGCGGCGAAGTGGTGGCCGAGCAGCACGCGCCGGTCGGTGGGGTGGAAGTCGATGCCGTTGTCGAGCCGCTCGGCGGGCGTGGCCCGCGTCCTGTCGACGCGCAGCACCCGGGTGGTGATGAAGCGCGCGTAGAAGCGGTAACCGATGGCGTAGGAGCCGAGTGCGGCCGCCACCATCCACGCGGCGGAGACTTCCTCGCCGCGGGCGAGCGCCAGCATGGCCCAGCCTGCCGCGCCGATCAGCGCGACGGTGGTCCAGACGGCTATGGACCGTGGACTGAGCTTGCCGGCCGGCTGTGCAGTGCTGGGCACGCGCGTCCCTCCTCGAGCTCACCTGCGCACCATTCGAGGTGGCGCGCCTACCACGACGGCAGGCCGACCGTAGAACACCGACTTGATCAGCGCCATACCTCAGGAGGGGGGAACCGCGTTCCGGCGGGCGCGGAACGGGGAACCGGTGGCGCAACTCCACCGGTTGCGGTGGCCGGTGGCCGGTGGCCGGTGGCCGGTGGCCGGTGGCCGGTGGCCGGTGGCGGGGCGGCGCGGTCAGGCCGTGGGGCGCTGGAGGTTGGCCACGAACTTGTAGCGGTCGCCGCGGTAGACCGAGCGCACCCACTCCACGGGTTCCCCGGCGGTGTCCCGGGAGTGCCGCGAGAGCATCAGCATCGGCAGTCCGACGTCGGTGCCCAGCAGTCCGGCCTCGCGCGGGGTGGCCAGCGAGGTCTCGATGGTCTCCTCGGCCTCCGCCAGGTGGATGTCGTAGACCTCGGCGAGTGCGGTGTACAGGGAGGAGTACTTGACCAGGCTGCGGCGCAGTGCGGGGAACCGCTTCTGGGACAGGTGGGTGGTCTCGATCGCCATGGGTTCGCCGCTGGCCAGCCGGAGCCGCTCGATGCGCAGGACGCGCCCGCCCGCGGGGATGTCCAGCAGCACGGCGAGCCGGTCGTCGGCGGTGACGTAGCCGATGTCCAGCAGTTGCGAGGTGGGTTCGAGTCCCTGGGCCCGCATGTCCTCCGTGTAGGAGGTGAGTTGCAGCGCCTGGGAGACCTTGGGTTTGGCGACGAAGGTGCCCTTGCCCTGGATGCGCTCCAGGCGCCCCTCGACGACGAGTTCCTGGAGCGCCTGCCGCACGGTGGTGCGCGAGGTGTCGAACTCGCTGGCCAGCGTCCGCTCGGGCGGTACCGGGGTGCCCGGCGGCAGGGTCTCGGTCATCTCCAGCAGGTGCCGCTTCAGCCGGTAGTACTTGGGCACGCGCGCGGTGCGGGCCGCCGATCCGTTGCCGCTCGCGGATCCGGTGTCCGCCGCGGCCGGCGCGACCGCGCCGCCCCCGTCCGTGCTCATGGCCCGCCTTCCCGACTCCTGTGGTGCTGCCGTCACCGGCTTCCTCCGTGTTGCGTAGCGGCTCACATCGTGGCACGGCCCCGGTCCGGGCGGGCGTCCCAGCTCAGATGTCGTTCCGATAACGGAACCGACAGCGAGCTTTATACACCGTTGACACCCCTAAAGGTCTAGGCCAAGCTCTCTTCATCTCATTGGTCTAAACCAACTCCGTCCGGAAGCCACTCCGGATTTGCGGTGCGGAGCGTTCCAGTGTGCAGGGGAGAATGCTGTGGTACGCATACATAGGGGCCTCATTGCCGCGGCCGGTGTCGCGGTGCTGATGGTGAACGTCGCGGCCTGCGGGTCGGACGACGACAAGAAGGACGGCCCCGAGAGCTTCAAGGGCCAGACCCTGACCCTCTGGGCGATGGACGGCTCCACGCCCGATCAGTGGACCAAGGACGTCAAGGCGGCCTTCGAGAAGAAGACCGGCGCCAAGCTGAAGCTGGAAGTCCAGCAGTGGAACGGCATCCAGCAGAAGATCACCACCGCCCTCTCCGAGTCCGACCCGCCGGACGTGATCGAGGTCGGCAACACGCAGACCCCGGCGTACGCCCGCACCGGCGGACTGGCCGATCTCGGCGACCTGAAGAAGGGGCTGGGCAAGGACTGGACGCCCTCCCTCAACAAGTCCGCGGTCTACGACGGAAAGCAGTACGCAGCACCCTGGTTCGCCGTCAACCGCACGGTCATCTACAACAAGAAGATCTGGTCCGAAGCGGGCATCAAGGGCACGCCCAAGACCCGCCAGGAATTCTTCGACGCGCTCGAGAAAATCGGCAAGAAGACCGACGCCGAGCCCCTCTACATGCCCGGCCAGAACTGGTATTTCCTGGACGGCCTGCTCATCGGCCAGGACGCCGACCTGGTGAAGAAGAAGGGCGGCAAGTGGGTCTCCAACCTCGCCGACCCCAAGGTCGGCAAGGCCATGGACCTCTACAAGAAGTACGCCTCCTACTCCGATGCGCCCAAGGACAAGGACGAGGCCACCCCGCAGCAGGCCGAGGTCTTCGCCAAGGGCAAGACCGGCGCCTTCATCGGACTGAGCTGGGAAGCGGCCACCGCGATCAAGGCCAACAAGAAGATCGAGAAGGACATCGGCTACTTCACCATCCCGGGTGAGACCGCCGACGAGCCCGAGGGCGTCTTCCTCGGCGGCTCGAACCTCGCCGTCGCGGCCGGCAGCGAGAAGCAGGAGCTCGCCAAGGAGTTCCTGAAGATCGCGCTGTCCGACAAGTACGAGGGCGAGCTCGCCGAGGAAGGCGGGGTCATCCCCAACAAGTCCGCGCTGCAGAGCAATCTGAAGGGCAACCCCGCCGCCGAGGCCGCCGCGCCCGCGGTCGAGGGCGGCGGTCTGACGCCGCTCATCCCGGAGTGGGGTGCCGTGGAGAACCCGCCCAACCCGATCAAGACCTATATGACGTCGGTCCTGAAGGGGAAGTCGCACGCCGACGCCGCCAAGGCTGTCGAGGGCGAGATGAACAAGAGGCTGTCGCAGAAGCAGTGACCCGTTCGCCAGGGCGGGGGTGGGGGCGGTGCCAGGCACCGCCCCCACAACCGGGTGGGAGTTTGAATGTCTGTGAAAACCGATGAGGCGGCGCCTCCTCGCGGCAGGACGCCCGTCAGGACGGTGGAGGTGGCCGGCCCGCCGCCGCGCGCCGGCCGGCTCGCCAGGAAGGGCACACTGCCCTACCTCCTGCTGCTGCCCGCCCTCGGGCTGACCGCGGTCTTCCTCGGGTATCCGCTGGTCACCAACGGCATGTTGTCGTTCCAGAACCTCAACATGACGCAGTTGATCCAGCATGTCACCGAGTGGAACGGGTTCGAGAACTACGCGGACACGCTCGGGAACGACACCTTCTGGCGGGTCACCCTGCGGTCGGTGATCTTCACCCTCGTCAATGTCGTCGTGATCATCGTGGTCGGCACCCTCGTCGGACTGCTGCTCGCGCGGCTCGGGTCCAAGATGCGGCTGCTGCTGTCGGTCGCCCTGGTGCTGGCCTGGGCGATGCCGATCATCGCCGCCACCACCGTCTACCAGTGGCTGTTCGCCCAGCGGTTCGGTGTCGTCAACTGGGTGCTTGCCAAGATCGGCTTCGACTCGATGGCCGACTACAACTGGACCGGGACGCAACTGTCCACGTTCTTCGTCATCTCGCTGCTGCTGGTGTGGACGTCCGTCCCGTTCGTCGCGATCAACCTCTACGCCGCGACGACGACCATCGCCAAGGAGCTGTACGAGGCCGCGGCGCTGGACGGCGCGGGGGCCTGGCAGAGCTTCAAGAACGTCACCTTCCCGTTCCTCAAGCCGTTCCTGATGGTCGCGACGTTCCTCGAAGTCATCTGGATCTTCAAGGCGTTCCCGCAGGTGTTCGCCATCAACCAGGGCGGTCCCGACCGGCTCACCGAGACGCTGCCCGTGTACGCGTTCGTGGAGGGCGTCGGCAACCAGCACTACGGAGCCGGTGCGGCGATCTCCGTCCTGACGATCCTGATCCTGCTGGCCCTGATGTCCTACTACCTGCGGCTGGTGATCCGGCAGGAGAGCGCGGACGAGGCCGAGGGTTCCGAGAAGAGCAAGGGGGGCAGGGCCTGATGCGACGGTCACTGCTGGGCCGGATATGGCCGAACGCGACCGCACTGGTGCTGTTCGCGGCGTTCGCCTTTCCCGTGTACTGGATGTTCAACACGGCGTTCAAGCCGAACGGGCAGATCATCAGCGAGGACCCCGTCTGGTTCCCCACCTCGCCCACCTTCGAGCACTTCAGCACGGCGGTCAACGCCGAGAACTTCTGGACGCTGGTCCGCAACTCCGTCACCGTCACGGTGCTGGCCGTCGGACTCTCACTGCTCGTGGCGCTCTTCGCCTCGTTCGCGCTCGCCCGGATGCGCTTCAAGGGCCGCAAGGGCATCCTGCTGACCTTCATGGTCGCCCAGATGGCGCCCTGGGAGGTCATGGTCATCGCGATCTACATGATCGTGCGCGACGCCGAGATGCTGAACAGCCTGGTGCCGCTCACGCTCTTCTACACCGTCATGGTGCTGCCGCTGACGATCATCACCCTGCGTGGCTACGTCGCCGCCGTGCCCAAGGACCTGGAGGAGTCGGCCATGGTCGACGGCTGCACCCGGCTCCAGGCGTTCCGCCGGGTGATCTTCCCGCTGCTGGCCCCCGGCCTGATGGCCACCTCGCTGTTCGGGTTCATCACGGCGTGGAACGAATTCCCCCTGGTGCTCATCCTCAACAAGGACGACGAGGCGCAGACGCTGCCGCTGTGGCTGTCGAAGTTCCAGACCGCCTTCGGCGACGACTGGGGTGCCACCATGGCGGCCGCCTCCCTCTTCGCCGTGCCGATCCTGCTGCTCTTCCTCTACCTCCAGCGCAAGGCCGTCGCCGGCCTGGCCTCCGGCGCGGTCAAGGGATAGGGCGAGGAGCAGAAGGACACGGGACACAGGGACCACAGGGACCACAGGGACCACAGGGACCACAGGGAAACAGGCACCACTGTGCGACACCGCCGCCCGACCCCATGGCACAGCAGTGAAGTGAAGGGACACCGCGCCGCATGACCACCTCACTCCGAGCCTCCGACACCCTCACCCGCGACGCCCTCGCCGTCCTCCAGCCCGGCTTCGCCGGGACCTCCGCACCCGCCTGGCTGCTGCGGCACCTGGAGGAGGGCCTCGCCTCGGTCGGCCTGTTCGGGCGGAACATCGAGTCCGCCCAGCAGCTCGCCCTGCTCACCGAGCAGCTCCGCGACGTCCGCCCGGACCTGCTGGTCGCCATCGACGAGGAGGGCGGCGACGTCACCCGGCTGGAGGTGCGGACCGGCTCCTCCTACCCCGGCAACCTCGCCCTCGGCCGCGTCGACGACCCGGACCTGACCCGGGCGGTGGCGTTCGAACTCGGCAGCAGGCTCGCCGCGGCCGGCGTCAACCTCAACTGGGCGCCCTCCGGCGACGTCAACTCCAACCCGGACAACCCCGTCATCGGTGTGCGCTCCTTCGGCGGGGACCCGCACCTCGTCGCCCGGCACACCGTCGCCTACGTCGAGGGCCTCCAGGCGGCCGGGGTCGCCGCCTGCGTCAAGCACTTCCCCGGGCACGGGGACACCGCCGTCGACTCGCACCACGACATGCCCCGCATCGACGCCGATCTGGAGACGCTCCGGACCCGCGAGCTGGTCCCGTTCGCCGCGGCGGTCGAGGCGGGCAGCAAGTGCGTGATGAGCGCCCACATCCTGCTCCCGGCGCTGGACGCCGCGCGCCCCGGCACCCTCAGCCCCGCGGCGCTGACCGGGCTGCTGCGGGCCCCCCGCGACCAGGGGGGCCTGGGCCACCAGGGGCTCGTCGTCACCGACGGAATGGAGATGCGGGCCATCTCCGCCACCTACGGCCTCGAACGCGGCAGCGTCCTCGCGCTCGCCGCCGGGGCCGATGCCATCTGCGTCGGCGGCGGACTGGCCGGCGAGGACACCGTGCTGGGGCTCCGCGACGCGCTGGTGCGCGCGGTGCGCGACGGCGAGCTGGCCGAGGAGCGGCTGGCCGACGCCGCGGCACGGGTGCGCGGCCTGGCCGCGTGGGCGCGGGGGGTGCGGCGGTCGGACACGGGGGGTCTGGCCGACCCCGCCCTCCGCGCGGACCGGGCCGGTGCCGAAGCGGGCATCGGGCTGGAGGCGGCGCGGCGCGCGCTGGTGGTGACCGGGCTGGAGCGCTACCGCCGTCCGGCCGGGCCGCTGTACGTCGCGGCGCTCACCTCGGTGGCCAACATCGCGGTCGGCGACGAGACCCCCTGGGGGCCCGCCGCCGAGCTGGAGCGGATGGTGCCGGGCACCCGGACGGGCACCTACCGGGCCGCCGACGGGGACGTCGGCGCCGCGGTGCTCGCCGACGCGGGGGAGCGGCCGGTCGTCGTGGTCGTCCGGGACCTGCACCGCCACCCGTGGACTGCGGACGCGGTGGCGCGGCTCGTCGCCGCCCGCGAGGACACCGTGGTGGTCGAGATGGGCCTGCCCCAGGCGCCGCCGCAGGGCGCCCTGCACATCGCCACGCACGGTGCGGCCCGGGTCTGCGGACGGGCCGCGGCCGAGGTCATCGCCCGCGGCTGAGACCCGGGACTGAGACCCGGGACTGAGACCCGAGGCTGAGACCCGGGGCAAAACGTGCCCAACCGCCACGCCGTAGGATCGAACCGCGACCGCACGCGAACATCACCCCTGGGAGGGACCCGCATGTCCTCGAACGCCCCGTCCGAGCCGGGCACCGTCATGTCCGGTGAGATGGCCGAGCAGCCGGCCGTGCTGCGCCGCATCCTGGACGAGGGCGCTCCCGCCATCCGCGAGGTGGCCGAGCGGATCGCCGCGAAGAACCCGCGCTTCGTCCTGCTGACGGCGCGGGGCACCTCGGACAACGCCGCGCTGTACGCGAAGTACCTGCTGGAGATCCAGCTCGGCAAACCGTGCGGGCTGACCTCCATGTCGACGACGACCGCGTACGGCGCGCGCCCCGACCTCACCGACTGCCTGGTGATCACCATCAGCCAGTCCGGCGGCAGCCCGGACCTGGTGGCCTCCACGGAGGCGGCCCGGGAGGCGGGCGCGATCACGCTCGCCGTCACCAACAACGCCGACTCGCCGCTCGCACGGGTGAGCGAGTTCCATATCGACGTGCTGGCCGGCCCGGAGAAGGCGCTGCCCGCCACCAAGACCTACACCGCCGAGCTGCTGGCGCTCTACCTGTTCGTGGACGGCCTGCGCGGTGGCGGAGGCACCGAGGCCGCCAAGGCGCTGCCCGAGCTCGCCGAGGCGGTGCTGGAGCGCAGGGCCGAGGTCAAAGCGCTGGCGGCGCGCTACCGGTTCGCCGAACGCATGGTGCTCACCTCGCGCGGCTACGGCTACCCGACGGCCAAGGAAGCCGCGCTGAAGCTGATGGAGACCAGCTACATCCCGGCGCTCTCCTACTCCGGCGCCGATCTGCTGCACGGCCCGCTGGCGATGGTGGACAACATCTCGCCGGTGATCGCCGTGGTCGCCGACGGCAAGGGTGGCGAGGCCCTGCAGCCGGTGCTGGAGCGGCTCCGGGACCGGGGGGCCGACCTGGTGGTCATCGGCCGCCGCGAGGAGGTGGAGCGGGCGTCGGCCGGCTTCGCGCTCCCCACCGAGGGACTGCCCGAGGAACTGCAGCCCCTGATCCAGATTCTGCCCCTGCAGATGCTCGCCTACGAGGTCACCATGGCGCGCGGCCAGGACCCGGACGCGCCCCGCTCCCTCGCCAAGGTCACCGAGACCCGCTGAACGGGGGGCGCGGCATGGCGCAGCCGTCCATGAAGCAGGCGACCACTGCCGACGGCCTGGTGGAGCAGCTCATCGACGTCGGGGCGACCGCCGTGCGCCGGGGCTTCGTGCTGGCCAGCGGCGGCAATCTGTCGGCCCGGCTGCCCGGTTCCGAGGAGTTCGTGGTCACGGGCGCGGGCACCTGGCTGGACCGGCTGGTGCCGGAGGACTTCACCGTCATGAACCTGGCGGGTGAGATCGTCGCCGGCAACCCGGAGCCCTCCAGCGAGTGGAAGCTCCACCAGCGCACCTACCGGGTGCGCGAGGACGTCAACGCGATCGTCCACATGCACCCGCAGCACGCCGTGCTGGTCGACGCGCTCGGCCACGAGATCCGGCTGCTGACCCTGGACCACGCGGTGTACGTGCGGTCCGTGGGCCGTACCGACTTCTATCCGAACGGCTCGGACGAACTGGCCGACACCGCCGCCGAGCAGGCCAAGGAGCACAACTGCGTGCTGCTGGCACACCACGGCTGCTCGGCGCTGGGGGAGAACGTCGGGATGGCCTTCCGCCGGGCGATGAACCTGGAGGAGGCGGCCACGGCCACCTACCGCGCGCTGTTGCTGGGGGACCGCACGACGCGCTTCCCGGTACCGGCGGACGAGGCGATCCGGCACGCCTGAGCCATGGCCGGCGTCGCGGGAACCCGTCCCGCGACGCCGGGGTCCCGCGGGGCACCGGAGGCCGGTCGGAGGCCGCGGAAGGGCGCAGCGATGCCGATGGTCCCGGAGGCGGGGGAGGCGGGGGAGCGGCCGTGAGCGGCCCGGAACGCGCCTCGGGCCCGGAACGCACTACGGGCCGCGGCGCCGGTACGGGACCCTCAACCCGTCCGGCACCGCAGCCCGGAGCTGCAAGGCCCCGGCGCTGTCAGGGCAGAGAGCGCCGCGGGCCTCGATCCGCCCTCCTGTGCGGGGAGGACAGAAGTTCTTCCGGAAGGATTCTGGACTAGACCACGGCTGTCTGTCTACGGATCGGCCGTTTCCGGCTCTCCGTGGCCTCCGTACCCGGCCCACCGGCGCCGGGTACGGACCCGGGCGGGGTCGGTCGGCGTCGGCCGGCGCGGCAGCCTGCCGTACCCTCGGCCCCGTGCCCTCCATGAACGACCTCGTACGCCAGCACACCGCCCTCTCCGCCGTGGAGCTGGAGTGGCTGCACCTGCTGGTGTCCGAGTGGCAGCTCCTCGCCGACCTCTCCTTCGCCGACCTCGTGCTGTGGGTGCCCACACTGGACGGCACCCGCTACGTCTCGGTCGCCCAGATGCGGCCGAACACCGGTCCCACCTCGCACCAGGACGACATGGTCGGCCATCTGGTGCCCCGGGGGCGCCGTCCGCTGCTGGACGCCGCGCTGGACGAGGGCCGGATCGTGCGGGAGGGGGACCCGGAGTGGCGCGAGGAGGTGCCGGTGCGGGTCGAGTCCATCCCCGTCCGCCGCGAGGGCCGGGTCCTGGGGGTCATCGCGCGCAACACCAACCTGCTGACGGTCCGCACCCCCAGCAGGCTGGAGCTGACCTATCTGCAGAGCGCCTCCGACCTCGCACAGATGATCGCGGCGGGCAGCTTCCCGTTCCCGGGGCACGAGGTGGACATGGACCACGTCCCGCGTGTGGGGGACGGGCTGATCCGGCTGGACGCGGACGGTCATGTGCAGTACGCCTCTCCGAACGCGCTGTCCGCCTACCACCGGCTGGGACTGGCCGCCGATCTGGTCGGGCTGCACCTGGGCGAGGCCACCGCGGAACTGGCTCCGGCCCGGGGGGCGGTGGACGAGGCCATGGTCAAGCTGGCCAGCGGCTGGGCGCCCCGCGGAGCCGAGGTGGAGGCCAACGACTGCATCGTGCAACTGCGCGCCATCCCGCTCAAGCCCAAGGGCATGCGGATCGGTTCGCTCATCCTGCTGCGGGACATCACGGAAGTGCGCCGCCGCGAACGCGAGTTGATCACCAAGGACGCCACCATCCGGGAGATCCACCACCGGGTGAAGAACAACCTCCAGACGGTGGCCGCACTGCTGCGCCTGCAGGCCCGCAGAATGGACTCGGAACAGGGCAAGGAGGCGCTCGGCGAGGCGGTGCGGCGGGTCGGCTCGATCGCCATCGTGCACGAGACGCTGTCCCAGAACCTGGACGAGCGGGTGGACTTCGACGAGATCGCCGACCGGGTGCTCGCGATGGTGGCGGAGATCTCACCCGGCCGGATCACCGGACGCCGGACGGGGCGCTTCGGCATCCTCGGCGCCGAGGTCGCCACCCCGCTGTCCATGGTGCTCACCGAGGTCCTGCAGAACGCCATCGAGCACGGTTTCGGCGCCGAGGAACAGGGCGCCGTCGAGGTGCACGCCGTGCGCGGAGCGGCCACCGGGCAGGACGGGGCGCGGCTGCTGGTGACGGTGCAGGACAACGGCCGCGGTCTGCCCGTTGACTTCGACCCCAGGAGCGGCGGGAACCTCGGGCTGCAGATCGTCCGGACGCTGGTGGAGGGGGAGTTGGGCGGCACGTTCGACATGCTTCCCGGCAGCACGGGCGGCACCCGGGTGCTGTTCGACCTCCCGGTGGCCGCGAGCTAGCGTCCCGCGGCGTCCGGGACCCGGTCCGGCGGAGAAGCGACGAAAGCGCCGAACCCCCCGGTCCCTGGGCGAGGACGGGGGGCTCGGCGCTTCACGCTCTGCTTTGAGTTGTGCGGGAGCTCCGCGTGCTGCTGGGCGCTCCGAGGGCACTGCGCGCTGCGTCTCGGGCTGCCGCTGGTGCAGGGCTGGTGTGTCAGGCGTGTCAGGCGGTCGCGGCGTTGTTCCGCGCCCGGTTGCGGGCGGCACGGCGCTTCATCGCGCGGCGCTCGTCCTCGCTCAGACCACCCCAGACACCGGAGTCCTGACCCGACTCCAGAGCCCACTGCAGGCACTGCTCCATGACGGGGCAGCGGCGGCAGACAGCCTTGGCTTCCTCGATCTGCAGCAGCGCGGGACCGGTGTTGCCGATGGGGAAGAACAGCTCGGGGTCTTCCTCGCGGCAAACGGCGTGGTGACGCCAGTCCATGGCTGCTACCTCTCCTCGTGTGTGGCTTGCTTGTGAATGTGAACGCTTTCACGAATCCCTTGACGGGGGAAGTGGGGCCTCACAAATGTGATGCGGGTCCCACTGAAGTCAAAGAAGGGGATTCCGGCTCTCAAGGGGGCCCTGATGGCGGGGCCGTCCCGATCGCCATGAAGAGACTCGCAAACCTCGGCGGCGGATACAACCCCTTCCGGAAACTTTTTTTTGAATCCTTGGTGTCGACTAGCTCACAGCCGTCATTCGAGGGGGTGGATCCTGGCCTAAACGTTCGAGTGGAAGGACTTTGGCCCCTTCCACTTACACAATCACACGCAGTGCACGCCGTACGCCTGTGAAGCTCACGCTCGTACGCAGTCCCAGGTGGTCACCGTCCATCTGAAACGGCAACGGCGCCTGCGAATGCAAGGTGAACCGTGTGAGGTCGTGCAGCGTCGCCGCGTGCTTGCCGCGGGGCCCCCGCTCCGGGCTGGAGGTCAGCAACTGGGTGCCGTAGCGGCTCACGGCCAGCGGCGTCAGTCTCCGCAGTCCCAGCACGTCGAGGCCGGTGTCGAAGGACGCCTCCGGCGCCGCGTACAGCGGCTTGTTCCCGAAGTACGACCACGGCGCGGTGTTGCACACGATCGAGAGCGCCAGCTCCGTCACCGGCTCGGCGCCCTCCCGCTCCAGCGTGATCGTCCCGGTGCGGCGGTGCGGCTCGTTCAGGAACTGCCGTACGACCTGGCGCACATACAGCGGATGCGTGGAGCGCTTTCCACGTTCCCGCTGCTGCTCCACTCTGCCGATCACCCCGGCGTCGAACCCCAGTCCCGCGGTGAAGGTGAACCAGCGGTCGGGGATCTCCGCGTCGTCCGTGCCCGGTGTGCCCCCGGCGATCCCCAGCCCGACTGTCCGCTCCGAGCCGGCCTCCAGCGCGTCCAGCAGGTGCCCGGTGGCCTCCACCACGTCGTTGGGCATCCCCAGGGCGCGTGCGAAGACATTGGTGGAGCCGCCCGGGACCACGGCCAGCCGGGGCAGCCGCTCCGGGGCGGGGCCGTCGTGCAGCAGCCCGTTGACCACCTCGTTGACCGTGCCGTCCCCGCCGAGCGCGATGACCAGCTCGGTGGTGCCGCCCTGGGCGGCCTGCCGTGCGAGGTCCCTGGCGTGGCCCCGGTACCGGGTGGTCGCCACCTCCAGTTTGAGATCGCTCGCGAGGGCATGCGCCAGCACGTCACGGGTCCGGGCGCTGGTGGTGGTGGCTGCCGGGTTGACCACGAGTAGTGCGCGCATGGGGTGAGCGTACCTACCGCGGGGTACACGGCCCAGCCCCGCCGGTGCCGGAGGGCTAGGCTGCCATGGTGAGCGAAAGGTCGAAGCGGGCGGATGCCGCCACGGAAGCGGACGAGGCGACGGGGACGCGGCAGGAGGCGCGCGTGCCGCGCGGCCCGCGCAGGATCGACGTCGCCGCCGTACTGACCGGCGCCGAGGGGCTGGTCGTCGCCGGCTTCGGGGTCGTCTCGCTGGTGCTGCTGGTCACCCGGCGGCCGGACGACACGACACAGGCCGCCACCCTGGCCGCGACCGTCCTGGCGCTGTCCGTGCTGCCGCTGGCCGCGGCTCGCGGGCTGTGGCTCCGGCGCCGCTGGAGCCGGGGCCCCTCGATGATCGTGCAGCTCATCGCGCTGCCCGTCGCCTGGCAACTGGGCCGGAACGGGGGCGGTTCACTGGCTGCCGCCGTCGTGCTCGCCCTGGCGGCCGTCGTCGTACTGGGGTGCCTGGTGAACCCGAAGGCCACCGAGGCGCTCGGGATCGGCCGGGGCTGAGTCCCCGGGGCCGGTCCGTCCGGTGCGCAGCGCCCCTTCCCGCTTCCCGCGGGACGCGCCCCGGGTCAGGGGAAGAGGCGGAGCCGGAGGATCACTCCTCCACCAGCAGGCGGTCGCGCAGTTGCGCCAGGGTTCTCGCCAGGAGTCTGGAGACGTGCATCTGGGAGATGCCGACCTCCTGGGCGATCTGGGACTGGGTCATGTTGCCGAAGAACCGCAGCAGCAGAATCTTCTTCTCCCGCGGCGGCAGCTCCTCCAGCAGTGGTTTGAGGGACTCCCGGTACTCGACGCCCTCCAGGGCGTCGTCCTCGGCGCCGAGGGTGTCGGCGACGGCCGGGGACTCGTCGTCGGTGTCGGGGACGTCGAGCGACAGGGTGCTGTAGGCGTTCGCGGACTCCAGGCCCTCGAGGACCTCCTCCTCGGAGATCGAGAGCCGCTGGGCCAGCTCGTGCACGGTCGGGGCGCGCCCGTGGAGCTGGGAGAGCTCGGCCGTCGCCGAGGTGAGCGACAGCCTCAGCTCCTGGAGCCGCCGGGGCACGCGCACGGCCCAGCCCTTGTCGCGGAAGTGGCGCTTGATCTCGCCGACGACCGTGGGTGTCGCGTACGTCGAGAACTCCACCCCGCGCTCGGGGTCGAAGCGGTCGACCGACTTGATCAGACCGATCGTCGCGACCTGCGTCAGGTCGTCCAGCGGCTCGCCGCGGTTGCGGAAGCGGCGGGCCAGATGCTCGACGAGGGGCAGATGCATACGCACCAGGTGGTTGCGCAGCTCGGCGCGTTCGGGCCCGTCCGGCAGCGTGCGCAGCCGGACGAAGAGCGCCCGCGCGCCACCGCGTTCCTGCGGGTCGAGCCCGTGGGACCCGACCGCGTCGTGGCCGGCGGCCCGCTCACGCCGCTCGTGCTGCTGCTGGTCCATAGCGTCCGCCCGCTCTGCCTGCTTGGGTCGCTGCATGCCGGGGTCGGCCGGGTGCGGCCTGGGCTGTTGCTCGGGAACGCCCCGGGAGACCGCCCCCGGGCGGCCTGACCACATCTGACTTGCCTCGTGCTCGGTCACGATGCTCCGGGTCCCGCACCGCGCTTCTTGTGCAGGCTGATGCTGACCGTACGGTCATCCGACACTGCTGAACCCACCTCACCGGCCAGGGCCGAGAGCACCGTCCACGCGAAGGTGTCGCGTTCGGGGGCACGGCCATCGGTCGTCGGCGCCGAGACGGTGACGTGCAGCGAGTCGCCGACGAGCTGGAAGACACAACTGAGCACGGAACCGGGGACGGCCTGCTGGAGCAGGATCGCGCACGCCTCGTCCACGGCGATCCGCAGATCCTCGATCTCGTCGAGGGTGAAGTCCAAGCGGGCCGCGAGCCCGGCGGTGGCCGTCCGCAGCACCGACAGATAGGCACCCGCAGCCGGCAGCCGGACCTCGACGAAGTCCTGCGACGCGGGCTCGCCTGCGATCTGGGACACCCTCACCTCCAAGGTGGCACGAGCCGGTCGGGCCTCACGGGCCGAAGCGGCTGTTGATTCGTTTCGTCAGTGACGCTATCGCGATCCGTGTCACGATGCCGCACGCATCGATCACTGCCGCCTCATTCCTGAGCGTCACCCATAGTAAACATATGGGTACTTTCTGTGGCTAGGGGGTGGAGGCCCCAAATCCGCCGCGATTACGCTGTGTTGGCCTCATGGGGTCGCCGTGGGCCGGGTTCCGGAACGGCTTCCGGGGCTCCCGCGGCCACGCTGTGTGCCCGGCCGGGGGTGCCCCGGCGACGCCGGAAGGGCCTGCCATGTCAGTACCCGTCACCTGATGCGTTCATAGCCCCTCGCGGCACACCCTCCGACAAGGGCCGAAACCCGCCCCTGTGAGTGACTCCGAGGTGGGTCGGAGGTGCTCGAGAGGTGCGAGGGATGGTTACTCAGCGTCAACCCGGAAGGAGGCGCGGTGGGGAACCGAGTGCGGAGAGTGAGCAGCCTTCTCACGGTGTGTCACCGCTCCGAGGGGAATGCCCGGCCGGTGACGACGGCGGTCACCGTGTCGCCCCGGGGGAAGGCGCCCTCCTCCGCGAGCCGGGTGAGCGCGAACAGCAGCTTGGTCACGTAGGTCTCCTCCAGCGCGGGCAGCCCGTGGCGCCGGGCGAAGTCCGCGGCGAAGTCGGACAGCTCCGGGCTCGTCTTCGCGTAGCCGCCGCCGTGGAAACGTTCCTCCAGAGACCAGTCGCCGCGCGGCCCCCCGAAGGACTCCCGCTGCAGCCGCGCGATGTCCGCGGCGAGGAAACCGCCCTTCAGCACCGGCACCCCGAGGCCGCGCTGACCTGCTGAAAGGCCCGCCGCCATGCCCGCGAGGGTGCCGCCGGTGCCGCAGGCGACAGCGGCCACATCGGTGTGCCCGCGCAGTTCCGCGCCCAGCGCCGCACACCCGCGCACGGCCGCCGCGTTGCTGCCGCCCTCCGGAACGACGGTGCACGGGCCGAAGCGGCCGCGCAGCGCGTCGTGGAACGCGGGCTCGGCGCGGCGGCGGTAGTCGGAGCGCGAGACGAAGTGCAGCAGCATGCCGTCTTCGGCGCACCGCGCAAGGGACGGGTTGAGCGGCCGGTCGGCCAGCTCGTGGCCCCGGACCACCCCGACCGTGCGCAACCCGAGCAGCCTGCCCGCCGCCGCGGTGGCGCGCAGATGATTGGAGTAGGCGCCGCCGAAGGTCAGCAGCCGCCGGTGGCCGCTCTCGGCCACCGCCCGCAGATTAGGGGCGAGTTTGCGCCACTTGTTACCGGAGGGGTACAGGTCCGCCGGTCCCGGCGCCGCCGGACCGCCGGCCGCGGCGTGCACGAGATCCTCCCGCTTCAGCAGCAGCCGCACACCCCGGAGGGCGAAGCGCTCGTCCTCGACCTCCTGGAGCGGGGAGGGCGGGCGGGGCCGCAGGGCCGCGGCGATGTCGACGGGGTGGCTCACCCTTCCATTGTGGCGGTCGGGCTCCGGTGCCCGCGGATCGCGGCCCCCGCCCCGGCTGCGGAGATGCCGCGGGTCGGGTGCCGGGCCGGGCTGCGCGGGCCGGACGCCGCGACTCCGGACCCGTGCCGGGCCGGGCGGCTGCGCCGGGCCGGATCGCTGTGCCGGCCGGATGGGACCGGGGCCCGGCCCTGCCCGACCCGGTCACTCGAGGCGCTCGGCGATCCGCTCCCGCAGGGTGTCCATGGTGAAGCCGCGGGGGTCGCTCTTCTGGTCCGTCCACTCCAGGTGGCCGATGACCGACCGGGCGCCCCAGCCGTGGTGCCGGCACAGCGCGGCCGCGGCCCGCACGATCGCCGCCAGTTGCTCGTCCGGCCACGGGTCCTCGCCGTCTCCGAGGTTCTCGCACTCGAAGCCGTAGAAGTACCGGTTCCCGTCGGTGTTCTGCTGGTGCGGCGGCGGGGTGGCGCGCTCGGCGACGACGGCGCGCAGCACGTCGTCGTCGCCGGAGCCCGCGTGGTTGGCCCGGCCGTGGCCGGTCAGATGCACGGTGCCGTCCTTGGTGACGCAGCCGTGGGCGAGCGGGCCCGGCAGGTCCTGGCGGCCGTCGTAGATCAGGTCGACCGTCGCGGCCGAGCCGCTGGTGACGGTGTGGTGGATCACGACACCGTGCACCGGACCCCACGGTCCCTGCTGGTTGCGGTTGTGGTTGCGCCAGTCCCGGACCTCCTCGACCCGCGCCCCCTCCTTCTCGAGGGCCCGGACGAACGCGGTCGCGGTGATGGGTGTGGCCATGTTCGCCTCCGGCTGCCGGGTGTCCGGCCGCGGCCGGAACCTGTCCTGGGGTCATACCCGCCGCCGCGCGGCTTCTAGCCGCGTCGTGCCGCACCCGCGGCTGGGGTCACCTGTACGAGGAGGGCGCGCACCCGGCGGTCGCGCGCGTAGGGGCGCAGCAGCTCCGGTATCCGGGAGCGGGCCGCCCGCACCCGGCCGGAGCGGACCTGCGCTGACACCTCCAGGAATCCGCTCCATGCGGTGCACGCCTCCTCCAGCCGACCGCGGGAGAGCAGCAGTTCGGCCAGTTCCGCCTGGCACACGGCGCGCGTGCGGCGCTCGCTCGCCGGACGCGCGCGCAGCGAGGCGCGCAGGTCCTCGACAGCGCCTTCGCGGTCGCCGAGCGCCACCCGCACCTGGCTGGACTGGTAGAGCAGAGCCGCACTGCGGTAGGTGCCGACCGGCTCGCCGGTGGGGCTCTCCGGACCGGTGGTCAGATCGACCGGGGACCGGGCCAGTTGCCGCTCTGCGCGCTCCAGCGCCTCCAGTGCCCGGCCCTCCTGACCGCACGCCGCGTCCGCTACGGCCAGTCCGGCGTACAGGAACGCGCGCGCCGAGGGGTCGGTGTCCGCCGGTGCCGCGGCCAGGGCCGCCCGGGCGAGCAGCAGGCTCTCGCGCGGGTGCCCCAACTGGTGCGCCTGCGAGCTGAGGGCGCGGCGAGCCAGTGCGACACCTTCCGGATCGGCGGCCTCCGCGGCGAGTTCGGCCGCGGTGAGGAAGGCGCGCTGGGCGAGCCCGTGCCGCTGCTCGTCCACGTAGACCCGGGCCAGCAGGAAGCTGAGCCGTGCGGCGCCCGCCTGGATACCGCGCTGGTGCACGCCCTCCTCGCCGCGGCGCAGGGAGCGCACGAGCCCTGCGAGGCAGGCGGCCAGCGGGGTGCGGATATGACCGCCGCCGTAGCGGTCGGCCTGCAGTGCGAAGAACCGGGCGTGCTCGTGGACCGAGGCGACCTGGCCCGGTTCGGGGGTGCGCGCCGGGCGGGAGCCACGGGCCGTGCAGCCGTTCCGGGCACCGGGCAGCGGAGCGGGCGTGGGGGCTCCCGGTGCGGTGGCGGGATCGTCTGCGGCCGGGTCGCCGACCGGGTCCGCCGTCCCGGCTTCCGCGCGGCCGTCCCGGCATCCGCGTACCGTCTCGGTGAGCAGCCGCAGGGTGTACGGCGCCGGGGGCGGGGTGTCCGCGCGGGGCGGCGGGATCACCGGTGCGGTGAGCGCGCTGAGCTGGTCGGCGGGGTGGCAGGGCCTGCCGAGGCCGAACAGGCGGGAGTCCACCGGGTGTTCCCGGCCCCCCGCCTGGGCCTCGGCGTCTGCCGCCGGGACTCCCGGGCCGCGCGGATCCCGGAGCCGCCCCCGGTGCCTGGCCGCTGCGGGCCCGGCGGCCGGCCGTGGTCCTTCCTCCGCCGGATCGGCGGCGTCGTCACTGCCGCTGCCGCTGCCGCTGCCGCTGCCGCTGCCGCTGCCGCCGCCGCTGTCGCCGCGCGGGCGGGCCGCCGTGCTCGGGCGGCAGCCGCGCGCGCCGAGCATGCCCAGGTCGGTCACCGCGATCCGGCGGCCGAGGCGGCGCGAGAGCGCCTCCGCCATCAGGTGCTGCACCCGGGGGTCGGGGCGGCTGCCCCGCAGCCAGTGGGCGACTGAAGTTCTGTCGTACCGGAGATGGATGCCGGCCTCGGCGCCGAGACGAGCCAGGGCACGCGCGAACGCCGCCTGCGTCCACTCGCTCTCCTCCAGCAGGGCGCGCAGCGCGCGGTTGGGGGTGCGGGTGCGGGACCCGGTGCTCGGGGACGCCGTGACGCGTACGGGGTCAGCGGGTCGCATGGTTGTTCCTGCGGTGGAACCGGATGGGGTCGTTCACTGTTCTGCCTCACTTCCGGAATCAGGTGATGTCTTTCCGTAGCTCTCCGTGTGCTTGATGTGCTGTCATGCACGCGGATGTCTTCAGGGAACCGCATCGCTCCGCGCTGCGGGAGCATGTGCCGGGTGCACGACTGCGTGGTGCTTTCACACCCCGTGTGAAAGCAGGTCCATTACTCTGCGAGACGACACGTTGGACCCGACGGAGGGCGGCATGGAGCCCAACAGCCAACTGGACGCGCTCCTTGACCAGGCAGGGATGTCCCGAGCCGGTCTTGCGGCGAGAATCAATCGATTAGGCGACCGAGCAGGGATGACCCTGCGTTACGATCACACGGCCGTGGCGCGCTGGGTGAAAGGGCAACGGCCACGCGGCAGCGTCCCCGAGTTGATCTGCGAGGTCCTCGGACGCCAGCTCGACAGAACTCTCACGCTCAGTGACATCGGCATGGACGTCCCCGTGGACGGCCGGCTTCCCGGGCCCGCACTCGGCTCCGAGGCGGCGGGCCTGGACCGGTTCGTGGAACGCGCGGCCTCCCTGTGGCGCTCCGACCGGGTGCACGGGGACCGGCTCGGCCCCGCCCTGCTGACCGGCGGCGCGGCTGTCGCACCGGTGTGGGAGTGGGAGAACCCGCCCGAGGACCGGGACGTCTCGCGCACCGGCGGCGCCGAGGTCACCGGCGCGGACGTGGGCGTACTGCACGCCGCCCGCGGCCACTACGAGCATCTGTACCGCAACGCCGGGGGAGTCGCCACCCGCGGCCGGGTGGTCGGCTTCCTGCACGGCGAGGTCGCCCCGCTGCTGCGCGGGAGCTACGACGACACCACCGGCCGCGCACTGTGCCGTGCCGTCGGCTCACTGGCGGCCATCAGCGGCATCTGTGCCTACGACGCCGACGCGCAGGGGCTGGCCCAGCGCTACTTCCACCAGGCACTGCGGCTCGGCAAGGCGTCCGGCGACCTGGTCTTCGGCGGGTATGTGGTCGCCCTCCTCGTCAACCAGGCGCTGTTCCTCGGCGACACCCGGCACGCGCTCGCCTGTTCCGAGGCCCTGCTGCGCACCACGGGACCGCGCATCAGCGCCGCGCTCGCCACGGATGTGTACGCGATGCAGGCCGGTGCGTACGCCCGGCTCGGGGACCGGCGCAGCGCGCACGACTGCATGCGCCGGGCCGAGGCGTACTCCGAGCGCATCCGTCCCGAGGAGGAGCCCGAGGAGACCAGCTACGTCCAACCGGGGCTGGTCGAGGTGCGGTTGGCCGAGGCGCTGATCCTCCTGGGAGAGCTGTCCGCGGCAGCCGAGTACGCCCAGCGGGCGGCGCGCGCGCCCGCGCACGCCCGCGGCCGGGTCAACCGGCTCGCCACCCTCACCGACGTGGCGCTGCACGCGGGGGAACCCGAACGCGCCGCGGTCACCGCGGCGGAGATGGTGGACACCGCGCAGGGCATCGAGTCGCAGCGGCTGCGCGGGCGCATGCGCAGGGTCAGGAAGCGACTGGAACAGCACCCCGGGACTTCGGCGGTCGAAGCGGCGAAGCTCATCGAGGACTCGCTCAGCGTGCCGTTCTGAGCCGGGGCGCACACTGCGCCCCTGTCAGCGGGAGCGCACGACATGCTGGGATGTGCCCAACCTCCGTCGGGAAGGGGGCACATACGTGCGATGGAAGAACCTGGGTGAACACACTGTGTACGAGAACCAGTGGCTTCGGGTGAATCTGGCGGATGTGGAACTGCCGAACGGGCGCCACCTGGATCACTATCTGATCCGGCTGCGGCCCGTCGCCGCGGCGACCGCGGTCAACGAGCGCAACGAGGTGCTGCTGCTGTGGCGGCACCGCTTCATCACGGACAGTTGGGGGTGGGAGCTGGCGGCGGGCGTCGTCGAGGAGGGCGAGGACCTGGTCGAGGCGGCGGCCCGGGAGATGCTGGAGGAGACCGGCTGGCGCCCGGGACCGCTCCGCCATCTGATGACCGTCGAGCCGTCCAACGGGCTCACCGACGCCCGGCACCACATCTACTGGTCGCCGGGGGCCGACTACGTGGGGCCGCCGGAGGACGACTTCGAGTCCGAGAAGCGCGAGTGGGTCCCGCTCAAGGAGGTGCCCGACCTCATCGCCGCGGGCGAGGTCCCCGCGGCGAACATGGCCGCGGCGCTGCTGATGCTCTACCGCGTCCGCTTCGGATGAGCCGGCTCGGGCCGCTCCTCGGCCGGTGAGGAGCGGCCCCGGCCCGGTCCGGGCCGCGCGGCCCGCGGGGCGGTCTCAGTTCTTGAGGAAGTCGTCGCCGTTCTGCGCCACGTGCTCCTGGACGGCGGCGAGGGCCCGCTGGACCTCCTGCGCCGAGCCGGTGCCCTTCTGCTCCGCGTAGTAGGCGGCACCCAGACGGCGCAGCAGGTCGTTGCCCGCGCGCTGGGCCTGGACCTCCTCCACCTTCTCCTTGCCCTGCGCGATACCCCGCTGAGCCTGCTCCTTGGCGCGGTCGAGAAAGCCTGCCATGGTCCTGCCTCCGTCGTGTACGGCTCTACCGGCCGGGTCGGCTCCGGTACACCCGTCAACGTATGCCGTGACCAGCCGGTTCCCCGCCGCCTACGGCCGTGCCGAACCGGCTGGTCAGTCCATTTCACACGATCGCCCGACGGCGCTTCGCCGCACTGGTGGGGCCGGTGCCCGGCCGCGGCGGAAGGGGCGCCGGCGGGCGCGGTTACGGTTGTCCGGTGAACGCACAGCCAGACGCCGGTGACGGCACCGTCCGGTGGGACGAGGGAGGCCGGGAGCGGACCGCCGCGTGGCGGTCGGAGAGCGGTGCCCGGCCGCCGCGGCGGGTCGCCGTCGCCGACGACCGGATGGCCGCCGACCTCGCCTACAAGCTGGTCTGCGAGGGGACCGCGCTGCTGTGGCGCGGCGACTACCACGGTGCCCGGCAACTGCTGGCGGCGCTCGGCCGCCGGGTGGACCGCAAGCAGCCCAAACCGGGGGCCACGCCCCTGGAAAGCTTCCACCTCCACCGGCAGGCCCGCTCCCGCCGTGCCCGGATCCTCGGCATGCTGCTGGTCCCGCTGGAGACCGCACCCGGCGGCTCCTACGCCGTACCGCTGCGCCGCGCGCCGGAGGTGGGCCCCGCCTGTGTGGCCGCCTACGGCACGCCCGGTGGCGCCGTGGGCGACCTGGCGCTGGTCTCCCTGCGCGAACTGCAGGGCGTGCTCGGCGCGTACGAGTGGTGGCGCAACGGGGTGCCCGTCGACGCGCTGGGCGGCGACCGGATCCACCCCTACCACGGGGTCTTCTCACCGGTGCGCGGCGAGTACGTCGACCTGGTCGCACAGGCTCCGCTGCCGGACCGGCCGGCTGCCGGACTGCTGGCCTTCGACGTCGGCACCGGGACGGGTGTGCTGGCCGCGGTGCTGGCCCGGCGCGGTGTGGGCCGGGTGATCGCCACCGATCTGGGCGAGCGGGCGGTGGAGTGCGCGCGCGAGAACGCCGCGCGGCTCGGCGTGGCGGAGGCGGTCGAGGTCGTACGGTCCGACCTGTTCCCACCCCGGGATGCCGGACGCGCGGACCTCGTCGTCTGCAATCCGCCGTGGCTGCCCGCCAAGCCGACCTCGGTACTGGAGCAGGCGGTCTACGACCCCGACAGCCGCATGCTGCGGGGCTTCCTCGCGGGGGTGGCCGGACGGCTCGCCCCCGGCGGCGAGGGCTGGCTGATCCTCTCCGACCTCGCCGAGCACCTCGGCCTGCGCCCCCGCGAGCAGTTGCTGGACTGGATCGCCGAGGCCGGACTGGAGGTGGCCGGCCACCTCGACGCCCGGCCCCGGCACGGCAGGGCGGAGGATCCGGAGGCGCCCCTGCACGCGGCCAGGGCGGCCGAGACGACGCGGCTGTGGCGGCTGCGTCCGGCGGCCGGCTGAGTCGCCGCACGGGCCGCACGGGCAGCGGCCGGTGCGCCTCGGCCGCGGGTCAGCCTGTCCGCTCCGTGGCACGGTGCCGGACCCAGACGTTGGGCTCGACGTAGACGGCGTGCCCCCGCACCGGATCGCAGTGCACCGGCGCCAGCGCACCCGGCACCCGTACCTCTCCCGCGCGGTCGAACGGCAGCCCGGTCCACTCCCGCCACCGGGCGAGGGGCGCGCTCACCGTCATGGAGGCGGGCGCGACCTTCTCCACGGTGCCGCCCGCGCGGACGTGGACGCGCAGCCACGGGTCGGCGGGCAGACCGTCGGCGCGCAGTTCGCTCATGTGGTCGGCCATCGGCAGGTCCGGCCGCTGCTGCTTGGCCGTCGGGCGCACCGGGGCCACCATCTCCGGGTGCCCCTGCCGGTGCGCCGCCGTACGCAGCCCGTCCAGCATCCGGGAGGAGAGCCCGCGGCCCCGGTACGCCGGGTCGACGGTGATCTCCAGCGCGCTCACCGCCGTGGTCGGACGGCCGCGCCGCCGGTCGGTGCAGGCCCACGTCAGCACCCGGTCCCACCCCTGGTCGGGGGTCTCCTCGCGGCCGGCCGAGTCGGCGTCGAAGGGCACGCTGTACCCGCGCGCGACGACGCGGTCCCCGTCCGTGGCGACGACGCAGTACTCCGGGAAGTCCTCCGGGACCTGCGGCAGCAGCGTGCCGGCGACCAGGTCGTGGGCGACGAAGGCGGGCCAGTCGTCGGAGATCTCGTAGAGCCTGCCGGTCAGGTCCGGACGGTCGGCGAGGCGGGTGATCTCGACGGTGTCGGTGCTGCGGAGGGTCATGGGCCGGACGTTTCCACAGGCGGCGGCGCGTGGGCCACGGATTTGTGCGGTGCGGGCGGTCCGCACCGGTGTGCCCCGGGCCGTTCGGCCCGTCGCCGGCAGACGCGGCGGCGGGGCCCGCAGCGCGGGGGCTCGCCGTCCGAGCCCCCGCGGGTGCGCCCCCGGCGGCCATGCCGCCCGGGGCTGCCATCCTCCTCTTTCCGGACCGCTTCCCGTGCGACGTCGGGCGAACGGCGACGAGTCGGCCTGTCGGCGTCGGCGACGTCCGTGCGGTGACGTCTCGTTCGGCGCGGGGTCGGGCCCCCGGAACACCGTCGTCCGGCGCAGGGCCCGGACGACGGTGTTCCGGGGGCCGGGCCGACCGGGGTGAGCAACGCATGTCCCTTATGGGGCAGTTGGCTACTATGGCGGTGGTTGGGGTTGGTTTCCCACCCTATAGTGGAGTATCATGTCGAGTCGGCCCCTCGTTGTGCCTGTCATGGCGACTCTGTGCCGACCTGCTGTACAGGTCCCGCCACACGTGATCACGTTGGCGGACACGCTCGCACTGGCGCGTTCCCAGCACGCGGAACATCCTCAGCTTCCACTCGTGCTGCGGCTGATCGAGAACACCGGCGTCCGGACCAGACACCTCGTCCAGCCCCTGGAGCTGACCCTCCGGCACCCCGGCTTCGGGGAGCGGAACTCGGTGTACGAGGCGGAGGCCAAGGCCCGGGTGCCGCGCGTCGTCGGCCGGGCGCTGGCCGCCGCCGAACTGGAGGCCGAGCAGATCGACCTCATCGTCTACGTCTCCTGCACCGGCTTCATGATGCCCTCGCTGACGGCCTGGCTGATCAACACGCTGGGATTCCGCTCCACGACCCGCCAACTGCCCATCGCGCAGTTGGGCTGCGCGGGCGGCGGAGCGGCGATCAACCGGGCACAGGACTTCTGCACGGCCTACCCCGAGGCCAACGCGCTGATCGTCGCGTGCGAGTTCTGCTCCCTGTGCTACCAGCCCACCGATGTCGGCGTCGGCTCGCTGCTGTCCGACGGCCTGTTCGGGGACGGGGTGGCGGCCGCCGTGGTCCGCGGCTCGGGCGGAACGGGCATCCGGCTGCTGCGCAACGGCTCGTACCTGATCCCGCACACCGAGGGGTGGATCTCCTACGACGTGCGCTCCACGGGCTTCCACTTCCTGCTGGACAAGCGGGTGCCCTCGACCATGGGGCCGCTGGCGCCCGCGCTGTGCGAGCTCGCGGCAGGGCACGGTTGGGACGCCTCCGCACTGGACTTCTACATCGTGCACGCGGGCGGCCCGCGGATCCTGCTCGACCTGGGCAAGTACCTCGACGTGCCGCAGCACGCCTTCCGGTTCAGCCGGGCCACGCTGACGGAGTACGGCAACACCGCCAGCGTCGTCGTCCTGGACGCCCTCCGCAGGCTGTTCGACGAGGGCGGGCCCGGCGACGGGGCGCGGGGGCTGTTGGCCGGGTTCGGCCCCGGCATCACCGCGGAGATGGCACTGGGCCGTTGGGGGAGCGCCGACGCACCGGACGACCCGGCGGACGCCGTCCGGCACCGCCCCGGAACCCGGCACGTCCCGCCGCCCGCCGGGACGGAGAGGCCCCCCGGCCCCCGCCCGGAGAACCCACCGGAAGGAGCAGTGAGCCCGTCATGACCCGTACCGGAACAGCGGAGCCCCGACCGGAGCGCCGACCCGGGCCGCCCAGCGGCCTGGTCGTGCCGCCGGGTCAGGGCCGCACCCTGCGCACCGCCGCCCAGCAGGTGACCTTCAAGGTGACCGGGCAGCACTCCCGGGCCGCCTCCAGTTTCGAGGTCGTCGTACCACCCGGCTTCGACGTGGGCGCCCATGTGCACACCCGCAGCGAGGAACTCTTCTACGTGCTGGAGGGCGAGCTGGAGCTGCTCGCCTTCGAACCCCGGGTGCGCACCCGGGACGGCTGGCGGGAGTGGGAGTCGGCCGCCGGGGACCGTCCCGTGCGCGCCACCGCGGGCACCACCGTGCTGGTGCCGCCGGGCTGCCCGCACGCGTTCGCCAATCGGACCGGTTCCCCGGCGCGGATGTTCTTCCAGGCGGCACCGCCCCCGGACCACGAGCGCTACTTCGACGAACTGCTGGACATCCTGGCCGCGGACGGTCCGCCGGACGAGGCGGCCGTCGCCGAGTTGCGGGCCCGCTACGACATCGAGCAGCTCACCCCGCTCCGGCACGGCCCGCCCCCGGGACCGGCGCCGAAGGAGGCCCCGCACCGGACCGAGGAGGGTTGACCATGACGGAGTGCCCGCTCTACGACGTCCCGGCCGATCCGCCGGAGCTGGAGTTCGACCCGTTCCTGCGGGCGGCGCTGCAGAGCCCGCCGTCCCGCATCCGGCTGCCGCACGGCGAGGGGGACTGCTGGCTGGTCACGCGGTACGACGACGTCCGCTTCGTCACCTCGGACCCCCGGTTCAGCCGGGACATCGTCGGCCGCCCCACCCCCCGTATGACCAGGCATCTGATCCCGCTCGACCGCGCCGTCAGCTTCGTCGACCCGCCCGAGCACGCGCGGGTGCGCTCCGTGGTGGCTCCGGTCTTCGGCAGCGCCGCGGTGGAGCGCCTCCGGCCCCGGGTCCGGGCGCTCGTGGCGGCGCTGGTGGACGAGATGCTGGCGGCCGGACCCCCGGCCGACGTGGTGCGGTACGTGGTCTCGCCCCTTCCGCTGGCCGTGGTGGGAGAGCTGCTGGGAGTACCGCCCGAGGACCGCACGCGGGTGCGCGACTGGGCCTGGACGCTGCTGACCCGCGCCTCGGACGACGCGGCGGCCGCACGTGCCCAGCAGGTGAAGGCGGCGGCCCGGCAGTACTTCCGGGAACTGGCGGAGCTGCGCCGGTCCCGGCCGGCCGGTGACCTGATGACGCGGATGGTGGAGGCGGTGGACGCCGGTCGCATCGACGAGGAGGAACTGCTCGCGCTGGCCACCCTGATCGGGCTCAACGGGTGGCACGCGGTGCGCAACAACGTCTCCAACATGGTCTACCTGCTGCTGACCCGGCCCGAGCTGCGCGAACGGCTGCGCGCCGAACCGGAGTCCGTGCCGCGCGCCGTCGAGGAGCTGCTGCGCTGGATCCCGCACAAGCACGGGGTGGGGCAGCCCAGGATCGCCACCGAGGACGTCGAGGTGGGCGGTGTGCTGGTCCGCCGCGGCGAGGTGGTGCAGGTGTCCTACGTGGCGGCGGGCCGCGACCCGCGCCGGTTCCCCGACCCGGACGCGGTCGACATCGACCGCCAGGGCCCTCCGCATCTGGCCTTCGGGCACGGGCCGCACCACTGCGTGGCACCGCTGCTGGCCCGGATGGAGGCGGAGGAGTTGCTGTCGGCCCTGCTGCGCCGGCTCCCGGGGCTGCGGTCGGCCGTGCCCGCCGAGGAAGTCCGCTGGCAGGGCAGCGTGCTGATCAGAGGGCCGGTCGGACTTCCGGTCACCTGGTGAGCCCGGCGGCGGCCGGTGCGGGCCGGGGGCAGGTGCCCGCGCGGCAGGCCCGCTGCCGGGCCTCCCGTCCGGCGGCCGGACGGGAAACGGCCGCACCCGGTCCGGACAGGACTCGGTCGGAGTCCCGCGGACCGGGTGCGGCCGTTCGTACCCACGGAAAGGTGACCTGCGGGCCGGGTCAGCCCTGCTTGGTCTCCCAGAAGATCTTGTCGATCTCGGCGATGAGCTCCAGCGCCTTCTGCCCGGTGGCCGGGTCGGTGGAGCCCTTGGCCGCGCTGAGCGCCTTGAGGGTGTCGTTCACCAGCTGGTGGAGCTGCGGGTACTTCTCGAAGTGCGGCGGCTTGAAGTAGTCGCTCCACAGCACCGAGACGTGGTGCTTGGCGAGTTCCGCGCGCTCCTCCTTGATGACGGTGGCCCGGGCCCGGAAGTGCGGGTCGTCGTTGGCCTGGTACTTCTCCTGAACGGCCTTCACGGATTCGGCCTCGATCCGGGCCTGTGCCGGGTCGTAGACACCGCAGGGCAGGTCACAATGGGCGCTGACCTGCACCTTGGGGGCGAACAGTCGGGAGAGCATAAAAGCCGTCCTTCCTCGTGATCGTCTTCTCACGTGCGAGATTACTCCGTGTGGGAAGTCTTTTCGCGTGTGCCCCCACGGGCCTAGGACAAAAGTCCGGTGACGGACTGGATCTGCTGGAGTGATCGGGCCGGAGGCGGCCTTGGGACCGGAGGCGGGAATATGCCGGAGCGTACGCCGCAGCGCGGGCCGAGCCACGGGGCGGAGCGCCGGGAGGGGGATCGGCACGAGGGGCTGCTGAAGCGGATCGGACTGGCCGAGGTCTACAACCCGTCGATGCGGCCGACCCTGCTGCCCGGGGACCAGTTGGTCGTCGGCTACGGGGCCGCGGTGCGGCCGGGGGACGTCGTGGTGCTGCGTCACCCGTTCCAGCACGACCTGCTCATCGTCAAGCGCGCGGTCGAGCGGCGTCCCGGCGGGTGGTGGGTGCGCGGTGACAACCCCCGGGTGAAGAACGACAGCCGGGAGTTCGGCGCGGTCCCCGACGACCTGGTCGTGGCCCGGGCCTGGCTGCGGCTGCGCCCGCCGCGCGGGGCTCAGCGCTCGCCGGGGTCCGCGGTGCGCTGGGCATCCTCCGCCGTGCGCCCGCTGGTCGGTCCGCTGCGGCCGCGTCCGCCCGCGGGGTCCGGGGCGCCCTCGAGGGCGGCCGGGTTGCTCTCCAGGCGTTTGCGGGCCCGGTAGGCCGCCACGTTGGCGCGGGTCGCGCAGCGGTCGGAGCAGTAGCGGCGGGAGCGGTTGGTGGAGGTGTCCAGGTAGGCGTTGCGGCAGGGGGTGGCCTGGCAGATGCCCAGCCGGTCCACGCCCAGGTCGGTGAGGTGGAAGGCGAGCCCCATGCAGGCTGTCGCCGCGTAGGCGGCGGTGGCGTTGGCGGGCTGCTCGGCCAGGTGCATGTGCCAGCGGGGCCGGCCCTCGTCGTCCAGGTCCCCGTGTCCGGAGATCTGCGGACTCGTGGGGAACTCCATCAGCAGGGCGTTCAGCAGGTCGACCGCGCGGACCTCGTCGCCTTCGGCGGCCGCGGCGAAGACGGCACGCAGCCGGGTGCGTACGGCGCGGAGCCGGCTGACGTCCGCCTCCGTCACGCGGCGCGCCATGGTCCCGTGCGACCCGAAGAGTTCGAGCACGGCGTCGACGGAGGTGAGGGTGTCTTCCCCGCGCTCGGGCTGCTCGCTGTTCACCAGTCGTACGGCCAGATCCGAGTAATAGTTCAGTTCCACTTGTGGTCCTTACGGCGGGCGGTCTATCGTCAGTAATAGCTGAGTAATAGCTGAAACCACTAAGAGCGTATTACGGCGGAGGACGGGTATGGCGACCCACGCACGGAGCGCTGCAGACTGGCTGCGCTGGCAGGAGAGTTGGGACCGGCAGCAGGAGTGGTACCTGCCCGACCGCGAGGAGCGGTTCCGGGTCATGCTCGACATGACCGAGGCCCTGGTGGGCCCCGAACCCCGGGTGCTCGACCTCGCCTGCGGTACGGGCAGTATCTCGGACCGCGTGCTGCGGCGGATGCCGGGTGCGAGCACGGTCGGCGTCGACCGGGACCCCGCGCTGCTGGCCATCGCGCACGGCACCTTCGAGGGGGACGGGCGGGCGTGCTTCGTCTCTGCGGACCTGAGCGACCCGGACTGGCCGACCGCGCTGCCGGAGGGCCGCTACGACGCGATCCTGACGGCCACGGCCCTGCACTGGATGCGCACCGAGCCGCTGCGCGCGCTCTACCGGCAGCTCGCGGGCCTGGTGCGGGAGGGCGGGGTGTTCCTGAACGCCGACCACATGCCGGACGAGTCGACCCCGCGCATCAACGCCGCGGTGCACGTCTTCGACGAGGAGCGGCGCGCGCGGCGGTCCGCGGAAGGGGCGCAGGACTGGAAGGGGTGGTGGCGCGCGCTGGGGCGGGACCCGGAACTGGGCGCGGTCGCCGCCGAGCGGTTCGCCCTGTTCGGGAACCCCGCCGAGGTGCAGCACAGCGACCACAACGACGAGGAGTTCCAGAGCGCGGAGTGGCACGCGGCCGCCCTGTACGGAGCCGGGTTCGGCGAGGCCCGCGCGGTGTGGTCCTCGCCCGCCGACGCCATGGTCCTCGGACTGCGCTGAGCGGCCCCTGCCCCGCCCGCCCCCGCGCCACGACGGGGGCGGGCGGCCTGTGCGGGGCTCAGCGGCGGGCGACGCCCTCCGCGCGGGCCGCCGCCGCGACCGCCGAGGTCACGGCCGGGGCGACGCGCTCGTCGAAGGGCGAGGGGATCACCCGGTCCGCGCTCAGTTCGTCGGCCACCACGGCGGCCAGCGCTTCGGCGGCGGCCAGCTTCATGCCCTCGGTGATGTCCGTGGCACGCACCTGCAGGGCTCCGGCGAAGACGCCCGGGAACGCCAGCACGTTGTTGATCTGGTTCGGGTAGTCGCTGCGCCCGGTGGCCACGACGGACGCGTACTTGCGCGCCACGTCGGGGTGGATCTCCGGGTTCGGGTTGGCCATGGCGAAGACGAAGGCGTCCTCGGCCATCCGCGCGACGGCCTCCTCGGGGACCGTGCCGCCGCTCACGCCGATGAACACGTCGGCGCCCTCGAGCACCGACTCCAGGGAACCGGTGCGGTTCCCCTTGTTGGTGAAGCCCGCCAGGTCCCGCTTGACCTGGGTCAGGTCGCCGCGGTCGCGGGAGACGACGCCCTTGCGGTCGCAGACCGCCACGTCTCCGATGCCGGCCTCCACCAGGATCTTCGCGATGGCCACCCCGGCGGCGCCCGCGCCGGAGATGACGGCGCGCAGCGAGCCCAGCGCGCGGTCGCTCAGCTTCGCCGCGTTGCGCAGCGCGGCCAGCGTGACGATGGCCGTGCCGTGCTGGTCGTCGTGGAAGACCGGGATGTCCAGCTTCTCCTTGAGGCGGGCCTCGATCTCGAAGCACCGGGGTGCCGAGATGTCCTCGAGGTTGACCCCGCCGAACGAGGGCGCCAGCCGCTGGACCGTGGCCACGATCTCGTCCGTGTCCTGGGTGTCCAGCGCGAGCGGCACCGCGTCGACGCCGCCGAACTGCTTGAAGAGGATGGCCTTGCCCTCCATGACCGGGAGCGAGGCGCCGGGGCCGATGTCGCCCAGCCCGAGCACCGCGCTGCCGTCGGTCACCACCGCGACGACCTGGGACTTCCAGGTGTAGTCGTCGACGAGCTCGGGCTGCTCCGCGATGGCGCTGCAGACCTTGGCGACGCCCGGCGTGTAGGCCAGGGACAGGTCGTCCGCGTCCCGCACGGGCACGGTCGCCTGAACGGCCATCTTGCCGCCCCGGTGCAGGGCGAACGCCGGATCGATCACGTCCGGCTCCAGCCCGTCCTTCTGATTGACGATCTCCGCTGCCACTGTGTTGAACCCCTTAGTCGAATCTGGTGAGGGTGACCGCTCCCTGCGGTGAGGAACGGGCGGGCACCGCGTCCGCTTCCCGGGCGAGCGGCCTGCCGCTGCCCGGAGGGAGGTACGGACGCCGGGCGCGCCGCACACGCGCCCTGGTCCCCGGGTGAGGGGTGTAATCGACCTTTCTACCCGACACCCGCCGCCGGGGACGACCTACTTCCGGCCGCACCGGTGTCCAAGCTGGCGGAATGCGGGACAAAGCGCCTCGACTCCGACTTGAAGTCCGCAGGGTGAGACGACTGGGGGGTGTGAGAGACCGCACTCCGGCCCGTGACCCCCTTTACGGCCGATCCCGCCGCCCTGTATCCGGAGTCCTGTATCCGTTATCCGATTTTGACCTCGGAGGCGCCCTGCTGCCGCTTGTCCGGATGGCAAGATGCCCCCCATCGTTCATCCGTTCATCCGTCGGACACGGTCGCGACATCCGAAGGTGTGTGCCCGACCCCACGGCTGCTCCCTCACCGCAGGAGGACCCGCTCATGACCGCTAGCAGGCGCATGACCGCCGGCCGGGCCGCACGCACGGCCGCTCGACGCGCCGGGATCATCCCGGTCGCCCTCGTCACCGGCGGCGCCCTGCTGCTGACCGGCTGCGGCGACCAGACCGAGGGCGCCGAGGGCGGCAGCTCCGGCGAGAAGGCCGAGCTGAGCTCGAAGCTGCCCGACAAGATCCGCAACGCCGGTGTCATCAAGGTCGGCACCGACGCCGCGTACAAGCCGATGGAGTTCAAGGAGGGGGCCGACATCGTCGGCCTGGACCCCGACCTCGCCAAGGCCATGGGGGAGAAGCTGGGGGTCCGCTTCGAGTTCTCCAACGGCACCTTCGACGGCCTGATCACCTCCATGCAGACCGGCCGCTTCGACATGATCATGTCGTCGATGACGGACACCAAGGACCGCCAGGAGGGCCTGGACGACAAGGGGAAGAAGGCCGGCAAGGGCGTCGACTTCGTCGACTACCTCTCCGCGGGCTCCTCGATCCTGGTCAAGAAGGGCAACCCGGACAAGATCGAGTCGGTCGACCAGATGTGCGGCAAGAAGGTCGCCACCCAGCGCGGCACCACCTCGCACGAGATCCTCAAGACGCAGACCAAGAAGTGCGTCGAGGACGGCGAGAAGAAGATCGGCATCGAGGCGTACAACACCGACGACGAGGCCCGGGTGCGGCTGAAGGCCGGTGGTGTCGTCGCCGACATCTCGGACTTCCCGGTCGCCGCCAACGCGGCCAAGTCCGGCTCGGACTTCGAGGTCGTCGGCGACCAGATGCAGTCCGCCCCCTACGGCATGGCCGTCGCCAAGGACAACAAGAAGCTCCGCGACGCCCTCCGGGCCGCGATGGACGCGATCATCGAGGACGGCTCGTACAAGAAGGCCCTGGAGAAGTGGGGCGTCGAGGACGGCGGCGTCGAGAAGGCCGCGATCAACGGCGGCTCCTGAGCCGCGCGGCGACGACGCACCAGACCCACTCCGCAGGACGTCCAGGACGCTGAGAGGCAAGCCCCCGTGACACCACCCACCACCGACAAGATCCCCTCCGGCGGGGCACCTCCGTCGAAGGACGCACCGGAGGCCATCAAGGCCATCCCCGTACGGCACTACGGGCGGTACGTCTCCGCCGTCGTGGTCCTCGCGCTGCTGGCGCTGCTGATCCGCGCCTTCGCCACCGCTGAGGGGCTGCGCTGGCAGGCGGTGGGGGACTTCTTCTTCAACGACCAGATCCTCGAGGGCGTCCGGAACACGCTGGTCGTCAGCGTGCTCTCGATGCTCATGGGGCTGGTACTGGGAATCGTCCTGGCCGTCATGCGGATGTCGAAGAACCCGGTGACCTCCTCCGTCGCCTGGGGCTACATCTGGTTCTTCCGCGGCACGCCCGTCTACGTGCAGCTGCTGCTCTGGTTCAACCTGGCTCTGATCTTCCCGGTGCTGAACCTGATGCCGCTCTACAAGGACGAGATGACCGACGTCATGACCCCGTTCATGGCGGCGCTCCTCGGCCTGGGGCTGAACGAGGCCGCCTACATGGCGGAGATCTGCCGGGCGGGCATCCAGTCGGTGGACGAGGGCCAGACCGAGGCGTCCCAGGCGCTGGGAATGACCCAGGGCCAGAACATGCGGCGCATCGTGCTCCCGCAGGCGATGCGGGTGATCGTGCCGCCCACCGGCAACGAGTTCATCAACCTGCTGAAGACCTCCTCGCTCTGTTCGGTCGTGATGTACGAGGAACTGCTGCGCAAGGCGCAGAACATCGGCAACAACTCCAGCGCCGTCGTGGAGATGCTGCTGGTCGCGACCATCTGGTACCTGGTCATCACCAGCATCTTCAGTGTGGGCCAGTACTACCTGGAGCGGCGCTACGCGCGCGGCTCCCTGCGCCAGCTGCCCGAGACTCCGTGGCAGCGCGTACGCAAGAACGTCTTCGCCTTCGGGCGCGGTACCGGATCGGGGGCGCAGGGCGCATGAGCACGTCGGTCAAGAAGACGGAGAGCGGCGGCCCGATGGTCAGGGCCGAGCGCGTCTGCAAGTCGTTCGGCCACGTCGAGGTCCTCAAGGGCATCGACCTGGAGGTGAAGACCGGCGAGGTGTTCTGCATCGTCGGTCCGTCCGGGTCCGGCAAGTCCACCTTCCTGCGGTGCATCAACCACCTGGAGAAGATCAACGCCGGCCGGCTGTACGTCGACGGCACGCTCGTCGGGTACCGCGAGAAGGGCGGCAAGCTCTACGAACTGCGGGACCGCGAGGTGGCGGCCCAGCGGCGCGACATCGGGATGGTCTTCCAGCGCTTCAACCTCTTCCCGCACATGACCGCGGTGGAGAACGTGATGGAGGCACCCGTCCAGGTCAAGCGGACCCCGCGGGCCGAGGCGCGCAAGCGGGCCGCGGAACTGCTGGACCGGGTGGGGCTGGCCGACAAGATCGACTCGTTCCCCGCGCAGCTTTCCGGCGGCCAGCAGCAGCGCGTCGCCATCGCGCGGGCACTGGCCATGGACCCCAAGCTGATGCTCTTCGACGAGCCGACCTCCGCACTCGACCCGGAGCTGGTGGGCGAGGTGCTGGACGTCATGAAGGCGCTGGCCCAGGACGGGATGACGATGGTGGTCGTCACCCACGAGATGGGCTTCGCGCGGGAGGTCGGCGACTCGCTGGTGTTCATGGACGGCGGCGTCGTCGTCGAGTCCGGCAACCCCAGGGACGTCCTGACCGACCCGCAGCACGAGCGCACCAAGTCCTTCCTCTCGAAGGTGCTCTAGGCCGCCGCCCGCCAGGAACCGCGGTCCGTCCCGCCCCGCCGGGCCGGAACGGACCGCGGTTCCTGGAATACGGGCCCGCGGTGTGATGCTGTGTCCGCCATGGCACATCACGCATCCTTGGGCAGGGTCGGCATCTGGGCTTCCGCGCTGCGTACCGACGACGCGGCGCGGCGCCCCCTGGTCGAAGAGGCCGCCGCCGAACTCGACCAGCTGGGGTACGGCGCACTCTGGATCGGCGGCAGCCCCTCGCCGGACATGGCGCAGCGGCTGCTGGCCGCCACCTCGCGGGTGACGGTCGGCACCAGCATCCTCTCCATCTGGGAGCACGCGGCTCCTGAGGTCGCCGCGCGGCACGCACAGTTGACGGACGAGTACGGCGGCCGTTTCCTGCTCGGCCTCGGGGTCAGCCACGCGGAGACGCGCAGCGGGCACGCGCTGGACCATCCGCTGGCCGGCCGGCCCCGGTCGGCCATGCGCTCCTACCTCGACCTGCTCGACAACGCGCCGCGTCCGGTGCCCGCCGCCGGGCGTGCGCTGGCGGCGCTCGGTCCGAAGATGCTGCAGTTGGCCGCCGAGCGGTCGCTGGGCGCGCTGCCCTATCTCGTCACCGTCGAACACACCGCGGAGGCCCGCGACATCCTCGGCGCGGACCCGCTGCTGGCCCCCGAGCTGAAGGTGGTCCTGCGGCAGCCGGGCGCCGACCCCGCGGCGGCGTACGCCACGGCGCGCGACTACCTCTCCCGCTACCTGGCCCTGGCCAACTACCGCAACAGCCTGCTGCGGCTCGGCTTCGCGGAGTCCGACTTCGACGACGGCGGCAGCGACCGGCTCGTCGACGCGCTGTTCGCCATCGGTGACGCCGATGCGGTACGCGCGAAGGTGGACTCGTTCCTGGCGGCAGGCGCGGACCACGTCGCCCTCCAGGTGGTCACCGCCGCCACCGGCACCGACCTCCCCCGGGAGGAGTGGCGCGCACTGGCCGAGGCGATGCCGCTGCGGGACTGAGGCCGCGGGACCGAGTGGCGGCCGGTGCGGCTCCGGGCCCGGCCGCCGTGCGCCGACGGCGTGAGATCGGTCGCTCCGGGGCCGGATGGTCTGTCGGTGGGTCGGCGAGGCGGCGTAGCGTCAGGGCATGTTTGCTGCTTACGCCGCTCGTATCGACAAGGAAGAGCCGCTCAGCGGGCTGGAGCTGGGGCAGAGGCCGGAGCCCAAGGTGCCTCCGGGATGGATGACCGTGGCGGTGAAGGCGGCGTCGCTCAACCACCACGACCTCTGGTCGCTGCGGGGCGTGGGGATCGGCGAGGAGTCGCTGCCGATGATCCTGGGCTGCGACGCTGCGGGGGTCGACGACGACGGCAACGAGGTCGTCCTGCACTCGGTCATCGGGCAGTCCGGCCACGGGGTCGGCCCGCGCGAGCCCCGCTCCATCCTGACGGAGCGCTACCAGGGCACGTTCGCGGAGCGGGTGGCCGTGCCGCAGTGGAACGTGCTGCCCAAGCCGGCGGAGCTCTCCTTCGAGGAGGCGGCCTGTCTGCCGACGGCCTGGCTGACGGCGTACCGGATGCTGTTCACCAACGCCGGGGTCAGTCCGGGGGACTCGGTCCTGGTGCAGGGCGCGGGCGGCGGGGTGGCCACCGCCGCCATCGTGCTGGGCGCGGCCGCCGGGCTGCGGGTCTTCGCCACCAGCCGGGACGAGGCCAAGCGCAAGCGGGCCCTGGAGCTCGGCGCCGAGGAGGCGGTGGAGGCGGGCACCCGGCTGTCGCACAAGATGGACGCGGTGCTGGAGACGGTGGGCGCCGCCACCTGGTCGCACTCGGTCAAGTCGCTGCGCCCCGGGGGCACTCTGGTCATCTCCGGTGCCACCAGCGGTCCGAACCCGCCCGCGACCGAGCTGAACCGGATCTTCTTCCTGGAGCTGCGGGTGGTGGGCTCCACGATGGGCACCAAGGAGGAGCTGGCGGGGCTGCTGAACTTCTGTGCCGCCAAGGGGATCCGGCCCGTCATCGACTCCGTCCTCCCGCTCGACCGGGCCCGGGAGGGCTTCGCGAAGATGGCGGAGGGCGAGCTGTTCGGCAAGATCGTGCTGACGGTCTGAGCCGCAACCGCGCACGGTCGGCCGGGCTGCCGCGCCCCGGCCTGCGCGCGTGCCCGGTCCGGTGCCGCCGGGCCGGGCACGCGGCGCGCGCGGGGCCGGAGACGCGCGGGGCCGGACGCCGGACGGACCGGACCGGTGTGGTCACGCCGGAAGGGGCGGCGCGGTCCCGGTGGTCCGGGTGGTCCCGGCGGTGGCGCGGATCTTGGACTGGCCGTGCCCCAGGAGTTCCCAGTCGTCCATGAAGCGGGCGCGCAGCCCGTGCCGTGCGGCCAGCCCGGTCAGCGTCTCGGTCCGGTAGTAGAAGTCCTCGCGCAGCACGTGGTGCTCGGTGCCGACGGTGCGGTCGAAGGTGAAGTCGAAGAATCCGCCCGGTGCCAGCACCCGGCCCACGTGCGCGAAGCACTCCTCGATGACGTCGAGCGGCGAGTGCGAGAAGACGCTGTGCGCGTGGACGACGTCGAAGTGCGCGTCCGGCAGGAAGTCCAGCGTCAGATCCTGGGTCAGGGTCAGATGGGGAAGCTTGGCCTGGAGATTGCGCTCGGTGAGCGTGCGTTTCGCGGCGATCAGCACGTCGGGGGAGATGTCGATCCCGTAGTAGTGGCCCGCCTCCAGGTGCTCGATGAAGCGCCAGCCCGCGCGCAGATTGCCGCAGCCGATGTCCAGCATCCGCGCCGACGGCGCCAGACCGTGCTGCCGCAGATAGCTGAACTGCAGTTCGCCCAGCTTCAGCCACCCCTCGCGGGTCGGGCTGCCGACCGCGGCGTCCGGGTCGCGCCGGGTGTCGGAGGCCATCACCGCGCGGTAGTAGCTGACATGGTCGCGGTGCTTGAACGCCAGCCACCGGTCGCGGCCCGCACGCCGGAGATGGCCGGGGACGCGCTGCGGGTGCGCCAGCGCGTACCGGGCCTTGTGGGCGAGGGCGGCCCGGTCGGCGACGAGATTCTTCCTGCTGGCCATGCGGACTCCGGCGGCGAGGCGGTGGCACGGTGGGGGCGGCGACGGTGCGGAGCGGCGCTTCCGGTGCGCTCGTACCGCGAGCGCCCTGCCTCGAGTGTCGGCGGCTGCGGCCGCCGCCGCACGGCCGGGCTCCGCCGTCCGGGGCCCGTGCCACCCGCAGGGGTGACCCGGCCTGGGGGAGGGCAGCGGACACGGCGGGTACCCGCTCAGGCGGGCCCGGCAGGCGCCGACGGACCCGCACCCGCACCCGGGCGCGGGCCGCCGGCCCGCGCGCCCAGCTCCCGCAGCAGCGCGGCCGCCCGGGCCACCGTGCCCTCCACCACCTCCGCGACACTCGGCAGGTCGTCGATCACCCCGGCGACCTGGCCCGCGGCCAGCACTCCGGCGTCCGCACGGCCCTCCACCATGGCGGCCCGCAGCAGCATGGGCGTGTTGGCGGCGAGCAGTGTCTGGCCGAGGGTCAGGTCCTTGCCGTGCCGCAGCGCCCGCCCCTCGCGCAGCATCGACGCCCAGGACAGGCCCGTGTGCTTCCGGAACGCGGCGGCGTGGCGCAGTGCACGCAGCAGCGCGGTCGCCCGGCCGCCGGACTCCAGGGCCGCGACCACCTCGCTGCGCAGCATCCGGTGCGGCAGGCCGTCCACCCGCGTGGTGACGGTGACGTCCTCGACCCGTGCCGCGAGGTAGCGGGCCTTGACCGCGTCGGGCACCGTCGACTCGCGCGTCAGCAGGAACCGGGTGCCCATGGCGGCCGCCGCCGCGCCGTGGCACAGCGCGGCGGCAAGGCCCCGGCCGTCGTGGAAGCCGCCCGCCCCGACGACGGGGAGGCCCTCGGGGCCCACCGCGTCGACCACCTGCGGCAGCAGCACCGAGGTGGCGACCGGTCCGGTGTGCCCGCCGCCCTCGCCGCCCTGCACCAGGACGGCGTCCGCACCCCAGGCGGCGACCTTCCGCGCGTGCCGTACCGCTCCGACGGACGGCAGCACGACGACCCCCGCGTCCTTGAGCCGGCCGATCAGCTCCTCGGAGGGTGCCAGTGCGAACGAGGCGACCCGCACCCCCTCGTCGACCAGCAGCCGCACCCGGTCGGCCGCGTCGCTCGCGTCGGCCCGCAGGTTGACCCCGAACGGTTCCGCCGTGCGGGACCGCACCTCCCGCACGGCGGAGCGCAGTTGCGGCAGCGTCATGGTCGCCGAGGCCAGGATCCCCAGCGCCCCGGCCTCGGCCGTGGCGGTCACCAGGCGGGGTCCGGAGACCCAGCCCATGCCCGTCTGCACCAGCGGATGGCGCACTCCGACCAGCGAGGTGAAGGCGGTGCGCAGCGGGGCCCACTCCGGTTCCGGGTCCGCAGCGGCGGCGCGGGCGGCGGGCGGCTCCGGCCGTCCTGTCATGCCCGCACCTCCTGCTCGCGGGCGCCGTGCGGGTCCAGTACCTCCCGCAGCAGTCGCAGCTCGCGCCGGGTCGGCCGGCGGGTGACGGGCACCTCGTCCGGTACCGCCAGGTCGAATCCCGTCCGCTCGCGCACCTGCACGACATCGACACCCGGGTGGACACTGGCCAGCCGCATCCGGCGGTCCCCGGTCGCGAAGTCCAGCACCGCCAGATCGGTCACCACCCGCCGCAGCCCGTGGAAGCGGGCGGCGCCCGGACCCGACGCGGCCGCCCGGTCGTAGCCCACTCCGCTGACCATGTCCACGCGCTCCACGAAGACCCGCACCGAATGGCGCGGCACCCAGTAGGAGACCGGGTGATTGACGGTGTTGGACGGCGCTCCGCGTGCACCGAGCAACTGCCGTGCCGGCCGGTCGTGGTCGCCGATGCAGGAGATGTTCTGGTTGCCGTAGCGGTCGAGTTGGGCGGCCCCCATCATCATGTGGCGCCTGCCGCGCGCGGCGAGGGCGAGATGCCTGCGGTACGGCAGCCAGCCCTCGAACCGCCCGGGGTCCTCGGGAGTGCTCAGCAGCATCGCCTCGCCGTCGGTCAGCAGCAGATGCGGGCTGAACGTCAGCCGCGCCAGGCGGGCTCCCAGCGTGGGGACCACGCCGCCCGCCGCCGCGGCCAGCACCTCACCGTCGCCGCGCCACGCCTCCGCGCAGGCGACGACGCAGACCTCGGCACGGGTGGGGGCGGTCGTCCCGGTCGTCCCGGTCATCGCGCCGCCTCCGTACGCGTCTGGTGCTCGTCCACCGCCTGCTGGTAGGCGTCCTCGCCGCCGGAGAGGAAGCGCGCGGTGAACTCCCGCCAGGCCGACGGGTCGGCGGCGGCCCGCACGTAGGCGCGCTGGAATGCCTCGTCCCGCCCGTAGTCGGGGGCGCAACTGGTGAAGTGCGCGCCGCGCGGGGTGTGCAGGACACCGGTGACGTTCTGCCGCTGCACCAGCAGCGACTGCGGCGGCCCGGTGAAGCGGTCCACGATCCGCTCGCAGGAGAGATAGGTGTGCTCGGCCGCCTCCGTGAACAGGTCGTCGAAGTACGGGTCGGGCCCCAGGTACTGCCCGTTTCCCCGGATGTCGGCGCGGTTCATGTGCACCAGGGCCACATCCATCGTCAGCGCGGGCGCCGCCAGCAGTTCCTCGCCGTCCGGATACGGCGAGGTGACCGTGCGCAGCCGGGGGTTGCGGCGCGGGATGTCCGATCCGAGGCCGCCGCGCACCGGCAGGAACGGCAGCCGGTGCGCCGCGGCCGTCAGCCCCGACAGGAACAGCGACTCGTCCCACTCCTCGAAGGCGAGGGTCCCCGCCTCGCGGGCGGCCCGGAAGTGCGGCTCCAGCGGCACCGAGTCCAGCGTCACGAAGGGCGCCACCAGCCGGCGGATGCGGCCCGCCGCGGCCAGCAGGCCCACGTCGGGACCGCCGCAGGAGACGACCGTCAGCTCGTCGGCTCCGCTGCGCAGCAGCGCCCGCACCAGCGCCATCGGTTTGCGGCGTGCGCCCCAGCCGCCGATGCCCACCGTCATGCCGGACTCGATCCGGTCCGTGAACGCGGTGAGGGACAGCCGCTTGTCGAGGTCGGTCATGGTCGGCTCCCGTCCCCGGCACGCCGGTCGAGGAAGGCGTCCCGGTGCCGGTCGGAGACGCCCGCGAGGTTGGCCTCGAAGGTGAAGCCCTGCTCGTAGCGGTAGCGGCGGCGCACGTCGGCCTGGTCGATCCCGTTGAGCGCCTCCTTGGCCAGGCGGAGCAGATAGCCGTCCTTGGCCGCGATCCGTGCCGCCAGCTCCAGCGCCGTCTCCAGCAGCGCGGAGCGGCTCTCGGCCAGGGCCCAGACGGCGCCGTGGTGGTGCAGTTCGGCGGCGGTGAGGGTGCGGCCGGTGTAGTAGAGCGGGCGGACCAGGTGCGGGGGCAGCATCCGGGACAGATGTGTGGCCGCCCCCAGAGCGCCCATGTCCAGTTCGGGGAGCCCGAAGGTGGCGTCGCGGGTCGCCACGATCGCGTCGGCGCTGCCCACCAGGCCGATGCCGCCGCCCAGGCAGTGACCGTGCACGGCCGCGACGACGGGCACCTCGCACTCGTAGACCGCGCAGAACGCCGCCGCACAGCCTCGGTTGGCGCCGATGAGGGCGCTGTGGTCCGCGGCGTTCTGCAGCTCCTTGACGTCGACGCCCGCGTTGAAGCCGCGTCCGGCGCCGGTCAGCACCACGGTGCGGTGCGCGGGGTCGCGGCCGGCCGCCGTCACCGCGTCCGCCAGCGCGTACCAGGTGCGCACCGGGAGGGCGTTGACCGGGGGCTGGTCGACGGTCACCACGGCGACGCCGTCGCGCGGTGTGGAGGTGGAGACAGACATCGCGGGATCAGCTACCTTTCCACCTAACGTTTGTTTGGTGCAAGCTAGCAGTGCGGTGGTTCCCGTGGAAGGGCCCAAGTTCCGGGCCCGCTCACGGAGTTCCGCTGCACCGGGCCATCCCGGCGCGGCTGCGCCGGGGCACGCGGTCCCGCCCGGTGGGCCCCGCACCGCCCGTCCGCCGACACCCGGAGGTGTCCATGAGCGTCGCTGTCGTCACCGGCGGAACCCGCGGGGTGGGTGCGGGGATCGCCCGCGCGTTCCTCCGCGACGGCGCGGACGTCGTCGTCTGCGCCCGGCGCCCGCCCCCGCACCCCCTCGCGGCCGGGGACCGGCAGGCCCGCTACCTCCCGCTGGACGTCCGTGACCCCGAGGCCGCAGCGCAGCTCTGCGACCGCGTCGTCCGCGATCTGGGCTCCCTGGACGTGCTGGTCAACAATGCGGGCGGTACCCCCTACCGCCCGCTGGCGGAGGGGGCGCCGCGGCACCACGCGCGCGTTGTGGAACTCAACCTCCTCGCGCCCCTGCACCTCTCCCGCGCCGCCCACGCGGTCATGCGCGGGCAGCGGCGGGGCGGTGCCGTCGTGATGGTGGGCAGCGTCAGCGGGGGCCGCCCCTCGCCCGGATCGGCCGCGTACGGCGCCGCCAAGGCGGGGCTGGAGAACCTGGCGCGGTCGATGGCCATGGAGTGGGCCGCGGACGGAGTGCGGGTGAACACCGTCGTACTGGGGATGGCCCGCACCGAACTGACGGAGCTGCACTACGGCGACGAGGCGGGCGTCGCAGCGGTCGGCGCCACCGTGCCACTGGGACGGCTCGCCGAGCCCGACGAGGTGGGCGACGCCTGCGTGTTCCTGGCCTCGGACGCCGCCCGCTACATCACCGGCGCCTCCCTCGCGGTGCACGGCGGCGGCGAGCGCCCCGCGTTCCTGGACGCCGCGACCGTCGACAGGACCTGAGTACTCCCACCGAACCGGAGGCGACCATGCCGCACCAGCACGCCACCCGCGCAGCGGACCGCGCCCGCCGGGACCACCCCGGCGACCGCCCCGCCCGGGAACGCCCCGCCGGGCACCGGCCCGCTGAGGGCCGCGTCGTCGTGGTCACCGGTGCGGGCCGCGGGCTCGGCCGGGCGCACGCCCTCGCCTTCGCACGCGCGGGCGCCCGCGTCGTCGTCAACGACCTGGGCGTCGCCCTGGACGGCGGGCGCGCCGGCGCCGCGGACCGCGGCGGGTCACCGGCCGGGCAGGTGGCGGCCGAGATCCGGGCGGCGGGCGGCGAGGCGGCCGTCAGCACCGACGACGTGGCCACCGGGCGGGGAGCGGAGCGGCTGGTCCGCACCGCTCTCGACCGCTTCGGCCGACTGGACACGCTCGTCAACAACGCGGGGTTCCTGCGCGACCGGATGCTGGTCAACCTCGGCGAGGACGACTGGGACGCGGTCGTGCGGGTCCATCTCAAGGGTCACTTCCTGCCGATGCGGCACGCGGCGGCGCACTGGCGCGCGGAGGCGAAGGCGGGCCGCAGTCCGCGGGCCCGGATCGTCAACACCACCTCGGGCGCGGGACTGCTCGGCGCGGTGGGGCAGGGCAACTACGCGGCGGCCAAGGCCGGGGTGGCGGCACTCACCCTCGTCGCCGCGGCCGAGTTCGGCCGCTACGGCGTCCAGGTCAACGCGGTGGCACCGGCCGCCCGCACCCGGATGACCGAGCGCGCCTTCGCGGCGGACATGGCCGCGCCCGCGGACGGCGCCTTCGACGCGATGGCCCCGGAGAACGTCTCCCCGCTCGTCGTCTACCTGGGCTCCGACGGCTGCGACGGCGTCACCGGGCGGGTCTTCGAGGTGGCGGGCGGCCGGATCGCCGTCATGGACGGCTGGCGCCCCGCGGCCCGCACCGACCGGGGCGGCTGCTGGGAGGCGGCCGCGCTGGACCGGCCGGTGCGCGAACTGCTCGCCGCGTCGCCTCCGCCGGAGCCGGTGTACGGCGCGGGGTGACCGGGCCGCTCAGCCGCCGGCGCGGCGATCCGCGCCACCCGGCCCGCAGGGCCGGACAGCGGGTCGGCGTGGCGGAGCGCGAAGTCCCCGTCGGGCAGCAGCCCGGAGCAGTGCTCGCCGCGCACCTCGGTGGGCAGATGCCGCACCTGGCGTCGGGGCTGCCGGCGCGGTTGACGGCGGTGTTCTGGCAGCCGAGGACGTGCACCAGCCGTGTCCGGGCTGGTGCAGCCGTCCCCTGTGCAGCGTGGTGCCGGAGAAGTCGGCCGGGCCCCGGGAGACGCACAGGGGCCCTGCCGGACCGCCGCGGGAGGCGGCGCCGGAACCCCCGGTGGAACGCGCGGTGGAACGCGCGGTCCCGCGGCTCAGAGCCGTTCGATGATCGTCACGTTCGCCTGCCCGCCGCCCTCGCACATGGTCTGCAGCCCGTAGCGGCCGCCGGTGCGCTCCAGTTCGTGCAGGAGGGTGGTCAGCAGCCGGCAGCCGGTGGCCCCGAGGGGATGCCCCAGGGCGAGGGCGCCGCCGTTGACGTTGACCTTGGCCGGATCGCAGCCCGTCTCGCGCAGCCAGGCCAGTACGACGGAGGCGAATGCCTCGTTGATCTCCACCAGATCGATGTCGTCCAGGGTCATCCCCGCCCGCTCCAGCGCGTGCGCGGTCGCCGGGATCGGCGCCGTCAGCATGCGGATCGGGTCCTCGCCGCGTACGGAGAGATGGTGCACCCGGGCCCGCGGGGTGAGACGGTGCGCGCGCACGGCCTCTTCGGAGGCGAGCAGCACCGCGGCGGCGGCGTCCGAGAGCTGCGAGGAGACGGCAGCGGTCAGCCGGCCGCCCGGCACCAGCGGGTCGAGGGCCGCCATCTTCGCCAGGCCGGTGTCGCGCCGCGGCCCCTCGTCCACGGCGTGCTCCCCCCAGGGGGCGATCTCCCGCGCGAAGCGGCCCTCGTCGGCGGCGCGCAGCGCGCGCTCGTGCGAACGCAGCGCCCAGTGCTCCATCTCCGTACGGCTGATGTCCCACTGCGCGGCGATCAGCTCCGCGCCGTGGAACTGGTCGACGGGCGCGTCGCCGTAGCGGGCCCGCCAGCCCTCGGAGCCGTGGAAGGGGCCGTCGGTGAGGCCGAGCGGGACGCCCGCCTGCCGGGAGGCGTAGCCGATGGGGACCTGCGACATGTTCTGCACTCCGCCCGCGACCACCAGGTCGGCCGTCCCGGACAGCACGGCCTGCGCCGCGAAGTGCACGGCCTGCTGCGAGGAGCCGCACTGCCGGTCGACGGTGACGCCGGGCACCGACTCCGGCAGCCCGGCGGCCAGCCACGCCGTGCGCGCGATGTCACCCGCCTGCGGCCCGACGGTGTCCAGGCAGCCGAAGACCACGTCCTCGACCGCCGCCGGGTCCACACCGGAACGCTCCACCAGCGCACGCAGCACATGCGCGCCCAGATCCGCCGGGTGCACACCGGCCAGTGCACCGCCGCGCCTGCCGACGGGCGACCTGACCGCCTCGACCATGTACGCCTCACCGCGGGACATCGCTCACGCTCCTTCGGTCATCGGGCCACCGGGCGGGTGGCGATTCCGTCGAGCACCATCGAGGTGTACTGCTGGGCGATCTCCGAGGCGGTCCTGCTGCCCCAGGGCCGGAACCAGACCGCGGCCACCCACACGGTGTCGCGGACGAACCGGTAGGTGACGGGGATGTCCAGCTCGCTGCGGAAACTGCCGTCGGCCACTCCGCGCTCCAGCGTCCGCGTCCACAGCTCCCGGAAACGCTCGTGGGAGTCGGCCAGATAGCGGAACCGCTCCTGCGCGGCCAGCCGGCGGGCCTCCTTCTGGTAGATGACGACCGCCGGGCGGTGCCGCGCCATCTGCCGGAACGACTCGGTGACCAGTTCCTCGAACGTCTCCCGCGGGCCCAGCCCGGCCTCCTCGGTCCGCCGGTAGCCGTCCCACAGGTCGGTGAGGAAGGCACTGAGGATCTCGTCGGCCATCGACTCCTTGGAGTCGAAGTGGTAGTAGAGGCTGCCCGCCAGCATTCCGGCGCGGTCCGCGATGGTGCGGACAGTGGTCGCGTTGTAGCCCAGCTCCGCGAACACGTCGGCCGCGGTCGCCAGCAGTTCGGCACGGCGCCCGGCACCGGGGGTCTTCTTCGGCGTCACCATGGGTCCATTGTCCGTCCGGCGGCGGTGCGGGTGACCGCAGGCAGGTGCGGTCCGGTGCCGGTCACGGGTGCTGGCTGCTGACGGAGACCGTCTCGCCGGTCATGTACGAGGAGTAGCCGCTGGCCAGGAAGACGATCACATTGGCGATCTCCCAGGGCTCTGCGTACCGGCCCTGCGCCTCCCGCGCGGTGAGCTCCTCCAGCAGCTCCGGCGTGGTGACCTTCACCAGGTGCGGGTGCATCGCCAGCGAGGGCGAGACCGCGTTGACCCGCACGCCGTACTCCGCAGCCTCCACCGCCGCGCAGCGGGTCAGCGCCATCACCCCCGCCTTGGCCGCCGCGTAGTGCGCCTGGCCGCGCTGGGCGCGCCAGCCGACGACCGAGGCGTTGTTGACGATCGTCCCGCCGTCCGGCTGCCCGCGCATGGCACGCAGCCCCGCGCGGGTGCAGCGGAAGGTGCCGGTCAGGGTGGTGTCCAGGACGCGGGTCCACTGCTCGTCGGTCATCTCCACCAGTTCGGCGGTGCCGCCCAGGCCCGCGTTGTTCACCAGGACGTCGATGCGGCCGTGCGCCGCCGTGCAGGTCTCCAGCAGCGCCCGCACCTCGTCCTCGTCGGTGACGTCGCAGCGGACCGCGCGGACGCGGCCGGCCCCGAACTCCCGGGCGAGCGCCCGTCGCGTCGCGTCGAGACGCCGCTCGTGGACGTCGCCGAGGACCACACCCGCTGCGCCCTCCGCCAGCACGCGGCGCGCCGTGGCGCCGCCGATCCCGCTCCCGGCCGCTGCCGTGACGACGACGGAGCGGCCCGCCAGCAGGTCGTGCGGCGCCGGGCAGACGGGTGCGGCACTGCTCATACGGCGCCCCCTCGCGGGTCGGTGGCTCTCGCGGTTGCGCGGCTCTCGCGGACTCTCGACGGGCCGGCGGGGGTCAGGTTAATCTACCAAACACTTGTTAGGGAAGCCTTGTCCGAGGAGCGCACATGGCCGACCACAGCGCAGGGGCTCCGGAGGCGGTGACGTACGAGCGCACCGGTTCCGTCGCCCGCGTCACCCTCAACCGCCCCGAGTACCGCAATGCGCAGAACTCCGCGATGACCTACGCGCTGGACACGGCGTTCCGGCGCGCCGCCGACGACGACGCCGTCGGCGCGGTCGTCCTCGCCGGAGCCGGCGAGCACTTCAGCGCCGGACACGACATCGGCAGCCCCGGCCGGGACGCGCACCTGTCCTTCCCCCGCACCGCCGGACTGTGGTGGGACCACGTCGGCAAACAGGGCGGCGACGCGCGCTTCGCCCGCGAGTCCGAGGTCTATCTGGGCATGTGCCGACGGTGGCGCGAGCTGCCCAAACCGGTCGTCTGCGCCGTGCAGGGCGCCTGCGTCGCGGGCGGACTGATGCTCGCCTGGGTGTGCGACCTGATCGTGGCCGCCGAGGGCGCCTACTTCGCCGACCCGGTGCTGCGGATGGGCATTCCCGGGGTGGAGTACTTCGCGCACCCCTGGGTCATGGGTCCGCGCGCCGCCAAGGAGTTCCTCTACACCGGGGACCGGATGACCGCCCGGCGCGCCCACGAGATCGGCATGGTCAACCGCGTCGTCCCGGATGCCGACCTGCGCACCGAGGCCGAAGCGCTGGCGGCCCGGATCGCCGGGATGCCGCGCTTCGGCCTCGCCCTGGCCAAGCGCGCGGTCAACCAGGCCGAGGACCTGATGGGGCTGCACAGCGGGCTGGACTCGGTCTTCGGCCTGCACCACCTCGCGCACGCGCACAATGCCGAGACCGGCACCGACGCACTCGCCGGGATGGACGCGCGCGCGATGCGGGCGGCGGCGCGGAGCCCGCAGCACCCCGCCCGGGACACCGGCTCCGAGGACGGTGCCTGACGTGGACCTGGATCTGAGCGCCGCCCAGGAGGAGTTCCGCGCCGCCGCCCGGAACTGGCTGCGTGCCCACGTGCCCGCCGAGCCGCTGCCGTCGCTGGAGACGGCCGAGGGCTTCGCCGCACACCGCGACTGGGAGCGCGCGCTGCACGGCGGCGGCTGGTCGGCGGTCTCCTGGCCGCGCGAGTACGGCGGCCGGGGTGTCGGCCTCACCGAATGGCTGCTCTTCGAGGAGGAGTACCACGCGGCCGGAGCACCCGGGCGCGTCAGCCAGAACGGCATCAACCTCCTGGCCCCCACCCTCTTCGCGCACGGCACCCGGGAGCAACTGGCCCGGATCCTGCCGCCGATGGCGGACGGCAGCACGGTCTGGGCGCAGGCGTGGTCCGAACCCGAGGCCGGGTCCGACCTCGCGGCACTGCGCTCCCGCGCCGAGCGCACCGCACAGCACGGCGGCGGCTGGCTGCTGACCGGGCACAAGACCTGGTCCTCCCGTGCCGCGTTCGCCGACCGGGCCTTCGGCCTCTTCCGCACCGACCCGCAGGAGCGGCGGCACCGCGGGCTGAGCTGCCTGATGTTCCCCCTGGACGCGCCCGGCGTCACCGTACGCCCCCTGGGGCGGCTGGACGGCAGGCCCGCGTTCGCGGAGATCTTCCTGGACGGCGTCTTCGTGCCGGACGCGGACGTGATCGGCGAGCCCGGCCAGGGGTGGCGCACCGCGATGTCGACCGCGGGCAGCGAGCGGGGGCTGACCCTGCGGTCCCCGGGCCGCTTCACCGCCACCGCCGAGCGGCTGCTGGCCCTGCTCCGGCAGCGGGCCGCACCCGTCGGCAGCGCGGTCGCCGCACGGGCGGCCGACGGGTGGATCCGGGCCCGCGCCTACCAGTTGGCCGGCTATACGGCCGCGTCCGCCCAGGAGCATCCCGCCGAGGCTCCGCGCGCCGCCACCGACGCCCTGCCCTCCATGAACAAGATCTTCTGGTCGGAACTCGACATCGACCTGCACGAGACCGCGCTCGACCTGCTCGGACCGGGAACGTCCGAGATCGCCGAGGGGGTGCCGGAGTCCGGCTGGCTGGACGGCTGGGTCTTCGCCCTCGCCGGTCCGGTCTACGCCGGCACCAACGAGATCCAGCGCGACATCGTCGCCGAGCGGGCGCTCGGCCTGCCGAGGGGACGCTGAGCCGCGATGCGCTTTCTGCCCGACCGGGACCACCGCAGCTACACCGCCACCATCCGCCGCCTGCTCGCCGACGCCGGGACCCACCGGATCGCCCGGGCCTGGGCCGCGGGCGACCATGCGCCGGGCCGCGCCCTGTGGCGGTCCCTCGCGGAGACCGGACTGCCCGCGCTGGCCGTCCCCGAGCAGGACGGCGGGCTGGGCCGGCGTCCCGCCGAACTCGCCGCCGCCTTCATGGAGATCGGCCGGGCCGCGGCGCCCGGCCCGCTGGTCGAGACCGTCGCGCTGGCCGCGGGGCTGCCCGCCGCCGCACCCTGGGCCGCGCCCCTGCTGGCGGGCGACCGGCTGGCGACCGTCGCCGACCCGGCCACAGCGCCCGGCGCCGGTGCCGACGGCAGGAGGGCCCGTGGGCCCGAGGCGGCCGGGTACGCGGTGGACGCGCACCTCGCCGACGCGGTGTTCGTCCCGGTGGCCGGCGGCCTGGCCACCGGGACGGTCGCGGGCGCTCCCCTGCGCTCCCTCGACCCGGGCCGCCGCCTGGTGCGCTGTGTGCCGGGCGAGCCGGTGCCCGCCGACCTGCAGCGGCTGCGTGCGTTCGCGACGCTGCTGACCGCGGCGCAACTGCTCGGAGCGGGGGAGGCGATGCTGGAGACGAGCGCGGCGTATGTGCGGCAGCGGCGGCAGTTCGGGCGTGCGGTGGGCGCGTTCCAGGCGGTCAAGCACCAGTTGGCGGACGTCGCGGTGGCCCTGGAGTTCGCGCGCCCGCTGCTGTACGGCGGGGCGCTCGCCGTGCGGGGCGACTCCGCGGCCGAATCCCGCGATCTGCCCGCCGCCAAGGCGGCCTGCGCGGACGCCGCCCACCTGGCCGCCCGTACGGCGCTGCAGGTGCACGGCGCTGTGGGATACACGGACGAGTACGACCTGAGTCTGCTGCTGCGCAAGGTCCGCGCCCTGCAGGCGGCCTGGGGCACCCGGGCCGCCTGCCACGCGGCCGTCCTCAGCGGCGCGCCGGTGCCGGACTGACGACGACCCGCTGTCGGCCCCGTCCCGGGGCGGCGGAGCGAAGGGCTCGCGGGGCGCGGACTCACTCGGCGCACGCCCCGGGTCCGTTCCCGTGCCCGGGGCGCACGTCCGCGGGTACGAGGCAGCGCCGGGACACCCTGACCGAGGTGCCCAGCACGGCGTGCGAGGCGGCGGACAACGCCCCCGCGAGCAGGAGCAGCGGCCACTGCGCGGTGACGGCCGCGGTGCACGCCAGGGCCAGGGTGGCCGCCGCCATCCCGGCGCTCGCCCCGGTTCCCGTCCAGGCGATCAGGCGGGGCAGCGCCTCGGGGACGTGGAACCGGCGCGCCGGAGCGCCACCGGTCGCGGCCAGGGCGGCGGCGGCCAGCAGAGTGCTGACGGCGGCGAGGACCGCCAGCGGAGCGGCCCCCGCACCGAGCGCCGGGCGCGCCAGTGTCCAGCACACCAGCAGCAGCGGGGCGCAGAGCGCGGCCGCACGCGCGGTGTGCCGGGTCTGGGCGAGTGCCAACTCCCGTCGGCACTCGGGCGCCAGTTCGGCCACCGACCCGAAGTCGCGCACGGCGCGGCGTGCGGCGTCGGTGCGCGGCATGCCCTCCCGGACGTAGGCGTCCGTCGCGTCCAGCAGCCCGTGGTGGATCTCCTCGACCATGCGGGACGCGGCCCGGGCCGGTCCCGGGAGCGCGGCGCGCAGTTCCGCGGCGTAGGCGATCAGCGGGTCGGCGTGCTGCCGCGGCCCGCTCATGTCGCGGGCCGGTGGCGGACGGGCCCGAGGGGTGCCCTGCCGCCGGTGGCCGGGGCGCTCCCGGCCGGCGCGGACGGGTCGAGCACCGCGCCGATCGCCGCGGTGAACTGCCGCCACCCGGTGCGCTCGTCCGCGAGCGACCGCCGACCGGCCCCGGTGAGGGCGTAGCAGCGCCTGCGCCGTTCGCCGACGGACTGCCAGTCACTCGCCAGCAGGCCCAGCCGCTCCAGTCGGTTGAGCGCGGGATAGACCGTGCCCGTCCGCAGCTCCAGCACCCCGCCGCTGCGCTCCTGGACCGCGGTGATGATCGCGTATCCGTGCAGCGGCCCGTCCTCGAGCGCGGCCAGCAGCAGCCCGTCGAGGTGTCCGCGTACCGCTTCCGTCTTCATGGGGGGAGTGTAGGCGGGGAATATATTGCTGTGCTACCTATTGGTTGCCAATGCATTGCGTGTCGGTGTCCACAGTGAACGCGTCGGCGGCCCTGCCCCCTCGCGCTGTCGAATCGGAGCCCTGGTGACCAAGCTGCTGCTCTCCCTGCACGTCCTGGCCGCGATCCTGGCGGTGGGGCCGATCTCCGTCGCCGCATCGATGTTCCCGCGCAAGGCCCGGGAGTTGCTCGCCTCCGGCGCCGGCGGTGTCGCAGCCGGCCAGGTGTCGCCCGGCGGGGCGGCGGGCGCGGCCCTGCTGCACCGTGTCTGCCGGGCCTACGCCGTCTTCGGCGTGGCCGTACCGGTCTTCGGCGTGGCCACCGGCGCTCAGCTCGGGGTCCTCACCGACGCCTGGCTGCTCGTCTCCGTCGTCCTGACGGCCCTGGCCGCGGTCCTCCTCGGTGCGGTCGTCCTGCCCCGCCAGGCGCGACTGCTGGGCGCGGCCGGTGTCGGCCTCGACGAGGGCGAGGCCGTGCCGCAGATACCCGACCCGCGTGCCGCGGCCGCCCGACTGGCCATGGTGACCGGCATCTTCAACCTGCTGTGGGCTGCGGTGGTCGTCCTGATGATCCTCCGCCCGGGCTCGACCACGAGCGCCTGACATCCGGCCCGCGGTACGGGCCCGCGCTGCGCGCCGTCGACAAGGAGGCCGGAGTGCCCATCGGTACCGCCTCCAACTGCTTCGCCCACCGCGGCGACATGCTCACCCAGGCCATGCGCCGCACCCGCGAGCGGCTCACGCCGGACGAGGCGGCACTGGCGGCGCGCATGCGCGCCCCGCGCACGCTCGGGCTCGAAGTGGAGCTGATGCGCGCCCTGCTGGCCCGCATGCGCGCCGACCGCAGCAGCTACCTGGCCATGCTGGAACTGCGGCTGGAGGCCACCCGGCGTCCCGAACTGTACGAGGAGCTGTCCGGGTTCCTGCGCGCCGAGTTCCAGGGCCTGCTCGGGTACCACCGCGACGCCGGGATGCCCGGTGACGACCTGGGCGTCGCTCTTCTCTGCCTCGCCATGGCGGGCCTGCTGCCCGACGACATGACCGCCCCGGACATCCTGCGCGACCCCTTCGGTGCCGACCGCCTGATCCAGGCGATGGTGTCCCGTGTCTTCGGCGACAGCGCAGCACCGGGCGGTGGGAGCGGGGAGGCGCGCGGCGACTGAACGGTGGTCCCCGGCAGGCGCATACGCGAGGGAGCGGGTGGGAGGGGGTTCCTCCCGCCCGCTCCCTGGGGGTGGTGCTGGCGTGTCTGTGTCTGTGTGTGGGGGGTGTTGTCAGTAGGCGGAGTCGACGTTGTCCATGCTGCCGTAGCGGTCGGCGGCGTAGTTGCAGGCGGCGACGATGTTGGCGACGGGGTCGGTGAGGTCGTCGGGGGTGCCCTTGACGTGGTACTGGTCGAAGGTGGGCTGGATGACCTGGAGGAGTCCCTTGGAGGGGATGCCCTTCTGGGCGTTGATGTCCCAGTCGTTGACGGCGTCGGGGTCGCCTGCGGATTCGCGGATGATGTTGCGCTTGATGCCGTCGTAGCTGCCGGGGATGTCGTGCTTGGCCATGACGGCGCGGGCCTCGCGGATCCAGCCGTCGAGGTTGTCCGCGTACTTGCCCTTGCCCTC
>NZ_FOGO01000023.1 GCF_900111245.1 Streptomyces qinglanensis | reverse complement strand
GAACACAACAGCCAGCCCAACCCACACCCGAGCCAGACCCTCCCCCGGACCGACAACCCACACAACAACACAACAACAGGACGACAGAACAACAGCAAACGACTAGAACTAGAACAACAATAGCCACAGCGGATTGACCAGCAGGTCGCAGCCCGCGGCTACCCCGTACAGCTAGGACAGCACAAACAAATACAGCAGCGAAATGGCAACAGACCCGTCCATGGTGATCACCAACGGCACGGACCACCGCATGGGTTGAGATGCCCAGCCGAGACGGCAACACCGGCCTCCATGAAGCCCCCGCCAACGACAATCCAGAACACGGCGCGAGAACCACGAAGAACCCTTCAACACCAGGTCTGCCTCACTCTGATACAGCCACGGCATAGGCAGCTCGGAACACCTCTGTCACCTCACACACCCAGATGAACACCCGCGACCAGGAAGCTTCCGGTCGCCCGCGTGATCCTGGCGTCTCGTTTGCGGTTGGCCGTCTCGCGGAGGCCGGTGGTGGTTCTCGGGCTCCCATGGTGTCGTCGGGCTCCTGGAGGGTCGCCTTCTCTGCGTTCAGGCTCGGGTCTCTACTGGAAGGCCGGGAGGTTGCGTGCGACCCACTCGCTGAAGGGCCTGGCCGGACGGTGCAGGACGTTCTCGACGGCAGGGCTGATCGTCTGCTCGGCCGGCAGGGGGTTTCCGAGGATGTCCAGGGTGCCGTCGATGACCTCTTCGGGCATGAGTTGCGCCATGTGGGCGTGGGCTTGATCGCGGGAAAGTTCCACGAAGGTGATTTCCTCGCCCAGAGCGCGGGAGAGCGCTGCGGACTGCTGGCGTGGGCTGATGGCCTCGGGCCCGGTCAGTTCGTAGGTGCGGCCCACGTGGCCGTCCTCGTGCAATGCCGCTGCTGCGACTGCAGCGATGTCGGCCGGGTCGATGACCGGCAGGGGCACATCGCCGAACGGAGCGAGGACCGTGCGCTTGGTCCGCACCGACTCGGCCCAGGCGAAGGCGTTGGAAGCGAAACCGCCAGGTCGCAGGATCGTGAAGTCCGCTTTGGACGCGCGTACGGCGGCCTCGAATGTACGCAGCCGGGTGTGGGAGAGGGCCTCGGGGCGGGTGGAGTTGAGCTGGGAGGAGAGCAGGACGATCCGCTTGACCCCGGCGTCGAGTGCCGCGTCGATGAGGGCATGCGGGCTTTCGCCGTGGCTGTTGAGCTCACCGCCCAACATGAGGAAGAGGGCGTCGGCGCCGTCGAGGACGGGGCGCATGCTCGAGCTGTTTCCGATGTCGGCTCGGGCGTGCCTGACCTCGGCCGGGAGTTCTTTGGGTTCGGGGCGTCGGGAGACGGCCACGACGTCTTCGCCCGCGTCAGCCAGCAGGGGTACCAGGGTCCGTCCGATGTTGCCGGTTGCGCCGGTCACCACGATCATTGCGACTCCATGAGTGAGTTAGTTAACTGACTAACTCGGACGGTAGCACAGCAGCATCGAGGATTGCCTATAGTCAGTCGGGTGACTCACTCAGCGAAGCCCAGGGCACGAGCGGCCGACAAGCGCCGACGGCTCACGACCGAGGCGGCCCGGGTCCTGCACGAGCAGGGCGTCGAGCGCACCACCCTCGCTGACATCGCGCGCGCGGCGGAGGTTCCCGTCGGGAACGTCTACTACTACTTCAAGACCAAGGACGAGTTGGTCATGGCCGCTCTGTCCGAGCACAGCGCACATCTCGACGAGTTCACCGACCGCCTGAACCGGCTGCCCGATCCGCGCGACCGCCTCAAGGCCCTGATCGAGGCATGGATCGACCAGCGGGAGGTCGCCGCCCGGTACGGCTGCCCCACCGGCACTCTGGCCGTTGAACTCGACAAACGCGCCGACGGAGTCCTCGACACGCAGGCCGGCGTGGTGATCCGGCGCTTGCTGGAGTGGGCCGGGTGCCAGTTCCGCGCCCTGGGCCTGCCCGACCCGGACGACCTCGCCGTCACTCTTGTCTCCGCCTACCAGGGCATGTCGCTCCTGGCCAACGCCTTGCGCGATCCGGACCTCATGGCCCGCCAGGGAGTCCGCCTCCTGCACTGGCTCGACTCCCTGCAGGCTCCCGACCAGACGGCCTGACCCGCCAAGCCCTCACCGGTCGCAGCGGACAGTCGGCTTCCCGCTGATCACATCCCGGTCATCCGTCCCGTGCGGGTGCGAAGGCCGGATGACGACCGCAGAGAGGTTCTGGCGGGCGCTACTGCCGGCTCCGACCGCCTGCTCCGGCACGGCCGGGTCCGCTCCCCCGCCAAGCGTTCGAGGTCCGGTTCGGTCGGGGCCGGGCCAGTCGTCGCGCTCCACGCCACAGCGTCCGTCGAAGCGGCCGTCCCGATCACCCCGAGCCGGCTGGGAGCGGCTGCGCGCGGTGGGGCTGCGCTCTCTCTGCGCGGCCCGGCCACAACCATCTGAATGCGGGCCGCCCGTCCAGTGCGCTCGGCGGCCCCCGGCCGCGTCCAGGCCGTCCAGGACGGGAGCCAAGGCGCGGCGCTGCTCTTCCCAACTCGGCAGGGCATGGTCGGCACGCGTTGCGGAGCGACTGGTGCAGGGGTCTGACGGCTGCTGGTGCAAGAGTTCGTGGCAGCGCTGGGGCAGGGGATGCACGGGCGTTGGGCGTGCGAGGCGTGCGGGGGCCACCGGTTCTGCTGCTCGCCCCCGCCGGGGAGGGTGGCAGGTCGACGCGGGGTACGAGAACTGGCACTGCGGCCTTGGTCACGCGGGGGCCTGTGCCGTTCTTGTCTGGAGTGCTCGTCGCCTCGTCGTGTCTCGGTTCTGTCGACGGCGGTGGTCGTTCGGGGTTCTGTGTGGGTGGTCGTCATGGGTAGGTTCTGAGTCGTGCACATGCTTGTTCGAGCATGGGGCGGTCCATCTGTGGTCGCGGGCTGCGTCGGACGAGGGCGTAGAGGTGTGAGGTGATCTTCGCCCAGGTGCGGAAGTTTCCTCGGGCCACTGCGGAGTCGGCCCAGGCGATGTCCGCGGGTTCCGCGTCTGCCCAGACATCGTGGAATTCGGTCAGTGTTTCGGTGAGCCGGTCCGGTTGCAGTCCTGCGGTCTGGTGCCAGGTCAGCACTCTGGAGCGCATCGCCGGGGCGTTGTCGAGCGCCTGCTCTGCTGCCGCTCCGCAGAGCACCAGGGCAGCGGCTGTGCTTGGTTCGTCCCACAGCAGTCGCAGATAGTCCAGCAGCGGGGGCGGAAGGCGTTGTGCGTCGTCGAGGAAGAGCACGCCTGGTTGCCGCAGCGTCTCTTTGAGGGCGCGGTCGGCTGCCTGTGCGGAGTGCGCCAGAGTCGCGGGTAGCCCGCATGCTTCCAGCAGGCACGCGCGCAACTGGGGTGGATCCGGTCGTACTGCGACGACGGCTCGCCAGGTCGGTGTCTGCGAAGGCAACAAGTCCAGAGCATGATGGGCCGCCACTGTTTTGCCCATTCCCGGCCTGCCGAACACGCATCCGATGCCACGGGCCGCGATTGTGTGTCCGATGGCCTCCGCTGTCGCGGTCACCGCGCCGGTCGTGACGAGGCGCGCTCCGGGCACGGACAGGCGGACCCCACCGCGCAGGGGCTGGACAGCGCTGTGGTCCGGTGCTGCAGCGGCCGGCCGGCTCGGCCGGGTGCCGGCCAGAGGCATGGCCTCCGCCGGGCGCAGCATTCCCAGTTCGGCCAGGGCTCCTGCGAGCCGGTCGGTTTCCTGTGGGCCCGGCGTTTCGCTGCTCACCGCGAGTGCGGAGTGGAACTGTCTGCGTACGTTTCGCCATGCTCGGCCTCGTGCGACCAGCGCGTTCCATTCCGTCGTGAACGAGTCCAGGGCCAGTTCCAGGTCGTCCGTTCCTGGTGTGAACGACCACGGTACGGAGGGGGGCGGTTGTGCGTGTGCCGGCTTCTCCTGGTCGTCGGTGTGCGTTTCGCCGTCTGTCATCGAGGGGCCTGGCCGGCCGCATCCGGGGCTTCGTCCAGGTAGTCGTCGTCGTGTCCGTTGATGACGTTGCTGAGGTGGTCGGCCAGGCCGCGGGGGTCGTGGAGCGTCGCTGCTATATGCAGGAACTTCAGGTACGCCTGCAGGTCCTGCTCAGCCATCTCTGTCGCGGTGCGTTTCTTCCAGTAGGCGCTTTCCTCGGCAGCTCTGGAGAACAGTTCGGCACGTGTGAGCTGAGCGAGGTCTGCCCGGGTCAGGTGCCGAATGGGCGTCATTGTCGATCCTCCTGCTGCTGTGCCTGGTGACGGGGAGTCCTGCTGCGCGAGCGGGCTGGTCCAGCGCCCGCTTTGTGAGGGGACTTGCCGGAGCAAGGGTGCTCGCTGCTCGCCACGCCGGTTCTCGCTGCTCCGCTCGTCGCCAACTGGGCTGTTTGCGGACCAAGTTGGGATGCATGTGACGGGTGTGCAGAGTGTGCCAGGAGGTGACTCTGAGGGCCAGTGGGGGCGTGACACAGGTGGGTAACAGCCGACCTCGCGCGCGGCGGGGAGTTCAGCGGGCGGCAGGGCTCTGGGCTCTCCGTACCAGTTTTCGCACGTGCCTGCTGAGTCCGCTGTTCTCTCCGCTGACTGCGACGAGCATGCCGAGGAGCTGCTTGCTCAGGGCGACTCGGGTGGCGGGGTCGGAGATCTCGGTCCAGTGCCGTACCGCACGCTGGGCGCTGGCACGTGTGATCGTGTGGTGCGTGCCCCATGTGGCGACCTGAAGCTGGATCACGTGCAGGTCCCAGTGGGTCGCAGCCTCCGGGTCGCCCTGCAGGCGGGCGATCCAGCCGCGCAGTTCCCGGACGCTGATGGTGTGGGTGTGGGCGGCTCCGTAGGTGGCGGTGGCTTCCTGGTCGAGGCGTTCGGCCTGGATTGCTGCCCATGCCAGGCGCTGAGTGTCGTGGGGCGGCGCGAATGTGGAGGTGATGGCCGCGACCCGTTCGCGGTACTCCTCCGGGGGAGGCGGAGGCTGTTGCGGTTCCGCGCTCTCGTGCGCTGCTGCGGGGGCGAGCATGGGGTGGGCACTGGCCTGTCCGTCCGGCCGGCCGGCTGTCGTCGGCGGTGCGGACGTGCCGCCTGCCCAGAATCCCGCGGAGACGACGCCCCAGGGAGCGAACTGCGGTTCTTCCGTCACAGCTTCACTCCTCGTTTGCGCAGGAAGGCACCGGGGTCGATGTCCGAGCCGTACCCCGGGCCGGTGCGGATCTCGAAGTGGAGATGGGGGCCGGAGACGTTTCCGGTGGCTCCGGAGAGGCCGATCTTCTGGCCCGCTTGGAGGCGCTTCCCGGTGGAGACCGAGATCTCCGAGAGGTGACCGTACTGGCTGTAGGTACCGTCCGCGTGCTTGATCACGACCTGGTTCCCGTACGCTCCGCCATCTCCCGCCGTCACCACCTTTCCGGGGCCCGCGGCCTTGACGGGTGTGCCCGTGGGGACCGTGAAGTCGATGCCGGTGTGCATGCCGCTGGACCATGCGCCGCCGCGCTGGTGGTAGGGGGTGCCCAGGGGGCCGTCGACGGGCCGGGCCCATCCGCTGGAGAGGCCGCCGTCGGGGCCGGTCAGGGATGCGACGTTGGACATGATGATCTTCACGTAGTTGTAGGTCTGTCCTTCGGCGAAGGAGCGGGGGGGAACTCCGCGATACTGCTCGACCCTGCCCCAGCCTGCGTTGTAGCCCGCCAGGGCCAGTTCGACGGGGCTTCCGTCGTAGTCCGGGTGCTTCTTGGCGGTGCGCAGCAGCTTGCACATCATCTTGCCCTGCGCGGGTATCGCGTCTTCCGGGTCGAGGGGGTCTTTCCTGCCGTCGTTGTTGCCGTCCACCCCTGCCGTCTTCCAGGTGCCCGGCATGAACTGGGCTATCCCCAGGGCGCCCGCGCTGCTCCTGCCCGGATCGGCCTGGAATCCTGACTCCTGCTTGAGCTGGGCGGCCAGGACACTCGCCGGCAGCCCCTCCTCGCAGTCGTCGGCGGCCTGCTGGATGAGCGCCGCGTAGGCGGCGGGTACGCCGTCCTTGCCGACCTTCAAGGAGCCTGCCGCCAATTGGGCGTCCCCTCCGCCGCCTCCGCCCCTGCCGCCGGATATCACCAGGAGGAGCGTCACTCCGATCACGAGCGCGAGAACGAGCGCTGCTATGGCGCCGCCAATGATTTGCAGCATGCGAATGATGCCCAATTGGCCGTCCCCCTAGGCGGTGAGCTCTTCCCTGGCGCCGCGTATACGTCCCCTCCGCGGGGAAATCGTCGAAGATCGCGGTCCGGCTCAGGCTGCCATTGTCACACCAGTCTCATGCACCTCTCAGAGAGTATCTGTCACAGGAAGGTGACGGACAGTCACCCGGAAAATCCTGTTAAGTCCCTTTCAGTCGCATCCCTTCTTCTTGGGCCGGCCACAAAGACAGGGGCGCGGTGCGGGCCGCAGGAAGCGACCATAGAATGCGGTCAACAGGCTGCAGGGCCACGGTCATTGAGGGCCGATCAGGTCCGACCTCGTAGTGGTTGCTTCTGCAATTCCGGGGGAAAGTTGTCCAAGAGATCATCAGCGCTGGAAGCGCTCCCGGCGCATGCTCGCCTCGTGATACCCGTGCTGGGTCCAGCAGGTGGCAGTGGCCGGTCCACCACAGCGGGTCTTCTGGCGGCGGCCTTTTCCTCCAGCGGGCCTTCGGTCGTCCTGGACACCGCGCCGCGGCTGGCTTCGCCCTGGCCGCTCTGGTGCACGGACCCCGGGGACGGGCTGTTGTCCATACCGCCCGACCGGCCTGCCACCCGGCAGCGCATACAGCAGGCGGCCTCCGGATGCCGGACGTCCGAGGGCCACACCTGGCAGGTGCTGACGGACCACCAGAGCTGGAGCAGTGCGCCTCTTCCCCTGCCCACAGATCCTGCCGCCTGGCACCAGCTCGCGGCCGCCGGCGGCTGGCAAGCCGTCGTCGCCGACACTCCTCATGCCGTGGCGCAGGACATCATCGCCGCCCGGTGCGCCGGACGGAGCGGCCAGACCGCCTCCTGGTGTGCGCTCCCCTTCGCCGTCCCCGTGCTGAGTGCGGCCGCCACCGGCCCGGGCGTGCAGGCCCTCCAGATCGCCGTCAAAGCAGCAGTGGCCGAAGGACTGCCGCTGGGGCGTGCCGTCGTCGCTCTCACCTCGACCGGGGAGGGTCGTCCACCGGCACCGGTACGGGCCGCTGCCACGATGCTCCGGTCACATGCCTTCGCCGTGGTCTCCGTGCCTCATGACCCGCACATCCGCACCCACGGAATGAGCGACTCACACCGTGTCAGGCCGAAAACGATCACGGCAGGGCACGACCTGGCACGGGCCGTACTCGCTTCCGCCCGCGCGGCGTGGGGGGACCCGCTTCCCGCAGCCCGTAGGCCCGCGCCCCTGTCCTTCGACGCCGTCGTCGCTCCCGAAAAGGTGCCCGCATGAGCTCCACGCTCGAAACCTTCCGCCTCCTTGCCGACAGCCCGGTTCCGGGCTACACGCCGACCGTCCCCAGCACCCTCAAGACACCGACCGGAAGGATACTCGGCTGGACGGCCGGCATCGGTCTGGCGCTGGCCGTCCTGGGCGGGCTCTCCGGCTGGGCGTGCGTGGCGATCGGCCACAACAGCGAACGCGGCGGGCTGGCTGCCCGGGGCAAGCAGGCGATCGTCTGGAGTCTGGTCGCCGGCATGGGCATCGGAGTGACTTCGGGTCTGGTCATGGCCTTCTACAACATGACGCAGGGCTGAGGATGGACTACCGGACCAAGGCGCGGCGCGCTCGGCTGCGTCTCATCATGATGGGAACTGCCGCAACCGCTGCCCTGGTCGCCGGCGGTCTGCTGGCCGTCAGTGTCAGCGACTCGTCCCCGCGTCGCGCGAAGCCCGCCTCGGACCGCGCCGCCTCCGCCTCCCCGGCTCCCGGCAAGGGCACGTACACGAAGTACACCCCGGCCACGGCGCCGCCGGTGCGGCTGCTGAAGCCGGATTCCGCCGAGAACGGGATCGGCACGGGCTTCCCGCATTCCGCGCGCGGCGCCACCTCAGCGGCCGTCTCCTATTGGCAGGATCTGAGCCTGGTCGACGACCAGGCCGCCGAGCGGCAGTTGCGGACCATCGCCGCGAGTCCTGCGGATCCGGCCGTGCGCAACGGCGTGTCCGAGGTGCGGAAAGTACGCGAAGGGGTGGGGCTGCCGCCTTCCGGTGGCCCTCCGAACGGCATCACCTTCACGACCGACGTCAAGGCCGCCCTGATCCGGAGCCTCGACAGCCGGGGCGAGGTGATCCAGGTGTGGATGGTCTTCGACCGCTACGGCACCTCCCCTGACAAGGGAACCGACCCCGAGCCGCTCAGGGACGAGGTCGACAACCTGATCCTGACCTGGGAGCAAGGCGACTGGAAGGTCACGGAAGCGGCGAAGTGGGTGCGGAAGTCGACCGCACCACGCAGCTACGACCCCCACGGCACCTACGCGTTCCAGGACGGCTGGCGGGAGGTCACCGGTGATTAGAGCACTTGCCCGGTGCGGCACGGTGCTGGCAGCCGTCGTCTTCGTCTGCCTGACGCTCGGGGCACCCGCCTATGCCGGTGCCAAGCCGCCGGACCCCATCCCCGAGAAGATCGCCGCAGGCCGACCCGGTATCAGTACGACGACCGGCGAGTACTGCGATGTGGACATCGACCGGAACTGCCGCCCGCCGCGCGACTGCGAGATGCCCGGGACGCTCTGCATCGGGGAGGGATCCAGCGATCCCGAGGAGGCGCACCGGGCCGAGGTGACCCACCTCGAGAGGTGGCTGGAGAAGGCCGACCACAATCAGCACAACTACGAAAAGATCAAGAAATATCTGACCAACTGCGTCAAGAAGAAGAAGAGGTCCTTCCAGGAGTGCCAGAACCGGGCGTCCTACGAGTTCACGCCGCCGGCCAAGACCCCGCTCGACTGGGTGGCCGGGAAGATCTCCGATGCCGCGGCCGGCGCGCTCGAAGAGGCCGCTGCCGGGCTGGGGAATTCCGTCGTCTGGCTGCTCAAGCAGTTCGCCGACGCCTTCAACAGCATCTCCACCATCACTCTGTCCAAGACCGGCATCGGTCCGGTCATGGGCATCATGACCGGGGTGTCAGCGCTGGTGGCGACCTTCCTGCTGCTCATCCAGTTCGGGAAGCTGGCGATCTCCCAGAAGGGCGCCCCGCTGGTCACCGCGATCACGGGGCTGGCCAAATGGGGTGTGATCCTCGGGGTCTATGTGACGGCCACCCAGGTCGCCCTCAACTGGTCGGACACCTTCAGCACCGCCCTGATCAACTACAGCTTCAACGGCGGACAGGGCACCTCGGACGACGCCTCGGATGCCATGAAGGAGCAACTGGGCAGCATGTTCGCGGGGCTGGTGAGCGGTAGTGGTGCCGCCACGGCGGGCACTGCTCTGATCACCGGCAGCGGGGTCGCCTCCAGCGCGGTCGGCTTCGTCATCGTGATCAGCATCCTGTGCATCCTGGCGATCGGCGCGCTGTGGGTGGAGATGCTCGTCCGCCAGGCGGGGATCATGATCCTGGTCACCGTGATGCCGCTCGCCCTGGCGGGGCAGCTGTCCGACGCGTCGACCGAGTGGTGGCCCAAGGCCCGCAACGCGCTGATCTCGCTGATCCTGATGAAGCCGGTGATCGTCATCTGCTTCAGCATCGGCTTCTCGGCGATGAGCCATGCCGAGGGGGTGCGCAACGTCATCGTCGGTCTGATCATCTTTGTGCTCTCGTGCTTCGCCTGGCCCACGCTCGCGAAGTTCATGACGTTCACCACCGTCGGCGCAGGGAGCAGCACGGCGTCCGGCATGCTCAGCTCGATCGGCTCCTCGGTCTCCAGCAGCTTCGGCGGCCACAATCCGGCCATGAGCGGCGCGGGCATGGTCGGCGGGGGCGGTGGCTACACCAAGGCTCTCGAGGCCGACAACGCCGGATCCTCCGGAGGTTCCGGAGGCGGCGGTGGCAGTGGTGGGGGTGGTGGCGGTGGCGGCTTCTGGTCGAAGGCGATGATGGGCCGCAAGGGCGGCAGCTTCGGGTCCAAGGTCGGTGGAACCGTCGGCATGGGGCTTCAGCTGGCTGCCCTCGGCAAGGACATGCTCGAGAGCTCCGCGCAGAACACCGCCGCCCATGCGGGGCTCGACCACGCCGCCCAGGGCGGGCGCAACGTCGTCGTCCCGCGGCGGGGAGGCCATGCGGCGGAGGAGGCTCCGGCACCGGACGGTGCTCCGGCACCGGGTGGTCCTCCGGCACCGCAGCAGTCCCCGTCCTCCGAGGCCGAACCGCCTTCGCCGCCACCTTCGCCGCCGCCCGCTCCGCCACCGTCCGCACCGGCGCCGCCGCCGCCAGAACCCCCTTCCGAAGGGAGCTGATCCGTGACGGCAGTCGAGCCCACCACCTACAGCGGCTGGCAGTCGGAGCGCAGCGGGTTCATCGGCAATCTCAGCGGGACGGGCTTCGTGCTGGTGGCGGCCGCCTCGGTCATCGCGCTGGTCCCGCTGTACATCCGGTCCCTCTCCGGCGCGTTCATCGCCCTCCCGTTGGCGGCCGTGCTCCTGCTGCTCGCGTACGGACGCGTGCTGGGGCTCACGGCGGACCAGTGGATCGTTCTCGCAGTAAGGCATCAGATCGCCGTGGCCACCAGCAGAAACCTGTTCTTCTCGGGACTCTTCGCACCGCGCACCAAGGACGGGCAGCAGCCGATGGACCTGCCGGGGGCTCTGACCCGTCTGCATCTGCTGGACGCTCCCGACGGCATGGGGGGGCAGCTGGGCATCATGCACAACCCCGTCGACAACACCTACACGGCCGTGTGCCGGGTCTCCCACCCGGGTCTGGCGCTGATCGACACGGAGCGGCAGAACGCCAGGGTGAGTGCCTGGGCGGCTGTGCTGCGCAGCCAGTGCAAGGAGGACGGGATGATCACCAGGATCGCCGTCCACCAGCGTTCCCTGCCGGACGACGGGGCGGCCCTGCGTTCGTGGACGGAGCGGCACATCGCCGAGGAGGCGCCGGTCCCGGCGGTCGAGGCCCTCGATCAGTTGATGGCGGGTGCCGGGCCGGCGGCGACCATCCGGGAGACCTACCTGTCCGTGACGCTGTCGGCTTTCCGTGCCCGGCTGGCCATCCGGGGGTCCGGCGGCGGTCAGCGGGGGGCGGCCGCGGTGCTCGTGCGGGAGCTGAACGCTCTGCAGCCGGCGTTGAGCAGCGCCGGGCTGCAGGTCACGGAGTGGCTCGACCCCCGCGGCGTGGCGCAGGCGATCCGGACGGCCTACGATCCGGAAGCTCACGTGATGCTGGCCGAGCGCAACGACGCGGCGGCCACCGTTCCCGGCTGGCGGGGTACTCCGCGCGGGGTGGATCCGGGGGTGGCCGGTCCGGCGGCGGCGGAGACCCAGTGGGGTGTCTACCGGCACGACGGGGCCTGGACGGTCAGCTATCAGGTGCGCGGGTTTCCGCAGAGCGAGGTGTATGCCACGTTCCTGCAGCCGCTTCTCAAGCCTCGTTCGAATGCCCGGCGTTCGCTGTCGCTCGTCTATGAGCCGATCGGTCCGGGCAAGGCGCGCAAGGAGCTCGCGCGGGAGAGGACGAAGCGGGAGGCGGCCCGCGGGCTGCGGGCCAAGACCGGCCGTGCGGAGAGCGAGGACGAGCGTCGGGAGGCGATCACCGCGCGGTCGCAGGACGTCGCCCGTGCGGCCGGCCATGGTGTGCTGCGGTTGACGGCGCTGGTGGCGGTCACGGTCATGGATCCGGAGCAGCTCGAGATCGCGTGTGCGGATCTGCAGGCGGACGCGTCGGCGGCGGGTCTGGAACTGCGGCGGGTGTGGGGTGCGCAGGACGATGCGTTCGCCGCCTCGGCGCTTCCGCTGGGTCATGGTCTGCCGGACAGGCGGGTGGGGATCTGATGCGCTTTCCGTTCTTCTCCCGCGGGTCGGGGGGCGATGACAGTGTGCTGAAGGCGAGGCCGCTGGCGGAGTTGTTCGATCCTGCCGAGCCGGTGGTGCCTGCACCGCAGTTGAGTGCCCGTGAGCAGCGCCGGTCGCGGTTGCTGGAGGATCCGGATGCGGCGATGCGGGTGGCTCCTCGCCGGGGCTGGAACCAGCCGTTGGCGGGTCGTACGGCTTCTTTCAACAGGGCGGATGTCTTTCGGGCCGACACTGCGCGGGCCAGTGGGATCTATCCGTTTCTGCACGGCGCGTCGCTGCCGTCCATCGGGGTGTACATCGGTTGGAACACCCTCACGCAGCAGGCTTTCAGTGCTCATCCGACCGCCTGGGTGAAGGAGGGCCTCTGCACCAATCCCAATGTGATGATCACGGGAATTCCGGGGTCCGGGAAGAGCGCGCACATCAAGGCGCTGGCATTCCGCATGATGGCGCTCGGGCACCGCACGTTGATCGCCGGAGACGTCAAGGGCGAGTACCGGACGCTGTGCGAGCACCTGGGGGTCGCTCCCGTCCGGCTCGGCCCCGGGCTGCCGGGGCGGCTCAATCCGCTGGACGCGGGCCCGCTGGGGTACGAGCTGGACGGCATCACCGACCGGGAGGAGTACAAGGCGCGGCTCCAGGAGATCCACCGGCGGCGCCTGACCCTGCTCCAGGCCCTGCTGGAGCTTCAGCTGCGGCGGAATCTGGCGCCGCAGGAGGAGGAGTGCCTGGATGTGGCCGTCCGGGAGGTGACCGGGGAGTTGTACGGCCAGGACCGGCTGCGCATCCCGACCCTTCCGCTGGTCTACGAGAAGCTCAGGGACCCCACCGGCGAGATGGCCCGGGAGATGCGGGTGCGGGGGAATGATGTGCAGCTCGCGCGCGAGCAGATGGCGTCGCTGCGCGCGGCCCTCGGCGGGATGATCACCGGTCATCTGGCGGGGCTGTTCGACAAGGAGACCTCGATCGGTCTGGACTGGGACGCCCCGATCCAGTCCGTGGACGTCTCGGCGCTGGAGTCGTACGGGGACGACACGATCGCCATGGTGCTCACCTGCGTCTCCTCCTGGGCCCAGAGCGCGATCGACCGGCCGGGTTCCCGCCCGTGGCTGGTGGTCCGCGACGAGCTGTGGCGCCAGATGCGCAGCGGAGGCACGGCCATGGTGCGCAAGATCGACGCCGACCTGCGGCTGAGCCGGGCGACGGGCACGATCCAGGTACTGGCCACCCACCGGCTGTCGGACTTCGAGGCGGTCGGTGCGGCCGACTCGGAGGCGGTCGCCATCGCCAGGGACCTGATCGCCAGCTGCGAGACGCGTATTCAGCTCGCGCAGGACACCGCTCCTCTCAACCTCACCCGGGAGGCGATCGGTCTGACGGACGCCGAGTGCGATCTGATCGCCTCCTGGGGGGCGGGGCAGCGGGGCCGGGCGCTGTGGAAGGTGGGCCGCGGGGGTGGGCACGCGGTGCAGCTGATGCTCTCCCACATCGAGCAGAAGCTCTTCGAGACGGACGAGCGGATGGTGATGTGATGTCCCGGCGCGGGGGTTCGGGGTCGGCGGGAGGGGTGTCCGACGGCACGGTTGTGGCGGCCTACGCGGCGGGGGTCGCCGCCGTGGTGGGCGGTGCGGTGCTGCTGGCCGGGCCGCTGGCCTCGCTGCTGTCGGGGAGGGGGTGGGCGAGGAGCACCTCGGCTGTTCCCGGCACGGTGACGGGCGCTCTGGTCCGCGGTCCCGGGTCCGTCTTCAGCCCGGCGCCTCCGGCCTGGCTCTTCTACTCCCTGGTCGCGCTGCTGGTGGCCGTGCTGGTGACGGTGGTGGTGAAGGTCGCTTCCGTGGTGCGGTTCGGCGGCCGCACCGGCGGTGCCCAGTGGGGCGGGGCGAAGACCGAGCGGAGGCTGGCGGCTCCGGCGGGTCCGCCGCAGCGGGCGGGCCGGCTGAGCGCGGGCCGGGGAGTGCAGACGAAGAAGATCCTGGCCACGCAGCCGAACATCTCCGCCACCGTGTTCGGCGTGCCCGGCAGCAGCAAGACGACCGGGCTGGTGCTGCCGAACGCGGCCGAGTGGCAGGGCCCGCTGGTGGTCACCACCACCAAGGCGGCCGACCTCGATGTCATCTACGCCCGCCGGCGGGCGCTGGGACCGGTGTGGGTGATCGCTCCGGCCGGGATTCCGGGCCGCGAGACGCACCACTGGTCGCCGGTCGACTACTGCACCGACGCCAAGTCCGCCGAGCGTATGGCGGCCTGGATGGCCGAGGCATCCGCCTCCGGTGACGACAAGCGGGCCGCTCCCTGGGTCGACCAGGCCCGCAACGTCCTCAAGGGCGTGCTGCTGGCGGCTCAGCTCAACGGGGGCGGTGTCAACGACATGCGCCGCTGGCTGTCGCTGGGCAAGGACGCGGTCGACCATGTGCGCGCCGTGCTGCTGGCCCACGACTACCAGGAGACGGCCGACGACTACGCCTCTCCGTGGCTGCGGCTGCACGAGGACGGCATCGGCTCGATCCAGTTCACGCTGAATGTCCTGGCCCGGGTCTACGCCGACGAGGAGGTGCGCGAGACCAGCTCGCGAACCGACTTCACCGTCGAGGAGCTGCTGGACCGCAACGGCACCGTCTGCCTGATCGCCTCCGAGGCCGACGCGGAGCGCTTCGCACCGCTGCTGACCTCGCTGGTGGCCTCGGTCATCCACGGCGCCGAGACCCGGTACAACAGCACCGGCGTCCCGCTCGATCCGGCGCTGGGGGTGATGGTCGACGAGGCGGGCAACATGCTGCGCTACCCGCGGCTGCCGAACATCCTCACCACCGGGCGCGGCATGGGCATCAGTCTGCTGACCGTGTGGCACGACCTGTCCCAGCTCCGGGACCGGCTCGGGCAGCAGAAGGCCAACACGGTGCTGTCGGCCTCGGGCATGCGCATGCTGCTGCCCGGCTGCGGCGACCTGGAGACGCTGCGGTACTTCTCGGGGCTGTACGGCCGCACCGAGGTGCGGCGGGAGTCGACCACCCGGGGGCGCGGCGGGGACCACTCGACGCAGGTGTCGGTCGTGGAGACCGACCTGGCCCCCGTGCACGCGCTGCAGCAGCTCCCCGAGTTCACCGCGATCGCGCAGTACACCAACCTGCCGCCGGTCAAGGTGCGGATGCGGCTGACGTTCCGCGACAAGGACCTGAAAAAGCTCCTGGCCGCCCCCGGGCCGGCCGGGATCTCCCTGGCGAAGAACCCACCGATCGGCACGACCCCAATGGAGGCCGCTGATGTCTGAGTACACGCTGGAAGGTATGGAGGGCGGCTTGGAAGACCCGGGCTCGCTGTGGCCGGAGCTGCCGGAGCTGGAGGAGGAGTCCGCCGCCTACGGCTGGGTGTGGTCGGCCATGACGCCGGCCGAGCGCCGCGCCAAGATGCGGGAGCTGGCCGAGTGGGTTCAGTGGCTGCGCACCACCTTCGAGCTGCACAACCAGATCCCCCAGTGCTGGTACCGGCACCCTCCGGTGCGCGAGCATCTGACAGCGCTGTACGCGGGCTGGGTGCGCACCTACTGCCAGCCGGCGCCCGGCCGGGACCTGGCCGAGGCGGAGTGGCTGTCCACCCTGCACGGTTTCCTGCCGCGCCTGCAGGTGGCCAGCTGCGCCAACGGCACCCACCACGAGGCGCCGCCGCGCCCGGCCGTCCGGCCTGAGGCGCAGGAGGAGTTCGAGGACTACCTGACCGTGTCCGAGTTCGGGACCGCCGAGTCCGCGCATCCCGCGGAGGCGGAGGCGCTGCGGCAGGCCACCGACATTTAGCCGCCCGTCACCGCACCCATCGAGGAGAACGTGAATGACGGAGCAGACAGTGGCAGCCGTCCCGGAGCGCAACGACACCCTGCGTCTGGCGCTGAACAGCCTCCCGCACCCCATGCGCCGGCACAGTGGAGAACTGCGCCGGACCTATCAGGAGCTGCGCAGCACGTGGCTGCGTGCCGGCGAAGTGCCCGCGCCCCCTGCCCCCGCGGGAACCGGGACCTCCGACGGGCACGACGTGGCGGCTGCCCTGCGCGCCCTGGAGAGGCACTCCGCCGTCCTGGGCGCGACCGGCAACCCGCTCTGGGAGCAGTTGCAGGACACGCGCAAGGCCACCGCCAGGATGCGGCGTTCGGTCTGGGCCTTCACCGGCGACCGGGTCTGGCGCAAGCATGTCGTACCGAACGCGCACTGGAAGCGGCTGTGGACGGACATCGCGCAGCAGTCCACCAATGCCTACGCCCGTCTCGCCGGTGAACTGGCCGGCCAGCTGGAGCGTGAGGGACGCAGGGAGACGGCTCCCGCCGTCGCCGCGCTGCGGGAACTGAGCCGGACCGCTGCCGAGCGCAGCGCCGAGCTGGGGAAGCTGTCCCGCACGAACCTGCCCACCCCCGAGGCATCCGCGGTGGACCGGGAGATTCGCGGGATGCGCCGCCCCGATCTGGGATACGGACTGGGCGAGGCGGGACGCGCGCAGGCCGCCTCGGCCTCCCGCGACGTCCGCCAGGGGCTCAAGATGTGGGCCGACCGGTCCACGCTGGGCCGGCGTCTCGGAAGGATGAAAACACCGGCGCTCGTCCGCATGAGGAAAGCGTGGGCGAACCTGCCCTCCGACAGCTTGCGAGAGGGCCCGCGGGATGCGGCGATACGGTTCGGCGAGCTCGTGCGGAGCGCTCACGCGGTCAGGGAGGAAATCCGCATGGGCAAGCTGGGCAGCTTCTCGGCGAAGGACGTCGCCACGCTGGACTCGGTGATCGACGCCGGGTTCCACCACATGAAGCGGCTCGCGGGCACCTCGCCGGCGGGGGTCGACACCAACGCCCGCGCCTATGTCTCCGTCGCAGAGGCACAGGACGGAAACCTGAGGCTGGCAGGCCGGCTCCTCGCCTGGCAGAAGAGCGCCATGGGCCAGGAGCTGCTCTCCAGCCGGAACGAGCACGTCAAGGCTCTGCGCGACGCCTGGCAGAACCTTCCGAACCCTCCCACCGAGAAGGACAGAAAACTGGGGACCTACGACCGGTGGGGGGCCGCCGAGAAGACGGCGGCGTTCGGCAGGGCCGCGCAGGCGCTCTTGAAGGCTCAGGCCGAGGGTTCCTTCTCGGCGGCGGACAAGGCCAAGCTCCAGGCGGTGGCGGAGGGCGCGATGAGCCACGCCGCGCAGATGGCCAAGATTCCCGCGTCGCTCCTTCCGAACGACCCGGCGAAGAACCGGACCGCCGTGACCGAGCAGTCCGCCCGGCAGGCGCAGGCCCGAGCGCAGGCGCCGGTGCGGACGCAGCCGCAGCCGCAGCCCACGGCACGCAGGGCGTCCGTCAGAGCGTGACGGCGGTGCCGGATGCGGGCGCCCGCCCGCATCCGGCACCCGGTTCACCGCCGGGCAGCCACGCGGGGGCGGGCGGGCTGGGCGTATCCGATGGCGGTACGCGGGGGCTCCGCCGGCGGCTTCACCCGGGCCATGCGCTGCTGGACCGCTTGGAGTTCGGCCTGGCGCTGGCGAGGGGAGAGGGTGGAGCGGCGGCGTTCCTCGCCCAGGATGCCGACCGCGGTGTCCCGGTAGTCGTCGGCGGTTTCCCTGGCGGCCTGAGAGCTGTCGAAGAATGCCTGCGCCCCCGGCCTGCCCCGGTCCTGGAGCTCCTTGCCGCGGGCGTAGTCCTGGAGCGCCTTCTGGTCCGCGTTGCGGTAGCGGTGCAGGGTGCTCTCCAGCAGCTCTCCCAGTTCAACGTCGGTGCGGGCGGCCAGCGGCCCGGCGGCGCGGGCCCGGCGGCCCGCGCCCCAGCGCGGCCCCTGGGGCCGGTCGGGGAGGCCGACAGCGGCGTCGATGGCCCACTCCCAGTTCTGGCCGACCGCCCGGCCGGCCTCCGTGGCGGCCTGCCGGGCCGCTGCCTGGTGGGCCCAGTCGGTGGTCCTGGCGGCGATCCGGGCGGCCTTCGCCGCGGCCCGCAGCGACATCTCGCCGGTCAGGCCGCGCTCGCGCTCGGCCTCGATCACCTGCCCCGGCGTCTGCCTGCCGGCTGCGAGCCCGGGCGAGTCCACCGGCGTGCCGTCCGGCCGGAAGACCCACACCCTCGCGCCCATCGCCGCGGCGCGGTTGGCGCTCTCGGCCAGCCGGTCCGGTGGGAGGGTGAAGGGGAGCCGCGCGGTGCGGCGGTCGCTCAGCTGTGCGTCGAGGGCGTTGAGCCGGCGTAGGGGCTCCGGTGTGGTCACCGCCGCGAACTCGATCCGGTAGCCGGCCTGCTGGAAGCGCATCATGTCCTGGGCCAGCGCCTGCGGATCGCGGGCGTCCGTGCGCAGGACGGTGTTGGCCCGCTGGTCGATGGCGTACTGGGCTGCCGCCAGGTGCCGGGCCTCCGGCCTGAGCCCGACCTCCTCGGCCGCCTCGTAGGCGGGATGGGAAGGCGGGTACCCGCCGCCGAGCTCGACGACGGGGCCGCGGCGGGTCAGCTGCCTGGTGACGTCGGCGGTGAGCGCGCCGGCGCCGGTGCCCTCGGCCCCGGCGACGACGACCACGACCGGCTGGGCGGGCGGTTCGACCGGCGGCGGGGGGTATGAGGGCTGCGGCGGCAGCGCCCCGTCGACAGCTTGTCCCGCCCTCTCCAGGGACGGGCCCGGCCCGGTGGGCGCGTTGTACTCCCTGACGGCCGAGCGCACCTCGCCCTGCGCGAGGAGTCCCTGGACGCAGGTTTCGAGCGGGCGCAGGTTCCGGACGCTGGCCACATCATCCAGGTCGGATCTGCCAATGGCGGCCCCTTGCAGGTCTTCGTTCACTTCCTGCCAGCGCTGCCGTCTCCAGGCTTCCCTCTCCGGGCCGTCTTCGGGGACAGGGCCGGAGTGGGTCTCCGTCAAAGCCCGGAAGAAGTCCTCGTAGCCGGGGGCGGTGAAGTGGTCGGGGGTGAGGACCCCCAGGACCTCGGGCACCCTCTCCGGGCTCCGCCACAGCTGTGCCAGCAGATGGGTTTGGTCCTCGAGGGTGATGAAGTTCCTGGCCTGCCCGCTGTCTTCGCCTGCCACTATCGCTCCCCGTTCCCGCTGTCACCCGGCCGCACCGGCGCGATCTCTTCCGCCTCCGCCCGCACCTGCGCCAGCCGGTCCAGCTCGGCCGCGTGCCGCTCCAACACGCCCACCAGAGCGGCCTGCCCGGCGTCCTCGGGATCGAGCGGGAGGTAACGGTCGTCCCTGGCCACCCACCAGCGGCCTTCGAACGAGACCGCCGCACCGTCCGGGGTCAGCGCCAGGGCCCTGCCGTCGGCCACGGCCTCGTGCAGGGGGCGCACCGTGGCGTAGTCGTCGACGATCTGGGCGCAGTAGGCACGCGCCGCCTCGACGGTGTCGTGGTTGTCGGGACGGATCGCCGTACGCCAGCCGCTGATACGGCGGCTGACGCCCAGCCAGCGCGCGTGTTCCCGCTCGTCCGCGCCGGCCGGGGAGCCCGCGTGCGCCATCCGGGCGGCACAGACCTCCTGGGCCCGGTCCATCGACGCCAGGAGGGTGTCGAAGGCACCCGCCGCCAGCTCGTCCCAGGCACCCGGCCGGATCTCGTCGAGTAGTGAGTCAGATATCGCAGTCACGCCACTCCTCCGTGCTGAGCCGGTGTTGGTTCCGGCGGCCTCAGCCTAGTGATCCGCGCCGGTCGCGGATCGCTGAACTGACCTCTGTACAGCGGCAGTTCGGCTCCGACTTCGTCACAACAATCCGTCCGGCGCCCGGTCCGGCGCCCCGTCCTGCCACGGGCGCGGCGTGGGCGGGGCGTGGGCGGCGGGGCGGCGGCTCGGCATCGGCAGCACGGGGGGCCGCACCGGCATCCCGGCCGGGCCGTCGCGGTGTCATCTCGCACGGCTCGGTCCGTCGCGGCGTGGCGGATCCGGGCGCTGCTGGGGTGTCGCGGGCGGAGCGGGGCGCTGCTGCGGCGGACGGGGCTGCTGGGCCCGGGCGGCCTGTTCGGCGGCGCGCCTGTCGTCGGGAAGGGTGGCGCGCACGCTCGCCTCGTGCCGGAGCGCGGCGGCCGTCTCCCGGAGCTGCCGGGAGCGGTCGCGCATGCGCCCGGCCTCTGCCGCGGCGGCCTGCGCGTCCTCGCCCGCAGTCGTCCGCGCCCGGGCGAGAGCGGCGTCGAAGGCGCCTCCCGCTTGCTGCCAGTCGTCGAGGAACTGTTCGTGGCGGGTGGGTTCCCCGGCCGTGACGGCAGCCTGATCGCGGTGCCGTTCGGTCCGGGCGAGCTCCTCGGCGAGGCGGGCCGCCTGCTCTTCCAGGCGGCGCAGGTGCTCCTCGAGAGCGCGTCGTTCCGCTCCGCGCACCGCGGGCAGGCCCATGCGCTGCGTCGCCGCCAGCCGGGCGGCCGTCTCCTGGCGGTGGGCGGTGTTCTCCACGGCCTGTGTGCGGGTGGCTGCGGCCTGCCGTCGGGCGTCGCGCCATCGGGTGATGGCCTCGACGCGGGCCGCCTGGGCCGAGACACGCTGCTCGATCCGGCCGCCGGGTACCGCCTCGGCGGCCAGCCGCTGAGCCCGTGTCTGCTGCTCGTCGGCGCTGCTGTCGGCGGCCCCGGCGGCATCGATGGCCCGCCGGTGCGCCTCGCGCAACTGGGTGTCGGTGAGCCGCCCGTGGGGCCGCTCCTGCCAGGGGGGCACGGCGGGGTCCGCGGCGGGGTCCGCGGCGGGCTGTTCGGTCTCCGGGGTGCCTCGCAGGATGCGGCGGGCCAGCTCCCGGCGGGCGTCGGAACCCCGGCGGACGCGCGCGCGGTCCTCGAGCAGACCGGGCGCGAGCTCGGTGAGGGTCTCCCGCGCCTCGGCGATCAGCCGCTCCTGGGCGGCGGCCTTCTCCTGTGCCCGGGATGCCTGCTCGGCCAGCTGACGGGCCCGCTCCTGGCGTGCGGGGGTGTCCGCGTCGCGCAGCGCCTGGCCGCGGTTGCCGGCGTCGAGTGCCTCCTGCCGGGCCGCGTCCCGCGCCGTCTCCGCACGGTGGAGCACGGCGAGGGCCTCTTCCACCCGCTGCACCCGGTCGGCACCGTGCCGTCCGCGGTGGTCTGCCCGGCGCAGCGCGTCGTCGTCCGTCCCGCCCGACTGCTGCGACGGGACCGCGGTGCCCGAACCGGCCCGGCAGTCGGCGATCGCGGCAGCCGCGGCGTCGTAGTCGGCGGCGGCGACGGGGTCGGCCGGACGCTGCCCCAGGGCCACCTCCTCGTGGCCGAACTCCCACAGTTCGCGGTAGGCCAGAGCTGCGGAAGCGGCCCGGTCCCAGCGTCCCCGGGCCTCGTCACCGGCGCTCGGGCGCGGGCCGATCGCCTCGAGCCACGCCGGGGGCAGGGCGGCCAGTTCCTCTACTTCCGGGGTGGTGGCGAGCGGCGGCTGGGCGGCGCGCCACACACCGCGCAGGGCGGCGTCCATGCCCTCGGCGGAGGGGGCGGGTCCGGTGGGGGCGGGGCCGTCGTGTCCGGCCAGGTCGCGGTAGACAGCCGCCGCGGTGAGCTGCTCCTGCCACGCCTGTGCCTCCTGCGCGTCCGCGGGGCGCGGGCCGTATGCGGCGGCCCATCCTCGCTCGGCTTCGGCATCCGTCTGGGCGGCCTCGCCGAGCTGGACGGCACGCTCCCGTGCGGCCGTGGCCAGGTCCCGGGCGGCCCGGACAGTCTCCGCGTCGTCGCCCGGCCCGGCGTCCGGCAGCAGCAGCCCGAGCGCCCGCAGCGGGTCGCCGCTCACGGCCGGAACGGACGTGAGCAGTTGCGGGGCCGTAGCGGGGCGAGGCGCGTCCTGCGCACGCCGGAAGGCGTGCGGAGTCCCCTCGTCCGGGTCGACGGCACGGGCGTTGCGGGCGTGCACGACGGCGGCGATGTCCCGCACCGGCCGGCCGTCGCTGTCGAGGAAGCCCCGCTGGTGCCACGTCGTCTCCAGCAGCCGGTCGGTGTCGATTCCGTCCTCGGCGAAGCGTCCCAGTTGGGCGCGCAGCGCGGGCCAGGCGGGGGCGGAGAGCAACTGCTGCGCGGCGCGCTCGCCGAGCAGCCCGGTGACGGCGCTGCGGGCCCGGTCGTCGGCGATCCGGTCGAGCACGAAGGCCAGCCTGGCCGTGTGCGTACGCACCGAACGGGCCGCTTCCTGGCTGCGGCGGGCGGTCATCGTGGCGGACTGCTGGGTGCCGTCGCGGCGCAGCACGGACTGCCACACCTGGCGGGCCGTGAGCCGCGGGCCGGGCCGGCCGGTCTCGGGGTCGGCGGGCTCGGAGGTGACCAGATAGGCGTGGTTGGCCAGGCGTCCCCGGGTGAGTGCGGGATAGGCGCCGTTGCGGTCCATGGAGCTGTCGAACAGGGCGTGCCCCGTGTCGACCGTGAGCCCCTGGGCGCGGTCCTTGGTGACCGCATAGCCGAGCTCCACCGCTTCGGACACATAGCTGCCCGGCAGGGTGATGCGGCGCCCGGTGCGGTCGTGGACGGCGGTGAGACTGCCGCCGTCCTCGACTGCTTCGACCGTCCAGGTGTCGCCGTTGCGCACCCATTGGCGGCCGTCGTGGGTGCGCAGCCGGCGGTCGTTGGCGCGGGTGACGACCCGGTCCCCGGCGCCTGCCCGGTTGCCGTCGCTCAGGGCGGTCTCGGCAGCGGTGTCGACCGCGCCGCGGGCCGCCAGGTCGCTGCGCGCACGCTCGTTCAGCTGCGCAACGAGTGCGTTGCTGGAGGCGATCATGACCGACTTCAGTCCGTCGCCGACGTCCTGCCGCCAAGCGGTGTAGACGGCGTCGAGCATGGTTTCGGCACCGCCGTGCGCGATGCGGCCGCGCTGCGCATAGGCGTCGAAGGAGGCGTCCGCGTCGCCGCGCGAGAGCGCCGCCGCGGCGTCGACCTCCCAGCGGCGGATGGTCTTGCCGGCGTCGCGGAAGCGGCGCACCTCCGACAGGTACTGCGCACCCGCGTCGGCCTCGACGAGGGCGAGCGCGCCGCCCACGCCGGGGGAACCGAGCTGGCGGGGATCCCCCACCAGCAGCAGCCGTCCGCCCACCGCTTCGACCTGTTCGGCCAGCGCGTGCAGGTCCGGAGTGGGTGCCTGGCCGGCCTCGTCGACGATGACGATCTGCCCGGGCCGCAGCGACCACTGCGCTCCGCCGTTCCGCTCGCTCATGTAGCGCCAGCGGGCGATGTTCTCCGCGCGGATGCCGGCTTCCTCGGCCAGGTTGTCGGCCTGCACCTGGCCGCCCGCCAGCCCCAGCACGGGAAGGCCGTGGGCGTCCGCGGCCTCGCGCACCAGCCGCATGATGGTGGTCTTCCCCGTGCCCGCCGGGCCGATGACCGCGCTCACGCGCACATCGGAACCCAGCAGGTTCCGCACGACCTGCCGCTGCTCCGCGCTGGGCTGGTATCCGCGCTCCTCGTCCCCGGCGGCGAGGGCGTCGTCGACCTGTCCGGGGGTCAGAGTGCGCACCGGGGCAGGCCGGGTCGCGGCCTCCACCAGGTCCCGTTCGGCGGCCAGGAGGCCGTGCGAGGTGAAGACCTGACCGGTGGCGACCGGCTCGAACACGGAGCCGCCGTCCGCCCGCCGGAAGCGCTCCGGGAGCGCCACCGCGTCCGGGGCGTCCAGGCGCGCACACAGGTCCGGATCGAGCAGTGCGTCGGTGGCTCGTTCCACCGTCCGTGTGAACGCCTCGTCGTCCAGCCGTACGTGCCAGCCCGTCTCCACGAGCTGCCGGCAGACCTCGGCGGCCGCGTTGGAGCGGGTCCACTGGGCGCGCTGTCCTTCCAGGACGCGCAGCGCTCTTCCGGGTATCCCGGCCAGCGGAACGCCGGGCACGGGAGCGGTGTCCGTCTGCTCCCGGGAGACCTCGGCCGCATGCCGCAGGAGGTCCTCGGGGTGCGGGATTCCCAGCTCCCGGGCCTGCGCGATCCACCTGCCGCGCTCCTCCTCGACGGTGCTCGGCTGCTTGGCGGGCCGGACGCTGAGCGTGGCGGCCTGCGCCAGCTTGTACTCCTCCGCGCGGGTGGGCTCACGTGCCTCACGGGCCACGAAGTCACGGGTCATCGAGGCCAACTCGGTCTCGGTGCTGCGGCGCCGCTGCGAGAAGTGCCGGACTACCTTCTCGCCCACCCCGAGGAACTCCCGCACCGGACGCCGCGCGGGCCGCAGCGAGCTCTGCCGGACGTCCGCGAGGACCCCGAACTCCGCCGCCATTCCCCGCTCCACCTCGGCGGTGTACAGCTCGGAGAACTCCACCAGCCGGGCGTGCAGCGGCCGGGCGTCCAGGGCCAGCCATCGGCCGTCCTCGGTGCGTACTTTCGAGCTGATCTCCAGGTGCCGGTGGAAGTCCGGATCCCCGGCGCGGGAGCTGCGGTGGGAGAAGACGGCCCCGATGAAACCCCGCCCCGGGACCTGGATCTGGGACGCCGCCGTCGGTCCCACCCGGGTCCAGCACACCTCCTTCTCCAGGCGCGCGAAGACCTTCTCGAACGCCGCACGCTCCACGGTCTCGAGTCGTGCGCGCTGCTCGTCGTCGGCCGTGGCCCACAGCAGGGAGAAGCTCTTGACGGGTGAGAGGACCATCTCCCAGCCGGCCCGCGCCGTACGGTTTCCCTCCTTGTCGGCCTTGGCCTGCAGTTGCTGACGCCGCGCCTCGCTCGCCTTCGGTTCGGCTGCCAGGTACTTCGCGAACAGTTCGTCGGCGGGTGTGTAGCGCGGCCAGGCGCGGCCCATCCGTTTGCCGCCGACCGGGTCGACGGCGTCCTTGAAGATCGCGTCGGCGTCCTCCTGGGTGACCGTTCCCGACAGTCCGATCGCTGCCGCCTCGGCGCCGATCCACTCTCCGGGAGTGTCCCCGCCTTCGGCCCACTGGGCGGTCAACTGCTTGTGTCCGACCTCCACGTCGTCGCCGGAGACGGTGTGCATCAGGTAGTCGATTCCGGAGCCCGCCGATATCGGATGCAGCGTGATCACCGGCGCCTCCCGGAGCGTGCCGCGGGCGCATTCCGCAGCGGCTCGAGGGCGGTAACCAGGCTGGCCATGACTGCAGTTCACCGCAGTCGACGGCGAATAGCAAGAGGTGTGCCCATTTCTGAGTTGCCGATGGTGTGGTGAATCCTCGGCAGAGCCGAGGATTCACCACACCATCGGCAACTTCCGCGTCTGTGACAGTGATGGGACACCAGAGGCTCTTGTGGCGGACGAGGTGGTCCGGAAGCATCTGCGGACATGACGTCACGACACAACGAACGCTTCCAGCAACGGCGCCAGGCGCTGCGCGAGCAACACAAGCGCGAGCTGGAGGAGGCCAAGCGGCGCCAGGCCGCCCAGCTCACCTCGATCACCGCCTACGACCAGCGCATGGCCAAGCTGGAGGAGGCCCGCCGCGACGTGGCCACCGCCGTCGCCGAAGCCGTCACCGCGTTCGGCGGCCGCCGCGACGCCGCCGCCGCCCTCGGACTGACCGCCGCCGAGATGCGGGAGTACCTCGCGACGCACGAGGAGCACGCCGCCCCTTCCCGCGCGGACGAGCGGGCGGCGGAGGAGCGGGAGTCGGGCGAGCGGATGGCGGACGGGCGGATGGCGGACGGGCGGGCGGCGACGGCCGAAGAGCCCGCGGTGGCTGAGCAGCCGGCGGTTGAGCGGTGGTCGTCGGCAGAGCAGTCTGCCGACCAGCACGCGCCGCGTGCACCGGAAGAGCCGGGCCGGCCGGCCGGCCCGGCTGCGCCCGGAGTGCCCGCGCCGGACGTGCCGGACGTGCCGACGGCGAACCCTGTCTGACCGGCCCGCTTCGCGGCGTCAGCCCTCACACGCGAAAGGCCCTGGGGCCGCCGATGTTCCGGCGGCCCCAGGGCCGGTTGTTCCGCGGTGACCCGGCGGAGTGCTTCAGCTCTTGTCCTTCTTGCCGAAGAGGGGACGCTTCCCCTTCAGCGCGGCGTCCCCGATCCGGTCGACGCGCTTCTCGATGACCTTCGCCCTCCGCTCGGCCTTGTCAGCGGCGGTGGGCTTCTTCTTGTCAGCCATGTCGTACTCCTCCTTCGACGGTGCCGGGCGGTGCCTCCGTCGTGAGGGAGGGGGTCCGTGGTGGGCCCTGCCCGGCGCAGCCGATCAGCCCCGGGGGCGGGGTGGGGGCAAACACGTCTTTGGTTTGCGGCCACCCCGTCTCCGGGGCAGGCTGCAAGCGGCGGGCAGGGACCTCCACGGACCCCCCTCACAGACGCCGGAGACGCTGGCGCACTGTCGGCAAGGAGCGGGGCACAGAAGGCAGGAGTCGCCGCAGCCGAGCAGCGGAGCATGTCGGCGAGGACGCATCGGCAAAGGGCGCCATGGACTCGGGCGGAGATCGGGCTGCGGTGCTCGCCCGTGCTCGCCCGGCACGTCGGCAGCCCGCCGTACCGCACAGCGGCCACGGGAGAGCACCGAACGGTGGGGCGAAGCGGTACGGGAGCAGCACGACTGCCCCACCGCGTCACGGTGGGGCAGTCGCACCGGGAGGAGTCCGAAGCTCGCCCCGGGTCGGGCAGTCAGGACTTGGGCCTGCCTCCGCAGTCGAGGCAGTTGCGCGCACCCGGGTGGAGTGGCTTCTTGCAACCGATGCAGATCACCTTGCTCATGATCATCGTCCTCTCCGTCGGGAGAGGTGGACCGCTTCGCGCGCTCCGTGGTGGCCTCTGCCCGCCGCGGCCGTGAGGCGCCGGGGTCGAGTGGGGGCAAACACGCTTCTGGTTTGCGGCCACCCGACCCCGGCGCAGGCTGCGAGCGGCGGGCAGAGGTCGCTGCGGAGTGTTGGACAGCCCTCCACATCGCCGATGTGGGAGGGGACGGAGTAGGACGGAGTAGTGCACGGGAAGCTCGTGTGCGCCCGCGGTGCCGGCGGGAAGTCCGGCGCGTGGCTGCGGTCTTCGCCGGCTGCTGGTCCCGATGCCGCCGGTGCGGCGGTACCGGGACCACCGGCTCAGGCCGGGACTCAGTCGTCCCCCTGCGAACCGGTCTCCTGAGGCTGGGGGGATTCGGGCTGGGAGGGTTCCGGCTGGGGAGGTGCGGGCCGGGGTTCGTGACCGCCGGCGTCCGTCCAGATGCCGCCCTGCTTCGTCATGATGTGCTCCTTCGACGGTGCCGGGCGGTGCCTCCGTACTGAGGGAGGGGGTCCGTGGTGGGCCCTGCCCGACGCGGCCGATCAGCCCCGGGGCCGGGTGGGGGCAAACACGCTTCTGGTTTGCGGCCACCCCGCCCGCGGGGCAGGCTGCGAGCGACGGGCAGGACCCGCGGGTCCCCTCTCTCATGGCAGCCGGAACCGCCGAGGCGCCAGCGAGAGAAGAAGGACGAACGGGGGGCCGGGGTGCCCCCTGTACGGATACACGGGCCATCAGCGGAGCCGGGAGAACCAGCACTTTGCGCAATGGCGGAACGAGGAGCAGAACGCTGCAGGCCGCTGCCCGTCAGCAGTCCCGGCGGGCAGCGGCTCTGTCGTGGCGTTGGCCCCGGTGTCCGCCGCACTCGGCGGACACCGGGGCCAACAGTGCGGGGGACTAGCCCTGCCGCTTGTGCGGACTCGGGCAGACCCACTTGAAGCCGAAGATCTTGATCTTCTTGCTGCCGCAGACGGTGCAGGTGGGAGCGTCGCTCATACCTGTCATTCCCTTCACGTGAGCCGGGAAGGCAGGACTCGCTCTGTACGCGGCCCGAGGTGGATTTCCCTGCCCGGCGCGAGCCGACCGCGCTGCGGTGGG
>NZ_FOGO01000026.1 GCF_900111245.1 Streptomyces qinglanensis | reverse complement strand
ACCTGACCGACGTCACAGGCTCCTCCGGACTGCCACTGCGCTTCGAGTACGACGACGAACAGCGCGTGGTGTCCTGGACCGACACCAACGACCGCCGCTACGACTACGTCTACGACAACCTGCACCGCGTCATCGCCGAGGGCGGCACAGCGGGCCACATGCAGGTCCGCATCGACTACGACGGCGTCGACGAGACCACCGGCCACCGCGTCACGACGCTGACCGGCGTGGCAGGCCACGCGACCCGCACGCTCTTCGACGAGCAGGGCCGGACGGTCGGCGAGATCGACCCCCTGGGCCACCGGACCAGGACCGAACGGGACGACCACAACCGCCCGCTGTCCCACACGGACGCTTTGGGCCGCACGACGTCTTTCACGTACGACACGGCAGGCCACCTCGCCGCGGTCGCACGCCCGGACGGTACGCGCACCGCGATCGCCCGCGACGCGCTGGGACTGCCGGTCACCACGACCGGCCCCGACGGCTCCGCATGGCGCCAGGAGCGGGACGCCTACGGCAACCGGACCTCGGTGACCGACCCCGCGGGCCACACCACCCGCTACACCTACGACGACCGGGGCCGGCTGGCGACGGTGACGGACGCCCTCGGAGCGACGACGCGGGTCCGCTGCGACGCGGCGGGCCTCCCGCTGGAGATCACCGATCCGCTCGGCGCGACCACCCGCTACGAACGCGACGCGTTCGGCCGCCCGGTGCGTGTGGTGGACCCGCTCGGCGCCCGGACCACGCTGACCTGGACGACCGAAGGCCGACTGGCCTCCCGCACGACACCCGACGGCGCCACGGAGCGCTGGGAGTGGGACGGCGAGGGCAACTGCACCCGCCACGTGGACGCCGCGGGCGGCGAGACCCGGTACGAGTACACCCACTTCGACATGCTGGAGGCCCGCACGGGCCCGGACGGCGTGCGCTACGCGTTCGCGTACGACGCCGAACTGCGCATGACGCAGGTGACCAACCCCCAGGGTCTGACCTGGGACTACACCTACGACCCCGCAGGCCACCTGGTCGCGGAGACGGACTTCGACGACCGCACGCAGCGGTACGAGCTGGACGCGGCCGGCGACCTGATCCGCCGTACGACGCCGCTCGGCGAAGAGATCACCTACGAGCGGGACGCCCTGGGCCGCACCCTCCGCAAGGACGCGGCGGGCGCGGTGACGACCTACACGTACGACCCGGCAGGCCGCCTCCTGGGCGCCGTCGGCCCGGACGCGGAGCTGCGCTACCAGCGCGACAGGCTGGGCCGCATCAAGACCGAACTGGTCAACGGCCGAGCCCTCACCCACACATACGACGCCCTGGGCCGCCGCACCCGCCGCACCACCCCGACCGGCGCCGTCTCCACCAGCACCTACGACGCGGCGGGCAACCGCACCTCGCTGACCGCCTCAGGCCGCACGCTGGACTTCACCCACGACGCGGCGGGCCGCGAGACGGAGCGCCGTATCGGGTCGGAGGGCCTGACCCTCTCCCAGGTGTGGGACCCGGCGGGCCGGCTGGAGGCCCTGTCCCTGGACACGGCGGAATCGACCGTCCAGCGAAAGTACTACGAGTACCGCGCGGACGGCTACCTGACCGGCGTGGACGACCTCCTCTCCGGCCGCGCCACCTTCGACCTGGACGCGACCGGCCGCGTCACCGCCGTCCACGCCCGCGGCTGGACCGAGTGCTACGCCTACGACGAGGCGGGCAACCAGACCGAGGCGAACTGGCCGACGACTCACGCCTCCCCGGAAGCCATCGGCCCCCGCACCTACCAGGGCACGACGATCAGGACGGCCGGCAAGGTCCGCTACGAGCACGACGGCGCCGGGCGCATCACCCTCCGCCAGAAGACGCGCCTGTCCAAAAAACCGGACACCTGGCGCTACACCTGGGACGCCGAGGACCGCCTCACCCGCGTCGTCACCCCGGACGGCACGGTGTGGCAGTACACCTACGATCCCCTGGGCCGCCGCACGGCCAAGCACCGCATGACGGCGGACGGTGAGCGCGCCGAGTCGGTCCACTTCACCTGGGACGGCCCCACCCTCATCGAGCAGACCACCGCCGCGCCCGACCTCCCCCACCCGGTCACCCTCACCTGGGACCACAAGGGCTTCACCCCCCTCGCCCAGACGGAACGCCTCACCGACGATTCCACCCAGCAGGAAATCGACTCCCGCTTCTACGCCATCGTCACCGACCTCGTCGGCACCCCGACCGAACTGGTCTCGGACTCGGGTGACATCGCCTGGCGCACCCGCTCCACCCTCTGGGGCACCACCACCTGGCACACCGACAGCACCGCCTACACCCCCCTCCGCTTCCCTGGCCAGTACTACGACCCGGAGACGGGCCTCCACTACAACTACTTCCGGTACTACGACCCGGAAGCCGCGCGGTACATCACACCCGACCCTCGCGGACTGGCACCTGACCCGAACCCGGCAGGATATGTTGACAACCCGTTTTGCCGGATCGATCCCCTCGGACTTGCGCCGAGGTACCCGGGCGAAGAACCACTCAAGCTCTATAGAGCACCGGCGCGAGGTAATCGTGCTCGCGAAGCCGATGGGCTCGATCCTGACCTGCACCCCTCTACCCCAGAAGGCGGAGAAGGGACTGCCTACCTAGGAGAATCCGAGGAGGTTGCCCATAAATATGCAGATCAGGGAACTCACGAGGATGGCTACCATGAATTCAAGATGAAGGAGGGGTTCGAGGAGAATTTCCCGCCGGAGAAATACAGGAGGACGCACGACAACAAGCCAGGAGAATATCAATGGATAATCCCACAGGGGGAGATCCCGCGATTCAATTCCTTCATCGAGGGTAGCCCCAAGTGGTGGAATTTTTACAACGGCTACAAATGGGAGGATTGATGCAGAACATCAATAATTTGCAGCCCGGCACGGTCTGCCGAGGTGTCGTCACCGCAGCATCCGCCACCATTCTATTCGTCGATCTCGACGGAGTCCCTGGTGTGGTAACAGCACCGAATCTCTCATGGAGGAGATTCACCCACCCAGAACAAGTTGCGCAAATCGGCGAAGAAGTCGTAGCAGTTGTCCTGAGTATTGACACGGACCGCAATCAGGTTTCGTTGTCACTGAAAGAGCTGCAACACGATCCCTTCGTGGACTTCGCGGCAACGCAACTGGGTACAACAACTACAGGAACCGTCGACAAGGTCACACCGATCGGTGTATTCCTCACCCTTCAGCAGGATATTTCCGGCCTCCTTCCTGCGGCCGACCTCACAGGCGCACTGAAGTCAGCAGAGATCGGGGAAGAATATAACGTCGTTGTTTCATCAATCAACCTCAACGAGCGAAGAATCACTCTTGCCCCCACCGGTTGACCTTGATTCACATGCGCCCGGCGTATTCCCGCAGTCCCCACGCTCGCGCAGCGAGCGTGCTTGATCATCAGTCAGGGAATTCCGAGGGAGAGGTCTGGCTCGAACGCCCTGGACCGGATCTGGGGTACCAGCTTGGCCGCAGAGGACGAACGATTTCCTTCACTATCACTGTAGAAAAGTCTGCATCCGTCAAGATTCGAAATGCTCTGATGTCACGATGAAGCACAAAGAGCGATGCTGGGCCATCCGGAAGCCGTCAGCCTGCGTATGATGTCGGCCGATCTCTTCCGAGGTCAAATCACCACTGACCCTCACACTCTCCAAGAACGGCTGACGGTACCTCTACAACTCAATGCTCCAATTTCAAGGTTCATCGCACGTTCGCCTCCGAGACTTCGATGAGGAAGCGGCTGCCGCCTCCGCCGCATGTGCGGCTAGAGATGCCAGTGAACTGGAGAGCCTCCGGGACAGGGCCGTAGGGCGGATGCAAGATCCCGAGCTACTGGACCCCAGCAGGTTTCACTGGGCTCTTATAGCGCTTGTTGCCTGCCAGAGTAAACACGCGTGCGGAGCAACGCACTCCCTCGTCTCGGCTACCGAAATAGCGAGAGTGCGTTCGTACGCTATTCGCCGGTTTGGCCCAGCACAAGGGGATCAGGTCCGAGACCCGCAGCGACTCTGCACCGACGTGACGGAAGCGATCGGTGCGCCTCCGGAGGAAATCATACGTCGAGCTGAGTATTGGCAGGTCGGCACGCGTGAGGAGATTCTCTTCTTGCGAAGAGTCAAGAATTTGTTGAAGACCTTGGAGGGGGCGCAGCACCTGGTCCGAAACCAGCTCGGTAGCCCTGGAGCGGATGGTCAAGCCTGGCTTGGCATAGTCCCTCTGCTGCCATGAACGGCCGCTGGTTGATACCTGCCGTCACGCCGTCGAGAGCGAAGACTCCGATGTCCGTGAGGTCGCAGAATTCATGCTGTCCGAAAATGGTCGTGCCGACTCAGGCCGTGACGGCCGTGACCCCGTGGGCGAGCCGGGTGAGGGCGGATTTCAGGCGGGCCGTCGAGATGCCTCGGCCGCGCTGGTGGAGGAAGACCTCGGGGGCCAGCGGCGCCAGGAGCGTGTCCGCGAGCGCCTCGGGGTCGGACGTTCCCGCCTCCCGCAGGAGTGCCAGGACGTGGGCGCGCCAGAACCCGTAGGCGCCGACGGCGAAGCGTTCGGCGCCGGTCTCGGCTCCGAGGACGAGATGGCTGTGCTGCTCCAGTAGGTCGATCATGGCTGTCAGGAAGGCCGCAAGCCGCTCCCCCGGTGCTGCGCCGGGACCCAGTGGCGGTGCGCCCTGCAGCAGTTCGCCCTGCAGTGCGTGCTCGTGCTCGTCCAGGAGTGCCGCCGCGATGGAGGCGATGTCCGGGTAGCGCCGGTAGAGCGTGCCCCGACCGATTCCCGCAGCGCGGGCGATGTCCTCCATCGTGACCGCGCGCGGATCCCCCTCTGCGAACAGTTCGGCCGCCGCGGAGAGGACTTTCGCCCGGTTCCGCGCCGCGTCCGCGCGCTCCCTGGGCCGTTTCGGCTCCTCCGGCCTCGCCGGGTCCCCGGGCTGCTCCGGCTCCTTCGTCTCCACGGCATCAGCCTACGTCAGCTCGGCGGAATAACCGGACGGAGCGTCCGGTTATGCTGGCCATGTCGAACCGGACACGGTGTCCGGTTACCTCTTCCGAGGCAGGAGCCCTCCCATGCCCACCACCGCCGCCAGGCCGACGACGCCCCCCGCCGCACAGACCCTGCTGCATCTCGACGCCAGCGCCCGCCGCAGTTCCTTCAGCCGCGAGGTCGGCGACGCCGTCGCCGGCGCCTGGCGGTCCTCCCACCCGGACGGCACCTACCTCCACCGCGACCTCGCGCTCACCCCCGTTCCGCAGATAGGCGAGGCGTGGACCGAGCTGTGCGACTACGTACTGGAGCACCAGATCACCGACATCGCCCGCTACCCCGAGGCCGTGCGCACCCCGGCCCAGGCCGACGCCTGGGCGGTCGTCGAGCCGCTGCTCGGTGAACTCGTCGCCGCCGACGTCGTACTGATCGCCGCGCCCATGTACAACTTCTCCGTTCCCGCCTCGCTCAAGGCGTGGATCGATCAGGTGACGTTCCCCAAGATGTCGCTGGCCGGACGGCGCTTCGTCGTCGCCTACGCGCGCGGCGGCGCGTACGGGCCGGGCACCCCGCGCCAGCCGTACGACCACCAGGAGCGCTACCTGCGGGACTTCTTCCCCGGCCACTTCGCCGTCCCCGAGGAGGACATGACCTTCCTCGGCACCGAGTTGGTCAACTCCCTCGTCGATCCCGCACTCGCCGCCCGCCGCGAGGCCCATGACGCCTCACGGACCGCCGCGCTGGCCGCCGCGCGGACAGTCGGAGCATCGCTGTGAGCTGGCTGCTGCTCGTCGCGGCAGGGCTGGTCGAGGTCGCCTGGTCGCAGAGCATCAAACCCACGGCCGGCTTCACCCGTCCGCTCCCCACGCTGGCGTGCTTCGCGCTCGCCGCCGTCGCGGTCTACCTGCTCTCCCTGGCGATGCAGGGGCTGCCGGTCGGAACGGCCTACGCCGCGTTCACCGGAATCGGCGCGCTCGGCGCCATCGCCCTCGGCATCGTCGTACACAAGGACCCGGTGACCACCGGTCGCATCCTCGCCCTCGCCCTGATCGTGGGCGGTGTCGCACTGGCCCGCGCGACCTCACCGGAAGGCTGACACCCCATGACCGGCATCAGCGATGATGCCGGTCATGGGCTGCCGCGGCTCGCACGACACATCCGTCGACCTACTTCGACCGGCCGGAGGAGCAACGGTCCGCCTACTCGTGCCCCGACGCGCCCGTAGGGTTCGTCACGAATCTGCTCAGCCGGTAGACGGTCGGGAGTTCCAGCCGACCACACAGTGTGTCGACCCGGACCATCGACGCGTCGACGCGTGCTTCTCGAAGACGCCGCAACTGTGTACGCAGCGCCACCACGTCCTGCGTTTCGAAGATCACTTCCCACCCACCCGTGTCCGTCGCGGTGCGAGCAGTGAGCCGCAGTCTCTCGGCATCTGGTTGCCGTCTTCGTTTCCTCTGTCCTGACACCGGCCCAGAATCACTGGTCGGTGTCAGCGCAGCAAGGAGATCGGCTCCACTGCACATACCCGCTCGGTGAGTCGTCGGCAGCAGGGCCCGAGCGGCGGCAGGTTCTGCCCCGCCAAGAACTCCTATGCCGCGGGACCCGCTTCTCCCGTGAAGCGCTCAGCGCTCGGGGGCTTCGGGGCAGGTGAGGATGACATGCCTCCCCAGCGGCTGACCGGGACGTGGGTGGGGGAGTTGGCGTCCATGGCGGCTGCCGTCGGCCGGACATCGCCGGGTTCCTCGACGAGCATGTCCAGCAGATGCGCTCCCTCACGCCTCTGGAGAGCAAACACGCCCTCGACCTGGACGGTCTCCGGAAGCCCGACATCACCTTCTGGTCGGTTGTGGACGGCGACCGCCTGGTGGGCTGCGGCGCGCTCGAGAAACTGGACGCTCGGCACGCGGAATCGAAGTCGATGCGCACCCGGCCGGCGCGGCAGCGAAGCGGGGTCGCCTCCACGCTGCCGGCCCACATTCTGCGCGAAGCCTCCGGCATGGGGTTCACGCGCCTGAGCCTGGAGACCGGCTCCGCGGAGTTCTTCCTGCCGGCCCGCCGGCTCTACGAGAAGTTCGGCTTCCAGCCGTGCGAACCCTTCGGGGACTACCGGCCCGACCCGAACAGCACCTTCATGACCACGGCCTTGTGCATGCCGCACGCCTGAGCACGCGTCGCGCTGGTTCCTCCGTATCCGCCTCTGGTCACCTAGTCGAGCAGAACCCGTCCTCGTCGACAGCGCTGCCGCGGCCTGTTGTCCCGATCGTCTGGTCTCAGGCGGCGAGGTGCTTGCGGAGGAAGGGCGCGACGGCCACCACGTACAGGGCGAAAGCCGTGATCCGTTGGAGGCCGGGCTCGTCGAGAAGCCCACTGTGCTGGATGCCGTGGACGGCATACCAGTTGGCGGCGACGTCGGTCACCATGATGGCGCAGGCCAGGTCCGCGCCACGGCGTCTGCCGCCGAGCAGGAGCACCGCGGCGAGCGGGTCGAGGACGGCCAGCGAGGTCCAGTAGAGGTCGAGCCAGGCCGGCGCCCAGTCGTACGGGTGCAGACCGTGCTGGACGAGGTCCACCAGGTGTGCGACCGCACCCACGCACAGCAGGACCGCCGCCATGACACACGCCGTCGCCACGGCCCAGACCGGAGTACGCCGCATCCACCCGACACCACGTCGGACCGACGCCGCCGCTCCCCCGCCTCCACCCCGATGGGGCAGAGGCACGGTCGGCTGCGCATCAGCCGGCGGCGGCGTACTCGATGGCATCGGTCCGGGCCCCTCGGGCGACTCTGACATCGGTGCCGGCATCCGCACCCGTCCCTCTCCTGAGCTCAAGGCTGCGCCCTACCACGAAAGTTGACGCCCGGGTGAAACCGGTGGGGGACGACGCCCGGCAGCCGCCGCCATAGCCTCGGCGCCGGAGGGGAGTTTCTCATGACCGACGGTGCGTACGAAGAGGCGAAGCGCGCGGTGGAGCGTATCCAGCGGCTCTCGGACGACTGCTGGCACGCACTGGACGCTTCCTGCCAGGCCATGGACGACGACGCCTGGGTCGGCCCGGTGGCACGGCAGTTCCACCACGCCCTGCGGAGCGGTCGGCGTGAGTTGCAGGCCCAACTCGGTGAGGCGGTACGGGACGCCCGGGCGAAGCTCGCGACGATGCCGGGGAAGCCATGACCTATCCGGCGGGCGACCCGAACTTCTCCGGTGCCAGGATGCCGGCGATCGACACCCTGGTGAGCCGGCATGAGCGCGCCGCGTTCCTGCTCGAACAGCTCGCCGGGGACCTGTGGAGAGAGCTGACCGGGATGCGTGTCGACACCACCCCGGCGCTGCGCATCCGCGCCCCTGCCCAGAGTGTCCGCAGCCAGACGACGGAGCTGCAGACGCGCCGGACCCGGGTGCACGACATGCAGCGGACCGGGGACGGTACCCGGCTGTGCACGGTCGAGGGGATCTTCTGGAGGCTGCCGGAGAAGGCTGTTCCGACACCGGTGCCGGGACAGCCGCCCCCACCGATCCAGTGGCCCTCTCCATCGAGCTGTGGGATGCCAACCCGCTGCCGCGTACGGGGCGGCTGCGTCCGGACGGCACCCCGTTCTCGCCGAAGGAGGACGCGGTGCTCAGTTGGCTCGCCGCGCACCGCCTACGCCAAAGTCACCGAGGACAGCGGGAATGGTCACTACGACATTCGCTACGACGTGCCCATGCTCACCCAGCTGTACCAGGGCAGCGACCTGAAGCAGTGGGAAGCGGCCCTGGCCAAGCGAAGTGCCCGCAACGACTGGGGAAAGCTCGACCCGCAGAACCCGATGGCGCTCTGGGCGCAGCGCAACAGGTCCTCCTCGACGCCGCGCTGCCCAAGGCCCCCCTGGAAGGTGAACCCCCGACCGGCGACACCGGTCCGGCCGCCCGGCCCACCACCCAGTGCCCCGATCACCCCGACCACCCCGACGCCACGGACCGGCCCCAGCCCCACCCCGCACTGAGCACCACGTGCCGCCGGGACGGCCGGAGCTCCGGTCGCTCGACGCCGCGGGCACCGGGTCGCCGTCCGCCGCGTTCCGGTACTGCGCGGCGTCAAAGAGGTAAGGAACCCGCGAAGCACCTCACCAAGCCCCACCACCCTCCCGTCACCCGCACCGGTGAATGCCGCCAACGTGACTGGCGTGTGGGCCTGTTGACTGGCATAGGCTCCAGCCGAGAAACCCGCATCATCCGTACGACAACCGCACACACACCGTAAGACCACCGCACACCGCACACCGCACACATGCAACGGCCCCCGGCCGGGATCGCACTCCCGATCGAGGGCCTGACCACCCAGGAAGAAAGACCCTTCCCGATGGCTGTTCAGCAGCTTAACGCGGCCGCGCCCGCGCGCCCGCCGTATCGCACGTCTCGTCCGTGTGCCCGCCGCCGCACTCCGGTGACCGCACCGCCGACCGCACCACATCCGGGACGTGGACGTCCCGGGGTCGTGCACGTCCGGCACCGGCACCGCGAGCGCTTCACCGTCGTCGGCAACCATCTCGCCCAGCACCGCGAGCTGTCGCTCCTCGCGATCGGGCTGGGCGTGCACATCCAGTCCGTACCGGACGGCACCCGCGTCGACATCAAGTCGCTGACCGCCCGATTCCCGGAAGGCGAGGCCCGGATCGCCGCCGCACTGCGCGAGCTGGAGGCGTATGGCTATCTGACGCGCACCCCGCAGCGCACGCCCGGCGGTCGGATCGTCACGCACACCGTCTCCTACGCCAACCCGGCGGTGCAGGAAGCAACGTCACCGCGCGTACCGCCGCAGGCCGCGCCGACACCGCCACCCGCCGCAGAGCCGGAACCTGCCCCGGTCCCGGCCCGGGTCCCGGACCCGGGCCCGGCGCCCGTCCCGTACCTGCCCCACGGAAGCCGCGCACCGGAACCGGCAGGAGCGAAACCCGCAGCGGCCGATCCGACCGCCACCACCCACGCCCCTCCCGCCACCGGCGCCGCCACCGCTGCCGCAGTGCTCGCCGCACTGCGCCGCGACGACGACCGGCTGCTGCTCTCCGAACGGGACGTGGCTCGCCTCTCCCCCGCCGTCGAGACCTGGCTGGCACGGAACACCGGTCCGGAGGCCGTGCGCCGTGCGCTGACCTCGCACCTGCCCGCCGGACCGCTCCGCAGCCCGGCCGCGCTGCTCCTGCACCGGCTGACCGCCCGACTGCCCGTGCCGCTGCCCGGCTCCCCTCCACCGGGCGCCCGCCCGGACCCGTTCCAGGAGTGCCCGGACTGCGAGCGCCCCTTCCGCGCTCCCGCCCCCGGCCGGTGCCGGACCTGCCGCACGGAAGCGACAGAAGCGGCAGAAGCCGCGGAATGACGGGATGGGGAAGTGGCAGGAGGGACACCCCTGAGAGCGCCGGACGGCGCAGATGCGGGCCGAGCCTCGGAACCGGACCAACCACAACGCGCCATCCGCGCGCCCGGCTCCGCCCCTCGCCCCGCTCGGATGCGGAAAACAGGTGCCGGGCGAAGAGGGCCCCTGACATGATCCCCGCATGCACGCGCAGCCGAAAGTTCAGGTGCCGTCCCGTTACGCACGCGTCAACGCCTGGGTGATCAGCCAGGACACCGATGCAGAAGTGCGCTTCCTGGAGTCGGCGTTCGGAGCAGTCGAGACTCCGGGCTCCCGGATGCTCGACCCCGACGGCGACATCGGTCACGTCGAGGTAGAGATCGGCGAGAGCGTCATCATGCTCTTCGACGCCAAGCCCGACTGGCCGGCGACCCCGGCTCACCTGCGCGTCTACGTCGATGACACCGGTACGGCCGTGGAACGGGCCGTCGAGGCCGGTGCCCGGGTGGTGACCCGGCCGACCCTGCTCGCCTTTGGTGAGCGCGTCGCCCGCGTCCGCGACGCCCAAGGGCACCTGTGGTGGCTGCACGAGCGGGTGGAGGACGTCCCGCCCGAGGAACTCGCCGAACGCTTCGCGGACCCGGCTGCCCAGGAATCCATGGCCTACGTCCAGCGCACGCTCCGCGAAGAGATGGCGGCAGCGGCGACGGATCAGGCGTGACCGGTTCGCCGTGACGCCCCGGCCGCCCCGGCCCGCGCGTCAGGGGGCGGCCGTCGGCAGTCCGCTCCGGCCCGCGCGTCAGGGGGGGGGCGGCCGTCGGCAGTCCGCTCCGGACCACCGCCGCCCGCCTTCCCGCCGTCTGCTTCGTCGGCCCGGCCGCACCCGGAGGTTCAGCCCGCTCAACCCGGTTCGGCCTCACCCCGGCTCGGCCCGGCTCAACCCGGCTCGGCCTCGACCCGGTTCGGCCCGGCTCAACCTCAACTCGGTTCGGCCCGGATCAGCCCGCAAGGGTGTCGAGCCAGCCGGTCAGCAACCGGTTGACCTCCTCCGGGCGTTCCTGCTGGATCCAGTGCCCGCAGTCCTCCAGGAGATGAGAGGCGCGCAGCCCGGGGAGGGTGGTGGGGAAGGCGTCGACAGCGTCGGACATCCAGGTGGTGGAGGCGTCCAGAGCACCGCCGACGAACAGGGACGGCTGCTCGATCGGGGCTCCGCGGTGGGGGGCGAGGTCTTCCCAGTCCCGGTCCACGTTGCGGTAGCGGTTGAGCGCACCGGTCACACCCGTCCGCTCGAACTCTGCGGCGTAGACGTCGAGGTCGTCCTCGGTCAGCCAGGCCGGGAGGGTGCCGGCGGGAAAGCGGTCACGCAGCCGGCCGCCGTGGGCGACGAAGTGCGGGTCGGGCTCGCCCTGGGCCGGCCTGGTGTCGGCGGACAGAGCTGCGTAGAAGCCCGCCAGCCAGCCGCGGACATCGGGCTCGATCTCCGCCTCGGCGCGGCCGGGTTCCTGGAAGTAGGAGACGTAGAACTCCTGCTCTGGGCCGCCGATCTGGCCGAAGATGTCGGTGGGGCGGGGGCCGCCGGGTGGCGCGTACGGGACGCTCAGCAGGGCGACGGCCCGGAAGATCCCGGGGTGCAGCAGAGCAGACGTGGCGGCGATGCTGGACCCCCAGTCGTGGCCGACGACCACCGCGTTCTCCTCGCCGAGGGCGTGCACGAGGGCGACGTTGTCCGCCACCAGGTCGAGCATCCGGTAGGCGTCGGTCGCCGCGGGCTTGGACGAGCGACCGTAGCCGCGCACGTCGAGCGCCACCGCGCGGTAGCCGGCCGCGGCGAGGGCCGGGAGCTGGCGCCGCCAGGAGTACCAGGACTCGGGGAAGCCGTGCACGAGCAGGACCAGCGGACCGGTTCCCTGTTCGACCAGGTGCAGACGCCCGGCAGGAGCCTCGACGGTGCGGTGGTGGAGGGCTGCGGAGGGCTCGGAAGGCATCGGGTCTTCTCCTCGGATCGCGGGCGGACGCCGGTACGACCGATCATGCGGCACCCCGACCGGCCGACGCGATCACTGTTGCCAGTCTGGCAAACTCGCAGGACAGAGAGGCGGAGCAGCGCGTCCGGACGGGGTGAGCAGGATGGCAGGCGATGACGTGGCCGACGCGCTGGCGGCGATCGGCCCCCGGCTGCGGGCCGCGCGCGAGCACCGCGGCGCCACGCTCACCGGTGTCGGCTGCGCGACCGGCATCTCCCCGAGCACGCTGTCGCGGATCGAGACCGGCCGACGCAAGCCCACCCTGGAAGTGGTGCTGCAGTTGGCGAAGGAGTACGGCGTCTCCCTGGACGAGCTGGCCGGTACCGCCCCCGCCGCCGCCCCTGCCGCCGAGCCTCGGCCCTCCGCGGTCCGGCGTTTCGGCGATGAGAAGACGGTGCTGCCGCTCACCCCCTACGTCGGGGGCCTGCACGCCCACAAGCATGTCCTGCCCGCCGTCCAGGAGCCACCCGCGCGGCCCCGGCAGGTCTCCCACGACGGCTGGGAGTGGCTGTGCGTCCTGTACGGGCGGCTGTGGCTCGCCCTCGGCGACCAGGATCTCGTCCTGAGTTCCGGGGACGTCGCCGAGTTCGACACCCGCGCCCCGCACGGGGTGGCGAACGCCGGCCTCAGCGGCCCGGTCGAGTACCTGATCATGTTCGGGCCGCAGGGAGAGCGCCTGCGGCCACGCACCCCGCCCGCCCCGGGACCCGGCTCCGGCTCAGGGGCGCGGTAGCGGGCCGCCGGGAACTGAGACCTCATCGTCGTCCTCAGCGGCATCGGCGCCGCGGAAAGGGCCGGTAGCCTGCGTCACCATGATGCGCTCTTGGATCCTGCCGATGCTGTTCGTGCTCAGCGGCTCAGTCGTCGCAATGGCGCAGTTCTTCGAGGGGGACCCCGGCATTGCCGCAGCAATCCTGTTGGTGTTCCTGGCGCTCGGCGGTATGAACTCGCCCTTGATCTTCCCGAGGTCGGTCGCTGAGCCGGAGGCACAACGCCGCAGCACGGCCGACGGCCGACCGGTCGTCTTCTGGCGGCCTGGCTGCGCGTACTGCATACGACTGCGCATCCGGCTGGGCCGCAGCGCCCGCCAGTTGCACTGGGTGAACATCTGGCGCGACCCGGCGGGAGCCGCAGTGGTGAGAGCAGCCAACGACGGCAACGAGACCGTGCCGACCGTCGTCGTGGCAGGCCGGCCGCACACCAACCCCGGTCCTGAATGGGTGCGCGAACAGCTCCCCTCCGCGTGATCGGAATCCGCGCCCACGGAGAGGCGCCCGAAGCCACTGGCGCACAGGGGTCAGAGCACGGGCTCAGTTGATGGTTTGGATTTCCTGGACGGTGATGTCCTGCTGCCCGCCGAACTCGCCGCTCGGCAGATCCTGGGCACCCGCACCACCACTGCCCTCCCACGACGCCGTCCACGTCAGCGTCGAGCGCAGCGTGTAACTCCCCCCGCCCCGGGAGGCCCGCAGATACGTCACCCCGCACGGCGGCGCCTTCTTCCCGCTGCCCTTCACATACCGCGTGCCGATGCTGCCGTCGTCCTTGACGCCGCACTCACCCGACCCCGGATGCAGCCTCGCACTGTCCGTGCCCGGATCCAGCTTCAACGCCTCCGGCTCCACCGTCGTCCGCGCCCAGATCTCCCGGCCCGCACCCAGATCCACCGACGCCCGCACCGACAGCCTCTTGTAGCGGCCCTCATCCAGCCACACCCACGTCGGCAGATTCACCGTCTGCCGACCCGCAGGATTCATCTCCACCCGCGTATCCGGCACCCTGATCCGCGCATAGGCCAGCTTCGAGAGGATCTGCGGACTGATCGCGTTCTCCACATCCGGTACCTCCCCGTTCTCCACCCAGAACGGCAACTCGGTACACGACTGAGCCTTCGCCGCATCCTTCTCATCCGGATTCGGCACCGCCGCCCAGAACTGCCCCTCCCCCTGCTTGTCCAGATTGTAGTCGTCGTAATCCCCCGACTCGTACTTCTCCCGAATCGCCAGATCCGTGTCCTGCTTCTGCCCACCATTGTCCGGATCCCGCCCCGTCACCGAAAACGGCGAATCATCGATCTTCTCCTTCAACTCCTCCGGAGAATACCTCGGCGCATACCAACACGGCGGCGGCGACCAATCCCCACCCGGAACCGAAAGATTCCCACCCCCACCA
>NZ_FOGO01000028.1 GCF_900111245.1 Streptomyces qinglanensis | reverse complement strand
GGGGGGGGGAGAGAGAGAGACGTGCCTGGTGAGCGGCTTGAGGCGGAGTGGATTCGGTCCTGGTGGGAGCAGGCCGACGCGGCGCTGACGAGGCTGATGCAGTCCTTCCTCTGACAGTGAATCTGGCGCATTGGTCTTCGCCGGCAACGCCGGGGGACCTGTTCTCGATCGGAGACAGCGGACAGGTCTGGGAGTCCACCGCGGCCTCCTGGTCTGACGACTACGCGATCGCCGCGTCCAGCTTGCAGGAGTTCAACTCGGCGGCGGATCGCGAACCGGCCCTCAGCAGCGGCTGCGGCACCGTCCACGGAGACAATCTCAGTCTTCCGCAGCTGGGGAATCGTGAGCAGGTGTGAGGTGACCCCTGGTCCGCGGATGGCCGTTTTCAAAGAGCGTCATCCCCCCGGCGACGCACAGGCATTCTCGACCGCGTATGGAGGACACCGTCATGGAGATCGTCAAGCGCCCTGCCCCGCCCACCGGCATCCGCCGCATGTTCTTCCGAGCCCCCATCCACTTCTATCGGCTGCGTCTGGGGTGGCTCTTCGGCGGCCGACTGCTCCTGCTGAACCACACGGGACGTGTCTCGGGGAAACCGCGCCGGGTCGTCATCGAGGTCGTCGAGCACGACCGGGCAGACGGCAGTTACGTGGTCTGTTCCGGGTTCGGGCCCAAGGCTGCCTGGTACCAGAACCTCCTCGCCACACCCGAGGCAAGCATCCAGGTGGGCGTGCGGACCCTCCCCGTCACCGCACACCTGCTCGACACGGAGGAGGGCGGCGACTTCATGGCCCGCTACGCACCCCGCCACCCCCGAACCGCCCGGAAGCTCGTGCGCTTCATGGGCTTCTCCGTCGACGGCACCCAGGGGGACTACCGGGCGGTCGGGCGCAGACTGCCCTTCGTGCGCCTCAGCCCGCGCGAATCGTAGAGCGGCACTCGGGGCTCGGGGGTTCGGCCCGGCCGGCGGTGTCGCGGTGGCCGCGCCGGGAGGAGTGGCGGTGGCGGGTCCAGGAGAGTGGATTGCTCTGACGTACCTGAGGGCGTCCCACGGATCGTTGCTCATGAACGTGAGGTTCATGAGCAACGCCTGGAGAATCCCTCAGGTGGCGCGTCGCATCTCCACGACGACGTTCTCTCCCATCGCCTCCGGCTTGAGACGGTAGTACCGGATGTGAGCCAGCCGCTCGGATTCCTCGAGCCACCCGGCGTCGATGACCTGACGCCGGGTGCGGGAGAAGACCGTCGGAGACAGCCCGACGAGCTTGGCCAGCTCGGCGGCGGTCTCGACAACCGTGCCGGCCCTGTCGGTGGGGTGCACGGCGTAGAGCATGACGACGAGCCGCTGGTTGGCCGTCATGCCTGCGGTCTTCTGCAGGAGGCGCAGGGTCCTGTGCTTGTCCTCGTCGTTCACTGAGCCTCCCACCGGGCTGGGGTCGTGGCGTCGAAGCCGGGGATGTCGGGCGGGTTGCACGTCTTGACCGCTTCGCGTTGTTCCACGCCGGTGCCGTGGAACGAGATGTAGGGACTGATCCGATAGAAGTTGTAGTTGCCGATTCTGCCTCGTACGACGATGACGCGATGCCGGGCCAGCTTCCGGTTGATCTTGCCGACGGCGTCGGAGGACATCCCTACCCGTCGGGCGATGTCGGCACCTGTGGCCCGCAGAGGTGCCATTCCCTCGGGTGAGACACCGATCCACCACAGGACGAGGAACTTCTGGCTCGGAGTGAATGCCCTGCTCTCGGTGATGGCCTCGACCCGTGCCTTGTCGACCTGCGTGTGTTTGCCGGAGAACGCGTACGGCGCATAGGGGATGGTCTCGCCGGTTTCGGCATCGACCAGCCTGCGTACTGCTCCCACTGGGGGCCTCCGTCTGTCGGCACGTGCGTGCAGGGCGGCTCAGAGACCGACCTGATGAACGTAACGTACATGAACGAGGAGTCGATCTGGTCGGTCTGCAGGACTTGTCGCTCAACTTCTCGCTCTTTCGCATCCGGTCATCACCAGGAATATTGTCGGCCCGGTTGATGAACGTGAAGTTCATCTACAACGATCCCTCAGACGCTATATGCGGTTCAGGGAACTGCCTGCCAGATCGGCCAGCATGCTTCAATTCGGGAAAATACCTGGTCAGGCAGCTTGTGGAGGGTGCGCTCTCTCATACTTCACTGACCCTGATCGGCCATGGGCGCCAGCACCCTGTGCTGTAGGCGTCGGCGAACTGCGGAGCAGGCTGCCCACAGCGTGCAGCTCAGCAACCGGGGACCGGCAGTCCCGGACCCACCAGTTCGGCCTCGCACGGTGCTCCCCCTCACCCGCACCACAGAAAGCACGCCACGACGAAGGCCGCACCCGACCGGGCTGGCGCGCGTATGCCCGAGCAACCACTCCCTCAGCTCAGGCCGTTGTCTTCTCCGCCTCTGCGATCAGCCGAGCTCGCCGGCGGCGCTCGCGGGTTCCGGCGGGGCACCGCAAGCCCGCCAGGGCTGAGGAGCAGCCGCCCTTGGGCGTGAGCACCCCCACCGGCGGGCAGGGGCAGGAGAGTCTGGCGGCGGGCTGCCGCCGTGGGGTCCTCACGGAGGGTCAGGTGAGCAAGCCGATTTCGTAGGCTTCACGGGTCTGCTCGGTGGTGAGCTTGTGCTGTCTGTGATGGCTGCGGGTGTTGCTGCGGAAGACGCCCAGCCGGATGTGATGGGGACGGCCTGTGGCGTCGGTGACGACCTCGATGTGGGGACGGGGCACGCGCAGATGGCCCTCGCGGGCTTTGAACTGGCGGGCGGCAGCAAGGTTGATCTCCCACCTGGACGCCCCGGCCGGCACCGAAGGCTCGGTGAGTTCGGCGTGGGCCGCGGGCTGGATGCCCAGTGCGGTCAGGCGCTCCTGCTGGCCTTGTCGGAGGTTGTGCCAGGCTGCGGGCTGCTCGGCGAGCCAGGCACCGATGTCGTCACCGCCGAGGCTCACGCCGGGCTGGAGCTCGGCCAGGGTGGCGCCTTGGGCTAGGAGCCAGTCGGCCTTGGCGTAGTGGCGCTGCCAGATCAGGGGCCAGTCGGGGTTCCAGTCCGGGTCGATGGACTCCAGGCGCTCACGGCGGTTCCTCGCCCGGTCGGTCTTCTTGCCCAGTCCTCCGGGCTTGCGGGCCTGGTGCAGCCGCTCGCCCACGGGCAGCCCCGCCAGGACGGCGTCCCTGGGGGCGGCCAGGGTGTGGTGTTCGGCGTGGTAGAGAGCGCACACGTCCAGGAACTGGGTGAAGGCTTGGTCGCGCGGATCGAAGACGAACCCTGTCTCGGCCAGCAGTTCGGTCCGCCAGTCGGCCAGCGTCCCCGCCCGCCAGGCGCGGCGCTGCTCGGCGACCCACTGACCGACCGGATAGTCGAGGTGCCGCACACCGAGGGGGACGCCGGCCGTGTACGGGATGTCCGCATGGCCGTGTTCGGCCACGAAGGCGCGGACGGCCTCCAGACCGGTCAGCCATGCCGTGGACTCGGGACGCAGAACGCGGGTGCGGACCAGCCGGGCGATCTGTTCGGCGTCGCGTCCGCGGCGGGAGAAGTGCAGCAGCGCCGGTCCGCCCCGCCGGTTCCCGCCAGGTTGCGACTCCTCCCGGGTGTGGTCCTGGACGGTCGCCCCGCCGCCCCCGGCGGATGTGCGGGCCTGCTGACCGGAGTCGCGGGCCGGGTCGTCGGCCAGGGCGTCCTCCGGCGAGCCGCTGCGACCGGCGGGGCGCAGCGCCAAGTCTTCGACGATCCGCGGGTCGAAGGCGCGCAGTGCCCGAAGGATCTCGACCAGGGGGTCGAATGCGGCGGTGGCTGCCATGTCGCGGCCCTCGTCCTGGGCGGCCAGGAGCACGGGGACGAGCAGGCGTGCCACCTTGCCCTCGTGCGGCTGCTGACGGAGGGCGCGGCCGACGGCCTGGACGATGTCGACGGGGCTGCTGCGCACGTCGGCGAACAGGACGCCGTCCAGGCCGCAGCGACCGGTGATGTCGGTGCCCTCGCCCAGCAGGCGGCAGGTGGACAGCACTCGGAACTCGGTTTTGCGGCCCTCGGCGTCCACTCCGTCGGCGAACTGGGCGAGGGTCGCGCGCTGGTGGGCGGCCGGGTGGAGGCCGCACAGCCATTCGCCCCACACCTGGCCAGGGAACCGGCCGGTGGCGCGCAGTTCGTCGGCGGCGTCGGGGAGGCCGCGGGCGAAGGAGAGGGCTTCCTGTGTGCGGGAATGGAAACTCAGCAGGCTGACGACGCCCGTGGTTTCGATGTGCGCGAGCGTGGCGGCACGGATGGCGCCCAGTCGCCTACCGCGGCGCTCCTCCAGCGCGGCGTCGTCGTGGGGTGGTGCGGGATCGCGGACCTCGAGAACGTCGACTTCGAAGGAGGCCAGGACGCCTTCCTCGATGGCCTGGCCGAGAGGGTAGGTGAAGGCGGGCTTCCCGAAGAGGGTTTCGTCGTCCATCGAGGCGACGAGCATCTCGCCGCCGCTGGTGTCCGCCTGGTAGATGCGGGGGGTGGCGGTCATGTAGAGGCGCCGGGCGGCCGGGATCCGGGTGTTGTCGTGGATGATCGCCCACGGTTTGGAGGCGAGTCCGGCGGTGCGGTGCGCTTCGTCCACGACGGCGAGGCCGAACCCGTCGAGCTGCTGCCCGAATGCGCCGGCCAGCGCCCGTTCCAGGGCACCGGCGACCGCCCGCTGTTCTGCCTCTTCCCCGTCCTCGCTCTCCTGTCCTTCCTCGGTGTTGCGGCGTCCTGGGTTCCCGACGAGAGAGGCGTAGGTGGCGAAGAGGGTCACGGGCCCGGTGCCGGCCCACAGGGCGAGCCGGAGGGGGTTCGTGGTGCAGCGCACGTCCAGCTCGTCGGCGAGGTAGGCGCGCGTCTGCGGGTCACGGTCCAGGGAGCAGACCGCCACTGCCGGGCCGCGCATGCCGTACTGGCGCCACCGCTCCACCGTCTGCGTCAGCAGATTCAGCGTCGGCACCAGCACCAGCACCCGCCCGCGCGGCTCCAGACGGCGCGCGGCCTCGTGGGCGATGAGCGTCTTCCCCGAGCCCGGGGCTGCGATCACCTGCGTGCGCAGGCCCTCGGGAGGGACACCGCCGAGCGGCGTCTCCAACGCGAGGACCGCTGCGTCGACGGCTTCCTGCTGCCGGCGCCGCAGCGCTGTCGGTCCGTCCGCCGTGCGCTCCTCCATGCCTGCTTCCCTCCGCTCCGGTGGTGCGTCGCTCAGGCGGAGAAGCCGACGGAGGTGGCGTACTCGTACTGGCCCCACTGCGATCCGAGGTCGGTGAGCTGGTCGTCCCAGGCGTCGCCGAGCGCCTCGTCGTCCGCGGCTGCCCAGGCGTCCACGATCCGGTCCCAGTTGCGGATGCGCAGCCTTCTGAATCCGGCCACGTCCGTGGGGATGACCCGCTTGCGGGGGTCGGCGACGGCGCTCTGGTCGAGGGGCTGGATCTCCACTCGGGTGCCGCCGCGGGCGTTGAGCCGCTGGAGGAGGTGGCGGGCCACGTTGCGGCGCCGGTAGGCCCGGTAGGCGGCGTCGATCCGGGAGAGGTTGTCGCGGCTGGGAGTCTGCTTGTGCTGGACCCAGCGGCGCAGGGTGCCCTTGGCGACGGTGATGCCCGCGTCCCGCATCGCCTGGTATCCGGCCGGGGAATGGGTGAGGTAGTTCAACCGGGCGTGCAGGCCGCGGCGGGTGGTCACCGGCGAGCGGATCCCGCCCTCCAGAGCCAGCCGGTCGAGCACTTCGCCCGCGAGATCGGCGCTCCTGCGGCCCCGGGCACCGTAGAGGCCGAAGTTGAGGGTCCTGTCCGGCATTACACGGCCTCCCGCTCGCGGTAGCTGCCCTCGGCCACCTTCTCAAGACGGTAGACCTGCTTGGGCTTGACCGCGGTGACCTCGCGGCCTTCGGGGAACAGCGGCGTGTCCTTGCCCGGGACGGCGGCGGTGCGCCAGTCACCGGCCAGGTGGAGCTCGTCGGTGCCCATCATCCGCACCACGGTGAGCCCGGCCTGGTGTGCCTGCCATGCCTTGTGCCACAGGTTCGCGAACGCCTGGCTGCGGATGATGTGCATCCAGTCGGTCCGGTACAGGTCCCGGTTGTAGTTGGACTCCCCCATCGTCGAGACCAGCTTGGAGTACATCGCCTTGACGTACTCGTAGGCCGCCTCGCCCTCGGCCGACTGCGCGGCGAGGGCGTTGGTACGGGCCTGGACCAGCGCCCGGCGCAGGGACTCCAGGAGTTGTTCGGTGGAGCCCGACGTCCACGACTCGTGGATCAGCGGCCGCTCGCACAGCCTGTACTTGGGGCCGGAGAGGCGCAGCAGCAGGCGGAGGGTGGATTCGGTGATCCAGATCCGGCCGGGTTCCTCCCGGTCGCCGATCGGGCCGGGCAGGTGCGGGTGCTCCCACTCGGGCGGGGTCACCAGGTGGACGCCTGAGCGCTTGGCGTCATGGGCGGGGCCGCCCTCGTCGGGGCCGAGATGGTGTTCGAGCTGCCCGATGGGCAGGTGGGCCTTCAGGGCGCTGAGGTAGGCGCCGTTGATGTCCAGCCCGGTCACCACCTGGTCGCCGAGCTGGTCGAGGACCTCGGGTGGGGCGGTCCAGCGCGGTCGTGCCTCCCAGACGGCGTCGGCCTCCTGGCGGCCGCGTTTGTGCAGGATGTCGGGCAGGTCGGGGTAGTTGCGGAAGTCGTACCGTCCTCCGGCGCGGCTCTGTTCCAGCAGGTCCATCACGTCCGGGATCGCGGTCTTCTGCAACTGCGCGACCGCCTCGGTCACCTCTCCCCCGGTCTCCGCGAGCACGGTCCGGACCCTGCCCTCGACTCGTTCGACCAGCTCGGCCACCGTCCCGCCGGACTTCGCCACCGTCGACGACCTGCTGCCGGCAGTCCGGGACGGCGTGTTGCCGGCCCGCCGAGGGGGCCCGGCCGCCGGGTGCCGTGCCGGAGGCGGGACGGCTGCCTCCCCGGCTGCGACGCTTGCCTGCGGGGCGGTCGTCGAAGAGGCGACCGGCGCCAGGGGCGCGGGGGCCGGGGTGTGATCGAGCAGGCGCAGGTGGGTCATGTCCAGCGCCACCTCGACCGCCGCGAGCGGGCCCAGGTCGCGGGCTGTGACCGTGATCCGGGCCGTCGTGCCGTCGCCCGGGCGGGTGAGGTGGAGGACGCGGTCCGCACCCAACTGCTCCACCAGGAAGGCGTCGTCGGTGTCCAGCAGCGCCACCACAGCCACCTGCCGGTCTGCGGCCAGGCGGGCCAGAGTCTTCACCGCGGCCGGCAGGGTGCGGCCCGAGAGCGGGGTGTTGTCCACGCGGGTGCGCTGAAGGCGGTCGACCACCACCAGTCCCAGGGCCTCGATCCGGGACGCCTCCTCGGCGATCGTCTGCGCGGTCGGCTCGGGCCGGGTGAACGACAGCGGGGCGCCTCGCAAACGCCCCTCCGCACCGGCTACGGCCTGCCGCTGTTCCGGAGTGAGGGTGCCCGCGGCGAACTGCGCGTAGGGCACGGAGGCTTCGGCCGAGATCAGACGACGGGCGGCGACCTGGAGCGGCACGCCGGAGAGGGCGTAGAGCACGGGCACGGGCTGCTCGGGGTCGAAGGCGGCCGTGCGTGCTGCCTGGAGCGGCAGGAGGCTGCCGCCCGCGTTCGGTGGTGCGGCGACCAGGGTGAGGCTCCCCCGTGCCAGACCGCCCGCGGCGCGGTCCAGCGCCGGGACGCCGGCGGAGAGGCCCGCTGTCCCCGGCTCGGCGTCCAGCAGGACGTCCAGGAGGTCGCCGAGCCCGGTCACACCCGGCGTGGTGTCGGGCTGCGGGCGCCCGGTACGTGGCGCGCTGCACGAGGAGACCGCGGCAGTGGGCTGCCCGCCCACCGTCAGTACCTGAACCCCGTCCTGGGCGGCAGCGACGAGACTGCCCAGTTCCTGCCGCGCTTTCGAACTCGACCACCTCGGGCCGGGCGGGTCCGGCCTCTCCGGGGGGCGCAGCACAGCGGCCTGCCCGCTCTTGGAGTTGACCAGCACGATCTCCTCGCCCTGCTGCAGGCGCTCGACCACCTCGCTCCACTGCTCACGCGCCTGCGAGAGCGTCGCATCCATCAAAGCCTCCTCGCTCGGAGCACCATCCTATCGTGGTAGATACGTCGTAGGTGCACGCATGAAGCATTGACGAAGGCAGGCTTCCCGGCTCGGAGGCTAATGGACCGACGGAACGTGAATGCAGATGCGGATGCGGCCGCGCCGGTACGGGGACGGAGCGCCTCGAGGCCCGTCCGGAGACGGTCTGCCGGCGAACGGCGACGCGGCCGCCGCCGTCCGCCGGCAGGCCGTCTCCGGCTCTCCCTCCCGATGAACACCGGCGGATCCTCGAGGAGCTGCATGTCCTCTCCCCCACTCTGCCGGGACGGCCGCGGAACGCCCGGACGGGTGGAAGATCTACACGTCCACGCACACCGAGCTGACAGCCGTGCTGGACGAACTGGCCACGCTGCCTGCCGGTGCCCGCGCACTCGTCTGGGTCCGGCGCCTCGATGCGCGGGGCCGGGAGAGCGTGGGGCTGCTGCTGAACGCCTTCCGCACAGCGGAGGGCCGCACAGCGCTCGTCGACAGTTCAGCGGATCCGGTGACGGACCTGAACGCTTTGGGCGCCTGCGGATTCCGTCTGCTGCGATACCGCTGACCGATGCGCTGATCGGCTGCTCGAGCCTCGTCTGCCGCCGAGAGCGGCCACCGCTCCTGCCGACACCGGAAGGCCCGGCTCTCCTACGTCAGCGACGAGGAGGCCGGGCCGTTTCTGCAGGGAGCCTGTTCTCCGGCGGTGGCCGAGGGCTGTCAGGTGCGGGGGCTGACGCTGGTGCGTTCAGACGCTAGGACGGACCCGTGCCCGTCCCTTTGTCGCTCGTGTTCACATCGATCAGCATCCTGGTCAGTGCGACCCGGTCCGCGCGTGTCATCTGCTGTACCAACAGCCCGCACAGGGCCTCCGGGTCGGCCCAGGGAATCTCCCCCTTCACCTCGGCAGGGGCCGGTCGTTGGTCGGGAAGCGGGGGGAGGGGAGTCCCGGGTCCCTCTCCAGGCTCGTCGTCCGCCTTTACCGCGGTAAAGGTCTTGTGGTCCTCCGCTGCCGGGCTGTCGGACGACTGCTCCTTTACCGCGGTAAAGCTCTCGCTCTGCTGGGTGCCGTCGCGCTCGGCGCCCGCCTCAGCCGTGTGCTTCCCGCGCCGCGGCTTGGGCTGTGTCTTCTCCTCTTCGCGCTTCGCCGAACGCGCCTTCCAGGCCGCCGTCTGCTCGGTCGTGGGCAACTTCACCAGGGCCCGGGTCTCGCGGACCGGAAGCTCGCCCGAGCTGACCAGTTCCTGCAGTTCGGGCGCCAGATCCAGCAAGTAGAGCTGCTGTGTCACCCAGCCCGCGGACTTCTCGTAGTACTCGGCGACCTTGGTCTTCCCGCCGAGCTCGTCGACCATCGTCTGAAGACCCAGCGCCCGCTCGATGGGGTCGAGGTCCTCGCGGTCGTTGTTCTCCGAGAGGATGGCGTTCAGGAAGTCACCGCGGGAGCGGGCCACCTCGTCATCGATGACCACTTCCAACGTGGGCAGGTCGATTGCCAGGCTCGCCCGGTAGCGCCGCTCCCCGTTGGCGATGACGTAAGCGGCTTCGCCCACCGCGTCAGCCTCGTCCGGCCACAGCGCGAGGTACGCCTCGCGTGTGACAGCGACGGCAGGCTGCAACTGCTTGGCCTTGAGCCGCTTTCCGAACTCGAGCAGCGTCTCCTCCGAGCCGAAGTTCCGGCGCGGATTGAATCGGGTGGGCACCAACTGCGCCAGCGGAAGAGTCCGCAGCCGGCTGTCGGGGGCGCCGGTGGTGGGGGCGCCGGTCGTGGCGGCGACGGCCTGGCGTCGGGCGCTGACACCGCCCCGGGTCCGGCCGAACGAAGCTCCTGTTCCGAGCTGGTCTGCGACGCGGCCGCTCATGAGATCTCCCTGGCCAGTGCGCGCATGGTGGCTGCCTGCTCGCCGCGCGGGGCGAACGACAGCAACGGCTGCTTGAGACGTACGGCCTTGCGCTGGTCTGTCAGGTCGCCGATGACAGCGACCACCTTCGGGTCCTTGATCTCTATCCAGGCTTCCAGGGACGAGGTGGCGATGAATCCGCGGCGGGGGTCGTAGAGGTTCACCACGATGCCGAGGTAGTCGATCTCCACGCCCATGTCGTTGCGCAGGTCCTCGATCTGGGTGACGAGGAGGTCGTACGCATCGGCGCTGCTGTCCTCGGCCTGGACCACGATCAGGGGGCCGGAGCTGCCCGCGGGCTCGTCCTCGCGGCGCCGCCCGTAGTAGATGGCGGTGTCCATGCTCAGGCCCAGACTGGGTGGGCAGTCCACGATGATCTCGTCGTAGGAGGCTTCCAACGGGGCCAGCGCACGTTCGAGCGCCGCTTCACGGAATCGGACCTTGGAGAGGGCCACGTCGAGGAGGAAACCGTCCTGGCAGCCCGGCAGAAGGTCCAGTCGGCCGCCGTAGCGGTCGTCCTCGATGGGCACCACCAGGTCGTGGATGTCTCCCTTGGCCTCACCCGTCATGTGCTTGCTGAGGCTGTCGATGGACGAGTCCATCGGAATCTCTTCCCGTCCCAGCTGAGTGGTCAAGTGCCGCTGGGGGTCGAAATCGACCAGCAGCGTGCGACGGCCCAGGCCGGGGAGATCCTCCACCTCCAACGGGTCGTCCGAGGAGACGGCTTCCAACTGGGCGGCGAAGTGCCGGGAGATCCGCACGGGGTGCAGTGCTTCGCGTTCTTCGGCCAGCGCTGCTCCGAGGCCGGCAGTCACCGCGGTCTTGCCCACACCGCCCTTCTGGTTGCAGACGATGCGGCGCCGGGGGTACTTCGCCGACGGCACGGTGGGCGCGGGGTTCTTCTCGAGCCACAGCTCGACGGACTGGGCCAGGCCCTGGATGAGAGAGACCTTCCGGTCGCCTGCCGTCTGCCGGAACCGGTCCCACTGGCCGACAGGGAGAAAGGTGGAGAAGGAGTCGGCCCCGACCGTCTCGACGGTGCTGGGTGTGGCGGCCAACGCGAGCCATGCGTCGATGCCCTGCTCGACGGCGCTCTGGATCTCGACTCCGTGCTGAGCCGCTCTGACTTTGAGGTTCTGCCGGAGCCATCCCGGCAGTTTGGAGACGACCTTCTCGCGGTCGCCGGAGGCTGGAGAACTCATGGAAGGTACCTTACTAACGCATGAGGCAGAAGAACGCACTGGCGCGTTAGGAAATCCCCCGGATGGGTGTGCGGAGTGGGCTTTACCGCGGTAAAGCTCCGGGCGCCGGCCCCGGGACCCGTGCCGGCGGGCACTGGACGGCAGCCATACCGGGGCAGCCGGAAACGAACCCAGTGGTCCCCACCAAGTGCGTTCACGCGTGTCGGCCCGATGCGGAGTCGCGCGTCGACGGCCCGTCATGCCACCGCGGGCGGGCGGCGATTTCGCCGGTGAGAGACTTCCCGCAGGGCGAACAGGGGGTACCGGGATGCACAGCGCAGCGGGCGCGGCAAAGCTGCAGCGCACCCTTGTCGCCGTCGTGGTGGCGGGTGCTGTGGTGATCGCGGCGATCGGCTTCGCGGGCTCCTACGCGGCGGTCCGTGATCTGGCCGAGCGGAAAGGTTTC
>NZ_FOGO01000029.1 GCF_900111245.1 Streptomyces qinglanensis | reverse complement strand
GGATTCAACGACGTGTACGGATCCTGGAACACCATCTGAATGTTCCGCCGCACCGCCTTCAACGCCCGCCCCGACAGCTTCGTGATGTCCTCACCTCGGTACCGGATGGTCCCCGAGGTGGGCTGTTCGAGATGGGTGATCAGCTTGGCGACCGTGGACTTGCCGCAGCCGGACTCGCCGACGATGCCCAGCGTCTCGCCCTTGTGCAGATCGAAGGTGACGCCGTCCACCGCCTTGACCGCGCCGATCTGCCGCTTGAAGAGGATGCCCTGCGTCAGCGGGAAGTGCTTGGCCAGATCCCGCACCTCCAGGATGGCCTCGCCCGCCGGGTGTCCGGTGCCCTGATGCGGTCCCGTCGCCGGTTCCCGCGCCTCCCGGGCCGGGCCGGGCCCCGAACGGTCAGCGTCCATCGAACATCTCCCTCCAGAAGTGGCAGGCGCTGCGCCGCTGTGCGGACACCTCGTACAGCGGCGGCTCGTCCGTGCGGCAGACCGCACGCGCCATCGGGCAGCGCGGGTTGTAGGCGCAGCCGGGCGGGATGTCCAGCAGGCTGGGCGGCATCCCGCGGATGACGTTGAGCTGCTGCCCCTTCTGGTCCAGACGCGGGATGGAGTCGAGCAGGCCCTTGGTGTAGGGGTGCGCGGGCGCCTGGTAGAGCTCCTTGACCGGCGCGGTCTCCACGATCCGGCCCGCGTACATCACCGCGATCTTGTCGGCCACGTCCGCCACCACACCCAGATCGTGCGTGATCAGGATGAGCCCCATCGTGAACTCCCGCTGGAGTTCCGCCAGCAGCTCCATCACCTGGGCCTGCACCGTCACGTCCAGCGCCGTCGTCGGCTCGTCCGCGATGATCAGATCCGGCTCCAGCGCCAGCGCCATCGCAATCATGATCCGCTGCCGCATACCCCCGCTGAACTGATGCGGGAAGTCGCCGACCCGCTGCCGCGCCGCCGGGATCCGGACCCGCTCCATCAGCTCCACGGCCCGCGCCCTGGCCTCCTTGCGGCCCAGGCCCTGATGGACCCGGAACATCTCGGCCAGTTGGAAACCCACGGTCAGCACCGGGTTCAGCGACGAGAGCGCGTCCTGGAAGATCATCGCCATCTTCGAACCGCGGATCCGCCGCCGTTCCTCCTCGGGGAGGCTCAGCAGGTCCCGCCCCTGGAAGAGGATCTCGCCGCCGGTGATCCGGCCCGGCGGCATGTCGAGAATCCCCATCACGGCCTGCGCCGTCACGGACTTGCCCGAACCGGACTCCCCCAGCACCGCCAGCGTCTCACCGGCCTCGACGGTGTAGCTCACTCCGTTGACGGCCCGCGCCACCCCGTCCCGGGTGCGGAACTCGACGAACAGGTCGCGGACTTCCAGCAGACTCACCGCACTCACCTCAGCTTCGGGTCGAGGGCGTCGCGGACGGCGTCGCCGAGCATGATGAAGGCCAGCACGGTGACGCTGAGCGCGGCGGCCGGGTACAGCAGGATGTGCGGCGCGTTGCGGAACTGCATGCCCTGGGAGGCCGCGGAGATGTCCGCCCCCCAGGAGATCGTGGGCGGCTGGAGCCCGACGCCGAGGTAGCTGAGCGTGGCCTCCAGCGAGATGTAGGTGCCCAGCGCGATGGTCGCGGTCACGATCACCGGCGCGACGGCGTTCGGCAGGATGTGCCGCACCATCATCCGGGCGTTCCCCGCGCCCAGCGCCCGGGCGGCCTGCACGTAGTCGTTCTGCTTGACGGTGATGACCGAGCCGCGCGCGATCCGGGCCACCTGGGGCCAGCCGAGCAGCACGATGAAGGTGACCACCGTCCAGACGGACCGGCTGCCGGTCATCGAGAGGAAGACCAGGCCGCCGAGGACGATGGGGATACCGAAGAAGATGTCGGTGAGACGGGAGAGCAGGGCGTCCCACACCCCGCCGAAGAACCCGGCGAGTCCGCCCAGCAGGCTGCCCAGCACCGCCACTCCGGCGGTGGCGCAGACACCGACCGTCACCGAGGTGCGGGCCCCGTAGACGACCCTGGTGTAGACGTCGCAGCCCTGGGTGTCGAACCCGAACCAGTGCCCGGCCGAGGACGGGTCCAGCGAGCGTCCGAGCCGGCAGGAGAGCGGGTCCCGGGTGGCGATCAGGCCCGGCCACAGGGAGATCAGCACGAGGAAGGCGATGATCAGTCCGGCGACCACGAACACCGGGTTGCGCCGCAGTTCGTGCCAGGCGTCGGACCACATGCTCCGCCCCCGCGCGGGCCGTCCGCGCCCGGACGGGGGCGCGCCCTTGAGCCCCCCTCCTCCTTCCTCGGCCAGCTCCTCCATGGCCCCGCCGGGCCCCTCGATTGCCGGCGTCCCGGTCATGCGCTCCCCTCTCTTCCCGCGGCCGCACCGCCGGCCGGCGTGGGCGCCGCGGCGGGGGCCGGGCCGTCCCCGGCGGTGTCGGAGGCGTCTCCCCGGCGGAGGCGGGGCGGGTCAGGCATAGCGGATCCTCGGGTCGAGCACCGCGTACAGGAGGTCGACGAGCAGGTTCGCGAGGAGGAAGACGATGACGAGGACGGTCACGAAGCCGACGACGGTGGGCGAGTTCTGCCGGACGATGCCCTGCCACAGTTGGAAGCCGACCCCGTGGATGTTGAAGATCCGCTCGGTCACCAGGGCCCCGGCCATCAGGTTGCCGACGTCCGTCCCGAGAAAGGTGACGACGGGGATCAGCGAGTTGCGCAGCAGGTGCCGCACGGTCACCCGGCGCCGGGAGAGCCCCTTGGCGACCGCGGTCCGCACATAGTCGGCGCGGGCGTTCTCCGCGATCGAGGTCCGGGTGAGCCGGGTGACGTAGGCCAGCGAGACCAGGGCGAGGACCAGCCCCGGCAGCAGCAGTTCGCGCAGCGGTGCCGCGGGCGAGACGGCCGGGGAGATCCAGCCCCACTTCACGCCGAGCAGGTACTGCGCGAGGCTGCCGGTCACGAACGTGGGGACGGAGATGACGACGAGGGTCAGCATCAGCACCCCGCTGTCGATGGGCCGCCCGCGGCGGAGCCCGGTCAGCACCCCCAGAGTGATGCCGACGAGGATCTCGAAGACGATGGCGAGCGCAGCGAGCCGGATCGTGATGGGGAAGGCCGTCGCCATCAGCTCGGTCACCGGCTGGCCGTTGAAGGCGTTTCCGAAGTCACCGGTGAAGATGTTGCCCATGTAGAGCACGTACTGCTGCCAGATGGGCTTGTCGAGGTTGAATTCCTCGCGCAGTTGCTCGGCGGTGGCCGGGTCGGGGGCCCGTTCCCCGAACATCGCGTTGACCGGGTCCCCGACGGCGTACACCATCACGAAGATGAGGAAGGTCGTCCCGATGAACACCGGGATCATCTGGAGCAGTCGTCTGACGACGTAGCGCCCCACGGCGGCTCACTTGACCTTGATGTCAGTGAAGACCGGGACGGAGAACGGGTTGAGTTTGACGTCGCTGACCCGGCTGGAATAGCCGGCGTTCCCGTTCTGGTACCACAGCGGGATCGCGGGGAAGGTGTCCAGGATGCGCTTCTCGGCCTGCTGGAAGAGACCGATGGCAGCCTTCTCGTCGGTGGCGGAGTTCGCCTTGTCCATCAGCTTGTCGACCTGGGGGTCGGAGAAGCCGGAGTCGTTGGAGGAGGCGTCCGTGTAGTAGATGGGCTGGAGGAAGTTCTGGATGAGCGGGTAGTCCATCTGCCAGCCGGTCCGGAACATGCCCGTCATCTTCCGGTCGGTGATGTCGGAGCGGAACTCGCTGAAGGTGGGCACCGGGTTGACGGTGCACGCGCTGTTCCTGCCCACCGTGCGGTTGATGCTGTTGCAGACGGCCTCCATCCACTGCCGGTGCGAGCCGGTGTCGACGTTGGAGGTCAGGGTGATCTTCCCGCCGGGCAGCCCGCCGCCCTCCTCGATGAGCTTCTTGGCCTGCTTCGGGTCGTAGCTGCACACGTCGCCGCAGAGGCCGGGCTTGTAGCCGCCGGCGGCCTTGAGCACGGGCGAGGTGAGGTCGGTCGCCGGCTCCCGGGTGCCGTGGTAGATCTTCTCGGTCACCTGCTTGCGGTTGATCGCCATGGAGAGTCCGCGGCGCACCTTGGCGGCCTTCTCGCTCTGCCACGCCTTGTCGTACATGGGGAAGGAGATGGTCTGGATGATGCCCGCGGGCTGGTTGATGTAGCGCCCGTCCAGATCCCGCTTGGCGTTCTTGAGCTGCCCGGCCGGAAGTTCGTCGACGACGTCCAGGTTTCCGGCCTGGAGGTCGGTGTAGCCGGTGTTCTGGTCGGTGTAGACCTTCAGTTCGACACCCTTGTTGCGGGGTTTGTCGCCCCCGGCGTAGTGGGTGTTCCGGGACAGCTTCATCGACTGGCCCTTGGTGTAGGAGTCCACCTTGTACGGGCCGTTTCCGACGGGCTTCTCCAGCCAGCCGCTGTGGTCGGTGAAGAAGGACTTCGGCAGCGGCGCGTAGGCGCTGTACCCGAGGGTCTGCGGCCAGAGGGAGAACTTCTGGTTGAGCTTCACGGTGAAGGTGCGGGCGTCCTTCACGTCGAGCCCGGAGAGGGTTTTCGCCGTCGGCTTGCCCTTTTCCGGGTGCACCTCCTGGTAGCCCTCGATGTACTGGAAGAAATAGGAGTTGATCTGTTTGTTCGTGACGAGGGCGCCGTAGTTCCAGGCGTCCACGAAGGACTTGGCCGTCACGGCGGTGCCGTCGGAGAACTTCCAGCCCTTCTTCAGTTTGACGGTGAAGTTCTGCTGGTCGTCGCTCTCGATGGACTCGGCCACGGCGTTCTCGGCCGCACCCGTGGACGGGTTGTACTTCTTCAGACCCCGGGAAATCATGTCCAGGACCTTGCCGCCCTGCACCTCGTTGGTGTTGGCGGGCTCCACGGGGTGCTGCGGATCGGTCCAGAATGCGCGTACGACCCCGTCCGCCGAACCGCCCCCGCCGCCGTCCGAGCTGCTGGCACACGCTGTCGCCGTCAGAGCGACCGCCCCTGCGGCGGCGAGCGCCCGCCGGATCACGGTGGTGCGGGTGGCTGCACGCATGGTGCCTCCTGGTGCGCTGGGGTCCGAGTACGCCTCAGATCCACATAACACCTTTTGACACCATATGCCTGGCTGCCCTGCCCGCCGCGGAACGGGCTGGAACCCGTTCGGAGGACACCGCCGACCGGCGCCGGCGGTGTCCTCTCCCCTCCGGCCGGTGAGGAGGGCACGGTGTCAGGCGGCGACCACCGCGGCGTCCTCCTTCGCGAAGTGGCAGGCCGAGGGGTGCTCCGCACCGGACCCGGACCCCTCGAACACCGACGGCACCGCCAGCAGCGGCACCTCCTCCGCGCACCTGTCCGTGGCCTTCCAGCAGCGGGTGCGGAACCGGCATCCGGAGGGCGGATTGGCCGGCGAGGGCACGTCACCCTCCAGCACGATCCGCTCCCGCTTCCCTTCCGCCTCCGGGTCGGGCACCGGAACGGCCGACAGCAGTGCCTGGGTGTAGGGGTGCGTGGGGTGCTCGTAGATCT
>NZ_FOGO01000031.1 GCF_900111245.1 Streptomyces qinglanensis | reverse complement strand
CCCCCCCCCGAATACGCGTGGGGCCCGCCGCCGCGGGCCTGGAAGAACATAGCGGAGGGCTCAGCACGGGGCGCGATGGGAGTCGCGCTCTTCCGACCCGCGGCTCCTGGACCAGCCAAACTGCTCAGGCGATCTCCCCACTCATCGTGTGATCTTGCCCGGCGTGTCGAACTGGGATCGGTGGTTGTGGAGAGCCTGCGTGCGCAAGTCCGGCCTGGTCGGGGGCCTGGATGCTCACGCGGGAGAAAGACGTGGATGCTCACGCACTGCGTCGTCGGGTTGGACGATCTCAGCGATCGCGCGACATCTGGGACGTGATCGCAAGACGAGCGCTCACCCGAACGGCGATCAGGTCCCTGCCCAACGATGTCAGAGCCCGGACGCCTTCGTGCCCTTCCGCAGTCCTGCCGGCAGCGGCTCGTCGATGATCCGCACTTGCGGGCCTCGACCCTGTTCGACTCGGACCGGGCCCCTGCAAGGACAAGGCCGGCAGACCACCCTCCGAGGCGCGCGGGCCGAGGCCGATCGGCTGCGGACTGTTCCCTCACCGAAGGAGGTGAACACGGAGTGAGTACGTCCCCGATGCAGTGAGCGAAGCGCGCCGCTTCCAGCAGTTGCGAGGCCACCTGTCCTATCTCAGACTCAACGACGCGGCCGAAGCACTCAGCCGGCTGCTGGACCGGGCCAGCACCGAACGGAGGATGTCGCTGACTGCCTGCGCTGGAACGGCTCCTGGAGATCGAGCTCGAGGCCACCGAAGCCCGTCTCCACGGGCGCGGAGGTGTTCTTCAGTCGGTGGCCGTGCCCGTTGAGGGGAATCACTTCGCGGTGGTGGATGAGTCTGTCGAGGTGGTACCTCGTTGCCGAAGGTCTGTTCGCGATGTGGCGGGCGGCCTGCTGTGGTTCCAGGGGCTTGAGGACTGGATGTTCTCGTCCCACGGATGATCGCGCGCGGTGGCTGGTGTCGTCGCGGGGCTTGTGTGGTTCAGCCTGTGGCTTCCGCGACTGCCCGAACAATGGAGGGACGTTGCCCATCAGCTTCGCTGTTCCCCGTCGGCCGCTTCAGGGGTCGGGGCGGCGACGGAGTGCATGAGGGCAGGGTTGGCAGGGTTCCTTGATCAGCCCGCTGTGGGGCGGTTCGCCTTGGCGGCGGCATGCGTGGCTGCACGCGCTCGGTGAACTCGTATGAGCAGGCTGAGTATCGCGATGCCGGCATCCATGGCGATCCCGTGCTCGACGACGGCGATTGCCGGATGCTCGAGGGGCTCGTAGTCACCGGGGCGCAGCACGGCCCAGACGAATTTCCAGGAGCTCCAGGCGAACAGCGCCCCTGAGGCGATGAATCCGGTCGTCATGGGCAGCCACAGGGGCAGTCGGTCTCCGGCGTTGCCTGCAAGCACCCGCAGGCTCCAGCCGCCGAGCAGTGCCCAGAGCGCGCCGTTTCCGAGCAGCAGACGGCTGTTGAGATCCCGGGCGTGGAAGGCGGTGTTGAGGCCGAGCGTTCCCCCCGACGCCCAGAACAGCCACAGCACGGCCAGGACCGCGGTCGCCACGGGCACCAGCAGCGGGCGCCGTCTAGGAGGTGTTCCCGAGAGCCCGTCCCCGGCCCGGCCCACAAAGGCGTGTGGCCAGCGCTCCCGCAGGTAGACCGGGAGAGCGATGGCGAGTCCCACTGCCATCCCCGCGAAGCCCACGGAGATGAAGACCGTCTCCCACGCAGGTATCCCGCCGCCGTCTCCGCCGGCCTCCGAGCCGTCCTCGTTGCCCAGGGGCACCCCGACGGCACCGAGCACCGCAGCGACGATTCCGTATGGGAGCAGCGACACCAGGAAGCCACTCCCCATCCATGAGAAGAACAACACCGGTGCCGCGGGGAGCCGCTTCCCCCATTGCTGTGCCAGCGCCAGCCCCAGCGCGATGCCGGTCGTGGCCATGACCACCGTGACCGCGTTCAGCATGACCCATGCGGCTGTGCTGCCGTCGGACTCCCCTGGCCCGTCACCGAAGAGCGCGACGGTCACCCAGATGACCTTGACCACCAGGTAGAGCGACAGCGTTCCGGCGGCCGCCAACCCTGCAGCCCTGCGCGCAATGGTCCATCCCCGCCCCGGCGCCGCACCGGCCGGCGCCAGGCCCTCTCGCTTGATCTTCATACTCGGAAGTCTTCCGGCCCCGTCAGCGCGCCGCTTCGCCCGCCGGACCAACCCGCCTCCCTCGCCCGGGGGAGCCTGCACACCTGTCCATCCTCTTCGGGTCTGGTGCCGAGGTCGGACAGGGCGACCTGTCCGATGCCCAGAGGCAGTAGCGGCAGGCCCGCGACGCGGATACGGCCGCCGGGCGCGCCTCACGGACGAAGCCGCACCGCTGGAACGAGACAGCGTGGGCGAAGCCGTGGAACTCCAGCAAAACCACCAAGTACCGAGCTTGAGCAAGTTGCGCGTGTACGCCTGTCGCGAGGCATCGACGAGAAGATGACAGAAGACGGATTGGCACCGCCTAACCAACGCCCACTTCCGGGCCGGCCTGGCAGAGCGGGAGATCGACTACATGCTGGCCGTCCGCGTGGACGTGACCGCCCACCCGTTCGACGCCCAGCCGACAGCCCCTGACCGCAAGGGCCCCGTCGGATGCTGGCCCCAGCCCCGCTATCGTCACCCCGCACCCTCAGTGGCAGCCCTGGCCGTCGGCCTCGGGCAGGAGGCGTTCACCTCCCTCGCCTGGCTGCAGGGCTCGCGCGGCCCGTTACGTTCCCGCTTCGCCACCGTGCGTGTCCGCCCCGCCCGGCCGGCAAGGCCGTCGAGCGTCCGATCCGGGCCGCCGCCTCGGCCGGACAGGGCTGGTGGGACGGCATCCTGCCCGACTGCTGGCTCCTGGTCGAATGGCCCGAGGACGCCGAGGCGCCCACCGACTACTGGCTGTCCAGCCTGCCGGCCGGCACCCCGATCGCCGAGCTGGTCCGTCTGGCCAAGGTCCGCTGGCGCATCGAGCACGACTACGCGAACTCAAGCACGGCCTGGGCCTGAACCACTTCGAAGGCCGGTCCTGGCCCGGCTGGCACCACCACGTCACCCTCGTGACCGCGGCCCACGCGTTTCTGACCGAACAGCGCCTGGCCCCAAAAGCACCTGGACCGCACTCACCCTTTACCAGATCCTCGATGCCCTCCAGGACATCCTGAGGTGCTGGACCGGCACCTGCACCACCTGCCACCAACCCCTCCCCAGCAGGAGCACAACACCTAGATCAAGACGGACCTAACGGAGTCCTACTAGAGGTTGTCCCGTAAATGATCTGAGGCATGCGGGCTGTCCTGCTCGTTTGCCTGTCATCCGGTGAGGGTGAGGTTGTGCAGGCGTGCGATGCCGAGCATGGCGTGGTGGACGCCTTCGTCTTTGAGTCGGCAGTCGCGCAGGATCTTCCAGTTCTTCATGTGGGCGAAGGTGTGCTCCACGCGGGCGCGGACCTTGCGGTGGGAGGCGTTGTGCTCCTGCTTCCAGGCCGACAGTTGTTCATTCTTGTGCCGGCGGTAGTGCGGGATGGTCAGTCCGGTGCCGCGACAGCCGCCGTCGGCGATCACGGTGGGGGTGGTGCCGACGGTGATGACCAAGCGGGTGTCGGCAGTCGATGACGACCTGGTTGTTGGTGGAGCAGCGGTAGTTTTTGCCGGAGGCGGCCACGGTCGTCGCGGGTGGGGACCAGGGGGCCGTCCACGATGAGGACGGTGTCCTTGCGAAACCGCCTTTCGCTGTCGTCCTGTTGTTCTGTCGTCCTGTTGTTGTGTTGTTGTGTGGGTTGTCGGTCCGGGGGAGGGTCTGGCTCGGGTGTGGGTTGGGCTGGCTGTTGTGTTC
>NZ_FOGO01000034.1 GCF_900111245.1 Streptomyces qinglanensis | reverse complement strand
AGCTGGGTGTGGCCGCAGAGACCAGCGAGAAGCGACTGTTTACTAAAAACACAGGTCCGTGCGAAGCCGTAAGGCGAGGTATACGGACTGACGCCTGCCCGGTGCTGGAACGTTAAGGGGACCGGTTAGTCACATTTCGGTGTGGTGAAGCTGAGAACTTAAGCGCCAGTAAACGGCGGTGGTAACTATAACCATCCTAAGGTAGCGAAATTCCTTGTCGGGTAAGTTCCGACCTGCACGAATGGCGTAACGACTTCTTGACTGTCTCAACCATAGGCCCGGTGAAATTGCACTACGAGTAAAGATGCTCGTTTCGCGCAGCAGGACGGAAAGACCCCGGGACCTTTACTACAGCTTGATATTGGTGTTCGGTTCGGCTTGTGTAGGATAGGTGGGAGACTGTGATGCGGACACGCCAGTGTTCGTGGAGTCGTTGTTGAAATACCACTCTGGTCGTGCTGGATGTCTAACCTGGGTCCGTGATCCGGATCGGGGACAGTGTCTGGTGGGTAGTTTAACTGGGGCGGTTGCCTCCTAAAATGTAACGGAGGCGCCCAAAGGTTCCCTCAGCCTGGTTGGTCATCAGGTGGTGAGTGTAAGTGCACAAGGGAGCTTGACTGTGAGACTGACGGGTCGAGCAGGGACGAAAGTCGGGACTAGTGATCCGGCGGTGGCTTGTGGAAGCGCCGTCGCTCAACGGATAAAAGGTACCCCGGGGATAACAGGCTGATCTTCCCCAAGAGTCCATATCGACGGGATGGTTTGGCACCTCGATGTCGGCTCGTCGCATCCTGGGGCTGGAGTCGGTCCCAAGGGTTGGGCTGTTCGCCCATTAAAGCGGTACGCGAGCTGGGTTTAGAACGTCGTGAGACAGTTCGGTCCCTATCCGCTGCGCGCGTAGGAGTCTTGAGAAGGGCTGTCCCTAGTACGAGAGGACCGGGACGGACGGACCTCTGGTGTGCCAGTTGTTCTGCCAAGGGCATGGCTGGTTGGCTACGTTCGGGAAGGATAACCGCTGAAAGCATCTAAGCGGGAAGCCTGCTTCGAGATGAGGACTCCCACCCCCTGTGAGGGGTTAAGGCTCCCTGGAGATGACGGGGTTGATAGGCCGGATCTGGAAGCACGGTAACGTGTGGAGGTGACCGGTACTAATAGGCCGAGGGCTTGTCCATAGAGGCTCGCGTCCACTGTGT